>NC_021149.1:0-1910000 GCF_000380335.1 Azotobacter vinelandii CA
TTTATAGGGAAGCTTGCCGATCCATGTGGATAACCCTGGTCCGGACGGATACAATGGCAGACTGTTTTTTGCCAGCCGTTCGGGCGGCGAGGGGAGATAGGTGTCCGTGGAACTTTGGCAGCAGTGCGTCGAGCTGCTGCGCGACGAGCTGCCCGCCCAGCAATTCAATACCTGGATTCGCCCTCTGCAGGTGGAGGCCGATGGCGACGAGTTGCGCGTCTATGCGCCCAACCGTTTCGTTCTCGATTGGGTCAACGAGAAGTATCTCGGCCGGTTGCTCGAACTGCTCGGCGAGCGTAGCGAGGACGTCACGCCTTCCGTTTCCCTGCTGATCGGCAGCAAGCGCAGTTCCGCTCCGCGCGCGGTGCAGCCGGCGTCTCCGCCGCCGGCCGTGGTACAGGCGGCACCGGTGGCGATCGAAGAGGCATCGGCCGCACGCACTGTGGATGCACAGCCGGTAGCGCCCGCAACGGTACGCACCGAGCGTTCGGTGCAGGTCGAGGGGGGCCTGAAGCACACCAGCTACCTGAACCGGGCCTTCACCTTCGAGAACTTCGTCGAGGGCAAGTCCAACCAACTGGCGCGCGCCGCCGCCTGGCAGGTGGCGGACAACCCCAAGCATGGTTACAACCCGCTGTTCCTCTATGGTGGGGTCGGTCTGGGCAAGACCCACCTGATGCACGCGGTGGGCAATCATCTGCTGAAGAAGAACCCCAATGCCAAGGTGGTCTACCTGCATTCGGAACGCTTCGTCGCCGACATGGTGAAGGCCCTGCAGCTCAACGCGATCAACGAGTTCAAGCGCTTCTACCGTTCCGTGGACGCCCTGCTGATCGACGACATCCAGTTCTTCGCCAAGAAGGAGCGCTCGCAGGAGGAGTTTTTCCACACCTTCAATGCCCTGCTCGAAGGCGGCCAGCAGGTGATTCTCACCAGCGACCGCTATCCGAAGGAGATCGAAGGGCTCGAGGAGCGTCTGAAGTCGCGTTTCGGCTGGGGCCTGACGGTGGCCGTGGAGCCACCGGAACTGGAAACCCGGGTGGCGATCCTGATGAAGAAGGCCGAGCAGACCAAGGTCGAGCTACCCCACGACGCCGCCTTCTTCATCGCCCAGCGCATCCGTTCCAACGTGCGCGAGCTGGAGGGCGCGCTGAAGCGGGTCATCGCCCATTCGCATTTCACCAACCACCCGATCACCATCGAACTGATCCGCGAGTCGCTGAAGGACCTGCTGGCGCTGCAGGACAAGCTGGTCAGCATCGACAATATCCAGCGCACCGTCGCTGAGTACTACAAGATCAAGATCGCCGATCTGCTTTCCAAGCGTCGCTCGCGTTCGGTGGCTCGCCCGCGTCAGGTCGCCATGGCGTTGTCCAAGGAACTGACGAACCACAGCCTGCCGGAGATCGGCGATTCCTTCGGCGGCCGCGATCACACTACCGTCCTCCACGCCTGCCGCAAGATCGCCGAGCTGCGCGAAACCGACGCGGATATTCGCGAGGACTACAAGAACCTGCTGCGTACCCTGACCACCTGAGCCAGACGCAACCGATTGGGGACTGACCATGCATTTCACCATTCAACGCGAAGCCCTGCTGAAACCGCTGCAACTGGTCGCTGGCGTCGTCGAGCGCCGACAGACCCTGCCGGTGCTTTCCAACGTGCTGCTGGTCGTCGAGAAGCAGCAGTTGTCGCTCACCGGTACCGATCTGGAGGTCGAATTGGTCGGTCGCGTGCCGCTGGAGGAGAACGCCGAGCCCGGCGAGATCACCGTGCCGGCGCGCAAGCTGATGGACATCTGCAAGAGCCTGCCGAACGACACGCTGATCGATATCCGTCTGGACGAGCAGAAGCTGCTGATCAAGGCCGGGCGTAGCCGTTTCAGCCTGTCCACCTTGCCGGCCAGCGACTTTCCCACCGCCGAGGAAGGTTTGGGCTCGCTGACCTTCTCCCTGGGGCAGAGCAAGCTGCGCCGGCTGATCGAACGCACCAGTTTCGCCATGGCCCAGCAGGACGTGCGCTACTACCTGAACGGCATGCTGCTGGAGATGAACGGCGGCGTGCTGCGCGCGGTCGCCACCGACGGGCACCGCCTGGCGCTGTGCTCCATGCAATCCGGCATCGAGCATGCCGACCGCCATCAGGTCATAGTGCCGCGCAAGGGTATTCTGGAGCTGGCGCGCCTGCTCACCGACCAAGACGGCGAAGTCAGCATCGTCCTCGGCCAGTACCATATCCGTGCCACCACCGGCGAATTCACCTTCACCTCCAAGCTGGTCGACGGCAAGTTCCCTGACTACGAACGGGTACTCCCGCGCGGTGGCGACAAGAAGGTACTCGGCGATCGACAGTTGCTGCGTGAAGCCTTCAGCCGCACGGCGATCCTCTCCAACGAGAAGTACCGCGGTATCCGCCTGCAATTGGCCAGTGGCCTGCTGAAGATCCAGGCCAACAACCCGGAGCAGGAAGAGGCCGAAGAGGAAGTGGCGGTCGACTACAGCGGCGATGCTCTGGAGATCGGCTTCAACGTCAGCTATCTGCTCGACGTGCTGGGTGTGATGAGTGCCGAGCAGGTGTGCCTGACCCTGTCCGACTCCAACAGCAGCGCCTTGCTCCAGGAAGCCGATAATGACGATTCCGCCTATGTCGTCATGCCGATGCGGCTGTAAACCTGCAACCCCGCCTCGATGTCCCTCGGCCGTGTGACCGTCACCGCGGTGCGTAACCTGCACCCGGTGACCCTGAACCCCTCGCCGCGCATCAACATACTCTACGGCCCGAACGGCAGCGGCAAGACCAGCCTACTGGAGGCGATCCACCTGCTCGGCCTGGCGCGTTCCTTTCGCAGCCAGCGTCTTTCACCGGTGATCCAGCATGAACAGCCGGCCTGTACGGTATTCGGGCAGGTGCTGTGGAATGACGGTCGGGTACGCAATCTCGGTGTGGCCCGCAACCGGCTGGGCGAACTGCAGATTCGTATTGATGGGCAGAACGTGCGCAGTGCCGCGCAGCTCGCCGAGTCCCTGCCGTTGCAACTGATCAATCCGGACAGTTTTCGGCTGCTCGAGGGAGCGCCCAAGGTACGCCGCCAGTTTCTCGACTGGGGTGTGTTCCACGTGGAACAACGTTTCCTGCCAGCCTGGCATCGCCTACAGACGGCGCTGCGCCAGCGGAACTCCTGGCTGCGCCATGGTAGAATCGATCCAGTTTCGCAAGCCGCCTGGGACCGGGAACTGTGCCTGGCGAGCGAGGAAATCGACAGTTATCGACGCAGCTACATTCAGGTGCTGAAGCCGGTCTTCGAGAGCGTCCTGCATGAGCTGGTGGAGCTGGACGGTCTGACTCTGAGCTACTACCGCGGCTGGGACCGGGAGCGCTCGCTCGGCGAGGTTCTTGCTGCTTCCCTTCCGCGCGATCAGCAACTGGGGCATACCCAGGCCGGCCCGCAGCGGGCCGATCTGCGCCTGCGCCTGGCCGCGCACAATGCCGCGGACTTGCTGTCGCGCGGTCAGCAGAAGCTGGTGGTCTGTGCGCTGAAGATCGCCCAGGGGCATCTCGTCGACCGCGCCAGACGCGAGTGCATCTATCTGGTCGACGACCTGCCCTCCGAACTGGATGAACAGCACCGGCGCGCGCTGTGCCGTCTGCTCGAAGAATTGCATTGTCAGGTGTTCATCACCTGCGTAGACCTTGAAGCATTGCGTGAAGGCTGGCGCACGGATACGCCAGTTGCCCTGTTCCACGTGGAACAGGGCCGTATCACCCAGACCCACGATCGGGAGTGAAGGTAATGAGCGAAAACCAGACGTACGACTCCTCCAGCATCAAAGTCCTGAAGGGCCTGGATGCCGTACGCAAACGTCCCGGTATGTATATCGGCGATACCGACGACGGTACCGGTCTTCACCACATGGTGTTCGAGGTGGTCGACAACTCGATCGACGAGGCACTGGCCGGTTACTGCAACGAGATCAGCATCACCATTCACACCGACGAATCCATCACCGTGCGCGACAATGGTCGAGGCATTCCGGTCGATCTGCACAAGGAAGAAGGCATCTCCGCTGCCGAAGTCATCATGACCGTGCTGCATGCCGGTGGCAAATTCGACGACAACAGCTACAAGGTTTCCGGTGGTTTGCATGGCGTCGGGGTTTCGGTAGTCAATGCTCTTTCCGAGGAGCTGGTGCTGACCATCCGCCGCGACGGTAAGGTATGGGAGCAGACCTATGTGCACGGGGTACCGCAAGCGCCGCTGGCCACGGTCGGCGATACCGATGGGACCGGCACGCAGGTCCATTTCAAGCCTTCCGCGGAGACCTTTCACAACATCCACTTCAGTTGGGATATCCTCGCCAAGCGGTTGCGCGAGCTGTCCTTCCTCAACTCCGGTGTCGGCATCGTCCTCAAGGACGAGCGCAGCGGCAAAGAAGAGCTGTTCAAGTATGAAGGCGGCCTGAAGGCTTTCGTCGATTACCTGAACACCAACAAGAACGCGGTCAGCCAAGTGTTTCACTTCAATGTGCAGCGCGAGGAGGACGGCGTCGGTGTGGAGGTCGCCCTGCAGTGGAACGACGGTTTCAACGAGAACATCCTCTGCTTTACCAACAACATTCCACAGCGTGACGGTGGCACCCATCTGGCCGGTTTCCGCTCGGCGCTGACGCGTAATCTGAACGCTTACATCGAGCAGGAAGGCTTGGCCAAGAAGCACAAGGTGACGACCACCGGCGACGATGCCCGCGAGGGGCTGACCGCAATCATCTCGGTCAAGGTGCCGGACCCCAAGTTCAGTTCGCAGACCAAGGACAAGCTGGTCTCCAGCGAAGTGAAGACCGCCGTCGAACAGGAAATGGGCAAGTATTTCGGCGACTTCCTGCTGGAGAACCCCAACGAGGCCAGGGCGGTGGTCGGCAAGATGATCGATGCCGCCCGCGCCCGCGAGGCTGCGCGCAAGGCCCGCGAGATGACTCGCCGCAAGGGCGCGCTGGATATCGCCGGCCTGCCCGGCAAGCTCGCCGACTGCCAGGAGAAGGACCCGGCCCTTTCCGAACTCTACATCGTCGAGGGTGACTCCGCCGGCGGCTCGGCCAAACAGGGCCGTAATCGCCGTACCCAGGCGATCCTGCCGCTTAAGGGCAAGATCCTCAACGTCGAGAAGGCGCGCTTCGACAAGATGCTCTCCTCCGCCGAGGTCGGCACCCTGATCACCGCGCTGGGCTGCGGGATCGGTCGCGAGGAATACAACATCGAGAAGCTGCGTTACCACAACATCATCATCATGACCGATGCCGACGTCGACGGCTCGCACATCCGCACCCTGCTGCTGACTTTCTTCTTCCGCCAGATGCCCGAACTGATCGAGCGCGGCTACGTCTACATCGCACAGCCGCCGTTGTATAAGGTGAAGAAGGGCAAGCAGGAGCAGTACATCAAGGACGACGAGGCCATGGAGGAATACATGACCCAGTCGGCACTCGAAGAGGCCAGCCTGCACGTCAACGAGAGCGCTCCCGGATTGTCCGGAGCTGCGTTGGAAAAGCTGGTCAGCGACTACCGCACGGTGATGAAGACCCTGGCTCGCCTGTCGCGGCTCTATCCACAGGATATCACCGAGCACTTCGTCTACCTGCCGCGCGTCGGTCTCGAGCAACTGGGCGACCAGGCGCTCATGCAGGCCTGGCTGGAGCGATTCCAGGCCCATCTGAAGGCTGCCGAGAAATCCGGCCTGACCTACAGGGCCAGCCTGCGCGAGGATCGCGAACGCCATCTGTGGCTGCCCGAGGTGGAGATGGTCGCCCATGGCCTGTCGAGCTACGTCACCTTCAACCGTGACTTCTTCGCCAGCAATGACTACCGCACCGTGACCGCCCTCGGCGAGCAGTTGAACAGCCTGCTGGAGGACGGCGCCTACGTGCGGCGCGGTGAGCGTCGCAAGCCGGTGTCGAGTTTCAAGGAGACGCTCGCCTGGCTGATGGCGGAAACCGCCAAGCGTCACAGCATCCAGCGCTACAAGGGGCTCGGCGAGATGAACCCCGAGCAGTTGTGGGAGACCACCATGGACCCCAGCGTGCGGCGCATGCTCAAGGTCACCATCGAGGATGCCATTGCCACCGACCAGATCTTCAACACCCTGATGGGCGATGCCGTCGAACCGCGTCGCGAATTCATCGAGAACAACGCGTTGGCGGTGGCGAATCTGGATGTGTGATGAAAGCTGTGGGTAAGGAAATTATCCACAAGCATCAAAGCGAACTCTCTGGCGGCCCAGGTCTGCCAGAAGGGTTTGCGCTGGATGGGGTGATGGAAGCCTGTGGAAATCTGGGCGAAGGCAACCTACTCCGCCGGTCCTTGTCAGAGAAGAAGTCGCATGTGGCCCTTTGCGACGAGGATTTTCGATTCTGTAACGGCGCCGTTTCTTGCCTAGAATGATCGCTTGTCGACCACACGGAGTCCACGACATGTTCCTTGCCATGAACCGTTTCAAGATTGCCCGGGGACGCGAAGAAGCCTTCGTCGCCCATTGGCGTGAACGTGAGAGCTATCTTCACGAGGTGCCCGGCTTCGTTCGTTTCCATCTGCTGCAGGGACCGCAGGGCGAGGAATTCACCCTGTTCAGTTCCTACACCGAGTGGCAGTCCGCTCAGGCCTTCGAGGATTGGACGCATTCCGAAGCTTTCCGAAAGGCACATGCCAACGCCGGCAACAGCCCGCGCGAGTTTTACCTGGAACCGCCGCAGCTGGAGCTGTTCGAAGCCGTTCTGTAATCGCTTCCGCTCCGCTGTTGCGGACGCGGTGGATGGGGAGCGTTCACCGCGCCGGATATTCTCCTCTTTCAGGCTCCATCTCGTTCTTTCGGAGACCGTCGGGACTTGCCTATCCCACCACCTTGCGCAGGTCCAGTCGTCCCTCTCGTACCGGTGGGCACCAGTAGTAACCGCCGCTGATCGGTCGGCTGAAGCGGAACAGGGCGTCGACGATACCATCGTCCAGGCCGGCCATGCGCTTGAGCTGGGCTTCGAAGGCGTCGAGGCTGTGGCCGAAGGCGAGGAACAACAGGCCGGCTTGCCGGCCGTCGCTCCAAGGCATCGAGCGACGCAGGACGAAGGCCTCAGGGCTGAAGCTTTCTTGTGCGGTACGCTTGACGTGGGCGGATTCCGGCGCGTCTTCCAGCTCTTCGTTGTCGCTCTTGCGCCGGCCGACGATATTGTCCTGTTCGTCCGAAGGCAGGCTATCGAAGTGATCGAGGTCGTGTACCCAGTGTTGCACGGCGGCGAAGCTGCTACCCCGTTCACCCTCGGGACCTTCGCCGACGAGAGCGGCGGCGACAGCCTCTTCCCCGTCGGGATTCTCGCTACCGTCCTCGTAGCCGGTCAGGTCATGGCCTTCCCGGTAACGGAAGGCGTCGGTGCTTTGCTCCAGGCGCAGGGCTGGGTGCAGGGCGGCTACCAGTGCGCGACCGAGCTGCAGCAGCTCGCCGCGATCCTCGCCACGCAGCCAGCACCAGAGGGCGTGTTGGGTCGAGGGGATGTCCACGCTGCTGCCGTTCAGGACCGGAAACACACGCAGACCGGCGACGTGGCGGCTTTGCGCCCGCAGCAGCGACTCGCCGAAACCGACGACGATCGTCTCGCCGTCGGCCAGGGTGGAGAGCCGGTCGAGGGCGGCCGGCAGCTCCTCTACCGATTCGAGGGAGAAGAACAGGTGGCATGCCAGTGAGGGGATCGCGGCAAGGATGCCCGGCTGGGAAAGCGTCATGAAAGCTCCTTTCTGGAAGAGTGGCAATTCCTGAGGGCGTCATTGTGCCGGAATTCCTGCCGCTCACGAAACGAGTCGCGAATCATGGAGGGATTTCGCGGGGCAGCGAAGAGGCTTTCAGTGTTCGCTGTCTTTCTCTGCCAGCGGCCTGCCCAGTACGGCTCGCGCCCGGAAGTATTCGCTGCGATAGACGGCAAAGATTTCGCCGATCATTGTTTCCGCCATACCCAGCTGGCTCAAGGTTCGCCGCAGGTAGGCGCAGCTTTCGACGAAACGAAAGGATTCGCAGAGCAACTGGCGATTGAGGGACATGTCACCCGCTGACCCGCCGTCGAGCAGCCGATCCAGCACGGCGTCCATCAGCCCGGCGACCGTGCGTGCGTCCGCCCGGCGACGGCCCTGACGCCAGGCGTCGAGCTGGTACTCCCTGGTCTGGACATCCATGCCCTCCCTTGCCCAGAGCCTGGCCAGGCTGCTGTAGTCGTCCTGCTGTTCCGGGCAGTCGTCGACCAGGGCGGCGAGATGAACCAGATAGTCCTCCACGGGGTTGTTCCACTGTCCGTTCGTGGCATCGATGTTCGGCAGGAAGCGCTCGAGCAGCACTTCGTGCTGTTCGCCGTCTTCCGCCAACAGTTCCCAGTATTCAAGGCTGAGATCGACCACCCGCCAGGCGGCCAGGCGCAGCGCCAGGGCGAACGCATCGGCGAGCCGCGTCTCGAGCAGCAGTTCGTTCTCCAGCAGTGCGTCGGTTTCCTCGATATCCCGCAGGTGGCGACGCAGGCGCTCGCCGGCCGACGGGCAGCCGAGTTCGGTGGCCAGGGGGCTGTGAGCCAGGCAGCGGAGCCGATCGAGACCGCTATCCTGCTGTGCCAAGATCTGGTTGGTCAGCCGGCGCTCCTCCTCCAGACGCTGTCGCCAGTAGTCGCGAGCGGCCGGGTGGACGAACAGGCCGCCGTCGAGCAGCCGTTGCCACTGGGCATGGCAGGACCAGTAACCGGGAGCGTCGAGTGCTTCCGGCGGATTGTCCTGGCTTTGCCGGGGCAGATTGAGTAGTTCCAGCAGCAGTGGCAGGGGCAGGAAGAACAGTGTGCCCTCCTCGATCGCCGCTTCCTGCAGCGGAACGGTTCCGTTGGCCGTCATGACAAGGGTATCTCGCTCGCTGGCTTCCTTCCGGCTCGGCGGTTGAGGAGGCTGTGGCGACGGCATTGGGCGGTGTAATCCATGGGGCGGGTTCCGGCTACGTCTGGTCTGGCGAGAGGATCTATGGGATGGCATGCCGTGCATGGGGCGTTCCACGTGGAACATGGCCCGTCGACGCCGGACCGGGCCCACGAAAGCCGGGACGGGGCCGGCTTTTCTGGAACGCATGCCGGGATGTTAAACCTTGGCCGCTCCATCGACCACTGGGTCGTCGCTCAGGACGCCGAGCTGACGCTGGGTCTGCTCGACCCAGGCGAAGGCACGTTCGTTGAGGTCGGCGATGGCGCGCGGACCTTCGCCCTCGGCCTGCAAAGGCGGACCGAAGATCACCCGGATGGTACCGGGAGTTTTGCTCCAGCCATCCTTGGGCCAATAGCGGCCGGCGTCGTGGGCGACCGGTAGTACCGGCAGGCCGGCGTTCACCGCGAGGGCCGCACCGCCGCGGGAAAACTTGCCGATCTGTCCGACCGGCACGCGGGTTCCCTCAGGGAAGATCAGCACCCAGACGCCCTGCTCCAGCCGCTTGTGACCCTGCTCGGCCAGTTGCTTGAGCGCTGCCTTGGGATTGCTGCGGTCGATGGCGATCGGCTTGAGCAGGGCTGTCGCCCAACCGAAGAACGGGATGCGTAGCAGTTCGCGCTTGAGCACCTGGCTGAGCGGCTCGAAGTAGGCCGAGAGGAAGAAGGTTTCCCAGGTGCTCTGGTGCTTGGCGAGGATCACGCAGGGTCGCTGCGGGATGTTTTCCACCCCATGCAGTTCATAGCGGATACCGATGATGTGCCAGGCCAGCCAGACGGCGCAGCGGCACCAGGTCTGCACGACGAAGCGGTAGCGGGCGCGAAACGGCAGGAAAACCGCGACCAGCAGGCTGATCAGGCACCAGACGACGGTGCTGAGGGACAGCAGTAGATAGAAGATCGGAATGCGAAGGGATTGCATGGGGACTCAGCCATCGGCCTTGAGAAGATGATCGACGACGGACGCCAGGTCATCGAACACCTGGGTGCCGGGCGGCAGGATGTTTTGCAGGGTACGCTGGCCCTTGCCGGTTTTCACCAAGTACGGCCTGCCGCCGAGCACCAGGCCGGCGTGCAGGTCGCGGTGGCTGTCGCCGACCACCGGCACGCCCTTCAGGTCTGGGAGTTGGAAATGCTCGGCGATGATGCGGAACATGCCAGGCAGCGGCTTGCGGCAGTTGCAGCCGTCCTGCGGACCGTGTGGACAGTGCACGATCAGGTCGATCTGCCCGCCCTGCTCCATCACCAGCCGTTGCATCTTCAGGTGCATGTCGGTGAGATCGGTCATGTCGAACAGGCCACGGGCCAGGCCCGACTGGTTGGTGGCGACCGCCACCTTCCAGCCGGCCTTGCTCAGGCGGGCGATCGCCTCGATGGAACCGGGGATGGGAATCCATTCCTCCGCGGATTTGACGAAGGCATCGGAGTCCTCGTTGATGACCCCGTCGCGATCGAGCACGATCAGCTTCATCGCTTACTGTCCCAGTACGGAGATGTCGGCGACGCAGAGGAACAGGCCACGCAATTGCGCCAGCATGGCGTGGCGGTTGGCGCGGATCGCCGGGTCCTCGGCGTTGACCAGCACTGCCTCGAAATAGGCGTCCACCGGGTCGCGCAGGCTGGCCAGACGCTCCAGCGCCTCGCGGTAGCGGCGTTCGGCGGCCAGCGGGCGGACCGCGTGCTGCGCCTGCTGCAGCGCCGAGTACAGGGAGAACTCGCTGGCGTTGTCGAAGTAACGGGCCTCGATGGCCGCCGGCAGCTTGCCCTCGTACTTGCCGAGCAGGTTGGAGACACGCTTGTTCACCGCGGCCAGCGCTTCGGCTTCCGGCAGGCGGCGGAAGGCCTGCACCGCCTGCACGCGCAGGTCCAGGTCGTAGGCCGAGGCCGGTTGCAGGGCGCGCACCGCCAGGTAGCTGGAGACGTCGATGCCTTCGTCCTCGTAGCGTGCGCGCAGGCGGTCGAAGACGAACTCGCTGACCTGCTCGGCGAGGCCGCTGGCCTTGACCTTGGTGCCGTACTGGGCGACCGCGAAGTGGCTGGCCTCTTCCAGATTCAGGTCCAGCTGCTTCTCGATGAGGATGCGCAGGATGCCCAGGGCGGCGCGGCGCAGGGCGTAGGGGTCCTTGCTGCCGGTGGGCGGCATGCCGATACCGAAGATGCCGACCAGGGTGTCGAGCTTGTCGGCCATCGCCACGGCGGCACCGGTCAGGGTCGACGGCAGCTGGGCGCCGGCGCCGCGCGGCATGTACTGCTCGTCGAGGGCGCGGGCGATGTCTTCCGGCTCGCCGGCGTTGAGCGCGTAGTGGTAGCCGGCGATGCCCTGCAGTTCGGGGAATTCACCGACCATCTCGCTGGCCAGGTCGGCCTTCGACAGCAGGCCGGCGCGGATGGCGTGCTGCGGATCGCCGCCGATGCGCTCGGCGATGAAGCCGGCCAGCCGCGAGACGCGCTCGGCCTTTTCCAGCACACTGCCGAGCTGGGCCTGGAAGACCACGCTGGCCAGGCGCTGGTTGAAGCTTTCCAGGGGCTGCCGCTTGTCCTGGTTGAAGAAGAACTCGGCGTCGGTCAGACGCGGGCGCACCACCTTCTCGTTGCCGGCGACGATCTGCGCCGGGTCCCTGCTCTCGATGTTGGCCACGGTGATGAAGCACGGCAGCAGCTTGCCGTTCGCATCCAGCAGGCAGAAGTACTTCTGGTTGTCCTGCATGGTGGAGATCAACGCTTCCTGGGGCACCGTGAGGAAGCGCTCCTCGAAGGAACAGACCAGCGGCACCGGCCATTCGACCAGCGCGGTCACCTCGTCGAGCAGGTCCTCGGGAACGACGGCGCTGCCCTGCTGCTGCGCGGCCAGGTCGGCGACGCGGCCGGCGATCAGTTCGCGGCGCTCGGCGAAGTCGGCCAGCACGTAGGCGCTGCGCAGGTCTTCCAGGTAGCTGGACGGCTGGCTGATGCGCACCGCGTCCGGATGGTGGAAGCGGTGGCCCATGGATTCGCGGCCGGCCTTCTGGGCAAGGATCTCGCAGTCGACCACCTGGTTGCCGAACAGCATCACCAGCCACTGGCTCGGCCGGACGAACTCTTCCTTGCGCGTGCCCCAGCGCATGCGCTTGGGAATCGGCAGTTCGTCGAGAGAAGCCTGGACGATCGCCGGCAGCAGTGCGCTGGCTGGCTGGCCGGGGATATGCCGGCTGTAACGCAGCTTGGCGCCGCTGCTGTCGATCTCGTGCAGCTCCACGCCGCACTTGCGGGCGAAGCCCAGGGCGGCCTGGGTCGGGTTGCCTTCGGCGTCGAAGGCGGCGGCGACCGGCGGGCCATCCAGGTTGAGGGTGCGGTCCGGCTGCTGGGCGACCAGGTGCTCGACCAGCACCGCCAGGCGGCGTGGCGCGGCATAGAAACGGGCGACCCGATACTCGAGGCCGGCGGCGGCCAGCCCCTTCTCGATGCCGGCGAGGAAAGCGGTGGCCAGGCTCTTCAGGGCTTTCGGCGGCAGTTCTTCGCTGCCCAGTTCGACCAGGAAATCTTGTGCACTCATTCTGCAGCCTCCAGCTTGGCCAGGACTTCGTCGCGCAGTTCGGGGGGGGCCATGGGGAAGCCGAGCTTGGCACGCGCCTGCAGGTAGCTTTGCGCCACGGCGCGGGCCAGGGTGCGCACGCGCAGGATGTAGCGCTGGCGCTCGGTCACCGAGATGGCGCGGCGGGCGTCCAGCAGGTTGAAGGTGTGCGAGGCCTTGAGGACCATTTCGTAAGTCGGCAGCGGCAGCTCCAGTTCGATCAGTCGG
This sequence comes from Azotobacter vinelandii CA, assembly GCF_000380335.1. Classification (GTDB taxonomy): domain Bacteria; phylum Pseudomonadota; class Gammaproteobacteria; order Pseudomonadales; family Pseudomonadaceae; genus Azotobacter; species Azotobacter vinelandii. Next base: position 12,754 of record NC_021149.1, read on the forward strand.
TTGGCCTCGGATTCGTAGAAGTCGAACAGCTCGAACAGCTTGGCCACGTTGGCATGCTCGAAATTGTAGGTGGACTGTTCCACTTCGTTCTGGTGGAACACGTCGCCGTAGGTGACCTTGCCGAACGGGCCGTCGGTCCACACCAGGTCGTAGACCGAATCGACGCCCTGCAGGTACATGGCCAGGCGTTCCAGGCCGTAGGTGATTTCGCCGGTGACCGGATAGCACTCGACGCCGCCGACCTGCTGGAAGTAGGTGAACTGGGTGACTTCCATGCCGTTCAGCCAGACCTCCCAGCCCAGGCCCCAGGCGCCCAGGGTCGGCGACTCCCAGTTGTCCTCGACGAAGCGCACGTCGTGCACGCGGGTATCGATGCCGATGCGGCGCAGGGATTCCAGGTAGAGGTCCTGGATGTCGTCCGGGTTGGGCTTCAGGACCACCTGGAACTGGTAGTAGTGCTGCAGACGGTTGGGGTTTTCGCCATAGCGGCCGTCGGCCGGGCGACGCGAGGGCTGCACGTAGGCGGCGTTCCAGGTTTCCGGGCCGATGGCGCGCAGAAAGGTGGCGGTGTGGAAGGTGCCGGCGCCCACTTCCATATCGTAGGGCTGCAGCACCACGCAACCCTGTTCGGCCCAATAGTTCTGCAGGGCGAGAATCAGGTCTTGGAAGGTGCGCACGGCAGGCGTAGTCTGGCTCACAAAAATCACCCTGTCCTGAGGCTGCGACGTAAAAGGCTGCGAGTATACCCGATTCCCGGCCCCCTCCACTCTGTGCAAACGCCCATGCCACGCTGCTTCTGGTGCTCCGAAGACCCGCTGTATCAGGCCTACCACGACGAAGAATGGGGCGTGCCCCTGCGCGATCCGCAGCGCCTGTTCGAGTTGCTGCTGCTGGAGGGATTCCAGGCCGGATTGTCTTGGTTCACCGTGCTGAAGAAGCGCGAGCGCTATCGCCAGGTGTTGTTCGGTTTCGAGGTCGCGCGGTTGGCGCGGATGAGCGACGAGGAGATCGGGGAACGCCTGCAGGACCCCGGCATCATCCGCAACCGACGCAAGCTCGAGGCGGCCCGGCAGAACGCCCGGGCCTGGCTGCGGCTCGAGGAGCCGGTCGGCTGGCTATGGTCCTTCGTCGGTGGCATGCCGCGGATCAACCGTTTCCGCACGCCGGCCGAGGTGCCGGCGACGACGCCCGAGGCCGAGACGATGAGCAAGGCGCTGAAGAAGGCCGGCTTCGTCTTCGTCGGACCGACCATCTGTTACGCCTTCATGCAGGCGTGCGGGATGGTCATGGACCACACCCTCGACTGCGACCGGCATGTGGAACTGGCGGGTTCGTCCGCCGGGCAGGTACCTGCAGCGGATCGCTGAATGTCGCTTCCGGTCACAGGCCGGTTCCCCAATGTCGGAAAGCCCCCTGCCCTTCCCGGGTTGCGCCGGAAGCATCGGGTCGTTCGAGGAATGTGGTGGCGATCGCTTTCCTGCGTTCCTTGGCTGCATGTGGACCGCCGGAACCCGCTGTCGCTTTTCCGGGCGGAAGGAAGGAAGCCATACGACCGTGCTATCTTGCAGGACCCGGTCCGAGCGCCGATGGAGCGCGCCATGTCACGATCGTCGATCCGCCCGCTGGTCCTGCTGTTCGTCGCGCTCGTTCCGGCCGGCGGTTGCAGCCAGGTGCCGCGGCCGCAGCCGGTCGAGGTCAACCTCCTGGTCGTGAACGATTTCCATGGCCATATCCAGCCGACCCGCTTCAGCCACCGGAACGCCGCCGGCGAGCAGCTCAGCCTGAAAGCCGGCGGTATCGGCGCGCTCAGCGGCTTGCTGGCGGAGATGCGTGCCCGGGACCCCGAACTGCTGTTCGTCGGAGGTGGCGACCTCATCGGCGGCAGCCCGCCGCTTTCGGCCATGTGGGCGGACGAGCCGTCGCTGCGGGCGCTCGATCTGCTGGACATGCGCCTGTCCGTGGTCGGCAACCATGAACTCGACCAGGGTCGCGACGAGCTGCTGCGCCAGGTCCGGGGCGGCTGTCGTTCGCCCCGCCCGGACAAGGCCTGCCGGTTCGAAAGCGTTCACCCCGGCATCGGTTTCACCTATATCGCCGCCAACCTGGTGGACCGCCGGAGCGGCGAGCGGCTGTTCCCGGCCTACCGCATCGAACGGGTGCGCGGAGCACGGATCGCCTTTGTCGGCGCCGTGCTGGAAGACGTCGACACGCAGCTCTCCCGGCAAAGCATGCAGGGCTTGCGCAGCCTGGACGAGGCGCAGGCGATCAATGCCCAGGTTCCGACCCTGCTGGCGCAGGGCGTGGATGCCATAGTCGCGGTGGTGCACCAGGGCGGCGCCACGCCGGAAGCCTACGACCAGCCGGATTGCCGCCAACTGAGCGGCCCGGTCGTCGAGATCGTCCGGCGTCTGGACCCGAGGATCAAGGTGGTGCTGAGCGGGCACACCCATCAGGGCTACCTGTGCCGGGTCGGCGAGGTACTGGTGACCCAGGCCGGTTCCTACGGGCGGCTGGCCACGCACCTGACCCTGCGCATCGATCCGCGCCGTCATCGGCTGCTGGAGGTCGAGGCCCGCAACTTGCTGGTCGATCCGCGCCGCTACGCACCCATCGCCGAGATCGATGCCCTGCAGCAGGCCGTGGAGCGACGCAGCCAGGCGTTGCTCGGCCGTCCCCTGGCGCGCCTGGCGGTGCGCGAAGTGCCGCAGGCATACAATGGCGCGGGCGAATCGCCGATGGGCAACCTGATCGCCGATGCCCAACTGGCGGCCACCGCGCATCTGGGCGCCCAGGTGGCGCTGACCAATCCGGGCGGAATCCGTGCCGGCCTGGCGCTGGAACCCGGCCAACCGGAGGTCGGCTACGGCCAGGTGGCCAGCACGCAGCCGTTCAACAACAGCCTGACGATAGTCACCCTCAGCGGTGCGCAGTTGCGCGAGCTGCTGGAGCAGCAATGGCAGCAGGACGGTTTCAGGCCGCTGCAGCCGTCGGCGTCGTTCAGCTATAGCTGGGACCCCGGACGGCCCGGCGGGCGGCATGTCGTCGCCGACAGCCTGAGGATCGATGGCCGGCCGATACGGGACGGCGACCTCTACCGGATCACGGTGAATTCCTTCATGGCCGGCGGCGGCGACAGGCTGAGCGTGCTGGCCGAGGCGGCCGAGCGCCTGGATACGGGGCTGAACGATCTGGAGGCGCTGATCGACTATCTGCAGGCCAGGGACCGCGCCGGCTCGCCGGCCGGCCGCAGCCTGGCGGCCGGACGCATCCGGCGCCTCGAAGGCGGCCGGCCGGAAGAGTGAACCGGCGGGCGGACGAACGTCCTTCCCCCGGCGGGAGCTTTCAGAAGAAGGCCAGTCCCACCTGGAACAGCCGCTCCACGTCGCGGATATGCTTCTTGTCGACCAGGAACAGGATCACGTGGTCGCCGGACTCGATCAGGGTATCGTTGTGGGCGATCAGCACCTGCTCGGCGCGGATCACCGCGCCGATGGTGGTTCCCGACGGGAGTTCGATCTCGCCGATCATGCGCCCGACCACCTTGCTCGACTTCTCGTCGCCATGGGCGATGGCCTCGATGGCCTCCGCCGCGCCGCGGCGCAGCGAGTGCACGCTGACGATGTCGCCGCGGCGCACATGGGTCAGCAGGGTGCCGATGGTGGCCAGTTGCGGACTGATGGCGATGTCGATCTCGCCGCCCTGCACCAGATCGACGTAGGCCGGGTTGTTGATGATGCTCATCACCTTGCGCGCGCCGAGGCGCTTGGCCAGCAGCGAGGACATGATGTTGGCCTCGTCGTCGTTGGTCAGGGCGAGGAAGATGTCGGCCTCGTTGATGTTCTCCTCGACCAGCAGATCCTTGTCCGAGGCGTTGCCCTGCAGCACGATGCTGCTGTCCAGGGTGTCCGAGAGGTAGCGGCAGCGTGCCGGATTGGACTCGATGATCTTCACCTGGTAGCGGCTCTCGATGGCTTCGGCCAGGCGCTCGCCGATGTGTCCGCCGCCGGCGATGACGATGCGCTTGTTGCTGATCTCGAGTCGGCGCAGCTCGCTTATCACCGCGCGGATATGGGTCTTGGCGGCGATGAAGAACACCTCGTCGTCGGCCTCGATCACCGTGTCGCCCTTGGGCAGGATCGCCCGGTTGCGACGGAAGATCGCCGCCACGCGGGCGTCCACGGTCGGCATGTGCTCGCGGATCTGCCTGAGCTGCTGGCCGACCAGCGGGCCACCGTAGTAGGCGCGCACCGCCACCAGTTGGGCCTTGCCGTCGGCGAAGTCGATCACCTGCAGGGCACCGGGGTATTCGATCAGCCGCTTGATGTGGTTGGTCACCACCTGCTCCGGGCTGATCAGCACGTCCACCGGAATCGCCTCGTTGCTGAACAGCCCGGCGCGGGTCAGGTAGGCCGATTCGCGCACCCGGGCGATCCGCGTCGGGGTGTGGAACAGGGTGTAGGCGACCTGGCAGGCGACCATGTTGGTTTCGTCGCTGTTGGTCACCGCCACCAGCATGTCGGCGTCGTCGGCGCCGGCCTGACGCAGCACGGTCGGGAAGGACCCCTTGCCGGCGATGGTGCGGATGTCCAGGCGGTCGCCGAGATCGCGCAGGCGCTCGGTATCGGTGTCGACCACGGTGATGTCGTTGGCCTCGCTGGCCAGGTGCTCGGCCAGGGTACCGCCGACCTGGCCGGCGCCGAGAATGATGATCTTCATCGGACTGCTTTCCTCAGCCGCGCGGACCGGCGGCGATCTTGATCAGCTTGGCATAGTAGAAACCGTCATGGCCGTGGGGCTGCGGCAGGAGCTGGCGGCCGTGGCGCTGTGCCAGGCCCGGCTTGGCGCCGACGAAGCCGGAGGCGATGTCCAGTTCGCGGGCGCCGGGGGTGCGGGCGAGAAAGGCGGCGATGGTGTCGCTGTTTTCCGCCGGCAGGATCGAACAGGTGGCATAGAGCAGGATGCCGCCGACCTCCAGGGTCGGCCACAGGGCGTCCAGCAGCTCGCCCTGCAGGCTGGCCAGGGCGGGGATGTCGCTGGCCTGGCGGGTCAGCTTGATGTCCGGATGGCGGCGGATCACTCCGGTGGCGGAACAGGGCGCATCGAGCAGGATGCGCTGGAAGCGCCGGCCATCCCACCAGGCTTCGGTGGCGCGCGCATCGGCGGCGACCAGCCGGGCCGCCAGGCCCAGCCGGTCGAGGTTCTCGCGGACCCGCGCCAGGCGTTTTTCCTCTAGGTCGATGGCGACCAGCTCGGCCAGCCGCGGCTCGCTCTCCAGCAGGTGGCAGGTCTTGCCGCCGGGCGCGCAGCAGGCGTCCAGCACGCGCTGACCGGGCATCGGTTCGAGCAGGTAGGCGGCCAGTTGGGCCGCTTCGTCCTGCACGCTGACCAGGCCTTCGGCGAAGCCCGGCAGGCTGCGCACGTCGCACGGTTCGTCGAGCAGGATGCCGTCGCGGCTGAAGCGGCAGGCACTGGCCGCGATGCCGGCCGCCTTCAGGGTAGCGAGATAAGTGTCGCGCGCGGTCAGCCGGCGGTTGACCCGCAGGGTCAGCGGCGGGTGCTCGTTGTCGGCCGCGCAGATGGCTTCCCAGTGTTCCGGCCAGTGCTGCGCCAGTGCCTGCTGCAACCAGCGCGGATGAGCGGTGCGCGCCACCGGATCGTTCGCCAGTTCGGCGAGCAGCGCCTCGCCCTCGCGCTGTACGCGGCGCAGCACGGCGTTCAGCAGGGCCTTGGCCCAGGGTTTCCTCAGTTGCTCGGCGCAGGCCACGGTCTCGCCGATCGCCGCGTGGGCGGGGATGCGGGTGTGCAGCAACTGGTAGAGACCGATCAGCAGCAGCGCCTCGACGTCCCGGTCGGCGGCCTTGAGCGGCTTGCGCAGCAGCCTTTCGGCGAGCAGCGCCAGGCGCGGCTGCCAGCGGGCGGCGCCGAACGCCAGCTCCTGGGCCAGGGCGCGGTCGCGCGGCGCGACCTGCTCCAGTTGCGCCGGCAGGGCGGCGAGCGAGGCCTTGCCGGCGAGCACGGCGGCCAGGGCACGGGTGGCGGCCAGGCGCGGATTCAGGCTCATGTGCCCAGCACCTGGCCGACGGCGAACTGCTCGCGGCGGCTGTTGTACAGCTCGGCGAAGGCCAGCGGCCTGCCGCCCGGCAGTTGCAGGCGGGTCAGGCGCAGGGCGCCGCTGCCGCAGGCCACGGTCAGGCCGTCGCGGCTGGCGGCGAGGATGGTTCCCGGCGCTCCCCCGCCCTGCTCCACGCTCGCGGCGAACACTTTCAGCGGCGCGCCGTCCAGGCTGCTGTGGCAGACCGGCCAGGGATCGAAGGCGCGGATCCGCCGTTCCAGCTCGTCCGCCGGGCGGCTCCAGTCGAGCCGCGCCTCGTCCTTGTTCAGCTTGTGCGCATAGGTGGCCAGGGCGTCGTCCTGCGTCTCGCCGGCGAGTCCGCCGGCCGCCAGGGCGCCGATGGCCTCGACCAGGGCCTGCGCGCCCAGCCCGGCCAGGCGATCGTGCAGGCTGCCGCCGGTGTCGTCGGGGCGGATCGGCGTGGCGACCTTGAGTAGCATCGGCCCGGTGTCCAGGCCGGCCTCCATGCGCATCACGGTGACCCCGGATTCACCGTCGCCGGCCTCGATCGCCCGCTGGATCGGCGCCGCGCCGCGCCAGCGCGGCAGCAGCGAGGCATGGCTGTTGACGCAGCCGAGACGCGGGATGTCCAGCACCGCCTGCGGCAGGATCAGCCCGTAGGCGACCACCAGCAGCAGGTCGGGTTCGAGCGCCGCCAGCTCCGCCTGGGCGGCGGCGTCGCGCAGGGTCGGCGGTTGCAGGACGGGAATGCCGTGCTGCAGGGCGAGCCGTTTCACCGGGCTGGCCATCGGCTTCTGCCCGCGTCCGGCGGGACGGTCCGGCTGAGTATAGACGGCGACGGGCCGCTGGCCGGCGGTCAGCAAGGCCTGGAGGTGCTCGGCGGCGAATTCGGGAGTGCCGGCGAAGACGAGGCGCAGGGGCTGGGTCATGGTTTCTCGCTCAGGAAAGAAAAGGCTTGCCACGGCAAGCCTTCGCGGGGACGGCTTCAGCCGTGCTGGCGATGCTGTTTCTCCAGCTTCTTGCGGATGCGGTCGCGTTTGAGCGTCGACAGATAGTCGACGAACAGCTTGCCGTTCAGATGATCGCATTCGTGCTGGATGCACACCGCCAGCAGGCCCTCGGCGACCAGTTCGAAGGGCTGTCCGTCGCGGTCCAGGGCGCGGATGCGGACCTTCTGCGGGCGGTCGACGTTCTCGTAGAAGCCGGGGACCGACAGGCAGCCCTCCTGGTAGGGCTCCAGCTCCTCGGTGAGCGCTTCGAACTCCGGGTTGATGAATACCCGCGGCTCGTTCTTGTCCTCGGACAGGTCCATCACCACCAGGCGCTTGTGCACGTTCACCTGGGTCGCCGCCAGGCCGATGCCGGGCGCGGCGTACATGGTCTCGAACATGTCGTCGATCAACCGGCGAATGCCGTCGTCCACCGTTTCGATGGGCTTGGCGATGGTGCGCAGGCGCGGATCGGGAAATTCGAGGATGGTCAGTATCGCCATATGCGTTTGTGATGCGCTTGGGAATTGGTCGAAACGGCTGCTGCTAAGATGCTGAGCAGCATTGAAAAAACGGCTTTACGCCGCGATCCGGAGAGAAATCCGGCGGCGCGCGACGTTTCATGCGAAGGCACATCATAAAGGGATTCGGCGCATGAGGAAATCACTACTCGCCCTGCTGCTGGCGGCCTGCAGCGCTCCGGCGCAGGCCGAGGTGCAGCTTCGCGCGGGTCATCCGCAGAGCTACAGGGTCGTCCAGGGCGATACCCTGTGGGGCATCTCCGGCAAGTTCCTCCGTGCGCCCTGGCAGTGGCCGCAGCTCTGGCACGTCGACCCGCGGCTCGAGAATCCCCACCTGATCTACCCGGGCGACGTGCTGAACCTGGTCTACATCGACGGTCAGCCGCGCCTGACGCTCGATCGCGGCGCCAGCCGCGGCACCGTCAGGCTGTCGCCGCGGGTCCGTCGCACGCCCACGGTCCAGGCCATCCCGACCATTCCGCTGGAGAAGATCGACAGCTTCCTGCTCGGCAACCGCATCGTCGACGACGCCGCGCAGTTGCGGAAGGCGCCCTACGTGGTCGCCGGCAATGCCGAGCGGGTGATCAGCGGCGCTGGCGACCGGGTCTACGCGCGCGGCGACTTTTCCGCCGGCGAGGCGGCCTACGGCATCTTTCGCCAGGGCAAGGCCTACGTCGACCCGGCGACCAGGGAAGTGCTCGGCATCGACGCCGACGACATCGGCACCGGCGAACTGGTCGCCGAGGAAGGCGGCCTCGCCACCCTGCTGCTCAGCCGCTCGACCCAGGAAGTGCGCATCGGCGACCGCCTGCTCCCCAGCGAGGAGCGGGCCGTCGACTCCACCTTCATGCCCAGGGAGCCGAACGTCCCGGTCGAGGGGGTGATCCTCGACGTGCCGCGCGGCGTGACCCAGGTCGGCAATTTCGCCGTGGTCACCCTGAACAAGGGCAGTCGGGACGGGCTGGCCGAGGGCGACGTGCTGGCGGTGTACAAGACCGGCGAAACCGTGCGCGACCGCATCGGCGGCGAGCCGGTGAAGATTCCCGATGAGCGTTCCGGCCTGCTGATGGTGTTCCGCACCTACGCGCGGCTCAGCTACGGCCTGATCCTCAGTGCCAGTCGCCAACTGGCGGTGATGGACAAGGTGCGCAACCCGTAACCTCCGCGTTTTCCCTCCGTCGAGGGAACCGCCTTTCGCTTCCATGGATCAAGGACGATCGCTCCATGCCCCTTTCTCCCGCCGAACTGGAGGCGCGCCTGCGCCTGCACGCCCTGCCCGGCTTCGGACCGCGCCGCCATCGCCGTCTGCTCGAGGCCTTCGCCAGCGCCTCGGCGGCGCTCAGTGCGCCGGCCGCCGCCTGGCGCGCGTTGGGGCTGCCGGCCGCTTGCGCGGAGGCGCGGCGCAGCGCCGCGGTCCGCCAGCAGGCCGCGCAGGCGCTGGCCTGGCTGGAGAAGCCACGGCGGCACCTGCTGCCATTCGGCGAGCCCGACTATCCGGCCCTGCTCGCCGAACTGGACGACGCTCCGCCGCTGCTCTTCGTCGAAGGCGATGCGGCCATTCTGGAGCGGCCGCAACTGGCCATGGTCGGCAGCCGGCGCGCCTCGAAGCCCGGGCTCGACACCGCCCGCGCCTTCGCCCGGCAGCTCGCCGGCGCCGGTTTCGTCGTCACCAGCGGACTGGCCCTGGGCATCGATGGCGCCGCCCACCGGGGCGCGCTGGATGCCGGCGGACGGACGGTGGCCGTGCTCGGCACGGGCCTGCGGCGCCTCTATCCGGCGCGCCACGAAACCCTGGCGGCGGAGATCCTCGAAGGCGGCGGCGCGCTGCTATCCGAACTGCCGCTGGACTGTCCGCCCCAGGCGGGCAACTTCCCGCGCCGCAACCGTATCGTCAGCGGCCTGTCCCTCGGCGTCCTGGTGGTCGAGGCCGGCCCTTCCAGCGGCTCGCTGATCACCGCCCGGCTGGCCGCCGAGCAGGGTCGCGAGGTCTATGCGATTCCCGGCTCCATCCACCATCCCGGCGCCCGTGGCTGCCATCGGCTGATTCGCGACGGTGCCATTCTGGTGGAAAGCATCGAGCACATCCTCGAAGCGCTGCGCGGCTGGCAGAACCTGGCGCCGCCGCCCCGCTCGCAGGCCGGTCCGGCTCCGCTCGACGCGCGGCATCCACTGCTGGCGCTGCTGCATGCCGCGCCGCAGACCAGCGAGGAGCTGGCCCTGGCCAGCGGCTGGCCGCTCGCCCGGGTACTGGCGGCACTCACCGAACTGGAGCTGGACGGTAAGGTGGCCCGCGAAGGCGGACGCTGGCAGGGATGCGCCGGCTGACGGGCTGCGCCGCCGCCGACGCCTTGGGTACACTGCGCCGAATTTTTCCGGAGGCGGGCGATGCTGGGCGATTGGCGGGTGCGACAGGTGGCGCGGGCGGTGCGCCGGGGCGGGGTGATCGCTTATCCGACCGAGGCGGTCTGGGGCCTGGGCTGCGATCCGTGGAACGCGGATGCGGTGCGCCGCCTGCTGGCGCTCAAGCGGCGGCCGCAGGACAAGGGCCTGATCCTGGTCGCCGCCGACATTGGCCAGTTCGGCTTCCTGCTCGACGACCTGCCGTCGGCCTGGCGCGAGCGGCTGGCCGGGACCTGGCCGGGGCCGAACACCTGGCTGGTGCCGCACCGGGGCCGCCTGCCGGCATGGATCACCGGCCGCCACGCGAGCGTCGCCCTGCGCGTCAGCGACCATCCGCTGGTGCGTGCGCTGTGCCGTCTCACCGGCCCGCTGGTGTCCACCTCGGCCAATCCCGCCGGCCGCCCCGCCGCACGCTCGCGGCTGCGCGTCGAACAGTACTTCCCGCGCCGCCTGGACGCCGTGCTCGGCGGCGCCCTGGGCGGGCGGCGCAACCCGAGCCTGATCCGCGACCTGGCCAGCGGCCAGGTGATCCGCCCGGCCTAGGGCCTGTTAACACTACTCTCCGCGAGCCGCGTTGCTGCGGCAAATGGCGCCAGGCGAGGCGCGGGACGCAGGGAATGGCATTCCCTTGCCAAGTCCCGCAACGACGCATGGCGCCATTTGCCGCGCAACCCGCAGGGACGGGCCCGTTTTTGCGCGGAGCGTCGTTACTCGTCGTTCGTTTGGAATGACCAAACTTCTCTCCTCGCGCCTAACCCCGCGCAAAAACAGGCTCCGTCGCGGCCGCGCGGAGTAGTGTTAACAGGCCCTAGGGCAGCAGGATGGTCGAGCCGGTGGTCCGGCGCGAGGTCAGGGCCTCCTGGGCGCGGGCGGCCTCGGCGAGGGGGAAGCGTTGGCCGATCTCGACGCGGACCCGGCCGTCGGCGAGCATCGCGAACAACTCGTCGGCCATCGCCTGCAGGCGCTCCGGCGTATCGGCGTAGCCGGCCAGGGTCGGGCGGGTGACGAACAGCGAGCCCTTCTGCGCCAGCACCCCGAGGTCGATCCCGGTCACCGGCCCGGAGGCGTTGCCGAAGCTGACCAGCAGGCCGCGCGGGGCGACGCAGTCCAGCGAGGTTTCCCAGGTGTCCTTGCCGACCGAGTCGTAGACCACCGGGCACTTGCGCCCGTCGGTCAGTTCCAGCACCCGCGAGGCTACGTTCTCGCGGCTGTAGTCGATGGTCGCCCAGGCGCCGAGGGCCCTGGCCCGTTCGGCCTTCTCCGGCGAGCCGACGGTGCCGATCAGCCTGACTCCGAGCGCCTTGGCCCACTGGCAGGCGATGCTGCCGACGCCGCCGGCCGCGGCATGGAAGAGGATGGTTTCGCCACCCTGGAATCGGCCGATCTGACGCAACAGGTACTGCACGGTGAGGCCCTTGAGCATCGCTGCCGCGGCCTGCTCGAAACCGATCGAATCCGGCAGCCCGACCAGCTTGTCCGCCGGCAGCACGTGCAGCTCGGCATAGGCGCCCAGCGGGCCGCCGGCGTAGGCCACCCGGTCGCCGACCTTGAAGCGCTCGACCGCGCTGCCCACCGCCTCGACCTCCCCGGCGCCCTCCAGGCCGAGGCCGGACGGCAGTCGCGGCGGGGCGTAGAGGCCGCTGCGGTAGTAGGTGTCGATGAAGTTCAGGCCGATCGCCCGGTTGCGCACTCTGACCTCGTGCGGACCGGGCTGCGGCGCTGTGTGATCGACCCATTCGAGGACTTCGGGACCGCCGTGGCGGCCGATCTGGATACGCTTGGCCATCTGTTCTGCTCCTTCGGGGACTTTGCCCGACAGTACCGTGGGACGCGACGGAGGCGGCTATTCGGGCGCCAGGCAGTCCGTCCCGTCAACTTCGGCAAGGGATTGCGCGATGTTATGCTAGCCGCCCGTCCGGGCCGCCAGTGCCGTTTTCAACATGGGAAATGCCGTGAACGATCGAATCGAGGCCGTGAAGGCCTATCTGCTCGACCTGCAAGACCGTATCTGTACCGCTCTCGAGACCGAGGACGGCGGCGCGCACTTTCGCGAGGAGGCCTGGCTGCGCGAGGGCGGCGGCGGCGGCCGTACCCGGGTGCTGGAAAACGGCGCGCTGATCGAGAAGGGCGGCGTCAACTTCTCCCACGTGCACGGCGCCGGCCTGCCGCCGTCGGCCAGCGCGCACCGTCCGGAACTGGCCGGGCGCGGCTTCCAGGCGCTCGGCGTGTCCCTGGTGATCCACCCGCGCAACCCCTACGTGCCGACCTCCCATGCCAACGTGCGGCTGTTCGTCGCCGAGAAGGCGGGCGAGGCGCCGGTCTGGTGGTTCGGCGGCGGCTTCGACCTGACCCCCTATTACGCCTTCGAGGAGGACTGCGTGTTCTGGCACCAGGTCGCCCGTGACGCCTGCGCGCCCTTCGGCGCCGACGTCTACCCGCGCTTCAAGGCCTGGTGCGACCGCTACTTCCACCTCAAGCACCGCAACGAGCCGCGCGGCATCGGCGGGCTGTTCTTCGACGATCTCAACGAATGGGATTTCGATACCAGCTTCGCCTTCCTGCGCGCCGTCGGCGACGCCTACATCCAGGCTTACCTGCCGATCGTGCAAAAGCGCAAGGGCGCTCCCTACGGCGAGCGCGAGCGCGAGTTCCAGGCCTATCGCCGCGGCCGCTACGTGGAGTTCAACCTGGTCTACGACCGTGGCACCCTGTTCGGCCTGCAGTCCGGCGGGCGCACCGAGTCGATCCTCATGTCGCTGCCGGCCGAGGTGCGCTGGGGCTACGACTGGAAGCCCGAGCCGGGTACGCCCGAGGCGCGCCTGACCGAGCATTTCCTCACCGACCGCGACTGGCTGTCCGGTCGGTCCTGACACCCATTCGCAGGGCCCGTAGGGCGGAAAACCGCTGTGCGGGTTTTCCGCCCCACGACAACTTCCGAGGATTCTCATGGACCGCTACGCCGTGTTCGGCAATCCCATCGGCCACAGCAAGTCGCCGCAGATCCACCGCCTGTTCGCCGGGCAGACCGGCCAGGCGCTCGGCTACGAGCCCCTGCTCGCGCCACTGGATGGCTTCGCCGGGGCGGCCCGCGCCTTCTTCGTCGACGGCAGGGGCGCCAACGTCACGGTGCCCTTCAAGGAGGACGCCTTCCGCCTGGCCGACGAACTCACTCCCCGCGCCCGGCGCGCCGGCGCGGTGAATACCCTGATGAAGCGCGAGGACGGTACGCTGCTCGGCGACAACACCGACGGCGCCGGGCTGGTGCGCGACCTCAGGCAGGCCGGCCTGGATCTGGCGGGATTGCGCATCCTGCTGCTCGGCGCCGGCGGCGCGGTGCGCGGGGTGCTCGAACCGCTGCTGGCGGAGCGCCCGGCGGCGCTGGTGATCGCCAATCGCAGCGAAGACAAGGCCAGGCAACTGGTCGACGAGTTCGCCGAACTCGGCCCGCTGAGCGCCTGCGGCTTCGCCGCGCTGCAGGGACCGTTCGACCTGATCGTCAACGGCACCTCGGCGAGCCTGGCCGGCGAACTGCCGCCGCTGCCCACCGGGCTGATCCAGCCGGGCCGCGGTTTCTGCTACGACATGATGTACGGCCGCGAGGCCACGCCCTTCTGCCACTGGGCCCAGCAGCAGGGCACGGCGCGAACCCGCGACGGGCTGGGCATGCTGGTCGAGCAGGCCGCCGAATCCTTCCAGTTGTGGCGCGGCGTCCGGCCGGACACCGCGAGCGTGCTGGCCGAACTGCGCCGGCAACTGTAGTTGGTCGCGGTACGGGCGGTATCGCACATCGCGGAGGGGAAAACTCATCGAGCCGGGCTGGATCCTCGCTCTGCCCGTCGGCATATCGGTTCAAAAGGAGCAGCACATGGCGTTGGCCCCCATTCCCTGTCGTTTTTATATCTCCCTCGGCGCTATGGGACTTCTCATCTCCCTGTTCATCATGGTGCCCGCATCCATGCGAGGAGGCTTCTGGTCCACCAGTTTCCTGGTGGCGATGACGATAGTCTGGGGGCTTCATCTCCTGATCCTGGGCGTTTCTTTCCGGCGGAACATTGCCGTCCGGGATGGACGGCTCGTCGTTAAAAGCACTTTCTATAGCATCGAGGTTCCAGCGAGCCAGATCACGGACGTCCGGCGGGTGCCCGACGAGCGGCGCGTCGCGCTCCAATACCGTTCGAATGGCGTGGGAATGCCCGGTTTGTGGTCCGGCTGGTTCAGGGGGGACGGTGAAAAGTATTTCGTGGATGTCGTCAAATCCCCGAATGTGGCGCTCGATACCTCGTCGGGAACGACGATCGTGCTGGAAGTGCGGGACCCCGCCGCTTTTCGGGATGCCCTGGGCGGATCGATCCCGGATTCGACCCATGAAGCTCGCCCGGATCGGAAAAACTGAGTCTCGCCGTTCGTCCTGGCACGTCGATCGGGGCGAGTCGCGGCGAGCGTCCGTCCACGGGCAGTGAAATCCGCACCCTCGCCGTTTGCGCCTTGTCCGCGCCCGCCAGTTCCCGGCGCTCAGCGGTCCCGGCCGCGGGCGAACAGCATGCCGAGCAGCGCGACGGCGCCCACGCCCACCGCCAGGCTGCTCCAGGGATGGGTACGGACGCAGTCGTAGGCGCACTCGCTGATCTTCCGGCAGTGCCGGGCCAGGTCGTGGCCGGTGTCGTGACAATGGTGGCGGGAATGCCGCAACAGCCCCTCGGCGCGATCCCGGAGCCGCTCGTAGTTGTTCCGGGTATCGCGCGAAGCGCTGCTTTTGAGGTGCTCCAGGGCATGGAGCAGATCGTGGATCTCCTTCTCGAGGCGTTCCTCGGCCAGGGACGTGCGGGGGGTCTTGAACAGCGACATGGGTAGCTCCAGTCCGGTGGTCATGGATGCGCCGCGGCAGGCTCCGGCATACCGCGGCGTCGAGCAAGCATAGTCCAGTGCGCCGGGCGTCTCGACCGCGGGCCCGTTTCACCTTACGCGATTGTAATCACCCGTCCGCGCCGGATATGGCAGTTTCCTTTCCGGAACGCCGCCTCGTGCGGCTCGTGTTTCCGACCGACTGGACATGAACGGCATGCATTGCAAAACCTCGCGGCGGACCTTCGTCAAGGGGCTCGCCGCCGGCGGCGTCCTCGCCGGCTTCGGCCTCTGGCGCCCGCCGGTCTGGGCACTGGGCGGCCCGGCCCGGCCCGCGCTGCTTTCCGGCAGCGAATTCGATCTTTCCATCGGCGAAGCCCCGGTGAACATCACCGGCAAGCCGCGCATCGCCACCGTCATCAACGGCTCCCTGCCCGGCCCCACCCTGCGCTGGCGCGAGGGCGACAGCGTCACCCTGCGGGTGCGCAACCGCCTGGACGAGGACACCTCCCTCCACTGGCACGGTATCCTCCTGCCAGCCAACATGGACGGCGTGCCGGGCCTGAGCTTCGACGGCATCGCGCCGGGCGGTCTGTACCAATACCGCTTCAAGGTGAAGCAGAACGGCACCTACTGGTACCACAGCCATTCCGGATTCCAGGAGCAGACCGGCGTCTACGGCGCGCTGGTCATCGATCCGCGCGAACCCGAGCCCTTCCGCTACGAGCGTGACTACGTGGTGATGCTCAGCGACTGGACCGACGAGAATCCGGCGCGGGTGCTGAAGAAGCTCGAGAAACAGTCGGGCTACTACAACTTCCACAAGCGCACCCTCGGCGACTTCATCGGCGATGTCGGCGAGCACGGCTGGGCGGCGACCGTCGCCGAGCGCAGGGCCTGGGCGGCGATGAACATGACGCCCACCGACCTGGCCGACGTCAGCGGCCACACCTACACCTACCTGCTCAACGGCCGCTCGCCCGCCGGCAACTGGACCGGCCTGTTCCGTCCCGGCGAGCGGGTCCGCCTGCGGCTGATCAACGCCGCGGCGATGACCTACTTCGACGTGCGCATCCCCGGCCTGAAGATGACCGTGGTCGCCGCCGACGGCCAGTACGTCGAACCGGTGAGCGTCGACGAGCTGCGCATCGCCGTGGCCGAGACCTACGACGTGATCGTCGAGCCGCGCGATGCCGAGGCCTACACCCTGTTCGCCCAGTCCCTCGATCGTACCGGCTACGCCCGCGGCACCCTGGCGCTGCGCGAGGGGCTGGAGGCGCCGGTGCCCGAGCCCGATCCGCGTCCGATCCTGAGCATGGCCGACATGGGTCATGGCGGCATGGAGCATGCGGCGCACGGCGGCCGGCCGGCCGGCGCGGACCACGCCGGGCACGGGAGCACGGCGCATGCCGGCCACGACGGGGCGGACATGGATCACGGTGGCACGAGCCATGGCGAAATGGCCGGCATGCACCCTATGGAGATGAATCACGACGACATGGCCGGCATGGCCCACGGCGCCATGGAGCATGCCGGCACGGAGCGCGCCGCTCCGGGCATGCAGGCGCATCCGGCCTCGGAAACTGGCAACCCGCTGGTCGACATGCAGACCATGACGCCCACCGCCAAGCTCGGCGACCCCGGAATCGGTCTGCGCGACAACGGTCGCCGGGTACTGACCTATGCCGATCTGCGCAGCGCCTTTGCCGATCCGGACGGCCGCGAGCCGGGCCGTACCCTCGAACTGCACCTGACCGGGCACATGGAGCGGTTTTCCTGGTCGTTCGACGGCATTCCCTTCGCCGATGCCGAGCCGCTGCGCCTGAAGTACGGCGAGCGGCTGCGCATCGTGCTGGTCAACGACACCATGATGACCCACCCCATCCACCTGCACGGCATGTGGAGCGACCTGGAGGACGAGCAGGGCAATTTCCTGGTGCGCAAGCACACCCTCGACATGCCGCCCGGATCGCGGCGCAGCTACCGCGTCACCGCCGATGCCCTGGGCCGCTGGGCCTACCACTGCCACCTGATGTTCCACATGGAGACGGGCATGTTCCGTGAAGTGCGGGTGGAGGAATGATGGCCGCGCCGCTATGCCTGCTGCCGAGGCGCGCGTCGCGCGCCATCGCTCTCGCCGCCGTGCTGGCCGCCTCCCAGGGCGCGCCGGCCGCCGACGGACACGCCGGCCACGGCCGCTACCCGGCGGCGGACGAACCCATGGAACATGACGCCATGGATCACGGCGACATGCGCCATGCTCATGACCATGGCGAAGCGGAACGGGATCGCGGCGCGCACGAGGGCATGGCGCATTCCCCGGCTACGGCCGGCCAGGCCCTGCCACCGAACATCCCGGTCCTCACCGACGCCGACCGCGCCGCCGCCTTCCCCACGCTGAACGTCCATGCGCCCCACGGCCGTTCTGTCAACAGCCTGCTGCTGTTCGACAAGCTCGAATACCAGGACGCCGACGACGGCAGCGCCCTGGTCTGGGACGCCACCGGCTGGATCGGCGGCGATATCGACCGGTTGTGGCTGCGCTCGGAAGGCGAGCGCGGCAACGGGCATACCGAACGGGCCGAGTTCCAGGCGCTCTGGGGGCACGCCATCGGCCCCTGGTGGGAACTGGTCGGCGGCCTGCGCCAGGACTTCAAGCCCGGCTCGGCGCAGACCTGGGCCGCCGTCGGCATCCAGGGCATGCCCTTCTACGGCCTGGAGACGGAAATCACCGCCTACTACGGCGAGGGGCGCCAGACCTCCCTGCGGCTGGAGGCCGACTACGACATCCTGCTGACCAATCGGCTGATTCTCCAGCCGACGGTGGAAGCCGATCTCTACGGGCGCAACGACCGCGAGCGCGGGGCCGGTTCCGGGCTGGGCGAGATCGAGGCCGGCCTGCGCCTGCGCTACGAGTTCACCCGCCAGTTCGCGCCCTACATCGGCGTCACCTGGGGACGCCTGTACGGCAACAGCGAGGACCTGGCCCGCGAGGCGGGCGAGGACGAGGAGGAGGCTCGCTTCGTCGCCGGTATCCGCCTCTGGTTCTGAAACCGGAGCCTGTTCACGATCTCGCCGGCCGGCGCCGGGCAAGGCGAAATCGATTGCGACGCCGCATGGCCGATGCGCGCGGATCGCGAACGGGTTCTAAGCCTCGCCGCCGCGCTGCTTTTCCAGCCGGTTGATCAGCCAGGACACGACATTGAGGATCAGCAGGCCCAGCAGGGTGCCGAGCACCGCCGTGGCCTGGTGGCCGAGGCCGACCGCCACGCCGATGGCGGTGGTGAGCCAGATGCCGGCCGAGGTGGTCAGGCCCTTCACCTGCGACAGGTCGCGGCTCTTCAGGATGGTGCCGGCGCAGAGAAAGCCCACGCCGGCCACGATGCCCTGGATCACCCGGCTCAGGGCGTCGTCCCGGGCGCCCTCCTGCTCCGGGACCAGCACGAACAGCGCGGCGCCCAGGGCCACCAGCATGTGCGTGCGCACACCGGCGGCATGGCCGTGGTGCTCGCGCTCGAAGCCCAGCAGGCCGCCGAGCACGGCCGCCAGCAACAGGCGCAGGCCGACCCGGATGGTCCGTTCCGGTTCGGAAAGGTCGGAAAACTCCTGGGTCAGGATCATCACGAACAGCTCCCATGCAGTCACGCTCTCCCTCCGGCAGATCAGGATGTCCGGAAAACGCTCTCAGTAAAGCAGGCCTCGCATGACGCAGATCGGACAGTGGGAACCATCGCCGCGGTACGGAGAGTCCAAATTCCGTGTTCGTTCAGCATGGAGGAATGCCCCATGACCCGGAAACACCACTTCCTCGTCAGCTACATTCTCAACGACCAGCCGCAGTCGACCGAGGTCGAGTCGGAGGCGGAAACCCTTTCCATCGACCAGGCGCGTTTTCACATCGCCGCCCTGCATACCGCGGAGAAGCCGGCGGACATCACCGACGTACAGGTGACCAGGATCCTCCATCCCAAGGCGCCGGGCAGCACGCCGGGGCATTATCAGCAGCCGTGAGCGGCTGGCCGGCGCCAGGCGGGGCCGGCCATTCGCCCGGGATGAAAGGCATGCGAGGGGCCTACCCGCCGGCGGCGGCGCAGGCCGCTCGGATCAGGCGGCGCGTTCCCCGCTCAGTTGCCTCCTGAGTTCCTTCCTGCGGGTCTCCATCTGCGCGCCCAGTTCCTCGAGGCGCTCCTCGCCCAGCAGTTCGCCGGCCTTGGGCAGCATTTCCTGTTCTTCCTCTTCGATATGGTGCCCGACCATATCCTTCAGCACCTTCGCCCGGCCGGCGAATTCCACGCTGGACGGTTCGGTCTTCTCCAGGTCCGGCAGGATCAGCGCCTCCACCGCCCGGTGTTCCTCGGTCGCCTCGTGAAACAGGATGTCGCCTTCCTTGCCGCTCGCCGCCTTGAAGGCGGGATAGAAGATCTCCTCCTCGAGCCGGGTATGGATCGTCAATTCCTCGTGCAGGTGGCGCATCAGTTCCCCGCGCGTCTTGACGCCTCGCTCGGTGGTTTTGCCCAGGCGCTCGAAGACTTGCTTGAGCGTCTCGTGATCGTGCTTCAGCAGTTCGATAGCGTTCATCGTCGTCCTCCTCGGAGTGGTGCCGCCTCTTAAGGTGACTCCTCGCCCGGTCGATGGGTTCGATGTTCGTGCGCCACCGTTCGTCCTTGTGGCGTTCGGCCCATGGCGAGGGAATGTTCCTGGCCCGATGGCAGTCCATACCGGTACGGGCATCGGCGTCTCGGTCGTTCCGGCACTGGGCAACAGGCGGGAGAGCAGCGATGAAGACAGCAGTGGAACGGGAGGGGCGAAATGGCCCCGGTACCGTAGTGATCTACAGCAACCGTGGCCGCGAGGCCCTGCACGAGCGGGCCGTGCACCTCGACCTGGGGCACCGGCTGGCGCGCCTGCAGGGGCTGGACTTCGGCGGCGAATACGACCCGGATACCCGCTATCCGGGAGGCTTGTACTTCGTGCCCACCGGCACGGTGATCGGTCGGCGCAACGCCGGCCGCCTGGGCATGCGCAGCGCTGCGGACCTCTTCGGCGGAGTGGTGCCGCGGCCCTTCATGGCGACCAAGGCGATCACCCACGGGCTGCTGCGCAGCGGCGCCCAGGCCCCGCCCGGCTGGTCGCCCGGCTTCGTCCGGCGAGTGGCGGACGCGGTGCTGCGCGGTTTCACCGCGTTCAACCGGAAAGAAGCCGGCGAGGCGGGTCGCCGGCTGCTGGCCGAGGGGCCGCTGCGGATCAAACCGGTACTGGCGACCGGCGGTCGCGGACAGCGCCTGGTCGCCGATCCGGCCGAACTGGAGCGGCAACTGGCGGCGCTGGACGAAACCGAGCTGAGCCGTTTCGGCCTGGTGCTGGAAGAGCATCTGGAACAGGTATCGACCTACAGCGTCGGCCAGGTGCAGGTCGGCGATCTGTTGGCGACCTACTGCGGGACCCAGCGGCTGACCCGCGACAACCGGGGCGAGGAGGTCTATGGCGGCTCGGACCTGCTGGTGGTGGCCGGCGATTTCGCGGAACTGCTCGCCCTCGAACTGGACGACCCGCTGCGTCTGGCCGTGCAACAGGCGCGGATCTACGATGCCGCCGCCCTGCGCAGCTTCGCCGGCTTCTTCGCCTCGCGGCGCAACTACGACATCGCCCGTGGCCTGGACAGCCGGGGACGCACCCGCTCCGGGGTGCTCGAGCAATCCTGGCGCATCGGCGGCGCCAGCAGCGCGGAAATCGCCGCGCTGGAAGCCTTCCGCGCCGGCGCGCGGAGCGTGCGGACCTCCTCCCTGGAGCTGTTCGGCGAAGACAAGGTCGCGCCCGCCGGGGCCTGCGTACTGTTCCGCGGCGAGGACCCGGAACTCGGCTATCTGACCAAATGCGTGGTGACGACGGACAATGGCAACCCGTAGCGAAAGCATCGAATTGCCGGTGGAGGACGAACGGCTCGCCGGCACCTTGCTCACCCCGGACACCCAGATGCCGGGCCTGCTGTTCGTGCACGGCTGGGGCGGCAGCCAGGAGCGCGACCTCAAGCGCGCGCGCGGCATCGCCGGCCTCGGCTGCGTCTGCCTGACCTTCGACATGCGCGGTCACGGCGACACCCTGGCGCGGCAGGAGGGCGTCACCCGGGAAGACAACCTGCGCGATCTGGTCGCCGCCTACGACCTGCTGGCCCGGCATCCGGCCATCGACCGCGATGCCATCGCGGTGGTCGGCAGCAGCTACGGCGGCTACCTGGCGGCGCTCCTCACCTCCCTGCGCCCGGTGAAATGGCTCGGCCTGCGCGTGCCGGCGCTGTACCGGGATACCGAATGGAACCGCCCCAAGCGCGACCTGGACCGCCAGGATCTGCAACTGTACCGGCACTCGCCGCTGACGGCCGCCGACAACCGTGCGCTGGCGGCCTGCGCGGCATTTCGCGGCGACGTGCTGATCGTCGAGTCGGAGCACGACCAACTGATCCCGCACACCACGATCATGAACTACCGCAGTGCCTTCGTCCGCGCCCATTCGCTGACCCACCGGATCATCGACGGCGCCGACCACGCCCTCAGCGAGGACATCTGCCAGCAGGCCTATACCTCGATCCTGGTGCGCTGGGTGACCGAGATGGTGATCAAGTCCAGGGTCGGCAGCATCTGACGACGGCCGGACCCGGGATCAAGGCCGATGGCGGATGTCCGGCTGCGCCGCCGCCGGAGCCGAGCGGCGAAGATCCGATGCCGCGGGGCGCATCACTTGGCCTGGGCGGCACCGGCCGGTTTCTGCGGCGCGTCGATGTCGAAATCGCCCATCCAGATCGGCGAATTGGTGCGCGTGTCGACGATCTGGAACGCATAGCGCTGCACGCTGGGCTGTTCCTTCGTGGGAGCGAGCACGGTGACCGTGCATTCCAGGCGGTAAGCCGCCCCTCCCTGCCCGCCGGAACGGCGGCCGCTGCCACTACCACTGCCACTTTTGCTGCTGCTGCTACTACTTTTGCTGCTCGAATCGCTCAGGCTGCTCGACGTACTGGCCTCGCGCTTGTCGACATAGGTTATGTCCCCGGCACGGGACTTCCGGAGTTCGCTCAGCAGGCGCAGGGCGAAAGCGCTCTTGTTGAGCGTGGCTCCCTCCTGCACGTCGATGTATTGCTGGTCCACCAGAATCTGGTTCTGCGTGGTTCCCGGCCTGCTCAGACGGGGCGAATTGGGAATATCGTCGCTCATGCGCGCGGCGATGGCGGCGACATCCTGGTCCAGGAAGCCGTTTTCCAGGAATGCCAGATGTTCGGGGGATGGCCCATCGCCGCTGGATGTGGAGGCGACGGCGGCGCCGGAGCCGGAGGATGCGGTGGCGATGGCGGCATCGAGTTCGGCCTGGCGATCCCCACCGGAACCGTTATGGGACGAGCAGGCCGTCAGCAGGATTGCCGACACGCAGGTGCAGGCCAGAAGCTGGGTTTTGTTCACTGAATGATCTCCTGAACGGCAGGAGCCGACGTCGAAACCCTGTCCGGAACCGGGTCCGGCGGGATCGTCTTGCGATGGGCGCGGGATGACGCTGTAGCGCTCCGCGCAGGTTCGCCAGACGGGATTCGAGCCAGTCCATGCCGGTGTTCCATTGGGAAGGATGGGTCCGCGATCGCGCCTTGGCGCGGCAGGACATACCCGGCGGACAGGGACGCCAGTGGCGTGCCCGCAGGGCCGGAATCTTAAAATAAAAATTCCTATCAAATACGTATATTTATCATCTTTACCATTGGGCTTCGAAGAACGCTACGGCCCGCTGGCCGTTCCCGATGGCTTCGCGCACTCCGCCGGCGTGGTCTTCCCGGACGGCGGGAGGGGCGCCAGCGCCGTTCGATCCCGCATGCAACGCCCGTCCGGCAGCCGCTACCGCGACCATGTCCCCCCGCCGTTCTCGCAGTCGAAACGGGTCTGCTTCGGGTCCTGTACCCGGTAGTAGTAGGTGACGATCCGCGCATCCTCCGGCAGCGGGTCCGGCCAGGAGCCGTGGCCGTACTGGCCGCCGGCTTCCTCGTTGGCCAGGGCTTCCTGGGTCAGGGCCGCGGTGCATTTGCCGAGATGGCCGCTCGGGCAGTTCGCGCGCTTTTCCTTGTGCACGCCGGCCACGGGGCTCTTGTCCGTACTGCAGGACCAGTCGAGCGAGCCGGCCGGCATGCCGCGGTGCTCGAAGCAGGATTCCATGACATCGGCCGCGGTTCCGGCCACCGCCAACTGTTCTGTGACATGACAGGCCTCGGCGAACAGCGGCGGGCTGGACAGGCCGGCGAAGAGAAAAAAACCGATGCGGAGTAGGCGCTTCATGGGAGGCTCCTGGCTGCGTGGGATCTCGGCGCGAATGCAGCCCTGTTCGCGTGGGACTGGCGTTTTCCGGCCAGAGTTCGTCCCGAAAGGACCGGCGGCGCCCGCACGGCTCCGTTCCAGAGCGATGCGGGAGAATTGATTTGCCCTCCCCCCGGCCTTAACGTGAACGAGGGAGCGCCCGGTATGTTCTTGCCGGATTCGAACCGGATGTGCGTTACCCAGCCTTTTTAGCCTTGAGGAAGTCAAAACATGAAGAAGATGCTGATTCCGTTGCTCGCCTGCGGCGCTGCGCTGGTCCTGCAGTCCGCCCTGGCCGAGACCGGCGAGGAGTTGTACAAGACCAAGGGCTGCACGGTTTGTCATGCCATCGACAGCAAGCTGGTCGGCCCCTCCTTCAAGGAGGTTACCGCCAAGTACGCCGGCCAGGCCGGTATCGCCGACACGCTCGCCGCCAAGATCAAGGCTGGCGGTTCGGGCAACTGGGGGCAGATCCCGATGCCGCCGAACCCGGTCTCCGAGGCGGAAGCCAAGACCCTCGCCGAGTGGGTCCTGACCCACAAGTAAGCCTTCCGGGACGCCGGGCGGGCCGGCGTCCCTTCCCCCTTGCCTTGCCGCCCCGCGCCGGTCTCGGTAGGCGAGAGTTTTTCACGGCCTCTCAGCCCAGCGGCGCATCCTCGCTGCCGATTTCCCGCTGTCCGGCCACGACGACTCGGTTGCGGCCGTTCCGCTTGGCCCGGTACAGCGCTTCGTCGGCCAGCTTGAGCACCGCCGGCACCGAACTGGCGCTACCCGGCCAGTGGGCGACGCCGGTGGAGATGGTGACGAAGGAGCCGGTGGGCGTCTGTGTGTGGCTGATCAGGCCGCGCAGCCGTTCGGCGACCTGCGTGGCCGCTTCCAGGCCGGTTTCCGGCAGCAGCAGGACGAACTCCTCGCCGCCGCTCCGGCAGACCAGGTCGCTGCTGCGCGAGACGCTGTCCATCAGATGGCTCACGTGCTGCAGCACCTGGTCGCCCACGTCGTGGCCATGGTTATCGTTGACCTGCTTGAAATGGTCGATGTCCAGGACGATCACGGCGAACGGCTGCTGCTGCTCCTGCCAACGCTCCAGGGCGAACTGCTGGCCGCGCCGGTTGACCAGCCCGGTCAAGGGGGCGGTGATGTTTTCCTGGTTGAGCCGGCCGAGCTTGCCGTGCAGCAGCGCCAGGCCGCCCAGCATGGCGAGCTTGAGCTGTTCGGCCTCGAAGTACCAGGAGTGCACCCGGCGGATCTGTTCCTGGGCGGTGGAGAACTCCCAGTGCCGGGCGGTGATGGCCAACTGCCGCAGCGGGCGTGCGATCAGCTTCGACAGCCACCAGATGGCCACCAGCAGCGGAACGAAGAAGAGCAGCGCATCGAACAGGATCTCCAGCATCAGGCCGTCCAGCGCGGCCAGCGTGGCCGCGCTGGGGCGCTGGGCGACCACGCCCCAGCCGGTGCTGGCGACCGGGGCATAGCCGGCGAGCATGTCGGTCCGCTGCGAGTCGAGCAGTTGCCGGCTGCCCTCCTCGCCGCGCAGCACGGCCTCGACCGCCGGATTGCCGGTGACGACCTCGCCGATCCGGGACGGGTCCTGGTGGTGGAGCAGGTGCCGGTTGGCGTCCACCACGTACAGTTGCGAACCATCCTGGTAGTAGTGGTTGCCGAGCAGCGCCTGCAGGCTGCCGTCGTGTTTCCCCAGGTGGATGGCACCGCCGACATAGCCCAGGTAGCGGCCGTCCCGGGCGAAGACCGGTTGCGAGAGGAAGACCAGCAAATACCCGCGGACACCGGCATAGGGGGCGCTGATCCTCGGTTGGCGCGCGCTCAGGGCCGCCAGCATCTCCCGGGTCTTCAGCACGCCGCCGACCAGCCCCAGACTGTTCGGCGCGGTGGCCAGCACCCGGCCATCGGTGCGTACGATGAAGACGCCGTTGAAGGTGCCGGTCTGTCCCTTCAGGCGTGTGACTTCGGCGTCGAGCCGTTCCGGCCGGTCGAACAGCTCCGGCAGCAGGGCGGCGCTGTAGGCGAGCTGCTGCTGAGCCGCCTTGAGGAAATTGTCGGTGCTGTGGGCCAGCTTGGCGGCATAGGCGCGGTTGGCCTCCAGCGTCTGGGCGATCAGTTGGCGGTGCAGGGTCCGGTAGCTGGCGTGGAAGCTGTTGAGGAGGGTCAGCAGGGTGGCGGCGATCGTCAGCAGCAGGATCAGTCGGCGCAGATCGAGGCGATACATAGGGTCTCTGGGTAAAGTGACCACTGGCGGATTCCCTTGTCGAGTGCCAGTGGCGGACGGGTGCCTACCCTCGATCCGTGAGAATGCGCGGGACGCCGCCCGTCGCACCGCGGGGTCCGCTCATGGAGGCGCCGGACGGCCGGAACGGCGCCCCTGCCCGCAGAGGACGCCGTTTGCTACCGGGCGAATTATGATGGCAAAAAGTCCCGGTGGAAAAGCCTCCCGGGTCGCGCCGCGCGCCAGTGGTCGGAAATCCGGCCCCGCCGGTGTCGCCCTATTGCATGCGTACCACCAGGCGCGCCACGTGAGCGCCCTGGAAGCTGGCCAGGATCAGTTCCTTCTCGCTCGGCCGGCGCGAGCCGTCCGCCCCGGCGATGGTCGCCGCGCCGTAGGGTGAGCCGCCGCGCGGTTCGCTGACGTCGGAGAGTTCGGGCAGCACATAGGGCAGGCCGACGATCACCATGCCGTGATGCGCCAGGGTGTGCCAGAACGAGGTGATGGTGGTTTCCGAACCGCCGCCGGTGCCGGTGCTGGTGAACACGCTGGCGAACTTGCCGACCAGGGCGCCGCTGACCCACAGGCCGCCGGTCTGGTCGAGGAAATTGCGCATCTGCCCGGCCATGTTGCCGAAGCGGGTCGGCGTACCGAACAGGATGGCGTCGTAGTCGGCCAGTTCCTTCGGCTCGGCCGGCGGAGCCGCCTGATCCAGTTTGGCGCCGGCCTTGCGCGCCACTTCCTCGGGCATGGTCTCGGGCACCCGCTTGAGGGTCACCTCCACGCCCGGCACGCTGCGCGCGCCTTCGGCCACCGCTTCGGCCATGCGCTCGATGTGGCCGTACATGGAATAGTAGAGAACGAGGATCTTCTTCATGGAGTGGTCTCCCTGGTTGCCGTTCGGATCAGACAGGTATAGCAGCGCCCGGACAGCGCTGCGCTTGAGTCGCTATGATGCACGGCCATGTTTTGCAGGAGATCGAGATGCTCAACGGCCTCTGGCTGGGTTTTTTCCTGACCGCCGCGCTGACCGCCTTCGGCCGCTGGTTGCTGGACGGCGAGCCCGCGGTGTTCGCCGCCATGGTCGACAGCCTGTTCGCCATGGCCAAGCTGGCGGTGGAGGTGATGATCCTGCTGTTCGGCACCCTCACGCTCTGGCTGGGCTTTCTGCGCATCGCCGAGCAAGCCGGGCTGGTGGAGCTTCTGGCGCGGCTGCTCGGCCCGCTGTTCGGCCGGCTGATGCCGGAGGTGCCGCCCGGGCACCCGGCGCTGGGGCTGATCACCCTCAACTTCGCCGCCAACGGCCTGGGCCTGGACAACGCCGCCACGCCGATCGGCCTCAAGGCGATGAAGGCGCTGCAGGAGATCAATCCGAGCAGCACCACGGCGAGCAATGCGCAGATCCTGTTTCTGGTGCTCAACGCCTCTTCGCTGACCCTGCTGCCGGTGTCGATCTTCATGTACCGCGCCCAGCAGGGCGCCGACGACCCGACCCTGGTGTTCCTGCCGATCCTGCTGGCGACCAGCGCTTCGAGCCTGGCCGGCCTGCTCGCCGTGGCCTGCATGCAGCGGCTGCGGCTGTGGGACCCCGTGGTGCTCGCCTACCTGCTGCCCGGCGCGCTGCTGCTCGGCGGCTTCATGGCGCTGCTCGCCGGGCTCTCGGCGACGGCGCTGGCGGCGCTGTCCTCGCTGCTCGGCAACCTGGTGCTGTTCAGCCTGATCCTGCTGTTCCTGGCGCTGGGCGCGCTGCGCAAGGTGGCGGTCTACGAGCACTTCGTCGAGGGCGCCAAGGAGGGTTTCGAGGTGGCGAAGAACCTGTTGCCCTATCTGGTCGCCATGCTTTGCGCGGTGGGCGTGCTACGCGCTTCCGGGGCGCTCGACTACGTGCTGGAAGGCCTGCGCTGGCTGGCCGGGACGGCCGGCTGGGACGCGCGCTTCATCGACGCCCTGCCCACCGCGCTGGTCAAGCCTTTCTCCGGCAGCGCGGCGCGCGCCATGCTGATCGAGACCATGCAGACCCACGGGGTGGACAGCTTCCCCGCGCTGGTCGCCGCCACCGTGCAGGGCAGCACCGAGACCACCTTCTACGTGCTCGCCGTGTACTTCGGCGCGGTCGGCATCCAGCGTGCCCGTCACGCGGTCGGCTGTGCCCTGCTGGCGGACTTCTGCGGCGTGCTGGCATCGATCGGGGTGTGCTACTGGTTCTTCGGCTGAGGCGACGCGGCGCGCCTCAGCTCGCCAGCCAGACATCCTTGGCCCAGTGCCATACCGAGTCCCAGCTCTCGTCGCTCAGTTCGCCGCTGTCGCTGCTCCACAGCAGCACCTGGCCTTCGATATCCACCGCGTAATAATCGTCGCCGACCTGGCACAGCGGCACCAGGTCGCGCGGCATGCCCTGGTCCCAGGCGACCGCGGCGACTTCCGGCAGGTAGGTGTGCGACTGGGGATCGCTCACGGTCACCGGCTCCAGGCTGCCATAGATCACGTCGCTGACCTTGAGCAGGAATTCGCGCAGCTCGAAGGGCAGGTTGATCAGAAGCTGCTCTTCGATTTCCACCAGCAGGTCTTCGTCGGGCAGTTCCAGGGGTACCGGCACGGGCTCGTTCAGCTCGCGCAATTGCTCGATCACGTCTTCCACGGTTCGTTCGTCCTCAGGCAATGATGATGCGTGCTTTATACCCCGGCGCCCGGACCAGCAGAATCGCGCCGGTGTTGCGGGTCCTGTATGGATAGTCCGGCTCCGGCCATTCTGCCCCTGGCCACTCGTCCCCTCGGCGGAAACCTGCCCCGGAACCGCCAAGTCCACCGAAGGGCCGTGGTTTTTCGCAGCCGTTCCGGTCCGTCACCATGCGAGGGAGAACGAACATGAATGCTTCCATGTACGAATCCTGTATCCAGGCCTGCAGCGACTGCGCCTGGAGCTGCGAAACCTGCGCGGCCTCCTGTCTGCGCGAGGACGATGTGCAGGCGATGGCGCGCTGCATTTCCCTGGACATGGACTGCGCCGACTTCTGCAGGATGGCTGCCACTCTGATGGCGCGGGGCAGCGACCATGCCCCGGCGTTCTGCCGGCAGTGCGCGCAGGTTTGCCGCGCCTGCGCCGAGGAGTGCGCCCGGCATGAGGCCGGACACTGCCGGCGCTGCGCCCAGGCCTGCCGGGCATGCGCCGAGGAATGCGAGCGGATGGCCGCCTGAGGCGGGAATGGAGCCTGCCCGTGCGGCGGGCGGCAAGGCGGCCGGCAGCAGGCGCGCCGACCGTCGCAGGGGCTGGTGTCAATATAACGACACACGAAAAATGACCAGGATCTGTCACTTGTCAAGTGGTGCGCGCCTGTGTCGCAGTGCGCAGTGCCTGGAAGCGTCCCGCCTGGCCGACGACGATCTGGACTCCCCCCTGACGCTCCGCGATACTGCCAGCATTGCGCGTCATGCCCGTATCCCACGACAGACATCGGGTGCTGGTTGCCTTCGAGAGATTGCACCCGGTCAAAACGTCCCGACCGCCATGGCTGAACATATCCGTGAATGGCGGCTTCCTCGGCCGGCGTCCCGCCGCAGCGGGCGGACGGAGAGGCGAATATCGTTCCGATCGTAACACCCAGCGCGGCACATCCAGATGTCGAACAGAGCAGGATCTTCTATGCCCGGTATCTCCCCGGAACAACAGGCCGCAGAATGGAAACTATTGCTAGGGCAATTTCCCGCCCCGGTCGTCGCCCAGATCAGGGAGTTGGCCACTACCCACCAGTCCGAACTGCCCGGGTATTTCTATGAGCAGATGCTGCAGGACGAACAGGCCATGCTCTTCCTCACCCACGAGCAGGTGAAGAGCCGTCTGCACGGCACCCTGCGGCAATGGATCGTCTCGGTATTCTCCATGAGCGACGACGATGCCGCGCTGCAGGCGCTGATCGCCCAGCAGAAGCAGATCGGCGAGATCCATGCGCGCATCAAGATCCCCATCCATCTGGTGCTGCGCGGCGCCCGGCATCTGCGCGAGCGGCTGTTCGTCCTGCTCCGCCAGCGTCCCCTCGATCCCGAACACAAGCTCTTCGGCCAGCGCCTGATCAGCGAAACCGTCGACCTGGCCATGGAAATCATGAGCCGGGCCTTCTCCGACGCCTACGACCGCAACTCGCGCAGCGAGGAGGGATACCGGCTGTTCTCGGTGGCGCAGAACATCGGCATCGAACAGGAGCGCCAGCGTTCCGCCCTGCTCGACTGGGAAAACCACCTGATGTTCGACCTGGCGGTCGGCCAACTCGCCACGCAGTTGCCCAGGCTGTCCAACTCCGAGTTCGGCCTGTGGTTCCGCCACAAGGGAGCCCATGCCTTCCAGGGTTCGCGGGAAACCGAACTGATCCTGGAGGGCATGCGGCAGATCGACGAGGTGCTGCTGCCGCTGTTCGGGCAGCCGGCGGCCGGGGCGGACGCGGACCAGCGCCTGCAGAACCTGCGCCTGCTGCGCGAGCAGACCAAGGGCATCATCTTCCACCTGGACAACCTGTTCGAGCAGGCCAATGTCCTGGAGAGCGGCCGCGATGTGCTGACGCACATGCTCAACCGCAAGTTCCTGCCGGTGATCCTGGCCAAGGAAGTGGCCTATGCGCGGCAGAACGAGCGCTCCTTCGCCGTGCTGGCCGTGGACATCGACCGCTTCAAGCACATCAACGACGAATTCGGCCACGAGGCCGGCGACGTGGTCCTGCAGCAGCTCGCCTCCCTGCTCAGCAACCATTGCCGCGGCGGCGACTACGTGTTCCGCATGGGCGGCGAGGAGTTTCTCGTGCTGCTGGTCGACGTCACCCAGGCGCATGCGCTCGGGGTGGCCGAGAAGCTGCGCCAGCAGGCTGCGCAGGAGCGCTTCCGCCTGCCGGGCGAGCAGGACCTGCAACTGACCGTGAGCATCGGCGTGGCCCTGCACGACGGCCATCCGGATTATCAGCACCTGCTGCGCCAGGCCGACCGGGCGCTGTACGAGGCCAAGCACGGCGGACGCAACCAGGTGGTGCTGGCCCGGAAGCTGGATGGCTGAAAAGAAAAACCCGGGCGGACCCGGGTTTTTCGTCGCAGGGATGTGGATCAGCCGTTCTGGCGGATGCCCGCGATCAGCCAGGGCTGGTTCTCGCCCTGACGGCGCTCCATGCGCCAACTCTCGCTGAAGGTCTCGCCCTGCTCGAAGCGGGAGCTCTTCGACACGCCGCTGAAGGTCAGGGTGGCGACGGTCTTGTCGGCCAGATCGTCCACGCCGTCCAGTTGCACCTGCAGGTTGTCGATGTAGGTGGACTGGAAACCGTCGCCCAGCTCGGCGCGTTCCTTGCGAATGAACTCGAGCATCTGCGGGGTGACGAATTCGGCGATCTTGTCCAGCTCGTTGGCGTCCCAGTGCTGTTGCAGGGCCGTGAAATGCTGGCGCGCGGCCTCCAGGAAGCGTTGCTCGTTGAACCAGGCCGGCGCCTGGATCGGTGCGCGCCGCTGGGCGGCGCCCGTTGCGGCCGGACGCGGCTGGGCCGGCGTTTCCCGCTGCATCGGCGCGTGGCCGGCCACGGCCGGATGCAGCTTGCGCCGGCGGGCGACGATCAGGCGGTACACCAGGAAGGCGATCAGCGCGAGGATCAGGATGTCGAGCAACTGGATGCCATCGAAGCCGTCGCCCATGAACATCGAGGCGAGCAGGCCGCCGGCGGCGATGCCGGCCAGCGGACCGAGCCAGCGCGAGGCGCCGCTGGCCGGACGGGCGGGCGCCGGCGCGGCCGCGTTCGGCGCCGTGGCGGTGCTGCCGGCCGGCTGTTGCGGCTGGGCCTGGCGCATCTGGCTGCTCTGGTGGCTCGGTGCGCTGCCGGATGACTTGCCGCCGCCGAAACGCTTGGCGTTGGCGTCGAGGCTGAGGGTCATGGCCACACAACAGGCCATGAAAATACTGAGAAAACGACGCATGTGGGAATTCCCGTAGTTGAAGTCACGCAATTCATCTTGCCCAGCGGTGCCGGGGCCTGTCATTCATTATTTCCCAACCGGGAGCCGATCGCGGCCGGACACCGGGTTCGCGCCCAGGAAAAATGTTTCGAGCTTTTGCACCGGGGACCGGCTCAAGGCCGCAGCAGGCAGGCCAGCGGCAGGCTGTGCAGGCGCCGACGCAGGTAGACGCGCAGCGCCGCTTCGTCCTCCCGGCGATGGCGCAGCCAGTGGGCGAAGGTGCACAGATAGACGGCGCTGAGCGCGCATTCCTCGCCGATGCGCGCAAGCCAGGCGTCGCTCCGTCCGGCCGCCTCGCGCCACCACTGCACCGTGCGGCTGATGCGCATCAGCCCCTGCGCCTGCAGGTGGATATGGCCGGGTTCGAGCTTGTAGCACAGCATCTCCCCGGTCAGGGCCCGGTGCGGGGCCAGCGCGGCGAACCAGGCCACCAGCAGTTCCTCCAACCGGCCGGCGGGCGTCATCGCCGCCAAGTCGGCGTCCCGGGCCCGGGCGAGCAGGGCGGCGTCGGCCCGGTCGAACCAAGCCTCCACCAGGGCATCCTTGTCCCGGTAGTGGCGGGCGATCTCGTCCAGCCCGATATCCAGCGTGGCGGCCACGTCGAACAGGCGCAGACGTTCCCAGCCGCTGCGCTCGGCGATCTGCAGGGCGGTATCGAGAATCTGCGCGGCACTCGTCATGAACTCACCTCCGTCTTCCAGTATGGCCGCTTCCGCAACGGCCGGCGGTGGCGGCGACCGGTGGCGGAGCGCGCTTGGGCAGAGCCGCAGGCATGCCTTGCGGCTCGCACGGTCCAGTGTTCCGGTCCGTACATTCGGATACCGATGATGTTCGTTCCGGAATCCACTCCCCGCCGAAGGCCGGCCATTACCTGATCGCGTTCGAACAAAAATGGTTTTATGTTCGCAAAGGTCCGCTCCAGAGCGCTGCGAGCGGGTGGCATCGGGGTTGCACTGTCCGTTCGGCAACAGCCGGTGATGATCGATACCCATGATGAAATCAGTCTCTTGCCCGCGTTTCGGTCTGTTTTTGCTGCTGGGGTTGTCCCTGGCCACGGCCCAGGCGCGTCAGCTTACCGATATGAGCGGCCGTACCGAGGAGATTCCCGAGCGGCCGCAGCGGGTGTTCCCCGCTGTGACCATGATGACGCCGGTGATGGCCGCCCTGGCGCCGGAACTGATGACCGGGCTGGCGTTTCGCCTGGCTCCGGGCGCCGAGGCCTTCCTGCCGGCCGGGGTGGCCGGGTTGCCCGTGGTTCCGGTGCTGGAGGACATGAACGCCGAGGCCATCCTGGTCATGCGTCCGGACCTGGCGATCGGCTGGAGCGGCGCCGGTCCCCTGATGCGGCGCACCGAGACGCTGATGCAGCGTCTGCGGATTCCGGCGCTGTTCTACAAGGGCGAACGCCTCGACGAATACCCGGCGACTTTCCGGGCGCTGGGCGATGCTCTGGGACGGAAGGTGCGCGGCGAGCGACTGGCGCGCTATCTGGAGGACAGCCAGGTCCGTTTGCGGCAGGCCCTGCGGGATCTGCCGGAAAGCGAACGGCCACGGGTCTACTACGCCGAAAGTCCCGACGGCCTGACCACCCAATGCGACAGCACCAGCCGCATGGAGGTGATCCGCCTGGCCGGTGGCGTTCCGGCGCTGTCCTGCGCCGACAAGGGGTTCGCCACCAGCAGGGAGGTCGATTTCGAAACCCTGCTGGAATTGGACCCGGACGTCGTCGTGGCGCGCAATCCGGACAGCGCGGCCCGGCTGCGCGGCGAGCCGCGCTGGCAACTGCTGCGAGCCGTGCGCGAGGGAAGGGTCTACGGGATTCCCGAACTGCCCTTCAACTGGTTCGACCGGCCGCCCTCCTTCATGCGCGCGCTGGGCGCGCACTGGCTGGCGCGCCTGCTGCACCCGCGGCGCTTCGACGAGGATATCCGCAGCGAAGCCGTGCGCTTCAACCAGGTGTTCTTCGGCATCGAACCGCCAGCCGCCGCGCTCGATCGACTGCTGGAGCCGCGCTCATGATGCTGGCCGAGCAGGTGATCGACGCCGAGGAGCCGGTCTTTCCCGAGGAGGAGTGGGGAGCGACCCGGCGGCTGGACTTCTATGGCCAGAACATCCCGCCGCTGGCGCGCGCGATGCGCCGTCTGCTGGCGGAGCATTTCCGTCGCCGGCAGCTGCAGCCGGCCTGGTACGTCACCGGGCCCTTCGGCAACGAACCCTACCGACAGTTCAGCGAGGTCGAAGACGCCGACGACCTGCCGGCGCTGATCGCCGATGCCGGTCCGCGCGCCTTCGGCCGTCCGGCCTTCGCCGAGCGCTGGGCCGGGGTCTACGCAGCGCGCCGCCAGGCCGGGCGGCGCGCGGAGTTCGTGCAGGCCGGCCTGTACGATCCGGCCGATATCTTCCAGACCCACGGCTGTTCCTGCTGGCTGATCCTGGCCGACGAGCAGGAACTGGCCGGACGCCCGCTGCCGACGGCCTGGTGCGATCTGTTCGCGCCCCGCTACGAGCGCAGCATAGTGCTCAACGGAGATGGCGACCTGCCGGCCCGCCTGTTGCTGGCCAATCTGGCGCACGACCACGGCGCCGCCGCCATGACCGCGCTGGGCCGCAACACCCGGGCGATCCGCAGCGGCGGCGAGATGGGCCGGGCGGCCGGCAGCCACAGTCCGGAGCGGGCCGCCCTCTACGTGCTGCCCTGGTTCTGGGCGCGCAACAACATCCACACCCAGCGTACCCGCATCCTCTGGCCGCGCGACGGCGCCTATGTCACGCCACTGGTTTCGCTGGGCCGCCGCGAGCTGTCGCCCGGCGCGCAGGCCGCGCTCGATTTCCTCGGCGGGCCGCTCTGGGCGGCGACCATGGAAAGCGTGGATTGCGTCGTGGCCGATCCGCGCCATGCCCGTGCGCCGCTGCCCGGCCCGTTGCGCTGGACTGGCTGGGAGCCGGTTCGCAGCGCCGCCTTGGATGATCTGGTCGCCTCCGCGGCCGCCCATTTCCGTCAGGGATTCCATGCATGAAACTCATCACCCTCGCCGGACCGCCGTCGTCCGGCAAGACCTCCATCGCCATCCGCACCCTGCAACTGCTGCGCGAGGAGGGCCTGCGCGCCGGCGTGGTCAAGTTCGACTGCCTGACCGGCCGCGACGGCGAGCGCTACCGGGCCGCCGGACTGCCGGTGCTGAGCGGCATCTCGGGCAATGCCTGCCCGGACCATTTTTTCGTCAGCAATATCGTGGATTGCGCCGCCTGGGGCCACGAGCAGGGGCTCGATCTGCTGCTCAGCGAGTCGGCGGGGCTGTGCAACCGCTGCGCGCCGCATATCCGCGGCCTGTACGCGGTCTGCGTGCTGGACAACCTGGCCGGGGTCGATACGCCGTTCAAGATCGGGCCGATGCTGAAGACCGCCGATCTGGTGGTCATCACCAAGGCCGATATCGTCAGCCAGGCCGAGCGCGAGGTGTTCGCCCACCGGGTGCGGCAGGTCAACCGCAAGGCGCGCATCCTGTTCGCCAACGGCATCACCGGACAGGGCGCCTGGGAGATCGGCCAGCTCTGGCGCGACGCCGCGGAGGACGACGAACTGACGGGCGGGCGGCTGCGCTTCTCGTTGCCTTCGGCGGTCTGCTCCTATTGTTTCGGACAGACCAAGATCGGCCACGAATTCCAGCGCGGCGTGGTGCGGCGCATCGAGATTCCCGGCCTCGAAACGGGTGGCGAACAGGAGCAGGCGCAATGAATCCCTTGCTGGACGATCCTTCTCTCGGCGAGTTCTTCCGCCTCAACGGTCTGCCGCAACCGCAGCCCCACGTCCGGCTGGACGACTACTGGCAGGGCCTGGCCTGGCAGCAGCGGGATCTGGGGGGCTGGACCCTCGACAGCCTGGCCGATGCGCTGGTCAGTTTCATGGCGGCCCGGAACGATCCGGCCGGCTCCCCGGTACGGCTTTGCAGCCTGCAGATCCTGGCGGGGCAGGCCAAGGACGGGACACCG
The DNA here is from genome assembly GCF_000380335.1 of Azotobacter vinelandii CA. Taxonomy (GTDB): domain Bacteria; phylum Pseudomonadota; class Gammaproteobacteria; order Pseudomonadales; family Pseudomonadaceae; genus Azotobacter; species Azotobacter vinelandii. Next base: position 48,090 of record NC_021149.1, read on the forward strand.
GAAACCCAGGACCTGAATTTCCTGCCGGGCGATGTCGTCTGCATCGTCGGTCCCACGGGCTCCGGCAAGAGCCGCTTGCTGGCGGACATCGAGTGCCTGGCCCAGGGCGACACGCCATCGCGCCGGCGGGTGCTGGTCAACGGGCTGGAGCCCGATCCGGAGTGGCGTTTCTCCAGCGAGGCCCGGCTGGTGGCGCAGATCACCCAGAACATGAACTTCGTGATGGATCTGTGCGTGGGCGATTTCCTCTGTCTGCACGCCGAGAGCCGCCGGCTCGACGATCCCCGGGCCGCCGCCGACCGGGTGCTGGCGGCGGCGGTGGACATGGCCGGCGAACCTTTCGCCGCCGGCACCCCGCTGACCCAGTTGTCCGGCGGCCAGTCGCGGGCGCTGATGATCGCCGATGCCGCCCTGCTCAGCCCCAAGCCGATCGTGCTGATCGACGAGATCGAGAACGCCGGGGTGGACCGCAACCGGGCGCTGAGACTGTTCGTCGAAAAAGGCAAGATCGTCCTGCTGTCCACCCACGATCCCCTGTTGGCGCTCTCCGGCAGTCGGCGCCTGGTGATCCGCAACGGCGCCATCGCCAAGGTCGTCGAGGCTTCGCCCGAGGACCGCCGCTACGCCGAAGAACTGGCACGCCTGGATCGCGGCATGGCCACCCTGCGCGAGGCGATCCGTCGGGGACAGGCGCCGGCCGAGGTGTGGCCCGGGTTGGGATTCTGAACAGCGCTCCCGCGGGGCGGGCGCGGACGGAGTCCGGCGCCCCGTCCGCAAGGCCCGCGGCCTTCAGTCGGGGGGCGTGTACCCCAGCAAGCGGTAGTCGTGCGCATACACCTCGCGGATTCTTTTCCGCGTCGCTGCCTTGAATCGCTCGGGTCCGCCGCTCGCGCTCTTGAGCAGCGACTTGTTCCTGTGCGCCAGTTCGGCCCGGAGGCCGAGCCGTTCGCAGATCCGCGCGAAATCGCCGGGCAGATTTTCATAGCGGCCGACGAAGTCCATGCCGATCTGCCCGAGTTCGTCGGTCAGGAAGCGCCACTGGGGCACGAAGTGAATCTGCCGTTCGAGGTTTTCCGGACAGAGCCAGGCGTCGACGAAGTCGTCGAAGCCGTCATAGCGTTCGAGCATTCTCCGCATGGCCTGATCCTGTTCGTACGGGCTGGTGCCGAGCAGGTAGCAATAGGCCGAGTAGGCTCGCTCCAAGGGATCGCGGACGATGGCGAACTTGAATGCCCGGGCATGGAATTCCGGGAAGACCCGGGCATACCAGTTCAGGCTCCGATGCCCCGGGTCCCAGTCGCCGAACAGCGACGCGCAGAGGCTCTTGCCCGCGCATTTGGGCACATGCACGAAGATGCAGTTGTGCCGCTGGAAGGGAGCGGGAAGCGCCAGGGATTTCTTGAAGAAGGTTTTCTTGAACACTTCGCGTTCGATGGAGGGCAGTTGTCCCAGCAGGTAGTCCTGTTGCTGTTTGTTCAGGTTGCGCCAGAAGAGTCTTCCCAGGAAATTCATAGGTGGTTCCGCGATGCCAGAAAATGTCCGATTGCCCCGGAATCCGGGAATCGCATTCCGGGCGGCGCACTGCCCATGGCGCCGTGCCAAGCCCGGCGCCACTACAGCACAGGGGCGGGTAAGGATTCGTAAAGTTCGGTAAGACTTCGCGGGCTTTGGGTAAAAGTGGATGAACTCGTCGGGCGAGGGGAGTAACTAGCCGGCTTATCAGGACAAACCCAGCGGTCTGCACCTACCCATGACAAAGAATCTGAGCTGGCACGCATCGAGCGTCGGCAAGCTGCAGCGAGCCGGCGGCAAGCGACAGAAACCCTGCATCCTCTGGCTCACCGGCCTGAGCGCAGCGGGCAAGTCGACGATCGCCAATCTTCTGGAGCAGGAGCTGTTTCTGTGCGGTGCGCACACCTATCTGCTCGACGGCGACAACCTGCGCCACGGCCTGAACCGGGATCTGGGCTTCGCCGATGCCGATCGCCAGGAAAACATCCGTCGGGCGGCGGAAGTCGCTCACCTGTTCGTCGATGCCGGGATCATCGTCATCGCGGCCTTCATCTCGCCCTTCCGGCGGGATCGCGAACTGGCCAGGCGCCTGGTCGCTCCCGGCGAATTCCTGGAAATATTCGTCGACACGCCGCTGGAAGAATGCGAACGACGCGATCCGAAGGGCCTGTACAGGAGGGCCAGGTGCGGGCTGATCAGCCACTTCACCGGCATCGACTCGGCCTACGAGGTTCCGCTCGACCCGGAAATGCGGCTGACCACGCTGGGGTGGACGCCGGCGCAGAATGCCTGCGCGATCGTCGACTACCTGCGGGAAGGGGGCTACCTGAGATAGCCGGCCCCGGCTCTTTCGGGGACTTCGGCCAGGGCAATCGCATGAAGCGCTCGCCTGATATCGGACGGGAAAGATTGTGTGAGCCTTGGCATGGCTGCTTGCCGAGTGGCCGGACAGTCCCTGTTTCGGCCCCCCGGCCGAGTCACTTTTTCTTGCTGGCCAAGAAAAAGTAACCAAAAAGAAGGCCACCCCCTCATCCGGCCCTGCGCTTCGCTCCGGGTTCCCTCCCTACATCGCCGTTCCAGGGGCTCGCCGCGAAGGGCCATCCATGGCCCATCGCGGCTCTCGCGGCATCCTTGCCGCTCGACCCCTTCCACGACGATTCCGTTCGGCCTCCTGAAGGGGGCATCCGGCGCGGCCTGACAGGCCGTGCCGCAAGCGCGAAAGCGCTTTCAGGCAACTCGGAGCCCGATTCCCGTCAGGAGGCCGAGCGCAGGTGTCGCGGAGAGGGGCGAGCCGCAGGGAGGCGGCGAGAGTCGTACGAGGGGCATGGATGCCCCTTGTGCGACGACCCTCGGAGCGGCACCGGAGCGAGGGAAGTCTGGCCGCAGGCCAGACCCGGATGTCGGGCGCGCTTTCTCTTTGGTTACTTTCTCTTTCGCGCGAGCAAAGAGAAAGTGACTCGGGCGGGGGCCCGAAACAGGGACTGTCCGGCCACTCGGCAAGCAGCCAGTGCAGCGGAGCCGAAGACCACGCCGGAACGACCAGGCACACAATCTTTCCCGTCCGGTATGGGGCGGGCATTTCATGCGATTGCCCTAGGACTTCGGCCGAGAGCCCCGGCTGCCTGTCGGCCAAGGTTATAGCGGGTTTGTCCGCGATTGGGTCGCGTCGGGCAAAAGTGTCGCGAACAGGTTCGCGCCTGCCCGGGCGCCATCGAGCTGGTTCCTCCGGCCAGTAAGCGTGCAGGGCCCCGGAAGGGCCGATGGTCAGACCGCTTCCAGCTTGGCGTAGCCGAGCATCAGCCACTTGCTGCCTTCGTCCTCGAAGTTCACCTGCACCCGCGCCTGGGCGCCGGCGCCCTCGAAGTTGAGGATGGTGCCTTCGCCGAACAGCGGATGGCGCACGCGCTGGCCGAGAACGAAGGGGCTGTCCGGCACGGCGGCGCCGGCGAGCGGCGAGCCCTGGCCGGCGCGGACGGCGACGGGGCGGCCGGGTCCGTTGGACAGGCGCACCTCGCGCAGCAGCGCCGGCGGGATCTCGCGGACGAAGCGCGAGATCCTGTTGTAGGTCTCGCTGCCGTACAGCCGGCGGGTCTCGGCATAGCTGACCACCAGGCGCCGCATGGCGCGGGTGATGCCGACGTAGGCCAGGCGGCGCTCCTCCTCCAGGCGGCCGGGTTCCTCCAGGCTCATCTTGTGGGGGAACAGGCCCTCCTCCATGCCGACCAGGAACACCTGCGGGAACTCCAGGCCCTTGGCGCTGTGCAGGGTCATCAACTGCACGCTGTCCTCGAAGTCGCCGGCCTGCTGTTCGCCGGCCTCCAGCGAGGCGTGGTCGAGGAAGGCCGCCAGCGGAGTCTGCAGGCCCTCGTCCTCGTAGTGCTCGAAGGCGCGGGCGGCGCTGACCAGTTCCTCGAGGTTTTCCACCCGCGCCTGGGCCTTCTCGCCCTTTTCCGCGCCGTGGTAGGCGCGCAGTCCGGAATCCTCGACCACCACCTGGATCGTCTGCGGCAGCGGCAGTTGCTCGACCTTGAGGGCCAGGCTGTCGATCAGTTCGACGAAGGCGTTCAGCGCGCTGGCGGCGCGGCCGGAAACCAGCTTGCCGCCGACCGCCTGGTGCAGCGCGCCCCACAGCGAGAGGTCGGCCTCGCGGGCCAGTTGGCGCAGGGTCTCGACGGTCTTCTCGCCGATGCCGCGGGCCGGCAGGTTGATGATCCGCTCCAGTGCCGCGTCGTTGTGGCGGGTGTGGATCAGCCGCAGGTAGGCCACCGCGTTCTTGATCTCGGCGCGTTCGAAGAAGCGCTGGCCGCCGTAGATGCGGTAGGGGATCTTCTCCCGCAGCAGCGCCTCCTCGAGCACCCGCGACTGGGCGTTGGAGCGGTAGAGGATGGCGATCTCGCTGCGTGTCAGGCCGTCCTTGAGCGCCTGCTCGATGCTGTCGACCACGTAGCGCGCCTCGTCGTGCTCGTTGAAGGCGGCGTAGAGGCCGATCGGCTCGCCGTCGGCGCCCTCGGTCCACAGCTCCTTGCCGAGGCGGCCCTGGTTGTTGGCGATCAGCGCGTTGGCGGCCTTGAGGATGCTGCCGGTGGAGCGGTAGTTCTGCTCCAGGCGGATGGTTTCGGCGGCCGGAAAGTCCTGGCAGAACTGCTGGATGTTCTCGATCCGCGCGCCGCGCCAGCCGTAGATCGACTGGTCGTCGTCGCCGACCGCCATCAGGCTGGCGCCGCCCTGCGCGAGCAGGCGCAGCCAGGCGTACTGCACGGCGTTGGTGTCCTGGAACTCGTCGACCAGCACATGCCGGAAGCGCCGCTGGTAGTGCTCCAGCAGGCCCGGCCGGTCGCGCCACAGGTCGAGGGCGCGCAGCAGCAGCTCGGCGAAGTCGATCACCCCGGCGCGCGCGCAGGCCGCCTCGTAGGCCGCGTAGATCTTCGCCTGGGTGGCGAGGAACAGGTCGCCGCCCGGCTGGATGTGCTGCGGGCGCAGGCCCTCGTCCTTCTTCGCGTTGATGAACCACTGCGCCTGGCGCGCCGGCCAGCGCTGCTCGTCGAGACCCAGTTCGCGGATCACCCGCTTGACCAGCCGCTGCTGGTCGTCGGCGTCGAGGATCTGGAAGTTCTCGGCGAGACCCGCTTCCTGCCAGTGGGCGCGCAGCAGGCGGTGGGCCAGGCCGTGGAAGGTGCCGATCCACATGCCCATCGGGCTCGTCCCGAGCAACTGCTCGATGCGCGTGCGCATTTCGGCGGCGGCCTTGTTGGTGAAAGTCACGGCGAGGATCGCATGGGGAGAAGCATTCTCCACCTCGATCAGCCAGGCGATGCGATGCACCAGCACGCGGGTCTTGCCCGAGCCGGCGCCGGCCAGCACCAGGCGCGGACCCAGGGGAGCGGTCACGGCCTGGCGCTGGGCGGCGTTGAGTGCACTTAGCAGAAAGGATAGGTCTTCGCGCATCGAGGCATTCTAGCGGCGGCAGTGAAGACGGGGCAAACTCGGGCTACCTTGCAATGCTACACCGAGGAAGATCGCCCGATCGCTGACCTTGGGACTGGATGCGTCAATTGGAACCATGGACATGAACTCCGTTCTTTCCGCCAACGTCGTGCCGCCGGCCATAGAGCCGGAGAGCATCCGGGAGCGCTACGGCGTGCAGATGGAGGCGGCCGTGAACCGTCGCCTGTACCGTGCCGCGCCGCTACCGATCATTTTGATGCTGAGCGACGGCCTGGGCTGCGTGCTGCTGCGCTGGGAACAGCACAGCCCATCCTCTCTGGCCTGGCTGGGCCTGCTGGTCGGCCTGAGCCTGTGGCGCATCCTCGCCTTCTTCCGGGCTCCGGCGAAGCGCCAGGCCGACCCGGGCTGGCGCTTCACCTTCCTGGTCGGCGCCGCGGTGTCGGGGGCGACCCTGACCCAGACCGGCATCTTCCTCCTGCCGCTGGCCACGCCGCTGCAACAGGCGCTGATCCATGGCCTGCTGGCGGCGGCGACCATTTGCGCCAGCATGGCCTACGCGGCCAGCCTGGGCGCCTTCCTCGCCTTCGCCCTGCCCGCCCTGTTGCCCTCCAGCCTCTATCTGCTCAGCTTCGACAGCGGCGAACTGCAGGGCTGGGGCTGCCTCGGCCTGATCCTGCTGGCGGCTCTCGTGCTCAGCGCCTGGCAGATCAACCGGGCGACCCGCCGCAACCTGCTGCAGCGTTACCAGAACCGTTCGCTGCTGGAGTTCGAGAAACAGAGCCGCTGGGCCGCCGCCCGGCTGAACGACGAGCTGGCGCGCGAGGTGCAGTTGCGCAGGCGGGTCGAGGAGGAACTGCGCAGCGCGCAGAAGGCGCTGGAGGAGCGGGTCGACGAACGCACCCGGGCGCTCACCGCCAGCGAACGGGCGCGCCGCGAGGAAAAGGCGCTGCGCCGCTACCTCTCCAGCCACGACCCGATGACCGGCCTGGCCAACCGCAGCCTGCTGCTGCGCCGCCTGAAGCTTCTGGCCAGCCGCCCGCGGGTGCTCGGCCGCGAACTGGTGCTGATGCACTTCAACCTGGATCGCTTCAAGCGGCTCAACGAAAGCCTCGGCCATCAGCTCGCCGACGAGATCGTCCGCGAACTGGCCCGCCGCCTCGGCGGCAGCCTGCGCCGGGCGGACACCGTCGCGCGGATCGCCGTCGACGAATTCGCCGTGCTGCTGGATACCGACAAGAGCCTGGAGGAAGTGGAACAGCTCGGACGGCGCCTGCTCACCCTGCTGCGCCATGGCGTATCGGTGGACGAGCACGAGGTGGTGGTCAGCGCCTCGCTGGGGATCGGCCTGCTGTCCGCGGCCGGCGGCGATCCGGCGACGCTGCTCTGCCAGGCGGCGATGGCCATGCGCCACGCCAAGCAGCTCGGTTGCAACACCGTGCAGTTCTACCGCGACAGCCTGCAGAGCAGCGGCCGCGAACGCCTGCTGCTCGAAGCGCAGCTGGACAAGGCGCTGGGGCGCGGCGAACTGGAGGTGTTCTACCAGCCGAAGCTGAATTTCGCGGCGAACCGCCTGCAGGGCGCCGAGGCGCTGGTGCGCTGGCGCCATCCCCAGCGAGGCCTGGTCTCGCCGGCCCAGTTCATCCCCCTGGCCGAGGAAACCGGACAGATCGGCGCCATCGGCGACTTCGTCCTGTCCGAGGCCTGCAGCCAGGCGAGCGCCTGGCTGCAGGCGGGCATCGCCGGGCTGCGCGTGGCGGTGAACGTCTCTATGGGCCAGTTGCGCCAGGACGACTTCGTCGAGCGGGTCGGCGCCGTGCTGGCGAGGACCGGCCTGCCGGCGCACCTGCTGGAACTGGAGCTGACCGAGAGCCAGTTGTCGGACGATGTCGAGCACCTGGCCCGGGTGTTCGGCGCGCTGCGCGCCCTGGGCGTGCGCCTGGCGATCGACGATTTCGGCACCGGCTATTCGTCGCTCGGCTATCTCAAGCACCTGCCGGTGAACGTGGTGAAGATCGACCAGACCTTCATCCGCAGTCTCGACGGCTCCGGCCGGGGCGGCGATGCGGCGATCACCCGGGCGATCATCGTCATGGCCCACAGCCTGGGCCTGGAGGTGGTCGCCGAGGGGGTCGAGGAGCAGGCGCAGCTCGAGTTCCTGCGCGAGCACGGTTGCGACGAGATCCAGGGTTACCTGATCGGCCGGCCGGTGGAGGCGGCGATCCTGACCAGCCGCCTGCACGAGCAGACCGCGCAGCCATCCTGCGCGGTCGACTGAGTCTCAGCCGCGGGTGGTGGCGCCGTCCAGCTCGCGCATCAGGAGGGCATGGCCGAGGTCCACGCCTTCCGGTACCGGCAGGTAGAGGGTGTGGCCGTCGCCCGGGGCCACCTCGGCGCGCTCGCCGCGCTTGTTCTCCAGCGCCTCCAGGCGGAAGTTCAGGTTGCCCCGGGGGGTCATCAGCTCCAGGCGGTCGCCGAGGGCGAAACGGTTCTTCACCTGCACCTCGGCCAGACCGTTGCGGCGCTCGCCGGTCAGCTCGCCGACGAACTGCTGGCGTTCGGACAGCGAATAGCCATGGGCATAGTTCTGGTATTCGTCGTGTACGTGGCGGCGCAGGAAGCCCTCGGTGTAGCCGCGATGGGCCAGCGATTCCAGGGTGTCCATCAACGACTTGTCGAACGGCCGGCCGGCCACCGCGTCGTCGATCGCCTTGCGGTAGACCTGGGCGGTGCGCGCCACGTAGTAGTGGCTCTTGGTGCGGCCCTCGATCTTCAGCGAATGCACGCCCATCTTCACCAGCCGCTCGACGTGCTGCACGGCGCGCAGGTCCTTGGAGTTCATGATGTAGGTGCCGTGCTCGTCCTCGAAGGCCTCCATGTACTCGCCCGGCCGCTTGCTCTCCTCGAGCAGCATCAGCCGTTCGGTGGGCACGCCGCTGCCCAGGGTCGGCTCGGCCGGCTGCGCCCGGACCGGCTCCTGGACGTGGACGATGTTGCCCAGTTCGTCTTCCCTGCCCTCGTGCGCCCGGTACTCCCAGCGGCAGGCGTTGGTGCAGGTGCCCTGATTGGGATCGCGGTGGTTGATGTAGCCGGACAGCAGGCAGCGCCCGGAATAGGCCATGCACAGCGCGCCGTGGACGAACACCTCCAGCTCCATGCCCGGCACCCGCTCGCGCATCTCGCCGATCTCCTCCAACGACAGCTCGCGGGAGAGGATCGTCCGGGTCAGCCCCTGGCGGCGCCAGAACTCCACGCTGGCCCAGTTCACCGCGTTGGCCTGCACCGAGAGGTGGATGGCCATTTCCGGAAAGTGCTCGCGCACCAGCATGATCAGTCCCGGGTCGGACATGATCAGCGCATCCGGTTGCATGTCGATCACCGGCTGCAGGTCCTTGAGGAAGGTCTTCAGCTTGGTGTTGTGCGGGGCGATGTTGACCACCACGTAGAAGCGTCTGCCCTGGGCGTGGGCTTCCGCGATGCCGAGCGCCAGGTGGGCATGATCGAATTCGTTGTTGCGCACCCGCAGGCTGTAGCGCGGCTGCCCGGCGTACACCGCATCGGCGCCGTAGGCGAAGGCGTAGCGCATGGACTTGAGGGTGCCGGCGGGAGACAGCAGTTCGGGACGGAAGGCGGAAGCGGTCATGGCGCAGCGACTCGCGGGCTAGTAGCGAAAGGGCGAGGGATTCTACTGCGCTTTACCGGAACGCGCGCCTTTCCGGTGAATGCGGGCGACGGCCGTCATTTCCATGCTTTTCGTACGGTACGGTTTCTGCACGTAATGCCAGAGAGCCTGGCGAACGGGTAGTCACAGCCATGGGGCGGTGTCGGGTGGTTTATACCAAGGTAGGAAATCGCCTGACGTGTATTGATCCAGATCAATGAAATAATTACTTTTTATTTCAAGGTTTGGCCCATCGATAGCGTATCTGGCACCGTTCGACCCCGCCACCGCTCGCCTGCTAACGCTAAGGAGGAGCGGTCGTCCGAGCCGGTGGTTCAAGGAAGCAGAAACCCAGCAATGTTCCTCGGAGGAACCCCCATGAAGAACTTCGCGATCCCGACCCTGATCCTCGGCCTGTTGGCCTTCGCCAGCGCGCATGCCGCCGAGGCGGTCGAGGAAACCGAAGAACAGACCACCGGCAAGTCGCTGGGTGGCATGAACGGCATGATGATCGGCGCCATCGGCGGTCCGCTCGGCATGCTGATCGGGGCGGGTGTCGGCGCGCTGTTCGGCGGCAGCGCCCAGGAGGCCGCCGGCCTCGGCGAACGCGACCACGAGGCCGAAGGCGCCGACGGCGAGCAGAAGGTACTGCACGCGCCCAACTGAGTCGGCCGCTCCTCCGCCGGCCTTTCCGCATTCCGTTCGTTTCCGCCCCTCCGCTCGTTGCCCCTCCGCGCCGGCCTCCGCCAAGGTCCCGCGCAGGCCGCTTCCTGCCCGCATCGTCCCTATTGCCCGCCTGCGCCATCCATCGTTCTCGATGGCGATGAGCACAGATACGGCTACGATTACTTGATCTGGATCAATGAAAGTTCATTTTTTTGGAGGGATTCCGACAGGCGTTTGTGCGTGACGCGACATTTTGTCGCGAAACGCTCCGGGGAAAGGAAGCTAAGTCATTGATTCTACGTGCCAACCCTTCTGGCATGTTTCGTGGAATAACCATGTCGTAGCCCACTGAAAGTTCCTCGGAGGAACCGCCATGAAAAAGTTCGGCATCCTGGCTCTGACCTTCGGCCTGCTGTCCATCGGCACCGCCAACGCAGACGAGATCGTTCGTGAAGTGAAGGACCAGACCTCCGGCAAGGCAACGGGTGGCATGACCGGCATGATGGTCGGCGCCGTCGGCGGGCCGATCGGCGCCCTGGTCGGTGCCGGCGTCGGGGCGCTGTTCGGCGGCTCCGCCCAGGAAGCGGCCAATGGCAGCGACCGCGCCTACGTGGTTCGTACCGACAGTGGCGAACTGAAGACGGTACGCTCGCCGAACCGTACCTTCGCCGCCGGCGACAAGGTCGAGATCCGCGGCAACCGTCCGTATCCGAAACGGCCCAAGACCACCGCCCTGGCCGACGCCGGCGACAGTCTGCGCGCCATCCGCTAAGAGTTTTCCGGCCCGGACCTCCGACCGGGCCGATACCGCGTTAGGCTCTCCCGCCCCCCTGCCCCCCCTGGCGATCGAAGCGGCGGGAGAGCCGCCCTCACTTTTCCATGTCAACCATGCCGTCGGCCCATCCGCGCAACCGGGGTCGTACCGGCGTCTTTGCGTTTTCCGCCCGTCCGCGAGCCGGATGCCCCGGTCCTCTCGCCGGGTTTCCCGGCGTCCTCGTCTTCACGAACGCCGCGCGGTCGAATCGAGATGGATGTCGATATGCTCGATCATGGCTCCGGGTATCGAACGGAGCGGCGACGGCCTGCCGGTTTCGGCCACCCTTCCTGGTACGTCATCGCGAAAGCGCAGGACACTCATGGAAGACTCAGGCGAGCCGGTTGCGGAACAGCCAGGCGGCCAGCGGCAGGGTCAGCGCCGCCACACAGACCATGGGAATGAAGTCGCGCCAGACCTGCTCCAGCGGCGCGCCTTCCAGATATACCCGGCGCACCAGGTCGATGGCGAAGCGCAGCGGGTTGGCATGCGTGGCGATCTGGAACGCCTCGGGCATGTTGCGCACCGGGGTGGCCAGGCCCGACAGCAGAACCAGCGGCACCAGCAGCACGAAGGTGTACAGCATCGCCTGCTGCATGTTGGCCGACAGCGCCGAGATCGACAGCCCGACCCCCACCACCGCGACGGTGAACACCAGCAGGCCGACGGCCAGGGCCGGCCACGCGCCGGCCATCGGCACGTCGAACCAATGGATCGAAATCAGCATCACCAGGGCCGATTGCAGCAGGCCGATGACGATGGCCGGCAACGCCTTGCCGATCATGATCTGGCTGGGCGAGACCGGGGTCACCAGCAACTGGTCGAAGGTGCCCTGCTCGCGCTCGCGCGCCACCGACAGCGCCGCCAGCATCATCACCTGGATCATGCTCAGCGAGGCGATCAGGCCCGGCAGGATGTTCCAGCGCGTTTCCAGGTTCGGGTTGAACCAGGCGCGTGTCTCCAGCGTGACGGGAGGACTGGCGACTCCCGGCAGCGTGGCGTTGAAATTCGCCACCACTTCGCGGATCTGCGCGGCGGCGTTGCCCGCCGTGGTCGAGTTGCGCCCGTCCAGCAGTACCTGCAGCGGCGCGCTGCCCCGGCTGCTCAGGCGGCTGTCGAAGTCCGCGGCGAAGTGCAGCACCAGCAGCGCGTCGCCGGCGTCGATGAGGTCGGCGATCCGTGCCGGCGAATGCAGCGTGGCCACGCGATGGAACCTGCCGGTCCCGTCCAGCCGCGCCAGCAGGCGCATCGACAGCTCGCCGCGGCTCTGGTCGAGCACCGCATAGGGCACGTCGTTCAGGTCGAAGGTCGCGCCATAGCCGAACAGCAGGGTCTGCAGGATCACCGGCGCGATCAGGATCACCCGGTTGGCCGGGTCCTTGAGCACCGCCAGGAACTCCTTGCGGCACAGGTTGGCGAGTCTATACAGGTAGTCGATCACGGCGCTTGTCCTCAATCCAGGCGCTTGCGCGTCACCGCGCGCGCCAGCGCCAGCAGCGCGACCGCGTACAGGGCGAGGATCGCGCAGTCCTTGAGCACGATCGGCCAGTAGGTGCCGGCCAGGAACAGCGTCTTGACCAGCTCCATGAAGTAGGTGGCCGGCAGCAGATGCCCGACCACCTGCACCGCCGGCGGCACGTTGCGCAGGTCGAAGACGAAACCCGAGAGCATCAGCGAAGGCATGAAGCTCGCCAGGATCGCGACCTGGCTGGCCAGGAACTGGTTGCGGGTGAAGGCCGAGATCAGCAGGCCGATGCCCAGCGACACGACCATGTACAGCATGCTGGCGGCCAGCAACACCGACAACGAACCCTGGATCGGCACATCGAACAGCAGCCGAGCGGCCGCCAGGCACATGCCGAGCCCGACCAGTCCGACCGCGAAGTACGGCACTATCTTGGCCAGCAGTACCTCGCCCGGCCGGACCGGGGTGACGAACAGCGACTCCAGCGTGCCGCGCTCCCATTCGCGCGCCATCACCAGGGCGGTGAGGAAGGTGCCGACCAGGGTCATGATCAGCACGATCAAGCCGGGCACCAGGTACCAGGTGCTGTCGTTGGCGGCGTTGAACCACATGCGCTCCACCGCGACCACCCCGCTTCCCGCCGCGGCGCCCTGACGGTCCCGGCGCTTCTGCTCGCCCTGCGCCAGCGCGCCTTCGACGTAGCCGCGGATCGCCGCCGAGCGGGTCGGATCGCCGCCCTGCAGCAACAGTTGCACGCGCGCATCGCCGGCGGCCGCGCGCCGCGCGAAGTCGGCGGGCAGGTAGAGCAGCGCATCGACCCGGTGTTCGTCCATCAGGCGCCGGGCCGCGGCGAGCGAGCGCACCACCGTGGTGGACATATAGGTGGAGCCCTCCAGGCCGGCGACCGTCTCGTATGCCGCCGGCGAGGCGTCTTCCAGCGCCACCGCCAGGCGCGCGTCGCGCACGTCCAGCGACAGGCCGTAGCCGAAGATCAGGATCAGCGCGATCGGCAGGCCGATGCCGATCAGCAGGTTGCTGCGGTCGCGCAGCAACTGGCGGAACTCCTTGCGGATCAGCGCCGCCAGCCGTCGCCGGAAGTCGCGCCACGCGCCGCGCCGGGCTCCCGTCATGGCGTCGGCTCCGTCGTATCGCGCGCCGCACGTGCGCGTTCGACGATGGCGATGAAGGCCTGCTCCATGTCCAGGCGTCGCTGCGCGGTTTCGCCGGCCTGTCGCCGTACCTGCTCCGGCGTGCCCAGCGCCAGCAGCCTGCCGGCGTCCTGGATGACGATGCGGTCGCAGTATTCGGCTTCCTCCATGAAGTGCGTGGTGACCACGACGGTGGTGCCGGCGCTCGCCAGCGCGGTGATGCGCCGCCAGAAGCCGCGCCGCGCCAGCGGATCGGCGCCGCTGGTCGGTTCGTCGAGGAACAGGATGTCCGGCTCGTGCAGCAGTCCGACCGCCATCGCCAGGCGCTGCTTGACGCCGCCGGGCAACTGCCCGGCCGGCTGCGCTTGGTGTCCGCGCAGGTCGAACTGCGCGAGCACCGCCTGCATGCGCTGGCGCAACGCGGCGCCGCGCAGGCCGTAGGCGCCGCCGAAAAAGCGCAGGTTCTCCTCCACCGTCAGGTTCGCGTACAGGGCGAACTTCTGCGACACGTAGCCGATGCGGCCGCGCGCCTGGGCGCGCGCGCTGCGCAGGTCGAGCCCGGCGACGCGCGCCTGGCCGCCGCTCGGCGGCAGCAGCCCGCAGAGCATGCGGAAGGTGGTGGTCTTGCCCGCGCCGTTGGGGCCGAGCAGGCCGAAGATCTCGCCGCGCCGCACGCTGAAGCTGGTCTTGTCGACCGCGACGAAGTCGCCGAAGCGGCGCACCAGGTCGCGCACCTCGATGACCGGGGCGTCTTCCCCGGCCGCAGCGGCGCCCGAGCCTTCGGGCATGGCCCGGGCGGCCTCGGCCGGGCGCTCGCCGCTGCGCGCGCGCAGCAACACCATGAAGCCATCCTCCAGCTTCTCGGCCACCGGCCGCAGCGTCCGCGCGGGCAGCCCGAGTTCGGCCGGGCCGGTGGCGCCGCGCAGGATGAAGTGCACGCGCCCGCCATGCGGCACCGCATCGACGATCGCCGCGTCGTCGTCGAGCAGCCGCGCCTGGAGCAGGCGCGGCGGCTGTCCCGGCGGCGGCTCGGCGTCGTGGCACAGGCCGCGGGCATGCGCGGCGATCTCGGCGGGACTGCCGCTGGCCAGGACACGGCCTTCGTGCAGCACGTGGACCTGCGCGCAACGCTCGGCCTCGTCCATGTAGGAAGTCGCCAGCAGTACCGACAGGCGTTCCTGCGTCACCAGGCGCTGCACGATCTCCCACAGTTCGCGCCGCGACAGCGGATCGACGCCGACGGTGGGCTCGTCCAGCAGCAACAGTTCCGGCGAGCGCACCAGCGTGCAGGCCAGGCCGAGCTTCTGCTTCATGCCGCCGGACAGCTTGCCCGCCGGGCGTCTGGTGAAGCGCTCGAGGTCGGTCATCTCCAGCAACCGGGCGAAACGCTCGCGGCGCACCGGCAGCGGCAGCGCATGCAGGTCGGCGTACAGGTCGAGGTTCTCCTGCACGCTCAGGTCCTCGTAGAGGCCGAAGCGTTGCGGCATGTAGCTGATGCGGTCTTGCACCGCCTGCGGCTGGCGCGTCACGTCCAGGCCTAGCACCGACAATTCGCCTCGGTCCGGCCGCATCAGCCCGGCGACCAGCCGCAGGAAGGTGGTCTTGCCGGCGCCGTCCGGCCCGACCAGCGCGGTGAGCGCGCCATGCGCCACCCGCACGTCGACGTCGTCGAGCGCGGCCAACTGGCGCCGCGTCGCGGGATCGGCGAAGCGCTTGCCGACCCCGCGTGCGTCCACGGCCAGGATCTCGTCGGCGCTCATGGTCGTTCCTTCGTCTCCGCATCGGCGACCAGCCGGATCGTGGCGGGCATGCCCAGGCGCAGCCTGTCGCGCGGATCGTCGACAAGGATGCGCACCTCGTAGACCAGGCTGGTGCGCAGGTCCTCGGTCTGCACGGACTTGGGCGTGAACTCGGCGACCGAGGAAATGAAACCCACCCGTCCGTCGATCGGTGCGTCCGGTGCGCTGTCGGTGACGACCGTGGCGGCCATGCCCGGCCGGATGCGGCCCAGTTCGACCTCGTTCGCATAGGCGCGCACCCATTTGGGGTCGCTCAGCGCCAGCGTGTAGGCCGGCTGCTGCGGCGAGGCCATATCGCCCGGCTCCAGCAGCCGCGCGCGCACCACGGCGGCCTGCGGCGCGCGTAGCTCGGCCAGGTCGATGCGGTGCTGGAGCAACGCCCGCTCGGCCTGCGCCGCCCGCAATTGCGCCTCGGCGCGGGCGATGTCCTCCTGGCGCGGTCCGATCCTGGCCAGGCGCTGCGCCTGTCGTTGCGCGTCCAACTGCGCCTGCGCCACGCGCAACTGGGCCCGGGCGTTGTCCAGATCCTGCCGGCTCACGGCGTGCCCGCCGGTCCGCATGGAAGCGTCGTGCAGGCGCCGGAATTGCAGGCGGCTGCGCTCGACCTCGGCGGCGGCGGCGACGACCTGGGCGTCGGCCTGCGCGATCTCCTCCGGGCGGCTGCCGTTACGCAGGGCCAGCAGGCTCTGTTCGAGCACCCCGACCTGCGCCACGGCCTGCTCCAGTTGCAAGCGGAGGGTGCGCGTGTCCAGCATCGCCAGCACCTGCCCGGCGTGGACGCGGTCGCCTTCCTCCACGCGCATCTCGGCGATCCGGTCGCTGCCTTCGAAGGCCAGCGCGACCTGGCGGATATCGACGTTTCCGTACAGGGTCAGGACATCGCCAGGGCCGTCGTCGCGCCGCTGCCACCAGTACAGGCCGCCGGCGACGAGCGCGGTCGACAGGAGCGCTACCGCGAGAAAACGCTTTTTCGTCATGGATGGACGCCCGGACTCTATTGAGTTCGAATATAAATTTGAATTTGATTTGATCTATACTGGATCGGTCTTTTCTTGTCCAGTCATTCGCGATGCCCGTCTCCCGCAAGCGCTCCGCCACGAACCGGACCCCCGCCCTCGCCGGCAAGGGGCGACAGCCCCGGGCCGACGGTGACGCCACCCGTATCGAGATCATCGAGACGGCCGGCCGCCTGTTCGCCGAGCGGGGCTACCTCGGTACCACCAGCAAATCGATCTGCGAGCAGGCCGGCGTCAACATCGCGGCCATCAACTACCACTTCGGCAGTCG
Source organism: Azotobacter vinelandii CA (assembly GCF_000380335.1). GTDB lineage: Bacteria > Pseudomonadota > Gammaproteobacteria > Pseudomonadales > Pseudomonadaceae > Azotobacter > Azotobacter vinelandii. Next base: position 64,384 of record NC_021149.1, read on the forward strand.
CGACGGGCTTTACCTGGCCGTGCTCAAGGAGGTCCACCGCCGCTTCATGAGCATGGAGTTCCTGCAGGAGCTTTCCGCCAGTACCTTGCCGGCGGCCGACAAGCTGCACCACTTCCTCGTCGAACTGGTCCGCCATGTCCTGGATGCCGACAACTGGACGATGCAGGTGTGGGCGCGCGAAATACTGTCGCCCACGTCATTGCTGGAGAGAGTCTTCCAGGAGGAAACGCAGCCCAAGTTCGAGGTGCTCGCCACGATCGTCGGCGAGATCGCCGCCATCGCGCCCACGGACCCGCGGATGCCGCGGCTGGTCCTCAGCGTGATAGCGCCCTGCCTGGTCATGCTGATCGTCGACCGCCGCTGCGCGACGCCGATCCAGCCGCTGTTCGCACAGTCGCCTGCGACGCTGGCGGACGGTCTGTGGCGGTTCGCGATGGCCGGTCTGGCCGACCTGGAGCGCGCTTAGGCGCCGGGCGCCGGGCGGCGGGCAAGATGGAAGCGGAGGATTCCGGGCAAAAAAAACCCGGACTTCGTGTGGGGGAGGAAGAAGCCCGGGGTTCAACTCCGGACCCCGAAGAGTCCGAATATCTGCCAACACTTAACACAACAAGGAGCATCGAGAGGCTTTTCAGCCAATCGTACCGGGTCTGACTGCACGATCGCGCCAAAAGTTCAGTCGGAGCGGCGAACGGGACTCTGGCACGAAGGGGCGGCTTTTCCGGGAGTGTTCGTGCTTTCCCGACGGCTTCGCGGTGGCCGGCTCAGTGCGCCTCGTCCCAGTTGCCGCCGACCCCGGCCTCGACCAGCAGCGGCACGTCCAGCGCGGCGGCGCCGCTCATGCGCGGCAGCAGGCCGGCCTTGAGCGCCTCGACCTGATCCTCGCGCACCTCCAGCACCAGTTCGTCGTGCACCTGCAGAATCATCCGCGCATCCAGCCCGCTCTCCAGCAGCCAGGCATCCACCGTCACCATGGCGCGCTTGATGATGTCCGCCGCGCTGCCCTGCATCGGTGCGTTGATCGCGGTGCGCTCGGCGGCCTTGCGCAAGGCGCCGTTCTTCGAGTGGATCTCCGGCAGGTACAGGCGGCGACCGAACAGGGTCTCCACGTAGCCCTGTTCGGCCGCCTGCGCCCGGGTGCGCTCCATGTAGGCGAGCACGCCGGGATAGCGAGCGAAGTAGCGGTCGATGTAGGCCTGCGCCTCCTTGCGCTCGACGCCGATCTGCCTGGCCAGGCCGAAGGCGCTCATGCCGTAGATCAGCCCGAAGTTGATCGCCTTGGCGCTGCGCCGCTGGTCCGCGCTGACCGCTTCCGGGGCGACGCCGAACACCTCGGCGGCGGTCGCCCGGTGCACGTCCAGGTCGTTCCGGAAGGCGTGCAAGAGGCTCGTATCCTGGGCCAGGTGGGCCATGATGCGCAGTTCGATCTGCGAATAGTCGGCGGCCACCAGCCGGTAGCCCTCGGGCGCGACGAAGGCCTGGCGGATGCGTCGGCCCTCGGTGGTGCGGATCGGGATGTTCTGCAGGTTCGGGTCCGAGGAGGACAGCCGCCCGGTGGCGGTCACCGCCTGGTGGTAGCTGGTGTGGATGCGCCCGGTGCGTGGGTTGATCTGCTGCGGCAGTTTGTCGGTGTAGGTGCCCTTGAGCTTGTTCAGACTGCGGTGGCGCATGATCACCTGGGGCAGCGGATAGCCCTGCTCGGCCAGGTCGGCGAGCACGCTCTCGGCGGTGGACGGCTGGCCCTTGGCGGTCTTGGAGAGCACCGGCAGGCCCAGCTTGTCGTAGAGGATGGCGCCGAGCTGCTTGGGCGAGGCGAGGTTGAAGGGTTCGCCGGCCAACTCGTGGGCCTCGCGCTCCAACTGCTGCAGCTTCTCGCCCAGTTCCAGGCTCTGCTCGCCGAGCAGCTTGGCGTCGACCAGCGCGCCGTGCCGCTCGATGCGCGCCAGCACCGGGACCAGCGGCATCTCGATCTCTTTCAGCACCTTCGCCAGCGCCGGGATGGCCTCGAGCTTCTGCCACAGGCACTGGTGCAGGCGCAGGGTCACGTCGGCGTCCTCGGCGGCGTAGGGGCCGGCCTGCTCCAGGGCGATCTGGTCGAAGGTCAGTTGCTTGGCGCCCTTGCCGGCGATGTCCTCGAAGCGGATGGTGCCCTGGCCGAGGTATTTCAGCGCCAGGCTGTCCATGTCGTGGCGGGTCGCCGTGGAATCCAGCACGTAGGACTCCAGCATGGTGTCGTAGGCCACGCCGCGCACCTCGATGCCGTAATGCGCCAGCACGTTCATGTCGTACTTGGCGTGCTGGCCGACCTTGGCCCTGGCCGGGTCTTCCAGGATCGGCCGGAGCGCGGCGAGCACCGCGTCGCGGTCGAGCTGGTCGGGCACGCCCATGTAGCTGTGCGCCAGCGGGATGTAGGCCGCCTCCAAGGGTGCGACGGCAAAGGACAGGCCGACCAGTTCCGCCTGCTGGGCGTCCAGGCTGGTGGTCTCGCTGTCGAAGGCGATCAGCCCGGCCTGCTTCAGCTTGTCCAGCCAGGCCGCGAAGCGCTCCCGGTCGAGCAGCGTCTCGTAGTGCGTGCCGGGCGCCGCCGGGTCCGCCGTGGGGCCGGCGGCATGGGCTTCGCGCAGCAGCTCGTCCAGCCAGCTCTTGAATTCCAGTTCGCGGTAGAGGGCGATCAGCGCCTCGCGGTCCGGCGCGGCCGGATGCAGCGCGTCGATCTCGATATCCAGCGCCACGTCGGTCTTGATGGTCGCCAGCCGGTGGGACAGGTAGGCCATCTCGCGGTGCTCCTCGAGCTTGGCGGCCAGCGACTTGGCGCCACGGATCGGCAGCGTCGCCACCCGCTCGAGGTTGGCGTAGATGGTATCGAGGCCGCCGCCCAGGCCCTGCAGCAGGCCGAGCGCGGTCTTCTCGCCGACTCCCGGCACGCCGGGGATGTTGTCCACCTTGTCGCCCATCAGCGCCAGGTAGTCGATGATCAGCTCGGGGCCGACGCCGAACTTCTCCGCCACTCCGGCGTGGTCCAGCACGCTGCCGGTCATGGTGTTGACCAGGGTGATGTGGCCGTCGACCAGTTGCGCCATGTCCTTGTCGCCGGTGGAGATCACCACCGGCCGGCCGTCGAGCGCGCTGCCGCGCGCCAGGGTGCCGATCACATCGTCCGCCTCCACCCCCTCGACGCACAACAGCGGCAGGCCGAGGGCGCGCACGCAGGCGTGCAGCGGCTCGATCTGCACCCGCAGATCGTCCGGCATCGGCGGGCGGTGCGACTTGTAGTGCTCGAACAACTCGTCGCGGAAGGTCGGCCCCTTGGCATCGAACACCACCGCGAAGGGGCTGTCCGGATATTGCTTGCGCAGGGCCAGCAGCATGTTCAGCACACCCTTCACCGCCCCCGTGGGCGTGCCGCCGGAGGTGGCCAGCGGCGGCAGCGCATGGAAGGCGCGGTACAGATAGGAGGAGCCGTCCACCAGGACGAGGGGGGTCTGGGTCATGATGAAGAATCAACCTTTTCCGCGGGTGCGGCGCTAAAATGAGAGAACCATTGACGACGAAAGGACAAGGTTATCATGCACACCTTCCCTCGCCTGCTGCTGGCCGGCCTGCTGGCTCTGGGCGCAGTCGGCGCCTTCGCCCAGCAGGATGCGCCGTCCGGCGAACCGGACGTGACCATCCGCGAGGAGGACGACAAGACCATCGAGGAATACCGCGTCAATGGTTTCCTCTATGCCATCAAGGTCACTCCCAAGTTTGGCAAACCCTATTTCCTGGTGCGCGCCGACGGCAACGATGCCAATTTCGTGCGCTCCGACGAGCCGACCATGCGGATCCCCGCCTGGAAAATCTTCGAATGGTAAGCGAGCCCTCCTGAACATGTCGGTCTTCACCCCTCTCGAACGCCACGAGCTGGAAACCTTCGTCGCGCCCTACGGGCTCGGCCGGCTGCTGGATTTCCAGGGCATTGCCGAAGGCAGCGAGAACAGCAACTTCTTCGTCACCCTGGAGCAGGGCGAGTACGTCCTGACCCTGGTCGAACGCGGGCAGATGGACGATCTGCCGTTCTTCATCGAACTGCTCGACGTGCTGCACGCGGCCGACCTGCCGGTGCCCTACGCCCTGCGCACCGGCGACGGCCTGGCCCTGCGCAAGCTGGCCGGCAAGCCGGCGCTGTTGCAGCCGCGCCTGTCCGGCAGGCACGTGCAGGAGCCCAATGCGCAGCACTGTCGCGAAGTCGGCACGCTGCTCGCCCGCCTGCATCTGGCGACCTGCAAGAGCCCGCTGCCGCGACCCAGCGACCGCGGCCTGGAATGGATGCTGGAGAAGGGCCCGGAACTCGCCCTGCAACTGCCGGACGAGCAACTGCCGCTGCTGCGCGAGGCGCTGGCCGAGGTCGCCCGCCTGAAGAGCCGCCTGCTCGCCCTGCCTACCGCCAACCTGCACGCCGACCTGTTCCGCGACAATGCGCTGTTCGACGGCCCGCACCTGACCGGAGTGATCGACTTCTACAACGCCTTCGCCGGCCCCATGCTCTACGACCTGGCGATCGCCGTGAACGACTGGTGCTCGAAGGAAGACGGCAGCCTCGATCCGCAACTCACCCAGGCCATGCTCGCCGCCTACTCCGCCAAGCGCCCGTTCCGCGCCGCCGAGGCCGAACTCTGGCCGGCCATGCTGCGCATCGCCTGCCTGCGCTTCTGGCTGTCCCGGCTGATCGCCGCCCAGGCCTTCGCCGGCCAGCAGGTGCTGATCCACGATCCCGAAGTGTTCCGCCGCCGCCTGCAGGCGCGCCGCCACGTCCAGGTCGCCCTGCCCTTCGCCCTGTAATTCCCCCTCCTTCGCAAGGTCCCTCGATCCCCACGCAGGGTGGAAAACGCGCGTAGCGCTTTTTCACCCTGACGCCCGGAAACCGGCTATGGGCGAACGAATGCCAGGATCGCTTTCACCGTCCGTGCGGCGCCTTCCCCGAAGAGCATGGTCATGTGGTTGCCGGGTACCTCGACGCAGCGCCCGTCGGCCACCGCCGCGACCGTCTCCAGCGCCTGCTCGCGCGGCAGGACCGGCGGCGTTCCGGGCGGCCCGTAGGCGCCCGGGGCATTGACCAGCAGCATGGGCTGGCGGACGGCGGCGAGAATGCCGGGCCAGTCCTCGGCGAGCAGCCTGTCCAGCGCTTCGCCGATCGCCTCGGGACGCGAGCGCGGCTTGACCGTGCCGTCGCCGCGGATTTCCACGTCGGCCCGGTAGGCGCTCTCGATGGTCGGCTCCCACCAGCCCGCGTAGAACGGCAAGCGCTTCATCGTCGCCAGGTATTCGTCCCAGGAGGGATGCACCTTGCCCAGGCGCTCCAGGGAGGGCTGGATCAGTTCGCGCACCTGCGGGTGGAAGGAGCCGGCGGCGTCGAGCACCACCAGCCGGCCGACCCGCTCCGGGTAGTGCGCCGCCATGTACAGGGCCAGCAGGCCGCCGAACGAATGCCCGCCCAGCACCACTCGCTCCAGCCCCAGCGCGTCCAGCAGGCCGATCACGTCGGCGGCATGCTCGGCCATGCCGTAGCCGCTGTCCGGCTTGTCGCTCAGCCCGCGCCCGCGCAGATCCACGGCCAGCACCCGCAACGCCGGACTCAGGCCCGCTTCGATCAGGCCGTCGAAGGCATGGGCGTTGGCGGTCAGGCCGGGCATCAGCAGCAGCGGCGGATCGCCGCCGGGATGATCCAGGCAATGCAAACGGATGCCGTTGGTCCGCACGAACCGCTCCATGGGTCACTTCCTCCGACAGGGGCTGGGATAACCTTTGCGTGGTCTTCTCTCGAGGATAGCCGCACGAAGTATGGAATACCCAGGGCCCGGGGCCACGGGATGGTCGGCTGCACGGAGGCGATTGCGGCGCCGTTCCCCGCGGCGGTTCCACTATGGATGCGGCTTGCCGGGAGGTTTCTTGTCCCGGCGTGGCCGTTCGAAAAGCACGCGAAGCTCATCCTTCGCCGCTTCCAGGCGCGCTTTCCGCTCCCCGGATAACTGGCGCCCGGCACGGTTGATGTAGAACGTGAGCATCGACATGGCGGCGCGGAATGGCGTGGTCTTGCGGCGCTCGCTGCGCTCCGCGCTGGCCTTGAGGGAGCGGGCGATGGCGCGCGGATCGGCCCAGGTGAATACGCCCGGTTCGAGATCGAGGGCATCGCTGTTTTCCGTGACCTGCCGCGACCAGCGTTGCCGCTCTTCCGTGGGCGACTGCGTTTCGTGGGGGTCTCCCTGTGGCTTGGCGGGTGTGGGCGTCATGCTTTCCAGCGGTCGTTGCGGCGCTTCCGGGGCTCCCGGCGATACGAGCCGGATGCCCGTCGGAATCGCGAAAAGTGGCCCGCAATCGGGTGGAATACCTGGAGTGAAGCACCCTTTCCAAGACCGCCGCGCCGGGAGGGACGTGGAGATTCCGTGTTCCCGCCGGGTGGATGCGCGCGTTCCCGTACCTCTGTGTACGCACATGTTCGGCCGTGAACGGCGGACCTCGGTATAACGTTGAAAAAGAAGGAGATTTGTCTACATCAGGGAACTAAACGCTTCTTTCATACCCGGACGTGCGTTTTCGCGCGTGGCATGGAGCTTGCCCTGAGTCAGGCAATCGGCCATATCGCCGGTTTCCCGAAAATTCTCCAAGCGACGACGCAAAGGAACACTGCATGAATCTTCATCCTCGCCTCGCCACCGGCCTGATCGCCGCTCTGTTAATGCTCGGTACGAGCCATGCGACAGCCCACTCCAACGAAACGCCGACCTACGGCAGTATCGACAGACTGGATCTGACCCTGCTCCTGCCCGCTCCGCCCACCCTGGACAGCCCCGAGCAGAAGGCCGAAGTCGAGGCCATCCTGGCCGCCCAGAAAGCGGCCGGAGCGGAGCGTATCGCCCAGGCCGTGAAAGATGCCAAAGGCACTGTGTTCGATATGTTCGGCCAGGTCCTGGGGGCGCATTTCACCGCTGCCGAGTTGCCCGCCACCGCACGGCTGTTCGCCCGTCTGGGCAATTCCGAGGCCGCTGTGGTCGAAGCGGCCCAGAACGTTTTCGACCGGAAGCGGCCTTTTGCCGCCGACGGCCGTGTCCAGGTTCTGCCCCAGGCCAGCATGATGTCCGTCGAAATGGCCAAGTCCCAGGGCGAAAACCTGCCGACCAAGGGCTCCTGGCCTTCCAGCCGTGCAGCCCGCGTTACCGCTTCGGCCATCGTCATGTCCGAGATAGTGCCGGAACGCAAGAGCGAACTCTGGAGCCGTGCCCGGGAATATGCCGAAAGCCGCGTGATCGCCGGCATGCACTATCCCCAGGACCTGGAAATGGGTTATCGCGCCGGCACGGCTCTGGCGGCGCTGCTGCAAGCCGATGCCGAGTTCAAGGCCGAGTTCGCGGCAGCCAGGCAGGAAACCCGCACGGCACTGGGGTTGAAGTAAGCGGCGAACGGGCAGGCATGGTCGCCTCTGGGACATGCCTGTCGCGCTGCGATACCGGACGATGGATTCGTTCCGTTGTTTCGGTCGAATGCTCCGGCGTCTGGATAGCCGGAGCGCCAGGCCGTGGAACATGTCGCGTAGTCGTTCGCGGCACGCGGACGACTTGGGCCGACTGTAAATGAGCGCGGTCGGAAACTTCGGGTAGCCATCGTTTCCGGAGCGGGCGGAACGAACGTCATGAAGTCAATGATTTGATCAGATACTTTGGCGACTCTTCGTAGCCTTGCCGATGATAAAAACGGTGGGCATCGGTCCGTCTGGAATGGCAGTGAACCTCCATCCGGTCACAGCCACGAGCAATGGCCAGTTCGGTGGCATACGATTCGAGGGCAGCGCCGACTCCCGATCCTCTGCTCGCTTCGTCCACGCAAAAATAACTGATGCGACAGAAGTCGCTCGCCAGAGCTAGAGCATTTTTACCTTATCCCGATTCATATCCGGCTGCCTCGAAGTAGTGCCTGCAGTCCTGTGCAGAGAACTGCGCAATCGCCTCGCCAATGCTCTGCCACAGCTGCGGCACGGTCCGCGCCGCCGCCTTTCTCAGCAGTGCCTTGAGCTTGGAGAAGGCCATCTCGATCGGGTTCAGGTCGGGGCTATAGGGTGGCAAGTAGCGCAGTGTGGCTCCTGCGCCTTCGATGGCCTGGCGTACTCCCGCCACCTTGTGGGCCGGCAGGTTGTCCATCACCACGATATCGCCGGGCGTCAGCTCGGGTACCAGAACCTGCCCGACATAGGCCAGGAAGACCGGGCCGTTCATGGCGCCATCGAGCACCAGCGGCGCGCTCAGGCCATCCACCCGCAGGCCGGCGGTAAAGGTCGTGGTTTTCCAGTGGCCGTGGGGGATCGCGGCCCGGCAGCGCTCGCCGCGAGGGGCCCAGCCCCGCAGGCGGGCCAGGTTCGTCGAAGCGGCGGTTTCGTCGACGAAGATCAGCTTGCGCCAATCGAAACCGGACTGCTCCTCGATCCATCCCTGTCGGGCTGCCTGGACGTCCGGCCGTTGCTGCTCGGCTGCATGCGCGGTCTTTTTTTGAACGTCATGGCGTGCCGGTCGAGAAACGTCCACACCGTCGCCAGGCTGACACGGACGCCACGCTCCCGTTCGAGGGTCGCGGCGAGTTCGGCCAGCGTCAGGTCGGGGGTCTGCTCGAGCAGGCCGAGCAGGTAGTCCGCATGGGGATCGAGCCGCAAGCCCCGGGGCTTGCCCTGTCGGCGGGCGACGAGTTCCCCGCCTTCCCGGAAGCGCCGCACCCAGACGATCGCTGTTGCCGTCCCGACGTCGAATCGCTCGGCGGCCTGCCGAGCCGATAGCCCACCCATGGCCGCGTCGACGACGCGCCGGCGAAGGTCCGCACTGTATGCCCGAGCCATTCTGGTCTCCTTGTCCGAGCGGGAGAGGAGAACCGAAATGACCAGGAAGAGCAACCCCTGCTTGTCGAATTCGTGTTTTCAAAAAATGCTCTAGTTGTGGAATGAAGTGCAGCGACATGACGCCCACGACCGTCGTTCCGTCGGTGGCGACCAGAAGCTCTTCATCGGGATGGGCGAGGAGTTGTCCTATCCGAGCCCGGATGAAAGGCTGCGTCCCGGGATAGCCAAGGGAAGCCAGTAAATCGGAAATGGCGTCGCTATCCGATTCGAGCGCAGCTCTGATATCGACCATTTAACGGATTCCTGGAAACCTGCTTTCGTTGGTCACGGGCGGCCGGTTTCGTGAGTCGTGGTTGGCGCGATAGTGGGTTTCTGGTATCCGCGAAATCATCTTAGGCGTATCGACCGGATGATGCCTTCATATCAGGACACCGGTCTTCAATTCCGGTAGGGAAATCATTTCCTCGACCACCAGTGACGACGCATCGGGATGCCGTGCGGATCTGAGGCACTTGGAACCATCGGGAGGCATGATGTCTCGACATGTCCGTCGCAATGCGATACCGGAGTTCGTTCGAGTTTCCAGTCGGGACGGTCCAGCGCATGCAATCATGAGCTTGCCGCCCGGATTGTCCGCTGACGTGATTCATGCCATTGGCCATGGGTCATCCGGTACAGGCGTACTGGTCGCCCATGAAAGTCAGTTTCATGGAAATTCTGGAATCCGAGCTTCTCCGCGACCTTGAGCGAAGCGGTATGCTCTGGGTCGATGACCACCACTACCGAAGCCACTTCTCTTCTGTCGAAGACATATTCAAGGGCCGCTCTTGCAGCCTCCGACGCCAAGCCCCGATTCCAGTAGCGCTTGGCTAATCGATAGCCCAAGTTTATTTCTTCAATTCCATCGATCATTTCCATGGCGAGGCCACAGAAGCCCACGAAGTCATTGGAGCCCTTCTCCAGCAGTGCCCAAGGGCCCACACCGCGCGATGCATAGCAATTCAAAGTCCAATCGATGAACCTGCGTACGGCATTTTCATCACAGGCCCCTCGTACCGAGTATTTCATTACCTCTGGATCGCCCAGGAGCCCGGTGAGAGCGGGTAAGTCCTGTCGGGACAATTGGCGTACGATCAATCGTTCTGTTTCAAATAGGCTCATCTTCGGTTCTGTGCATAATGTCAAGGTTCAGCCATTGTTACGCCAAAAGTGTGAATGTCGAAGTATTCGAATCAGATTTTCCTGAGTGTTATCACTCCTGTCTCCCGATGGTCCGTATAGTAAGGGACTTCGATATCGTCTAGATCGCAGATGCCATCTTTGACACGAATTCGATAGCGGCATGTGCCGCGATGGGCTCGAACGTTCGGGTCTTCTTTATGTAGCTTGCGTACGTCGGCACGGTATTCGATTGTCAGTATCAAATGAGCTGCGTCGAGAGAAAAGAAAGCTCCTATGCTGTGGGAGCATGTACGATCCGTTTCGAATTCGACTCCTATCGTCGACCACGTCTGCTTGATGGTCATCCTGCCCGTGTTACCCGCTATCTGAACTCCATCACGCCTGCGTGTTGCGACTTGACCAGTCCAGGTACCGTTGACGTCAGGCAACGTGATTCCCAGAAGTCGGCGGGCGGGCTTCCAGTTCCATAGATACGACTCTACGGCACGAACGAGAGAAAGATAGACGATGATGGTGGAGGGAGCGGCAAGTGCCGCGATCGCAGGCCAATACTGGGTGAGCGTAGCCAGTAGAGCACTTATCGCACCAACCAGAATGCTCGCTCCGGTGGCTAGCTTGTACGCGACGTGCAGGCGCTCGGAAGCGTTGAGGGAATCATCGAGGGAGTAAGGATGAAGGGCCATGTTTTTCCTTTCAGCCTGACGACTGAGCTAACAGGTGATTGTCTGACCATCTGGTTGAATGAAAGGCTGAATTGAAATCTGCTTACAGGCCGAATGTCTGTACGGATGGAAAATTCATGCTATCCGCAAAGATCGCGGATCGGCAAATTAGTCGTTTGCAGTAAGTACCTTCATACAGGCTATTCCTTCATGTCGTCGATTGGTCCGTGCTCGAACTCGCCGGCCCGCGCGATTGTTCGTACGGACTCGTTCCCCTCAGTGAGAAACCGTCCTGGAAAATACGTTGAGGACGAGCACGCCCGCAATGATGAGAAGCAGGCCGATGATTGCCGGAATGTCCAGAGTCTGCCCAAGGAACAACCATGCAACCAGGGTGATCAGGGCGATGCCTGCGCCGGACCATATGGCGTAGACGACTCCGACCGGAAGTGTCTTCAGCGTGAGGGACAGAAAGTAGAAGGCCGTCGCGTAGCCGATCAGGACCGCGAGCGAGGGACCCAGGCGGGAGAATCCTTCCGTTGCCTTCAGGGCCGAGGTGGCGATTACTTCGCTGACGATTGCTATCGAGAGAAAAATCCATTGCTGCATGTGCATAACCCCGGATCGGAATATTCAATGTTTTGGTCGGGCCGGGTCGCGAGGTGGCGCTGGATCGAGTGAATCATGAGAGCTGATCCGGATACCACGCATCGACCAGTGGCCCCACCCGAACGGATATTATCTCCGGCCGGGTCTTGAGCCAAGTTCGAAGCATTTCCCGGTGCAATTCGGTTGCGGAAACATGCCTCTGGGTACGACGAAACCATTCCCTCCGCCACCGAACAAGAGGTCGTTGGCTTCTATCGCATCGGCAATGAATTGACATCCTCCCCCCTCTTGCTGACACTCGCCCGCCCCAAAGGCGGAAAGGAAGGGGATTCCTACCGTGTTCAGCCCACCCGGGCCGACTCACCTCGGCGGGTTCCTGCTGCTGGCGGCCTTACCGCATCGCTCACTTCACAGGCGAACCGGGCGTGTCCCGCCCTTGACACATTGATCGCGCCGACCATATCGGCGTTTTCCTCGAAACCACACTCCACACACTCGAACCGGGCTTGGCTCTGCCGGTTGTCCGCCGACACATGCCCGCAGCACGGGCAGGTGCGGCTGGTGTTCCGTGGCGGCACGGCAACGAGCCAGCCGCCGTTCCACGCCAGCTTGTAGTCCAGTTGGCGGCGGAACTCGAACCAGCCCTGGTCGAGGATGGATTTGTTCAGGCCGGACTTGGCCCGAACGTTTCTGCCCGGTACTTCGGTTGTGCCTGCCGCCGACCTGGACAGGTTCCGCACCGGCAAGTCCTCGATACACACCATCGCGTGGTTTTGGCTGATCGTGGTCGAGATCTTGTGCAGGTAGTCGCGGCGGGCATGGCCGATCCGGGAATGGATACGCTGGACGCGGGCTTTCGCCTTCTTCCAGTTGTTGCTGAACTTCTGCTTGCGGCTCATCGCCCGCTGCGCCTTGCGCAGTCGTTTCTCATGCCGCTTGAAGCTGTTGAGCGGTGCGTAGAACGTGCCGTCCGAGAGCGTGGCGAAGCGGGCCACCCCCATGTCGATGCCGACCGCACCACCCTTCGGGATGGGTTGCGCCATCTCGCGTTCGGTCTGGATGGACACGAACCACTTGCCGCAACACTGGCTGACAGTGACGTTCTTCACCATGCCGGACACGTTCCGGCTGTTGCGATAACGCAGCCAGCCGAGCTTGGGCAGGAACAGGCGGCTATTTTCCTGGTTGAGCTTGATCTGCTTCGGGTCGGGATAGCGGAAGCTGTCGCGCCGGCCCTTCTTCTTGAAGCGCGGGAAGTCGGCCCGCTGGGCGAAGAAATTGGCGTAGGCTCGCTCCAGGTCCTTGAGTGCCTGTTGCAGCGGATGAACCGGTGCATCCGCCAGCCAGGCCGTCTCCGGATCGTGCCGCCATTCCGTGAGCCGCTTGCACAGTCCGGCATAGCCGAGCCTCGATTCGCCCTGTTCGTAGCGTTCCTTTTGCCACGCCAATGCCTTGTTGAACACGAACCGGCACGAGCCAGCGAAGCGGCGCATCTGGCGCTGCTGTTCGCCGGTTGGCATCACTTCGAATTTGAAGGCTTGAAGTCGAAGCATGGAAAATACTGTCTATTCGTACAGGTGCGAGTATAGGGCTGCTTCGCGCCCTGCGCTATCCTTCCCCGGCCTGAAGGCCGAGGCTTGCCGCGCACCGGGTCATCCCAGAACCGGTCGGAAAGTCCGCTGGATAGCCTGAATTCGACATCGAAGCCGAACTGCTGGAACTCCCCGACGTGAAGTTTCTTGCGGAGTCGGCGGCTTCTGGTTTTTGCGGTGTGTTTCATGGGGTTCTCACGCCTGGACCGAGCCGACCGGCGAAGTCGAATGAGCTGGATTATCCGCCGGACGGAATCAGCGCTTTCTCCGGCCGCTGCTGGCTGGAATGGAAACGCCATGGCTCTCTGCCTTTTCCTTCGAATATGCCTATGTAGACAGGGCTGTCGCACGCACCGCTACGAACGGTGCCGGCGGCAGTGTCGATCAGCCAATTGTCGAAATAGCCTTTGAGCATGAAACGGGCCGGACCGCACTGGTACAGGTTGGTGGCCGAGTAGCCGCCCGTATCGAGGGCCAGCTTCTGGCGGACAGTGGAGCCGTCGGAGCCCTGGAGTACCGCTATGCGTTCGTATTCCGCCAGGAACGGGTGTATCGGCTTCAGCTCGAGTCGAAGCGCCACATCCTTTCCGATCGAATAGGACGCAACGAGGTTGTCGTCGCCGCCACAGCCGACGAGCCAGGCAGCGATGATTGAAAGGGTGATCGCGCGGTATCGCATGGTAGTCGTCAGTGCCTGAGTCGAGCGGCGTCGATTCGAATGAGTTGTCGGGTTTCTCACATCGTTATCGGAACTTACTCTTGTTCGCCTCTCCTGACTACGGCGCCATCGAGTCCGACTGCAAAGTGAAAGGCTACGGATATATGCCGATTCGCTGCTCGCTGGAGACGTCAGGTTCCAGCGGTTACCCAGGCCGCGAACAGTAGCGAAGTGGCGAATGCACCGAGCAGGACGCAGGCGTGGACCATGCACCGGCAGGCTGGAGACAGACTTCGCAAGGTAACGCCGGCACGTTCCGATACGAGTATGACGATTGCCACCATCACGAAGCCGACCGTGACCACGGGGAAAAACCGGGCAGAAACGCCCGAGAGCCGGAGAACCAGAAACAGGACCGCATCGTGCAGCAGGAAACCGCTGGCGGCGAAGGTGAGCAGAAGCGAGATGGACGGACCGAACACCCGGCGCAGAGGGGCGTAGCAGAAGTAGCGCAGTACATAGCCATAGACCGGGTTCCAGTAGTACCAGAACATCCGCAGCGTCGGCGCACCAAAAGGCCGGGCGAACATGCTTCGTGGCGTTGCCGGGCCGGCACTGCGGCCAAGGCGCTGTTCCACGAATCGGGCGAACGAGGCGCGGGAGCGGTTCAAGTCAGTGACCAGGCATCTGGGTTGGATTGCATCGAGAAAGGTATTCGCCGGAATGATCGGTCATGTTTCGTCAGTATATCGAGACTGTAATAACGGAGTCGCAGCTTCGCGCCAGAAGCTCGGAGAAATCACTCCGCCGGACATTCCGTCATGGGTGAAGTTCTCCATATGAAAATCGTCTCCCATTGAAGAGGTTCTTCGGGGAAAAGCTGAACCATCGTGCAATGATGCTCGAGCGGAGGCATCAGCAGCCGTCCAGTGGAAATGCAATGTACAGACCTTTGCCAAGATACTTCCCGTCGATGGTCAAGCGCCCTTCAACTGGACCTTCAAGGTTTCGATTCCATCCTTGTAGTAGACGAAAAAATCAGTGCCAAGCCAGTCGTCGGCCCGCTTGATGTAATTGAAAGCGTAGTTGCAGACACGCCCGCGACTTTCTGAAAGTTGTAGATTTCCTGTTGCTTGCCAGACAGCTTCTTGTAGTCGGTGCACTGGAATTTCATCTTGGGGTGCGATGTCTGTCTTGCAAAGGTTATGAGTCTAACGCTTGAGTCAAGTCGTGCCGCGAAGCGGCGTCGGCTTGAATGAATTATCAGGGCTTGGCCCGCCACTTGCCGAATACCAACAAGACGGCCGATAAACCAGGCAAGGCAAGCACTGTTGGCAGGAACCAGGCGCTGTCCTTATGTATGAGGAAGGCCGGCACTAATAGCTTGGCAAGCCAGACGCACGCCATCACACCTAGCGCAGTGATTGCACTGGCTACAATAACCGCTGCAGTCAATCGCCACATATTCATATTACTTTCCTCATTCAAGCTCTAACGCTGGAATTAAGCTGCGGCACAGCCATCCGCCCTGAACGAATTGTTGGGCTCGACGCCAAGAGCCTCTGTCTTAAAGAGGCCAAGCACGCTTTGTCCAAGCCAAATAGGAGGTGCCAGTGGCAAGGAAAGCTACACCAAAACCACATAAAGTCACTTGCTTGCCGAGGTATGCAGCGAGGAAAAACATGCGTCCGGCAGCGATGAAGAGATATCCGTCGCGCTTTGTACTCTGGAAACTCGACATCTCACTCTCCTTTTAAAGGCCTGACTTTCGAGTTAATCGCGCGCCGCGAAGCACCGTTTGGATGTCAAGTCTAGGACTGCTGAAAAGATTGCCGTGCAGCCGCCAATTGCGACGTAGAGCATTGTCTCGCCCAACGACAGCAAGTCGGAAATCAAGTGGCCAATGGGCATACCTAAAGCTATTGCTAGCATAGTCGGCCAGTTTGGATCCTTTCCTAGAAGTTTGATAACGCCACCAACTACGAAGGCTGCAGCTAGTGATAGCACAAAGATGGTCAGAACTTTTGTGAAGATATCCATATTACGATCTCAGGAATACACACCGCTCTGCGCAGCAGAGTGGTAAATGCATTGAACGCTCAAGCGAACAAGGAAGCGGAAAGCGGCTTTTCCACCGTTGCATAGACTCTCGCCGGGGCATCAACTTCGTTATTTAGGGTGGCTTATTCGAGGGTTCCTTGGATATCAGGGATCAGGTCATTAACGGATATGACTTTTGCGAATAAGCCGTTGAGTGCTGCAAGGTAAGAAATTTGTACCTGTTCGGCCGATACCTGAACACCGTCGAAAGATAGTGCTTTTGTGGCGCAGGCATCATGCGCCAACGAACAGGAGAAACCAAGATCGGTTGCGGCACGGATTGTTGTATCGACACACATATGGGTCATCATTCCGGCGATGACCAACTGGGAAATGCCTTCTCCATGCAAATGGTCCAGCAGCGGTGTTTCACGGAAACTGTTGGGAAAGTGCTTCTGGAAAACCGGTTCGCTTTGCTTGGGGCGAACGGATTCGTGAATTTCTGCGCCGATGGTGCCAGGAAGAAAAAATGTTGCTCCGGCCCGAGCGGCAATGTGCTGGATATGGATGACCGGCAGGTCTCTCAGGCGAAAGGTGCCGAGTAGTTTGGCTGCCTGCTCTGCTGCACGGTCGGCTCCAACGAGTTCCATTGTGCCGCCCGGAAAATAATCGTTTTGAATGTCGATCAGAATAAGAGCGATGGACATGGAGACCTCCAGCCGTTATTGGACACCATCAGGCGTATGACACCCCGGCTGGGCATGGTGATCGGCTTGCCACTTTCCCTGTCCAGGCTGTCAGTTTCATGGTCATGATGGCCGTTCCCATGGTCGGCAAACTCCATCTACCTGACCAGACGCATGACCGCACAGGCACCGGACACTACTCCATTCGCATCGGGCAGGTCCATTGCGAGCGCGTTGGCAGTTCGTTCGATCCGTCGTCACCCGCACTTCGAATGCCCACAGTTCAGGCATGTGGTACACCCTTCCAGTTGCACCACCGCCTGAGTGTTGCACTGCCCGCAAAGCTGCGCGCCGGGCGGGAAGCCTTCGCCGGGCTCCAGGGCGGCGGCGCCCTGGCTGGCTTCGTAGGCGGCGCGCTTTTCGGCGAGGTAGCGGCGTTGGGCTTCGTCCGGCGAGTGGCCGCGCAGGAGGCCGATGGCGATCAGGTGGCGCTCCAGCACCGCGCCGATTTCGGCGACGATCGAGGGCATGTAGATGCCGCCCTTCTTCAGGTAGCCGCCGCGCGGGTCGAACACCGCCTTGAGTTCCTCGACCAGGAAGGTGCAGTCGCCGCCTTTGCGCAGCACGGCGGACATGATCCGGGTGAGGGCGACGATCCACTGGAAGTGGTCCATGTTCTTCGAGTTGATGAAGATCTCGAAGGGCCGGCGCTGTTCAAAGCGGGTGCCGGCGTTGAGCAGGATGTCGTTGATGGTCACGTAGAGGGCGTGCTCGAACAGCGGCGACTTGATCTTGTAGGTGACGCCGATCAGCGTCTCCGGGCGTTCCAGATGCTCGTCCAGTTGCTCGGGCGGCTTTCCGGCATCGGTTTCGGCGGCGGGCCGCAGGCGTTCGTCGACCACCTTGAAGCTCTTGATGCGCTGCGTGATCCTGACCGTCATGGGCGTTCTCCCCTCTCCCCAGCCTTCTCCCCGATGGGGAGAAGGAGTTGCAAGCCACACGTCCTAATACTTTCCGTAATAGCCTTCCTTCAGCGCGTCGAACAGGTTGGCGGCGGTGTTCACCTCGCCGTCGTATTCCACCAGTTCGTTGCCCTTGAGTTCGATCACGCTGCCGTCCTCCAGCTCGAAGCGGTACAGGGTGTTCGCGAGGTCGGCCTCGCGCACCAGCACGCCCTGGAAGGCCGTCGGGTTGAAGCGGAAGGTGGTGCAGCCCTTGAGGCCCTGGCGCCAGGCGTAGCGGTAGATGTCCTTGAACGCCTCGAAGGGGTAGTCGGTGGGCACGTTGGCGGTCTTGGAGAGCGACGAGTCCACCCACTTCTGCGCCGCCGCCTGGATGTCCACGTGCTGGGTCGGGCCGATGTCGTCGGCGCTGACGAAGTAGTCCGGCAGCCGGTGCGCCGGCTCGTCGCCGCCCGGCTGGGCCTGCGGATCGACCAGGGCGCGGTAGGCCAGCAGTTCGTAGCTGAACACCTCGACCTTCTCCTTGGCCTTGCGTCCGGGGCGGATCAGGTTGCGCGAATACTGGTGGGCGAAGCTCGGTTCGATGCCGTTGGAAGCGTTGTTGGCCAGGCTCAGGCTGATGGTGCCGGTCGGCGCGATCGACGTGTGGTGGGTGAAGCGCGCACCTTGTTCGGCCAGCGCGGCGATGAGTTCGGGAGCGAATTCGGCCAGACGCTGCATATAGCGCGAGTAGCGCGCGTGCAGCACGCGGCCCGCTACCCGGTCGCCGACCCGATAGCCGTCGGTGGCCATCTCCGGGCGCTGGCGCAGCATCTTCGCGGTGACCTCGAATTCCTGCGCCAGCAGCGGCGCCGGGCCCTTTTCCTTCGCCAGTTCCAGCGCCACCTCCCAGCCGACCAGCGCCATCTCGCGGGCCACTTCCTCGGTGAACACGCAGGCCTCGGGGCTGCCGTAGCGCAGCCTGAGCAGGGTCAGCGCCGAGCCGAGGCCGAGAAAGCCCATGCCGTGGCGGCGTTTGTCGAGGATCTCGCGGCGCTGCGCCTGCAGCGGCAGGTTGTTGATCTCCACCACGTTGTCCAGGAGGCGGGTGAAGATGCGCACCACCTGGCGGAAGCGTTCCCAGTCGAAGCGCGCCCTGGCCGTGAACGGCTCTTCGACGAAGGCGGTCAGGTTGACCGAGCCGAGCAGGCAGGAGCCGTAGGGGGGAAGCGGTTGTTCGCCACAGGGGTTGGTCGCCCGTATCTCCTCGCACCACCAGTTGTTGTTCAACTGGTTGACCCGGTCGATGAGGATGAAGCCCGGCTCGGCGAAATCGTAGGTGGAGACCATCAGCATGTCCCACAGGTGGCGGGCGCGGACCTTGCCGTAGATCCTGCAGGCCACCTTGCCGTCGTCGCGCACGGGGTAGCCCTCGTGCAGCGGCCAGTCGCGCCAGAGCACCTGGTTCGGGTCGCCGAGGTCCAGCTCGGCCGCCTCCTTGGGATGCACCGGGAATACCAGCGGCCATTCGGCGTCGTTCTCCACCGCCTGCATGAATTCGTCGGTGATCAACAGGCTCAAGTTGAACTGGCGCAGGCGGCCGTCCTCGCGCTTGGCGCGGATGAACTCGCGCACGTCCGGGTGGGCCACGTCGAAGGTGGCCATCTGCGCGCCGCGCCGCCCGCCGGCGGAGCTGACGGTGAAGCACATCCTGTCGAAGATGTCCATGAACGACAGCGGCCCGCTGGTACGCGCGCCGGCGCCGGAGACGAAGGCGCCGTGCGGGCGCAGGGTGGAGAACTCGTAGCCGATGCCGCATCCCGCCTTCAGTGTCAGTCCGGCCTCCTGGACCTTGGCGAGAATGTCGTCCATGGCGTCGTAGAGGGTCCCGGAGACGGTGCAGTTGATCGTCGAGGTGGCCGGTCGCCAGACCTGGGCGCCGGCATTGGCGACGATCCGTCCAGCGGGGATGGCGCCGTTGCGCAGGGCCCAGAGGAACTGCCGGTACCAGTGTTCGCGAACATCCTCGCGCTCGATTTCGGCGAGGGCGCGGGCGATGCGCTGCCGGGTGGCGTCGATGTCGGCATCGACCGGCGTGCCGTCGGGTTCGACCAGGCGGTACTTCTGCGCCCAGATGTCCTCGGAGGCGGCCTGCAGGGGGATGTCGCCCAGGCCCTGCGACAAGGGTTCGCCGTGCTTCGCCATGTTCCCGGGCCTCTCGTGCGGGGGACTCTCCTATTTTTTCGCCTTTTCCCGGTCCGCGGGCTGGGGCGTCCCGGCTTTCTTCACTTCCACTTCCTGCTCTTCCTCGCCGGCAAGCAGCTCTCGGTTCACGCAGACGCTCACTTCGAGCCGGCCCGCGCCCAGCGGCCCGACGAAGGAGCCGGCCACCGGCGGTACCGATTCGGGCTGGCGCGCCACGGCCACGGCGATGTAGTTGGTGCCCACCACTTCCCCGTGGGTCGGATCGAAGCCCTTCCAGCCGGCGCCCGGCAGGTAGACCTCGGCCCAGGCGTGGGTCGAGCCGTCCTGCAGTCCTGCCGGCTCGACGTGCAGGTAGCCGCTGACGAAGCGGGCCGGCAGGCCGAGCAGGCGGGCCGCCTCCATGAACAGGTTGGCGAAGTCGCGGCAGGAGCCCGTGCCGAGTGCGAGCGTCTCCACCGCGCCCTGCACGCCGGGCTCCTCGCGCATCTGGTAGGCCAGCGTCCTGGGGATGTGCTCGTTGATCCGCCGCAGCAGGGCGTAGGTCTGGATCGGTTCGCCCGGCTGCCAGATCTTGGCGAGCCAGTCGTCGAGCTGGTCGCTGCCAGTATGCTCGGCGGAGTTCATGTAGGGCGAGAGCACCGCCCTGTCGTCGGGTTTGTAGACGAAAGGATAGTTCACCGCATAGTCGGCGACCATGAAGTCCAGCGGCGTCTCGTTGTACTGCTGGATGACGATCTCGCTCTCGATGGTCAGCCGTTCGGTGGCTCCCTGGAAGGTGGCGATCGCCACGGAATTGTCTTCCGCGTCGCGGAACCAGCTCAGGCTGGCCGGGGTGGGCTCGATGTGCAGCTTCGAGGACTCGATGCGCAGCTCATGGCCTTCGCGCGGGCGCAGCAACAGGGAGTGCGGTCCCAGTTCGACGGGTTCGGTGAAGCCGTAATGGGTGCGATGAACGATCTTGTAGCGCTGCATGTCCTCTCCTTGTCTTGTGTCTTGTCGTCGCCGATGGCATCGGCTTGCCGTTCTGGATCGGACTGGTGGCGGAAGTGGCGGTTCCGGTGCCCCGACCGGTGCTTCGCGAACGGCATGCGGGGAAATGGCTATAGCGCTTCCAGGCAGCCGGCCAGTCCCTCGGCGAGATTTTCGAGCAACCGCTCGTAGCCCTGCGGCCCGACCGGGATGCCGCTGCCCAGTGGGTCGAGTTCGGCCAGGCGCACCGGCAGGCCGGCGCTCAGGGTTTGCGCCAGGCGCGGCTGCAGGGGCGGTTCGCTGAACACGCAGGTCGGCCCGGCCGCCTGCAGGCGCTGGCGCATGTGGGCGACCTGGCGGGCGCCGGGCTGGACTTCCGGGGAAACGCTGAACGTTCCGGCATGCCGGAGGCCGTAGGCGGCCTCGAAGTAGCCGTAGGCCTCGTGGAAGACGAAATAGGGCTTGCCGGCGAGCTTCTCCAGGCGCGCCTCGAGGCGCCGGTCGAGCGCTTCCAGGCGGGTCCGGAAGTCGGCGAGGTTGGTCTGGTAGCGGGCGGCGTTGTCCGGGGCGGCGGCGGCCAGGTCGGCGGCCATCCGCTCGGCGATCAGCCGGGCGTTGGCCGGCAGCAGCCAGAGGTGGACGTCCAGGCTGCCGGGGTGGTGGGCGTGGTCGTGTTCGTCCTCGTTTCCCGCTGCTTCGAAGTGGCGCAACTGCAGGCCGGGCAGCGTCTGCACGGCCAGGCTCGGCCCCTGGCGCCCTTCCAGCACCCTGGGCAGGAAACTCTCCAGATCGGGGCCGATCCAGTAGAACAGCGTCGCCTCGCGCAGCGCGCGCACGTCGGAGGGACGCAGCGCGTAGTGGTGCGGCGAGGCGCCGGGCGGCAGCAATACCGCGGGGCTGCCGGTGCCGTCCTGCACGGCGGCGGCGATCAGCTGCAGCGGCTTCACGCTGGTCAGCAGACGTACTTCGGCCGTTGCCGAAGCCACGCAGCCGACGAACAGCAGGGCAACGAGAGGACGGAACATGACGGGCAGACCCCCGAGACGAAAGTGTAATAGAATAACGTCTCTCCAACCGGAAGTCGCCCATGACCACCCCGCCCCTGGCCTGCCGGCCCCACGACCACAGTCACTGCATCAGCCAGGCGCTGGCCGAGGCCGAGAACCTCTGCAGCCGCCAGGGCGTGCGCCTGACCGCCCTGCGCCGGCGCGTGCTGGAGCTGGTCTGGCAGAGCCACAGGCCGCTCGGCGCCTACGACATTCTCGCCGTACTGAGCGAGCAGGACGGCCGCCGCGCGGCGCCGCCGACCGTCTACCGGGCGCTGGACTTCCTCCTGGAACAGGGTCTGGTGCACCGCATCGCCTCGCTCAACGCCTTCGTCGGCTGCAATCGCCCGGATCGCGCCCACCAGGGCCAGTTCTTCATCTGCCGGCAGTGCCACGCGGCCATCGAGCTGGAAGGTTCGGCGATCAGCGAGAGCATTCTCGACAGCGCCAGGGAGCTGGGCTTCCGGGTCGAGGGACAGACCGTGGAGGTGGTCGGTCTCTGCGCCAACTGCCAGGCCGCGCCATGAGCGACAGCCTGGTCCGTCTCGACGGGGTGCGCATCGCCTTCGCCGGCCGGCAGATGCTGCACGACGTGCATTTGTGCGTGCAGCCCGGCGAGATCGTCACCCTGATCGGCCCCAACGGCGCCGGCAAGACCACCCTGGTGCGCGTCGTGCTCGGCCTGCTGAAGCCCGATGCCGGCACGGTCTGGCGCCGGCCGCGGTTGTGCATCGGCTACATGCCGCAGAAGCTGCAGGTCAATCCCAGCCTGCCGCTGACGGTGCTGCGCTTTCTGCGCCTGGTGCCCGGCGTCGACCGTACCGCCGCCGTCGCCGCGCTCGCCGAGGTCGGCGCCACACAGGTCGTCGACAGTCCGTTGCAGAACATCTCCGGCGGCGAGCTGCAGCGCGTGCTGCTGGCCCGGGCGCTGCTGCGCCGGCCCGAGCTGCTGGTGCTCGACGAGCCGGTGCAGGGCGTCGACGTGGCCGGCCAGGCCGAGCTGTATCGGCTGATCACCCGGTTGCGCGAGCGCCACGGCTGCGGCGTGCTGATGGTTTCCCATGACCTCAACCTGGTGATGAGCACCACCGACCAGGTGGTCTGCCTGAACCACCACATCTGCTGCTCGGGGCGGCCCGAGCAGGTCAGCGGCGATCCGGCCTTCGTCGCCCTGTTCGGCCAGGCGGCGCGCAGCCTGGCGTTCTACCAGCATCATCACGACCACGCCCACGACCTGCACGGCGGCGTGGTGCTGCGCAAATCCCACGTACAGGGTCCCGATTGCAACCATGGCTGATTTCCTGCTCAACGCCCTGCTCGCCGGGCTCGCCCTGGCGCTGGTCGCCGGGCCGCTGGGCTCCTTCGTGGTCTGGCGGCGCATGGCCTACTTCGGCGATACCCTGTCGCATGCCGCGCTGCTCGGCGTGGCGGTCGGCCTGCTGCTCGACGTCAGTCCGACCCTGGCGGTGATCGCCGGCTGCCTGCTGCTCGCCGTGCTGCTGGTGGCCCTGCAGCAGCGCCAGGCGCTGGCCTCGGATACCCTGCTCGGCATCCTCGCGCCGAGTACCCTGTCGCTCGGCCTGGTGGTGCTGAGCTTCATGGACGACGTGCGTATCGACCTGATGAGCTACCTGTTCGGCGATCTGCTGGCGGTGGGGCCGGGCGATCTGGCCTGGATTCTCGGCGGCAGCGCGCTGGTCATGCTGCTGCTGGTGCCGCTGTGGCGGCCGCTTTTGGCAATCACCGTGCACGAGGAACTGGCGCGGGTGGAGGGACTGCCGGTGGCCGGCATCCGCCTGGCGCTGATGCTGCTGATCGCCCTGGTGATCGCGGTGGCGATGAAGATCGTCGGCGTGTTGCTGATCACCTCGCTTTTGATCATCCCGGCCGCGGCCGCCCAGCGTCACGCCCGCACCCCCGAGCAGATGGCCGCCGGCGCCAGTTTCCTGGGGGTGGTCGCGGTCTGCGCCGGGCTGTCGCTGTCCTGGTTCCAGGACACGCCGGCCGGGCCGTCCATCGTGGTTTGCGCGGCCGTGCTGTTCCTCGCCGGCCTGCTCCTGCCGCGTCGCGCCGGTTGAACTCGGGCATCGCGCCGGGGTCTGCTTTCTGATAAGCCGGCGGCAGGTGTAGAGTGGGTGAAAGAAAACGATCCGAGAATCCCGTCCATGTCCGCGCCGCTCCTTCGCTACCTGTCCCCGTTGTTGCTGCCGCTGTTGCTCGCCGCTTGCCAGCACAGGGCGACGGAGTCCGCCGACACCGCTCCGCCGCCGTCTCCGCCGAGCCTCAGCCAGGAACTGGAACGGCAACTGGGCGAGGGCGATCTGGCCGCGGCCACCGCCAGCTTCAAGCGCCTGCAGGCCGAGCAGCCCGGCCCCACGCTGGAAACCTACCAGCGGCGCCTGGCCGAGGCCTGGCTCAGGCACGGCGAGCAGGCCATCGAGCGCGGTGACATGAGCGAGGCCGCCACCGCCCTGGGCAACGCCCGCGCGCTGATGCCCAGGGCTCCGGCGCTGAGCCTGCCGCGCCAGAGCGGCGCGACCGCCAAACCCTGAGGTCGGCCCTCGCGGGGCGGCGGATCGAGCCGCGGGCCGGCCATGCGGATGCTTGGCGGTATCCTTGACGGATCACCGCGCGGCTGACCCAGCCCGTGCCCGCCAGGCCGGAAAACCCGCGCAGCGGTTTTCCACCAGCCTCTTCTCCCCACTCAGGGCACCAGCACCGCCGCGCCTTGGAAACGCCCGTGACGCAGGTCGTCCAGTGCCCGGTTGGCATCCTCCAGGGCATAGCGGTGGGTTTCCGTGCGGATGCCGGCCTGTTCGGCGACGGCGAAGAAGTCGAGGCCGTCCTGGCGGGTCAGGTTGGCTACCGACACCACCTCGCGTTCCTCCCAGAGGATGTCGTAGGGAAAGCTCGGGATGTCGCTCATGTGGATGCCGGCGCAGACCACCCGACCGCCCTTGCGCAGCGCGCGCAGGGCGGTGGGCACCAGTTCGCCGGCCGGCGCGTAGAGGATCGCCGCGTCCAGCGGCTCCGGCGGCAACTGGTCGGAGCCGCCGGCCCAGGCCGCGCCGAGCGAGCGGGCGAAGTCCTGGGCGGCGAGGTCGCCGGGCCGGCTGAAGGCGTACACCTCGCGACCCTGCCAGCGCGCCACCTGCATGACGATGTGCGCCGCCGCGCCGAAGCCGTAGAGGCCGAGGCGCCTGGCCGGGCCCGCCTTGACCAGCGAGCGCCAGCCGATCAGCCCGGCGCAGAGCAATGGCGCCAGGGCCACGTCGTCGCCGTCCTCGCCCAGGGCGAAGGTGAAACGGGCGTCGGCCACCACCTGTTCGGCGTAGCCGCCGGGGCGGGTGTAGCCGGTGAACTGCGGCGCGTCGCAGAGGTTCTCCGCCTCGTGCCGGCAGTACCAGCAGTGCCCGCAGGTGTGTCCCAGCCAGGGGATGCCGACTCGCTGGCCGAGTGCGAAGCCCTCGACGCCCGGGCCGACGGCGTCCACCCGGCCGACGATCTCGTGGCCGGGGATGACCGGCGGGTTCACCGCCGGCAGCTCGCCGTCGACCACATGCAGGTCGGTGCGGCAAACCCCGCAGGCGCCGACCCGCACGCGCACTTCGCCCGGTCCCGGCTGCGGGGTGGGCAACTCGCGCAGCACCAGGGGATGACCGACCCTTTCCAGCAGCATGGCGCGCATCCGCGATCTCCTTCTTGCTTCGGGTTCCCATCAGCATAGGGCCATGGACAGACCGTGCGGCAATTCTTGTCCGCAAGGCGCGATCCGCAGGGCGAACGCCCGGTAATCATTAAAAGATAGCGCTATCTTTGCTGCGTTTTTTATTGTTCAATGAAATCGGTTTCAATCCTGGAAGAAGCCTCCGCCGATAAGAAGAGGTCCAGGTCCACGCACGATCCCGCCTGTTCGTTTACGGCCGGAGCCTTCCTGGCGACACGGCCGATGCCATGACGCGTTCCCGTACGCCATTCGGGAAAGTCCGCCTTCGCTCACGCCTGCCGGCGTCTCGCGAAAGGTCGGGATCCGCATCGAAACAGCCCAACGCGGCCAACGGACCCTTTCCCGGGTGAAACCTTTCGTCATGCAGGGACGCGCGACACGTTCGTTCAACTCGACCAGTCCAGAGCGAGACTGGGATTTACTGCGATCACTGAGGTGCCTCCATGCCCGACGACAAGGCTTTCAATGGCCGACGCGACTTCCTGCGTAAAACATTGGCCGTGATTCCGGCAATCACCGTGGCCGGCTACGGCGTAGCGACGACGGCCTTCGGCCAAGCCGCCCCCGCCGCGCAGAACCCCTATCAGCCCCGCTTCTTCTCCGCCGCCGAGTGGGCCTTCGTCAACGCCGCCGTGGCCAGGCTGATCCCCAGCGACGCCAACGGCCCCGGCGCGGTCGAGGCCGGCGTACCGGAATTCATCGACCGCCAACTGGAAACCGCCTACGGCCACGGCAACCTCTGGTACATGCAGGCGCCCTTCGCCGCCGACGCCGCGCCGCAGTTCGGCCACCAGTCGAAGCTGGTGCCGCGCGACATCTACCGCATCGGCATCGCCGCGCTGGATCGCTGGTGCAAGGGCCAGCACGGCAAGACCTTCGCCGAGCTGGAGCCGGCCGCCCAGGACGATCTGCTGCACCAACTGGAAGGCGGCCGGATCGACCTGCAGGACCTGCCGTCCGTCCTGCTGTTCAGCCAGCTCTGGCAGAACACCCGCGAGGGCTTCTTCGCCGATCCGATCCACGGCGGCAACCGTGGCCTGGCCGGCTGGAAACTGGTGGGCTTTCCCGGCGCGCGCGCCGACTTCATGGACTGGGTCGACCGCAACGAGAAGTATCCCTTCCCGCCGGTCTCGATTTCCGGAGAGAGGGGCTGAACATGGCGACGACACTCAAACCCGTGAACGCCGTGGTGGTCGGCTTCGGCTGGGCTGGCGCGATCCTCGCCAAGGAGCTGACCGAGGCGGGCCTGCAGGTGGTCGCCCTGGAGCGCGGCCCCTACCAGGACACCTATCCCGACGGCGCCTATCCCAACACCCTCGACGAACTGACCTACAACAGTCGTGGCAAGCTGTTCCAGGACCTGTCGAGGAGCACCGTGACCGTCCGCCACGGCATCGACGACACCGCGCTGCCCTACCGCCAGCTCTCCGCCTTCCTGCCCGGCAACGGCGTCGGCGGCGCCGGCCTGCACTGGTCCGGCGTGCATTTCCGGATCATGCCCGAGGAACTGCGCCTGCGCAGTCACTACGAGGAGCGCTACGGCAAGGGCTTCATCCCCGAGGGCATGACCATCCAGGACTACGGCGTCAGCTACGAGGAACTCGAGCCGCACTTCGACTTCGCCGAGAAGGTCTTCGGCACCTCGGGTACCGCCTACAAGGTCAAGGGCCAAGTGGTCGGCGACGGCAACCCCTTCGCGCCGGACCGCTCCGATGGCTTCCCGCTGCCCGCGCTGAAGGACGTCCACT
This sequence comes from Azotobacter vinelandii CA, assembly GCF_000380335.1. Taxonomy (GTDB): domain Bacteria; phylum Pseudomonadota; class Gammaproteobacteria; order Pseudomonadales; family Pseudomonadaceae; genus Azotobacter; species Azotobacter vinelandii. The sequence goes on from NC_021149.1 coordinate 91,303, forward strand.
CCGCCCACCTGTTCCGCAAGGCGGCCGAGGAAGTCGGCATGCACCCCTACGCGATGCCCGCGGCCAACGCCTCCGGCCCCTGGACCAACCCCTACGGCGTGCAGATGGGACCGTGCAACTTCTGCGGCTTCTGCAGCGGCTATGCCTGCTACATGTACTCCAAGGCCTCGCCGAACCTGAACATTCTGCCGGCGCTGAAGCAGAGCGAACTGTTCGAGCTGCGCGTCAACAGCAATGTGCTCCGGGTCAACCTGGACAGCGACGGCAAGCGCGCCACCGGCGTCACCTACGTCGACGCCCAGGGCCGCGAGATCGTCCAGCCGGCCGACCTGGTGATCGTCAGCGCCTTCCAGTTCCACAACGTGCACCTGATGCTGCTGTCCGGGATCGGCAAGCCGTACGACCCGCGCACCGGCGAAGGCGTGGTGGGCAAGAACTTCGCCTACCAGAACATGGCCACCATCAAGGCCTTCTTCGACCGCGACGTGCACACCAACCCCTTCATCGGCACCGGCGGCGGCGGCGTGGCGGTGGACGACTTCAACTCCGACAACTTCGACCATGGCCCGCTCGGTTTCGTCGGCGGTTCGCCGTTCTGGGTCAATCAGGCCGGCAGCAAGCCGATCCGCGGCCTGAGCCTGCCGCCCGGCTCGCCGACCTGGGGCAGCGGCTGGAAGCAGGCGGCCAGGGACGCCTACACCCATACCCTGTCGATGGACGCCCACGGCAGCAACATGAGCTACCGGGACAACTATCTGGACCTCGATCCCACCTACAAGGACGCCTACGGCCAGCCGCTGTTGCGCATGACCTTCGACTGGAAGGAAAACGAGTACAAGATGACGCGCTACGTCACCGAGCAGATGCGCAAGATCGCCGGGGCGATGAACCCCAAGGCCATCGCCGTCCACGTCAAGAACTTCGGCGACCGCTTCGACACCCGCGCCTACCAGACCACCCACCTGCTCGGCGGCGCGATCATGGGTTCCGATCCGAAGACCAGCGCCGTCAACCGCTATCTGCAGAGCTGGGACGTGCACAACGTCTTCGTCATCGGCGCCTCGGCGTTCCCTCAGGGTACCGGCTACAACCCCACCGGCCTGGTGGCGGCGCTGGCCTACTGGTCGGCCAAGGCGATCCGCGAGCAGTACCTGAAGAACCCCGGCCCGCTGGTCCAGGCCTGAGGAGCGCGACGATGAAACTGATCCCATACCTGTTCGGCCTGTCGACCCTGTTCGCGTTCGGCGCCTCGGCCGCCGAGGCGGTCGACCCGGAACTGCTGAAGAAAGGCGAATACCTGGCCCGCGCCGGCGACTGCGTGGCCTGCCATACCGCCAAGGGCGGCCAGCCGTTCGCCGGCGGCCTGCCGATGGAAACGCCGATCGGCACCCTGTTCTCCACCAACATCACCCCGGACCGGGAAACCGGCATCGGCGACTACAGCTTCGAGGACTTCGACAAGGCGGTACGCCACGGTATCGCCAAGCAAGGCTACAGCCTCTACCCGGCCATGCCCTATCCGTCCTACGCGCGGGTCACCGAGCAGGACATGCGCGCGCTCTACGCCTACTTCATGCAGGGCGTCGCGCCGGTCAGGCAGGCCAACAAAGACAGCGCTATCCCATGGCCGCTGTCGATGCGCCTGCCGCTGACCTTCTGGCGCTGGGTGTTCGCTCCCGAGGTAAAGGACTTCGAGCCGGCCAAAGACCAGGACCCGGTGCTGGCCCGTGGCGCCTACCTGGTCGACGGGCTCGGTCACTGCGGCGCCTGCCACACCCCGCGCGGCATCGGCATGCAGGAAAAGGCCCTGAGCGCCGGCGAGGGGCCGGACTTCCTGGCCGGTAGCGCGCCCCTGGAGGGCTGGATCGCCAAGAGCCTGCGCGGCGACCCGCTGACCGGTATCGGCAGTTGGAGCGAGGCAGAGCTGGTGCGCTTCCTGCGCACCGGACGCACCGATCGCACGGCGGTGTTCGGCGGCATGTCCGAGGTGGTGGTGCACAGCATGCAGTACATGAGCGACGCCGACCTCACCGCCATCGCCCGCTACCTGAAGTCGCTGCCGGCGAGCGATCCCGGCGAACCGGCGTACGCCTACGACGACAAGGTGAGCAAGGCGCTGTACCACGGCGACGACAGCAAGACCGGCGCGGCGCTCTACATCGACAACTGCGCCGCCTGCCACCGTACCGACGGCCAGGGCTACGCGCGGGTGTTCCCGGCGCTGGCCGGCAACCCGGTGGTCAACGGCGACGACGCCACCTCGCTGATCCACATCGTGCTCAAGGGCGACACCCTGCCGGCGACCCATCAGGCGCCCTCGGCTTTCACCATGCCGCCGTTCAGCTGGCGCCTGACCGACCAGCAGGTCGCCGACGTGGTGAACTTCATCCGCACCAGTTGGGGCAACCGGGCGCCGGCGGTGAGCGCCGAACAGGTCGAGCACCTGCGCGCGGAGCTGGATGTGCCGCCCCTGGGGCAGATCCCCGATCCTCACGCGCTAGCGCCGCAGCACTGAAGCGGCTTCCGGGCGTCCGGCCGGACGCCCGGAGCGCTTCGCTTCCAGACGGGTTCGGCAGCGACCGCCGGACCTTTTTCCCGCCGCACGACTATCCGCCGCCGCGGAGGGGAAGGCTTGAACTTTTTTCGTCTCGTGGAACATCGCAATTGAATAACCGGAATGACTCGTCGCTCTCCGGGTCACGCGCTTGCGCGCTGACCCTGGCTTTCGCCGGGCTGTTTCCCGGCACGCCGGTCCTGGCCGGCTTCCTGGAGGACAGCCAGGGCACCCTGACCCTGCGCAACTTCTACATCCATCGCAATTTCGTCGAAGATGGCGCTACCCGAAGCAAGGCCGAAGAGTGGACCCAAAGCTTCATCCTCGATCTCAGGTCCGGTTACACCGAAGGCCCGATCGGCTTCGGCATCGACATCCTCGGCCTCCGGTCGGTCAAGCTCGACGGCGGCAAGGGCACCGGCGGCACCCAGCTTTTGCCCGTCGGCAAGGACGGCAAGCCGGCCGACGACTTCGGCCGCCTGGCGGTGGCCGGCAAGCTGCGCTTCTCGAAGACCGAGGCGAAGCTCGGCGAGTGGTCGCCGGCGCTGCCGATCCTGCGCTCCGACGACGGCCGCTCGCTGCCGCAGACCTTCCAGGGCGGCATGTTCACCGCCAAGGAGGTCCGCAACCTGACCCTCTACGGCGGGCGCTTTCGCGGCAACAGCCCGCGCGACGACAGCAGCCTCGAAGACATGAGCTGGGTCGGCAACGCCAGCGTCACCTCCGACCGCTTCAGCTTCGCCGGCGCCGAATACGCCTTCAACGACAACCGCACCCAAATCGGTGCCTGGTTCGGCCAACTGGAGGACATCTACAAGCAGCGCTACTTCCAGGTGCTGCACAGCCAGCCGCTGGGCAAGGACTGGACCCTGGGCGCCAACCTCGGCTACTTCGACGGCGAGGAGGACGGCAGCGCCCAGGCCGGCGACCTGGACAACAGCCTGCTGACCGGGATGTTCTCGCTCAAGCATGGCGCGCACGTCTTCTACCTGGGCCTGCAGCGGGTCGGCGGCGACGACCGCTGGCTGCGGGTCAACGGCACCAGCGGCGGCACGGCGGCCAACGACAGCTACAACGGCAGCTTCGACAACGCCCGCGAACGCTCCTGGCAGGTCCGCTACGACTGCAACTTCACCGCCCTGGGCATCCCCGGCCTGACCCTGATGACCCGCTACATCAAGGGCCACAACGTGCATGCGGGCGGTATCGACGACGGCGAGGAATGGAACCGCGAGACCGAGCTGGCCTACGCGGTGCAGAGCGGCCCGCTGAAGAACCTGACCCTGCGCTGGCGGAACTCGACGGTGCGTCGCGACTGGGGCGCCGACAACAAGTTCGACGACAACCGGCTGATCGTCGGCTATCCGATGTCGTTGTTCTGAATCGCGGACGGCGGCCCCTCAGGGCTGGGTCTCGACCAGCAGCGGCAGGCGTTCGGCCAGCTTGGCGACGTTCAGCGGGGCGCGAACGAAACCGCGCTGGGTGCCGTCCGGGCCGAGCAGGGCGAGGTTGCCGCTGTGGTCCACGGTGTAGTTCTCCCGGCTGGGGTCGCCGGGGATGAAGGGGATGCCGAGGGTGTTGGCCAGGCGCTGGATGTCCGCCAGTTCGCCGGTCAGGCCGCGATAGTCCGGATCGAAGAAGGCCAGGTACTGCTTGAGCTGGGCCGGGGTGTCGCGCTGCGGATCGACGCTGACCATCACCACCTGCAGGCGCTCGCGGGTCGCCGGCGGCAACTGGCTTTCGAGCTGGCGCAACTGGGCGAGGGTGGTCGGACAGATGTCCGGGCAGAAGGTATAGCCGAAGAACACCAGGCTCCACTTGCCGGTGAGCGACTGCAGCGCGACCGGCTGGCCGTCCTGGTCGGTCAGGCTGAGCGCGGGCAGGGGGCGGCCCTGCGGCAGCAGGACGATGCCCGCCTCCAGAAGCTGCGCCGAATCGGCCTGGCGCGGACCGTTCAGCACCTTGGAAAAGGTCAGGCCGAGCACGATGGCGATCAGCGCGACGAGGATGAGAACGGTCTTCTGGATGCGGGTCATGGGCGGTCCTGGGCATTAGGGGCTGTTGATACTACTCTACGCGTCCGCGACGGAGCCCGTTTTTGCGCGGGGTTAGGCGCGAGGAGAGAAGTTTGGTCATTCCAAACGAACGATGAGCAACGACGCTCCGCGCAAAAACGGGCCCGTCCCTGCGGGTTGCGCGGCAAATGGCGCCATGCGTCGTTGCGGGACTTGGCAAGGGAATGCCATTCCCTGCGTCCCGCGCCTCGCCTGGCGCCATTTGCCGCAGCAACGCGGCTCGCGGAGAGTAGTGTCAACAGCCCCTATAGGGTCAGCGGCAGATAGTGATCCACCAGCAGGGCGATGAACAGCAGGAACAGGTAACGAATGCTGTATTTGAAGGTGCCGATCGCCGCGTGGGGCTTGCTGTCCTTGTACAGGGCCCAGGCCCAGTGCAGGAAGCGTCCGCCGAGGAGCAGGGCGCAGAGCAGGTACAGCGGGCCGCTCATGTGGATGGCGTAGGGCAGCAGGGTCACCGCCAGCAGCGCCAGGGTGTAGAGCAGGATGTGCAGCTTGGTGTAGGCCTCGCCGTGGGTCACCGGCAGCATGGGGATCTCGGCCTTGGCGTATTCGGCCTTGCGGTGGATGGCCAGCGCCCAGAAATGCGGCGGGGTCCAGGTGAAGACGATCAGCACCAGGAGCAGCGGCTCGGCGGACAACTGGCCGCTCACCGCGACCCAGCCGAGCAGCGGTGGGGCGGCGCCGGCCAGGCCGCCGATGACGATGTTCTGCGGCGTGGCGCGCTTGAGAAAGCCGGTGTAGAGCACCGCGTAGCCGAGCAGCGAGGCCAGGGTCAGCCAGGCCGCCAGCGGATTGGTGAAGGTCAGCAGCAGGGCCATGCCGGCCACTGCCAGCGCCAGCGCGAAACCCAGCGCGGCGAGCGGCGCGACGCGGCCCTCGGCCAGCGGCCGGCGGCGGGTGCGCGCCATCAGCGCGTCGATGCGCCGGTCGACCACATGGTTGACCGCCGCCGCCGCGCCGGCGCAGAGGCCGATGCCGAGGTTGCCGAACAGCAGTACCGTCCAGGGCACGCCGGCGCGCGAGGCGAGGAACATGCCGACCAGCGAGGTGATCAGCATCAGCACCACCACCTTGGGTTTGGTCAGCTCCAGATAGTCGCGCCAGGTGGCCCGGTTGCCACGGGTGGCGAGTAGGGTGGCCATGGTCGTTTCTCCTTGTCGTCGTTCTTGTCCTGCGATGGATCGTTCCCAGGCCGCGTGGGAACGCAACCCGGAACACTCGGCGCTCCTCACCCCAGGTCCGCAGACGCGGAGCGTCCTGTCCGGGACTCCCACGCAGGAGCGCGGGAGCCATCGAAATCGCGCGCCGGCCGCACGCGCAGCCGGTAGTTGACCAGCACCAGGCTCAGCAGCAGCAGGGCGGCGCCACCGTTGTGGGCGACCGCCAGCGGCAGCGGCAACTGCCAGAGCACGTTGCCGACACCCAGCCCGATCTGCAGCAGAAGCGCGGCCAGCAGCAGGGCGGCGAACCGGCCGAGACCGTGGCGCCACAGCCGCCAGGCCAGCGCGGCGAGGGTCAGGGCGACGGCCAGGGCGCCGAGACGGTGGCTCAGGTGGATGGCGGTGCGCGCCGGGCCGTCGAGCATGCCGCCCAGGTAGTTGGGGCCGATTGCCTGGGTCAGGTGGAAGGCGTTGGCGAAATCCATGCCCTGCGGCCACCACTGACCGTGGCAGGTGGGCAGGTCGAGGCAGGCCACCGCCGCGTAGTTGCTGCTGACCCAGCCGCCCAGGGCGATCTGCCCGACGCTCAGCGCCAGCGCGGCGCCGGCCAGGAGGCGCAGTCCGGGCGCCGGCGCGGGCAGGGCGGGGATGCGGCCGGCGAGGCGCAGGGCGAGCAGGAAGAGCAGGGCGAGGGTGGTCATGCCGCCGAGCAGGTGGGCGACCACCACCTGCGGCCAGAGCTTGAGGGTCACGGTCCACATGCCGAACAGCGCCTGGGCGACCACCACCCCGAGCAGCGCCAGCGGCAGTCCGCGCGGCTGGCCGGCGTCGGTCCGGCGGCGCAGCGCCTGCAGCGCCAGGGCGAGGATGAGCAGCCCCAGGCTGCCGGCGAAGTAGCGGTGGATCATCTCGTTCCAGCCCTTCTCCGCTTCCACCGGCGCATCGGGGAAGCGGCGTTCGGCGTGGGCCAGTTGCGCCTCGCCGCTCGGCACCGCGAGAAAGCCGTAGCAGCCCGGCCAGTCCGGGCAGCCGAGCCCGGCGTGGGTCAGGCGGGTGTAGGCCCCCAGCAGTACCACCGCGAAGGCCAGCAGGGTGGCGAACAGGGCCAGGCGAAAGCCCGGCTTGCGAAGTGTCGGCATGGCGATCTCCCGTTCCGTCGACGATCCGTTCCGGCGCCGCTCAGCCGATCTTCGACAGCTTGAGCAGCAGGCGCAGGTCTTCCAGTACGCCCTTGCCGTCGGTCTCGGCGCCGTAGCGCAGCACCAGGTTGCCGAGCGGATCGACGATCCACAGTTGCGCGCCGGACAGCCCCGGCGTCGCCCGCTCGTAGGCCGTGCGTTCCAGGCGGTAATGGCCGAGCTGCGGGTATTCGCGTTCCAGCCGCCGTCTCTCCTCGGCCGCCGGCGGCTGGCCCGCGGCCAGGGCGTGGGCGCCGCGGTCGGCCTCGCGGCCGAGGCCGATGTGGATCTGCCGGGCCAGGTAGACCAGGCGCCGGCAGTCCGCCGCGCATTCCTCCGGGGCGGTGACCAGCAACTGCCAGCGCGACTCGGCGTGCTCGTCCGACTCGACGCCCAGCCCGGCGCGGCTCTGGCCGGTGCCGATCAGCGTGCCGTGGTAGGTGCGTCCTTCCGGCACCCAGAAACGCCAGTGGTACATGGCGCCGGCCAGCAGCATGGGGCCGAGGACCACGGCGAAGAGCGCCAGCAGTTGCAGGCGGCCGCGCCGGGGCGAGTGGCGGGGGTCAGTCCGGGCGGTGAGCGACGACATGCGAAGTCTCCCGTGCGTTGTGGATGCCGAGGTAGACGAACAGGGCGAGCAGGGCGGCGGCCAGGGCGAACCACTGCACGGCGTAGCCCAGGTGCTTCTCCGGGCTCATGGCGAGCGGCGGCCAGTCCACCGCGTAGGCCGCGGGGCCGGGCTCCAGGCGCAGCTCGACGGGCAGCCCGTCGCGGCCCAGCTCGCGCCAGAGGGCGGCGGCGTCGACCCGGTTGACCAGCCGTGGCCAGGCGTCGCCGGCGACCTGTTCGAGCAGGAAGGGATTGCCGGGCGAGCGGTAGACCCAGGCGGTCAGCGCCAGGGCGCCGTCCGGCGTGGCGAAGGCCGGCGCCACGCGGCGGTCGGGCCAGGGCAGCCAGCCGCGGTTGAGCAGCAGCCAGCGGCCGCTGTCGTCGCGAAAGGGTTGCAGCAGTTCGACGCCGGGCCGGCCGGCACGGGTGCGGCTGTCCAGCAGCAGGCTGTGCTGCGGGTCGAAGCGGCCATGCAGGCGCACCCGTTGCCAGGCCGGCGCGCCGGCGGCTTGCAGCGTCGCCGGGTCGACCGGTTCGGCCTGGCGGCGGGCCTCGAAGCCGGCGAGCAGGGCTCGCTTGTCCTCGGCCCGCGACAGTTGCCAGAGGCCCAGGCCGATCAGCAGCGGCAACAGCAGCACGACCAGCAGGCTCGGCGCCCAGCCGGGGCGGAAGCGACGCCACGGCGCGCGGCCGGGCGTTTTCGACGGCGGACTATACTGCACGCATCCTCCTTAATCCCCCGGAGCCGTCCATGTCGCTCAAGGTGGCGATTGTCCTGTCGCTGCTGGCGATGCTCGCCAGCCTGTTCAGCGGTCTGTTCTTCCTGGTCCGCGACGCCGGCCGCACCCACCGGGTACTGCATGCGCTGTACGTCCGGGTCGGACTGGCCGCGCTGATCCTGGCGCTGGTCGCCTGGGGCCTCTACAGCGGCCAGCTCGTTTCCCATGTGACCTGGTAGCCGCCGTTTCGTAGTTTCGTAGGGTGGGAAACGACCGCAGGTCTTTCCCGCCGTGGGTGTTCCATGCGGTGGAAAATCGCTGTGCGAGTTTTCCACCAGGCACCTTGGTTCTGGTGGGTAAGGCTGCGCCGTTACCCACCCTATGTCCTGTCCCACCCCATGCTCAGAGCACGTAGACGAAGACGAACAGGCAGATCCACACCACGTCCACGAAGTGCCAGTACCAGCTCGCCGCCTCGAAGCCGAAGTGCTCATCGGGGGTGAAGTGGCCACGCAGCACGCGGACCAGCATCACCGCGAGGATGATCGCGCCGATGGTCACGTGGGCGCCGTGGAAGCCGGTGAGCATGAAGAAGGTGGCGCCGTAGATTCCCGAGCCCAGGGTCAGCCCCAGCTCCCGGTAGGCATGCGCGTATTCCTCGGCCTGCAGGATCAGGAAGGTCGCCCCGAGCCCGATGGTCAGCGCCAGCCAGAGCTTCAGCTTGCGGCGGTCGCCGTCCTTCAGCGCGTGGTGGGCGAAGGTCACGGTGAAGCTGGAGGACACCAGCAGGATGGTGTTGACCAGCGGCAGCGACCAGGCGCTGATGGTCCCCTTCGGCGCCGGAAACTGCTTGGGATCGGGGTTCTCCAGCAGCGGCCAGGTGTACTGGAAGTTCGGCCAGAGCATGTGGCTGATGCCCTTGTCGCCCTCGCCGGCGAGCCAGGGGCCGGTCCAGTAGCGGATGTAGAAGAGGGCGCCGAAGAAGGCCAGGAAGAACATCACCTCGGAGAAGATGAACCAGCTCATGCCCCAGCGGAACGAGCGGTCCATCTGCGCGCTGTAGAGTCCGGCGCGGCCTTCGCGGATCACGCTGCCGAACCAGCCGAACAGCATCCAGGCGATCAGCAGGGCGCCGACGAAGAAGATCACCGGGCCGGAAATCTCGTCGCGGCCGGCCTTGAGGTCGTTGAACCAACTGCCGAGCCCGAAGACGGTGGTCAGCAGGCCGAGGGTGGCGACGATCGGCCACTTGCTCTGGGCGGGGACGTAATAGTGCTCGTGGGGCGTCGACATGATCGTTCTTCTCCTTAACGGGAACGGGCGGCCTGCGCCGGCGGCTCCTGGCGCCCGGTGATGTCGAACAGCGTGTAGCCGAGGGTCAGGTGCCGCACGTCGGCCGGCAGGTCGCGGTCGACGACGAAGCGCACCGGCATCTCGATGCGTTCGCCCGGTGCGAGGACCTGCTGGGTGAAGCAGAAGCACTCGGTCTTGTGGAACCAGGCCGCCGCCCGGGCCGGGGCGACGCTGGGGATGGCCTGGGCGGTCATCGGCCGGTCGCCCGGGTTGCGGGCGACGAACAGCATCTGGTTGCTGGCGCCGGGATGCACCGTCAGCTCGTCCTGCAGCGGCCGGAATTCCCAGCTCATGCCGGCGGCGTTGCTAGCGAGGAACTGCACGCGCACGCTGCGCGACTCGTCCACCGTCTGCGTGCCCCGCCAGGCGCCGGCGGTCTTGCCGTTGATGCCGAAGGCCTGGCACATCACGTCGTACAGCGGCACCAGGGCGAAGCCGAAGGCGAACATGGCCACCACCACCAGCAGCAGGCGGCGGACCAGGCGGGCGGTGGGCAGGCCGTCGTTCATGATTCCGACTCCCGGCGAGCGTTCATTTCACTTCACCTCCGGCGGCGTACCGAAGGTGTGGTAGGGCGCGGGGGAGGGCACCGACCACTCCAGGCCGTGGGCGCCGTCCCAAGGCTTGGCCGGGGCCGGCTCGCCGCCGCGGATGCACTTGATGACGATGTACAGGAACAGCAACTGGGTGGCGCCGAACAGGAAGGCGCCGAGGCTGGACACCATGTTGAAGTCGGCGAACTGCAGGTTGTAGTCGGGAATGCGCCGTGGCATGCCGGCCAGGCCGACGAAGTGCATGGGGAAGAAGGCCAGGTTCATGCCGACGAAGGACAGCCAGAAATGCCATCTGGCCAGGCGCTCGTCGTACATGTGTCCGGTCCACTTGGGCAGCCAGTAGTAGGTCGAGGCGAAGATGCCGAAGATCGCTCCGGGCACCAGCACGTAGTGGAAGTGCGCGACCACGAAGTAGGTGTCGTGGTACTGGAAGTCGGCCGGCGCGATGGACAGCATCAGCCCGGAGAAGCCGCCGATGGTGAAGAGGATGACGAAGGCCACGGCGAACAGCATCGGCGCCTCGAAGGTCAGCGAGCCGCGCCACATGGTCGACACCCAGTTGAACACCTTCACCCCGGTGGGCACGGCGATCAGCATGGTGGCGTACATGAAGAACAGCTCGCCGGTCACCGGTATGCCCACGGTGAACATGTGGTGGGCCCAGACGATGAAGGACAGGAAGGCGATGGCGCCGGTGGCGTAGACCATCGAGGTGTAGCCGAACAGCGGCTTGCGGGCGAAGGTCGGGATGATCGAGCTGACCGCGCCGAAGGCCGGCAGGATCATGATGTACACCTCGGGGTGACCGAAGAACCAGAACACGTGCTGGAACAGCACCGGGTCGCCGCCGCCGGCGGCATTGAAGAAGCTGGTGCCGAAGTGGATGTCCATCAGCATCATGGTCACCACCCCGGCCAGCACCGGCATCACCGCGATCAACAGGAAGGCGGTGATCAGCCAGGTCCAGCAGAACAGCGGCATCTTCATCAGGGTCATGCCCGGCGCGCGCAGGTTGAGCACGGTGGCGATCACGTTGATCGCGCCCATGATCGAGCTGATGCCCATCAGGTGGATGGCGAAGATGAAGAAGGTCACGCTCTCCGGCGCGAAGGTGGTGGACAGCGGCGCGTAGAAGGTCCAGCCGAAGTTCGGCCCGCCGCCCTCCATGAACAGAGTGCTGACCAACAGGCCGAAGGCCGCCGGCAGCAGCCAGAAGCTGAAGTTGTTCATCCTCGGCAGGGCCATGTCCGGCGCGCCGATCATCAGCGGGATCATCCAGTTGGCCAGGCCGACGAAGGCCGGCATCACCGCGCCGAAGACCATGATCAGGCCGTGCATGGTGGTCATCTGGTTGAAGAATTCCGGCTGGACGATCTGCAGCCCCGGCTGGAACAGCTCGGTGCGGATGATCATGGCCATGCTGCCGCCGAGCAGGAAGGCGGTGAAGCTGAACCACAGGTACATCGTGCCGATGTCCTTGTGGTTGGTGGTCAGCACCCAGCGCATCGGGCCCCTGGCCGGGCCGTGAGGGTGTTCGTCATGGGCGGTGTGGCCCGGCTCGATCACTGCGCTCATCGTGGCCTCTCCTTTCTATTGGGGTTGGGCGGGCTGCATGCCCTGGCCGGTTTCCCGGGCCTGCCGGAAGGCGTGGATGTCCTGCGGGGTGACGCTGTCGCCGAGCGCGTTGCCGAAGGCGTTGCGCTCGTAGGTGATCACCGCCGCCAGGTCGACGTCCGAGAGCTGCTTGCCGAAGGCGGCCATGGCAGTGCCCGGCTTGCCGTCGATGACGATGTTCATGTGGCCTTCCTTCGGTCCGGTGGCGATCTTCGAACCCTTGAGCGCCGGGAATGCCGGCGGCAGGCCCTCGCCGGTCGGCTGGTGGCAGGCGACGCAGGCGGTCCGGTAGACCCGCTCGCCCTGGGCGACCAGTTCCTCCAGGGTCCAGGCCTTGCCGGCCTGCGCCGTGGCCTCGGCGGCGGCGGCCTTTTTGCCGGCCAGCCAGGCGGCGTAGTCGGCCGGAGCCTTGACCTCCACCACCACCGGCATGAAGCCGTGATCCTTGCCGCACAGTTCGGTGCACTGGCCGCGGTAGAGGCCCGGCTCGGCGACGCGGGTCCAGGTCTCGTTGATGAAGCCGGGGATGGCGTCCTTCTTCACCGCCAGTTCCGGTACCCACCAGGAGTGGATGACGTCCGCCGCGGTGACCAGGAAGCGCACCTTGGCGCCGGCCGGGATCACCAGCGGTTCGTCCACCTCCAGCAGGTAGTGGTCGTTCTTCGGCGCCTGGTTGCCGATGGCGTTGCGGTCGGTGGCCAGGTTGCTGAAGAACTCCACGTCCTCGCCCAGGTACTTGTAGTGCCACTTCCACTGGTAGCCGGTGACCTGGATGTCCAGGTCGGGCTCGGACGGGTCGTAGATGTGCAGCAGGGTGCGGGTCGCCGGCACCGCCATGGCGATCAGGATCAACAGCGGGATCACCGTCCACAGCACCTCGACCCGGGTGTTCTCGTGGAAGTGGGCGGGCTGCGGGCGACGCGAACGGCGGTGGGCGAACATCGACCAGAACATCGCGCCGAACACCAGCACGCCGATGGCCACGCAGATCCAGAAGATGGTCATGTGCAGATCGAAGACGGAACGGCTGACTTCCGTGACCCCCGGCCGCATGTTCACATCCCAGGCGGCCTGCGCCTGGGACAGGGCCGAGCACGACAGAAGACCCATCCAGAGTCGTGGATGTCGCATCATTGCGGGTTCCCCTTATCGTTATCCCGCTGGCGAAACCGTCGACGCAGGGCACTGTCGCCGGGCCTTTCGACCTGGACGGGCCGCCGGAACCGGATCGTGCGGAAACGGTTGCGTCACGTTTCCAGCGGTGCCGGCTTTCCCTTTCCCGCGACCCGCTACCGCAGAACCCCGGCCTGCACGGTGCAGTCGGGCCTTACTCCGGTAAGCGTGTTTCGAGTCGAGTATAGACAGCGGCGCAACGGGGGGTGTTTTTTGCGGCCCGGGGCAGGGCAATCGCATGAAGCGCTTGCCTGATACCGGACTGGAAAGATTATGTGCCTGGTCGTTCCGGCGTGGTCTTCGGCTTCGCTGCACCGGCTGCTTGCCGAGGGGCCGGACAGTCCCTGTTTCGGGCCCCCGCCCGAGTCACTTTCTCTTTGCTCGCGCGAAAGAGAAAGTGACCAAAGAGAAAGCGCGCCCGATCATTCGGCCCCGGCTACGCCGGGGTTCCCTCGCTCCGGCGCCGCTCCGAGGGTCGTCGCACAAGGGGCATCCATGCCCCTCGTACGACTCTCGCCGCCTCCCTGCGGCTCGCCCCTCTACGCGACACCTGCGCTCGGCCTCCTGAACGGGAGTCGGGCTCCGGGTTGCCTGAAAGCGCTTTCGCGCTTGCGGCACGACCTGTCAGGCCGCGCCGGATGCCCCCTTCAGGAGGCCGAGCGGAGTCGTCGCGCAAGGGGATGAGCCGCAGGGATGCGGCGAAAGGCCCGAGGGCCATGGATGGCCCTGCGGGCCGTGCCCTGGAGCGACGACGCAGGGAGGGAACCCGGAGCGAAGCGCAGGGCCGGATGAGGGGGTGGCCTTCTTTTTGGTTACTTTTTCTTGGCCAAAACAAGAAAAAGTGACTCGGCCGGGGGGCCGAAACAGGGACTGTCCGGCCCCTCGGCAAGCAGCCATGCCAAGGCTCACATAATCTTTCCAGGCCGGTCGGGCGGGCATTTCATGCGATTGCCCCGCAGCCCGGGGCGAGGCGATAGCGACATGCTGTACGGGCGTCTAAGCTAGGCAAGTCTGTCCACTGGCCAGGGAGGCTGCCTTTTCACAGGAACCCGAGGAGTACCGCCTTTGAATATTCCAGCCTTGCGCCAACTGATCGAGTGTGCACGCCAGCACGAATCCCGCCATGGCACGCTCGCTCGTCAGTTGGAAAGCCGGATGCAGTACCTGCACCCCGCCATCTGCCTGCCCGAGGAGGATGCGCTGGGGGTGCTGACGAAGTTTGTCGATGGATATCTGGAGCAGGTGCCGGAACTGCTCGAGGCGGCCCACGCGGTCGCCTGCGGAGCCGGTATCGAAGCGCAGGTCGAGCCGGTGCTGAAGGTGGCCGCGCACTTCTTCCTCAGTCCGCCCCAGGTGCTGGAGGGGCAGGAAGGCCTCGCCGGCCTGCTCGACGAGGCCTACCTGGCGCATCGTCTGGTCGAGGAGGTGAACGACCGCTACATCGCCTGCATCGGTCAGCCGCTGATCCCCCTGGACACCACGGTAGCCAACCTGATCGCCCACCGGCTGATCGGCGAGGAGTTCGCCAATCGCCTGGACGAGGCCGTGCACCTGGCGGTGAACGGCCTGCTCGGCGATACCCTGTTCGAGCAGGCGTCCCTGGATTCCCACCGCGCCCGCCTGAGCAATCCGAAGACCGTCGCCGCCTGGCTGGCCTGGCCCTGCCTGTCGCGGCAGTTCGGGGTGGAGTTGCAACTGAGCCGGGCGGCCGGCTAGGGCGGATGCGACCCGCCACGCGGCAAGGGGCCGGCGGGTCGCATCCGTACTTGGTCCCGCGCCTCAGGCGGTCGCGCCGCCGATGCCCACCGTGGTGCGCAGCCGGCCTTCCAGGCGGCGTTTCACCGCGCGGGGCTCGAGCACCAGCTCGGAGCCGTTGGCCGCGCTGGCGGCGCTCCACTCGTCGAGCAGCTCCATGCAGGCGTGGTCGATGTAGTTCAGGTGATCCAGCGGTACGTGCAACTGGGTACCGGGACGCACCGTGGCCAGCACGCGGGACAGTTCAGGCACCTTGAGGAAGGTCGCCGAGCCGACCATGCGCAGCTCCGCGGTGCGTCCGTCCTCGTCGTAGACCAGGCTGATCTTCAGCCGCGAGGCGCGCCAGGCGAGCTTGGCCAGGGTCAGGGCGAAGCCGATCATCACCCCGGTCAGCAGGTCGGTGCAGACGATCGCCAGGGCCGTGGCGGCGTAGACGAACATCGGCATGCGGCCGTAGCGGCCCAGGCCGCGCAGGGCCTTGAGGTCGACCAGCTTGACCCCGGTGTAGACCAGCACCCCGGCCAGGCTGGCCACCGGAATGCTCTGCAGCACCGCGGTCAGCAGCAGGACGAAAGCCAGCAACCAGAGGCCGTGGAGGACGGCGGACAGGCGGGTGACGGCGCCGGCCTGCACGTTGGCCGAGCTGCGCACGATCACCCCGGTCATCGGCAGGGCGCCGAGCAGGCCGCAGAGCATGTTGCCGATGCCTTGGGAAGTCAGCTCGCGATCGAAGTCGGCGCGCGGGCCCTGGTGCATGCGGTCCACCGCGGCGGCCGACAGCAGGGTCTCGGCGCTGGCGATGAAGGCCAGGGTCAGCGCCGCGATCAGCAGGCTGGGCTCGGTCAGCAGGCGCAACAGGTCGGCCGGCTGTACCCAGTCGATGGCATCGCCCAGGTTGGCCGGCACCTCGACCCGGTGCACGTCCATCGAGAAGACCAGGCTGACCAGGGTCGCCAGGCTCACGCCGAGCAGCGCGCCGGGCAGGAAACGCAGTCTGGCCGGCTTGCGCTTGTCCCACAGCCACATGGTGCCGATGGTCAGGAGACCGAGCAGCCCGGCGCTCCAGCCGCTGCCTTCGCCGAACGGCAGGGCGTCGAGCAGCGCCGCCGGGAAGGCCTGCAGGTTGGTCAGGCCGGAAGCCTGCGGCGAAGCGTCGAGCATCACGTGTAACTGCGACAGGATGATCAGGATGCCGATCCCCGCCAGCATGCCGTAGACCACCGCCGGCGCGGTGACGCGGAACCAGCAGCCCAGGCGCAGGCGTCCGGCGAGCAGTTGGATCAGGCCGGCGAGCAGCAGGATCGGCCCGAGCATGGCGATGCCGTGCTGGCGCACCAGTTCGAAGACCAGCACGGCGAGGCCCGCCGCCGGGCCGCTGACCTGCAGCGGCGCGCCGGCCAGCCAGCCGACCACCAGCCCGCCGATGATGCCGGTGATCAGACCCTTGGCCGGCGGCATGCCGGAGGCGATGGCGACGCCCATGCACAGTGGCAGGGCGACGAGAAAGACCACCACGGAGGCCATGGCGTCCCGTGGCAGGGTGGATTTCAGGGTTTCGAGGTTCATGGAGGTTTCTTCCGTGTGCGAGTCGAACACGAGCCGCCCGCGCTGCGGGGAATGGCTCCGCAGCGGGGCGTCGGACGAAGTAAAAACAAGGCCGATCACAGGGATCGGCCTGCTGGACCGCCGGTGCCGCTAGCCTTGGTGGAAACGCGGGCGCGGCGTGGCTACGGGAATCGAGCCTTCGCTGTCGAGGGGGCGGAAACAGCCCTGCTCGGCGTCGTAGGCCTTGATCTCGGCGGTCTCGATGGAATAGACCCAGCCATGGATGAACAACTGGCCGCTGGCCAGGCGCGCCGCCACCGAGGGATGGGTGCGCAGGTGGTCGAGCTGGGCGACCACGTTCTCTTCGGTGAGCACTTCGAGGGTGTCGCGGCCGTTGCAACTGCAGCGGTTCTCCAGCACCACGGTCTTGGCCACCTCGGCGTGGCGCAGCCAGGCCTTGACGGTGGGCATGCTCTCCAGGGTCGGCGGGTCCAGCACCGCCTTCATGGCGCCGCAGTCGGAATGGCCGCAGACGACTATGTGGTGCACGCCGAGCGCCGCCACCGCGTATTCGATGGCGGTGGACACGCCGCCGTTGATCTGCCCGTAGGGCGGTACCACGTTACCCACGTTGCGGCTGACGAACAGGTCGCCCGGCGCGCTCTGGGTGATCAGTTCGGGAACGATGCGCGAATCGGCGCAGGTGATGAACATGGCCCGCGGCCGCTGGGCGCTGGCGAGGGAGCGGTAGAACTCCTTCTGCTGCGGAAAGACCTCGGTGCGGAAGCGATGGAAGCCATCGACGATGTTCTTCAGCGCCACCTCGGCGTTTTCGGACTCGGTGCGGGCCTCGGTCGTTCCCTGCGAGGGGCCCTGTTTCGAGATGACATTGTTCATGGCATAACCTCCCTGGGTAGCGGAAAGTGGCAAGGCTCGATGGTCGTCCCCGTTTATGACGAGTCGAGACGATGACTTCGGCACAGGTGGACGTGGGGCACTCGGGTGCCCTCGATGAAAATCAGCCTGCGTCAGCCAACTTAAATAAAGCTGAATGCGCGGCGCCCATAACTTAAGGGAAACTGAATAGCCGGCTACACAACTTAAATGAAACCGAATGCAACGGAGTTCGTCCCTGCCGATTGTTCCGGCAGGCACTCTGCGGCATCGATGTCGCAGAGCCATATCCCGCGCCGTGCCTGTCTTCCAGGGCGCAGCTCGGGTGTGCGGCAGGACTCGCGCCCCGGCCGACGAACAGGTGGCGGCTTACAATTTTTTACATATGGGAAAAGCCGCTGTTCGCCCTTTCCGCCGCTCGAATATTTACTTACATAAAGATTTATCGAGCGACTGCCCATCAGGGAACTTTTCCGGGAAGTCGTTTCCCGTCGGGCGGGACGGAAGACTGGAGGATTGGCCGGCCGAAATACGCGGACCGGGGCGGTCGGCCCGCGGCAGCGGAATCGACACGGCCCCGGCGGGTCGGACCCCGGACGGGAACGGGACGACGTGCTCGCCGCCTTCTACGCTGATCGTATTACCCGTTGCAGGATACCGCCATGCACGAGGGGCGCTGGCAACTGCTCGATACCGATCCCGCCTGGGCCGGCAATCGTAGCCACGATGCGCTGATCGCCTTCGCCTGGAGCGGTCCGGGCGGACGCCGGCGCCTGGTCGCGGTGAACTACGCCGACCATCCGAGCCAGGGATTCGTCAGGTTGCCGTGGGACGATCTCGCCGGGCGCGACTGGTACCTGCGCGACCGGCTCGGCCCGGCGCGCTACGAACGCGACGGCACCGACCTCGCCGCCCGCGGTCTCTACCTCGACCTGCCGGCCTGGGGCTGTCGTGCGTTCGAGGTGCAGCGAATCCGAGGGGGCCTGCCGTGACGGCAGAGCGCCCCCTGGGGGCCAGGGGGTGCTGCGTATCCGGACCTACGGCTTCTTCAACTTCGGATTGGGAAAGAACTGCGCGGTGTGCACCTTGGGCGCGGCGGGGCCTGGGGCGGCCGGGGCCGCCTCGACCTTGTTCACCCGGGTGCCCAGTTCGAGAGGCACCGACAGGCCCTCGGCGTTGAGGATGTCGGCGAAGGAGCAGGAGACGCACTCGCGGTGCGGCACGCCGTCGACGTCCCACATGCGCACGGTGTCCATGCTTTCGCAGGCCGGGCACACGGCGCCGGCGATGAATTGTTTCTTCGGTTGATTCATGCTTGCCTCTCAGGCCGCCGCGCTCAGGCCAAGGTGACGGAGCAGGGCGTCGATGGACGGCTCGCGGCCGCGGAAGTCGACGAACAGCACCATGGGGTCCTGCGAGCCGCCACGGGCCAGGATCGCCTCGCGGAAGGCCTGGCCGGTGACGGGGTTGAACACGCCGTCCTCCTCGAAGCGGGAGAAGGCGTCGGCGGAGAGCACTTCCGCCCACTTGTAGCTGTAGTAGCCGGCCGCGTAGCCGCCGGCGAAGATGTGCGAGAAGCTGTTGGGGAAGCGGTTGTAGGCCGGCGGCTGCATCACCGAAACCTCGTCGCGGATGCCCTTGAGCACCTCGAGCACGCCGCGCCCGTCGCCATGGTGGACGTGCAGCTCGAAGTCGAACAGCGAGAACTCCAGTTGGCGCGCCATCATCATGCCGGACTGGAAGTTCTTCGCCGCCAGCATCTTCTCCAGCAGGTCCTGGGGCAGGGGCTCGCCGGTCTGGTAGTGGCCGGAGATCAGCGCCAGGCCTTCCGGCTCCCAGCACCAGTTCTCCATGAACTGGCTGGGCAGCTCGACCGCGTCCCAGGGCACCCCGCTGATGCCGGAGGCGCCGGCGTGCTCGATGCGCGTCAGCAGGTGGTGCAGGCCGTGGCCGAACTCGTGGAACAGGGTGGTGACTTCGTCGTGGGTGAGCAGCGCCGGCTTGCCGCCCACCGCCGGGGTGAAATTGCACACCAGGTTGGCCACCGGGCTGACCAGCTCGCCGGCGGTGTTGCGGCGCTTGTCGCGGGCGCCGTCCATCCAGGCGCCGCCGCGCTTGTTGGCCCGCGCGTAGAGGTCGAAGAAGAAGCGCCCGACGTGCTCGCCGTTCTCGCGAATCTCGAACAGGCGCACGTCCGGGTGCCAGCTATCGAAATCCGCAAGCTCGCGGATCTCGATGCCGTAGAGGCGCTGGACCATGGCGAACAGGCCGCCGAGCACCTTGTCGATCGGGAAGTAGGCGCGCAACTGCTCCTGGGAAATGCTGTAGCGGGCCTGGCGCAGCTTCTCGCTGTAGTAGCCCACGTCCCAGCTCTGCAGATCGCCGCAGCCCTGTTCGGCGGCGAAGGCGCGCAGCTCGGCCAGGTCCTTCTCGGCGAACGGCCGGCTGCGCGCGGCCAGATCGCGCAGGAAACCGAGCACCTGCTCGCCGGAGTCGGCCATCTTGGTCGCCAGCGACAGTTCGGCGTAGTTCGGGTAGCCGAGCAACCGGGCCAGTTCGCGGCGCAGGTCGAGGATCTGCTCCATCAGTGGGCCGTTGTCGAATTGCCCGGCGTTCGGCCCCTGGTCGGAGGCGCGGGTGCAGTAGGCGGCGTAGAGCTCCTCGCGCAGGGCGCGGTCGTCGGCGTAGGTCATCACCGCGTAGTAGCTGGGGAACTCCAGGCTGATCAGCCAGCCGTCGAGCCCCTTGGCCTGGGCGGCCTGGGCCATCTGCGCCCTGGCCGAGTCGGTCAGGCCGGCCAGCGCGGACTCGTCGGTGACGTGCTTGGTCCAGGCCTGGGTGGCGTCGAGCAACTGGTTGGAGAAGCGGCTGGTCAGCTCGGACAGACGCATCTGGATCTCGCCGTAGCGCTTCTGCTGCTCCTCCGGCAGATCGATGCCGGACAGGTGGAAGTCGCGCAGGGTGTGTTCGAGGACGGTCTTCTGCGCCACGTCGAAGCCGGCGGTCGCGGGGCTGGCGGCCAGGGCCTTGTAGGCGTCGCAGAGGGCGCGGTTCTGGCCCATCTCGGTCCAGTAGGCGGACAGCTTGGGCAGGCAGGCCTCGTAGGCGGCGCGCAGCTCGGGGCTGTTGCACACCGCATTGAGATGGCTGACCGGACTCCAGGCCCGGCCGAGGCGTTCGCCCAGTTCGTCGAGCGCCAGCACCAGGCCGTCCCAGCTCGGCGTGTCGGCCTGATCGGCGAGGGTCTGCGCGATGGCGGCGCGGTTGTCGGCGAGGATCCGGTCGATGGCCGGCTCGACGTGTTCCGGACGGATGGCGGAATAGGGCGGCAGGTCGAAAGCTTGCAGGAGGGGATTGCTGGCAGTCACGGCAGTTGACCCTGAGTCGAGAGATACCCGTTCATGTTAATGAGAAATTCCCGACAACGCAGCACGGATACTACTGTCGGCGCATCGGAGGGCGCGCGATACCGGCCATACGTCGGCGAATACCCAGATACATTGCTTGCTAAGCATCGCTCGGCTTAAGATGAGAATTCGTCTTATTTATGTCTGGCAGCTGCGGACGGTGATCGCCCATGTCGACCCCCGATACTTCCTATCCGCAACAGGTAGCGGACTACTATGCCGAGCACCATGGCTGGATACGCGCCTGGCTGCACCGGAAACTGGGCAACGCCTGCGACGCCGCCGACCTGGCCCACGAGGTGTTCCTGCGGTTGCTGGCTAGGCCGCGCCGGTTCGACAGCGACGGCCATGCGCGCGCCTATCTGCACGGTATGTCCCATCATGTCTGCGTGGATTTCTGGCGGCGCCGGCAGGTCGAGCAGGCCTGGCTGGAGGTCCTGGCCAGTCGTCCCGAAACCTTCGCGCCTTCGGAAGAGTACCGGGCAATAGTGCTGGAGGCCCTGCAGCAGGTGCACGCGATGCTCTCCCGCCTGCCGGAGCGGGTCGCCGAGGCCTTCCTCCTGGCCCAGCTCCAGGGACTGGGCTACAAGGCCATCGGCGAACGCCTGGGGGTGTCCGAACGGACCGTGACCAAGTACATGGCCCAGGCGATGTACCAGTGCCTGCTGCTCGAGGCCGAACTCGATGAAGCCCTCGTCTGAGACCGGCAGGCCCGACCACGCCGCCTTGCGGCAGGCCGCCGACTGGTACGCCCGGCTGAGCGCCGATCCGCACGACGCCGCCATCGGCGCGGCCTGGCGGCGCTGGCACGGGCAAAGCGAGGCGCATCGCCAGGCCTGGCGCTATGTGGAGCGCGTCGGCCGGCGCTTCGCGGCGCTGCAGGAGGACGGCGACACGGCCGTGCGCACCCTGCGCGCGGCGCGGCGCACGGAGCTGTCCCGCCGTCAGGCGCTGCGTACCCTGGGCGTGCTGTCGGGCGGCGCCCTGCTCGGCTGGTTCGGCTGGCGCGACACGCACCTGGCCGGCCTGGTCGCGGCCTGGTGCGCCGACTACCGCACGGCGACCGGGGAGGTGCGCGATTTCCTGCTTGCCGACGGCACGCGCATCTGGCTCAACGCTGCCAGCGCCCTGGACAGCGATTACCAGCCCCGGCTGCGCCGGCTCCACCTGCTCGCCGGGGAGGTGCTGATCGACACCGCCTTCGAGGACAGGCCTTTCGTCGTCGACACCGCCGAAGGGCGCCTGCGGGCCCTGGGGACGCGCTTCAGCGTGACCCAGCAGGACGGGCACACCCGGCTGGCGGTCTTCGAGGGCGCGGTGGAAGTCCGCACCGCCGGCAGCGGCGCCGCGCGCATCGTCCGGGCCGGGGAGCAACTGCGCTTCGACCGGCGGGCCATCGGCGACCCGGAGCCCGCCGCTCAGGCCCGCCAGGCCTGGAGCAGGGGGCTTCTGCTGGTCGACGACATGTCCCTGGCGGAGTTCGTCGAGGAGTTGTCCGGCCATCATCGCGGCTACCTGGGCGTCGCCCCGGAAGTCGCCGGGTTGCGCGTCATGGGCACCTACCCGTTGCATGACAGCGAGCGGATCCTGGGCATGCTGGAGGGCGCCCTGCCGATCGTCGTCCAGCGTCCGCTGCCCTGGTGGACGAGCATCGAAGCCCGTCGCTGAATCGGCCGATGCCTCGAAGGCGGATGTAAAAAATTCTCGTTTTGCTTCCTGTTTTTCTCGCTCATCCGATTTGGTTGGTGACACCGGCTTTTCGCCGGCCGATTGCAGTAGAGGATTTCCCATGCCACCACGCCAAACCCGCCGTTTTCGCATCCCATTGACGCTGGCCGTTCCCTTCGTCCTGTCCGGCGTGCCCGCCCTGCTGTACGGCGCCGCCGCGTCGGCCGCCGAACTGCGGTATTACGAGATTCCCGCCGGTCCGCTGGCCGAGCGGCTCAACCGGTTCGCCGCCCAGGCCGGCATCCATGTGGCGGGCGACGCTGCCCTCACCGCCGGCAAGCGGAGCCAGCCGCTCGACGGCACGTATGAAATCGAGCAGGCGCTGAACATCCTGCTCGAAGGCAGCGGATTGCAGGCCGTGCCGACCCGGACCGGCGGCTACGAGGTGCGGGTCCTGGCGGATGGCGGCGCTGGCATGGCGCTGGATGCGATCAGCGTCAACGAGGTCGCCGAGGAGCGGACCTACCGGGCATCGACGAGCGCCATCGGCGACAAGTTCGAGACGCCGTTCCTGGAGCAGTCGCAGACCGCCTACAGCGTCACCCGGCAGGTGCTGGACGACTTCGCGGTGAGCGATCTGGAGGAAACCGTCAAGTTCGTCCCCGGCATCACGGTCGGCAACAGCTTCGGCGGCACCCAGGATTCCCTGGTCAAGCGCGGCTTCGGCAACGGGGTCGACGGCGGGGTGTTGCGCGACGGCATCCGCACCGCCCGCGGGCGCAACTTCAACAGCATCACCACCGAGCGGGTCGAGGTGCTCAAGGGGCCGGCTTCCCTGCTCTACGGCATGCAGGAGCCCGGCGGGGTGATCAACGTCATCAGCAAGAAACCCACCTACCAGTGGCGCGGCACCCTGGGCGGACAGCTCAGCAGCGAAGGCGGCGGCAGCGGTTATTTCGATGTATCCGGCCCCCTGGGTGGGAGCGGTTTCGCCTTCCGCCTGATCGGCCAGCACAAGGACGAGGACTACTGGCGCAACTTCGGCGTCAACCGCGACAAGGTGGTCGCGCCGTCGCTGGCCTTCGAGAGCGAGGCCTTCTCGGCCACCCTGTCCTACGAGTATTCCGACTATTCCTCGGTTCTCGATCGTGGCGCCTTCCTCTACGACGGCCACGCGGTCGGCGATCGCGATCATCGGCTCGACGAGCACTGGACGCGGATCGAGGGCCATCGCCAGTACGCCAGCCTGGCCCTGGAGTACCGTTTCTCGCCGACCTCGCGCCTGCGCTTCAACTACGGCTGGAACCAGGACGACTCCAGCGACTTCCAGGCCGATCCGAACGCCTACAACCCGGAAACCGGGGAACTGCGCCGACGCTTTCGCAGCAACCCGGATATCGAGCGCAGCCGCAACTACGCCGCCCTGGACTGGCTCAACGAACTGGAGCTTGGCGGCATGCGCCACGAGTTGACCCTCGGCGCCGACCACGAGCGCCACGACGAGTCGAACGGCTTCTTCCATCAAGGTCCCAACACCTGGGGCTTCGACCCGGAGTCGCCGCACTACGGCGATCTGGAGCGGACCGAGATCGTCAATCTCGGCAACAGCCAGCAGCGCTCGCGGGTGCGCATGCTGTCGGTATACGCCAAGGACAACATCCACATCGGCGAGCACTGGATATTGTCTCTCGGCCTGCGCCATCAAAGGTTCCGCCAGCGGGACGGGCAGGGCATCCCTTACCAGATCGGCACCAATGTGAACAAGATCAAGAACCTGCCCTTCGCCGGCCTGGTCTACAAGGTGAACGATGAGTTTTCCCTGTACGCCAACTACAGCGAATCCTACAAGCCGAACATCGTCGAGGCCGGCACCGGCGTGGATGGCGGCAGCGACCCGGAGGAGGGCCGCCAGTACGAAATCGGTTTCCGCTACGACAACGGCTGGCTGTCGGGACTGGTCGCCCTGTTCGATATCCGCAAGGAGAACATCCAGACCACCGAGACCGTCGGCGGCGAGCGGTTCACCCGGGCGGTGGGGGAGGCCCGCTCGCGTGGCCTGGAGGCCAGCCTCAACGGGCAGTTGGGCGAGCGCTGGAACGTCATCGCCAACTACGCCTACACCGATACCAAGGTGCTCAAGGACACGGAGGCCACCGAAGACAACGAACTGGTCAACGTCGCCCACAACGTCGCCGGGCTGTTCCTCTCCTACGACCTGCCGCAGAGCGTCCTGCCCGGCAGCCTGCGGATCGGCGGCGGCGCCCGCTACGTCGGCTCGCGGGAGGGCGACCTGGCGAACAGCTTCGAGCTGTCCGGCTATACCACCTACGACGCCTTCGCCACCTGGTCGCTGCCCGATGTGATCGGCAAGAAGGCCCAGGTGCAGTTGAACGTCGACAACCTGACCAACAAGCGGTACTTCATTTCCAGCGGCGAAACCAGCAACCGGGTGTCCTGGGGCGCGGTGCGCACCGCGACGCTGTCGGCGAGCGTGGATTTCTGAGTCTTGGCTCTTTTTCGGCCGCCTCGGGATGGAAACGGTTTCAGCCGTCGGCCGCGATCGGGCGCCTTGCACCGCTCGGGACTCTTCGGGACGATAGGCAATCCCCACATGGAGTCTTCGGCATGACCATCAGAACCTTCCAGGGCATCACCCCGATACTGGGCGAGCGGGTCTTCGTCGACCCCGCTTCCGTGGTCCTCGGTAACGTGGCGATCGGCGACGACAGCTCGATCTGGCCGCAGGTGGCGATCCGCGGCGACGTGCACCGCATCCGCATCGGCGCGCGCACCAGCATCCAGGACGGCAGCGTGCTGCACGTCACCCATGCCGGGCCGTTCAACGCGGAAGGCCACCCGCTGGAGATCGGCGACGAGGTCACCGTCGGCCACAAGGTGACCCTGCACGGCTGCCGCATCGGCAACCGTGTGCTGGTCGGCATGGGCGCCATCGTGTTGGACGGCGCGGTGGTCGAGGACGAGGTGATCGTCGGCGCCGGCAGCCTGGTGCCGCCGGGCAAGACGCTGGAAAGCGGCTTCCTGTACGTCGGCAGCCCGGTGAAGCAGGTGCGCCCGCTGAACGACAAGGAGCGCGGCTTCTTCCGCTACAGCGCCGACAACTACGTGCGCCTGAAGGACCAGCACCTGGCCGAGCACTACCTGCCGCTGAAGGAGCCGCACCTGCTGGCCGATCACGAAGACTGAGTTTCCCCAGCCGGGCGGTGCGTGTAGGTCATGGCTTACATGGATTCGGGGACTTGTCCACTTACCGGTCGCCGGAGGGCTCCTTAATATCGCCCCTGTGCCGACGGATCGGTACCGGCTGACCAGGATGGCGGCCAAGGACTTCGCAGGAGAGCGATCCCATCAGGACGATGACTCAACGGAAGAAAGGCAGTATTCCGCGAAGAACGGCGAGAGCGATCCTCTCGCCGTTTTTTATTCGCCTGCACATCCCTGCGACGGCCGGAGAGCGCCCGCTCAGTCCGTGAGCGGAGCCTCCTCGGGCGCCGGTGCGGGAGTCGGGGATGGTTCGCCGCGCCGACTGCCGCCGTCGTTGCGCTGGTAGATGATCTTCCTGGTGCCGCCGTCGCAACTGCCGACCACCAGGTTGCGGTCGGTCACTTCCGCGTTGGGCACTATCTCCAGAGTGTAGGAAGTCACGCCGGCGGCCTGGATCTTCACTTCGATCTCTTCCTTGAGTTCCTCGCAGGGCTTGATCGCCGCCAGCAGCGGGGTGCTCAACAGGCACAGGGAGAGGACGAGACAGCTTCGGTTCATGGGGTTTCCTCCTGTATGGCGAGGCTGGATGGCGCGCCTGCCTGCAGTTCGGCCAGGCGTTTCTGGCGCGCGGCGGCGGGCAGCCGTGCCAGGCGTTCGGCTTGTCGGTAGAAGCGCGGCCAATCCTGGCCGGCGCGGCGGAATATTTCGGCGAAGGCTGGCAGCCAACCATCGTACAGGCCGAACGGCAGCAGTTTGGCGTTGTCCAGCGGTCCCTCGACCCAGGCGTCGTAGCGCCGGTCGCCCTGCCATTCGCCGTCGCGCAGCGTCCGGTAGCGCTGGCGCAGCAGTTCGAATTCGGCCGCCTTGCGCTGGCGCATCTCCTCCGCCGGCAGGCCGCTGGCATAGAGTTTCCGCAGGCGTTCGCGGCTGTCCAGCACCAGGCGGGTGAACTGCTCGCCGCGCCGGGCGCGGCGTTCGTCCGGCGGCGCCAGGCCGCGGCTGGCGCGCCATTGGCGCAGGCCCTCGCGCTCGACGAAGCTGGCGAAGGATTCGTTGAAGGCGGTGTCGTTCGGCAGGTAGAGGCGCTGGTGCGCCAACTCGTGGAAGATCAGCGCGGCCAGGGTGTCGTCGTCGTGGCGCAGCATGCCGGCGAGGATCGGGTCGGCGAACCAGCCGAGGGTGGAGTAGGCCTCGACGCCGCCGACGAAGGTGTCCAGGCCCTGCCGCTTCAGCAGCGCTGCCGCCCCGCGCGCCCGGCCGAGCTGGTAGAAGCCGCGGTAGGCGACGCAGCCGGCGATCGGAAAGCAGTGCGCGAGTGGCTCCACGGAGAACTCCCCGGTCGCGAAGAGATTCCACACCACGTAGGGGCGGCCCAGGTCGGCGTAGAGGCGATAGCTGGCGTTGTCCGGCAGGTCGAGCCGGGCGCTGGCGAAGCGGCGGGCCGCCTGGGCCTGGGTCAGACGCTGGCGCAGCACGGGGTCGCGGGCCGGATCGGCGATCACCGTGGCGAGCGGTTCGCGCCGGCGCAACAGGTCGAGCTGTCCGCCGGCCAGGTGACCGTAGTAGGCGAGACTGGAACAGCCGTTCAGACAGACGGCTAGCAACAAGGGAACCCCTCGCACGATAAGGTTGTCTCGTGATCTGCGAACATTCATCCGGCGAACCCGGTGGCCCTGCAAGGCGTTTTTAAGGAAATAGAGGCGAGCGTATCGCTCGCCCGTGCATCAGGGAGTGTACAGGCAGCGGACGGACAATCCCGCGCTTCGATGTGGTGGAAGCCGGCCCGGTTTTTCCAGCGCCACCGGTTCCATGACCACCATACCCCGGAGCTCCGTCATGCGTGTCCTCATCCTGCTTCCCTGTCTGTTGACCCTTGGTGGCTGTAACCTGCTGCTGCCGCGGCACGATCCCGGCCAGGCCTGGGTCGAGCTGAATCCCCGCGTACCCCATTCGTTGCGCGCCGCCGAGGTGGATCGAAAGACGCTGGACGACCACCGCTTCTTCCAGGTCAGCCCCGGCGCCCATGAGCTGGGCATGCGCTACCGTTTCGAGGTGGCGAGCAGCAACATCGGCCCGAACCGGGCCCCCCACGAACGCAATTGCCTGATCCGCCTGAACTACAAGGAGTTCGCCCCCGGTCAGCGGTATAGTCTGGAGGTCGGCGACGTCGGTTTCCGTCCCTGGGCCAGGCTCTATGACGACCAGCGCCGGATGCTGGCGACCGGTCAGGAGAGCGGCTGTAACAGCGGAGCCTGACGCCTCGCCCGTTTCTTCGTGCGAGGCTGCCCATGCGTGGACGATTTCCCTGGTTGACGTTACCCCTGCTGCTGGCCGGCTGCGCCGCTCCGGTGCCCGAACCGGACCCGCGGATGGCCTGGGTCGAGCTGCAGGCCCGCGAAGTGACCAGCCTGCTGATGGCGGACTGGCAGGATGGCCAGCGGCTGCGCGACGGTCGTTATTTCCAGGTCGCCCCCGGTGCCCATGAGCTGGAGGCGACGTACCGCTACTACTACCAGGGCAATCCGATGGGCCGCAATCCGCTGGCCACCAGTTGCTGGTTGCGCCTGCGCTATCCGGACTTCACCGCCGGGCAGCGCTACCGGCTGGAGGCCTGGAACATGTCCACCCAAGTCTACGCCGTGCTCTACGACAGCGCCGGGCGGGAGCTGGCCGAGGTCGAGGTGCTGGGCTGCGGGCTGTATTAGGGCCTGTCGGCGCCTGCGGGCGAGGAGTCGGCGCACTCACCGCACAGATCCTGCGCCAGCCAGTATTCCGCCTCCTCCGCCGGCAGGCCGGCACCGAGCAGGGCGAACAGCTTGCCGAGCGCCGCCTCGCGGGTCATGCCGTCGCCGCCGATCAGCCCGGCCTCGCGCAGGGCGTCGCCGGCGGCATAGGTGTCGAACGCCACATGGCCGTGCGGGCACTGGCTGATGCCGAGCAGCACGGTGCCGCGCCGGCGGGCCTCGCGCAGCGCCTCGAGCAGTTCGGCGTCGTCCGACGGGCCGGTGCCGCTGCCGTAGCACTCCAGTACCAGGCCCTGTACGCCGCTGTCGAGCAGGGCGCGCAGTTGCGTCGCCCGCAGGCCGGGGAACAGCGGCAGCACGGCGAGGTTCACCGGCTGGCGCAAGGTGTGATAGTCGAGTCCGGCGGGCAGCGTGGCGGTGCGACTGCCATGACGTCGGCGTGGCAGTTCGGCGAAGGCCTCGAAGGTCGCGCTGCCCAGCTTGCTGGCCCGTGCGCCGTGCAGCAGGCGGCCGCCGAAGTAGAGGTGCACGCCGGGGACCAGGCCCTGGGCGAGGGCGTCCACGGCGCCGAACAGGTTGTCCCAGGCGTCGCTGCCCGGGACGCTCGCCGGCAGCATGGCGCCGGTTAGCACCACCGGCACGCCCAGGCCGAGCAGCAGGAAGCTCAGCGCCGCGGCGCTGTAGGCCAGGGTGTCAGTGCCGTGCAGCAGCAGTACGGCGTTGCAGCCGTCTTTCTCGACCGCGGCGACGATGGCGTCGCGCAGGGTCAGCCAGTGGCCCTGGTGCATGTTGGCGCTGTCGATCGGCGGGCTCAGCTCCCGGTAGCGCCAGGGCGGCATGCGGCGCTGCGGTTCGGCGATCAGTCGTTCGCGCAGGCGCGCGTCGAAACCGGCGGCCGGCACCAGGCCCCGGGGGCCGGCCTGCATGCCGATGGTGCCGCCGCTGTAGAGGACCATGAGTTGGTCGATCGCGGCCATGGTCTGGTCTCGGCGAGGACAGGGAATGTTCATGATAACCCGGACGGGAGGTGCGTGCGCCTGCACTTCCGCGTCCGGCTTTGGGTTATACTCCGCCGCTTGATAATGCGATCCTCTCTCATATCCGGAGAGGTTCGCCACCCCGCCAAGCCACGCCCTGCCAGCGTGGCTTGTTGTTTTTTGATGCGCCTGCGGGCGCCAACGAGAGGCATGAAGATGAGCGCACTGGTAGGCGTGATCATGGGGTCCAAGTCGGACTGGAGCACCCTCTGTCACAGCGTGGAGATGCTGGACAAGCTGGGCATCCCCAACGAAGTCAGGGTGGTTTCCGCCCACCGCACGCCGGATCTGCTCTTCCAGTACGCCGACCAGGCCGCGTCCCGCGGCATCGAGGTGATCATCGCCGGCGCCGGCGGCGCCGCCCACCTGCCGGGCATGTGCGCGGCCAAGACTCACCTGCCGGTGCTCGGCGTGCCGGTGCAGTCGTCGATGCTCTCCGGGGTCGACTCGCTGCTCTCCATCGTGCAGATGCCGGCCGGCGTGCCGGTCGCCACCCTGGCCATCGGCCGGGCCGGCGCGATCAATGCCGCGCTGCTCGCCGCCAGCATTCTCGGCGCCAGGCACCCGCGGCTCCTCGAAGCGCTCAAGCGTTTCCGCGAGGAGCAGACCCGTAGCGTGCTCGACAATCCGGACCCGCGCGAAGCCTGAGAAAGGGAGTTCCGACAAGATGAAGATCGGCGTGATCGGTGGCGGCCAACTGGGCCGCATGCTGGCCCTGGCGGGCACTCCGCTGGGCATGGACTTCGCCTTCCTCGACCCGGCGCCGGATGCCTGCGCGGCCGCGCTCGGCGAGCACATCCGCGCCGATTACGGCGATCAGGACCATCTGCGCCAACTGGCCGACGAGGTTGATCTGGTCACCTTCGAATTCGAGAGCGTGCCGGCCGAGACCGTGGCCTTCCTCTCCCAGTTCGTTCCCGTCTATCCCTCCGCCGAGTCCCTGCGCATCGCCCGCGACCGCTGGTTCGAGAAGAGCCTGTTCAGGAGTCTCGGCATTCCCACCCCGGAATTCGCCAACATCCACTCGCAGGTCGATCTCGACGCCGCCGTGGCCGAGATCGGCCTGCCGGCGGTGCTCAAGACCCGCACCCTGGGCTACGACGGCAAGGGCCAGAAGGTCCTGCGCCAGCCTGCGGACGTCGCTGGCGCCTTCGCCGAGCTGGGCAGCGTGCCCTGCATTCTCGAAGGCTTCGTGCCCTTCAGCGGCGAGGTGTCGCTGATCGCCGTGCGCGGCCGCGACGGCGAGACGCGCTTCTACCCGCTGGTGCACAACACTCACGAGAGCGGCATCCTGCGCCTGTCGGTGGCCAGCAGCGGGCACCCGCTGCAGGCGCTGGCCGAGGACTATGTCGGCCGGGTGCTCGAGAAGCTGGACTACGTCGGCGTGCTGGCCTTCGAGTTCTTCGAGGTCGACGGCGGCCTCAAGGCCAACGAGATCGCCCCCAGGGTGCACAACTCCGGGCACTGGACCATCGAAGGCGCCGAGTGCGGCCAGTTCGAGAACCATCTGCGCGCGGTGGCCGGCCTGCCGCTGGGCTCCACCGCCAAGGTGGGCGAGAGCGCCATGCTCAACTTCATCGGCCAGGTGCCGCCGCTGGACAGGCTGGCGGCCGTTGCCGACTGCCACCCGCATCACTACGGCAAGGCCTTCAAGGCCGGGCGCAAGGTCGGCCACGCCACTCTGCGCAGCAAGGACCTGCCGACTCTCGAGGCGCGCATCCGGGAAGTCGAGGCGCTGATCGCCGGGAACTGAAGCGCGCCCGCGCGCCCTTGCCCGGATGGCAGGTATGCTGGAGCGCGACTAGGCTGAGGGGGTCAAGGACTTCAGGGAGGGCTCTGTGATGGGCATCCTCGGCACCATTCTCATCGGCCTGTTGATCGGCGTGGTCGCACGTTTCCTCAAACCGGGCGACCAGCCCATGGGCTGGATCATGACCATCCTGCTCGGCATCGGCGGTTCGCTCGTGGCCACCTACGGCGGCCAGGTGCTGGGCATCTACCGCGCCGGCGAAGCCGCCGGCTTCATCGGCGCGGTGATCGGCGCCATTGTCCTGCTGGTGATCTACGGCTACCTGCGCAAATCCTGAGCGGTGGCCGTGGCGGCGGCCTGGGTCCTGCGCCATTCCAACTGCTTCCGCTGCTTGTGGCGCAGGGCCATCAGGGGGACCGGCGTGCTCTTGCCGGTTTCCAGCCACTGCCGTACGCGGTTGGCGTCGCCGACGTGGGAGTGCTTGCCGAGGGTGTTCAGCAGCACCATGGCCACGGGACGGTTCTGGATCACCGCGAGCAGGGCCAGGCAGTGGCCCGCCTCGTCGATGAAACCGGTCTTGGTGACCTCGATGCGCCAGTCGGGGTTGCGCACCAGCGGGTTGGTGTTGTTGAAGTTCTGCACGTAGCGCGGCTGCTGGAAGTACGCGCTATGGCTCGGCGTGGTGCTCAGTTCGCGGATCAGCGGGTATTGCCGCGCGGCTCTGAGCAGCTTCGCCAGATCGCGGGCGGTGGAGACGTTGCGCTCCGACAGGCCGGTCGGTTCGACGAAGCGGGTGCTGTGCATGCTCAGGGCGCGGGCCTTGGCGTTCATCGCCGCGACGAAGCGCGCGTGGCCGCCCGGGTAGTTGTGCGCCAGGCTCGCCGCCGCGCGGTTCTCCGAGGACATCAGGGCCAGGCGCAGCATCTCCCGGCGGCTGATGAGGCTGTTGACCCGCACCCGCGAGTAGACGCCGCGCAGTTCGCGGGTGTCGTGGATCCGCACCGGGATCGCCTCGTCGAGCGGCTGGCGGGCGTCCAGGGTCACCATGGCGGTCATCAGCTTGCTGATCGAGGCGATCGGCACGATCACGTCCGGGTGGTTGGCGAACAATTCCCGGCCGGTGTTCAGGTCGATCACCAGGGCGCTGGCGGAGGCCAGTTCCAGCGGTGGGGGCGTGCGGACCGGCGGGACCTTGTCGACGGCCTGGACGCCGGGCATGACGACGACGCATGCGCAGGCCAGCAGGAGTGCCAGGAAGGAGGGGTGGGTTTTCATGCGCATGACTCGCGGTGGGTTGCTGCTGAATTTTATGCGGTATAACCAGATGCTGCTGCTGCCCGCTGCTGGCAGGCGGAAATGCCCATGGTTTGCCGTCAGTCCCCTCTATGCTGCTCTTTATCGGCGCTCCGGTCGATGACATCATGCCGTCCGCATTTCCTTCCTTTTCCAGCCGCCGGTTCGATTCCATGCGCCGACCATCGTTCCTTCTCCCCGTCCTGCTTCTCGCCAGTTCCCTGTCGCATGCCGAACCGCCGGAGCTGGACTGGCTGGAACTGATGCCTGAAGCCGATCGCCAGGCCTTGGAGGACATGCCGGACATCGTCCACGACACGCCGGAAACCGATGGCGACTTCACCGCCAGGGGCGGTCTCAAGCAGAAGTCGCGAAGCCTGCCGGCCGTGATGTATTCGGCGAAGACGGTCCCGGCGCTGGACGGCAGGGAGATCCGCCTGGGAGGCTATCCGGTGCCGCTGGAGAACGACGGCGAGGGGCGCAGCACCACCTTTTTCCTGGTGCCCTATCCCGGCGCCTGCATCCATCTGCCGCCGCCACCGCCGAATCAGATCGTCCTGGTTCGCTATCCGAAGGGCTTTCGCGTGGACGACATTTCGCTTCCGTTGTGGGTGGACGGCAGACTGCGGGTGGAGAAGATCAGCAACGATCTGGCGGACGCCGCCTATGCCATCGATGCGAGCGGGGTCGAAGTGGTCGAGGAGGAGGGGCTGTAGGGGCGAGCCGGAACGGTACGCTCCGGCTCGCCCTGGGTGAAACTGCGTCCCTGCGGTCTCGATGGGGAACGGTTACTCAGAACAGTGGCAGGCTGTAGCTGACCATCAGGCGGTTCTCGTCCTGGTCGCGGGTATCGTTGCCGCGCAGCGCAGCGTTGCGCCACATGAAACTGACGCCCTTGAGGATGCCCGACTGTATGGTGTAGTCCACGCGGAAGTCGCGTTCCCATTCCTTGGTGTCGCTGCCGGCGGCGTCGATGTCGTCGCCGCTGACATAGGCCAGGCTGGCCTTCAGGCCCGGCACGCCGATCTGCGCGAAGTCGTAGGCATATTTGGCTACCCAGGAGTTCTCGCCAGCGCTGGCGAACTTGCCCATCTGCGAGTCGGTGATCAGGTACAGAGTGCGTCCGTTACCCAGGAAGATATGCGGGAAGTCGCTGTTGCCGGTGACCTTCTGGTAGCCGGCGCTCAGCGCGTGACCGGCCAGGCTGTAGGTGAACATCGCACTCCACAGGTTGTTGTCGACCTCGCCGCTGCTGCCATTGGCACCGCTGCTGACATAGCCCTCGGCACGTCCGGAAGCGCTCTCGTTCTTGCCGTCGGAGTCGCTGTAGAAGTAGCGCAGGTCGGTCTTCAGCGCGCCGACCGGCAGCTTCCAGTCGTGCACCAGGCCGAAGAAGTGCTGTTTGTAGAAGTCGCGCAGGTTGCCGTAGTAGTACTGCAGCAGGAGGTCCTTGGTGGCCTTGTAGTCGGCGCCGGCGAAGTAGAACTCGTTGCTGAACTGCGCCTTGCTGCCGCTGTTGGCGCCGGAGATCGACAGGCCGTAACTGTCGCTGGAGTTCCGTTCGGTGGAGTGCTCGATCTTGCCCGCGGTCAGGGTCAGGTCCTTGATCTCGTTGGTAGTGATCTGCGCGCCATGGAACATCTGTGGCAGCAGGCGGCCGTCGTTGTAGGTCAGCACCGGCATCTTCGGCAGCAGGGTGCCGAGGCGCGCCTCGGTCTTGGAGAAGCGCAGTTTGCCGGTCACGCCGACGCGGCCGAAGTCGGTCTTGCCCTTGCCGTTGCTTTCCAGCGGGAACATGCCGCCCGGGGTGCGTTCGATGTCCGCCTTGCCGGAGCGGCCGCCGCCGTCGAGGCGGATGGCGTGCATGGCCAGCACGTCGAGGCCGAAGCCGACCGGGCCCTGGGTGAAGCCGGACTTGTAGTCGAGGAAGAAGGCCTGGCCCCACTCCTCGGAACGGGACGCGTCCTGGTTGCGGATGTCCTGGTTAACGTAGAAGTTCCTGAAGCTCAATGTAGCTTTGCTGTCTTCGATGAAGCCCGCAGCGACCGCTTGTTGCGACAGAGTCTGACCCAGAATGGCTGCCGTCACGGCCAGGGTCAGAGTGGACTTATTCATGTATGTCTTTTCTCCTGTTGAGTTGTGCGGGTTATCCATAGGCTGGCCTCGTCCGGAAGCCCGACGCTCGGGGCGGCGAAAAATGCCATTTATGGATCGGTTTGAAAATCGGGGGCCGAGGCACCCTGATGCAAATCAATCGCTTCGTTGATTTGCATCAGGCCTTGCGGCTTCAGCGAAATGAGAAGCGGCGCGCAAAATGCATTGAATATCTTCCTGAATTCGGATTCCGATTGAGCTGGCGATACCGATGGCCGCTGTTGGACCGCCAGCGGCTTTTCCGGTACCTGCGGCTCGTCTGTTTTCAATTGCCTTTGAATAACTCCAAGAAACTTTTTGCAAAAAAAGAACCAACTTGATAAAAGGCTTGAAAATACATTAAAAACAATAACTTATTGGTTTTTTTCGAGGCGTTTCGCCTACGGAATGTAGGGTTTTCCACCTGATTTATGTTGCTTTGTATACAGCGCGACAAAAAGACGGCCAGTGGCCATGCGCCTGGATATCGGTCCCGGTCGGGAGCCTTCAGCTCAGCGCCACACCTTTCACTAGGGCGTGCAGGGATTGCCCCGGATGCAAGGCCAGGTGCTCGGCGGAGCGTCGGGACACCCGCGACAGCAGTACCTGTCCGCCGATGCGCAAGCGCACCAGCAACTGGCTGGGCACCAGGCCCGGCTGGCAGTCGAGCAGCGTCACCTTCAGGCAGTTCAGAAAGCTGGTGGCCGTCGGCGGCTCCAGCGCCAGGCCCACGTCCCGCGCCATGATCCTGACCCGGACGATCCGCCCGGCGGATACCGGTTGCCTGGTGATCAGCAGCGGCTGTCCCTCCACTTCCAGCTCGGTCAGGCCGTCGCCCGCGTCCAGGCAGGCCACGCGCGCATCGAGCACGGTGGAGGAGTTTTCCGTGCGGACGAAGGGCAACTCCCGGGCGGTGAGCAATGCCTGCAGTTGGCCCTGGGCGATGACGCTGCCGTTTTCCAGCAGGACCAGGTGGTCGGCCAGGCGCATGACTTCCTCGATGGAGTGGCTGACATAGAGGATCGGCAGGTCCAGCCGGTCGCGCAGGCTTTCCAGAAAGGGCAGGATCTCTTCCTTGCTGGCGGCATCCAGGGAGGCCAGGGGTTCGTCCATCAGCAGCAGGCGCGGGCTGGTCAGCAAGGCCCGGCCCAGGGCGACGCGCTGGCGCTGTCCCCCGGAAATCTGCTCCGGATAACGCTCCAGCAGGTCCTCCAGCTTGAGCAGCGAAATCACGTCCGCCAGGCCGATGCGGCGCTGCCCGGGGGGGACGCGGCGGAAGCCGTATTCCAAGTTCTGCAGCACGCGCAGGTGCGGAAACAGGCTGGCCTCCTGGAAGACGTAGCCCAGCGGCCGCTGGTAGGTGGGTACGAAGCGTTCGGCGTCCTGCCAGGTTTCTCCACGGAAAACCAGCCGGCCGTGGCGCTCCCGGTGCAGGCCGGCGATGCAGCGCAACAGAGTGGTCTTGCCGGAGCCGGAGCGGCCGAACAGGGCGGTCACGCCCTTGCCGGGCAGTTCCAGTCGGGCATCCAGGCTGAAGCCTCGGCGTCTGACGGAGAAATCGAGTTGCAGGGTCATACGGGATTGTCCTGTTTCATGCGGCAGTCCGGTCGGCGGCACCTCATACCGCACCGACCACCTTGAAGCGTCGGTTGAGGGCGAACACCACCAGCAACAGCAGAAAGGAAGAACACACCAGTACCAGGGACAGGCCGTGAGCGGCGTCGTAATCCATGGTTTCCACGTGATCGTAGATGGCGATGGAGGCCACCTGGGTCGCGCCGGGAATGTTGCCGCCAATCAGCAGGATCATTCCGAACTCGCCCAGGGTATGGGCGAAGGACAACACGCCGGCCGTCACCAGGCCGCGCCGCGACAGCGGCAGGATGACGCTGCAGAAGCGGTCCAGCGGCGATGCCCGCAGCGTGTTGGCGACTTCCAGCACGCGCAGGCCCGTGGCGGCGAAGGCGTTCTGCAGCGGCTGCACGACGAAGGGCAGCGAGAAGAACATGGAGCCCACCACCAGCCCGGTGAAGGTGAAGGCCAGATGGGGCAGACCGATGGATTCCAGGAAGCCGCCGATCCAGCCTCGCGGGCCGAACAGCATCAGCAGGTAGAAGCCCATGACCGTCGGCGGCATGACCAGCGGCATGGCGACCAGCGCCTCGACCAGCACCTTGCTGCGCCGATGCGTGTGAGCCAGCCACCAGGCCAGGGGCGCGCTCAGCACCAGCAACAGCAGGGTGCTGATGGCGGCCAGTTTCAGGGTGATGGCGAAAGCCGTGAGGTCGGCGTCACTGAGTCCGAGCATGGGAAACCTCGCAGGGATTCGGCACGGCTCTCCTCGCGGGAGAGCCGGCAGGACCGGGGATCATTCGGGCAGCGAATAGCCGGCGGCCTTGATGATCGCCACAGCACGCGGCCCTTTCATCCAGCTCATGAACTGCTCGGCGAGCGCCTTTTCGCGGGTGGACTTGACGATGACTGCCTGCTGCACGATGGGTTCGTAATAGTCGGCCGGCGGGAACCAGTGGGAGCCGGGGATGCTGCCGTCCTTCTGGATGATCTGCGCCAAGGCGACGAAGCCCAGGTCGGCGGCGCCGGAGGCGGTCTGGCTGTGCGCCTGGCCGACGCTGTTGGCCTTCACGATGCGCTTTTCGGCGGTCAGCTTGTCGAGCAGGCCCAGGTGGGTCAGTACCTGGGTGCCGGCCAGGCCGTAGGGGGCGATTTCCGGGTTGGATATGGCGATGTGGCGCCAGCCGTTACCGGCCAGCACCTTGCCCTGATCGTCCACCAGCCCGGGCTTGGCCGACCACAGCACCAGCTTGCCGATGGCGTAGGTGAAGCGCGAGCCGGGCAGCGCGAAGCCTTCATTGTCGAGCTTTTCCGGGCTCTTCTGGTCGGCCGAGAAGAACACGTCGTAGGGGGCGCCGTTGACGATCTGCGCATAGACGGGGCCGGAAGAGCCGGAACTGATGGTGATGCTGTGCCCGGTCTCCTTCTCGAACTCGCCGGCCAGTTGCTGCAAGGTGCCGAGGAAGTTGGTCGCCGTGACGACCTTGAGTTCGTTGGCCTGGGCCGTGAAGGGTAGAGCGAGGGCGATCGCCAGGCATGCCAGCAGTCTTTTCATGTTCCTGTTTCCTTGGGAGATTGATTGAACCTGAAAGGTCCAAGCGCAAGCTCCGTGCCATGGCTACAGGCTGTACGCCGGAGTACGGAAACGGACTTCGGTACCTGAGCGTCAAAAAAAACCGGATTGCGACCCAACGCTACCAGGGGAAAACGTTCCGTTCCGAACGGCGAATGTACGCAAGTGTCCTCCTGCCATCACGGAGCGTGGCGGGCCTGTTTTGCGGCGCCGCGACCGCCGTGCGCCGGTTGCGGCCTTGCCGTATCCTTCGTGCGCTCCCCACAAGAAGGACCATCCGCCATGCCGACCCCCCAAGAGATGCTGGAACGCTTTCAGGACAGCTACGCCCTGGGCGACGAGACGATCGACCACACCCATCGCGAATTCCTCGAACTCTGCCTGGCCGCTGCGAACGCCGGGGGGCCGGAGTTCGCTGGAGCCTTCAAGGCGCTGTTCGAGCACACCAGCCGCCACTTCGCCGACGAAGAGGCGAAGATGCAGGCCTCCGGCTATCCCGCCTTCGGCGAGCACCGCGCCAACCACCAGCGCATCCTCGGCGACATGGACCGCTTCTGCCAACGCGCCGTGGCCGGCCGCGCGCAGATGGCCCGCGCCTGGCTGAACGACAGCCTGCCCGCCTGGTTCGACCTGCACGCCAAGACCATGGACAGCGCCCTGGTGGTCTATCTCCGGCAGCAGGCTTGAGGTGCCGTGCTTTCCCTGGGGTTCTTGCTTTTTGAGGCTTCGATTGCAGGGGCCCGTGGACGATGAGCGGATGCCGACATCTTGGCGCACGACGAAACCGGCACCGCCTGCAACGTCCGGCTGGACCGCTCGCCCGAGCATTCATCCCGACGGGCCGCGATCGGGTCCCGCTCGAGCTCGGGATCGTGGACCGCTGGTGGCGATTGTCGGTCCACTGGTTTCCAGCTCTCCATCGTTTGCCAGAGCGTGGCGGAAATATCGCCTGGTTTCGGCCGGAGCAAACTTGACGATTCTCGAAAGGCGCAAGTAATGAAGGGTTGTTCCACGTGAAACAGGCGATCCGAGGAAGAGTCCACCGGGCCACCGCACGTTTCAGGGAAAGACGGATGAGCGTGGGCGGAGCTTCTTGCCAGGGATATCGCTGTCACGCGTGGGCTCAATTTTCCAGCATTTCGTAACTCTCGGGCGTGAAGCGCGGCGTGCAGATGCAATAGAAGGCCAGTTCGCCGTTACCGATATTGGCGATCCGCTGCGCCATGCCTGCCGGGATGAGGACCAGATCGCCCGGCCCCACGGGTTCCGGGGCTTCGTCGCCGAGGCTGACGAGGCCTTGGCCGTGGAGGATCAGGTAGCGCTCCTCCACTCCGCGCAGGCGGTGCGACTGAGTGGTTTCGCCCGGCGCCACCGTGGCCAGAGCGATGGACAGCGCCGGGTCGTCGGCGCCGTTCCACAGTTCGAGGATGCGGCAGCGCTCCGCGGTCGGGAAGGCCGTGGCGGGATCGGGCCGCACGATGCGCGCTTTCATGGCCGCTTCTCC
Source organism: Azotobacter vinelandii CA (assembly GCF_000380335.1). GTDB lineage: Bacteria > Pseudomonadota > Gammaproteobacteria > Pseudomonadales > Pseudomonadaceae > Azotobacter > Azotobacter vinelandii. Next base: position 130,392 of record NC_021149.1, read on the forward strand.
GCTTCGTCCGCTGCCGGTGCGTCGCGCTTGAGCAGTCCGCCGAGGCTCGACAGCCAGATGGCGCAGCGGTGCAGGAAGTCCGGCTGCAGGCGGAAGATGTAGAGCATCACCAGGGCGTTGGCCAGCGCGGCGACGCCGAACAGCGCGGGGATGGACAGCCCAGCCGCGAGCAGCAGAGCTGCGGCGAGGGCGCCCAGCACCATGAACAGGGCGTTGAGGATGTTGTTGGCGGCGACGATCCGCGCCCGCTGCGCGGGGGCCGAGCGCAACTGCATCAGGGTGTACAGCGGGACGATGAACAGCCCGCCGAACAGGCCGAGGGCGAACAGGTCGGCGAGCACGTGCAGGGTGCCCGGCGCCGCCAGCAGCGCGGCAAGGCCGAGCGGGCCGCCCGCTGCCGCGACCGGGGAAGCGAAGGCCAGGTCGAGCCCGAACAGGCTGAGGCCGAGGGCGCCCAGCGGCACCAGGCCGATTTCCACCTGCTGTCCCGACAGGCGCTTGCAGAGCAGCGAGCCGCCGCCGATGCCCAGGGTGAAGACGGTGAGCAGGAGGGTCACGCCACCTTCCCCGGCGCCGAGCACGTCCTTGGTGTAGGCCGGGAACTGCGCGAGCAGCAGCGCACCGTACAGCCAGAACCAGGAGATGCCGAGGATCGCCAGAAACACGCTGCGGTCTTCGCGGGCGAAACCGATGCTGCGCCGGGTTTCGCCGAACGGATTGGGATTGAGGCGCAGGCCGGGTTCCGGCGGAGCCGCCACGGGGATGCGCAGGCTGCCGAGATAGCCGGCCACGGCGACCAGCAGACAGCCGGCGGTGATCCACGGGGCGCCGCCTTCGATACCGGCGAGCAGGGCGCCGGACAGGGTGCCGACCAGGATGGCGACGAAGGTGCCGGCCTCGATCAATGCATTGCCGCCGACCAGTTCGGTCTCGCCCAGATGTTGCGGCAGAATGGCGTACTTCACCGGGCCGAACAGAGTCGATTGCAGGCCGAGGAGGAACAGGCCGGCCAGCAGGACCGCCAGGCTGTGCAGCCAGAAGCCGGCACCGATCAGCAGTACGATGAGGATCTCCAGCAGCTTGGTCCAGCGCGCCAGCAGGGCCTTGTCGTATTTGTCGGCCAGTTGCCCGGCGCTCGCCGAAAACAGGAAGAACGGCAGGATGAACAGGCCCGCCGCCAGGTTGGCCAGCAGGCCGGGGGACAGGCTGGTCCACTGTGCGGTCTGGTAGGTCAGCAGAACCACCAGGGCGTTCTTGAACAGGTTGTCGTTGAAGGCACCGAGGAACTGGGTGACGAACAGCGGGCCGAAGCGGCGGGCCCTGAGCAGGGAAAGGGTCGAACTCATGCGGGGATCTCCTCGGCCATGCGCTTGAGGCTCTGGTAGTCGGTCTTGCCGGTGCCGAGCTGGGGCAACGCGTCGACCCGGCGGATCGTTCGCGGCACTGCCAGTTCCGGCAGGCCGAGCGCCCGGGCGGCGGCGAGCAGATGGTCGCGGCCGAGCGCCGGGGCGGTGGTGAAGAGTACCAGTGCTTCGCCACGGGCGGTGTCGTCGCGTGTCGCGGCGGCGTGGACGAAATCCGGGGCGGCGTTCGCGGCCAGGCTTTCCACCGCCTCCAGCGAAACCATCTCGCCGGCGATCTTGGCGAAGCGCTTGAGGCGGCCGCGGATGTACAGGAAGCCGTCGGCGTCGACGCTGGCGATGTCGCCGGTGGCATACCAGCCAGAACGGATCGCGGGCGGCGGCTGGATGACTCCGGGCCGCTCGGACAGCAGATAGCCCTTGAGCAGGTTGGGCCCTTTCAGGTGCAGGGCGCCGCCGTCGGCAATACCCGGCACCGGCTCCAGTTCGTAGTCGAGGCCGGGCAGCAACTGGCCGACGCTGCCGTTGCGGCAGGCCATCGGTACGTTGACCGCCACCACCGGAGCGCATTCGGTGACCCCGTAGCCCTCGAGGATGCGGATGCCGAACTTGTCGAGCCACTGCTCGCGCACATGCTCGGCCAGCCGTTCGGCGCCGGCGATCACATAGCGCAGGCGGCCGAAGTCGTAGGGGTGGGCGAACTTGGCGTAGTTGCCGAGGAAGGTCGAAGTGCCGAACAGCACGGTGCAGTTGCGGTCGTAGACCAGCTCGGGGATGACCCGGTAGTGCAGAGGGTTGGGGTAGAGGAACACTTGGCAGCCGGAGACCAGCGGCAGCAGCGCGCCGCAGGTCAGGCCGAAGGCGTGGAACAGCGGCAGGGCCATCATGAACTTGTCCTGCGGGGTGAAGTCGGCCACCGCACGGATCTGCGCGACGTTGGCCAGCAGCGAGGCGTGGGAGTGGACCACGCCCTTGGGCTTGCCCTCCGAGCCCGAGGTGAACAGCACCACGGCGGCATCCTCGGGCGTCTGCGGCTGTTCGGCGTGGCGCGGGAAGAGCAGGTGCCGGAGTACCCACAGGCGGTCGGCGAGGCCGAAGCCGGCCTTGAGATCCTCCAGGTAATGGATGCGGACGCCCGGTACGGCGGCGAGCAGCGGACCCAGGTGCGCCTTCTCGACGAAGGTCCGCGAGGCGACGATGGTCCGGATCTCGGCGGCCTGGCAGGCGGCGCGCAGCCCCTCGGCGCCGGCGGTGTAGTTGAGCAGGGCGGGAATGCGCCGGCCGAGCGACAAACCGAGTAGCAAACCGAGGGTCGGTGCGGCGTTGGGAGCGAGCACCCCGACCGTTTCGCCCGGCACGCTCAGGCGCGAGGTCAGGCGGGCGATGGCCAGCGCCATCTTCAGTAGCGAACCGTAGGACTCCTCCTGCAGACGGATGTCCTCCACCAGCCGGTAGTGGGTGCCGAAGGTCGCCCTGGCGTCAAGGAAGGCTTGGTACAGAGTGCGCTGCGGACGGGTGGCGACCAGCATGTCGAGCAGGATGTGGCGCAGCAGCTCGCCGGCACGGCGCCGGCGCAGCCGGGCCGAAGGCCGATCGGGCATGGCAATGCGTTGCGGCGGGCGGATCGCGATGCGCACCTTGGGCAGCGCCCGACGCGGGAACACCCCGGCCAGGCGACCGAAGTAGCTCTGCGCGGCGCCGTCGATGCGCACCGGCACCACGCTGGCGCCGGTCCTGGCGGCGACCAGGGCGGCGCCGTCGTAGACCTTCATCAGCGAGCCGGTACGGGTGATCCGCCCTTCCGGGAAGATCGCCACCGGTTGTCCGCTTTCCACCAGCCTGACGATCTGCTTGATCGCCAGCGGGCTGGCCGAGTCGACCGTGAGGTGCGGCACGAAGCGCAGCAGGAAACGGAACAGCGGCCGGCTGGCGATCTGGGTGTGCACCACGAACAGTGCATCCACCGGCAAGAACACGCCGAGCAACAGGCCGTCGAGGAAGGATTCGTGGTTGGCGACGATCAGGGTGCGCGGATCGCCGAAGACATTGCGGTCACCCTGGATCTCGACACGGAACAGGAGCCTGAGGAGCAGGCGCAGAAGGGGCTTGAGCATGATCGATCCCTGGTATGAGGAGCCGTCAGCATGGCGGCTCATGGAATAAATCGAAACTTTGTCGGAAAAAGTCGTGCAGAATTACCGATCAAGTAGCTGAAAACGATACTTTTGTCCGATGAGCGAACTCGACCGCCTGGTAAGTACCCTCAAGCAGCGCCTGAAAGCCCAGGGCATCACCTATCGCGAACTGGGCACGCGCCTCGGGCTGTCCGAGGCGAGCGTCAAGCGTATGTTCGCAAGCCGACGTTTCAGTCTCGACCGGCTGCTCGAGATCAGCCACCTGCTCGGCTTCAGCCTCGCCGAACTGGCCCAGGAAGCGGCGCTGAGCGGGACACGCCTGCATACCCTGGGCGAGGGCCAGGAGCGCGAGCTGGTTTCCGACGAGAAACTGCTGCTGGTGGCGGTCTGCGTGCTGAACCACTGGACGATGGACGAGATCCTCCACACCTACCGCCTCAGCGAGGCGGAGTGCATCCAGCGTCTTGCCCGGCTGGACCGCCTGCGCCTGCTCGATCTGTTGCCGGGCAACCGTGTTCGCCTGAATGTCGCGCGGGACTTCGACTGGTTGCCCGGCGGACCGATCCGCAACTTCTTCCGCCGTCAGGGCCTGGTGGATTTCCTCGGCAGTGACTTCGCCGGCACGGACGAGGTCATGGCCTTTTCCCACGGCATGCTCACCGAGTCGGCGCTGGCCAAGCTGCAGGCGGAGATTCGCACGCTGCGCCGGCGCTTCGCCGAACTGCACGAGGAAAGTCTGGCCGCGCCCCTGACGAAGCGGCATGGCACGGGAATGCTGCTGGCGCTGCGCGAGTGGGAACTGGGAGCCTTCACCCGGCTGCGGCGTACGGCTTGAAGGGGAGGAGGGCAGCCAGTGGAAAAAGGCGGTGCCCGAAAAGAAAACTCCCCCTGCGGGAAGGGGGAGTGGCGAACAGGGCCTAGTGATGCATCCTTGCCAAAAGGAAAGGGGACGACCGATTAAACCGGACCGCGGTGCTCGCGCTTGATATCGGCGGTGAAGGTCTGGGCATCGGCGAAGGAAACGGTGTCGTACTTCGGTTTGAAGTCGGCCAGGCCTTCGGCCATGGTGATGACCTTGTCTTCGGGGCTCTGGCCCTTGAAGTCTTCCTTGTCCAGGCGCAGGTCTTCCATCATGACGTTCCAGACAGCGCCTTCTTCGTGTGCCTGGAGGGTGACCTTGAAGCCTTCGTATTCGCTGATGAGCGGCTTGGTCAGGTTCTCGACGTAGAAGATCAGGTTGGCATCGCTGGCCAGGTCGCCCTTGTACTTCTCGAAGAAGGCTTGCAGGTCGGCCAGTTGCACCAGGCCACCGGAGACCATGATCAGCTTGTCGTTCTTGAACAGCAGGGCGGCTTGCTTGAGCACGGCTTTCGGCGGCAGGCGGCGGCCGGCGTCGTCGGCGATGTCGCCTTCGACGATGACCAGGTCGCCACGGAAGGCCTCGATGCCGGCCTGGGTGGTCGGGCCCTTGACGCTGAGGTTGCACAGCAGGGATTGGTCTTCGTAGCTTTTCAACAGCATGGTTGGCTTCTCGTCTAGGTGAAGAAAGAGAGGTCAGGCCACTTCGGTGGCGCTGGGGTTGGCGAGGGCGAGGAGACTGCTCCAGTCGGCCTCGATCAGTTGCAGGTTCTTGCGCTCGCAGACCTTGCGTTCTTTGTCGCTCGGCTGATCGATCAGGACCCAGCCGGCCGGTTCGGCGGCATCGTAGATCATGTCGCTCATCACCATGCGTTCGGTGTCGCGGTTGAAGCGCAGGCCCAGGAACAGGTATCGCTTGTTCTTGCGCAGCAGCTTGACCCAGTCGGGAATGGCGAAGCCGCCCATCAGCTCGGTGATGTAGTCGACGAAGTCGGCATCCGAGGCCACGTAGCCCGGCTTGGGCAGCGGCGTGCCGAGCGGTTTGAACAGTACCGGCAGGGCGCTATCGACCTCTTCCAGCGCGACCTTGCGGTACTTGCCGTCCTCGAAGTGGTAGAGGTCGAAGCGATAGGGCGTCGCGGCGAGGCGCGCGGCGCCGACCACCAGGGTGTGCCGGCGCCCGGCGTCGATGTAGCAACGCTGCAGCTGGGTGTCGCGGTTGCTGTCGATGACGTAGGGCAGGTCGAGTCCGGCCAGCCACTGGTGGACCGGAGATGCGCTCCAGTTGTCGCCACCGTAGGTCTGGGTCAGGAAGCGTTCGATGAAGCTGCGGCCTTTCTTGTTCTCCACGTGCATGGCCGCACGCGGGAACTCGTACATGAGACGCGGCGACATCGGCCGACCGCCGGTCATGGCGAGAATCAGGCTGTCGCTGTCGGCGGGAATCGGCTTGCCCGTGTCGCGATCGACGACTCCGCGCAGGACGCCCGGGCCCAGATAGGGAACGATGTCGCCCGAGCCGAGCTGGGCGAGGATTTCCTTTAATAAGCTGTCGGTCACTGAACTCTCCTGCTGAGGGAAGGGCAAGAATCGACAACCTATTGCAATAAGTGTGCCGAAAGGATTTCGTTGTTTAACTAATTGAATTTAAAAGAAATCATTGGTGATTTCGGAATGGCTTGTCGTATCCGTGGGCCAGGATGGGGCGTGGCTTCACGACAATTGTCAGTTTTGTCACAGGGGGCCGGACCAGGATGGTGGACGCTCGATGGGGATGTCGGGCCATTGTTCGGTTGTAGCAATTACAACAGTCGGAGTAGGGGGATTGTAGGGGGATTGTTGTGTATCAGACCGCCCTGCAGCTCCCGTCGATGGATAATTAATCATTTAAAATCAATGGTTTATTTATGTGTTGCGGGTGCTGGCACAGACGCTGCATTACCTTTGGTGCGCGGAGTTGTTCGGGCTTACGGCCGAACGTTCAAGTGGAAATGCAACCTGAGGAAATTAACTATGGCTATGCGTCAATGCGCCATCTACGGCAAAGGTGGTATCGGTAAGTCCACCACTACTCAGAACCTGGTGGCAGCCCTGGCTGAGATGGGCAAGAAGGTCATGATCGTTGGTTGTGACCCGAAAGCTGACTCCACCCGCCTGATCCTGCACTCCAAGGCCCAGAACACCATCATGGAAATGGCTGCCGAAGCCGGTACCGTGGAAGATCTGGAGCTGGAAGACGTGCTGAAGGCTGGCTACGGCGGCGTCAAGTGCGTTGAGTCCGGTGGTCCGGAGCCGGGCGTTGGCTGCGCCGGCCGTGGTGTTATCACCGCCATCAACTTCCTGGAAGAGGAAGGCGCCTACGAAGACGATCTGGACTTCGTATTCTACGACGTGCTGGGCGACGTGGTGTGTGGCGGCTTCGCCATGCCGATCCGCGAGAACAAGGCCCAGGAAATCTACATCGTCTGCTCCGGTGAGATGATGGCCATGTACGCCGCCAACAACATCTCCAAGGGCATCGTGAAGTATGCCAACTCCGGCAGCGTGCGTCTGGGCGGCCTGATCTGCAACAGCCGTAACACCGACCGCGAAGACGAGCTGATCATCGCTCTGGCCAACAAGCTGGGCACCCAGATGATCCACTTCGTGCCGCGTGACAACGTCGTGCAGCGCGCCGAAATCCGCCGCATGACCGTGATCGAATACGATCCGAAAGCCAAGCAAGCCGACGAATACCGCGCTCTGGCCCGCAAGGTCGTCGACAACAAACTGCTGGTCATCCCGAACCCGATCACCATGGACGAGCTCGAAGAGCTGCTGATGGAATTCGGCATCATGGAAGTCGAAGACGAATCCATCGTCGGCAAAACCGCCGAAGAAGTCTGATAGCCGCTCCGGTTTCAGAAGGACGGGACAGGGCAGATTGGCTCTGTCGGGGTGGCGCCCCCCGCATGGGGCGGGCGCCCCACCCGTTACCCGCATATGAACGCTAAGGCAAGAGGAGTCATACCCATGACCGGTATGTCGCGCGAAGAGGTTGAATCCCTCATCCAGGAAGTTCTGGAAGTTTATCCCGAGAAGGCTCGCAAGGATCGTAACAAGCACCTGGCCGTCAACGACCCGGCGGTTACCCAGTCCAAGAAGTGCATCATCTCCAACAAGAAGTCCCAGCCCGGTCTGATGACCATCCGCGGCTGCGCCTACGCCGGTTCCAAAGGCGTGGTCTGGGGCCCCATCAAGGACATGATCCACATCTCCCACGGTCCGGTAGGCTGCGGCCAGTATTCGCGCGCCGGCCGTCGTAACTACTACATCGGTACCACCGGTGTGAACGCCTTCGTCACCATGAACTTCACCTCGGACTTCCAGGAGAAGGACATCGTGTTCGGTGGCGACAAGAAGCTCGCCAAACTGATCGACGAAGTGGAAACCCTGTTCCCGCTGAACAAGGGTATCTCCGTCCAGTCCGAGTGCCCGATCGGCCTGATCGGCGACGACATCGAATCCGTGTCCAAGGTCAAGGGCGCCGAGCTCAGCAAGACCATCGTACCGGTCCGTTGCGAAGGCTTCCGCGGCGTTTCCCAGTCCCTGGGCCACCACATCGCCAACGACGCAGTCCGCGACTGGGTCCTGGGCAAGCGTGACGAAGACACCACCTTCGCCAGCACTCCTTACGATGTGGCCATCATCGGCGACTACAACATCGGCGGCGACGCCTGGTCTTCCCGCATCCTGCTGGAAGAAATGGGCCTGCGTTGCGTAGCCCAGTGGTCCGGCGACGGCTCCATCTCCGAAATCGAGCTGACCCCGAAGGTCAAGCTGAACCTGGTTCACTGCTACCGCTCGATGAACTACATCTCCCGTCACATGGAAGAGAAGTACGGTATCCCATGGATGGAGTACAACTTCTTCGGCCCGACCAAGACCATCGAGTCGCTGCGTGCCATCGCCGCCAAGTTCGACGAGAGCATCCAGAAGAAGTGCGAAGAGGTCATCGCCAAGTACAAGCCCGAGTGGGAAGCGGTGGTCGCCAAGTACCGTCCGCGCCTGGAAGGCAAGCGCGTCATGCTCTACATCGGTGGCCTGCGTCCGCGCCACGTGATCGGCGCCTACGAAGACCTGGGCATGGAAGTGGTGGGTACCGGCTACGAGTTCGCCCACAACGACGACTATGACCGCACCATGAAAGAAATGGGTGACTCCACCCTGCTGTACGATGACGTGACCGGCTACGAATTCGAAGAATTCGTCAAGCGCATCAAGCCCGACCTGATCGGCTCCGGTATCAAGGAGAAGTTCATCTTCCAGAAGATGGGCATCCCCTTCCGTCAAATGCACTCCTGGGATTATTCCGGCCCCTACCACGGCTTCGATGGCTTCGCCATCTTCGCCCGTGACATGGACATGACCCTGAACAATCCGTGCTGGAAGAAACTGCAGGCTCCCTGGGAAGCTTCCGAAGGCGCCGAGAAAGTCGCCGCCAGCGCCTGATAGCAGAGCAATCGTACGCAACGTCCGCTGCGGGCGGTTTCCGCCCGCGGCCGACATCCGCTAACGCCGTTCACAGATGAGTGAGGCGTAGGAGAGAGTCATGAGCCAGCAAGTCGATAAAATCAAAGCCAGCTACCCGCTGTTCCTCGATCAGGACTACAAGGACATGCTTGCCAAGAAGCGCGACGGCTTCGAGGAAAAGTATCCGCAGGACAAGATCGACGAAGTATTCCAGTGGACCACCACCAAGGAATACCAGGAGCTGAACTTCCAGCGCGAAGCCCTGACCGTCAACCCGGCCAAGGCTTGCCAGCCGCTGGGCGCCGTTCTCTGCGCCCTCGGTTTCGAGAAGACCATGCCCTACGTGCACGGTTCCCAGGGTTGCGTCGCCTACTTCCGCTCCTACTTCAACCGTCATTTCCGCGAGCCGGTTTCCTGCGTTTCCGACTCCATGACCGAAGACGCGGCAGTGTTCGGCGGCCAGCAGAACATGAAGGACGGTCTGCAGAACTGTAAGGCTACCTACAAGCCCGACATGATCGCAGTGTCCACCACCTGCATGGCCGAGGTCATCGGTGACGACCTCAACGCCTTCATCAACAACTCGAAGAAGGAAGGTTTCATTCCTGACGAGTTCCCGGTGCCGTTCGCCCATACCCCGAGCTTCGTGGGCAGCCACGTGACCGGCTGGGACAACATGTTCGAAGGCATTGCTCGCTACTTCACCCTGAAGTCCATGGACGACAAGGTGGTTGGCAGCAACAAGAAGATCAACATCGTCCCCGGCTTCGAGACCTACCTGGGCAACTTCCGCGTGATCAAGCGCATGCTTTCGGAAATGGGCGTGGGCTACAGCCTGCTCTCCGATCCGGAAGAAGTGCTGGACACCCCGGCTGACGGCCAGTTCCGCATGTACGCGGGCGGCACCACTCAGGAAGAGATGAAGGACGCTCCGAACGCCCTCAACACCGTCCTGCTGCAGCCGTGGCACCTGGAGAAGACCAAGAAGTTCGTCGAGGGTACCTGGAAGCACGAAGTACCGAAGCTGAACATCCCGATGGGCCTGGACTGGACCGACGAGTTCCTGATGAAAGTCAGCGAAATCAGCGGCCAGCCGATTCCGGCGAGCCTGACCAAGGAGCGTGGCCGTCTGGTCGACATGATGACCGACTCCCACACCTGGCTGCACGGCAAGCGTTTCGCCCTGTGGGGTGATCCGGACTTCGTGATGGGCCTGGTCAAGTTCCTGCTGGAACTGGGTTGCGAGCCGGTACACATTCTCTGCCACAACGGCAACAAGCGTTGGAAGAAGGCGGTCGACGCCATCCTCGCCGCTTCGCCCTACGGCAAGAATGCTACCGTCTACATCGGCAAGGACCTGTGGCACCTGCGTTCGCTGGTCTTCACCGACAAGCCGGACTTCATGATCGGCAACAGCTACGGTAAGTTCATCCAGCGCGACACCCTGCACAAGGGCAAGGAGTTCGAGGTTCCGCTGATCCGTATCGGCTTCCCGATCTTCGACCGTCATCACCTGCATCGCTCCACCACCCTGGGTTACGAGGGCGCCATGCAGATCCTGACCACCCTGGTGAACTCGATCCTGGAACGTCTGGACGAGGAAACCCGCGGTATGCAGGCCACCGACTACAACCACGACCTGGTACGCTAAGTCGTCGGTTCAAGTGGTATCGGCCGGAGCGGCGCAAGCCGCTCCGGCTCTTCCTTGGCGGCGGCCGCAGGTGGTCGGGCCTTTTGCCCGCGATCTGCGGCAACCGCCAAACCCGTCTAAGGAGCAAGCCCATGCCCAGCGTCATGATTCGCCGCAACGACGAAGGCCAACTGACCTTCTATATCGCCAAGAAAGACCAGGAAGAGATCGTGGTGTCCCTGGAGCATGACAGCCCCGAACTCTGGGGTGGCGAAGTCACCCTCGGCGACGGTTCGACCTATTTCATCGAGCCGATACCGCAACCCAAGCTGCCGATCACCGTGCGCGCCAAGCGAGCCGGCGAGGCCTGATTCCATGACTGCGCAACCGCCATTCGGCCAGGCCCCCCTGCCGGCCCATCTGGCCCTGCGCATCGCTCTGGCGGCACGCTCGCTCAAGGGGGTGGATACCGCCCACCTGCTGCGCGCCCTGATTGCCGCCGTTGGAGAACCCATCACGGAAGCGCGTCTACGCAAATTGCGTGCTTCCCGCCTGCGTACCCGCCTGCTCGAAACGTGCGGAGAGGGTGTGCAGTCGACCCTGACCGATCGCCAGCTGCACAGCGCGCTCGGTCTGCTCAAAGGCCGTGGCGTGCGCATGCCGGAAGATCCCCTGCCGATCCCGGAGCCCTATCGCAACGGTGAATTCCAGGACTCGGTGCGCATCGCCTGCGCTTCCGACAACGGCGAGCGCCTGGACGGCATCTTCAGCAACTGTACACGCTTTCTCATCTACCAGATCTCGCCCCGCGAGAGCCGCCTGATCGATCTACGCGAACCCGGCCCCTGCCGCGAGGACGAAGACCGTCATGCGCGTCGGGCAGAATTGCTCGCCGACTGCCAGTTGCTCTACACCCTGAGCATCGGTGGCCCGGCGGCGGCCAAGGTGGTGCGTGCCGGGGTCCATCCCGTGCGCCTGGCCCGGGCCAGGCCGGCCCGCGAGATCGTCGAGGAGCTGCAGCGGGTGCTGGCCACCGCGCCGCCCCCCTGGCTGGCCAAGGCCATGGGTGCCGAGCCAGACCAGCGCATACGTTTCACCCAGTAACCGCTCCGGATGAGGACACAGCCATGATCAGCCAAACACTTCTCGACGATGTCGTTCGCCAGGCCGAACAGGGAGTGCTGGGCGAAAGCCTACTCGCCAGCCTGCGCAGCGCCCATCCGGGGGTGCACTTCACCTGCTGCATGGACGACGACGTCGTGGTCAACGCCAAGCCGGTCGTCGAGCGTCCGGGCTTCAACGTCTATCTGGTCAACTCCTGCGACCACTGCTCGGTGCTGACCAACGATCTGGACTCCGCTTCCGGCATTGTCCTGGCGGAAATCATTGAGGATTGAGGTACGCATGGCCGACGATCGAGGCGACATCACCCCCATCGGCGATTGCCGGGTCTGCAGCTTCCGCATGAGCCTGCTGCTGACCGGCCGCTGTACGCCGGGCGACGCCTGCGTGGCGGTGGAGAGCGGACGGCAGATCGACCGTTTCTTCCGCAATAACCCGCACTTGGCCGTGCAGTACCTGGCCGATCCCTTCTGGGAGCGCCGCGCCATCGCCGTGCGCTATTCGCCGGTGGAGGCGCTGACCCCGTTGATTCGCGACAGCGACGAGGTGGTGCGTCGGGCCGTCGCCTACCGGCTGCCCCGCGAGCAGTTGAGTGCGCTGATGTTCGACGAGGACCGCGAGGTGCGCATCACCGTGGCCGATCGCCTGCCGCTTGAGCAACTGGAGCAGATGGCCGCCGACAGGGATTATCTGGTGCGCGCCTATGTAGTCCAGCGTATCCCTCCGGGGCGCCTGTTCCGTTTCATGCGCGACGAGGACCGCCAGGTGCGCAAGCTGGTGGCCAAGCGCCTGCCCGAGGAAAGCCTGGGTCTCATGACCCAGGACCCGGAGCCCGAAGTCCGGCGCATCGTCGCCTCGCGCCTGCGCGGCGACGATTTGCTGGAGCTGTTGCACGACCCGGATTGGACGGTACGCCTGGCCGCCGTGGAGCATGCGTCGCTGGAGGCGCTGCGTGAACTCGACGAGCCCGATCCCGAGGTCCGCCTGGCGATCGCCGGGCGGCTCGGCATCGCCTGATCCCCGCGTCTGACGGGCGGAACGGTTTCGCCGGCCGCCCCGCCCCCCGCATTGCCCTTCGTACCCTTGTCACCTTTCGCCCAGCGTTGACGTGAATGCCCGATGCCGGACGCCTGCTTGTTGCAAACCTGACAGGAAGGCGCGTTTATGACAAAGGCTCCCCTTGGTAAACCCTTTTAAATCAGGCGCTTGCCTTCTGGTACAGGCATTGCAATGATCCGTTGCAACATGCTGCATCAACGACCAGAGGGGTACGCGATGAAAGCCAAGGATATTGCCGAACTGCTCGACGAGCCCGCCTGCAGTCACAACAAGAAGGAAAAGTCCGGCTGCGCCAAGCCCAAGCCGGGCGCCACCGACGGTGGCTGCTCCTTCGACGGCGCGCAGATCGCCCTGCTGCCCGTCGCCGACGTGGCGCATATCGTTCACGGGCCGATCGCTTGCGCCGGCAGTTCCTGGGACAACCGCGGCACCCGCTCCAGCGGGCCGGACCTGTACCGCATCGGCATGACCACCGATCTCACCGAGAACGACGTGATCATGGGGCGCGCCGAGAAGCGCCTGTTCCATGCCATCCGCCAGGCGGTGGAAAGCTATTCGCCGCCGGCGGTGTTCGTCTACAACACCTGCGTGCCGGCGCTGATCGGCGACGACGTCGACGCAGTGTGCAAAGCCGCCGCCGAGCGCTTCGGCACCCCGGTCATCCCGGTCGACTCGGCCGGCTTCTACGGCACCAAGAACCTCGGCAACCGCATCGCCGGTGAGGCCATGCTCAAGTACGTGATCGGCACCCGCGAGCCCGATCCGCTGCCCGTCGGCAGCGAGCGTCCGGGCATCCGCGTGCACGACGTCAACCTGATCGGCGAGTACAACATCGCCGGCGAGTTCTGGCATGTCCTGCCGCTGCTCGACGAACTGGGCCTGCGGGTGCTCTGCACCCTGGCCGGCGATGCGCGCTACCGCGAGGTGCAGACCATGCACCGCGCCGAAGTGAACATGATGGTCTGCTCCAAGGCCATGCTCAATGTCGCTCGCAAGCTGCAGGAAACCTACGGCACGCCCTGGTTCGAGGGCAGCTTCTACGGCATCACCGACACCTCCCAGGCGCTGCGCGACTTCGCCCGGCTGCTCGATGATCCCGACCTGACCGCCCGCACCGAGGCGCTGATCGCGCGCGAGGAGGCCAAGGTCCGCGCCGCCCTCGAACCCTGGCGTGCGCGTCTGGAGGGCAAGCGCGTGCTGCTCTACACCGGCGGCGTGAAGTCCTGGTCGGTGGTTTCCGCCCTGCAGGACCTGGGCATGAAGGTGGTCGCCACCGGCACCAAGAAGTCCACCGAGGAAGACAAGGCACGCATCCGCGAACTGATGGGCGACGACGTCAAGATGCTCGACGAGGGCAATGCGCGGGTGCTGCTGAAGACCGTCGACGAGTACCAGGCCGACATCCTCATCGCCGGCGGACGCAACATGTACACCGCGCTCAAGGGCCGCGTGCCCTTCCTCGACATCAACCAGGAGCGCGAATTCGGCTATGCCGGCTACGACGGCATGCTGGAACTGGTGCGTCAGCTCTGCATCACCCTGGAATGCCCGGTGTGGGAGGCGGTGCGCCGCCCCGCGCCCTGGGACATCCCCGCCAGCCAGGACGCCGCGCCGAGCGCGCCGGCCCGTTCGGCGAACGCCTGAGGAGAACCGCGATGGCCGAGATCATCAATCGCAACAAGGCCCTGGCCGTCAGCCCGCTGAAGGCCAGTCAGACCATGGGCGCCGCGCTGGCCATCCTCGGCCTGGCGCGCAGCATGCCGCTGTTTCACGGCTCGCAGGGTTGCACCGCGTTCGCCAAGGTGTTCTTCGTTCGCCATTTCCGCGAGCCGGTCCCGCTGCAGACCACCGCCATGGACCAGGTCAGTTCGGTGATGGGCGCCGACGAGAACGTCGTCGAGGCGCTGAAGACCATCTGCGAACGGCAGAATCCCTCGGTCATCGGCCTGCTCACCACCGGCCTGTCGGAAACCCAGGGCTGCGACCTGCACACCGCCCTGCACGAGTTCCGTACCCAGTACGAGGAGTACAAGGACGTGCCGATCGTTCCGGTGAACACGCCGGACTTCAGCGGCTGCTTCGAGAGCGGCTTCGCCGCGGCGGTCAAGGCGATCGTCGAGACGCTGGTGCCCGAACGGCGCGATCAGGTGGGCAAGCGTCCGCGCCAGGTCAACGTGCTGTGCTCGGCCAATCTCACCCCGGGCGATCTGGAGTACATCGCCGAAAGCATCGAGAGCTTCGGTCTGCGCCCCTTGCTGATCCCCGACCTGTCCGGCTCGCTCGACGGCCACCTGGACGAGAACCGTTTCAATGCCCTGACCACCGGCGGACTGAGCGTGGCCGAACTGGCCACCGCCGGACAGAGCGTCGCCACTCTGGTGGTCGGGCAGAGCCTGGCGGGTGCGGCCGACGCCCTGGCCGAGCGCACCGGCGTGCCCGACCGGCGCTTCGGCATGCTCTACGGTCTGGATGCGGTCGATGCCTGGCTGATGGCGCTGGCCGAGATCAGCGGCAATCCGGTGCCCGACCGCTACAAGCGCCAGCGTGCCCAATTGCAGGACGCCATGCTCGACACCCACTTCATGCTCAGTTCCGCACGCACGGCCATCGCCGCCGATCCCGATCTGCTGCTCGGTTTCGATGCCCTGCTGCGCAGCATGGGCGCGCACACGGTAGCCGCCGTGGTGCCGGCCCGGGCCGCCGCGCTGGTCGATTCGCCTCTGCCCTCCGTGCGGGTCGGCGACCTGGAGGACCTCGAGCATGCCGCCCGCGCCGGCCAGGCCCAACTGGTGATCGGCAACAGCCACGCCCTGGCCAGCGCCCGTCGCCTCGGTGTGCCACTGTTGCGTGCCGGCTTCCCGCAGTACGATCTGCTGGGCGGTTTCCAACGCTGCTGGTCCGGCTACCGCGGCAGCAGTCAGGTGCTGTTCGATCTGGCCAACCTGCTGGTCGAACACCACCAGGGTATCCAGCCCTATCATTCGATCTATGCGCAAAAACCGGCAACCGAACAGCCGCAATGGAGGCACTGAAGCGATGTCCAGCCCGACCCGACAATTGCAGGTATTGGATAGCGAGGACGACGGCACCCTGCTGAAGGTCGCCTTCGCCTCGTCCGACCGCGAACTGGTCGACCAGCATTTCGGCTCCTCGCGCTCCTTCGCCATCTACGGGGTCAATCCCGAGCGCTCCCAGCTCCTCTCGGTCGTCGAGTTCGGCGAGCTGGAGCAGGACGGCAACGAGGACAAGCTGGCCAGGAAGATCGATCTGCTCGACGGCTGCGTTGCCGTGTACTGTTGCGCCTGCGGCGCCTCGGCGGTGCGCCAGTTGATGGCCATCGGCGTGCAGCCGATCAAGGTGAGCGAAGGCGCGCGCATCGCCGAGCTCATCGAAGCCCTCCAGGTCGAGTTGCGCGAAGGTCCTTCGGCCTGGCTGGCCAAGGCCATCCAGCGTACCCGCGGCCCCGACATGAGGCGCTTCGACGCCATGGCCGCCGAAGGCTGGGACGAATAGGTCCGACCACTTTTTCAGCGAGGAAGCGACATGTACTACGAAGAGCAACAAGAGCCCGTGGTGCAGGAAGACGACAAGTTCCTGCAGGATCCGATCATTCGCCAGATGGTGGTGCAACTGCGGGCCGTGGACAGCTACGGCACCTACGACACCTGGAGCGATGCCCGCGTGGTCGATCCGCTAGTGCTGACCAAGGAGCGCCGCAGGGCCATCCCGGTGGTCGGCGATCCGGACGAAACCACCATCTCCCGGATCAAGGCCTACTACAACACCCTCGCCCAGTTGCTCGAGCGGGAAACCGGCCTGCTCGCCGTACCGGTGATCAACATCACCCACGAAGGTTTCGGGCGCGCCCTGATCCTGGTCGGCAAGCTGGTCGCCCTGGACAAGACCCTGCGCGACGTTCACCGTTTCGGTTTCGAATCCCTCGAGGCGCTGGTCGCCGAAGCCAACAAGCAGCTGGGCAAGGCCGCAACACTGGTCAACGAGCACCGTACGGTCGCCGAGCTCTGATCGATCGGGAGAGACACAGATGACCGAAGACGAAATCAAGGCCCTGAAGAAAGAGGTAAGCCAGAAGAAGCGCATCGCGACCGAATGGGCTTCGCAGATCCACGATCTGGTCGAGGATCGCCTGTTCAACGATTACGAATCGCTGCCGGAGCTGGCCCGCCAGGCCCGTCAAGCCTGTGTCGAGTGGGCCGAAGCCAAGGCGCGTCTCGACGCGACCGGCGCCGCCTAGCCGGGCGGCGGCTTTCGCCGCGGCACGGCACGCCCATGTGGCGTGCCCGGGCCCGGGCCCACGAAGCCCGCGGCTCCCCTGTACCGGGGCCTTGTCGGCCCGAATCCTTGCAGCCCGTCCCGATGGCGGGCAGCTGCCGCCCTGGCTCACGAGGCCGGGCGGTGCCCGACCCGGTCGGGTAGCGCTGATACATCCATTGAGAGCGGGCTCGCGAACCGCCTTTGTCGATTTCGACAACCGTTTGGCCTCCGCACCGCAAGGGGCGGGCAGGAGAAAAAGGTAGATGGCAATGATTGTCGGGCGTACCCGTGGCGGCTCCGAGTGGATTCCGCAGTTCATCACCGCATTGAGTCCGCAGGCCCGCGTCGGCTGCGGTCGCTGCTACAAGGTCTGTCCCAAACAGTGCCATAGCCACGAAGCCGCAGCAGCGGCAGCTTGAGGAGGAAGATTCATGGCCAAACCCGAGTTCCATATCTTTATTTGCGCTCAGAACCGTCCCGCCGGCCATCCGCGCGGCAGTTGCGGCGCAAAGGGTGCCGAAGGCGTCTATAACGCCTTCGCCCAGGTACTGATCCAGAAGAACCTGACCAATCGCATCGCCCTGACCACCACCGGCTGCCTCGGGCCCTGCCAGGCCGGCGCCAACGTGCTGATCTATCCCGGCGCGGTCATGTATAGCTGGGTGGAGCCCGCCGACGCCGCGATCATCGTCGAACAGCACCTGCTCGGCGGCGAACCCTACGCGGACAAGCTCACCCCTGCCGAGATCTGGTAGCCGACATGGCCGATGTGCTGCTGTTCGCCGGCGAACGGGCGTTTTTTTCCGACAGCACGCCCCAGGCGCTGCGCTATCTGCTCAACAACGCTCTCTGCGCCGGGACTCCCGATGCCGTCGAGGCGTTGCTGCTGGAGGCGCGCCGGCGCTGGCCGCAGGAGCCGGACGCGCACATCGGCCTGTACAAATTCTACTTCGTCAGCAAGCGCTACGAAGAGGCCGAGGCTGCGGCCTGGGCGGCGCTGCGCGCTGCCGCCCAGGCCGCCGGCTTCGACCGCAACTATCGCCGCCTGCAACCGGGCAGCGCCGACTGGAGCCGACGCCAGGGGGCCGAGCGGTTGTATCTGTTCAGCCTCAAGGCGCTGGGCGTGATCCGCCTGCGTCGCGCCAAGGTGGCGATGGCTCGGAAAGTGCTGGAGAAACTGCTCGAACTCGATCCCGGCGATGAGATCGGCGGCGGTGCCTTCCTGCAGATCGCCCGTTCCTTCGAGGAGGATACCGCTTGACCAATGCGATGCTTGAGAGGCGTCTGGACGACGCCCGACCGCTGTTCTCGGAGATCTGGCAGGCGCTGGCCAGCAGCCTGAGCGCCGCCGGAGTCGAGCAGGGCCTGGCGGTGTCCGGTACGCCGCACACCCGCGGCGAGTTGCGCGAGGACCCCTACGATCACAGCCAGACCCTGTATGCCGAGTGGCGCACGCCGGACGGCGGCTATCTGGGCAGCGTACTGGTGCATGGAGACGGCCAGGCCTTCGCCGAGTTCGACGTGTTGCTGCCGCATCCGCGCAAGTCGGAATGGGTGATCGAGGCCGCCACGGCATGGGGTTACCGCGGTGCGCTGAAGAGCGAACTCCGCCTGCTGCCGGCGCTCGGCTCATGAACGGCCTGTACGACTGGCTGCTGGAGCATGCCGCCGGCGTCACCCGCGACGACCCTGTCGAACGGGTCTGTCTCGGCCTCAGCTGGACCCTGGCGGAAGTCGGCGACAGCCTCGGTTTCGCTTTCGGCCCGCGCCAGGTGCCACGCACCCTGAGCTGGGCCGGCACCTTGGCCGGCCAGGGTGCCGAACGCCTGTACCCCTGGCTGCTGTCCTGGAACGGCGCCGAGGCGGCCGTGGGGCTGGCGGTGGTCAATGCCGTGGTCAATCGCGCCTCTCCCTGCCTGCGCCAGGCCCAGCCGTTGCACGGAGCCGTGCCCGGCAACCTGAGCGTCTTCGAGCATTTCCGGCCGCGCCTGGAGGGACAGAAGGTCGCGGTGATCGGCCATTATCCGGGGCTCGCGCAGCTCTGGAAGGACCTGCCGTACCGCTGCTTCGAGCGCGAGCCGCAGGAGGGCGATCTTCCCGATACGGCGGTCGAGCGGCTGTTGCCCGAGGCCGATTGGGTATTCATCACTGCCAGCAGCCTGGCCAACAAGACCCTGCCGCGCCTGCTGGAGCTGTCGTCGCACGCCCAGGTGGTGCTGATGGGGCCGAGTCTGCCATGGATCTACGACTGGCGACGGTTCGGGGTGAATTACCTGGCGGGCGTACGGGTGCGGGATGCCCATGCCGCACGCCAGGTGGTCGCCGAAGGAGGCGGTACCCGGCTGTTCGCCGGGCCGGTGGAATATGCCCTGTTGGGTCTGGACTCATGAACGAACAGCAAACCAGTGAAGAGTTGTCATGGCGGATTCTGCTCTGCCACAAGCATCCGGTGAGCGCGCGCCTGCGCTTTCTGATCCCGACCGGGGGCGGCGTGGTCTTGCCACAGACTTTGCCCAGGCTGGCGGTGATCGCCGAGGATCAGGAGGCGCCCGTGCAATGCCATCCGGCCAGCGCGCTGCGTGCCCTGCAGGAAACGATGGCGCTCGGCTGGCAGTTGGAACTGATCGGCGAGTTCCGTCTGAACATGGAGGTACCGGGGCAGATCATGCCGATCTATCTGGCGGCCCTGGCCGGGCATGAACTCCCGCCGCCGCCGGAAGGCACCCGCTGGATCGAGCTGACGCAGAGCATCGGCATGCCCTGGCTCGACCGCGAACTGCTGCGGCGGGTCTACGAGGAACTGATCGGGTTCGGCTGCTGAGTGTGGAGCGGTTGCCGGGGCGGTGCGCCCCGGCGAGCGGGTTCAGGCGCGCAGCAGGGCCTTGGCCATCTTCGGCGACAACTGGTCCTCGGTGAACTGCGGCTCATTCGGCGGATACAGCACATCTTCGATGATGCTGAAGCCGGACTCCTTGGCCAGGGCGAGGATGTCGCGGATCTTTTCGCAGGCTTTCAGTTTCTCGGCCAGAGCCGGATCCGCCTTGGCCTTCTCGGCGAAGGTCTTGATTTCCTTGATGGACATGCACTTCTCTCTTTGCTGGTTGCTCAAACCCCGGAACGTCGAATTCGCGGGTACCGGCCATATGCAATTGGGATGCCCTTGGAAAATATTTCCTTTAAATCAATTAGTTATGCTTGATTGTTTGTCGCATTGACGACAATCGCCAGTATTTCTTGGCGCAATCGCGACAGTGGTTTACTTCACTCCATCAGCGCCACCGACTTGATCTGTGCATATACCTGCAGGCCCGGCGCCAGTCCCAGCCGGTCGGCCGACAGGCGGGTTATCCGTGCCAGGATGCAGGCGCTGTCCAGATCCAGGCGCACCATGACCCGTGCCGAATCCTGTTCGTGGAACAGGTCGGCGATACGGACGCGAAGAATGTTGAGGATGCTGCTGTTGTGCGGCGGGTCGAGGGAAAGGCTCACGTCCCGGGCGAAGATCCGTACTCGCGTCTCCGCGCCCGGAGGCAGGCGGCTCAGGGAGACGCTGAGGGTTCCACCGGGTACCCGGACGGTGCTGAGCCGGTAATGGGGGTCGTGGTGTTCCACCTGGCCGATGAGTACCACTGCGGCTTCGTCCGGATGGTTGAGCGGTAGACGCGGGTCGCTCAGCAAGCGTCCCGGCGGGCCACTGGCGAACGTCTTGCCCTTGTCCAGCAGAATCAGATGGTCGGCCAGCCGGGTGACCTCGTCCTGGCTGTGAGTGACGTAGAGCAGGGGAATCCGCAGTTGCCCGCGCAACTGTTCGAGGGCCGGCAGGATCTGCGCCCGGCTGTGACGGTCCAGGCAGATCAGCGGGGCATCCAGCAACAGCAGGTCGGGGCTGGTCAGTAATGCGCAGGCGATCGCGACACGCTGGCGCGGACCGTTGGGGAGCCATTCGGCGCGTTGGTCGAGCAGGTCTTCCAATCCGAACAGGGCGATCACCTCATCGAGGCCGAGGCGCCTCCGGGCGCGGGGAATGCGCCGATAGCCGAATTCGAGGTTGGCCCGCACGTCCAGATGCGGGAGCAGTTCGCTGGCCTGGCGGACATAGCCCAGCGAGCGCTGGTGGGGAGGACGGAAGCAGGTGGCGTCCTGCCAGAGCTGCCCGCCAACCTGAAGGAAACCCTCGGCCCGTTCCAGCCCGGCGATGGCGCGCAACAGCGTGGTCTTGCCGCTGCCGGAGCGACCGAGCAGCACACTGATGCCGTTGGCCGGCAGTTGCAGGTGGGCATCGAGCCGGAAGGCTCCCCGCTGCAGGCGCAACTGCGCCTCTATTCCCTGTTCTGGCATCTGAAATCTCCCGTGCCCAGCGGGCGGAAAAGATAAGGGAGGCAGGGCGCCAGCGGTCGCCCGAGCCGTCGCGCCGGGCAGGGCCGCTCGTGCATGTCGCCTGCCTGCGCCTTGCGGCCCCGCTTGCGCCGGCCTTCCCGGAGGGCTTGTCGGCTAGGGCACAAGGCTGATTTATGTGTGTAGCTTTGTGTATAACCGGACAAGCGGAAATGCAATGCAACCCTCTGTTTTTTCTCAATTTAACGCATTGGCAAAGTCTTTGCACTCCAGATGCTCAGCGATTATTTGTATTCATTTCTATATAGCGCATGCCTGTTCCCGGCCCGCCCGGTGCCGGTCCATCATGCCGCTGCTGCAGGAGGTTCAGGATCATGCTGGAAGCAAGCTTTGCAACCGCACCGTTGCCCGACAGCTTCGCATTCGCCCGCGATGGCTTCGTCCTGCTGCGTGGCTGTCTTCCCGAAAGCCTGGTCGACCGGCATGCCGCCGCGGTGGCGGCCTATCGTCTGCGCTGCGAGCCGGCCGCCAGGCAGCGTCAGGCCCATCCGCAGGTATTGCGCCAGCGCAACACCTTCCATCTGCAGGCGGCCGGCATCCTCGGTCTGGTACTGCACGAACGGCTGCTCGCACCGCTGAACATGCTGGCCGGCGAGAGAGCCTACCTGCTCGGCATCGATGCCCTGGAAAGTGCGCAGGTGTTGCTCGCTTGCAGCGCCTGCGCTGGCAGCGTGCCCCATCTGAGCGCGTTGATCGCCCTGCGGCCGATGCCCTTGGAAGCCGGACTCAAAGTCCAGCCGGGCAGCCACCTGGACAGTCGCCGCTCGCTGCGGCGGCTGCTGGCCGGCAACCCGGCGCTGGCCGCCCAGTTGCAGCGGATGCACGAGGAGGGCGCGAGCCTGGAGCAGTGGCGCCAGCTCGAGATGCGTTTGCAACGGGCGCAGGCCCGGGAACCGTCGGCCGGGCAGGCCATGCGCCTGCTGGCCCTGCGCAAGGGGGACGTGCTGATCCAGCAGCAGGGACTGCTCGGGGCGGCCGGGCGGGTGGAGCGCAACAGTTGCCTGATGGTTCGCTATGGCGCGGCCCAATTGCATCGTACCCCTTATTTCAGCGAGGCGGCCCTGGCCGGCGATTGACCGTCCCGACCGTGCCGTTGCGTATTAGGCCGACAAGCCTTGTCGGAAATCAGACATTCATGGCCACAGGTATTGTTCGCTACAGCCACGGGCTAGTTTGTCAAAAAGCAACCTTTTGATTTTAAAGATAAAATTTTAAACATATGGCGTGGCATGCCGGTTGCAGCAATACCTTGCGACAGGTTGAGCAAGCAACCGCCAAGTTTTGTAGGAGACGAGCCGATGATTACCCTGACAGAGAGCGCCAAGAGCGCGGTTACCCGCTTCATCAGCAGCACTGGCAAGCCGATCGCCGGTTTGCGCATCCGGGTCGAGGGTGGCGGTTGTTCCGGCCTGAAATACAGCCTGAAGCTGGAAGAAGCCGGTGCGGAAGACGATCAACTGGTCGACTGCGACGGCATCACCCTGCTGATCGACAGCGCCAGCGCTCCTCTGCTCGATGGCGTGACCATGGACTTCGTGGAAAGCATGGAAGGTAGCGGTTTCACCTTCGTCAATCCGAATGCCACCAACAGTTGTGGTTGTGGCAAGTCTTTTGCTTGTTGAATAAGCAACCCTGAGGTCGCCGGCCGGGCCGGCCCCCAAAGACTCACCGGGAGATGAAGCCGACATGTGGGATTATTCGGAAAAAGTCAAAGAGCACTTCTACAACCCCAAGAATGCTGGAGCCGTGGAAGGCGCCAACGCCATCGGCGACGTCGGATCGCTGAGTTGCGGTGATGCGCTGCGCCTGACCCTGAAGGTGGACCCGGAAACCGACGTGATTCTGGATGCCGGCTTCCAGACCTTCGGCTGTGGTTCCGCCATCGCTTCCTCCTCGGCGCTGACCGAGATGGTCAAGGGCCTGACCCTGGACGAGGCGCTGAAGATCAGTAACCAGGACATCGCCGACTACCTCGATGGCCTGCCGCCGGAGAAGATGCACTGCTCGGTGATGGGCCGCGAAGCCCTGCAGGCCGCGGTGGCCAACTACCGTGGCGAGACGATCGAGGACGACCACGAAGAGGGCGCGCTGATCTGCAAGTGCTTCGCCGTCGACGAGGTGATGGTCCGCGATACCATCCGTGCCAACAAGCTGTCTACCGTTGAGGACGTGACCAATTACACCAAGGCCGGCGGTGGCTGCTCCGCCTGCCACGAGGCTATCGAGCGCGTGCTGACCGAAGAGCTGGCCGCTCGCGGTGAAGTCTTCGTCGCGGCCCCGATAAAGGCCAAGAAGAAGGTCAAGGTGCTCGCCCCCGAGCCGGCTCCCGCCCCGGTGGCCGAAGCCCCGGCGGCTGCCCCGAAGCTGAGCAACCTGCAGCGCATCCGTCGCATCGAGACCGTGCTGGCGGCGATCCGTCCGACCTTGCAGCGCGACAAGGGCGACGTCGAACTGATCGATGTCGACGGCAAGAACGTTTATGTCAAGCTCACCGGCGCCTGCACCGGCTGCCAGATGGCCAGCATGACCCTCGGCGGCATCCAGCAGCGCCTGATCGAGGAGCTCGGCGAGTTCGTCAAGGTGATTCCGGTCAGCGCTGCGGCTCACGCGCAGATGGAGGTCTGAAATGGCTGACGTCTATCTCGATAACAACGCCACCACCCGGGTGGACGACGAAATCGTCCAGGCCATGCTGCCGTTCTTCACCGAACAGTTCGGCAACCCCTCGTCGCTGCACAGCTTCGGCAACCAGGTCGGCATGGCGCTGAAGAAGGCCCGCCAGAGCGTGCAGAAACTGCTCGGTGCCGAACACGATTCGGAAATCGTCTTCACCTCCTGCGGCACCGAGTCGGACTCCACCGCGATCCTCTCGGCGCTCAAGGCCCAGCCCGAACGCAAGACCGTCATCACCACCGTGGTCGAACACCCGGCCGTCCTCAGCCTGTGCGATTACCTCGCCAGTGAGGGCTACACCGTGCACAAGCTGCCGGTGGACAAGAAAGGCCGTCTGGATCTGGAGCATTACGCCAGCCTGCTGACCGACGATGTCGCCGTGGTGTCGGTGATGTGGGCCAACAACGAGACCGGTACCCTGTTCCCGATCGAAGAGATGGCGCGCCTGGCCGACGACGCCGGCATCATGTTTCACACCGATGCCGTGCAGGCCGTGGGCAAGGTACCGATCGACCTGAAGAATTCGTCGATCCACATGCTTTCGCTGTCGGGCCACAAGCTGCACGCGCCCAAAGGTGTCGGCGTGCTCTATCTGCGCCGCGGCACCCGCTTCCGTCCGCTGCTGCGCGGTGGTCACCAGGAGCGCGGCCGTCGTGCCGGCACCGAGAACGCCGCCTCCATCATCGGCCTGGGTGTCGCCGCCGAACGCGCGCTGCAGTTCATGGAGCACGAGAACACCGAGGTCAAGCGCCTGCGCGACAAGCTGGAGGCCGGTATCCTCGCCGTCGTGCCCCATGCCTTCGTCACCGGCGATCCGGACAACCGCTTGCCCAACACCGCCAACATCGCGTTCGAGTACATCGAGGGCGAGGCCATCCTGCTGCTGCTGAACAAGGTCGGCATCGCCGCCTCCAGCGGTTCGGCCTGCACCTCCGGCTCCTTGGAGCCCTCCCACGTGATGCGCGCCATGGACATTCCCTATACTGCCGCCCACGGCACCGTGCGCTTCTCCCTGTCGCGCTACACCACCGAGGAGGAGATCGACCGGGTGATCCGCGAGGTTCCGCCGATCGTGGCCCAGTTGCGCAAGCTGTCGCCCTACTGGAGCGGCAA
The DNA here is from genome assembly GCF_000380335.1 of Azotobacter vinelandii CA. Classification (GTDB taxonomy): domain Bacteria; phylum Pseudomonadota; class Gammaproteobacteria; order Pseudomonadales; family Pseudomonadaceae; genus Azotobacter; species Azotobacter vinelandii. The sequence goes on from NC_021149.1 coordinate 155,525, forward strand.
CGGTCCGGTGGAGGACCCGGGCAAGGCCTTCGCTCCGGTCTACGGCTGAGTCGCCGCCGTCCTGCGGGAGCGTATCCCGCGGGAAATCGTCCCCACCCCGCCCGAGTTGTTGGAGAAAGCCATGGCTAGCGTGATCATCGACGACACTACCCTGCGTGACGGTGAACAGAGTGCCGGGGTCGCCTTCAATGCCGACGAGAAGATCGCTATCGCCCGCGCGCTCGCCGAACTGGGCGTGCCGGAGTTGGAGATCGGCATTCCCAGCATGGGCGAGGAAGAGCGCGAGGTGATGCACGCCATCGCCGGTCTCGGCCTGTCGTCTCGCCTGCTGGCCTGGTGCCGGCTATGCGACGTCGATCTCGCGGCGGCGCGCTCCACCGGGGTGACCATGGTCGACCTTTCGCTGCCGGTCTCCGACCTGATGCTGCACCACAAGCTCAATCGCGATCGCGACTGGGCCTTGCGCGAAGTGGCCAGGCTGGTCGGCGAAGCGCGCATGGCCGGGCTCGAGGTGTGCCTGGGCTGCGAGGACGCCTCGCGGGCGGATCTGGAGTTCGTCGTGCAGGTGGGCGAAGTGGCGCAGGCCGCCGGCGCCCGTCGGCTGCGCTTCGCCGACACCGTCGGGGTCATGGAGCCCTTCGGCATGCTCGACCGCTTCCGTTTCCTCAGCCGGCGCCTGGACATGGAGCTGGAAGTGCACGCCCACGATGATTTCGGGCTGGCCACGGCCAACACCCTGGCCGCGGTGATGGGCGGGGCGACTCATATCAACACCACGGTCAACGGGCTCGGCGAGCGTGCCGGCAACGCCGCGCTGGAAGAGTGCGTGCTGGCGCTCAAGAACCTCCACGGTATCGACACCGGTATCGATACCCGCGGCATCCCGGCCATCTCCGCGCTGGTCGAGCGGGCCTCGGGGCGCCAGGTGGCCTGGCAGAAGAGCGTGGTCGGCGCCGGGGTGTTCACTCACGAGGCCGGTATCCACGTCGACGGACTGCTCAAGCATCGGCGCAACTACGAGGGGCTGAATCCCGACGAACTCGGTCGCAGCCACAGTCTGGTGCTGGGCAAGCATTCCGGGGCGCACATGGTGCGCAACACGTACCGCGATCTGGGTATCGAGCTGGCGGACTGGCAGAGCCAAGCGCTGCTCGGCCGCATCCGTGCCTTCTCCACCAGGACCAAGCGCAGCCCGCAGCCTGCCGAGCTGCAGGATTTCTATCGGCAGTTGTGCGAGCAAGGCAATCCCGAACTGGCCGCAGGAGGAATGGCATGAGTCTGCTTACGCAATGGCGTGATGACATCCGCTGCGTCTTCGAGCGCGACCCGGCGGCACGCACCACCTTCGAGGTGCTCACCACCTATCCGGGGGTGCACGCGATCATCGGCTACCGGCTGGCCAATCGCCTGTGGCGTGCCGGCTGGCGCTATCCGGCACGTCTGCTGTCGTTCGTCGCCCGCATGCTGAGCAACGTGGACATTCACCCGGGGGCGACCATCGGCGAGCGTTTCTTCATCGATCACGGCGCCTGCGTGGTGATCGGCGAAACCGCCGAGATCGGCAACGACGTGACCCTCTACCATGGCGTGACTCTCGGCGGCACCAGTTGGAACAAGGGCAAGCGCCATCCGACGCTGAGGGACGGCGTGCTGGTGGGCGCGGGAGCCAAGATTCTCGGTCCCATCACCGTGGGCGCGGGCGCCCGGGTGGGGGCCAACTCCGTGGTGGTCCAGGATGTGCCGGACGGTTGCACCGTGGTCGGCATCCCCGGCAAGGTAGTCAAGGTGCGCGAGGCCGGCCGCCCGAATCCCTATGGCATCGACCTCGACCATCACCTGATTCCGGACCCGGTGGGCAAGGCCATCGCCTGCCTGCTGGAGCGCATCGATGCGCTGGAGAAGCAGGTCGAGGCGGGTGGGCTGGTCACCGTCGGCAGCCAGCAGCAGTTCTACCAGGTCTGTAACTCCGACAACAGCATTTGCGAGAGCGACTGCGCCGGTGGCACCACTGCGCAGGCTCAACAATCGGCCGGTCGCCGTCGGGCCGTACCCACTCCGGTGGCCGAGTGATCGCTGGAACCACGGGAGACGACTGAGCATGGACCTGCAGGACTTCGACAGCGACAGCCTGTACTACGACGAGCCGCTCGCCCCGGAGGTAGCGGCCCGTCTGGCCGCGGCCGCCGAACAGTATGCCGAGGGCACCGCCGAGCAGCCGCTGCTCGAGGCACAGGCCCTCGCCCCGGACGATCTGACGGTGCTGGTCGGCCTGTATCGCTTCTATTTCTACCAGCACCGCTATCAGGACGCTCTGCAGATCGCCTGGCGGGTACTGGAGGTGGTCGGTCCCCGGCTGCTGCTGCCCGCGGACTGGCGCGCGATCGATGCCGGGTATCTCGCGGCGGCATCCGAGCGGGGCATCGCGCTCCTGCGTTTCTATCTGCTGGCGCTCAAGGGTGCCGGCTATCTGAACCTGCGTCTGGGCCGGTTCGAGCAGGGCAAGGCCATGCTCGCCAAGGTCGTCGAGCTGGACACGGAAAACCGCCTGGGAGCCAGGCTGTTGTTGGACGTGCTGGCCGAACACAGCGCTGAAATCCTGATTTTCCCCACTGCGGCCAACGCGGAGATAAGACCATGACCGTGCAACCCTTTTCCCCGGATTCCGACCTGACCCTGGACGAGGCCATGGACGAGCTGGTCTCGGCCGAGGACTTCCTCGAGTTCTTCGGTGTGCCCTTCGATCAGGATGTCGTGCATGTCAACCGGCTGCACATCATGCAACGCTACCACGACTACCTGAGCAAGGCCGGCGATCTGGACGAGCACGACGACCAGGCCCGCTACGCGGTGTTCCAGAAGCTGCTGGCGCGCGCCTATCTGGACTTCGTCGAGTCCGATGCCCTGACCGAGAAGGTCTTCAAGGTGTTTCGCATGCACGAACCGCAGAAGACCTTCGTTTCCATCGACCAACTGTTGAGCTGAGCTTAAGAGGGGAGGCGCCATGCTGCCGCAGTTTGAATATGGTGATGAGGTTCGCCTGATTCGCAACGTGCGTAACGACGGCACCTATCCGGGCATGAATACCGGCGCCCTGCTGATGCGCCGTGGCGCGGTGGGTTGCGTCTATGACGTCGGTACTTATCTGCAGGATCAATTGATCTATCGCGTGCACTTCCTCGACGAAGGACGCACCATCGGCTGCCGCGAGGAGGAGCTGATCCTCGCCTCGGCTCCCTGGATTCCCAACCTTTTCGAGTTCCGCGACGATGTGATCGCCACCCGCAGTCTTGCCGTGCGCGGCCAGGTGCTGGTGAAGCGTGGCCAGCTCGGCAGCATCATGAAGGTGCTGCGCGACGAGCCCGAGCTCGGCATCCAGTACCATGTCCACTTCGGCGACGGTCTGGTATTGCAGGTGCCCGAGCAGAGCCTGGCGATGGCCGACTCCACGGCGGCCATCGAGGAGGTGCTCGATGGCATCTGAGCGTCTCGCCGACGGCGACAGCCGCTATTACTTGCTGAAGGTCGCCCACGAGCAGTTCGGCTGCGCGCCCGGCGAGCTCAGCGAGGAGCAGCTCCAGCAGGCCGACCGCATCATCGGCCGGCAGAGGCATATCGAGGACGCCGTGTTGCGCAGCCCCGATGCGATCGGTGTGGTGATCCCGCCCTCCCAGCTCGAAGAGGCCTGGGCACACATCGCCAGCCGCTACGAGAGTCCCGAGGCGCTACAGCAGGCCCTCGACGCGCAGGCGCTGGATGCTGCCGGCATGCGCGCCATGCTGGCCCGGGAGCTCAGGGTCGAGGCCGTTCTCGACTGCGTCTGCGCCGGCCTGCCGGAGATCAGCGACACCGATGTGAGCCTCTACTACTTCAACCACGCCGAGCAATTCAAGGTGCCCGCCCAGCACAAGGCCCGGCACATCCTGGTCACCATCAACGAGGATTTTCCGGAAAACACCCGCGAAGCCGCCCGGACGCGCATCGAGACCATCCTCAAGCGGCTGCGCGGCAAGCCGGAGCGCTTCGCCGAGCAGGCGATGAAGCACTCCGAATGTCCCACCGCGATGCAGGGCGGATTGCTCGGCGAGGTGGTCCCGGGAACGCTTTATCCCGAACTGGACGCCTGCCTGTTCCAGATGGCGCGGGGAGAACTGAGTCCGGTACTGGAATCGCCGATCGGTTTTCACGTGCTGTACTGCGAAAGCGTGAGCCCCGCCCGGCAGCTCACCCTCGAGGAGATCCTGCCGCGTCTGCGCGACAGGCTGCAGCTCCGGCAGCGCAAGGCGTATCAGCGCAAATGGCTGGAAAGCCTGCTCCAACAAAACGCTACTTTGGAGAACCTCGCCCATGGATAAAACGGACAAACCCTGCTGCTCGTTCTGCGGCGCGGAGAAGAGCCCGACCGTTCCGCTGATCGCCGGCAACGACGGGCGAATCTGCGAAGCCTGCGTCAAGCTTGCCCATCAGGTGGTCAGCAGCTGGGGGCAGCGGCGCAAGAACCAGCAGCTGGCTCCGCAGCTACGCACCCCCGTGGAATACAAGAAGCACCTGGACGAGTCGGTGATCGGTCAGGAGGCAGCCAAGGAGACCCTGTCGGTCGCGGTCTACAACCACTACCTGCGCTTGCTCAACTGCGATCGCGAACCGGTCTGCCAACTGGGCGAGCAGGTCGAACTGGAGAAATCCAACATCCTCATGGCCGGCCCTTCGGGTACCGGCAAGACCCTGCTGGTGCGTACCCTGGCGCGCATTCTCGGGGTTCCCTTCGCCATGGCCGATGCCACCACCCTGACCCAGGCCGGCTATGTCGGCGATGACGTCGACAGCATCATCACCCGTCTGCTCGATGCGGCCGGCGGCGACGTGCAGCAGGCGCAGTGGGGCATCGTCTATATCGACGAGGTGGACAAGCTGGCCAAGCGCAGCGGGGGCGGTACGGCGGTGCGCGACATCTCCGGCGAAGGGGTACAGCAGGCCCTGCTGAAGATGGTCGAAGGCACCGAGGTGCGCATCAGCAAGTCCGGGCGACGCAACGAGCACAGCGAGGAGCAGGTGGTGGACACCCGCAATATCCTGTTCATCGCCGGCGGTGCCTTCCCCGGGTTGGAAGCACTGGTCTCGAGCCGCATCCAGCCGAAGAACACCGGTATCGGTTTCCATGCCCAGCCGCGTCGGGAGGCCCCTTCGATCAACGAGCTGATGGCCTCGCTGCTACCGGACGACCTGCACGAGTTCGGCCTGATTCCCGAATTCATCGGTCGTTTCCCGATCATCACCTTCCTGCAGGAACTCGACCACGCCACCCTGCTGCGTATCCTCACCGAGCCGCGCAATGCACTGGTCAAACAGTACAAGCAGTTGTTCGCCTATCAGGGCGTCGAACTGGTGATCACCGATGCGGCCCTCAACTACATCGCCGACCAGGCGCTGATTCGCAAGACCGGTGCCCGCGGATTGCGCGCTGTACTGGAAGCCGCCCTGCAGCAGACCATGTTCAACATGCCCTCGCAGCCACAACTGCGCGGTTGTACGCTGGATCTGGTCGAGCATGAGGATGGCGGCCGCTCTCTGGAGGTTCTGACCCGACTGGCCGAAGATGGCAGCGGACGGATTCAGCCCGATCCATCTCCGGTAGTGGAGGAAAAATCCGCGCTGTCGGCCGACCTCTGAGGAGGTCGTAAAGAACTGTTGTAAAAACGACAAGGCCTGCCTGCCCGCCCCATTCTTATCGTCGCATTTGCGACAGGATTTTTTACTGCCATAAAAAATGCTTTTAAATCAATAAGTTGGTAAATGTGTTCGGGGTTTGGGGAGTGGTCTGCTTCTTGCTGTTACTCACCGGCCAGCCAGGTGTACAAGCCCGGAGACTGGCGCTCCGACCACGAATCTCATGCATGCAGCCAGAGGTTAAGTTATGGCCAAGATTGGACTCTTCTTCGGTAGCAACACCGGTAAAACCCGCAAGGTCGCCAAGTCGATCAAGAAGCGTTTCGACGACGAAACCATGTCCGATGCGCTGAACGTCAACCGTGTTTCCGCGGAAGACTTCGCCCAGTACCAGTTCCTGATTCTGGGTACTCCGACCCTTGGCGAAGGCGAACTCCCCGGTCTGTCCTCCGACTGCGAAAACGAAAGCTGGGAAGAATTCCTGCCGAAGATCGAGGGCCTGGATTTCAGCGGCAAGACCGTGGCGCTGTTCGGCCTGGGCGATCAGGTTGGCTATCCCGAGAATTACCTGGATGCCCTGGGCGAACTGTATTCCTTCTTCAAGGACCGTGGCGCCAAGATCGTAGGCTCCTGGTCGACCGACGGCTACGAGTTCGAAAGCTCCGAGGCCGTGGTTGACGGCAAGTTCGTCGGCCTGGCGCTGGATCTGGACAATCAGAGCGGCAAGACCGACGAGCGCGTTGCTGCCTGGCTGGCACAGATCGCTCCCGAGTTCGGGCTGTCCCTGTAAAAGTCGATCCCCGGTCATGCGGTCTCCGCTGCATGGCCGGGTGACTTGGCATGTTTTCTTTTCGTTTCTCTGCGGATCGCGCCGCTGGGCGCACACTCTCTCGCAAGGCACGACCGACTCCGATGGCCGGATCTCTTGCGCTTTGTTTCACCGTCATATGGTGTCGCTGTGCGGGACAGCCCGCACGACTCGTCTTCTGTCCGACAAATCGCTCTGTCGGCGATGCCTTGCCCTGAAGGGCGAGGTCGATGGGAAGAAATGCGCCAGGCCTGCCCGGATGGGAGTACGGACAGACCCGGCGACTTGAACGGGTCACTTAGTGATAGCTGATGCCGGAGTCGGCCTGCGCGGTGGCTTCGCGGTAGGCGCGGTTGCCACGGATCTCGACCGCCTCGCCAATGACCAGTTTGTCATTGGGTGCGCGTAATACCTTTTCCTCGCCGCCGGCCGTGCCGGCCTTGTAGGCTCGCTCGCTGAGGCCGGAGGCATCTTGGGCCTCGCCACCGAACAGGGCGCCGACACCTGCACCGACCAACATGCCGAGCGGGCCACCGATGGCGCCGATCATCATGCCGCTCATGCCACCGACCGACTTGCCGGAAGTCTGGTCCTTGGTTTCCTCGAGGACTTCGGCGGCATGCACACTACCTGTGGCTATCAAGACGAGAGTCAGAGCCAGGGTGCCGAGCTTTTTCATGGCGAATCCTCCGAGGAAGTCTTCAATAGTCTTTGCTCTTTATCCATGAAGCGTGCCAAGAATAATTATTTATTAAAATCAATAACTTACTTTCTTTGGCAGGCGATGTGAGCGACAAAGTGTGGTGATGCCGACAAAATATTGTCTGGTTTCGCACAGAAATCTGCGATTTTGTTGATTAGGGTCAAGAAATCCTGCATGGTTTTATGGCTGAGGTGCTTGTGTAGGGCCGGTCGCGGCGGGATAGGGTGTGCGACACTCGGGACTCCCGATGTCGTGGCCGGGCGCTGGAAATTCGGCGGAGTGCCTTTCAGCATGGAGATGCATGCACGAAGACCATTGTTGGCGACGAGCTTCGGGCTGTTCGCTGCCGATGCGGATCGGGACGCCTGGGCTTGCTGCGCTCGGGGGAAGGTCCGGCGGCCGTCGCTGAGATTCTCGCAGGAGGGTTCGAGATAACGGGTATTGTTGGCAGCGCCATGGTGATGGATACCCTGCCGGTAAGGGATGCCCTCGATTCGGGTCTGGTGGCAGATGTCGAAGCTGCCTTCGGGACAGTGCTCGGTGAAGTTCATTTCCACCTGCTGGCCGGGCAAGGCGAGCGACAGGAATGGCGGGCGCATGGAGAGTTCTGTCGAGAGGACGCCCGACGTCTAACGTGACATGCCAGCTCGTCTCTTCCTCCGAGGCCTTCTGCCGCGACGGGCTTCCCGCCCCGCGCAAAAAGCCTCACCATGCCGCCAATGTTGAAGAACATTCCCACCCACCTGATCGCCGGCCCCCTCGGGGCGGGCAAGACCAGCCTGATCCGCCAGTTGCTGGCACAGAAGCCGGCCACCGAGCGCTGGGCGGTGCTGATCAACGAATTCGGCCGGATCGGCCTGGATGCCGCCCTGCTGGATAGCGGCACAGAGGGCGTCGCTTTCGCCGAAGTCGCCGGTGGCTGCCTCTGTTGCGTCAACGGTGTCCCCTTTCAGGTCGCTCTGACGCGGCTGCTGCGCAAGGTCCGTCCCTGCCGCCTGCTGATCGAGCCTTCCGGACTCGGCCATCCGGTCGGGCTGTGGGATCGGCTCATGGCGCCTCCCTGGTTCGAAGTGCTGGCACTGCGGCCCGCCGTACTGGTTTTGGATGCTGCCGACCTGGTTGCCGGTGCGGCACTGCCGTCGACTCAGGCGGAGATGTTGGCCATGGCCGGGCTGCTGGTCCTGAACAAGGCGGAGTCGCTGGATGGGGCAGCACGTGCGCAATTGGCGGAAAGGCTGCCGCGACGTCCGTTGTACTGGACCAGCCAGGGAGCGTTGCCTCTGGCGCTGCTGCCGGAGCTGGCCGTCCGCACGGACGAGGGCGGCGGGCTTCCGGGCGCTGAATTGCCGGCTGTTGCGGCGGCGCTGGAAGAGGTCTGGGCGGATCCGCGGCTTCCGATCTGCGTCAGCCAGGCTCGGGCCGATGGCTGGAGCATCGGCTGGCGTTGGCATGCCAGTCAGCGTTTCGCGCTGACGCGCATCCGGCATTGGCTGTCCGGCCTGCATTGGCGGCGCGCCAAGCTGGTTCTGCATGCCGGGGACGGCTGGCTGTCCGGCAACGCGCTAGATCGCCAGCCGATCCGCTGGCAGCCCAGCGAATGGCGCAGGGATTCGCGGCTCGAGCTGATTTTCGCCGAAGCGCAGGACGAGGAAGCGCTCAGGGCCGCGATGGAGGCCTGTCGCCTGCCCGGTTGAAGGCTGGCCCGGAAACCCGTTCCACGCCCTGCGGGCACGTTTTTCTTTCGGCATCCGTTCGGTGGCACGCTCTGGCGCGCCCGAGTCCCGGCGTCATGGCTCATGTACTGCCGGGCAGCCGTTGTCGGTTCGTGCCGGTACACCCCGGAGAGGGTTGTGGGCGGGGCCGATTTTCTACCGCGGAAGGACTGGAGTGGAGCAGTCAGGCACTGTATAGGGTTTCAGTAATGGTGCTGCTTGTGCGAGGGGTGTTCGCGGCGCCATTGGTCGAGCTGGATCACTTCGGCGGACTGGCGAGAGGGGGGCAGTGGTGCGGGAAAGGGGTGAGCGCCCAGTTCGATGCGGGCGACATGGCGGCCGAACATGACGATGCTGCCGTTGTAGCGCTGTTCGCCGGTGACGGTGAATTCGAAATCGTAGATGCGGGCCATGCGTCGATGGCCGCGGGCATCGGGGTGCAGGCCGAAACGGCGCAGAGCGACGTTGTCGTCGAGCAAGTCGACACCTGCTTTCGCGCAGTGTTGCCTGACTGCGGCCAGGGCCCGCTCACGCAGACCGTGGGTATGCCACAGCCAGGCACCGGTGCCGGCCAGCAGCAACAGAATGGACAGGTTGGCGAGAGTCAGCATGATTTGTTGTTGTTTTACCTGTGACGTCGAGCCCAGCTTAGTCGATCCGCCGGTCGACGCCTGTGCATTCGTCGTTCGAGTTAAGAGGAAGCCGCCTTGTTCTTGATCTCCTTGTAGCGCGCTTCCAGTTCCTGGCGCAGCTCGCGACGTCGCTTGGCCTGTTCATAGCGACGTATTTCCTGTTCCGTGGTGGGCTGCAGCGGCGGCACATGAGTGGGCTTGCGATTTTCATCGAGGGCCACCATGGTGAAGAAACTACTGTTGGTGTGGCGTACGGTGCGTTCGCGGATGTTCTCGGTGACGACCCGGATGCCGATTTCCATGGATGTGCTGCCAGTATAGTTGACCGAGGCGAGGAAGGTCACCAGCTCGCCGACGTGGACCGGCTGGCGAAAGATCACCTGGTCCACCGAGAGCGTTACCGCATAGCTGCCGGCATAACGGCTGGCACAGGCGTAAGCGACCTCGTCGAGCAGCTTGAGCAACGTGCCGCCATGCACGTTGCCGGAGAAGTTGGCCATGTCCGGCGTCATCAGCACGGTCATCGTCAACTGGGCGTTACCATATTCCATCAGCGGCCTCCTAGTAGCCTAATGTTGGGTGAGACGTAATGCCGCAACGATAACCGAATTGAGCGGATTTGCCTGCAGCTAATTGCTATGCACGGATAAAATATACCGCCCGGGCGTCTGGAACCCTCGTTCCAGAATGCCACCATTCTATTCGTCGACCCGGAAGCGCAGCACGCCGATCAACTGGCCGGCCTCGGTCTGCACGCGAATTTCCCAGCGACCTGGGCTGTTCGCGGGAAAATGCCGCTTGTGACTCCAGGCACGATAGCCTTCCTGGCGGCCGCCCCGGATCTCCAGAGGGATGCGGTCCACCTCTCGGCCGGCATGCCGCCAGACATGGTAGATGCGTTCGTTCAGCCCGCGCGGGGCGTGGATCGCGGTGTAGGCATAGAGGCCCCGGGCCTGCAAGCGGGCGAGTTCGATGCGCTTGAGGTTGGCGCCGGGCTTGCGGGTGCGTCCGTCGATTTCCTGGGTCACCGCCACTGCGTTCAACCACAGGGTGGCCGGCGGCACCCAGGTACGAGCCCACCAGCCGGCGCCACCGAGGGCGGCGAGCAGGCCGATCAACAGCAGTCGACGCCGCCAGTTCTGCCCGTTCAATGCGCCGAGCAGGCTGGGGAAAGCCAGCAGCATGGTGCAGGCCAGGGCCAGCCGGTAGCTTTGCGGCGTCGCCAACTGGTAGATCAGCGGCAGGGTGGTGAGCAGCACGGCGAACAGGGTCAGGCAATGGAAGGCCATGAATGCCCAGCGCCGCGGTGCCAGCCAGCGGTAGTACAGCGGGTCGGTGATCGATACCAGTGCGGCCAGGCCGAGCAGGAGGGTGAAGGCGGCCTGGCCGCTGTTCCAGGTGGTAGTGGTGAAGAAGAAGGGCAGGACGAAGAACAGGCTTTCCTGGTGGACCATCTGCGTCGCGTAGCGCAGCAGCGGCGGGGGCAGTTCCAATCCGAGCCAGCGGCTCAGGCTGCGGGTCAGCAGGTTTTCCAGCAGCAGCCAGGCCCAGCTCACCAGCATCACGATGGCGATGATGCTGGCCAGGCTTTCCTTGCGTTCGACCAGGAAGAAGCTGGCGAGGCCGGATGCGAAGCCGAACAGGGCGAGCAGGCGGGGGTGGCGGCTGGCCAGGGCGATCAGCGGCTGGAGGCGGATTTTCCAGGACTGCATGACGACATCATCGGAACAGGGAGGACAATTCTAGCGGCAAGAAATGCATGAATCATGCCCTCCCGGCCACCTGCGGCGACCGGCCGGCATACTCCGCTCTCAGCCCGCCGCCGAGCCTCCCGCCGGTCTGTTCGCCGCATCGTCGATCAACAGACGGCGCAGTTCGTCGTCCTGTCGGCCGTGTCCGGGCCTTTCGTCCGGGTAGTCGGTGTTCTGGGCCTCGGCCTCCAGCACCACATAGGCGCTGCAGCAGAACAGCGAATTGAGGCGCTTCATGTCTTCCAGCAACTCCAGATGAGCCGAGCCGACTTCGGCACTGTGCAGAGGCTGGCGATGCAGGCGATCGACATGGGCATGCGCCAGATGGCGTTCCAGGGCGCGGAAACGGCGTTTCTGGCGCAGCAGTTGGCGCGCGCTGCGCGAGTCGCCGGAAAGGAACACGCTCAGTCCCAGGCGCAGATTGGCCAGAAGTTCGCCATGCAGCTCCGTCAGCTCTTCCTGATCGGGACGGGTGACGCTCCGCCGCTCGGCCCTGTGCTGCATCTTGGCGAGGATGTAGCCGGCCTGGCGCAGATTGACCGCCAGTTCGATGATCTCCGCCCAGCGGCGGTCTTCCGCGTCGCCCAGCGATTGGCGCGGCAACTTGGCCAGGTACAGCTTCACCGCTCCGTAGAGCCTGTCCAGCTCGTCTTCGAGGCGGCGGATCTCGCGGCCCGCCTCGGCCCGGTGTCCCAGCAGCACATCCTGTAGATGACCGAGCATCTGTTCGACCAGATCGCCGATACGCAGGGTTTCGCGTACCGCATTGGCCAGCGCCAGGGTCGGCGTCGGCAGGGCCTCCGGATCGAGATAGCGCGGCTGGGCCGTACCGTTTCTTTCCGTCATCCGCTCCGGCAGCAGCCGGGTGCACAGGTGCGCCATCGGCGCGACGCTGGGTAGCAGCAGCAGGCAGCGCAGGCTGTTGTAGGCCAGGTGGAAACCGATCACCTGGTCCTGCAGGCTGAGCGGCAGCGTTCGCATCCAGGCCGTCAGCGGATCGAGCAGCGGTAGCACCAGCAGTCCGAGCAGCTTGTACAGCAGGTTGCCGAGGGCGACCCGTCGGCCGGCAGCGGCATGCAGGCTGCTGTTGAGGTAGGCCAGCATGCCGCTGCCGATGTTGGCGCCGATCACCAGGCCGATGGCCTGCGGCAGGTCGATCGGTCCGGCACCGGCCAGGGTGGCGGTGAGCAGCACCGTGGCCAGGCTGGAATAGGTGAGCATGGCGAACAGAGCGCCGATCACCGCGGCCAGCAGCGGGTCGCCGGTCAGCGAGGCGAACAACAGGCCCAGTCCTTGGGCATGGGTGATGGGTTCGCTGGCCACGACGATCAGTTCGAGGGCGAGCATGATCAGGCCGAGGCCGATCGCCACCCGGCCGAGCTGGCCGGCACGGTTCCTCTTCTGGGCGAGGAACAGGCTGACGCCGCACAGCAGCAGCAGCGGCGACAGCCAGGATAGATCCAGGGTCAGCACCCGCGCCATCACGGCCGTGCCGACATCCGCACCCAGCATGGCTGCCAGTGCCGGAGTCAGCGCCATCAGCCCCTCGGCGACGAAGGCACTGGCCAGCATGGCGGTGGCGTTACTGCTTTGCACCAGTGCGGTGACGCCCATGCCGCTGAGGAAAGCCAGGGATGGCCGGCGCATGCTGTGGCTGAGCAACTGGCGCAGTTGCAGGCCATAGACGCGCAGGATGCCGGTACGAACGATATGTGTGCCCCACACGAGCAGGGCGATGGCTGACAGCAGGTGAAGCAGCGTTAGCATGCCGGGCCCCCTGAGCGACTGGGACGATGAAGGGCGCCAGCGTGTTCAGCTCGAACGATGAACACGCCCGAGGCGTCTTTTTTGATTCATATCACATTTCTGTAACAAAGGAGTCCTGCTTCGCCAAAAGGGGAAGCGATCGGAACGGATGCCTGGTGTCCGTCCGTCTCAGGGTAGCAGTGTCAGCACCAGTGGCAGGCTGGCGGCAGCCAGCAGAGTCTGCGAGGTGATGAGACCGGCCATCAGATGGCCGTCACCGCCCAACTGGCGGGTCAGCACGTAAGCGCTGGGAGCGGTGGGCAGGGCGAAGAACAGTATCAGTACGGTGCTTTCCTGCGCCGGCAGGGCGAGCAGGCGGGCCACGATCCAGGCCAGTAGCGGCATGGCGAGCAGGCGCAGGGCGCAGTTCCAGGCCAGGGTCGGCAACTCGCCGGCGAGCTCCCGCGGTTGCAGGGCGGCGCCGACGCAGAGCAGGCCGAGCGGCAGGCTGGCGGCGGCGAGCAGGGACAGCAGGCGGTCGCTGCCAGTGGGCAGGGGCAGTCCCGTCAGGTTGAGCAGCGCTCCGGCCAGGCAGGCGAGAATCAGCGGATTCCGCAGGATCGGCAGAAGCAGGCGCACACTGAGTCCGGGTTCATTGCTCAGCGCCCAGACCGATAGCAGGTTCACCGCCGGTACCAGCAGCGCCAGCATCAGCGCGGCCAGGGCCAGGCCCGAAGGACCGAACAGGCTGCCGATCGCGGCCAGTCCCAGGTAGGTATTGAAGCGCAGCAGGCCTTGGGCGAGGGCACCGAAGCGCGCGGCGGGCCAGCCGTACAGTCGCCGTCCCAGCTGCAAGGCGGTCCAGGCCAGCACAAGCCCCAGCAGCACGGCCGCGCTCAGGCGCGGCAGGGCTGGGTTGTCCAGCGGTGCCTCGGCGAGGCTGTGGAACAGCAGGGCGGGAAACAGGATGAAGTAGTTCAGCCGTTCGGCGCCGGGCCAGAAGTCTTCAGCGAGGAAATTCTGGCGGCGCAACAGGTAGCCGCCGACGATCAGCGCGAATAACGGCCAGAGGGCCAGCAGCAGAGCGGGCATGAGTATCCCCACGATTCCCAGGAGCTGTCATCTTGGGCAGGGGCTGTGCCGTGAGGCAAGCGCTTGGCATGCGCGGACCAATCCGCAGGGAAATGCCTGACGTCTGAAGGGGAAGGCCTTGACCACGGTGCATTCCTGTCCGGGATGCCTGGGTGTGGGCAAGGCCGTTTGCGGTTCTAGCCTTCCAGGGTGGCTTTCAGGTTGATTTGCGCATTGAGCAGTTTGGAAACCGGGCAACCTGCTTTCGCCTGATTGGCGATTTCATTGAACCGCTCTGACGTGGCGCCCGGCACCCGGGCCTTGAGGGTCAAGTCGATGACGGTGATGGCGAAGCCCTCGCCCTGTTTTTCCAGAGTGACGTCGGCCCGGGTTTCCAGCCGTTCCGGAGTCAGGCCAGCATCGCCCAACAGTTTGGCCAGCGCCATGGAGAAGCAGCCGGCATGGGCCGCGCCGATCAACTCCTCGGGGTTGGTGCCGGGCTGGTCCTCGAAGCGGGTGTTGAAACCGTAGGGCTGTTCCTTGAGCACACCGCTCTGGGTGCTGACACTACCCTTGCCTTCCTTCAGGTTACCTTGCCAGACGGCCGATCCTGTCCTTTTCATGGGGTGTCCTCTGTCGCGTGAGTGTTCTCATCAGAGGGGAGCGGGACGGACAAGTTCGCTGCCGGGCAGTTGCAGGCCGTCGGCTGCCTTGTGCAGCGCGCGCAGGTGGTCGCCGAGCTGGCGGAGATTGGTTTCGACGCCCTGTAGTTCGGCCAGGCGCTGCGCTGGCAACAACATGCGTAGTTCCCGGTCGAGGTCGTCGTTGAGCTGGCGCAGGTTCTGTTGACGGGCGGTGCTCTGCTGTTCGAGGCGAGTCCACTCGCCGGCTTGCGGCAGGCCGTAGCCGCCGTCGAGCAGCTCCGCCGGGCGGCTCAGGAAGCCGCTGTTGGCGAGGATCTTGTCCAGGGTGGCACCGGCCCTGGCCAGCTCGGGGCTGCGGCGATCCGCCTGGCGACCGCTCAGGTAACGCTGCTTGAGCTCTTCCTGGGCGAGCAGCAACTGACGTCGCATGGCTGCCTGCTCGAGCAGCAGCAGGGCGGCGCTGGCGCGCAGATCGGTGCGGGCGAACCAGGGGCGACGCTCGTCGGCGGGCAGTGCGAGCCAGTTCTCGACGCTTTCCTGGGGAACGCTCAGGTGCTGGCGCAGGATCGCGAACATCGCCTGGTAGCGCTCGCGGAAGGAGTCGAAGCGGTAGCCCAGGCGTAGCGCCTCCTGCGGGTCGTCCAGCCGGCTACGGTCGGCCAAGCCGCGCCCGACCAGCAGCTCGAGCAGGCCGTTGGGCATGATGCTGTCGAGACTCTCCAGTTCGCTGCGGGCGGTACCGGCGCGCAGCAGCTTGAGGGTCTCCACCGCGCAGTTGTTGGACAGGAACCAGTAGTCGCCATCATAGCTCCAGTGCTGTTCGGCGGCGCGTTCGACCAGCGAGCGGCGTTCCTCGTCGCTGAGCCTGAGCGGCACCGAGGCCAGACTGCGCAGCTCGACCTTGGTGTATTCGTCGATCACCTGGTCGAGCGGCAGGATGAACAGGCGCGAAGGATAGCTGCCGGTCAGTCCGTCCCAGCTGGAGAGCTGCACATCGCCGACGAAGGCCCGGTAGGACAGCACCAGGTGGTGGTCCAGGTCCAGCCGGCAGGCCGGTCCGCGCGGCCGTCCGGGGGCGCAGATCACCAGGCGCAGCATGCTGTGGCCCCAGCGGCTGGCCCAGTTGTCGTTGGCTTCGGCGAACAGGTAGTCGACTTCGTAGACCCGTTCGGGATCGAGCTGGCCGAGGGGCCGGCGGGCGAAGTCGCGGCTGGCGTTGAGGTAGGGATAGGTCGGCGGGCATTCGGCGTGTGTCGCCGGAGCCCAGCCGAAGTGTTCCCTGAAATAGCGGTATAGCGACGGACGCCGACAGGCATAGACCGGGTCGAGCAGGAAGTACTCGATGTTCACCGCGACGAATTCGCGGGGATTGCTCAGTTCATAAAGGTCCGGGCTGCGCGCCACCTGGCCGTTATCGCGCTCGCGTTCGCCGCGGCGGCCGACGGCCTGCTGCCAGCCGGCCAGATCGAGCAGACGCGGATCGTCGGAAAGCGTGAAACGGCGCGCGGTCTGGCCGCGGCAACGCTCCGCGAGGCCGATCGGACCAAGGCTGTCGACTTGCTGGCGGCAGCGGCTCATCAGCAGCCTGTCTTCCGCCGGCCAGGCACGGCTGCGGTCGTAGAGGTGGGTCAGCTCATGCAGCACGGTAGCCAGCAGTTCGCGGCGCACCGTGCCATGGGGGCGGCCGGTTCGTGCGGCGGCCGCCGAGCCATCGGCCAGGCCCGGCAACAGGAGGGCGCTGAGTTCGAGGCGATCCGGGCGGCTGGCGCGGCCATAGCCGTTTTCCGGCAGGCGACTGCTCCAGCGTACTTCCACGCGCCGGTCCAATTGCTCGCGCAGGCGGGGCGGCAGGGCGGCCTGGGCTTCAACGAGCAGGGTTTGGCTGGCCTGTCGCTCGCTCTCGCTCAGTCCCTCGGTATGCAGGACGAGGCGCAGTTCGGCATGCAGGCCGGCGCTGGCCTGTAGCAGGACTGCAGCGAGCAGCCAGGCGCGACCTCCGGTCACCGGGCCAGGATGGCTTCGGCCAAAGCCAGGTCGCTGGCTTCACGGGCTTCCGGCAGACGCTCGCGGATCGCGCCGAGAGCGGCTTCCAGTTGTGCGCCGCGGATCGCGCCGTCGCTGGCGACGAAGCTGGCGGCGTCGTCGTGGGCGTCGATCACCACCTTCATGTCGCGAATCGAAGTGGTGGTGTCGGAAGTGAAATCGATGGAGCGGTCGAGGGAGCGCACCACGATGTTGCTGGTTTGCTCCAGGCTTCGGGCCTGGGTGGCGGTGCTGAGCAGCAGCAGGGCGATGGCGGGCAGGGTGTGACGCATGTGGGTATCTCGGTTACGACAGGAGGTGTTTCGATGAACAGGGAATCCGAGGCTATGCCTGTGGGACGGCAGTGAACGTGCCAGGATGACAGCCGGCAGTCGCGGGGCGAAAAGTAGCGGAATCCACTCTGCCGAACCAGTATTCCGGGATGAGTGGGATCCCGTGTCGAGGATGAGCGGCCGCGCGCCGTACCGACTGTGACGGGGTCTTCGGCTCAGAAGGCAAGGATTGCCTCGGCCAGTTGCCGGTCGCTGGCTTCGAGCTGCGGGCTCTGCCGACGGATATGCTGCAAGGCGGCTTCCAGATGTGCGCCGCGAATGGCGCCTTCGCTGGCGATGAAGCTGGCGGCGTCGTCACGGGCTTCCAATACTATTTTGTCGTCATCATCGTCGAAGGTGAGATCGCTGGTCGATTCGCTGGAGTTGGCCAGCGCGTTGCCGATCGTATCGGTGGTGGCGAGGAGGCTGCTGGCCAAGGTACTGGTGGTAGTGGCGAGCAGGGCGGTGGCGACCAACAAGGACAGGCGGGACATGCAAAACACTCCTTAATGAGAGGACAACAGGGTGCGGCCGTAGCCGCACCCTGTTGTCACAGCCTAATAAAAAGGCCGTGGCGAGTCACTTCATTGTGTTTTGGCACGAGCGTTCCGCCCGCTTCCGGAGCGATAAATCATGCCACCGCCTTGACCATATCCTCGAGCACCTTCTTGGCGTCACCGAATACCATCATGGTTTTGTCCAAGTAGAATAGCTCGTTGTCGAGACCCGCATAGCCGCTGGCCATCGAGCGCTTGTTGACGATGATGGTCCTGGCCTTGAAGGCCTCCAGGATCGGCATGCCGGCGATCGGCGACTTGGGATCGTTCTTCGCCGCCGGATTGACCACATCGTTGGCACCCAGCACCAGCACCACGTCGGTCTGGCCGAACTCGGAGTTGATATCCTCCATCTCGTAGACCTGTTCGTAGGGTAGTTCGGCCTCGGCCAGCAGCACGTTCATGTGCCCGGGCATGCGGCCGGCAACCGGGTGGATGGCGAACTTCACGTCGACGCCATGCTCGGTGAGCTTTTCCGCCAGCTCCTTCAACGCATGCTGGGCGCGGGCTACCGCCAGACCGTAGCCGGGGACGATGATCACGCTGTCGGCATTGGACAGCAGGAAGGTCGCATCGTCCGCCGAGCCGGACTTGACGCTGCGCTGTTCCTGGGCGGTTTCAGTGCTGGCGGAGGCGTCGGCGCCGAAGCCACCGAGCAGCACGTTGACGAACGAGCGGTTCATCGCCTTGCACATGATGTAGGAGAGGATCGCGCCACTCGAGCCGACCAGCGAGCCGGCGACGATCAGCATCGAGTTGTTCAGCGAGAAGCCGATGCCGGCCGCGGCCCAGCCCGAGTAGCTGTTGAGCATCGACACCACCACCGGCATGTCCGCGCCGCCGATGGGAATGATCAGCAGCACACCGATGGCGAAGGACAGCAGCAACAGCAGGGCAAAGGCAGCGGTACTGCCGTTGAGGGTGAAGGTCAGGCCGAGGGCGAGGATCAGCAGGCCGGCCAGCAGGTTGATCAGATGCTGGCCTTGGAACCGCACCGGAGCGCCCTGGAACAGGCGGAACTTGTATTTGCCCGACAGCTTGCCGAAAGCAATCACCGATCCGGAGAAGGTGATGGCGCCGATCGCTGCACCGAGGAACAACTCCAGACGATTGCCGGTCGGGATCGGGGCATCCATGGTCTGTACGATGCCCAGCGACTGCGGCTCCAACACGGCGGCGATGGCGATGAACACCGCGGCCAGACCGATCATGCTGTGCATGAAGGCGACCAGCTCGGGCATCTTGGTCATTTCGACGCGCTTGGCCATCAGGGTGCCGACGCTACCGCCGAGCAACAGGCCGAGAATGATGAAGACGATGCCGCTGCCGGCGACTTCGGCATTCAGCTTGAACACCAGGGCCAGCGTGGTGAGCACGGCGATGGCCATGCCGGCCATGCCGAACAGGTTGCCGCGCTGCGAACTGGTCGGATGCGAAAGCCCCTTCAGTGCCTGGATGAAGCACACCGAGGCGACCAGGTAGAGGAGGGTGATCTGGTTCATGCTCATTCTTATTTGGCCTCCGCCTTCGCCGTTTTCTTCTTGAACATTTCCAGCATGCGCCGGGTGACCAGGAAGCCACCGAACACGTTGACGGCGGCCAGGGCCACGGCGAGGGTGCCCATCAGCTTGCCCAGGCCGGTTTCGGTGAGCGCTGCGGCGAGCATGGCGCCGACGATGACGATCGCCGATATGGCGTTGGTCACTGCCATCAGCGGTGTGTGCAGGGCGGGCGTGACGTTCCACACCACGTGGTAGCCGACATAGATCGCCAGCACGAAGATGATCAGGTTGTAGAGCCCGTCGGAAATCAGGTCCATGTTCTTGTCCTTATGCGTTTTCTTTCGTTGCCTGCACGGTGGTGGTCGACGGGCCGGAGGCTCCGCCATTGTTCCGCACGACCCGGCCGCCTTCGCACATCAGGCAGGCCTTGACGATGTCGTCTTCCAGGTCGAGGTGGAAGTGGCCTTCCTTGTCGACCACCAACTTGAGGAAATCCAGCAGGTTACGCGCGTAGAGTGCAGAGGCGTCGGCCGCTACCAGGGCCGGCAGGTTGCTGTGGCCGACGATGGTCACGCCGTGGCGGACCACTACTTCGTCGGGTACCGTCAACGGACAGTTGCCGCCCTGTGCGGCGGCGAGATCGACGACCACCGAGCCCGGCTTCATTTCCTGTACGGTGGCTTCGTGCAGCAGGGTCGGTGCCTTGCGGCCGGGAATCAGCGCAGTGGTGATGACGATATCGGCCTGCTTGGCGCGTTCATGTACCGCCTTGGCCTGGCGCTCCATCCAGGATGCCGGCATCGGCCGGGCATAGCCGCCCACGCCTTCGGCACACTGGCGTTCCTCCTCGGTTTCGAAGGGGACATCGACGAACTTGGCGCCGAGGGACTCGATCTGCTCCTTCACCGCCGGGCGCACATCGGAGGCTTCGATCACGGCGCCCAGGCGCTTGGCCGTGGCGATTGCCTGCAGACCGGCGACGCCGGCGCCGAGAATCAGCACGCGAGCGGCTTTCACCGTGCCTGCGGCGGTCATCAGCATCGGCATGAAGCGTGGGTAGTGATTGGCTGCGAGGATGACGGCCTTGTAGCCGGCGATGTTGGCCTGTGAGGACAACACGTCGAGGCTCTGTGCTCGCGAGGTACGTGGTGCCGCCTCCAGCGCGAAGGCGGTGATGCCGCTGTCGGCCATGCGTGCGATGTTGCCATCATCGAACGGGTTGAGCATGCCGATCAGCACTGTGCCAGCTCTCATCTGGGCCAATTCTGCCGGGGTGGGAGCCACGACCTTGAGCACGATGTCGGCGCCGAAAGCCGTCGCTGCATCGCCGATCCTGGCGCCAGCCGCTTCGAATGCACTGTCCGGAAGGCTGGCATTGAGACCGGCCCCGCTTTGCACAGTGACAGCGTGACCCTGGCTGACCAGCTTCTTCACGGTCTCCGGTGTCGCGGCAACCCTTGTTTCCCCGATGAGGGTCTCTAGTGGAACGCCAATATGCACGTTTTTCTCCTTGTTTGATTTCGTAACTCTTCCCTGGGCCAAAACTCGACGGAGTCTTGTTCGGCCACAGCGAAACATCGGTGGCCTAGACTGGAAGCGGACTGTCGGGACATCCGGTTCGACAGGGCCGCACATCTCTGTCGCTTGGGGCGCGGATGAACCTGAAGGGCTGCTTCATTCCGTGTAGAAAACAGCACATCCTACTTTAGTCTAAAGTACCCACGCTATCAGAGTGGGTAGACGCGCAAAGGTTGCATCCTCTCCCGTAGCTGGCTTTGGCGATCTATCTCTCTTGTTGTAGGAGCCGTGTCCGGTCACTTTCCTTGATCTGTGTAGTCGGGTTATCCACGGCGCTCGCCGGGCTTTGGCGCCAAGAGCATAGGAAGGTCAAGCGTCCTGGCATGGGGCGATGCTCGCCACTGGCGCTACCCTTTCTCGATGATGTCCAGAGTGAAGGTGGAAACTTCCGAAGCGACCCACCTTCTTTCTTTCGGTTCGCGACAAGCGCTCCTACACAGTCGATCTGAAACGTCCCGAGGGGCCAGCAACTGATCCGCAGACTTGGTCTGCGCTCCATCACCGGTCTTAGCCCAACTGGCCTTCATCCTGCTTCAGGATCCAGACCATCGGGGGAATGAGTCTGACCTGGCGTGCGGAGGGCGAAGCGGGAACGTTCAAGCCAGGAGGAAGTTCTGGATCTTGATTGCAAGCAGATCGCTGCCTTGCGGCAGCGTGGAGTGCTCTGGTTCGTGACTGGATACATATTGCTTCGGCTAGGGCGCTGTCTTTATTTATTTGTGTCCGTTTCGCTGGCAGCTAGGAATATATGAAGTACCGAATTACCCATCCATCACCCGTATGAGGGGGCCTTGCGTCGTGTTTATAAAAAGTTTGAATTAAGTGTTGACGTTCCGTTTTCAGGTCCTATAATGCGCCCCACTTTCCGCCCAGCAGGGCAAGCCCTTGAAAATCAAAGGGTTGGCCGTGAGGCAGGGCAGGAAAGGGTCAGCGAAGCGGATGCGAAACACGTATCGAAACGCTTGACAGGTTCACGGGCTGCGGTAGAATGCGCGGCCTCGGACGGGGAAGCCCGGTCGAAACGCTCTTTAACAAAGTGGAATCAAGCAATTCGTGTGGGCGCTTGTGGCAAGCCTGGCATCGCAAGACAGTCAGCAAGTCCAAGCGACTCGTGAATTCATGAGTTATGGCGATTGCTGAGCCAAGTTTGGGATCTTAGGATCCGAACGAATTGAAACTGAAGAGTTTGATCATGGCTCAGATTGAACGCTGGCGGCAGGCCTAACACATGCAAGTCGAGCGGCAGCGGGACCTTCGGGTTGCCGGCGAGCGGCGGACGGGTGAGTAATGCCTAGGAATCTGCCTGTTAGTGGGGGATAACGCGGGGAAACTCGCGCTAATACCGCATACGTCCTACGGGAGAAAGTGGGGGACCCTCGGGCCTCACGCTAACAGATGAGCCTAGGTCGGATTAGCTAGTTGGTGGGGTAAAGGCCCACCAAGGCGACGATCCGTAACTGGTCTGAGAGGATGATCAGTCACACTGGAACTGAGACACGGTCCAGACTCCTACGGGAGGCAGCAGTGGGGAATATTGGACAATGGGCGAAAGCCTGATCCAGCCATGCCGCGTGTGTGAAGAAGGTCTTCGGATTGTAAAGCACTTTAAGTTGGGAGGAAGGGCGCTCGGTGAATACCCAAGCGTCTTGACGTTACCGACAGAATAAGCACCGGCTAACTTCGTGCCAGCAGCCGCGGTAATACGAAGGGTGCAAGCGTTAATCGGAATTACTGGGCGTAAAGCGCGCGTAGGTGGTTCGGCAAGTTGGATGTGAAAGCCCCGGGCTCAACCTGGGAACCGCATCCAAAACTACTGGGCTAGAGTACGGTAGAGGGTGGTGGAATTTCCTGTGTAGCGGTGAAATGCGTAGATATAGGAAGGAACACCAGTGGCGAAGGCGACCACCTGGACCGATACTGACACTGAGGTGCGAAAGCGTGGGGAGCAAACAGGATTAGATACCCTGGTAGTCCACGCCGTAAACGATGTCGACTAGCCGTTGGGCTCCTTGAGAGCTTAGTGGCGCAGCTAACGCATTAAGTCGACCGCCTGGGGAGTACGGCCGCAAGGTTAAAACTCAAATGAATTGACGGGGGCCCGCACAAGCGGTGGAGCATGTGGTTTAATTCGAAGCAACGCGAAGAACCTTACCTGGCCTTGACATCCTGCGAACTTTCAAGAGATTGATGGGTGCCTTCGGGAGCGCAGAGACAGGTGCTGCATGGCTGTCGTCAGCTCGTGTCGTGAGATGTTGGGTTAAGTCCCGTAACGAGCGCAACCCTTGTCCTTAGTTACCAGCGATTCGGTCGGGCACTCTAAGGAGACTGCCGGTGACAAACCGGAGGAAGGTGGGGATGACGTCAAGTCATCATGGCCCTTACGGCCAGGGCTACACACGTGCTACAATGGTCGGTACAAAGGGTTGCCAAGTCGCGAGGCGGAGCTAATCCCAGAAAACCGATCGTAGTCCGGATCGCAGTCTGCAACTCGACTGCGTGAAGTCGGAATCGCTAGTAATCGCGAATCAGAATGTCGCGGTGAATACGTTCCCGGGCCTTGTACACACCGCCCGTCACACCATGGGAGTGGGTTGCTCCAGAAGTAGCTAGTCTAACCCTCGGGAGGACGGTTACCACGGAGTGATTCATGACTGGGGTGAAGTCGTAACAAGGTAGCCGTAGGGGAACCTGCGGCTGGATCACCTCCTTAATCGAAGATCCGGCTTATCATAAGCACCCACACGAATTGCTTGATTCCCTGGCAAACAGCGATTGGGTCTAGACCCGAGAGTGAGACGATTGGGTCTGTAGCTCAGTTGGTTAGAGCGCACCCCTGATAAGGGTGAGGTCGGCAGTTCGAATCTGCCCAGACCCACCAATTGTCAAGGGTCGTGGCCGGTGTCGACCTCGCGCAAGGCAAGAGGGGCCATAGCTCAGCTGGGAGAGCGCCTGCTTTGCACGCAGGAGGTCAGGAGTTCGATCCTCCTTGGCTCCACCACCCACCACCATCGCTGAAAGCTTAGAAATGAGCATTTCCCATAGGGCGAATGCTGATTTCTGGTCTTTGCGCCAGAACCGTTCTTTAACAATTCGGGTATGTGATAGAAGTACGACGCGTCGATTGTTTCACTGCGATCGGCGTGGTCAAGGCAAATGTGCGAGTTCAAGCGCAAATGTTCGGCAAATGTCGTCTTCACACCAGCCAGGCACGGCCGCGAGGCCACAGATTGCTTGGGGTTATATGGTCAAGTGAAGAAGCGCATACGGTGGATGCCTTGGCAGTCAGAGGCGATGAAAGACGTGGTAGCCTGCGATAAGCGTCGGGGAGGCGGCAAACGGCCCGTGATCCGGCGATCTCTGAATGGGGAAACCCACCCGGCACAAGCCGGGTATCTTGTCCTGAATCCATAGGGGCAAGAGGCGAACCAGGGGAACTGAAACATCTAAGTACCCTGAGGAACAGAAATCAACCGAGATTCCCTTAGTAGTGGCGAGCGAACGGGGAGCAGCCCTTAAGTTGGCTTGGGATTAGTGGAAGGCTCTGGAAAGTGCCGCCGTAGCGGGTGATAGCCCCGTACACGAAAGTCCCTGGTCAATGAAATCGAGTAGGACGGCGCACGTGAAACGTTGTCTGAACATGGGGGGACCATCCTCCAAGGCTAAATACTCCTGACTGACCGATAGTGAACCAGTACCGTGAGGGAAAGGCGAAAAGAACCCCGGAGAGGGGAGTGAAATAGAACCTGAAACCGTATGCGTACAAGCAGTGGGAGCCCACTTCGTTGGGTGACTGCGTACCTTTTGTATAATGGGTCAGCGACTTATATTCAGTGGCAAGCTTAACCGTATAGGGGAGGCGTAGCGAAAGCGAGTCTTAATAGGGCGCCAAGTCGCTGGGTATAGACCCGAAACCGGGCGATCTATCCATGAGCAGGTTGAAGGTTAGGTAACACTGACTGGAGGACCGAACCGACTCCCGTTGAAAAGGTAGCGGATGACTTGTGGATCGGAGTGAAAGGCTAATCAAGCTCGGAGATAGCTGGTTCTCCTCGAAAGCTATTTAGGTAGCGCCTCGTGTATCACTGCCGGGGGTAGAGCACTGTTTCGGCTAGGGGGTCATCCCGACTTACCAAACCGATGCAAACTCCGAATACCGGCAAGTGCCAGCACGGGAGACACACGGCGGGTGCTAACGTCCGTCGTGAAAAGGGAAACAACCCAGACCGTCAGCTAAGGTCCCAAAGTCCTGGTTAAGTGGGAAACGATGTGGGAAGGCTTAGACAGCTAGGAGGTTGGCTTAGAAGCAGCCACCCTTTAAAGAAAGCGTAATAGCTCACTAGTCGAGTCGGCCTGCGCGGAAGATGTAACGGGGCTCAAACCAGGCACCGAAGCTACGGGTGCATCGCAAGATGCGCGGTAGAGGAGCGTTCTGTACGCCTGTGAAGGTGAGTCGAGAGGCTTGCTGGAGGTATCAGAAGTGCGAATGCTGACATGAGTAACGACAATGGGTGTGAAAAACATCCACGCCGAAAGACCAAGGGTTCCTGCGCAACGTTAATCGACGCAGGGTGAGTCGGCCCCTAAGGCGAGGCTGAAAAGCGTAGTCGATGGGAAACGGGTTAATATTCCCGTACTTCTGGTTGCTGCGATGGGGGGACGGAGAAGGCTAGGCCAGCTTGGCGTTGGTTGTCCAAGTTTAAGGCGGTAGGCCGATCACTCAGGCAAATCCGGGTGGTCAAGGTCGAGAACCGATGACGAGCCTTCCTTTACGAAGGCGAAGTGGTTGATGCCCTGCTTCCAAGAAAAGCCTCTAAGCTTCAGGTAACCAGGAACCGTACCCCAAACCGACACAGGTGGTCGGGTAGAGAATACCAAGGCGCTTGAGAGAACTCGGGTGAAGGAACTAGGCAAAATGGCACCGTAACTTCGGGAGAAGGTGCGCCGGTGAGGGTCAAGGATTTACTCCGTAAGCCCATGCCGGTCGAAGATACCAGGCCGCTGCGACTGTTTATTAAAAACACAGCACTCTGCAAACACGAAAGTGGACGTATAGGGTGTGACGCCTGCCCGGTGCCGGAAGGTTAATTGATGGGGTTAGCGCAAGCGAAGCTCTTGATCGAAGCCCCGGTAAACGGCGGCCGTAACTATAACGGTCCTAAGGTAGCGAAATTCCTTGTCGGGTAAGTTCCGACCTGCACGAATGGCGTAACGATGGCGGCGCTGTCTCCACCCGAGACTCAGTGAAATTGAAATCGCTGTGAAGATGCAGTGTATCCGCGGCTAGACGGAAAGACCCCGTGAACCTTTACTGTAGCTTTGCACTGGACTTTGAGCCTGCTTGTGTAGGATAGGTGGGAGGCTTTGAAGTGGGGACGCCAGTTCCCATGGAGCCATCCTTGAAATACCACCCTGGCATGCTTGAGGTTCTAACTCCGGTCCGTCATCCGGATCGAGGACAGTGTATGGTGGGCAGTTTGACTGGGGCGGTCTCCTCCCAAAGCGTAACGGAGGAGTACGAAGGTGCGCTCAGCGTGGTCGGAAATCACGCGCAGAGTATAAAGGCAAAAGCGCGCTTGACTGCGAGACAGACACGTCGAGCAGGTACGAAAGTAGGTCTTAGTGATCCGGTGGTTCTGTATGGAAGGGCCATCGCTCAACGGATAAAAGGTACTCCGGGGATAACAGGCTGATACCGCCCAAGAGTTCATATCGACGGCGGTGTTTGGCACCTCGATGTCGGCTCATCACATCCTGGGGCTGAAGCCGGTCCCAAGGGTATGGCTGTTCGCCATTTAAAGTGGTACGCGAGCTGGGTTTAGAACGTCGTGAGACAGTTCGGTCCCTATCTGCCGTGGACGTTTGAGATTTGAGAGGGGCTGACCTTAGTACGAGAGGACCGGGTTGGACGAACCTCTGGTGTTCCGGTTGTCACGCCAGTGGCACTGCCGGGTAGCTACGTTCGGAAGAGATAACCGCTGAAAGCATCTAAGCGGGAAACTCGCCTCGAGATGAGATCTCACTGGAGCCTCGAGCTCCCTGAAGGGCCGTCGCAGACTACGACGTTGATAGGTGGGGTGTGTAAGCGTTGTGAGGCGTTGAGCTAACCCATACTAATGGCCCGTGAGGCTTGACCATATAACGCCCAAACAATCTGTTGCCAGCCCCAGCGGGGCGGCACGGAGAGGGCGCAGCCGACAGGCCGAAGATTTGGCTGGACCGCACGCTGCCGGAAACAGGCTACCGCTATCACCTACCCGATTGGCTGTCGTGTCATCGACACGGCGGCAACCGAATTGCTTGACGATCATAGAGCGTTGGAACCACCTGATCCCATCCCGAACTCAGCAGTGAAACGACGCATCGCCGATGGTAGTGTGGGGTTTCCCCATGTGAGAGTAGGTCATCGTCAAGCGCCTTTTGCGAACCCCCGGACCGAGTCATCGGTCCGGGGGTTTTTGCTTGGCCCTGGCTCGTAGGTCCGCCCCGGCAAGGGCTCGTCTCTCTCCGCAGGCCCGTCGGGTGGCGCCCCGGCCGTTTTCCTCCGGGCGCGCCGCTGTTCCGTTCGCTGCTCTTCCCTCAGGACATCTACGCTTGTAAGGCGGCAAGACCAGTCGGGATCACTATGCGCGAGGTTCCTCGGATGCCAAAGAGGCGAGCCCCTGTTGCTGCAGTGGCTGCCATCATTTTGGCGGCGCTGCTGTCGAACGGCTGCAAGCGGGAGTCGCCAGCACCACACCAGGTGCTTGAGGTGGGCGTCGTCACGCTTGAGCCGCAACCATATGTGCTGACTCATGAGTTGCCGGGCCGTGCGGCTGCCTATCGGATTGCGGAAGTACGTCCTCAAGTCAACGGTATCATCCAGAAGCGTTTGTTTATCGAAGGCACTGAAGTGAGAGGTGGGCAGCAGCTGTATCAAATCGATGCCTCAGTATACGAGGCTGCCTTGAAAGAGGCGGAGGCCAGTTTGGCTTCCGCCAAATCGCTTGCGGAACGCTATGCCGTACTGATCAAGAGTCGCGCCGTGAGCCAACAGGCTTATGAGGAGGCTCGAGCCGCCTATCTGCAGGCCGAAGCCGGCTTGGACAAGGCTCGCATAGATCTTCGCTATACCAGAGTATTAGCGCCTATCTCTGGTCGTATCGGGCGCTCTGCCGTAACCGAAGGTGCGCTGGTCAGCAATGGCCAGGCTCAGGTAATGGCAACCATTCATCAACTCGACCCCATCTATGTGGATGTCATTCAGCCGGCGCGTGAATTGCTGGCGTTACGCCGTGATCTGGCCAGCGGTCGCTTGGAAAGAACGGGAGAGAATGCGGCCAAGGTGAGGCTGATGTTGGAAGATGGCAGCGAATATGTCCATGAGGGACGATTGGAGTTTTCCGAAGTTGCCGTCGACGAGAGTACCGGTTCGGTAACCTTGCGAGCCGTGTTTCCGAATCCCGACCGGGAGCTGCTGCCGGGGATGTTCGTCCATGCTCGCCTGTTCCGTGGGATGAAGAGCGAAGCGATTCTTGCGCCACAGCAGGGCGTGACACGCAATACCAAAGGCGAAGCCATCGCCATGGTGGTCAATACAGAGAACAAAGTCGAGCTACGAACGCTCAAGGCAGAACGTGCCGTCGGTAATCGCTGGCTGGTGAACGAAGGACTTCTACCGGGCGACCGGTTGATCACTGAAGGGCTACAGTTCATTCAGCCGGGAGTCGAGGTAAAGGCAGTGCCAGCCGGCAATGTCAGGCAGGACTCTGGGACGTCCACGCAACCTTCAGGCTAGAAGGCTTGCGCTAAGGGATAGCACGATGTCCGGATTTTTTATCGATCGCCCTATCTTTGCCTGGGTGATTGCCTTGGTGATCATGTTGGCTGGTGGGCTATCCATTCTTGGGTTGCCAATCAATCAATATCCAAGTATCGCTCCGCCGGCGGTGAGCATTTCCGTGACCTATCCGGGCGCTTCGGCACAGACCGTTCAGGATACGGTAGTGCAAGTGATCGAGCAGCAGCTCAACGGTATCGACAACCTGCGCTACATCACTTCGGACAGCAATTCGGATGGCAACATGACCATCACTGCCACCTTCGAACCCGGTACCGATGCGGACATTGCCCAGGTTCAGGTTCAGAACAAACTGCAACTGGCCACCCCGCTGTTGCCACAGGAGGTTCAGCAGCAGGGCATCCGAGTGACCAAGTCGGTGCGAAACTTTCTCTTGATCGTTGGCTTCGTTTCCGAAGATGGCAGTATGGACCGCAACGATCTGGCCAACTATATCGTTTCCAATATTCAGGATCCCCTTTCCCGGGCCAAGGGCGTGGGTGATTTCCAGGTCTTCGGCTCGCAATATGCCATGCGCATCTGGCTGGACCCGGCCCGCCTGAACAACTTCCAGTTGACTCCGGTGGATGTGCGCAACGCGGTCGAGAGCCAGAATGTCCAGGTTTCCTCCGGCCAGTTCGGCGGTCTTCCGGCCGTACCCGACCAGCAACTCAGTGCCACGATCATCGGCAAGACCCGTCTGCAGACAGCCGAGCAGTTTCGCGACATCCTGCTTAAAGTCAATGGCGACGGCTCGCAGGTGCGCCTGGACGATGTCGCCGAGGTGGGACTGGGTGGTGAGAATTACAGCATCACTTCGACCTACAACGGGCGGCCCGCCGCGGGAATGGCGATCAGGCTCGCGACCGATGCCAACGCACTGGAAACGGCCCAGGCGGTGCGGGATACCCTCGCCGAACTGGAGCCTTTTTTCCCGCCGGGGGTGAAAGTCGTCTACCCCTATGACACTACGCCGGTGATCTCGGCCTCCATCGAGGAGGTGGTGAAAACCCTCGGCGAGGCGATCGTCCTGGTCTTTCTGGTGATGTACCTGTTTCTGCAGAACGTCCGGGCCACGCTGATTCCGACCCTGGCGGTCCCGGTGGTGCTGCTCGGCACCTTTGGTGTGCTCGCCGCATTCGGTTTCACCATCAATACCCTGACCATGTTCGCCATGGTGCTGGCCATCGGTCTGCTGGTCGATGACGCCATCGTGGTAGTCGAGAACGTCGAGCGGGTCATGGTCGAGGATGGCTTGCCACCGCGGGAGGCCACACGCAAGTCGATGGGACAGATCCAGGGTGCTTTGGTCGGCATTGCCTTGGTGCTGTCCGCAGTGTTCGTACCCATGGCCTTTTTCGGTGGCTCGACCGGGGTAATCTATCGACAGTTCTCCATCACCATCGTCGCTGCCATGGCGCTATCGGTACTGGTCGCGCTGATCTTCACCCCGGCGCTCTGTGCGACTCTGCTCAAGCCCGTGAGCAGAGGCGAGCATCACCGGAAGCGTGGTTTCTTCGGCTGGTTCAACCGCAGCTTCGAGCGCAGTGTCCGAGGTTACGAGCGTGGCGTCAGGCAGGTGCTCGGCCGCAAGCTACCTTATCTGTTGCTCTACTTGGCAATAGTCGCGCTCATGGTTTGGTTGTTCAGCCGTATACCGACCGCTTTCCTGCCCGACGAGGATCAAGGCGTGCTCTACGCGCAAGTGCAGACCCCCTCGGGGTCCAGCGCTGAGCGAACCCAACTGGTGGTGGACGAAATGCGCAATTACCTGCTGACGGAGGAGGGTCATCTGGTCAACTCGGTTTTCACCGTCACCGGCTTCAATTTCGCAGGCCGGGGGCAGAGTTCCGGCTTGGCATTCATCTCATTGAAGCCTTGGGCCGAGCGGACCGGTGAAGAAGATGATGTGTTTGCCCTCGCCCAGCGTGCCCAGCAGCGCTTTGCCGGGTTTCGCGACGCCCTGGCCTTCGCTTATGCTCCACCGGCGGTGATGGAGTTGGGCAATGCCAGTGGCTTCGATGTCTTTTTGCAGGACCGCGCCGGCGTCGGCCACGAAGCGTTGAGCGCAGCCCGCGACCAGTTTCTCGCCCGCGCTGCGAAGAATCCCGTGCTCAGCCGGGTACGTGCCAATGGTCTGCGCGACGAGCCGCAGTATCGCCTGTTGATCGATGACGAACTGGCCCGTGCCTATGGTGTCCCCCTGGCGGACATCAACAGCAGCATCTCCATCGCCTGGGGTGCCAGCTACGTCAACGATTTCATCGATCGGGGACGGGTGAAGAAGGTCTATCTGCAGGGCGAGCCGAAGGCACGCATGACTCCCGAAGACCTCGGCAAGTGGTTCGTGCGCAATGCGGCCGGCACCATGGTGCCCTTCAGTGCTTTCGCCAACGGCGAGTGGACCTACGGTCCGCCGAAACTGGCCCGTTACAATGGCGTCTCGGCGATGGAGATTCTCGGCGAGCCGGCACCCGGTTACAGCTCCGGGGAGGCCATGGCCGAGGTGGAACGGATCGCCGAGGAATTGCCGCCGGGTATCGGTTACGCCTGGACCGGCCTGTCCTACGAAGAGCGTCTTTCCGGATCCCAGGCGCCAGCGCTCTACGCACTCTCGCTGCTGGTGGTGTTCCTTTGCCTGGCGGCCCTCTACGAAAGCTGGTCGATTCCTTTCTCGGTGATGCTGGTCGTGCCGCTGGGAGTCATAGGCGCGCTCTGCTTCACCAGCCTGCGCGGACTCTCCAATGATGTTTACTTCCAGGTGGGCCTGCTCACCACCGTCGGCTTGTCGGCGAAGAATGCGATCCTCATCGTCGAGTTTGCCAAGGACCTGCACGAGCAGGGTATGGCGCTCCCGGAGGCAGCAGTGGAGGCCTGCCGCATGCGCCTGCGGCCGATCATCATGACTTCTCTGGCATTCATCCTCGGTGTCGTGCCGCTGGCCGTCTCCAGCGGTGCCGGTGCCGGTGCCGGCAGCCAGCATGCCATCGGTACGGGAGTGATCGGCGGCATGCTCACCGCCACGGTGCTGGCGATCTTCTGGGTGCCGCTATTCTACGTATTGGTGTCATCCCTGTTCGGGGATCGTCGCCCCGAGGCTGCCGACCGCGGTGAGGTGCCATGAGCCCTGCGTGGTTTCGGCTATCGACGGGAGACATCCATCGCCAGCGGCCGGGGCAGCAGCCTCAAGGATGATATGGTTGTCGGGCTTGCATTACTTTAGGAGCAGACATGATTTCGAGATACGCCCCCCTCAGCCTCCTCTTTGCAATGCTGTTGACCGGTTGCAGTTCCGCCGGCAAGTCCGAACCTGTTCCGGCGGTCTCCAGCCAGGGATGCAGCGACAGCGCGGTGCAGGATCTGGTCGGCCAGACCGCCAGCCCCGCCTTGCTCGAGGAGGCCCGGCGTCGTGCTGGAGCACTGCGGGCACGGGTGACCGGTCCTCAGGACAGCGTAACGCTGGACTACGATTCCAAGCGTCTGAATCTGGACGTCGACGAGCACCTGGTGATCAGGCAGGTCCATTGCGGCTAGATGAATTCCGTTCGCTCAATACCGCCCCGGCCTATTTTGGCCGAGGCGGAAGGCTTGATGTAAAACAGACATTCCCGACAAAAACTCCAACGATTGTAAGAAAATCCTCAATATATTGTTGCGAATAAAGTAACGATACTTTTTGGAATCCCTGGTTTTTTGCCCTTCCAACGACTTCTAGAATCTCCTGGCTTTTCATAAATCCGGTCGTTGCTGCGCGTGGCAGCACGAGTTCCTGCTTCATTCCGATCCGCCTGGATAAGGATGGAGCCATGACGTGGGCCGGATGCGGAAATCCAACCACTCAACTTGCAGGTTGAACCTATGAAATCGGTGGTCGTTCCGTTATGGATGGCGCTTGCCTTCGTTCCGTGCATGCTGAGCGGCTGTGGATCGCCGCCGCAGATAGCCCACAGGGCCTATTCGGATGCCGAGATCAAGGAGTTCGCCCAGGGCATGCTGGGGCGAAGCGCTCTGTCTCCGGATAAATACGAGAAATACAAGAAAGCTCTGGCCACTCCGTGAGGAGCCGATCCAATAGAATAAATATTCAAGTTCGGGCCATTATCGTGCGAAACTCCCGCCGCCGCATTGCGTGCGGATGTCGCATGCAATGCTCGCGTGCCTTTTCTGCGAGACTCGTTTTGCCCGTCGCCTGACGGGAGACTTGCGTCCGGCCAGGCAGGTCCGGACTGTCCAGGAGTTCTGCATAATCGTACTTGCTAACAAATAGAGGATGTTTCAATGCGAAAATATCTGTCATTGCCCGCAGTCGCCGTTCTGCTTCTGGGTTCGGCGGGGGTGGCACAGGCTGTCGAGGTAGGTGCTGCGGTCGGCGTCACCAGTCAGAATGATATGACCTATCGCCTCAGTTTGGGCCTGCCCTGGGAGAAGCAATGGTGGAAGAGTGACCTGGGCTATGTGACGGGTTACTGGGATGCCGGTTATACCTACTGGGAAGGCGGCTCCGGCAACGATAACTACGCGGGTGCGCATTCGCTGTCGTTCAGCCCGGTGTTCACCTACGAGTTCAGCGGCTTCAGCAGCGTCACCCCGTTCCTCGAACTCGGCGTCGGCGTTGCCTTCTTCTCCAAGACCCGCGTGGGCGAGCAGCAATTGGGTTCCTCCTTCAACTTCGAGGATCGCATCGGCGCCGGCATCAAGTTCGCGGGTGGCCAAAAAGTCGGCATCCGGGCGATTCACTACTCCAACGCCGGCATCAAACAGCCCAACGACGGCATCGAGTCCTTCTCGGCTTACTACAGCCACGCCTTCTGATTCGGTGTTGCGCTCGAGCTCTACGCCCTCTGCGCCGGAGTTCGAGCTGGGCGGCCAGTCTCTGGCCGTCCAGATTCCTTTTCCCTGAGCATCGTGGAAATCCGGCGGCCCGACGACGAGAGCTGGCTCAGAGTGCGTTCAGCGGGATCCTCAAGTAGCGAATGCCGTTGTCCTCGGCCGGCGGGAGTTCTCCGGCGCGCATATTGACCTGCACGGCAGGAAGGATCAGGGCCGGCATGGCGAGGGTCGCATCCTTCGCGTTGCGTACCGCCACGAAGACTTCCTCGTCGATGTCCTGATGCACATGAATGTTGTGCCGGCGCTCCTCGCCCATGCTGGTTTCGTGGAGAAACTCGGTACGTCCTGGCGCTTTGTAATCGTGGCAGACGAACACCCGGGTTTCGTCCGGCAGCCGGTAGAGCCGCTGGATCGAGCGATACAGGGTACGTGCGTCCCCGCCGGGAAAGTCACAGCGGGCAGTGCCGTAGTCGGGCATGAACAGGGTATCGCCGACGAAAGCGGCATCGCCGATCAGGTAGGTGATGCAGGCCGGGGTATGTCCGGGGGTGTGGAGGACATGGGCCTGGAGGTCGCCGAGCCGGAACCTTTCGTCATCGTGGAACAGGTGGTCGAACTGGCTGCCGTCGCGGGCGAACTCCTCGCCGGCGTTGAACAGCTCGCCGAAGGTTTCCTGGATCTGGGTGATGTGTTCGCCGATACCGAGTTTGCCACCGAGCTGCCGCTTGAGGTATGCGGCGGCGCTCAGGTGGTCGGCATGGACATGGGTTTCCAGAATCCAGCGCACTTCCAGCTCCTGGGTACGGACATGGGCGATCAGGCGGTCGGCGGAACTGTGATCGATGTGCCCGGAGGCGGGCTCATAGTCCAGTACGGCATCGATCAGGGCACATTGCCGGCTGATCGGGTCGCTCGCCACATAGCTGTAAGTGCAGGTGGCGGGATCGAAGAAGGCTTCTACACGGATGTTCATGGGCTGTCCTTCGGCAAGGGGAATCCATACTACGGGGGCACGATGCGAAAGCCTGGCGGAGGGCGTGCCCGATGCCGGCCGCGCTTTCCGCGCTTGCTGATGCCCATCCAGTGTAGGTCGGGCGTATGTGAAGGAGGCTGCTTGCCGGCGAAGATAGGTCGACGAGCATGCGTGGGGCGCGCGGGCTTCCTGTTCGATGGTCAGGAATTGCGCCGACGCTCCAAGACGCTGAACAGGCCCATGCCGCCGAGCATGGCGAGCACGAAGATCAGGCCCTGCCAGTAACCGCCGGACAGCAGGGTCAGGGCCGGGCCCGGACAGACGCCGGCGATGCCCCAGCCGATGCCGAACGTCAGGCTGCCGCCGATCAGCCGGTGGTCCAGCCCGCGTTTCTGCGGCAACTGCATGGGTGTGTTCAACAATGAGCGCCGTTGGCGCCTGGCCCAGCCGAAAGGCAGCAGGGCGACGCCGATGGCGCTGGCCATCACCAGTGCCAGCGAAGGGTCCCAGGAGCCGGCCAGATCGAGAAAACCCAGTACCTTGGCCGGATTGCTCATGCCGGCCAGCAACAGGCCGATGCCGAAGAGCAGTCCGGCGAGCAGTGCGGTCAGTCTGCGCATGTTCAACCTCCCCACAGGTGATGTAGGACGAAGACAGTGGCGAATCCGCCGCTCATGAAGACCAGGGTCGCGACCATGGAGCGTGGCGACAGGCGGGAAATCCCGCAGACACCATGCCCGCTGGTACAGCCGGAACCGTAGCGGCTACCGAGGCCGACCAGCACTCCTGCGATCGCCAGGCCGAACCAGCCAGTCCGGAATTCGGCCTTCGGCAGGGCGCCGAACAGGCTCCAGAGCAGTGGCGCCGCCAGCAGGCCGAGGAGAAACAGCGCTTTTTCGTCGCGGCCATCCGAGTCACGCTGCAGCAGGCTGCCGAGCAGGCCGCTGATCCCGGCGATTCGTCCGTTCAGCACCACGAACAGGCTGGCGGCAAGGCCGATCAGCGCACCGCCGGCCAGTGCCGTCCAGGGGGTGAAGTGCGCCCAGTCGATATGCATCGCATCGCTCCTTCGCAAGATCGCTTGGCCGGACAATATATTTATTTATAAAATGTTTTCAAGCATAGGGATGAGGCCTTCGGAAGCCGGCCGCCCTTCGTTCCTTCTTCATCGATGTTTTTCCGTCAGCATACATGGAGGTAGCCATGCGTTTTCCCGCCGCTCTGACCCTGCTGTTCGCCAGCGGAGTCTCGCTCGCCGACCCGCAGGGATTCGAGGCCGAGGCGCGTGCCCTGATACCGCCCTTCGCCCAGGCGCTGCAGGACACCCTCGGGCAGGCGTTGGCCGAAGGCGGATCGCGGAGCGCGGTGCGAGCCTGCCAGAGCCAGGCGCCGGCCATCGCCGGGAAGCACGGCCGGAAGCCCTGGACGGTCGGGCGAACCGCTCTCAAGGTGCGCAATCCGGCCAACCGTCCGGATGCCTGGGAGCGTCGGGTTCTGGAGCGCTTTTCCGCGGCCGCCGCCGCAGGGCAGCCCGTCGCCGGCCTGAGCCATGCTGAAGTGGTCGACGGCGAGTATCGCTACATGCAGGCCATTCCCACCGGGGAACCTTGCCTGGCCTGTCATGGCGAGAACATCGACAGGGCCCTGCTCGATATCCTGGACGAGCGTTATCCGCAGGACCGGGCGCGAGGCTTCGCCCTTGGCGAGCTTCGCGGTGCCTTCACCTTGCGTCGTCCCCTCGAAGAAACTACGCCCTGAGCGATAGGCCTCTGTCGCCTGCCGCCCGTTTTCCTCACCTCGTTTCGTTCAGGGTGGCCAGCAGGGCCGCGGTTTCGGCGTCCGGCTCGCCATCGAAGCGGGCCGGACGGTATTTCATCTGGAAGGCGGCAATGACCCGTCGCGTCGCGGCATCGAGCACGCCATGCCGTTCCAGGGCATAGCCGTGTCGGGCCAACTGTTCCTGGAACCAGGCGACATCCGGCAGGCGAACGGCGTAGCGCGTCTGCAGCTCGGCTACCCGGCGCGCATCCGGCCAGACGATGAGTCCGGCCTCGGCCAGGCGCTTCCACGGAAACAGAGGTCCCGGATCGACCTTGCGCAGCGGGGCGATATCGCTGTGGCCGACTATCGCCTCCAGTCCCAGCCCGTGACGCTTGACGATGTCCTTGAGGAGAACGATCAGCGCATCGATCTGCTTCGCCGGATAGGGATACCAAAGACGCCCGTTGGGCGTGTCCAGATAGCCGGGATTGACCAGCTCGATGCCGATGCTGCTGGCGTTCAGCCAGGTTCTGCCGCGCCACTGGCTGTTTCCGGCATGCCAGGCACGGCGGTTCTCCTCGACCAGGCGGTAGATGGTCGCGGGCTTGGCATCGATCAGATAGTGGCTGCTGACCTCGCCCCGGGTGAGCTGGCGCAGCGAGCCCGGCAGATCTTCCGAGGTGTAGTGCAGAACGATGTACTGGACGCGGCTGTCCTGGCCGCGCGAGCTGTAGCGGGTGTCGATCCGTGGGCCGACGGCGCAGCCGGCCAGCAAGGCGAGGATCAGGGGAAGGGCAAGCGACTTCATGGAGTTCGGGCGTGTCCGGCAAGGATCGAAGGTTCGGCGGGCCCTGGTGGATGGGCCCTGTGCACCGGTGAATTATTGCAAAAGCATGGCGACTCACTGCCTTCGCCTGTGCGTCGGTCGCCAGGCCGATCCGCTCAGGGTTGGAGCTGGGGCAGGGTGCCGTGCCCGAGGTGTTCGGGCAGGCGGATCTCCACCGCTACCGGCAGGTGATCGGAGATCGGTTGGGGCAGCACCTGTACCCGTTCCAGCGTCAGGCTGGGGCTGAGCAGGATGTGGTCGATGCAGCGCTGCGGGCGCCAACTGGGAAAGGTTGCCTCGATCTGTGGGGCGAGCAGGCCGAGATCGCGCAGGGGCGAGTGTTCCAGCAGTTCGCGGGCATGGGTGTTCATGTCGCCCATCAGTACCAGGTGGCGATAGTCGCCGACCAGTTCGCGGATGTAGGCGAGCTGGCGGGTGCGCGTCCGGGCGCCAAGGGCCAGATGCATCATGATCACCGCCAGGGAGCCGGCTCCTTCGCCGAGCCGCAGGAGTATCGCGCCGCGTCCCGGTGGGCCGGGCAACGGGTGATCCTCCAGCCCGGAAGGTCGCAGGCGGCTGAGCAGGCCGTTGCTGTGCTGGGCCAGCGGGCCGAGGTTGCGGTTGAGCTGCTGGTACCAGTAGGGGAAGTTGCCGAGCTGGGCGAGGTGTTCCACCTGGTTGACATAATCGGAGCGCAGGCTGCCGCCGTCGACCTCCTGCAGGGCCACCAGGTCGAAGTCGGCGAGCAGGGCGCCGATCCGCTGCAGATTCACGGCGCGCCCGGCATGCGGCAGCAGGTGCTGCCAACTGCGGGTCAGATAGTGCCGATAATTCTCGGTGCGGATACCGACCTGGATGTTGAAACTCAGCAGGCGCAGCCGACCGTCGCCAGTCAGCTCGCTTGCATCGTGGCACTGCGGGTTGGTCCGCGGTTGCCGCACCGCGGCCTGGCGTTCAACCGTACGTCGGCGCAGCATGGTTCCTCCCGCCCGTCATCACTGGGCGCTGCGTTCCTGTTCGATCAGGTAGTCGGCCACCTGCAGGGTGTTCTCCGGGCCGCCGGCGCTGCCCAGATCGAAGCGATACTTGCCGTTGACGACCATGACCGGAACGCCGGAGATCTGGTAGGCGATCGCCAGTTTCTTCGCCTTTTCCATCTGGCTCTTCACGTTGAAGGAGC
Source organism: Azotobacter vinelandii CA (assembly GCF_000380335.1). GTDB lineage: Bacteria > Pseudomonadota > Gammaproteobacteria > Pseudomonadales > Pseudomonadaceae > Azotobacter > Azotobacter vinelandii. The sequence goes on from NC_021149.1 coordinate 193,633, forward strand.
CGTAGGCCTTGAGGAAGGCATCCTTGTCGATACCGTGACCGGCGAGGAACTCGGCCATTTCCTCGGGTGTCGCCAGCTTCTTGCCGTCCTTGTGGATGGCATCGAAGATCGCGGTGTGGACCTTGGGTTCGACGCCCATCGCCTCCAGCGTGAGGAACAACTGGCCATGGATGTTCCACAGGCCGCCGAAGAGGGCCGGGACGCGCCGGAAGCTCACGTCTTCCGGCAGCTTGCCGGCCCAGGCGTTGATGCTCGGCTCGAACTGGTAGCAATGCGGACAGCCATACCAGAACAGTTCCACGACCTCGATCTTGCCCGGCTGCGCCACCGGCACATGGGTCGGCAGCTCGACATACTGCCTGCCGATCTTGATGTCGGCGGGCGAGAGCGATTCCGCCTGGGTACCCAGGGCGAACAGGCTGGTGCCGGCGAGAATGGCGCCGAGAATCAGTTTACGCATGCGTGACGACTCCTTGCATTGCTGGAGGGGGCTTTCGGTACGGGACGGTCTCCGGCCCGTAGGGGCGAAGCGGCTGGACCTATTGTAAGGGGAGGGCCAATGAAAAAGGGCGGCTATCCGCCGCCCTTTTCGCAACGCCGACGAGCCGGACTCAGTGCAGGCCCTGGATGTAGCTGGAGATCGCAGCGATGTCCTTGTTGCTCAACTTGGCGGCGATGGAGCGCATGATCATGTTGTCGCCATCGTTGGTGCGCGCGCCTTCGCGGAAGTCGGTGAGCTGCTTGGCAACGTACTGGGCATGCTGGCCGCTCAGGCGCGGATAGGCGGCCGGGGTGTTGCCCTCGCCGTTCGGCGAATGGCAACCGGTACAGGCCGGCATGCCGTCGGCCAGCTTGCCGCCGCGGTAGAGCGTCTCGCCGGCTTCCACCAATTGCGGATCGGCTGCGCCGACGGTCGGCTTCTGCGAGGTGAAGTAGGCGGCGAGGTCGGCCAGGTCCTGGTCGCTGAAGTTGTCGAGCATGCCGGTCATTTCCAGCACCTTGCGACCGCTGCCTTCGGGAGCGCCCGGCTTGGTGCCGGCCTTGATGTCCTGCATCTGCTTGAGCAGATAGCGCTCGCCCTGGCCGGCCAGTTTCGGGAAGTTGGGGGCCGCGCTGTTGCCGTCCGGGCCGTGGCAGGCGCCGCAGACGGCCGCCTTGCCTTGGCCGGCGGCGGCATCTCCCGCGGCGTGGGCAAGGCCGGTGATCCCCAGGGTTAACAGCAGAGTCACGAGTGCTTTGTTCATCAGCTAATCCAAATCACGGCTCAAGAAAAGTGTTGTTGTCGACCGATGTGCCCGGCTGTGGAGGAGTTCCCGGCGGCTTCGGCGTGGCTGTCCATGCATCCATGCGCGCCTGCGGGCCAGAGTCGACTGGGCAGTTGGCAGCCAAGGGCAGCATCACGGCACTGCGGTGGGCAACAGGCTTCTGGAGCGGGCCTTCCGCAGGGAACAAACACCGTGCGGTCAACGTACGGTCAGTCTTAAACCGTTCCCGTGAACACTTACCCTGGGGCAGGGGCAAAGCGCACACAAAATCCGCGGCATTATATACTCATGACCCCGAAACGGAAATGACATGGCGCCGCAGTCTGTGCGTGCCAACCCCAGCGGAACTTCCCCGATGTCCTTCAAGAATCCCGTTCTCGGCCTGTGCCAGCAGGCCGCCTTCATGCTCAGCGCCGCCCGGGTCGACCAGTGCCCTGCCGACGACGGCCTAGAGGTCGCCTTCGCCGGGCGCTCCAATGCCGGCAAGTCCAGTGCGCTGAACACCCTGACCCACGCCAACCTCGCGCGCACCTCGAAGACTCCGGGTCGCACCCAGTTGCTGAATTTCTTCCGTCTCGACGACCGGCGTCGCCTGGTCGACCTGCCCGGCTACGGCTATGCCAAGGTGCCGATCCCCCTCAAGCAGCACTGGCAGCACCATCTGGAGGCCTATCTGGGCAGCCGTCGCAGCCTGGCCGGCGTGGTGCTGTTGATGGACATCCGCCACCCGCTGACCGACTTCGACCGGATGATGCTCGACTGGGCCGGCGCCAGTGGCATGCCCATGCACATCCTGCTGACCAAGGCCGACAAGCTGGCCTTCGGCGCGGCGAAGAACGCCCTGCTCAAGGTCCGGCGGGAAATCCACAAGGGCTGGGGCGAGGGCATGAGCGTCCAACTGTTCTCGGCGCCCAAGCGTCAGGGGGTCGAGGAGGCCCACGACGTGCTGGCGCGCTGGCTGGGACTGGCCGGGGACGACGGGGGCGAGGCGGATGCCGGGGCCTGAGCCCCGGCGAAGGTTCAGCGGTGCCAGGCGTGGCCCTGCTGTTCGAGCAGGCTGTGGGCCTGCTCCGGCCCCCATGAGCCGGCGGGATAGGGGCGCGGCCGCTGATAATAGGCATGCCAGCCGCCGATGATCGGGTCGACCCAGCGCCAGGCGGCCTCCACTTCGTCGCGGCGCATGAACAGGGTGGAGTCGCCCTCGATCACGTCCAGCAGCAGGCGTTCGTAGGCGTCCCAGCGGCGCTTCTGGCGAAAGGCATGGGCCAGGTTGAGATCCAGCTCGACCGGCGCCAAGTACATGCCCTTGCCGGGACTCTTGGCCATCAGTTGCAGGCTGATCGACTCCTCCGGCTGCAGACGGATCAGCAGGCGGTTGGCCTGGCCGTCCTGGAACAGCCGGTGCGGCACCGGCTTGAACTGGATGACGATCTCCGAACTCTTTCTCGCCATGCGTTTGCCGGTGCGCAGGTAGAAGGGCACGCCGGCCCAGCGCCAGTTGTCGATTTCGGCATGCACCGCGACGAAGGTTTCCGTATCGCTGTCGCTGTCGACGTTTTTCTCGAAATAGTAGGCCGGCACTTCCTGTCCGCCGATCTTCCCGGCGGCGTACTGGCCGCGCACGGTGCGATCCTTCACGTCGAAGCCGGCGATGGGTTTCAGCGCCTCGAGGATCTTCACCTTCTCGTTGCGTACCGCCTCGGCGTCGAAACGCACCGGAGCCTCCATGGCGACCAGGCAAAGCAGTTGCAGCAGGTGGTTCTGCAGCATGTCGCGCATCGCTCCGGCCTTGTCGTAGTAGCCGCCGCGGTTCTCCACACCGAGGGTTTCGCAGACGCTGATCTGCACGTGGTCGATGTGCCCGGAGCGCCAGACCGGCTCGAACAGGGCGTTGGCGAAGCGCAGTGCCATCAGGTTCTGCACCGTTTCCTTGCCCAGGTAGTGGTCGATGCGGAAGACCTGGGACTCCTGGAACACCCGGCCGATCGCCTGGTTGATCGCCAGCGCCGACTCCAGCGAGTGGCCGATGGGCTTTTCCAGCACGATGCGCGTATCGCTGCCGGCCAGGCCAGCGTTGGCCAAGTGCGCGGCGATGTCTTCGAACAGGCCGGGAGCCGTGGCGAGGTAGTAGACGCGGCCGCGCTGGCAGGCGTTGCCCAGATGTCGGGCCAAGCGGCCATAATCGGCGCTCTGGCTGGCGTCCATGGCGAAATAATCGATCCGCTCGGCGAAAGCCTGCCAGGTGGTGGCGTCGAAGTTCGCCCGCGGCACATTGGCCCGGCAATGCCGTTCGGCCAGGGTCCGATAGGCATCGGCGCCCAGCGGCTTGCGGGCCAGCGCGAGGATGCGCATGTCGGCCGGCAGGCGCCGGTCGCGGTGCAGGTGGTAGAGCGCCGGCAGCAGTTTGTGCAGCGCCAGATCGCCGGTACCGCCGAAAACCAGCATGTCGCAGGGACGGATCACAACAGCCTCCAACACGTTTGGCTATGGGCTGAACGCTCTCCATGTAGTATAACTACAGGCGAACTACAGCCCGATTCCCGATCATAACCGAGTTCAGCCCCCGTGAATCTCTTGCAGCATATTGCCCAATCCCGCGCCCTGCTGCGCAAGTCGGAACTCAAGGTGGCCGATCATGTGTTGCTCGATCCGGCCGCGGCGATGCACAGTTCGATGGCCAGTCTGGCTCAGGAGGTCGGGGTCAGCGAGCCGACCATCGTACGCTTCTGTCGGGCGATCGGCTGTACCGGCTTCCAGGACCTGAAGCTGAAGCTGGCGCAGAGCCTGGCCGCCGGCGCCAGTTTCGGCCAGTTCGCCATCCATGAGAACGATTCGGTCGTCGACTTCAGCCTGAAGATCTTCGACACCACCCTGCACACCCTGATGGAGGTGCGCGAGCGGCTCGATCCCGAGGCCTTGCAGCACGCCATCGATGCCATCGCCAAAGCTCCGCGCATCGAGTTCTACGGCTTCGGCGCCTCCGGCGCGGTAGCCATCGATGCCCAGCACAAGTTCTTCCGCCTGCTGCTCACCGCCGCCGCCTATTCCGACCCGCACATGCAGGCCATGTCGGCGGTGACCCTCAAGCCCGGCGACGTGGCGATCTGCATCTCCCAGTCGGGGCGCTCCAAGGATCTCCTGATCACCGCCAACCTGGTCCGCGAGACCGGGGCCACCCTGGTCACCCTGTGTCCCGGACAGACGCCGCTGGCCGAGCTGGCCGACATCAACGTGGCGATCGACGTCCATGAGGACACCGAGGTCTACACCCCCCTGACCTCGCGCATCGCCCATCTGGTGGTGATCGACGTGCTGGCCATGGGCGTGGCCATGGCCCGCGGGCCGGATCTGGTCAATCACCTGAAGAGCGTCAAGCGCAGCCTGCGCAGCCTGCGCCTGTCGCCCAAGGCGGTGCGCGCCGCCGAGGAGTGAGCAGCGCGGCGATCGCGGGTCACGACACTGTAATCCGCCTGCCGTGAAGGCGTCACCGGCCACCGGCGATCCTGAGGTTCCCCGACCCCTGCCTGGGAGCCCCTCATGCTTCGTCACTCGGAAGACGCGTATTACCTCAGCCCCCTGGACTCGAAGGCTCGTCGCAAGCGGCTGGACGAGCGGCGGATGCACTTTCGCCGAGCCATCGAGCGCTACGACGAGCAGCGTCAGTTGCAGTATGAGCTGGACGATTTTCCTGATCTGCACGCGGTCAGCCTGCCGCCGGTTTCTCCGTCAATCTCCCGGAAAAACGCTCGGCCAGTGCGCTGATCTTCGCGCGTTCGGCGCGGATGAAGGTCTCGAACGCCCGCGCCACCGGGCTCAGTCGCTTGCCTTCGGTATGCACCAGGCACCAACTGTGGTACAGCGGTAATTCCTCCACCGGCAGCTCGCGGAGCTGGCCGGTGGCCAGTTCCAGGCTCGCCGCGTGGCGCGGCAGCAGAGCCAGGCCGAGGCCGGCGATCACCGCCTGCAACTGCGCCTCGGTCGAACCGATCTCCAGCGTTTCGGCGAAATGCGCACGTTTCTGATGGCAGTACTCCTCGCCGGCGCGGCGGGTGCCGGAGCCGGGTTCGCGCAGCAAGAGCGGAAAATCCGTCAGGTCCTGCAAGCGCAGGTTCGGCCGCGCGCACAGCGGGTGCCAGGGCGGCGCCACGGCGACGATCGGATTGTTGAGGAAGGGATAGAAGTTCAACGCCAGTTCGCTCGGTACCTGCGACATGATCAGCAGGTCGTCGCGACTTATCGACAGGCGGCGCACCGCCTGGGCGTGATTGACCACCACCAGTTGCAGGCTGACCTCCGGATGTTGCGCGCGGAAGGCGGCGAACAGGTGCGGCACCAGATACTTGGCGCTGGACTCCACCGCCAGATTGAGCTGGCCCTGCAGCGAGCCCTGCAGGTCCGACAACTGCATGTCGAGGCTTTCCAGGCGGCCGAAGATGTCCTCGCTGGCCTTCAGCAACGCCTCGGCGGCCGGCGTCAGGTAGAGCTTCTTGGCCACGTACTCGAACAGCGGCTGGCCGACCAGTTCCTCCAGTTGGCGGATCTGCAGGCTGACGGCCGGCTGGGTCAGCGCCATTTCCTCGGCGGCGCGGCTGTAGGAGCGGCTCTCGCATACCGCGCGAAATACCCGCAACTGGCGCAGGGTCAGGCGCATCAGGGACTTACGCATGGCGGCCTCGGCAAATCGGAAGGGCGAGACATGGTTTTCCGGCAGGAAAAACCGTTCTCGCTCGTGGCTGTTCGTAGGTCTATAAGTTGTAGTTTATGCTTAACCTAACAAATATTCATTTTTCTTAATCGATCCCCCGGCCTAGGGTGTCAGCACACCTGCCGACTGACCGTTCGAGTTGGCCAGCTCAGCCGAGGGAGACCTCCGTGATAAAAAAAATCCTCATTGCCAACCGTGGCGAGATCGCCGTCCGCATCGTGCGTGCCTGCGCCGAAATGGGCATCCGCTCGGTGGCCATCTACTCCGAAGCCGACCGCCACGCCCTGCATGTGAAGCGTGCCGACGAGGCGTACTTCATCGGTGAGGACCCGCTGGCCGGCTATCTGAACCCGCGCAAACTGGTCAACCTGGCGATGGAAACCGGCTGCGATGCGCTGCACCCCGGCTACGGCTTCCTTTCCGAGAACGCCGAACTGGCCGAGATCTGCGCCGAGCGCGGGATCAAGTTTATCGGCCCTTCGGCGTCCGTGATCCGCCGCATGGGCGACAAGACCGAGGCGCGGCGCAGCATGATCGCCGCCGGCGTGCCCTGCACTCCCGGCACCGAAGGCAACGTCGCCGATCTCGCCGAGGCGCTGCTCGAGGCCGAGCGCATCGGCTACCCGGTGATGCTCAAGGCCACCTCCGGCGGCGGCGGCCGCGGCATTCGCCGCTGCAACAGCGCCGCCGAGCTGGAGAACGCCTACCCGCGGGTGATCTCCGAGGCCACCAAGGCCTTCGGCAGCGCCGAAGTCTTCCTCGAGAAATGCATCGTCAATCCGAAGCACATCGAAGCCCAGGTGCTGGCCGACTCCTTCGGCAACACGGTGCACCTGTTCGAGCGCGACTGCTCGATCCAGCGCCGCAACCAGAAGCTGATCGAGATCGCCCCCAGTCCCCAACTGACCCCCGAACAGCGCGCCTACATCGGCGACCTGGCGGTGCGCGCGGCGAGGGCGGTGGGCTACGAGAACGCCGGCACCGTGGAGTTCCTGCTCGCCGACGGCGAAGTGTACTTCATGGAGATGAACACCCGGGTCCAGGTGGAGCACACCATCACCGAGGAAATCACCGGCATCGACATCGTCCGCGAGCAGATCCGCATCGCCTCGGGCCTGCCGCTATCCGTCGAGCAGAAGGATATCCAGCACCGCGGCTACGCCCTGCAGTTCCGCATCAACGCCGAGGACCCGAAGAACAACTTCCTGCCGAGCTTCGGCAAGATCACCCGCTATTACGCTCCCGGCGGCCCCGGCGTGCGCACCGACACCGCGATCTACACCGGCTACACCATCCCGCCGTACTACGACTCGATGTGCCTGAAGCTGATCGTCTGGGCATTGACCTGGGAAGAAGCCCTGGCCCGCGGCCTGCGCGCCCTGGACGACATGCGTGTGCAGGGGGTGAAGACCACCGCGCCCTATTACCAGCAGATTCTCGGCAATCCGGATTTCCGCAGCGGACAGTTCAACACCAGCTTCGTCGACGAACACCCGGAACTGCTCGACTACTCGATCAAGCGCAGGCCTGGCGAACTGGCCATCGCCATCGCCGCCGCCATCGCCGCCCATGCCGGGCTCTGACGAACACCAGCCCGGCTGCGCTCTGGCTGCAGGCTCAAGAGGAACAGACGAATGAAGAAGATCACGGTCACCGACACCATCCTGCGTGACGCCCACCAGTCGCTAATCGCCACCCGCATGCGCCTCGAGGACATGCTGCCGATCTGCGACAAGCTGGACAAGGTCGGCTACTGGTCGCTGGAAGTCTGGGGCGGCGCCACCTTCGACGCCTGCATCCGCTTCCTCAAGGAGGACCCGTGGGAGCGCCTGCGCCAGCTCCGCGCCGCGCTGCCCAACACCCGCCTGCAGATGCTCCTGCGCGGGCAGAACCTGCTCGGCTATCGCCACTACAGCGACGACGTGGTCAAGGCCTTCGTCGCCAAGGCGGCGGTCAACGGCATCGACGTATTCCGCGTCTTCGACGCGATGAACGACGTGCGCAACCTGCAGGTGGCCATCGCCGCGGTCAAGGCCGCCGGCAAGCACGCCCAGGGCACCATCTGCTACACCACCAGCCCGGTGCATACCGTCGCCGCCTTCGTCGAGCAGGGCAAGGCCATGCAGGCGATGGGTGTCGACTCCCTGGCGATCAAGGACATGGCCGGCCTGCTGACCCCTTACGCCACCGCCGAACTGGTCGCTGCGCTGAAGGCCGAGATCGACCTGCCGGTGTTCATCCACTCCCACGACACCGCGGGCCTGGGGGCCATGTGCCAGCTCAAGGCCATCGAGGCCGGCGCCGACCACATCGACACCGCCATCTCCAGCTTCGCCTGGGGCACCAGCCATCCCGGCACCGAGTCGATGGTCGCCGCCCTGCGTGGCAGCCAGTACGACACCGGCCTGGACCTGGCGCTCCTGCAGGAGATCGGCCTGTACTTCTACGCCGTGCGCAAGCGTTATCACCAGTTCGAGAGCGAGTTCACCGCCGTCGACACCCGCGTGCAGGTCAACCAGGTGCCGGGCGGCATGATGTCCAACCTGGCCAACCAGTTGAAGGAGCAGGGCGCCCTGCACCGCATCAACGAGGTGTTCGAGGAGATCCCGAAGGTGCGCGCCGACCTCGGCTACCCGCCGCTGGTCACTCCCACCTCGCAGATCGTCGGCACCCAGGCGGTGTTCAACGTGCTCGCCGGCGAGCGCTACAAGACCATCACCAACGAGGTCAAGCTCTACCTGCAGGGCCGCTACGGCAAGGCGCCGGGCGTGGTCAACGAGCGCCTGCGCTTCCAGGCGATCGGCAACGAGGAAGTCATCGACGTGCGTCCGGCCGACCTGCTCAAGCCGGAAATGACCAAGCTGCGCGCGGAAATCGGCGAGCTGGCGCAGAGCGAAGAGGACGTGCTGACCTACGCCATGTTCCCCGACATCGGCCGCAAGTTCCTCGAGGAGCGCAAGGCCGGCACCCTGGTGCCCGAGCCGCTGCTGCCGATTCCCACCGCGGGCGCCGGTCCGGCCAGCGAGGGCGTGCCCACCGAATTCCTCATCGACGTGCACGGCGAGACCTACCGGGTGGACATCACCGGCGTCGGCCTCAAGGGCGAGGGCAAGCGTCACTTCTACCTGTCCATCGACGGCATGCCGGAAGAGGTGGTGTTCGAGCCGCTCAACGAGTTCGTCGCCGGCGGCTCCGGCAAACGCAAGCAGGCCGGCGCGCCGGGTGACGTCAGCACCAGCATGCCGGGCAACATCGTCGACGTCCTGGTCAAGGAGGGCGATGTGGTCAAGGCCGGCCAGCCAGTATTGATCACCGAGGCGATGAAGATGGAGACCGAAGTACAGGCACCGATCGCCGGCACGGTCAAGGCCATCCACGTCGCCAAGGGCGACCGCGTCAACCCCGGCGAACTGCTGGTGGAGATCGAGGGTTGAGTCGCGGTTTCTGAAGATTTGAAAGGCGGTTTGGGGAGTCGTGAGACTCCCTTTTTTTATTCGCAGGATTCCGCGGGAGGCGAGCCCCGCTCAGCGCAGCCCGGCGAGGATCTCGAACGAGCGCAGGCGGGCGTCCGGATCGTAGATGTCGCCGGTGAAGATCAATTCGTCGGCGCCGGTCTGTTCGAGCAGCACGTCCAGGCGCGCGCGGACCTTTTCCGGGCCGCCGATCACCGCCAGGCCGAGGAAGTCGCCGACCGCCGCCTGCTCGTGCGGCTGCCAGCGGCCGGCCATCGATTCCACCGGCGGACGCAGTACCCGGCTCTCGCCGCGGACCAGCGCCAGGGCGCGCTGGAGGGCGGTGGTGGCGAGGAATTCCGCTTCCTCGTCGCTGGGCGCGGCGACCAGCGGCACGCCGAGCATCACGTAGGGTTTGTCGAGCACCGCCGAGGGCTGGAAATTGTCGCGGTAGAGGCGGATCGCCTCGTGCATGTAGCGCGGCGCGAAGTGCGAGGCGAAGGCGTAGGGCAGGCCCTTGCGCGCCGCCAGGCGGGCAGTGAACAGGCTGGAGCCGAGCAGCCAGATCGGCACCTCGGTGCCGGCTCCCGGCACGGCGATCACCCGCTGGTCGGGACGCGCCGGGCCGAGCAGGGCCTGCAGTTCCTCGACGTCCGCCGGGAATTCCTCTTCGCTGCCCAGGCGGTCGCGGCGCAAGGCGTGGGCGGTGTAGGGATCGGTTCCCGGCGCGCGGCCGAGGCCGAGGTCGATGCGTCCCGGATAAAGGGTGGCGAGGGTGCCGAACTGCTCGGCGATCACCAGCGGCGCATGGTTGGGCAGCATGATGCCGCCGGCGCCGACGCGGATGTGATGGGTGCCCGCCGCCAGATAGCCGATCAGCACGGCGGTGGCGGAACAGGCGATGCCGTCCATGTTGTGGTGTTCGGCCACCCAGAAGCGGGTGAAGCCCAGGGCCTCGGCATGCCGGGCCAGGGCCAGGGAATTCTGCAGGGCCTGGGCCGGGCCGCCGTCGTCGCGGATCGGCGCCAGGTCGAGAATGGAAAGCGCGGTGTCGGCCAGTCGTGGCATGGAGGTTTCCTCGAGTCGTCCCCGGGGCCCGCCCGTCGGGAAAGGGCAGAGACTAAAGCAAAAGGCGGCGCCGGTGGCCGCTCAACTGTCGGCCAGGCGAAAGCCGACCTTCAGGGTGACCTGATAGTGGCCGACCACGCCGTTCTCCAGGTGGCCGCGGATCTCGACCACCTCGAACCATTCCAGATAATCGAGGGTTTTCGACGCCTCGGCGAGGGCGTTGCTGATGGCGTCCTCGATGCTGTTGCGCGAAGAGCCGATGATTTCGATCTTCTTGTAGGTGTGATGGTCGGACATGCGGGCCTCCCGGGAGGATGGGCGGGGCCGGCCCAGGTGCCAGCCCCACTAGATGAGGCAGGTCGGAGACGCGAGAGTTCAGCCGCCGGCGCACCGTTCGGCCGGCCAGCGCGGCTCGGCGAACACCGCCGAGGGCCGCGTCCGCGCCATGGGCACGCGCTTTGCCGTGCGCCAGGAGAACGGCCGTACCCGTGTCGTCGTCGAGGCCCACGTGGTGGAGGTGCGGCCACGCCTGGCGCAAGCGCGGGCCGTGCGGGTGGAGGCAGGACGGGGCCTGAGCTTCGATGTCCTCGCCTCCGGCCCCTTGCTTCCCGCCCCGGCCGATGCCGGCGCCCTCACCCTGGACGACGGCGAGGCCGTGCTGGACATCCTGGAAGCCCCGCTGCCCGTCCGGGACGAGGTTGGAAAGGCTTCTGGCCTGATCCCGAGGCCCTCGCGGAAAATTCTCTCCTCGGGGTGACGGATTCTCACTTCTGCTTCGGCTCCCTTCTGATAGGTCGATCCGGACGGCCGACCTGCCCTTGTACCCCTCAAGAGGGCATTTCCATCAATTCGTGGCGCAGCCACCGCGCCAGCGCCTCGGCGCGGCGATCGGCTCCGCGCGCCGGTGCCCACAGCGCCAGTCGTGCGCGGGTTTCGACGAAGCCCCAGGGCGCGGCCAGGCGGCCGGCGGCCAGTTCGTCGGCCACCAGCGGTTCGGGGGCGATGGCCACGCCGAGACCGGCCACGGCGGCCTCCAGCAGGTAGTAGAGATGTTCGAAACCCTGGCCGAAGTGCAGTCGCGCCGGCTGCAGCCCCTGCGCGCTCGTCCACTGCGGCCAGGCCTGCGGGCGCGAGGCCGTATGCAGCAGGGCCTCGCCGAGCAGCGCCTGCGGCGGTGCCTGGCGCAGTTCGGCGAAACGCGGATGGCGCGGGCTGAGCACCGGGCCGATGCGCTCGGCGGCCAGCTCGAAGACCCGCATGTCGGCCGGCCATGGCGGCTCGGCGAACAGCAGGGTGGCATCCAGGCCCGGCCGGCGCGGGTCCAGCTCGCCCTCGCTGGCGGAGAGCTGCAGGCGCAGCTCCGGCAGCGCACGGTTGAGGCGATCCAGGCGCGGAATGAACCAGCGTGCCAGCAAGCTCCCCGGACAGCCGAGCACGAAGGGCGCTTCCTCGCTGCGTCGCTTCAGCTCGGCGCAGGCGCCGTCCAGACGGGCGAAGGCGTCGCCGGCGGCATCCCGTAGCAGAATGCCGGCATCGGTGAGTTTTACGCCGCGCCCTTCCTTGGCGAACAGGGCCACCCCCAGTTCCTCTTCCAGGGCACGGACCTGCCGGCTGACCGCTCCGTGGGTGACGTGCAGTTCCTTGGCTGCCTGCTTGACGCTCTGCAGGCGGGCGGCGGCCTCGAAGGCGCGCAGGGCGTTCAGGGAGGGCAGGTCCGGGTGCATGATCGGTGAGTTTTCCTGACATATTCGGGTGATCTTATCGCTTTTCGGCGGGGGCGCCATTGGTTAACGTGTGAGCATCGCAAGTGGACTGCGAAACGCGCCGACCTGCCCCTCCGCACACTCCGGGAGCACCCATGACCGAGACTTCCTACCGCACCGGCCCCGACGAAAAAGGCCTGTTCGGCCGTTTCGGCGGCCAGTACGTCGCCGAAACCCTGATGCCGCTGATCCTCGACCTGGCCGAGGAATACGAGAGGGCCAAGGTTGATCCGGCCTTCCTCGAAGAACTGGCCTACTTCCAGCGCGACTACGTCGGCCGGCCGAGCCCGCTGTATTTCGCCGAGCGCCTGACCGAGCACTGCGGCGGCGCGAAGATCTACCTCAAGCGCGAAGAGCTGAACCACACCGGCGCGCACAAGATCAACAACTGCATCGGGCAAATCCTGCTGGCCCGGCGCATGGGCAAGCAGCGCATCATCGCCGAGACCGGCGCCGGCATGCACGGCGTGGCCACCGCCACCGTGGCCGCGCGCTTCGGCCTGCAGTGCGTGATCTACATGGGCACCACCGACATCGATCGCCAGCAGGCCAACGTCTTCCGCATGAAGCTTCTTGGCGCCGAGGTGATCCCGGTCACCGCCGGCACCGGCACCCTCAAGGACGCCATGAACGAGGCCCTGCGCGACTGGGTGACCAACGTCGAGACCACCTTCTACCTGATCGGCACCGTGGCCGGCCCGCATCCGTACCCGGCGATGGTCCGCGATTTCCAGGCGGTGATCGGCAAGGAAACCCGCGAGCAACTGATCGAGAAGGAAGGGCGCCTGCCCGACTCGCTGGTCGCCTGCATCGGCGGCGGCTCCAACGCCATGGGCCTGTTCCACCCCTTCCTCGACGAGCCGGGCGTGAAGATCGTCGGCGTCGAGGCCGCCGGCCACGGCATCGAGACCGGCAAGCACGCGGCCAGCCTGAACGGCGGCGTGCCCGGCGTGCTGCACGGCAACCGCACCTTCCTGCTGCAGGACGCCGACGGCCAGATCATCGACGCCCACTCGATCTCCGCCGGCCTCGACTACCCCGGCATCGGCCCGGAACATGCTTGGCTACACGACATCGGCCGCGTCGAGTACAGCTCGATCACCGACCATGAAGCGCTGCAGGCCTTCCATACCTGCTGTCGCCTGGAGGGCATCATCCCGGCGCTGGAGTCGTCCCATGCCCTGGCCGAAGTGTTCAAGCGCGCGCCCCGGCTTCCGAAAGACCACCTGATGGTGGTCAACCTCTCCGGCCGCGGCGACAAGGACATGCAGACCGTGATGCATCACATGCAGGAAAAACTGGAGAAGCACGCATGAGCCGCCTGCAGACCCGCTTCGCCGAACTGAAGCAAGCCGACCGCGCCGCCCTGGTCACCTTCGTCACCGCCGGCGACCCGGACTACGAAACCTCTCTCGCCATCCTCAAGGGCCTGCCGGAAGCCGGCGCCGACGTGATCGAGCTGGGCATGCCCTTCACCGACCCGATGGCCGACGGCCCGGCGATCCAACTGGCCAACATCCGCGCCCTCGGCGCCGGCCAGAACCTGGTCAAGACCCTGCGTATGGTTCGCGCCTTCCGCGAAGGCGATCGGACCACCCCGCTGGTGCTGATGGGCTACTTCAACCCCATTCACTACTATGGTGTCGAACGCTTCATCGCCGAGGCCAGGGAGGCCGGCGTCGATGGTCTGATCGTCGTCGACCTGCCGCCGGAGCATAACGAGGACCTCTGCGATCCGGCACAGGCGGCGGGCCTGGACTTCATCCGCCTGACCACCCCGACCACCGACGACAAGCGCCTGCCCAGGGTGCTCGCCGGCAGCTCCGGCTTCGTCTACTACGTCTCGGTGGCCGGCGTCACCGGCGCCCACGCCGCATCCCTGGAGCACGTCGAACAGGCTGTCGCCCGCCTGCGCCGTCACACCGACCTGCCGCTGTGCATCGGCTTCGGCATCCGCAGCCCGGAACACGCCGGCAGCGTCGCCCGCCTGGCCGAGGGCGTGGTGGTGGGCTCGGCATTGGTCGACCGCATTGCCAAGGCCGGCTCGAAGGAGCAGGCGGTGGGGGATGTGTTGGGCTTGTGTCGGGAGTTGGCTGAGGGAGTTCGGAGGGCGAGGAGGTAAGGTTCTCGCACAGCCCGAGTGAGTCGAGAAAAGCCGTTGCTTCCGGGAAGAGGGAACGGCTTTTTCGCGGGCTTGTTCCGTCGAAAGCAGGATCGGGCCGTTCGCCACTTGTGTTTGAAGCGAGCTTTTTAATGGATCAGCTTTTCCAATGGGGGCAGTCCGCATCTTTCGTGCCGGCCCGTGAGGAAAGCCTTGAGCGCCTTCCTAAAGAGGAGCTTATTTCTACCAAGAGGAAGTCGTAATAGCTGCTTGAGTAAAATGCGTAATCGTCTGGCGGATGGATAATGTCGCAGCATCAGGCCGAAATAATAGCTTTTTTCGACTCGCCTGAAGTGTTTCAGTTCTTTCGTTTCGGATTTCAGTCTGGACAGGGAGTGTTCGAAGCCGGGGAGGGATTCGAGTTTTTCGGTGAATCCGAGCTTTTGGATTCGTTTGAAGAGGGATATGTCGACTCCATACAGGGCGAAATTGTCGTCGAATATATTCCCATATGCATTCTCGATGCATCGCGTCGCTTCATGGCTCAGCAGCAAGCCGCTTCCTATCGAGAAAACATCGTCTCGATTCGTATAGGGACCGAGCGAGAAGCGACGATTGGAACGTGGGTATTGAGGTTCCCCTTCGACAAGGATGGTTGGCATTCCCAGGAAGGTCTTTTTCCTCGCCAGGATATGCTGGAGGTATTCGTTGGATAATATCGAGTCATGGTCAAGTATTACGTATCGGTCGCCTGGAAAATTCTTTATGAAATAGTTGTATATCCAGCTCAGCGGCGCATTCTGGCAGGTCTGCCTGATGCTTACCTCAAGGGACCGCTCTGCGAGTGCCGCGAGGGTTCCGGGAAGCGGGCTCATATAGTGAGGCCCGTTGTTCCAGAAGCATAAGCGGGCCCCGTCGAATCCGAGCTTCGAGGCCAGGATGGAGGTGAGCGTTGCGGAGTTCTCCATCGAGCAGTCATATGCAACTATTAGGATGGATAGTTTCATCGATTTTTTACAGGCCTTTTAACGTGATCATGCTGCTACATATCGGATCAGCCCGGACTTGTGAAGCAGGCGCTCGAGACGTCCATGATTCTCGCCGCGTGTTTCAAACGCCGATGGCATGTTCAACGAGAACCGATCACCTCGATCAACGGGCTTTTCACTGCCGTGTCCGGATCATGTCGACATGATATCGGATTCCAATGTTTTCATGGCTGTATCTTCACCGACTTTTCACGTTGCTTTCCACCGTTCGACCAGAGCCATCGTCCGACTCCGTTCGTTCGGCAAGGTTGTGTGCAACCCTGGCGACTATCTATAAGATATTGTCATATGATCTTCGGACCTTTGTGCCGTCTGGGCCGTCATGAACAGGACGCGCTCCTGTTTCGGGAGTCGATGATCCGAGATCATGGCGTCATATCGGACCATGTTCTATGAGCGGAGGCTTTTCAGTGTTTCCACATCCGGCGGGAAAAACGACAAGGAAACGGAATAAATCCATCAAGAAGATTGAAAGGCTATTGCTTGCCTGTAGGTTTTTCCTGAGAAACAGATTTTCTTCGGACCCGGTCTGTGCGAAAGGTGGCGTGACCGTCTCGCTCACCAGCCATTCGACGCGAACCGAGCGGGTCTATCTGGCGATAGAGTCAATAGCGGCCGGCATCGAAAAGCCTGGCAGGATCATTCTCTGGCTCGACGACGCACGAATCTTCGATGACCTGCCGGAGTCCCTGCGGAGGCTTCGGAAAAGAGGGCTGGAGATTCGCATGTGCGACAATTACGGGCCGCATACCAAATATTATCCATTCATCGAATACGAGGAAATCGAGGGGCCTCTGGTGACGGCCGACGACGACTCCTTTTATCCGCCGACCTGGCTGAAAAGACTGCATGAAGAACACGAGGCCACGCCGGAAATCGTTGTCGCTTACAAGGCCTTGCGCGTACAGATAACCAACGAGCGGATCGAGCCCTACCTGAACTGGCGTTTCTGCCTGGAGGAAGAGGCCGATTTGCGGAATTTCGCCCTCGGTGTCGGTGGAGTCATCTACCCTGCCGCTTTCCTGCGGCGTTTGAAAGAAGCGGGGACTGCCTTCATAGCCTGTTGTCCCAGGCATGACGACGTCTGGCTGCATGCCAACGCCGTCAGGCAGGGTTACGAAGTCCGGCAGATATCCAACGATGTGAACCATTTTCCACTGGTGCCCGGCACCCAGAGGATCGGCCTGAAGAACTCCAACAGGATCGGTGGCGACGATCAGGCCATTTCCCTGACTTACGACGAGGCGGATATCGCGAAGATGCTGGGCGAAAGTTCGCCCGCGGGCGCGCGGGAAACCAGCCGGGCGTAACCGTAGGCCCGGCGGCTTCCTGTGGAGAACGGTTCGCGGCTTCCCTGCGCAGGGACCGCTCTGGGGGACGGCGCCTCGTTCGTTGCGCCAGGCATCGGCAAAAGCCCGGACAGGAGGCTACTCCGCTCGAAAAGCCGAGAGGCGCGGCGGGGGAGTCCCGTGCCGCGCCGGTGCTCTCACACGCACAGCCCCCGCTTTTTCTGATGCGGCACCAGAGGCTGCTCGCACTCGATCCGGCTGGAGCCGTTCATTTCAGCGAGCGGCATGTCGTCGTCGAGCGCATCCAGCATGGAACCGGAACGCCGCGGCCAGGTCGCCAGGTACACGGAAAACCCCAGAAGAACCACGACCAAGGCAATGGAAACAATCGGATTGACGATCATCGACCCCTCCTAGATGCATAGGCCTTTCAATAGTTTCCTATATATAAGGTTGCGACACTATGACGCAAGAGAGGCATTGCAGGCACTCGACTTACGTCTGTAGGCGGGCGGCGGGGACGTTTCGCCCGCCCGCGACCGCCATCCGCATCGATCCCCCGGCCCCGGCGACGCGCCTAGACTGAGAAGACCCGCAACCAGGGGAGTTTCCATGGAGTTCAAGGACTATTACGCGATTCTCGGCGTGGAGCCCGGCGCCGATGCGAAGACGATCAAGACGGCCTACCGCCGGCTGGCGCGCAAGTACCACCCGGACATGAACAAGGAGGCCGGGGCGGAGAACAGGTTCAAGGAAGTGGCCGAGGCCTACGAGGTGCTGGGCAATGCGGAAAAGCGCGCCGAGTACGACCGGGTGCGCCAGTACGGCCACGCCGGCGAGCAGTTCGAGATGCCGCCGGGCTGGCAGCGAGCGGAGGGCCTCTCCGGGACGCACGAGCATTTCGGCGGCGATTTTTCCGACTTCTTCGAGTCGATCTTCGGCGCCCGGCCGGGCGCCGGCCATCATGCGCGGCCGCCGCGGCGGGGGCGCGACGTCGAGTTGGAGATGCCGCTCTTCCTCGAGGAGACCCTTGCCGAGCAGCGCAAGCCGCTCGACTATGCGGTGCCCGGCTTCGACGAGCACGGCCGGCGCATCGACCGGCCCAAGAGCCTGCACGTGAGGATTCCCGCCGGCGTCGCCGACGGCGAACGCATCCGGCTCAAGGGCCAGGGCGCGCCGGGTATCGACGGCGGGCCGAATGGCGACCTGTACCTGATCATCCGCCTGGTTCCCCACCCGATCTTCGATGTCGACGGCCGCGACCTCATTCTCACCGTGCCCCTGGCGCCCTGGGAGGCGGCGCTGGGCGCGCGGATCGAAGTGCCGATCCTGTCCGGGCGCATCAACCTGAGCATCCCGCCGAACAGCCAGAGCGGCCAGCGCCTGCGCATCAGGGGCAAGGGACTCAAGGGCAGGCAGGGCGAGGGCGATCTCTACGCCGTGCTGAAGGTGGTGATGCCGTCGCAGAGCGACGAGCGTGCCCGCCAGTTATGGGCCGAACTGCGCGATGCGGCGGGCTTCGACCCGCGCAGTCAATGGAGCAAGCAAGCATGAATACGACCCTGAGCCTGCAACTGACCCTGGAAGAATGTTGCCAACTGGTCGAGGCACCGTCCGCCAGCCTGGTCGAGATGGTCGAATACGGCATCGTCGACCCGGGCGGCAGCGCCCCCCGCGACTGGCGCTTCGACAGCGTCGCCCTGGGTCGGCTGCGCCGGGCAGTGCGCCTGCAGCGGGAACTGGAACTCGACTGGCAGGCCGTGGCCGTGGCTCTGGACCTGCTCGACGAGGTTGGGCGTCTGCGGGCCGAGAACGAGAGCCTGAGGCGGCGCCTGCTGAGGTTCATGGAGTACTGAGGCGCGTCGTCGATTCGTGCGGGAGCAAATTCGTTCGCGACCCGCGCCAAGGGCGCGGCGAACTGCCGGCGGACATGCGACGCTACGGCTTCCCTGCCTCGGAGCCAGCCCCGTCCCGCCGGGTCCGCTTCGGTGGGCGCGCGGATGCCGACGCCGCCGGCGGATCAGGCGCTCAGGGCGAGTTTTACCACCAATGCGATCAGCAGCCAGGCAAAGACGCGTTTGAGCAGTTCGGCCGGGACTCTGGAGGAAAAACGGGCGCCGAGCGGTGCGGTCAGTACGCTGCCCAGGCCCAGGCCGATGAACGCGGGAAGGTAGATGTGGCCGAGCATGGCGCTATCCCCCGGCGGACTGCTCTGGCTGGCGTGCACGATGGCGGCGAAAACCGTGACCGGCAGGCCGATGGTGGTGGAGGTGGCCACCGCTCTGGGCATGGCATGGCCGATACGGTTGAGGAAGGGAACCATGAATACACCGCCGCCGGCACCGATCAGCGAGCCGGCGATACCGATCAGGCCACCGGCCGAACGATAGACCCAGGGCGCCGTGGTATCGATGGCGTCATTCGCGGTTTTCTTTTTCGTCGGCAGTAACATGCGCACGGCGATGATCGACAGAAAGATACAGAACAACCATTTGAGCAGCGTGCCGGAAAACAAATCGATACTCAGGCTGCCGAGACCGACGCCAATCAGGCTGGCGGGTACAACGATCCTCACTATCGACCAGTCAACGTTGCCAAGTTTGTTATGGGAGAATACGGAAGAAACCGATCCGACGGACACTACCGCCATCGATGTGGCCAGGGCGACCAGGGGAGCATGTTCGGGGTCGAAGCCGAACATCGGCAAAGCCATGATCAAAAGTGGCACGGTGATCAGGGCCATGCCGACTCCGATCAGGCCGAGCAGCAAACCGCCGGCCAAACCGGCGACGAAGAAAATGCCAAGAGATAATGCGATTGTCATGGTTCAAAAGTCTCGGCGCGAAGCGCAAGGCATGCATGAGCGTTTGAGGGATCGATATTCGTCGGGTAGAGCCGTTCCGGGAAATCCGGTGCATATAGGTATTGACGCGTCCATATGGTAAGTGGCGGCGTGATGGACGACTTTTGCGAGCCGGTCAAACATTTCAGCGAGGCGGACATGCCGCTGGCGGGGCGGCGCGACCCCGATCGCTCATCGCTTCCGGTCGTGGCCGAGCGATATGGGTATCCCAAGGGACAACGGATTCCCGAACACTCGCATCGACGCGGTCAATTGATGTTCGTGACTTCGGGCGGTCTGCGCGTGCAGACCCGGCGCGGCTATTGGACCATCCCTCCCGGACGGGCCTGCTGGGTGCCCTGCGGTCTCAACCATATCGCCGAATACCCGCAGGCCGCGGAATTGGCCGTCGCCTACGTGCGTACCGACCTTTGCGAAATGCTGCCAAGCGATTGCCGCGTTCTTAATCTGGGCGCTTTGCTGCGCGAACTCGTCATCGCCGCCTACGACTTCGGCTGGGATTACGGGATCGACAGTCATGAGGCGCGCGCCATGCTCGTATTGATCGGCGAGATCGGCCGGCAGAGCAGCGCCCCGCTGTTCATTCCCGAAGGCAGGGACAACCGTCTGCGACGGGTGACGGCATTCCTGCATCGTCACCCCGACGACAAGCGAAGTCTCGAGGAATGGGCTAGCCAGGTCGGCGCCAGTGCCCGGACCCTGGCGCGCCTGTTTCGTAGCGAGACCGGACTGTCGTTCTCGCAATGGCGTCAACAACTTCACCTGACTCGAGCCGTGGAAATGCTCCTCGAAGGCGCCAGCGTCACCCAGGTCGCCTATGCCCTGGGCTATGCCAGCCCCGGTAGTTTCAGCGCCATGTTCGCGCGCAGCATGGGAGAGCCGCCGAGCCTTTATTGTCGAGCCCGGCATGGGGCTCTGGGAGTTGATGTCCTGGATCGTCATTGTTTTAAGAGGGCGATCCGGTAATGGTTTGTTCGGCGTTTTCTTAGAAGTCCCACCGAGTGGTCAGCATCATGTTGCGGGGTTCGCCGTACATTTTGCCATTACCATATCCATAGTTGCTGTAATAATACTTGTCAAGCAGGTTGTTAATGTTTAGTGTAGCAGAAACACTATCGCTGACTTGGTATTTCCCCATTGCGTTCAGCAACCAGAATGCTTCCTGCCTATATTGTCGGGTACCACCAAAGGCATCGGTTCCATCAGACCAGGTAGTCCCTTGATAGTTTGCGCCACCACCGATGGTCAGTTTATTCAATATGCCAGGCAGACGATAGGTTGTGTAAATTTTGAACTGGTTTTCAGGCTGATAAGTTGTTAGCTTTTCATTGGTTGCATCTTCCCGGATAACCTGATGGGTAAAGCCTGCCTGGATATTCCAGTCCGGCATCAGTTCGCCTGTTATTTCAAGCTCAATCCCCTTGCTTTTGGCTTTTACGCCTCTATATATAAGATAGTTCAGCTCCGGATCTCTGATGCCAGTGCTTTCGGCACGATTATCCTGGCGAATCTCGAAATAAGCCAGGCTGGCATTTAAACGGCCATTGAACCACTCGCCTTTGAAGCCAACTTCGTAACTGTCGCCTTCATCCGGGTCAAGTACCGAATTATTTGCATCCCTGGCACTTTGCGGCATAAATATTTTGGTATAACTGGCATAAACCGAGAAATTATCATTCAGGTCATAAGTGATCCCCGCAAAAGGAACTACCTCGCCGGATTCATGCATATTACTGTCGCCGCCCCGAAGATAATTGGTGACTCGTCCGCCCAAGATGACGGCAAGATCATCGGTCAAGCTGAGGCGGGTGCTGGCATAATAAGCCCTCTGGTTAATTCGATCCTCTGTTCTGGATCGAATAGCTCCCCAGTCCGGTCTTTGTATATGGCCTTCCCACTCCCAATAGTTGTCTACTGGTAGCTGAAGATAGCTGCGCCCCTTACCTTTGTGGTGGTTGTGGTAACCGCTAAATCCAAATACCAATTCGTGGGTTCGGCCAAAAAGCTCAAAGGGGCCACGTGCATAGCCTTCTAGGGCCTGAGTTCTGGTTTTATATCGGTAATAGCCAGTCTGCAATGTAGTGTTACCATTGTCGGCATTGGGTGTGGCACTTAAGCTTCCCAATTTTCCAATATAAGCATTTTTTTGAAATGTGTAATAAAGTCGACTACTCCAGCCGTTGTCGAAGCTGTGATCCAATTGAGTAAAAAAAGCATGACTGAATTCTTCGTTGTAGGCCCAGGTTGCTCCTGGGTTGAATGACCTTGATACATCAACCTCTTTGTTGTTGCTATCAAATAATCTAATGCCTCCCCACATGTCTCCATTGGGGATTCTTTTGTCATAGTTTCCGCCAATAGTCCACATCATCTGTGGCGTTAAGTCCACCTCCAATATTCCATAGAGTGCTCTGGTTTGTTCTTTGGCATGATCCTGAAATGACTGTCTGTCTTGGAAGGCAGTTGCGATACGTCCACGAACACTGCCGCTTTCATTGAGTGGGCCACCGACATCCCATTCGGTGCGATAATTATCCCAACGACCCGCTTCAGCGGTAGCATGGCCAGAAAATTCGTGGGTGGGCTTCTTGCGCACTAGGTTCAGCGTAGCGCCGGGGCCGCCAGCACCTGTAGTCAGGCCACTGGCGCCTTTAATAATCTCCACGCGATCATATTGAATCATGTCGCTTGAAGTTTGTCCCATCGAGTTTACGCTATCATCGAAAGTCGGGACGCCATCGTATTGAAAGTTTCTGATTGGATAACCCCGCGCATAATACAAAGAGCGAAAGTTACTCATGCGTTGCAACGTCACGCCCGGCGTATGCTCTATAACTTTATCGATATCGGTTAGATTGAAGTCATCCATATGCTGACGTGTAACAACGGTAACCGTCTGTGGCGTTTCGCGTGGCGTCAGCACCAATCGAGTAGCCGAAGCGATGGTGCCGGGCGTATAGGACTTGGTCTGCTCGGTGATGGTACCGAGCGCGTTGTCTTCCACGCGCATGACATCCAGGCTCATGGTGTCGCCCAGCGCGATCGGCTGAACGCTGAAGCCGCCCGTTTCGGTCATCCGCAGTTCCAGTCCGCTGCCGGCCAGGGCTCGTTCGAGCGCTTGGGTCGTCGTCATTTCACCTTCGATGGCCGGTGCCTGCTTGCCGGCGACCAGCGCGGGATCGAGCGAGATCACCTGGTTGCCCTGGCGGGCGATGCCGTTGAGCGTACTGGCCAGACTGCCGGCGGGAAGGTCGAAGAACAGGGTCTGCTGCTGCGCCATGGCTGCGCTCGTTTGCAGGCAGGATACGGCGGCGGCCAGGACGGCTGTCAGGGTACAGGAGCGGGTGAAGGGCATGAGGATCTCCTAATCCTTGTGCATACGATGGAATCAGGAGATAGGTGGGACGGGCGATGAAAAGCGGACACGAATGAGAATATTTTTTATGTCCGCCGGCCGGTTCGGTTCGGAGGTTCTCCCTAGCCCGGCCCGATCAGTACCAGCCAGGGCGTGTAACGGTCGATACGGATCGGCAGCGTCTCGGCCAGAATCCGCAGCGTCCGCTCGCTGTCGTCCAGCGAATAGACGCCCTGTACCCGCAACTGGCGGACTTCCGGCGCGACCCGGATCAGCCCGTGCCGGTATGGCCGCAAGGCGTCGATGACGGCGGACAGCGGCTCGTCCAGCACGCTCAGGCGGCCCTCCAGCCAGTCGGCCCGATAACCTTCGCCCGCCCCCAGGCGTTCGATCCGCCGGGTGTGCAGCAAGGCCGATTCGCCCTGCGCCACATCGAGAAAATGCCCATCCGGCAGGCTGAGGCGCACGTTGTGCTCCAGTACGAGCACTCGGGTCGCATCGGCCTCCTGGCGTACCAGATAGCGGGTGCCGAGGGCCATGATTTCGCCTTGTCCGGTGCGGACCAGGAAGGGTCGCGCCCGGTCGGGCGCGACCTGGACGACCAGTTCGCCCCGGCGCAGCAGCAGCAGGCGTTGCCGGTCGTCGAATGCCAGATCCACCGCGCTCTCGGCATTGAGGGTCAAGCGGCTGCCGTCGTCCAGGGCGAATGCGCGTCGCTCGCCCGTAGCGGTGCTCAGATCGGCGAACAACGCCTGGCCTGGACGGCTACGGGCGCCAAGCCACAATCCGCCCCCCAGCAGGCCGAGCCCGGCAAAGGTGCGCAGCAGATCGCGCCGGCTGGTGTCGGGTTGCAGCAATATCGCGCGAACATTCTTTCGGGGCAGGCGGTGATCGAGGCTGCGCAAGGTGTCGTAAGGCCCGCCCAGCCGGTTTTGCAGACGGCTCCAGGCGTCGGCGTTCGCCGGATCGCCGGCGATCCAGGCATCGAGTGCCGCCAGCAGCCGGGCATCGGGTTTTTCCGCGCGCAAACGCACCATCCAGTCGATGGCTTCTTCCGCCGCCCGGTCGAGCCGTTTTTCGTTCATGGAAGATCGATCAGGTAGCAGTGGCTCAAGGCCTGTTTCATGTAGCGCCTGACCGTGCGTTCGGAAACACCCAGCAATTGCGCGATCTCGGTATAGCCGAGGCCATCGATCTGGCTATAGAGGAAGGCCGTTTTCACCGCCAGCGGGAGGCCGTCCAGGGTTCGGTCGATCAGCGTCAGGGCTTCCTGCAGCAGCGTTCTTTCTTCCGCTGAGGGCGCCAGCCCTTCGGGAAGCGTGGCCAGATAGTCGAGATAGGTTTTCTCCAGTTGACGCCGCCGGTAGCGGTCGAACATCAGGCGGCGCGCAATGGTCGACAGGTAGGCGCGGGGTTGCTGGATTTCGTCCGTGTCGATACGGGAGCTCAACACCTGGCAGAAGGTTTCCGATGCGGTGTCTTCCGCGTCGGCCCGGTTGCTCAACTGGCGTTGCACGTGCCGGAGCAGCCAGTGGTGGTGGCTGTTGAAAAAGGATTCCAGCTTGCCGCTCGTCGGACTCGACATGGGATAGATTCATGCAGATGAAAAACATTCTCATCTTATCCGTGTCACCCGGGTTCGGCAATCGACCCGGCGCGCGGCAAGCCCCGGCCTTCCGGGCCGGGGAAGGATAGCGCGGACAGCTCATGCTCCTTCCGCCGTCGAACTCCGCCGGCTCCGCCTCGAAGTCGGTACAGGCCCTGGCGAAGATGCCATGGCGACACCTGACCAATGAGCACCGGGTACATATGTGGCAGGACAGCGTAATACCCGTCGTTGTTCATCGGCCGGAAAATATACCGCTCTCCACCCGACCGTACTTCATGAGCAATTGCCTGAATCCGTCGTCCCGACAGGTTTCGCATGGGGCCGCTGAGTATGGGGCCTGGCCGAAAGCGGAATGCTCGAGATCCATTCGAAAAAGCCAGAGCTTCGGTTCCGGTATTCGCCGCGATATTTTTATCGAGGATTTCCGCAATTGTAATCGGACTGTTGATCGAGCATCGATATGGCATGGCTCTTCACGGGTTCTTCACGTTTCGCGTCGATATGCACGAAATTTTTACCTATGACCGAAGTTAAACTTGTAGACAATGTGGGCATTATTCGAGAGTTCAATACTGGAAAGCTACCGCTCGTCGCCAAGTCTGTCCGGGAAGAGCAATTTTTACATTTTAATACTTAACTACTGAGGGTCGGGCAGGCTTGACCGGTCCATCGCACCATCACGCTCTGGAGTCGGCTGAATATGAATGGGTTTGCACGTTGCGCTTATCGGCGTCTGGAATTGGCACATGTCTATCGCGATACCGCCAATGAATTGTGTGGCGAAGCCGGTGACAGGGGAGCGGCAAGGTTCTTCAAGAAAAGAGCCTACTACGAGACGGTGCGCGCCCATGCACTGCTCGAAATATTGGGAGATACCTCCCACAGCAAATCGATAGAGCTGCGATGGACACCGGACGAGTCGTTGCCGGGCGTTCCGGAAAACGAGGATCTTTATGCCGAGTCGACTTGATTAGTAAGGGTCGATCGGGGCCAGGGTCGTGCCGGAGGCGCATTGAGCGGTAGGCCGGTCGGAAGGCGATTTCCCGAACTTCGCCGGATGCCCGCTCACACGACCCCAGGTCGGCAGTGAATACAGGGCGATGTTATTGCCGTGAATATGGCAACCACAGATAACAGGGGCTTCGAGGATTCCCGATAGCGATTCCTCTCGAAGTCGGCAGGCGAAATCTTTCGGGACGCTGCAAGTTCCGGCCCGGGACAAGGCTCGGGCACGGCCTGACAAGAGAAGGTGCGAAGTCGCCCCGGGCGTTTGCCCGGCAAGTGTCTCGACGATCCCGCAGGATGAGCCACTCGATTGAGCGGGGGCGTTTCGCAGCAGGCATGTCCTTCCAATCGTCAACCTGCGCGCGGACCTTCGCGCAGATATCCGCCGGCGTAGCCCCGGATCGGACTGCCGTAGACATCGGCCAGCCCGAGTACGTCGCGGGCGAAATCCATCCAGGCTTCCAGCATCTCGGGGGTGCCGTTCAAGGCGCCGATCTTGGTCCGCCCGGAACGCGGTTCGACCCGGCTGTACATCACGGCGATACCGAGAATGGCGGAGGCTTCCGGGACTTCCGGTATCTCCCGGCCCATGGCATCGGCGAATTCGAACCCGCCCACACGCAGCCGCTCGAGCGAGCGCACCTGCGCGATGCCTGTTTCGATGCGTCGGGCCAGTACCTCGGGACTGAGCTTTTGCCAGGCCGCGCGGGAGGCCAGTCGCCAGGCGCGCATCTCTTCCGGCGCGATACCGGGGCAGCGGCCGAGATAGGCGGCGTTCAGGCAGTGGTCGGCGGCCGCCGCCAGGCGCAGCTCCCGGGTTGGGTCGATGCCGAGCAGGGTGCAGACCTGCCCGAGCGAGGCGCCTTCCCAGAAACGCTCGGGCGGCATGCTGAAGCCGGGATCGTCCTCGCGATGGTGGTCGACCACCAGGTCCCGCGGGACACCGCCGTCGGCCAGGGCGCATTCGACCCAGACGACGGGGCCGCGATGCCGGCCCGGCCGTGCCGAGGCACGCTCGGCGGCATAGGCATTGCCGGCATGCACCCGTCGTTCGCCGGCCATGGCATGGGCGACCTCGTGTCCGACTTTCCGAACCAGGTCCTCGATGATGGTCATCTCGGGGTCGCGTGCTCCGAGTACGAACAGGTAGTGCATGATCGGTCTCCGGGGCCGGGTATTTTCATCCGGCGCGGGGCGGACCGGCTTGCCGGGCGGGGCGATGATCCGTATTCCGCAAGGGAAGACCATGGCGTCTCGGATCGGGGGCAATTGTCCCCGGCGAGTCTATCCGCGAAGGCGCGGGATGCCGGAGCCGGCCTCTTGACGGACGGTCGCGCGTCCGTCGAACGCTTCGATCCCGGCGTCCCTCTAATTCATCGGAACCCCTACTTGTGCCGGAACTGGCGGAGGTGGCTATGAGTCATGAGCGAGATGGAGAAAGGTCGTATCCGGGGCCGTGCGGCCCCATCGTGAACCGGGGGCGCTCCCAATCGTATCCGGACCACGAGGTCGGTGTCGACGAAGGCGAGATCCCGCCGGACGCCTACGACGAGGCGGTGGTGACGGATCGGGAAACCGGCGAAATGGAGCCGGAGCACGTGGAGTGGGAAGAGCGGAATCCGTGCTGAACGCCCCGGCGGCAAGGACCCCGGACTCTATCGGCGGCGGCGCGAAGCGCTTCGCGTCGCCTCAGGAGTGGATGCACCAACTGGTCGTGTCGGCGGACATGCCGGGGTCTTCCACGGCATGGATGAGTCCGGCGGCGAGGGCTTCGTCGGGCGTCAGGATCTTCGAGTCGGCGGTCAGATACTGGGAAACGTCCAGGGGGTCCATGGCTCCTAGAGTGCGTTCCGCGACGATGCGCGCATAAAGAACCCGGTCGAAATCCAGGCTCATGGCGTATTCGGACATTCTGGCGTGGTCGACCGAACCGTGGATGGTCCAGTGGAAAGGGTGGAAGAGAAACTTGCTGTGCTGGCAGGCGGTGCGTCGTTGCCCGGCGAGAAAGATGATATTGCCCATGGACTCGACGGTACCCAGATTATGGGTGTTGACCGGAATGGGAAGAGAAACCAGGAAATTATAGAGAGAAAAGCCGTAACTGCATTCTCCGCCCATGGTAGCGATCTTTATGGTGAGTTCGGAGGCATCCTGCTTTATCGCCTGTGAACATTTGTTGATGAGCTGCCCGCACGTCGAAGAGTTTATCGGCCCCGTGAAGTGGATGATGTGAGTGGTCATCTATTACTTCTCTCGTGGTTGGCGTCACCATGGCTGTTCATGACATCCGCCATGTTCCTGCTGTGGCATCCGTTGACGCGGCGGTTGCCGTTGCGGCCTGCGGGCGTGCGGTACCGGATGAGCGCTACCCTTCGAACGGGTCGTGACGCCGGCGGTGTCTCGTCTTGCGCACCAGGGAAACCTCGAGTGCCCGGAACAGCCTTACGTTGGCCATTGGGAGGAGCGAAGGCCGGAGCCTCCGCTCTTTCCGGGTCAGCTCTTGCGGCCACCGCCGTGGCTGTGCTGGCCACCCTTGCGGCCAGCCTCGGCGGCTCTTTCGCGGTCGTTCGCGAAGTTTCCGCCACTGTTGCGGCCGCCCTTGCTGCCGGCTTCGGAAGCACGCTCCGGATCGTTCCTGAAGTTGCCCCC
Organism: Azotobacter vinelandii CA; assembly: GCF_000380335.1. Taxonomy (GTDB): domain Bacteria; phylum Pseudomonadota; class Gammaproteobacteria; order Pseudomonadales; family Pseudomonadaceae; genus Azotobacter; species Azotobacter vinelandii. The sequence goes on from NC_021149.1 coordinate 221,806, forward strand.
GCTGTGCTGGCCGCCCTTGCTGCCGATTTCCTGATAGAACTCGCGGTCGTGGCTGGCGGCGGTTGTCTCACCGCCCTTGCGCCCCGCTTCGCTTACACTCATCTTACCTTTGTTACCCTTGTCTTCAGTCATGACGACCTCCAATCGTTTAGGCAAACAACAAGTAGAGTGCCTCGCTTCGCTTACCCTTATCAGCGACACTCACTGTTATGGAGTCGCATTGGTGCGGGCAGTTCCGCTTTTTTCGGCCCGACTCGCGTCGCATCGGATGCATTTTCTTCGCCGGAGCCCGTTCGGCCGGGCATTCCGCCGCGTGATAAAAGGCGGCTCCCTCGATTTCGCAGAATAGCTGCCCGATATCGGCTCTTCCAATCAGCGCTTCGGCAGAGTGTCGAGAAGATTGTCCAGAGTGTCCCGTATCAGGCGCCGGGCGGTATCGAGCAGGCCGGTCATGGCCCCGGCGAAGCCGCAGCGCCACAGCTCGACCTCGCCGACATAGGGGTTGCCCCAGCCCATCCGGCAGGCGATTTCCCGGTTGCGCCGGCGTTCCCGGGCGCTGACCGGGTACTGGCGGTTCCAGGCTTCGTACAGTTGCCGGTCCTGCCGGGACAGGCGCAGCCCGTAGCGGTCGTGCATGTACAGCTGGATACGCGCCACGGCGCCGCGCACCTCCTCGGGCGGCATGGCCTTGCGCGCCTGGAAGTCGACGACCATCCGGCATTGCCCGTACTGGCCGGAACTCCCGCCCAGCATGGCGAAGCCGAAGTTGCTGCGGTCGCCGTTGACCTCGCCGATCGCCGGCACCAGGTTGTGCAGGTCGGCCTCGGCCCGGGCGAAGACCGGATCGTTGGCCGTGCAGTGATCGCGCCCGCCCTTTTTCCAGCACTGGCGCTGATGGCCGATGACCCAGGCGGGCACCACGTGTTCCCACTCCAGCCGGCCGGCGCGTTGCGGATTCTTGCGCGGCCGGTAGCCGCAACTGGCGAGGTCGATGCGATTGCCCTGGTAACGGCAGCCGCAATAGAACGTGAGCGGATCGTCGGCATGGATGTCCCGGGCGATTCGCTTCGCCTCGCCGAAGGTGGCGGGAGGCCGGATATCCGTGAACAGGGCGCCGGCGACGGCCAGGGCGATGCCGGCGAGCAGCGAAACGATCTTCTTGGCGGCCGGGGGCTTCATCGACGCGGCTCCATCTGTCGACCAGGGCGGGGATTCTACCGAGGCCGCCGTCCGCCCATCCGTCGGCCTTCCGTCCGCGGGGCCGGATGGGCACGCACTTTCGGTGGGTTCGACTGTCACAGCAACGATGTCGTAATGAACTGTTACGAAATGCAATGCCAGGGAGGGCGGCTGATGATACTTGCCATCGTGCTTTTCGTTTGTTTCGCGTGCTTTGTCCTGTTCATGGTCGGGGTCGGCCTGGGGCGCTGGCTGCGCGCGCCTTCCCGTCCCGAGGCGAGCCTCGAGGAGGTGGCGGACGATGCCGGGCTGTTCGTCGGCTGGGACGGGCTCTCGCCCATGGAGCGCAAGCGGCGCTTGGCGCTTTACCAGCAGCGGGTGCTGGCGCGCAGCGCCGAGCAGGATCGGGCCTGGCTGCAGGCTCGGATGCGCGAGTGTCTGGCGAACGACTGGAGCGAACGGCCCCGTGCCGCGCGGAGATTCTAGGTTCTTGCACCGTTCGTCGGGGCTCGTCAAACCATGGCGGCTTCGCGCCGGTCCATTCAGGTGTCACTCATTGAAACAAGGAGACGACACATGGGCAGCACTTCGGACAAAGTCAAAGGCAATGCGAACGAACTGGCCGGCAAGATCAAGAAGGGCGTCGGCGGCGCCACCGACGATCCGGCCCTGGAAAACGAAGGTCGCGCCCAGGAGTCCCGGGGCAAGGCCCAACAGGTGAAGGGCGACGTGAAGGACTCGCTCAAGCGCGGTATCGACCGGGCCTGAGTCTCGAGACGGCGCGACGGGCCGGCCGATCCGCGCACGCCGCCGTCTCGTTCTCGCCAATGCCCGCTCCGGCGGGCATTGTCTTTTCCGAATGGCATGCCGAGCGACGAGAGGGCGCCTAGGGTCTGTTGCCGTTTCGGCGCAAGCCGCGTTGCCGCGAGAAATGGCTCCCGGTTAGGCCGCGCCCGCTCCCGGCGGGCTTGCGGCATTCACTCCATCCATGGAGATTGCGCAGGACGCAGGCAATGGTCATTCCCTTGCCAAGTCCTGCAACGACAGCGGGAGCCATTTCCCGCGCAACCCGAAGGGCCGGGCCGGTTTTTGCGCGGTGTGTCGTTACTCGACGGCTCATCTGGACGACCAGACTTCGCGTCTCGTGCTAACCCCGCGCAAAAACCGGCTCCGGCGCGGTCGCGGCGAAACGGCAACAGACCCTAACCTTTCCCAGCGGCGCGCGGGTCGATACCGCGGTCGTCGAATACCTCGCGTGCCGCCGCCACGCCGTTCAGGGCGCTGGGAAAGCCGGCATAGACCGCCATCTGCAGGATCACGTCGATGATCGCCGCCGGTTCGCAGCCCACGTTCAGGGCGCCGCCGATATGCACCTTCAACTGCGGCTGGGCATTGCCCATGGCCGTCAGCGCCGCGACGGTCGCCAGTTCCCGGGTGCAGTAGTCGAGCCCGGGGCGGGAGAAGACGTCGCCGTAGCTGAAGTCGAGGATCCAGTCGGCCAGTTCCGGGGCGATGTCCCGCAACGAGTCGATCACGTTCCGCCCGGCGCCGCCGGCGATTTCCGTCAGTGCGGCTTCGCCCCGGGCGCGGCGGTCATTTTCGGGCGTTTGGCTGGCCATGCCGGTCATGCTCGCTCCTATCAGAATGATCGAAAGAAGGTTGTTGATCGCGATTGGCGGAAGATTCACGGGCGCTCACCTCGTCCTCGAGTTGTCGATAAATGTCGATCTTCCCGTCGAGCGCTGCCAGGGACCGGCCCAGTTCGTCGAGTCGCCGCGCGACCGCTTGCCGATGCTCCTCGAGCAGTTGCCGCCGCGCGGCCAGGGTGGTTTCGCCCTGCCGGCGCAGTTCGGCATAGCGCTGCATCCGCCGGATCGGCATGCCGGTGCTCCTCAGTCGCAGCAGGAATTCGATCCAGAGCAGGTCCTTCTCGACGAAGACCCGGTGTCCGCTGCTGTCGCGGCCCACGGGGTCGAGCAGGCCGATGCGCTCGTAGTAGCGAAGCGTGTGCGCGCTCAGGCCGAAACGGGCCGCTAGCTGCGAGATGGTCAGGTATTTGCTCATGGGAGGAGCCTAGAGGTTCGAGTGCGCTCCAAGTCAAGGGCTCCTGCGGGCCCGGACCGGGCTCCGGTTCGGCGCGCTGCGCAGTTCGAAGCAGAACTCTCGTTCCAACTCGGGGTCGCATAAGACGTGCCTTCGAGCGTTTCGGTCGGGCCTGCCCCGCCGGTTCCGGCCGCTCGATCGCCGTATCGCCTTTTCCGATAGAGGGTTGCCTGACCATGAAACGCTGTATGACCAGGGTAATGCTCGTTGGCCTGTTCGCTTTCTTCGCCGTGGGCCAGGCCTCGGCGAGCCTGCAGGAGCGCAATGCCGGCGCCGCGGCCGGCGTCACCGAGCCGAGGGGAGGCAATCCATGGGCGGCTAGCGCCGCCGCCGTGGGCACGAATGGCCATTTGCTCGCCCACGAGAACGATCGTCATCGGCATGACCATCACGATGGGCACCATCGCCACGACGGGTACCACGAACGCTACCGGATCGCCGAGCGTTACCACGATCATGGACGGGCGCATCGGGAGGCGGCAATTCGGCGCCACAGGGCCATGGAGCGGCGCCGGGCCATCGAACGCCACAGGGAGGCCCACTTCCGTGAAGAGGCCTATCACCACCATCACGACCACCATGAGGTGTTCGAGCACGCCGGTCGCTGAGTCGGCGCGATCGCCGGGGCGGCGGACCGGCCGCCCCGCTTTCGCCGATGCCGCCTTGCCGATGCCCGCCTCGGCGGGCATTGCCTTGTCCGGGGTCTTTCAGCCCTCGATGACGAAGCGCAGCAGTTCGTGGTTGAAGCGCTCGACCTCGATCTGCGCCAGACCGTGCGAACCGCCCGGATAGACGCTCAGGACGGCGTTCGGCACCAACTGCGCGGCGCGCCTGGCCGAGGCCTCGATCGGCACGATCTGGTCGTCGTCGCCGTGCACGATCAAGGTCGGCACGTCGATCTTTTTCAGGTCTTCGCTGAAATCGGTTTCGGAGAACTGCGCGATGCAGTCGTGGACCGGCTTGATCCCGGCGTTCATGCCCTGTAGCCAGAAAGCGTCGCGCAGTCCCTCGGAAACCTTCGCGCCGGGGCGGTTGAAGCCGTAGAAGCTGGCCGGCAGTTCCTTGAAGAATTGCGCGCGGTTCTCCTGCACGCTCCGGCGGATACCGTCGAACACCTCCTTCGGCACCCCGTCGGGGTTGCCGGGGGTCTTCAGCATCAGCGGCGTCACCGCACCCAGCAGCACCACCTTGGCGATCCGCGCCGTGCCGTGCCGGCCGATATAGCGGGCCACCTCGCCGCCGCCGGTGGAGTGGCCGACCAGCACGGCGTCGCGCAGATCCAGCGCCTCCAGCAACTGCGCCAGATCGTCGGCGTACTGGTCCATGGTGTTGCCGTCCCAGGTCTGCTCCGAACGGCCGTGGCCGCGGCGGTCGTGGGCGATCACCCGGTAGCCGCGCGGGCCGAGGAACAGCATCTGGGCATCCCAGGCATCGGCGCAGAGCGGCCAGCCGTGGGAGAAGACGATCGGCTGGCCCGATCCCCAGTCCTTGTAGAAGAGGGTGGTGCCGTCTTGGAGCGTCAGCGTGGACATGCGCGGATTTCCTCGTATGGGCCGTGATGGCGGCGGGACCGGAGGCTGCTCCCGGCCCGCCCTATCGATTACGACTTTGCCGCCGGGCGTTAGTGCCGGCCGGGACCGCTCATCGTTGCCGCAGGAGTCATCGCCGCGTTTCGCCAGTCGATAGGAAAAGCGCTGCCCGCGGGGACGGCAGCCGGAGAACGATATGACGCGTAGCGGAAAGATCCTCGTCTGGGCGCTCGGCGGTCTGGCGGCACTGATCGCCATTCTCGTCGTGCTCGTCGCGACCTTCGACTGGAACCGGCTCAAGCCGCGGATCAACGCCCAGGTCTCCGAAGCCCTGAAGCGTCCCTTCGCCATCGAGGGCGACCTGGCGGTGAACTGGCGGCGCCCGGCGGAGGAGTCCGGCTGGCTGCCCTGGCCGCGGATCAGCGCCGAAGCGCTGCGCCTGGGCAATCCGGACTGGGCCGAAGGCGAGCGCTTCGTCAGCCTCGAACGGGTCGAACTGAGCCTGTCGCCGCTGGCCCTGCTCGGCAGGACCGTGCGTATTCCGCAGATCACGCTGGGCGGGCCGGAGGCCAGCCTCCAGCGCCTGGCCGACGGCCGCGCCAACTGGACTTTCGAGCAGGGCGACGAGGCCGAAGACAAGAAGCCCTCGCCCTGGACCCTCGATATCGGCACCGTCCAGTTCGACCGGGCCCTGGTGCGTCTGGACGACCGGGTGCTCAAGGCCGACCTGCAGGTGGAGGTCACGCCTCTCGGCGCGCCGATCCCTTTCGAGCAGATCGTCGGCGAGGCGCAGGCCGGGCGCGCCGCCCGTGGCGGCGGCCGGCCCCAGGACTACGCCTTCGCCTGGAAGGCGCAGGGCCGCTACCAGGGCCAGCCGCTCTCCGGCGAGGGCAAGGTCGGCGGGCTCCTGGCCCTGCAGGACAGCGAATTGCCGTTCCCCGTGCAGGTCGACCTGCGCGCCGGGAAGAGCCGCCTGCGCGCCGAGGGCACCCTGGTCTCGCCACGCACGCTCAGCGTCCTGGATCTGCGCCTGCGCCTGTCGGGCGACAGCCTCGCCGACCTGCATCCGCTGATCGGCGTGACCCTGCCGGATACCGCGGCCTATTCCACCGAGGGGCGGCTGAGCGCCGACCTGCGCGCCGCGGACGGCGCCGAGTACCGCTATCGCGACTTCAGCGGCAAGATCGGCGACAGCGACATCCACGGCAACCTCGCCTACGTGGCGGGCAAGCCACGGCCCAAACTGTCCGGCGAACTGACCTCCAACCAGTTGCTGTTCCGCGACCTCGGCCCGCTGATCGGTGCCGACACCGGGACCAAACGCGAGGAGTCCGGGCAGCCGCCGGACAAGGCCCTGCCGGTGGAGGAGTTCCGCACCGAGCGCTGGCGCGACATGGACGCCGACGTGCGCTTCGAGGGCAAGCGCATCGTCCGGAGCAAGGAGTTGCCGATCACCGATCTGTCCGTCCAGGTGCATCTCGAGAACGGCAGGCTGCGCCTCGAACCGCTGCGCCTGGGCGTCGCCGGCGGACGCCTGGATACCGCGATCGCCCTCGACGGCCGGCGGACGCCGCTGGACGGCCAGGCCCGGGTGAGCATCCGCGGCCTCGAACTCAAGCGCCTGTTCCCCACCGTCGAGACCATGCGCGACAGCCTCGGCGAGCTGAACGGCGACGCCAACCTGAGAGGCACCGGCAACTCGGTGGCCGCCCTGCTCGGCTCGGTCGGCGGCGAACTGAAGCTTCTGGTCGACGACGGCACCATCAGCCGGGCGCTGATGGAACTCGCCGGACTGAATGTCGGCAGCTACGTCGTCGAACGCCTGTTCGGCGACGAGGAGGTCCCGATCAACTGTGCGGCGGCCGACGTCGGCTTCAAGAACGGCCTGGCGACCCCGCGGCTGTTCGTCTTCGACACGGAAAACGCGGTGATCAATATCGACGGCTCGGTCGACTTCAAGAGCGAGGCGATGGATCTCGACATCGTGCCCAAGTCCAAGGGGGTGCGGATCATCTCGCTGCGCTCGCCGCTGTACGTGCGCGGCACCTTCAAGAACCCCGATCCGGGGGTGCATGCCGAAGGCCTGATCGCGCGCGGTGCCGGCATGGCGGTTCTCGGCGCCGCCGTCGCTCCGGTGGCCGGCCTGCTCGCGCTCGTCGCGCCGAGTAGCGGAGAGCCGAACAAGTGCGGACCCCTGCTGGAGCGGATGAAGGCCGGCCGGGCGGATTGAGGGCCGCCGTCTTCTTGCCTCTCCCCGAGGGCGAGGGGGGCGGGTTCTCGCCATCTTCCCCGGCGCGATTGCGCGCTCTCTGCACTGATTTGCCGGAGCTCCGCTCTCTCCCCTCTCCCTTCAGGGAGAGGGGCCGGGGGAGAGGGTGCCATCGGCCCAGCGGCAGTGATGGCTCAGCAGGCCGCCGCCCGCGGCAGAGTGTCGGCCAGCCCGCCCGGATGGAACAGTCGATCGTTGGCGAGCAGGTCGTGGGCCGGCGTGCTGCGGCTCGACAGCAGCCGCGCCAGGGGCGCGAGGCCGGCGACGGCGGTCTCGTTGCCGGCGCGGTCGAGGGCCTCGGCGGCGGCGTACAGGGCGGCGCGGGCGCCGTTGCGGATCTCGGCATCGTCGAAGGCGTGCAGCGCGGCGCGCCGGTACAGCGCCACGTCCGGGGTTTCGCTGCGCCCGCGCAGGTTGTTCGCCAGGCAGATGCCGGTCAGCAGGTGGCAGCAGGCGGCGAGCAGTTCCACCGAGGGCATGGCGTCGAAGGCCTTGAACTCGATGCGTCCGGCCTCCCGCGCCAGCCGCGCCGGGCGCAGCAGCGGCGAGCGTTCGGCCTGCTCGGCGTACTCTTCGAGGCCGAGGAACAGCTTGACCGCCGGGCGCTGCTCGCAGCGCAGCCAGGTGCGCCGCGACCAGCCGTGCCAGGGCTGGCCGGCGCAGTATGGCGAGCTGAAGCTGAAGGGCACGATGTAGGGCGCGTAGTAGTTGAGCTTGCGCGCGGCGTCGAGGTTGCGCCGGGTGCTCCAGTCGGGCAGCGACAGGTTGAGGTCCGGGCCGTAGGTCAGCATCGACAGCTCCATGCCCTCGTACTCGCGGTCGCCGGCACGCAGGCGCCGTTCGAAGGCGTTGAGCGGCGGCTGGTAGCCGTACCGGGTGCGCAGCGGGTCGAAGCCGGCGATGGCCAGGCCCAGGCCGTCGCGTTCGAGGCGCGCGGCGAGCTGGCGCTCGATGTCGAGCAGACAGTCGATCGCGACCGCGACGCTCGGGCGCGGCGGGGTGCGGATTTCCACGCCCTTGGCGACGAAGCCGACGAGGCGCCCCTCCAGGTCGAAGCGCTCGTCGCCTTCCAGATACCAGTAGCCGTTGCGGATACCCAGGTCGCCCTCGGCCAGCTCCGGGTCGCCGAGGCCGGGCTTGTCGGCCAGCAGCTCGGCGAGCCGGGGGACGTCCAGGGCGTGGATGTCGCGCAGGCGCCCGGCCTGCGGGCCACGGGTATCGACCAGCAGGTATTCGAATTCGATGCCGTAGTGCACCGCCGGCATCGGCTTAGATCCAGCGGAGGAAGTCGTAGGGGTCTGGCACAGCCTCATTCGTTGTCTCCTCGGCGTGTTGCGGCGTTCCCAGATACAGGAAGCCGACGATCTGCTCGTTTTCGCCCAGTCCCAGTTCGCGGTGGAAGCCACGGTCGTACATCAGCCAGCCCGAGCGCCACAGGCCACCGTAGCCGAGGGCACGGGCGGCCAGTTGCATGGCCAGCACGGTGCTGGCGGCGCACAGTTGCTGGTCGAACAGCGGTACCACCTTGCTCGGCCGCGGGCTGGCCACCACGGTGATCACCAGCGGCGCGCGATGCGGCATGCGCGGGGTGCGAGCGATTTCCGCCTCGCTCCGCCCGGCGGCGACGGCGGCGCGCTGCATGGCCTGGCCCAGGCGGTCCAGGCCCTCGTCGCGGGCGGCGAGGAAGCGGTACGGGCGCAGGCGCTGGAAGTCCGGCACGCGCAGGGCGGCACGCAGGATCAGCGCCAGCTCCGCGTCGTCCGGCCCCGGCGCGCGCACGCTGTGGCAGGAGCGGCGGTTGAGCAGCAGGTCCAGGGCCGAATCCGGCGCGGGAGTCGGGATCATTCCGCCCATGTCAGTGTCTCCTCGATGCGCAGGCCGGCGCGCAGTCGTTCGCGGATGCCCATCAGGGTAGCGTCCAGGCGCTCGATGCGCTCCAGGTTGCGCCGCTCGGCCGCGCTGGTGTCGAGCACCTCGGCGATGCCGCCGTTGCGGATCACCAGCCGCCGCGCGCCGCGTAGCGCGAGCAGCGGGTCGTGGGTGGAAATCAGCACGATCTTGGCGCCGCCGACCAGCAGGTCCAGCGCACGCTTGCGGTCGACCCCGGCGTTCTCGATCTCGTCGATCAGCACCACCGGCGAGGCCGACAGCAGCGCCGCATCGGCGATCATCAGGGCGCGCGTCTGGCCGCCGGAAAGCTGGGTGACGGAGGTGTCGGCGGCGAACTTCTCGCCGGTCAGGGCGTTGGCGCAGGCGATCACGGTGAGCGCCATGCCTTCCGGGTCGGCGACCATCCGGCAGCGGGCGTGCATTTCGATCAGCTCGCGCACGCTCAGGTCGACGACGAAATTCATGTTCTGCGAGAGCTGTGCGACCAGCTTGCGGTCCGGCGCGTAGCGCCGTTCCGCGGGCGGCTCGGCGCCGTTGACCAGCACCCGGCGTCCGGTCGGCGTGTCGCCCTGGGCCAGGCATTCGATGTCGGCGAGCAGGCGGCTCTTGCCCGAGCCGGTCGGACCGACGATGCAGACGATCTCGCCGGCGTGGAAGACCAGTTCCCGGTTCTCGGCGTGCCCCTGCTTGTCGCGCCCGCCGAGCAGCGTGAGGCTGTCGATCCGCTCATCGGTGGCCTCGGCCAGGGCGCGCACCTCGGCGACCAGCCGTTCCAAGTGATCGAGTAACTGCTCGCGCTGCATGCCGGCGTCGAACAGCGCCTCGTCGGGCAGCCCGGCCAGCCACTGGCCGACGCTGGCGCCGGGCGCGGCGGGGGGCAGGGCGAGGGCGACGATGAACTCGGCGGCCACCGGGTGGCGTTCCGGCAGCAGGGCGAAGGGCAGCTCGGCGAGGCTCATCGGGAGTCCTCCAGGTCGGCGAAGCGCATCTTCTTCACGTTGCCACGCTGATGTGTCTCGCCGATGGCGGTCTCGCCGACGCAGTAGGGGCAGACCGCCGCCGGCATCGAGAAGCGCAGGCGGCTGCCGTCCAGATCCGGCGTCGGTGCGGCGGCGCGGATGTGGCGAACCAGATCGGCGGCGCCCTGGCCGGTGAGACCGTTGCAGAACAGCGCCGGCGCGCCGGGATTGGCCAGGCGCACGTGGAAGGCGAACACCTCGCGCTCGACCTGGGAAATGATGTCGCCCTTGGTGATCGCCACCAGGTCGGCCAGGCGCAGCATCGGGCCGATCTTCTTCGGCGTGTGCACCCCGGCCAGGGCGTCGACCACGCAGATCGCCAGCACGCCTTCGATGTGCGGCGAGCAGCGGTTGCACAGTCCGGCGCTCTCGCCGATCAGCACGTCGAGGCCCTGGCGCCGGCCCCAGGCCTGGCAGTCGGTGACATTGGAGACGAAGTAGTGGTCCGGGCACAGGGCGCCGGCCAGGCCGACCGCCACCGGGATGCCGTGCCTGGCGTAGAGGTGCCCGTCGTCGCTGGACAGGGCGTCGAACTTGGCCACGCCGACGGCGAGGCCTTCCTCCCTGAGCAGCTTGGCGACCTGGAGGATGACCGAGGTCTTGCCGACCGACGGCGAGCCGGCCACGGTGATCAGTTGCATAGGTGCAGTCCCCTCTGGGCGTGGCCGGCGGCGAAGAACAGTTCGACGGCGCGGCGCTGTTCAGCGTCGAAGTCGTGACGGCGGAAGAACTCCCAGCCCGGCCACTTCAGCCGCGCTCCCGGCGGGAAGGCGCCCGCCGTCGCCAGGCCGGTCGGCGGATAGCAGTTGCGGGCGAGCACGGCGCCGAGCCGCGCGCCGTGCAGGTAGTCGACCAGCGGGGCGAGGCGCCGCTCCTGGCCGGGCTTGAGCAGATAGCCGATCGGCATGGCCAGTGCGCCGTCCTCCGGCCAGAGCACCGCGGTGCGCTCGCGGCGCGGGCAGAGTTCGGCCTGCAGCCAGGGCAGCACGGCGATGGCGCCGACGTCCTGGCTGTTCGAGCCGGCCTGGGTCGCGGTGCGCACGTTGTGCTGCAGGTGGCGCACGTTGCCGGCGAAGGCCTCCAGCCCGGCCTGACCGAATTCCAGGTACAGCATCAGCAGCAGATAGGCGTTGTAGTCCTGGTAGGGCACCTGCGGATTCGGCCGCCAGCCGCCGAAGACGATCTCCCCGGCCCATTGCGGGTCGAGCAGATCGCTCCACACCCGCGGTGGCTGGCGGCCCTTGAGCCGGCGTTTGTCGACCAGCCAGACGAAGGGGATCACCGAGAACACCCGGAAGACGCCCTGCGGGTCGGCGAGACCGGCGGCCGCGCAGGCCGGATGCAGTGCGGGCAGGGGACGGGCGTCGGGACCGGGGGCGTAGTGGGTGAGCAGGCCGGGCGACAGGATGTCCTGGTAGATGGTCGAGACCAGCATGCCCGGCAGGCGGGCCGGATCGCGCTCGGTCGCCAGGGTGTCGAACGGGCTGTACCACTCGCCGCCGCCCAGGCAACAGCAGTTCAGGGACTCGCCGCCGGCCGCGCGCTGCGCCGCCAGGGTCTGGTCGATGCCGGCCTTGAACGCCCGGCGCAGCGGAATCGGCATGCGCCCGAGCAGGTCCAGTCCGCCCAGGGCGTCGGGCGTCGGCAACGCGTGATAGGCGGTGTCGGCGGTGATGTGCTGTGGTGTCGTCACGCTGACCTCCTTCCGGCGGCTGTTCGGATTTCGCTTCGCTCCAGCTTCGGGCGGGGATTCGGCTCCGTAGCGATGTGCGGAGGGCTGGAAAGTCGCGATGCGGGTTTTCCAGCCGATGAATCGGTTTTAAGCGAGATTCGGGCCAGCCGGCCCGTCAGCGCCCGAGACCGCGTCGGGCCGGTGCCACGGGCGCCCGGCGCGTGGCGGAAACAAAAGCGAAATGTTCTTTGCCGAACATTTCATCGCGGCAGACGTACCGGAGCGAACCCTCGGCGCCGTGCCATCGGCATCCGGGACCGGACGCGGCCCGGCCGGCGGCTGCCGCGGGGTTCTGGCACGCCGCTGGCATCGTCCCCGGCGCATCCATCCGCACGAGGAACACGCCATGAAGTCACGCGGCATCGTCAACGCCACCCGCCGCCTGATCGGCGCGCGCAAGCTGGGCAGCGCCACCCTGCTGGGCAAGGCCGAGGAAGAAGCCCGCCACGCCCTGACCCATGCGCGCGCCTGGATCGAGCGGACCAATCCGCGCGACGAGGAGGCGCAGCAGAACTTCCGGACCGTCGTCGCGGCGACCGAGGATCTGGAGCGCGCGCTGCTGGAGGGAGGCGCCGGCGCCTGACGGGAGGGGACGCCCGAGGGCGTCCCGGAAGGACTTACTGCTGCTTGGTCAGATCGACCAGCGGCGCCTCGCGCACCTCGGTCGGCCGGCCCGCCTGGACCTCTTCGACCCGTTGCACGGCCCGCTCCACCGCCGCCTTGTCGGCGAGCAGGGCGAAGCCGACCCGGAACCGGCGTTGCTCCTTGGGCCCGATGCTCGGCACCAGGCCGAGCGGGCGCTGGAAGCGGCGGTTGTAGGAGAAGCTGGTGCCCGGCTCGAGGCCGGTGACGTAACCCTGCCCGGCGGTGTCGGTGTTCTTCCACAGGGAGAACACCGGCAGTTGCCGGACGTTGTAGTCGACCCGCACGCCGCGGTCGCCGGCCTGGTTGTGCAGCACGGCCAGGGTGTCGCCCTTGTCGTCGCCGTAGGGCACCAGGTTGTAGACGGTTTCGTCGTAGTCCTTGGTCGGGCCGCGGTAGGTCTGCCAGTCGGCGAGGTCGCCGCGGGCCTTCTCGTTGAACGGCGAGACCTGCTTGACCGGGGCGACGAAGCGCGCGCCCTGCTCCAGCAGCGGGGTGCCGAAGTTGTTGTGGTAGAGCGCCTGGTATTCCTTGGGGTAGTCGCCGTCGTTGCTCAGGGTGTCGTCGATGACGAAGCCCGTGGCCCCCGGCGTGGTGCTCAGCTCGGTGGCGATGGCGAAGTCGACCTTCTTGAACGCCTGCTCTTTCAGCTCGCCCCTGAGGCGTATGGCGTACGGCGGCTGCTCGTCGATGCTGAGGACCACCTTGCTGGCCGGGATGTTCGCCGCCCGGCCGTGCAGGGTGAGCAGTTCGCCGTTGTCCGTGCCGGGGTGGCCGACCCACTCGTAGCCGCAGCGGGTGACCAGTTCGTTGAAACCCTCCAGCCAGCCGAGACCGCCACGGCCGTTCTGCTCGATGAACGCCGGGTTGACCACCTCCTTGACCGGCGAGTCCCAGCCCAGGCGGATGTCGCCGGCCATCGCGCGCAGCACGTTCATGCCGCGGGTCGGCACCACGGTGATGGTCATGGCGCCGGTGTCGATGTCGATCAGGCTGACGCCCTCCTGGCGCCCGCCGTGCAGGGTGCGCAGACTGACCGAGAACGGCTTGTCGGTCTGGATGCCCAGTTGCTGGCTGTCGATTCTCCAGTTCTGCGCCGGCTTGTCGGTGTCGAGCAGGACGTAGTCCCGGGCCAGGGCAGGGGTGGCGCCGACGATGGCGGCGAGGCCGATGAGGCAGGAAAGTTTGTGCATGATGATCCTTCTTTTCTTGTCGTGGGGCGACCGCGAGGCCGCCCCGGATAGCGATCAGGTCCGCTTCAGCCAGACCGCGGCGTTGGCCGGCAACCGGTCCGGCGCGGCCAGCGGCTCGCTGGACAGCAGCACCTGGCTGCCGGCCGGCAGCGTCGTGGTCTGCTCGCCCATGTTGATCAGCACGCGCAGGTCGCCGTTGTCGAAGGCCAGCGTGTCCTGGCCGGCGTCGGCCCACTGCAGCCGGCCGCTGCCCAGCGCCAGCTCCTGGCGCAGTTCCAGGATCTTGCGGTACAGGTTCAGTGTGGAATCGTCGGCGCCTTCCTGACGGTCCACGGCGTAGCGCGCGTAGGAGGCCGGCTGCGGCAACCAGGTCTTGTCGCTGGGGCCGAAGCCGAAGGCCGGCACCTCCGCTTTCCAGGGCAGCGGCACGCGGCAGCCGTCGCGGCCGACTTCCTCGCCCTTGGTGCGCAGGAACATCGGGTCCTGGCGGTACCGGCCGTCCATAGTGGTGTGCTCGGGCAGGCCCAGCTCCTCGCCCTGGTAGATGTAGGTCGAGCCGGGCAGGGCCAGGGTCAGCATGGCCAGGGCGCGGGCCCGGCGCAGGCCCAGCGCCTCGTCCGGCTGTGCGGTGGCCGGGCCGATGCCATTGCCGGGCAGGGCATGCTTGCCCAGCTCCTTCAGGCCGTAGCGCGACGGCGCGCGCACGGTGTCGTGGTTGGAGGTCACCCAGGTGGTCGGCGCTCCCACCGTGGCGGTCAGGGCCATCGAGCTGTCGATGACTTCCTTGAAGGCGCCCGCATCCCATGTAGTCATCAGGTAGTCGAAATTGAACGCCTGATGCATCTCGTCGGGACGCACGTAGTGGGTCAGCCGTTCGCGCGGGGTGACCCAGGCCTCGGCCACCATGATGCGCTTGCCGGGGTAGTCGTCGAGGACCCTGCGCCAGGCGCGGTAGATCTCGTGCACGCCGTCCTGGTCCCACATCGGGCCGACCAGCGCGCCGGCGTTCTCGCGGCCTTCCTCGACCGGCAGGTCGGGCAGGCCCGTTTCCTTGACCAGTCCGTGCGCCACGTCGACGCGGAAGCCGTCCACGCCGCGGTCCAGCCAGTAGCGCAGCACCTGCTCGAACTCGGCGCGCACCTGCGGGTTGTCCCAGTTCAGGTCCGGCTGCTTGCTGTCGAACAGGTGCAGGTACCACTGCTTCTCGCCCGGCACCCGGTCCCAGGCGGCCTTGCCGAACACGCTCGGCCAGTTGTTCGGCGGCAGCTCGCCGTTCTCGCCCCGGCCGTCGCGGAAGATGTAGCGGGCGCGCTCGGGGCTGCCGGGCGGCGACTGCAACGCCGCCTGGAACCAGGCGTGCTCGTCGGAGGTGTGGTTGGGCACCAGGTCGACGATCACCTTCATGCCGCGGGCGTGGGCTTCCTCGAGCAGACGCTCGAAGTCCGCGTTGCTGCCGAACATCGGGTCGACGACGCGGTAGTCGGCCACGTCGTAGCCGGCATCGGCCTGGGGCGATTTGTAGAAGGGCGACAGCCACAGCGCGTCCACGCCCAGCCTGTCCAGATAGTCCAGCCGCGAGACGACGCCGGACAGATCGCCCATGCCGTCGCCATCGCCGTCGGCGAAGGAGCGCGGATAGATCTGGTAGATCACCGAGTGGCGGGCCCAGTCCTGGTCGCCTGCGGCGGTCTTGGGGCTGGCCGCCAGGGCGTTGCCGTGGAAGGAGGTCAGGGACAGGGCGACGGCGGTCGCGAGGCTGGTGGCGAGGAACTTGCGACGAAACATACGGGCTTCCTGTTCTTGGGATTATTGGTAGGCAGAGCGTGTTTCTTGACGTAGTGCGTGCTGTATTCAGGGCCGTCGGCATCGGGAACGGATGCCTGCCGAACGCTGCAGCCGGGCAGGGCGCATGAAAGCGCCGGAAGGCGCGTCGCCGCCTGCGCCGGCATGGGGGCGAAGAGGATCCGGGGAGCGAGGGGCAGGGATATCGCCTGCGGGCGCGGGCGGTTGGATGACTGCAAGCATGGGACACCTTGTTTCGGAGATAACGCTGTCTCTGGGCCGTGGGCCCGGGCGCGTCGTCGCCGTCTTGTTGTTCTTGTCGTTTGCCGAAGCCGGCCCGGAACGAGTGGGCCGCTCTGCCCCGGCAAGGGTCCCCGTGTCGGGGTGTCGCTACCTTAGTAGGGGGATTTTCGTTTGACAAGACACCTGTCGTTTTAAGGTTTTTCTCGGGAGTTATCGGTAGGTAAAACGATTCATCAAGATGAATGCAGATGTTCGCACGTTCGGACCGGCTGCCGTGCGGATCGCGTCGGTCGGCCTCCGCTGGCCGACCGCGAAAAAAGATCGCCGCGAGCCGTCCGTGCGGCCGGAGCGCGACAGCGCGCCTCGCCCCGGCGACTACCGTACTGGCTACGCTGTAGAGGCATGCCGGCCTGCGCCGATACGGGGGAAAGATGAGCGCTTCCAACGACATGGATTCGTCCGCCGGCGTTTTCGACGGCGGCGCCCGGCGTCTGTTGTGGACATCCTGGCTAATCGGGGCGGCCGCTCTGGCGGCGCTGGTGGCGGTGGTCCTGCATCGCGCCGAGGCCGAAGCGTTCGCCCGCCTGATCGAGCGGGCCGAGCCCGGCTGGTTCGTCCTGGCCCTGGCGCTGCAGGCACTGACCTATCTGGCTCAAGGCCAGCTCTATCGCCGCGTGGCGCGGGCCGGCCAGGTTCGCCTGCCGCTGCTCGACGCCTGCCGGTTGGGGTTGATGAAGCTGTTCGTCGACCAGGCGCTGCCGACCTACGGGGTCAGCGGGACCCTGGCGGTCACCGCGGCCTTCCAGCGCCTGGCCGTTCCGCATCCGGTGGCGATGGCCTGCCTGGTGGTCAGCCTGTCCTCCTACCTGCTCGCCTACGTGCTGGCGCTGGCCGTGGCGCTCGCCATCGTGGTCGTCGAGGGACATGCCACGCCGCTGCTGATCCTGGCCGGCGGCCTGTTCGTCTTCGGCAGCCTGGTCGCCGGGCTGGGCGTGGCGCTGCTGGCCGGGCGCGGCCTGCCGGGCCGGCTGCGGCGCCTCGCCGGCTTCGCCCGGGTCGAGCGCGGTCTGGCTCTGCTCGGCCAGGCCGATACCCGGCTGACGCGCAATCCGCGCCTGCTGGCGCTGACCGTGGCCCTTGACCTGGGCATCGTCCTGCTCGATGCCGGCACGCTCTGGGCGCTGCTCCGCTCGCTGGGCACGGAGGCGTCCTGGAGCGGCGTGTTCGCCGGTTTCATGCTGGCCAGCGTGTTGCGCAGCCTGGGTATCACGCCGGGCGGTCTCGGTGTCTTCGAGGCCGCCGCGGTGACCACCCTGGGCTGGGCCGGGGTGCCCCTGCCGGCGGCGCTGTCGGCGACCCTGCTGTTCCGGGGGCTGAGCTTCTGGCTGCCGATGCTGCCCGGTCTGCTGATCGCTCGGAGCGCGCTGCGCACGCCGCGGGCGCGGCAACCGGTGGCGCCCGGCGAGCCCTGGTGGAGCTGGACGCCGGCGCAGGCCTTCGCCGCTCTGGACTGCGCCGCCGAAGGACTTTCCGGCGCCGCCGCGGCGGCTCGCACCGGTGCCGGCGAGACGCCGGAGCGGGCCCGTCCCCGTGGTTTGGCGCGGATCTTCCTCGAACAGTTGCGCAGTCCGCTGGTGCTGATCCTGATCTTCGCCAGCATCGTCTCGCTGGTGGTCCACGACTGGCTGGATGCGGCCATCGTGCTGGCGATCGTGCTGATCGGCGCGCTGCTCGGCGCCGGCCAGGAATACCGCGCCTCCAGCGCCCTGGAGCGGCTGCGCCGGCGCGTGGCGATCACCGCCCGGGTGCACCGCGACGGCGCGCCGGTCGAGATTCCAGCCGGTGAGGTGGTGCCGGGCGATGTGATCGAACTGTCCGCCGGCAGCCTGATCCCCGCCGACGGGCTGGTGCTGGCGGCGCGCGATTGCTTCGTCGGCCAGGGCCTGCTGACCGGCGAGACCTTCCCGGTGGAGAAGCGTCCGGGCTTGGCCGAGCCCGGCGCGAGCCTCGCCGAGCGCGACAACTGCCTGTTCATGGGCAGCTCGCTGCGCAGCGGCACGGCGACCCTGCTGGCGGTGCGTACCGGCGCCGACAGCGAGTACGGGCGGATCGCCCGCAGCCTGAGCCTGCGCCCGCCGGAAACCGAGTTCGAGCGCGGCCTGCGCCACTTCGGCGCCCTGCTGCTCAAGGTGATGCTGCTGATGGTGGTCGGCGTGCTGGCGGCCAACATCCTGCTCGAACGGCCCACGGTGGAAACCCTGATGTTCGCCATCGCCCTGGCGGTCGGCCTGTCCCCCGAACTGCTGCCGGCGATCCTCGGCATCACCCTGGCCCGGGGCGCGCAGCGCATGGCCCGGCGCGGGGTGATAGTGCGCCGGCCGAACGCCATCGAGAACCTCGGCGCCATGGACGTGCTGTGTACCGACAAGACCGGCACCCTGACCCGCGGCGTGGTGCAGCTCGACGGCGCCCTAGACCCCGACGGCCAGCCCTCGGAGCGCTGCCTGCTGCTGGCCGGCCTCAATGCCAGCCTGCAGACCGGGCTGGCCAACGCCCTGGACGCCGCGCTGGTCGCCGGGGTGCGGGAGCGAGGCCTCGACCTCGGCGCCTTCGGCAAGCTCGACGAGATCCCCTACGACTTCGTGCGCAAGCGCCTCGCGGTGGTCGTCGAGGGCGCGGACGGCGAGGCGCTGATGATCGTCAAGGGCGCGCTGGACAAGGTGCTGGAGCGCTGCACGCGGATCGGCGAGGCCGAGGCGGCGCCCCTGGACGAAGCGGCGCTGGCCGCGCTCCGCGAGCGCTACGCGCAGTGGAGCGCCCAGGGCTACCGGGTGCTCGGCCTGGCCAGCCGGCCGGTGCCGCGCCAGGCGCGCTACACCGAAAGCGACGAGAACGAACTGGCCTTCGTCGGCTTCCTGCTGTTCTTCGACCCGCCCGAACCCGGCGTGCGCGACACCCTGCGGGATCTCGACCGGCTCGGCGTGGCGGTGAAGATCATCAGCGGCGACAACCGTCTGGTGACCCGCCATGTCGCCGAGGCGGTCGGCATCCCGGCCGGGCGGGTGATCACCGGCGGCGAGATGCTGCGGATGCGCGACGAGGAACTGCTCAACCTGGCGCCGCAGGTGGCGCTGTTCGCCGAGGTCGACCCCAACCAGAAGGAGCGGATCATCCTCGCCCTGCAGAAGACCGGCCACGTGGTCGGCTTTCTCGGCGACGGCATCAACGACGCGCCGGCGCTGCACGCGGCGGACGTCGGCGTCTCGGTGGAGCAGGCGGTGGACGTGGCCAAGGAGGCGGCCGACTTCGTCCTCCTGCGCCACGACCTGGACCTGCTGCGCCAGGGCATCGACGAGGGCCGTCACACTTTCGCCAACACCCTCAAATACATCTTCATCACCACCAGCGCCAACTTCGGCAACATGATCAGCATGGCCCTGGCCTCGCTGTTTTTGCCCTTCCTGCCGCTGCTGGCCAAGCAGATCCTGCTCAACAACTTCCTCTCCGACATCCCGGCCATGGGCATCGCCGGCGACAACGTCGACCGCGAATGGGAACGCACACCGCACCACTGGAACCTCCGCGAAGTGCGCAACTTCATGGTGGTGTTCGGCCTGGTCAGCTCGGCCTTCGACCTGCTGACCTTCGGCACGCTGTTCTACTTCGTCGGCGAGCGGCCCGAGCTGTTCCGCACCGGCTGGTTCGTCGAATCGCTGCTCACCGAACTGGCGATCGTCTTCGTGGTGCGCACCTACAAACCCTTCTACCGCAGCCGCCCCGGCCGTCTGCTGCTCTCGAGCACCCTGGCGGTGATGCTGCTCACCCTGCTGCTGCCCTACACCCCGGCCGGCGCCTGGTTCGACCTCGTCCCCCTGCCGCCCGCGCTGCTGGCCATGATCGGGCTGATCACCCTGCTCTACGCGGCGACTTCGGAGGCGGTGAAGCGGCGCTTCTATGCGGCGGCGCGGATGCCGAGGGGGGCGGCGAGGAGGTATCGGGGAGTGGAGCCGGGTCGGTAGAGAAATTGCGACGGGCACACGGCGGAGGAATGATTTCAGCCCTTCACATATAAAGCCTTCCCCACTCGCCCGATATGCTCGACCAGCGCCGGATTGTCGATCTGCGCATACAGCGACAGGTCGATCTTCCAGGGCAGCAGCAGATCGTCCAGCGCCAGCTCGATATTCAGCAAGTCCCGATAGTTCAGGTCGCCCTTGAGGGTCATGTCGATATCCGAGCCGGCGCGGAAATTGCCCTTGGCACGGGAGCCGTAGAGCACGGCCTGCTCGATGCCCGGAAAGCGGCTGAACACCTGGCGGATGGACTCGACGGCCTGCGCTGGAAGGCCGATTTCCTCGGGCGTCATGCGCTCGGCTCCGTTCGGCTGGAGAGCATGCGCTCCAGAGCCTCGAGCAGCGGGTGATGCTGTTGCCGGATATCGAGCAGAATCGCTTCGGCGGTTTCTTCGTTGCAGGTGTGCAAGGTGCGGCCGCGGTCGGTCAGCATCCGCATCCAGCCCTGTCCGTCGGCGATCAGGCCAGCGCTGAATGCCTCTCGTATGGTGTCGCGCGAGCCGACGATTCCTTCGATACCCTGCCAGACGAGGAAATCTTTCAGCGTATTCCAGGCCAGTTCGTAACTGCATTCGAACACGTGAAACGCTCCCTGTCTTTCCAGTTTCGACAGGGGTCGCCGGCTCATCAGCTCCATGGCTTCGTCGAGTTGCAGCAGGGCCTTGCGGAAATTGTTCAGCCGCCATTGCCAGTGAGTATCGGGAGTGTTCATTTCCATCCCTTGCAAGGTCTTGCAGTTTTCCGTTCGGGAAGCCGATGGAATAAGGGTTTCGGTTAGGAGCGAATTCATTCGCGATGCTTCCGCCATTGCCGCCAGTCGCAGATAAATCTGCTCCTACTGGGCCGCTGGCAAGCAGCCAATCGCCCCGATCACCCGCCTTACCGCCTCTTCCTCGTCTGCCCCCGTCACATCCACCTGCAGATCGCAGCGCCCCCCGAGTTCGGCCATGACCACGCCGCGGAACGTCGGGTCCAGGCTCTGGATATCGGCGAGGCTCATCTCTCCGCGTGCGCCCAGGCGGCGGATGCGTTCGTCCTCGTCCAGGGTGAGCAGCACAGATACGTCCGGGCGCGGCAGGGCCGGGAGCAGGGCGTCGAAGTCGGCGTCGACGCCACGCGCCCGCGCGTAGGCGATGGTGGAGGCCAGGAAGCGGTCCATCACCACGCTCCGGCCGGCGTCCGTCGCGGCCCGCGCCCTGGTGCCCTCGGCGGCGGCGACGGCGAGGTAGAACAGGGCATGGGCGATCCTGGCGTCGCCCAGCGCGGCCTGGATCGGCTCGCGCAGCGGTTTTATCGCCGGGCCGGGCATGCTCATGGCGATCCCGCCGAGCGCGGCGGCCAGGTTGCGGGTCAGGGTCGTCTTGCCGACGCCGTCGAGGGATTCGATGACGATGAAACGGGCCATGGGGGTTCCTGTCGGTGGATGCCGGGAGCGCTCCTCACGGCGGCGAGTCCGTGCCGGAGCCTTTCATCAGCATAAGCGCCCGGGCGCGGATGGGATGTGGCGCGATGGTCCGGCCGCTTCCGCCGGAGGCTCTGACACCGGTCAAGGGTGGCCGGCCCGTCGGCTGTCAGGATGAGGCTGTGCCAGGGGCTCCCTGGTACTGCGGCGTCCGGGCCGGACGGTGCCGGCCGCGCTATCTGCCGTGTCACCTCGACAATCGTCAACCCAGGAGTTCCCCATGTTTCCCGAGTACCGCGATCTGATCACCCGCCTGAAGACCGAGGATGCGCATTTCGCGGGTCTGTTCGATGCGCACAATGCGCTGGACCAGCGCATCAAGAACATGGAGGCCCACATCGAGCCGGGCACGCCGGCGGAAATCGAAAACCTGAAGAAGGAAAAATTGAACCTGAAGGATCGGCTGTACGCGATCCTCAAGGGCGCGGCATGAGGCTTCCCCTCCTCCCCGGGGGCGATCCGTTTCGGTAGCGCCCGGCGCCGTCGCATGAAAAAAACGCCGACCGGCAGGGAGTCCGGTCGGCGTAAAGCCACAGTCGCAAGGGTGTGGAACTCAGAGGGGAGTGATGCCGTTCTCGGCGTAGATCTCGTCCTGGGCCTGGCGGAATTCGGTCATGCTGAATTCGTAGCCATGCTCCTTGAGCAGCGCCCAGCTCGCCGCTTCGTCCTCCGAGCCTTCGTTGACCGTGTGACGGAAGGCTTCGTCGGTACGCATGCGGTTGATATAGGCCTTGGCGGATTCGACACTCATCGGGAATGCCTCCTTAAGAAGCGGTGGTGTGGTCGAGGAAACGGCTGCGGATCTGCGCGCCGAGCAGGTTGACGAGGCTGACCAGGACCAGCAGGACGGCGATCAGGGCCAGGGCCTCGCGGTATTCGAAAAGGTGGAAGGCGGTGATGATCTCCAGCCCCAGGCCGCCGGCGCCGATCGCGCCCAGGGTGGTGGCGGCGCGGATGTTGTGTTCCCAGCGGTAGAGGGCGACGTCGACCAGCCGTGGCAGCACCTGCGGCAGCACGCCGAAGCGCAGCACGCCGAGCACCGGGACGCCCTGGCTGCGCAGCGCGTCCACCGGGGCGCGGTCGACGTGTTCGAAGATTTCGGCGAAGAACTTGCCGAGCATGCCGGTGGAGTGGCAGGCCAGCGCCAGCACGCCGGGCAGCGGGCCGAAACCCACCGCGGCGACGAACAGGATGCCCCACAGCAGGCTGGGGATCGAACGGATGCTGTTGAGCAGCAGCATCACCGACTGGCGCACCGGTGCCGGGGCCAGGTTGCGCGCGGCCAGGGCGCCGAGCGGCAGGGCGGCCAGGATGCCGCCGGCGGTGCCGGCGACGCTCATGGACAGGGTATCCATGAGCGGCTTGCCCCAGCTCGACAGGCGCTGGAAATCCGGCGGCCAGGCATCGAGGCCGAGCGTCCAGAGCGTCGGCAGCATTTCCCGGTAGCGCTCGGCATCCAGCGCGCCGGCCCAGCGGGCGGCCAGCAGGATGGCGCCGAGGCAGGCGGCCAGCAGCAGGCAGGACAGCCAGGCGCGCCGGGCGGCGATGCGCAGTACCGCTTGCTGCTGGGCGGGGATGTTCATTTCGCGTTCACCACGGCGTCTTCCGGGTGGTCCTTCTCGATGACCGAGATCCAGTTGCGCACGCGATCCACGTCCGAGTCGACGCAGGGGATGAAGGCTTCGGCGCGGAACACGCCCAGCGCGGCCGGGTCGCTGGTGCTGATGAAGGCCCTGCGGATCTTTTCCTTCACCTCGGGAGCCAGCCCGGAGCGGAACGTCCACATGTATTCGGGGATCGCCGGGGAGTCTTCGAGGATGCGCACGCTTTCCGCCTTGATCTTGCCTTCCTTCAATAGGCGTTCGTAGATCGGCTTGGACAGGCCGCCGGCGGCGACCTTCTTGCTGGCGACGGCGAGGGCGACCGCGTCGTGGGCGCCGAGCACGCGTAGGGTGTAGTCGCGCCCGGAGACCAGGCCGGCTTCGGCCAGCATGTAGCGCGGCACCCAGGTGCCCGAGGTGGAGGCCGGGTCGCCGAAGGCGACTTCCTTGCCGCGCAGGTCCTCGAGGCTGCGCGCCGGGCTGTCGGCCGGGACGATCAGCACCGCCTGGAAGGTCGGGCCGACCTGGGCGTGGGTCGGTCGGGCGAAGGGTTCGAGCTGGACCTTGCGGCTTTGCAGGATGTAGGTGATCGGCCCCAGATAAGCGATATCGATGCGACCGAAACGCAGCGCTTCGCTGGTCGCCGCGTAGTTGGCGCCGACGGTCAGTTCGACGGGGATGCCGAGGGTCTTTTCCAGATGCGCGCGCAGCGGTTCGTTGAGGCGCATCACGGTGGGGGCGGATTCACCGGGCAACAGGCCGACGGTGAGCTTCTTCGGCATGGCCGAATCGTCGGCGTGGGCAGCGAGGGCGACCGGCAGGAACAGTACGGCGAGCAACGGGCGCAGACGCTTGAACAGTCGGGTCATGGAGCTTTTCCTTTCGCTAGGGAGGGGTGGATTCCGGGGCGGAATGCAAAGGGAACAGGCGTTCCTGGGCCGCGGCGTCGAAACGCTCGGGACTACCGTCGAAGACGACGCGGCCATCGCCCAGGCCGACGATGCGTTCGGCCAGCCGGCGGGCCAGGTCGAGCTGGTGCAGGACGATGACCAGGGTCAGCGCGTGCTCGCGCACCAGACGGAGGAATTCAGCGGCCAGGCGTTCGGCGAGGGCCGGGTCGACCGAGGCGAAGGGCTCGTCGGCCAGCAGCAGTCGCGGCTTGCGCACCAGGGCGCGGGCGATGCCGACGCGCTGGCGCTCGCCACCGCTGAGCCGGGCGACCGGGTCGAGGGCCTTGCCGAGCAGGCCGACCTCGGCGAGGGCGGCAAGGGCCTCCTCGCGCATCGCCCGTGGCCAGGGCAATGGCGACAGCGGGTGGCGGCGGTCGGCGAGGCCGAGCAATACGTTGTCCAGCGCCGACAGGCGGGCGATCAGCGCATGCTCCTGGAATACCGTGGCGCTGCCGCGGCGGTGGGCGAGCAGGCTGGCCGGGGTCCGCAGGGGACCGATGCCGTCCACGCTCAGGGTGCCGGATGCGGGGCGCAGCAGGCCGTTGAGCGTGGCCAGCAGGCTGCTCTTGCCGATGCCCGAGGGGCCGACGATGGCGGTGATGCTGCCACGCCGGATCTCGAGGTCGATGCCGTCGAGGATGGGCTTGCCGCCGCGCTCGATCGACACGCGGTCGAGCCGCAGCAGCACCGGCGAGCCGTCTTCGGCCGCCGCCGGCGCGCTGCGCCTCGCGCTCGTGCCGAGCGCGAGGGGGGGATCGAGGGGCAGT
The DNA here is from genome assembly GCF_000380335.1 of Azotobacter vinelandii CA. Taxonomy (GTDB): domain Bacteria; phylum Pseudomonadota; class Gammaproteobacteria; order Pseudomonadales; family Pseudomonadaceae; genus Azotobacter; species Azotobacter vinelandii. Next base: position 246,240 of record NC_021149.1, read on the forward strand.
TGGTAGCTGCCCGTCATGCCTCGCGCTCGATCAGGTAATCGGCGTTGCGCACGCCATAGCCCAGCGCCTTGCGCAGCCACAGCGGCGGGTTGCTGCCCATCATCCGCTGCAGGTGCGCGACCACTTCGTCGATCTCGCGGCTGTGCTGCATCTTCACCGGGAAAACCCCGGCGTTCTTCACCTTGACCGCGGCGAAGTCGCTGAGGGCGAGGGTGAAGAGCACGGCACAGCCTTGCATGGCGTCGACGCGCAGCTGGACCTGGTCGACCGAGGCGCCGCCGGTCGGGTCGCCCATGGAGCAGCCGGCGCCGCCGCCGGGGCCGCGCTTGCCCTCGCCGCCGCTCTTGCCGCCGCCCTTGAACTGGATGACGTCGAGGAAACTGGCCTCGTCGTAGGTGACGTCGTAGATGACGATCTGCTTGGCGGTGGCGAAATTGGCGTCGACCTGCAACAGGTCGTTGCTGGTGATGGCGATCTTCAGATGGCCGATCTCGTTCATGTCCGTTTCCTCGCGTCGGGTGGGCTCAGGCTGGGCGCCGGGCGCGGCCCGGCGCGCGGGATTCAGGTCATCGGCAGGCCGACGACGTTCTTTTCGTGGGCGAAGCGCAGGCGGAAGGCGTCCGGCAACCTGGTTCCGCCGTCGGTGCGCGCCAGCCAGCGGGGCAGCTCGGCGACGGCGATGCGCCCGGCCTTCAGGGCCTCGACCGGCACTATGTAGAGGCGGTCGTCGAGGCTGATGTAGAAGTCGATCGGATGGCGGGCGGCGTTCTCGCCGTACTTGCCCAGATCGATGCGGTAGTGGCTGTCCTCTTCGAGCTGCAGGCGCGGGTTGTCGCAGTCCAGGCGGACATGGCGGTTGAACCAGGCTTTCTGGCGGAACTGGAACAGCACCCGGTCGTCGTCGGCGAAGGAGCGGATCTCGGCGACGATGTCGGCGTAGTACTGGCCGAGCAGCAGTTCCTCGTAGGCATCGCTGTAGGGCTGGTCGAAGGATTCGAGGTAGCAGGCGACGCAGGCGGTGAGCAGTTCGAGGCCGGCCTGGGTGATCAGCAGGCTCAGCGCGCAGCGGTTGTAGGTGCAACTGGCGCGGATCAGGCCGTCGTCGCGGATTTCGATGGCGCCGTTCTGCTGGATCGCCGCGGCGCGGAACACGCGCAGGATGCGGAAGATCTCGGCCATCAGCTTTTCCGCCGGGGTGCGGCGGGGCAGGGCGAGGTAGCGTTGCCAACTGCCCAGGTCGGCCAGCGACGGGTCGCGGGATTCCTGCCAGTCGGCGAGCAGGGCGTAGGCACTGGTCAGGGCCAGTACCAGGCGCGCCGGCACCTGACGGGCGGTCGCGCTTTCCGGCTCCGCGAAGCTCAGGCGCCGGGGGCGGGTGTAGGGTTCGATAGGACGGTGTTCCGGTCGGGCGCACAGCTCGCCGAAGCAGGCGCGGTAGTGGGCGACCATTTCCTGTCGCTGTTTCATGGCATCACTCCCGGGAATGCGGCATGGCGGCCGGATCTGGAATACGGGGCGGAGGCCCCGGCCGGAGCCGGGAGCCGCCGGGGGCGGGAGCGGTTTTCCGGTGCATCGGCCTGCCGTCGGAACGACCTCGGGCGTGACGGCTCGCAACTCCCTCGCCCATGCATGGGCGAGGGGAGATCCGTGCATGCCGTCATCTCGGTCGGCTCGACAGCCGGAGTGCGTGGAAACCGCTCCGGCACCTCAACTCACCACGTATTGAGGATCCACTCCTTGTTACGGGTGTATTCCATGTGGGCGAACATGGCGTTGGCGATCATCTCGCCCAGTTCCATGGCGCCCTGGTAGCCGATCGAGGGCTTGCGGTAGAGACCGGCGCGGTCGAAGGTCGGGAAGCCGACGCGGACCATCGGGATGTTGGCCTCGATGGCGACGTAGCGGCCCTTCGAGTGACCCATGATCAGGTCGAGCTGGAGGCCGGCGTTGATGCGCTTCTCCAGTTCCCAGAGGTCGGCGTTGTGGACGATCTCGATGTCGAAGTGCGCGGTGTTCTTCAGCTCCTCGATGCGCGGGTCCTTCTTGTACTTGTTGCCCTGGTCGTCGCCGATCAGCAGCAGTACGGGTTCCAGCTCGACTTCCATGCAGAACTGGGCCAGGCCGAGCACCAGGTCCGGGTGGCCGAAGATCGCCACTTTCTTGTTGGCGAAGAACATGTGCGCCAGGTCGGCCAGGGCGTCGAGGGCGATGCCGCGCTCGCGGACCAGCGACTCGGGGATCTCCTTGCCGGTGACTTCGGCGATCTTGCGCAGCATGTCGTCGGTGTTCTTGATGCCGTAGGGGGTGTTGACCAGGGCATTCGGCACCGCGAAGGTCTTCTGCAGCAACTCGCCGGTGGTGTTGCCCTCGTAGCGGGCCAGGGACAGGGTGGCCAGGGCGTTGGCGCTGTCGGCGATGTCCTCGACGGTGGTGCGGCCGTGGGTCTCGATGCTCTTGTTCGGCAGCATCGGCGAGTCGAAGTCCTCGGTGTCCATGTAGATGTTGGCTTCGACGTCCATTTCCTTGAAGTAGCGCTTGAGCAGCACCACGTCGCCGGGGTTGACCCAGCCCGGGAACACGTTGAGCTTGCCGCTCGGCTGGCCCTTGCCGTGCGCGTCGGTGATGGTCTTGAACACCGACTTCACGCACTCGGCGTAGCCGGTGACGTGGCTGCCCTTGAAGCTCGGGGTGTGTACCGGCGCCAGGTAGATCTTGCGATCCGGGAATTCGGCTTCGAGTGCCCGGTTGCAGACCCGGATGCTGCCCTCGATGTCGTCGCCGATGACTTCGGTGGAGCAGGTGGTGATGATCGGGATGACGCGCAGGTTCGGGTAGCGGCGGGCGAGGACCAGCACGCCTTCCTCGACGCGCTTGGCGCCGCCGAACACCGCCGACTCCTCGTGCAGCGAGGTGGAGGCGACGTCGAAGTTTTCCTTGAAGTGCTGGGCGAACAGCAGGCGGACGAACATCGTGCAGCCCTGGCCGCCGTGGACCAGCGGGATGCAGTCCTTGATGCCGATGCCGGCGTACTGGGCGCCGGCCGGCTGGCAGTCGTACATCGGGTTGATGATGCCCTCGCGGTCACGCGGGCTCAGCTTGACTTCTGCCGGCTTCAGCACGGTCAGTTCGCAATTGCTCATGAAATGGCTCCTTCGCGCGCGGAGACGGCGTTCCGGCCGTCTCCGCGCCGATGACTCAGTAGAGGTGGTGGTTGAGTTCGCGGTTGGTCGAGCGGGTGATGGTCACGTCGACCAGACGGGACTTGAGACCGTCGAGCAGGAACTCGATCTCTTCCTTGTTGACCTGCGAAGCCCAGGGGAAACGCTCGCGGACATCGTTGGCCATGGCCAGGGCGTCGGCGTAGAACAGGCGCTCCTGCGGGGTGCCGCGCAGCGGCTCCTGGCCGGTCAGCAGGCGGCCGACCTGATTGAGCACGCCCTCGATGTTTTCCTCGCGGTCCCAGGTGCGCGAGAAGAACTGCCACAGGCAGCGCTCCTCGACATAGGCGAACAGATCGTCGAGATGGGACTGGCTCATCAGGCGGCCCCCCGCACGATGACCGGGGTAGTCTGCGACTTGTCGCGGATATCCACGGCGGCCAGGTGGCGCAGCGGGTTGTGCACGGCGTTGTACATGTCGCGGGCCAGGTTGACGAAGCCTTCGAAGCCCATGTACGGGCCGTTGTGGTAGCCGTGGCCGTTGACGTAGGGGATGTGCAGCTTCTTGACCAGTTCGCCGACGCGCGGGCCGGTGAAGATCACGTCCGGCTTGACCAGGTCGATGATCTCGAAGAATTCCAGCTCGTTGCCGTCGTCGATGTAGTAGGTGCCTTCCTTGCCGCGGGCGATGACCTTCTCGAAGTCTTCCTCATGGCCGAACTTGGAGGACATGGCCACCACTTGCACGCCCAGGTCGTCCTCGACCGACTTGGTCCAGTGCCACAGGCGCGGGCCGCCGGTCCAGATCGCCATTTTCTTGCCTTGCAGACGCTCCTTGTACCAGTCGAGCTTCGGCTTCCACTTGGCGTATTCCTCGGCGATCAGCTCCTCGCCCTTCTCCTCGATGCCGAAGAAGGCGCAGATCTTGCGGATGCCCTCGGCCATGTAGTTGAAGCCCCAGGAGTCGATGTCCAGACGCGGGATGCCGTAGCGCTTCTTCAGCTCGTTGGCGATGTAGCCGGAGGAACGGGCGCAGTTCACCACGTTGAGCTGGGCCTGGTGCATGCAGCGCAGGTCGTCGTAGGTGCCGTTGCCGGTGAAGTGGGCGACGACCTGGATGCCCAGGCGGTCCCAGTAGGTTTGCAGCAGTTGGGTATCACCTTGAATATTGAAGTCACCGATGAAGTTCATGGTGTATTCGCTGGTGATTTCCTTCTCCATCGTCTCGACTTTCTCGTTGATCCAGCCGATGTTCAGGACGTGGTGGCCCTTGGACTGGGACACACCGGAGAAGCCGGGGCATTCGACGGTGAAGACGTCCACGTCCGGACGGTCCTTCATCACCTTCTTGGCCACGGCCTTGATGTCGTCGCCGATCAGCGCGGTCGGGCAGGTCGTGTAGACGATCATCCGCTTGATGTCGGGCATTTCGTCGAAGGCTTCGTGCATGCTCTTCTCGAGGCGTTTCTCGCCGCCGAAGACCACATGGCTTTCCTTCATGTCGGTCGACCAGACGTACTTCATGTTGAAGTGGCCGTTGTCGGTCGGGTAGCGCTTGGTGTGCCAGGTGTCGTAGGCACAGCCGAGCGGGCCGTGAATCATCTGGATGGTGTCTTTGAGCACACCGCCGATCACCAGCTTGGCGCCGCAGAAGGCGCAGCCGCGTTCGGACAGGGTGCCGGGGATGGTCGCCGCGTTGGCGATCGGCAGGAACTCGCGGGTGTCCTCGTTGGGCGCCTTCAGATAGATGTGTTTCTGGCGCTCGGGTATGTCCTTGTCACATTCCAGCAATACCATTGGCATGATTGAAGTCTCCTCGGCTCTATGCGTGGATCGAGTCCCCTGACGGCACTCGACCGGGACCGGAAAAACCGGTTGGCGAAGAGGTAAGGGCAGGATGCGTGCCATATGTCCTTGCAGCGCTTGCAGGAATTTTTCGCGGCATCGCCGCTGTCTCAGATTAATCCTTTCGAATCAATTATTTGTGCGCATTTTCGAGGTTTTGGAAAAGCGCCGGGGCAAGCCTTTTCCGGGCTTTTTTTTCCTGTTCGGGACAACCGGGTGGACGGCCGGCGGGTTACGTAAAAGGTTTTTCGTTCGGCCAAGTACGGAGAGCGGGGGGTCTGTACGTGGCTGTGCGTGGCCGTCGGGGCGGTGGCTTCCGGGCGTCCGTACGGGAAGTCCGGGGGACGGTTCCAGACCCGGAAACCATGGGGACGTGCGGCTGGGGATCGCCACTTCCGCGCCGGGACGTGGAGGTGGGCGTGGCTTTGGGAGCAGCGGCTCGGCGAGCTTATCCGCCGTCCCGGATCGGCGCGCCGCCGAAGCCGATCCGCAATGCCGGATGGCGCCGGCGCCAGTCCCATCGGTCATGCATCTGCAGCCTGCGGAACGAAGGTTCGTCGCCGGCGAACGGTTCGGCCAGGGTATCGAGGAACGGGCTCTTGCCGAAGCGGCATGGCCGGGAGAGGAAGTAGTGTGTCCCGTTCGATCGGTCGCCGGGCGAAGCCGGTCTTGTCGACGTAAGAAGTCTTCGCGGATCTTGGCGAAGGTCTGGATGCCGATGGTCAGCTTGTGGAGCGGGCTGTAGCTTGGCGAGCTGTGCCGCGATCGTGGCCGGTCGAGGACGGCGAACGGCGCGGATACGGACGGCTGTTGTCCGCGGGCGCTAGCGGAGCGGGGAAAAGTAAAACGGCGATCGCCCCTGAGGAAAAGCGATCGCCGTTCTGGGTCCGGCGGCAGGACGGCGCGGAATGTCCTGCCGCCGGCAACGGGGTGCGGAGTCGTTCAGTGTTCAGTCATCGAGCGGCTGGATGCAGAAGTCGACGGGGCAGACGCCGAGACAGCGCGGCTCGCCCACGTCGGTGCATTCGTTGCAACTGTCGGCTTCGATCGCGTAGTGATCGTCCCTGAAGACGATCGAACCGGTCGGGCAGACCGGCTCGCAGTCGCCGCAGACAGTGCATTCGTAGCCGTCGATGGCCATGGCCATGGTGTCAGCTCCTGAGGTCGGGTTGTTCGAAGGGAGGGCGGCGTGCGCCGCCGGCCGCGAGAAGCCATTCCGAAAGCCCGCGGCGCACGCTCCTCCGCAAACGCTGTGCTGGGTGAATCAGCCTTCGGCGGCGGCCTTGCCGACGACGGACTCGTCTTCGACTTCCATGATGCCGAATTCCATCAGCAGCTCTTCGAGTTCTTCCATGGAGGCCGGGTTCGGGATGACCAGCAGCTTGTTGTCGACGATTTTGCGAGCCAGGGCACGGTACTCGTCGGCCTGTCCGGCCTTCGGATCGTATTCGATCACGGTCATGCGGCGGATTTCGGCGTGTTGCACGACGTTGTCGCGCGGCACGAAGTGGATCATCTGGGTGCCGATCTTCGCGGCCAGGGCCATGATCAGCTCGTCTTCGCGGTCGGTCTTGCGGCTGTTGCAGATCAGGCCGCCCAGACGCACGCTGCCGGAGTGGGCGTATTTCACGATGCCCTTGGCGATGTTGTTGGCGGCGTACATGGCCATCATCTCGCCGGAGCAGACGATGTAGATTTCCTGGGCCTTGTTCTCGCGGATCGGCATGGCGAAGCCGCCGCATACCACGTCGCCCAGCACGTCATAGAACACGAAGTCCAGGTCGTCGCTGTAGGCGCCTTCTTCTTCCAGGAAGTTGATCGCGGTGATCACGCCACGGCCGGCGCAGCCGACGCCCGGCTCCGGGCCACCGGATTCGACGCACTTGACGCCGCCGAAGCCGATCTGCAGCACGTCTTCCAGCTCCAGGTCTTCGACCGAGCCGGCGGACGCGGCCATTTCCATGACGGTGCCCTGGGCCTTGGAGTGCAGGATCAGGCGGGTGGAGTCGGCTTTCGGGTCACAACCGACGATCATCACTTTCTTGCCGGCTTCGGCGAGGGCGGCGACCAGGTTCTGGGTGGTGGTGGACTTGCCGATGCCACCCTTGCCGTAAATTGCACACTGACGCAATGCCATCTTAGGAACCTCCGTTGATTCGTTGGCGTTTTGATTTGTGCCGACGAGAGTTGAGCAAGGGCGGTGCCACAAGGATCGATAAGTCGATGATTGCCTATTTTTTGGAATATAAAATCAAAAAAACATATTTAATTAGTGAATTATTTTAATTTTTGCAGGTTTATTGGACTCCATAAATCCAGGCCAGGATGCTGTGCGCTCCGTCGACGTACCCGCAGGTACAGCCGGGAAGCGATCCGTTCCGCATGGTACTGGGGTGCTCGACGGCGCCGGACGGCCGATCGGCGAAGAGGCGAGGGGCTGGATGGTACGAGGAATAGCCGGGAGGAATCGTTCGCTGATCGAACAGAAAGGCGATTATCGGCTTGTTGACTGGACTGGGGCGGTCGTAGCTTTCGGAGGCGCTCTACCTCCGACAACAACGACAAGAGAGATCCCATGAGCACTCCCCTTGCGCTTCCCGGCGAGGCCGCCGCATCCGGCCGCGCCCCGGTTCCGAAAACCCTCGACGTACAGGCCTTCATCGATTCCCGGCCGCTCGGCCTCTACCAGTGGCGCATCGTTCTGCTGTGTTTCCTGATCGTCTTCCTCGACGGTCTGGATACCGCCGCCATGGGCTTCATCGCCCCGGCGCTGGTCCAGGACTGGGGCATCGACCGCGCCAGCCTCGGCCCGGTGATGAGCGCCGCGCTGATCGGCATGGTGTTCGGCGCGCTCTGCTCCGGTCCGCTGGCCGACCGCTTCGGTCGCAAGGGCGTGCTGGTCGGTTCGGCGCTGCTGTTCGGCCTGTTCAGCCTGGCGTCGGCCTACAGCGATAACGTCGGCGAACTGGTGGTGCTGCGCTTTCTCACCGGTCTGGGACTCGGCGCGGCCATGCCCAACGCCACCACGCTGCTGTCGGAATACACCCCGGTGCGCCACAAGTCGCTGCTGGTGACCAGCATGTTCTGCGGCTTCAACCTGGGCATGGCGGCCGGCGGCTTCGTCTCCGCCTGGATGATCCCGGCCTATGGCTGGCACAGCCTGCTGCTGGTCGGTGGCGTGCTGCCGCTGCTCCTGGCGCTGGTGCTGCTGTTCTGGCTGCCCGAGTCGGCCCGCTACCTGGTGGCGCGCGGTCACGACGTCGGGCGTGTCCGCCGGGTGCTGCGGCCGATCGGCGAGGAAGCGGCGCAGGCCAGGGGCTTCAGCATCCCCGAACAGCGCACGGAGAAGGCCGGCGGCGTCTTCGCGGTGATCTTCGGCGGCACCTTCCGTGTCGGCACCCTGCTGCTCTGGCTCACCTATTTCATGGGCCTGGTGATCGTCTATCTGCTGACCAGCTGGCTGCCCACGCTGCTGCGCGACAGCGGCGCGAGCATGGAGCGGGCCGCCTTCGTCGGCGCGCTGTTCCAGTTCGGCGGCGTGCTCAGCGCGGTGGCGGTGGGCTGGGCCATGGACCGCATGAACCCGCACAAGGTGATCGGTCTGTTCTACCTGATGGCCGGCCTCTTCACCTTCGCGGTCGGCCAGAGCCTGGGCCAGACCGCCCTGCTGGCGACTCTGGTGCTGCTGGCCGGGATGAGCGTCAACGGCGCGCAGTCGGCCATGCCGTCCCTGGCGGCGCGCTTCTACCCGACCCACGGCCGCGCCACCGGCGTGTCCTGGATGCTCGGCATCGGCCGTTTCGGCGCCATCCTCGGCGCCTGGATCGGCGCGACCCTGCTCGGTCTCGGCTGGACCTTCGAGGATGTGCTCGGCGCCCTGCTGCTGCCGGCCGGCATCGCCACCGCGGCGATCCTGATCAAGGGCCTGGTCAGCCACGCCGACGCCACCTGAGTCTCGCCCGTAATGCCGAGGGCCCGCCGGATGGCATCCGGCGGGCCTTTTTCGTCGCTTCGCCGTGATTTCCAGGTGGGTAAGCCCAGGGCCGCGCGCGGCCCGGCATGCCTGCGCCCATGCCGGATGGGCATGACTTGCCATGGGAAATAACGTGCAATAAATATTTTTTACGGTTTTATGACAGGCGTCACTTGTTCGTGCCGTTGCGAATGGCCATCCGCGGGCTTCGGCGGTCGTAGATGGGGCGTGCGACCGATCGAACGGCGTCGATTCCGTATTTCATCGGAACTACGCGGGGCATGTTTTCAATATATGTTTCGTTCTATAAAAAAGTAATTGACATGCCAGTACTCGCTATTAACGCAAGTTTTTCACAGGGATCGAAGAAGTATTTATGTGTATTTATTTGTATAGCGCTTTGGCGGCAGAAGCGAAGACCCCGATGGGCATTGCCTTGTCTTAGATTATTTGGTTGAGTTCGTTACGATAAAATCCATAAGGACAGGAAGTAGTCCGATCGCTGCAGGGATAGGCTCAATGGATCTTTCAAAGCGGGAAATCAATAGATACAGCCGGCATCTGCTATTGCCCGAGGTGGGCCTGGAAGGGCAGTCGAGGCTGAAGCGGGCGAAGGTCCTGTGCGTCGGCACGGGCGGGCTGGGTTCCCCGCTGGCGCTGTATCTGGCCGCCGCCGGTGTCGGGCGTCTGGGGCTCGTCGACAGCGATGTCGTCGATTACAGCAATCTGCAGCGTCAGGTCATCCACCATACCGCCGATATCGGCAAACCGAAAATAACTTCGGCCGCCGAGAAACTTCGCGACCTCAATCCGGATATCGAGATCGTCAAGCACGAAACCATGCTCACGGCGGAGAATGCCTTCGACATTTGTTCCCGCTACGACATCGTCGCCGACGGTACCGATAACTTCTCCACGCGCTATCTGATCAACGATGTATGCGTGTTGCTGGGAAAACCCAATGTCCATGCCAGCATTTTCAGGTTCGAGGGGCAGGCTTCGGTTTTTTACGCGAAGGAGGGGCCCTGCTATCGATGCCTGTATCCCGAACCGCCGCCGCCCGGCGAAATACCCGGTTGCGCCGAAGGCGGGGTGTTGGGCGTGCTGCCGGGACTCCTGGGGGTCGTTCAGGCGACCGAGGTCATCAAGCGGATCCTGGGAATCGGCGATCCCCTCGTCGGGCGACTGCTGATGTTCGATGCCCTGGGCATGCGGACCAGCGAACTGCGGATCGAGAAGGACCCCGACTGCCCCCTGTGCGGCACTTCGCCCAGCATCACCGGGCTACAGGATTACCAGGCCTTCTGCGGCGCGCTCGCGCCGGGCGGCGGGGCCCGCGCGGAGATCGCCGCCGGCGAGGCGGCCGTCTGGCTCGGACGCCCCGGGGATGTGCTCCTGCTGGATGTGCGGGAGCCGCACGAATGGGACATCTGCCGGATCGCGGGGGCTGTGCATGTGCCCCTGGGCGAGTTGGCCGCGCGTTGCGGGGAGTTGGACCCCGCGAAGGACATCATCGTCTACTGCCTGATGGGCGCGCGCGGCCGCAAGGCCCTGGAGATCCTCGAAGGGCAGGGCTTCCACAGGGTCTGGAACCTGCGGGGCGGCCTGCGGGCCTGGGTTGCGGAAGTCGACGGGACGCTGCCCCTTTATTGACGACTTGTCGCGCGTTTCCCTTCGCCATCGCCGATGGGGAAGGCTTCATTGCTGGTTTTCGATAGACCGAAGGAATCTCATGCAGACTAAGGCGCTTAGCGAGTTCGATAGGGAACGTTACTCCAGGCAGTTGCGGATCGAAGGCTTTGGCGAGGAAGGCCAGTTGCGCCTCAAGGGCGCCACCGTTCTGGTTTCCCGGGTGGGCGGCGTGGGCGGTACCGCGGCGATGAACCTGGTGCGTGCCGGGGTGGGACGCCTGATCCTGGCGCACGGCGGCAAGGTGGTGCCGGAATACCTCAACCGCTGGCAACTGATCACGCCCGACGACCTGGGCCGGCCCTGCGCGCAGGTCTGGGCGGAAAAGCTCGGGCAGATCGATGCGGACGTCGAGATCGTCACGGTGGACGAATACATCAACGGGGAAAACGTCGCCGATCTCGTTTCCCGGGCCGACCTGGTGGTGGATGGCGCGCCGCTGTTCGAGGAGCGCTACCTGATGAACGACGAAGCCATGCGGCAGGGAAAGCCCCTGTGCATGGGCGCGATGTTCGGCATGGAAGGCTATGCGAGCACCTTCATTCCCGGCGAAAGCGCCTGCCTGCGCTGCGTGTTCCCGGAAAAGCCCGAGTACTGGACGGACATGAAGGTGTTCCCGGCGATCGGCCCCGGTCCGGCGATCGTCGGAACGACCATCGCCATGGAGGCGATCAAGGTGCTGACCGGCTTCGGCCAGCCGCTCAAGAACATACTCTGGTTCTTCGATCTTGAATCGAACACGACACGCTATCTCGAGATCGAGCGCGTGAAGGATTGCCCTGCCTGCGGGGCGAGCAGAAGCCACTGATTCCAGGAGAAAGACAATGCCGACCCTTTTCGTGCCCGCGCCCTTCAGAAAGTCCGTCGAGGACCTGTCCAGACTGGAAGTCGGGGCAGGCTCCGTCAGCGCGCTGCTGCGGGAGGTCGATACGCGCTACCCGGGATTCAATGCCCAACTGCATGGCCCGGATGGCAGCGTGAAGAAATACATCAGGATTTTCGTCAACGGGAAGGACATCAAGGCGCTCGACGGCATGGAAACGGCGCTCGATACCCGCGACGAAGTCTTCATCGTCTCGGCGATGGCCGGCGGCTGAGGCCGGCCCGGGGGCGTATCGGCCCGGTCATGGCATCGGGCGTCCAGCGAAGCGTCGAACCTGCACTCGATGCATACAGGAGGTTGTTTTGAGTTCCATGGAAAGATCGTCGAAGTTCTTGCCGGTACTGGGTATGGCAGTGTGTCTCGCGGGCAATGCGTTCGCCTCGCAGGCCTCGTCCGAGCGCCAGGCGGAAGTCGCCCGGCGCGGTGCCCAGGTGATGCCCTTCGCCTTGGCGCAGACCACTCACATCTTCGAAAGAACGTCCGACGGCGGCATCCAGAAGGTCGTCCTGAAGGACGGGGCGGACCCCGCCCAACTGACGCTGATCCGCCGGCATCTGCAGGAGGTCGGCGAACAGTTCGCGAGGCGGGACTTCTCCGCGCCGGAAACCATCCACGGCCGCGACATGCCGGGCCTGGAGGCGCTCAGGAATGCCGCGCCGGGCGAGATGTCGGTGAGATACGCCGATATCCGGGACGGTGCGCAACTGCGCTTCGCCGCTGGCAGGCCGGAACTGATCCATGCGATCCATGCCTGGATCGGTGCCCAGCTCGGCGACCACGGGAGGGATGCCGTGGAAGGCCATTCCGCGCATCACCATTCGATGCGCTGAGCCTTCGGCGCCCCGCACGGAAGTGGCTATTCCAGCTCCTCGATGGAGGTGATCAGGCGCAGGCCGTTGCCGGAGGGCGTGTGGGGCGCGGCGGGGTTCTGGGCCGCAGCGCGTTCGGCCTTGGCCTTGGCCCGCTCCACCCAGCTCAGGCCGCCGCAGTGCAGGGCCAGGCTGACCTCGTTGAGCAGGTCCTCGATGGTCTGGCCGGTGCCGACGATGATCGGCTGGATACCGGCCATTATCAGTCGCTTGATCGACGAAGTACCGATCGAGGCGGCGTAGATCGCCGAGCAGCCTTCGAGGAATTTCAGCTTGGCGATCACCTTGTCCTCCGGTGGCTTGGCGGCGAGACGCTCCAGTTCCTCGGCGCTGAGCTGCAGGTCGATGATGTTGGTCTGCCCGTCCGACAGCGATTTGAAGCGGTTCTCGCCCTTCATGTTGGCCTGGACGAACTCGCCGACGCCGAGCAGTTCGGCGTAGCCCGGCGAAATGTCGTAGACCATCAGGGTGTCGGCGGCGCCGAAGTGCAGGTTGACGTTGACCCGGTCGTTGGACGCGAAAGCGACTTTGATCATGCAGTGATGCTCCTCGCGGAAGGTGCGGCCGCGCCGTCGAAATCCTGGCGCAGCGGCGAGTGGTAGGGGGCGATGCCGGCGCCCCGGGGGGCGAACAGGTTGGCCAGTTCGAAGAGCAACTGGCGCGCGCCGCGGTAGCCGACCCACAGGCGCGCCGCCGCGCCGTAGTGGTCGTACTGCGGGAAACCCGCGCGCAGCAGCGGGATGCCGAGGCGCTCGGCGCTCTGCAGGGCGTGGGAGTTGCCGATCAGCAATTGCGCGGAGGTTTCGCGGGCGCGTTCCTCCAGGTCCTCGAAGTCGCCGATCATCACTTCCTTGATATTCAGCGCCTCCAGCGCCGCGCTGCGGCAAGGGCTGACCGCGGCGACCAGGCGGGCGCCGACGTCGTCGAGGAAGCGGCCGATGGCGACCAGTTGGTCGGCGTCGGCGCCGATGGCGATGCGCGTGCCGCCGACCGGGACATAGCTGTCGACCATGGCGTCGAGCAGTTGCTCGCGCTGGCGCAGGATGCGCGCCGGCACCGGGCGGCCGGAGACATCGGCGAGCGCCTGGACGAAGGCGTCGCAGTCGGCCAGCGCGGTCAGTCCGGGCAGGCGCAGGTCCGGTACTCCGGTACGCGCCTGCAGCAGGTCGGCGGCGCGGCCGAGGGAGTCACCGATCACCAGGGTCAGCGCCGAGCGGCCCATGGCGGCGATTTCCTGACGGGTGGTGCCGCCGGTGGTCAGGGTGGTGTAGCCCTGGGGCGTCAGGTGACCGTCGAGGGAGTCGGCCAGGTCGGGCAGGATCACCGCCTGCAGGCCGAAGCCCTCGATCCACTCGCGGATCGCCTCGACATCGGCCGGGGTCAGCATCGATCCGGCCAGCAGGTTGACCTGGCGGGCCCGCTGCGCCGCCGGCACCACGCTATCCGGCACCAGCGCCTCGATGATCGCCTCCACCGCCAGGGCGTAGCCGCTCTCCAGCCCGCCGAGGGTGTCCGGGGTGTTCACCGCGACGACGCTGGCGCTTTCGCAGCGTTCGGCATGGAAGCTGCGCAGCACGCGACGGATGTCGGCGCCCTGCATTTCCACCAGGCCGGTGGTGATCAGCCCGACCACTTCCGGGTGATGCCCGTCGATCACCGTGGCCAGGCCTTCCTGCAGCCGCTCGTCGCTGCCGAGCACGGTGCTGGCCATGTCCAGCGCGGTGGTCTGCAATGGGATGGGTTCGCGGAAGTGGCGGGTGAAGAACACCTTGCTGAACGCCGTGCAGCCCTGGGCGCCGTGCTCCAGCGGCAGGCTGCGGGACAGGCCGAGGAAGGCCAGCGCGGCGCCCATCGGCTGGCTGACGCGCAGCGGATTGACGCTCAGGGGCTTGCTGGTCTGGACGATCCGGGCCATGTCAGGCCTCCTCCAGCAGCGCGGCCCGGGTGCTGGCGCGTACCCAGCGCGGCTCCTGGCGCACGCGCTGCCATACCGGGCTGTGCACGGCCAGCGCCAACTGGCGGGCCAGTTCGACGAAACCGCCGTAGCCGGCGTAGCCGAAGTCGCGTTCGTGGTTGATGTCGAGGAACGCCAGGCGCGCCTTGAGCGCGGCGTACAGGTAGCGTCCGCCAGCGATGAGGATGTCGGCGCCGCTCTCGATGCAGGTGGCGATCAGCGCGCTCTGGTCGTTGTCGTCGATCATCCGGGCGTTCGGCCCCATCAGCTCGCGGATGCGCGCGCGGTCTTCCTCGGTGGATTTCTCGGTGCCGGTGGCGATCACCTCGACGCCGAGGTCCTGCAGCGCCGAAACCACCGACCAGGATTTCACGCCGCCGGAGAAGATCAGCGCGCGCTTGCCGGCCAGTCGCTCGCGCCAGGGTTCGAGCGCCGCCCTGGCCCTGTTTTCCTCGCGCAGGATCAGCAGTTCGGTGCGTACCGACAGCGACGGGTCGCCGATCGCCTTGGCGAAGTCGCGCAGGGCCTGGGAGGTATCGGCGATACCGTAGAAGCTGCCCTCGAAGAACGGCGTGCCGTAGTCCTCGCGCAGGTGGCGGGCGACGTTGAGCATGGCCTTGGAGCAGACCACCATGTTGGCTTCGGCGCGGTGCATGGTCTGGACCTCGCGAAAGCGCGCGTCGCCGGACAGGGTGCAGAGAATGCGCAGGCCGAGTTCGTCGAACAGCGGCGCGACGCGCCAGAACTCGCCGGCGATGTTGTATTCGCCGATCAGGTTGACGTCGTGCACCGTGATGCCGTGGCCGACGGCGCCTTGCGGCAGCGGCGCCGGTTCGCGGGTACCTATGACGTGGCGGTAGAGGGTTTCGCCGGCGATGCGGTTGCCCAGGCTCTTGGTGCCGTAGAAGCCGGCGCCGTCCACCGGAATCACCGGCACGCCCCAGCGCTGGCTGGCGTCGCGGGCCACCGCTTCGATGTCGTCGCCCTGCATCGCCGGCACGCAGGTGCCGTAGACGAACACTGCCTGCGGCTGGTAGCGCTCGACTGCACGGCGGATGGCGTGGAACAGCTTTTTCTCGCCGCGGCCCATGATCACGTCGACGTCGGACAGTTCGGTGGTCATGCCCAGGCGGTACAACTGTGGGCCGGAGGAATTGCTGCCGCGCAGGTCCCAGGAACTGCCGGCACAGCCGATCGGACCGTGGACGATGTGCGCGGCGTCGGCGATCGGCAGGATGGCGATCTGCGCGCCGTCGAAGGCGCAGCCGCCCTGGGTGGCTCCCGGGCGCGAGCGCGAGCAGCCGGTCTTGCCCGCCGTGTTGTGGGTGCAGGCTGGCTCGTCGAGCAGGTTCTGGATTTCGGTCTGATTCATCGTCCCTCTCCGGACGGGCGATGCCCGTCGCGTGCGGTGGATGGAAAGGTGCGGTCCGCCGGGCGGAGCGCCCCGTCGCGAACCCCTGCAGGAGCTGGAGCAAAGGTCGCGCCAATCGCGCAAGACCCGCGTCCCTGAAGGGTTCCGGCGGGTTTTTTCGGAGGGGACGTACCGTGGCGAACGATCCCTGTACGCGGTGGTACTTTCACGCGGGCGGTACGCCGCGCTCAGCGGTAGTCCTTGTAGTTGAGGTTGTACTTGCCCATGCGCAGGCCGAGCACGCGGCGGGTCAGGCCGAGGTGGGTGGCCGCCTCGGTCATGTTGCCGTGGTGCAGCTTGAGGGCTTCGACGATGAGTTCGTACTCGATGGCGCCGAGGCGCGCCTCTAGGCCGTCCGGCGGCGCTTCGCTGTCGCCGACCACCGGCGCCTGCAGCGACGGCGGCAGATGGTAGCCGTGGATCACCCCGTCCTCGCTGAGCAGCATGGCGCGTTCGATGACGTTCTCCAGTTCGCGCACGTTGCCCGGCCACTGGTAGCTCTGCAGCATGTTCAGCGCCGGGGTGGAGATGCGCTTGACCTCGATGCCCATTTCCCTGGAGAAGCGCGAGACGAAGTGGTCGGCCAGGGTGATGATGTCGCTGCCGCGCTCGCGCAGTGGCGGGATGGTGATGGGGAAGACGTTGAGGCGGTAGTAGAGGTCCTCGCGGAAGGTGCCGTCGGCGACCATCTCGGCGAGGTTGCGGTTGGTCGCGGCGATCACCCGCAGGTCGACGTGGATGGTGGTGTTGCCGCCGACCCGCTCGAAGCTGCGCTCCTGCAGCACGCGCAGCAGCTTGGCCTGGGTGGTCAGCGACATCTCGCCGACCTCGTCGAGGAAGATGGTGCCGCCGGCGGCTTCCTCGAAGCGACCCTTGCGCAGCCCGATGGCGCCGGTGAAGGAGCCCTTCTCGTGGCCGAACAGCTCGCTCTCGATGACCGATTCGGGCAGCGAGGCGCAGTTGAACTTGACGAACGGCCCCTTGGCCGCCGGGCTGTTGTAGTGGATGGCGCCGGCCACCAGCTCCTTGCCGACGCCGCTCTCGCCGAGGATCAGCACCGTGGTCCTGGTACGCACCACGCGCTCGATCAGTTGATAGACCTCGAGCATCGGCTTGGAATTGCCGATGATGTTGGCGGGCTTGAAGCGCTCCCCCAGGGCGCTGCGCAGGCGACGGTTCTCCGCCTCCAGGGCGACGTTCTCGACGTTCTCCACCAAGTACAGTTCGACCGCCTGGGCGGTGGTGGTGGCCAGGATCGACAGCACCTCGACGTCCAGCTTGAGCAGTTCGGCGTTGTCGTAGAGACGCTCGGCGCTGATCGTGCCCATCACCTGGCGACCGCGCAGGATCGGCACGCAGATGAACGACAGGTTGGCGTCGTCGCTGTCGCAGTCGCGGCTGCCGGTGCGGTTGAGGAACGCCGGCTCGTCGCGGATGCAGGGCACCACGATGCTCTGGCCGGTTTCCACCACCCGCCCGATGATGCCTTCGCCGAGCAGATAGACGCCCTTGCCGGCCTCTTCGGGGCTGAGGCCGAAGCTCTCGTGCAGGACGATGCTGCCGGAGTCCCGGTCGTAGAGGGTGACCATGCCGCGCACCACTTTCATGTGGCGCTTCATCAGGCGCAGCAGGATGCTGATGATGCTCGACAGATCGCCGCTTTCCGTGGCGATCTGGCTCATTTCGTAGAGCAGCGGCAACACGTCCGTACGGCACTCGCCGAGGCCGCATTCGCAGTATTGGGGGAGGCTGGACATGGGAATGACCACTCCTGTCTGGCGTTCTGTCTGGCGCATGGGACTCTACTCAGGGGGCCGGCAGTACGCGCACCGAGGGATTGTCGAGCACCTTGACCAGTTCGCGGCGCACGCCGCCGAGCGTCTGGGCGGACATGGCGCAGCCGACGCAGGCGCCCTTGAGGCGCAGGCGGACGATGTTGTCCTGTACGGCGACCAGCTCCAGGTCGCCACCGTCGCGCTGCACGCCCGGGCGCAGGCGCTCGACGGTTTCGCGCACCAGCGGCAGGGATTCGGCGGGGATGGGCGTTATCGCGAGGGTGGTTGCGTTTTCCTCGGTATCCAGCGGCGGATTGGACATGGCTTGCCTCCTCGGGCGGTGCCCGCGAACGACTGCTGGCGTGCGGCGCGCCAGGGCGGCGGGGCGGATTGTCGGATGCGCCGCCCTCCGTCGAAGGCGGCGCAGGTCATTCGGGCGAATGCATGACTTGCCCGGACGGACCGGACAGCGGGCGAACAGATCCTTCTCCCGCCCAGGACTCGGGTGCCTGGCTGGCGGGGCCAATGGGCAGTGTAGGACAAGCGCTATATATTCGTAAATATAACGCTGACAGGGGGGCGTCGATGGGAAAGGGCGGAGCGTCGGCTCCGCCCATGGGGTTCAGCCGAGGACCAGGATGCCGTCCATCTCCACCTGCGCGCCGCGCGGCAGGGAGGCGACGCCGATGGCGGCACGGGCCGGGTAGGGCTGTGCGAAGTAGCGGCCCATGACTTCGTTGACCTTGGCGAAGTGGGCCAGGTCGGTGAGGAAGATGTTCAGCTTGACGATGTCGGCGAACGAGCCGCCGGCCGCCTCGACGACCGCCTTGAGATTCTCGAACACCCGCACGGTCTGGGCTTCGAAGTCGCCCTCGACCAGTTCCATGGTCCCGGGATCGAGGGGAATCTGTCCGGACAGGTAGACGGTATCGCCGGCCCTGATCGCCTGGGAGTAGGTGCCGATGGCGGCGGGGGCCTTGTCGGTATTGATCACGCTCTTGCTCATGGAAAGCTCCTTCGGGGATGTTCCGGGCGGCGCGGCGTCGGCGCTCAGGCGCGCACGCGGGTGATGCGGATGACGCCCTTGAGGGCACGCAGCTTCTTGATCACCCGGGCCAGGTGGATACGGTCCTTCACACTGACCACCAGTTGGACCACGCTGGTGCGGCCGTCGCGCTCGTCCATGCCGATCTTCTCGATGTTGCCGTCCGCGGCGTTGACGCTGCCGGCGAGCAGGGCGATCAGGCCGCGTTGGTGTTCCAGTTCGATGCGCAGTTCGACGTTGAATTCGCCGCTGACGTCCTTGGACCAGGTCAGCGGGATGCATTTTTCCGGGTTGTGGCGGATCTCGCCGATATTGCGGCAGTTCTCCAGGTGCACGACCATGCCCTTGCCCGCCGACAGGTGACCGACGATGGGATCGCCGGGGATCGGCGAGCAGCAGCGGGCGTAGCTCAGCACCAGGCCCTCGGTGCCGCGGATCGCCAGCGGGCCTTCGGCGCTGGGGATCTCCTCGCCCTCGCTGGCCAGCAGGCGTCGGGCCACCACGTAGGCCATGCGGTTGCCGAGACCGATGTCCTCCAGCAAGTCCTCGAAGACCTCCATGCGGTATTCGTCGAGCACCTGGCGGATGCGCTCCGCTGGGATCTGTTCGAGGCTGGCATCGAAGCCGGCGAGCACCTTGTTCAGCAGGCGCTCGCCGAGGCTGATGGATTCCGAGCGGCGCTGCTGCTTGAGGGCGTGGCGGATGTGGGTGCGCGCCTTGGCGGTGACCACGAAGTTCAGCCAGGCCGGATTCGGCCGCGCGCCCGGAGCGGTTACGATCTCCACCGTGGAGCCGCTCTCCAGCGGCTGGGAGAGCGGCGCCAGGCGGCGGTTGATGCGGCAGGCGATGCAACTGTTGCCGATGTCGGTGTGCACCGCGTAGGCGAAGTCGACCGCGGTGGAGCCCTTCTGCAACTCCATGATGCGGCCCTTGGGCGTGAACACGTAGACCTCGTCGGGGAACAGGTCGATCTTCACGCTCTCGATGAATTCCAGCGAGTTGCCGGCGCTCTGCTGCAGCTCCAGCACGCCCTTGACCCACTGCCGGGCCCGCGCGTGGTTGCCCTTGATCGGGTCCTCGTCGCCGGACTTGTACAGCCAGTGGGCGGCGATGCCGTTGTTGGCCAGTTCCTCCATCTCGCGGGTGCGGATCTGGATCTCGATGGGCACGCCGTGCATGCCGAACAGGGTGGTGTGCAGCGACTGGTAGCCGTTGGCCTTGGGAATCGCGATGTAGTCCTTGAAGCGGCCGGGCAGCGGCTTGTAGAGGTTGTGCACGGCGCCGAGCACGCGGTAGCAGGTGTCGACCTTGTCGACCACGATGCGGAAGGCGTAGACGTCCATGATCTCGTTGAACGCCTTGCGCTTGCCGCGCATCTTCTTGTAGATGCTGTAGAGGTGCTTCTCGCGCCCCTTGACGTCGCCGTCGAGGCCCTCGCGCTCGAGGCAGGCGACCAGCGACTGCTCGATCTTGGTGACGATCTCCTTGCGGTTGCCACGGGCGCGGCGCACCGCCTGGCGGATGCGCGCCGAGCGCATCGGGTGCATGGCCTTGAAGCCGAGGTCCTCGAATTCCACGCGCATGCTGTGCATGCCCAGGCGGTTGGCGATGGGCGCGTAGATTTCCAGGGTTTCCTTGGCGATGCGCCGGCTCTTCTCGTAGGGCATGGCGTCGAGGGTGCGCATGTTGTGCAGGCGGTCGGCCAGTTTGACGAGGATCACGCGGATGTCGCGGGCCATGGCCATGGCCATCTTCTGGAAGTTCTCGGCCTGCGCCTCGGCCTTGTTCTCGAACTTCATCTGGGTCAGTTTGCTGACCCCGTCGACCAGTTCGGCGACGGTTTCGCCGAACTGCTCGACCAGCGCCTCCTTGGGAATGCCGGTGTCCTCGATCACGTCATGGAGCATCGCGGCCATCAGGCTCTGATGGTCCATGTGCATGTCGGCGAGGATGTTGGCGACGGCGAGGGGATGGGTGACGTAGGGCTCGCCGCTGCGTCGACGCTGGCCGTCGTGGGCCTGCTCGGCGTAGTAATAGGCTCGGCGGACCAGGTTGACCTGGTCCGGGGCAAGGTAGGTCAGGAGCCGATCGGCAAGGGTGTCTATGCTGGCCAAGGACGCTCCCCCTGGCCGGCGAACACTGCTCCCGTGCCGCGACCGCTGTCTGACATCGTGTTACAGGGCCTCGTTGCTATCTTCCTCGAAGGCGGCGAACAGTGGCTCCTCGGCGACGATCTCGTCCTGGGCGATGACGTTGTAGTCGACCAGGCCCGCGGCGATCTCGCGCAGGGCGACCACGGTGGGCTTGTCATTCTCCCAGGGCAGGCGCGGCTCCTTGCCGCCGGTGGCCAACTGGCGCGCGCGCTTGCTGGCGAGCATGACCAGCTCGAAGCGGTTATCGACGTTTTCCAGGCAGTCTTCAACGGTAACGCGGGCCATGGTGTTCCTCGTGACGAAATGAGTGTTGCAGTGCCAAATGGACAAGCGGACTGACTAGTCTAGGAAAACGCCACTTCGAAGGGAAGGGCCAAATGGCCGTGCGGTCATTGCCCCGAACTGGCAACCGCTGTCGGCCTCGTCGCGAAGCCGACAGCGGCAGGAGAAGACGGCCGGCGTTGCGACGGGCTCGCCGGTCGCCTTCCGGGACACGCGATTTTCCTGCCTATATAAAGAAACATATCGGTTGCGGCCGGCTGCGGCCGATCCGCTGGGGCCGGTTTTCGGTCCTGTACCGAGTGGAGTGCTGCTTGCCGGGTCTTCCGCTATTCATCCATAGGCATAGCGGTGAGCGCACGACGTGAAAGCGGCTGAATCCTGCAGGTCCCTTGCAGCGGCCGGGGCTTCGTCGCCGGCCCGCCATCGGCTTGATCGGCCCGGCCTGGTGCCGAAGCGGCTGCCGATGGTCCTGCTCGGGGCGATCCTGCCTGGGGCGATCCTGCCGGTGTCCGCGCTGAAGACCTTCCTGCAGAGACGCCGGGCCGCCCGGCGGCCGGGGTCGCGCAGGCGCGCGGCTTCAGGCCAGCAGTTCGGCGAGCAGGTCGCCGTGGCGGCGCTGCTGGGCTTCCAGCTGCAACTGGCGGGCGCGGAAGATCGACTTCAGGTCTTCGAGGGCGTGGGCGAAGTTGTCGTTGATCACCAGGTAGTCGTATTCCACGTAGTGGCTCATCTCGCTGACCGCCTCGCGCATGCGCCGCTCGATGATCTCGTCGCTGTCCTGGCCGCGGTTGGTCAGGCGATGGCGCAGGGCTTGCTGGCTCGGCGGCAGGATGAAGATGGATTGCGCCTGGGGCAGCAGCCTGCGGACCTGCTGGGCGCCCTGCCAGTCGATCTCCAGGATCAGGTCGTAGCCCTCGGCCAGGGTCTGCTCCAGCCACAGCTGCGAGGTGCCGTAGAGGTTGCCGAAGACTTCCGCGTGCTCGAGGAATTCGCCCCGCTCGAGCATGCCGAGGAAGGTCGGGCGGTCGACGAAGTGGTAGTTCACGCCTTCGACCTCGCCCGGGCGCATGCCGCGGGTGGTATGCGAGACCGATACCCGCACCTGTGGCAGGGCGTCGATCAGGGCCTTGACCAGGCTGGTCTTGCCGGCGCCGGAAGGTGCGGAAATGATGTAGAGGGTGCCGGTGGCGGACATGGACGTTTCCTGAGCGCGGATTCTCGTGGAGTGGGGCTTCACTCGATGTTCTGTACCTGCTCGCGCATCTGTTCGATCAATACCTTGAGGTTGACCGCGGTCTGCGTGGAGCGGGGATCGAAGGCCTTGGAGCCAAGGGTGTTGGCCTCGCGGTTGAGTTCCTGCATCAGGAAGTCCAGCCGGCGGCCGACCGTGCCGCTGTCCTTGAGCACGCGGCGGACCTCGGCGATGTGGGTGCAGAGGCGATCCAGTTCCTCGGCCGCGTCGCTCTTCTGGGCGAGCAGCACCAGTTCCTGTTCGAGGCGTAGCGGGTCCAGTTCCAGCTGCGTGTCGCGGAAACGGTCGAGGATCTTCTGGCGCTGGTTGGCGAGCATCTGCGGGACCAACTGGCGCAGGTTCTCGACCTCCTGGAGCATGGCGTCCAGGCGTTCCTCGAGCAACCGGGCCAGTTCCGCGCCTTCGCGGGCGCGGCCGGCCTTGAGCTGGGCCAGGGCCTCGTCGAACAGGCTCAGGGCTTCGGCGCTGAGGCGCTGGTGATCGGCGGCATCGGCCACCAGCACGCCGGGCCAAGCCAGCACGTCGAAGGGGTCGATCGGGGCCGGCTGGCGGATCAGGGCGGCGATGTCCTCGGCGGCGGCCACCAGTTGGCTGGCACGTTCGCGGTCGATCTGCAACGGCTGTCCGGCGCTGCCTTCGTCGAAGCGCAGGGTGCATTCGACCTTGCCGCGGGAAAGCCCCTGGCGCAGGGCGTCGCGCAGGGCGCCCTCGAGATCGAGGAAGGCCTCCGGCAGACGCAGGTGCGGTTCGAGGTAGCGATGATTGACCGAGCGCAGTTCCCAGCTCAGGGTGCCGTGGGCGCCGGCCCGCTCGACGCGGGCGAAGGCAGTCATGCTGTGCGCCATGGTGTCCACCTCTCGGATCGTCGTATTTAAAGGGAACGGATTGTAGCGCAGTGCGTCGCCGCGGCCCAATCGGCATGTCCGACTGACGATGAGCGCCCTATAATGGCCGGCAAATTTTTTCCGACCGTACAGGTAAGCCCAGATGAAACGTCCCAGTGGCCGAGCGCCCCACCAGTTGCGTCCGATTCGCATCACCCGCAACTACACCCGGCATGCCGAGGGCTCGGTGCTGGTGGAGTTCGGCGACACCCGGGTGATCTGCACGGTCAGCGCCGAGGCCGGCGTGCCACGTTTCCTCAAGGGCCAGGGCAAGGGCTGGCTGACCGCCGAGTACGGCATGCTGCCGCGGGCCACCGGGGAGCGTATGGCGCGCGAGGCCAGCCGCGGCCGGCAGGGCGGGCGCACCCTGGAGATCCAGCGGCTGATCGGTCGTTCGCTGCGCGCCGCGCTGGACATGAGCAAGCTGGGCGAGAACACCCTGTACGTCGACTGCGACGTGATCCAGGCCGACGGCGGTACCCGCACGGCCTCGATCACCGGCGCCATGGTGGCGCTGGTCGATGCCCTGGCGGTGTTGAAGAAGCGCGGGGCGCTGAAGGGCGATCCCCTGAAGCAGATGGTCGCGGCGGTTTCCGTGGGCATCTACCAGGGCGAGCCGATCCTGGATCTGGACTATCCCGAGGACTCCGACGCCGAGACCGACCTCAACGTGGTGATGACCGACGCCGGCGGTTTCATCGAGGTGCAGGGCACCGCCGAGGGCGAGCCTTTCCAGCCGGAGGAGCTGAACGCCATGCTGGCCCTGGCCACCCAGGGCATCCGCGAGCTGTTCGAGCTGCAACGCGCCGTGCTGGCCGACTGACTTTTCGCCGGGAGTTCGCATGTCCTCGCCGCCGCTCGTCCCCTTGCCCGATCCCCAGGTCCGCCGCTGGGCGATGCTCTGCCATTACGCAGCTTTCTTCTGGTTCGTGGCGCCGCTGGTCGGCAATGTGCTGGGGCCGCTGATCGTCTGGCAGTTGCAGAAGGAGCGCGACCCCTTCGTCGACTGGCATGGCAAGGAGGCGCTCAACTTCCAGATTACCTACAGCATCCTGATGATGCTCTGCGGCGTGCTCGCCTGGATCTTCATCGGTTTCCCGCTGATGGTGCTGGTCAACCTGACGGCCCTGGTGCTGGTGGTCATCGCCGGCATCCGGGCCAATGCCGGAGAGGCCTGGCGCTATCCCTTCTGCCTGCGTCTGGTGAAGTGAGCGGGAGGGGGGGAAGAGCCGGCTGCGGAGCCGGCCTCTTCCGGAGCTGCGTCGTCTACAGGCTCAGCAGCCAGTCGTAGTCGACGATCAGCGGCGCGTGCTGGGAGAAGCGCGGCTGCCTGGGCAGGCGGGCGTTGCGCACGAAGCGGCGCATGCCCGGGGTCAGCAACTGGTAGTCGAAGCGCCAGCCGAGGTTGAGCATCTCCGCCTGTTCGCTGTCCGGCCACCAGCTGTAGAGGTCACCCTCGCGGCTGGTTTCCCGCAGGGCGTCCACGTAGCCCATGTGGCCGATGATCTGGTCCATCCAGGCGCGCTCCGGCGCCAGGAAGCCGGGCAACTGCTGGCAGTCGCGCCAGTTCTTCACGTCCTGCTTCTGGTGCGCCACGTACAGCGAGCCGCAATAGATGTATTCGCGGCGCTTGCGCCGTTGCTTCTCCAGATAGCGGGCGAAGTCGTCCATGAACTTGAACTTCTGGTTCAGGCTCTCGTCGCCGCCTTGTCCGGAAGGAAGCAGCAGGGTGGCGATGCTGACCTTGTCGAAGTCCGCTTGCAGGTAGCGCCCGTAACGGTCGGCCGTCTCGAAGCCGAGGCCACCGATCACTGCCTTGGGCTGCAGCCGCGAATAGAGTGCGACGCCTCCCTGGCTGGGGACTTCCGCCTCGCTGGTATAGAGAAAGTAGCCGTCCAACTGGTAGGTCGGATCGTCCAGTTCGAAGGCGGAGGCGCGGGTATCCTGCAGGCAGATCACGTCGGCATTCTGGGCTTGCAGCCAGCTGAGCAGGCCACGCTCGACGGCAGCCTGGATACCATTGACGTTTACACTGATGATCCGCATACATGGCCCCCAAAAAAACCAGCGTGTATGATACCCGACCTCGGAGCATATAGCTAAATCCGTGCCTATCGGGACTTTTCATGCAGGCCTACCAGCGCGAATTCATTCGTTTCGCCATCGAGCGCGGTGTGCTGCGCTTCGGCGAGTTCACCCTCAAGTCGGGACGGACCAGCCCTTATTTCTTCAACGCCGGCTTGTTCGACAGCGGGCTGGCGTTGGCGCGACTGGGCCGTTTCTACGCCTCGGCCCTGGTCGGTAGCGGCATTGCCTTCGACGTGCTGTTCGGGCCGGCCTACAAGGGCATCCCGCTGGCCGCGGCGACCGCGGTGGCGCTGGCCGAGCACCATGGACTCGACCTGCCCTGGTGCTTCAACCGCAAGGAAGCCAAGGACCACGGCGAGGGCGGCAGCCTGGTCGGCGCACCGCTGAGCGGGCGGGTACTGATCGTCGACGACGTGATCACCGCCGGCACGGCGATCCGCGAGGTGATGCAGATCATCCAGGGGCAGGGCGCCCGGGCGGCCGGCGTGCTGATCGCGCTGAACCGCCAGGAACGCGGCCAGGGCGCGCTGTCGGCGATCCAGGAGGTCGAGCGCGACTTCGCCATGCCGGTGGTCAGCATCGCTTCCCTCTCCGATGTGCTGGAGTACCTGGCGGAAGATGCGCAGCTCAAGCGCCATTTGAGCGCCGTGGAAGCCTATCGTGCGCAATACGGCATATGACCGATAGTTGAGGCTGGGCAGCCGGGGTGCCGATGCCGATAGGGGCCCGTCGAGCCGGTTCGGTTGGCTGATAGTCGGCGCCTGCGGCCCCGGTATTGTATTGCCGCCCCCTTACCTCGCTACCCCGGCGTGATCCATCGACGCCTGCCTCATCGCTTCGACCATCCGATTCGAATCATCGACCGATCCGTCGCGCGGTGTCAGGACCTGGCGGTATGGCCGCCGGTGTCGAGCGTGGCGCTGCTGGTCGGCGTCTACCTGCCACTGCTGGAGGCCGGCATGCAGATGACCCGCGAGGGCAAGACTTCCCAGTCCGCCGCCGTGGTGATCTTCTCCTCGGCGCTGGTGAACCCGGCCTTCGGCTGGTCGCTGACCATGCTGCTGGACAATCTCGGGCTGATCGGCGACAAGGAGCGCGGCCAGGCGATGGGGGCCGTGCACCGCTGGGTCATCCCGACCTGCGTGTTCCTGCTGCTGACCGGCATCCTGGCGGCCATCGGGCAGATTCCGGGCATTCCGGCACTGCTGTAAGGCGTCTGTAGCGGCTGCACGGTGTCCGCAACGAAGAAGGGGGAGCCTGGCTCCCCCTTCTGCATCCTGGATGCG
Source organism: Azotobacter vinelandii CA (assembly GCF_000380335.1). Lineage (GTDB taxonomy): Bacteria > Pseudomonadota > Gammaproteobacteria > Pseudomonadales > Pseudomonadaceae > Azotobacter > Azotobacter vinelandii. Next base: position 272,787 of record NC_021149.1, read on the forward strand.
GCCGGTGTCCGCATCAGCCCTGGCGGTTGGTGATCAGGGTGCCGACGCCGGTGTCGGTGAAGATCTCCAGCAGTACCGCGTTGGGTACCCGGCCGTCGATGATGTGCGCACTGGTCACCCCGCCCTGGACGGCATCGAGGGCACAACGGATCTTCGGCAGCATGCCGCCGTAGATGGTGCCGTCGGCGATCAGGGCGTCGACCTGCTCGGTGGACAGCCCGGTGAGCACCCGGCCTTCCTTGTCCATCAGCCCGGCGATGTTGGTCAGCAGCATCAGCTTCTCGGCCTTGAGCGCCTCGGCGACCTTGCCGGCGACCAGGTCGGCGTTGATGTTGTAGGACTCGCCGTCGGCACCGACGCCGATCGGCGCGATCACCGGGATGAAGTCGCCCTGCACCAGCATGTTCAACAGCTCGGTGTTGACCGACTCGACTTCGCCGACCTGGCCGATGTCGATGATTTCCGGCTGGGTCATTTCCGGGGTCTGGCGGGTGACCTTGAGCTTCTTCGCGCGGATCAGGCCGGCGTCCTTGCCGGTCAGACCGATGGCGCTGCCGCCGTGGCGGTTGATCAGGTTGACGATGTCCTTGTTCACCTGGCCGCCGAGGACCATTTCCACCACGTCCATGGTCTGCGCATCGGTGACGCGCATGCCGTCGACGAAGCGGCTTTCGATGGACAGGCGCTTGAGCAGGTCGCCGATCTGCGGGCCGCCGCCGTGCACCACCACCGGGTGGATGCCGACCGCCTTCATCAGCACGATGTCGCGGGCGAAGCCGGTCTTCAGTTCGTCGCTCTCCATGGCGTTGCCGCCGTACTTGATCACCAGGGTCTTGCCGACGAAGCGGCGGATGTAGGGCAGTGCTTCGGAGAGAACCTGGGCGACCTGAATGGCGGCATCACGGCTGAGGGTCATGCTGAACTCCGCTGGACAGAGACTGGGATGGGGGAAAATGAAAATCGGCTGCCGCCCAGACGACGAAAGGCCGACGCCCGCCAGTGGCGAGCGTCGGCCCTGGGCATGCCGGCCGGGTCAGAACGGCAGCTTCAGATCCGGGGCGACATTATAAAGCTGCGCACGGAACACTTCCTGGATGCGTTTCAGCTCCTCGGCGCTTTCCGCCTCGAAGCGCAGCACCAGCACCGGCGTGGTGTTGGAGGCGCGCACCAGACCCCAGCCCTTCGGATAGTCGACGCGCGCGCCGTCGAGGGTGCTCACCTCGGCGCCTTCGCCCCACTGGGCGTCGCGCTGCAGGGCCTCGATGATGGCGAACTTGCTCTCCTCGGTGACCTTGACGTTGATTTCCGGGGTGGAGAGGTCCACCGGGAAGTCGGTGAATACCTGGTCGGCGCGGCGCGGGTCCTTGGCGAGGATCTCCAGCAGGCGCGCGGCGCTGTAGATGCCGTCGTCGAAGCCGAACCAGCGCTCCTTGAAGAACACGTGCCCGCTCATCTCGCCGGCGAGCAGGGCACCGCTTTCCTTCATCTTCTTCTTGATCAGCGAGTGGCCGGTCTTCCACATCAGCGGACGGCCGCCGCTGGCCTTGATCAGCGGGGTCAGGCGGCGGGTGCACTTGACGTCGAAGATGATCTCGGCGCCCGGGTTGCGTGCGGCCACGTCCTTGGCGAAGAGCATCAGCAACTGGTCGGGATAGATGATGCCGCCGCTGTTGGTCACTACGCCGACGCGGTCGCCATCGCCGTCGAAGGCCAGGCCGAGGTCGGCCTTCTCGCTGGCCACCTTGGCGATCAAGTCTTCCAGGTTCTCCGGCTTGCCCGGGTCCGGGTGGTGGTTGGGGAAGTTGCCGTCGACCTCGCAGAACAGCGGGATCACCTCGCAGCCGAGCGCTTCGATCAGGCGCGGCGCGATCACCCCGGCGACGCCGTTGCCGCAGTCGACCACCACCTTCAGTTTGCGTTCCAGACGGATGTCGCCGGTGATCTGTTCGAAATAGCGCTCCAGCACGTCGACCTGCTCGACGCTGCCTTCGCCGGCGGTCAGGTCACCGCTCTCGATGCGCTCGCGCAGCACCTGGATCTGCTCGTTGGCCAGGGTATCGCCGGCGACGACGATCTTGAAACCGTTGTAGTCCGGCGGGTTGTGGCTGCCGGTGAGCTGCACGCCGGACTTGCCGGCGAGGATGTTGGCCGCGTAGTAGAGCACCGGGGTCGGCACCATGCCGACGTCGCTGACCTTGCAGCCGCTGTCGCGCACGCCGCGGATCAACTGCTCGACCAGCTCGGGACCGGACAGGCGGCCGTCGCGCCCGACCGAAACGTTCGGCTCGCCCTTGGCCAGGCTTTCCGAGCCGATGGCCCGGCCGATCCAGTAGGCGGCTTCCGGGGTCAGACTGTCGCCGACCACACCGCGGATGTCATAAGCCCGGAAGATGCTGGCGGGCAGGGAGGGGGCTTTCTGGAAGCTGTTCATGCGAGGGTGGGGCTCCGATATTTCCGGACAGGCGGTCCGGGTTACTTCGAGGATATCCATGTCGAGCATGTCGTTGAGTAGAGCAGCCTGCGACCTGCTCGGTGAGCAAGAGAGCAGTTCGTTACCGTGCGGCGCCGGCCCGCCAGATTGGATGGCCGGGACGGCGCGGAGTTCCGCTCAATGACTGCCCGAATGGCCGAATCCACCGGCGCCGCGCTGGCTCTCGTCGAACGATTCGACCAGTTGGAAGTGTGCCTGCATCACCGGCACCAGCACCAGTTGGGCGATGCGCTCGCCGACGGCGATGCGGAAGGTGCTCTGGCCACGGTTCCAGCAGGAAATCATCAGCTCGCCCTGGTAGTCCGAGTCGATCAGGCCGACCAGGTTACCGAGGACGATGCCATGCTTGTGGCCGAGCCCGGAGCGCGGCAGGACCAGCGCGGCCAGGCCCGGGTCGGCGATGTGGATGGCCAGCCCGGTGGGGATCAGGGCGGTCTGTCCCGGCTCCAGGGTCAGCTCCTCCTGGAGCATGGCGCGCAGGTCGAGGCCGGCGGAGCCGGCGGTGGCATAGGCCGGCAGCGGGTAGTCGCTGCCCAGGCGGGGGTCGAGGATCTTGGCTTGCAGACTGTGCATGGGGTCAGGCCTGGTCGAAGCGGTCGGCGATGAAGGCGATCAGTTGGCGGGCGATCTTGCCCTTGCCGGTCCGGGCGAAGCGGGTTTCCCGCTGGGCGCGGTCGATGACGCTGACGGCGTTTTCCTCGCTGTTGAAGCCGATGCCGGGGGTGGCCACGTCGTTGGCGACGATCAGGTCGAGGTTTTTCGTTTTCAGCTTGCGCAGGGCGTATTCCCGCAGGTTTTCGGTTTCGGCGGCGAAGCCGACGCTGAACGGGCGGTCGGCGCGCTGCGCCAGGGTAGCGAGAATGTCCGGGTTGCGCACCAGTTGCAGGATCAGGCCGTCGTCGCTGTCCGGGCTCTTCTTCAGTTTTTGCGGGGCGACGGCCTGCGGGCGATAGTCGGCCACCGCGGCGGCGGCGATGAGAATGTCGCAGGGCAGCGCCGCCTCGCAGGCGGCGAGCATGTCGCGGGCGCTGATCACGTCGATGCGTTCGACCCGGTCCGGCGTCGGCAGGTGCACCGGGCCGCTGACCAGGGTGACGCGGGCGCCGGCCTCGGCGGCGGCCTCGGCCAGGGCGAAGCCCATCTTGCCGGAGCTGTGGTTGCTGATGTAGCGCACCGGGTCGATGTCTTCCCGGGTCGGTCCGGCGGTGATCAGCACGTGGCGGCCGGTCAAGCGGCCGCCTGCGAAGCAGTCGGCGGCCCGTTCGGCCAGCTCCGCGGGCTCCAGCATGCGTCCCGGGCCGACGTCGCCGCAGGCCTGGCTGCCTTCGGCCGGACCGAATAGGCGCAGACCGCGCTCGGCGAGGGTCCGTGCGTTGGCCTGGGTCGCCGGGTCGCGCCACATCGCCTGGTTCATCGCCGGAGCCAGGGCCACCGGCGCGTCGGTGGCCAGCACCAGGGCGGTCAGCAGGTCGTCGGCCATGCCCTGGGCCAGGCGCGCCAGCAGGTCGGCGGTGGCCGGCGCGATCAGCACCAGATCGGCCCATTTGGCCAGTTCGATATGCCCCATCGCCGCTTCGGCGGCCGGATCGAGCAGATCCAGGTGCACCGGATGGCCGGACAGGGCCTGGAGGGTCAGGGGGGTGATGAACTCGCGTCCCCCCCGGGTCATCACCACGTGGACTTGCGCACCCTGGTCGCGCAGGCGGCGGACCAACTCCGCGCTCTTGTAGGCGGCGATGCCGCCGCCGACGCCCAGGACGATGCGTTTCCGATACAGCCGCTGCATAGGCCTGCCTTGCGTTGTTTTCATGATCGCGTGTCCCCGGCTTCCGGGCAGTCGGACTGCCTGGATGTGCTCCTCATCACGGCCGGGCACAAAATGCCGGCTAAGATAGCACAGCCTCGCGCCGGGAGTAGCGGGGCGGCTCGACAGGGAGGCGGCATGGGCATTCGGGACTGGCCGGCGGCGGAGCGGCCGCGGGAAAAACTGCTGGAGCAGGGGGCGTCGGCGCTGAGCGATGCCGAGCTTTTGGCGATCTTCCTGCGCACCGGGGTCGCCGGGCAGACCGCGGTGGATCTGGCCCGCCACCTGCTGAACGATTTCGGCGGCCTGCGTGCCCTGCTCGAGGCCGATCGGGCCGCGTTCAGCCGCCGCCTCGGCCTCGGTCCGGCCAAGTTCGCCCAGTTGCAGGCGGTGCTGGAAATGTCCCGCCGGCACCTGGCCGAGCGCCTGCGCCGCGATCCGGCGCTGGAGAGCCCGCAGGCGGTGCGCGATTACCTGAAGGCGCGCCTGCGCCACGAGCCCCACGAGGTCTTCGGCTGCCTGTTCCTCGACGCCAAGCATCGGGTGCTGGCTTTCGAGGTGCTGTTCCAGGGCACCGTCGACGGCGCCAGCGTCTATCCGCGCCAAGTGCTCAAGCGCGCCCTGGCGCACAACGCCGCCGCGCTGATCCTCACCCACAACCATCCTTCCGGCATCGCCGAGCCGAGCCAGGCGGACTTCAGCCTGACCCGGCGGCTGAAGGAGGCGCTGGCGCTGGTCGATGTGCGGGTACTCGATCATTTCATCGTCGGCGACGGCGAGCCGCTGTCGATGGCCGAGCAGGGCTGGCTGTAGGGGGCGTTGCGCTCAGCGGGCCGGATACGGGCCGTCGAGCCGATCCAGGTAGGCGTTGCCGCCCAACTGGCGCGTCTGCCGGGCGATCCAGTCGGCGCGGCGGCCGATGTAGGCGCTCGGCGCGGACGCGCTCCAGTTTCGCGGATTGGGCAGGATGGCGGCGAGCAGGCTGGCCTGGCGGGGCGACAGGGCGGATGCGTCGATGCCGAAATGGTGGCGGGCGGCGGCTTCGGCGCCGAATATCCCCTCGCCCCACTCGGCGGTGTTCAGGTAGACCTCGAGAATCCGCTGCTTGGACCAGAAGAGTTCGATCAGTGCGGTGAGCCAGGCCTCGATGCCCTTGCGCAGCCAACTGCGCCCGGACCAGAGGAACAGGTTCTTCGCCACCTGCTGGCTGAGGGTGCTGGCCCCGCGCAGCGTGCCACCCAGCTCGTTGTGCTTCAGGGCGGCGCGGATCGCCGCGAGGTCGAAGCCCCAATGCTCGGCGAAGTTCTGGTCTTCGGCGGCGATCACCGCCATCTTCAGGGCATTCGGCAATTCGCCCCAGGGGCGCCATTCCCGCCGCAGTTCGATGGGATGGTCGTCGAACCAGGACTCCAGCTTGCGTTCCACCATCAACGCGCTGCCCACCGGCGCCACCCAGCGCAGGCTCAGTACCAGCAGGATGGAGCCGGCAGCGAGCCAGAGCGGAAGCTGCAGCAGGCGGAGGAGCAGGGAGCGGGGCATGGTCGACTTGGCCGGGACGGTCGAGCGGGCCATTATAGCGGCCCCGTCTTTTCTGTCTGGAGTTCCTTCATGGCGCGTGCCTTTCTCGTGCTGGCTGCCCTGTTCGGCTTCGCCGGCGTGGCCCTCGGCGCCTTCGGCGCCCACGGTCTGCGCGGTCTGCTGAGCCCGGAATACCTGGAGGTGTTCCAGACCGGCGTGCACTACCAGCAGTTCCATGCCCTGGCGCTGCTCGGTACCGGCCTGCTCGCCCTGCACCGGCCGGGGCGCCTGCTGGCGGCGGCCGGCATTCTGTTCGGCCTGGGCATCCTGATGTTCTCCGGCAGCCTCTACCTGCTCACCCTGGGCGGCCACAAGCTCGGCCTCGTCACGCCGTTCGGCGGTCTGGCCTTCCTGCTCGGCTGGCTGTGCCTGGGGCTGGTCGGCTGGCGCCTCGGCACGTCGGCCTGAGCGACGGACGGCGCCCCGCCACTGCCTTGGTGATCGCCGTGGATCGGGGCTAGAATGCCGGACCTTCCGGACGCAGCGAACCCGTCATGCGCATTCAGTTGAACGGCGAACCCTACGAACTTGCCGATGGCCAGACCATCGCCGACCTGTTGGCCCGCCTGGATCTGGCCGGCCGGCGCGTCGCGGTCGAACTCAATCTCGATATCGTACCCCGCAGCCTGCATGCCGCCACCGCCTTGCGCGAGGGCGACCGGGTCGAGGTGGTGCATGCCATCGGTGGTGGTTAGCAGGTCGTTGAAACACCCTCGCGCCCGGCCCGACCACGGAGCGGCGCTCCGGCACCACCCTTTCAACCGCCTGCTCAGGAGGAAATCCCGATGAGTCCCGCTCGCAACGACAAGCCCTTCACCCTGGCCGGCCGCACCTATGCGTCGCGCCTGCTGGTCGGCACCGGCAAGTACAAGGATCTCGAGGAGACCCGCCAGGCCATCGAGGCTTCCGGCGCCGAGATCGTCACCGTCGCGGTGCGCCGCACCAACATCGGCCAGAATCCCGGCGAGCCGAACCTGCTCGACGTGATCAACCCGGCGCGCTACACCATCCTGCCGAACACCGCCGGCTGCTATACCGCCGAGGAGGCGGTGCGCACCTGTCGCCTGGCCCGCGAGCTGTTGGACGGCCACAAACTGGTCAAGCTGGAGGTGCTGGCCGACCAGAAGACCCTGTTCCCCAACGTGATCGAGACCCTCAAGGCCGCCGAGGTGCTGGTCAAGGACGGCTTCGATGTGATGGTCTACACCAGCGACGACCCGATCATCGCCCGCCAACTGGCGGAAATGGGCTGCATCGCGGTGATGCCGCTGGCCGGCCTGATCGGCACCGGCCTGGGCATCTGCAACCCCTACAACCTGCGCATCATCCTCGAGGAGGCGACGGTGCCGGTGCTGGTGGATGCCGGCGTGGGCACCGCCTCGGACGCGACCATCGCCATGGAGCTGGGCTGCGAGGCGGTGCTGATGAACAGCGCCATCGCCCATGCCCAGGACCCGGTACTGATGGCCCGGGCGATGAAGCATGCCATCGAGGCCGGACGCCTGGCCTGGCTGGCCGGACGCATGCCGAAGAAGCTCTACGCCAGCGCCTCGTCGCCCTTGGAAGGCTTGATCCGTTGATTTGCCGGGCGGCGCCCGGCGCCGCCCGTGTCCAGTGCAGCGAGTCCTGTCCGTGAGGGCAGGGCTCGTTCGTCTTTTCAGGAAGCGTTATGACCGACGAAATACAACAGGTGCCGCGAACCGCCGGCGACGCGCCGCGCCTGCGCACCATCAAGAGCTTCGTGATGCGCGCCGGGCGCATGACGGAAGGCCAGCAGCGTGGCCTCGAGCAGGGCTGGCCGAGGTTCGGCCTGGAACTGGAGGACGGCCCGCGCGACTTCGACCGGGTATTCGGGCGTAGCGCACCACGCACCTTCGAGATCGGCTTCGGCATGGGCCATTCCACCCTGGAGATGGCCGCGGCGGCGCCGGAACAGGACTTCATCGGTGTCGAAGTGCACAAGCCGGGCGTCGGCGCCCTGCTCGCCGGCGCCCTGGCGCGAAACCTGACCAACCTGCGCGTCTACAGTTGCGACGCGCTGGACGTGCTGCGCCAGTGCGTGGCCGATGCCAGCCTGGAGCGGGTACTGCTGTTCTTCCCCGATCCCTGGCACAAGAGCCGCCACCACAAGCGGCGCATCGTCCAGCCGGCGTTCGCCGAACTGGTGCGGCAGAAGCTCGGGGTCGGCGGCGTACTGCACATGGCCACCGACTGGCGGCCCTATGCCGAGCACATGCTGGAGGTGATGAACGCCGCGCCGGGTTACCGCAACCTGTCCGCGGACGGTGGTTACGTGCCGCGTCCCGAAGAGCGCCCGGTGACCAAGTTCGAACGCCGCGGCGAACGTCTCGGGCACGGGGTATGGGATTTGAAGTTCCAGCGTGTCGATTGAGCGGGCGTAGGGTGGAAAACTCGCGTAACGATTTTCCACCACTGCCGCCGCGCCGATGGTGGAAAAGACCTGCGGTCGTTTTCCACCCTACGCCGGCCACGCCTACGGCAGGAAATGTTGCAGTCCCGTAGGGTGGGCAACGGCCGTAGGCCTTGCCCACCGTTGGTGGTTTCGGTGGACAGGCTTACGGCAGGAAATACTGCAGCAGGTCGTTGAGGAACAGTTGGCCGCGGGCGGTCGGCCGCAAGCGCTGCGGGTCGTTCTCCAGCAGGCCGGCGGCGCGGGCGGCGGCGCAGGGAGCGGCGATGCCGGCGAGCGGCAAGCCGGTACGTTCGCCGAAGAGCCCCGCCGGCACGCCTTCGGTCAGGCGCAGGGCGTTCATCATGAACTCGAACGGCAGTTCGTCGGCCTCCAGCAGGCGCTCGCCGGCCTGGAAGCGCCGCTCCGGCGCCAGGTAGTCCCTGGGCTGGCGGGTCTTCCAGGTGCGGCGGATACGCCCGTGCGGATCGCTGAGCTTGGCGTGGGCGCCGGCGCCGATGCCGAGGAAGTCGCCGAAGGTCCAGTAGTTGAGGTTGTGCCGCGCGCGCCGGCCATTTCGGGCATAGGCCGAGGTCTCGTACTGGACGAAGCCCTCGGCGGCCAGCAGCGTCTGGCCGGCTTCCTGGATGTCCCAGAGCAGGTCGTCCTCGGGAATCTCTGGCGGCTGGCTCCAGAACAGGGTGTTCGGTTCCAGGGTCAACTGGTACCAGGACAGGTGCGTCGGCTCCAGGGCGATGGCCTGGCGCAGGTCGGCCAGCGCGCCGGCGAGGTCCTGTCCCGGCAGGCCGTGCATCAGGTCGAGGTTGAAGTTGTCGAAGCCGGCGCGGCGCGCCATTCCGGCCGCGCGGATCGCTTCGCCGGCGTCGTGGATGCGGCCCAGGGCCTGGAGCTGCGCGTTCTGGAAACTCTGCACGCCGATCGACAGGCGATTGATGCCGAGGCGGCGGTAGTCGGCGAATTTTTCCTGCTCGAAGGTGCCGGGGTTGGCTTCGAGGGTGATCTCGATATCGCGGGCGAAGGAGAGATGCCGGCCGATCCCGTCCAGCAAGCGCTCGAAGGCACGGGCGGAGAACAGGCTGGGCGTGCCGCCGCCGAAGAAGATCGACACCAGTTCGCGGCCGTGCGCGGCCGGGAGGTCCGCCGCGAGATCGGCGAGCAGGGTGTCGACGTAGACTTCTTCCGGCAATTCCGCGCCGGCGGCATGGGAGTTGAAGTCGCAGTAGGGGCACTTGCGTACGCACCACGGAATGTGGACGTACAGCGCCAAGGGCGGCAGCAGGAGTCCGCTTTTTCTCCCCTCGCCCTCCGGGAGAGGGGCGGGGGGAGAGGCTTGGTGGCTCATGCCAGTCCCAGCCGCTGCCTGAGCTGGAGCATGGCGCGGGCGCGGTGGCTCAGGCGGTTCTTCTCGGCCGAGGCCAGCTCGGCGCTGGAGCAGCCGCGCTCCGGCACCCAGAACAGCGGGTCGTAGCCGAAGCCCTCGGTGCCGCGCGGTGCGTGCAGGATGCGCCCCTGCCAGAGGCCCTCGCAGATGATCGGCAGCGGGTCCTCGGCATGCCGCACCAGGGCCAGGGCGCAGACGAAGCGGGCGCCACGCTCGGCGTCCGGCACCTCGCGGAGCGCCTCCAGCAGCTTGGCGTTGTTCGCCGCGTCGCCGCCTCCGCCGGCATAGCGCGCCGAATGGATGCCCGGTGCGCCGCCCAGGGCATCGACCGCCAGGCCCGAGTCGTCGGCCAGCGCCGGCAGGCCGGACAGCCGCGCCGCATGACGGGCCTTGAGGATGGCGTTCTCGACGAAGGACAGGCCGGTCTCTTCCGGCGCGACGTCGCTGAATTCGCCGACCGAGCGTACCCGCACGGCGTTGCCCAGAAGGGCCTGGAGTTCCTTGAGCTTGCCGGCATTGTGGCTGGCCAGCACCAGTTGGCTGAGAGTCATCATTCGTCGGGGAAGAATTCCTGGTCGAATTCGAAGCTGTTGAGGGGGCCGCCGCCGCTCTGGACGTCGACCTTGAAGTGCAGGGTTTCCTTGTCGAAGGGGAACTGCGACAGGTAGTAGATGGCCTCGTCCTCGCGCACCTCGCGGAAGCTCAGCGCGCGGACCTGCCCCAGGTTGTTGCGCACCTGGGCCTTGATCGTCGCGGGCTGGGCCTTGCCGCTCTTGAGCACGGAGATGTTGAGCACGCCCTGGGTCTTGCCGCGGACGATGCCGGCGGCGCTGGCGATCTCCGGCTGCAGGAAGCCGGAGTTGAAGGCGCTGTAGTGCACATCGAGGTCGGCGAACTTCTGCAGGCGCTCGGCTGCGGTGGCCGACAGCGACAGGCAGAGGGCGAGCAGGAACGGGATTGGGCGACGCATGACGATCTCCTTACGGAAGAACCGGGCGAGGGCGGCCGGCCATGCCGCCGCGGCGGTCAGCGGCGACTGACATGGTAGATGCCGATTTCACCCAACAGATTAGGCCACAGCCGGCTGGCCCAGCCATGCCGGTGCTCGCGGTCCACCGCCAGGCGCTGCAGCACCCGCACCTGGCGTTCCCGGCACAGCGCCTCGAAGTCCTTGAAGGTGCAGAAGTGGATGTTCGGCGTGTTGTACCAGGTGTAGGGCAGGAACTCGGAAACCGGCATCCGTCCCTTGCTCGCCAGGTACCAGCGGCAGCGCCAGTGGCCGAAGTTGGGGAAGGTGATGATGCAGGTGCGGCCGACCCGCAGCATCTCCTCGAGGATACGGTCCGGGTAGTGCACGGCCTGCAGCGCCTGGGTCATCACCACCACGTCGAAGCTGTCGCTGGCGAGGTTGCCGAGGCCCTTGTCCAGGTTCTGTTCGATCACGTTGACGCCCTTGTCGAGGCAGGCGGCGATGTTCTGCGGGTCGATCTCCAGGCCGTAGCCGCTGACCTGCTTGTGCTCGCGCAGCCGGGCCAGCAGTTCGCCGTCGCCGCAGCCGAGGTCGAGCACCCGGCTGCCGGCGGGAATCCACTCTTGGATGATGTCCAGATCGGCTCTCATGGGCATGTCATACCGCGATTCGGTTCATGTAGCTGGCGAACCCCTGCAGGTAGCGGGGGATCGGCATCAGGAAGGCGTCGTGGCCCTGCGGCGCGTCGATCTCCAGGTAGCTGACGTTCTTGCCGGCGGCGATCAGCGCGTCGACGATCTCCCGCGAGCGGGCCGGCGAGAAGCGCCAATCGGTGGTGAAGGACATCAGGCAGAAATCGGCCCGGGCCACCGCCAGGGTTTTCGCCAGATCGTCGCCGTGCGCGGCGGCCGGGTCGAAGTAGTCCAGCGCCTTGGTCATCAGCAGATAGGTGTTGGCGTCGAAACGCCCGGAGAACTCCTCGCCCTGGTAACGCAGGTAGCTCTCCACCTGGAACTCCACGCTGTGGAAGTCGTAGTTGAGCTGGTCGGTCTTCAGCTCGCGGCCGAACTTCTCGCCCATCGCGTCGTCCGACAGGTAGGTGATGTGACCGACCATGCGCGCCAGCATCAGCCCGCGCCTGGGGATCACCCCGTGCTCCTGGAAATGGCCGCCGTGGAATTCCGGATCGGAGAGGATCGCTTGGCGCGCCACCTCGTTGAAGGCGATGTTCTGCGCCGACAGCTTGGGCGCCGAGGCGATGGCCAGGCAGTGGCGGACCCGCTCGGGGTAGCTGATGGTCCACTGCAGGGCCTGCATGCCGCCGAGGCTGCCGCCGATCACCGCGGCCCATTGCTGGATGCCCAGGGCATCGGCCAGGCGCGCCTGGCTGTGCACCCAGTCCTCCACCGTCACCACCGGGAAGTCCGCGCCATAGGGGCGGGCGGTCGCCGGGTTGAGACTGCCGGGGCCGGTGGAGCCGTTGCAGCCGCCGAGGTTGTTCAGGGCGACGACGAAGAAGCGCCGCGTGTCGATGGGCTTGCCGGGGCCGATGCAACTGTCCCACCAGCCGGGCTTGCGGTCCTCGGGACTGTGGTAGCCGGCGGCATGGTGATGGCCGGACAACGCGTGACAGACCAGCACCGCATTGCTGCGTGCCGCGTTGAGTTCGCCGTAGGTTTCATAGACCAGTTCGTAGTCGCTCAGGCTGCGTCCGCAGGCAAGCGTCAAGGGTTCGCTGAAGTGCAGCATCTGTGGGCGAACCAGACCGACAGAATCTTCGGGAAAAGCCAATCGCAGGCCCCTGCTCTCGCAAAAAAGAACGCCAGTCTAGGGCCTGGCATCGATTATTTCCACGCTTGCGTCGCCGTCTGGAATCCATTCCTCGCCAAAGGCGAAAGCGCCACGGCGGCGGGCGTGCGAGGCGCTCAGGCGTCCGGTCGCGGCGCCAGGCCGGGCAGCGCCGGAAGCTGCCGGGGCCGGCGGATGCGCACCCGCTTCTGGCGGTTCGACTCGCCGCTTTCCAGGCTCACCTGGCTCTTCGGCACACCGAAGACGCCGGCGAGGAAGGCCAGCAGGTGGGCGTTGGCCTTGCCCTCCACCGGCGGGGCGGTGAGGCGGATCTTCAGGCGCTCGCCATGCAGCCCGGCGAATTCGTCCTTGCTGGCCTTGGGCTGCAGGTGGCAGGCGAGGATCAGGTCCTCGCCGTCCCAACGGTACCAACTCATCAGAGGAAGGGGCTGAGCGCCCGCGGCATGCCGCTCATGGCGGCGAGGTTGTTGATCACCAGCATGTCGATCAGGTTCAGCGCGATGAAGGCGAAGATCGGCGAGATGTCCAGGCCGCCGAGATTCGGCAGGACACGGCGGATCGGCGACAGCAGGGGCTCGCAGATCTGGTTGACCAGTTGCGCGGCCGGGTTGTAGCTGCCGGGAGCGACCCAGGACAGGATCACGCTGACGATCAGGGCGAAGAAGAACACCTTGAGGAACAGCGAGGTGACGCCGATCACCGACCAGACCAGCAGCGGCATCAGGTAGCCGCCGACGCCGTAGCCCATCAGCAGCAGGACGCCGATCATCAGCGCCAGCTGGACCAGGATGGCCAGCGCCAGGGAGGCGAAGTCCACTCCGCCGAAACCGGGAATGACCCGCCGCAGCGGCTTGAGCAGCGGCTGGGTGGCCTTAACCACGAACTGGCTGAGGGGATTGTAGAAGTCGGCGCGCACCAACTGGAGGATGAAGCGCAGCAGGACGATCAGCAGGTAGAGGCTGCCGAGGGTCTGCACGAGGTAGATGATCGCAGTGTTCAATCCGTTCATCGAATCAAGGTTCCTTATCGGCCCAACTGTTCGGCCAGTTCGGCGGAGCGTCGGGCGGCGGCGTCCAGCGCCTGCTGCACCAGGGCTTCGAAGCCGCCGGCCTGGAAGGTATTGATCGCCGCCTCGGTGGTGCCGTTCGGCGAGGTCACCCGGCGACGCAGTTCGGCGGCGTCGACGCCGCTTTCGGTGGCCATGCGCGCCGCGCCCAGGGCGGTCTGCAGGGTCAGTTGCACGGCGCTGCCGTGCGGCAAGCCGAGCCGTTCGCCGGCGGCGGTCATGGCTTCCATGAGCAGGAAGAAGTACGCCGGGCCGCTGCCGGAGACGGCGGTCACGGCATCGATCAGGCGCTCCTCGTCGAGCCACAGGACCAGGCCGACCGCGCCCAGCAAGCGTGCGGCCTGCTGGCGCTGGGCGGCGGACACCCGGGCGTTGGCGAACAGGCCGCTGACGCCCTGGCGCAGCAGCGCCGGCGTGTTCGGCATGCAGCGTACCAGCGGCCGCTCGCCCAGCCAGGACTCCAGACTGGCGCAGGTGATGCCGGCGGCGATGGAGACGATCAACTGCTCCGGGCGCAGGTGGGCGGCGAGCGCCTGGCAGACCGACTTCATCACCTGCGGCTTGACCGCCAGCACCACCAGGTCGGCGCCGGCGGCGGCCTCGGCATTGTCGGCGAACAGCTCGATGCCGTGTTCGGCGGCGATGCGCGCGCGCCGCTCGGCGCTCGGGGCGCTGGCGCGGATCGCGCCGGCCGGCACGCCCTGGGCGCGCAGCCCGCCGATCAGGCTGGCGGCCATGTTGCCGGCGCCGATGAAGGCGATGCGGGGGTCGGTCATGGGGGACTTTCCTTCTGTCTAACGGGAAGGCTGCCCGTAGTCGCGGGCGCCGAACAGGGCGGTGCCGATGCGGACCCAGGTGGCGCCTTCGGCGATGGCGGCCTCCAGGTCGTGGCTCATGCCCATGGAGAGGGTGTCGAGATCGAGGCCGAGGTGCTGGCCGAGGCTTTCCTGCAGCTCGCGCAGGCGGGCGAAAGGCGCGTGCTGGGCGGCGGGATCGTCGCTCGGCTCGGGAATCGCCATCAGGCCGCGCAGGCGCAGGTTGGGCAGTTCCGCCACGGCTCCGGCGAGTTCCGCCAGCTCCTCGGGTTCGCAGCCGGACTTGCTCGCCTCGCCGCTGACGTTCACCTGCAGGCAGATGTTCAGGGGCGGGAGGTGCGCCGGACGCTGCTCGGACAGGCGCTGGGCGATCTTCGCCCGGTCGACCGAATGGACCCAGGCGAAATGTTCGGCGATGGCGCGGGTCTTGTTGGACTGGATCGGCCCGATGAAGTGCCAGGTCAGCTCCAGATCGGCAAGTTCGGCCTGCTTGGCCAGGGCCTCCTGCAGGTAGTTCTCGCCGAAGTCGCGCTGGCCGCAGGCGAAGGCTTCGCGCAGGACGCTCGCCGGCTTGGTCTTGCTCACGGCCAGCAGGCGCACGTTCTGCGGATCGCGGCCGGAAGCTTGCGCCGCCTCACGGATGCGCGCGCGAACCTTTGCAACACTTTCTGGAATGCTGGACATCTTGTTCCGTTTCCTGCCCGGGCCGCCGGCTGTCGCGGCATTCTACCCGCTTGTTGGCGATTGGGGACCCCCATGGACATCACCGAACTGCTCGCCTTCGGCGCCAGGCAGGGCGCGTCGGACCTGCACCTTTCCGCCGGCCTGCCGCCGATGATCCGCGTCGACGGCGACGTGCGCCGCATCGACCTGCCGCCGCTGGACCACAAGCAGGTGCACGCACTGATCCACGACATCATGAACGACAAGCAGCGCAAGGATTACGAAACGTTTCTCGAAACCGACTTCTCCTTCGAGGTGCCGAGCGTGGCGCGCTTCCGGGTCAACGCCTTCAACCAGAACCGTGGCGCCGGCGCGGTGTTCCGCACCATTCCGTCGCGCGTCCCGAGCATGGACGAGCTGGAGATGGGCGAGGTGTTCAGGAAGATCGCCGAGGTGCCGCGCGGCCTGGTGCTGGTCACCGGCGCCACTGGCTCGGGCAAGTCGACCACCCTGGCGGCCATGCTCGACTACCTGAATGGCAGCAGGCACCAGCACATCCTCACCATCGAGGACCCGATCGAATTCGTCCACGAGCCGAAGAAGTGCCTGATCAACCAGCGCGAAGTGCACCGCGACACCCTGGGCTTCGCCGAGGCGCTGCGTTCGGCGCTGCGCGAGGACCCGGACGTCATCCTGGTCGGCGAGATGCGCGACCTGGAAACCATCCGCCTGGCGCTGACCGCCGCGGAAACCGGCCACCTGGTGTTCGGCACCCTGCACACCACCTCGGCGGCCAAGACCATCGACCGGGTGGTCGACGTGTTTCCCGCGGAGGAGAAGGCGATGGTCCGCTCGATGCTCTCCGAATCGCTGCAGGCGGTGATCTCCCAGACCCTGCTGAAGAGGGTCGGCGGCGGCCGGGTGGCGGCCCGCGAGATCATGATCGGCACCCCGGCGATCCGCAATCTGATCCGCGAGGACAAGGTGGCGCAGATGTACTCGGCGATCCAGACCGGCGGCTCGCTGGGCATGCAGACCCTGGACATGGCGTTGAAGAGCCTGCTGTCCAGGGGCGCGATCAGCCGCGAGAGCGCCCGCGAGAAGGCGAAGATTCCCGACAGTTTCTAGACCGGCCGTACCTTCGGGCACGGCACGGGCGACCACGGCCATGGACTTCGGAAAGCTGCTGCGCCCGATGATGGAGAAGGGCGCCTCCGTTCGGTTCATCACCGCGGGCGTACCGCCGTCGATGAGGCTTGACGGCGTCCACTGCCACCGGGTCGCGCCCCGCTTGTCGGCGGAGCAGGTCCGGGAAGCCGTGCTCGCGCTGATGAACGAACATTTGCACCGCCAGCCGCGAACGCGACTTCGCCAGCGGCCGCCGCTTCCGGGACCGCGCCTTCCAGCAGCGCGTCCCGGCCTTCGACGAATTCGAGTTGCCGGACGGGCCGCGCGAGCTGTCGATGGCCGGGCGCGGCCTGATGCTGTCCGTCGGCACCATCGGCAAGTCCACCTCGCTGGTGGCGATGACCGGCTACCGCAACCGGAACGGCCGCATCATTTCCATCGAGGACCCCATCGAGTTCATTCACCGCCCGGGGCCGCATCGTCACCTGGCGCGAGCTGGGCATCGATATCCGGCGGGCATTCCATGCGCTTGCCCTGGGCCGGGAGGCTTGTCGCCACGGGTGCTTTCGCCCATCCTCAATGTCTTTCTGGAGACTCGTCATGCAGGTTCAGGACACCCACAGCAAACTCATCGGCTACCTGTTGTGGATCTTCGGCTTTCTCGGCGCGCACCGTTTCTATTACGGCCGGCCGCTGACCGGGACGATCTGGTTCTTCACCTTGGGCCTGCTCGGTATCGGCTGGCTGATCGACCTGTTCCTGATCCCGTCGATGGACCGCGAGGCGGACCTGCGCTTCCATGCCGGCTCCACCGACTACAACATCGCCTGGCTCCTGCTGACCTTTCTCGGCGTCTTCGGCGTGCACCGCATGTACCTGGGCAAGTGGCTCACCGGCCTGCTCTACCTGCTGACCGGCGGGTTGTTCCTGATCGGCGTGCTCTACGACTTCTGGACGCTGAACGAGCAGGTGTCCCTGCGCAACGCCCAGCGCGGTCAGTGATTTCCCGGAGGACCGGGCCCGCCGTCGGCGAGCCTGGCCGTCGTGCGGGCATGCCCGCGATCAGGCCTGGTAGCTGATCCGTCCGTCGAGCAGGGTGTAGCGCACCGCGCCGGGCAGGACGTGGCCGATGAACGGGCAGTTGCGCCCCTTGGACAGCCAGCGTTCGCCGGCCAGGGTGGCGGCCTCGGGGTCGAACAGCACCAGGTCGGCCGGGGCGCCGGCGGCCAGGCGGCCCACCGGCAGGCGCAGGGCCCGGGCCGGACCGCTGGTGAGGCGCGCGAGCAGGGTCGGCAGGTCGAGCACGTTCTCCTGGACCAGGCTCAGGGCCAGCGGCAGCAGCAGTTCGACGCTGCTGATGCCTGGCTCGGTGGCGCCGAACGGCGCCAGCTTGGCATCCGCCTCGTGAGGCTGGTGGTGGCTGGCGATGGCCTGGATGGTGCCCTGGCGCACCGCGTCGCGCAGGCCGTCGCGGTCGGCGCGCGAGCGCAGCGGCGGCTGTACGTGGTAGAGGCTGGAGAAGTCGGCCAGCGCCTCGTCGGTGAGGATCAACTGGTACAGCGCCACGTCGGCGCTCACCGGCAGGCCGCGGGCCTGGGCCTCGGCGATCATCCGCGCGCCGCGGGCGCTGGAGAGCTGGCTGAAGTGGGCGCGCACGCCGGTCTGCTCGACCAGCAGCAGGTCGCGGGCCAGGGCCACGGTTTCCGCCGTTTCCGGAATGCCCGCCAGCCCCAGGAAACCGGCCATGGGGCCCTCGTGGGCGAGGCCGTCCTCGGCGAGGGCGGCGTCCTGGGAGTGGAACACCACGGTCAGGTCGAAGGTCGCCGCGTATTCCAGGGCGCGGCGCAGGTGGCGGTTGCTGGCGAAGCTGGCCAGGCCGTTGCCGAAGGCGACGCAGCCGGTGTCGCGCAGGGCGACCAGTTCGGCCAGTTGCTCGCCGGCCAGCTCCCGGGTCAGGGCGCCGATCGGGAAGACCTTGGCATGGCCGGCCTCGCGGGCGCGGTCGAGGATCAGTTCGGCCACCGCCGGAGTGTCCAGCACCGGCCTGGTCAGTGGCGGGCAGCACAGGCTGGTGACGCCGCCGGCGGCCGCGGCGCGGGTTTCGCTGGCGATGCTGCCCTTGCGGCCGTAGCCGGGCTCGCGCAGGGCGGCCGACAGATCGACCAGGCCGGGCGCGGCGATCAGGCCGCGGGCGTCGAGGGTCTCGTCGGCCTCGAAGGCGGCCGGCGCCTGGTCGACGGCGGCGATCCTGCCGTCGGCCAGATAGAGGTCGGCGACCCGGTCCAGGCCGCTGGTCGGGTCGATGAGGCGGGCGCCGAGGATACGGGTACGCATCAGATCTGCTCCTCGGATTCGGAATTGAGCTGGCGCTGCGCGGTCTGCCCGCTCATGGCCATGGACAGCACCGCCATGCGCACGGCGATGCCATAGGTGACCTGGTTGAGGATCACCGACTGGGCGCCGTCGGCCACCGCCGATTCGATTTCCACGCCACGGTTGATCGGTCCCGGGTGCATGACGATGGCGTCCGGCCTGGCCCGCGCCAGGCGCGCGGTGGAGAGGCCGTAGAGCCGGTAGAACTCGCCCTGGCTGGGCAGCAGGCCGCCCTGCATGCGCTCGCGCTGCAGGCGCAGCATGATCACCACGTCGACGTCCCGGAGGCCTTCGTCCAGGTCGTGGAAGACGCGCACGCCGTACTGCTCCAGACCCATCGGCAACAGGGTCTTCGGGCCGATCACGCGGATGTCCGGGCAGCCGAGGGCGCGCAGGGCGAGCATGTCCGAGCGTGCCACCCGCGAATGCAGGATGTCGCCGACGATGGCCACCGAGAGGTTCTCGAAGCCGCCCTTGTGGCGGCGGATGGTCAGCATGTCGAGCATGCCCTGGGTCGGGTGGGCGTGGCGGCCGTCGCCGCCGTTGATCACCGCCACGTCGGGACAGACGTGCTCGGCGATGAAGTGTGCGGCGCCGGAGTCGGCGTGGCGGATGACGAACATGTCGGCGGCCATCGCCTCGAGGTTGCGCAGGGTGTCGAACAGGGTCTCGCCCTTGCTGGTCGAGGAGGTCGACACGTTGAGCGTGATCACGTCGGCGGACAGCCGCTGGGCGGCCATCTCGAAGGTGGTGCGGGTACGCGTGGAGTTCTCGAAGAACACGTTGCAGACGGTCCGGCCGCGCAGCAGCGGGACTTTCTTCACGGCGCGGGTACCGACCTCGAGAAAGGAATCGGCGGTGTCGAGGATCTCGGTCAGCAGCTCGCGGGACAGGCCGTCGAGCGAGAGGAAGTGGCGCAGCCGGCCCTGATCGTTGAGCTGCAGCGGGCGCTTGGCGTCGTTCGGCGTCATCGCGGGGACTCTTTTAGGGCCTGTCATCACTTATTTCTCCGGTTGCGTTGCTGCCTGAAATCAGCCCAGACAAGGCGCAGCCTGCAGGCAATGGCCACTCCCTTGCCAAAGGCTGCAACGCCGGATGGGCTGATTTCAGGCGCAACCCGAAGGGACGGGCCTGTTTTGGCACAGTGCTGCGTTGTTCGTCGTTCATTTGGAATAACCAAACCTCTCTCCTCACGCCTTGCCCTGTGCCAAAACAGGCTCCGTCGCAACGTGAGAAATAAGTGATGACAGGCCCTAGGCAAGAACCTGACGCTCGAGAGCGAGCGGTGCGGGGCCGAGCAATTTTACCCGTTCGTCGGGGGCGAGCGACAGGGTCTGGCCGACCACGTCCGGGCGGATCGGCAGTTCGCGGGCGTCGAGATCGAGCAGGCAGACCAGGGTCACGCTGGCCGGGCGGCCGTAGTCGAACAGTTCGTTGAGGGCGGCGCGCACGGTGCGGCCGGTCATCAGCACGTCGTCGACCAGCACCAGGTGCTGGCCTTCGACCTCGAAGGGCAGCGCGGAAGGACGGACCTGCGGGTGCAGGCCGCTCTGGGTGAAGTCGTCGCGGTAGAAGGACACGTCGAGCACACCCAGCGGTTCCTCGCTGTCGAGGGCGGCCAGCAGCGCCTGGGCGACCCAGACGCCGCCGGTGTGGATGCCGACGAAGCGCGGCGTGTCGATGCGATGGGCCTGCAGGTGGCGTTTCAGCTCGGCAGCCATCCTGGGCAGCAGCACGGCGGGATCGGGCAGGGTCATGGGCGGTCTCCTCGGGGGCGCTGCGGGCCGCGGCGCCGTGGTTTCAGCCGGCCGGGCGCTCGGCCAGCCAGCCTTCCAGTAACAGGGCGGCAGCCAGGGCGTCCACCGGGCGCCGACGGTAGCCGTCGCGCTGGCCTTGGGCCAGGCGATAGCCCTTGGCTTCGAAGGTGGTCAGGCGTTCGTCGTGGGTATGCACCGGCAGACCGAAGCGGCCGTGCAGGCGGCGGGCGAAGCGCTCGGCGCGCTCGCTCATTTCGCTCGGCGTGCCGTCCATGTTCAGCGGCAGACCGACGACCATGGCGTCCGGTCGCCACTCCTTGACCAGTTGCTCGACTCGGCTCCAGTCGGGCACGCCGTTCTGCGCCTTGAGCACGCACAGCTCGCGGGCCTGGCCGGTGATCGCCTGGCCGACGGCGACACCGATCTGCCGGGTGCCGTAGTCGAAGCCGAGCAGCAGGCGCGGCCCGCTCATGCGTGGCCGGCCTGGGAGGTCAGCAGGGCGAGGTTGATGCCCAGGCGGGCGGCGGCGCCGGGCAGGCGCTGCTCGGCCGGGGTATCGAAGAGGATGGCGGGATCGGCCGGGCAGGTCAGCCAGGCGTTCTGCAGCAGTTCGGCTTCCAGTTGGCCGGCATCCCAGCCGGCATAGCCGAGGGCGATCAGGCAGCGTGCCGGACCGCTGCCGTCGGCGATGGCCAGCAGCGTGTCCTGGGAGGTGGACAGCGCCAGTTCGCCCAGGCCCAGGGTCGCCTGGAAGCTGTAGCCGGGCTCGTGCAGGACGAAGCCGCGGTCGGTCTGCACCGGGCCGCCGGTGTAGATCGGCAGGGCGCTGCGGTCCTCGCGGGGCGGACTGTCCGGACGCAGCTGGGCGAGCACCTGGCCGAGGTCGAGTTCGCCCGGGCGGTTGACCACCAGACCCATGGCGCCCTGATCGTTGTGTTCGACCAGGTAGATCAGGGACTGGGCGAAGTTGGGATCGGCCAAGTGCGGCATGGCGATCAGGAAATGGTTCTTCAGGTACTGGGGGGCTGTATTCATTTTCATCGGCCTAGTTTCGAGCTTAGGGGCGCAGGCTTCAAGAGTGGCACAGGCCGGTGCGGCGAGTCTGCACGATCGCTCCGGCGGAGCGCGTCAGTTGCTCGATAGCCGGTCGCCGCGCTCGAAACGCCAGGTGCGGATGATTTCCAGCCGGTCGATGTCGGCCAGGTCCCCGGTGAAGGGGGCATAAGGCGCGGCCAGGCGGACGATACGCTGCGCCGCCTGGTCCAGCTGGGGCTCGCCGGAGGATTCCAGGACCTGCACCTCGTAGAGGGTGCCGTCGCGGTTGATCGACACCAGCAGGCGCAGATGGCCGTAAAGGTGCTGGCGACGGGCGTCCTCGGGGTAGTTGAGGTTGCCGATCCTTTCCACCTTGCGGCGCCATTCCTCCTTGTACCAGGCGCCCTTGTCGCGCATGGTCGAGGCCGCGTTGAGGCGGTGGATCCGCGGACGCTTGGCGTAGCGCTGGGTTTCCTCGGCCAGCTCGGCCTCCAGGCTGGCGATCTCGCTGGACAACTGGGCGCTGTCGAAGGTCGGCGTCGCCGGGAGCGGTGGCGCCGGCTTGGCCGGCTCGTGCTTGACCGGCGTCTTTTCCGGGCGCGGCTTGCGCGTCGCCAGCGCGGCCTTCGGTTCCTGTTTGGGAGCTGCCGGCGGCGCCGCGGGCGGCGGCGCGACCTGCTCGATCTCGGTGTCCTGGAAGGGCGCGGTTTCGCTGGTCTTGGGCTCGGCCTGGTGCTCCAGGGTGCCGCTGCCCTGCTGGTCGTCCTGGGCGAGGAAGTCGGCCTCCTTGGGCTTTTCCTCGCTCTTGAAGGTGGCCAGGGTGATCTCCAGGGTCTTGCTGACCTCGGCGGGCTTCGGCAGTTCGAAGCTGATACCGAGGATCAGGGCCAGGTGCAGCAGCGCGGCGAGGACCAGGGGCAGGCCCAGGCGATCCGCGGGACGGACGCCTTGGCGGGCGGGTACGGGCGGAGGAGAGGCTGCGGTCATGGATCTTTCGGCTGGCTACGGATTGCCGCGCAGTCTGCCGAGGGGGCGGCGAAAAGTCCATGAACCAGGCGGTAGCTTCGTCGCCCCGGCGGCTCAGCCCCTGGCCGCCAGCCGCTGGGCGATCGCATCCATCAGGCGCTCGCCGATGCGCGTGTCGTAGGCGTTGTCGATCTCGCGGATGCAGGTCGGGCTGGTGACGTTGATCTCCGTCAGGTGCTCGCCGATCACGTCGAGTCCGACGAACAGCAGGCCGCGCCGGCGCAGTTCGGGGCCGACATGGGCGGCGATCTCGCGGTCGCGCTCGGTCAGCGGCTGGGCCACCCCGCGACCGCCGGCGGCGAGGTTGCCGCGGGTCTCGCCGGGGGCCGGGATGCGCGCCAGGCAGTAGGGAACGGGCTCGCCGTCGACCATCAGGATGCGCTTGTCGCCATCCTTGATCGCCGGCAGATAGCGTTGCGCCATGATCTGCCGGGCGCCGTGCTCGGTCAGCACTTCCAGTATCACCGACAGGTTGGGGTCGCCCTCGCGGTGGCGGAACACCGAGGCCCCGCCCATCTCGTCCAGTGGTTTGAGAATGACATCACCGTGCTCGGCGGCGAACTCGCGCAGAATGTCGGCACGCCGGCTCACCAGGGTCGGCGGCGTGAACTGCGGGAACTGGGTGGCGAAGAATTTCTCGTTGCAGTCGCGCAGGCTCTGCGGCCGGTTGACCACCAGGCAACCGGCCTTCTCGGCGAGTTCCAGCAGGTAGGTGGCGTACACGTATTCGCTGTTGAAGGGCGGGTCCTTGCGCATCAGGATCACGTCCAGGTCGCCCAGCGGGGTGTCGTTCTCCTCCTGTAGCTCGAACCAGCGCGCCGGGTCGTCGAACACCCTGAGGGGACGCATCCGCGCCCGCGCCTCGTTGCCGTGCTGGTAGAGATCCTGCGGTTCCATGTAGTGCAGCGACCAGCCGCGTGCCTGCGCACTCTGCAGCATGGCCAGCGAGCTGTCCTTCTTGAAGGAGATCTGCGCGATGGGGTCCATGACGATCCCGAGGCGAATGCTCATGGGGTGTCCTCCGGGGAAAGGCGGCCGGAAGCGGCCGGGGTGCAAAGAGTGGAAGGGGCCCAGATTGGCGTCGGCCCGGCGCCCGGTCAAGAAAACCTTGAGCGGATGCACGTTGGGGAGGAGCGAGTTTGCCGAAAGGTCCCGGCGCTGGGGTGATCCTTCGCCGGCGAGTCCCAGGTGGCCCGGGAGCAACACGTGGTCGGCGGCCAGGAGGCCGGTAGGTGGATATGGAACATCATTCCGACGGTTTGAAGGTCATGGTGATCGACGACTCAAAGATGATTCGTCGCACTGCGGAAACCCTGCTGAAGAGGGTGGGGTGCGAGGTCATCACCGCCGTGGACGGCTTCGATGCCCTGGCCAAGATCGCCGACGGTCATCCGCGGATCATCTTCGTCGACATCGCGATGCCGCGCCTGGACGGCTACCAGACCTGCGCCCTGATCAAGAACAACAGCGCATTCAAGTCCACGCCGGTGATCATGCTGTCCTCCAGGGACGGCCTGTTCGACAAGGCCAAGGGACGTATCGTCGGTTCCGAGCAGTATCTGACCAAGCCCTTCGGCAAGGAAGAACTGCTGGGCGCGATCAGGGCCCACGTGCCCGATTTCGTCCCGCTGGAACAAGCATCCTGAACGCCGGCCGCGCCGCCTTATTCCGCATGGGGAAATCCATGGCTCGAATCTCGAACTCTGATTGTCGATGATTCGCCGGCCGGGACGTACAAGCTGGCCGCGTTGCCGAGCTGGAGGCGCTCTACGCGCATCGCGCCGACGGTGGAGAGCCGGCGGGTCTCGAATACGCCGGCAAGCGTCGCGCACCGCGCCATCTCGGCGATCGGCCCGGAAGCCGTTCGCGGCTGACGCGCTTTCGGCGGGCCGCGAAGGGGCGAGCGGAGCGAGTCATGCTCGTTTGCCACTCGCAAACTCTGCTTCCTCAGCCGATCTTGCCTTGCCGGGTCGCGAACAGGTTCTGGCGCCGAAGCGCTCAGAAATCCCCCCACAACTGCTGGGCCACGCTCAGCGCCACCACCGGCGCCGTCTCGGTGCGCAGTACCCGCGGACCGAGGCGGGCGGCCCGATAGCCGGCTCGCCGCGCCGCGTCCACCTCCGTCTCGGACAGGCCGCCCTCGGGGCCGATCAGGAAGGCCAGCGAGGCCGGCCGGGCATGGCTGGCCAGGGGCTCGGCGAACGGGTGCAGGACCAGCTTCAGTTCGGCCTCGATACCCTTCAGCCAGTCTTCCAGCGGTGCCGGAGGGTGGATCGTCGGCAGCACCGAGCGGCCGCACTGCTCGCAGGCGCTGATGGCGATCTGCTGCCAGTGGGCCAGGCGCTTGTCGGCGCGCTCGTCCTTCAGGCGTACCTCGCAGCGCTCGCTGAGCAGCGGGGTGATTTCCGCCACGCCCAGTTCGGTGGCCTTCTGGATCGCCCAGTCCATCCGCTCGCCGCGCGACAGGCCCTGGCCCAGATGGATGCGCAGCGGCGATTCGGCCAGGCCGGGAAGCTGTTCGCGCAGCTCCACCCGCACGCTCTTCTTGCCCACCTCGACCAGTTCGCCGCGGAACTCCCGGCCGCTGCCGTCGAACAGTTGCACGGCATCGCCCGGGGCGAGCCTGAGCACGCGGCCGATATAGTGGGCCTGGGCTTCCGGCAGATCGAGGAGGCCGAGGGCGAGGGGGGCGTCGATGAAGAAGCGGGACAGGCGCATCGGGTCATCCGGTCGGCGGGAAAAAGGCCTGCAAGCTTAAACGCTGATAGCGGCGGACTTGTAGTGGCTTGCCGCGGGCGGCGAATCCTGCGAAAAACCGCGGCGGCCCGGCCCGGGCGGTTCAAGAGGAAAAGGAGTGGCGATGTTCGAGATCCAGCCGTGGAATCCCGAGGAATACCGGGCGCAGACCCGCAAGAGCAGCCTGATCGTGGTGGCGATCTTCGCCGTGCTGGGGATGGGCTTGTCGACCCTGGCGGTGCAGTTGTTCGGCACGCCGGGCGGCGACAACCTGCGCTACAACCTCGGCGGAGTGATCGCCGGAACGATCCTCACCGCCGCGATCCTGCGCGGCTACCTGAGCCGGCAGCCGTGGATGGCGGCGGCGGTGTACGGCTGGCGGCTCAGGCGCAGCCTGATGAGCATCACCAACGCCATGCACTGCGTCGAGCGGGGCGTGGCCGCCGGCGATCCGCCGGCCATGCGGCTGCTGCGCTTTTACCACCTGGGCCTCGCCCAGATGTACCGGCTCGATGGCAACTCCAGCGCTCTGGGCCAGATGCTCGACGAGATCGACCGGCACAAGGCGTCTATGGAGGCAAAAGGGCTGGATACCGAGCAGACTCGCCTGCATCCCGGCTGGGTCGAGGAGGTGAAGGCGGCATTCCCGGCACGCGGTAAATAACCCCGGAGAAACGCTGCCGCTCACCCATGCGCCGGAGCGGGCAGGACGAGCGCGGGCATGGCCGGGCCGGCTTCAGCCCGGATCGTGGAAGGTCTGCGGCCCGCCGGTCGGTAGCGCCACGCCGACCGCGTCGCGGGTGGCCAGGTCGATGCCCTCGCTGGCCACTTCGGCGAGGAAGTCGATCTGTTCCGGGGTTATCACGTAGGGCGGCAGGAAGTACACCACGCTGCCCAGCGGGCGCAGCAGGGCGCCGCGGGAGAGGGCGTGCTCGTAGACCTTCAAGCCGCGCCGCTCCTGCCAGGGATAGGCGACCTTGCCGGCCTTCTCGGCGACCATCTCGATGGCCAGGGCCATGCCGGTCTGGCGCACCTCGGCGACGTGCGGGTGGTCCTTGAGGTGTTCGGTGGCCCGGGCCATGCGCGCGGCCAGGGCCTTGTTGCGCTCGATGACGTTGTCCTGCTCGAAGATGTCCAGGGTCGCCAGGGCGGCGGCACAGGCCAGCGGGTTGCCGGTGTAGGTGTGCGAGTGCAGGAAGGCGCGCAGGCTGGCGTAGTCGTCGTAGAACGCCCGGTAGACGGTGTCGGTGGTGAGCACCGCGGCCATCGGCAGGTAGCCGCCGGTGAGCGCCTTGGACAGTACCAGGAAATCCGGAACGATGCCGGCCTGCTCGCAGGCGAACAGCGTGCCCGTGCGGCCGAAGCCGACGGCGATCTCGTCGTGGATCAGGTGCACCTCATAGCGATCGCAGGCCTCGCGCAGGAGTTCGAGGTAGACCGGGTGGTACATGCGCATGCCGCCGGCGCCCTGGATCAGCGGCTCGACGATCACCGCGGCGATCTCGTCGCGATGCTCGGCCAGGGTCCGCTCCATGTGGGCGAACATCGCCCGCGAGTGCGCCTCCCAGCTCATTCCCTCCGGGCGCAGGTAGCAGTCCGGGCTCGGCACCTTGATGGTATCGAGCAGCAGCGCCTTGTAGGTGTCGGTGAACAGCGCCACGTCGCCCACCGACATGGCCGCCACCGTCTCGCCGTGATAGCTGTTGGTCAGGGTGACGAAGCGCTTCTTGCCCGTCCGCCCGCAGTTGCGCCAGTAGTGGAAGCTCATCTTCAGCGCCACCTCGATGCCCGAGGAGCCGTTGTCGGCGTAGAACACCCGCGACAATCCCGCCGGCGTGATCGCCACCAGGCGTTCCGAGAGTTCGATGGCCGGCTGGTGGCTGAAGCCGGCGAGCATCACATGCTCCAGGCTCTCCAGTTGCTCCCTGATCCGCGCGTTGATCCGCGGGTTGGCGTGGCCGAACACGTTGACCCACCAGGAGCCGACCGCGTCCAGGTAGCGCTTGCCGTCGAAGTCCTCCAGCCATACCCCCTCGCCGCGGCGGATCGGGATCAGTGGCAGGCGTTCGTGATCCTTCATCTGGGTACAGGGATGCCAGAGCACGGCGAGGTCGCGCTGCATCCAGTCGGCGTTGAGGCTCATGGGCGCTCTCCTGGAAAACACCGGCGAGAGCCTAGCAGAGCCGCGCCGCGCTTTCTGCCCGGCAATGGGCATGGCTGGCTGCCAGCAAGGCGCTCGCGTATGCTCGCCTCGCCGCGCACGGGGGTGCCCGGCAACTCTTTGAATCGGGGGCGAAAAGACATGTTCCGGAGCTGGCTGCGGGGGACCGCACTTGTCGGGATGGGGCTGTTCAGTGTGGTAGTGCTGGGCAAGGAGAAACAGCCGACGGCGCTGGTCGTCGGCGGCGGCCTGGCCGGTCTGGCCGCGGCCTGGGAGCTGCAGCGCGATGGCTGGCAGGTCACCCTGCTGGAGGCGCGCTCCGGCGTCGGCGGCCGTTCCGGCCTGGCCGGCGGCGAATGGATCGGCAGCGCCAAGGCCCAGCCGCTGCTCAACGACTACCTCGCGCGTCTCAAGCTGAAGACCCAGCCGGCGCCCGAGGCGGTGCGCGGCACCGGCTACCTGATCGACGGCGCCTATTTCAGCGCCGCCGAACTGGCCAGTCGGCAGCCGGCCACCGCCGAAGGCCTGAAGCGCTACGAGCAGGCGATCGGCGCGCTGGCGGCGTCGATCAAGGACCCGCTCGATCCGGCCTCCGACCGCAAGCTGTTCGCCCTCGACCAGGGCAACGCGGCGCGCTGGTTGGACGAACTGAACCTGCCGATCACCGCCCGCCAATTGGTCAACCAGCGCATCCGTTCGCACTACGACGAGCCGTCGCGCCTGTCGCTGCTCTATCTCGCCCAGCAGACCCGGGTCTACCACGGCATCGACGCCGGCGAGCTGCGTGTCGCCCGCCTGCCCGGCGGCAGCCAGGTGCTCGCCCAGGCCCTGGCCAAGGAGCTGAAGACGGTCAAGACCGGCGTGCGGGTATCCGCCATCAGCCAGGACCGCGCGGGCGTGACGGCCAAGGTCGGCGACGTCGGCTACAGCGCCGATTACCTGGTGCTGGCCGTGCCGCTGCGCGCCCTCGGGCAGATCCAGTTCAGCCCGGCGCTGCCGGAACGGCATCGCGGCGCGCTGCAGAGCACCAACTATGGCTGGCGCGACCAGTTGCTGCTGAAGTTCAAGAGCCCGGTATGGGAGAGCAAGGCGCGCCTGAGCGGCAACATCTACAGCAACCAGGGCCTGGGCATGCTGTGGGTCGAACCGGCGACCAAGGGCGGCGCCAACGTGCTGATCAACCTGTCCGGCGACAACGCCCGCCTGCTGAAGGCCTTCGGCGACCGCCAGGTGGCCGACCAGTTGCTGATCCGCCTGCACGAGCACTATCCCAAGGCGCGCGGCGCTTTCGCCGGCTACGAGATCCGCCGCTACAGCGGCGACAACGGCCTCGGCGGCGCCTACCTGGCCTACGGACCGGGGCAGATCAGCCGCTACTGGCGGCTCTGGGAGCAGCCGCTGGAGCGTGTGGCCTTCGCCGGCGAACACACCGATCCGCTCTATCCGGGCACCCTGGAAGGAGCCCTGCGCAGCGGCCGGCGCGCCGCCGAGCAGTTGCGCGAACTGCATGCCGGACGGCCGGTACCGGCACCGCGGATCACCCGCCTGGACCAGCCGGCGCCGCCGCCGGCCGGGGCCGCGCTGGTGGCCGGGCAACCGGCCGAGAACGAGCGCGGGACGGGCTTTTTCTCCCGCCTGACCCGGCTGTTCCGCTGAGGAGCCGAGGGCCCGCCGGCACTACTCTCCACGAGCCGCGTGGAATAGTGCCGGCAGGCCGGGGGCGCGGCCCGCGCTCGCTCGATGATCGAGCGGTTCGATCCTTTCGAGCGAAAATTTCCACTTTAAATCGATGGATAAGCCGTTAGGCTGTGCGCATCCCCGAGCCAAGGAATGTCGTACATGCAATGGCGCAATTCCCCCCTTCGTTTCGGCCTGGTCGGCATCCTGCTGCACTGGTCGGTGGCGCTGACGGTCTTCGGCCTGTTCGGCCTGGGCCTGTGGATGCGCGGTCTGGACTACTACAGCCCCTGGTACCGCACCGCCCCGGACATCCACAAGAGCATCGGCATCCTGCTGTTCCTGGTCATGCTGCTGCGCCTCGCCTGGCGCTTCGTCAGCCCGCCGCCGGAGCCCCTGCCCGGCCACGGCCCGCTGACCCGGCTGGGTAGCCGGATCGGTCACGCCTTGCTCTACCTCGGGCTGTTCGCGCTGATGATCAGCGGCTACCTGATTTCCACCGCCGACGGCCGGCCGATTTCGGTGTTCGGCTG
This sequence comes from Azotobacter vinelandii CA, assembly GCF_000380335.1. Lineage (GTDB taxonomy): Bacteria > Pseudomonadota > Gammaproteobacteria > Pseudomonadales > Pseudomonadaceae > Azotobacter > Azotobacter vinelandii. The sequence continues at coordinate 302,221 of NC_021149.1, forward strand.
GTTCGAGGTGCCGGCGCTGCTCAGCGGCCTGCCCAATCAGGAGGACGCCGCCGGCGAGGTGCATGAACTGCTCGCCTGGGGACTGGTCGGACTGGCCATCGTGCATGCCCTGGCCGCCCTGAAACACCACTTCATCGACCGTGACGCGACGCTGCTGCGCATGCTCGGACGCGACACCCGCTAAGGAGAAAAACCATGCTGAAGAAAACGCTCGCCGCCCTGGCCCTGGGTTCCGCCCTGCTGGGCGCCGGACAGGCCATGGCCGCCGACTACGTGATCGACAAGGAAGGCCAGCATGCCTTCGTCAACTTCAAGATCAGCCACCTGGGCTACAGCTGGCTGTACGGCACCTTCCGCGACTTCGACGGTAGCTTCAGCTTCGACGCCGCCAAGCCCGAGGCGAGCAAGGTCAAGGTGAACCTGAAGACCGCCAGCGTCGACTCCAACCACGCCGAGCGCGACAAGCACATACGCAGCGCGGACTTTCTCAATGTCGCCAAGCACCCGACCGCGACCTTCGAGTCCACCGGGGTCAAGTCCACCGGCCAGGATACCTTCGATATCACCGGCAACCTGAGTCTCAACGGCGTGACCAAGCCGGTGGTGATCGCCGCCAGGTTCATCGGCGAGGGCAAGGACCCCTGGGGCGGCTACCGTGCCGGCTTCGAGGGCGGCACCAAGCTGAAGCTGAAGGACTTCGGCATCCAGAAGGACCTCGGTCCGGCCTCCCAGGAAGTGGACCTGATCATCTCGGTGGAAGGCGTGCGCCAGTAAAGGGCGAGGAGCCGTTGGCGAAAAGGCCGGCTGGGCGGAGCGCGCGCGAGCCCGGCCAGCCGGCAGCAGAGAAGACCGATGCCCGTATCGCAAGATGCGGGCATTGTCGTTCATGGCCCGTGCGAGCGGTCGGCGCCGGCCGATTCCCGGGACGTCGCCCTCGGCGCGCGTGCGATGCGCCCGGCCTCGAAGATGCTCAGCCGGTGCGCCGTCCGTCCGCGCCCGGCGAGCCGGCGGAGGAGAAGCGCCAGGCGGGCCAGATGAAGAAGGCGAACAGTATTGCCTCGATGAGCAGGACCGCCGGCGTGAATACCCGGGTCAGATAGCCATCGAAACCGATGGTGAGAAAGCCTGCGCCCGAAACGAGCATGAGCAGGCCGGCGACGATGCGCGTCCCGGGGGTTCTCGCGCCCGCCACCAGCCGGGGGAGGCCGATGAGCAGCGGTCCGCTGCCGAGGGCCAGCCCGATCGTCAGGGTTGGCGCCAGGAAGCTGGAAAACGTCCTGGCCTCGAGGTGTTCGCCCAAGCTGGATGCGAACAGCCGAAGCAGGTACGACGGCGCGACGATCAGGGCACAGCCCAGAAGAAGGGATATCAGTCGGAGCAGAATGGTCATGATCTGGCGCCAGGGATCGGCCACCGGCATGGCTGGACTCCCGCGGGACGCCGCGCGGCACGTCCGGACAGCCGGTAGACCATGAGGACGGATTTCCTCGCACGGTATTTCACCCGCACCCACAATGTCCATTCGGCGGCAGGCTTTTTCAGTCTCGCGGGCATGTCCGGCATGGCCGGGCGCCATCGATCGGAGTCGCGGGCGAGGCGCCGTCCGCCGGTGGGCCGCTGCCGCGTTCCTTCATTGGAAGACGGCGGCGTTTGCGTTACTGTGCCGACTCGCAAGCATGACGACATTTCTCATTATTATCATCTCGTCTGAACCCATATCTCCCATGTCCCGGGTGCTGTGCGCATGCCTTCCCCCTCCCATATCGGACTTCGCCAATGGATTTGGCGAGCATTTGCACGGAGCGCACTGATACCGCTGTTGCTGGTCGAGACGGTGCTGATCGCCGTCTATCTGATCAGCAACGGTTCGATCCGCGATGCGCAGATCGATCACCTGCGGAAAGTCGCCCTGTTCGATCTGCAGTCTTCCGCCCGCCAGGAGTCGCGCAGCATCGACCAGCAACTGGCGCAGGTCGGCGCTCTGACCGAAATGTTCCGCAACCTGACCGCCCGGACCCTGCTGGAGACGCAGGCGAAGCCGCTCGTTCCGCCAGCGCTGGCGAGCACGCCGGACGGGGTGCGCTACAGTCCCGAGGACAAGGGCGGCAGCGCGGTCTTCTACGCCCGCTCCACGCCGCTGGAGCGCCAGGATCTGGACAAGGTCGCACGGATGGCCACTCTCGATCCGCTGATGAAGGAACTGCAGCAGCGCAACCCGCTGGTCGCCAGCCTCTATTTCAACGGTTGGGACAACTACAACCACATTTACCCGTGGTTTCTCACTCATGAGCAGTACCCTCATGACATGGTCATCCCCAACTACAGCTTCTACTACCTGGCCGACGCCCGGCACAATCCGGGGCGCGGCATGGTCTGGACCGATGTCTACCTCGATCCGGCCGGCCACGGCTGGATGATGTCGGCCATCGCGCCCGTCTATCGGGGCGACTTTCTCGAAGGCGTGGTCGGCCTGGATGTCACGGTCAGCAACCTGCTGGAGCAGATCGGCCGCCTGGAGGTGCCGTGGAGCGGCTATGCCGTGCTGGTCAGCGACGACCTGGACATCATGGCCCTGCCGGAGCCGGGCGAAGCCGATTTCGGCCTCGACGAGCTGACCTCGCACTCCTACGACGAGGCCATCCACAGCGAACTGTTCAAGCCGGAGGATTTCAACCTGCGCCGGCGCCCCGCGACCGCCGGACTGGCCGCCGCCATCGTCGAGCGCAACGAGGGGATGATGACGGTGGAATTCCGCGGCCGGCCCAGCCTGGTGGCCTGGACCACCATTCCGCAGACCGGCTGGCATTTGCTGACCGTGGTCGACGAGGCCAGGGTGTTCGCCGAAACCAACAGCCTCGCCAGCCAGTACGAGCGCATCGGCTACCTGATGATCGCCGGCCTGCTGGTGTTCTACCTGGTCTTCTTCGGCTGCATGTGGCTGCGTGCCCGCCACCTCAGCGAGCGCCTGTTGCGCCCCATCGACGGTATTTCGCGGATGATGGAGGAGATCGGCGGGGGCAACTGGCGTCCGGCCCGGGTCAGTTCGCGGATCGTCGAGCTGGATGCCATGGCCGGCCACGCCGAGCGCATGGGCGAACAGCTCGAGCAGAGCGAACGACAGAGCCAGCGGACCCAGGAGCGCCTCGAACTGGTGCTCGACAGCGCCACGGAAAGCCTCTGGGAGCAGGACCTGCACAGCCGGCGGATCAGCCTGCGCGGGCGCTTCTGCAAGCGCTTCGGGCTGCCGGCCGGTCCGATCGATCATGAAGCCTTCATGGCGCATGTTCACCCCGAGGACGTGCCGCGGGTCGAGGCGAGCTTCCGGCTCGCCGACAGCCGCAGCGGGTTGTGCGAGGCGGATTTCCGCTTTCGCGACAGCCACGGTTCCTACCACTGGCTGCTCGGCCGCGGCCGGGTGGTCGAGCGCGACCCGGCGACGGGGCAGGCCGTCCTGCTGGCCGGCACCCATGTGGACATCGACACGCTCAAGCGCACCGAGGCCGACCTGCGCCTGGCCATCGGCGAGGCCCAGGCCGCCAGCCAGGCGAAATCGCGCTTCATCTCCAGCATCAGCCACGAGCTGCGCACGCCGCTCAACGCCATCTATGGCTTCGCCCAGTTGTTGCGCCTGGGCTATGAGGCACGGGGCGAGACGCAGGAAGTGGCCTACCTCGACGAACTTCTGAGGGCCAGTCGGCACCTCAACCAACTGGTCGACGACGTGCTCGACTGGTCCAATCTCCAGACGGCGAAGTTCAGCCTGGAGATGCAGTCCGTCGAGGTGGCGGGACTGATGGCCGAGTGCGCCGAGATGGTCCGCCTGGACGTGGAGACCCGGGGCCTGCGCCTCGACCTGGAGCCGCCCGACAAGGGGCTGCTGGTGCGGGCCGACCCGCGCCGTCTGCGCCAGGTGCTGCTCAACCTGCTGTCCAATGCGATCAAGTACAACAGCCCGGCCGGGCGGATCGCCCTGACCCATCAGGCGGAGTCGGGGCGCATCCGGTTGATCGTCGAGGACACCGGTCCCGGCATCGACGAGTCGCGCCAGGTCCAGTTGTTCGAGCCCTTCCAGCGCCTCGGGCGGGAAAACTCGACGATCCAGGGCACCGGCATCGGCCTGTCGCTGTGCCGCCAGTTCGCCGTCCTGATGGGCGGCCGCATGGGCATGAGCAGCGAGCCGGGCACCGGCAGCCGCTTCTGGATCGATCTGCCGCTCGTGCAGGACGAGACGGGGGCGGGGAGCGTGGCGCGCATCTGCCATGTCGGGGACGACTCCTTCAGCCGGTGCCAGGTGCGCAAGGCGCTGGTCGACCTGGGCGAGGTCAGCGCCATCGACAACGGCCGGGCCGTCCTGGAGCGCGTCCTGGCCAGCCCGCCGGACCTGCTGCTGCTCGACCTGGACCTGCCGGACATCGGCGGGGAGCGCGTGCTGGAGAGGCTTCGCCAGCATCCGCAAACCCGCTCGTTGCCGGTGATCGTGCTCGGCGCGGCCGCCGATGCCGGGCGTCTGGTCGGGCTCGACTGCCAGGGCAGGCTGGGCAAGCCACTGGACCCGGACGAACTGCGCGAGCTGGTCGCCGCCCTGCTTCCCCAGGCGAAGCCCGAACATGCCCCCTGAAAGAGCGTGCCGGGCCAAGGGCTTCTCCGGGCCGGCCGCTAGCGGGAAAACCCCGGGGAGCCGCCCCGTGCGCGCCCGTGCGGCCGGGTGTGGCAGTTGGCCGCAGGTACTGAACTTCTGGAATAACCCGTTGATCCATATCAAGTTTCACAAAGGCCTCAAGCTCGCCCCCCGCCCCCCTGCAGGGGTAGCATTAGTCACAGCAGATCAATCAATCTCGTCGGAAGTAGCAGAACATGAAACAACAGATTACCCGTTTGTCCCCCCATCAAAATGGCAAGGTCTGCGGCATTCTGACGGCGGCCACGTCCTTCTTCGTCTTCGTGCCTTTCCTGCTGTTCATCTCGCTGTTCGTGCCCGCCGCAGGCCGTCCGCCGTTCATCACCATCCTGCTCGTACCGCTGTTCTACCTGGTCATGGGCTATCTCGCCGTTCTGATCGGCTGCGCCCTGTACAACTTCATGGTCAAGTACATTGGCGGCCTGGAGTTCGACGCCAAGGACGAAGCGAACTGACCGCTGCCGATCGGCGAGTCGCCTGCGACTGCAGGCATTCGCCGATTCGATGAACGATGCCGCCGGGCGAACTTTCGGTTCTCCGGCGGCATGTCTTTTCCGGGGAGCGGTTTTCCGGCCCCGTCAGTCGCCGAATGGCGCGGCAGCGCACTGTCCCGGCAAGAAATGTCCTGGCGGCGAGTCCGCTTCAGGACAGCTCGATCAGTTCGGCCCGCACTTCGGTGCCATCGATGTGCAGCCGCCCGACCGCTATCGGTAACCGGAAGCGCCGCGGCCCGGCGCTGCCGGGGTTGACCAGCAGCACGCCATCCCGTTCGTCGATGCGCGGCTTGTGCGAGTGCCCGCAGATCGCCACCCTGACGCCGCGCGCGGCCAGGTCGGCCGGCAGATGTTCCGGCTGGTGGACGACATGGAGGCGCAGGCCGCCCAGTTCCAGCTCGACCTCATGAGGCAGGACGTCGGCCCACTCGCCATGGTCGTTGTTGCCGCGCACCGCCGCGACCGGCGCCAGCCGGCGCAGGGCGTCGAGGATTTCCGGCTTGCCGATGTCGCCGGCGTGGACGATCCATTCGCAACCTTCGAGTGCGGCCAGTGCTTCCGGGCGCAGCAGGCCGTGGGTGTCGGAGATCAGGCCGATTTTCATCGCAGCGCCTCCAGCCTTCTTCCTGTTGCTGTTGCCGGGCTCTGCGAAAAAACGGACCCCGCAGAGGGCTTCCAGCAGCGTGCGGGGTTTTTCGGATTCGTGGGATGGGAAACGGCCGCAGGCCTTTCCCATCGATAGCGCCGGCGCTGGAAAACGCCGGCGCGGCTTTCCACGGGCCGGCCTCCATTCCGCGAACCTCTTGCTGGCCCACGCGCCTCCGGCGCTCAGGGCGTTCGTCGGGAAAACGCATGCGTTTCCCGATCCGGCTCACTCATCCAGCAGCGCCTTGTTGCGCACCGCGCCCTTGTCGGCGCTGGTGGCGAGCAGGGCGTAGGCCTTGAGCGCGGTGCTGACCTTGCGCGCGCGCGGTGCGGCCGGCTTCCAGCCCTTGTGGTCCTGGTGCAGGCGGCGGGCCTTCAGTTCCTCGTCGGACACCAGCAGGTTGATGCTGCGGTTGGGGATGTCGATGAGGATCTTGTCGCCGTCTTCCACCAGGCCGATGGCGCCGCCCGCGGCCGCTTCCGGCGAGGCGTGGCCGATCGACAGGCCCGAGGTGCCTCCGGAGAAGCGGCCGTCGGTGAGCAGGGCGCACTGCTTGCCGAGTCCCTTGGACTTCAGATACGAGGTCGGGTAGAGCATTTCCTGCATGCCGGGGCCGCCTTTCGGACCCTCGTAGCGGATCACCACCACGTCTCCGGGTTTGACCTCGTCGCCGAGGATGCCCTTCACCGCGGCGTCCTGGCTTTCGAAGATCTTCGCGGTGCCCTCGAACACCAGGATGGATTCATCCACGCCGGCGGTCTTCACCACGCAGCCGTCCAGGGCGATGTTGCCGTACAGCACGGCCAGGCCGCCTTCCGTGGAGAAAGCGTGTTCCAGGTCGCGGATGCAGCCTTCGGCGCGGTCCAGGTCCAGGCTGTCCCAGCGTTCGCTCTGGCTGAAGGCTTCCTGGGAAGGAATGCCGGCCGGGCCGGCCTTGAAAAAGGTATGCACGGCTTGATCCCGGTTGACCCGCACATCCCATTTTTCGATGGCTTCGCCCAGGGTCTTGCTGTGAACGGTGGCGACTTCGGTGTTCAGCAGGCCGGCACGGGCCAGTTCGCCGAGAATGGCGACGATGCCGCCGGCGCGATGCACATCCTCGATGTGGTACTTGGGCGTGTTCGGCGCCACTTTGCAGAGTTGCGGCACCTGGCGCGACAGGGCGTCGATGGCGTGCAGATCGAAGTCCACTTCGGCTTCCTGGGCCGCCGCCAACAGGTGCAGGATGGTGTTGGTCGAGCCGCCCATGGCGATGTCCAGGGTCATGGCGTTCTCGAAGGCCGCGCGGCTGGCGATGGCGCGCGGCAGTACGGATTCGTCGCCTTCCTGGTAGTAGCGGCGGCACAGGTCGACGATGGTGCGCCCGGCTTGCAGGAAGAGTTCCCGGCGGTCGGCATGGGTGGCGACGATGGTGCCGTTACCCGGCAGCGACAGGCCCAGGGCTTCGGTCAGGCAGTTCATCGAGTTGGCGGTGAACATGCCGGAACAGGAGCCGCAGGTGGGACAGGCGCTGCGTTCGTATGCCTCGACCTTTTCGTCGGAGGCGCTGCTGTCGGCGGCGATGACCATCGCATCCACCAGATCCAGGCCGTGCTGGGACAGCTTGGTCTTGCCGGCCTCCATCGGCCCGCCGGAGACGAACACCACCGGGATGTTCAGGCGCAGCGAGGCCATCAGCATGCCGGGGGTGATCTTGTCGCAGTTGGAGATGCACACCAGGGCGTCGGCGCAATGGGCGTTGACCATGTATTCCACCGAGTCGGCGATGATCTCGCGCGACGGCAGCGAATAGAGCATGCCGTCGTGGCCCATGGCGATGCCGTCGTCCACGGCGATGGTGTCGAATTCCTTGGCCACGCCGCCGGCCTTCTCGATCTCGCGGGCGACCAGTTGGCCCAGGTCCTTCAGGTGCACATGGCCGGGCACGAACTGGGTGAAGGAGTTGGCGACGGCGATGATCGGCTTCTTGAAGTCCTCGTCCTTCATCCCGGTGGCGCGCCACAGCGCACGGGCGCCGGCCATGTTGCGGCCGAAGGTGGAGGTTTTCGAGCGGTAGTCAGGCATGACGGTTCTCGGAATTTCAGGCGGATACGGGGCTGTGGAGGATAACGCGATTGACGGGAGGGCGCATCGGGCGGGCGATGTGGGGGGAAGACGCGGGGTAGAAGCCGAATATTTCGGCTGCTCGTGAGTGAAGGCGGCCCATGCTCGCCATGGGGCGACTCTGCAGCTCGTCCCGGTCGATTCGGCAGCCATGGCTCGCGGCCTCGGCTCAAGCATCGAGCTTGTCGGCTCCCATGGCGGCCAACGCCAGTTGCAGCTCGGGATCTTGCAGGTGCCGACGATAGTGGGCGGCCAGGTCGGCTGCCCAACCGGCCACTTCATCGATGACTGCGATTGCCTGCTCTTGAGCCAGCCCATAGTGCTCCGTCTGGCTCAGCAGGTTGCGACGCGAAAGTTCATGGCCATGCTTGCCGATTGCCATGGCCAGACGAGTCGGTGCCGCCCCCTCCGTGGTCGGAACCACGTCGTACAGCGGAGACAGGCGCCAACGGCCGTCCTTGAACAGCACGGCGACGTTCTTCGGGTGATCGTCGTCGTTGCCGACCAGGATGTTGAAGCAGATCCGCTTGAACAGCTCCTGGCGATCCTCTACGGGAACGCCGCGGCGCGCCATTTCATCCACCAGGTAACCGTAGTGCCACTCCTTGTCTCTGTTCGTGGTCGACATCCAATCGCTATCGAGCAGGGTCAGGCCGCTGAGCATCGGAATCCGGTAGAAACGGCCATCGCCACCCGGCTCCCGGTCGAATCGATCGACCAGGAGCGTGCTCACCCTGCCCCGGTGAAGCTCGACGCCAGGGGTAGCCAGGCCCTTGGCGGCCGCGAAAGACATGCAGGCATACTCGAGGGACGGGATATCGCAGGTATCGTGACGATCCCGCGGCTTGGCCAGGATCAGTCGTTCCCCATGGAGTAGCGTGCACTTGGGGCGAGCCCCGCCGAGGGATGAGCGTTGCTGCAGAGCTGCCTTCGTCGCCTTGTCCGCGCTCCTGGGAAATCCGTTCTGGATGCCGTCGGCGAACGCTATGAACTCATCGAGCTGGGCGATATTGCCCAGCCCGGCCTGGCCGATACCGGCCGGAGGTGTTCTGCTCGTCCCGGCCATGAGGTTACCGGTGCGGTCGTGGTTGGGCGACTTCAGCAGAAAACCGATGGCGTCCAGGGGGGTGTCGCTTTCACGGTTGGCCAGGCGCTCGCCCCATCCATCCGGAGCGGCATCCCTGATGAAGCCCGGCACGCCACGGTTCTTGGTGATATGAGAGAACGGCTCCGGTCGCAGTGAGTAACGCACGGGGTCCGGTACCCAGCCGCCCGTCTTCACATATGCGGGGCTGTAGACGAATTCGCCCACGCCGCTCCGTACCTGCAAACGCCCGATCGTCGTCACCTCGAGCGAGTCGGGCAATTGCATGTAGATGTAGGCGGTGGCCATCAGAAATCGTCCTCCGGGAGTTTCCTGAGGCGAACCCGGTGCTCCGTGGCGTATGGGGGCGGAGTGGGCACCCGCGGTTCCTGGAAAACCTCATCCAGCAGGCCGAGATGCCAAAGAACCGTCATGTAACCACGCATCTCGACAGTGGGAGTACCCGCCTCGATCTTTCCGAGAGTGGTCGTGGAAAGCCCGGTCAACGCGGCGAGATCCTTTTGGCGAATCTTGCGCTCCAGACGCCTCGCTTTGACCAGGAGTCCGATGGATTCGAGCCTGTCGGCACAGGCTAAAGGGAATGTGGCCATCTTAAGAGGCTCTTTAGGCGATCTTAAATAGGATAAGGATTTCTATAGCATGTTCTATATGGGTTGAGCATTTAAGTTAAGACTTGTTTTAGAGTGTATTTATATACATAAGAACCAGTATGAAAACCCTTATTCTGGCCTTAAGCCTCTCGTGAAAGCCCCGGCCGGCCGAAGGTGCTCCAGTACATCGGCCAGTCGTGCGAGATCGAGCACGAGGCGAGCGACCTGCCGCCCCATGAGTGACAGCGAATACGCCAGGACGCCGGCCCCATCGCCGATGTTCTGCACAGTTGGATGCTCGCCCTGCACCGGTCGATGCATGAAGGCACGGCCTCGCCAAGGCGCTGGACTACAGCCTCAAGCTCTGGGCGGCACTGCTGCGTTGCCGGGATGACAGCAACATGCTCGTCGACAATGACTGGATCGCAAACCGGATCCGCCCGTGGGCTCGGGGGCGCCGTTTGCCGGTTCGCTGCGCAGTGGCCGGCTCGGCGCGTTGATGTTGATTCAGTCGGCCGGTTGAGAAGCTGTCTCCTCAGCTCGGCAGTATCCGGCAGGTCAGGCTCTTGATGTAGCGGGTCTCGGCGATGGCCGGGTGGACCGGGTGGTCGGGGCCCTGGCCGCCGCGCTCGAGCAACTGGATGTGGCGGTCGAGGTGGCGGGCGCTGGAGAGGAGGATGTTCTGCAGGTCGTCCTCCGGCAGGTGCATGGAGCAGGAAGCACTGACCAGAATGCCGTCCTTGTTCAGCAGGCGCATGGCCGCCTCGTTGAGGCGGCGGTAGGCGGCCTCGCCGTTCTTCAGGTCCTTCTTGCGCTTGATGAACGCCGGCGGGTCGGCGATGACCACGTCGAAGCGCTCCTCGGCGGCCTTCAGTTCCTTCATCGCCTCGAACACGTCGCCCTCGACGCAGGCCATCTTCTCGGCCACGCCGTTGAGCGCCGCGTTGCGCTCGACGCCGTCCAGCGCCAGCGCCGAGCCGTCCACGCACATCACCTCGCTGGCGCCGAACGCCGCGGCCTGCACGCCCCAGCCGCCGACGTAGCTGAACAGGTCGAGCACCCGCTTGCCCTTGACGTAGGGCGCCAGGCGCGCGCGGTTCAGGCGGTGGTCGTAGAACCAGCCGGTCTTCTGGCCGCCCTGCACCGGCGCCTCGAACTTCACGCCGTTCTCTTCCAGCGCCACCCACTCCGGCACCACGCCGAAGGCGGTCTCGACGTAGCGTTCCAGCCCTTCGGCGTCGCGGGCGCTGGAGTCGTTCTTGAGCAGAATGCCGCGCGGCTTGAGCACCTGCACCAGCGCCTCGATCACGGCGTCCTTGTGGCGCTCCATGGCGGCGGAGGCGAGCTGCACCACCAGATGGTCGCCGAAGCGGTCCACCACCAGGCCGGGCAGCAGGTCGGAGTCGCCGTAGGCCAGGCGGTAGCAGGGCGCGTCGAACAACCGTTCGCGCAGCGACAGGGCGACGTTCAGGCGATGCACCAGCAGCGACTTGTCCAGCGCATGCTTGAGATCGCGAGAGATCAGCCGCGCGCAGATCAGGTTGTTCGGCGACAGCGCGACGATGCCGAGGGCCTTGCCGCCGGCCGCCTCGAGGATCGCCTGGTCGCCGGCCTGGAAGGCGGTCAGCGGGGTGGCGAGCACGTCCACCTCGTTGCTGTAGACCCACAGGTGGCCGGCGCGCAGACGGCGCTCGGCGTTGGCTTTCAGTCGCAGGCTGGGCAGGGACATGGGGCTCTCTCGCAAAAAGCGCGGAGTATAGCGGAGGGCGGTCCCGCTTCAGCTCTTCAGCCGATAGCCCGTCCGGAAAATCCAGCGCACGCCGGCCATGCACAGGACCAGGAAGAGCGCGGTCATGCCCAGGCTGAGGGGCAGGCCGACGTCGGCCACGCCGTAGAAGCTCCAGCGGAAGCCGCTGATCAGGTAGACCACCGGGTTGAACAGCGACAGCGTGCGCCAGAAGGGCGGCAGCATGTCGATGGAGTAGAAGCTGCCGCCCAGGAAGGTCAGCGGCGTGACGATCATCAGCGGGACGATCTGCAGCTTCTCGAAGCCATCGGCCCAGATGCCGATGATGAAGCCGAACAGGCTGAAGGTGACCGCGGTCAGCACCAGGAAGGCGACCATCCACAGCGGATGCTCGATCTGGAAGGGCACGCAGAGCCGCGCCGTGGCCAGCATGATGGCGCCGAGCAGGATGGATTTGGTGGCGGCCGCGCCGACGTAGCCCAGCACGATCTCGACGTAGGAGATGGGCGCGGAGTGGATCTCGTAGATGGTGCCGGTGAAGCGCGGCATGTAGATGCCGAACGAGGCGTTGGAGATGCTCTGGGTGAGCAGGGCCAGCATGATCATGCCGGGGACGATGAAGGCCCCGTAGCTGACCCCGTCGATGCTCACCATGTGCGAGCCGATGGCCGAACCGAACACCACGAAGTACAGGGCGGTGGAGAGGACCGGGGAGGCCACGCTCTGCATCAGCGTGCGCCGCATGCGGGCCATTTCGAACAGGTAGATCGCGCGTATGCCGTACAGATTCATGAGGGCGAGTGCACCAGGCTGACGAAGATGTCTTCGAGGGAACTTTCCGAGGAGCTCAGGTCCTTGAATTCGATGCCGACCTCGCCCAGCCGTTGCAGCAGGCGGGCGATGTCGCCGCCGTGCTCCCGGTTGTCGTAGGTGTAGACCAGCCGGCCGCCGTCTTCCGACAGCTCCAGGCGGTAGTCTTGCAGCATCTGCGGAATCCGCGCCAGCGGCGCGTTCAGGGTCAGGGTGAGCTGGCGCTTGCCGAGCTTGGCCATCAGCGCGTTCTTCTCTTCCACCAGGATGATTTCGCCCCGGCGGATCACGCCGATGCGGTCGGCCATCTCCTGGGCCTCCTCGATGTAATGGGTGGTCAGGACGATGGTGACGCCGCTGTCGCGCAGGCGCCGCATCATGTCCCACATGCCGCGCCGCAGCTCCACGTCCACCCCGGCGGTGGGTTCGTCGAGAAAGAGGATTCGCGGCTCGTGGGACAGCGCCTTGGCGATCATCACGCGGCGCTTCATGCCGCCCGACAGGGCCATGATGCGGCTGTCTCTCTTGTCCCACAGGGACAGCTCGCGCAGCAGCTTCTCGATGTAGGCCGGATCGGCCGGCTTGCCGAACAGGCCGCGACTGAAGGTAACGGTGTCCCAGACGTTCTCGAAGGCGTCGGTGGACAGCTCCTGAGGCACCAGGCCGATCCCGGCGCGCGCCGCGCGGTAGTCGGCGATTATGTCGTGGCCGTCGGCCAGGACCCGGCCCTCGCTGGGGGTGACGATGCCGCAGATGATGCTGATCAGGGTGGTCTTGCCCGCGCCGTTGGGGCCCAGCAGGGCGAAGATCTCGCCCCGGCGGATTTCCAGGTTCACATCGCGTAGCGCGGTGAGCCCCGAGGCGTAGGTCTTGGATAGGCCATGAATGGCAATGGCTGGCTGCACACGAATCTCCCGGTGATGGCGTGCGCCGATTTTAGCCAGCCGGCCCCCCGCGTCGCACCTGGGCGCTTCAGGCTTTCGCCGGCGCGCGGCCTTCGCGCGTCCTGAAGACGGCCACCCGTTGCTGCATCTTCGCCGCCTGCTCCTCCAGGGCGGTGGCCGCGGCGCGGGACTGTTCCACCAGCGCGGCGTTGCGCTGGGTGGTGCCGTCCATCTGGCCGATGGCGCTGTTGATCTGGCCGAAGCCGCTGCGTTGCTCGCGGCTGGCGGCGGAGATTTCCTGCATCAGGGCGGCCAGTTGGTGAATGGCCTCCACCGTCTCGCGGATGCTCCGCCCGCTGTACTCGGCCTGACGGGCGCCTTCGCCGATCTTCTCGCCGATGGCCTCGATCAGGCCGCGGATTTCCTGGGCGGAGGTGGCGCTGCGGCTGGCCAGGTTGCGCACTTCGGCGGCCACCACGGCGAAGCCGCGGCCCTGCTCGCCGGCGCGCGCCGCCTCGACCGAGGCGTTGAGGGCGAGGAGGTTGGTCTGGAAGGCGATCGAATCGATGACGCCGATGATGGCGTCGATCCGTTTCGAACTGTCGGCCAGCTCGCGCATCAGCAGGATGCTCCGCTCCACGTCCTGGCCGCCGCTCTGCGCCGTGCGTGCGGCGCTCGCGGCGAGCCGGTCGGCCTGCTCGGTGGCCTCGCCGGTCTGCTGCGCGATGGTGCTGATCTGCTCCATGCTGGCCGCCGTCTGTTGCAGGGCGCTGACCTGTTCCTCGGTGCGCGCGGCCAGCTCCCGGCTGCCCTGGAGAACCTCGCGGGCGTGGCCGTGAACGCTTTCGCTGCCGCTGCGCAGGGAGCCGACCAGTTCGGAGAGCCGGTGGTTGGTTTCGTCCATGGCATCGAGCAACTGGCCGGTTTCGTCGCGGCCGTGGCCGGCGAGATCCTGGGTCAGATCGCCCTCGGCCAGCCGGCGGGTCGCCGCCAGCGCCCGCCGCAAGGGGGCGGTGATGCTGCGGGTGATGTACAGGGCCATGAACACGGCGATCAGCAGGGCCAGGGCGGCGAAGCCGAGCAGGCCGGCGAGGGCGTCGCCGAGGCGCTCGGCGACCTGGCGCCGGGCCTGCGTCATGCGCTCGGCGGCCTGGCGGTCGAGCGCCGCGGCGCTCTCGTCGAGCTGGTAGATCTCGTCCTTGTAGCGGCCCATGGCGGCGTTGGCGGCCGCCGTGTCGGCGAACTCGCCCGTGTGAAGGCGCCGGTAGACCGCGTCGAGACCTTCGGCGTAGCCCTCCAGCGCCGTGGCCGAGGCCTCGTACAGGCGCTGCGCGTCGGGCGCCTGGGCACGGCCGGCCCGCAGGGTTTCCCGCAGCTCGCGCAGGGTCGCGTCCCAGCGCTCCTTGTAGGACTGCACTTTTTCCGCATCGCGCAGGTTGATGAACAGGTCCTTTTCGAAGCGCCGTTCCTCCAGGGCCAGCAGGCGCACCTGGGCGGCGTTCAGCGCCAGTCCGGCATTGCGGTCGAGCGTCTCGGCCGCGTCGCGCAGGCCGTTCAGGCCGGACAGGGCGACGGCGGTGGCCGAGACGAGGAGTAGAGCGAGGATACCGAAGGCGATGCCCAGGCGGGCACCGATGGGACGGCGGGATAGCATCGGGAGGGATTTCCTGGCACGGACTGAGAGTTCCCTTAGATCGGCCGTCGTCCGGCGTCCTTGAGCGGCTGCCGACGATCCTCCCCACGCCGGGCTCCCGGCATTCGCCCGGGAGCCTGGTGACGCGTCAGGCGGCCGACTGCGCCGTCTTGCCGCCCAGCATCTCGATCAGGGCTTGGCTGAAGGCCGGGATGTCGTCGGGCCGGCGGCTGGTGATCAGGTGGCCGTCGACCACCACCGGCCGGTCCACCCACTTGGCGCCGGCATTCTGCAGGTCGTCCCGCAGCGACGGCCAACTGGTCAGGGTCTTGCCCTTGACCAGGTCGGCGGAGATCAGCAGCCAGCCGCCGTGGCAGATCGCGGCGATGGGCTTGTCGGCGCGGGCCGCATCGCGCACCAGTTCCTGGGCCATCTCGTCCAGGCGGATGTTGTCGCCGTTGACCACGCCGCCCGGCAGCACCAGCGCGTCGCAGTCCTCGATGCGCAGGGTGTCGAAGCCGTGCTCGACGGGGAAGCGGTCGGCGGGCGTGGTGTGCTTCCAGCCGGTCACCTGGCCCGGCCTGGCCGCGGCGATCAGGGTCCGGGCGCCGGCCTTTTCGAGGGCTTCCCTGGGGCCGGTGAGTTCGACCTGCTCGAAGCCGTCGGTCACCAGGAAAGCCACGCGTTTGCCTTTCAGGGATTGCGTCATCGCGGTACCTCCGGAGTGCTGGGTGGAGCGCCTGCGGGCGCGGGGTTCACAAGGAATCCGACCCTCCCCGCGGGCAAAGTTCTGCCCCTCGTCGGCAGACGGGATTTGCGCGCCGCGGCCTTCCTGCTATGGTCGGTGCCCGCTCGTTTCCATCCCGTGCCGCCATGCCCGAATTGCCCGAAGTCGAAACCACCCGCCGCGGCATCGCCCCGCACCTCGTCGGCCAGCGCGTCGAGCGGGTCGTCGTCCGCGAGCGCCGGCTGCGCTGGCCGATCCCCGAGGATCTCGACGTGCGCCTGTCCGGCCAGCGCATCGAGGCGGTGGAGCGCCGCGCCAAGTACCTCCTGATCCGCGCCGAAGCGGGCACCCTGATCGGCCACCTGGGCATGTCCGGCAGCCTGCGCCTGGTCGAGGCCGGGTTGCCGGCGGTCAGGCACGAGCACGTCGACATCCTGCTGGAGTCGGGACTGGCGCTGCGCTACACCGACCCGCGGCGCTTCGGCGCGCTGCTGTGGAGCGCCGACCCGCTGGAGCACGAGCTGCTGCGCCGGCTCGGTCCGGAGCCGCTGGGCGAGGACTTCGACGGCGAGCGCCTGTACCGGCTGTCGCGCGGCAAGAGCGTGGCGGTCAAGCCGTTCATCATGGACAACGCGGTGGTGGTCGGGGTGGGCAATATCTACGCCAGCGAGGCGCTGTTCGCCGCCGGTATCGACCCGCGCCGCGCCGCCGGCTCGGTCTCGCGGGCGCGCTACCGACGTCTGGCCGAAGAGATCCGGCGCATCCTCGCCCAGGCCATCGAGTGCGGCGGCACCACCCTGCGCGATTTCGTCGGCGGCGACGGCAAGCCCGGCTACTTCCAGCAGACCCTGCTGGTCTACGGACGCGGCGGCGAGTTCTGCAAGGTCTGCGGCAGCACCCTGCACGAGGTTCGCCTCGGCCAGCGCGCCAGCGTCTACTGCGGCCGCTGCCAGCGCTGAGGCCTGGCCCTGCGGGGCGATGGCCGGGGCATCGCCGATCTCCTTCCCCGGCAGGATTCCGGGAGGGCCGCGCCGATCTCCGCCGCTCGATGGCCATCACGCCGGCCCCGCCGGGGGCGTTGCCATAGTCGCGGCTCCGCCGGAAACACCGATGAAGGACCGTCGCATGCCTTCGCTTCGCCCGCTCGCCCTCGCCCGCCCTCCTTTCGACCCCGCCGGCGCACGGGACGCATGCCGGCATCGCCGGCGATCCCGTCCATTCCATCGAGGCGCCGCCGGCCTTCGCGATGCCGGGCGATCCGTCGGTCGCCCGGCCTGCCGGCACCCCGATCGGCAACGTCGAGGGAGCCGGCCGGGTGCCGCTCGTCGAGCCGGGGCGGGAGGCCTTCGTGCGTTGCCCCGGCTGCACCGCCGGCGGCTACCGGCAGGACTGAAAACGCCGCCGGCGTGCCTCCGTCGCAACGGCCCAGGCTTCCCGGCATGCCGATGGCCGCGTAGGCTTGCTGTCCTCGCCGATGGGGCGAGGCGCTGCGCGACAACGGGAAGTCCTGGCCCTTGAATCGTCTCAAATTCCTTCTGATTTTCCTGGTCGGCTCCGGTCTGGCCTATTCCTTCTGGCTCAGCCCCGGCTGGCTGCGCTTGTGCGCGGGGCTCGCGCTCTTTTTGTTCGGCATGCAGTGTCTGGAAGAAGGGCTCAAGCAGCTCGCCGGCGGCCGCCTGGAGGAACTGCTCGGGCGCAGCACGGCCACGCCGCTGAAGGGCTTTTTGTTCGGCCTTTTCGGCACCTTCCTGCTGCAGTCCAGCACTCTCGTGTCGTTGTTGACCATCGCTTTCATCGGCGGCGGCCTGATCTCCCTGGCCGGGGGGGCTGGCCATTCTTTTCGGTACCAACCTGGGCAGTACCAGCGGCATCTGGCTGCTGGCGCTGGCCGGGCACGGCTTCGACCTCGCGCCGCTGGCCCTGCCGCTGCTGGTGTTCGGCGTGCTGATCGGCTTCGACGGGCCGAAGAGCCGGGCGGCCGGGCGCATCCTGCTGGCCGTCGGCTTCCTGTTCATCGGCATCGAGCAGATCAAGGGGGGCTTTTCCAGTTTCGGCGAGACCCTGGACATGACCCGCGTTCCGCTCGGCGGGTTCGCCGGGCAACTGCTGTTCGTGCTGGTCGGCACGCTGCTCACGGTGGTCCTGCAGTCCAGCCACGCGACCCTGATGCTGACCCTGACGGCCCTGGCCGGCGGCCAGCTCGAACTCGGACAGGGGCTGGCCATCGCCATCGGCGCCAACCTCGGCAGCAGCATCAGCACCGCCTTCGTCGGCGCCCTCGGCGGCAACCGTGGCGGCCAGCGCCTGGCGCTGGCCCATGTGCTGTTCAACGGTGTCACCGCGTTGGTGGCGCTGGCCCTGCTGAATCCCCTGACCGCCCTGGTGCAGTGGCTGGCGACGCCGCTGGGGCTGGCGGACAACCGGCTGATCCAACTGGCGCTGTTCCACACCCTGTTCAACGCCCTCGGCGTACTGCTGTTCTGGCCCTGGCAGGCGCGCCTGGTGCGTCTGCTGGAGCGCTGGCTGCCGGAACGCCGCGAGCCGCGGGTGCTGATCACCGAGCTGGAGCCGGCCGCTGCCGAGGCGCCGCGGACCCATGCCCGCTATCTCGACGACAGCCTGCTGGAGTCGGCCGATGCCGCCGCCAGCGCGGTGCTGCGGGAACTGCAGCACCTCGGCCGCCTGAGCCTGGAAGTGATCTGCCACGCGCTCTACCTGCCGGTGGAGCAACTGACCAGCGATCGGCCGGACGAGGCGCTGCTGCACGCGCGTCCGGATCTCCACCACCTGGATGCCGAGACGCTCTACCAGCGCCACGTCAAGGGCGTCTACGGCGACCTGCTGAGCTTCATGGGACGCATGGAGGCGCCGCGGGACGAGGAACACCAGCAGTTCTGGATCGCCTGCCAACTGGCCGCGCTGCAACTGGTGGACGCGGTGAAGGACGCCAAGCACCTGCAGAAGAACCTTGGCCACTACCTGCGCGACGGGGACTCGCCGGTCCGCGAGGCCTACGTCGAGCTGCGCCGGCACCTGCTGGCGATGCTGCGCGAGGTGCGCGAACTCGGCCGCCTGGAGGTGCCGGACGAGGCATGGCAGGCGCGCCTGCAACTGCTCGACGAGCGCGCGGCGGACTTCGACGCGCAGTTCCGCGCCCGGCTGTTCGCCGCCGCCCGCCGCCGCGAACTGGACGGCCTGCAGACCGGCTCGCTGATGAACGACCTGGGCTACGTCAGCCGCATCGTCCAGAGCCTGCGCAACGTGCTGCAGCTCGGCGACGGCCAGTCCCGCGAACTGCGCCGGCTGGCGACCGGGGACGAACCGCTGATCCAGTTGTCGTGAGGCGTGCGGCGACGCCGCGCCGCTACTTCCCTTTGCCGCCCGTGGCGCGCGCCATGCAGCGCCGGTGGCGCTCGTCGACCCGCTTGGCGAACCAGGCGGTGGTGAGGTCGCGGGTGATCTTCGGGCTCTGCAGCTTGATGCCCGGCAGCACCGCGCGCGGCAGCGGCTGGCGTTCGATCCGCTCGGCCAACGCGAACACGCGCTCGTAGAGTTCCGTGTCCTCGAAATCGAGGCGGTCGCCCCGCTCCAGAGCGTGGCGGATGGCGCTGTTGCCCATGTCCAGCTTCCTGCCCAGCGAGCGCACGGCCAGTTCGGTGGCGCCAGGGGCGAAGGAGCCGTGGCGGATGAGGTCGCCGTCGAGTTCCAGCGGGATGCCCGAGGCGCGGCTGACGGCGTTCTGGAAGGCGGCGTTGCGGCTGGCGTACCAGCCGGCGTTGAAGTCGGCGAAGCGGTACAGCGGCCGCTCGTAGTTGGCGGGATAGCCCAGCAGGTGGGCGATGCCGAAGTACAGGCCGCCGCGGCGGCTGAACACCTCGTGGCGGATCGAGCCCTCGGGCGGATAGGGGTAATCCCGCGCCCGGCTTTCGGCGAAGGCGATGCTGACCTGCATCGGCCCGCCGGTATGCACCGGGTTGAGGCTGCCGAACAACTGCCGGCCCAGCGGGACCATGCCGATGAAGTCCTCGAAGATCGCGCTCAGTTCCTTCTCGGTACGCACGGCGCCCAGGCGCTCGCTGTAGGTCTTGCCATTGGACGAGTCGAGCCCCAGGGCGGCGCGCAGCAGGAACTCCGGTATGTGCGACTGGGCGGCGCGACGGTCGATCTCCTTGCGCGCGATCCTGGCCAGTCCGGGCACCGCTGGATCGACCTGGAAAGTCGACTCCTGCTCGGTCACCGCCAGCACGGCGCACAGGTTCCCGGCACTGGGAGAAATGTCCTGCGCCGCGAACGCCGCGTAGATGTCGGTTGCCCAGCCCTCGCGGTCGGCGATCCCGGCCGGCATCAGCCGCACGATCCGCGCCCGCACCTCGGCCGGGCGGGGTTCCTCGGGGCGCTGCGTGACGCAGCCGGCCAGCGCCAGCAGCAGGGCCAGGCCCAGCGCGCCGGCCGCGCGACGGCGCGGCTCCGGCATGGCGGTCCCGGCGGTGGCGGGCTGGATGGGACACTTCGGGTTCATGTTCTTGCGGTTCCGTGGCTGTTGCGGCTTGGGCAACGCAGCGGTCGCCGTCGTTGCGAAAGGGCATTCGTCCGCGTTACCACGGCGGCCGGGGAGGCGCGTCGGGCCCGGCCGGCCGGGAAGCTCCTGGCGGCGAGGATCGCGGAGATGGCACGGGGCGATGGGCGAGGCTTTCCTCGATCCGCCCGGCCATGTGGTGGACGCCTGCCAGCACTCCCGTGTCGGGGTCGCGCAGCAGTTCGCGCCATTCTTCGTCGAAGGCGTCGTTCAGGGTCTTGCGCAGTTGCGCCTCCGTTCGCGGTTGTTCGCGCCCGTGCGCGAGGCTGTTGAAACCGGCCGCGCCCAGGGAAATCAGCATGCCCGCCGCCCGTCCGGCCGCCGCCGCGAGGGCGCTGGCGACACCGCTGGTGGTGAGTTCGCTGGTCAGTCGCTCGCTGGTGCGCCTGGCGACCGAGGTCATGCCCGCGCTCGCGGTCCGCACCTCGGCGGCGCCGGCCGAAGCCGTGTGGATTCGCGCGACCAACGCCACATAGGCCGGCAGCCGGTCGATCGGCTCGGTGTGCAGGAGTTGATGGAGCGAAGCGCTGCGAGCGTCCGGTGGCGCCAGGGCGATCGCCGGGATCTCCTTGAGCCGGCGGTCGAATTGCTCCTGGGGAACACCGTAGCGCTGCGGAATCTTGCGGAGCAGTTCGCCGAGGAGCCAGATGTGGAATTTCGTCGTTTTCTCCATGATCCGCTCGGGATCGAGCTCCCTGGCGACCGGTTCCAGGACGCGCTCCCGGTATTGCTCCTGCAGATGGAGGGCCAGGCGCTCCACGACCTCGTCGCGTTTCCCCTCCGCGTTCAGCCGGTACCAGGCCAGCCGCATGGTCAGCGCCTGGCGGGTCCAGTAGCTGGAAAACCAGGGGATGAATTCCGCATCGGTGCGACGGTGGACGAGGTCCATCCACTCCGCCATGAGTTCGCGGGCGTGGTTGGTGGTCTGTCGGGTGGCCTCCCGCGAGGCGGCGAGGATGTCGTCGTCGATCCGCCGCCAGGTGCTTTCCGGGATCACCGGCGCCGGCCGCTCGGGGGGACGGCCCGAAGAGGCGCATCCAGCCAGCGCCAGCATCAGGACGACGATCAGGAAGCGCGGATTCGGCATCGCTGGTCCCCCAGGACGGACGCGCCGTCGGATAGGTTCCAGGCCCGTGCGGGGGCGATCGTCCGCAGGGCACGAACGGACCGCTCCTCCCTCGCCGTTTTTCCGATTCCCTGTCCGGCGGCATTCGCCGGCCCGGCCGCGGTAGCCTGAGTTTAAGTGGCGGAAACCGGGCCGGGCAAATGCGCCGTACGCAGCGGGGCGGGGGCCGCTCCGCCCTGCAAGGCGCCTTCCGGTGGCCTCAGCCGGCCTTTTCCAGCAGCGCATCGCGCAGCAGTTCGGCCAGGTGGCGCGGGCGCTGGTCGCCGTGCGCGCGCATCTGGTGGCGGCAGGAGAAACCGTTGGCCACTACCCGCGCCGCGGGTTTTTCCCTGAGGGCCGGCATCAGCGCCTGTTCGGCCATCTTCGACGACAGCTCGGCATGTTCGGCCTCGATGCCGAAGGTGCCGGCCATGCCGCAACAGCCGGATTCGATCAGGGTGAATTCGTGGTCGGGGATCAGCTTGAGCACCCGGCGCATGGACTTCATGGCGCCCACCGCCTTCTGGTGGCAGTGGCCGTGGACCAGGGTCTCGCTGCCGGCCAGGGCCTTGAGCGGCAGGTCGAGGCGCTTGGCGGTGGACTCGCGGGCGAGGAACTCCTCGAACAGCAGGGTGTGCCTGGCCACTTGCTCCACGGTTTCGCCGAGACCATACGCCTGGGCGTCGTCGCGCAGGCCGAGCACGCAGGAAGCTTCCAGGCCGACCACGGTGCGTCCGGCCTGCACATGGGGCAGCAGTGCGCGAACCAGGCGGCGGACCTCGTCGCGCGCCTGATCGATCATGCCCTGGGCCAGGTAGGTGCGGCCGCAGCACAGGGCGCGCGCCGGCTCCTCGTCGTCGCCTTGCGGTTCGGCGATCGACACCCGGTAGCCGCCGGCCTGGAGCACGGCGAGCGCCGCCTCGGCGATGCCCGGTTCGAAGTGGCGGGTGAAGGTGTCGATCAGCAGCACCACCTCGGGCAGGCCGGCGGCGGGCGCGGTGGCGGCCGGGGTGGCGACGAAGGGGGCTGGCGCCGGCTCCGGCAGGGGGCGCCCGGCGGCCAGGCCGAACAGGCGCTCGGACAGCCGTGCCAGCAGCGGACTGGCGTTGCGCAGACGCACCAGGGGTTTCAGCCAGGGCGCGCGGTGCAGCCAGCGCGGCGTGTGACCGAACAGCCGGCCGCGCCAGCTCGGGCCGTCGCGGGCGACGCGCTGGGCGAGGTATTCGGCCTTGATCAGCGGCATGTCGACGTTGGCTTCGCACTCGCGCTTGCAGCCCTTGCAGGCGACGCAGAGGTCCATGGCCTCGGCCAGGGTGGGATCGGCCAGCGCCTGCTCGGCCAGGTCGCTGTTCAGCGCGGCCTTGAGCAGTTGCACGCGGCCACCGGTGGAGAGGTTCTGGTTGCCGCTGACGCGGAAGCTCGGGCACATCACCTGCTTGCCCTCGGCTTCGCACTGGCGGCTGTTGATGCACACCGCCACCGCCTTGGCGAAGTCGCCGCCATGTCTGGGAATGTCGGCATAGGCGTCGCCCATGCCCGAGTCCTTGTAGGCGGACCAGTCGAGGAAGGTTTTCATCGGGCGTGCTCCTCCCGGCGAACGGCGGGGAACGGGAGGCGAAGGGACGAGCGGGGGCGACTAATGATCATGGCTGGGGCAGGTACGGGCTGGATTACGGATGGGCCATGCTAAGCAAGTGCCGGTACGGATGCCAGCGCGGGACGGTCGAGCGGGCACGGTTCAGCGCCGGGCGGGCAGGTATTGCGGGTGGCCCAGGCCGCGCGGATCGCTGGCCGCCTCGACCGCGCCGCTGCGCTTGTCCCAGCGCAGCACCTGCTGGTTGCCGTAGGGTTCGCGCACCTTCAACCGGTGGCCGCGCCGCCGCAGCTCGGCGAGTTCGGCGGCGTCGAAGGCGTCCGGCTCGTGCTCGACGACATCCGGCAGGTACTGGTGGTGGTAGCGCGGCAGCGCCGGCCAGCGCTCGATCGGCCGGCCGTCGAGGTATTCCAGCACGGCCAGCAGCACCATGCCGGGGATGCGGCTGCCGCCGGGGGTACCGAAGGCGGCCAGGTCGTCGGCGCTTTCGATGAAGGTGGGGCTCATGCTCGACAGCGGGCGCTTGCCGGCGGCGACGAGGTTGGCCGGGCTGGCGACGAGCCGGTAGGCGTTGCTGCCGCGCGGATCGGCGGCGAAGTCGTCCATCTCGTCGTTGAGCAGCACCCCGGTGCCCGGCACGGCGAAGGCGGCGCCGAACGGCAGGTTGATCGACAGGGTGGCGGCCAGCGCGTTGCCCTCGGTATCCAGCACGGCGAAGTGGGTGGTGTGCTCGCCCTCGCGCCAGGCCGGCGCGGGCGGCAGACTGGCGCTGGGGGTGGCCCGCCCTGGGTCGATGCCGGCGGCCAGGTCGCGCAGGTAGGCGGGGGCGAGCAGGCGCTCGACGGGGTTGGCGACGAAATCCGGGTCGCCGAGCAGGCCACGGTCGCGGAAGGCGCGGCGCGAGACTTCCACCACGTAATGGGCACGCTGCACGCGGTCGGCCGTCCGCCAGGGCAGGTGGGCGAGCATGCCGAGACTCTGCGCCAGGGCGATGCCGCCGGCCGAGGGCGGCGGCGCGCCGATCAGTTCGCAGCCCCGCTCCAGGGCGAAGCGCAGCGGCCGGCGCTCGACCACCCGGTAGCCGGCCAGGTCCTGTGCGCTCCAGATGCCGCCGGCGGCGCGCACCCCGGCGACCAGCCGCTCGGCGGTGGTGCCGGCATAGAAGCCGTCATGGCCGCGTTCGGCGAGACGCCCGAGGGTTTCGGCCAGTTCCGGCTGGCGCACCAGATGGCCCTCGGCGGGGACCTCGCCGTCGTCGAGGAACAGCCGGGCGCTTTCCGGGTCGTCGCGCAGGGCGCTCAGGCGGAACCGGGCGCGCTGCCGGTAGATACGCTCGACGGGAAAGCCGTCGCGAGCCTGGCGGATCGCCGGCGCCAGACTGTCGCGCAGCGGCAGGCGGCCGTGGCGGGCGGCCAGCTCGACCAGCGCCGCCGGCAGGCCGGGAATCGCCGCGGCCAGGGCACCGTCGCGGGACAGATGCGCCAGCGCGCGGCTGTCGCGCAGGTAGAGTTCGGCGTGGGCGGCGAGGGGCGCGCGTTCGCGGGCGTCGAGGAACAGGTAGCGGGGCGGGGCGCCGTCCCGCTCCTCGCGCAGCAGGAAGAAGCCGCCGCCGCCGAGGCCGGAGCCGTAGGGCTCGACCACCGCCAGGCTGGCGGCGACCGCCACGGCGGCATCGAAGGCGTTGCCGCCGGCCTGGAGGATGTCCCGGCCGGCCGCGCCGGCGAGGGGATGAGGGGTGGCGAGGACGGCCCGTCCGGGCGTCTGCGCCTGCAGCGCCGTGGCGCAGGCCAGCAATGCCAGGCCGGCGAGGAGCCGGCGCAGGAACACGGGCGTTCCGTCGCCGCCCACCGGTCAGGCTTTGCCGGTGATGATCAGGTATTTCCGCATCAGTTCCTCGCGACTCTCGACGCGGTTCTCGTCGTGCGGGATGCAGTCCACCGGACAGACCTGCTGGCATTGGGGTTCGTCGTAGTGGCCGACGCACTCGGTGCACAGGTTGGAGTCGATCACGTAGATCTCTTCCCCCTGGGAGATGGCGCCGTTCGGGCACTCGGGTTCGCAGACGTCGCAGTTGATGCAATCGTCGGTGATCTTCAGGGACATGTGGGGCTCCTGCCGCGCTCGAGACCGCGGCACTGGGATAACGACGGGGGCGCATTGTGCCGTATCGGCGTCCGCCGTGCACGCCCGCCGGGCAGCCGCCGGGGCAATTGCGCGAGGCGCCCGTCCGGTCGCGGCCCGCTCGTCGCCTCGTGCGGCTGCCGGCCGGACGCCGCCCGCTAGGCGCGGAAACGCTCGCGCAGCGCGTCGGCCACCGCCGGGTGCACGAACTGTTCGATGTTGCCGCCCAGCGCGGCGATTTCCCGGACCAGGGTGGAGGAGATGTAGGAGTACTTCTCCGAGGGGGTGAGGAACAGGCTTTCCACCTCCGGCGCGAGCTGGCGGTTCATGTTGGCCAACTGGAATTCGTACTCGAAGTCGGATACCGCGCGCAGGCCGCGCAGCAGCGCGTTGGCCTTCTGCTCCCGGGCGAACTGCGCGAGCAGGCTGGAGAAGCCCAACACCTCGACGTTGGGCAGGTGACGGGTGACTTCCCGGGCCAGCTCGACGCGCTTATCGAGGGAAAACAGGGGGTTCTTCTTCGGGCTGGCGGCCACCGCGATGATCACGTGGTCGAACAGCTTGGCGGCGCGCTCGACCAGATCACCATGTCCCTTGGTGATGGGGTCGAAAGTTCCCGGGTAGATTACGCGGTTCATCACAGCGTCCTTGGCGGGTTCATGGAGGCCCGGATGGTAGCTCAGCCGGACCTCATGGCCAAGCCGGACTCAGCCCGCGCGGGCCGTCAGCCAGGCGGGAATGCGCCGCTCCAGGTAGAGCCCCGGACGGTGCGGCGGGCCTTCGACGAAACCGACGTGACCGCCGCCGGGCTGCAGCTCGAACTCGGTGCCGGCCGACAGTTCGTGCGCTCGCGGCAGGCTGTGGGGGAACACGAAGGGGTCGTCGGCGGCCTGGACGATCAGCGTCGGCACACGGATTTCGGCGAGGAAATAGCGACTGGAGGCGCGCCGGTAATAGTCGCCGGCATCGAGAAAGCCGTGCAGCGGCGCGGTGATGCGCCCGTCGAAATCCCAGAAGGTGCGCAGGTCCTGCAGCGGGCCGAGGCGTTGCAGGGTAGCGAGATGCTCGGCCTGGCCGAGACGGGCGAACCAGCGCTGCTTGTCTTCCACGTAGAGGCGCATGGCACGGATGAAGTGGGCCTGGTAGAGCCGCGAGAATCCCTGGCCGATGCGGTCGGCGCATTGGTCCAGGCGAAACGGCACCGACACCGCCACGGCCGCCCGCAGGGCGCAGTCCGCGCCGCTTTCGCCGAGGTGCTTGAGCAGCACGTTGCCGCCTAGGGAATAGCCGACCGCGTGGAGCGGGGCGTGCGGGCGCCGCCTGCGCAGGTGATCGATGGTCGCGGCGAGGTCGTCGCTGGCGCCGGAGTGGTAGGCGCGCGGCAAGCGGTTGGGCTCGCCGGAGCAGCCGCGCCAGTTCAGCGCCACGCTGGCCCAGCCGCGCGCCGCCAGGGCTTGCTGCAGGCCGAGCACGTAGAGCGAGCGGGAGGAGCCGGTCAGGCCGTGCAGCACCAGGACCAGCGGCATGCGCGGATCGTCCGGGCCGTGCCAGTCGAGATCGAGGAAGTCGCCGTCCGCCAGCCACAGGCGCTCGCGACGACGCTCCAGCGGCGGCGGCCGGCGGCACAGCGGTCCCCACAGGGTTTGCAGGTGCGGACCGGGCAGCCACCAGGCGGGTCGGAAGGGGGCGTCGTTCATCGGCGGAACCCGTGGGCTCGTCCATGATCGCGCCAAGGGACTTGGCGCTTCAGCCGGTCCTCTGCCACAGCGCGTAATGCACCTGACCGGCCTGCTTTTCCCGGTGCAGGCGCCAGTTGTCCGGCAGGCCGAGGCCGGAGGGCGGGGCTTCGCTCTCAGTGTAGATCCAGGCGTCGCGGGCCAGCCAGCCACGCTCCTCGAGCAGCCGGCAGGCGGGCGCGAGCAGGTCCTTGTGGAAGGGCGGGTCGAGGAACACCAGGTCGAAAGGGCTCGGCGCCTGGTACTCCAGGTAGCGCAGGGCATCGCCCTGCAGCAACTGGCCGTTGCCGCAGCGCAGGCTGTCGAGGTGGCGGCGCAGGCTGGCGACGGTTGCGCCGTCCAGGTCCAGCGCCAGCGCCTGGGCGGCGCCGCGCGACAGGGCTTCCAGGTAGAGCGCGCCGCTGCCGGCGAAGGGGTCGAGCACGCGGGCGCCTTCTATATAAGGAGCCAGCCAGTTGAACAGGGTCTCGCGTACCCGGTCGGGCGTCGGACGCAGGCCCGGCGCCTCGGGGAAGGCGAAGCGGCGCGAGCGCCATTCGCCGCCGATGATGCGCAACTGGCCCTGGCCGCCGTGGGGGCGGACGGCCGGGCGGGAAGGCCGGGAGGGTTGGCGCATTCAGTGCTCCGGCATGGCGGCGGGGCGTTCGGCGGGCGTGGTCGGCGGCGGCAGCGGCTTCTGTTCGACGGTCGGTCCGGCGCTGACCACGACGAAACCGTTCGGGTCGATGTGCCTGGCCATGGCGGCCTTCACCTGCCCCACGCTGAGAGCCTGGACCTGCTGCAGGAAAAGCTCCAGATGGTTCAGCGGCAGGTTGTAGAAGCCGATGGCGCCGAGCTGGCCGACGATGTCGGCGTTGCTCGCCGTGGACAGCGGGAAGCTGCCGATCAGCTCGCGCTTGGCGTCCTTCAGCTCCTTCTCGGTCGGGCCCTCGGCGATGAACTCGCGGACCAGCTTCTGCACCAGTTCCAGGGTGCCCTGGCTGTAGTCGGCGCGGGTCTGCAGGTTGATCATGAAGGGGCCGCGTACCTGCATGGGGGTGAAGCCGGAGTAGATGCCGTAGGTCAGCCCGCGCTTCTCGCGCACCTCCTCCATCAGTCGGGCGCCGAAACCGCCGCCGCCGAGGATCTGGTTGCCCAGGTAGAGGGCCGCGTAGTCCGGGTCGTCGCGGGCGATGCCGAGCTGGGCGAGCATCAGGTGGGTCTGCTGGGAGGGGTACTCGATGTGCTGCAGGCCCGGCCTGGGCGGCATCGGATCGGCCGGCCTGGCCAGCGCCGGTCCCTTCGGCAGCGCGGCGGAGATGGACGCGGCCATGGCTTCGGCCTCGCTGCGCGAGAGGTCGCCGACCAGCGCGATGACCGCGTTGGCGGCGGTGTAGGCACTGGCATGGAAGGCCTGTAACCGCTCGCGGCTGATCGGGGCGATCGACTCGGTGTCGCCGTCGCTCGGGTGGGCGTAGGGGTGCACGCCGAACAACTGGCGGTTGAGTTCCAGGCTGGCCAGCTTGCCGGGGCTCTGCTTGCGCATCTCGAAGCCGGCCTGCAACTGGTTCTTGATCCGCGCCAGGGCATCGGCGGGAAAGTCCGGTCGGCCGAGCACTTCGCCGAACAGGGCGAGCGCCGGCTCGCGCTTGGCCGGATCGCTCAGGCTGCGCAGGCTGGCGATGGCCATGTCGCGGTAGGAGCCGTTGCCGAACTGGGCGCCGAGGCTCTCGAAGCCCTCGGCGATGGCGGTCGCATCCTTGCCGGGCACCCCTTCGTTGAGCATGGCATTGGTCAGCAAGGCCAGCCCGGGGGTGTCGCCGTCCTGGCTGCTGCCGGCGGCGAAGGTCAGGCGCAGGTCGAACATAGGCAACTGGCGGGCCTCGACGAAGAGCACACGGGCGCCTTCGGCGGTGCGCCAGTCCTGGATGTTCAGGGCGCGGTGGACCGGCGGCTCGCCATTCAGCCCGGCCAGCGACTCCAGGCGGGCCGGAGCGGTGGGGGCCTCGCCGGCAGGGGCGGTCGGGCGCGGCGGCAGGTTGGCCAGCCAGACCATCAGGCCAAGCAGAAGCAACAGGATCAGGCCGATCAGGCCATAGCCCAGCCGGGTACGTTCAGTCATGGTTGGCCCCCTCGGGCAGGACGTGCGCGACGGTGAGGCGCGAGCGGGTGAAGTAGCGGCGTGCGGCGTCCTGGATGTCCTGCGGGGTGACCGCCTGCAGGGCGGCCAGCTCCTCGTCGATCAATTGCCAGGACAGGCCCACGGTTTCCAGTTGGCCGATGGTGGTCGCCTGACGGGCGATGGAGTCGCGCTCGTAGACCAGGCCGGCGATGACCTGGGCGCGCACGCGCTCCAGCTCCTCGGCCGTCGGCGGGGTTTCCTTGAGTTCGTCGAGCAGGCGCCAGAGCCCGGCCTCGACCTCTTCCAGGGTATGGCCCTTCTGCACGTTGGGCGTGGCGTTGAGGACGAACAGGCTATCGCCGCGCACGTAGGCGTCGTAGCCGGCGCCAGCGCCGGACACCAGTTCCTCGCCGCGCTCCAGGCGGGCCGGAATGCGCGCGCTGTAGCCGCCGTCGAGCAGGCCGGCGATCAGGCGCAGCGCATGCGCCTCGCGGGGGCTCTCGGCAGTGGCCAGGCCCGGTACGTTGAAGCCGTAGAGCAGGCTCGGCAACTGTACCTTGAGGTTCAGCGCGAGGCGCCGCTCGCCCGGTTCGGCCGGTTCCAGGGGGCGCTTGGCGACCGGCAGCGGACGCGACGGAATGGCGCCGAAGTAATGTTCGGCGAGCTGCTTCACCTCGTCGCCGCCGACGTCGCCGACCACCACCAGGGTGGCGTTGTTCGGCACGTACCAGGACTGGTACCAGGTGCGCAGGTCGTCAACGCTCATCCGGTCGAGATCGGGCATCCAGCCGATGGTCGGGGTGCGGTAGCCGCTGGCCGGGTAGGCCATGGCCTTGAAGCGTTCGTAGGCCTGGGCGCTGGGACGATCGTCGGTGCGCAGGCGGCGCTCCTCCTTGACCACCTCGATCTCGCGCGCGAACTCTTCCGCCGGCAGGCGCAGGCTGGCCAGGCGATCGGCCTCCAGTTCGAGGGCCACGGGCAGGCGGTCGCGCGCCAGTACCTGGTAGTAGGCGGTGTAGTCGTCGCCGGTGAAGGCGTTTTCCTCAGCGCCCAGCTCGCGCAGGATGCGCGAGGACTCACCGGGGCCGAGCTTGCGGCTGCCCTTGAACATCATGTGCTCGAGGGCGTGGGAAAGGCCGGTCTGGCCGGGCGTTTCGTAGCTGGAGCCGACCTTGTACCAGAGCTGCGAGACCACTACCGGAGCGCGGTGGTCCTCGCGGACGAGGACCTTGAGGCCGTTGTCCAGGGTGTATTCGTGGGTCGGCTGGGGTGCGGCGGCCAGCGCCGCCAACGGCATGCCGAGCAGAAGGAAGGCGGCATGGCGAGCGATCACGTTCATCGATGTCGAACCTGTAGAGCGGCCCGCGAGCTCGGCCCTGCGGGCGGGGAAATGTAGGATACCTGTCCGTGTGCGGTACGTATACGTGTGCCGGGCTTGGCCAGGGTGGCCCGGAAAGATATGAAGAAATCTTTTTGATTCAATGGTTTAAGGGATTGGTTGGGTCTGTGGGAGGCTGGCTTGTCCTGACTGGAGGACCCGCTTGCGGGCTGGTGTGTTCCCCGGCCGGCGGGAAAACCTCGGAGGAGGGACACGTTCTTTCCTTCGTGGCGGAACTCATCTTCGAGCGATTCGGCGGCTCCGGGCCGTGTATCGACTGGACGCCTCCAGGACGCTCGAAAGGGCTGGCCGAATCGGAAGGTGGCGCCGGTAACCACGAATAGCGGGGCCGACCGTCCTGCCGTGTTCGAACGCAAGGCATGGGCTCCAGCCTTCGCAGCGCCTCGCCCCGAGGCTGGCGTGCCGCTTCCGGCGGGGCACGGGAGGCTGGCACGTTCGTCTCGAGCCCGCGCATCACGCGGTTTTCGGATACAAAAAAGCCGGCGAAGCCGGCTTCCTTGCATGGCGGGAAGAGGGAACCTCACTCCTCCCGATTGCGCGTCAGCAGCGCCGGCTTTTCGCTGCGCGGGCGGCGGCCGGGGACTTGGTCGAGCTGTTCCGGGGTGGGGAAGCGCTCGCTTTTTGACTCCTTGTGCA
Organism: Azotobacter vinelandii CA; assembly: GCF_000380335.1. GTDB lineage: Bacteria > Pseudomonadota > Gammaproteobacteria > Pseudomonadales > Pseudomonadaceae > Azotobacter > Azotobacter vinelandii. Next base: position 332,906 of record NC_021149.1, read on the forward strand.
GGATCAGCGGTTGCCGTTCAGGCTTGCGCGGCGCTTCCTCGCGGGGCGCTTCGCTGCGGTAGGCCGGTACCGGTGCGCGGCGTGCCTGCTGGCCCTGGCGCTTCGGGCCGCGCTGGCCCTGACCTTGGCCTTGCCCCTGCCCTTGCCCCTGGCTCTGACCACGGCCGGCCGCCTGGCCGTTCGTGCCCGGACGGCGGCCGCGCTGCGACTTGTTCTGGTAGGGGCTGACGTAGTCGGCGCGGTTGCCGAAGTTGTCGATATCGTCGTCGAGGAATTCCTCGGGATCGCGATTCGGCGGCAGCATGGGGATCGTCGGCTGGCTGGCGGGTTGCGCCTTGGCCTTCGGCTGCGGGCGGCCCGGCTGACCGGCGCCCTTGGCCTGCGGGTCGCGTTCCTTGCCGCGGGCCTTCTCCTGGTTTTTTCCCGGGATTTCTCCTGGCCCTTGTCCTTGCCCTTGTCCTTGCGTCCGGCACTGGCGTTGCGCGGCGGGTGCGCTTCGCGGACCTCGGGTTTCTCCGCCTCGACGGCGCCTATGTCGAAGCCCGCCCAGTCGCCTTCCGGAATGCTCTGGCGAGTCATGCGCTCGATGGACTTGAGCAGCTTCTCCTCGTCCGGGGCGACCAGCGAGATCGCCTCGCCGCTGCGGCCGGCGCGGCCGGTGCGGCCGATGCGGTGGACGTAGTCCTCCTCGACGTTGGGCAGTTCGAAGTTGACCACATGGGGCAACTGGTCGATGTCCAGGCCGCGGGCGGCGATGTCGGTGGCGACCAGGATGCGGATGGTGCCGCTCTTGAAGTCGGCCAGGGCCTTGGTGCGGGCGTTCTGGCTCTTGTTGCCGTGGATCGCCGCGGCCGGCAGGCCGTGCTTGTCGAGGTATTCGGCAAGGCGGTTGGCACCGTGCTTGGTACGGGTGAACACCAGCACCTGCTCCCAGGCGCCCTGGGTGACCAGGTGGGCGAGCAGGGCGCGCTTGTGGCCGGCCGGCAGGCGGAAGACGCGCTGCTCGATGCGTTCCACCGTGGTGTTCGGCGGGGTCACCTCGATGCGTTCGGGGTCGTGCAGCAGCTTGTTGGTGAGGTTGACGATGTCCGCCGAGAAGGTCGCCGAGAACAGCAGGTTCTGGCGTTTGGGCGGAAGCTTGGCGAGAACCTTCTTGACGTCGTGGATGAAGCCCATGTCGAGCATGCGGTCGGCTTCGTCGAGCACCAGGATCTCCACGTGGGAGAGGTCGACGCTGCCCTGGCCGACCAGGTCGAGCAGGCGTCCGGGACAGGCCACCAGCACGTCGACGCCGCGGGACAGGGCCTGGACCTGCGGATTCATGCCGACCCCGCCGAAGATGCAGGCGCTGACCAGTTTCAGGTCGCGGGCGTAGAGCTTGAAGCTGTCGTGCACCTGGGCCGCCAGCTCGCGGGTCGGGGTCAGCACCAGCACGCGGGCCTGGCGCGGACCATGGCGGTGTTCCTTGTCCGGGTGGCCGCCGGGGAACAGTCGTTCGAGTACGGGGAGCGCGAAGCCGCCGGTCTTGCCGGTGCCGGTCTGGGCGGCGACCATCAGGTCGCGGCCTTGCAACACGGCGGGGATGGCCCGCTGTTGCACGGGAGTGGGCTGGGCATAGCCGGCGGCCTCGACGGCGCGGACCAATGCCTCGGAAAGCCCGAGGGAAGCAAAGGACATGGGAAATCCTGTCTGGTTAGGGCGGGGCCCGAAGGTACGAACGTGCCGGGTGCGAATCACGCGAGTGGGCGTGACCCCGACCGGTCTTGCTGGGCCTGCGTTGGCCGAGCAGCCGGGCGCAAGCCTGGCGGAAGTCTGGAGTATATCAGAGCCGAGCCTTTGCGAAGTGCATTGCAGAGGGCGCCGCGCGCCTCGTTCGGGACGCGCGGCGCCGGGCATGCTTTTCAGCGCGGCGGCTCAGCGCGGCAGCCCGAGGTTGTTCCAGATCGCCAGGCTGGGTTCGGCCTGATTCAGAGTATAGAAGTGCAGGCCCGGCGCGCCGCCTTCGAGGAGTTTCTCGCACATCGCGGTCACCACCTGTTCGCCGAAGGCCTGGATGCTTTCCAGGTCGTCGCCGTAGGCCTCCAGTTGCTTGCGCACCCAGCGCGGCAGTTCCGCGCCGCAGGCATCGGAGAAGCGCGCCAGCTTGCTGTAGTTGGTGATCGGCATGATGCCGGGGACGATCGGCTGTTCCACGCCCAGCTTGCGGACCCGCTCGACGAAATGGAAATAGCTGTCGGCGTTGAAGAAGTACTGGGTGATGGCGCTGTCCGCTCCGGCCTTCATCTTGGCGGCGAAGCGGGCGAGGTCGTCCTCGAGGTTGCGCGCCTGCGGGTGCATCTCCGGGTAAGCGGCGACCTCGATGTGGAAGTGCCCGCCGGTTTCGGCGCGGATGAATTCCACCAGGTCGCTGGCGTGGCGCAGCTCGCCGTTGGCCAGGCCCATGCCGGACGGCAGGTCGCCGCGCAGGGCGACGATGCGGCGGATGCCGGCGTCCTTGTAGGTGTTCAGCAGGCTGCGCAGTTCGGCCCTGCTGTCGCCGACGCAGGACAGGTGCGGCGCGGTCGGTACCTTCACCTCGCCGTCCAGTTGCAGCACGGTGTTCAGGGTTCGGTCGCGGGTCGAGCCGCCGGCGCCGTAGGTGCAGGAGAAGAAGTCGGGGTCGCAGCCGGCCAGTCGGCGGGCCACGTTCATCAGTTTTTCGTGGCCGGCCTCGGTCTTGGTCGGGAAGAACTCGAAGCTGTAGCGGCGTTCCTGGGACATTGCGGATTCCTTGGGCGTAGGGTGGAAGACGGCCGCAGGCCTCTTCCACCGGGTGCTGCCGGTGGTGGAAAACCGCTGCGCGGGTTTTCCACGGGGTGGTCATCCACCCTACGGGCCTGTCAGTAACGGTAGCTGTCCGGCTTGAACGGACCGTCCACCCCGACGCCGATGTACTCGGCCTGCTGGCCGGTCAGGCGGGTGACCACGCCCCCGAAGCCCTTGACCATCTCCAGCGCGACTTCCTCGTCGAGCTTCTTGGGCAGCACCTCGACGCCGATGCGCCCGGCCTTCTCGGCCGCCGGCAGGTCGGCGAAGCGGACGCCGAACAGGTGGATCTGCGCCAGCACCTGGTTGGCGAAGGAACCGTCCATCACCCGGCTCGGGTGGCCGGTGGCGTTGCCCAGGTTCACCAGGCGGCCCTCGGCGAGCAGGATCAGGTAGTCGTCGTTGTGCGGGTCGAAGCCGTCCGGGCCGGTGCGGTGGATCTTGTGCACCTGCGGCTTGACCTCTTCCCAGGCCCAGTTGGCGCGCATGAAGGCGGTGTCGATCTCGCTATCGAAGTGGCCGATGTTGCAGACCACGGCGCGCTTCTTCAGAGCCTTCAGCATGTTGGCGTCGCAGACAGCGACGTTGCCGGTGGTGGTGACGATCAGGTCGATGCGGCCGAGCAGCACCTTGTCGATGCAGGCTTCGCTGCCGTCGTTCTCGCCGTTCAGGTAGGGGGAGACCACCTCGAAGCCGTCCATGCAGGCCTGCATGGCGCAGATCGGGTCGATTTCCGAGACCTTGACGATCATGCCTTCCTGGCGCAGCGACTGCGCCGAGCCCTTGCCCACGTCGCCGTAGCCGATCACCAGCGCCTGCTTGCCGGACAGCAGGTGGTCGGTGCCGCGCTTGATGGCGTCGTTCAGGCTGTGACGGCAGCCGTACTTGTTGTCGTTCTTGCTCTTGGTCACCGAGTCGTTGACGTTGATCGCCGGGACCTTCAGGGTGCCGGCCTTGAGCATGTCGTACAGGCGGTGCACGCCGGTGGTGGTTTCCTCGGTGATGCCGTGGACTTTTTCCAGCATCTGCGGGTATTTCCGGTGCAGGATGGCGGTCAGGTCGCCGCCGTCGTCGAGCACCATGTTGGCGTCCCAGGGCTTGCCGTCCTTGAGGATGGTCTGCTCGATGCACCACTCGTACTCGGCCTCGGTCTCGCCCTTCCAGGCGAACACCGGGATGCCGGCGGCGGCGATGGCCGCGGCGGCCTGGTCCTGGGTCGAGAAGATATTGCAGCTCGACCAGCGCACCTCCGCGCCTAGCGCGATCAGGGTCTCGATCAGCACCGCGGTCTGGATGGTCATGTGGATGCAGCCGAGGATCTTCGCGCCCGCGAGCGGCTGCTCGGCGGCGTACTTGCGACGCAGGCCCATCAGCGCCGGCATCTCGGATTCGGCGATGATAATTTCCTTGCGGCCCCAGTCGGCCAGGGAAATGTCGGCGACCTTGTAATCGGTGAAAGCGGCAGGCGTCATGACAGCGCTCATGCAGAGTCTCCATTCGTAATGTGCGAATGGGCGCCGTTGATGCGTTCGGAAAACGCCCCTTCCGAGCCTGACAGGCCGTTGGCAGGCCTGCTGCAGCGCCCCTCGGAAGGGTGGCGGGAACGGCCAAAGCGGAGTCGGCCGCGGAAAATCCGCCCGATTATAGCCGCCTGCGCCGGCAAACCCCAAGAGGGCGGCGGATCGTGCAATGGCCGGCGAGGCGGAGGATAATCGCCGCCCTTCGCCAGCCATCCCTGCACGAACCATGATTTTCAAGCCGCTTCTTCCGGGTGTGATCGCCCTGGCCCTGGTCGCCTGCGACGGCGTCGATCCCGACTCGCCGCTCGGCAGGCGCCAGGCGATCTTCAAGCAGATGCTCGAGACCAGCGAGAACCTGGGCGGCATGCTGCGCGGCCGGCTGGGCTTCGACGAGCAGCGCTTCGTCGACGGCGCGGCGCGCCTCGACGCGCTGTCGCGCCAGCCCTGGCAGCACTTCCCGCCGGTCAGGGAAGCGGACAGCAGCGCCCGCGACGAACTCTGGCAGCGCCAGGAGCGTTTCCGCCAACTGGCCGGCGACCTGGAGCGGGGCACCGCGGCGCTGGTCGCGGCGACCGTGGCCCGGCCGCTGGAGCCCGCGGCCCTGGCGCCGCACGTGCAGCGCGTGGAGGACGCCTGCGAGGCCTGTCATCGGGAGTTCCGCGCCTATTGAGGAGGCCTGGGGCGCTGGATGAGGTGGCGCCGTTATCCAGCGGCCCGGTTCGTGTCGCAGGGGGAAGCCGCGCGGCGCCTTCCTGCGCATTCAGAAGCCCTCGACTCCCGCCGCCCGCAGGCGCTGGCGCAGCGCCTGCACCTCCGGATGCGCGAAGAAGGCCTGCAACTGGCGGGCACGGCCGGGGCCGATGCCGGGCTCGCGCTGCCATTGCTCCGGGCCGCGCCCGGCCAGTTCGTCCCAGGAGGGCGGCAGCGTCGCCTCGCCGGCCGGCGGCAGGCCGAGAGCCCGCAGCCACATCGGGAAGGGACGCCGGCGCGCCGCGCGGAAACGCTCGGCCAGCAGGCTGGCGCTGCGCTCGCCGAAGCCGGGCAGCTCGGCCAGGCGCGCTTCGTCCAGCTCCAGCCAGCCGAGCAGGTCGTCGAGCCGACCGTTCTCCAGCAGTGCCTCCCAAGTGCCGCGGCCGACTCCGCGGAGGTCCAGGCCGCGCCGGCCGCCGAGCCAGTCGAGACGGGCGAGGAACTGTTCCTCGCAGCCCGGCAGCGGCCGCCAGCAGCTCAGCGCGTGGTGGGCGGCCGGATCGGGTGAGGGCAGCGCCGGGCGTTCGGCGGCGCGCCAGACCACGGCGTCCACCTGCGGAATGCTCTGTCCGGCCAGGCGGATCGCCACCTGGTCGCCGGGACGGACGTCCAGCTCCCGCCAGCGGCGCAGCGAGCCGAGGGCTACCCGGCGGATCTGCCGGTCGTCCAGGCGTACCGGCTGCAATTCCAGTTGCGGTGTGATGCGCCCGCTGCGGCCGATGCGAAAACGCACCGCGCGCACCTCGGCCAGCGCCTGGGCGAGGGGATACTTCCAGGCCACCGCCCAGTGCGGCGGCTCCGCCCGCCAGCGCTCGCCCGGCGGGCGGCGGCCCTGGCGCAGCACCACGCCGTCGCTGGCGAAGGGCAGCGGCTCGCGATACCAGCGCTCGCGCCATTGCCGCGCGGTGGCGAAGTCCGCCACCGGCCGGCTGTAGCGGCGCGCCTCGGCGAAGCCGAGCCGCTCCAGGCCGTCCAGTCGCGCGCGCATGTCCGCCGGGCCGTTCGGCCAGTCCCAGACGAACAGGCCGATGCCGGCGGCGTCCCCGTCGTCCAGGGTGTCGCGCGCCAGCAGGCCGGCGACCCTGGCCCGCGCGCTCCGTCCGCCGGCTTCGGCCTGCACATGGCCGGGAAGCCGCCAGTAGAGTTCGCCCTGCAGGATCAGGCGTCGCCTTTCCGCCAGTTGCCGCGGCAGCGCTGGCAGGCGCCGGACCCGGGCCGTCCAGTCCTGGCCATGCCGGCCGTCGCCGCGGCTGATGGCGCGTCGCAGGCGCCCGTCGGCGTATTCCAGGGTGACCGCCACGCCGTCCACCTTGGGCTGGGTCCAGAGGTCCTCGCGCGTGGCCATCCAGTCCCGCACCGCGGCCTCGTCGAGTTTGGCAAGACCGGTGTGCGGTACCGGATGGAGCAGGGGGCCGGCACTGCCGGCGAGGGGCTCGGGAGATGCGTCGGCCTGGCCGGGAAAGCAGCGGTTCCAGTCGGCCAGGCGGGCGCGGGCCTGGTCGTAGAGTTCGTCGGCCACCGGCGAGCGGCCGTCGCGGTGGTAGGCCACATCCCATTGGCGCAGGCGCTCGGCGAGCGCCGCCAGTTCGGCGGCGGCGCGTTGCGCTGTCCAGTCCGGACAGGCGGAGTCGGCGAGAGCGGGCGAGGCGAAGGGCAGTAGAAGCAGGAGGGAAAACGCGATCCGGCGTTGCATCGAGGCATCCTTGCGCGGGGATGGGACGGCCAGTCTAGGGCCGGCGAAAGCGCCGTCCGAGCCCGCAGGCGCGGGTTCTTGACGGTCGTCACGCGTTTGGAGCGATGCTCCCGTGTATTTGCCGCCGGGCCGGCGGGGCGGAGAAAAAGAATCGGGCGGACCGGGGCGTTACCCCCGGCCCGCCCGATTCCGCGCGGTGCGCGGGGCGGCGGACCCCGTCAGAGAACTTCGGCCACCTCGCGGGCGCTGGAGCGGAACGCGAACGGACCGGCCTTCGACGTGCTCAGGTGGAACAGGCCGTAGGCTACGACCGGCAGGAAACAGAGCCCCGTCACCACGAAGGAGGTCGCCGCGCCGAAGGCGTCGATCGCCGCGCCCTGGACCATCGGCATCAGCGCGCCGCCGAGGAGCGTCATGACCAGCCCGCCGGCGGCGAACTTCGCGTCTTCGCCCAGTCCCATCAGGGCGATGCCGTAGATGGTCGGGAACATCAGCGAGAGGCAGGCGGAGACCGCCACCAGCGCCCAGACGCCGGACAGGCCGGGAGCGAAGGCCGCATAGAGGCACAGGCCGGCGGCCGTCGCGCCGAGCAGTGCCAGCAGTATGGAGGGGCGCACGTAGCCCATCGCCCAGGTCGCCACGAAGCGCGCGACGAGGAAGACGATCATGCTGTATTGCAGGTAGTAGCCGGCCGTGGCGTGGTCGGCGCCGGTGGTCTGCTGCGCGTACTGGATGGTGAAGGTCCAGGTACAGGTCTGCGCCGCGATGTAGAAGAACAGCGCCACGACCCCCCAGCGGTAATGGGTGTTGCGCATCAGGCGCCTGAAGACGGCGGGGAAACCGTCGTGGCCCGGCTGCGCCGCCGGCGCTTCGATCTTTTCCCGGGCCGGCATGCGGGTCAGGGCGATGCCGATCCAGATCGCCAGGAGCACGAAGGCGAAGCCGACGTAGGGCAGCATGACCGCCTGCAGTTCGCCGGAGCGGATGGCGAGCAGTTCCGCCTGGGTCATCGCCGCCCGTTCGGCGGAACTGGCGGCATGCAGGTTTGGCAGGATCAGGGTGGCCGCCAGCAGGACGCCGATGTTGGTGCCCACCGGGTTGAAGGCCTGCGCGAGGTTCAGCCGGCGGGTCGCGTTGCCTTCCGGGCCCATCGAGATGACGAAGGGGTTGGCCGAGGTTTCCAGGATCGCCAGGCCGCCGGCCAGGGTGAACAGCGCCAGCAGGAACAGGCCGTAGGTCATTGCCAGGCTGGCCGGGTAGAAGAGCAGCGCCCCGACGATGGCCAGGCCCAGGCCGACCAGCACACCGGTCTTGTAGGAGTAGCGCTGGTTGATGAAGGCGGCCGGCAGGGCCAGCAGGAAGTACGCCCCGTAGTAGGCGAACTGGACCAGGGAGGCCTGCAGGGTGCTCATGCTGAAGACGGTGCTGAAGACCTGCACGAGCGGGTCGGTCATGGTCGCGACCACGCCCCAGGCGGCGAAGCAGCAGACCAGCAGGATGAAGGGCAGGAGCTTGTCCCGGTATACGAATTCTCGGCGCGTCGGCATAGCTGTGCCTCCAGAAATTCAATTCTTGTGAATTATTTTTTGAAATGCCGTGGTCCGACGCTCCCATGAGCGGGAAATGCGTGCTGAGGACCGCCGGATTGCCGTGAAAAATGCTTGCTGAAACGATTCATGTCAATAGTTTTTCGTCTCGAAACAATTTCGAGAGAGTGCGATGCACGTCGCTTTTGCGAAGATTCCCTGAAAAAAGACCGCCGGATCTGCTGAAATACCCCTCGTTTCGCCGGGCATGCGCTTCGGCGGGGCGTCCTGCGGAACGGGCTGAGGGGTTGTCTTGAACGATCGCGAAATAGTGGCGGGTCATCGGCGAGCGGGCCGGGAGGCGGCGAAGCCGTCCCGGCGCGGTGGGCGGCATCCGGGGCGGACGGCGCGATGAGCCTGCCCGCCGGTACGGGGCGCGACGGCGCGGGCGGCCCGCGCGGCTCGAACCTGCGCGGCGTGCGGGCGCACAACGAGCGCCTGGTGCTGTCGCTGCTGCGCAGCCGGGGCGAAATGAGCAAGGCCGATCTCACCCGGCTGACCGGACTCTCGGCGCAGACGGTGTCGGTCATCATGCGCGCGCTGGAGGACGACGGGCTGATCCGCCGCGGCCAGCCGCTGCGCGGCCGCATCGGCCAGCCGTCGGTGCCGCTCGGCCTGGCGCGCGACGGGGCGTTCAGCCTCGGCCTGAAGGTCGGCCAGCGCAGCCTCGATCTGGTGCTGGTGGACTTTCTCGGCGGCATCCGCACGCGGGTGACCGAACGCCACCGCTACCCGACGCCCGATACCGTGGTGCGCTTCGCCGTCAGCGCGATCGCCGACATTCTCAGCCAGCTCGGCGCCGATGAGCGCGCCCGGATCGCCGGCCTGGGGATCGCCATGCCGTTCCACACCTGGCACTGGTGGCGCACCCTGGGCGTGCCGGAAGAGGCGCTGCTCGACTGGCGCGGGCGCGACATCGGCGCCGAGATCGGCGCGGCGACCGGCCTGCCGGTCCAGGTGCAGAACGACGGCACGGCCGCCTGCGGCGCCGAACTGCTGTTCGGGCACGGGCGCGGACCGCGGGACTTCCTGTATTTCCACCTCGGTTATTTCATCGGCGGCGGCATCGTCCTGAACGGCAGCCTGGTGCCCGGACGGACCGGCAATGCCGGGGCGATCGGCTCCATGCCGGTGCCGGACGGGCGGGGCGGACAGACCGTGCTGCTCGACATCGCCTCGCTGTCGGTGCTGGAGCGGATGCTGGGCGAGGCGGGCGAGGCCGCCGAGCGCCTGTGGGACACGCCGTCGGAATGGCGTTTCCCGGTGCCTCTGGTCGAGGCCTGGGCCGACGCGGCGGGGCGCGCGATCGCCGCGGCGGCCGCGGCGGCGGTGGCGGTCTACGACTTCGAGGCTTGCCTCGTCGATGGCTGGATGCCCGTTCCGGTGCGCAGCCTGCTGGTGGAGCGGGTGCGCGCCCACCTGGCGGCCATCCCCGCCAGCGGCATCGACCTGCCGCTGATCGAGGCGGGCAGCATCGGCGCCCATGCCCGCTCGCTCGGCGCGGCCAGTCTGCCGCTGTCGGCGCGCTTCCTGCTCGATCTGCAGGCCTTCGCCTCGGCCGGCGCCGGCTGAGGCGCCGTCCACTCTCCCCAGCGCTTTTCCCGAAGCCGTCGATCCCCGCACGAAGGCGGGCGGCGCCTGCGCGCCATTCGTCGCCGGGCTTGCTTCGGATTAATAATTCATTCATCGTGAATTAGTCGGCTCCGGCCGGCTCGAGCCATCAATTCACAGACTGTTGCGGGAGAACACCATGGAGAAGAACTTCCTGAGCACGCTGACCGGGTCCTTCGCGATGCCGGCCGCCGAAAACCCGACGGTGGCGATGGTCGAGGCCGCCTATCGCCATCACGGGCTCGACTGGCGCTACATCAACTGCGAGGTGGCGCCGCACTTTCTCGGCGACGCCGTGCGGGGCGCGAAAGCCATGGGCTGGGCCGGCTTCAACTGTTCCATTCCCCACAAGGTCGCGGTCATCGAGCATCTCGACGAACTCGGCCGGTCGGCCGAGATCATCGGTGCGGTCAACACCATTGTCCGGCGCGGCGACGCCTTCATCGGCGAGAACACGGACGGCAAGGGGTTCGTGCAGGCCATGCGCGAAGTCATCGACCCGCGCGGCAAGTCGGTCGTGATCTTCGGCGCGGGAGGCGCGGCGCGCGCGGTGAGCGTGGAGCTCGCCCTGGCCGGCGCCAGCGCCATCACCGTGGTCAACCGCAGTCGCGACACCGGCCGGACGCTGGTCGATCTGCTGAACGGCAAGACCGGCACCAGCGCCGAGCTGCGCCCGTGGAACGGCAGCGTGGCGGTGCCGCGCGATACCGATATCGTGATCAACGCCACGTCCATCGGCCTGTATCCGAACGTCGACCAGCGCCTGGATATCGACCTGGACTCGCTGCATCCGGGCATGGTGGTCGCGGACGGCATCCACAATCCGCCGCGCACCCATCTGCTCCGCAGCGCCGAGGCGCGCGGCTGCCGGGTGCTCGACGGGCTGGGCATGCTGGTCAATCAGGGCGTCATCGGCATCAAGTACTGGACGGGCGTCGATGTCGACGCATCGGTGATGCGCCAGGCCTTGAAGAACCTCTTCCAGGCCTGACGGCGGTCCCGGTTCGGGGAGTCGATCCTTCCCCGAACATGCGGGCCGTCCTCCACGGAGGCTGCGACGGACCTTCCCGCCGCACCCGGCGCCGCGAAGTCGAAGAAGCCCGGCGCAGGGGCGGGCGGAGGCGAGCGGCGGTTGCCCGCTGCCTCAGCCCATCCCCAGCCAGTTCGGCAGGGCCAGGGAAATGGCCGGCACGTAGGTGATGACCAGCAGAAAGCCCAGCAGTATCAGCAGCCAGGGCAGCGCGGCATGGATCACCTGGCCGACGCTCATGCCGGTCACCGCCGAGGCGACGAACAGGTTCAGCCCCACCGGCGGGGTGATCAGGCCGATCTCCATGTTCACCACCATGACGATACCCAGGTGGATCGGGTCGATGCCCAGGCGCATGGCGATGGGGAAGAGGATCGGCGCGAGGATCAGGATGATCGCCGAGGGCTCCATGAAGGCACCGGCGACCAGCAACACCAGGTTCACCACCAGCAGGAACATCCACGGCGACAGGCCCATCCCGATCACCCAGGCGGTGATGGTCTGCGGGATCTGCTCGGTGGTCAGCACATGGGCGAAGAGCATCGCGTTGGCGATGATGAACATCAGCATGATCGACAGCTTGCCCGACTCCAATAGCACCCTGGGCACCTCGCGCAAGCGCATGTCCTTGTAGACGAACAGCGCGACGAAGGCCGCGTAGACCGCCGCCACCGCCGCCGCCTCGGTGGGGGTGAACATGCCCGAGTAGATGCCGCCGAGGATGATCGCCATCAGGAGCAGGCCCCAGATCGCCTTGCGCGCGGCGGAAAGCCATTCGCTCGGGGTCGCCCGCGGCAGGGCCGGCAGGTGTTTCTTCGCCGCGACGATATAGATCGCCACCATCAGCACCACGCCGAGCAGGATGCCCGGCAGCACTCCGGCCATGAACAGCTTGCCGACCGAGCTTTCCGTGGCGGCGGCGTAGACCACCATCACCACCGACGGCGGGATCAGGATGCCGAGGGTCCCGGCGTTGCAGACGATGCCGGCGCCGAAGGCCTGCGGGTAGCCCGAGCGCACCATGCCGGCGATGGCGATGGAGCCGACCGCCGCCACCGTGGCCGGACTGGAGCCGGACAGCGCGGCGAACAGCATGCAGGCGAGCACCGCGCCGATCGCCAGGCCGCCGCGGATGTGCCCGACGCAGGCGTTGGCGAAGTCGATCAGCCGGCGCGCCACGCCGCCGGTGGTCATGAAGGCGCCGGCCAGCAGGAAGAAGGGGATCGCCAGCAGGGTGTAGTGCTCGGAGGTCTCGAACAGCTTGATCGCCAGCGAGCGCACCGAGTCGGGGCTGAACAGCATGATGGTCAGCGAGCCGGACAGGCCCAGGGCGATGGCGATCGGCACGCCGATGAACATCAGCAGGAACAGGGCGAGGAAGAGGAACAGGATGGTCATTTGCCGGGCTCCTCGTGGTCGGTCAGCTTGGCCGCCTCGGCGGCTTCGTCGGCCAGCCCCAGACCGGTCTGCCGGCCCTTGAGGATGCGCACGAAGATCTCGGCGAAGCGGACGAACACCAGGGCGAAGCCGAGCGGCACGATCAGGCCGATGTGCCACTGCTGGATGCCGAACCGACCGAGGTCCTCGGCGCCGATGGCGGCGTCGAACAGGGTCTTCACCCACTCGAAGCTGGCCACGCCGAGCAGGCCGGCATAGGCCAGGCAGGCGACGCAGCCGATCAGGCCGAGGATGCGCTGCACCGGGCGGCTGGCCAGCTTGACCAGCGCGTCGACGCCGATGTGGCCGGCGGTGCGCACGCCGTAGGACAGGCCGAAGAAGATCAGCCAGGCGAACAGCGCCTTGGTCAGGGCATTGCTCCAGGTCATCGCCTGCGCCCAGTCGAGCAGGGGGTCGCCGAGGGCGTAGAAGAAGTCGCTGGCGAAGGCGAAACGGTCGCCCAGCGCGTAGAAGAAGGCATACAGGTTGTTGAGCATGACGTAGACGAACGTCACCAGGGTCATGGCCGCCAGCAGGAAGGCGATGAAACCTTCCTCGAAGCGCTCCCAGACCCGACGCAGGGCATGCATGGCAGGTGTCTCCGGTAGGGCGAAGGGACGGGGCCCCGTGACGGGACGCGTGCGGCCCGGCGGGGCTGGCCGCGGGACATCACGGCCGGTTGGCGGCCTGGGCGGCCTCGATCAGATCGGCGCCGATCTCGCCCTCGAACTTCTTCCATACCGGCTGCATGGCCTCGCGCCACTTGGCGCGCTGCTCGGGGGTCAGTTCGATGATCTCGGTGGTGCCGGCGGCCAGGATGCGCTGCTTGTCGCCTTGGTTGAGAGCCTCGGCCTGCCTGTTCACCTCGGCGCTGACCTCGTCCATGATCTTGCGCAGTTCGCCGCGCACCTCTTCCGGCAGGCCGTTCCAGAACCTGGTGTTGGTGATCACCATGTAGTCCAGCAGGCCGTGGTCGGACTCGGTGATGTACTTCTGCACCTCGTGCATCTTCTGGCTGTAGATGTTCGAGTAGGGATTCTCGGCGCCGTTGACCACGCCGGTCTGCAGGCCCTGGTAGACCTCGGCGAAGCTCATCTTGCGCGGGTTGGCGCGTACCGCCTTGAACTGCTCCTCGAGCACCGCGGAGGCCTGCACGCGGAACTTCAGGCCACGGGCGTCCTTCGGCTCGTACAGCGGCTTGTTCGCCGAGAGCTGCTTCAGGCCGTTGTGCCAGTAGCCGAGGCCGGTGATGCCCTTGTCCTCCATCGAGTGCAGCAGGCCCTGGCCGGCCGGGCTGGCCTGGAAACGGTCGACCGCGGCCATGTCGTCGAACAGGAACGGCAGGTCGAAGACCTGAACGCCCTTGGAGTAGTGCTCGAACTTGGCCAGCGAGGGGGCGATGATCTGCACGTCGCCGAGCAGCAGCGCCTCCATTTCCTTGCCGTCGCCGAACAGCGAGGAATTGGGGTAGACCTCGACCCGCACCTTGCCGGGCAGGCGCTCCTCGGCGAGCTTCTTGAACAGCAGGGCGCCCTGGCCCTTGGGGGTGTGTTCCGCGACCACGTGGGAGAACTTGATGACTACCGGGTCGGCGGCTTGGGTCAGGCCTGCGAGGCCGATGGACAGGGCGCAGACGAGCGCCTTGGCGGTGAAGCGAAACATGGGCGTTACCTTTCTTGTTCGTTGTTGTCGGCGGCCCCTCGGATGGGGTTTCGGCGAAGCGTCTCGGACAAGTCTAGGCGGCATTCGCCATCGCTTGGCGACGGACTCGCCCGGGATGCGTCGGATGAATGGCGTGCCGCTCCCGGCCGGGACGATGGCCTGTCGCGCGGCGGCGTGCCGGTGGAAATCGTGAAGGGGCGGACGGTCGGGATGGGCGGCGGGAAACCGCTATTGGCGAGGCGAGAGGCTGGCAGGTTTGCGGCGCTGGCGGGGGCCGCGTGACGCGGTCCCCGCCGTGCGGGCGATCAGTCGTGATGGTGGCGATGGCCGTGCTTCTTGCCCATGCCGTTGGCGATGGCGCCGCCGGCCGCGCCGCCCACGCCGGCGCCGATGGTGGCGCCGGTACCGCCGCCGAGCGCGTTGCCGAGCAGCGAGCCGCCCGCGGCGCCGAGACCGCCGCCGATGGCCGCCTTGGTCTTGTTGCCGTCCCTGGCGGCGACGGCGCCGCCGGCCGCGGCGCCCAGGCCGGCACCGACCGCGGCTCCGGCCTTGCCGCCGATGCTCTGGCCGAGCACGTTGCCCAGGGCGCCGCCGACGCCGCCACCGATGGCGGTCTGGGTGGTGCCCTCGCCGGCCATGGCGGCTTGGGCGCAGAGCAGGCTCAGGGTCAGGATGGAAAGCGTCTTGCGCATGTTGCGAACCTCTGATGCAGGGAAAAGGCGACGCATTGTGGCGGGTGGCCCGATGTCGGGTAAACACCCGGACAACCGTTCGTCTGCCGGACAAGAGACCTTCCGTGAGGCGCGGAGTTCCTGGCCGGGAGCGCCCGGTATGGCGGTGTGCCGCCAGTCAGGCGGCATCGTCCGGCGGATTTCCGCCATCGGCGAAGCTCAGGCCGTGCTTGCGCAGCTTGTCGTAGAGGGTCTTGCGCGGTATGCCGAGGGCCTCGGCGAGGCTGCGCAGGGAGCCGTGCGGACGGCTCAGCTCGGCGGCGATCAGCGCGCGTTCGAAGGCTTCCACCTGCTCGGTGAGCCGGCCGCCGGCCGCCGGCGGCTCCATGTCCGGCGCCTGGCCCGGCGCCGGGCCCAGGCCCAGTTCCAGGCCGAGGGCGAAGCGCTCGGCGACGTTCTGCAACTCGCGCACGTTGCCCGGCCAGGGGTGCAGCAGCAACTGGGCGCGCTGCTCCGGCTGCAGGCCGGGTGGCGGCAGTCCGTGGCGGGCGCTGGCGGCGTCGGCGTAGTGCTGGAACAGCAGCAGGATGTCCTCGCCGCGCTCGCGCAGCGGCGGAATGCGCAGCGGTGCGACGTTCAGCCGGTAGTAGAGGTCGGCGCGGAAGCGGCCCCGGTCGGCGGCCTGGCGCAGGTCCTCCTTGGTCGCCGCGACGATCCGGATATCCAGCGGGATCAACTGGTTCGAGCCGACCCGCTCGACCACCCGCTCCTGCAACAGGCGCAGCAGCTTGACCTGCACATCGAGGCTCATGCTCTCGATCTCGTCGAGGAACAGGGTGCCGCCGTTGGCGAACTCGAACTTGCCGATGCGGCGCTTCTGCGCGCCGGTGAAGGCGCCGGCCTCGTGGCCGAACAGTTCGCTCTCCACCACCGACTCGGCCAGGGCGCCGGCGTTGATCGCCACGAAGGGACCGTCGCGGCGCGCCGACAGGTCGTGCAGGGCGCGCGCCACCACCTCCTTGCCACTGCCGGTCTCGCCGAGGATCAGCACGTCGGCGCTGGTCGCCGCCAGGGCGCCGATCTGCTCGCGCAGGCGGGCGATGGCCGGCGACTGGCCGACCAGGCGGGTGGTCAGCGCCTGGCGGTCGGCCAGCGCCAGGCGCAGGCTGCGGTTGTCCAGCACCAGGCGGCGCAGGTCGAGGGCGCGGCGCACGCTGTCGAGCAGGTCCTCGCTGGCGAAGGGTTTCTCCAGGAAGTCGTAGGCGCCGGCGCGCATCGCCTGCACCGCCAGCGGCACGTCGCCGTGGCCGGTGATCAGCAGCACCGGCAGTTCGGCGTCCAGCGCCTTGAGTTGGCCGAGCAGCTCCAGGCCGTCGATGCGGGGCATGCGGATGTCGCTGACCACCACGCCCGGCCAGTCGCGGTCGATGCGTCCGGCCAGCCCCTGGGCGTCGGCCAGGGCGCAGACCCCGAGGCCGGCCAGGTCGAGGGTCTGGCTGAGGGCCTGGCGCAGGTGCGGGTCGTCGTCGATCAGCAGCACCTGGATCGAGGCGTCGACGGTCATGGATAGTCCTCCACGGTCTGGGCGCCGACCGCGCTGGTGGCCGGCTGCAGATTGAGGGTGACCAGCGCGCCGCCGCCCGGCTCGTTGGCCAGCAGCAGTTCGCCGCCCAGGGCGTTGACCAGGCTGTCGCAGATGGCCAGGCCCAAGCCCAGGCCGCGGGCGGTGGTCTTGGTGGTGTAGAAGGGTTCGCGGGCGCGCTCCAGGGCCTCGGCGGAGAAGCCGGGGCCGTTGTCGCGCAGGCTCAGGCTGATCCGCCCGTCGTCGAGGAGCCGCGTGGTCAGCCACAGGCGGCGCGGTGGCGCCCGCTCGGCCAGCGAGTCGAGGGCGTTGGCCAGCAGGTTGCCGAGCACCTGGCGCAGGCGCGTCTCGCCGGCCTGGACCCACAGGGTGGCCTCCGGCAGGTCGCGGATCAGTTCCACTTCCAGGCTGCGCCGGCGATTGGCCAGCAGGGCCAGGGCGTCCTCCAGCGCCGGCTGCAGGGCGACGCTCTCCGGGGCCTGGCGGTCGCGCCGGGCGAAGGCCTTGAGGTGGGCGATGATCAGCGCCATGCGCTTGGTCAACTGGCTGATCTGCTGCAGGTTCTCGCGCGCCTCGGGGTAGCGCTCGTGGTCGAGCAGTACGCCGGCGTTGTCGGCGTAGCTGCGGATCGCCCCGAGCGGCTGGCTGAGTTCGTGGCTGATGCTCGCGCTCATGGTGCCGAGGGCCGAGAGCTTGCCGGCCTGGACCAGGTCGTCCTGGGCGCGGACCAGCTCCTGCTGGGCCTGCTCGCGCTCCAGCACCTCGCGCTTCAGGCGCCGGTTGAGTTCTTCCAGGTCCTGGGTGCGTTCCTGCACGCGGTGCTCCAGCTCCTGGCGGGTGCGGGTATCCAGGGCGATGCGTTCGAGGTAGTGGCGGCGGCGCTGCAGCAGCAGGCTGAGCAGCAGCATCAGCACCAGCAGCCCGGCGCCGCCGCTGATCAGCACGGCGCGCACCGGGCGTTCGAGCAGGCTGCGCGGGGCGAGGATGCGCACCGTCCAGCCGGTTTCCTCGATGTGCTGCTGCTGGATCAGCCAGTCCCCGGGGTTCAGTTGCAGCGGCTGCGGATCGCGCGTGGGGTAGGGCAGTTTGGTGGCGATCTCGGCCAGTTCGTCGGCGTCCAGCGGCCGGGTGGCGCGGAAACGCCAGTCGGAGTGCGAGGTGAGGATCACCACGCCGTGCTTGTCGGTGGCCAGCAGGCGTTCCGGGGTGTTACCCCAGAGCTGCTCGGTGTGGTCCAGGTCGACCTTGATCACCAGCACGCCGAGCGGCTCGCCACCCTCGCGCAGCGCCGCGGCGACGTAGTAGCCGCGCTTGCCGGAGGTGGTGCCGAGGCCGAAGAACTGCCCCTGGCGGCCGGCCATGGCCTCGCTGAAATAGGGGCGGAAGGCGAAGTTGCGGCCGACGAAGCTGTCCGGCTGGTCCCAGTTGGAGGCGGCCAGGGTGCGCCCATGGGCGTCCATCAGGTACAGCGAGTCGGCGCCGGTGCGCTCGCGGATCTTCTTGAGCAGCCCGTTGGCCTCGGCCACCGCCTCGGCCTGTCCGGGCTGGCGCAGCACGTTGTGCAGCGCCGGCAGGTCGCCGAGGATCTGCGGCAGCACCTCGTAGCGGCGCAGGGTGCCGAGCAGGTTGGCGACGTAGAGGTCGAGGGTCTGGCGGTTCTGCTGCAGCAGTTCGCCGAGGTAGTAGCGCTCGGCCAGTTGCTGCAGCGGCCAGAGCAGCGGCGCCAGCAGCAGGGCGAGCAGCGCCAGGCTGCGCCAGCGCGGACGGCGGAGGAAGGCGGGCAGTTGCATGAGGAGGCGCTCGACGGATCGGATGGGTCTGTCATCCATTATTTCCCACAATGGCGGATCGTGGATGACCGGGTCTCGACTCATATGCCGCTTGCAGGAATCGTGCAAGCATCCGTGAGGCCATCGTGCTTTTCTCGGCGGACGATTGCCGGCAAGCTGACGACCGGTTTCCAATGGCAAAGGCCGTCGCGTGGACATCAAGCAGCTCAAATTCCTCGTCGCTCTGGAGCAGACCCGGCATTTCGGCCAGGCCGCCGCGCGCTGCCACGTGACCCAGCCGACCCTGTCGATGCGCATCCGCGACCTCGAGGCGGAGCTGGGGCTGGAGCTGATTCGCCGCAGTCATCGCTTCGAGGGCTTCACCGAGGCAGGTCTGCGCGTGCTGGCCTGGTCGCGGGCCCTGCTGGCGGCGGAGGAGGGCCTGTATACCGAGGCCGCCGCCTGCCGCGGGCAACTGGTCGGCACCCTGCGCCTGGGCGTGGTGCCGCTGGCCGGCTTCGACCCGGTGAACCTGGTCGGCCTGTTCGCCGAGCTGCATCCGAGCCTGCGCTTCCGGATCGGTGTGCTGAGCAGCGAGCAGATCTTCGAGCAGCTCGGACGCAACCAGCTCGATCTGGGGATCTCCTATCTCGAACAGCTCGACCGCGTGCTGTTCGACGCCCATCCGCTGACCGAGGTCCACATGGGCCTGCTGCACGACCCGCGGCGCTTCGATTTCGCCGCGCCGGTGCTGGGCTGGACGGAACTGGCGGAGCTGCCCCTGGGCCTGCTGTCGACCGGCATGCACTTTCGCCAGTCGATCGACCACGGTTTCCGCCGCCACGGCCTGACGCCCAACCTGCGCCTGGAAACCGATGCCGTCTATCTGCTGGTGCGCGCCGTCGGCGCCGGCCTGTGCTGTGGCATCGTGCCGCTGGAGGGCGGTTTCGAGCGGGAGTCCGAGCACCTGCGCCTGACCCCCATCGAGGACGCCCGCACCCTGGCCCCGCTGGGCCTGATCATCCGCCGCGCCGCACCGCGTTCGCCGCTGGCGGAGGCCTGCTTCCGCGAGGCCAAGGCCTTCTTCCGCACGCCGCGCTGAACGGCTTCGCTGCGGCGCGGGGCGGACCGGACGGCTGGTCCCGGCCGACCGATGACACGGGAAAGGCCTGTGGATAGCACTTAGAACCTGCGGGTCTTTATAACCATATAAATAATGGTTTTTGGATATTAACAAGCCATCTCAGTAGGCTTCCGCTTCCGTATCCATTCGCCCCTCGGAGCCGCAGCATGCTCAGTGTCAGCCGCCTCGAATTCATCGGCGTCCTTCCCGCCCGGGATATCCGCGAGCCCCTGCCGCCCGGCGCCGTACCGCTGGACAAGGCCTACCTCGGCGCCTGTGCCCGCGCCCTGGAGCACGGCGGCTTCGGCGCGGCACTGATCGGCTGGCAGGAGGCGGCCCCGGACGGCCTGCAGGTGGCCGCCCACGTCGCCCAGCAGACCCGCCGGCTCGGCCTGCTGGTGGCGCACCGGCCGGGCCTGCAGGCGCCGACCGAGGCGGCACGCCAGTTCGCCACTCTCGATCACTTCAGCGACGGTCGCGCGGCGCTGCGCCTGTTCGACGACGGCGGGCCGCAGAGCGACGGCGATTTTCTCGAACGCGGCGACTGGCCGGCGCGCAGCGACGAGTACCTGACGCTGCTGCGGCGTGCCTGGAGCAGCACCAGACCCTTCGATTTCGACGGCCGCCACTACCGGGTGAAAGGTCATCTGAGCGCCCTGCATCCGCTGCAGGCGCGTCTGCCGATCCATTGCGGCGGCGCCTCGCCGGCCGCGGCCCGGCTGGCCGGCCGGCATGCCGACGTCTACGCGATGGCCGGCGAGCCGCTCGCCACCGTCGCCGTGCGCATCGGCATGGTGCGCGCCGCCGCCGCCCGCGAAGGACGCGCCGCCGCGGTGCGCTTCGGTCTCTCGTTGCGGGTGGTGCTCGGCGCCAGCGAAGCCGAGGCCTGGAGCCGGGCCGGACGGCTGCTGCCCTTCGCCTCGCGCGGCCAGGTCTTCGACGACTGCCTGTGGTGCGGCCTCGACGGCGATTCGGCTACCCTGGTCGGCACCCCCGGACAGATCGCCGAAGCCTTCGCCGCCTACCATCGTCTCGGTGTCGAGAGTTTCCTGGTGCGCGGCTTCGACCCGCTCGCCGATGCCATCGAGTTCGGCCGCGAGCTGCTGCCGCGGGTGCGCGAGCGGATTCCCCTGCGCCTGCCGATCGAGGCCTTCGCGCCTTTCTGACTTCCCCGCCGGCGGGGCGGCCGCGTGGCCGTCGGCCGGCTCATTGCAAGGAGAACGAACATGTCCACGGAATCCTCCATCGCCGTCGTCGGAGGCGGCAGTCTCGGTCTGTACCTGGCCGGGCGTCTGAGCCTGGCCGGGCATGCCGTGACCGTGGCGCAGCGTCCGGGCGCCGGCGCGCAGGCCGACGGGATCGCTGCCGAAGGCGACGAGAGCTGGCAGGCGCCGGCGGTGCGCTATGCGCCGCTCGACGAACTGCGCGGGCCCTTCGCCCAGGTCGTGGTCGCGGTGAAGTCGCACGACTTGGGCGAACTGCTGCCGCGCCTGACGAGCCTCGGCGATGCCGCCAGCGAATACGTCTTCCTGCAGAACGGCATTCCCTGGTGGTGGTCGCACCGCGACGGCGAGATCGCCGGCGTGCCGTTCCTGGCGCGCAGCGTGGCGCTGGTCGTGCAGCACGCGGTGGAACGCACCGCGCCCGGGCGCATCCGCGTGCGCCGCACCGGCAGCGACCGCTACATCTGCGCGCGGGTCCAGGGCGGGCCGGACGCGCCCTTGCTGGCGCTGGTGGAGGGCTGGCGGGTGGCCGGGATTCCGGCCGAGAGCACGGCCGACATCCGCCGCGAGGTGTGGACCAAGCTGATGAGCAACGCCACCCTCAATCCGCTGAGCGCGATCACCGGGGCGACGGTCGGCGAACTGGCGCGCACGCCGCGCACCCGCGAGGTGCTGCTCGCCGGCATGGCGGAAATCTACCGCCTGGCCGAACGGGACGGCCATCCGCCGAGCCTGACCCCCGAACAGCGGGTGCGCCGCGCCGAGGAGGTGGGCGGCACGCGCACTTCGATGCTGCAGGACCGCCTGGCCGGGCGCCGCCTGGAGATCGAGGCGCTGCTCGCCGCGCCGATCGCCATCGCCGAGGGCTACGGCGAACCGGTACCGGTGCTCAGGACATTGCTCGGCTGCCTGGCGCTGGCGAACGACGAGGCGCGGCAACCGGCCTGACGGCCGGCCGTTCCACGATGGCGTTCAGTCGAGGAAGCGGCATCGTGGGCCAGGGATGGCGGAAAGTGCGCCACGCTGGGTTTCCGCGCGGTGCGTAAAGCCCGCGCGGCGATTTTCCGGCGGGAATATCCGCGCCGCCCGTTCAGGTCGGTTCGAGTCGGATTCGACTTCCGTGAATCCGCCTGACCGGCAGCGAGTCGAAATCGATCCCCTGCAGGCACCGGACATTCACGGCCCAGCCGTCGAAGGGGCGCACGCCTTCGCGAAGCTCTCGCGGTGTCGGATCGCTGGGGAGCCTGAACGGCAGGATGCCGCATCGAGGGCAGAAGTAGTCTTTCGCCGTCCGGGAACCCCACCGATAGAGCGACAAATCCTCCCAGGGCGTCAGCAGGCGCAGGTTCTCCTTCGGAACCCGAACGTTCAGCGCCCCGCGCATCGAGCAGATCGAACAGTCGCATACGCGCACATGGTCGATCTCGGCCTCGACCTCGAAGCGGACCGCACCGCAGTGGCAAGAGCCGGTGTAGGTGGTCATCGTCGTCCAAACAGGCCTTTCGTATTGGAAAATCCGCGCAGCGCCATGCGTTGGGGCCGTTCTCCGGCCCTCGTTCAGGCCGCCGGGACGCCTCGTTCGATCTGTTCCTTGAATTTCCGCCGGCTGTCCAGCTCCCGGCGCAGGCGGGCGCTGGCTTCCTCGCCGGTCTGGAAGATCGGCCGGTTGCCCTGGCCCTCGGCGACCTTGCGGAAGGCCTCGCTGCGGGCGGCGACGGCCAGGGCTTCGCGCAGCCGGGCGACGATCGGGGCCGGTGTCGCGGCCGGCGCGAACAGGCCGTTCCAGATCGTGAAGTCGGGCTCCTCGATACCCAGCTCGAAGTTGGTCGGCACCTCCGGCAGTTCCGGCAGGCGCTGGCGGCCGATGACCAGCAGGGGGACCAGCTTGCCGCTGGCGAAATGCCCGGCGGCGACCGGGTAGTCGGCCACGCCGATGTCGATATGCCCGGCGACCAGGTCGGCGACCTGGGGTGCGGTGCCCTTGTATGGCACTTTCAGCAGGTTCAGCCCGAAATGGCGGGCGAGCTGTTCCACCGACAGTTCCGAAACCGAGCCGCCGCCCGTGGTGCCGAAGGAGAGCGGACGCTCCGCGTCGCGGGCGCGCTCGCGCAGGGCCGCGAAGTTCGCGATGCCGGTCGAGGCCTGCGCCCAGAGCACCACCGAGGAGTCGACGAACAGGCCGATCGGGGTGAAATCCTTCAACGGGTCGAAGTCGACGGCTTCGGGCGTCGCCACGACGTTGCCGATCAGCGAGGTGGTGTTCGGCGCCAGCAGCGTGTAGCCGTCGGGCTCGCTGCGGGCGACATGCCGGACGCCGATGGCCCCGGTCGCGCCGGTACGATTCTCGACCACCACCGGCTGGCCGAGCAGGGTGGCGAGCTCGTTGGCGATCACCCGCCCGAAGGTATCGGTCGGGCCGCCCGCCGGCCAGGGTACGACGTACCTGATCGGGCGCTGCGGCCAGTCGCCCGGCGCCGCCAGGGCGAGGCGGCCGGCCAGGGGGGCGGCGAGCAGCGCGCCGCCCGCCAGAGTGAGAAAACGCCGTCGGGAGCAATGTGTCATGGCAGGTTTCCGTGCAGGTCAGGTGGAAAAAGGGGCATCGCGCCTTCGCGGCCTCAGCCGGCGAACGCGGTCGCGAAACTGCGGTCCCACAGCGGACGCACGTCCACCGACCGCTCGATCACCCCGGCCTTGTGGAAGGTATCGGCCACGTCCTGCTGGCTGCGGATCGCCTCATCGTCCACCGCTACCAGGCGGCGCACCTGGCTCTCGTTGCGCAGCAGGGTGAGCACCGCCTCGATCGGCACGCCGATCTCCGCGGCGAGCGCCGCGGCGTAGCGTTCGTGGTTGGCCTGGCGCCAGGCGAAGGCCTTCTGCAGGCGCGCGAAATAGTCGGCGATCGCCGCCTGGCGCTGCGGATCGGCGATGGCCTCCGGCGCAGCGAAGAACAGATAGTTGCCCGACAGGTAGCCGTTGGCGCGCTTGAGCACCCGGGCGCCGACCGAGGTCTGCGCCAGCGGCACCGAATAGCCGTAGATGGCCCAGGCGTCGAGCTGGCCGGTGCGGAAGGCGGCGGCGCCGTCGGGCACCGTGAGGTTGATCGCCTGGATGTCGGCGAAGCTCAGGCCGACCTCGTCGAGCATCTTGGTCAGGTAGTACTGGGTGGTGGTGGCGCGCACGTAGCCGACGCGCTTGCCCTTCAGATCGGCGATGGAGCGGATCGGCGAATCCTTCGGCACCAGCACCGTCTGTTCGTTGACGTCGCCCTTGATCACTCCGACCACGCGGATGCGCGCGCCCTTGAGGTAGCCGAACAGCGGCGGGATCTCGCTGCCGTAGGCGAGATCCAGCGAACCGCCGTTCATCGCCTCGACCATCAGGTTGCCCGAGGCGAACTCCGCCCAGTCGATGGGGTAGGGCGTGTCGGCGAGGCCGGCGGCCTCCAGCAGCAGCTTGTCGCCGCCCTTGTACTGGGCCACGCGCAGCCGGCCCGGCGTGGCCGCCCCGGCGCGCCGGCCGTGGAGCAGCAGCGGCGACAGGGCCAGGGCGCCGGCGCTGCCGGCGAGAAAGCGGCGGCGCGACAGGCCGTCCGAAGGTTGCGACATCGGTATTCCCTCTCTTGGTATTCCATGCTGGAGAGGGATGCTAGCGCTCCGCTTTTAATTCATTAAGTGAATAATAATTCTATTGTTATATGTGTTTTGTGCATTTAAAAGGGCGCTCGGGGGAAGCCGGAGGCTGGCCTCGGCCAGCGCTGGATCGCCGGGCGCCGGCCGGGCCGGTGCCCTGCCGGGTGGGGATCAGGCGCGCGACCTCCGTTCGGCATGCAGGAACCCGATGAGCGCCAGACCGGGCAATGCGGCGCCCAGCACGACGACGCCGTGCCAGCCGACGCTTTCATACAGGGGACTGGCGATGGCGGAGCCCAGCGCGCCACCCAGGAAGATGCCGGTCATGTACAGCGCATTCAGCCTTGCCCGGCTGCCGGGCTCCAGTGCGTAGACCGCTCGCTGGCCCAGCACCATGTTCAACTGCACGGCGAAGTCCAGCAGTAGCGCGCAGATCGCCAGGCCCACCCAGCCTGCGCCGGGTATCGGCAGGCTGGCGATGAAGGCCAGCGGAGCCAGGATCAGGGCCGCCACGCTGGCGGGCCGCGTGTGGCCGGCATCGGCGAGGCGGCCGGCGATCGGCGCGGCGATGGCGCCGATCGCGCCGACCAGGGCGAACAGCGCGATCTCGCCCTGATCGAGCCCCTGGTGGCGCGCCAGTTCGAGCGGCGCCACGGTCCAGAACAGGCTGAACGAGGCGAACATCAGGCTCTGATGGAGCGCCCGCCGGCGCAGCGTCGAGTAGCGCCGGAGCAGGTCCAGCAAGGAGGCGAGCAGCCGGCCGTAAGAGATGCGCCGAGCGGGCTCGTGACGGGGAATGGTGACGGCGACGACCACGGCGATCCCGGCCATCATGGCCGCCGCGACGAAGAAGACCGCGCGCCAGCCGAACTGTCCGGCGATCAGGCTGGCCGCCGGACGCGCCAGGAGGATGCCGAGTAGCAGGCCGCTCATGATGTTGCCGACGACCCGTCCGCGGGTCCGCTCCGGCGCCAGGTGGGCGGCCAGGGGAATCAGCATCTGCACTGTGACGGAACTCAGGCCGACCAGCAGCGAGAGGGCCAGGAACAGGCCCGGCGAGGAGGCGAGTCCGGCGCCCAGCAGACAGACGAGCGCGGCGGCGGTGGTGAGCAGCATCAGCCTGCGGTTTTCCAGCAGGTCGGCGAGCGGTACCAGGAGCAGCAGGCCCAGCGCATAGCCGATCTGGGTCAGGGAGACGATCAGGCCGGCGCCTTCCGGGCGCATGCCGATCGAGGGGGCGATCAGGCCGATGATCGGCTGGGCGTAGTACAGATTGGCGACGATGGCGCCGCAACAGATCGCGAAGAGCAGGACCAGGCCCCGGGAAAGCGATTCCTGCCCGAGCTTCGTGGCGCTGGAGTTGGCGAATGCGTTCATGGCGGGTCCCTCAGCCGATCAGTGACGGATAGTCGATGTAGCCCTCGGCAGCACCACCGAAGAAGGTGCTGCTGTCAGGCGTGTCCAGGGGCGCCCGGCGGCGGAATCGCTCGGGCAGGTCGGGATTGGCGATGAACGGCCGACCGAAGGCGATGGCGTCGGCGCGTCTCGGTGGCGCCATGACGATCCGCTGGGGCAGGTCCGGCTCGCCGAGGCTGATGGGGTCGAAGAGAGAAGGGTGCACGGGTAGGCCTCCAGGGCTTATCGCATCGGGAGTCCTTACGTTATTTCCCGGCCGGGGCGCGGAGAATCGGCGCCCGGAGCAACGGTCCGTTGCGCCGATTCGAACGGCGCCGGCCGGCCGGGATTCCGCGCGGCGCCGGAGCGGCCGCAACGGGGCTTTGCCGGGAGGCGCGCGGCTCAGCCGGGCTCGCCGATGATTTCCCGGAGAAACTCGATGAATGCGCCGACCCGCCGCGAACCCCGGTGATTGGGCAGGTACAGGACATTGATGGCCGAACTGAGGTTGCCGGGCGTGGCCTCGTAGTCCGCCAGAAGGTGCCTCAGCAGTCCTTTGCCGACATCCTCCCCGACCAGCCAGTCGGATAGCAGGGCCACACCTCTGCCGGCGAGCGCCGCCTCGCGCAGGATGTCCGCGTTGTTGCTTCGCAGACGTCCCCGGACATCGACCCGGATGCGCTCGTCGCCTTTGCGGAAGCTCCAGTGCGGTTCCGTCGTCGCGTAGGCGAACGTGAGGCAGTCGTGCTCGACGAGCTGCTCCGGGTGGACTAGGCGGTCCCGGCCCGCCAGGTATTCCGGGCTCGCCACCACCCAGCGGCGAAACTCGCCGATCCTCAGGCTGACCACATCGTCGTTGAGCATCGAAGTGCCCAGGCGCACGGCGACATCGGCCCGCTCGCCGAGCAGGTCGATGATTTCGTCGCTCAAGATCAGGCTGATTTCCAGGGCCGGATGGCGATCGAGCAGTCGGCCCAGGCGGGGCGCGATGACCCGCCGCCCGAACTCGACCGGCACGCTGGCGCTCAGGCGTCCCCTGGCCTCGCTGCCCCGGTCGGTAATGGTGGCGTCGGCTTCCTCGATGGCTTTCAGGATGGCCACCGCGTGTGCGTAATAGCGCTCCCCGGCCTCGGTCACGCTGACATTGCGGGTGTTGCGATTCAGCAGCACGGTCCCCAGTTCGGACTCCAGGGCGGTGACCATCCGGGTGACGGACGAGGTGGCGATACCGAGACGCCTGGCGGCGGCGGAGAAACCGGCGCTTCTCACCGTTTCCACGAACATTTTCAGGGCGAGCATCTTGTCCATAGCCGACTTCCGGGTCCGCGACCGGCGCAAGTATGTAACGGGGCCGACCGGCAAGTCCTGCCCGGATGCGCCTGGATACCGCGCTGTCCGGAGGTGGCCCCGGTCGAGGAGGCGGGGCGTGCTGGAGTCCTGCCGGTCCGCCGGTCGAGGCGGGGCTTCATGCCGCCTTTCCGACGACTGCCTTTCGTGAACAACCCGCTGGGTTTACACAGCTGGAGCCCGGCTAATTCCTTAAGTCAATGATGATTCCGCTCTCGCGTGCATTTCGTGCATTCGAAAAAGGGGCTCCAGGGTAGACCAAAGGCTAAGGGCGAGCGGTCGACGCGAGGGGGACGGTGTGGCGTCCCGGAGGGCGGAGCGCGCAGCGGCGCGGCTTGCGCGGCAGGATGTCGCAGTTGCGGGCGGGTCGATAGACGATATCGATCAAAGGATCGGCAATAGCGATTGGTCGGACCCTAGGAGCCACGAATAGACTTGACTTGTGTCAAATCATCGCCGAGTGCGCCGCCATGCCGCATCACGCCAGTCACCCCGCCAAGGAGCCTCCCCCGACCGTCGCGGGAACTTATCGCTATGCCGATCTGGACCAGCCTGCGCGGGTTTGCGAGACGCAGTTGGCCACCGAGTGCGCGCTGGCGATCAGCTACAACGGCCTCGGCCATGCGGTGATGATGGTCACCCCGGAGGCGCTGGAGGACTTCGTCCAGGGTTTCACTCTGACCGCCGGCATCATCGATAGTGCCGATGAAATCTACGATATGCGGCTCGTCGAGGACGCCGAAGCCTGGCGGGCCGAGGTGCGGATTTCCAGCCGTGCCTTCTGGCGGCTCAAGCAGCAGCGCCGCCGGCTGGCCGGCAGCAGCGGCTGCGGCATCTGCGGGGTGGAGGCGCTGGAGCAGGCGCTGCCGCGACTCACGGCGCTCGATCCGGCGCCGCTGCCGCCGGCCGGACAGCTCGCGAACCTGCGCGAGCGCATCGCCGCCGAGCAGCGCCTGGCCCGCCGCAGCGGCGCCCTGCATGCCGCGCTGTTCGTCGACGGAGACGGCGAGATCCGCCTGTGCCGCGAGGACATCGGCCGGCACAACGCCCTCGACAAGCTGATCGGCGCCCTCGTGCGCGAACGACTGGGGGCCGGCCGCGGCTTCGCCGTGGTCACCAGCCGCTGCGGCGTCGAACTGTTGCACAAGGCGGTGCGCGCCGGCATCGGCACCCTGGTCGGGCTGTCGGCGCCCACCGCGCTGACCGTGGACTGGGCGCGCCGCCACCATCTCAACCTGATCCACCTGCCGCACCACAGCGCGGCGCGGGTCTACAGCCCGGTACCCCGCGCTCCGTAAGCGCCGTTCCGCCGCCGGCGCGGCCTGCAACCCGATCGAAAGTCCCGAGCGTTTCCCGCCGCGAAGCGCGGAGCGCGCTCGTCCCTCTTTTCAGGAGATCCTCATGGAACTTGGCAGAAGACAGTTCTTCAAGCTCTGTACCGCCGGGGTGGCCGGCGCCACCGCCGCCACCCTGGGCTTCGCCCCCGGCGTGGCCAACGCCACCCAACCGCGCCAGTACAAGCTGCTGCGCGCCAAGGAGACCCGCAACAACTGCACCTACTGTTCGGTGGGCTGCGGGGTGCTGATGTACAGCCTGGGCGACGGCGCGAAGAACGCCAAGCCGCGCATCTTCCACATCGAGGGCGACCCGGACCATCCGGTCAGCCGCGGTTCGCTGTGCCCGAAGGGCGCCGGCCTGGTCGACTTCATCCACAGCGAGCAGCGTCTGCAGTATCCCGAGTACCGCGCGCCGGGCTCGGACAAGTGGCAGCGGATAAGCTGGGAAGAGGCCATCGAGCGCATCGCCCGGCTGATGAAGGACGACCGCGACGCCAACTTCGTCGAGAAGAACGCCGCCGGCGTCACCGTGAACCGCTGGCTGACCACCGGCATGCTCTGCTCCTCGGCGGCCAGCAACGAGACCGGCGCCCTCGACTGGCGCTTCACCCGCGCCCTCGGCATTCTCGGCATGGACTGCCAGGCGCGGCTCTGCCACGGTCCGACGGTGTCCGCCCTGGCGCCCAGCTTCGGCCGCGGCGCGATGACCAACAACTGGGTGGACATCAAGAACGCCAACGTCGTGCTGGTGATGGGCGGCAATCCCGCCGAGGCCCACCCGGTGGGCTTCAAGTGGGCCATCGAGGCGAAGATCCGCAACGGCGCCAAGCTGATCGTGGTCGACCCGCGCTTCAACCGCAGCGCCGCGGTCGCCGACCTCTACACGCCGATCCGCGCCGGCTCCGACGTGACCTTCCTGATGGGCGTGGTCAACTACCTGATCGCCAACGACAGGATCCAGCACGAGTACGTGCGCGCCTACACCAACGCGAGCCTGCTGGTGCGCGACGATTTCGGCTTCGACGAGGGCCTGTTCAGCGGCTACGACGAGGTGAAGAAGCAGTACGACCGCAGTTCCTGGGCCTATCAGCTCGACGAGAACGGCCACGCCCGGCGCGACCCGACCCTCAGCCATCCGCGCTGCGTGTGGAACCTCCTCAAGCAGCACGTCAGCCGCTACACCCCGGAAATGGTCACGCGCCTGTGCGGCACGCCGAAGGAGGATTTCCTGGAGATCTGCCGGCTGCTCGGCGACACCAGCGCGCCGGACAAGACCGCGACCTTCCTCTACGCTCTCGGCTGGACCCACCACACCAGCGGCGTGCAGATCATCCGCGGCGCGGCGATGATCCAGCTGTTGCTCGGCAACATCGGCATGCCCGGCGGCGGCATCAACGCCCTGCGCGGCCACTCGAACATCCAGGGTTACACCGACCTCGGCCTGCTCTCGGTGCGCATGCCCGGTTACCTGAACCTGCCCTCGGAGCGCCAGCCCGACCTGGCCACCTACCTCGCGCAGAGCACGCCCAAGGCGCTGCTGCCCGGCCAGGTGAACTACTGGCAGAACACCGAGAAGTTCTTCGTCAGCCTGATGAAGAGCGTCTGGGGCGACAAGGCGACCAGGGACAACGACTGGGGCTTCGACTGGCTGCCCAAGTGGGACGTCGAGTACGACGTGCTGCGCTATATGGAGCTGATGTACGAGGGCAAGGTCAACGGCTACCTCGCCCAGGGCTTCAACCCGATCGCCGCCTTCCCGGACAAGAACAAGGCGGTCGCCGCCCTGTCCAGGCTCAAGTACCTGGTGGTGATCGACCCGCTGGTCACCGAAAGCTCGAACTTCTGGCAGAACCACGGCGAAGCCAACGACGTGAATCCCGCCGAGATCCAGACCGAGGTGTTCCGCCTGCCGTCGTCCTGCTTCGCCGAGGAGAACGGCTCGATCGCCAACTCCGGGCGCTGGCTGCAGTGGCACTGGGCCGGGGCGGCGCCGCCGGCCGAGGCCTGGCACGACGGCAAGATCCTCGGCCACCTGTTCCTCCGGCTGCGCGAGCTGTACGAGCGGGAGGGCGGCGCCAATCCCGCGCCGCTGCTCAACATGGCCTGGAACTACAGCGATCCGGAGGACCCGGCGCCCGAGGAGGTCGCCCGGGAGGCCAACGGCTACGCCCTGGCCGACCTCTACGATCCGCAGGGCAACCTGCTGGCGAAAAAGGGCGAGCTGCTGCGCGACTTCTCCCTGCTGCGCGCCGACGGCAGCACCGCCAGCTTCTGCTGGGTCTTCGCCGGCTCCTGGACCGAGGCCGGCAACCAGATGGCGCGGCGCGACAACGCCAGCGACGGCCAGGGCCTCGGCAGCACGCCGGGCTGGGCCTGGTCCTGGCCGCAGAACCGCCGCATCCTCTACAACCGCGCCTCGGTCGACCCGCAGGGCAAGCCCTGGGACCCGAAACGCAAGCTGATCGAGTGGAACGGCCAGCGCTGGAGCGGCATCGACGTCGCCGACTTCGCCGCCACCGTCGCGCCGGGCAGCGAGGCCAATCCGTTCATCATGCTGCCCGAGGGCCTCGGCCGGCTGTTCGCGGTCGGCGCTCTGGGCGACGGGCCCTTCCCCGAACACTACGAGCCGATCGAGTCGCCGCTGGCGGAAAACCCGCTGCACCCGAAGGTCACCTTCAACCCGACCACCCGGCTGTTCGACAACGACCGCCAGCGCATGGGCACCGCGGCGGACTTCCCCTACGTCGCCACCACCTACTCGATCACCGAGATGTTCCGTCACTGGACCAAGGCCTCGCGGCTCAACGCCATCGTCCAGCCCGAGCAGTTCGTCGAGATCGGCGAACAGCTTGCGGCGCAGAAGGGCATCCGCGCCGGCGACACCGTCAAGGTCAGCTCGATGCGCGGCTTCATCAAGGCCAAGGCGGTGGTGACCAAGCGCATCGCCACCCTGGAGATCGACGGCCAGCCGGTCGACACCGTCGGCATCCCCTGTCACTGGGGCTTTACGGGCACCACCCGCAAGGGCTTTCTGGCCAACACCCTGACGCCCGCGGTTGGCGACGCCAACGCGCAGACGCCGGAGTACAAGGCCTTCCTCGTGAACATCGAAAAGGTCTGACGGAGGGTTCTTCATGTCCATGCAATCCCAAGACATCGTCAAGCGCTCGGCGACCAGCGCGCTGACCCCGCCGACCCAGGTCCGCGACCACCAGGCGGAAGTCGCCAAGCTGATCGACGTGAGCATCTGCATCGGCTGCAAGGCCTGCCAGGTCGCCTGCTCGGAGTGGAACGACCTGCGCGACGAGGTCGGCCACAACGTCGGCGTCTACGACAACCCCACCGACCTCAGCGCCAAGAGCTGGACGGTGATGCGCTTCGACGAGGTGCAGCAGGAGAACGGCCGGCTGGAATGGCTGATCCGCAAGGACGGCTGCATGCACTGCGCCGATCCCGGCTGCCTGAAGGCCTGCCCGAGCCCGGGCGCCATCGTCCAGTACGCCAACGGCATCGTCGACTTCCAGTCCGAGCACTGCATCGGCTGCGGCTACTGCGTCGCCGGCTGCCCGTTCAACGTGCCGCGGCTCAGCCAGGAGGACAACAAGGCCTACAAGTGCACCCTGTGCTCCGACCGCGTGGCGGTGGGCCAGGAGCCGGCCTGCGCCAAGACCTGCCCGACCGGGGCGATCAACTTCGGCACCAAGGCCGACATGCGCGATCTGGCCGGCCAGCGCGTCGAGGAGCTGCAGGGGCGCGGCTACGCCAACGCCGGCCTCTACGATCCGCAGGGCGTCGGCGGCACCCATGTGATGTACGTGCTGCACCACGCCGACCGGCCCGAGCTGTACCACGAACTGCCCAGGGACCCGCGCATCAGCAGCGCGATCCAGGGCTGGAAGGGCTGGATGAAGCCAGCCGCCGCGGTGGCCTTCTTCGCCACCCTGGCCGGCACCCTGTTCCACTACGTCGGCGTCGGCCCGAACCAGGTGGACGAACACGCCGACGAGCACGAGGAGACCGAGGCATGAACAAGCGCGACATGATCCTGCGCACCCGCTTCCCCGAGCGCGCCTGCCACTGGGTGATGGTGATCTGCTTTTTCCTCGCCGCGTTCTCCGGGCTGTCCTGGTTCTTCCCGACTCTCAGCGGTCTGGGGGCCGTGCTCGGCACGCCGCAGATGGCGCGCATCCTGCACCCCTTCCTCGGCGTCGTGGTGTTCCTCGCCCTGGTCTACCTGTTCGTCCGCTTCGTCAAGTACAACCTGCCGGAGCGCGAGGACCTGGCCTGGTTCGCCAACGTCAAGGACGTGCTGCTCGGCAAGCACGACAAGCCCCTGCTGATCGGCAAGTACAACGCCGGCCAGAAGATTCTGTTCTGGGGCATCATGAGCCTGATTTCCGTGCTGCTGCTCAGCGGCCTGGTGATCTGGCGGCCGTACTTCGCCCCGGCCTTCCCCATCCCGCTGATCCGCCTCGGCCTGTTCCTGCACGCCGCCGCCGGCATCGCGCTGATCCTTTTGATCCTCGGTCACGCCTACCTGGCCTTCTGGGTCAAGGGCTCGATCGCCGGGATGATCACCGGCTACGTCTCGCGTGCCTGGGCCCGGAGCCACCACGACCGCTGGTATCGGCAGATATCCGCCAAGCCGGCCAAGAGCGAGGGCGGCGAATGAACAGCATCCGCCTGGTCGCCGACGAACGGCCGAGCGGCGGCGTCGGCGCCATAGTGCCGCTGATCCTGCCCGCCGCGCAGCCGCATTACCGCCGCCGCGCCGCGCGCCTGCGCCAGCTCGCCGAGGGCCCCCCGATGGCCGACTACCTGCGCTTCGCCGCCGGTATCGCCGAGGCGCAGCAGCAGGCCGCCCAGGCGTTGCCGCTGCCCGAGGCGCTGGCCGCCGGCCTGCCCGCCCGTCTGGGCGGCGCACGGCCGCCGCTGGAGGCCGCCGGCCTGCCGCGCGAGCGGCACTGGCGCGAACTGTTGCAGGCGTTGTTCGAGCAACTGCGCGACGCCAGCCCGACCCCGGCCGTGGCGCAGACCCTCGCCGGCCTGCGCGGTTGCGACGCAACGGCCCTGGAAAAGCTGGCCGACGCCCTGCTGGCCGGCGATTACGCCAGGGTCGGCAGCGACCGCGCGCTTTTCCTCTGGGCCGCGCTGTCGCTGTACTGGCGGCAGATGGCCGCGCGCCTGCCGGCCGCCGGCCGCGCCGGGGTCGGCGAAGGACGCCAGTTCTGCCCGGTGTGCGGCAGCGCGCCGGTGGCCAGCGTGATCCGCGGCGGCGCCCAGAGCGGCCTGCGCTACCTGCACTGCGGGCTGTGCGAGAGCCGCTGGCACATGGTGCGCACCAAGTGCAGCAACTGCGAGGAGGGCGGCCGGCTCGACTACTGGTCGCTGGACAGCGAGCAGGCGGCGATCCGCGCGGAAAGCTGCGGCGACTGCCACGGCTACCTCAAGGTCCTCCACGAGGACCGCGACCCGCAGTTGGAGGTGATCGCCGACGACCTGGCCTCCCTGGCCCTGGATGCCGAGGTGGAGCGCCAGGGCTTTTCCCGCAGCGGCCTCAATCCGTTCCTTTTTCCGGGCTGAGCGGGGGCAGGGGAGATGGACGGTGGTCGAGATGCCTGCTGCCCCTCTCCCCGACCCTCTCCCCGACGGGGAGAGTGCGTAGGGTGGATAACGGCACAGCCTTATCCACCGTGCAGAACTCCGGTGGAAAACGCTGCGCGGTTTTCCACCCTACGACGATTCACCGAATCCCTTTGACGAGAATCCCCATGGCCAGTGCACTGCAAGACGGCTTCGGACGCACCATCGACTACCTGCGGCTGTCGGTGACCGACCGCTGCGACTTCCGCTGCGTCTACTGCATGGCCGAGGACATGCGCTTTTTGCCGCGCCGGCAGATCCTCGGCCTCGAGGAGCTGTACCGCCTGGCCCGGCTGTTCGTCGGCCGCGGGGTGAAGAAGATCCGCCTCACCGGCGGCGAGCCGCTGGTGCGTCGCGACATCCTCGGTCTGTGCGAGCGGATCGCCGCCTTGCCCGGTCTGCGCGAACTGGTGATGACCACCAACGGCTCGCAACTGGTCAGGCTGGCCCGGCCGCTGGCCGAGGCCGGGGTGAAGCGGCTCAACATCAGCCTGGACAGCCTGGACCCGGCGCGCTTTCGCGCCATCACCCGCAGCGGCGAGCTGGCGCGGGTGCTCGACGGCATCGAGGCGGCCCGCGGCGCCGGCTTCGAGCGGATCAAGCTGAATACCGTGGTGATGCAGGGGCGCAACGCCGACGAGGTGCTCGACCTGGTCGACTACGCCGTGGCGCGCGGGCTGGACATCAGCTTCATCGAGGAAATGCCGCTGGGCGAAGTCGGCCGCTCGCGCGGCGAGGCCTTCTGCTCCAGCGACGAAGTGAGGGCGCGGATCGCCAGCCGCTACGCGCTGCTCGACTGCGCCGAGCAGAGCGGCGGGCCGGCGCGCTACGTGCGCCTGCCGGCGCATCCGGCCAGCCGCATCGGCTTCATCTCGCCGCACAGCCACAACTTCTGCGCCAGTTGCAACCGCCTGCGGCTGACCGTCGAGGGCCGCCTGCTGCTCTGCCTCGGCCACGAACAGTCGCTGGACCTGCGCGCCCTGCTGCGCCGCCACCCGACCGACGACCGGCCGCTCGTGGACGCCATCGATCGCGCCCTGCTGCACAAGCCGCAGCAGCACGACTTCTCCGCGGGCGGGGAGGTTCAGGTGCTGCGTTTCATGAATGCCAGCGGAGGCTGAGGGAAACACCCGAAGCACCGCGCCCGGTCCGCGCCGTTTGCGCCGGGTCTGGGCGCGTTCCGGCAGCACGCTGGCCGGCGCGACTCCCGCGACTGTGGGAGCGAATTCATTCGCGACCCGCGCCGACGGCGCGGTGAGGCGGCGGCTGGCGGGTCGGTCGCGGAGAATTCCACTCCTACAGGGGGATTGGTGAAAATCCGTCGCATGACGGCCATCCGATGTGGGAGCGAATTCATTCGCGACCCGCGCCAGGGGCGCGGCAAACGTCGGCGACCCGCAGGACGGATTGGTCGGGGATGAATCCCCTACGGGGGATTGGCGAAAATCCAGCGCGACTCCTGCCTGCCCCGTGGCAGCAGGCAGGAAATCGTTCTGGCCGTTTCGGAAAAATATTGAGAATATTTCTCATGAAGACGGATCGCCTGCGTCGATCCGATACCGGTGCCCTGAAGAAGTCTGAGGAATGCCCGCTCATGTCCACGGAGCGCGAACGCTTGCTGTCCGCTTTCATCGAGCACCGCGATGCCTTGCTGGGTTATCTCCGCCAGCGCTTCGGCAGTCCCAGCCTGGCGGAAGACCTGGTCCAGGAAACCTGGCTGCGCCTTGCCAGGCATACGCCGGAGCGGGATATCGTCAATCCGCGTGCCTACCTGTTCCGCATCGCCACCAATCTGGGGACCGATCACCTGCGGCACCAGAACATGGGGGTCGAAATCCAGGCCGAAGACGAGGAGATCGCCCAGGTGCCGGCCCAGGCCGTGGACCCGGCGCGCGAGGTCCAGTCGCACGACGACCTCGAACGCCTGCTGGAAATCATCGACAACCTGCCGCCGCGCTGCCGGGAAATCTTCATTCTCTGCCGGGTCGAAGGGCTCAGCCACGCGCAGATCGCCGAGCGCCTGAACATTTCCAAGAGCACGGTCGTCTCGCAGATGGTCAAGGCCCTGGCGCGGCTCGAGCAGGCGATGGAATGAACCCATTAGACTGCTTGCCTCCGACGATTCAGGATAGCCAAGGCATGACCGATACCCGGAACGACAACCTGCTCGAACAGGCCCTCGAATGGTGTGTCCTGCTGCAGGACCCAAACGCAGGTCCCGAGGAGCGGGCGGGTTTCGCCGCCTGGCTGGAGACCAGCGAAGCGCACCGACAGGCCTGGCGGCGGGCCGAGGAGGTCTGGCGCCGCCTCGATCCCGTGGCGGAGCGGCTGGCGAGCGGAGCCGGCCCGTCCCCGGATCGGCTCGCAGCCACGCCAGCCGTCGCCCCGGTCCGACCCCAGGCGCTGAAGCCGGCATTCCGCCGCAAGACCCGAGCGCTCCGCGCCCTGGCAGCCATGCTCCTGCTCGGCGCGATCCTGGGCTGGCGCTACGATCCCGCCTGGCTGGCGGACTACCGTACCGCCGTCGCCGAACAGCGGGAGTGGCGGCTGGAGGACGGTTCGCTGATCCGCCTGGCGCCCGACAGCGCGCTGGACGTGGATTACGGTACGGCGCGGCGGCGGATTCGCCTGCATCGCGGCGAAGCCTGGTTCCGGGTGGCCGCCGATCCGGCGCGGCCGTTCGTGGTCGAGTCGGCGACCGGCCATACGCAGGCATTGGGCACGGCGTTCGATATCCGCCGGCGTGGCGATCGGGTACGGGTACTGGTCAGCGAACACCAGGTCCAGGTCAGTCTGGATCGGCAACGGCAGCGCCTGGAGCCGGGGCAGGCGCTGACCTATGACGCCGATGGCTTCTCACCGGTGAGAAACGTCGATGTGGCCAACGAGCTGGCCTGGCAAAACCAGCGACTGGTCTTTCAGGATGCGCCCCTGGCGCAGGTGCTGGCCGAATTGCAGCGCTACATGCCGGGCCGCCTGCAATTGACCGATTCGGCACTGGGAAGCCTGTCGGTGACCGCTGTCTTCGACACTCGCCAGCCACGGCAAGCCCTGGAGAGCCTGGCCGATGTGTTGGCCCTGCGCCTGACCCGCATCGGTCCCTGGCTGACCCTGGTGCGTCCCGGCGAGACGCAGGGACAGCAATGATCCGGCCAACGTTCGTGGGCCGCTGAGGAACTGGCAAAAAAGTTTTCGACGCGCATCGTTGTAGTCGCGCATTGGCCCGTCCCCTATGTGATGCGAACAAGAAGGATTCGCACCATATTGACGGAGCAATGTCCGAAATGCCCTACCCACCTCGCCGTTTTTCGCCGAAGCAACGCCTCGGCGCCCGCTTCCGACCCCTGTTGCTGGCCAGTGCGATCGGCTGCGTACTGGCGGAAATCCCGTCCGTACAGGCCCAGCAGGAAACCACCGCCGAGCAGCAGCGTAACTGGAACATCCCCGCCCAATCGCTCAGTGCCGCGCTGGTGAGCTGGTCGCAGATCAGCGGCGTGCAACTGTTCGCCGATACCGGACTGACCCGAAACCTCGTCTCGACCGCCGTCAGCGGCCGGTACGACGCCGCCGAAGCCCTGACACTCTTGCTATCCGGTACTGGCCTATCCGCGCATTTCCTGGCGCCGGATCGGGTGACGCTGGTCAAGTCGGTTGAGCAGCAGGGAGCTATGGCCCTGGATGCCATGCGAATAGAGGACAACTCACTTGGCACTATTACTGAGCAAACCAAGTCCTATACGCCAGGCACGATTGCTTCAGCTACTCGATTGGTACTGACGCCACGCGAAACGCCACAGACAGTTACTGTTGTGACGCGTCAGCATATGGATGATTTCAACCTCACAGACATCGATAAAGTAATAGAGCATACTCCAGGTGTGACCTTGCAGCGCCTGAGTAATTTTCGCTCCCTATACTATGCGCGTGGTTATCAAATTAGTAACTTTCAATACGATGGAATCCCCACGTTCGACGATAACGTAAACTCCATGGGGCAGACATCGAGCGATATGATCCAATATGACCGGGTGGAGGTCATCAAAGGGGCCAGTGGCTTGACTACGGGGGCAGGGAGCCCTGGTGCTACGCTCAATATGGTACGCAAAAAGCCTACCCATGAATTTTCTGGACATGCCACTGCCGAGATGGGGCGCTGGGATAACTACCGTACCGAATGGGATATCGGCGGCCCCCTGAATACAAGCGGTAGCGTTCGCGGAAGAGTTGCTGCTGCCTTCCAGGATAAACAATCTTTTCAAGATCACGCCAAGGAGCAAACCCGAGCAGCCTATGGAATATTGGAGGTGGATCTTTCTCCGCAGACGCTGTGGACCTTGGGCGGTAATTATGACAAGAGAACTCCAAATGGTGACATGTGGGGTGGGATTCGACTGATGGATAGCCATAACAATGAAACCAACGTACCTCGCTCTTACAATCCAGGGGCAAGCTGGAGTTATAATGAAGAATTTAGTCATGCTTTCTTCACTCAACTGGATCATGAGTTCGATAATGGCTGGAACAGTCGGCTTTACTTCACATTCCAGAGAAATGCCTACATTGGCAAACTAGGTAGCCTTAGTGACACTCCAGATGCTGACGATGGTAGCACTACCTTACAGACTGGGTATTACAGATATAAAACGAGAACACATGCATTGGAAGGCTATGCGCGTGGACCTTTTGAGCTCTTTGGGCGAACCCATGAGCTAGCCGTAGGGGTTAGTGGTTACCGTAACCACCTCAAGGGAAAGGGGCATCGCTACCTAATTCTGCCAGTGGATAATTTCTGGGAGTGGGATGGTGATATACAGAGGCCAGACTGGGGGGGATCAACTCAAGAAGAGAGACGAACATTAACCAGCGTGCCTATTATGCTAGCACTCGCCTCACCCTGACCGACGACCTTGCCGTGATTCTAGGCGGCCGTGTTACCAACTATCGCCGAGGTGGCGATAGTAATATGCGCGAAACAGGAGAGGTAGTTCCCTTTGCTGGAGTTACCTATGATCTGAATGATAATTTCTCGATTTACGCTAGCTATACCAAGATTTTTCAGCCACAAAGTGTTCGAGATGAAAACAATGCCGTACTCGATCCTGATGAGGGAGATAGCTATGAGGCCGGCTTCAAGGGCGAGTGGTTCAATGGCCGCTTGAATGCCAGTTTGGCCTATTTTGAAATTCGTCAAGATAATCGTGCCGAAAGTACTGGCGTTCGCAATGTGGAACATAACTATATCATATATGAAGGAGTGAAAGCCAAAAGCAAAGGCATTGAGCTAGAAGTAACAGGCGAGTTGATGCCGGGGTGGAACATTCAGGCAGGCTTCACTCATCAGGTTATTCGAGAGGATGAAACCAACGAAAAGCTGACGACCTATCAGCCGGAAAATCAATTCAAGATTTATACGACTTATCGGCTGCCAGGTGCGCTGAATAAACTCACCCTTGGCCTTGGCGCCAACTATCAGGGCACGACTTGGAGTGACGAAAATGATGCGTTAGGTAATCCCCACCAATATAGACAAGAGGCATTCTGGTTACTGAATGCGATGAGCAAATGTCAGATCACCAATAACCTTTCCGCTACATTGAATGTAAATAACCTGTTGGATAAATATTACTATAGTAACTATGGGTTTGGTAACGGCAAAATGTACGGTGAGCCTCGAAATATGATGCTGACTACTCGGTGGGACTTTTAAAGAGCATCAAACGATTCATCCATTGTCGGCCATGAAGCACTTCACCCCCTATTCTCGCTGGAAACATATCCGTTCCCTGAAGCCCGTCTCCTGTTGACGGGCTTCGATTTCTAGGTGGGTCCATAGGGGTGTGACGAGAAAAGGTCGATCTCATGAAGCGCTCCATTTCGACCGACCGCTCCTGGGGCGAACGAAAACTCGCTGGCTCGACGTTCCGGGACGAATACTTGCCGGCCCGCGCCGCAGGCCGGATAGAGGACCGGTACCCATTCTGCGCGCCGGCATGTTTGCCCCTTGAGTCCAGGGGCCATCTCGAAGGCCTAAGTATTGTCGCTAGGCTGAGTGCCGCCGGGCTTGCGCGGCCGGCGTGGTTTGACGGTTCGTTGTGCCGTCGTGCGCTTGGTCGCGGCGGCTTTGGCCGGGGGCTTTCCGCTGTCGGCCGGCGCGGCCTCGGCGCTGGGCAGGGTTTCCAGCGGCTCGCTGATCACGGTGTTGGCGCGGACGCGGATGTGCGGCTTGGGCGCTGCCTCCGCCGGGCTGGTTTCGGCCGGTGCCTGGCCAGCGGGTTCGGCCGGCGCTGCAATCGGTTCGGGCGCCGCGGCCTTGGGGGCCGCCGCCGTTTCCGTGGGCTCGGGGACGGCGGTCGGGACGGGCTCGATCAGTACCTCCTGCCGTTTGGCCGGAACGGCGGCGGTCTCGGCCGCGGGACGGATCTTCGGCTCGGCGGTCGGCGGCGTGCTTTCCGGGGTCGCGGCCGCATCCACCTCGGCGGGTTGCTCGGCCGTGGCGGGGGATTCCAGGCGCAGCAGGGCGAATTCCGCCGTCGGCAGCTCCAGCACCTCGAACAACTGGCGCCAGAGCGCGCCCAGCGGGCCGTCGCTGCGCTGCCAGCCGGGCTCGATGTTCAGCACCTCGGCGAGGATGCGCTGGCGCACGCTGGTATCGGGCAGCAGTTCGGGCAGCGTCTGCAGGCTCTCCTCGGGATAGGCGAACACCAGCAGGTTCTGCTGGCGGGTGATTTCCCGCAGGGTGGCGACGTCCGGGATGTGCGGATCGGCGTAGGCCCGGCGGCGGTAGTCCTTGACGATGCCTTCCAGCATGGCCTTGTCCAGCCGGCCGCTGGCCCTGGCGAGCAGCAGCAGGATGCGGATCGCCGCTTCCCGCGCGCCGCCCTGCGGCAAGGCGGCGTACAGGCGTTCGAGGAGGGTCCGCTCCCGCTCGCTGGCGAACTTCTCGGCCGCGCTGGTGCGCTGGCCGCCGGCGAGGGTGCTGAACCAGCCGTAGAGCGTATGGAAGGCCAGCTCCTGGCTGGCGTCGCGCAGGTCGCGCCAGGTATCCAGGGTGTTCTCGACGCTGTCGGAGAAGAATTCCTGCCAGGCCAGCAAGGGGTTGTCGGGGCGCACCGGATTACGCCGCCGGCGGGCCAGTTCGGCCGTGCCGGACAGCCACCAGGTCGCCGGATTCAGGCTGCTCCAGAGCTGCCGCTGCAGGTGGAAGGGATGGTGCTCGCGCAACTGCTCGGCGACCGGTTCATTGATCGCCCGGCTCAGCCAGGGGCGCACCGTCCAGTCGTAGAAGGTACTGCTGATCGCCGAAACGCGGTCGACCAGCTCGAATTCCCGCTCGTCGTCGTGGCCGTCGTCCTCGGCGAGGATGTCGGCGATCCGCCGCGACTCGAAGTGCACCTGGTAGGACTGGGCGCCGCCGTCGGGGTGCGGCACTTCGTCGATGATCAGCTCGAAGAGGCCGGGCGGCAGGGCCTTGATCGCGTCGATGGCGCCGATCAGCTGGCGGTGCTCGCGGCGCGCCACCTGGCCGGAGACGAAGATGCCCAGGTGGCCGGCGCTGGCGTGCTTGAGGTAGATGATGGTGCGCCCGGACGAATGCAGCGCCAGGTCGGAGGGATAGAGGTCGGCGATCCAGTTCAGGGCTTGCTGCGGCGGGGTGATGTTGTCGCCGTAGGAGCAGAACACCACCACCGGCGCCTCGATCTTGCGCAGGTCGGTGAGGGTGTTCTGGCCGCCGGTCAGGCGGTTGCCGATGAACAGTTCGTCGACGATGGTCTCGATCTCCTCGCTGTTGAACAGGTTGGGGCTGCCCCACCAGCGCTCGAAGTCGAGGAAGCGCTGCGCTTCGCTGTCCACGCTGGAGAAAAGGTCGTAGTACTTGCCCCACAGGGCATGGGCCGGATCGAGGTTCTCGAAGTTGTTGACCAGCCAGGTGCCGTCGAAGCGGCCGTTGCCGAGGTCGCTGCCCAGGCGGGTCATCCAGGCGCCGCCGAGCAGGCCGCCGGCGTAGCGCATGGGATTGCGGCCGTTGACCCCGGCCCAGTAGGACAGCGGGGCGCCGACCACGATCAGCAGCCCCGGCAGTTCCGGGCGCAGCGCCGCCAGTCCCATGAGCGCCCAGCCGGCCTGGCAGTTGCCGATCAGCACCGGCTTGCCGGCATGGGCGTGGCGCTCGCTGACCAGTTCGATGAAGCGGGCCTCGGCGAGGGCGATGTCGCTCAGCGTCTGGCCCGGTTCCGAGCTGTGGCTGAAGGAGATGAAGTAGGTCGGGTGCCCGGCGCGCAGGCTTTCGCCGATCTCCGAGTCCTCCTTGAAGCCGCCGATGCCGGCGCCGTGGCCGCCGCGCGGGTCGATGACGATCACCGGCGGCAGGGAAGGGTCGGTCGTCTGGCTCGGACCGGGCAGGATATGCAGCAGCGAATAGTTCACCGGGGCCGGCAGGTCACGGCCGTCGAGCAGCAGTTCGTAGTTGAACTTGAGCAGTGCCGGGTAGCCGGCGCGGCGGTGCTCGAGGGTGCCGTCGGCGCGCCGGCGCAGGGTGTCCCAGAACAGCAGGGTGCGCTGGTTGAAGTCGCTCAGGTAGTCGAGCCAGTCGCCGGGGCCGATCTGGCGCGTGGCGCAGGCGGTCAGTTTCTGCAGCGATTTTTCCTGGCGTCGCCGGATACCGTCCTGCAGGTTGTCCGACTGCAGCTTCTGCAGCTTGCCGATATGCTGGACGTAGTTGTGGAAAGAGGAGAAGCAGTCTTCCTGCTGCGCAAAAAAAGTCTCCTGGCTCATGATCACCCTCTTCGTGCTGGAGTAAGGCCAAACGGTGCGCTCCTCCGGAAGAAGCCAGCGGATTCGGATCCGTGGGTCATGGAGGCTCGGGGACAATGGCCCGTTTCTTATAGCGGAGGGTACACGATGGAGCAAACTTTTTTTGCAACGCAAAAACGTATGCGGCGAGACATCCGGGAACGTCATAATGCGCCGGACGGTCTGCCGCGGTCCGGCGCGTCTGGCCGACCCGGTCGTTGCCTTTGGGAGATTGAGACATGTCCAGCTTTGATTCGAATGTGTTCCAGAACGGCGTGCCGTCCGGTCTGGAGACCGCACGGCACCTCGGCGAGGGGGTGATCGAGGGCAGCGAGCGGCTCGTCCGGTTGCAGTTCCAGGCATTGCACACGGCCAGCGACCTGTTCTTCGCCAACTGGCGGCGGTTGCTTTCGGCGCCCGACCCGCGGGCGGCCGTCGAGTTGTCGCCGGCGGCCCAGGCGGTGCGGATGCTGGAGTACGGGCGACAGGCCCAGGAAGTGGCGGCGGCGAGTCAGAGGGTCTTGCTCGATCTGGCCCGGCGGCAGATGGACATCGGAGCCCGACAGATGCACGGCATGGTCGCGGAGGTGGCGAGGAACGCGCCGTCCGACGCCAAGCCCCTGGTGAACGCCCTGCAGGCGGCGGCGAAGGAGATCGACTGCCTGTACGGGCGCGGGCTGGAGGTCGCCGGGCGGGGACTGGCGCAGGCCGATGAGGCGATCCGCCCGACCCGCGAGGCCGGTAGCGCTGCCGCCGGCGCGCTCGAACCCAGGGAGTGACGGGACCGGGTTGCGACGGGCGCGTCTTCGCGGCGGCCCGTCGCTGCCGCGTCAGACGCCGAGATGGCGGGCCAGCCCGGCGAGTGCCGCTTCCGGGGTGGCGTCGTACCCCGTCCAACTGCAGGCCAGCATCAGGTTGCGCGGCAGGCCGAAATCCTCCACCAGCCAGCCCCGTGCGTCGCGTCCGTCCGCTCCATGGGGAACCTGGGCGCGCAGGTCGCCGGCCGGGGCGAAGCAGGCCCACACCGGTTTGCCGAGCGCCACGGCCATGCCCACTTCGAACACGGTGCCGGAGTCCGGCTCCAGGCCGCGAAAGGGTTCCAGGTTGGCCAGCACGGCGTCGGCGCTGCGCAGGAGGGCGATGTTCGCTTCGAGAGTCCACCGCGCCGCCGCGGCCGGGGTCAGTCCCGGCGGCAACCGATTGTCCAGTGGATAGAGGCCTTCGAGGCCATGCTCGGCGCACAGCCACTTGAGCCGGGCGCCGCGTTCGATGGCATCGGGCCGGAACACGTCCGGGCCGGCCAGATAGATCCTGGGCATGGTGTCTTCCTCGCTGCTTGGCCGGGCGGGACCGGCAGGGCGCCGGTTCCCGGCGTCAGCTTCGCGCGCGGGCGGGGAAGGGGCAAGCCCGGGCGAGAGCCATGGCCGGCCTCAG
Organism: Azotobacter vinelandii CA; assembly: GCF_000380335.1. GTDB lineage: Bacteria > Pseudomonadota > Gammaproteobacteria > Pseudomonadales > Pseudomonadaceae > Azotobacter > Azotobacter vinelandii. The sequence goes on from NC_021149.1 coordinate 376,943, forward strand.
AAGCCGCCGCAGCCGCGGCCCATGACGCTGTATTCGAGGGTGTGCCGTTCGCCGTGACTGTCTTCGTAGACCATGTGGATCGGCACCACTTCGCAGACGTCGTCGGGGATATCGTCGGTGTGGATGACCCGGGCGATGTCCAGGTTCGTGGCGTATTCGTAGCGTTCGACATCCGTGGCGTTCGCCTCCTGCGCGGACTGCGTCCGGCCGTCGGCGGCGGCGGCCATGCACGAAAGACCGGCCAGTGCCAGCGAGATCAGGGCTTTCATCGGAGTACCTGTCGGGGTGGGCCGCTTCGGGCGCGCCGGCCGGCCCTGCGGAGGGGCCGGCCGGCGCCGATGCTCAACATGCGGAGAGAAGCGGCCGTTGGGCAAGGAGCCTTCCTGTGTCGTCAATTGCTCCGGAAGGCGGAACCACTTTAAGGAGCGCGGAGAGTGAATTACAGGGCCGATTGCGACAAGGAGCATTGAGCGGATCGGCAATAATGACGCCTGCCGCACTGGCGCTCCTCGCCGGGGCGTGCGGCGATCAGCCGTTCTGGCAGCCCTTGCCCGCGACCCGGTATTCGAGGATGTGGCGCTTGCCCTGGTGGTCCTCGTAGGTCATCTGTACCGGCACCACGCCGCAGACGTTGGGGATGTCGGGGCTTTTGATGACGTGGGCGATATCCAGATCCATGGCGTATTCGTAGCGTTCCACTTCCAACGATTCCTGGGTATTCGCAGGCGCGGAGGACTGTTCCTCGGCCACCGCCATGCACGAAACCCCAGCCAAAGCCAGCAAGGCCAACGCTTTCATCGAGAATCACCTTAGCGCGAAACTTTATCGATAACCTGTCCGGCCTCGCATGAGCCGGACCAGGTATTTGTCCACCGTAGGGATAATGCGGTTGGGCAATTGTCGCCTCCGGTTTTCAATTTCTTCCGGAAGGTGAGTTGATTTTAGAAGTTGTGAAAACCCCATTAAATAAGCAATAACCACAAGGACTGTTGAGTGGAAGGACAATAATGCCGGGAGGCGATCGCAGGCGGCCGGAAGTTTGTCCGATGGAAGGATGAAAGGCGTGTTATTTCATTGAGTTACAGTAATTCAACGGGCGTTGCGTGCAACGATTCGGGACGTCTTGGCGGTCGGAACGAGCGCCCGAATTCGCATCGGCGGATCGCCGTGAAAACTTGGGGCGGGGCCGGAAAGTTCGCGATGAGCGTTGCAGGATGGTGCGGGGAAGTTGGCTGGCGGGTATGTACGTGGTTTCGCCTGGCCGTCTCGACGGCATATTCGAAAGAGCGCCGGAAGTTATACGGAAGTTGTAACTTCGTATGTGGGCGCCGAACGTCCGGCGCCTCCACGAAGAACGGGGATCTACCAGCGATCCGGCACCGGGCGCGGCCGGTCGGCGGGAGGGGTGACGATCACCGTGCAGGTCAGGCCGGCCGCCAGGGTCACGCCTTCCGGCACCTCTTCGATGCGGATGCGTACCGGTATCCGCCGGGCCAGGCGCACCCAGTTGAAGGTCGGGTTGACGTCGGCGACCAGTTCGCGGCTTTCCGGGTTGTCGCGGTCGTAGATGCCGCGGGCGATGCTGTCGACCTGGCCGCTCAGGCGCTCGCCGCTCATCAGTCGCAGTTCGGCCTTGTCGCCGACGCGGATCAGCGGCAGGCGGGTTTCCTCGAAGTAGCCGTAGACGTAGAAGGAATGGCTGTCGACCAGGGCCATGGCCGCCTCGCCACGGTTGGCGAAGTCGCCCTCGAAGACGTTGAGGTTGGTGACGTAGCCGTCCACCGGCGCGTGCACTTCGGTGCGCTTCAGGTCGAGCTTGGTCCGGTCGAGCTGCGCCAGTGCTTCCTGGTATTCGGCCTGGGCGGCGCTGGCCATGTGGCTGGCGTTGATGCGGCTTTCGCGCGACACCACCATGGCGTCCAGGTCGCTGCGCCGCTGGGCGTTTTCCTGATTCATCTGCAACTGGGCCTTGCGGGAGGCCACCAGGGCTTCGGCCTGCTTGACCGCCAGGCGGTAGTGTTCGTCGTCGATGCGCAGCAGCAGGTCGCCCTTCTTGACCTGCTGGTTGTCCTTCACCGCCACCTCGACCACCAGGCCGGCGACGTCGGGAGCGATGTTGATCACGTCGGCGCGCACCCGGCCGTCGCGGGTCCAGGGCGAATCCATGTAGTGCACCCACAGCGTGCGCACGATGTAGGCGGCGACGGCGGCGACCAGCAGGGTGAAGACGACACTGATGACTCTTTTCCAGGACATATCCGGGCCTTATGTGGGCGGTCAGCGGTAGATATAGAGGGCGAGGAGCCCATACAGGCAGGTGAACAGGCTCATGCGCAGCAGCGTCGGATGCCAGGCGTGGCGGTACAGGCCGAACCAGGCGACCAGCCGGTCGAGGGCCCAGCCGACGGCCAGGGTGGCCAGGAACAGCAGGGTCAGGCTCGGCATGTAGACGCCGAACAGGGCGATTTCATGAGGCATTGGCGAGTCTTCCGGCGGCGTTGGCGGAGCCCTCGGCCAGCGGCGAGCGCGGGTCGAGCAGCGAGCTGCGGATGAAGTGCAGGTAGCTGAGGACCCGGCGCAGCGGCGAGGTGTCGAATTGCGGCGGGCGCGGTTCGGGGGTGTCGCGTACCGCCTGGATGGCCTGCTCGACCGCAGCCAGGGCGCGCTGGCGGTTGCTCTCGTCGGGCTGGATGAACAGCCGCACCAGGGCGCGGCCCATGGCCCGTACGCCTTGTTGCCAGGCGGTATCCTCGGCGTAGCAGGGGTCCTCGGGCAGGCTGGCCTGCTCCTGACGCAGCTCGATCACCGCGTGGCCGATTTCCAGCACCACGAACATCCAGAGCAGCAACTGGTGTTGCACGTCCGGATGGCGGGTCGCCAGGCCGTAGGCCTGGTTGAGCAGGTCGCGGGTGCCGCTCTCGAAGCCGTCGACCAGCCCCTTGAGCTTGCCGCTGACGGCGAACACCACGCGCATCCGCAGGTCGCGCTCCAGACGCCGCCACAGCCAGGGGCGGTCGGGCGGCAGGAGCGCTATGGACATCACCACCAGGCCCATGGAGGCCAGTACCGCCAGGTATTCGTTGAAGAAGCGGTAGGGCAGGTAGTGGGTCTGGTTGCCCGGCAGCGAGACGATGCAGAACCACACCAGCAGGCCGACGCCGTAGCCTGCGGTCTGCGGACGGGCGATGAGGAAGGCGCCCAGGGCGATCAGCGGCGCCAGCGAGCAATAGAGCAGGGCGAAGCCGTCCAGCCAGGGGAAGACCCAGAACTGCAGGACGAAGCCGATCAGCGAACTGCCGGCCGCGCCGACCAGCAACTGGAGGCTGAGGCGCGCGGGGTTGGCCGAGGTCGAGACCAGCGCCGAAACCAGACCGGCCATCAGCACGAAGGTGCTGCCGCTGGGCCAGGCGCTGGCCAGCCAGAAGGCGCTGCAGGCCAGGATCAGCAGGGCGCAGCGAATGCCCGCGACCGCCGCGGCCATGCCGTTGGCGCGCGTGGTGAAACTGCCTTTCCAGTTCTCCCGGTCGTGGTGCTGGTCGGCCAGCGAGGCCTGGGTCTGGGCGTAGCCGTGCAGGTCGCTGGCGAAGCGGAACAGCAGCTCGGCGGCGGTGTTGAAGTCGGTCAGTTGCGCTTCGTCGGCCTGTTGTTCGACGAGTTGCTGGCGGCCGTCGCGGATACGCTGCATCAGCGCCTGCTTGCTGGTTTCGAGACCCAGGGCCAGGTTCGCCGCGTCCTGGTCGCTGTACAGGCGCTCGGTGAGCGGCGCGAGTTCCGAACCGACCTGCGCCAGGCATGGTTGCAGGGCTTCGAGCACGCGGGCGCCGGTTTCGCCCTGCAGGCGCTGGAGCAGTTGGTAGAGCGCGTGAAAGCGGGTCGAGAGGACCATGAACTCGTTGTTCAGGCGCGCCAGGCGACCGCTGCGCAGGCGGATGTTGGGGTCCTCGAAGGCGCTGGCGTTGCGCAGGTTCTCCAGGGCCACGGCCTGGGCGGCGAAGCGCGCGCTGAGCTGTTCCATGCGCTGCGGCTCCAGCTCGCCGGCCAGTCCCGCGCAGGCGAACCCGGCGAATTCGCGAAAGCGCGCGGCCAGGGTGGTGTGCAGGGTGGCGCCGCTGGTCTGCGGCAGGACCAGGCCCATCACCAGGCCGGTGCAGAGAATGCCCACGGTGATTTCCAGCACGCGCCACAGGGCCTGCATGAAGGCGCCTTCGGGGTCGAAGGTGGCCGGCAGGCCGATCATCACCGCGGTATAGCCGGCGAGCACGCAGGCGTAGCCGCGAAAGTCCCGGTAGCGCGCCGAGCCGGCGGTGCACAGGCCGACCCAGAGCGCCAGGCAGAGCAAAAACAGCACGCGTTCCTGGTTGAACAGGGCGATCAGGGTGACCATCACGGTCAGGCCCAGCAGGGTGCCGATGATGCGGTAGAAGCTCTTGGCCAGGACTTCGCCGCTCTGCCGCTGCATGACGATGAACACCGTGGCCATCACGGTGCTCGGCTGCGGCAGCTCCAGGCGATAGGCCAGCCAGAGGGCGACGAAGGAGGTCAACAGGGCCTTGAACACGAACACCCAGGTCAGCCCCTCGCTCAGCGCCCAGTCGTTCAGGGCACGGCGGAAGGCGCCGACCGGCGCGTCAGCCACGGTTTTCATGGAGGTTCCTCAGTGGCGGCCGGGGAGGTGCAGGGAGATTTCGTGCGCGTCCAGTTGCCGGGCGGCGGGGCCGCTGTCGTCCGTGAGTACGCCGCCACCGAGCGCTACCCAGAGTCCGGCCTGGGCGGTCAGGTGTTCGGCGTGCACCCGCTGTTCGAGGAATTGCTGCTCGAAGAGTTCGCTCTGCGCTTCGAGCACCGAGCGGTAGTCGGTCAGGCCGCGGCGGTAGGCTTCCTCGGCCAGCCGGTAGCGCCGCTCGGCGGTTTCCAGGCCGTGGCCGACGAAGATTTCCTGCTCGTGCAGCGAGTGCAGGCGGATCAGGTGGTCGGACACGCTCTTGAGCGCGTCCACCAGGGTCTGGTTGTACTGCTCGACGGCCATGTCGTAGGCGGCGGTGGCCGCGCCCAACTGGCCGCGCCGGCGGCCGCCGTCGAACACCGGCAGGCTCAGGGTCGGGCCGATGCCGTAGGTCAGCTTGTTGGCGTTGGTCAGGAAGTTCAGCATCTCGCCGGTCGTCGAACCCGAGCCGAAGAAGGCGACCAGGTTGACGTTGGGGTAGAAATCCGCCTTGGCCACTTCGATGCTGCGCGCCTCGGCGGCCACCTGCCAGCGCCGGGCGACCACGTCCGGGCGCCTGCCGAGCAGTTCCAGCGGCAGGTTCGAGGGTAGGCTGGGTTCGCCGTGCAGCGACAGCTTGGGCCGTTCGAGCCGCGCGCCTTCGCCGGGGCCCTTGCCGGCCAGGGCGGCCAACTGGTTGCGGGTCAGGGCGATGGCCTCGTGGATCAGGTCGATGCGCCGATGCGCTTCCGGCAGCGGCGCCTCGGCCTCGCTGATTTCCAGTTGGGTGCCGAGGCCGATCGCCAGGCGTTCGCGGGCCAGCGCCAGGAGCTGTTCGCGCTGCTTGAGTTCGGCTTCGGCGATCTCCAGCCGGGCGTGGTGCAGGGCGAGCTGGATGTAGGCGGCGACCACGTTGTTCTGCAGCTCCAGCGCCGCGGCGCGCTCCTCGGTGGCCGCCACCTCGGCCAGGCTCAGGGCCCGTTCGGTGTGGCTGTGCAGGCGGCCCCAGAGGTCCAGGTCGTAGCTCAGGCCCAACGAGGAGGTGGCGTTCCAGCCGGTGGTGTCGGCGAGCATGCCGGGACCGTAGAAGTACTGGTCGTCCGGCCAGTGCTTGCGCTGCACCATGGCGTCGTATTTCACCTGCGGGGCGTGTTCGGATTCGGAGACTCCGGCCAGCGTCCTGGCCTGGCGCAGCCGCGCGGCGGCCACGGCCAGGTTCGGGCTGTCGGCCAGGGCCATCTCGACCCAGGCGTTCAACTGCGGGTCGCCGTAGGCTTGCCACCAGCGGTCGCGCGGCCATTCCATCTTTCTGACGGCCTTGTCGATGGGCTTGTCGGTGAGCAACTCGGCGTCGTTCAGGCGCAGGGCTTTGGGGAGAATGCCTTGGCTGCTGATGCAGCCGGAGACGGTCGAGAGCACGGCGAGCAGACTGGACAGGCAGAGGCCCGACCACAGATTGCGAGGCACTGTCGTGGTCCTGATATACGGAATGAAGACGGGAAGTCTTGAGACAGGTCAATTCTAAGAGCCCGCAAGAAGCAGAATAAGGCAACAGTTTGATGATGAATCTTGTACTAAAAAGCGATAATCCTTGGCAGACTTCCTGCCGGTAGCCGCTCGCGGCATGCTCGGTCCCGTCATTCCAGAACAGCGATCCATGGACATTCTCTCCCACATGCGCATTTTCGCCTGCGTGGCGGAAACCGGCAGCTTCACCGCCGCCGCGACACGCCTCGATCTGACCACCTCCTATGTCTCGCGGGCGGTCGCTTCCCTCGAAAGCCACCTGCGCACCCGCCTGTTGCACCGCACGACCCGCCGCATCGCCCTCACCGAGGCCGGTCAGCGCTATCTGCAGCGTTGCGAGCAGATCCTCGGCTACATCGAGGAGGCCGAGGCCGAGGCCAGCCAGGCCCACGCACGTCCCGCCGGCAACCTGAAGGTCCACGCGGTGACCGGTATCGGCAATCACTACCTGATCAAGGCCGTCGCCGAGTACAGCGAGCAGTACCCGGAAGTCAGCTTCGACCTGACGCTGGCCAACCGCACCACCGACATCCTCGAGGAGGGTTACGACATCTCGGTGGTGACGGCGCCGGAGCTGGCCGATTCCGGCTTCATTTCGAAAAAGCTCGGCAACATCTACAGCGTGCTCTGCGCCTCGCCGCTCTACATCGCCCGCCACGGCCTGCCCCGGACGCCCGCCGAACTGGCCGCGCACCGTTGCCTGCGCCTGGTCTATCCGGTGATGAGCCTCGACAAGTGGCTGCTCGAAGGCCCCGATGGCGAGGAACTGGTCACCGTCAGCCAGACCCATTTCCAGGTCAATACCGTCGACGCCATGACCGTGGCGCTCAAGGCCGGCATGGGCGTCGGCGCCCTGCCGGTCTACTCGGCGCTGGAGAGTCTGCAGAGCGGCAGCCTGGTGCGCGTGCTGCCCGAGTACACGCTCTATTCGCTCGGGGTCTATGCGCTGTATCCGTCGCGGCAGTATCTGGACGCCAAGACCCGCACCTGGGTGGATTTCCTGCGCGACTACATTCCGCGCCATCTGGAGGCCGACCTGCGCAGCCTGGACGAGTGCAGCCGGGTATCTCAGGGCTCCGTGGAGGCGCTGCCGGACAGGTAGCTCCGGACGCCGACCAGGACCTGGCCGGCGATCGGCCGGCCTTCCGCCAGGCGCTTCATCATGTGGTAGCTCTGCCGGCCGAGTTCGGTGCTTTCCACCCCCAGATAGGCCTGTATCAGGCCATCTTCGAGCAGCGCCAGTTGCCGGGCGTCGGGTTCGTCGACGGTGATGACGATGGCCGGGCGCCTGCCCGTGGTGTCGAGTTCGGCGAGCAGCGGGCCGAGTCGCCGGCGGAAGGCCTCGGCTTCGTAGACCGGCCAACTGCCGACGCTGACGATCGCATCGGGCGGCGCGGCTTTCAGCAGGGTGGCAAGCTGGAGCAGGGCGTTCTCCTGATTGTCGGCGGTGTACAGCGGACAGCGCTGCACCTCGAACCAGCCGTTCTCGCCGGCCAGCCGGTCGGCATCGTGCTCGCCGTCGGCGCCGCGCAATTGCTGGCGGATGCCGGCCAGGCGCTCGCGCAGGTTGGGGTCCTGGTGGCTGCCGCTGAGGATGCACAACCGGCCGCCCGCGGGCCTGAAACGCTGGAGGAACTGGCCGAGCCGCCGGCCGAAGGCCAGGTTGTCGATGCCGACGTAGCCGCGACGCAGATGACGCTCGGCCGGCGCCAGGTCCGAGTCGAAGGTGATCAGCGGTGTCCGGCCCAGGTGCTGCAGCGCGTGCTCGGCCAGCCAGTGGGAATGGGTCACCGACAGGGCGATACCGTCCAGATCGCGGCCGAGGGCCTCTTCCAGCGCCTCGTTCTGCCGACGGAAATGGGCCGGTCCCGTGGCGCCCAGCAGCAGGCAGGTGTCGCCTTCGGCCGCGGCGGCCTCGGCGCAGCCCCGGCCGGCCTGGATGAAGAAGTGCTGATCGATGCGCTTGGCGAGCAGCGCGAACTGCCGGGATTCGGCGGCGGCGTGCGGAGCCGCCAGCAAAGCGCAAAGCAGACCTGCGAGGCAGGGCCGGCGATGAAGAAACGACCTGTACACACCGTGTCCTTAGGGGTTATCGGTGCGAGCCGCGCCGACGGACCCCGGCAGGCGGCCGCATCCTGGCAGGCCGGCCGCGCTTTCCTGTTCGTTTTGCCTGGCAGTCCTTCCTGGGCCAGCCCGATGATCCTGCCGAATCGTCGTTGAACCGGCGATAGTGGGGCGAGGTCAGTGTAGCGAGGTCGGGGCGATCCCGTAATCGAGGCAGGCATGCGGGGACGAGCGGCGCTTCGATGCGAAACTCGGGCGTCGGGGAGGATTTTTCCGCGAACGAAACAAAGGAGGCGGGGTAGCCCCCGCCTCCTTGTTTGTTCCCTTCTTCCCTGGTTCACCATCCTGGTGAATCGCCGTCCTGCGATGTCCTTGGCTGCCATCCCCGTCAGCCGACGTCGTTCCATCGACGTGGAAGTGATATTAATCCCTCCGGGGAAGGGGACAAGCAGTCGAAAATCGCTCTCCGTCCGTGCTTATGTTGCGGTGCAGCAAAAGGCCCCGCGCTTTTCAATCGCTTGGCACTTTGCCGGCATGTGATGGAGCTCTTCCAGCCTACCGCACGCATGGTCGATGTCTTACAAGGCCTGGCGGAAAGCGGGAGCTGGCGCCCTATCTGTACAGCCAGCGTTCGAGTTCCTCGAGGTTGGCCACCACGATCTGCTGGGCGGCGGGCCTGGGTTCGATCCTGGCGGTATCGATCTGGAAGCGCTGCAACACGTACTGCACCAGGGCGCCGTGGCTGGCGATCGCCAGGTGCCCGTCGCGCATGCCGTAGTCGGTCTCGATGATCGCTTTCCGCTGCGCGCTGAGGCGCGGGTCCGGTTCGATCCGGATCGTCACCTCGGTGTTCCCGCCTTCGTCCTCGTCCCGGCCATGGATCGAGGCATCCAGCAGCTCCGGCGCGCCGCGCAGGCGGCTCGGCACGAAGTCCCGGTAGGCGCGCTTCTTCTCGCAGCAGGCGCGCACGTGCCCGCGCATCCCGGTGTAGATCGGGGTATCGGAGCTGGAATGGCAGCGGGAGTGCCGCGGGCTGCATGCCGAACGGGGATACTGCGAACGCCTGGAAGCGCAACTGGCATTGCTGCGCCGGTAAGGCTGCGGTCGATCCGCTCCCGGAGCGGCTTTATGGCCAATGGCCCCGATGTTGCAGTAATCTTGCAGCCGATTTCGTTCCGCCCCGCTGACCGTGATTCAGTCCAGCACTTGCCTCGCCTGCCAGGGAACCGGCGGCAGGACCGCCGCAGCGCCGTCCGCCCGACCCGCATGTTCCCCTGGCAAGGCTCCTGAACACCGCGCACCATCGCCTGACAGGAGCCTCCGTTGCCCCCTAGAAGCCGTTCGTCCATCGCCGGTCTGATCCGGCTTGTCGCCCTGCTGCCCTGGTGGCTGAGCCTGTCCGCCGCCTTCGGCGCCTGGTGGTTTCTGCACCCACTGGCCGGACAGGGCGCGCTGCCGACCCTGGACAGCCTGGCCGGGCTCGGCGATCCGGCGGTCCTGGAAAAGCTGCTCCAGGAGCTGCGCCGCGATCCGCGGCAGGCCCTGGAGCCGCTCGTGCCGCTCGCGGCCTGGGCCGGGCAGTACCTGCTACCCGGCCTGCTGGGCATCGGCGCGCTGCTGTCCGGCGCCAGGCGCATGAAGCGGGGCAGGCTGTTCCGCAAGGCGCTGAACAACCCGGAGGCCATTTCCGACGGGATGGACTGGCAGCAGTTCGAGCGCCTGGTCGGCGAAGTGTTCCGCCGCCAGGGCTATGCCGTCGAGGAAACCGGAGCCGCCGGACCGGACGGCGGCGTCGATCTCATCGTGCGCAAGGGCCGCAAGCGCTACCTGGTGCAGTGCAAGCAATGGCGCGCCCTCAAGGTCGGCGTCAAGGTGGTGCGCGAACTCTACGGGGTGGTCGCGGCGCAGGGGGTGGCGGGCGGCTTCGTGGTGACCTCGGGAAGTTTCACCGAGGATGCCCGGCAGTTCGCCGCCACTTGCGATCTCGCCCTGGTCGATGGCGAAACCCTGCAGTCCTGGATCTCCATGGTATCGGGCCGTCCGGCTCCGGAACCCTCGTCCCGCCACTGCCCGCTCTGCCGCTCGCCCATGGTGCGGCGCACCGTCAAGCGCGGCGGCAAGGCCGGCACTCACTTCTGGAGCTGCTCGAACTACCCGGATTGCCGGGGGACGCGGGTGTGAGGCGCTGACGGACCGCCTGCCGGCGGACAGCGACAGAGGGGGATTTCCGCGCTTCGGGTGCCCGCGCTGCCGGTCGAGCCGTTGGCCGCCGTCTCTTCCATCTCTTCGCAACATCGCCCGGTTATAGTCCATAGTTCGCCGTAACCTCGAGGAGCATTTCCATGCGCATCCACATCCTCTCCGACCTGCACAACGAGCTTTCCCCCTTCACCCCGGCGCCGGTGGCGGCGGATGTGGTGGTGCTGGCCGGCGATATCGACGTCGGGGCGCGGGGCGTGGAGTGGGCGCGGCGGGCGTTCGATTGTCCGGTGCTCTATGTGCCGGGCAATCACGAGTATTACGGCGGCGCCCTGGAGGAAACCCGGCGGCGGCTGCGCGAGGCGGCGGACGAGCGGGTGCGGGTGCTGGATTTCGACGAGGTGGTATTGGGCGGGGTGCGCTTTCTCGGCGTCACCGCCTGGACGGACTATCGGGCGACCGGCGAGGAGGCGCTGGCGCGGCAGGTCGCGCAGCAGCGGCTCTCGGACTTCCGGCAGATCCGTTGGGGCGACGGGGCGCGGGCATCGCAAGCGGAGGATTTCGCCGCCCTGGCCGATCGCGCCCACGGCTGGCTGCGCGAATCGCTGGCGCAGCCCTTCGCCGGGCCGACGGTGGTGATCAGTCACCATGCGCCGTCGCTGCGCTCGATCGCCGGCCACCCCCATGCCGGCACGCCCCTCGACGCGGCCTTCGTCAACGCCTGGGACGAACTGATGGGCGAGGGCCTCGATCTGTGGATTCACGGTCATACCCATTACCCGGTCGACTACCAGTTCGGCGGCACCCGGGTGATTTCCAATCCGCGCGGCTACGAAAGCGAGCGGATCGCCTTCGATCCGGGTTGCGTGGTGACGCTGGAGGAGAGCGGGGTGGCCTGAAGCGCGTTCCCGGAGGACGAGGACTTCGGCGGTCGACGGCAGGGAAAGGCATATCCCCCTCGGCGAGGGGGATAGCGGGGCGGACCTTACAGGGCCGCCTGGGCGGGTTGGGGAGCAGTGGCCTCGGCCTGGGCCTCGGCGGCTTCCGGCTCGACCGGCATGAAGCGCAGTTGCAGGCGCTCGCTGGTCATGGCGCGGATGTTATTGGTCAGCTCGATGTTGTTGTTGAGCTTCTGGCCGTAGGAGGGAACGATTTCCTTCAGCTTGGCCTGCCACTCGGGAGTCCCGATCCTGTCCTTGAAGGTCTTTTCCAGCACGGTGAGCATGATCGGCGCGGCGGTGGAGGCGCCCGGCGAGGCGCCCAGCAGCGCGGCGATGCTGCCGTCCGCGGCGGCCACGACTTCGGTGCCGAACTGCAGGACGCCGCCTTTCTCCGGGTCCTTCTTGATGACCTGGACGCGCTGGCCGGCGGTCAGCAGTTTCCAGTCCTCGGCCTTGGCCTGCGGGAAATACTCGCGCAGTTCCTCGATGCGTTCTTCCTGGCTGAGCATCAACTGGCCGATCAGGTAGGTGCTGAGCGGCAGGTTGTCGAGGCCGGCGTGCATGATCGGCATGAAGTTGTCCGTGCTCAGCGAGCGCGGCATATCCAGCAGCGAGCCCTTCTTCAGGAACTTGGTGGAGAAGGTGGCGAAGGGTCCGAACAGGATCGCCCGCTTGCCGTCGATCACGCGGGTGTCCAGATGCGGCACGGACATCGGCGGGGCGCCGACGGAGGCCTTGCCGTAGACCTTGGCCAGGTGGCGTTCGACGACCTCGGGGTTGGTGGTGTAGAGGAACTGGCCGCCCACCGGGAAGCCGGCATAGCCGTCGGCCTCGGGGATGCCGGTCTTCTGCAGCAGCGGCAGCGCGCCGCCGCCGGCGCCGATGAACACGAACTTAGCCTTGACGGTCTTCTCCTCGCCGCCCTTGGCCAGGTCGGCGACCGTCACGTTCCAGGTGCCGTCGTCGTTGCGTACGAAGTCGCGTACCTCGTGCTTGAGGTTCAGCGTGACGTTGCCGTGCCTGGTCAGCGCACCCATCAATTGGCGGGTGATTTCGCCGAAGTTGACGTCGGTGCCGATCGGCATGCGCGTCGCGGCGACCTTCTGGCCGGCCGTGCGGCCCTCCATCACCAGCGGCGCCCATTCGTTGATGGTCGCGTGGTCTTCCGTGTACTCCATGCCGCGGTACAGGGAGCTGTGCTGCATCGCCTCGTGGCGTTTCTTCAGGAAGGCGACGTTCTCGTCGCCCCAGACGAAGCTGATGTGCGGCACGTCGTTGATGAAGGATTTCGGATTGCTCAGCACGCCCTTATCGATCTGGTGGGCCCAGAACTGCCGGGAGATCTCGAAGGATTCGGTGACCGCCAGCGCCTTGCTGATGTCGACATGGCCGTCGGGTTTCTCGGAGGTGTAGTTCAGTTCGCAGAACGCCGAGTGGCCGGTGCCGGCGTTGTTCCAGGGATTGGAGCTTTCCTCGGCGACCTGGTCGAGGCGTTCGTAGATGTCGATCGTCCAGTCGGGCTCCAGCTCCTTGAGGTAAGTGCCGAGGCTGGCGCTCATGATGCCGCCGCCGATCAGCAGGACGTCCACGGTCTTCTCCGCGTCGTCCTGCTTGGCGCAGCCGACGATGCTGGCGCACAAGAAGGTCAGTAACAGTTTCTTCATAAGACGGACCTGTTGAAGTTATGAATGGATTTCGCAAGGCTGCGGCGGGCACTGGTTCGCGCGCTGCCGATGGCCGGGTCGGGATCGCCGACGCGCGCCTGCCGTTACTGTCGATAAAGCTGTCGCATCCGGATCAACTGTTGTTCTTGTTCGCCACGGCCCTGACCGTCGTGCCTTTCGGCCGCCTGTCCGGGCGTCGTCCCGGGGCATGGGGGCAGTCCCGGGCCGTTTCTCCTGGAGCCATGCCCGATTCGGACCGAGCATGGTTTCCTCGATGCGCTGGCCTTCGCATTCGAAGGCGTTCGTCGGTGGATGCGGGGCTGTCCGCATCGCACGAGGATTCGAAAGGCAGGATGTATGCCATTTTTCGGAAGGTGCCGAAAATCCATGTCCTGGAGCAATGAATCGGCATTTTTTCGGCCGTATGTGGCGAAATGTCGCCAGGAGCAGGGTGGCCAATTCGTCCGGGACGGCGGAATTCCGCCCGTACCCATGGATGCGAATGCATGTGGACACGCCGGCCGGATCGGACGGACAGCAGGCGCCGGCACTGGCCGAAAGCGGAACGAGGCGCGAGACTGGGAGGGAGGGCTTGCGCCATTCGCAAGGCAGCGTACGGGAGCTGCAGGAGTTTCCTGGCGGCCGATCCGGACGTCGTCCACGGTCCTGTATCCAGGATGGAGTCGTTTTCATGAAAGCCGAGCATCTGCATCTTCTCGCCGACATTTCCAGCCGGCCGACGGCTACCGCGCGCACCCGGTTGATCGCCATCCGCCGTCTCTGTCGGGCCTTCACCCAGGAGTTGGAAGCCATCGACGCCGAGCGTCGCGCCCTGAGACGACAGGCCGGCAGGCTGCGCGTCTTCCTGCCGTTCACCGGGCTGGCGGTGAGCGATCTGGAGCGGCAGGCCAGCGCCTGCCGGCGCGACGCGCGGCACGATCTCCGTCGGGCCCTGGCGAGCTTCGGACGCAGGCTGATGCGGGAGCGGCAGGGGATAAGCGAAACCCTGGGCTTCGACGATCTATGCGACCTGCTGAACGTGAATCCCGTGCATCGCGGCGCGCTGTGCCGGCGGGCGGGCGCCGGGTTCGCGGAGATCGTGTTCATCGAGGGGCTGGAGGACAGCGCCGAACACCAGGGGCGCGACTGGAAGGACGGGCCCCTGTTCAACGCCTGCTACTACGCGATGATCGGGCTTCTCCGGGAAAGAGGCCTGCCGCCCGACTTCGGCCGCTGCTGTACGAGGCTGCGGGGGGCGGGCGGCGAGGCGGGCCGGGCCTTGCCGTATTGAGTGCCTTCGGGCGACGTCTTCCGTCCGTGGTGGCGCCTGGCGCCTCTCCCGTGCGGGAGAGGCGGGGGTGGAACCCCTTCGAGGGCTTCGGCCGCTTGCCGGCAGGGAGGGAGCGGATTCACCCGCGATGGACTGCAAGAGTGGAAGCATCGTGCGCGAATCCGTCCACCGAGGCGCTATCGACCTCGTTCCTCTGGAATTCCGTCCAGGGAAAAGTGCAGGACCTTGAGAGGGAGGCTTCCCGGCGCGGCCGGTCGATGGCTGCCTTGAGGGCGCCAAGGGTTTTTTTCTGCGCGGCGAGATGCGGGGCGTCCCGAAGGATGGCGCCACAGCGGCTGGTTTCGGGGATCGACAGGTAGCGGGCGGCATGCCATTGCTGCTGGATGGCGCTGCGCAACTCCTGGCGCAGATGCAGCAGCAGGGCTTCCGCCAGTTTCGGTTCCAGTTTCAATTCGATGAAAACGGCCTTTTCCATGGCATTTCTCGGCTAGTGGCGTTGTTTTCCCAGGCAGTGGCCGTGCCGGTCGCGGCTGCGGCCTGGTCCGGCCGTGCGCCCCGTGCCTGGCAGAGGAGTGCCCGTTCCGGCACGCGCCGGCGTGACGGGGTGCCGCTTGCCGCGACGACACACGGCCAGGTTCCCCGGCGCGGTTTGTCCGCCTTCGGTCAGGGCTCCTCCGTCGTCGTGGGCTGTCGCAATCCCTCCGCATCCGCATCCGCCAGGATGCCCGGCAGCACTTCGGCGCCGATCGCCAGCGACAGGTCGCGCAGGATGGAAAAGGTCAGCCTCCCGTTGGGCAGGGTGCTGGCACCGGCCCAGCGCTGGACGGCCTGGGTCACCGTGCGCGGTTCGTAGCCGTGGGTCAGGGCGAACCGGCGGAAGTTGCTGCCTTTTTCGATCAGCCGGGCCTGGATCTGACGCTTGTTCATGGCTCGGGTGTTCTCATTTGGTTAAGATGTACTCATTGCGCGTAACGGTATCTACTCCAAACGCATATGTCAAATGGTAATACTCCAAATGCGTAAGAAAAGTGCGACGGCTGTTCTGGCGCGCCTTAAAATGCTGACGGGCTGCGCGACCGATACGGCCCTGGCCTCCACGCTGGGCATAAGCCCCCAGACCCTGAGCAGTTGGAAGTCCAGGGATACCATTCCCTATGCGCTGTGCGTAGAGGTGGCCGACGAACACGGTGTCTCGCTCGACTGGTTGCTGGTCGGCGAAGGGGCGATGAGCCGGGGTGAGGTGGAGGGGGCGGCGGCCCGGGAATCGGCGGCCGTCTACGACATCAGCCCCGGCGAGCAGGCGTTGCTCGAACTGCTCCGTTCGCTCGGCGAGGGCGACCGCCAGGAGATCCGGCATGTCGCCTCGGAGAAGAGGCGCCTGATCCGCATCGAGCAGCGCCTCGAGGAACTGGCTGCGGCGGTCGCCGCCATCAAGCGGCCCGTCTGAGCGTCGAGATCCGCCGCGCGCCCGGCCATCGCCGGTCGGGCGGGTCGGCCGGAACGTCGCCGGGGCTCCGCTCTTTCCATCATTCCCATGGTCGCGGCCGTCGTTGCGGCCGCACTTTTCCCGTACGCGTTCCGAGGGCTCCGGGGCATTCGCGATCGACGGGAGAACTGCCGGCGTCCCGGCTTGGCAGGCGGGAATGAAACGGGCTTGTTAAGCGAAAAGCCAAAGGCTAAGGTAGCGCTATCTATCGGCTGTAT
Source organism: Azotobacter vinelandii CA (assembly GCF_000380335.1). Classification (GTDB taxonomy): domain Bacteria; phylum Pseudomonadota; class Gammaproteobacteria; order Pseudomonadales; family Pseudomonadaceae; genus Azotobacter; species Azotobacter vinelandii. The sequence goes on from NC_021149.1 coordinate 393,035, forward strand.
GCCTGCTGTGCCGTGGCCTGCTTCCGGTCTGTGCCGAAGAGGGCCGGGAGGCATGCGCGGCATGGGCGAAGGGATGGCAGACCCGGGCCTGTCTGTGCGCCAACTGCGCGGATAGCGCAGTCTTCGTGGCGTGCCTGGGAGCGATCTTTTCTTCCGGGATGACGCGCTTTCAGGGGCCCAAAGGGCGGCCGTCCCCGCCGCTGGCCGCTGCCTTGTCGTGCGATCGCGGCCAGTTTCAGGGTCTTGCCGGGGTTTTCCGGACTTTATCTACAAAATACAACAAAGTGTGAAGCCTATGACTGTCGAAACCCACCTCTCCGCGTTCCGTTCTATCTTGGCCACCTCGCACAGGATGTGCCCCGGACTGCAGGAGCGACTGAAATGACTCTGACAATGGTCGGTGATATCGGGGGTACCAACGCGCGTTTCGCCTTGTGGCGCGATGAGCGGATCGAATCGGTGCGGACGCTGCCCGCGGCCGACTTCGCCACGCCGGAACTGGCGATCGAGCATTACCTGTCCTCCCTCGGACTGTCGTCGGGCGATCTCTCCAGCCTGTGCCTGGGTTGCGCCGGGCCGGTGTCCGGCGAGGATTTCCGCTTCACCAACAACCATTGGACCCTGAACCGCAGCGCCTTCCGTCGGGCGCTGGGACTGGACAACCTCCTGCTGATCAACGACTTCACCGCCATGGCGCTGGGCATGACGCGTCTGCGCGAGGACGGACGCATCCAGATCTGTCCCGGCGCGTCGGAGCCCGGCAACCCGTCTCTGGTGATAGGGCCGGGCACCGGCCTGGGCGTCAGCACCCTGGTGCCCGACGGCGGCGACCGTTGGCGGGTGCTGCCGGGCGAGGGCGGGCATGTCGATCTGCCGGTCGGCAGCCTGCGCGAGGCGGCGCTGTGGCAGCAACTGTTCGCCGACCTGGGCCATGTACGCGCCGAGGATGTGCTCAGCGGCAGCGGTCTGGTGCGACTCTACCGGGCGGTCTGCACCCTGGACGGCCATGCGCCGCACCTCGGCACTCCCGCGGAGATCAGCACGGCCGCCCTGGCCGGCGATCCGGTCGCGGTGGAGGTCCTGAGCCTGTTCTGCATCTGGCTCGGCCGGGTCGCCGGCAACGGCGTGCTGACCACGGGGGCGCGTGGCGGTGTGTATATCGTCGGTGGGGTGATTCCGCGCTTCGCCGCCTTCTTCCAGTCCAGCGGCTTCGCCAGCAGCCTGTGCAGCAAGGGTTGCATGAGCCATTACCTCAACGGCGTGCCGGTCTGGCTGGTGACCGCCGAATATCCCGGCCTGGAGGGTGCCGGCGTGGCCCTGCAGCAGGCGCTGGAGCCCGCCGCCGCCTGAGTCCGAGTCCGGGCGTCGGGGCGTTGTCCCTGGCGCCCGGACGCGGCGTATTCCCCTTTCCGGCGAGGCCGGTCATCCACCCTCGCTGGCGTGGACGGAACCGTATCCGCCAGGGCCGTTAGGTTCCCGGTCGTCCTGTCGATCCCCCGACTCGTACAGCTCCAGCGGCAGACCGTCGGGGTCCGCGAAGAAAACGAAGCGCCTGTGCGTGTACCCGTCGGTCCGGATGGGCTCGACGGCTATTCCCTGGCGCTCGAGTTCCGCCTTGCAGGCGGCCACGTCCTCGACCTCGAAGGCCAGGTGGCGGAGGCCGCAGGCCTCCGGATAGGAAGGGCGCGCTGGCGGGGCGGGAAAGGAGAAGAGTTCGATCTGCGAGCCGTCGGGCAGCGCCAGGTCGAGCTTGTAGGACTGGCGCGCGGCCCGGTAGTGCTCGGCCAGGATGCGCAGCCCCAGGCATTCGGTATAGAAGCGCTTCGAAACCTCGTAGTTCGAACAGATGATGGCGGCATGGTGTATGCAGCGAAGGCGCATGGCGTGATGGCTCGTATCGGGTGAATGACGGGATTTGGACCTGGCGGGCGGTCCGACGTCGGGGCGGGACGATACGGAAGATACCGTGCATCGTCGCTGGCTGCGGAGGGGACGTCGACCGGAGCAGCATTCCGGGCCTGTGCGGCCCGGAACGGCAGGGAGAGAACGGTGGCTTCGCGATCAGCTCGCCAGGTGCGGACGGCGTGCGTACCAGCCGTAGGAGGCGATGCCGGCGTAGCAGATGGCCGGAACGGCCAGCGCCAGGGAGAGCGTCGACAGATCGGCGGCGAACCCGGTGAGCGGCGGAACGATCGCGCCGCCGACGATGGCGCAGCAGATCAGGCCCGAGCCCTCGGCGGCCCGTTCGCCGAGCCCTTCGGAGGCCAGGCTGAAGATGGTCGGAAACATGATGGAGTTGAACAATCCCACGGCCAGTAGCGACCAGCCGGAGATGCTGCCGGTCGAGAGGCTGGAGAGGCTGATCAGGACGATGGCGGTACCGGCGGCGAAGGCGAGCAGCTTGCCGGGCGCATAGCGGCGCATCAGGGCCGCGCCGACGAAGCGGCCGACCATGGCGCCACCCCAGTAGAAGGCCACGTGCTTGCCGGCTTCCTCCGCGACCAGATGCAGGGTGGTCGGCAGCATCAGGTAGTCGGTGAGCAGGCTGCCGATGGCCACTTCGGCGCCCACGTACAGGAAGATGCAGGCGGCGCCGAAGGCGAAGCGCGGCTGCTTCAGCAGGTCGAGGGCGGAAAACGGATTGAGACGCTCGGGCCTTTTCGAGGACTTCAGCGCGTTGCGCTGCAGCCAGACGATAGCGGCGATGAGGCAGATGATCAGCGCGATGCCGACGTAGGTATTGCTGATGACGCTGGCTTCGTGGGCCAGGAAGGCCGAGAGCTCGGCTCCCGATAGCGTCGACGGGTCCACTTCGTTCAGGGCGCCGAGAATCAGGATGGCGCCGATGTAGGGGGCCACGGTGGTGCCCAGCGAGTTGAAGCCCTGGCCCAGGGTCAGGCGGCTATGGGCGGTGGAGCCCGGCCCGAGCAGCGACAGCAGGGGATTGGCGACCACCTGGACGGTGGTGACGCCCACCGCCAGGATGAACAGGGCGCCGAGGAAGGCCGGGAACAGCGTCGACAGGGTCGCCGGGATGAACATCAGGCAGCCGGCGGCCATGGTCAACAGGCCGACGACGGCGGCCTTCATGTAGCCGATGCGCGAAATCAGCAGGCCCGCCGGAATGGAGGCGACGAAATAGGCGAAGAAGAACGCCGACTGCACGAGCATGGCCTCGGTGTAACTGAGGCTGAACAGGTCCTTCAGCTTCGGAACGAGGACGTCGTTGAGGCTGGTCAGCCCTCCGAAAATGAAGAACAGGGCGAAAACGTACAGGCTCAATCGCTGCGCCTGGGGAGGCGCCGGATTGTCCGTGCCGGCATTGTTGAAGGTCGTTTCTACCGTCGTCATCGTGCATTTCCTCTTGTTGTGATTGTTGCTTCAAGGAGAGGCCCCTGCCGTGGGCAGGACGGCGCTGTCTCTAGCCGGTGAAGGTTTGTCGAGAGGAGGCATCCGATCGTGTCGGAATGCTCGCTTGCCGTTTCGGGATACCTTGAGGCGGTTCCGGTGGCGATCCGGGGTTTGTGTCTTGCCGGAATGGCGAGGCCGGTGGTAGCCGCCTTCGCCGCTCGCGGCAGGAGGCGTTCAGCCGGCTTCGGCCCGGCCTCAATGACGGATATCGGTACGCTGAGGCCGCAGGGGGGGATTGTGTCTTCGCCGTCCGAGAGTGGCCGCCCTGTGCCGTTGGAATGGCCAGGCAAGGCGGAACTGGCCGTGGTGGGCAGCTCCTGAGTCGATCCACATGGCGCTGGATGAACGCATAAGATACCTCGATGCGTGGACGGCGCTGTCTCGCGGGCTTGAAGCCCATTGTCGAGCGGAGAGTCTTGCTGCCGTCCGGCTTGTTGTTTTTGTCGATTGCCGCCTGGATTTCACTGCGGAGCGGTCCGCGGGCTCCTGGGGGAATAAGGGAAGATCGCTAAGACAGCGCTACCTTAGTGGCTGGATTCTTCTTTGACAAGTGCTGAGGTCCAGCTATTGATGAATCGTTTCACTAGCCGGCTGCGCCGGCCTGTTTCCGGGCCGCAACCGGAACGATCCGCCGTGGCTCCGGGCTTGTCGCCGTATGGAGTGCCGTCCGGGTACTGCTGGGAATGTCCCGGCGCGCAACCGGCGTTTTTCCGGGCGATTGAGCGGCGGCCGAGGCGCGGCGGCAGTCGGCGGCTCGAAGTCTCGGGAACATGGTTGCGGGTTGGCACCGGCTCGATGGGACGACGCCAGAAGGCGATCCGATTGGTGCGTTCGCATAAGGGGGAGGCACTGTCTGGGCGGAACCCTTTCCGCTTCCGGTAGGGGCCACTTTCTTCTGCACGAACGAAAAGCGCCAAGGGGCTACCTTGGCGCTTTTCGTTTTTCCCTTCTTCCGTGGGCCATCGTCCTGATGATGCCGCGATCCTGCGACAGTCCCTAGCTTCCATCCCTGGCAGCCTTCGTCGATCCTTCGACGTCGGTGTGGAAATGAATCTACCGGGATCGCCGTCTCGGGCAAATTGGGAGAATTCCCGATCTTCTGTAAGCGATGGCTTACAGGGATACGCCAGGCCTGTTGGCTGACGTCGTTCGAATCCAGCCGGCCGGATACATGCTCGTCGCGAGCAGCCGTATGTCTACTGCCAATCCCCATTGCTGCGATCACGGTCGGGGTGGGCCGAACGGATCGGACCGCACGCCAGCCGCTGCGCTAGAACACTTGGTGGATCAATGCTCACCGCATTGCACTTTCTGCTGCTGCGCCCGATGTTTCGCCTCCCGTCCGCGAAGCCTGCCCAGGCTTTCGGCGACCCACCTGTCCAACGGTACCGGATGTTCGAAGGCATCGGCGGATACCGTGCCCTTGATCTTGTTGAGTACGCCCCACATGCAGTTCGACACGGCGTCGCTCCAGCCCACAACGATCGGCTCCGGAGATGAGGCCATGGTTTCATCCGTGGAAATGCGCCATCCGACGATATCCAGTTCACTGATTTCATGGCTGTCGTCCGTGCCGTCGCCTAAGTAAGTGATCTCGACAAGCACCAGGTTCTGATTGGTGTTGGGGATGGTGGTAAAGGACTGAATCATCGGGCTCTCTATAAATTCTGGAATTGGTTTGAAACAGGGCGGCAGCTTATCGGCGTCGCTCGGGGAGTAGCACCCCGCCAGCCCTACCGGTCGTCGGTGAGTCGCCCGGTGCCTCATCGAGACGGCGCCAGCGGGCCTTCCCAAGCCTTTCAGCATGGGCTTATGGACTGGCCGTCCCGGTTTTAGTTTTAGTGCCGCTGGTCGGTTCGTAGAGTGCCGATGGGCGAATGGATCGTCTTGCTGGACAGGTTCCGCCGGCCTTTATCGGCTATCCGGCCAAGTCGATCGGGCATGTTGCCGATGAAAGGGGCCTCGCCGTCTCGCCTTGCCTCCACCGCTGCGGCGGGGGGGTGGCTTTGCGAACCTCCATTCATTCCGGCGAACAGTCCGGTTTCGTTCATGACGAAATGGGAAATACGGCCGAACGGGAATCATGGCTGCCGAACGCAAGCCCGGAATCCTGCCCTTGCTGGCATGGAGGCGCGTCGGGCGCCTGGGGCGGGTCTGGTTGCTGGTCTCCTCCGCGGGGGCGAGAACTCCTCCTGGCCATTCGGCAGCTTGGATTCCCGCTTCAAGCCGGTGGTGTAGACCTCGGCCGTGACGCTGTTCGCGACATGCGAGCCCAGCCAGGTGATTGCGGCGATCTCGTCCTCGACACCGGTCGGGGTGTAGGTCAGCTCGGGGAACTGGTCATGTTGGCCTTTGGCCGGCAGGGATAGCCGAGCACCGCCGTGCCGCGTTGCGGGCGGCTCTCCTCGCTCCGGGGGCGTTGAGGGTATTGCTCTGGTCGAGGTAGGCCTTGATGGACATGATGATGTCACTCCTTCAGGCCTGGGCTGAATTCGCCTCTGGGGTATGTCAAAATTATCGGTATCAATAAAGGTAGGACTCAATTATTAAGGATAATGAATGATCATCGCTATTACAGATAAAACCAATCCGAATGGTAGTCTGGATAAAGACATAACCATGCAAATTGGCGTCCAGACGCTCTCCGCCAAAAAATACCCATATGAAATTCGCCAGAAATATGGCTTTGGATTGCAAACTCCGACACGGGGAATGTTGGTTCATGATGAGGGGGAACCACTCGCCAAGCTGCAGCCAGAAGAGCGACTCTATATCCTTGGTCATGGGGAGTCGCAAGCCAATACGTTATCCGGTAAGACTCCGAAGGAGCTATTGAATCACTTGATCAGTCGGGGATTGGACTTGACGCGCGATTTAAGGATTGTCTTGGTCTCTTGTAATGCCGGCGTGCGCTTGAGTGGCCCAAGCTACGCCGAGCAATTCTATGATGAAATAATGAAATGGTGGCAATGGAATTGCATGCCAAGCGAAATAAGTTTTATGGAGAAGACGGGAGCTTTTCCATCGGTTTGGATAAAAGCGCCCAAGGGGCTCATTTCGCTCTCCAGTCCTTACGGAAAGCCCAGCATAATTCCAACCGAGCATGTTGATGAGTATCGACGTCAAAGCACCAAGCTGGAAAAAGTGAAGGCCACCGTTGAGAGTGATGACTCTGAAGTAGTGCGCAAGGCCGAGCATGAGTTCGATCAGTGGATAAATCTACATATGACCGTTACGAAAAGGACGGATTGGCAGTTTATTCCCATGATCAGTAAGGATCACACGTGGGGCTTGCCGGATTAATCCATGCAGTAAAGAGCTTAAGTGCGCTGATCAGGTCCGGCCGGCTACTGCGTTCGATGTAGACCTCGCGCGGGCTTTCGTCTTCAGTGCGGCTCGGGTTCCGAGCGCAGCGGTTTCAGACGAAAGCCCGCGCGTGCGGTCAGGTGCGATTTCCGGGTTGTGCACCTTCTGGAGTTCTGCATCCTCTCCGATCAGCACCAGATGTGAACAGGGCCAAGCCATCGACTGCTGCTTGCCATGTGGCCTTCCAGGGATTGGACGTTGGCCTATCATGGGGTTGGCCCCCAAAAGCTGGGGCAGGCCTGTAAATGAGCTTTTCAGGTGGCTTGCGTAGGCGGGCACAAAGGCAGCATCCGCTCCGGATTGGCCAGCGATCATGCCCGACTTTCCAGGTATGTAGAAAGGACAGCTCGGGTAATGCCGGTCAGTCAGACAACTTCCCTGATGCGGGGTGTTTGCCCGATGTGGTCGGCCCCACGGTTGCCTGGGTAAGATCGTGTCTTCGGATATTGCCCTTCGGGGACAATAGCTGCTGCCAAGCGTTGCTGAAGCACCTTTCTTCAGCACGAACAAAAACGGCGAGGGATTAGCCTCGCCGCTTAACGTCATTCGCCACATCCTTGGGCCCATCATCCTGATGAAGTCGCTATCCTGCGACTGTCCCTAGCCGCCATCCTTGGTCGGCCGGCGTCGATCCTTCGACGCCTTGGTGGAAGTAAATCTACCGGAGTAGCCGCCTCGAGCAAATTGGGAGGGCTCTCGATTTTTTGTAAGCTATGGCTTACAAGGGTTGAGCCTATGACTATTCCACGTCAAATATGACTAATGTTCTAACTTAGTGCTGACTTCTGGTCAGTTTTATCCTGAGCGGCTCACTTTCCACTTGCTCAAAGGGCCTAAGCAGTCCAGTCGATTGTCCCAGGGCCTCCAAGGTAAGACACGAGTCGATGATTCGCTCACCCTCGATGATGTAGTAAACCTTCCTGCGTTTATCGAGGTGCAAACCATAGCCGCATGACTTTAAATGATTGGAAATCCGGGTTTGTAATGCATTTCTGGTAATAATGATTTTCTTCATGCTCACTCTTTTCATATGGGAGTTATAAGGAGAGGCGAAAGGGGAATAAGGCTTCAATGATGAATAGAGTTAACCAGAATAAGATGACCAATAGTTTTCGACTCGAGCCGAAATCAAGATGCGCTCTCTTCGAGCATGGAGCTGTCATATGGGGGCTTGTCTCGCCTTGTCGAACGCTTGTGGCTGGCGTTGATCATCTTTCCCTGGCTCCCCGAAAAAGATCAACGAACAGTCCTTGGGGCGAACTGGATGATCGAGGGCGGCTCGGAACGTCTCAGTTACTGCGAGCGATAGCGGCACGGTCCGGGAGATACCATTCTTGGTCTCCGCGAGGTGCACGATGCGTCGCTTCGGATCGACCTGGCGCATATGTAATCCCAGAACGCATGCCTCTCGATGGCGATGCGTACGGTCCAGCCAGGTATCGCATATTGTGGGCATCGACGGCGGCAAGCAGGCGGCCTTCTTCATCGCCTACGAGTTCGGCGTTCTCGCCCAGATCCGGGACTCGGTTTACGGATATTGAGGGCATGGTTGGCCAGGAGTCCGCCTCACCATTCCGGAATGACCATCGTGAACATGTGGCTGCGGTGCAGAAAAGTGCAGTGAACCTTAGTCTGGCTTAGCCGCGAATCTTAGGCTCGATTAGGCCGGCATCTGCCGGCTGCTGAATCGCTGTAGGCTGCGTCATTCCTGGCTTTTCGCAAGTTTGCTCCGTGAGTCGGAAGCGCGCGCCAGGTGGGCCTTCAACCTGCCGTAGCATTTCCGCCGCCGCCGCCGCCGCCGCCGCCGCCGCCGCCGCCGCCGCCGCCGCCGCCGCCCGTCTCGACGATGATGATGTTGGTCATGGGCGGTCCTCCTCGAGGCTTTCCACCCGTCGGCCCTCGTTGTGCTCCAGATCGAGGCCAATGGCGGTCATCAGGGCGCTCAGCCAGCGAACGCGTTCATCTCCACAAAGCGCGGCAATCGGTGCGTCATCGGCGATATCGGCGACGGTGCGCGTGCTGTTGCTGGCGCGCGCCACCCCCGGTTTCAGGCCAGTGGGAATATCGCTTGCTTGCCGCGTGTACGGCATAGCCGTATCATCCTCGCCATGTATACCGTCTTCGAAACCGGAGTATTCCAGCGCTATGCGAGCGCTATTTGGGCCGATGGTGAGCGTGAGGCGTTCATCACCTGGCTGGCTGCCAATCCTCTGGCCGGCGACGTGATTCCCGGCACCGGCGGGTTGCGCAAGGTGCGCTGGTCGCGGGCCGGGATGGGCAAGCGTGGCGGAACGCGCGTGATCTATTACAACGCGCTCGCCGATGGCCATATCTGGCTGTTGATCGCCTATACCAAGGCCAAGCTCGACAACCTGCCGGTGGCCTTCCTGAATCAGCTGAAAGAGGCAATCGAACATGGGTAAGGAAATGGAGCAGTTCCAGGCCGATCTGCTGGAATCCGTCCGGCAGATGAAGGCCGGCAGGGCGGCGCGAGCCACGAAAGTGGAACTCACGCCCGTAGCCGAGGCGCGTGCCAAAGTTGGCGTTTCGCAGGCAGAGTTCGCCGAGCTGCTGGGGGTGAGCCTGCGAACTTTGCAGGATTGGGAGCAAGGGCGGCGATCCCCTTCCGGGGCGGCCAAAACCCTGTTGCGCGTAGCTGTCAAACACCCCGAAGCGCTGCGCGACCTGCAAGTGGTGTGATTGCCTGCGTGTTGATCGGAGCCGCCTACGGGGGGGGCTGGCGCCAGCATGGCTGACGATCAGCAGCAGAAGCTGGTCGAGGATGAACTCCTCGTGATCCTCGACGCGATGTCCGGTGTTAAGTCGTCATGCCGCACGCCCTCCCAGCAGCAGAGCCCCTGCGCCTGTCATGTAGGCCAGTACTGCTGCCTTTGCCTTACGGAATGCTTCGTGGTGATCGTCGCCGCGCTCAAGGCTGGTATGCAGATGGTTTCGCCAGACCGCCTGAAGCGTCGTCAGCAGCAGGTACTGCTCGATGGTCAGCGTGTCGCGCTCGCCGCTGGCGATCCCCATGACGGTGTTCAGAGCCTTGTTGGCGTTGGATGTGAAACATGCGCTCCGGCGTGTTGCTGCCGCACTCCTTGGCGCGCCGGGCCAGGGCCGCTACCTCGTCGTGCATAGCGTGGTGGAGCGGCAGGTACTGCGCGTCCGTCACGCGGGAACGGTCGCAGCGATCAGGTCAGCCTTCAGGTCCACCACGATTTCGATATTCCGCGACAGCGACAGCAGGTAGTAGCTCTGGTCCTCGTTCAGCAGGGCATAGCGCTCCGGCCGGCCTCCTGCCGAGCCTGCGGTGGGTTTCTCCATTTGAAATGGAAGAGCCCCGAAGCGCTTGAACTTGGCGATATAGCGCTCTATCAGGGCCATTATGGCCTTGTGCTGGTTGCCCAACCGCTTGGCCAGCAGGCGGCTATCCACCCGCGCTTCGCCCTTGAACTGGATCAGGGTAATGGCGTTGCTCATGCGGCGGACTCCTGGCGTTCTTCCGGCAAGGTGCCGATGTAGTACAGCGCCACGCCTCGGTGGATGCGTCCGTGATCGTCGGTCAGGGTGATGCGGTGGGTCTTGATCGCGTGCCCCAGCTCACGCAGCTCCTTCACGCGGGCTGCCGGCATCATGATGTTCAGCTCACGCCGGGCGGTGATCGTGTCCACTGGGCCGGCTTGCAGACACGCCAGCAGTCGAGCGCGCTGGGCATCGGCGTTGGTATCATGGCGATGCGATTTCTTGGGGCTGGCCTGTTGGTCGGCCTTCTTTTTGTCCGTCATCAGGCAGCATCCCTCGCGGCAAGTTTCGATTGTTGCCAAGCAGCAACTTCCTGCGCCACGAAGAACGCACGGGCCGACCGGGCCTCGCCGTCCTTGATGCTGCGTGGAAAGGTAGGGTCGCTGGCCATCAGCTTGTAGACGCCGGAACGCGACTTGCGCAGCAGGCTGCAACACTTCGGCGAAGGTCAGCAATTGTGACAGGCCGGATGAGCTGTATGGCCAGGTGGGTGAGAGAGCGCCCGCCATCGGCCTCGATGCGCCCTGGCAGCTCGGGCAGGCGCTCCAGGGGTAACGCCGGGCGGTGCTGGACTTTCCCCGTCGCTGTCGCGCCTTGCAGGTCGTTGGCCGGATTGCTGTCAATGTGCCCGGCCTCTACCGCCTCGCGCATGATGCCGGTGATGTGCTGGCGCAGGCGGCTGGCAAGCTCCAGGGTATCGCGCTTCTCGGCGGCCTTGAGCGGCCCTGCAGGTCGCAGGCTTTCAGGTCGGCCACGGGGCGAGCGCCAAGCGTCGGGAACAGGTGAAGCTCCATGCGGCGCAGCACGGTTTCCGCATGGCCGGGCGACCACTTGCGGGAGCAGGCCGCGTGCCATTCCCGCGCCAGCGCCTCGAATGTGTTGGTGCGGGCGTTCGCCGCTTCCAGCTTGGCGACCTTGGCAGCCTCGGTGGGGTCTTGCCCGCAGGTCAGCAACTCCAGGGCTTCAGCGCGACGTTCGCGGGCGGCTTTCAGGCCAAGCGCCGGGTAATTGCTGAAGGTGGCCAGCCCTTCCCGTCCATCGGGACGGGTGAACTTCAAGCGCCAGGTTTTCACCCCGGGCGGCTTTACCAGCAGGTAAAGCCCCTGCCCATCGAACAGCTTGTAATCCTTGTCTCGGGGCCTGGCAGCCTCGCATTTGGGGTCTGTCAGCGGGGTAACGGTGCGCGCCATAGGGGGTACGTTTCCAAATCGAACCGGCGTATCCCTAAACGATGGAGCTGTACAGATGCACTCGTGCGCATCCAGAAACAACAAACCCCGCTCTAGGCGGGGTCTGGCGTTGATTTCAGAGTTATGTGGAGACACTGGAAATCATAGTCTTGGTGCCGGCACCAGGAATCGAACCCGGGACCTACTGATTACAAGTCAGTTGCTCTACCTGCTGAGCTATACCGGCGGGGAAGGGCGGCCATTATAGCCTTTTGATTTGCCGAGTAAATGATTGGCTGCGTCCGTGCGGGGTCGATGGGCTTTGCCGTTGCGTTTATTCACATCGGCGGGGCTTGGCAAGTCTCTTGGCCCGCCATATCGTGCGACTTTTGGTCGCTTTTGCAAACGCTTGTTTTTATTGGTTTTTCATCTTTAGGTCGAAAAGCGCGCAGCGATCCGGATGGCACTATCGGTGGGCTTCGGGTGGGGTTTTCCGGAAATCATCAACATAGTTATCCACAGGTAATGTGGGTAACCCGTTCGGCCAGCAGCAGGTGGTTGCGCGGGGTCAGTTGGGTGGGGCAGAAGCGGCCCAGGCGGACCTGGTAGCCCTGTTCCTCCAGGTAGAGGGCGCGGTCGAGCAGCAGCCAGAGTTCCAGAGGGCGGCGGAACAGGGCGCGCGGCAGTTCGAGGTTGCGCACTTCGGCCAGGCGCTGCCAGCCACGGGCTTCCAGGGCCTGCCAGTCGCGCGCCGCGGGAACGGGGAGGTCCTTGAGGGCGGCGAGGTCGCGGCAGTAGTCGGCGAAGTCTTTCTGCAGCCAGGCGACGGGCAGCGAGGGGGTCGGCAGGTAGGCGTCGACGCCGCGCAATTCCCGCTGCAGCAGGTCGAAGGCCAGGCGGCGGGCCATCGACTGATCGCGCTGGCGCCGGGCCCTGGCGCTGGCGGTGACGGTTTCGCTGAGCGGCAGGCGCAGGTCGTCGCGGGACAGTTGCAGCCGCGAGGCGCGGGCGGCATCGGACAGCGGCCGGTAATCGGCGCTGTCGATACGGTTGTAGCAGCAGGGCGCCACCGCCAGTTGCCGGCAGCCGACGGCGCTGGCCAGTTGCAGCAGGCGCGTGTGGAGTTCGCCACAGGCATGCAGCGCCACCGGGGTGTGGCTGGCGTCGAGCCGGGCGGCGGCATCGTCGGCGAGCACGTCCTGCAGCCGGTGCCGGGCCGCCAGTTCCAGGCGGTCGCTGAGCGCCTGGCCGGATGCGACCAGTTCGACGTCGTGTTCCAGGCAGGTCAGGGGCGTGCCGTCGTGGGCCAGGGCGCGGCCGAGGTGGCCCTTGCCGGCGCACCAGTCGAGCCAGTGGCGGGGCTGGCTGGCGAACCGCAGGCGGCTGGCGAAGTGGCGGATCTGCTGCCATTTGCGCCCCGGCACGTCGACCGCGAAGCGCTCCGGGGCCGCATCCTCGGCCGTGGCGGGCAACTCGCCGGTCTCGCCGAGGGCGAGCGAGGCGGCGGCCAGCATGGCGAAGGGTGCGGGCGCATCCAGGCGCTCGGGATGGTTGTGGGCGGCCTCGGCGTCTTCCAGAGAGCGTCGGCGCAGCCAAGCGGCCAGTTCGGGATGCCGTTCTTCCCAGGGCAGTCGCGGCAGGTTGAACGGCCGTGGCCGCCAGAACGCCTGATGTTCGAGCAGGAAGTCGTCGAGGGCGCGGAAGCGCTCGAGCAGTCGCGGGCCGCTGAGGGGAAGGGGAACTGGCATGGTTCGTGGGTGTGGTTCGGCTGGGGCGGCGGCGATTATAGCGGGACGATTGCGGCGGACGGCACGGGAGGCGGGCGGCTTTGTCGGGACGCCGATGCGGGGTGCGGGGTGCCTGCTAGAATTCGGCCGGTTTCCCGGCAGGCGGGCAGAAGGCGGAGCCATGCACGCTTTTGGCTCGCATGAGGCTTCGCCTCGCCGTTCGCAGATCCAAAACGGGGGCGTAAAGTCCCCTGCGCTGACATAAAGATGTAGGTATGTTAGTTGCTAACATCTTCCGCACTGTCATCGCTCTGGCCACGCAGGAGGCCCGCCTTGTCGATCCATGTCGCTTTGCACCATGTCACCCACTATCGTTACGACCGGCTGGTCAACGTGGGGCCGCAGATCGTCCGGCTGCGTCCGGCACCGCATAGCCGCACCCGCATCCTTTCGTATGCGCTGAAGGTGGCGCCGGGCGAGCATTTCATCAACTGGCAGCAGGACCCGCAGGGCAATTACCTGGCGCGTCTGGTGTTCCTGGAGAAGACCCGCGAGCTGAAGGTCGAGGTCGACCTGGTCGCCGAGATGGCGGTGTTCAACCCCTTTGACTTCTTCCTCGAGCCCTACGCCGAAACCATTCCCTTCGATTACACCGAGGGCGAGCGGCGCGAGCTGGCGCCCTACCGGGTGACGCTGCCGGCGACGCCGCTGTTCGCCCGCTATCTGGCCGGCATCGAGCGGAAGCCGACCCGCAGCGTCGATTTCCTGGTCGACCTGAACCAGCGCGTGGCGCGCGACGTGCGCTACCTGATCCGCCTGGAGCCCGGCGTGCAGAGCCCCGAGGAGACCCTGGAGAAGGCCTCCGGCTCCTGCCGCGACTCGGCCTGGCTGCTGGTGCAACTGCTGCGCCACCTGGGCCTGGCGGCGCGCTTCGTTTCCGGCTACCTGATCCAGCTCAAGCCCGACGTGAAGTCGCTCGACGGTCCCGGCGGCGCCGAGGTGGACTTCACCGACCTGCACGCCTGGTGCGAGGTGTACCTGCCGGGCGCCGGCTGGATCGGCCTCGACCCGACCTCCGGGCTGTTCGCCGGCGAGGGGCACATCCCGCTGGCGTGCAGCCCCGAGCCGTCCTCGGCGGCGCCGATCAGCGGGCTGGTCGACGACTGCGAATGCGAGTTCTCCCACGACATGCGCATCGAGCGTATCTGGGAGGCGCCGCGGGTCACCCGGCCCTACAGCGAGGAACAGTGGCGGGCGATCCTCGACCTCGGCCACCGGGTCGACGCCGACCTGCTGCGCGGCGACGTGCGCCTGACCATGGGCGGCGAGCCGACCTTCATCGCCCTCGACTACCCGGACGACCCCGAGTGGAACACCGAGGCCATGGGGCCGAACAAGCGCCGCCTGGCCGCCGACCTGTTCCATCGCCTGCGCGCGCATTACGCGCCGCAGGGCCTGGCGCACTTCGGCCAGGGCAAGTGGTATCCGGGCGAGCAACTGCCGCGCTGGTCGCTCAATTGCTTCTGGCGCAAGGACGGCGAGCCGGTCTGGCAGGACCCGGCGCTGTATGCCGACGAGACCCGTCACTACGGGGCCGACGCGCAGTTGGGCGCGCGCTTCCTCGACATCCTCTGCGGCTATCTCGGAATTTCCGGCGAGCATTTCTTCCCGGCCTACGAGGACTGGCTGTACTACCTCTGGCGCGAACGTCGCCTGCCGGAGAACGTCACCCCCGAGGACGCGCGGCTGGCCGATCCACTGGAGCGCGAGCGTCTGCGCCGGGTCTTCCGGCAGGGCCTGGAGCATGCGGTCGGACACGTCCTGCCGCTGATGCGCAGCCTCGACGGCAGCCACTGGCTGACCGGCGCCTGGTTCCTGCGCGACGAATACTGCCGGCTGACCCCCGGCGATTCGCCCCTGGGCTGGCGCCTGCCGCTGGATTCGCTGCCCTGGGCCCGCGACATGGATCAGCCCTACGTGCATGCGCCGGATCCCAACCAGTCCTTCCCGCCGTTGCCGAGCCGTCAGCAGATCCTCCGGCAACTGCGCGGCACGCCGCCCGCCCGGCCGGCCGCGACGGGCGAAGGGCCGGGCTCCGGCGCTTCCCCGCGGAGCCTCGGCGCTACGGGCGAAGGCTTGCGCCAGGCGACGGCGCCGGCGCCCTTCGAGTCGGCCGCCGGCATCGTCCGCACCGCGCTCTGCGTCGAGCCGCGCAACGGCCGTCTGTACCTCTTCATGCCGCCGCTGGAGCGGCTGGAGGACTATTTGGAGCTGGTCGCGGCCATCGAGACCACGTCCCGCGAGCTGGACTGCCCGGTGCTGCTGGAGGGCTACGAGCCGCCGGCCGACCCGCGCCTGCGGCATTTCCGCGTCACCCCCGATCCGGGCGTGATCGAGGTGAACATCCACCCGGCGGAGAACTGGGACGAACTGGTCGAGCGCACCGAGTTCCTCTACGAGGCGGCGCGCCAGTCGCGACTGACCAGCGAGAAGTTCATGATCGATGGCCGCCACGTCGGCACCGGCGGCGGCAACCACTTCGTCCTCGGCGGCGCGACCCCGGCCGACTCGCCGTTCCTGCGCCGGCCGGATCTGTTGCGCAGCCTGATCGGCTACTGGCACAACCACCCGTCGCTGTCCTACCTGTTCTCCGGCCTGTTCATCGGCCCGACCTCGCAGGCGCCGCGGGTGGACGAGGCGCGCAACGACTCGCTCTACGAACTGGAGATCGCCTTCCGGCAGATGCCCGAGCCGGGCACCGACTGCCCGCCGTGGCTGGTCGACCGTCTGCTGCGCAACCTCTTGGTGGATATCACCGGCAACACCCACCGCGCCGAGTTCTGCATCGACAAGCTGTATTCGCCGGACAGCGCCAGCGGCCGCCTCGGCCTGCTCGAATTCCGCGCCTTCGAGATGCCGCCGCACGCGCAGATGAGCCTGGCCCAGCAGGTGCTGCTGCGCTCCTTGATCGCGCGCTTCTGGGACGAGCCGTACCGGCCGCAGCGCCTGGTGCGCTGGGGCACCGAACTGCACGACCGCTTCATGCTGCCGCACTTCGTCGCCCAGGACTTCCACGACGTGCTCTACGAGATGGACCGGCACGGCTATCCGTTGCGGCCGGAGTGGTTCGCCCCGCATTTCGAGTTCCGCTTCCCGAAACTCGGCGACTTCGCCGTGCAGGGCATGGCGCTGGAGCTGCGTCAGGCGCTGGAGCCCTGGCATGTGATGGGCGAGGAAGGCGCCGTCGGCGGCACCGCGCGCTACGTGGACTCTTCCCTGGAGCGCCTGCAGGTGAGCGTGAGCGGCATGGCCCAGGACCGCTACGTGTTGACCTGCAACGGCCAGCCGGTGCCGCTGCGCCCGACCGGCACGGTCGGCGAGTTCGTCGGCGGCGTGCGCTATCGCGCCTGGCAGCCGGCTTCCAGCCTGCACCCGACCATCGGCGTGCACGCGCCGCTGGTGTTCGACTTGGTGGATACCTGGATGCAGCGTTCCCTAGGCGGTTGCCAGTACCATGTCAGCCATCCGGGCGGGCTCAGCTACGAGACCCTGCCGGTCAACGCCTACGAAGCGGAAAGCCGCCGTCTGTCGCGCTTCTTCCGTATCGGCCACACACCGGGCAAACTGGTGCCCGCCGAGCCGGTCGAGAACAGGGAGATGCCGATGACCCTGGACCTGCGCCGCTGCTGAGCGTCCTCCCGTCCGGGCAGGACGGCCCGGAGGGACCGATCCGCGCGGATTTCCTTCCCGGCGCCGTCCGCCGGGGAGGAGGCGCAAGGCGCAATCCCCTGATTCCGAGTCACCCATGTCCGATCTGTTTGCCAACCATCCGCGCGACGGCGCGACCTACCACGAAGTCTTCGACGCCAGCGGCAGGGTTCGTCCGCACTGGCGCGCGATGTTCGATCTCCTGCGCCGCTGCACGCCGGCGCAACTGCGCCAGCGCCAGGCCCTGCTGACCCGGCAGATCCAGGAAAACGGGGTGACCTACAACGTCTACGCCGATCCCGACGGTGCCGACCGGCCCTGGGAGCTGGACCTGCTGCCCAACATCATTCCCGCCGAGGAGTGGCGGCAGCTCGCCGAGGGCGTGGCGCAGCGCGCGACCCTGCTGAACGCGGTGCTGGCCGACATCTACGGTCCGCAGCGGCTGCTCGCCGAGGGCCTGCTGCCCACCGACCTGGTGTTCGGCCACAGCAATTTCCTCTGGCCCTGCCAAGGCATCGAGCCGCCGGGCGGCACCTGGCTGCATGTCTACGCGGTGGACCTGGCGCGGGCGCCGGACGGCCGCTGGTGGGTCACCGCCGACCGCACCCAGGCGCCCTCCGGCGCCGGCTACGCGCTGGAGAACCGCCAGTTCGTCTCGCGCGCCTTCCCCGACCTGTACCGCGACCTGCGCGTGCAGTACGTGGCCGGCTATTTCCATACCCTGCGCGAGACCCTGGCGCGCGAGGCGCCGACCGGCGGCGAGACGCCGCTGGTGGTGCTGCTGACCCCGGGGCGCTTCAACGAGAGTTATTTCGAGCACCTCTACCTGGCCCGCCACCTGGGCTATCCGCTGGTCGAGGGCAGCGACCTGACGGTGCGCGACGCCACCGTCTACCTGAAGACCCTGGGCGGCCTGAAGCGGGTCCACGCCCTGCTGCGCCGCCTCGACGACGACTACTGCGATCCGCTGGAACTGCGCACCGACTCCGCCCTCGGCGTGCCCGGCCTGCTCGAGGCGGTCCGCGCCGGCCGGGTGCTGGTGGCCAACGCCCTCGGCAGCGGCGTGCTGGAGTCTCCCGGGCTGCCGGGCTTCCTGCCGGCGATCAGCCGCGCGCTGTTCGACGAGGAACTGCTGTTGCCGTCCATCGCCAGTTGGTGGTGCGGCGAGCCGCCGGTGCTGCAGGAAGTGATGAAGAAGCTGCCGCAACTGCTGATCCGCTCGGCCTATCCGTCGCGCCACTTCAATCCGCTGTTCGGGCCCGAGCTGGACGCCAGGCAGCGCGCGGCTCTGGCCGAGCGCCTGCGCCAGCGGCCCTACGCCTATGTCGGCCTGGAGCGCCCGCAGTTGTCGCGGGCGCCGGTCTGGCAGGGCGAGCACGGCAAGCTGGAGGCGCGGCCGATCGGCATGCGGGTGTTCGCCGTGGCCAGCGCCGACGGCTACCGGGTGATGCCCGGCGGCCTGACCCGGGTCGCCGCGCATGCCAATGCCGAGATGCTGTCGATGCAGCGCGGCGGCGCGAGCAAGGACACCTGGGTGCTCGGCGGACGTCACGCCGCCAGCGAGCCCTGGCAATGGGTGCGTCCGCTGGGGGTGGGCGACATCGTGCGCAGCGACCCCTACCTGCCGTCGCGGGTGGTGGAGAACCTCTACTGGTTCGGCCGCTACAGCGAACGCTGCGAGGAAGGCGCACGCCTGTTGCGCATCATGCTGGCCGGCTACGTCGACAACGGCAACGATCCGCAGGCCCAGCAGGCCGCGCTGGCCGTTGCCGAGGGCCTCGGCCTGCTGCCTCCGCCCACCTGCGACTGCGACCTGGAAAGCCGGCTGCGCCGGGCCGTGCTGGGCAAGGACTGGCCGTCCAGCCTGCGTAACAACCTACACTACCTGCACATGGCCGCGGCCAGCGTGCGCGGCAAGCTGTCCCAGCAGAACTGGCAGGCCCTGCTGGAATTGCAGCGGGCGGCGCAGTGCCTGGAGAACGAACAGGCGGACCTGGGCGAACTGCTCGACTTCCTCGACAGCCAACTGGTGTCCATGGCGGCCCTCGCCGGTTTCGTCCTCGACGACATGACCCGCGACCACGGCTGGCTGTTCCTGTTGATCGGTTGCCGTATCGAGCGCCTGCAGTTTCTCGCCGAGAGCATCGCCGGCTTCCTGCGCGGCCAGGCCGTGCACGACCAGTCGGCGCTGGCCTGGCTGCTCGAACTGGGCAACAGCGGCATCACCTACCGCACCCGCTACCTGGCCACCGCGCAACTGATCCCGGTGCTCGACCTGCTCCTGCTCGACGAACAGAACCCGCATGCCGTGCTCTACCAGTTGCACGTGCTGCGCAGCTCGCTGCGCCGCCTCGGCGAGAGCTTCGGGATGGCCCTGGAAGTGGACCTGCAGGCCCTGCACGACCGCCTGGCCGCCTTCGACCTCGGGCGTCTGGAGTTCAACCCCTTCGCCCACCTCGACAATTCCGCCGCGCCGAACGAACTGGCCGATCTGCTGTGCGAGGTCGCCGCGGAGACGGGACGGCTTTCCGACCACCTCGGCCTGCGCTTCTTCGTTCACGTCGACGCCAGCCAACGGACCCAGTCGCGATGACCTCTGCCCATTACCGCATCGTCCACGCCACCCACTATCGCTACTCGGCGCCGGTCTCCCTGGCCAAGCAACTGGCCCACCTGTGGCCGCGCGACTGTCCCTGGCAGCGCTGCCGCAGTCGCGAGCTGCACATCGGCCCGCCGCCGACCTGGCGGATCGACGACCTCGACGCCTTCGGCAACCCGCTGACCCGCCTGGCCTTCGAGTGCCCGCACCACGAACTGGAGGTGCGCGCCCGGCTGCAGGTGGAGGTGCTGCCGCGCCCGGCCTTCGAACTGGACGATTCGCCGGCCTGGGAACGGGTCTGCCTGGACCTGGCCTACAGCGGCCGGCCGCTGGGCGCCGAGCAACTGGAGGCGGCGCGCTTTCGCTTCGACTCGCCCTATGTGCTGCTCGAACAGAACTTCGCCGCCTACGCCGACGACTGCTTCGTCGCCGGGCGGCCGCTGCTGCTGGCGGTGCAGGCGCTGATGGAAAAGATCTTCGGGGAGTTCACCTTCGATGCCTCCGCCACCCAGGTGGCCACGCCTCTGGCGCAGGTGCTCGAGGAGCGTCGCGGGGTCTGCCAGGACTTCGCCCACCTGATGCTCGCCTGCCTGCGCTCGCGCGGCCTGGCGGCGCGCTACGTCAGCGGCTACCTGCTGACCACGCCGCCGCCCGGCCAGCCGCGGCTGATCGGCGCCGACGCCTCGCATGCCTGGATCTCGGTCTACTGTCCGCGCCAGGGCTGGGTCGACTTCGACCCGACCAACAACATGCGCCCGGCCCTGGAACACATCACCCTGGCCTGGGGCCGCGACTTCGCCGACGTTTCGCCGCTGCGCGGGGTGATTCTCGGCGGCGGCAGCCACGATCCGGAGGTGAGCGTCACCGTCATGCCCCTGGCCGAGGCCGAGCGGCACGCGCTTTGAAGCCGCCACATCCTTCGAACAGGAGTCTTTCATGAAATCCCCGCTATTCTTGTTGCTCACGACCGCCCTGGCGGTGTCCGCGCTGCCGGCGCAGGCGCTGGACATTCTCCCCGGTCTCTGGGAGTTCGACTCCAGGGGCGTGGTGGCGGGCGGCAAGCCGCTGCCCGACATGCAGGAGATCCGGGCGCAGATGCAGAAGCTGCCGCCCGAGCAACGCAAGTCGATGGAGGAGATGCTGGCCCGGCAGGGCGTCGAGATGGGCGACAAGGGGGTACGCGCCTGTCTGAGCGAGGAGCAGGTCAGGGCCCAGGCGTTGCCGTTCCAGAACGACCGCCCCGGCTGCGAGCAGGAAGTGACCGAACGCAGCGACCAGCTCTGGCGGTTCCGCTTCCACTGCCCGGACTCCCAGGGCGAGGGCGAGACCCGCTTCGTCAGCGAGCGCGAGTTCACCACGGTGGTGAACATCGTCGCCACCGGCAAGGGCGTCACCCACATGGAGTCCCATGCCCGCTGGGTGGACGGCGACTGCGGCGGGCTCAAGCCCGGCCAGGAGAAACGCTAGCCAGCCGGGGCGAAAGGCGCCGACCCGGATACCACGAGGAGGCGGGAGAAATGGATGCTCTGCCGACCGCGACCGCCGCCGTTCTCGACCGCGACGGCCTGCAGGCCCTGATCGAAGCCCTCGCCGCCCGCGGCTTCCGGGTGTGCGGACCGGTCGTGCGCGACGCGGCGATCGTCTACGACGAGATTTCCGGGGTGGCCGACCTGCCGGCCGGCTGGACCGACCGTCAGGCGCCCGGCCGGTATCGCCTGGAGCGGCGTGCCGACCAGGCGCTGTTCGGCTTCGCCGCCGTGCCGCAGGCGTGGAAGCGCTTCCTGCATCCGCCGGTCGAAACCCTCTGGCGGGTGCGCCAGGGCGAGGACGGCATGCTGTTCAGCAGCGCCGTCGAGACGGCGCCCCGGTACGCCTTTCTCGGTGTGCGTGCCTGCGATCTCAGGGCCATCGCCATCCAGGACCGGGTGTTCTGCGCGGACGACTGCCGCGATGACGCCTACGAGCGCCGGCGGCGCGACGCCTTCATCGTTGCGCTGAACTGCTCCGAGGCCGGCGACACCTGCTTCTGCGTGTCCATGGGCACCGGGCCCAGGGCCGAGGGTGCCTTCGATCTGGCGCTGACCGAGCTGCTCGACGCGAGCCGCCACGAATTCCTGGTCGAGGTCGGCAGCGCGGCGGGCGAGGAACTGCTGGCCGGCCTGCCTCGGCGAACGGCCACCGAGCCCGACCGGGCCGCGGCCGCGTCGGTCGTCGCACGCACTGCCGGTCGCATGGGCCGCAGCCTGGAAACCGCCGGCCTGCAGGAGCTCCTGGAGAGCAATCCGGAGCATCCGCGCTGGGACGAGGTCGCCGAACGCTGCCTGGCCTGCGCCAACTGCACCATGGTCTGTCCGACCTGCTTCTGCACCACGCTGGAGGATCACAGCGACCTGTCGGGCGGCTCCGCCGAGCGGGTGCGGCTGTGGGACTCCTGCTTCACCCTGGACTTCTCCTACATCCACGGCGGCAGCGTGCGGCAGACCGACAAGGGCCGCTACCGCCAGTGGATGACCCACAAGCTGGCCACCTGGTTCGACCAGTTCGGCAGTTCCGGTTGCGTCGGCTGCGGGCGCTGCATCACCTGGTGCCCGGTGGGCATCGATATTACCGAAGAGGCGGCGGCCATCCGCGCCACACCGCATATCCAGGGAGGGGACCATGGATAGCCTCGAGGAAATCCTCGGCCGGCATCCCTTCTTCGCCGGATTCGAGGCCGGGCACGGCCGGCTGGTCGCCGGCTGCGCGCGCAACCTGCGCTTCGCCGCCGGGCAGTACCTGTTCCGCGAGGGCGATCCGGCCGACGAGTTCTTCCTCATCCGCCATGGCAAGGTGGCCTTGGAACTGGTCGAGCCGGGACGGCCGCCGGTGGTCTTCGCCACCCTCGGCGCGGGCGAGATCGTCGGTGCGTCCTGGCTGCTGCCGCCATACCGCTGGCGCCTCGCCGCCCGCGCGGTGGAGCCGACCCGGGCGATCGGCATCGACGCCGCCTGCCTGCGTGGCAAATGCGAGGCGGACCACCATCTCGGCTACGAGATGATGAAGCGCTTCCTGCCGATCCTGGTCGAGCGGCTGCAGGCCACCCGCCTGCAACTGCTCGATGTCTATGGAAAGCATTGAGATGGTTGCGCCAGATCCTTTCCTGCCGCAGCCCTACCGGGTCGAGCGGCGCCGCCGCGAGCTGGTCGGCGCGGTGACCCTGGAGCTCGCTCCGCTGGTCGGCGCCCGTCCGGACTTCGCGCCCGGCCAGTTCAACATGCTCTACGTGTTCGGCGTCGGCGAGGTGGCCATCAGCCTGAGCGGCGACGCCGAGCGCGGCACGACCTTCGTGCACACGGTGCGCAACGTCGGCGCGGTCAGCGGCGCGCTGACCCGGCTGGAAGTCGGTGCGAGCGTCGGCGTACGCGGCCCCTTCGGCCGCGGCTGGCCGCTGACCGGGGCCGAGGGCGCGGACCTGCTGCTGGTCGCCGGCGGGCTCGGCCTCGCGCCGCTGCGCCCGGCGCTCTACGCGATCCTCGCCCGGCGCGAACGCTACGGCCGGGTGCTGATCATGGTCGGCAGCCGCAGCCCCGAGGACATCCTCTACCGGCGCGAACTGGAGCATTGGCGCAGGCGTCCGGACCTGGAAGTGCTGCTGACCGTCGACCATGCCGACGCCGACTGGCACGGCCATGTCGGCGTGGTGCCGGCGCTGATCCCGCATGCCGGCCTCGACCCCGCCCGGACGCTGGCGCTGGTCTGCGGGCCGGAGGTGATGATGCGCTTCGCCGCCAATGCCCTGCTCGCCGCCGGGATCGGGCCCGGGCGCATCCACCTGTCCATGGAGCGCAACATGAAGTGCGCCGTCGGCCAGTGCGGCCACTGCCAGTTCGGGCCGTTCTTCGTCTGCAAGGACGGGCCGGTGCTGGGCCTCGATCGCATCGGCGGCATCCTCGCCGTGCCGGAGATCTGACATGCGCACCAAGCCACGCCTGGCGGTCTGGAAGTTCGCCTCCTGCGACGGCTGTCAACTGTCGTTGCTCGACTGCGAGGACGAGTTGCTGTCGCTCGCCGGGGCCGTGGAGATCGCCTACTTCGCCGAGGCCTCCAGCGCCATGGAGGACGGCCCCTACGACCTCTCGCTGGTGGAGGGCTCGGTCACCACGGCCCATGACGCCGAGCGCATCCGCGAGGTGCGCCGGCAATCGAAGCTCCTCGTCACCATCGGCGCCTGCGCCACCGCCGGAGGCATCCAGGCGCTGCGCAACTTCGCCGACGTGAACGACTATCTCGCGGTCGTCTACGCCTCGCCGCGCTACATCGAGACTCTGGCCACCTCGACGCCGATCGCCGCCCACGTGCCGGTGGACTTCGAGTTGCGCGGCTGCCCGATCAACAAGGTGCAGCTCCTGGAGGTGATCGCGGCTTTCCTCGCCGGGCGCAAGCCGGCGATCCCCACCTACAGCGTGTGCATCGAGTGCAAGCGGCGCGGCAACCTCTGCGTGATGGTGCAGGGCACGCCCTGCCTGGGGCCGGTGACCCAGGCCGGCTGCGGCGCGCTCTGTCCGGGCTGCCGGCGCGGCTGCTACGGCTGCTACGGGCCGATGGAAACCCCCGACACCGCCATGCTGGCGCGCCAGTGGAGCGCCATGGGCGTCGCGTCGCGCGACATCCGCCGCGCCTTCCACAGCTTCAATGCCTGGGCGCCGGCGTTCCGCGAGGAGGGCGAGGCCCATGACGACTAAGCGGATTCGGGTCGACTACATGGCCCGCGTCGAGGGCGAGGGCTCCCTCGACCTGCACATCGAAGGCGACCGGGTCGTCGCGGCGCGGCTCGGCATCTTCGAGCCGCCGCGCTTCTTCGAGGCCTTCCTGCGCGGGCGCGGCCATGCCGAGGTGGCGGACATGGTGGCGCGGATCTGTGGCATCTGCCCGGTGGCCTACCAGATGAGCGCGGTGCACGCCCTGGAAAACGCCTTCGGCGTGCGGGTCGAGGGGCAATTGCGCGCGCTGCGCCGGTTGCTCTACTGCGGCGAGTGGATCGAAAGCCACGCGCTGCATGTGGTGATGCTGCACGCCCCGGACTTTCTCGGCTATCCGGACGCGATCCGCATGGCGGCCGGGCACGGCGACCGGGTGCGCGACGCCCTGGCGCTGAAGAAGGCCGGCAACTCGATAATCCGCCTGCTCGGCGGGCGCGAGATCCACCCGGTCAACGTCCGGGTCGGCGGCTTCTACCGCGTGCCGAGCCGCGCCGAGCTGGCGCCGCTGGCCGAGGAACTGGATCGGGCCCGCGACATCGCCGTCGGGCTGGTGCGCTGGGTGGCGGGCTTTCCCTTTCCGCACATCGAACGGGACTACGAGTTCGTCGCCCTGCGCCATCCGCACGAATACCCGCTCAACGAGGGACGGCTGGTATCCAGCCGCGGCCTCGATATCGACATCGCCGATTACGAGACGGAGTTCGAGGAGCGCCAAGTGCCGCACTCGACGGCGCTGCACTCGCATCTCAAGCGCCGTGGCGCCTATCTGGTCGGGCCGTTGGCGCGCTACGCGCTGAACTTCGACCGATTGCCGGAACATATCCGGGCGCTCGCCGGCGAGGTCGGCCTCGGTCCGCTGTGCCGCAATCCGTTCCAGAGCATCGTCGTGCGCGCCCTGGAAATCCTCTACGCCTGCGAGGAGGCGCTGGCCATCATCGCCGCCTACCGGCCGCCGGACATGGCCTGCGTGCCGCTGGAGCCACGCGCCGCGACAGGTTTTGGCTGCACCGAGGCGCCGCGCGGCACCCTCTGGCACCGTTATGAACTGTCCGCCGACGGTTCCGTCGAGGCCGCGCGCATCGTCCCGCCCACCGCGCAGAACCAGCCGAGCATCGAGGCGGACCTGGAGGCGGTCGCCACGTCGCTGCTCGACCAGCCGGAGGAGGTCATCCGTCGGCGCTGCGAGCTGAGCATCCGCAACCACGACCCCTGCATCTCCTGCGCGACCCACTTTCTCAAGCTGTCCGTGCACCGCGCATGAACGCTCGGATAGTGCTGCTCGCGTTGGGCAACCCGGAGCGCGGCGACGACGGCGCCGGCCCGGCGGTCGCCGCCCGGTTGCGTGGCCGGCTACCGGCGGGCGTTGCGTTGCGGCTGTGCGATGGCGACCTGCTGGGGCAGATCGAGACATGGCGCGATCTGGAAGCGCTGGTCTGCGTCGATGCCTCGGCGCCGCAAGGCGAGCCAGGGCGCATCCGTCGTCTCGATCCGGGCGCGGACGGTCTGTTTCGGGATATTTCGCTCACTTCCAGCCATGGCTTCGGCCTGGCCGAGGCGCTGGGACTGGCCCGCACCCTCGGCCTGGCGCCGCCGCGGGTGGTCGTCTATGCGCTGGAGGGCAGCCGCTTCACGCCCGGCGCGCCCTTGAGCGGCGCGGTCGCCGCTGCCCTGGACGGGCTCGCCGCACGCCTTCTCGACGAACTCGTCCGCCTGGCGGCGAAAGCGCCGGCGCGTTCCTGAGGTCGCCGGGCGGCCCGTCACTTGCGACGGAAATTCATGGCATCCGGCCATATTTCAGTTTGACGAAGTTTTCACCGCCGCTGCGGCATAGTCCTCGCCAAGGCCGGGCGAGCCCGGCATCCGCACGCAGCGATCGAGGAACTTCATGGCGACGACGAAATCCGCACCCGCCGGGCGCGGCGGCATCGACTGGGCCGGGCTGGGCTGGATGTTCCTGTTCTTCTGGTATTTCTCCGGGGTGACCCAGGCGCTGATCTGGGCCTCGGGCATCGCCGGCTCCACCGGTTCCCGCCAGGCCCTGCTGGCCAGCGTCCTGTGGCTGATCCCGCCGTTGCTGTTTCCCGGCCGCACCCGGTTGCTGGCGGGCGCGATCGGCGCTCTGCTCTGGCTGTGCTCGCTGGCCGGCTTCGCCTATTTCCTGGTGTACGGCCAGGAGTTCTCGCAGAGCGTCATCTTCATCATGTTCGAGTCGAACGTGAACGAGGCGAGCGAGTACCTGGGACATTACTTCTCCTGGAGCATCGTGCTGGTCGTCGTCGCCTACGGCCTGGGCGGCTGGCTGCTGTGGCGCAAGGTGCGTCCGGTGTACCTGCCGCGCCGGGCGGCGCTGCTCGCCAGCCTGCTGCTGTTCACCACCTCGGTCGGCTACCAGGGCGTGCGCCAGCTCCTCAAGCACGAGGAGTTCCAGGTGGCGCTGGACGACTTCGAGAAGCGCATCGAGGCGGCCTCGCCCTGGCAACTGGTGATCGGCTACCGCCATTACCTGCAGCAACTGGCCAACATGGAAGCCTTGCTGGCCAGCAGCGAACGGATTCCGCCGCTGAAGAACCTGGCCGACGTCCACGCCGGGCAGCCCGTGACCCTGGTGCTGGTCATCGGCGAGTCGACCAACCGCCAGCGCCTGAGCCTCTACGGCTATCCGCGGCCGACCACGCCCAACCTCGACCGGCTGCGCGACGAACTGCAGGTGTTCGACAATGTGGTCACCCCGCGTCCCTACACCATCGAGGCGCTGCAGCAGGTGCTGACCTTCGCCGACCAAGAGCACCCGGACCTGTACCTGACCACGCCGTCGCTGGTCAGCGTGATGAAACAGGCCGGCTACAAGACCTACTGGATCACCAACCAGCAGACCATCACCAAGCGCAACACCATGCTCACCACCTTCTCCGAGCAGGCGGACGAGCAGTTCTACCTGAACAACAACCGCGACCAGAACGCCCGCCAGTACGACGGCGGCGTGCTCGAACCGTTTTCCAGGGTGCTGGCCGACGACGCGCCGCGCAAGTTCGTGGTGGTGCACCTGCTGGGCACCCACATGCGTTACCAGTACCGCTATCCGCAGGAGTTCGAGCGCTTCACCGACCGCACCGGCGTGCCGGACAGCGTCACCGACGACCAGTTGCCGACCTACAACAGCTACGACAATGCCGTGCTGTACAACGACCACGTGGTGTCCTCGCTGATCGAGCGCTTCCGCGCCACCGACCCCAACGGCTTTCTGCTGTACCTGGCCGACCACGGCGAGGCGGTGTTCGACGCACCCGACCCCGAGGTGCTGGGCCGCAACGAAGGCGCGCCGACCAGCCCGATGTACACCGTGCCCTTCATCCTGTGGAACTCGCCGAAGTGGCGGGCGCAGCAACCGCGCGACTTCGCCACCGCGCTGCACCGCCCCTACAGCAGTTCGCACTTCATCCACACCTGGGCGGACCTGGCCGGCCTGCGCTTCGACGGGTTCGAGCCGGACAAGAGCCTGGTGAGCGCCGACTTCAAGCGGCGCCCCCTGCTGATCGGCAATCCGCAGCAGCCGAAGAACCTGATCGACTTCAGCCTGATCAAGCCGAAGAAGCCCGCCGATCCGAGCAGCGAGTTCGCCCAGCGGGAGCGCGAGGGCAAGGAGCGGCCGCTGTAGGTTCTGCCACCGTCCGCCTCCGCCGGAGCGGACGCTTCCGTCGCCGCCGGGTTCGCCCAGCGTTCCCGCGTCCGCTCCTGGCTGGCGCGAGCCTCAGATGTCCTTCACGGGAAGGACCGGGAACCCGGACTCCCGCGGGGCGGCCGTCGGTTCGCGCCACCACGGTTCCGGCGTTTCGAGCCGGGCCGGCTCGACCGGTTCGCCCAGGCGAGGCATCAGCAGCCCCTCCGGCGCTTTCGCCAGCAGCACGTCCGCCGGCTGGGCCCAGGGATGCATCGCCAGGTTGAAAGTGCCCCAGTGCACCGGCAGGAAACGTCCGCTGCCCAGTTGCGCCCAGGCCCGCAGGGCGTTGTCCGGCCCCAGGTGCACATTTCCCCAGGACGGATGGAAGGCGCCGACCTCGATCATCACCAGATCGAAGGGACCGAGCCGCCGGCCGATCTCGGCGAAGGCCGGCGAGAGCCCGGTATCGCCACTGAAGAACACGGCATGGCGTTCGCCGCGCAGGGCGAACGACGACCAGAGCGTCGCGTTGCGATCGCGCAGCCCGCGTCCCGAGAAGTGATGCGACGGCGCGGCGCTGATCGTCAGGCCGCCCGGCAGCACGCTGTGTTCCCACCAGTCGAGCTCGACGATGCGCCCGGCCGGCACGCCCCAGGCTTCCAGGTGCACTCCGACGCCGAGCGAGGTGACGAAGGGCACCCGCCGCGCGGCCAGCGCCCGGATGCTGGGATAGTCCAGATGGTCGTAGTGGTCGTGCGAGATCAGCACCGCGTCGAGCGGCGGCAAGGCGTCGATGTCGACCGGCACCGGCTGGAAGCGCCTGGGGCCGGCGAACGGCAACGGCGAGGCGCGCATTCCCCACACCGGATCGGTCAGGATTCGCTGGCCGTCGATTTCCAGCAATACGGTCGAATGGCCGAGCCAGGTGGCCCGCAGCCCGGTTTCGACCGGCCGCCTCCAGGTGGCGCGCGGGTCGCTGGCGGGGAGTGGGCGTTCCGGCGTGCGGCCTTCGCCGCGAAACAGGAAGTCGACCAGCGTCGGCCGATCCGCGGGCTCGCGCCCTGTGCTGGATGGGTAGGTGTTCACGAAACCGCCATCGGCATACTGCCTGGATGCCTGCATGCGTT
This sequence comes from Azotobacter vinelandii CA, assembly GCF_000380335.1. Classification (GTDB taxonomy): domain Bacteria; phylum Pseudomonadota; class Gammaproteobacteria; order Pseudomonadales; family Pseudomonadaceae; genus Azotobacter; species Azotobacter vinelandii. The sequence continues at coordinate 422,064 of NC_021149.1, forward strand.
CGAGCCTGAATCCATCGGCACGTCGAGCGAAGAAAGCCATGTTCCGTCTCCTCCTGTCGGTCCGCCGGTCTCGCGAGGCGCGAGCCGAAGAGGTCGGCGTCGGCGAGGACGCCGCCGCCATGCGAGGCTGTCGCGCCGCATGGGGACGATGCCCGGCGGCCGCCTTTTTCCGGCGCATGCGAAAACGGCGAGGTGATCAACCTCGCCGTTTCGCGTCGTTCAACCGCATCCCTGGTTCCTCGTCCTGAGGAGGTCGCTATCCTGCGACTTTCCCTGGCCGCCATCCCTGGTCGGCCTGCGTCGTTCCTTCGACGTCTCGGTGGAAGCAAATCTACTCTGGTAGCCGCTCCGGGCATATCGGGAGAATGCCCGATCTGCTGTAGGCGATGGCTTACAGCGGGTAGCCGTCCACCGTTTGCAGCCGTTGGCCGGCCACATGCGGGATACGTCGTTCAGACCATCATCAGCGCGCCGCCGGCGGCGATGAGCGCGCCGACGCCGCGGGTCAGCAGGGGCAGGCGGCGCTGGACGGTGGTGGCGAGCAGGCCGCCGGCCAGGTGCAGGGCCAGGCTGGCGGCGAGGAAGCCAGCGGCGAAGGCGGCCGGATCGCCGCTGGCCTCGGCGCCGTGGGCGTGGCCATGGAACAGGGCGAAGAGCGCGGCCAGGGCCAGAGAGGCTGCGGCCGGCAGGCGTGCGGTGGCGGCGATCAGCAGGCCGAGCAGCAGCACCGAGAGGGCGATGCCGGTTTCCACCAGCGGCAGGCCGATGCCGTTGGCGCCGAGCAGGAAACCGCCGAGCAGGGCGGCTAGGAAGGCGGCCGGCACGGCGAATTTCAGCGTGCGCGGCTGCAGGGCGGCCCAGATGCCGATGGCCAGCATCGCCAGCAGGTGGTCGGCGCCGCCGAAGGGATGCAGCAGGCCGGCGACCAGGCCGTTCCCCTGGTGTCCGGGATGGGCGAAAGCGGCTGCCGGGAGGAAGGCCAGGACGAGCAGGGGCAGGAGGTGGCGTTTCTTCATGTCGATGGTTCCTGGATCGGTTCCGACGGGCTCAGTCCCGTCCGTCGATGGGGCGCTTCGGGCCCTGGAGGTTGGCATGGGAGTGGTGGTGTACGGCCCCCGGCCCGTGCGCTGCCAGATGGACATGGAGGTGAGTATGCACCGTGCCGTCGGCATGGATGTGTTCGTGCTCGTGTTCGATGAGCTGTCCCGGCACGGCATGGACATGGCCGATGGACGGGGATGCGCTGCCGCAGTTGCAGTTCTCGCACATGGTCGTTCGCTCCTCTTATCTATGCGCTATGCCGGTTCGCCGGATCGGGCCAGCCGCTCGATGGCCTCGGCGATGGCGGCGACTTGCCGGGCCAACTCGGGCGACAGCTCGTACAGCGGCGCGCCGGAGCGGTCGGCGGTCATGGCCGCCGGCGACATCTCCAGGCAGCCGGCCAGCGGCAGGCTGCCGGCCGTGCCTTCGAAGAACGCCCGGTCCTCGGCGCCGGCTGCCTTGTTGCCGACCAGCAGCAGCCTGTCGATGCCGATGTCGCGGGCCAGCACCTGTACCTGGCGTACGGTGCGCATGCTGCGGTTGGTCGGTTCGGCCACCGCCAGCATGACGTCGACGGCTTCGGCGGTACCGCGGCCGAGGTGCTCGACGCCGGCGTAGAGGTCGAGCAGGACCACCTCGTCGCGCTCCAGCAGCACGTGCCTGACCAGTTGCTTGAGCAGGGTGCTGGCCGGGCAGATGCAACCCGAGCCGCCCTTCTGCACGGCGCCGAGCAGCAGCAGGCGGATGTCGCCGAGCTTCGCGGAGAAACGCTCGGGGATGTCCGCGACCCTGGGGTTGAGCTTGAACATCCCGCCGCTGCCGCCGCGCGGATCGCTGCCGGTGCGCTCGGCGATCAGTTCGGCCATCTCGGAGATCGGCAGCAGATCGAGCAGGGCGGTGTCGGAAAAACCCAGCGCCGGCCCCAGGCAGGGCGAGGGGTCGGCGTCGATGGCCAGGACGCGGCGGCCCTGGCGGGCGTAGTGATGCGCGAGCAGGGAGGTCAGCGTCGTCTTGCCGACGCCGCCCTTGCCGCTGATGGCGATTTTCAGGCCCATTTGACAGCCCTCAGGGGTTCCATGGTGTGGATATAGCCGAAGCCGGGATGGACCAGATGCGTACCGAAGCGCTCGACGGCGGTGCCTTTCTTCATCATCTCGTGCAGCACGCCGGCGCCATTGATCTCGCCGATCAACTGACCGCCGGCCACCCGGCCCGACTCGAGCAGGACCTTGCGCACCGCACCCGCGCCGTCCTGCCAGCGCAGGCAGGTTTCGCCCGTCTGCACGCCGAACGAGGCGATGGGCATGTCGAAGACGCGCACGACGTTGACCGCTTCCAGTCCCGGATGGCGCCTGTCGATACCCAGCATGTTGCATGCCGCGATCCGCCCGCTGGAAACCGCGTTCGGCCAGTTGGGCGCGACCCGGTTTTTTTCCGGCGCGTCCGGGCGTTCGATGATGTCGCCGGCGGCGAAGATGTGCTCGACGTTGGTGCGCATCCGCGCATCGACCAGGATGCCCCGCTCGCTGGCGATGCCGCTGCCTTCGAGGATCGACAGGTCGGCGCGTACCCCGGCGGCGCAGACGAGCAGTTCGCAGGGGATCTCGTCGCCGTCGGCGATCACCGCGCGCACGCCGTCCGCGCCTTCGAGGACGCGCTCGACGGCGCAACCGGTGCGCACCCGTACGCCGTGCTCGACCAGCCGCCGCTCGACGAGGGCGGCCATTTCGCTGTCCAGCATGGCCGGCAGCACATGCTCGCGGGCCTCCAGCAGGGTCACTTCGAGCCCGTGGCGGACCAGCGCCTGTGTGGCCTCCAGGCCGATGAAGCCGGAGCCGACGACCACCGCGCGGCGGGCGACCGCGAGCCGCCGCAGGATACCCTCGGCATCGTCCAGGGTCTTCAGTTCGAACACGCCCCTGGCGCCGGCCAGGCCGGGGATCGGCGGGACGAAGGCCCGCGAGCCGGAGGCGATCAGCAGGCGGTCGTAGGCGACCGCCTCGTCCCCGCTCCAGACCCGGCGGGCCGATGGCTCGATCCGTCGCACCGGGCTGCCGTAGCGGATGTCGATGGCGTTGCGGGCGTAGAAATCCGCATCGCGCAGGAACAGCCGTTCCCGGGAGACGCTGCCTTCCACGTACTCGGCCAGCGGACAGGGCGAGTAGAAGGGCACCCTTTCCCGGGAGAGCATGACGATCTCGCAGCCCCGGTCCCGGGCTCGGAGGGTCTCGGCGGCGGAGATCGCCGCCGGTCCGTTGCCGATGATGACGATCTTCATGTCGCCCCCGTCAGATCCCCAGCGCCGCGCGTTTTCCGGCGATGTGCGCGATCATCCAGTCGGCGGCGCCCTTGGGCTCCAGCTCCACCCGCACCACGGCGCCGGTCAGTTCCTGCAGGTCCTCGGTGAGCAGCTTGGTGACCATCGGGCCGCCGAGGATGCGCGGCGCCGGAGCGATGTGGCAGGACACGCCGAGCGCCAGGAAGGAACCGCCGATGGACACGGCCTTCTCCTGCACCAGCTCCGGCGCCGAGCCCACCGCGGGCAACTGCCCGACCTTGACGCCGAGGCGCTCGGCCAGGGCCACCATCAGGTCGACGATGCGCGAATTGTCGACGCAGGCGCCCATGTGCCAGACCGGCGGCAGCGGGCCGTCGAGGCCGGCGGCCTTGCCCAGCACCTCGAGCACCGCCTTGAGACCGTCGCCGCAGTAGCGGTAGGTGGCCTCGCTGGTCATCAGGCCGTCCTGGGCGCAGATGTGCGCGGTGCAGCCGGTGGTCAGCACCAGCACGTTCTGGCGCAGCAGATGCTTGACCATCTCCTCGGTCATGGCGTTGTCGCGGAACTTGATGCTCGAGCAGCCGACCACTCCGACGAAGCCGAAGATGTTGCCGTTGGCCACGTTGTCGATCACCGGCTTGAGCGGGTCCTCGGCATCCAGCTTGGCGAGCAGGTCGACGATGGCTTCCACCGACAGGCCGGCCACCGCCGTGCTCTTGTGCCGGGGAATGTCGACCGGCTTGCCGCGCCGGCGGCGGAAGGCGTCGATGGCCTTCTGCACGATCTCGCGGGCGCTCTCGTCGGCGTGGTGCGGCTCGAAGGGAATGTGGATGGCATCGGGAATCCGCACCATCGCATCGGTGGTGATGAACGCCGTGTCGAAGCACTTGGCGACCTGCGCGAGCTGCGGCCAGATGCACTGGATGTCCACCACCATGGCGTCGACCGCGCCGGTGGCGAGGATCAGTTCGGTCTGCGAGTTGTGCGCCGCCAGCTTGACGCCGTGGCGCATGCTCAGCTCGTTGCCGGTGCAGCACACGCCGACCACGTTGATGCGCTCGGCGCCGGCGGCGATGGCGTCGCCCTCCAGTTTCTCGGCCCATTCGAGGATCTTTTCCGAGAGCACCGGGTTGTGGCCGTGGGCAGCGACGTTGACGCTGTTCTCTTCGAGCACGCCGACGGCGGCCTCGGTCACCGCGATCTCCGGCACGCCGAACAGGATGTCCTGCAGGTCGACGCACAGGGTCAGGCCGGTCCAGCCGTCGATCAGGCTCATCTTCAGCACGCGCAGCATCAGTGAGACCGGATCGGCGTCGTTGCCCATCGAGGTGGCGTGCATCGCCGTCTCGATCTCGTTGTGCGGGTTGGAGTACATCAGCCCCAGGTCGCTCCACAGCGCCTGTTCCTCGGCCGGCGCGCGCTTGCTGATCCAGTTGTTGGGCAACTCGTCCTGGCGGCCGAAGTCCTCCAGGGCGATGTTCACCAGGTCGCGGCAGATGTCGTTGACCTCGCGCCCCTCGGTCGGTACGCCGAAGGTCTTGGCCAGGGCCATCACCTTGGATACGCCCTTGATCTGGTAGGGCGCCTTGCCGTTCAGCGCGTCGCGCAGGGTCAGCAGCACGTGGCGGGCATGGCCGACGTGCGAGGCGGTGCCGCCCACGGTGTCGCGCAGCAGGTTGCGGGCGACCATGGCGTCGGGGGTCAGGCCGCACACGCCGGTCTTCGGGCCGTTGCCGAAGGGGTCGATGCGGCACGGGCCCATGTAGCAGATGCGGCAGCAGGTGCCCAGTTCGCCGAAGCCGCACTGCGGACTCATGACCTCCAGGCGGTCGCGGGCGGTGGCGAAACCTTTGTCCTGGGCGACCTTGAGCAGGGCGCCTTCGATGACGGGAAGCGTGGTGTCGGCCATATCAGTGGGTTCTCTTCAGGGATCGCAGGATATCCATGCCGTTGGGTTCGTCCGCCTGGCCGCCGCAGATGGCCGCCCTGGCCGTCGCCTGGCGGCGTTCCGCGGCGAATTCTTCCGGCGTGAGATAGAGGAGGGTGCCGGTCGGGCAGGCCGCCACGCAGGCCGGCGCCTCGCCCTTGGCCGTGCGCTCGGGGCAGCGGTCGCATTTCAGCGCCTTCTTGCCGACCGGATCGGCGCTCACCCCGCCGAAGGGGCAGACGACCACGCACATCCAGCAACCGATGCACTTGTCGGCATCGGAAAACACCGCGTCACAGCCGTCGCGCTGCATCGCCCCGGTCGGGCAGGCGGTGACGCAGGCGGCATCGCTGCAATGCTGGCAGCGCGACGGGTAGCTGTAGGCGCCGACGCCTTCCACGTTGATCCGCCGCTGCGGCGGCGGCGTCTCGAGGATGGCGCCGGCCAGGGTTTTCGACCGGGAGTGTTCGACCGCGCAGGCGATTTCGCACGATTTGCAGGCGACGCACTTCTCGGCCACGGTGAAGATGGTCTTGGACATCGGCATCACTCCTGTGCCACGGGGGGCGCCGGTCTTTCCCTGGCCTGGCGGGTCCGGCAGTGACAGTGGATTATCAACGTAAGGCTCCTCTCGGGTCGGCGGCTCGGCCGCGGACGAGGCAATTCCGGAAGGACGATAGCGAAGCGGCCCGCGCCTGTCTGTCGGCTGGCCGACACTGGCCCGGAGTCGGGGATGAACGGGGGAGAGAGCGGCCCGCTCCGGGTGGGGAGCCCGAAAGCACGAAGGCCCCCGTACGCCATGTACAGGGGCCTTCGTTGAATATGGTGCCCAGGGACGGAATCGAACCGCCGACACGGGGATTTTCAATCCCCTGCTCTACCAACTGAGCTACCTGGGCGAATGGGCGTTGCGACTGTGGGAGTACCACTTGGCGGGAAGTGGTGCCCAGGGACGGAATCGAACCGCCGACACGGGGATTTTCAATCCCCTGCTCTACCAACTGAGCTACCTGGGCAACAACGGCCGGCATTAAACCTTCTTGACGCCGGAGCGTCAACTGTGGCCGGCGAAAAAATTAGCTTTTTTAAGCGGTTAGCGCGGCTCCGCGAGCGGCTCGGGGCTTCACTCCTTCGGCTGCACGTAGCCCTCGGCCTGGGCGTATTCCTCGCCGGAGAGGAACTTCTCCATTTCCGCCTGCAGGAACTTGCGGTCCTCGGCGTTCATCATGTTCAGCCGGCGCTCGTTGATCAGCATGGTCTGGTGCTTCTGCCATTCGTCCCAGGCCTGCCTGGAAACGTTGTTGTAGATGTCCTCGCCCTTGGGGCCCGGATAGGGCGGGCGGTCGAGGCCGGGCAGTTCCTCTTTGTACTTGCGGCAATGCACGGTGCGGGTCATGGGCTTCTCCTCGAAATCGGCCGGTCCGCCGGGGGCTGCAGTTCGCCCTGGGCGCGTTTGAGCAGCTTCTTCACCGGGGCGGCGAGGCCCAGGCGCGGCGGCGCGGCGAGGTTATACCAGAGCCAGTCGGCCTCGGCCACGGCGGGGCCGGCGCTTTCCACCGTGACCAGCCAGGGTTCGATGGCCAACTGGAAATGGCTGAAGGTGTGGGTCAGGCCCGGCAGCGCGCGGCGCTCGCCGAGACGCAGGGCATGGCGGGCGGCGAGGGTTTCGAGGGCGGCCAGGTCGTCCAGTTCCGGCAGGCTCCAGAGCCCGCCCCAGAGCCCGCTGGACGGGCGCCGGTAGAGCAGGATGGCGCCGTCGCGGCTGGCCAGCAGCGGCATCAGGGTGCGCTTGCGCGGCAGTTCCCGGCGCGGCCTGGGCGTCGGGTAGTCGGTCTCGCGGCCGAGCAGGTGGGCACGGCAGCCGCTCGCCAGCGGGCAGAGCAGGCAGCTCGGGCGCGTACGGGTGCAGAGGGTGGCGCCGAGGTCCATCATCGCCTGGGTGTAGTGGTTGACCCGTGCCTCGGGGGTGAAGCGTTCGGCGGCTTCCCACAGGCGCTTCGCCGCCCTGGGCTCGCCGGGATGGCCGTCCTCGGCCAGGTAGCGGGCCAGCACGCGCTTGACGTTGCCGTCGAGGATCGGCGCGCGCAGCCCCATGCCGATGCTGGCGATGGCGCCGGCGGTGGAGCGGCCGATTCCGGGCAGTTCGGCGAGGGCCTCCACCGAGCGGGGGAATTCGCCGGCATGCTCGGCGACCAGGATCTTCGCGGTCTTGTGCAGGTTGCGCGCGCGGCTGTAGTAGCCGAGTCCGGTCCACAGGTGCAGCACCTCGTCCTCGGGTGCCGCGGCCAGGGTCTGCACCGTCGGCAGGGCGGCCATGAAACGCTCGTAGTAACCGAGCACGGTGGCGACCTGGGTCTGCTGCAGCATGATTTCCGAGACCCATACCCGGTAGGGGGTGATGTCCCGCTGCCAGGGCAGGTCCTTGCGGCCGTGGTCGTCGTACCAGGCGAGCACGGCGCTGCCGAATTGCTCGGGAGTCATCGGTTGAACAGCCCCTTCAGCGCATCCTTGAGTTCCGGGCTGACCTTGTCGCCGAGTTTTTCTTCGAGCTTCTCGTTGAGCTTCTCGCCGGCCAGCTTGGCGGCGATCTGGCGCAGGCCGTCGCGGTCCAGGCGGCAGGCCTTGGCGCCCAGTTCCAGCGGGCCGCGGCAGCGGACCGGCCATTCCAGGCCGACATAGCGCTCGTTGACCTGGCAGGCGGCATCGGGCATGGCGCGCCTGTCGCCTTCAATGATCACGCCGATGCGGTAGTTCATGCCGAGCACGCGCAGGTCCAGGTCGCCGTTGCCGTTGACCGTCAGGCCGGGAATGCGCGCCTTGAGGTCGGGGTTGCTGGCGACGCCGTTGGTGAAGCGCAGGTTGCCCTTGAGTTCCTCGAAGGGCGTGTCCTTGGCCTTGGGCGGATTGTTCAGGCCCTTGCGGTTGAGGGTGGCGATGGCCAGGCAGAGCTGCTGTTCGAGGTTGGCTTCGGGCAGCACGCCTTTGTGGAGGGCGAAGCTGGCCGTGCCGTTGAGTCCTTCGATCCAGGCCTTCTGGCTGTTACCGCGGGTTTCCAGGTCGGCGTTCAGATCGAGCTGGCCCTTGATGGGAGGCGTTTCCTTGCCTTCCGTCCGGATGAATTTCTCCACCGGAATCCGGCTGAGGCGCTGCTGCAGGCTCAGCAGGGGCGTGGACGGACGGGCGTCAAGGCGGGCCTGCGTCTCGAAGCCGCCGCCGAAGAGTTCGCCGCGCAGGCTCTGCAGGGTCAGCAGGCCGTCCTTGGCGCTGGCCTGCAGGTGGGCGTTGCCGACCGGCAGGCGCTCGATGGTCAACTGGCCGATGTCGAGGCTGGCCTGCAGGTCCAGTTTGCGCAGGGTGTCGACCGGCAGCACGGGGTCTTCGCTCCAAGCCTGCTGGGTGGGGGCATCGGGCAGCGGGGTGTCGCTGTTCTGGATGGCGCTGGCCACGGCGCCCTTGACTTCGGCCTGGCGCGCGGCGCCGGCGGCCTCTCGCTTCTCGCTCTTCGGCGCCAGGTAGCGGTCGAGGTCCAGCTTGTCGCCCTTGAGCTGTACGCGCAGGGCCTGGCGGGCGAGGTCGGCGACGGCGATGCGGCCGGTGAACTGGCTGTCGTCCAGCTTCAGGTCGAGCTTGTCGAAGGCCACGGCGCTCGGCGAGCCACCCAACTGGGTGGTCAGTTCGAGGCGGGTCAGGCTGGCGGGATCGGCCGTCGCCGGCAGCTCCTGGCCGAGGCCGGCGAGGAATTCGCGCGGGTTGAACTGGGCGATGGACAGGCCGCCGCTCAGTTGCGGGATCTTGTCCAGCTCGCGCACCTTCAGTTCACCGATGGCGCGCAACTGGTTGGCGCTGAGCTTCAGGCCGTTCCATTCGGCCACCTGGGCGGCCAGGTCGGCGAGCAACTCGCCCTGGGCGGCGAAGTTCAGGCTCTTGCCCTTGAGCGGTTCGCCCGAGGCTTCGCCGGACAGCCGGGCGTTGCCCAACTGGAAGCGCTGGAGCGCGGAGTCGAAGCGCAGCACGCCCTCGAGATCGGTGCGCGCGCGCATGACCGGCTGGTTGCTGCCGAAGAAGGCGGTCAGCTTGAGGGGGATGTCGCTGTCCGGGCGTATCGCGCCGCTGTTGAGCTGGATGCTCTCGGCACTGAATTTCTGGCCGCTGCGCTCGTCCAGGTAGTCCACCCGGGCGTTGTTCAGCGCCAGGCTGTCGATGTCCAGGCGCAGCGCCCGGGCGCTGCCCGCATCGGCCGCATCGGCCGCGGCGGGCGCTTCGGCCGGTGCCGTGTCTGTCCCGGCGGTGGCCTCCGGCTCCGGCTGCCCGGCCGTCCGTGCCGGACGGCCGATGTCCTCCCAGTTGCCGCGGCCCTGCTTGTCGCGGCGCAGGTGCAGTTCGAGGCCGTCGACGCGGATGTCGCTCATCTGGATCTCCCGGCGCAGCAGCGGCAGCACTCGTACCGACAGGCCGATCATGTCCAGGTCGGCGAACGGCTGGTCGGGGGTGCGGGCGCTGGCCACGCTGGTCTGCTGCAACTGCAGGCCCAGCCAGGGGAAGAGACTCCAGCCGATGTCGCCGTTCAGGGTCAGTTCCAGATTGGCCTTGTCGCGGGCGAGCTGGCGGATTTCGTCCTTGTAGTCGTTGGGATCGAACAACTGAGTAAGGGCGAAGCCGAGGGCGACTACGACCAGCAGCAGCCCGAGGACGAGCAGGCCAAGGATTTTGCCGAGCGTTTTCATGGGCGGAGTCCTTGTGGGTGGTTCGCGATGGAGTTGGCCGCCGAGTATAACGGCCCATCGTGCCGGCACGAGCCATGCGCGCCCGGCGGCCGGGCGCCGGCGGCAAGCTCAGATGGGGTCCAGCGGCAATTGGCTGCGGGCGGCCAGGGCCTGGCTTTCCAACTGGTCGACGGGGCCGGCCAGGCGCAGGGGCTTGCCGGCCGCTTCGGCGAGGCGCCTGGCCTCGTCGAGCAGGCGGCGGGCGACACCACGGCCGCGGGTGATCCGCCGCACGCAGAGGTGCGACAGCCGCCAGCAATCATCGTTCCTTTCCAGCAGGGCGGCGCCGAGCAGACGGTCGTTGAAGCGGCCGGCGATCAGCGTGCCGCGTTCGAGCCCGGCGGCGATCAGGCGTTCGGCATCGGCATGCGGGGCCAGCAGCCAGCCGGGAGCGTCGGCGTAGATCTTCGCCAGATCGAGGCGGTCCTGGGGGCTGGCGGCGGTGAGCGTTTCGACGTGGACGGGCATGGTTTTCGAAGGCCTTGTCGTTTGCTGGATCGCTCAAGACGAACCAGTTCTGCAATGGATGGATGCGCAGCATGGTTTCCGGCGGATAGGGCGGCCGACCATCGCCGGTCCCGGGTAGAACGGCTCGATCAACGCCAGCAAGCCCGGCCATGGTACCACCTGTTCCTTCTCGGCGAGGAAACGCCCGCGCCGGCCCCGCCTGCGTTTGGCGTACTCGACATCGGACGCTATCTTCGGCTGATATCCGCGATATTCGCGCCGGTGTCTGCGCGAAAACGGCTTTATCGGGCTGGTAATCGACTCGACGTCAATCCGGGTAGGCAGCGCCGCCAGCGATGTTGGAAAAGGGGGGCGCAAGGGCCGCAGCGCCAATGTCCCGGCCGAAGCCTCGCCCTGCCTTTATAAAAGAAATGAAAGCCTTGATAGCTCACGCTCAACACGGATGAGCTTAAAGGGCAGTGTTAGCTTTGCTCACACTGCCCTCGTATCAAGTGATATTGCTGTTAGTTATTTTATTGAGTGCCTTTTAGATAAAGACTGAATCCAAACAAGGCACAAAAGATTTATTGGTAGTAGTCATCAATAATCTGCACGGATTTTTCTTGCAGATTACGGTCAATCCAAGAGTGATCCTGTTCACCTTTAACAATCTTACTGATGGCACTGGCTTCGGCGTCGTTTTTCTTTTTCGATTGTTCGGCTACTTGTTTGGCGGTGGCGGGCTCAATAACAACAATGCCATCATCATCACCAATTAAAATATCTCCGGGTCTGACAACGATACCGCCAATATTGACTGGAGTATTAATTTCACCGGGGCCATCTTTATAGGGGCCGGCAGGAGTTACACCGGCAGCATAAACCGGAATATCCGTTTGTTCGGCTAGATATTCATAATCGCGGACAGCCCCATCTACAATAATGCCCCCCAGTTTGCGCTGAATAGCGGTGCGCACCATCTGCTCGCCAATAATGGCGTTGTTTAAATCACCCCGGGCATCAATCACAATAATGTCGCCGGGTTGGGCCATTTGTATGGCTTTATGGGCCATGAGGTTATCGTCCGGCCGGGTTTTTACCGTGAAAGCCACACCCAGTAGGTTGTTTTCACTGACTTTTTTGATGCGGGCATCCACAACCCTGGTGCGACTGACCATATCAGAAATATTGGACACAGGCAGATCGCGGAAACTTTCGACCAGCTCTTGGCTGGGGCGGTTGACCTTGGTAAAAATTCTAAAGCCTACTTTGGCCTCCACATTAGGGGTATTGGTATCTGCTGCTATTAAAGGAGCAGAAGAGCAAAGTAATAGGGCGCCACAGAGAGCAGTCTTAACCATCATTTTATTCATTTAGAATTTGCCTCGGAGAGTAATTGTTTTAGGACGCAAATTTTTTAGGGCATCTATACTTTGAAACCCGGCTTAGTATTTCCCAAATTCTTATAGAAATGAAAGAGCTTTTTACGTCGATGCTGCATTCGGGAGCGGATCGAGAGGAGTCCGCCGACTTGGACTGTCCGGCACGGGCCGCCACCCGCAAGCCCATGCTCAATTGCGCGCCGCGCCAGGTCATACCCCTGTTTACCGGGAAGTGGCTCCGCACGCCGCTGCGCACGCCTCGACTACTGGCCGGGCGGCCAGTGCCGTACAGGTGGGGCCTGGCGGGCGCTGCCCAATATCTCCGGGGCGTCGTTGGCGCGGACCCTGCGCGATGTGGAAGCACGCAGCCTGGAGGAATCGTTTGCCGGCCCATGGGGCCTCCCCCTCCTTAAGCATAAGAAGGCGATCGTTTTATTGATTCATGTCAATGAAAGCGGTAGCTTCTGTCCCAAGGGAGACGAAACAACGGCGATAACGGCGCCACATCTCGTCTCGATTGAATCGACTGGTAACGACCGCTCGTCTCGCTCTGGGGGAACCGCCATGAAAAAATTCGGAATGCTGGCTCTGACCATCGGCATGCTCACCGTCGGTACTGTCAACGCCGCGGAAATCGTCCGGGAAGTGACGAGCGAGACTTCCGGACAGGCCACGGGCGGCATGAGTGGCATGATGGCCGGCTCCGTCGGCGGTCCGATCGGTGCGCTGATCGGCGCGGGCCTCGGCGCGCTGTTCGGTGGTTCCGGCCAGAAGGCCCTGGGTGCCAGCGAGCGCATCTACCTGGTGCGTACCGACAGCGGCGAACTGAAGGAATACCGCTCGCCGAACTACGTCTTCGCCGAAGGCGATAAGGTCGTGATCCACGGCAACCGCCCACGTCCCTACGGCTGGACCCCGGAAACCGCCGAAGCCTTCGCCTATAACGGCCGCTGATTCCCGCGACGATCGACAGATCGGAACACCGAACCCCCGCCACACCGGCGGGGGTTCTTTTTTGGGTGCGCCGGGCATGGCGCGCAGCGGCGCGACCGACGCTGTTCGGTGCCCTGTGGCCCGGAAATGCGGCTGCCTGCGCGAGCGATCCGGGGATCTGTTGCGTGGGACGCGGTGGGGCGAGGCATCGTGCGGATCGGCCCGCTACCGCGAAGCTGGGCGGGGTACTTCGAGTCGAGCCGGAGCAAACGGCCACTGGCGGGCTGGACGGCTTATCCGGTTCCGGGGTTTGCGCCTATAATGACGCCCTTTCGTCCCACGACTAGCGGAGCTGTGGATGGCCGAACGTACGGCTTGCGTCGAGCGCAACACCCTGGAGACCCGGATCAAGGTCTCGGTCAACCTGGACGGCACCGGCAAGACCCGGTTCGCCACCGGCGTGCCCTTTTTCGAGCACATGCTCGACCAGATCGCCCGCCACGGCCTGATCGACCTGGATATCGAGTGCCAGGGCGACCTGCACATCGACGACCACCATACCGTGGAAGATGTCGGCATCACGCTCGGCCAGGCCTTCGCCAGGGCCATCGGCGACAAGAAGGGCATCGTCCGCTACGGCCATTCCTACGTGCCGCTGGACGAGGCGCTGTCGAGGGTGGTGGTGGACTTTTCCGGCCGCCCGGGCCTGTCGATGCAGGTGCCCTACACCCGCGCGCGGGTCGGCAGCTTCGACGTGGACCTGTTCCAGGAGTTCTTCCAGGGCTTCGTCAATCACGCCCAGGTGACCCTGCATATCGACAACCTGCGCGGCAGCAATACCCATCACCAGATCGAGACGGTGTTCAAGGCCTTCGGCCGCGCCCTGCGCATGGCCGTCGAGCCCGACCCGCGCATGGTCGGGCAGACGCCCTCCACCAAGGGGTGCCTGTGATGCAGACGGTAGCCGTGATCGACTATGGCATGGGCAACCTGCACTCGGTGGCCAAGGCGCTGGAGCACGTCGGCGCCGGCAGGGTGCTGATCACCAGCGACGCCCAAGTGATCCGCGAGGCCGACCGGGTGGTGTTTCCCGGTGTCGGCGCGATCCGCGACTGCATGGCCGAGATCCGTCGCCTGGGCTTCGACGCCCTGGTCCGCGAGGTGAGCGCCGACCGGCCGTTCCTCGGCATCTGCGTCGGCATGCAGGCGTTGCTGGAGCACAGCGAGGAGAACGGCGGGGTCGACTGCATCGGCCTGTTCCCCGGCCGGGTGCGCTTCTTCGGCAAGGACCTGGTCGAGGGCGGCGAGCACCTCAAGGTGCCGCACATGGGCTGGAACGAGGTCGCGCAGAGCGTCGACCATCCGCTCTGGCACAACATCCCGGACCGTGGCCGCTTCTATTTCGTGCACAGCTACTACATCGAGGCCGGCAATCCGCGCCAGGTGGTCGGTCGCGGCCACTACGGGGTCGACTTCGCCGCCGCGCTGGCCGAGGGCTCGCGCTTCGCCGTGCAGTTCCACCCGGAAAAGAGCCACACCCACGGCCTGCAACTGCTGCAGAACTTCGCCGCCTGGGACGGGCGCTGGTAGATGGGCCGGATCAAGACCCCGGCTCTCTCCCTGGATGCCGCGCAGGAGCAGGCCGCGTTGCTGATTCTCAAGCGTTTCCTGGCCGATCGCTTCGAACTCGAGCTGGGCTCGTTCGAAGTGCAGGAGTTGCTGGATCTGTTCGGCCGGGAAATCGCTCCCCACTACTACAACAAGGCGATCTTCGATGTGCAGGCGCACCTGAAGGACAGGTTCGAGAGCATCGAAAGCGACTTGTGGGCGCTCGAGAAGAGCTGACCCTTTCGAATTCCGAGACTTGAGCAGGTTCAACCGATGCTGATCATTCCCGCAATCGACCTCAAGGACGGCGCCTGCGTGCGCCTGCGCCAGGGCCGCATGGACGATTCCACGGTGTTCTCCGACGACCCGGTGGCCATGGCCGCCAGATGGGTCGAAGCCGGCTGCCGCCGCCTGCACCTGGTCGACCTCAACGGCGCCTTCGAGGGCCAGCCGATCAACGGCGAAGTGGTCACCGCCATCGCCCGGCGCTACCCGGACCTGCCGATCCAGATCGGCGGCGGCATACGTTCGCTGGAGACCATCGAGCACTACGTGAAGGCGGGCGTCGGCTACGTGATCATCGGCACCAAGGCGGTCAAGCAGCCGGAGTTCGTCGGCGAAGCCTGCCGAGCCTTTCCCGGCAAGGTGATCGTCGGCCTGGATGCCAGGGACGGCTTCGTCGCCACCGACGGCTGGGCCGAGGTCAGCAGCGTGCAGGTCGTCGACCTGGCCAGGCGCTTCGAGGCCGACGGCGTGTCCGCCATCGTCTATACGGATATCGCCAAGGACGGCATGATGCAGGGCTGCAATGTCGAGGCCACCGCCGCCCTGGCCGCCGCCACGCGCATCCCGGTGATCGCCTCCGGCGGCATCCACGACCTCGGCGACATCCGCAAGCTGCTGGATGCTCGCGCTCCGGGGATCGTCGGCGCCATCACCGGCCGCGCCATCTACGAGGGTACCCTGGACGTGGCCGAAGCCCAGGCGCTGTGCGACGGCTTCAAGGGCTGACAACGCGTAGGGTGGAAAACCGCGCAGCGTTTTCCATCGAATGACGGGGGACAAGCAGAGCGTTGTCCACCCTACCCAGAGAGGACACCACCATGGCCCTTGCCAAACGCATCATCCCTTGCCTCGACGTGGACAACGGCCGCGTGGTCAAGGGCGTCAGGTTCGAGAACATCCGCGACGCCGGAGACCCCGTCGAGATCGCCCAGCGCTACGACGAGCAGGGCGCCGACGAGATCACCTTCCTCGACATCACCGCCAGCCACGAGGGGCGCGACACCACCCTGCACACCGTCGAGCGCATGGCCAGCCAGGTGTTCATCCCGCTGACCGTCGGGGGCGGCGTGCGCACCGTGCAGGATATCCGCAACCTGCTGAACGCCGGTGCCGACAAGGTATCGATCAACACCGCCGCGGTGTTCAACCCGGAGTTCGTCGGCGAGGCCGCCGGGCGCTTCGGCTCGCAGTGCATCGTGGTCGCCATCGACGCCAAGAAGGTGTCGGGGCCGGGCGAAGCGCCGCGCTGGGAAATCTTCACCCACGGCGGACGCAAGCCCACCGGGCTGGACGCGGTGGCCTGGGCGAAGAAGATGGAAGACTACGGCGCCGGCGAGATCCTGCTGACCAGCATGGACCAGGACGGCATGAAGAGCGGTTTCGACCTGGGCGTGACCCGCGCCATCAGCGAGGCGGTGGGCATCCCGGTGATCGCCTCGGGCGGCGTCGGCAACCTCGAACACCTGGCGGCCGGCATCCTCGAGGGCAAGGCCGATGCGGTGCTGGCGGCGAGCATCTTTCACTTCGGCGAGTACACGGTGCCGGAGGCCAAGGCCTACCTGGCCGGTCGCGGCATAGTGGTGCGCTGACATCGGCGAGGAGGGCGCAGGCGCCTTCCTCCCGTTCGACGCCGGCCTGTTACCGCTGCAGTCCGCGGGTCAGGTTGAGGCCCTTGAGCAGGTTGAGCGCCTGGCTCAACTGGTAGTCGTCGTCCTGCGGACGCGCCTTGCCTTCCTGCCCGGCCTTGCCGCTGGGCTTGTCCGGCCCGCCGTTGCCGTTGCCCAGGTGGCCGGCCAGATCGGCCTCGCGCAGGTGTTCCTGCTGGGCGTCCTGGGTCAGCTTGGCGCGCTCCACCACGATGTCCGGCACTATGCCCTGAGCCTGGATCGAACGGCCGTTGGGGGTGAAGTAGAGAGCGGTGGTCAGCTTCAGGGCGCGGTCGTTGTTCAGCGGCAGCACGGTCTGCACCGAGCCCTTGCCGAAGCTGTCGGTGCCCATCAGCACCGCCCGCTTGTGATCCTGCAGGGCGCCGGCGACGATCTCCGCGGCCGAGGCGCTGCCGCCGTTGATCAGCGTCACCATCGGCACGCCTTCGCTGGCGTCGGCCGGGTCGGCGGAGAAGCGCAGTTCGGAGTTGGCGATGCGGCCCTTGGTGTAGACGATCAGGCCCTTGGTGAGGAAATGGTCGGTCACCTCGACGGCCGACTGCAGCACGCCGCCGGGGTTGTTGCGCAGGTCCAGCACCAGGCCCTTCAGCTTCTGTCCGCCGTTCTCCTGCTTCAGGCGCGCCAGCGCCTTGCCGACTTCCTCGCCGCTGTTGACCTGGAACTGGGTGATGCGCAGGTAGCCGTAGCCGGACTCGAGCGACTGGCTCTTCACGCTCTTGACCTTGATCACCGCCCTGGTCAGGCTGACATCGAACGGCCTGCCGCCCTCGCGCACCAGGGTCAGCTCGATCTTGCTGCCGGGCTTGCCGCGCATCTTGTCCACGGCTTCGAGCATGGACATGCCCTTGGTCGGCTGGCCGTCGATCCGGACGATCAGGTCGCCGGCCTCGATGCCGGCCTTGGCCGCCGGCGTGTCGTCGATCGGCGCGACCACCTTGAGCTGGTCGTCCTCCATGCCGACCTCGACGCCGAGACCGCCGAACTCGCCGCTGGTGCTCTCCTGCAGGTCGAGGAATTCCTCGGGCTCGAGGTAGGCCGAGTGCGGATCGAGATTGCTGATCATGCCCTTGATGGCGTTTTCCAGCAGGGTCTTGTCGTCCACCGGCTCGACATAGGCGGCCTTGATGCGGTCCATGACCTCGGCGAAGGTGCGCAGCTCTTCGAGGGGCAGGAGGGGCTTGCCTCGCGTCTCGGCGGCTGGCGCGGGCGCCTCCTCGGCGCGCAGGAGGGGAGCGCCGAGCGCCAGGGCGGCGACCAGGGCCAGCGACAGGGGGCGGGGCAGGTACGGCATGAAAACGGACTCCTCGAGTGAAAGCGGCGCTATCCCTGCGCGCGGCACCACAGGGCGGGATCGCTCGGGTGGCCCTGCTGGCGGATGGCGAAGTAAAGCGCAGGCATGTCCTGCCCGCCACTGGTACCGACCGTCGCGATCGGTTCGCCGGCCTTGACCATGTCGCCGGCGCTTTTCAACAAACTCTCATTATGCCCGTAGAGGCTCAGGTAGCCATTGCCGTGGTCGAGAATGACCAGCAGGCCCGAGCCGCGCAGCCAGTCGGCGAAGACCACGCGCCCGGCATGGATGGCGCGTACCGGAGTGCCGGCATTGGCGCTGATCAGGACACCGTCCCAGCGAGTGCGGGCATCTTCGCTGCGTGGCGAGCCATAGGGCACCAGCAGACGGCCATCGACCGGCCAGGGCAGGCTGCCGCGCGCACGGGCGAAGGGGCCGTCGGGAACCGTTCCCCGGCCGGACAGGAGCGGGGCCTCGCCGGCGGGCGCGCTGGCGCGCTGGCGCTGCCTTTCCTGCTCCTGCTGGCGGCGCTGTTCGGCGAGGGCGCGCTGGCGCGCCTCCTCGGCCTCGCGGGCCTGGCGGGCGAGGGCTTCCTCGATGCGCCGCAACACCCGGCCGAGTTCGGCCCGCTCTTCCTCGCGGGCCTCGAGTTTCCGGGCGCCGCTGGCGTATTCCCGGTTCAGGCGGACCAGCATCCGGCGACGCTCCTGGCGCAGGGCGGCGAGCCGCTCGCGGCGCTCTTCCAGCTCGCTCTTGCGCTCGCTGAGCCGAGTCCGCTGGGTGGCGAGGTCCTGCTCGACCGCGGCCAACTGGCGCAGGGTCGCGTCGAGGGCTTCGAGCTGCCTCTGGCGCGCCTGGTCGAAGTAGCCGTAATAGGCCAGGGTACGCGACAGCAACTCCGGCCGCTGCTGGTTGAGCAGCAGCTTGAGGTATTCCTGGCGACCGCTCTGGTAGGTGGCGCGGGTCTGCACGGCGATCAGCCGCTGCTGTTCGTCGCGGGTCTCTTGCAGCGTCTGCTTTTCCCGGTCGAGACGACGGATCTCCCGTTCGCGCCCGTCCAGTTCGTTCTGCAGCTCGCGTACCCGGTTTTCCAGGTCGCCCATCTCCCGTTCGGTCTTGCCCAGCTCCTGCTGCACGCCGCTCCTTTCCCGGTTCAACTGCTCCTGCAGCTTCTTCAGCGTGGCGATGTCCTGGCGGGCCCGCTCCAGTTGCTCGAGGGTTTCGCTGCGCTCGTCGGCGAATGCCGGGCTGAGCGCGAGGGCGAGGATCAGCGGGGGAAGGATGCGGGACATGGGCGTGCGGCGTCGAGAGAGTGGATCGGCATAAGTATGCCTAAAAATGTGTCGTCCGGCTGCAAGCCGCAGCAATGACTCCGGACGGCCGGCGGACAGGCCCGGGACCTGCCCGCGTCTTGCCGCCTCAGGCCGGCTCGACCAGCGGCCGGCCGGTCATTTCCCGCGGCTGCGGCAGGTCGAGCAGCTTCAGCATGGTCGGCGCCACGTCGGCCAGCACACCGCCCGCGCGGATGCGCAGCGCGCGCTTGCCCACGTAGATGAAGGGCACCGGCTCGCAGGTGTGCGCGGTGTGCGCCTGGCCGGTGCTTTCGTCGCGCATCTGCTCGACGTTGCCGTGGTCGGCGGTGATCAGCGCCTCGCCGCCGACCTTCTCCAGCGCCGCGACGATGCGCCCGAGGCTGGCGTCCAGGCATTCCACTGCCTTGACCGCCGCCTCGAATACCCCGGTGTGGCCGACCATGTCGCCGTTGGCGTAGTTGGCGATGATCACGTCGTAGCGCCGGTTTTCGATGGCCTCGACCATGCGCTCGGTGACTTCCGGCGCGCTCATCTCCGGCTTGAGGTCGTAGGTGGCGACCTGCGGCGAGGGGATCAGGATGCGTTCCTCGCCCGCGAACGGCTCCTCGCGGCCGCCAGAGAAGAAGAAGGTGACGTGGGCGTACTTCTCGGTCTCGGCGATGCGCAACTGGGTCTTGCCGTTGTTCGCCAGGTACTCGCCGAGCACGTTGGTCAGTTCCGTCGGCGGGAAGGCGCAGGGCGCCGGGATGCTCGCCGAATACTGGGTGAGGGTGACGAAGCCGGCCAGCCGCGGCACGTGCGGGCGCTCGAACTCCTTGAAATCGGCCTCGACGAAGGTGCGGCTCAGTTCGCGGGCGCGGTCGGCGCGGAAGTTCATGAACACCACGGCGTCGCCGTCTTCCACGCGCACCGGCGCGCCGATGGCGGTGGCCTTGACGAACTCGTCGCTCTCGTCGCGGGCGTAGGCGGCCTGCAGGCCGGCCGCGGCGGTTTCGGCGGCGTATTCGGCCTTGCCGTCGACGATCAGCCGGTAGGCCTGTTCGACACGATCCCAGCGGTTGTCGCGGTCCATCGCGAAGTAGCGGCCGATCAGCGTGGCGATGCGGCCCTTGCCGAGGCGTTCGAAGGTGGCTTCGAGCGCCTCGATGGGGCCCTGGGCGCTCCTGGGCGGGGTGTCGCGGCCGTCGAGGAAGGCGTGCAGGTAGATCTTCTCGGCGCCGCGCCGCGCGGCCAGCTCGGCCATGGCGGCGATATGGTCCTGGTGGCTGTGCACGCCGCCTTCGGAGAGCAGGCCGAGGATATGCACCGCCTTGCCGGCGGCGACGGCATGGTCGACGGCGGCGCAGATGGCCGGGTTGTCGAAGAACTCGCCGTCCTGGATGGCCTTGGTCACCCGGGTGAAGTCCTGGTAGAGCACGCGGCCGGCGCCGAGGTTCATGTGGCCGACCTCGGAGTTGCCCATCTGGCCGTCGGGCAGGCCGACGTCCATGCCGGAGCCGGAGATCAGGCCGTGGGGGCAGGTGGCGAGCAGGCGGTCGTAGACCGGGGTGCGGGCGGCGTGAATGGCGTTGTAGGCAGGGCTGTCACTGTGACCGAAGCCATCGAGGATGATGAGAACCAGTGGTTTGGGGGTGGCAGTCATGGTTCCGACTCTGATTGCGGTGAGGTGGGTGCCCGGCAGCCCGAGGCGTGCGAAGGGCGGCAGTCTACTGCTTCGCGAAGCGCAGCGTCATTGCCATTGACTGCCGCCGCGCTGGCGGGTTCAGCCGGTCCGGGGGGCTGTGTATACTGCCGGGATTTTACCGTTCTGGAACTTCCCGATGGTCCCCAAGCTGATCGAATTCGCTTCCAACCACTATATCCTCGTCGGCCTCCTGCTGGTCCTGCTGGTTCTGCTGCTGGTGACCGAGCTGCGTCGCGGCGGTCGCAGCCTCAGCAGCGGCGAGCTGACCTCGCTGCTCAACGGTGGTCAGGGCATGGTGCTGGATGTGCGTGCCCACAAGGAGTTCTCCGGCGGGCACATCGTCGATGCACTCAATATTCCCTACGACAAACTGACCGGCCGCATCGCCGAACTGGAAAAGTTCAGGAGCAAGACCCTCATTGTGGTCGACGCCATGGGCCAGCACGCCGGAACCGTCTGCCGCG
The DNA here is from genome assembly GCF_000380335.1 of Azotobacter vinelandii CA. Taxonomy (GTDB): domain Bacteria; phylum Pseudomonadota; class Gammaproteobacteria; order Pseudomonadales; family Pseudomonadaceae; genus Azotobacter; species Azotobacter vinelandii. Next base: position 443,147 of record NC_021149.1, read on the forward strand.
ACCTGCAGAAGGCCGGCTTCGACGTGGCCAGGCTGGCCGGCGGGATGAGCACCTGGCGCGGGGACAACCTGCCCGTGGTCAAGTGAGGGAGCCATGCCGCACATCGTCATCTATACCAGCGCCTGGTGCCCCTACTGCATACGGGCCAAGCAACTGCTGGACAGGAAAGGCGTCGCCTACCGGGAGATCGGTGTCGACGGCAAACCGGAGCTGCGCGCCGAGATGACCCGCAAGGCCGGACGCACCTCGGTTCCGCAAATCTGGATCGGCGATACCCACGTGGGTGGGTGTGACGATCTCCATGCCCTGGAGCGCGCGGGCCGCCTGGACGCGCTGCTCGAGGATTGAATCCGCAAATCGACAAGGCTCTGCCATGACTGAACAAGCTAGCAACGGCGCCGCACAAGACGGCCAGAACGCCCAATTCTCCCTGCAGCGCATCTATGTGCGCGACCTTTCCTTCGAGGCACCGAAGGCGCCGGAGATCTTCCGCCAGGACTGGAAGCCGAGTGTCCAACTGGACCTGAACACCAGGCAGAAAGCGCTCGACGGCGGCGACTTCTACGAAGTGGTGCTGAGCCTTTCGGTCACCGTGAAGACCGGCGAGGAAGTGGCCTTCATCGCCGAGGTGCAGCAGGCCGGCATCTTCCTGATCAAGGGCCTGGACGCCGAAGCCATGGGTCACACCCTGGGCGCCTTCTGCCCGAGTCTGCTCTTCCCCTATGCCCGCGAGGCGCTGGACAATCTGGTCGTGCGTGGCTCCTTCCCGGCCCTGATGCTGGCGCCGGTGAATTTCGACGTGCTCTACGCCCAGGAACTGGCGCGGATGCAGGCCGAGGGCCAGGCATCGGGTACGGTGCAGTAAGGTCGCAGCCCTGCCGAGAAAAGCGCCCTGCGGGGCGCTTTTTCGTTTCCGCTCAGTCCATCGCGAAATCGAGCTGGCGCCAGGCCTCGTAGACCGCCACCGCCACCGTGTTCGACAGGTTCAGGCTGCGACAGGCGGAGCGCATCGGCAGGCGCAGGCGCTGCTCCGGCGGCAGGCTCTCGCGGACTTCCTGCGGTAGCCCACGGCTTTCCGGCCCGAACAGGAAGGCGTCGCCGCGCCGGTAGGCCACGCTGTGATAGGGCTGCGATCCCTTGGTGGTGAAGGCGAACAGGCGCGGCCGACCGAGGCTCTCCAGGCAGGAGGGCAGGTCGGCGTGGCGCTTGAGGGTGGCATATTCGTGGTAGTCCAGGCCGGCGCGGCGCAGGCGCTTGTCGTCCAGTTCGAAGCCCAGCGGATCGATCAGATGCAGGCTGCAGCCGGTGTTGGCGCAGAGCCTGATGATATTGCCGGTGTTCGGTGGGATTTCCGGTTGGAAGAGGATGACGTGAAACATGCACGGCTCCGGACAGGGAGGCGGCATTCTATCCTGTCGCCGCACCCTTGCCGTAGCCGGGGCGCCGCCGTCCCGCGATGGCGAGCCGGATGTCGGCGTTGCCGACCGGGGCTCCCGATGTTCCGTGCCGAGGCGAAGCATCCTGTGTGCCAGGGCTTTCGGGCTCGGCCGAAGAGACGGATCGGTCCGGCAGGGGATATAGGCAAAGGCTTACATGGTGTGATGGCGATCGCCACTGTTTAGTCGATGGGGGGATGCCTAGTCTATTGCTCAAGGGCGTCGCGCAGGAAGCGCATCGAAAAACACGGACGGCGTCGCAGGTTCCGCCAGGATGGCGGATGATAGGGAGATCGCGCAGGAGGCGCATCGACCGGCATGGATGGGGTCGGGAATTCACCGGGAGGGTGAGGCCGCAGGGATGGTTGGCGCAGGATGCATTGGGGAACTCAGGGACGATCGCCAGGATGGCATTGTTCAGGGACGATGCGCGCAGGATGCGCCATGTGACTCATGGACGATTCAGGGACGATCGGGGATGTTCCGCCAGGATGGCGGAGGTAGTCAGGGATGTCAGAATCAGTCTGCAAGACCCCGCTTTGCGGGGTTTTCTTTTTTTGCGCCTGCGAAACGGCGCTTTGGACTCAGCCGCGGACCTCATGGAGGCCGGGCATTCCCTCCAGCAGCGAGCGCAGCAGGTTCACCATGCCCTGCTGGCGCTGCGCATCGCGGTAGACCAGTCCCACCTTCAGGGGGATGCGCGGTTCGCTGAGCGGTTTCCACAACAGACCCGGATGGCTGTGCGGCGGCCGCGAACAGCCCGGCAGCACCGTGGCCAGGGTCGTGTGCGGCAGGCTGTCGAGGATGCTGTTCATGTGGTTCAGCTCGGCCTGTACCTGCGGACGCCGGCCGAGCATGCCGAGCTGCTCCTGCCAGATCTGCCGCACGCGGAATTCCTCGCCGAACAGCAGCATCGGCAACTCCGCCGCCTGGGCCAGGGAAACCTTCTTGAAGTCCTTGAGCGGATGCTTTTCCGGGATCACCAGCTGCAATTCATCCTCGTACAACGGCAGGCTGTGCAGCCCGGGCTGACGCGGCGGCAGAAAACCGATGCCGATATCCAGGGTACCGGCCAGCAGGCGTCGTTCGATATCGGTGCCGGACAATTCGTAGAGCTGTACCACCAGGTGCGGCTGGGCCTGGCGCAGACGCTCCAGCAGCGGCGGCACCAGGCTGGCGCTGACCGTTTGTAGCACACCGACCGCCAGGCTGCGTGCCGCCTGCCCACGGAAGGCGCGCAGTGCGTCGCGGGCGCGCTCCAGGCCTTCCAGTAGCGGCACCGCATGGGTGTACAGGGTCTGCGCGGCGAGGGTCGGCAGCAGGCGCTTGCCGGTGCGCTGAAACAGGCTGACGTCGAGGTCCGACTCGAGGTGGCGGATCTGCTGCGAGAGCGCTGGCTGCGATAGGCTCAGGCGCTCTGCGGCGCGCCTTACGTGGCCTTCCTCGTACAGGGCGACGAAATAACGCAACTGACGGAAATCCATAACTTTCTCTTATCGATGAATCTGGAAAATCGAAATAGCCGTGGGTGGCGATACCTCCTAGTCTAATCCCCATCGATCACGCTTACAGCGCTCTGGAGGCCAGGCTGAGTGATGTGCCAGGCAGTGGTATCAAGGGTGCTCATAGGCAAAGCCGAAGGAATTGATGTCGAACTGAGCCGCGCCGCTGGCTGCCGGGCTCTCTGCCCGGAGGGGGTGCAAGGTGCGTGAAGCCTTGGCCTGCATGCGGATGATGCGCACCCTGGAGCGTCCGTCGCAGCTTTTCGTGCGCGGCCAGGGGTCCTGGTTGTGGGATGTCGAAGGTGATGCCTATCTCGACTTCACCCAGGGGTTGATGGCGAACAGCCTGGGGCATTGTCCGAGCGTTCTGGTGGGTGCCTTGCGGCGCCAGGTGGACAATCTGATCAATCCGGGGGCGGGTTATTACAACCTCGGCATGCTCAAGCTGGCCACGCGCCTGTGCCAGGTCACCGACAGCGATCAGGCCTATTTCCTGAGCAGCGGTGCCGAGGCCAGGGGAGCGGCGATCCGGCTGGCGAGCAAGTGGGGGCAACTGCATCGCGGTGGCGCCGGTCGCATCGTCATGGTGTGCGACGGTTCTCGCGGCAATGTCCAGGATGCGCCGGCCGCCCGGTACTGGGCGACTGCCGTGGACAAGCCGGGTACGGCGGAACTCGTCGGGGTGCCCTGCAACGATCTGCAGGCGTTGGCGTCCGCGCTCGACGAGCGGACCGTGGCGGTGATGCTGGAGCCGCTGCAGGGCGAGACGGAGGTGGCGACTCGCGAGTACCTGCAGGCCGTCTCCCGGCTGTGCAACGAGCGCGGCCTGCTGCTGATCCTCGACGAGGTACAGACCGGGATCGGGCGTTACGGCGCGCTGCTGGCCGGGGAGTTGTATGACGTACGTGCCGACATCGTCACGCTCGGCACGGGGTTGGGCGGGGGAATGCCTCTGGCGGCCCTGCTGGCTCGCGGTAGCGCCTGCTGCTTCGAGCCGGGCGATCTGGTCGGCAGTTGTCATGGCAACGCGCTGGCGAGCGCTGCCGGTCTGGCGGTACTCGACACAGTGCTGGAGGCGGGGTTTCTCGAGCACGTTCGAGCGGCCGGCGAGCATCTGCGCGAGGGGCTGGTCCAATTGGCCGGTCGCTATGGTCACGGCCCGCTGCGCGGCCGGGGTTTGTTGACGAATTTGCCGCTGGCGGGCCTCCCGGCTGCGGCGGTGGTGGAAGCGGCGCTGAAGGAGCGCCTGCTGATCGGCGCGCCGCAGGCGCACTGTCTGCGCTTTTCGCCGGCGCTGACGGTCAGCCACGGCAACATCGATGAAATGCTCAAGCGCCTGACGCGTGCGCTGTGCCGGGTTTCCGGCCGAAACTGAATACCGTCTCTTGCGAAATCGCAGCCGCCCCGCCAGGAATGCCGGGGCGTTTTTTTTGCCTGTCGGTCCAAAACGAATGAAGAAAATCCTTGTGGAGGCGAAGGCGAAAAAAGAGGCTGGGCCCGACCGCTGCCCAACCTTCACGCCAAACCGTGCCGCGCTCTGCCCCGACGCGATTTCCGCAGGGACGGGCGAGCACTGGAACCTCAGCGAGATTCGTGCCGTTGGACGGGTGCGGGTATTGGCGGTGGATTTCGCTGAAAATCGCCGATCATGCCGAGGTCTGACGGGGCGTGCGAGCCAGGGGCATCCTGCGGACAGGACATGTCCGAAATGCTGGACACGGGATGTCCCGCCAGTCGGACGTCGCAACGGGCATCGAGCAGGGCAAGCATGGACCGGCGGGCGCCAAGGAACCCGGGAGGGCTGTCTCGGGTCGATTCAGGAAAGCCTCGCGACCATCGACGGAGAATCCCATGGACCTGCTGCGCATTCTCATCGCCATTCTGCTGCCGCCGCTTGGCGTGTTCCTGCAGGTAGGTTTCGCCGGCGCCTTCTGGCTGAACATCCTGCTGACCCTGCTCGGCTACCTGCCGGGCATCATCCATGCGGTGTACATCATCGCCAGGCGCTGAGTCTCAGCGGCCGGCGGCCAGGCGTCCGCCCTGGGCCAGGGTCCAGTCCACCAGTTGCCGGCTCAACCGGTCGCTGGCCGCGCCGAAGGCGGCGACCACGCTGTCGAGCCGTCCGTCGCTGACGCTCTGGCGCACCTCGAAGCGGCGACTGGCCAGGATACGCTGGCTGGCGCTGTGCACCAGGCTGACATCGAGACCGAGCCGGACCTGCGGCTGGCCGTCGACGTATTCGCTATGGAAGCTGCGCAGGTCGCCGAGCAGTTCCAGATCGGCGTAGAGATGATTGTCGTCGCTGCTCACCGAGGCGGTGCGGCCGTCCTCGCGGAAGGCCTCGATCAGCCGGTCGCGCAGCAGGGTCGGGGCGTCGTCGCTCCAGCGGGCGCCCTGGTAGTTGCTGATCCGGTTGCCCTCCGGCATCACCGCGATGCGTGCGCTGCCGAGCATGCGGTCGGCCTTGGGGGTGGCGATGCGCAGCGCCTGGTCGAGGCGGGCGGTGGCCGGCTGGGCCTGGAGAGGCGTGCCGGGCAGGCGGTAGATGTGAATGGGCTCGGCTTCGGGCAGCACCGAGCAGGCCGTCAGGCTGCCGAGCAGAGCGAACAGGTAGAGGGGGTGGCGGGTCATGGTGCGAACTCCTGCATCTTCTCCCGACCGAGGAAAAAGCCCGAGGGATCGTCTTCGAGGTGGCGGGTGACCCGGCGCAGTCCGCCGAGGGTGGTGCGCAGCTCACTGATCGCCGGGCCCAGTTCGGCGATGCCGTCCATGCCGTTGTGCAGGGCCTGCTGGTTTTCCTCCAGCAGACGATCCAGGCGCGAGGTGCTGCGTTCGAGGGCGCTCATCGAGCGCTGTGCGCTGGCCAGCAACTTGCGGCCGTCGCCGTCCAGCAGCCCGTTGGCGTTGCGCGCCAGGCGGGTGATCTCTTCGAGCAGGGTACCGGTCTGCCGGCCGAGCTGGTTGAGCTGCCGCACGGTCTGGCCGAGTTCGTTGCGCTGCGCGGCGATCGCTCCCGTGGCCTGTTCGAGATGTTCCAGGATATGGCCGAGGCGGCCGACGTTGTCGGCCGAGAAGAGGAGGCTGGCGCCGGTCAGAATGCTGTTGATGCTGCTCATCACGTCCTCGCCCTCGTCGAGCAGGGTATTGAGCGGGGAGGGATCGGCGACGATCAGCGGCGGCTTGCCGCCTTCGCGCTCGAGTCGCGGGCTTTGCGGCGTGCCGCCGAACAACTGGATGCTGCGGGCGCCGGTGATGTTGGCCAGCAGCAGGCGGACGCGGGTGTCCTGCTTGATCGGCGTGCCGCTGTCGATGCGGATGAGCGCGCGGGCCATGCGCGGGTCCTGGGGGTCGAGCCAGAGCTGTTCCACGTCGCCGACCCGGATGCCGCTGTATTCCACCGGACTGCCGACCGCCAGGCCGCTCACCGAATGGTTGAACAGCACCTCGTAGTGATCGAACTCGCGGTCCAGGCTGGACTTGCTCAGCCAGAGGGCGAGCAGCAGGGCGGCGATCACCGCGACGACCGTGAACAGGCCGATCAGCACATGATGAGCGCGGGTTTCCATCAGGGGGTCTCCTGCAGTTCGGCGGCCTGCCGTGCCGCGCGGCCGCGCGGGCCGTGGAAGTATTCGCGTATCCAGGGATCGTCGGTGGCCGCCACCGTTTCCAGGCGGCCTTCGACCAGCACGCGCTTTTGCGCCAGCACGGCGATCCGGTCGCAACTGGTATACAGGGTGTCGAGGTCGTGGGTGACCAGGAACACGCTGAGTCCCAAGGCATCGCGCAGGGTGAGGATGAGCCGGTCGAAGGCCGCCGCGCCGATCGGGTCGAGCCCGGCGGTCGGCTCGTCGAGAAACAGCACTTCCGGGTCCAGCGCCAGGGCACGGGCCAGGGCGGCGCGCTTGATCATGCCGCCGGACAGTTCGTCCGGGTACTTGCCGGCGGCGTTGGCCGGCAGGCCGGCCAGGGCCAGCTTGAGGCGGGCCAGATGCTCGGCTTCGGGGCGCGTCAGTCCGGCGTGTTCGATCAGCGGCAGGGCGACGTTCTCCTCGAGATTCAGCGAGGTGAACAGGGCACCCTGCTGGAAGAGCACGCCGAAACGCCGCTCCAGCCGGGAACGGCGCAGGGGCGGCAGGGCCAGCAGGTCCTCGCCGAACACCTCGATCCGCCCGGCGCTGGGCCGGTGCAGACCGACGATACTACGCAGCAGCACCGACTTGCCGGTACCCGAGCCGCCGACCACGCCGAGGATTTCGCCGCGGCGGATGTCCAGGTCGAGACCGTCGTGCACCGTCTGCTGACCGAAGCTGTTCACCAGGCCGCGTACCCGGATCAGCGCCTCCCGGGACGGCGCGCCGGCGCTCACCAGCCCATCTCCATGAGGAACAGGGCGGCCAGGGCGTCGATCAGGATTACCATGAAGATCGACTGTACCACGCTGGAGGTGGTGCGTTCGCCGACCGACTGGGCGCTGCCGCTGGCCTTGAAGCCCTCCAGGCAACCGATCACGGCGATCAGGAAGGCGAACAGCGGCGCCTTGCCGAGGCCGACCAGATAATGGTTGACCGGAATTTCCTGTTCGAGGATGGCGAAGTACTGCACCGGCGAGATGTCCAGCGCCAGGACGCAGACCGCCAGGCCGCCGAGGATGCCGCAGAGCATGGCGATGAAGGTGAGGATCGGTAGGGTCAGCAGCATCGCCAGCACCCGCGGCAGCACCAGCAACTCGATCGGATCGAGGCCGAGGGCGCGGATCGCGTCGATTTCCTCGTTGGCCTTCATCGCGCCGATCTGCGCGGCGAAGGCGCTGGCGGTGCGTCCCGCCATCAGAATGGCGCAGAGCAGCACGCCGAATTCGCGCAGGAAGGAATAGGCCACCAGGTTGACGGTATAGATGGTGGCGCCGAACTGGCCGAGCACGGTGGCGCCGAGGAAGGCCACCACCGCGCCGACCATGAAAGTCAGCAGGGCGACGATGGGCACGGCGTCCAGCCCGGTCCGCTCGATGTGCGCCACCAGCGGAGTGATGCGCCAGCGTCGCGGGCGCGGCAGGGTCGCCAGCAGGGTGCTCAGAGTCAGGCCGATGAAGCCGTACAGCGTGCGCTGCTGTTCCCAGAGCGTCTCGACGACCCGGCCGATGTGCGCCAGCTCGTCCTTGAGGGTGGAGCGTTCCGGCTCCTCCTCGGTACCGGCGGCGCCGGCGACCGCCATGGCGACCGTGCGCAGCAGGGCCTGGCGCTCGGCCGGCAGTTGCGGCGCCCAGCGGGCGATGTCCGTCAGGCGCCGGGCGCCGAGCAACTCCACGAGCAGGCCGGCGCCCGCGGTGTCGAGCGCGCCCAGGCCGTCCAGCACGACCGGGCAGGCGTCGTCGAGCCGCGGCCTGGCGCGCTCGATTTCGCGTTTCAGGCGTGGATAGTGCTGCAACGTCCAGTCGCCGACGACGTTCAGCCCGGGAGGCTGGCCGGCACTGCTCGGTTGCAGTTGACCTGGTGATGAGGGGGTCGGATACATCGTTGCCCTGTCCGTGTCGCCTTGCGGTGGAGACTCGCGACGAATCTCGGGGGATCATAGCAGCCTGTTTTTTCGATCACAGCATGCAGCCGGCCGGAGCCGGGATATGTTCAGGTAGGCTAGCGACTTTTCACGTCGAGGATGTTCCACCATGTCCGACCGCGCCGAAACGCCGTCTGTCCGGGAGCCGTTCAACGCCATCGAGGTCCGCATTCTGGGGTGCCTGATCGAGAAGCAGGCGACCACGCCGGAGAGCTACCCGCTGACCCTCAATGCCCTGGTGCTGGCCTGCAACCAGAAAAGCAGCCGCGAGCCGCTGATGAACCTCGCTTCCGGCCAGGTCGGCCAGGGGTTGCGCCAACTGGAGGGACGCTCCCTGGTGGAGCTGGTCATGGGCAGCCGGGCGGACCGCTGGGAGCATCGCCTCGACAAGGCCCTGCAACTCACGCCGCCGCAACTGTCGCTGCTCGGCCTGCTGTTGCTGCGCGGTCCGCAGACCGTCAACGAACTGCTGACCCGCAGCGCCCGCCTGTACGCTTTCGATGACGGCGAGGAACTGCAGCACCAACTGGAGCGGCTGATCGGTCGCGAACTTGTCTGCCGCTTGCCGCGCCAGCCGGGGCAACGCGAGGAGCGCTACATGCATCGGTTGGGTAGCGCGGAGGATCTGGAGGAACTGCTGGCCGCACGCGCGACCCAGGCGGCCGTCAACGAGGGGGCGGCGGGTGGCCGGATCGAGGCGCTGGAAGCGCGCATCGCGGAGCTGGAGACGCGGTTGGCGAAGCTGGAGGAGGATCTGGGGAGCGGCGAGCCGCGGGGGTGAGCCGGGTTTTCCGGAAAGGGGGATCGCTCGAAGCACAGAGGGGAGCCTGAGCTCCCCTCGAAATCGACTTTGTGCTTTGTTCTTCTTGTGCTCGATCTGTTGTTGTTTTTGTCGACCGCCACTCTGAAGAAAGTGCTTCAGTCGGCCCCAGCCGGGGCCAAGAGCAAACGTATTTCTTTGATCGCCGATATCGCGATGATCACCAAGTGATCCAACCAGTCCGGGCGCTACCTCGAGGTAGTTTTATTGTTCTCTGTCCGGCTGCGGGGCCTAGACCCCAGGAGCGCGAATCCTCTCCAAAAAAATCAGTTTGCGCCGTCTCTGCCGTGCTTGTTCTTGTTATGTCAGAGTCGTTTCGTATTGTTGTTCTTGAGATACCGTTTTTTATTTTTGTTGTGTGCGAGATAGAGCATTACCTGTGCCAAAAAAATAAAGTCATTGAAAATCAAAGGCTTATATTTTGTGGTGTTTTGGTGGAGCCCACGGAGAGGGAAATTCTGTTTCCGTTCGACCCAGATCTGCTACCCGTGGCCGGGGTGAGGGTAACAACCGGTTGCCCGTCCGGCTCCGCTGGGTAACGTCCGTTTGTTACCGATCCCGGCCGGGGCTCAGCGGGCGTCGAAATGCACCGGAGCTTCGGGCTGGCCGGCGAGGATCGCGCCGGCCAGTTCCATGTCGCTGGCTTGCAGTCGCGGGTCGGCCTCGCGCAGTTGCCGCAGCGCCGCCTCCAGGTAGGGGCCGCGAATCCGCCCGTCGCTGGCGACGAAGGTGCCGGCATCCTCCCGGGCAGCGACGATCAGCTTGTCGTCCTTGACGGTCAGGTAGGTCGAGGCGGTGGTGATACCGGAGGAGATGATGTCGCGTACGAAGTCGTCGTCGGCCTGTGCCGCGCCGAAGGGGAGAGCGGTGAGGCCGATGGCGAGGACGGCGATCTTGCTGTTCATGAGGTAACTCCTGGACGCGATGTCTAAATGAGATCATCGGCGTGCGATCCGGGTTCCCCGCCGGCGGCTCCGGACCCGGCCGGCCCGATCAGCGGTCCAGCAGATGCTCGCGCCAGCGTTTCCAGAGCAGCAGCAACAGCGTCGACAGGCTGACGAACAGCAGCAGTTGCAGCTTCCAGGAAAAATCGGGCAGGACCTGCAGCAGCACGGCGAGGCCGGTGGCGACCAGGGCCATCCACAACAGGTAGCCGCCGGCGTCGAAGACTTCCAGGATCAGTAGCAGGATGCCGAGCCCCAGCCAGTGCCAGGGCGACAGTCCCTGCAGAAAGGTCAGCAACATGGGCGGCTCCGCGGGCCGGGACGGGGACGGATGATTCGGTGATTTGGCATGGAGCTTTCCCGAGGGTGGACGGACGATACGCAATCCTACCGGTTCACTGCCGATCGCTCTGCGGGGTGACGCGCATGACTTCTTCGAGGGTGGTCGAGCCGGCGGCGACCTTCAGCGCGCCGGACAGACGCAGGCTGCGCATGCCGTCCCTGAAGGCGGCGCGGCGCAGCGCGAGCAGGTCGGTATCGGTTTTGATCAGCGCTTTGAGGGCATCGTTCAGCAGCATGATCTCGTAGACTCCGGCGCGCCCGCGATAGCTGGTGTCGCGGCATTCGGCGCAGCCCACCGCCCGCTGCGCAGCGCTCGGCGGCGGGGCGTTCCAGGGACGGGTGAGGGCCTGCCAGTCGGCCGCATCGAGGCTGACCGGCGCCTTGCAGTGCGGGCACAGGGTTCGTACCAGGCGCTGGGCCATGACTCCGAGCAGGGTGGCCTTGATCAGGTAATGAGGCACGCCCAGCTCGAGCAGGCGGGCGATGGCGCCGGGCGCGTCGTTGGTGTGCAGGGTGGAGAGCACCAGGTGACCGGTGAGTGCCGCCTGGATGGCCATCTCGGCGGTTTCCAGGTCGCGGATCTCGCCGATCATGATGATGTCCGGGTCCTGGCGCATCAGCGCGCGCACGCCGCTGGCGAAGTCCAGATCGATGTTGCGCTGCACCTGCATCTGGTTGAACGCCGGTTCGATCATCTCGATGGGGTCTTCGATGGTGCAGACGTTGACTTCCGGCGTCGCCAGTTGTTTCAGCGTGGTGTAGAGGGTGGTGGTCTTGCCCGAGCCGGTCGGGCCGGTGACCAGGACGATGCCGTTGGGTTGGTCGGTCATGCTCCGCCAGCGCCGCAGGTCGTCGGCGGAAAAACCGAGGGCGTCGAAGCTCTTGAGCAATACCTCGGGGTCGAAGATGCGCATCACCAGCTTCTCGCCGAAGGCGGTCGGCAGGGTCGAGAGGCGCAGCTCGATCTCGCCGCCGTCCGGGCTTCTGGTCTTGACCCGGCCGTCCTGCGGCTTGCGCTTCTCGGCGACGTTCATCCGGCCGAGACTCTTCAGCCGGCCGACTACCGCCATGCTCACCTGCGACGGGAACCGGTAGACGTTGTGCAACACGCCGTCGATGCGAAAGCGCACGCTGCCGGCCTCGCGGCGCGGCTCGATGTGGATGTCGCTGGCGCGCTGCTCGAAGGCGTACTGGAGCAGCCAGTCGACGATGGTGACGATGTGCGCGTCGTTGGCGTCCGGCTCCCGGTCCGCCGCGCCGAGCCTGAACAACTGCTCGAAGTTGCCGGTGCCGGCGCTCTTCTGCTCCGGGGCCGAGGCGCCGCTGACCGACCTGGCCAGGCGGTAGAACTCCTGGGTGAAGCGGCGGATGTCGACGGGGTTGGCCACCACCCGGCGGATCGGCCGCCTGAGTGCCTGGGCCAGATCGGCCTCCCAGGCGCCGACGAAAGGTTGCGCGCTGGCGACCGTGACGCCGTCCGCCGCGACCGCCACGGCGAGGATGCCGTGGCGCTGGGCGAAGGCGCGGGACATCAGCGGGGTGATCGCGGCGACGTCGAGCTTCAGCGGGTCGATACGCAGGTAGGGTTGCCCGGCATGGTCGGCCAGCCACTGGGTGAGGCTTTCCAGGTCGAGCTTGCGGCCGGGTCGGAGGCGGTCGTCGAGCCGTTGGGCGGCGAGCGACTCGAGTGGGTGCTGTCGGCTGTCCGGGGTGCTGCGCTGGATCGCCAGGCAGCGCTCGGCGCTGTCCCGGTCGATCCGGCCGCAGGCGACCAGCTCGCGCAACAGCTCGCCCGGATCGAGCCGGCGGTCCTCGGTGGGAGATGCGATGGAAGGCATGCGGGGTCTCGGCGGTTCTACGTCCGCATGCCAGCATGCCCGATGGGCTCGTCGGGGCGAAGCGACGGCCGTCTTCAGAGGCTTTTTCCGTGACCCAGGTCGAGGCTTTGTTCCCTTCTCGCCCGGCTCCTGGCCTTGGAGGGCGGCGTGAGGCCCATGGAGACATAGATGCTGGTCAACTCGTCGATCCCCATGTGCGCCGGACGCACCCAGTCCACCGGCACGTAGAGCAGGCCGCCGCCGACCGGGATCGGCGCGGTGGGCACCAGCACGGCATGGTAGCTGCGGCCCTCGATCTCGATCGGCGCGGAGCTCGGCAGCAGCGCCAGCACGGCGACGCCGTCGCCGCCGAAGAAGCACCAGACCGGGCTCATGGCGCCGATGTCGGGGTTCTTGTCCTTGTCCAGCAGGGCGACGAAGCGGTCCGCCAGGTTGTAGAGCTGGCCGATCAGCGGAGTACGCCGCAGGGTGACGTCGATCAGCCGGGTCAACGGCCCGCGCAGGCCCAGTTGCACCGCCAGGCCCAGCGGGTAGAGGCAGGCCAGCAGCACGAAGCCGCCGAACAGGTAGGCCAGCGACGGATTGCTCACGAAGTACTGGCCGAGCCCGGCGGAGATCTGCCCGGCGAGGGTGGAAGGGCCGATCAGGCGGTTCAGCAGGCTGATGATCCAGGCCAGCAGCACCAGGGTCAGGGTCAGCGGCAGAAGCGCCAGAAGGCCGGTCAGCCAGGTGGTGAAGATGGTTTTGAGACTTAGCTTGAACATTGCGTGCGTCCGTATGGAGTCGCGCGGCAGGGCCCGCCTGCCGGGCGGGAGCCTATTTCAGCAGCGCTTTCCAAGGTTTCAGGGTCGCCACGATCTGCGCCTGGGCGGCGCGCTGCTCGCGCAGGTCATCATCCAGCGGACGGGCGGCCAGCTCGCCGAGCTTCGCCAGTTCGCCGTACAGGCGGTCTGGCTCGGGCATTTCAAGCACGTTGCGGGCAAGGCGCAGCCAGACTAGCACACGCTCGAGGCGCGGAAGCTGCTCCGTTAGATTTTCCGGCTGTTGCTGGCAGCGGGGCAGCGACAATGCGCGCGCTTCGTCGGCCAGCAGGTGCGTCAGCCAGCGGCCCAGGGGCGCTGCGCCCTGGCGCTGGCCGGCGGCGTTGCGCCGCTCGGTCCAGGCGCGGGTCAGCAGCCAGCGCGAGGCTTCCAGCGAGAACAGTCCCCAGCGCGGTCGTTCCAGTTCGGCGGCGAAGCGGGCCGGAGCCGCCTGGCGCACGGCTTCGTCGTCCCGGCCGGCGACGAGCTGTGGCCGCCAGTCTCCGATCAGCGCGTCCAGCGCGCCGCGCAGGGCGCTGGAGCCGGCCCGCGGAGCGGCCTGGCCGAGGCTGCCGAGCAGGGCGCGCAGGTCGATCAGTTGGGCGAGCCACTGCTCCAGCAGTTTCCAGTGGCCGTTGAAGCGGTACTGCTCGGCCAGGCGCTGGCTGCAGCCGAGCAGGTGCCAGGCCAGCGGCGCGAAGGCCTCGTCCAACGGCAACTCCGCGTCCGGGATCGGCGCCGGCAGGACGAGGGCGTAGCTGGCCGGATCGAACAGCCGGTAGCCGCGTTCGGCCTTGCTGATGTCGCAGGGCATCAGCGGCAGGTCGGCGGCCAGGGCGAGGGCCAGTTCCAGCAGCGCGGCGGGTTCGCCCTCGCGCAGTTCCAGCTCCAGTTCGCAGATTTCTTCCTCGCGCGGACCGGCGACCACCTTGCCCAGATCCAGCGCCGCCTCGACGGCCACCCGACGCCCGTCGCGCTGCCAGACCAGATCGGCCTTCTCGCGGACGAAGTCGGTGCTGAAGATCGGCAGCAGGGTGCCCTTGTCCAGGCCGGCCAGCTCCGCCGGCCAGCACTGGTCGTCGAGCAGTGCCGGGTCCAGGACGGGCGCTTCCAGGTACCAGTCCCACTCGTTGCGCTCGGACAGCCCGGCGACGCTCTGCCCGCGGCTCTTCAGGGTCTGGATGCACTGCCCGCCGTCGCGCCGCAGGCGCAGGGCCACCCGGGCGCGGGCCAGGTCGCGCGCCGGGGTGTCGTAGTACTGGTTGAGCAGTTCGTGGCGCTGCCAGCCGCCCTCGCTGCGGGCGTTCAGCAGGGGGTGTTCGCGCAGGGCGGCGAGGGTGGTGCGACTGACGCGCAGCTTGATTTCGGTTTCTTTGGCCATCGTCGACTCACAGTGGGTTGCTCGGGCGAACGGCACGGGACCCGGCCGAAGTACCGGCGGAACCGGGCTCGCACCGGTCGACGCCGGGCATCCGGTTCGGCAGGAGGATCAAGCATGAAAATTCCGTGATTGTCCGCCGGGGGCGCGCGATTATGCCAGAAGGCAGGGCGGGCCGGAGTCGGCCCGTCGGCGAATCGGGCAATCGCATGAAGTTGTGGGAAGCTTGAAACTGGACCGGCAAGGTTGGCGTCGTCTTGCGATCCGCGGCATCGGCCGCTTGCCGAGAGGCCGTAGGTGTCGGAGCGCTCGGCAAGCAGCCATGCCAAAGGTCATGCAATCTTGCCGGGCCGGGATCAGGCGGGCGTTTCATGTGATCGTCCTGGTCGGCGACTGTCATCGCCCGGTCAACTGGAGCTGTTAAGAAGCCCTGTGCCCGCTTTTCCCCGTCCGGGCACGCTTCCTGTCCTTCCACCTCCAGGATTCGCCCGGTCCGCATGAACCGCGATTTCGTCCACAGCAGCCAGGACGCCGACCTGTTCGGCCTGCTCTACGGCTTCCGCTTCCGCCCCGGCGAGCGCGGCCGGGAGGTCGATTCGGCGACCGCGCTCGAATGCCTGCGCCAGTCCCGCGACTCCGACGAGTTCCTCTGGCTGCACCTGAACCTGGCGCACGCCGCCTGCGAGCGCTGGATGCGGACCCATCTGGACCTGCCGGAGTCCTTCTTCGAAACCCTGCGCGAAGGTTCCCGCTCGACGCGCATCGAGCACGTCGACGCGGCGCTGCTGGCGGTGGTCAACGACGTGGTGTTCAGCTTCGGCCGGGTTTCCTCGGACGTCGCCACCCTCTGGGTCTGCGCGCGCCGGCACCTGCTGGTCAGCGTCCGCCTGCAGCCGCTGCGCTCGGTGGATGAACTGCGCTCCTCGGTGCGGCGCGGCGAGTGCTTCCGCTCCACGCTGGAGTTGCTGGTGCACCTGCTGCGCGACCAGGGCGACATCCTCACCCGCATCGTCCGCGATACCAGCACCGGCGTCGACCGCATCGAGGACCAGTTGCTTTCCCTGCGCCTTTCCGACAATCGCGCCGAACTCAGCGCCATGCGCCGCGTGCTGGTGCGCCTGCATCGCCTGCTGGCGCTGGAGCCGGGCGCGCTGCTGCGCCTGCTCAACCGGCCGCCGGCCTGGCTGGCCGAGGCGGACGTGCAGGCGCTGCGCGAATCCACCGAGGAGTTCTCCCTGGTGATCAGCGACCTGACCGCCCTCGGCGAGCGCATCAAGCTGCTGCAGGAGGAGATCGCCGCCACCCTCAACGAGCAGAGCAACCGCACGCTGTCCACCCTCACCCTGGTCACCGTCCTGGCGCTGCCGATCAACATCACCGCCGGCTTTTTCGGCATGAACGTCGACGGCATCCCGCTGGCGGACAATCCCCATGGCTTCTGGGTCCTGGTGGCGCTGGTCGCCACCTTCACCGCCCTGGCCGGCTTCCGGGCCTTCCGCAAGGGCGGCGACCAGTAGCTGGAAATGTGCGAACTGTCACATTCTGCAACGAGAATCCGCTTGCCTTCATTTTCAACCTGGATTCTTCGCTTCATGACTTCAGATTCCGTTTCCCAGGCCGCGCTCCTCGACGCCCGGCCTCAACTGGACCAGCGCGCCGGCCGGGTCACCGCGGCGATGTTCCTCACCATGCTCAGCCTCGGCCTGCTGTTCTCCGTCTACAGCCTGGTGCAGGACATGGACGGCGCCGGCACCGTGATGACCACCTGGACGCCGTTCCTGCTGCTCGGCGTGGCCCTGCTGATCGCCCTCGGCTTCGAGTTCGTCAACGGTTTCCACGACACCGCCAACGCCGTGGCCACGGTGATCTACACCCACTCGCTGCCGCCGCACTTCGCGGTGGTCTGGTCCGGCTGCTTCAACTTCCTCGGCGTGCTGCTGTCCAGCGGCGCGGTGGCCTTCGGGGTCATCACCCTGCTGCCGGTCGAACTGATCCTGCAGGTCGGCTCCTCGGCTGGCTTCGCCATGGTCTTCGCCCTGCTGATCGCCGCCATCCTGTGGAACCTGGGCACCTGGTGGCTGGGGCTGCCGGCCTCCTCCTCGCACACCCTGATCGGCTCGATCATCGGCGTCGGCATCGCCAACGCGCTGATGCACGGCCGCGACGGCACCAGCGGGGTGGAGTGGTCGCAGGTCGTCAAGGTGGGCTATTCGCTGCTGCTTTCGCCGGTGATCGGCTTCGTCTTCGCGATCCTGATGCTGCTGTTGCTGCGCACCCTGGTGAAGAACCGCACCCTGTACAAGGCGCCCGAAGGCAAGACGCCGCCGCCGTGGTGGATTCGCAGCCTGCTGGTCCTCACCTGCACCGGGGTGTCCTTCGCCCACGGCTCCAACGACGGCCAGAAGGGCATGGGCCTGATCATGCTGATCCTGGTCGGTACCCTGCCGACGGCCTACGCGCTGAACCGCGCCATGCCGGTCGAGCACACCACCCAGTTCGTCGCGGTCGCCGAAGTCACCCAGCAGGCGCTGCTGAAGGATCTGCCGCAGCCCGTGGTGGTCGAGGACCCGCGCCAGGTGCTGTCCGGCTACCTGCGCAGCAAGGAAGCCCCGGCGGAGCTGATCCCGGCCGTGGCGGCGCTGACCGGCGTGATCGCCGACGAGGTCCGCGACTACGGTGCGCTGGCGCGGGTGCCGGCCGAGGCGGTGGCCAACGTGCGCAACGACATGTACCTGGCTTCCGAGGCCATCCGCCTGATGGAGAAGGACGAGATCGGCAACTTCGACGCCGATACCCAAAGCAAGCTGCAGGCCTTCAAGAAGCAGATCGACGGCGCGACCCGCTTCATTCCCCTGTGGGTCAAGGTGGCGGTCGCCATCGCCCTCGGCCTGGGCACCATGGTCGGCTGGCGGCGCATCGTGGTGACCGTCGGCGAGAAGATCGGCAAGTCGCACCTGACCTACGCCCAGGGCGCCTCGGCGGAGAGCGTGGCGATGCTCACCATCGGCGCGGCGGACATGTTCGGCCTGCCGGTGTCCACCACCCACGTGCTGTCCTCCGGCGTGGCCGGCACCATGGCGGCCAATGGTTCCGGGCTGCAGATGGGCACCATCCGCAACCTGCTGATGGCCTGGGTGCTGACCCTGCCCGCGGCGATCCTGCTCTCCGGCTCGCTGTACTGGCTGTTCACCCGGCTGTTCTGAGCCGGACCCGCGCGGCCCCGGAGGTTCCCTCCGGCGGCGGTCCGGGCACGGGCCTTTTCGCCTTCGCCGGCGGGTTCGAGCCGCCGACTCCGGTGCGGACCTTCGCTCCGTCCGGCCGTTTCTTCATGCACCACGAGCCGATGCGGTCCGTGGGGCGCTTCATGCGATTGCACGGCGGGGCGAGCGGCATGCATGGCTTTCTCCCCTCTCCCAAGCATGGGAGAGGGGCTGGGGGAGAGGGAGCCGGGCGTCCGAGGAAGGGCGCAATCCGCCGATTCCGGTGCGGCTCCGCGCCATATTCGGCGGGCTTCATCCCTATCGGCTGACTAGTCCCGGCCGGCGTAGGGGCCGGTGGCGAGCAGGCGTTCGATCAGTCCGGCGGACGAGGCGCCGTCGCCTTCGGTCTGGTGGGTCATGTAGTTGAAGTCGAGGTCGATCATTCCCTGCAAGCGGGCGGCGTAGTCGCTGGGGTATTGCGCCTGCTCGATGGCGGGAAGTTCCTTGTAGTGTTCAAGCACTTCAATGAAAAAATTGGTGAGCTTGCCGGTGCGGTTGTATTCGTCCGTTGCTTGAGCCACTACTTTTCGCCGCCAGACCTGTTCTTGATCGGCTGCTTCAAGGTAAGCGGCCCGTCGCTCGTTGACGGTAAATGTGCCACTGTCGTCATAGGCGATCAGGGCCAGTTGGTCCCGCGACATGCCTTTGAAAGGATTGCTGCCCTTGCCATTGACGAAGTCGGTTGCCTGCTCTGCGCGTGCTAGCAACTTGGGGTCGTCAGTGTTGGGTACCTCTGCATCGTGCAACTCTTGGTTGTAGTGATAGCTATCTCCAATGATTTGATCCAGCAGCGTCGCGGCCTTTTGACCCAGCTCTTTGTAGCTTAGGCTCATATCGCGGACTTCGGCGCCCGCAGCAGCCTCGCTCAACTGCCGGGCGAGGCTGGAAAGGGTGCTGGAAGAGGCGCTCGTGGCGGTTGCGCTGCCGCTCTTGTCCGCGCTGGAAACCGCCTGGGTCCGGCCCGTGGCGGTGCTTGCGGTGCCGGTCGCGCGGTTGCTGGAAAGCGAGAGGTGGGGGGTGATGCCGACCATGACGATGGTTCTCCTTGGGCAAGTGGCTTCGGCAGGCGGGGTCTCGGTTCGCGGGATGCGCGGCTCGTCGAGCGCGCGTTCTTCCTGGCTGAATTAACGGCAAGGCGAGCGGAAACCTTAGCGATGGTTCCGAGCCGTCCGATGCCGGACCTCTCCGAAAGGCGGTTTGCGGGGCGTAACCCTTCGATTCCGCGGCTTTGCGCCATGTCCGGCGGGCCGCAGCTACCCGGTATCCCGCCTACGGCGATATCCTCGGCCGCCACCCCGGCCTATGATGACGGCAGGCTCTGTACAGGAAACCCGCCGATGTCACTCCCCAGTCTCAAGCAGCAGTTCGCCGAACTGATCGCCCTGCCTTCGGTGAGCTGCACACAGGCCGCCCTCGACCTGCCCAACCGTCCGCTGATCGAGCGCCTGGCGGACTGGCTGGACGAACTCGGCTTCGCCTGCGAGATCCGGGAGGTCGCCCCCGGCAAGTGCAACCTGCTGGCCAGCTACGGCAGCGGCCCCGGCGGTCTGGTGCTGTCCGGGCACAGCGACACCGTGCCCTTCGACGCCGCGCTGTGGACGAGCGATCCGCTGGCCCTGCGCGAGGCCGACGGCCGCTGGTACGGCCTCGGCAGTTGCGACATGAAGGGTTTCTTCCCGCTGGCGATCGAGGCGCTGCGCCCGCTGCTCGACCGGCCGTTCCGCCAGCCGCTGCTGATCCTCGCCACCTGCGACGAGGAAAGCTCGATGGCCGGTGCCCGCGCCCTGGCCGCCGCCGGCCGGCCGCTCGGCCGCGCCGCGCTGATCGGCGAGCCGACCGGGCTCAGGCCGATCCGCCTGCACAAGGGGGTGATGATGGAGCGCATCGACATCCTGGGGAAAAGCGGCCATTCCTCCGACCCGAGCCTCGGCAACAGCGCCCTGGAGGCCATGCACGAGGCCATCGGCGCGCTGCTCGAACTGCGCGGCCAGTGGCAAAGCGAATTCCGCAACCCGCTGTTCGACGTACCGCAGCCGACCCTGAACCTCGGCTGCATCCATGGCGGCGACAACCCCAACCGCATCTGCGGCCAGTGCGCGCTGGAGTTCGACCTGCGCCCCTTGCCGGGCATGGACCCGCAACAACTGCGCGCGGCGATCCGCGGCAAGCTGCAGCCCTTGGCCGAGCGGCGCGGCGTGCGCATCGACTACGCCCCGCTGTTCCCCGGTCTGCCGCCGTTCGAGCAGGCGGCAGGCAGCGAACTGGTGCGCCTCGCCGAGCGCCTCACCGGGCACCGCGCCGAGGCGGTGGCCTTCGGCACCGAAGCGCCCTACCTGCAACAGCTCGGCTGCGAGACCATCGTCCTCGGCCCCGGCGACATCGCCTGCGCCCACCAGCCGGACGAATACCTGGAGCTGGCGCGGATCGAGCCGACCGTGCAACTGCTGCGGCAACTGATCGGGCATTATTGTCTCGCTCCGGCTCCTATCCCGTAGGAGCGATCACGGACACGGGTTTTCCATCGACAGGTTTTCCATGCGCGACTACGTCAACTGGCTCCGCCACGCCTCGCCCTACATCAACGCCCACCGTGACTGCACCTTCGTGGTCATGTTGCCGGGCGAGGGCATCGAGCATCCCAACTTCGGCAACATCGTCCACGACCTGGTGCTGCTGCACAGCCTCGGCGTGCGCCTGGTGCTGGTGCACGGCTCGCGCCCGCAGATCGAGGCGCGCCTCGCCGCCCGCGGGCTGACCCCGCGCTTTCACCAGAACCTGCGGATCACCGACGTGCCGACCCTCGAATGCGTGATCGACGCGGTCGGCAGCCTGCGCCTGGCCATTGAGGCGCGCCTGTCGATGGACATGGCCGCCTCGCCGATGCAGGGCGCCCGGCTGCGGGTGGTCGGCGGCAACTTCGTCACCGCCCGGCCGATCGGCGTGGTCGACGGCATCGACTACCTGCATACCGGCGAGGTGCGCCGGATCGACCGCAAGGGCATCGGCCGCCAGCTCGACGAGCGCGCCATAGTGCTGCTCTCGCCCCTGGGCTATTCGCCGACCGGAGAAATCTTCAACCTCGCCTGCGAGGACGTGGCGACCCGCGCGGCCATCGACCTGAAGGCCGACAAGCTGCTGCTGTTCGGCGCCGAGCCGGGCCTGCTCGACGGGCAGGGCACGCTGATCCGCGAACTGCGCCCGCAGCAGGTGGCGGCGCACCTCGAACGCCTCGGCGCCGACTACCAGGGCGAGTTGCTCGACGCCGCCGCCCAGGCCTGTCGCGCCGGCGTGCCGCGCAGCCACATGGTCAGCTATGCCGAGGACGGCGCGCTGCTCACCGAGCTGTTCACCCGCGACGGCGGCGGCACCCTGGTCACCCAGGAGCAGTTCGAGAAACTGCGCGAGGCGACCATCGAGGACGTCGGCGGGCTGCTCGAACTGATCCGCCCGCTGGAGGAACAGGGCATCCTGGTGCGCCGCTCGCGCGAGGTGCTGGAGCGCGAGATCGGTCAATTCAGCATCGTCGAGCGCGACGGCCTGATCATCGCCTGCGCCGCGCTCTATCCGATCGCCGACTCCGATGCCGGCGAACTGGCCTGCCTGGCGGTGAATCCCGACTATCGCCACGGCGGGCGCGGCGACGAACTGCTCGAACGCATCGAGGCGCGCGCCCGCGCGCTGGGCCTCAAGACCCTGTTCGTGCTCACCACCCGCACCGCCCACTGGTTCCGCGAGCGCGGCTTCCAGCCCAGCGGCGTCGAGCGCCTGCCGGCGGCGCGCGCCTCGCTGTACAACTACCAGCGCCAGTCGAAGGTGTTCGAGAAGGCGCTGTAGGCGGGAGCGGGCTCGTCGCGACGGCGTTGAAACATTCCAGGTGTGGATGGCCGAAGCCATCCACCACGACCACGGTGGAAAACGCTACGCGGTTTTCCACCCTACGCGGTCCCTGGGTGGCGCAGGGCGGGTGCACCCGCCGATTCCGTCGTGATCCACCATGTCCGGCGGGTTGCACCCAGGGGCGCGGCGAACGTCCGGCTGCCTGGTGTGGGAGCGGATTCATCCGCGACTTGCGCCAACGGCGCGACGAACCGGCCAAGCGGCGACCCGCCGGGCGGCGATCCGCCGGGCGGGTCGGTCGCGGATGAATCCGCTCCGGCCGTAGGGTGGATGGCCGAAGCCATCCGCCGTGGTGGGCAGCGGGTGGTGGAAAACGCTAAGCGGTTTTCCACCCTACTGACTCAGCGCGCGGTGGCCCACTGAGCGGCAAGACGGTATCTACAGGAGCGCGGCGTTTTTCGTCGTTTCAACCGCACAGCGACTGGCGCAGCGAACTGGGCGGCATGCCGGTCCAGCGCTTGAACGAGCGGCGGAAGTTGTTGGCGTCGTGGAAGTGCAGGTAGCTGGCGATCGCCTCGTTGCCGTAGCCCTTCACCTGCTGGAGCCAGAGCGCCACGTGCAGACGGGCGCGGTCGTGCTGCTCCTGGTAGCTGGTGGCGTGCTTGCGCAGCTTGCGCTTGAAGGTGGTCGGGCTCATCGCGAAGGCTTCGGCGGCGCGCTCCAGGCCGGGCGCCTCGCGCACGTGCGCGAGCAGCCAGTCGTACAGGCGGTCGAGCAGGCTGGCCGCCGGGCCGGCGCTCTCCAGTTGCGCGCGGGCCTGTCGGCGGCTCACCGCGCCGGCCGTCGGGGCGGCCTGCGGCAGCGGGCGGTTCAGGCAGTCGAGCGGCAGGCGCATCAGGTCGCAGGGGCTGCCGAAATGCAGGTCCTCGCCCAGATGCACCCAGTACTGCTCGACGCAGCGCGGCTCGGCATGCCGGAAATGGAAGCGCCAGGGCAGGCGTTCGCCGCTCAGCCGCCGGCCCAGGGCGGTCGCCGCCGCCATGTGCGCTTCGAGCAGAAAACGCAGCGACGGCCCGGCGCCGCAACTGTCGAGCCAGTACAAATAGGCGTACCGCTCGTCGCAGACCAGCCGCGGGCTCAGCAGCGGGCAGAGCAGGGCACGCAGTTCGCCG
The DNA here is from genome assembly GCF_000380335.1 of Azotobacter vinelandii CA. GTDB lineage: Bacteria > Pseudomonadota > Gammaproteobacteria > Pseudomonadales > Pseudomonadaceae > Azotobacter > Azotobacter vinelandii. Next base: position 466,029 of record NC_021149.1, read on the forward strand.
AGCAGGCGCAGCGCCTCCAGCAGGTTGCCGGCCTGCGCCAGGGCCTGGCTGGCGGCGCCCTGGTGGCCTGGCAGCAGCCGCTGGCCGAACAGGAAGCTGGTGTCGTCCGCCGCCAGCAGGCGCTGGGCGTTGTCGATCAGGCGCAGGTACTGCTCGGGGCTGATCAGCGTCGCGCCGCGCAGGATGTCCTCGTGGAACAGGCCGCTGCCGCGTAGCAGGCGGTGGCTGTCGATGCCGCGGCCCAGGCCCAGGTCGAGCAGCCCGGCGGGCTGCTGATGGGCGGCGATGAAGCGGCTGTCGCGCTCGTACCAGGGCTCGCGGGCGGACATGCTCAGGCGCTCAGGGCCAGGCCCTGCTTGGCGCGGGCCAGGGCCAGGTTGAGGCGGCGCAGCAACTGCTCGGCATCCTCGTCGAGGGCCATCGCGCAGGCCACGCTGGCGCCGAGTTGCAGGCGTTCGCCGTGCTGGCGGGTCTTGTGCGCCAGGTGTTCGACGGCCAGGGCCATTTCCCCGGCCAGTTGCCGGGCCTGGCTCTCGCCGGTGTGCGGCAGGAGGATCACGAAGCGGTCGCCGGCCAGCCGGCAGAGCAGGTCCTGGCGGCGCAGGTTGAGCAGCAGCAACTGGGTCACCGCCTGCAGCACCGCATCGCCCTCGGCATGCCCGAAGCGCTGGTTGATGGCGTCGAAATGATCCAGGTCCACCGCCACCAGCGACAGCGGCCGGCCCTCGCGGCGGCTTTCCTCCAGGCTCAGTTGCAACTGGCGGCGCAGGTAGTCGGCGCCGGCCAGCGGGGTGAGCTTGTCGAACAGCAGGTGTTCGCGGAACAGCCGCTCGCGCTTTTCCATCTGGGCGCTGATCGCCAGTTGCTCGTGGTGCCAGTGGTAGAGGCCGTAGGTCAGCAGCAGCAGGCCGACCGGCATCGGCGCCGACTCCAGCCAGTGATCCCAGTGCACCGACTCGGGCAGGCGGACGAACTCGTCGAGGCAGTCCGTCCACCAGGAGAAGAACACGCAGCCCAGCCCCAGGGCTAGCAGGTTGGTCACCCGTCCGGCCGGGCGGCTGCTGAGCATCAGGCCCAGCCAGACCAGCGCCAGCAGCGCCGCGCCGCCCTCGCCGAAGATGTCCAGTGGATTCCACTCGCGCACCGGGATGGGGTCGCCGGCCGCCAGGTGCAGCAGCAGGGAGAAGTTGGCCGCCAGCACTACGGCGAGCAGTTTGAGGCGATGGTGGCGCAGCAGGCTTGGCATGGTCGCGGAGTCCCGGCCGGTGGCGAGGCCGCCAGCAGAACAGAGGCATATGACCGGACGGTTACGGCGCAGGGGGGCAAATCGGGCCAGTCCGCTTCGGAATTTTTTCGCGCCGCGCCGCCCGCTACCCGCGCCAGGGACGCTTCTTCCTTTTCCGGGGGCGGCGCGGAGGGGGCATTTCGGACCATCCGGCGCCGGAAAGCCCCGGAAAACCCCGGTTTCCGGCGCTTCGTGGCCGGGGTTGTCATGCAAGTGCCATGTCGCGCTCCTAGCTTGCGCTCCCACTTCGGCGGCTCGTTTGCCCGCCGCTATCGAGAAGGGGGGAAACCGAGATGCAGCAACGCCGACTCGCCGCGCGCCCTGGGCGCTTCCGGCTCAGTGCCCTGGCTCTGGCCATCGCCGCCGCGCCGGTCGGGGCCGTGGAAGAGAACGTCGTGGCCCTCGAACATATCGAGGTGGTCGGCCAGGCCGCCAGCATCGACGCGGCGCTGAACGACCAGCGCGATTCCGACAGCGTGCAGAGCACCGTGCATGCCGACGGCGTCGCCCAGTTGCCCGACGAGAACGTCGCCGAGGCGGCGCAGCGCCTGCCCGGCGTGTCCATCGAGCGCGACCAGAACGAAGGCCGTTTCGTCAGCGTGCGCGGCCTGGGGCCGGACCTGAACAGCGTGACCATCAACGGCACCCTGGTGCCGGCGCCGGAGAGCGGCCGCCGTGCGGTGGCCCTCGACGTGCTGCCGGCCGAACTGGTGCAGTCGCTGTCGGTGGTCAAGACCCTGACCCCGGACATGGACGCCAACTCCCTGGGCGGCACCATCGAGGTGGAGAGCCTGTCCGCCTTCGACCACGACGGGCTGTTCTACACCCTGAGCAGCGAGGCCAGCCACGACGAGAACACCGGCGAGAACAGCCCGAAGTTCTCCGGCGCGATCAGCCAGCGCTTCAGCCTCGGCGACGGTATCGACAACTTCGGCGTGGCCGCCGCCTACAGTTGGTCGGACCGCGACTTCGGCTCGGACAACGTGGAAACCGGCGGCGACTGGGACTTCGAGGACGGGCCGCGGCTGGAAGGGGCGGAGCTGCGCGACTACGAGATCAGCCGCGAGCGCACCGGCTTCGGCCTCAACTTCGACTACCGCCCGGACGACTACTCCAGCTATTACCTGCGCACCCTCTACAGCCGTTACGCCGACAGCGAGACGCGCAACGCCGCCGGCGTCGAGTTCGCCGATCCGCTGGCGCCGGGCGGCAGCGGCGAGGCCGAGGGCTGGCGCGAGCTGAAGGATCGCACGGAAATCCAGACGATCCGCTCCTACGTGCTCGGCGGCGAGCGCCTGCTCGGTCCCTGGACCCTGAAGGGACAGGTCGGCTACAGCCGCTCCAGCGAGAACTCCCGCGGCCTGGGCAGCGCCGTCTTCGAAAGCGACGAGGAGTTCGAGGACGCCGGCTTCACCAGTCGCGCCAAACCGCACCTGAACATCGGCAGCGGCTTCTTCAGCGCCGACGGCTTCAGCTTCGACGAGGCGGAGATGGCCAGGGAGCGCACCACCGACACCGAGCGCAACCTCAAGCTCGACCTGGCCCGCGACTACGAGCTGTCCGGGCATGCCGCGCAGGTCAAGTTCGGCGGCAAGCTGAGCCGCCGCGACAAGGACAACGACACCGATATCTGGACCTACGAGGACCTCGACGAATACGGCCTGAGCGACGCGCAACTGGCGATGAGTGGCTACACCAGCGGCACGGTGCACTATGGCCTCGGCAACTTCGGTCCGGGGCTGTCCGCCAGCCGGATCAGAGCGCTGCTCGGCGGGCTCGACCGCGACGACTTCTACGACGAGGAAGAGTCGCGGGTGAACGACTACGACATGAAGGAAGACATCGACGCCGCCTACCTGATGCACAGCCTGGACATCGGCGACCTGCGCATCATCGCCGGCATGCGCTACGAAAGGACCCGTTTCGAGGCCCGCGGCAGCGGTATCCGCGACGGCGACTTCGAGTCGATCGACGAGCGCAACACCTATGACCACTGGCTGCCGGGCCTGCACCTGCGTTACCGGTTGGGCGAGAACACCCAGGTGCGCGCCGCCATCACCAACTCGGTGGTGCGCCCGACCTTCGGCCAACTGGCGCCCGGCTTCGTCATCGACGGCGACGAGGCGAGCTTCGGCAACCCCAATCTGTCGCCCCTGGAGTCGCGCAACTTCGACCTGGGCATCGAGCACTACCTGGGCCGCGCCGGGGTGGTCTCGGCCTTCCTGTTCTACAAGGACATCGACAACTTCGCCTATAACACCGATCTGGCCGGCAGCGGCGTCTGGGCCGACTTCTCCGAGGCGAACACCTACGCCAACGGCGACCGCGCCGACCTCTGGGGACTGGAGCTGGCCTGGTCGCAGAAGTTCGACTGGCTGCCGGCGCCCTGGAACGGCCTGCTGGTCGGCGGCAACCTCACCTTCACCCATTCCGAGGCGAGCATCAGTAGCCGCGACCCGGACAGCGGCCGCAAGCGGCACCGCGACATCGACCTGCCCAACCAGTCCAAGCGGGTCGGCAACCTGATGCTCGGCTGGGAGGACGACCGGCTGAGCCTGCGCCTGTCGCTCAACTACAAGTCCGATTACCTCCAAGAGGTGGCCGGCATCGACGACGAGGACCACGACCTCTACGTGGACGACCAGACCTTCGTCGATTTCAGCGCCCGCTACTCCCTGACCCCGAACCTGCAACTGTCCTTCGAGGCGCAGAACCTCACCGACGAGCACTACTACGTCTACAGCGGCCACCGCAGCTTCAACGCCCAGTACGAGGAGTACGGCCCGACCTACAAGGTCGGCCTGACCCTGGTCAATTTCTGATCCGCCACGACAAGGATTCCCCAGCCCATGATTCCCGCGTTTTCCCGCGTCCTCCCGGCCGGCCTGCTGCTCTGCGCCGGCCTGGCCCAGGCCGCCGACCCGCCGCGCCTCGAACTGCAACCCTGGAAGGCGCCGGCCGGCGTCGAGATCGCCGACCTGCGCCTGGTCCCGGACGGAGCGGCCGGCGCCGGGCTGCGTCTGGCCGCCAGCGAACGCCAGGGGCTGCTGCTGCTCGACGGCGAGGGCCGCGAACTGGCGCGCCAGGGCGGCAGCTACGCCAGCCTGGACAGCCGCCTCGCCGGTTCCCGGCTGATGGTCGCCGCGCTGGACGAGACCGCCCAGCGGGTCGCACTGTTCGCCCTCGACCCGGCCAGCCGCCAGTGGGGCCAGCCGCTGTGGCTTCCGGCGCGCGACTACGGCCTCGCCGGGCTGTGCCTGTACCGCGACCAGGCGGCCAATCTCCACCTGTTCCTGCTCAGCGAGGAGGGGCGGGGCGAGCAGTGGCTGGTCGGCAGCGGCGAGCGACTGGCCGGCGAGCCGCGCCTGGAACGCAGCCTGCCACTGCCGGCCGGGGCCGGGCACTGTCAGGTCGAGGATGGCGCGGGCCTACTGTTCGTCAACGAGGAAGACGTCGGCCTGTGGGCCTATCCGGCGCATCCCGAGGCCGACGGCACGCGCCGGCCGGTGGACATGCTCGATCCCTTCGGCTCGCTGGGCGGACGCGCCGGGGCCGTGGCCGCGCTGCCCGGCGGTCTGCTGGCGCTGGACCCGCGGCGCGCTGAGCTGCACCTCTACCAGTGGCAGGCGTGGGGCTGGCAGGCGCTGGGCGCGCTGCCGCTGGCCGGCCTGGCGGCGCCCGAGCGGCTGGCCGCGCGACCCACCGCCAACGGGCTGGAACTGCTGGTCCGCGACGACGACGGCCGCCTGTTCGCCGGCACGCTGGACTGGCGGGCGAGCCCGCCGGCCCTGCCGAAGGCGCTGCCCGAGGTCGCCGCGCTGCGCCAGAGCGAGCCGGTCGGCCGCCATGGCGACGCCGCCGACGACCCGGCGATCTGGGTCCATCCCGGCGATCCGGCGCGCTCGCGGGTGCTCGGCACCGACAAGAAGCAGGGCCTGCAGGTCTACGACCTCGACGGCAAACTGCTGCAGGAGTTGCCGGTGGGGCGCCTGAACAACGTCGACCTGCGCCCGGACTTCGCGCTCGGCGGTACGCGGGTCGACCTGGCCGTGGCCAGCCACCGCGACCGCAACAGTATCGTCGCGTTCGCCATCGACCGCGCCAGCGGCGAGCTGCGCGAGGCCGGCGAAATCTCCACGCCGCTGGCGGAGATCTACGGCATCTGCCTGTTCCAGCCGGCGCCGGGCGAGTTGTACGCCTTCGCCAACGGCAAGGACGGCAGCTTCCGGCAGTACCGCCTGTACGACGCCGGCGGCCGGGTGGCGGGCGAGCCGCTGCGCGGCTTCCGGGTCGCCAGCCAGCCCGAGGGCTGCGTCGCCGACGACCGCCGCCAGCGCCTGTTCCTCGGCGAGGAGGACACCGGAGTGTGGGCGCTGGATGCCCGCCCGGACGCGCCCGTCGAGCTGCAAAGCGTGATCCGCGTCGGCGCGGACCTGCAGGCCGATGTCGAGGGGCTGGCCCTCTACCGGGGCGCGGCCCACGACTATCTGGTGGTCTCCAGCCAGGGCAACGACAGCTATCTGGTGCTCGACGCCGAGCCGCCGCATGCGCTCAAAGGCGCCTTCCGGGTCGGCCTGAACGTCGAGCTGGGCATCGACGGCGCCTCCGAGACCGACGGCCTGGAGATCGTTTCGGCCGACCTCGGCGGTCCCTGGAGCACCGGCCTGCTGGTGGTGCAGGACGGCCGCAAGCGCATGCCCGAGCGGACCCAGAACTTCAAGTTCGTGCCCTGGAGCGCGGTCGCCGAGCGCCTGGGCCTGGCGCCGCCGGCGGCCGGCGAAAACGACGTCGAACCGCAGTCGCCGGCCGACGCGGACGGACCCACGGGAGTCGCACCATGAGTCCGGCCATCGAACCGATGAGCGTCTGGGGCCTGATCGAGGAGGCCAGTCCGCTGGTTAAGCTGGTCATGCTGACCCTGGTCCTCGCCTCGCTCGCCAGTTGGTACCTGATCGTCCGCCGCAGCCTGCTGCTCGGCGCCAGCGAGCGCCTGTGCAGGGACTTCCTGCGGCGCTTTCGCGGCAGCGCCGAGCTCGCCCCGCTGTACCGCGAGGCCGCCGAACTGCCCGCCGACGCCGGCCTGGAACGCCTGTTCCGCGCCGGCTACGGCGAATTCCAGCAGCTCGGCGGCGAGCCGGGCGTGGCGCCCGAGGCGGTGATCGAAGGCGTCGAGCGCAGTCTGCTGGTGGCCATCAGCGAGGAGGAGGAGCGTCTCGGCAAGGGCCTGGCGCTGCTCGCCAGCATCGGCTCGGTGAGCCCCTACATCGGCCTGTTCGGCACCGTCTGGGGGATCATGAACTCCTTCATCGGCCTGTCGCAGGTGCGCCAGGCGACCCTTTCCACCGTCGCGCCGGGCATCGCCGAGGCGCTGATCGCCACCGCCATCGGCCTGTTCGCGGCGATTCCCGCGGTGCTCGCCTACAACCGCTTCAGTGCCCGCGTCGCCAGCCTCTCCAGCCGTTACTACGCCTTCGGCAACGAGCTGCAGGGGCGCCTGCACCGTCGCCTGCAGGCCGCGCCCGGCCTGGTCCGGGCCGCCTGAGGAGGCCGCATGCGCAAACCGCACAACCCGCACGCGCCCAAGGCCGAGATGAACGTGGTGCCCTATATCGACGTGCTGCTGGTGCTGCTGGTGATCTTCATGGTCACCGCGCCCCTGCTCACCCAGGGCGTGCCGATCGAACTGCCCGAGGTCGCCGCCGAGGCGTTGCCGACGGACAACCGCCAGCAGATCCTCACCCTCTCGGTGAAGGCCGACGGCGGCTACTACTGGAACCTCGGCCCCGAACTGGATACCGAGGGCCGTACCGACAGCGCGGCGGACTTGGCGGAGATGAGCGCCAAGGTCGGCGCCATAGTCGCCGCGCACGGCGACACCCAGGTCTACGTCCGCGCCGACCGGGACGCCGACTACGCCAGCGTGGTCGCCGGCATCGCCGCGCTGCAGCAGGGCGGGGTGAGAAACCTCGGGCTGATCACCGAGGCGCCGCAATGAGCGCCGCGATCCTCGACGGTCCGGCGGCCGTCATCCCGGCCCGGAGCGGCGGCGACCGGTCGCGCCGGCTCGCCGCCGCCGGCGTGGCGCTGGCTGTGCACGCTGCCGTGCTGGCCCTGCTGACGCTCGCCTGGCGGGACGAGCCGCCGCTGGCCCCGCAGGTGCGCACCTTGACCACCCGGCTGGTCGCCCTGGCGCCAGCATCCGCGCCGCTGCCGGAGCAGCCCGTCGCGGCGCGACCGCCCGGCCCCGTGGCGGCGCCTGAGCCTCACGCGGCACGGCAGAAGCCGGAACGGGCGGCCCTGGCGCGCAAGCGGCTGGAGATGGAAAAGCGCGAGCGGCAGCGCGTCGAGCGGCAACGCGTGCAGGAGCGCCACGAACAGGCGCGCCGCGAGGCCGAGGCGCTGGCGCGGCGCGAGGCCGAAGCCGCCGAACGCGCCGCCACGGAACGCGCCCGCGTCGCGCAAGCCGCCGCCACAGCCGAACGCGCCCGCGTCGCGCAAGCCGCCGCCACAGCCGAACGCGCCCGCGTCGCGCAAGCCGCCGCCACAGCCGAACGCGCCCGCGCCGAGGCCGCCGAAGCGGCCAGCAGCCAATACCTGCCGATCGCCAAGCGGGCCCCGGACTACCCAGAATCCGCTCTGGACAGGGGCATCGAGGGCGACTGCACGGTCGGTTACCGGGTCGACGCCCAGGGCCGGGTGGAGGAGCCACGGATCGTCGGCGACTGCCATCCGCTGTTCGTCCGCCCGTCGCTGGCCGCGGCCAGGACCTTCCGCTACCGGCCACGGATCGTCGACGGCCGGGCCGTCGTCGTGCCCGACGTGAAGAACACCTTCCACTACCGAATCCGGGAAAAGCGCCGATGAGCCAGGAGCACAGCCGCTTCCGCGCCGCCCATGACGGCATCTCCATCGATGCCGGCGCCGATCCGCCGCTGGCCGAAGCGCTCGACTTCGCGGGCGTGCCGGCGCGGCGCGACCCACGATTCGACCGCGTGCCGGTCGCCGGGGGCGATACGGTCGTGCCGTTCTTTTCCCGGGGCAGGCCCCACGACTCACCCCGAACCGTGGAGGCGATCCGCTCGCACTCCACGAGTCGATCGGACGATTTTTTTGCATGGCAAAAAAAATTTGAATGTTTTTTCTTGTTGCTGGTCTAGCTTAATGACGCGTAATTTGTAGGTGCGTGACTCGCATGAGTACCTTTCTCCCTCCGCATGGAGGGATTTTTTTTGCGCTGCATTATGGTGCGTGCAGGCATATGGATGGCCATGCTTCTCCTGCCGCGGCGAGTGACGACCGCGATCGTCGAGGCGCCCGTCCTCGCCGTTGGTCTGCGGGTGACAAGAGGGGCTGAGGTTCGGGCGAACGCCTGGCCGGCCAGATGGCCAGTTCGGTCGATCGGCTGGCTTGGCGCGGGGTACTCCCCGTGGCGCGCCGTTGTCGGAGTCCGGCCCTGGAGCGGGGCATGCCTGGCCCATCGCCTGCGAGTAGCCGGAGAACGCCAATGGCGCCGAGGCCGGCCGACCGGAACTGTTGCGTCTGCCGAAGGGTGCCCGGAAAGGAGGCACGCTGTCGGTGGAGAGCATCGATCGGCGCGGGACTCCGGGGGCAGGAGTCAGCCCCCGTCGCCTTGAATGCTCGCCTGATAGGCCGCGACGAAGTCGTCGAAGCTGCCGGTGTCGCGGCGTTCCAGCTCCGCTTGTTCGGCCAGGGAGGCGCGGGCCTCGGCCTCGAAGGCCTGGCGCTCCTCCTCGCCCAGTGGGCGGGCGCGGAGGCTTTCGGCGTGGGCCAGGCTCTGGCGCAGGGCGAAGGCGCGGAAGCTCTCGCCGCGCTCGCGCAGGGTCGCGAGGAGGCGCGCCGAGGGGGTGAGTTCCGGGTCGGCGACCTTGGCCTGCTGGGCGTGCAGGGCCTTTTCGTAGCCGTCGCCGCCGTAGGCCCGGTCGAACAGGGCGGCGAGCGGCTGCAGGCGTTCGAGCAGTTCGCCCGCCCAGGCCGCGAGCGGCATCGGCTGTCCGTGGCGCTGCAGATGCAGGCCGGGACGGCGACCCTCCTTGACCACCTTGAGGAAGTTGCCGGTGCAACTGGCGCATTCGCCCGCGGCCAGGCAGGGGCTGTCTTCGAGGGCGCAGAACAGCAGGAAGGCGTCGAGGAAACGTGCCTCGTCGAGGTCGATGCCCAGCGGCAGGAAGGGGTCGATGTCCAGGCAGCGCACCTCGACGTACTGCACGCCGCGGGCGACCAGCGCCTGGATCGGCCGCTCGCCGCTGGCGGTGACGCGCTTGGGGCGGATGGTCGAGTAGTACTCGTTCTCGATCTGCAGGACGTTGGTGTTGAGCTGCAGCCATTCGCCGTCGCGCTGGGTGCCGATCGCGGCGTAGGGCGCGTAGGGGGTGGAAACCGCCCGGCGCAGGCTGTCGGTGTAGCTGGCCAGGTCGTTGTAGCAGGGGGTCAGGTCGGCCTGGGCGTTGTTGTGGTAGCCCAGGTCGCTCATCCGCAGACTGGTCGCCCAGGGCAGGTAGAGGGTTTCGGCGTCGAGTTCCTGCAGGTGATGCGGGCGGCCGCGCAGGAAGCTCTTGTCCAGCGCCGGCGAGGCGCCGAACAGGTACATCAGAAGCCAACTGTAGCGGCGGAAGTTGCGGATCAGCGCGATGTAGCGCTCGGACTGGAAGTCGCGGACGCCGCGGACGCCGCGGACATCGCCCTCGGCCCGCTGCAGCAGCGGCCAGAGCTCTTCCGGCAGGGAGAAGTTGTAATGGATGCCGGCGATGCATTGCATGGTCTTGCCGTAGCGCAGCGCCAGTCCCTTGCGGTAGACGTGCTTGAGCCGGCCGATATGGGAGTTGCCGTAGCGGGCGATGGGGATGTCCTCTTCCGCCGGCAGCGGGCAGGGCATCGACGGGCTCCAGAGGTATTCGCCGTCGAGCTTGGCGCAGGCGAAGCGGTGGACGCGCTCCAGCGCGGCGAGGGTCGCCGCCGAGTCGGTCTCGGCGGGGGTGATGAACTCCAGCAGCGCTTCCGAATAGTCGGTGGTGATGTACGGATGGGTCAGCGCCGAGCCCAGCGCCGCCGGGTGCGGGGTCCGCGCCAGCTCGCCGGCGGCGTCGACGCGCAGGCATTCCCGCTCGATGCCGTGCAGGCAGTGCCTGAGCAGGGACTGGTTGGCGGGCTCGCCCAGCAGGGCCAGGCGACGGGAGAAAAGCTCGCTCAAGTTAGGATTCCTTCAGGCACGATCGGCCCAATATGGGGACTGACGTACGGCTATACAAGTATCGTCGGCCCCGGGCCGAAGGGAAATGGCTGCGGTCGGGCAGGCGCACGGGACCGCTCGCGGCGGGAGAAGCCGCCGGCCGTTCCCTGCCTGCCCGACGCCGGGCGAGAGGCCTACAGGAGGGCGAAGGTGGCCAGGGCCTTGGCCACCAGCTTGCCGTCCTGGTGCACCTCGGCCTCGATCACCTGGGTGCGCGTGCCGTGGTGCTCGATCCAGGCACGACAGGTCAGGGCGCCCTCGCTGACCGGACGGATGTAGTTGATCTTGCACTCCAGGGTGACGCTGTTCGGCGTGCCGTCGCCCAGGCTGTGGCTGGCCTGGCCCATGGCGCTGTCGATCAGCGAGAACAGCGCGCCGCCGTGCAGCTTGCCGTGCAGGTTGCGCAGGCCGTCGTGCATGGTCAGGCGCACGCTGGCCTCGCCGCCGCCGGCGGACAGTATCTCCAGGCCGAGCAGGCGCCCGAAAGCGCTGCTCCTGCCGATTTCTTCCTCTTGCATGCTCACGGCGTCATTTCCTCAGTTGCTTGGCGTTGGCGAACAGCGCGGCCATGGCGTTGTTCGCCGGCGCCTTGTTTTCCGTGCGCGGCGCATTGCGTTCGCCGCGATTCTGTCCGCCACGGTTGCCGCCGCGCGGACCCTCGACCTTCTCGCCGGGGGTGTCGCCCATGCGCATGGACAGGCCGACGCGGTTGCGCGGGATGTCCACCTCCATCACCTTGACCCTGACGATGTCGCCGGCCTTGACGACCTCGTAGGGGTCTTTCACGAACTTCTCCGACAAGGCGCTGATGTGCACCAGGCCGTCCTGGTGCACACCGATGTCGACGAAGGCGCCGAAGTTGGTCACGTTGGTCACCACGCCTTCGAGGATCATGCCGGGCTTCAGGTCCTTGAGGCTCTCGACGCCGTCCTGGAACTCGGCGGTCCTGAACTCGGGGCGCGGGTCGCGGCCAGGCTTGTCCAGTTCCTTGAGGATGTCGGTGACGGTGGGCAGGCCGAAGGTCTCGTCGGTGAATTTCGCCGGGTCGAGGCGTTTGAGGAAGGCCGAGTCGCCGATCAGCGAACGGATATCGCGGCTGGTATCGGCGGCGATGCGCTTGACCACTGGATAGGCCTCGGGATGCACCGCCGAGGCGTCCAGCGGATTGTCGCCGTTCATCACCCGCAGGAAGCCGGCGGCCAGCTCGAAGGTCTTGTCGCCCAGGCGCGGCACCTTCTTCAGCTCGGCGCGGCTCTTGAAGGCGCCGTTGGCGTCGCGGTAGGCGACGATGTTGCCCGCCAGGGTCGCGTTGAGGCCGGAGATGCGCGCCAGCAGCGCGGCCGAGGCGGTGTTGACGTCGACGCCGACGGCGTTCACGCAGTCCTCGACCACCGCGTCCAGCGAGCGCGCCAGTTGCAGTTGGGAGACGTCGTGCTGGTACTGGCCGACGCCGATGGCCTTGGGTTCGATCTTCACCAGTTCGGCCAGCGGGTCCTGCAGGCGGCGGGCGATGGACACCGCGCCGCGCAGCGACACGTCGAGTTCCGGGAACTCCCTGGCGGCCAGCTCGGACGCCGAGTACACCGAGGCGCCGGCCTCGCTGACCATGATCTTGGTGAGCTTCAGCGCCGAGTGCTTTTTGATCAGCTCGCCGGCCAGCTTGTCGCTCTCGCGGCTCGCCGTGCCGTTGCCGATGGCGATCAGTTCCACCGCGTGCTTGGCGCACAATCTGGCGAGGGTCGCCAGGGTGCCGTCCCAGTCGTTCCTCGGCGCGTGCGGGTAGACGGTGGTGGTGTCCAGCAGCTTGCCGGTGGCATCCACCACGGCGACCTTGCAGCCGGTGCGTAGGCCGGGGTCGAGGGCCAGGGTCGTCCGCGGCCCGGCCGGGGCGGCGAGCAGCAGGTCGTGCAGGTTGCGGGCGAACACCGCGATCGCCTCGGTCTCGGCCGCCTCGCGCAGCTCGCCCAGAAGGTCGGTCTCCAGGTGAGTGTAGAGCTTGACCTTCCAGGTCCAGCGCACCACCTCGGCCAGCCACTTGTCGGCGGCGCGGCCGCGGTTGTCGATGCCGAAGCGCTCGCCGATCATGCCTTCGCAGGGATGCATGGTCCCGGGAAGCTCCTCGCCGACCTTGAGGGAAACGCTCAGCACGCCCTCGTTGCGGCCGCGGAAGATCGCCAGGGCGCGGTGCGAGGGCACGCCCTTGAGCGGCTCGTCGTGCTCGAAGTAGTCGCTGAACTTGGCCCCTTCGTTTTCCTTGCCGGCGACCAGGCGGGCGCTCAGGGTGGCCTCGCTCTTGAGGAAGCCGCGCAGCCGGTCGAGCAGGGTGGCGTCCTCGGCGAAGCGCTCCATGAGGATGTACTTGGCGCCCTCCAGCACCGCTTTCACCTCGGCGAAGCCCTTCTCGGCGTCGACGAAGCGCGCGGCTTCGGCCTCGGGGTTCAGTTGCGGGTCGCCGAACAGCGCGTCGGCCAGTTCGCCGAGGCCGGCCTCCAGAGCGATCTGGCCCTTGGTGCGGCGCTTCTGCTTGTACGGCAGGTACAGGTCTTCCAGGCGGGTCTTGGTGTCGGCCAGGCCGATCTCGCGGGCCAGCTCGGGGGTCAGCTTGCCCTGCTCCTCGATGCTGGAAAGGATCGCCGTGCGCCGTTCCTCCAGCTCGCGCAGGTAGCGCAGGCGCTCCTCCAGGGTACGCAGCTGGGTGTCGTCGAGGCTGCCGGTCACTTCTTTCCGGTAGCGGGCGATGAAGGGCACGGTGGCGCCTTCGTCGAGCAGCGCCACGGCGGCGGCGACCTGTTGCGGGCGGACGCCGAGTTCCTCGGCGATGCGGGCGTTGATGCTGTCCATACGACTTCTTCCTGCTTGGGCGGGGGAAGGTGGCCAGGCAGTGGCCACAAGGGAGCGCGATTATAGCGGCCACTTCCGTGCCGATCGAAGCTCACCGGTCGAGCATGAGGCAGTGATGGATCAACTGCTGCTCGATGCTCTGGCGTTGTCCCGGGATGAGCAGGACGACGACCGGGGGCTTTTCTTCGTCTGACGAGACCCGGCGCGAGGCCGGGTCGGAGATGTCGTTCATTGGCGCCACGGACCGGCCGCAGGGGACGGCTGTCCCTATGGCGCCCCCTCCTTGCGCGCCAGGCGCGCGAGCATCAGCAGCGACATCGAGTAGTAGTCCTCCTTCGCGAGTTGTTCGGGCGTGGCGACGGGTTCCTCTCCCCTGAGCAGGGCGGCGATCGCCTTGACGCCGACGGAGCCCGGATAGGGCGAGAGTTTGCCGCTGTTCAGGTCCACCCAGGCGTGCAACGGCTCGCAGCAGGACCAGAAGTCCGCGAAGGGCGCGAGCCGGGGCGAGGAGAGGGGCTCGCCGTCCCAGGCCAGGTAGAGCGGCACCCGCACGGCGTCGAAGCCGAAACGGGCAGGCCAGGCGGCGGCGGGCTCGAGCGTGCCGTCCGCGCCGAGGGCCAGCCAGTCGGGAGGCAATCGGTACGTCCCGAAACGCGCGCGGTCCAGCAGGCTCCGGCTGTCGTCCAGCAGCCTCTGCCAGCCGCCGCCGGGGTCGGCCCGGGCGAAGGCCCGGATGGCCGGCATCACCAGATAGGACGGGTTCAGAATGAGCTGGCCGTTCTGCTCGAAACCCTGCAGGCCGGGCAGGAGAACGGTCAGGCCCGCGTGCTCCTTGATCAGCCGGCCGGCGATCGCCTGACGGATCTTCGCCGATGCGTTCCGGTAGTCGGCGGCGTCCCAGCGCTGCGCGGCGCGCAGCAGGGCCCAGGCGATCAGCAGGTCGCCGTCGGTGGCGTTGTTGAGGTCCTGCACCGGCGGCGAGGCGGCCGGGTCGTAGCGCCACGAGAACAGGGCCAGGTCGCGGCGCTGCAGGTGCCGGCGGGTCCAGCTCCAGAGGCGGTCGAAGGTCCGGCGGTCGCCGTTGGCCTCCGCCAGCAGCATGCCCCAGCCTTGCCCTTCCGAATGGCTGACGCCCTTGTTGCCGGTGTCCAGCACGCGGCCGCCGTCGATGTAGCGGGTCTGGTAGAGCCGCCAGTATTCGTCTTCGCCGGCGCTGGCCGGCAGGCAGAAGAGCAGCAGGGCGATCAGGGCCCCCAGCGGGCCGGCTTTCCTAGCGGCCACAGTGGAATACCAGGGCGCCGCTCCGACTCCTGTCGGTGCATTGCACCTGCAGCCGCACCTCCTGGTTCTGCGCCTGGAACCAATGCTGGTACATGCCTTCGAGCACGGCGGCGATCGCCTGGCTCCAGTGCTCCGCGGTTTCCCGGGCGCCCGGATAGGCGCCATGCAGGATGCGGATCGAGCGGTTGTCGGTGCTCAGTTGCACCCAGCCCCACTCGAACCCGCCCAGCACGCCGTTCAGGGCCTTTTCCAGGGCCGCGAGGGTCGGCTGTTCCTCCAGCGGATGGGCGGCGGCGAGGCGCGAACCCACGTGGCGCAGGAAATGGCAGGCGTCGGCGGTGCCGGCCGACTGGCAGATCTCGCCCACCAGGGTCCGCACGAACGGCCACCAGGGGCGGTCGTCGTGGCGCTCGCCGTAATAGGCCAGGTTCCTGGCCGGGATGTCGTTTTCCGCTGTCAAGGAAGATTCTCCAGGGCGTGTTTGAAATAGATCGAGCCGGTCGTCTCCGAGTATTCGCCGAAGCTGTCGTGTCCGATGGTGCCGCCCACCCGGGTCTGCTCGCTCAGGCGGTATTCGAGCGTGGCGCCGCCGTTGAAGGCCATGCCGCTCTGGCTGTCGGCGCGGTAATGGGTCTCGATGGCCGGCAACGTCGTGCTCTGGCCGGCGGCGGTCAGTCCGTCGGAGAGGTTCTGCACCGCCGTGCCCAGTTGTTCGAGCTGGTTCTGCAGCGCCTTGTTCTTGGGGAAATAGGGCGCGCGCTCCTGGGTGAAGGACTGATAGCCGGCGGCCGCGCGCAGCTTCATGTCCCAGCGGTCACTCTTGAGGCTGTACTGCACGGGAAAGGATAGCCCGACGAAGTTCTCGGGACTGAAGTAGCCGCCGTGGCCCAGCGTATAGCCGCTGAGGTTCTTGTCGAAGCCCATCCAGTTCAGGTGCACGCCGGTCTGCAGTTCCCGGCTGGGGGTGTTGATGGGGCGCGCATAGGCGCCCGTGTGCAGGCCGATGGAGTGGTTGTTCTCGACGTTGTCGCCGCGATAGAGGTAATAGTCGCCGCCGACGTAGAAACCGGCGGCGCCGTTGTCGTAGGCGTACTGGGCGTTGACCCCGGTCTTGGTGACGCCGCCCCAGGTCTTGCCGCTGACCGGGTCCTTGGCGCCCGCGTAGGCGAGCAGGCTGTCGGTCACCGCGCGCCGCTCGACGCCCAGGGCGAGGTTGCCGTTCTGGCCGACCTTCGGCGTCCATTTCGCGCCGCCGACCAGGTTGGTCTTCTCGAAGCCCAGCGGCGTCGTGCCTATGTCGGCCTTGAGCGAGTCGGAGCTGTAGGCCAGGTTCAGGCCCACGCCCGTGTCGTCCTGGGATTTCGGCCGGTAGGGGGCGAGCACGCGCTGGGCGGTGGAGTTGAGCAGGGTGCTGGCGAGCCGTTCGCCCTGCTCCGCGCTCAGCCCGGCCGCCACGGCCGCGTTGCCGATCTCCTGCGCGGCCTGGCTCCTGGCCTCCGCGACGATCCCGGCGCGTTCCGCCAGGGTCAGCACCTGGCCAGCCTCCCTGGCCTGCTGCTCTCTCAATTGCAGAGCCGAGCTGGAGTAGCTCCGCACCAGTCCGTTGTAGGCGCCGAAGACGGACTCGGTCAGGCCGCTGGCCAGCGCATAGCTGCCGAAACGCTTGGCCGCGTCGCTGCCGGGCGTGCCGGCGTCCAGGCGGGTGGGCGTGGCGCTCAGCTCGATGCGGCCGTTGTCCAGCGGCACCATGGAGAGCTGCAGCGGCGCCTTGACCTCGGTCAGCTCGGACAGGCCTTTCTCGCCGTCGCGGATACGCAGGTTGGTGGCGGCGGACAGCCGGGTGGCGGTCTTCTCGCGCAGGGCGTTCAGGCGGCCCTCGATTTCGCTGGCCAGGGGATCGGCCGTCGTGGACGGAGCGCGGCCGGCAAAAGCCCGTAAGCCGGGCAGGCCGGCCAGCGGAGCGGTCGCGCGCTGCGCCGGCGTTTCGATACCGGCGTCCGCGTCGGCCTGCGCCAGGGCGGGGAACATGGCGTCGCGCGGGTCGCGGAAGGGATTGTCGCGCCTCATGAAGGCCGTCGCGCCTGCGACGCCGGCCTGGCCGGTCGCCGCCAGGTGCTTGCGCCGGGCGCTTTCGAGCAGGGCGATGGCGCGCCGGTGGTCGCCGTTCGCTTCGGCCACGCGGGCGGACAGCAGCAGCGCCGTGGCTTCGTCGAGCGACGGGCCGGCGCGCTCGATCAACTGCGCGGCGCGCCTGGCGTCGTTGCCGCCCAGGGCGGCGTTCACCGCGCCGCGCACGCCTTCGAGGTTGTCCGGCGCATCTTTCAGCACCGAGTCGTAGACCGCCGTGGCTTCCTTGTACATCTTCCCCGTGTCGTACAGGCGGCCCATGGCCAGCATTAGTTCGGTATCGCCGGGCGATTCGTCGATATGGGCCATCAGGGTGTCGTAGGCGCCCGCCAAGTCGCCGTTCTGCCGTTGCCGGTCGGCCTGGGCGACGGCGAAGCCGTTGCGCAGCCTGCGCAGGGCTTCCCGGTCCTCGGCGTTGAGATCGCCGCGTTCCAGGCGGTGGATCAGGACCTCGGCCTCGGCCACCTGGCCGGTCCTGACCAGTACGGCGACGTGCGAGAGGTAGTCGGCGGGCGCGTGGCTGGAGAGGTTGCGCAGGTCGTCGCGCACCATGTCCAGGGCCAGGGCGGGCTCGCCCAGCTCCGCCAAGGCTAGCGCCACCTCGCCGCGCACCAGCGGCTCCTCCGGCGTTTCGTCGTGCAACGCGCGCAGGGCCCGGCGCGCAGCCAGGCGGTTGGCGCCGGTGGCGGTACCGCGCACCGAGGCGATGCGTTCCCTGATCCGCAGGCGCTGTTCGAGGGCCTGGATCTGCGGGCTGGCCTGGCGTTCCGGCGGCAAGCGGCGCAGATGGGCCCTGGCGTCGTCCCAGCGCGCCTGGTCCATGGCCAGCAGCGCGGCGGCGTGCAGGGCCTCGGCATCGACGGGAGCGCTCGCCGGCGGCTCCATCAGGCGTTGCGCCTGCTGCGGGTCGCCCCTGGCATCGAGCAGCCGCGCGTAGGTCAGGCGTATCCAGGGGTTTTGCGGCGCCAGCCGCAAGGCTTCGTTCAGCAGTCGGGCGGCTTCCTCGCCGCTGCCCTGTTTGAGCAGGGCCTCGGCGCGATCGCGCAGGGCCAGTGCCTCGACCTGCTGCCGGCCGCCTTGCAGGGCGTCGGCCAGGCCGGGATTGCGGCCCAGCAGTTCGCTGGCGGCCTGCCGCTTGCCCTGGCGCAGCAGGCTGTCGTAGAGGCCGGCCAGGGCCGCCCGGTCGTTTCCGGCCGCCGCGAGCAGATCGCGATAGAGCCGTTCGGCCTCGGCGTCGCGCTGCTGGCGCAGCAGGATGTCGGCCAGCAGCAGCTTGGCGGCCCGCGGGCGTTCCCCGCTGCCGTCGGCGAGCGGCCGGGCCAGCGCCTCGGCGCTGTCCAGGTGGCCGTCGTCGCGCTTTTGCCGGGCGGTCTGCAGCTTTCCGTAGAACTCGGCGTCGGCCAGCGCCTTCGCCCAGCGGTCCTGGCTGCCGGGGGCCAGTTCGGTGGCCCTGCGCAGGCTGCTGGCGGCGTCCCGGTAGTTCTGCGCGCGCAGTTGGGCGATGCCCAGGCCGCCCCAGGCCTCGGCGTCGCGCGGGTTGTGGTTCAGCGCCAGCCTGAAGCTCTGCAGGGCCGCCGCGTTGCGTTTGCCCTGCAGCGCGTCGAAGCCGGCGGCCCTGGCGCCGTCGCCGGGCTCCTGGCGCTTGGCCGAGAGCATCGCCTGGAAGCGCGCCGCCACTTCGGTGTCGCCCGGATTGGCCGCCTCGTAGCGGCTGTAGAGGGCCTCGTCCCCGCTCCCCGCGTCCAGCCAGAGCAGGGCCTGTCGCCAGGCCGTGCGGGCCTCCGGCGATTGCGGCGCCAGATCGGCCAGTCGCTCGATGGCCTGGCGACGCGTCGCTTCCCGGTAGCTCAGCGCGCGGGCCAGGGCGAGCTTCACCTGCGGGTTGCCCGGCTGCCCGGCGTGGAGCTTTTCCAGCCCCTCGCGGGCTTCCTGCCAGTGCCCGTCGACGCCCGCCAGGGTCTGGTAATACTCCAGCGCCAGATCGGGCGGCGGCGCTCCGTCGCCGAACAGCTTGCGATAGGCCTGCACGGCGCCCGCCGAATCGCCCTGGCCGGCCATGAGCCGGGTCCTGGCCAGCGCGGACTTGTCCAGCTTGCTGCCGCGCAGGGCGGCTTCCAGTTCGCCGATACGCGCGCTGCCGGGATGGTTGTCGGCCAGCCGCTGCAGCCAGGCGCGGGCGGCCTTTTCGTCGTCCAGCGACAGCATTCCCAGCCGGTAGAGGACTTCCTCGGCGTCCGGTCGGACTTGCAGGGCGCGGTTCAGCGCCTCCCTGGCCAGGTCCGGGCGGTGGCGGGAGCGCCAGAAGTCGGCCTGTTCGAGCAGGAGCGTCATGCCGGCATCCGCCGGCTCGGCCGAAACGCCCGAGGCATGGGCGATCCCTGCGACGGCGCAGAGCACGGCCAGGGAGAGTTTTTTCAGGGCAGCGCGGGTCATGGACGGTTCCTATTCGCTCAGGCGTCGTGCCGCACGCGCACGCAGGAGGGGTTGCAAGGCGAGCGCGACGAGCAGCGCCGAGGCCAGCAATAGCGTCGCCAGCAGCGCCGGACGGTCGCTGAACAGCCAGCGGACGTGGATGTGCCAGGGGAGGGTGCCGTAGGCGAACTGCGTCCCGACGCGGAAGCTCTGCACCTGTCTGGCGCTCGCGAAATGGGTGAGGTCGCCGCGGATTTCCGCGCTGACCTCGGGGGCGTGCAGGCTCTCGACGATCTGCGGCAGCCATTGCGCCTCGCGGGCCAGGACCAGCACCAGCGCCCGCGCCGGGTCGAAGGGCGAACGGCGGCTGAGCAGCCCGCGGAACGGCTGGTCGCCGGCGAGTTGCCGCGCGGCCTCCGGCGCCTGGCTGTCCCAGTCGCCCAGAACGAAGCGGCGCACCCGTTCGAGCGGCGTCCACGGGGCGATGCGCAGTTGTCCTTTCTCCACGCGGAAGTCCGAGCCGGCGAGCAGCGGCGCCAGGGCCAGGTCGCCGTCGAGCCGGCCGATCGCCAGCAGGTCGCGCCCGGCGACCGAGGACAGCCGGGCCGGGCCGGCGAGCACCTCGACGCCCAGGGCCGGATAGCCGGTGGCTTCGCCGAAGCGCCCGAGCAGGCCGAGCATCGCCTCGATTTCCTCTTCCCGCGGCGTGCCCGGCAGCAGTACCGCCGTTTCGGAAAGGTCGGCCATTCGCGTGAAGGGGAAGCCGGCGCCGACGAAGAACGACAGGTTGGGCAGCCGGGCGAAGTGCCGGGTGCCGCTGAGGTCGATGGAGGAATCGCCGTCGATCCGGCTCAGGGCCTGTTCGGGCAGCTCCAGCGAGCAGTCCGGGTCGTCCCTGGTGCGCAGGTTGAAATGGAAGTCCAGGCGGTTGTCGCCGTAGATCAGGTAGGCGGGTATCTCGACCCTGGCCTCTTCCTGGCGGGTCTGCCGGCCGAGGTAGTGCTTGAGTCTTTCCAGCGGACCGCCTTTCAGCATTGGCAGAGAGGCCAGGTGGCGACCGTTGAGGGCGATGTCCAGATGGGTGCGGGAGGCATCCAGCCAGTCGCCTTCGGGAAAGCGGTAGCGCAGGTGCATGGGGATATTCGTCGCGCCCCACAGGAAGTTGTCCGGAGCGGCGTGGAAGTTGAGGTGCACCCCCGCCGGCGTGGGGCTCTGGCTCGCCAGGGGCTGGTCGGTCAGTTCGGCGAGGCGCACCGGCCGCTCGGCGGGCAGCCAGCGCGGCGCATCGTAGGGCGCGCGCCGTGGCGGCGCGGATGGTTCTTCCAGCAGCATACTGGCGCCTTTCAGACGGCTGGCGCCGAGCACCAGGGCGAGCGCCGCCGCGCGCTGCTCGGCCGGAGTGCGCCCGGCGATCAGCAGCAGCTTGGCGTGCGGATCGCGGGGGTTGTCCAGCATGGCCAGCGTCGGTCCCTCGATGGGCGGCAGTTGCAGGCCGTCGATGCGCTGCTCGACGAGGGCGAACAGCAGGGCGTTGCCCAGCGGCAGCGTGCCGATCGTCACCGGAAAGTCCAGGCTCCGGTAGCGGGCGAGCGCGCCGAAATGCGAGGCCGCCAGCGCGGCGCTGCGCAGGGTTTCTGCGCCGGGCTGCCCGGCCAGGACCGTGGGCAGGCGCAGCTCGCCGGGCTGCGCCTCGTCGAAGAAGGGGGCGGGCAGGAGCGCCAGATCGTTCGTCAGGGGCAGCCGGCGCAATTCCAGGGAGAGGCTGGAGTCCTTGCCGATGGCGATCTGCAGCGGCGAGCGCTCGGGCGACTCGCAGCGCTGTTCGCCGCTACGCAACCGGAGGCGCAGGCTGTTGTGGGGCAGCAGCAACAGGGGGTTGACGGCGATCTCGACGAAGTCGTCGAGCGGTTCGCCGGCGGTCAGGCGCAGGTCGTCGAGCGTCTCGCCGTTGAGCAGAACCTCCAGGCGGGCGTCGGCCGGCAGCTTGTCCGAGTGACGGACGTGCAGGTCGAGCCGGGCTTCGCTGACGATCTGCTGGCGACCGATCGAAAAGGGGATGTCCACTTCGGCCCGTGCTCCGCGCAGCGTCGTTCCGTCCCCGATGCCCAACTGCTCGAAGCGCAGGACCTCGATCAGGCCTGCCGCCGCGGGCGGCTGCGCGGTTGCCGAGGGGGGCGGGAGTTCCAGTTCCCCGGCCAGAAGGGGCGCTGCCGCGATGAGGCAGAGGACGCACAGGAGAAGCAGCAGGAAGGCGTTCGGTACCGCCTGGCCGGCGCGCTCCTGCGGGGTCCGGGCGTCGGTCGCTGGCGCCGGCTCCTTCCGCCGTCTGGCGGGATTGAGCAGCGTCAGGGCGTTTTTCGCCACGCTCCAGAGCGAGCGCAGGGGCCGATCCAGCCGTTTCGGAGTACTGGCGAGCCAGGCATCCGCCCGGCCCATGACGATGCGTACCAGTTCGCGCCGCTGATCGATGTCGAGCGGGCTGAAACTCAGACGCAACTCCCGCCTGCCGGCTCCCATGAGGTGTGCGGGGAACAGTGCCGTGTGGCCATTGCAGGCGATCTCGATATATTCGAGCTGGCCCGGCGGCTGAGGCATTTTCTTCACTGTCTGCGCCGGGACGACCTTGAGGCCGCCCATGGAGATATCCAGGGTTTCCCCCTGCCAACTGCGTCCGTTGTCGAAATGCAGGACGACCGGCAGTTTCAGCGTCAGCCGGGTGGTGCTGCGCAGTTGCCGGCTTTCCATTGCCACCGCAGAGGCGGCCAGCAAAAGGAGCAGGCTGAACAGTGCCCAGCCGATGCTCATCGCGAGCACCTTGGCATCGATGGGAAACCAATCGATATAGAAGTAGCGGATCAGACCCACGGCGATGGCTGTCGCCAGCAGCGCCGCAGTGAGCAGGTGCGGCCTGACCAGGGCGAAATCGAAGAAGCCCCGGTCGAGCAGTTCGCCCTTGTCGGTCACGTTGAACTTGCCGCGCTTGGGGAAAAACAGGGTGACCAGGGTCGGCTTGAGGATATGGAAGGCCAGCACCGTCTCGTACAGCTCGCCCCAGAAGGAATGGCGGTGCCGGCCCTGGATCCTGGCGTTGGCCATGATCGAGTGGGCCATGTGCGGGAGCATGTAGGCGAAGATCAGGGTGGCGGGGGCGGCGATGATGTTCTGCCCGAGCAGCAGGTAGGCGGTCGGCGCCGTCAGGAAGACGATGCGCGGCAGGGCGAACTGATAATGCAGCAAGGCGTTGAGATAGCAGAGCCGCTGCGGCAGGCGCAGACCGCGGCCCAGCAGGGGGTTGTCCAGGCGGAAGATCTGCGTCATGCCGCGCGCCCAGCGCATCCGCTGGCCGATATGCAGGGCCAGGCGCTCGGTGGCCAGGTCGGCGGCCAGCGGAACGGGCAGGAAGGCAGTGTTCCAGCCCCTGCGCTGCAGCTTGAGCGCGGTATGGGAGTCTTCGGTGACGGTTTCCACGGCGAAGCCGCCGATTTCCTCCAGGGCGCTGCGGCGGATCACCGCGCAGGAGCCGCAGAAGAACGCCGCGTTCCAGAAGTCGTTGCCCTGTTGTACGGGACCGTAGAACAGTTCGCCCTCGTTGGGAACCTCCCGCCCGGTGGCGAGGTTGCGCTCGAAGGGGTCGGGGGAGTGGAAGTGGTGCGGGGTCTGTACCAGGGCCAGCCTGGCGTCCTGCAGGAACGCCCCGACCGTGGCCTGCAGGAAGGCGCGGGTGCTGACGTGGTCGCAGTCGAAGATGCAGATCAGCTCGCCATCCGTCAGGCTCAGGGCGTTGTTCAGGTTGCCGGCCTTGGCGTGCCGGTTGTCGGACCTCGTGATGTAGCCGACGCCCGCCGCCGCGGCGAAGGCGCCGAACTCGGGGCGCCGGCCGTCGTCGAGCAGGTAGACGCGCAGCTTGTCCGCCGGGTAGTCGATGTTCTGCGCGGCCAGCACGGTGTCCTGGACGACGTCGAGGCTTTCGTTGTAGGTCGGAATGTAGACATCGACCGTCGGCCATTGCGAGAGGTCTTCCGGCAGCGGCCGGATCGCCCGTTTCAGCGGCATGACGGTCTGGAAATAGCCCAGCGTCAGGATCATCCAGACGTAGACTTCGGCCAGATAGAGCCCCGTGCCCAGGAAGGCCTCCAGGCTATTGTCGAATACCAGTGTCTGGGTGGTCCGCCAGTACAGGTAGCGGGTGGAGACGGCGACCGAGACGACGATCAGGATCAGCGTGACGGTATAGGACTGGAGCCGGCCCAGCAGCAGCATGAGCAGGATCATGCACACGCCCATCCCCACCTGCGTGGAAATGTCGAGCGGCACGGTGACGAACAGCAGCAGGGCCGGACTGGCGGCGAGTATCAGAATGAAGGCCGACAGCCCTGCTTTCCGGGAGGGGGGAGGCATGATGGGTCACCTGCGTGGCATCGGCCGTTCATCCCTGGCGGCGCACGCCGGAGGCGTGGGGCTCCAGGTCTCCGAGCAGCCGCCCGAGCCGGCGGGCGATCGTGTCGAGATCGTGGGCGGCCGCGGAGCTGGGGTCGAAAGCGAAAATCGATTGTTGCGAGGCGAGCGCCTCGGCCAGGGCTTCGTCCCGGTGCACCAGTCCGAGCAGCGACCCCTGCAGCCGCGCGCGCATGAGTTCCGTGGTGTCGGCGCTCAGGCGACGGCGGCGATCGACCTGGTTGATGATGTAGAGGACCGGCAGGGGACTCCGGGTGGCCTGCGGCACGTAGAAGAAGCCCTGCTCGATCTGCGGCAGCAGCGAAACGGACGCGGCGTCGGCCAGCAGGACCGCGATGCGGACGTCGGCGATGGCATTCAGGGCATTCAGCGCCGGCGAGGGGCCCGGCGGCGTATCGGCCAGCACCACCATGCGCGGGATCGACAGGATTCCCCGCAGGGCCTCCTCCAGGAAGCCCGGCGTCTCGGCGAGGAGGGCCTCGAAGCGCAGCCTTTGCGCCTCGCCGACCATGCCGTAGGGCAGCAGCCCGATGCCGCCGGAGGTCTGGAGCGCCAGTCGCCGCCAGTCGGATTGCTCGGCGTGGGCCACGTAACCGCGCAGGTCGCCGAGGGCGACGGCGAAATGCAGGCGCAGGGCGTTCTGCACATCGAAGTCGATGACCGTGACCGGCAGGCCGAGTCGTTGCAGGGCGAAGGCGAGCCCCGCGGTGAGCGTGGTCCTGCCCACCCCGCCCTTGGGGGAGGCGATGCAGATCAGCGGCATGTGCCGATGTCTCGCAGGAGACTTTTCAGGGAGACTTCGGATTGTTCCTGGCGGCTGTCCCGGTCACTCGGCGGGGTGCTCCGGAAGAGCCTGCCGAAGGGGTTGCCCACCGCGGCCTGGGCGGGCTCCGGAGCGCCGAAGAGCGTTGCGGCCGCCGGCGCGGGCGAGGCATCCATCGCCTGCGCGGGACGGGCGGCGGCCGGTGCAGGGGCGACGCTTTCGAGCGGGAACGGGGCCGGCCGGGGAGCGGCGTTCGGCATGCGCGGCGCTTCCAGGGGCACGTCGCCTTCCTGCTGCACCGCCTGCAGCAGCGCCCATGGGGATGCCTGGCCGGTGGCGTTGCCCGCGAACTCCCGATAGGCGCCCGGCGAGCCGTTCGTCTGCTGCATCAGTCGTTTTACATCGTCCTGCACGATCAACTCCAGGTTCGTACCTGTGCGTCGAGGCTGAAAGCCCGCGCATGTACAGGCGTCGGTTGTGGTGGGAACGGTCATCGGGAAGGCGCGGCAACGATCTTCGTCGGTTTTTTGACGATTCTTTTCGCAGTTGCGGAGTGGTGTCAAAACTACATTAGTTTAGTATCACGAACAATAGTTCCAAGAGGCTCCTCGGGCGGGCGTGACTTTTTGTAGCAGATGACCGTTGAACGGAGCTGGCGAACCAGTGTCGCGTTATCGGCGATCCATGGGAATACGACGACAATCCAATAAGGACGAACCGCGTCCCCGCTCCGTGCGACACGATCGGCCGGGATTCGCCATGCCTCGGAAAGCCTGCGCTGGCGGGATGCCCGGCGCCGGGTAAAATCTGCTAACAATGGTCGGCGGCCCGGCCCTGCGGGCTGCGTCATAATGGCGCCCGATCGCCGTCAGGAGTCCCGATGAACAGCACAGCCAGCGCCACGCCGGAAGGCGAAAAGATTCTTGTCGTCGACGACGACCCACGTCTGCGGCACCTGCTGGAGCGCTTTCTCAGCGAGCAGGGCTACCGCGTGCGGGCCGTGGAGAACGTCGAGCAGATGGACCGCCTGCTCGGTCGCGAACTCTTCAACCTGGTGGTGCTCGACCTGATGCTGCCCGGCGAGGACGGCATGTCCGCCTGTCGCCGGCTGCGTGCGAGCGACAACCAGGTGTCGATCATCATGCTCACCGCCAAGGGCGACGAGGGCAGTCGTATCCAGGGGCTGGAGCAGGGCGCCGACGATTACCTGGCCAAGCCGTTCAATCCCCGCGAGCTGCTGGCGCGGATCAAGGCCGTGTTGCGCCGCCAGGTGCCGGTGGTGCCGGGTGCGCCGGCCAGCGAGGACGAGATCGTCAGCTTCGGCGACTACCGCCTGTCCCTGGCCACCCGCGAACTGATGAAGGGCGACCAGGTGCAGATGCTCACCACCGGCGAGTTCGCCGTGCTCAAGGCGCTGGTCCAGCATGCCCGCGAGCCGCTGACCCGCGACAAGCTGATGAACCTCGCCCGCGGCCGCGAATGGGACGCGCTGGAGCGCTCCATCGACGTGCAGATCTCGCGCCTGCGCCGGCTGATCGAGCCGGACCCGTCCAAGCCGCGCTACATCCAGACCGTCTGGGGCGTCGGCTACGTCTTCGTGCCGGACGGCGCCAAGTCGTAGGGCGCCGGACGGCCGCCGACTTTCCCCACCGGTCCGAGCGCTGGAAAACCGCCTGGTAGGGCGTTCCGCCCTGCCGCCGATCTTGTGATTGCCATCGATGAAAACACCGGTCTGGTTCCCGCAAAGCTTCTTCGCCCGCACCCTCTGGTTGGTGCTGCTGGTCGTGCTGTTCTCCAAGGCGCTGACCCTCGTCTATCTGATGATGAACGAGGACGTGCTGGTGGACCGCCAGTACAGCCACGGCGCCGCGCTGACCCTGCGCGCCTACTGGGCCGCGGACGAGCGCGACCAGCCGCGTATCGCCGAGGCGGCCGGCCTGGTGCGGGGCGCGCCGGAAAACGTGCCGCTCGGCGAGCACCACTGGCCGTACAGCGAGATCTTCCAGCGCCAGATGCAGGACGAGCTGGGACCGGAAACCCAGGTACGCATGCGCGCCCAGCCGAACCTGGCGCTCTGGGTACATGCGCCCAGCCTGGGAGCGGACTGGGTGCGCATCCCCATGTATCCGCATCCGCTGCGCGGCCAGCGGATCTGGAGCGTGCTCGGCTGGTTCCTCGGCATCGGCCTGCTCTCCACCGCCGCGGCCTGGATCTTCGTCCGCCAGTTGAGCGCGCCGCTCAAGCTGCTGGTGTTCGCCGCCCGGCAGATCGGCCAGGGGCGCAGCGTGCGCCTGCCGGTCAGCGACACGCCGAGCGAGATGACCGAACTGTACCGCGCCTTCAACCAGATGGCCGCCGACGTCGAGCAGGCCAGCCGCGAGCGCGAACTGATGCTCGCCGGGGTGTCCCACGACCTGCGCACGCCCCTGACCCGCCTGCGCCTGTCCCTGGAACTGCTCGGCAACGACTCCGAACTGACCGAGGAGATGGTGCGCGACATCGAGGACATGGACGCCATCCTCGACCAGTTCCTCGCCTTCATCCGCGACGGTCGCGACGAGACGGTGGAACAGCTCGAACTGGGCGAGCTGGTGCAGGAGGTGGTGGCGCCGTTCAATCAGAAGGGCGACAAGGTGCACCTGTCCCTACAGCCGATCCCGCCGTTCCCGCTGCGCAGGGTGTCGATCAAGCGGCTGCTCGGCAACCTGGTGCAGAACGCCCTGCGCCACGGCGGCGAGCAGGTCGAGGTCGCCGCCTACGTGGCCGGAGACCAGAGCGCGCCCTACGTGGTACTCAGCGTGCTCGACCGCGGCGCCGGCATCGACCCGGCGGAGATGGGCGAGATCTTCAACCCCTTCACCCGCGGCGACCGCGCCCGCGGCGGCACCGGCACCGGCCTGGGTCTGGCCATCGTCAAGCGCATCGCCGCCCAGCACGGCGGCAGCGTCGAACTGCGCAACCGCCAGGGCGGCGGCCTGGAGGCGCGGGTCTGTCTGCCGCTGGGGCTGATGCTGCCGCGCGACGCGGTGTGAGGAACGTACGCCGGGGCGACGCATGCGTCGCCCGTTTCCGGCTCAGCCCTTGCCGCGGGTCCGCGTCAGCCCGTGCTCGGCGTTCTTCTCCAGGTATTCGATGATGATCCCCGCGACGTCCTTGCCGGTGGTGGTCTCGATGCCCTCCAGGCCGGGGGAGGAGTTCACTTCCATCACCAGCGGGCCGTGATTGGAGCGCAGGATGTCCACCCCGGCGACGTTCAGGCCCATCACCTTGGCGGCGCGGATCGCCGTCATGCGTTCTTCCGGGGTGATCTTGATCAGGCTGGCGGTGCCGCCGCGGTGCAGGTTGGAGCGGAACTCGCCGGGCTTGGCCTGGCGCTTCATCGCGGCGATGACCTTCTCGCCGACCACGAAGCAGCGGATGTCGGCGCCGCCGGCCTCCTGGATGTACTCCTGGACCATGATGTTCTGCTCCATGCCCATGAAGGCCTCGATCACCGATTCGGCGGCCTTCTGGGTCTCGCAGAGCACCACGCCGATGCCCTGGGTGCCTTCCAGCAGCTTGATCACCAGCGGCGCACCGCCGACCATGGCGATCAGGTCGGGAATGTCGTCCGGCGAGTGGGCGAAGCCGGTCACCGGCAGGCCGATGCCCTTGCGCGAGAGCAGTTGCAGCGAGCGCAGCTTGTCCCGCGAGCGGCTGATCGCCACCGATTCGTTGAGCGGGAACACGCCCATCATCTCGAACTGGCGCAGTACCGCGCAGCCGTAGAAGGTCACCGAGGCGCCGATGCGCGGGATCACCGCGTCGAAGCCTTCCAGCGGGCGGCCGCGGTAGTGGATCTGCGGCTTGTGGCTGGCGATGTTCATGTAGGCGCGCAGGGTGTCGATCACGACCATCTGATGCCCGCGCCGCTCGCCGGCCTCCACCAGGCGACGGGTCGAGTAGAGGCGCGGGTTGCGCGACAGCACGGCGATTTTCATTGGACACCAAGCAGCTTGGGGAGGGTGGGTTTGTCTTGCACGTAGGTCAGCGCCGGGTTGACCACCAGTTGACCGTCGACCAGGGCCCGCGAGCCGAGCAGCACGCGGTAGCGCATGGCCTTGCGGCAGGTCAGGGTGAACTCCACCGGCCAGGTGCGGTCGCCGAGCGCCAGGGTGGTGAGGATGACGTAGCGGGTCTGGGTCTGGCCGTTGGAGCTCTTGATGGTCTTCACGGCCACCAGGGGCGCCTGGCAATGGCGATGGCGCAGTTGCACCAGGGTTCCGAGGTGCGCGGTGAAGCGCACCCAGGGGCGCCCGTCGCGTTCGAACTGCACCACTTCGGTGGCGTGCAGGGTCGAGGTGCTGGCGCCGGTATCGATCTTCGCCCGCAGCCCGGCGACGCCGAGGTCGGGCAGGTCGATCCATTCGCGCAGACCAATCACCGAAAGATGGTCGAATGTCTTCAAGAAGGCGGCGCTCCACAGTCGGTGTGAGGCATTCTAATCGGCACGACCGGCAACCGCACCTGTTCAGGCCGGCGTAGAGGTGATCGACAAGCATGAACGAAAAAGATGACGAAAAGATCCGTCTGGACAAGTGGCTCTGGGCGGCGCGTTTCTACAAGACCCGGGCGTTGGCCAAGGAGGCCATCGAGGGCGGCAAGGTGCACTGCCGCGGCGAGCGCTGCAAGCCCTCGAAGGAGCCGAGGATCGGCGACGAACTGACCATCCGCAGCGGCTTCGACGAGCGCACCGTGGTGATCCGCGCGCTCAGCGCGGTGCGCCGTGGCGCGCCCGAGGCCCAGCGGCTCTACGAGGAGACCGCCGAGAGCCGGACCAGGCGCGAGGAAGCCGCGGCCCTGCGCAAGGCCGGCGCCCTCGGCCTGGAGACCTCGGGCCGGCCGACCAAGAAACAGCGCCGGCAACTGTTCCAGTTCCGCGAGGAGCGCTGAAGGCGCGTCCTGCGGGCGGGCTCAGAGCAGCGGGATGCTGTAGGTGACGATCAGGCGGTTCTCGTCCAGGTCGCGACTGTCGTTGCCGCGCAGCGCGGCGTTGCGCCAGGACAGGCCGACGCCCTTGAGCGGGCCGCCCTGTATCGCGTAGTCGACACGGATGTTGCGTTCCCATTCCCGCTTGTCGCTGCCGGCGGCGTCGATGTCGTCGCCGCTGACATAGGCCAGGCTGGCCTTCAGGCCCGGCACGCCGACCTGGGCGAAGTCGTAGGCATACTTGGCTACCCAGGAGTTCTCGCCAGCGCTGGCGAACTTGCCGAGTTGCGAGTCGGTGATCAGGTACAGGCTGCGCCCGCTGCCCTGGAAGATATTCGGGAAGTCGCTGTCGCCGCTGACCTTCTGGTAGCCGGCGCTCAGCGCGTGACCGGCCAGGCTGTAGGTGAACAGGGCGCTCCACAGGTCGTTGTCGACCTCGCCGCTGCTGCCGTCGGCGCCGCTGCTGACATAGCCCTCGGCACGCCCGGAGGCGCTCTCGTTCTTGCCGTCGGAGTCGCTGTAGAAGTAGCGCAGGTCGGTCTTCAGCGAACCCACCGGCAGCTTCCAGTCGTGCACCAGGCCGAAGAAGTGCTGTTTGTAGAAGTCGCGCAGGTTGCCGTAGTAGTACTGCAGCAGCAGATCCTTGGTGGCCTTGTAGTCGGCGCCGGCGAAGTAGAACTCGTTGCTGAACTGGGCCTTGCTGCCGCTGTTGGCGCCGGAGATCGACAGGCCGTAACTGTCGCTGGAGTTGCGTTCGGTGGAGTGCTCGATCTTGCCGGCGGTCAGGGTCAGGTCCTTGATCTCGTTGGAGGTGATCTGCGCGCCATGGAACAGTTGCGGCAGCAGGCGGCCGTCGTTGTAGACCAGCACCGGCATCTTCGGCAGCAAGGTGCCGAGGCGCGCCTCGGTCCTGGAGAAGCGCAGCTTGCCGGTCACGCCAACGCGGCCGAAGTCGGTCTTGCCCTTGCCGTTGCTTTCCAGCGGGAACATGCCGCCTGGGCTGCGTTCGATGTCCGCCTTGCCGGAGCGGCCGCCGCCGTCGAGGCGAAGGGCGTGCATGGCCAGCACGTCGAGGCCGAAGCCGACCGGACCCTCGGTGAAGCCGGACTTGTAGTCGAGGAAGAACGCCTGGCCCCACTCCTCGGAGCGCGGCGCGTCCTGGTTGCGGACGTCCTGGTTGATGTAGAAGTTCTTGAGGCTCAGCGTGGCCTTGCTGTCCTTGATGAACTCCGCCTGGGCCATGGAAGGAATGGCCAGCACTGCCGCCAGCGCGGACAGGGCCATGCTCCGGGCGAGTGGCGCCACGGTTTCGTTTTCCGAACGGATCTCGCGCGGTGCTTCCCGTCGTCGTGGGGAAACCGCCATGGCGAGGCGGATATCCGCGAGGCTGCGTGCCGGGACGGTGGGGAGGGACGGATGCAGCGAAAAGCCTGGGGTCGTGTTCTTCATTGTTGTTGTCATCGGCGAAAGGTCGGTGAAAAAGTCGTGAAAGACCCCCTCCGCGGTCGTGGATGCGTCGGACGGAAGAGGGGGCGGTCCGGCGCTGATCGCCGGGGCCGGCGGATCAGGGGCCGGAGCGGGCGTGGGCTGGGGCGGTCATGGGCGCTTCCGGTTTCTTGTTGTCGTTGTGGGGCGGTTGGAGTTGCCTGTCGCCCCTCTCCCTGGCCCTCTCCCCAAGGGGAGAGGGGAGGCGGCGGTGTAGCCTTCTCCCCTCGCCCAGGTGTGGGAGTGGGGCCGGGGGAGAGGGGGGCTTTACAGCGCCTCGCGGCTCGGCTGGCCGTCGACCAGGCGCAGGATGCCCAGCGGGTTGGCGTTCTTCAGCGCGTCCGGCAGCAGTTCGTCCGGGTAGTTCTGGTAGCACAGCGGGCGCAGGAAGCGCTCGATCGCCAGCGTGCCCACCGAGCTGCCGCGGGCGTCCGAGGTGGCCGGGTAAGGGCCGCCGTGGACCATCGCATCGCACACCTCCACCCCGGTCGGGTAGCCGTTGACCAACAGGCGCCCGGCCTTCTGCTCGAGCACCGGCACCAGGGACGCGAAGGCGGACAGGTCCGCCGGCTCGGCGATCAGGGTGGCGGTGAGCTGGCCGTGCAGGGCCGGCAGGGCGCGGACCAGTTCGGCCTGGTCGGCGACCTCGACGACCACGGTGGTCGGGCCGAAGACCTCTTCCTGCAGCAGTTCGTCGCCGTCCAGCAGCAGGGCGACGTCGGCCTGGAACAGTTGCGGCCGGGCCTGCCGGCCTTCCTGCTTCTGGCCGGCCAGGTGCCTGACCTTCGGGTGGGCGTGCAGGGCGGCGATGCCCTGCTCGTAGCTCTTCAGGGTGCCGGCGTTGAGCATGGTCTGCGGGCCCTGTTCGGCCATGGCGGCGACGAAGACCTCCAGGAAGGCGGAGAACTGCGCCGAGCGCAGGCCGAGGATCAGCCCGGGGTTGGTGCAGAACTGCCCGCAGCCCATCGTCACCGAGGCGGTCAGCTCCTTGGCGATCTGCTCGCCGCGTTGCTCGAGCGCCTCGGGCAGCAGCAGCACCGGGTTGATGCTCGACATCTCGGCGAACACCGGGATCGGCTGCGCGCGGGCGGCGGCCATGTCGCAGAGGGCGCGGCCGCCCTTGAGCGAGCCGGTGAAGCCGACCGCCTGGATCGCCGGGTGCTTGACCAGCGCCTCGCCGACGCCGTTGCCGTAGATCATGTTGAACACCCCGGCGGGCATGCCGGTCTTCCCGGCGGCGCGGACGATGGCGTCGGCGACGCACTCGGCGGTGGCCATGTGGCCGCTGTGCGCCTTGAACACCACCGGGCAGCCGGCGGCGAGGGCGGCGGCGGTGTCGCCGCCGGCGGTGGAAAAGGCCAGCGGGAAGTTGGAGGCGCCGAACACGGCGACCGGGCCGAGGCCGATGCGGCACTGGCGCAGGTCGACGCGCGGCAGCGGCTGACGCTCGGGCAGGGCGCGGTCGATGCGCGCGCCGTGGAAGTCGCCGCGGCGCAGGAGCTGGGCGAACAGGCGCATCTGGTTGCTGGTGCGGCCGCGCTCGCCCTGGATGCGCGCGGCGGGCAGGGCGGTCTCGCGGCCGACCAGGGCGACGAAGTCGTCGCCGAGGGCGTCGAGTTCGGCGGCGATGGCGTCGAGGAAGTCGGCGCGGCGGGCGGCGGGCAGGGCGCGGTAGGTCGGGTAGGCGGTGGCGGCGGCCTCGGCGGCGGCGTTCACCTCGGCGGGGGTGGCCTGGTAGAAGTCATAGGATAACTTTTCGCCGGTGCTGGCGTCGACGCTGTGGACGCGGATGTCGCCCGCGTTGCTGCGGGTTCCCGCGATGTAGTTCTTGCCTTCGATCCGCATTGCTTCAACTCCTCTGGCGATAAGGGGGTCGCGGTTGTTGACGGACTGTCCGGGCGAGCGCCCGGCCGGGGAATCGGCAGGAACTGTACCTCTTCGAATGTTGAATGTCATCATATGACTTGATCGGTTATCGCATCTATCGGCCGGGTGGTCCGTTGGCGAGGCGTGCGTGGCCGGACTGCTTCCTGCTGCGAAGAGCGGCGGCAGGCATGCCGGCAGCACAGGTCTTCGACGCCGTTTTCGAAAACGGGACACTATTGTCGTACGACTTGGGCGTATGATGACATCTCCGGAACACAGTCGAACCGAGCATCGAAATGAGCAACGAAAGCACACTACCGCGCCCGCGCCGCAAGAGCCGCAGCCTTGCCCAGGATCTGGTGGCCGAACTGACCCGGCAGATCCGCGAAGGGCAGATCAAGTGCGGCGAGAAGCTGCCCACCGAGTCGGAAATCATGGAGGCCCACGGGGTCAGCCGCACCGTGGTGCGCGAGGCCATCTCGCGCCTGCAGGCTTCCGGCACGGTCGAGACGCGCCACGGCATCGGCACCTTCGTGCTGGATACGCCGAGTTCCAGCGGTTTTCGCATCGACCCGGCGACCATCGTCACCCTGCGCGATGTGATGGCGATCCTCGAACTGCGCGTCAGTCTCGAAGTGGAGTGCGCCGGCCTGGCCGCCCGCCGGCGCAGCGCCGAGCAACTGGCCGCCATGCGCGCGGCGCTGGACGCCTTCAATCGCGCCGGGCATGCCAGCGACGCGGTGGCCGGCGACTTCCAGTTCCACCTGCAGATCGCCATGGCCACCGGCAATCGCTATTTCACCGACATCATGGGGCACTTCGGCACCAGCATCATCCCGCGCACCCGGCTGGATTCGGCGCATATCGCCCGCGCCGACCAGCAGCAGTACCACGCACGGTTGTGTCGCGAGCACGAGGAAATCTACGCGGCCATCGCCCGCCAGGATGCCGACGCGGCGCGCGCCGCCATGCGCCTGCACCTGACCAACAGCCGCGAGCGGCTACGCCAGGCCCACGAGGAAGCCGAATCCCGGCAGACCGACTCCACGTCCTAGCCGTCCGCTCCGCGAATTGCGGCCCGCACCGGGCGGGCCATGGCCTGCATGGCTGTATGGCCACTCCGGCCTTTCCTGGCGATCATCCTTCATTCCTTCATTCCTTCATTCCTTCATTCCTTCATTCCTTCATTCCTTCATTCCTTCATTCCTTCATTCCTTCATTCCTTCATTCCTTCATTCCTTCATTCCTTCATTCCTTCCCGTGACCGTGCGGCATGTCCGTCCGGTTGTCCGCCGTCCTTTCCCGTCCCGTCGTGTCGGCTGCTCGTCTCCGAGGCGATTCTTGCCATACCGGCACCTCCGGCGGTGCGCAAGGCTTCATGGCGATCGCCGCGATCGCCGTACTTTTCCGATAAAGATACGATGACAGTTTTTGGTGGGAAGACGCCTCGGTCGAGTCGCCGATTGCTGCGTGATATTCGATAATATTTTTTATATTCAATAAGTTATGTTTTTAGTTGAGGATGCTGCGCAGCACCTTGCGCTCGGATGAGAGGGTGTTTGGAACGAAAAGTCTTCGCAAGAGGGTGGCTTTTGCCAAAGTCATACGATAACGTATTTCAAGTCCGGTCGCCGACCGGCTCCTTCACCTCCCATGCAGGGTGCCCGAACATGACGCCACAAGAACTCAAGTCCATCCTTTCCTCCGGGCTGCTGTCCTTCCCGGTCACCGATTTCGATGCCGCCGGCGATTTCGACGCCGAGTCCTACGCCCGCCGCCTGGAATGGCTGGCGCCCTACGGCGCCAGTGCGCTGTTCGCCGCCGGCGGCACCGGCGAGTTCTTCTCGCTGGGCCTCGACGAATACCCGCGGATCATCAAGACCGCGGTCGACACCTGCGCCGGCAGCGTGCCGATCCTCGCCGGCGTCGGCGGCCCGACCCGCCAGGCCATCCACATGGCCCAGGAGGCCGAGCGGCTCGGCGCCAAGGGCCTGCTGCTGCTGCCGCACTACCTGACCGAGGCCAGCCAGGAGGGCGTCGCCGCGCATGTCGAGGCGGTCTGCAGGGCGGTGAAGATCGGCGTGGTGGTCTACAACCGCAACGTCTGCCGGCTGACCCCGGCGCTGCTCGAACAACTGGCCGAGCGTTGCCCGAACCTGGTCGGCTACAAGGACGGCCTTGGCGAGATCGAGCTGATGGTGTCGGTCCGCCACCGCCTGGGCGAGCGCTTCGCCTACCTCGGCGGCCTGCCGACCGCCGAGGTCTACGCCGCGGCCTACAAGGCGCTGGGCGTGCCGGTCTACTCCTCGGCGGTGTTCAACTTCATCCCGCGCACGGCGATGGAGTTCTACAAGGCGGTGGCCGCCGACGACCAGGTCACCGTGGGCCGGCTGATCGACGACTTCTTCCTGCCGCTGCTGGAGATCCGCAACCGCCGCGCCGGTTATGCGGTGAGCATCGTCAAGGCCGGGGTGAGGGTGATCGGCCACGACGCCGGTCCGGTGCGCGCGCCGCTGACCGACCTGCTGCCGGACGAGTACGAGCGTCTCGCCGCGCTGATCAGGAAGCTCGGCCCGCAGTGATGTCGCCCCGCCTGCGGAGCGGCGAGCGAGCCACAGGCGGGCAGTCTTACCGGCCATCCCGACACCCTGGCAACCGAGGACCTTTCATGTATCCATCCAGGATCGCCATGCCCCGACGTATCCGTGCAGTGGTATCGGCGGGAGGTGGGTGACCGGCCGCTCGTGAACCCGTTGCCCTGCGCCGCCAGGGCCACTCCACGCAACAACAGAACAATTCGTGGAAGCCAACGCCATGCAAGCCATCAAGCAAACCCGCGTGCGTTACCTGATTCTGCTCATGCTGTTTCTGGTGACGACGATCAACTACGCCGACCGCGCCACCATCTCCATCGCCGGCTCTTCCCTGCAGAAGGACCTCGGCATCGACGCCGTGACCCTCGGCTACATTTTCTCCGCCTTCGGCTGGGCCTACGTGCTGGGGCAGATTCCCGGTGGCTGGCTGCTCGACCGCTTCGGCTCCAAGCGCGTCTATGCGGTGAGCATCTTCACCTGGTCGCTGTTCACCCTGCTGCAGGGCTTCGTCGGCGGCATGCCGGTGGCCTGGGCGGTGACCACCATGTTCATGCTGCGCTTTCTGGTCGGTTTCGCCGAGGCGCCGTCGTTCCCCGGCAATGCGCGCATCGTCGCCGCCTGGTTCCCCACCGCCGAGCGCGGCACGGCCTCGGCGGTGTTCAACTCCGCGCAGTATTTCGCCACCGCGCTGTTCGCTCCGTTGATGGGCTGGATCGTCCACAAGTTCGGCTGGGAGCACGTGTTCGTCATGATGGGCGCGCTGGGCATCGTCTTCTCCGGGGTCTGGCTGAAGACCATCTACAACCCCAAGGAGCACCCGCGCATCAACCGCGTCGAGCTGGAGCACATCGAGCAGAACGGCGGCCTGGTCGATATGGACAGCGCCCGCAAGCCGGGCAGCCAGGGGCCGCGCTGGGACTACATCCGCCAGTTGCTGACCAATCGCATGCTGGTCGGCGTCTACCTCGGCCAGTACTGCATCAACGGCATCACCTACTTCTTCCTCACCTGGTTCCCGGTGTACCTGGTGCAGGAGCGCGGCATGTCGATCCTCAAGGCCGGCTTCATCGCCTCGCTGCCGGCGCTCTGCGGCTTCATCGGCGGCGTGCTCGGCGGGGTGATTTCCGATTGGCTGCTGCGTCGCGGCCACTCGCTGACCCTGGCGCGCAAGCTGCCCATCGTCACCGGCCTGCTGCTCTCCACCAGCATGGTGTTCTGCAACTACATCCAGGCGGAGTGGATGGTGGTCGGCTTCATGACCCTGGCGTTCTTCGGCAAGGGCCTCGGCGCGCTGGGCTGGGCGGTGGTGGCGGACACCTCGCCGAAGCAGATCGCCGGCCTCTCGGGCGGGCTGTTCAACACCTTCGGCAATATCGCCTCGATCACTACGCCGATCGTCATCGGCTACATCATCAGCGCCACCGGCTCCTTCAAGTGGGCGCTGGTGTACGTCGGCGCCAACGCGCTGGTGGCGGTGTTCAGCTACCTGGTGATCGTCGGCCGCATCCAGCGCGTCGAACTCAGGGACGGCCCGACCCAGGGCGGTTCGGCCCACCGGGAGGAGGCCCCGGCCGCTCCACTCGGTTCCCAGGGCAGCGCGGCGTCCGCCTGAAATCTGTACGAGGATAGTGTCATGTTGATCGAACATCAGGACTCGCCGCGCTACATCCGCCTGCACGCGGACGACAACGTCGGCGTGGTGGTCAACGACCAGGGCGTGGCGGCCGGCAGCCGCTTCGCCGACGGTCTCGCGGCGGCCGAGCACATCCCGCAGAGCCACAAGGTGGCGCTGGCGGACCTCGCCGAAGGCGCCGAGGTGGTGCGCTACGGCCAGGTCATCGGCTACGCCCTGCAGCCGATTCCCCGCGGCAGTTGGGTGACCGAGGCGCACCTGCGCATGCCCGAGCCGCCG
Source organism: Azotobacter vinelandii CA (assembly GCF_000380335.1). Classification (GTDB taxonomy): domain Bacteria; phylum Pseudomonadota; class Gammaproteobacteria; order Pseudomonadales; family Pseudomonadaceae; genus Azotobacter; species Azotobacter vinelandii. Next base: position 503,265 of record NC_021149.1, read on the forward strand.
GCGCTGGACAGCCTGCCGCGGGCGACCCAGGCCGTCGCGCCGGTGGAGCCGTTGGAAGGCTTCACCTTCGAGGGCTTCCGCAACCCCGACGGCAGCGTCGGCACGCGCAACCTGCTCGGCGTCAGCACCACCGTGCAGTGCGTGGCCGGGGTGCTCGAGCACTGCGTCGAGCGGGCGCGCAAGGAACTGCTGCCGAAATATCCCAACGTCGACGACGTGATCGCCCTGAGCCATAGCTACGGCTGCGGCGTGGCGATCAACGCGCCGGACGCGGTGATCCCGATCCGCACCCTGTTCAACCTGGCCCGCAACCCCAACCTCGGCGGCCAGGCGCTGGTCATCGGCCTCGGTTGCGAGAAGCTGCAGCCGGTCCAGCTGATGCCGGGCGACGCGCTGACCAGCGGGATGAGCGAGCCGCAGTGGCTGTACCGCCTGCAGGAGTCGGGCAACGGCTTCGCCGGGATGGTCGGGCAGATCCTCGGCCTGATCGAGGCGCGCCTCGAGGTGCTCGACGCGCGGCGCCGCGAGACCTGCCCGGCCTCCGAGCTGGTGGTCGGCATGCAGTGCGGCGGCAGCGACGCCTTCTCCGGGATCACCGCCAACCCGGCGCTGGGCGTCACCGCGGACCTCCTGGTGCGCGCCGGCGCCACCGTGATGTTCTCGGAGAACACCGAGGTGCGCGACGGCATCCACCTGCTCACCCCGCGGGCGGCTACGCCCGAGGTGGCCGACGCGCTGATCCGCGAGATGGACTGGTACGACCGCTACCTGGCGCGGGGGATGGCCGACCGCAGCGCCAACACCACTCCCGGCAACAAGAAGGGCGGGTTGAACAACATCGTCGAGAAAGCCATGGGCTCGATCGCCAAGTCCGGCTCCAGCCCGATCGCCGGCGTGGTCCCGCCGGGCGAGAAGGTCCGGGGCAAGGGCCTGCAGTTCTGCGCCACCCCGGCCAGCGACTTCATCTGCGGCACCCTGCAACTGGCCGCCGGAATGAACCTGCACGTCTTCACCACCGGGCGCGGCACCCCCTACGGCCTGGCGATGGTGCCGGTGATCAAGGTGGCCACCCGCAGCGAGCTGGCCGAGCGCTGGCCGGACCTGATCGACGTGGACGCCGGAAGGGTGACCTCGGGGCGGCTGTCGCTGGAGGAACTGGGCGGGGAGATCTTCCGGCTCTACCTGGACGTGGCCAGCGGCCGCACGCGGACCTGGGCCGAGCGGCATCGCCTGCACAACGATCTGGTGCTGTTCAATCCGGCGCCGGTAACCTGAGGCCGGATCAATCCAGTCGAGGAGTTTTCGATGAATGGACCGAAAGTGCTGCAGGTCGGCCCGCTGAGCGAGCGTTTCAATCGGCGGATGGCCGAGGAGTACGCTGCCGAGCCGTACTGGAAACATGTCGATGGCCAAGCCTTCCTGGCCGGACAGGGCGCGCAGTTCGAGGTGCTGGTGACTTCGGCGCGCTTCGGCTGCACGGAAGCGATGCTCGAAGCCTTGCCCAACCTGCGCGCCGTGTGCAGTTTCGGCGTCGGTTACGACGCCATCCCGCTGGAGCCGCTGCGCCGGCGCGGCATCCCGCTGAGCAATACGCCGGACGTGCTCGACGACTGCGTCGCCGACCTGGCCATGGGGCTGCTGATCGACGGCGCGCGGCGGATCGCCGAGGCCGACCGTTTCGTCCGCGCCGGCAACTGGCTGGTCGGCAATTTCCCGCTGGGTGCGCGGGTCAGCGGCAAGCGCCTGGGCATCCTCGGCCTGGGGCGCATCGGCCAGGCGCTGGCACGGCGCTCCAGCGGCTTCGACATGCAGGTGCGCTACCACAACCGCCGGCCGCTGGACGGTTGTCCCTACGGCTACGCGGCCTCCCCGGTGGAGCTGGCGCAGTGGGCCGATTTCCTGGTGCTGACCTGTCCGGGCGGCCCGGCGACCCACCACCTGGTGAACGCCGAGGTGCTCGCGGCGCTGGGACCGAAGGGCCTGCTGGTCAACGTGGCGCGCGGCTCGGTGGTCGACGAGGCGGCGCTGGTCGCGGCGCTGGCCGAGGGCCGGCTCGGCGCCGCGGCTCTCGACGTCTTCGAGCGCGAGCCGCGGGTGCCGGCGGCGCTGCTGGACATGCCCAACGTGGTGCTGCTGCCGCACATCGGCAGCGCCACCGAGGAAACCCGCCTGCAGATGGAGGAACTGGTCATCGCCAACCTGCGGACGTTCATCGACAAGGGAGAACTGCTGACCCCGGTCTGACGCCTCTCCATGTCGATCATGGCGCCGCCGGGCGGCGGTGCCGTGAGGCGCGGCAGCGATGCCGCGCGACCCTCGGTGGTTGGTGATTGCGGTAGGGCGCTCCACGGGGGGCGCCTTTTTCTTCGCGGCGGGACTGCCCGTGGCAAGGTCGACAAATGCCATGGAGCCCCGCACCATCGGACGCCGGGACGAGCGCGACGAGGAGGGGCGTCACCATGGGCAGAATCCTGCTGGCGGGACTGATCGCCGTGTCGCTGGCCGGTTGTGGCGGCCGGCCGCGACCGGAAGGGGAGACACTGGAGCAGCGCCTGGCCGGGAGCGGTTACCGGCTGGGCGAACGGGTGGAGTCGATCCGCCGCTACGACCTCTCCCACTGGGAATACCTGGACAAGCGGCACATCGTCCTGCGCGACGATCCCGGCCGGCGCTACCTGATCGAGTTCAGCCGTCCCTGCAACAATCTGGACATCGACAACGCCCTGGCCTACAGCACCACGTTGGGCGAACTGACCCGGCAGGACCGTATCTTCTCCAGGGGACCGGGCGGCGCTCTCGAGCCCTGTCCGGTCGGTGATATCCATGCGCTGGAAAAGGTGGATGGGCCGGATTGATCCCGATGCCCTGGTCCGCGTGCGTCTTGTGACGACTTGGAATCGGCGGGCATCGGCGAGCGTCCATGTCCGCGACCGATGCCTCTCTCCAGGGCGCGGCGCGTCACCTCTACCAGGCGTATCTGGCTGACTGCGCCGCCGCCTGGAGCGGGCGGACACCTTCGCTTCTGCACGCCGTTCATGTGCAGGTTGGACTTCGCCACCGTGCGCGCCGGGTGCAGCGCACGGCTGCAGTCGATTCCCAACGCCCGCTCACGGCGGGCACGGACTGCCCGCGGGCCTTTCCACGATGCCGTAGGCGGTTCGCGGGACGCTGCCGAGGCGGCGTTCGAGCAGGGCGGCGAGGGATTCGCCGGGAGCCAGGTAGGCGTCGCCGAAGTCCCGGTCGAGGTTGCAGGGGTGGGCGATCACCTCCAGCGTGCCCTGCGCCGGCAGGGGCTGGTCGCGCAGGTCGGCCGTGGTGCAGACGTGTTCGGCGCAGCGCCCGGCCAACTGGCGCAGGCGCCGGTTGAGCAGGCTCTTGAACAACCGTTTGGTCGGGCCGAGGTTGTTGCCCAGGTTGCGCGCCAGGCGCAGCGGCACGCCGCGGGCGGCGGCGAAGCGCGCCAGTTGTTCGCCGACCGGCCAGATGTTGTGCACGTGCTGGTGGGAGTCCAGATGGCTGGGCCGCACCCCGTGGTACAGGCAACGCTGCCATTGCGCTTCCAGTTCCTCGTCGATCGCCGCGCGCGTGGCGCGGCCCAGCCACAGGCGATGGCGCGGCAGGCGCAGGCGGAATTCGCCGGCCGCGTCGCAGAAGCAGGACAGGCTGGCGATGGCGTCGCTCAGCGGTCGGCCGTGGGTGAGGTTGACGTGCAGGCCGACCCGGCCGTGCAGGCCCTCGGCGTGGATCAGCGCGCAGGCCTGGGCGAACGCCGGCATGTTCGCCATCAGGGTGGCCGAGCTGATCAGCCCGCAACGGAAGGCGCGGACGATGACGGCGTTCTCTTCGCGGTTCAGGCCGAAGTCGTCGGCATTGACGATCACTCGGTTGGGCATGGGCGTTCTCCTGTGTCGGCGGAGGCGCAGACCATGGCGCTCCGGCGCCGGGCCTTGAGGGCGCTCCAGAGGCGGTAGGCGAGGCCCAGGGCGATGCCCTCGGGGCGCCGGGAGTAGAGGCTCCAGCGCAGTTGCAGGACCGCGCCGGTCATGCGTTCGTGCAGTTGATGGCTGGAATCGCGCAGGCTGACCCGCGAGGCGTCGACGTACCGCCAGCCCTCCTCCAGGCCCCAGCGGATCCATTCGTCCAGCAGCAGGCGGCCGCTGCCGAGTTCGGCGTAGTCCGGCAGGAAGGCCAGGTTGTAGTCGTACAGCCGGCCGTGTTCGAGGAGCCCGAGGCGGTAGCTGATGCAGCGGCCGCCGTGTTCGAGCAGGACGATGCGCACCAGGCCGTCCGCGGCGAGTTCGCCGAAGGCCTCGCGCATCCATTGCCGGCGCCGTTCGCCGGAGAAGATGCCGACGCCCTGCGCGCCCTTCCAACTGGCCCGCTCGACCGCGGCGATGGTCTCCAGTGCGGCGCCGATGCTCGCGCCGTCCGGGCTCAGCCGGCGTATCCGAGCGTCGCAGGCGGCCGCGCGCTTGCGCGCCCGGCGCAACTTGTAGCGCAGGTCGCCGGACGGTTCGCGCCGGTCGTCCTCGCCGATCGCGTGCACCGGCACCCGGCAGCTCGTGCGCTTTTCGTGGCTCGAACTGGCCACGGCCCAGCCTTCGAGCAGGGTTTGCTGCTCGCCATCCGCGGCCAGTTCGTGCAGTTGCAGGAGGGCATGCGGCAGATGCCGGTGGATGGCCTCGCGCGCCCGGCGCCGGCCGTTTTCGTCGAGTTGGCAGAGCAGGGCGATGCGGTCGCCGAGCGGATAGCCGAGATGGCGCAGGATCGTCCAGCGCAGGCCGAGGCGGCGCTCGCGGCTACGCACCAGCGGCAGGCACAGGCGCAGTTCGCGGCCTTCCCAGGCCAGCAGCACGTGCAGGCGCTGTTCCGCTTCGAGGGCGCGCTCAGCGGCCCGCAGCCAGCCGAGCCGGTTGAACGGGGTGGCCTGCGGCACCAGAGCATGGAGCCTGGCGTAGGCCTCGTGGGGAAAGTCGGGCGCGCAGAGGCTGGTGGTCCATTCGAAGCGATAGTCCATGGTGAGGTCCGTCCTCGATGGGTAGCTCGCTCGGCATGTCGTAAAGCAGCGTAGCAGCCGGGCGCCGGAGTGCCCGGCTTGTCTCCGGCCGTCCGCGCCGGGGACCGGGCCGGCCCTTGCGGCGCCACCCGGCCCGGGGGCTCAGGGCGCCGTCCATTCGAGGACGAAGAGGCTTTCCCCCGGCAGGCCGAAGCGCCATGGTCGCTGCGTGCAGTCGAGGACAGCCGCGTCGGACGTCGCGTCGGGCGCCTCCGCGTCGAACAGGCGCAGGCGCGGCGGCTCCTGGGCATGGCAGGCCAGGGGGGCGCCGCTCAGGCGTACCTCCTGGCGTCGTGGCGTCTTGTTCACGCCGAACAGGACCAGACGGGAACCCGTGCGCATGGCCAGCGTGTCCACCTCGAAGGCGTCGTTGTCCAAGCGCAGGACTTCCTGCTGCCAGTGCCGCTGCATGAAAGCCATGGCCTCGCCGACCGGTTTGAGCACGTAGCGGCCGTCGCCGGTCCGGCCGATCATGCCCTTGAAGTGCTCTTCGTCGTCGGTGGCGAGGAACCAGTTGAGCTGTTCGAGCAGGCCGTCCTGGGCCGCGTTGATCGCCACCGAGGCCCACCAGAGCGCGGCGAAGCGGGTTTCCTGCTCGTAGGGGCTGACGTCGTTGCCGCTGGACAGGTTGGTCTGCTCCAGCAGCAGGGCCTTGCGCGGCCGGCCGTGCTCGTCCAGGCCGACCAGTTGCGCGGCCTGGCGCACGCTGTCGCGATAGACGCGGGTGGCGCGCAGGTCGCGGACCATCCATTCGTGCCAGGCCAGGGCGTCGATTTCCTCGTCGTGCGAGGCCAGCAGCCGGCGCGCCCAGTCCAGGCCGCGGCGCGCGCTGGCGTCGGCGCTGGTCGGGCCGTTGACCAGGCGCGAGGAGGCCGGCACCGCGATGCGGATGCCGGCCTCGCGCGCGCCGGCCGTCGCGCGGACCTGGCGGGCCATGGCGGCGAAGTAGCTGGCGAAGCTGGGGTAGTCGGGATAGCTGAGGTTGGGCTCGTCGGCGAAGGAGATGTAGTGGCGGCCGGCGCCGCCGAGCGCGCGGATGCCGTCGATCCAGGCGGCGAGTCCGGCATGGCTGGCGTCGTCGGCCTCGAGCACCGAGCGGCGGCCGGTCTGCGACAGCAGGGTGCTGTCGGCGTCGATGCCGTAGCGCGTGAAGTACAGCGGGCGGAAGGCCTGCTCGTGGTGCGGGCGGCGCACCGTGACGTCGACGAAGCTGTAGTGGTTGGCCGCGCGCGGCGCCAGCCGGGCGAGCAGTTCGGGCGCCTCCGGCGGCGTGTAGGGCAGGCCCACGCCGAGCCGGGGCGTGGGGCCGGCGACCTCGTCGTGCAGCGTCAGCCCGACCCGGCCCCGCTCCAGTTCGGGGCTGAACAGGTGTTCCGGGCGCCGGGCGAACAGGTTGGCGCTGCCGTCCAGCCAGAAGGCGGCCTTGCCGTGCCCGCGCAGGCGCAGGCTCCACACCTGGTCCCGCTCGGCAACGGGCAGCTCGATGCGGTCGCTGCGGCTGTAGTGGCTGTCGCGCGACAGCGGCAGGTCGAGCTGGTGGCCGTCGCTCAGGCGCTCGACGTGCAGGCCGTCGACGCCGCCGTGGTACTTGCCGGCGAGCACCGCGCGTTCGCCGGCGCGCACACGGAAGTACAACTGCGTGCCGGCCGGCAGTTCGGCGCAGAAATGCTGCTTGACCGGCTCGAACAGCGCAGCGGTGTCGTCGCCATGGCGGACCCGGTAGAGGCGGAAACTGTAGCCGGGGATCTCCAGGCGCAGGTCGCCGTTCCCGGCGGGCAGCGTCCAGCGCTGGCTGCCGCGGGTTTCCGCGGCGGCGATGTCGCGCTGGGCGAGCAGGCGGCCGTCGCCGGCCTGCAGGTAGAGGTGCTCGGCGTTGGCCTCGGCCTGCCAGGCCGGCCGCCAGTCGACCTGCAGGGTGTCGCCCTGCGGCGCGCGCAGGTACAGCGCGCCGTCGCGGATGCCGCTCCAGTCCTGGGCCGGCGCTGGCGGCAATTGTGCGCCGAGCAGCAGGCCGCCGAAGAGCAGGATGCGCCAGCCGTTCATATCGCCGTCCCCCGTTGCGCGCGCAGCAGGCGCAGGTCGCCGGGCAGGATCAGCAGGGTCTGGCCGAAGTCGACCCCGCTGACCCGCCAGTAGAGCAGCAGCATGGCCAGGGCCAGGGCGCCGTAGGCGACCGACGAGGCGATCGCGGCGCCGACGATGCCCCACACCGGGATCAGCGACACCGCCAGCAGCAGGTTCAGGGCCGCGGCGCCGCCGGCGAGGACGGAAAGGGTGCCGGGGCGCTCCTTGCCGAGCAGGTCCAGGCGCAGGATGCTCGAATAGCACAGGCCGAACATGCCGGGCAGCAGGGCCAGCAGGGCCGGGTAGGCGGGACGGAAGGCATCGCCGAACAGCAGCACGATCAGCCGCTCGCCGACCAGCGCCATGCCCAGGCAGGCGAGGAGCATGACGGTGCCGGTCAGGCGCAGGGCCAGCGGGGTGAGCCGTTCGATGCCCTCGCCCTGCTGCAGCAGGCGTTTCATCAGGGGCGTGGTGACCGCCTCGGGAACGATGAACAGCAGCTCGGCGGCGGCGGTGGCCATGGCGTAGTAGCCCAGCGCCCGGCTGTCGAGGAACAGGCCGATGAGCAGGTAGTCGGCGCGCATCAGCAACTGCTGGAACAGTACGTCGGGATGGCTGCGCCCGCCGAAGCGCAGCAGTTCGCCCTGGCTCGCCGAATCCCAGTGCGGACGGATGCTGTGGTGGCGGGCGAGCAGGCAGAGGCCGACCGCCACCACCAGGCCCAGGCCGCCGAGCCAGCCGATCAGCGCGGCATTCAGCGCGGCGTGCGGCCATATCCAGAACAGGGCGAGGAACAGCACCAGCGGCGTCAGCGATTCCAGCAGGCGCAGGCCGTTGAAGGCGCCGACCCGGCCGTCGGCGTTGTGCAGGGTGAGCAGGGCGCTTTTCAGCACGAACAGCGGCACGGCCAGCAGCAGCAAGCCGGCGAAGGGGCCGAGCTGGACGGTGATCGCCAGTTCCGGGCCGAAGGCGTCCAGCGCCCGGACGCCGAGCAGGGTGGCCAGCGCCGAGGCCAGGCAGCCGTAAAGCAGCATCAGCGTCAGCAGCAGCCCCATCGGCCGCTGGCGCGCGGCCTGGTAGCCGACGGCGGTGTTCAGCCCGCCGCTGGTGACCGCGCCGATCAGCTCCGGCAGGGCGCTGAGCAGGGCGAACAGGCCGCGGTCGGCGGGACCGAGGATGCGTGCCAGCAGGATGTTGCGCAACAGGCGCAGGGCCAGCATCGCCAGGCTGGTGCCGATACTGAGCAGCAGGTGGCGGAGATACTGGTTGCGCGTCATCGACCCGATGCCTCGCTGGTGTGCAGCGCCAGCAGGGCCGGCGCGACGTGCCGGCGGGCGCCCTGCAGGATGCGCCAGCCGAGCAGGGCGGGCTGGCGTGCGCTGTGCTGGCAGACGCCGATGCGCGGCAGCGACAGCGGCGCTCCCTGGCGCTGGTGGTGCAGGCCGGGGCGGGTGCTCAGCGCATGGCCGTAGCCCAGGCACGCGAGGGCGGCGCGCACGCGCTCGTCATGGTCGCCGTTGGGGTAGCAGTAGACCGGCAGCGGCTCGCGGCAATGCGTGGCGATGGCCTCGTGGGAGCGGTGCAGCTCGGCCCGCAGGCTGGCGTCGTCGAGTCCGGTGAGGATCGCGTGGCTGGCGCCGTGCGGGCCGAAGCGCAGCAGTCCCGAGGCCTCCATCTCGCGCACCTGTCGCCAGTCCAGGGCGTGCGGCTCGGCTGGGCTCGGGCAGTCGTCGGCGAGTGCCTGCAGGGTGGCCGGCGGCAGGCTTTTCAGACGCTGCAGGAACCGGTCGAGGGCCAGGCTGCGCGGCTGCTCGGGCGCCGCCGCGCGGAGTTCGTCCGGCGGGCCGAGATGGCGGCGCAAGCGCACGCAGAGCCGTTCGCGCGCTTCCTCGCCGAAGCTGCCCCAGAGGGTTTCGCCGATGGCTTCCCACCAGAAGCGCCGCGTGCTGCCGATGAAGTCGGTGGACAGGAAGACGCTCGCCGGCATGCGGTGCTCCTTGAGCAGCGGGAAGGCGTGCAGGGCGTTGTCGCGCCAGCCGTCGTCGAAGGTCAGGGCCAGGCGCGGCGGGCCGTCCGTCGGTCCGTCCGGGGCGAGCAGTTCGGCGAGCGGCACGCACTCGAAGTGCCGTCCGAGCCAGAGCAGCAGACGGTCGAAGGCCTGCATGCCGATGCACAGCTCCTTGCGGTGCGGCAGGTCCGCCAGGGCGTCGTCGGCCACCACCCGGTGCAGCATCAGGATGGTCCCGGTCCCGCGCAGCAGGCGCCGTCCCGCGGGGGTATCGAGGTAGAGCCAGCCGGTGCCGGCCTTGATCATCTGCTTGAGCATCATGCGAGGTCCCTATCGACTCTGTTGTGGATTCCATTGCCGGTAACGGTAGCCGCCGAGGAACTGCCAGACCCCGACGCCCATGGCGCCCAGGGTCACCAGGGCGCAGGCGGCCAGGCGGAAGGGCCTGGGCAGGCGCCGGTGGCGGCCGAGCAGGCCGATCAGCGCCAGCCCGTAGCCGGCGAGTTGGGCGAGCAGGGCGAAGCGGTAGAAGCCGCCTGCGCCCCACAGCCAGAGATTGCTCGCCAGCAACGGAACCAGCAGCAGCGGGGCGAACCGGCGGAGCAGCTTGTGGGTGATCAGCGCCAGGGCGAACAGGCCGTGCCGGGCCGGGTCGAGCAGTTCGCGCCGGCGCGCCAGGCTCTGCAGGCCCTGGACGGTGATCCGCCGGCGGCGGCGGAACTGGCCCTGCGCCGACTCCACGCCCCGGTCGGTGACCCGCGCGGCCTCGGCGAAGACGATGCGCCGCCCGGCCAGCGGCGCGCAGGTGACCAGGAAGAAGTCGTCGGTGACGTCGTCCGGCACCGGCTGGAACAGCTCGCGGCGCAGGGCCTGCAGGCCGCCGTCGGCCGAGGCCAGGCAGCCGCTGCGGCTTTCCAGGCGGCGCAGCCAGGTCTCGTAGGCGCGGTAGACGCGGTCGCCGATGGCCAGCGCCCGGCCGCCGTCGGGGATGGTCACGTTGCCGGCGCTGGCGCCGACCCGCGGGTCGGCGAAGGGCGCGATCAACTGGCGCAGGGTGTCGCCGTGCCACAGGGTGTCGGCGTCGCTGAACACCAGGATCTCGCCGTAGGCCAGGGCCACCGAGGCGTTCAGCGCCGCGGCCTTGCCGCCGCGCGGCAGGTCCAGCACCCGGATGTCATCCCAGGGATTGCCTTGGGCGATGTGCCGGGCCAGGGCCACGGTGGCGTCGCGCGAGCCGTCGCTGGCGACGACGATCTGCCGCCGCTCGCGCGGGTAGTCGTCGTCCAGCAGCGAGCGCAGCTTGGCCCCGATGTGCCGTTCCTCGTCGTGGGCGGCGACGATCACGCTGACCCGCGGCGGCGGCGTCGGCGCACCGCTGGGCGGCGGGCGCTGGAAAGGCGCGCAGCAAGCCAGCAGCAGGGGGTAGCCCAGGCAGGCGAAGAGCGGCAGGGACAGGCACAGCCAGAAGATCGTTTCAGCCACGGGAAGGCCTCCGGGCGCTCAGGTTGGTCAGGTCCATCAACAGGGCGATGCCGGCGACGTGCAGGCGCAGCCAGTGCAGGAGCGCCAGGCGCGCCGCCAGCAGCGGACGTCGGCGGGTGTAGGCGTGGCGCAGGCTGAGCAGGCCGGCCGGCAGCCAGCCGAGGGCGAAGGCGACGAGGGCGGCGAGCGGCTGGCCGAGCAGCAGGCAGAGCAGCGCCAGCGCGTCGAGCGTCCAGTGCCCGGCCGCCAGCAGCGGGAAGCGCAGCCGGCGCAGGCTGGCGCGGCCCTTGCGCAACAGTTGCGTCTGGCTGTTCTGGCGCCACAGTTCCTTGCCCAGCCATTCGCGCCAACTGCCTTCGAAGCCCCAGTTCAGCACGGTCGGCCGTGGCAGGCTGAGCAGGCGTGCGCCGGCCTCGCCGAGGCGCAGGCCGAAGTCCTTGTCCTCGCCGCTGCGCAGGCTTTCGTCGAAGCCGCCGGCGCGCTCGAACCAGACGCGCTCCAGGCACAGGTTGGCGGTCGGCAGCCAGTCCAGCAGCGCCGGCCGGTCGCGTTCGGCGGCCAGCCGTTGCAACCAGGCGCGGGCATACCAGGGCGCCTGCGGCGGCGCCTGGTGGACCAGGCCGAGCACATCGGCGCGGTCCTCCCGGCGCACCGCGCACCAGGTGGTCAGCCAGTCCGGGGGGACTTCCATGTCGGCGTCGAGGAAGGCCAGACAGTCGCCGCCGGCCGCCGCCGCACCGCGGTTGCGCAGGGCGCCGAGGCTCAGGCCGGGGCAGTCCAGTACGCGGGCGCCGAGACGCCGGGCCAGAGCCTGGCTGCCGTCGCGGGAGCCGTTGTCGGGGACGATCAGTTCGCAGTCGAGGCCGGCCTGTCCGGCGGCGTGCCGCGCGGCTTCCAGGGTGCGGCCGAGGTGGGCGGCCTCGTCGAGGGTCGGAATGACGATGGAGATCTGTTTCATGGTCGCCCTCCGGCGGCATCGTCGTCGGCCTGCAGGCGCAGCAGGCTGGTTATTCCGAGCATCACCCAGAGGTACTTGTGGCTCGGTACGCTGAGGAAGAACAGGAAGCAGGCCAGCGCCAGGCAGGACAGGCCGAAGTGGGCGGCCAGCGCCGCCCGCCCGGGGTCGCCGCGCTCCAGCCAGTGGCGGCGGGCGACCAGGCAGTTGCGCAGGGCGAGCGTCACCAGGCCGGCGAACAGCAGGCCGCCGGGCAGGCCGGTTTCGCTGAACATGCCCAGGTAGGTGTTGTGCGCTTCACGGTAGAGGTCGTTGGGGTGCGGCCGGTCGGCGAAGGCGATGGCGTAGCCGGTCCTGGCGAATTCCAGGGGGAAGGTGCCCGGACCGCTGCCGAGCAGCGGGTGCTCGGCGAGCACCTGGCCGCCGACCAGCAGATAGGCGCTGCGCCGGGCCAGGGAGGGGTCGGCGTGGGCGTTGACCCCGGACCTCAGGCTGGTCAGGGCTTCCAGGCGCTGGACGAGACTGTCCGGCAGCAATCTGGGGGCGAGCGGCAGAGCGATCGCCAGGGCCAGGATCAGCCAGCCGAGATGGCGGCCCGGCAGGTGTTTCAGGCGGGCGCGGTAGTGCCAGGCGGACATGAGGGCGGTCAGCAGCGCCACCAGCAGGCCGGAGCGCGAGCCGGTGCGCACGAGGGTGGCCAGCAGCAGCGCCAGCAGGGCCAGCCAGAACAGCCGCCGCGCCGGGCGCGGCGCGCGCAGCGCCAGAAGCAGCGCCAGCGGGAAGGCGACGCTGATCAGCAGGGCGAAGTAGTTGGGGTCGGCGAGCAGGCCGCTGGCCCTGCTGTCCGGCGGAGCGTCGCCGCTCAGCAGGGCCAGCGCGCAGGTGCTGGCCACCGAGAGCACCAGCACCCGCGCCAGGGTCGACAGGTCGAGGTCGCGGCCGAGCAGCACGGCGAGGACGAACAGGGTCAGGCCGCCGGTGAGCTGGCGCAGGTGCTGCAGCGACAGGCCGAGGTGGCTGCTGAACGCCAGGCTGAGCAGGTACCAGGCGAGGAAGGCCAGCAGCGGCGGCCACAGGTTGCTGCGCAGGCGCTGCGCCGGCAGGCGGCGCAGCAGCAATTGCAGTCCGGCGATGGCGATCAGCGTCAGGCCCAGCAGCTTGTTGAGGGTGAGGCCGCCACCGCCGCCCGCGCCGCCGCCGGCGCTCGCATCGGCGGCGGAGAACAGGCCCTCGAAGGGCACCAGGGCGAGCAGCGCCAGCAGGCCCAGGGTCGGCTGGCGGTAGAGCGCGACCAGGAGCGCCAGGCCGGGCAGCACCAGCGGCGCCAGGTAGGGATGGGGGCCGGCCAGCAGCAGCAGGCAGGCGAGGCCGGCGATCAACGCCAGGGGCAGGACCAGAACCATCGCCTCAGCCCCCGGCCGCGTTGCGGTACAGTTGGCGCCAGCGTTCGGCCTGGGCCGGCAGGTGGTGGTGGCGCTGCTGGGCGAGGCGGGCCCGTTCGCTCAGTGCCCGGCCGAGGGGCTTGTCGAACAGCAGGCGCGCCACCTGGCGGGTCAGGTCGCCGACCTCGCCGGGCGGGCTGAGCAGGCCGCTGGCCTCGTGGTCGAGCACGTCGGGAATGCCGCCCACCGCGAAGGCCGCCACCGGCACTCCGGCCTGCATGGCTTCCAGCAGTACCATCGGCGTGCCCTCGCTGCGCGAGCTGATGACCAGCGCGTCGAGGGCGCGCAGCCAGGCCGGCAGGTCCGTCCGGTAGCCGGGCAGGAGGATGCGCTCGTGCAGGCCGGCGGCGTCGATGATCTCCTGCAATTCGTCGCGCAGCGGTCCTTCGCCGAGCAGCACGGCGTGCAGGCGGGGATCGCGGCAGCACAGCTCGATGGCCAGTTCGACGAACAGGTCCGGGCCCTTTTCCGCGCTGAGGCGGCCGACGAAGCCGATCAGCGGCGCGGCGGGCGCTCCCGGCGGGCGCAGGTAGGTGACCGCGGGCGCCGGCGGCAGGCCGTTGGGCAGTACCTGCAGCTTGCCGGCGCGCACTCCGGCCTGGCGGTGCAGGCAGGCGATGCTGGTGGCCACGCAGACCACGGTGCGCACCTGGGCGGTGCGGCACAACTGCAGGCTGAGCCAGGCGTAGAAGCGCTGCTTGCGGCTGCGCGGGGTGAAGCCGTGCTGGGTGGCGACCAGCGGCAGGCCGAGCAGCAGGGCGCCCAGCCAGCCGTAGACCAGCCCCTTGAAGCCGTGGCCGTTGAGCAGTGCCGGCCGTGCGTCGGATTGTCCCAACTGGCGCAGCAGGCTGCCCAGGCCGCCGCAGCGGGTCAGCTCCACGCCGGCCTCGCGAAAGCGCTGGGCCAGCGACTCCGGGCCGCCCAGCAGTATCACCCGGTGCTGGCCGGGGGCGTACTGGCAGTGTTCGAGGAGCATCCGCTCCAGGCCGTAGAAGCCGCCGCTGCCGAGCAGGTGGGCGATCCGCAGCGGCGCGTCCTGGTGGCGGGCGCTCAGTCGCTCGCCCAGTGTCGAATCCATGGCAGGCTCCCGGGTTTGTGCGGATTGGGCAGCGCGGCCGGCTGCTCGGCGTTGAGGGTCATCAGCACGGGCAGGCCGAGCTGGCTCTGCAACTGCCCGGGATACTTGAAGCGGCGATCGAAGAATTCGCGCAGGCATCCCGCGGCGACGGCCAGCAGCAGGGCGGTGAGCAGGCCGAGAGGGATGATCTGCAGCGGCCGCGGAAAGCTCGCCTCGCTGGGCTCGAAGGGGCGGCTGAGCACCTTGGCGTTGGACAGGCCGCCGTCGAGCAGGGCGCGGCTGCGGCTTTCCTCGTAGCGCTGGGTGTAGGTGAAGAAGGCCTGGTGCAGGGCCTCGATCTCGGTGTTGAGCTGGCGCAGGCCGCTCTGCGCGTCCTGCAGCTCGCGGATGCGCGCCTGGTATTCCTCGATGCGCGTGGTCTTCTGGGCGATCACCCCGGAGATGATCTCCAGTTCCTTGCGCCGTTCGCTGATGCGGTTGCCGATCACCTGGAGGAATTGCTGGCGGGTCCGGCTGATCTGCGCATGGAGGTTCTTCATCGGCTCGCTGTTCGGGTTGTAGATGTCGGTCTCGGCGCCGTAGCGGCCGATCTGCTCGATCAGCCGGTCGCCCAGTTGGCGGATCTCGCGGTCCTCGAAGGCGGCGTTGTCGAGGGTGTTGGCGAAGGTGTAGGGAAAGCCGTAGTCGGTCAGCCTGGCCTTGCGCGCCACGGCCAGGTTGCCCTGCAGGTAGTCGACCCAGCGCTGGTTCTCCAGCAGGCGGTCGCGGTACTGGTTGAGGGCCTGTTCTTCCTGGTTGATGGCGTTGAGGCGGAAGGTGATTTCCTCCTCGGGGTTGGCCGCGCGAATCCGTTCGAGCAGGGCCAGCCGTTGCGCTTCGAGGCCGTTCAACTGGTCCTGGTACTGGGTCTTCTTCTGTTCGTAGAAGGCTTCCGGCAGTTCGTTGGAGTGCAGCGCATGGCGGCGGACCAGGTAGGTGTCGAGCAGGCGGTTGACGAACAGGGTGCCGAGGGCCGGGTCGCCGGAGCGGTAATGCACGGCGATGACGTTGGAGCCTGGCAGCGGGATGATTTCGAGGTCTTCCAGGATGGCCAGGGTCAGTTCGTCCAGGCGGTTGTCGCGCGGCGCGTCGGCGGCCAGGCCCAGGGCGGTGCGCAGCGGGTCGAGCACATGCTCGCGCAGGGGCACGGCCAGGTAGTCGCGCAGCCGGCCCGCCAGGCCCTTGTCCTCGGCGAAGTGGCCCTCGCGGATCAGCGACTCGAGGGTCGCCCGGACCAGTTCGGGCGAGCGCAGGATGCTGCTCTCGGTTTCCATGTCGGCCAGGGTCGGCGGCAGGAACTTGTCGGTCTCCTGCTGCAGGGTGGCGCTGTTGGGTTCGGTCTGGGCCACCTTCTTCGACTGTACCATGACCTCCGCGCCGATCTCGTACGAGCGGCCGAGCAGCAGCGGCAGCAGCAGGGCGAGCGCGGCGAAGGCCAGGAATACCCGCTTGACCAGCCGGCGGTTGGCGAACAGCGCGGAGAAGAAGGCGTGCGGGGAGTTCTCGTGCCTGAGGGCGTCCATCGTCAGTCATCCTCGTCCTTGTCGTCGACCTGGTAGGAGAAGCCGAAGTTGAAGCCGCTGAAGAGCATCACGTCGGCCAGTTGGCGCATGGTGTCGCCGGCGCCGGCGAGGCTGCTGCGCGGCACGAAGAGCAGGTCGTCCGGCTGCAGGTAGGCGACGCTGTCGGCGTCGTTGTCGAGCAACGCCTCCATGTCGTAGGTGCGCGACACCACCCGCTCGCCGTCGCGATGCAGGATCAGCACCGATTCCAGGTCGGCGGTGACGGGGTTGTAGCCGCGCGCCAGGGTCAGCGCCTCGAGCACCGAGATCGGCCGGCGCACCGGATAGGCGCCGGGCTGGCCGACCTCGCCGAGTATGTAGACCTCGTTGGCGGCGGTGGACTTGAGCAGCACGTCGACCTGGATCGGCCCGACTTCCTCGCGGTAGCGCTCGTTCAGGAGTTTTTCGAGTTCGTCGCTGTTCATGCCGCCGAGGCGGATGCTGCCGAGCATCGGGAAGGTCGCGCGGCCGTCGGCGCCGACGGTGATTTCCCGGCTCATGCCGGTGTTCGGGCTGAACAGGGTGTCGCGCAGGTTCTGGGCGCGGGTCTGCGCCTTGGCCACCGAGACGGTGATCAGCGGTGTGCGCAGGGTGTCCTTGTAGCGCTCGGTCATCAGCGCCTGGGCCTCGTCGACGGTGAGCCCGGCGACCTGGAGGCTGCCGACGTATTCCAGATTGACGGTGCCGTCGGGCATCACCGTCTTGATGCCGGTCAGGCCCTTGGCGGTGGCGAACAGGATCTCCAGTTGGTCGCCCGGCTGGATGCGGTAGGCGTTGGGCGAATCCATCTCGATGTGGAAGATCACGTCGAGCACGTCCTGCGGGCGCAGTACCTGGGTCACCGGGATCAGTTCGCTGTGCGTGGCCTGGTCCTCGGGGGCGGTGAGGATGTAGGCGGGAATCGAGCGCTGGCTGCTGCATCCGGCCAGGGCCAGGAGGGCGAGCAGGAAAAGCAGGGGCTTGTTCATGGTGGCGTCCGTCCTGTGGGCGATCCGATCAGAGCAGCCGGTAGAGCCATTTCGGCAGGTAGAGCCGGCGGGCGTTGAGCACGCTGCCGAGCAGCCTGGCGTTGGCCTGGCGCAGGCGCTGCACGGCGGCCTGGGCGACTTCCCAGCGGGTTTCCTCGGCGCGCACCACCAGCGCCACGGCGTCGGCCATGGCCGCCAGGATCAGGCCGCTGCTGCCGCCGTAGACGGCCTCGGCGTCGATCACCACGAAGCGGTAGCGGGCCGCCAGGCAGTCGAACAGGTACTGCAGGTCCTCGGCGGTGAGGCGGCCGGCCGCCACCGAAGGCTGGCCGAGCGGCAGCAGATCGAAGGGCAGTTCGGGATGGCGCTGGATGCAGTGGCGGAGTTCGCCCTCCGGATGCTGGCTCTGCAGCAGCTCGAACAGGCCGCGGTCGGCCGCCATGCCCAGGCGCGAGCTGAGGCCGGTGGCCGAGGGGCCGGCATCGACCAGCAGGAGCTTGCCCTTGACCGAGCCGGCCAGTTGCCGGGCCATGCTCAGGGCGCAGGTGGTGGTGCCACAGCCGCTGGTCGGGGCGATCAGCAGCAGGGTGCGGCAGTTCTGGTCGAGCAGGGTGGCCGCCAGGTTGACTTCGCTGGGGTTGAGAACGCGGCGGTCCTGCTCCAGCAATAGCGTGGTCTGCTCGGAACGGAGCATGGTCATGGGCTGACTCCTGATGCGTGCTCTGCCTGGGGGTATGAGGGTTCAAGCGGCGCCGTGGCCGTGGAACACCTCGACGGGGGTTTTCAGCAGAATCCACAGGTCCAGCAGGGGGCCCTGACGGCGGATGTAGTCCATGTCGAGTTCGACCCGGTCGTCGAAATCGACGTCGCTGCGTCCGGAGATCTGCCAGAGGCCGGTCATGCCCGGATAGATGCTCAGCCGGCCCAGGTGGTGCTCGTGGTAGCGGCTGGCATTGAACGAGGTGGGGCGCGGCCCGACCAGGCGCATCTCGCCGCGCACCACGTTGATCAGGTTGGGCAGCTCGTCCAGGCTGGTACGGCGCAGCCAGCGGCCGACCGCGGTCACCCGCGGGTCGGCGTCGATCTTGAAGTCGATGGCTTCGGCGCCGTGCTTGTTCAGGTGGCGCAGCGAGTCCTTCAGGGCCTCGGCGTCGGCCACCATGCTGCGGAACTTGTACATGCCGAAGCGGCGCCCGCGAAAGCCGGTGCGCCGCTGGACGAACAGCACGGGACCGGAGCTGTCCAGCCTGATCAGCAGGGCGATGCCGAGCAGCAGGGGGGAGAGCAGGAGCAGCAGCAGCAGGGCGGCGCAGGCCTCGCCGAGGCGCTTGGTGCGGGACAGGCTCCAGGGGCTGCCGCCCTGGCGGCCGCTGAACCAGCCGCGATCGTGGACCCAGAGGGCGTTCTGGATCTTCTCCCGCTGCGAGGGATCGGTACGTTTTTCCTTGAGCGTGTAATGGCCGTCCTTAACGAAGCTGGGCTGTTGAAACGAGTTTCCCGGGGCATTCATTGCGCATTACCTCACGCGACAGCTCCCCGTCCGCGGCGGCGGATGAAATGGCCGGGGCATCGGGGCTGTCGATCCTGTAGTAGTGGCAAAACCAGGATACGAATCGGGCGAGGCCTTCTTCGAGACTTACCTGGGGCTGAAAGCCGGTGTCCCGCTGCAATTCCGAGACGTCGGCACAAGTGTCGAGCACGTCCCCGGGCTGCAAAGGCAGCAATTCCCGAAGGGCCTTGCGGCCCAGATGCCTTTCCAAGGTGTCGATGTAGTCGGTGAGGGCGATCGGTCGATGCCCGCCGATGTTGTACAGGCGCCAGGGCGCCATGCTGCTTTCCGCCCGGGGCCGCTCGCGGTCCCAGTGCGGATCGGAACGGGGCGGCTGCGGCAGCAGCCGTACCACTCCTTCGACGATGTCGTCGATGTAGGTGAAGTCGCGCTGGTGCCGGCCGTAGTTGAACAGGCGCAGCGGCCGCCCTTCGACGATGGCCCGGGCGAACTGGATCGGCGACATGTCCGGTCGGCCCCAGGGGCCGTAGACGGTGAAGAAGCGCAAGCCGGTGGCGGGAATGCCGAACAGGTAGCTGTAGCTGTGGGCCATCAGTTCGTTGGCCTTCTTGCTCGCGGCGTACAGCGACAGCGGGTGGTCGACGTTGTCCTGCACCGAATGGGGCGTGTGCTGGTTGGCGCCGTACACCGAGCTGGACGAGGCGTAGACCAGATGCTGCACCGGCTGCCGGCGGCAGCCTTCGAGGATGTTCAGGAAGCCGGCCAGGTTGCTGCGCACGTAGGCGTGCGGATCGCTCAGCGAATGGCGCACGCCGGCCTGGGCGGCCAGGTGCACCACCACCTCCGGGCGCTGGGCGGCGAACAGGCCGGCGACGCCGTCGGCATCGCCGAGATCCAGCCGCCACAGGGGAAAGTCGCCGGCTTCCCGGCAGATCCAGCGCACCCGGTCCTCCTTCAGGGCCGGGTCGTAGTAGTCGTTGAAGTTATCCAGGCCGACCACCTCGTGGCCGTCGAGCAGCAGCCGGCGCACGCAATGGGCGCCGATGAAGCCGGCCGCGCCGGTGACCAGGACTTTCATTGCGCACCCGCCCGGGGATCGATCCACGGCAGACCGGTGCTCCGCTGCTGCGTCTTCTCGATGCGCCGACCGACCGCCGTTTCGCCGATGTCGACGCGGCGTGCGCGATGACCGACCGCGGCCAGGGCTGCCGCCTGGAGCAGGCCGACGTATCCGGTACCGAAAACGCTCACATCCATGTTTGGCGTGCCTCGTCGAGGTGGATGCAGTGATACAGGTATAGGCGGTTGGGCGAGGACACTGTCAAGCAGACGGCCCGGTTCCTGCCTGACGTTCCCCGGATGGCGAGATTGCCCCCGACTTCCCTCCATAACCCATCGATTTTCCATGTTTTCCGCGCGGTTGGAGTATTGGCCAGGGCCGGGAAAGCATCCGTTCAACCGACGAGCGGCACGTCGCGGGGAAGCCGCGAACCACCCATGGCTTGGAGATTTCCGGCCGTGTTCCTAGAATTTGTCGCGACTCGCCCTTCGTGGCGATTCCGAGCACTGGCCGTCGCCAGCTCCATTCCCTGCCATTGGCCAGCCGATATGTCCGATTTCGATTTCACCCAACGCTTTCTCTTCGACGACACCGACGTGCGTGGCGAGCTGGCAGACCTGCGCGGCAGTTACGCCGAGGTGCTGGCCAAGCATCCCTATCCCGAGCCGGTCGCCCAACTGCTCGGCGAGATGCTCGCCGCCGCCGCGCTGCTGGTCGGCACCCTCAAGTTCGATGGCCTGCTGGTGCTGCAGGCGCGCTCCCCGGGACCGATTCCCCTGCTCATGGTGGAATGTTCCAGCGAACGCGAGGTGCGCGGCATCGCCCGTTATCACGCCGAGCAGGTGGAGCCCGGCGCCGGGCTGCGCGAACTGATGCCCGAGGGCCTGCTGACCCTGACCATCGACCCGCGCCGGGGCCAGCGCTACCAGGGCATCGTCGAGCTGCGGGGCGAGAGCCTGGCTGACTGCCTGTCCGGTTATTTCGCCGATTCGGAGCAGTTGCCGACACGTTTCTGGCTCAATGCCGACGGTCGCCGCGCCCGTGGCCTCCTGCTCCAGCAACTGCCTGCCGACCGCCTGAAGGACGCCGAGGCGCGCACGCTCAACTGGGAGCACCTGGTCACCCTGGCCGATACCCTGACCGCCGAGGAACTGCTCGGGCTGGACAACGAGACCCTGTTGCGCCGGCTCTACCACCAGGAGGCGGTACGCCTGTTCGAGCCGCTGCCGCTGCGCTTTCGCTGCAGTTGTTCGCGCGAGCGCTCGGCCAACGCCCTGTCCAGCCTGGGGCAGGCGGATGCCGAACAACTGCTGCGCGAGCGCGACGGCCTGGTGGTGGTCGATTGCCAGTTTTGCAACCAGCGCTACGAGTTCGATGCCACCGATATCGCTCAACTGTTCGCCGGCGGCGGCAGCGGGGCGCCCTCGGCGACCCGCCACTGATGCGTCGGCTCTCCGCCGCCCGGTGGCGCGGCGGATTCCTTCAGCGGATCGAATCCGCTTTCGGCACGGCCGGACCATCGGTTTTCGCCTGCGGACGGAGTGGCACGGAACCTTTGCCGGACTGGCGGCTCCTACTGTATCGGCGGCTTTTCTGGTAGAATGACCGCACTTTTTTTATCTTTTCCCTGTAGCGCGACCGGATGTCGCGCTACAAAAACGTATGGAGGAATCGGCCACAAGCCGATCGGATGCACATGACGCAAGCCACTCAAGCCGTGTTTACCGACATCAGCGCCGCGCAACTGGTAGAAGAAGCCATCCGCCGAGGAGAAGGCGAACTGGCAGCCAACGGCTCTCTGGTGGTGCGGACCGGCCATCGCACCGGGCGATCCCCGAGCGACCGCTTCATCGTCGAGGAACCGGGCAGCCAGCACAAGATCGCCTGGGGCAATATCAACCGTCCTTTCCCCACCGACAGGTTCGACGCCCTCTGGCAACGTGTCGAAGCCTATCTCGCCGAGCGTGACCATTTCGTTTCGCACGTGCATGTAGGGGCCGATCCCGAATACTACCTGGCGGTCAAGATGACCACCGAAACCGCCTGGCACAACCTGTTCGGCCGCTGCCTGTTCATCAACCCGGACAAGTTCAATCCCGCCGGCAAGGGCGAGTGGCGAATCCTCAACGCACCCGACTTCGAGTGCGTGCCGGAGCGCGACGGCACCAATTCGGACGGCTGCGTGATCATCAACTTCGCCGCCAAGAAGGTCCTGCTGGCCGGCATGCGCTACGCCGGCGAGATGAAGAAGGCGATGTTCTCCGTGCAGAACTTCCTGCTGCCGGAGGTCGACGTGCTGCCGATGCACTGCGCCGCCAACATGGGCGAGGAGGGCGACGTGACCCTGTTCTTCGGCCTGTCCGGAACCGGCAAGACCACCCTGTCCGCCGATCCGAGCCGTTACCTGATCGGCGACGACGAACACGGCTGGGGCGTGGGCACCGTGTTCAACATCGAGGGCGGCTGCTATGCCAAGTGCATCGACCTGTCCGAGAAGAACGAGCCGGTGATCTGGAACGCCATCAAGTTCGGCGCCGTGCTGGAGAACGTGGTGCTCGACGAGCGTTCGCGCCTGCCCGACTACGCCGACGGCAGCCTGACCCAGAACACCCGCGCCGCCTACCCGCGCGAGCTGATCGAGAAGCGCGTGCAGGAAAACCGCGCCGGCGAGCCGAATGCGGTGATCTTCCTCACCTGCGACCTGACCGGCGTGCTGCCCCCGGTGTCGATCCTCGACAACGAACAGGCGGCCTACCATTTCCTGTCCGGCTACACGGCGCTGGTCGGCTCCACCGAGATGGGTTCCGGCGAGGGCATCAAGTCGACCTTCTCCACCTGCTTCGGCGCGCCCTTCTTCCCGCGTCCGGCCGGCGAATACGCCGAACTGCTGATCAGGCGCATCCAGGGCTACGACTCCAAGGTGTACCTGGTCAACACCGGCTGGACCGGCGGTGGCTACGGCGTCGGCAAGCGCTTCAACATCCCGACCACCCGCGGCGTGATCGCGGCGATCCAGAGCGGCGCGCTGATCGGCGTCGAGACCGAGCGCCTGCCGATCATCAACCTGGACGTGCCGAAAACCGTGCCGGGCATCGACACCGAACTGCTCAACCCGCGCAACACCTGGGCCGACAAGAGCGCCTACGACGAGGCGGCCCGCGCCCTGGCCAGGCAGTTCGTCGAGAACTTCAGGAAGTTCGACGTCTCCGACGCCATCCGCAACGCCGGCCCGTTGCTCTGAGCCGCCGCGCCTGGTGAAGAAGCCGCCTCCGGGCGGCTTTTTCACGCCTGTTCGCCAGCTCCGCCGCGATGCCTGCCTGTTATGCTCAGGACCGGCATCTCGAAGGAGTGAGGCATGGAACAGGGCGCTTTGCAGCTCTTGGGCTACCTGCTGGTGCTGATCCAGGCGCTGGGGGTGGCTGCGGCCGTCCACGCGGTGTTCACCGTGCGGACCGCGCAGGGAGCCATCGCCTGGGCCATCTCCCTGCTGTTCATGCCCTATCTCACCCTGCTGCCCTATCTGGTGTTCGGTCGCAGCCGTTTCGACGCCTATATCCGGGCGCGGCGCCAGGCCGACCGGCAGATGCGCCGGGCGATGGCCGAGCAGGACTGGCGTCCCTGGGTCGAGGAGGCCAAGGCGGCCCATGGCAGCATGGCTTCGCAGGATCTCAAGGTGCTGGCGCGCCTCGGCCGCCAGCCGCCACTGGGCAACAACCGGGTGCGCCTGCTGATCGACGGCGAGGCCGCCTTCGCGGCGATTTTCGAGGCCGTCGCCCAGGCGCGCCAGGTGATCCTGCTGCAGTTCTTCATCGTCCGCGACGACCGCCTCGGCCGGCGTCTGCAGAGCCTGCTGCTGGAGCGGGCCGCCAGCGGCGTGCAGGTGTTCTTCCTCTACGACCGCGTCGGCTGCCACGCCCTGCCGCGTCACTATGTGCAGCGTCTGCGCGCGGGAGGGGTGGCGATGCGGGCCTTTTCGGCCTCCGCGCGCAGCGGGCTGCTCAACCGCTTCCAGTTGAACTTCCGCAACCACCGCAAGCTGGTGCTGGTCGACGGCCAGCGCGGCTTTCTCGGCGGGATGAACGTCGGCGACGACTACCTGGGAAACAATCCGCGGCTCTCGCCCTGGCGCGATACCCAGGTGGAGCTGAGCGGGCCCGTGCTGGCCTGCCTGCAGGAGTCCTTCGCCGAGGACTGGTTCTGGACCACCCGGCAACTGCCGCCGCTGCTGCTGCCGGAGCGCTATCCCGCCGGCGGGGTGCTCTGCCAACTGGTCGGCAGCGGCCCTGCCGATCCCCAGGAAACCGGCTCGCTGCAGTTCGTCGCGGCGATCAACGCGGCGCGTCGGCGGATCTGGCTGGCCAGTCCCTACTTCGTGCCCGACGAGTCGGTGTTCGCCGCCTTGCGCCTGGCGGCGCTGCGCGGGCTGGAGGTGCGCCTGCTGCTGCCGGCGCGGGCCGATCACCGGGTGGTCTACGCCGCTTCCAGCCTGTATGCCTTCGAGGCGCTCGAAGCGGGCATCCGGGTATTTCGCTATCTGCCGGGCTTCATGCACCAGAAGGTGCTGCTGATCGACGACGATACCGCGGCGGTGGGCAGCGCCAATCTGGACAACCGCTCGTTCCGGCTGAATTTCGAACTGACCCTGTTCGTCCTCGATACCGCCTTCGCCGCTGAGGTGGAATGCATGCTGCAAAGGGATTTCAGCCGTTCCCGCGAGCTGGACAGGGGGGAGAGCCGCCGGGCGCACCGCCTGAAACGCCTGGGCATGCGGGTGGCGCGGCTGATTTCGCCGATCCTCTGAAAGCGAAAAGCCCGCCGAGGCGGGCGGGCTTTTGCGGATCGGCTGTCGCGCCGGACCGGGGCCGTATCAGCGACGATGCTTGCTGTACTTGTAGGGGCCACGGTAGTGGCCTTTGCCGTGGTAATGGTGATGATGCTCGACACGGCGGCGACCGCGGTCGTCGTCATCGTCGTCGCCGTAGGCGTTGCCCAGGGCGCCGCCGCCGGCGCCGCCGAGCGCGGCGCCGATCACGCCGCCGGTGCGGCCGCCGACCGAGTTGCCGATAGCGTTGCCGCCGGCCGCGCCGAGCGCGCCGCCGATGGCCGCTTCGGTCCGGCTGCGCCGATCGGCGCCGATGCCGGCGCCGGCCGCGCCGCCGACGCCCGAGCCGATTACCGCGCCGGTGGAGCCGCCCAGGGCGCCACCGACGACCGAACCCAATGTTCCGCCCAGTGCGCCGCCGACCGCTGCCTCGGTGTTGCCGCCAGCGAATGCCGCGCCGCTGATCAGGCCGAAGGAGAGCAGGAGTATGGGTGCGTACTTCATGACGTGAACCTCAGTGGTGATGACGAGGCGATCCTCGCTGGAGTGCAGACACCTTGCAAGCGTTTTTTAGTGATTTTTCGATTTTTTCATTGCTTTGTAACTCATTGTTTGCTAAGGGGAACTTTGCTGAAACGGGACGGTCGATCCAATTTTGGGATTGTCCCGGCCGTTTTTCCGGCAGTCGCGGAATTTTCGGTTTTCCCGTGTTTTGGCGAGCGTTCCGTGAACCGCGGTGGAAGTTCTTCCGCTGGGAGCGAGTTCGTTCGCGATGCTTTTGGCCGCGAGGATGAATCCGCTCCCGCATTTCGGCCCGAGGCTCAGCACAATCCTTCGCACAGGGTCGCATAGCTCTCCACGGCGGCGAATTCCTCGGTGTCCTTCGGACCCTGGCGGCTGTCCGGCCGGCGTACCGCCAGCAAGTGGGCGATGCCGTAGCGCCGGGCGCTGCGCAGCACCGGCAGGCTGTCGTCGATGAACAGCGTGCGCGCCGGCGCGAAGCCGAAGTCCTGCTGCAGGGCGAACCAGAATTGCTGGTCCTCCTTGGGGAAGCCGTAGTCGTGGGCGCTGATCAGGCGCTCGAACCAGGGCGCCAGCTCGACTCGCTCCAGTTTCAGCGACAGCGAATCGCGGTGCGCGTTGGTGATCAGCGCGACGCGCTTGCCGGCGCCGCGCAGGGCCGCGAGGAGGCGGTCGGCCTCCGGGCGCAGGGCGATCAGGTGGGCGACCTCGCGCTTGAGTTCGACGACCGGCAGCTTCAGCTCGGCGCTCCAGAAGTCCAGGCAGTACCAGGTCAGCCGGCCGGCATGCTCGCGAAACAGCGGCAGCAGTTCGCGTTCGGCCAGGGCGCGGCCGATGCCGTGGTGCTCGGCGTAGCGTCGCGGCAGGTGCTCCAGCCAGAAGTGGTTGTCGAAGTGCAGGTCGAGCAGGGTGCCGTCCATGTCGAGCAGGACGGTGTCGATTTCGCTCCAGGATAGCGGGGGCATGGCGGCTCTTGTCGGTGGAGGCTTCGGGAAGCGTGGCATGCGAAGGACCTGCGCGCCATCGGCCGGAGGCGAGCCGGATCGCGAGCCGGGTTATGATAACCAGCCACGAGGCTCCAGAAGAACGTCAATCGAGCCGCCCATCCAGTCGAGGAATGACTATGCGCCAGAAACCCACCGTACTCGCTCGAGCGATCGTCGCGACCAGCCGTCTGTTTCGCGTCGAGGAATTGCAGTTGCGCTTCACCAATGGCGTCGAGCGCACCTATGAGCGTCTGGTGGGTACCGGCAGCGGCTACGGCGCGGTGATGGTCGTCGCGCTGATCGACGACCAGCACGCCCTGCTGGTGGAGGAGTACTGCGCCGGCACCGACGATTACCAGTTGTCCTTGCCCAAGGGACTGATCGAGCCGGGCGAGGACGTGCTGGTGGCGGCTAACCGCGAGCTGAAGGAGGAGGCCGGCTACGGCGCCCATCAACTGGAGTACCTCACCGAGCTGTCCCTTTCGCCCGGCTACATGACCCAGAAGATCCAGGTGGTGCTGGCCCGCGACCTCTACCCCAAGCGCCTGCCGGGCGACGAGCCGGAGCCGATGCGGGTCGAGCGGGTCAACCTGCGCGAGCTGTCCGGTCTGGTCCGGCATGCGCAGTTCAGCGAGGGACGGGCCCTGGCCGCGCTCTATCTGGCGCGCGATCTGCTGGTTCAGCGCGGAGCGCTGGTCCTGTGAGCGCCGTTCCCTTCGCCCCGCTGATCGACCTGGTGCGCCAGGCCGGCGCCGCCATCCTGCCGTACTGGCGCATGGACGGTATCGACGTACAGGAAAAGGACGACGCCTCGCCGGTGACCGCCGCCGACCTGGCCGCGCACCGCGTGCTCTGCGCCGGCCTGCGGGCGCTCGAACCGACGGTTCCGGTGCTCTCCGAGGAGGACTGCGCGATTCCCCTGGCCGAACGCGCCGGTTGGCGCCGCTGGTGGCTGGTCGACCCGCTGGACGGCACCAAGGAGTTCATCGCCGGCAGCGAGGAGTTCACCGTCAACGTCGCGCTGATCGAGGAGGGCCGGGTGCTGCTCGGCGTGGTCGGGGTGCCGGCGACCGGCTGCTGCTATTTCGGCGGCGCCGGGCTCGGCGCCTGGAGCAGCGAGATGTCGGGCGTCGAACGGCCGATCGCCGTGCGTCGCGCGCCGGGCGAGGATTTCACCGTGGTCGCCAGCCGGCGGCACAGCAGTCCGGCCCAGGAGCGCCTACTGCAGGGGCTCGCCGCGCGTTTCGGCAACCTGCGGCTGACCAGCGTCGGCAGTTCGCTGAAGTTCTGCCTGCTCGCCGAGGGGCTGGCGGATTTCTATCCGCGCCTGGCGCCGACCTCGCAGTGGGACACCGCCGCCGCCCAGGGCGTGCTCGAGGGCGCCGGCGGCGAGGTGCTGGATCTGCAGGGCAGGGCGCTGGACTACGCGGCGCGCGCCGATTTCCTCAACCCGTCGTTCCTGGCTCTGCCGCGCACGGCCGGCTGGCGCGACGGGCTGCTCGAACTGGCGCGGACGCTGGAGTGAGAAAAGCCCGCGGGGGACGCCCCCCGCGGCACGGGACTCGCCTCAGTCGAGCATGTCGCCGAAGCGCTCGTCCTTGCGGAAGCGGATCGCCTGCTTGAAGCCGGGTACCTTGACGCCTTCCTCGTTCACTTCGATGGCATGCTCGTCGATCATGTCCTGGCCGAAGTTGTAGAGGATATCGAAACGCCCCTGCAGGACCTGCTCGTCGTAGCGGCGGGCTGCCTCGCGGGTGGCTTCGCGGCGCGAACGGTAATCGGCGAAGGCGGCTTCGCCGTGGCGCTTGCGCAGCATCTTCTCGGTGACCCGTGGCGACAGCAGCACGCCGGTGGCGTTGTTGCCGCCGAAGCCCTTGGAGTTGATGAAGCAGACATCCAGGTCGTCGCGGCGCACGTCCCGCATGGAAAGACGCAGGTGCTGGTCGTGGACGTCGTCGGCGAAGCGATCGACGGTCTTGATGCCGGGCAGCAGGCCGTACTTGAAGGTGCCGAGCGCGGAGATCAACTGGTCGCCGCTGGCGGTGGCCAGGGAGTGGCCGACATAGGCCTTGACCGCGGCGACCGGCCAGTCGGCGATGCCGAAAGCTCCTGCGACGCGGTCGAGCAGTTCCGACTCGGTGACGCGGTTGGCCGGCGTGCTCGAACCGTGGGCATGGATGAAGCTGCGCTGGCGCACGCCGTCCTCGCCGACCAGTTGCATCGCGCTGGCCACCGCCTTGGCCACGGTCAGGTAGTTGCCCGGCCCGGGGGCGGAGATGGACTTCTTGAAGCCGTCGGCGTTGACGAACACGTCCGGCACCGCGCCGTGGATATCGGCGCCCAGCTCCAGGGCCAGGGAATCGTCCATCAGCACCACGTACTGCGCCGCCTCGGCCAGGGTGAAGCCGCAGTTGGCGCCGAAGGGACGGCTGGCACGGCGGAAATCCACCTGGTCGCGGCCTTCGATGTGGCGCAGGCCTTCCTCGGTGGCCAGGGCGCCCATGGCCGCATAGCCCTCGACGATTTCCGGGGTGATCGGCGCTTCGGCGTTGCCGGCCACCACCACCCGCGCCTGGCCGGAGGTGATGACGTCGATGCCCTTCTGCAGGTTGTAGAGGAAGGTGGCGCAGGCGCCGGTGATGCTGCCGGTGCTGCCGACGCTGCCCAGCACGTAGGCGTTGATGAAATCGGTGGGCATGCTGTTGAAGCCCAGCGGCAGTTGCTTGGAGGACACGCGGTGGCCCTTCAGGCGCGACTGCAGCAGGCCGCCGTAGCCGTTCTCGTCGAGCTGGCTCATGATGCTGCCGGAGAACACCGCCACCTCGTCGGGCTGCACGTGGTCGAGGATGGTCTGCCAGTCGATGCCGGTGGAGCGCAGCGCATCGGTGGCGGCCACCACCGACAGTTGCAGGCCGCGCGGGTGGAAGCGCGAATTGTAGAGTTCCCCCGGCTCGAAGCCGGTGGGCAACTGGCCGGCGGACTTCACTGGCATCTCGCGGTAGCTGTCGACCTTGAATTCGCAACTGCCGTGGATGGTCACCCGCACCTGGTGCTCTTCCAGGGGCTCGACGCTCCAGTTGGCCGGCAGCGGCTCGGGCAGTTGCTTGGCGCTGGTGGTGAAGTGCAGCGGCTGGTCTTCGCCGGACAGGGTCAGGCTCTTGTGCCAGTGGGTGGCGTCGACGTCGAAATATTGCCGCTCGATGCGCCGGATCAGGGTCGCGGCGAGGATCCGTTCGCCATGGCGGCGCTCGATCTCGGCCGGGGTGAGGGTGGAGCCATCGCTGTCGCGGTATTGGCCATCGACCACGCTCACCAGCTTCATCATCACGGCCAGTCCGGCGAGGGTTTCCTGGCGGGCCTGGGGGGTGAGGGACTCGATGACGGTGCGGCGGAAACCGTGGTGGAAGGAGCTGCGACCGGCTGAGTTGTAACCACCAAAACCAACGATGACAGGTAAGCGAGACATAGCTCGGAAAACTCCTCACGCAAGAGAATTGCAGGCTCCGGAATCGGGGGCCGGTCGCTGGCGGAGTGGCCGATCCGGGGCCGGCCGCTGGCCCGGCCCCGAGGATCGACTACGCCGAAGCGAAGAATTTGAGATGTCCATGTAGACGGGATCGGCAACGATCGAGTCACGGTTACCGCAGGTCGCTCTTCGCTTGGCATTGTAGCGGCCTGGGAGTGAAGGCATCGACGGGCGATCTTAGCCGATTGTAGCTCCGGACTGCAGAGGGAAGGAGACGACCGCCGCCGTTGGCGGCGGCGGTCGTCGCGGTCACAGACCGGCGTCCGAACGCAGCGCTTCGGCCTTGTCGGTGCGCTCCCAGGTGAAGGCGGTGAAGCTGTCGTTGCCGACGGTCATTTCCACCGGCGTGCGGCCGAAGTGGCCGTAGGCGGCGGTCGGCCGGTACATCGGGTGCAGCAGGTCGAGCATGTGGGTGATCGCGTAGGGGCGCAGGTCGAAATGCTCGCGGACCAACTGGACGATCCTGTCGTCGCCGATCTTGCCGGTACCGAAGGTGTTGATGGAGATGGAGGTCGGCTGGGCCACGCCGATGGCGTAGGAGACCTGGATCTCGCAGCGCTCGGCCAGGCCGGCGGCGACGATGTTCTTGGCCACGTAGCGGCCGGCGTAGGCCGCGGAGCGGTCCACCTTGGACGGGTCCTTGCCGGAGAAGGCGCCGCCGCCGTGACGGGCCATGCCGCCGTAGGAGTCGACGATGATCTTGCGCCCGGTCAGGCCGCAGTCGCCCACCGGGCCGCCGATGACGAACTTGCCGGTCGGGTTGATGTGGAACTGGGTGTCCTTGTGCAGCAGCTCGGCCGGCAGGGTGTGCTTGATGATCAGCTCCATCACCGCCTCGTGCAGGTCGGCCTGGGTGATCTCCGGGTTGTGCTGGGTGGACAGCACCACCGCGTCGATGCCGACCACCTTGCCGTTCTCGTAGCGGCAGGTGACCTGGCTCTTGGCGTCCGGGCGCAGCCAGGGCAGCAGGCCGGACTTGCGCGCCTCGGTCTGGCGTTCGACCAGGCGGTGGGAGAAGCAGATCGGCGCCGGCATCAGCACCTCGGTCTCGTCGCTGGCGTAGCCGAACATCAGGCCCTGGTCGCCGGCGCCCTGGTCTTCCGGCTTGGCGCGGTCGACGCCCTGGTTGATGTCCACCGACTGCTTGCCGATGATGTTGATGATGCCGCAGGTGTGGCCGTCGTAGCCGACGTCGGAGCTGTCGTAGCCGATGTCGACGATGACCTTGCGCACCAGTTCCTCCAGGTCGATCCAGGCGCTGGTGGTGATCTCGCCGGCGACGATGGCGACACCGGTCTTCACCAGGGTCTCGCAGGCCACCCGGGCGTGCTTGTCTTCGGCGATGATGGCGTCCAGCACCGCATCGGAAATCTGGTCGGCGATCTTGTCCGGATGCCCTTCGGACACGGACTCGGAGGTGAAAAGGGAGTATTCGCTCATCTATCGGTTCCTGTTGTTGCCGGTGGCTGAGTCGGCCTCGTGGCCGTGCCATCCAATGTTCAAGGGGTTCGCTGTCGTTCGCCGGCGCCCGCCGTTGTCCTGGCGAAGTGCCGTATCTGGATCTGGAAGCCGTTGCGCAGGCCTATGTACAGGCTGTCGCCGGGCTCCAGGCCGGCCTGCGCGGCCCAGCGCGCCAGTTCGTCCTGGTCGAAGCCGAGCCAGAGGTCGCCACAGGCCTCGCGGGCCCAGTCCTGATCGTGGCGGCACAGTTCGGTCAGCAGCAGGCTGCCCCCGCGCCTGACCCGCCCGGCCAGCCGCTGCAGCGCTTCGGCCGGCGCGGCGAAGTGGTGCAGCACCATGTTCAGCACCACGCAGTCGGCGCTGTCCGGGCTCTCCTGCAGCGCGTCGGCGAGCTTCAGCTCGACGTTCTCCAGGCATTCCCGGGCGCAGCGCTGGCGGGCCAGTTCGAGCATCGCCGGGCTGTTGTCCAGGGCCGTCACCCTCGCGAAACGCCGCGCCAGCTCGGGCAGCAGGGCGCCGTCGCCGGGGCCGACCTCCAGCGCGCAGGCCGAGTCGGCGAAGGCCTGCGCATCGAGCAGGGCCAGCAGGCTGTCGCGGTACTGCGGCAGGCCGGCGATCAGGTCCTGCTGCGCCTGGAACTTGTCCGCCATGCGGCTGAAGAAGTCGCGGCTGACCGCGGCGCGCTGGGCGTGCACCTCGGCGACCCGCGCGCGGATGGCGGCCTCCAGCTCCAGCGCGTCGACCTCCGCCAGCAGCGCCGCGCGCAGCGTGCCGGCGAAGCCGGCGGCGGCCGGCAGGGCGCGGCGGTAGAAGATCGCGTTGCCTTCGCGGCGCGTCGCCACCAGCCCGGCCTGGGCCAGCACCTTGAGGTGATGGCTGATGCCCGACTGGCCGATGGCGAAGATCTGCGCCAGCTCCAGCACGCCGAAGGAGTCGCTGGCCAGCACGCGCAGCACCTTGAGGCGCAGCGGATCGCCGCCGGCCTTGCAGAGGGCGGCCAGCTCGTCGCAGTCGTCGTCGCGGCGCAGGGTGGGGACACGCATGTTCATGGGGCCGGCAGTCTAGTCGGTCGATTTTTGCGCAGCAAGGCTGTATCAAAAAGTTTTGATATTGCACTTGTCCCGCAGGGCGGCGCGGTTCGCCGCACCCGGTCGGAAATGCCGGCGGGCGAGGGGGCTGCCGCGCTGCCGGCTGCTAATCTGGCGGGTTGTCGCCACTTCGACCATCCGCGATTGCCGCTGCCCTCGCGGCTGGGCGAAAATGACCGACTTTTTCGATTCAAGACTCCCAGGAGATCCAGCGATGCCCAGCCGTCGTGAGCGAGCCAATGCCATTCGTGCCCTGAGTATGGATGCCGTGCAGAAAGCCAACAGTGGCCATCCTGGCGCCCCCATGGGCATGGCGGATATCGCCGAAGTGCTGTGGCACGACTATCTCAGGCACAACCCGGCCAATCCGCAATGGGCCGACCGCGACCGCTTCGTGCTCTCCAACGGCCATGGCTCGATGCTGGTCTATTCGCTGCTGCATCTGACCGGCTACGACCTCTCGATCGACGACCTGAAGAACTTCCGCCAGTTCGGCAGCCGCACCCCCGGCCATCCCGAATACGGCTATACCCCCGGCGTCGAGACCACCACCGGCCCGCTCGGCCAGGGCCTGGCCAACGCCGTCGGCATGGCCGTGGCGGAGAAGGTGCTGGCCGCGCAGTTCAACCGGCCCGGGCAGCGCATCGTCGATCATTACACCTACGTGTTCCTCGGCGACGGCTGCCTGATGGAAGGCATCTCCCACGAAGTCTGCTCGCTGGCCGGCACCCTGGGGCTGAACAAGCTGGTCGCCTTCTACGACGACAACGGCATCTCCATCGACGGCGAGGTCGAGGGCTGGTTCACCGACGACACCCCGGCGCGCTTCGAGGCCTACGGCTGGCTGGTGATCCGCAACGTCGACGGCCACGACGCCGACGAGATCCGGACCGCGATCGAGACCGCGCGCAAGAGCGAGCGCCCGGTCCTGATCTGCTGCAAGACGGTGATCGGTTTCGGTTCGCCGAACAAGCAGGGCAAGGAAGCCTGCCACGGCGCCGCGCTGGGGGCCGAGGAAATCGCCCTGACCCGCGACGCGCTGGGCTGGAAGCACGCGCCGTTCGAGATTCCCGCCGAGATCTACGCCGGCTGGGACGCCAGGGCCGCCGGCGCCGCCCGCGAGACCGAATGGAACCGGCGCTTCGCCGCCTACCAGGCCGAGTTCCCGGAACTGGCCGCGGAGTTCCTGCGCCGCAGCCGTGGCGAACTGCCCGCCGATTTCGCCGCGAAGGCCGGCGAATACATCGCCGAAATCGCCGCCAAGGGGGAAACCATCGCCAGCCGCAAGGCCAGCCAGAACGCGCTGAACGCCTTCGGCCCGCTGCTGCCGGAGTTCCTCGGCGGCTCGGCGGACCTGGCCGGTTCCAACCTGACCCTGTGGAAGGGCTGCAAGGCGCTCGCGGCGGACGACGCCTCCGGTAACTACCTGCACTACGGCGTGCGCGAGTTCGGCATGAGCGCGATCATGAACGGTATCGCTCTGCACGGCGGCTTCATTCCCTACGGCGCCACCTTCCTGGTGTTCATGGAGTACGCCTGCAACGCCGTGCGCATGGCCGCGCTGATGAAGCAGCGCGTGCTGTTCGTCTACACCCACGACTCCATCGGCCTCGGCGAGGACGGCCCGACCCACCAGCCGGTCGAGCAACTGGCCAGCCTGCGCAGCACGCCGAACCTCGACACCTGGCGCCCGTGCGACGCGGTGGAGTCGGCGGTGGCCTGGAAATGCGCCATCGAGCGCCAGGACGGCCCGAGCACCCTGGTGTTCAGCCGCCAGAACCTGCCGCACCAGGCGCGCGATGCCCGGCAACTGGCCGATATCGCCCGCGGCGGCTACGTGCTCCGCGATTGTGCCGGCACCCCGGAGCTGATCCTCATCGCCACCGGTTCGGAGGTCGCCCTGGCGGTGCAGGCCCACGAGACGCTGAGCGGGCAGGGCCGCCGGGTGCGAGTGGTTTCCATGCCCTCGACCAGCGTGTTCGATCGCCAGGACGCCGCCTGGAAACAGGCCGTGCTGCCGTCCGGGGTCGGGGCGCGGATCGCCATCGAGGCCGCCCACGCCGACTTCTGGTACAAGTACGTCGGGCTGGCTGGACGCATCGTCGGCATGACCCGCTTCGGCGAGTCCGCGCCGGCCGGCGCGCTCTTCGAGCATTTCGGCTTCACCCTCGACAACCTGCTGGCCAGCGCCGGGGAACTGCTCGGGGACTGATGCGCCGGCCTCCCTCTCCCCGCGGCGGGAGAGGGGGAGGGAGCCTGGCCGGCGCCGCCTTTCCCCGGCCCTCTTCCCGGCGGGGAAGAGGGTGCGAACCGTCTACCTCCGAGACCTGTCATGCCCAATCCTCCCTACCGCGTCGCCCTCAACGGCTATGGCCGCATCGGTCGCTGCGTCTTGCGCGCCCACTATGAACGGGGCGCGTCTTCGGCGTTCCGCATCGTCGCGCTCAACGACCTGGCCGACCAGGCGAGCATCGAATACCTGACCCGTTTCGACTCCACCCACGGGCGCTTCCCCGGCGAGGTGCGGGTCGAGGGCGACCGGCTGTGCCTGAACGGCGACAGCCTGCGGGTGCTGCGCGCATCGACCCCGGAAGCTGTCGACTGGCGCTCCCTCGGCATCGACCTGGTGCTGGAATGTTCCGGCGTCTATCACAGCCGTGCCGACGGCGAGCGCTTCCTGCGCGCCGGGGCGCCGCGGGTGCTGTTCTCCCAGCCGATGGCCAGCGAGCACGACGTCGACGCCACCATCGTCTACGGGATCAACCAGCAGCGCCTCACGGGCGACGAAAGGCTGGTTTCCAACGCCTCCTGCACCACCAATTGCAGCGTGCCGCTGCTGAAATCGCTGAACGAGGCGATCGGCCTGGAGTACGTGTCCATCACCACCATCCACTCGGCGATGAACGACCAGCCGGTCATCGACGCCTATCACCACGAGGATCTGCGCCGCACGCGCTCGGCCTTCCAGTCGGTGATCCCGGTGTCGACCGGCCTGGCTCGTGGCATCGAGCGCCTGCTTCCGGAACTTTCCGGGCGCATTCAGGCCAAAGCCGTGCGGGTGCCGACGCTCAACGTCTCCTGCCTCGACATCACCCTGCAGACCGCTCGCGATACCTCGGCCGAGGAGGTCAACCGCGTGCTGCGCCAGGCTGCCGGGCAGGGGCCGCTCAAGGGATTGCTGGACTACACCGAATTGCCCCACGCCAGTTGCGATTTCAATCATGACCCCCATTCGGCCATCGTCGATGGCAGCCAGACCCGCGTTTCCGGCCCTCGGCTGGTCAACCTGCTGGCCTGGTTCGACAACGAGTGGGGTTTCGCCAACCGCATGCTCGACGTCGCCGGTCACTGGCTGGGCGTCGCCGCTGCACGACGATAGAACTTTCTGCCTCCGGGAAAAGGACCGACCGCATGACCGTGTTGAAGATGACCGACCTCGACCTCAAGGGTAAGCGCGTACTCATCCGTGAAGACCTCAACGTGCCGGTGAAGGACGGTGTGGTGAAGAGCGACGCCCGCATCCTCGCTTCGCTGCCGACCATCAAGCTGGCGCTGGAGAAGGGCGCGGCGGTGATGGTCTGCTCGCACCTGGGCCGCCCGACCGAGGGCGAATATTCCGAGGAGAACAGCCTGAAGCCGGTCGCCGACTACCTGTCCGGGGCCCTCGGTCGCGAGGTGCCGCTGCTCGGGGAATACCTGGACGGGGTGAAGGTCGAGCCGGGCCAGGTGGTGCTGTTCGAGAACGTGCGTTTCAACAAGGGCGAGAAGAAGAACGCCGACGAGCTGGCGCAGCGGTACGCCGCGCTCTGCGACGTGTTCGTCATGGACGCCTTCGGCACCGCCCACCGCGCCGAGGGTTCGACCCACGGCGTCGCCAGGTTCGCCAAGGTCGCCTGCGCCGGTCCCCTGCTGGCCGCCGAGCTGGAGGCGCTGGGCAAGGCGCTGGACAACCCGCAGCGGCCGATGGCCGCCATCGTCGCCGGTTCCAAGGTGTCCACCAAGCTCGACGTGCTCAACTCCCTGAGCCAGGTCTGCGACCAGTTGATCGTCGGCGGCGGCATCGCCAACACCTTCCTCGCCGCGGCCGGATACAAGGTCGGCAAGTCGCTCTACGAGGCCGATCTGGTCGACACCGCCAAGGCCATCGCCGCCAAGGTCAGCGTGCCGCTGCCGGTGGACGTGGTGGTCGCCAAGGCGTTCGCCGAGTCCGCCGAAGCCACCGTCAAGGCCATCGACGAGGTGGCCGATGACGACATGATCCTCGACATCGGCCCGCAGACCGCCGCGCAGTTCGCCGAACTGCTGAAATCCTCCCGGACCATCCTGTGGAACGGTCCGGTCGGCGTGTTCGAGTTCGACCAGTTCGGCAACGGCACCAAGGTCCTGGCCGAGGCCATCGCGGCGAGCCCGGCCTTCTCCATCGCCGGTGGCGGCGATACCCTGGCGGCCATCGACAAGTACGGCGTGGGCGAGAAAATCTCCTACATTTCCACCGGTGGGGGCGCCTTCCTCGAATTCGTCGAGGGCAAGGTGCTGCCGGCCGTGGCGGTGCTGGAAGAGCGCGCCAGGTAATACCCGTATCTCGATGGCTCCCGCGCTCCGGCGTGGGAGCCGCGCCCGGGATGTCCGGCGCCGCTGCATGGACGCCGGAGCGTCCGGGGGAGGCGTTCTCACGCGGGAGCGTGGGAACGCTCATGTTCTCCCCTCTGCCCGTGCGGGAGAGGGATTCAGGCTTGAGCCCGGGCCGCCGTCGGCGGTACGGGCAGCGATCGAACGATCATTATAGGGAGTACAAAGATGGCACTTATCAGCATGCGTCAGCTGCTGGACCACGCCGCCGAATTCGGCTACGGCGTGCCGGCCTTCAACGTCAACAACCTCGAGCAGATGCGCGCCATCATGGAAGCGGCCGACAAGACCGACTCGCCGGTGATCGTCCAGGCTTCCGCCGGCGCCCGCAAATACGCCGGTGCGCCCTTCCTGCGCCACCTGATCCTCGCCGCCATCGAGGAGTTCCCGCACATCCCGGTGTGC
This sequence comes from Azotobacter vinelandii CA, assembly GCF_000380335.1. Taxonomy (GTDB): domain Bacteria; phylum Pseudomonadota; class Gammaproteobacteria; order Pseudomonadales; family Pseudomonadaceae; genus Azotobacter; species Azotobacter vinelandii. The sequence goes on from NC_021149.1 coordinate 539,928, forward strand.
ATGCACCAGGACCACGGCACCAGCCCCGACGTCTGCCAGCGCTCGATCCAGCTCGGCTTCTCCTCGGTGATGATGGACGGCTCGCTGAAGGAAGACGGCAAGACCCCGGCCGACTACGACTACAACGTGCGCGTGACCCGGCAGACCGTGGCCTTCGCCCACGCCTGCGGCGTTTCCGTGGAAGGCGAGCTGGGCTGCCTGGGCAGCCTGGAAACCGGCCAGGCCGGCGAGGAAGACGGCGTCGGCGCCGAAGGCACCCTGGACCACAGCCAGATGCTCACCGACCCGGAAGAGGCCGCGCGCTTCGTCAAGGAAACCCAGGTCGACGCCTTGGCCATCGCCATCGGCACCAGCCACGGCGCCTACAAGTTCACCAAGCCGCCGACCGGCGACATCCTCGCCATCGACCGCATCAAGGAAATCCACAAGCGCATCCCCGACACCCACCTGGTGATGCACGGCTCCAGCTCGGTTCCGCAGGACTGGCTGAAGGTGATCAACGAATACGGCGGCGACATCAAGGAAACCTACGGCGTGCCGGTCGAGGAAATCGTCGAGGGCATCAAGTACGGCGTGCGCAAGGTCAACATCGACACCGACCTGCGCCTGGCCTCCACCGGCGCGATCCGCCGCTTCATGGGCCAGAGCCCCAGCGAGTTCGACCCGCGCAAGTACCTGGCCAAGACTGTCGAGGCCATGCGCGACATCTGCATCGCCCGCTACGAGGCCTTCGGCACCGCCGGCCACGCCTCGAAGATCAAGCCGCTCTCCCTGGAAGCCATGTTCCAGCGCTACGCCAAGGGCGAGCTGGCCGCCAAGGTCAACTGAGCGCCGACCTGTTCCACGAGGCCCGCTTCGCGCGGGTCTCGTGCTTCAAGTGGGCCGGTCTTCCTGCAGCCAGGCCTGCAACGCCTCGACCGCCAGCCGGTGGTCGTCCCACTGCGGCAGGCCGGACAGGGTCAGGGCGCCGACCAGTTCCCCGTTGACCAGGCGCAGCGGGAAGCCGCCGCCGTGGGCCGCGTACTCGTGCGCGTCGATATGCGGCTGGGTTTCGAATTCCCGCCGCTTGCCGCGGTTGTACTCCCCCAGATACATCGAACTGTGCCCGAAACGCAGCACCGCATTGCGCTTGCGCCTGACCCAGTCATGGTTGTCGGCACTGGAGCCGGGCAGGGCGGCGCCGAAGACGATGCGGCCGTAGGCGTGGATCTCCAGCACGGCCGGGGCCTGGGCGGCGCTCGCGAGCCGCTGCAGGTGCAGACCCAGCCGCCAGGCGTCGGCCAGGTCTAAGGCGGGCAGGCGCAGTCGCGCCTCCTGCTCCAGCAGTTCGGACGGGCTCATCGGCGTACCTCCAGCGTGCGGCCCTGTTCGTGGCTACGGTAGGCCAGCTCGATCAGGCGGATGCCCAGCAGGGCGTCGGCGGGCGTCACCGGCGGCGGCAGACGTTTCTGCAGGGCTTGCGCCAGATGCCGGTAGAACAGTTGGTAGTTGCCGGCCAGGGTCGGCAGCGTGCGGGTTTCCCGCTCCGTGTACAGGTGCCCGTGCCGGCTCTCCGGCTCCAGCCCCCAGTCCGGGCCACCCGGCGTCGTGCCGGCGCGCAACGCGTCCTCCTGCGGATCGAGCCCGTACTTGTGGTAGCTGCCCAGGGTGCCCTGCAGCACGAAACGCGGGGTAGGGGCGGCGCAGAACGGGCTCGAGTGCAGCACCACCTCCTTGTCCGGATAGTGCAATTGCAGATGGAAGTAGTCGGTGGCCTCGGCGCCGTCGCGCAACCGGCGACAGCGGGCGGTGACGGCTTCGGGGGGGCCGAACAGCACCAGCGCCTGGTCGATCAGGTGGGGACCGAGATCGTAGAGGATGCCGCCGCCCGGGACGGCCTGCTCGCGCCAGCGGGCGCGCGGGATGGGGCGGAAACGGTCGAAGTGGGATTCGAAATGACGGATCTCGCCCAACCGGCCGTCGCGCAGCAACTGCTGCAGGGTCAGGAAGTCGCCGTCGAAGCGGCGGTTGTGGTAGATCGCCAGGAGCCGCTGCTGGCGGGCAGCCAGGGCCAGCAGTTCCTCGCCTTCCTCCGCTGTCACCACGAAGGGCTTTTCCACCAGTACGTCCTTGCCGGCCAGCAGGGCCTGCCGGGCCAGCGGATAGTGGCTGTGATTCGGCGAGGTGATGACCACCAGTTCGGCGTCGCTGCGGGCGATCAGCTCGCTGCCGTCGGAGTAGTGCTGCAACCGCGGGTAGTCCTGGCGCAGTTGTTCCTGGCCGCTGCTGATGGCCACCAGCCGCAGCTCCGGCTGGTTGTGGATGAAGGGCAGGTGGAAGATGCGGGCTGAGAGCCCGTAGCCGATCACGGCGGTCTTAATCAATGGGAGCCTCCAGGGTGAGGATCGGAATCTCGAGGTCGACGAGCGCCCGGCGCAACGGCCCGTCGGGCAGCGCGTCGCAGATCAGCAGGTCCAGCCGGGCCAGTTCGCAGACCTGGTGCAACTGCTGGGTGTCGAACTTGTCGGCGCAGCCGACCGCGATCAGTTGTTCGGACTGGGCGATCGCCCGGCGTTTCAGGGCGGCTTCGCTGGCCGTCGGGGCGCTGAGGCCGTGCTCGCTCAGGGCGCAGATGCCCAGGACGGCGTGCCGCAGGCGGAACTGCCCGAGCTGCCGCTCGGTTTCCGGCCCCAGCATCATGCGCTGCAGCGCATCGAACTCCCCGCCCAGCGCATGGAGGCCGAGCGCCGGGTTCCGGCTCAGCAACTGCAAGGCATCCAGTGCGGCGCTGACCAGGGCGAAGGGTTGGGGCTGGGCGGCGAGCAGCCGGGCCAGCTCCAGCAGGGTGCTGCCGGCGTCCAGGTACAGGCTGGCGCCGGGCTGGAGCATCTCCAGGGTTCGCCTGGCGAGCGCGACCTTGGCGTCGTTGCGCGGACGCTGCTGGAAGGGCAGCGGTTCGCTGGCCGGCGTGAGCAGCCGGGCGCCGCCGCGGATGCGCTGGAAGCGGGGCTGTTCGGTCAGCCGGATCAGGTCCCGCCGTGCCGAGTCGCGGGAGATGCCGAAGTGCCGGCAGATCTCGTCCAGGGTGATGCGCTGCTGGCGCTCCAGCAGGTTGGCGATGACGGCGAGCCGCTCTTCCTGGGTCACGGCATTCATTTCAAGTGATTCTGCATGTTTTTAAGTGATTAAAAGCTTATTTTGGCAAAAACACTCAAGTCAAATGTTTTGTTAAGTGTTTTCAAGTGATTTTGCCTCGAAGCAAGGGTCGATTCCCTGGCCGGGACTTACCGTTCGTAAGCGCCCGCTGCCCGTGGCTCCCGCTCGTTCGATGGGGCTGCGCTGCCGATGCTGGTAGGCTTTCGGGGCGACGCCGCCCGCTCGTCGAATCGTCCGTGCAACCGAGGAAGACCCCCGGCATGACCCCGCTCAAGTACCTCGCCGCCTACCCGTCCCACCTGCAGGATCAGGTCCGCCGGCTGATCGCCGAGGGGCGCCTGGGCGACTACCTGGCCAAGCGCTATCCCGGCCGTCATGCCGTGCAGAGCGACAAGGCGCTGTACGCCTACACCATGGAACTCAAGCAGCGCTACCTGCGCAACGCGCCGGGCATCGACAAGGTGCTCTACGACAGCAAGCTGGACGTGCTGCGCAACGCCCTCGGCCTGCATACCGCGGTCTCGCGCGTGCAGGGCGGCAGGCTCAAGGCGAAGAAGGAGATCCGCGTGGCCGCGCTGTTCCGCGAGGCGGCGCCGGAGTTCCTCGACATGATCGTGGTGCATGAGTTGGCGCACCTGCGCGAGTTCGAGCACAACAAGGCCTTCTACCAGCTCTGCGAGCACATGTTGCCCGGTTATCAGCAGCTCGAATTCGACCTGCGCGTCTACCTGACCTGGCGCGATCTGGGCGGGCAGGATGCCTTGCCGGGGCGCTGAGCCCTTCCTTCCCATCCGGCAAAGTGCACGCTGCGCCTGGGCAATTTCTTGCATTTTGCCGGACATGCTTCTAGGGTTTTTCTGCAACTCATTGATTCATAGGGTAATTGCCTTTGGCATGAAGCCTGCTATTTTTTCCGCCGCAGGACCATATGATTAGGGGGTAGCCAATGAAGCAGATAGAAGAAACCCTTGTCGCCGCTTTTCCCGAGTACGAGGTTCTCCTCGAGCAGCGTCCGGACGGCAGCCTGCTCTTCACCTTGCGGCAGGACGGCCGGCCGGTGATGCGCCGCGCCCTGTCTCTCGATCAGATGCGGAACAGCCTGCAGCTCGACTGGCTGATCGGCGCCATACAGCGCGACCTGGCCATCGAGGCCGGCGAGGCGCCGATGGTCGCCAGGCTGCAGAGCCAGAGCCGCCTCCGCTTGCCCACCTACGCCATCCACTGATAGCGAAGACCGGTCCGTTCCGGGGCGACCTTCGCCTTGGGGCGGGCGCGACCGGCGAAAATCCCTCCGGTTTCCTCCCGCCATCTTTGCCGCTTCATCCCGACCTGCTTTACTGGCGGCTCCGCCAGGTCCGTCAATACCCGCCTGGCCGTTCCCACAAGGAGTTTTTTTCATGGCTGGTAGCAGTCTGCTGACCCTGATCGACGATATCGCCACCCTGCTCGACGACGTCTCGGTGATGACCAAGCTCGCGGCGAAGAAAACCGCCGGCGTGCTCGGCGACGATCTCGCCCTCAACGCCCAGCAGGTCACCGGCGTCGCGGCCGAGCGGGAGTTGCCGGTGGTCTGGGCGGTGGCCAAGGGCTCGCTGCGCAACAAGGCGATCCTGGTGCCCGCCGCGCTGCTCATCAGCGCCCTGGCGCCCTGGCTGATCACCCCGCTGTTGATGCTGGGCGGCGCCTTCCTCTGTTTCGAGGGGTTCGAGAAACTGGCGCACAAGCTGACCCACAGCGCCGCCGAGGACGAGACCGAGCGTGCCGAACTGAGCGCCGCGCTGGCCGATCCGAACATCGATCTGGTCGCCTTCGAGCAGGACAAGATCAAGGGCGCGGTGCGCACCGACTTCATCCTTTCCGCCGAGATCATCGCCATCAGCCTCGGCACCGTGGCGCAGGCTTCCTTCACCACCCAGGTCGCGGTGCTGGTGGGCATCTCGCTGATCATCACCGTTGGCGTCTACGGACTGGTCGCCGGCATCGTCAAGCTGGACGACCTCGGCCTCTATCTGGAGCGCCAGCCCAGCGCGCTGCTGAACCGGCTGGGCCGGGGCCTGCTGGCGGCGGCGCCCTGGCTGATGAAAGCCTTGTCGGTGCTCGGCACCGCGGCGATGTTCCTGGTCGGCGGCGGCATCCTGGTGCATGGCCTGCCGTTCCTGGCCCACTGGCTGCACGGCCTGGAAGCCACCACCAACGGCTTGCCGAATGTCGGCAGCATCCTCTCGGCGCTGCTGCCGACAGTGCTGAACGCACTGGTCGGCATCGTCGCCGGCGGCCTGGTGCTGGCCGGCGTCACGCTGGTCGAGCGCGTCATGAAAGCCTTCGGTCGCTGAGAGCGTTCGGCCGGGCCGTTCCGCCAGGAATGGCCCGGCTCCTTCAACCGACCTCCAGCACTTCGTAGCGCTGGAGCGCCCCGGCCAGCGTCAGTTCGATCTCGTCTCCCTCGCCGCGTCCGAGCAGGCGCTGGCCGAGCGGCGAGCGCGGGGTGATGACCATCACTTGCCGGTCGCCGTCGCGGACCTTGAGCCCGGCCGCGTCCGGGCCGAGGAACAGCGTCTGTTCCACGCCCTGCCCGTCGACCAGACGCACCAGGTCGGTCAACTGGATGCCGCGCCCGGCATCGAAAGGACGCGCTTGCAGGTTCCGGTAGCGGTTCAGGGCCTGGCGGATTTCCTCCAGCCGGCGCGACTGGCCGGCGGCCAGATAGGCCGCTTCCAGGCCGCGGGTATCGTATTTGTTCTCGGCGACGCTCTCTTCGTGGGTCGCCGCCTCGTGGGCCGTCTGTACGGCGATCCGGGCGAGGGCGAGATCGTCCTCCAGGCGGGCGAGGATCAGTTGCAGTACGCGGGTTTTGCTCATCGGAAGGCGTCGGGGCGGGGAAAAGAAAAGCCCGGCGGCATCCGGCCGGGCGAGGAACGCCGGCCTGCGGCCGGCGTCACGAAGCTCATAGTTGATTGCGATTCGGCCGCGCCTGCAAGTCCCGCCGTCGCGCGAGGGACGCGACGCGGTGGCGTCCCTCGCGAGGCCCCTCAGAGCGTGCGCAGGAAGGCCACCAGATCGGCCTTCTCCTCCGCGCTCAGGCCGCGCTGCAGCACCAGATTGAAGAACTCCACGGTATCTTCCAGGGTCAGCAGGCGGCCGTCGTGCAGGTACGGCGGCGAGTCCTTGATGCCGCGCAGCGGGAAGGTCTTGATCGGCCCGTCGGCCTTGGCCAGGCGGCCGTTGATGGTCTGCGGCTCGAAGAAGCGCTCGGTCTTCAGATTGTGCATCAGGTTGTCGGTGTAGTAGGGCGGCGCGTGGCAGCCGGCACAGGCGGCCTTGCCGTGGAACAGCGCCTCGCCGCGCAGTTCCTGCTCGCTGGCCTGGCCTTTGATCAGCCGGCCCTCGACATCCAGCTTGGGTGCCGGCGGGAAATCCAGAAGGGCCTGGAACTCGCCCATGAAATGCACTTGGCTGCCGCGTTCGAGGATGTTCACCCCCTTCTTGGTGGCGATCACTGGATCGCCGTCGAAGTAGGCGGCGCGCTGCTCGAATTCGGTGAAGTCCTCCACCGATTTCAGGGCCCGTTGCGAACCGAACAGCCGCTGGATGTTCACCCCGCGCAGCGTCGGGGTATCGATGCGGTGACGCAGTTCCTGCGGGCGGATGTCGCCGACCAGGTGGGTGGCGGCGTTGGTGTGGCCGTTGGCGTGGCAGTCGAGGCAGGCCACGCCGCGGTGCGGGTGCTCGCTGCGGCGGTCCTCGGTGACGTTGAACTGCTGCTGCGGGAAGGGCGTGAGCAACAGGCGCAGGCCTTCGAGCTGCTTGGGATTGAGGATGCCGTTGAACAGCTCGTAGTAGTTGAACAGGGTCACCTGCTTGCCCTGCGACACGTCGCCCAGGTCCGGGCGGGTGGTGAGGAAGATCGGCGCCGGAAACTCGGGTAGGAAATGGTCGGGCAGGTCGTAGTCCAGGTCGAAGCGGGTCAGGTCGCGCTGTTCCTGCTTGTTGATCTCGTCGATCATGAACTGCGGGAAGAGCATGCCGCCCTCGCCGTGCTTGGGATGGGGCAGCGGCATGAAACCGGCCGGGAACAGGCGCTTGCCGCGGATCTCCTCGGGGTTCAGGCGGCCCAGGTCGTCCCAGTTGGTACCGCCCGGCAGCTTGACGCGCACGCCGCCCTGCACCGGCTTGCCCTTGCTCATGGCGACGCCCTGGACGGGCTTGTCGGACAGGTCGTAGCGCGCATCCAGCAGACGCCGCTGGGTCTGCATCACGCTGGATTTCTCGCCCGCGAGGCGTTCCTTGGTGGTGGCGAAGTCTTCGGTGATCGCCACCGGCGAGTAGCTGGTCGGTTTCTCTTCCGGGGCGGCCCGGACGCTGTCGGCCAGGCTCAGCGCCAGGGCGATCGGGATCGCCAGGCCCGCTTTTATTGTTGCTTTGCTCATGGGGGTCTCCCTGCGATGGATGTCCAGAGGCAACAGCAACAGGTATAGACGAGCGCAGCGGAGAGGGCGAATCGCCAGAAAGAAGGACGGCCGGAACGCCCGGCCGGCCGCGCTCAGTGCACCGGGTTCCGTTGCAGGGGCGCGGCGAGACTGCGCAGCGGCGCCAGTTGGCCGGCGATCAGCGCCAACTGGTTCTGCACCAGGCGCAGCCCGTCGTCCTGCTCTTCGGGCAACTGTTCGAGACGCTGGAGCAGCACCTGCTCGGTCTCGTCGTGCTCGGCCACCGGGCGGTTGCCGGCAAGCTCCAGGGCGATCTCCTCGAGACTGTTGGCCAGGCGCTCGGCGGCCTCGTCGAGCAGCGGGCGGCACTCGGCCTCGGGCAACTGCTCGCGATGCGCGCCGAGCGCGGAGAGGTAGCTCAGCAGGGTGTGGGAAAGGACCAGGAAGCGAAAGCCGACGTCCGCCTCGCGGCGGAACTGGCCGGGCTCCATGAGCATCCCGGCGAGGGTGGTGGACAGCGCCGCGTCGGCGTTGTGCGCGTCGCGCCGGGCCAGGCGGTAGGCCAGGTCGTCGCGCTTGCCGCTGCGGTACTGCAGCATCAGTTGGCGCAGGTAGCGGGCGTTGCACGCCAGGGTGTTGGCCAGCACCCGGTTCAACTGGCGGTCCTGCCAGTCGGGGAGGATCAGGAACACCGCGAGACCGGCGATCAGGCTGCCGAGCAGGGTGTCGACCAGGCGCGGCCAGATCAGTCCGTAGCTGTCGCCGACCTGGTTGAAGCAGGCCAGCACCAGCAGGGTGATCGCCGCGGTGGCCAGGGTGTAGTGGCTGGTCCGGGTAGCGAAGAACACCACCCCGGCGACCACCGCGAACAGCGCCTGCACCTGTAGGCTGGGGAAGAGGGCGAACAGCGCCCAGCCGGCCAGCAGGCCGAGCACGGTGCCGAGGATGCGCTGGCGGACCCGGCGGCGGGTGGCGCCGAAGTTGGGCTGGCAGACGAACAGGGTGGTCAGCAGTATCCAGTAGCCCTGGGTGGGGTGGATCAGGTGCAGCAGACCGTAGCCGGCGGGGAGCGCCACGGCCAGGCGCAGGGCATGGCGGAACGGCCGCGATGCCGGCGTCATCTGCTGGCGCAGGCGGCTCAGGGCCTCGCCGAGCGACTGCGGCTCGCGGTCGAGCAGGCTGTTGTCCTGGGCATCGGCGAGGGCGTCGGGGTTGCGCGCATCCTGCAGCAGGCGGTCGAGATGAATGAGGTTGTCGGCCAGCGCGCCGAGCGAGTACAGCAGGTGGCGCCAAGCCGGATTGCTCTGCATCCGCAGGTGAGCCAGCGAGGTGTGCAGGTCCTCGAGGGCCTGGCTCTGATCGATGCAGTCGAACGGCTGGCGCAGTTCGATGGCCCGCGCCAGGGCCAGACAGGACTTGCCCTGCTGGCGGATCACCAGGCGGCAGCGGAACAGCACGTCGCTGTGGAAGAAGGCCTCGGCCAGCGCGTTGTAGGGATAGTGCGAGGAGCTGGCGCGCTCGTGGATGTCCTGGGCGAGGAAGTACAGCTTCAGGTAGCGGTTCACCTGCGGCGACGGCCGGCCGTTCTCGACCCGGTGCAGGATGATCTCCTTGGCGGCGTTCAGCGCGGCCACCACCCGGCTGTTCCGCTGCGCCAGCTCCAGGCGGCGCTGCCCCACGTCGAGGTGGCGCACCGGCTCGAACAGCGACGCCTTGAGCTTCAGGTACTCGCCCAGCTCGCGGAACACCCGGGCCAGGCTCTGCTGGATCGGCTGGGTGCTGAACAGCGCCTGCCAGATCACCGAGAGCACGCCGTACCAGGCGGCGCCGGCGACCAGCACCAAGGGCTCGCGCCACAGATCGACCGGCGGCCCGCCGCGCTGGTCGATGCCGATCATGGTATAGATCGACAGGATCAAGGTGCCCGAAGCGATGGTGGCATAGCGCTCGCCCAGGGCCCCGAGCATGGTCAGGCCGAAGCTGGACAGCGCCAGGGCGGCGGCGAACTTCCAGGGATAGGGGAACAGCAACTCCACGGCGAAGGCCGCGGCGGCGAAGCACGCCAGGGTCACCAGCAAGGCCTGCAGCCGGCCCTCCCAACTGTCGTCGGTTTCCGCCAGGGCGCTGGCGATGATGCCGAGGAACAGCGGGATGAGCAGGTCCATGCGATCCAGGACCCAGCACAGCGCCATGCTGCCGGTGAGAGCGATGAACACCCGCAGGCTGTAACTGAAGACATGATGGGCCCAGAGCTGGCGGAGGGACTGGCTGAACGGAGTCGAGGGCATGGAGTCGGCCTGGTGGTGGGGACGGAGCATTGTAGGCGCAGGCTTGGCGAGGCGGGAGACCGGTGGCGGCAGTGAAGGAACACATAGAGCAGCGCGGGCTCGACGAGCTTTTCTGGGTTGTTTACGCAGCAGTGAAGTCGTCCTACGGCGGCGAGGCTCTGTACTTCAATTTCTGAGCGGCCTAAGCGGCAGTGAAGGACTTCTGGGTCTTCGACCTGCGGCCGCCGCCTTTCTGAGCTGCCTACACGGCAGCTCAGAAATTTGAAATCGGGTTGTCCCGGATATCGATGAACTTCACTGCCGTGTAGGCAGCTCAGAAAACGGCGATGACCGGGCGGACCGCCGCTCGATTCTTCACTGCCGCGTAGGCCGCTCAGAAATCTTGATCCAGAATCTGCGGCCAGAACGCTGGCTTCACTGCCGTATAAGCAGCCCAGAAATGCATTTGGGACGCCGAGCAGGCCGAAGCCGGCATTGTTCGGCCGTACGTCGATGCGGCCGAGTCGCTCGATGGCTTGTGTCGCGGCCTCGCGGGTCTGTGCCTGGGCGGTGAGGGGGAGCGGCGGAGCCGGCAGGTTCGGATGCTGGCCGAGCCGTTCGCCGGCGGCGGCGATGAGCCGAGTTTTCATGATCGATCTCCTTCCGCCTGCGGTGTCTGTGAGCCGGATGCGAGGACGATAGCCATCTGCCCGGACTGGCACCGTTCCCGGATCGGATTTCGGCGTTCGTCGCATTCTTGCGGTGCCGATGCCGAGGGTTTTTCCCGTGTGCCGGCCGGCAGCGCCAGGTCGCCTCGGCCCTCGTCTATCCTTTCCTGATCCACACGCCTTTGTCGGGGAGCCCATGCCCGCTTTCGCCCGTTGCCTGCGCCGGGCCCTGGCGCTGTCGTCGCTGCTGCTGGCCGTGCTGCCGGCCCTCGCCGCTCCCCCGCCGGTCACGGTGCTGACGGTGGAGGGGGCGATAGGTCCGGCCAGCGCCGACTACCTGATCCGCGGCCTGTCCCGTGCCGAGAAGGAGGGCTCGCAGTTGGTGGTGTTGCGCATCGATACCCCTGGCGGGCTGGACACCTCGATGCGCGCGATCATCAAGGCGATCCTCGCCAGCCCGTTGCCGGTGGCCAGCTATGTGGCGCCGAGCGGTGCGCGGGCGGCCAGCGCCGGCACCTACATCCTCTATGCCAGCCATATCGCCGCCATGGCGCCGGGCACCAACCTCGGCGCGGCGACCCCGGTGCAGATCGGCGGCATGCCCGGTACGCCGCCGCAGCAGCCGGGCCGCTCGCCGCCGGCGGACAAGGGCGACAAGGATGACAAGGCCGGCGAGGAGCCGGCGCCCAGCGGCGAGCCGGCCGACACCCTCAGCCGCAAGCAGATCAACGACGCCGCCGCCTATATCCGCGGTCTCGCCCAGTTGCGCGGGCGCAACGTCGAGTGGGCCGAACAGGCGGTGCGCGAGGCGGTCAGCCTGTCCGCACGGGAGGCGCTGGAGCTGAAGGTGATCGACTACCAGGCCACCGATCTGCCGGATCTGCTGCGCCAACTGGATGGCAAGCGCTATGCGGTGGCCGAGGGCATGGTGACCCTGCGGACCGCGGGCGCCGAGCCGGTTTTCCACGAGCCGGACTGGCGCACCCGGCTCCTGGCGGTGATCACCAATCCCAGCGTGGCGCTGATTCTGATGATGCTCGGCGTCTACGGGCTGTTCTTCGAGTTCTCCAGCCCCGGCTTCGGCCTCGGCGGGGTGCTCGGCGCCATCTGCCTGATTCTCGCCCTCTATGCCCTGCAGTTGCTGCCGGTGAGCTACGCTGGGGTCGGCCTGATCCTGCTCGGCATCGCCTTCATGACGGCCGAGGCCTTCCTGCCCAGTTTTGGCGTGTTGGGCATCGGTGGGGTGGTGGCCTTCGTCATCGGCGCGCTGATCCTGATCGATACCGAGGTGCCCGGCTTCGGCATTCCGCTGCCTTTGATCGTGACCCTGGCGGTGGTCAGCGCGGGGTTGATCGCCTTCATCGTCGGCATGGCGCTGAAGGCGCGCCGGCGCGAGGTGCAGAGCGGCGACGCCGGGCTGGTCGGCAGCCTGACGGCGGTGGTCGCGGTCGAGGCCGGCGATCCGCGGGCCGGCTGGGTGCAATTGCAGGGCGAGCGCTGGCAGGTGCGCAGTCCGCAGCCGCTGCGGTCGGGCCAGGCGGTGCGCGTGGTGGCCCGCCAGGGGCTGCTGCTGGAGGTGGCGGCGGCCGAGCAACCCACTCCCGAAGGAGGCTGACATGGGCTTCGAACTGAGTTTCGGCTTCATCCTGGCGATGCTGGTGGCGCTCTTGCTGTCGGCGTTCCGCATCCTGCGCGAATACGAGCGCGGCGTGGTGTTCCAGCTCGGCCGCTTCTGGAAGGTCAAGGGGCCGGGGCTGATCCTGATCATTCCGGGCATCCAGCAGATGGTGCGGGTCGATCTGCGCACCATAGTGCTCGACGTGCCGACCCAGGACGTGATCTCCCGCGACAACGTTTCGGTGAAGGTCAACGCGGTGATCTATTACCGGGTGCTCGATGCGCAGAAGGCGATCATCCAGGTCGAGGATTATCACGCGGCGACCAGCCAGTTGGCGCAGACCACCCTGCGCGCGGTGCTCGGCAAGCACGAGCTGGACGACATGCTGGCCGAGCGCGAGAAGCTCAACAGCGACATCCAGCAGGTGCTGGATGCGCAGACCGACGCCTGGGGCATCAAGGTGGCCAACGTCGAGATCAAGCACGTCGATCTCGACGAATCGATGATCCGCGCCATCGCCCGGCAGGCCGAGGCCGAGCGCGAGCGACGGGCCAAGGTGATCCATGCCGAGGGCGAGCTGCAGGCCTCGGAAAAGCTCATGCAGGCCGCCGCCATGCTCGGCCGCGAGCCCGGCGCCATGCAGTTGCGCTACATGCAGACCCTGGGCGCCATCGCCGGCGACAAGAGCTCGACCATCGTCTTCCCGCTGCCCATCGAGCTGCTGCAAGGGCTCAGGGAACGGGACCGGCAGGCATAGGGCCGTCGACGTCACTCCACGCGGCTTGCGGAGAGTAGCGTCAACAGGCTTTGGAGCGCTTGCGCCGGGGTTCGCCGGCAAGCGGTCCGCATGCGGCCGGCGTTCGGGGGCGCGGGATGGGCGGGAAACGACAGGCAATACCCGTAGGGCGAGGAGACAGCCATGCGTATCGGGATACCCAGGGAACTCAAGAACCACGAATACCGGGTCGGTCTGACGCCGTCCTCGGTGGCCGAGCTGAGCGCTCTCGGCCACGAGGTCTGGGTCGAAAGCCGGGCCGGCGCCGCCATCGGCTTCGCCGACCCGGACTACCGGGCCGCCGGGGCGCACATCGCCACGGACGGCGCGGCGCTCTACGAGGCCGCCGAACTGATCGTCAAGGTCAAGGAGCCGCTGGCCGAGGAGCGCGCCCGCCTGCGCCCGCACCACACCCTGTTCACCTACTTGCACCTGGCCCCGGACCGGGCGCAGACCGACGATCTGCTGGCCAGCGGCGCCACCTGCATCGCCTACGAGACGGTCAGCGACGCCCAGGGCCGCCTGCCGTTGCTGGCGCCGATGTCCGAGGTCGCCGGACGGATGGCGATCCAGGCCGGCGCCCACTGCTTGGAAAAGGCCCAGGGCGGGCGCGGCGTGCTGCTCGGCGGAGTGCCCGGGGTGCCGGCCGGCAAGGTCGCGATCCTCGGCGGCGGGGTGGTGGGCAGCCAGGCGCTGGCCATGGCCGTCGGCCTGGGCGCGGAGGTCACCGTGCTCGACCGCGATCTGGACGTCCTGCGCCGGCTGGACGCCCGCTACGGCAACCGCATCGCCACCCTGCACGCCACGGGGGCGGCGGTGCGCGAGCAGGTGCTGGCGGCGGATCTGGTGATCGGTGCCGTGCTGATCCCCGGCGCGGCGGCGCCCAAGCTGATCGGCGCGGAAATGGTCGCGCGGATGAAGCCCGGCGCGGTGCTGGTGGACGTGGCCATCGACCAGGGCGGCTGCGCCGAGACCTCGCATCCGACCACCCACGCCGAGCCGACCTATGTGGTCGATGGCGTGGTGCACTACTGCGTGGCCAACATGCCCGGCGCGGTGGCCCGCACCTCGACCCTGGCGCTGAACAACGCGACCCTGCCGTTCGTCGTCGCCCTGGCGGAGAAGGGCGTGCGCCGCGCCCTGGAGGAAGATCCGCACCTGCGCGACGGCCTCAACCTGGCGCGCGGCCAGCTCGCCTGCGCCAGCGTGGCCGAAGCCCACGGCCTGCCGTACCGCAACGCCGCCGAGTTGCTGGCGCGGTTGTGAGCGGCGGGGAATCGCTCCGGCCACGCTGACGGCGAGACGCCCGCGCGCGAGTGCATTCATCCATCCGCGATTCAGGCACATTCCGTATCGCGGATGAATCCGCTCCTCCCGCCGAAGGCTTTGCGCTCGGTTTGACTTGTGAACCGATCAGTCCTAAATTCACTCCATGACTCGCGGACGCCCTCGTACCTTCGATCCGGAACGGATGCTCGAACAGGCCATGCAGATGTTCTGGCGGCACGGCTACGAAGCCACCTCGCTGCAGGACCTGCTGACGGCGACCGGCCTGTCGAAGAGCAGCCTGTACCAGACCTATCCGAGCAAGCGCGCCCTGTTCGCGGCGGCGCTGCGCCATTACTGCGCCCAGCGCCGCCGCGAACTGCGCGAGCGCCTGCAGGCGGCCGTCTCGCCGCGCGAGTTCCTGCGCGGCTGGTTGTGTTGCGCCCTGGAGGAGGAGTGCGCCGGCGAGGCGCCGCGCGGCTGCATGCTGGTCAACGTGGCCAGCGAGTTTTCCCAGGCCGACGCGGAGATCGCCGCCTTGCTGCGCAGCGGGGTCGAGGGGCTGCGCCAGGTGCTGGTCGAGGCCCTGCGGCGCGCCCAGGATTGCGGCGAGCTGGATGCGGCGGCCGATGTGCAAGTGCTGGCCGGCTATCTGCAGTGCGTGATGAACGGCCTGCGCACCCAGCGCAAGGCGGGAGCCTCGGTCGAGGCCCTGCGCGCGACGATCGAGGTGGCCCTGGGGTGTCTGCGGTGACGATTCGCCTGTTTTTGGACCGGTAAGTCCCGATAAAAGGAGATGGATATGCGCGAACTGTACGAGCTTCGTGGGAGTTCCCCCGAAGTGCTGTTTTCCCCCTACTGCTGGCGGGTGCGCCTGGCCCTGGCGCACAAGGGGCTGGACTTCGTCAGCCGTCCGGTGCGTTTCACCGACAAGGAGGCCCTGGCCTTCTCCGGCCAGACGCTGGTGCCGGTGCTGCGCGACGGCGAGACCACGGTCCACGACAGTCTGGCGATCTTCCGCTATCTGGACGAGCGTTATCCGCAGCCCAGTCTGCTCGGCGGCGCGCTGGGCGAAAGCCGCTTGCGGCTGATCGACCGGCTGATCGGCCAGGACCTGCGTCCGGCGCTGGTCCGCCTGCTGCTGCCGCGCGTGCTGGCCAGCATCGATCCGCCGGACCGCGACTACTTCCGCCAGACCCGCGAGAAGAGCCTGGGCATGTCCCTGGAGGCCTTCGCCGACCGCGACGCCGGGCAGGCGCAACTGGCGCGGGCGCTGCAGCCGCTCGACGCCATGCTGAAGGGGCAGTCCTGGCTGGACGGAGCGGAGCCGGCCGGCGCCGATTACCTGATCGGCGGCTTCTTCTTCTGGGCCTGGACCCTGGGCGAGCAGCTCTGGCCCGGGGATTCGCCGACCGGCGACTGGTTCCGCCGCCTGCTGGCTTTCTGCGAAGAGCGCCAGGGAGCAGTGCGGCGCGCCACCAACGACTGAGGAAACACGTCAATGATCGATCTCTACTACTGGACCACCCCCAACGGCCACAAGATCACCCTCTTTCTCGAGGAAACCGGACTGGATTACCGCCTGCGCCCGGTGAACATCGGCAAGGGCGAGCAGTTCGCCCCGGAGTTCCTCCGGATCGCCCCGAACAACCGGATTCCGGCGATCGTCGACCATGCGCCGGACGACGGCGGCGAGCCGCTGGCGCTGTTCGAGTCCGGCGCCATCCTCGAATACCTGGCGGACAAGAGCGGGCGCTTCCTGCCCCGGGAAACCCGCCCGCGTTTCCAGGCATTGCAGTGGCTGTACTGGCAGATGGGCGGGCTGGGGCCGATGGCCGGACAGAACCACCACTTCGTCCGCTATGCGCCGGAACCGATTCCCTACGCCATCGAGCGCTACGTGAAGGAGACCACGCGCCTGTACGGTGTGCTCGACCGCCAGTTGCAGGGGCGCGACTACGTGGCCGGCGACTACTCCATCGCCGACATGGCGATCTACCCCTGGGCCAAGCTCTGGGAGGGGCAGCGCCAGCGCATCGAGGACTTCCCCGCCATGGCCGCCTGGCTCGAACGCATCGCCGCGCGGCCGGCGGTGCAACGCGCCTATGCCCTGGCCGAGCAGGTCAACGCCGACCCCGGCGCGCTGCTCACCGCCGAGGCGCGCCGGGTGCTGTTCGGTCAGGAGCGCTGAGCCGGGGGCGCCGGGCCGGGAACGCCGCTCAGCCCGGCCGGTAGGCCGGGTCGAGCGGCGGCGGGTCGCTGTCGGCCCGGTGGATGCGGCTGCGTCCGCCGGCCTTGGCCCGGTACATCGCCTGGTCGGCTTCGCACAGCAGTTTTTCGTGGCTCTGCCCGCGGCATATGCTGATGCCGATGCTGGCGCTCAGGCTGACCTGCGCATCGCCGAGCTGCACCGGCTGGCCGAGCGAGTGGAGGATGCGCTCGGCCAGGGCGTGGGCTTGCTCCTCGGAGCCGATGGCCTCGCAGATCAGCACGAATTCGTCGCCGCCCAGCCGGGCCACCAGGTCGGTGGCGCGGGCGCTGGCCTGCAGGCGTCCGGCGATCTGCAGCAGCAACTGGTCGCCGGCGGCATGTCCGTAGCGGTCGTTGATCGCCTTGAAACCGTCGAGATCGATCAGGATCAGCGCGAGCAGTTCCTGCTTGCGCTGGGCGCGCTGCCAGGCCTGGGTCAGGCGCTGGTTCAGGCCGATGCGGTTGGCCAGGCCGGTGAGCGGGTCCTGCAAGGCGATGGCGCTGAGGCGCGCGTTGGCCTCGGCGAGGGCTGCGGTGCGCTCGGCCACCCGCCGTTCGAGCAGACGCTCCTGCTCCTGCAGGGTCCTGAGGGCTTCCTGCTGGCTGCGCAGGACGGCCTCGCGGGCCTCCAGCTTGAGGCGCTTGAGCTCGCCCAGGCGGGCCGCCAGGCCGAAGGAGAGCAGCAGCATCTCCAGCGCCGAGCCGAACTGGACGCTGTTGGCGGTGACCAGGTTGCTCGGCAGCAGGGTGAAGTTGCGCAGCGACATGAGCACTACTCCAGCCATCAGCGCCAGCTCGGCGAGCACGAAGATGCGTGCGCCCGGCGAGCGCCGCAGCAGGCCGGCCAGGCCGCAGGCGAGCAACAGCAGGATGCCGCCGATACTGATCACGGAGAGCGTCTGCAGCGCCCGGTCGACCGGTAGCAGCAGGCTGCCCAGGGTCACTCCGAAATGCAGGGCGCAGGCCTGGCCGAGCAACTCGTGCCAGCGCGGCAGGGCGTGACGGGTATCGAGGAATTCGCGGGTGAACAGGGTGCCCAGGGCCAGGGCGAGGGCCAGGAAGAACGGCAGGGCGCGATTGTCCAGCTCGCTGCCGTCGCTCCACAGGTACTGGGCGCCGAGCCCCGACTGGGCGAGCATGCCGCCGCCGAGGCTGGCGGCGAACAGTACGTAGAGCAGGAAGTTGCGTTCGCGCAGGGCGAAAAACAGCAACAGGTTGTAGCTGCACAGGGCAGCCAGCATGGCCATGTAGCCGCTCTGCAGCATCAGCGTCAGACGGCTGTGGCGGGCGAAGGCGGCGCTTTCCCAGAGCTGCGCGTCCAGGGTCAGGGTGCCGCTCGACTGGGTGCGGAAGAACAGGCTGCGCCGTTCGCCGGGAGCCAGGCGCACGCTGAAGGCCGGCGACAGGTGGGGGCTGTCGCGCTGTCCGGCGGGTACCCGGTCGCCGCCCAGCAGGGGGGCTTCGCCGATGCCGAACAGCTCGATGCGGTCGAGGGAGGGGTAGAGGAACTCGATCTGCCACTCGCGGACTTCCTTCGCCCGTGATTCGAGATCCAGGCGCAGCCAGACGATGTCGCGGGTGTAGCCGAAGTTCAGGTCGTGGCGACCGGCCGCCGGGGCGAACGCCTGGCCGCTGGCCATGACCTCCTCGGCCTGCAGCCGGCCGCCGGGGTCGTGCAGCAACTGCAGGTGGGGATGCAGGTCCAGTGACCGTTCGCTGCCGTCCAGGCGCAGGGCGGCGGGCTCGTCCTGCCGGCCGGCGATCGCCGGCGAGGCCCCGTGCAGCAGGCCCAGCAGCAAGGCGAGACGTACACAGATGCGCCAGCGCGGAAAGCGTTCGCCCGTTCCCTGACTCCCACATGCTGACAAAGCCATCGATGATGCGCTCCTCCTGGCTGCTCAAGGCTGGCTCGATCGATCGTCGGGCGGAGCCGGGGCCGTGCCGGCCGGTGCCCTCGTGGGCTTCGCCGAATCCTTCGGGACCGTTGCCCGGCATTCGCGGCCACTGCGAAGCGCAAGCCTCGACGGCTGGCGGGCGGCGGCTCTTCCGAGGTCGTAGGTGTTTCCCTCGTCGGAGCGCCAGGGGCGAGCGGTCGCTAGCGCTTCGGTGGCGGTGAATTCGTTCGCAATGCTTCCGTCCTACAGTCCGTCGCGGACGAATCCGCTCCTGCGCCCCTTGCCGGCGAGCGGCCGATCGACGTTCGACCGAAGACCTGGAAGGGGCTGGACCCTAAGTGAAGAACGGAACGTTCGATCCCGCCAGTCGCTAATCCGCCAATTCGTCGTGCCGCCAGCCGGGGCGGCCATCCTCGGGGCGCAACTGGAAGAACAGGGTGGCGCCGAACATCGCCAGCAGGCCGACGCAGACATAGGTGCCCTGGAAGGCGGCGAGCAGCGAGTCGCCCTGGGCCGCGCCGTCGGCACTGAAACCGTTGAGCAGGGCGGCACCGATGCCCACGCCGAGGCTCATGGACAGTTGAACCACCACCGACAGCAGGCTGTTGCCGCTGCTGGCGTCGCGGGTGGGCAGGTCGATCAGGGCGACGGTGTTCATCGCCGAGAACTGCAGGGAATTCACCGCGCCGATCAGCCCCAGGTGCAGGAGCAGGAGCGCATAGGGCGTGTCGCCGTCGACCAGCGCCAGGCTGGCCAGCAGGGCTCCGATCAGCAGGGTGTTGCCGACCAGTACCCGGCGGTAACCGAGACGTTCGATCAGGCGGGGCGCCAGCGGCTTCATGGCCATCGAACTCAGGGCCACGGGAATCATCGCCATGCCCGCCTGGCTCGGCGAATAGCCCAGGCCGAGCTGCAGCAGCAGCGGCGTGAGGAAGGGCAGGGCGCCGCTGCCCAGGCGGGTGAACAGGTTGCCGAGCACGCCGATGGCGAAGCTGTGGGTGCGGAACAGGCCGGGCGAGAACAGCGGCGCCTCGGCGAAGACGGCGCGCAGCCAGTAGGCGGCCAGGCAGGCCAGGCCGGCGAGCAGCAGCAGCACGACCCGGGCGTGCGGCAGATGCAATTCGCCGAGGCCTTCCAGGGCGATGCTGATCAGCAGCATGGCGGCGCCGAACAGCGCGAAGCCCGGCGTATCGAAGCGCGTCCGCTGCAGCCCGCGCAGATCGGGCATCAGGCGCGCGGCGACCAGGCAGCCGAACAGGCCGACCGGCAGGTTGAGCAGGAAGATCCAGTGCCAACTGGCGTACTCCACCAGCCAGCCGCCGAGGGGCGGGCCGAGCAGCGGGCCGAGCAGCGCCGGCATGGTGACGAAGCTGAGCACCCGCACCAGTTCCGTGCGCGGATAGGCGCGCAGCACCACCAGCCGTCCCACCGGCATCATCAGGGCGCCGCCGAAGCCCTGCAGCACCCGCGCGGCGACCAGTTGCGGCAGCGAAGCGGAGAGCGCGCAGAGCAGCGAGCCGAGGGTGAACAGCAGGATCGAGCCGAGGAACACCCGGTGGGTGCCGAAGCGGTCGGAGATCCATCCGGAGGCTGGCATCAGCACCGCCACGCTGAGCATGTAGGCGATCACCACCGACTGCATGCGCAGCGGGTCCTCGGCCAGATCCCTGGCCATCGTCGGCAGGGCGGTGTTGAGGATGGTGCCGTCGAGCATCGGCATGAATTGGGCGGTGGCGATGATCCAGGGCAGCAGGCGGGCGGTGCGGGGGGAGAGCGGCAGGGCGGTGGGCATGGGGTGTCCTGGCTGGGATACCCGTGCAGTTTAGGGCCTGGCGGCGAAGATTTCCCCACCGCGTCGCCACGGCGGCCGAGGGCGGCCCGCCTTGTGCGAGCGGCGATGTCCTTCTATGACTTAAGGGTCCGCTTGTGCGGGCTCGTCCGAAGAGGAAAAGGAGATTCGTGATGCGTTCCCTCTCTCTGTCCGTTTTCCTGCTGACCCTGGCCGGCGCCCTGCCGGCGGTCGCCGGCGAGTGGCCCAGCGGCGCCCGCGAGGCGTTCATCCGCGACTGCCTGGCCGGCGCCAAGGCCCGCCACGAGGAAGGAACGGCGCGGCGCTACTGCGAATGTTCGGCCGACCGCGTCGCCGCCGAGTTCAGCAGCGCCGAACTGCGCGAACTGCAGGGCGCGAAGCAGGTGCCGGCGCCGATGCATGAGCGTCTGCTCAAGACTTCCACCGGTTGTCTGTCGCAGCTCAACCGACAACAGTGAGGAGCGGCGGCGGTGCGGTCCTGAGATTGGCGGCGCCGCTCGCCGGGGTGCCCGCGGCGCGGGATGCGGCGCTCGATCTGCTCAAGTGGCTGGCGTTCGCCAGCATGCTGCTCGACCACTTGCGCCTGGTCTGGCCGCAGCGGATCTGGTTGTACGTGCCGGGACGGCTGGCATTTCCCTTCTTCTGCCTGATTCTCGCCGTCAACCTGGCCCGGCCCCGCCCCGAAGCGCTGCGGCGGGCGGCCCTGGCCCGCTATTGCGGCTGGCTGCTGGCTTTCGCCCTGCTCTCCGAATGGCCGTACCGGCTGCTGGTCGACGCGCCGGACAGCTTCAACGTGCTGCCGACCCTGGCGCTCGGCCTGCTGCTGGCCAACGGCGTGCGCCCGTGTTCGCCGGCCGAGCGCCTGCTCGCGATCGTCGCCCTGGGCGTGGCGCTGACGCTGGGCGAGCGGCTGATGTTCGGCGTCGCCGGCGTGCTCCTGCCGGCCGCCTTCCTGCTCGCCCTGCGGCGCCCGCGCTGGGGCTGGCTGCTGCCGGCCGGGGTGACGGTGGTGGCCAACTACTGGCCGCCGATCTATGTCGATGCGCTGCTCGGTCAGCGTTTCGCCCTGTCGGTGGTCTTCGCCTGTTTCCTCGCTGCGCCTCTGGGGCTGCTTCTGCTGCGACTGACGCCCGGCTTTCCGGTGCCGCCGCTGCGGCACTGGGCCTATGCCTTCTATCCGGGGCATTTGCTGCTGCTTTACGGCCTGCGCGAGTGGCTGCGTTAATCGAGTGAGTCATCAACTCGTTGCAATGTTTCTAGGAAAAACAGCTGCTTACTGGGTAGTGAAGTTCACTGGTCAAGGCACTGCGACAGCAAATAAGCGACAGCTTCTTGAAAGGGCTCTGAAAGCTTCCCGTGATAGTTTTTCGAAAAAGCACACGCGATAGAAAGAGTTCAATCTTTCCATGTGTGCTTTCAAGTCGCTATTGCCAATAGCGGGTCATGAATAAAAACAATGGGTATCTCTATATGTGCCAGACGCATTGCACAAAAACGCTCCTTCCTCCATAGCACTGTACTTGCTCGAGCTGGTGCCCCATCGAGCGGCGGCTGATCATTTTCCGGAAACTCGGCTGATACGTCGGCCGATGCGCGCCGGTCTGCGCCCTTATTGAAGGGCAATGGCCGTCGATAAAGCATGCGCCATGCATTTCTGGAGTCTGAAAATGGCTGCATCTCGAGAAATCGAATGCCTTGCGAGTTGGTAACGAGGAAAGCCATGACTAATCTCAGTCCATCGAAAGACTCGGTAGAATATCAAACGATGAGGAAGCTGGGCTTTCGCCTGATTCCCTTCTTGGTACTTTGCTATTTCATCGCCTATGTGGATCGCGTCAATATCGGTTTTGCCGCGCTGACCATGAACGAAGATCTTGGCCTGAGCGCCTCGGTATTCGGTTTCGGAAGCAGCCTGTTCTTTGTGGCTTATGTCTTGTTTGAAATGCCAAGCAACATAGCCATGGAGCGATTCGGCGCCCGGCGCTGGATTGCCCGCATCATGATTACTTGGGGCCTCGTTGGCTTCTTGTCCGCCTTCGTCGTCGGGCCTATTTCCTTTTCGGTGTCCAGATTCCTGCTGGGAGCCGC
Source organism: Azotobacter vinelandii CA (assembly GCF_000380335.1). Taxonomy (GTDB): domain Bacteria; phylum Pseudomonadota; class Gammaproteobacteria; order Pseudomonadales; family Pseudomonadaceae; genus Azotobacter; species Azotobacter vinelandii. The sequence goes on from NC_021149.1 coordinate 562,127, forward strand.
CGAGGCGGGCTTTTTCCCTGGGGTGATCCTGTATCTGACCCAGTGGTTTCCGAAGGCTTACCTGGCCAGGATCATTGCGTTCTTCATGGTTGCGATTCCGCTTTCGAGTTTCTTCGGGTCCCCACTTTCGGCACTCCTGCTGAAACTTGACGGTTTCTGGCAGTTCCAAGGATGGCAGTGGCTATTGATGTTGGAAGCTATACCGGCCATCGTGTTGGGCTTATTGGCACTGGTCTGCTTGCCCAGCAAGCCGTCCGAAGCCAAATGGCTTGCCGCCGAACAAAAAGAGTGGCTGGAAGCACAGCTCAAGAAGGAGGTGATCGAGCGCCAAGAGCATGCGCAAGATGGGAAGCATGATCACGGCGGCAAGATCAAGGCGGTTCTGACGAATAAGTATGTGTGGCTGCTGGCCCTCGTGTATATGGGCAGTTCCGCAACGAGCAATACGCTGTCCTTGTGGATGCCGCAGATCCTGAAGTCGTTCGAACTCACCAATACGCAGGCCGGCTTGCTCAATATGATCCCATTCGGGATTGCTGCCGCGTTCATGATCTTCTGGGGGATTCGTACCGATAAAAGTGGCAAGCGTGTGTTGAATACGGCGCTGCCGTTGGCACTGACCTCAATCAGTTTCGCGGCAACGCTGCTGACCGGCTCGTTGGTCGTCACGCTGATTCTGCTGACACTGGTGTTGATGGGCAATTACGCCATTAAAGGCCCGTTCTGGTCGCTGACCTCTGAAACGCTTTCGCCGGCCTCGTCTGCCGCGGGGATTGCCGCAATCAATACGCTTGCCCATCTGGGTACGGGCGGCATGAGTGCGCTGATCGGCTACCTGAAGCATGAAACTGGAAGTTTCCCGGTAGCTCTGTTGCCGCTTTGTGCACTCACTGCCGTTGGTTGCATGCTGGTTCTGCTTATCGGCTACCGCAATACCAGGATGAATAGTGCGAGGCCCCTGATGAACTGAGCCAAGCCGATCGCGGCGCTGCTCCGGGGGGGCTTCAGGGATTGTCGCCCCCCTCTCTTCGGTTCGGCATCGGCAAGCGTTCCATCCGATGGATATCCATGCGAAAAACGCCAAGGACAATGTTTCAGGTATGGATTCCGAGCGCTTCTGTATGAGCGCCAGCCCTGCACCGGGCTCCGCCGGGTCGCCTCGGTCTTCCCCCGTCCGCTCCATCCCCGTCGCTGCCCATCTCTATATCCTGTGCTTGCCGGCATCCGGCCATGTTCCTGCCCGGCCGAGCGCCCGCACCTGACCCGTACCGGAGGAGATCCTCATGGCCCCATTAATCCTTCGTGCCTTGCTGGCGACCGCCACTCTGTCGTTGTGCAGCGTCCAGGCCGCCGAGCCCGGACCGCCGCAATGCATCGTCCCCGCGGCGATCGGCGGCGGCTTCGACCTGCTCTGCAAGCTGACGCGCCAGGCGCTGCAGGAGGCCGGGCTGACCCACCAGCCGATGGATATCTCCTACATGCCGGGCGGGGTCGGCGCGGTGGCCTACAACGCCGTCGTCGCCCAACGATCGGCCGAGCCCGGTACCCTGGTGGCCTTCTCCAGCGGCTCGCTGCTCAACCTCGCTCTGGGCAAGTTCGGCCGCTTCGACGAAACCGCGGTGCGCTGGCTGGCGATGATCGGCACCAGCTACGGCGCCCTGGCGGTGCGCGCCGATTCGCCCTACCGGACCCTCGACGATCTGCTCGCCGCGCTCCGGAGGGACCCGGATTCGGTGATCGTCGGCTCAGGCGGCACTGTCGGCAGCCAGGACTGGATGCAGCTCGCCCAACTCGTCCGGCAGGCCGGCATCGATCCGCACGAGCTGCATTACATCGCCCTGGAAGGCGGCGGGGAAATCGCCACGGCACTGGCGGCCGGTCATGTACAGGTGGCCAGCACGGACATTTCCAACGCCATGCCGCACCTCAACAGCGGCGCCGTCCGCCTGCTCGCGGTGTTCGCTGAGCGGCGCCTGGACGAGCCGGCGATGGCCTCTATCCCGACCGCCCGCGAGCAGGGCTACGACGTGGTTTGGCCGGTGCTACGCGGCTTCTATATGGGGCCGCAGGTGAGCGATGCCGACTACGCCTGGTGGAGGAAGACCTTCGACCGGCTGCTCGCTTCTGAGGACTTCGCCCGCCTGCGTCAGCGCTACGGACTGCTGCCCTTCGCTCTGACCGGCCCCGCGCTGGAGGCCCATGTGCACCGGGAGGTCGCCCGCTACCGGGAAATGGCCCGGGACTTCGGCCTGACCCACTGAGCCGGTCTCGCTCTCCAGCCCCGGTCGGGCGGGGGTGACCCAGCCGATGCTCTCACGCCGCGCCGCGCAGCCGGGCGATGCGCTCGTCCTTCTCTTCCCACAGGCGGCTCACCCAGGCCTGCACGAAGCGGCGGAAATCCGCGTCGCTCTGGTAGTTGTCCTGCCAGAGGGCCGGATCCAGTTCGCGGGTCTGGATGTCGACGATCACCCGTGCCACCCGGCCGCTGATCAGCTCCCAGAATCCGGGAACGCGCCGGCCGGGGTAGACCAGGGTGACGTCCAGCAGCGCATCCAGTTGCGGGCCGAGGCTGGCCAGGGCGAAGGCCAGGCCGCCGGCCTTGGGGCGCAGCAGGTAGCGGTAGGGTGAGGCCTGGCGGGCGTGCTTGAGCGGGGTGAAGCGGGTGCCTTCCAGATAGTTGACCAGCGTCACCGGGATGCCGCGAAAGCGTGCGCAGGCGCGCCGGGTGATCTCCAGGTCCTCGCCGCGCCTCTCCGGGTAGCGTTCCAGGTAGGCCTTGGAGTGACGTTTCATGAACGGGTAGTCGAGGGCCCAGAAGGCCAGCCCGAGGAAGGGAATCCAGATCAGTTCCCGCTTGAGGAAGAACTTGAAGAAGGGCACCCGGCCGCCGAGAGCCTCCAGCAGCGTGGGGATGTCCACCCAGCTCTGGTGGTTGCACACCAGCAGGTAGGAACGGTCGCGGCGCAGCCCGGCGCTGCCGCGGACGTCCCAGACGGTGGGGAGGAGTCGGGCGAAGATGCGCTTGCCGATTTCCACCCAGCCCTCGGCGCAGCACATCACCCCGCGCGCGCAGTACGCCTTCAGGGGCCGGCCGGGCAGGATCAGTCTGAGCAGGGCGAGCAGTAGCAGCGGGACGATCATCAGCAGGGTGTCGATCAGCAGCAGGAGAAGGACGCCTAGGGCGGTGAGCAGTGGGCGCATGGAGAATCCTTGTCGGCAGGGGCGGGCATCATAAGGGCGAAGCGGGGCGGCTGGCAGTATCCGCATGCCTCCACGGGCGGAGAATGGCGGAAGGGCGGTTCCGGGACGATTTCGCCGCTCGGGTTCCCGGCGGGGATTTCCTCTCGTATCTGTGACTCGCTGCCGGGCTGGTCGACCGCTTCCGGCGATCTTCGTCTCGATCCCTCGATCTGCTCGAGAGCGGGCCGATAGCGGGGATCGGCGAGAAGCGGGAAGCGTTGGCGGCGCGAATCGCGGCCGCGGTGGCATCTTCGGCATTTCCCGGCGGGCATCGGCGCCCCGGACATGCTCTTCGACGTGGCCGCGGGCCATGCCGCGTCGTCGATCAGCGCAACGCCGCCGGCGCAGACCCGGGAACCGATCGAGGACATCCGCAGCCCGCGCGCTGCCGAGGCGGCCATCGCCCACCGGGCGGTCGAGCCGCGGCAGAAGGCCGGTGCCTTCGGGCGCCGGTCTTCGGTTCGACGCCCCTATTCGTCGTTGCTCGGCTCCAGCCCGCCGGGCAGGGCCGCTGAACGCTGCAAGGCCTCATGAGGCCGTCATACAGTTGATCGACCATTGGTCGGTTTTCCTATAAAACACAGCGTGTGGGTAAACAAAGGAGTAACACCATGAGCAGTGAAAAAAGCGAAACAAAGTGCCCATTCAACCACGCCGTCGGCGGCGGAACCTCGAACCGTGACTGGTGGCCGAATCAGTTGCGACTGGATCTGCTGCACCAGCACTCCTCCAAGTCCAATCCCATGGACGAGGGATTCGACTACGCCGAAGAGTTCAAGGGCCTCGACCTGGAAGCCGTGAAGCAGGATCTGCGCACGCTGATGACCGACTCGCAGGACTGGTGGCCGGCGGACTTCGGGCAGTACGGCCCCTTGTTCATCCGCATGGCCTGGCACAGCGCCGGCACCTACCGCGTCGGCGACGGCCGCGGTGGCGCGGGACGCGGCCAGCAGCGCTTCGCTCCGCTCAACAGTTGGCCCGACAACGTGAGTCTCGACAAGGCGCGCCGCCTGATCTGGCCGATCAAGCAGAAGTACGGCCGCAAGATTTCCTGGGCCGACCTGATCATCCTCACCGGCAACGTCGCCCTGGAGTCGATGGGCTTCAAGACCTTCGGTTTCGCCGGCGGGCGCGAGGACGTGTGGGAGCCGGACCAGGACGTCTACTGGGGCCGGGAAACCACCTGGCTGGCCACCAGCGACAAGCCCAACAGCCGTTACTCCGGCGACCGCGATCTGGAGAATCCGCTGGCCGCCGTGCAGATGGGCCTGATCTACGTCAACCCGGAAGGCCCGGACGGCAACCCCGATCCGCTCGCCGCCGCCAGGGACATCCGCGAAACCTTCGCCCGCATGGCGATGAACGACGAGGAGACCGTCGCCCTGATCGCCGGCGGCCACACCTTCGGCAAGACCCACGGCGCTGGCGATGTGTCGCATGTGGGGGCCGATCCGGAAGCGGCCGATCTCGAAGCGCAGGGCCTGGGCTGGAGGAACAGCTTCGGCAGCGGCAAGGGTGCCGATACCATCACCAGCGGCCTGGAGGTCACCTGGACTTCCACCCCGACCAGATGGAGCAACAACTTTTTCTGGAACCTGTTCGGCTACGAATGGGAGCTGACCAAGAGTCCGGCCGGCGCGCACCAGTGGGTCGCCAAGGGGGCCGGCGCATCGATCCCGCATGCCCACGATCCGTCGAAGAAGCTGCTGCCGACCATGCTGACCACCGACCTGGCCCTGCGCTTCGATCCCGCCTACGAGAAGATCGCCCGGCGCTTCTACGAGAATCCGGACGAGTTCGCCGATGCCTTTGCCCGCGCCTGGTTCAAGCTGACCCACCGCGACATGGGCCCGCGCGCCCGTTACCTGGGCCCGGAAGTGCCGGCCGAGGAACTGATCTGGCAGGACCCCGTTCCGGCGCTCGATCATCCCCTGATCGACGCGCAGGACATCGCCGCCCTCAAGACCAGGGTGCTGGCGTCGGGCCTGTCGGTTTCCGAGCTGGTATCGACCGCCTGGGCCTCGGCATCCACCTTCCGTGGCTCGGACAAGCGCGGCGGCGCGAACGGCGCGCGCATCCGCCTGGCGCCGCAGAAGGATTGGGAAGTCAACCAGCCCGAGCGACTGGCGAAGGTGCTGAACACCCTGGAAGGCATCCAGGCCGAGTTCAACGGCTCCGCGCCCGGCGGCAAGAAGGTCTCGCTCGCCGACCTGATTGTGCTGGCCGGCGGCGCGGCCGTCGAGCAGGCGGCGAAGAGCGCCGGCTTCGATGTGACGGTTCCCTTCGCCCCGGGCCGCACGGACGCCGCGCAGGAGCAGACCGATGTGCATTCCTTCGCCGTGATGGAGCCGGTCGCGGACGGCTTCCGCAATTACCTCAAGGGCCGCTACGTCGTGCCGGCCGAGCACCTGCTGATCGACAAGGCGCAATTGCTGACCCTGACGGCGCCCGAGCTGACGGCGCTCATCGGCGGCCTGCGCGTGCTGGACAGCAACTTCGGCCAGACCCGGCACGGCGTCTTCACCGGGACGCCGGGGACGCTGAGCAACGACTTCTTCGTGAACCTGCTCGACATGGGTACGGAGTGGAAGGCGCTCTCGGAGGACAAGGACCTGTTCGAAGGGCGCGACCGCAAGACGGGCGAACCCAGGTGGACCGGCACGCGCGTCGATCTGGTCTTCGGCTCGAACTCCCAACTGCGGGCCCTGGCCGAGGTCTATGCCAGTGCGGACGCGCAGAAGAAGTTCGTCGAGGACTTCGTGGCCGCCTGGACCAAGGTGATGAACCTCGACCGGTTCGACCTCGCCTGATCCTGCCGACGGGGGCGGGGTTTTCCCGCGCCCCGGTCTCGGGCGTCCGCCGGGTACAGCATCGATCGCGGACGAGTCCGCCCCTGCGGGCTCGCGCTTCCCTCCGGCGGGAGCGGATTCATCCGCGATCGGGCCGGCCGGCTCCCCTCGCGAAACCCTCCCTTCGATCCTTTCCCCGTGTGCGGGGCTGTCCCCCCTCGCGTGGCGCCGGGCCGAGATTCAAAGCGAGTGCTGGACTGCGCGGCGCGCCCGCTGCCAGCGGGCGGCCCGCTCGCCCAGTTCGGCCATGTTGTCGAGGCCCGTGCGCCGGGCGCGGTTGAACAGGATCAGGGCGATTTCGGCGGTGGCCAGGGCGTCGGCCGCAGCGTGGTGGCGCCGGGACATGTCCAGGCCGAAATACTGTATCCACTGGTCCAGGCCGCCCGGATGGACGAGGGCCTCGGGGAACAGCATGGGTGCGAGATCGGCGACGTCGAGGAAGGGGTGGCGCAGCCTGTAGCCCAGCTCGTCCTTCAGCGCGCGGCCCAGCATGCGCTGGTCGAAGGGGGCGTGGAAGGCGAGGAACACGCAGTCGCCGGCATATTCCATGAAGCGCAGCAAGGCTTCGGCCGGCGCGGTGCCGACGGCCAGGGCGCTGGGCGCGATACCGTGGATCAGCACGCTTTCGGTCACGCTTTTCAGGCGCCGCCGCAGGGTGCACTCGAACTGCCGGGAGAGGTCGATGGCGTCGTTCTCGATGAGCACGGCGCCGATCGACAGGACGACGTCGCGCTCGACGTTGAGGCCGGTGGTCTCCAGGTCGAGCACCACGAAACGCTGGGCGTGCAGCGGGCGGCTGTCCAGGTGCGGCGCCGTCGGCAGGCGGCGCAGGCGGCGCCGCTGGTCGTCGTCGAGCGGCGGCCTGTCGATGCCCAGGGAAGACAGGAAGGCGAACGGATTCATCCGATTTGCGCGAGAACCCCCGTACTTTGAGTGCGGGGAGGGATAGCGCGGCGCCCGCAGGGCGCCCCTGTTCTCGCTGCCTCCTTCTCAGGTGGTTGCTATCTTTACATTAATTTGATTATTTTGTGAGACATGACAAAACGCGCCTACAAGTACCGCTTCTACCCGACTCCAGAACAAGCAGAACTGCTTGCCAGGACGTTCGGTTGCGTGCGTTCCGTCTACAATCGCATCCTGCGCTGGCGTACCGATGCCTTCTACCAGGAGCAGAAGAAGATCGGCTATACGGCGGCCAGCAGTCGCCTGACCGCGCTCAAGAAGCAACCGGAGCTGGCTTTTCTCAATGAAGTCAGTGCGGTGCCATTGCAGCAGTGCCTTCGCCACCAGCAGGCTGCGTTCAAGAACTTTTTCGAGGGTCGAGCGAAGTACCCGGTCTTCAAGAAGAAACGGCACCGGCAGTCCGCCGAGTTCACCAGCTCGGCCTTCCGCTACCGAGACGGCAAGCTGTTCCTGGCCAAGTGCGACGAGCCCCTGGCGATCCGCTGGAGTCGGCCACTTCCTGGTGAGCCTTCCACGGTCACGATTTCCCGGGACTCTGCAGGGCGGTACTTCGTCTCCTGCCTGTGCGAGTTCGAACCCGAGGCACTGCCCGTCACGCCGAAGACGATCGGCATCGACATGGGCATCAAAGACCTGTTCGTCACCAGCGAGGGCGAACGGATCGGCAATCCCCGCCATACGGCCAAATACGCCACCCGTCTGGCTAGGGCACAGCGTCGACTGAGCAAGAAGAAACTCGGCTCGGAGAACCGCGCCAAGGCCCGACTGAAAGTGGCCCGTATTCACGCCAAAATTTCCGATTGCCGAGCGGACAGCTTGCACAAGCTGTCCCGCAGACTGATTAACGAGAACCAAGTGGTCTGCGCTGAAACCCTTGCCGTGAAGAATATGATCCGCAATCCGAAACTGAGCAAAGCCATTGCCGATGCGGGATGGGGCGAATTGACGCGCCAGATCCAGTACAAAGGTGAATGGGCCGGTCGGCAGATCGTCCAGATCGACCGCTGGTATCCCTGCTCGAAACGCTGTGCCTGCTGCGGGCATATCCTTGAGCGCCTGCCGCTGGATGTTCGCCGCTGGAGTTGCCCGGAATGCGGAACCGAGCATGACCGCGACGTGAACGCCGCGATCAACATTAAAGCCGCCGGGCTGGCGGTGTTAGCCCTTGGAGAGAACGTAAGCGGCATGGGTCAAGTATCCGTGTCCTGTTCTCAGTGAATTGGGAATCCCCTTCCTTCAGGGAGGGGAGCAGTCAAAGCTGGTATCGCACGCTCAGTCGGCTCTGCAGGCGCTGCGCCTGGCGGAAGGACTCCCGCAGTATGCGCTGGTCGAGGCTGTTGAGGGTATCGGGGTCGAGGCGGTTGCCGAGCGGGCGGCCTTCGTGCTGCTGGCGTTGGTGGTGCTGCATGCGCATCAGTTGGATGAAGTGGTAGGCCTCCTCGTAGGATGCCGCGTCCTTGGGATCGATCACCCCCCTGGCCGCCAGTTGCCGGAAGCGTTCGAGGGTGTTGCTGTCGTGGATGCCGTTGGCCAGGGCGAGGATGCGCGCGCCGTCGACGAAGGGCGTCAGGCCTTCCACCTTGAGGTCCAGGGTGTCCTTCTCGGCGCCGTGGCTGGCCACCACGAAGTCGCGCAGGAAGCGGCCGATCGGCGGTCGATGCTGCATGGCGTTGGCGGCCATCATGCGCTGGAACAGGGCGTTGTCGGCGATCATTTCCAGCAGGTCGTCGAGCAGCTCGCGGCAGTGTCGGGTCGGCCCCCAGACCGGGCGCAGGTCGAAGAAGATGGTCGAGCGCAGCAGGTTCTCGGCGCTCGGCGACTGGATGATGCCGCCGAAGCGACGCAGCCACTCCTGGCGCGACAGGCAGAGTTCGGGGTTGCCGGCCATGACGTTGCCCTTGCACAGGCTGAAGCCGCACGCATCCAGCGCCAGGTTGATCTCGCGGGCCAGCGGCAGCAGGCGCTGGCGGATGGTCTCGGCCTCGGCCTGGCCGGCTGCCTCGAAGAGGATGCCGTTGTCCTGGTCGGTGTGCAGCGTCTGCTCGCGACGCCCCTCGCTGCCGAACGCCAGCCAGGTGAAGGGCACGCCCGGATCGCCGTGCTTTTCCAGCATCAGCTCGATCACCCGGCTCACGGTGTGGTCGTTGAGTTGGGTGATGATATGGGTCAACTGCGCCGGGCTGGCACCGTGGGCGAGCATGTGGTCGATCAGCCGGGCGATGTCGCCGCGCAGGGCGGCCAGGGCGGCCACGCTGCCGGCGCTGCTGATGGTGCGCGCCAGGTGCACCAGGTCGACGCGCTGCAGGGAGAACAGGTCGCGCTCGGAGATCACCCCCACCAGGCGGTCGTTCTCCACCACGCAGATGTGCGCGATGTGCCGCCGGGTCATGGTCAGCGCGGCGTCGAAGGCGGTGGCCGAGGGCGGCAGGCGGGCCGGGTCGCGGACCATCAGTTCGTCCAGCGGCTGTTCGAGGTCGCCGCTACCCTCGGCGATCACCTGGCGCAGGTCGCGCAGGGTGAAGATGCCGACCGGGAACTCGGCCGCATCGACCATCACCAGGCTGCCGACCTGGTGCTCGTTCATCAGCCGCACCGCCTCGCGCAGGCTGGTGCCGCCGGTGCAGAAGACCGGGCGGCGCGCGGTCAGTTCGCCGAGGCGGGTATCCAGCGAGTACTGCGCGCCGAGGGTTTTCGCGGCCTTGAGCTGGACCTGCTGGTTGACCAGGTCGAGCAGGCTGCTGACTCCGCGCAGGGCGAAGTCGCGGAACGGGTCGGAGTCGGTCAGCAGCCTGGCGAAGGCCTGGCGTTCGAGGAGCAGGCAGAAGCTGTCCTCGGCGGCGATGTAGTCGGTGCGGGTCGGCCGCTCGCCGACCATCGCCGCCATCGGGAAGCATTCGCCCGGAGCGATCTCCATGGTGGTGTCGATGCCGTTGCCGGAGAGGCTGGGACGCTGGCCGAGGACATGGCCCTGCTTGACGATGTGCAGGTGCTCGACCCGCCCGTCCGCCGGCTTGACGATGGAGTCGCCCGCCGCGTAGAAGCGCAGCCGGCAATGTTCCACCAGATAGGCCAGATGGCCGCTTTCCATCTGGTCGAACGGCGGGAACTGGAGGAGGAACTGCATGGTGCCCTGGATGTTCTGCATGACTGCGGTCTTGCCGGCTTCGGCGAAAGCGTCCGTCTTGCTCATCGGTTGTTCTCCTGGCGGGCTGGATGTCCACCTTCGATTCTGACACGCGAGCGGTGGGCGCGGCGCCGTGGAGCGTGCCGCGCGGATTGACGGCGGACAGGGAAAGCGTGCTTTTCCGGCGGGCCTTGCGGCGCATCCGCAGGCAGAAAAGAGTGCGCCGCGCACCCGGTCTGCCGGGGAAACAGCAGGCCGGGTGCGCGGCGCGGGGTGGAGCGCCGGTCGGCGCTCCGGGTCGGCATCCCTGCCGGAGGGGTTCAGAGAGCGTTCTTGGCCTTGAATTCGCGGCGGCGGCGGTGCAGCACCGGCTCGGTGTAGCCGTTGGGCTGCCTGGTGCCTTCGACGCACAGCTCGACGGCGGCCTGGAAGGCGACGCCGTCGAAGTCCGGCGCCATCGGACGGTACAGCGGGTCGCCGGCGTTCTGGCGGTCCACCACCAGGGCCATGCGCTTGAAGGTTTCCATCACCTGCTCGAGGCTGCACACGCCGTGGCGCAGCCAGTTGGCGATGTGCTGGCTGGAGATACGCAGGGTGGCGCGGTCTTCCATCAGGCCGATGTCGTTGATGTCCGGGACCTTGGAGCAGCCGACGCCCTGGTCGATCCAGCGCACCACGTAGCCGAGGATGCCCTGGGCGTTGTTGTCCAGCTCCTGCTGGATCTCGGCGGCGCTCCAGTCGGTGTTCGGCGCCAGCGGGATGCTCAGGATGTCGTCCAGCGAGGCGCGCTTGCGCTTGGCCAGCTCCCGCTGGCGGGCGAACACGTCGACCTTGTGGTAGTGCAGGGCGTGCAGGGTGGCGGCGGTCGGCGACGGTACCCAGGCGGTGTTGGCGCCGGCCAGCGGATGGCCGATCTTCTGCTCGAGCATGGCGGCCATCAGATCGGGCATGGCCCACATGCCCTTGCCGATCTGCGCGCGGCCGGACAGGCCGGTGGCCAGGCCGATGTCGACGTTCCAGTTCTCGTAGGCCTTGATCCAGGTGGCGTTTTTCATCTCGCCCTTGCGGATCATCGGGCCGGCTTCCATGGATGTGTGTAGTTCGTCGCCGGTGCGGTCGAGGAAGCCGGTGTTGATGAACACCACGCGCTCGCGGGCGGCCTTGATGCAGGCCTTGAGGTTGACCGTGGTGCGGCGCTCCTCGTCCATGATGCCGACCTTGAGGGTATTGCGGGTCAGGCCGAGGACGCCCTCGACGCGGCCGAACAGCTCGTTGGTGAAGGCGACTTCCTCGGGGCCGTGCATCTTCGGCTTGACGATGTACACGGAGCCGGCGCGGCTGTTCCGGCGGCTGGTGTCGCCCTTGAGGTCGTGCAGGGCGATCAGGCCGGTGAACAGCGCGTCCTGGATGCCTTCCGGCACTTCGTTGCCGTCCTTGTCGAGGATCGCGTCGTTGGTCATCAGGTGGCCGACGTTGCGCACGAACAGCAGGGAGCGACCGTGCAGGGTCAGGGCGCCGCCGCCCGCCGCGGTGTACTCGCGGTCCGGGTTCATGGTGCGGGTGAAGGTGCTGCCGCCCTTGCTGACCTGCTCGGCCAGGTCGCCCTTCATCAGGCCCAGCCAGTTCCGGTAGGCGATGACCTTGTCGTCGGCGTCGACGGCGGCCACCGAGTCCTCGCAGTCCATGATGGTGGTCAGGGCGGCCTCCATCAGCACGTCCTTCACGCCGGCGGCGTCGGTCTTGCCGATCGGGCTCTGCGGGTCGATCTGGATCTCGAAGTGGATGCCGTTGTGCTTGAGCAGCACGGCCTTGGGCGCGGCCGCCTCGCCCTGGAAGCCGACCAGTTGGGCCGGGTTCTTCAGGCCGGTGGCGCTGCCGCCTTCGAGGGCGACGACCAGCTTGCCGCCGTCGATGCGATAGCCGGTGGCGGCGGCATGGGAGGTGCCTTCCAGCGGTGCGGCCTCGTCGAGGAAGGCGCGGGCGAGGGCGATGACCTTGTCGCCGCGAACCTTGTTGTAGCCTTGGACTTTCTCGGCGCCACCCGCTTCGGGGATCGCGTCGGTGCCGTACAGCGCGTCGTACAGCGAGCCCCAGCGGGCGTTGGCGGCGTTCAGGGCGAAACGCGCGTTCATGATCGGCACCACCAGTTGCGGACCGGCCATGCGGGCGATCTCGTCGTCGACGTTCTCGGTGGTGGCGGCGAAATCCTCGGGTTCCGGCAACAGGTAGCCGATCTCCTGCAGGAAGGTCTTGTAGGCCACGGCGTCGTGGCCCTGGCCGGCACGGGCCCGGTGCCAGGCGTCGATCTTCGCCTGCAGTTCGTCGCGCTTGGCCAGCAGGGCGCGGTTCTTCGGCGCCAGGTCGTGGATGACATCGGCGGCGCCGGCCCAGAAGGCGGCGACATCGACGCCGGTGCCGGGGACGGCTTCGGCATTGATGAAGTCATACAGGACTTTGGCGACTTGCAGGCCGCCGACTTGAACGCGCTCGGTCATGTTTGCCTCGTTTTCTGTTGGATTCCGGATCGCACCGGGACGGCGCCCGTTCGTTTTGTAGTGCGTTGCGCAGCATACTACATAAAGGCCGCGGGGAAAGCTGTGTTGCTGCGCGACCTACGACGAAAGTCAGACGGGGAAGTGCGGCGCTCGTGCGAAACGGCCGCGAGGCGCCGTCGTGCCTATACTTCGGGGAATGCCTCGTTCGCCTTGGCCACCCTCTTCGGAAAACGAGTCTGGCAGCCCGGCGCGTCCGCCGCCAACCGAGACGGGACGCGGATTCGCCAGCAGAAGGAGACGACTGTGGAGCATCTGGTACTGACGGTAATAGCCCGGGACAAGCCGGGACTGGTGGAGCAGATCGCCCAGTGCATCGCCGGGCATGGCGGCAACTGGCTGGAAAGCCGCATGGCGCGCATGGCCGGGCAGTTCGCCGGGATTCTGCGGGTGGCCGTGCCCGAGACGGCCCATGGCGATCTCGCCGCCGCGTTGCACGACCTGGAGAGCCAGGGCATCCGCGTGTTGCTGGCGCCGAGCGGCGACGAGCCGGCCAGCGCCTGGCGCCCGGTCCAACTGGAGCTGGTCGGCAACGACCGCCCCGGCATCGTGCGCGACATCACCCGCCTGCTCGCCGAGCACGGCGTCAACCTGGAAAGCCTGGACACCGAGGTGGCGCCGGCGCCGATGAGCAGCGAGACGCTGTTCCACGCCCAGGCCCAGTTGGCGGTACCGATGGAGCTGTCGCTGGAGCAGTTGCAGCGCCGCCTGGAAACCCTGGCCGACGATCTGATGGTGGAGCTGATCCTGCGTCCGGAGGATTAGCCCGACCCGCGGGCTACCGTGGCCCCATGATCTGCGCCAGCGCCGCTGCGTCCGGGGCGCCCTGCTGTTGCTGCAGACGGTCGCGTGCGTCCAGGTAGAAGATCGCCGGAGTCGCCATCGCGCCCAGGGCATTCATCAGTTCGAGGTTGTCTTCCAGGCGCTCGCCGATCCGCGGCGGGATTTCCGCCAGTGCCTCGAGCGTGCTGGCCTTGCCGGCGCTTTCATGCTCGTGCAGCGCCTGTTCCGGCCGTTCGGCCGCGAGCAGCGCGGCGGCCTTGCCGGCGCTGTCGGCGCGCAGGATGCCGACCATGATGTGGCGCAATTGCACCTTGCCGGCCTCGACCCAGGGGCGGGCCTGCTGCCAGAACCGGGTGCAGTAGGGACAATTCGGATCGGAGAACAGGTAGACGATGCGCGGCGCCGCGGCGCTGCCGTCGGCGATCCAGCCGCTGCGCTCCATGCGTGCCCACATCTCCTTGCCCAGCGGTGCGTAGACCAGTTCTTCCAGTCGCGGCCCGGTCAGGTCCTGGCCCCGGGCGTCGAGCAGGTTGCCGATCAGCACGTGCTGGCCGTCGGGAGTCAGGTAGAGCGCCATGCCCTGGCCGTCGTAGCGGGCCGCGTAGCCCTTCAGGCCGCCCGGTGCCTCGAAGGTACCGATGATCTCGGCGCCGCGGGCCTTGGCCGCCTGGATCGGCGCCGGCAGTTCCTCGGCGCGGCTGGCCGCCGCCGACAGGCCCAGCAGGCCCAGGCCGGCCAGCAGGAGGGGAAGGCGCTCGAAACGCATCATGGCTGGTGTCCTCGTGCGGGAGAATGTGGAAAAGAATGTGCGGGCAAGCAATCCCCAGATCGGCTGGACAGTGCTGTGGATAACCTGGGGAGCCCGGCTGCCGTGCCAGGCGGAATGGGGTTTGCCGGGGAATGGGCAAAAAATGAGCAGCTTTTCGCCCTTGTGCACAGCGGGCGTGAACGTCTCTGTGGATAAGCTTGGGACGACTCGCTGCAGGGCCGATGGCGCCTGGTCCGCGGCGGTTTGCGCGAAAAACGTACAGGTTCATGGCGTGGCGGGCGGTCGTTGCAGGTGGCGCCAGATGTCCAGGCTGTAGACCGCCAGGCCCAGCCAGATGCAGACGAAGGCCGCCAGCTTGCCCGGCTCCAGCGGCTCGCCGTAGACGAATACCGCGAGCAGCAGCACCAGGGTCGGCGCCAGGTATTGCAGGAAGCCGAGGGTTGCATAGGGCAGATGCCGCGCGGCGGCATTGAAGCAGAGCAGCGGCACCAGGGTGACCGGGCCGGCCATGGCCAGCCAGAGCGCCTGCGGTGTGCTCCAGAAGGCGCCCTGGGCGCTGCCGGCGTCCGGATGCAGCCATAGCCAGCCGAGGGCTGGCGGCAGCAGCAGCCAGGTCTCCACCACCAGGCCAGGCAGCGCGGCGACCGGCGCCCGCTTGCGGATCAGTCCGTAGAAGCCGAAGGAGAGCGCCAGCGCCAGCGAGATCCACGGCAGGCTGCCGAGCTGCCAGAGTTGCTGTAGCACGCCGAGGGCCGCCAGGCCCACCGCCAGCCATTGCAGCGGGCGCAGGCGTTCGCCGAGCAGCAGCAGGCCGAGCAGGACGTTGACCAGCGGGTTGATGTAGTAGCCCAGGCTGGTCTCCAGCATGCGTCCGTTGTTCACCGCCCAGACGTAGAGCAGCCAGTTGCAGGCGATCAGCAGGCCGCTGCCGGCGAGCACGGCGAGGAGCCGGGGATTGTCGCGCAGCTCCCGCCACCAGCCCGGATGCCGCCAGAGCTGCAGCAGGAGCAGCCCGCAGAGGGCCGACCAGAGCACCCGATGGACTAGGATTTCCCCGGCGGGGATGTTTTCCAGGATCTTGAAGTAGAGCGGGAACAGACCCCAGAGCCCGTAGGCGGTGAGGCCCAGGAGATACCCGCGGCGCGGGTTGGCGGCATGCATGCAGTGATCCTGCGGCGATTGGCGAGGTCGCCGATTCTAGGGGCGGGACGTGGGGACGTCTGTCCGTTTCGTGCAGCGTTTTTCCGGAGTGGGTCCGCCCGGCCTTCCCCGTTCAATGCCATGGTCGGAACCCACGAACCCTGGAGCAACTCGCTTCACAGCGCTTGGCTCCGAAGACGGTTACTCAGAACAGCCGCAACGGTTCCTCGTCCAGCGCCGCCCGCTGCTCGCGCAGGGTGAGGATCTGCTCGCCCCAGTAGCGTTCGGTGCCGAACCAGGGAAAGCTTGGCGGGAACGCCGGGTCGTCCCAGCGCCGGGCCAGCCAGGCGCTGTAGTGGATCAGGCGCAGGGCGCGCAGGCCCTCGATCAGCGCCAACTGGCGCGGGTCGAAGTCGTGGAACTCCTGGTAGCCGTCCATCAGTTCGGCGAGCTGGGCGAGGCGTTCCTGGCGATCGCCGGCGAGCATCATCCACAGGTCCTGCACCGCCGGGCCCATGCGGCAGTCGTCCAGGTCGACGATATGGAAGGTTTCGTCGCGGCACAGCAGGTTGCCCGGGTGGCAATCGCCGTGGATGCGGATCGTCCGGTAGGTCGTCGCGCCGAACAACGCGTCGAGGCGCGCCAGCAGGTCGCGGGCCACCGACTCGTAGGCCGGCAGCAGGCTTTTCGGGACGAAGCCGCCGTCGAGCAGGGTGCTCAGCGAGTCGTGACCGAAGTTGGCCACCGTCAGTTCCTCGCGGTGTTCGAAGGGCCGGCTCGCGCCCACCGCGTGCAGGCGGCCGAGCAGGCCACCGAGGCGGTACAACTGGTCCAGGTTGCCGGGCTCCGGCGCCCGGCCGCCGCGCCGGGGGAACAGGGCGAAGCGGAAGCCGCTGTGCTCGAACAGGGTTTCGCCGTCTCTGGACAGCGGCGCCACCACCGGTACCTCGCAGTCGGCCAGTTCCAGGCTGAAGGCGTGTTCCTCGCGGATCGCCGCGTCGCTCCAGCGTTGCGGCCGGTAGAACTTGGCGATCAGCGGTTCGCCGCCTTCGATGCCGACCTGATAGACGCGGTTCTCGTAGCTGTTCAGCGCCAGTACGCGAGCGTCGCTGAGGTAGCCGAGGCTTTCCACGGCGTCGAGGACCAGATCGGGGGTGAGAGAATCGAAGGGATGGCTCATGGGGCACTCCAAGGACTATGGTCCTCAGTTTAGCGGTTGCAGGGGAGAGCTGTATCGGGGCATGGCGACTGGCCTTGAGGATGGATCGCCGGCAGCCTCCCGCAAGGGATCAGCGGCCGTCCGCCTTCGGCGTGCGCGCCAGGCAGTAGACGTCGACCCGCGCTGCGCCGGCCGCGCGCAGCAGGCGGGCCAGCGCTTCGACGGTGGCGCCGGTGGTCAGTACGTCGTCGACCAGCGCCAGGTGGCGGCCGGCGACGGCCGCGGGGTCGGCCAGGGCGAAGGCGCCGCGCAGGTTGCGCCGGCGCGCGATGGCATCCAGCTCCTGCTGCGCCGGGGTATCGTGCAGGCGCAACAGCAGGTGCTCCTCCACCGACAGCTCCAGGGGCCGGCCCAGCCAGCGGGCGAGCATGTGCGCCTGGTTGAAGCCGCGCCGACGCAGCCGACCTTGCGCCAGCGGCACCGGCAGCAGGCCGTCGGGACGCGGCAGGCCCTCGGCATAGGCATGTTGCAGGTGGCGGGCGAGCAGTTCGCCGAGCAGCCGGCCCAGCGGCCAGCGCGCCTGGTGCTTGAAGCGGGCGATCAGGGTGTCGACGGGGAAGGCGTAGCGCCAGGGCGCTTCCACCCGGTCGAAGGCCGGCGGCCGCTTCTGGCAGGCGCCGCAGACTAGGTCCGCAGCCGGCAGCGGCAGGGCGCAGATCGCGCAGTGCGCGCCGAGCCAGGGCAGTTCGGCTTCGCAACTGGCGCACAGCGGCAGGCCGGTTTCCGCCGGCTCGTCGCAGAGCAGGCAGGATTGATTATTTTTTATCCAGTTGTAAACCTGTCTCAACGAGCGTGGTTGACAGTACATCGGGCTTCCCTAAACTTATGCCGCCATGGCGCCACGCACTCTAGCAGGTCGTGGCCCCCGACCTGCCCGTCCGCTCGGGCCCTTCTTGCAAGGAAGAATCCATGAGTGCCTCCGCCGCCTCCCTGCGTCACGACTGGACCCTCGACGAGGTCCGGGCGCTGTTCGAACTGCCGTTCAACGATCTGCTGTTCCAGGCGCATGCGGTACATCGCCAGCATTTCGACCCCAACCGCGTGCAGGTGTCGACCCTGTTGTCGATCAAGACCGGCGCCTGCCCGGAGGACTGCAAGTACTGCTCGCAGTCCGGCCATCACAACACCGGGCTGGACAAGGCCAAGCTGATGGAGGTGCAGAAGGTCATCCGGGCCGCCGCCGAGGCCAAGGCCATCGGTTCCACCCGCTTCTGCATGGGCGCCGCCTGGAAGCACCCCTCGGCCAAGGACATGCCCTACGTGCTGGAGATGGTCAAGGGCGTGAAGGCCCTGGGCCTCGAAACCTGCATGACCCTGGGCACCCTGAGCCGCGAGCAGACCCGGGCGCTGGCCGAGGCCGGCCTCGACTATTACAACCACAACCTGGACACCTCGCCGGAGTTCTACGGCAACATCGTCACCACCCGCACCTACGCCGAGCGCCTGGAAACCCTGGCCCACGTGCGCGAGGCGGGGATGAAGATCTGCTCCGGCGGCATCCTCGGCATGGGCGAGTCCCTCGACGACCGCGCCGGCCTGCTGATCCAGTTGGCCAACCTGCCGGAGCACCCGGAGTCGGTGCCGATCAACATGCTGGTCAAGGTCAAGGGCACTCCCCTGGAGAACGCCGAGGACGTCGATCCCTTCGACTTCATCCGCACCCTCGCCGTGGCGCGGATCATGATGCCCCGATCCCATGTGCGCCTGTCCGCCGGCCGTTCCGAGATGAACGAGCAGATGCAGGCCCTGGCCTTCTTCGCCGGCGCCAACTCGATCTTCTACGGCGAGCGCCTGCTGACCACCGGCAACCCGGAGGCGGAGAAGGACATGCGCCTGTTCGCCCGCCTCGGCATCCGGCCGGAGGAGCGCGAGGAACATGCCGACGAGGTGCACCAAGCGGCCATCGAGCAGGCGTTGATCGAGCAGAAGAACAGCGCGCTGTTCTACGACGCCACCTCGGCCTGATCCTTCGCTTGCTGGATGGATAAAGCGCCATCCACCCTACGCAGGTCGAAACCTGTTCGTAGGGTGGATAACCCGCTTGCGGTTATCCACCGTCCCTTACTCCTGCGGATAGTCCAATGAGCTTCGATCTCGCCGCTCGCCTCGCCGCCCGCCGCGCCGAGCACCTCTACCGCCAGCGCCCGCTGCTGGAAAGTCCCCAGGGACCGGAGGTGCTCGTCGACGGACGGACGCTGCTGGCCTTCTGCTCCAACGACTACTTGGGGCTGGCCAATCATCCCGAGGTGGTCCGCGCCCTGCAGGACGGCGCCGCGCACTGGGGCGTCGGCGGTGGCGCCTCGCACCTGGTCGTCGGCCACGGCACGCCGCATCACCGGCTGGAGGAGGCGCTCGCCGAATTCACCGGCCGCCCGCGCGCGCTGTTGTTCTCCACCGGCTACATGGCCAACCTGGCGGCGGTGACGGCGCTGGTGGGGCAGGGCGACAGCGTGCTGGAGGACCGCCTCAATCACGCTTCGCTGCTGGATGCCGGGCTGCTCTCCGGAGCGCGCTTTTCGCGCTATCTGCACAACGATCCGGCGAGCCTCGTCGGTCGTCTAGACAAGGCGACGGGCAACACTCTGGTGGTCACCGATGGTGTGTTCAGCATGGACGGCGACCTGGCGAACCTGCCGGCGCTCTGCGCCGCGGCAAGGGAGAAGGGCGCCTGGGTCATGGTCGACGACGCCCACGGCTTCGGTCCGCTGGGCGCTCACGGTGGCGGTATCGTCGAGCATTTCGGCCTGGGGCCGGAGGATGTGCCGGTGCTGGTCGGTACCCTGGGCAAGGCCTTCGGCACCGCCGGGGCCTTCGTCGCCGGTAGTGAGGAACTGATCGAGACGCTGATCCAGTTCGCCCGCCCCTACATTTACACCACCAGCCAGCCGCCAGCGCTGGCCTGCGCCACCTTGAAGAGTCTCGAACTGCTGCGCACCGAGGGTTGGCGCCGCGAGCACCTGACCCGCCTGATCGCCCGCTTCCGTGCCGGCGCCGTCGAACTGGGCCTGGAGTTGATGGACAGCCCGACGCCGATCCAGCCGCTGCTGATCGGCGCCAGCGCCCGTGCCGTGGAGTTCTCCCGTCTGTTGCGCGAGCGCGGTTTCCTGGTTGGCGCCATCCGTCCGCCGACCGTGCCGGCCGGCACCGCGCGGCTGCGAGTGACCCTTTCCGCCGCCCACACCGAAGAGCAGGTCGACTGTCTACTCGCCGCGCTGGGCGAATGCCAGGCCCTGTTGCCTGCGGAGGAAGACGCATGACTCGGCTGATCCTGTTGCCCGGCTGGGGCCTAGGCCGGGCTGCCCTGGAGCCGCTGGCAGGCGCCTTGCGCGAGCGGGGCTTGGATGTCGGACTGGCCGGGCTGCCGGCACTGGACGAGAGCGATCCCGAGGCCTGGCTCGCCGAACTGGACGCCCGTTTGCCGCAGGGTGCCTGGCTCGGCGGCTGGTCGCTCGGCGGCATGCTCGCCACGGCGTTGGCGGCGCGGCGCGGCGAAGGTTGCCGCGGGCTGCTGACGCTGGCCAGCAATGCCCGTTTCGTCGCCGGCGCGGACTGGCCGCACGCGATGCCCCCGGACATCTTCGCCGTTTTCCGCAACGGCTGCGCGCAGGACAGCGTTGCCATTCTCAAGCGCTTCGCGCTGCTCTGCTGCCAGGGTTGCACCGAGGCCCGCAGCCTGTCGCGCCAGCTCAACCAGGGCATCCCGGCAGAAGAAACGGCGCAGCGGCTCGCCGGCCTCGAGGTACTCGCCGCGCTGGACAACCGGGCGGCGCTGGTGGCCTTCGCCGGCCTGCAACTGCACCTGCTGGCCGAGGCCGACGCCTTGGTCCCGGTGGCGGCGGCCGAGCCTCTCCAGGCCTTGCTGTCGCGCGGTGTGGTCGAGCGCGTCGCCGGGACCGGCCATGCCTTCGTCCTCGAACGGCCGCAGGCACTGGCCGCGCGCCTGGCCGCTTTCATCCGCGAGGCCGGCGATGACTGACGCCAACCCGAACGTGCTGCCGGACAAGCGCCGGATCGCCGCCTCCTTCTCCCGCGCCGCGGCCAGCTACGACGGCGTGGCCGGGCTGCAGCGCGCGGTCGGCGCCGAATTGCTAGCTCGCTTGCCGGCCGCCATGCGCGCGCAGCGCTGGGTCGACCTGGGGAGCGGTACCGGTCATTTCTCCCAGGCATTGGCCGAACGTTTTCCCGCCGGGCAGGGCATGGCGCTGGATCTCGCCGAAGGCATGCTGCGCCACGCCCGGCCGCGCGGCGGTGCGGCGCACTTCGTCTGCGGCGACGCCGAGTGTCTGCCGCTGGCCGGAGCCAGCCAGGATCTGCTGTTCTCCAGCCTGGCGCTGCAATGGTGCGGCGACTTCGCCGCGGTGCTCGGCGAGGCGCACCGGGTGCTGCGTCCGGGCGGCGTCTTCGCTTTCAGCAGCCTGTGTGTCGGCACCCTGCAGGAGTTGCACGATAGTTGGCAGGCGGTCGACGGCTTCGTCCATGTCAACCGCTTCCGCCGTTTCAGGGATTACCGGCAACTGTGCGCCGACAGCGGTCTCGACATTCTCGACTTGCACATGGAGACGCGGCTGCTGTACTACCGCGACCTGCGCCAACTGACTCACGAACTCAAGGCGCTCGGTGCGCACAACCTCAACCCCGGCCGTCCGGACGGTCTCACCGGCCGCGCGCGGCTGCTGGCGCTGGTCGAGGCCTACGAGCGTCTGCGTACGCCCGCGGGGCTGCCGGCCACCTGGCTGCCGGTCTACGGCGTGCTGCGCCGGCGCCTCGAATAAGCCATGCCGTGCAGCACGGATGCCGGGCGGGCGCGGCGGCTATCGTGCGCTACTCTTCTGCCAGTACGCCCGGCGACGGACCCTGCCCATGCCTTCCATCTACCAGCTCAAGCCGCGCTTCCAGAACCTGCTGCGCCCTCTCGTGCGGCGCCTCCAGGCGTGTGGCGTCACTGCCAACCAGGTGACCCTCGCCGCCGCCGTGGTTTCCGTGCTTCTGGGCGCGTTGGTCGCCGCTTTCGCCGAACATGCCCGGCTGTTCGCCCTGATTCCGCTGTGGATGTTCCTGCGCATGGCGCTGAACGCCATCGACGGCATGCTCGCCCGCGAGTTCGGCCAGCAGTCGCGCCTCGGTGCCTACCTCAACGAATTGTGCGATGTGATCGCCGACAGCGCGCTCATCCTGCCTTTCGCGCTGCTGCCGGGGGTTACGCCCCTATGGGTGGTGCTGGCGGCCCTGCTCGCGCTGGTCGTCGAATACGCCGGGGTCATGGGACCGCTGGCCGGCGCCACGCGACGCTACGACGGGCCGATGGGCAAGAGCGATCGGGCCTTCTGTTTCGGCCTGCTCGGCGTGGGCGTCGCCAGCGGCCTGCTGCCCGGCGCCTGGATCGACGGCCTGCTCGTGCTGATCGCCGCGCTGCTGCTCTGGACCCTGGCCAACCGCGTGCGCCAGGGCCTCGCCGAGGCCGGGCGGAACCATCCTCCGGCCTGAGCGGCTTGAGGCTCCCTTCGTCCGCATGCGGGAGACGACTGCGGGAATACAGGGGCGCGAGGAGGCCGGGGTCGAGGGAACGGGCTGGGTGGCGCATCGCCGACGCCCCTTCTCTACGTGCATATCGCCAGCAAGGAACGATCCGATGAACGACTCGCAGACTCCCCCGCCCGGCGAAGAATCGCCCGGCACTTCCGTGCCGCGGCCATGCTCCTCGTGGACGCAGCGCCTGCTGGCCTGGCCGATCATCGGCTTCGCCCGCCTGCTCACCGGCGCGCGCAGCCTGTGGCGCGGTTGCGCGCCGGAGGCGAGGCAGCGCGTCTATTTCGCCAATCACAGCAGCCATGCCGATTTCGTTCTGCTCTGGTCGTCGCTGCCGCCGGCGCTGCGTATGCGTACCCGTCCGGTAGCCGGCGCCGACTACTGGCTGCGCGACCGGCTGCGCCGTTTCCTGATCCAGCGGGTATTCCACGGCGTGCTGGTCGACCGCGAACTGCGCGATCGGCACAGCAATCCGCTGCAGCCGTTGCTCGATGCCCTGGCCGGCGGCGACTCGCTGATCCTTTTTCCCGAGGGCACGCGCAATCCCGCAGAGGGGCTGCTGCCGTTCAGAAGCGGCCTCTACCGCCTCGCCCGTGACTGCCCGCAGGTCGAGCTGGTTCCGGTGTGGATCGCCAACCTCAATCGGGTGATGCCCAAGGGCCGCGTACTGCCATTGCCGCTGCTGTGTACGGTGACCTTCGGCGCGCCCCTGAGCCTCGACTCCGGCGAGCGCAAGGAGGAGTTCCTCGCCCGCGCCCGCGAAGCCCTGCTGAACCTGGCCGTGGAGGCCGCCTGATGCAAGCCGATACCCTCTTCCTGTTCGTCGGCATCGGCGCCCTGCTGGCGCTGGCCTCGCTGATCGGCTTCGTCCTCCAGTGGCGCCGCCGGGGCGTCCCCGATCCGCTGATCGACAACCTCAACGCGCGGATCAACGCCTGGTGGGTGATGGTCGCGCTGCTCGGCATCGCCTTCTGGCTCGGCCACGGCGCGGTGATCCTGCTGTTCGGCGCCGTATCCTTTTTCGCCCTGCGCGAGTTCATCACCCTGACCCCGACCCGCGGCAGCGATTACCCGGCGCTGGCGGCGGCCTTCTATCTGGTGCTGCCGCTGCAGTACCTGTTGGTCGCGGTGGACTGGTACGGGTTGTTCTCGATCTTCATCCCGGTCTATGTCTTCCTCCTGCTGCCGATTCTCGCCGCCCTCGGTGGCGATACCGGCGCCTTTCTCGAACGCGCGGCCAAGGTGCAGTGGGGCACCATGATCGCGGTGTTCTGTATCTCCCACGTGCCGGCCCTGCTGAACCTCGATATCCCGGGGTACGAGGGGCGCAACCTGTTGCTGATCGCCTGGCTGGTGCTGGTGGTACAACTCTCCGACGTGCTGCAGTACGTCTGCGGCAAGCTCTTCGGCAAGCGCAGGATCGCTCCGCGCCTGTCGCCGTCCAAGACCGTCGAAGGCTTCGCCGGCGGCATCGCTCTCGCCACCCTGGCCGGTACCGCACTCCACTGGATCACCCCGTTCGACCTCTGGCAGGCGTTCGCCATCGCCCTGACCGTCACGCTGCTCGGTTTCTTCGGCGGGCTGGTCATGTCCGCCATCAAGCGCGACCGCGGCGTGAAGGATTGGGGCCACATGATCGAAGGGCATGGCGGCATGCTCGACCGGCTGGATTCGGTGTGCTTTGCGGCGCCGGTGTTCTTTCATGTGTTGAGATGGGGATGGGGGTGATGGCGAGGTGCTGTTTGCTTCTGTGGCGCTCCGGCAGGGGTGCTGGGGTTTCGGGAGGGAGGCCGCTATGATGCCGGCGTCATGCGTCATATTGATACGGAGCATGGAATGCTGACTTTGTTGAGGCTCCTTCAAGATGGTCGTTTTCATTCCGGGCAGGCAATTGGCGATGCATTGTGCATCAGTCGGAATGCCGTCTGGAAACAGGTGCAGCGGCTGGAGTCCGAGCTGGGGATAGCGTTGAACCGGGTGCGGGGGCGGGGTTATCAGTTGGCCAGTCCATTGGTTTTATTGAACGATGCGGTACTGCGTGACAAGGGGTTGTCCGATATCTGGCCCTTTCATATTTACGAGTCAGTGGATTCGACGAGCGCCGAGGCGACCAGACTCGTAGCCAAGGGCGTCGAGCCGCCTTTTCTCGTCCTGTCGGAGAGACAGACTTCCGGGCGTGGGCGGCGCGGCCGTATTTGGCAAAGTCCGTTCGGAGTGAATGTCTATTCGAGTCTGGTGCTGCGAGTTCAAAAGGGGGCTCGCCAGTTGGAAGGCCTGAGTCTCGTGGTGGGCCTGGCGGTGATGCGGGCGCTGCGGGCATCGGGTCTCGATGACGCCGGCTTGAAATGGCCGAACGATATTCTGGTGGGCGGAAAAAAGATTGCAGGAATTCTCCTGGAGTTGACCGGCGATCCTGCGGATGTCTGCCATGTCGTCGTGGGAGTCGGTGTAAACGTCAATATGGCGAATGCGCAGGGTATCGAACAGCCCTGGACTTCCATGAAACTGGAACTACAGCGCATGGTCGATCGAAATGAATTCGTCTGTGTATTGAGTCGGCAGTTGCATGAGCACTTGAGCCGACATGCGGAACTGGGGTTCGCCGCGTTTCAGGAAGAGTGGGAGTCGAACCACTTGTGGCAGGGGCGCGAAGTGATGCTGGCTTCGGGGACGCAACGGATCGAGGGGATGGTCCTGGGGATCGACCGTGTGGGGGCCCTGCGCCTGAGCGTTGGCGGGGTGGAGCAGCGTTTCAGTGGTGGAGAGATCAGCCTGAGGTTGCGTGATGATCGTCGAGCTTGACTGTGGCAACAGTTTTATAAAGTGGCGAATCATCGACGCATTCTCTCGAGTGCTCTCGAGTGGAGTGGTCGAATCGATCGAAGAACTGGTCCATGCTCTGGACGAGGCCCGAACGTCCCATGAGTTCGCCCATTGCCGCATGGTCAGTGTGCGTAGCGACGATGAAGTTGCCCGGCTTGAGAGCGTTCTTGCGCAAAGGTTCGGGCTTCGTGTGTCGGCCGTGCGGCCGGCATCCTGCCTGGCGGGAGTGCGAAACGGCTATTTGAATCATGAGCGGCTCGGTCTCGATCGATGGATGGCCGTTGTCGCTGCCTACCGACTCTCGGCCGGTGCCTGTCTGGTGCTGGATCTGGGAACCGCGGTCACGGCTGATTTCGTCGATGCCGACGGCGAGCACAGGGGGGGATTCATCTGTCCCGGATTGCCGCTGTTGCGTCGTCAATTGCGCGAGCATACCAGGCGCATCCATTACGATGCCGTTGCCGCCAACGACTTGACGGGCGGGTCGTTCGCTCCGGGGCGTTCCACGGCCGAGGCGGTCGAGCGTGGCTGTGTCCTGATGCTGAGGGGATTCGTCGCTTCCCAGTTGGAATTGGCCAAGGAGTATTGGGGGGATCGTTTCGAGATATTCCTGACGGGGGGGGACGCTTCTTTGGTTGCCGATGTCTTGCCTCGCGCGAAAGTTGTGCCGGATCTGATTTTCACCGGGCTTGCCATCGCCTGTCCCATCCCCTCCTGAGGTCATGCATGCGCTGGCTTTTCCTTTTGCTGGTGGTATTGAATTTCTCTTATTGGGTCTTGAGCGAGCGTCTTGCTTTTCGGGAGGGGGATGAAAGTGCTGCTTCTTCGTCTCGTGATGCGGGGCCGGGAATTCAGCTTCTCAGTGAGTCGGAGATCGCCGCGCGGTTGAGCGGGGGCAGGTCCGGAAAAGACGAGTGTCTGTTTCTGTGGGGCGGATTGTCCGAGGAGCGGGGGCGCCAGATCGTGCAGCGGCTGCTGAGCCTCGACATTGCTTCCGGCCTGGAGCGGTTCGAGCGCATTGTCGCGGAGGATTATCTGGTGTACTTGCCACCGCTGGCGTCTCGTCATGCAGCTTTGCAGCGGTTGAAGGAGCTGCAGGCAAGGAAAATCGACAGTTATGTCATCGCTCAAGGAGATCTGACCAACGGCATTTCGCTGGGGGTTTTCTCGCGGGCCGAGCCCGCGGGAGCTGCAGTTCGGCGCTTCAGGGAGGCCGGCTACGAGCCCGCGATGCGCGAGTTGCCACAGGTGCGGCAGGATTATTGGGTAAGGGTGGCGCCCAAGGGGGCCCGGTTGTTCGACGAGCATCTCATGGATAGTCTCGTGCAGTCCTTCCCCAGGTTGCGGCAACTGAAAAAGGAATGTGAGGGGGTTGCAAGTCCTGTTCGCCTTGAATAGAATTACGCCCGCTTTCAGGCAATGGCTGGTTCGAGTATCGCGGGAAGCAGCGGTCAAGTGAGCTAAGCTCAAGTTTTTTAAGGGAAAACTCTTGACGGCTACCGGGTGGCGAGGCATGATGCCGCCGGGTTTTAGGAGGGGTTCCCGAGTGGCCAAAGGGATCAGACTGTAAATCTGACGTCTTCGACTTCGAAGGTTCGAATCCTTCCCCCTCCACCAGATTTTTGCATTGGCCTAACGGCTATGCGGGTATAGTTCAGTGGTAGAACCTCAGCCTTCCAAGCTGATGATGCGGGTTCGATTCCCGCTACCCGCTCCAGTTCGGTTTTTGCTGGGTTTTTCGCTCATGTAGCTCAGTTGGTAGAGCACACCCTTGGTAAGGGTGAGGTCAGCGGTTCAAATCCGCTCATGAGCTCCAAATATCAAGGCAGATATGAAAATATCTGCCTTTATTTTGGCGGTGTGATTATTGCGGGGTGGTTTCGATGGCTAAGGAAAAGTTCGAGCGTAACAAGCCGCACGTCAACGTTGGCACCATCGGTCACGTGGACCATGGCAAGACCACTCTGACGGCCGCTCTGACCAAGGTTTGTGCCGAGACCTGGGGTGGCGCCGCTCGTGCCTTCGATCAGATCGACAACGCTCCGGAAGAAAAGGCGCGCGGTATCACCATCAACACCTCGCACGTTGAATACGACTCCGCGACCCGTCACTACGCGCACGTCGACTGTCCCGGTCATGCCGACTACGTGAAGAACATGATCACCGGCGCCGCCCAGATGGACGGCGCGATCCTGGTCTGCTCGGCCGCCGACGGCCCCATGCCGCAGACCCGCGAGCACATCCTGCTGTCCCGCCAGGTAGGCGTTCCCTACATCGTCGTGTTCCTGAACAAGGCCGACATGGTCGACGACGCCGAACTGCTGGAACTGGTCGAGATGGAAGTGCGTGATCTGCTGTCCACCTACGACTTCCCGGGCGACGACACCCCGATCATCACCGGCTCTGCCCTGATGGCGCTGGAAGGCAAGGACGACAACGGCATCGGCGTCTCCGCCGTGCGTAAGCTGGTGGAAACCCTGGACTCCTATATTCCGGAGCCGGTGCGTGCCGTCGATCAGCCGTTCCTGATGCCGATCGAGGACGTGTTCTCGATCTCCGGCCGCGGCACCGTGGTGACCGGTCGCGTCGAGCGCGGCATCGTCAAGGTCGGCGAGGAAGTGGAAATCGTCGGTATCCGTCCGACCACCAAGACCACCTGCACCGGCGTGGAAATGTTCCGTAAGCTGCTCGACGAAGGGCGTGCCGGCGAGAACATCGGCGCCCTGCTGCGCGGCACCAAGCGTGAGGACGTGGAGCGCGGCCAGGTTCTGGCCAAGCCGGGCACCATCAAGCCGCACACCAAGTTCGAAGCCGAAGTGTATGTGCTGTCCAAGGAAGAAGGTGGTCGTCACACCCCGTTCTTCAAGGGCTACCGCCCGCAGTTCTACTTCCGTACCACCGACGTGACCGGTAACGTCGAGCTGCCGGAAGGCGTCGAGATGGTGATGCCGGGTGACAACATCAAGATGACCGTCACCCTGATCGCTCCGATCGCCATGGAAGACGGTCTGCGTTTCGCCATCCGCGAAGGCGGTCGTACCGTCGGCGCCGGTGTGGTGGCCAAGATCATCGAGTAATCGTTGATCTTTGTTTCTGGGGCTGGCAAGATGGTCAGCCTCGTCAAAGTTACAGGCCAGTAGCTCAATTGGCAGAGCGGCGGTCTCCAAAACCGCAGGTTGGGGGTTCGATTCCCTCCTGGCCTGCCAGATTTCAAGAGAATTCTGGCATTTCTTTATAGGGTCTCTCGGATGAATGCCAAGGCTGAAGCTGAAGCTAAAGAGTCTCGCTTTGATGTGGTGAAGTGGCTCGTGGTGGTGGCCTTGGTCGCGGTGGGTGTGGTTGGTAATCAGCTATACTCCGACGAGTCCATCTTGTATCGCGTTATCGCATTGCTGGTCTTGGGGCTTGTGGCGGCTTTCGTCGCGCTCAGGACCAGTCAGGGGCAGGCTTTTTTCTCTCTCGCGAAAGAAGCGCGTGCCGAAATCCGCAAGGTTGTCTGGCCGACCCGCCAGGAAACTACGCAGACCACGTTGATCGTGGTGGCTGTGGTTCTGGTGATGGCGTTGCTGCTGTGGGGGCTAGACTCCCTGCTCGGCTGGCTGGTCTCCGTGATCGTTGGGTAAGGGTGCACTCGTGGCTAAGCGTTGGTACGTCGTTCATGCCTATTCGGGCTATGAAAAGCATGTCATGCGCTCGCTGATCGAACGGGTCAAGCTCGCCGGGATGGAAGATCAATTCGGCGAGATTCTGGTTCCCACCGAAGAAGTGGTGGAGATGCGGAACGGCCAGAAGCGGAAAAGCGAGCGCAAGTTCTTTCCAGGGTACGTGCTGGTCCAGATGGAAATGAACGAGGCGACATGGCACCTGATCAAGGATACGCCTCGTGTCATGGGCTTTATCGGTGGTACTGCCGACAAGCCGGCGCCGATTACCGACAAGGAGGCCGAGGCTATCCTTCGTCGAGTGGCCGACAGCGGTGACCGGCCGAAGCCGAAGACCTTGTTCGAGCCGGGCGAGGTAGTGCGTGTGATCGATGGCCCCTTCGCGGATTTCAACGGAGTCGTCGAAGAGGTCAATTACGAAAAGAGCCGCATCCAGGTGGCGGTGCTCATTTTCGGTCGCTCCACACCAGTGGAGCTGGAGTTCAGTCAAGTCGAAAAGGCGTAGCTGGTGAAGTTGCCCATACCCCGCAGTCGCTGGCTGCGGGGTTTTGTCGTCGCTAGGGCAATCGCGAAAGCAACAGGGGAGCCCTTGGGCGTTTGAACCCATAACTGGAGTTTTACATGGCTAAGAAGATTCAAGCTTATATCAAGCTGCAGGTGAAGGCCGGTCAGGCCAACCCGTCGCCGCCGGTCGGTCCTGCCCTGGGCCAGCACGGGGTCAACATCATGGAGTTCTGCAAGGCGTTCAACGCCAGGACCCAAGGCATGGAGCCGGGCCTGCCGACTCCGGTGATCATCACCGTCTATAGCGACCGCAGTTTTACCTTCGAAACCAAGAGCACCCCGGCGTCTGTTCTGCTGAAGAAAGCGGCTGGCATCTCCAGTGGTTCTTCCCGCCCGAACACCCAGAAGGTCGGCACCGTGAACCGTGCCCAGTTGGAGGAGATCGCCAAGGCCAAGCAGGCCGATCTGACCGCCGCTGACCTGGAAGCCGCTGTACGCACCATCGCTGGCTCTGCACGCAGCATGGGCCTGAATGTGGAGGGTGTTTAAATGGCTAAGCTGACCAAGCGCCAGAAGGCGATCGCTGCAAAAGTGGAAGCCGGGAAGCAGTATGGCTTCGAGGAAGCCGCGGCCCTGCTGGCGGAGCTCTCCACCATCAAGTTCAAGGAATCTGTCGATATCGCCATCAACCTGGGCGTGGACCCGCGTAAGTCCGACCAGGTCGTGCGTGGTGCCACCGTGCTGCCGAATGGCACCGGCAAGGACGTCCGCGTCGCCGTGTTTACCCAAGGCCCTGCCGCCGAGGCGGCTCTGGCTGCCGGCGCCGACAGGGTGGGCATGGATGAGCTGGCTGCCGAGATGAAGGGTGGCGATCTGAACTATGACGTGGTCATCGCCTCTCCGGACGCGATGCGTGTCGTCGGTCAGTTGGGCCAGATTCTCGGTCCGCGTGGCCTGATGCCGAACCCTAAAGTAGGCACCGTGACCCCCGACGTGGCGTCTGCCGTGAAGAATGCCAAGGCTGGTCAGGTGCGTTTCCGTACCGACAAGAACGGCATCATCCACGCCTCGGTGGGCAAGATCGATTTCGAACCGATCAAGCTGAAGCAGAACGTCGAAGCACTGCTGAGCGATCTGAAGCGCCTGAAACCGTCCACCTCCAAGGGCATCTATGTCAAGCGCGTGACTCTCAGCTCGACCATGGGGCCGGGGCTGGTCATCGATCAGGCCTCCTTGGAGGCCTAATGCATTGAGCGTGGCGGATCGGTCCGTCACGCCGAATATTGGGGTCCCTGCCTGGCGGGGGCTGTCCAAGACCGTAGGCGGCGAAAGCCTTAAACCTTTTCAGCCTACGCAGATGGTGCTCCCGATTCGTACCGAATCAGACACCAAAGCGCCGCCCGGCCCTGCCGGGCGAAACGGTAACATCCAGGAGTGAACCCGTGGCAATCAAACTCGAAGACAAGAAGGCCATCGTCGCTGAAGTCAACGAGGCTGCCAAAGCTGCCCTGTCCGCTGTCGTGGCCGATGCCCGTGGCGTGACAGTCGGCGCCATGACCGGACTCCGTAAAGAGGCCCGCGAGGCTGGTGTGTACGTGCGAGTCGTGCGTAATACCCTGGCCCGCCGCGCTGTCGCAGGCACTCAGTTCGAGATCCTGAACGACGCGTTCAAAGGCCCGACCCTGATCGCCTTCTCCAACGAACATCCGGGCGCTGCAGCCCGGATCTTCAAGGAGTTCGCCAAGGGTCAGGACAAGTTCGAGATCAAGGCCGCTGCATTCGAGGGGCAGTTCCTCGCAGCCAACCAGATCGACGTACTGGCTACTCTGCCGACCTACAACGAAGCCGTTGCACAGCTGATGAGCGTGATTCAGGGCGCTACCAGCAAGCTAGCTCGTACCCTGGCGGCAATTCGCGACCAGAAAGAAGGCGCGGCAGCCTGATCGGCGCCCGGCTTCCTTCGATTTCATATTTAACTTTGATGGCCGCGAAAAGGCCGTCTATCTCTAATAGGAATTAGAGTCATGGCTCTGACCAACGAAGATATCATCAACGCCGTATCCGAAATGTCCGTCATGCAGATCGTCGAGCTGATCAAGGCGATGGAAGAGAAGTTTGGCGTGACTGCTGCCGCTGCCGTGGCTGCCGGCCCGGCTGCCGCTGCTCCGGTCGCCGAAGAGCAGACCGAGTTCACCGTCGTTCTGGCCGAGGCCGGCGACAAGAAGGTGAACGTGATCAAGGTCGTTCGCGAGCTGACCGGTCTGGGCCTGAAAGAGGCCAAGGCCGTTGTCGACGGCGCTCCGGGCGTGGTCAAGGAAGGCATCTCCAAGGATGAGGCCGAGGCTGCCAAGAAGGCCCTGGAAGAAGCTGGCGCGAAAGTCGAGCTCAAGTAAGCGACGATCTTGCGTCTACGGCCTGCGCGCCCTTGCGTAAGGCTGATGGCTGGTGGCTGGAGCCACCGGCCTTTTTCCGTTATGGGTGGCTTGCTGTCTGCCGCCGCCCATGACCTACCACCTCAGAGGTGGCGCAGGCAATCGGCCTGCACGATTTCTGGCAGCTCCCCTTCGGAGAGGCCAAACAAGCAGGTGACCAAGCTGGGGAACGCTGATGGCTTACTCATACACTGAGAAAAAACGTATCCGCAAGGACTTTAGCAAGTTGCCGGACGTCATGGATGTGCCTTATCTCCTGGCTATCCAGTTGGATTCCTATCGCGAATTCCTGCAGGCCGGTGTGAGCAAGGACAAGCTCCGCGACGTTGGCTTGCATGCAGCCTTCAAGTCCGTTTTCCCGATCATCAGCTATTCCGGCAATGCTGCCCTGGAATACGTTGGCTACCGTCTGGGCGAGCCGGCCTTCGACGTCAAGGAGTGCGTGCTGCGTGGTGTGACCTTCGCCGTACCGCTTCGCGTGAAGGTTCGCCTGATCATTTTCGACAAGGAGTCCTCGAACAAGGCGATCAAGGACATCAAGGAGCAGGAGGTCTACATGGGGGAAATCCCCCTGATGACCGAGAACGGCACCTTCATCGTCAACGGTACCGAGCGCGTGATCGTTTCCCAGCTGCACCGCTCCCCGGGTGTGTTCTTCGACCACGACCGCGGCAAGACCCACAGCTCCGGCAAACTGCTGTATTCCGCACGGATCATTCCCTACCGTGGCTCCTGGCTCGACTTCGAGTTCGATCCGAAGGATGCCGTGTTCGTCCGTATCGACCGCCGCCGCAAACTGCCGGCTTCGGTGCTACTGCGGGCACTGGGCTACTCCACCGAGGAAGTGCTGGACATTTTCTATGACACCAACGTATTCCACGTGACGGAGCAGGGGCTCAGCCTGGAACTGGTGCCCCAGCGCCTGCGTGGCGAGATCGCTGTCTTCGACATCAAGGATGCCTCCGGCAAGGTCATCGTCGAACAGGGACGGCGCATCACCGCCCGTCATATCAACCAACTGGAAAAGGCCGGCATCAAGGAGCTGGACGTTCCGCTGGAATACGTCCTCGGGCGGACTTCGGCCAAGGTCATCGTGCACCCCTCCACCGGCGAAATCATCGCCGAGTGCAACAGCGAACTGACCCAGGACCTGTTGGTGAAGATCGCCAAGGCTCAGGTGGTGCGCATCGAAACCCTCTACACCAACGACATCGACTGCGGTCCGTTCATTTCCGACACGCTGAAGATCGACTCGACCACCAATCAACTGGAAGCCTTGGTCGAGATCTATCGCATGATGCGTCCGGGCGAGCCGCCGACCAAGGATGCCGCCGAGACCCTGTTCAACAACCTGTTCTTCAGTGCCGAGCGTTACGACCTGTCTGCTGTCGGCCGCATGAAGTTCAACCGCCGTATCGGTCGCGAGGAGATCGAGGGGGCTGGGGTGCTGAGCCGCGAGGATATCGTCGACGTGCTCAAGACCCTGGTGGACATCCGCAACGGCAAGGGTATCGTCGATGACATCGACCACCTGGGTAACCGTCGTGTGCGCTGCGTCGGCGAAATGGCCGAGAACCAGTTCCGCGTCGGCCTGGTCCGCGTCGAGCGCGCTGTCAAGGAGCGCCTGTCGATGGCGGAGAGCGAGGGCCTGATGCCCCAGGACCTGATCAATGCCAAGCCGGTGGCTGCCGCGGTCAAGGAGTTTTTCGGCTCCAGCCAGCTGTCGCAGTTCATGGACCAGAACAACCCGCTCTCCGAGATCACCCACAAGCGTCGTGTTTCCGCGCTCGGTCCGGGTGGTCTGACTCGCGAACGCGCGGGCTTCGAGGTGCGCGACGTACACCCGACCCACTACGGCCGCGTGTGTCCGATCGAAACCCCTGAAGGTCCGAACATCGGCCTGATCAACTCGCTGGCCGCCTATGCCCGTACCAACCAGTACGGCTTCCTGGAAAGCCCGTACCGGGTGGTCAAGGAAGGGCAGGTGACCGACGAGATCGTGTTCCTTTCCGCCATCGAGGAAGCCGATCACGTGATCGCCCAGGCTTCGGCGACGCTGGACGAGAACGGGCGGCTGATCGACGAACTGGTGGCTGTCCGGCACCTGAACGAATTCACCGTCAAGGCACCCGAAGACGTCACCTTGATGGATGTGTCGCCGCGCCAGGTGGTATCCGTCGCCGCCTCGCTGATTCCCTTCCTCGAACACGACGACGCCAACCGCGCGCTCATGGGTTCCAACATGCAGCGTCAGGCCGTGCCGACCCTGCGCGCCGACAAGCCGCTGGTCGGTACCGGCATGGAGCGCAACGTGGCGCGCGACTCGGGCGTCTGCGTGGTGGCTCGGCGTGGCGGGGTGATCGATTCGGTCGATGCCAGCCGCATCGTGGTGCGGGTCAACAACGACGAGGTCGAGACCGGCGAAGCCGGCGTGGACATCTACAACCTGACCAAGTACACCCGTTCCAACCAGAACACTTGCATCAACCAGCGTCCGCTGGTCAGCAAGGGCGATCAGGTGGCGCGCGGCGACATCATGGCCGACGGCCCGTCCACCGACATGGGCGAACTGGCCCTCGGGCAGAACATGCGCGTGGCCTTCATGCCTTGGAACGGCTTCAACTTCGAGGACTCCATCTGCCTGTCCGAGCGGGTGGTGCAGGAAGACCGCTTCACCACCATCCATATCCAGGAACTGACCTGCGTGGCCCGCGACACCAAGCTCGGCCCGGAGGAAATCACCGCGGATATCCCGAACGTCGGCGAGGCCGCGCTGAACAAGCTGGACGAGGCGGGTATCGTCTATGTCGGTGCCGAGGTC
This sequence comes from Azotobacter vinelandii CA, assembly GCF_000380335.1. Taxonomy (GTDB): domain Bacteria; phylum Pseudomonadota; class Gammaproteobacteria; order Pseudomonadales; family Pseudomonadaceae; genus Azotobacter; species Azotobacter vinelandii. The sequence continues at coordinate 596,534 of NC_021149.1, forward strand.
ATGGCGGGCGACATCCTGGTCGGCAAGGTCACGCCGAAGGGCGAGACTCAGCTGACCCCGGAAGAGAAGCTGCTGCGTGCGATCTTCGGCGAGAAGGCCAGCGACGTGAAGGACACCTCCCTGCGCGTACCCACCGGTACCAAGGGCACCGTCATCGACGTCCAGGTGTTCACCCGCGATGGCGTCGAGCGCGATTCGCGTGCCTTGGCCATCGAGAGGATGCAACTGGACGAAATCCGCAAGGACCTCAACGAGGAGTTCCGTATCGTCGAGGGGGCGACCTTCGAGCGTCTGCGGGCCGCTCTGGTCGGTGCCGTATGCGAGGGCGGGGCGGGCCTGAAGAAGGGCACCGAGATCGACGACGGAATCCTCGACGGACTCGAGCGTGGCCAGTGGTTCAAGCTGCGCATGGCCGACGACGCGCTCAACGAGCAGTTGGAAAAGGCCCAGGCCTATCTGGCCGACCGCCGGCAACTGCTCGACGACAAGTTCGAGGACAAGAAGCGCAAGCTGCAGCAGGGCGACGACCTGGCACCGGGCGTGCTGAAGATCGTCAAGGTCTATCTGGCCATCAAGCGCCGTATCCAGCCTGGCGACAAAATGGCCGGCCGCCACGGCAACAAGGGTGTGGTATCGGTGATCATGCCGGTCGAGGACATGCCCTACGATGCCAACGGCACCCCCGTGGACATCGTTCTCAACCCGCTGGGCGTGCCGTCGCGGATGAACGTCGGACAGATCCTCGAGACCCACCTGGGGCTGGCCGCCAAGGGGCTGGGTGAGAAGATCAACCGGATGCTCGAGGAGCAGCGCAAGGTTGCCGAACTGCGCCAGTTCCTCGGCGAGGTGTACAACGAGATCGGCGGGCGCCAGAAGGAGGATCTGGACTCTCTGAGCGATTCCGAGATTCTCGACCTGGCGAGCAACCTGCGCGGCGGCGTGCCGATGGCCACGCCGGTGTTCGACGGTGCCAGGGAAACCGAAATCAAGGCCATGCTGAAACTGGCCGACCTGCCGGAAAGCGGTCAGATGCGCCTGTTCGACGGCCGGACCGGCAACCAGTTCGAGCGCCCGACCACCGTCGGCTACATGTACATGCTCAAGCTGAACCACCTGGTCGACGACAAGATGCACGCGCGTTCCACCGGTTCCTACAGCCTGGTTACCCAGCAGCCGCTGGGCGGCAAGGCGCAGTTCGGCGGTCAGCGTTTCGGGGAGATGGAGGTCTGGGCGCTGGAAGCCTACGGTGCCGCCTACACCCTGCAGGAAATGCTCACCGTGAAATCGGACGACGTGAACGGGCGGACCAAGATGTACAAGAACATCGTGGATGGCGATCACCGGATGGAGGCCGGCATGCCCGAGTCCTTCAACGTGCTGATCAAGGAAATCCGCTCGCTCGGCATCGACATCGAACTGGAAACCGAATAACCACGCACCGCTCGCGCGGTGCCCGGCGCGGGCCGGACACCGCCGGTTCGTGAGGAGGAAAGGCTTTGAAAGACCTGCTGAATCTCTTGAAAAACCAGGGTCAACTCGAAGAGTTCGATGCCATCCGTATCGGTCTGGCTTCGCCCGAGATGATCCGTTCCTGGTCCTTCGGCGAAGTGAAAAAGCCGGAGACCATCAACTACCGTACCTTCAAGCCGGAACGCGATGGCCTGTTCTGCGCCAAGATCTTCGGGCCGGTGAAGGACTACGAGTGTCTGTGCGGCAAGTACAAGCGACTGAAGCATCGCGGCGTGATCTGCGAGAAGTGCGGGGTGGAAGTCGCTCTGGCCAAGGTGCGCCGCGAGCGCATGGCGCATATCGAGCTGGCTTCTCCGGTCGCTCATATCTGGTTCCTCAAGTCGCTGCCGTCGCGCATCGGCCTGCTGTTGGACATGACTCTGCGCGATATCGAGCGTGTGCTCTATTTCGAGAGCTATGTGGTGATCGATCCGGGCATGACCACCCTGGAGAAAGGTCAGTTGCTCAACGACGAGCAATATTTCGAGGCCCTCGAGGAGTTCGGTGACGACTTCGATGCGCGCATGGGCGCCGAGGCGGTCCGCGAGCTGCTCAACCAGATCGACCTGGAGCACGAGATCGGCCGCCTGCGCGAGGAAATCCCGCAGACCAACTCGGAAACCAAGATCAAGAAGCTGTCCAAGCGCCTGAAGCTGATGGAGGCCTTCCAGGGCTCCGGCAACCTGCCGGAGTGGATGGTGCTGACCGTGTTGCCGGTGCTGCCGCCGGATCTGCGTCCGCTGGTACCGCTGGACGGTGGCCGCTTCGCGACCTCCGACCTGAACGATCTGTACCGCCGGGTGATCAACCGCAACAACCGCCTGAAGCGCCTGCTCGACCTGGCCGCACCGGACATCATCGTGCGCAACGAGAAGCGCATGCTGCAGGAGGCGGTTGACGCCCTGCTGGACAACGGTCGCCGTGGCCGGGCCATTACCGGCTCCAACAAGCGCCCGCTGAAGTCCCTGGCCGACATGATCAAGGGCAAGCAGGGTCGTTTCCGTCAGAACCTGCTGGGCAAGCGCGTCGACTATTCCGGCCGTTCGGTGATCACCGTGGGGCCGACCCTGCGCCTGCACCAGTGCGGTCTGCCGAAGAAGATGGCATTGGAACTGTTCAAGCCGTTCATTTTCGGCAAGTTGGAAACCCGCGGCATGGCCACCACCATCAAGGCGGCCAAGAAGATGGTCGAGCGCGAGTTGCCCGAGGTCTGGGACGTGCTCGCCGAGGTCATCCGCGAACATCCCGTGCTGCTCAACCGCGCGCCGACCCTGCACCGCCTGGGTATCCAGGCGTTCGAGCCGGTGCTCATCGAGGGCAAGGCGATCCAGTTGCACCCGCTGGTCTGTGCCGCCTACAACGCCGACTTCGACGGCGACCAGATGGCCGTGCACGTGCCGCTGACCCTTGAGGCCCAGCTCGAGGCGCGCGCACTGATGATGTCGACCAACAACATCCTCTCGCCCGCCAACGGCGAGCCGATCATCGTGCCGTCGCAGGACGTGGTGCTGGGTCTGTACTACATGACCCGCGAGGCGGTGAACGCCAGGGGCGAGGGGCGCGTCTTCGCCGACCTGCAGGAGGTCGACCGGGTGTTCCGGGGCGGCGAGGCGTCGCTGCACGCCCGCGTGAAGGTGCGGATCAACGAGACGGTCAGGCAGAAGGACGGCAGCCTGGTCCACAACACCCGCATCGTCGACACCACCGTCGGCCGTGCGCTGCTGTTCCAGGTCGTACCGGCCGGCTTGTCGTTCGACGTCGTCAACCAGCCGATGAAGAAGAAGGCGATCTCCAAGCTGATCAACCACTGCTATCGCACCGTGGGTCTGAAGGACACCGTCATCTTCGCCGACCAGCTGATGTATACCGGTTTCGCCTTCTCGACCCTGTCGGGGGTTTCCATCGGAGTGAACGACTTCGTCATTCCGACGGAAAAGGCGCGCATCATCGAAGGCGCCACCGAGGAAGTGAAAGAGATCGAGAGCCAGTACGCCACCGGCCTGGTGACCCAGGGCGAGAAGTACAACAAGGTGATCGACCTGTGGTCGAAGGCCAACGACGAAGTGTCCAAGGCGATGATGGCCAACCTCTCGAAGGAGAAGGTCATCGACCGCCAGGGCAACGAGGTCGAGCAGGAGTCGTTCAACTCCATGTACATGATGGCGGACTCCGGAGCGCGGGGTTCCGCGGCGCAGATCCGCCAGTTGGCCGGCATGCGCGGCCTGATGGCCAAGCCCGACGGCTCGATCATCGAGACGCCGATCACCGCGAATTTCCGCGAGGGCCTGAACGTACTGCAGTACTTCATCTCCACCCACGGCGCCCGCAAGGGCCTGGCGGATACCGCGCTGAAGACCGCGAACTCCGGTTACCTCACCCGTCGCCTGGTGGATGTGGCCCAGGACCTGGTGGTGACCGAGATCGATTGCGGTACCGAACAGGGGCTGCTGATGACTCCGCACATCGAGGGCGGCGACGTGGTCGAGCCGCTCGGCGAGCGGGTGCTTGGCCGGGTCATTGCCAGAGATGTGTTCCGGCCCGGTGGCGACGAGGTCATAGTGCCGGCCGGAACCCTGATCGACGAGAAGTGGGTCGAGTTCATCGAGATGAACAGCATCGACGAGGTGGTCGTGCGTTCGCCGATCACCTGCGAGACCCGTTACGGCATTTGCGCCAAGTGCTATGGCCGCGATCTGGCGCGCGGGCATCAGGTGAACATCGGCGAGGCGGTGGGCGTGATCGCTGCGCAGTCCATCGGTGAGCCGGGCACCCAGTTGACCATGCGGACCTTCCACATCGGTGGTGCGGCCAGCCGGACCTCGGCCGTGGACAATGTCCAGGTGAAGAACGGCGGCAACATCCGCCTGCACAACCTGAAATATGTCGAGCGGAGCGATGGTGCGCTGGTCGCCGTGTCCCGTTCCGGCGAACTGGCCGTGGCCGACGATTTCGGTCGCGAGCGCGAGCGCTACAAGCTGCCGTACGGTGCGGTGATCTCGGTGAAGGAGGGCGACAAGGTCAGCCCGGGGGCCATCGTTGCCAAGTGGGACCCGCACACTCACCCGATCGTGACCGAGATGAAGGGTACCGTGACCTTCGTCGGCATGGAGGAGGGGATCACCATCAAGCGCCAGACCGACGAACTGACCGGTCTGACCAACATCGAGGTGATCGATCCGAAGGACCGTCCGGCTGCCGGCAAGGACATCCGTCCAGCGGTCAAGCTGGTCGATGCCAGCGGCAAGGAACTGTTGCTGCCGGGTACCGACGTGCCGGCCCAGTATTTCCTGCCGGCCAACGCCCTGGTCGGCGTGGCCGACGGTGCCGAAGTGGGAGTGGGCGATGTGATCGCCCGTATTCCTCAGGAAACTTCGAAGACCCGCGACATCACCGGTGGTCTGCCGCGCGTTGCCGACCTGTTCGAGGCGCGCCGTCCGAAGGAGCCGTCGATCCTGGCGGAGGTCAGCGGTACCATCAGTTTCGGCAAGGAAACCAAGGGCAAGCGCCGTCTGGTCATCACGCCGAACGATGGCAGCGAGGCGTACGAGGAACTGATCCCGAAGTGGCGCCACCTCAACGTCTTCGAGGGCGAACAGGTGAACCGTGGCGAGGTGATCTCCGATGGTCCGAGCAATCCGCATGACATTCTGCGTCTGCTGGGTGTCAGCGCTCTGGCCAAGTACATCGTCAACGAGATCCAGGATGTCTATCGCCTGCAGGGTGTGAAGATCAACGACAAGCACATCGAGACCATTCTCCGTCAGATGCTGCGCAAGGTGGAGATCACCGAGGCGGGAGACTCGAGCTTCATCAAGGGCGATCAGGTGGAACTGACCCAGGTGCTCGAGGAGAACGAGCAACTGGCGACCGAGGATCGTTTCTCGGCGAAGTACGAGCGCATCCTTCTGGGTATCACCAAGGCATCGCTTTCGACCGAGTCGTTCATTTCCGCCGCTTCCTTCCAGGAAACCACCCGTGTGCTCACCGAGGCCGCGGTCACCGGCAAGCGTGACTACTTGCGTGGCCTGAAGGAAAACGTCGTGGTGGGGCGGCTGATCCCGGCCGGTACCGGCCTGGCCTATCACAGCGAGCGCCGGCGCAAGCGCGACGCCGAGAAGCCGGTACGGGTGAGTGCGGAAGAGGTCGAGGCAGCGCTGACCGAAGCCCTGAACACCAGCGGCAACTGACGGATATGGCCCGGCGTCCTGCCGGGCCTTGCCTTGACTGGGTTTCGGAGTCTCTTTAGACTTACGGACCCTAAATTTGGCAGGGCGGACCGCTCTGCCATTTTGTTTATGTCGAAAGACAACAGTGGAGCTAGTAGATGGCAACTATCAACCAGCTGGTGCGCCAGCCGCGCAAGCGCCTCGTCGAGAAAAGCGACGTGCCTGCGCTGCAGAACTGCCCCCAGCGCCGTGGTGTGTGCACCCGTGTGTACACCACCACGCCGAAGAAACCGAACTCCGCACTGCGTAAGGTGTGCCGTGTTCGTCTGACCAATGGCTACGAAGTCACTTCCTATATCGGCGGTGAAGGCCACAACCTGCAAGAGCACAGCGTCGTGCTGATCCGCGGTGGTCGCGTCAAGGACCTTCCGGGTGTGCGCTATCACACCGTGCGCGGCTCGCTGGATACCTCCGGCGTGAAAGACCGCAAGCAGGGCCGTTCCAAGTACGGCGCCAAGCGTCCCAAGTAATTCGAACTTTTCATTTGTCGAGTCGATAAGAGTAAGGTCGGGCGTGGTCGAGTGGCTACCGTTCCGAGCTAACCTGAAGACCGTTTGAGGGCTTATCAATGCCAAGACGTCGTGTAGCAGCCAAGCGCGAGATTCTGGACGATCCGAAGTACGGAAGCCAAATTCTGGCCAAGTTCATGAACCATGTGATGGAAAGCGGTAAGAAGGCGGTTGCCGAGCGCATCGTTTACGGCGCGCTGGATACCGTCAAGTCGCGCAAGAACAGCGACCCCCTGGAAATCTTCGAAAAAGCACTCGATGCCATCGCTCCGCTGGTCGAAGTGAAGTCCCGCCGTGTAGGCGGTGCTACTTATCAGGTTCCGGTCGAGGTTCGTCCGTCCCGTCGCAATGCGCTGGCCATGCGTTGGCTGGTGGACTCCGCACGCAAGCGTGGTGAAAAGTCCATGGCCCTGCGTCTTGCTGGCGAACTGCTCGATGCCTCCGAAGGCAAGGGCGCTGCTGTGAAGAAGCGTGAGGACGTGCATCGCATGGCCGAGGCGAACAAGGCGTTCTCGCACTATCGTTTCTGATATTCAGCCTCAATCTACGAGGACCTAATTGTGGCCCGTACAACCCCTATCAATCGCTACCGTAACATCGGTATCTGTGCCCACGTGGATGCAGGCAAGACGACGACTACGGAGCGGATCCTGTTCTACACAGGCGTCAACCACAAGATGGGTGAGGTGCATGATGGCGCCGCCACCATGGACTGGATGGTGCAGGAGCAGGAGCGTGGCATCACCATTACCTCCGCTGCCACCACCGCCTTCTGGCAGGGCTCGACCAAGCAGTACGACAAGTATCGTGTGAATATCATCGATACCCCTGGTCACGTGGACTTCACCATCGAAGTGGAGCGTTCGCTGCGGGTGCTGGATGGTGCCGTGGTGGTGTTCTGCGGTACCTCCGGCGTCGAGCCGCAGTCCGAAACCGTATGGCGCCAGGCCAACAAATACGGTGTCCCGCGCATCGTCTATGTGAACAAGATGGACCGTGCCGGCGCCAACTTCCTGCGCGTCGTCGAGCAGATCAAGAAGCGCCTGGGACATACCCCGGTTCCGGTCCAGTTGGCGATCGGTGCCGAGGACAACTTCCAGGGCCAGATCGACCTGCTGAAGATGAAGGCGATCTATTGGAACGAGGACGACCAGGGCACGAGTTACCGCGAGGAAGAGATTCCTGCGGAGCTGCAGGATCTGGCCGACGAGTATCGCTCGAACATGGTCGAGGCCGCCGCGGAGGCCAATGAAGAGCTGATGAACAAGTACCTGGAGGATGGCGAGCTTTCCGTCGAGGAAATCAAGCTTGGCCTGCGCCTGCGTACTCTGGCCTGCGAGATCGTTCCGGCAGTCTGCGGTTCTTCGTTCAAGAACAAGGGTGTGCCGCTGGTTCTCGACGCCGTGATCGATTTCCTGCCGGCTCCGGACGATGTTCCTGCGATCAAGGGTGTCAACCCGGACCACGAGGAGATCGAGGACGAGCGCCATGCCAGCGACGACGAGCCGTTCTCGGCCCTGGCGTTCAAGATCGCGACCGATCCCTTCGTCGGTACCCTGACTTTCGCGCGTGTCTATTCCGGCGTGCTGAGTTCGGGCGACTCCGTTCTGAACTCGGTGAAGGGTAAGAAGGAGCGCGTGGGTCGGATGGTGCAGATGCACGCCAATACCCGCGAGGAAATCAAGGAAGTGCGCGCCGGCGATATCGCCGCCCTGATCGGCATGAAGGATGTCATCACGGGGGACACCCTGTGCTCCATCGAGAAGCCGATCATCCTGGAGCGTATGGATTTCCCCGAGCCGGTGATTCACGTTGCCGTCGAGCCGAAGACCAAGGCCGACCAGGAAAAGATGGGTATCGCCCTTGGCAAGCTGGCCCAGGAAGACCCGTCTTTCCGTGTCAAGACCGACGAAGAGTCCGGTCAGACCATCATCGGTGGCATGGGTGAGCTGCACCTCGACATCATCGTCGACCGCATGAGGCGTGAGTTCGGCGTCGAGGCCAACATCGGCAAGCCGCAGGTGGCCTACCGCGAAGCGATCCGCAACAAGTGCGAGATCGAAGGCAAGTTCGTGCGCCAGTCCGGCGGTCGCGGTCAGTTCGGCCACTGCTGGATTCGCTTCGAGCCGGCCGAGGAAGGCGTCGAAGGGCTGGTGTTCGCCAGTGAAGTGGTGGGTGGCGTGGTGCCGAAGGAATACATCCCGGCGATTCAGAAAGGCGTCGAGGAGCAGATGCAGAATGGCGTAGTCGCCGGCTATCCGCTCATCAGTCTGAAGGCGACCGTGTTCGATGGTTCCTACCATGACGTCGACTCCAACGAAATGGCGTTCAAGATCGCGGCTTCCATGGCGACCAAGCAGTTGGCACAGAAAGGTGGTGCCGTGCTGCTGGAACCGATCATGAAGGTCGAGGTGGTGACTCCGGAGGAGTACATGGGTGACGTGATGGGTGACCTGAACCGTCGGCGTGGTCTGATCCAGGGGATGGAGGATAGCGTTTCCGGCAAGGTCATCCGTGCCGAAGTCCCGCTGGGCGAGATGTTTGGTTACGCTACTGATGTACGTTCGATGTCCCAGGGACGCGCCAGCTACTCCATGGAATTCTCGAAGTACGCCGAAGCTCCGGCCAACATCGCCGAAGCTGTCGTCAAAAAACAAGGTTGATTCAGCCCTTTAAGTAAGAGGTTTACTGTCGTGGCTAAGGAAAAATTCGAACGTAACAAACCGCACGTCAACGTTGGCACCATCGGTCACGTGGACCATGGCAAGACCACTCTGACGGCCGCTCTGACCAAGGTTTGTGCCGAGACCTGGGGTGGCGCCGCTCGTGCCTTCGATCAGATCGACAACGCTCCGGAAGAAAAGGCGCGCGGTATCACCATCAACACCTCGCACGTTGAATACGACTCCGCGACCCGTCACTACGCGCACGTCGACTGTCCCGGTCACGCCGACTACGTGAAGAACATGATCACCGGCGCCGCCCAGATGGACGGCGCGATCCTGGTCTGCTCGGCCGCCGACGGCCCCATGCCGCAGACCCGCGAGCACATCCTGCTGTCCCGCCAGGTAGGCGTTCCCTACATCGTCGTGTTCCTGAACAAGGCCGACATGGTCGACGACGCCGAGCTGCTGGAACTGGTCGAGATGGAAGTGCGTGATCTGCTGTCCACCTACGACTTCCCGGGCGACGACACCCCGATCATCACCGGCTCTGCCCTGATGGCGCTGGAAGGCAAGGACGACAACGGCATCGGCGTCTCCGCCGTGCGCAAGCTGGTGGAAACCCTGGACTCCTATATTCCGGAGCCGGTGCGTGCCGTCGATCAGCCGTTCCTGATGCCGATCGAGGACGTGTTCTCGATCTCCGGCCGCGGCACCGTGGTGACCGGTCGCGTCGAGCGCGGCATCGTCAAGGTCGGCGAGGAAGTGGAAATCGTCGGTATCCGTCCGACCACCAAGACCACCTGCACCGGCGTGGAAATGTTCCGCAAGCTGCTCGACGAAGGGCGTGCCGGCGAGAACATCGGCGCCCTGCTGCGCGGCACCAAGCGTGAGGACGTGGAGCGCGGCCAGGTTCTGGCCAAGCCGGGCACCATCAAGCCGCACACCAAGTTCGAAGCCGAAGTGTATGTGCTGTCCAAGGAAGAAGGTGGTCGTCACACCCCGTTCTTCAAGGGCTACCGCCCGCAGTTCTACTTCCGTACCACCGACGTGACCGGTAACGTCGAGCTGCCGGAAGGCGTCGAGATGGTGATGCCGGGTGACAACATCAAGATGACCGTCACCCTGATCGCTCCGATCGCCATGGAAGACGGTCTGCGTTTCGCCATTCGCGAAGGCGGTCGTACCGTCGGCGCCGGTGTGGTGGCCAAGATCATCGAGTAATCGATGGGATGGTAGAAAAAGCCCCTTTTGGGGCTTTTTCTATTGCTGATCATTTTGTTTGACACCCCAGGGGGGCATCCGTACAATTGCGCCTCCTTTTATCGGGCGTATTCCGCTCGGTAGGGTGGCAACTTCGAGTCTGAGGTCAAAATGCAAAACCAACAAATCCGTATTCGGTTGAAGGCTTTTGACCATCGCCTGATTGATCAATCTACCCAGGAAATCGTGGAAACCGCGAAACGTACTGGTGCTCAGGTGCGTGGTCCGATTCCTCTGCCTACCCGTAAAGAGCGGTATACCGTTCTGATTTCGCCGCACGTCAACAAGGATGCGCGTGATCAGTACGAAATTCGTACCCACAAGCGTGTGCTGGATATTGTTCAGCCGACCGACAAGACCGTCGACGCGCTGATGAAGCTCGATCTGGCGGCTGGCGTGGAAGTGCAGATCAGCCTCGGCTAAGACCATTCAGGTCTTGGTCGTGTAACGCTCTGAAATGGGCGGCCATAGCGGGTGAAAGCCCCGTACACTCAAGAGGTTCAAGAAATGACTATTGGTGTAATCGGTCGTAAGTGCGGTATGACCCGCATTTTCACCGAAGAGGGTGTCTCCGTTCCGGTTACGGTCATCGAGATCGAGCCGAACCGTGTGACCCAGTTCAAGAATGCAGAGAGCGACGGCTATCTGGCGGTGCAGGTCACCGTCGGCGAGCGTCGGGCTTCGCGTGTGACCAAGGCGCAGGCTGGTCACTTCGCCAAGGCAAATGTCGCTGCCGGTCGTGGGGTCTGGGAGTTCCGCCTCGAAGAGGGCGAGTACCAGTCCGGCGACCAGATCACTGTCGAGATTTTCCAGGCCGGGCAGCTGGTGGACGTCACCGGCCAGTCCAAGGGTAAAGGCTACGCCGGCACCATCAAACGCTGGAATTTCCGCGGTCAGGACAATACCCACGGCAACTCCGTTTCCCACCGTGTTCCGGGCTCCATCGGCCAGTGCCAGACTCCTGGCCGTGTGTTCAAGGGCAAGAAAATGTCCGGTCATTTGGGCGCCGAGCGCGTGACCGTGCAGTCCCTGGAAGTGGTTCGTGTCGACTCCGAGCGCAATCTGCTGCTGGTCAAGGGTGCCATTCCCGGCGCTACCGGTGGCGATGTGATCGTGCGTCCGGCGGCCAAGGCTCGCGGTTAAGAGGGGAAGCTGAGATGCAATTGAATGTGAATGGCGCTCAGGCGATCGAAGTCTCCGAGCGCACCTTTGGCGGCGAGTTCAACGAGACCCTCGTGCACCAGGCAGTCGTCGCCTATCTGGCCGGTGGCCGTCAGGGCAGCAAGCAGCAGAAGAACCGCTCCGATGTCAGTGGTGGCGGCAAGCGCCCCTGGCGCCAGAAGGGTACTGGCCGTGCGCGCGCCGGTACTAGCCGTGGTCCGCTCTGGCGTGGCGGTGGCGTGACCTTCGCCGCCCGCCCGCAAAACCACGATCAGAAGCTCAACAAGAAGATGTACCGCGCCGCTCTGCGCTCGATCCTGAGCGAGCTCGTGCGTCAGGAGCGTCTGGTCGTCGTCGAAGATTTCGCCGTGGATGCTCCCAAGACCAAGAGCCTAGTGAGCAAGCTGGGCGGTCTGGGCCTGAGCGACGTGCTGATCGTCTCCGATGCTGTGGATCAGAACCTGTATCTGGCCGCCCGTAACTTGCCGCACGTCGATGTTCGCGATGTCCTGGGGTCCGATCCGGTCAGCCTGATCGCCTATGACAAGGTGCTGATCACCGTGCCGGCCGTGAAGAAATTCGAGGAGCTGCTGGGATGAACCAGGAACGCGTATTCAAAGTACTGCTTGGTCCGCACATCTCCGAGAAGGCCACCGTGCTGGCGGAAAGCAAGAAGCAGTTCGTTTTCAAGGTTGCCACCGATGCAACCAAGCTGGAAATCAAGAAGGCCGTCGAGGCCTTGTTCGACGTGAAGGTCGCTAATGTCACCACCCTGAATGTCCAGGGCAAGACCAAGCGTACCGTTCGCGGTCTGGGCAAGCGCAACGACTGGAAGAAGGCATATGTCGCTCTTCAGCCTGGCCAAGATCTCGATTTCGCCAGCAGCGCTGAGTAAAGGGGTGCATCATGGCAATCGTTAAATGCAAGCCGACTTCCGCTGGCCGCCGTTTCGTGGTCAAGGTGGTCAACCAGGAGCTGCACAAGGGTGCCCCTTACGCGCCGCTGCTGGAGAAGAAGTCCAAGTCCGGTGGTCGTAACAACAACGGCCGCATCACTACCCGTCATATCGGTGGTGGTCACAAGCAGCACTATCGCCTGGTCGATTTTCGTCGCAACAAGGACGGCATTCCTGCCACCGTCGAGCGCATCGAGTACGACCCGAACCGTACCGCACACATTGCGTTGCTGAAGTACGCCGACGGCGAGCGTCGCTATATCATCGCACCGAAAGGTGTCGTGGCCGGTGACCAGTTGATTTCCGGAGTGAACGCGCCGATCAAGGCCGGCAACACGCTACCGCTGCGCAACATTCCGGTCGGCTCCACCATTCACGGTGTCGAGCTGAAGCCGGGCAAGGGAGCGCAGATCGCTCGTTCCGCTGGTGCCTCCGCGCAACTGGTCGCACGCGAAGGGGCCTATGTGACCCTGCGTCTGCGTTCCGGCGAGATGCGCAAGGTCCTGGCTGATTGCCGCGCGACTCTGGGCGAGGTTTCCAACTCCGAGCACAGCCTGCGTTCTCTGGGCAAGGCCGGCGCCAAACGCTGGCGCGGTGTTCGCCCGACCGTTCGCGGTGTGGCGATGAACCCGGTCGACCACCCGCATGGTGGTGGTGAAGGTCGTACCTCGGGTGGTCGTCATCCGGTGTCGCCGTGGGGCTTCCCGACCAAGGGTGCGAAGACCCGGTCGAACAAGCGCACCGACAACATGATCGTCCGCCGCCGTAAGTAACTAGAGGGATACGACTGTGCCGCGTTCTCTGAAAAAAGGTCCTTTCATCGATCTTCACCTGTTGAAGAAGGTCGAAGTGGCGGTGGAAAAGAACGATCGCAAACCGGTCAAGACTTGGTCGCGTCGTTCGATGATCCTGCCGCAGATGGTCGGTCTGACCATTGCTGTGCATAACGGCCGTCAACATGTCCCGGTGCTCATCAGCGAGGATATGGTCGGTCATAAACTGGGCGAGTTTGCCGCTACCCGTACCTATCGTGGTCATGCGGCAGATAAAAAGGCCAAGCGTTGAGGGGTAAGGAAAGATGGAAGTAGCCGCTAAGCTGTCGGGCGCTCGAATCTCCGCCCAGAAAGCCCGCTTGGTCGCCGACCAGATCCGCGGGAAGAAGGTGGGCGATGCGCTCAACCTGCTGGCTTTCAGCAGCAAGAAAGCCGCCGAGATCATGAAGAAAGTGCTGGAGTCGGCCGTTGCCAACGCCGAGCACAACGAGGGCGCAGACGTGGACGACCTGAAGGTCTCCACCGTTTTCGTCAACGAGGGGCGTTCGCTTAAGCGCATCATGCCGCGTGCCAAGGGCCGTGCTGATCGCATCGTCAAGCGGTCTTGCCATATCACTGTCAAGGTTGCGGACAAGTAACGGAGTCGATCAGATGGGTCAGAAAGTACATCCCGTAGGCATTCGCCTGGGAATCGTCAAGGAGCACACCTCGGTTTGGTATGCCGACCGCAAGAATTACGCGGACTATTTGTATGCCGACCTGAAGGTGCGTGAGTATCTCCAAGACAAACTAAAAAGCGCGTCCGTGAGCCGCATCGATATCGCTCGTCCGGCTCAAACCGCACGCATCACCATCCACACCGCGCGTCCCGGTATCGTGATCGGCAAGAAGGGTGAGGATGTCGAGAAGCTGCGTCAGGACCTGACCAAGCAAATGGGTGTGCCGGTGCACATCAACATCGAAGAGATCCGCAAGCCGGAACTCGACAGTATGCTGGTTGCTCAGAGCGTGGCCCAGCAGCTTGAGCGTCGCGTGATGTTCCGTCGCGCCATGAAGCGTGCGGTACAGAACGCCATGCGCATTGGTGCCAAGGGCATCAAGATCCAGGTGAGTGGTCGTCTGGGCGGTGCCGAAATCGCCCGTACCGAATGGTACCGCGAAGGCCGTGTGCCGCTGCACACCCTGCGCGCGGATATCGATTACGCCACCTACGAAGCGCACACCACCTACGGTGTGATCGGCGTCAAGGTTTGGATCTTCAAGGGCGAGGTCATCGGTGGCCAGCACGAAGAGCTCAAGCCGCAAGCGCCTGCGCCTCGCAAAAAAGCTGCTAAGTAAGAGGAGTACGCAACATGTTGCAACCCAAGCGTACAAAATTCCGCAAGCAGATGACCGGCCACAACCGCGGCCTGGCTCACCGTGGTAGCAAGGTCAGCTTCGGCGAGTTCGCCCTGAAGTCCGTGAGCCGCGGTCGTCTCACCGCCCGCCAGATCGAGGCTGCGCGTCGCGCCTTGACCCGTCACGTCAAGCGTGGCGGCAAGATCTGGATCCGCGTATTCCCCGACAAGCCGGTTACCAAGAAGCCTCTCGAAGTTCGTATGGGTAAGGGCAAGGGGAACGTCGAGTACTGGGTTGCCCAGATTCAGCCGGGCAAGGTGCTCTACGAAATCGAGGGTGTTTCCGAAGAGCTGGCGCGCGAGGCTTTCGCCCTGGCAGCAGCCAAGCTGCCGCTCGCCACCACTTTTGTTAAGCGGACGGTGATGTGATGAAAGCGAGTGAACTTCGTGAAAAAACAGCTGAGCAGTTGAACGAGCAATTGCTCGGCCTGCTGCGCGACCAGTTCAATCTGCGCATGCAGAAGGCGACTGGCCAACTGGGGCAGACTCACCTGCTCTCGCAAGTGAAGCGCGACATCGCTCGCGTCAAGACTGTGCTCAACCAGCAGGCAGGTAAGTGATCATGGCTGAAGCTCAGAAAACCGTTCGCACGCTGACCGGCCGTGTCGTAAGCGACAAAATGGACAAGACCATCACCGTCCTGATCGAGCGCCGCGTGAAGCACCCGATCTACGGTAAATACGTGAAGCGTTCGACCAAGCTGCACGCTCACGACGAAACCAACCAGTGCCGTATCGGCGACACGGTCACCATTCGCGAGACCCGTCCGCTGGCCAAGACCAAGTCCTGGATGCTGGTGGAAGTCGTCGAGCGCGCGGTGGAAGTCTAAGAGACTAAGGGTCGGAGAAAGTTATGATTCAGACTCAATCCATGCTCGATGTGGCCGACAACAGTGGTGCTCGCCGCGTCATGTGCATCAAGGTACTGGGTGGCTCGCACCGCCGTTACGCCGGCATCGGCGACATCATCAAGGTTACCGTGAAGGAAGCGATTCCGCGCGGCAAGGTCAAGAAGGGCCAGGTCATGACCGCTGTCGTGGTTCGCACCCGGCACGGCGTGCGTCGCCCCGATGGCTCCATCATTCGCTTCGACGGTAATGCGGCCGTCCTGCTCAACAACAAGCAGGAGCCGATCGGCACCCGCATCTTCGGGCCGGTCACTCGTGAGCTTCGTTCCGAGAAGTTCATGAAGATCGTCTCGCTTGCCCCTGAAGTGCTGTAAGGAGAAGCCGTCATGCAAAAGATTCGTCGTGACGACGAGATCATCGTCATCGCCGGCAAAGACAAGGGCAAGCGTGGCAAGGTGCTCAAGGTTCTCGCTGACGACCGTCTGGTCGTCAGCGGCGTCAACCTGATCAAGCGCCACAGCAAGCCGAACCCCATGCTTGGCGTCCAAGGCGGTATCGTCGAGAAGGAGGCGCCGCTGCACGTCTCCAACGTGGCCATCTTCAACGCCGAAACCAGCAAGGCTGATCGCGTTGGTTTCAAGATCGAAGACGGCAAGAAAATTCGTATCTTCAAGTCGACCCAAAAGCCGGTTGATGCTTGAGCACTGCTAGGTAGATAACCATGGCACGACTAAAAGAGATTTATCGGAACGAGATCGCGCCCAAGCTGAAGAACGAGCTTCAGCTGGTCAACGTGATGGAGGTTCCGCGCATCACCAAAATCACTCTGAACATGGGGCTTGGCGAGGCGGTTGGTGACAAGAAGGTCATCGAGAACGCTGTTGCCGATCTGGAGAAGATCACCGGCCAGAAACCCGTGGTCACCTATGCCCGCAAGTCCATCGCAGGTTTCAAGATCCGCGAAGGCTGGCCGATCGGCGTCAAGGTGACCCTGCGCCGTGATCGTATGTACGAGTTCCTGGATCGTCTGCTTTCCATCTCCCTGCCGCGGGTACGCGACTTCCGTGGCCTGAATGCCAAGTCCTTCGATGGGCGTGGCAACTACAGCATGGGTGTGAAGGAGCAGATCATCTTCCCGGAAATCGATTACGACAAGATCGATGCCTTGCGTGGTCTGGATATCACTCTGACCACCACTGCCCGTACCGATGACGAGGGTCGTGCCCTGTTGCGCGCCTTCAACTTCCCGTTCCGCAACTGATTGGAGTAGGAAATGGCCAAACAGAGCATGAAAAACCGCGAGCTGAAGCGTCAGCAGACGGTTGCCAAGTACGCCAAGAAGCGTGCCGAGCTGAAAGCTATCATCGCCAACCCGAACTCCACTCCGGAGCAGCGTTGGGAAGCCCAGATCGCCCTGCAGAAGCAGCCCCGCGATGCCAGCGCCTCGCGCCTGCGTAATCGCTGCCGCCTGACCGGTCGTCCCCATGGGGTCTACCGCAAGTTCGGTCTGGCGCGCAACATGCTGCGCCAGGCAGCCATGCGTGGTGATGTGCCGGGTCTGGTCAAGGCCAGCTGGTAAGCACGCCCCTAGGCTCTCGAATTCATCGTCGAGCCTGGATCATCGAATCAAGCCCCTTATGGGGCTTGATTCTTTTATGGTCAGCCTCTAGGATGCTCGGCTCTCCTGACTCTTGATTTTCATCCGTCAAAGTCCGGAGCTCGGGCCGCAAGGCTTTCTTTCTGTATCAGGAGCAATTAGCCCATGAGTATGCAGGACCCGTTAGCGGACATGCTAACTCGTATCCGTAATGCCCAGATGGCTGAGAAGACCGTCGTGAGTATGCCGTCTTCCAAGCTGAAGGTGGCAGTGGCCAATGTTCTCAAGAACGAAGGTTACATTTCGGATTACCAAGTCAGTAGCGATGCCAAGCCGCTGCTGTCCATTGAGCTCAAGTATTTCGAAGGCCGTCCGGTCATCGAGGAGCTCAAGCGCGTGAGCCGTCCCGGCCTGCGCCAGTACAAGTCTGTCGATCAACTGCCGAAAGTTCGTGGCGGTCTGGGCGTTTCGATCGTCTCCACCAACAAGGGTGTGATGACTGATCGTGCGGCTCGTGCTGCCGGTGTTGGCGGCGAAGTGCTCTGCACTGTGTTCTAAGGGGGGAACAGCATGTCTCGCGTTGCTAAGAACCCCGTCAAGCTGCCCGCTGGCGTAGAGGTCAAGCTGGCTGGTCAGCAGCTTTCGGTGAAGGGGGCGAAAGGCTCTCTCGAATTGAATGTGCATCCCTCGGTCGAGGTCGTTCAGGAGGCTGGCGAGCTGCGTTTTGCTGCCCGTAATGGCGATCAGCAGAACAGAGCCATGGCCGGCACCACCCGTGCACTTGTCAACAACATGGTGATTGGCGTCAGCCAGGGCTTCGAGCGCAAGCTGCAGCTGGTCGGCGTTGGTTACAAAGCGCAGGCCAAGGGGCAAGTCCTGTCCCTGGCGCTTGGTTTCTCCCATCCGGTGGATTATCAGTTGCCGCAGGGCATCACTGCGGAAACTCCCAGCCAGACCGATATCCTGATCAAGGGGATCGACAAGCAACTGGTTGGCCAGGTGGCAGCCGAGATTCGCGATTTCCGTCGTCCCGAGCCGTACAAAGGCAAAGGGGTGCGGTATTCCGACGAAGTGGTCCATCGCAAAGAAGCCAAGAAAAAGTAGGGCATAGCAAATGAGCGTAAAGAAAGAAACTCGTCTGCGTCGCGCTCGCAAGACACGCCTGAAAATGCGCGAGCTGGAGGTTGTACGCCTTTGCGTGCACCGTTCCTCCCAGCACATCTACGCCCAGGTCATCACGGCCGACGGCGGCAAGGTTCTGGCTTCTGCCTCGACCTTGGACAAAGAACTGCGCGGCGCTGCTACCGGCAACGTCGAGGCGGCCAAGAAGGTCGGTCTGCTGGTGGCTGAGCGAGCGAAGGCTGCTGGCGTAACCCAGGTGGCATTCGATCGTTCTGGCTTCAAGTACCACGGCCGTGTCAAGGCACTGGCCGATGCTGCTCGTGAAGGCGGGCTGGAGTTCTAAGTTATGGCAAATAACGAGCAAAAGCGCGACGAGGGTTACATCGAAAAGCTGGTCCAAGTCAATCGCGTTGCCAAGACCGTCAAGGGTGGTCGCATCTTTACCTTTACCGCGCTGACGGTCGTTGGCGACGGCAAAGGGCGTGTCGGCTTCGGCCGCGGCAAGTCCCGCGAGGTCCCTGCTGCTATCCAGAAGGCCATGGAGGCTGCTCGCCGCAACATGATCCAGGTCGATCTCAGCGGCACCACTCTGCAGTATCCGGTCAAGTCCGCCCATGGCGCTTCCCGTGTTTACATGCAGCCGGCCAGCGAGGGTACCGGAATCATCGCCGGTGGTGCCATGCGTGCCGTCCTCGAGGTCGCAGGCGTACAGAACGTTCTGGCCAAGTGCTACGGCTCGACCAATCCGGTAAACGTGGTTTATGCCACTTTCAAAGGACTGAAGGAAATGCAGTCCCCGGAATCCGTAGCGGCCAAGCGTGGCAAGAGCGTCGAGGAGATTCTCTGATCATGGCAACCGTCAAAGTCACTCTGGTCAAGAGCCTGATCGGTCGACTGGCCAACCACAAGGCCTGCGTCAAGGGCCTGGGTCTGCGTCGCATCGGTCACACCGTCGAGGTTCAGGATACTCCCGAAAACCGCGGGATGATCAACAAGGCCCATTACTTGCTGCGTGTGGAGGGTTAATCCATGCAACTGAACGATCTGCGTTCCGCGCCGGGAGCCCGGCGCGAGAAGCTGCGTCCGGGTCGCGGCATCGGCAGCGGTCTCGGCAAGACCGGTGGCCGTGGCCACAAGGGGCAGACCTCCCGCTCCGGTGGCAAGATCGCGCCTGGGTTCGAAGGCGGTCAGCA
This sequence comes from Azotobacter vinelandii CA, assembly GCF_000380335.1. Classification (GTDB taxonomy): domain Bacteria; phylum Pseudomonadota; class Gammaproteobacteria; order Pseudomonadales; family Pseudomonadaceae; genus Azotobacter; species Azotobacter vinelandii. The sequence goes on from NC_021149.1 coordinate 615,749, forward strand.
GCCTCTGCATCGCCGCCTGCCGAAATTCGGCTTCACTTCTCTGAAGGCCTTGGATCGTGCGGAAATTCGCACTTCCGAGTTGGCCAAGGTGGAAGGGGATGTCGTCACTCTGCAGGCGCTGAAGGATGCCAACCTGGTCAATCAGGGTGTCCGTCGCGTGAAGGTCATGCTGTCTGGCGATGTGGGCCGGGCCGTTACTCTGAAGGGAATCGCCGTCACCAAGGGTGCGCGTGCGGCCATCGAAGCAGCTGGCGGTAAAATCGAGGACTAAATGGCTAAGCAAGGTGCTCTCTCTGCACTCAGCAATGGCGGGCTGTCCGAGCTCTGGGCTCGGCTGCGGTTCCTGTTCTTGGCGATCATCGTCTATCGCATAGGCGCGCACATCCCGGTACCAGGAATCAATCCCGACAGGCTGGCGGAACTGTTCCAACAGAACGAGGGAACCATTCTTAGCCTCTTCAATATGTTTTCCGGTGGTGCGCTGGAGCGGATGAGCATCTTCGCGCTGGGGATCATGCCGTATATTTCGGCATCGATCATCATGCAACTGATGACCGTGGTCAGTCCCCAGTTGGAGCAGTTGAAGAAGGAAGGCGAGGCCGGTCGTCGCAAGATCAGCCAGTACACCCGTTACGGGACGCTCGTTCTGGCGATCGTTCAGGCTTTCGGCATGTCCGTCGGTCTGGCCAGCCAGGGCGTCGCCTTCGCCGCCGATTTCGGCTTCTACTTCGTGGCTGTGAGCACCTTCGTGGCTGGTGCGATGTTCATGATGTGGCTGGGCGAGCAGATTACCGAGCGGGGCGTCGGCAACGGAATCTCGATGCTGATCTTTGCCGGGATCGTGGCCGGCTTGCCGGCGGCGATCGGCCAGTCCTTCGAGTCTGCCCGTCAAGGTGATATCAACATCATTGCCTTGCTGGCCGTTGCGCTCCTGGCCGTGGCGATCATCGGTTTCGTGGTTTTCGTCGAGCGTGGTCAGCGTCGTATCGCGGTCCACTATGCCAAGCGTCAGCAAGGCCGGAAGGTTTTCGCTGCGCAGACCAGCCACCTGCCGCTCAAGGTGAATATGGCAGGTGTGATTCCGGCCATTTTCGCCAGCAGCATTCTGCTGTTCCCCGCTTCTCTGGGCTCCTGGTTTGGCCAGTCGGAGGGCATGGGGTGGCTGCAGGACATAGCCCAGGCCATCGCGCCCGGACAGCCGTTGAACATCATTCTGTTCAGTGCAGGGATCATTTTCTTCTGCTTCTTCTACACTGCGTTGATGTTCAATCCGAAGGATGTGGCGGAAAACCTGAAGAAATCGGGTGCCTTCATTCCTGGCATCAGGCCGGGTGAGCAGTCGGCACGCTATATCGATGGTGTGCTGACCCGCTTGACCATTTTTGGTGCTCTCTACATGACGGCGGTCTGCCTGCTTCCGCAGTTCTTGGTGGTGGCAGCCAATGTGCCGTTCTATCTTGGCGGGACTTCGTTGCTGATCGTGGTGGTGGTTGTGATGGACTTCATGTCGCAAGTGCAATCGCATCTCGTTTCGCACCAATACGAATCCCTGATGAAGAAAAGCAACCTGAAGGGCTATGGCGGCGGCATGCTCCGCTGATCTGTCCATAAGGTTCGAGGAGTTGGTGATGAAAGTTCGTGCATCGGTGAAAAAGCTGTGCCGCAACTGCAAGATCATTCGCCGCGACGGCGTCGTGCGCGTGATCTGCAGTACGGAGCCGCGTCACAAGCAGCGCCAAGGCTGAGTGTGATTCCCGCGTGATGAGCCCGGCAGCTAGTGTGCTGCCGGGTTGATTCTTTTTTATTACAGCGCTAGTATCCTGCGCCCTATTTCTTGGCTTCCAGGGCGTGGGTAGCTGTCAATTGGAGTTCCACTGAATGGCCCGTATCGCAGGCGTCAACATTCCGGATAACAAGCATACTGTTATCTCGCTGACCTACATCTATGGTGTCGGTCGTACCACTGCACAGGCTATCTGTGCCGCTACCGGTGTCAATCCGGCAGCAAAGATCAAGGATCTCTCGGACGAGCAGATCGAGCAGCTGCGTGGCGAAGTGGCCAAGCTCACCACTGAAGGTGATCTGCGCCGTGAAGTCAACATGAAAATCAAGCGTCTGATGGACCTGGGCTGCTATCGCGGCCTGCGTCACCGCCGTGGCCTGCCGGTTCGCGGTCAGCGCACCAAGACCAACGCCCGTACCCGCAAGGGCCCGCGCAAGCCGATCCGCAAGTAATCGCATTCGCGAATCGACAGGAATCTAATCATGGCAAAACCTGCTGCTCGTCCTCGTAAGAAAGTCAAGAAGACCGTGGTGGATGGCATCGCCCATATCCATGCGTCCTTCAACAACACCATCGTGACCATCACCGACCGCCAGGGTAATGCCCTTTCCTGGGCCACCTCCGGTGGCTCCGGCTTCCGTGGCTCGCGCAAGAGTACTCCGTTCGCCGCCCAGGTGGCTGCCGAGCGTGCCGGTCAAGCCGCTTTGGAATATGGACTGAAGAACCTCGACGTGAACGTCAAGGGACCTGGCCCGGGTCGCGAGTCCGCTGTCCGTGCCCTCAATGCCTGCGGTTACAAGATTGCCAGCATCACCGATGTGACCCCGATCCCGCACAATGGCTGCCGTCCGCCGAAGAAGCGTCGCGTGTAATAGGAGACAGTGAAGAATGGCACGTTACATTGGTCCCAAATGCAAACTGTCCCGCCGCGAAGGCACTGACCTGTTCCTGAAGAGCGGCTCCCGTGCGCTCGAGTCCAAGTGCAACGTCGAGTCGGCTCCGGGCATCCATGGTCAGCGCCGCGGTCGCCTGTCCGAGTACGGCACCCAACTGCGTGAGAAGCAGAAGGTTCGTCGCATCTATGGCGTGCTGGAGCGCCAGTTCAGCGGTTACTACAAGGAGGCCAGCCGTCGCAAGGGCTCCACTGGCGAGAACCTGCTGCAACTGCTGGAGTGCCGTCTGGACAACGTCGTCTATCGCATGGGCTTCGGCGCTACCCGTGCCGAGTCCCGTCAGTTGATTTCGCACAAGGCCATTACCGTCAATGGCCAGACCGTGAACATCCCTTCCTATCAGGTCAAGGTTGGCGATGTCGTCGCTATCCGCGAAAAGGCCAAGAACCAGCTGCGTATCGCTCAGGCTCTCGAACTTTGCGCGCAGCGTGGCCGCGTCGAGTGGGTTGAAGTGGATACCGAGAAGAAGTCTGGCGTGTTCAAGAGCGTGCCGGCTCGCAGTGACCTGTCTGCCGACATCAACGAAAACCTGATTGTCGAGCTCTACTCCAAGTAAGGGCTAGAAAATAGGTATATCCATGCAGAGTTCGGTAAATGAGTTCCTGACCCCCCGTCACATCGACGTGCAGGCGGTCAGCCCGACCCGTGCCAAGATCACGCTCGAGCCGCTCGAGCGCGGTTTTGGTCATACCCTGGGCAACGCCCTGCGTCGCATCCTGCTGTCTTCCATGCCCGGCTGTGCGGTAGTCGAGGCCGAGATCGACGGCGTGCTTCATGAGTACAGCGCCATCGAAGGAGTGCAGGAAGATGTCATCGAGATCCTGCTCAACCTGAAGGGCCTGGCCATCAAGCTGCATGGTCGCGACGAGGTCACGCTGAGCCTGAGCAAGAAGGGCTCCGGTGCGGTAACCGCTGCCGATATTCAGCTGGATCATGATGTCGAAATCGTCAATGGCGGTCATGTAATCGCCAACCTGGCGGACAACGGCGCACTGAACATGAAGCTCAAGGTGGCGCGTGGTCGTGGTTACGAGCCCGCCGATGCCCGTCAGAGTGATGAGGACGAAAGTCGCAGCATCGGTCGTCTTCAGCTCGACGCTTCCTTCAGTCCAGTCCGCCGTGTCGCTTACGTGGTGGAAAACGCCCGCGTCGAGCAACGTACGAACCTGGATAAGCTGGTCATCGATCTGGAAACCAACGGTACCCTGGATCCCGAAGAGGCCATCCGCCGTGCCGCGACTATTCTGCAGCAGCAATTGGCCGCGTTCGTCGACCTCAAGGGAGATACCGCGCCAGTGGTGGTCGAGCAGGAAGACGAGATCGATCCGATCCTCCTGCGTCCGGTCGACGACCTGGAACTGACCGTACGCTCGGCCAACTGCCTGAAGGCGGAGAACATCTACTACATCGGTGACCTGATCCAGCGCACCGAGGTGGAGTTGCTGAAGACTCCGAACCTGGGCAAGAAGTCCCTGACCGAAATCAAGGACGTTCTGGCTTCCCGTGGTCTGTCCCTCGGCATGCGCCTCGATAATTGGCCGCCTGCAAGTCTGAAGAAGGACGACAAGGCCACGGCCTGAACGTCATTACCACCGAACGAACAAGTTTGGTAAGGAATTGAATCATGCGTCATCGTAAAAGTGGCCGTCACCTGAGCCGCACCAGCGCACACCGCAAGGCCATGTTTCAGAACATGGCGGTGTCGTTGTTCGAGCACGAACTGATCAAAACCACCCTGCCCAAGGCCAAGGAGCTGCGTCGCGTCGCCGAGCCGCTGATCACCCTGGCCAAGGAAGACAGCGTCGCCAACCGCCGCCTGGCCTTCGACCGTACTCGTTCGAAAGCTGCCGTGGGCAAGTTGTTCAACGATTTGGGCAAGCGTTACGCCAACCGTCCGGGCGGCTACCTGCGCATCCTCAAGTGCGGTTTCCGCGCTGGCGACAATGCGCCCATGGCGTACGTCGAGCTGGTCGATCGCCCTGTTGACGGCGAAGCGCTGGTGGGCGCCGCCGAATAAGGCGCTTGCCACATGGAGAGATAGGCCTTGTGTTCGCTCTCCAATGGGCTGTTTCATCTTGCACCCTGCGAGGCTTGTCTTCGCAGGGTGTTTTCGTTGTGCGCCAGGCATGGCGTGACTGGCGCAGTTCGAGTTCGGTTCGCAGTGGCAATGATCCGATGACTTGGCGGTGAAAGTCTTCTACACGCCCGGCATTCGGTGCTTCGAGAGGATGGCGGAGGTGACCCCGCCTCTTGCTCGATCCTCTTCCGGTTCAGGCGCGATCGCGCTCCAGCAGGGGCGCGAGGAAGCGTCCGGTGTGCGATTGCGGCATCTGCGCGACCTGCTCGGGCGTGCCGACGGCGATGATCCGGCCGCCCCGCGAGCCGCCTTCGGGGCCCAGGTCGACGATCCAGTCGGCGGTCTTGATCACATCCAGGTTGTGCTCGATCACCACCACGGTGTTGCCGTGGTCGCGCAGTCGATGCAGTACGTCCAGGAGTTGCTGGATATCGGCGAAGTGCAGGCCCGTGGTGGGCTCGTCGAGGATGTACAGGGTCTTGCCGGTATCCCGTTTCGACAGTTCGCGGCTCAGCTTGACCCGCTGCGCCTCGCCGCCGGACAGGGTCGTGGCGCTCTGGCCCAGGCGAATGTAGGAGAGGCCGACGTCGATGAGCGTCTGCAGCTTGCGCGCTATCGCCGGTACGGCATCGAAGAAGTCGCGGGCTTCCTCGATGGTCATCTCCAGCACTTCGTGGATGTTCTTGCCCTTGTACTTCACCTCGAGCGTTTCGCGGTTGTAGCGCTTGCCCCTGCAGACGTCGCAGGGAACGTAGATGTCCGGCAGAAAATGCATCTCCACCTTGATCACGCCGTCGCCCTGGCAAGCCTCGCAGCGACCGCCCTTGACGTTGAAGGAAAAGCGCCCGGGGTTGTAGCCGCGCGAGCGTGACTCCGGCACACCGGCGAACAGTTCGCGGATGGGGGTGAACAGTCCGGTGTAGGTCGCCGGGTTCGAGCGTGGCGTTCTGCCAATCGGGCTCTGGTCGATGTCGACCACCTTGTCCAGGTGCTGCAAGCCGTCGAAGCTGTCGTGGGGGGCGGTTTCCAGACCACTGCTGCCGTTCAGCGCCATGGCGGTGAGAGGAAACAGGGTGTTGTTGATCAGGGTCGACTTGCCCGACCCGGACACTCCGGTGATGCAGGTGAACAGGCCCACCGGGATCTCCAGGTCGACATTCTGCAGGTTGTTGCCGCGGGCCCCCTTGAGCTTGAGGAGCCGTTTGACATCGCGCGGGGTGCGTGCGGCCGGAACTTCGATCTTCAGGCGGCCGGAGAGGTATTTGCCGGTCAACGAGTCGGGATGGGCCATCACCTCGGCCGGTGCACCCTCGGCGACGATTTGCCCACCGTGCACGCCGGCGCCCGGGCCGATGTCGACCAGATAGTCGGCCAGGCGGATGGCATCCTCGTCGTGCTCCACCACGATCACTGTGTTGCCCAGGTTGCGCAGGTGGGTGAGGGTAGCCAGCAGGCGCTCGTTATCGCGCTGGTGCAGACCGATGGAAGGCTCGTCGAGGATGTACATCACCCCGACCAGGCCGGCGCCGATCTGGCTGGCCAGGCGGATGCGCTGCGCCTCGCCGCCGGAAAGGGTATCGGCGCTGCGATCCAGAGTCAGGTAGTCGAGGCCGACGTTGACCAGAAACTGCAAGCGCTCGCGGATCTCCTTGAGGATCTTCCCGGCGATCTCGCCGCGTCGACCGCTCAGCGACAAGCCGGCGAAATAGCCACAGGCTTCACCCACCGGCAGGGCGGTGACCGCCGGCAGGGTCTTTTCGCCGACCCAGACGTGCCGCGCCTCGCGGCGCAGGCGGGTGCCGCGGCAGTCGGGGCAGGGCTGGCTGCTGAGCAGCTTGGCCAGTTCCTCGCGCACGCTGGCGGATTCGGTTTCGCGGTAGCGGCGTTCCAGGTTGGAAATGATGCCCTCGAACGGATGGGCCCGGACCACGATGTCGCCGCGGTCGTTGAGATAGCGGAACTCGATGCTCTCGCGGCCGCTGCCGTGCAACAGGGCCTTCTGCACGCTGGCCGGCAGGTTCTCGAACGGCTCTTCGAGGCTGAAGCCGTAGTGTGCGGCCAGCGAACCGAGCATCTGGAAATAGTAGACGTTGCGCCTGTCCCAGCCGCGGATCGCGCCCTCGGCGAGAGACAGCTTGCCGTTGACCAGCCGGCGCGGGTCGAAGTACTGCTTGACGCCAAGGCCGTCGCAGGAGGGGCAGGCGCCGGCCGGGTTATTGAAGGAGAACAGCTTGGGCTCCAGCTCGCCGATCGAGTGTCCGCAGTGGGGGCAGGCGAAGCGTGCGGAGAAGATCAACTCGTCGCCCGTCTCGCCCTCCATCGGTACCACCAGGGCGATGCCGTCGGCCAGCTTCAGCGCGGTCTCGAAGGACTCGGCCAGGCGCTGCTGCAAGTCGTCGCGTACCTTGAAGCGATCCACCACCACGTCGATGCTGTGCTTCTTCTGCTTGTCCAGCTTGGGCAGCTCGTCCAGTTCGAAAAGCCTGCCGTCGACTCGTGCGCGGACGAACCCCTGGGCACGCAACTCCTCGAAGATCGAGAGGTGTTCGCCCTTGCGCTCGCGGACCACCGGGGCCAATAGCATCAGCTTGCTGCTTTCCGGCAGCGCGAGCACCTGGTCGACCATCTGGCTGACGGTCTGCGCTTCCAGCGGCACGTCGTGTTCCGGGCAGCGTGGGGTGCCGACACGCGCGTAGAGCAGGCGCAGGTAGTCGTAGATCTCGGTAATGGTGCCGACGGTGGAGCGCGGGTTGTGCGAAGTCGATTTCTGCTCGATGGAAATCGCCGGCGAAAGACCCTCGATGGCGTCGACATCGGGCTTTTCCATCATCGACAGGAATTGCCGGGCGTAGGCCGAGAGGGACTCCACGTAGCGGCGCTGGCCTTCGGCATAGAGGGTGTCGAAGGCCAGCGAGGATTTGCCGGAACCGGACAGGCCGGTGATAACGATCAGTTTGTCGCGCGGCAGGGTCAGGTCGATGTTCTTCAGGTTGTGGGTGCGCGCCCCACGGATCAGGATCTTGTCCAAAGCGGTCTCGCATGGCGGGCGGAAATCCGCGAGTATACGGCGCGTTGCGGGAGGGCGGAAACGTCTGGCCGGCTGGCGTGGGCTGGCCGGACGGCGGCTGGTAGAATCGCGCATTTTCACGAGGACTGGAGCATGCACGATCGCGAGCGCATGAGTGGCGGCGAAATTCGGGCGGGCGGTGGACTGGCGCTGGTCTTCGCCTTCCGCATGCTGGGCATGTTCATGGTGCTGCCGGTGCTTTCCACCTATGGGATGGATCTGGCGGGCGCCACCCCGGCCCTGATCGGCCTGGCGATCGGCGCCTACGGCCTGACCCAGGCGGTGTTGCAGATCCCCTTCGGCATTCTTTCCGATCGCATCGGCCGGCGTCCGGTGATCTATGCCGGCCTGCTGATCTTCGCCGCCGGGGCGGTGCTGGCGGCCAATGCCGATTCCATCTGGGGTGTCATCGCCGGCCGCGTGCTGCAGGGCGCGGGGGCAATCTCTGCGGCGGTGATGGCGCTGCTTTCCGACCTGACCCGCGAGCAGCATCGCACCAAGGCCATGGCCATGATCGGCATGAGCATCGGCCTATCGTTCGCCGCGGCCATGGTGATCGGCCCGCTGCTGACCCGCGCCTTCGGTCTGTCCGGGTTGTTCTGGGCGACCGCCGGAATGGCCCTGTTCGGTATCCTGATCATCGCCGCGCTGGTGCCGGCGGCGCCGCGCGTCCTGCAGCACCGTGAGTCCGCCGTGGCGCGTCAGGCATTGGGCGCCACGTTGCGCCATCCCGATCTGCTGCGCCTGGATTTCGGTATCGGCGTCCTGCATGCGATCCTGATGGCAACCTTCGTAGCCCTGCCGCTGGCCTTGGTGGAACGGGGCGGTCTGCCCCGCGAGGAGCACTGGTGGGTCTATCTGGTCGCCCTGTTCGTGGGCTTCTTCGGCATGGTTCCCTTCATCTTCTACGCTGAAAAGAAGCGCCGGATGAAGCAGGTGTTCTGCGCGGCGGTGGCGGTCCTGCTGTTCTGCGAGCTGTATTTCTGGCTGCTTGGCGGCGGTCTGACGGCGCTGGTGCTGGGGGCCGTGCTCTTCTTCACGGCGTTCAACCTGCTGGAGGCGTCCCTGCCGTCGCTGGTCAGCAAGGTCGCTCCGGCCGGGGGCAAGGGCACGGCGATGGGGGTGTACTCCACCAGCCAGTTCCTCGGCGCGGCACTGGGCGGCATCTTCGGCGGCTGGCTGTACCAGCAGGGCGGGCTGGGTACGGTGTTCGTCGGTTGTGCGCTGCTCTGCGCTCTGTGGCTGGCGATAGCTGTTACCATGCGCGAACCTCCCTACGTGACCAGCCTGCGCCTGTCGCTATCGCCTGCGGCTCTGCGCGACGAGGCTCTACGCGAGCGTCTGCTGGCCGTGCCCGGAGTGGCGGATGCCGAAGTGGTGGCCGAGGAGGCCGCCCTCTATATCAAAGTGGATACCCAAAAACTGGACCGCACGTCTCTCGAGCGCCTGATCGACCCGGCGCCGGTACGTGCCGAAGCCTAGGAGAACGTTATGGCCCGTGGGGTTAACAAAGTCATTCTGATCGGCAACGTCGGCGGCGATCCGGAAACCCGGTACCTGCCCAACGGCAACGCGGTCACCAACATCACCCTGGCCACCACCGACAGTTGGAAGGACAAGCAGACCGGCCAGCAGCAGGAGCGTACCGAATGGCATCGCGTGGTGTTCTTCGGCCGGCTCGCCGAGATCGCCGGCGAGTACCTGCGCAAGGGCTCGCAGTGCTACGTCGAGGGCCGCCTGCAGACCCGCAAGTGGCAGGGGCAGGATGGCCAGGATCGCTATACCACAGAGATCGTCGTCGACATGAACGGCACCTTGCAACTGCTCGGCGGCCGCGCCGGCAACCCCGACGACGCACCGCGCGCGCCGCGTCCCCCGCGCGAGCCGCAGCAGCAGGCCCAGGCTCCGCAGTCGCGCCCCGCTCCCGCTCCGCAGCAGGACCGGCAGCCGCCAGCGCCGGACTACGACAGCTTCGACGACGACATTCCGTTCTGACCGGCCGTCCCGCCCGTCGCCCAGGGCGGGCTCGTTCCCTGGCGCCTGCGGATGAACCGTGGCGCCTGGTTCTATCCGAAACGCTCGGCATAGAGCGCCGAGAGCCACTCGACGAAGACCCTGACCCGTGGCGACAATTGCCGGTGATAGGGATAGAGTGCCGAGACCGGCAAGCCTGGACTGGGCCATTCCGTCAGTACCTCTTCCAGCCTGCCGCTGCGCAGATGCTCCTCCACCCGGAAGCGTGGCACCTGGATCAAGCCGCAGCCGCTCAGCGCGCAGGTGCTGTAGCACTCCGCGTCGTTGACCGAGATCCAGCCGCCCACCTCGAACTTCGTCATCTCGCCGTCGATCAGGAAGCTGAATGGGTAGCGGATGTCGTGATTGCTGGAGAAGAAGCCCACCGCCTGGTGGGCTGCCAGCTCTTCGGGATGCCTTGGGCGGCCGTGGCGATCCAGGTAGTCCGGGCTGGCGCAGACCACTTCCGGCATCAGCGCCAGGCGTCGCGCCACCAGTGAGGAGTCGCGCGGCTGGCCGGCACGAACCACGCAGTCGATGCCTTCGCCCACCAGATCCACCAGACGGTCTCCGCTGCTGATGACCAGCTCGATCTGCGGATAGCGACGGTGGAATTCCTGGATGCGCGGCAGGATGATCAGGTTGGCGTGGGCGCCGTGCAGGTCGAGGCGCAGGGAACCTCGCGGGTTGGCCATGGCGGTGCTGAGGGCGGATTCGGCATCGTCCAGATCGCCGAGGATGCGTTTGCAGCGCTCGTAGAAAACCTGCCCGTCCGGTGTCGGACGGACCTGGCGAGTAGTGCGCTCCAGCAGCCGGGCGCCGAGCCGCTCCTCCAGCATCTTGATGGCGTGGGTGGCCGTGGCGCGAGGGATGTCCAGGGCGCCGGCCGCCCGGGTGAAGCTGCCCAGCTCGACGATCCGGGTGAAGAGCTGCAACGCATCGAATCTGTCCATGGCTCATCCGATTGTTGGGATGAATTGAATAATCCTGGCAATTCTCGCACATTTATCCAAGCGGCCCCGCTTACCAGAATGCCTTCCCATAGGAGACGGTCTTTGCCGTCCCTCCACACGGGAGTGAAATCATGCAAACAGTCAACAAGGCGGCAATCGTCACCGGGGCTTCGCGCGGCATCGGCCGCGCCATTGCCAAGCGTCTGGCGCAGGACGGCTTCTCGGTGGCCGTCAATTACCTCGGCAATCAGGCTCTGGCCGAGTCTGTGGTAGCGGAAATCGTCGCCGCCGGCGGGCAGGCCATCGCCGTGCGCGGCGATGTGGCCGAGCCGGCCGACATGGCGCATCTGTTCGCCAGGGTCAGGGCGACCTACAAGCGCATCGACGTGCTGGTCAATAGTGCCGGAGTCATGTCCTGCCTGAAGATCGCCGACGGCGATATCGAGCCGTTCGACCGGATGCTGCGCACCAACCTGCGCGGTGCCTTCGTCGTGCTCGCCGAGGCGGCACGGCAGATGGACCAGGGTGGGCGGATCATCGCCCTGTCGACCAGTGCGATCGCCAAGTCCTTCCCCGGCTACGGTCCCTATATCGCCAGCAAGGCGGGGGTCGAGGGGCTGGTACATGTTCTGGCCAACGAATTGCGCGGGCGCGGAATCTGCGTCAATGCCGTGGCGCCGGGTCCGGTCGCCACCGAACTGTTCTTCGCCGGCAAGAGCGCGGGGCAGATCGAGCAGTTGGCGGGGCTGGCGCCGCTGGAACGCCTCGGCACGCCCGAGGATATCGCTTCGGTGGTGTCCTTCCTCGCCGGTCCCGACGGCGCCTGGATCAACGCCCAGATACTGCGCGCTAACGGCGGCTTCGCTTGAGCTCGTACAGTCGAGGAGACATGCGATGTCCCGTACCCTGGTTCCCGATCACCTCAAGGCTTCTTTGTCTGCTACTTCGTCTCGCATCTGCCGCCGTTGCCGAGCTGGGCCTGGCCATTGCCCGGGCGCGCGCTCCTGCTTGCTGGCCGGCCGGGTGTGGCGACGTTGACGTTGGAGTGAGCAGCCGGCCGGGGAGGGGCTGCGATAATCAGGGGTTTCATCCTGGCCGACCAAGTGGCGATGAGCCCGGTCTTCGATCCGTTCCGGGTGTATTCGTCGCTATGGATAGCGTCGCGCGCCGTGCGCCCGGCAACCGGCGCCATGGCATGGGCAGTAGTGACGTGCACGGGCGAAAGCCGCACAATACCACCCAATTGCCGTGGATGGCTTGGCCACCCCGGCGCCGATCAGCGCTGATGATGGACCGTTTCACTCTCCCCATGCGTTCATTCCTTCCGCTACCCCAGGGTAGCCTCGTTCCATGCATATGCGCCTGATGCTACTGGGCGGTGGTAGCGCCCTGGGCCGGGCCTTGGTGCACCTGGGCGCCGAGGCCGATGTCAGCTTCCTGGCGCCGCGTCCTCCGGAGCGGGGATGGGACTCGGCCAGCCTGACCCGGTTGCTCGACGAGACCCGTCCCGATGCGCTGGTCAATCTCGCCTACTACCACGACTGGTTCCAGGCCGACACCCTGGATGCTGAGCGCCTGGCCAATCAGGAGCGTGCGGCCGAGCGCCTCGCCGAGCTTTGCCAGCACCATCGGATCATCCTGTTGCAACCCTCCAGCTACCGGGTTTTCGACGGTACCCGGGCCACGGCCTACAGCGAGAAGGACGAGCCGGCGCCGCTCGGCTTGCGCGGGCAGGCTTTGTTGCGCGTCGAGCAGAGCGTGAGGGCGCTCTGTCCCCGGCATGTGCTGCTGCGCTTCGGCTGGCTGTATGACGACACCCTCGACGGGGTGCTCGGGCGTTTTCTCCTGCGTGCCGAACGGGAAAGCGTATTGGCGCTGGCCGACGATCGTCGCGGCAATCCGACGCTGGTGGACGATGCCGCCCGGGTGATGCTCGCCGTACTCAAGCAACTGGATTGCCAGGCACCGTTGTGGGGTACTTACCATTATGGTGGTCACGAAGCGACCACCGCGTTGGCGTTCGGCCAGGCGGTCCTTGGCGAGGCGCGCGTCTACCGCAGGCTGGCCGTCGAGGATATCCAGGCCCTGCCGCACGGGGCGACTCCGGATGCGGCCGAAGAGCCGCAACATGCAGTGCTATCCTGCAGGAAGATTCTCAATACCTTCGGTATCAAGCCGCGTGCCTGGCGCGCCGGTTTGCCGAATCTGCTGGATCGTTATTATCGCTATGTCTGATCTGCCCGTTCTGGTGACCGGTGGCGCCGGCTTCATCGGTTCGCATCTGGTCGATGCGTTGCTCGCCAGGGGCTACTCCGTGCGTGTGCTGGACAACCTGTCCAGCGGCAAGCCGGACAATCTGCCGCTTGGCCATTCCCGACTCGAGCTGATCGAGGGGAATGTCGCCGATGCTGTCCGGGTACGCGAAGTCATGGCCGGTTGCGGAGCTGTGGTCCACCTGGCCGCCGTGGCTTCGGTGCAGGCCTCGGTGATCGACCCGGTGGGCACTCACCGCAGCAATTTCATCGGTACCCTGAACGTCTGCGAAGCGATGCGCGAGCAGGGCCTCCGGCGCGTGCTGTTCGCCTCCAGCGCGGCTGTCTACGGCAACAATGGAGAAGGCGAGGTGATCGACGAGGACACGCCGAAAGCACCGCTCACTCCTTATGCGGCGGACAAGCTGGCCAGCGAGCACTACCTCGACTTCTATCGCCGCCAGCATGGGCTGGAGCCGGCGATCTTCCGTTTCTTCAACATCTACGGACCGCGACAGGACCCTTCGTCACCCTATTCGGGGGTGATCAGCATCTTCACCGAGCGCGCCGCGAAAGGTCTGCCCATCACCCTGTTCGGCGATGGCGAGCAGACTCGCGATTTCGTCTATATCGCCGATCTCATCGGGATTCTGCTGCAGGCTCTGGAGGCGCCGCAGATTCTGCCGGGTGCGGTGAACGTCGGCTTGAATCGCAGCCTCAGCCTGAACCGGCTGCTCGAGGAGATTTCGGCATTGTTCGGTGGCTTGCCGGAGGTGCGCCGGGAGGCTGCGCGGCCAGGCGACATTCGCCATTCGCAAGCGAGCGACCGGCGCCTGCGGGAACGCTATCGATTGCCCGAGCCGACGCCGATGGCTGCCGGCCTGGCCAGTTTGCTGGGATCGGCTCGGTCCTGACGGTAAGGTTGACCGGACGGGCTGCGCGAAAGCTGCTGCGTTCATTTCGGCGGCGTTGGCGCCGGGCCGGGACCTACCCGGGTGACCGGCAAAACGAAAAAGGCGCCGGTCGGCGCCTTTTCACTGGAGGGCAAGACTCAGAACTTGTAACCCAGGGCGACCATGTAGACCCAGGGGTTGACGTCCACGTCGACGGTGACCTTGCTGTCGTTCAGGTAGGTGGTGGCCTTGCTCTCGATGTCGATGTAGCGCACCTGGGCGTTGAGCATGAGGGTGTCGGTCAGCATGTAGTCCACCCCGACCTGCGCGGCCAGGCCGATGGAGTCCTGCATGTCCAGGCCGCTGAAGCCCTTGCCTTCGGCCGCCTTGCCCAGCTTGGTCTCGAAGATGTAGGTGTAGTTGAGGCCGACCCCGACGTAGGGCTGGATGGTGGCGTGGGGCGAGAAGGGGTAGTAGACCAGGCTGACGGTCGGCGGCAGTTGCTTGAAGTCGCCCAGGCGGCCGTTCAGGTCGCCCGGAAGGCCTTTGGCCTTCACTTCGTGGGTGAAGGGCGTGGCGGCCAGGTACTCGATGCCGACGTGGTCGGTGAGCATGTAGAGGTAGTTCAGGCCGAGCTGCACGTCGCTGTCGAGGGTGGCCTTGGTGCCGGGGAGCTTGCCGGCGCCGGCGAGGCGGATGTCCTCGCTGTCCTCGTGCGGGTCGACGACGACGGCGCCGGCGCGCAGGACGATATCGCCACGCTCGTGTGCGGTGGCGCAGGAGGCCGCCAGAGCCAGAGTGACCAGAGAGAGGGCGAACACTGAGTTGCGCATGGTCTTGCTCCTAAAGGCCTGCAAGTTCATCGGCCTTTAATATGTTTGATTCTTGGAGCTCATGTTAGGCCGCTTGTGCCGGGGCGTTTTGATTCAACTCAATAAATAATGGCCACTATGTTCATGCCAACTGTCGGGGTTTCCGGCGAGTTGTTCTGGTTGGCTTGATACATGTCAATCGGGCGGATTTGTTATGCCGAGTGGCCTTCATCGAGAACTGTTCGTTGATCTGAGTCAAGATGGGGTTTGAAAAGGCTTTGTCGTTCCGCTGGAAAGTTGGAAGAAAACTTGTAGCTGATATTTGTCGGAAAGCTTGATTCAAATGATGATTTTTTGATTTGCATCAATGCGGGGTGGGCTCGTTCGCCATGGAGGCGCGTTGAGAGGCTGCCGGGGGATCTCCGGACTGGAAATGAAAAAGGCGCCGATCGGCGCCTTTTTCGCTGGAGGGCAAGGCTCAGAACTTGTAACCCAGGGCGACCATGTAGACCCAGGGGTTGACGTCCACGTCGACGGTGACCTTGCTGTCGTTCAGGTAGGTAGTGGCCTTGCTCTCGATGTCGATGTAGCGCACCTGGGCGTTGAGCATGAGGGTGTCGGTCAGCATGTAGTCCACCCCGACCTGCGCGGCCAGGCCGATGGAGTCCTGCATGTCCAGGCCGCTGAAGCCCTTGCCTTCGGCCGCCTTGCCCAGCTTGGTCTCGAAGATGTAGGTGTAGTTGAGGCCGACCCCGACGTAGGGCTGGATGGTGGCGTGGGGCGAGAAGGGGTAGTAGACCAGGCTGACGGTCGGTGGCAGTTGCTTGAAGTCGCCCAGGCGGCCGTTCAGGTCGCCCGGAAGGCCCTTGGCCTTCACTTCGTGGGTGAAGGGCGTGGCGGCCAGGTACTCGATGCCGACGTGGTCGGTGAGCATGTAGAGGTAGTTCAGGCCGAGCTGCACGTCGCTGTCGAGGGTGGCCTTGGTGCCGGGGAGCTTGCCGGCGCCGGCGAGGCGGATGTCCTCGCTGTCCTCGTGCGGGTCGACGACGACGGCGCCGGCGCGCAGGACGATATCGCCACGCTCGTGTGCAGTGGCGTAGGGGGCTGCCAGGGCCATGCCGATCAGGGAAAGGGCGAAAAGGGATTTGAACTTGGCCATGGCGAACTCCCGAAGAAGTAATTGCGTATGGAGTCGATCTTAGTAACTCCAACTAGGCCGATCTTGATTTGCCTCAAGAAAACTCTTGTATTTGGTTTTGCTCTGCCGGACGGGTGAAAATAAGGGTTATAAAGTTCTGGAAATATAAATATGGCGAGCGAGGAAAGTTTGCTTCGCCAATTAAGTCGGCAAACTTATCAAGAGTGATTGTCGGTTTTGGAAAGAATCAACGATCAATCGGCGGGAAGATTAGAAGCTTTGCGGTATCGGATGGAGCGGATAGCGGACTCGCAAGTTCTTGCGGTGTCGGAGGAGGATAATTCGTCTGGTCGTCTCCGCTTTGACCTGGGGCAAGAAAAAGTTCCGTAAACTTTTGGCTTTTCAAGGAGTTCATGACATGGATCACGGATCGGGCGCTCCAAGGCCGCCGGCGACCGCTGCGCTCTGGCCGTCCCGGTTCGATAGAGAATGAAGATGGCCGGGCAAAAGGCGTCGTCACCGGCACGTTGGTAACGGGTCCGCTTCATGCCGGCCGAACGGTGGTGGTCCCCTCTGTTTTCATTGCTCCAACTGGTACGGATAGACCTTGCTGGTGGTCATCCGGTAACCGGCCTCGGCCAGTTCGCTGCTGGTCTGCTCGACCCGCAGCCTGCCTTCCACCCAGTACGGCTGGTAAAGCACCTCGAGTTGCACGCCTGGCTCGTTGCGCACGTGCACGATCTGGTTCGACGGCGGCGGCGGTACATGGATGCAGGCGCCGAAGTAGGGTACCAGGAGGAATTCGCGGACGCGGCCGTCGCTGGCGGTCTCCAGCGGCACCAGATAGCCGGGCAGCCGGACCAGTTGGCCGTCCAGCGCCTTGACCACCGGCGCCGCCGGCGATGCCTGGGCGGCCGGTGGTGCGGATTCGTCGGCCAGCCCACCGTCCCCCTGGCTCTCGTGCATCGGCGCCTGCGGTTCCTGCGCCGGCGGCGTGCCCTCCGGGATCATCTCGGTCCAGGCCAGGTCGCGGGGTTCGGCCGCCCACAGCGGCATGGCGAGGACGAGCAGCAGGACAAGCGGAAGGCGTCGCATCGGGACTCCTCACAGGCGAATGGACAGACCGTCGGCCAGCGACTGGCGATAGGCGCGCCAGGCCGGTATCGCGCCGAGCGGCAGCGACGCAGCCAGAATGGCACCGAGCAGCAGCCATTCATAGGTGCTCGGCGCAGCGAACGGCAAGTAGAGTCCGTAGGCCGCCTGCAGCGGTCCCTGGGCCAGCAGGATGCCGAGATAGAGCAGGGCCAGGCCGAGCAGCACGCCGGCCAGGGCCAGCGCGAAGGCTTCCAGCACCAGCAGCCCGGCGATGTGCCAGGGCCGGGCGCCCAGCGAGCGGAGGATCGCCATCTCCCGGCGGCGTTCGTTGAGGCTGGCGAGGATCGCCGTGAGCATGCCGATCAGCCCGGTCAGCACGACGCACAGCGAGACCACGAACAAGGCCTGCTCCGCAGTGCCCATCAGGCTCCACAGCTCCTGCAGGGCGACCCCGGGGAGGATCGCCAGCAGCGGCTCGCCGAGGTAGTCGTTGATTTCCCGCTGCATGGCGAAAGTGGCGATCCGGCTGTCGAGGCCGAGCAGGAAGGCGGTGATCGCCTTGGGCTGCAGGTCCATCCGGCGCGCCTGCTCGGCGTCGATGCGCGCGCCGCCCCGGGCCGGCACGCCGCCGCGCCAGTCGATGTGCAGCGCTTCCATGCCGGTCAGGCCGATATGCAGGGTACGATCGACCGGCGTGCCGGTGCGGCCGAGGATGCCGACCACGCGGAACGGCTTGTCCTCGTGGCGGGTCAGGCTGATCCTGGCCACGCCGTGGGCCAGCACGAGTTCGTCGCCCAGCTTGTAGTGCAGTGCCTCGGCCACCTCGGCGCCGAGCACCACCTCGAACGGGTCCGTGGCGAAGGCACGGCCTTCCCTCAATTCCAGCGGCTGCCGGCGGCCGTAGCGGTAGTGCTCGAAGTAGGCCACCGTGGTGCCCAGCACCCGGTAGCCGCGATGCGAATCGCCGAGCGACAGCGGGATCGCCCATTTCACCCGTGGATGCTCGGCGAAGTGCCGGAAGCTCTCCCAGCGGATGTTGTTGGTGGCGTTGCCGATACGGAACACCGAATAGAGCAACAGATTCACCGGGCCGGAACGGGCACCGACGATCAGGTCGGTGCCGCTCAGGGTGCTGGCGAAACTGGCGCGGGCCTCGGTGCGCACCCGTTCGACGGCGAGCAGCAGGCAGACCGAGACGGCGATGGCGAATACCGTGAGCAGGGCGGTGGCGCGGCGGTTGGCCAGACTGGCCAGGGCCAGGCGCAACAGGTGCATGTCAGATCTCCCGGGGGCGGGCGGCGCGGTTCAGTTCGAGGAGCGACAGGCTGCGTTCGAACAGCCTGGCCAGGCTCTGGTCGTGGCTGACGAACAGCAGGCTGGCCGAGGCCTCGCGGCACTCGGCGAAAAGCAGGTCGAGAAAGGCCTGGCGGGCGTCGGCGTCCAGCGCCGAGGTGGGCTCGTCGGCGATCACCAATTCCGGCTGGCCGATCAGCGCGCGGGCCGCCGCGACCCGCTGCTGCTGGCCGATCGACAGTTCCGCGGCGCGCCGTTCCAGCAGCGTGGCGTCGAGACCGAGATGCGCCAGCAGGCGGACGGCGGCCTGCTCGACGCTGCCGTGGCGCTGGCGGGCCCGCTCGGCGCGCAGCCTGGAGAAATGGCAGGGCAGTTCGACGTTGGCGCGTACCGAGAGAAACGGCAGCAGGTTGAACTGCTGGAAGATGTAGCCGGTGTGGTCGACGCGAAAGCGGTCGCGGGCCGCCGCGGAGAGCGCGCCCAGTTCGGTGCCGAGCAGACGGATGTGGCCGCGGGCCGGTTTCTGCACGCCACCGAGCAGGCCGAGCAGGGTGGTCTTGCCGCTGCCCGAGGGGCCCTTGAGGAACAGGGTTTCGCCGCGCCGCAGGTGGAACTCGGGGATGTCCAGCAATTCGGGCTGGCCCGGCTAGGCGAAACCTAGGCCGGACAGTTCGATCAGGGGTGTGCTCATGGGGGTGGCCGGGATGTCGATGGGGCGCCTGGCCCTGACCTCAGAATGTCAGGCCGCTGCGCTCGGGGCTGAGTTCCTGGCCCTGCTGGCCGCGGGGGCCGATCAGTTGGACCTGGATCTTCTGCGTGGCCGGAAATGTGCCGAACAGCGCCGCGAGATTCAAGCTCTGCAATGCTTCCGGCGCAGCGCATTGCAGGTGGTAGCGGGCCTCGATTTCGCTGTGCTCCCGGTCGTCGTTCCCGGTCGCCTCGAAGTGGGCGCCGTGCAGGCTGCGCTCGCGGACTTGGCAGCCGGCCGCGACGGGAACGCCGAACAGTTCGAGCGGCCGTTCGAGCTGGGCGCGGACCGCGTCGACTCTGGCCCGCTCCTCGTCGCTATGGACCGCGTGCTCGAAGCCGAGCAGGTTCATGGCCGGGCTGATGAACTCGATCTCCAGGACATCGTTGTCCAACGCCAGGTTGAGCAGGGCGCTGCCGTGCTCGTGGGCGGCGAGGGAGGCTTCCCGTGCCGATTCGTGATGATGATCGGCATCATGGTGGTGATGATCGTCCTCGGCCTGGACGAAGACGGCCAGAAAGGCGAGGGGCAGGGCGAACAACAGGCGGGGCATGGATGTCTCCGGGCTGGGTTTTGTTACGTTATAACGAGTTTGTCCGGGGCTCGCCAGATGATCCCGCCAGATGCATCGGCCCGCCCGTGCTTGGCGGAGGGCGGGCGGCGTGGGAGCATGGGGCCTTCATCGCGAGGAGCTGTGCCCATGCTGAGAATACGTGGACACATCGGCGAATGGCCGGTGGACCTGACCCTGGAACTGGACGACGAGGATTGGGCGCGCCTCGGCGCCCGCCTGGCCGCCGGCAAGGCCGGTGCGCCCGCGGGCCCGGCGGCGGAGCCGGCCGACCGCCTCTGGCAAACCGCCCAGCAACTGCTGCGCAGCGCCGGGCAGATGGAGGGGCCGACCCTGCTCAACCAGTTGCAGGCGCTGGCCGGCAGCGCCGAGGCCGGCAAACGCCTGTTGGTGCGGCTGCGCCACTGCGCGCAGGTTCGTGTCGAGAACGCAGCGGACGCGCCGATCTACCACTGGACGGAGTGAGGATCGCCTCTTCAGTAGAGGGCCTGATACAGCTTGCGGCGGTAGGTGGAGACCAGCGGGTGATCGCTGCCGAGCAGATCGAACACCTGCAACAGGGTCTTGTGCGGCAGGCCCTCGGCATAGCCGCGGTTGCGCACGAACAGCCGCAACAGGCCCTCCAGCGCCGCTTCGTAGTGTTGCCGCGCCAGTTGCTGGATCGCCAACTGGTAGGCGGCTTCATCATCGTTGGCGTCCTGGGCCAGACGGCTTTTCAGGATGGCGACTTCCGGCAGGTCGGCGGCCTGGCGCAGGAAGGTCAACTGGGCGCGGGCGCCGGCCAGGGCCTGCTTGTGTTCGTCGCCCGTCACGGCATCCAGCACCGCCTCGGCCTCGCCCAGCTCGCCGCGTTCGGCCAGGCAGCGGGCATAGAGAATCAGCGCGGCGCCGTTGCCGTTGTCCTCGCTCAGCAGCGCCGCGAGCAGGTTCTCCGTTTCGCCGATCCGCCCGGCGGCGAACAGGGCCTGGGCGACCTCCAGCGGGTCGGCTTCGGGAGCCTCGGGCATCTGCACATGGGGTTCGAGCATGGCGCGGATGGCCGACTCCGGCTGGGCGCCGGCGAAGCCGTCCACCGGCTGGCCGTCCTTGAACAGCACCACGGTCGGTAGGCTGCGGATGCCCATGCGCATCACGGTCTGCTGTTCGATGTCACTGTTGACCTTAGCCAGCAACAACTCGCCCTGATAGCTCTCGGCGATCTTCGCCAGGAGCGGCATCAGTGCCTTGCAGGGAGCGCACCATTCGGCCCAGAAATCCACCAGCACCGGCTTGTGGAAGGAGTTTTCGAGGACCAGCTGGTCGAAACTGGCGTCGGTGACGTCGAAGATGTAGGGGATTTCGCTCATCGGGGCTCTCGGCAGTGGCTGGAATGGAATCCTGCATGGTAAGTGGGGCCGCGCGGCGGGGGAAGCGAGACAGGCGCGGCTGAATTGCCCTCAGGCAGTGCGCCGGGCGTGGTACAGGCTGACTCGGCGGAACTCCGCCGGTTCGGCCAGATCCGGCCAGGTACGGGCCTCGAGGCTGGCCAGGCGCCGATAGCGCGGGTGGGCGAAGTCGCGCACCCGCGAGTCCGCCACCAGGGCCTCGCGGGCGCGGCCGAGGAACCGGTCGAGCAGCGGCAGGTTGGCGCGATCGTAGAGCACGTCGGCGACCAGGATCAGATCGAAGCGGTCGGCCTCGGCGAAGAAATCCGCCGAGTAGCCCAGCTCGACGCCGTTCAGTGCGGCGTTCGCCCGGCAAGCGGTGAGCGCCTGCGGGTCGAGATCGCAGGCGACCACCTCGGCGGCGCCCAGCCGGGCCGCAGCGATGGCGGCGACGCCGCTGCCGGCGCCGAAGTCCAGCACGCGCCGGCCGCGTACCCACTCCGGGCGTTCGGCCAGCCAGCGGGCCAGCGCCAGGCCGCTGGCCCAGCAGAAGCTCCAGTAGGGCGGCTCCGCGAGGATGCGCCGGGTTTCCTCCGGGCTGAAGGCGCGCGCCATGTTCGCCGGGTCGATCAGCCAGAGGCGCAGTTCGCTGCCCGGCAATCGTTGCGCGGTCAGCCGGGCGTCGCCGAGCAACTCGCCGAGCGCCGCCTGCAGGGCGGGCGGCGCGTTCATGGGGCGGGCACCAGTTGCAGGGTGCCGAGCGTCTGGCTGTCCAGGCCGGAAAGGGTACGCGGCGGCAGGCGCAGGATCAGCCGGCCGGACTGGCTGGCCCGGCCGCGCAGTTCGGCGCGCAGGCCGGGGGCGAAGGGCTGCGGCACGAAGCGCAGGCTGAACGGCAGCGTTTGGCCGTTGCCCAGCAGGGTGATGTTGCCGAGTTCCCCGCGCGGACGGCCGCGCTCGTCGACCAATAGCAGCGCCAGTTCCACCTCGCTGTTCGTCGGTGCGCCGAGCAGGTTGCCGCGCAGCTCGTGCTGGCCGGCCAGCAGCGGCTGGACGGCGACGGAGGGCGTCGAGGGGTTCGCGGAGGCTTGCGAGGCTTCTTCCTCGGGCTGGCTGGAACAGGCGGCGAGCAGGAGGCTCAGGCCGAGGAGGAGGAAAGGGCGCGGCGACATGGGGACTCCTTGGCGGGGTTGCGGCTGGGCGTCTGTATAGCGCAAAGCCCGCGGCTTGTCTTGGGGGCGGGATGCGCTACCATGACTCCCTTTCTTCAATGGCCCCGCGCCCATGCATTGTCCTTTCTGCAGTGCCCACGACACCAAGGTCATCGATTCGCGGCTGGTCGCCGAGGGCGATCAGGTGCGCCGCCGTCGCGAGTGCCAGGCCTGCGGCGAACGCTTCACCACCTTCGAGACCGCCGAACTGGTCATGCCCCGGGTCATCAAGCAGGATGGCAGCCGCCAGCCGTTCGACGAGGACAAGCTGCGCGCCGGCATGCAGCGGGCGCTGGAGAAGCGCCCGGTGAGCGTCGAGCGCCTGGAGGCGGCGATCGGCCGGATCAAGCACGAACTGCGCGCCACTGGGGAACGGGAGGTCAAGTCGCGGGTGCTCGGCGAACTGGTGATGGCCGAGCTGCGCAAGCTCGACGAAGTCGCCTACATCCGTTTCGCCTCGGTCTACCGGCGCTTCCAGGACCTCAACGAGTTCCGCGAGGAGATCGAGCGCCTGTCCCGCGAGCCGTCCAAGCCATGAACCATCATCGATACATGGCCCGTGCCCTGGAGCTGGCCCGCCAGGGACTGTATTCCACCCACCCCAATCCGCGGGTCGGCTGCGTGATCGTCGCCGCCGGCAGGATCGTCGGCGAAGGCTGGCACGTGCGCGCCGGCGAGCCGCACGCCGAGGTCCACGCCCTGCGCCAGGCCGGTGAGACGGCGCGCGGTGCCACCGCCTACGTCACCCTGGAGCCCTGCAGCCACCACGGGCGCACGCCACCCTGCGCCGAGGCGCTGGTCGCCGCCGGGGTCGGTCGGGTGGTGGCGGCCATGCAGGACCCCAATCCGCAGGTGTCCGGGCGCGGCCTGGCGCGTCTGCGCCAGGCCGGTATCGAGGTCGAGGTCGGTGTGCTGGAGGCCGAGGCGCGTGCGCTCAACGCCGGTTTCGTCAAGCGCATGGAGCACGGTCTGCCGTTGGTACGGGTCAAGTTGGCGATGAGCCTGGACGGCCGCACGGCGATGGCCAGCGGCGAGAGCCAGTGGATCACCGGCGCGCCGGCGCGCGCCGCCGTGCAGCGCCTGCGCGCCCGTTCCAGCGTGGTGCTGACCGGCGCCGACACCGTTCTCGTCGACCATGCCCGGCTCACCGTGCGCGGCGAGGAGCTGGGGCTGGCGCCCGAACAGGTCGCCCTGGCGCTGCAGCGTCCGCCGCTGCGCGTGCTGGTCGACGGGCGCCTGCGGGTGCCGCTGGATGTGCCCTTCTTCCAGGCCGGGCCGGCGCTGGTGGCGACTGTTTCGGCCGAACGCGAGGTGGATTACCGGGCGGCCGGCCACGAGTTGCTGGCCGTGCCGGGCGAGGACGGCCGGGTCGATCTGCCGGCGCTGCTGGCCGAGCTGGCCGCGCGTGGGGCCAACGAGGTGCTGGTGGAGGCCGGTCCGCGTCTGGCCGGGGCCTTCGCCCGGCAGGGACTGGTCGACGAGTACCGTCTGTTCGTCGCGCCCAAGTTTCTCGGCTCGACTGCCCGGCCCCTGCTGGAGCTGCCCCTGGAGCGCATGGCCGAGGCGCGCGAGCTGAAGATCCGCGACATCCGCGCGGTGGGCGAGGATTGGCAGATCGTCGCCGTGCCCGCGACCTGACCCGTTCCGCATCCGGATCCGCGGCGCCGGTGGCCGGCCGCGCGCCCTTGTGGTAAAAAGCGCCTCCGGGCCGCACGGTCCGACGTTCTCAGGGCGGGGTGGAATTCCCCACCGGCGGTGATGACGCCCAGGCGTCCAGCCCGCGAGCGCTTGCCACGGGGCAACCCCCGCGCAAGGTCAGCAGATCCGGTGCGATTCCGGAGCCGACGGTCAGAGTCCGGATGAGAGAGAGCGGGATGTTCCGCCACGCGCAGTCTGCGCGCGCGATCCCTTTCGATCCGCATGCCCTGTTTTTTCCGAAACAGGAGATCGTTCCATGCACCATTTTCCGCAGCATCGCGCCAGGGGGACTACATGTTCACCGGCATAATCGAGGCCATCGGCACCATCCGCGCACTCACCCCCAAGGGCGGCGACGCGCGCGTCTACGTCCACACCGGCAAGCTGGACCTGTCCGACGTCAAGCTCGGCGACAGCATCGCCGTGAACGGCATCTGCCTGACCGCGGTGGAACTGCCCGGCGATGGCTTCTGGGCCGACGTCAGCCGCGAGACCCTGGCGCGCACCGCCTTCATCGACCTCAAGGCCGGCAGCCGGGTCAACCTGGAGAAGGCCCTGACCCCGACCAGCCGTCTCGGCGGTCACCTGGTCAGTGGCCACGTCGACGGTGTCGGCGAGGTGTTGTCCCGCGAGGACAACGCCCGCGCCGTGCAGTTTCGCATCCACGCACCGCGCGAGCTGGCCCGTTACATCGCCCTCAAGGGATCGATCACCGTCGATGGCACCAGCCTGACGGTCAACGGGGTGAACGGCGCCGAGTTCGAACTGACCATCGTGCCCCATACCCTGGGCGAGACCATCATGGCCGACTACCGGCCGGGCCGGCAGGTGAACCTGGAGGTGGACCTCCTGGCACGCTACCTGGAGCGCCTGATGCTCGGCGACAAGGCCGCCGAGCCCGACGCTTCCGGTCTCACCGCAAGCTTTCTGGCCGAGCACGGCTACCTGAAGTAATCGAGGAGTGGCCCGATGGCTCTCAACAGCATTGACGAACTGATCGAAGATATCCGCCAAGGCAAAATGGTCATCCTCATGGATGACGAGGATCGCGAGAACGAGGGCGATCTGATCATGGCCGCCGAATGCGTGCAGGCCGAGCACATCAACTTCATGGCGAAATACGCTCGCGGGCTGATCTGCATGCCGATGACCCGCGAGCGTTGCGAAACCCTCAAGCTGCCGCTGATGGCGCCGCGCAACGGCTCCGGCTTCGGTACCAAGTTCACCGTCTCCATCGAGGCGGCCGAGGGTGTCACCACCGGCATTTCCGCCGCCGACCGGGCGCGCACCGTGCAGGTCGCCGCGGCGAAGGGCGCCAAGGCCGATGACATCGTCAGTCCCGGGCACATCTTCCCGTTGATGGCCCAGTCGGGCGGTGTGCTGGCCCGTGCCGGCCACACCGAGGCGGCCTGCGACCTGGCGCGGATGGCCGGTTTCGAGCCTTCCGGGGTGATCTGCGAGATCATGAACGACGACGGCAGCATGGCGCGCCGTCCCGAGCTGGAGCTCTTCGCCGAACAGCACGGCATCAAGATCGGTACCATCGCCGACCTGATCCACTACCGGCTGATCCACGAGCGCACCATCCAGCGCATCGCAGAACAGGAGCTGGACAGCGAGCTGGGCCGCTTCCACCTGGTGACCTACCGCGATGCGGTGGAAGGGGATGTGCACATGGCGCTGATCATGGGCGAGATCCAGGCCGACGAGCCGACCCTGGTGCGGGTCCACAACATGGACCCGCTGCGCGACCTGCTGATGGTCCGCCAGCCGGGCCGCTGGAGCCTGCGCGCGGCGATGGCCGAGGTGGCCAGGGCCGGCAGCGGCGTGGTGCTGCTGCTCGGCCATCCGCTGGATGCCAACGAAGTGCTGACCCTGCTGCGCGAGGGGACGCCCAAGTCGCCGAGCACCTACAGCACGGTCGGCGCCGGCTCGCAGATCCTGCGCGACCTCGGCGTGCGCAAGATGCGCCTGATGAGCGCGCCGATGAAGTTCAACGCGATATCCGGGTTCGACCTGGAGGTTGTAGAATACCTGCCCGCCGAATGATCTCCACTGGAGCCGCCCGCCTTTTCCATGCCCTTGCCGGCAGGGGGCGGGCGGTTCCGTCTGGACGGTCGGGACCGATTGATTACGGAGCCGCCTGTGACGCTCCGGTTCTTTAACGAGACGAGATTCGCCATGACCCTGAAGACCATCGAAGGTACCTTTACCGCCGCCAAGGGCCGCTATGCCCTGGTGGTCGGCCGCTTCAACAGCTTCGTCGTGGAGAGCCTGGTACAGGGCGCCATCGATACCCTGGTGCGCCATGGCGTCGAGCAGAGCGAGCTGACCATCATCCGCGTGCCCGGCGCCTTCGAGATCCCGCTGGTGGCGCAGAAGGTCGCCCAGCGCGGCGAGTTCGACGCCATCATCGCCCTCGGCGCGGTGATCCGCGGCGGCACTCCGCATTTCGAGTACGTCGCCGGCGAATGCACCAAGGGCCTGGCCCAGGTGTCTCTGCAGTTCGGCGTGCCGGTCGCCTTCGGCGTCCTTACCGTCGACTCCATCGAGCAGGCCATCGAGCGCTCCGGCACCAAGGCCGGCAACAAGGGCGCCGAAGCGGCCCTGTCCGCCCTGGAAATGGTCAGCCTGATGGCGGCCCTGGAGGCCAAGTGAGCGCGAATCGCGACGACGGTCAGGGCGCCAGACCGGCCAAGGGCAAGATAGCCGCGCGCCGACAGGCGCGCGTCCTGGCCATGCAGGCGCTCTATCAGTGGCACGTGGCAGGTCAGCCGCTCAACGAGATCGAGGCGCAGTTTCGCGTCGACAACGATTTCAGCACGGTCGACGGCGCTTACTTCCACGAGATCCTGCACGGCGTGCCGCGTCAAAAGACCGAGATCGACGAGGCCTTCGCGCCGCTGCTCGATCGTCCGCTGGCGGAGGTCGACCCGGTGGAGCTGGCCATCCTGCGGCTGTCCACCTATGAGCTGAGCAACCGTCTCGACGTACCCTACCGGGTGGTGATCAACGAAGGCATCGAGCTGGCCAAGGTGTTCGGCGCCACCGACGGGCACAAGTTCGTCAACGGCGTGCTGGACAAGCTGGCACCGCGCCTGCGCGCGGCCGAAATCCGCGGCGGCAAGCGCTGAGCGAACGCCGATGGGCGAGTTCGAACTGATCCGCCGCTACTTCGCCGCCGCCGCCTGCGCGCAGGCGGCGCCCGGCGTGGCCCTCGGCATCGGCGACGACTGCGCCCTGCTGGAGGTTCCCGCCGGCGAGCGGCTGGCGATCTCCACCGACACCATGGTCGCCGGGGTGCATTTCCCCGCTCCCTGCGATCCCTTCCTGCTCGGCCAGCGAGCCCTGGCCGCGGCCGCCAGCGATCTTGCGGCGATGGGCGCCACGCCCCTCGGTTTCACCCTCGCCCTGACCCTGCCGGCGGCCGATCCGGCCTGGCTGGCCGCCTTCGCCCGCGGCCTGGACCACAAGGCGCGCGAGTGCGGCCTGGCGCTGATCGGCGGCGATACCACCCGCGGTCCCCTGTGCATCAGCCTGAGCGTATTCGGCCGGGTACCGGCCGGCCTGGCGCTGTGCCGGAATGGCGCGCGGCCCGGCGATCTGCTCTGCGTCGGCGGTCCGCTCGGCGATGCCGCCGGCGCCCTGGAACTGGTGCTCGACCGGCGCCAGGCCCCGGCCGAGGTCGCCAGCCCCCTGCTGGCACGCTACTGGTCGCCACGGCCGCAGCTATCCTTGGGGGTGGCGCTGCGCGGCAGGGCGAGCGCGGCGCTGGATATCTCCGATGGCCTGCTCGCCGATTGCGGGCACATCGCTTCGGCTTCCGGCGTGGCGCTGTGCATCGAACGCCGCCGCGTGCCGCTGTCGGTGCCGTTGCGCCGCCTGCTCGGCGAAGAGGCGGCGCTGGCCTGCGCCCTAGGCGGCGGCGACGACTACCTGCTGGCCTTCACCCTGCCGCCGCGCTTCCTCGCCGCCCTGCAGGCCGAATGGCCGCTGCGGGTGATCGGCCGGGTCGAGGCCGGTACGGGCGTGCATCTGCTCGACGACGCTGGCCGCGAGGTCGCGCCGCCGGTCGGGGGCTATCAACATTTCGGGAGTCCGCGTGACTGAATCCGTGCGCGTGCCGCCGTCGGTGTGGCGCAATCCCTGGCATTTCCTGGCTTTCGGCTTCGGCTCCGGGACGCTGCCCAAGGCCCCCGGCACCTGGGGTTCATTGGTCGCGCTGCCCTTCGTGCCGCTCTGGCAGGCGTTGCCGGACTGGGGCTATTGGCTGCTGCTCGGGCTGGTCATGCTGTTCGGCTTCTGGCTGTGCGGCAAGGTCGCCACGGACCTCAGGGTGCACGACCACGAAGGCATCGTCTGGGACGAGATGGTCGGCATGTGGATCACCCTCTGGCTGGTGCCGGAAGGCTGGCAATGGCTGCTGCTGGGCTTCGCGATGTTCCGCCTGATGGACATCCTCAAGCCCTGGCCGATCCACTGGATCGACCGCCACGTGCACGGCGGCGTCGGCATCATGCTGGACGACGTGCTGGCCGGGGTCTTCGCCTGGCTGGCGATGCAACTGCTCGTCTGGGGGCTGACCTGGCTATGAGGCTGGCATGGCTGAAGCTGCTGTTGTGCTGCTGCCTGCTGGGCGCCGTGCTCGCCGGGGCGGGAGAGTTGCCGGAGGGGAAGGAACAGGCCGGGGATATCCTGCTGGTCGGCGTCGAGCGCAAGGGGCATACCGGCGCCGATGCCCGCGGCCTGGTCTGGGAGGTCCTGCGCCTGGTCTTCGAGCCGGCCGGATTTCAGGTGCACACCAGCACCGTGCCCTATACCCGGGCGGTCGGTCTGGTCGCCCGTGGCGATGCCGACGCCTGGGTCGGCGCCTATCCGGAGGAAACCACGGGAGCGCTGTTCCCCCAGTGGCATTATGCCGCCGAGGTGATCGGCGCGCTGGGCTTGGCCTCGTCGCCGATACCGCGCCTGGAGGATCTGGGCAACTTCCGCCTGGCCTGGATACGCGGCTATGCCTTCGACAAGTACCTGCCGCAACTGCACCGCTACCAGGAGATCCAGCGCTACAACGGCGCCCTGGCGATGCTCCGGGTCGGCCATGCCGATTATCTGATCGCCGCCCGGGCCGAACTCGAGAGCGTTCTGGCCTGGGCGGAGACGCCCGACGCCTACCGCATCACCGACCTGACCTTGCTGCCCCTGTACCCCGGTTTCGCCGACACTCCGCGCGGGCGCGAACTGGCCGCGCTGTACGACCGGCGCATGGCCGAGCTGGTACGCTCCGGCGAGCTGCGGCCGATCTTCGCCCGCTGGCAACAGCCTTATCCGTTCGACTGAGGCGTTCCGGCGGCGGGGGGCGGATTTGCGCCGGCCCACCGCCAGGTCGGGGGCAAGGCCGGGGCCCCGGAGGTGTCCGGCGCCGGGCCGGCGATCCCGCGAGGCGTGCCGCCGGCTACCGCCCATGCCCGGCATGAGCTTCCCGAATCGCGCGCTGGCGGGAGAAGCGGGAGATGCCGATGCTGGCGTCGAGGCGCTAGCGACGACGGTCGGTCGTCGGCAATTCCGGCTGCGCCGCCAGGCGGCGTGGCTGTTACAATGACAGCTTGCCGCATCTTTCAGGAGTCTTCCGGTGTCCGTCGTCTTCGTCGCCGCATCCAAGCTGCCCACGCCGTTCGGCGTCTTCACCATGCATGGCTTTCTCGACGAAGCCACCGGCAAGGAGCATGTGGCGCTCACCCTGGGCACGGTGGACGATGGCGCGCCGGTGCTCGGCCGCCTGCATTCCGAGTGCCTGACCGGTGATGCGCTGTTCAGCCTGCGCTGCGACTGCGGCTTTCAACTGGAAGCCGCACTGCGCGCCATCGCCGCCGAGGGCCGTGGCGTGCTGCTCTACCTGCGCCAGGAGGGGCGCGGCATCGGCCTGCTCAACAAGATCCGCGCCTACAAGCTGCAGGACGCCGGCGCCGATACCGTCGAGGCCAACGAGCGCCTGGGTTTTCGCGCCGACCAGCGCGACTACGGGATCTGCAAACCGATGCTCGAGCATCTGGGCATCACCGCGATCAAGCTGATGACCAACAATCCGCGCAAGGTCAAGGCGCTGGAGGGGGCCGGCATCCAGGTGACCGAACGGGTACCGCTGCAGACCGGGCTCAACCCCCACAACCAGAAATACCTGGCGACCAAGGCCGGCAAGCTCGGTCACCTGCTCGGCAGCCTGCATCAGGGCGAGGTGGAAACGCCGACCGGGAGCTGAGATGGCGCGCACCACCGGCCCGGATCGGCGCGCCGGGGCTCCGGCAGTTGGCCTGAGGCATCTCTGCGCCGTCCTGCTGCTGTGTTTCGCCCTGCCGCTGGCCGCTGCCGAACGGGTGGTCAGTCTGGCGCCATCGCTCACCGAATCGATGCTGGAACTGCAGGCCGGCGACCGTCTGGTCGGTGTGCTCGATGGCGGCGAGCGGCCGGCGGCGCTGGCCGGCCTGCCGTCGCTGGGACGCTGGGGCCGGCTGGAAATGGAAACCTTGCTCGCCCTGCGCCCGGACCTGATCCTGCTCTGGCCGGACAGCATAAGCGCGGCGCAGCGCGAGCAGTTGCGTGGCTTCGGTATCCCCGTGTTCGAGGCGCAGCCCCGGCGCCTGGAAGACATCGCCACGCAGCTCGAAGCGCTCGGCGAGCGGGTCGGGCGTGCCGAGCGGGGACGCGAATTGGCCGCGCAGTTGCGCCGGCAACTCGACGAGCTGCGTCGCCACTACCGTCGCGAAGCGCCGCTGCGGGTCTTCTACCAGGTCTGGGACCGCCCGCTGTACAGCATCGGCGGCCCGCAGATCATCAGCGATGCCCTGCGGGTCTGCGGCGCGGTGAACCTCTTCGCCGACCTCGACCTGCCGGCGCCGCAGCTCTCCGTCGAGGCGGTGCTGGCGCGCGATCCCGAGGTGATCCTGGTCAGCCAGCCGGAGCAGCGCGATGCCTGGCAGGCCTGGCCGCAACTGCAGGCCGTGCGGCGCGGACAGGTCTGGGCCGTGCCCGACCTCGGCCTCGAGCGGCCCAGCCCGCAGATGCTGGCGGCTACCCGCAAGCTGTGCGAGCTGCTGCATCGGGTCCCCTAGCTGAGCGCGGCGATCAGTTCGTCCTTGCGCATTCGCCAGCGGCCCCGCACGCCCCGCACGCCCTGCTCGGCGGCGCGTTCGAGCAGGGCCGCGCGGCTCATGTCGCTCAGCGAGGTGCTGCCCGACTGCTCGCGGGCACTGGCGGAGCCCCGGTTGGGCGACTGACCGCCGCGGCCCGGCGGGCCGAGTCCTTGCGCTCGGCGCGCTTGGCGGTTTCGCTCTTGCGCTGCCCGGAGCCGCTTTTCTCGCCGCCCCCGGACTGCTTGTTGACCGTGGCCCAGGCACGTGCCTGCGCCTCCTCTTCGGGAACGCCGCGGGACTCGTAGCTTTCCTCGATGTGGGCGGCCTTGCGCTTCTGCTTGTCGGTATAGCTGGACTTGTCACCCCGGGACATGACGGCTCTCCTGCGCGCGTGGATCACAGAAGGTTCGACCGGCCCGCGGGAGAAGGTTTCAGCGCTTGTCGAGGCAGGTCGCGATCGGGTTAATCTTGGCCGACTGGCGGCTTGTTGACGGGGAAAGGCCCATGGGGGCGAGCTTCAGGACACGCTACCCCTTGGTGCTGGTGCATGGTCTGCTCGGCTTCGTGCGCCTGCCCGGGCATTCCTACTGGAACGGCATCGATGTGGCGCTTCGCCGGCAGGGCGCGCAGGTCCATGCGGTACGGCTGTCCGGCGTGCACGACAACGAGGCGCTGGGAAACCAGTTGCTCGAACGCATCGCCGCGGTCCGCGCCGCCAGTGGCGCGCGCCGGGTCAATCTGCTCGGTCACAGCCAGGGTGGCCTGAGCGCCCGCTACGCGGCGGCGTTGCGCCCGGACTGGGTGGCTTCGGTGACCACCGTGGCCACGC
This sequence comes from Azotobacter vinelandii CA, assembly GCF_000380335.1. Taxonomy (GTDB): domain Bacteria; phylum Pseudomonadota; class Gammaproteobacteria; order Pseudomonadales; family Pseudomonadaceae; genus Azotobacter; species Azotobacter vinelandii. The sequence goes on from NC_021149.1 coordinate 647,626, forward strand.
CCAACCAGGGGTCCGAGGTAGCCGACCGGCTGCGCGACCTGCTGCCGCCCAGCGGCCGGCGCGAGCGCCTGCTGGCGCGTGGCTTCGAGGGCCTGGCACGGCTGATGGAGCGGCTGGAGTGCGCCGAGCCGGGGCTCTGCCTGCCCCTCGACGGACCGGCCTCGCTGCTGGCGTTGACCAGCGAGGGCATGGCCGGCTTCAATGCCCGCTATCCGCAGGGACTGCCCGAGCGCTGGGGTGGCGAGGGCGCCGGAGCGGTCGACGGGGTGCGTTACTACTCCTGGAGCGGCGTCCTGCAGACGCGCGTCGACGCCGTGCCGGATTTCGATCCCGGACATGCCCTGTGTCGGCGGCTGGCCCGCTGTTTCGCCCGCGAGGCCGGGCAGAACGATGGTCTGGTGGGCCGTTTCAGCTCGCACCTGGGCAAGGTAATCCGCTCCGACTATCCCTTCGATCATCTGGATGTCATCAACCGCTGCCGGGAGCGTCGGGAGGGTGAGGCCAGGCCGCTCGGTGTGTATCTCGAGCACCTGGCGCGGCTGGCCGAAGCCGGGCTGTAGGAGGTATTTCCCCGTAACGCGGGAAATGCTCCATGAGCTGCCTTCAGCGCAACTCCAGCGTGCGTCCGTCGAGGATGAGGCGCTCGGCGCGCATCTCGGCGCTGCCGTCCTTGCGCGGATAACCGATCAGAATCACCGGCCTGCCCGGCCGCAGATCGTTCCTGACCGCCCCACGCGACAGCAGGCGCGAGGAGGGGCCCAGCAGCACCTTCCACTCCGCGCCCCGGTAATCGACCCGCACCTCGGTCTGCGGGCGGCGGTACAGCACCTGCTTCAGGGGCGCCTCGATGGTCAGTCTCCGTCCCGTGTCGTAGGTGTCCCAGCCCTGGCTCGCCAGTCCCATGGAAGCGCCGATCAGCAGGGCGGCAACGAGCAGCAGTGCGAGGAGGAAGACCAGCAGGAGGCGATTGTTGTGCATGATGGGTGCCCTCGTTCGAGGCCTCGGTGATCCTCAAAACCATAGGCCAGAATCTTTTCGCCGGAGCCCGGCCCGACCAGGCGCGCGCCGCGGAAGGCAGGGCGGAACTGTGCGGGGCGGCGCCGTTCAGCCGTAACGCCGACGCGCTTCGATGGCCAGGCCGCTGCCGATGCCGCCGAAGCGGTCGCCCTCGACCTGCCGGGCGTTCGGCAGCAGCGCGGCGACGCTCCGGCGCAGCGCCGGCACGCCGCTGGAGCCGCCGGTGAAGAACAGCGTGTCGATCCGCTCGCGGTCGATCCCGGCACCGCTCAGCAGCTTCTCCAGGCTGGCGCGCACGCGCTCCAGCAGCGGTTCGATGGCCCGCTCGAAGAGCGCGCGGTCGAGGTCGGCGGCCAGCTCCGCCTCGATGCGCGACAGGTCGATGCGCTGCCGCCCGTTGTCGCCGAGGGCGATCTTGGCGTCTTCCACCTGCATCGCCAGCCAGTGCCCGGCGCGCTGTTCGATCAGGCGGAACAGCCGGTCGACGCCCGTGGTGTCGAGTATGTCGTAGCGCATGCCCGCCAGCGCCCGCTGCGAAGCCTGGGCGTAGACGGCATTGATGGTGTGCCAGGTGGCCAGGTTGAGGTGCGTGCTGGTCGGCATCGGCGCGCCGCTCTTCATCTTGCTGCCGTAGCCGAACAGTGGCATCACGCCCTGCAGGCTGAGCTGCCTGTCGAAGTCGGTACCGCCGACGTGCACGCCGCCGGTGGCGAGTATGTCGTCCTGCCGTTCGGCCAGGGCGCGGCGCGCGGGGGCCAGGCGCACCAGGGAGAAGTCCGAGGTGCCGCCGCCGATGTCGACGATCAGTACCAGTTCCTCGCGTTCGATGACCGATTCGTAGTCGAAGGCCGCGGCGATGGGTTCGTACTGGAAGGAAACCTCCTTCAGGCCCAGGTCCTTCGCCACCTCGGCCAGGGTGTCCGCGGCCTCCCGGTCGGCCTGCGGGTCCTCGTCGACGAAGAACACCGGGCGACCCAGAACCGCCTCCTCGAAGGGGCGTCCGGCCTGCGTCTCGGCGCGCCGCTTCAACTCGCCGAGAAACAGCTTGAGGATCTCCTTGAACGGCAGCGCGCTGCCGAGCACCGTGGTCTCGCTTTTCAGCAGCCTGGAGCCCAGCAGGCTCTTCAGCGAGCGCATCAGGCGCCCTTCGTAGCCTTCCAGGTATTCGTGCAGGGCACGCCGGCCGAACACCGGCCGGCGCTCCTCGAAGTTGAAGAACAGTACCGAGGGCAGGGTGATCCGGCCATCCTCCAGGGGAATCAGCGTTTCCTCGCCGGGGCGCAGCCAGCCGACGGTGGAGTTGGAGGTGCCGAAGTCGATGCCGCAGGCGCGGGCGGGCAGGGCGGTGGTCATGGCGCGGGCTCGGGCGAAAAAGGGGCGCGCATTCTAGCAGGCACCCGGCCGGCAGGCGTCGCTCAGGGATGAAGCGCGTGGCGGTAGGACTCCTCCTTGCGCTCGACCCAGTGTTCGATCAGGGCGCGCAGTTGCGACAACTCCACCGGCTTGGCGAGGTGGCCGTCCATGCCGACCCGCTGGGCATGCTCGCGGTGCTCGCTGAGGATATGCGCGGTGAGCGCGACGATCGGCGTGTGCGGACGGAGTTCGCTGGCTTCCCAGGCGCGCAACTGCTCGGTGGCGGCGAAGCCGTCGAGCACCGGCATCTCGCAGTCCATGAGCACCAGGTCGTACTGCTTGGCCTTCATCGCCTGCAGGGCCTCCTCGCCGTTGCTGGCGGTATCCGGTTGCAGGTTGAGCTTGCGCAGCATGCCGCGGATGACCTTGGTGGAGATGCTGTTGTCCTCGGCGACCAGGATGCGGAAGTCGCTCGGCACTTCCAGGGGGGCGTTCTCCTCCAGGCCGCTGGCGGCCGGCCGGGCCGCGCGGCGCTTGCCGAGTTCCTCGGCGAGGGTGGTCTTCAGCGTGTAGCCGGCCACCGGCTTGGCCAGGCTGCAGGTGATGCCGGCGTTGCGCGCGTAGACCCGTCCCGGCGCATCGCTGAGGCCGGTCAGCATGACCAGCAGGATGTCGTGATTCAGGCCGGGGTCTTCCTTGATCCGCTGGGCCAGTTGCAGGCCGCTCATGCCGGGCATGTTCTGGTCGAGCAGCGCCGCGTCGAAGTATTCCCCCAGATGGGCCTTGGTGCGCAGCAGGGCCAGGGCCTCCTTGCCGGAGGAGACCGCACTGACCTTCATGCCCCAGGCCCCGCACTGCTGCAGCAGGACCTTGCGGCAGGTGTCGTTGTCGTCCACCACCAGCAGGCGGGCGTCCTGCAGCGGGCTGTCCAGGTCGGCGACCGGATGCTCCAGGCGGGCCGGGTCGAGGGGCAGCGACAGCCAGAGCGTGGTGCCGCGGGTCGGATCGGCATCGATGCCGCAGATACCGTGCATCAGGGTGATCAGTTGACGGGCGATGATCAGGTCGAGGCTGCCGTCGATCTGCGCGGCGGAGAGCAGGTCGCTGCTCTGCACGCGGCTGTTCAGCATCGCTTCGCGTCTGGACTCCGGCATCGGTTCCCCGCTGTCCTGCACGGCGACGTGCAGGTTCGGCCGGGGACCCTCGGTTTCCAGCGACACCTTGAGCAGGATTTCGCCTTCGTCGGTCTGCCGGAAGGCGTTCTCGATCAGGGTCAGCAGGATCTGGCGCAGCCGCGTCGGGTCGCCGTTGATCACCCGCGGCACCTGCGGCTGGATGAAGCTGATCAGCTCGACATGGCGCCTTTCCGCCTTGGCGCGGAAGATGCCCAGGCAGTCCTCGATCAGGCCATTGAGGTCGAACTGCACGTCGTCCAGTTCGATCTGGCCGGATTCCAGGCGGGAGATGTCGAGAATGTCGTTGATCAGGCTGAGCAGCTCGTTGCCCGAGCTGTTGATCGTCTGCACGTAGTCGTATTGCTTGGCGGTCAGCGGCGTGCCGAGCAGCAGTTCGGTCATGCCCAGGACGCCGTTCATCGGGGTGCGGATCTCATGGCTGAGCTTGGCCAGGAATTCGCTCTTGGCGCGCAATTCGGCGCTGCTCGCCGCTTCGCTGGTGCGCCAGGCGGCGCGGTCCCGCTCGATCTTGCACTGCCGCTCGGCCAGGGCGAAGACGAGCAGCAGGCCGCTGGCGGCGGTGAAGGCGAAGAGCGCGAAGATCTGCCAGCAGGGGCCGAACTGGCCGAAATCCAGCAGCATCGACAGATAGGCGCTGAAACCCAGGTGGAAGAGCAGCGTCCCGACCAGCGCCAGGCGTGCCGGGCGATAGCCGTGCAGCCAGTGGTAGAGGGCGCAGCCCGTCGCGCTCAGGCTGGCGAGCAGGATCAGCCCGCTGCGCAGCATGTCGTGGGGCGAGGCGCCGTCGAGCACGGCGGCCAGTGCCAGCACGGCGATCTCGCCGCGCAGCAGCCAGTCGAGCAGGCGCGGGGACTCCTCCTGGTCGAAGAAGCTGCGAGTGAACTGCAGCAGGAAGAGGAAGCTGAGGAGGGCGGTGATATCCGCCACCCGGATCTGGTAATGCCCGAGTTGCGGCAACCAGGCGCCGAGCAGGCCGAAATGCGCGATGGCGCTGAGCAGGAGCGTGCCCTGCATGGCCGACAGCCAGAGATTGCAGAGCACCCTGTTGTAGCCGAAACGGACCAGGTGGTAGATCATCCCGAGGGCGAGGGCGAGGGCGCTGAGCAGGGCGCCGAGGGTATAGGCCAGCTTGTTCTTGTCCAGCAGTCCGGCGGTATCCACGTAGTCGAACCAGGCCGGCGCGGCTTGCCGGGGAGCCAGTCGCAGCCAGACCTCGCGCGTTGTCTGGTCCGTCGGCAGGTCGAACAGGTGGGCCTGCCCGGACGTGGAGAGGCCGTCCGGGAGCATGGCTCCGGTCTCGATCCGGCGCTCCGTCGCGCCCCTGTTGGTCAGGAAGAAGTCGACCCGGTCCACGCGCGGAGCGAACACCCAGATCCAGCGCGGGGTGTCGTGCCCGGCGATGGACACGCGCAGCCAGGCGGCCTGGTTGGCCGGCAGGGTGAGGGAGCGGTGGCCGAGCGGGGCGAAATGGTCGCGCCGCTCGATGACATCCTTCAGGGTGAGGCTGGCCGATTCGTCGAGAAGGATTCGCCAGTCGCCGTTCGGTGCGCCTGGGCCGAGCGGGCCGAACTGTTCGTCCGAGCGCAGCAGGCTGCCTGCCAGGGTCGGCAAGGCCGCGAGTACGACCAGCAGCAGACTGACGATGAGCGTTGTGGCATTCCAAGGCCGGCGCACGACGAAGTCCCTTCCTGAATGAGTGGCTAAATTATAACCAATGGTCTGTGGATGAGGTAATGGGCGAAAAGGCCATCAGTCGATGGCCTTTCCGGCCGATCTGTCTTTTTTCCGGTGATTATCGCAGGCTTTCAGCCTTCCCGGGCAATGGCGCGGTAGCCGATGTCCTTGCGGTAGAAGCAACCGCTCCAGCGGATCTTCTCCGCCAGGCGGTAGGCCTGCTGCTGCGCGGAGGATACGCTCGGGCCGATGGCGGTGGCGCAGAGCACGCGGCCGCCGCTGGTGACGATGCGCCCGTCCTTGAGCGCGGTGCCGGCGTGGAACACCTTGCCGTCGAGCTGCGCGGCGTCGTCCAGGCCCTCGATGACGTCACCCTTGGCATAATCGCCCGGGTAGCCGCCGGCGGCCAGCACCACGCCCACGGTCGGGCGCGGGTCCCAGCGGGCCTCGACCTTGTCCAGCGCCCTGGCGAGCGCCGCTTCGACCAGAAGCACCAGCGAGGACTCCAGGCGCAGCATCACCGGCTGGGTTTCCGGGTCGCCGAAGCGGCAGTTGAATTCGATGACCTTGGGTGCGCCCGATTTGTCGATCATCAGGCCGGCATACAGGAAGCCGGTGTAGACGTTGCCCTCGGCGGCCATGCCGCGCACGGTCGGATGGATGATCTCGTCCATCACCCGCCGGTGCACCTCGGGGGTGACCACCGGCGCCGGGGAGTAGGCGCCCATGCCGCCGGTGTTGGGACCGCTGTCGCCGTCGCCGACGCGCTTGTGGTCCTGGCTGGTGGCCATCGGCAGCACGTTCTGGCCGTCCACCATGACGATGAAGCTGGCTTCCTCGCCATCGAGGAACTCCTCGATCACCACGCGGGCACCGGCGTCGCCGAAGGCGTTGCCGGAGAGCATGTCGCGCACGGCGGCCTCGGCTTCCTCGAGGGTCGTGGCGACGATCACGCCCTTGCCGGCGGCCAGGCCGTCGGCCTTGACCACGATGGGCGCGCCCCGCTCGCGCAGGTAGGCGAGGGCCGGCTCGACCTCGGTGAAGTTCCGGTAGGCAGCCGTGGGGATGTCATGACGGGCCAGAAAGTCCTTGGTAAAGGCCTTGGAGCCTTCCAGTTGGGCGGCGCCGGCGGTCGGGCCGAAGATGTCCAGGCCGCGCGCGCGGAACAGATCGACCACGCCCTTCACCAGCGGGGCCTCGGGACCGACGATGGTCAGTTGCACATGCTTCTCGGCGAAGTCGGCCAGTTCCTCGAGGGCCAGCACATCGATGGCGACGTTCTCGCACTTGGCTTCGGTAGCTGTGCCGGCGTTGCCGGGCGCGACGAAGACCTTCTCGACGCGCGCATCCTGCGCCACCTTCCAGGCCAGGGCGTGTTCGCGACCGCCGCTGCCGATGATCAGTACGTTCATTGCGTTCTCCTGGGGAGAGTCGGACCTGTGGCCCGATCGGTGGACAGCTGAGGCTGTCCACCCTACGAAAAAAGGCGCCTCGGCACGAGGTCGCAATGGAGCCGGTAGATGCAGGGCGCCCCGGATGCCGGCTACAGTGCGGCTGGAATCAATGCCTGAAGTGGCGCATGCCGGTGAACACCATGGCCATGCCCGCCTCGTCGGCCGCGGCGATCACCTCGTTGTCGCGCATCGAGCCGCCCGGCTGGATCACCGCGGTGATGCCGGCCTTGGCCGCATTGTCGATGCCATCGCGGAAGGGGAAGAAGGCATCGCTCGCCATCACCGCCCCCGCGACCTCGAGCCCGGCGTGCTCGGCCTTGATCGCGGCGATGCGTGCGGAGTTGACGCGGCTCATCTGGCCGGCGCCGACGCCGATGGTCTGGCGGTTCCTGGCATAGACGATGGCGTTGGACTTGACGAACTTGGCCACCTTCCAGGCGAAGATCAGGTCGTGGATTTCCCGCTCGGTCGGCGCGCGCCGGGTGACGACCTTGAGGTCGGCCTCGGCGATCATGCCGATGTCGCGGCTCTGCACCAGCAGGCCGCCGTTGACGCGCTTGAAATCCAGGCCATCGGCGCGCTCGGCCGGCCACTGGCCGCATTCGAGCAGGCGCACGTTGGCCTTGGCCGCCACCGCCTCACGGGCTTCGGCGGAAACGCTGGGGGCGATGATCACTTCGACGAACTGGCGCTCGACGATGGCCCTGGCGGTCGCGCCGTCCAGTTCGCGGTTGAAGGCGATGATGCCGCCGAAGGCGGACTCGCTGTCGGTGGCGTAGGCCAGGTCATAGGCCTTGCGGATGCCGCCTTCGTCTTCCGGTACCACGGCGACGCCGCAGGGGTTGGCGTGCTTGACGATGACGCAGGCCGGCTTGACGAAGCTCTTCACGCACTCCAGCGCGGCATCGGTGTCGGCCACGTTGTTGTAGGACAGCTCCTTGCCCTGCAACTGGCGGGCGGTGGCCACGCTGGCCTCGGCCGGGCTGGTCTCGACGTAGAAGGCCGCCTGCTGGTGCGGGTTCTCGCCGTAGCGCATGTCCTGAGCCTTGACGAACTGGCTGTTGAAGGTACGCGGGAACGCGGCACGGCCTTCGGTGGTAAGGGTTTCGGCGCCCTGGTCGATGGTGCCCAGGTAGTTGGCGATCATGCCGTCGTAGGCTGCGGTGTGCTCGAAGGCCCTGAGCGCCAGATCGAAGCGCTGGGCGTAGGTCAGGCCGCCGTTCTTCAGGCTCTCGAGCACGCCGGCATAGTCGGCGGCGTTGACCACGATGGCGACGTCCTTGTGGTTCTTCGCCGCCGAGCGGACCATGGTCGGCCCGCCGATGTCGATGTTCTCGATGGCCTCGGCGAGGGTGCAGCCGGGCCTGGCCACGGTGGCGGCGAAGGGGTAGAGGTTGACCGCGACCAGATCGATCGGCTGGATGCCGTGCTCGGCCATGACCGCTGCGTCGAGATCGCGGCGGCCGAGGATGCCGCCGTGGATCTTCGGATGCAGGGTCTTCACCCGACCGTCCATCATTTCCGGGAAACCGGTGTAGTCGGCTACTTCCACGGCGTCGACGCCGTGCTCACGCAGCAGCTTGAAGGTGCCGCCGGTGGAAAGGATCTCGACGCCGAGGGCGGCGAGCTCACGGGCGAAGTCGACGACGCCGGTCTTGTCGGACACGCTGATCAGCGCGCGGCGGACGGGAAGGCGGGTAGTCTGGTCGGTCATCTCGGGTTCCATCAGGACAGGATTGAATGGAAACGGGAGCGGTCCGGCCGCTCCCGTTTCAGGCAGGTGGGGCTACAGCAGATCGTACTGCTTGAGCTTCTTGCGCAGGGTGCCGCGGTTCAGGCCGAGCAGTTCGGAGGCTTTGGTCTGGTTACCCTTGACGTACTGCATCACGGTTTCCAGCAGGGGAGCCTCCACTTCGGAGAGCACCAGGTTGTAGACATCCGTGACGGCAGCGCCCTCGAGATGGGCGAAGTAGTTGCGCAGCGCCTTTTCCACGCTGTCGCGCAGCGTCTGGCCCGCCTCGCTCGGTGTATTCAGGTGCTGTTTCAGATTGGCGTTGTCGCTCACCGGTGTCGTTCCACTCTCTAAAGTCTCGGTCGTCGTCGTCATGCGGCCACCCCTTCTCCATCTTTGTGACGTTCGGCGAAGAATCGCCGCACGTGGGCGCTCTGTGCGTCCGTGGTATCCAAGCGGTTGAACTGGGCTCGAAACTCCTGCGCGCCCGGCAGGCTCGCCAGGTACCAGCCGACGTGCTTGCGGGCGATGCGAACGCCCAGCTCCTCCCCGTAGAAACGGTACAGTGCGGCCAAGTGCTCCAGCAGAACGGGCTCCACCTCGAGCGCCGTCATCGCCGGCAGGCGCTCGCCGGTTCGCAGGTAGTGCTCAATCTCGCGGAAGATCCATGGCCGCCCCTGGGCCGCACGGCCGATCAGCAGGCCGTCGGCACCGGTGGCGTCGAGCACCTGGCGGGCCTTTTCCGGCGAGTCGATGTCGCCGTTGGCGAACACCGGAATCGATACCGCCCGCTTGATGGCGGCAATGGTGTCGTATTCGGCCGCGCCGCCGTAGAGGTCGGCACGGGTCCGGCCATGCACGGCGAGGGCGGCGATGCCGGCCTGCTCGGCGAGCCGGGCGATGCCGACCCCGTTGCGGTTGGCCCGGTCCCAGCCGGTGCGGATCTTCAGGGTCACCGGGACCTCGACGGCGGTCACCACCGCCCGGAGGATCTCGGCGACCAGCGCCTCGTCGCGCATCAGCGCCGAGCCGGCGGCTTTGTTGCAGACCTTCTTCGCCGGACAGCCCATGTTGATGTCGATGATCTGCGCGCCCAGTTCCACGTTGCGCCGGGCCGCCTCGGCGAGCCGCTGCGGGTCGCCGCCAGCGATCTGCACCGAGCGCGGTTCCGGCTCGTCGCCGTGCGGCAGGCGCAGGCGCGACTTGCGGCTGTTCCACAGGCGAACGTCGCTGGTGAGCATTTCCGAAACCGTCATGCCGGCGCCGAGCCGGCGGCACAGCGCGCGAAACGGTCGATCGGTGACACCGGCCATGGGCGCCAGGATCAATCGGTTGGGCAAAGTGTAGGGGCCGATGCGTACCGCCGACATAGGTCTTCCCTGCTGGAGACGGATTTCAGGTCGAACGGGGACCGTAAAAAAGGGGTAGGCATGATACCTGCTCTCCATGAATGGATAAAGGCTGCGCTGCGCAAAATATGAACAGCGGGCAGGCAGGCGCCCATGACCGAAGGGCAGCCCGGTGGCTGCCCTCCAGGCAGCGAAGTCACTCTGGAGAGTGAAAGCTTAGGCTGTAATTCAGCGCCTGTGTGCCAGGGTCGAGAATCTCCAGCGAGATGTGGATCGGCGTCTGGGGCGGCATTTCCTGCTGCCCGGCCAACTCGCCGCCGAGGTACTCGTTGGGTTTGAAGCGCCGGGTGGCGACGGTCTGGCCGTTGATGTCGGCGAAGCGCAGCTCGAGCAGGGGGAAGGGCTGGGCGAAGGCGGCGCGGTTGTAGAGGATCGCGTCGACCACCAGGGCGCCGGCGAATTCGGGATGGTTGCGCACCACCAGGTTGCTGCTCCTGATCCGGGCGATGTCGACCCGTGGCGGCAGACTGCAGCCGAGGTAGGGGCACAGCCGCTCGAACCAGGGCCGGTAGCTGTCCTGGCGGGCCAGTTCGTCGTAGTGGAACCAGAGGTATTGTCCGGCCAGGATGGCGATCGCGAGCAGGTTCAGGGCGATCCAGACGAGGCGGCGCCCCCAGGGTTGGCGTGGTTTCCGCCAGTCGAGGCGAAGAGGTTCGTCGACCAGTTCGAGCAGTCCTTCCCCGGGAGGCTCCGGCGTGCCGTGGGCGGGCCGGCCGGCGAGGACGGGCTGGCGCGTTTCGCCCCTGACGGCGGGCGTTTCCCTGGACGCTGAGCGGCGCGGCTCGTCCCGGGCGACGTGCGGTTCCAGGGTCAGGGGCGGCTCGGGGCGCTCGCCCTGGCCGCTCGGTATGACGAGCAGGCTGCCGGTCGGCGGCAACTGCGGTTCGACGGGGGCTGGTCGTGTGCGGGGCGCGGCCGGATCTGGCGCTGGTACGTCGGTGCTCTGCGGAGTCGCCGTCAACTGGCGCTCCTGACTTTCCAGCCTGGCCAGTTCTTCGTCCAGGTCGAGGGTGTCCAGATCCAGATCGCCCAGGTCGAGTTCGTCGTAATCCCTGTGGGCCGGGGGCTCCGCCGAACGGATCTCGGCGGGCGGCGCTACCGGGGGCGCGGCGGCCGGCGCTGCGCTGATCGGCGCCTCGGCGTCCGTGGGGTGGGCCGGTCGCTCGATCAGATGCTCGGCGGCGTTGAATACCCGCAGACAGGAGCCGCAGCGCACCGCGCCGCGGGCGGCATCGAGCTGCGCGCGGTTGACGCGGAAACGGGTCCGGCAGTGTGGGCACTGGGTGGCGAAGGTGTCTGTCATGCGGCGAGCCGGCAGTCGATGCTCTGGACTGAGTCGGAGCGCTAGTCTAGCTCAGCCTACGGCCCTGGGGCAGGGCGTCAGCGACGCACGCCGTCGATGCGTACCCAGCCGTCCTTTTCCGTCGTGGGAGCGAGGACGAAGGCGCCTTCGTAGGCGGCACGTACCTCCCCGGCCTGCTCGGCGAGGATACCCGACAGCGCCAGGCGGCCGCCCGGCCGGACCAGCGAGGCGAGCTGCGGCGCCAGTTGCACCAGCGGACCGGCGAGGATGTTGGCCACCACTACGTCGGCCGGCTGGCGCGGCAGGTCCGCCGGCAGATGGAGCGGGAAGCGCGCCGGATCGATGCCGTTGCGCAGGGCGTTGTCGCGCGAGGCCTGCAGTGCCTGCGGGTCGATGTCGGTACCGACCGCCCGTTCGGCACCGAGCAGCAGTGCAGCGATGGCGAGGATGCCCGAGCCGCAGCCGAAGTCCAGCAGGCTGCGGCCGGCGAGCTCCTGGCCGTCCAGCCACTCCAGGCACAGCGCGGTGGTCGGATGGGTTCCGGTGCCGAAGGCCAGGCCGGGGTCGAGCAGCAGGTTGACCGCCCCGGGCTCCGGCGCCTGGTGCCAGCTCGGCACTATCCACAGGCGGCGGCCGAAGCGCATCGGCTGGAAGTTGTCCATCCAACTGCGCTCCCAGTCCTGGTCCTTGATGCGTTCGACCTGATGTTCGGGCAGTTCGCCGCCGCGCAGCAGGCGCAGGTGGGCGAGCAGGGCGTCCGCGTCGGTGTCGGCCTCGAACAGCGCGAGCAGGTGGGTATGCGACCAGAGCGGAGTGGTGCCGAGATCCGGTTCGAAGATCGGCTGGTCCTCGGCGTCCATGAAGGTCACCGAGACCGCGCCCAGCTCGAGCAACCGGTCCTCCAGCGCGCCAGCCTGGTCGGGGGTGATGGCGAGTCGGATTTGCAGCCAGGGCATGGGCGGGACCTCTTGCGGAGTACGGCGGGCGCGGATAAGCGTGGCGGGCAAGCTTACTGGAGGGAGGCGCCGGCCGCCAGCCGACGCCGGGGAACACGGCGGAAACGACAGGGGCCGCCCGAAGGCGACCCCGCCGTGCGGCGCGGGCGTATCGCTCAGTGCTTGTCCAGACCCAGTTTCTTTTCCAGGTAATGGATGTTCACGCCGCCCTGGCAGAAGCCCGGATCGCGGGTGAGTTCGCGGTGCAGCGGCACGTTGGTCTTGATGCCGTCGACGACGATCTCGTCCAGGGCGTTGCGCATGCGCGCCATGGCCTCGTCGCGGTCCTTGCCGTAGGCGATCACTTTACCGATCAGCGAGTCGTAGTTCGGCGGCACCGCATAGCCGCTGTAGAGGTGCGAGTCGACGCGGATGCCGTTGCCGCCCGGTGCGTGGTAGTGCTTGACCTTGCCCGGGCTGGGCATGAAGGTCGCAGGGTCCTCGGCGTTGATCCGGCACTCCAGCGCATGGCCGCGGATCACCACGTCTTCCTGGCGGATCGACAGTGGCTCGCCGCCGGCGATGCGCAGCATCTCCTTGACGATGTCGACGCCGGTGACCATCTCGGTGACCGGGTGCTCCACCTGCACACGGGTGTTCATCTCGATGAAGTAGAAGCGCCCGTCCTCGTAGAGAAACTCGAAGGTGCCGGCGCCGCGATAGCCGATCTCGATGCAGGCCCGCACGCAGCGGTCCAGTACCTCGGCGCGGGCCTGCGGGTCGATGTTCGGCGCCGGGGCTTCTTCCAGGACCTTCTGGTGGCGGCGCTGTAGCGAGCAGTCGCGGTCGCCCAGGTGGATGGCGTTGCCCTTGCCGTCGGACAGTACCTGGACCTCCACGTGGCGCGGGTTCTCCAGGAACTTCTCGAGGTAGACCATGCCGTTGCCGAAGGCGGCCTCGGCCTCGGTGCGGGTCAGTCGCGCCGACTTGATCAGGTCCTCTTCCTTGCGGACCACGCGCATGCCGCGCCCGCCGCCGCCGCCAGCGGCCTTGATGATCACCGGGTAGCCGACTTCGCGAGCGATCGCCAGGGCCTCTTCCTCGTTTTCCGGCAACGGGCCGTCGGAGCCGGGCACGGTGGGTACGCCGGTCCGTTTCATGGCGTCCTTGGCCGAAACCTTGTCGCCCATCAGGCGGATCACTTCGGCGGTCGGACCGATGAACGCGAAGCCGGACTTCTCCACTTGCTCGGCGAAGTCGGCGTTCTCGGCGAGAAAGCCGTAGCCCGGATGAATCCCGGTCGCGCCGGTGACTTCGGCGGCGGCGATGATGGCCGGGATGTGCAGGTAGGATTTGGCCGCCGGGGCCGGGCCGATGCACACGCTCTCGTCGGCGAGGCCCAGATGCATCAGTTCGCGGTCCGCCGTCGAATACACAGCCACCGTCTTGATGCCCAGTTCCTTGCAGGCGCGCAGGATGCGCAGGGCAATCTCGCCACGGTTGGCGATCAGGACTTTTTCCAGCATCGCAGGATCTCCGCGGTTCAGACGATGGTGAACAGCGGCTGGTCGTACTCCACCGGCTGGCCGTTTTCCACCAGGATGGTTTCGATGACGCCGCCGACTTCAGCCTCGATGTGGTTCATCATCTTCATGGCTTCGACGATGCACAGGATATCGCCCTTCTTCACGCTCTGGCCGACCTGCACGAAGGCCGAGGCGCTCGGTGACGGCGAGCGGTAGAAGGTGCCGACCATCGGCGAGCGGACCACATGGCCGTTCAGCTTGGGTGCGGCGACTTCGGCAGGCGCGGCGGGCGCGGCGACGGCAGCGGCGACCGGGGCGGGCATGGCGGCTATCGCCGGTGCGGCGGCGTACACCGTCTGGGGAACGTTCTTGGAGTGGCGGCTGATGCGAACCGATTCTTCGCCTTCGCGAATCTCCAGTTCGTCGATACCGGATTCTTCCAGCAGTTCGATCAGTTTCTTGACTTTGCGGATATCCATTCGAAATAACTCCGATTACGAATCAGGGACGTTCAAGTTGTTCGAGGACGGCCTCGAGGGCCAGCCGGTAGCCGCTGGCGCCCAGGCCGCAGATCACCCCTACGGCGATGTCGGAGAAGTAGGAGTGATGACGGAAGGGCTCGCGTTTGTGCACGTTGGACAGGTGCACTTCGATGAATGGGATGCTCACCGCCAGCAATGCGTCACGCAGGGCGACACTTGTATGGGTGAAAGCCGCCGGATTGAAGATGATATAGCTCACGCCCTCCTGGCGGGCGGCATGGATGCGTTCGATCAGGACGTGCTCGGCGTTGCTCTGCAGGTGGAGCAGGCGATGGCCGGCCTTGCTGGCGCGGCGTTCCAGGTCCTGGTCGATCTGCGCGAGGGTGGTGGCGCCGTACACGCCGGGTTCGCGGGTGCCCAGCAGGTTGAGGTTGGGGCCGTGCAGCACCAGTAGGGTGGCCATGTCGGTTGGTTGTCCTTGCGTACTGTGTGAGGGGGCATGACGACGGGCCCTCCCGTCCCGCGGGGCGCGGGCTGGCTGGGGCTCCGTTCCGTCGAGACCTTCAGCCGAACATTTTAACCGGAATTTCCTGCATATTACCTGCGATTCCTTGCAGATGCCTTGCAAGATTAGCGTTGGGATTGACTTTCCCGCAGGCGTTGCGCAAAAGCGGCGGCGTCGATCTCGCCGACCACCCGCAGCCTTTCGTGCTCCGTGCCGTCGGCGGCGAAGAACTGAATCGCCGGCGGGCCGAACAGCCGGTAGCGATCCAGCAGCGCGCGCTGTGCCGGAGTGCCGGCGGTGATGTCGAAGCGGATCAGCCGGTAGCCGACGAGCTGCGCGGCGACCCGTGGGTCGGCGAACACCTCGCGCTCGATCACTTTGCAACTGATGCACCAATCGGCATACCAGTCGAGCAGCAGCGGCTGGGCGGCATTCTTCGCTTCGGCCAGGGCGGCGTCCAGTGCTTCCGGCGTGTCGAGGGTCTGCCAGGCGCCGGCGGTCCGGGCCGCGGGAGCGGCGGAGAGGGACGCGCCGCCCAGTGGACGCAGCGGATCGGACTCGCCGCGCAGCGCGCCGGTCCAACTGGCCAGGGCATAGACCAGCAGGGCCAGCCCGGCCAACTGGCCGAGCTTCTGCCGGTGGCTCTTCGCGGTGAACTCCAGGGCGCCGAGAAACAGCGCCACCCCGCCGGCCAGCGAGCCCCACAGGGCCAGCGCCAGCGGGCCGGGCAGCACCCGTTCGAGCAGCCACACGGCGACCGCCAGCAGCAGCACGCCGAAGGCATTGCGCACCACGACCATCCAGGGACCGCTCCTGGGCAGCAGGGCGCCTCCACCGGCGGCGAACAGTACCAGCGGCGCGCCCATGCCGAGTCCCAGGGCGAAGAGCTTCAGGCCGCCGCCCAGGGCATCGCCGCTCGAACTGATGTACAGCAGCGCGCCGGCCAGCGGGGCGGAAACGCAAGGCGAAACCAGCAGGCTGGACAGCACGCCGAGGACGGCGGCGCCCCACAGCGAGCCGCCGCGCGTATTGCCGGCCAGGCGCTCCAGCGGCGCGGCCAGGGCCGGCGGCAGGCGCAGCTCGAAGACCCCGAACATGGCCAGGGCGAAGAGGCCGAAGAAGGCGGCGAAGGGCGCCAGCACCCAGGGCGATTGCAGGCGCGCCTGCAGGTTCAACTCTGCGCCGAACAGTCCCGTCAGCGCGCCGAGCACGGCGAAACAGGCGGCCATCGGCAGTACGTAGGCCAGCGACAGGGCGAGGCCGCGTGCGCCGCCGATCTCCCCGCGCAGCACCACGCCGGAGAGGATCGGCAGCATCGGCAGCACGCAGGGAGTGAAGGTCAGGCCGAGGCCGGCGAGGAAGAACAGGGCCAGTTCCCGCCAGCCCCAGCCCGGCGCGTCGGCGGGCGAAGCGGCCCCGGCCGCGGGAGTGCCGCCGATCTGCAGCCGTTCGGTTTCCGGCGGATAGCACAACCCTTTGTCGGCGCAGCCCTGGTAGCCGACCTGCAGGTAGAAGGGGCGCCCGTCCGGGTTGGCCACGGGCAACTCGACGTCGAGCACGCCGTAGTAGACCTCCGTCTCCCCGAAATACTCGTCGGTCTTGCGCGTGCCGTCCGGCAGGCGCGGCTCGCCCGGCGCGACCCCCAGTGTCTCGCTGCGGAACTGCAAGCGCTGGCGGTACAGGTAGTAGCCCTCGGCGGCGACGAAGCGCAGTTTCACCGCCTGCGGCGTGGCGTCCACCAGGCTCAGGCGGAAGGCCTCGCGGACCGGCAGGAAGTCGCCGCGGTTGTCCAGGCCGCCCAGCGCGGCGCCGGGCCGGTTGTCGAACAGGCCGGCGGCGGCGGGCAGGGCGAGCAGCAGCAGGAACAGGGGCAGCAGCAGGCGGCGCATGGCGTTCTCGCAGAAACGTGCAGAAATACAAAGGGGACGGATGATACCGGAGGCGGCGAGGCGCTGCAGGCCGCAGGCGGCCTGGCAAGCGCCACCTTGGTCGCAGGCGGGCGCGGTGCCGCGTTGTCCCGGTATTCCACCCATTAGTGCTAGGCTTGCGCGGCCGGCCCGGCGGGCTGGCCGACTTTTCGAATCATGAAGGATCTCGTCATGCTGGACTGGAAAGAAAGCGCAAGCCGTGCGTACGGTGGGGCCGACAGCGCCCTGCGGCGCATCGTCGGCAACCACTGGCTGGGGCGCGCCCTGGCGCTGTTGCTCGCCCTCTACCTGCTGGTGACCGGATTGCTGGGCTGGTTCTGGAGCCTGGAGCCGGATGCCTTCCCGGTGCAGGAGAACGCCCAGGCCTCGGCCGAGCAGGCGCAGCGCAAGTTCGTCAAGGGCTACACCACCGTCGAGACCCTGCGGACCGTGGCCGGTACCCTGCTCGACAAGCCGGGCGGCTACCTGACCAACGACCTGTCCCCGCCCGGCATCTGGCTGGACAACATGCCCAGTTGGGAATTCGGCGTGCTGACCCAGGTGCGCGACCTGGCGCGCTCGCTGCGCAAGGAAATGGCCCGTTCGCAGTCGCAGTCCACCGAAGACCCGGATCTGGCCAAGGCCGAGCCGCGCTTCAACTTCGACAACCGTAGCTGGGCGCTGCCGGCCTCCGAAACCGAATACCGCGCCGGTCTCAAGCTGCTCGACAGCTATCTGGCGCGCCTGGCCGACCCGGTCAAGCCCAGCGCGCAGTTCTTCGCCCGCGCCGACAACCTGAATGGCTGGCTGGGCGACGTCGCCACCCGTCTCGGCTCGCTCTCCCAGCGGCTCTCGGCGAGCATCGGCCAGGAGCGCCTGGATGCCGACCTGGTGCCCGACGAGGAGACCGGCCAGGTACAGCAGGGCGAAGTCGTCAAGACGCCCTGGCTGCAGATCGACAACGTGTTCTACGAGGCGCGCGGCCAGGCTTGGGCGCTGGCGCATTTCCTGCGCGCCATCGAGGTGGACTTCGGCGACGTGCTGGCGCGCAAGAACGCCACCGTCAGCCTCCAGCAGATCATCCGCGAGCTGGAAGCGGCGCAGGAGCCGCTGTGGAGCCCGATGGTGCTGAACGGCGGCGGCTACGGCATGCTGGCCAACCACTCGCTGGTGATGGCTAACTTCATCTCCCGGGCCAATGCCGCGCTGATCGACCTGCGCGCGCTGCTTTCCCAGGGCTGATGGATACTTCCGCACGGGAGGCGGCCCATCGGGCCGCCTCGGACGCCGAACTGGTCGCCTGGGTCGACGCCGACGACCGCCCGCTCGGCGCGTTGCCCCGCGCCGAGCTGCGCGAGCGCGGCCTGATCGGCCGTGGCACTTTCATCCTGCTGTTCAACGGCGCCGGGCAGCTCTGCGTGCACCGGCGCACCCTCAGCAAGGCGATCTATCCCGGCTACTGGGACGTCGCCGCCGGCGGCATGGTGCAGGCCGGGGAGGACTATGGCGAGTCCGCCGTCCGCGAACTGGCCGAGGAACTCGGCATCACCGGCGTGGCGCTGCGCGAGCACGGCCGCTTCTTCTTCGACCAGCCGGACAACCGCCTGTGGTGCGCGGTGTTCTCGGCGGTCTCCGACGCCCCGCTGGTGCTGCAGCCCGAGGAAGTGCTGGAGGCCCGCTTCGTCCCGCCCCAGGAGGCCCTGCGCGAGGCCTTCGAGCGTCCCTATTGCCCGGATTCTCTGGAGGCGTTGCGCCGCTACCTCGGCATGCTCTGAGGGCGCGCTGCTTGCCGGTCCCGCGCCGCGTCGAGCGGCTGCGTCCGGCGAGTGTCGTCGAGAGCGGGAGCCGTGCGCGTCCGGGTCCTTTGATCCGGCGCAGCCGGCGGTCCGCACGGATTTCTACACTGTCAGCGATTTCCACAGCAGCCGGCCTGCCGGGATTGGCGGCGCCGGACGAACGGCAGGAGCTTTCCCCATGAAAATCGTGATGTTCAGTGCGCAACCTTACGACGAGCGCTCTTTCGACGAGGTATTGCAGCGCGACTACGCTTCCCGCGGCTTCGAACTGGTCTACCAGAAGGCCGCGCTATCCGCGCAGACCGTGGCGCTGGCCCAGGGGGGCGAAGCGGTGTGCGCCTTCGTCAACGACCAGCTCGATGCCGCGGTGCTGGAAACCCTGCACGGCTATGGCGTGCGAGCGATCCTGCTGCGCTGCGCGGGGTTCAACCATATCGACCTGGAAGCCGCCCGCAGCCTGGGGCTGTTCGTCGCCCGGGTGCCGGCCTATTCGCCGGAAGCGGTGGCCGAGCACACCATCGCCCTGATCCTGACCCTCAACCGGCACACCCACCGTGCCTACAACCGGGTGCGCGAGGGCAACTTCATGCTCGACGGCCTGCTCGGCTTCAACCTGCACGGCAAGACCGTGGGTCTGATCGGCACCGGCCAGATCGGCCTGGCCACGGCACGTATCCTCAAGGGCTTCGGCTGTCGGGTGCTCGGCCACGATCCGTACCGGACGGCCGAGTTCGCCGCCCTCGGCGACTACGTGGAGCTCGACGTGCTGCTCGCCGAATCCGACGTGGTCAGCCTGCACTGTCCGCTGAGCGAGGCCACCTGGCACCTGATCGACGCCGCCCGCCTGGCGCGGATCAAGCGCGGCGCCATGCTGGTCAACACCTCGCGCGGCGCGCTGATCGACACCCACGCGGTGATCGCCGCGCTGAAATCGCGGCGCCTCTCGGCACTGGCCATCGATGTCTACGAGCAGGAAAGCCAGTTGTTCTTCCACGACCGCTCCTCGGACATCATCGACGACGACGTCTTCACGCGGCTGATGACCTTTCCCAACGTGATCGTCACCGGCCACCAGGGCTTCTTCACCGCCGAGGCGCTGCGCGAGATCGCCGAGACCACCCTGCGCAACCTCGACTGCTACGCGAGCGGCCGCGCCTGCGGGAATGCGCTGGCGGGCGATGGCTGAGCGACGACGGGCGGTGGGCGCGGCGTGCCTGGCCGCCCTCACCTCTGGGGCTGCCGCGCCGTCCATCAGGCTTCGCTGTGGCCTTCCGAGATTTGCTACCTTTCCGGCTTTTCCGCGCTGCCTATAGGCTACCTTGCGCGAACCCGGCCGCATGCGGACGGAAGCGCGGGGAAAAGCGTGGTTTTCCAGCCTTGAGGAGCACCAGTCATGGCATTGAACGTCGACTACCTGCTGCGCACGGCAGCCACTCTGGAACAGGCCCTGCTGGCACTGGAGAAAACGCCGTCCAGCGAGGACATCCTCTTTGACCTCTACCGCAATGCCGCGATCAAGAGTTTCGAGCTGTCGCTGGAAACCGCCGGCAAACTGCTGCGCAAGGCACTCAAGCTGTATGTCGGCAGCCCGCGCAGCGTCGATGCGCTGGTGTTCAACGACCTGCTGCGCCATGCCGGCAAACATGGCCTGCTGGATGCGGACGGCGTCGAGCGCTGGCTGGCCTACCGTGCCAACCGCAACAACACCGCCCATGACTACGGTGAGGGCTTCGCCAACGATACCCTCAAGCTGCTGCCCGGCTACCTGGCCGACGTGCGCGCCCTGGCTGGCAAGCTACAGGAGGTGTTTGATGCCGCGCCTTGAGGCGGATCGCCTGTGCCTTGAACCGCGCCACCTGGCCTTGCTGCAAGATCTGCTGCGCCAGCATGTTCCGGGCGCCGAGGTCTGGGCCTACGGCAGCCGCGCCAGCGGCGGCGCTCACGAAACCAGCGACCTCGATCTGGTACTGCGTAATCCGGTCGACTCCGATCGCACGGTCGAGGGGCTGGCAGCACTCAGGGAGGCCTTGCAGGCCAGCAGCCTGCCAATCCTGGTGGAGGTTCACCCCTGGCCGGCTCTGCCAGAGACTTTCCAGCGGGAGATCGAGCGGGCGTATGTGGTGATTCAGGAGGGAGGCGGGAGCCTTGAGCGGTGAACGGCCAACCGCGCCGGCCGGACCAGAGTCGTTGCTGGAGTCCGTGAGCGAAAGGGATACTCGATTCAACCACGGAATAAAGGCCAGTACACAGCGCCACCATCTTCGGCATTTCACACGCTTGCCGCTAAACTGCCCCCTCGTTTCCCCGCATTTCCGAGGAGCCAGCCTTGGCCAAGAAAGCCTCTTCGTTCGCCGCCCTGGGCGGTCTGGTCTATTCCACCGACGGCGGCCGTCATTGTCCCGACTGCGGCCAGCCGGTCGCCGCCTGCATCTGCGGGCAGAGTCAGGTAGCGGCCGGCGACGGTGTCGCCCGGGTGCGCCGCGAGACCAAGGGGCGTGGCGGCAAGACGGTGACCACCGTCAGCGGCCTGCCGCTGGCCGGCGATGCGCTGAAGGAGCTGGCCAGTGCCCTGAAACGCCGCTGCGGCACCGGTGGCGCGCTCAAGGAGGGGGTCATCGAGATCCAGGGCGAGCACGTCGAGCTGCTTCTCGAAGAGCTCGCCAAGCGCGGCTTCAAGGCGAAGAAATCCGGCGGCTAGTTTCTATATCAGACGACCTCTCTGCACAGGAGCGACTCATGGCTCGACGTACACGCAAGGACGACGGCAGCCAGTGGACCGTGGCCGACAGCCGCGCCGTCTACGGCATCCGTCACTGGGGTGCCGGTTATTTCGCGATCAACGAGCGGGGCCACGTGGAGGCCCGGCCGAACCGCGCCGCCGACCGGCCGGTCGATCTCGTCGAACTGCTCGGCCAGTTGCGCGAGGCCGGCCTGTCGCTGCCGTTGCTGGTGCGTTTCCCGGACATCCTGCAGGACCGCGTGCGCCAGTTGACCAGTGCCTTCGATGCGAACATCGCGCGCCTCGGCTACCAGAGCGGCTACACCGCGCTGTACCCGATCAAGGTTAACCAGCAGGAAGCGGTGGTGGAGAGCATCATCGCCACGGCGAACGTCTCCATCGGCCTGGAG
Source organism: Azotobacter vinelandii CA (assembly GCF_000380335.1). Taxonomy (GTDB): domain Bacteria; phylum Pseudomonadota; class Gammaproteobacteria; order Pseudomonadales; family Pseudomonadaceae; genus Azotobacter; species Azotobacter vinelandii. The sequence continues at coordinate 669,044 of NC_021149.1, forward strand.
GCCGGCTCCAAGCCGGAGCTGCTCGCCGTGCTGGCGCTGGCGCCGAAAGGCGGCACCATCGTCTGCAACGGCTACAAGGACCGCGAATTCATTCGCCTGGCGTTGATCGGCCAGAAACTCGGCCACTCGGTGTTCATCGTCGTCGAGAAGGAATCGGAAGTGCAACTGATCATCGAGGAGGCGGCCGAACTCCGGGTCGTCCCGCAGCTCGGCCTGCGCGTGCGGCTGTCCTCGCTGACTTCCTCGAAATGGGCCGATACCGGCGGCGAGAAGGCCAAGTTCGGCCTCTCCGCGGCGCAACTGCTGCGCGTGGCCGAACGCCTGCGCGACGCCGGGCTGGAGCAGGGGGTACGCCTCCTGCACTTCCACATGGGCTCGCAGATCGCCAACCTGGCCGATTACCAGGGCGGCTTCAAGGAAGCCATCCGCTACTACGCCGAACTGCGCGCCCTCGGCCTGCCCCTCGACCACGTGGACGTCGGCGGTGGCCTGGGCGTCGATTACGACGGCACCCATTCGCGCAATCCCAGCTCGATCAACTACGACATGGACGATTACGCCGCCACCGTGGTCGGCATGCTCCAGGAGTTCTGCGATGCCCAGGGCCTGCCGCATCCGCACATTTTTTCGGAGAGCGGCCGCGCCCTGAGCGCGCATCACGCGATGCTGGTGGTGCAGGTCACCGACGTGGAGCGCCACAACGACCAGTTGCCGGAGATCAACGATCCGCAGCGTCTGCCGGAGACGCTGCGCTGGCTGATCGAACTGCTCGGCCCGACCGATGACGAGATGGTCACCGAGACCTACTGGCGCGCCACCCAGTACTTGGGCGAACTGTCGCGCATGTATGCCGACGGCAAGCTGGGCCTGGCCGACAAGGCGCTCGCCGAGCAGTGCTACTACGCGCTCTGCCGGCGCCTGCACGACTCGCTGAAGGCCCGCCAGCGCTCCCACCGCCAGGTGCTCGACGAACTCAACGACAAGCTGGCGGACAAGTACATCTGCAACTTCTCGGTGTTCCAGAGCCTGCCGGACACCTGGGCGATCGGTCAGGTCCTGCCGATCCTGCCGCTCGACCGGCTCGACGAGGAGCCGCTGCGCCGCGCGGTGCTGCAGGACCTGACCTGCGACTCCGACGGCAAGATCAAGCAGTACGTCGACGAGCAGAGCATCGAGACCAGCCTGCCGGTGCATGAGCTGCGCGCGGGCGAGGAGTACCTTTTGGGCATCTTCCTGGTTGGTGCCTATCAGGAGATCCTCGGCGACATGCACAACCTGTTCGGCGACACCGACTCGGTGAACGTCTACCAGCGCGCCGACGGCAGCATCTACCACGCCGGCATCGAAACCCACGACACCATCGAGGACATGCTGCGCTACGTGCACCTGTCGCCCGAGGAACTGATGACCTACTACCGCGACAAGGTGGCCGGCGCGCCCATCAGCGCCCGCGAACGCGCCCAGTACCTCGATGCCCTGCGCCTGGGGCTGACGCGCTCGTCCTACCTGTCGGGCTGAGCGCCGCTTTCGGTGGGAAACCGCCGCGCGGGTTTTCCACGGGATAGCTATCCACCCTGCGATCCGATCGCCCGTACGCAGGGTGGGAAACGGCCATGGCCCTTCCCGCCAGGTCGGATCGGCCTAGGGCCTGTTAACACTACTCCGCGCGGCCGCGACGGAGCCTGTTTTTGCGCGGGGTTAGGCGCGAGGAGAGAAGTTTGGTCATTCCAAACGAACGACGAGTAACGACGCTCCGCGCAAAAACGGGCCCGTCCCTGCGGGTTGCGCGGCAAATGGCGCCATGCGTCGTTGCGGGACTTGGCAAGGGAATGCCATTCCCTGCGTCCCGCGCCTCGCCTGGCGCCATTTGCCGCAGCAACGCGGCTCGCGGAGAGTAGTGTTAATAGGCCCTAGCCAGCGGCCTGTGCCGCTGGTGCCTGATCCGCCAGTCCCTGGCGCCACAGGCGCCGGGCGAAGGCCGCCATGCTCAGGGCGCGCAGCGCCATGAAGGCGAGGAAGGCCAGCCACAGGCCATGGTTGCCGAGTCCGCGCAGCAGCCAGGCGAGCGGCAGCGCCAGGGCCACGGCGATCAGCATGGCGTCGCGCATCTCGCGGGCGCGGGTGGCGCCGATGAACAGGCCGTCGAGCAGGTAGCTCCACACCGCGATCAGCGGCAGCACGGCGAGGTAGGGCAGGTACTCCATGGCCAGTTCGCGCACCGCCGGGATGTCGGTCTGCAGGCCGACGAACAACCCGCCGCCGGCCAGGAAGAACAGCGCGAAGCCCAGGCTGGCCAGCAGCGACCAGAGTCCGGCGACCGCCAGCGAACGCTGCAGGGCGGTGCGGTCGCGGCTGCCGATGGCATGCCCGCACAGCGCCTCGACGGCGTGGGCCAGGCCGTCCAGGGCGTGGGCGGTGAGCAGCAGGCCGTTGAGCAGCAGGGCGTTGGCCGCCACCGTGGCGTCGCCGAGCCGGGCGCCCTGCACGGTGATCAGGAAGAACACCAGTTGCAGGAGCAGGCTGCGCAGGAAGATGTCGCGGTTCACCGCCAGCAACGGGCGCCAGTTCGTCCAGCGGCGCAGGGCGTCCCAGGGCAGCCGGCCGGGATACCGGCGCAGCGCCCGGCGGGCCAGCGCCAGACCGAGCAGGGTACCGCTCCACTCGGCGATCACCGAGGCGCGGGCGGCGCCGGCCACGCCCCAGTCGAGGCCGAGGACGAACCACAGGTCGAGGACCACGTTGCCCAGGCTGGTGGCCAGCAGCATGGCCAGCGGCGCGCGGGCGTTCTGCGTGCCGAGCAGCCAGCCGATCAGGGCGTAGCCGGCCAGCACCGCCGGCAGGCCGAGCAGGCGGGTATGGAAGTATTCGCGGGCCAGCGCGTCGAGCGCCGCCGAGGGCTGCATCAGGCCGAGGGCGAACGCGCCGAAGGGCAACGCCAGGAGGCCCAGCAGCAGGGCGAGGGCCAGCCCGAGCAGCAGGCTCTGCAGCAGCACCCGGCGCAGCGCGTCGCCGTCGGCGCGGCCGCAGGCCTGGGCGGCGAAACCGGTGGTGCCCATGCGCAGGAAACCGAAGGCCCAGGCGAGCAGGGTGAACAGACTGCCGCCGACCGCCACCGCGCCGAGCTGGTGGGCGTGCGGCAGGTGGCCGATCACCGCGCTGTCGACCAGCGTCACCAGGGGCTCGCAGAGGTTGGAGAGGATCATCGGCGCGGCCAGCGCCCAGACCCGGCGCTGGGTCGGCGCATGGCGCCAGGCCTCGGCCAGGACGCTCACTGGATCAGCCAACTGAGGACCCAGACGCCCAGCAGCAGGCTGATCGTCCCGCCGACGAAGGCGCGCCTGAGCAGTGCGCGTATGCCGCCGGCCAGCAACAGCAGGCCGACGGCCAGGGCGACGAAGCCGAGCAGCGTGGGGTCCGTGCCGAGGGTGCGCGACAGTCCTTCGAGAAAGGCGCCGCCAGCCCTGGCGATCGAGCCGAACAGACCGCCCAGCGTCTCGACGAGATAGCGGAGCACCGCGCCCAGCGTCTCGCCGAGCCATTCGAAGAAGCTTTCCTCTTGCATTGCATCCCCCTGGCGAACGAAGAAAGGTGCCGGGCCTCCCCGTGCGCCGGCGCGGCACGGAGGAGGGCCGGACAAGGATAACGCGCCGTTCAGCGCAGCAGCAGCAGGGGCGTCAGCGAGGTGTGCAGCAGATGGCTGGTGGTGCTGCCGAGCAGGAAGCGGCGCAGCCGCGAATGGCCGTAGGCGCCCATCGCCAGCAGGTCGATGGTGCGCTCCTGCTGGTAGGCGTGCAGCACCGGTTCGACCCCGCCCTCGCGGATCGCCGGGATCACCAGGAAGCCGGCGATTTCCAGCAGCGCCTGGGCGTCGTGCAGGGCGGCGCGGGTCAGGGCGTTGTCCTCGCCGACCATCAGCAGATGCAGCGGCAGGCCCTTGACCAGCGAGCTTCCGGCCAGCAGGCGCACCGCCTGCTGAGCGGTCGGGCTGGCGTCGTAGGCGAGCAGCAGGCTGCCCGGCGCCTTGAAGTCGTCCGGCACGATCAGGATCGGCCGGGCCAGGGTCTGGGTCACGCTTTCCAACTGGCTGCCGATCGGCTGGCCAGTGTGCTGGCGGCTGTCCTCGCCCTGGCGGCCGATCACCAGCAGATGGATGTCGTCGACCATCTCGGTGAGGGTTTCGAGCAGGCTGCCATGGCGCTGGCAGAGTTCCGGCGTTTCCAGGCCGGCGGCGACGGCCCGCTCGCGGGCCGCCTCCAGCACCGCCTGGCCATACTCCAGCGCCACCGTGGCGCGCCGCTCGTCGAGCCGGGCCAATTCGTCGAGCAGATGTTCGCGGCTGCCCAGGCCGGTGGCGCCGCCGAGGTCGCCCGGTCCCGGATAGCGCCCGCGGTCCAGTACGTGCAGGAAGGTCAACGGCAGGCCGAGGCGCCGGCAGGCCCAGATGGCGCCGTCGCAGACCGCCGCGGTGGACGGAGAGCCGTCGATACAGGCCAGTATCCGTGTCATGGGGTCGCTCCTTTTTTCTTCTGTATTCCCCGAGTGTGCCCTCGGGCATCCGGTTTGTCGTGCAGGGCGGCTCGGCGGTGGCGCCGGCCTGCCGGGTCGCGGCTTGAGAACGGGCGCGGAACGGATCGGTGCCGGCGCCGGTTCGGCGCCGCGGAGGCATCCTCGAATCCGCTCGACGGATCGAAAGGATACCTGCCCGGCCGGCCTTTGGGGGGCGGGTCTGGTCATCATTCTGGCCGATCCGCCCCGCGGGACAGGCAGGCGGGGAGCGGTGCGGCGGATTTCCGGCCGGGTGGTGCGCGGCCCCCGGCAGGTGTGATGGGCATCGCTATCCGGGGCCTCTCCTTGGATTTGTTATTAGCAAATGAGGTTTGTTATCATTTGCGAATTGATAGCGATGGCCCCGTGGCCATGGCTGCGACGAGGCTCATGAGCCTTCCCTGCGGGCGGTTCATGAATTCGTAAGCTCTTCTTGGTATTAGCTTTTAGTAAAAAATTTGTGGCAGCGCGTCGCGCGCCGCTCCTGTAACGTGACCGGGAGCAAGGCAATACTGCTGAATCTTTAGTAGGGCCGCCGGCGAAACCATGCCGCCGGGGTGCAGACTCGGGTCACGACCCCGTTCCGTTGTGAGCGCACTCAACCATGATCGCAACTGCCAAGGGGCTGCTGGGACGGCTGCCGACAATACGTCCAAGGATCTGGATCTCTCTTTTGCTGGGCCTGTTGCTGGTGCAGCAGGTACACGACAGGCATCTCGACGAGCGCCTGTATTTCTGGGCCAAGAGCCTCTGGCTCGGGGCCTGCGCCAAAGGCCTCGACTTCTGCCTGCCGGACTACGAGGTGCGCCTCGAGGCGTTGCCGGTCGTCGGCGTGCGCAACAACCTTTCCGGGCTGACCTATGACAGCACGCGCAAGCACCTGTGGGCGGTGATCAACAATCCCGAAGAACTGATCGCCCTGAGCACCGGGGGCGAGGTACTGGCGCGCTATCCGCTGCACGGTTTCAAGGATGTCGAGGGCGTGGCCTACCTGGGCGGAGATCTGCTGCTGCTCACCGAGGAGCGCGACCAGGCGCTGGTCGCCGTGCCGGTGCCGGGCGCTCCCGGCGCCCTGAAGCGCCGGGACTACCGGTCGCTGACCCTGGGCTTCGACAACCCCGACGGCGACAACCGTGGCTTCGAAGGCGTCGCCTACGACCGCGGCGGCGATCGACTGTTCGTGGTCACCGAGCACTCGCCGCTCAAGCTCTACGAAATCCGTGGCTTCAAGGCCAGTCTGGCCGGCGACTTCAACCTCCGGGTGCTCGACCGTTCCGACTGGCTGAACGATGGCTTCTTCGGGACCGGGGGCACCGCCCTGGCTTCGCTGGAGTACGACGAGGACAGCGATCACCTGATCCTGCTCAGCGACGAGTCGCGGCTGCTGGCCGAAGTGGACGGGCAGGGCGATACGGTCAGCCTGCGCTCCCTGTGGCGCAATTCCGCCGGGCTCAAGGAGAACGTCCCGCAGGGCGAAGGCCTGGCCCTGGACGAAAAAGGCCGGCTCTACATGATCAGCGAGCCGAACCTGTTCTATGTCTTCGAGCGCGAGGATTGATCCAGCCGGTGCCGACGCGCCGGTCAGGCGTGCGAACTTCGCTTGCCGAGAGCCGGATTCCCAGCGGCGGAGCACCGCAGGTCCCTGGCTGGACTTGCCGTGAACCTCTTGACTAGACTCGCCGCGAGCGCCTCTACGAAGGCGGAGAGGCGCCGCCCCAAATTCCACGGAGAGTAGGAAAAATGAACAGGTATGGCGCGGAGTTTCTCGGAACCTTCTGGTTGGTGCTCGGCGGCTGCGGTAGCGCTGTCCTCGCGGCGGCCTTTCCAGAGGTCGGCATCGGTCTGCACGGCGTTTCGCTGGCGTTCGGCCTGACGGTATTGACCATGGCTTTCGCCATCGGCCATATCTCCGGCTGCCACCTGAACCCGGCGGTATCCATCGGCCTGTGGGCCGGCGGGCGTTTCCCGGCGAAGGATCTGCTGCCCTATATCGTCGCCCAGGTGCTCGGCGGGATCGCCGCGGGCGCGGTCCTCTACGTAATCGCCAGCGGCACCGCCGGTTTCGACGTCACCAAGGGATTCGCCTCCAATGGCTACGGCGCCCATTCGCCGGGCGGCTATTCGCTGCTGTCGGCCCTGGTGACCGAGGTGGTGATGACCCTGTTCTTCCTGCTGATCATCCTCGGCGCCACCGACAAGCGCGCCCCCGCCGGTTTCGCCCCGATCGCCATCGGGCTGGCCCTGACGCTGATCCACCTGATCAGCATCCCGGTGACCAACACCTCGGTGAATCCGGCGCGCAGTACCGGCGTCGCGGTGTTCGCCGGCGGCTGGGCCATCGCCCAGCTCTGGCTGTTCTGGATCGCGCCCATCGTCGGGGCGCTGCTCGGCGCCGCCGCCTACCGGCTGATCGCCGAGCAGCCCGGCCTCGCCAGCCAGCCGGCGCGCGGTTGAGCGCGGCGCCGGAGCGGCGCCTTCGTGGCCGGGGGCTTTGCGCGCCCCCGGCTTCCCCCTTCGTCATCCTTCGCCTGCCTGCCTTCGCGCTCCAGCGAGACGGGCCATCTATGCTGTTCGAAAGGCCTTAATTCCGCAGGAGAGCGAGATGAACAAGAGCGGCCTGAAATTGCGTGGCGTCAATCTGGGCAGTTGGCTGGTGTTGGAGAAGTGGATGGTGCCGAGCCTGTTCGAGGGCCTGGCGGCCACCGACGAAACCACCTGGTGCGCCGAACTGGGCGAGCGGGCCGGCGAGCGCTTGCGCGCCCACTGGAATCGCTGGATCACCCGCGACGATTTCGCTTGGCTGGCCGAGCGCGGCCTGAACGCCGTGCGCATCCCGGTCGGCCACTGGATCTTCGGCCCCGATTATCCCTACCACCCGAGCTACGGCGAGGCCCGCCATCCCTTCGTCGAAGGCGGCATCGCGGTGCTCGACCGCGCCATGCAATGGGCCGAAGAGCACGGATTGCGCGTGGTGCTCGACCTGCACGCCGCGTCGGGTTGCCAGAACGGCTTCGACAACGGCGGAATCAAGGATGTCTGCGAATGGCACACCCGCCCCGAGTACCGCGAGCATTCGTTGTCGGTGCTGGAACGCCTGGCCGAGCGCTATCGCGAGCACCCGGCGCTGCACGCCATCGAGGTACTCAACGAGCCGCGCTGGGACGTGCCCACCGACTATCTCAAGGCCTACAACCTGGACGCCTACGCGCGCATCCGCCGGTACTGCCCGCCCGAGCGGGTGGCGGTGGTGCTCCACGACGGCTTCCGCGACTTCCGCGAATACCTGGGCTTCATGCAGGAGCCGGAATACCGCAACGTGATCTTCGACATCCACCGCTACCAGTGCTTCGAGCGCGGCGACATCGACATGGACATCTACGGCCACATGAACAAGGCCGCGGGCATCTGGAAGGCCGAGGCCGACGGCATCATCACCGAGCTGGGGCTGCCGACCATCTGCGGCGAATGGAGCCTGGGACTGGACCTCAAGGTGGTATCGCTGTGGGCCGATGGACCGTTCAACCACGCCCTGGAGCACATGGACGCCTTCCAGGAGAACGTCGCCTACCGCGGCTACGCCGCCGCCCAGTTGGCGACCTTCGAGAAGTACCAGGGCTGGTTCTTCTGGAACTACAAGACCGAGACCACCCCGGCCTGGTGCTTCCGCGACTGCGTCGAACGCGGCTGGCTGCCCTCATCCTTTGCGTAGCGCGCACAGCTCGCTGGCGCAGGAGAGAAAGCGCGGTTCGGCCTGGCGGTTGAGAATCAGCTTCCGCGTGTGGTGGGGCTCCAGCCCCGGGTGGAAGCTGATGGTCAGCAGGGTCGAGTCGGGCAGCTCGCGACAGAGCATCTCCAGCATGTAGTCCTCGCCCTTGGGATCGAAGGCGTCGGTGGCCTCTTCGAGGAACACCCAGGGCGGCTGGTGCAGGATAAGCCGGGCGATGCCCAGGCACTGCTGGGCCCGCAGCGGCAGCACCCGGCTCCAGCTGTCGATCTCCGCGAGGCGCGGGGCCAGCCAGGTCACCCCGGCGCATTCGAGCGCGTGGTGCAGTTCCGCCCGGCTGAAATGGCCGGGTTCGCGCGGGTAGCTGAGCACCGCTTCCAGGCTGCCGTCGGGCAGGAAGGGGTGCTGCGAGAGGAACACCACGCCGGCGTCGTCGGGCAGCAGGATCTTGCCGTTGCCCCAGGGCCAGAGGCCGGCCACCGCCTTGAACAGGCCGATGGTCACCGCCGGGTCGCCGGCGATCAGCACCCGTTCGCCGCGGTGGATGGTGGCGTCGAGACGTTCGACCAGGATCTCGCCGTCCGGATTGGCCAGGCACAGGTCGCGGAACACCAGTTCGTTGGCCCGCCCGTGGCCCAGCTCGATGCGGTGCTCCACCGGCAGTCGCTCGCGTTCCTCCAGTTGCAGCATGTCGTTGTAGAGGCTGGCCACCCGGTCCGCCGAAGCCTTGCACTTGGCCAGTTCGCCGAGGTTGTCGATCGGCCAGGACAGCGCCGAGGTCAGGCGCTGGAAGGCCTGCGCCGCCTGCATCAGCACGCCGAGGCTCATGGTGCCGGCGATGTACTGCGGCGCCGCGACGAGGATCGGGAACACCGGCAACAACGCCCCGTAGCCGGCGGAAAAGGACACGATGCCGAGGTAGCCGACGGTCTGCCGGTTCCAGCCCTGGCCGACGTCGGCGAACAGCCGGCCGGCGTAGGCGCGCTCGATGCCCTCGCCGTGCATCAGGGCGATCGACTCGGAGTTCTCCCGGGCCCGCGCCAGGCCGAAGCGCAGGTTCGCCTCGACCGTCTGCAGGCGGTTGGTGGACTGGGTCAGCGGGCGGCCGAGCAACAGGCCCAGCAGACTGCCGCCGCTGGCGTAGAGGAAGGCCAGCAGTACCAGGAAGCCGGGGATGACGATGTCGGTGCCGGGCAGCGCCAGGCTGCCGGAAAGCTTGAACAGGATATCGACGAAGGTGCCGAGGATCAGCAGGGAGAAAACCAGCGAATGGGCGAGGGTGATCGCGTTCTCGGTGGCGATGCGGATGTCCTCGGCGATGCGCCCGTCGGGGTTGTCGTGTTCGCCGCTGGTGAACTGCAGCTTGTAGTGGTGGGCATGCGTCAGCCACTGGTCGAGCAGCTTCAGGGTCAGCCATTGCCGCCAGTCGAGCTGCAAGCGGCGCTTGACGTGCAGGTGCAGTGCGGTGACCAGCATGGTCAGGGCGAAGATCAGCGCGAAGGTGGCGATCTGTAGCAGCAGGGTATCGAGCGAGCGTGCCTCCAGGGCGTCGAACAGCTCGCGGTGCCAGTAGCTGGTCCAGATCGCCAGGCCGACCTGGGCGAGGGTCAGCAACAGGAGCAGGCCGACGGTGCCGCGCACCAGCCACTTGCGCTCGCTGTTCCAGTAGGGTTTCACCAGGTGGACGAACTGCCATCTCAGCGGCAGGGCGCGCGGGTTGCTCTGGCTCATCGGCATTCGATCCCCGCCCGGTCCGGCCGGGTTCCCGCGCGGCTTGGTCGGCGCCGTGGCGTGCATGCGGGGTGCGTCCCCTGTGCCGGCCGCCGGGCGCCCGCCGGCAAGACCATTTGCCGTTCGCAGAACGACATCCCTTTCACCTCCGCTGCCAGTTGGAGGCGTACGACCCTCGCCGCAGGCACTACGACATGCCTCGCGGACTGCCGGCGGCCAGCGTCGTCGCCTCTGCCGTCCGTTGCCCCTGCCTCGGAAGAACCGTTCCGGCACGGGCGGACGCCATCCTGCCATGGCCGGCAGGCTCCAGCCAGACGGCCGATAGACATAGCGTAGCTCGTGGCCGGCCAGCCAGTCGGGCAGGGTGCTGCCGGCTGTCGTGGAGGCGGACGATGCGCCGTCTGCAAAGGTGCCCGGCGACCGATCGGGATGTGGTGCAGTCGAAAAGGGAGTGTCGTCGCAACCATCGGTTCTGCCACTGGTTTGGCATCGCACGGGAGGAGGAGACAACGCATGCACAGGATTCCCCGGGACAAAGGGCTGGACAGCACACTGGCCCTGTTGCACGACCCCTATCGGTTCATCGCCAGGCGGTGTCGTCTCCATGGCTCGAATCTCTTCGAGACTCGCCTTCTGCTGCGAAAGACCCTCTGCATGAGTGGCGCCGAAGCGGCCCGCCTGTTCTACGACCCCGAACGCTTCGTGCGCCATGGCGCCATGCCGCCCAGGCTGCAGAAAACCCTGTTCGGCGTGGGCGGGGTGCAAGGGCTGGACGGCGAGGCGCACCGGCACCGCAAGCACATGTTCGTCGCACTGCTCATGGATGCCGAGCGGGTCGCCCAACTGGTCGAGGCGGTCCGCGGCGAATGGCGGACCTGCGCGCGACGCTGGGAGAGAATGGAAAAGGTGGTGCTTTACGATGCGCCTGGGCCGGGATTCCGCTGGCCGAGGAGGAGGCCGGACCGCGTGCTCGCGAGATCGCTCTCCTGTTCGACTACGCCGGATCGGTGGGGCCGAAGCACTGGCGTTCGCGTCTGGCGCGCAGGCGGAGCGAGGCCTGGATGGGTGCGCTGGTCGAGTCGATCCGGGCCAGCCGGCGGCAGCCTCCCGCCGAGACGGCCGCCCAGGTGATTTCCTGGCATCGCGGGCTCGATGGCAACCTGCTGGAAGCGCGATGTGGCCGCCGTCGAATTGCTGAACGTCATCCGGCCGGTCGTGGCGATCGCCGTCTATCTCACCTTCGTCGCCCATGCATTGCACCGCTATCCGCACTGCCGGCATGGCCTCCGCTCCGGAGATGCCGAATACCGGGAGTGGTTCGTGCAGGAGGTGCGCCGCTTCTATCCCTTCTTCCCGGCCGTGGTCGCGCGCGTGCGGCAGGACTTCGAGTGGAGGGGCTACGCCTTTCCCGCGGGTAGGCGGGTGATGCTGGACCTGTACGGTACCGATCATGACGTCCGGCTCTGGCAGGCGCCGGAGACGTTCCGCCCGGAGCGCTTCGGTTCCCGCGAGTACGGTCCCTGCGATTTCATTCCCCAGGGCGGAGGCGAGCATGAGAGCGGCCATCGCTGTCCGGGCGAGCGGATCGTGATGAAGCTGGGCGCGGACGTGCTCGCGCGCGAGCTTTCCTACGCGGTGCCGATGCAGAACCTCGAGATCGACTTCTCGCGACTCCCGGCATTGCCGAGAAGCCGATTCGTCATGAGCGATATCCATGGGGCTCCCTGAGACGGCGTCCTGTCCGGTTCGCCGCCATGGACTGGGCCACCCATACGCTATAACTTCCCGTCGGCACCGCAGCGCGCATCGTCCGCGGCGCCGGATCGAAATCCGTCGCGCCTTCCCGGCGCTTCGACCTCCACTGCCGGAAAGCAATCTTCATGTTCGGTTATCTACGCTTGTCAGTCATCGGCCTGTGTGCCTGTTTCGCCGTGCCGGCCCAGGCCGCTACTTCTTCTTCAGCGCAAGGCCGGCAGGAGCATATCCATCAGCAAGGGCACAGGGTGATGCCTTTTTCCCTTGAGCGTACCCTGCATATCTTCCGCATGACCGAAACCGGCGGCAGCATGCAGGTCGTCATTCGCAAGCCGGGCGCGGAAGACCAGTTGCAGAGCATCCAGCGGCATCTCCTGCATATGCGGGCGCGTTTCTCCAGCGGCGACTTCTCCACTCCGGCCAGCCTGCACGGCGCGGACATGCCGGGGCTCAAGGAGCTGGAGGCCGGCGCCTCGCGCATGAAGGTTTCCTACCTGCCCCTGCCCAATGGTGGCGAAATCCGCTTCGAGGCCGGCGACATCGGCATGATCACCGCCATCCACCGCTGGTTCGGCGCCCAACTGTCCGAGCACGGGGCGGATGCGATGGCGCAGTGAGACCGAGTGGGGATCGACTGGCAAGGCTTGGTGGCTCCACGCCTGACGGCATGGACTGCCGATAGCGATGCATCCGCCGCATCCGTTCGCGGTGCGCCGCCGGCACGCCGATTCAATCCGAGGAGAGAGCATGTCAGACCTGAACGATCCCCGAGTGCTGTTCGCCGCCGAGCGGACCCTGCTGGCCTGGAACAGGACCGGCCTGGCGCTGATCGCCTTCGGCTTCGTGGTGGAGCGTTCCGGCCTGTTGGTCCGGGCGCTCGCCCCCGACAGTCCGGCCGCGAAGGATTCGGTCGCCACCTTCTGGCTGGGGCTGGCCTTCATCGCGTTGGGTGCCTTTGTCGCCGTCTATTCGTGCCGGTAGTACCTGGTGGTGCTGAGAACCCTGACGCCTGTCGAATATCCGCCGGGTTACGACGCCCGCTGGGGGATCGCCGTGAACCTGATCGTCGCGCTGCTCGGCAGCGGCCTGGCGCTGGTTCTGTACTGGCGTTGAATTGCGCGTGATGGCGCCGGGCGCCTGTGCTGAGAAAGGAGAATGGAGATGGCGAGGCATGCGGCGATCGTTCGAAGACTGTACGCGGCCGGTTTCGTGCTCGCGCTCTGCGCGGGCGCTGTCGCCGGCGGGGAGCCGGGCGGCGGCGGGATCGTCGATGCGGCCGCCCCGCCGGCGGACATGACGTTCGACGAACTGCATCGCCAGATCAAGGCGCTGATCCCGCCGGCGCAAGCCATCGACGAGGGGACTGCCGCCTTCAACGAGGCCCTGGCGCAGACCGGGGGCCCCGTCCTTCAGGAACTGATCGTCCATTCCCGCGACGAGGCGCTGCGCAATGGCGTGGAGCCCATGCCGCCGGACGTCCGCCGCCAGCTTGCAGGCTTTCTGCCGGAGCGGGTGCTGGACGCGGTGCGTTACCGGGTGCAGGGCGGCGACGACTTCAGCCTGCAGTGGAACCTGATCCGCTATGGCGAGGCTCGCGCCATCGCTCTCGATCACGTCGTGGTGTTCAGGGACGCCGGCGACGCGCTCTACAACCCCACGCTCTGGGCGCACGAGCTGACCCATGTCGAGCAGTACCGGCGCTGGGGCATCCCGGAGTTCGCTATCCGCTACCTGCGCGACTACGAGGCCGTGGAGCATGAAGCCTATGAGGCCGAGACGCGCTATGTGGCCTGGGCGAAGCTGCGCGACGGGCAACGGCTGGCGGCCACCGGCGATTCGGGAGCGGGCCGCCTGCCCGCGCCTTTCCCCGCGGCCGGCAGCTCCAGCACCTGCGGCACGGCCGCGGCTACCTGCCGGGTCGAGGGTGCCGGCCCCGTCGGCACGCCCTGCTGGTGCAACCTGCCAGCAGGCGCGGCTGCGGGCTCGCTGGTCCCCGACCCGCCCGCCGCGCCACCAGCCAACGCCTGCCGCAGCACAGGCGGTATCTGCCCCCTGGACGGTGAAATCGCAGCGGGTTCGCCTTGCACCTGCGTCACCCCCGAAGGCAGCTTTCCCGGCACCGCCGAGCCGCGGAATCTGGGTGACCGCTGTGTGACCCACAGTGGCGCCTGTACGCTGTCCAGGCCCCTGCTCTCCGGGGAGGCCTGCCATTGTCCGGGGTCGGCGGGAGCGGTGAAGGGACAGGTGCCCTGATGATGAAATGATATTTCTCCCAGCTCCGCCTTGCGGAAGGAGGGCGGCCCTGCCGGGACTCCGGCCGGTTGAGGGCAAAGGGTTGCGGCGTCGAGGGAAAAAGAGAAGAAGTTGGAAGCGAATGGGTCGAGGTATGCGAATGTTCGGTCGATCCTTTCGAGTGGGGTCGAACGATCGCCTCGATTCGCCCGGTGAGCGGGCAATGCTGGGCATGGCGTTGGCATCTGTGGAGCACGGCCGGTCACTTTCGAGTGCGGTGGCCTGTTGGTATCCAGAAGCCGATAGGTTGAAAAAGGTAGGGGCTGAGGTTTCGAACCTTTGGAAGTGTCGGTGGCAATTGAATTGTAGTGATATGAAGTGAGCTCGCACGTCTCGAACTCGGTTACCGACTCGGCGCTATGGCGACCTGCAGCCCTAAACAGGCTTGTCTTTCCCGTGTCTCTCCCGTGTGCAGCCCGGAGGGCTAAAAGTTGAGTCTTTTCTGGGCCTTCGGGAGTTCGCTGATTTCAAAACGCTGCAGGTTTCTGCTGAATTCGGTTTCGGAACTCTTGATGTGTTTGGCATCGAGGCAAGTTCTCGTTGCGTGCAGTTCCTTCCTCAAGGTATCGACCTGCCTGCTGAACTCATTCTTCACCTCCAGGATCAGGTTGTTGAAGTATAGGGTCAATATCAGAATCAAAGTACAAGCAATCCATCCTGAAGCCATTTGTCACCTTGCACGCTTTTGTAATCGATACGGTCGATGGAATGGTTTTGGTGAAAATATCGTTCATGCCCGTTTTCCCCTGTCGAATGCCAAGTACTTGGTTTTGATCTGTTTTTATTGATCTTTCAGAAATATATGTTGTGCCGATGAGCGAAGACTCTCCGCCCCGCCTTTGCGGAGGACCCCGAGTGTTCCGACGCATGAAAGTCGTAATGGCGCATTCATATAAGGACCCGGCAATGTCAGGTTGTCTTGGTATCGAGGGGCGGTAACCATCGTGGGTTGGGGATAAGTTAGCTCCTTGGTGTGATGTCATATTGATTTCATTTCGACACTGAATGGCCATGGATGGCTATTCAGTGTCGCTATAATATCGCGGCGTCATAAAAGTGCCACCTATCCGTGGCTTTTCCAAGTCCCCATGTGAAGTGCCATTATTTTGGCTTGCTTTGCTCGCCGAAAGGCTTGCACGAAGCTATCAGGGGATTTTCCGAGAGCGATCTGGTGGGATTTGACGGAAAGCGCCATCTGCGAAGAGTCCGATATGCAAGATGCAAGCGAGCAATTCGCGGTAAGTGCCGCATGGGCTCGCCTTTCATCCGGCAAGGTCGATAATCATGGCATATGGCTATCATTGCGGGCTTCGCCGCATCGCCTGATGTCGCCTGCTTGAGTGGGGCTGGCGTGCTCTTGGGTATGTCCGTGTTTGTCAATAGTGGCAAATGAAAGCTTTTTGCTTTTTCTTATAGCCGTTTGTCGGTATTTCCGAGATTTTGGAATATCGCAATGAATTTTAAGTACAATGCGGCGAGGTTCGTGTTACCGATCGCCTAAGAAACGTAGTGCCGAAAATATTCCTTTGTCGTTGTTTTGGGGGAAGCCATGTCTTCACCAGGACCAGACAGGATGAAACGAGGCCACCCGCGGGTGGACCTCGCGCTGCAGGGAGGCGGTGCCCACGGAGCTTTTACCTGGGGCGTGCTCGACCGGTTGCTCGAAGAGCCGGAGCTTCAACTGGATGGCATCTCGGGAACCTCGGCCGGGGCCATGAATGCGGCCGTCCTGGTGGACGGCTATGCCAAGGGCGGGCCGGAGAGTGCCCGCCGCGCGCTGGAGACATTCTGGCGCCGGGTCTCGAAGGCCGCGCGCTTCAGTCCGTTCCGGCGCAGCCCGCTCGATGTGTTGCTGGGGCGCTGGACCCTGGACTACTCGCCCATGTTCCTGACCATGGACATGGTCGCGCGGGTGTTCTCTCCCTACGACCTGAACCCGGGCGGGAGCAATCCGCTGCGCGCCATCCTCGAGGAGTCCATCGACTTCGCGCATCTGGCCGACAGTCCGATCAAGCTGTTCGTCACCGCGACCAACGTGCGCACCGGACGCGGGCGGGTGTTCCGCAACGGCGACCTGACGCTCGATGCGTTGCTGGCCTCGGCCTGTCTGCCGAACCTGTTCCAGGCCATCGAGATCGACGGTGACGCCTATTGGGACGGGGGCTACGCCGGCAATCCCACGATCACGCCGCTGGTGCGCGAGTGCGAGTCGAGCGACACCATCCTGGTGCAGATCAATCCCATCGAGCGTCCGGGTACGCCGCGCTCGGCGCGCAACATCCTCAGCCGTCTCAACGAGGTTTCCTTCAACTCCGTGCTGTTGAAGGAACTGAAGATGATCGCGCTGCTGCGTCAGATGGTCTGTCTCGGCGACAACGAAAGCGCCCGCTGGGCCTCGATGCGGATTCACCGGATCTCCAGCGATGTGCTGCTGGAGCTGGGCTACTCCTCGAAGCTGAACGGGGAGTGGGCGTTCCTGACGATGCTGCGTGACCAGGGCCGCAAGGCCGCCGAGGGTTTCCTCGAGGCGCATCGCAAGGACCTGGGCCGGCGTTCGACGCTGGATCTGGATGTCCTGCTGGAAGGGGTGTGACGCCGCCGGCCGTCGTGCCGGCCGGCGTTTCAATGCGGCGGATATTGCGACAGCACCCGGGATACGGTCTCGCGGATCATCCGGGTGCGCTCGGCCGGATCGTAGGGTCCCTCGCGCAGGATCTGCTGGGCGCTGCCGCGCCAGACCAGCTTGCCGTCGCGGCTATCGTAGAAGTCGATCTGCAGGGTGCCGACCTGGTAGTCGTAGGTGCGCGTTTCGCCGAAGCCGGGGCCGCCCCAGTAGCCATACCAGGGATTGCCCCAGTAGCCGCCGGGGTAGGAGGTGATCTGGCTCTGGCGCTGGTCGACGACCAGCCAGACCTGCACCCGGATGTCGCCCCGGTTACCGGACGGGGCCTGGCGCAGGCCGCGCTGGTCGAGCTGCTCGGCCACGGCGGCACGTACGCGCTGCTCCGTCAGGTCGCTTCTGAGGCGCGGGTCGGAGGGGCGGAACTGCAGCGCCGGTTCCTGCCAGCTCCAGGTGCGGTAGGCGCCGAAATCGCGGCTGGGGTCGAAGTCGCGCTCGAGCTGGACGCTCTGGCAGGCTGCGAGCAGCAGTAGAAGAGGCAGCAGCATACGGATTCGCATGGTGGTTTCTCCGGTGGCGGTGCATGCGGCGGATGGACCGTCGCGGACGTTGTTCCCTTCGCTTCGGCCGGTTTTCCCCCGAGAGGAGGGGAAAGGGCGGTGTCGCTTTCCAATCTAAAGTTTGTGCGTAACCAATCCATAACCGATCGGTGAGCGAGGATTTTCGAGCCTGCGGCGCTCGTGCGACTTGTCGATGGTCAAACATTCTTGAAGGTCGATGGCGGGCTCCATTCGGGGCTACGGCGGAAAGCCTTGCAGGGCGAGCCGGGCCGCCTGCTGCAGAGCCCTGGCGCGGCCGCTCCGCTCGGCGTCGACGCGGGCCTCGCCGCTGCCGTGCCAGAGCCGCCGACCATCCGTGCCGGCGGTGAACGCGATGCGCACCACCAGCACCTGTTCCTCGTAGCGGTAGACGAGGGGAGCCCGGCCCCATACCCCGAAACGATCCCAGTGATGGCCGTAGCCGTAGTAGCCGCCAAAGCGATCGTAGTAATCCCTGTAGATGCGGATACGCCGCTTCAGGGTCAACTGCGCACTGACCCGCAGATCCGCCTCGGCGCCCGGACGGACCGGACGCAGGCCGCGCTGGTCCAGCTCGGCGGAGAGGATTTCCTGCACCTGGGCGGCATCCAGGCCGGCGTCGCCGTCCGGCGGGCGGCCGTGCAGCCAGGCCCAGTCGCGGTAGGCGGCGTAGTCCCTGGGCGGGGCCGGATAGACGCCCGGCTCGAAGGGCGTGGCGGCCGTGGGGGGCGCCGGAGGCAGGGGCAGGGATTCGGCGCGGTAGGGATTGGGGCCCTGGCAGGCGCCGAGCGCGAGACAGAGCGACAGTGCGGCCAGGCGATGCATGCGGGTGGCCCTCACCCCGGTGGGGAGCGGGGAAATGCTCGGGCTTCGCTCCTGGAACGGCGATACCCTCGTTACAAGCTTAGCAAGTCGGATGTGGCCGGCAGAGCCAATGCAGGTAGCGGCCGAGACCGGCGAAGGCCGGGTGACGGCGGTAGGCCAGTTCCATTTCCAGAAGGTCGGGCAGTTCCGCCCGGGCCTGGAATTCCACCGGCATGTAGTCGTGGAAGACCCGCACGCCGCTTTCGCCGTCGATCCGCCAGGCGCTCTGCATCGCGGCCTTCAGCTCGCGCGGGTCGAGCGGGCGCTGCGGGGTCAGGCTGCGGCCTTCGCCGGCGAACTGTTCCTTGCGCAGCTTGCGGAAGTGGCCCTTGAGCAGGTTGCGGTAGATCAGCGCGTCCTTATTGTAGAAGGCCAGCGACAGCCAGCCGCCGGGTGCGCTGAACTGGTGCAGCACGGGGAGGATGCGCAGCGGCTCGGCCAGCCATTCCAGCACGGCGTGGCAGAGCACCAGATCGAAGGGGGCATCGAGCCGGCCGGGCAGTTCCTGCCAGGGTGCCTGGACGAAAGTGGCCCGCTGGCCGGCGGCGGCGAAGCGTTCGCGGGCGGCACCGAGCATCGGCGCAGCCGGCTCGGCGAGGGTCACGAGGTGGCCGCGCTTGGCCAGCCAGAGCGCCATGTGGCCGAGTCCGGCACCGACGTCGAGCACCCGCAGCGGGCGTTCGGGCAAGACTTCGGCCAGGTCGGCCTGGAGCACGGCGAGGCGGATCGCGCCCTTGGCGCCGCCGTAGATCTTCTCGGCGAAACGCAGGGCCAGGTCGTCGAAGTGGCGGTCGCTCATCGGGCGAAGCGCCGTTCGCTGTCGGCCAGCTTGGCGCGCACCACCTCGTCCAGATCCAGGCCGAGTTCGGCGCAGAGCAAGAGGAGGTAGAGGACCACGTCGCCGATCTCCTGGCCGGCGTGCGCCAGTTCGTCGGCGGGCAGGGCGCGGGATTCGTCCTCGCTTTTCCACTGGAAGATCTCCACCAACTCAGCCATTTCCACGTTGGCGGCCATCGCCAGGTTCTTCGGGCTGTGGAAGCGTTGCCAATTGTTGGTGTCACGGATGGCGTGCAGGCGGCGGGTGAGTTCGGTGGTGTTCATGGGTGGCTCCGACGGAAAGGCCGATAGCTTCGGCCGTCGGCGGCCAGGCCGCAAGTGCGGCCTGGCTGGGCCGTGCCTGTCAGTATTCCCAGAAGATCCGCTGCAGCTCCTTGCTGTCCTGCGTCCGGGTCAGCGCGACCATGGCGAGGATGCGCGCCTTCTGCGGATTGAGGTCGTGGGCGACCACCCAGTCGTAGCGGTCGTCCGGCTGTTCGGCGTTGCGCAGGACGAAGCCGCCCTGGTCGGCGCGCGAGGAACGGATGATCTGCAGGCCTTCCTCGCGCAGCGCGCGCAGGGCCGGCACCAGCGGCGCGGCGACCGAGCCGTTGCCGGTGCCGGCATGCACGATGGCCTTGGCGCCGGCTCGAGCGAAGGCCCGGTAGGCGGTGTCGTCGAGGTTGCCGTAGGCGTAGGCGATGTCGACCCGCGGCAGGCTGTCGATCCGGCGGATGTCGAATTCGGAGTCCAGCGTGTGGCGCTTGGCCGGCAGGCGGAACCAGTAGCTCTTGCCTTCCACCACCATGCCCAGCGGTCCCCAGGGACTCTTGAAGGCCTCGGTCTTGATGTTCAGCGCCTTGGCGACGTCGCGCCCGGAGTGGATCTCGTCGTTCAGAGTCACCAGCACGCCCTTGCCACGCGCTTGCGGATTGCCGGCCACGGCGACGGCGTTGTACAGGTTGAGCGCGCCGTCGGCGGACAGGGCGGTGCCCGGGCGCATGGAGCCGACCACTACGATGGGCTTGTCGGTACGCTCGACCAGGGTGAGGAAGTAGGCGGTTTCCTCCAGGGTGTCGGTGCCATGGGTGATGACGATGCCGTCGACCTCGGGATTCTCCGCCAGCTCGGCGACACGCCGGCCGAGGGCGAGCAACTGCTCGTTGCCGAAGCTCTCCGAGGCGAGCTGGAACACCTGTTCGCCGCGCGCCTCGGCGAGGTCCGCGAGTTGCGGTACGCCGGCGAGCAGTTGCTCGACCGGGACCTTGGCGGCCTGGTAGGTGGCGCTGTCGGCGGCGCTGGCGCCGGCTCCGGCGATGGTGCCGCCGGTGGCGAGTATGGTCACCCGCGGCCGTGGCGGCGCGGTTTCGCTTTCCGCGGCATGCGACGCGGGCGACAGCAGCAGGCCCAGGGCGAGCAGGACGGGGGCGAGCACGGGCAGGCAGGGCTTCATGCACGGGCCCTCAATGCGGCAGGATCTTGGCGAGGAACTGCCGGGCTCGCTCGCAGCGCGCCGCGATGTCGCCGAAGAAGGCTTCCGTGGCGCAGTCTTCGACTATGTTGCCGCGGTCCATGAAGATCACCCGGTCGGCGACCTTGCGGGCGAAGCCCATCTCATGGGTCACGCACATCATGGTCATGCCCTCCTGGGCGAGCTGGACCATCACGTCGAGCACTTCGTTGACCATTTCCGGGTCGAGCGCCGAGGTCGGCTCGTCGAACAGCATCACCACCGGGTCCATGGCCAGCGCGCGGGCGATCGCCACGCGCTGCTGCTGGCCGCCGGAGAGCTGGCCGGGGTGCTTGTGGGCGTGGGCTGCGAGGCCGACCCGGTCGAGCAGCGCCAGGCCCTTCTCGGTGGCCTCGGCCTTGCCGCGGCCGAGGACCTTGATCTGTGCCAGGGTCAGGTTCTCGGTGACCGTCAGGTGGGGGAACAGCTCGAAATGCTGGAACACCATGCCGACCCGGGCACGCAGCTTCGGCAGGTCGGTCTTCGGGGCGGCCAGCGAGGTGCCGTCGACCTCGATGTCGCCCTGCTGGAAGGGCTCCAGGGCGTTGACGCACTTGATCAGGGTGGACTTGCCGGAGCCGGACGGTCCGCAGACCACCACCACCTCGCCCTTGCGTACCTCGGTGGTGCAATCGGTCAGGACCTGGAAGTCCCCGTACCACTTGCTGACGTTTCGGATCGAAATCATACGGTTAACCTTTTCTGCAGACGCTTGACCAGTTGCGAGGCGGCGAAGCTGACGACGAAGTACACCAGGCCGGCGAAGATCAGGAATTCGTGGGGCTGGCCGATGATGTCGCCGTGCGAGCGGGCGGCGTTGAGAAAGTCCATCAGGCCGACGCTGTAGACCAGCGAGGTGTCCTGGAAGAGGATGATGCTCTGTTGCAGCAGCAGCG
Organism: Azotobacter vinelandii CA; assembly: GCF_000380335.1. Classification (GTDB taxonomy): domain Bacteria; phylum Pseudomonadota; class Gammaproteobacteria; order Pseudomonadales; family Pseudomonadaceae; genus Azotobacter; species Azotobacter vinelandii. Next base: position 690,375 of record NC_021149.1, read on the forward strand.
GGGTCATCTTGCGGAAGGCCTGCGGCAGGATGACCAGTCGCATGCTCTGGCCATAGGTCATCCCCAGCGCCTGGGCGGCGCTCATCTGGCCGTGCGGAATCGACTGGATGCCGGCGCGGACGATTTCGCAGTAGAAGGCGGCCTCGAACATCACGAAGGCCACCAGGCAGGAGGCGAAGGCGCCCACCGGGGTGTCCTCGCCGGTGATCCAGCGCAGCACGAAGGGCACCGCGAAATAGAACCAGATGATCACCAGCAGCAGCGGAATGGAGCGGAAGTAGTTGACGTAGGCGGAGGCGATGCCGGCCAGCAGCGGGTTGTGCGAAAGGCGCAGGATCGCCAGCAGGGTGCCCAGCAGCACGCTGCCGAGCACGCCGAGGGCGAGCAGCAGCAGGGTGGTCTGCATGCCCTCCCAGAGCGCCGGGAGCGCGGCGGGGATCGAACTGAAATCCATCACTTGCCTCCCCCGATCAGACCCGGCACCGCGACCTTTTTCTCGATCCAGCGCATGAACAGCATCAGGCTCATGTTCAGGGTGAAGTAGATCAGCGTGGCCAGGGTGAAGGCCTCGAACAGGTTGGTGGTGAATTCCGCTGTCTGGCGGGTCTGCGCGAGCAGTTCCATCAGGCCGATCAGCGAAGCCACCGAGGAGTTCTTGATGATGTTGAGGAACTCCGAGGTCAGCGGCGGGATGATGATGCGAAAGGCCTGTGGCAGCAGCACCTGGCGGTAGATCTGTCCGCTCCGCAGGCCCAGCGCCTGGGCCGCGGCGGTCTGGCCCCTGGGCAGCGCCTGGATGCCGGTGCGTACCTGTTCGCAGACCCGTGCGGCGGTGAACAGGCCGAGGCACACCACCACGCTCAGGTAGGCCGAGGTGGCCGGGCTGAGGTCCTGCTTGAACCACAGCTCCAGCGGCGTGGGCAAGAGGTCCGGCACCAGGAAGTACCAGAGGAACAGTTGCACCAGCAGCGGCACGTTGCGAAACAGCTCCACGTAGGCGCTGGCGATGCCGGACAGCCAGCGGTTTGGCAGGGTGCGCAGCACGCCGAGCAGCGAGCCCAGCAGCAGGGCGATGATCCAGCCGACCAGGGCGACGGCGAGGGTCCAGCCGAAGCCGGCGACGAACCAGTCGAGGTAGATCTCGTCGCCGATCCCGGTGGACCTGAAGAACACGCCCCAGTCCCAGTTGTAATCCATGGGGGATTTCCTCCGATCTGCACTGTGAGGGAGCCCTGCGCGGGACAAGCCCCGGCGCGCAGGGCACCGCCGTTCGCTATTGGCCGGCGGCCTTGTCGGTGGGTTCGGCGATCAGTTTCTTCAACTCGTCGCTCATCGGGAAGTGGAGGTTCAGGCCCTTGGGTGGGATCGGCTGGAGAAACCACTTGTCGTAGATGGCGTTGATCTCGCCGGACTCGAAGGTCGCGGTCAGGGCGCCGTCGACCGCCTTCTTGAAGGCCGGGTCGTCCTTGCGCAGCATGCAGCCGTAGATCTCGTAGGACTGCGGCGTGCCGACCACGGTCCAGTCGTCGGGCTTCCTGGCCTTGGCCATTTCGCCGTAGAGCAGCGCGTCATCCATCATGAAGGCCACCGCGCGGCCGGATTCGAGCATGAGGAAGGCTTCGCCGTGATCCTTGGCGGCGATGATGTTCATGCCCATCTGCCGCTCGACGTTCATGGCCTTGAGCAGGCGCTCGGAAGTGGTGCCGGCGGTGGTCACCACGTTCTTGCCCTTGAGGTCGGGGAAGTCGGCGATGCCCGAGGTCTTTCTGGTCAGCAGGCGGGTGCCGACCTCGAAGATACCCACCGAGAAGGCCACCTGCTGTTGGCGTTCCTGATTGTTGGTGGTGGAGCCGCACTCCAGGTCGACGGTGCCGTTCTGTACCAGCGGAATGCGCGTCTGCGAGGTGACCAGGGTGTAGCGCACCTTGAGTTCGGGCAGGCCGAGTTGCTGCTTGAGCGCTTCGACCACCTTCAACTGCAGGTCGTGGGAGTAGCCGATCGGCTGGCGCGAGGCGCCGCCCAGGTAGGAGAAGGGAATGGAGGCGTCGCGGTGACCAAGGGTGATGGTACCGGTGTCCTTGATCTTCTTCAGGGTGCCGGTGAGTTCTTCCGCGGCGAAGGCCGTGCCGGACGACAGGGCGACGGCCAGGGCGCTGCCCAGCAGGCAGGAGGCGATACGCATGAGTGTTTCCTCTACTCGTTGTTTTGACTGAGGGCGGTAGCCCGATCCCTCGGGGAGGCTCTACCGCACTGGCCTCAAGTCTAAAGGCAGAATGCGTGCCAGTTGGGCAAAATGCCCGATTTTCTTTTATCCACATGATTCGAAAGGGATTTTTCAGGGCCGGTGAAACGGGCGAAACCTGTAGTCGCGGGGCTGGGCCGCACCTGCCTCACGGAGCGCCGCCGGCCCTTCGCCCGAGGCGGCGTCCCGGGCCGGGCAGGCGCAGGGCCAGCAGGAGCAGGGCCCAGGCGCAATACAGCAGCCACTGGCCGATATCCGAGCGGACGATCCACAGCATGTGCAGCAGTGCCAGGCCGAGAGCCGCGTAGACCAGGCGGTGCAGTTGCTTCCAGCGCCGGCCCAGGCGGCGCATGCTGAAGCGGTTCGAGGTGAGGGCGAGCGGCAGCAGGCTGCACCAGGCCAGCGCGCCGACCAGGATGTAGGGGCGCTTTTGCAGCTCGGTACCGAGCTGGGCGAAATCCAGTCCCAGGACGAAGACCAGGTAGGCCAGAAGGTGCAGGCAGGCATAGGCGAAGCACCACAGGCCGAGCTGGCGGCGCACCTGCCCCCAGCCGCTCCAGTGCGTCGCCCGTTGCAGCGGCGTCAGGCTCAGGGTCAGCAGCAGCAGGATCAGCGCGCCCTGGCCGAGGCGTTCGAGCAGCACCTTGCCCGGGTCCGGGCCGAGGGCGAAGATCCAGGCCTGGTACAGCCAGACGGGCGGCGGCAACAGGGCCGCGACGAATACGGCGCAGCGCCAGAGCGGATGTTTCATCAGTAGTCCTTGGTCAGGTCCATGCCGGCGTAGAGGCCGGCGACTTCCTCGGCATAGCCGTTGAACGGCAGGGTATCGCGCAGGTTGGGACTGAACAGGCTGCCCGGCAGGCGCCGTTCGCGTTTCTGGCTCCAGCGCGGGTGGTCTACGGCGGGATTGACGTTGGCGTAGAAGCCGTACTCCTCGGGTGCCCGGTTCTGCCAACTGGTGTAGGGCTGGCGTTCGGTCAGGCTGATGCGCACGATCGATTTGATGCTCTTGAAACCGTACTTCCAGGGTACGACCAGCCGCAGCGGCGCGCCGTTCTGGTTGGGCAGCACGCGACCGTACATGCCCACCGCCAGGAGGGTCAGCGGGTGCATCGCCTCGTCCAGCCGCAGGCCCTCGCGGTACGGCCAGTCGAGCAGGGCGAAGCGCGAGCGCTGGCCCGGCATGTGCTCGGGATCGACCAGCGTCTCGAAGGCCACGTACCTGGCGTTGCCGGTAGGCTCGGCGCGCTTGAGCAACTCGGCGAGGGGGAAGCCCAGCCAGGGGATCACCATCGACCAGGCCTCCACGCAGCGCAGCCGGTAGATGCGCTCCTCCAGTGCGTGCGGGCGGACCAGATCTTCCAGGGCGTACCGGCCCGGCTTGCCGACCTCGCCGTCGATCCGCACGCTCCAGGGTTCGGTGGGCAGCCGGCCGGCGTTCGCCGCCGGATCGCCCTTGTCCGGGCCGAACTCGTAGAAGTTGTTGTAGTGGCTGGCATCCTGGAACGGGGTGAGCGCATCGCCCGGCGCCTCGACCGCCTGCCAGCGGGTATCCGGCAGCTTCTCGGTGAACCAGGCGGGCGGGCGGCCCGGTTCGACGCCGGCGTAGCGCTGGCTTTCGGCGCGGGACCGGGCGGGCAGGACGGCGGCGCCCAGCGCCACGGCCCCGGCGCCGAGAAAGCGTCGGCGCGACAGGTAGACGGACTCCGGGGTGATCTCGGAGGACGGGCAGTGCGAGCGGGGTGGGATCTGGATCAGCATGGTCGTTTCTCGAACGGCGGCGGTCGACGGTACCCATGGCGGCCCTCCGGCGCGCGGGGGCGGCACGCAAGGCTAGACTTTACGGCAGGACAGGGAGGAAAGCTCATGCGGATCGGGGACAACGTGTATGTGGTGAGCGGCGGGAGTTCCGGACTGGGCGCGGCGACGGCGCGGTTGATCGTCGAGCGCGGCGGCCGGGTGGTGCTGGCCGACATCGACCGCGAGGCCGGCGTCGCGCTGGCTGCGGAACTGGGCGAGCGGGCGCGTTTCGTGGAAACCGACGTGGCCCGCGCCGACAGCGCCCACGCCTGCTTCGAGGCCGCCGTCGGCATGGGACCTCTGCGCGGCCTGGTGAACTGCGCCGGTATCGCCCCGGCGGAGAAGCTGGTCGGGCGCGCGGGGCCGCATGCCCTGGAAACCTTCGCCCGTACCCTGGAGATCAACCTGCTGGGCAGCTTCAACATGATCCGCCTGGCCGCCGCGATCATGCGCGAGACGGAGCCGGATGCCGCTGGCGAGCGCGGGGTGATCGTCAATACCGCCTCGGTGGCGGCCTTCGAGGGGCAGATCGGCCAGGCCGCCTATGCCGCCTCCAAGGGCGGCGTGGTGGCGATGACCCTGCCGCTGGCCCGGGAATTGTGCCAGCACGGCATCCGCGTCATGTGCATCGCGCCCGGGGTCATGGAAACCCCCATGCTGCTGGGCATGCCGGCCGAGGTGCAGGCGTCGCTGGGCCGGATGGTGCCCTTCCCGCCACGGCTGGGGCGGCCCGGGGAGTTCGCCGCGCTGGTGGAGCACATCTTCGCCAACCCGTACCTAAACGGCGAGGTCATCCGCCTGGATGGCGCCATCCGCATGGCCGCCCGCTAGGGCGCTCCCTTCTTTCGTCAATAACCGCCAGCGAGGACGTCACATGTCCCAGGATCCGGTTGTCATCGTTTCCGCCGCGCGCACGCCGCTCGGCGCGTTCCAGGGCGAACTCTCCGGGCTGAGCGCGCCGCGGCTGGGCGGCGTCGCCGTGCGCGCGGCGCTGCAGCGGGCCGGCCTTCCCGGCGAGCGGGTGCAGGAACTGATCCTCGGCTGCGTGCTGCCGGCCGGGCTCGGCCAGGCGCCGGCCCGCCAGGCGGCGATCGAGGCAGGTTTGCCGCTGTCGGTCGGCTGCACCACGGTCAACAAGGTGTGCGGCTCCGGGATGAAGGCCGCCATGCTGGCCCATGACCTGCTGCTCGCCGGCAGCGCCGAGGTCGTGCTGGCCGGCGGCATGGAGTCGATGAGCAACGCCCCCTACCTGCTGCCCGGCGCGCGCGGCGGCTACCGGCTCGGGCATCGGCAGGCGCTCGACCACATGTTCTTCGACGGTCTGGAGGATGCCTACTTCGACCGGGGCCGGCTGATGGGCACCTTCGCCGAGGATTGCGCGGCCAGCCACGGCTTCGGCCGCGAGGAGCAGGACACCTGGGCCATCGCCTCGACGAGCCGCGCCCGGGCGGCCATCGAGTCCGGTGCCTTCGCCTGGGAAATCGCCCCGGTGAGCCTCTCCGGCCGCCACGGCGAGGTACTGATCGAGCACGATGAACAGCCGCCGAAGGCACGTCTGGAGCGGATTCCCGAACTCAAGCCGGCCTTTCGCGAGGGCGGTACGGTGACGCCGGCCAACTCCAGCTCGATTTCCGACGGCGCCGCCGCACTGCTGCTGATGCGCCGCTCCACGGCCGGACGGCTCGGACTCGCGCCCCTGGCGACCGTTGTCGGCCATGCCAGCCATGCCCATGAGCCGCGGCTGTTTCCGACCGCGCCGGTCGGCGCGATGCGAAAACTGCTGGAGCGGCTCGGCTGGTCGGTCGGCGACGTCGACCTGTGGGAAATCAACGAGGCCTTCGCGGTGGTGACCCTGGCGGCGATCCGCGATCTTAGGCTCGATCCGGCACGGGTCAACGTCCATGGCGGCGCCTGCGCCCTGGGACATCCGATCGGCGCGTCCGGGGCGCGTATCCTGGTTACCCTGCTGGGCGCCCTGCGCCGCGGCGGCGGACGGCGTGGCGTCGCCAGCCTGTGCATCGGCGGTGGCGAGGCGACGGCGATGGCGGTGGAGATGGCCTGACAGGCGGGAGGACACTCCCGCCTGGAACGGTCAGTGTTGCTGGCGGCCGCCTCCGTGGCTGTTGCGGCCTCCCTTGCGGCCGGCCTCGGAGGCTTTTTTCGGGTCGTTGGCGAAATTGCCGCCGCTGTTGTGCCCACCCTTGCGGCCGGCTGCGGCGGCCCGTTCGGGGTCGTTGGCGAAGTTTCCGGGATTGGCGTGTTTGGGCATGGCCTTTCTCCTCGCGAGCTGGTGGAGTGCGCAGTCCGGACAAGCGTCTGGCTGCACAGTTACTGAGAGAAGCCTATAGGCAGAGTTCCGGTTTTTCCGGCGAAGGGGCGGGCAGTGGATGGACGGTAGGGGCCTGCTCGACAGGCGGTAGCCGGACAGCCGCTCGTCGGCGGGCTCGATGGCGGGAATAGGCCGGCGAAGGCCGTTCCCGCCTGAGAGCGTGAAAACGGCCGGACAGGGAAGGAAAGGCTATTTGCTCAGGCGCCAGGTGCGCCGTGGCTTGTTGGAGCGCGACAGGCGCCAGTCGCCCCGGGCGCGCGGCAGGGCGGCCTCCTCCGGCAGGTCTTCGCAGCTATGGATTTCCAGCCCCGGTTCGAGATGCTTCTTGGGGTCGAGCACGGTGTTCTTTTTCATTTTGTTCACCTGTAGATACCCATGGATCGGCGGCGCCTGGGCGCATTCGTTAGCTGACTCTTGTTTTCCTGTTTAGCTGGCGGAGCCCCGGCTGTCAAAGCGGGGCCGACCGGCAGGGACGACGCTCGGCTCGGGGATGGGCGTCCGGTCGAGGATGGCGCGTGGCGGGAGGGCGGGCTGCCCAGGCCGAGGTCCGGGAGCTGGCCGGCGAAGGCGCCAGCGCCTGCGAGCCGGCGCCGTTTCGGCGATCGGCGGGCTCGGGGGCTGGCAGGGTGCGGATCAGATCAATAGCTTTGCAGCTCCTCGCGCAGGCGGGCCAACTGGCCGTCCAGTTCGGTGGCGTAGGGTTCGAGCAGGTACTCGATGGTGGCGGCGCCTTCCGGATTGGCTAGCGACCGCAAGCGCGCGCACTGGCGGGCTGCGGGGTCCTCGCCGATCTGCCGCTCCAGCAGCAGGACGTCGTGGCTGTACTGCGCCAGGGTCAGTGCGGACTGGCCGCCCGGGCTGAGCAGCAGGGCCGCCTGGCCGAGGCCGGCGAGCTTGTCGCCGCGCGCGAGGCCGAGCTGCAATTGCAGGCTGGCGTCGCCGGCGGCCTCGAGCTCCAACTCGGATTTCAGCGAACGCAGCAGTTCGGCGCAACAGATGGCACCGGCCAGGTAGTCGTCGCCGCACTCGCGGCGATGGAACAGCAGCAGGCCGCCGTCCTCGTCGAGCGGGTGCAGTTCGCCACCGTAGAACGCCGCAGCCTGCTCCAGGCTGTCGCGATAGCGCCGGCGCAGTTCCGCCAGCCGTTCGCGGGACAGGTTGCGCAACTGGTCCAGGGGGCCGAGCTGGATGGCCAGCACAGCGCTCTCGCGGGCCTGACGGTGCGAGGCGGACGCGGGGGCGACGTCTTCGTCGAAGTCCACGCCGAAGCCGGGCTCGTCGCCGGCATCCGGGACCAGCCGGCGCAGCGGCGGGGCCTCGTCGTCCAGGTCGTCGATATCGGCGTGCAAGCCGGACAGGGGATGCGACGAGGACTCCGCCCTGGCGTTCGTCGCGCCGAGTCTCGAGGCGTCGGGCACCGCCACGTTGCGCTTCGCCGGCTCGGGCGTGGCGAAGGGTGGCACCGCCGTGTGGGACATGGGGCGTGAGACCGGCTTCCCGGCGGACGTCCTGGCCGTGGAAGGCGCATCGGACAGGTCGAGCGACAGCTCGTCGTCCTCGAGTCCGTCGGGCGCTGGGCGGGACGCCCGCTCGGGGGCGAGACGGGTTCGCAACTGGCGGGCCAGGTCGCCGATCTCGTCCTGGCGTTCGGCGCCGGGGGGCTGGTCGTCCGGCTCGCGCAGCCAGACGCGCAACTGCAGCAGCGGCGTGGAGATGCCGTAGCCCAGGCGCAGGCCGAGAATCAGCGTCAGCAGCAGCAGGCCCAGGCCGAGCAGGCCCATGTTGCGCAGGCCGATGATGAAGGGCTCGCGGAACTGCGGCATGTTCAGGACGATGCGCAGGTGACCGGTCACACTGTCCTGGAAGGTGATGGGCCGGGCGTGGAGGCTGGGATCGCCTTCCGGCGGCATCCGCGGCGGACGGTTGCCGGCTTCGGCGAGCAGGTGGTTGTCCGCGTTGTAGACGGCCGCGTGGGCGACCAGCGGGTTCTTCGTCAAGTTGCCCAGCAGCACGTTGAGGCTGAGGATGTCGTTGGCCACCAACAGGTGGCTGGCCGCGGCGCTGGTCTGGGTGGTCAGCGTCTGGCCGAGGGCATCGGCCTGCTCGTGCATGGTCTGGCGGACCTGCAGGCCGACCAGCCAGGAATAGAGGGCCAGGGCCAGGATCACCAGCACCAGGCTGTGGCTGACGATACGCAGGGAGACTGGGACGCGCCGCTGGCACAAGGCGCGGAACAGCAGGACGAAGAAGTTTTCGGGCTTGGCGGAGGCTGGCCGGGTCACTGATCGCGGCTCGTGAAAAATTCGGGTGGGCAGTATACGGAATGCCGGGGGCGCGCAGTAAGGCTTGACGGGGGGAAACCGCCCGGCGGGGTACGTTCGGCGGAGTGGGCGGCCGGCCGGGAAGCGCCCGGTGCGGCGGGCCCTGCTAGAATGCCGCCTTCTTTGCCATGGGAGACGGCGCCTTGCGCGAAATTGTCCTGATCAACCTCACCGGGCCGGATCGTCCCGGCCTGACCGCGTCCGTCACCGGCGCGCTGGCCCGCTGCGGGGCGGGCATCCTCGACATCGGCCAGGCGGTCGTCCACGACACCCTGTCGTTCGGCATCCTGGTCGAGGTCCCGGCCGGGAGCGAACTGTCGATCCTGCAGAAGGAACTGCTGTTCGTCGCCCACGGGCTCGGGCAGCAGGTGCGTTTCACCTCCGTTTCCGAAGCCGAGTACGCGGCCTGGGTCGCCGACCAGGGCAAGCCGCGCTACATCGTCACCCTGATGACGCGCCGGGTGAGCGCCGCGCAACTGGAACGGGTCAGTGCGATCACCGCCCGCCACGGCCTGGAAATCGAGCAGATCGACCGTCTGTCCGGACGTCTGCCCCTGGACACGCCGGAGGCGCGCAGCAAGGGCTGCATCGAGTTCTCGGTGCGTGGCGAGCCGGCCGATCCGGCGGCGCTGCGCGCGGAATTCCTGTTGACGGCCCAGGAGCTCAACGTCGACATCGGCTTCCAGCTCGACACGCTGTTCCGGCGTATCCGCCGTCTGGCGGTGTTCGACATGGATTCGACGCTGATCGAGGCGGAGGTGATCGACGAGTTGGCCAAGGCTGCCGGCATCGGCGACAAGGTCGCGGCCATCACCGAGCGGGCGATGCGCGGCGAGCTGGACTTCCGCGCCAGCTTCAAGGAGCGCCTGGCGCTGCTCAAGGGGTTGCCGGAGGAGGTGCTGGAGGAGATCGGCGCCTCGCTGCGCCTGACCGAGGGTGCCGAGGTGCTATTCGCCGAGCTCAGGCGCCTGGGCTACAAGACGGCGATCCTCTCCGGCGGTTTCTCCTACTTCGCCCGCCAGGTGCAGGCCAGGCTGGGCATCGACTACGTGTTCGCCAACGAACTGGAAATCGTCGACGGCAAGGTCACCGGGGTGGCTGTCGAGCCGATCGTCGACGGTCAGCGCAAGGCCGACCTGCTGCGCCAACTGGCCGAGCGGGAGGGCCTGTCGCTGGAGCAGACCATCGCCGTCGGCGACGGCGCCAACGACCTGCCGATGCTCGGCCTGGCCGGCCTCGGCGTGGCCTTCCGCGCCAAGCCGCTGGTCAGGCAGTCGGCCAGGCAGGCGATTTCCAACCTCGGCCTGGACGGCATCCTCTACCTGCTCGGCTATCGCGACCGCGACGGCATCCGTTAGAGCCTGTCCACGATCTGCTGCGCGTTGGCCCTGCTGCGTTGAAAACAGGCTCGGAATGCTCATTTACCCTGCGTAAACTCCGCTTCCTCGCCTGTTTTTGCCTTGCATGCCCTTAGCTCGCGAGATCGTGAACAGGCTCTTAGGTAGGTCAGGGCTTGATCGCCACCTTGAGCACGCCGTCGCGCTGGTGGGCGAACAGGTCGTAGGCGGCCTCGATGTCGTCCAGCCGGTACTGGTGGGTGACCAGCGGCTTGAGGTCGACGCGCCCCGAGGCGACCACGTTGAGCAGGCGGCGCATGCGTTCCTTGCCGCCGGGGCACAGCGAGGTGACGATGCGGTTGTCGCCGAGACCGGCGTGGAAGGCGCCGAGGGGAATAGTCAGGTCGCTGGAGTAGACGCCCAGGCTGGACAGGGCGCCGCCCGGCTTGAGCACGCGCAGGGCGCTCTCGAAGGTCGACTGCAGGCCCAGCGCCTCGATCGAGGCGTCCACCCCGCGCCCGCCGGTCAGCCGGAGGATCTCGTCCACCACGTCCACCTTGCGGAAGTTCAGGGTGACGTCGGCGCCGAGGCGCCGGGCGATCTCCAGGCGTTCGTCGACGCCGTCGATGGCGATGATGGTGCTGGCGCCGCGCAGCTTGGCGCCGGCGGTGGCGCACAGGCCGATCGGGCCCTGGGCGAACACCGCGACGATGTCGCCGATCCGGATGTTCGCCGCCTCGGCGCCGGCGAAGCCGGTGGACATGATGTCCGGGCACATCAGCACTTCCTCGTCGCTCAGGCCGTCCGGCACCGGCGCCAGGTTGGCCTGGGCGTCGGGCACCAGCACGTATTCGGCCTGGGTACCGTCGATGCTGTTGCCGAAGCGCCAGCCGCCCATCGGCTTGTAGCCGTGGCAGGCGCAGCCGCCGTCCTGGGACGGGTAGCCATCCTGGCAGGCATAGGAGGTGAAGCTCGGGCAGATGGCGCCGGCGATGACCCGCTGGCCTTCGCTGTAGCCCTTCACGTTGCTGCCGAGCTTCTCGACGATGCCCACCGGCTCGTGGCCGATGGTCAGGCCCGAGGCCACCGGGTATTCGCCCTTGAGGATGTGCACGTCGGTGCCGCAGATGGTGGTCGTGGTGATGCGCACCAGGGCGTCGTCCGGTCCGACGTCGGGGATGGGCTTGTCCTGCAGTTCGATGCGGCCGGGCTCGACGAACATGGCGGCTTTCATCATGGGCATGGCGGTCTCCTTTTCCGGGCGGGCGATGTTGGCAGTCTAGGCGCATGTCGCGAGCCGCGACCCGGACCCAGGTCAACCTTCGGGAAGGGACCGGCATGGCATGTCAGCCCGGCCGCGCTACGCCTCGCGCGGGAACTCGTGGTCCGGCGCCCGCAGGTAATGCCCCTGGACGTAGCTGACCCCGGCCTGCCAGGGGGCGCCAGTGCGCCGGCGCTGCCGATGCCCGGCACCATGCTCGGCTTGCCCCTGGCATGCAGCTCGCCCGGAGCAGGGCCTCGGGGCTTTCCCGGGCCGCCTCGCCGGCGAGGGTAGCGGTCGGGGAACCTTGAGGTAGTCCACCGGCAGGTGGCGAAGCGTGTTGAAGAGACCGGACGCGCGGCCGAAATGGAGCGGCAGCGTGCCCTCGCCGTGGCCGCAGCCGTAGTTCTTCAGGACGCCACGGATGCCGCTCGCTCAGACGGATGCCTGGCCGATCGCCTGGCCCATGCGCAGTTCTCCGAGGGGGGCGAGCCCGTCGCGCCAGCGTACCCGGTCCGCTCCGAACAGGAGGATGACCGTCGAGCCGAGTCTGAAGCGCCCGAGTTCCGCACCCTTGTCCAGGCGGACCGGCGGATGCGTCGCCTCGTCGTAGCGCCAGCGCTTGATCTGGCGGGGCGGCGGGGTGACCACCCCGGCCCAGACCGTCTCGATGCTGGCGACGATCATGGCGCCGACCAACACCACGGCCATGGGGCCGCACTCGGTATCGAACAGGCAGACCAGGCGCTCGTTGCGGGCGAACAGCTCGGGGACGTTCTCCGCGGTGAGGCGATTCACCGAGTACAGCTTACCCGGTACATGGATCATCTCGCGCAGGGTGCCGGCCAGCGGCATGTGCACGCGGTGATAGTCCCTGGGCGACAGATAAACGGTGGCGAAGTTGCCGCCCTGGAAGGACGCGGCGCTGGCCGTGTCGCCGCCGAGCAGTTCCTGCACGCTGAAGCTGTGGCCCTTGGCCTGGAAGACACGGCCCTGCTCGATGCTCCCGAGCTGGCTGACGGCGCCGTCGGCCGGGCTGAGGATGGCGCCGGGCGTCGGGTCGAGAGGGCGGGCGTCCGCCTTCAGGGCGCGGGTGAAGAAGGCGTTGAAATGCTCGTAGGCGGTCGGCTCCTCGATCAGCGCCTGGCCCATGTCGACCTGGAAATGGCGGGCGAAGGCCTTGATCAGGCTGTTCTTGACCCAGGGAACGCGGCATTCGGCGAGCCGGCCGGCCGCGCGCGACAGCAGGTGGTGGGGCAGCAGGTGCTGGCCGAGGAGGAACAGACGGTCTTTCATCGGGTTTCCTTAAAGCTCCACCGGCGTGTCCGGATGGTTGCCCCATTCGCCCCAGGAACCGGCGTAGCCCTTGACCCGCGGGTAGCCGAGGGCCTTGGCGATCAGGTAGGTCAGGCCGGAGCGGTGATGGGTCTGGCAGTGGGTGACGATTTCCTTGTCCGGGGTGATGCCCAGTTCCTCCAGGCGTCCGGCGATATCGGTACGGATGCGCAGGGCGCGGCTCGGGTCCATGGCGGCGGTCCATTCGAAGTTGACCGCGCCGGGGATGTGCCCGCCCTTCGCGGCGAGCACCTTCTCGCCGCGGTACTCCTGGGGCGAGCGGGCGTCCCAGATGGCCAGGTCGGCGGCGCCGAGCCGGCCCAGCAGGTAGTCGCGGCTGGCGGTCGGCTCGTCGTGCAGGCTGAGTGCGACGGGGCCGCCGGCCGGCGCCGGGAGTTCCCGGGACAGTGGCCGGTCCTCGGCCAGCCAGGCGGTGAGGCCGCCGTTCAGGTAGTGGTAGCGCTGCTGGCCGATGACGTCGAGCAGCCAGATGAAGCGCCCGGCCCAGCCGCCGCCCTCGTCGTCGTAGACCACGTAGACCGCCTCCGGGCGGTGGCCGAGTTCGCCGAACAGGCTTTCCAGTTGTTCCCTGGGCGGCTGCAGGCCGGGCGCCGGCGGCTGGCCGAGCTGGGTACGCTTGGGGTCGACGAAACGCGCGCCGGGAATGTGTCCCTCGGCGTAGCGGGCGGCACTGGTCAGGTCGACCAGGATCAACTCGGGCGCCGACAGGCGAGCCTGCAGATCGGCCGGCTCGATGACCAGCGGCAGCGAAGCGAAATCGTCCATGGCATGGCTCCAGGCAGGGTTGAGGAGGGAGAATTGTAAGACAAAGGCGGTTTTCAGTATTCGGGCTCGGGCAGGCTGGCGAGGATATGCCGGTAGCTGGCCATGCGCTGCGGCTGGATGCGGCCTTCGTCGAGGGCCTTGAGCAGCGCGCAGCCGGGTTCGCGGTCGTGCCGGCAGTCGCGGAAGCGGCAATGGCCGAGCAGGTCGCGGAACTCGATGAAGCCGGCCTCGACATCCGCGCGTCTGACGTGGCCGAGGCTGAACTCGCGGATGCCGGGCGAGTCGATCAGTTCGCCGCCGCCGGGAAAATGGAACAGCCGGGCGGTGGTGGTGGTGTGCATGCCCTTGCCGGTCTGTTCCGAGAGGGCGCCGACGCGGGTGTCGACCCCGGGCAGCAGACTGTTGACCAGCGACGACTTGCCCACCCCGGACTGGCCGACGAAGACGCTGACATGACCGTCCAGCGCCGCCTGCAGTTCCTGCATGCCGGCGCCCTGGCGGGCCGAGACCTCCAGCAGGGGGTAGCCGAGACGCTGGTAGGTGGCGAGCAGGGCGTCGAGGCCGGCGGCGTTTTCCTCGTTCACCAGGTCGGCCTTGTTCAGCAGCAGCAGCGGGCGGATGCCGGCGTGCTCGGCGGCGACCAGGTAGCGGTCGATGAGGTTGGCATGGGGCTCGGGCAGCGGGGCGAAGACGATGACGATCCGGTCGACGTTGGCCGCCACCGGCTTGAGCTGGCCGCGCATGTCCGGCCGGCACAGTTCGCTGCGCCGCGGCAGTTGCGCGACGATCACCCCGCCCCCCTGGTTGCCGGCGCGCCAGACCACCCGGTCGCCGGTGACCAGTGCCGGCAGGTTGGCGCGCAGGTGGCAGCGGCAGACCTGTCCGGCCAGCTCGCCGTCCTCGGCCTCGACCTCCACCTGGACGCCGAAGTGGGCGATCACCAGGCCGTTCTGCTCGGGGCCGAGGTCGCCGCCCTCCAGTTCTTCCACGGCGCGTGACTCGCGCTTGGCGGCGCGGGCGGCACGTTCTTCCTGGATCTTTTCGATGCGCCAGCTCTGGCGGCGGGTCAGTTGGCGTTTGGCCATGGCTCGGGAGGTCGGGTGGCTGGGGGCGGCGAGTTTAGCATGGGCCGGCCCTGCTAAACTGCGGCAAAGCCACGGAGTATAGCCATGCAGAACCCGCAGAATCTGATCTGGATCGACCTGGAAATGACCGGTCTGAATCCGGAAAGGGACGTCATCATCGAGATGGCGACCATCGTCACCGACAGCGAGCTGAACATCCTGGCCGAGGGACCGGTGATCGCCGTGCACCAGAGCGACGAGATCCTCGCCGGCATGGACGAGTGGAACACCCGCCAGCATGGCCGCTCCGGCCTGACCCAGCGGGTCCGTGACAGCCGCATCGATACCGCGACGGCCGAGGCCCGGACCCTGGCCTTCCTCGAACAGTGGGTACCCAGGGGCAAGTCGCCGATGTGCGGCAACAGCATCTGTCAGGATCGGCGTTTCCTCGCCCGCTACATGCCGGGCCTGGAGGCCTGGTTCCACTACCGCCACGTGGATGTCTCGACCCTCAAGGAGCTGGCCGGACGCTGGGCGCCGCAGGTGCGCGACAGCTTCAAGAAGAGCGCCGCCCACCTGGCGCTGGACGACATCCGCGAATCCATCGCCGAACTGTGCCATTATCGCGAGCATTTCATCAAGTATTGAGGGTCGAGGGGCGGGTCAATCCCGACCGTGCCGGCGCAGCGCCCAGAGCACGTGCTCGCGCACCAGCGCCGAGGGATGCTCGCGGCGCGCCTCGAGCGCCTCGAGCACCGGGATGGTCGAGGGGGCGTTGCCCAGGCCGACCGCCAGGTTGCGCAGCCAGCGCTCGTAGCCGGCACGGCGCAGCGGCGAGCCCTCGCTGCGGGCGAGGAATTCGGCCTCGCTCCAGAGGAAAAGGGCGGCCAGTTCGGCGTTGTCCAGGCCGTGGCGCGGCTGGAAGTCGCCTTCCCGCGTGGGGCGGGCGAAGCGGTTCCAGGGGCAGACCAACTGGCAATCGTCGCAGCCGAACACCCGGTTGCCGACCAGCGGACGCAGCTCCTCGGGGATCGAGCCCTTCAACTCGATGGTCAGATAGGAGATGCAGCGCCGGGCGTCCAGCAGCCTGGGGCCGACGAAGGCGCCGGTCGGACAACTGTCCAGGCAGGCCGAGCAGCGCCCGCAGTGCTCGCCGACATGGGGGGCGTCGGTGGGCAGGGGCAGGTCGACGTACAGCTCGCCGAGGAAGAACCAACTGCCGGCCTTCTTGTTGAGCAGCAGGGTGTTCTTGCCGATCCAGCCCAGCCCGGCCTGCTCGGCGAGGGCCTTTTCCAGCACCGGGGCGCTGTCGACGAAGGCGCGATGGCCGAACGGGCCGATTTCTCCCTGGATGCGTTCGGCCAGGTGTTGCAGGCGCTTGCGGATCAGCTTGTGGTAGTCGCGGCCGAGGGCGTAGCGGGACAGGTAGGCCTTTTCCGGTGCGGCGAGGCGTTCGGCCATCCGGGTATCGGCCGGCAGGTAGTCCATGCGCAGCGAGATCGCCCGCAGGGTGCCGGGCACCAGTTCGGCCGGACGCGAACGCTTGTCGCCGTGGGCGGCCATGTAGTCCATCTCGCCCTGGTAGCCGGCCGCCAGCCAGCGCCGCAGGTGGGCTTCGTGCCGGCTCAGCTCGATGCCGGCGATGCCGACCTGCTGGAAGCCCAGTTCGCGGCCCCAGTCCTTGATCGACTGGGCGAGGCGGACGAGGTCGGGGGTGTTGGCGGACATGCTGAAGAAAACCTGTGTTAGATGCGATAATTCTGCCAGACCCCGGAGCCGATCGACGCATGCCAGACATCCAGGAAAATTTGCCGCTTCCCCTTTACAGCGCCGCCCAGGTGCGCGAACTCGACGCACGTCTGATCGCCGCCGGCACCCCCGGCTTCGAACTGATGCGGCGTGCCGCCCATGCCGCCTGGCGGGCCCTGCGCCGGCGCTGGCCCCGGGCCGGCGCCGCGACGGTGTTCGCCGGGCGCGGCAACAATGCCGGCGACGGCTATCTGGTCGCCACGCTGGCGCAGCGCGCCGGCTGGCGCGTGCGGGTACTGGCCGTGGGCGACCCGCAGCAGTTGCAGGGCGATGCGGCCCTGGCCCGGGACGAGGCCCGGCAGGCCGGGGTGGCGATCGAGCCCTGGAGCGAATGCGCGGCGCTGGACGGCGTGCTGGTCGACGCGCTGCTCGGCACCGGCCTCGGCGGTGCGGTGCGCGAGCCCTACGCCCAGGCGATCCGCCAGATCAACGCCAGCGGCCTGCCGGTGCTGGCGGTGGACATTCCTTCCGGGCTCAGCGCCGACACCGGTTGCGCGTTGGGCGTGGCGGTACGCGCCGGGCTGACGGTGACCTTCATCGGCCTCAAGCTGGGGCTGTTCACCGGCGAGGCGCCGGACCACGTCGGTACTCTGGTGTTCGACGACCTGGCGGCCGATCCGCACATCGTCGCCGCGCAGCCGGTCAGTGCCCGGCGGCTGGCGGTCGGCGGCGTGGCCTGTCTGGCGCCACGGCCGCGTACCGCGCACAAGGGGCATTTCGGCCATGTGCTGGTGGTCGGCGGCGACCTCGGTCTCGGCGGCGCGGCGCTGCTCAGCGCGGAGAGCGCCCTGCGCGCCGGCGCGGGACTGGTCAGCCTGGCGACCCGCGACGTGCACGTGCCGGCGGCGCTGGCTCGGCGGCCGGAGTTGATGAGCCGCGGCGTCGAGTCGGCCAATCAGGCATTGGCGCTGATGACCCGGGCCGACGTGCTGGTGGTCGGGCCGGGACTCGGACAGGAAGCCTGGGGGCGCAGCCTGCTGTCGGCGGCGGCCGGCCTCGACCGGCCACAGGTGTGGGACGCCGACGCGCTGAACCTGCTCGCCGCCGGCGCGGTGGGCGCACCCGCGCGGGGCGTGCTGACGCCCCATCCCGGCGAGGCCGCGCGTCTGCTGGGCAGCGACATCGGTACGGTGCAGGCCGACCGGCCGGCGGCGGCCGTCGCCCTGGCGCGGCGCCATGGCACGGTGGTCGTTCTCAAGGGCGCCGGCAGCCTGGTGGCCGATCCGCAGGGGCGTCTGGCGCTGTGCGACCACGGTCACCCGGCGATGGCCGGGGCGGGGCTCGGCGATGTTCTCGCCGGGCTGGTCGGCGCCCTGCTGGCCCAGGGGCTGGAGCCTTTCGAGGCGGCTTCGCTGGCGGTCTGGCTGCATGCCCGGGCGGGCGAGCGACTGGGCGCGCAGGGCCGCGGGCTGGTGGCGAGCGATCTGTTCCCGGCGATCCGCCAGTTGCTGGAGGAGCATTCGCCGTGCCTCCCGGACTGAGCCTCTTCGCCGCCGACGAGGCGGCCCAACTGGCCCTTGGCGAGCGCCTCGGCGCACTCACCGGGGGGCGCGGGACCATCTTCCTGCACGGCGACCTCGGCGCCGGCAAGACCACCCTGTCGCGTGGCATCCTGCGCGGCCTGGGGCATGCCGGGGCGGTGAAGAGTCCGACCTTCACCCTGGTCGAGCCTTACCGGATCGGTGAGCGGCAGGCCTACCACTTCGACCTGTATCGCCTGGCCGATCCGGAAGAGCTTGAATTTCTTGGCATTCGTGACTATTTCGAGGGCGATGCGCTGTGCCTGGTCGAGTGGCCGCAGCGTGGCTCGGGCTTTTTGCCGAAGCCGGACCTCGACATCACCATTACCCCGCAAGCGGGAGGCCGCACCTTGCGCCTGTCGCCCCATGGCGCACGGGGCGAGGCCTGGTGCGCCTCTCTGGCTCAGGAGAACTAGAACATATGTGGGCTATTCCCATGCGCGCCTGGGCTAGCGTCGTCGGCCTGCTGCTCGCCGCCCTGGCCGTCGATGCCCTGGCCGCTGCGGAGGTACGTGGCGTGCGCCTGTGGCGGGCTCCGGACAACACCCGCCTGGTCTTCGATCTGAGCGGCCAGGTGCAGCACAGCGTCTTCACCCTGACCGCACCGCACCGGATCGTCATCGACGTCAGTGGCGCCCAGTTGCGCACCCAACTGGACAAGCTCGCCCTGGGCAACACCCCGATCAGCGGCCTGCGCGCGGCGCAGCGGACGCCGAACGACCTGCGCCTGGTCCTTGATCTGTCCAAGGCGGTGGTGCCCAAGAGTTTCACCCTTGCGCCCAACCAGCAGTACGGCCATCGCTTGGTGCTCGATCTCTTCGACCAGGAACCGGCCGCAGCTCCCGAGTTGCCGCCGACGCGCGTCGCGAGCGCTCGGACGGTACCGCTGCCGGCGCCGGTGGTGACGCCGACCAAGCCGGCGGCGAAGGCGACCACGCCGCTGCCCAGGGGCAAGCGCGACATCGTGGTCGCCATCGACGCCGGCCACGGCGGCGAGGACCCCGGCGCGATCGGCCCGCAGGGGGCGCAGGAAAAGCATGTCGTGCTGGCCATCGCCCGCGAGTTGCAGCGCCAGATCAACGCCGAGAAGGGCTTTCGCGCCGAACTGGTGCGTACCGGCGACTATTTCATCCCGCTGCGCCGGCGTACCGAGATCGCCCGCAAGAAGGGCGCCGACCTGTTCGTCTCCATCCATGCCGACGCCGCGCCGCGCTCGTCGGCCTTCGGTGCCTCGGTCTACGCCCTGTCCGATCGCGGCGCGACTTCGGAAACGGCACGCTGGCTGGCCGATAGCGAGAACCGCTCGGACCTGATCGGCGGCGCCGGCAGCGTCAGTCTGGAAGACAAGGACCGCATGCTCGCCGGCGTCCTGCTCGATCTGTCGATGACCGCTTCGCTGTCCTCCAGTCTGAACATCGGCCAAAAGGTATTGAGCAACATGGGGCGGATCACCCCGCTGCACAAGGAACGGGTGGAACAGGCCGGCTTCATGGTGCTGAAGTCGCCGGACATCCCGTCGATCCTGGTGGAGACCGGGTTCATCTCCAACCCCGGCGAGTCCGAGAAACTGCAGACCCGCAGTCACCAGCAGGCGCTGGCGCGCGCCATCCATGGCGGGGTGCGCCAGTTCTTCCACCAGAGTCCGCCGCCGGGCACCTATATCGCCTGGCTGCGCGACTCCGGGAAGATCGCCCGCGGGCGGCAGGAGCATGTGGTCGCCTCCGGCGAAACCCTGGCGCTGATCGCCGAGCGCTATCAGGTCGACATGGTGGCGCTGCGTCGGGCCAACAGCCTGAAGAACGACGACCTGAAGATCGGCCAGGTCCTCGACATCCCGGCCGCCACCCTGGCGGGGCAGCCATGAGCGGCCCGGCGCGCATCCAACTGCTGAGCCTGCGGCTGGCCAACCAGATCGCCGCCGGCGAAGTGGTCGAGCGGCCGGCCTCGGTGGCCAAGGAGCTTTTGGAGAACAGCCTGGACGCCGGCGCGCGGCGCGTCGACATCGAGGTGGAGCAGGGCGGCGTCAAGCTGTTGCGGGTGCGCGACGACGGCTGCGGCATCGCCGCCGACGACCTGCCGCTGGCCCTGGCCCGCCACGCCACCAGCAAGATCCGCGAACTGGAGGATCTCGAGCGGGTGGCGAGCCTGGGCTTTCGCGGCGAGGCGCTGGCCTCGATCGGCTCGGTGGCGCGCCTGACCCTGACTTCGCGTACCGCCGATGCCGGGCAGGCCTGGCAGGTGGAAACCGAGGGGCGCGACATGGAGGCGCGGGTGCAGCCGGCGGCCTACCCGGTCGGCACCTCTGTCGAGGTGCGC
Source organism: Azotobacter vinelandii CA (assembly GCF_000380335.1). Classification (GTDB taxonomy): domain Bacteria; phylum Pseudomonadota; class Gammaproteobacteria; order Pseudomonadales; family Pseudomonadaceae; genus Azotobacter; species Azotobacter vinelandii. Next base: position 710,495 of record NC_021149.1, read on the forward strand.
GACCTGTTCTTCAATACGCCGGCGCGGCGCAAGTTCCTGCGCGCGGAGAAGACCGAATTCGAGCACCTCCAGGAGGTCGTCAGGCGCCTGGCCCTGGCGCGCTTCGACGTGGCCTTCCACCTGCGCCACAATGGCCGCAGCGCGCTGGCCCTGCACGAGGCCGGCGACGAGACGGCGCGGGCGCGGCGGGTGGCGGCGGTCTGCGGGCCGGCCTTCCTGGAGCAGGCGCTGCCCATCGAGGTCGAGCGGGCCGGCCTGCGCCTGTGGGGCTGGGTCGGCCTGCCGACCTTCTCGCGCAGCCAGGCCGATCTGCAGTATTTCTACGTCAACGGCCGCATGGTGCGCGACAAGCTGGTCGCCCACGCGGTGCGCCAGGCCTATCGCGACGTGCTGTTCAACGGTCGGCATCCGACCTTCGTGCTGTTCCTCGAGGTCGATCCGGCGGTGGTGGATGTCAACGTGCACCCGACCAAGCACGAGGTGCGTTTCCGCGACAGCCGCATGATCCACGACTTCCTCTACGGGACCCTGCATCGTGTCCTGGGCGAGGTGCGTCCCGAGGATCGTCTGGCGGCGCCTGCTGCCGTGGCGCCGCCGGCGCCAGCTTCCGGGGCCGCCGCCGGCGAGTTCCGTGGACAGGAGGAGATGCCGCTGTCCGCTACCCCGCCCGCGCGCGAGCCTGCCAGGCCGGCGGCCTGGAAAGGCGCGGGCGCCGGCTATCAGGCTCCTTCGCCGCGCCCGGCGCGTTCCGCCGAGGCCGGCGGGGTGTATCGCGAGTTCTTCGCACCGCTGGCCGAGCCGCGGACCGAGCCCGCGACCCGGACGGGAGAGGAGAGCGGTATTTCGTCGGGCGATACCTCGCTGGGCGACACCTCGCCGGGTGGCATTCCGCCGCTCGGCTATGCCCTGGCCCAGCTCAAGGGCATCTATATCCTCGCCGAGAATGCCCAAGGGCTGGTGCTGGTGGACATGCATGCGGCCCACGAGCGGATCACCTACGAGCGGCTGAAGACCGCGATGGCCAGCGAGGGGTTGCGCGGCCAGCCGCTGCTGGTGCCGGAAGGGCTGGCCCTGAGCCAGCGCGAGGCGGACTGCGCCGAGGAGCATGCCGAGTGGTTCCAGCGGCTGGGATTCGAGTTGCAGCGCCTCGGACCGGAAACGCTGGCGATCCGCCAGACACCGGCCCTGCTCCGGCAGGCCGAGGCGGGCCAACTGGTGCGCGACGTGCTGGCCGATCTCCTGGAGTACGGTAGCAGCGACCGCATCGAGGCCCATCTCAACGAACTGCTGGCGACCATGGCCTGCCATGGCTCCGTGCGCGCCAACCGGCGCCTGACCCTGCCGGAGATGAACGCCCTGTTGCGCGACATGGAGAGCACCGAGCGTAGCGGCCAGTGCAACCATGGGCGGCCGACCTGGACGCAATTGGGTATGGCCGACCTCGACAAGCTGTTCTTGCGCGGCCGTTGACCGGACGCGGCCGCTTGCGGCCCGTTGTCCGGCATCTGAAACTATGCCCCCTTTCGTGTTCGTGCCGAGCCCGCCGATGTCCCACCTGCCTCCCGCCATCTTTCTCATGGGGCCGACCGCTTCCGGCAAGACCGACCTGGCGCTGGAGCTGGCGCGGGTCCTGCCGTGCGAGCTGATCAGCGTCGACTCGGCGCTGGTCTACCGGGGCATGGACATCGGTACGGCCAAGCCCGCGAAGGCGCTGCTGGCGGAGTTTCCCCACCGTCTCATCGATATCCGCGATCCGGCGGAAAGCTACTCCGCCGCTGAATTCCGCGACGATGCCCTGGCGGCCATGGCCGAGATCAGCGCCCGGGGGCGCATCCCCCTGCTGGTAGGCGGCACCATGCTGTACTACAAGGCCCTGCTGGAGGGGCTGGCGGACATGCCGAGCGCCGATCCGGCGCTACGCGCGGAGCTGGAGGCGCGGGGCGCCGCGGAAGGTTGGGCGGCCCTGCACCGGGAACTGGCGACGGTCGATCCGGAGTCGGCGGCGCGCATCCATCCCAACGATCCCCAGCGTCTGGTGCGGGCTCTGGAGGTCTATCGGGTCAGTGGCCTGTCGATGACGGCCCACCGCTTGCGTCAGGTTGCGCAAAATCCTCTATCCGACAGGTCGGCCGGGGAGCATTTGCCTTATACTGTCGTCCATCTGGCAATTGCGCCGACGCAGCGGCAGATTCTGCACGAGCGGATCGCCCGGCGGTTCCGCCTGATGCTGGAACAGGGCTTCGTCGACGAGGTCGAGCTTCTGTGGCGGCGCGGCGATCTGCATGCGAGCCTGCCCTCCATGCGTGCGGTCGGCTATCGGCAGGTATGGGAATATCTGGATGGCCTACTGACACGGGAGCAGATGGTCGAGCGCGGCATCATCGCGACACGCCAACTGGCCAAGCGGCAGTTCACTTGGTTGCGTAACTGGACCGACCTTCACTGGTTGGACAGTCTGGGGGACGACAATCTTCAACGCACCTTGAAATACCTGGAGACGGCCGCCATATTGGCCTGAATTCCAGTCCTTGCTGCCGTTTCGGGTTTTCCAGGGGCGGCCCGCCATTTTTCTTCGATTTCCAAATCATCCCTGAAAGGAGAATTCCACATGTCAAAAGGGCATTCGCTACAAGACCCTTACCTTAATACCCTGCGTAAAGAGCGCGTTCCGGTTTCCATCTATCTGGTCAATGGCATCAAGCTGCAGGGCCAGATCGAGTCCTTCGACCAGTTCGTGATTCTGCTGAAGAACACTGTCAGCCAGATGGTCTACAAGCACGCGATTTCCACCGTGGTGCCGAGCCGTCCCGTGCGTCTGCCCACCGCGAGCGAGGGCGAGCAGCCCGAACCCGGCAACGCCTGAATAGGAGCCCACCTTGTTCTTTGAGCGCCCTGGTGGTGGTGAGCGAGCCATTCTGGTTCACCTGGAGGGTCAGGATCCCGAGGCGCGCGAGGACCCGCAGGAGTTCCAGGAGCTCGCCCGCTCGGCAGGCGCCGACGTGGTGGCGTTCGTCGGTGTGACGCGCCACCAGCCGAGCGCCAAGTACCTGATCGGTACCGGCAAGGTCGGGGAACTGCACGATCTGGTCCGGACCGAGCAGGCCGAACTGGTCATCTTCAATCACGTCCTGACACCCAGCCAGGAGCGCAACCTGGAGCGCGCCTTCGAGTGCCGGGTGCTCGACCGCACCGGCCTGATCCTGGACATTTTCGCCCAACGCGCGCGCACCCACGAAGGTAAGCTGCAGGTCGAGCTGGCCCAACTGGAGCACATGAGCACGCGGCTGGTGCGTGGCTGGACCCACCTGGAGCGGCAGAAGGGCGGTATCGGTCTGCGCGGGCCCGGGGAAACCCAGCTGGAAACCGACCGGCGCCTGCTGCGGATGCGTATCCGGCAGATCCGCCAGCGTCTGGAGAAGGTGCGCAGCCAGCGCGAGCAGGCGCGGCGCGGTCGCCGGCGCGCGGAGATTCCCCTGGTTTCCCTGGTCGGTTACACCAACGCCGGCAAGTCCACCCTGTTCAACGCCTTGACGGCTTCCGGGGTCTATGCGGCCAACCAGTTGTTCGCCACCCTCGATCCGACCCTGCGCCGGCTCGAACTGGACGACCTGGGGGCGCTGGTGCTGGCCGATACCGTGGGCTTCATCCGCCATCTGCCGCACAAGCTGGTCGAGGCATTCCGCGCTACGCTGGAGGAGTCGAGCAATTCCGACCTGCTGCTGCACGTGATCGATGCCCATGAGCCTGAGCGCATGGCGCAGATCGAGCAGGTCATGGCCGTGCTGGGGGAGATCGGCGCCGACCACCTGCCGATTCTCGAGGTCTACAACAAGCTGGATCTGCTCGAAGGCATGGAGCCGCAGATCCAGCGCGATGTCGATGGCAAGCCGCTGCGGGTCTGGGTATCGGCCCGCGACGGGCGTGGGTTGGAGCTGTTGCGTCAGGCCATCGCCGAGCTGCTGGGGAATGATCTGTTCGTCGGAACCCTGCGCCTGCCGCAGGGGCTGGGACGTCTGCGCGCGCAGTTCTTCTCGCTCGGGGCGGTACGCAGCGAGACGCATGACGAGGAAGGGGGGAGTCTGCTGGCCGTGCGTTTGCCACGGATCGAACTCAATCGTCTGGTCAGTCGGGAAGGACTGCGGCCGGATGAATTCATCGCGCAACATACTTTGCAATGAAAGCGCAGCCGGCGTTTTGCCGCCGGAAGCAGGCAATTGAGTAGCATGGGGCGGCGTGCCGTGGGCGCGTCTGTGTTTTTCGGATGGAGAGCGCTATGGCTTGGAATGAGCCGGGTGGCAATTCTAACAATCAGGATCCCTGGGGGGGACGTCGCGGAGGTGACCGCAAGGGACCGCCGGACCTCGATGAGGCGTTTCGCAAGTTGCAGGAAAGCCTGAACGGCATGCTGGGTGGCAAGAAGCGTGGCGGTGATGGAACGGGTGGCAAGGGCGGCGGCGGTCTGGGCCTGTTCGGCATAGCCCTGGCCGTGCTGGCGGCTTTCTGGCTGTACAGCGCGGTCTACGTGCTGGACGAGCAGGAACAGGCCGTGGTGCTGCGCTTCGGCAAGTATCACGAAACCGTCGGGCCCGGCCTGAACATCCATTTCCCGCCGATCGATCGCAAGTTCGTGGAGAACGTCACCCGCGAGCGGGCCTACAGCAAGCAGGGGCAGATGCTCACCGAGGACGAGAACATCGTCGAGGTGCCGCTCACCGTGCAGTACAAGATCAGCAACCTGAAGGACTTCGTGCTGAACGTGGACCAGCCCGAGGTCAGCCTGCAGCATGCCACCGACAGCGCCCTGCGCCATGTAGTGGGTTCCACCGAGATGGACCAGGTGCTCACCGAAGGGCGCGAGCTGCTGGCGAGCGAGGTGCGCGAGCGCTTGCAGCGTTTTCTCGACACCTACCGGACCGGCATCGTCGTGACTCAGGTGAACGTGCAGAACGCCCAGGCGCCGCGCGAGGTCCAGGAGGCGTTCGACGATGTGATCCGGGCGCGCGAGGATGAACAGCGCGAACGCAACCAGGCCGAAGCCTACGCCAACGGGGTGATTCCGGAGGCGCGCGGCCAGGCCCAGCGGATTCTCGAGGATGCCAACGGTTATCGCGAGGAGGTCGTGGCCCGTGCCGAGGGCGAGGCGCAGCGCTTCGGCAAGCTGGTGGTGGAGTATCGCAAGGCACCCGAGGTAATGCGTCGGCGCCTTTATCTGGAAACCCTGCAGGAGGTCCTGAGCAACAGCAGCAAGGTCCTGGTCGCCACCGAGGGCGGGCAGAACAACCTGCTCTACCTGCCGCTCGACAAGATGCTCGAGGGGCGGCCCGGCGGCCCGGCGGCCGGTTCGTCGGCGCCTGCCGTGCCGGGCGCCGCCGACATGGGCTCGCAGATCATCAATGATCTGCAGCAGCGGGACCTGCGTTCGAGGGAGAGGCGTTGATGAGCAACAAGTCCGTGATCGCCCTGGTCGTCGGAGTGGTCCTGGCCGTCGTCGCCTGGAACAGCTTCTACATCGTGGCGCAAACCGAAAGGGCCGTCCTGCTGCGCTTCGGCCGCATCGTCGAGGCCGATGTGCAGCCCGGATTGCACGTGAAGATTCCCTATGTCAACAAGGTGCGCAAGTTCGATGCCCGCCTGGTGACGCTGGATTCGCCGACCCAGCGTTTCCTCACCCTGGAGAAGAAGGCGGTGATGGTCGATGCCTACGCCAAGTGGCGGGTGGCGGATGCCGAGCGCTTCTATACCGCCACCTCCGGCCTCAAGCAGGTCGCCGACGAGCGTCTGCTGCGTCGTCTCGAATCGGGACTGCGCGACCAGTTCGGCAAGCGTACCCTGCACGAGGTGGTTTCCGGCGAGCGCGATGCGTTGATGGCGGACATCACCCAGATGCTCGATCGGATGGCGCGCAAGGAGCTGGGAATCGAGGTGCTCGACGTGCGGGTCAAGGCCATCGACCTGCCGAAGGAGGTCAACCGCAGCGTGTTCGAGCGTATGAGCACCGAGCGCGAGCGCGAGGCCCGCGAGCACCGCGCCAAGGGCAAGGAACTGGCCGAAGGGATACGTGCCGATGCCGACCGCCAGCGCCGGGTCCTGCTGGCCGAGGCCTATCGCGAGGCGGAGGAGGTCCGGGGCGAGGGCGATGCGCGGGCCGCCGACATCTATGCCCGGGCGTACGGGCAGGATCAGGAGTTCTACTCCTTCTACCGCAGCCTGCAGGCCTATCGCAGCAGCTTCGCGGACAAGAAGGATGTGCTGGTCCTGGATCCGAAGAGCGAGTTCTTCCGCTATCTGGAGCAGGCCAATCCATGATGGATGTCCGGTGGGGCCGTGGCCCCGCCGGGATGTCTTGGCAGGAAAACGTGGTATGATGGGCCAGCCGGGAAAACCCCGGCTTTTTTGCGTCTGTGGGAATCATGTGGCAGGAACTCGCGATCGCCTTGTGTCTGGTGCTGGTGCTCGAAGGCATCCTGCCATTCCTCAATCCGCGACGCTGGCGTAGGGCGGTCGTGCTGGTAGTGCAGTTGTCGGACCGCCAGTTGCGTCTCGTGGGGCTGGCCAGCATGCTGCTGGGAACCGCCCTCCTTTATTTGCTTCACTGAGGCTTGCCGCCCGGATCAAGAGAGGAAAGGCGTAATGGCAACGGTAGACCGCTGGCTACTGCCGGATGGTATCGAGGAAGTTCTGCCGCCCGAGGCGGCCCGCATCGAGGTGGTGCGTCGCCAGATGCTGGACCTGTTCCAGCGCTGGGGCTATGCGTTCGTCGTCACCCCGCATATCGAATTCCTGGAGTCTCTGCTGACCGGCGCCGGTCAGGATCTGGACCTGCGTACCCTCAAGGTGACGGACCCGCTGTCCGGCCGCCTGATCGGCTTTCGCGCCGACATCACACCGCAGGTCGCGCGTATCGATGCGCATACCCTGCGCCGCGAGGGGCCTTGCCGGCTCTGCTATGCCGGCAGCGTGCTGCATGCGAAGCCTAGGGCCCTTTCCACCTCGCGCAGCCCCATTCAACTGGGTGCGGAGCTTTACGGCGATGCCAGTCCGGCCAGCGACGTGGAAGTCATCAGTCTGATGCTGGAGGTGCTCGAACAGGTCGCGGTGCCGGATGTGCACATGGACCTCGGGCATGTCGGCATCTACCGGGGCCTGGCCCGGGCGGCCGGGCTTTCCGGCGAAGTCGAGCAGCGATTGTTCGATGCCCTGCAGCGCAAGGCCGTCGACGAGGTGGAGGTCCTGACCGCGGTGCTGCCCACGGCCCAGGCTGCGATGCTGCGCGCCCTGGCTGAACTCTGCGGTGGGCGCGAGGTCCTCGATCTGGCTCAGGCCTGCCTGGTCGACGCGCCTGCCGAGGTGCACGCGGCCCTGGACGAACTGATCGCCATCGCCGACTCGCTGGGCGTTCGCTATCCGGAACTGCCGCTGTATTTCGATCTGAGCGAACTGCGTGGCTACAACTACCACACCGGCGTGGTGTTCGCCGCTTTCGTGCCGGGTGTCGGCCAGTCGATCGCCCAGGGCGGCCGCTACGACGACATCGGCGCCGATTTCGGTCGTGCCCGCCCGGCAACCGGCTTCTCCACCGATCTGAAGACCCTGGTGACGTTGGGGCAGGTGGCGCCGGCCGAGCCGGTAGTCGGCATCTGGGCTCCGGACAGTCACGATGTCTATCTTTGGCAGATGGTGCAGCGCCTGCGTCGCCAGGGCGAGCGCGTGGTTCAGGCCCTGCCGGGCCAGCGGATCGACGCCGCTCGGGCCGGCGGCTGCGACCGGCAGTTGCTGCTGAGCGACGGCCAGTGGCAAGTCGTGCCGCTGGCACTCTGAGTTTCTTCAGCCGGCCCATGGGCCGGCATCAGTTTTTCCGAAGAGGACAAGCGTTATGGGTAAGAATGTCGTGGTCCTGGGCACCCAGTGGGGCGATGAGGGCAAGGGCAAGATCGTCGACCTGCTGACCGATCAGGCGGCGGCCGTCGTGCGTTATCAGGGTGGCCACAACGCCGGTCATACCCTGGTCATTGATGGCGAGAAGACCGTGCTGCACCTGATCCCGTCCGGGATTCTGCGCGACAACGTGGAATGCCTGATCGGCAACGGAGTGGTCGTGGCGCCGGATGCGCTGTTGCGCGAGATCGCCAAGCTGGAGGAGAAGGGCGTGCCGGTACGCGAACGCCTGCGCATCAGTCCGTCCTGCACCCTGATCCTGCCCTATCACGTGGCCCTGGACCAGGCGCGCGAAGCCGTTCGCTCCGAAGGCAAGATCGGCACCACCGGGCGTGGCATCGGCCCTGCCTACGAGGACAAGGTGGCGCGCCGCGGCCTGCGCATCGGCGATCTGTTCAATCCGGAACGCTTTGCCAAGAAGCTGCACGAACTGCTGGAATACCACAATTTCGTCCTGCAGAACTTCTACAAGGTCGAGCCGGTGGACTTCCAGAAGACGCTCGACGAGGCGCTGGGCTATGCCGAGTCGCTCAAGCCGATGATCGCCGATGTCGCCGCGCGCCTGCACGAACTGCGCAAGCAGGGCGCCCGCATCATGTTCGAGGGGGCGCAAGGATCGCTGCTGGACATCGACCATGGTACCTATCCCTACGTGACCAGCTCCAGCACCACGGCCGGCGGTACCGCCACCGGTTCCGGCTTCGGTCCGCTGTATCTCGACTACATCCTCGGCATCACCAAGGCCTATACCACCCGCGTGGGGTCCGGGCCTTTCCCCACCGAGCTGTTCGACGACATCGGCGCGCATCTGGCCAGCAAGGGGCACGAGTTCGGCTCCACCACCGGCCGCGCTCGCCGCTGCGGCTGGTTCGATGCGGTGATCCTGCGGCGCGCCATCGAGATCAACAGTATCTCCGGCCTGTGCCTAACCAAGCTGGACGTGCTGGACGGCCTGAAAACCGTCAAGCTCTGCGTGGCCTACCGGAATGCCGAGGGAGTCGTCATCGAGGCGCCGACCGATGCCGACAGCTATGTGGGTCTAGAGCCGGTATATGAGGAAATGCCGGGCTGGAGCGAGTCGACGGTCGGCATCAAGAGCCTGGCCGAACTGCCGGCCAACGCGCTTGCCTACATCAAGCGCATCGAGGCGTTGGTCGGCGCGCCCATCGACATCATCTCCACCGGTCCGGATCGCAACGAAACCATAGTGCTGCGTCATCCGTTCGCTTGAGGATGGATCGCTTCAGGGCCGCCTGCGGGCGGCCGTTCTCTGTGGCGTCGCGCCATTGAATGAAGCTGGCGAGGTTTTGCGGAAGCGGAAACGAAAAAACCGAGCCAGTGGCTCGGTTTCATCGAATGAGTGGTGCCCAGGAGAAGACTCGAACTTCCACGGTGTTGCCACCGCTAGGACCTGAACCTAGTGCGTCTACCAATTCCGCCACCTGGGCACGTGCGACGACCATGCGTCGATTGTTGCAGTGTTCATCGTTCTACACGATGCGGAACCTGCTGTCCGCTCGCAAGACCGCTTTATCGAAGCGAGCTTTCGATCGATTGGTGCCCAGGAGAAGACTCGAACTTCCACGGTGTTGCCACCGCTAGGACCTGAACCTAGTGCGTCTACCAATTCCGCCACCTGGGCATGCATCCCGGTACTGATGTACCGATTTTCATGCTACAACGTCTCAACGTTGTGGGCGCGAACTATACGGAGCAGCCTATGGCTTGTAAACCCTTGCCGCGAAAAAAATTATTGTCCTCTTGAAGCTGACCGACAGATGGATTTCGCGCTTCAATAAGCAAATGGCAAACATACGAACGGAAACCATGAAAAAGGTGACAACGCACTGATGGCCGATTGGCAAAGTCTCGATCCCGAGGCCGCCCGCGAGGCGGAAAAGTACGATAACCCCATTCCCAGTCGCGAGCTGATCCTGCAGCGTCTCGACGAGCGCGGCGCCCCCGCCAGTCGCGAAGAGCTGGCCGAGGAGTTCGGCCTGCACGAAGAGGAGCAGCTCGAGGCACTGCGCCGGCGTTTGCGTGCCATGGAGCGCGATGGCCAGTTGATCCATACCCGTCGCGGCACCTATGCGCCGGTGGACAAGCTCGATCTGGTGCTCGGCCGGGTCAGCGGTCACCGCGACGGCTTCGGCTTCCTGATTCCCGACGACGGCAGCGACGACCTCTTCCTCAGTCCGATGCAGATGCGCTTGCTGTTCGACGGCGACCGCGCCCTGGCGCGGGTGTCCGGCTTCGACCGGCGGGGGCGCCGCGAGGGCGCCATCGTCGAAGTGGTTTCGCGGGCCCATGAAAGCATCGTCGGCCGCTACTACGAGGAGAGCGGCATCGGCTTCGTGATTCCCGACAACCCGAAGATCCAGCAGGAGGTGCTGGTCACCCCGGGGCGTACGGCCAACGCCTCGGTCAGTCAGTTCGTCGAGATCCGTATCACTCACTGGCCGACCCTGCGCTTCCAGCCGCAGGGCGACATCATCGAGGTGATCGGCAACTATATGGCGCCGGGCATGGAGATCGAGGTCGCCCTGCGCAGCTATGACATCCCCCATGTCTGGCCGGAGGCCGTGCTCAAGGAGTCGCGCAAGCTCAAGCCCGAGGTGGATGAGAAGGACAAGCTCAAGCGCATCGACCTGCGCCACCTGCCTTTCGTCACCATCGACGGCGAGGATGCCCGCGACTTCGACGACGCGGTCTATTGCGAGAAGAGCCTGCTGGCCCCATTCGCCGGAGGTTACCGCCTCTACGTGGCGATCGCCGACGTTTCCCATTACGTCAGGGTCGGTTCGGCGCTCGACGAGGAGGCCAGCCGCCGCGGCAACTCGGTGTATTTCCCCGAGCGAGTGGTACCGATGCTGCCGGAGGAGCTGTCCAACGGACTCTGCTCGCTCAACCCGCAGGTCGACCGGCTGGCGATGGTCTGCGAGATGACCCTGTCGCGCGCCGGCAAGATGACCGACTACCAGTTCTACGAGGCGGTCATCCATTCCCATGCCCGACTGACTTACAACCGCGTCAGCGCCATGCTGGAGCAGCCGAAGAGCCCCGAAGGCAAGCGGCTGCGCAGCATCTATGCCGGGGTGCTGCCGCACCTCAAGCAACTGCATTCGCTCTACAAGGTGCTGGTGAAGGCGCGTCAGGCGCGTGGCGCCATCGACTTCGAAACCCAGGAAACGCGCATCGTCTTCGGCACCGGGCGCAAGATCGCGGAAATCCTGCCGACCGAGCGCAACGATGCGCACAAGTTGATCGAGGAGTGCATGCTCTGCGCCAACGTGGCGACCGCCGCGTTCCTGCAGAAGCACGAGTTGCCGGGCCTCTACCGGGTACACGATGGCCCGCCGGCGGAGCGCCTGGAGAAGCTCAAGGCCTTCCTGGGCGAACTGGGCCTGAGCCTGCATCGCAGCAAGGACGGCCCGACCCCGAAGGACTACCAGATGCTGCTGGAGTCGATCCAGGGGCGAGCGGATTTCCACCTGATCCAGACGGTGATGCTGCGCTCGCTGAGCCAGGCCGTGTACAGCGCCGAGAACCGCGGCCACTTCGGCCTGAACTACGAGGCCTATACCCATTTCACCTCGCCTATCCGGCGCTATCCGGATCTTCTGGTGCACCGTGCGATCCGTAGCGTGATCCGTTCCAAGCGCGAGACGCCGCATGTCCGCCGCGCGGGGGCGACGAGTATGCCCAAGGCGCGCATCTATCCCTACGACGAAGCCGCCCTGGAGCAACTCGGCGAGTCCTGCTCGATGACCGAGCGGCGAGCCGACGAGGCGACCCGCGACGTGGTCAACTGGCTGAAGTGCGAGTTCATGCAGGATCGCGTCGGCGAGCGCTTCGAGGGGGTGATTTCGGCGGCGACCGGCTTCGGCATCTTCGTCGAGTTGAAGGACATCTACGTCGAGGGGCTGGTGCACGTCACCGCATTGCCGGCCGACTACTACCACTTCGATCCGGTTCATCATTGCCTGTCCGGGGAGCGCAGCGGGCGCAGCTTCCGTCTCGGCGACAGCGTGGTCGTGCAGGTGATGCGGGTCGATCTGGACGAGCGGCGGATCGATTTCGAGCTGATCGAGGGCGGCCGCGGACGAATGGCCGGGCGTCGGCGTGACTCCGAGCCGCCGGAAGAGCCGGTCGAGGAGCGCGCCGTGAAGGGGCCGGGCAAGCGCGCCAAGGAGGACAAGGCCAAGGGGCTGGCGCCGCTGGCTTCCGAACTGCTGGCCCAGGCCGAGGCCATGCTCGGCAATACCGACGTGAAGAGAAGCCGGGCGACCAAGCAGGCCTTGCTGGCCGAGGCCAAGGACGCCAAGACGGAGCGCCGGAAGACGGCCAAGGCTCCTGCCGGGAAGAGCAGCGCCAAGCAGTCCAAACCGGCCGGCAGGGGACCCTCCCGCAAGGGCCGGAGCAAGGCCGGGACATGAGCGATCTGGAAAGGATCTACGGCGTGCATGCCGTCGAGGCCCTGCTGCGCCATCACCCGCGCAGGGTCAAGCGCCTCTGGCTGGCCGAAGGGCGTCAGGACCCGCGGGTCCAGGCGCTGCTCGAACTGGCCCGGCAGGCCCGGATAGCGGTCGGCCAGCGCGAGCGTCGCGAGCTGGACGAATGGGCCGAGGGCGTCCATCAGGGGGTGGTCGCCGAAGTCAGTCCCAGCCAGGTCTGGGGCGAGGCGATGCTCGACGAACTGCTCGATCGCTGCGAGGGACCGCCGCTGCTGCTGGTTCTCGACGGCGTCACCGACCCGCACAATCTGGGAGCCTGCCTGCGTACCGCCGATGCGGCCGGTGCGCAGGCGGTAATAGTGCCCAAGGACAAGTCGGCCACCCTGAACGCCACGGTGCGCAAGGTCGCCTGTGGCGCCGCCGAGGTGGTGCCGCTGGTGGCGGTGACCAACCTGGCGCGGACTCTGGAGAAGCTCCGCCAGCGTGGCCTGTGGACGGTCGGCACTGCCGGCGAGGTCGAGCAGGAGCTTTACGGGGTGGACCTGCGCGGTCCGACCGTGCTGATCATGGGCGCCGAGGGCAAGGGCATGCGCCGGCTGACCCGCGAGCACTGCGATTATCTGGTGCGCCTGCCGATGGCCGGCAGCGTCAGCAGTCTCAACGTCTCCGTCGCCACCGGCGTCTGCCTGTTCGAGGCCGTGCGTCAGCGATCCAGGCCATGAGGGCGGGGAAGCGTGCCTTGCTTCCCTCCGGCCCCTTCTCTAGAATTGCGCCCCTTGTCCCGAGCCGGGGCGCAGCGTTCCGGCTTCCGACAAGTCCAACGAGTCATTCACTCCTTGCCTGACCGCATCGCGTCGGCAGGCTGCAATCCGTAAGGAGCATCTATGCGTCATTACGAAATCATCTTCCTGGTCCATCCGGATCAGAGCGAGCAGGTCGGCGGCATGGTGGAACGCTACACCAAGCTGATCGAAGAAGACGGCGGCAAGATCCATCGTCTGGAGGACTGGGGTCGTCGCCAGTTGGCCTATGCCATCAACAACGTGCACAAGGCCCACTACGTGCTGATCAACGTCGAGTGCAGCGGCAAGGCTCTGAGCGAGCTGGAAGACAACTTCCGCTACAACGACGCCGTCATCCGCAACCTGGTCATCCGTCGCGACGAAGCCATCACTGGTCAGTCCGAGATGCTCAAGGCCGAAGAAAACCGCAGCGAGCGTCGCGAGCGTCGCGAGCGTCCCGAGCACGGTGGCCACGAAGGCCTCGATGGCGACAGCGACAAGGCTGACGAGTAATTCCCGGATCTATTGAGGAGCAATTCCCATGGCACGTTTCTTCCGTCGTCGCAAGTTCTGCCGCTTCACCGCCGAAGGCGTGAAGGAGATCGACTTCAAGGATCTCAACACCCTGAAGGCCTACATCTCCGAAACCGGCAAGATCGTTCCCAGCCGTATCACCGGTACCAAGGCCCGTTATCAGCGTCAGCTGGCCACCGCCATCAAGCGTGCCCGCTACCTGGCCCTGCTGCCCTACACCGACAGCCACGGCCGCTGATGACGGGCGGTCGACGAAGCAAGGGATAGAATCGCATGCGCGTTCTGGCCGAGTTCATCATGCGTGGTCGCATGCAGGCCGGCCTCGTAGTCGTCGGCTGCGCCGCTCTGCCACTGCTGTTCTGGCTGAGCGCGGCGGCAGGCAGTCTGGTGCTTCTGCGCCGCGGCCTGGGCGATGCCTTCGGCATCGTCGCCCTGGCCCTGCTGCCGGGAGCGGTCTGGTGGTACTTCGGCGAGCCGCGCACCCTGCTGTTGCTGCTCGGCACCCTGGGGTTGGCCCAACTGCTGCGCAGCAGCGTGTCCTGGCGGCTGGTGCTGATGAGCAGCGTGCTGGTCGGCCTGGCCTATGCCCTGGTGCTGGAGGAGGTGTTCCGCGCGCCCATCGAGGCCATGGCCGGCGAGTTGCGGCAGCTCATGCCCCAACTGCTCCAGTCGGCCACTCCGCTCTCGGCGGACGAGCAGACGCGCCTGGGGGCTCTGCTGGTACCCGTGCTGACCGGCATGCTGGCGGCGCTGCTGCAGATCGTCAGTCTGCTCGCCCTGGTGCTCGGCCGCTACTGGCAGAGCCTGCTGTACAACCCGGGCGGCTTCGCCCGCGAGTTCCGCGCGCTGCGCCTGCCCGGGCCGTGGGCCCTGGCGCTGCTGGCGGGCATGCTGCTCGCTCCCAGCATGGGCATCCGGATGGCCATGCTGGCGCCGCTGTGCAGCGTACCGCTGGTCTTCGCCGGCATAGCCCTGATACACGGGCTGGTGGCGCAGGGGCGGCTGGGGCGGTTCTGGCTGGTGGGGCTGTACGTGACGCTGCTGCTGTTCATGCAGTTGACCTATCCGTTGCTGATGGTTTTGGCCATCGTCGACAGTCTGATTGATTTTCGCGGTCGCCAGACGCCCAAGGGTGGCTCCGGAGCTGCGAACGGTGAAGGTTAAAAGTTAAGAGGTAAGACTCAAATGGAAGTCATCCTGCTGGAAAAGATCACCAACCTCGGCAATCTGGGCGACAAGGTGAATGTAAAGAGCGGTTACGCGCGCAACTTCCTGCTGCCGCAGGGCAAGGCCACCGCGGCCACCGCCGAGAACGTCGCGGCGTTCGAAGCCCGTCGTGTCGAACTGGAGCGCCTGGCGGCCGAGAAGAGGTCCTCCGCCGAATCCCGCGCGGCCCAGTTGAACGAACTGGAAATCACCATCACCGCCACCGCCGGCGATGAAGGCAAGCTGTTCGGCTCCATCGGCACCGCCGACATCGCCGATGCCTTGACCGCCGCCGGCCTGGACGTGGCGAAGAGCGAAGTGCGCCTGCCCAACGGCACCATTCGCCAGACCGGCGAATACGACGTGGCCCTGCACCTGCACACCGACGTCGAGGCCAGCATCCGCCTGGTCGTGGTCGGCGGCTAAGCAAGCGCCGCTCCGTCTGGCGGCCTGGCCGCCGGACGCCTAACATCGGGCACGCTCCGCCACGCGGAGCGTGCCCGTTGTCTTTCTGCACTCCCGGAATTCTCGCCAGCCATGAACGACATCAGTCCCCCCGAGCAATACGACCTGGAAACCGCCGCCCTCAAGGTGCCGCCGCATTCCATCGAGGCCGAGCAGGCCGTGCTGGGCGGCCTGATGCTGGACAACAACACCTGGGAGCGGGTGCTCGACCAGGTGTCCGACGGCGACTTCTACCGTCACGACCACCGCATGATCTTCCGCGCCATCACCGTACTGGCCGAGCGCAACATGCCGTTCGACGTGGTCACCCTGTCCGAGCAACTGGACAAGGAGGGGCATCTGGAGCAGGTCGGCGGCCTGGCCTACCTGGGGGAACTGGCCAAGAACACGCCCTCGGTGGCCAACATCAAGGCCTATGCGCAGATCGTCCGCGAGCGCGCCACCCTGCGTCAGTTGATCGCCACCAGCAACCGGATCGCCGACAGCGCCTACGCGCCCCAGGGCCGCACCGGCGACGAGATCCTCGACGAGGCCGAGCGGCTGATCTTCCAGATCGCCGAGGCGCGGCCCAAGACCGGCGGGCCGATGGCGATCAACGACATCCTGGTCAAGGCCATCGACCGCATCGACTCACTGTTCAACTCCGGCGATGCCATCACCGGGCTGTCCACCGGCTTCACCGACCTGGACGAGCAGACCAGCGGCCTGCAGCCGGCCGACCTGGTCATCGTCGCCGGGCGTCCGTCCATGGGCAAGACCACCTTCGCCATGAACCTGGTGGAGAACGCCGTGCTGCGCAGCGACAAGGCGGTGGTGGTGTATTCCCTGGAAATGCCCGCCGAATCCATCGTGATCCGTATGCTCGCCTCGCTCGGGCGCATCGACCAGACCAAGGTGCGCGCCGGCCGTCTGGACGACGACGACTGGCCGCGGCTGACCTCGGCGGTCAACCTGCTCAACGAGCGCAAGCTGTTCATCGACGACACCGCCGGCATCAGCCCGGCGGAAATGCGCGCGCGTACCCGGCGCCTGGCCCGCGAGCACGGCGAGATCGCCATGATCATGGTCGACTACCTGCAACTGATGCAGATTCCCGGTTCCGGCGGCGACAACCGGGTCAACGAGATTTCCGAGATATCCCGTTCGCTGAAGGCGCTGGCCAAGGAGTTCAACTGCCCGGTGATCGCGCTCTCGCAGCTCAACCGCTCGCTGGAGCAGCGTCCCAACAAGCGTCCGGTGAACTCCGATCTGCGCGAATCCGGAGCCATCGAGCAGGATGCCGATGTCATCATGTTCGTCTATCGCGACGAGGTCTATCACCCGGAGACGGAGTTCAAGGGGGTCGCCGAAATCATCATCGGCAAGCAGCGCAACGGCCCGATCGGTACCACCCGGCTGGCTTTCCTCGGCAAGTATTCGCGCTTCGAGAACCTGGCGCCGGGCAGTTACCAGTTCGACGAGTGAGGCACTGGACAGCCTGGCCGGCGCCGCTTAGCGTCAAAGGAGGAATTCGTCGCACAGGGAGTCCGATATGACCGCTCCGGCGCGTCCTTCCGCCCTGACCGCCGGCTTGCGCGCCCTGCCGGCCGGGATCTGGGCGCTGGGGTTCGGCTCGATGCTCATGGACATCTCCTCCGAGCTGATCCACAGCCTGCTGCCGCTGTTCATGGTCGGCGTGCTCGGTACCTCGCTGGTGACGGTGGGCATCGTCGAAGGCGTGGCCGAGGCCACCGCGGCCTTCGCCAAGGTGTTCTCCGGCGCGCTCAGTGACTACCTGGGGCAGCGCAAGCGGCTGGTGGTGTTCGGCTATGCCCTGGCGGCCTTCAGCAAGCCGCTGTTTCCCCTGGCGACGAGCATCGACTGGGTGTTCGCCGCGCGTTTCGCCGACCGCGTCGGCAAGGGCATCCGCGGCGCCCCGCGCGATGCGCTGGTCGCCGATCTGGTGACGCCGGCGCTGCGCGGTGCGGCCTACGGACTGCGCCAGGCGCTCGACTCCCTGGGCGCGGTGATCGGCCCGTTGCTGGCGCTGCTGTTCATGGCCTGGTTCGCCAACGACATCGAGGCGGTGATGTGGGTGGCAGTGATCCCGGCCTTCCTCACCGTGGTCCTGCTGCTTCGCTGTGTGCAGGAGCCAGCGCGCGCGGAAAGCGGGAAGGACGCCCGGCCACCGCTGCGCCTGGGCGACGTGCGTCGGTTGGGCCGGGCCTACTGGTGGGTGGTGGGCATCGGCGCGGTGTTCACCCTGGCGCGCTTCAGCGAGGCCTTTCTGATCCTGCGCGCCGAAGACGTGGGAGTGCCCCTCGGTCTGGTGCCGCTGGCGCTGGTGGTGATGAACCTGTTCTATGCCTTGTGCGCCTATCCGGCCGGCCGGGCCGCCGACCGTCTCGATGCGCGTCGACTGCTGCTGGTCAGCCTGGCGTTGCTGATCCTCGCCGATCTGCTGCTGGCCGCTGCCGACGATCCCTGGCTGGCCTTTGTCGGCGCCGCTCTGTGGGGGCTGCACATGGCCTTCAGCCAGGGCCTCCTGGCCAAGCTGGTGGCCGACAGCGCGCCGCTGGCGCTGCGCGGCACCGCCTTCGGCTTCTTCAATCTGCTCGGTGGCCTGGCGCTGCTGGCGGCCAACGTGATCGCCGGCGCTCTGTGGCAGCAGTTCGGCGCTGCCGTCACCTTCCTCGGCGGTGCCGCCTTCGCCACGCTGGCGGCCCTGGGGCTGCTGGCCTGGGACGGACGGGCCAGGGCTGCGTGAATCAGCGCGGCGCCGGCGGGCGCTTGCCGGGCTTGTCGCCTTTCGCCGGCTTGCCCTGGCTGGCCTTGCGCCGCGCCTCGGCGGCGGCCTTGGCCCGTTCGCGCTTGTCCCAGGGGTTGCCGTCCTGACCTTGCGGCGGCAGGCCGGTGTGCTGGGTGAGCAAGGGTTTTCCGGTCTTCTTGCCGGCGGTCGGAGTGGAGTTCTTGCGCCGCACGCTGTGGTAGCCGTCGCTCTGCGGCTGGCAGGCCGGGATCAACTGCTGCTTGCCGTTGCCGATCAGGTCGCTGCGGCCCATTTCCTTCAGCGCCTCGCGCAGCAGCGGCCAGTTCTGCGGATCGTGCCAGCGCAGGAAGGCCTTGTGCAGGCGGCGCTGGCGTTCGCTCTTGACGATGGTCACCGCGTCGCTCTTGTAGGTGACCTTGTGCAGCGGGTCGCGCCCGGAGTGGTACATGGCCGTCGCCGTGGCCATCGGCGAGGGGTAGAAGGCCTGTACCTGGTCGGCGCGGAAATCGTTGCGT
Organism: Azotobacter vinelandii CA; assembly: GCF_000380335.1. Classification (GTDB taxonomy): domain Bacteria; phylum Pseudomonadota; class Gammaproteobacteria; order Pseudomonadales; family Pseudomonadaceae; genus Azotobacter; species Azotobacter vinelandii. The sequence goes on from NC_021149.1 coordinate 729,135, forward strand.
TTGAGCCACAGGGCGAGGTTCATCATGTCCGCGTCGCTGGTGCCCGGATGCGCGGCGATGAAGTAGGGGATCAGGTACTGCTCCTTGCCCGCCTCCTTCGAGTACTTGTCGAACAGCTTCTTGAAGCGGTCGTAGCTGCCGATGCCCGGCTTCATCATCTTCGACAGCGGGCCCTGTTCGGTATGCTCCGGGGCGATCTTCAGGTAGCCGCCGACGTGGTGGGTGACCAGTTCCCTGACGTACTCCGGCGACTCCACGGCGAGGTCGTAGCGCAGCCCCGAGGCGATCAGGATCTTCTTCACCCCCGGCAGGTCGCGGGCCGAACGGTACAGGTGGATCAGCGCCGAATGGTCGGTGTTCAGGTTGTCGCAGATGCCCGGCCAGACGCAGGACGGCTTGCGGCAGGCGGCTTCGATCCTGCGGCTCTTGCAGGCGAGGCGGTACATGTTGGCGGTCGGCCCGCCGAGGTCGGAGATCACCCCGGTGAAGCCCGGCACCCGGTCGCGGATCTCCTCGATCTCGCGCAGGATCGATTCCTCCGAGCGGTTCTGGATGATCCGCCCCTCGTGCTCGGTGATCGAGCAGAAGGTGCAGCCACCGAAGCAGCCACGCATGATGTTCACCGAGAAGCGGATCATCTCGTAGGCCGGAATGCGCTCGCCGCCGTAGGCCGGGTGCGGCACGCGGGCGTAGGGCAGGCCGAACACGTAGTCCATTTCCTCGGTGGTGAGCGGGATCGGCGGCGGGTTGAGCCAGACGTCCAGGTTGTCGTGGCGTTGCACCAGGGCGCGGGCGTTGCCGGGGTTGGTCTCCTGGTGCAGCACGCGGCTGGCGTGGGCGTAGAGCACCGGATCGTTGCGCAGCTTCTCGAAGGACGGCAGGCGCACCACCGTGCGTTCGCGGCTCAGCTTTGGATGCGGCAGCAGCTCGACCGGCCGCGCTGCCTGCGGATCGTCCGGCTCGCCCCTGGCCCGTTCGAGGGCGCAGGCTTCGAGATCCTGGGTGTTGACGTAGGGGTTGGCGATCCTGTCGATCTTGCCGGGACGGTCGATGCGCGTGGAGTCGATCTCGAACCAGCCTTCCGGCGCGTCGCGGCGGACGAAGGCGCTGCCGCGGATGTCGGTGAGCGACTCGATGCGCTCCCCGGCGGCGAGCCGGTGGGCCACTTCCACCACGGCGCGCTCGGCGTTGCCGAACAGCAGCAGGTCGGCGGTGGCGTCCATCAGGATCGAGCGGCGCACCTTGTCCTGCCAGTAGTCGTAGTGGGCGATGCGGCGCAGCGAGGCCTCGATGCCGCCGAGCACCACCGGCACCTCGCTCCAGGCCTCCTTGCAACGCTGGCTGTAGACCAGGCTGGCGCGGTCCGGGCGCTTGCCGGCGAGGCCGCCGGGGGTGTAGGCGTCGTCGGAGCGGATCTTCCGGTCGGCGGTATAGCGGTTGATCATCGAATCCATGTTGCCGGCGGCGACCCCGAAGAACAGGTTCGGCCTGCCGAGCCTCATGAAATCGTCCTTCGAACGCCAGTCCGGCTGACTGATGATGCCGACCCTGAAACCCTGGGCCTCCAGCAGGCGGCCGATGATCGCCATGCCGAAGGACGGGTGGTCAACGTAGGCGTCGCCGGTGACGATGACGATGTCGCAGGAGTCCCAGCCGAGCCGTTCCATCTCCTCCCGGCTCATCGGCAGGAAGGGCGCCGGCGCGAAGCATTCGGCCCAGTATTTGGGATAGTCGAAGAGCGGCTTGGCTGCGTGCATGGCGGTGACCGGCGGGGATTGCGAAGGGCGCGCAATATAGCACAAAAAATGAGCAAAAGACTGAGCGCAATAGTTGGTTATGTCAGGGTGCCGACTCGGCCCGACCGCTCTGGATGAGGTATCCGCACGCTCACCCGCATCGCCGCGCCGCGCCGTGGGCGGCGGTGCTCGAGCCTGATGACGAGAGGGCCCTGGGGTGCGGGAAATGGGACGCTGGTACGCCTGCGGCGTACCAGCGAATCTGTTCCAGATGTGGGATCTGATGCGAATGATGGGAAAGAGCCTGAAAATCGTGCGGATACTTCCCCGAACTCTGTGGAAAGGCCTGTGGATAAACCTGGGAACAAGTTTTCCATCCGGGAGCGCTCGCGGCTTCTGGCGTGCCTGGGAGAAAAGTGCGCGGGAAGACGGTGAAATGGATTGGAACAGGCGGTTTTCCTGGCGTCGAGGGTGGTCGCCGCACGGCTCCGGCATCGTCCTGGAGGCCATGGGGTTGTCCAGCGTAACTGTGGAGCAGGCTGTGGATAAGCTGCGCAAGAATGGCGCGAGCCCGCCAGGGACGGGCCCTGGCGGGTATCGCTCGTTTCTTGTTCAGCGAATCGCCTTGAGGATGACGAACTTGGGCGTCGCTCCCACCTGCTCGACCCGGGAGAACAGCTTTTTGAGCTTGATGTGGTAGCCCAGGTGGCGGTTGCCGACGATCCACAGGGCGCCGCCCGGCACCAGTGCCGCGCGCGCCTGTTGGAACATGCGCCAGGCCAGAAAGTCGCCGACCACCTGCTGCTGGTGGAACGGCGGATTGCACAGCACCGCCTCCAGGGAGCGCTCGGCCTGTCCGGCCAGGCCGTCGGCGGCGCGGATTTCCACCGGGCGTTCGCCGAGCGTCGCGCGCCAGTTCTCCGTGGCCGATTGCACGGCCATGTAGGATTCGTCGACCAGCGTCAGCCGCGCTTCGGGATTGGCCAGCGCGCAGGCGATGGCCAGCACCCCGTTGCCGCAGCCGAGATCGGCGACCCGCGCACTGCCGAGGTTGCCGGGCAGATGGGAAAGAAAGGCGCGGGTACCGATGTCCAGCCCTTCGCGGCAGAATACGTTGGCGTGGTTGAGCAGCTCGACGGGGGGCCGGTCGAGGCGGTAGCGGGTCGGGTAGGGCGAGCGCGGCGCGGGCTTCGGCTCCGGCGTGGCGAACAGCAGGCGCGCCTTCTTCTCCGCCAGCGAGGCCTGCACCGGGCCGACGTAGCGCTCGAGCAGGTCGCCCGCGGCGCGCGGCAGGTGCTTGAGCATGGCCGCGGCGATCACCCGGGCGCCCGGTGCCAGCCGGCCGTGCAGGCGGATCAGCTGTTCTTCGAGCAGGGCCAGGGTCTTGGGCACGCGGATCAGCACCCGCTCGAAGGGACCCTCGGCGACCGCGCTGGCCGGCACGAAGGCTACCGCTTCCGCCGCCAGGCCGTTGCGTTGCAGGTTGTCGCGCAGGGCGAGCCGGCCCAGATGGGAGTCGCCGCTGCTGGTCACCCGGGCATGGCCGGCCAGGGAACAGGCCAGCGCGCCGAAGGCGTCGTTGAGCACGAGGACCCGCGTTTCCGCGGGCAGGCCTTGCGCGTGCAGGTGCCGCAGCAGGTACTCGTCGGCGGCATCGAAGGCCAGCAGGGGATCGTCGCGCCGCGCTGGCTGGCGCTGCAGCTCGAGACGGGCGAACGGGGTATCGAGAATGGGCATGGCGGGGAAAAGGGCGTTTGTCCTATACCAAAGAAGAGGCCGGCGTTCGCGCCGGGCGGTCGTACCGCTCCGGCCGCGAGCGCCGGCCCGGATACTGTCATGGCTTTCGCCCGGAGATCCGCGGCGAATGAGGAGCGAAGTATGACCGCCAGCGAAGACAAGTTCACCCGGCAGACGCTGCTCGAGGTCTGGCCCTGGACGGACACCCTGTTCAGCCTGCGCTGTACGCGCCCGCCGGAGTTCCGTTTCCGTGCCGGCCAGTTCGCCCGTCTCGGCCTGTGCAAGGCCGACGGCGGTACCGTCTGGCGCGCCTATTCGATGGTCTCGGCGCCGGCCGACGACTACCTGGAGTTCTTCTCCGTGGTGGTGCCGGGCGGCGAGTTCACCAGCGAGCTGTGCCGCCTCGGGCCCGGCGATGCGCTGCTCGTCGAGCGCCAGCCCTATGGCTTCCTCACTCTCGACCGCTTCCCAGACGGCCGTGACCTGTGGCTGCTGGCCACCGGCACCGGGCTCGGGCCTTTTCTGTCGATCCTGCGCGATCCGGAGGTCTGGCAGCGGTTCGAGCGCATTCTGCTGGTGCACAGCGTGCGCACCGAGGGCGAACTGGCCTACCGCGGGCAGATCGGCGAACTGCCGGCGCGCATGCAGCCACCGGATGGCCGGGCACGGCTGCAATATCTGCCGCTGGTGACCCGCGAGGCCGTGCCCGGGACCCTGCATGGGCGCATCACCACGCTGCTCGACAACGGCGAACTGGAGCGCGCCGCCGGTCTGGCGCTCGATCCGGCCTGCTCGCGGCTCATGCTCTGCGGCAACCCGCAGATGATCAAGGACTGCCGGGAGCTGCTCAAGGCGCGCGGTCTGCAGCTCAGCCTGAGCCGCAAGCCGGGGCAGGTGGCGGTGGAAAACTACTGGTAGCGGGTGTGCCTCTTGGCCTGGGCGGCGGCCGCTGGCAGAGTCGTATCCTCAGGGCGGCCGTCCGGCCGCCGGCAAGTCTTGCGTGAGGGATACATCCGATGACGGAGATTCTGGACAACCTGGTCGCCTTGTTGAGCCTCGAGCCCATCGAGGAAAACCTGTTCCGCGGCCGCAGCGAGGACCTCGGCCTGCGCCAGCTGTTCGGCGGGCAGGTGCTCGGTCAGGCGGTGTCGGCCGCCAGCCAGACGGTCGAGCCCGGCCGCCAGGTGCATTCGCTGCACGGCTACTTCCTGCGCCCCGGCGATGCCAGCCTGCCGGTGCTCTACGAGGTCGACCCGCTGCGCGACGGCAAGAGCTTCAGCGCGAGGCGGGTCACCGCGATCCAGAAGGGGCGGCCGATCTTCACCTGCGCCGCCTCCTTCCAGGCCGGAGAGGCGGGGCTCGAACACCAGCAGCCGACGATGCCCGAGGTGCCGGGGCCGGAGGGGCTGCTTTCGGAAACCGAGCTGGCGCGGCAGGTCGCCGACCGGTTGCCGGCGCGCATCCACGACTGGGCGATCAGCGCCAAGCCGATCGAGATCCGTCCGGTGACCCGGGTCAATCCCTTCTCCCCCGAGCCCTGCGCGCCGATCCGCTACGCCTGGTTCCGCGCCGACGGACGTCTGCCGGACGATCCGCACCTGCACCGTTACCTGCTCGCCTACGCCTCGGATTTCTCTCTGTTGAACACGGCGCTGCAGCCGCACGGGGTGTCGGTGTTCCAGCACTTCATGCAGGTGGCCAGCCTCGACCATGCCCTGTGGTTCCATGGCGATCTGCGTCTGGACGACTGGCTGCTGTTCGCGGTGGAAAGCCCCTGGGCCGCCAACGCCCGCGGCTTCGCCCGCGGCCATGTGTTCAACCGCGATGGCCGGCTGGTCGCCTCCATGGCCCAGGAGGGGCTGATCCGTCTGCGCGAGGACTGGCAGTGAGGTTCGCCGCCGCCCGCCACTGGGTGTTCGACATGGACGGTACCCTGACCGTCGCCGTCCATGATTTCGCCGCCATCCGCCGCGCCCTGGAGATCCCGCCGGAGGACGACATCCTCCACCACCTGGCGGCCCTGCCGGCGGAGCAGGCGCTGGCCAAGCGTGCCTGGCTGCTCGAACACGAACGCGCCCTGGCCCTGGGCGCGCGTCCGGCCGCCGGCGCGGTGGAATTGGTGCGCACGCTGTGCCGGCGCGGCTGCCGGCTCGGCCTGCTGACGCGCAACGCCCACGAATTGGCGCTGCTCACCCTGGCGGCGATCGGCCTGGCCGACTGCTTCGCCGGTGTGGATATCGTCGGTCGCGACGAGGCGCCGCCCAAGCCGCATCCCGGCGGCCTGCTGCAACTGGCCGCGGCCTGGGGCGTGGCGCCCGCGGAGCTGGTGATGGTCGGCGACTACCGCAACGATCTGGAGTGCGCGCGCGGCGCGGGGGCGCACGCCGTGCTGATCCGCCCGACGGAAAATCCCTGGCCCGAACTGACCGACTGGCAGGTGCGCGACTGTTTCGAACTGCTGGCGCAACTGCGCGGCGAGTGAGGTCCCGGTCACAGCCTGCTGGTCTGGAAGGTATTGCAGCGTCCGCTTTCGCCGCTCTCGAAGCCCATCCGGAACCAACGCACCCGTTGTTCCGAGGTGCCGTGGGTGAAGGAGTCGGGCACCACCTGGCCACGACCGTGGCGCTGCAGGCGGTCGTCGCCGATGGCGTTGGCGGCGTTCAGGGCCTCTTCCAGGTCGCCGGGCTCCAGCCAGTCCAGGCGCTGCTGGGCATGGTGGGCCCAGACCCCGGCCAGGCAGTCGGCCTGCAGTTCCTGGCGCACCAGCAGGCCGTTGGCGCCCTCCATGCGCTCGCCGCGCTGGCGGGCGGCGTTCACCTGGGCGGAGACGCCGAGCAGGGTCTGTACGTGATGGCCGACTTCGTGGGCGATCACGTAGGCTTGGGCGAAGTCGCCGGAAGCGCCGAAGCGCTGGGCCAGTTCGCGGAAGAACGCCAGATCCAGGTAGACCCGCTGGTCGGCCGGGCAGTAGAAGGGGCCGACCGCCTGGCTGGCGAAGCCGCAGGCGGAACTCACCCCCTGGCTGAACAGCACCAGGGGCGGCTCCCGGTACTGGCGCCCGGCCCGCTGGAACAACTGGCGCCAGGTGTCTTCGGTGTCGCCGAGCACGGCGCGGACGAATTCGGCCTGTTCGTCGTGGGCGGGCGGAGCGCCGCTCTGCCCCGTGCCGGGCGAACTCTGGCTGGTCAGTTCGGTGAGGATCTGCCCCGGGTCCTGGCCCATCAGCAGGCCGACGATCACCACCAGCGCGATGCCGCCGAGGCCGAGTCCCTTGCCGCCGACGTGCAGGCCGCCGCCACGCGCGTCCACCACGTTGTCGCTGCGTCGAGCCCGTTTCCAGCGCATGGCGGTACTCCCTCCGAGTCGAGCGATTACTCCTCAGTCTAGGCGCCGATCTCCTGGATTGCGCGGCGGGATCGCCGGCCCCGGCGCGGGCTCAGCGCGCCGGATAGTCGGCGAGCACGCGTCGTTCGCCGCTGCGGGTGACGCCGATCACCTGGTAGGCGTCCTGGCGCTCGCCGATCTCCATGCCCGGCGAGCCGACCGGCATGCCCGGCACGGCGACGCCGATCAGGTCCGGCTCGCGCCGCAGCCTGAGGATATCGGCGGCCGGCACATGGCCCTCGACGAACTTGCCGTCGATCAGTGCGGTATGGCAGGAGCCCAGACTGTGGGGCACGCCCAGGCGGGACTTGAGCGCAGCCATGTCCGCCTCGATGTGGTCGTCGACGGCGAAGCCATTGGCCTGCAGGTGGCGGATCCAGTCCTGGCAGCAGCCGCAGTTGGGATCGCGGTACACGTCGATGGCGACGGGATCGGCGGCCTGGACGGCGCCGGCGAAAGCGAGGGCGAGCAGGACGGAACGGTGCATGGGAATCTCCGGTGAAGGCGGGCGTGCAGGATAATCCTCCCGTTCCGGCAGCCCAACCCCATCGGTATGGCGAACGAATGGCGCCGGCGCGGGTCTTTTGTTGATCGTCACACAGATGGCCAAACGCCGTCCCGCTCCGGGGCGGCGGCGCATTCCTTTTGATGGAGAGAGTCGACATGCTTTTCGCCCGAATCGTCCTGCTGCTTCAGGTCGTGGTCATGGGCGGCGTGGGCCTGGCCTACTGGCTGCGCCCCTACGAAATGGCCAACCTGAACGGCATGCTGTTGATGGAGGCGGTCTCGGCGAGCAATACCCGGGTCTATTACGGCGGCCTGCAACTGGGCCTGGCGCTGTTCCTGCTATGGTCGACCCGGCGCCCGGAACGGGTGCGCAGCGCCCTGGTGCTGCTGGTCATGATGCAGGCGGCGCTGGTGCTGGCGCGAATCGGCGCGCTCTGGCTGGATGGCGGCACCCTGCGCAACCTGGACATCGGCGCGCTGTCCTACAAGCTGCTCAGCGCGCTGCTGGCGCTGCTCGCCCTGTACCGCCTGAAGCCCGAGCCCGCGGTGGCGCCGCCGTTGCCGGCGACACCGGCGCCGGGAGCCTTCGACGACGACTTCGAACGCCTGCATCGCCAGGAGCCGTCGCCGGACCGGCCCGACGAGACGCGACACGACTGAGCGCGGTTCAGCGCCGCTCCAGCAGCACTCCCGACTCCATGTGGTGGGTGTAGGGGAACTGGTCGAACAGCGCGCAGCGCACGACGCGGTGCGTGTCGTGGAGCCGGGCGATGTTCGCCGCCAGGGTTTCCGGGTTGCAGGAGATGTAGAGAATGCGCCCGAAGCGCCGGGCCAGCTCGCAGGTGTCCGGGTCCATGCCGGCGCGCGGCGGATCGACGAACAGGCTGCCGAAGTCGTAGCCCTTCAGGTCGACGCCGGCCAGCCGGCGGAACGGCCGCACCTCGTTGAGCGCCTGGGTCAGCTCCTCGGCGGACAGGCGCACCAGGGTCACGTTGTCCACGCCGTTGCTTTCCAGATTGGTCAGCGCGGCGTTGACCGAGGTCTTGCTGATCTCGGTGGCCAGCACCCGGCGCACGCGGGTCGCCAGCGGCAGGGTGAAGTTGCCGTTGCCGCAGTACAGCTCCAGCAGGTCGTCGTCGCGCTCGCCCAGAACGTCATGGGCCCAGTTCAGCATCTTCCGGCAGACCACGCCGTTGGGCTGGGTGAAGGCGCCCTCCGGCTGGCGGTAGCGGAAACGCCGCCCGGCCACTTCCAGTTCCTCTTCCACGTAGTCGCGGCCGACGACCAGGCGCTGGCCCCGCGAGCGGCCGACGATGCTCACCCCCAGTTCCGCGGCGAGCCGCTCGGCGGCGGTCTGCCAGAAGGTGTCCAGCGGGCGGTGGTAGCACAGGGTGATCAGCGCGTCGCCGGCCAGGGTGGTGAGGAATTCCACCTGAAACAGCTTGAAGCCCAGCGCGGCGTTCTCCCAGGCGGCCTTCAGGCGCGGCATCAGATCGTTGATGCGCTCGCTGGCGATGGGGAAGTCGTCGAGGAGGATGGGCTTGCGCTTGTCGCCGGGATCGAACATCGCATAGTGGCGCGCTTCGCCCTCGCGCCACAGGCGGAATTCGGCGCGCAGGCGATAGTGCTCGCGGGGTGAGTCGAACACCTCCGGCTCGGGCGCGGCGAACGGCGCCAGCAGTCCGCTCAGGCGCGCCTGCTTGTCGGCCAGTTGGGCGTCGTAGTGCGAGGGGTCGAAATGCGGAAGACTCATGGGCGGCTCATGGGGCGTGAAAGTGGGGGATGGCTCATGCGCCGAACCAGCCGAGCTTGACCACGAACAGCGCGGCGAGGATCAGCAGCGCCGGGTTCAGTTCGTGGCGGCGGCCGGTGCAGAGCTTGATCGCGCTCCAGGCGATGAAACCGAAGGCGATGCCGTTGGCGATCGAATAGGTCAGCGGCATGGCCAGGGCGGTGACCAGTGCCGGCGCGGCGCTGGTCAGGTCGCTCCAGTCGAGTTCGCCGAGGGCGGAAACCATCAGTACGGCGACGAACAGCAGCGCCGGCGCGGTGGCGAAGGGCGGAATGCTGGCGGCCAGCGGGGCGAAGAACAGGCTGAGCAGGAACAGCAGGGCGACGGTGCAGGCGGTCAGCCCGGTGCGTCCGCCGGCGCTCACCCCGGCGGCGGACTCGATGTAGCTGGTGGTGGTCGAGGTGCCGAGCAGGGCGCCGCCCATGGCCGCGGCGCTGTCGGCGATGAGCGCGCGGCCCATCTTCGGCAGGCGACCGTCCGCGGTCATCAGCCCGGCGCGGCGGGCCACGGCGATCAGGGTGCCGGAATTGTCGAACACGTCGACGAAGAGGAAGGCGAAGACCACGCTGACCAGGCCGATCTCCAGGGCGCCGGCGATGTCCAGTTGCAGCAGGGTCGGCGCCAGCGACGGCGGCGGCGCCAGTACCCCGGCGAAGGGGATGACGTCGAGGCCGACGGCGGCCAGGGTCACGGCGAGGATGCCGAGCAGCACCGCGCCGGGCACCCGGCGCGCCTCCAGGGCGACGATCAGCAGAAAACCCAGCGCGGCGAGGATCGGCGGGGCCTGGGTCAGGTCGCCGAGGGTCAGCAGGGTCACCGGATGGCCTTCGACGATGCCGGCGTTCTGCAGGGCGATCAGCGCGAGGAACAGACCGATGCCGGCGCCGATGGCCAGACGCAGCGGGAGCGGAATGCTGTCGACGATCCACTGGCGGATGCGCAGCACCGAGATCAGGAAGAACAGGCAGGCGGAGAGGAACACCGCGCCGAGCCCCACTTGCCAGCTGTGGCCCATCTGCAGCACCACGCCGTAGGTGAAGAAGGCGTTGAGGCCCATGCCGGGGGCCAGGGCGATCGGGTAGTTGGCGATCAGCCCCATCAGCGCCGAGCCGATGGCCGCGGCCAGGGCGGTGGCAACGAACACCGCGCCCTTGTCCATGCCCGTCTCGCCGAGGATGCCCGGATTGACGAAGAGGATGTAGGCCATGGTCAGGAAGGTGGTCAGGCCGGCCAGCAGTTCGGTGCGCACCGTGGTGCCATGGGCTTCGAGTCGGAACAGCTTCTTCAGCATGCGGATCTCCGTCGGTGCCCCGGCTCGGGGAAAGGCCGGGCAGGGCGCGCCACGCCGCGCGAAAGGGCTGCGGATGATAGCAGCTCGGCGTAACCGGGAAAATTTGCCGGGCGCACGGCTGTGAAGGTTCGACGGATTGCTCGCCGGGATATCGAGGCCGCCGAAGGCCTGTTCGGCTGCTTCGATCATCCCGCCGCTCGACCGCTCGCGCGAGCCGGCGCGCTGCGGAAACCGCCGCTACCTCTGTGGAGTTCGTCGCCCTGGCTCGAGGAGAAAACCGATGGGCGATGCCCTCTACCTGCAACCGGCCTTCGACCGGCCGGCAGACTTTCCGCGCGGCGCCCAAGGCGCTCGCCGAGCCGGGTCTGGCGCAGCCGCTGCCGCCGACCCCGGCGCTCGAGCGGCTGGCGCCGGCCACCTATGCGCTGTGCCTGAGCCTGCCCGACGCCAGCGCCCCGGTGTGGCTGGCGCCGGCCTTCGACATTCCGAGGGTGCGCGCCAAGCTGAGCTTTCACTGTGGCTGCCCGCCGGTGGCCGTCCATGGGCGGGCCGCCTTCGCCATGCTCGACGCCGTCGGCCTCGACGATCTGCCGGGCACCTTCTCCGGTGGCATGCAGCAGCGCCTGCAGATCGTCCGCAACCCGATTTCCGGCCATCATGGACGAGCCTGTCGGTCCGGGCGCGGTTGCTCGACCTGCCGCGCGAGCGTGGTGATCGTCATTCACGACCCTTCCGTCGCACGCCTGCTGGCCGATCGGTTGATGGTGATGTGTCGCTCGCGGGTGGTGGAAACCGGGCTGACCGACCGGGTGCTGGATGATCCGCAGTATGCCTACACGCGGCTGCAGCCATGGGCGGCTTCTGTCTGCCGCTGGTCCTGCGCAAAAAGCTTCGCCAGCAAGCCGGCTCCGGCAGGGGCTTGGCATGGGCCGCCAACACGGCGTCATTTCCATTCGGTGTTGGCGCGAGGGGGACGCCGAGTCCTTGCTTGCGAACCGGTTTGCATCCGGGGCGAACGGCCCTCTCCCCAACCCTCTCCCGGGGGGAGAGGGGGCGGGTTGGTGCAGCGCCGAAGCCCAGGCGTCACGCGAGGCGCCGCTGCGGTCGTTCGTCCAATCTCCCAGTCCCGCTCGTTCCAACCCCCTCTCCCTGCGGGAGAGGGCTGGAGTGAGGGGCCAACCCACGCCTGGCCTTCACCTCTTCCTTTCGCCGGGGCAGCGCCGGTTCGCCCAGGAAGACCGGTACCGCGAGTACTATGGGCAAGTACCAGCTCGATGCTGGGCAGATGGCTGTCTTCAGCCGCCGGCAGAAAGCCAATTCGCTGGCATACAGCGACCGCCAGCGGCGCGCCATCGTCGAGGAGGCCGGGCGCGCGGGCTGTCGATCGCCAGCCTCGACGACACGACCTTCGAGCACGTCGCCGAGTCGGCCGGCTTCGGCATGTCCATCGCCGGGTTCCCGACCAGCCTCGCGGCTGCGCAGGCCAGCCACCGCGCCGGACTCGAGGTGCCGATGGGGCGCCGAACCTGGTCCGCGACGGCTCGCACTCGGGTAATATCGCCGCGGCCGAACTGGCGCGTCAGGGCGTACTCGACATTCTCTCCAGCGACTATTATCCGGCGAGCCTGCTGCCGGCCGGGCAGGAAAACGACTACGACCTGCCGCGGGCGGTGGCCACCGTCACCCGCGGCCGGCGGTGGCCGCCGGGCTGGCGGATCGCGGCGAACCGCAGGTCGGCCTGCGCGTCGATCTGCTGCAGGCGCGGGTGGTCGGTGCGCAGGCGGCGGTGCGGCAAGTCTGGCGAAAAGGGGAACGGGTGTTCTGATGGGCGGACGGCTGATTTATCTGATGGGCGCCTCGGGCTCCGGCAAGGACAGTCTGCTGGAGGCCGTGCGCGAGCGTGTGCTGGCGGCTGGCGGGCGGATCGTCCGGCGGGTCGTCACCCGCTCGCCGGAAGCGGTCGGCGAAGACGCGCTCGGCGTTTCGCCGGAGCGCTTCGAGCAACTGCTGGCCGAGGGCGCCTTCGCCCTGCACTGGCGGGCCAACGGGCTGGCCTACGGCATTCCGCGGCAGATCGACGACTGGCTGGTCGATGGTCGCGACGTGCTGATCAACGGCTCGCGCGGCCACCTGGCCGCGGCGCGGCGGCGCTACCCGGAGCTCTGTGCGGTGCTGCTGACGGTCGAGCCGCAGGTGCTGCGCCAGCGCCTGCTGGCGCGCGGCCGCGAGACGATCGAAGAGATCGAGGCCCGGCTGGCGCGCAACGCGCGGTTGCCGCTGGACGGCGAGGACTGCCAGCGGCTGGATAACTCGGCCAGCCTGGCGCAGACCGCCGAGGCCCTGCTGCGGCTGATCCGGAAGCGCGCATGCGCCTGACCCTGCTCGGCAGCGGCAATACCCGCCAGGTGCCGGTATACGGCTGCGAGTGCGTCGCTTGCGAGCGGGCGCGGCGGGAGCCGGTCCCGACACGCTCGGACTCGCCGAGGCCGGTGTCGCGCCGCCGCTCGACCTGTTGGTGCCGGACTGCTCGGAGCCGCCGCAGCCGGAGCCGTGCAATCACAACGACCTGCCGCGGGCACTGGCGGTCGTCGCGCGGCTGCGCCCGGCCGAGACGGTGCCGACCCACATCGGCCATAACCTCGACGCCTGGCTGATGGAGCATCCGGCGGCGTTGCCGGCGGGGGACGGGCGCTGTGGGCGCGCGCGGCCTGACCCCGCTGCTGCGCTTGGGCATGACCGGTTTCGCCCTGTCCGCCGCGCGGCTGCCGGACTTCCGGGCGCTCTGGGGACTGCCCTATACCGAGGTCGGATGGATCGGCGGCGGCTTCTTTCTCGGTTGCGTGGCGACGGTGACCGACCTGGCCGGCCTGGAAGAGCTTCAATGCGAGTTCGGCGCGTTGGGGGACGAGTTGGCCAAGGTGATCGGCTACGACATCGAGTTCCAGCCGGTGACGAATCGGAGCGCAGTGCTCTAAGCGCTGCGCTTCGCCATCTAGCGCTTCCGGGCGGCGAGCCATGCGATGACGCGCTCCGCATCGCTGTCGGCAGGATAGACGGGGTAGAACACTTTCTTGATCCGCCCGGCGCGGGCGATCAGCGTGAGCCGCCTGATCAGCACCTGCCCGGCCACCGTGAAGGTGGGAAGTCGCAAGGCTTCGGCGAAGGCGAGCCGGGCGTCGCTCAACAGTCGAAACGGCAGGTGCAGTCGCTCGACGGCCTCTCGCTGGTACTCCGTATCCTGCGCGCTCAGGCCGTAGACCGATGCACCCAGGGCGTGGAGCTGCGCGTGGTGATCGCGGTAGGCGCAGGACTGGGGCGTACAGCCGCGGGCACCGGGTAGCGCATTCCATGCCGGCGTGCCACCGAGCGGTTCCTGATCGGGTTTCCCTGTCCGTGGATAGCAATAGACGACGACCCAGGGCGTTCCTGCCCCGGAAAGGTCCACGCTTTCTCCGGAGGTCGCCGGCAAGGCGATCGTGGGTAGCCGCGTACCGGGGAGGTGGTCGCAGGCTCCATCGTCCCGTGGAACGGGCAGATCATCGGGAAGGGCGTGAAGGTTGTCCGAGCGCATGGTTACCGGCTCCTTTGGCCATTGGGGACTCGAGCAGTCTCCCAGGGACTGCGGTCCGTTGCATCAGGGTGGCGTCTTTGCACGGCTCGCGATCGGGGCAGGGGCTTCTTTCGGCCGGAGGCGCTACGGCGTCCAGGTCAGCGAGAGCAGGGCGCTGCGGCCGTCCTGGCGGAATTCGTGCAGGCCGAAGCTGGTGTAGAAGGGAGTATCCGGCCGGTTGTAGAGCACCTGCGAATACTCCTTGTCCAGCAGGTTGTCGATCTTGACCTGCCACTTCAGCGCCTCGCTCATCTGCCAGCTACCGCGCAGGCCGAGCAGGGCGTACCCGGCTATCCCGTGCTCGTTGGCGTCGTCCTCGTAGCGGCTGGATACCGCCTGCCAGCCGATGCCGGCGGAGAAGGCGCCGAAGCGGCGGTCGAGGTCCAGGCTCAGGTTGCGCCTGGCCCGGCGCGGCAGGGTGTGGCCGCTGTCGCGGTCGCGCGGGTCGACCAGGCTGGCGGCCAGTGCCGCCCGCCAGCCGAGAATGTCGCGCGACAGGGCCAGCTCCAGCCCCTGCAGGCGCGCCCGGTCGATATTCTCCAGGCGGTCGGAGAGGTTGCCCGGCCGGCTGGTCTCCACGATCAGGTCGTCCACCTCGGTACGGTAGGCGGACAGGCTCCAGTGGGTTCCGCGGTGTTCGCCGCGCAACTGGATCTCGTAACTCTTCGAACGCTCCGGCGCGAGGTCGGGATTGCCGCCGTAGAGCGGGGTGGGCGGAAAGTAGAGTTCGCTGAAACTCGGTGCATGGAAGCCCTCGGCATAACTCAGGATCAGCTCGGTAGCGCGCGCCAGGTCCAGGGTCAGTGCCGCGCTCCAGCTTTCCTCGCTGCCGAAGCGTTGGTTGTCGTCGTGGCGCAGGCCGATCTCGACGCCAAGACCTTCGCCCCGGTAGCTGTGGCGGACGAAGGCCGCGCGGTTCCAGCGCCGGGTTTCGTCGTAGTCGAGTTCGCCGTGCAGGCGTTCTTCGTACCACTCGGCACCGAGCAGCAACTGCCGGCGCTCGTCGAGCCTCAGGGTATTGAACCAGGCCAGTGAGTCCCGGTAGGTGTCGAAGCTGTGGTTGTTGACGAGGTTGTGATCGTCGCGGTTCTCGCTCCTGTTCTCGAAGTGGCCGGTTTCGATTCGGCTGGTCCAGGCCTCGCTGGGGCGGATCTCGAGGTGGGCGGCGACACTGCTGACGACGAAGCGCTCGTAGGGATCGCCGGGCCTGAAGCTGTAGACGTCGTCCAGTTCGCTCTCGCCGCGCTGGTCGAGCAGGTTCAGGCCGGCCTGGAGGTTGTCGGCGAAGCGGTGCTCCAGGGTCAGGTCGAGGGCGCGGCTGCGGAAGCCGTCGTGATCGGCGTCGCGCCCGCGATTGTCGGAGCTGCGGTCGAAGCCCTGGCTTTCCACCTGGCTGGCGCCCAGATCGAAGCGAGTCCGCTCGTCGCTGCCGGCGAGGTCGAACTCGCGTTCGAAGGCGCCCCGGTTACCGACCGCCAGACGCAGGCGCGGCCGCAGGCCGGGCTCTCCGCGACGGGTGAAGATGCGGATCAGCCCGCCGATGGCATCGGCGCCGTACTGACTGGCCAGGGGACCTCGGATCACCTCGATCCGCTCGATGCGTCCGGGGTCGAGGAACTCCAGGCGGGCCACGCCGCTGGCCGCGCTGTTGATGCGTACCCCGTCGACCAGCACCAGGGTCTGGCCGGGATTGGCGCCGCGAATGAAGGCGCCGCTCAGCGCTCCGCGTCCGCCGCCCTGGGCCATGACCACGCCGGGAACCCGGTTCAGCAGCTCCGGCACGCTCTGCACCTGCAGGCGCTCGATATCGTCGTGGGTGAATACCGTGGCGGCGGCGCTCGCCGGCTCGATGGACCCGGTCGACTGGCGCGAGACGACGCTCTGGGTAGGCAAGCGGAAGGTCGCCGGAGCCTCGCTCGAGTCGGCGGCGAGAAGGGGCGCGGGCAGCAGGGCGGCGGCCAGGGTGAGGGGGGCCATCCGCGGCGCGCGCAGTAGCGCCGGCGGACGGGATGGAGCGGGGCGGAGCCGCCGGAAGGCCGGCAGCGCTGGTTCGGGTGAGGGCATGGGGGCGATCCGTCGCGTTCGGTCGATTCAGCTCAGCATGTTCAGTCGTTCGCACACCGCCGCCTCGATGCCAGCGGCGTCCAGGCCGCATTCGGCGAGCATTTCCGCGGGCCGGGCGTGTTCCACGTAATAGTCCGGCAGGCCCAGGTGGAGGAGCGGCCTGAGGAGGCCGGCCTCGGCGAGGTATTCCGCCACCGCGCTGCCGGCGCCGCCCATGATGCTGTTCTCCTCGACGGTCACCAGCAGCTCGTGGCCGGCGGCCAGTTCGCGTACCAGTTCCTCGTCCAGCGGCTTGACGAAGCGCATGTCGGCCACCGTGGCGTCCAGCTTCCCGGCCACCCGCAGCGCCTCGGCCACCTGCACGCCGAACACCAGCAGGGCGACCCGCGGGCCGTCGCTCTTCCCGCTCCGGCGGCGCAGCACGCCCTTGCCGATCGGCAAGGGCTCCAGGCCCGGCTCGAGGGGTGCGTTCGGTCCGCTGCCGCGCGGGTAGCGCACCGCCGCCGGGCCTTCGAACAGGTAGCCGGTGGTGAGCAGCCGGCGCAGCTCGTTCTCGTCGCTGGGGGTCATCACCAGCATGCCGGGGATGCAGCGCAGGTAGGAGAGGTCGAAGCTGCCGGCGTGGGTCGGGCCGTCCTCGCCGACCAGGCCGGCGCGGTCGATGGCGAACAGCACGTCGAGGTTCTGCACCGCGACGTCGTGGATCAACTGGTCGTAGGCGCGCTGCAGGAAGGTCGAGTAGATCGCCACCACCGGCTTGAGGCCGTCGCAGGCCATGCCGGCGGCGAGGGTCACGGCGTGCTGCTCGGCGATGGCCACGTCGAAGTAGCGCTCCGGGAAGCGCTGGCTGAAGGCGACCAGGTCGGAGCCCTCCTTCATCGCCGGGGTGATGCCGGCCAGGCGCGGATCGGCGGCGGCCATGTCGCACAGCCAGCGGCCGAAGATGCTGGAGTATCGGGGAGGGCCGGGCTGGCGCGGGGCGCTGCCCTCGGGCTCCAGCTTGGTGATCGCGTGGTAGCCGATGGGATCGGCCTCGGCCGGGGCGAAGCCCTTGCCCTTCTTGGTCACCACGTGGAGGAGCTGCGGCCCCTTGAGGTCGCGCATGTTGCGCAGGGTGGCGAGCAGGGTCGGCAGGTCGTGGCCGTCGATCGGGCCGATGTAGTTCCAGCCGAGCTCCTCGAACAGGGTGCCGGGCACCAGCATGCCCTTGGCGTATTCCTCGGTGCGCCGGGCGATCTCCCAGGCGCCGGGCAGGCGCGAGAGGATGTTCTTGCTGCCCTCGCGCATGCTCGCGTAGGTGCGGCTGGAGAGGATCTTGGCCAGGTAGTTGGACAGCCCGCCGACGTTCTTGGAGATCGACATGTCGTTGTCGTTGAGCACCACCAGCATGTCGGCCTGCACGTCCGAGGCGTGGTTGAGCGCCTCGAAGGCCATCCCGGCGGTCAGCGCGCCGTCGCCGATCACGGCGATGCAGCGGCGCCGCTCGCCCTTCAGCCGCGCGGCGATGGCCATGCCCAGCGCGGCGCCGATGGAGGTGCTGGAGTGGCCGACGCCGAAGGTGTCGTAGGGGCTTTCCGAGCGGCGCGGGAAGGCGGCGATGCCGTCCTTCTGGCGCAACGTGAGCATGCGTTCGCGGCGGCCGGTGAGAATCTTGTGCGGGTAGGCCTGGTGGCCGACGTCCCACACCAGGCGGTCCCCGGGGGTGTCGAAGACGTAGTGCAGGGCGATGGTCAGCTCGATCACGCCGAGCCCGGCGCCGAAGTGCCCGCCGGTCTGCCCGACGGTGTAGAGCAGTTCCTGGCGCAGTTCGTCGGCCAGTACTTCGAGTTCCGCCTCGCCGAGCTGGCGCAGCCGGTCCGGCGTCGCGGCGCGGTCCAGCAGGGGGGTGGCGGGGCGCTCGCGGGGAATCTCGTGGAACGTCTTGGGCATCGGAGGAGTGTTACGGCAGGAAAAAGAGGCGGTATTTTACCCGATCGCGGCGACGTCTAGACATTCGTCGACCTGCTTCGCATGCGTCGATGGTCGCAGGCGGCGCCTCAGTGGCGCCGCTCGACGATGTAGCGGGCGAGCGCGCGCAGGGGATCGGCCCCGGCGTCGAAGCCCTCGAGGGCGCCCAGGGCCTGGTCGCGCAGGGCCAGGGCATAGGCCTTGGCGGCCTCGAGGCCGAGCAGCGCGGGGTAGGTGGGCTTGTCGTTGGCCTGGTCCTTGCCCTGGGTCTTGCCGAGGGTGGCGGTGTCGCTTTCCACGTCGAGGATGTCGTCCTGGACCTGGAAGGCCAGGCCGATGGCCCGCGCGTAGACGGCCAGCGCGGCGAGGTCGGTCTCGTCGGCGCGGCCGCTGGCCAGGGCGCCGAGGCGCACGCTGGCTTCGATCAGTGCGCCGGTCTTGTGCCGGTGCATGGTTTCCAGGGCGTCGCGGTCGAGCCGGCGGCCGACCGCCTCGAGGTCGATGGCCTGGCCGCCGACCATGCCGGCCGGGCCGGCGGCCCGGGCCAGGGTGCGCGACATCTCCAGGCGCAACCCGGCATCCCGGGGATTGCGCCGGGGATCGGTGAGCACCTCGAAGGCCAGCGCCTGCAGGCCGTCGCCGGCGAGGATCGCGCAGGCCTCGTCGAAGGCCCGGTGGGTGGTCGGCTGGCCGCGGCGCAGGTCGTCGTCGTCCATCGCCGGCAGGTCGTCGTGAACCAGCGAGTAGGCATGGATCAGCTCCACCGCGCAGGCGGCGCCCTCGGCCCGCTCCGGCGTGCCGCCGAGGGCCTCGCAGGCGGCGTAGACCAGCAGCGGGCGGACCCGCTTGCCGCCGTTGACGACGCTGTAGCGCATCGCCTGGTAGAGCCGCTGCAGTTCGGCGCGCGGGGGCTGCAGGAGGGCTTCCAGGGCGGCGTCGACGCGGGCCTGGCACTGCTTCTGGTAGGCCGCGATCATGGCTGGGCGTCCGCGTCGAAGGGGGCCGTTTCGAGTGTGCCGCCATGCGCCAGGAGGATCTGCACCTTCTGTTCGGCCTGGCCCAGCGCGGCCTGGCAGTCGCGGGTCAGGCGGATGCCCTGCTCGAAGCAGGCCAGGGAGTCTTCCAGCGACAGCTCGCCGGCCTCCAGGCGCTCGACCAGTTGGTGCAGTTCGGCGAGGGATTGCTCGAAATCGACGGCGGCTTTCTTGCGGGCCATGGACGGGAACCTGTGTCGGCGGCATGTGAAAATCGCCGCGACACTAGCAGAGCCGGGGCGGGGCGGCAAACGTTGGGGGCTGTAGAAATTTGGCGCTCTACGCCAGAACGCCGGCAGACCCTGGGGACGAACGGTCCGCCGCTTCAGTGTCCCCAGGGCTGCAGGCTGGACGACGATTCCCGTATCCAGATGCGCTCGAGGTCTTCGGCCGGCTGCGGGCGGCAGTAGTGGTAGCCCTGCAGGCTGGGGCAGCCGTTGAGGCGCAGGAAGGCGGCCTGGCGCTCGTTGCTCACCCCTTCGGCCACCACGTGCAGGCCGAGATGTCGGGCCATGGTCAGGATGCCGCGCACCAGGGCCACCGAGTGCTCGCTTTCCGGGAGGCCGGCGACGAACTGGCGGTCGATCTTGATGCCGTCGAAGGGAAACTGCTGCAGGTAGGCCAGCGAGGCGTGGCCGGTGCCGAAATCGTCCAGCAGCAGCGGCATGCCGGCGGCCTTGAGGCGGGCCAGGGTCTGCTGGACGTCGTCGCCGGCATCGAGCAGGGCGGTCTCGGTGATTTCCAGTTCGAGCGAGCCGGTCGGGGGCCGTTCCTCTTCGAGGATGGCCAGCAGGCTGCCGGCCAGGTCGGCCTGGCGGAAATCCAGCGGCGACAGGTTGACCGCGATGCGCAGCGCATGGCCCTGTCCGGCCCAGCGGCGCGCCTGGCGGCAGGCCTCGCGGAACACCCAGCGGGTGGCTTCGATGATCATGCCGCTTTCTTCCAGCACCGGGATGAATTCGCCGGGCAGCACCAGTCCGCGGGTCGGCGAGTGCCAGCGCAGCAGGGCCTCCATGACCTGCGGACGGCCCTGGTCGTCGACCTGGGCCTGGTAGTGCAGGGTGAACTCCCGCAGGTCCAGGGCGCGGCGCAGCTCGTGCTCCAGTTGCAGGCGGTGCTCGGCGGCCTCGCCGAGCGGGTGGCTGTAGACGGCCAGGCGGTTGCGGCCGGCGTCCTTGGCGGCGTAGAGGGCCAGGTCCGCCTGCTTGAGCAGATCGGTGGCGTCGCCCTGACCGTCGCAGTTGGCGATGCCGATGCTGGGGGTGAGGAAGCATTCGTACTGGCCGACCTGCAGCGGCGTCTTGAAGTCGCGCAGCAGGGTCTCGGCTAGCTCCCGGGCCTGCTCCGCCGCGCGCCTTGCCAGCAGCAGGAGGAATTCGTCGCCGCCGGAGCGGGCCACCAGCACCTGGTCGGGGACCAGGCGGGTCAGGCGCCGGGCGATTTCCACCAGCAGGTGGTCGCCGACCTCGTGGCCGAGGGTGTCGTTGATCCGCTTGAAGTGGTCGATGTCGAGGAACAGCAGGCTCAATGGCGTCCGCGTAGCCAGCAACTGTTCAAGACGCTGGACCAGATAGTGGCGGTTGGCCAGGTGGTGGGTCAGCGGATCGAAATGAGCGAGGAAACGCAGGCGCTGCTCGGCCTGCAGGCGTTCGCTGATGTCGCGCAGCAGAAGCAGATAGTGCCGGCTGCCGTCGCGCACGAAGGGCGTCCAGGTGACTTCCAGCGGCAGTTCACGCCCCTGGCACAGGCCGGTCAGTTCGACCGGTGTGTTGGCCGGGGTGCGCAACAGGCGCCGGAGCGACTCGCCTTTCAGCAGGCGATCGCGCGGACGCTTGCCCGGCAGGTCCGCCGGAGCGCAGCCGAACAGCACCGCCGCCGCCGGGTTGGCCTGCTCGATGCACAGGCCGCAACTGACCACCAGCATGCCCACCGGCGAGCTGTCGAACAGCTCGCGCATCAGTCGCTCGCTGTTCTGCAAGGCCTGCTGGCGCTCGTGCAACTGGCTCATCATCCGGTTGAAGGTTCCGGCCAACTGGCCGATCTCGTCGTGGCCCTCGACCGTCGCCGGCCGCGGCCGCTGGTCGTGGTCGGCGGCGAATCGCCGGGCCGCCCGGTCGATGCGCGCCAGGCGCCGGGTGATCAGGCGGTGGTAGAGACGGTTGAGCAGCAGTCCGAGCAGCAAAAGCAGCACGAGGGTCTGGCCGAGGTAGAGCCAGGCCTCGAAACGGGTTCGGTCGAGCAGCGGATTGAAGTCCAGGTCGACCAGCAGCGTCTCGCCGTTTCCCGTGTTGCCCTGGAGCTTCCGGTCGAGCGGGAGAATGGCCAGATAGCGCCTTCCGGCATGTTCCAGCCAGGCGGGGCGGCCGCTGGCCATGAGGGCCTTCAGCTGTTCGGCGGCGACACCGAGGTGCCGGGGCACGAGGCCAAGGCGGGTGGTCGCCAGTACCTGCAGTTGCGGGTCGGTCACCATGGCCCAGCGGATCCCCTGCAGCCCGGCGAATTCGCTCAGCGCGGTTTCCAGCTCCGCGAGGCGGCCATGACGCAGGTGGTCGCTCAGGGTGTTCTGCAGCAGCGCGAGCAACTGGTCGGTGTGGCTGCGCCAGGCGTGCAGTTCCCTGTCGATGGCGCGCGGCAGGTACAGGGTGGTCAGCAGCAGGGTGAAGACCACGGCGAAAAGGCCGAGCAGCAGTGGCAGGGATTTGCGCAGGGACAGTCGGGCGAGTCGGCTCAGCATTTGGGGTCCCTGCAGCTGGCGAGCAGTTCCCAGGGCTTGCCCGGGCGGAATGACGGCCCGTATTCGACCATGCGCTGGCTCAAGCGTTCGGTGTCGCGCGACGGGCGGCCGTCCTCGGGCATCCGCCGGATGCGTCGGACTCCGTGCGATAGGGATTTCGGGCGGCCGTGCCCTCCGGCATGGACGCGCTCCCCGCCGCTCGGCTCGTCGGGCCGCAGGCCGGCCGGTTCCATCTTGAAGGCCGACGGGGCCGGGGAGGTCAACGCCAACAGGCGGATGTGCATCCTGTCACTCCAACCAGGGATGTGACACGTTAGCGAATGTGGGCGGCAGCGTGAATCGCCGGACTCAAAAAAGTTGCCTCGATTCAAGAAACGCTTGCCGTGCGCAAATGACGAGCGTGGCTCTGCGGCGTAGCGAAGGCGAAAATGGAAAGGCCGGCTCGGTGGCCGGCCCTTCCGGAAGGGGAGCTTACTTCTGATAGGCTGCGACGGCCTTGAGAATCTCGGCACGGGCCGCCTCGGCGTCGCCCCAGCCCTCGACCTTCACCCACTTGCCCTTTTCGAGGTCCTTGTAGTTCTCGAAGAAGTGCTTGATCTGCTCCAGCAGCAGCGCCGGCAGGTCGGTGTACTCCTTCACGTGCTGGTAGAGGACGGTGAGCTTGTCGTGCGGGACGGCGATCAGCTTGGCGTCGCCGCCGCTCTCGTCGGTCATGTGCAGCACGCCGACCGGGCGGGCGCGGATCACCGAGCCGGGGACGACCGGGTAGGGCGTCACCACCAGCACGTCCAGCGGGTCGCCGTCGTCGGCCAGGGTGTTGGGGATATAGCCGTAGTTGGCCGGGTAGAACATCGGCGTGGCCATGAAGCGGTCGACGAACAGGCAGTCGCTGTCCTTGTCGATCTCGTACTTGATCGGCGCGTGGTTGGCCGGGATCTCGATCGCGACGTAGATGTCGTTCGGCAGGTCTTTGCCCGCAGGGATCTTGCTATAGCTCATGGACTGATTCTCAAGGAAAGGCCGAAAAGTGGCCGGGATTATAGGTAGATTCCCGTGCGCTTGCCATGAGGCCGGTTCTTGCCCTAGCTCACCGGCCGGACCGCCGCACGGTACCGGGGATCTTCGACCTGCAGGCGGCGCAATCGTGCCAGCGGGTCCTGGCGATAGAAAGCGGTCAGTTGCTCGTAGACCGCCGGGTAGGCCTCGACGAGCAGGTCCGGGGCACTGAAGAAATATTCGCTGGTCACCGCGAAGAACTCCGCCGGGTCCTCGGCGGCGTAGGGATCGATCGGCGTTTCGGCATCCGGGTCGGCTTCCAGGCGGGCGTCGAGGTCGTCGTAGGCCGTCTGCAGGGCGGCCGCCCAGTCCTGCAGGCGCATGTCGGCGTGCAGCGGCGGCAGGCCGTTGGGGTCGCCGTCGAGCATGTCCAGCTTGTGCGCCAGTTCGTGGATCGCCAGGTTGTAGCCGTCCCATCCGCCGCTGGCGGCGATCCCCGGCCAGGCGAGGATCACCGGGCCCTGCTGCCAGGCCTCGCCGCTGCGTTCGGCATCCCATTCGTGAACCACGCCGGCGGCGTCGCGGTGCTTCTGCGGGCTGAGGAAGTCGTCGGGGTACAGCACCAACTCGTGGAAGCCCCGGTACCAGTCGAGTTCCGGCAGGTTGAGCAGGGGCAGTTCGGCCTGGGCGGCCAGGCGCAGGCGGGCGAAGGCGTCCAGCTCGATTCCCGGTAGCGCGGTGAGCCGCTTGGCGTGCAGGAAGAGCACGCAGCGTTCGCGCAGCCGCCCGGTCTCCTCGGCGCTCAGGCCGTCGAGGATCGGCAGGCTGTCGAGCACCTGGCGCCAGAGTTCGGGATCGACCGGGATACGGGCGAGGATGCGCCGGCGGCGCCAGGCGCGGAAGGACCACATCGGCAAGGGCTCCAGAATGCGGAGGGGCCACCTTAAGGGTGCCGCGGGCGCGGGGCAAGGCCTGTGCCGGCGGGCGCAAGCCGTCCCGCGACAGGGGCGGCGATCGATGGCGCGCCCCGGATTCAGGCGGCGAGGTCGAGGACTATGCGCCCTTCGATCTGCCCCTTGTGCATGCGGGCGAAGATGTCGTTGATGTTCTCCAGCGGTTCGCTGGCGACCGTGGCGCGGACCTTGCCCTGACCGGCGAAGTCCAGCGCTTCCTGCAGGTCCAGGCGGGTGCCGACGATGGAGCCACGCACCGTGGTGCCGTTGAGCACCATGTCGAAGATCGACAGGCTGAACTCGCCGGGCGGCAGGCCGTTGAGGGCGACGGTGCCTCCGCGGCGGGCCATGCCCAGGGCCTGCTCGAAGGCCTTCGGCGAGACGGCGGTGACCAGCACGCCGTGCATGCCGCCGATTTCCTTGTGCAGGAAGGCCGTCGGGTCCTGGTCGCGGGCATTGACCGTGAGGCTGGCGCCGAGCCGCCGGGCGAGTTCCAGCTTGGCGTCGTCGACGTCCACGGCGGCGACGTTCAGGCCCATGGCCCTGGCGTACTGCACGGCCATATGGCCGAGACCGCCGATCCCGGAGATCGCCACCCACTGGCCGGGCCGGGTGTCGGTCATCTTCAAGCCCTTGTAGACGGTCACCCCGGCGCAGAGGATGGGCGCGATCTCGATGAAGTCGGCGTTGTCCGGCAAGTGGCCGACGTACTCGGCATCGGCCAGGGCGTATTCGGCGAAGCCGCCGTTCACCGAGTAGCCGGTATTGCTCTGCGCCAGGCAGAGGGTTTCCCAGCCGCCCAGGCAGTGCTCGCAGTGACCGCAACTGGAGTGCAGCCAGGGTATGCCGACCCGGTCGCCTTCCTTGACGTGGCCGACACCGGCGCCCACGGCGACCACCTGGCCCACGCCCTCGTGGCCGGGAATGAACGGCGGTTCGGGCTTGACCGGCCAGTCGCCTTCGGCGGCGTGCAGGTCGGTGTGGCAGACGCCGCAGGCGGCGATCTTCACCAGCAGTTGTCCGGGGCCGGGCGTGGGCACCGGCACTTCGCGAATTTCCAGCGGTTTGCCGAATTCGACGACAACGGCCGCTTTCATCGTCTGGGCCATGATGTACTCCTCGTGGAGCGGATGGATGACTCCTTCAGTAAATGCCCGATCGGACCCGCTCGCCAGGACGGGGACGGATCGCCGCCACGGTCGTCGCGCCGAACCCGGGCGGCGACTCCTCGAACGGCGTGTGCGTGTCAGCGGACGCCCTGTCCGCCAGTAGATGGTCGCTCTGTTCGAGAAAGATCCACATCGCGCCGGGAACGACGCCGATGCCGCGGCCCGGGCAGTCCTCGGCCTCTTCCAGCGTCGTTATGCGCCGTTCGAGCGCGGCCTTGGTGGAACAGTCGGGTGTAGACGTACGATCCCTGCTCGCCGCCGAAGAGAGCGGCATTCCGGGCGGGGCCGCTCGGTTTCCGGGATCGCTTTCCAAAAAACTGCCCCCCGCCACCAGAGGGGTGGAGTGCGGCGGGGAGCACAGTGAGACCGGAAAGCCCGGGCCGGCCGGAGCGGGGCGGCGGCCCGGGCGATCCGTCGCCTTAGAAGGCGTTGCGGAAGATTTCTTCGATCTGCTGCTGGTCGGCCGGACGCGGGTTGGTCAGGCCACAGGCGTCCTTCAGGGCGTTGGCGGACAGGACCGGGATGTCGTCGGCCTTGGCGCCCAGTTCCTTCAGGCCGCCGGGGATGCCGATTTCCTTGGACAGGGTGCGGATAGCGGTGAGGGCCGCCTGGGCGCCCTGTTCGGCGCTCAGGCCCTGGACGTCGATACCCATGGACTTGGCCACGTCGCGCAGGCGCTCGGGACAGACGCTGGCGTTGAAGCTTTCCACGTGCGGCAGCAGGACCGCGTTGCAGACGCCGTGGGGCAGATCGTAGAAGCCGCCCAACTGGTGAGCCATGGCGTGCACGTAGCCCAGGGAGGCGTTGTTGAAGGCCATGCCGGCGAGGAACTGGGCGTAGGCCATGTTCTCGCGGGCGGTCATGTCGCCGCCGTTGGCCACGGCGTTGCGCAGGTTGGCGGAGATCAGTTCGACGGCCTTCAGGGCGCAGGCGTCGGTGATCGGGGTGGCGGCGGTGGAGACGTAGGCTTCGATCGCGTGGGTCAGCGCGTCCATGCCGGTGGCGGCGGTCAGGCCCTTGGGCATGGCGGCCATCAGCGAGGGATCGTTGACCGACAGCAGCGGCGTGACGTTGCGGTCGACGATGGCCATTTTCACGTGGCGCGCTTCGTCGGTGATGATGCAGAAGCGGGTCATCTCGCTGGCGGTGCCGGCAGTGGTGTTGATGGAGACCAGCGGCAGTTGCGGGCGGGCCGAGCGGTCGACGCCTTCGTAGTCGCTGATGTGGCCGCCGTTGGCCGCGACCAGGGCGATGCCCTTGGCGCAGTCGTGCGGCGAGCCGCCGCCCAGGGAGATGACGAAATCGGCGCCGCTGCTCTTGAGCAGGGCCAGGCCGTTCTCGACGTTGCTGACGGTGGGGTTCGGCTTGGCGCCGTCGTAGAGAACGGAAGCGATATCCTGCTGGGCCAGCAACTGGGAAACCCTGTCGGCCACGCCGGCTTTCGCCAGCCCGGCGTCGGTGACGATCAGCGCCTTGCGGAAACCGTGGTTCTTGATTGCGCCCATGGCCTCGTCGAGGCTGCCGATGCCCATCATGTTCACTGCAGGGATGAAGAAGGTGCTGCTCATGAGGTTTTCCTCTCTCGTTTTGTCTTGTTTTTAAGGCGACCTTGCACACCAGGCGGCCGCGGTCGATCTTCCCCGTGCTCGCGCGGGTCGCGCACGCGGGCACTCGTGGGGGGATACTCCCATCGGCCAGGTTTTACCGTGATTCGGGCGAGGATTCGCCCAGACCGTCTCGATCCGGTCCCGGCCCCGTCGGCGGGGGCCGGGGTCGTGCATCAGAAGAAGCCCAGCGGGTTGATGTCGTAGCTGACCAGCAGGTTCTTGGTCTGCTGGTAGTGGTCGAGCATCATCTTGTGGGTTTCGCGGCCGACGCCGGACTTCTTGTAGCCACCGAAGGCGGCGTGCGCCGGGTACAGGTGGTAGCAGTTGGTCCACACGCGGCCGGCCTGGATGCCGCGGCCCATGCGGTAGGCGCGGTTGATGTCGCGGGTCCAGAGGCCGGCGCCCAGGCCGAACTCGGTGTCGTTGGCGATGGCCAGGGCCTCGGCCTCGTCCTTGAAGGTGGTGACGCCGACCACCGGGCCGAAGATTTCCTCCTGGAACACGCGCATCTTGTTGTGGCCCTTGAGCAGGGTCGGCTGGATGTAATAGCCGCTGGCCAGGCTGCCTTCCAGGCGTTCGGCGGCACCGCCGGTCAGCACTTCGGCGCCCTCGCTGCGGGCGATCTCCAGGTAGGAGAGGATCTTCTCGAACTGCTGGCTGGACGCCTGGGCACCGACCATGGTGTCGGTGTCCAGCGGATGGCCGCGCTTGATCTGGCCGACCTTCTTCATCACGACCTTCATGAAGTCGTCGTAGATGGATTCCTGGATCAGCGCGCGCGACGGGCAGGTGCACACCTCGCCCTGGTTGAAGAAGGCCAGCACCAGGCCTTCGGCAGCCTTCTCGATGAAGGCCGGCTCGGCCTGCATGATGTCTTCGAAGAAGATGTTCGGCGATTTGCCGCCCAGCTCTACGGTGCTCGGGATGATGTTTTCGGCGGCGCACTTGAGGATGTGCGCGCCCACCGGGGTGGAGCCGGTGAAGGCGATCTTGGCGATGCGCTTGCTGGTCGCCAGCGCCTCGCCGGCCTCGCGGCCGAAGCCCTGGACGATGTTCAGCACGCCCGGCGGCAGCAGGTCGCCGATCAGTTCGACCAGCACGGTGATCGACAGCGGGGTCTGCTCGGCCGGCTTGAGCACGATGCAGTTGCCGGCGGCCAGGGCCGGGGCCAGCTTCCAGGCGGCCATCAGCAGCGGGAAGTTCCACGGGATGATCTGGCCGACCACGCCCAGCGGCTCGTGGAAGTGGTAGGCGACGGTATTCTCGTTGATCTCGCCGGCGCTGCCTTCCTGGGCGCGGATGCAGCCGGCGTAGTAGCGGAAGTGGTCGGCGGACAGCGGCACGTCGGCGTTGAGGGTTTCGCGGACCGGCTTGCCGTTGTCCCAGGTTTCGGTGACGGCCAGCACTTCCAGGTTCTGCTCGATGCGGTCGGCGATCTTCAGCAGGACGGCGGCGCGCTCCTGCACCGAGGTACGGCCCCAGGCGCCGGCAGCGGCGTGGGCGGCGTCCAGTGCCTTCTCGATGTCCTCGGCGGTGGAGCGGGGGAATTCGGCGAATTCCTCGCCGGTGACCGGCGAGCTGTTGGTGAAGTACTGGCCTTTCACCGGAGGCACGAACTGTCCGCCGATATAGTTGCCGTAGCGGACCTTGTAGGAAACGATGGCGCCTTCACTGCCAGGATGGGCATACCGCATGGAATTCTCCTGATTCTTGTGGTTCTGTCTTTCGGGGGAGTGCGCAAGAGCACGTCTGCGGATGGATACAGCAAGGGGTGTGCCAGAGTGCCACGACCCCAGTGCCTGTGCGGATTCGCCGCAGCTTTTCGGGGGTGGGACGGGATACCCTGTGACAGGGTTGAAACAGGGGTGTGACATTTTGTCCTGCCCACTTGGCAGTATCGGTCGGCGCCGGACGTGACGCCATTGCAAAGCCGCCCCGGCTGGACGATGCTGTGGGGTCAGTACGGGAGCTGCCCGCCGATCACTGCGGAGACAACAATGACAATGCAAGCGAACCGCATGCTTCGCCATGTTCATCAGGTGAAAACCCTGGCCGAGGGAAAGGCCATCGGACCGGCCAACGATCCCTCGATCGCCCGCTCCTGGCTGCGCTGCCTGGAGCAGCACCAGCTCGACCCGTCGCAGCCGCTGACGCCCAGCGTGCTGGAGCACGGTCACCTGCTGGAGCGCCGCGAGCGCCTGCAGCGGGTGCTGGAGATCGCCAGCGGCGAAATGAACAACCTCCACCTGCAACTGGCCGGCAGCGCCCACGCCGTGCTGCTGACCGATGCCCGCGGGGTGATCCTCAACCGCGTCAGCGCCGCCGCCGAGCAGTCGACCTTCGAGCACGCCGGACTCTGGCTGGGCGCCGACTGGAGCGAGGCCTGCGAGGGCACCAACGGCATCGGCACCTGCCTAGTCGAGCGCCAGCCGCTGACCATCCAGCAGGAGGAACACTTCCGCAGTTGCCACACCGGCCTGACCTGCTCGGCCAGCCCGGTGTTCGACCCGCACGGCGAACTGCTCGCGGTGCTCGACGTCTCCACGCTGCAGGACAACGTGTCGCGGCAGAGCCAGTTCCACACCATGGCGCTGGTCAACCTCTCGGCCAAGGTGATCGAGAGCTGCTATTTCCTGCGCCGCTTCGAGAACGACTGGCTGCTGCGCTTCCACCTGCAGGCCGAATACGTCGGGCTGTTCAGCGAGGGGCTGTTGGCCTTCGACGGCGAAGGGCGGGTGCTGGCGGTCAACCAGACCGCCATCAACCTGCTCGGCGGCAGCCGCCGCGAACTGCTCGGCCAGTCGGTCGAATCCCTTTTCGCCTCGCGCCTGGACGATTTGCTGGCTCTGGCCAGCGAGCAGCCGAGCGCCAGTTGGCCGCTGCGCGCCCAGGATGGCCGGATGCTCTTCGCCCTGCTACGCGGCCGGGCGCGCCGTCCGGTGGGCGCGGTGCCGGTGGTGGAGGCCGCCTCGCCCGCGGTGCCGGCGAGCATCTGCCTGGGCGATGCCGCGTTGCAACAGGCCTTCCGTCGTGCGCTGCGGGTGATCGAGCGCGACGTGCCGCTGTTGCTGCACGGCGAGACGGGTTCCGGCAAGGAGGCCTTCGCCAAGGCCGTGCACCAGGCCGGCAGCCGTGCCGAGCGGCCGTTCGTCGCGCTGAACTGCGCGGCGATCCCGGAGAACCTGATCGAGAGCGAGCTGTTCGGCTACCGTGGCGGCAGTTTCACCGGCGCGCGCAAGGAGGGCATGCGCGGCAAGTTGCAGCAGGCCGACGGCGGCACCCTGTTCCTCGACGAGATCGGCGACATGCCGCTGGCGCTGCAGACCCGCCTGTTGCGCGTGCTCGACGAGCGCCAGGTGGTACCCATCGGCGGCGAGCCGGAGCCGGTGGACGTTCGGGTGATCAGCGCCACCCACCGCGACCTGCGCGAGCGGGTCGCCGCCGGGCTGTTCCGCGAGGACCTGTTCTACCGCCTGGACGGCCTGGCGGTGACCCTGCCGCCGCTGCGCGAGCGGAGCGACAGGGGCGAACTGATCGAGCACCTGCTCGCCCGCGAGGCGCGCGGCGAGGCGATCCGGCTCGAGCCGGCGGCGCGCCAGGCACTGCTCGCCTATGCCTGGCCGGGCAACGTGCGCCAGTTGCGCAGCGTGCTGCGCGCCCAGGTGGCGCTCTGCGAGGATGGCCTGATCCGTCTGGCCGATCTGCCGGCGGATCTGCGCCTGGCCCCGGTACTGCCGGCACCGGCGCCGCTGGAAACCAACGGCCTCCTGGAGCAGGCCGAACGCGATGCCCTGCTGGCCGCCCTCGAAGCCAATCACTGGCACGTGAGCCGTACCGCCGAGCAACTCGGCATCAGCCGCAACACCCTCTACCGCAAGCTGCAGCGCCACGGCATCCGCCGCGAAGGCGACTGACCCCGCAGCGCCCGGCCGCCTGCTGCGGCGCCGGGCGCTGTGCTAACCTGCCGCGCATCGCTTTTCTGGCCAGGATTCATTCATGCACATCCACATACTCGGCATCTGCGGCACTTTCATGGGCTCGCTGGCGGTTCTGGCGAAGGAACTGGGCCATCGTGTCACCGGCTCCGACGCCAACGTCTATCCGCCCATGAGTACCCAGTTGGAGGCCCAGGGTATCGAGCTCATGCAGGGCTATGCGCCCGGCCATCTGCAGCCGGCGCCGGACCTGGTGGTGATCGGCAATGCCCTGTCGCGCGGCAACCCGGCGGTGGAGTACGTGCTGAACCAGGGCCTGCCCTATGTCTCCGGCCCGCAGTGGCTGGCCGACCATGTGCTGCAGGGGCGCTGGGTGCTGGCGGTGGCCGGCACCCACGGCAAGACCACCACCACCAGCATGCTGGCCTGGGTACTGGAACAGGCCGGCATGAGCCCGGGCTTCCTGATCGGCGGGGTGCCGCAGAACTTCGGCGTCTCGGCGCGCCTGGGCGGCAGCGACTTCTTCGTGGTCGAGGCCGACGAGTACGACAGCGCCTTCTTCGACAAGCGCTCGAAGTTCGTCCACTACCGGCCGCGGACCGCGATCCTCAACAACCTGGAATTCGACCATGCGGACATTTTCCCGGATCTGGCGGCCATCGAGCGGCAATTCCATCATCTGGTGCGGACCATCCCGAGCCAGGGGCTGATCGTCTACCCGACCACCGAAGAGGCCATCGAACGGATGCTCGCCATGGGCCGCTGGACCCCGGTGCAGACCACCGGCGAGGGCGGCCAGTGGCAGGCGCGCCTGCTGGTCGAGGACGGTTCGCGCTTCGAGGTGCGCTTCGAGGGCGCGCCGCAGGGGGTGGTCGACTGGGAGCTGAGCGGCCGGCACAACGTCGCCAATGCCCTGGCCGCCCTGGCCGCGGCGCGCCACGTGGGTGTGGCGGCGGAGCAGGGCATCGCCGCGCTGGGCGGCTTCCGTAACGTCAAGCGGCGGATGGAGAAGGTCGCCGAGGTGCGCGGCGTGACCCTTTACGACGACTTCGCCCACCATCCGACGGCCATCGCCACCACCCTCGACGGCCTGCGCAAGCGTGTCGGCGAGGCGCCGATCATCGCGGTGATCGAGCCGCGCTCCAACTCCATGAAGCTCGGCGCCCACCGCGACGGTCTGCCGGGGGCGGTGGCTCAGGCCGACCAGGTGGTCTGGTACGCGCCACCGAACCTCGGCTGGGACCTGGCCGCCACCGCCGCCGCCTGTCCGGTGCCGGCAGTGGTCTGCGAATCGCTGGAGGCGATCATCGCTCGGGTCGTGAGCCAGGCGGCGCCTGGCACCCAGGTGGTGATCATGAGCAACGGCGGTTTCGGCGGTCTGCACGGCAAGCTGGCCAGGGCTCTGGAGGACTGACGTGATGGCCGGACCGCAACGCATCACCCTGGCGATGACCGGCGCCTCCGGCGCCCAGTACGGCCTGCGCCTGCTCGACTGCCTGGTGCAGGAGGAGCGCGAGGTGCATTTCCTGATTTCCAAGGCCGCGCAACTGGTGATCGCCACCGAGACCGACGTCACCCTGCCGGGCAAGCCGCAGGCCATGCAGGCCTTCCTCAGCGAATATACCGGTGCGGCGCCCGGACAGATCCGCGTGTTCGGCCAGGAGGACTGGCTGGCGCCGCCGGCGTCCGGCTCCAGCGCGCCGAACGCCATGGTGGTGGTGCCCTGTTCGACCGGCAGCCTGTCGGCGATCGCCGGCGGCGCCTGCAACAACCTGATCGAGCGCGCCGCCGACGTGGCTCTCAAGGAGCGCCGCCAGTTGATCCTGGTGCCACGCGAGGCGCCGTACTCGAGCATCCACCTGGAGAACATGCTCAAGCTGTCGAACCTCGGCGTGATCATCCTGCCGGCCTCGCCGGGTTTCTACCACCAGCCGCAGAGCCTCGACGACCTGGTCGACTTCGTGGTGGCGCGTATCCTCAATCTGCTGGACATTCCCCAGGACATGCTGCCGCGCTGGGGCGAGCACCATCGGAGCAGTTGCGAGGAATAGCCTGTGTCCCGGCCGCCCTTCGCGGAGGGCGCCGCGCCTTCTCGAGACGCGACCGCGTTGCCTCGATCTCGCCGATGCCCTCAAGCCAAAGAGGAAACTGTTGACCAGCCGCTCACCCGGCAGGGGCTCGAGATAGCGAGCGGTGCGAATGGCTGAAAGCGGTGCAGTACATCTGGAGGCGGCATATTCTCAGGTCGTTCGGCCGGAAACGAGCACGCTCGGTCGAGGTCCTGGCGCGCCGCTCCAGAACCTCGGCAGACCCAAGATCCACTGGAGCATAGTCATTGGCTTCGACAACCCTTCCGGGCATGTCCCGTCGAATCGCCGCGGGAGCATTGCTGGCTGCGCTAAGCCTGCTGGCCGGCTGCGCCACCTTGCGTACCCTGAACGCCAACAGAGCGGATGTGCCGCTGGTCTACTCCGGCACTCGCCTGGACTGGTACGCGATCCACGGCGGCTGCTGCCCGCTCGACCACTTCGGCGCCGAGCCGCCCCGTCATCCCGCCCTCGACCTGCCGGGCAGTGTCCTGCTGGATACCCTGTTCCTGCCCTTCACCCTGGCCGCCGAGCTGGGGGTGGCGCTGAACGTGTCCGGCGGTCTCTGAGCGGCTCGGGGCCGGCTCTTCCGTAGCGAAGGGCACAGCCCCGGAGAAACCAGCGATATTGGTTCGACCCGATTATCGGGGGCGTTTACGTAGGGGCCTTGGAAGGGCCGGCTCTGAAGATCGCCTTTCTCGAGACCCCGCACAAACTTCTCCGATCACGGAGCGGGACGCTCATTCATCTTGCGGTAATCACCGCGAGCTTGGTGATCCCCGCCCGCTCGATGGCGGCCATGGCTCTGGCCACCACGCCATAGTCCACCTGGTCGTCGGCCTGCAACTGCACGCGCAGCTCGGCATCCGCGGCCTTGGCCGCCTGCAGGTTGCTTTCCAGCAGGTCGGGCTGGATCTCGTCCTTGTTGATGAACAGTTTGCCGCTGCCATCGATGCTCACCACCAGCGGGTCCTTGGTGTCCGGCGGGGCGACCGCCTCGGTCTTGGGCAGGTTGATGGGGATGCTGTTGGTCAGCATCGGCGCGGTGACGATGAACACCACCAGCAGCACCAGCATCACGTCGACCAGCGGCGTGACGTTCATCTCGCTGAGGACTTCGTCGCTTTCCTGGGTCGAGAAGGCCATCTCAGATCGCCTCCTTGACGTGCTGGACACCCTGGCTCCGGCCGGCGCGCGGATACGGGATCAGCTTGAAGGCGCTCTTCTGCGCCAGGCTGTAGAAGTCGTGGGCGAAGTCGTCGAGGTCCGCGGCGGTCAGCTTCAGGCGGCGCAGGAAGTAGTTGTAGACCAGCACGGCGGGCACCGCGACGGCGATCCCCACGCCGGTGGCGACCAGGGCGGCGCCGATCGGGCCGGCGACGGTTTCCAGGCTGGCCGAGCCGGCGGCGCTGATGCCCTTGAGCGCTTCCATGATGCCCCAGACGGTGCCGAACAGGCCGATGAAGGGGGAGGTGGAGCCGATCGAGGCGACCACCGCCAGGCCGGACTCCAGGGAGCGGCGCTCGCGCTGGATCTGCTGGCGCAGGGCCCGTTCGAGGCGGTCCTGGTGGTTGATCGAATGGGCCAGGTCGTGCTGGCCGGGCTCCTCCCGGATGGCGGCGAAGCCGGCCTGGGCGACATGGGCCACGGCGCCGGCCTGGCGCTGGACGAGTTCGGCGGCGCTGTCCAGGCTGGGCGCCTGCCAGAAATGTTTCAGCAGCCGGCGGTCGCGGTATCCGAGGCGGGCGAACTGGATGGCCTTGATCAGGGCCAGGCCCCAGGTGAGGACGGAAAAGCCGATCAAGACCCAGATGACGACATGTTCGACCGAGGCGAAGGGGTTGCCGAGCAGATCCATGGTGGGTTCCTCCTGAAGAAGGGTGCGGATGGGTTAGTTCAGTTTGAAATCGATGGGCACGGTCACCCAGCCGTCCTGGGCCTGGTCGCCGCGCTTGGCGGGGACGAAGCTCCAGCGGCGGACCGCGGCGACCGCGGCTTCGTCGAGCAGGTCGCGGCCGCTGGACTGCTGGACGCGGATCTCGCTCGGCCTGCCGCTGGCCAGCACATGCACGCGCAGCAGGACACTGCCTTCCCAGTTGCGGCGCAGGGCCAGGGCCGGGTATTCGGGTGCCGGATTCTTCAGATAGCCGGCGCCGGCCGAGGGCGGCGTGAGCGGGGCCTGGGCGGGCGCCGATGCCGGGGCGGCCGGGGCCGGGGGCGCCGTCGGAGCGGGTGGCGCCTCGGCTTTGGCCGGAGGCGTCCTGGCCGGCTTGGCTTCGGCCTTTTGCCTGGGCGGCTGGGGTTTGGGCGGTTTGGGCGGCGCCTTCCTGGGGGCCAGTTCCTCGACCACCGGCGGAGGGGGAGGCGGTTCCGGTGCGGCGACCGCCGGTGGCGGAGGCGTCGGTTCGAGCGGCTCGGCGGGCGGCGCCGGGCTGCTGAACTCGATGGTCATGGGAGGGACCTGCACGGGGACTTCCGGCAGGGGCGGTGCGCTGTGCCGGCCGAGCCAGTGCAGGGCGCCGGCGTGCAGCGCCAGCGCCAGGGCACCGAGCAGGAGCGCTTCCCGGCGGCGCAACGGGCGCGTATCCGGCGCCGCGAAGCGCACGGAGCCCAGGGAGCGGCGGATCGGCGCGGCCAGATCGAGCACCTCGCCTGGCAGGCGGCCGTCGGGCCACGACTCAATGCCGGGAACGTTGGCTTTCAGGACAGGGTTCATGGACAAGCTCCAAGGTATCGAAACGATAGCCCGTTCGGCTGATCTCTCAGGCTCGATAATTCATCGCCGTGGCTGCCGGCGATCGTTCGACGAACCGCCGGTCAGTTCGGACAGCAACTCCTGGCGCAGCCGGTGGAAGTCGTAGCCGGCCCGGTCGCGAGGATGCGGCAGACCGATTTCGACGATGCGCTTGATCCTGCCCGGACGGGGTGCCATCACCACCACCCGGTCGGCGATGAAGATGGCCTCCTCCACATCGTGGGTGACCAGCAGGCTGGTGATGCCGGAGCGAGCGCGGATGGCCTGCAGCTCTTCCTGCATCTGCTGGCGGGTCAGGGCATCGAGGGCGGCGAACGGCTCGTCCAGCAGGAGGATGCGCGGGCTGGCCACCAGGCCGCGGGCAATCGCCACCCGCTGCGCCATGCCGCCGGAAAGCTGATGCGGATAGGCGCGCTGGAAACCGTCCAGCTCCACCAGTCGGATGAACTCCTCGACCCGGCGGCGACGCTGCTCCGGCGGCAGGTTCTCGTTGACAAGTCCGAGATCGACGTTTTGCGCCACGTTCAGCCAGGGGAACAGGCGATGTTCCTGGAACACGATGCCGCGTTCGCTGCCGATGCCGCGCACCGGCTGGCCGTCGATGAGGATCTGTCCGTCGAAGGTTTCGTCCAGGCCGATCAGTAGTCGCAACAGGGTGGACTTGCCACAGCCGCTGGAGCCGAGAATGGCGATGGATTCGCCTTCGCGAATATCCAGGGTGAAGTCACGGATCGCTTCCAGCTCGCCGTTTTCGAGGGGAAAGCGTTTGCCGACCTTGTTCAGACGGACCGTCGGCAGCGCGGCGGTTGAGGAGGCGAGGGCATCGGTCATGCGTTTCTCCAGCGCGTGGCGCGCGCTTCGATCAGTTGTCCGAGGGTATTGATCAGGGCACCGGTGAGGCCGATCAGCGACATGGCGGCCATGATCCGGTCCATCTGGAACAGTTGCTGGGCCGCGATCATCAGGCTGCCGATGCCGCCATCCGAGGGCATGAAATACTCGGCGCCGATGGTGCCCAGCCAGGCGTAGATCAGCGCCAGGCGCAGGCCGGCGAAGATCGCCGGGGCGGCACCCGGCAGCACCAGGCGGGTCAGGCGAAGGCGGTGGTTCAGGCGCAGCACCCGCGCCGCTTCGTCCAGTTGCGGTGAAAGGTTGGCGATGCCCCGCCGGGTGGCGATGAACAGCGGGAAAAAGGTGGCGAAAGCGACGAACACCAGCTTGGCCGCTTCGCCCAGCCCGAACCAGGCGGTGATCAGCGGCACCCAGGCGAAGATCGCCACATGGCGCAGCACGCCGAGGGTCGGGCCGAGCAGGCGTTCGCCGGGCCTCCACAGGCCGAGCAGGATGCCCATGGCCAGACCCAGGCCGCCACCCAGCAGCAGTCCGCCCAGGGCGCGGCCGAGGCTGCGCGCCAGGGCTTCGCCCAGGCTGCCGTCGAGTAACCCGGACCAGATGCTGTGCAGTACCGCGATTGGCGCCACCAGAATATTGGCGTCGATCCATTGCCGGCTGCAGGCCAGTTGCCAGAGGCCCAGCAGCGCCAATGGCAGCAGCCAGGGTTCCAGGCGCTGCCAGTCGCTCTTTATATGCCGCCGGCGGAACTCCGCGAGCGGTGGGTGCGGCCAGAACAGCAGGCGCCGGTCGAGCAGGGCGATGCCCTTGTCCATCAGCACGCCGAGCAGGCCGATCGCCAGGATGCAGACGAAGACGATGTCCAGCATGAACAACTGCCGGCCCCAGACCATCAGGTAGCCGATGCCTTCGCTGGAGGCCAGCAGCTCCACCGCCAGCAGCGAGGACCAGGCGGTACTCAGGGCGATGCGCAGGCCGGCCATGAAGGAAGGCAGGGCGGCGGGCACGGTCAATCGCCACAGGCGCAGGTGCGGCGCCAGGCGCAGCACCGCCGCGGCTTCGCGCAGGCGCGGTTGGGTATCGCGCACGCCGACCAGGGTATGCACCGTCACCGGTACCACCACGGCCTTGATCAGCACCACCAGCTTGAGGGCTTCGCCGATGCCGAAGAACAGCATGAACAGGGGAATCCAGGCCAGGGTCGGCACCTGCGCCAGGCTGGCGAAGGTGGGGTAGGCCAGCCGCTCCAGGCGGGCGTTGGCGCCGAGCGTGGCGCCCAGTAAGGCGCCGGCGGCGACCCCTGCCAGCAGACCGAGGGCCAGGCGCCGCAGGCTGATGCCCAGATGTTCCCAAAGCTCGCCGCCGCCGAGTTCCAGCAGGGTCTGCCAGACCAGCGAAGGCGGCGGCAGCACTTGCCGGCTCATCCAGCCGAAATGGCTCGCCAGGCTCCAGGCCAGGAAGATTCCGGCCGGCACCAGCCAGGGCAGCAGGCTGTCGCCGCCCTGGCGGAAGAGCAGGCTGGACCGCGTGGGACTGTACGAAGCAGTGATTGTTCGGGACATCTCGGGCCTGATCCAGTACGGCTATGAATATTCGATATATGGATATGGTTGAATGTTTTAATTCTATTGCGTGATAACCGGATCATTAAAACGGCGCTGTTCGATTCATCTCCAATGCATTCAATGAATACTTTCAATGTCGTCGATGCATATATATCGGCCGCCCTGCGGCATATCGGGCTTATGCTGTTTGCACAAATAAAAATTACTTTTCGATATTTATGGATATTTCCCTTCTCAATCTAAGGTCGCGCCACTTTCCACCTTGATATGAGAAACATCATGGGCAGAATCCTTCGCAGACTATCCACGACCTTATTCCTTCCTTTTTTGCTGGGACTCCCGGCGCTTGATGCCGGTGTCCAGGCCGCTCCCGCAGTGCGGGAAATCCGCATCGCGGTGCCGGATCTGAGCGCGGGAGCCCAGCCCAGCGGCAACGGTGTGGTCGATGTGCTGCGTGAACAACGGATCCTCGAAAAGGAATTCGCCGCGGATGGCGTCGAAGTGCGCTGGAACTTCTTCAAGGGCGCCGGCCCGGCCATCAACGAGTCACTGGCCAACGGGCAGGTGGATTTCGCCTTTCTCGGCGACCTGGGGGCGATCATCGGCAAGTCCAATGGGCTGGATACCCGCCTGCTCACTGCCGTCACACGCAATGCCAGGATGTATCTGGCCGTGCTTCCCGGTTCCGGCATCCGCACCCTGGGCGACCTCAAGGGCAAGCGCGTCGCGGTATTCCGCGGCACTGCCTATCAACTCTCGTTCGATGCCGCGCTGGCCAGCCAAGGCCTTCAGGAGCGCGACCTGCAGGTGATCAGCCTGGATGCCAGCGCCGCCAACGCCGCGCTGGCGGCAAAACAGATCGACGCCACCTGGGCCGGCGCCGGGCTGATTGTCCTGCGCCAGCGTGGTCTGGCGGAGCTGCCATTGAATACCGACGATCTGGGCGGCGCGGGCAGCGTGCAAAGCGTGCTGATCGGTAACGGCGCCTTCGTGGATGGCCATCCCGAATTGACCGCCCGGCTAGTGCGCGCGCAGCAGCAGGCGGTGGCCTGGTTGCGCAACGGGGAGAACAAGCAGGCGTATATCGAGCTGGTCTCGCGGTTGGCCAGTTACCCGTCAGGGTTGCTGCAAACCGATCTGGCCGACGCCAACTTCAGCGAAAGATTCTCTCCGGCCCTGGATCGGGGCTTTCTTGCCCAGTTGCAGGCGAGCGTGGATCTGGCGCTGCGGCAACGGCTGATCCGCAAGGGATTCGATGTCCAGGGCTGGGTGGACGACCGCTTCCTGAAACAGGCGGTCGGGCAGCAAAGCCAATAGAACCTTGAAACGGCGGCTTCAGGCCGCCGTCGCCGGGTGCAGCCGGCGATCCTGCTCGCAGAGCAGATCGATCATGGCCCGCGCGGCCGCGGATACGCGATAGCCGGTACGCGTGACGATGCCGCACTGGGCTCCAGACCGCTCGGCATGCGGCAGGTCGACCGGCAGACGCACCATTCTCCGTGCCTCCAGCGACGGTTGGATCGCTTCGGCCGTGATGAGGCCGACGGTATCGCTGCCACGCACGATCTGCTCCAGTGCGGGCAGGTGGTCGCACTCGATATTGAGCTTGAAATCGGTGACCCCTTTCAGGTTCGCCAGTGTCTTGCGTGTCTCCAAGGGGATCCGGGCCGAAGCCAGCGGGTAGTCGAGCAGATCGCCAAGCGTCAGCCGGCCCCGATCGAGCAGAGGATGCCCCGGTCGGCAGAAATAGACGCCTGGGCGGGGTTCCAGCGGCAAGGTCTGGAAGTTCGGGTTCGTTCTGAAGTAACGAATGTCGGCGACGAAAAACTCGATCTCATCCTTGTTCAACTGACGCGCCAGACGCTCCCAGTTGTTCACCTCGAAACGCACATGGATACCGGGATACTGGCGAACGAACAGCGCCATGGTCTCGGGCACCAGCCGCGCCGCGGGCGCCGGCCCGCAACCGAAGCAGAGCTCGCCGGCATCCAGCTTGCCCATGCGTTTGACCTCATGGGCCAGGTTGCTGGCGCCGCGCACCAGTTCCTGCGCGTATTGCAGGACCACCAGGCCCTCGGGTGTAGGGCGCAGATCCTTGGCGCCCCGGTCGATCAACTGGCAACCCAGTTCCTGCTCCAGGCCCTGGATGCTGCGGCTGAAGGCCGGCTGCGTGATGCGCACGGCATCGGCGGCGCGGACGAAGCTGCGGTGTTCCACGAGGGCGAGAAAATGACGGAGCTGGCGTAGATCCACGATGCTCTCCCGGCATTCAAAATATAAATCCAGGGCATTTGTCACACCCGACGGACTGGTTTTAAATGCAGGCTCTTATTCCGTCAATGCAATAAATTTTATTTGCTTAGACGTTAATTGAATATGTCCATGCATGGCTACCGTGGTTGATCGCCGATGAACAGAACCCTTTCCCTCCGCTGTTGATCCGGGCGCCGTGTCGATACACGGCGGGCCGGAACCACTCCCGTGAACAGAATCCACGCGTTGCGCCCATGGGCGCGACAGGGGCTCCTTTCGCCTTCCGGAAAGGAAAGGAGCCCGCTTCGCCAAGGAGCGAGACGACGATGAAAGACCGAACCTCCCCCTCCACCCCAGCGCCGCGCCGGCCGATTCCTGCGCGGCATGCCCTGGGGCTGGCGATTGCGCTTGCCGGCCTGGGCGTGTCCTTGCCGCTCCGGGCCGCTGAACGGACCACGCTTGCCGAAGCCAATGCCGAGGTGGTCGGCGAGGCCGGTGGCGAATCGGCGCCGGCAGTGACTGCCCAGGTTGCCTCGAGGAGCGGCCAGCGCCTGGGCACCGTCACCGTCAATGCCCGGCGCCGCGAGGAAAGCGTCCAGGACGTGCCGATACCGATCAACAGCGTGGACGCGCAGACCCTGGAAAACCATCGCATCTACCGCATCCAGGACCTGCAGCAACTGGTGCCCAGCACCAACGTTTCCTATGTGCACGCCCGCCAGTCGAGCATTTCCATCCGTGGCCTGGGCAACAACCCGGCCAGCGACGGCATGGAGCCGGCGGTCGGCACCTACCTGGACAACGTCTACCTGGAGCGGCCCGGCATGGCCGTGTTCGATCTGCTGGACGTGGAACAGATCGACGTGCTGCGCGGCCCCCAGGGCACGTTGTTCGGCAAGAACACCACGGCGGGGGTGGTCAACATCACCAGCCGCAAGCCGACTTTCCACCCTGAGCGCAGCGTCGAGATTTCCGGGGGAGAGGACGGCTATTTCCAGACCAAGGGCAGCGTCTCCGGCCCCTTGAGCGATACGCTGGCGGGACGTCTCTCGGCCTATCGCAGCCGCGACGACGGCTACATAAAGAACATCCACGACGGTGATGAACTCAATGGCGGCTCACGCCAGGGTTTTCGCGGGCAACTGCTGTGGAAACCCAGCGAAACCTTCAATCTGCGCTGGATCGGCGAATACAACGAGGAAGACTCCGACAACGGTACTCCAACGCTCTACAGCTCCGGCCCGACCATCAATGGCGTCAATCGCTACGAGCAGCGGGCGACCGCGGCCGGGGCGCGGCTGGTCAAGGCCAGGGCGCGCAAGGTCGACCTGGATTCCGACCAGCAGGTCACTGTGTTCCAGGGCGGCACCTCCCTGGAGGCCAACTGGACCTTGCCCAACGATTTCACCCTGACCTCGATCAGCGCCTACCGCTGGTGGGACTTCACTCCGCGCAACGATCTCGATTATCTGGGCATCTCGGCTGCGATCAACGCCGGCGTCGCGGTGCGCGACAAGCAGTATTCGCAAGAGATCCGCCTGGCTTCGCCCACCGGCGACGTCTTCGACTATGTGCTCGGCGCCTACTATTTCAAGAAG
This sequence comes from Azotobacter vinelandii CA, assembly GCF_000380335.1. Taxonomy (GTDB): domain Bacteria; phylum Pseudomonadota; class Gammaproteobacteria; order Pseudomonadales; family Pseudomonadaceae; genus Azotobacter; species Azotobacter vinelandii. Next base: position 770,741 of record NC_021149.1, read on the forward strand.
GACCTGGATAACGAGACGTTCTTCTCATACGGCCCGATGGCCGATGTCTATTACGGCACCGCGCCCGGCGCACTGGCCAATGTCAGAAGCACTGGCAAGGGCCGCATCGAGACCGACAGTTATGCCCTATTCGCCCAGGGCACCTGGCACATCACCCCGAAGCTGGAACTGACCGCCGGCATCCGTGGCACCTATGAGGAGAAGGATGCCAGGGTCAGGCGCTATGCACCGACCGGTGGCAACTCGGCGAGCGGCACCACGGCCGCCTCGGTCCGTGCCTATGACTCCGGCGACCTCAACCTGTACAGCTTCAGCCCGTCCGGACTGCTCGCCCTGAGCTACCGCTTCAACGACCGCTGGCTCGGCTATGCCTCCCTGTCCCATGGTGAAAAGTCCGACGGCGTCAACCTGAGCGTGTCCAGCGCGCCCAGCGCCGGGGCGGACTCGCTGCTGGTGGGCACGGAGCGGGTCAACAACGCCGAGCTGGGCTTCAAGAGCACCCTGCTGGACGGCACCTTGCTGTTCAACGCCAACCTGTTCTGGGCCCAGGTGCACGGCTACCAGGCCAACGCCTACGACCCCGAGGCGCGCTCCTCGTACCTGACCAACGCCGGCGACGTGCGCTCCCGCGGTCTCGAAGTGGAAACCACCTGGCGACCGATCCGGGGGCTCACGATCAACGCCAATGGTTCCTTCAACGATGTCCGCTATACCGACTACAAGGATGGCCCCTGCCCGCCCGAAGTCTCTTTCCGCAGTGGCGCGCCGGCTTCCTGCGACCTCACCGGCCACCGGGTGGTCGGCGCGTCGCGCTGGATCGCCAACCTCAACGGCCATTACCAGTGGCGGCTGGACAACGGCCTGCAACCCTACGTGAACGCCAGTTACGCCTTCCGCTACCGGGCGGTCGGGACCATGGAAGACTCCGAGTACGCCCAGATCCCCAGCTATGCGGTGGTCAATCTCTCCACCGGTCTGCGCGGCGACCTGGGCAACAGCCAGTGGGATGTCTCCTTCTGGATGAAGAACGCCTTCGACAAGACCTACTACACCAGCCTGTGGAGCGCCTCCAACGGTGGCTATACCGGGATTCTCGGTACGCCGCGCACCTCGGGCCTGACCGCTCGCCTCGATTTCTGAGTTTTTTCACAACCACCCAAACAGAGGGAATATTCCCATGAGCAATGCCGCACTGAACCTGGAGTCCAACGATCTGCTCGATATCCAGCCGATCACTGGCCGCATCGGCGCCGAGATTCGCGGAGTGAAACTCTCCGCCGGACTGGATGCCGTCACCTTGGGCGCCATCCAGGACGCCCTGCTGCGCTACAAGGTGCTGTTCTTCCGCGACCAGACCCTGGACGATGCGGAACAGGAAGGGCTGGCCGAATTGTTCGGCGACCCGGCCGCCCATCCCACCGTACCGGTGCGCGAAGGCTCCCGTTGCCTGCTGGAGCTGGATAGCACGCGCCGGGCCAATTCCTGGCATACCGACGTGACCTTCGTCGAGGACTATCCCAAGATCTGCATCCTGCGCTCGCTGGTGGCTCCGGCTTTCGGCGGCGACACCGTCTGGGCCAACACGGCCACCGCCTACGACGACCTGCCGGCCGAACTGCGCGAACTGGCCGACAGGCTCTGGGCGGTGCACAGCAACGAGTACGACTACACCGCCACCCAAAAACCGGATGTCGATCCGACGGTGCTGGCCGAACATCGCCGGGTATTCACTTCCACCCTCTACGAAACCGAACATCCGTTGGTACGCGTGCATCCGCAGAACGGTGAACGAAGCCTGTTGGTCGGCAACTTCATCAAACGCGTCAAAGGTCTGTCGAAAGCCGACTCGCAGCGCCTGCTGGACATTTTCCAGGGCTACGCCACCCGTGAGGAAAACACCGTGCGCTGGCGCTGGCGTGCCGGTGACGTGGCGATCTGGGACAACCGCGCCACTCTGCATCGCGCGGTGGACGACTATGGTACCCAGGACCGCCTGGTACGCCGGGCGACCGTAGCCGGCGAAGTGCCGGTGAGCGTGGACGGCCGCCGCAGCCAGACCGTGCGCAAGGGCTGATCCCGGCTGGGCGTGGGGAGGAGAGGTTTCCCGGCCTTTCCCTCCTCCAGGCACACCTTCATTCGGCATGGCCAGCGGCATCATAGTCGGGCCAGAAGCCCTGCAATCCCCGGCGTTCGATGGCGCTGTCGACGAAGCGCGGCTCCGCCCAGTCGTCCACGCGAAACGGTTGGCGGATCAGGCGCAGTCCTGCAGCCCGCTCGACACTGTCCTGAAAGCTGGCACGCAGGAAGCCGTCCAGCCGTGGCGAATTTCGGAAACGCGGGTCGTCCCCTTCGAATTCGCCCGCGAAGAGTTCCGCGGGAATCGAACTCTGCCCGGACAGCAGTCCGATGTACTCGTTCAGATGCTCCGTGGCGGAGATCCAGGCGGCGTTTTCCACCAGCACATCCACCAGTTTCTGGGTCGCCTCGGGGTAACGGCGGATGAAGGCGGCGCTGGCGACAACCCCGGTCTGAGTGGTGGCGGCAAGGGATAATTGCTTGGTGCCGAACGGGAACTCGATACTCTGTTTGCGCAGGGCGAGCACGCCCATGCCGGACCAGGTGGCGTCTATCTGTCTGGCGGCCAAGGCGGCGCGCGCGGCGCTCCAGTCGAGGCTGACGATCTTCAGGTCGCGTTCCTGGATGCCGGCGCCGTCGAGGGCGCGGGCGAAGGACAACTGGTCGGCGGTGCCGCGGTAGACCGAAACCCGCTTGCCGCGCAGGTCGGCCAGGCTGCGGATGGCCGATTCCGGGGTTACCGCCAGGTACATGTTGGCGCCACGTCCGCCGAGGATCAGACGGGTGTCGAGGCCGCTGGCGCGGCCGATGATCGCGGCCAGGTCGCCGAGTCCGGCGAAATCCAGTTGAGCATTGGCGAAGGCTTCGTTGACCGCCGGGCCCGCGCCCTTGAAGAAGTGCCATTGGATCTTCACGCCGTCGGCGGCGAAGGCCTTTTCCAGTTGCCCGCGAATATGCGCCAGGCCCAATGGGCCGGAGGTGAAGGGCTTGGCGCCGGCGCTCTGGTCCGGCGCGCCGATGCGGATGCTGGCCGGTTGTTCGGCGGCTTGGGCGATGGAGGCGGACAAGCCCAGCAGGACGCCGGCGAGGAGGGTGCGGATGCGGCTCATGGAACACTCCGGAGAACGGTTGACGAAAACGGCGGGCCCGGGGCCACGCCTGTCATCTGAGATGTTTTTTTATTTCAGGACCCGTCTCCGGATGACGGCAATCGCATTATGGGAATATTTCGTATGCGTGACGTGCATATCCCGCCGCCCGCGGTCAGGCGTCGAAACCGGTCGACGGCAGGCCGGACAACCGTTCCGTGAGCGCGCGGTCGGTGTGTTCGATGCGGGCGATCATCGCCTGGGCCAGCGGCGAGAGCGTGCGCCCGTTGCGGCTGACGATTCCGTAGCGGGTGTGCAGCTCCTCCAGATGCTCGGGCAGATCCCGCGGGGTCAGGAGCCTGAGGTTGCCGCGCAGGATGTAGGGCTCCAGGTTGAGCGCACTGCCGATGCCGATGGCGTCCGAATGCAGCACCACGTTGAGCAGCGCGTAGGAGTGCTCGCACTCCACGGCGGGCTGGAAGTCACGTCGACCGCTGTAATCCACCAATACCTTGCGAATGTTCGGAGGACGGAAGGTGGTGGCCAGCGGGAAGGCGAACAGCTCCCGGCAGGTCGGCGCCCCGGTTTGCGCCAGTGGGTGATCCTCCCGGCAGCAGAACGTCCAGCGCTGCGGTTGCAGGCGTACCACCCGGTAGTCGGGGTCGGCCTCGAAGCGGCGGGTGTCGGCGACGAAGAATTCAATTTCGCCGGCGATCAGGCGCGCATTCAACTCCTGCCAATTATCGACCTGGAAATTCACCTGTGCCCTGGGATAGTCGGCGATGAAGCCGGCCACTGCCTGGGGCACCAGTTGCGCCGCCGGCGCAGGCCCGCAGCCGAAGCGCAACGCACCGCTCTCGGCGCCGTTCAGGCGGCCGATCTCGTTGTCCAGTTCCTGTGCCTGGCGAAGCAGACGCCGGGCATGCTCCAGCAGCACCAGACCCTGCTGGGTCGGCGGCAGATCCTTGCTACCCCGGTCGACCAGTTGGAAGCCGGCGCTGTGTTCCAGGGACTGGATGCTGCGGCTGAAGGCGGACTGGGACAGGTTCACCGCCGCAGCGGCGGCGACGAAGCTGCGGTGCTCGGCGAGAGCCACGAAGTGGCGGAGCTGGCGAAGGTCGATATGCATTTTCTACATGGAAACTTTCGATCAAATGCAATTGCTGCAAGGGGGGACGTTTTTTATAAAGGCACGCACTTATTTCCGGAAAATATAAATTTTCGATATTTATATATTTTTAAGTAATAAGCATGCCGTTTCGATACATTTCCGCCATCGGAAATGCTCGCTGGATCTTTCAAGGAGCATTTCATGGTTTTGCAACCCCGCGGGAGACCCCGCGCCTTCGCCAGGCCGAACCAGCTGTACGCTGTGCTGCTGTTGAGCGGTACCAGCCTGATACCGGATTCGATAGTTCTGGCCGACACCGATAACGATCCGATCCCGGTCCAGAGCGCACAGGCCGGCGAAGAGCCGCGCCTGGGGGCCGTTACCGTCAATGCCCGGCGCCGCGAGGAAAGCGCCCAGGACGTGCCGACGCCGATCAGCGTGCTGGATGCGCAGACCCTGGAGAATCAGCGTATCTACCGCGTGCAGGATCTGCAGCAGTTGGTGCCCAGCGTGAATGTCTCTTACGTTCACGCGCGTCAGTCGAGCATCTCGATCCGCGGCCTGGGCAACAACCCGGCCAGCGACGGGCTGGAGCCCGCGGTCGGAACCTACCTGGACAACGTCTACCTGGGGCGCCCCGGCATGGCCGTGTTCGACCTGCTGGACGTGGAACAGATCGACGTGCTGCGCGGTCCGCAGGGCACGCTGTTCGGCAAGAACACCACGGCGGGGGTGGTCAACATCAGCACCCGCAAGCCGACTTTCCACCCTGAGCGCAGCGTCGAGATCTCCGGTGGCGAGGACGGTTATTTCCAGACCAAGGGCAGCGTCTCGGGCCCCTTGAGCGACACGCTGGCGGGGCGTCTGTCGGCCTACCGCACCCGCGACGACGGCTACGTGAAGAACATTCACGACGGCGACGACCTCAACGGTGGTGCGCGCCAGGGCTTCCGCAGCCAGTTGCTCTGGCGGCCGAGCGAAACCTTCAACCTGCGCTGGATCGGCGAATACAACGAGGAGGACTCCGACAACGGCATCCTCACCCTCTACAGCACCGGCCCGACCATCGATGGCGTCAACCGCTATGAGCAGCGTGCGGCGGCGGCGGGCGCCAGGCTGGTCAAGGCCAGGGAGCGCAAGGTCGACCTCGATTCCGATCAACAGGTCACCGTGTTCCAGGGCGGCACTTCCCTGGAGGCCAACTGGACCCTGCCCAACGACTTCACCCTGACTTCGATCAGCGCCTACCGCTGGTGGGATTTCACCCCGCGCAACGACGACGGACTGAACGTTTCGGCTCAGATCAACGCCGGCGTCGAAGTGCGTGACAAACAGTATTCCCAGGAATTCCGCCTGGCCTCGCCCTTGGGGGGCGCTTTCGACTACGTACTGGGCGCCTATTGGTTCAAGCAGGACCTGGACAACAAGTCATTCAACTATTACGGCCCGCTGGCCGACATCTGGAATGGCACCGTGACCGGCGCGCTGGCCAACGTCACCAGCATCGGCGACGGCCACATCGAGACCGACAGCTATGCGCTGTTCGCCCAGGGCAACTGGCACCTGACCCCCAGGCTGGATCTGACCATCGGCATCCGTGGCACCTATGAGGAGAAGGATTCCTGGGTAAGGCGCGACGCTCCACGCGGCGGCGACGCGGTGAGCGGGGCGGCGGCCAGCCAGCGCAACAACCGGGCCGGGGCCTACGATTCCGGCGATCTCAGCCAATACACCTTCAGCCCGTCCGGCCTGCTCAGCCTGAGCTATCGCTTCAACGACCGCTGGCTCGGCTATGCGTCCCTGTCTCATGGCGAGAAATCCGGCGGCGTCAACCTGACCGTGGGCAGTGCGCCCAGCGCCGGTGCGGATTCGCTGCTGGTGGGCACGGAGCGGGTCAACAACGCCGAGCTGGGTTTCAAGAGCACGTTGCTCGATGGCACCTTGCTGTTCAACGCCAACGTCTTCTGGACCCAGGTGCACGGTTATCAGGCCAATGCCTACGACCATGCGACGCGCACTTCGTACCTGACCAACGCGGGCGATGTGCGTTCGCGTGGTCTCGAAGTGGAAACCACCTGGCGACCGCTGCGGGGGCTCACGATCAACGCCAATGGCTCGTACAACGACGTCCGTTACACCAAGTACGAGGACGCGCCCTGTCCGCCTGAAGTGGGCTTCCGGAGCGGAGCCCCGGCTTCCTGCGATCTCACCGGTCATCGCGTGGTCGGCGCCTCGCGCTGGATCGCCAACCTCAATGGTCACTATCAGTGGACGCTGAACAATGGCCTGCAACCCTACCTGAACGCCAGCTATGCCTTCCGCTACCGGGCGGTCGGAACCATCGACGACTCCGAGCACGGCCAGATTCCCAGCTATGCGGTGGTCAACCTGTCCAGCGGCCTGCGCGGCGATTTCGGCGATGGCCAGTGGGATGTCTCGCTGTGGCTGAAGAACGCCTTCGACAAGACCTATTACACCAGCCTGTGGAATTCCGCCAACGGCGGCTACGCCGGCGTGCTCGGCACGCCGCGCACCTTGGGCCTGACCGCCCGCTACGATTTCTGAGGAGTTCATCCATGCATGCCATGCGCAAGACCTTGGCGCTTTCCGTCGCCCTGGTCAGTACCGCCATTGCCGCCGCGCCCAGCGTTTATCCCACCGGCGTGACCCTCTACGACCCGGCCAAGGCCCACAACACCTACGTGATCTTCAGCGCTCCGGACCAGCAGACCCGACTGATCGACATGAACGGCAACCTGGTACGTAGCTGGGACAAGGCCGGCTTCCCGGCCACACCGATCGACCCGCGGCTCATCGGCGGCAAGCGCGGCCATATCTTTGTGCAACTGGAGGCGGTGGCCGAGCCGAGTAAGCTGGCCTCGGCGGGCAACGGCCTGCGTAACAGGACGATCGGAGAGCTGGACTGGAACGGCGAGGCCGTCTGGCAGTGGGGGGCACAGGCGCCGGGCGGCGCCGCTCACCAGCACCATGACCAACGCCGGCTGGCCAATGGCAACACTCTGGTGCTAGCCAACAAGTTGCACCCGGTTCCGGGCTTCGCCGTACCCGAAGTGATCGACGATGCGATCTACGAGGTGGACCCCGAGGGCAACGTCGTGTGGTCCTGGACCGCCTCCGAACATCTGGAGGAGTTCGGTTTCACGCCCGAGCAACTGGAGCTGGTGCGCGCCAGCAAGAACCCGGACGTGCTGCACATCAACAACCTGGCCTCGGTCGGTCCCAACACATGGTTCGATGGCGGCGACCAGCGCTTCCACCCGGAAAATCTGGTGATCGACTCCCGCGAGGGCAACTTCATCGCCATCATCGACAAGGCCACGGGCAAGGTGGCATGGCGGCTCGGACCCGATCTGCCGCCACTCGACTGGCGTGCGCCGGCCAAGGTGCCGCGCCCGGCGGACCAGTTCATCGGCCAGCACGATGCCCATATCATTCCCGCCGGCCTACCCGGTGCCGGCAACCTGCTGGTGTTCGACAACCAGGGCGAGGCCGGCTACCCACGTGCGCCGCTGGGCCTGCTGAGCGGTTCGCGGGTGCTGGAAATCGATCCGATCAAGGGCGAGATCGTCTGGCAATACACCGCCGCCGATTCCGCCCAGCCGGGCTGGGCCTTTTACAGCGCCTTCATCAGCAGCGCGCGGCGCCTGCCCAATGGCAACACGCTGATCGACGAGGGCAAGTTCGGCCGCGTGTTTCAGGTCACCCCGACGGGCGAGATCGTCTGGGAATACGTCAGCCCTTACTTCGGCAAGGCACCGGGCGGCAATGCCAGGAGCAACTGGATCTACCGAGCCCTGCCGGTGCCCTACGACTGGGTGCCGGAAGGCACGCCGCGCAGCGAAAGGGCGGTCGTTCCTCCGGCGCCGGAGTCCTTCCACATCGTCCAGGAGGATACCCGCCATGACTGAGGCTCCCCGCGTCCCGGCGGTCTACCCCAGTGGCGTGACCCGTTACGATCCCGGCAAGGCCTGGCATGGCCATGTTCTGTTCGCCGCCCTGGACCAGCGCAGTTACCTGATCGATCTGGAGGGCCGGGTGGTCAACCGCTGGGACTATTATGGCCAGCCCACCGCACTGATCGACCCGGCCGTGAATGGCGGCCGCAAGGGGCATGTGCTGGTGCGCTACGAATTGCGCCGGCAGCAGGACCCGCGCGCCCTCGGCAACGGCCTGAACGTTCACGCGATCGCCGAACTGGACTGGCACGGCCGACCGATATGGATCTGGGGCGACCAGGCGCCGGGCGGTTCGGCGCGCCAGCACCACGACTGGCAGCGCCTGGCCAACGGCAACACCCTGCTGCTGGCCAACAGGCTGCAGCGGATTCCCGGTTTCCGTCTGGACGAAAGCATCGACGACATCATCTACGAGGTCGATCCGCAAGGCCGCGTGGTATGGCAATGGCTGGCCTCGGAGCATCTGCAGGAGTTCGGTTTCACGCCCGAGCAACTGGAACTGGTGCGCAACACCGAACATGCCGACTACCTGCACCTGAACAACCTCAAGGTGCTGGGGCCGAACAAGTGGCATGAGCAAGGCGATGCGCGTTTTCACCCGGACAACCTGATCATCGATTCCCGCGAGGCCAATTTCATCGCCATCGTCGACAAGCGGAGCGGCAAGGTGGTGTGGAACCTGGGACCCAATTACCCGCGGCTGACTCGGGAGAACCAGTTTTCTCCACGGCTGCCGCGTCCAGTCGACCAGTTGGCGGGACTCCACGATGCTCACCTGATCCCCCTGGGGCTGCCCGGCGCCGGCAACCTGCTGGTATTCGATAACCAGGGCGGGTCCGGCTATCCGCCGGTACATCTGGGGGTAATGCCCGGTTCGCGGGTGCTGGAGATCGACCCGATCGACGGGCAGATCGTCTGGCAGTACAGCGCGCTCGATTCCGGCCAGCCGGTCTGGAGTTTCTACAGCTCCTTCATCAGCAGCGCCCGGCGCCTGCCGAACGGCAATACCCTGATCGACGAGGGTATGACCGGACGCATCTTCCAGGTCACCTCGGACGGCGAGATCGTCTGGGAATACATCAGTCCCTATTTCGGCGACTTCTTCGGTGGCTGCCGGAGCAATTTCGTCTATCGCGCCCAGCCGGTGCCTTTCGACTGGGTTCCGGATGACCCGGTCGGCCATTGAGTTTCCCCCGCCGGTTCGGCTTCCGGGCGCCGGCTGCAGGCGTTCGACGCGCCCAAGGCGTTCTCCGAGCCGGTTTTCCCGTGCAAGCATGCCAATCCAAGGAATTCACCATGAGCCATTTTGAACAACATAGCTCCCCATCGCCTTCCGCCCATCCGGAGCGCGGGGCACAGCCCGAGCAGGCATTGCCCGAAGGCGCCTGTCTCACCGCCCGCATCCCCGACAGCGACAACGCCAGGCTGGGCGCCATCGTCGTCAACCCGTATCGCCTGGCTCCGTTGACCGCCGTCATCCGCGACGGGGGCCAGCGCATCTCCCAGGCGCGGGTGCGGGTCAAGGGACGCGGCGAGGGAGGGGTGGACATCGATTACGCGGTCGAGGATCGCACTCTCTGGACTCACGGCGGCATCCCGGTGTTCGGTCTCTATCCGGACCATCGCAACGAAGTCGAGGTGGCCTACAGCCTGGACGGCGAACGCATTCGCGAGCGTTACTTCATCTATGCTCCGGCGGTGCGTCTGCCGGTGGTGGCCAGTCAGGAAAGCGCGCTGCCACGGGTCGAGCCGCTGAAGGTGGCGCCGCACCTGAAAAAGCGCCTGTACCTGTTCAACCACCTGCTCACCGAGATTCCCGGTAGCAACCGCCTGCTGAAGTGGAACGCTCCGGGCGGCGCCGCCGAGTGGGACTCGGTGGGGATCAATTGGATCGCCGACAGCAACGGCGACGTGCGCTGGTACCTGGACATCGAGCAGATCCACGACTCCACCCGCAAGGATGGGCTGGGGGCGAGCATGGGCTTCCAGCAGACCCGCGACGGCCACCTGATCTGGGGCCAGGGCCAGCGCTACTACAAGCACGACCTGCTGGGCCGCACGATCTGGGCGCGCACCTTGCCGGAGAAGTTCGCCGACTTCTCCCATGAGATCCGCGAGACCGAAAAAGGTACCTACCTGCTGCGGGTCGGTACCAGCGACTATCGTCGCGCCGACGGAAAGCGGGTGCGCTCGATCCGCGACCACATCCTGGAAGTCGACCAGAACGGCGATGTGGTGGACTTCTGGGACCTGAACCGAATCCTCGACCCCTATCGCGCCGAACTGCTGCACACCCTGGGACGGGCCGCGGTGTTGCTGCCCGAGGGCGTCGCCAGGAGTGACGATCTGCTGGACAACGAACGTAACGAAGGCGATGTCCTGCCGTTCGGTGACACACCCGGTGTCGGCACCGGGCGCAACTGGGCCCACGTCAACGCCATCGAGCATGACCCGGCCGACGACAGCATCATCGTCTCCGCCCGTCACCAGGGGGTGGCCAAGATCGGGCGCGACAAACAGGTGAAATGGCTGCTGGCCGATCCGCGAGGATGGAGCAGCGCCCTGCGGGCCAAGGTGCTCACGCCGGTAAACGCCGCTGGCGAGGTATTGGCGCAGAATCCCAACGGCAGTTATCCCGAGGGCTTCGACTGGTCCTGGACCCAGCACACCGCCTGGCTCAGCAGCAAGGGAACGCTCACCGTGTTCGATAACGGCTGGGGTCGCAACCTGGCGCCCACTCGCCTGGAAGGCAACTACAGCCGGGCGGTGGAATACCGCATAGACGAGGAGAAGGGCACCGTGCAGCAACTCTGGGAGTTCGGCAAGGAACGCGGCGACGCCTGGTACAGCCCGATCACCTCGGTGGTGGAGTACCGCCCGGAATCCGACACCCTGCTGATCTACTCGGCGGCGATCGGGCATCTGACGCCACAGCGGCTGACCCGGCCGGTGCTCAGCGAAGTGAAGTACGGCACCCAGGAAGTGCTCAGCGAATTCCGCGTGGTCAGCGGCCAGCCGGGCAACGTCGGTTACCGGGCGCTGGTGATCGATCTGGAGCGGCTGTTCTGAACCGCAGCCCTTTGAAAATCCCGTACGCTTTCTTGGTCGGAAGGTTGAAATAGCGAGGTCGACAGCGCTTGGGTGGGAGCGAATTCATTGGCGATGCCTTGGCACCGTTCGCCACCCATCCGGATGGACCCCGTCCAGCCTTTACGGACAGGCAGCCGAGGCATCCAGCCAAAGCCCTTGGAAGGGCCGTTCCTAACCCACCACCCGGTTGCGGCCGGCGTGCTTGGCCTGGTAGAGCGCCGCATCGGCGCGCTTGAGCACCTCCTCGGCGCTGGCGGAGGTATCCGGCCAGTGCGCCACGCCGGCCGAGACGGTGACGCTCGGACAGTCCTCGCCGCTGGCCGCGCCCATCCTGGCGCGGACCCGCTCGGCGACCTGGCGGGCCGCTTCCAGGCTGGCGCCCGGCAGCAGCATGAGGAATTCCTCGCCGCCGTTGCGGCAGAGCAGGTCGCTGGCGCGCGAGCATTCGTTCATCTGCCGGGCGAGGTATTGCAGCACGCGGTCGCCGGATTCGTGCCCGTGGTTGTCGTTGACCTGCTTGAAATGGTCGATGTCGAGGGCGATGACCGCGAAGGGCTGGCGCTGCTGCTGCCAGCGTTCCAGTTGGGCTTGCAGGCGGCGACGGTTGGCCAGGCCGGTCAGCGGGTCGGTCAGGCTTTCCTGGCTGAGCTTGCCGAGGCGCTGATGGAGCAGCGCCAGGCTGCCGAGTATCGCGCGCTTGAGCTGGTCGGCCTCGAAATACCAGGCATGGACACGCCGTACCTGTTCCAGCGCTTCCTCGGTATCCCAATGCTGGGCGCTTTTCGCCAGTTGCCGGAGCGGCCGCGAGATGAGGTGCGAGAGCCACCAGATGCCGACCAGCGACAACAGCAGCAGCGGCAGGGACAGGCGCAGGGTATTCAGCATCAGGCCATCCAGTTCCTCCAGGGTGAATTCCAGGGGGCGCTGAGCGACGATGCCCCAGCCGCTCGCCGCCACCGGCGCGAAACCGGCGAGCATCTCGATGCCTCGGGAATTGATCAGCGCCTGGCTGCCTTCCTCGCCGCGGATCACCCGCTCGACCACCGGATTGTCGACGGCGATCTCGCCGACCCGTCCCTGGTCCTGGTGGTAGATCAGCCGGCGATTGTGGTCGATCACATAGAGGTAGGAACCGTCCTGATGGAAGTGCTCGCCGAGCAGGGTGTGCAGGATGTTTCCGTGCTGCAGGTGGATGCTGCCGCCGATATAGCCCCGGTAGGTGCCGTCGTCGGCGAAGATCGGCTGCGAGATGAACACCACCAGTCTGTTCTTGGCGCTGATGTAGGGGTCGCTGATCAGCGGGCGGCGCTTTTCCAGGGCCTCCCGTACGCCCGCGCTGTCGACCGTCTGGCCGAGCAGGCCGAGGCTCTCGGGCGAGGTGGCCAGTACCTTGCCGTCGTGGCGGATCACGACAGCCGTGTTGAAATGGCGGTTCTGCCGGATCAGACGCTCGGTCTCGTCGGCCATGCGCTCCGGCCGGTCCATCCGGTCCTTCAACTGGTCGGCGCTGTAGGCCAGTTCCTGATGCATGTCGTCGAGCAGCTTCTCGGTGGCTTGGCGGCGTAGACGCGGTTGGACTCCAGGGTATGGCGGATCAGCAGGTCGCGCTGGGTCCGATAGCTGGCATGGAAGCTGTTGATGAAGCTGAACAGGGCGATCGCCAGGCTGGCCAGGAGAATCAGGCGGTGGAGGTCGGGCCGGGTGTGGATAGGCATGGGCGTGTCTGGCAAGGGCAGGCCGTTCCCCTTCCGTGGGGGCTGGCATCGCTTCCTGTGTAAGGGGCGTCGGGGTGTCCGTGGCGCGCCGTCGTTCGGATAGCATATGGCTATTATCGATCCGGGCCGATGATGCAAAGGTCAGAAATGTCGTCCGGCTTGCCCGCTTTCCGTCCGCTGCGCAGATAATGCACCGGTGAGCCTCGCGGGAAGCGGGCGGACATCGATCGGAGGCATAGTGAAACAACAGGCGCAGTTCCATATCGGTTACTGGTTCCTCGCGGTGCTGGGGTTCGTGCTCATCCAGAGCCTGCTGACCGAGCACCAGCAGGTGGCGCAGATTCCCTACAGCGAGTTCGAGCAGTACCTCAAGGAAGGGCGGGTCGAGGAGCTGGCGATCACCGACCGGCAGATCCAGGGGACGCTCAAGGAGCCGTTGCCCGGCGGCCAGACCCGTTTCGTCGCCATCCGCATCGAGCCGCAACTGGCCGAGCACCTGCAGCAATATCCGGTGCGCTATGCCGGCAAGGTCGAAAGCACCCTGCTGCGCGACCTGTTGTCCTGGACCCTGCCGGCGCTGATCTTCTTCAGCCTCTGGCTGTTCTTGCTCAAGCGCATCGGCGGCGGCCTCGGCGGCGGCATGATGCAGATCGGCAAGAGCAAGGCGAAGGTCTACGTCGAGACCGATATGAAGGTGACCTTCGCCGACGTGGCCGGAGTCGACGAGGCCAAGGACGAGCTCAAGGAGATCGTCGATTTCCTCAAGGACCCGCAGACCTACGGTCGCCTCGGCGGGCGCATGCCCAAGGGCGTGCTGCTGGTCGGTCCGCCCGGCACCGGCAAGACCCTGCTGGCGCGGGCGGTGGCCGGCGAGGCGAAGGTGCCGTTCTTCTCGATCTCCGGCTCCGAGTTCGTCGAGATGTTCGTCGGCGTCGGTGCGGCGAGGGTCCGCGACCTGTTCGAGCAGGCCCGGGCGCAGGCCCCGGCGATCATCTTCATCGACGAACTGGACGCCCTCGGCCGGGCCCGTGGCGTCGGCCCGCTGGGCGGCGGCCACGACGAGAAGGAGCAGACCCTCAACCAGTTGCTGGTGGAGCTGGATGGCTTCGACACCTCCACCGGGCTGGTCCTGCTGGCCGCCACCAACCGTCCGGAAATCCTCGATCCGGCGCTGCTGCGCGCCGGCCGCTTCGACCGCCAGGTGCTGGTCGACCGGCCGGACAAGGCCGGGCGGGTGCAGATCCTCCAGGTGCACCTGAAGAGGGCGCGGCTGTCGGCCGATGTCGATCCGCAGCAGATCGCCGCGCTGACCCCGGGCTTCACCGGCGCCGACCTGGCCAACCTGGTCAACGAGGCGGCCCTGCTCGCCACCCGTCGGCGTGCCGACGCGGTGACCATGGACGACTTCACCGCGGCCATCGAGCGCATCATCGCCGGCCTGGAAAAGCGCAACCGCCTGCTCAATCCGAAGGAGCGGGAAATCGTCGCCCATCACGAGATGGGGCACGCACTGGTAGCGATGGCCCTGCCGGGGATGGACCCGGTGCACAAGGTCTCGATCATTCCGCGCGGCATGGGGGCGCTCGGCTACACCATCCAGCGGCCCATCGAGGACCGCTTCCTGATGACCCGCGAAGAGCTGGAGAACAAGATGGCGGTGCTGCTCGGCGGCCGCGCGGCCGAGTGGATAGTGTTTTCCCACTTCTCCACCGGCGCCGCCGACGACCTGGCCAAGGTCACCGACATCGCCCGCGCCATGGTCACTCGCTACGGCATGTCGGAGCGCCTCGGCCATGTCAGCCTGGAGCGCGAGCAGCGCAGCTTCCTGGGCGCCGAGCAGATGTACGGCCTGCCGCCTCGCCACGAATACGGCGAGACCACCGCGACCGCCATCGACACCGAGGTGCAGGCGATCGTCGAGCACGCCTTCCAGCGTACCGTGACGCTGTTGGAAGAGCGCCGGGCGCTGCTCGAGCGCAGCGCCCGGCGCCTGCTGGAGGAGGAAACCCTGGATGCCGAGCAACTGGCCGAGTTGGTCGGCAAGGCGCAGGGCACTACCGCCGAACGATCCGGGGCGATACCGCAATGAACGATCGACAGCCGTACGACGATCCTCCTCCGTTGCCGCCCGAGCCGCCCCTGGAGGGCGAATGCTGCGAGAGCGGCTGCGGCGAGGCCTGCGTCTGGGAACAGTACAACGAGGCCCGCGCCGAGTACGCCCGGGCGCTGTCCGAGTGGCAGGTTCGCCATGCCCGCGAGCCGGCGGAAAAGTAGCGCCCGGCCTTTGCGAGGTTTTCGGTTCCTGGCCGAACGTCGTTCGGCTGCTTGCCGGCAAGGACAAGGAGCGGACTCATCCGCGATGGTCGGCAGAAACGGGAGCATCGCGGATGGATTCGCTCCTGCCCGGGTAGCGTCAGCCTCGCTCCCCAGGCCCCCGGCCAGGGAAGTTTCGTCGGCTGGATAACGGCGAGGCCTTGGCCGCCAGCGCGGTTTTCCTCCCTGCAGCTCGCGCAACGAGGCCCGCGCCGAGTCCGTCCGGCGCTGGCGTCCTGTCCGCGAGCCTGGCTAGCGTCCCAGCCGGTGCAGTTCCTCCGCCTCGACGATGCGTATCCCGTCTTCTTCCTCCAAGGCCAGGCGCCACAGGGCGCGGGCCAGGGCACAGGGATCGATGGCGCGGTAATGGCCGGGCGTCAGGCGCAGCAGCGGGTCGCTCAGTTGGTCGAGCAGGCGCAGTTCGCGGCGCGGGCCGAGCAACTGGGTCGGCCGGGCGATCGTCAGTTGCGGCCAGCCCTGGGCCTTGAGGCCTTCCTCCATTTCTCCCTTGACCTGGCAGTAGGCGCGCGACGAGCGGGGATCGGCGCACCGTGCGCTGATCACCAGCAGGTGACGGGCGCCCATTTCGCGGGCGCGGCGGCCGAAGGCCAGGACCAGGTCGTGGTCGATGGCGCGGAAGGCTTCCTGGGAACCGGCCTGCTCGGCGCTGCTGCCGATGCAGCAGAAGGCGGTGTCGACCGGCCCGCTCAGGCGTGGCAGCAACTCGGCGAGCGGGCCCTGAGGATTTTCCAGGCGCGGATGCTCGGCCAGGGGCTGGCGGGTGGGCGCCAGCACCCGGGCGATGGTCGGCTCGGTGAGCAGGCGATCGAGCAGATGCTCGCCAGCCAGGCCGGTGGCACCGGCGATAAGGATGTGCTGGGGCGTCAGGTACATGGAGCGATCCTCGCGCAAGGTGAGCTGTCGGAAAACTGGCGCACGTGCGTTCCATGCAGCGGCCAGTACTGGCGTTCCGCTTGTTGTCATGGGTTCTAGTGTGGCTCAAACCCCTCGTCCCTGCCCGGCAGGAGCCGGGCAGGCCGTCGCGCTTTATGGCGAACGGCTTTGCCTGCCTATAATGGGGCCTTTCCCGGCCGTCTATCCCGGGGCTTGTCCTGCGCCGGCGGAATTTTTCAGGCGTCGCCCCGATTATGGAGGTTCATATGTTGCTGCGAGGCCTCACTTGGCTGGTGTTGTTCCAATTGCTCGGCACGGCCATCCAGGCGCTCTGCCTGCCCATGCTGCCCGGGCCGATCGTCGGGCTGCTGCTGTTGTTCGTCTATCTGGTCTGGCGCGGCGAGGTGAGCGCGCCGGTACAGGAGGCCGCCAGCAGCCTCCTGCGCTACCTGCCGCTGCTGCTGGTGCCGCCGGCGGTGGGGGTGATGGCCTATGTCGGGGATATCGCTGCCGACTTCTGGGCTATCGCCGGGGCGTTGCTGCTGTCCCTGCTGGCGTCGCTGGCTTTCGTCGGCTGGCTGATGCAACGGCTGATCGACCGTCAGGCGCGCGGGGAGGGCGAGGCATGAGCTTCGACTGGCACGGGGCCTGGCAGGCGCTGGTGCAGCATCCGCTGTTCGCCTTCGGCATCACCCTCGGCACCTACCAACTGGCGGTGGCCGCCTACGAGAAGACCCGCTGGGTGTTCCTGCAACCGGTATTGGTGTCGATGTTGCTGGTGATCGGCGTGCTGTCGGTCTGCGGGGTGGACTATGCGAGCTACCGCGACGACGCGAGGATCCTCACCCTGTTCCTCGGCCCGGCCACGGTGGCGCTGGCCGTGCCGCTGTTCCTCAACCTGAAGCGCATTCGCCTGCTGTTCTGGCCGGTGGTGCTGACCCTGCTGGCCGGCGGCTTCTTCACCACCCTGCTGGGCGTGGGGCTGGCCTGGCTGTTCGGCACCGAGCGGCTGATGCTGATGACCCTGGCGCCGAAATCGGTCACCTCGCCGATCGCCATGCTGGTGTCCGAGCAGATCGGCGGCGTGGCCGGCCTGGCGGCGGTGTTCGTGCTCATCACCGGCATCCTCGGCGCGGTGTGCGGCCCCGTCCTGCTGCGCCGCTGCGGGGTGCGCCATCCCGCGGCGCTGGGCATGGCCCTGGGCCTGACTTCCCATGCGGTGGGTACTTCCCGGGCATTGCAGGAGGGTGAGGAATGTGGCGCCTTCGCCGCCCTGGGGATGAGCCTGATGGGGGTGTTCACCGCCATACTGCTGCCCCTGAGCGTGGCCATGGTTGCCTGAGGAAGGCCGATGGACTTTCCGTTGTTTCCCCTGCACACGGTGCTGTTTCCCGGCTGCCGGCTGGATCTGTCGATCTTCGAGGCGCGTTATCTGGACATGCTCAGCCGCTGCCTGCGCCAGGACACGGGGTTCGGCGTGGTGTGCATCCTCGAGGGCGAGGAGGTCGGCCAGGCGGCCGGCCGCTTCGCCGCGATCGGCTGCGAGGCGCTGATCCGCGACTGGCAGCGGCGTCCCGACGGGGTGCTGGAGATCCGCGTCGAGGGCGCGCGGCGTTTTCGGGTCAATCGCGCCGAGGTGCGGCACGACCAGTTGACCGTCGCCGAGGTCGACTGGCTGCACGAAGTCAGGACGGCGCCACTGGCCGCCGGACACGCCGACCTGGCCACGCTGCTGCAGGCGCTGGCGCGGCACCCGCTGGTCGAGGCCCTGGGCATGGACGGTACGGCCGCGGATCAGCAGGTGCTGGCCAACCGGCTGGGTTACCTGCTGCCGTTCGAGGCCGAGGAGAAACTGAAGCTTCTGGCGATGGGGGCGCCGGCGCGGCGCCTGGCCTATATCCGGCAACTGCTGGAGCGCCTGCAGGGCGAGGCGCCGGACTGAGCCGGCCGGGCGCCTCTGCGGGGAAAGGGCCGGTCAGAGCCGGTAGATCGTCGCCTGCCAGGGCTGGAGCGTTACGCTCGCGGCGCCGGGTTGCATCGACTCTTGCGCGGCGCCGTTGTCCAGCAGCGTGGCGGCGATCTTCAGTCCTTCCGGCAGGTCGTAGGCGACCGTCTCGCGGGTGAAGTTGATCAGCACCAGATAGCGCTTGTCGTCGAGCGTGCGCGTGTAGGCGAAGACCTTGGGATTGGCCGGATCGAGATCGCGGAACTGGCCGTGGATGAGCGCGGGGGTCTGGCGGCGCACTTCCAGCAGGCGACGGTAGTGATGGTAGATCGAGCCGGGATCGTCGACCTGGGATGCCGCATTGACCTGCGGATAGTTCGGGTTGACCGCAAGCCAGGGCTTGCCGGTGGTGAAGCCGCCGTTCGGCGCGTCGCTCCACTGCATCGGGGTGCGGGCGTTGTCGCGGCTGGTCTGGCGCAGGTGGGCGAGATACTCGTCCGCCGACACCTTGCCGCTTTCCACGAAGTCGCGCCATTGGCCCTTCACTTCGACATCGTCGTAGTCCTCGAGGCCGCGGAAGGGATAGTTGGTCATGCCCAGTTCGTCGCCCTGGTAGAGGAAGGGCGTGGCGCGCTGGGTGAGCATCATGGTCGCCAGCGCCTTGGCCGAGGCGGCGCGCCATTCGGGGCTGTCGTCGCCGAAATGGGAAACGGCGCGGGGATTGTCGTGGTTGCCCAGGAAACTGGTGTTCCAGCCATGGTCGCCGCCGGTGCGGTCGATCCGCGCGTAGGTCGCCTTGAGCTCGGGCAGCGTCCAGTCCTTTTTGCGCCAGCCGTCGCGGTCCAGCCGCACCAGGTCGAAATGGAAGATCATGTTCAGTTCGTGACGGCGGGCGTCGGTGAACAGCGGGGCCTGTTCGAAGGTGATGCCGAAGGCTTCGCCGACCGTCATGGTGTCATAGCGGGACAGGACTTCGCGGTTCATTTCCTGGAGATACTCATGGATGCGCGGGCCGTTCGCGTAGACGAACTCGGGATGGGCCAGGGCTTGCGCAGGCAGGTCGGGCAGGCCGTCCTGTTTGGAGATGAAGGGAATCACGTCCATGCGGAAGCCGGACACGCCCTTGTCCAGCCAGAAGCGCATGATGTCGTGGACCTCGGCGCGGACCTCGGGGTTTTCCCAGTTCAGGTCGGGCTGCTTGCCGGCGAAGTAGTGGAGGTAGTACTGCCCCGTGGCCTCGTCCTTCTTCCAGGCCGAGCCGCCGAAGAACGACGGATAGTTGTTCGGCGCAGCGCCGTCCTTGCCGTCGCGCCAAGTGTAGTAGTCGCGATAGGGGTTGTCCTTCGACCGGCGGCTCTCGACGAACCAGCGATGCTCGTCGCTGCTGTGGTTGACCACCAGATCGATGATCAGGCGCATGCCGCGCTTGTTCATCCCGGCGAGCAGGCGCTCGAAGTCGTCCATGTCGCCGAATTCGCTCATCACCTTGCGGTAATCGCGGATGTCGTAGCCATTGTCGGCGTTGGGCGAGTCGAAGTGCGGGCTCAGCCAGATCGTGTCGACGCCTAGTGCCTTCAGGTAATCCAGCTTCGCCGTGATGCCGTTCAGGTCGCCGATGCCGTCGCCGTTCGTGTCGTTGAACGAGCGCGGATAGACCTGGTAGACGACCGCCTCCTTCCACCAGGGCGCGTCGGGGCGCGCGGCCGGAGTTTTTGCAACGTCTTCTCGCGCCGTGTCGCTGCCTGTGTTCGGAGTGCCCATCGCTGTTTGACATATGGCCAGAGCGCCGAGCATGACACTCGACAGGGTTCTGCGAAAGCTTGCCGTCTGCATGACGTTTCCTTTTCCGGGGTTTGGGTTCTTGTTGTTCGGCGCTTCCCGCTTGCGGCCGGGCCATGGCGGGGCGGATGGGGAGGGACCTCGGCGATCTCCCCATGCTTTCGGCGGAATATACCCTCGGTTTTGCTTGGATGAAACGATTCATCTGTTCTGCGTGCCGTTGCGTTCGAGGCGGCCGCCGCTCCGGCGCCCGGCTCGAGGCGGCGGAGTGCGGGAGTTCGAAGGGGGAGGCCGCGGTTCAGCGATAGCGGTACATCGCCAGGGCTTCGGGTAGCGCGTGGATGGCGATGCCGCCGAGCAGCGCCAGGCACAGCGGCAGGACCAGCCACCAGGTACGTGCGTCGAGCCTCTCGAGCGGGGTCCGTCGTTGCACCAGGGCCAGGCTGAGGGCGCAGAGGCTGCCGGCGAGCAGAGCGCCGGCAACGATGTCGGTCGGCCAGTGCACGCCCAGGTAGACGCGCGACAGGGCGATGGTCGTTGCCGGCAGGCAGGCCAGCAGCAGCCAGGTCAGGCGCATCCGTGGCGTCTGGCCGCGGCCGGCGAGGATGCCCAGGGTGAGGAAGAAGGCGAAGGCCGCCGAGCTATGTCCGCTGGGCAGGCTGTAGCTGTGCAGCGGCTCGAGCAGGACTTCCGGACGGCCGCGGGCGAACAACAGCTTCAGGCCGCCGTTGGCCAGGGCCGTGCCGAGCAGGGTCATGCCGGCGAACAGGGCCGCGCGCCATTGCCGGACGATCAGCAGCAGCAGGCCGAGCAGCAGGCCGGCGTAGAGCTGGGTTTCGAAGTCGCCCAGGCGGGTGATCAGCACCATCGTCCGGTCGAGGCCGGCGTGGCGATGCTCCTGGATCAGCGCCAGCAGCCCCTGGTCGAGTTCGTGCAGATGGCTCCAGCCCAGCAGCAGGGCGCCGAGCGACGCCAGGCAGAGGCCGGCGGCCAGCGGCGTGGCCCAGCGCCGACGGCGCAGGCTGGTGTGCACGATCAGGCCGAGGACCAGCGCCAGCCCCGCCGCGAGCGCCCCGGCCTCGCTCCAGAAACCCTCGGGCAGCGGCAGGCGCAGCGCTGCGCCGGCGGTCCAGCCCGGCAGCAGATAAACCACCGCCCAGCCGGCGGCGGCCAGCAGGCTGACGGCGGCGAAACGCGGCAGCGGCATGTCGAGCATGCCGGCGATCATCGGCAGCATCGGTCGCAGCGGGCCGATGTAGCGGCCGACCAGCAGGCTGACGATGCCGTAGCGCTGGAAATACACCTCG
This sequence comes from Azotobacter vinelandii CA, assembly GCF_000380335.1. Taxonomy (GTDB): domain Bacteria; phylum Pseudomonadota; class Gammaproteobacteria; order Pseudomonadales; family Pseudomonadaceae; genus Azotobacter; species Azotobacter vinelandii. The sequence continues at coordinate 792,036 of NC_021149.1, forward strand.
GCGCCGACCAGCCATTCCGGATGGTGGCGCAGGATGGGCAGGCGCCGGATGCCCTGGTGGAAGTGCCGGCCCAGGGCGTAGGAGATGGCGTCGCCGAGCAGTCCGCCGGCATAGCCCAGCAGCAGGGTCTGGCCGAGGCCCAGGGCGCCGCTGCCGGCCATGGCGGCGATCGCGAACATCAGTACGGTGCCGGGGACGATGATGCCGAGTATCGCCAGGCATTCGACGCAGGCGATCAGGAAGATGGCCAGTCCCAGCCATTCGGGGTGAGTGGTCAGCCAGCCGGTCAGGCTGTCGAGCCATGCGCTCATCGAGCGGCGCTCCTTGTCGTGGTCCTGTGAGGGGGCTCGGCGCTCCGGCCGCCGGCCGGAGCGCCGAGCCGCGCATGATAGCAGCCGCGCCGGCCGGGGCGTGCGCGGCGCGGTGCGACCTTGTGCCCGGGCCGCTGGGCGCGGGGCGGCGGTATCGCTATAATCAGCCGCTTTCTCCCGACTGCCAGACCCGAGACCATGACCGAGTCCGTGCTCGACTACATGACCCGCCTGGGCCACGCCGCCCGCGAAGCCTCGCGGGTGCTCGCGCGCACCAGCACCGCGCAGAAGAACCGTGCCCTGGAGGCCGCCGCCGCGGCCCTGGACGATGCCCGCGAGGCGCTCGCCGCGGCCAACGCGCAGGATCTGGCGGCCGGTCGCGCCGGCGGCCTGGACGAGGCCATGCTCGATCGTCTGGCGCTGACCCCGGCGCGCATCGACGAAATGATCGAAGGACTGCGCCAGGTCGCCCGCTTGCCCGACCCGGTCGGCGAGATCCGCGACATGCGCTACATGCCCTCGGGCATCCAGGTCGGCAAGATGCGCGTGCCGCTGGGGGTGATCGGCATCGTCTACGAGTCGCGCCCGAACGTGACCATCGACGCCGCCAGCCTGTGCCTGAAGTCGGGCAACGCCACCATCCTGCGCGGCGGTTCGGAAGCGATCCATTCCAACCAGGCGATCGCCCGCTGCATCCGGCTGGGCCTGGCCGAGGCCGGCCTGCCGGCGGCGGCCGTGCAAGTGGTGGAGACCACCGACCGCGCCGCCGTCGGCGCGCTGATCGGCATGCCGGAATTCGTCGACGTGATAGTCCCGCGCGGCGGCAAGGGCCTGATCGAGCGCATCAGCCGCGAGGCGAAGGTGCCGGTGATCAAGCATCTGGACGGCATCTGCCACGTCTACATCGACAGCGCCGCCGACCTCGACAAGGCGATCCGCGTCGCCGACAACGCCAAGACCCAGCGCTTCGCGCCCTGCAACACCATGGAAACCCTGCTGGTGCATGCCGCCATCGCCGCCCGCGCCCTGCCGCCGCTCGGCGAGATCTACCGGGCCAAGGGCGTCGAACTGCGCGGCTGCCCGCGCAGCCGCGAGCTGCTCGGTCCCGGTACCCTGGAAGCGAGCGAGGAGGACTGGTCCAGCGAGTACAACGCGCCGATTCTCTCGGTGCGCGTGGTGGACTCGCTGGACGAGGCCATCGCCCACATCAACCGCTACGGCTCGCACCACACCGATGCGATCGTCACTGAGAGCTTCACCGACGCGCGGCGCTTTCTCGCCGAGGTGGACTCCAGTTCGGTGATGGTCAACGCCTCGACACGCTTCGCCGACGGCTTCGAGTATGGCCTGGGCGCGGAGATCGGCATCTCCACCGACAAGCTGCACGCCCGCGGCCCGGTCGGTCTGGAGGGACTGACCAGCGAGAAGTACGTCGTGTTCGGCGATGGCCACGTGCGCGGCTGATGGCGAAAAAGATCGGAATTCTCGGCGGCACCTTCGACCCCATCCACATCGGTCATCTGCGCGGTGCCCTCGAGGTCGCCGAGCAGTTCGGCCTCGACGAGCTGCGCCTGATTCCCTGCGCCCGCCCGCCGCACCGGCAGTCGCCGCAGGTATCGGCGGCCGACCGCCTGGCGATGGTCCGTTGCGCGGTCGACGGCGTGCCGCCGCTGAGCGTGGACGACCGTGAACTTCGTCGCGAGCGACCGTCCTATACCATTGACACCCTGGAATCCCTGCGCGGCGAGCTGGCCCCGGACGACCAACTGTTTCTCCTGCTCGGCTGGGACGCTTTCTGCGGCCTGCCGGGCTGGCATCGCTGGCAGGAACTGCTCGACCACTGCCACATCCTGGTCCTGCAGCGCCCGGATGCCGCCAGCGAGCCGCCGGAAGCGCTGCGCAACCTGCTGGCGGCGCGCAGCGTCGGCGATCCGCAGGCCCTCGCCGGGCCGGGCGGGAACATCGCCTTCGTCTGGCAGACGCCGCTGGAGGTTTCCGCCACGCAGATTCGCGAGCGCCTGGCCAGCGGTCGTTCGGTGCGCTTCCTGGTACCCGATGCGGTGCTGGCCTATATCCATGCGCACGGGTTGTACCCGGCGTCGAACTGAACAATTCATAAGAGCAATCCATGCAGAACGAACAATTGGTCCAGCTGGCGATCGACGCCCTGGAAGACCTCAAGGCCAAGGACATCACCGTCATCGATGTGCGCGGCAAGACCAGCGTCACCGACTTCATGGTGGTCGCCAGCGGCACCTCCGGACGCCATGTGAAGTCCCTCGCCGAAAACGTCCTGGAGAAGGTCAAGGCGCAAGATGTGCGTCCGCTCGGCAGCGAGGGACTGGAGGGGGGCGAATGGGCGCTGCTCGACCTGGGCGACGTGGTGGTCCATGTGATGCAGGTCGCCACTCGCCAGTTCTACGATCTCGAGCGTCTCTGGCAGGGTGCGGAGCAGAGCCGGGCCCAGCACGGCGAGGAATGAAACCGTCGTGCGTTTGCGCCTGATCGCCGTGGGTTCGCGCATGCCGCGTTGGGTGGAGGAGGGCTGGCACGAGTATGCCAGGCGCCTGCCGCCCGAGCTGGCCCTCGAACTGCTGGAAATCCCCCTGCACACGCGGAGCAAGAATGCCGACGTGGCCCGCCTGATCCGCCAGGAGGGGGAGGCCATGCTGGGCAAGGTGCAGCCGGGCGAGCGTATCGTCACCCTGGAAGTGGCCGGCAAGTCCTGGAGCACCGAGCAACTGGCCGCCGAGCTGGAGCGCTGGCGGCTCGACGCGCGCACCGTCAATCTCATGGTCGGCGGCCCGGAAGGCCTGGCCCCGGAGGTCTGCGCGCGCAGCGAGCAGCGCTGGTCGCTGTCGCCGCTGACCCTGCCGCATCCCCTGGTCCGCATCCTCATCGGCGAGCAGCTCTATCGCGCCTGGACCCTGCTGTCCGGGCATCCGTATCACAAATGACCGCGGTTTGCAGATGCCGGAGCCGATTCGCCTCAAAGACCACGAGAAGGACGCGCGCCTGGTGCGCGCGCGGGCTGTCGTCGGCGCCACGGCCATCGTGCTGCTGTCGCTGGTGCTGGTGGTGCGCCTGTACTACCTGCAGGTGGTTCAGTACCAACACCACTCGACCCTGGCGGAAAACAACCGCATCCACGTGCAGCCGATCCCGCCGAACCGCGGGCTGATCTTCGACCGCAACGGGGTGATCCTCGCCGACAACCGGCCGAGCTTCAGCCTGACGGTGACCCGCGAGCGCGCCGGCGACTGGCAGAAGGTGCTGGATACCATCGTCGAGGTGCTCGAACTCGGTCCGGAGGAGCGCGCCCTGTTCGAGAAGCGCGTGCGCCAGGGACGCCGGCCGTTCGAGCCGGTGCCGGTATTGTTCGAGCTGTCCGAGGAGCAGATCGCCCGCGTCGCGGTCAACCAGTTTCTTCTGCCGGGGGTGGAAGTGGCCGCCCAACTGGTCCGCCATTACCCGCAGGGCGAGCATTTCGCCCATTCGGTCGGCTACGTCGGGCGGATCAACGAGCGCGAGCTGAAGAAGCTCGATCCGGTCGACTACAGCGGCACCCACCATATCGGCAAGACCGGCGTGGAACTGTTCTACGAGGATCTGCTGCACGGCCAGGTGGGCTACGAGGAGGTCGAGACCAACGCCCGCGGGCGGGTGCTGCGGGTGCTCAAGCATACCGCCCCGGTGCCCGGCAAGGATCTCACCCTGACTCTCGACCTGAACCTGCAGAAGGCCGCCGAGGCGGCCCTCGGCGACCGGCGCGGCGCGGTGATCGCCATCGACCCGGCGACCGGCGGCGTGCTGGCGATGGTCAGCCAGCCGAGCTTCAATCCCAACCTGTTCGTCACCGGGATCAGCGTCAAGGATTATGCCGCGCTGCGCGACTCCATCGACCGTCCGCTCTACAACCGGGTACTGCGCGGCATCTATCCGCCGGGCTCGACCATCAAGCCGATGGTCGCCCTGGCCGGACTCGACAGCGGGGTGGTGGAGCGCGGCACGCGGGTCTTCGACCCCGGCTTCTTCCAGTTGCCCAACGTCAGCCACAAGTACCGCAACTGGAACCGCGGCGGCGACGGCTGGGTGAACATGGAGGCGGCCATCACCCGTTCCAACGACACCTATTTCTATTCCCTGGCGCACCGCATGGGCATCGATCGCCTGCACCGCTATCTGAGCCAGTTCGGCATCGGCCAGCGGGTGTCCCTGGACATGTTCGAGGAAGCCTCCGGGCTGATGCCCTCGCGCGAATGGAAACGGGTCAGCCGGCGCCAGGCCTGGTATCCGGGGGAAACCCTGATCACCGGGATCGGCCAGGGCTACATGCTGGCCACCCCGCTGCAACTGGCCCAGGCCACGGCCCTCCTGGCGAACAAGGGCAAGTGGCACCGTCCGCGCCTGCTGATGCAGGCCGACGGCCTGACCCCGGAGCAACTGGTGGCGAACGGCCTTCTGGAGACGCGCCCGACACCGCCGGACATCCAGCTCAGGGAGCCGCACAACTGGGACCTGATCAGTTCCGACATGCAGCAGGTCGTGCACGGTGCGCGCGGCACCGCGCACAAGGTCGGCGCCACGGCACGCTACCGTATCGCCGGCAAGAGCGGCACGGCGCAGGTGGTGGCGATCCGCCAGGGCGAAAGGTATAACCGCAACAAGCTGCAGGAGCGTCATCGCGACCATGCGCTGTTCATCGCCTTCGCCCCGGCCGAGAATCCGCGGATCGCCGTGGCGGTGATGGTGGAAAACGGCGAGTCCGGCTCCGGCGTCGCCGCGCCGGTGGCCAAGCAGGTGATGGACGCCTGGCTGCTCGACGAAAAAGGCCAGTTGAAGGCGACGGCGCAGTTCGCCGCGGCGCCGCAGGAGGGCATTCGTGAACAGTAGGGCCTGTCGTCAATCGTTTCCCGCGTCGCGACGGAGCCTGTTCCGGTACGGGGCAAGGTGCGAGGAGGGGCGTTTGTCCGACTCATCCATGTGCTTCACCCCTACGGGGCTTGCGCGTAAAAACGCTCCCGGCGTTTTCGTGGTCGTTCCGAATGAACGACGAGCGACGCGGCGCGATGCCGAAGCAGGCCCGTCCCGCCGGATCGCGCCGGAAATGGAGCCATACGGCGTTGCGGCCCTCGGCAAGGGAACGACCATTGTCCGCAGGTTGCGCCTACCCGGCTCCGCTTCCGGCAGCAACGCAACCGGGGAGATGCTTGATGACAGGCCCTAGCTTCGATCGCACCCTGTCCGACGAGGACGTGCTGCGCCGTCGCGCCACCCTGCTGCAGCGTCTGCACATCGACGGCCCACTGCTGCTGCTGTTGCTGCTGCTCGCCGCCGGCAGCCTGTTCGTCCTCTATTCGGCCAGCGGCAGGAACCTCGACCTGCTGATGAGGCAGGCCAGTTCGTTCGGCCTCGGCCTGCTCGCCATGCTGGTCATTGCCCAACTGGAGGTGCGCTTCATCGCGCGCTGGGTGCCGCTGGCCTACGTCCTGGGGGTGATCCTGCTGTTGATCGTGGACGTGATGGGGCACAACGCCATGGGCGCCACCCGCTGGATCAACATTCCCGGAGTGATCCGCTTCCAACCCTCGGAGTTCATGAAGATCATCATGCCGGCGACCATCGCCTGGTATCTCGCCCGCAACAACCTGCCGCCGGGGCTCAGGCACACCGCCGTCACCCTGGCGCTGATCGGCATACCCTTCGTGCTGATCGTGCGCCAGCCGGATCTCGGCACCTCGCTCCTGATCCTCGCCTCCGGGGCCTTCGTGCTGTTCGTCGCCGGACTGCCCTGGCTGTGGATCACCGGCGCGGTGGCGGCCGTGGTGCCGGTCGCCGTGGGGATGTGGTACTTCGTCCTGCACGACTACCAGAAACAGCGCATCCATACCTTCCTCGATCCCGAGAGCGACCCTTTGGGCACCGGCTGGAACATCATCCAGTCGAAGGCGGCGATCGGCTCGGGCGGGGTGTTCGGCAAGGGTTGGCTGCTCGGCACCCAGTCGCACCTGGATTTTTTGCCGGAAAGCCATACGGACTTTATCATTGCCGTCCTGGCCGAGGAGTTCGGGCTGGTCGGCGCCTGTCTGCTGTTGCTGGTCTACCTGTTGCTGATCGCCCGCGGGCTGGTGATCACCGTGCAGGCGCAGACGCTGTTCGGCAAGCTCTGGGCCGGAGGTCTGACCATGACCTTCTTCGTTTATGTATTCGTCAACATCGGCATGGTCAGTGGCCTGTTGCCGGTGGTGGGCGTACCCCTGCCGTTCATTAGCTACGGTGGAACTTCACTGGTGACCCTGCTGTCAGGGTTCGGGGTTTTGATGTCGATCCACACCCATCGCAAATGGATCGCGCAAGTTTGAAGAGTAGCGGATCGATGCACATACGGCGTGGCCGGGTGGCCGGAACCCTGTCTTTGGCCAGCCTGGCGGGCTCCCTGGGGCTGAGCTGCGCGCTGCATGGCGGCGCGGCGCTGGCTGGCGATTACGCGGATTCACCGCAGGTCGACGAATTCATCGCGGAGATGACCCGCGACTATGGCTTCGCCAGCGAACAGTTGTTCGGTCTGTTCCGCGAGGCGCAGCGCAAGCAGCCGATCCTCGACGCCGTCTCGCGGCCGGCGGAGCGGGCCAAGCCATGGAAGGAATACCGGCCGATCTTCATCACCGAGGCCCGCGTGGCCCGCGGCCTGGATTTCTGGCGCGAGCACGAGGAGGCCCTGGCCCGCGCCGAACGGGAATACGGCGTGCCGGCCCAGGTGATAGTCGCGATCATCGGCGTGGAAACCTTCTACGGACGCAACACCGGCAACTACCGGGTGATCGACGCGCTGTCCACCCTGGGCTTCGACTACCCGCCGCGAGCGCCCTTCTTCCGCAAGGAGCTGCGCGAGTTCCTGCTGATGACCCGCGAGGAGCAGGTCGACCCGCTCACCCTGACCGGTTCCTACGCCGGCGCCATGGGGCTGCCGCAGTTCATGCCGAGCAGCTTCCGCGCCTATGCGGTGGACTTCGACAGCGACGGCCACATCGACATCTGGAAGAACCCGACCGACGCCATCGGCAGCGTCGCCAGCTATTTCAGGCACCACGGCTGGGTCGCCGGCGCGCCGGTGGCCAGCCGCGCCGATGTCGCGGGAACCGAGGCCGAAAAAGGCCTGTCCGCCGGGCTGGACCCGGCGATGAGCGTCGGCGAACTGCGCAGCCTCGGCTGGCGGAACCGCGACCCTCTCGACGATGGCCTGCCGGTCACCGCCTTCCGCCTGGAAGGCGCCGACGGCGACGAGTACTGGATGGGGCTGCCGAACTTCTACACCATCACCCGCTACAACCGCAGCGTGATGTACGCCATGGCGGTGTACCAGCTCTCCGATCTGCTGCTCCAGGCGCGGAGCGGCCGCCGATGACGAGCCGTGCTGCCCTGTCGATCCGTCTGCTCCTGCTCGGCGGCCTGGCGCTGCTGGTCAGTTGCTCCAGCACGTCGCCGGAGCGCGGCGCGGCGTCGTCCGGGGCCAAACCGAGCCAGCCGCGTCCGCTCAAGGACGGTGCGCCCTGGTGGGACGTCGACGTCTCGAAGATTCCCGACGCGGTGCCCACGCCTCACTACGGGCCGGTCAAGGCCAACCCCTACACGGTGCTGGGCAAGACCTACTATCCGATGAACGACGGCCGCCGCTACAAGGCCACCGGTACCGCCTCCTGGTACGGCACCAAGTTCCACGGACAGGCCACCGCCAACGGCGAGCTCTACGATCTCTACGGGATGAGCGCGGCGCACAAGACCCTGCCGCTGCCCAGTTATGTCCGGGTGACCAACCTGGACAACCAGAAAAGCGTGATCCTGCGGGTCAACGACCGCGGTCCCTTCTATTCGGAGCGGATCATCGACCTGTCCTTCGCCGCGGCGAAGAAGCTCGGCTATGCCGAGACCGGCACCGCGCGGGTCAGCGTGGAGGGCATCGATCCGGAAGAGTGGCTGGCCCAGCAGGGTCGCAAGCCGCCGCTGGCGCCGACCCGGCCGCCGCTGGCCGAGGCGCGACCGGCGGCGCAGCCGATCGAGGAGTACTCGCCGCCGCCCACGCAACATGCGGCCCCCGTTTTGCCCGTGGCGGTCGCCGCCGGTCCGGCCGTCGCCGCGCCGGACGCCGGGCTGTACCTGCAGGTCGGCGCCTTCGCCAATCCGGATGCGGCGGAGCTGCTCAAGGACAAGCTCAGCCGGATCAGTTCCACCCCGGTGTTCGTCAGCCCGGTGGTGCGCGACCGGCAGACCTTCCACCGTGTGCGTCTGGGCCCGATCGGCAGCCAGGACGAGGCGCGCCGGCTGCAGGACAGCGTGCGCCTGGCCAGACTCGGCCAGCCGACCCTGGTCAGGCCCGATTGAGACCAGGCCCCTCTCCATAGCCCGAAAGGGTGTGTTCGACCAGCCAACGACCCCGAGGAACGATGAAAACCACCCGACTTGTGCAACGCCTTTTCCTGGCCCTCCTGATCGGCGTGCCGAGCGCCTGGGCCGCCGAGCCCCAGCCCCAGCCCCAGCCCCAGCCTACACCGGCCCCGGCGCGGGCCGCGGAGCCGCAGGCCATTCCGGCGCCGCCGCAACTGGCCTCCACCGCCTACCTGCTGATGGACGCCGCCAGCGGCCAGGTGCTGATCGAGAGCAACGGCGAGCAGCGCCTGCCGCCGGCCAGCCTGACCAAGCTGATGACCGCCTACATCGCCACCCTGGAGATCAAGCGCGGGCAGATCAAGGAAAGCGACCTGGTCACCGTCAGCGAGCGCGCCTGGCGCACCGGCGGTTCGCGGATGTTCATCCAGGTCGGCACCCAGGTGAGCGTCAGCGACCTGCTGCACGGCATCATCATCCAGTCCGGCAACGACTCCAGCGTGGCGCTGGCCGAGCACATCGCCGGCAGCGAGGACGCCTTCGCCGACATGATGAACGCCACCGCCCAGCGCCTCGGCCTGAGCAACACCCACTTCATGAACGCCACCGGCCTGCCGCATGCGGAGCACTATTCCTCGGCCCACGACATGGCCAGGCTGGCCCGCGCGATCATCTACGACGATCCGGCGCATTATGCGATCTACGCGCAGAAGGAGTTCTTCTGGAACAACATCAAGCAGCCGAACCGCAACCTGCTGCTGTGGCGCGACAAGACCGTGGACGGCCTGAAGACCGGCCACACCGAGGAGGCCGGCTACTGCCTGGTGGCTTCCGCGGTACGCGACGGCCAGCGGCTGATCGCCGTGGTGTTCGGCACCAAGAGCGAACAGGCGCGCGCCGCCGAAACCCAGAAGCTGCTGACCTACGGCTTCCGCTTCTTCGAGACCCAGACTTTCTTCCAGAAGAACGTCGAACTGGCCCGTTCGCCGGTGTGGAAAGGCGCCAGCAACGAGGTCAGGATCGGCCTGGCCGAGGATTTGACCCTGACCATGCCGCGCGGCCAGCTCAAGCAACTGACCACCACCAGCGCCTTCGAGCCGCAACTGATCGCGCCGATCCAGCAGGGCGCCGTGGTCGGCAAGGTCGAGGTCCGGTTGGGCGAGCAGGTGTTGCGCAGCGCCGATCTGGTGGCCCTGGATGCCGTCGAGGAGGGTGGTTTGTTCCGTCGTCTATGGGATAGCATCCGCCTGTTCTTCTACAGTTTGTTCAACTGAACCTCGACCGACCGCCGCCCGCCGTTTCCGGCGGGTGGCCGTCCCCGCGGGCCGACCGTCCGCTGCCGCCATGACCGATACCGACGTACAAGCTCCGAAAATCGAATTTCCCTGCGAGCGCTACCCGATCAAGGTGATCGGCGATGCCGGCGAGGGCTTCGCCGACCTGGTCGTCGAAGTGATCCAGCGGCATGCGCCCGACCTGGACAGTTCCACCCTGAGGTTGCGCGACAGCCGCAACGGACGCTTCCTCTCGGTGCAGGTGCTGATCACCGCCACCGGCGTCGAGCAACTGCAGGCCATCCACCTCGACCTGCGCGCCACCGGGCGCGTGCACATGGTGCTCTGATGACGGCAGTGATCGGTGTCCGCGAACTGGGCCTGCTCGACTACCTGCCGGCCTGGCAGGCGATGCAGCGCTTCACCGGCCAGCGGGGGGCGCAGACGCCCGACGAACTCTGGCTGCTCGAGCATCCCCCGGTGTTCACCCAGGGCCAGGCCGGCAAGGCCGAGCACCTGCTGTTCCCCGGCGACATCCCGGTGGTGCAGGTGGACCGCGGCGGCCAGGTGACCTACCACGGCCCCGGCCAGTTGGTCGGCTACCTGCTGCTGGACGTGCGCCGTTCGGGGATGGGCGTGCGCGAGCTGGTCAGCCGCATCGAGCGCAGCCTGATCGAGCTGCTCGCCGGCTACGATGTGGAGGCCCATGCCAGGCCGGACGCACCGGGGGTCTATGTCGGCGAGATGAAGATCGCCTCCCTCGGCCTGCGCATCCGCAACGGCCGCTCCTTCCATGGACTGGCGCTGAACGTGGACATGGACCTGGCGCCCTTCCAGCGCATCAACCCCTGCGGCTATGCCGGCATGCTCATGACACAACTCAAGGATCAGGCCCGCGGGCCGGTCGAATTCGCCGAGGTGCGCAGCCGCCTGCGTGCACAGCTCGCTGCGCAGCTCGGTTACGCTGAAGCGAAGACCCTTACGGGCGGGATCGAAAGCATATGAGTACGACGGAAACCACGGGCAAGAGCCCGGCCAAGGTCGAAACCGGAGTCAAGCTGCGCGGCGCGGAGAAGGTCGCCCGCATCCCGGTGAAAGTCATTCCGACCGAGGAACTGCCGCGCAAGCCGGACTGGATCCGCGTGCGCATGCCGGCTTCCCCCGAGGTCGAGCGGATCAAGCAACTGCTGCGCCAGCACAAGCTGCACAGCGTCTGCGAGGAAGCCTCCTGCCCGAACCTCGGCGAATGCTTCGCCGGCGGCACCGCGACCTTCATGATCATGGGCGACATCTGCACCCGCCGCTGCCCGTTCTGCGACGTCGGTCACGGCCGCCCGAACCCGCTCGACCCCGACGAGCCGAAGAACCTCGCCGTCGCCGTCGCCGACCTGCGCCTGAAGTACGTGGTGATCACCTCGGTGGACCGCGACGATCTGCGCGACGGTGGCGCCCAGCACTTCGCCGACTGCCTGCGCGAGATCCGCCGGCTGAGTCCCGGCACCCAGCTGGAAACCCTGGTGCCGGACTATCGCGGACGCATGGAGATCGCCCTCGACATCACCGCGGCCGAACCGCCGGACGTGTTCAACCACAACCTGGAAACCGTGCCGCGCCTGTACAAGGCCTCGCGTCCGGGGGCGGACTTCGAATGGTCGCTGGACCTGCTGGAAGCTTTCAAGAAGCGCGTACCGGCTGTGCCGACCAAGTCCGGGCTGATGCTCGGCCTCGGCGAAACCGACGAGGAAGTGATCGAGGTGATGAAGCGCATGCGCGAGCACGAGATCGACATGCTCACCCTCGGCCAGTACCTGCAGCCCTCGCGCAACCACCTGGCGGTGCAGCGCTTCGTCCATCCCGACACCTTCGCCTGGTTCGCCGAAGAGGGCGAGAGGATGGGCTTCAAGAACGTCACCTCCGGCCCGCTGGTGCGTTCCTCCTACCACGCCGACCAGCAGGCCCACGGCGCGAAAGGCGACTGATCGTCCGCCGCGTGGGAGGTCCCGAACGGGGCCTCTCCGCGCCTCGGGGCAGAACGTTCCCGCCCCGGCCCCATGCTCTCCATGCCTGGCGCGGAGCCCTCGGCAGCCGCCCGCCGGAAAACACGAATCTTTTTCGCCACCCTCGGTCAAGACCTGAGTGTCCCGAGGCCGGAGTCCGTCCAGCGTTCGACCGCTCGACCCGGATCGCGGCTTCCCGGCCGCGTGCCGCCCGCGCCCGCGTGGCGGACGGTCCGGGGCACTGGATATCGGACTCCGGTCGCGGCACTCCGCTCGCATGCTTTCGCGCCCGATGGGAGTCCGCCGTGCCGGTCGGTCCGGATTTCGGACTCTCATCCAGCGAGGTTTGCCATGGCAACGACAGTCGGTGACTTTCTGGTCGAGCGCCTGTACCAGTGGGGTGTGCGACGCATCTACGGCTATCCTGGCGACGGCATCAACGGGGTGTTCGGCGCCCTGAGCCGTGCCCGGGAGAAGATCCGCTTCATCCAGGTCCGCCACGAGGAAATGGCCGCCTTCATGGCTTCGGCGGAGGCCAAGTTCGGCGGCGGCCTGGGCGTCTGCATCGCCACCTCGGGACCCGGCGCCTCGCACCTGATCACGGGGCTCTACGATGCCCGCCTGGACCACATGCCGGTGCTGGCGATCGCCGGCCAGCAGGCGCGCACCGCCATGGGCGGGCACTATCAGCAGGAGGTGGACCTGGTGTCGATGCTCAAGGACGTGGCGGGAGCCTTCGTCCAGCAGGCCAGTGCGCCGGAGCAGGTGCGCCATCTGGTCGACCGGGCGATCCGCACCGCGCTGGGCGAGCGCCGGGTGACCGCCATTGTTTTGCCCAACGACCTGCAGGAGATGGACTACAGCGAGCCGCCGCACGCGCACGGTACCCTGCACTCCGGCATCGGCTACAGCCGCCCCAGGAAGCTGCCCTACGACGAGGACCTGCAGCGCGCCGCCGAAGTGCTCAATGCCGGCAGCAAGGTCGCCATCCTGGTCGGCGCCGGTGCCCTGGGGGCCAGCGACGAGGTCATCCAGGTCGCCGAAAGGCTCGGCGCCGGCGTGGCCAAGGCGCTGCTCGGCAAGGCGGCGCTGCCCGACGAACTGCCCTGGGTCACCGGCTCCATCGGCCTGCTCGGCACCGAGCCGAGCTACAAGCTGATGAGCGAATGCGACACGCTGCTGATGATCGGCTCCGGCTTTCCCTATTCCGAATTCCTGCCCAGGGAGGGCCAGGCGCGTGGCGTGCAGATCGACCTCAAGGCCGACATGCTCGGCCTGCGCTACCCGATGGAGGTCAACCTGGAGGGCGACGCCGCCGAAACCCTGCGCGCCCTGCTGCCGCTGCTGCTGGAAAAGGAGGATCGCCGCTGGCGCGCCGACATCGAGGAGTGGCGCGGCGACTGGGAGAAGAAGCTCGAGCGCCGCGCCCTGGCCTCGGCCAAGCCGATCAACCCGCAGCGGGTGGTCTTCGAACTGTCGCCGCGCCTGCCCGAGCGGGCCGTCGTCACCTGCGACTCCGGCTCCTGCGCCAACTGGTTCGCCCGCGACCTGAAAATCCGCCGTGGCATGATGTGCTCGCTGTCCGGCGGTCTGGCCTCCATGGGCGCCGCCGTGCCCTATGCCATCGCCGCCAAGTTCGTCCATCCGGAGCGCGCGGTGGTGGCCCTGGTCGGCGACGGCGCCATGCAGATGAACAACATGGCCGAACTGATCACCGTCGCCAAGTATTGGCGGGAATGGCGGGACCCGCGCTGGATCTGCTGCGTATTCAACAACGAGGACCTCAACCAGGTCAGCTGGGAGCAGCGGGTCATGGCGGGCGACCCGAAATTCGAGGCTTCGCAGGACATTCCCGACGTGCCCTATCACCGTTTCGCCGAATCCATCGGCCTCAGGGGCATTTACGTCGACCGCGAGGATCTCGTCGCCGCCGCCTGGGAGGAAGCCCTGGCCGCCGACCGGCCGGTGCTGATCGAGTTCAAGACCGACCCCGACGTGCCGCCGCTGCCGCCGCACATCACGCTCGAGCAAGCCGGGAAATTCGCCGGCACCTTGCTGTGGGGCGACCCGAACCAGGCCGGCATCATCGCCCAGACTGCCAAGCAGGTGCTCGGCAGCGTCCTGCCCGGCCGTCACCGCGATGGCTGAGCGCTGGTGGGGCAGGAGCCTTCCAGAGCCGGCTTTTTCAAGGTTTCGCCCAGGGGAATGAGGCGATAGCGCTCTGACGGGAGCGAATTCATTCGCGATGTGCACGGCCCCAAGCTCCCACCTCTTGCCGACAAGCGGCCGAAGCCCTTGACGGGGCTGTCTTTCGGGTTCCGGGCGACCGCTCATCGCCTGGCCGGCCTGTCCTGGCGGGGGCGCGGGCATGGGCGTGGCCGAAGCTGTCCCGCGCCGACCGAGTGGCCGTCTTGTGCCGGGCCTGCCTCGCCAAAGCGGCCCGGACAAGGAGCGTGTTGCGCCCTGTGGAGCCGCTCTACCGGGGAGAAGGACTACCCGGGCCGGCGCTTCACTGCTGGCGCAGGGCCTTGAGCAGTTCGCTGGTCGGATAGCCGTCGGCCGGCCAGCCGAGGCGCTGCTGGAGGCTGCGCACCGCCTTGCGGGTATTGGCGCCGATGATGCCGTCGGCGCTGCCGGGGTCGAAGCCGTTGCTGGCCAGCAGGTTCTGCAGCTCGATGCGTTCGCTGCGGCTCAGCGGCGTGTCGCCCAGCGGCCAGGCGGCGACGATCTGCCCGCGGTTCTGGAAGCGTTCGCCGAGCAGCCCGATGGCCAGCGCGTAGGAGGTGGAGTTGTTGTACTTGAGCACGCTGCGGAAGTTGTCCAGCACCAGGAAGGCCGGGCCGCGATGCCCGGCGGGCAGCAGCAGGCTGGCCTGCTCGCCGTCCTGGACGGCGGTGGTGGGCAGGGCCACGCCCGACTGGCGCCATTCGTGCAGCGACTTGCGGGTGGTCATGTCGGCCAGGGCATAGTCGAAGCCCTGCGGCAGCCGCACCTCGAACCCCCAGGGCTGGCCCCGGCGCCAGCCGGAGGCCTGCAGGTAGTGGGCGGTGGAGGCCAGGGCGTCGGCGGTCGAGTCCCAGATGTCGCGGCGTCCGTCGCCGTCGAAGTCGACCGCATGGCTGAGGTAGGTGGTCGGGATGAACTGGGTCTGGCCCATGGCGCCGGCCCAGGAACCGATCATCCGTTCCGGCCGCACGTCGCCGTTCTGCAGGATCGACAGGGCGGCCAGCAACTGGTCGTGGGCGAACTGCGGGCGGCGCCCCTCGAAGGCCAGGGTGGCCAGCGAGCGGATCACCGACTTGCTGCCCATCACCTGGCCGAAGTTGCTTTCCATGCCCCAGACCGCCACCAGTGCCTGGCGGTCGACGCCATAGCGCGCCTCGATCCGCTCCAGCAGCGCGGTGTGCTGGCTCAGCAGGGTCTTGCCGCTGCGCACCCGCTTCTCGGCCAGGGCGCCTTCCAGGTAGGTCCAGACCGGCCGGGTGAATTCCGGCTGGCTGCGGTCCGCGGAGATCACCGTGGGATCGGGGGCGACGCCGGCGAACGCCTGGTCGAAGAGCTGCGGCTGGATGCCGTTGGCCAATGCCTCGTTGCGGAAGCCGTCGCGCCAGTCCTCGAAGCTCGCGGCGACGGGCGTCGCGGCCGGGAGAGCGGGAGGGGCGGCGACCGTCGGCGCCGTGGCTGTGCCGGGGGTGGCCGGAGGCGGCGCGACGACCGCCGGGGCGGAGTCGGCCGTGGGAGTGTCGACGCAGGCGGTCAGCAGGACCAGTGCGCTGCCGGCGATCAACTGGCGGAGGATCTGGCCGTGGGCCGGGGTGCGGAGCATCGGTACATCTCGGAAAGCTACGATCGAGCGGCGACCATAGCATGCCGGGGCAGGCTTGTCCGCCCGGACCGTCGGGAGGGGCGCGCCCCGGTTGCGCCGTACCGCTGGCGCGTGTAGGGTGGGCGCGCTCGCCGCCAGCGGATTGCCCAGGTCCTCGCCGCCATGTCCGGTTCTTCCCGCCATCGTCCCGTGTTCGTGCCGTGCCTCGCCGCACTGGCGCTGCTGCTGGCCATGTCGCTGATGCCGGTATTGACCTCGCTCGGCGAACTCCACGATCTTTCCCATGCGCCGTTCGGCGCGCATGCCGATCTCGGGCTCGTCTCCGCTCAGGACGGCGATCCGGGTGCCCACGCCCGGGCGGATGGAGAGAACGGCGACGCCTTCCATGCGCTGCTCCATTCCGCCCATTGCGCCGGGCATGTCGCACAGTTGGCTTTGGCCGCCTTCCCGCGCCTGACCGTGGTTCCGGCGGGGGCCGCCCGGGGCCGGGACGAAACGCCGCTGCTGCCCGCATCGCCCCTCAACGCTCCCTTCCGACCGCCGATCGCCGCGTAAGCCTCCGCCGGCCCATGGCCGGGGTTCCCTTACCCTGATTCGATCGGAGTCTTCACATGCGTTCACGATTCGCGACGCTCGCCGTCTGGGTCGCGGTGTCCGCCGCGGCCTGGCCCGCGCTCGGCGCCGAGCGTCTTTCCCTGGACGACGCCTTCGCCCGCGTCGCCACCAACCATCCCGAGTTGCGTCTGTTCGACAGCCGTGGCGCGCTGCTCGCCGCCGAGCGCGAGCGGGCCGCCCTGCGCCCGGCGCTGGTCGCCGGCGCCACCCTGGAAAACGCCTTCGGCAGCGGCGAGGCGCGCGGCCTGCAGGGCGCCGAGCTGACCCTCACGCTGGCCTCGGTGCTGGAGCGCGGCGGCAAGCTCGATGCGCGCCAGACCCTGGCCCGCAGCCGCATCGACGCCCTGGCGGTCGAGCGCGAAGCGCGGCGCCTGGATCTGCTGGCCGAAGTGGCCCGGCGCTATCTGGCCATGGTCGCCGCCTGCCGCCAGGGCGAGATCGCCGAGCAGGACATCGCCCAGCGCCAGCGTACCCTGGCCGGGGCGCGCCGGCGCCTGCAGGCCGGCGCCTCGCCGGAGTCGGTGGTGTTCAGCGCCGAGGCGGCGCTGGCCCGCGCCGAGCTGGAGAAGGCCCGCGCGCGGCAGCGTTTCGAGGCCGCGCGCCAGTATCTGGCGGCGCTCTGGGGCGAGCGCGATCCGCGTTTCGAAATCGCCGCCGGCGACCCCGCGGCCTTGCCGGAGATCGCCGACTTCGCCGCCCTGGGCGCACTGCTCGAAGACAGCCCGGAACTGACCCAGTTCGTCGGCGAGCGGCGCATCCGCGAGGCGCGCCTGCAACTGGCGCGCAGCCAGGCGACGGCGGATCTGAGCTGGCAGGCCGGCGTGCGCCGCCTCGAGGCGAGCGACGATTTCGGCATGGTCGGCACCCTGTCGCTGCCGCTGGGGGAGACGCGCCGCGCCGCGCCGGAAATCCGCGCCGCCGAGGCTGAGCTGGGCGCGCTGGAGATCGAGCGCGAGGCGCGCGAGCTGTCGCTGCACTCCACCCTGGCCGAGGCCCACGGCCGCTATCGCGCCGCGCAACTCGAAGTGCGCCGCCTGGGGGACGAGGTGATCCCTCTGCTGTCGCGCGCCGAGGGCGCCGCCGAGCGAGCCTATCGCGCCGGCGCCATCAGTTACCTGGAGTGGGCCCAACTGCAATCCGAGCGGACCGCCGCCCGCCGCCAGCAGCTCGACGCCGCGCTCGACGCCCAGCGCACCCTCATCGAAATCCAGCGGCTCACCGGCCAGCCCCTGATCGCCGGCCAGCCCACCGACAAAGGAAACACCCCGTGAAAACATCCTTCCTGGCCGGCCTGCCGCTGGCCCTGATCCTGGCGCTGGCCGGCTGCGACGGCCAGCCGGCGGGCGAGTCCGCCCAGCACGAACATGCCGGCGAACACGAAGAGCATGACGAGCCGCCCAAGGGCGAACACGGCGGCCGCCTGCTCGAAGAGGGCGCGCTGGCCGTCGAGCTGGCCATCGCCGAAAAAGGCACGCCGCCGAAGTACCAGGCCTGGCTGTACCGCGATGGCCGGTTGCTGCCGGCCTCGGCCGGCAGCGTCGAGGTGCGTCTCGAACGCCTCGGCGGGCGTCCCGAGAATCACCGGCTGGAAGCCCGGGCCGATGGCAGCCTGATGGCTTCCAGCGTGGTCGGCGAGCCGCACTCCTTCGACGTCGAGGTACTCGCCAGCATCGAAGGCCAGGCGCTGCGCTGGAGCTACCCGAGCTACGAGGGGCGCACCGAGATCGAGCGGGCCGTCGCCGAGGAAGCCGGCATCCGCGTGGCGCCGGCCGGTCCCGGCGAGATCGCCGACGCCCACGAGGTGCAGGGGCTGCTGACCCCGGTCGAGGGCAGGATCGCCAAGGTCATGGCGCGCTTTCCCGGACCGATCCGCCGCCTCGCGGTGGATGTCGGCGACCGGGTCCGCGCCGGACAGACCCTGGCCAGCGTGGAGAGCAACCTGAGCCTGACCGAGTATGCGGTGAGCGCGCCGATCTCCGGCGTGGTGCTGGTGCGCAATGCCAGCCTCGGCGCCCTGGCCGGCGAGGGCGCGCCCCTGTTCGAGATCGCCGACCTGTCGACCTTGTGGGTCGATCTGCACCTGTTCGGCGCCGATGCCCAGTACATCCGCCCCGGCCTGCCCGTCGAGGTGACCCGCCTGAGCGACGGCGCCAGCGCGCGCAGCGTCCTCGAGCGCGTGCTGCCCGGCACCGCGACCGCCAGCCAGAGCACCGTGGCGCGCGCCAGCCTGGCCAACGCCGACGGCTTCTGGCGTCCCGGCTCGGCGGTCAAGGCGCGCATCGTCGTCGCCCGCCAGCCGGCCGCGCTGGTCGTGCCGCTGGCGGCGCTGCAGAGCTTCCGCGACTGGCAGGTGGTGTTCGTCCGCGTCGGCGACACCTACGAGGTGCGCCCGGTCGAGCTGGGCAAGCGCGACGCCGAGCGGATCGAGGTGCTCTCGGGAATCGAGCCGGGCGACCAGGTGGTGGTCGAGCAGAGTTATCTGGTGAAGGCGGACATCGAGAAGTCCGGCGCTTCCCACGACCATTGAGGATGCCGCGATGCTCGAGAACATCATCCGTTTCGCCATCGTCCAGCGCTGGCTGATGCTCGCCCTCACCCTGGCCCTGGCGGGCCTGGGCGGCTGGAGCTTCACCAGGCTGCCGATCGACGTCACACCGGACATCACCAACGTCCAGGTGCAGATCAACACCGAGGCTCCGGGCTACTCGCCGCTGGAGGCCGAACAGCGCGTGACCTTCCCCATCGAGACCGCGCTGGCCGGCCTGCCGGGCCTCGACTACACGCGCTCGATCTCGCGCTACGGCCTGTCGCAGGTCACCGTGGTGTTCAAGGACGGCACCGACCTGTACTTCGCCCGCCAGCAGGTCGGCGAGCGCCTGCAGCAGGTGCGCGCGCAACTGCCGGCCGGCCTCGAGCCGGCCATGGGGCCGATCGCCAGCGGCATGGGCGAGATCTTCATGTACACGCTCGATGCCGACCCCGGTGCGCGCAAGCCCGATGGCACGCCCTGGAGCGCCACCGACCTGCGCACCCTGCAGGATTGGGTGGTGCGCCCGCAACTGCGCAACACCCCCGGCGTCACCGAGGTCAACACCATCGGCGGCTTCGCCCGGCAGATCCACATCACCCCCGACCCGGCCAGGCTGGTCGCCCTGGGCTTCACACTGCAGGACGTGGTCCGCGCGGTGGCGGCGAACAACCGCAATCTCGGCGCCGGCTACATCGAGCGTAACGGCCAGCAGTTCCTGGTCCGCGCGCCCGGACAGATCGCCGACCTCGATGCCCTGCGCGACATCGTGCTGGATCGCCGCGAAGGCGTGCCGATCCGCGTGCGTGACGTGGCCGAGGTGGGCGAGGGGCCGGAGCTGCGCAACGGCGCGGCCACCCAGAATGGCCGCGAGGTGGTGCTGGGCACGGTGTTCATGCTGATCGGCGCCAACAGCCGCGAGGTCGCCCAGGCCTCGGCGGAGAGGCTGGCCCAGGCCAGCCTGAGCCTGCCGCCCGGGGTCAGCGCCAACCCGGTCTACGACCGCACCCGGCTGGTCGAGCGCACCATCGAGACGGTGGCCAGGAACCTGGCCGAGGGCGCGCTGCTGGTGATCGTGGTGCTGTTCCTGCTGCTCGGCAACTTCCGCGCGGCGCTGATCACCGCCCTGGTGATCCCGCTGTCCATGCTGCTCACCGTCACCGGCATGCTGCGCGGCGGGGTATCGGGCAACCTGATGAGCCTGGGCGCGCTGGACTTCGGCCTGATCGTCGACGGCGCGGTGATCATCATCGAGAACTGTCTGCGCCGCTTCGGAATGCTGCAGCAGGCGCTGGGCCGGCCGATGAGCGACGGCGAGCGGCTGGATGCCGCGGCCTCGGCCAGCGCCGAGGTGATCCGCCCGAGCCTGTTCGGCCTGGGCATCATCACCGCCGTCTACCTGCCGATCCTCACGCTCACCGGGGTCGAGGGACGGATGTTCCAGCCGATGGCGATCACCGTGGTGCTGGCCCTGAGCGGCGCCATGCTGCTGTCGCTGACCTTCGTGCCGGCGGCCATCGCGCTGTTCTTGCGCGGCCGCGTGGCCGAGCACGACACCCGCCTGATGCGCTGGGCGCGGCGCGGCTACGCGCCGCTGCTGGGCTGGTCGCTGCGCCGGCGCGGCTGGCTGATCGCCATGGCGCTGGCGCTGGTCGCCGCCTGCGCGGCGCTCGCCGGCCGGCTGGGCAGCGAGTTCGTGCCGAGCCTCGACGAGGGCGACATCGCCCTGCACGCGCTGCGCATTCCCGGCACCAGCCTGGACCAGGCGATCCGCATGCAGGCGACCCTGGAGACGCGCATCAAGCAGTTCCCCGAGGTCGAGCGGGTGTTCGGCAAGCTCGGCACCGCCGAGGTGGCCACCGACCCGATGCCGCCCTCGGTGGCCGATACCTTCCTGATCCTCAAGCCGCGCGAACAGTGGCCCGATCCACGCAAGCCCAAGGCCGAACTGATCGCCGAGATCGAGGCGGCGGTCAAGCGCCTGCCGGGCAACAACTACGAGTTCACCCAACCGATCCAGATGCGCATGAACGAGCTGATCTCGGGGGTGCGCGCCGACGTGGCGATCAAGCTCTACGGCGACGACCTGGAGCAACTGGTGGCGGTCGGCCGGCAGATCGAACGCGCCGCCAGGGCAGTGCCGGGCGCGGCCGACGTCAAGCTGGAGCAGGCCACCGGGCTGCCGCTGCTCAGCGTCACCCCCGACCGCCAGGCGCTGGCGCGCTACGGTCTCAATCCCGGCGCGGTGCAGGACACCCTGGCCACGGCGGTCGGCGGCGAGGTCGCCAGCCAGTTGTTCGAGGGCGACCGGCGCTTCGACATCGTGGTGCGCCTGCCCGAGCGCCTGCGCCAGGACCCGGCGGCGCTGGCCGACCTGCCGATCCCGCTCGGCGACGACCGCAACGCCGACGAGTCCAGCCGCGCCGCCGCCTGGCTGGCCGGCGCGCCGCAGACCGTGCCGCTGCGCGAGGTGGCGAGGCTGGAGATCCAGCAGGGGCCCAACCAGATCAACCGCGAGAACGGCAAGCGCCGGGTGGTGGTGACCGCCAACGTGCGCGGGCGCGACCTCGGCGGCTTCGTCGCCGAACTGCGCCGGCGGGTGGCCGCCGAGGTCGAGGTGCCGCCCGGCTACTGGATCGACTACGGCGGCACCTTCGAGCAGATGATCTCGGCCAGCCAGCGCCTGGCGATCGTGGTGCCGGCGACCCTGGCGCTGATCTTCGCCCTGCTGTTCTGGGCCTTCAATTCGGTGCGCGATGCGCTCATCGTGTTCAGCGGCGTGCCGCTGGCGCTGACCGGCGGAGTGATCGCCCTGGCGTTGCGCGGCATTCCGCTGTCGATCTCCGCCGGGGTCGGCTTCATCGCCCTGTCCGGGGTGGCGGTGCTCAACGGGCTGGTGATGATCGCCTCGGTGAGCCGCCTGCACGAGCGCGGCGCCGGGCTGGAAACGGCGATCGTCGAGGGCGCCCTCGGCCGCCTGCGCCCGGTGCTGATGACCGCCCTGGTCGCCTCGCTGGGCTTTTTGCCGATGGCCTTCAACGTCGGCGCCGGCTCCGAGGTGCAGCGGCCGCTGGCGACCGTGGTCATCGGCGGAATCCTTTCCTCGACCCTGTTGACCCTGGTGGTGCTGCCGGCGCTGTACCGCTGGCTGCACGCTGAAAAGGACGCGCCCGGACCGCGGCCGGAGGCACGCGCGGCCGTGCCGGCGCGCCGGCAGGAGGAGCCGAGCGCCTGAGCCTTCCGCGCCCGGCCCGGCGCCGTCCTCAGGACGTCTGCCGGTCGTCGGCCGCGGGCGCCGCCTCGAGGCTGGCGAGCTGGCGGACCGTGGCCAGGAAGGCGCGCAGGAGGGGCGAGCCGTCGCCCTTGCGGTACAGGCAGGCCAGCTCGATCTCGGCCTTGCCGCGGCAGCGCAGGGCGCGATACTCGACGCCCGGCAGGCGCAGGTTGACGGCGGAGCGGGGTACCACGCAGAGCCCCAGGCCGCCGGCCACCAGGGCGATGCTGGTGGTCACGTCGGTGACTTCCTGGGCCACCCTGGGCAGCGCATCGTAGTCGGCGAACAGCCGCCGCACATGGGTGGTCAGGCCGCGCCGCACGCCGCGCGGATAGAGGATGAAGGGCTCCTGCAACACCTCGCCCAGCTCGATGGCGTCGCGCGCCGCCAGCGGATGCTTGGCCGGCAGCGCCAGCATCAGCGCCTCCCGGCGCACCAGTTCCTGCTCGATGTCCGGCTCGCCCGGCACCAGGCGGTTGAAGCCGATGGTCAGGCGGCGCTCGCGCAGCGCCTGGATCTGCGCGTCCTTGTCCATCGGATGCAGGGAGATCTCCACGGCCGGATGGGTGCGGCCGAACTCCAGCAGCACCCGCGGGATGAAGTCGAGGATCGACGAGCCGAAGATGCCGATCACCAGGCTGCCCTTCTTGCCCTCGGCCAGCAGGCGCGACTCGTCGGCCGCGCGCTGCAACTGGGCGAGGATGTTCAGCGCCTGATGGTAGAAGGCCTGACCGGCATCGGTCAGCGCGACACGCTTGGAGTTGCGCTCCAGCAGCACGGCGGGAATGGCCTCCTCCAGTTGCTGGATCTGGCGGCTCAGGGCGGGCTGGGTGATGTAGAGCCGTTCGGCGGCGCGATTGAAGTTCAGTTCCTCGGCCACCGCCACGAAATACTTCAACTGCCTGATTTCCAAGGGATCACCATGCGGGACGGGAGGGAATGGCGATGCCGTTCAGGTATCGTTCGGTGATTGTATTCGATTGGACGGCATTGTCATGGCTGTTTATCTTCAACTTAGGTGGTGTGCCGGCATCCGGAGGGCGATCGGTAGAATCCCCCGCCAGGGACGGGGCGCGTCATGAAGAACGAGCCCGAAGCGGCGAAGCACCGCTCGGGTTTCATAAGAAAAACAATACCGAGAGGCCTTGAGTGATGGAGTTTTCCCTGCTGAAAGAAAAGAGCGTGGTCTTCAAAGGGGCCGATCCCCACGACGTTTCCGGCTATGTGAACCGGCATGTCGGTTCCCATTCCATCCGCCTGTCGCGGACCAGCCACCCCAGCGCCGACCTGAGCCATCGCAAGTTCGGCGATCTCGACCTTTGCCGGATCAGCTACGGCGGCACCGTCCGGGTGACCTCCGAAGCCCTGGAAACCATCTATCACCTGCAGATCCTGCTCAAGGGCCATTGCCTGTGGCGCGGCGCGCGAGGGCAGGAGCACCACTTCGTGCCGGGCGAACTGCTGCTGATCAATCCGGACGACCCGGTGGACCTGACCTATTCCCAGGACTGCGAGAAGTTCATCGTCAAGATGCCCGAGTCGCTGCTGGAGGCGGCCTGCGCCGAGAACCACTGGCAGCGGCCCGGCGAGGGTATCCGCTTCACCGCCAACCGGCACGGCCTCCAAGAGATCGGCGGCCTGCTCAACCTGCTCGGCCTGGTCTGCGAGGAGGCCGAATCCGGCGTCGCGCCGCCGCGCCTGCAGGAGCACTACGGGCGGATCATCGCCAACAAGCTGCTCTGCCTGCAGAACAACGTCCGCCGCGAACAGCCGGGCGGCGCCTCGGCGATCTTCGAGCGGATCGCCCACTTCATCGAGGAGAACCTCAAGCAGGACATCACCCTCGAACAACTGGCCGGGCTGGCGAACATCAGCCCGCGCTCGCTGTACGCGCTGTTCGAGAAGCACGCCAGGACCACGCCCAGGCACTACGTGCGGCAGAAGAAGCTCGAACGGATCAACGCCAGCCTGCGCGATCCCTCTGTGCCGGTGCGCAACATCACCGAAGTGGCGCTCGACTACGGCTTCCTGCACCTCGGGCGCTTCTCCGAATCCTACCGCAACGCCTTCGGCGAGCTGCCTTCGGACACCCTGAAGCGCCGCGCCTGCTGAGCCTTCCCCGCCGTCATCCGCGCCGCCCCGGTCCGCAGCCGGGGCGGCGCGTTCGTTTTCGCCGGACGTTCGTCCGTCGCCTTGCAAGGAGTGGATAAAGGTCCTGCAGGAAACGGATATTGCCCCTTCCCGTCGACTCTTAGCATGAGGCTCTGACACAAAAACAACGGAGCCGACGGCAATGACTCTTGGTATCGACGGGATCAACGGCTTGCTGGAAGAGGATCGCGAAAAGGGCCTCTATCGCTGCAAGCGGGACATGTTCATCGACCCGGAACTCTTCGAGCTGGAGATGAAGCACATCTTCGAGGGGAACTGGATCTACCTGGCCCACGAAAGCCAGATTCCCGAAAAGAACGACTACTACACCACCTACATCGGCCGCCAGCCGATCGTCATCGCCCGCAACAAGGACGGCGAGCTGAACGCCTTCATCAACGCCTGCAGCCATCGCGGCGCGGCGCTGTGCCGCTACAAGAGCGGCAACAAGGCCACCTATACCTGTCCCTTCCACGGTTGGACTTTCAACAATTCCGGCAAGCTGCTGAAAGTGAAGGACCCGTCGGACGCCGGCTACCCGGACAGCTTCAACTGCAACGGCTCGCACGACCTGCAGAAGATCGCCCGTTTCGAGTCCTACCGCGGTTTCCTGTTCGGCAGCCTGAGCGCCGAGGTCAAGCCGCTGGGCGAGTTCCTCGGCGAGTCGGCGAAGGTCATCGACATGGTGGTCGAGCAGTCGCCGGAGGGCCTGGAAGTGCTGCGTGGCGCCTCCACCTATGTGTTCGAGGGCAACTGGAAGGTGCAGGCGGAGAACGGCGCCGACGGTTACCACGTGACCGCCACCCACTGGAACTATGCCGCGACCCAGAACCAGCGCAAGCTCAAGGAGGCCGCTGACGGCATCCGCGCCATGAGCGCCGGCGGCTGGGGCAAGAAAGGCGGTGGCTTCTACGCCTTCGAGAACGGCCACATCCTGCTCTGGACCCGCTGGGATAACCCGGAAGACCGTCCGCTGTATCAGCGCCGCGACGAACTGGTCGAGGAATTCGGCCAGGCCCGCGCCGACTGGATGATCGGCCATTCGCGCAACCTCTGCCTCTACCCCAACCTCTACCTGATGGACCAGTTCGGTTCGCAGTTGCGCGTGCTCCGGCCGATCTCGGTCGACAAGACCGAGGTGACCATCTACTGCATCGCGCCCAAGGGCGAGAACGCCGAGGCTCGCGCCCATCGTATCCGCCAGTATGAAGATTTCTTCAACGTGACCGGCATGGCCACTCCGGACGACCTCGAGGAGTTCCGCGCCTGCCAGCAGGGCTTCCAGGGGCGCGCCATGGTCTGGAACGACATGTCGCGCGGGGCCGAGCACTGGATCGACGGGCCTGACGAGGACGCCAGGGAAATCGGTCTGTCACCGCTGATGAGCGGCGCGCGTCCGGAGGACGAAGGTCTCTACGTCGTGCAGCACCGCTACTGGTTGCAGTGCATGAATGAGGCGTTGAAGAAAGAGCAGGACAAGTCGATTCCGGTGGAGGGCAACTGATCATGAGCGCAACTTACGAAGCCGTACGCGACTTCCTCTACCGCGAAGCCCGCTACCTGGACGAGAAGGACTGGGACGGCTGGCTGGAGCAGTACGCGCCCGACTGCACCTTCTGGATGCCGACCTGGGACGACCGCGATGAACTGACCGAGGACCCGCAGAGCCAGATCTCGCTGATCTGGTATGGCAGCCGCAGCGGCCTGGAGGACCGGGTATTCCGCATCCGTACCGAGCGTTCCAGCGCGACCATTCCGGATACCCGCACCTCGCACAACATCGCCAACCTGGAAATCCTCGAAAAGACCGACGAGCTGTGCCGCCTGCGCTTCAACTGGCACACCCTGAGCTTCCGCTACAAGATCGTCGACCAGTTCTACGGCACCAGCTTCTACACCCTGGACATCCGCGGCGCGAACCCGCTGATCAAGGAGAAGAAGGTCGTGCTGAAGAACGACTACGTGCGTCACGTCCTCGACGTCTACCACGTCTGAGCCGAGCCCGAGGACCGCGCTCCGCCGGCGCCGCGCATGGCGGGACCCCGTGTCCCGCCCGCTGCCCGGTGGTCGCGCCAACCCAAGAATCAGAGCGGGGTGCCATATGTCATACAAGGTTGCGCTGAATTTCGAAGACGGGGTCACCCGTTTCATCGAGGTGGACAGTGGCGAAACCGTCGCCGACGCCTCCTACCGCCAGGGCATCAATATTCCGCTGGACTGCCGCGACGGAGCCTGTGGCGCCTGCAAGTGTCTTGCCGAGTCCGGTCGTTACGACCTGGGCGAAAACTACATCGAGGACGCACTGAGCGAGGAAGAGAAGGCCGCGGGCCTGGTGCTGACCTGCCAGATGCGTCCGGAAAGCGACTGCGTGCTGCGCATCCCGGCCTCCTCCGAAGTCTGCAAGACCGAACAGGCCAGCTACGCGGCGGTCATCAGCGACGTGCGCGCGCTTTCTCCCAGCGTGATTTCCCTGTCGATCAAGGGCGACTCGCTGGTCAGGCTGTCCTTCCTGCCGGGTCAGTACGTCAATCTCGAGGTGCCGGGCAGCGACCAGACCCGCGCCTATTCCTTCAGCTCGATGCCACACGATGGCGAGGTCAGCTTCCTGATCCGCAACGTGCCGGGCGGCCTGATGAGCGGCTACCTCAGCCAGCAGGCCAGGGCCGGCGACCCGATGACCCTGACCGGGCCGCTGGGCAGCTTCTACCTGCGCGAAATCCGCCGGCCGCTGCTGATGCTGGCCGGCGGCACCGGCCTGGCGCCTTTCACCGCCATGCTGGAGAAGATCGCCGAGGGGGGCAGCGCGCATCCCGTGCACCTGATCTACGGCGTCACCCACGACGCCGATCTGGTGGAAATGGACCGCCTGCAGGAGTTCGCCGCGCGCATTCCCGGTTTCACCTTCACCGCCTGCGTGGCCAGCCCGGAGAGCAGCTATCCGCACAAGGGCTACGTCACCCAGCACATCGAGCCACGCCACCTGAACGACGGCGAGGTGGATATCTACCTGTGCGGCCCGCCGCCGATGGTCGAGGCGGTCAACAAGTTCCTCCGCGAGCAGGGCATCCAGCCGGCCAATTTCCACTACGAGAAGTTCGCCGCCAGCGTCTGAGCCGCCGCCCCGTGCCCGCACGGGCGGCCCCAAGGATAAGAACGCCATGCATGAAAAACGTTTTCAAGACAGGGTCGCGGTGGTCACCGGCGCGGCCCAGGGCATCGGTCGGCGCGTCGCCGAGCGGCTGGTCGGCGAAGGCGCCCGGCTGGTCGCGGTGGACCGCTCCGAGCTGGTCCATGAACTGCGGGAGATGGGCAGCGACCGGGTACTGACCCTGACCGCCGACCTGGAGCGCTTCGCCGACTGCCAGCGGGTGATGACGGCGACGGTCGAGCGCTTCGGCTGTCTCGACATCCTGATCAACAACGTCGGCGGCACCATCTGGGCCAAGCCCTTCGAGCACTACGACGAAGCGCAGATCGAGGCCGAGGTGCGCCGTTCGCTGTTCCCCACCCTGTGGTGCTGCCGCGCGGCCCTGCCGCAGATGCTCGAACAGGGCCACGGGGCCATCGTCAACGTCTCCTCGATCGCCACCCGCGGGGTCAACCGGGTGCCCTACGGCGCAGCCAAGGGCGGCGTCAACGCGCTCACCGCCTGCCTGGCCTTCGAGACCGCCGAGCGCGGCATCCGCGTCAACGCCACCGCGCCCGGCGGCACCGAGGCGCCGCCGCGGCGCATTCCGCGCAATGCCGCCGAGCCGAGCGAGCAGGAGAGGACCTGGTACCAGCGGAT
This sequence comes from Azotobacter vinelandii CA, assembly GCF_000380335.1. GTDB lineage: Bacteria > Pseudomonadota > Gammaproteobacteria > Pseudomonadales > Pseudomonadaceae > Azotobacter > Azotobacter vinelandii. Next base: position 820,180 of record NC_021149.1, read on the forward strand.
CGTCGACCAGACCGTCGACAGCTCGCTGATGAAGCGCTACGGAACCATCGACGAACAGGTCGGGGCGATCCTCTTCCTGGCTTCCGACGAAGCCTCCTATATCACCGGTACGACCCTGCCGGTAGGCGGCGGCGACCTGGGTTGAGGCCGGCGTTCCGCCGCGGGGCGGTCCCCATCGGGCGGAGCGCCCACATGGTTTTGCGATTACAACAACAACAGAGATCCACGCCATGCGAAACATCGATGTCAATCGCCTCGTCGACGAGGCGCGCTTCAACCGCTTCCACTGGCGGGTACTGTGCTGGTGCGCACTGCTGCTGATCTTCGACGGCTATGACCTGTTCATCTACGGGGTGGTCCTGCCGGTGCTGATGAAAACCTGGGGCCTGAGCCCGCTGGAGGCCGGCGCGCTGGGCAGCTACGCGCTGTTCGGCATGATGTTCGGCGCGCTGTTCTTCGGTCCGCTGGCCGACCGGATCGGCCGCAAGAAGGGCATCGCCATCTGCTTTCTGCTGTTCAGCGGCTTCACCGTGCTCAACGGCTTCGTCCGCAACCCCCTGGAGTTCGGCGTCTGCCGCTTCGTCGCCGGCCTCGGCATCGGCGGGCTGATGCCCAACGTGGTGGCGCTGATGAACGAGTACGCGCCGAAGAAGATCCGCAGCACCCTGGTGGCCATCATGTTCAGCGGCTATTCGCTGGGCGGCATGCTCTCCGCCGGCCTCGGCATCTATATGCTGCCGCGCTTCGGCTGGGAGGCGATGTTCCAGGCCGCCGCCGTGCCGCTGCTGCTGTTGCCGCTGATCCTCTGGTTCCTGCCAGAGTCGGTCGGCTACCTGCTGCGCCAGGGCCGCACCGAGCAGGCGCGCGCCATCCTCCGGCGCGTCGATCCGGGTCTGGCGCTGACGGACGACGACCGGCTGGAGATGGCCGAGGCCAAGGGCGAGGGCGCGCCGGTGCTGCAACTGTTCCGCGAAGGCCGCGCGCTGCGCACCCTGTCGCTGTGGGTGGCGTTCTTCTGCTGCCTGCTGATGGTCTACGCGCTCAGCTCCTGGTTGCCGAAGATGATGGCCAGCGCCGGCTACAGCCTGGGTTCCAGCCTGTCGTTCCTGCTGGTGCTGAATTTCGGCGCGGTGTTCGGCGCCATCGGCGGCGGCTGGCTGGGTGATCGGATGAACCTGCCCAAGGTGCTGGTGGCGTTCTTCGCCGTCGCCGCCCTGTCGATCGGCCTGCTCGGCTTCAAGAGCCCGACGCCGGTGCTCTACGCCCTGATCGCGCTGGCCGGGGCGACCACCATAGGTTCGCAGATCCTGCTCTACGCCTGCGCCGCGCAGTTCTACTCCATGGCCATCCGTTCCACCGGCCTCGGCTGGGCCTCGGGGATCGGCCGCAACGGCGCCATCGTCGGCCCGCTGCTCGGCGGCGCGCTGGTCGGCATGAGCCTGCCGCTGCAGATGAACTTCATCGCCTTCGCCATCCCCGGACTGCTCGCGGCCATCGCCATGGCCCTGTTCTGCCTGCGCCAGCCGGCGGCCGGCGTCGCGCCGGGCGAGGCGCTGGCCTGACGGGAAGCGTGGGGCAGGGAAGGGTGGCCGGCGACCATGCCAGCCTCCCTGCCGGCCGCCCGCCGCGTTCGCGAACTTCGTGCGGCCGGGAATGAAGATCGCGGTCGATAAAAAAGAAAAACGAAGTTACCGGGTTTCCCATAAAAGTTGTCACGGATACTTGCCGGAAAAGTGCCGTAATACCTTTTCACAATAACAACAAGAGAAGCATCATGAAGCGAGAACTGCGAGTCGCCATGACGGTCGCGACGTTCGGAAGCCTGCCTGCGGCAATGGCCGAAAGTGGATTCATCGAAGATTCCACCGCCACCCTGCAACTGCGCAATTATTATTTCATGCGCGACTTCTCCGATCTCCAGGGCAGCAGCAAACAATCCAAGTCGGAAGAGTGGGCGCAGGGTTTCATCCTCAACTTCAAGTCCGGTTATACCCAGGGACCGATCGGCTTCGGCATCGACGCCCTCGGCCTGCTCGGCATCAAGCTCGACAGCAGTCGCGAGCGGACCAACACCGCACTGCTGCCGGTGCACAGCGACGGCGAGGCCGCCGACGAGTACGCCCGCCTGGGGCTGACGCTGAAGGTGCGCTTCTCCGACACCGAGCTGAAGTTCGGCGAGCAGACGCCGAACCTGCCGATCCTGGCGCATACCGACAACCGCCTGCTGCCGCAGACCTACCAGGGCACCACCCTGACCTCCCGGGAGATTCCCGGCCTGACCCTGCAGGCCGGCCGGCTGAACTCGGCGAAGACGGTCAACTCGACCGACGACGGCGAGATGTACGCCTGGATCATCAACGACCCGATCAACCCCCGGCGCCTGGCCAACGTCACCGGCGACCACTACAACTACATCGGCGGCGACTACAGCTTCAACGCCAATCGCACCACCCTGAGCTTCTGGCAGGGCCAACTGGAAGACATCTACCAGCAGCGCTTCTACGGCATCAAGCACGCCCTGCCGGTCGGCGCCTGGACCCTGGCCGCCGACATCGGCTACTACACCGCCCAGGACGACGGCGACACCCTGGCCGGCAGCCTGGACAACCAGTTGCTGTACGGGCTGTTCTCGGCCAAGTACAAGGGCCACACCTTCTTCGTCGGCTACCAGGGCGTCTACGGCGACGACGGCTTCCTGCGCATCGGCAACACTCTCTCGCCGCTCGGCAACGAACTGCCGACCTACCAGTTCTCCGCGCCGGACGAGCGTTCCTGGCAGGTCCGCTACGATTTCGATTTCGCCAGCGTCGGCCTGCCCGGCCTGACCAGCACCCTGCGCTACGTCGAGGGCGACAACGTCGACACCGGATCGCGCGGCTTCGAGGGCGAGGAGTGGGAACGCGACCTCGACCTGGCCTACACCATCCAGAGCGGCCCCCTGAAGAACGTCAACATCCGCTGGCGCAACGCGATCGCCCGTTCCAACTACGCCAACGACATCGACGAGAACCGCATCATCATCAATTACGCGATCAAGTTGTTCTAGTCGCCTCCGTTCGAAAATCCGGATCGATTCGCCGGAAGTTTCATATGGACCAATGAAATAACCGGATCGGGCTGCCGTAACCGCCCCGGAAAGTGTCCGGAAGTTTCAAGGCTGTTTGCCGGAATGAGAAGAGCATAAATGCGAAACAGATCTTTGCAGTTTCTGTCGATTATCCGCAGTGCATCTCCGGGACACTTCGGTTCGCGACTTTCGAGCGAAAAACTTTCATTCCCCGGAATGACTGTGACGAACTTCGCACCGCCATCGGCCGCCCGCCGACAAAGCAACTTCCCGATTTACGGGACGTTTTCCGGAGATATCGCGAGGTCGTCCGCATCTATGCCTGAAAAGCATTGTCTGGTGCCTAGATTCGATTGGACGGCATCGTTGCCCCTGTTTACCTTCCAGCCACTCCCGAAGCGTTCCGGGTACCGCCGGCGCTTCGCAACACGCATCCCGTTCGCCATCCACGCCTAGCCCGCAGGAACACAACCATGCGCCAAGCCCTGCTCAACCAGTACGCCGACGAGCTTTACCGCTCGCTGGCGGATCGCCGTCCCATCGCTCCGCTGACCGAGCGCGACCCCGACCTCAGCCTGGAAGAGGCCTACCAGATCCAGATGCGGGTGCTCGCCCGGCGCCTGGACGCCGACGGCGAGAAGGTGATCGGCAAGAAGATCGGCGTCACCAGCCGGGTGGTCATGGACCTGCTCAAGGTCGACCAGCCCGACTTCGGTCACCTGACCTCCGGCATGCTGCGCGAGGACGGCGCGGCCATCGAGGCCGCCAGCCTGATCGCGCCGAAGGCCGAGGGTGAGATCGCCTTCGTGCTCAAGCACGAGTTGGCCGGTCCGGGCGTGACCGTCGCCGACGTGCTGCGCGCCACCGAATTCGTGGTGCCCTGCTTCGAGATCGTCGATTCGCGCATCGCCGACTGGAAGATCCGCATCCAGGACACCGTGGCCGACAACGCCTCCTCGGCGCTGTTCGTGCTCGGCGACGCCGCCGTCGATCCGCGCCGGCTGGATCTGGGCGTGGTCGGTATGACCCTCGAAGTCAACGGCGAGATCGCCGCCACCGGCGCCGGCGCCGCCGCGCTGGGCCATCCGGCCAATGCCGTGGCCTGGCTGGCCAATACCCTCGGCCGCCTGGAAATGCCGCTCAAGGCCGGCGAGGTGATCCTCTCCGGCTCCCTCTCCACCATGCTGCCGGTCAAGGCCGGCGACAACCTGCGCATCGGCATCGGCGGCATCGGCTCGGCCGGCGTGCGCTTCGTCTGACAGGAGAATTCCGATGAATCTCGACCCGCAAACCATCGAGCGCCTCGCCGCGCACCTCGACGCCGCCGAAACCGAGTGCCGCGAGGTCCACAAGATCACCGACGACTACCCGGATATGGACTGGGAAGACGCCTACGCCATCCAGGACGCCCTGCGCGCCCTCAAGGAAGCGCGCGGCGTGCGCGTCGCCGGCCTGAAGATGGGCCTGACCTCGCACGCCAAGATGCGCCAGATGGGGGTCATCGACCCGGTCTACGGCTTCATCACCGACTACGGCGCGGTGGCCGACGGCGGCGAGATCGACACCCGGCGCCTGATCCATCCCAAGGTCGAGGCAGAGATCGCCTTCGTCACCAAGCGCCCGCTGAGCGGCCCGGGCTGTCACATCGGCAGCGTACTGGCGGCCACCGACTTCATCCTGCCGGCGGTGGAGATCATCGACTCGCGTTACGAGAACTTCCGCTTCGACCTCAAGAGCGTGATTGCCGACAACACTTCGTCCGCCCGCTACGTACTGGGTGGCACCAACCGCAACGTCGAGGGCATCGACCTGAAGAACCTCGGCGTGGTGATGGAGAAGAACGGCGAGGTGGTGGCCATGGCCTCCGGTGCGGCGGTGCTCGGCCATCCGGCGCAGAGCGTGGCCATGCTCGCCAACATGCTCGGCGCCCGCGGCCGGGAGATTCCCGCCGGTACCCTGATTCTCACCGGCGGGGTCACCGAGGCGGTGGCCGTGGCCGCCGGCGACAACGTCAACGTGCGCTTCCAGCATCTGGGCAGCGTATCGATGCGCTTCGTATGAGTGCGAGGAGGACACCATGCCCATCATGCAGGTTTACCTGATCGAAGGCCGCAGCGAAGAGCAGAAGGCGCGCCTGATCGACGCCCTGACCCGTGCCACCGTGGATGCCCTCGACGCGCCGATCGAGAGCGTGCGCGTGGTGATCACCGAGGTGCCCAGCGGCAATTTCGGCATCGCCGGGCAGACGGCCAAGCAGCGCGGCCGCTGAGCGTACCGCCCGACATCCACCACAATGACAAAAGTCGAGGTTTTCCGTGGATAGAACATCGTCCCGTTGCAAGGTTGCGATCATCGGTTCGGGCAACATCGGAACCGACCTCATGATCAAGGTGCTGCGCCATGGCAGGCACCTGGAAATGGGCGCCATGGTCGGTATCGACCCGGCGTCCGACGGTCTGGCGCGCGCCAAGCGGCTCGGCGTCGCGACCACTGCGCAAGGCGTGGAAGGGCTGCTGGCGCTGCCGGAGTTCAAGGACATCGGCATCGCCTTCGACGCCACCTCGGCCGGTGCCCACGCCCGCCACAACGAGCTGCTGCAGGCCCACGGCGTGAAGGTCATCGACCTGACCCCGGCGGCCATCGGCCCCTACGTGGTCCCGGCGATCAACCTGGACGCCGAACTCGACGCGCCGAACATCAACATGGTCACCTGCGGCGGCCAGGCCACCATCCCGATGGTCGCCGCGGTGTCCCGCGTGGCGCAGGTCCACTACGCCGAGATCGTCGCCTCGATCGCCAGCAAGTCGGCCGGCCCCGGCACCCGCGCCAACATCGACGAGTTCACCGAAACCACCTCGAAGGCCATCGAGGTGATCGGCGGGGCGCGCAAGGGCAAGGCGATCATCGTCCTCAACCCGGCCGAGCCGCCGCTGATCATGCGCGACAGCGTGTTCGTGCTCTCCGAGGTGGTCGACCGGGATGCCATCGCCGCCAGCGTCAAGGAGATGGTGGCCAGCGTGCAGCGCTACGTGCCGGGCTACCGGCTCAAGCAGGAAGTGCAGTTCGAACTGATCGAGAAGCCGGCCAACGTGCCCGGCGTGGGTCTGGTGTCGGGCCTCAAGACCTCGATCTTCCTGGAGGTGGAGGGTGCCGCCCATTACCTGCCGGCCTATGCGGGGAACCTCGACATCATGACCTCGGCGGCGCTGTCCTGCGCCGAGCGGCTGGCCGAACGAGGCAAGGTACGCACCCTGCCTTCGGCGCTGGTTTGAGACTGTAGAGACCATGAGTCGGCCTCATCGCATCCTCGAACAGGTCAGCGGCGAAGTGGTCGAGGTGCGGCCCGGCGAGTCGCTGCTGTGCGCCATGGAGCGCCAGGGAAAGCGCTGCATCCCGGTCGGTTGCCGGGGCGGCGGCTGCGGAATCTGCAAGGTCCGCATCGTTTCCGGCCGGTTCGACTATGGGCTCATGAGTTGCAGCCATGTGGACATCGACCAGCGCAGCCAAGGCTTGGCCCTGGCCTGCCGGCTGTTTCCCCTGAGCGATTCCGAGATACGGGCGTGCGGCAAGCCAGGCCACGCGGTCCCACAAAAACAATAGGTGTCATCATGAAAAAAGGTGTAATACGTCCGGGCCATATCCAGCTTCGCGTGCTGGACCTGCAGGCTGCCCTGCGCCACTACGTCGATCTGCTCGGCCTGATCGAGATGGGCAGGGACGAGCAGGGCCGCGTCTACCTCAAGGGCTGGACCGAGATCGACAGGTTCTCGGTGGTGCTGCGCCAGGCCGACGAGCCGGGCATGGACTTCCTCGGCTTCAAGGTCGTCGACGATGCCACCCTCGGCCGCCTCGGCGAGGAACTGGCCGCCTTCGGCTGCCAGGTGGAAAACCTGCCGGCCGGCGAACTCAAGGGCTGCGGCCGGCGTATTCGCTTCGAGGCGCCGTCCGGGCACTTCTTCGAGCTGTTCGCCGAGAAGGAGCAGACCGGCAAGTGGGGCGTTTCCGAGGTCAACCCGGAAGCCTGGCCGCGCGGCCTGCAGGGCATGAAGGCGACCCGCTTCGACCACTGCCTGCTGTACGGCGTCGAACTGCCGGAAACCCTGCGCCTGTTCACCGAGGTGCTCGGCTTCAGCCTCGCCGAGCAGGTGCTCGACGACGCGGGCAGGCGCGTCGCCCAGTTCCTCACCGTCGGCATGAAGGCCCACGACGTGGCCTTCATCGAGCACCCGGAGAAGGGCCGCTTCCACCACGCCTCGTTCTTCCTGGAAACCTGGGAGGACGTGCTGCGCGCCGCCGATCTGATCAGCATGAGCGACACCTCGCTGGACATCGGCCCGACCCGCCACGGCCTGACCCACGGCAAGACCATCTATTTCTTCGATCCCTCGGGTAACCGCAACGAGGTGTTCTGCGGCGGCGACTACCACTACCCGGACCACCCGCCGGTGACCTGGACCGCCGACCAGTTGGGCAAGGCGATCTTCTACCACGACCGCCAGCTCAACGAGCGCTTCCTCACCGCCCTGACCTGATTCCAGATTTCACGAGATTGAGCCCATGAAAGAGATCAAGCACTTCATCAACGGCGAATACGTCGGCTCTGCCAGCGGCAAGCTGTTCGACAACGTCAACCCGGCCAACGGCGAGGTGATCGCCAGGATCCACGAAGCCGGCGAGGCCGAGGTGGACGCCGCGGTCAAGGCCGCCCGCGCCGCCCTGAAAGGCCCCTGGGGCAAGATGAGCGTGGCCGAGCGCACCGAGATCCTGCACCGCGTCGCCGCCGGCATCACCGCGCGCTTCGACGAGTTCCTCGAAGCCGAGTGCCAGGACACCGGCAAGCCGAAATCGCTCGCCTCGCATATCGACATCCCGCGCGGCGCGGCCAACTTTTCGGTGTTCGCCGACCTGGTGAAGAACGTCCCCACCGAGGCCTTCGAGATGGCCACCCCGGACGGCAGCGGCGCGCTCAACTACGGCGTGCGCCGGCCCAAGGGGGTGATCGGCGTGATCAGCCCGTGGAACCTGCCGCTGCTGTTGATGACCTGGAAGGTCGGCCCGGCACTGGCCTGCGGCAACACCGTGGTGGTCAAGCCGTCCGAGGAAACCCCGAGCACCACCGCGCTGCTCGGCGAGGTGATGAACGCCGCCGGCGTGCCGGCCGGCGTCTACAACGTGGTGCACGGCTTCGGCGGCAACTCGGCCGGCGCCTTCCTCACCGCCCACCCGGACGTCGACGGCATCACCTTCACCGGTGAAACCGGCACCGGCGAAACCATCATGCGTGCCGCCGCCAAGGGCGTGCGCCAGGTGTCCCTGGAGCTGGGCGGCAAGAACGCCGGCATCGTGTTCGCCGACGCCGACCTGGACAAGGCTATCGAGGGCACCCTGCGTTCGGCCTTCGCCAACTGCGGCCAGGTCTGCCTGGGTACCGAGCGGGTCTACGTGCAGCGGCCGATCTTCGACGCGTTCGTCGCCCGCCTGAAGGCCGGCGCCGAGGCGCTGGTAATCGGCGAGCCGAACGATCCGAAGGCCAACTTCGGCCCGCTGGTCAGCCACAAGCACCGCGAGAAGGTGCTCAGCTACTACCAGAAGGCCAAGGACGAGGGCGCCACCATAGTCACCGGCGGCGGCGTGCCGGACATGCCTCAGCACCTGGCCGGCGGCGCCTGGGTGCAGCCGACCATCTGGACCGGCCTGAAGGACGATTCGCCGGTGGTCACCGAGGAAATCTTCGGGCCCTGCTGCCACATCCGCCCGTTCGATACCGAGGAAGAAGCCATCGAGCTGGCCAACAGCCTGCCCTATGGCCTGGCCTCGGCGATCTGGACCGAGAACGCCTCGCGCGCCCACCGCGTCGCCGGGCGGATCGAGGCCGGCATCGTCTGGGTGAATAGCTGGTTCCTGCGCGACCTGCGCACCGCCTTCGGCGGCGCCAAGCAGTCGGGTATCGGCCGCGAGGGAGGGGTGCACTCGCTGGAGTTCTACACCGAGCTGAAGAACATCTGCGTGAAGCTGTGAGACAGCCACCCGTCAAGGAAAGCGGCGCGAATAGCGCCGCCCGAGGAGAGCCAAGATGACTTTCGATCCGCACAAGAAGCTGTACATCTCCGACGTGACCCTGCGCGACGGCAGCCATGCCGTGCGTCACCAGTACTCGATCAGGAACGTCCAGGACATCGCCCGCGCACTGGACAAGGCGAAAGTGGATTCCATCGAGGTCGCCCACGGCGACGGCCTGCAGGGTTCGAGCTTCAACTACGGCTTCGGCGCGCACAGCGACATCGAGTGGATCGAGGCGGTGGCCGAGGTGGTGACTCATGCCAGGATCGCCACCCTGTTGCTGCCCGGCATCGGCACCGTCCACCACCTCAAGGAGGCCTACGACGCCGGCGCGCGCATCGTCCGGGTGGCCACCCACTGCACCGAGGCGGACGTGTCCAGACAGCACATCGCCTACGCGCGCGAGTTGGGCATGGACACCGTGGGCTTCCTGATGATGAGCCACATGACCACGCCGCAGAACCTCGCCGTCGAGGCGAAGAAGATGGAAAGCTACGGCGCCACCTGCATCTACGTGGTCGACTCCGGCGGGGCCTTGAGCATGCAGGACGTGCGCGAGCGCTTCCGCGCGGTCAAGGACCTGCTGGAGCCTTCGACCCAGACCGGCATCCACGCCCACCACAACCTCAGCCTCGGGGTGGCCAACTCCATCGTCGCGGTGGAGGAGGGCTGCGACCGCATCGACGCCAGCCTCGCTGGCATGGGCGCGGGGGCGGGCAATGCGCCGCTGGAGGTGTTCGTCGCCGCGGCCGAGCGGCTGGGCTGGAACCACGGCACCGACCTCTACACCCTGATGGACGCCGCCGACGAGATCGTCCGGCCGTTGCAGGACCGCCCGGTACGGGTCGACCGCGAGACGCTGGCGCTGGGTTATGCCGGGGTCTATTCGAGCTTTCTGCGCCACGCCGAGGTGGCGGCGAGCAAATATGGCCTGAGCACCGTGGACATCCTGGTCGAACTGGGCCGGAGGCGGATGGTCGGCGGCCAGGAGGATATGATCGTCGATGTGGCGCTGGATCTGCTGCGCCAGCGGGGAGACGCTGCCCGGCAGGCCGCGGTGTAACGAGTCGACCGCTCCGTCCGGCCTGGCCGTGGCGGTTTTCGAGCCCGGCAGCGGTTCCGCTGCCGGGCCTTTTTGCCAACACAGGAAGCGAATGCGATGAAACCTTCTCTGCGCCGGGCCGACAGCATCAACCTGGCCCTGGCCATGCACGCCCTGCGGGCGGCGCTCGACCGGGCCATGGCGCTGTCGGTGCGAGTGAGCATCGTGGTGGTCGACGCGGCAGGCCTGCCGATCCACACCGCGCACATGGATGGCGCGCCGCTGCAATGCCGCGACATCGCCCTGAACAAGGCGCTGACCGCCGTCGGCTTCGGGATGCCGACGCGGGTCTGGGAAGAGCGCCTGGCCGGGATGTCCGATGCCGTTCGCCAGGGATTGCCGCTACAGCCGCGCATGGCCCTGTTCGGCGGCGGCGAACCTTTCCTGTTCGAGGGCAGGCCGGTAGGTGCCATCGGCATCTCGGGCGCTTCCGAGCAACAGGACGAAGAGTGCGCCCAGGCGGCGGTGCGGACCGTGCAAGCCCTGCTGGAAAGCGCTTCCGCCTAGCCGCTGGCGAGGGGCCGGCAGGCCCCGCGTGCCGTTATCCCTCGGGCGGGCCTCGCGGGCCGCTTATCCATGGTTCGGGGATGAAAATGGAGCTACGTCAACTGAAGTACTTCAGGGCTGTCGCCGGCACGCTCAATTTCAGCAAGGCCGCCGAACAGCTCCATATCGCGCAACCGCCGCTGTCCCGGCAGATCCAGCAACTGGAGGACGAACTGGGCGTGCGACTGCTGGACAGGTCCTCGCGGCCGATGCGGCTGACGAATGCGGGGGTGTTCTTCCACGAGCAATCCGTCCGGCTGCTGGAGCGGATCGAAGCGATCCGCGACGAGACGCGCCGGCTGGGCAGCGGCGCGCGGCGCTGGATGGGCGTCGGCTTCGCCCCGTCGATTCTCTACGATTTCATCCCCCAGGCGATCCGCCAGTTTTCCCTCGACAACGGGAGCGTCGAGACTTCCCTGCTGGAGCTGACTTCCGTCCAGCAGGCCGAGGCCCTGAAGGCCGGGCGCATCGATATCGGCTTCGGCCGGCTGAGGATCGAGGACGAGGCGTTGGAAAACGTCCTGCTGGCCGAGGAGCCGCTGGTCGCGGCGGTCCCGGCCGGCAGTCCGCTGGCCGCGGAAGGCCGTATCGTGCTGGAGGCTCTGCTCGAAGAGGTCCTGCTCCTGTATCCCGCCAGTCCCCGGCCGAGCTTCATCGACCAGGTGCTGCAGCAATTCGCCGCCAGGGGCTACCGGATCGGCAAGAGCCTCGAAACCAACAGCCTGCAGACCGCCATCGGGCTGGTCGCCGCCGGCATGGGCGTCACCCTGGTGCCGCAGTGCGTCCAGCGCCTGCGCCGCGACGATATCGTCTACCGCCCCCTGGCCGACCGGAAACTCGGCGCGGCGCTGATCATGACCACGAGAGCGGGCGATGGCGCGGATCATGTGCTGAAACTCCGCGCCACGATCGTCAACGCCTCCATGGCCAGAAGTCGAGGAACTTGCCGACCACTACCATGACCGGAAAGGTCATCGCCAGCAGGGCGGAAGCCATCCAGAACTCGTATTGGTAGCCGGGTGCGCCGCTGACCAGCGGCCCGGAAACCAGCGGCGCGACCGCCCGGTAGAGCGCCGGCAGCAGCACGGCGGCGATGACGGCCACGGTGCATTGGCCGAGGCCTTTCAGCGGCTGGCGCAGGCCGGCGAAGAGCTTCCCCTCGAACAGAATGAGCGGAACCAGCGCGCCGAACAGGCAGCCGATCGAGACGTGCACCATGAAGGGGACCGGCTCCATCTCCAGCAGGCCGATGCCGAGCCAGTAGGCGAGCGCCGACAGGCCGAGGATGTAGACGGTCGCCGCCAGTCCCTGCGCCGGCTGCACGCGCAACGCGGGAAAGGCGCTTATCGGCCAGAAATCGAACAGCACGCAGAAGAACAGCAGCGAAACCGTGGTCACCGAAAAGGCCAGCGCATGGAAGGCCGGGAAGGCGCCGCCGGGGTCCATCGCCGCCGAATAGAAAGGCGCGCCGCCCAGCGCGGCGAAATCGAACAGCAGCCGGAACAGGCCGAATCCGCCGTCATAGGCGACCGCCAGGATGCCCAGCCCGAGCGCCAGCGGATGCCCGGCCAGCGCGGACAGCGGCCAGCAGCCCCAGACGATGACCAGCCAGAAGGCGACCAGCACGCAGAAGATCGCGTACATCAGCACGAAGGGCGTCGGCGGCCCCGCCGGTACCGGCTGGGCCAGATAGATCGCGGTGGCGACGACCGCGGCGACCAGCAGCATCAGCGCCGTGAAGAACAGGCCCTTGAACGGCTGCTTCAGGTTCCGGGCGAACGCCGGATAGTCCAGTTCCCACACCATGGAAATCACGATCTGCGCCGGTACGCAGGCGACCACGAAGAAGGTCGTCCAGGTAGCGAAGAAGTCCACATCGAGCAGGGCGATGATGCCCAGGGAAACGGCCATCGACGTGGCCAGGGCGAGCATGCCCAGAACGGGCTGCCCGACGGATGAGGTTTCTGCGCGGGATGCTCCCGCCTCCGCACGGTATTCCAGGGAATCGGGTTCGGTGTTTTTCATGGATACGGAGCCCTTGTCGTTTTGATTGTGTTCGTCCGGCAGCGCTATTCGATGCCGGACAGTGGGCAGGCACGGGTGGTCACAACAGCATCAGGGGTACGGTGAACTTCAGCCAGAGCGCATCGCCCTCGGGCCGATTCCTGACCTCGTATTCCTTCTGCCATTTCAGACTCATGAACCAGCCATCCTTGCTCGAATACTTGAGCGCCGGTCCGATCGCCATCGCTCGCCCCTTGTTATCGTCTACCCGGTCACCATGTTGCCGATCGTCGGTGGTCTGCCAGTAGGCATATCCCCCGACGCCGAGAACCCATTGTTCATTCACCGCCCAGCCGGCGTCGAAGTCGAAGTGGAACTCCTGACCGGACTTGTAATCCGTATCGTCGTTCTCGAAGTTGAAGTCGTACATGAATTTTATATCGGCATTGAATCCCTGTGGATCGACCCAGGTGAATGCCGCCACCGGCTCGATGGCCCAATAGTTGCGGCCGATATTCGCCAGCTTGTCTTCGTCGTACCGGCCCGTCGGCGCTATTACGTCTATGGCGAAAATGCTGTGAAACCTTTCGCTGTAGTCGTAGCCGAGAAGCGCGCCGAAGGTGATATCGCCGATCCCCTTGTCGGAGTCGCTGCGACCGTCCAGTTCCACGCGCAGATCCACCAGGGGAACCAGGGTATGAATCCCGACTCGCCCGCCCAGCAACTTCTTGTCGGTTATCCAGACGAAACGGCTGGCGAAGACATCGGCGCGCAGCCGGAAATCGTTCGGTAGTCTTTCGCCATCGTTTCCGCGCAAACGATGCGCTTCGTAATGCTGGGCATAGTTCAAACTGTAAAAACCGGGCTCGGGTGGAAAAGCCCCCATCATGTGGGCCTCCACCCCCATGGGGTAAGTCGACCCACCGCCCTCGGTGGCCTGAACGGCCGGGGCGAACAACAAACAGAATGCGGTGCCGACCCGGAGCCGGACAGGCCAGGCGGAAGAACGATATATATGAATCACGACATTTACCTTTATTGTTTTTCTTATTGCCAGGCCGGACTCGTCTTTGGACGCCGGCTGGAAGTTTCAGCGGAAAATCCGGGAATTCATGGGCTGGAATACCCGGAACATGAATTGATGAAGAACGGGTTGCACGCCCGCGGATCGAGTCCGCGGTCGAATCCTGGGGCGGCCCGTTTCGCCCGCGATGCCCGTAACGGGCCGCACGCTTTCAGCGGCCGCGCTGCTTGGCCGTCTGTCCGGCGATGCCGAAGTCGGTATTGGGTACTTCGCTGATTATCACGCGAATACTCTCGACCGGTGCGTCGAGCGCATCCACCGCGGCGCGGGTCAGTCCTTCGATCAGGCGCGCCTTCTGTTCCTCGCTGCGGCCTTCGATCAGGTGAATCTGCATGATGGGCATGGTGCTTTCCTCATCTGTCATACCAGGCGCGTCGCTGCGCCTTTCGGGAGATGGAACGGAGCCTGTTCGACGAGACTCCGCCCGTTACGGTCGATTCGTCCGGCGTCAGGTCACGACGGTGAGGAAACGCTCGTTCAATTGGCGGGTGTGATAGAAGATCGCCGTCCCGATTTCATCCCAGGTCCAGGTATAAGGCTGCATGTCCGGATAGAAGTTGTAACCGCCGCAGAATGTTTCGAAGCGATTTCCGGACGGATCGAAGGCATAAATCGTCGTTCCGCGCGTGATGCCATGGCGCAATGGCCCGATATCGATCGATACCCGGTGCTTGGTCATGATGTCCGCCGCACGCAATACATGTTCCCAGGTATCGAGCAGGAAGGCTGCATGGTGAACGGTATTGTCCCGGTCGTCTCGGACGAAGGCGATATCGTGAGCCTTGGTCGAGCAGGAAAGCCAGACCGCCATATCGGTCTTGCCGTCCTCGCCGAGGATTCGCTCGACCAGGCTGAACCCCAGCACATCGACGAAAAGATCCCGACTGCCATCCAGATCGCGGCCATGGATTTGCCAGTGATCGAGCCGCAGGGGCGAAATTCCCTTGCGCCCTTCGATGATCACATCCGGATTGACGTAACCCAAACTGTCGCCGATTTCTTTTTTCTCGGCGTACAGCTCGATCAAGTGGCCGGTCGGTATCTCGAAGCGCACACGCTCGCCGGTTTCCAGCAGGTCTCCCGCGGGAATACGCTCGGTGGCCACTCCATAATCCCGAAGATCCGCTTCGAGTCTGTCGAGGGTCGCCTTGTCCAGAACTTTGAATCCATAGAAATCCATTCCGGAGCGATCCGACTCGCGAATGATCAAACTGTGATGGTCGCGTTCGTCATGGCATTTGAAATAGACTCGCCCGCCGGCGTCCCGGCCTGTTTCCACGAGGCCGAGTACATCGGTGTAGAACTTGATCGACTCTTCGAGATTAAGTACACGCAGTTGGGTATGTCCGGGTCGTAGCACGCCAGTCATCGCCATTGCCAAACTCCTTTGTTTTTGTTGGTTGTATCAGTCCTGGCTTTGCCTTATCCGTTGCAAAGCGGGCTGTTGATTGTCTGTTGGATCGGTTGTCTGTCGGGCTCCTCTTCAATGGCTGACGGTCGCGCTCCGATCGATGCGGTTGACAGTCATATTCAAAGCGGTACGAATTCACGTCAAATACTGAATAAGTTATGAATCATGCTCGAAAGGTATACTTTGACGCGATTTGAAAAAGATCGGCTCTTTGTATTCGCCCGAGGATAAAACGCTGGTTGGCCGGCAGACCTCAGATACGTTTGAACAATGCCGATCGCTGCCCCTCCGATGCGCCGTCGGCGGCACTGTAGAAACGCTCCATATGGATATCGCGCTCGAACAGGCGGCCTTGCATCAGGGTAGTGATGGCGGCATCGATCATCGGCGGCGGGCCGCACAGATAGGCCTTGTTGCCCTGGAAGCGGTTCTCGAAATGCGCTTTCGCGGCATCGTGGACGAAGCCGCGAAAGCCCGTCCATTCCGGGTCGTCGCCAGCCTGGTTGAGCGCCGGCACATAGGTGAAGTTGGCGTGCTCGGCCGCCAGCCGCTCGAACAACGCGCGGTTGTACAGCTCGGCGCGGTTGCGCGCGCCCTGGAACAGCGCCATGGGCCGCGTGTCGCCGCGCTCCAGCAGGTCGAGGATCATCGACTGCGGGCTGGACAGCCCCGAGCCGCCGGCGATGAAGATCAGCCCGCCGGGGTGCGACTCGCGGACGAAGAACTGCCCATAGGGCCCGGAGATTTCCGCCGTATCGCCCACCTCCAGTTGCCGGTGGATATG
This sequence comes from Azotobacter vinelandii CA, assembly GCF_000380335.1. GTDB lineage: Bacteria > Pseudomonadota > Gammaproteobacteria > Pseudomonadales > Pseudomonadaceae > Azotobacter > Azotobacter vinelandii. The sequence goes on from NC_021149.1 coordinate 836,238, forward strand.
GGTGGTGGCCAGGCCGCCTTCCACCAGGCGTACGTGCAGTTCGACCGCGTCGGCCCGGCTCGGCGGGTTGGCGATGGAGAAGGCCCGGCTGCCCTCGATGCCGGGCAGTTGCAGGTTGACGTACTGGCCGGCCTGGAAAGCCATCGGCCGGTCGAGTTCGAAATGCACGCCCTTGATGGTCGGCGACAGGTCGAGGATGGAGCTGACCGTCGCCCGGTAGTCTTGCACCGGATGGCCAGCGAAGTCCGGATCGACGTCGATGTCGGCCTCGATGATCAGGTCGCTTCGCGGGATGGCGCAGCAGGCCAGGACCTTGCCCTCGTCGCGCTCCATGTCCATCAGCGCGAAGGACGAGGCGGCGCCGATGTCCACCTCGCCTTCCAGTACCTGGATCTTGCAGGTGGCGCAGGTGCCGTGGCCGCAGGCGAAGGGCAGCCAGATGCCCTGGCGCAGCGCGGCCTGGAGGATGGTCTGGCCTTCGCGCACCTCGATCTGCTCGCCGGTGGGTTCGATGGTGACTTGGTAGCTCATGGCCGCCTCCTCAGTTGTGGCTGCCGTGGATGCCGTCCAGTCCGGGCGTGCTCAGGAACAGCAGGCTTTTGTGGCCGATGCCGTTGGCGCTCAGGCTGGCGGCGAGGTCCGGGGCGAAGGGCTGGTCGTCGAGCTGCCATTCGGCCTTGGCGAAGTCCACGAAAGCGGCGTCCGGGTGGGGCGCGATGGCGGGCTTGACCACGCTTTCCAGGAATTCGCCGAAGGTCATTTCCGGCGGCAGGGCGAAGGTCATGGGCGCGCAGAACAGCAGGTGCCGGCTCCAGCCGAGGTACAGCAGTTGCCGGCCGTTGAAGTTTTCCAGGCGATCGCGGGATTGGGCCGGATAGGCGCCGATTGCATTCACAGGCATGTCGTTGTCCTTTTTCTTGTTCGAGGGGAATGGACGGGCGGCGCATGGCCGCCCGCGAATATTCAGATGACCTTGGGCAGGTCGCCGTCGGGTTTCGGTTCGTCGTTCTTCCACTGCTGCCAGCGCCGGTGCTCGGGGGAGCCCAGGTATTCGAAGCTCTCCTCGCTGGAGGTGATGTGGTAATAGTCGCGGACGACCTCCTCGACGTTGCTGCCGCCGCAGTTGCCCTTGAGGATTTCATGTACTGGCAGACGGGCCTGCAGGTACTTCTCCGGCTCGTGCCGGAAGATGTCGTGGCAGCCGTCGGAGCAGAAATGGAAGCGCTCGCCCTGATGGATCAGGCTGCGGTGGCTGAGCCTGGTGTCGTCGTCCGGCTCGGTGAACGACAGGGACAACTGGCAGACCTGACAGAGCATCGGCAGGTTCTGGTTGTAGAAGCGTTCGCCCTTCACCTGCTGGTCGCGCCAGTACTGGTAGCGCGGCCGGTAGATGCGGTCGAAGCTGTCCGGGTACTTGGCCGACATCCAGTCCAGCTCCGTATCGCTGGGAATCCAGGTGTGGAAGTTGGTGGCCTGGCTGTGTTGATAGAAGATCGACCACGCTTGATGGCTGATGTGTTGCTTGCCGACGGTGGTCTGCTCGACGTACTTGGGCGGGCGGATGCCGTAGCGCTCCAGGTCCTTGAACAGCGCGCCGCCGGCCTGCTCGAAGTACATCTCCCAGGCTTCCGCCCAAGACATCACCTTGTTCGGCAGCATGTAGTCCATCATGGTGCCGACCACGGTCAGCAGGCGGTAGCCGCGCCAGAACCACTTGTCGATCCAGCGTTGGATGATCGGCACGTTGTCCTCGTGCTGTTCCAGCAGGAACTTGACCACTTCCAGGCCCAGGGTCATGTGCCGCGCCTCGTCGGACTGGCTGGAGAAGCCGAAGGTCACGGTGGCCATGTCGCCGTTGTGCGCCGCGCCGGACATGAAGGGCACGAACAGCAGGTTGGTCAGCACGTACTCGAAGGAGAAGGAAATCGCCGTGAGGAACTCGAACGGCCCGGCGCTGCGCGCGTCGTCGAAGAACGACTTGGGCACCGAGAGGAACCACACCCGGTCGTGCATGTGGGCGAAGTCGTGCAGGCCGTTGAAGTGCTTGTTGTAATGGCTCATGGCATGGATCTGCGTCTGCACGTGGCGCAGTTCGTCGATCGCCTGGATCTGGCAGGCCAGCCGCGCACCGACCCCGCCGAAATGCCGGCCGACCCGGGCGAAGCCCTGGTACGCCTGGTATTCCACCGGGGTGACCGCGCAGAGGAAGATCTTCAAGGCGTTGACGTAGCGGGCGTCGGAAATCTTGGTCTGGCTGTCGTTCTGGGCGAAGGCGTCGAAGATGGCGTAGAGCTTCTTCTCCTTCTCCGCCTGGTATTTCCAGTAGGCGTCCATGGTCAGGCGGAAGGGGTCTTCCCACTTGTCCCAATCGGTGATCCTGATACCCTCGAAACGCTCGAAGGGGTAGATGCCCTCCTTGGTCTGGTAGCTCGGCTCCCAATCCAGGTCGCGGGTCATGCAGCGGTATTTTTCTTTCTGGTTCAGCTTCTTGGTAGACATGGGGATCGCTCCGGATTCTTGTAATGTCTGGTCGGGAGTCAGTTCCAGCGCAGGCTGAGGCGGTCTTCCTCTTCCTCGAAGCTGCCGCCGAGGGTGATGACGTCGAGCAGCATTTCCTGCACGTCCCAGACGCGGCCGATGCGTTCCTCCACCGTCTCCCGGTGAAGGTCCAGGCGATCCTTGGCCTGCACGCGGATCATCGCCGGCTGGTGCTGGATTTCCGCATGGGGGTTGTCGGCGACGATGGCGTCGATGTAGAGGCGCGCGTTGTCGGTGTTCTGGAAGGCGATGAAGACGAGCGAGGTCATGCGGCGGCTCCTGCGGTCAGGCCGATTTTTTTCAGGCGGGCGGCGAATTCGCCGGCGACGGCTTCCAGGGCATCCCGGCCCGGTCCCAGTTCGGCCAAGGGCGCCAGGGCCGCCAGCGCGCGCGTCTGCCAGTGGTCGATCCAGCCTTGCAGCAGCTCGCGGTTTTCCGCGCTTTCGGCGGCCACGGTCTTGACCATGCCATCGATCCAGCGCTGGCCCTCGCTGAACCACTGGCGCATGAATTCGGTGAGCAGGCTGATCTGCCCGCCACCCTGGCGCACCAGTTGCTCGTCGAAACGGACGAACAGCAGCGGGTAGAGCAGGCCGTCGCTGACCAGGTTCTGCGCCAGACTCAGTTCGAACCAGTCACGGACCACCAGGGTGTCCTCCACGTAGCGGCGCAGGCCCTGCCAAGCCGGCTCTTCCAGCCACAGGCGCTTGCCTTCGGCGAGCAGCGTGGTGTCGCCGCCGTCGAGCAGCAGGCCGAGGCGGGTCAGGTACTGGGCGATGCCCTGGCGGTCGACGCACTGGAACATGTGCATCTGGGTCAGGCTGGTGGCCGTGCCGTCGGCGACGATGCTGCTGTTGTTCATGTTGGCGCCCAGCTCGGCGTGGCGCAGTGGCAACAGCAACAGGACGACCTGCCGGCGCAGCGCCGGGTCGAGGTTTTCCAGCAGTCGGCGGCGCTCGCAGAAGTCGAAGCTGTGCTCGACGTTCTCCTGCTGCCTGGCGCGGGCCTGCACGTAGCTGTTGTAGTAGTACTGGCGCGGGTCGCTGACCTTGTACCAGTCGGCCATGCGCACGGCGGTGCGGGTCGGGTCGTTGAGTTCCTTGTCCGGCTGGTACAGCGGCCGGTAGTGGAAATTGGTCCGCGCCTCGATGTCGAAGCTCGCTTCCTGATAGCGGCTGGCTGGCTTGTCGCCGAAGCGGCGACGGATGTGGCTGTAGGTGTGACGCAAGGGCTCGATGGCCACCGTCTTGATTTCGATACTCATGAAGTCCGATACCGTATTTGTTGTTGTGTTATCGATCCAAGCCTTGTGTCGTCAGGCTCAAGACCCTTCATCGTCGCCATGGGAAGTCCCGTAGCGCCATTTCCGCATGTCTCTGTCGATGGCTTCGGCCATTGCCGTATCCATGAATTGCACGCTGTTGTTCCGGCAGAAGCTTTCAAAGGCACTGCGCGGCAAGACCAGTTCGATGAACAGTTCCGGATGACCGATGGCGAAATCGAATTCGACGAAAGGATCATCGGATCGGCCGCGTACTCGAACATAACGCGGTAACTGTTCGAAGCTTGAATGGCTCATGTTTGAGAGCTCCTTGCTGGTCCGCTATTGCTTGAGCAAGGGCTATGCCGGTACGGCTGGTTGTCATTTGATTTATATATAATTCATTGAATTTTATATATTTTATTTTTTGGTAAGTCCGTGGGGAGAGATCGGCGATCCGAAAAGCGGGCCGTTGCTTCAATCATTTGATCATTTATCCGAGGCTCTTCGAGCAAATGATGAAAGCTCGGATAAAGCCTCGAAGAAAGAAGGACCGGTGACGATTGACTTCTTGTCGACATAGCCATTAAACAGGCGTGGTTACACTTCATCCGAAGGTAAGCGCGAAGGCTTTTGGCTCGACCGTGGCGATTCACTGGCTTGTTCGCCATCTTCATACAGAAAAATAAAAAGGTATGTCATGAAGCCAATCGATACGGCGCCGGCGTTGATACCGGCATTCAAGGATCTCACTGGGCAGATTCGCTTCGTCGAAAAAGAAGGCAAGATCTGGCTCGGCCAGCAGCGCATGCTGCTGTTGCAACTCTCGGCGCTGAGCGCCGTTCGTCGCGAAATGATCGAGAGTATCGGCGTGGAGCGCGCCAAGGGCTTTTTCCTGCGCCTGGGCTACAAGTCCGGTCTCCGGGATGCCGAGCTGGCGCGCAAGCTGCGCCCCGATGCCAGCGCGCTGGAGATGTTCTACGCCGGTCCGCAGTTACATTCGCTCAAGGGCATGGCCAAGGTCAGGCCGCTGGAAATCCGCATCGACCAGGAGAGCGGGGCGTTCTATGCCGACCTGGAATGGGAGAACTCCTTCGAAGTGGAAAGCTGCCGGGCCGAGGGGCTGCACAGCGACCAGCCGGTGTGCTGGACCCTGCTCGGCTACGCGATCAGCTTCACCTCGTTCTTCCTTGGCCGGCAAATCCTGTTCAAGGAGGTCAGTTGTCGGGGGCGCGGCGATGCGCAGTGCCGCATCGTCGGCAAGCCGGTGGGCGAATGGGAGGATGCCGAGGATTTCCTCCGGTATTTCCGGAACGATCCCATCATCGATGAGTTGCAGCTCCTGCAGGAGCAGGTGGCGAACATGCGCCAGCGTCTGCAGGAGCAAGCCGGCCTGTTCTACGGCGTCGGCCGCTCCGGCGTCTATCGCAAGACCTGCAGCCTGATCGACAAGGTTGCCCTGGGAAACGCTTCCGTGCTGCTGCTGGGCGAGACCGGCGTGGGCAAGGAGGTCATCGCCCGCAGCCTGCACCTGCGCAGCGAGCGCGCCGGTGGTCCCTTCGTCGCGCTGAACTGCGCGGCGATCCCGCCGGATCTGATCGAAGCCGAGCTGTTCGGCGTGGAGAAGGGCGCCTACACCGGCGCCCAGCAGTCGCGCATGGGCCGCTTCGAGCGCGCCAACGGCGGCACCCTGTTCCTCGACGAGGTCGTCGAGCTGACCCCGCGCGCCCAGGCCAGCCTGTTGCGCGTGCTCCAGGAACGGGAGCTGGAGCGGGTCGGCGACTCGCAGACGCGGCAGGTCGATGTGCGGGTCGTCGCCGCCACCCATGAGGATCTGCTCAAGGCGGTCGGGGAAGGGCGTTTCCGCGCCGACCTGTATTATCGGTTGAACGTCTACCCGGTCCACATTCCCGCGCTGCGCGAGCGTCGGGAGGATATTCCGCTGCTGATCGAGCATTTCCTCGAGAAAATGCATGCCAGCTACCGGAAGAAGACCCTGGGGCTTTCCGACCAGGCCCTGGAGACCTGCCTGGGCTACGACTGGCCGGGCAATATCCGCGAACTGGAGAACCTGATCGAGCGCGGTGTGATCATCACCGAGCCCAATCGGAGCATCGAGGTCGAAGCGCTTTTCCCCCATTTCCAGGTGGAACCGCAGGGGATCGGCCTGGCCAGCGACGGCTGCCTGGCGGAACGTTCCGCCGGGGTTGAGGACGATTGCATCGAGCGGCTGCTCGACCAGGGAATAGGGCTGGATTCGATCGAGGATGCGCTGATCCATGGCGCCCTCCGACGCAGCGGCCAGAACGTCTCGGAAGCCGCCCGGCTGCTGGGCATGACCCGCCCGGCGCTGGCTTATCGTTTGAAGCGCAGGGGAGATGCGAGGGATCGCTGAGGGGGAGTGGACAGACGCTCCTCGGACCATGCGCCGAACAGGGTTTTCTGGTCGTGCTGCCCGATGGCAGCATTCGGGGCTGGCGGGAGTGTGTCGTATCAGTCCATCGGGACCATGTGTACTCGTCACTGCGGTGCGGCATGTATCGGGAACGCTCGACTCCGCCGTGAAGGAATATCCGGACGGTCGCCGCGAATCGGTGCGTTTCTCCCGTCAGGGCAATGAAGTGATCCGCATCCTGTGAACAGTCCGCAGCCGCAACTATCCGGAATTTCCGGATAGTTCGTCGGGACGGCTCTCGTCAGGAACAGATGGTGCTGCTGTTCGGGCGCGAGCGATCCGCCGTTACAAGCACATCGACAACGTGTTCAAGGAAGGCGATCCGGAAGAGAAAAGCAATGTGCAAAAATTTGCACATATTGCCGCCGACGGTAAAACCTGCCAGATGCAGTTCCACAGCTTTGGCGCCGATGTTCAGGCGTTCTCCGCTCCTGTTATCCTGCAGCCCACTGCTTAGGGGAGGCTCTCATGATTGCCCTTGAATCTCTTACGCGCGCCGAAAAGCTCCGCATGATGGAAGCCTTGTGGCGCGACCTTTCCGCTTCGGCGGAGGGTATCGTTTCGCCCGTCTGGCATGGCGAGGCGCTCAAACAGGCCGAAGCGGCGGCGGCATCCGGTAACGCCCGTCTGGTGGACTGGGTCGAGGCGAAAGACATGCTGCGCCAGCGCGCCCGGACGTGAACATCCGCATTCTTACCCTGGCCGTCGAAGACCTCGACGCCGGGCGTGCCTTCTACGCGCAGCAGCAACCCGATCTGGGCGAGTATTTCCTTGATGCGCTGTTTGCCGATATCGATTCCCTGCTGCTGTATGCGGGCGTTCATCAACAGGTGTTCGGCTACTACCGTGCCTTGGCGGAGCGTTTCCCCTTTGCCATTTACTACCGTGTCGAAGGTGAGGAAATCCAGGTCTGGCGCGTACTGGATTGCCGGCAAGACCCTGGTCGCACAGTGCAGGCACTGACCAACAGCTAGAAGCGGACGAGCGGAGAAAGAGGGGCTGTCGGAAGCGGATGTGAAGCCGGGGTTGCCCGAACGACTGCTCGGGCCGGGCGGCTCGGTGGATTCGAGGGGGAGATGCGTGGGGATTTTCAGGCGGCCAGAAAGACGAAAGCCTCCCGGTCGTCGGACCGGAAGGCTTCGCGGCGGTAGCTGCCCTTGCCTGTCTTCGCGCGTTCCTGGCGGTAGCGGAACAAGGGGGCGACCAGGGATCTGGCCTTGTTGGGCCGGAAGCGACATTTCTTGCCCATCGGATTGCCTCCTGCGGTGCCTGACCCCTGCTGGTGTGTGGAGCATGCGCCGTGAGGGGACGGAGGCGTGCGGTCTCCAGTCCGGTTGTCTGGGGGCCAGGAGTTCGCCTGCCCCGGTCACGGCGGCGTTTTGAAGGGCGGCAGGCGTGGCGAATGGCTGCTTTTTCCGGCACACGCAAAAACGGCGAGGGGGTTGCCCTCGCCGTTCCTGCTTCCTTACGTCCGTGTGCTCGTCGTCCTGACGAAATAGCCGCATCCTGCGACTGTCCCTCCGGCCGCCATCCCTGGTCGGCCTGCGTCGATCCTTCGACGTCTTGGTGGAGTTCAATGTACGCCGCCGGCCGTTTCGAACCAATGGCGAGACTGCCCGACCTGCTGTAGGCGATGGCTTACAGCAGGGGACTCCCCTGTCATACTGCGCGGCCTTTTTCATCGCCGATCGGAGCCATGAGCTTCGAAGGGGGCCGGATATGGTTTCAGCGTGAGTGATGTTCATTGATGGTAGACAGGAAGAAACTGCTGGAAGCGAAGGTGGTTCATGTCTCCGACGGGGATACCTTGAAGGTGAACTGTGGCAATGGCCTGACCGTGGTGGTGCGACTGTGCAGCATCGATACCCCGGAGCAGGCTCAGCCCTATGGTGCGGAGGCGAGAGCGGCGCTGGCGGCGATGGTGCTCAACAAGAGCGTCAGGATCGAGCAGACGGCCCGGGATCGCTATGGCCGCATTGTCGGAAGGGTCTTTCGCGGGCGCACGTTCGTCAATGAGGAAATGGTCAGGCACGGCCATGCCTGGGTTTACCATGACTATTCCAGGGAGCCGGAGTTTGCCCGGCTGGAAGAGCGGGCACGCAGGGCCAGGCAGGGGCTGTGGGCCTTGCCGAAGGCGAAGCGGGTGCCGCCATGGGAGTGGCGCAAGCTCGGGAAGGGGAAGGCCCGGCCAGTTGAAAAGGGCTGGAAGGTATGGCCATGGCTGCTGGCGATGCTGGTGGCGGGTGTGCTGGCCGGTGGTGCCTACCTGTGGATGACGGGGCGTCTGGATATTTCCCGGTGGATCCCGGACGCCATCTTTCGGTTCTTGAGTGCCGGACAGGCCCATCTCTCGGCATTGCTGTCACTTCGTTGACGTACGGCCGACCGAAAGCACGGCACGCGGGGACGCTGAGCGCTCATGGCGAGACGCCTGGGCATCGAGGCGCACGGCGGGAAGATCTGCGAAACGTACGGCTCGCGGCACGTGCCGGAGGGATTTCCGCCGTGGCGGCGAAGGTATGGGGGGAGGCGGGGAGAGGGGCGCGGGCCTTTCAGGCGGCCAGAAAGACGAAAGCCTCCCGGTCGTCGGACCGGAAGGCTTCGCGGCGGTAGCTGCCCTTGCCTTTCTTCGCGGGTTCCTGGCGGCAGCGGAACAAGGGTTGTGCGACCAGGGACTTGGCCTTGTTGGGCCGGGAAACGGATTTCTTCGCCATGGGCGTCCTCCTGTGGGCCTGCCCCGTGCAGGCGTGCGCATCATGCGCGGCTGGTCAAAAAATGTCCAGTGGCGTTGAGTGTGGCTGCGTTCGTCCGCTCCAATATCGCTTTCCGTGAACGGATATCCGGACGGCCCGACTGGAATTTGCCCGATGGACGGACTATATGCAGGTATCTCCGGCAAAACAAAAACAAGGATGAGGTAGAAATGGAGTTTTCCAACCAACAGAAGCTGATCGTCACCCTGCTCACCGATATCCACGCCCGTCTCGGCATCGACAACGGCATCGACCCGCTCTTCGTGCAGCGGATGGTCCGGGACGATCACGGCTGGGCGCTCGGCTGGGCCTATCCCGGCCTGTTCGGGGACGGCGTCGAAGTCCCCGAGGCCGTCACCTTCGTCGCCGAAGTGCTGGGCATGTGGGAAGCCATCGAGGAGGCCTATGCCGGCTTCGACCGGGTGCGCCGGGAGCAGTTGGCCAGGCTGGCCCCGGCTTTCGGGCGCGATCCGCGGTTTCGCGGCTTCGATGGCAACCACGAGGCCGATCTGCGCGGGATCGTCCAGATCCTGGTGGACGACCTGGGGCGCTGGCCGATCTTCAAGGGGCGCGATACCGACTCGCACCGGATCCTGGCCGACAGCTACCGGCGGATGCTGGAGGTGTACGAACGCCTCTCGGGTGCCGGTTGCGCGTCCGGGCTGTCGGTAGAGGCGCTGGCGGAAATACTGAACGCGGAAATCATCCCGAAGAGCGGCATGGAACTGGACGCCGACGTGCTGCTCCGGGCATGACCCTTCCTGCCCGCCGACGCGTCGCCTCTCAGCGCTCCGGCGGCAGGCCCAGGCGCTGGCCGGCGATGGCCAGGGCCAGCCGGGCCAGGCCGTTCCACGGCTCGCCTTCGGCCTGGCCCTTGATCTGCGCGTCGATCAGTTGGGCGTCCAGCAGCAACTGGCTCCAGCGTGTCGCCGAGTAGCGCTGCAGGGCCTTGGCCAGCAGCGGACGGCGTTTTTCCCAGATCGGCGGGCGCGCCTGCGCGAAGGCCTTTTCCAGCGGCACGCCCTGGGCGTATTGCTGCGCCAGGCCGGCCAACTGGCGCAGTTCGCGGGCCAGCGCCCAGAGGATCACCGGCGTTTCCACGCCTTCGCCGCGCAGTCCTTCGAGCATGCGCAGGGCATGGGCGGCCTGGCCGGCGAGGGCGGCGTCGAGCAGGCCGAAGACGTCGAAGCGGGCGCTGTCGGCCACCGCGGCCTGCACGGTATCGGCACTGATCTGATTGTTCTCGGCGAGCAACTTGAGCTTTTCGATTTCCTGGGCGGCGGCCAGCAGGTTGCCTTCGACGCGGGCGGCGATCAGTTCCAGCGCCTCCTGGCTGGCGGCCAGCCCGGCCTGGGCCAGGCGCTGGCGGATCCACTGCGGCAGTTGCTGGGCGTCGACCGGCCAGACCTGCACGAACTGCACCTGCGGGGCGTCGAGCAGCGCCTTGGCCCACTTGCTCTTCTGGGTGGCGGCGTCGAGCTTGGGCAGGTCGATCAGCAGCAGGTTGTCCTCGGCGGGGCGGGCCAGGTATTCGAGGATCGCCGCGGCGCCCTTGTCGCCGGGCTTGCCGTTGGCGATGCGCAGTTCCAGCAGGCGTTTCTCGGCGAACAGCGACAGGCTGGCGCCGGCCTCGTGGAGCTGATTCCAGTCGAAGCCTGCGTCGGCGTTGAACACCTGGCGCTCGCTGAAGCCCTGGGCACGGGCGGCGGTGCGGATGGCGTCGCAGGCTTCCTGGCAGAGCAGCGGCTCGTCGCCGCTGACCACGTAGACCGGTGCCAGGCTGTCCTTGAGCTGTCTGGGTAGTTGCGCGGAAGAGAGTTTCATGGCGGCAGGGGCGGGGCCGCAGCCCCGCCCGGAAGCGTCAGGGCATGAGGGTGGGCGGCAGTTCGAGCGGCGACTGCTGCGGCTCGTCTTGCTGCTCTTCCCGGGCGCGGCGCTCCGCCTCCGCGGCCTGTGCCTCGGCCTCGGCGCGCTCCTTGGCCCGTTGCTCCATCAGGGCGATACGGTCCGGGGTGAGCTGCTGCAGGCGCAGCATCAGTTGCTGGACCATCTCGCGGCGCATTTCCTCGCGCAGTTGCTGGGCTTCCTGGGTCGAGGCGGTGATGTTGTTCTGGTCGTGGACGTAGACCTTGCGCACCTGCAGCTCGTTGTTGCCGAGCAACTGCTTGTGGGCATCGAGCAGTTCGTATTCGAGGGTGGTGGTCAGCTCGTATTCGACGCTGCGCGCCGAGCTGGTGTAGCTGGCGGTACGCTGCTTCTCGGTTTCGCGGGCCAGCACCAGTTCGTAGGGCGCGCCGGGATAGACCTTGACGCCGCTGGCTTCGAGCTGGCTGCGCAGCATCCGCTGGGTCTCGCCGTAGGCGTTGCGGGCGCTCAGGTTGAGTTCGCTGAAGGAGATGCGTCCGGTCTCGCCGGTACCGCGCAACTGGAAGCCGCAGGCGCCGAGCAGGCCGGTCAGGGCGATGAGCGCGAGGCTCCGTTTGATCATCTGGTTTCCCCTTTGAATGACCGGCGGCGTCTTGCCGCCGGGACGGCGCATCAGTTGGCGACGATGTTGACCAGCTTGCCCGGTACCACGATGACCTTGCGGATGGCCAGGCCTTCGGTGAAGCGCAGCACGTTCTCGTTGGCGCGGGCGGCGGCCTCGATCTCCTCGCGGGAGGCGGCGGCCGGCACCTGGATTTCCCCGCGCAGCTTGCCGTTGACCTGCACCACCAGGGTCAGGGTGTCCTGCACCAGGGCGGTCTCGTCCACCGTCGGCCAGGCGGCGTCGATGATCAGGCCGTCCTTGCCCAGCGCCTCCCAGAGTGCGTGGCAGATGTGCGGGGTGATCGGCGCCAGCAGCAGGGCCACGGTTTCCAGGCCCTCCTGGAGCAGGGCGCGGTCCTGTTCGTCGGCGGCCGGCGCCTTCTCCAGCACGTTCATCAGGGTCATCACCTGGGCGATGGCGGTGTTGAACTTGTGGTGCTGGCCGACGTCCTGGCTGGCCTGCCTGATGGCCAGGTGGATGGCGCGGCGGATTTCCTTCTGCGCGTCGGAGAGCCGTGCCTTGTCCAGCGTGCCCGGCAGGCCGGCGCCGACGTGGGCGTGGGCCAGGCGCCAGACGCGGCGCAGGAAGCGGCTGGCGCCCTCGACGCCGGCGTCGGACCATTCCAGGGAAAGCTCCGGCGGGGCAGCGAACATCATGAACAGGCGGCAGGTGTCGGCGCCGTAGGCGTCGATCATCGCTTGCGGGTCGACGCCGTTGTTCTTCGACTTGGACATCTTCTCGGTGCCGCCGATTTCCACCGGCAGGCCGTCGGACTTGAGCCTGGCGCCGATCACCTTGGCCCTGGCGTCGCGTTCGACCTCCACGTCGGCCGGGTTGAACCAGTCCTTGCCGCCATTCTCCAGGGTGCGGTAGTAGGTCTCGGCGACCACCATGCCCTGGGTCAGCAGGTTCTCGAACGGCTCGTCGGAGGACAGCAGGCCCTCGTCGCGCATCAGCTTGTGGAAGAAGCGCGCGTAGAGCAGGTGCAGGATGGCGTGCTCGATGCCGCCGATGTACTGGTCCACCGGCAGCCAGTGGTCGGCCGCCTGCGGGTCGACCATGCCGCCGGCGTATTGCGGCGAGGCGTAGCGGGCGTAGTACCAGGACGATTCGACGAAGGTGTCCATGGTGTCGGTTTCGCGCTTGGCCGGCTTACCGCATTTCGGGCAGGCGCATTCGTAGAATTCCGGCATCTTCGCCAGCGGGCTGCCGGTGCCGTCCGGCACCACGTCTTCGGGCAGCACCACCGGCAACTGCTCTTCCGGCACCGGCACGTCGCCGCAGGCTTCGCAGTGGATGATCGGGATCGGGCAGCCCCAGTAGCGCTGGCGGCTGATGCCCCAGTCGCGCAGGCGGAACTGGGTCTTGCGCGCGCCGTGGCCGGTCGCCTCCAGGTCGGCGACTATGGCGTCGAAGGCCTCGGTGAAGGACTTGCCATCGTACTTGCCGGAGTCGACGGTGGTCAGGCCTTCCTTGTCGGCGTACCAGGCCTGCCATTCGCTGGCGCTGAAGTCCCTGCCTTCGGCGGCATAGACCTGCCGGATCGGCAGGCCGTACTTGTTGGCGAACTCGAAGTCGCGCTCGTCGTGGGCCGGCACGGCCATCACCGCGCCCTCGCCGTAGCCCCAGAGCACGTAGTTGGCGACGAACACCGGAAGCCGGTCGCCGGTCAGCGGGTGGACGACGAACTGGCCGGTGGCCAGGCCCTTCTTCTCCATGGTGGCCATGTCGGCCTCGGCCACCGAGCCGGCCTTGCACTCGGCGATGAAGGCCGCCAGCGCGGGGTCGTTCGCGGCGGCGCGCTGGGCCAGCGGGTGCTCGGCGGCGACGGCGACGTAGGTGGCGCCCATCAGGGTGTCCGGACGGGTCGAGTAGACTCTGAGCTGGCCGGCTTCGCCGACGGAGGCCTGATCGTAGTCGAAGACGATGTCGGCGCCGTAGCTCTTACCGATCCAGTTGCGCTGCATGGTCTTGACCTGCTCGGGCCAGCCGGGAAGCGAATCCAGGCTCTGCAGCAGCTCTTCCGCATAGGCGGTGATGCGGAAGTAGTACATGGGGATCTCGCGCTTCTCGACCAGCGCGCCCGAGCGCCAGCCGCGGCCGTCGATGACCTGCTCGTTGGCCAGCACGGTCTGGTCCACCGGGTCCCAGTTGACGGTGCCGTTCTTGCGGTAGATGACGCCCTTCTCGAACAGCCGGGTGAACAGCCACTGCTCCCAGCGGTAGTAGTCCGGCTTGCAGGTGGTGACCTCGCGCGACCAGTCGATGCCCAGGCCCAGGCTCTTCAACTGGGACTTCATGTAGGCGATGTTCTCGTAGGTCCACTTGGCCGGCGCCACCCGGTTCTTCATCGCGGCGTTCTCCGCCGGCATGCCGAAGGCGTCCCAGCCCATCGGCTGCAGCACGTTGCGGCCCTGCATGCGCTGGTAGCGGGCGATCACGTCGCCGATGGTGTAGTTGCGCACGTGCCCCATGTGCAGCTTGCCGCTGGGGTAGGGGAACATCGACAGGCAGTAGAAGGTGTCCTTGCCGGGCTGCTCGCGCACTTCAAAGGATTTCTGGGCGTCCCAGATGGACTGCGCGGCGGCTTCGATCTCGCGGGGCTGATACTGTTCGTGCATGGTCTGCTGGCGCTGGAAAAGGGGGCGTGGAAAACCCCGTAGCATACATGAGCGGGCTTGGCCATGGGAAACGCCCGGCCGGCGCGCAACGGTCACCGCTGGCGCTCTGCCGCCGTTTGTCGCAGCGCCCGACCGCGGCGTGGGCGGGCGCTAAGCTCAGGGGAAGGATGCCGTTTCTCCCGACGTCGAGGTGTGGGATGGACGAACTGGGCGCGCGTGGCGGGCTGTACCGGCGACTGATAGAGCGGATCGCCTGTGCCCTGAGCGGAGCCGAGGCCACACGCTGGCGCGGCGGGGCGGAGCCGGCGGTGCTGGAGCTGCACGATCTGTCGCCCGCCGAACGGGCGCTGATCCGCGCCTGGCTGCGTCAGGACGTGCAGTGGCTGCGCGGCTGGCAGGCGGCGGCCGAGGAGCTGGCGCTGATCGAGCGCCAGGAGCGCGCCGTCCGCGGCCTCGTGCCGAGGGGGCGCCCGGTCGCCCCGGCGCGGATTCGTCCGCTGCGCCATGCCCATCTGTGCTGCGCCCTGTGCGGCCGGGTCATGCGCTGGCGCCGCACCGGCAAGGTCTCGGCCTGCCCGGTCTGCGCCTCGCGGCTGTTCCGGGTCGGCCGGCGGCGTCCGTGCTAGGCTGCGCGCCTCGCCCGGAGGTGCCGATGCCGCTTCGCTATCTGCTCAAGCAACTTTTGCTGCCGCCGTCCGGCCCGCTGCTCCTGTTGGCGCTCGGCTGGTGGCTGCGCCAGCGTGCGCCGCGGCTGGCCGCCGCCTGTTTCACGCTCGGCGCGGGCGGGCTGTGGTTGCTAAGCCTGCCGGTGACGGTGGAGTGGCTGGCGCGGGCGATCGAGCGCGAGCCGGCTTTGGCCGAGGCGCAGTGGCCGCGCCTGGCGCAGCGGGCCGAGGCCATCGTGGTGCTGGGCGGCGGGCGCGAACGCGGCGATCCGGCCTGGGGCGGCGACCAGCCGAGCCCGCTGGCGCTCGAACGGTTGCGCTACGCCGCCCGCCTGGCGAGGGCCTCGGGTCTGCCGCTGCTGGCCAGCGGCGGTTTGCACTTCGGCGCGCCGCCCAGCGAGGCGGCGCTGCTCGGCGAGGTGCTGGAGAAGGACCATGGCCTGCAACTGCGCTGGCGCGAGGAGCGCAGCCGCACCACCTGGGAGAACGCCCGCTACAGCGCCGAGCTGCTGCAAGCGGAGGGCATCCGCCGGGTGGTGCTGGTGACCCAGGCCTGGCACATGCCGCGGGCGCGCTGGTGTTTCGAGCGGGCCGGTTTCAGCGTGCTGCCGGCCCCGGCGGGCTTTCTCGGCGTGCCCAATGGGCGTCCGCTGGGCGGCTGGCTGCCGGAGGGGCGGGCGCTGTGGCAGAGCGGCCTGCTGCTCAACGAGGCGCTGGGGCGGCTGGCCTATCCGCTGCTCTACCGCTGAGCCTCGACGGCCGGACCGGGCGCGGCGCGCTCGGCCCGCCGGCGCAGCAGCGCCCAGCCGAGCAGCAGGACGGCGAGGCCCGCCAGCGGCCAGGCGCGCCAGCGCAGGTAGGGGGTGAGGCCCTGCATCGGCGTCACCTCGCCGTAGAGCACGGCGCGCTGGAACTGCGGCAGGCGTTCGGTGATCCGCCCGAAGGGGTCGATCAGCGCGGTGACGCCGTTGTTGGTGGTGCGGATCATCCAGCGGCCGGCCTCCAGAGCGCGCATCTGCGCCATCTGCAGGTGTTGCAGGGGGCCGATGGAGGAGCCGAACCAGGCATCGTTGCTGATGGTCAGCAACAGATCGCTGCGCGCGGCCAAGCCGGCGGCGAATTCCGGATAGACCACCTCGTAGCAGATGTAGGGCGCGATCCGCCAGCCGCGGGCTTCGAGCAGCGGCTGGTCGGCCGGACCGCGGGCGAAGTCGGACATCGGCAGGTCGAAGAAGGCGATCAGTCCGCGCAGCACTTCCTGCAGCGGCACGTATTCGCCGAAGGGCACCAGCTTCTGCTTCAGGTAGGTGCCAGAGCCTTCGCCGGCGACGACTATGCCGTTGTAGTAGCGCGGCTCGCCCTGGGCGTTGTGCCGGCGGATCGGCACCCCGGTGAGCAGCGCCATGTGGCGCGGTCGGGCGTAGCGGTCGAGGCCGGCGAGGTAGTTTTCGGCGTACTCCTTGAGGATCGGCACGGCGGTTTCCGGCCAGACCACCAGGTCGACCGGCGCGGCGCGCTGCAGAGTGAGATCGCGGTAGAGCAGCAGTTGGGCGCTGAGCTGTTCCGGGTCCCACTTGAGGTTCTGCTCCACGTTGCCCTGCACCGCGGCGACCTTCAGCGGCGCGCCGGCCGGCGCGGTCCAGGCGTGGCCGCGCAGCGCCAGTCCGGTCGCCCAGGGCGCGAGCAGCAGGACGAGGGCGCCGAGCAGCGCGGGCGGCCGGCGCAGCAGGCGCGGCAGATTGACCAGCAGCGCGGCGGACAGCGCCAGGGCGAAGGACAGCAGCCAGACCCCGCCCAGCGGCGCCAGGCCGGCGAGCGGCCCTTCGAGCTGGCTGTAGCCGGCGTAGAGCCAGGGAAAGCCGGTGAGGAACCAGCCGCGAAAGCCTTCCAGGGCCAGCCAGAGGGCGGCGAAGGCCAGGGCGTCGGCCAGCGGCGCGTCGCTCCGGCGCAGCCAGCGGCTCCACAGCCAGGCGGGCAGGGCGAAAAAGAACGCCAGGGCGAGCATCAGCGCCAGGGTGAGCAGGCCGGCCAGCGGCAGCGAGGCGGCACCGTAGTCGTGGATGCTGATGTAGATCCAACTGGTGCCGACCGCGTAGAGGCCGAAGCCGTAGCACCAGCCGCGCCACAGCGCCGCCCGCGGCGGCGCCTCGCGCAGGCCGAGGTAGAGCAGGGCGAGCGACAGCAGTGCCAGCGGCCAGAGGTCGAAAGGGGCCTGGGCCAGGGGCATCAGGGCGCCGGCGGCCAGCGCCAGCAGGTTGCCCGGCCAGCCGGGACGGGTGATCCAGCGCATCGGAAGTCCTTCCAGAAAAATGGCGGCGCAAGCTTAATGGAGCGGCCCGCGGCATGCCATGGCGGCCCGGTGAAAGGCCAGGGCACTGCGGCGCAGTACCCTGGTGGGGCTCTCAGTGGCGCTGCGGGCTCAGGCGCAGCAGGTGGATGCGCCGGCTGTCGGCGTTCAGCACGCGGAAGCGGAAGTCGCCGACCTCGACGGTTTCGTTGCGTTTGGGCAGATGGCCGAAGGCATGGGCCACCAGGCCGCCGAGGGTGTCGAACTCGTTGACCGGCAACTGGCTGTCGAAGTGCTTGTTGAAGTCCTCGATCGGCATCAGCGCCTTGATCACGAAATCGCCGCTGGGCAGTTCCTTGATGTAGCTGTCCTCCTCGACGTCGTGCTCGTCCTCGATGTCGCCGACGATCTGCTCGAGCACGTCCTCGATGGTCACCAGGCCGGCGACGCCGCCATATTCGTCGATGACGATGGCCATGTGGTTGTGGGTGCTGCGGAACTCCCGCAGCAGCACGTTCAGACGCTTGGATTCGGGGACGAAGGTCGCCGGGCGCAGCAGCCCCCTGAGTTCGCAGGCGCAGGCCTCGTCGGCGCCGCGCAGCAGGAGCGGCAGCAGGTCCTTGGCCAGCAGGATGCCGACGATGTCGTCGAGGCTTTCGCCGATCACCGGGTAGCGCGAGTGGGCTTCCTCGATGATGGTCGGTAGGAACTCCCGGGGCGTCTGGTCGGCCCTGACGGTGACCATCTGCGAACGCGGGACCATGATGTCGCGCACCTGCAGGTCGGCGACCTGGATGGCGCCCTCCACGATGGTCAGCGCTTCACTGTCGAGCAGTTCGTTCTGGTGCGCCTCGTGGAGGATTTCCAGCAGTTCCTGACGGTTGCGGGGTTCGTGGGCAAAGGCCTGGGTCAGTTTGCTCAGCCAGGATTGCCCGTTGCTTGATCGATCGTCGCTCATCTTCCTTCGCTCATGGTGCCCGGTTCGGGCAGGTCGTCGCCATCGTAGGGGTCGGGATAGCCCAGTTCAGCTAGCAAGTCCCGTTCCAAGGATTCCATTTCCTCGGCTTCCGCATCCTCGATGTGGTCGTAGCCGAGCAGGTGCAGGCAGCCATGGATCACCAGATGGGCCCAGTGGGCATCCGCTGCCTTGTCCTGCTCGGCGGCCTCGCGCTCGACCACCGGCACGCAGATCACCAGGTCGCCGAGCAGCGGGATGTCCAGCAATCCCTCCGGCACTTCGGCGGGAAAGGACAGCACGTTGGTGGGGTAGTCCTTGTGCCGCCAGGTACGGTTCAGTTCGCGGCCTTCCTCTTCGTCGACCAGGCGGATGGTCAGTTCGGAGTCGGCGCTGCGCTGGCGCAGGGCCAGTTCGCACCAGCGGCGGAAATCGTCCTCGGCGGGCAGCGGCCGTACGCTGGCCACCTGCAGGTCCAGCTCAAGCATCGCGGCGTCCTTCCTGGCGCTCGCCCTGCGGGCGAGGCGGGTTGAGTTCCTCGAAGCGCTCGTAGGCCTCGACGATGCGCTGCACCAGCGGGTGGCGAACCACGTCCTTGGGCTGGAAGCGGGTGAAGCTGATCCCCGGGATGTCCTTGAGCACCTCCATCACGTGGGCCAGGCCCGACCTGGTGCCGCGCGGCAGGTCGACCTGGGTGATGTCGCCGGTGATCACCGCGGTGGAGCCGAAGCCGATGCGGGTGAGGAACATCTTCATCTGTTCCAGGGTGGTGTTCTGGCTTTCGTCGAGGATGATGAAGCTGTTGTTCAGGGTGCGTCCGCGCATGTAGGCCAGCGGGGCGATCTCGATCACCTGCCTTTCGATCAGCTTGGCCACCTGTTCGAAGCCGAGCATCTCGTAGAGGGCGTCGTACAGCGGGCGCAGGTAGGGGTCGATCTTCTGCGCCAGGTCGCCGGGCAGAAAGCCGAGCTTCTCGCCGGCCTCCACCGCCGGGCGCACCAGCAGGATGCGCCGCACCTGCTCGCGCTCCAGGGCGTCCACCGCGCAGGCCACGGCGAGGTAGGTCTTGCCGGTGCCGGCCGGGCCTATGCCGAAGTTGATGTCGTTGTCGAGGATCGCCTTGACGTAGCGCTGCTGGTTGGCGCCGCGCGGGCGGATCAGCCCCTTGCGGGTGCGCAGGGCGACCCCGGCTTCGGCATGGGGGTCGGCCAGCGCCTCCAGGCCCGATTCCTGGAGGAACAGGTGGACCAGGTCCGGGGTCAGGTCGACGCCGTGGGTCTCGCGGTAGAGGCGGCGCAGCAGGTTCTCGCCGGCCTGGGTGTGTTTCGGCTCGCCGAGCAGTTCGAACTGGTTGCCGCGGTTGCGGATTTCGATGGCCAGACGCTGTTCGATCAGGCGCAGGTGTTCGTCGAACTGTCCGCAGAGATTGGCGAAGCGGCGGGCTTCGAAGGGAGCGATGGTGAAGCGATGGGGTTCTATGGGTGCGTTCAAGGGTTTCAGAGGACAGCCGTCCTACGACAGGATGATGGGGAAAAGAATAGCGCCGTCGGCGGCGGGGTGGAAGCCGACGGCGCTCGGCGGGTGCCGATCCGACGGGTGCCAGCCGCCGGGGCGGAGGTGCGCATGGGCGTCAGTCGAGCAGGCTGCCGCGCAGGGAGTGGGGCAGGGCGTCGTCGATGCGCACCCGGACGAACTGGCCGATCAGCCGCGGGTCGTTCGAGGTGAAGTTGACGATGCGGTTGTTCTCGGTGCGCCCCTGGAGCATGCCGGGGTCTTTCTTCGAGTAGTCGCTGACCAGGATGCGCTGGATGCTGCCGACCATCCGCCGGCTGATCTCGAAGCCCTGCTGGTAGATGCGGTTCTGTAGGATTTGCAGGCGCTGCTTCTTCAGCTCTTCCGGGGTGTCGTCGGGCAGTTCCGCCGCCGGGGTGCCGGGGCGCGGGCTGAACACGAAGGAGAAGGAGAAGTCGAAGCCGACCTCCTCGATCAGTTTCATGGTCTGCGCGAAGTCCTGCTCGGTCTCGCCGGGGAAGCCGACGATGAAGTCCGAACTGATGCTGATGTCCGGCACCGCCGCCTTCAGCTTGCGGATCCGCGACTTGTACTCCAGCGCGGTGTGGTTGCGCTTCATCGCCGCGAGGATCCGGTCGGAGCCGGACTGCACCGGCAGGTGGACGAACTTCACCAGTTCCGGGATCTCGGCATGCGCCGCGATGATGGCGTCGGAGAATTCCAGCGGGTGGCTGGTGGTGTAGCGCAGGCGGTCGATGCCGTCGACGGCGGCGACCAGATGGAGCAGCTCGGCGAAGTCGACCGGGCGTCCGTCGGCGGTCGTGGCCCGGTAGCCGTTGACGTTCTGGCCGAGCAGGGTGACCTCGCGCACGCCGTTCTCGGCCAAGTGGATGACCTCGGCGAGCACGTCTTCCGGCGGCCGGCTGACCTCCTCGCCGCGGGTGTAGGGCACCACGCAGTAGCTGCAGTACTTGCTGCAGCCCTCCATCACCGAGACGAAGGCGCTGGGGCCGTCGACCCGCGGCTCGGGCAGGCGGTCGAACTTCTCGATCTCCGGGAAGGAAACGTCCACCTGCGGCTGCCGGGTGCTGCGCGCGGCGTCGATCATCTCCGGCAGGCGGTGCAGGGTCTGCGGACCGAACACCACGTCGACGTAGGGCGCGCGTTCGCGGATCGCCGCGCCCTCCTGGCTGGCCACGCAACCGCCGACGCCGATCACCAGCGCCGGGTTGCGCTTCTTCAACTCGCGCCAGCGACCCAACTGGGAAAACACCTTTTCCTGGGCCTTCTCGCGGATCGAGCAGGTATTGAGGAGGATGACGTCGGCTTCCGCCGGGTTCTCGGTGAGTTCCAGAGCCTGGTGCTCACCCAGCAGGTCGGCCATGCGCGAGCTGTCGTACTCGTTCATCTGGCAGCCGTGGGTTTCGATGAAAAGCTTCTTGGCCATGGGAATCGGGTCTGGGGGATTCGAGGGACCGCGCATTATAGGGAGGCGCGCGGGGCGCGGCCAGAGACGCCGGGCGGGAGCATGGAATGCCCGTCCGATATCGGACTGGAAAGGCTGCGTGAGCCTTGGCATGGCTGTTTGCCGAGTGCTCCGACACTCCCTGTTTCGGCCCCCCGGCCGAGTCACTTTTTCTTGTCTGGCTGTACGGACCGGAGACATGGTGGACACATGTGCGGGGACATGGTTGACGGATTATGCGTCAGTTTTGGCTAACTCCCGCAGGTCAATCTGCATCAGCTTGTGATGGACGAAGTACACGTCGTATAAGCCGTCGGTATCGCCGCTCGGACGGATGGCCACCGGCTGGTCGCGCAGTGGATTGGAGAGTTTGTAGCTGCGTCCTTTGAACCTGATCGCCCCAAGCGCCTTCACTGTCACCACGGTATCGTCCGGCCCGTATTCAATGGTGGGCAGTTGTACAGGATAAGTCCGTGGGCTGACTCGGTAGCGTGTGACAGGCGTGACCATCCGAAGGGCTTCGTGGGGTCGCTGGTGGTTGTAGACCACACGCCAGTTGTCGAAGGCTTCCTGGGCCTGGTGCAGGGTGTGGAAGCTGCGGCCATTGAGGACTTCGGCCTTGAGTGAGCGGTGAAAGCGTTCATCCTTGCCGTTGGTTTGCGGGTGACGAGGACGGCTGAAGCTCAGGCGGATGCCCAACCGGATCAGCCAGATGGCAAGTTCGGTCAATTGCCCCGGTTGGCGCGAGGCACCCCAAGGGGCGCCGTTGTCCGTGTTGATCCGTACCGGCAAGCCATAGCGCTCGAAGATGCCGATCAGTTCACCCTGCACGGTGCCATGGCGCTGACAGGCGCAGGCCCGCAGGCCCAGGTTGAAACGCGAGTGGTCGTCCAGCACGGTCAGTGGATGACAGGGGCCTTCGGATGTCTGGAAATACCCTTTGAAATCCATTTGCCACAGATCGTTGGGTGCCGCGTGCTCGAAGCGTTTCCAGGGCACGGCCGCTTCTGAGGCCAGGGGATCGATCAGTCCGTGACGGTGCAGGATAGAGGTGATGGTGCTTGGCGCCAAGGCTGGATGCCCCAGGTCTTGCAAGCGCCGACTCAGCTTACGTCCACCCCAGCACGGATGGGCCTGGCGCAGCTCCACCACCCGGGCTTCCAGACTGGGCGATGTCAGGTGTGGGCTGGTCTTGGGGCGCCTGGAAAGGTCGGCCAGGCCGGCACGCCCTTGCTGTTCATATCGGACCAGCCACTTGTACGCAGTCTGCGGGCTGATCCCGAAGCGTCGGCACAACTCACGGCGGTTGCTGCCTTCCTGCTGGGCCAGCAGGACAAATTCTTCTCGTAGGTTCATGGTGTCTTGAATGTTCCAGGGCATGGTCGTTGGCTCGGCAGGTCACTGCCGAAAGTGTCAACCATGTCCCCGCACACCTGTCACCTAGGTCTCCGGTCTGTACATCTGGCCAAGAAAAAGTAACCCAAAAGAAGGCCACCCCCTCATCCGGCCCTGCGCTTCGCTCCGGGTTCCCTCCCTACATCGCCGTTCCAGGGGCCCGCCGCGAAGGGCCATCCATGGCCCATCGCGGCTCTCGCGGCATCCTTGCCGCTCGACCCCTTCCACGACGACTCCGCTCGGCCTCCTGAAGGGGGCATCCGGCGTTGCCTGACAGGCCGAGCCACAAGAAGGGCAAAAGCGCTTTCAGGCAGCTCGGAACCGACTCCCGTTCAGGAGGCCGAGCGCAGGTGTCGCGGAGGGGGACGCGAGGCAGGACGCCGAGCGAGTCGCGAAGGGACAGGGACGTCCCTTCGCGACGTGCCCCCGGAGCGGCGCCGGAGCGAGGGAACCCTGGCGCAGCCGGGGCCGAATGATCGGGCGCGCTTTCTCTTTCGCGCGAGCAAAGAGAAAGTGACTCGGCCGGGGGGCCGAAACAGGGACTGTCCGGCCACTCGGCAAGCAGACGATGCACCGGATCTGGAGAGCACGCCGGAACGGACCAGGCACACAATCTTTCCAGTTCGGTATCAGGCGAGCGCTTCATGCGATTGCCCTGGCCAGAAACGCCGGGCAGGCGGTGCGCCGCGGCCCTTGTGCTATCCTTCGCGGCTCCTTTCCAGCGACTTACCCGCAGCCAGATGAGCAAGCGCGACGCCACGATCTACAAGGTGATCTTCCTCAACCAGGGCCAGGTCTACGAGCTGTATGCCAGGCAGATCCGCCAGAGCGACCTGTGGGGCTTTCTGGAGATCGAGGAGTTCGTCTTCGGCGAGCGTACCCAGATGCTGATCGATCCCGGCGAGGAGCGCCTGCGCGGCCAGTTCGAGGGCGTGCAGCGCAGCTTCGTGCCGCTGCACGCGATCGTCCGCATCGACGTGGTGGAGCGCCTGGGCACGGCGCGGATCAGCGAGGCCAAGGGCGGCAACGTCACGCCCTTCCCGCTGCCGCCGCTGCCGGACAAGAGCTGACGGGGCGGCTCCCGGCGGCTCTCAAGGCGCCGCCGTGGCGCGGCGCCGTATCAGTTCGATGAACAGCTCCATTTCCCGGCTGATCGGTTCGTCCTTCCGCCAGAGCAGGCCGAAGGGCTCCATCTTCCCCGCCAGATCCACGGGCAGGGCCTTGACCAGTCCCATCCGCAGGTAATCGCGCAGGGCGCTTTCCGAGAGCACCATGATCGCCTCGGTGAGCTGGATCAACTGCTGCATGGAATACACCGAGTTGCACTCGATGATGTCGGCCGGCGCCGGCAGCGCCAGGCGCTGCAGTGCTTGGTCCAGGGCCATGCGCGCCGGACTGGTCTGCGGTTGCAGGATCCAGGGCCAGGCGCTCACCAGTTCCAGCGGGTCGACCTGGCTTCGCTGCGCCAGGGGATGTCCGCTGCGTACCACCACCAGCAGGCGCTCGTTGCCCACCAGTTCGAACGCGTAGCGCTGGCTGTCGGTGATGGCGTTGCGCCGGGCGATGGCCAGGTCGATGCGGCTCTGTTCGAGCGACTGGATCACCTGGTCGCTGGTGTCGCCCATGATGCGAATGCGCAGTTGCGGCTTGAGCGCCTTGATTTCCGCGACCGAATCCATCACCAGGCCGGGGGCCGCGCCCATGATGGTGCCGATCGACAGGTAGCCGTAGCCGCCCTGCTGGCGCGCGGCCAGGTCTTCCGCGCAGCGGTCGAGGCGGGTCAGGGCCGACTCGGCGAAAAGCAGCAACTCCTGGCCCAGCGCGGTCGGGCGCATGCCGCGCGGCAGGCGCTCGAAAAGCTCGCAGCCGAACATCTCCTCGATCTCGTGCAGCATGCGCGTCGCCGCGGGTTGCGACATGTTCAGGGTCTGCGAGGCGCGGTGCAGGTTCTGGCTGGAACCCAGCACCACCAGCATGTGCAGGTGCTTGTAGCGCAATCGGCTGAACAGGCTGCGGGATGCCGGAAGGGCGTGCATGGGAGGGTCTCCATATCGATACCTCCAGGGTATCGGTTTTAATCAAAAATCGATTGGTAACGTATCAGGACAGCACAGTACAGTCGCCTCGCATAAAAACAAAGATTCACGAGGTAAACGCCATGACGCTGTCCAGCCTTTCCACCTGGCTGTCCTTCCCGCTCTTCACTCTCTGCTTCAGTCCGCCGTTCCGTCTTCCACACCGGCTCCGTCGCCGCGAGCGCCAGTGAGCGCCGGTTCGTCCGGGGTTGTCAGGACGGCGTCGCGCAGCTCCCCGCCAGGACCCTTGCAACTGTCGCGAAGCGGACCGTGCGGGACGCTCGCGCCGTCCCGCCGAGCATGCAGCCATGGAGCACTCCAATGCCGATACGTGCTTTTCGAATGAGCCTCGATCCGGGCCGGGCGGAGGAATATCGCCGCCGTCATGACGCCATCTGGCCCGAACTGGTGGATGCCCTGCGCGCGGCCGGGGTCGAGGATTACCGGATCTTCCTCGATCCCGGGACGAACGCCTTGTTCGCCGTATTGAGCCATCGGCAGGAGCATGCGCTCGATGCCCTGCCCGATCTGCCGGTCATGCGGCGCTGGTGGCGGCACATGCGCGACATCATGGCTTGCCATGCCGACGGCTCGCCCGTCTGCGTCGATCTGCAGCCCATGTTCACCCTGACCTGCGCTCCCGCCGGCGAGTGAAGGTCCGACTCACAATAAAAAGAAGGATGTATATCGTGGAAACCACCATCCTGGGCGTCGCCCTGCATCTGATCGGCGGCTTTGCCTCCGGCAGCTTCTATATTCCCTACAAAAAGGTTCGCGGCTGGGCCTGGGAAAGTTACTGGATCGCGGGAGGCCTGGTGTCCTGGCTGATCGTGCCCTTCGTCGCCGCCGAACTGACGGTGCCGGGCTACCTGCAGATCCTGCGGGACGCCGATTTCGGAACCCTGCTCTGGACCTATCTGTTCGGCGTGCTCTGGGGCATCGGCGGCCTGACCTTCGGCCTGACCATGCGCTATCTGGGGCTGTCGCTGGGGATGTCGATAGTCTTGGGGCTCACCTCCGCGCTGGGCGCGCTGATTCCGCCGCTCTATCGCGACCTGTTCACCGATGCCGCCGACGGCACGCTCAGCGCCATGCTCACCAGCACGGGGGGATACTGGGTGCTGTTCGGGGTTTTCGTCTCGCTGATCGGCATCGGGCTGTGCGGG
This sequence comes from Azotobacter vinelandii CA, assembly GCF_000380335.1. Taxonomy (GTDB): domain Bacteria; phylum Pseudomonadota; class Gammaproteobacteria; order Pseudomonadales; family Pseudomonadaceae; genus Azotobacter; species Azotobacter vinelandii. The sequence continues at coordinate 861,916 of NC_021149.1, forward strand.
CGTGCCGGGGTCATGAAGGAGCGCGAAGTGCCGGACGAAACGAAATTCGCCAGCGTCAGCGAGTTCTCCCTGAGCAAGGGGGCGCTGGTGGCCCTGATCTCGGGCGTTCTCAGCGCCTGCTTCAGCTACGGCATCAGCGCCGGCCAGCCGCTGGCCGAGGCGGCCGTGGCGCACGGCGCCAATCCGCTCTTCCAGAACAACGTCACCTTCATGGTCATCATGTGGGGCGGGCTGACCACCAATGCCCTGTGGTGCCTGTGGCTCAACCGCCGCAACGGGACTTACCGCGACTACACCGACCGCGGCACGCCGCTGCTGCGCAACTACCTGCTAGTGGCCTGCGCCGGCACCCTCTGGTACCTGCAGTTCTTCTTCTACGGCATGGGCGAGAGCCGGCTGCACAACGATGCCAGCTCCTGGGTCCTGCACATGTCCTTCATCATCATCGTCTCCAACTGCTGGGGATTGTATTTCCGCGAATGGCAGGGCACCAGCCAGGCGAACCGGCGCGTCCTGCTGGCGGGCATTTCGGTGATCCTCCTGGCCATCGTCAACGTCGGCTACGGCAACTATCTCAATTGATCCTGCTCACCCTATAAAAGGAGTCCCCATCATGCTGCTCATCGATAAGACCGTCATCGTCACCGGTGCCTCCCGCGGCATCGGCCGCGCCGCCGCCAGGGAGTGCGCCCGACAGGGCGCCCGCGTGGTCATCGGCCACAGCGGCAGCGACGAGGGCCGCGCAGGCGCCCTCTCGCTGGCGGAGGAAATCGCCGCCTTCGGCGGGACGGCCATCGCGGTCGGCGCCGACGCCGCCGACCTGGACTCGGGAGAGAAACTCGTGGCCGCCGCCGTGGAGGCCTTCGGCAGCGTCGACGTGCTGGTCAACAACGCCGGCATCTGTCCTTTCCATTCGTTCCTCGACATGCCCCGCGAGCTTTACCTGAAGACCGTGGGCACCAATCTCAACGGCGCCTACTTCACGGTCCAGGCGGCGGCCCGGCGGATGAAGGAGCAGGGCCGCGGCGGCGCCATCATCGCCGTCAGCTCCATCAGCGCCCTGGTGGGCGGCGCCATGCAGACCCACTACACGCCGACCAAGGCCGGCCTGCTCTCGCTGATGCAGTCCTGCGCCATCGCGCTCGGTCCCTACGGCATTCGCTGCAATGCGGTGCTGCCCGGCACCATCGCCACCGACATCAACAAGGAGGACCTGTCCGACCTGGAGAAGCGCGAGCGGATGACCAGCCGCGTGCCGCTGGGCCGTCTCGGCGAACCGGACGACCTGGCCGGCCCCATCGTGTTCCTCGCCTCGGACATGGCCCGCTACGTCACCGGCGCCTCGCTGCTGGTCGATGGCGGGTTGTTCGTCAACCTGCAATGACGGGAAGGGCCCGGGGCCGGACGCGCGGCCGATGAAACTTGCAGCCAACAAGAACAAGAAGGACTTCCGTCATGACCCAGCGGCTTTCCATCGAGCGACAGCCCATCCGTAGCGCAGCGTGCCTTCGGGCCGAAAGGACGATCCCATGCGACGCAGAGCGTTCCTGGCAGGAGGGCTGATCGCCATGAGTCTGTCCAAGGTTGCAGGGGCTGCCGAAGGCGGCGTCCCGTCGGCTCGCCGGGATGGCCCGCTGCTCGATGGCCACATCCATCTGTTCGACGCGACGCGCCCCGAGGGCGTGCCCTGGCCGGCCCCGGAGGATGCCATCCATGGCCGCGCCCTGGCGGACGACTATTTCCCCCTGGCCCGGCCGCTGGGGGTGGTGGGCGCCCTGGTGGTCGAGGCCAGCCCCTGGCGGCAGGACAACTTCTGGCTGCTCGACGTGGTGCGCGGCGATCCCCGCCTGGTCGGCTTCGTCGGCAACCTGGAGCCGGGAGAGGCGCATTTCGCCGCGGACCTCGAACGCCTGGCCGCCGATCCGCTGTTCTGCGGCACGCGCTACGGCAACCTCTGGGGACGCGACCTGGGGGTGGGCCTGCAACGGCCCGCCTTCGTCGCCGATCTCGGGCGCCTGGCCGAAAGCGGCCGTGTCCTGGAGAGCGCCAACCCCGATCCCGGACTCATCGTCGCGCTGCTGCGCCTGAGCGACCGGCTGCCGGAGCTGCGGATCGTGGTCGACCACCTGCCGAACGCCAGGGTGCCCGCCGCTGTGGAGCGCTCCTACCGGCGCGACCTGGCCGAGCTGGCGCAGCGCCGCCAGGTGTTCATGAAGCTCTCGGAAATCCCCTGTCGCGAGGACGATGGCCGGGCGGACGCGCCCGTGCGCTTCGACCTGGCCTATCACCGGGCGCGGCTCGACGGCCTGTGGGAGCTGTTCGGCGAAGACCGCATCGTCTTCGGCAGCGATTGGCCCAACAGCGAGCATCTCGGCAGCCTGGCGCAGACCGTCGCGCTGAGCCGGGCCTACCTGGCCGGCAAGCCGGAGCAGGCGCGGCGCAAGGTCTTCTACCTGAACTCCAGGCGCGTCTACCGCTGGTCGCCGCGCTGTCCGGAACAGCCCTGACGGACGGCGCCGGCCTTTCGACTGGGTATTTGCCGGCGCCCTGAGCGAAAGCAGGCGCACACATCCATGAATCGACCACCGGGCGGAAAAGCGCAGGCTTTTCCGGCAGGGGTCGGCCGTTCCCGAAATTCATGAAGTAACGAAAAATGAAACGCATCCCGACAACAAGAACAATAAGAAACCTGCTGCTTTCCGGCGCCGCCTGCCTGGCCCTGCCGTTTTCGGCTGCCGCGCTCGACTTCAGCGGCTATTACCGCGACGGTTTCGGCGGTTCCGCCGAAGGCGGCACGCAGGCCTGTTTCAAGCTGCCCGGCGCGCAGTCCAAGTTCCGCCTGGGCAACGAGTGCGAGCAGTACATCGAGCTGGCCCTGCGCCAGGATGTGCTCGAATTCGACGACGGCTCGACGCTCGGCGTCTTCGGCATGGCGCAGCTCTACAACGAGTACGGCCACTCGCTGAAATTCAGCGACGAGCATGGCTACAGCCGCCTCAGCCAGTGGTACGCCGAATGGAAGGACATGCCGGTCCTGAACGGCGGCAACTTCTGGCTGGGACGGCGCTGGTACAACCGCAACGACATCCACATCTCCGACTTCTGGTACTGGAACCAGAGCGCCACCGGCTTCGGTTTCGACGAGGTGCCCATCGGCGATCTCGAGTACAGCTATGTGTTCTCGCGCAAGGACGGTCAGGACCAGGACCCCTACGTCAACCGCCACGACATCACCGTCGGCGGCTTCGAGCCCAACCCCGGCGGGGAACTGAAGGTCGGCGTCAGCTACATCCAGAAGCCGGACAGCCGCGACGCCCGCAGTGGCTGGTCGACGACCGTACAGCACAAGCAGAAGGGCTTTCTGGGCGAGGGCAACAGCAACACCCTGGCCCTGCAATTCGGCCGCGGTTCGGGTACCGGCCTGAGCTATACCGGCGATACCACCCTGAACAGCACCGACAAGAGCTGGCGCCTGATCGAGATCTTCGACTGGGAGACGGGGCCGCGCTTCAGCGGCGAGTTCTCCGTTCTCTACCAGAAGGATGTCCGCTCGGATGGCGGCAGCCAGCGCTGGCTATCCGTCGGCATGCGCCCGGTATTCGGCATCAACGACCAGTTCAAGGTCTCCGTCGAGCTGGGCCGCGACCAGGTGAAGGCCCCCGGCGGCACCCGCAAGCTGACCAAGTTCACCGTCACGCCGACCTGGTCGCCGTCCGGGCCGGGCTTCTGGAAGCGTCCGGAACTCCGCGTCTTCTACACCTACGCCGCCTGGAACGAAGCGGCGCAGCGCGCCGCCGATCCCGGCTCCACGCTTTCCGAAACCGGCACCTTCGGCTCCGACCGCAACGGCGCCACCTTCGGCGTGCAGGTGGAGCACTGGTGGAAATGACGTCCCCGGAAGGAGCCGGGCTCGGACGCCGGCAATGGCGGGATGCGTACTGGAGCCGTCTTTTGTATCGATACCTGCAAAGTATCGATTTTAAGAAAAATGCGATTGGTGGTGCATCGTAACCGCACAGTACAGTCGCCTCACACAAGAACGACGAGCCGAGGTGCATGACCATGACGACGTTCGACTTCCCTTCTCGGTCTCCCGCCGGGTCCGCCCTGGCGGACATCCCCGGGCGGGGCTTCCGCCACCCGCCATGGCGGCCGGCCGCTCCGGACCGGGCGCCCAACTGAGCACGAACCGGCTACCGGCTTCGAGCCACGACGCAACACGCAGTGCACAACAATTCCAAGAGGAAACTGTCGTGAAGACTCTCCCTGCGGCCCTGCTCGCCAAGGTGTCCTGGCGGCTGCTGCCCTTCCTGCTGTTGATGTACATCATGGCCTTCCTCGACCGGGCCAACGTGGGCTTCGCCAAACAGGCCTTCCAGGCCGATACCGGTCTTTCCGACGGTGCTTTCGCCTTCGGCGCCGGCGTGTTCTTCGTGGGTTATGCGCTGCTCGAGGTGCCGAGCAACCTGATGCTGCACCGGGTCGGCGCGCGCCTGTGGATGTGCCGGATCATGGTCACCTGGGGGCTGGTTTCGGCGACGATGATGTTCGCCCGGGACGAAACCGGCTTCTACGTCCTGCGCTTTCTGCTCGGTATCGCCGAAGCCGGCTTCTTTCCCGGCGTCATCCTCTACCTGACCTACTGGTTCCCGTCGGCGGTACGCGGCAAGGCCATGGGCTTCTTCTATTTCGGCGCGCCGCTGGCCTTCATCTTCGGCAGTCCGTTTTCCGGCCTGCTGCTGGAGCTCGACGGTCTGGGCGGCCTGCACGGCTGGCAGTGGCTGTTCGCCGTGGAAGGCCTGATGGCGTCGCTGGTGGGCGTATGGGCCTACTGGTATCTGGACAACCGCCCGGCCGAGGCGAAATGGCTGAGTGCCGAAGAGCGCCGGCGGTTGCAGGACATCCTCGACGCGGAGGACTGGGGCAAGGTTTCGCACGGACCGCTTCTCGCGGTGCTCTGCCAGCCCGTGCTGCTGTACCTCTGCGCGATCTTTCTGCTGATCCAGGCGAGCGTCTATGGCGTGGTGTTCTACCTGCCGAGCCAGGTGGCCGGCCTGCTCGGTCGCGAGGTCGGCTTCGGCGTCGGCCTGGTCACGGCGATCCCGTGGCTCTGCGCGCTGTTCGCCGCCTGGTGGATTCCCAGCTATTCCGACCGCACCGGCGAGCGCCGCCGCACCGGGGCGCTGACCCTGCTGATGGCGGTAGCCGGCATCGCCTGTTCGGTCAGCGTTGCCAGCCCGCCGCTGGCGCTGCTGGCCCTGTGTTTCGCCGCGGCCGGCTTCATCGCCGTGCAGCCGGTGTTCTGGACCCTACCCTCGGCCCACCTGGCGGGCAGCGCGGCGGCCGGCGGTATCGCACTGATCAATTCCTTCGGCGCGCTCGGCGGCTTTGCCGCGCCGCTCCTCAAGAACTGGGCGGAGCGCGCCTTCGACTCGCCGGCCGCCGGCCTCTACCTGCTGTCGGCCACCACCGTGCTGGCCGCCCTGATGTTGCTGGGCCTCGACCTTCCCGGCCGGCCCCTGCCGGCCGAACGAACCACCTCCCACTGACCGCAAAGCAAGGAGTCATCCCCATGAGCATTCCAACCATCAAGCAGGTCCGCGCCTTCGTCCTGCGTGGCGGCGGCGCCGACTACCACGACCAGGGCGACGGCCACTGGATCGACGATCACATCTCCACGCCGATGGGCAAATACCCCGAGTACCGGCAGAGCCGGCGCAGCTTCGGCATCAACGTGCTCGGCACCCTGGTGGTGGAGATCGAGGCCAGCGACGGCAATGTCGGCTTCGCCGTGACCACCGGCGGCGAGCCGGCGGCCTATATCGTCGAGAAGCACCTGGCGCGTTTCCTCGAAGGGGCCAGGGTCACCGACATCGAGCGCATCTGGGACCAGATGTACAACTCGACGCTCTACTACGGGCGCAAGGGCCTGGTGATCAACACCATCTCCGGCGTCGACCTGGCGCTGTGGGACCTGCTCGGCAAGGTTCGCCGGGAGCCGGTGCACCAGTTGCTCGGCGGCGCGGTGCGCGACGAGTTGCAGTTCTACGCCACCGGCGCGCGTCCCGACCTGGCGCAGAAGATGGGCTTCATCGGCGGCAAGATGCCCCTGCACCACGGCCCGTCCGAGGGCGAGGAGGGCCTGAAGAAGAACCTGGAGGAACTGGCGACCATGCGTGAGCGGGTCGGTCCGGACTTCTGGCTGATGTTCGACTGCTGGATGAGCCTGGACCTGAACTACGCCACCCGACTGGCCCGGGGCGCCCGCGAGTACGGCCTGAAGTGGATCGAGGAGGCGCTGCCGCCGGACGACTACTGGGGTTACGCCGAGCTGCGCCGCAATGCGCCGACCGGAATGATGGTCACCACCGGCGAGCACGAGGCCACTCGCTGGGGCTTCCGCATGCTGCTGGAGATGGGCTGCTGCGACATCATCCAGCCGGACGTGGGCTGGTGCGGCGGGGTCACCGAGCTGCTCAAGATCTCCGCGCTGGCCGACGCCCACAACGCGCTGGTCGTGCCCCATGGCTCCTCGGTGTACAGCTACCACTTCGTCGCCACCCGGCAGAACAGCCCGTTCGCCGAGTTCCTGATGATGGCGCCCAAGGCCGACCAGGTGGTGCCGATGTTCCACCCGCAACTGCTCGGCGAGCCGGTCCCGGAGAATGGCCGCATGCGCCTCTCGCGCCTCGACCAGCCGGGTTTCGGCGTCACCCTGAACCCGGAATGCCAACTGCATCGTCCCTACACCCATTGACCCTGGCCGATGCCCGCGCCGGTACTCGCGGCGACCTCGCCGGGTGCCGGGCGGGCCATCCACCTCATCAATCCCGCCATGCCCGCATTCCGCGCGGCTTTCGAGGAGACACTCATGAAAATGCCGCACAACGCCTTCAAGGCGGCGCTGCAACGACCGGAAACCCAATACGGCATCTGGGCCGGCTTCGCCAGCGGCTATGCCGCCGAAATCGTCGCCGGCACCGGCTACGACTGGATGCTGATCGACGGCGAGCACGCGCCCAACAGCGTGCCGACCATCCTGGCCCAATTGCAGAGCGTGGCGCCGTATCCGACCCAGCCGGTGGTGCGGCCGGTCTGTGGCGATCCGGTACTGATCAAGCAACTGCTGGATATCGGCGCGCAGACGCTGATGGTGCCGATGGTGGAAAGCGCCGAGCAGGCGAGGGCGCTGGTGCGCGCCATGCGCTACCCGCCGCACGGCATCCGCGGCGTCGGCGGCGGCCTGGCCCGCGCCACCCGCTGGGACGGTGTGCCCGACTACCTGAACACCGCCCATGAGGAGCTGTGCCTGATCGTCCAGGTGGAATCGCGTGCCGGGGTCGAGAACGTCGAGGCGATCGCCGCCGTGGAAGGCGTCGACGCGGTGTTCATCGGCCCGGCCGATCTTTCCATCGGCCTCGGCCATCCCGGCGATCCGGGCCATCCGCAGGTGCAGGAGCTTATCCATCACGCCATCGAGGCCACCCGCGCCGCCGGCAAGGCCTGCGGCATCCTCGCCCCGCACGAGGAGGACGCCCGCCGCTACCGGGAATGGGGCTGCCGGTTCATCGCCGTCGCCATCGACATCAGCCTGCTGCGCCAGGGCGCGCTGGCCGGCCTGGCGCGCTTCCGCGACACTCCGGCGTCCGACGCGCCCTCGCGCACCTACTGAATCCAAGGAGAATCCGCATGTCTTCGTCCGTACCGGTCCACCGGAACTACATCGATGGCGCCTTCGTCGAGAGCGCGGCGCATCTGGAGGTCTTCAACCCGGCCAACGGCGCCCTGCTGTCCAGGGTACCCGCCGCCAGCGCCGAGGAAGTCGAGCGCGCGCTGGCCGCGGCCCGCGCCGCGCAGAAGGACTGGGCGCGCAAGCCGGCCATCGAGCGCGCCGGCCATCTGCGCCGCATCGCCGCGAAGATCCGCGCCGACGCCGGACGGATCGCCCGCACCATCACCCTGGAGCAGGGCAAGATCGCCAGCCTGGCGGAAGTCGAGGTGAACTTCACCGCCGACTACCTGGACTACATGGCCGAATGGGCGCGGCGCCTGGAAGGCGAGATCATCGCCAGCGACCGTCCCGGCGAGAACATCTTCCTGTTCCGCAAGCCGCTCGGCGTGGTGGCCGGCATCCTGCCGTGGAACTTTCCGTTCTTCCTGATCGCCCGCAAGATGGCGCCGGCGCTGCTTACCGGCAACACCATCGTGGTCAAGCCCAGCGAGGAAACCCCGAACAACTGCTTCGAGTTCGCCCGCCTGGTGGCCGAGACCGACCTGCCGCGCGGCGTGTTCAACGTGGTCTGCGGCGCCGGCCAGGTCGGCGGGGCGCTGAGTTCGCATCCGGGCGTCGACCTGATCAGCTTCACCGGCAGCGTCGAGACCGGCGCGCGGATCATGGCGGCGGCCGCGCCCAACCTGACCAAGCTGAACCTTGAGCTGGGCGGCAAGGCGCCGGCCATCGTGCTCGCCGACGCCGACCTGGAGCTGGCGGTGAAGGCCATCCGCGACTCGCGGATCATCAACAGCGGCCAGGTCTGCAACTGCGCCGAGCGGGTCTACGTCCAGCGCCAGGTGGCGGAGCCGTTCATCGAGCGGATCGCCGCGGCCATGGCGGCCACCCGCTACGGCGACCCGCTCGCCGAGCCGGAGGTGGAGATGGGGCCGCTGATCAACCGCCTGGGGCTGGAGAAGATCGACGCCAAGGTGCGCACCGCCCTGGCCCAGGGCGCCACCCTGGTCACCGGCGGCGCCATCGCCGAGCGTCCGGGCCATCATTACCAGCCCACGGTGCTGACCGGTTGCCGGGCCGACACGAGGATCATGCGCGAGGAAATCTTCGGCCCGGTGCTGCCGATCCAGATCGTCGACGACCTCGACGAAGCCATTGCCCTGGCCAACGACTGCGAGTACGGCCTGACCTCCTCGGTGTTCACCCGCGACCTGAACAAGGCCATGCACGCCCTGCGCGAGCTGGACTTCGGCGAGACCTACATCAACCGCGAGCACTTCGAGGCGATGCAGGGCTTCCACGCCGGGGTGCGCAAGTCCGGCATCGGCGGTGCGGACGGCAAGCACGGGCTCTACGAATACACCCATACCCATGTGGTGTACCTGCAGAGCTGAGGGCGGGCGGTAGTCCGGCGCGGCGCCAGGGGCCTGGGCAACGCCTGCGAGGCGCGGCGCAGGCGGCAGCGGGCGGGCCGCCCGGCCAGCCCCTGGCGGCGCGTGAAAAGACGCCGGTCGCATTTCCCGCATGGCCGTCGGCCGCTTCCGAATGGACGATTCGTGGCCCGCAAGTGGCCGGCGGGCGAGCCCCGCCGCGGGCGTTCAGGGCAGCGGCGAGAACGGCGAGCGGCCCTCGAGGGCCTGCAGTTCCATGAGGTAGTTGCGGAAGATCTGGCCGAGCACCTGGGTGGCGGCCTCCAGCTCGTCGCCGCTCATCCGCTCGGCGACCTGGTCGGCGCTGTCCAGGGCATCCTCGGAGCCGTTCACCGCGGCCATCTTCAGCACTATATAAGCCTGCACCATGTTGGCCGGTACGCCCTCGCCGTGGAAGAACATCAGCCCCAGGCGGTACTGGGCCTCGGCGTGGCCCTTGAGCGAAGCCTGTTCGAACCAGTGCAGCGCGCGGGCCAGGTCGCGCGGGGTGCGCTTGCCGTCGTAGTAGAACTCGCCCAGTTCGTATTCGGCCTGCGGGTCGCCGTCCTGCGCGGCCTGTTCGCAGCGCGACAGCGCCGCCGGCAGTTCCTCGGCCGGACTGTCCAGGGTGCAGCTGCCCGGCGCCGGGATCAGCAGGGTGTTCTCCCCGGCCATGACCGGCAAGGAAAAAGAACATAGCAACAGGCAACCCAGGGTCAGGTTACGGCGGATCATGGAATCGCTGCGCCTCGAGTCGGAGCGGGCGGAGTAGCCCGGCCGGCGAAGTGTGCCGGCCGCCACATTATGAATAAGCGGCGCGGGCCTTACAAAGCCTTTGGCTGTGCAAAAACTGCCGCGCCCGGCCATACCGCGCTGAATCGGGCCCGGCGGCCGCTCGCGGCCGACGCGCTTCGGTGCGGCCCGGAAGGGGCGAGCGGAGCGAGTCGTGTTCATTCACCATGCGTGAACTCCGCTTCTTCGCTCGATTTCGCCTTGCTCGACCTTCGCTCGCCAGGTTTCGCACGGCCTGTGCCTTTGCCGCCCCCGGAACGGGAAAACCGCCGGGGGCGCCAGCGGGTCGTTCAGGCCTTGGCGAGAGTGGCGAAGGCGCGCTCGGCGGCCTCGAGGGTGATCGACAGCTCCGTCTCGCCATGGACGATGGAGGTGAAGCCGGCCTCGAAGGCGGAGGGCGCCAGATAGACGCCGCCGTCGAGCATCAGGTGGAAGAAGCGCTTGAAGCGCTCGGCGTCGCTGGCCATCACGTCGGCGAAGGTGACGATCTCGTCGGCGCCGCTGAAGTACAGGCCGAACATGCCGCCCGCCTGGGTGGTGACGAAGGGGATGCCGGCGGCGTCGGCGCGTTCCTGCAGGCCCTGCAGCAGGCGGCCGGTGTACTCGGCGAGTTCCCGGTGGAAGCCCGGCCGGCCGATCAGCTTGAGGGTGGTCAGGCCCGCGGCCATGGCCAGCGGATTGCCGGAAAGGGTACCGGCCTGGTAGACCGGGCCGAGCGGGGCGATGCATTCCATGATCGCCCGCTTGCCGCCGAAGCAGCCGACCGGCATGCCGCCGCCGACGATCTTGCCGAAGGTCGAGAGGTCCGGGGTGACCCCGTAGTGCGCCTGGGCGCCGCCCAGGGCGACGCGGAAGCCGGTCATCACCTCGTCGAAGATCAGCACCACGCCGTGCTGGTCGCACTGCGCGCGCAGTCCTTCGAGGAAGCCCGGCGCCGGCGGCACGCAGTTCATGTTACCGGCCACCGGCTCGACGATGATGCAGGCGATCTCCCGGCCGACCTCGGCGAGGGTCTTTTCCACCGCGCCCAGGTCGTTGTAGGGCAGGGTCAGGGTGTGCTTGGCGAAGGCCGCCGGCACGCCGGGGGAGCTGGGCACGCCGAGGGTCAGGGCGCCGGAACCGGCCTTGACCAGCAGGCTGTCGGAGTGGCCGTGGTAGCAGCCCTCGAACTTGATGATGCTGTCGCGGCCGGTGTAGCCGCGGGCCAGGCGGATCGCGCTCATGGTCGCCTCGGTACCGGAGCTGACCATGCGCACCATGTCCATCGACGGCACCAGCGAGCAGACCAGTTCGGCCATCTCGGTTTCCAGCGCGGTCGGCGCGCCGTAGGAGAGGCCGTGCTCCAGTTGCCGGCGCACCGCTTCGAGCACGTCCGGGTGGGCATGGCCGAGGATCATCGGGCCCCAGGAGCCGACGTAGTCGACATAGCGCTTGTCGTCCTCGTCGATCACGTAGGCGCCTTCGGCGTGCTTGAAGAACAGCGGGGTGCCGCCGACGCCGCGGAAGGCGCGCACCGGCGAGTTGACGCCGCCGGGGATGTGCTTCTGGGCGTTGGCGAAGAGGGTTTCGGAACGGGACATGTGGGCCTCGCGAGCAAGGGCGGCGCCGCACGGCGGGCGCCGCCGGGAGGGAGAGTCAGGTGTCGGCGAACAACTGGCCGAAGGCGCGCGCGCGCTGTTCGACCTCGGCGGCGTTCGCGGCGGCGAACAGCGCGTTGATCACCGCGATCATGGCGGCGCCGCGGCGGATCAGTTCCGGCGCATTGTCCAGGGTCACGCCGCCGATGGCCACCAGCGGCTGGGGAAAGCGCGCGCGGGCCCGTTCCAGCAGTTCGAGGCTAGCCGGCGGCGCGCCGGGCTTGGTCGAGGAGTCGAAGAAGCGGCCGAAGGCCAGGTAGCTGGCGCCGTCGGCGGCGGCCTGTTCGGCCAGTTCCAGTTGGCCGTGGCAGGTGGCGCCGATGATCGCCTTGGGGCCGAGCAGGGCGCGGGCGGCCGACAGCGAGCCGTCCTGCTGGCCCAGGTGCAGGCCGACGCCCAGGCGCGCGGCCAGCTCCAGGTCGTCGTTGACGATCAACTGCGCGCCGTAGCGCAGGCAGAGATCGCGCAGCGCCTCGGCCTCGCGCAGGCGGCGGGCGTCCTCGTCGGACTTGTCGCGATACTGCAGCAAGCGGGCGCCGCCCCTGAGCGCGGCTTCGACGTAGGGCAGCAGCCTGCCGTCGGCGAGCAACCGGCTGTCGGTGATGGCGTAGAGACCGCGTAGTTTCATGGTGGATTCGCCTCGTCTGCGAATGGCCGGCGGAAGTTCGCCGGGGTGACCCGGCAGAGTCAAGCCGATGCGCCCGTTCCGCGCCAGGCGCCGCCGGATCAGTTGGCGAAATCCAGCGGCAGGCGGCGCGGCAGGTACTGGCCGCGGCCCGGCGCCTCGGCGTCGCGCAGGGTGCGCCAGGTGTAGTCGAGCGCCGAACGCACCGCACTGGCCAGTTCCTCGCCGAGGGCCAGGCGTCCGGCCAGGGCGCTGGCCAGGGTGCAGCCGGAGCCGTGGTAGCTGCCCGGCAGGCGCACGCAGGTGAAGGTCTGCCGGTCGCCGTCCCGCGCATACAGGCGGTTGTGCACCTCGCTCTCGTCGCCATGACCGCCGGTGATCAGCAGGTGCTCGCAGTGTTCGAGCAGCCGCTCGGCGCAGGCATCGGCGCTGCCCTCCGGCAGTTCGGCGAGCAGGCGCGCCTCCGGCAGGTTCGGGGTGGCGATGCGGCACAGCGGCAGCAGGCGCTCGCGGATCGCCTGGGCGACCTCGTCGCGGCCCAGCGCGCCGCCGCCGCCGGCGCGCAGCACCGGGTCGCAGACCAGCGGCACGCCGGGCCGGCGACGGACGATTCCGGTCACGGTATCGACCATTTCCAGCGAGCCGAGCATGCCCAGCTTGATCGCGGCGACCGGCAGGTCGGCGATCACCGCCTCGGCCTGGGCCAGCACCCAGGCGGGGTCGAGCACGCGGAAGTCGCTGACGTCGCGGGTGTCCTGCACGGTCAGCGCGGTGACCGCCGGCGCGGCATGGCAGCCCTGGGCGAGCAGGGCCTCGATGTCCGCCTGCAGGCCGGCGCCGCCACTGGGGTCGTGGCCGGACAGGCAGAGGACGATGGGACGGGAGTTGGGCGTGTTCATGGCCTGCGAGCTTACCATTTAATCGTCCGTGTCGAGTCCCCGTCGGATGCCCCTGCCGCAACGGATCGCGCGTGCTTCACTCAAGGAGCAAGCGTCGTCGAGGAGCGCCGTCATGGACCTGCACCAGTACGCCGAGACCCACGAGGTGACCAACCAGGTGCCGCCCCTGGACGGCGCCAATCTCTACCGCATCGACCGACCGTTGCAGGAGTGGCTGCGCCGCTACGACGGCGGCTGGGCGGAGCGCCGCCTGGACGACTACGGTGCGCTGGCCGGCGGGCCGCTGCTGGCGGCGGGCTTCGCCGCCAACGAGAACCGGCCGCTGCTGCGCAGCCACGACCGCTACGGCCACCGCATCGACCAGGTGGATTTCCACCCGGCCTATCACGAGCTGATGCGCGCGGCCATCGCCCATGGCCTGCCGGTGCTGCCCTGGCGCGAGCCACGGCCCGGCGCCCAGGTCGCCCGTGCCGGGCTGATGTACCTGCACAATCAGGTCGAGGCCGGCACCGCCTGTCCGCTGACCATGACCTTCGCCAGCGTGGCGGCGCTGCGCCGCCAGCCGGAGATCGCCGAAAGCTGGCTGCCCAGGGTACTGGCCGGCGAATACGATCCGCGCAACCTGCCGGTCGAGCGCAAGGGCGGCGCCACCCTGGGCATGGCGATGACCGAGAAGCAGGGCGGCACCGATGTGCGCGCCAACAGCACGCGCGCCTGGCCGGTCGGTGCCGCGGGGCCGGGGCAGGCCTACGAACTGCTCGGCCACAAGTGGTTCTGCTCGGCGCCGATGAGCGATGCCTTCCTCACCCTGGCCTGGAGCGACGGCGGGCTGTCCTGCTTCCTGCTGCCGCGCCACCGCCCGGACGGCCGGCGCAACGAGTTCTATATCCAGCGCCTGAAGAACAAGCTGGGCAACTGGTCGAACGCCTCCGCCGAGGTGGAGTACCGTGGCGCCCTGGCCTGGATGATCGGCGAGGAGGGGCGCGGCGTGCCGACCATCCTGGAGATGGTCGGCCTGACCCGTTTCGACTGCATGATCGGCTCCAGTGCGCTGATGCGCCAGGCGCTAACCCAGGCCCTGCACCACTGCGCGCACCGCCTGGTCGGCGGCCAGGTGCTGAGCGAGCACGCGCTGATGCAGAACGTGCTGGCCGACCTGGCCCTGGAGAGCGAGGCCGCGCTGGCCCTGACCCTGCGCCTGGCGCGGGCGCTCGATCATGCCGAGGACGAAAGCGAGCGCTCGCTCGCCCGGCTGCTCACCGCGATCGGCAAGTACTGGATCTGCAAGCGCGCCCCGGAAATGATCGGCGAGGCCGCCGAGTGCCTGGGCGGCGCCGGCTACGTCGAGGAGAGCATCCTGCCGCGGCTGTACCGCGAGGCGCCGGTCAACTCCATCTGGGAGGGCTCGGGCAACGTGCAGTGCCTGGACGTGCTGCGCGTGCTCGGCAAGGAACCGGAGGCGCTGGAGGTGCTGTTCGACGAGCTGGACGGCGGCCATGGCGACGCGCGGCTCAAGGCGCGCATCGAATGGCTGCGCAAGGCGCTGGCCGACCGCACCGAGATCCACTACTGCGCCCGCCGGCTGGTCGAGGAGCTGGCCGTGACCCTGCAGGCCGGGCTGCTACTGGAAGCCGGCAACGCGGCGGTGTCGGACGCCTTCATCCACAGCCGCCTCGGCGAGGGCGGCCGGGTCTACGGCACCCTGCCGCGCGGCCTGGACGTGGCCGGGCTGCTGGCGCGCAGCGCGCCGCAGCCCGGCTAGCCGGCCGGCTTCAGGCTTCGAGGAACAGCATCCGCGGCGGCTCGTGCATCAGAAAGTGCTGGTGCGAGATGTTCCAGGCGTAGGCGCCGGCCAGGGGGAACACCAGCAGGTCGCCGACCGCCAGGGCGGCCACCGGCTGCTGACGGGCCAGCACGTCCTTGGGCGTGCACAACTGGCCGACCAGGGTCACCGGCTGGTTTTCCAGCTCGGCCGGGCGCTCGCCGCGCAGCACCACGAAGGGATGGTCGTGGCCCTGGGCCGCCGGGGTGCGGAAGTGGTGGGTGCCGCCGCGGGCCACGGCGAAGTACTGGCCGTGGTTGCGCTTGATGTCCAGCACTTCCATCAGGTAGTAGCCGCAGGCGGCGGCGAGGAAGCGGCCGATCTCGAAGCGGATGCGCGTGCCGGCCATGCCTTCCTCGGCGATCAGCGCGGCCAGCCCTGCGCAGAAGCCCGGCCAGTCGAAGGAGCGGGCGTGGTCCCGGTAATCGATGCCCATGCCGCCGCCGACGTTGAGCAGTTTCAGATCCAGGCCGTGGCGCGCGTTCAACTGGCGGAAGCAGCGGAAGTAGCTGCGCATCAGTTGCAGGTGGGCGGCGCTGTCCAACTGATGGGAGAGCAGGTGGAAGTGCAGGCCCTGAAGCTCCAGCCAGGGCTCGCCGGCGAGCAGCGCCAGGGCTTCGTCCAGGGCCTCCTCGTCGAGGCCGAAGGGGGTCGGCTTGCCGCCCATCACCAGGCGGCTGTCCGGCGCCTCGTCGAGCTTGAGGTTGAGTCGCAGCAGCAGCGGGGCCGGACGGCCGTGGGCCTTGGCGACGACCGCCAGGCGGCGCAACTCGCCGATGCTCTCGACGTGGAAGGCGGAGATCCCGCAGTCCATGGCGGCGGCCAGTTCGCTGTCCAGCTTGCCGGGACCGCCGAAGATCAGCGGCTTGTCCGGATGGCATTCGTGGAGCCAGCGCAGTTCGCCGCCGGAGGCTGCCTCGAAGCCGTCGACCCAGGGCGCCAGGCTGCGCAGGATCGGTGCCTCGGGGTTGGCCTTGGCGGCGTAGAACAGCTCGCAGCCGGCCGGCAGCGCCGCGCGCAGGGCGCGGGCGTGGCGCGCCAGCGCCGGCAGGTCGTAGACATAGGCGCACAACGGCTCGGAATGGAAACGGCGCAGGCCGGCGATGGCCTGCTGGACGGAGGCGGGCAGGTTCATCGGCATTCTCCATGGCAGGTGGCGGTCAGCGGGTTGGGCAGGGCGGTGTAGCCGGCCTCGCGGTCGGCCTTCATCAGCAGGCGGGTCATGAAGTTTTCCTTGCTCGGCAGGGGCGCGCCGGCGCACAGCTCGCGCAGCGCCCGCGGATCGCCGAGCGGTGCGCGCCGGGCTTCGAGGAGATCGGCGATTTCGCGCCACAGGCGTTCCTCCAGCGCCACATCGCCGTCCGCCAGATGGAACACGGCCTCGCCGAGGTTGTTGACCAGGCTGCAGTAGGCGACCCGTTTCCAGGCCTTGTCGGCGTCGTAGTAAAGCGAGGCGCGGGTGCGCGCGTCGAGGTGGGCGAGGCGCTCGGCCGGCCAGTGCTCGGGGACCAGCTTGGTGCCTTCCAGGTCGCGGACCCACACGCGGCAGGGCAGGCCTTGCGCGTCGAAGCCGAGCAGGGTGTTCTGCAGGTGCGGTTCGAGCGCCACGCCGTGACGGAACAGGCAGTGCAGCGAGCCGCCGAGCAGCAGTCCGGCGTAGGCGCGCAGCCAGCGCAACGCGGCTTCGGCCTGGTCCACGCCGAGTTGCGCCGCGCAATGCGCGACCGGCGCCTGGCAGGCGCTGATGCCGTCCAGGGTCCAGGTGAACAGGGCCATGGCGACCCGTGGCTGGTAGCGCGCGCGGCTGGCCGCATCGAGGTTCTGCCGGTAGAGGATGCCGAAGCACTCGGTGACCTCGCGGGCCTCCTCCGCGCTGCCGTGGGCGGACAGGTCCAGAGTGCTGGCGGCCGGCTCGGGCATCAGCGCGAAGCCCGGCTGGCTGTCGGTCAGTTCGCGCATCAGCGGACCGAGCAGGCCGGTCAGGGCCACCGCGCTGTCCAGTTCGTACCAGGCGTTCTTGCGCACGCAGTTGGTCAGCCGCACATGGATCGAGAACTTCAGGAAATGGCTCAATGCCGGGTGGTAGAGGGTGCGCACCGAGGAGGTCGGGTAGAGCGCCAGGCCCTGCGGACCGAGGTATTCCAGCAGGCCGAGGTCGCGCACCCGGCGGACCAGCGGGTCGGCCAGCAGCCGGGAAACCTCCCAGGGATGGCAGGGGTAGAGGTCGTCGGCGCCGGCGATCCGGGCGAGCAGGCCGCGCGGGTCGTCGCCCTGGTGGCGGATCAGCGCCGGATCGACACGGAACCAGTGCAGCGGGAACTGCGCGCCGACCTCCGGCGAGCAGGCCAGCAGGTCGGCCTCGGAGACGCCGTCGCGGCTTTTCGGCGTCGGGTGCAGGGCATGGCCCCAGACCTGGCCCTGCTCGGAGCGCAGGAGCGTGTCTGCCTGATCGTGGTTGGCGGCGCGGGCGTGGGTGAGGAAGGCGCGGGTGATGCGCAGGCTGTTGTCGATCTGTTCGAGCAGCTCGCCGTGGCGTTCCGGGCCGTTCAGCGGGGCGAGCAGCAGGCGCGCCAGTTCGGTGGCGTCCAGCGGCCGCCAGCCCTGGTCGTGGCCCTTGAAGTAGGGCGGACTGACGAAGCGGCAGCGGCCGAGCACGCTGGCGCGGTCGGCGAGCAGCGCCAGGCGGCTGCCGTCGGCCAGCCGGATGCCGACGCAGCGGCCTTCGGCGTGGCGCAGGCTCATGGGCAGGTCCGGCGCCCGGCTGTCGAGGCTCGCCTCGCCGCGCGGCAGGGCGTACTCGCGCAGGTAGCAGTTGAGCAGGCAGTCGATGGCGTGGCGCTGGGCCTCGCCGTCCAGGGTGCGTTCGTAGGGAGAGCGGGCGACACGGATCATGGGGCAATCTCCGGCGAGCGTAAGGATTGGGTCATGGCCAGCGCGGCGAGCGCGGCCAGGCAGGCGATCAGGAAGGGCATGGCGATGCCGTAGCGCTGGCAGGCCAGGCCGGCGACCAGGCCGGCGGCGGTGCCGGCCCACTTGCCGCTGGCGTCATACCAGCTGAACAGCCGGCCGGCGCCGCCGGCGCGGCGCCGCGCGGCGAGGCAGCGGTGCAGGCCGACGAAGGCGAGCAGCATGCCCAGCCCGGCGAGCAGGCGCAGGGCGAACAGCAGCTCGGCCGGCAGGCGCAGGAACTGCAGCAGGTTGCCGAGCGCCAGCAGGGCGAGCCCGGCCGGCAGCAGCGGGCCGTTCCTGCGCTGGACCCAGGGCAGGGCGAGCAGGTAGACCAGGTGCGGCAGGCTGTAGAGCAGGCCGATCAGCGCGTCGTTGCTCACCCCTAGAGCCTCGCCGTAGGGCACGAAGTAGGGGAAGGTCACCACCATGGCGAAGCTGAACAGGAACTGCACGGCGAGCAGGCGCGGCAGGTCCGCCGGCAGTTCGCCGGCAGCCGGGTTGCCGTCCGCGCTTCGTGCCTCGGCGCGCGGCGCATCGGCCGGCAGCGGCAGGACCAGCAGGAAGGCGACCAGCGGCAGCCAGGCCAGATAGCGGTACATCTCGATCCCCAGGCCGGCGCCGGCCAGCAGGCCGACCAACACCGGACCGCTGAGCATCGCCAGGCGCGCCGAGTACTGGGTCAGGTCGAGGGCGCGCGACAGGCCTTTGCCGTCGAGCTGGGTCGCCAGGTAGGCGTTCGACGCCGCCATGGCGCCGCCGAAGGTGCCCTGGACGATCAGCGCGAGGGTGAAGACCGTCAGGTTCGGGCTGAACCCGGCGAGCAAAAAGCCGGCGGCGAGGCCGGCGTGGGCGCGCAGCAGCGACAGCCGACAGCCGTGGCGGTCGGCCAGGCGCCCCCAGAGCGGCGCCGCCAGCGCGGTGCAGAGCGTCGGCAGCACGTAGAGCGCGCCGATGCTCCAGGTCGGCGCCGCGCTGCCGAGGTCGGCGAGGATGCGCGGCAGGAACAGCGGCGCACCCAGGGCGGTGAAGGCCGACAGGTAGTGGCCGAGCAGGACGCTGGCGGTCAGGCGCCGGGACATGGGGCCGCATCCTGCAGGAAGTTCGCCGCGCTGTAGCCGTAGAACTTGTTGATGTCGGCCGCGCCGGAGCGCTCCTTGCTGAACAGGCTGCCGGCGCTGAGCAGGTATTTCACCGGTAGTTTCGGGGCGTCGAGCAGGAAGCGGCGCGCCTCCTCGACGGCGATGCCCTCGTCCTCCAGCGCATCCAGGCAGGCGCGCAGGCGCTGGCGCAGGCAGGCGTAGAGCGCCTCGCGCCCGGCCAGGCCGGCTTCGGCGACGGCTTCCAGCGGCGCGACGATGTTCAGTTGCAGGGTGATGGTGCAGAACATCTCCGCCAAGGGCTGCACGCCGTCGACGCGGATCCGCTCGTCGCGCAGCTCGGCCAGACGCGGCGCCAGGTCCGCGCAGGCGGCGGCGAAGCGCGCCGGCCAGAGCCGCGCGGCGTCGTTGTCCTTCATCAACAGGCGCAGCGGGCGGCCGGCCTCGAAGAGCAGCACGGCGTTCTGCTGGTTGGCCTCCAGGGCGATGCCGTAGCGCAGCCAGAGACGCAGGTGCACGCCGAGCAGCAGGTCGAGGTAGTCCCGCCACCAGGCCATCGGGTCGCCGCCGTGGAAGCGCTCGACCAGCGCCTCGACCAGCAGCCGGCCGTCGGGCAGCCGGCTGGCCAGGGCGGCGACCGGCACCAGGCTCGCCCGCTCCAGGCCCGTCGGGTAGCGGCGCACGATGTAGGCCAGGTGGCGCTCGCCGGCGGCATGCCCGCCGTGTTGCTCGTCGACGTGCAGGTAGCGCGCGCCGAGCCGGGCGTCGCGGGCGGCGAGGGTTTCGAGGACGGTCTGGAACCAGTGGCCGTCGTACAGGGTGCTCGGCTTGATCAGGCGCAGGTTGCGCGCGCCCAGGGTACGCACCAGCAGCGGCAGCTTGATGTGGCAGCGCGGCTCGGCGACGCACAGCACGGTGCGCACCGAGAGGGTCGGCTCCACCTCCAGGGCGCCGTGCGGCGCGCGCAGGCAGCCTTCCGGCAGGCCGTGGGCGTCCAGCTCGGGCCAGGTCAGCGGATGCACCGGCAGCAGCGCGTGGCTCTCCTCCAGCGCCGGGTCCAGGCCGACTTCGGCGAAGCCCGGCCAGAGCGCCGGCGGCGCGCTGGGCCGCTCGAGGAGCGTCCTGGGCACGGCCAGCCAGTTGAGACGAAAGCGCGGCGCGAACTCCGGGGCGTAGCCCTGCAGGGCCGAGGCGCCGAAGCCGCTCTTGGCCCGCGCGGTGGGGTAGAAGGGGTGGTCCAGGTAGCTGGCCAGGCGGTCGATGCCGAGCAGGCGCCGGCCCCAGTCCGCTTCCGCGAGAATCTCGCCCAGTTCGCTGGCGTGCGCGCTGTACGCCTCGCGGCACAGCCGACGGTGCTCGACCGCGCAGTCGGCTTCCTCGATGTAGTCGGCGAACAGCGCCAGGCTCTCGGCGTCCAGGCCGCTGGCCAGATGCTCGAGCCAGCGCCGGTAGCCCTGCTCCAGACGCACGCTGTCGCCCTCGCGGCGCAGCCAGCGGTCGCCGACCGCGCTCCAGTCCTGCAGCGGCGCGCCGCGGCGCACCGGCAGCCAGAGTTCGCCGCAGCCCAGGTGGTCGATGCACAGCCAGTCCGGCTGTGCCGGCTGCGGCCAGTGGACGGCCAGCTCCGCCGGCAGGGCGCCCGGCCGTGCCCGGCCGAGCAGGTCGCGGATGTTCTCGCGCAGGCAGCAGTCGAGGATGCGCTGGCCGATGGCCGCGCGGTCGTGATTCGTCATGTCGAGGTTCATGCCAGCTCCCAGCGCAGGTCGCTGCGCACGGCATCGAAGCGTGCCGCGAGGGCGGCCGCGTCGGGGGCGATCAGGCGCAGCACGCCCAGGTAGTCCTTGTTCGAGTTGCTCAGGCGGATCTCTTCGCCGACCTCGCGCAGCGCGCAGTAGTCGACCCAATGGCCGTCGCCTTCGTCGCGAAAGCTCGGGCTGGCCGCCAGCAGACGGCCGGCGCGCGGGGCGACCAGGTAGTGCACCAGGGCTTCGGCGCTGCTGCTTTGGTTGTCGGCCAGGGTGCCGCCCAGGTGCAGGTCGAGGATGCGTTCGAACCAGCCCTGCGGCAGCAGGCGGTCGAGGAGGAATTCGCGGCCGTCGCCGATGCTGCGGTAGTTGATCTCCACCAGCACCGGGCCGTCGGCGGTGAGGATGAATTCGCTGTGGCAGACGCCGAAGTCGACCCCGAAGGCGGCGACCTGGGCCAGCGCGGCGTTACGTGCCGCCCGACCCAGCGGGCCGTTCCAGCGCGCCTCCAGCTCGACGAAGTGCGGCGGTGACGAGAGGGTCACGTCGAAGCCGCCGATGGCCTGCAGGCGCTGGCCGTCGCCGAGGGTCTCCAGGGTGAACAGCGGTCCTTCCAGGTAGGCTTCGAGCAGCAGCGCGCGGTTCGGCTGGCGCTGCCAGAAGGCTTCGCAGTAGGCGGCCAGTTCGCCGGCGTCGCGGCACAACTGCACGTCCAGGCTGGCGACGCCCTCGCGCGGCTTGGCCACCAGCGGGAAGGGGGCGTCCGCCGGCAGCGCCGCGCCGGGGGTCAGCACCCGGAACCAGGGGCCGGGAAGGCCGAGGCGCTGCAGGCGCTCGCGCATCTCCGCCTTGTTCTTCGCCGCGTGGCAGGTCCGCCAGTCCTTGCCGGGGCAGTCGAAGGCTTCGGCCACCAGGGCGCAACTGGTCTGCAGGTGATCGCTGTTGGAGAACACCGCCAGCGGGCGTTGCCCATGGGCGTGCAGCGACTCGATCACCGCCAGCGGGTTGAAGACGTCGCATTCGAGGATCTCCAGCCCGTCGACCGAAACCCCGGCCTCGGCCAGATGGCGCCAATGCCCCTGGGCATGGTCGGTGATGAGCAGCAGCGGATGCCCGCGCCGCTGCGCGGCAGGCAGGAAGCCTTCGCAGACGGCATGGGTGGCGACGTGACTGAGAATGACGAAAGGCCTTTGCATGGACGTTCTCCGGGCAGGAGCCGTCCGGCCGTGAGGCTGGACGACGATGCCTGCGGTGCGGTTGAGGTGAGGGCGGGTCCTAGAAGCGGTAGTTGGCGGCGACCGTGACGGCGCGGCCGGGCGCCGGCTGGCGGCCCATGGGGCTGGTGTCGATGCCGCGGAAGTAGTACTCGCGGTCGAACAGGTTGCTGACGCCGACCGAGGTGGTCAGCTCGCTTTCCTTGAGCTTGAACTTGCGTTCCAGCGAGGTGTTCCAGATCCAGTAGGAGGGCAGTTCGCCATAGGAGCCGGTGGCGTTCTCCTCGCGGTGGTTGGCGTCGTCCGAATAGGCTTCGCTGACGTACAGGCCGTCCAGGGTATAGGTCCAGCCCTCGGCGAAGCGCCAGCGGGCGTCGACGTTGAACTGGCTCTGCGAGGCGTAGGGCACCTCGTTGCCTTCGTACTGGCCGGTGCGGATCTTGGCGTCGAGGAAGGCGTAGCTGGCGTGCAGGTCGAGATTCGGCATGGCCGCCGGGGTCCAGAACAGCTCGGTCTCGAAGCCCTGCTGACGGGTGCTGCCGACGTTCTTCCAGGCGCCGTCCTGGAACAGGATCTGGTCGTCGAAGTCGATGCGGTACAGGTTGAAGTCGTAGCGCAGGTTCGGCAGGGGCGTGTAGCGGAAGCCGACCTCGTAGTTCCAGGCGACCTCGGAACTCACGTCGCCGTCGTAGACGATGGTGGTGATCTGCGGCACGCGCAGCGAACGCTGGGCGTTGGCGAAGAGGAACCACTCGTCGGTCATCTGGTAGCCCATGGTCAGGCCGGGCAGCCATTCGTCGTCGAGGTTTTCGGTCTTCTTGCCGGTGACCGCGTCCGAATAGTCCTGGTGCACGCGTTCGTGGCGGATGCCGGGGGTGATGGTCAGGCGGCCGTCGAGCATGCTGATGGCGTTGCTGATGTAGGTGGCCTTGCCTTCGGTGTCGAAGTCCCAGTCGCGGACGGTGTCCACCGCGCCGGTCCTCAGGTTTTCCCGGTAGACCTCGAATTCCGTGTCCTCGCGGACGTAGCGGCCGCCGATCAGCCAGGTCTGGTTCACCTTGTCGCCGTAGATGGTGAAGCTCAGGCGCGGTTCGAGTCCCCAGACCCTGTAGTCGCGGGGCGCGTCCTGCAGGTAGGCCGGCGGATTCGCCGGGTTGAACGTCCTGGCGGCGTCGAGGCCGACGTAGTAGTTGCGGTAGTCGTGGTGGCCGAAGCCGGTGAAGCTGAATTCCACGTCGTCGGCGAAGCCGATGCTGCCCAGGTACTGCTTGTAGGTGCCCCACAGGCGGTCGGTGTCGCCCTCGAAGCGGTCGAGGTTGCGGGTCGAGTCGCGGCGGTCCTTGTCGTAGTCCTTCTTGCTGAGGGCACCGGCCAGGTCCTGGTCGGCGTCGTAGCGCTGGATGCCGAAGCTCAGGCTGCGGTTCTCGTCGATGTCCCACTGGCCGCGCAGGCGGATGTTCTCGACGTCGGTGTCGGAGTGGTCGCGCTCGTAGTGGCCGCTCTTGGCGTCGTACTCGAAGAACAGGCCGAGGCTGTCGGTGACCCTGCCGCCGGTACTGAAGTAGGTGTCGAACAGTTGGTGGCCGCCTTCGTAGAAGGTAATGCGCTCGGCCAGATTGTTCTCCCACTCCTTGGGAATCGGCTTGCTGATGAAGTTGATCACCCCGCCGACGTTGTTCGGGCCGTACTGCACCGCGGCGCCGCCGCGCACGATGTCGATCCGGTCGACGGTCGCCAGGGTCTGCGGGAACAGCGACAGGCTGGTCTGGCCGTAGGGCGACAGGGACAGCGGGATACCGTCGGAGAGCACCTGCACGCGGCCGCTGCGGCTCTCGTAGAGGCCGCGCACGGAGATCTGCGGCAGCACGCCGGTACCGGTCTCGTCGAAGATCTTCACGCCCGGCACGCGCTGCAGCGCGTCGTCCAGGCCGCGCACGCTGGCCTTCTCCAGGTCTTCGGCCTTGACCACGCTGCGGCTGCCGGCGTAGGTGCGGACCTCCTCGTCGGTGGCTTGTCCGAGCACGTCGCCCTTGATCATGGTGGCGGAGAGCGAGACCTCCTCTTCCCTGGAGGTCCCGTTTTCCTGTCGCTCTTCGGCGAGCGCAGGCTGGGCGAAAGCCACGGCCACGGCCAGCAGGCTGAAACGCCAGTTGCACTGGCGAGTGTTGATCTTCATGGATAGTCAGACTTCTGTGGGTGATTGGAAACTGTTCAGGCGATTTTTCAGCGCGGCGAGCAGCAGGCCGCGGTCCTCGCCGGCGAGGAAGCTCCTGATGCCCTGGCCGCGCCAGTGGCGGATCTGTTCGGGGGTGCGCGGGTTGGCGCAGAAGGGCACGCCGGCGGCGGCGCAGGCGGCGGCCATCGACTGCAGCGCTTCCCAGACCCGCGGGTGGGTCGGATCGGGGCCGAGTCGCAGGTCCAGGGCCAGGTCGAGGGCGCCCTCCAGGAGCATGCCGATCCCCGGCAGGGCGAGGATTTCCGGCAGGGCCGCGAGGCCGGCAGCGCTTTCGATCATCGGCACGATGCGCGGCTCGTCGTTGGCCCGCTCGATGTAGTCCGCCAGGGCCAGGGCGCCGAAGCCGGTGACCCGGCCTCCGCTGATGCCGCGCCGGCCGCGGGGCGGGAACCAGGCGGCGGCGACGGCCCGCTCGACTTCCGCGGCGCTTTCCACGCGCGGCAGCACGATGGCCTCGACGCCGGCGTCCAGGGCCCGGCCGATCAGCTTTTCGTCCACTTCGGGCAGGCGCAGCCAGGGGGCGATGCCGGCGCTTTCGCAGGCGCGCAGGCAGTGCATCAGCTCGTCCCCGGAGCGCAGCAGGTGCTCCATGTCGAGAATCACGAAGTGATAGCCGGCGGCGGCGATCATTTCGCAGAGCAGGGGAGAGGGGACCGAATTGAGCAAGCCGAAGACTTCGTCGCCCTGGCGCAGCCGGGCGAACACATGGGGCTTTCTGATCATGATTCCATTTGTGTATGTATACTTGTATTAATGAGAATTGTTATTGCTTTGATAGGCAGGAGTCAAGCGTTCGGATCGGTATTTCGTACATCGCGGTGAGTCGTTCCCGTCGCCGCCGCTAACGCCCGGCGGGCAAATCCGGGCAAGATAGGCCGTTGAACAAGACAGAGAGTCCGATCGTGAATACCGACACCGAATCCTTCGTCGTCGCGGCCACTCCCGAGGAGGCGGTGGAGCGCCTCGCCGCCCTGCACCAGCGCGCCACGTCCGCCCTGCGCCAGGCGCTCAAGCGCTACCTGGCCGAGCGGGTCGAGCCGGATGCCGCGCAGCGCCACCTGTTCCGCTATCCCGAACTGCGCCTGACCCACCTGCCGCAGGGCCAGGTGCCCTTCACCGTGCGGGCCTTCGCCAAGGTCCAGACACCGGGCGTCTACAGCGTCACCGTGACCCAGCCGCAGGCCTTCCGCCGCTACCTGCTCGACCAGTTGCGCCCGTTGATGAACGAATTCGACGTGCAGGTCGAGGTCGGCGTGGGGGTGCAGGACATCCCCTATCCCTATGTGGTGGAGCAGGGCGACGAACTGGGCGGTTCGGGCGTCACCGCCGCCGAGCTGGCGCGGGTCTTCCCCAGCACCGACCTGGCCGCGGCCTCCGACGACGTCGCCGACGGCCTGCTCGCCTGGGCCGGCGCCGAGTCCTTCCCGCTGGCGCTGTTCGACGCGGCGCGGGTGGACTTCTCGCTGCGCCGCCTGGTGCACTACACCGGCAGCGACTGGCGTCATGTGCAGCCGTGGATTCTTCTGACCAACTACCACCGCTACGTCGACCAGTTCGTCCGCCACGGCCTCGAATGCCTGCGCGAGGATGGCCGCTTCGTGCGTCTGGTGCTGCCCGGCAACGTGACGATCGAGCGCGGCATGGGCGAGGACGAGGCCCAGGCGCTGGTCGAGGGCGTGCTCTGGCACCGCTACCAGATGCCGGCCTACCACCTGATCGCCGAGGACGGTCACGGCATCACCCTGGTGAACATCGGCGTCGGCCCGTCGAACGCCAAGAACGTCACCGACCACCTGGCGGTACTGCGTCCGCACTGCTGGCTGATGATCGGCCACTGCGGCGGCCTGCGGCAGTCGCAGACCATCGGCGACTACGTGCTGGCGCACGCCTACATGCGCCGCGACGGCATCCTCGACCGGGTGCTGCCGCCGCACATCCCGCTGCCGGCCCTGGCCGAGGTGCAGCAGGCGCTGCAGGAAGCCGCCGCGCAGATCACCGGCGAGCAGGGCGAGGCGCTCAAGCGTCGGCTGCGCACCGGCACCGTGCTGACCTACGACGACCGCAACTGGGAACTGCGCTGGGCCCAGGAGCGGCCGCTGATCAACCTCTCGAGGGCGGTGGCGGTGGACATGGAGAGCGGCACCATCGCCGCCCAGGGCTATCGCCTGCGGGTGCCCTACGGCACCCTGCTGTGCGTCTCGGACAAGCCGCTGCACAGCGAGATCAAGCTGCCCGGCGCGGCGAACGCCTTCTACGAGCGGGCGGTGAGCCAGCACCTGCGCATCGGTATCGCCGCCCTCGACCTGTTGCGCGGCCAGCTCGACACCCTGCATTCGCGCAAGCTGCGCAGCTTCGACGAGCCGCCGTTCCGCTGAGTGCCGCGGCCTGCAGCCGTAGGGTGGAAAACGACCGCAGGTCTTTTCCACCTGCCGGCCATGGAGGCGCTTGTGGTGGAAAACGCCATGCGGTTTTCCATGGGGTGGCCATCTACCCTGCCCGAGCTGGTGGGCAAGGCTTCGCCGTTGCCCACCCTACGCGTGCACGGGGCGGGAAACCGCCTCGGCAGGCTCAGGCCACGCCGAGCATGCCCTGCTTTTCGATGAAGGCGACGATCGTCTCGAGACCCTGGCCGGTCTTCTGGTTGCTGAACACGAACGGCCGCTCGCCGCGCATCTTGCGCGCGTCGCGTTCCATCACCTCCAGCGAGGCGCCGACCAGGGGCGCCAGGTCGATCTTGTTGATCACCAGCAGGTCCGACTTGCAGATTCCCGGACCGCCCTTGCGCGGCAGCTTGTCGCCGGCGGAAACGTCGATCACGTAGAGGGTCAGGTCGGAGAGTTCCGGGCTGAAGGTGGCGGAGAGGTTGTCGCCGCCGGACTCCACGAGGATCAGGTCGAGGCCGGGGAAGCGCCGGTTGAGTCGTTCGACCGCCTCCAGGTTGATCGAGGCGTCCTCGCGGATCGCCGTGTGCGGACAGCCGCCGGTTTCCACGCCGATGATCCGTTCCGGCGCCAGCGCCTCGTTGCGCACCAGGAACTCGGCGTCCTCCTGGGTGTAGATGTCGTTGGTCACCACGGCGAGCTCGTAGCGCCCGCGCAGGGCCCGGCACAGCGCCAGGGTCAGGGCGGTCTTGCCGGAGCCGACCGGGCCGCCGATGCCGACGCGCAGGGGTTGGCTGTTCATGCTGGTTCTCTCCTGTCAGGAACGGAAAAGGCGGCTGTACTGCCGCTCGTGGGCCATGCTCGCCAGAGTCAGGCCGAAGGCTACGGTGCCCCAGTCGTCGGGCGCGTGCGCGCAGGCCGTGCGTTGCGCCTGCCCGAGCGCGGGGAGCAGGGCCGAAGTCAGACGCTGGGCGGCCTGCTGGCCGAGCGGCAGGCTCTTCATCAGCACCGCCAACTGGTTCTCCAGCCAGCTCCACAGCCAGGCGGCGAGGGCGTCCTCGGGGGCGATGCCCCAGGCGCGCGCCGCCAGCGCCCAGGCCGGCGCCAGGCCCGGCTCGACGAGCCGCGCGAAAACGGCGCGGGAGGGCTCGTCCAGTTCCGGCAGGTCCTCCAGCAACTGGCGCAGGGAAAAGCCCATCTGCCGGCTCTCCAGATGCAGCTCGCGGGTTTCGCGGCTGGCGCGGTGGCGTTCGGCGAGCGCTTCCAGCGCCGTCCAGTCGCCGTCCGCGGCTGCCCTGCACTGGGCCAGCAGCAGCGGCGCTTCGAAGCGGGCGAGATTGAGCAGCAACTGGTCTTCCAGCCAGCGCCGGGCCGTCGGCGGATCGCACACCAGGCCACGCTCGATCGCCAGTTCCAGGCCCTGGGAATAGCTGTAGCCGCCGATCGGCAGTTGCGGGCTGGCGAGCCTCAGCAACGCCCACATGCCATTCATTTGCGCACGCCGAATTGATGCAGCTTCGGCGCGTAGCTGAATTCGGCCTCGCCGCCGTGGGAGTGATGGTGGCCGCCGCCGTAGGCGCCGTGCTCGGGCTGGAAGGGCGCCTCGACGGTTTCGACCCGGGCGCCGAGCTGCCGCAGCATGTCCTCCAGTACGTAGTCGTCGAGCAGGCGCAACCAGCCGTCGCCGATCTGCAGGGCGACATGGCGGTTGCCCAGGTGGTAGGCGGCGCGGGTCAGTTCGAAGGCGTTGGCGCAGGCGACGTGCAGCAGCCGCTCGGGACGGGCGCGCACGCGCACCAGGCGGCCGTCGTCGGCCAGCAGGAAATCGCCGTCGGCCAGCGGCGGCTGGCCGCGTTCGAGGAACAGGCCGACGTCCTCGCCGGCGGTGGTGAAGCAGCGCAGGCGGCTCTTGCTGCGCGCCTCGAGGCTCAGTTCCAGTTCGGCGTCCCACTCGGGGCGTGCCGTGGTGCGCTGGCGAATCATCAGCATGGGCGGATTTCCGTCGCAGGTCGGTCATCGAGCGACTGTAGGGCCAAGCGATGCGCTTTTCCACCGGGGGCGCGCTGCGTCCGGGTCCGATCCGGATGTGACGGACGACCACGGCGGACGGCGTCCTTCTCCTCCGTCATCCCCGGCGAGGCATCGGGTGGGCAGAGGACCACCCTGCATGAGGTTTTCTTGAGGTTTTTATGCGCTTTTACAAGGCGTATCCGATGCTAGTCTGCTGTCCATGGAGCGCGTTCGGGCGAATGCTTGCCACGCGCCGGGACGACAAGAGTCGATGAATGGGGACTGCCGGATTCCATTTCGCCGGGCATTGAAATCGATATCCGCCCGACGATCGGGTCAGGTCTTTCAGTGCCGGAAGAACAGGATTGTTTCTTCGCGCCTCGTTCGTCGGATCGACTGGTTTCTCCCCGGCCGTCGTTCGGGAGACGAAGAAAAAGCCCTTCGCCGAAGCGACTACTGACGAAGTCCATTCCTGGAGCAGAAGAATGATAAGAATAGCCGTCCTCGGTGCCGGACGTATCGGAAAGATCCATGCGGCAAACGTGGCGGGCAATCCGCGCGCCGAACTGGTCGTCGTCGCGGACCCGTTCGCCGAAGCGGCCGGTGCCCTGGCCGAACGTTACAAGTGCGATCCGTCCACGGATTGCGAAGCCGCCATCGACCGTGAAGATGTCGACGCCATCATTATCGGGACGCCTACCGACACGCACCTGGATTATCTGTTGCGTGCCGTCGGCAAGGGCAAGGCGGTCATGTGCGAAAAGCCCGTCGATAGGGATATCGCGAGAAGCCGGGCGGCGGTCGAAGAGATCGAGCGACTGAGCGGCAGGGTCATGATGGCCTTCAATCGCCGCTTCGATCCGACCTCCCGGGAGTTTCGCGCGGCAATCGATGCGGGGGAGATCGGCGAGATCCGCCAGGTCATCATCACCAGCCGCGACCCGGAACTGCCACCGGAAGACTACCTCAGGCATTCGGGCGGGATCTTCCGGGACATGGTCATTCACGATTTCGACTTCGCTCGATTCCTTCTGGGGGAGGAGCCCGTCGAAATCATGGCCATGGCTGGCCGTCTGGTCGATCCCGGACTGGAGAAAATACCGGATTTCGATACCGTCATGGTGCAGATGCGCACGGCCTCCGGCAAACAGTGCCATATCAACTGCTGTCGTTCCGCGGTGTATGGCTACGACCAGCGTTTCGAAGCGTTCGGCTCCGTGGGCATGTTGCTTCAGGACAATCTTCGTCCGACTACCATCCGCCGCTGGAACAGTACCCAGACCGATGCGCGCGAACCGTTGCTGAACTTTTTCCTGCAACGCTACCAGGAGTCTTACCAGGCCGAGCTGGAGCATTTCATTTCCGCGCTCGAGGCCGGTACGGCCATGCCTGTCACGGTACGGGACGGGCTGATCGCCTCCTGGCTGGCGGAGTGCGCCTACGAGTCGATCCGAACGGGGCGCGCCGTCCGGGTCCAGCCCTCTTCGAGGAACTGAATCCCATCGATCCCGTGTTTATTGCGTGACTGTGCTGAAAGTGCTTGGTCAACCCTTCTCGCCCGCTCGATAGCGGGCTTTTTTTTGGTGCGCCCAGCATGGGCGCACTCCTGCGGGTGCAAGTCCCGCCATGAGCTGGTCACAGCGAATGAAGCGAAGCGCAACTGCGTGAGGGCGACCGAGCGTGGGGAGGAAGCGCGGAGCGTAAATCGTGAGCCGATGAACAAGAACCGCATAGAAGGCGCTGCCGAGCAGGGCAAGCGGGCCAGTAACCGCGAAGCTCTTGTGACCAAGGCGAGGTGGCGTAGATGCGGCGGTTGTGCGGTGAAGGAGTGCGTTCTTACCTGGTGAGATCTCGCCTCATGCCTGAAAGGGCGACGGTGTCGAGCCGGAGCGAGAAGTCAGCAGAGGTCGTAGTAGCCGCAGTAGCGGGGCCGCAGAGGCCAGATGCGAACCGGTGAAGGACCGAACGAGAGGAAGTGTTGGAAACGATGTCGATGTCGGAGGCCATGCACCAGAAGCCCGCGTGCGCGGGGCGGCATGCCGCAGGCCAGGGTGAAGCCCCGGCCAAGGTATCCCGTGGTGAAGCCGAAGGCCCGCGACATGAGATGGAAGGCACAGGGTCGGCGCTGCTGGAAGCGGCGCTGACGCGAGAGAACCTGCGGCAAGCGTTCAAGCGGGTGCGAGCCAACCGGGGATCGGCGGGCGTGGACGGTCTGGACATCGACCAGACGGCGCGCAAGCTGGTGACCGAGTGGCCTGCGATCCGGGAGCAATTGCTGCGGGGGACGTACCGGCCCAGTCCGGTACGGCGGGTGATGATTCCGAAGCCGGATGGGAGCCAACGAGAATTGGGTATTCCGACGGTGACGGATAGACTGATTCAGCAGGCGTTGTTGCAAGTGCTGCAACTGCTGCTTGATCCGAGCTTCAGTGAGCACAGCTACGGGTTCAGGCCCGGAAGACGGGCGCATGACGCGGTGTTGGCCGCGCAATCGTTCGTGCAGTCGGGCCGGTGGATAGTGGTGGACGTGGACCTGGAGAAATTCTTCGACCGGGTCAACCACGACATTCTGATCGACCGCCTACGCAAACGCATCGACGACGCGGGAGTCATCCGGCTGATTCGTGCGTACCTGAACGCGGGGATCATGGATGGCGGGGTGGTCATCGAGCGGGACCAGGGGACGCCGCAAGGCGGGCCGCTGTCGCCGCTGTTGGCCAACGTCCTGCTCGACGAGGTGGACCGGGCGCTGGAGCGGCGGGGCCATTGCTTCGTGCGCTACGCCGATGACTGCAACGTGTACGTACGCAGTCGGCGGGCGGGCGAGCGGGTGATGAATCTGCTGCGCAAGCTGTACGGCCGGCTCAAGCTGAGGGTCAACGAAGCCAAGAGCGCGGTGGCCAGTGCGTTCGGCCGCAAGTTCCTGGGGTATGCCTTCTGGGCAGCGCCGAAGGGACAGGTCAAGCGCAAAGTGGCGGCCAAGCCGTTGGCGACGTTCAAGCAGCGGATCAGGCAACTGACGCGGCGCAGCGGTGGGCGCAGCATGGCGCAAGTCGTGCAGGAGCTGCGTCCGTATGTGCTGGGCTGGAAGGCTTACTTCGGACTGTCGTAGACACCGAGAGTCTGGCGTTCGCTGGGCGAATGGCTGCGGCATCGGTTGCGTGCCGTCCAGCTCAAACAGTGGAAACGCGGCAAGACCCTGTTTCGGGAACTGCGCGCCCTGGGGGCCAGCCACGAGGTGGCGCAACGGATCGCGGCCAACAGCCGCCGATGGTGGCGCAACAGCGGCAAGCTCCTGAACAGCGTGCTCAACCTGGCGTGGTTCGACCGGCTTGGCCTACCCCGACTCGCCTGACCTCAACCTCTCGAACCGCCCGGTGCGGACCCGCATGCCGGGTGGTGTGGCAGGGGCGCTGCCTTGACGGCAGCCCCCTATGCCGATTAGTGCCTATTCGCGCGGAATGTCGTCCCTTTCGGATCGGTAACGCCGCGCTGGAGAGCGGCGCGTTTTCTCGTGGGCGAATAGCGCACCTGAATACCTTGGCGGCGAAGCGGCCAGCGGTTCGGGCTTGGCGCGCCGGCGCCGCCTCGCATGCTTTCCCGCGCTTCGGAAAATGGGGGATACGTCGGGTGGGGCGGGATATGATGATCCCGCCCCCTGGCAACTCACTCGCAATCGCCTTGCGCGGCGCCGGCAGCCAGGCGGGAGCGGCGTTTCAGGGCGATCGGCCCCATCCGCGAGCGGTCCAGTTCGCCTTCCCAGGCCGCCACGACCACGCCTGCCACGGCATTGCCGATGATGTTGGTCAGCGACCGGCATTCGGCCATGAAGCGATCCACCCCCAGGATCAGCACCATGGCTTCGACGGGCACCGTCGGCACCGTGGCCAGGCTCGCGGCCAGGGCCACGAAACCGGCGCCGACCACCGCGCCCGCTCCCTTGGAGGTGAGCATCGTCACCACCAGCAGGGTCAGTTGCTGTTCCAGGGTCAGCGGAATGTTGCAGGCCTGGGCCAGGAACAGCACCGCCAGGGTCATGTAGATGTTGGTGCCGTCCAGGTTGAAGGTGTAGCCGGTGGGCACCACGATGCCGACCACGCCCTTCGAGCAGCCGACATCCTCCAGCTTGCGCATCAGTTGCGGCAGTGCCGACTCCGAGGAGCTGGTGCCCAGTACGATCAGCAGTTCGGCCTTGATGTAGCCCAGCAGGCGAAAGATGCTGAAGCCGGCCTGCCGGGCGATGCTGCCGAGCACGCAGGCGACGAAAACGAAGGCGGTGAAGTAGAAGGTGCCGATCAGCTTGAGCAGGGGCACCAGCGAGCCCAGTCCGTACTTGCCGACGGTGAAGGCGATGGCTCCCAGCGCGCCGAGCGGCGCCACCCGGCTGATCATGCCGACGATACGGAAGAAGACTTCGGAAGCCTGGTTGATCAGCTCGGTCAGGGGCCGGGCACGCTCGCCGAGCAGTACCAGGGCGACGCCGAACAGCACCGAGACCATGAGAATGGGCAGGATTTCGCCCTTGGCGAAGGCATCGAAGAAGGTGGCCGGAATCGTGTGCATCAGGAAGCCGACCAGGCCCTCGCCATGCGAGGCCTGGCTGACGTAGCCGGAGACGGCGCTGGCATCCAGGCTGCGCACGTCGACATCGAAGCCGGCGCCGGGGCGCAGCAGATGGGCCGCCAGCAGGCCGATAAACAACGCCACGGTGGAAACCAGCTCGAAGTACAGCAGGGCCTTGCCGCCGACCCGGCCGACCCGCTTGACGTCCTGCATGCTGGCGATGCCGGAAACCACGGTGCAGAAAATGATCGGCCCGATGATCATCTTGATCAGCTTGATGAAGGCATCGCCCAGGGGCTTGAGTTCGATGCCGGTCCCTGGCCAGAAATGGCCGATCAGAATGCCGAGCACTATGGCAATCACGACCTGAACGTAGAGGGTGCCGAGCAACTTCTTGATTGTCATTGTTGTTGTCCTGGTAGTGCCGCGTTTGCGACGGGTAAAGGTTCCCCCCGGTGCGTGGCCTCGCGGCCGCGCACCCCGGATGAGAGCTATCGGGAAAGGGCGGAAGCCGGCTTCAGAGCAGGAAGGCGAGCGTCTCTTCGAGCAGCAGTTCGGGGATTTCCTCGGCCAGGTAGTGCCCGGCGGGCAGCGGCTTGCCGCGCACGTCGGCCGCCACCTTGCGCCACTCGGTCAGGGGATCGAAGCACTTGCCCACCGTGCCTTGCTCCCCCCACAGCGCCAGCAGCGGCATCTGCAGCCGCTGGCCGGCGGCCAGATCGGCGCGGTCGTGTTCCAGGTCGATGCCGGCGCTGGCGCGGTAATCGCCGCAGATGCCGCGCGCCGTGCCGGGGAGTTTCAGGCAACGCAGGTACTCGGCGAAGGCTTCGTCGCTGAACGGGCGCATGCCCGCGCTGCGGCTACCCATGACACTGCGCAGATAGAGTTCCGGGTCGGCCTCGATCAGGGTTTCCGGCAAGGGCGCCGGACGGATCAGGAAGAACCAGTGCCAATAGGCGCGGGCGAAGGTTTCCGTGGTCTGCGCGTACATCGCCAGGGTCGGCGCGATGTCCAGCAGGATCAGGCGGCGCACCGCGGCCGGGTGGTCCAAGGCCAGCCGGTGGGCGACGCGCGCGCCGCGGTCATGGGCCAGCAGGTCGAACCGGGAAAAGCCCAGGGTGGCCATCAGTTCGACCATGTCGCGGGCCATCTCGCGCTTGCTGTAGAGGTGCTCGGCATCCGCTTCGGGTTTGTCGCTGTCGCCGTAACCGCGCAGGTCGGCGGCGATCACCGTGAAATGCCGCGCCAGTCGCGGCGCTACCTTGTGCCAGATGACATGGGTCTGCGGGTGGCCGTGGAGCAGCAGCAGGGCCGGCCCTTCGCCGCCGATGCGGTAGGTGATCCGCACGCCATTGACCTGGCGCGCGTCTTTCTTGAAATCGGTGAACATGGTGGTCACTCCCTCATTGTCGCGGTCTCCATCCTAGGTGTTTGCCGCTGGCCATCAATGGTCGAAGCGTGGCGTGATCATTCATGAAACGTGCACGAATTTTTCCGTAATACCCGATTGGTCATCGAAGCATGAACGAAGCGGGGCCGGAGCCGTTCCTTCGAGGAGCGGCGATTCCTGGCGCGAAGAACGGGACTGGTCTCTGCCGCGGGCATGCTATCTTTCCTTTTCGTGCATCGGCCTGGCCATATGAGCAATGAATGAACACGATACGTGACCAATTGCCCCTGCCCGAGGACCTGCGGGTCTTCCTTACGGTGATCCGCAAGCAGGGGTTCGCCGCGGCGGCGGAAGAGTTGGGGCTGTCGCCGGCCTATGTCAGCAAGCGCATTCACATACTCGAGTCGACCCTCAAGGCCCGCCTGTTGCACCGCACCACGCGGCGCATCGCCCTGACCGAGGACGGCGAGCGCGCGCAGCGCTGGGCGGTGCGCATCCTGGGCGACCTCGACGACCTGTTCGACGAGTTGTCCCAGGCTCGGCAGACTCCGCGCGGCTTGCTGCACATCAGCAGTACCTTCGGCTTCGGGCGCAACCATGTGGCGCCGGCCATCTCGCTGCTCGCCGAGCGCTATCCGGAACTGGAGATACGCCTGGAGGTGTTCGACCGGGTGGTCGATATCGTCGGCGAGGGCTTCGACCTGGAGATCCGGGTCGGCGACGACCTG
This sequence comes from Azotobacter vinelandii CA, assembly GCF_000380335.1. GTDB lineage: Bacteria > Pseudomonadota > Gammaproteobacteria > Pseudomonadales > Pseudomonadaceae > Azotobacter > Azotobacter vinelandii. The sequence goes on from NC_021149.1 coordinate 897,142, forward strand.
CCCGGCCAGCACATCTGCAAGCGACTGGTGAGCAACAAGCGGGTGCTCTGCGCCACGCCGGGCTATCTGGCCAGACGCGGCACGCCCGCCAGCCTGGACGACCTGCAACACCACGATTGCCTGGTGCTCAAGGAGCGCAACAACCCCTTCGGAATCTGGCACCTCTCGCGAAACGGCAAGCCCGCCAGCGTGCGCGTCAGCGGACCGCTGTCGTCGAACAACGGGGAAATCGTGCTGGAGTGGGCGTTGCACGGGCGGGGCATTCTGCTGCGCTCGCTGTGGGACGTGAAGCCGCTGCTGGAGCAGGGGCGGCTGGTGCAGGTGCTGCACGATTACAGCCAGAGCGCCAACGTCTGGGCGGTCTACCCGACGCGGCTGTCCAACTCGGCGAAGCTGCGGGTCTGCGTCGAGTTCCTCGAACAGCATTTCAAGGGGATTTCCCTGTAGGGCACCTCTGAAAGCGCAGGCGAGGCAGCCGGAGCATGGCATCCGCACCGGGCTGGCTCGGTCGGCACGGGTCGAGATCTTTCGCCAGAGCGCGAGTCGCTGGTGGTCAGCCGGCGTACTCGGCCAGCGTATCCAGCGGCACATGCAAGGTGCTGTTCGCGGCAAATGCTTCGAGCAGGTAATCCACCACGACCCGCACGCGAGGGGCGATCAGGGCGCGATGCGGGTACTGGATCACCATCTCATAGCTACCCGGATGATGCTGCGGATGCAGGACGACCTTCGAGCTGCCGGCCACCAAGTGCTCCCAGGCGAGGTGAACGGCGACCCGTGCCACGCCGATGCCGTCGCATGCGGGTTCGAGGAGGGTTTCCGGTGCGGAGAGCGTCAAGACCGCCGAGTCCGTCGGATCGAGCGTGGTGATGCTGCCGTCGGTTGCCCGGAAACTCCAGGCATCCACCGTGCCGCTCAAGAAGCCGGACGGGCTGGTGCGGAGAGGACTTCCTCATGAACACCTTCGGATATGCAGCGCATTCCGCGACCGGCGCGCTGGCCCCGTTCCAGTTCGAGCGGCGCGAACCGCGGCCCGATGACGTCGTGCTGGACGTCCTCTACTGCGGCGTCGGCCACACCGACTGGCACATCGCGCGCAACCACGGCGGCTAGCGGATGGGGCAACGCGATCCGGGCAGCCGAGGTCGTGGCCCGGCACTACGAAAGCCGGCGATCAGCTTGAAACCGGACCCGGCCTAGCACTACAGTTGCGTTTTTGCAGCTTATCTGTCCTGATGATCTTCCTTCTGGCGAGGAGATTTCAGATGACTCACGCTTCCATCGAAACCACTCATCGAAACCACTCTGGAGCTATGGGTCTCGTCGCTGCGGGACGTTAAGCAGCGCATCAGACCCCTGTTCACTCAGGAGCGCGTAGCCGCTTCTGCAGCCTTGTTTCTGGATGGCCTGTTGGGTGCCGAGCCACGCAAGACCGGTTGGATGCGTGCCGAGGCGGCGGGCGATCCCGGCCCCTGGCGACAACAGGCCATTCTAGGGCGCAGCCGCTGGGCGGCCGATGCCTTGCGCGATCTGGTTCGCGACTATGTGCTCGAGCAATTGGCCGACGACGAAGCCGTTCTGGTTCTGGACGAGACGGGCTTTCTCAAGCAAGGCCATACCTCTTGTGGCGTTGCTCGCCAGTACACCGGCTCGGCCGGCGATCACCAATTGCCAGATCGGTGTCTTTGCCGCTTATGTCTCGCGCCACGGACAGGCCTTCATCGACCGAGCGCTGTATCTCCCCAGGGACTGGACGGCAGACCCCGAACGCCTGGCCGCCGCCCATGTACCGAAGGGCATCGAATTCTCGACCAAACCCCGGCTGGCTCAGGACATGATCGAGCGGGCCATCGCAGCGAATACGCCGTTCGCCTGGGTGGCCGCCGACAGCGTCTATGGAGTGGGTCATCTCGAGACCGCCCTGCGACGTGCCGGGAAGGGCTACGTGTTGGGTGTCAAGGGCACCCATGCGGTCAAGGCCTGGATTGACCGGCCCTGGCTCTCCGGCACGGCCGAACAGGTGGCCCGGGCGTTACCGTCTTCGGCCTGGAGGCGCTGCTCGGCAGGCGAAGGCACTCAGGGGCCACGCCTGCACGAGTGAGCCTATCTGGAGCTGGCGGACCTGGAGGCCAGTGACTATGCCCCCTCCGCAACGGGCGTCTGGACACGGGGCCTGCTGATCCGTCGCCGTCTGGTTGACGGAGAACTGGCCTATTTCACCACCTGGGCACCGGCTGGAACCGCTCTGAAGAGGCTGGCCTGGGTGGAGGGCCATCGCTGGTCGATCGAGAGCGCCTTCGAAACGGCCAAGGGCGAGCTGGGCCTGGATCACAACGAGACCCGCTCCTGGCATGGCTGGCATCGCCATGTCTCGCTGGTCATGCTGGCCTTTGCCTTGTTGGCCCGGGTGCGCCATCAGGCCAACGCCCCGGCTCCCCCAAAAACCATCCAGCGGCTGATCGCCCTGACATATCCGGGTTGATCCGCTGGTCCATGCGGGAAATCCGGCGAATGGCTACCCGACTGGCACAACGGCAAATCGCACCGGATCACATCATGGCTTGGTCGCTCTGGCGCAGGAGACATCAGCACAGGGCCCAACAAGCACACATGAAAAGAAAAATGCAACTGTAGTGCTAGGGCCTGTTAACACTACTCCGCGCGGCCGCGACGGAGCCTGTTTTTGCGCGGGGTTAGGCGCGAGGAGAGAAGTTTGGTCATTCCAAACGAACGACGAGTAACGACGCTCCGCGCAAAAACGGGCCCGTCCCTGCGGGTTGCGCGGCAAATGGCGCCATGCGTCGTTGCGGGACTTGGCAAGGGAATGCCATTCCCTGCGTCCCGCGCCTCGCCTGGCGCCATTTGCCGCAGCAACGCGGCTCGCGGAGAGTAGTGTTAACAGGCCCTAGAGCATTTTTACCTTATCCCGATTCATATCCGGCGGCCTCGAAGTAGTGCCTGCAGTCCTGTGCAGAGAACTGTTAGCGCCGATGTAAAACTGACCCACCCCAGCGAAGTAAAATTGACCCACCTGGGCTAACGTCGCGGCCTTTTCGAGGCCGCCCATGTTGACCCAGGAGCAAGCAGTGGAGATCAGAGTATTAGCCCGTCAAGGGCACAGCATTCGGCAGATCGCCAAGATGCTGGGCGTGTCCCGCAACACCGTCCGGCGCTACCTCAAGGAGCCCACCGTCCCGCGCTACTCGCCGCGAGACCCCAGGCCCACCAAGCTCGACCCCTTCCATGACTATCTGCGCGAGCGGGTGAAGCAGGCGCATCCGCTCTGGCTGCCGGCCACCGTGCTGCTGCGCGAGATCCGCGAGCAAGGCTACCAGGGCGGCGCTTCCCAGTTGCGCGCCTGGCTGGCCAGACTCAAGCCGAGCAGGCCGGACGATGGCCCGGCGGTGCGCTTCGAGACCGAGCCCGGCCAGCAGATGCAGGCTGACTTCGTGGTTTTCCGCCGCGCCAAATCACCGTTGTCGGCCTTCGTCGCCACCCTGGGCTACAGCCGGATGACTTACGTCCATTTCGTGCCGGACGAGTCGTTCGACTCGGTGCATGACGCGTTGCTGCTGGCCTTCGACTACTTCGGCGGTGTCCCGCAGCACGTGCTGTTCGACAACATGAAGACCGTCGTGCTGGAACGCGATGCCTATGGCGACGGCAGCCACCGCTTCCACCCCGGGCTGCTTCAACTGGCTGACGATCTGGGCTTCCACATCCGCCTGTGCCGCCCCTACCGGGCGCGTACCAAGGGCAAGGTCGAGCGCTTTAACCGCTACCTGCGCGAGAGCTTCTACAACCCGTTGCACAGCCGGGTGAAGGCCGCCGGTCTGCTGGTGGATTGCGGCACAGCCAATCGGCTGGTCGGCGGCTGGCTGGCCGAGGTCGCCAACGTGCGCGTGCATGCCACGCTCGGTGAACGCCCGATCGATCGCTGGCGTCACGAGCAAGGCCAACTGACACCCCTGCCGCAGGCTCTGCGGCGGGCCTGGGGGCCGTTGCTGGGGGAGCGGCCAGGGCCCGTACCGCATGAGTCGTTGCAGCACCCGCTGTCGGTCTACGAGTCGATCCGGGAGGCCTGCGCATGAACCTGCAACACGCGCGCATCGCCGAACTGTGCCAGGCGCTCAAGCTCGAGCGCATCGTTGATCACTACCCACTGTTGGCCCAGCAGGCGGTCAAGGACGACCTGAGCTTCGGCGACTTCCTGGAGCAACTGCTGCGGCACGAGCACGGCTTTCGCCAGCAGCGCAGCCGCGAGTTGCTGACGCGGATGGCCTGCTTCCCGGCGATCAAGACGCTTGAGGAGTACGACTTCAGCTTCAGCCCCGGTGTACCCAAGGCCCTGCTGCATGAGCTGGCGGGCTTGGCCTTCGTCGAGCGCACCGAAAACATCGTGCTGATCGGCCCCTCGGGCGTCGGCAAGACGCACCTGGCCATCGCCCTCGGCTACCGGGCAGCACAGAGCGGCCTCAAGACCCGCTTCATCACGGCGGCCGACCTGATGCTGCAACTGGGCGCGGCCCAGCGGCAGGGCCGGCTGAAGACCTACCTCAACCGCGCCATCCTGGCCCCCCGACTGCTAGTGATCGATGAGATCGGCTACCTGCCGTTCGGTCGCGAGGAGGCCAACCTGTTCTTCCAGGTCGTCGCCAAACGCTACGAGAAGGGTTCGATGATCCTGACCTCGAACCTGCCGTTCAGCCAGTGGGCCGAGGCCTTCAGCGGCGACGCCACGCTGACGGCGGCCATGCTGGATCGGCTGCTGCACCATGCCCATATCCTCACCCTGACCGGAGAAAGCTACCGACTCAAGGACAAACGCAAGGCGGGCGTCATCCGCCAGAACCGTAACCCCGAGTGATCCAGGTGGGTCATTATTACTTCGGCAAATAAGGGCCAAGGTGGGTCAGTTTTCAGTCGGCGTTGACAAACTGCGCAATCGCCTCGCCAATGCTCTGCCACAGCTGCGGCACGGTCCGCGCCGCCGCCTTTCTCAGCAGTGCCTTGAGCTTGGAGAAGGCCATCTCGATCGGGTTCAGGTCGGGGCTATAGGGTGGCCGGTAGCGCAGTGTGGCTCCTGCGCCTTCGATGGCCTGGCGTACCCCCGCCACCTTGTGGGCCGGCAGGTTGTCCATCACCACGATATCGCCGGGCGTCAGCTCGGGTACCAGAACCTGCCCGACATAGGCCAGGAAGACCGGGCCGTTCATGGCGCCATCGAGCACCAGCGGCGCGCTCAGGCCATCCAGCCGCAGGCCGGCGGTAAAGGTCGTGGTTTTCCAGTGGCCGTGGGGGATCGCGGCCCGGCAGCGCTCGCCGCGAGGGGCCCAGCCTCGCAGGCGGGCCAGGTTCGTCGCGGCGGCGGTTTCGTCGACGAAGATCAGCTTGCGCCAATCGAAACCGGACTGCTCCTCGATCCATCCCTGTCGGGCGGCCTGAACGTCCGGCCGCTGCTGCTCGGCCGCCTGCGCGGTCTTTTTTTGAACGTCATGGCGTGCCGGTCGAGAAACGTCCACACCGTCGCCAGGCTGACACGGACGCCACGCTCCCGTTCGAGGGTCGCGGCGAGTTCGGCCAGCGTCAGGTCGGGGGTCTGCTCGAGCAGGCCGAGCAGATAGTCCGCATGGGGATCGAGCCGCAAGCCCCGGGGCTTGCCCTGTCGGCGGGCGACGAGTTCCCCGCCTTCCCGGAAGCGCCGCACCCAGACGATCGCTGTTGCCGTCCCGACGTCGAATCGCTCGGCGGCCTGCCGAGCCGATAGCCCACCCATGGCCGCGTCGACGACGCGCCGGCGAAGGTCAATGAAATGGACTCCCCCCTCCTACGGCGTCAATGCACCAGACTGAAGTTGCTGGAAACAGCAGTCACCAGAGGAGAGCGTCCCCATGAAACTCAAGCGGATAGGCGTCGATTTGGCAAAGCAGGTGTTCCAGATTCATGGCGTCGACAGCCACGAGCAGGCGGTCTGTCGCAAACAGCTCAAACGCTCGCAAATGCTGGACTTCTTTCGTCAACTCGAACCCTGCACGGTGGCGATGGAGGCCTGCGGCAGCTCCCATTACTGGGCGCGCGAGCTGAGAGTCCTGGGACATGAGGTGCGACTGATCGCACCGCAGTTCGTCAAACCCTACGTCAAGAGCGGCAAGAACGACGCCAATGACGCCGAAGCGATCTGCGAGGCGGCCAGTCGACCGAACATGCGTTACGTCGAGGTGAAGAGCGCCGAGCAGCAGGCCGGCCAGGCCCTGCACCGGATCAGGAGCCGCCTGATCCGGGCGCGGACGGCGCTGGTCAACGAGATTCGCGGGTTGCTGGGCGAGTTTGGCCTGGTCGAGAGCCGGCACGGCGTGGCGGCTACCCGCCGACTGGCACAGGCGGCCTTGGCGGATGCCGAGAACGGCCTGCCGGGCCAGATGCGCGGGTTACTGGTGGAGTTGCAAGGCGAATTGGTCGAGCATGAAGCGCGCTTGTCTCGTCTCGACGAAACGATCCAGCGCCAGGCTCGCGAGGACGAGCGGGTGGAACGCCTGATGCTGGTCGAGGGCATCGGTCCGATCACGGCCACCGCCCTGGTGTCGGCCGTGGGCGATGCTCGCCAGTTCCGCAGCGCCCGGCAGTTCGCTGCCTGGCTGGGGTTGGTTCCTCGCCAACACTCCAGCGGCGGCAAGGAGCAGCTGGGCCCGATCAACAAGCGAGGCGATACTTACTTGCGCACGCTGCTGGTTCACGGAGCCCGAGCGGTGCTCAGGCACTGCCAGGACAAGGCGGATCGACGCAGCCAGTGGCTCCAGCGCTTGCTGTGTCGACGCAACCCGAACATCGCCACGGTCGCTTTGGCGAACAAGAATGCCCGGATCGTCTGGGCGATCCTCAGTCGGGGAGATTGCTATCAACCTGGCTGAAAATAAAATCGCAGGCTGCACAGCCTGCAAAATGTTGAGCAGTAACCAGTAGATCCACCCCGATTGCACAGTGACATGCAGCGATGACGAACCGGTCGAACCGGCATGTGTAAAGCCTGCACAGTGCGTCGGCCCCCTGCAAGCAAGGCCGCTAGATCAATCAGGCACACATGAGCGGATTTTCATCATGGCTCGGGGCAGCCAATGCCTCATCGGAAGCCGGATATACGCAAGCAGTCGTACCTACGTTCGTCGGCAGGGCAAATCACTGGCAAACCGGGGGGAGTCCATATACGCACTGTATGCCCGAGCCATTCTGGTCTCCTTGTCCGAGCGGGAGAGGAGAACCGAAATGACCAGGAAGAGCAACCCCTGTATGTCGAATTCGTATTTTCTAAAAATGCTCTAGGGTCTGTTAACTCTATTTACTAGAATGCAGCAAAACAGTGTTGAGACCGAGTGCCATGCAACTGACCGCCGAGCAATTCAAACAAATCGAAGGCTTGTTGCCGCGCCAACGCGGCAATGTACGCCTGGGCAACCTGCAAGTACTCAACGCCATCCTGTATGTGGCAGCCAACGGCTGCAAATGGCGCGCGCTGCCCGAACGCTATGGCAACTGGCACACCGTCTACACCCGCATGATGCGCTGGAGCAAAGCCGGCGTGCTCGATCGTGTTTTCGAACAGTTGCAGCGCCAGCGACTTATGCAGATACGCATCGAGGCCATCAGCCTCGACTCCAGTATCGTGAAGGTGCATCCGGATGGTACGGGCGCGCGAAAAAAAACGGTCCTCAAGCCCTCGGTCGCAGCCGCGGCGGCTGGAGCACCAAACTGCATCTGGTTGCCGCGGATGATCGCAATGTCGTGACCTGGAGCCTGACGGCGGGGCAGGCTGGCGATGCCCCCGAAGGCAGGCGCTTGATTCAGGCGTTGGGACCTCACCACGGGCTCGTGGCTCTGTTGATGGACAGTGCATACCAAGACAATGCCACGCGCGAGCTGGCTTGCGGCCTGGGTTTCGTGCCGGTGGTGCCACCCAACCCCCGGCGGCGCCAGCCGTGGGAGTATGACAAACCGCTCTATCGCCGACGCAACGGTATCGAGCGGCTGTTTCGACGACTCAAGGCCTGGCGCCGCGTGTTCACGCGCTACGACAAGCTTGACCTCATGTACGCCGCCTTCGTCACTGTGGCTCTTATCGCTGAGGCCCTACGGTAGTGTTAACAGGCCATAGTCCAGTTTCCTTTGACAGGAAAGCGGTAAAACTTCTGACTGCACAGGGGGTGTCCGCCCGGCTCCTGTCATAGGCGTAGAGGGCATATCCCTGTTGCAGCCTGGGTAGGCGCTTGACGGTCCTTATCGGTGATGAGACCGCTTTGGCGAGAATGTATATTATCGGTAAAGTTTTCTCATCAATTTCGGATCTTCCCTAAAATCCGTTTCCGTTCAAGGCGCTTCCAGCCTGTTCCGGAGCGAGATTTTCCTTTTGTCCGGCCGGGCAGGGTCGAACGGCAAACCTTCCAGGGCAACAGCGGACCGACCGCTTTGCCTTGCAATCGACATTTTGAAAAAGGACGTTCTACGCATGAAACCCAATCTCAAATGGGCCTGCCTGGCCTTTGCAATCTGCCTGCCCCTATCGGCTGAAGCGCACCGCATCTGGATGCTGCCGTCCAGCACGGTATTGTCCGAAACGGATACCTGGATCACTGTGGATGCAGCCGTCTCCAACAACCTGTTCTATTTCGACAAAGTTCCGTTGCGGCTGGAAGGCATCGGCAAGCCGCCGCAGCCTGGACAAGCGCCTGGACAGGGAAAGGCTTCCCAGCCCAGACAGGCAGCGGCTCAAGGTAAAGGTCCACAGCCAGTGGCAGGCGGGGGCCGCTCTCCGAACAAACTGCAGATCACGGCGCCGGATGGCAGCAGCGTTGCGCCCGAGAATGGTCATGTCGGCCATTACCGCACCACCTTCGATGTCCACCTGACTCAGAAAGGCACCTACAAGCTGGCGATGCTCAATAATGGCAGTCTGTTGGCAACCTGGAAAGAAAATGGCCAGGTGCGCCACTGGAAGGGCAAACGCGAGGATCTGGCCGCCCATGTTCCGTCCTTGGCCAGTGAACTGAAGATCGGCCAAGGCGATTCCCGCCTGGAAACGTTCGTCACCTTGGGTCAGCCGACCGAAACCGTATTGAAACCCACCAATTACGGTCTGGAACTGGTACCGATCACCCATCCGAATGACCTGGTCGCTGGAGAGTCGGCCGAATTTTACTTCCTGCTCGATGGCAAACCCGCGACAGACCTTGATGTCATCATTATCCCCAGCGGTCAGCGTTACCGTAACGAGGCGAACGAACTCAAATTCAAGACCGATGCTCAGGGCAAGTTCAGCGTTACCTGGCCGAGTGCCGGTATATACGGGCTACATGCCGATCTGACCACCCCTGAAGGTGCCGTCAAACCGGCGACCGAGCGCTTCGCTAGCTACAGTGCGACGCTGGAAGTCCTGACGCCCTGATTCCGTTCATATCCGTTGGAGGAAGGGGCTTTCGCTAGGGGCTGTTGACGTTTCGAGCCAGAGGCGTTGATGAAGAAGAGCAAACCCGCAGAATTCAGGCTCCCAGCCCGATAATCCCGCGAGTTTGCAATGCCCCGCTTGATGCTCAGTGACGAACTCTGGTCGAAGCTGGAAAACGTGCTGCTTCAGCAAGCCATTTATCACAAGCCGGATCTGCGCATGACGGTCGAGGGGATGCTCTGCCGGATGCGCGCCGGCTGCCCCTGGAGAGACCTGCCCAGCGCCTTCGGGCGTTGGAGCTCGGTCTACAAGCGCTTCAATGCGTGGTCGGCGGCCGGCAAGTGGCTCAAGGTTTCCCAGGCGTTGATCGAGGAGCCCGATCTCGAGTGGGCCTTCATCGATGGCACCTACGTGAAGGCCCATCAGCACAGTAGCGGTGCTGCCAGCGATCAGCCCGAGGCTATCGGCAAAAGCCGCGCGGGACACACGAGCAAGATCCACCTGGCCGTCGATGCGCATGGCTTGCCGGTGGCTTTCGAGATCACCGGGGGCAACGTCAACGACTGCACTTCGGCCCCCGAGTTGATTGCGCAGTTGCCGTCTGCCGAGGCGATCGTGGCCGACAAGGGCCATGACAGCGAGCGCATCCGCGAACAGATCGAGGCGCAGGGCGCACGGGCAGTCATTCCCCGAAAGCGCAACTCGCTCAAGGGCAATGGCGATCTGGACCGGGGGCTGTATCGCTACCGGCATCTGGTCGAGAACGCCTTTGCACGGCTTAAACATTACCGAGCCGTAGCGTTCCGCTACGACAAGCTGAAGCGAAATTACGAGAGCATGGTAGCCATGGCCTGTGGGTTTCTATGGCTCCTCATGTGAATCTATGGTCACCCCTGTTTTTGCAATAGAGATCAACGATGGGTGTTGGCTTGCCTAAATCTATCCGGCGTCTAGTTGGAGCATGCTCCGCGCCACGATGAGAGTCGCGCCCGTCGATCCTGAAAACGTCATCGGCATCGAATGCCATTTCACATGTCAGGTTCTTCGCCAGGCCGCTGTGCCGTTCACGTCATCAGTCGTTCACTATCGCAAAACCGAAAGGATGTTTCTGTACGGTGCAGCTTGGGATCAAGCGGGCAAGGTGTCCGGACCGGCGTCAAACCGCGTGTGTTTCGTGGCCAGGGCCCAGGCGATCCGAGCCAGCTTGCTGGCCAGGGCGCAGGCCACCATATTGGAGTGCTGGCGAAGCTGCAGGCTCCCCGCACCCATTCAGCCAGCGCCCCCCGCTGCCGGTCGAGATGACCTCTGGGCATATAACAGCGCTCGTCCGTTACGCGCGCTGAAAGGGCGTACGCCGATTGGCTTTATCCTGGAACAATGGCATAAGGATCCGCAGCCTTTCAAAGGCGATCCTGGCCATTACTTCTCGGGACTAAACACCTAGGGCAGCCTGGTCAAGAACATGCAGGGGTACATCTACGACTTCGGCATCGTGATGGGCCTGATCATCTGTACCGTCGCGTTCCTGCTGGTGGGCCAACGCCTCGATCGCCTCGTTCAAGGGGGCCCGCGCCCGTGAGGAGTGGGGTAAATTCGCCACCACCGTGTGCCTGGTCGTGGCGGTCATCTGGCTGGCCACCGAGGCGGCACCGATCCTCCAGGTCGCCTGACTGGGAGGTGGGATGGCCCGGACGATCGACTGGATCCTGGGCAACAAGGTCAAGCAGGCGGCCACCGCGACCGCCTGGTAGAACGCAGCCGCCTCGTCTCCCGACCCCACCATCGCCCAGGCCGAACAGCAGAAAGGCAACAACGGCCTGCCCTGGGTCGGTGGCCAGAACCATGGCGGCAAGGGGCAGAAACCCATCCAGCCGGTGGGCGATACCGTCCGGGCCGGCTACAACATCCTCCACAGCCGCACCAACCCCGCTGATACCAGCCCGGTGTCCGGCGGAGGCGGCGGCTGGGGATCGGTTCCGACCAACAGCGGCCCCTGGTCCGGCGGCGGTGGGTAGGCGGGGAGCACAAGCGATACGCACCGATCCAGATTCGGCCTTGCTGATCCATCGCATGGCCCATGAGCTGGTCTAGATTCAGCTCCTTGCAGTGTATCGCTTAACGGGGTGTGCCTTGGGACTGGGCAAAATGATTGGCAAATATGGAGCGATAGTACTAATAATCTTCAAAAAAGCTTGCCGTATATTACCTCCTAGAGATCGTATGGGGTCTTAAAAGTCCTAAATATCAATCAATTATCATGCTCTGTCTGGGGCCTAAGCAGCCAATTATCTATTGAAATAATAAATGATTTTTCTTCCCTTGATTGTCCTGTGTTCTTATTTAGGTCCAGCAAGTGAGCTATGGTTCGTTATCTTCAAGGCTGTAACTCGCGCTTCTCATCTTCTACAGATTGTCATGCATAGTCTGGCTGGAAATAAAAAGTAACATTTGTGAAGGAATTTTTAGATACTGGTTTTGATTTTTTATTTACTTAAGTGCATAGTGCTGGTCAATGGTTCTATTGAATGCTTCTCATTATCAAAATGCAGATATCAGCCTGCAGTTATCTACCTGTAATAGTGCACAATTTAGGATGTGATTGTGCTGTGGAAGAAAGTGTAAGCGAGTAACCTCAAGGAAATAAGAAGGAATGCAAATGAAAAATACTGCAGTCAAACACCGGGCTGGCACTCTGGCGACTCCGGATTTTGCTATGCTTATGGCCTATAAAAACGAAGATGTCTTATATAAATTCCAAGACGCTTGGCGCGTTGATAGGGAAGAAGCCGAAGATATCTTCACCGAAATGAAAAAATTCCTATATGTCGCGTGTCTCGCTCAGCAAGAGTGCTTCAATATGGATATTGAAGAGCCCACCTTGATGATCGATGAAATGTGGCACACATTTATACTTTTTACTCGTGACTATGAGGCTTTTTGCTTAAAGTTCTTCGGTGGCATGGTACACCATGTGCCTTACTCAAAGACTGAGCTGAAGAAAAGCATAAATAATTTAAGCTCTCAAGGTATTACTTTTGGTCAGGCCAAAGCACAAAAAATGCGTAAACAGCTTGATTTAATCAAGGCTACTTTGGGTGAAAAGACCCTCATAAAATGGTACTCTGAGTACGCTACGCGCTATACTCGCGAAATGATGGTTAGTCTGCGACGTCCAGTCTTCCATGAAGATACTACATATGCGGCAAGCACACTTACTCCCGCTAGTATGAGAGAGAAAAGTTATGATGATATGGTAAAGGCCATAATCAACACATATGCGGCCAGCTTCTATTGTGGTGGTCAGAGTTGTGGTGCTTATTGTAGCTGTAATTCGAACGTCCAACAATGTAACGTTTAATTAGGCCGCCCTCTTTCTCTGCGAAGAGGGCGTTGCTCAAAAGGAATAAACGTGAAATTTATTTTTCAGCGCATTGCTAGAAACCAAATGCTAGCAATAATTTTGGTATTTCTTACGCTTTTGGGCGCTTTTTGCAATGTTGGCTTTGGTTTGTTAATAAAAGCCACGATTGATACGCTAAGCAGCGCTTCAAAAGACTTGAATACGCTTATCATTTTTTCAGTTTTATTCGTGTCGATCCGCTTTCTTACTCCGATGGTACATGGGGCTAAGGAGTTCGTTTGCTCTAAATTGTCTGATGAAGAAGAAGCGCATCTGCGACACCAAGCCTTCAGAACATTGCATAATTTTGATCACGATTATCAGGTTGCGAAAAATACCGGTGATGTTATTCGTCGTGTCCAAGTTGGTCTGAGTGCTTTCAAGTCCATAACTCGTGCGTTATTTCTTAATGTTATGCCTGTAGCGCTGGATGTTCTATTGATCATCGGCATTGTCACCTACTTCTTTGGTCTAGGGTATGCAGCAGTAATCGCTAGTGTTGTCGCCGCGTACTTGAGTATAGTGTTCTACTTTACTAACCGTCGTATGTCATTCCTCGCAGAGGTATCTGATACAGATAGGGCACTAGCAGCTTTTACTCATGACAGCTATTTAAACCAGGAAAGCGTCAGGCTATTTATTCCGATTCAGGATGAGCTGAATCAACACTGGCAATTTATTGATAGATACTTGAGTGCCCAGCAAAAATCTAGGCGTAATTTATATTGGCTGACTACCTTGACGTCAGTGGTCTCCGCTTTGGGCTGCTTATTAATTCTGATATGGGGTAGCCTGAGCATTACTCACCAGATGATGACCATCGGTGGTTATCTGATGCTTACCGCTTACTTGTTTCAAATCTTTCTACCTTTGAATTCGCTGGGTTTGTCATTTAGGCAGATCAAGAAAGGTCTGTATGATATGACACAAATGAAAGATATTCTTGATCTTGCGTCAGTCGAGTCGGAGCGCAATATCGATCTGCATATTAGACCAGGGGCACCAATACTATTGCGTTTTGAAGATTTATCTTTGCAGTCACGCGACGGCAGCGAGATATTTACTAAGCTTCAAGGTACATTGCATCTTAATGGGCTTGCATTTGTTGTAGGGAAAAGTGGTATTGGCAAGTCTTCTATAGTAAGGATGCTATGCGGTCTCACCAAGCCTAGTTTTGGTCGTTTAACTATTAATGGTTATGATTGTCAGCATTTAAGTCAGGAGTCTATTCGTGCAAATATGGCTATCGCCAGCCAGGATGTTGTACTGTTCAATTCTACTCTGAAGCAAAATCTCTTGGTGGCCAATCCAAATGCCACTGATGATGAGTTGCTGATAGTATTAAATAAAGTCGGTCTCGGCTATCTATTTGATGATCAACGCGGTGGACTTGATTGTCAGGTAGGAGAGCGCGGGCAGAAAATGTCTGGTGGTGAAAAGCAGCGTATCAGCTTAGCTCGTGCGCTCTTGAAGAGTGCTCCGCTAATTATCCTTGACGAGCCAACCGCGGCGCTTGATTCGGAAAATACTAAAAATATTAGGTTGCTTATTGACGCAGTTGCTCAGAATGCATGTCTGTTAGTGATTACCCATGACACTTCGCTCATTAAGGAGGAAAGCGATAATGTATACGAACTTTCGACTGTTGGGCTCAAACCCATTGGAGTCAGCACATGTCCCCGATCCACTGTTGAGTAAGCACGTTTCTGAATTGTTTGCAGATAGCCATATACGTGATCAAATTGGAAAAGGTATTATTCATTTCTCAAACAACCCCTTAGATACATCAGAGCTTCTGACTTGGGAAGCGCTCAATACACTTCTTAGTAGTGATCTTATTGACCATCCTCGATTGAGAGTAATTGCTAAAAAAAATCTTTATAGTCGAGGTTATGCTGGTTTTATGGGCTATGGAGTCACTGAAACCGGTGATCTTATTCCAAGCATTCGCCCTAAACGACTGTTGCAAGCACTGAACGACGGTTGTACCCTCGTTCTTGATCGCTGTCATAGTTATTTTCATTCCATCGAGACGATTCGTCGTTCGCTAAGCTATATTTTTGATTGTCGTACTTCCGCCAACCTATACGCTTCATGGACAGAAGAACCAGGCTTTGGACTGCATTACGATGACCACGACGTCGTTGCTCTACAAGTCAGTGGTTCAAAGTTCTGGACCTTTCACGCTCCGACCCTGACAGATCCGTTACCTGGACAGAAAAGCTTTAAATACGATGCACCAACGACACCGCCGATAAAAGAGGTAATGTTACGACCTGGGGAGCTGGTCTATGTACCACGTGGCTATTGGCACGATGTGAAAACTATGGATGCACCTTCCTTGCATGTTTCTTTTGCTATACCACGACTGCGGTACCATGACATAGCAAAGATTATGCTGGATACCCTGCTCAACAAGCCCGAGTTTAGGCAATCTCTTCCATTGGAAGAAGAAAATCAGATGTTGGATGTTATACAAACTGAAATTCTCAAATTATTCAGTACTAATGATTTTGCGGCTTGGGCAAAGGCCCTACGGTGCTTCGCTATCGCCGATCAACCCAAAGTTAATTTGCCAAAACTAACATTATTAGAATGAATCATGGATGATCTTAAAAAAAATCGCATTGCTTGGCAGAACGCTTATATCGCAGCCGACACTGAAAAATTGCAATATATGGAAACAGAGGATTTTTCCGTCACCGTTGGAGGGAAAACCATACTGCGTAAAGAGCGCTTTCAACGTATGCGCGGCGCTAATTTTAGCGATCGCTGGAGTTCACGGAGTACTCGGTTTGTAGATTACGATTTAATGCTGGAGCGTCGCTCGGGTAGTCTTGTTGTAATTAATGCCAACTCTGCGGTGTTCGAGGGAGATAAATTAATTGGCCGGATTCAGGCAGTGGAAATATGGGTGTTGGTTGATGGCAATTGGAAAGTTCAAAGTCTTGCATACGATAGTTTGCCAGAAAATGAATGGTGAGAAGTTGTTATTTTGTTGTTTTATTGCTTTTTTGGCGCTTGTCGGAAATGGTGTTAATGCTAATGAGTATGTGGAGGGACGGCATTACAAAACTTTGTCAGCAGATATTGAAGGCTATCAAGATAAAGTTGTAGAGTTTTATAATTTTGCTTGTGTTTATTGTTTTCGAGCGGAAGGCGGTGTTGCGTATCTTGAACAGCATCTACCTGAGAACATCCAATTAACCCGTTTGCCATTGGTTTTAGGCAAGGGCGAGCGTTTTAACTCTGCAGCCTATGTGGGTTGGATCGCTGATGAGCTAGGCTATATGGAAAAGTATCGTCACTACTTGTTCCAACTGGCTCGAGCGCCGCTCCCGTGGGAAATCAAGCGTTATAATCGACTTTCAAGTATGGAAAACGTGCGTACGCTGTTTATGGATATGGGTACAGATGCAAAAATATACGAAGCAGCAGTTAAGAGTGCCAAAGCTCGCATCGAAATAACAGAAGCATTAGCTCGACAGCTCAAGATTACTTCAACTCCTGCCTTTCTAGTTCGAGGGAAGTATCTGGTACAGGGTATGCGCTCTAAGCCGTTTGCCGAATTCATGATGGCGGATCTGATTTTACATCTTGCGATAAAGCCATGAAAATTAGGCTCCGGAATACAGCATGGATTATGCTCTGCTTAACTGTTGCTGCTATGGCATACATCCTGTAATTCTACAGGAAGTGTTACATTTGAAATCATGCTCTTAGTGCATAGCCTAGGGAGTAATGTTCATTGCTGATGGCTATCTTGTGTTGTTGAGTGCTTTGATTTTTGATTTATGGAAGTCAATTTTGCAAGGATATGGGCATGCTCGAAAGGAGCTATCGGCTGCTGGCCGCACAGGAGGGTTTTTATTATGGTCATGAGTTGCGTGATAATAAAGCTGATTTCAATGTGGCTGAATATGTTGTTATTGAAGGCGAGTTTGATGTTGATCGGTTCTATCAAGCCAATAAAAGCGTGCTGGCAGATATAGAGACGTTGAGCTTTGTTTTTCGCTCTCATGATGGCCATGGTAGGCAGCAACACTTGCCGCGTCCAGTTAAGCTCGAGTTGGTTGACCTGCGTGGTCTCTCAACAGGTTTCGAGATTGCTTTGAGCCAAATGACGGTGGACTCAGCTAAGCCCTTCGATATCACTAACGATGTTTTGTACCGTCAATGCCTGTACAGGATCAGCGACAGCTGTCAACTCTGGTACTTCTGCAGTCACCATCTCGTACTTGACGCTTTTGCCATGCTTCAGGTCTTAAGTCGGGTGGCCAAAGCTTATCGCTCTGTAGGAGCAGTAGTAATCGACCGGACAGCCTCGAATTTTTCTGCCGTCGTATCTGCAGAAGATGCCTATCTGGAATCAGCCACTTATGCTCTCAACTATGATTATTGGCAACACCAAGTGTCCTTGCTGCCGGAACCAACAAGCCTCAGCCCGAAGCCACAACATGCAGGAGAGTGCCTGCGTTTCTCCTGTGAAGAGCCTGTGCCGACGGGGTGGTTTGGCCTCATGGCGGAGAAGGTAGATTGGCCAAGTCGATTGATAACGAGCTTGCTGGTCTATCTGTGGATGATGAGCGGAAATCGTAGGCAGGTTATTGGTATCCCCATGCTAGCCCGGAAAGCGCCAGCCGAATGGGCGGTCCCCGCTTGCCGCGTGAATGTCTTGCCACTGTCCGTCGAGCTTTGCGCTGAGGCCAGCGTCGAGCAGACCCTGGCAGCTGTCAGTGACCGCCTCTCGCAACTCAAGCGTCACCAGCAGTATCCCGCTGGAGCGCTGTCCAGTGGCCTGCAATCCTTGCCCTTCAATACCGTGCTGAATATCTTGCCCTTCACGCCCCACGTTATGTTTGACATACAGCAGGAAAGTGAAGTGCGGAACATCAGGGCGGGTGCAGTCAACGACATCGCTTTCACTGTCAGGCCTGACTTGGCCGGGTCAAGGCTGCATGTCACCGTCGATGCCAATGGCCGCTTGTACTCCGCGAGCGACCTGCAAATGCATGTTAGTGGATTGTTGAACGTCGTTCGCACCCTGATGGCGCAACCGCAAATCCATCTGTCGGCGCTGCCTAGGCCTAGGCCCATGGCTTGGCTGGAAGGGGCTCGAGCTTGCGCACGTCAGGATGTACTCAGTTCGATTTTCGACCGTGCTCAGAACCAAGGAAAGCAGGTCGCGCTGACAGACATCTGCAATCCACAGGAGAACTGGCAAAGTATCACTTATCAGGTGTTGGTTGATGAGGTCGAGCGGTTGGCTCATTCTTTGCGAGAGTGTGCGGCTTTTGATCTGTTAGTACTAGATTTGCCTCGCTCCAGCGATTCCATCCTTTTCATGCTGATAGCTCTGCGCTTGGGTGTGCCTTTCGTCGTTCTCAATCCCATGAGGGCGCAACAGATGCTAGAGGTCCTGGTCCAGCATGCTACTCACGCCTTGCTGGTGGCCAGGCAGGAAGTATCTAGCGACTCTGCCGGGTGGCAGGAAAGTGCGCAGTACCTGCAGATAAAAGGATATGAGGCACTGCGCTTCACGCGTTTGCAGGGTGAGGGCACAAGCGGATTCGGTGCGCTTGCCTACTTGATGTTCACATCAGGTACCGCTGGTAAGGCCAAGGCAGTGAAGATATCTAGGCAAGCAATGGATGCGTTTGTCGGCACGGCGGTTAATCGATATGGCTTCGACACTACGGATGTAGTACTCAACTTCTCGGAGCATTTTTTCGATGCCTGCATTGAGGAGATTTTCGGGGCATTGACCGCCGGTGCTCGGCTGGTGATTCGTCCAGCCGATGCTCATAGGTCGACGCGGCATTTCCTCAGCTTCTGTGCTATGCAGGCGATCACTGTCCTTGACTTACCCACAGCCTATTGGCATGAAATGGCTATTGCCATGGATGCCCATATGATGAAGCGTACCCGGGTACGCCTTGTGGTCATCGGTGGGGAGCGTGTGTCCGAGCAGGCTCTATACCATTGGTTCGAGAAAGTCGGTGATAGTCCCCAGCTATTCAACTCCTATGGGCCGACAGAGGCTACTGTAGTTGCCACCTGTGCATTGCTGGACAAGGCAGAAGGGGCTTCGATAGGGCGCCCCTTAGCCGGAGTGCAGTGCGCGATCCTGGGCCCTGGGCTAACACTTCTGCCACAAGGAGCGAGTGGTGAGCTGCTGCTATTCGGTGATACGCTCGCCGAAGGTTACCTAGGTGATGCAGAACGCACTACAGAAAGATTCGTCGAGATCTGCATCGATGGAAAAATGCGTCGTGGCTACCGCACTGGTGATCTAGCACTCCTAGGCAGGGACAACCAGTTGCACTACATGGGCCGCCTAGACCATGAGGTGAAGATCGCCGGTCAACGGCTGAATCTGTCTGAGCTGGAGGCCTTGATCGAAGCCTGTGCCGGAGTCAGGGAAGTCTGCGTCGTACTGCAAGAAAGTATCTTTCCTCGGTCACTGAGCGCGCATATCTATGGTGATCCAGCACTAGAGCAGACGGTTCGCCGAGACTTGGGCTCTCAGATAGCGCCTGAGTTCCTGCCGCGCAGCTATCACTGGCATGCCTCGCCACTTCCCAAAACTTTCTCGGGGAAAATCGATCGTGCCCAGCTCCAGCGCCATGGCAAAAAGACGCCCCCCTTGTCCTTGCCAAAGATTGTTGAGCGGCAGGGCTGGCTCGAGCAGCATGTGCGCATGATCTGGTGCGAAAGCTTGGGAAGCAATGAGGCTCTCGATTTTTTTCAGCAGGGCGGTGACTCGTTAATGGCATTGCGTATGGTCAACCGGCTGAATGCCGAACTCGGCTTGGCATTGACTATGGAGACGGTGTTTGATTCGAAGACCCTGAAGGGACTACTTGCCTATATTGTTCGGGAAATAACGAAACTCGGTTTGCAAGTTGATTGCTTGGAACTGCGCAATGCATTGTTGAAACCACCTTCTCCTGTGCAATGGTCAGCTCGGCGCACGGTTTTCCTCGAAGCGCATCCGCTGCACCACTTTGCTGATCTGCAAGGATTGGCCGAAAAGCTGGACCTTTACTTGGTCGTGAGTCGTAATGACGATGCTCAGCCAGTGGGCAAAGACTGCTCTGTCCAAGACAGGCTGTACTGGCACGATGTACAGGGCGGCTTATGGCATCAAGGCCAAGCTTGGCCTGTGACACAGATACCCGCAGTGCAATACGCAATCTTCATCATGCCGCACCGTCCAGAAGCCTATCCGGCTTGGTCGCAGCGATGCCTGGAAAGGCTCAGGCAACTACAGATGCACAATCTGGAGCGTGCACTGATCGTTACCGATCGGGAGGGCCGGCGCTGGTTCGAAAAACACATCTTGTCGGCTGCGGAATGCAAACGGCTGGAATTTCACACATGTTCACCTCACGCGCTGCAGGAGCGGCAACATCAGGAAGAACTGATCGTGGACTGGTCTGTGCGTATAGGTTACTTCCCAGATCTGAACTTGCCGCCATGCTTCGTAAGCATGCGTAATCTGCTTGCTGAATTAGCCGGCCGGCCAGGGCGGGTACGCATGTCTGTTCGGGATCGCCTGTTCGCACGAGCGCAAAGTTTCAACCCCGATGTGAAAGTCTGTAGCTTTGCCCAATGGCTGAAAGAAATCACTCGATACTCAGGGAGCCCCTGCCATAGGTTGGAGCAGCGCACTGTATACCGTTTGAACTTGTGAACAACAACTGCACACCAAGGAGCAGGTTGTGGATATAAGAGAAAAGACACCGAATTGGCCAGAGTCTTTCAATCGCTTGTATATTGAAAAGAACTACTGGGCTGAAGAGACCTTCGTTTCGTTGCTCGATACTGATGCACGACGTATTGCCTATTCACCGGCAAATGTGGGCGGCGAGTGCACCATTACCTACCGACAACTCCGCACTCTTAAGTACTCGGTCTTCAAGAGGGCGCGCGGCAGAGCACTGGAATTGGATGACCTGTTCAAGGACCAGATCAACAAGGGTGCCGAGAAAGTATCACCTGAGAAGGCGGAGGATGTGATCATCAAAACTGGCCTTGTCAGTGATGCGGTTGTTGTCGCGCAAGTGGATGAGTACGTGGGCGATAGGATCGTCGGTATTGTCATCGCCAACTCAAGCACCAATCTTACGGACCTCAAGCGCCACTTGCATGGCATCATGGCCAATTATAAGTTACCGGATGTCTTCATTGAGGTTGAGCACTTTCCAACGACGGGGGTTGGCAAACTGAGTCGCAGGGCCTTAAGGCAACAGGTCCAGCTGCAATTGCTCAAGGCCAAGAAATGCTGACAGTCAATGAAGAACAAAGGCTGCAACGCAATGAGATCAGAGCCTTTCTGCTTGGGCAGGTCAGTGCTCTGTGTGGCTTGAATGAGATACCCGACGACCAAGTGCCACTAATTGAATTGGGAATGGACTCGGTTCGTTTGCTTAGCCTGCTGGAAGCCTTGCGCCGTCAGGGTGTGGCGTTGGGGTTCATCGATGTCATGGAAAACCCCTCGCTGCTAGAGCTCGAACAGTTGGTCGCGGAGCGTTTGACGAGACAAACTCACCCATAATGAACGCGCTTAGGGAAAATTCGAACAAGTTCTTTTTTCGCACGAAACATCCCTGAAAACCGCGTAATTGCTAGGGCCTCTTGTCAAATGGCGACTTATTCGGAGTTTCCCTAGTGAGAAGATGTGCCGGGAGAATAGAAAGTGGATATGGATGGCTTGTCTGCACTAATCGAATTAGCGGAAAAAGGATGGGCATTCGAGCGGGTCAGTGCCGAGCGCTTGGATATTTGTCGGTCGACTAATAATGAAGGCGAGGCACTGTGGCAGCATAGCAAAGCGCAGATTTTTGAGTTTTTGAGTGACACCGAAAAAAGTCAAGATGAGCGGACAGGTATCCGTTCGGTCAGGCCGGGCGAAACGTTTGTGGTAAACCGTTATGCTGGCCAGTATCTATGGGTGTTCGATAACCTCAGACACCATAGTGCGCTCTACAATATTCCGTTGTGCAAGCGGATAAGCGGGTCAGTGGATGTAGAGCGCTTAATTTACGCGTTGTCTCGACTGGTGCAGCACCATGGCATCTTCGCTACGGTCTATCAGTTGCAGGAGGCACAGTTGCATATGTCTACTAGGGTATTACCTACCAGTTTGTTTGCTGACGCCCTGACCGACATTTCGGGACTGAGTACTTCACAACAGCAGCAATGGTTGGAAAACTTCACCTTGGAATGCAGCCAGTGTGCGTTCGATCTCAGTTGTGAGGTTCCAATCCGCTGTCGTATCGTTCGTACTAGAGATGACGAGCATTGGTTGTTCCTGACGTTCCATCATTCGGCGGTCGATGGCTGGTCGATTGGTCAGTTCCTCAACGAGTTGAGCGCCACCTATCAAGATCTCTCTTTCGTACCGGACTGTTTACCCGCTGCTTGGAGTTACGCTCAGAATCCGTTTGCCTTCATAGCCTCGGTCGACGAAAGCTTGGCATTTTGGATGAAGGAACTTGAGCATGCTCCGGCTCGCCACGGCCTAGCCTATGATGCTGTAGAGAAGCATACTGATTTACACAAAAACGTAGTGACTTCGATACTTTCCGAGGCCTCTTTGCAATCCTTAAAAGGCTTTTCCCGGGCCCATGGGGTTTCGATCTCGGTTGTACTGCAAGCCACCTTTGTTCTACTGCTATCGAAGCTGAGTCGGCAACGTCGTATTGTAATCGGTACTCCAGTGGCCAATCGCCCCCATGTTGAACTTAACACTGCATTGGGTAGTTTTGTAAACACTATTGCACTTTATTTTAATCTAGAGGAAGTACAAAGCTTTTCTGATCTTGTGCAAGTAGCTCAAGATAAATTAATACGCTCGCATCCGCACCATGGTTTGCCATTCTCCTACGTGGTTGAGCAGCTTCGTCCAGAACGTGGTGATTTCAATCCAATTTACCAGATTCTTTTCGTTTGCCAACACCAGCAGGATAGCCACCTGCAGTTTGTGGATGCACAAGTTCATGATGTACAACGAACCTACTCAACCCCTAAAAGTGACCTTGCACTCGAGGTCATCCTGCACCAGGATAGGATAACGTTGGAGTGGCAGTTCCATCCCAACTACTTCTCCTTTGACAGGATTGCGTCGTTTGCCCAGCATTTTCTCAACTTGCTTGAGCAGGTTATGAAGGCTCCCTCACTACCGCTAGGTTGCTTCGGTCTCATGTCTCCGAAGCGAAGGAAGACCTTACTCGAACTGTCGATGGGGGACCAGGTTGATGTGTTTGTTGGACAAACACTCGATCGACTGATGGAGCAGTCAAAATCACGTTTCGCCGACAATATTGCGGTGATCGATGGTAATGATCAATATACCTATGCGCAGCTGTTTGCCGGTGCTAAGAGCCTAGCCGGATATCTTGACTCGCTCTGCGAGCCACAGGCGATTGTCGCTGTCCAGATCAAGCGGGGCTATCTGCAGGCCCTGCTGTTGCTTGCTACCGTGCTTAGTGGGCGAGTTTACCTTCCGCTGGCTATGGACACGCCGATATCGCGTGCCCGCAGTATCCTTGAGTCATCAGGTTGCACCCTGCTGATCGGCGATGTGCTCGATGAACAGATGTACCCAGGTATTCGGGTATTGCCCTCGCGGATACTGTGGTGCCAGCTTGAGCATGCTCCATTTACCCGTGATACATCGATCAGCCCCTCTGATTTAGCATATTTGATCTACACCTCGGGAACCACAGGGACACCCAAGGGCGTCGCCATCGAACATGCGGCGGTGTGCAATACACTATTGGCAATGAACCAATATTTCGGCGTGTCGCAACACGACAGGGTTTTGGCCATTTCCAACATAAGTTTCGACTTATCTGTATATGACCTGTTCGGTACTTGGACTGCTGGTGCCTGCGTGGTCCTGTTGTCCGAGTCGGCAAGTAAGGATCCTGCCAGTTGGGTACAGGCCATTCATGCGAACCACGTCAGCGTATGGAACTCAGTGCCCATGGTACTACAAATGATGCTCGCTTTCGTTCAGGGGTTGAGACTGAATACCTTTCCGGGAGTCCGACACATTTGGTTGAGTGGCGATTGGATTCCGCCGAAGCTAATCGAACAGGCTAGATGCTGCTTTCCACAGGCCAAAATCATTAGCTTGGGCGGAGCTACCGAAGGCTCCATCTGGTCGATCTACCATCCACTGCAAGACCAAGTCTACCTTGGCAGTATCCCCTACGGTAGAGCATTGCCCAACCAAGGTATGTTCGTCCTAGATGAACAACTGGAGCTTTGTGATTTCGGGGTCAGTGGCGATATTTACATTGCTGGTTACGGTGTCGCTCGAGGTTATCACCAAGCCCCCCGGTTGACCGAGAGTAAATTTACCGTCCATCCCCAACTGAAGCAGCGCCTATACAAGACCGGTGATCGTGGACGTTGGCATACAGCGGGTTACATCGAGTTTCTGGGACGGGAGGACAAGCAGGTCAAGATCCAAGGGTACAGGGTCGAACTTGGCGAAGTCGAATCTGTGCTAAAACGCGCTAGTTTCGTACGTGATGCAGTTGTGTTGATTCGATCCTCAACGGGGGGAGGCGGTTCCTACCTAGAGGCCCATATCGTTGCGTCGCCGTTGACAGCACAGTTAGAGCCGACGCTTCGAGCACATGCGGCATTGCTGCTAAGCCCTTACATGCAACCGTTGCACTATGGTTTTTATGAGCAATTCCCGTTGTCGGCCAATGGCAAGGTGGATACTAGCCGCTTGAGGAGGCTGGCACCGATGCGTGCGTCATCCACTTCTGGATGGGATGCGGATGAACACCTTTTCAAGCTCATGGAAATTGTTTCTGTGGTTCTAGACAGACCAATGGCGGAGCTCGATCCACAGCACAGCTTCTATCAGTTGGGCGGCACATCTCTGCAGGCGGTTAGTCTGGCAGTCAAAGGAGCCACGCATTGGCAAGTTAACCTATCGATCACGGACATCTTGGAGGCGTCCTCATTGGTCGAGCTGGCTGAGAAGATCCGTGTGGTACCTCTGGTTCTGTCGAAGCTATCGACTTTCGAGCAGGCTTCTGTTGGCGCCTTGAGTTTGTGCTTCGTGCATGCTGCCGGAGGGCATCTCGAGCCATATCGCACACTCCAGACACGCTATGCGGGGCGTTGCAATCTGTTCGGATTGAGCAGCCCTGCATTGGCCAGCATCGGTCCTGACTGCGAACTGGCTTTTGAAGCGTTGCTCGAAGCTCATGTCAATTCGTTGCTGGACATTCCCAGTCAAGGGCACTTGGTGCTGGTTGGCTGGTCATTGGGTGGCATTCTAGCGATGAACCTGTGTGAACGCTTGGTGCGCCATGGCATCAGAGTTAGACATGTAGTAGTAGTAGACTCGGGTTTGGATTATGCGCCAATGGTTGGCAAGGGGCGCACCAAGCAGTGGTTGAGACTGGTCGCCAATGCGGTGGAGATGTACGGACTCGACAAGCACTGCCTGATAGTGAAAGGGGCTGAGGGTTTCAGTTCGTTCGCTGGGCTGCTTAAGTACCTCTATACCGTCAATGAGGAGAAACTGAGCGCTGTGCTCTCAAGATCCCAGTTTGAAGTCAGCGCCTGGGCTTTGGAGCGAGCATGTCGGTTATTGGCCGAGGCGAGTATCCCGAAGCTCGATACGGCTTTGAGTGTTCACTTGTGCCAGACCCATCAGACTATTGCTTCATCGCAGATTCTGCGTTGGCAGGATCTGAGTCCTAAGGTCGATATCATCGAGCTGGCTGCTGAGCATAATAGTATCCTTAGTGTACCGTCCTTTCTGCGCTCTTTGGACAGCTTGCTCGAAAGTTTACAGGTTTCGGAAGGTAAAGCAATTGACACGGCGAACGGGTAGGTAGAGAGCCCGTTGCAGGCTGGATAGCATTTCGGTGCGTTTATATAGATGCCTCCCGGAACGTAATAATAGTAGCCATGCTGGTGTTTTCAGGGCCAGCATCAATTGGAGATTTCTGGCATTTGGGGCGTAGATAAATCTGTTCGACTACATCTGCTTTTACAATCAGTACTGCCGTCATTTAATGCTGGGCTATTCCATCCCGATGGAGTCTGAACGGAGATGTATGAGCAGTAGTTTTAATTTTCTGTCCAGCGGCTCCCCAATAGACCAAGCTGAAATTTCTCGAAACAAGGTGCGAAAACTAAAAGTTACTTAATCGCTTGCCTTCCTGCAAATTGAAACCAAATATACTAGTCTCACTAGACAGATATTGTTTAGAGCGTCTTCTAGAAGAAGGAAAGCCAAGCCATGGACCGGATCTATTTTCACTTCTCTCCGTCAACTCACGGCTGCCAAACGCTGAGTTGGACCAGTTGATGTGTCTGTAGAAGCTGCGCTCCTGACAAGTAGCGTTACACCATCTAAAACATAGAATAAATTTGTCCCACTCACTCCCTTGATCAGTATTCGGGTAGATAGTGATTTAATTGAGTCTGACATGACATGTCTGACTCAATTAACACATTAATTCAACTAAAGAGTGCGAATATAATGAATGCAACTACGAATAGTCTGCTTGTCGATGCTATAAGCAAACGCCACGCAAATTCTGAAAATTTTAAAGAGTGTCTCTCTCCTGCTCAAATTATTGCGGAATACATGTTAGGAATTGAAACAATAAATTATGGTGAGGATGAGTTGATAGCCTCAACTAGTCTTTGTACGCAGTGTTGGAACGCATGCTGCCTAACGTCATACTCGACCGATTCCGTAATGAACGGAACTTGTATGTGCACCTCCGAAGAAAAAAATGGAGTAGTTGTTTTCCACTAAGTCAAAAGCGCGCCACCTGGGTGGTGGCGCGCCCATTAAAAGAGAAACAGAAGTGATATACGCAACAGCAATCAATGGTGGCGATTGTGTTACTGCAGCAAATTATAATGGTAAACATAGGGTTCTTGTTGAGGTAATAATTAATGATATCCTAGAAAGAACATGTTTTGATAAGCGCAAAGATATCCATAGAAAGCTTGTGACAGCACTGGCTGGATATGCAGCAAATAAAATTGATCTATATATGAGGCATGTTTTGGAGTTTGAGCTTGGGTCCCTGTCTGAGGTACTGGAAAACGTTAATCTAGACTACATAATGGATAGTGATGAATTATATATTGCAATTTTAAAAAAATATCCAGGTCTTGAGCCACTGGTAGATCATCTTGGGTCTTCGCTGATAGAAAATTTTACATTGATAATAAAAAGCTTTGAGGATGCAGAATTTGAACTCGTGAGTAATGGCTATTTGAGTTCGGTAAATAATATTACAAACATCTTCTTGTTGAGCGATGAAAGTCACGATGCTAATAAGAATATTGTGCTTTTTTATGATAGCTACAAACCTGCGTTTGCTCTAAAGTTACGAAATATAACTTTGGAAAAGCAAACTAATGATTTTATATCTGGTTTTCTAAGAGAAAATATGGGTTTTGAGGATTGGAATTTTCCAAATTATCTTGATCATGGTGAGGTTGGTTGGGTAAGTTGGCGACCTCGTCAGGACCTCAATAGTGAAAAGCAGATTACGGAAAGTTATTTTAGATCGGGGGTTCTTGCTTCAATTAGTTGTGCTTTAGGTATAACAGATCTCAATCATGAGAATATAATTATACATGCTGGCTCTCCAGTCATTGTTGATCTTGAAACAACATTACATCACTGTGTTGAAGGGGGCGGTAGCACCAATGCTTTACGGACCGGCCTGTTTCCAAGCTTCCTTAAGCTCGACAGGAATGGCTCGCCAACGGAAGAAAGTTGTGGTATAGGCAACATTTTTCCAGAGTATCGTTTAAAAAGTAAGAATAACGAGGTTTGTTTCGATAATAAAATAGCTAGCCCAATTGACTATATAGAGTATATTAAACAAGGATTGCGACTTGGTTTTGCTAAAGTAATTCAGTATAAAGAGAAATTCGTAGATCACATTGTAAGAATAGAAAACTTTAGGACTAGGTTCATTTTCAAAGCTACATATAGCTACGCCACTATTATTGAGTCATCAATGCATCCTGCCCTTTTGAAGTCGGCAGTTATTAGGGAGGAATATATCACGCAATGTTTTGAATCGGAAAACAAATATGTTGAAGGAGATGAGGCGAAATGGGGAGAAATAAAAGCTTGCTATTTGGGCGACGTACCGAGATTTATAACAACCGCAAATTCATTAATTCTTGATTCTTATTATCAACAAACACCAACAACATTACGCCATATATGTACAGGTGTGTCAAGGACGCTACAATATCTTCAGGATCTAAATGACAAAATCGTAGATGAGGAGATATTTTATATCGAGAAGAGCTATGCCGAAGCATATAGGGTGATGTCAGTTAATGCCAAAAGCTATGAGATAGAAAACTATCAAAAGCTAATAAATTGTGCAAATGAATTCGCACTAAATAATAAAATGCCCGTGTTCTTCATGCCGAGAAATGATTATTGTTTAGAGTTAAAATCCTGTGGGCTAGATATATTTTCCGGTATTGGAGGCATTGTGTATTTGGCAGCGATCAAGAAATTACCCGTTGAAAGCACGATTAGCGATCGAATAATAGCAAATTATATCGAACGACTCAACTCAACTCAACGAAACTAGGAGAGGAAAGCTCTGTAGGCGGAGCATACGTAGGTGCTTTATCTTTGCTGCTACCAATATACAAAAGCTATCACAAGCAATTAGAGCCGTTCACTACCAAAATAATAAAGTGGATTGATTTAAAAATCACAAGTGGGTCGTATAATTACGGTAGAAGTCACGGACTTGTCGCTGGGATAAGTGGTGCAATGTTACTTTCTGCATGTTTTGCGAAAGTTTCTAGTAGCCAAGAGTGGCAAGATATTGCTTTTAAGCTTTTTAATCTGCTTACTATAAAATGCAAAAAGTTGCCTGATGGCACGATAGTTTATGAAAACAACCAAGATTTATCGTTAGGAAAACATCGTGGTCTTTCCGGCCTGGCTCATGGACAGGCGGGGATTGCATACTGTTTTAGTGTGTTCGCTACAATATTTCCCGAAATGCGTGATATATGCCTTTATTATATCAGTGGAATTCTTAGATATGAGTATGATTGTTTTGATCGCCCGACTCTAAATTGGCCTGACTTAAGAGTTAGGCCTCGGCAAGCGTTGGATAGTCATGACTTTAGCTGGGCTTATGGTGGAGCTGGAGTTTACCTCGCACTTGATTATATATCATCTATCTATTCGGTTTCGGAAGTAATTTCTTGTATGGATTTATCATATGACGCATTTGCCTTAAATCTAAATGATTTGACAACGCGCAGTGGATCTATTGCTAATGGAGAGGTCGGGGCCAGATTAATCCGGAGCCGGATCTTTAAAGAATCAATGACTTTAGGTAAAGGGCTTTCCAATAAATATTGTGGATTTGTATCTGGTTGTGGCTTATTGAATGGCCTCTCTGGCTACTATCTTGCTCACTCCCATAGTCAGGAATTTCCCTTGCTGCCTCATGAGCTTTTGGTGATATGAATGATTGAAGATCTCAGGAATGCTTTAAAAGTGCTATCCATGAGCATTGGTCGGAGGCATAAAGCAGAGGCCATATGGATATTTGGCGCTGTTGTTGTATGCTCAATGGTTTCGGCTGTAATCCCACTAATTCTGCAATATGTTCTAGATTCACTTTCTCAAAAATCTAGCACTTTCATTTACCTATTGGCTGCAATGGCTGGTTTTGTATGGCTTTCACAGTGTGGAAAGGACTACATTAATGGTCGTGCTCAAATATTTGTACATGAGACAAATTCAAAATTAGGTGAGGAGTACATTAAGGGAGTGCTAAAGTGTGGTACTAATACTATAATAGATAAAGGTGCAGCATATACTGTACAGGCTTTAAACAATGCAAAAGCAAGCAACAATACCCTAATTCAGTCGGCTTTGCAGTCAATAGCTCCGACCATTTTTGAGATGGCTGTGGCGATCTCAGTGCTGCTGGCCACAGGAAACTATGTTGTAACCTCAGTAATATTGGTATATATTTTATTGTTTGGCCTTATTTCAAGGCGTTTTATTGATGCTCTCTCGCGTGTCTTCCGACAGTGCATATTCTTCAATATGGAGACAGCGAAAAGAGTTAATGGAATAGTTTCAGGTATTGAAACAGTAAAGATTTTGAATGCTAAAAATATAATAATCGAGAAATACAATGTAGACAATAATAAGCTTATTAATGCTTGGAGGGATTTTTATAAGAAAAATTTGAGCTTGAGCTTGGCTAAGTCAACTCTGTTCATTGTTATATTTTTAGGATCATTATGGTTCACTGGCCGCAAAGTAATAGCCGGTTCGATAGGCATAGGTGAATTCGTAATGATTAATACTTATTTGTTCCAAGTGTGCCGGCCGTATGAAAGCCTTCTTCAAACTATAGGTAATGTTATTGAGTCTTTCGCTGGGTATAAGCCATTAATCGATATCATTCGTCTGTCTGAGATAGATGGTTATAAGAGTAGAAATATTTCAATTCATTCAAGGCCGTCTCTTAAGCTTGAGTCGATTTGTTATCGCTACGGTGAAAGTGAAGGCATTGATGATGTTTCTATGACCTTTAAACCCGGCACATTCAATGTGATAACTGGCTCTTCAGGTTCTGGTAAAACAACATTGATCAAGCTGATAATGAGGCTCATACGGCCTCAGAGTGGGCAAGTCGAATATGGTGGGGTAAATATTTATAATATTGATGATGATATTTTTCATGAAAAATTTTCACTTGTGACTCAGGATCTCGGAATATTTAATGAATCTCTTGAGTTTAACCTCAGAGTCGCAAACCCGAATGCTTCTGATCTAGATCTATATGAAGCTCTTTCTAAAGCACAGTTGAGCTATCTTGTAGATAGATCTCCAGAAAAGCTCGGAATTATAGTCGGAGAGAGAGGGTTAAAGCTTTCCGGTGGAGAAAGGCAGAGACTCACCATCGCTCGAATATTCTTGCGTAATCCTGATGTTATTATTTTCGATGAAAGTACATCCTCGCTCGATTATAAAACAGAAAGGTATATTATTGAAGAGATTAAGAAAACATTTTCGGATAAAATAATCTTAATGATTGCACATCGAGATAGTGTTATTGATTCTGCAGATAATGTATTTACCTTGGAGAAGGGGAGGCTTGAGAATGTTTAAATTTTTTTGGGTAGGTCTGTTTTTGGTAGTAATTAATTCCACTTCTTCAGCCCAGGAGTTTATAGCAGGTAAGGATTATTATATTATAGAGCCAGAGCGCTTAGAGTATAGTGGCTCGATTATTGAGTTTTTTAATTATGCATGTATGTACTGCTATCGGGTAGAAACAGATATCGATAGACTGTACGAGCACCTTCCCGAAAAAATTTCTTTTGAAAGAATTCCTGTTGTTATGGGTAAGAAGTATAGGTACGAACCTGCGGCAATTGCTTCATATATATTAAAATTTAACGGCCTAGAAAGTAAATATCATAAGTATATGTTTCAGGTTATCAGGTCGCCACTATCGTGGGAGCTAAAAAAGTATAATCGTCTGTCCGAGAAATCATATCTACAAATTTTCTTTGAGGATTTAGGGCTTTCGGCGGAGAAGTATCAGGATTCGTATATTTACGCCCAAAAGAAATTATCTGACGATAGGGAAAGATTTAAAACGCTTGCATTGACTGGAACACCAACTTTCTTGGTGAGAGGAAAGTATATCGTTAGCGGGTTAAGGCCGGAGCCTTATGCTGAACGCCATTTGGTAAACACATTGATTTATCTGTTACGTTTGGAGTGAGATTAAATTAATGATGCTGTATTTTCGATTTGTTTCGGCTGGCTGCTCGGTAATTATGATTTTTTCCTTATGCTTTGCTTTTTACTTGGAGTACTATTTATTATTGGAGCCCTGTCCACTCTGCATAATTCAGAGGGTATTTTTTTTACTATCTGCACTCGGTCTTGTGGCCTTCGTGTTTTGGCCGAAGTCTTATTGGTTGTTGTCAACAATTCTATGGTTACTAGTAGGAGCAATTGTTGCCGGAAGACACGTTTGGATTACTTACCTACCTGCAGAGTCTTTGGGTGGCTGTTTGCCTGGACTAAGCTACATGATTGAGGCATTTCCGGTCATCGACTCATTACAGCTTATATTTTCTGGTAGTGTTGACTGCGCAGAGGTTACCTGGACATTACTGAGTCTCTCCATTCCAGAGTGGTCACTATTGATTTTCACGCTTATCTTGTGTGTAACATTGTTTCTTTTGTATTTCTATAAGCTGCAAATTATAAATCAGCACGAGTAAGGAGTCTCGGTAAAATGATATGCTTTGATGAGTTAATTTGATGTTTGTATATGGTCAAGCTCTCTTGCGTAAGCAAATATAAGAGCGATCAATAATGAACTCTTCTTTCCGCCGAGGATTTCCTTTTCGCCGCACCGGTGGCCACGACCATCGAACTGGCCGCTGTCGTGCAGCCTGAGCAGGTTGGTTGAGGGGAGGGGATTTGAAAGGGCGTCTGCCAGAGGGGACGCCTTTCAGCCAAATGGCTCTGCAAGTCCTGCTTCGGGGCATTCGGTAGTGCGGTGTTCTGCTGATAAAAACGAGCAATTGCGGGAAGACAATGAGTTTCATCCTGAGTCGAGCGAGAGGACGTGTGCACTGACGAGGCGCCGCATGCCCAACCTGCCCGCCGAAACAAGCAGAAACCGGCCGAAGTGGATGCAGGAAAAGTATGTGATCCATGAACCCGCCTTCAAATGAGGTACAGACCCGACGATGCTGTGCTCCCGTTATTTTCTGGAGCCAGTGGCCATGATGCATCCCGACGCCAAGGTCGAAAGAGTCTACCTCTATCCCAAGCTGGTCAATTTCCGAAAATCCATCGATGGTCTCGCGGCCCTGGTTGATCTTGCCCAGCCCTCGTGGACACAGGTTTAAGCACTCATCCGGGCCTCGAAGGCTTCCGGACTGATGTATCCCAGTGTGCTATGACGACGCTGGCGGTTGTAGTCGGTTTCGATGTATTCGAACACGGTTTGACGCATCTGGGCATGCGTACCGAAGCGTTCCCCATGGATGCACTCGACCTTCAGACTGTGAAAGAAGCTTTCGGCACAGGCGTTGTCGTAGCAATTGCCCTTCGCGCTCATGCTGCCGCGCAGCCGATGGGCACGAAGCAGTTCCCGATAGGCCGCCGAACAGTACTGGCTGCCTCGATCCGTATGCACGATCACGCCTTGAGGCTGCTTGCGCCGCCACAGGGCCATGCGCAGGGCATCGCAGGCCAGCTCGGCCGTCATGCGCTCGTTCATGGCCCAGCCGATCACCCTGCGCGAGTACAGGTCGATGATCACGGCCAGATACAACCAGCCTTCTTCCGTACGCAGGTAAGTCATGTCGCCCACCCACTTCCGGTTGGGCGCCGCTGCCGTGAAGTCCTGCCGGAGCAGGTTGTCCGCCACCGGTAGTGAGTGCCTGGAATTCGTGGTGGCCTTGAACTTCCTGGCAGCCCTGGCCCGCAGTCCCTGGCGTCGCATCGAAGCAGCCACGGTCTTGCGATTGCAGGGCAGGCCCGACGCCTTCAGGTCGAGGCATAACCGCGGAGCCCCGCTGCGCCCCTTCCGCTCGTGGTAGGCCTGAGCTACCAGGCGGTCCAGTTGGGTCTGTTGCTGGCGGCGCTTCGAGAGCGTGCGCGAACACCAGGCGTAGTAGCCGCTGCGGGCAATGCCCAGCACACGGCACATGACCTTCAGTGGAAACTGCCGAGTATGGGCTTGCATGAAGGCGTACTTCACTTGAGGCTCCTGGCAAAGTACGCGGCGGCTTAATGAGATGGTCACCCCCACACCCTGCGAGGGCCATGCTTTCGCAGGGTGTTTCATTTTGGAGACCATCACCATGAGCGACGTGGCACTGATAGGAATCGACCTCGGCAAGCACAGCTTCCATCTTCACGGACAAGACAAGATCGGCCGAGAGGTCTTTCGCAGGAAGTCGTCGCGTCAGCAGATGATGCGGTTCTTCGGCAACCTCCCGGCTTGCACCGTGGTGATGGAGGCTTGTGCCGGCTCCCATTTCATTGCCCGGGAGCTGATGGCCTTGGGGCATCAGGCCAAGCTGATCTCCCCGCAATTCGTCCGGCCCTTCGTCAAGAGCAACAAGAACGACTTCGTGGATGCCGAAGCGATCTGCGAAGCCGCTTCACGTTCCTCAATGCGCTTCGTGACGCCCAGGACCGAGGCCCAGCAGACGCTCTCGGTCCTGCATCGCATGCGGGAATCCCTGGTGCGGGATCGGACCAAAACCGCCAATCAGATGCATGGTTTTCTGCTGGAGTTCGGAGTCAGTCTGCCCAAAGGGTTGGCAGTCATGAGGCGCCTGCCCGGTGTCCTGAGCGAGCGGCCACTGCCTGTTCGGTTAAGCCTGCTGCTGCAGCGCCTGCACGCGCACTTCGACTACCTCGACAAACAGATCAGGGAACTGGACAAGGAGGTTGCAGGCCAGCTCGCGAGCGATGACCTGGGCAGCCGCTTGCTGACCATCCCATGCATCGGCCCCATCACCGCCAGCCTATTGGCTGCCGAAATAGGCGATGGCAGGCAATACGGATGCAGCCGGGACTTCGCCGCGTCCGTCGGTCTGGTGCCCAGGCAGTACAGCACCGGTGGCAAAGCCAGGCTACTGGGCATCAGCAAGCGCGGCGACAAGAGGCTCAGGCAACTGCTGGTCCAGTGCGCCAGGGTTTACCTGCAACGACTGGAGCATCAGCGCGGCGCCCTGGCCGACTGGGTACGCGCCCTGCGCAGTCGCCGCCACTCGAACGTGGTCGCCTGCGCCTTGGCCAACAAGTTGGCTCGCATCGCCTGGTCGATCGCGGCCAACCACACGCAGTTCGAAGCGGGGCCAGACGCCTCGGCGGCCTGACCTTGCCGTTGCGCAGTACCCCGAACACCTTCCAGGTTTTGCGATAGCTGGACAAGCGATGACGTGAACGGCCCACCGGCCTGGCGAAAAACCTGGCGTAAAAATCGGCTTTCGAAGCCGCCGACTTTTTCAGGATCGCCAGGCGCGACTCTCATCGTGGCGCGGAGCATGCTCCAAACGGACGCCGGATAGATTTAGGCAAGCCCAATACTCATCGCTGATCACTATTGCAAAAACGGGGGTGACCATAGATTTTTACGATGGCCAACTCCTCGGACTGTTCGGCCAACAGCCGTTTGAGGCGGGCGTTTTCGTCGGCCAACAACTGCTCGCGCTCGCTGCTGGTCTGGGCCTGCTGTTTCCTGCTCCGCCAGCCATAGAGCTGGGAGGGGGGCAGCCCAAGTTGTTCGGCCGCTTTGCTGACGCCAATCCGTTCGGCCAAGGCCAGCGCTTCGTCCTTGTAGGCTTGGGAGTGGCGGATACGGGTTGGTTTCATCGGGCTTGCTTGCCTTGCCATGGATCACCTCGTTGCAGTGTATCGCTTAACGGGGTGTCCACTGAGGCGGGGCAAGATCATTCGACCTGATTGCGCTTCTTGTAGACCTGCCGATCATATTCCCATGGCTGCAGTCGTTGGGGATTGGGCGGCACGACAGGATCGAAGCCCAACTCCAGGGCCAATTGCCGCGTGTCGTCCCCCTGATAGGCACAGTCCATGATCAGGTGGCAATGCCCTTCGGGTCGCGCCAGCGTGCGCATCAGCGCCCGACCGGCAGGGCCATCCCCGGCTTGCCCGGGGGTCAGGGAGAAGGCGAGGACGCGGCGATCATCCGCGGCAGCCAAATGAACTTTGGTGGTCCAGCCCCCTCGGGAGCGCCCGATGGATTGGGCCCCGTTTTTTTTCGTGCGCCCGTGCCATCGGGATGCACCTTGACGATGGTGCTGTCCAGGCTGACCGACTCCAAGCGAATGGATGTGCCCTGTAGACGGCGTTACCGGCAGCGCACTGCAAACCGCAGCGCCGGGGACGGCGCGCGGTTCATGGGCAAGGGCTCAGGCGAGCCAGGGGTTTTCCTGCAGGTGTCGACGTTCGAAGGCGCGGATCTGCTCGGCCCGCTGCAGGGTGCTGCCGATGGCGTCCAGTCCCTGGACCAGCGCCTCCTTGCGCAGCGCGTCGATCCGGAAGCCGATGGTCCGGCCGTCCTGCAGGTGGATCTGCTGGGCCGGCAGATCGACGGAGATCCGGTTGCTTTCCGGCTGGCCGACCAGCCGGCCCAGCTCGCGCAGTTCGTCCTCTTCCAGCCTGACGGTGAGCACGCCGTTGCGCTGGCAGTTGTCATGGAAGATGCCGGCGAAGCTGGTGCCGATCAGCGCGCGGATACCCAGTTGCTTGAGGCCCCAGACCGCATGCTCGCGGCTCGAGCCGCAGCCGAAGTTGGGGCCGACCACCAGAAACTTCGCGCCTTGCCAGGGGCTCCGGTTGAGGATGAACTCCGGGTTCGGGGCGCCGGACTCGAGAAAGCGCAGGGCGAAGAATACCCCGCGGTCCAGGCCGCTGCGGTCGATGCCCTTGAGGAACTGCTTGGGCATGATCACGTCGGTATCGACGTTGGCGGCGAGCAGGGGCGCGGCCTTGCCGCCGACGGTGAGAAAGGGTTGCATGCTTCAGGCCTCCGGGGACAGCGAGCGGACATCGGTCAGGCGACCGGTAAGGGCGGCGGCGGCGACCATCGCCGGGCTCATCAGGTGGGTGCGCGCACCGGCGCCCTGGCGCCCTTCGAAGTTGCGGTTGGTGCTGGAGGCGCAGCGATCGCCGGCGCCCAGCACGTCGTCGTTCATCGCCAGGCACATGGAGCAGCCGGACTGGCGCCATTCGAAACCCGCGGCGAGAAAGATCTCCGCCAGTCCCTCGGCCTCGGCTTGCGCCCGCACTGTGCTGGAGCCGGGCACGATCATCGCCCGTACTCCGGCGGCGACCCGGTGTCCGCTGACCACTTCGGCGACCTGGCGCAGGTCCTCGATACGGGCATTGGTGCAGGAACCGACGAAGGCATGGCTGATGGCGATCCCCTCCAGCCGCTGGCCGGGTTCGAGGCCCATGTAGCCCAGAGCGCGCTGCAGGTCCCGGCGGCGAATCGGGTCTGCCTCGGCGGCCGGATCGGGCACCCGGGCACCGATGGGGGCGGCCTGGTCCGGGCTGGTGCCCCAGGTGACCATCGGCTGGATGGCCGCGGCGTCGAGCGTCACCTCGCGGTCGAACGAGGCACCCTCGTCGCTCTTCAACTCGCGCCACTTGGCCAGGGCCCGCTCCCAGTGCTCGCCCTTGGGCGCGCGGGGCTTGTCCTTCACATAGGCGAAGACCTTGTCGTCCGGGGCCATGAAGGCACCTCGTGCACCGGCCTCGACGGCCATGTTGCAGACGGTCATGCGTGCCTCGACGCTCAGCGCGGCGATGGCCGGGCCGGCGAACTCGATGGCGTAGCCGGTGGCGCCGGAAGCGCCGATCCTTTCGATCAGCGCCATGATGATGTCCTTCGAGGCCACGCCCGGCCCGAGCTCGCCTTCCACGGTCACGCGCATGGTCTTCAGGCGCTTGTAGACCAGGGTCTGCGAGGCCAGCAGGTGCTCGATCTCCGAGGTACCGATACCGAAGCCGAAGGCGCCCAGGGCACCATAGGTGGTGGTGTGGCTGTCGCCGGCGGCGACCACCATGCCGGGCAGGACGAAGCCCTGTTCCGGGGCGACCACGTGCTCGATGCCCTGGCGTTCGTCGAGCGCATCGAACAGCTCGATACCGAAGTCGCGGCAGTTCTCGGCCAGGTAGGACACCTGGCGGGCGCCGCCCGCGTCGGGCATGGCGGCGCTGCGCAGGGGGGCGGTCGAATTGACATGATCGACCACGGCGAGCGCCGTTTCCGGGCGCCAGACGCCGCGCCTGGCCTCGCGCAGCCCGCTGAAGGCCTGCGGGCTGGTGTATTCGTTGAGCACCTGACGGTCGATGTAGAGCAGTACGTGGCCGTCGTCGTCGAGCGGGCACAGGGTATGGGAGTCGATGTGCTTGTCGTAGAGCGTTCGTGCTTGGTTCATTCGGCAGGGCTCGCTGGTTCATGGGGAATGCAAGAGTCCCGATGCGGGGCATCGGAACCTTCCCTTGCGAGAATATTGAACACTTTTTCGCTATCAATGGCGCATGTGTGATGTCTTTTTATGCGTTTCGTGTTCAATCGGGCCGTACCGTTTCGACGCCACCCGCTGCGGCCGTCTTCGGCGGGGACGGGGAGTCAGAACAGCGGATGTTCCAGCTTCAGCGTCAGCGAGTCGTCGCAGCGGGCGTTCTGGCCCGAATAGGCGCTGCAGCCGGTGCCGCGCAGGTCCGAGCCGCTGTAGGTGACGCCGACCCGCAGGCTGGCCCAGGGACGCGACAGGTTCAGCGACCAGTCGTTGAAGCGCTGCACGCTGGCGCCGTCGGACAGGTACACCGGCCGGTCGAGGGCGTGGTTGGCGTATTTCACGCTCATGTCCAGGTTCAGCGGGTGCAGCAGGTCCAGGTCGAGCAGCAGGGTACCGTCGGTACGCTCCGAGGCCAGGCTCCAGGCGGTGCCCAGGCGGCTGTTCTCGAGGCTGATGCCGGCATACAGCTCGTGCCGGTCCTGTTCCTGCAGGCGCGGGAAGGTATAGCGGATCAGGCCGAACTCGTAGCCCAGGGTATCGTCGGAGGGACGCTTGTAGCCCAGGTAGGAGTTCAGCTCCATCTGATTGGGGCTGAGCACGCCGGCGCTGGGCGACCAGTTGCCCAGGTACCAGCCGCTCGGGTGGGTCAGGTCCAGGCCGCCGTAGAAGGTGCCGGCCTGTTCCTGCTGCACCAGCCCCTGGGCCATGCTGCGGCTCGGCGTCGAGCCCAGCTTCAGTTCGAAGTCGCCCAGTTCGCGTTCGAGCACCTGGGCCTGTGCCGTCACGGCCATGCCGGCGAACAGCGCCAGCAGCGGTTTGTTCCTGCCGATCATCGCGTTCTCCCTGTCTCCGGTCGGGCAGCCAAGCGCTCCCGCCTCGAACCGATACCCCGCGAAAAGCCACAGGATAGCCCTGCGACGGTGGTCAGGCCCAGTCGTGTCAAAAAGCCAGAGGTTCGTTGCGTTCGCTGCAATGGCATACGAAGGTTTTTGCGCTTGATGCTTATCGAGCATAACGCTTAGGCTGCTTTCGTTCCTTCCCCTTCCGTCCGTTTCCTGCCGAGGATTCGTCCTTGAATACCGCCTCCCATCCGTTCCACGGGATATTGCTGATTCTCGCCGCCGGGCTGGTGCTGGCCAGCCATGACGGCATCGCCAAATACCTGGCCCTGAGCCACTCGCTGATCCTGGTGGTCTGGGCACGCTACCTGTCGCAGAGCCTCGTGATGCTGCTGCTGTTCGGCCC
The DNA here is from genome assembly GCF_000380335.1 of Azotobacter vinelandii CA. Lineage (GTDB taxonomy): Bacteria > Pseudomonadota > Gammaproteobacteria > Pseudomonadales > Pseudomonadaceae > Azotobacter > Azotobacter vinelandii. The sequence continues at coordinate 936,333 of NC_021149.1, forward strand.
GCGCCGGGGGCTGTCGATCGTCCGCACCGGCCATCCTGTGCTGCAACTGATCCGCGGGCTGTGCCTGGTCGCGGTCAGCCTGCTGTTCGTCTCGTCCCTGCGCCACATCCCCATCGGCGAGGCGACCGCGGTGCTGTTCCTCGCACCGTTGTTCATCACCGGGCTGTCGGCGACGCTGCTGCGCGAACGGGTCAGCCGCGGGCAGTGGGGCGCGGTGGTCCTCGGCCTGCTCGGCGTGCTGGTCATCGTGCGGCCGGGCGGCGCGCTGTTCACCCCGGCGGCCCTGCTGCCGCTGGGAGCGGCGTTCTGCCTGGCGACCTTCATGCTGCTCACCCGGCGTCTCAGCGAGAGCGACGATCCGGTCACTTGCAACTTTCTCTCCAGCCTGGTGGGCACCCTGCTGATGAGCGTATTGGTGCCCTTCTACTGGGAGACGCCCGATTCGCACGACGGCCTGCTGCTGGCCGGGATGGGCGGCGTGGCCATGTCCGGGCACCTGCTGCTGAGTCATGCGTACCGCTACGCCAGTGCCGCGACCCTGGCGCCTTTCACCTATTCGCAGATCGTCTTCGCCGTACTGGTCGGCGCCGTCGCCTTCGACCACGTGCCGGACGGCGTCGCCCTGCTGGGCATCGCCATCGTCATCGCCAGCGGGGTGCTGTCGGTCTGGGTGCAGCGGCGGGCGGCGCTGCCGCCGGCCGCCGACCGCCAGGGGAGGGGCTCAGAGGCCGAAGTCGGCCGGGGCTAGGCCGAGTTCGGCGCAGATGCTGCGGCAGACCGCGCGCTCGCCTTCGTCGAAGTTGCCGTCGGAGTTGCCGATCGCGCAGCAGACGCGCACCAGCAGGCGGGCGGCGTCTTCCTTGCCGCGCAGCTTGCAGACCGTGCGCAGCGCCTCGGCGCGGCCGATCTCGGCGTCGAATTCGAACTTGAGGCAGATGTCGGTGAAGGCCTTGATGACTTCCTGGAGATCGAACACCTTGAGTTCGTTCGAGTTCTGGATGAAGCCGATCATCTTTTGCTTTTCGCTGCTGCTGATGCTGCCGTCGGCGGCCGCCACCAGCGCGCAGCCGGCGACCACGGCTTCCATGAATTCACGGTTGCGGAACTTGGCCACTTCGGTGGCGAGTTTCTCGCGTGCAGCAGCCGTGTTGCTTTTCAGCCAATCGAGCATTGGATTACTCCTGATCAAGTGTTGCCGAGGGCGGGGCCGACTATGGTCGATCCTCCGCGGTTTGGCCAGTGTCCCGTCCGGACCCTGCGCGAAGCATAGCCCTGCAGGCCGCGCGGAGCCTGGCATCCGGCACGGGAATGGATATGTATCCGGATTTTCCGGTTTCAAGAGGGGCGTTCCGCTGCCGCGCCCGCTTCAGTTGTTGTCGCCGACGGCGTTGCGGCGGATCTGCCACTGTTTCCACTCGAAGCCCAGCACCACCAGCAGCGACAGGGCGAAGGGCAGCAGCAGGTAGAGGCCGCGGAAGACGACCAGCGCGGCCAGCACGTCCGCCGGATCGAGTTCTGGCAGGGTGGCCAGGAAGGTCACCTCGAGCACGCCGAGGCCGCCCGGGGCGTGCGATAGCAGGGCCAGGGAGAAGGAGGCGAGGAACACGCCGAGCACCACCAGGTAGCCGGGATTGTTTTCCGCCGGCAGGGCGAAATAGATGATCGCCGCGGCGCAGAGCAGCTCCAGCGGCCCGGCGAGCAACTGACGGCCGACGATCGGCAGGCTCGGGTACTCGATGTGCAGCTTGCCCAGGGTCCAGGGCTTGAGCTGGAGCCACGAGCCGAGCACGTAGAGGGCCACCAGCGCCAGGAAGGTGCAGCCGATCGTCACCGAGAACTGCGCGGGAAGGTCGGCCACGCGCTGGATCAGCGAGGGTTGCAGCACCAGCACGCAGCCGCTGGTCAGCAGGGCGCCGAGGGCGAAGGTGAGGGAACAGAAGACGATGAGGATGCCGATCTCGTGGGGCGACAGGCCCTTGGTGCGGTAGGCGCGGTAGCGCACCATGGCGCCGGAGAACACCGAGGCGCCGATATTGTGGGCCAGGGCATAGGTGGTGAAGGAGCAGAGGGTGATGAAGCGCCAGGAGATGCACTTGCCCAGGTGGGCGACGGCGATGCGGTCGTACCAGGCCAGCGCCCAGTAGGCGCCGCAGGTGGCCAGCGCGGCCATCAGCCAACTGCTGACGGAAATCGCCCGCAGGCTTTCGGCGATGTCATCCAGGGAGATGTTGCGCAGTTCGCGGTAAAGCAGGAAACAGGACAGCACTACCGCCACGAGACCGATCAGCGTCCAGATGAGATCGCTTCGTTTTTTCAAAGGGTTGGCTCCTTATTGCTCTCGACGGCCGTCCTGTACGACGCTTCGGGTGGTCATTTCGTGGCCAGCTTAACGCATGGCGCCGCGCAGTATCCTGAAGCCGACCGTCGGGCTCAACCCATTCGCTCGTTCCGACCCGCTCCCGATATCGCGCGACCCCGGCTTTGTCCCGTGGCTGGAGACATCGTGCGAGTCGCCGCCAGGCGCCTGGGACGTGTCTGGCAGGGCGATTGTCGCCGCCGGCGATGATATCCGTAAGACATCAGCACCGGTCGACGGAGGCGGAGGGGTCAAAAGAGGAAATAACGCTGCGCCAGCGGCAGCACCTCGGCCGGTTCGCACCAGAGCAACTGGCCGTCGGCCTTGACCTGGTAGGTCTGCGGATCGACCTCGATGGTCGGGGTGGCGCCGTTGTGGATCAGGTCCTTCTTGCGCACGTTCCGGCAGCCCTTGACCACGCCGATGCGCTTGTGCAAACCGAGTCGTTCCGGCACCCCGGCGGCCAGCGCCGCCTGGCTGACGAAGGTGATGCTGGTGGCGTGGCGCGAGCCGGCGAAGCTGGCGAACATCGGCCGGTAGTGCACCGGCTGCGGGGTGGGGATGGAGGCGTTGGCGTCGCCCATCAGGCTCGCGGCGATGGCGCCGCCCTTGAGGATCAGCGAGGGTTTCACGCCGAAGAAGGCCGGCCGCCAGAGCACCAGGTCGGCCCACTTGCCGACCTCCACCGAGCCGACCTCGTGGCTGATGCCGTGGGTGATCGCCGGGTTGATGGTGTACTTGGCGACGTAGCGCTTGACGCGGAAGTTGTCGTGGCCGGCGACGTCCTCGGGCAGCGGGCCGCGCTGTTTCTTCATCTTGTCGGCGGTCTGCCAGGTGCGGACGATCACTTCGCCGACCCGGCCCATGGCCTGGCTGTCCGAGGAGATCATGCTGAAGGCGCCGAGGTCGTGGAGGATGTCCTCGGCGGCGATGGTCTCGCGGCGGATGCGGCTTTCCGCGAAGGCCACGTCCTCGGCGATGCTCGGATCGAGGTGGTGGCAGACCATCAGCATGTCCAGGTGTTCGTCGATGGTGTTGCGGGTGAACGGCCGGGTCGGGTTGGTCGAGCTGGGCAGCACGTTGGGCAGGCCGCAGGCCTTGATGATGTCCGGCGCGTGGCCGCCGCCGGCGCCCTCGGTGTGGTAGGTGTGGATGGTGCGGTCCTTGAAGGCGGCCAGGCTGGTCTCGACGAAGCCGGACTCGTTGAGGGTGTCGGTATGGATCGCCACCTGCACGTCGTAACGGTCGGCCACGGACAGGCAGTTGTCGATGGCCGCCGGGGTGGTGCCCCAGTCCTCGTGCAGCTTGAGGCCGATGGCGCCGGCTTCGATCTGCTCGGCCAGGGGGCCCGGCAGGCTGGCGTTGCCCTTGCCGGTGAAGCCCAGGTTCATCGGGAAGGCGTCGGCGGCCTGCAGCATGCGCGCGATGTGCCAGGGACCGGGCGTGACGGTGGTGGCGTTGGTGCCGGTGGCCGGTCCCGTGCCGCCGCCGATCATGGTGGTGATGCCGCTCATCAGCGCCTCTTCGATCTGCTGCGGGCAGATGAAGTGGATGTGGCTGTCGATGCCGCCGGCGGTGAGGATCATGCCCTCGCCGGCGATCACCTCGGTGGCGGCGCCGACGGCGATGGTCACCCCCGGCTGGATGTCCGGGTTGCCGGCCTTGCCGATGGCGGCGATGCGCCCGTCCTTGAGGCCGACGTCGGCCTTGACGATGCCCCAGTGGTCGAGGATCAGCGCGTTGGTGATCAGGGTGTCGACCACCGCGGCGCTCTCCAACTGGCCCTGGCCCATGCCGTCGCGGATCACCTTGCCGCCGCCGAACTTCACTTCCTCGCCGTAGACGGTGAAGTCCTGCTCCACCTCGATCCACAACTCGGTGTCGGCCAGGCGCACCCGGTCGCCGAGCGTGGGGCCGAACATGTCAGCGTAGGCTTGTCTGCTGATTTTCATGGCGTTCGTTCCTGTCTGTAGGGTGGACAACGCTCTGCTTGTCCACCGCGTTTTCCGTGAGCGGTGGAAAAGCCTGCGGCGTTTTCCACCCTACGCAAAGGTATGGGGAGGGACGGCTACAGTTCGCCCATCACCCGCCCGGCGAAGCCGTAGACGCGGCGCAGGCCGGCCAGCTCGACCAGCTCGACCTCGCGGCTCTGCCCCGGCTCGAAGCGCACTGCGGTGCCGGCCGGGATGTTCAGGCGCATGCCGCGGGCCAGGGCGCGGTCGAAGACGAGGGCGTCGTTGGTCTCGAAGAAGTGGTAGTGCGAGCCGACCTGGATCGGCCGGTCGCCGCTGTTGGCCACGTTCAGGGTCAGCGTGCGGCGGCCGGCGTTGAGTTCGATCTCGCCGTCCTGGATCTGGTATTCGCCGGGGATCATATGGGGACTCCTGTGTCGGTATCCGGGCCGGAGGTGGCGTTCGCCCCTCGGCCCGCCCCTCTCGCGGAGGGAGAGGAAGTTGTCAGGCGATCGGTTGGTGCACGGTCACCAGCTTGGTGCCGTCGGGGAAGGTGGCTTCGATCTGGATCTCCGGAATCATTTCCGGCACGCCCTCCATCACCTGGTCGCGGCTGAGCAGGGTGGTGCCGATGTGCATCAGCTCGGCCACCGTGTGGCCGTCGCGGGCGCCCTCGAGCAGGGCGGCGGAGATGTAGGCCACTGCTTCCGGGTGGTTGAGCCTGAGGCCGCGGGCCAGGCGCCGCTCGGCCAGCAGGCCGGCGGTGAAGATCAGCAGCTTGTCTTTCTCGCGGGGGGTCAGATCCATTCAGGTGCTCCAGATTCGGGGGGGAAGGGCGTCGCGGCCGAGCAGGGCGGGGCGCAGCAGGCGCCATAAATCGATCAGCCAGGCGCGGGCGTCCAGTGCCTGGTCGGCCAGGCAGCGGCCGACCAGCAGATCCGGCAGTTGGGTGAGGTCGCCGCGCACCCGTCCGGGCAGTTCGCGACAGCGCGCCAGCAGTTCGGCGTCGATCTCGCCGCTGGCCAGCAGGGTGGCGAACACCGGCGCGCCGTCCAGGCCGACCGGCGAGTCGAGCAGGCCGTCGCCGCCGTCCAGGCACTGGCGCTCGTGCCAGAGCAGGCGGCCGTCGCGGCGGATGTCCAGGGCGGCGCGGTAGCGGCCGGCGGCGAAGCGCTCGCCGCTGGCCGGGCGGCCGAGGGCGACGATGTCCCAGTGGAACAGCCGGGCGTCGCCCTCCAGTTCGATCCGCGTGGCCAGCTCGGCCTGGGCGGCGGAGTAGACGATGGTTTCCTGGGGCAGCCATTCCAGGGTGGCGCCGGCCGCCACGCGCAGCCGCAGCCGCTGGGTGGCCGGCGCGGCGGCGCGGTACCACTTGGCCGCGCCGGGGCTGGTCAGTTGCGCCCAGGCGCCGCTGCCGACCTCGGCGGCGATCTCCAGGCGGTCGCCGCCGGCGATGCCGCCCGGCGGATGCACGAGGATGTGCTGGCAGACTCGCGGTCCTTCCGGGTAGAGATGTTTCTGCACCCGCAGCGGCCCCGCGTGGCGGCGCCGTACCGGGCGCGTGGCATCGCCGGCGCGGGCGTAGGCGAGGTCCAGCTCGGCGTGCCAGACGGGGCTGAACGGGACGGGGGCCGAGGGCGCGTTCATCGGGATCTGCCGTGGTCGAGGAGCGGCCAGTGTAGCGTGGCGCCGAGGGCCGCTCTAGGCTGCTCCGCTCGTCGCGGGTAGGCCGGCCGCGGCGGGTCTGCTTCAATAGCGCCAAGGCGTCCCGTCGGGACGAGGGGCGCAGGGGCCTGTCGACGTTTGGGCGTAGGCCGCGACGGAGGCCCGTTTGGCGCAGAACAAGGAACGAGGAGAGAAGTTTGGTCATTCCAAATGAACGACGAGCGACGCCGTGCTGCGCCAAACGGGACCCGTCCCTGCGGGTTGCGCGGCAACGCGGCTCGCGCCCAGGCGTCGACAGGCCCTAAGGTTTCCGCACACGACCTTTTTCCGGGAGGGGGTTCCCATGAGCGGTTTTGCCCATGCCGTCGGCGGCCAGACCTGGCGCTTCGACAGTCTTCGCGAACTGCTGGCCAAGGCCAGTCCGGCGCGCTCCGGCGATTATCTGGCCGGAGTGGCGGCACAGAGCGACGCCGAGCGGGTGGCGGCGCAGATGGCGCTGGCCGAGGTGCCGCTCGGGCACTTCCTCAACGAGGCGGTGATCCCCTACGAGGCGGACGAGGTCACCCGGCTGATCCTCGACAGCCACGACGCCGTCGCCTTCGCCCCGGTCGCCCATCTCACCGTCGGCGGCCTGCGCGACTGGCTGCTCGGCCCCGAAGCCGACGAGACGACGCTGGCCGCCCTGGCGCCGGGGCTGACCCCGGAGATGGCCGCCGCGGTATCCAAGCTGATGCGCGTCCAGGACCTGGTGCTGGTGGCGCAGAAGATCCGCGTGCAGACACGCTTTCGCAACAGCCTCGGGCTGCGCGGACGGCTCTCCACCCGCCTGCAGCCCAACCATCCCACCGACGATCCGGCGGGCATCGCCGCCAGCGTCCTCGACGGGCTGCTCTACGGCAACGGCGATGCGGTGATCGGCGTCAACCCGGCCAGCGACAGCCTGGAGGCGATCGGCGAACTCTTGAAGATGCTCGACGCGGTGATCCAGCGCTACCAGATCCCCACCCAGGCCTGCGTGCTCACCCATGTCACCTCGTCGATCGCCGCCATCGAGCGCGGCCTGCCGGTCGACCTGGTGTTCCAGTCCATCGCCGGCACCCAGGCGGCCAACGCCAGCTTCGGCATCGACCTGGAACTGCTGCGCGAGGGCTACGAAGCCGGCCTCGGCCTGAAGCGCGGCAGCCTCGGCGACAACCTCATGTACTTCGAGACCGGCCAGGGCAGCGCGCTGTCGGCCAACGCCCACCACGGCGTCGACCAGCAGACCTGCGAGGCGCGCGCCTACGGCGTGGCGCGGCGCTTCCGGCCACTTTTGGTGAACACCGTGGTCGGCTTCATCGGCCCGGAATACCTCTACAACGGCAAGCAGATCGTCCGCGCCGGTCTCGAGGACCACTTCTGCGGCAAGCTGCTCGGCCTGCCGATGGGCTGCGACATCTGCTACACCAACCATGCCGAGGCCGACCAGGACGACATGGACATGCTGCTGACCCTGCTCGGCGTGGCCGGGGTCAACTTCATCATGGGCGTGCCGGGTTCCGACGACGTGATGCTCAACTACCAGAGCACCTCCTTCCACGACGCCCTCTACGCCCGGCAGACCCTCGGCCTGCGCGCCGCGCCGGAGTTCGAGGAATGGCTCGCGCGGATGGGCATCCTGCGCCAGGACGGCGGCCGGCTGGTCCTCGGCGACGAGTTGCCGGCGGCCTTCCGCCCGGCGCTGGCGCGCTTGTCCTGAGCCGCAGCGCGTACATGTGTAGGGTGGAAAACGACCGCAGGTCTTTTCCACCAGCCGGTCATCGAGAAGCCTGCGGTGGAAAACGCTGTGCGGTTTTACACGGGGTGGCCATCCACCCTACGCGAGTCTTGGGAAGAGAATCAGCCCGTTTCGAGGTCGACATGTCCGACAGATCCCCCGCCACCGAAAATCCCTGGCAGCAGTTGCGTCGCCTCACCCCGGCACGCATCGCCCTCGGCCGCGCCGGCGCCAGCCTGCCGACCGCGGCGCATCTGGCCTTCCAGTTCGCCCACGCCCAGGCGCGCGACGCCGTGCACCTGCCGTTCGAGCCCGCCGCCCTGCAGGACGGGCTGCGCCGGCGCGGTCTCGACGGCCTGCTGCTGCGCAGCGCCGCGCGGGACCGCGACACCTACCTGCAGCGCCCCGACCTGGGGCGTCGCCTGCGGCCGGAGTGCGCCACGCGGTTGCGCGACTGGCACGCCGAGCACGGCGGCGGCCGGGATCTGGCCATCGTCGTCGCCGACGGGCTGTCGGCGCTGGCCGTGCAGCGCCACGCCCTGCCGCTGCTCGACTGCCTGCTGGAGCGATTGCCGGCCGAGGGCTGGTCGCTGGCGCCGATCAGTCTGGTCGAACAGGGCCGGGTGGCGGTGGCCGACGAGATCGGCGAACTGCTCGGCGCGCGGATGACGGTCATCCTCATCGGCGAGCGCCCCGGTCTCAGCTCGCCGGACAGCCTGGGCCTGTACTTCACCTTCGCGCCGCGCGTCGGCCTCACCGACGCCGCGCGCAACTGCATCTCCAACGTGCGCCCGGAAGGCTTGAGCTATGCGATGGCCGCCCACAAGCTGCTCTACCTGATGCGCGAGGCCTGCCGCCGCCGGCTCTCCGGGGTGGAGCTGAAGGACGAGGCCGAGGTGGCGCGGCTGGACGGCGCCGGCTCGGGGCCGGGCAACTTCCTGCTCGGCGAGGGCTGAGGCTTGCCGGAGGCCGGTGGCGCCCCTAGCATGGGCGCCCCTTCGAACCGGTGAACCCGCCATGGCCCGCCCAGCCCGTCCCGCTCCCCGCCGGCCCGCCGCTCAGGCGCCAACCCGCCGTCCGGGACCGCCCGAGGCGCCACAGGCCGCGCCGCGGCTGATCCTGTTCAACAAGCCGTTCGACGTGCTCACCCAGTTTCGCGGCGGCGACGGGCGGGCGACCCTCAAGGACTTCATCCCGGTCCCCGGCGTCTATCCGGCCGGCCGCCTGGACCGCGACAGCGAGGGCCTCCTGCTGCTGACCGACGACGGCCGCCTGCAGGCGCGCATCGCCGATCCCCGGCACAAGCTGGCCAAGACCTACTGGGTGCAGGTGGAAGGCGAGCCGGACGAGGCGCAACTGCAGCGCCTGCGCGAGGGGGTGACGCTCAACGACGGCCCGACCCGCCCGGCCGAGGTGCGCCGGCTCGATGCGCCCGAACTCTGGCCGCGCGACCCGCCGGTGCGCTTTCGCAAGAGCGTGCCGACCGCCTGGCTGGAGCTGACCATCCGCGAGGGGCGCAACCGCCAAGTGCGGCGCATGACCGCCGCGGTCGGCCTGCCGACCCTGCGCCTGGTGCGGGTGCGCATCGGCCCCTGGAGTGTGGACGGTCTGGCGCCGGGGGAGTGGCGGGAGGCGCCGGCGCGGTTGTGAGGGGCGGGGTGCTCAGAAACCTTCCAGGCTGCCGATCACCAGGGTCTTGATGACGAAGCCGAGCACGCCGAGGCCGAGGGCGAAGAACAGCACCAGGGTGCCGAGGCGGCCGGCGTTGGATTTGCGCGCCAGATCCCAGACGATGAACGCCATGAACAGGATGAGACCGCCGACCAGGCCGATCATCATCCACTCTTCGAACACTTCGGGTTCCACTGCGACCTCCTGCGGGGCTTACGGAGAAGGCCGACGAGTATAGCGGAGTCGGCTCCGTCTCAGGCGCGCAGGTGTTCCAGCGGCAGCTCGGTGCTCGACTGCACCTGGCGCAGGACGAAGCTCGAACGCACGCTGGCAACGCCCTCGATGCGGGTCAGGGTGCCGAGCAGGAACTGCTGGTAGCTGTCCATGTCCGGCACCACCACCTTCAACTGGTAATCGGCGTCCATCCCGGTGACCAGGCTGCACTCCTGTACCTCCGGACACTTGCCGATGACCGCCTCGAAATGCTCGAAGCGGTCCGGGGTGTGCCGGTCCATGCCGATCAGCACGTAGGCGGTGAGGGTCAGGCCGAGCCGCTTGCGGTCGAGCAGGGCCACCTGGCGCAGGATGTAGCCGTCGTCCTCGAGTTGCTTGACCCGCCGCGAGCAGGGCGAGGGCGACAGGCCGATGCGCTCGGCCAGCTCCTGGTTGGACAGGCGGGCATCGTGCTGCAGTTCGGCGAGGATGCGCAGGTCGTAGCGGTCGAGTTTGCCCATGGCGGATGGCCTGTGTGAAAAGATTGCCGATTATCTTGCTTTCCTGATGACTGATTGCGCAAGTCGTAGTTCATCGGGCAATGTTCGCAATCCTCTGCCGGATTCGCGGGTTTATTCTTTTCCCCACTTCGAGGCCCGGACATCTGGTCCACCCGGCGCGCCCAACCAGGCGCTCCGGCGCCGCGCGATCTTACCGGGTCGCGCGGCATCCGGGCATGCGCCGCCGACCGGGCAGCGCGGGAAGGCGGCGAGACTCTCGCCGACGACGGACGGAGCGAAAACGGGAGGACAGGCGCTGGCCTGTCCTCCCGTTTTCCTTTTCAGTCTTCGTCCTGCGGCGGGTCGGTGTGGACCAGCACCTCGGCGCGCGGGAATTCCGCATGGATCGCCCGCTCCACCGCTACGGTGCGGCGGTGGGCTTCGGTCAGCGACATTTCGCCCGGCAGGCGCACATGCAACTGGACGAACCAGCGGGTACCGGAGATGCGGGTGCGCAGGTCGTGCACGTCCATGACGTCGGGCACGTCGCCGGCCAGTTCGGCGATGCGCTGGCGCACCTGCGCGGGCAGCTCGGTGTCCATCAGCACGGTCACCGCCTCATGGCCGATCTGCGCGGCGCTCCACAGGATGTAGCCGGCGATGCCGATGCCGAACAGCGCGTCCAGCTCGCCGAGGCCGAGATTGACCAGCAGCAGGGCGAGCAGGATGCTGGCGTTGAGCAGCAGGTCGGAGCGGTAGTGCAGCGAGTCGGCGCGGATCGCCGTGGAGCCGGTCGCCCGCACCACGCGGCGCTGGAACTGCAGCAGGCCGGCGGTGGCCGCGAGCGACAGCAGAATCACGACGATTCCCAGGGTCTGCGCATGGAGCGGTTGCGGGTGCAGCAGGCGGTCGATGCCCTGCACGCCGACCAGAAGGGCGCTGACGCCGATGAACACCGACTGGCCGAGACCGGCCAGCGCCTCGGCCTTGCCGTGGCCGTAGCGGTGGTCGTCGTCCGCCGGACGCAGCGAGTAGTGCACCGCCAGCAGGTTGATCAGCGAGGCGGCGCCGTCCAGCAGCGAGTCGGTGAGGCCGGCGAGCAGGCTGACCGAGCCGCTCAGCCACCAGGCGACCGCCTTGGCCAGTGCCAGGCCGATGGCCACCGCCAGGGCGGCGGTGCTGGCCAGGCGCATCAGGCGGGCCTGTTCCTGCGGGGTCTTCATCGGCAGGGGATCTTCGTGGCGACTGTGGGAGCGGGCGGCATCATAGCAGGGCACTGCGCAGGCGGAGCTTCAGGCGGACGGCAGCAGGCCGGCGGCGGCCAGACGTCCGGGGCCGGAATCGCGCTGGATCAGGCGCGGCTCGCCCGCCGGCAGGCGGCGACCGGTTTCCCGCTCGATCAGCGTCTTGAGCCGCGCCGGGTCGATGCGGCCATCGGCACCGATGCTGCGGCGCAGGGTTTGTGGCGCCACCGAATAGCTTTCGCCCGGCGGCAGGTAGATGGCGCCGGTGGTGAAGTCGACGGCGAAGGCGATCACCCCGGGGATCACGTAGAAGAGCAGGCCGATGGCGTCCAGGCCGGCGACCAGATAGTCGATCTGACCCTCGATCTGGCCGCGCCGGTCGGGAAAGAAGATGCTGCCGCAGGCACTCAGTTGGGTGGTCAGGGCGACGGCCAGCAGGCCGCCCAGAATGCGGGTCCGGAGGTGCATGAAGCTGTCCTGAAGGTGGTCTGGGGGCGGGAACTATAGCAAGGCCGGCATGACAGGCGTCCATGCTCCATGCCCCCTATAATCGGCGCCCTGCCGTGGAGTGACCGATGAATCCGCTACCCATAGACGCCGTCCTGCCCGCCCTGCGCGAGGCCCTGTCCCTGCGCCACGAGGCCGTGCTCGAGGCGCCGCCCGGCGCCGGCAAGACCACCCGCGTGCCGCTGGCCCTGCTCGACGAGCCCTGGCTCGAAGGGCAACGCATCCTGATGCTCGAACCGCGCCGGCTGGCCGCGCGGGCCGCCGCCGAGCGCCTGGCCGCCGAATTGGGCGAGACGGTCGGCGAGACGGTCGGCTACCGCATCCGCCTGGACAGCCGGGTCGGCCCGCGCACGCGCATCGAGGTGGTCACCGAGGGCATCCTCACCCGCCGCCTGCAGGACGACCCGGCGCTGGAGGGCGTCGGCCTGGTGATCTTCGACGAGTTCCACGAGCGCAGCCTGGACGCCGACCTGGCCCTGGCGCTGACCCTCAACGGCCGCGCCCTGCTGCGCGACACGCCGCTGCGGGTGCTGCCGATGTCCGCCACCCTGGAGGGCGAACGGCTCGCCGCGCTGCTGGACGATGCGCCGCTGGTGCGCAGCGAGGGGCGCATGTATCCGGTGGAGATCCGCTGGGGGCGCCCGTTGCCGCCCGGCGAACGGATCGAGCCGCGGCTCCTGCAGACGGTGCTGCAGGCGCTGGAGGATGAGTCCGGCAGCCTGCTGGTGTTCCTGCCCGGCCAGGCGGAGATCCGCCGCCTCCACGAGCAGCTCGGCGAGGTCCTGGCCGGGCGCGCCGGCATCCTGCTCTGCCCGCTGCACGGCGAACTGGACCTGGCCGCCCAGCGCGCCGCCATCGAGCCGGCCCCGGCCGGCACGCGCAAGGTGGTGCTGGCCACCAACATCGCCGAGACCAGCCTGACCATCGACGGCGTGCGCGTGGTGGTCGACGCGGGACTGGCGCGGGTGCCGCGCTTCGACCCCGGCAGCGGCATGACCCGCCTGGACACCCAGCGCATCTCCCGCGCCTCGGCGACCCAGCGCGCCGGCCGTGCCGGGCGCCTGGAGCCGGGCGTGTGCTACCGGCTGTGGTCGCAGGCGCAGCACGAACAACTGCCCGCCCACGACGACGCGGAGATTCTCCAGGCCGATCTCGCCGGGCTCGCCCTGCAACTGGCGCGCTGGGGCGTGGAACCGGCCGAACTGGCCTGGCTCGATGCACCGCCGGCGGCCGCCTTCGCCCAGGCCCGCGAACTGCTGGCGCGGCTCGGCGCGCTCGCTCCCAACGGCAGCCTGAGTGCCCATGGCCAGGCCATGGCCGGACTGCCGGCGCATCCGCGCATCGCCCACCTTCTGCTGCGCGGCCAGGCGCTGGGCCTCGGCGATTTGGCCTGCGACGTCGCCGCGCTGCTCGGCGAGCGAGACATCCTGCGCGGCGCCGGCGCCGACCTGCACAGCCGGCTGGCCCTGCTCGGCGGCACGGAGCGGGCCGGGCGCGGCGCCCGGGGCGGCATGCAGCGCGCCCGCCAGTTGGCCCGCCAGTACCGTGGGCTGCTGCCGAAGGGGGGGCAGGAGGCGGTCGCCGATCCCGCGCATCCGCGCTGGCTGGGGGCGCTGCTGGCCTTCGCCTATCCGGACCGCATCGCCTGCCAGCGCCGCCCCGGCGGTGGCGAGTACCGCCTGGCCAACGGCCGCGCCGCACTGTTCGCCGAGCCGGATGCGCTGATGAAGCACGCATGGCTGGTGGTCGCCGAACTGGGTAGCCGCCAGGGCCAGCGCGAAGAACGCATCTATCTGGCCGCCGAACTCGACCCGGCACTGTTCGAGACAGTGCTCGCCGAACAGGTGAGCGTGCGCGACGAACTGGACTGGGACGAGCGCGAGGGCGTATTGCGCGCCGAGCGCCAGCGGCGGGTCGGCGAGCTGGTGCTGGAGCGTCGGGCGCTGCCGGGGCTCGACGAGGCGGCGCGCGGCCGGGCGCTGCTCGGCCTGGTGCGGCGCAAGGGCCTGGAACTGCTGCCCTGGACGCCCGAACTGCGCCAGTGGCAGGCGCGGGTGGCGCTCCTGCGTCGCCTCGATCTGGCGGAAAAGGGCGAAAGCGACTGGCCGGACCTGTCCGGCGCGGCCCTGCTGGCGAGCCTGGAGGACTGGCTGGCGCCGTACCTGGGGCAGGTCTCGCGGCTCAGCCATTTCGCCGCGCTGGACCTGCCCGGCATCCTCAGGGGCTTGCTGCCCTGGCCGTTGCCGCAGCGTCTCGACGAACTGGCGCCGCCGGCCATCGCCGTACCGTCCGGCTCGCGCATCCGCCTCGACTACGCCGAAGAGCCGCCGGTGCTCGCCGTGCGCCTGCAGGAGCTGTTCGGCCTGGCGCAGACGCCTCGTATCGCCGGCGGGCGGCTGGCGGTCAAGCTGCACCTGCTGTCGCCGGCGCGCCGGCCGGTGCAGGTCACCCAGGATCTGGCGAGCTTCTGGGCCAACACCTACGCCGAGGTGAAGAAGGATCTCAAGGGCCGCTATCCCAAGCACTACTGGCCGGACGATCCGCTGATCGCCGAACCCACCGCCCGCGCCAGGCCGCGGCAGTAGGTCCGGCCCGCCGAGCTATGCTGGAAGGTTTCGGCGGGATCGGTTCCGCCAGCCCAAGGAGATGGCATGCATCGCAAGGTCTTCGCTGGCAGGGTATTCGAGCGCCAGGTGGCGCTGATCGGCGGCGGCTGCTCCGACGTCGGCCGGGCGCTGGCGGTACGCCTGGCGCAGGCCGGCGCGAGCCTGGCGCTGCTCGACCTCGATGCAACTGCGCTGGACAGCCTGGTCGAGCACCTGGCCGACCATCACAACTGCGCGGCGCTCGGATTGCCCTGCGACCTGACCGACGCGCAAGCGGTGGAGCGCGCCGTAACGCTGGTCGGCGAGCGTTTCGGCGGCATCGATCTGCTCGCCTGCTGCGCCGTCGTCCATCACTGCGGCGGCATCTGCGACACCGCGCCGGAAGTGTTCCGGCGGGTCATGGAGGTCAACTTTTTCGGCGCCCTGCATTGCGCCCGGGCGGCGCTACCCGGCCTGCTCGCGCGGCGCGGGCAGATCGTCGTGGCCGGGGCGCTGCCCGCCTTCGGTCCGCCGCAGGCCGGCCGTGGCGCCGAGGCCGCCAGCCGGCAGGCGCTGCTCGGGTTGTTCGAGACGCTGCGCCTGGAGGTCGCGGCGGACGGTGTCAACGTGATGCTGGTGTGTCCCGGCCGCGCCGGCGATCCGGCGTGCGACGACCCGTCCGGCGCCGAGGCGGCGGGCCGCTTGCCCTCGGCGCAGGACATCGCCGAGGCGATCTTCCAGGGAGCGTTGCGCCGCCGCCATCTGCTGATGCTGCCCGGCTACGACTGGCGCGCCCGGCTGCTGGCGCGGCTCGCGCAATAGCCGGGCCGGACGGGACGCAAGCAAGGGGGGCGGAGAGGGGGGAGTCTTGCCGGCGGCGCCGGGACAGGGTATGAACATGCGCGCCCGGCACGCTTCCCGTCGCCGGGGTCTGCGCCCGTGTTCCGGCGGGTCGTGGAATAATCGTTTCGTTTCGTCGTCTTCGTCCGGCGCCGTCCCGTTTGCTGCCCATTCTTCGAGCAACCCTGCAAAGTTTGCGGGTAAGATGGCGCCTTTACATACTGGTGGCCTGTCATGACCTTTGCCTATCTTGGCTTGATCAAGCCTCTTCTGCGGACTTTGCCCGTACTCGGTTACATCCTGCCCACGCCGGTGCAGCGCCAGGCGATTCCCGCGTTGTTGGCCGGCCGCGACCTGCTGGTGGCGGCGCAGACCGGCAGCGGCAAGACCGCCGGCTTCGCCCTGCCGGTACTGCAGCGGCTGACCCTGGAGGGATCGCCGGCCGCCGCCAACTCGGTGCGTGCGCTGGTGCTGGTGCCGACCCGCGAACTGGCCGAGCAGGTCCATGGGACCATCCGTGCCTGCGGCATGGAGCTGCCGTTGCGGACCGCGGTGGCCTACGGCGGGGTGAGCATCAATCCGCAGATGATGCTGCTGCGTCCGGGGATCGACGTGCTGGTGGCCACGCCCGGCCGGCTGCTCGACCTGTACCGGCAGAACGCCGTACGCTTCGACCAGTTGCAGATCCTCGTGCTGGACGAGGCCGATCGCATGCTCGACCTGGGCTTCTCCCGCGAGCTGGAAGAACTGTTCGTCCTGCTGCCGGCGCAGCGCCAGACCCTGCTGTGTTCGGCCACCTTCTCCGAGGAGATCCGCCAGATCGCCACCGGCCTGCTGCGCGACCCGCTGACCATCGAGATCAGCGCGCCCAACTCGGCGGCGCCGAGCGTCGCCCAGTGGATGATCCCGGTGGACAAGAAGCGCAAGGCCGAGCTGTTCCTGCATCTGCTGGAGCGCGAGCGCTGGGAGCAGGTGCTGGTGTTCTCGCGCACCCGCAAGGGCGTCGAGCGGCTGGCCGAGGAACTGCAGCAGCGCGGCTACCGGGCCGGCGCGATCCACGGCGACCTGCCGCAGCCGGCGCGCCTGCGCGCCCTGGAGCAGTTCAAGGCCGACGAGCTGCAGGTGCTGGTGGCCACCGACGTGGCTGCCCGCGGGCTGGACATCCAGGGCCTGCCGCTGGTGGTCAACCTCGATCTGCCGGTCGCCCCCGAATACTACGTGCACCGCATCGGCCGTACCGGCCGTGCCGGTGCCAGCGGCGAGGCGATCTCGCTGGTCTGCGCCGACGAGGTCGAACAATTGGCCGCCATCGAGGCGCTGATCCGCCAGTTGCTGCCGCGCCGCGAGGAGCCCGACTTCAGCCCCGAGCACCGGGTGCCGGAAACCGCCCTGGGTGGCGTCATCCTGAGCAAGCCGAAGCAGCCCAGGCAGAAACCGGCCCCCAAATTCGGCGACCGGCTCGACGACAAGGCCCGGCCGGCAGTGGAAGCGGTACGCCAGATGCCCAATCTGAGTACGCCGCCGGACAGGAAGAAGTAGGCCGGTCCGGTGCGCTTTCCTATCGGTATCCCAGCCAGCGCAGCAGCCCGTGGGCCGCGGCCCGGCCGCCGGCGAAGCAGGCGGTGAGCAGGTAGCCGCCGGTCGGCGCCTCCCAGTCGAGCATCTCGCCGGCGCAGAAGGTTCCCGGCGCCTCGCGCAGCATCAGGTTTTCGTCCAGTGCCTCGAAAGGCACGCCGCCGGCGCTGCTGATCGCCTCGTCCAGCGGGCGCGGGCGCACCAGTTCGAGCGGCAATGCCTTGATCAGCCCGGCCAACCGCTCCGGCTCGACGAAGGCGGCGGCCGGCGCCAGTTCGCGCAGCAGCGCGGCCTTGATCCCGTCGAGGCCGAGCTGGCCGTGCAGGTGCCTGGCCATGGAGCGCGAGCCGCGTGGTTTGCGCAGGGCGGCGAGCACCCTGGCCGGCGCGTGCCGCGGCAGCAGGTCGATGAAAACGGTGGCGCCGCCTTCGCGCTCGATCCTGTCGCGGATCGTCGCGGACAGCGCATAAACCAGGCTGCCTTCGATTCCCCCGGCGGTCAGCACGAACTCCCCTTGCCGCGCCGGCCCGTCGTCCAGGCCCAGGGCGACGTTCTTCAACGGCGCGCCGGCGAAGCGTTCGCGCAGGTGCGCGCTCCAGCCGGCCACATCGAAGCCGCAGTTGGCCGGGCGCAGGGGCGTGACCGCTATGCCGCGCGCCTCCAGCAGCGCTACCCAGGCGCCGTCCGAGCCGAGCCGCGCCCAACTGCCGCCGCCCAGGGCGAGCAGGGTGGCGGCGGGCCGGATGCGCCGCTCGCCCGCCGCAGTGGCCAGGCATAGGGCGCCATCGGCGTCCCAGCCGAGCCAGCGGTGGCGGGTGTGGATCTGCACGCCGGCCTCGCGCAGGCGCCGCAGCCAGGCGCGCAGCAGCGGCGCGGCCTTCATGTCGGCGGGGAATACCCGCCCGGAGCTGCCGACGAAGGTGTCGATGCCCAGGCTGTGCACCCACTGGCGCAACGCCTGGGCGTCGAACTCCTCCAGCAGCCGTCCGATTTCCGCGCGTCGCGTGCCGTAGCGGGACAGGAAGGCTTCGTGCGCCTCCGCGTGGGTGATGTTCATCCCGCCGATCCCGGCGAGCAGGAACTTGCGCCCGACCGAGGGCATGCGTTCGTACAGCTCGACGGCAAGGCCCGCCCGGCTCAGCACCTCGGCGGCCATCAGGCCGGCCGGTCCGCCGCCGATGATGGCGACCATGGGGGTGGAAGTGACGTCGGACATGCAGGCTCCGGGGCAGGGGCGGGGGGCGCATTCTACTCCGCCGGCGGTGCGGCTTCAGCCGAGGCCCAGTTCCCGCCAGAGGCGCGCGGCGCCATGGTGGAGAATGCCGTGGCGCCGCGCCAGGGCGGCGCGGTCCCGGTCGTAGCCGCCGCCGATCACGCCGAGCACCGCGATCCCGCGCGCGAGGCAGTGGCGCAGCACGGCGCCGTCGCGGGCGGCGAGGCCGGCATCGCTGAGCGCCAGGTAACCGAGGGCATCGTCCTGGTGCACGTCCACGCCGGCGTCGTAGAGCACCAGGTCCGGCTGGTACAGCGGCAGCAGGTAGTTCAGCGCGTCGTCGACCACCTTCAGGTAGTCGGCATCGCCCATGCCGCGCGGCAGGCCGATGTCCCAGTCGCTTCTGGCCTTGCGCGCCGGGAAGTTCTGCTCGCAGTGCAGCGACACGGTGATCGCCTCCGGGGTGTCTTCGAGGATGCGCGCGGTGCCGTCGCCCTGGTGCACGTCGCAGTCGAAGATCAGCACGCGGCCGACCCTCCCGCTCGCCAGCAGGTAGCGGGAAACCACCGCCAGGTCGTTGAAGATGCAGAAGCCGGAAGGGTGGTCGTGGTGGGCGTGGTGGGTACCGCCGGCCAGGTGGCAGGCGAGTCCGTGTTCCAGGGCCAGTTCCGCGGCCAGCAGCGAGCCGCCCACCGCCAGCACGGTGCGTCGGGCCAGCGCCGGGGTCCAGGGCAGGCCCAGGCGGCGCAGTTCCTCGCGGCTCAGTGCGCCGCTGCAGTAGCGCTCGATGTAGGCCGGGTCGTGGGCCAGGGCGAGGATGTCCGTCGGACAGGGCTCGGGGCGGCGCAGCTCGGCGTCGCTGGTCAGGCCGCTGTCGACCAGGTGGTCGCGCAGCAGGCGGAACTTTTCCATGGGAAAGCGGTGGCCATCCGGGAAGGACGGGCTGTATTCGTCGTGGTAGACCAGCGGTAAGGACATGGCGGCGCTCCGCGGCAAGGGGCGGTTCATGATGGCGGGCAGCCGTGGCGGGGCTCAAGTGCGCCGGATGCGGATATCGCTGACGCCGAGCTCCTCGGTGCGGCTTTCCAGGCTGGACCGGGTGGGCCGCTCCCAGGGCGCGTCCTCGGCGATCTGCAGTTGCGGAATGTGCTTGAGCAGGATCTGCAGGCGCGCCTGGTCCAGGGTCGGTTCGCCGTAGCCCCGCATGGCCAGGGAGTCGCTCCGGCCGTTGATGCTGTACTGGACGATATAGTGTTCGAGTCTGGTCATGGTGCTCTTCCAGCTTGTCGCTGTAGCGTTTGACCTGCAGAATCATGCGGGTTTCCTGATTTGGCCGGCTATGCTTCAGGGAGGCTCGGTAGACGGCCAGTCTTGACCATGAAGCGCCCAAGGCCGATCCTTGCGCGCTTTCTTTCAGTGAACGGGGGGTTTAAATGCAGGGGCAGGCGCAAGTCGTCGACTATCTGAAGGAATTGCTGCGCGGCGAACTGGCGGCGCGCGATCAGTACATGCTGCACTCGCGGATGTACGCCGATTGGGGCCTGAGCAAGCTCCACGAGCGCATGGACCACGAGATGAGCGAGGAGACCCAGCATGCCGACGCTCTGCTGAAGCGCATCCTGTTCCTGCAGGGAACGCCGGACATGAGTCCCGAGCCGATCAATCCGGGGCAGACCGTGCCGGAAATGCTGCGCAACGACCTGGCGCTCGAGTACCACGTGCGCGACGCGCTGGCCAAGGGCATCGAACTCTGCGAACAGCTCGGCGACTATGTCACCCGCAACATCCTCCAGGCGCAGCTCGACGACACCGAGGAAGACCATGCCTACTGGCTGGAGCAGCAGCTCGGCCTGATCGATCGCATCGGCCTGCAGAACTACCTGCAGTCGCAGATGTGAATTCCCGCTCCGGCCTGTGGCCAGAGTCTCCCGCCATGGGGCCTGCCGTCAGGACGGACATCGGTCCGTGCGCTGGCCGCCCGTCTCCAGTTCCCTGATGATCGGACAGTCCGGGCGCTCGTCGCCCCGGCAATGATCCACCAGGTTGCGGAGCGTGTCGCGCAGGCTGGCGAGTTCGTCGATCCGGCGCTCCAGCGCTTCGATATGCGCGCAGGCCAGCGCCTTCACCTCGGCGCTGGTGCGCTGGCTGTTTTCCCAGAGGCCGAGCAGCCGGCCGACCTCGGCCAGCGAAAAGCCCAGATCCCGCGAGCGCCTGATGAAGGCGAGGCGCTGCAGATCGGCCTCGGTGTAGTGGCGATAGCCATTGGCACCGCGCCCGGCCGGGGCGATCAGGCCGATGGCTTCGTAATGGCGGATCATCTTGGCGGACAGGCCGCTGTGCTTCGCTGCTTGGCCGATGTTCATCGCTGCTTTCCTCTGCTGGGCCGCTGGCCCGTTCCGGGGCTTGACCTTGCCCGGGGGGCAAGCTTGACACTGTGCCCTCCCATTCTCCAGAGGAGTGTCAGGATGCAGAAGTTTCAAGTGAAGGGCATGAGTTGCGGCCATTGCGTACGCGCCGTCACCCAGGCGGTGCAGGCGCTGGATGCCGCGGCCGAGGTGCAGGTGGACCTGCCCGGCGGCGAGGTGAGGGTGGCCAGCCGGTTGCCTGCCGAGCAGGTGATGGAGGCGATCCGCGAGGAGGGCTACGAGGTGGCGCCGGCCTGAACGGGGCGCTGGCCGGCGATCCGCCAGTCGCAGAGCAGGCCGCTGAACAGGGCGTCGATCATCACCGGCGCCTCGGTCTGGACGTCGAACAGCCCGGGATCGCGCAGGCGGTCGCTGAGCATGCCGACCAGGGTGGCGTGCAGCAGGCGCGCCGCCAGGGGCGGGCTGATGCCGGGACGCAGGCGTTGCCGCTCGCGTTCGAACTGTTCCTCGCTGAGGGCGATGAACTGGTTGATGAAGTTGGTGTGGCGTTCCTGGGCGTCGCTCAATTCGTCGGTGAATTCGCAGCGCATCAGCAGGATCGTCAGGATGTTGCGCTCCTGCTCGTTGGCGGCCAGGTCGGCCATGATTTCCACGAGCAGGTCGCGCAGGTTCTGCAGGGGGTAGGCTTGCGCCGGGGCGTTCAGCCGCTCGGCGATCTGTTCCGGCCGCGGGCGGACCTGGTCGAGTATTTCGTTGAGCAGATGGCTCTTGTTCTGGAAATGCCAGTAGACCGCACCACGGGTCACGCCGCTGGCGCGGGCGATCTGTTCCAGGCTGGTATGGGCCACGCCGTTGCGTAGAAACAACCGCTCGGCGGTAGCGAGGATGTTTTCGCGGGTCTTTTCGGCATCAGCCTTGGTTCGGCGCATAGCGTGTTCTGAATGATTGGCGGTGATGAAAAATCCCTTTACGGGCTGGCTCCGGGCCTTGGCCCGTGCAGGAGCGCGCCAGTCGGCGGGACCGCGGTCGCGCTCGGCTGAGGTACTGGAGTTTACCTGCCTTTGCTGCCTGGAACGCTCTGTTTACACCTTGTTTACAAGCACATCCGCATGTAAGCATCCGCCGGATGCCGTCGCATCCTTCGCCTTCCGTTCTTCTCCAGACGTTCCGTGGCCGTCCTCGCCGCGGTGGGAGTTCGCCCACTTGACTCTACCCCTGCTGCTGATTCTCGGTGCCCTGACGGCCTTCGGTCCACTGGCCATCGATTTCTACCTGCCCAGCTTTCCTGCCCTGGCCGCCGCCTTCGGCACCGATGTGGAGCAGGTTCAATTGTCCCTGGCGGCCTATTTCATCGGCATGACCATCGGCCAACTGGCTTACGGGCCGCTGGCCGACCGCCTCGGCCGGCGCCTGCCACTGCTTTTCGGCGTCGCATTGTTCAGTCTGGCATCGCTGGCCTGCGCCCTGGCCGGCAGCCTCGAGCAACTGATCGTGGCGCGCTTCGCCCAGGCGCTCGGCGGCTGCGCCGGCATGGTGGTCGCCCGCACGGTGGTCCGCGATCTGTGCGATCCGCTGACCACCGCGAAGGTGTTTTCCCGCCTGATGCTGGTGATGGGACTGGCGCCGATTCTCGCGCCCCTGGCCGGCGGACTGCTGCTCCAGGCGTTCGGTTGGCAGTCGATCTTCCTCTGCCTGACCCTGTTCGGCGCGCTGACCTTCCTGGCCGTGGTCCTGCTGCTGCCGGAAACCCTGGTCGGCGATACGCCGCGCCCTTCCTGCGGCGAGGGCTTCCGGCACTACTTCAGGCTGCTGCGCGACCGGGAATTCATG
This sequence comes from Azotobacter vinelandii CA, assembly GCF_000380335.1. Classification (GTDB taxonomy): domain Bacteria; phylum Pseudomonadota; class Gammaproteobacteria; order Pseudomonadales; family Pseudomonadaceae; genus Azotobacter; species Azotobacter vinelandii. Next base: position 958,606 of record NC_021149.1, read on the forward strand.
AGCTTCAGCCTGGCCGGCGGGGTGGCCATGGCCGGGATGTTCGCCTATATCGCCGGCTCGCCGTTCGTCTTCATCGAACTCTACGGAGTACCGGAGGAGCACTATGGCTGGCTGTTCGGCAGCAACGCGGCGGGTTTCATCCTGGTGTCCCAGCTCAATGCCCGGGCGCTGCACTGGCGCGGCCCGGGGTTCTGGCTGCGCCGGGTGATCTGGTTGCATGCCGGCAGCGCGCTGGTCCTGCTGCTGGTGGCGCTGGCCCGGCCGGCGACGCTGTGGCCGCTGCTGCCGCCGCTGTTCGTCTGCATCGCCAGCCTCGGGGCGATCATGCCCAACGCCACGGCCTGCGCCCTGGCCAAGCAGGGCGCTCAGGCGGGCAGCGCCTCGGCGCTGCTGGGCAGCCTGCAGTTCTGCATGGCGGCGCTGGCCTCGGCCCTGGTCGGTGTGCTGCACGACGGCAGCGCCCTGCCCATGGCCCAGGTGATCGGCCTGTGCGCACTGATCGCGGCGGGCGTCGGCTGGTACAGCGGCCAACTGGATACCCGGCCGCGTTGAGCGCGTCGTTCAGCGCTCGTTCCGCGGCCAGGAATGCGGTGCCTTCAGGCGGTTCTCCAGGCGACTGGCGAACTGGCGGGCCTCGTGTTCGCTGCGAAACGGTACCGCGAACCTGTCCAGTTGTACCGTCCAGCGGTCCCGGGGGCTGACGATCGGTCGAATGGTGACGTGCATGGCTTTCTCCTTTCGTGTTGTCGCCGGGGCAGGTTGCGCCCGGCACTACCTTTCTTTCCGGAATGCTCCGGCTGCGCGGCGTCGCGCTGGATGACGCGGATCAAAACGGGCCGGAAGCGCGCTGCGGCAAATCGCCTGCCCGCAGCGTCGCTTGCCGCTGGGCGATCGAGCCCGGCCGTGGCGATCATGCTGGCCGACTATCGTTAAGGTTGCTTTAAGCCGACAGGCACAGAGTCGCGCCGCTATCCCACACGAGGTCGTTTCCATGCGCAAAATCATCCTGCTGGGCCTCGCCCTGGCCAGTCCGCTGGCTCTCGCCGGCCCCCGCTGCAGCGAGGCCGACAAGGCCCAGTGGCAGGACCCGACGAAGTTCCAGGAACAGCTCAAGGCCCAGGGCTACGAGATCAGGAAGTTCAAGGTCACCGACGGTAACTGCTACGAGATCTACGGATTCGACAAGGACAGGCGCAAGGTCGAGATCTACTTCGATCCGGTGAGCGGCAGGGCGATCAAGGAAAACATCGAGGACTGAGCGGTCATGGGCAGCGAAACCCTGCGCCTGTGGGACCCGCTGGTGCGCCTGTTCCACTGGTCGCTGGCCGGCGTGTTCGTCGCCAACTACTTCTTCACCGAGGCGGGCGAGTCCTGGCATGTCTGGCTGGGCTACTACGCGCTGGCCTGGATTCCGGTCCGGGTGCTGTGGGGATTCGTCGGCACGCCGGCGGCGCGCTGGGCGGATTTCTGGCCGACCCGGGCGCGTCTGGCCGAGCACCTGCGGGCGCTGGAGAGCGGTCGTCCGTACCACCGGCTCGGTCATTCGCCGCTGGGCGCGCTGGTGATGATCCTGATGATGGCCTGCATGTCCGGCCTCGGCGTGAGCGGCTTCCTGATGAAGGAGGTCGACTACTTCTGGGGCTCGGATGCGCTCGAGGCGCTGCACGAGTCGTTGGCCGACGTTCTGCTCGTGCTGGTCTGCCTGCATCTGGCTGCGGCCTCGATCGAAAGCGTCCGCCTGCGCGAGAACCTGCTCCTGTCGATGATCACCGGCCGGCGGCGCAAGCCGTAGCCGGGGATCGCCGGGCCGACTGGCGATTTTTTGCGCAACCCGTTGGAGCCCGCGCGGGCTCGGCATCCGGTCCGGCCATCCCGGCTTTATCCACAGCCTTTTCCCCGCCTATTGTTGAGAAACACGGTCCGCTCCTGGGAAAACCCTTCGCTGGCCGGGAGCCTGTGGGCGAAGGGGAGGGCAGGCCACCGGGCCGGCGCTGGACAAAAACTGTACGGAGCGTCCGCGGGCCAGGTCCGCTGCGGCCGCCAGCCACTCATCCCGGTGTTATCCACAGTTGCGCCCACAGTCTTTGTGAATAAAAGCCGGATGATGGCGTCCCGTCAGTCGTATTCCGCCGGCTCGTGGTCGCCCAGCAGGCGTCGCTGGCGCGCCGTGCAGGCGGCCAGCACTGCCGGATCGAAGCGCCAGTACAGGTAGGGCGAGAACTTCTGCGCCACCATCCGCCGGCCGTAGTGCACCTGCAGCAGGTAGCGCGTCCGGTCCGGCGTGCGGTTGCGGCTGCCGGCATGCCAGAGTTCGCTGCGAAAGAACAGCAGGTCGCCGGCCCGGCACAGCACCGGTTCGGGCGCGAGGCCCTGCCAGTGCTCCTCGCCCGGACGGGGCGGCCGACCGGCGCGGTGGCTGCCGGGAATGACCAGGGTCGGACAGAGATCCTCGTCGATCTCGTCGAGGTAGAGATGCGCCGTGCAGATCTGCATGGGCAACTGGAAGGCCGGATCGGCGAGCAGGTTCGGCGGCAGTTCCATGACCAGATAGTCGAGGTGCAGGTCGGCGCCGATGAAACCGGGATGGCAACGCCAGGCGGTCTGGCCGATCACATGGCAGTCGGCGCCGAGCGCGGCCTCGGCCAGTTCGATCACCCCCGGCAGGTCGAGGTAGGGCAGCCACAGAGGCGAGCGGTTGAATACACACTTGTAGTGATCGAGCAGGCCGGTGTAGTCCCAGTGCTCGGGCTCGAGGCGATCGATGGCGTCGCGCAGCCTGGCGATCTGTCCGGCATCCAGCACGCCGGGCAGCAGCGCGAAGCCTTCCTCGTGCAGCGCCTGCAGGCGCCGGGCGGTCGGTTCCGGGATGACAGGGACGCGGGGCATGGCTTTCGGTTTCCGCTTTTCGCTCCAGTCTAGAACCGTCGGCGCGGGCTCCGCATCCGCTATGCTGCGGCTCCTGCATCCTGGTCGCCGAGGATCGTCCATGAGCCTGCACTGCGAAGAGGTTCGCCTCAATCTGCCCCATATCGAACTGGCCGCCCATCTCTATGGACCGGAGGACGGCCCGCCGGTGCTGGCCCTGCATGGCTGGCTGGACAATGCCATGAGTTTCTCCCGCCTGGCGCCGCGCCTGGCGGGACTGCGCATCGTCGCCCTGGACTTCGCCGGCCACGGCCATTCCGCCCATCGTCCGGCCGGCCTGGGCTACAGCCACTGGGAACATGCCTTCGACGTGCTGCAGGTCGCCGAGCAACTCGGCTGGCAACGCTTCTCCCTGCTCGGCCACTCCATGGGCGCCATCGTCGCCGTGCTGCTGGCCGGTGCGCTGCCGGAACGGGTCGAGCGGCTGGCGTTGATCGACGGCGGCATGCCGATCACCCGCGAGGCCGCCGAGGCGCCACAGCAGCTCGGCGATGCCCTGCGCGGGCACCTGGCGCTGGCCGGCAAGCGCAAGCCGGTCTACGAGAACGTCGAGCGGGCGGTGCTGGCGCGCATGCACGGAATGGCCGCGCTGAGCCGCGAGGCCGCCGAGCGGCTCGCCGAACGCGGCCTGATGCCGGTGCCCGGCGGTTATACCTGGCGGGCCGATAGCCGCCTGCGTCTGCCCTATGCGCTGCGCCTGGACCCGGCTCAGGCCGAGGCGTTCCTGCGTGCGGTGCGTTGTCCGGTGAGCCTGGTGCTGGCCCGCGAGGGACTGCTGGCCGGCCGGCCGTCGGTGGCGGCGCTGCTGGAGCGGCTATCCTTCGAGGTGCACGAGCTGCCCGGCGGACATCATCTGCATCTGGACGACGAGGCCGGCGCCCAGGCTGTAGCAGACTGTTTCAAAGCGCTGTTCCCCGCGTCTTGACTTGTCGGGGACTGCTCGGGAGAGTGGCCGCACCTCCGGGAGCCGTCATGGCGGCAGGCCATGCGTGCCTGTCCGCCGCGCCTCCCACCGTTCGTTCGAGCCGAGTCTTCGAGGAGCCGGATGCGCCTGAGCACCTTCTGCTGTCTGCTATTGGCCGGCAGTTCCCTGTTAGCCGCCGACCTGCCGGACGGCCACGACCACGAGGTGCTGCCGCGCTTCCCCCAGGCCGAGATCGTCGAGTCCAGCCAGGGCGATGCGGAGCGCCGCTACCCCCTGGGCGGCATTCAGCGGATCAGCGGACGCCTGCGCTACGAGCGCGAAGTCCTGGCCGAGGGGTGGTTGTCCGCGACCACCTACCGGCTGCCGGTCGGGCACCTCGCCGCGGAGGCCTTCGCCCAGGCCCGCGAATCCCTGCTCCGGCAGGGGGCCGAGCTGCTCTACTGGTGCGATGGGCGCGACTGTGGCTCCAGCAGCCTGTGGGCCAATACGGTGTTCGGCAACGCCCGCCTGTACGGCCCGGACGAGCGCCAGGCCTTCGCCCTGTTGCGCCTGGCCGCGCCGCGCCGCGACAGTCTGCTGGCGCTGTACGCGATCACCCGCGGCAATCGCCGGGATTATCTGCATGTCGAGCGGCTCGATGCCGCCGCCGCACTCGGCGAGTTGCTGCCGACTCCTGCCACTTTGCTGCGCCAGTTGCGTACCGATGGCCAGTTGCTGCTGCCGGCGTTGAGCGGCGAGCCGGGCGCGGCCTGGGTCGATGTGCTGGCCCGCAGCCTGATGCTCGACAGTACCCTGCGGGTCGCCCTCGCCGGGGCGCAGGCGTCCGCCTGGCGCGGCGCGCTGATCGAGCGGGGCGTGCGGGCCGCGCGTCTGGAGCTGGACGAGACAGCCGTCGACGGGTTGCGTCTGAGCCGCCTGCCGTGAGTCGGACCGGCGTTCCCCCGGTCGTTGTCCGGTGCCTTTTCCGTCGCCTGCCGCCGTCACAATGGCGATGCCGTCCAATCCCTGGCAGTCCTTTCGATGGAGTTGCGAGTCCGAATGTTCAATAACGATCGTCTGCTGGTGCTGCTGCTGCTTCTGGCGCTGCTCGGCGCCTGCCTGTGGGTGCTGCTGCCGTTCGCCTCGGCGCTTTTCTGGGCGGCCGTGCTGGCCTTCGCCAGTTGGCCGCTGATGCGCCTGCTGACCGCCCGGCTGAACGGCCGGGAATCGGTGGCGGCCGGATTGCTGACCGCCGGCTGGGTGATCCTGGTGGCGGTGCCGCTGCTGCTGTTCGGCTTCAACCTGGTCGATTACATCCGCGAACTCACCGGGCTGATCAACACGCTGCGCCTGGAGGGCCTGCCGCCGCCGCCGGAGTGGCTGGCCGGAATGCCGCTGTTCGGCGACGAACTGGTCGACCTCTGGCGTACCGTCGATCAGCAGGGGCTGGCGCTGTTCGCCACGCTCAAGCCCTATCTCGGCCAGGTCGGCAACTGGCTGCTGGCGCGCAGCGCCAAGCTCGCCGGAGGCATGCTGGAGCTGGCCCTGAGCCTGGTGCTGGTGTTTTTCTTCTATCGCGACGGGCCGCGCCTGGAGCGTTTCGTGCAGAGCTTGCTGACGCGGCTGATCGGCGAGCGCGCCGAACATTACCTGGAACTGGTCGCCGCCACCGTGCAACGGGTGGTCAACGGGGTGATCGGTACCGCCGCGGCCCAGAGTGCCCTGGCGCTGATCGGCTTCTGGATCGCCGGGGTGCCGGGAGCGCTGCTGCTCGGCCTGCTCACCTTCGCCCTCAGCCTGATTCCCATGGGCCCGCCGCTGGCCTGGATACCGGCCACCGCCTGGCTGGTCTGGCAGGGCGACTACGGCTACGCGATCTTCCTCGGCATCTGGGGCATGTTCGTGATCAGCGGCGTGGACAACGTGCTCAAGCCCTACCTGATCAGCCGTGGCGGCAACCTGCCGCTGGTGGTGGTGCTGCTCGGGGTGTTCGGGGGCATCTATGCCTTCGGCTTCATGGGCCTGTTCCTCGGCCCGACGCTGCTGGCGGTGGCCTACAGCCTGCTCAGCGACTGGGTGAGCGAGGCGCGGCCGGCGGAGCTGCCGGCCAGCCCGGCGCCGCGGCGGGAGGCCGGGGAGGAGAGGGTCTCCTAGGGCCTGTCGATACTGTTTCACGAACCGCGTGTCGCTGCGTCGACGGGCGCTAACGCTCGTTCTCGCGTTCGTAGGCGTCCAGGCTGTCGCGGGCGATCTGCCGGCCGAGCTGGATCATCTCCGGTGCCCTGTGGAACTCGAAGAAGCGGCAGGCCTGCTTGGGCACGTTGATCAGGATGTCCGGCGGATAGCCGGCGATCTTGTACTGGGTCAACGCGTTCTGCATCACCTCGAAACTCTGGTTGACCAAATCGAGCAGCGTCGCCGGGGCGAGGGAGTCGACCACCTTGGCGCCGCTGGCCGACTTCGGCGGGCTTTCCGTCTCCGGCGCGGATGGCTCGTCCGGCTCCTCGCGCAGCACCACCGGCAGCGGCGTGCCGTCTTCCTCGCGTCGGCGGAACGGCAGGCGCGAGCCGAGCGAGTCGAGCACGGCATCGACCCGGCTCCAGCGCGGCGCCGGACGCTCGCTCGCCGGCAGCCGGTACTGCTTGTGGTTGGGCGCGCCGAGGTTGACCGCGACGATCAGGTCGCAGTGGCTGGACACCACCGGGACGATCGGCAGCGGGTTGAGCAGGCCGCCGTCGACCAGCATGTGGTGGCCCTTGGTCACCGGGGTGAACAGGCTGGGAATCGCCGCCGAGGCGCGCATCGCCTGGTGCAGGCAGCCTTCCTGGAACCATATCTCCTGGTGGGTGGTGAGATCGGTGGCCACCGCGGTGAAGGGGATCGGCAGGTCCTCGATGTTCACCTCGCCGACGATCTCGCGGATGTGCGCGAAGATCTTGTCGCCGCGGATCACCCCCAGGCTGAAGCTGACGTCGAGCAGGCGCAGCAGGGCCAGGTAGTTCAGGCTCTCGATCCACTGGCGGTACTCGGGCAGCTTGCCGGCGGCATGGATGCCGCCGATCACCGCGCCCATGGAGCAGCCGGCGATGCAGCCGATCTCGTAACCACGGGTTTCCAGTTCCTCGATCACCCCGATGTGGGCGTAGCCTCGTGCGCCGCCCGAACCCAGTACCAAAGCCACCCGTCTGCCCATGGGATCTCCCGTTCCGCTCGTTTCCCGAACCATACGCCGGGCATGGCGCGGCGCCAAGGCAGGCTTTTGCTACAATTCGCCGCCTTTTCAGTTCCCTGTTTCCGAGGACGCCCCGTGAGCGAGCCCATTCGTCTGACCCAGTACAGCCATGGCGCCGGTTGTGGCTGCAAGATCGCCCCCAAGGTGCTGGAAGTGATCCTCGCCGGCAGCGGCGCACAGAATCTCGACCCGAAGCTCTGGGTCGGCAACGCCTCGCGCGACGACGCCGCCGTGTACGCCATCGACGAGGAGCGCGGCGTGGTGTCGACCACCGATTTCTTCATGCCGATCGTCGACGACCCCTTCGACTTCGGGCGCATCGCCGCGACCAACGCCATCAGCGATATCTACGCGATGGGTGGCGATCCGCTCCTGGCCATCGCCATCCTCGGCTGGCCGATCAACAAGCTGCCGCCGGAAGTGGCCCGCGAGGTGGTCGCCGGCGGTCGCGCGGTCTGCGATGCGGCGGGCATCCCGCTGGCCGGCGGACATTCCATCGACACCCCGGAGCCGGTCTTCGGCCTGGCGGTGACCGGCATGGTGGAAAAGCGTTTTCTCAAACGCAACGACACCGCCAGCGCCGGCTGCCGGCTATACCTGACCAAGCCGCTGGGCATCGGCATCCTCACCACCGCGGAGAAGCGCTCCAGGCTACGTCCCCAGGATGTGGGCGTGGCGCGCGACTGGATGTGCACCCTGAACAAGCCCGGCAGCCGCTTCGGCAAGCTGGCGGGGGTCAGGGCGATGACCGACGTCACCGGCTTCGGCCTGCTCGGCCACCTGGTCGAGATGGCCGACGGCAGCGGGCTGTCGGCGTGCATCGAGTTCGCCGCGGTGCCGCGCCTTCCCGAGCTGGACTACTACCTGGAGCAGGGCTGCGTCCCCGGTGGCACCCTGCGCAACTTCGACAGCTTCGGCGAGCGCATCGCGCCGATGCCGGAGCTGTGCAAGCTGATCCTCTGCGACCCGCAGACCAGCGGCGGCCTGCTGGTCGCGGTGAGCCCCGAGGGCGAGGCGGAGTTCCTCGCCTGCGCCGCCGAACTGGGCCTGGCGCTGGCGCCGATCGGCGAGATGGTCGAGCGACAGCGCCTGGCGGTCGAGGTGCTCTTCTGATGCGCGCCGATACCGCCGATTACCCGCAGCTTTTCCTCGAAGACGTCCCCATGATGGACACCCGCGCCCCGGTGGAATTCGCCGGCGGCGCCTTTCCCAACGTACTCAACCTGCCGCTGATGACCGACAGCGAGCGGCAGAAGGTCGGCACCTGCTACAAGCAGCACGGCCAGCGGGCGGCCATCGAGCTCGGCCACCGGCTGGTATCCGGCCGGACCAAGGAGCTGCGTATCCAGGCCTGGGCGGATTTCGCCCGCGCCCATCCCGAGGGCTACCTGTACTGCTTCCGTGGCGGCCTGCGTTCGCAGATCGTCCAGCAGTGGCTGAGGGATGAGGCCGGTATCGACTACCCGCGGGTGACTGGCGGCTACAAGGCGATGCGCAACTTTCTCCTCGACACCACCCGCCAGGCCACCGCGCAGTGCGCGTTCGTGCTGGTCGGCGGTCTCACCGGCACCGGCAAGACCGAAGTGATCGCCGCCCTGGGCAACGCCCTGGACCTCGAAGGCCACGCCAATCACCGCGGCTCCAGTTTCGGCAAGCGGGCCACGCCGCAGCCGGCGCAGATCGACTTCGAGAACCGCCTGGCCATCGACATCCTGCGAAAGCGCGCGGCCGGCGTCGGCCGCTTCGTGCTGGAGGACGAGAGCCGCCTGGTCGGCAGTTGCTCGTTGCCGCTGGAGCTGCACCAGGGCATGCAGCGCTATCCGCTGGTCTGGCTGGAGGACAGCTTCGAAGGGCGCGTCGAGCGCATCCTGCGCGACTACGTGGTTGATCTCTGCGCCGAGTTCGTCGCCGTCGAAGGACCGCAGGCCGGTTTCGCCGCCTTCGCCGCGCGCCTCACCCAGAGCCTGGCGAACATCGTCAAGAGGCTCGGCGGCGAGCGTTATCAGCGGCTGTCGACGCTCATGGCCCGGGCTCTCGCCGAGCAGGAGGCGGGACGTGGCGTCGCGTTGCACCGCGACTGGATCGTCGGCCTGCTGCGTGAGTATTACGACCCCATGTATGCCTATCAGCGTGAGAGCAAGGCCGAACGCATCGTCTTTTCCGGCGACCGGGAGGCCGTGCTGGCCTATCTGCGCGAGTGCGCGGCGGGAGCCGTCGACGGCTGAGCGTGCCGCTTCCCCGAGGCCTGAACGGCCGGTGCCTGCAGGGTGCCGCGCAGGTGCTCCTCGAACTGCCCGACGATGGCCTCCCAGCCCTGGTGGCTGGCGTGCTGGCGGGCGTTCAGGCGGACCCTGCGCAGGTTTTCCTCGTCCTCCAGCAGCCAGTTGGCCGCTTCGATGAAGCCCTGCTCGTCGCCCGGCTCGGCCAGTGCGCCGTTGTGCCCGTGACGGATGTGCTGGGCGGCGGCGGCCTGGTCGTAGGCGACCACGCCGAGCCCGGAGGCGAGCGCCTCCAGCACCACGTTGCCGAAGGTTTCCGAGAGGCTGGGGAAGATGAACAGATCGCCCGAGGCGTAGTGGGTGGCCAGCGTCTCGCCCAACTGCATGCCGCAGAAGTGGGCTTCCGGCCACTGCTGGCGGAGGCTGGCGTACAGGGGGCCGTCGCCGACCACCACCAGCTTCAGCCGGCGCTGCGGATGGGCCGCCTGCAGGCTGCGGAAGCTGCTGCCGAGCAGGCCGAGATTCTTCTCCGGCGCCAGCCGTCCGACGTGCAGCACGACCAGGTCGTCGTCGCCCACTCCCCAACTGGCGCGCAGGCTGGCGGAGCGCCGGGCCGGATGGAACAGGTGGCTGTCGACGCCGCGGGAGAGCAGTTCCAGGCGCTCGAAGCCGCGTCGGGTCAGTTCCATGCGCTGGCTGGCGCTGGGCACCAGGGTTAGCCGGGAGTGGTTGTGGAACCAGCGCAGGTAGCCGGTCAGCAGGCGGGTCAGGAGGCCGAAGCCGTAATGGCTGCTGTATTGCTGGAAGTTGGTATGGAAGCCGCTGATCGCCGGAATCCCCAGGCGCCGCGCGCAGCGCAGGGCGGACAGGCCCAGCGGTCCTTCGGTGGCGATGTAGATCACGTCCGGGCGCTCGCGTTTCCAGCGGTGCAGCAGCTTGCCGGTGGCCGACTGGCCCCACTGCAGGCCCGGATAACCGGGCAATGGCCAGCCGCGGGTCAGGACCAGCCGCTCGTCGCCGCGCCGGCCCTGGTCGGTGCTCTGCCGGGGGCGCACCACTTGCACGTGGTGACCGCGGGCGCGCAACCCGTCGCACAACCGGCCCAGGGTATTGGCGACGCCATTGACCTCGGGGGGGAAGGTTTCGCTGATCAGGGCGATATGCAGGATGTCAGTCATGACCGTCAGTCTCGGAGCATGACATGTCAGACCGATGACAGCCGGCTGACGTTCCGGTGATGGGCGACGTTCTGTGGCGATCGGAAGATCGTCCGTCGGTCTCGCATGCCTCGGGGACCGGCCGCCGGACGCATTCGCGCGGGGGCGGGGTGCCATTGGCCTGCGGCGATGCCTGCGAGCGGCGCCACGTCCGTTGCGGCCATCGACCCCGCGTCGTCCGTTTCACTGCCATGAACGACTCCATGGGGTTACACTAGCCGGCTGCCCGCACTCTTGTTCCGGATCCCGCAAAAGGCATTCGCCACCCATGTCGACTTCTCTTTCCCCGGTGCGCTATCTGACTTCCCTTCGAACCGATACGCCGGTTCGCCGTTCCAGAAGCAATGGCCCACGCATGAACGTATTCGAAATCATCCGCTGGGCCAGGGACGAAGGTATCACCCTCGAGGTGAACGCCGATCGCCTGGATGCGGACGATATTCCGCCCCCGTCGCTGATGGCCGAACTGTCGGCCCACGAGGCCCTGATCGTCGAGATCCTGAAGCCGTCCGAGGCGTATCCCCGGCGCAGGGCCTGGACGATCTCGGTGTCCGGTTACCGGTTCTTCCTGATCGGCCCCGGTATGAGCCGCACTCAGGCCCTGGCCCTTGCCCGCTGGCGCTGGAAAGAGGCCGAGATCGTCGATTGAGTCCGGAAGCGGCGCGCTCCGGGCGTCCCGTCTCCCGATCCCGGCGGGGCGGGATCGGGACGCTCATGATGGCTTCTCGATCTCTTCTCGGTCGCGCTTGCCGACCACCGGTACGCCACCCTCGCGCACCCAGAACAGCGTGGCGCCGGCCACCGCGGCGGGCATCACCAGGAGGTTCAGGCCGGGCACCAGCAGCGCGGCGTAGGTGATGCCGCCGAAGCTCAGGCTCTGCCAGCGGCGGGCGCGCAGCCAGGCGAGCATCTCGTTCCAGGACAGCTTGTTGTTGTCGGCCGGATAGTCGATGTACTGCACGGCCATCATCCACACGCCGAACAGCAGCCAGAGCGGCGGGGCGAGCAGATTGAGCACGGGGATGAAGGACAGGATCAGCAGGAACAGCGCCCGCGGCAGCAGATAGGTCAGCTTGCGCCATTCGCGGCTGAAGGTGCGCGGCGCCATGTCGAGCAGTTCGCGCCAGTGGAAGGGCGGGAAGTGATCCTCGCCGCGCACCACCACCTCCACCTTTTCCGCCAGGAAGCCGTTGAAGGGCGCGGCGATGATCGTGGCCAGCAGGGTGAAGGTGAAGAACACGATCAATACCACCAGCACGACGAACAGCGGCCACAGCAGGTAGTCGAGGAAGGACAGCCACTGCGGCAGGTTGGGCATGAGGGCATCGACCCAGTGTTCGAACTGGCGTATCGCGAAGGTGATCAGTCCAGCGAAGAGCAACAGGTTGACCGCCAGCGGCAGCAGGACGAAAAGGCGCAGGCCGGGGCTGAGCACGAGTCTCAGGCCTTCGCCCAGATAGTGCGGGCCAGACAGGACGGACGGGGGCATGGGGGTCTCCGGAAGCTGATTCGCGCCGACCTTACCGGCTTTGCCGGAACAGGAAAAGCGCTGCTCGGGCCATGATAGGATCTGTCTATCGGGTAGATTGATATTGAAAATTTCCGCAGGCCGGGCACAGTGGGTAGCATGCCGACAGCGATATGTAGAGTCGCCAGACAGTTGCCGGGGCCTCCGCTCTCCTTGAAGTCTTCCCCTTGTGCGGTGGCTCCCCTTTTATACCTGTTCAGGCCTCGTGGCGGGGGTGTCGCAGCGCACACCGCCCGGGCCGTTTTATTCTCCCGCTCCCGGAGCGGTAGCCGCCGGCCGGCTGCAAGAGCACGGCGGCGATGCCGGTTTTTCCTTTCCCGTCTCGGTGCTTCGATTTTCGGCGCTTGCGGCGTCGATACATCGAGGCAAATGGCAAGATAGCTTTCTCCTATGAGGGGGATTGGCTTTAAGCATTTCCTTTGCCAGGGATATAGACGTTAAGGTGCCGTTCATCCGATTCGTGATTCAATCGACGGCCGGCGCCTCGCGTCCACGGCCGACGGGCCGTCGGCTGTCCCTTGGTTTAATCAACCCTCGCAAAGGAAGATCCGTGAAAAAGCTACCCCTCGTCATTGGAGCCTGCGTCGCCGGCTACTTGGCAACCGTCTTCATCGTAGACCGTTTCGACGTGCGTCTCAGCGAACAGCATCTGGCCAGTGCCCAACTGAACGGCATGGACAAGCTCACGAGCGAAGCCTTCAAGGTGCTGAACAGCAATGGTTGCCAGTATTGCCATACCCGCAACAGCGAGCTGCCGTTCTACGCCAACATGCCGATCGCCAAGCAACTGATGAACAAGGACATCGAGCTGGCCCAGCGCCAGTTCAACATCGAGTCGCTGCTGGCCAGCGCGCAACAGGGCAAGGCGGTCTCGGAAGTGGACCTGGCCAAGATCGAGTCGGTGATGCAGGACAACGCCATGCCGCCGAACCTCTACCTGGGCATGCACTGGCGGTCCCGGCTGTCCGACGAGGAGAAGGGCGTGCTGCTCGACTGGGTGAAGGCCGAGCGCCTGAAGCAGAGTTCGGCCGATGCGGTCGCCGACGCCTACAAGTACGAGCCGGTGCAGCCGATCACCACCAGCTTTCCGGTGAACCCGGCCAAGGTCGCGCTGGGCGAGAAGCTCTACCACGATACCCGCCTGTCCAGCGACGACACCGTCTCCTGCGCCAGTTGCCATGCCCTGGACAAGGGCGGGGTGGACCGCCTGGATGTTTCCGTCGGGGTCGGCGGCTCGAAGGGGCCGATCAACGCACCGACGGTGTACAACGCCGCCTTCAACGTCCTGCAGTTCTGGGACGGCCGCGCGGCCGACCTGCAGAAGCAGGCCGGCGGCCCGCCGATGAACCCGCTGGAGATGGCTTCCACCTCCTGGGAGCAGATCGTCGGCAAGCTGACGCAGGACGCCCAGTTGAGCGCCGAGTTCGCCGCCCTCTATCCGGAAGGCATCACCGAGAACAGCATCACCGACGCCATCGCCGAGTTCGAGAAGACCCTGGTCACGCCGAACAGCCGCTTCGACCTGTTCCTGAAAGGGCAGGGCGACGCTCTCAGCAGCGTGGAGAAGGAAGGCTACGAACTGTTCAAGACCGCCAAGTGCGCGACCTGCCACGTGGGCGAGGCGATGGGCGGCCAGTCCTTCGAACTGATGGGCATCAAGAAGGATTATTTCGCCGACCGCGGCAATGTCAGCGAAGTGGACCACGGGCGTTACAACGTGACCAAGGACCCGCACGACATGTACCGCTTCAAGGTGCCGACCCTGCGCAACGTCGCGCTGACCGCGCCCTATTTCCACGACGCCAGCGCCAAGACCCTGGAGGACGCGGTCGACAAGATGGCGGAGTACCAGGTCGGCATGAAACTGTCGAAGGACGAGATCGGCAAGATCGTCGCCTTCCTGCAGACCCTCAACGGCGAGTACCAGGGCAAGACCCTGCAGTGACCGGATGGCTCCGGGGGCCGTCGACACCGCGCCACGCAGCCGCGGAGGGTGGTGTCGACGGACTCTAGCTAGCCCTTGTGGCCGAGCGGCTGGCCGGCGAAGCGTACGCCGGCCAGGCCGCTGCGCATGAGCGCGCGGATGTTGCCGTGGTCGCAGCCTTGGGGATCGGCCAGCACGGCGCGGTAGTGCTCGCCGAAGGCCAGCAGGGCCTCCTCGTCGCCGAAGTTCTCCAGCAGCGCCAGGCCCAGGGTCTTGCAGGAGCCCTCGTTCTGCCCGGCGGCATTCTCCAGTGAACCGTTGACGAAGGCGCTCGGCCGGTAGTCGTAGTGCGCGGCGACGAAGGCCAGGGTGTCGGCGAAGGCGTGTTCCCCGCTGCGCAGGCGGGCACGGAAGTCGTTCAGATCGGTCATTTCCTGCTGCTCTTCTCGAAGGCCGCCGACTGCTCGGGGCTGGCCTCTTTCTGGTATTTGTTCTTCCACTCTTCGTACGGCATGCCGTAGATCTCCTCGCGCGCCTGCTCGACGCTGAGTTCGACGGAAAGGTCGTCGGCGGCGGCCTTCAGCCATTTCCACAGGCAGTTGCGGCAGAAACCGGCGAGGTTCATCAGGTCGATGTTCTGCACGTCCGGCCGGCTGCGCAGATGCTGGACCAGGCGGCGGAAGGCGGCGGCTTCGAGTTCGATGCGTTGTTCTTCGGTCATCTTGGTTCCCCGGCTGACAGTCGTCGGTGGACGGCCGGCGAGGCGGCCGTCGGGCGCGATCATACTTGGCGCCGCTGGCCGTCACCAGCGCGTCCGGGCGGGCCGCGCTCAGCTCTGGCGATGGGCGGCGAGGGTGATCGACACCGATTCGGCGAAGCGCAGGGCATGGGGCTTGTCCACCTCCACTTCGGCGTAGTGCACGCTCGGGTAGCCCATCACCAGGTCGAGGATTTCCTGGGTCAGGCGTTCGAGCAGGGCGAAGCGGTTCTCTTCCACGTGATGGATGATCACCTTGGTCAGGGTGCGGTAGTTCAGGGCCTGGTCGATGACGTTGTCGCGCACGGCATCCACGGCGGGGTAGAGCACGGTGAGATTGATCAGCACGTCCTGCTTGTTGAGGATTTCCTCCTCCTTGATACCGATATAGGTGCGCAGACGCAGGTCCTTGACCCGAATCCGCGCCATGCCTGGTTCCAGTCGCGGCATAGGCTCGCTCCGTCCTGTCGGTTGCGGAAGTGGCGTGGCACTCACTTGAGGTGACGGCCGCCGTTGACCGTCAGCGTGGTGCCGGTGACGTAGGGATTGTCCAACAGATAGCGCAGGCCCAGGTAGACCGCCTCGGCGCCGGGCTCGATGCCGAGGGCGGACTTGGCCAGGGTCCTGGCGCGGTATTCGGCATCGTCCTCCGGCTTGAAGAGGATCAGCGCCGGCGCGATGCCGTTGACCTTGACGCGCGGCGCCAGGCGCGCGGCGAAGGACAGGGTGAGGTTGTCGAGGCCGGCCTTGCTGGCGCTGTAGGCGATGTGCCGGGCGCTGCCCTTGCGTGTCACGTCGTCGCCGATATGCACGATGTCCGCCGGGCTGGAGCGTTCCAGCAACTCGGCGCAGTGCAGGTTGATCAGGTAGGGCGCCAGCATGTGTACGTTGAACAGGCGCTGGAAGATCCGCGCCTCCTCGCCGGGCGTCGCTTCGCCGGGCGTCGTCTCGCCCAGCCACTCCGAGGCGTTGTGCACGATGGCGCGCAGGCGGTCGGTGTGTTCCTTGAGCCGCCCGATGAAGGCGAGGATGCCGGCCTCGTCGGCGAAGTCCGCCTGCAGGGTCGGCACGCCGCGTTCGCGCAGCCGCGCGAGGCCCGGCCGTTCGTGGCCCGGCCGTTCGTAGCGGAAGGTGGCGATCACCGGCTGGCCCTCGTCGAGCAGGCGCTCGGCGCAGTACAGGCCTATGCGCTGGCTGGCGCCGGTGATCAGGATGGGAGCCGGGGACGCACTCATGGAGGACTCGCGCAGTCGGGGAGAGTGGGTCCAGCGACGCAGCATCCGGGCACCTGACCAGTTGGGAGAGACACCGCGCCACCGAACCTGCAGGGAACTTATAGCAGTGTCCCGCTTTGTACAACCGTGCCCGGCCTTCGGACCAGACCAAGGTATGACGACGCCAGGCGGGACTCGCCGGAGAGAGGTTTTTTTTCCGTGAATCGTTAACTTGAGAGTAATGAACGTCGAGCCAGCTTGATTGAACGCTCCCCGGCCGCCGCCCTACCGTGAGGCCTCGACAGCGGAACCCGTGGAGCAAGCATGACAACAACAATTTCCCCCCCGCCGCAGTGGTCGCGTCGGCGCAGCGAGAAGCTGCGCCGGCTCGAGCAGGTGCGAAATCTCGCCGATGGCGTGGTCCTGCCGAGCGACAGGATGGTCGCCGCCCTGGAAGCGCTGATCGCCCCCGGCGATCGCGTGGTGCTGGAAGGCAACAACCAGAAGCAGGCGGATTTCCTCTCCCGCTCGCTGGCCAGGGTCGATCCCGGCAAGCTGCACGATCTGCACATGATCATGCCCAGCGTCAGCCGTGCCGAGCACCTCGACCTCTACGAGCGCGGCATCGCCCGCAGGCTGGACTTCTCCTTCGCCGGCCCGCAGAGCCTGCGCATCGGCCAGTTGATGGAAGACGGCCTGCTCGAAGTCGGCGCCATCCACACCTACATCGAGCTGTACTCGCGCCTGGTGGTGGACCTGATCCCCAACGTCGCGCTGGTCGCCGGCTTCATGGCCGACCGCGAGGGCAACATCTACAGCGGCCCGAGCACCGAGGACACCCCGGCGCTGGTCGAGCCGACCGCCTTCGCCGACGGTATCGTCATCGTCCAGGTCAACGAGATCGTCGAGGACCCGCGCGACCTGCCGCGCGTGGACATCCCGGCCTCCTGGGTCGATTTCGTGGTGCTGGCCGACAAGCCGTTCTACATCGAGCCGCTGTTCACCCGCGACCCGCGCCACATCAAGCCGGTGCACGTGCTGATGGCGATGATGGCGATCCGCGGCATCTACGAGAAGCATAAGGTCCAGTCGCTCAACCACGGCATCGGCTTCAACACCGCGGCCATCGAGCTGATCCTGCCCACCTACGGCGAGCGCCTGGGCCTCAAGGGCAAGATCTGCCGCAACTGGACGCTCAACCCGCACCCGACCCTGATTCCGGCCATCGAGACCGGCTGGGTCCAGAGCGTGCACTGCTTCGGCACCGAGCTGGGCATGGAGAACTACGTGGCGGCGCGCCCGGACGTGTTCTTCACCGGCCGTGACGGCTCCTTGCGCTCCAACCGCATGATGTGCCAGCTGGCCGGCCAGTATGCGGTCGACCTGTTCATCGGCGCTACCTTGCAAGTCGATGGCGACGGTCACTCTTCCACGGTGACGCGTGGCCGCCTGGCCGGCTTCGGCGGCGCACCGAACATGGGCCACGACCCGCGTGGCCGCCGCCACGCCACCCCCGCCTGGCTCGACATGACCGAGCCGCTCACCCTGCTCGAGCGCGGCAAGAAGCTGGTCGTGCAGATGGTCGAGACCTACCAGGAAGGCGGCAAACCCACCTTCGTCGAGCAGCTCGACGCCGTCGAGGTGGCGCGCAAGGTCGGCATGCCGCTGGCACCGGTGATGATCTACGGCGACGACGTCACCCACCTGCTCACCGAGGAGGGCATCGCCTACCTGTACAGGGCGCGCACGCTGGAAGAACGCAGGGCGATGATCGCCGCGGTGGCCGGCGTCACCGCCATCGGCCTGCGTCACGACCCGAAGGATACCGAGCGTATGCGCCGCGAGGGGCTGATCGCCCTGCCGGAGGATCTCGGCATCCGCCGCACCGAGGCGAGCCGCGAGCTGCTCGCGGCGAAAAGCATCGCCGAGCTGGTCGACTGGTCCGGCGGCCTCTACGACCCGCCCGCCAAGTTCAGGAGCTGGTGATGAGCGCATTCATTGCAACGATACCTCGCCCGAGCCTGGCCGAACGCTTCGCCGACCTCGCCGTCGGGGCGCTGATCGACGAGGCCGAGCTGTCGCCCAAGCCGGCGCTGGTCGACCGGCGCGGCAGCGGCGCGCACCGCGACCTCGACCTGAAGCTGATGCACGCCTCGGCGCGCGCGCTGTGGCCGGCCTTCCACGCCATGGCCGAGGCCGCCCGGAGCCTTGCCGAACTCGACCGGCCGCTGCGCGAAACCATCGGTCGGCTCGGCCGCGAGGGCGAAGCGCGAATGCTGGCGGTCACCGGCGGGGTCAACACCCATCGCGGCGCGATCTGGGCGCTGGGCCTCCTGGTCACCGCCGCCGCGCTGGAACCGCAGCGGCTCGCGCCGGAGCAGGTGAGCCTGCGCGCCGCGCGACTGGCCCGGCTGGAGGATCGGCAGATGCCGGCGCAGCCGCCCAGCCATGGCGAGCGCGTGCGTCAGCGCTACGGCGTGCGCGGTGCGCGGGAAGAGGCCCGCGGCGGCTTCCCCGGCGTAATCCGGCATGGCCTGCCGCAGCTCCGGCGCAGCCGCGCGGCCGGCTGCGACGAAAACCACGCACGCCTGGATGCGCTGCTGGCGATCATGGCCCAGTTGGAGGACACCTGCGTGCTGCACCGCGCCGGCCTGGAGGGGCTGCGCTGCATGCAGGACGGCGCCCGCGCGGTGCTGGTGGCCGGCGGCAGCGCCAGCCTGGCCGGCCGCCGTAGCCTCAGGGATCTGGAGCTCGGTTTGCTGGAGTTGAACGCCTCGCCCGGCGGAGCAGCCGATCTGCTCGCCGTGACCTTATTCCTCGACCGCCTGGAGCCGATGCTCGGGGCGCCGATTGGGAGCTTGTAAACATGGAAACCCTGTCCTTCGAATTTCCCGCCGGCCAGCCGGCCCGCCAGCGCGCCCAAGTGGGTTGCGTCGGCTCCGGCGACCTGGAGGTGCTGCTCGAGCCCGGCCCGGCCGGTCGCCTGAACATCCAGGTGGTCACCTCGGTGAACGGCAGCGCCGAGCGCTGGCGCCACCTGTTCGAGCGCATGTTTGCCGGCGCCGAGCCGCCGGCCCTGAACGTCGATATCCACGATTTCGGCGCCACTCCCGGTGTGGTGCGGCTGCGTCTGGAACAGGCGCTGGAGGAGGTGAGCAATGTCTGATCTGAATGCACTGCTGCACAGCCGCAGCTTCGTCGAGCTGGGCGCCCGCCAGCGGGTCGCCGCGCTGCTCGATCGGGGCAGCCTGCGCGAGCTGCTCGACCCCTTCGCCCGGATCAAGTCGCCGTGGCTGGAGGCCCAGGGCATCGTCGCCCAGGCCGACGACGGCGTGGTGGTGGCCAAGGGCACCCTCGGCGGTCGCCCGGCGGTGGTCGCCGCCATCGAGGGCAACTTCCAGGGTGGCAGCCTCGGCGAAGTGGGCGGCGCGAAGATCGCCGGCGCCCTGGAGCTGGCCGCCGAGGACAACCGCAACGGCATCCCGACCTGCGCCGTGCTGCTGCTGGAGACCGGCGGCGTGCGTCTGCAGGAGGCCAACCTGGGCCTGGCGGCGATTGCCGAGGTGCAGGCGGCCATCGTGGAGCTGCGCCAGTACCGGCCGGTGATCGGCGTGGTCGCCGGCCCGGTGGGCTGCTTCGGCGGCATGTCGATCGCCGCCGCGCTGTGCAGCCACCTGCTGGCGACCCGCGAGGCGCGCCTGGGCCTCAACGGCCCGCAGGTGATCGAGCAGGAAGCCGGCATCGAGGAGTACGACTCGCGCGACCGTCCATTCATCTGGAGCCTGACCGGCGGCGAGCAGCGCTTCGCCTGCGGGCTGGTCGACGCCTATGTGGCCGACGACGCGCAGGCCATCCGCGAGCGGCTGCTGGGCATTCTCGAGGGGCCCGGCGACGCCCCGCCGCGCAGCCGCCAGTATCGACGCTTCCTCGACCTGCTGGGGCGCGTGGACACCCGCCCGCAAGCCGACGCCGCAGCTGTGCGCGCCCTCTACCAAGGAGACCAGCCATGAGCAACGCCCTTTCGCAACGCGGTCTGAACTGGCTGCGCGCCCTGACCGCCGACGCCGCCGAGCAGCCGGGCTACCCGGCCTCGCTGAAGGTGGTCGACGCCTCGCTGGCCGGCCGCCCGGCCCGCTATATCGCCGTGGTGCCGGATGCGGACAACCGCTTTCCGCGTGCCCGCAGCGGCGAGGTCGGCCTGCTCGAGGGCTGGAGCCTGGGCTGTGCGCTGGACGAGGTGATCCAGGCCGACTGCGACGCGCCGGTCAAGCGCGCGCTGATCGCCGTGGTCGACGTGCCCAGCCAGGCCTACGGCCGTCGCGAGGAGGCCTACGGCATCCACCAGGCGCTGGCCGGCGCGGTGGACGGTTATGCCCGTGCCCGTCTGGCCGGGCATCCGCTGATCGCCCTGCTGGTCGGCAAGGCAATGTCCGGCGCCTTCCTCGCCCACGGCTACCAGGCCAACCGCATCGTCGCCCTGCGCGATCCGGGGGTGATGGTTCATGCCATGGGCAAGGAATCCGCCGCGCGGGTCACCCTGCGCACCGTGGACGAGCTGGAGGCTCTGGCCGCCAGGGTGCCGCCGATGGCCTACGACCTCGACAGCTACGCCTCGCTCGGCCTGCTCTGGGAAACCCTCTCGGTGGACGCCATCGAGGCGCCGCAGGGCGACGACCTGGCGCGGGTACAGGCCTGCCTGGCCCACGCGCAGGCCGACATCCGCACCAAAGGCAGCGACCTGCGCGGCCGCCTCGGCGCCGCCAACCGCGCTGCCTCGCGCCGGGTGCGCGAACTGCTGCGGGCGCAGTGGTAACCGGCCGGGTGGAGGAGACGCCGATGCACGAAACTCGCCTGCTGCCGCAGCCCCACGACCTGCTCTGGGGGATGAGCACCGACCGGCTCGACGCCGCCGCACCGACCTGGGCGGCCGAGGTGCTCGCTGCCGGCCGGCCGGTGGTGGTGCGCCGTGCGCCGGCGCGGGACGGCTGGATCGCCGTCGGGGTGCGCGGGCACGGACGCGAGCAGCGCCACGCCGCCTGGATGCCGCGGGCGGCGATCCGCCGGCGCGTGCAACCGGAGCAACTGACCGGCGGTGGGGAACGGGAGGGCGTCTGCGCGCCGCTGCGTGCCCTGGCCCTGCTGCAGCCGCAACTGGATGCGCTGTGCCGCCAGCGTGGCCTGGCCTGGGGGGTGACCGGCGGCGCCGGTTACCAACTGGCAACCGGCGTGACGGTGCTCGGCGAGCACAGCGATCTCGACCTGCTGCTGCGCGTGCCGCGGCCGCTGGAGCGCCGGCAGGCCCTGGCTCTGCTCGAGCGGCTGGAGCAGTTGCCCTGTCGGGTCGACCTGCAACTGGAAACCCCGGCCGGCGCCGTCGCCCTGCGCGACTGGGCGAGCCCTGCGGCGCGGGTGCTGCTCAAGGCCGGCAGCGGCGCGCGGCTGGTTGGCGATCCCTGGCGGGAGGTGGCGGCATGAGCAGCCTGTTCGCCTTTCCCGGCCAGGGCGCCCAGCAGCCGGCCATGCTTCACCAACTGCCGGACGAGCCTCTGGTGCGGGCCTGCCTGGAGGAGGCCAGCGACGCGCTGGGCGAGGACGTGCGGGCGCTGGACAGCGCCGAGGCTCTGGCCTCGACCCGCGCCGTGCAGCTCTGCCTGCTGCTCGCCGGGGTCGCCGGCGCGCGGCTGCTGCTGGCGCGCGGCGCACGGCCGGATTATGTCGCCGGGTTGTCGGTCGGCGCCTATCCGGCGGCGGTGGTCGGCGGTGCGCTGGAGCTGGCCGATGCGGTGCGCCTGGTGGCCCTGCGCGGCGAACTGATGGAACGGGCCTGGCCGGGCGGTCATGGCATGACCGCCATCATGGGCCTCGGTCCGGCCGAGCTGGAGCCCTTGCTGGCGCGGGTCAACGGCCCGGACAGCCCGGTGTTCCTGGCCAACATCAACGCCGACAACCAGTTGGTGATCGCCGGCAGCGAGGCGGCGATGAGCGCGGTCGGCGAACTGGCCCGGCGCAGCGGCGCCGGTGCGGCGCGGCGGCTGGCGGTCAGCGTGCCCTCGCACTGCGCGCTGCTGGCCGAACCGGCGGCGCGACTGGCCGAGGCCTTCGCCGGGGTGCGGCTGCGCCGCCCGGCGCTGCGCTACCTGAGCGGCAGCTCGGCGCGCCTGCTGCTCGATCCCGAGGCGCTGCGCGACGATCTGGCTTTCAACATGTGCCGTGTGGTCGACTGGCGAGGCACCCTGCGCAGCGCCTACGAGCGCGGCGTGCGCCTGCACGTCGAGCTGCCGCCCGGCACGGTGCTCAGCGGCCTGGCGCGGCGGGCGATGCGCCAGGGCGCTGTGATCGCCTTCCAGGGCGCCCGCCTCGACACACTGGATGCGCTGCTGCGCGAGGAGGGTTGTCTCGACCGCTGACGCCACTGCCTGCACGACAAGAACAATATTTTTTTCAGACAGGACAATAACAATGATCATCTACGGTGTTGCTTTGCTCTCCATCTGCACCCTGGCCGGCCTGTTCATCGGCGACCTGCTCGGCGTGCTCCTCGGCGTTCCCTCCAATGTCGGCGGTGTCGGCATCGCCATGATTCTGCTGATCTTCGGCGGCAACTGGCTGGCCAGACGCGGCCTGCTCGCCGCCAAGACCGAGCAGGGCATCGAGTTCTGGAGCGCCATCTACATCCCCATCGTGGTCGCCATGGCGGCCCAGCAGAACGTGGTCGGCGCGTTGAGCAGCGGTCCGATGGCGATCCTCGCCGGCCTGCTGGCGGTCGGCCTGAGCTTCGCCATGGTGCCGGTGCTGGACAGGCTCGGCCGCCAGGACGCCGCCGTCGAAAAAAAGCCGCATGAGCCGGGCAGTGCCGCCCAGTCCGTCGCCAGCGTGCAGAGGTAAGCGCCATGATCACTGAAACCTTGACCAAGGTACTCACCGGCTACGGTCTGATCAGCGGCTTCGCGGTGATCGGCGCGACCATGTGGCTGTCCTACTGGATGTCCGCGAAATTCACCAGGGGACGCCTGCACGGCTCGGCCATCGCCATTCTCCTCGGCCTGCTGTTGTCCTATCTCGGCGGGCTCCATACCGGCGGCCAGAAGGGCCTGGCGGACATCCCGCTGCTGTCGGGCATCGGCATCCTCGGCGGCGCCATGCTGCGCGACTTCGCGATCATCGCCACCGCCTTCGGCGTCAACCCGAAGGAGCTCAAGCGGGCCGGCGTCAGCGGGGTGATCGCCCTGGCGTTCGGCGTCTTCGTCTCGTTCATCGCCGGGGTAAGCGTGGCGCTGGTCTTCGGTTACACCGATGCGGTCAGCCTGACCACCATCGGCGCCGGCGCGGTGACCTACATCGTCGGCCCGGTGACCGGCGCGGCGCTGGGCGCCAGTTCGGAAGTGATGGCCCTGTCGATCGCCGCCGGCCTGATCAAGGCCATGGCGGTGATGGTGGTCACGCCCTTCGTCGCGCCGCTGATCGGGCTGAACAATCCGCGCTCGGCGGTGATCTTCGGCGGCCTGATGGGCACCTCCAGCGGCGTGGCAGCCGGCCTGGCCGCCACCGATCCGAAGCTGGTGCCCTACGGCTGCCTGACCGCGGCCTTCTACACCGCGCTGGGCTGTCTGCTCGGCCCCTCGCTGCTGTACTTCATGATGCGTGGTCTGTTCGGCTGAGCGCCGGCCCTCCCGCCAGTTACCGTCGAAACTTCCGGCCGCCGCGAGGCGGCCATCTTTTCGAGTCCTCGCTCTTCGAACGAAAAGACTTCCGGGTCTGTAGTCGGCCCGCGAACGTCAGGAGAAAGGTGTCGTGAAATAAGTCCATGAATAACTCATGGATATTTAAACCTGTGCTGTTTCGACCATTTTTTTACAACGCATTATTGGTCGCGGGTGCTTTTCATACAAAGCCGGAGCCGAACTTCCGTTATCGATTCCAAGGCTGCCGAAGCGTGTGGCGGGGATTTCCGGGCAATGGCGGCCGTGGCCGATTCCGCCGGGCGTGTCGCGAAACGGCGGGTCCATTGCTGGCCGCTGGCCAGGAATCACGGCCCTTGCGCCGATCCGCTCTATACCGGGCGCTACCGCCTGGTCGCCCCCTCGTGGCCCGGTGCGCAGTCGCTCGCCTCGAGCCGAACGGAGAAAGAGGCAGATTCTCGTCGGAAAAGTTTCTTTCGATATTGATTTGGCGCAAATCCTGCTTTTACGGAAGGGCCCGTTTTTTCGATGGGCCGCTGTTTCGCGCCCATGCGTGACCCGCAAAAGGTTGGACAGCCGTAATTAACTTTCGCTGGGAGAATGAGTTGATGAAGTCGATTCTGCGTCGGCTGCCGTATTTGCTGGCCCTGTCGCCCGGACTCTCGTTCGCGGCGGAAGTCGATGGCGCCAGCCTGAGTCCCGCCTGGGGTATTCCCTTCGTGGGAATCCTGTTGTCGATCGCCCTGTTTCCATTGTTCGCAGCCCATGTCTGGCATCATCACTTCGGCAAGATCACCGCGCTCTGGACATTGCTGTTCCTGGTGCCGTTCGCCTTCGCCTTCGGCCCGCACGACACTTTCGCGGTGATTGTGCATGCGCTGTTCGCCGAATACCTGCCGTTCATCGTCCTGCTGTTCTCGCTCTACACCATTTCCGGCGGCATCCTGGTCTGGGGCAACCTGCACGGCTCGCCACGCCTGAACACCACGCTGCTGGCCATCGGTGTGGCCCTGGCCTCGCTGATGGGCACCACCGGGGCGGCGATGCTGATGATCCGTCCGTTGCTGCGCGCCAACGACAACCGCAAGCACCGCGTGCACGTGGTGGTGTTCTTCATCTTCCTGGTGGCCAATATCGGCGGCGGGCTGACGCCTTTGGGCGATCCGCCGCTGTTCCTCGGTTTCCTCAAGGGGGTCGGCTTCTTCTGGACGGTCGAGCACATGTTGCTGCCGGTGCTGCTGTCGAGTGCGGCGCTGCTGACCGTGTTCTATTTCATCGACCGTTATTTCTACGCCCGGGAAGACGAACTGCTGCCGCGCGATCCGTCGCCGGATTCGCCGCTCAGGCTCTATGGCTCGGTCAACTTCCTGCTGCTCGGCGGGGTGATCGGCGCCGTGCTGCTGTCGGGAATCTGGAAGCCGGGGGTGGCCTTCACGGTGATGGGCACGCCGATCGAATGGCAGAACCTGATGCGCGATCTGCTGATGCTCGGCCTGGCCCTGGTGTCCCTGAAGGTCACGTCGAAGCAGGTGCGCGCCGGTAACGATTTCGACTGGGGGCCGATCCAGGAGGTCGCCAAGCTGTTCGCCGGGATCTTCCTGACCATAGTGCCGGTGCTCGCCATCCTGCGCGCCGGCAGCGAAGGCCACCTGGCCGGTCTGGTGGCGGCGGTGACCCGGACCGACGGCACGCCGATCGACGGCATGTATTTCTGGATGTCCGGCCTGTTGTCGGGATTTCTCGACAACGCGCCGACCTACCTGGTGTTCTTCAACCTGGCCTCCGGCGATGCGCAGACGATGATGAACGAGCTGCCGCGGACCTTGGTGGCGGTGTCCATGGGCTCGGTGTTCATGGGCGCGCTGAGCTACATCGGCAACGCGCCGAACTTCATGGTCAAGGCCATCGCCGACCAGCGCGGCGTGCCGATGCCGAGCTTCTTCGGCTACATGGGCTGGTCGTGCGCCATCCTGCTGCCCTGGTTCGTGCTGCTGACGCTGTTCTTTTTCTGAACGTCCGCCTCGGCTAGCGCAAGGCCCCGCTCCGCGCGGGGCCTTCGCGTTTTCAGCCCGCGTGGCGCTTGGCGTACATCCGGCACTCGGCGAGCAGGGCCAGCAGGTTGGGGTCGCGCTCGCGGCTCTTGAGGAACACCACGCCGATCTGCTGCTGCAGGCGGTAGCGCGTCTCGAGCGGGATCAACCGTATGCGGTTCTCGTACACCGCGGCGATGCGCCCCGGCAGCAGGGCGTAACCGACCCCGGAGCTGACCATGCTGAGCAGGGTGAAGATGTCGTTGACCTGCATCGCCACCTTGGGCGCGAAGCCGGCCTGGCGGAACACGCGCAGGGCGTCCTGGTGGGTGGCGAAGCCCTGGGTCAGGGTGATGAAGGTGGCTTCGCGCAGTTCGGCCAGGTCGACCTCGGCCTGGCCGGCGAAAGGCGAGTCGACCGGTACGGCGAGGAAAATGTCGTCGCGAAACAGCGGCAGCGACTCGCAGTCCGGATCGCTCACGCTGTCGTTGAGCGAGACCAGGATGGCGTCCAGCTCGAGGTTCTTCAGCTTGTACAGCAGGTCGATGTTGGAGCCGAGGATCAGGTCGATGTTCAGCGTGCTGCGCCGCAGCTTGAGGCCCATGATCAATTGCGGCACGGTCTTCACCGTCAGCGAGTAGAGCGCGCCGAGCTTGAAGCGCTCGGCGGAGAAGCCGGCGGCCTCGCGGGTCAGGCGCACGGTGTCGAGCACGTCGGCGACCAGCTTCTGCGCGCGGTCCTCCAGCACATGGGCGCTCTCCAGCGGCGTCAGCTTGCGTCCTTCGCGCTTGAACAGCGGGCAGCGCAGAGCGTTCTCCAGCGAATGCAGGGCGCGGTGCACGCTGACCGTGCTGGTGTCCAGCTCGGCGGCGGCGCGCGACAGGTTGCCGCTGCGCATGAAGGCCAGGAAAATTTCCAGTTTCTTGAACGTCAGTTCTTCGTCGATCTGCATGGGTTGCCACCGCGGATGGGGGCCGCCTCCAGCGGCGGTTGCTCCGGTCTTCGCTGCGAGTCTAACGGGCGCTTCGTCCGACGGGCAGCATCCGCCGTGGCAAATCGCCGGTTGCCGAGCGTGCGGAACCTGCCGCATTATCCTCACGTTCCGTGAGGCCTCCCGGTCGCCCGAGAGGGCTGTGGCGGCTTCGGCTTTCATCCACCTTCAATCGATAAAGGAGAGGGGCGTGAACGAGATTCAGCGTTTCCTTGCCCATGCCATCCAGCTGGAGAAGGAGTCGTCCCGCCGCTATGCCGAGCTGGCCGAAGCCATGACCGCCCTCGGCAATGCCGAGGTGGCGGATTTCTTCCAGCAGATGTCCCACTATTCCCGCTTGCATCAGCGCGAGGCCATGGAGCGCGGCGGCTTCCACGATCTGCCGAAGCTGGCGGCCGACGAGTACGACTGGCCCGAGGGCTCCAGCCCGGAAGCCGCCTGGGGGCCGGTGGCCCCGGACATCGACGTCCTCGGCGCCATGGCGCTGGCCATGCACGGCGAGCAGCGCAGCCACGAGTACTACCAGAAGATCGCCGACGAAACCGCCGACCCGGAGGTGAAGGCGATGGCCACGGAGTTCGCCGACGAGGAGGCTGAGCACGTGGAGCAACTGGATGTCTGGCAGGCCAACCTGTCCAAGCTGAGCGCCGCCAGCTGATCCCCCAGGGCGGAGCCGCTCCGCGGCCCGCCGTCATTCCCGAAGGCCGGACGATGCGCGATGCGTCGTCCGGCCTTCGGCTTTCCGGACGTTCACAGTCTGTTCACATTCCTGTCACATCGGGATAATGACCCGCTGCGAAGCGCCATGTCGCTCGTCGCTCATTGGGAATGAGCGTACCCCTCTCCCTGCGCCTGGCCCCGTGCCAGGCGCAGGTTCCGCCGCAACAAGGGAAACAATCGATGACAAGCCCTCGACTGGCAGGATTTTCGTGAGCCTCATTCGCCGCTGCTTGCAGCACCCTCTGTCCTCCCTCGCCGCCCTGATCGGCTTGCTGCTCGCCGTTCCCCTGGGCCTGCGCCTGGCCCTGGGCTGGTCCGACCCGCTCGGCTATCTGTCGGACCTGGGCATTGCCGGCCTGCTGGTCGTGCTTCTACAGCGCCGTCCATGGTGGCTGGCGTTGCCGGTGCTGTCGGTGTGGTGCCTGATGACCCTGGCCTCGGTCGAGCTGGTCAGTGCGGTCGGCAGGCTGCCGAGCATGGCGGACGTCCATTACCTGCTCGACTTGCAGTTCCTGGAAAACTCCACTGGCGGCGGTTTCGCCCAGCCCTGGCTGGCCGCCGCCCTGGCGTCCGGCCTGGCGTTCTGGCTGATCGCCCGCTGGGCCGGCCGTTCGAAACCCGCCGCAGGCTTGCCCCGGCACGCCTGGACGGTTCCGGCGCTGCTCCTGCTGGTCCACGGCGGCGTGCAATACCGGTATCCCAGCGAGGAGGACCCGTGGCGGCTGTTCAACCTGCCGCACCAACTGCTGGTGGCGGGCATCGGGGAGGGACAGGCCCGTCTGGAGGAATGGCTGGAAGGCGACGGCGCCGACACTCCACCGCGGATGGCGGGCCTCACCCGGCTCGACCTGGATGGACGGAAACTGCTGCCGGAGCCCGGACGCGCACGCAATGTGCTGCTGGTCGTGCTCGAAGGCATTCCGGGCGCCTATGTGGGGGTGAACCGGCATGCCCTGCACAGTAGCTACCGGGAAAACCCGATGCCGCACCTGAGCGCATGGGCCGAGCGCGGCATGAACACGCCCGACTACGTGCTGCACACCCATCAGACCATTCGCGGCCTGTATTCGATGCTCTGCGGCGACTACGACAAGCTCGACAACGGCACGCCCAAGGGGGTCGAGATGCTGGCTCTGACCCGGCGTAACCAGGACTGCCTGCCGGCCCGCCTGCGCAAGAACGGGTTCGCCACGCACTACCTGCAGGGCGCAGGCCTCAGGTTCATGGCCAAGGACCGGATCATGCCGCACATCGGCTTCGACACCACCCTGGGCCGGGAGTGGTTCGCCAGGCCGCCGTACCTGGATTTCCCCTGGGGCCAGGACGACAAGGCGTTCTTCGAAGGCGCACTGGACTATGTCGGACAACTGCGGCGGCAGGAGCGGCCCTGGATGCTCACGCTGCTGACCGTCGGTACTCACCAGCCCTATTCGGCCCCCGAGGAATACCTGCAGCGCCATGACTCGCCCAAGCGGGCGGCGGTGGGCTATCTGGACGACGCGCTCGGGCAGTTCCTGACCGAACTGGAGCGGCGGGGCGTGCTGCGGGATACCCTGGTCATCGTCACTTCGGACGAATCCCATGGTATCGACGGCGTGCGCCTGGCCTCGTCCTGGGGCTTCGCCCTGGTGCTGGCGCCGGAGCGGGAGCGTTTGCCCAGGGTGAAGTCCGGGGTCTACGGGCACGTCGATCTGAGCGCCTCGGTACTCGACTACTTCGCTTTCCCGGTGCCCGCCAGCCTGAGCGGCCGTTCGCTGTTCCGCGACTACGAGACGGGCCGGGAGATTATGTCGTTCACCAACGGCAAGCTGCGCTATCACGATGGCCGGGGAACCCTGACCGAATGCGATTTCCAGCAGCGCTGCCGGTATTACGCGAGCGAAGGTTTCATCGCCGAGCGAGCGACCTTTCTCGGCCAGTATGGCGGCAAGCGTGCGCGACAGATAATGTCGAGGGCCGCCGCGCTGGACAGCGCCCTGCTGCGTACCGCGTCGAACCGACGCTATCAGTTCGGAAGTCCGGCGAGAATCCCGCTGCGGGCGCAAGTCGAGGACGACTGGGCCGACAACCTCATCGGCGCCCAGTATCTGGAGATGCCCAAGGGATCGCACACCCGCGTGCGCCTGACCGTCCGCGCCGTGGAGCCGCGACAGAACGCCTACATTCTGCTCAAGGCCAAGGAGTTCGAGCAGGACGTGCCCCTGGGCCTGCCGACGGAAATGCTGGTCACGCCCGAACAGCCGCTGGAGATGGATTTCGGTTTCGACAATCCGGAGTCGCGCAAGGCGTTCTCCTTTCACCTGCTCGGCTATGGGCCGGGCGCCATCGAGATAAGCGACTTCAGCGTGATCACCGAGTTGCCGGGACAGGCGGAATCGCTGGACGAAGTCGCGGACGACGACGATGCCCGGTCGAGCTGAGGCGTCCCCGGACGGATGGGCGGCGTCCCGCGGGAGAGGTTTGCGGCGGAATCGGGTTCACATTTCGGCTTCGTTTGTGTAGGGTCGCTGGCGGGTGTCGGGTCCGCGGGTGCGGCCGGACAGGTTTCTTGTGTCGGTCGGGCCGCCGCACAGCCGAATGCGAGCGACCTCATGAATCGAGACCATTCCCGAGGGGCGTTGCCGTCCGCGCAGCGCCTGGCCGACAGAGCTTTCGACGCCCTCGAGCGTTTCCTCCACATAGAAGCGGTCAGCGGCATCGTCCTGCTGATTTCCGCCGCCACGGCGCTGATCTGGGCCAACTCGCCGGCCGCAGCGAGCTATGCGCATCTGTGGCATACGCCGCTCACCTTCGGAATCGGCGAGCATGTCGTCTCGCATTCCCTGCACTTCTGGATCAACGACGCGTTGATGACGGTGTTTTTCCTGGTCGTCGGCATGGAGATCCGCAGGGAAATCCATGCCGGAGCCCTGGCGAGTCTCGGCCAGGCCGCCCTGCCCATGGTGGCGGCCCTGGGCGGCGTGGCGATGCCGGCGCTTGTGTACCTCTCCGTCAACGGCGGCGAAGGTCTTCGCCAGGGCTGGGCGGTACCGACGGCGACCGACATCGCCTTCGCCGTGGGGGTGCTGGCCTTGCTGGGCAAATCGATTCCCGGTTCCGTGCGGGTCTTTCTGCTGGCCCTGGCGATCATCGACGACATCGCTGCGGTACTGATCATCGCGCTGTTCTTTTCGGGCGGGCTCGATCCGGCGGGCTTCCTGATCGCGGGAGTCGGAATAGCGCTGGTACTGGGCTTCCAGCAGATCGGCATCGGCTCGGCCTATGCCTACGTCATCCCCGGCGCCCTGGTGTGGTTCGGTCTGCTGTGGAGCGGGGCGCATCCGACGCTGGCGGGCGTGATTCTCGGCTTGATGACGCCGGTCTTCCCGGCGCGCAGCGTCGAGAGCCCCATCGAAACGGCGACATGCGCCATCAAGGACTTCGTCGAGCGAGTGCAGCATGGCTCGGAGGATGCGCACCGCCTGATGCAGCCGGTGAAGCGGCTCCGCCACGCGCAGCGCGAACTGCTGCCGCCCGTCGTCCGTGTGCAGATGGCGCTGCATCCGTGGGTCGCCTATGCGGTCATGCCGCTGTTCGCGCTCGCCAACGCCGGCGTGAACCTCGATGGCGTCGATCCGGGAAATGGCGGCTCGTCGAGCGTGGTGCTCGGCGTTTCGCTGGCCCTGATCGTCGGCAAGCCGCTGGGCATCATGCTCAGCAGCTGGATACTGGTCCGCCTGGGCTGGTGCCGTCTCCCGGAAGGCATGAACTGGTCGTGGATGTGGCTGATCGGCTGTCTGGCCGGTATCGGCTTCACCATGTCGATCTTCATCGCCACGCTCGCCTTCGACGATGCCAGCCTGCTGAGCGCCGCGAAGCTGGGGGTGCTTCTCGCCTCGGGGCTGGCCGGAGCGATCGGCCTCGTTCTCGGACGTATCCTGGTCTTGCGCGCAAGGGCCGCCGACAGCCGCTGACGGACGAATCGAGCCGGGCCGGCCGATATCCGGCCCGGCTCGCGGCGCCTTGCTCGGCGTGCCGGTCGCGGCAAGAACCGCGGCTTCGGTAGCGGGCCCGATCCCGCCGGCGGGTCGCGGGCGGCCTCTCAGAATTCCAGCGTGGTGGAGAGCTGGAACTGCCGGGCCTCGCCGAGCGACACGTAGTACTGGTTGGCGCTGGACGAGTAGTAGGTCTTGTCGAACAGGTTCTTCACGTTGAACTGCAGGCCGAGCTTGTGTTCGCCGATCCGGGTGTCGTAAGTGGCGAACAGGTCGGTCACCGTGTAGGCGGGCAGGGTGAAGGAGTTGGCCGAGTCCCCCGAGCGCTTGCCCACGTAGCGGGTGCCGCCGCCCAGCCGCAACTGGTCGCCGCCGAACAGGCTGCCGGCGTCGTAGACCAGCGAGGCCGAGGCGGTGGTCTTGGCCACGTTCTGCAGGTGGTTGTCCTCCAGTTCGGGGTCGTCGGTCACCTCGGCGTGCAGCCAGGCATAGCTGCCGATCAGGCTCCAGCGCTCGCCGAGCTGGCCGCTGACGTCCAGCTCCAGGCCGTAGGAGCGGACCTTGCCGGCGGCGCGGCTGTAGCTGTCGCCGCTGGCGTCCAGTTGGCTGACCAGCACGTTGCGCTTGTGGATGTCGAACAGCGCCAGGTTGGCGGTGATCCTTCCCGGAATGTCCAGCTTGCCGCCGATCTCCCAGGAGCGCGCCTCTTCCGGCGCGACCGAGCCGTCGAGGATCTGATTGTTGCCCAGCGGCGCGATGGTCGAGTTGGGCTTGAAGGAGTAGGTGTAGCTGCCGTACAGCGAGACCTCGTCGCTCACCTTGTAGACCAGGCCGGCGCGCGGCGTCCATTCGTGGTCCTGGACGTCGGTGTTGGCCTGGAACGGCCGGCCGCGCCCGGCCCACTGATCGTAGCGCTGGTAGCGCGTGCCGAGCACCAGGATCCAGCGCTCGTTCAGGTGGATGGAGTCCTGGATGTAGGCGGAGTCGGTGCGCAGCTTGTCGGTCTGGTCGCTGCTGGCGGCATCGACGTTGTCGGACGCCCCGACCTGGCCGTAGACGGGGTTGCTGTAGCTGATCGTCGAGGTGGCGCCGCGGATCAGGTCGGCACGGAAGATCTTGCGCTTCTCGCTGTCGATGCCGGTCATCAGTTCGTGGCGCAGGCCGAACAGCTCGAAATCGCCGTTCAGGCCGAGCCGGGCGAAGCTGTTGGTGCTGACCGCGCCGTGGGTGCCGTCGACGCGGCGCGTCACGGTCTTGCTGCTGGTGTTGACCGCGGTCGCCCGCGCCTGGTTGTCGTCGTAGGTCTCGCGGGTCCAGCCGTAGGCGAAGTGGCCTTTCCAGTGCTCGTCGAAATCGTGGTCGATGCTGAAGCGGGTCAGGTCGGAGCGGCCGTCGGTGATGTTGAACTCCTCGTCCAGCCGGCGCCTGCGGGAGATGTCCAGCGGTCGCCCGGTGCCCGGATCGATGGCCGTGCCGCGATCGAACGGATAGCTGTATTCGCGGTGCTCATAGCTCAACAGCACGGTGGTGTCCGCGCCGTACCAGGCCAGCGAGGGCGCGATGACCGTCTCGCGGTTGGTGCCGAAGTTGCGCCAGTAATCCTCGTCCTCGTAGTCGACGATGAGCCGGTAGGCCAGCCCGGAGTCGCCCAGCGCACCGGTGCTGTCGAACTGGCCGCCGCTGCCGTTGCGCCCGTGCGCATAGGACGAGGTGCTGGCCGAGACGGCGTGGCGGGAAACCAGTTCCGGCTTCTTGCTCACCAGGTTGACCACGCCGCCCGGGTCCTGGATGCCGTACAGCAGGCTCGCCGGCCCCTTGAGCACTTCGACGTGGTCGACGCTGGCGGTGAAGTTGCGGCCGAGGATCGAGGGAATGCCGTCGCGCATGATCGAACCGTCGCGGTTGTCGCCGAAGCCGCGCTTGGTCACCGCGTCCTGGGTGCCGCCCAGGGTGTTGGCCTGGGTGATGCCGCTGATGTTGTTCAGTGCGTCGTCCAGGTTGCGCGGGCGCTGGTCCTTGACCACCTGGGCGGCGACCACGTTGATCGTCTGCGGAATCTCCAGCACCGGCGTGTCGCTGCGCATGATCGAGGCGACCGGCTCCGGCTGGTAGCTGTCCGGCGTGCCGCCGGTGCCGCTGATCAGGGTGCTCGGCAGGTTCATCAGCGCGCCGTCGCTGGCCAGGCGCTGCAGGGTCAGGGTGCGCTCGTCGAGCTGGCGATAGGTGTAGCCGGAGCCGGCGAGCAGCCGTTCGAGGGCGGCGGCGGCGCTCAGGTTGCCCTGCAGCGCCGCGCTCCGCACCTGGTATGGCGCCTCGTCGGTGTAGACCAGGCTGAGGCCGGTGATCCGGCTGAATTCGCCGAGCGCCCGTGGCAGCGGGCCGGCGGCGATGGCGAAGTCGTGGCGGCGGTCCTGCCAGGCGGCCTGCGCGGTTTCGGCCTGGGCCGGAGCCGGCGGCAGGCCGTTCAGGCCGACCCCCAGCAGGGCGGTCGCCAGGAGCCGTCGGGAAAGGCGGGACAGGGGAGGGAAGCGGTGGGTCATCGAGGTCTTCTCATGCGCATGGTCTGCATCGATGCGAATGAATCGCAATTCGACTACTACACGGAACCCGCGCCGGATTACCTCACCGGAAAATGAAAAAAAATCGAGGTTGCTCGATTCAGTGGATGACGATCACCCGCCCGAGCAGTTCGCGCTGCCGGAAGCCGAGTACCGCCTGCAGCGAGTCGAGGACCGCGTGCGGGTCGGCGCTGGGGAAGGAGCCGGTCACGCGGCGTGCCGCCAGATCGTCGTCGAGCAGCAGGATGCGGCCGGGATAGTAGTCGCCGAGGCGCTCCAGCACCTCGCTCAGCGGCGTCTGGTAGAAGGCCAGCCAACCCTGGCGCCAGGCCAGGACGGCGCCGCTGTCGACCGCCTCGGGAGCCGTCAGGCGGCCGTCGGCGAAGGCCACTCGCTGTCCGGCGTGCAGCACCGCCTGCGGCAGCTCGGCGGTTTCGTCGGCGCGTACCGCCACCCGACCCGTGGCGACGGTGACGCGGGTCTCCCGGCGCAGGCGGCGGACTTCGAACTCGGTGCCCAGCACCCGCGCCTCGCCGCCTTCGGCACCGACCACGAAGGGCTGGCCATTGTGCGCCACCTTGAAGACGGCGCCGCCGCGCAGCAGCTCGACCCGCCGTTCGCGTCCGTCGAAACGCAGCGCCAGGGCGCTGTCGCTGTCCAGCACCAGGTGCGAGCCGTCGGTCAGGGTCAGTTCGCGGATCTGGCCGGGCGCCGAGACGTAGTCGGCGCGCAGGTCGCCGAGCCAGCGCTGCGGCTGCCACCAGCCGCCGGTCCAGAGCACCAGCAGCAGGCAGGCGGCCATGGCCAGCGTCCAGGCCGGGCCACGAAAGGCCGGGCCACGCGAGGCCGGGCCGCGACGTCGGCTGGCGGGTGCGTCCATGCGCGCCAGATAGCCGGCGAGGGCGGCCGACTCTTCCTCGGCCAGCCGGGCGGCGGGCGCGGCGCTGCAGATCCATACCGCCTCCGCCCTGGCGTAGGCTTCCGGATGCCGGGGATCGGCGGCCAGCCAGCGCTCGAAGGCCCGTTCGTCGCAGCCCGGCCTGTCGCGGCCCGGCCTTTCGTGGCCCGGCGGGGTGTGCCGTCGCACGAGCCAGCGCCAGGCTTCCCGTTCCTGGACGGTGGATGCGGCGGAGGTGGGTGGTGAAGTCATCGACGGTCGTTCCCTGGCGTGGCGCCGCGGCTGTCGGGCGTTGCTTCGAGAGCCGCCTTGCAGGTATCTAGGGCACGCATCATATGTTTTTCCACGGCGCTTTGGGACAGTCCCATGGCCCTGGCGATCTCGCCGTAGGTGCGTCCGTGGATGCGGTTGAGCAGGAAGATGTGACGGGTGCGCTCCGGCAGGCCGCGCAGCGCGGCCTCGACCAGGCGCAGTTCGTCGCCGGCCTGCAGCGCCGTCTCGAGCGAGGCGGTCGCGCCGTCGTGCTCCGGCCCCAGGCTGTCCAGCGAGCGGTTGCGCTTGCCTTCGCCGCGCAGATGGTCGATGGCCAGGTTGCGTGCGCTGCGCAGCAGGTAGGTGCCGGGCTCGTCGAGTTGCCTCATGGGCCGTTTCCAGAAGCGCAGAAACAGGTCCTGGATGAGGTCCGCCGCCGTGGCGCGGCAGCCGACCCGCCGGCTGACCAGGGCCTCCATCCGCTCGCGCTGGGCCAGGAAGACCCGCAGGAAGTCCTGCTCCTCGCCCGGCGCCGGCGCGGCCGCCGGATCGAGGTCGGCAGGGGAATCGTGATCGGACATCGGCGGGAACGACGCGGCTCGGCAAGGGCGGGAGAAGATGATAATTCCTATCATCTTCCGAGGGTAGCCATGCGCCGCCGGACGGCCGGCGGCGCCGGCGTCCCGACCCCTGCACTCAGTGGACTTTCCCGTAGCGCTTCAGCACGTGCTGGGCCATGCCGTTGGCCAGCTCGTTTTCGCCGAGGAAGACTTTTCCGGCGGCTTCCCGTTCCAGCAACTCGGCCTCTTCCTCGTTGTGGGTGCGCAGCACCGTCTCGATCGTCGGGTTGAGGGTGCGGGCGGTGGTGATCATCTGCCGCGCGTTGAAGGTGTCGGGGATGGCCACCACCAGCATGCTGGCGCGGGCGATGTGCGCCTGGATCAGCACCGCCGGGTCCGTGGCGTCGCCCGAGACGGCGGCGCCGCCGTCGGCGCGCAGGCGTTCGACCAGTTCGCGGTTCTGCTCGGCCACCACGTAGGGGATGTCGCGTTCGGCCAGAGCCTTGGCGATGCGCCGGCCGACGCGACCGTAGCCGACCAGCACGACCTGGCCGGACAGGTAGCGTTCGTGGGTGCTCATCGGCAGTTCGGCCAGCGGATCGACGGGATGTTCCAGCCGCCGCGCCAGCTTGGAGTGCGAGTCCAGCCAGGCCTGCAGCGGCTCGGCGGTCTTGAACACCACCGGGTTGATGGCGATCGAGATCAGCGCGCCGGCGAGGATCAGGCTCTGGCCTTCCACCGGCAGCAGGCCCAGGCTCACCCCGAGTCCGGCCAGGATGAAGGAGAACTCGCCGATCTGCGCCAGGCTCGCCGACACGATCAGCGCGGTGTTCAGCGGGTAGCGCAGGAGCAGGACCAGGGCGGCGGCGGCGATCGACTTGCCGACCACGATGATGCCGACCACGGCCAGTACCTGCAGCGGTTGCTCGACCAGCACCCGCGGGTCGAAGAGCATGCCCACCGAGACGAAGAACAGCACGGCGAAGGCCTCGCGCAGCGGCAGCGACTCCTCGGCGGCGCGGTGGCTGAACTCGGATTCGCGCAGCACCATGCCGGCGAAGAAGGCCCCCAGGGCGAAGGATACGCCGAACAGTTCGGCCGCTCCGTAGGCGATGCTCACCGCGGCGGCGACGATGCACAGGGTGAACAGTTCCCGCGAGCCGGTGGCGGCGACCAGCCAGAGCAGCTTGGGGAACACCCGGCGGCCGCCCACCAGCATCAGGGCGATGAAGGCCGATACCTTGAGCAGGGTGAGGGCGAGGGTGCCCCACAGGTTGCCGTCCGCGCCCTCCGCGGTCGTACCGCCCAGCCAGCCGGACAGCGGCGGCAGCAGCACCAGCACCAGCACCATGGCGAGGTCCTCGACCACCAGCCAGCCGACCGCGATGCGCCCGTTCAGGGATTCGAGGACGCCGTGCGCCTCCAGGGTTCTGAGTAGCACCACGGTGCTCGCCACCGACAGCGCCAGGCCGAACACCAGCGCACCGCCGAGGCTCCAGCCCCAACTGATGGCGACGACGGCGCCGAGGGCGGTGGCCACGGCGATCTGCAGCATGGCGCCCGGCAGGGCGATCTTGCGCACTTCCAGGAGGTCGTCGAGGGAGAAGTGCAGGCCGACGCCGAACATCAGCAGCATCACGCCGATCTCGGCGAGTTCGTGGCCGAGATGGGTATCGGCCACGAAGCCCGGGGTGAAGGGGCCGAGGATGATGCCGGCCAGCAGGTAGCCGACCAGGGCCGGCAGCCGGAGGCGGGCGGCGAGGACACCCAGCACCAGGGCCAGGCCGAACGCAGTGGCCAGGGTGGTGATCAGGGGAAGGCTATGCGGCATGGGGATGCTCCCTGCCGGTCACGACGGGGAAATGGTCGGGCATACGGGCTCCTTGGATATGCGGGGCGATAAAGTGTAGCGACACCATAACGGATTGATCGGTGGTTGCCTGCCCTCGCTGGCTCTGTTTCTGTATCCCGATTTATCCGCCCGGTCCGGAAGTACGTTTTTATTTGCGGCAAACACTACTAAAAGCAATGTGCGCCGGGCACATCACGCATAAAGAGAACAATTTTTATCTGAATGATTTTAAAGGATTTTTATATTTATTTTATATAAAAATCCTCTGTTTCGGGTGTGGTACGGCTGTTGCAGTTTCACTGTCAGCCAATTAGCCGATAGCTCATCAGGAGATTTCCCATGCCCTACAAGATCAACGGTTCCGAATGCACTGCCTGCGCTGCCTGCGAGTCCGAGTGCCCGAACGACGCCATCCATGAAAAGAACGGCGTCTACGCCATCAAGAGCGAACTGTGCACCGAATGCGTGGGCGACCACGACGAACCCCAGTGCGTGTCGAACTGCCCGGTCGATTGCATTCGCATCGACAAGAGCGTACCGCGCTACCAAGCCCTCTGAGCCCCGTCACCCCCTTATCGGAGTGCCATCCCATGCACAGCGTCGTCTGTATCAAGCAGGTGCCGGACTCGGCCCAGATCCGGGTTCACCCGGTCACCAACACCATCATGCGCCAGGGTGTCCCGGCGATCATCAACCCTTATGACCTGTTCGCCCTGGAGGAGGCCCTGCGCCTCAAGGATAAGTTCGGCGGCACGGTCACCGTGGTCACCATGGGCCCGCCCATGGCCGAGGCGGCGCTACGCAAGTGCCTGTCCTTCGGCGCCGACGACGCCATCCTGGTGTCGGACCGGGCCTTCGCCGGCTCCGACACCCTGGCCACTTCCTATGCCCTCAGCGCCGTCATCCGCAAGATCATGGAAGACATGCCGGTGGACCTGATCTTCACCGGCAAGCAGACCATCGACGGCGACACCGCCCAGGTCGGGCCGGGCATCGCCAAGCGCTTGGACTACCAGTTGCTCACCTATGTGTCCAGGATCGTCGACGTCGACACCGCGAAGAAGGAAATCCAGGTGGAGCGTCGCGCCGAAGGCGGCGTGCAGTTGCTCGAGACCTCCCTTCCCTGCCTGATCACCATGCTGGAAGGCACCAATGAAATGCGTTTCGGCGATCTGGACGACCTGTTTCGCGCCGCGCGCCACGAACTCAAGGTCTGGGACCGCGTGGCCGCCGGCATCGATACGGTGGAGATGATCGGCCTCAAGGGCAGCCCCACGGTGGTCAGCAAGGTCTTCGCGCCCAAGCCCCGCAGCAAGCGCGCCGAACTCATCGAAAGCCACGACAGCGATCCGAAGAATCTGGCCGAGGCCGCGCTGGCCAAGCTGTTCACCCAGCATCCCAACTTGGAACAGGAAATCGCCAAGCGGGCGGTCTGAGGAGCGAACACATGAGCGAACAACCGAAAAAGCCGACGAAGAAGAAGGTCGAACTGGACCCGCGCTTCGTCGATTACCGTCACGTCTGGGTCTGCATCGAAAGCGAGCGCGGCGTGGTGCACCCGGTTTCCTGGGAACTCCTGGGCGAGGGCCGCAAGCTGGCCGACGCCCTGGGCGTCGAGCTCTACGGTGTGGTCATCTGCGGCCCCGGCGAGCGCGGCAAGGAAATCTGCGGCGAAGCCTTCCAGCATGGTGCCGACAAGGCTTATCTGCTGCAGCACGAAATCCTGCGGGACTACCGCAACGAGCCCTACACCAAGGCGCTCACTGACCTGGTCAACAGCTACCAGCCGGAAATCCTCATGCTCGGCGCCACCACCCTGGGCCGCGACCTGGCCGGCTCGGTGGCCACCACCCTGGGCACCGGCCTGGTGGCCGACTGCACCGAACTGGTGATCGACACGGAAACCCGCAACCTGGCCTCCACCCGTCCGACTTTCGGCGGTTCCCTGCTGTGCACCATCCTCACCCAGCGCCACCGGCCGCAGATGGCCACCGTGCGGCCGCGGGTGATGGCCATGCCGGAGCCCGACGCCAGCCGCAGCGGCGAGATCATCGAGGTGCCGTTCTCGATGATCGAGACCGACATCATCACCAAGGTGCTGGAGTTCATTCCCGACGATACCCGCGACAAGCCCAACCTGCCTTTCGCCGACATCATCGTCGCCGGCGGCCGTGGGCTGCGCAACCAGGAGAATTTCCAGCTGGTCTGGGACCTGGCCAAGGTCCTCGGCGCCGAAGTGGGCGCCTCGCGCCCCATCGTCCAGGCCGGTTGGGCCGAGCTGGACCGCCAGGTCGGCCAGTCCGGCAAGACCGTGCGGCCCAAGCTGTACATCGCCGCCGGCATCTCCGGCGCCATCCAGCACCGGGTGGGCATGGACGGGGCGGACGTGATCATCGCCATCAACACCGATCCCAACGCACCCATCTTCGATTTCGCCCACTACGGCATCGTCGGTAACGCCATCACCGTCCTGCCGGCACTGACCGAAGCTTTCAAGGCCCGTCTGGGACAACTGAAAAAAGCCGGCTGACAGGAGAACATCATGGCTGAAAGATTCGACGTGATCGTGGTCGGCGCCGGCATGGCCGGTAACGCCGCCGCATACACCCTGGCCAAGGGGGGGCTCAAGGTGCTGCAGATCGAGCGGGGCGAAACCCCCGGTTCGAAGAACGTGCAGGGCGCCATCCTCTATGCCGACGCCATCGAGAAGATCATTCCCGACTTCCGCGACGACGCGCCCCTGGAGCGGCACCTGATCGAGCAGCGCGTGTGGGTGATGGACGACGCTTCCTACGTCGGTACCCACTACCGTTCGGAGGACTTCAACAAGCCGCCCTACAACCGCTACACCATCATCCGCGTGCATTTCGACCAGTGGTTCAACAAGAAGGCCCGCGAGGCCGGCGTGCTGACCATCTGCGAAACCACCGTCACCGATCTGCTGATCGAGGGTGGCAAGGTGGTGGGCGTGCGCACCGATCGCCAGGGCGGCGAAGTCCGTGCCGACGCGGTGATCCTGGCCGACGGGGTGAACTCGCGCCTGGCGGTGAAGGCCGGCTTCCAGCCGGAGATCAAGCCCGAGAACGTGGCCCTGGCGGTGAAGGAAATCCATTTCCTGCCCCAGGAAACCATCGAGGCGCGCTTCAACATCGGCGAAGAGGAAGGCGTGGCCATCGAGATGGCCGGCAAGATCAGCGCCGGCATGATGGGCACCGGCTTCCTCTACACCAACAAGGAGTCGATCACCCTGGGGGTCGGCTGCATGCTGTCCGACTTCAAGCAGCAGAAGATCTCCCCCTATGAGCTGCTGGACCGGATGAAGACCCACCCCTCCATCGCGCCCTTGATCGCCGGCAGCGAGATGAAGGAGTACGCCGCCCACCTGATCCCCGAAGGCGGCTACAACGCCATTCCCCAGGTATACGGCGACGGCTGGATGATCGCCGGCGACGCCGGCCAGTTCGTCAACGGCATCCATCGCGAAGGCTCCAACCTGGCCATGACCACCGGCATGCTGGCGGCCCAGACCCTGGTCGAGCTGCGGGCCGCGGACAAGCCCTTCAGCGCCGCCAACCTGGCCGAGTACAAGAAGAAGCTGGACGACAGCTTCGTCATGAAGGACCTGAAGAAGTACCGGCGCATGCCGGAGATCTTCCACAAGAACAAGCAGTTCTTCACCACCTATCCGGACCTGCTCTCCAGGGCCGCGCAGACCCTTATCCGGGTCGATGGCGTGGACAAGAAAACCAAGGAAAAGGAAATCAAGAAAAGCTTCATCGCCTCACGTTCGCTGTTCGGGCTGATCGGCGATGCCTTCAAGTTCTGGCGTGCCGTCGAGTAAGGAGAAAGCCCATGTCGAAGATCGAAGAAAAGCTGTTCCAGGATCGTTATCGGGTCGACTCCGGCCGGCCGCACATCAGGATCAAGGACCCCGACCATTGCACCGAATGTCTGGAAAAGCAGTGCACCGTCTGCTGTCCGGCCGGTTGCTACACCCGCGAAACCAACGGCAAGGTCACCCTGGTGACCGACGGCTGCCTGGAGTGCGGAACCTGCAGGATCATTTGCCAGGACAGCGGCAACCTGGAGTGGGAATGGCCCAGGGGCGGATTCGGAATCCTGTTCAAGTTCGGTTGAGGGATGACAATGAACGATATCCAGCTTTTTCTGGCCCACGCCATCCAGTTGGAGAAGGAGTCGGCGCGCCGCTATGAGGAACTGGCCGAGGCCATGCAGAGCCTCGGCAGCACGGAGGTGGCCGAATTCTTCCGGCAGATGGCGCACTATTCCCGCCTGCACCTGAAGGAGGCCATGCAGCGTGGCGGTTTTCACGACCTGCCGAAGCTGGCCCCCGATGCCTACGAATGGCCCGAAGGGACGAGTCCCGAAGCGGCCGCCTGGGCCGGCGCGGATGGTTTCATGGACGTGTCCGGCGCCCTGGACCTGGCCCTGGACGGCGAGCGTCGCAGTTGCGACTACTACCGGGCCATCGCCGAGAGGACCCCGGACCCGGAAGTGAAGCGCATGGCCGAGGCTTTCGCCGAGGAGGAGGCCGAACACGTGGCCCAGTTGGAAGCCTGGCGGAGCCGCTCGGCCAAGAACTGAAGTCGTTTCGGACTCGGCCGGCAGGAGCGGTTCGAACCGCTCCTGCCGGCCGGTTCGTCAGTGGAGTGGCTTGCCGGGGTCCTCGAGCACCGGCTGGTTGCGGGTCTTCCACAGGGACACCAGGACGCCGCCGAGCAACAGGCCGAAGGTGACGCCGAGCGAGATGCCGGCCGGGATCTTGCCGATGATGTTGACCAGGAAGATTTTGGCGCCGATGAACACCAGCACCAGGGCCAGGGCGTACTTCAGGTAGGCGAAGCGGTGGATCAGCGCCGCCAGGGCGAAGTACAGCGCCCGCAGGCCGAGGACGGCGAAGATGTTCGAGGTGTAGACGATGAAGGGGTCCAGGGTGATGGCGAAGATCGCCGGCACGCTGTCCACCGCGAACACCACGTCGGCACACTCGATCAGGATCAGTGCCAGCAGGAGCGGGGTGGCCCAGATCACGCTTTTGCCGCTGGCGTTGGGCTGGCGGACGAGGAAGCGCCCGTCGTGCAACTGGTCGGTCACCCGCAGGTGGCTGCGCAGGAACCGGACGAACTTGTTGTTTTCCATGTTCTGTTCGTCATCGACTCTGGAAAACAGCATTCTCAGGCCGGTCAGCAGCAGGAACAGGCCGAACACGTAAAGGATCCAGTGGAACTGGGTGATCAGCGCGGCGCCCAGGCCGATCATCAGCGCACGCAGCACGATCACGCCGAGGATGCCCCAGAACAGCACTTCATGCTGGTATTTGCGGGGAATGGCCAGGTAGCCGAAGATCATCGCCATGACGAACACGTTGTCCATCGACAGCGACTTCTCGATCAAAAAGCCGGTGTAGTATTCGAGACTCGCGTCCGCTCCCTTCCAGTGCCAGACCAGCAGGCCGAACAGCAGCCCCGCGCTGATGTAGCCGGCCGACAGCAGCAGGCTTTCCTTCACGCCGATTTCATGATGGTCGCGGTGCAGCACGCCGAGGTCGAAGGTCAGCAGCGCGACGACGATGCCGATGAACAGCAGCCACAGCCAAGTGGGTGTACCGAGAAAAGCGGTCGAGGCAAACGCCATGAAAGCGTCCATAAGCCCCTCCTTGCAATGTCGAAGTTGAAGGATCGGTGACTCCGACATGGCGGCGGCAGCCGTCAGAGGGGCCCGGCGTCACGTATTCAGGCTAGTGATCCGGCGCGCAGGACTCAAGCCCGAAGCCGTTGCAAGCTTTTTCGGAGCGCCAGGCGGCGTGCTCCGCTGGAGTTCAGGGCTCGAAGCGGTAGCCGACGCCGATCTCGGTGATGATGTGCCGCGGCTGGGCCGGGATACGCTCGATCTTCTGCCGCAGATGGCCCACGTAGATCCGCAGGTACTGATTGTTTTCCAGCGCGTGGCTGCCCCAGATCTGCAGCAGCAGTTGCCGGTGGGTGAGCACCCGGCCGGGGTTGGAGGCCAGCAGGATCAGCAGGCGGTACTGGATGTCGGTCAGATGCAGGGGTTCGCCGGCACGGGTGACCGCGCGGTGCACGCAGTCGATCCGGCACTCGCCGAACTCGATGATCGGCTCCAGTTGTTCCCGCTCCGAAGGGTTGCGGCGCAGCAGGGCACGCACCCGCGCCAGCAACTCGGAAACCCCGAAGGGCTTGGTCAGGTAGTCGTCGGCGCCGGCATCCAGGGCGGTGACCTTGCTGATTTCCTGGGAGCGGGCGGAGAGCACCAGGATGGGCACCGCGGACCAGATCCGGTAGTCGCGGATGAAGTTGATGCCGTTGCGGTCCGGCAGGCCCAGGTCGAGGATCAGCAGGTCCGGCTTGCGGGCGCCGGCTTCCACCGCGCCCTGGGCGGCGGTACCGGCCTCGATGATGGTGTAGCCTTCGCCTTCCAGGGTGGCGGCCACCAGTTCGCGGATCTGCGGGTCGTCCTCCACCAGCAGGATGGTCGGGGTTTCGCTCATGTCTCGTCCTTCAAGTCGCTCAGGGTAGGCGCGCTGCCCAGCGGCAGGCGCAGGCGGA
This sequence comes from Azotobacter vinelandii CA, assembly GCF_000380335.1. Classification (GTDB taxonomy): domain Bacteria; phylum Pseudomonadota; class Gammaproteobacteria; order Pseudomonadales; family Pseudomonadaceae; genus Azotobacter; species Azotobacter vinelandii. The sequence continues at coordinate 1,002,627 of NC_021149.1, forward strand.
AACAGGCGCCGCCGCCCATGCGGTTTTCCGCCAGTACCTGGCCGCCATGGGCCTCGGCGATACTGCGGGCGATAGCCAGCCCGAGGCCGACTCCAGGGATATTGGACTCGGTCTGGCCACGGCGGAACAGGCCGAACAGCTCCTCGGCGCCCTCGGGCGGCAGTCCGGGGCCCCAGTCGCAGACCATCACGTCCAGCCAGTCGCCGAAACGGCGTACCACCAGCTCCACCGGGGTATCGGCCGGCGAGTACTTGATGGCGTTTTCCAGGAGGTTCCACAGCACTCGCTCCACCAGCACCGCATCGAAGCACAGCGGCGGCAGGCCCAGCGGGATGTCCAGGGTGATCTCCCGGTCCTTCCACTGGGTGCGGACCTGGCGCAGGGTGGCGCCGATGACTTCGTCGATCGGCTGCCAGGCCTCGTTCAGTTCGATGTTGCCGGAGCGCAGGCGGGCCATGTCGAGCAGGTTGGTGACCAACTGGTTGATCGACAGGGCCTGATTGCGCAGGGCGTTCAGCATGTTCTTCTGGCGCTCCGGCGAGGCCTTGCCGAGGGCCAGGGTGTCGGCCAGTCCGACCATCACCGTCAGCGGCGTGCGCAGGTCGTGGGACAGCGCGGAGAGGATGGAGCTGCGCAGGGACTCGGCGGCTCGGCGCAGTTCGGTTTCCCGGGCGATCTCGGCGAAGTGGGTGCGCTCCAGGGCGACGGTCAGCACCGACGAGGCGGTTTCCAGGAAGGTGCGGGTCGCATCGCTGCCTGCCTGGGTCGCCGGCAGTTCGCAGGCCAGCACGTGCTGCGGGCCGCTGGCGATCAGCGGGACCAGGGCCAGCGTGTGCTGCGGGTCGCTGCCGGCGCTCATCAGGGGATGGCGGCTGGCGAGGGCCGACTGCAGCAGCGCTGCGGTGAGCGGGGCCGGCGGCGCGGCCAGGGCGCTTTCCGGCAGGATGCGGGTATGTTCGGCCTGCAGCGCGGTGCGGAGGAAGCGGCTGGCTATCTCCTCCACTTCGGTCGGCTTCTGCGCAGCGGTCAGGTGGCGGGCCAGATCGTACAGGGCATGGGTCTGGGTTTCCCGGGCCTGCACCTGCTCGGCCTGGCCCTTCAGGGAGGCGGTGAGATGCCCGACCAACAGGGCTACCACCAGCATGACCACCGCAGCCAGCAGGTACTGGACCTCGGTGATCGCCAGGGAAAACAGCGGCGGAACGAAGACGTGGGCGTAGAGCAGGGCGCTCAGCAAGGCCGTGGCGATGGCCGGGCCGCGGCCGTAGTGGCTGCCGATGACGACGACGGCCAGTACGTAGAGCAGCGCCGTGTTGGAGAGGTCGATAGCTTCCTGCAGCGGTAGCATGAGCAGGGTGAGGCCGACGCTGACCAGGATGGCGGGCAGGAGTTTATGCAGTGTCACGGTGGCCTGGTCTTACCCCGGGGTCTCGAAGACGGGACATCCTATCGGGAGCGGAATAAAAACGGTATAAAAAACGACCAGTTACAGTTCGTCTTTCGTCATCGGGCGAGCGTGAACTCCAGGTCTCGAAGAGGGCAGGACATCGTTGCGCGGGTGTGTGAGAAGGTGATTCGGCAGGATGTGTTTGGGGTCTTCTTGAAAGTTTTGTGACAATGCCGCCCCCTTTCCTGAGCTCCCTCACATGCTTGACCTTTTGCTTGAGTTGGACGGCTGGCTGCTCGTCGGTCTGGCCGTGGCGCTGACCTTCGTTCTGGCCTTCGAATTCATCAACGGCTTCCACGACACCGCGAACGCGGTGGCGACGGTGATCTACACCAAGGCCATGCCGCCCTATCTGGCGGTCTTCGCATCCGGGGTGTTCAACTTCCTCGGCGTTCTGCTGGGCGGTGTCGGCGTGGCTTATGCCATCGTGCACCTGCTCCCCGTCGAGCTGCTCATCGACGTGAACACCGGCCGCGGGCTGGCCATGGTCTTCTCGCTGCTGGCCGCCGCCATCGTCTGGAACCTGGGCACCTGGTATTTCGGCATCCCGGCCTCGAGTTCGCATACCCTGATCGGCTCGATCCTCGGCGTGGGCCTGGCCAATACGCTGTTGACCGATGTGACGGTCTCCGAAGGCGTCAACTGGCAGAAGGCCGCCGATATCGGCATTTCACTGCTGTTCTCGCCGCTGGCGGGTTTCCTGGTCGCCGGCTCGATCTTCCTCGGCCTGAAGCTGTGGAAGCCGCGCTCCTCCATGCATAGCTCCCCACAGCAGCGCAAGGCGCAGATAGGCAAGAAGCATCCACCGTTCTGGAACCGCCTGATCCTGGTCCTGTCGGCCATGGGCGTGAGCTTCGTGCATGGTTCGAACGACGGCCAGAAGGGCATCGGCTTGATCATGCTGGTACTGATCGGGATAGTGCCCGCGCACTTCGCCCTCAACCTGGACAGCACGGCCTACGAACTCGACCGGACGCGCGACGCGGCCGTGCATCTGCGCGACTTCTACCAGCGCAATGCCGGATCGCTCGCGGAATACCTGGCGCTCGGCAAGGGCAACGGCACCGACCTGCCGGAGAAGTACCGCTGCGATCCCAAGCAGACCGAGGTCACCCTGGAAGCCCTGATGGCGGCCCTGGACGGGGCGCGGGTCTATGCGGAGCTGCCGGAGCAGATGCGGGTCGACATTCGCCGCTATCTGCTCTGCCTGGACGACTCGGCGCGCAAGGTCGGCAAGCTGGAGGAACTGTCGGCGGCGGAGAAGAGGGATCTGGAGAAGCTGCGCAAGGATCTGCGGGCGACGACCGAGTACGCGCCGTTCTGGGTGGTGATGGCGGTGGCCATGGCCCTGGGCCTGGGAACCATGATCGGCTGGCGGCGCGTCGTTCTGACCGTGGGCGAGAAGATCGGCAAGGAGGGTATGACCTATGCGCAGGGCATGAGCGCCCAGGTCACGGCCGCCATGGCCATCGGCTTGGCCAACCTCTACAGCCTGCCGGTCTCGACGACCCATGTGCTGTCGTCCGGCGTGGCGGGTAGCATGGTCGCCAACCGGAGCGGCCTGCAGGGCGGCACGGTGGGGAGCATTCTCCTCGCCTGGGTGATGACCCTGCCGGCGGCGATGGGACTGGCCGCAGGTCTGTATCTGCTCGCCAATTACCTGTTCATCGGCAACTGACCCGCGCTCCGGGGGGACCGGCAGGAACGGGCCGGTCCGCCACGGCCTACGGCGATGCCGCGCGCAGGCAAGGGGGCCGGCCTGTGTCGGTTGCGGATATGGACGTCCCGGCGCCAAGGTGCCTGCTGCCTTGCCTGCCTCACGCGCAGGGGCGATGCGGGGCGGTCCGCTCCGGGATTCCGCTTTTCCGGTGTTGGCCGGGACGATCGGGAGAGGGGGATTTCGAAGGAGGGGCCATCGCGCCGCCCCGGCGGGGCGGCGGTTGGCGATCAGCGGTCGCGCAGCGAATAGGCGAAGGGCGCCACCACTTCCAGGGTGCCGTTGGTCAGCAGCTCCGCTGGTGGGGGCGGTAGCGGCTCGGCACGGCGGATCATCTGCAGGGTGGCCTGATCCAGGGCGATCCTGCCCGAGCGGGCGACCAACTCGTAGGACAGCAGCCGGCCCTGGCCGTCGATCTTGAAGCGCAGGGTGACGGTGCCTTCGTCGCCGCGGCGGCGAGACTCCGGCGGGTAGCGCTTGTAACGGCTCAGGTGCGCGCGCAGGATGCCCTGCCAGGTCGGCATCGCGTTCGACGACCCGGGGGTGCCCATCTGACCGGCCGGCTTCGCGTTGCTGTCCGCGGCGTTCGATGCCCCGGCGGCGGCCGCGTTGCCTTGCGCCTGGCTCTGGGCGACCTGTTGCTGCGGCTCGGCGTCCTGCTTCTGCTCTTGCTTCTGTTCCTGCTTGGGGTCGGGCTTTTTCTGCTCCCGCTTGGCCTCGGTCTTGGGTTTCGGCTTGGGTTTTTCTTTCTGCTTGGGCTTGGGCGGCGGCAGGGCCAGCTTGGGCTTGGGCGCCTCGATCGGCTTCGCCTGCGCCAGCATGTCGGGTTGCGCTTCCGGTTCCGGCTCTGGCTCCGCCGTCGGGGGCGGTGGTGCGGCCGCCGCAGCCGCTGCCGCGGCAGGAGCGGCGGCGGGCGCCAGGTCCACCATCATGGCCGGTGGCGGCGGCGCCAACTGGATCGGCTTGCTCTCCGGCCGCCAGTACAGCGACCAGAGCGCTATGCCGACGTGCAGGCCGAGCACCAGCAGCAGGCACAGGCCCCAGCGCGGCAGAACACGCAGTTGTTCGCTCATGGCTTGCCCACTGTCTCGAGGCCGACCAGCCCGATCTTCAGGTAGCCGGCGGTACGCAACAGATCCATGACCTCCATCAGTTGGCCATATTCCACGTCCTCGTCGCCACGGACGAAGATGGTTTCTTCCTTGTCGCCCTTGGTCTGCTGGTCGAGCGTGTTGCCGAGCAGGTCCGGCTCCACCCTGTCGTTGCCGATATAGAGACTGTGATCCTTCTTGATGCTCAGGTAGATCGGCTGGTCCGGGCGTGGCGTCGGCTGCGCGGTCGAGGCGGGCAGGTCGACCTTGACGTCCACGGTGGCCAGCGGGGCGGCGACCATGAAGATGATCAGGAGCACCAGCATGACGTCGATAAAGGGGGTGACATTGATGTCGTGGGCTTCCTGGAGGTCATCCCCCCCCTCGTTCATGTGCATTCCCATGGCTTACTCCACTGCCGCCCTGAGCGATACCGGCGCCGGACTCTGACGGACGTTCGACGGCTGGTCAAGATCGCGGCTGACCAGCAGCAGCACCTCGGACGAGAGGTTGGCGACCTGCGCCTTGTAGGCGGCGATGGAACGGGCGAAGACGTTGTAGATGATGACCGCGGGGATCGCCGCGACCAGGCCGATGGCGGTGGCCAGCAGGGCCTCGGCGATGCCGGGGGCGACCACCGCGAGGTTGGTGGTCTGCGATTTGGCGATGCCGATGAAGCTGTTCATGATGCCCCAGACGGTACCGAACAGGCCGACGAACGGCGAGGTGGAGCCGATGGTGGCGAGTACGCCGGTACCTACGCTCATCTTGCGGCCGCATTCGGCGACCAGGCGTTCGAGACGGAAGCTGACGCGCTCCTTGATGCCGTCCTTGTCGATGGTGCCGGCGGAAAGCTGCAGTTCTTCGCGGGCGTCGGCGATCAACTTGGCCCTGAGGCAGTTCTCGCCGCTCGGCAGCGCGGAGGCCTGATCGAGGGTCCGCAGGCCCTTGATGTCGGCCAGCGACCGCTGCAGGCGACGGCGCGCGCCGAGCAGTTCGAGCCCCTTGGCCATCCAGATGGTCCAGGTGACCACCGAAGCCAGCAGCAGGCCGATCATCACGCCTTTCACCACGATGTCGGCGTTCTGGTACATGCCCCAGGGCGACAGGTCGTGGGCCAGACCGGACTCGGCCGGCTCCTCCGCCTCGCCGGGGACGGCTGCCGAGCTGGCGTCGGCCGGCGCGGCGGCACCGGCTTCGCCGGCGGGCTGGCCCGCGGCCGCTGTAGCCGGATCGGTCGGCGCGTCGGTCGCAGGCAGCGCCGGAGCGCCCGCGGCAGGCGGCGTTGCCGCTGCGGAAGGAGACGCGGCGGTGGAGGCTGGAGAGGTGCCGGGCGCCGTCGCATTGGGCGTCGTCGCCGCGCCGGACGTCGATTCGACGGCCTGGATGGCGGGCGCCAGCAGCAGGCTGCAGAGCAGCAGGGCGGCGGGCAGACGACGGCGTGGGACTGATCGGGTTGGCTGGGCGCTGGAAAGGATAGGGTACATGGGCCGGATATCTGAGTGAGGGCAGTGTCGCTGCCAGGATAGTCGGAGCCACCAAGGGAAGGGCCGCTTCAGCCTTATTATGGATAAGGATCGCGGGCCTGGCCGTCACCTTGGCGATTTGTTAGGCAATTATCCTAACCTCATAACAGGAAAATGGATACAAAGGATAATCACTCTTGTCTTCACGATCGGCCGATCGGGCTGCGCCATGTTGACGCAGCGGACCGCTCTGGCTCGCCGGCGGCGAGGTCCGGGACGGACGCCGCTTCGTGGGCAGAAGGCGACCGGTATCCTCCAGTGGGGATACCGGGTTTGCCCGCGTCGCCGGAAACCCTGGCGATCGGCGAGCAAGGCGTCGAGAAAGGCAGGCTTGCGGGCCCGGGCAGTCAGAGCAGGGGGATGTTGTAGCTCACCATCACGCGGTTCTCGTCGCGATCGACGGTGCCCGAATCGTTGCCGCGCCAGGTGCCGTTGCGCCAGTCGATGCCCAGGCCCTTGAGCGGGCCGCTCTGCACCTTGTAGCCCAGGTTGATGTCGCGCGCCCATTCCTCGCTGTTGCCCCGCCGGCCATTGACGGTGTCGTCGATGTCGGTGCCATTGTAGTAGGTGGTGCTGAACGTCAGGCCGGGCATGCCGATCCGGGCGAAATCGTAGGCATAGCCGACCACCCAGGTCTGTTCGCCGGCGCTGGCGAATTTCGCCGCCTGGATGTTGGTATTGGTGATCAGGTAGAGCGAGCGGCCGGTGCCTGAGTCAGGAGCGAGGCTGGGGAAGTCGCTGTGGCCGGTGACTTTCTGATAGCCGGCCTTGATCGCGTGCCCGGCCAGGCTGTAGGTGAACAGGGCGCTCCACAGCTTGTTGTCCACTTCGTAGCGGTCGGAGTCGTTGCCGGACCACCAGCCCTGCGCGCGATAGCCGTCGGCCCGGCCGGAGGCGGAGGCGTTGGCGCCCGTGGAGGAACTGTCGTAGTAGCGCAGGTCGGTCTTCAGGGAGCCGACCGGCAATGCCCAGTTGTGGATCAGGCCGACGAAGTGCTGCTCGTAGAAGTCCTGCAGTTTGCCGAAGTAATAGCTGAGGACCAGGTCCTTGTTGAGTTTGTAATCGAAACCGCCATACAGGAACTGGTTGCTGAACTGCCCCGTCTTGCGATTGTTCGAGCCCTGGATGGACAGGCTGTCGCTGTTGCTGGAGTTTCGCTCGGTGGAGTGTTCGAGCTTGCCGGCGATGAAGGTCAGATCCTTTATTTCCCTGGAGGTGATCTGGTAGCCCTCGTAGGTTTGCGGCAGCAGGCGGCCGTCGTTGTAGATCACCACCGGCAGCTTGGGCCGCAGGGTGCCCACGTGCAGTTCGGTTTGCGAGTAGCGCATCTTGCCGGTCACGCCGACACGGCCGAAGTCGCGCTTCGACTTGCCGTTGCTCTCCAGCGGGAAAGTGCCGCTGGTGCCCGGTGCCCGGTCGGCATCCGCTTTGCCCGCGTGGCTGCCGCTGTCCAGGCGGATGGCATAGGTACCCAGCACATCCAGGCCGAAGCCCAGCGCGCCTTCGGTATAGCCGGACTGGAAGTCGAGCAGGAATCCCTGCCCCCATTCATCGAGCCGGGGAGAATCCGCTTTGTTGCGGGTGTCCTGATTGATGTAGTAGTTGCGCAGGGTGAGCGTGGCCTTGCTGTCCTTCAGGAACTCCGCGCTCGCCTCTTCGACGAACGATCCACCGGCGATGGCCAGCAATAGACTCAGATTGGAAAACGATCGGTTCATGTCCGCTGTGCGAAAGCGTCGCCGGAAAACATGCCGGAGCATTTTCCACGACTGCTTATCGCTTTCTCCCGTATATAAGAAATAACGATGTTTGGCGCTTCATGAAGGATCGACCTGCTTGCACGGGCATACGACGCCCCGTCGGAAACTCATGTGCATATTGGCCGGCCGCGTCCCCGATGCGCGGGGCCGGTCCTGACGCGTTCGAATGCAAATGAATCGTCGGCTCGAAAGGGCTTTCGCTGTTTGCACGCCTGAGCTCGTGTTCGAGATGCGATGGCTTTGGCACAGGTGATCCGGCGGGGTGGAGCAGCCGTTGTTTTCACCCATGTTCCCTTCCGCGAGGCGGCGTGCTCCGAGACCGACTCGGGTCGCATCGACACTGACCGGGAGTTCCCCGCGCAGCGGCCCGGCAACGGTTTCGATCGATGGTTCTTCTTTTTATTGTCATAAAACCTAAATGAATCTAAATATTTCTATATATTGATAAAATAGAAAATTGCGAACTTGACCTTGTACTCGAGTGCAACAATCAGAGGTTGCATTTGGCGTCGATATGGAAAATACCGCTGCGAAGGGCGAACGCCCGGTGGGATGGCCCGCTGGCTGGGCAGCCTTGCGTGGAAAAGGTCCGAGCGTCTTGCCGGCGCTGCCGGAGCCCGGAAAGGGCTCCGGCAGCGCCACGGGGGCCGGAAGGGGCCGGATCGGCTTCAACTGGCGCGCGTGTACAACGCCAGGGCGGCGCCGATTTCCCCGAGTATCGCCGGATCGTCGATGGTCATGGGCGTGGCCACCTCCTCGCCGTTGGCGATCTTGCGCAGCACCGCCCGGAGGATTTTGCCCGAACGGGTCTTCGGCAGGCGCTTGACCGTCGCTATCCGCTGGAAGCAGGCCAGCGCGCCGATCTGCTCGCGGATCGAGGCGGTCAACTCCCGCTGCAGTTGCTCCTCGCGGATTCGGCTGCCGTCCTTGAGGACGATCAGGCCCAGCGGCACCTGTCCCTTGATCGCGTCGGGGATGCCGATCACCGCGCATTCGGCCACCGCCGGATGCCGGGCCACCAGGTCTTCCATTTCTCCGGTGGAGAGGCGGTGGCCGGCCACGTTTATCACGTCGTCGGTGCGGCCCATGATGTAGACGAAGCCCTCGTCGTCCAGGTAGCCGCCGTCGCCGGTGTGGTAGTAGCCGGGATAGGAGCTCAGATAAGAGCGCAGATAGCGCTCGTGGTCGTTCCACAGGGTCTGCGCGCAGCCCGGCGGCAGGGGCAGGGCGATGACGATCGAGCCCTGCCGGTTCGCTCCGAGCAGGTGACCCTGTTCGTCCATCACCTGGACGCGATAGCCGGGCACCGGGCGGTTGCTCGAACCGTGGCGTGCGGTGTGGCCCTCCAGCCCGGCGCAGGGAGCGGTGACCGGCCAGCCGGTCTCGGTCTGCCACCAGTGGTCGTGCACCGGCTTCCCGGTCAGTTCCTCCAGCCACCGGTGGGTGCTCGAATCGAGCTTCTCGCCGGCCAGGAACAGGTGCCGCAGCGAGCCCAGGTCGTGGCGCCCGCTCAGTTCGCCCGAAGGATCTTCCTTGCGCATGGCGCGGATCGCCGTCGGCGCGCAGAACAGGCCGTTGACGCCGTATTCCTCGATCACCCGCCAGTAGGCGCCGGCGTCGGGCGTGCGGACCGGCTTGCCTTCGTAGAGGATGCTGGTGCATCCGTTCATCAGCGGGCCGTAGACGATCAGCGAATGGCCGACCACCCAGCCGACGTCGGAGATGCCCCACCAGACGTCGCCGGCCCGCATGGCGTAGACATGGCGCATGGCGAAGCTCAGGGCCACCGCGTTGCCGCCGTTGTCGCGCACGACGCCCTTGGGTTTTCCGGTGGTGCCGGAGGTGTACATGATGTACAGCGGATCGCCGCTGTCCAGGGGCACGGGCTCCACCGGCGCGGCCAGCGGGACCCTGGCCTGCCAGTCCAGGTCGCGCCCTGGGAGCAGCGCGGCGCTCGCTTGTGGCCGTTGCAGCACCAGTACGTGCCCGGGCTGGTGGCTGGCCAGTTCCAGGGCCTTGTCGACCAGCGGTTTGTATTCGATGACCCGGTCGAACTCCAGGCCGCAGGACGCGGTGAGCAGCAGTTTGGGCCGGGCGTCGTCGATGCGCAGCGCCAGTTCGTGAGGGGCGAAGCCGCCGAACACCACCGAGTGCACCGCGCCGATCCGCGCGCAGGCGAGCATGGCCATGGCCGCTTGCGGCACCATCGGCATGTAGATGATGACCCGGTCGCCCTTTTCCACGCCCAGCTCGCGCAGGGCGCCGGCCAGGCGCGCCACTTCGTCGCGCAGTTCGCGGTAGCTGTAGCGGGCCTTGCCGCCGGTGACCGGCGAGTCGTGGATCAGGGCCGTCTGCTCGCCACGGCCCTGTTCGATCTGATGATCCAGGGCCAGATAGCAACTGTTCAACCGGCCGTCGGCGAACCACTGGTGCGTGCCGTCCGCCAGGGCGCGGAGAATTTCCGTCGGCTGGCGGAACCAGCGCACGGCCTGCGCCTGTTCGGCCCAGAAACCGGCGGGATCGGCGATGGAGCGTTCATGGTAGTGCTGATAGTTCATCTTTTCGGCTCTCTATTGTTGTTATTGGGGAGAACGGCGAGTGCACGGGAACCGCGACCGTAGCGGGTCGGAGCGGACGAGGCCTTTCGCTGCGACGGCGGCGACTCGGCCGGCGGAGATGGGGCGGCGTCCCGGACGGTGGTCCGGGGAGGACGCTTCGTTCATCGATCCCTCTGCATCATTGTTCTTGTGTGAGGTTCGCGTGAAGCGGGACTGTCGGGCGAGCGGCCGCCGGCGTCCCGAGGGCGGGCGGAACCCGCGGATCGCGCCCGATGCTGCGGGCTTTCCCTTGCATGCGGGGTCCATCGCCTCTCGTCACTGAGCCTAACAGCGCCCCTGTCCTTATCAAGACGGCCGGGTGCAGAGCCGTTCTGCATTTATGCACAGGTGCCGGGCGTGTGGGCCGGGGCTGTGCAAGGATGCCCAAGCGTTGCATGATCGGCGCCGTGATCTCCCCCAAGGCAAGGACATGGACTGGGACAATCTGCGCTTCTTCCTCGAACTGGCGAGGGCGAAAAAGCTGACCGTGGCGGCCCGCCGTCTCGGCGTGGACCACACCACGGTGGCGCGGCGCGTGCAAGCGCTGGAGAAGAGCCTCGGGCAGCCGCTGTTCATCCGCGGCAGCTCGGGCTACGGGCCGACGGAGGCGGGGCGCCGCCTGCTGGTCCAGGTGGAGGCCATGGAAAGCGCCTACCGCGCCATCGAGCAGGACGATCCGGACACGGCCGACCAGTTGTCGGGGCTGGTGCGGATCGGCGCGACCGAGGGCTATGGCATCGAACTGCTCGCCGGCCAGTTGGCGGCCCTGACCCGGCGTTATCCCCACCTGGGCGTCGATCTGCTGGCGGTGCCGCGCATGGTGCGGCTGTCGCGCCACGAGGCGGACATCGTCATCACCCTGGAGCGTCCCGAACGCGGGCCCTACATCATCACCCGGCTGACCGACTACGTGCTGCGCCTCTACGCCTCGGCGGACTACCTCGCCGCGCAGCCGCCGATCCGCAGCCGCGACGACCTCCGGCAACACGGCTTCGTCAGCTACATCGAGGATCTGCTCTACAGCAAGGAGCTGCATTACCTGGACGATATCGGCCGGCCCCGGCAGGTCGCCCTGCGCAGCACCAGCATCCTCGCCCAGCAGAAGGCCGCCGCCGCCGGCGCCGGCATCGCCATCCTGCCCAGCTTCGCGGCGCGCAAGGACCCGGCGCTGGTCGAGGTGCTCGCCGACCAGGTGGAGTTCACCCGCACCTTCTGGATGCTGATGCCGGTGGAAAGCAAGGATCTGGCGCGGATGCGCGTGACCTGGGATTTCTTGCGGGAGATGGCCCGCCAGCACCAGGACCTGATGATGGGGCGCTGAGCGGCAGGCCCGCTGCGGGCCCGCCGCCGGGGCTCACAGCGGATAGTGGGCCAGCTCGCGGGCGATCAGCAGGCGCTGGATCTCGCTGGTGCCCTCGTAGATCTGGGTGATCCGTGCGTCGCGGTAGTAGCGCTCCACCGGATAGTCCTCCAGGTAGCCGTAGCCGCCGTGGATCTGGATGGCGCTGGAGCAGACCCGTTCGGCCATTTCCGAGGCGTACAGCTTGGCCTGCGAGGCTTCCGACAGGCAGGGCAGGCCGGCGCCCTTCAGGCGCGCGGCATGCAGGATCAACAGGCGCGCGGCGTTGAGCCGGGTATGCATGTCGGCCAGCAGGTTGGCGATGCTCTGGTGTTCGCAGATCGGCTTGCCGAACTGCACGCGCTCGCGGGCGTAGGCCAGCGCCGCCTCGAAGGCCGCGCGGGCGATGCCGAGCGCCTGGGCGGCGATGCCGATGCGCCCGCCCTCCAGGTTGGAGAGGGCGATGGCCAGTCCCTTGCCGCGCTCGCCGAGCAGGTTTTCCGCGGGGATGCTGCAGCCGCTCAGGTTCACCGCGCAGGTGTCGGAGGCACGCAGGCCCATCTTGTGTTCGCTGCGCTCGACCACGAAACCGGGCGTGTCGGTGGGCACCAGGAAGGCCGACAGGCCCTTCTTGCCGAGTTCGGGGTCGGTCACCGCGAAGACGATGGCGAGCTTCGCGCGCCTGGCATTGCTGACGAACTGCTTGGCGCCGTCGAGTATCCAGCGATCGCCCGCGAGTTCGGCGCGGGTACGCAGGTTGTGCGCCTCCGAGCCGGCCTGCGGCTCGGTCAGGCAGAAGCAGCCGATGGCCCGGCCGGCGGCCAGTTCGGCCAGCCAGGCGTCCTTCTGCGCCTGGCTGCCGTATTGCAGGAGGGGGCCGCAGCCGACCGAGTTGTGGATGCTCATCAGCGCGCCGAGGGCGCCGTCGCCGGCGGAGATTTCTTCCACCGCCAGGGCGTAGGCGACATAGTCGATGTAACTGCCGCCCCATTCTTCCGGCACCACCATGCCGAGCAGGCCCAGCTCGCCCATCTGCGCCACCAGGGCATCGTCGATCCAGCCGGCCTTTTCCCACTCCTTGGCCCGCGGAGCGACCTCGCGCCGGGCGAAGTCCCGGGCCATGTCGCGGATCATGCGTTGTTCTTCGCTCAGTTCGATATCGTGCATCGCGTTCTCCTCCGCTCGCGTCAGGCCTGACGGCGGTTCTTGCCGGCGCCCGGCGCGAAGCCGGCAAAGAAAGTCTGGACCCGTTCCGGCGTGACTTCCGCAAAACCGGGCGGATTCCAGCGGGGAGACTTGTCCTTGTCGATCAGCAGGGCGCGTACGCCCTCCATGATGTCGCCCGAGGCGAACCACTGGCGGTCCAGATGCAGTTCCAGGGCGAAGCAGTCGGCGAGGGACAGCTCGCGGCCGCGGCGCAGCAGTTCCAGGGTCAGGCAGACGGCCAGCGGCGAGCGGCTGTCCAGCAGGCCGAGGGTTTCTTCGGCCCAGTCGCGGTACTCCGGGCGCCGTTCGGCCCGCAGCGAGGCGCGGATGGCGGCGATGTCCGGCAGGGCGAAGTGCGTGTCGATGGCCGGCTGCAGGGCGGCGAGCTGCGCATCCGGCAGGCGATCCGCCGCCAGGGTGGCGAGCAGGGTGCGCAGGGCTTCGGCGGGATGCACATTCCAGCGCATCTCGTCCAGGCAGCGGTCCAGCTCGGCGAACTGTTCGCTGGGCAGATGCCAGTCGGCCAGTCCGCCGTGCAGGGCGTCGGCGCTGCCGACGTGCACGCCGGTGACGCCCAGGTAGGTGCCCAACTCGCCCGGCATGCGCGACAGGAAGTAGCTGCCGCCGACGTCCGGGAAATAGCCGATACCGACCTCGGGCATGCCCATCCGCGTTCGCTCGCCGACCACCCGCAGCGCGGCGCCCTGGGCCAGGCCCATGCCGCCGCCGAGGACGAAGCCATCGAGCAGCGCCAGGACGGGTTTGGGGTAGGCGTGGATGTACTGGTCGAGGGCGTATTCCTCGACGAAGAAGACCTCGTGCTGACCGTCGGCCTTCTTGTAGCTTTCGTACAGCCAGCGGATGTCTCCGCCGGCGCAGAAGGCTTTCTCGCCAGCGCCGCGCAGGACCACGGCGAGGATCTGCGGGTCGTCGGCCCAGGCCTGCAACTGCCGGTGCAGGAGGCGGACCATCGGCAGGCTGAGGGCGTTCAGGCCGTTCGGACGGTTGAGGGTGAGGTGGCCGATGCGGTTGCGCACCGCCGCCAGTACGGGAGCTTCGCTCATGCGTTGGCGTCCTTGCGGTAGAGGTTGACGATCGCGGAGAAGTCCAGGGCGCCGTTGCCCTGGGCGCTGAACGCCTGGTAGAGCTGCTGGGCGAGGGCGCCGAGGATCACCGGCTGGCGCGCCTGGCGGGCGGCCTCGCTGGCCAGGCCGAGGTCCTTGAGCATCAGGTCGGTGCCGAAGCCGCCGCTGTAGCCGTGCGCGGCGGGCACGTTGTCCATGACGCCGGGGAAGGGGTTGTAGCTGTCCGAACTCCAGCAGCGGCCGCTGGAGCTGTTGATTACGCCGGCCAGCACCTTGGGCTCCATGCCCAGCGCGACGCCCAGGCTCATGGCCTCGGCGACGCCGATCATGGAGATGCCGAGCAGCATGTTGTTGGCCACCTTGGCGACCTGGCCGTTGCCGGCGGGGCCGCAGTGGACGATGTTCTTGCCCATGGCGGCGAGCACCGGGCGGGCGCGTTCGAAGTCGGCCGTTTCGCCGCCGACCATGAAGGTCAGGGTGCCGGCGGCGGCGCCGGCGGTACCGCCGGACACCGGCGCGTCGAGCATCGGGTTGCCGTGCTCGCGGGCGGCGGCGGCCACTTCCCGGGCGCTCAGCGGATCGATGGTGGAGCTGTCGATCAGCATCACGCCGGGGCGGACCTGGGCGAGCAGGCCGTCCTCGCCGAGATAGACGCCTTTCACGTGGGCGGATGCGGGCAGCATGGTGATGATCAGTTCGACCTCCCGGGCCAGGGCCGCCGGGGAGTCCGCCACCGTGGCGCCAGCCTGCGCCAGGCCGGCCACGGCCGGCGCGGAGAGGTCGTGGACGCTCAGGCGGTGGCCGGCCGCGAGCAGGTTGCGGGCCATGGGCGCACCCATGTTGCCCAGGCCGATAAAGCCGATGTGCATGATGATGTCCTCTTGTTCTTGTTGTGGGGATGCGCGGTGCAGCGGCTCAGCGATCCTTGAAGTCGGGCTTGCGCTTCTCGACGAAGGCGGCCATGCCCTCCCGGCGATCCTCGGTGGCGAAGGTGGCATGGAACAGCCGGCGCTCGAAGCGGATGCCCTCGGCGAGAGGCGTCTCGAAGGCGCGGTTGACCGATTCCTTGGCCATCATGGCGATGGGCGCGGACATCTGGGCGATCTTGGTCGCGGCGGCGAGGGCTTCCTCGATCAGCCGGTCGGCCGGCACCAGGCGGCTGACCAGACCGCAGCGCTCGGCCTCCTGGGCGTCCATCAGGCGCCCGGTGAGGACCATGTCCATGGCCTTGGACTTGCCGATGAAGCGGGTCAGGCGCTGGGTGCCGCCGGCGCCGGGAATGGTGCCGATGGTGATTTCCGGCTGGCCGAACCTGGCGCTGTCGGCGGCGATGATGAAGTCGCACATCATCGCCAGCTCGCAGCCGCCGCCCAGGGCGTAGCCGGCCACCGCGGCGATGCTCGGCTTGCGGAAGCTGGCCAGGCGCTCCCAGGTGGCGGTGATGAAGTCGGACTTGTAGACGTCCATATAGCCCCAGTCCTTCATCGCCTTGATGTCGGCGCCGGCGGCGAAGGCCTTCTCGCTGCCGGTGAGGACCACCGCGGCGACCCCGTCGTCGGTCTCCAGCGCATCGAGCAGGGCGCTCAGTTCGGCGGTCAGCGCCGGCGACAGGGCGTTCAGGGCCTGCGGGCGGTTGAGGGTGATCAGGGCGACCTTGCCGTGCATTTCCAGCAGCAGGTTCTCGTAGCTCATCTTGACTGTCCTTCGGTGTCTGGCGAGCGGCGCCGGCGGGCGCCGCACCGGGGTTCACTTGAGGGTGATGGTGGTGTTGACCGGGCCGCCGACCTCGTTCTCGTCGAACCAGCGCTGGGTGACGGTCTTGGTCTGGGTGTAGAACTGCACCACCTGTTTGCCGTACGGCCCCAGGTCGCCGAGCTTGGAGGCCCGCGAGCCGGTGAAGGAGAAGATCGGCACCGGCACCGGGATCGGCACGTTGATGCCGACCTGGCCGACCTCGATCTCCTCCTGGAAGTGCCGGGCCGCGGCGCCGGAGCGGGTGAACAGGGCGGTGCCGTTGCCGTGGGGGTTGGCGTTGACGATGGCGATGGCCTCGTCCAGGGTCTCGGCCTGCATCACGCAGAGCACCGGGCCGAAGATCTCCTCGCGGTACAGGCTCATCCCAGGGGTGACGCCGGAGAACAGGGTCGGGCCGACGAAATTGCCCTGCTCGTAGCCGGCGACGACCGGGTTGCGGCCGTCCAGCTCCAGCCGCGCGCCTTCGCGCACGCCCTGCTCGATCAGGCTGCCGACCCGGTCCAGGGCGGCGCGCGAGATCAGTGGGCCGAGGTCGGTGCCGGGCTTGCTGCCGGCGCCGACCTTGAGGGTGGCGGCCTTGGCCACCAGCTCCGGCAGCCAGTCGCGGGCCGCGCCGACCAGGACCGCCACCGAGATCGCCATGCAGCGCTGGCCGGCCGCGCCGAAGGCGGCACCGGCCAGGCTGTTGAGGGTCTGTTCCTTGTGCGCGTCGGGCAGGACGACGGCGTGGTTCTTCGCGCCCATCATGCACTGCACGCGCTTGCCGGCCTGGCTGGCGCGCTGGTAGACGTGGGCGCCGACGCGACTCGATCCGACGAAGGAGAGTGCCTTGATGTCCGGGTGGTCGCAGAGCCGGTCGACCACCTCGGCGCCGCCGTGGACCACGTTGAGCACTCCCGGCGGCACGCCGGCTTCCAAGGCCAGCTCGACCAGGCGCATGGTGACCATCGGGTCCTGCTCGGAGGGCTTGAGGACGAAGGTGTTGCCGGTGGCGATGGCCATCGGGAACATCCACAGCGGGATCATCGCCGGAAAGTTGAAGGGGGTGATGCCGGCGCAGACGCCGAGCGGCTGCAGCAGGGTGTAGGTGTCGACGCCGCCGGCGACGTTGTTGGCCAGTTCGCCGAGCTGCAGGTTGCCGATGCCGGCGGCGTGCTCGACCACCTCCAGGCCGCGGAACACGTCGCCCTCGGCGTCGGCCAGGGTCTTGCCCTGCTCGGCGCTGAGGATCGCCGCCAGTTCCTTGAGGTTCTCCCGGATCAGTTGCTGGTACTTGAGGAAGAGCCGCGCGCGGGTACCGATGGAGGTCTTGCGCCAGGTCTTGAACGCCGCGGCGGCGCTGGCCACCGCCGCGTTCAGCTCCGCCTCGCTGGCGAAGGGGACGCGGGCCAGGACCTGCTGGGTGGCCGGGTCGACCACCTCGCGCCATTGGCTGGTGGTGGATTCGACGAACTGGCCGTCGATCAGCAGTTTGATGCTGGGGATGGAGTGGGTCATCGCATGTCTCCGCCTGCTGGGCATTGTTGTTGTTCTCGCCGACCGCTGCGAGGGGGTATCTGGAGCCTAGCAGTGCGAATTTGCCCGGTACAATGGCGATATCCGCAGAGCGGCTCTGCAGAAATACACATTCATGGGGAGAGGCGAAGGCATTTTCGCCAAGGGGCCGGCGTGCCCGGGGCCAGCCCTGCGGGCCTTTCGAGGGTCAGGCCCAGTAGGTCGCGTCGTCGAGGATTTCCTGGTCCTGGGTGAAAGCCTTGGGCAGTTCTTCCTTGAGCAGTTCGATCCAGGTGCGGGTCTTGGCGTCGAGAAAGCTGCGCGAGGGGTAGAGCGCGTAGATGCTGCGCTGGTGCAATTGGTATTGCGGCAGCAGGCGCTTCAGGGTGCCCTGGCGCAGGGCCTTGGCGGCGACGAAGCTGGGCAGCAGGCAGACGCCCATGCCGGCCGCCGCGGCCTGGGCCATCGCTTCCGCGACGTTGACCTGGAAGTGGCCGCCGGGGCGCACGGTCAGCTCTCCGTCGCCGTCCTGGAACACCCAGCGATCGGGAAACAGCGGATCGACCAGGCGCAGGCAGCGGTGCTCGTGCAGGTCCTGGGGAATTTTCGGAGTGCCGTGGCGTTCGAGGTATTGCGGCGCGGCGCAGACCACGCTGTGCAGGTCGCCCACGCGCTGGGCCACCAGCTCCGAATCGGGCAACTCGCGGGACAGGGTGATGACCACGTCGTGGCCTTCCTCGAGCAGGTCGGGCGTGCGCTGCGACAGGGTCAGATCCAGGCTCACCTCGGGGTAGAGCGCGGTGTAGCGGGCCACCAGCGGCGCCAGTTGCAGGGTGCCGAGGCTGGTGATGGAGTGCACGCGCAGGCGGCCCCGGGGCGTCAGGTGCGCGCCGCTGGCCTCGACGGCGGCATCCTGCACTTCGGCGAGGATGTTCCGGCAGCGCTGCAGGTAGCGCTCGCCGGCCTCGGTCACCGCCAGGCGGCGAGTGGTGCGGTGCAGCAGGCGAGCCTGCAGGCTGGCCTCCAGGTCCGACACCAGGCGCGACACCTGGGCATTGGAAAGCTGCAGGGAAGCGGCCGCGGCGGTGAAGCTGCCGCTGTCCACTACCCGCACGAAGGCGCGCATCGCTTGCAGAATATCCATGACTGCTACTCCGGGACGGGAAACAGGGCGATTATGCGCAAAGCCGCTCCGCTTGTTGTCGGCGAAATCGGTCGAAACCTCTCTGCGCAGGCACTTTTCGCTCCTTCAGCGCCCGCTCCGTTCGATCAGGATGCGTTCCTGGCTGCACTCGCCAGGGGTGGGGCCGTGCGTCCTGGACGGTCGTGGGCCGATCAGGCCGGCCAGGGTCGGGCCCTCCCGGAAGTCCACCGGCAGGTGGACCTGGATCTCGTGGAGCCGGTTGTCGGTGCACAGGAAAGCGAAGCTGTCGGGCGCGTCCGGATGGGTGCGGCGGAGGATTTCCTGCAGCGTGCGGCGTTCGACGTTCTTGCCGATGTTCGCCCGGATGTACTGGCCGAGTTCCGAATCGTTGACCGTGCGCACCGCGGTCACCGCCTTGCGGAAATAGGCGTCGTCGTCCATGTCGGTCTGGCAGGTGCCATGTTTCTTCCATTCGTAGTTGCCGAAGTCGTTTTCGAAATAGAAGTTCGGCATCCAGGGCTTGATGTAGGAGAGCGTTTCTTCGCTGAGCTGAATATCGGTTCTGGAACAGTTGCCGTAATTCTTGCCGCACTCCTTCTTGTTCGGCCAGAGTCCGTGCAGCGTGAAGTTGGCGATGTTCAGTTCGCCGCTTTCCATGGCCCGGCATTCGGGTTTCTGCTTGCTCTTGCTTTTCGCCAATTTGTGTTCGCAGAAGCCCGGCTGCCAGGTAATGGCCAGTACATAGCTATCCTGCAGGCCCGGGGTCTGGCAGACGCCGGCGGACTGCTGCGGCCGTTCGCGGCGGGCTGAACTGGCCGGTTCCAGGGCCCCGGCATCGCCGCAATCCGCCGGAACCCAGCGCAATGGCTCGGCGTTGCCGGGCATTTCGATGCGCAGCCATTGGTAATCGCGTTCGTCGATCTCGCGAATCCGGTACTCGCGGCCGGGTTCGGTCTTCACCGCGCCGGGATTGGTCTTCTTGCGGAACGACTGGTAGGCCTCGCAACTCTGCCCGGCGACGAAGGTGCCGGAGGCGGGCTGGCTGGCCCAGGCGATGTCGGTCAGGAGGTAGAGCAGCAGGAGCAGGGCGGATCTGTGCATGATGTTTATCTGGCAGGGAAGGGCGCGGGGGGCGATTTCGAAAGGCGCGCCACTATAGCAAGGGCGATGGCGGGATTCCTTTCATTAACCGGCCTGGGCAGGCGGAGGGGATGAAGCCGGACTGGAAAGATTGTATGTCGGGGCGTTTCGGCTCCGCTGCATCAGCTGCTTGCCGAGTGGCCGGACAGTCCCTGTTTCGGGCCCCCGCCCGAGTCACTTTCTCTTTGCTCGCGCAAAAGAGAAAGTGACCAAAGAGAAAGCGCGCCCGATCATTCGGCCCCGGCTGCGCCGGGGTTCCCTCGCTCCGGCGCCGCTCCGGGGGCACGTCGCGAAGGGACGTCCCTGTCCCTTCGCGACTCGCTCGGCGTCCTGCCTCGCGTCCCCCTCCGCGACACCTGCGCTCGGCCTCCTGAACGGGAGTCGGTTCCGCGCTGCCTGAAAGCGCTTTTGCTCTTCTTGTGGCACCACGGCCTGTCAGGCAACGCCGGATGCCCCCTTCAGGAGGCCGAGCGGAATCGTCGTGGAAGGGGTCGAGCGGCAAGGATGCCGCGAGAGCCGCGATGGGCCATGGATGGCCCTTCGCGGCGGGCCCCTGGAACGGCGATGTAGGGAGGGAACCCGGAGCGAAGCGCAGGGCCGGATGAGGGGGTGGCCTTCTTTTTGGTTACTTTTTCTTGGCCAAAACAAGAAAAAGTGACTCGGCCGGGGGGCCGAAACAGGGAGTGTCCGGCCCCTCGGCAAGCAGCCATGCCAAGGCTCACACAATCTTTCCAGTCTGATATCAGGCGAGCGCTTCATGCGATTGCCCCGATTACCGATCCTTTCAAGGGCTCTGACCGCAGGGGCCGG
Organism: Azotobacter vinelandii CA; assembly: GCF_000380335.1. GTDB lineage: Bacteria > Pseudomonadota > Gammaproteobacteria > Pseudomonadales > Pseudomonadaceae > Azotobacter > Azotobacter vinelandii. The sequence continues at coordinate 1,022,738 of NC_021149.1, forward strand.
CCTCCCGGACCGGGCGTCGTCCCCCGTTGTCCTGGCATGGATGGAGCGGCAGGCTCAGTGCAGCGCATCCACCACTTCTACCTGACGCAGGCGCTGGTCCAGCCGCAGGCGCTCGCTCGGGTCGTCGCAGAGCAGCAGGGCGCGCTGCAGGTCGAAACGCTCGCCCTGGGGGCATTCGAGCCGTTGGTAGAGATCGGCCCGGGCGAGGTGGTCGGCGACGCTGGGCGGACCGAGCAGCAGGACCCGCTCGGCGTCCTTCAGGGCCGCCAGCGGGTCGTCGTTCTGCTCGTGCAACTGGCGCAGCAGGCGCGACAGGTGTTGCAGCAGGTGATGCGCGGGACAGGACTGCAGGTGGCGGCCCTCCAGTTCCGCCGGCGCGCCGTGCTGGCGCAGCAGCAGTTCGCGGCAGTCGCGGCTGTAGAGGCGGCGGCCGCTGACGGGATCGAGCAGGTGGTCGGCGTTTTCCACGCGCAGCAGGAGGTGTCCGGGGAAGTCCACGCCATACAGGGGAATCTCCAGGCGCCGGGCCACTTCCAGGGCGATCAGCGCCAGCGCCAGCGGATGGCCGCGACGCTGTTGCAGCACCCGGTGCGGCAGCGCCGCGGCCGGGCGCAGCGGCAGGTGGTCCTCTTCGTGGAGGCCCAGGTCGTGCAACAGGCGCAGCAGCGGCTGACCCAACTCCCGCGCCGGCAGGACGGGCAGGCCGGCGGCGACCTGTTGCGCCAGGCCGCCGATGTCGCGCAGGACGGGTTCGGGGCGCAGGGCGGGGTCGTGTTCGGTGGCGATCCACAAGGCAGCCTCGAAGAGGGCTGGCGGATCGCGTTGCAGGCAGGCAAAGCAGGCTTGGCGCGAGTTCATGACATACTCCTGCACTCTTGTCCTGTTTTTAGCCGCCGTGAAGGAATCCGTCCAGAGCGCGCCGACCGCTGCGGCCGGGGGCCACGCCTATACTCAGGGTGAACGTCAGCCAGGGAGTATCGCCATGTTCGCCCTGATGAAAGCCGCCCGGCTCGAAGCATTGCATCTGACGCGGGATCCCGTCACCGGCCTCGAAGCCATCATCGCCATCCACAGCACCCGTCTCGGTCCCGCGCTCGGCGGCTGCCGCTTCCTCGACTACGCCGACACCGAGAGCGCGGTGCGCGACGCCATGCGCCTGGCCCAGGGCATGAGCTACAAGGCCGCGCTGGCCGGGCTGGAACTCGGCGGCGGCAAGGCGGTGCTGATCCGCCCACCGCACATCGGCGACCGCTGCGCGCTGTTCCAGGCCTTCGGACGCTTCATCGAAACCCTCGGTGGCCGCTACATCACCGCCGTCGACAGCGGTACCTCGAGCACCGACATGGACTGCATCGCCCGGCAGACCCGACATGTCACCAGCACCACCGACGAGGGCGACCCCTCGCCGCACACCGCCGAGGGGGTGTTCGCCGGCATCCGCGCCACGGCCAGGGCGCGTCTCGGTTGCGAGGAGCTGGAGGGCTTGCGTATCGCCGTGCAGGGCCTCGGCCATGTCGGCTACGCGCTGAGCGAGCGGCTCGCCGCGGCCGGTGCCGAACTGCTGGTCAGCGATCTCGAGCACAGCCGCGTGCAGCGGGCGGTCGAGCACCTGGGCGCGCGCCCGGTGGCCAGCGACGCGCTGCTGCGCGAACCCTGCGACATCCTGGCGCCCTGCGGCCTGGGCGGCATCCTCAACGGCGAGTCGGTCGGCACGCTGCGCTGCGCCGCGGTGGCCGGCGCTGCCAACAACCAACTGGCCGGCCCGGAGGTCGCCGATCTGCTGCAACGGCGCGGCATCCTCTATGCGCCGGACTACGTTATCAATGCCGGCGGGCTGATCTACGTGGCGCTGCGTCACCGCGGCGAAAGCGACCAGAGCATCGGCGCGCACCTGGGCGGCATCCGCCTGCGGTTGAGCGCCATCTACGCACGTTCCCTGGCCGAGGGATGCTCGCCGGCGCGCATCGCCGACGAGGAGGCGGAGCGGCTGATCTACGGCTAGAGTTCAGGAGGCGCCGGCCGGAGGACACCCCTTCGCGGCGCCCTCGTGGATTTCGAGATGCAATCGTCCCGTCATTGCCCGCAGCCACAAGCGGCGGGTTCGGACGCGCCCACAAGGCGCCGAGGAGTCCAGAATGTCACCCGATCTTCCCTACACCCGCTACCTGGCGCCCGACGGCCGGCCGCTGGCCGAGCTGCCCGCCTGGGCCGACGATTTCAACCTGCTCACCCGACTCTACCGGCAGATGGTGCTGACCCGTCTGTTCGACCAGAAGGCAGTGGCCCTGCAGCGCACCGGGCGGATCGGCACCTATGCGCCGACCCTCGGCCAGGAGGCCATCGGCGTGGCCATCGGCAGCCTGATGCAGGCCGAGGACGTGCTGGTGCCCTATTACCGCGACACCGCCGTGCAGTTGATGCGCGGGGTATGCATGGAGGAGATCCTCCTCTACTGGGGCGGCGACGAGCGCGGCAGCGACTTCGTCGATCCGCGCGCCGCCCGGGATTTCCCGATCTGCGTGCCGATCGCCACCCAGGCCCTGCATGCCTGCGGCGTGGCCACGGCGTTCAAGATCCGCGGCGAGCACCGCGTCGCCGTCACCACCTGCGGCGACGGCGCGACCAGCAAGGGCGACTTTCTCGAGGCGCTGAACGTCGCCGGCGCCTGGCAGTTGCCGGTGGTCTTCGTGGTCAACGACAACCAGTGGGCGATCTCGGTGCCGCGGCGCATCCAGTGCGGCGCGCCGACCCTGGCGCAGAAGGCGATCGGCGCCGGCATCCACGGCGAGCAGGTCGACGGCAACGACATCCTCGCCGTCTGCGACCGCATGCGCCAGGCCCTGGCGCGCGCCCGCCACGGCAAGGGGCCGGTGCTGCTGGAGTGCCTGAGCTACCGCCTGGGCGACCACACCACCGCCGACGACGCCACCCGCTACCGTTGCGCCGAGGAGGTTCGCCAGGCCTGGGAGGAGGAGCCGGTCAAGCGTCTGCGGGCCTTCCTCGCTTCCCAGGGGGTATGGGACGAAGGCCGCGAGCAGGCGCTGGTCGCCGACTGCCAGGCCGAGGTGCAGCGCGCCGTGGAGTCCTTCGAGGCGGCCGGCGTGCAGCCGCTGTCCTCGGTGTTCGAGCATGTCTACGCGCGCTGGCCCTCGGCCCTGGCCGAGCAGCGCGAGACGCTCGCGGAACGGCTGGTCCGCCGCCAGGGAGGCGAATGTCATGAGTAACGGAAAATACACCCTGGTGGAGGCGGTCAACCTGGCCCTGCACCGGGCGATGCGCGACGACGAGAATGTGGTGGTGCTCGGCGAGGACGTGGGGGTCAATGGCGGGGTGTTCCGCGCCACCCTCGGGTTGCGCGAGGCCTTCGGCTTCAAGCGGGTGCTCGACACGCCGCTGGCCGAGACCATGCTCGCCGGCCTTTCGGTGGGCATGGCCGCCCAGGGGCTCAGGCCGGTGGTCGAGATCCAGTTCATGGGTTTCGTCTACGCCGCCATGGAGCACCTGGTGTCCCACGCCAGCCGCCTGCGCAACCGCACCCGCGGCCGGCTGAGCTGCCCCATGGTGCTGCGCACGCCGATGGGCGCTGGCATCCGCGCGCCGGAGCACCACAGCGAGAGCACCGAGGCGCTGTTCGCGCACATCCCCGGTCTGCGCGTGGTGGTGCCGTCTTCCCCGGCGCGGGCCTACGGCCTGCTGCTGGCGGCCATCGACGACCCCGACCCGGTGGTCTTCCTCGAACCGACCCGCTTGTACCGGATGAATCCGCAGCCCGTGGCCGACGACGGCCGGCGCCTGCCGCTGGACAGTTGCTTCACCCTGCGCGAGGGCCGCGACCTGACCCTGGTCAGTTGGGGCGCCAGCGTCCACGAGAGCCTGCAGGCCGCTGCCGCCCTGGCCGAGCGCGGCATCGACGCCGAGGTGATCGACGTCGCCTGCCTCAAGCCGCTGGACCTCGACACCCTGGAGGCCTCGGTACGCAAGACCGGCCGCTGCGTGATCGTCCACGAGGCGCCGAAGAGCTGCGCGGTCGGCGCGGAGATCGCCGCCAGCCTCTACGAGCGCGTCCTGCCCGACCTGCATGCGCCGATCCAGCGCGTCGCCGCCCCGGACATTCCGCCGCCGCTGTACCGGCTGGAGCAGTTCTACCTGCCGGGCACCGGGGACATCCTCGCCGCTTGCGAGACGGTGCTGGACTACGCCTGAGGGACAGAGGAGAACGAGCATGAAATATTTCAAACTGCCCGACCTCGGCGAAGGTCTGCAGGAAGCCGAGATCGTCGAGTGGCACGTCAAGGCCGGCGACAGCGTGAAGGCCGACCAGTTGCTGGTTTCGGTGGAAACCGCCAAGGCCATCGTCGATATCCCGGCGCCCTATGACGGGGTGGTGGCCAAGACCTTCGGCGGGGTGGGCGATCTGCTGCACGTCGGCGAGCCGCTGATCGGCTACGAAGGAGAGGGCGACGCCGGCACCGTGGTCGGCCGTCTGGAAGGCGGCGCCGAGGGACAGGCGGACAGCTTCTGCATCGGCGCCGCGCCCTCGACCCGCGAGCATCTGGCACCGCGGGCTACCCCGGCGGTACGCCAGTTGGCGCAGAAACTGGGCGTCGAGCTGGCCGATCTGAAGGGCTCCGGCCCGGACGGGCTGGTCACCCGCGCCGACGTGGAGGCCGCCGCGGAGGGCGCGCGCGCGCGCTTCGGTGGCGAGAAGCTGCGCGGCGTGCGGCGCAGCATGGCGATCAACATGGCCCGCGCGCATGCCGAGGTGGTGCCGGTGACCCTGTTCGCCGACGCCGACCTGCATCGCTGGGCGCAGGCCCGCGACCCCATGGTGCGCCTGGCCGGGGCCATCGCCGCCGCCTGCGCCGCCGAACCGCTGCTCAACGCCTGGTTCGACGGCAGGAGCCTGTCGCTGCGCCGGCACGCACAGCTCGACCTGGGCATCGCCGTGGACACCCCGGACGGTCTCTTCGTGCCGGTGCTGCGCGACGTTGGTGCGCGTAGCGCGGAGGATCTGAAGGAGGGCATGGCCAGACTGCGCGCCGACGTGCGGGCGCGCTCCATTCCGCCGCAGGAGATGATGGGCGCGACCCTCACCCTGTCGAACTACGGCACCCTGTTCGGGCGCTACGCCAATCCCGTAGTGGTGCCGCCGCAGGTAGCCATCGTCGGCGCCGGCGCCATCCGCCAGGAACCGGTGGCGGTGGACGGCCGGGTGGCCGTGCATCCGGTGCTGCCGCTGTCCTTGACCTTCGACCACCGCGCGGTCACCGGCGGCGAAGCGGCGCGTTTTCTCAAGGCGCTGGTCGAGGCGCTGGAACGGCCGTAGCCCGCGGCTCGCGCCATCCGCCCGGCCCGCCCGGTGGCGCGACGGTTCGCCCTAGCTGGCGGAGTTTGCCGCCAGCTCTCCCTTCACTGCGGCGATGCAGCCCTGCAGCCACTGCGGGTCGCGCCATTGGTCGGCCTCGATGAGGTGGCGCAGGGCGATGCCCGTGTTGTCGGAAAGCGTCATCAGAATGCTGCCGTCCGGGCCTTTCACGCAGAAATTGACGTTGTATTCCGCTTGGAAAGCCTCGCTGATGGTCTGGAAAGGGCTATCCATGGGCGTACTTCCTGCACGAGTGACTGATGAACGAATGGACAGGCAGCGGCGCAGCAAGTTCGTAGTCATCCGATCAAGCCCCTACATTTTTTTCCGACCGATGGGCTTGAGTTGGATTCGACGATTTGCAAAACATGGGCTAGTGCGTTTCCGCACCGAGCTGTCGATAATGCTCCCCGACGGATTCGATGGGGTATCTGGTCCGTTTCATGCATACTACATGCATCCATTCAAGGCCGCCTGCCGGGCTGTCCCCGTCGGGCGCTTACGCGAGGGCTGTAAAGTGAAGATCGACAAAGCTGAAGGATTGCGGCAGCAGATGCATGGGGTGGCCGAGTCGCTGGGCAACCTGCTGGTGGAGGGGTTCCACTACCTGGCGCTGTTCGCGATCGGTGGCGTGACGGCCTGGGCGGCGGTGCATGCCTTCTTCGACATGGTCGAAAAGGGCCACATCACCATCGACGACATCCTCCTGCTGTTCATCTACCTCGAGCTCGGCGCCATGGTCGGCATCTACTTCAAGACCAACCACATGCCGATCCGTTTCCTCATCTACGTGGCGATCACCGCGCTGACCCGGCTGATGATCGGCGACATTTCCCATAACCACTCGCCCTCCTGGGGGGTGGTGATAGTGTCCGGGGCGATCCTGCTGCTGGCCCTGTCGAACCTAGTGGTGCGCTACGCCTCCTCGCGCTTCCCGTCCGAGCAATCGGAAAGCCCGTCCTCCATACGTCGGCGCTTCATGATGTCGAAGGAAAAGACCACCGCCACGACCGATTGATCGGGTCGCGTCAGACCGGGTCACGGCAGACCGGGTCGCGTCAGACCGGAGTCTGCTCCGCCCGGACGGCGGGACGGGCGTGCAGGGATGCACGCCGACGCCTCTTCGCGGCGATGCCGCAAACCCTCATTCCAGCGGCGCGAACAGCGCGGCGATATCTTCCTCTTCCATGCGCCATTCGCCCTGGATGGCGCCTTCCAGGAGGCCATGGGCCAGCTCGGCCTTGGCTTTCTGCAAGTGCTGGATCTTTTCCTCGACGCTGCCGCGGGCGATCAGCCGGTAGACGAACACCGGCTTGTCCTGGCCGATGCGGTAGGCGCGGTCGCTGGCCTGGGCTTCGGCGGCCGGGTTCCACCAGGGGTCGAAATGGATCACGGTGTCGGCGGCGGTCAGGTTCAGTCCGGCGCCGCCGGCCTTCAGGCTGATCAGGAACACCGGCACCCGGCCCGCCTGGAATTCCTCCACCGGAGTCCGCCGGTCGCGGGTGGCGCCGGTCAACTGGACGTAGGGGATCTTGCGTGCTTCCAATTCCCTGGCGATCAGTTCGAGCATGCCGGTGAACTGGGAGAACAGCAGCACGCGCCGGCCCTCGGCGGACAGTTCCTCGAGCATCGGCAGCAGCGCGCTCAGCTTGGCCGAGTCGGCGGCCTGGCAGCCGGCCACCGCCTCATCCTCGAGCAGGCGCAGGTCGCAGCACACCTGGCGCAGGCGCAGCAGGGCCTCGAGGATCAGCAACTGGCTGCGCGCCAGACCCTGGCGCTCGATCTCCGCGCGGATCTTGCTGTCCATCGCCAGGCGCAGGGTCTCGTAGCGGTCGCGCTGCGCTTCGCTCAGGTCCAGATACTGGGTGATCTCGCTCTTGGGCGGCAGTTCGGGGGCCACCTGTTCCTTGGTCCGGCGCAGCAGGAAGGGACGCACCCGCGCCTTGAGATGGGCCAGGCGGGCGAGGTCGCCGTGCTTCTCGATGGGAAGACGATAGTTCCGCTTGAAGGCCTGCTGATCGCCGAGCCAGCCGGGCATCAGCAGGTGGAACAGCGACCAGAGTTCGCCCAGGTGGTTTTCCATGGGGGTTCCGGTCAGGCACAGGCGGTGCCGGGCGTCCAGTTCCCGCGCGGCCTGGGCGGCCTTGCTGCGCGGGTTCTTGATGTTCTGCGCCTCGTCGAGAATCAAGAGGTGATAGGACTGGCGGGCCAGAGCCTTGAGATCGCGGGAGAGCAGGGCGTAGCTGGTCAGCAGCAGGTCGGCGTCGCCCATTTCTCCGAACAGGGCGCTGCGCCTGGGCCCGTGCAGGGCCAGCACGCGCAGGTCGGGGGCGAAGCGCGCGGCCTCGTCCTGCCAGTTGGGGATCAGGCTGGTGGGCATGACGATCAGCGCCGGCGCGCTCAGGCGCCCGGCTTCCTTTTCCAGCAGGATGTGCGCCAGGGTCTGCAGGGTCTTGCCCAGACCCATGTCGTCGGCCAGCACGCCGCCGACCCGCAGTTCACGCAGCGCCTGCAGCCAGGCCAGGCCCTGCAACTGATAGGGGCGCAACTCGGCGCGCAGGCCGGCGGGAGCGGCGATCGGCTGTTGTGGCAGGTCGCGCAGGCGACGGGCGAAGTCGCGCAGCGTCTCGCCGCCTTGCCAGTGCAGCGGCAGTTCCGCCTCGAGGGCGGCCAGCCGGGCCGCGTCGGGACGCGCCAGGCGCAGGCGCTGCGGGGCTTCGTCAGGCCTCTGGAAGAACAATTCGCCGAGACTGGCCAGAAGCGGCCGGAGGCGGCCGAAGGGCAGGGCGACGCGCTGGGTGACGCCCGGCGTGCGTGACACCGGTACCAGCAGCAGTTCGTCGTCGGCGCGCCTGGCCAGGGCTTCCGGGGTCAGCAGCCAGGGACTGTGGCGGATGGCGTGGAGCAGGATCGGCAGCAGGCTGAGGCGCTGGCCCTGCACCTCGATACCCATTTCCAGATCGAACCAGTCCTGCCCTGCGGCCGGCTCCAGGTGCAGATACCAGTCGTCGATATCCAGCAGGTTGTAATGGAAGTCCGGGCGCATCTCGATATGCCAACCCTGTTCGCGCAGCCGCGGCAGGTCGTGGCGCACCCAGCGCAGCCAGCTTTCGTCGTCGAGCAGTTCGAGGAGTTCGCCGACCGTTTCCGGCAGGGCCTCGCTCTTGCGCAGGGCGATGTGGAAGCCCTGTGCGGCGAGCGTCCGCCGGTGGCGCGCCTCGCTCTCGGAATGACGGCGGATACGCAGGATTTCCGTGGCGCCGGGTACCAGCAGATCCTTCGCCGGCTTGCCGAAGGCCAGTTGGTCGCCATAGCGGAAGGCCAGCGCCGCGCGATGCTGGAGCTGTTCCACCATGCGCCCCTTGCGGGTGTCGTAGTGCAGTCGTACGTGGCTGCCCAGGGTCAATTGGGGGGCTGGCTCGAGGTCGTCGATCCGCCGCTCGGGCAACACCGCCTTCGGCTCGGCGGGCGGCGACTGGCGCTGCAGGGTGAGCAGGGCCGCCACCACATGCTTGCAGTTGTGTCCCACCGGACAACTGCAACGGCCGTCGATGCGCCAGCCGTCGGCCCGCGACTGCAGGCGGATGTGCTGCCGGTAGCGGCGGGTCACCGAGCCTCGGCAACTGGCGTCGATTTCGTCCGGGGCGACCTGCAGCAGGGTGCAGCGTCCCTGGCTGGCGTAATCCTGGCCGCGCTGCAGGGTGCCGGGGTCGAACTGGTCGCGCCAGTCTTCCAGGCGCATCCGGAGGAAATCGGGCTGCATCAGCGACCCTGCCGTGGCGGATGCTGCGGGGGAGGGAGGAGATTGTTCATGGGCACTGGGAAATCGATGGAAACCGCCGATTCTCTCACAGCGACGCGCATCGGGCAGCCTTGTCGGCCATTCGGCTAGGGTCTGTTAACTCTATTTACTAGAATGCAGCAAAACAGTGTTGAGACCGAGTGCCATGCAACTGACCGCCGAGCAATTCAAACAAATCGAAGGCTTGTTGCCGCGCCAACGCGGCAATGTACGCCTGGGCAACCTGCAAGTACTCAACGCCATCCTGTATGTGGCAGCCAACGGCTGCAAATGGCGCGCGCTGCCCGAACGCTATGGCAACTGGCACACCGTCTACACCCGCATGATGCGCTGGAGCAAAGCCGGCGTGCTCGATCGTGTTTTCGAACAGTTGCAGCGCCAGCGACTTATGCAGATACGCATCGAGGCCATCAGCCTCGACTCCAGTATCGTGAAGGTGCATCCGGATGGTACGGGCGCGCGAAAAAAAACGGTCCTCAAGCCCTCGGTCGCAGCCGCGGCGGCTGGAGCACCAAACTGCATCTGGTTGCCGCGGATGATCGCAATGTCGTGACCTGGAGCCTGACGGCGGGGCAGGCTGGCGATGCCCCCGAAGGCAGGCGCTTGATTCAGGCGTTGGGACCTCACCACGGGCTCGTGGCTCTGTTGATGGACAGTGCATACCAAGACAATGCCACGCGCGAGCTGGCTTGCGGCCTGGGTTTCGTGCCGGTGGTGCCACCCAACCCCCGGCGGCGCCAGCCGTGGGAGTATGACAAACCGCTCTATCGCCGACGCAACGGTATCGAGCGGCTGTTTCGACGACTCAAGGCCTGGCGCCGCGTGTTCACGCGCTACGACAAGCTTGACCTCATGTACGCCGCCTTCGTCACTGTGGCTCTTATCGCTGAGGCCCTACGGTAGTGTTAACAGGCCCTAGGGCAATCGCATGAAATGCCCGCCCGATACTGGACTGGAAAGATTGTGTGTCGGAGCGTTCCAGCCCGGCTTCCCCTTTCGAAGCTTCATGCGATTGCTCCGCCGAATGGCCAGGGCAATCGCATGAAGCGCTTGCCTGATACCGGACTGGAAAGATTGTGTGCCTGGTCGTTCTGGCGTGGTCTTCAGATCCAGTGCATCGGCTGCTTGCCGAGGGGCCGGACAGTCCCTGTTTCGGCCCCCCGGCCGAGTCACTTTCTCTTTGCTCGCGCGAAAGAGAAAGTAACCAAAGAGAAAGCGCGCCCGATCATCCGGCCCCGGCTACGCCGGGGTTCCCTCGCTCCGGCGCCGCTCCGGGGGCACGTCGCGAAGGGACGTCCCTGTCCCTTCGCGACTCGCTCGGCGTCCTGCCTCGCGTCCCCCTCCGCGACACCTGTGCTCGGCCTCCTGAACGGGAGTCGGTTCCGAACTGCCTGAAAGCGCTTTTGCTCTTCTTGTGGCACGGCCTGTCAGGCAACGCCGGATGCCCCCTTCAGGAGGCCGAGCGGAGTCGTCGCGCAAGGGGATGAGCCGCAGGGATGCGGCTCAAGGCCCGAGGGCCATGGATGGCCCTTCGGGACGTGCCCCTGGAGCGACGACGCAGGGAGGGAACCCGGAGCGAAGCGCAGGGCCGGATGAGGGGGTGGCCTTCTTTTGGGTTACTTTTTCTTGGCCAAAACAAGAAAAAGTGACTCGGCCGGGGGGCCGAAACAGGGACTGTCCGGCCCCTCGGCAAGCAGCCATGCCAAGGTTCACACAATCTTTCCAGTCCGGTATCCGGCGGGCGTTTCACGCGATTGCCCCGGCCGTCCGGAGACGGCTGCGGTTCAGTCGGCGAAACGGCCGTCCAGGCGTTCGGCGTGGAATTCCAGGCTCTGTGCCCGATAGCCATGGCGTAGCGGCGGCAGGGGCAGGCAGGCGTGCCAGTCGCCGCCCGGCTGGAGGGGACCGGAAGCGCTGTAGTGCGGCATGTCGTAACGGTCTTCGTTCAATTCGACGCTATCCCCCGGGACACGGGCGCTGACCTGCCAGCGCAGCTCCAGCAGCGGCAGCCGGCTGCCGTTGTGCAGGTGCACGGCCAGCGGGCGGTCGGCGGGGCATTCGTCGGGGGCGTGGCGCAGCCGCAGCTCCAGTTGCGCGAGGTGCTGCGCGGTGCGCCGCTCCTGCCACAGGGTGCCGGCGGCGATCAGCGCCACACCGAACGCGGCGGCCAGGGAAACCGTCGCGACCTTGTCGGGATAGCGCAGCAGCAGGCCCAGCCAGACGAGCAGAAGCAGGACACCGATCAGCATGGGCGGAGGAGGGAGATCATGGGACGGCCTCGGAGCAGGATGCCGTCGCATTCTACGGAGGAGTCCAGCCGACGGGGAATTCCTGATGCAAGGCTCCCCGGCGCGGGGCGATCAGGCGCAAGGCGCGCCTGCCGCCGGATTGCCCGGCGGCGGCAGAGGTCCGGACGCCGGGGCAGCGTCCGGAGCGCGCTGCGGTCATCCGGCCACGGAGCGGCTCTGGACGCCCTCGGTACGGCCGTAGATGTCTTCGAGCCGTTCGATGTCGTCTTCGCCCAGGTAGCTACCGGACTGCACTTCGATGATTTCCAGCGGGATCTTGCCGGGGTTGGCAAGACGGTGCACGGCGGCGACCGGGATGTAGGTGGACTGGTTCTCGGTGAGCACGAAGGTCTTCTCGTCGCAGGTCACCTGAGCGGTACCGGATACCACGATCCAGTGTTCGGCACGGTGGTGGTGCTTCTGCAGCGAGAGGCTGGCGCCCGGCTTGACGGTGATGCGCTTGACTTGGAAGCGGCTGCCCATGTCCACCGAGTCGTAGGCGCCCCAGGGACGGTAGACCTGGCAGTGGTTCAGGCTTTCCTTGCGGCCCTGGTCGTCGAGAATCTTGACCAGCTTCTTGACGTCCTGCACGCGGTCCTTGTGCACCACCATGGTGGCGTCCTTGGTCTCCACCACCACCACGTTGTCCAGGCCGATCACGGTGACCAGCTTGCCGTTGCTGTGCACCAGGCTGTCGCGGGTATCGTGGAGGATCACGTCGCCCTTGACCACGTTGCCGTTCTCGTCCTTGTCGTGCACTTCCCAGATCGAAGCCCAGCAACCGACGTCACTCCAGCCGGCGCACAGCGGCACAGCGCAGGCGTGGCGGGTCTTCTCCATCACCGCGTAGTCGATGGAGTTGTCCGGGCAGCAGGCGAAGGTGGCCGGATCGATCTTCACCTCGTCGTCGTGCGGCTCGCTGCGCTCCAGGGTCAGCAGGCAGTTATCGTAGATGTCCGGGTCGTGCTCCTTCAGTTCCTCGAGGAAGCGGCTGGCGCGGAACAGGAAGACGCCGCTGTTCCAGAAGTAGTTGCCGGACTCGACGAATTCGCGGGCGCGGGCGAGGTCCGGTTTCTCGACGAACTGCAGGACGCGGTTGGAGCCCTCGGGCAGGGTGCCCTGCACGGCGAGATCGCACTTGATGTAGCCGTAGCCGGTTTCCGGGCTGTGCGCGGGAATGCCGAACAGTACCAGTTCACCCATCTCCGCGGCCTGGGCGGCCACCTTGAGGGCCTGCTGGAAAGCCTGCTGGTCGGCTATCACATGGTCGGCCGGGAGGATCAGCAGCAGTTCGTCGCGGCCTTCGGCGAGTAGCTTCATGGCGGTCAGCGCGATGGCCGGCGCGGTGTTGCGGCCGAAGGGTTCGAGCAGCAGCCCCTGGATGTTCAGGCCGATGGCCTCGAGCTGTTCCTTGACGATGAAGCGGTGCTCCTGGTTGCAGACCACGATGGGGCTTTGCATGCCTTCGAAGTTCAGGCGCTGCAGGGTCTGCTGGAAGAGCGTCCGCTCGCTGGTCAGGGCGAGGAACTGCTTGGGATATTGTTTGCGGGAAAGAGGCCAGAGACGCGAGCCGCTGCCGCCTGACAAGATCACCGGAATCATGTGTCGTTCTCCTTTGATATTAGGGGTACTGCCGTTTGTTGCTGGGTCCCTGCAAGTGTTCCGCACTGGTCTTGCATGTACTGCGTGACGAGCAACTCACTCCTTCACCGGCGGTTTGACCCACACGGGATTGAGCTGGTTCGCTGTGCCCGTCACATACAGGCAGACAACTTCACCACGGGCGAGGCTGATTGGCTTGAGGTCGGCGACCTTGCGCTCGCCGTCGAACAGCGCCAGGTTGGCTTTCACCGGGTTGATTTCGCGATCGCCCCGGCCCTTGGGCTCCACGCTTTTCACCACTTCCGTCTTGCCGTCGGCCGTTTTCAGGGTCAGCGGCTTGTCGGAGAGGTTCTGTACCCGCAGCAGGGCCTTCTGCTTGCTCTTGAAGGCCGGCTCCTCGACCAGCAGAGGAGCGGCTCCGGATTGAGTCACCAAAGTGTAGTAGTGCTCGGCCGACAGGTTCACAGGCAGGTTCTGGGAACCGACGCGGGCGCTGTACTGGCCGGCTGGCAGGTATTCGAAGCCGCTGCTGGACAGCGGCGAAACGTCCTCCAGGTTGATGCTGCCGACGTTGGCGCTGACTTCCTGGTTGCTGGCGTTGTAGAGACGCACGAAGGTCGAGCCCTTGGGCGCCACGGCTTCGTAGAGCGCCGCGTCGCCGGCGGCCTGGACGGTGGTGCCGCCGAAACCGAGCAGGAGGCCGAGTCCGAGGCCGAGGGCGATGCGGTGCTTGCGGTGCAGTCGGGTCATTGCAGGTACTCCTTTGCGAATCGATGGAAGGGCGTTCAGTGGCGTGCGCCCTGGTTGGTAGCGGTGTTGTCGGCCAACTGCTTGTCCTGGCGGCCGGCGGCCTTGAGCTGGGCGATCCAGTCGGCGTCGAACTCGCTCAGGTCATAGGCCATCGGCAGGTAACGCTCGGGGAATTCCCAGATCACCAGGCGCGGCGGGGATTTCTTGAAGTCCTCGCTCTGCAGGAACTTGAGCATCGGCAGGAGTGGCCCGCGGCCGTCCTCGGCGAAGTTCACGAGGTCGCTGCCGAGCGCCTGGCGCAGCGCGCCGGCGAAGTTCCAGCGTTCGTCGGCGCTGTAGCTGGTGCCGACCAGGGCCACCGGCACCTGGGTTTCGGCGAACAGGTCGTCCCCGGCGGGGGCGCTTTCCTCCTGCTGGCGGGTGTTGTGCTTGGCCAGTTGATCCGGCGGCGGCAGCAGTTCCTCGAACAGCGGGTCGAGCGGCAGGAAGTTGGTCAGGTCGCCCTTGTGCGGCCCGCCCGGCAGGGTTTCGGTGACGTAGACGTTGCCGCTTTCCGGGAGCACGCCGATCGGCTTGATCGTCGTGGCCAACTGGCCGGCGACCACCTGGGCGCCGTAGGGCGTCCAGTGGGTGTCGGTGCGCAGGAACACCTGGCCCCCGGCCTTGGCCTGCTGCAGCGGGCCGAGCAGGTCGGGTGCCTGGATGCCGGCATCGGCCACGATCCGGCGGAAGTTCTGGTAGAGCTGCTCGTGCAGGGACGCGGGCTGCTGCTCGCCGAAGTTCTCCGGGTACAGGCGTGCCTTGGCCGGCAGGATCGCCATCACCAGTTGCACGTTGTTCCGTGCCAGGGTTTCACGCACGCCCTGGATCAGCGCCTGGTTGTCCGTGATGTTCTGCGAGGCGGCGGCGGTGGGCTTGAACTCCTCGTCGCTGAACAGCCACTGGTTGGCTCCGATCACCACGCCGGGACGGCCTTCGCCGAACAGCGTGTAGTCCAGCGCCGCCCAGAGGTTGGTGCCGAGCTTCTTGATCGGGAATTCCTCGTCGTAGTGTTTCTCGAAGGCCAGGGCCAGCTTGCCGTTGAGCACCGGGGTGTTATCGGCGGTGGAGAAGCCGGCGGCGCCTTTCAGCGACCACAGGCTGAGCGCCAGCAGGGTGCCGGCGAAGGTACCGGCGTAGACCAGGTTGGTTGTTCTATTCATGGCGGTCCCTCTTCAAAACTGGAAGTAGAGGAAAGGCGAGAAACTCTGCGCCGAAAGCTTGAGCACAGAGGCGGCGAACAGCAGGAGCACCGCGACGCGGGTCGCCAGTGCCGGTATATCGATGGCCTGCGAATAGGCCAGGGTGCCGCTCGACGCATGGACGATGCCCTGGGGCGCGTCGGCCTGATCGTTCGCCTTGGCCTTGGGCGCGCCGGTGAGCGGTTGGGCGTAGAACTGGCGAATGCCGTACACCGCGATCACCACGTAGGCGAGCAGCAGGGTGGCGATCTGCAGGCTGGTCAGTTGTGCCTTGTTCAGGTCGGACAGGGTCCAGTCGCCGAAGCTGAACATGGCGGCGTACATGCGCCAGGCGACGTCGAGGTTCTCGGCGCGGAAGATCACCCAGCCGACCATCACCAGCAGGAAGGCGAAGACCCAGCGCAGCGGGCGAATGGTCTTCGGCGCGGCGTCGATGCGCAGGGCGCGCTCGATCGCCAGCCAGGTGCCGTGCCAGGCGCCCCAGATGATGAAGGTCCAGTTGGCGCCGTGCCACAGGCCGCCGAGCAGCATGGTGAGGATCAGGTTGCGGTAGGTCTGGAAGGTGGTGCCGCGGTTGCCGCCCAGGCTGATGTACAGGTAGTCGCGCAGCCAGGTGGACAGGCTGATGTGCCAGCGGCGCCAGAATTCGGTGATCGACTGGCTGATGTAGGGTTGGTTGAAGTTCTCCATGAAGCGGAAGCCGATCATCAGGCCGAGGCCGATGGCCATGTCGCTGTAGCCGGAGAAGTCGAAGTACAGCTGGGCGGTGTAGGCCAGGGCGCCGAGCCAGGCATCGCCGGTGGTCGGATCGCTGAGGGCGAAGCAGTGATCGGCGATCGGCGCCAGGCTGTCGGCGATGAACACCTTCTTGATGAAGCCCTGCATGAAGCGGGTGCAGCCTTCGGCGAACTTGTCCAGCGTGTGGGTGCGATGGTTGAACTGGTCGACCAGGTCGCGGAAGCGCAGCACCGGACCGGCGATCAGGTGCGGGAAGATCGCCACGAAGGCCGCGAAGTCGACCAGATTGCGGGTCGCCGGGGTATCTCCGCGATAAACGTCTATGATGTAACTGATGGATTCGAAGACGTAGAAGGAGATGCCGATCGGCAGCAGGATGTGGGTGACCACGAAGGGTTCCACGCCGAACGAGGTGATGATCGCGTTCAGACTGTCCACGCCGAAGTTCGCGTACTTGAAGTAGCCGAGCACACAGAGGTCGACCACCACGCCGAGCGTCAGCCAGCGTTGTGCGGACTGGGTGCGCACACCGGCGGCGCCGATGCGTAGGCCGATCCAGTAGTTGAAGACGGTGACGGCGGCAAACAGTCCAAGGAAGTCGATGCGCCACCAGGCATAGAAGACATAGCTGGCGGTCAGCAGCAACAGGTTGCGGTAGCGCGCCGGGCTCAGGTAGTACAACCCGAGGAACAGCGGCAGGAATAAAAACAGGAAGACGTTGGATGAAAACACCATTACCCGTGTCTCGCTTCTAGCACCAATGTTTCAGGCTCTTCTCTGAGCCCGGCCTCTCCCCCGGGGGGTCCCCGAAGAGGTCCGTTCCCGGCTGCGTCTGTTGCGCATTTCGGGGCATTCCGCCTGGCCCGGAAGGGCGTGGCGGCCGGCGACGGACTGACTGCCGGCTGCTGGGGCGACGTCGGGGCCGCGCTAGTCGCGCTTGCCGACGGTCGATCTGGGCGACTTCTCGGCCGGATCGAAGATCCGGGTCACGTCGCCACCCAGGCGGAAATTCTTGAACGGGCCCATCTCGGCCTTCCTTTCCCGCAGGGCGGGGGAGCAGGAGTAGAGCGCGCAGTAGGGTTCCAGCCAGGAGAACTTGGCGTCGGTCTCCAGATCCTCCATGTCCTGATCCTCGTCGCCGGCCCGTTCGGCGAACGGTTCGGGCTTCTCGACGCCGGCCAGCACGTTGCCGGCCAGGCGGCCCAGGGCGCCATCGTTGTCGCCGCGCAGGTCGACACCGTTGGCCAGGGCGAAGGCGGCGACCATCATCAGGGGCGGCAAGCTGTAGTTGTGGTAGGCCAGCGCACGTTGGCGGCGCTTGAGTTCGTTGGGCAGGAAGCCATTCGAGTCGACCTGCCCGGCGGCGATGTGGAACTGCTCGACCGCCCAGTCGAACAGCGGCCGGCGGTTGGTCGCCACGCCGGCGGCCATGACCGCCCAGGCCGCCCAGTAGGAGTGGTTGTTGATCCGCTTGAGCGGCAGGTCGCTCCAGTCCTTGATCACCTGGTCGCCCACCTTGGCGAACCAGCTCTCGATGCGCCGTGCCTGTTCGGGATAGGCCGCCAGCGGCTGCGAACTGGAGAATTTCAGGCGCAGGTAGGCGCCGGCCAGGCTGCCGAGGGCCCACTTGCGCATGGATTTGCCGGTGTGGTTGTACTCGGTGGTGAGCAGGGCGCCGTCTTCGGCCCAGGCGTCCAGCCAGGCCAGGGTGCATTCCAGGTCGCCGGCGCGGCCTTTCTCCATGTAGCGCATGACCATCCGGCTGACGCCGCGCTCGATCTGGGTGATCGGCGCGGTCTTGGTGCGGAAGGCCTTTTCCGCTTCCTCGTTGAGGGTCGACCGGGCCGCGTCCGAGCCTTCGTACTTGCTGCGAAAGACCAGTTCCCCGGTGAAGGGTTCGGGCACCACCGGACAGGCCGGCGCCTCGCCTTTGCGGATATCCACCGGCGCGTAGTAGCCCTTGGGCGGAACCAGGGCTTCGGCGGCGTGGACGGCGCCGCTCAACAGCAGGCTGCCGAGCAGGCAGGAGAGGGCGAGTCTGGTCTTGTGCATGGTAGGCCTCAGTTGCCGCTACGGGCGGTCAGGTTGGCCGGAGCGTGATAGTCGTGGCGCTTGCAGAGGCGCACCTCGACCTCGACGGGCTCCTTGAGCCCCTCCGGCGGCTGGATTTCCATGGCGAAGAAGTTGAGTCCGCCCCAGTCGGCCTCGTCGCGCATGTTGAAGGCGAAACGGCCGTTGGTTTCGGTGGTGACCGGCTTGTCGAACTGGAACTTCTCGCGGCGGCCGGTCATGTACCAGATGGTGCCTTCCAGCTTTTTCACCGAGGGGTCGCTGAAGCGGATGTCCACCTGATGGCGGGAGTTGGTGGCCTCGACCAGTCGGCCGGCGCCGTTGATCAGCACTTCCTTGCCGGCTTCGCCGGGGCGCAGGGTGGCTTTGCCGGCGAGCAGGGTTTTTTCGCCTTCGCAGGCATTGCCGAGCATGGACAGCGCCTGGCGGTAGAACTTGTCCTCGGCCAGGTCGTAGAGCGGCGAGAATTCCCAGATGAGGATCTTCGGCGGATTCTTCTGGAATTCGTCGCTGGCCAGGTATTCGAGCATCGAGCCTTCCAGGCCGCTGCCGGGGAAGGCGACGTTGAGGATTTCGGCACCCATGTATTCGGAGAGGAAGCCGGCGAAGTTGTAGTTGGTGCCGCTGTGGCTGGTACCGACCAGGGTGATCTGCGGCAGGCTGCTGTCGCCGAACAGGTCGCCGCCGCCTTCACCCTTGGGTTCGGTGAAGAACTGGTCGCTGTGCTCGAAGGCGTAGGTGGTGTTGCACAACTGGCCGGCGACCCGGTGGTGGGTGCCGCGCTTGCCCATGCGGCCCATTTTCTTGGTGACGAACTCCTTGCGCGGGATGTCCGCGAAGGCGGGGATCTCCTTCACGGTCTCGGCGACGATCCGCGCACTGCGTTCGGCGCCGTAGGAGGTCCAGTGGTGGTCGCCGCGGAAGTAGAAGGCCGGCTCGACCTTTTCGTCGGTCAGCGGAGTCAGGTCGGGCACCCAGTAGCCGAGTTGCTCGAAATGCTTCAGGGTCGCCCGGAAGTTCCTCACCGCCTTGTCGTAGTCGAAGCGGGCGTAGTCGGCGGGCAACAGTTTGTTGCGTTGCACCATGCCGCGGGTCGGCTGGTAGACGATCACCAACTCGACGCCGCGGCTCTTGAAGGCGTCGTGCAATGCCTTGAGCTGACGGTAACCTTCTGGAGTGGTACCGAATTCGGTGCGCAGGTCCTCGTTGGTACGGAACAGCCAGTCGCTCTCGTTGCCCTGCACCAGGGTGACGAAGCCCTTCATGTAGTTGCTGGTGTAGCTGTTGGGGTCCGCGGCGGCCGGGCACAGGTCGCAGCAGGACTCGGCGCGGTAGACGGGCAGCCCGGTAGGGGTTTCTTCGGCACGCACCTCGGCGGCGGCCAGGGCGATCGCCGCGGCCAGCGCGGCGGGTCCAATCCATTTGCTGTTGTGGGTCTTCATGTTGCGCAGTCTCATCGGTTCTACAGCTCGGCCTGGGCGGGATCGACGACGGGGTCGATCAGCACGGCCTTCTGGCGGCGCACCAGCAGATCGAGGATCTCTTCTTGTTTGTCCTCGAGGATGCCGGTGAAGGTGAGGCCGGAACTCTTGGTCGGGGCGAGCATCTCCACGCGGTAGAGTTCGAGGCTCAGCGGCGAGTCCACGGAGATCGGCGACGAGCCGTTGCCGGTCAGTTGGCCGCCGACCACGATCATCGACACCTTGGTGTCGAAGGGGTCGAGCTTGAAGTCGCGGTCGGTGCTGCTGAGGTCCTTGATGTGGCCGTAGATGCCGGTCAACTGGTTGGCGACGGACAGGTTCTCGTAGATCCGGATGTTCACGCTGTTGCGCATGCGGATGCCGTGGCGCGCGTTGTTGATGAGCCGGTTGCCCCAGATCAGGTTGTTCGAACTCTCGTAGAGGGTGATGCCGTCGGAGTGGTTCTGGTACACCTCGTTGTAGGCGACCAGGTTGTGTTCGCTGTTACGGTCGAGAACGATGCCCGACAGCTTGTTGTCGTGGGTGCGGTTGTTGATGATCCAACTGTTGTTGACCTCCCGCGAGACGATGATGCCGTGCTTCTTCTTCGTCCCGTAGACGTGGTTCTCGGCGATGATCAGGCGTTCCGAGCGGTCGTGGGGGTCGATGCCGTAGATGATGTTGTCGCGGTAGGTATTGCCCTTGAGCACCACGTCGTCGGCTTCGTAGCAGTAGAAGCCGTAGTAGATGTCCTCGAATACCGAGTCGATCAGCCAGCCGGTCGGGCGCGGGCGCTTGAGGCGCTTGTGCATTTCCGGGGTGTACTGGGTGATGCTCACGCCGTAGGCCTTACTGGTGTTGTAGCCCAGGCTGGCGACGGTGCTGCGCGAGATGTAGGTCTCGGTGCCGCCCCAGGACACCAGGAAGGGCCGGAAGCTTTCCGGGCCGCGGTAGGCGGACGGAGCGTTGTTCTTCTCGCTCCAGCCGACCAGCTTGGTGTCGGTGATGAACAGCTTGCCATCGTTGACCAGGAAGGCGCCGCGCTCCTCGGAGAGGCGCAGCTCCTTGACGTTCTTGCCGATGTGCAGGGTCGCGCCGGGGGCGACGACGATCGGCACCCGCGCCACGTAGACGCCCGGCGTGGTCTCGGCGAACTGATTGGCCGGCAACTGCCTGGCCAACTGACCCAGCTCGACATAGCCGCCTTCTATGAAGATCGCGTGAGGCATACCGCCCTGGCGGACGATCCACTCGCGCAGACGTCCGCTGCCACCGGTGAAGTCCTTCAGGGCGGTCTGCTGCAGCATGCGCCGCAGCGCGATGCGTCCACCGGGCTTGCGCCGGATCTTGGCCTCCACCGCCGCGTGAGTGTAGCCGGAGAGATCCGGCAGTTTGGGCGGGTCCAGCTTCAAGGCTTCGATCGAGGCGCTGGTGACGCTGTACTGCTTCGAACTCAGGGTGGGGGGCGCGGACTGCCTCGCCTGCTCCGGCGGGGCGGCCTGGCTCCAGGCGCTGGTGGCCAGCAGCACGCCGAGCAACACGGGTTTCAGCTGGGTGGATGCAAGTTTTCTTTGCACGTTCATGTTCGATCCTCTCAGCGTGCCGCTGGACCTTAGAAGCGCCAGATCATGTCGACGAAGACACGGTGCATTTTGCTGTCGCCCTTGCTGGCATAGGCGTTGCTCGGGAAGAACAGGCCGCTGCGCAGGCGGATCAGTGCGGACTGCTCGTCCAGCTCGCCACCCCAGTTGGCCGGCAACATGCCCTGGTTGAAGTAGCGGGTGATGATCAGGTCGACTTCCTGGCCGAGGTCCTTCTCACCGGCCTTGAGCGCGGGCTTGCCGTCCTTCTCGATCGGGCTGATGCCGTTCTGGCCGAGATCCTCGTCATCGTCGACGCGCCAGAACTTGTGATAGATCAGGCTGGTCTCGAGGTCCTCTCTCGGCTTCCAGGAGGTGAACAGGGTGCCCACCTGCAGGTTGGTCAGTTCGCCGCGGAAGGCTTCGCCGAAGCGGTGGATGCGCGTCTGCAGGCCGGTGAAGGTGGAGCGGTTGCTCTGCAGGCCGGTCTGCATGAACTGTTCGGACTCGTCGTCGCCCTCGCCGCCGCTGCCGCGGGCATAGGCCGCGCCGACGTTCCAGCGGTCGCTGATGTTCCAGCGCAGGCCGAGGTCCACGGCCCAGGCGTCGACATCCACGTCCTTGTAGTGGTCGGCGCTGCCGTCGCTGGCGAAGTGGCTCCTGTCCATCTCGCCGGTCAGCCAGGTGAATTCGCCCCAGTAGTTGATCGGCAGGGTCGAGCGAGGATTGAAGAAGTCGCCGTCCAGGTGCACGCTCAGCCAGGTCAGGTCGCCGGTGTAGGACTTGCTCTGGCGGTCTTCGTAGACATCCATCTGGCTGTCCGGCAGGTCGCCGTCGTCGCTGGTGTGGTGCACCTTGAAGCCGGCCCAGTGACCTTGCCGCCACTGGTAGTCGAGGCCGCCGAAGACGTGGGTGCGGTCCTTGTCTTCCGCGCTCAGGTTGTCCAGGTCGGTACGGTATTCGTCGAAGCGTTCGGCGACGCCGGCCTGGGCACGCAGCAGGCTGGTGTCCATGGTCCAGTTCACCGACTCCATGTGGATGTCCCACCAGGTGCCTTCGTTGGTCAGGCTGCGTATGCGCTGGCGGCCGATGCGCAGGTGCTCGCCGGGGTAGGGGGTGAGGCCGGCGTAGTCGATCCAGAATTCGCGCAGGGCGAGGTAGCTCTTGTCCGGGTCGCGGCTGCTGTCGCGGCTGAAGCCGTTCGCGGGATCGCCCCCCGGTTCTTCGTTGGGATCGGTGGGGTCGGTTTCGATGATGTCGGTGGCCGCGACCGCCTGGAGCATCACCATGGCTCCCCAGTTGCCGCGCTGGCCGTAGACCCAGGGCCGCAAGTCGAGGGCGATACCCTCGGCGTCACCGCCGCTGCGGGTGTCCAGGTCACGGTCGTCTTCCGACTGGGCGGTGACCTTCACCTCCATGCCGAAATTGCGATCGGGACCCACGGGCCCTGCGAACAGCGGATTGCAGCAGAGCAGACTGGCTCCCAGGCCCAGTCCCGCGCTTATGCGTTGCTTCCTACTCATAATGCTTCCTATTGATTTTGCATGGCTTGCAGCTGCGTCGAGGTCTGCCACACGCCGTAACGAGCCTGCTGTTCCGCGTGCAGCATCTGCTCACCCCGGGTACGTTCTGCAGGAGCGAGATTAGCCTCTATTTCCTGAAGCAGGGGCTCGGAATCGGGGCGGCCTTGCAAAACGGCGAGACGTGCGAAGACGTAGGCGTTGGCCAGGTCGATGCGGATGCCGCGACCCTGGGAGTACAGCTGCGCGAGGGCGTAGTCGGCGCTCGCCTGGCCGCCGCGGGCGGCGGTCAGCAGGCTGTCGACGGCCTTCTGCGGGTAGACCTCGCCGAGGAAGCCGCGGCGATAGATCTGACCCAGGTAGTAGTGGGCGCTGTTTTCCGTGGCGCGGGCCTTGATGAAATATTCCTCGGCCTTGAACGGGTCCTGTGGAAGCAGCTTGCCTTCGTAGTAGAGCCGACCGAGCAACAGATCGGCTGCCGGCTGGGCGGCGGCACGGCCACGCTCGAGGTAGTCGAGCATCTGGTCGGTGTCGCCGGTGCCGGGAAAGTCGTAGATCAGACGCGCCAGACTGACCCAGGCGGCGGGGTAGGTCGGGGCGATTTCCTCGAGCATGGTCTGGGCGGTCTTTTCGTTCGACTGGCCGAGCAGCGGGTTGGAGAGCACGCCGGCGACTTCCGTCACCAGTTGCGCTGACACTCCGCCCGCGCGATGAGCGGCCATGAGCTGTTGCACCAGCGCCTGCAGGCGGTCGTTCTGGTCGCGCTTGAGATAGACGGTGGCTAGCTCGACGTAGCAGTCGCTGTGCTCGGCGAGGCGCTGCTGGCAGATCCGCTCGATGTCGTCCAGGTGCTGGTCGTAGGTGCCCTGGGTGCGGTAGACCACGATCTGTGCGATGTCCGCCTGGGGATGTCCGGCGGCGCGCCACTGATCGATGCGTTGCTGCAGGCTGACGTCGGGGAACGTCTGCGGGTTCTTCAAGTAAAGCATCGCCAGGGGCAGCAGCACGCCATCCTCGCCGGCGGCGAAGGCATCGCTGAGCAACTGGGCGGCCTCGCGCTTTTCCGCCTCGCTGCTGGTCGGCTTGTAGGCCAGCAGCTTGCCCAGGCGGGCCTTGGCCCGCGGCGAGGCGTCCAGCGCCATGCGGTAGGTCTGTTCCGCCTTGCGCAGCTGCTCGGGATCACCGCTGGCCAACTGCATGTCGGCCAGGCCGAGCTGGGCCTCGGTGAAGCCCATGTCGGCGAGTTGACGGAAATGCCGCTCGGCGGTCTGGGTGTCGCCGCGTTGCAGGGCTTCCTTCGCCAGACGCTGGTCGGGCAGGTCGAGGTTGGCGCAGGCGGTCAGGCCGGCCAGCGCCGAGAGCAGCAGGGGCTTGGTCAGGTTCACCTGAGGTGTCCTCTCAGAGTCCGGCGGTCACGGCCTTGTCGATCAGCCAGTCGTAGGAAGGGCCGTGGTCGATGACCACTTCCACCGGCTGGCCGGCCAGGGCGCTGTCCAGGGGCTGTTCGGGCTGGATGAGCACGCGGATATCGCTGGACAGTCCTTCATTCTGCAGGGCGGTGCTGACGATCCGGCCGCGGCGCGGCTGGTCCTCGCCGGGAACGCTGAAAGTGACCTGGGTGCCCGGCTTGACCTTGGCGAAGTCGTGGTAGCGGAAACGGGCCTCGACGGTAGCGGCGGCGTCGCGCGGCAGCAGCTCGAAGATCACCTGGCCCTTGGAGGCGAACTGGCCGTCGGCCACGCGCTGGGCGACCACCTTGCAATCGCACGGGCTGGTCAGGGTGCCCTTCATCTGCCGGGTGAACAGCTTCTCGACGTTGGCCGGGTTGAGCTGCTCCTCGCTCAGGTGGCCCTTGAGCATTTCCAGCATGGAGGCGGAGAAGCTGGCGATCGGCGCACCGTTGGCGACCAGGCCGTCCGGGCCGACCAGGCTCTGCACCGTGCCTTCGCGGGGCATGGTCACTTCCATGCTGGGCACGCTGACCATGCCCGACTCGGCATGGGTGACGAAGTAGAGGTCGTAGAGCTGCTTGAGGATCAGGCCGAAGGCGCCGAGGCCGACGATGAAGATCGCCAGGCTGAAGCTGACCGCGCGCAAGCGTTCGAACATGGTCTGCTGGGCCAGGCCCTTGCCCTTGCGCGCCTTGGTGAAGTTGTCGCGCTGCAGGGTGCAGATCACATCGCCGACGGTGACCAACTCGCCGCTCAGGTGCGAGGTGATCATCTGGCGCAGGGTGGAGATCTCGCGTGCGCCCAGACCGTGGAACTGGCAGCCGGTGCGGCCGCTTTCCGGGTCGAGGTTGCGCACCTGGAACTCCACGTCCATGGCCAGGCCCAGGCTGTCCAGCTGGAACAGCAGCTTGCCGCGGTGGAAGGCACCCTGCTGGGTGACCGGCTTGCCGCTGGCGAAGCTGAAGCCACCGGCGGAGATGTCGATCAGACGCTGCTCGATGGTTTCCCGGTTGGGGCCGAGGAAGCGGATCTTACCGGGCAGCTTGACGCGCGCGTGTTGGCGTTGCGCTTCCGACTCGTGGACCACGTTTACATTAAGGGTCGCGGTATTCATGGTTGCATGTCTTCCTTCTCGATCATTCAGTCCCGGTCAGACCGACAGCATCAGCACAGCGATGAAGATGCTGGTCGCTGAAAAGGTCATGGCCTTTGACGACCAGTTGTTGAACCAGCTCTGGAAGCTGGCGAGTTCACGGTTGAGCTTGGTGTCCTGGCGCGTCCAGGATTGCTGGTCGAGGCGGAAGAACACATGGATCTTCACCACGGCGCCGACGATCTGGTTGTAGTAGAGGATCAGCGGGTAGGCCGGTCCGATCGGGTGTCCGGAAAGAGACAACAGCAGGGTCAGGACCAGGCGGGTGGAGCAGACCCACAGCAGATAGGCGATGAAAATGGCGATGCTGTATTTGATGGAGCCGATGATCGCCACGGTCAGGCCGAGCAGGCTGGTCCACATGGACACGCGCTGGTCGAACAGCACCACCGAGGTGAACCAGCCGAGGCGCTGCACGCCGAGCTTCAGGGCGCGGGAGTTCTGCCGCAGGTTGTTGCCGTACCAGCGGAACATCAGCTTGCGGCTGGCCTTGACGAAGCGCTTCTCCGGCGGGTGCTCGACCGTGTGGATCGAGGCATCGGGCACGTAGAAGGTGTCGTAGCCCAGGCGCATCAGGCTGAACCAACTGGACTTGTCGTCTCCGGTGAGGAATTTGAAGCGGCCGAGGCGCCAGTGGTCGAGGTTGTCGTTCTCGACGTCGACGATGAATTCGGGGTCGGTGACCACCGCGGCGCGGAACACCGACATCCGCCCAGTGAGGGTCAGCACGCGGTGGGACAGCGCCATGGAACACATGTTGATGTGGCGCTGGGCGAAGCGCAGCTTGTGCCACTCGCTCATGACGTAGCCGCCCAGCACTTCGCAGAATTCGTTGGTGGTCAGGCCACCCATGTTGGGGAAGATCTTGAAATAGGGAACCGTCTTGCGGACCACGCCTTCGTTCAGCACGGTATCGCCGTCGATCACCGCGACCACCGAGTCTTCGTCGGGCATGTGGCGGGAGATGGCGCGGAAACCGTTGGCCAGTCCGTCGCGCTTGCCGGTGCCGGCGATGCGCACGAAGTCCAGCTTCACCCGGTCCGGCGGATCGAGTTTTTCCCAAAGGCTCTTGATCAGCAGCTCGTCGGACATTTCCACGATCGAGCAGACCACTGTGGTCGGGTAACCGCAGTTGATCGCCTCCTTGATCACCGAGCCGTAGACCTTGCCGGTGGTCAGGGCGTCGATGCGGAAACTGGTGACCATGAGAAACACATGGGAAGGATCGGCGTCCTTGCCCAGTTTTTCCACCTTGCGCCGGTAGTAGGGGTAGACCACGTAGAGGAATAGCATGCCGCGCAGGAAATGGATGATTCCCATGGAATAGCGCCACACGCCGATCAGGCCTATCAGCATGATGAAATGCTTGGATTCCGGATCGAACACCTGCGGCGGCAGGGCGAGCGCCAGCAGCATCAGGAAACTGAGGAAGAGTAGCCAGCCGGTGGCCTCTCCAAGAGCATGCTTAAGCCTGTCCATAATTCTTCTTGAGTCCGTCGTCTGTATTCGCGAGCCGGTCCGGGCGGCACTGTTGTCGTTCTTGTCCGCACGCCCTTCCAGAGTCCGCCCCCGAAGGGGCGGACGGCGGCGGATTACCAGCAGATGCCTTCTGCGGCACCGGCGGTGCGCTGAGGCATGAAGCCGACCAGGTCGATGACCTTCTTGCCGGCCGGCACGTCCTTGGCCAGCTTCTCGAAGCGCGGATCGGCGTTGCCGAGAACGATGACGTCGGCTTCCGCGACGACCTTGTCCAGATCGGACTGCAACAGGGCGGAGACGTGGGGGATCTCGTTCTTGATGTAGTGGCCGTTGGCGCCGTGGTCACGGGCGTACTCGACGTTGCTGTCGAAGATGCTCAGCTTGAAGCCCTTGCCGATCAGCATCTCGGCCAGCTCGAGCTGGGGGCTTTCGCGCAGGTCGTCGGTGCCGGCCTTGAAGCTCAGGCCGAGCAGGGCGACCTTGCGCGAGCCGTGCTTGTCGATCATGTCGTAGGCTTTCTGCACCTGGGCGGCGTTGCTGCGCATCAGCGAGCTGATCAGCGGCGCCTCGATGTCCCACAGGTGGGCACGGTAGCTGAGGGCGCTGACGTCCTTGGGCAGGCAGGAACCGCCGAAGGCGAAGCCGGGGCGCATGTAGTACTGGGACAGGTTGAGCTTGTTGTCCATGCAGACCACTTCCATCACCTCGCGGCCATCGACGCCGGCGGCCTTGGCGATGTTGCCGATCTCGTTGGCGAAGGTGACCTTGGTCGCGTGCCAGACGTTGCAGGTGTACTTGATCATCTCGGCGACGGCGATGTCCTTGCGGACGATCGGGGCGTCGAGTTCGGCGTAGATGGACGCCAGGGCGTCGCCCGAGGCCTTGTCCAGCTCACCGATCACGGTCATCGGCGGGAAGTTGTAGTCCTTGATCGCGGTGCTCTCGCGCAGGAACTCGGGGTTGACCGCCACACCGAAGTCGACGCCGGCCTTCTTGCCGGAGAACTCCTCGAGAATCGGAATGACCACGTTGTGCACGGTGCCCGGCAGCACGGTGCTGCGCACCACCACGGTGTGGCGTTCGGTCTTGTCGCGCAGGGCGGAACCCATCTGGCGGCAAACTTCCTCGATGTAGTCGAGCTCCAGGTCGCCGTTCAGCTTGCTCGGCGTGCCGACGCAGAGCATGGACAGCTCAGTGGCGAGGACCGCTTCGGTCACGTTGGTGGTGCCGCGCAGGCGGCCGGTCTTCACGCCCTCGGCCAGCAGTTCTCCCAGTCCCGGCTCGACGATGGGGGATTTGCCCTGATTGATCATGTCGATCTTGGCGGCGGAAATATCCACGCCGACCACTTCGTGCCCACGTCCCGAAAGACAGCCGGCGCATACTGCACCTACATAGCCCAGTCCGAAAATGCTGATACGCATTGCGTTCACCTCGTCCTTATTTAACGAAAAGTCGACGACTAAAACCCTTGGTCGTCACATTGCCGGCGGCCTTCAAGGGAAATTTGCAGGCCGAATTATAGTCAATAAAATGTCGTGCCAAATGAGCTGGCGTTAAAAGGCAGGTTGCAAGGGATGCTTTATAACTGCTCAAGCGATCCATGTTCGGTTCGTCATGGGCCGCCCGCTTTCGCGGGTCGCTATCTTTTTGCCATTACAGCATCCAATTCATTGTAGTGATTGGTTCCTGGCTTGTATGGTCCTTCCATGGGTTACGATTGTGGGCTCGAATAGTTGCAGGCCTAAGAAATACTTTCTCCGAAATAGTTCCCTGGCCTCGTTCCCTGGCAGCAGCCTTTTCGGCAGTTTGCCAGCACGCGTCCCCTTCGCTCCATACAGAGTGCTGGCACTTGGAGAAGTTCCCTGGCCATCCCTTGGCCAGTGTGGAATAGGTGAATTTTTTTGTTTTTGCCGCTTGTTGGATGTCGTTTTGATATCAATTGGGTGGCGATTCATTGCTAAAAGATGGCCATTGGATATCTAATTGACATCACGCGATGTCAGTCGACTAGGGCCTGTTAACACTACTCCGCGCGGCCGCGACGGAGCCTGTTTTTGCGCGGGGTTAGGCGCGAGGAGAGAAGTTTGGTCATTCCAAACGAACGACGAGTAACGACGCTCCGCGCAAAAACGGGCCCGTCCCTGCGGGTTGCGCGGCAAATGGCGCCATGCGTCGTTGCGGGACTTGGCAAGGGAATGCCATTCCCTGCGTCCCGCGCCTCGCCTGGCGCCATTTGCCGCAGCAACGCGGCTCGCGGAGAGTAGTGTTAACAGGCCCTAATATTCTTCCAGGTCTTTGGAACTTTTCGAAGGAAGGGAAAATCCTGCCGGCAGCAATGGGATTGCCGTAGTGGCTATAAGCCTTTGATGGCTATGTGATATTCATGGTCCGGAGCGGGGCATTCTCCCGCGGGGCGATCACCTCCGCCAGGCGGCGCCTTCTCCATGCCGGCGAGGCAACAGCCATGGAACGACTTCGCCGGATTGTTTCCGCCGGAAGCGGACGATGAAAAAGAGGATAGTGAAAGACGAATTGAAAAGACGGCCGCTGCCTTTCTTTCCGGCAGGGCCGCCTTTATATATTGCGGAGTGAAATGGCTATCTGCGAAAGAGCGGCCTAGCCGGTGCGACCGAACAACAAGGAAACTACGAAGAGGATCAGAAAGAGCGCGAAAAGTATTTTGGCGATACCGGTGGCGGTTCCTGCTATACCGCCGAAGCCGAGTAGTCCGGCAATAATGGCGACGACAAGGAATATGATTGACCAAGTTAACATGTCATGTTCCTTCTCTTGCGGATGTGATGACTACCCTTCATTAGATATCCGAAGACTCAAAAGATCCATCGCGGTTGGGGTACCAGCAGCGTGTGATGGCTAATACCTTTGGGAACAGTGGCTTGATGGTCGTTCACGGAGCGCAGGGTCGGCAGGCTCAGAGAGCTTTGCTGTGCGGGACTCGAGGCACTTTTTTCGAGAGGAAGATCGTTTCCACTATATATGGCCGCTCCCACGGCCAGGCTCAAGATAATGCCGACGGAGAGGCTTTTACCACGCAGAACAGAATGGATCTTGCCGTGTCTCATGGTTGACAATTCCTCGGTCGTTTCGTGCGTTGTGTGTTACCGCCCGGTTCTTTTCATTGAAGCAAGCGACGCGCCAAGCCCGGAAGTTCCGATATTGTCCGTCATTTCAACGGCATATCCCGGTCGGCCGGGAACGCTTGTGTTGCAGGGTGCGGGATTCGCGCTGGTCAGGTTATGCAATTTGCACGAAGCGATGGGAGCCGTCGTTCCGCTCAGTGCGTCTGGAAGAGGGTCCAGGTCGATACGAACAGAGCGGCGATCACCGGGCCGATGACGAAGCCGTTGAGGCCGAACAGGGCCAGCCCGCCCAGCGTCGATACCAGGACCAGGTAGTCCGGCAGGCGGGTGTCCTTGCTCACCAGGATGGGTCTCACGATGTTGTCCACCAGGCCGATGATGAAGATGCCGCAAGCCGTGAGCAGCACGCTCTTGAGGATCGCGCCGCTGAGCAGGAAATAGATGGCCACGGGGGCCCAGACGAGTCCCGTTCCCAAGGCCGGCAGGAACGACAGGAAGGCCATGGCGACCCCCCAGAGCAACGCCCGAGGAATGCCCAGCAGGGCGAATATGACGCCGCCCAGGCTGCCCTGGATGACCGCGACGACGAGGCTGCCCTTGATGGTGGCCTGCACCATGCCGGTGATGCGCTGGAACAGGCGGGACTTCTTCATTTCGCTGAGGGGTATGGCTTCCCTGATCCGGGCGACCAGCGCAGTGCCGTCGCGGAGGAAGAAGAACAGCAGGTAGAGCATCACGAAAAAGCCGAGGATGAACTGAAAGGTGTTCTGGCCGATGTTGAAGGCCTTGGTGGCCAGGAGCTGGCTGCCCTGCATGGCGATGTTGGCGATCCGGTCGCGCAGGTCGTAGCGGCTGTCCAGACCGAAGCGGGACATCTGTGCCTGCAGCGGCTCCGGAAGCTGCGCCTTGAGACCCTCGAGCATGCCGGCGAAGTCGATCCGGCCCGCCTCGATCTCGTTGTAGAGGGTGGCGCCTTCCTGGATCAGCAGCATGGACACGATGGTGATGGGCAGGACGGCGACTACCACGCAGACGATCAGGGTCAGCAAGGCCGACAGATTCGGATGGTTGCCGAGGTGCCGCTGCAGGCGGATCTGCAGGGGATGGAAGAGAATGGCCAGCACCGCCGCCCAGAAGATGGCGCCGTAGAAGGGCAGGATGATCCAGACGAAGGCCACCGAGATCAGCACCAGCAAAAACAGGAAGACCCGGTATTCGAAGCGGGGATTGATCATCGGATATCAGGCCATGACCGGTCGCGTCGCAGGGAAGGTTCCGGCTGCCCGCGCGATGATGTTGCGGGCTTCGTCGCGAAGTCTGCCCGCGACGTGGCGGGACCAGGAACGGACGGCAGCGTTCCGATGGGTTTTTTTGCGATAGGGGTCGAGCGCTTCTTCTTCGCGTCCCTTCTCGTTCTGCGCATTTCCTGGCGTCCGTTGCCGGCCGGCGACATGCCGGGGCGATCGCCCCGCATGCCGCGACCCTGTTTTCGGTTCGTGATTCGAAAGGGAGTGTTCCCCCTTTCGAGCCTTTGTCGGGATGGGCGGTTACCTAGCTCTTGCGGCTGCCCTTATCCTGATCTTCCTGCCGGGACTGCCCGCGGTTTTCCTGTTTGCCGCCCTGGCTGCCCTGCTGGCCTTCGGCGCGCTTGCCTTCCTCGATCAGTTCGCGGACCCGCTGGCCGCCTTTGTGGCCGAGTTCGGAGTAGCCTTCCGGGCCGAGTTGCTCCTTGCGGGCCTCGCCGCCCTTCTTGCCGAGTTCGGAGTAGCCTTCCGGGCCGAGCTGCTCCTTGCGGGCCTCGCCACCCTTGTGGCCGAGTTCGGAGTAGCCTTCCGGGCCGAGCTGCTCCTTGCGGGCCTCGCCACCCTTGTGGCCGAGTTCGGAGTAGCCTTCCGGGCCGAGCTGCTCCTTGCGGATCTCGCCGCCTTTCTGGCCGGCCTCCCGTACGCTCATGGAGCCTTTGTCCTTGCCTTGACCGGAACCAGAGCCGCCTTGACGTGAAGTTGCCATGATAATGCTCTCCTGATTGTTTCGGACTTGCATACAGGGCCTGGTTGTCTACCGCTCCCTGTCCAACCGATCCAGTTCCGTTGGTGTGCCGTTCGTGTATTTACCGCCTATTTTTCGCCCCTGGCTTTTTTTCCTTCCTGGATGAGTTCACGAACGCGTTGCCCACCTTTATGGCCGAGTTCGGAATAGCCTTTCGGGCCGAGTTGTTCCTTGCGCGCCTCGCCGCCCTTGCGGCCGGCCTCGCTTACACTGATCGAACCTTTTTCGTTAGCCATGACCTCACCTCTTGGTTCAGCGACTTCCTGGGAATTTCCTTCGCTCTTCTTTTATGTATGGCGTCACGTATGTGCGCGCCATCCTGCGGGCCACCCCTATGGCCCAGTTGCTGATAGAACTCGTGTCCATGAGATACGGAACTTCCTTTCCTGCCAGCCCGGCTGGCGCCCGGGCCGCTTTCGGCTTTACGCATGGCCCATCTCCCATTCGATACGGCCCATCCGCGGCCACAACCGTTCTCCGGGGCAGAAGGTGCGCTTGTCGGAGCCGGCCACCGTGCGGAAGAAGTTCCGCTTGTGTGCATGCGAAGTCTGGCAGCCGGAAAATACCTGCTCGGGAAACAGTTGCTAGTTTCGATGGCGGATGACCACCAAGGTTTCCCTATGCCGACGAATGGCCGTCGATGTCCTCCCGATTGCACGGTTATTGGCGAAGAGTTGCCAAAAGTTGTAGAACGCCTGCCCGGGAAAGTTGCCGGAAGTTAACTTCCGCAGTATGGGGGACAGGCACTCAGGCGTGTGACCGCTAGTTTTCGAAAGAGCGACTGCGGGGCAGGCCGGATGGAATGACTTGGCGCGCGGAAGTTGCTTCGGTCGTTCTCCGGCGAGATGTGGCGTGGCGAAAAGGCGGAGCCGTTTCGCTCCGCCTGCCGCCCGCGGCTGTCAGTGATAGCCTTCGCCGTGCCGCACCTTGCCGCGGAACACGTAGTAGCTCCAGGCGGTGTAGCCGAGGATGACGGGGATGATCAGCAGCGCGCCGACCAGCGCGAAGCCCTGGCTCTGCGGCGGCGCGGCGGCGTCGCGGAGGCTGATCGAGGGCGGGATGATGTTCGGCCACAGGCTGATGATCAGGCCGCTGTAGCCGAGGAAGACCAGCGCCAGGGTGAGCAGGAAGGGCCGTACCTGATCGTCGTTCGCCACCGAACGCAGCAGGGCCCGGATGCTCAGCAGCACCAGCAGCGGCACCGGCAGGAACCAGATCAGGTTGGGCAGGCTGAACCAGCGCCGGGCGATGGCCTCGTGGGCCAGCGGCGTCCACAGGCTGAGGATGCCGATCACCGCCAGCAACGCCAGGGCCAGCGGCCTGGCCAGAGTGTGCATGCGTCGCTGCAGGGGACCCTCGGTCTTCATGATCAGCCAGGTGCAGCCGAGCAGGCTGTAGGCGACGACCAGGCCCAGGCCGCAGAACAGCGGGAAGGGCGCCAGCCAGTCGAGCGCAGCGCCGGCGAAGCGGCCGTCGACGACCGGGATGCCCTCGATGAAGGCGCCGAGGACCACCCCCTGGAAGAAGGTGGCGGCCAGCGAACCGCCGATGAACGCCTTGTCCCAGATATGCCGCCGCTCCTCGCGGGCCTTGAAGCGGAACTCGAAGGCCACGCCGCGGAACACCAGGCCGATCAGCATGAACACCAGGGGCAGGTAGAGCGCCGAGAGGACCACCGCATAGGCCAGCGGGAAGGCCGCGAACAGCCCGGCGCCGCCGAGCACCAGCCAGGTTTCGTTGCCGTCCCAGACCGGCGCCACGGTGTTCATCATCACGTCGCGGTCGCCGGCGTCCTTGAAGAACGGATAGAGCATGCCGATGCCCAGGTCGAAGCCGTCCATCACCACGTACATCATCACGCCGAAGCTGATGATCACCGCCCAGATCAGGGGAAGATCGATGCCCATTTGCTCAGCTCCTCGCGCTCGGTGCGCCTTCGTCCAGGCCTTCCTCGGGGGCGGATAGCGGCCGCGCCGGCGTGCGCGGCCGGCCCGCCCCGCCATGGGCGGGCTCGCGGCCCTCGTCGGTTTGCGGCCCCTTGTGCACCAGGTGCAGCACATAGCCGAAGCCGACGCCGAACACCGCCAGGTAGACCACCACGAACAGCGCCAGGCTGATGCTCATCTCGGTCACGCCGTGCGCCGAGACCGCGTCGCGGGTGCGCAGCAGGCCGTGGACCACCCAGGGCTGGCGGCCGATCTCGGTGGTGAACCAGCCGGCGAGGATGGCGAGCAGCCCGGACGGCCCCATCAGCAGCGCCATGCGCAGGAAGCGCCGCGACTGGTAGAGCCCGCCGCTCCGGCGCAGCCACAGGCTCCACAGGCCGGTGGCGATCATCAGCAGGCCGAGGCCGACCATGATGCGGAAGGTCCAGAACACGACGGTCGAGTTGGGCCGGTCCTGCGGGGCGAACTCCTTCAGCGCCGGGATCGGCTCGCTCAGGCTGTGCTTGAGGATCAGGCTGCCGAGTACCGGAATCTCCACTGCGAAGCGGGTTTCCTCGCGCTGCATGTCCGGCCAGCCGACCAGGATCAGGGGCGTCGGCTCGCCCGCGCGGTTCTCCCAGTGGCCCTCGATGGCGGCGATCTTCGCCGGCTGGTGCTTCAGGGTGTTGAGGCCGTGGAAGTCGCCGATCACCGCCTGCAGCGGGGCGACCAGCAGGGCCATCCACATGGCCATGGAGAGCATCTTGCGCAGCGCCGGGTTGTCGTGGCCGTGCAGCAGGTGCCAGGCGGCCGAGGCGCCGACGAAGAAGGCGGTGGCCAGGTAGGCGGCGACCGCCATGTGCAGCAGGCGATAGGGGAAGGAGGGGTTGAAGATCACCGCCAGCCAGTCCACCGGGATGACCTTGCCGTCGACGATCGCGTGGCCCTGCGGGGTGTGCATCCAACTGTTGGAGGCGAGGATCCAGAAGGTCGAGATCAGGGTGCCGATCGCCACCATCAGCGTGGCGAAGAAGTGCAGGCCGGGGCCGACCCGGTTCAGGCCGAACAGCATGACGCCGAGAAAGCCCGCTTCGAGGAAGAAGGCGGTGAGCACCTCGTAGGCGAGCAGCGGGCCGGTGACGCTGCCGGCGAAGGTGGAGAAGTTGCTCCAGTTGGTGCCGAACTGGTAGGCCATGACGATGCCGGAAACCACCCCCATGCCGAAGTTCACCGCGAAGATCTTCAGCCAGAAGTGGTACAGGTCGAGGTAGACCTGCTCGCGGGTCTTCAGCCAGAGCCCTTCGAGCACCGCCAGGTAGCTGGCCAGGCCGATGGTGATCGCCGGGAAGAGAATGTGGAAGGACACGGTGAAGGCGAACTGGATGCGGGCCAGGTCGAGTGCTTCCCATCCGAACATGACAAGTCCTCCCGGAGCGGCGGCAAGGGGGTCATGCTGTTTGGAGAGGCTCGGCGCCGCGACGTTCAATGGTTTTTTCCGTTCCCGGCAAACGGGCAGGGGGCGGCTGCCGGGCCGCTCACCCGGACGGGTAGGGGATGATCGAGATCTTGCCGTTCTTCTCGAGAATCGCGTACTTGATCTGCGCCATCCGCTCCAGCCCCTGGGTCTGGCGCGCCACTAGGAGAATGTCCTCCTCACGCAGCCGGGCCTCGCGCAGGCGTTTCCTCAGGGGGCGGCCATCCTCGACGATCAGCGTCGAGGTGCCCTCGATCAGCGTGTCGAGCCGGGCGAACCTGAGCTTGAGAAAGGACAGGCCGACATCGATGACGATCAGGGTGACGATCACCAGGATCGCCTTGGTGAGCGAGAAATCGTCGCCCAGCAGGGCCTGCTGCGTCGCCTCGCCGATGATCAGCAACAGCAGCAGGTCGAAGTTGCTGATGTCCGCCAGGGTGCGCCGGCCGGCGATCTTGAACAGGACCAGGAGGAGCGCATAGACCGCGGCGGCTCGCAGAACGGCGTCCATCGTCACCTCTTCAGGGGTAGATGAATTGGCTGAAGATCACCCGTTCGCCCTCGAACCAGGCCGAGTTGGTCACCAGCCCCGGGCTCTCCGGGCGGATGGTCAGGTAGAGGGTCAGGCGACCCCGTTCGTCGGCCTGGCCGACGAGTTCCAGCCCGCCTTCGTGGCTGCGTGCGAACAGGGGCTGCGGCTGCAGGCTTTCGATCGTATGAGTGCGCAGGAGGGCCCGGTCGATGCGCAGGGTCGCCAGGGCCGAGGGGCGGGTCCGGGCCGTGAGGACGATCCGGCTGCTGGCGCCATTGCGCAGAAAACGCTCGTATTCCACGCTCAGCCGCTGTCCGGGGCCGCTGCTGCTGTGCCGGCTGAGCGGACCGTCGGAGAACAGGCCGGTCAGGGCCAGGAGCACGAGGACGAGCAGGACGCCGAAGCCGATCCGCTCGAACCTCCAGGTCTTGCGCTGGTAGGCGATCCGGTCGGCGATCGGCTGGCTGCGCGGGGCGAAGTCGTCCCGCTGCGCGGCGTCCGCTGGTGTGCGTGGCTTGCGGGCGTCTGGCGAGGCGTCGGTCATGGCGGTGGCCCGTATTGCTGCTTGATGAGTCCGACCGTCGTTTCCCGGTTTTGTCCCGCCGGGCGGCCGCGGCATCCGCACCGGGCGGGAGTTCCGCCGGGCCGCACGGCGGTGGAATCCGACGCTGCGCTAGAACTCGAAAAAACGGGTCGAGTCTGCTGAGGGGAGGGTACGCGAGAGGGAGGTTTCCCCCGCGCGTCCGTTCGGGTCGCATTCCATCCACCTGTTATTCCCGATGCAAGGTGAACGTCATGACCGAAAACGAACAAA
The DNA here is from genome assembly GCF_000380335.1 of Azotobacter vinelandii CA. Lineage (GTDB taxonomy): Bacteria > Pseudomonadota > Gammaproteobacteria > Pseudomonadales > Pseudomonadaceae > Azotobacter > Azotobacter vinelandii. Next base: position 1,059,135 of record NC_021149.1, read on the forward strand.
CCCTGCCGCCGCAGCATCAGGACCGACGTCCAGGCAAGGAAAGCGCGATGCATCCGCGGCCGGCATACAGGGCCGAGGATTACAAGGCCGCCGGCAAGCTGGAAGGCAAGGTCGCGGTGATCTCCGGCGCCGACAGCGGCATCGGCCGCGCCGTGGCGGTGGTCTTCGCCAAGGAGGGGGCCGATGTCGTCGTGCTGTATCTGGATCAGCCGGAAGACGCCGAGGAAACCCGCCGCGAGGTCGAGAAGCTCGGCCGGCGCTGCCTGACCCTAGCCGGCGACGTGGCCGATGCCGACTTCTGCCGCCAGGTGGTCGAGAAGACCATGCAGCAGTGGGGATGTCTGGATGTGCTGGTCAACAACGCCGGGGAGCAGCATCCGCAGGAACGGCTCGAGGACATCGGCGAGGAACAGTGGGAGAAGACCTTCCGCACCAATATCTTCGGCATGTTCCAACTGACCAAGGCGGCGCTGCCCTCGATGCGGGAGGGCGGCGCCATCATCAACACCACCTCGGTCACCGCCTACAAGGGCCATCCCAAGCTGATCGATTACTCCTCCACCAAGGGAGCGATCACCGCCTTCACCCGTTCCCTGTCGGCCAATCTGGCGCCGCTGGGCATTCGCGTCAATGCAGTGGCGCCGGGGCCGATCTGGACCCCGCTGATTCCTTCCACTTTTAGTGAGGAGGAGGTGGCGCACTTCGGCGCCTCCACGCCGATGAAACGTCCCGGGCAGCCGGAGGAAGTGGCACCGGCCTACGTGTATCTCGCCTGCAACGATTCGTCCTACGTGACCGGACAGGTGCTGCACGTGAACGGCGGAACGGTGGTCAATGGCTGAAGCGGGGCCGGGCAAGTGCCGGGTAGCCGCTCGGCACTTGTGTCCCGTGTCGGGAGCGTTGCCTGGCTTTTGCTGGCGGGGGAGGCGCTGGCGCTGGGGCCGCATCAGCGTGGCCGTGGCCGATACCCACGTGCGTGCCGACAGGCATCGGCTTGGCCGAGAGCCCATCGCCCTCGGCCCTGCGTCGCGTACTGCCGGCAGCCTTAGCGCTTGGCGGCCACGTCGGGGGTTTCGGAACGGCTCAGGAACTGAGTGGTGAGTTCCGGCAGGTGGTTCAGCAGCCAGTCGGCCATGGCCTGTTCCTGCATCAGGATTTCCTGGGCGATCCGCTTGGTTTCCGCGTCGCCGGCCATTTCGGCGGCGGCGATGATGATCCGGTAGGAGGCGATCTCCATGTTCTCGAAGATATAGGAGCCCATCGCGCCCTTGACCACTTCATCGCTCATGGCCACACCGCCGAGACCCTGTCCGAAGGCCACGATCCTGGCGGCCATGTCCTTGAAGGCCGAAGGGCTGCTCCCCAGGCGATTGATACAACTTTCTATCTGGGTCTTCTGCCAGCGGGTTTCTTCGATGTGCTGATCGATACGTACCTTGAGTTGGGGATAATTCTCGATGCGATCCGACATGGACGTCAGCATACTTTCCGCTTGTTGTTCCATGGCGTGGGCATCGCGAAGCCAGTCAAGCAGATTTTCGTGAACGGTTGCCATTTGAGAATCTCCTTGCCAAGGGAACGGAGTGTTCACTGGGTAGAATCCGCCCGATCTTTGAAAGTTCATCCCGGCTGACGGGTGGAAAAGCAGTAGGCGTTCATCGAGTTGGCGTAATGCCCTGTATTGCAGGGGCTCGGCTGGCTATCTGCAAACCCAGAACTCTATCCGGCCATGCAAGTCGTATTATTGCCGGCGCATGCCGTTCTTTGTCTGGCGACCTCATATATGAAACATTTCTCAAGAGGTAAGATGCCATGATGGGAATATATAAAGCCTTCGTTGCCAGTATATTGCTCGCTGTATTCGGCAGCTTGTATGCCGCCGATACGATGGAGGCCGATGATTTCGTCGACGAGGCTTCGGCGAAGGGAATAGCGGAAATAGAGAGCGGCAAACTTGCCCTGGAAAAGAGCACTTCCTCGGATATCAAGGCCTTTGCCCAGCAGATGGTCGACGAACATACCGCGACGAACGAACGACTGGCGCAGATCGCCCGGAGCAAGAATCTGGAGGTGGCCGACGAGGCCGAACTGATGAGCAAGGCCAAGAAATGGATTCTGCAGTTGCGCGAAGGCGAATCCTTCGATGAGGCCTATGCCAAGAACCAGGTCGCCTCGCACGAAAATACCGTCCAGTTGTACCGCAGAGCCGCGCAGGACCTGGAGGACCCGGAACTCAAGGCTTTCGCCGGCAAGACCCTGCCGGTGCTGGAACATCATTGGGAGGAGGCCAGGCAACTGGCGGCCAGCCACGGCAAGCGCGACTGAGCGGGTTCGCGGCCGTACCGGGAGTCCGCCCGTTTCCGTGGCCGGCCGGTCGTTTCGCGGCAAGGATGGCGTCGGACGGGCAGATTACCTGTACGGCCGCTTCGGCGGCGCCCGCGCTGTCTCGCCGTTCGTCCCCGGTCGTTCCGCCGTCCGTCGGCCCACCCCTGTCCTCCGGCCTGCCGGGCAAGCGCCTGGAGATGATCCGCTTTCCATAAAATCCGATACTTGCGTGCCGTCGGTCGGTACCCCGGGGCGCATCCCGGTTCGTGTACGGATGTTCGGATAGAGGCAAATACCACGGCATTTGTTGTAATTTTCCTGACAGATTGCTGCTTCGTCCCCGAGCTTTGCTTCCGTTCCCCGCCTCCGACACGGCCTGTCCGGCCGCCCTCCAGGAAAAACGCTACCGGGCGTTTGCAACTACGCTGAAGGCCTGACCTTGGCACCATGAACACACGTGAGGGGGAGAATGAAACCAACGACGGAAGTCACCGGCCGCATTCTCTTGGTGGATGACGATCCGGTAATACTGCGCACGTTCCGTTCCTGTCTCGAAGAGCGTGGCTACAGCGCGATGAGTGCCGGCAGCGGGCCGCAGGCGGAGGCGCTGTTGCAACACCATGTCTTCGATCTGTGTTTCCTCGATCTGCGTCTGGGCAGGGAAAACGGCCTATCGATACTGCAGCGCCTGCGCAGCCAGGCGCCCTGGATGCGGGTGGTGATAGTCACCGCCATGAGCGCCGTGAACACGGCGGTCGAGGCCATAAAGTCCGGCGCCTCGGACTATCTGGTCAAGCCCTGCAGCCCCGACCAGCTATGCCGGGTCACGGCCAAGCAACTGGAGACCGGCCCGCTGGCATCGCGCCTGGAGGCGCTGGAGGGCGAGTTGCGCCAGGCCGGCGATGCCTTCGGCTCGGACAATCCGACGATGATGGCGGTGCTGGAGACCGCCCGGCAGGTGGCGGACACCGACGCCAATATCCTCGTTCTCGGCGAATCGGGAACCGGCAAGGGCGAGCTGGCGCGCGCCATCCATGGCTGGAGCCGGCGGGCGAAAAAGCCCTTCGTGACCATCAGTTGTCCTTCGCTGTCCGCCGAGCTGATGGAGAGCGAGATGTTCGGGCACAGCCGCGGCGCCTTCACCGGGGCCACGGAGAGCACCCTGGGGCGGGTCAACCAGGCCGACGGCGGTACGCTGTTTCTCGACGAGATCGGCGACTTTCCCCTGTCCCTGCAGCCCAAGCTGCTGCGCTTCATCCAGGACAAGGAGTACGAGCGGATCGGCGATCCGGTGACCCGCCAGGCCGACGTGCGCATCCTCGCCGCCACCAACCTCGATCTGGAGGCCATGGTGCAGGCCGGGCGCTTTCGCGAGGACCTGCTGTACCGGATCAACGTGATCACCCTGCATCTGCCGCCGCTGCGCGAGCGTTCCGAGGACATCCTCGTCCTGGCCGAGCGTTTCCTGCGGATGTTCGTCAGGAACTACGGGCGTCCGGCGCGCCGCTTCGGCGAGGCGGCGCAGGCGGCCCTGCTGGGCTACCACTGGCCGGGCAACATCCGCGAGCTGCGCAACGTGGTGGAGCGGACCAGCATCATCTGTCCGCAGGAGGTAATCGGGACGAGTCACCTGGGACTGGGCGAGCAGCCGGGTGGCAGCGTGCCGCGGGTGGGCATGCCGCTGCGTCTCGAGGAACTGGAGAAGGCCCATATCACCGCGGTGCTGGCGAGCAGCGAGACCCTCGAACAGGCCGCCAGGACGCTCGGCATCGATGCTTCGACGCTGTATCGCAAACGCAAACAGTATGGCCTGTGAAGTGCGGCGCGGCGCCTTGCAGGCCGCATTGGCGACATCGGGCATGGTCTTGTCGGGCCGATCGTCCGCAGGGACGTCCGAAAGGCGCCCCGCCCGTCTCCGGGCGAGGCTCGCCTGGAGGTCAACGGCCTTCCTTGCCGGCCTGTCCGCCGCCATGACTGCGCTGGCCGCCCTTGCGTCCGGCCTCGGAGGCTTTCTCGCGATCCTTGGCGAAGTTGCCGCCGCTGTTCCGACCTCCCTTGCGGCCGGCTTCCGAAGCTTTCTGGCGGTCGTTGGCGAAGTTGCCGGGGTTGCTGTTCCGGGTCATGTTCTTTCTCCATCTGAGGCTGAAGTTTTACCCAGCTCGCATGGATACTGAAATCACTCCGTTGCAGGAGTTCCTCGGCTTCCAAGGCAATGGCGAATGATGGACAAACGGTAGGGAATACGGAACTTCCGGCGTTCCGCCATATTCGAACTTACACTCATCCGGATATCGGGTGGCACGCTGTTTTCGGCCATGCCGGCAGCCTGGCATGGAACAGGGAGTCCGCAACGGATCGGGAAGCGCCGCCATGCCCTGGCTTCTGGTTGTGCATATCGTTTTCCTGTTGGTCTGGTGCGGGACCCTGCTCTATCTCCCGGCCCTGATCGCGGACAGCTACGGCGCCGACTTCGATCCCTCCCGCGAGCCCGGCGTCCTGCCGCCCCGGCGGCTGTTCAATCTGCTGGCGACTCCGGCGGCGCTTCTCACCATCGCCAGCGGCACGCTGCTGTTTCTCGTGCAGGGCATCTTCGGCGTCTGGCTGGTGCTCAAGCTGACCGCCGTGGCGGTCATGGCGATTTGTCATGTGGTGTGCGGTGCGCTGATCCTGCGCCTGGAGAGCGAGCCGCGCAGCGGGGTGGCATTCCCCTGCGTGGTCCTGGCGGCGACGTCCGCGCTGGCCGTGCTCTGCGCTGTCTGGCTGGTGCTGGCCAAGCCTGACTGAGGAGGTTTCCGCCATGCTGGATTCCGGCCTGCGCTCAACTTTCCACATCGACCCCCACCGCGTGCTCGTAGACCAGGCGCCCGCCCAGCCAGGCGGCCAGCACGATCAGCAGCGCGGTCAGCGCGGACAGGTACAGGCCCCAGGGGAAGATGTGCTCCACGGCGAGATGGCGCTGCAGCCAGTTCAGCGAAGCCAGCGAGAGCATCATCACGGCGAGGAGGGCATGGCACCAGCCGGTGACCAGGCGGCGGATCCGGCGCACGCCGAACAGGTCGATCATCCCGGCGATGCTGGCGATCCAGCCGCCGAAGGCGCCGATCCCCGACAGCCACAGGCTGGCCCGCGCCCAGAAGGGGTCGCCGCTCAGCAGGTAGCCGAGGTCGCTGGCGAGCAGTCCGACCAGGGCGGCGACCGGAAAGTGGATCATCATCGGATGCAGCGGATGGCCGCCCAGGGCGGCGCGGCTGCGGATGGTCTGCTCGGGCATCGAAACCTCCTGGGCGGAAAAGGGCGGCGGGCCGCATGCGTTCATTTGACCGCCATCAGCCCGGCAATGCTCCTGGCCGGCTGCGGCGGGCCGCAGTCCACGCTCGCCCCGGACGGGCCGGCGGCACAGGCGGCGGCCTGGCTGTGGTGGGGCATGTTCGTCTGGTTCGGCCTGGTGCTGCTGCTGGTCGCGAGCCTCTGGCTGGTGGCCTGGCGCCGCCGGCCGCGTAGCTACGACGCCGAGCAGGCCCGCCAGGTGGGGCTGCGCTGGATTCTCGCCGGCGGCGTGCTGCTGCCGGGGCTCAGCATCCTGGTACTGCTGGCCTTCGGCATTCCCCTCGGCCTGCGCATGCTGCCCCTGCCGCTGGGCGGACCGCCGCCGTTGCGGATCGAGGTGACCGGGCATCAGTGGTGGTGGGAGGTGCGCTACCCCGAGACCGGCGTGGTCACCGCCAATCAACTGATCCTGCCGGTCGGCCAGCCGGTGGACCTGGAGCTGGCCAGCGCCGACGTGATCCACGCTTTCTGGGTGCCGCGCCTGGGCGGCAAGCTGGACATGCTGCCGGGGCGCCGCCTGACCATGCGCCTGCGGGCCGACCGGGCGGGCCCCTACCGCGGGCAGTGCGCGGAGTTCTGCGGCTCCCAGCACGCGCACATGGTCCTGGCGGTCGAGGCCCTGGAAATGGCGGACTTCAACGCCTGGCAGGCGGCGCGCCGGGTCGAGCCGGCGGTCGCCCGGGAGCATGCCGCGGCGGTGCGGGCCTTCCGCCCCTATTGCGGCGAATGCCACCGGGTGGCCGGGATCAGCGACGGCCGCCGGGCCCCGGACCTCAGCGACGTCGGCGCGCGGCCCGGCCTCGGCGCCGGCACCCTGGAGATGGAGCAGGGCGCCATGCGCCGCTGGCTGCGCGAGCACCAGCGGCTCAAGCCGTACAACGGCATGCCGCGGCACGACCGGTTGCCCGAGGACACCCTGGATGCCATCGCCGCCTGGCTGGAGACCCTCGTCCCATGAACGACACCCGGAATCCCGAGCGACTGCACCAGGACTTCGAGGCCGTGTGGGGCAATCCGCGCGGCTGGCGGGCGCTGTCCGCCGTCAACCACAGCAGCATCGGCCTGCGCTTCATGGTCACGGGGACGCTGTTCTTCCTCATCGGCGGGCTGCTGGCGATGCTGCTGCGCGTCCAACTGGCGCGCCCCGATCTGCCGCTGATCGACCCCCGGACCTACAGCCAACTGTTCACCATGCACGGCTCGGTGATGATGTTTCTCTTCGCCGTGCCGATGGTCGAGGGGCTGGCCGTCTACCTGATCCCGAAGATGCTCGGCGCCCGCGACCTGGTGTTTCCGCGGCTCAGCGCCTTCGGCTACTGGTGCTACCTGTTCGGTGGCGTCATCCTGGTTTCCAGCCTGGCCCTGGGGCTGGCGCCGGCGGGTGGCTGGTTCATGTACGTGCCGTTGAGCGGCGATGCCCATTCGCCGGGGGTGAACCCGGATTTCTGGCTGCTCGGCATCACCTTCGTGGAGATTTCCTCGGTGGCTGGCGGCATCGAGCTGGTGGTGTCGATCCTGCGCAGCCGCGCGCCCGGCATGAGCCTCGACAGGATGCCGCTGTTCGCCTGGTACATCCTGGTGACGGGACTGATGATCGTGTTCGGTTTCCCGCCGCTGATCCTCGGCAGCATCCTCCTGGAACTGGAGCGCGCCGCGGGCTTCGCCTTCTTCGACGTCGCCCGCGGCGGCGACCCGTTGCTCTGGCAGCACCTGTTCTGGCTGTTCGGCCACCCGGAGGTCTACATCATCTTCCTGCCGGCGGCGGGCATCGTCAGCACCCTGCTGCCGGTGTTCGCCCGCCGCCCGGCGGTGGGCTACCGCTGGCTGGTGCTGGCGGTGATCGGCACCGGCTTTCTCAGTTTCGGCCTGTGGGTGCACCACATGTTCACCGTGGGCATTCCGCTGCTGGGACAGGCCTTCTTCTCCGCGGCCAGCATGCTGGTGGCGGTGCCCACCGGCATCCAGGTGTTCGCCTGGCTGGCGACCCTGTGGACCGGCCGACCGCTGTTCAACGTACCGATGCTCTGGCTGGCCGGTTTCCTGGTGATCTTCGTCGCCGGCGGCCTGACCGGGGTGATGCTGGCGCTGGTGCCCTTCGACTGGCAGGTGCACGACACCCACTTCGTGGTGGCGCACATGCACTACGTGCTGGTCGGCGGCATGCTCTTCCCGCTGGTCGCCGGGCTCTACTACTGGCTACCGCACTTCTCCGGGCGGCTGCCGTCCGCGCAACTGGGACGCTGGGGCTTCTGGCTGACCTTCGTCGGCTTCAACGCGACCTTCCTGGTGATGCACTGGACCGGCCTGCTCGGCATGCCACGGCGGGTCTACACCTACCAGGCCGGTCTCGGCTGGGACCTGCCCAACCTGGTTTCCTCGGTGGGCAGCTTCGTGATGGCCATGGGCGTGGTCATGGTGTTGCTGGACATCGGCCTGCATTTCCGCTTCGGCCGCCGCGCCGGCGACAATCCTTGGCGGGCCGACAGCCTGGAATGGGCCACCGCGCTGCCGCCGGCTTCCTACAATTTCGTCAGCCTGCCGGCCTGTACCGGCCGCCATCCGCTGTGGGAGAACCCGGCCCTCGGCCGGGGCATCGCCGAGGGGCGCCACGGCCTGTCGATCGTCGACCACGGTCGCCGCGAGACCTGGGGCAGCGACCCGCTGACCGGGCAGGTGCGCGAGATCATCCACCTGCCGGGCAATAGCTGGCTGCCGCTGTACGCGGCGCTGGTCCTGACGCTGGTCTGCCTGTCCCTGCTCAACGGCGCCTATGCCCTGGCCGGCGTGGCGGCGCTGGCGACCCTGGGCATCCTGTTGCGCTGGTCCTGGGTCAACGGCGCGCATCCCCTGGCGGCGCCGGACGAGCGTACCCAGCCGGGCGACCCGCCGCTGCATTCGCGCACCTTCGACGGGCCCGGCCTGTGGGGCATGGGCACCGCCCTGCTGGCCAACGGCGTGCTGTTCTTCTCGCTGATCTTCGCCTGGTTCTACCTGTGGACCGTGGCGCCGAAGTGGCGGCCGCCGGCGCAGTCGCCGCTGCCCGAATTGCCGCTGCTGCTCGACGGGCTGCTGCTCACCGCTATTGTGCTGGGCTTCCACCGACTGGTGCGGCGCCTGCGCCGGGGCGAGCAGCGCCGGCTGGAGGCGGGGCTCTGGACGCTCGCCGGACTGGGCCTGCTGCAGGCGGCGTGGCTCGCCCGGATACTCGTCGCGATGCCGCTGGCGCCCGCTGCCAGCGCCCACGACGCGCTGATCGCCACGACCCTCGGCTATCTGCTGCTGCACTGCGCGCTGGCGCCGCTGTTCAGCGCGCTGCAGGCCTGGCGGGTATGCCTGGGGCTGGTCGGCGAGCGGGCGCCCTACGAGCCGGCGGTGGTCCTGCAGTGGTGGGATTACTGCCTGCTGGTCTTCTGGGTGAGTTACTTCGCCCTGGTGCTGTTTCCCCGCGGGATCGGCGCATGAGGCCGGGGCATCCGCTGCAACTGGCGCTCGGGCTGATCGTCTGGAGTCTGTGGCTGGTCGCCGTGTACGCCGGATTGTCGCTGGGCTGCCTGTCGGTCCGGCCGGACGCCGGGCTGGGCGTGGGCTCCTGGCTCAACGAACTGCTCGGTTTGCTCACCCTGCTCACCGCGGCCTGGCTGTTCGGCTGCGCCTGGCGGCTGTGGCGCACGCCGCCGCCGGTGCTGGCGGCGCGGCGCTTCGTGGTGCGGGTCGGTGCCTGGGTCCACCTCCTGGCGGCCGTGGCCACGCTGTTCGTCGGCCTGCCGATCATGGCGCTGCCGCCATGCCTCTGAGCGGCCTGCTGCTCCTGCTGCTGCCGGCCGGCGCGCAGGCCCACGGACTGTTCGACGAAGGCCTCGGCCAATTGCTGGGCGAGCGCCTGCCGGTGCTGCTCGGCGCCGGGCTGCTGGCCGCCGCCTGGATCGGCTACGAAGGCGGCTGTCGACACCGTCCGGCGGCGCGGCGCCGGCGTGCGCTGCTGCACGGGGGCTTGCTGCTCGCCGCCCTCAGTCTTTTCGGCCCCCTGGACGAGGCCGCGGAAAGCAGTGCCGCCGCGCACATGGCGCAGCACATGCTGTTGATGCTGGCCGTCGCCCCGTTGCTCGCGCTGGCCCGGCCACTGCCGCAGTGGCACGCCCTGTGCGGCCCACGCCTGAAGAGCCTGTGGCACGGCCCGCTGCGCCTGGCCCGCCGGCCGCTGGCCTGCGCGGTGCTGCACGGCGCGCTGATCTGGATCTGGCATGCGCCGGGAGCCTACCGGCTGGCGCTGGACAACCTCTGGTGGCACTTCTTCGAGCATGCCTGCTTCCTGTTCAGCGCCTGGCTGTTCTGGTGGTCGGTGCTGCACGCCGGGCCGCGACAGCAGGGCCAGGCGCTGCTGGCCCTGCTGCTGACCAGCATGCACACCGGCCTGCTCGGCGCCTTGCTGAGCTTCGCCCGGGTGCCGCTCTACCGCGAGGCCGGCGATCTGGGCGACCAGCAACTGGCCGGCTTGCTGATGTGGGTGCCGGGCGGCCTGGTCTACCTGTGCGCCGCCCTCTGGTGCGGGCAGCGCTGGTGGCGACGCCTGCTGCGCCGGCTGCCCGGCCATGACCGGCAGGCTTAGGGCACGACGGGGCCGGACACCTCGCGCCCTTGCTGCCAGACCGCTTCGATCTTCTCGCTGTCGGCGATCGTCTGCGAAGGATCGCCGGCGACCACCAGCAGGTCGGCACGCTTGCCGGGCGCGATCACGCCGCGGTCGTCCAGCCCGAGCAGGGCGGCGGCATTGCCCGTCGCCAGGGCGATCGCCTGCAGCGGCGTCAGGCCGGCGTCCACCGCCAGTTGCAGTTCGCGATGCTCGGCGAAGCCGGGGATGCGCAGCGGCGTGGCGCCGGAATCGGTACCGAAGCCCACCTTCGCTCCGGCCTCGACCAGGCGCTTGAGATTGGCCTGGTTGGTCTTCACGCCCTGTTCCCAGATCGCCAGCTTCTTTGGGTCGGCCAGCGTCTGCCGCCGCCAGGCCGGATCGTCCAATTGCGCCGCCAGCGCCGGTTGCAGTGCCTGGCGGAAGAAAGGTGTCCGGGTCCATTCCGGTTGGGTGGCGAAAATGTAGAAGGCTTCGTCCAGATCCAGGGTGGAGATATACCAGGCGTCCCTGGCCTTGATCGCCTCGATCAGTTCGTCGTCCAGCGGCAGGTCGCGCACGCCGTGGGCGAGGATGTCGGCGCCGGCGGCGATCAGTTTCTTGGCGTCGTCCAGGTAGTAGACGTGGGCGGCCACGCGCAGTCCGTGCGCGTGCGCCTCGTCGATGACCGCCGTGTAGATTTCCGGCTTCATCTTGTAGGCGAGGGTGTGGTTGAAGTCGTCCACCCAGATCTTGATGAGGTCGGGCTTGCGGGCGGCCATCTCGCGCACCGCCGCGCGCGCCTCTTCCACGGTGGCCGGCCGGTACAACTGGTCGGGCGCCACGTTCATCGGCGGTGCGCCCTCCGGCACGCCGATGCCGCGGTCGGCGCCGAACAGGTCCGCGCCGACGCCGATGCCCGCGCGCGCCTCGTCGCGCAGTCGCTGGAACAGCGGGCCGTTCAGGCCCAGCGAGGTCACCGTGGTCACCCCGTAGCGCTGGAACTGGCGCAGTTGCCGCTCGATGTTGCCGCGGTTGTAGTTCTGCGGTCCGGCGCCGGTACCGTCGGTCATGCCCAGGTGCGAGTGGTTGGAGATCAGCCCCGGCAGGACGCTCCTGCCCGACAGGTCCAGCTCGCGGGCGCCTTCCGGCAGCGTCACCTGCGCGTCCGGCCCGACGGCGGCGATGCGCTCGTCCTCGATCAGGATCGTGCTGTTCTCGCGCGGAGCGCTGCCGGTGCCGTCGATCACCCGCACATGGCGCAGTGCGACGCTGTCGGCGGCCGCGCCGAAGCTGGCCGCCAGCCCGGCGGCGAGAAGCGCGCCGGCGAGGCGGCGACGGGAGGTTCGCTTGGGGGGAGTCGTCATGTGTCTTTCCTTGTTGTCGGCGGTCCTGATGCTCGGGCATTCATTTCGTGTCCGGCGCCTCGTTACCATTCGCCGGTAGCGCTTCGCCGGGGGATTCGACCGCCGGGGCGATCGGGAAGTTGCCGCCGGGCCTGGCGGGGCGCGGCAGCGGAGAAGGGCTTCGGGACGAGCGCCCCGGGCGGCGGAGGGCTTGGCTGCGGACAGAGAGGGGCTCGATGCGCTTCCATGACGCGGCACGAAGCTTGTCGCAGTGCCCCATGCCCTGTATCGCGACGTGAAAAGCCGGGCGCCCGAGCCCCGTTCTGTCGGACGCTCTCAGTCCATCGGCCGGTCGCGCAGGAATACGAGGCGCTCGGGCGTGGAGTGGCTGATGGAGAAGCGGTAGCCACGTTCGTCGAAGTCCTTGAGGCCTTCCGGGTCGCGCAGTCGCTCCTTGATCACGTAGCGGGCCATGCGGCCGCGGGCCTGCTTGGCGTAGAAGCTGACGATCTTGTACTGGTCGTTCTTCAGGTCCCTGAACTCGGTGTCGATGACCCGGCCGCGCAGGAGCGGGCGCCTGACCGCCGAGAAGTATTCGTTGGAAGCCAGGTTGAGCAGGATATCGTCGCCCTGTTCGGCCAGCGCTTCGTTCAGCCACAGGCTGATGCGCTCGCCCCAGAAGGCGTAGAGGTCCTTGCCGCGGGCGTTGGCCAGTTTGGTGCCCATCTCCAGGCGATAGGGCTGCATCAGGTCGAGCGGGCGCAGCACGCCGTAGAGGCCGGAGAGCATGCGCAGGTGCGCCTGGGCGAAGTCGAAATCGGCCTCGTCGAAGTCCTCGGCGTCGAGCCCGGTGTAGACATCGCCCTTGAAGGCGAGCAGGGCCTGCTTGGCGTTGGCCGGGGTGAAGTCGGGCGTCCATTCGGCGTAGCGCGCGGCGTTGAGCCCGGCGAGCTTGTCGGACAAGCTCATCAGCTCGGCGATCGCCTGCGGGGTCAGCTCGCGCAGCCGGACCATGAGTTCGGCGGCGTGGTCCAGGTAGCGGGGCAGGGTATGGCGCGCAGTGACCGGCGGGGTCCGGTAATCGAGGGTCTTGGCCGGGGAAATCACCATCAGCATCGTTGCTCTCCTTCGAAACTGCGGCGATTCTAGCCCGTGCCCACGTTTTCCCGGAGCTAGCGATGATCGAATGCAACCATGAACACTGGCGGTCTTCCCACGACTACCGCCCGCTGGAGGCCGGCAGCGAGCGCCAGGCCTGGCTGGTGGTGGCCCTGACCGGGGTCACCATGCTGCTGGAGATCGCCGCCGGTTACGGATTCAACTCCATGGCGCTGCTGGCCGACGGCTGGCACATGGCTTCGCACATGGTGGCGATCGGCCTGACCGCCGTGGCCTATCTGCTCGCCCGGCGCTACCTGCGGGACCCGCGCTTCGCCTTCGGCACCTGGAAGATCGAGGTGCTGGCCGGCTTCGCCAGCGCGCTGCTGCTGGTAGTGGTGGCGTTCCTGATGCTCGTCGAGTCGTTCTGGCGGCTCTGGGAGCCCCGCGAGATCGCCTTCGATCTGGCGCTCTGGGTGGCGGCGCTCGGCCTGGCGGTCAACCTGCTGTCGGCCTGGCTGCTGCGCGACCAGCACGATCACCATGGACATGCCCACGGGCACCATCAGCATGCCGACCATGACCATGACCATGACCATGACCATGACCATGACCATGACCATGACCATGACCATGACCATGACCATGACCATGACCATGACCATGACCATGACCATGACCATGACCATCACGGTCACGGCCACCGCGATCTCAACCGCCACGCCGCTTACCTGCACGTGCTGACCGATGCGCTCACCTCGGTGGCGGCCATCGTCGCGCTGCTCGGCGGCAAGCTCTTCGGCTGGAACTGGCTGGACCCGCTGATGGGCATCGTCGGCGCGCTGGTGATCGGCGTCTGGGCCAGAGGCCTGCTGGTCGAGACCGGCAAGGTGCTGCTCGACCGGGAGATGGACAGCCCGCTGGTGGCGCGGGTGCGCGCCACGCTGGAACGCGAGCCGGACACCGAGGTGGCCGACTTGCACCTGTGGCGCGTCGGCCGCGCCCAGTACGCCTGCATCCTCAGTGTGGTGACCCATGGCGACAACAGCGCGGACCGCTACAAGGCCTGTCTGACGGGCATTTCCGGGCTGGTTCACGTGACCGTGGAGGTGAATCGCTGCGAGGTGGGACAGGCAGGCGGGCGAGGGTGATCCCTCTCACTCTAGCGACCGCGAGCGGAGCCGCCAAGGTCATTCGGCGGAGGTATAAAAAAAGCCCGGCAGGCGCTGAAAAGTACTTTTTTCTGTCATCCGTTTTGCTGTATCAACGAAACCAGACCGTCTGACAGACCAAGGAGGATGCCCTGCGCGTCACGAGCGTCGCCACGGTCTGTCGATTGCGCGCACGTCCGGCGGCTTCCGGCCGGCGGCGTGCCCGGACTCTCCCGCCCGGTGCCGGAGAGGATGGCGGTTCCCCGCGGCGGAGCGCTGTATCCGGCATTCCGTCGCCTGCCCCCGGCCAGAAAAAGGTGACCGAATATGGATGAACACGGATGCGCCCACCCCACCCAGGCGACCCTCTACGTCCTCGACACCAACATCCTGATTCACGATCCCAACGCCTTGCTGAACTTCCAGGAGCACCACGTCGGTATCCCGATGACGGTGCTTGAGGAACTCGACAAGCTGAAGACCGGCAAGCACACCGTGGCCGCCGAGTGCCGCCAGGCGATCCGGCTGATCGATCAGGTGCTCGGTGAGGCGACGCCCGAGGAGGTCGAGCAGGGCGTACCCATCCAGCGCGGCAAGAGCGGCCCCTGCGGCCTGCTGTCGATCCTCATGAGCCGCCGCGCCGAGGCCGAAGAGCGGTTGCCGGATGACGAAAGCAACGACAACCGCATCATCAACCTGGTGGTGGACCTGAAGAAGCGCCGGCCGGACGTGCCGGTGGTGCTGGTCACCAAGGACATCAACATGCGCCTGAAGGCGCGCGCCTGCGGAGTGGCGGCCGAGGACTACCACACCGACCAGTTGATCGACGACGTCAGCCTGCTGCCGCGCGGCTACCACAGCCTGAGCGGCTCCTTCTGGGACCGGGTGAGCAAGGTGGAGACCCGCCAGGACCACGGCCGCGCCTGGCACCGGGTACAGCTCACCGACAACCTGCCGTCGCTGCACCTCAACGAATTCATCCTCGACGAGCAGGGCTTCGTCGGCTGGGTCAAGGGCATCAAGGGCGACGAGCTCCTGATCCTCGACCTGCACCAGGAGCCCTTGCTGCACCAGGAGGCCTGGGGGCTGCGGCCGCGCGACATCTACCAGGCCCTGGCGCTGTTCGCCCTGCTCGATCCGGATATTCACCTGGTCAACCTGACCGGCGCCGCCGGCTCGGGCAAGACCATCCTCGCCCTGGCCGCGGCCATCGAGCAGACCATGGTCAGCAAGCGCTACCGGCGGATCATCGCCACCCGCAGCGTGCAGGGGCTGGACGAGGACATCGGCTTTCTGCCCGGCACCGAGGCGGAGAAGATGGAACCCTGGCTCGGCGCCATCACCGACAACCTGGAGGCGCTGCACATGGATGACGAGAACACCCACGGCAGCGTCGACTACATCCTGCAGAAGGTGCCGTTGCAGTTCAAATCGCTGAACTACATCCGCGGACGCAGCTTCCAGCAGAGCCTGATCCTCATCGACGAGTGCCAGAACCTCACCCCGCACCAGATGAAGACCATCATCACCCGTGCCGGCAGCGGCTCCAAGGTGGTCTGCCTGGGCAACTTGGCGCAGATCGATACGCCCTATCTGTCGGCCACCAGTTCCGGGCTGACCTATCTCACCGAGCGTTTCAAGGACTTCCGCCACGGCGTGCACATCACCCTGCAGGGGGTGCCGCGCTCGGCCCTGGCGGAGTATGCCGAGGCGCACCTGTAGCCGTCGCGGCCGCGGGGGTTATTCCCGCGGCCTTCCGGCCTCCACGGGGGTATACAATTGGCCCCCTTTCGCTGAAGGAGGCATTGCCCATGCTCACCCATCTCGATTCCCGGGGCCATGCCCACATGGTCGACGTCACCGACAAGGCCAGCACCGCCCGCGAAGCCGAGGCCGAGGCCTGGGTGCGCATGCGCCCGGAAACCCTCGAACTGATCCAGAAGGGCGGCCATCCCAAGGGCGACGTCTTCGCCGTGGCGCGCATCGCCGGGATCATGGCGGCGAAGAAGACCCACGAACTGATTCCGCTCTGCCATCCGCTGCTGCTGACCGGCATCAAGGTCGAGTTGAGCGCCGAGGGCGAGGACCGTGTACGCATCGTCGCCCGCTGCAAACTGGCCGGGCAGACCGGCGTGGAGATGGAGGCGCTGACCGCGGCCAGCGTCGCCGCGTTGACCCTCTACGACATGTGCAAGGCGGTCGATCGCGGCCTGCTCATCGAGCAGGTCCGCCTGCTGGAGAAGAAAGGCGGCAAGAGTGGCCACTACCAAGCCGGCCAGGCCATGTGAAAGGCCAAATCGAGCTCGGCGGCCGCTTGCGGCTGACGCACTTCAAGTGCGGTCCCGAAGGGGCGAGCGGAGCGAGTCACGCAAACTCCGCTTCTTCGCTCGATTCGCCTTGCCCGACCTTCGCTCGCTACGTTTTCACACGGCCTGCAACGCCTGCTTTCCGGAGTATCCCCATGATTCACGTGCAGTATTTCGCCCGCTACCGCGAGACGCTCGGCGTCGATTCCGAACGCCTCGCCTGGGAAGAGGGCTTCGCCCGCCTGGACGACCTGCGCCGCCACCTGCTGGCGCGCGGCGGCGACTGGGCGGTGCTCGGCGAGCGCAACCTGATGTGCGCCCGCAACCAGGAGCTCTGCGGCCTGGACGAGCCCCTGGCCGACGGCGACGAGGTCGCCTTCTTCCCCACCGTCACCGGAGGCTGAGATGGGTATTCGGGTACAGGTCGGAACCTTCGAGCCGGGGCGCGAACTCGATGCGTTGCACGCGGCCAACGCCGGGGTCGGCGCGGTGGTCGGCTTCGTCGGCTACGTGCGCGATTTCAACGAGGGCCGCGAGGTCGGCGGGATGTTCCTGGAGCACTATCCGGGGATGACCGAGAAGGCCCTGGCGAAGATCGCCGACGAGGCCGCGCGGCGCTGGCCGCTGCTCCGGGTGGAGGTGCTGCACCGCATCGGCCGCCTGGAGCCGGGCGAGCCGATCGTTTTCGTCGGCACCGCCAGCGCCCACCGGCAGGCGGCCTTCGACGCCTGCGCGTTCATCATGGATTACCTGAAGATCCGCGCACCGTTCTGGAAGAAGGAAGATACCGGTGAGGGACCGCGCTGGGTCGAGGGCCGCGATAGCGACCAGGAAGCGGCGCGGCGCTGGTAGGGGGATGGGCCGGAGTCACCCGCCAGGTGGGCAAGCCTGCGGGCTGGCCGGGCTTCAGGAGCGCCGCGGCACCGGCTGGAGCAGTTCGGCGGGCGGGATCTCGCAGTCGATCTTGCGCCCGAGCAGCGCCTCGATCGGTGGCAGGGCGAAGGCGTCGTCCTCGCCGGCGAAGCTGATCGAGGTGCCTTTGGAGCCGGCCCGGCCGGTGCGGCCGATGCGGTGCACGTAGTCGTCCGGATCTTCCGGCAGGGTGTAGTTGATCACGTGGCTGACACCCTCGACATGGATGCCGCGGCCGGCCACGTCGGTGGCCACCAACACGCGGATGCGGCCCTCGCGGAAGCCTTCCAGGACCTTGATGCGCTTGTGCTGCGGCACGTCGCCGGACATCTGCGCGGCGCTGATGCCGTCCTTGGTCAGGCGCTCCTCGATGCGCCGCACCTCGTCCTTGCGGTTGGCGAACACCATCACCCGTTCCCAGTTGTTGCGGGTCACCAGGTTGTACAGCAGCCGGTACTTGTCGCTGCCGGCCACCGCGTAGACGTGCTGCTCGACGCTGTCGCTGGCGACATGCTCCGGTTCGATCTCGACGATCGCCGGATCGACCGTCCACTGCTTGGCCAGGTTCATCACGTCCTCGGTGAAGGTCGCCGAGAACAGCAGGGTCTGCCGTTCGCCCTTGTACGGGGTCTGGCGGATGATCTGCCGCACCTGCGGAATGAAGCCCATGTCGAGCATGCGGTCGGCCTCGTCCAGCACCAGCACCTCGACCATGTCCAGATGCACCTCGCCGCGCTGGTTGAAGTCCAGCAGGCGGCCGGGGGTGGCCACCAGGATGTCGCAGAACTTCTCCTCCAGTTGCTTGAGCTGCTTGTCGAAGTCCATGCCGCCGACGAAGCTCATCACGTTGAGGCCGGTGTAGCGGGTCAGCGCCAGGGCATCCTTGGCGATCTGCACCACCAGCTCGCGGGTCGGCGCGATGATCAGCGCGCGCGGCTCGCCCATGTAGCGCTCCTTGGGCGGCGGGGTCTGCAGCAACTGGCTGATGATCGAGATCAGGAAGGCCGCGGTCTTGCCGGTGCCGGTCTGGGCGCGGCCGATGGCGTCCCGGCCCTTGAGGGTGTAGCCGAGCACCTGGGCCTGGATCGGCGTGCAGTAGGGGAAGCCGACGTCGTGGATGGCGTGCATCAGCCGCGGGTCGAGGTCGAAGTCGTGGAAACGGGTCTTGCCCGGCACGGGTTCGACCACGAAGTCCTCCAGCTTCCACTCCGCCGCCGGCTTGTCCGGCGGTGGCTCGCGCCGTGGCCGTCCGACCTGGGGCTTGCCGGCGCCCTTGCGTTCGCCGACGGGCTTGTCGGCGACGATTTTCCTGCCGGCGGGCTTGCCTTCGCTGCGGGGGGGCTTGGTTTTCTGCCGGGGCGGCTTGGATGGAGCGGCGGGAGCGGTGGAGCGGGTGGCGGGAGCTGGCATGTCGGCGGCGACAGGCGGTTGTGCCTGTTCGCCCATGCCTAGAAGTTTCTTGAGTGCCTTGAGCACGGTTATCTCGTCGATGGATGAGGAATGGATTGCCGCCAGTGTAAAGCAAGAGGCCAGGCGGGCGAAGGGCTGCGCAGCCGGGATGCAACGATGCGCCGGCCATTTCGGCGGCGTTCCCGCCAGCGCGGACCGTTCCCGGGACATCGGCGCCCCGGGAGCGCGCTGCGCTAGCGGGCCAGGCGCTCGGCGAGCCAGAGGCCGATGTCGTGGATCTCGTCGGCGACCACTTGGTGTCCCATCGGATATTCCCGCCACTCCACCGGCACGCCATGCTCGGCGAGCGCATCGTGGGCGACGCGACCGAGCGCCGGCGGCACCACCTCGTCGTGATTGCCGTGCAGGTGCAGCACCGGCAGTCGGCTCCGCTGTGCGTCGAGTTCGAGCCGATCGAAGGTCGGCGCATAGGTGGAGAGCGCCAGCACGCCGGCCAGGGGGCCAGGCCAGCGCAGGAAGGCGGTGTGCAGGACCACCGCGCCGCCCTGGGAGAAGCCGGCGAGGACGATCCGCGCCGGCTCGATGCCGGCCTGGCGTTGTGCCTCGATCAGCTCGACGACATGGCGCGACGACTCCTCCAACTGGTCCTCGTTTATGGCCCGGGCGCTCGGGCTCATGGCGAGAATGTCGTACCAACTGGGCATGCTCCAGCCGCCGTTGATGGTCACCGGACGGCTCGGCGCCTGTGGCAGGACGAAGCGCACGCCGTTCAGGCGGCGCTGCAGGAGGCGCGCGACCGGCTCGAAGTCGTGGCGGTCGGCGCCGAGGCCGTGCAGCCAGATGACGCAGGCGTCGGCGGCGCTCGTCGGCTCCAGGATCAAAGGTTCGTTCATGGGGACTCCAGTACGGGGCGGGGCCTGTGGATTGTCGGCCGGTGCGACGCCGGAACTGCGGCAAGCTTACACAGTTTCGCCGGCCGTGCCGTATGCGATTGTCCCGGACGGGGGAGACAGGGCAATCGCATGAAATGCCCGCTCCATACCGGACTGGAAAGATTGTGTACCTGGTCCGTTCCGGCGTGGTCTCCAGATCCGGTGCATCGGCTGCTTGCCGAGGGGCCGGACAGTCCCTGTTTCGGCCCCCCGGCCGAGTCACTTTCTCTTTGCTCGCGCGAAAGAGAAAGTAACCAAAGAGAAAGCGCGCCCGATCATTCGGCCCCGGCTGCGCCGGGGCTCCCTCGCTCCGGCGCCGCTCCGGGGGCACGTCGCGAAGGGACGTCCCTGTCCCTTCGCGACTCGCTCGGCGTCCTGCCTCGCGTCCCCCTCCGCGACACCTGCGCTCGGCCTCCTGAACGGGAGTCGGTTCCGAGCTGCCTGAAAGCGCTTTTGCCCTTCTTGCGGCACGGCCTGTCAGGCCGCGCCGGATACCCCCTTCAGGAGGCCGAGCGGAATCGTCGTGGAAGGGGGCGAGCGGCAAGGATGCCGCGAGAGCCGCGATGGGCCATGGATGGCCCTTCGCGGCGGGCCCCTGGAACGGCGATGTAGGGAGGGAACCCGGAGCGAAGCGCAGGGCCGGATGAGGGGGTGGCCTTCTTTTGGGTTACTTTTTCTTGGCCAGATGTACAGACCGGAGACCTAGGTGACAGGTGTGCGGGGACATGGTTGACACTTTCGGCAGTGACCTGCCGAGCCAACGACCATGCCCTGGAACATTCAAGACACCATGAACCTACGAGAAGAATTTGTCCTGCTGGCCCAGCAGGAAGGCAGCAACCGCCGTGAGTTGTGCCGACGCTTCGGGATCAGCCCGCAGACTGCGTACAAGTGGCTGGTCCGATATGAACAGCAAGGGCGTGCCGGCCTGGCCGACCTTTCCAGGCGCCCCAAGACCAGCCCACACCTGACATCGCCCAGTCTGGAAGCCCGGGTGGTGGAGCTGCGCCAGGCCCATCCGTGCTGGGGTGGACGTAAGCTGAGTCGGCGCTTGCAAGACCTGGGGCATCCAGCCTTGGCGCCAAGCACCATCACCTCTATCCTGCACCGTCACGGACTGATCGATCCCCTGGCCTCAGAAGCGGCCGTGCCCTGGAAACGCTTCGAGCACGCGGCACCCAACGATCTGTGGCAAATGGATTTCAAAGGGTATTTCCAGACATCCGAAGGCCCCTGTCATCCACTGACCGTGCTGGACGACCACTCGCGTTTCAACCTGGGCCTGCGGGCCTGCGCCTGTCAGCGCCATGGCACCGTGCAGGGTGAACTGATCGGCATCTTCGAGCGCTATGGCTTGCCGGTACGGATCAACACGGACAACGGCGCCCCTTGGGGTGCCTCGCGCCAACCGGGGCAATTGACCGAACTTGCCATCTGGCTGATCCGGTTGGGCATCCGCCTGAGCTTCAGCCGTCCTCGTCACCCGCAAACCAACGGCAAGGATGAACGCTTTCACCGCTCACTCAAGGCCGAAGTCCTCAATGGCCGCAGCTTCCACACCCTGCACCAGGCCCAGGAAGCCTTCGACAACTGGCGTGTGGTCTACAACCACCAGCGACCCCACGAAGCCCTTCGGATGGTCACGCCTGTCACACGCTACCGAGTCAGCCCACGGACTTATCCTGTACAACTGCCCACCATTGAATACGGGCCGGACGATACCGTGGTGACAGTGAAGGCGCTTGGGGCGATCAGGTTCAAAGGACGCAGCTACAAACTCTCCAATCCACTGCGCGACCAGCCGGTGGCCATCCGTCCGAGCGGCGATACCGACGGCTTATACGACGTGTACTTCGTCCATCACAAGCTGGTGCAGATTGACCTGCGGGAGTTAGCCAAAACTGACGCATAATCCGTCAACCATGTCCCCGCACATGTGTCCACCATGTCTCCGGTCCGTACAGCCAGACAAGAAAAAGTGACTCGGCCGGGGGGCCGAAACAGGGAGTGTCGGAGCACTCGGCAAGCAGCCATGCCAAGGCTCACACAATCTTTCTTTCCAGTCCGATATCAGGCGAGCGCTTCATGCGATTGCCCTGACGGGGGAGACGGGCCCGTGCATCGTAGCCGGAAGCTGGTGTCTAATGGCCCGGCGCCATGCGGTCGATTTTCCGCGTCGGACAATCGACCGCCCGGTTTCCATCTTTCTCCATGATCCTGCGAAGAGTAGTTCCTTCCCATGAAGAAGAGTCGTTCGCGTATTTCCCGCCTCATCCCGTCCATCGCCGCAGCCGCTTTCCTGCCTTCGGTCCACGCCGCCGAACCCGGTTTCCTCGAAGGCTCCTCGGCCACCCTGCAACTGCGCAACTATTATTTCAGCCGCGATTTCTCCGACATCGTCGGGGCCAGCAAGAAGTCGAAGTCGAAGGCGGAGGAGTGGGCCCAGGGCTTCATCTTCAACTACCGTTCGGGTTACACGACCGGACCGGTCGGCCTTGGCCTCGACGCCCTCGCCGTGCTGGGCGTCCGGCTCGACAGCAGCCCCGAGCGGAGCGGGACCGGCCTGCTGCCGGTACATGACGATGGCAAGGCCGCCGGCGAGTTCGGGCGGATCATGCCGGCGCTCAAGGTCCTGGCCTCCAACAGCGAGGTCAGGATCGGCGGGCTGCAGCCGGAGCTGCCGGTGCTCATGTACAGCGACATCCGCCTGCTGCCGCCGACCTACCAGGGCGCATCGCTGGTCTCCAACGAGATTCCCGGACTGACCCTGCAGGCCGGCCGACTGCGCTCCTTCAGCCGGCGCGACTCCGGCGACAGCCAGCCGCTGTACGCGACCCTCACCGAGTCCGCCAATCCGTCGCGGATCGCCGGCATCACCTCGCACCGCTTCGACTACGTCGGCCTCGACTACAGTTTCAACCACGACCACAGCCTGGCCCGCGTCTGGCAGGGCGAACTCAAGGACATCTACCGGCAGCGCTTCTACGGTTTCAAGGAGACCCATCCGCTGGGCGACTGGGTGCTCAGCGCCACCGTCGGCTACTACGACACCGAGGAAAGCGGCCGGGCGCGGGCCGGCAACATCGACAACCGGGCGCTGTACACGCTGCTGTCGGCCAGGTACAAGGCGGATACCCTGACCCTGGGCTACCAGTCCATGTCCGGCGCCGACGGCTTCGTGGAGATCGGCGACACCCTGGCTCCGCTCGGCAACACGCTGCCCACCTACGATTTCTCCCAGCCCGGCGAGCGCTCCTGGCAAGTACGCGACGATCTCGATTTCGCCTTCCTCGGCCTGCCCGGGCTGAGTGCCACCCTGCGTTACGTCGAGGGCGGCGACGTGCGTACCGGGCGTGGCTTCGAAGGGGAGGACAGCGAGCGCGACATCGACCTGTCCTACACGATGCACGACGGCCCCCTGAAGGACGTCAGCCTCCGTCTGCGCCATGCCATGGCCCGTGCCAACTACCGCTCCGACATCGACGAGAACCGGGTGATCGTCAGCTACACCATGAAACTGATCTGAGCCATGCTCCGCTGGCCCGACCGACGGGAATTGCCTAAGCTCGGCAGCCCGTTCCCGCGCCGGAGAGCCGTCTTGCCGTCATTCCCCGCCAGCGGCGCGCAGCCCGCATGAGCGCGCCGTCCAAGCCCTGGTTCGTCTACCTGGTGAGGGCTGCCAACGGTGCGCTCTACTGTGGCATCAGCGACGATCCGCAGCGACGCTTCGCCATGCATCGGAGCGGTCGCGGCGCCCGTTTCTTCCATACCAGTCCGGCGCAGGCGCTAGTCTATGTCGAATCCTGCGCCGACAAGGGAGCAGCCTTGCGCCGCGAGCGGGCGCTCAAGCGCCTGTCGAAGCCCGCCAAGGAAGCCCTGGTGGCCGCCGCCCCGTAGCCCACCGATCCGCCTGCGGAGAAAGCCGCGATGCACGAGCCCGTCCTGCACCATTACCCGAGTTCGCCGTTCGCCGAGAAGGTGCGCCTGATCCTCGGCTTCAAGCAGTTGTCCTGGCGCTCGGTGATCGTTCCACGGGTGATGCCCAAGCCCGATCTCCTGGCCTTGACCGGCGGCTACCGGCGTACGCCGGTGCTGCAGATCGGTGCCGACGTCTACTGCGACAGCGCGCTGATCGCCCGCCGCCTGGAGGCGGAAAAGGTTTTCCCGACGCTGTTTCCCGAGGAGCAGGCATTCAATGTCGCCGGTCTCGCCGCCTGGGCCGACGAGTTCTTCTTCCTGCATGCGGCGGCCCTGGCCTTCCAGCCCGAGGCGGTCGCTCAGCGTTTCGCCCAGTCGCCGCCGGGCGAACTCAAGGCCTTCGTCGAGGACCGGGCGGCGCTGTTCAGTGGCGGCACCTTCGAGCGCCTGCCGCTGGAGCAGGCCCGCCAGCAGTGGCCGACCCTGATGGCCCGCCTGCAGCGGCAACTGGAGCACGCGGACGGCGACTACCTGTTCGGCGAGCCTTCGCTGGCCGATTTCGCCGTGGCCCATCCCCTCTGGCTGCTGCGCGCCATGCCGCTGACCACCGCCCTGGTCGACGCCTGGCCGGCGGTGGCCGCCTGGCTCGACCGGGTGCTCGGCTTCGGCCACGGCTCCTCCAGCGGACTGTCCGCCGCGGATGCCATCGATATCGCCCGCGCGGCGATTCCCGCGTCGTTGCCGAACGAGCCTTCCATCGAGGGCGGCGACTGGCACGTCGGCCAGCGGGTGGCCGTCGCCGCCACCGATTACGGCGTCGAGCCGCTGGAGGGCGAATTGCTGCACGCCGGGTTCGAGGAACTGATCCTGCGTCGCGAGGACCCGCGGGCCGGGGTGCTGCACGTGCACCTGCCGCGCCTGGGGTTTCGCGTCGTCGGGCGCTGAGTTCGATCGGGCAGGGCGAGGAGGTATCGACGATACACGGGAAACCCGCTGTTTCGGGTCCGTGAATGAGGCGGTGGCGGGTAAAAAATCCGTCCCGCGGCATCGGGCGCCCGCATTTGCGGGGCCCTCACAGGCTCGCTGCCTGTCCGGGCAACGGTGGCGGAGCCTGTGGGAAGCCGGGGACGGCAAGGGCGACAAGACGATCGGCCGGGCCGTCCGTGGCCCACCGAGACGCTTGTCCGACGGCTCTCAGAGCCTGTTCACGATCTGCTGCGCGTTGGCCCTGCTGCGTTAAAAACAGGCTCGAAATGCTCATTTACCCTACGTAAACTCCGCTTCCTCGCCTGTTTTTGCCTTGCATGGCTCTAGCTCGCTGGATCGTGAACAGGGCTCTCAGCCGCGCAGCCGGGCGAGACTGTCCAGGACGAACTCCGGCTGCTGATCGGCGGGAATCTCGACGAAGTAGAACTGCCCCTGATCGAGGGTCGGCAAGTCGCCGCCTTGCCACAGGACGGCGCCCACATCCACGCCGCTCGATGCCGGCCGCTGCAGCCGGAGATCCGCCGAGATCAGCGCATCGAACTCGGCCAGCGCCGGCGACCCCAGGTCGGCGTCGCCGCGCGGCCGCCAGGCCAGCGACCAGCGGTAGTGCCTGGCCACGTTGATCAGCGGGCGGTAGTGTTCGAGGTCGGTCGTTCCCGGGCGGTCATCGGCGGGATGCTCCTCCAGCAGCACCCCGCCCACCGGCTGGGCGGACAGGGCGCGCAGCAGGTCCGCCATGTACATGGCGGCATCCTCGATCGCGTCCGGGTTGGTTTCGATCCCGGAGCGTCCGGCCAGCGCGTTGGCGTGCAGCAGCCAGTGCCTGGGCGACGGCATGGCCAGCACCAGCGGCGTCCGCCCGCGCAGGTTGGCGACCACCGCCTCGACGACCTCGGCGAGCAGCCGGCGCGGCTCATCCTGCTCCAGCAGCTTGCGCAGCGGGAAGGACGCGCGCCGTTTCGAGCCCAGCTCCGCCACCGCTTCCGGGTGGCGGGACAGCCAGGAGTCGAATAGCTCGCCGACCTCCAGCACCGCCGCGTCCGGGCGCAGCAGGCCCTGGGCCTGGCTGAAATAGGCCAGGTATTGCGCCGCGCCCGTCCAGGGATCGCCGTCCGCGCCCAACAGCAGCCGTCGGGTGTAGGCCGAAGCCTTCAGCCACACCCGCAGGCCTCCGCCGCCCGTGCCGCCGGGCAGATCCTCGGCGAGATGCCGGCTCATTGCTTCTCGCCTCCCAGCGCGTCGAGTGCCGCCAGGCGCGCTTCGAGTTCGGCGATGCGCACGTCCTTCGGGTTGGGCATGTAGTTGGGCTTGGGCTCGCTGCCCGTGCGGAACCGCTCGGCGCTGCCCATGTAGAGCTTGTCGATATCCTCGCCCCAACAGCCGAAGTACTGCAGATGGGCGGGTGGCGTCGGCTTGTTCCAGGTCTTGACGAACTCGGCGTAGGGCACGCCACGGGCCAGGCGCGCCTTGCGCTCGGCATCGCGGGCGGTGGCGGTGGCCTGGTGATCGATCGCCAGCGTCGCCGGGTCGAACTTGACCTTGTACAGGCGCTCGGCGACGCCCGGCGAGATCAGCCCCTCCTCGATGTCGCGGACGACGCCCGCCGGATCGCGCTCCAGCAGGTCGCCGTAACCGGCGCCGGCACCCTGCGAAATCATGAACAGCTCGCCGCGTTTGGAAATCTCGAAGCCCATGCCCATGTGGTGGGTGGTGTAGCTCGCCCCTTCGAAGGGACGTTCGTTCATGAGTTCCTCGATCGAGTGGCGGAATTTTTCCGGCGTTTCGAGCAGCACGTCGTACACGTCCACGCCCCTGATCTTGGCGAGCGGGTAGGTGCCGCAGGCGTAGCCGCCGAACAGGCCCTGCATCGGCGGGATCTTGGCGCCCTGGCAGGTGGTCATGAAGCCCCACTGATCGCTGTCCTTGGTCGCCACCATCATGGTGTAGCCCTGGCCGCCGCGATACTTGCCCGGCGCGATGGCGTCGCGGGTCATCTTCTTCGACACCAGTTGCAGGAAGGGCACGTCCTCCTCGTTCAGCTCCTGCTCGCCGATGTCCGCCATGGTGGCGAAGATTGGTGCCAGGGCGTGCTCGCCGTCGCGGTCCACCGTGGCGCCGGCGCCCATGCCGTTCAGGTCGGCGCAGAGGTTGCCGAGGGTTTCGCCGTGCTGGCTCACCCCGCCCCAGATGAAGGTGTTGATCATGTTGAAGGTCGGCGCATGCACCTTCGTGTACTTCTCCGGGCAGCTGTAGAGGAACTTCGCCACCGCGTGCTGGCCGGCGGTGAAGCCGGTGAAGATCGACATCAGGCTCTGCGAGTTCGGCGCGTCGTAGGAGCAGTTCATGATCGAGTGCGGGTCGGTGATCACCTCGATCGGCGCGAAGGCCGCCTGGCCGCGCGGCAGGTCCGGCCACACGTAGCACAGGAAGAGTTGCGAGAGCATGCCCTTGAGGCCGGCGACTATGGTGTTGGTCGGCCGGTTGGTGAATTCCGGGGCCGAGCCGCGGAAGTCGAAGATCAGCCGGTCGCCGGTCTTGGTGAGCTTGCAGTTGACCTTCACCACGCAGTTCTCGCGCAGGGTCGAGTCCTGGATGACGTAGGTGCGCACCGTCATGTCCGGCCATTCGCTGACGCGGCGCTTCACTTCGGTGCGGACGTTTTCCATGGTCAGGCGCAGGGTCGAGACCAGCGCGTCCGGGCCGTCGGTCCCGAGCGTCTCCACGATGCGCTGCTTGATGCGCAGGCAGGCGTAGAGTTTGACCTTCATGTCCTCGTACTGCAGCTTGGGTTCACGCACCGAGTTCTGCAGGAAGGTCAGCAGGTCGCGCTTGATCTCGTAGTTCTCGACGACCTTGAAGGGGCACATCTTCAGCCCTTCGTCGCTCGGGCTCTCGGCCATGGACGGCATGCCGCCCGGCTCGATCGCGCCGTTCTCGCCCTCGTGCACCGTCGAGGCCACCCAGCACACCAGTTTCCCGTCGTGGAAGATCGGCAGGATCATGCTCTGGTCGGTGTTGTGCACGTTGCCGTAGCGGGAGTCGTTGTGGATGAAGCCGTCGCCCTCGCGCACCCCCACGGTGGGGTCGTTCAGCCAGTTCTTGATGATGAACTTGATGGGGTGGTGCACCAGGGCGGAGAACAGCAGCACGCCGCCGGCGCTGGCGATGGCGAGGTCGCCCGAGGCCGAGTACACCCCGGTGATGACGTCGCCCCACTTGGCGCCGGGCGCCGCGCCCATCTGCTCGACCATTTCGTAGCCTTCGTCGCAGCCGGCCTGGATGCGGTCGCGGATCTTGGCGATGGTGTGGGCGTCGCTCATCCTGCCGATGGCTTCGTCCTCGACCGCGCTGCGCGGCATCAGGTCGTGGTTCTGCATGATCTCCGGGTCCGGCCCGAGGAACAGCGTGGTGTCGTTGAGGAACTTCTCGATCAGTGCCAGTTCTTCGCTGCTCGGCGTCTTTGTCTTCGCGGGGGTGGCGATCTTGTTCATGTCCGATCCTGTCTGAAAGTGAAAGAGGGTCGTGGCGCGCCGTTCAGGCGCGCAGGAACCAGGAGGCGCCCTGGCGGGCGGCGACGAAGTTCCAGCCCGGATTGACCAGGAAGGTGGTCACTTCGGAGGCGATGATCGCGGGGCCGGCGATCTGCATCCCCGGCTCGATCGCCGCCCGGCTCCATACCGGCGTCTCGAAGGCGCCCGCGTGGCCGACGAAGTGGCAGGTGCGGGTGGACGACGGCGGTGGCGGCGACTTGCGCCGTTCGGCCGGCAGCGGCTTGATGTCCTCGAACTGCACCGTCTCGTGGCGGACGAACGCGGCGACCCGGATGGTGTTGATGCGGATGCCGGCCTCCGGCGCCTGCGAACCCTTGCCGAAGCGCTTGCCGTAGTCCTCGGAGAACTGCTCGATGATCGCCAGCACGTCCGCCGGTCCCCGCACCTCGTGCCGGGGGATGACCGCGGTGGTCTGCACCAACTGGTTGCCGTAGCGCATGTCCAGTTCGAGGCTGTGGTGGATGTCTTCGCGGGCCATGCCCTGGCGCAGCAGGTCCTGGGTGCCGCGCTCCTTCAGGTCGGCGACGATGTCGTTGAAGCGCACGTAGTCGTCGAACAGGCGGCGGCTGTTCGAGTCGTACAACACCATGTACAGCGAGGTTTCGTGGATGTGGAGCTGGTGCAGGTTGCCGGCGCCGACCGCCGAGAACACCGAGCTGAACGGCGGCGCGAGGATCTTGTCGATGCTCAGGTTCTGCGCGATGCCGCAGCAGTGCAGCGGTCCGTTGCCGCCGTAGGCCAGCATGGTGAAATCCTTGGGATCGTAGCCGCGGGCGCGCAGCTCGGTGAACAGCCCGTTGGCCATGTTGTCGTCCACCTTCTCGCGGATCAGCAGCGCGGCCTCGATGACCGAGCAGTCGAGCTCGTCGCACAGCGTGTCCTCGACCGCCGCCGCCGCCCGGCGCGGATTCAGCGGGATCGATCCGCCGGCGTAGTTCTGCGGGTCCAGGTAGCCCAGCAGCAGGTCGGCGTCGGTCACCGTCGGGCGCATGCCGCCGCGGTCGTAGCAGGCCGGGCCGGGGTCGGAGCCGGCGGATTCGGGGCCGCATTTCACCGTGTCGTACATGCGGTCGTAGCTGGCGATGGAGCCGCCGCCGGAACCCAGGGTCACCAAGTGCACCATGGGCACCGACACCAGCCAGCGGTCGATCACCGGGTTGAAGTCGTAGTGCTTGATGCCGCCCTCGACGACGATGCCGATGTCGTAGCTGGTGCCGCCCATGTCGGTCGCCACCACGTTGCCCAGGCCGCACTGCATGGCCAGGTGCTCGGAGGCGCCGATGCCGGAAACCGGTCCGGAGTGGATGGTCTGCAGGGCATCCGTCGAGTTGAGCTGGGCCATGCCGCCGGAGTTGTGGATGACCAGCATCGGCTGCTCGTAGCGGTGGGCGCGCAGGTTCTGCTCCAGCGCGGACAGGGCGTGGTACATGGTCGAGTGCAGGTAGCCGTCGACGATCGCCGAACTCGCCCGCACGTACTCGCCCTTGCGGCCCGCCACCTGGTGGGACAGCACCACCGGAATCGCCCCCAGCAGATGGGATGGGTACTCTTCGAGGAGGATTTCCTCGATGCGCTGCTCGTGCGCCGGATTGACCACCGAGTTGACCAGCGCCACCACGATGATTTCGGCGCCGCGGTCCACCAGTTCGCGGATCTGGGCGCGCACGTCGTTTTCGTCGAGCGGCATGACCAGGTCGCCCTGGAAGTCCACGCGCTCGCGCACCCCGCGGATCATGTGCGGCAGCACCAGCGGGTCGGGGCGCTGGGCGTTGGGCAGGTCCTGCTGGCCGAGGATGTCCAGCCCTTCGCCGTAGCCGCGGGCCCGCGACAGCGGCACCGTGGCCTCGTAGCCGGCGGTGACCAGCATGCCGATCCGCGGGCCCTTGTGTTCGATCAGGGCATTGGTGCCCAGCGTGGTGGCGTAGCGGACGGAGTCCACCTGCGCAAGGATTTCCTCGAGCTCCAGGCCGAGGTCGCGGTAGGCTTTGCCCAGCGCCTCGTTGAAGCCCAGGGCGAGGTTGTGATGGGTGGTCAGGGCCTTGGCCTCGATGTACTTGCC
Organism: Azotobacter vinelandii CA; assembly: GCF_000380335.1. GTDB lineage: Bacteria > Pseudomonadota > Gammaproteobacteria > Pseudomonadales > Pseudomonadaceae > Azotobacter > Azotobacter vinelandii. The sequence goes on from NC_021149.1 coordinate 1,089,063, forward strand.
ATCCCAGACCACGAAACAATCGGTGAAGGTGCCACCGATATCGACTGAAACGCGCCTCATTTGTTGTCTCCTCGTTGTTCTCGGCGCCGGCGCCACCCGGAACGTGGCGGCGTTGGGAACCGGCGGTCGACGGTGGTTCAGTGGCTGTGGCCCTGGTCGGCCAGCACTTCGGGGCCGACGACCGGCTCCGCGAGTTGTCCGCGTCCGGCCCACTGCGCGCGCAGGACCGGCAGGTCCGGCTGCATGTCGTGCAGCGGCGGATGGCCGGGGATGGCGTATTCGGTCTCGACCATGGTTCCGCAGTGCGGGCAGTAGTATTCGAGGATGCGCACCCACTCCGGGTCGGGGCAGAAGGTGTAGCGGTATTTGTCGGGGTCGAGGATCGGCGGGTGGATCTCGCGCGGATCGCGGTCGTGGACGAGCATGCCCTCCTTGTAGCCCTTGGTCGCCGGGCCGATCTCGTGGTCGCACACCCGGCACTCCCACTTTTCCGAATCGAGATCGATGCGCAGGTATTCGGTCATCGGAACTTTCATTTTTCAGCCCTTCCTGTTCAGCATGATGTCGCCCGCGTCACTGATGACGAAGGTCCAGCCATCGAGCACGTGGCACGTGAAGAAGTCTTCTTCGAGAATCGCGGGCCCGGCCGCGTGGTCGCCCGGCGCCAGTTCGGCCAGGCGATAGACCGGGATGTCGATGCGTCCCTGGCAGCGGGTCAGCACCTGGCGCATGCCGGCGGCGCCGGCGGCCTGGCTTGCGGCGAAGCGCGCGGTCCTGCCGGCTTCGCTGCGCAGCGGCTTGACGGCGCGCAGGCCCAGCTCCACCGCCCTGGCCCGCGCCAGTTCGGCCGGGAAAGCGGCGCCGTCGGCGACCGGGAAGCGCAGTTCGCGGCCGTCTTCCAGCTCGCCCGCCAGCCAGGCCTGCACTTCGTACTGACCTTCGGCGAAGCCCTCGGCGAACATGTCGCGCGCCGCCTTGCGGCCGAGTTCGGCCAACGCCTCGTCCACGCCCCTGGCGCTGCGCTCGTCGAGCGCGACCGCGTAACGCTGCGAGATATCGCAGGCGCCGATGCCGAAGGCGCTGAACACCGCCGCCAGCTTGGGCACGGCGACCCGGCCGATGCCGGCCTTCTCCGCCACGCCGCAGGCGTTGAGCGGCCCCGCGCCGCCGAAGGCGAGCATCACCGTGTCCTTCGATATCCGGGTGAAGCGGTGCAACTCGGCGGCGATCTTCTCTTCGTAGGCGTTCGCCATCTGCAGCAGCGCCTCGTCGAGCGCGAGGCCCAGCGGCTCGGCGATGTTGACGCTGACCGCGCTGGCGGCGCGGTCCAGGTCCAGCGCCATGCCGCCGCCGAAGTAGGACGCGGGGTCGAAGATGCCGCGCAGCAGGCTGGCGTCGGTGATCGTCGCCTCCTTGCCGCCACGCCCGAAGGCGGCCGGTCCCGGCACCGCGCCCACGCTTTCCGGGCCGATCGCGATGCGCTTGTCGACCACCTTGAAGATCGAACTGCCGCCCGCGCCGGCGCTGACGATCTCGCACAGCGGGAAGGACACGCTGATGCCCTCGACGTGGCCGCGCTGCACCTCGGCGACCACGCCGTCGAGGCACTGGGCGATGTCGGTGGTGGTGCCGCCGACGTCGATGGCGACCATGTCGGACAGGCCGTAGAGCCTGGAGAAGGACTTCATGCCCTCCATGCCGCCGCGCGGGCCTGAGCTGTAGGTCTTGATCGCCACCGTCTTGGCGACGCGCGAGGCGTCGCCGTCGTTGCGGAAGATCAGCAGCGGATTCTTGGTGCGATAGGCGCGCAGGCGATTCTCGGCGTTGAACAGGAATGCCTCGGTCGCCGGATGCAGGAAGGAATTGATCAGCGCCGTCCAGGTACGCCGCAGCGGATCGCGATCCGTCGTCAGGTCGCTGCCGTAGAGCACCGGCACCGCGCCCAGCAGGTGCCGCGGGTACTTGCGCAGCACCACCTTGCGGAAAGCCTCCTCGATCTCGCGGAAGGCGCTGCCGCCGAAGCTCACCACCAGGCGGTTGGCGCCGGTGGCGGTGAGCCGGTTGATCGCCCTCACCACCTCGACGTCGGCATCCGCGCCGCGCACGGCGACGGCGTCGAGGAACTCCACGCGGTCGCCGACCAGCGCTTCGTATACCTCCGGGTCGTGTTCGGCCAGGCGCGCCGGCAGTTCGCGGTCGCCGGCGTCGACGATGAGGCCGAGCCGTGGTCCCTTGCGTTCGCAGATGGCGTTGGTGCCCTGCGTCGTCGAATAGCGGATGAGGTCGACCTCTTCGAGCAGCCGCGCTACGTCCGGCTTGTCGTAGAGCACGCCGGACGCCTTCTGCAGGCCTTCGAAGAAACACTTGCTCAGGTCGTAAGGCGTGGTCAGCACCTTGGTTTTCCTGATTCCGTCATCGGTCATGATGCATATATCGGTGAGCGTGCCACCGTTATCGATGTTTATCTGTAATGTCATGCCGCATTTCCTCCGCCATCTGTTCTTGGATTGGAATGTCGTCAATGTCGGTCGTCGGTATGTATGTTTCCCGGCTCGCCGAGTCCGCTCGCGTCGGTGGATGTTCGGTGTTTCCGAAACAGCGTGAGCGGACTCTTCATCGATACTTATCGCAACGGCTGTGCCAGTTTTGTAATCTTCTTTTTGTTTTCTTAATTTGTTGTTTTTCAAGTAAAAAATTAATTGTTTTCGATTTCGGTGGAGTCGTCGGCGTCTGCTTTCGCGAATATCCGTTCGAATTCCGGTTGGATTTGTGCGACGCAAGATGAGGAGTTGCCGTATATCCGGGAGAGCGCTTTTCGATGCGCTGTCGAATATATGAATGGCGACGGCGAAGTCGCTCGGAGAAGTTCCACGGGCGAGTGGCTCGAGTTCGGCGAAGAGGCTAGGGAAGTTGCGTGTCGCCGATATCGAGGCATGGCGGGCGGACACTTCGGCGACAGGGCCGGAAGCCTCCGGCCCCGGGCGGGGACGGAGGCGGGGCGAGCGGGGAGGGGGTGGGCTCAGGCGCGGTAGTTGCGCAGATCTTCCACGTAGGTTTCCAGGCCGAAGCGCTTGAGCTTCGCGTAGACGGTGCTCTTGGCTATGCCCAGTTCCCGCGCCACCGCGGTCATGTTGCCGCGACAGCCCTTGACGGTTCGCCGAATGACCTCGCGCTCGGCGCTTTCCAGGCCGTTCAGATCGCGCGCCTCGTCCTGCGCGTCGGGTTCCGGCTGGCGTGTCGCGTGGGCCACGCAGCGCCCGTCGAGCGGCACGTCGGCTTCGCCGAGCACGCTCGCCGGCGAGGTGAGCAGCATGCTTTCGATGACGTTGCGGAACTCGCGGATGTTGCCCGGCCAGGCGTAGCGCTGCAGCAGGGTCACCGCGCCGGCCGACAGCGTCCGCGGTGCGAGCCCGTGCTGGCGGGTCAGGATGTCGAGGTAGTGTTCGCCGAGCAGGGGAATGTCCCCGAGTCGCTCGCGCAGGGACGGGATGTGGATGCTGGTCACCGCGACCCGGTAGAAGAGGTCCATGCGGAAGGTGCCGGCCTGGATTTCCTTGTGCAGGTCGCGGTTGGTCGCGGCGACGAGGCGGAAATTGACCTTGCGCGGCTTGGTCTCGCCGATGCGATAGACCTCGCCTTCCTCCAGCACCCGGAGGAAATGGGGCTGGAGGTCGATGGGCATCTCGCCGATCTCGTCGAGGAACAGGGTGCCGCCGTCGGCCGCCTCGATCTTGCCCATCATGCCGCCGCGCCGTGCGCCGGTGAACGAGCCTTCGACGTAGCCGAACAGCTCGCTGGTCAACAGCTCGCGCGAGAAGCCGCCGCAATTCAGGGCGACGAAGGGGCCGTCGCGGGTCGCGCCGGATTCGTGTATGCCGCGCGCGAACACGTCCTTGCCCACGCCGGTCTCGCCCAGCAGCAGGACCGGGACGCGGGATTTCGCGAGCTGCCGGGCACGGCCGACCGCCTGCAGCAGCGCCGTCGATTCGCCGACCACCTTGTCGAAGCCGCTCTCGTCGAACCTCTCGTCGAGGACGGCCGGGCTGGCCGCGCCGGCGCCGGGCGCGCGCCGGTTCGGCAGCGTCAGCAGCGTGCCGAGATGCTGGTTGCCGACGATCACCGGCTGCAGCCAGTCCGGGTCCATCCATTCGGGCAGGTGCTCGGCGAGCCCGCCGTTTTTCTCCCATTTCAGCGACAAGGCGCCGAGCTCGCCGGTCGAGCCGAGCGGCTCGCGGCTGGCCAGGTCGGCCACCATCGCCGAGGCGCGCGCATTCGCCTGGATGGCGCGGCCGCGCCGGTCGAACACGACGATGCCGTCGGTCGCGCTCGGCGACAGGCGACCGATGCAGGTTTCCAGCAGTCGGTAACGGACATCCATTTCCATTTTCGCCAGACGGCTCTCGATACGCCCGGCCGTCGCCACGACCAGGGCGAGGCTGTGGCGGCTGTAGGAGGCGCTGAGCCCCGACACGTCGACCACGCCGAGGATGCTGCCGTCGCAGGGGTCGCGGATCACCGTCGCCGAACAGGACCAGCGCTTGATGCCGGCGCAATAGTGTTCCGCCGAATGGATCTGCACCGGCTGGCCGACCTCCAGCGCGGTGCCGATCGCGTTGGTGCCGCAGGCCAGTTCGCTCCAGTTCGCCCCCGACAGCAGATAGATGTTTTCCGCCAGGCCGCGGGTGGACACGTCCCCTTCGAGATTGAGGATGGTGCCGCTCGGGTTGGCGAGCACCATCACCGTTCCGGTTTCGGCGAGGAAGTCCCGCGCCGCCGCCATGATGGGCGCGCTGGCGCTCAGCAGGTCGGCGGATTCGTCGCGCAGGGAATGCAGGGAATGCTCGCTGAGCGGCGGCGGCGCCTGGAAGCGGTCCGGGTCGACGCTGGCGCCGAGGCAGCGCCGCCAGGAGTCGTCGATCAGGCGGCGCAGCGCATCCGATCCGGGCTCGCCGCCATTGAGGAACCTCTCCCACAAAACCTTGATGCGGTCGTCGTTTTCCGGCACGGGGAACATCTGACCCGTAGCAGTGGCAGGCATGTTCGTCTCCTTTGACCGCGTCGCCGCCTCGGTGAGCGCGGCGCTCGGTTCTCTCTTGTATTTTTTATGACCCGCCGCGAAGCCGTTCCCGAGTCCGGCGCCGGGTTTGCCGGTCGCTCGGCCGGGTGCGTTTGCAAGCCGGTTCCGGACATGGAGCAATATGTGCGCCAACGCCCGTCGCCGGCCTGCGTGGCGGCCGAAGCGGAGCGGCCGGCCGTTCGCGTCCGGAACGGGCGTTCGATTGTCGGGCGCCGCTGCGTTCGAAAATCGAACGCACGTCGGTACGAATTCCCGCTGGGCGCGGGGTCTTTCGCACGGGCCGGGAGGCGCGGTGCGACCGCCTGCCGGCGTGCCGGGGGTTTTTGCCGGCGGTCGCCGGGGCCTGGCCCGGCCTTTGCTGTCGGTTCCAGGCGCCAAGCTCGGAAACCACCCACGACACCGGAGGCACCATGCCCAGTCCCGTTGCGGAGCGCCCCGTCGGGCGCATTCCGGTCAGCCTGCTCACCGGCTTTCTCGGCGCAGGCAAGACGACCCTGTTGAAGCAGTTGATGAAGGACCCCGCGATGGCGGGCAGCGTGCTGTTGATCAACGAGTTCGGCGAGGTCGGTATCGACCATCACCTGGTCGACAGGCTCGACGAGCACACCCTGCTGCTCGACTCCGGGTGCATCTGCTGCAGCGTGCAGGGCGATCTGGTGCGGGCCCTGCGGGAACTCCACCAGCGCTTTTCCCGGCGGGAAATCCCCGCGCTTTCCCGCGTGCTCATCGAGACGACCGGGCTCGCCGACCCGGTTCCCCTCGTCGGTACGCTGATGGAGGAGCGCTTCGTCGCGGCGCGCTACCTGTGCGACGGCGTGCTGACGGTCGTCGACGCGGAACACGGTCTCGATCAGTTGGGCCGCTATCGCGAGGCCGTGCGCCAGGTAGCCATGGCCGACCGCCTGCTGATCGGCAAGGGCGACCTTTGCGATGCCGCGACCCGGACGCGGCTGGAGGCGAAACTCGCCGCTCTCAACCCCACGGCGCTCCGTCTGGAGGTGCGCCACGGCAAGGTGCCGGCGGATCGGCTGTTCGGCGGCGGCATCTACGCCGCCGCCGGAAAGTCGCCCGACGTCGCCCGCTGGCTGATGGACGAGCGCGGACGCTATCGGCCGCTGGCGGCGCCGGCCGGCCTGGCGCATGGAGCGGCCGTGCAGCGGCGCCTGCACGTCGAGCGGCATGGCGACGGCGTCTCGTCCTTCGTCGTGCGCTTCGAGGCGCCGGTCCCGTGGCCGGGTTTCGCGGTGTCGCTCGGGCGCATCCTGGCGGCGCACGGGCAACGGCTGCTGCGGGTGAAGGGCTTGATGGCGGTGGCCGGCGATCCACAGCCGCATGTCATCCAGTGCGTGCAGGACGCGGCCTATCCGCCCGTACGGCTCCCGGCCTGGCCCGCCGATGGCGCTTTCGCCGACCGCTGCGGGCGATTGGTGTTCATCGCGCGGGATCTCGAGCCGGCGGCGGTCGAGAGCATCCGCGAGGCGCTGACTGACCTTCCCGGCACGGCAGCGGCCATGCGCATGGCCGCTGCCCGGCCCCTGCTGCCCACGCGCTGCTGGCTCGGCCGGCACATGCCGGTCGGCTCCGAGCGGGACATCGAACTCGATGCCTGGTTCGTCCGCCCGAAGCGTTTCGCGAAACGCCCCGTCATCGGCACGTGCGACTGAATCTTGCCGTCGAGCCGCCGGAGGGGCTCAGGCGCGCTCCAGCTCCCCGGCAGCGAACGGCGGCGGGCGTCGTGGCCAGTCCAGCGCCAGTTTCTCGAACTCGCGCGCCAGCAGGCTGGCGACCAGCAGGTCGCGCAGCCAGCGGCGGTCGGCCGGGATCACGTACCAGGGCGCGGCGGGACTGTGGCTGGCGGCCAGCACCGCGGCCCAGCGCGCCTGGCGCTCGGCGAACCGGCGGTGCGCGGCGAGATCGCCGGCGGCCAGCTTCCAGCGCTTGTCCGGGCGCTCCAGGCGTCGGCGCAGGCGACGTTTCTGCTCGGCGCGGGATATCTGCAGGTAGCACTTGAGCGGCTGGATGCCGTGGGCGACGAGGCGCGCCTCGAACGCCTCGATCCGCGCCAGGCGGCCGGGCAGCTCGGCGTCGCCGCACAGGCCGTCCAGCGGGTCGCTGACCAGCGCCTCGTAATGGCTGCGGTCGAACACCCCGAGTTGGCCGGGCGCGGGCAGGCGCCGGCGGTAGCGCCAGAGGAAGTCGTGGCGGCGCTCGCCGGCATCCGGCGGCTGGAAGTCGTGGACCGCCAGGGCGAGCGGATCGAGGCCGGCCAGCACACGGCGGATCACGCCATCCTTGCCGGAACAGTCCGGTCCCTGCAGGACCAGCAGCAGGGCGCTGCGGCGGTTGGCGCGCAGCATAGTCGAGCGCCGGCGCAGCCAGTCCCGGAGCGCCGCCAGGCGGACGGCGGCATCGGCCTTGTCCAGTCCGAAGCGGCGTGCCGGATCGCCGTCCAGCGGCGCTTCCGGGGTGCACAGGCAGGCGTCGAGGAGCGCATCGGGCAGGCGCGGCACGGGCATTCCTCGCGCGGGCCTACTGGCCGTCCTTGCGGCGCTTGAGCTGGTCCTTCAACTGGCTCGGCACCTGGCGGATAGTCAGGGTGTCGTGCTCCTCGTCGTATTCGACCCGCGAACCCAGCAGGTGCGCCTCGAAGCTGATCGACAGGCCCTCGGCGCGGCCGGTGAAGCGGCGGAACTGGTTGAGGGTGCGCTTGTCCGGCGGAATTTCCGGCGACAGGCCGTAGTCCTTGTTGCGGATATGTTCGTAGAAGGCTCGCGGGCGCTCCTCGTCGATCAGCCCGGACAGCTCCTCCAGGGCGATCGGCGCACCGAGGCGGGCCTGGGTGCTGGCGTAGTCGACCAGTGCGCTGGTTTTCTCGCGGGCCTCTTCCTCGGCCAGGTCCTCGCTCTCGACGAAGTCGCTGAAGGCCTTGAGCAGGGTGCGCGTCTCGCCGGGCGCGTCGACGCCCTCGCGACAGCCGATGAAGTCGCGGAAGTAGTCCGAGACCTTCTTGCCGTTCTTGCCCTTGATGAAGGAGATGTACTGCTTCGACTGCCGGTTATTGCGCCACTCGGAGAGATTGATCCGCGCCGCCAGGTGCAGTTGGGCGAGATCCAGGTGCTTGGCCGGCGCCACCTCCAGGGTCTCGGTGACGGTCACTCCCTCGCTGTGGTGGAGCAGGGCGATGGCCAGGTACTCGGTCATGCCCTGCTGGTAGTGGGCGAACAGTACGTGGCCGCCGCTGGACAGGTTGGACTCCTCCATCAGCGTCTTCAGGTGCTCCACGGCCTGGCGGCTGAACGCGGCGAAGTCCCGGGCGCCCTCCAAGTAGGCGCCCAGCCAGCCGCTGAAGGGGTAGGCGCCGGATTCCTCCTGGAACAGTCCCCAGGCCTTGCCCTGCTTGGCGTTGTAGCTGTCGTTGAGGTCGACGAGCAGGTTCTCCAGCGCCTGCGACTCGGCCAGCTCGGAATCGCGGGCGTGCAGCACGGCGGGGCTGCCGTCGGGTTTCTTCTCGATCAGATGAACGATGCAGTGGCGTATCGGCACGGCGGTCTCGGGCAGTGAGAAAAGGATGCGGCAGTTTACCCGAGGCGGTGGGAAGAGGGCGGGGCGCCGTTCCGGCGAAGATGCGTGGAAGCGGAAGAGGCGTGCGGTCCGGCCAGCGCTGGCGCCGGGGCGGACGGTTCGCGGTGTGGAGCCCGCGTCCTGCGGGCTCTAGCGAGTATGTCTAGCGTCTTCTTCTCTTCGTGGCGCGCTCCAGCCGCTGCAGGTGCTCCCAGGCCTGCTGCTGCGCGGCGAATTCTTGACGGGCCCACAGATCGTCCTGCGAGCCGTCGAGTCGATATGGCGCCCTCGCTCGCGTCCAGCGATTCAGATACAGCCTCCGGCCAAGCAGGGCGCAACCCAGTAACGCAAGGATAAGAGTGGTGCTGATCGTGAACATCGTTCGCTCTCCGTTGCGGGATGTTCTGTAACTGTAGCAGGCGATCGCCGGGGCCACGGCGCAGCCGGCGGCTCGTCGGGCGGGTTCCACGCCGCCCGGATCGATTCTGCCGGGGCGGGTTCAGGCGGAGGTTTCGGTGGTGGCTGGATAGCGCAATCTTTCGACCAGCGCCGGCAGTTCGCGCATGTCGTGCAGCAGATGCTCGACTCCCAGTTCACGCAGGATCTCGCCCTGTTCCGGGGGAATGTGGCTGGCGCCGAGGAAGCCGATCACCCGCATGCCGGCGGTAAGGGCAGCGGTGGCTCCGGTAGCGCTGTCTTCGACGACCAGGCAGCGTTGCGGCTCCACGCCCGCCGTGCCGGCCGCCAGCAGGTAGAGGTCCGGCGCTGGCTTGGGGCGCTTGACCAGGTCGGCGCCGAACACGCCGACATCGACCCGCTCGGTCAGCCCGGTGCGTTGCAGGGCGTAGTGCACCGCCTCGCTCTGGCTGTTGGAGGCGACCGCCAGCGGCAGGTCGATCGCGCAGAGCGCCTCGCGCACGTGGGGAATGGCCTGCACCTCGGCGCGGATGATCGCCTCGGCGCGGCGGCGCACGTTGGGGTGGAAGTCGGCCGGCAGGTCGAGGCCGAAATGCGCGGCGACCCGGGCGATGATGTCGCGGCTCTGCAGGCCGAAGGTGCCGGCCAGCAGCACGTCCAGCTCGTGTTCCGGCACCAGCGCGGCGAGCGCCTCGCGGACCACGCGGCCGGTGATGATTTCACTGTCGATCAGCACGCCGTCGCAATCGCAGATCAGTAGGTCGATATGGCTGGTTCGGGTCATACGCGGGCCTCTTTGGCGAGTTCGTTTTCCAGTATCCGAAGACGGTCCGTGCATATAACCCGGCCGGAGGGACAGTGCGCAAGGCTCCTTGGATGGCAGGCTAGTCCGCGCGTGGCGTTTCCTCGGGCGGCCGCTGTTCGCCGGCGATCCCGCGCAGCCGTTCGATCATGTAGCGCACGTGCAGGTGCAGGCTGTACAGCTCGTGGGAGTAGGACAGCGGCAGCTCGACCCGGCCGAGGCGCTTTTCCATCTCCTGGAGGCGGGCGATTTCCTCCGCCTCGTGGCCGCGGATGCTGCCGTCGTGGATGCGCGCGTCGATCTCGTGCAGATGCCGGTACCACTTGTAGGTCCTCGCGCGCATGCGCCATTCGTAGAGCGGCGAGACCAGTTTGCCGAGCGGCAGCAGGATGGCCAGGAAGGGGATCAGCAGCACGATGTAGCGGTCGACCAGCGAGGCGATGCGAAACGGCAAAAAGCGTTGCAGGTAGGGCAGGCCGCTGTGGTAGTAGCTGTCGGCCTCCTTGGTCAGGGGAAAGCCGCTCGGTTCGGGACGCGGGAAGCTGCCCGGCGGGTCGATCAGGCTGCCCGGCCGGAGAATCCGCCGCGAGCTTTCCAGCAGCAGCGGGGTCAGCGCCGGGTGCAGGCCATGGTTGGCGACCAGGGTGGCCACCGGCGACAGGGTGGTGAGCGGCCGGTCGGGGCTGTTGTGGGCCAGATCGAGCAGCCCTTCCGGCAGGGGCAGCGTCTTGAGGTAGGGCAGGTGCGCCTGGTAGGCCGCGGCGCGGCGCAGGTCGGCCAGGCGCAGCGCGGGATTGCGCGCCAGCGCCTGGATCAGGGCATTTTCCGGCGGTCCGACGAAGAAGGCCGCGTCCAGGCTGCCGTTTTCGAGCGCGGCGCTCGCCTGCCGGCCACCGAGGGCCAGCCAGTCCGGCTCCCGCGCGATATCGCTGGCCTCGAGGAGGCCGAGGACCACCGCCTGGGTACCGCTGCCGTCCTGGCCGAGGCCGATCCGCCTGCCGCGCAGTCCGGGCAGATCGCGGATGTCGAGGTCGCGGCGCTGGAACAGCCACAACGGTTCCTGGTAGAGCGCGCCGAGCCCGTGCAGGCGCTGGTGCTCCTCCGGCGTCAACTGCCGCTCGGTGCCGCTCTGCACCAGGGCGATCTGCACCGGGCCGTCCGCGGCGAGCAGGCGGCGGAGGTTGTCCGGCGAGCCGGCCGTGGCGATCAGTTCCAGTGCGATGCCTTCCTCGGCCAGGCGGGCTTTCAACTGTTCGCCGAAGGCCTGGTAGCCGCCGCCCTCGGGGCCGGTGGCCAGGCTCAGGCGGGTCGGCGGGGCCGGGTCGAGGGCCAGGACGAACAGGATGCCGATCAGCAGCAGGATGGGTACCAGCCAGAGGTTGGCCTTGAGGTAGATCTTCAGGTCGTGCAGGCGGGTCATGGCTTTCGATCACCCACGGTGGCGAACGGTGCATGGGCTGGCCGGCGATGTTCTCGGGTTCGCCGACCATGCCCTGTGGGAGTGAACTCGTTCGCGATGCCGCGGGTTTTGCCGGCAGTCGAGCGCGGATGAATCCGCTCCTGCGGCGAGCTCGTTCACGTCGTCGTCGTAGCCAAGAAGATAGCCAAGCCGCCAGATGGATGCCGTTCAGCGCGCCCACGGCGGGCGGGCGGCGAAGGCTTCGACCAGGTAGTCGAGCATCGCCCGGACCTTGGCCGGCGGGCGGCGCTCGGGCGGGTAGAGGGCATGGATGCCGCCCAAAGGATGCGGCGGGTGGTCGAGTTCCAGGGACACCAGCTCGCCGCGCTGCAAGGCGTCGGCGACGATGAACAGCGGCTGGTAGATCAGCCCCTGGCCATCGAGCGCGGCGGCCAGCAGGGCATCGCCGTTGTTCGCCGCCAGGTCGCCGGAAATCGCCACGCGCACGCTGCCGTCGCGGCCGAAGGCCCATTCCCGGCTGCCACCCCAGGACGACAGGCTGTAGCCCAGGCAGTTGTGCTGGCCCAGCTCGACGACCCGCCGCGGCACGCCGCGCCGGTCGAGATAGTCCGGCGCGGCGCAGACCAGCGTCGGGCAGTCGCCGAGGCGGCGCGCCTGCAGCGGGCTGTCGGCGAGCCGGCCGATGCGCACGGCCAGGTCCCAGCGGTCCTCGATGAGGTCGACCTGACTGTCGGTCAGGCCCAGTTCGATGCGCACCGCCGGATGACGGCGGGCGAAGGCCGGCAGCAGCGGAGCGATGAAGCGGTTGCCGAAGCTCAGCGGCACGTTCATGCGCAGCAGGCCGCTGGCCTCGACCCGCTGCGAGAGCAGCGCCGCCTCGGCCTCGTCGAGTTCGCCGAGGAGGCGCTGGCAGGTGTCCAGGTACTGGCTGCCGGCGTCGGTGAGGACCAGGCGCCGGGTGCTGCGCTGGAACAGCTTGAGGCCGAGACGCCGCTCCAGGGCGTCCACGTGCTTGGTCGCCATGGCCGGCGACATCTCCAGTTGACGGGCGGCGGCGGACAGGCTGCCGGCGCTGGCGGCGCGGACGAAGACGCGCATGCCGGTGATGCGATCGAGCATGGGGATTTCCTGCTGTCGGTAAGAACTGCTGCTGCGGACTGGCAGATTATCCGTTGCCAGGCGCAGGTCCATACTCCCTGCATCCGCCGTCGATGGAGTCTGCCCATGTCCGCCCGCGAAACCATCCAGCCGACCCTGTTCGTGCCCCATGGGGCCGGCCCCTGTTTCTTCATGGACTGGAATCCGCCGGATGCCTGGAGCGCCATGGCCGCGTTCCTGCGCGGCATCGCCGGCACGCTGGCGCGGCCGCCACGGGCGATCCTGATGGTCTCGGCGCACTGGCTGGAAGCGGAGTTCGCCGTTGGCGCCGGCCGCCAGCCGGAGCTGATCTACGATTACTACGGCTTTCCGCCGCACACCTACGAGCTGCGCTATCCCGCGCCCGGCGATCCGGCGCTGGCCGCGGAAGTCGCCAGGCTGCTCGGCGCGGCCGGGTTGCCTTGCCGGGGGGATGCGCGGCGCGGCTTCGATCACGGCATGTTCATTCCGCTGAAGCTGATGTTTCCCGCCGCCGACATCCCGGTGGTGCAATTGTCGCTGCGTCAGGATCTCGACCCCCAGGCGCATTTCGACGCCGGCTGCGCGCTGGCGCCGTTGCGCGAGGAGGGCGTGCTGATCGTCGGCAGCGGCATGAGCTTCCACAACATGCGCGGCTACGGCGACCCGCGCTTCGCGCCGGTGTCCGACGAGTTCGACCAGTGGCTGACCGCCACGGTCGAGGCCGGGCCCGCCGAGCGCGCGGCGCGTCTGGCGCGCTGGGAGGCGGCGCCGGCGGCGCGGCTGTGCCATCCGCCGCGCGCCGAGGAACACCTGCTGCCGCTCATGACGGTCGCCGGCGCGGCGGCCGAGGGGCGCGGCCGGCGGGTGTTCTCCGATCGGGTGATGGAAACCACCCTGTCCGCCTTCCGTTTCGACTGAACCATCGATAATTCAAGGAGATTCGCATGCTCATCGATCTGTCCGGCAAGACCGCCCTGGTCACCGGCTCCACCGGCGGCATCGGTCTGGCCATCGCGCGCGGGCTGGCCGAGGCCGGCGCCACCGTCATCGTCAACGGCCGCGAGCAGGCCAGGGTCGACGCGGCCCTGGCGCAGTTGCGCGATACCAAAGGCGGTGCTGCGGCTCGCGGGCTGGCCTGCGACCTGGGGACGGCCGCCGGCTGCCAGGCGCTGATCGCCGCCGAGCCGGAGGCCGACATCCTGGTCAACAACCTGGGCATCTACGGCGCCCGCGAGTTCTTCGAGATAACCGACGAAGAGTGGGAAGAAATCTTCCAGGTCAACGTGCTCAGCGGTATCCGCCTGTCGCGGCATTACGCCAAAGGCATGCAGGCCCGTGGCTGGGGACGCATCCAGTTCATTTCCAGCGAGTCGGCGCTGAACATTCCTGCCGAGATGGTCCACTATGGAGTCAGCAAGACGGCGCTACAGGGTGTCTCGCGCGGCCTGGCCAAGGTGCTGGCCGGCAGCGGGGTGACGGTCAACAGCATACTGCCGGGGCCGACCCGCACCGAGGGGGTGATCGCCTTCATCGGCGAGATGGCTCGCCAGGAGGGCGTCAGCCCCGAGGAGATGGAGCGGCTGTTCATCCAGCGCCATCGGCCGTCGAGCCTGCTGCGGCGCTTCGCCGAGCCGGCGGAGGTCGCCAGTCTCTGCGTCTATGCCGCCTCGCCGCAGGCCAGCGCCACCACCGGCGCGGCGCTGCGGGTGGAGGGCGGGATCGTCGAGAGCATCGCCTGACATTCATCCACTGGCCGGTTTGTCCGGCCGACATGCCAAGGAGTGCCGCCATGTCCGTTTCATCCGTGCGCATCGCCACGCAAGACCCGTCCCGCCTGATCCGGCGCCTGTGCAAGCACTGGGCGCACAAGTATCCGGTCAGCTTCGACGAGCGGCAGGGCGAGATCCAGCTCGCCCTGGGCCACTGCCTGCTGCAGGCGGGCGACGGGCTGCTGGATGTGCGCCTGCAGGCGAGCGACGCCGGGCAGGCCTCGTTCTTCCGCCAGGTGGTCGCCGAGCACCTGCAGCGCATGGCCGGTGGCGAAACGCTGGATTTCGCCTGGCGCGACGACGAGGCCGGGATCGCGTCCGGCGAGGGAAAGGATTGAGGAGCGAAGGCATGTTCGATTCGAAGAGCCGTTACGGCGCCATCACCCGGCTCCTGCACAGGTCCATGGCCGTCCTGATCCTCTGGCAGTTCCTCAAGCTGGGCGACCGGATCGCCGACGGCGAGCACTGGGTGGGCCGGACCCTGGTCCCCTGGCACATTTCCATCGGCGCGTTGCTGCTGGTGCTGGTCGTGTTACGCATGCTCTGGGCCCTGGGCCAGCGGCACCGGCGGCCGCCGCACCAGGGGCCCGGCGCGCCGCTGGTCAAGGGCGGCCACTTTCTGCTGTACGCCGGCATGCTTCTGATGCCGCTCAGCGGCCTGCTGCTGATGCTCGGCAAGGGTTACGGCCTGAAGGTCTTCGGCGTCCAACTGGTCGCCAGGAGCGGGCTGGAAACCGGCTGGCTCGCGGCCCTGGGCAGCCTGCATGCACCGCTCGCCTGGCTGCTGCTGGCGCTGATCCTCGGGCATGTCGGCGCCGCGCTGTTCCATCATTTGGTCAAGGACGACGACACCCTGCGACGCATGGCCGGTTGATTCCGGCAGGCGCCCACGGGCTTGCCAGCCGGGGCGCGGAGGTGCCAAGGTTCCCCGCCTTCTTTCGGACGACGGACCTCCATGCGCCTCCTGCACACCTCCGACTGGCACCTCGGCCAGCACTTCATGGGCAAGACCCGCCAGGCCGAGCACCGGGCCTTCTGCGACTGGCTCGTCGAGCGGGTGCGCGAGCACGCGGTCGACGCGCTGATCGTCGCCGGCGACCTGTTCGACAGCGGCGCGCCGCCCAGTCATGCCCGCGAGCAGTACAACCGCTTCATCGTCGCGCTGCGCGCGACCGGCGCCCGCCTGGTGGTGCTCGGTGGCAACCACGATTCGGTGGCCATGCTCGGCGAGTCGCGCGGTCTTCTGGCCTGCCTGGACACCTGGGTGATTCCGGGCGTGGCGGCGGACCCGGCCGAGCAGCTCCTGCTGTTGCCGCGGCGCGACGGTGCGCCGGGCGCGTTGCTCTGCGCCATCCCCTTCATCCGTCCGCGCGACGTGCTGAAAAGCGAGGCCGGGCAGAGCGCGGACGCCAAGCTGCAGGCGCTGCAGGCGGCGATCCGCGAACACTACCGGGCGCTGTTCGCCCTCGCCGAGGCGCGTCGCCGCGAGCTGGGCGGCGCCCTGCCGATCGTCGCCACGGGGCACCTGACCACCGTCGGCGCCAGTGCCAGCGAATCGGTGCGGGAGATCTACGTCGGCAGCCTGGAGGCTTTCCCGACCGATGCCTTCCCGCCGGCGGCCTATGTCGCCCTCGGCCATATCCATCGCCCGCAGCAGGTCGCCGGGCTGGAGCACATCCGCTACAGCGGCTCGCCGATCCCGCTGTCCTTCGACGAGGCGCGCCAGTGCAAGGAGGTGTTGCTGGTCGACCTGGGCGAGGACGGCCTCGAGGCGGTGACGCCGCTGCCAGTGCCCTGTTTCCAGCCGCTGCTCACGCTGCGCGGCGATCTCGCCGAGCTGGCCGGCGCCGTTGTCGAGGCGGCCGCCGGGGGTAGCGCCGAGCGTCCGGTGTGGCTGGAGGTCCGGGTCGTCGCCGACGAGCACCTGCCCGACCTGCCGGCGCGCGTCGCCGCCCTTTGCGCGGGGCTGCCGGTGGAGGTGCTGCGCATCCGCCGCGAGCGCGGCGACGCAGTCGCCCGCCTGTGCCGCGAGGCACGGGAAACCCTCGACGAACTGAGCCCCGAGGAGGTGTTCGAACAGCGCCTGGCCGGCGCGGCACTGGACGAGGCGCTGGCCGGGCGCCTGCGCGGCCTGCACCGCCAGGTGCTCGACGAGCTGCGCGAGGAGCGGGCGTGAAGATCCTCAGCCTGCGCCTGAAGAACCTCAACTCGCTGAAGGGCGAGTGGAAGATCGATTTTCGCGAAGCGCCGTTCAGGGACAACGGCCTGTTCGCCATCACCGGGCCGACCGGCGCCGGCAAGACCACCCTGCTCGACGCCATCTGCCTGGCTCTCTATCACCGCACGCCGCGCATGGACCGTTTATCCAAGGAGTCCAACGAGCTGATGACCCGGCACACCGCCGAGTGCCTGGCCGAGGTGGAATTCGAGGTGAAGGGCCGGGGCTACCGCGCCTTCTGGAGCCAGCGCCGCGCCCGTGACCGGGCCGACGGCGCGCTGCAGATGCCCAGGGTCGAGCTGGCCGCGGCGGACGGCAGCATCCTCGCCGACAAGGTCGGCGACAAGCTGGCGCGGATCGAGGCGCTCACCGGCCTCGACTTCGCGCGTTTCACCCGCTCCATGCTGCTCGCCCAGGGCGGTTTCGCCGCCTTTCTCGAGGCCGATGCGAAGAGCCGCGCCGAACTTCTGGAGCAGCTCACCGGCACCGACATCTACGGGCGGATCTCCCAGCGGGTGTTCGAACATGCCCGCGAGGCGAAGGTGGCCCTCGAACGGCTGCAGGAGCGGGCCGCCGGAGTCGAGCTGCTGGATGACGGGGAGCGCCGAGCCCTGGAAGAGCGGGCCGCCGTGCTGGCCGCCGAGGAGGCGCCGTTGCTGGCGCGCCAGGGCGAGCTGCAGGCCCGGCGCCAGTGGCGCGCGGAGCTGGAGCAGGCGGAGCTGCGCTGCCGGGAGGCGGGGGAGGCGAGTCGACGAGCCGGCTTGGCGCTGGCCGAAGCCGCGCCGCAACTGGCCCGGCTGGCGGCCGGCGAGCCGGCCGCCGCGTTGCTGCCTGCGCATCGGGACTGGCAGCAGGCGTGCCAGCAACTGGAGCAGGGCGAGCGCAATCTGACGCAGATCCGTGCCGAGCGGCGCCAGGCCGGCGAGGCGGTCGGCCTGCATCTGTGGCAGGCCGGCCAATTCGCCCGGCGGATCGCCGTGGCGGCGCAGGAGCAGGCCCGGCGGTTGCACTCGCAGCACCGGCAACTGGCCGAGCAATTGGCCGAACAGCCACGGTATGCCGAGCTGGGCGAGCGCCTCGGTGCCTGGCGCGAACGATTCGAATGCCACCGCCAGTGGCAGGAAGAGATCGCCGCGCTCCAGGACCGGCAGCGAAACGAACAGGCCGCGCTCGCCGAGCTGGGCGAAAGGCAGCGGCAGGCGCAGGAGCATCTGCGGCGCCGGCAGGCCGAGCTGGACAGCGCCTGCGCGGCCGAACGCCAGGCCCGCGAGAGTCTGGACACGCTGCTGCAGGGCGAGCCCGAAAGCGCGCTGCGCGAACACTGGCGGCAGGCGCAGTCCCGCCGCAACCTGCTGCAGCAACTGGAGCAGAATGCCCGCCAGCGCGGCAGCGGCGAAGCGCGTCTGGCCGCCATCGACGCCGAACTGGCCGACGGTCGGCGGCGGCATGGCGAGCAGCAGGCGCGTCTCGAATTGCTGCGCCAGCGTTACAGGGATTCGCAGGCGCTGGTCGCGGCGAGGAAAAAACTGCTGGAGCAGGAGCGGCGCATTCTCGATCTGGAAGCCCAGCGGAGCCAGTTGCAGCCGGGCGAGCCCTGCCCGCTGTGCGGCTCCCGCGAGCATCCGGCCGTCGACACCTACCGGGCGCTGGACCTTTCCGCCGGCGAACGGGACTTGCAGGCCGCCGAGGCGGAGCTGGAGGCGCTACTCCGCGAAGGCGAGGCGGCACGGGACGCGCTGGCCGTGCTCGACGCCGAACTCGGGGCGCTGCGCCGGCGCCGCGAACAGGACGGGGACGAGTTGCGCCGGCAGCGTGAACAGTGGCGGCAACTGTGTGCGGAGCTGGGCACGGAGCCAATCGATCTGGCGGCCATCCGGGATGCGCTGGACGAACGGCTGGCGGCATTCGAAGGGCGTCTGCAACAGCTCGAACTCGGCCGGCAGGCCGTGGCGCAATCCGCCGAGGCGCGCCAGCGGATGGAGCGCGCTTGCGAGCAGGATGGTCAGCAGGTGCGGTTGCTCGAAGAACGCCTGCTCGCCAGTCGCGGTCGCGCGCAGGAGCTGGACGAACGCTTGCGCCAGTGCAGGGAGCTGTTGAGTCGCGGCGAGCAGGCCCTGGCCGAGGAACTGGCCGCCTTCGGCCATCCGCTGCCGGACGACGGCGCGGCCTGGCTCGCGCGGCGGCAGGGCGAGTGGCAGGACTGGCAGCGGCGGCAGAACCGTCTGCAGCAACTGGAGCGCGAGCGGCTGGAGCAGAGCGCCCTGGTCGAGGCCGCCGAGAAGCAGGCGGCGCTCTGGCAAGGACGCTGGAGCGAACTGGGCGAAGCCGGGCGGACCGCCCCGGCCGAATGCGTCGATGCCCAGGACGCCCTCGCCGGGGCGGAAGCCGGACTGGACGCTGCCCGGCGCCGGGCCAACGAACTGGACGGGCGCCTGCTGTCGCTGGAAGAACAGGTACGGCAGCAGCGCCGCCATCTGGAGGCCTGCGGCGCGCACTGGCGGGCGCAATTGGCGCGGAGTCCGTTCGCCGACGAGGCGGCATTCCGCGCGGCGCTGCTCGACGATGCCCAGCGTGCCGCCCTGCAGGACCTCAAGGCGCGTCTGGAACGGGCGCGGACCGAGGCACTGGCCCTGCTCGCCGCCGCCGAGGGGCGGTTGGCCGGCCTGCTGGCCGAACCCCGGACCACGGCCAGCGGCGAGGAACTGGAGCGACAGGCGCAGGAACTGGCCGGGCGGCTGCGGAGCCTGGCCGAGGAGCAGGGGGCGATCCGCGCCACGCTGTCCGCCGACGACGAGCGCCGGCAAGGCCGGCAGGCGCTGTTCGCGGAGATCGAGCGCTGCCGGGCCGAGTACGATCTCTGGCAGCACCTCAACGGGCTGATCGGCTCGGCCGACGGCGCCAAGTACCGCAAGTTCGCCCAGGGCCTGACCCTCGACCATCTGGTCTGGCTGGCCAACCGCCAACTGGCGCGTCTGCACGGCCGTTACCAACTGGCACGACGTTCCGACGGCGAACTGGAGCTGGAGGTCGTCGACACCTGGCAGGGCGACGCGACCCGCGACACCCGCACCCTGTCCGGCGGCGAGAGCTTCCTGGTCAGCCTGGCCCTGGCCCTGGCGCTGTCCGACCTGGTCAGTCACAAGACCAGCATCGACTCGCTGTTTCTCGACGAGGGCTTCGGCACCCTCGACGGCGAGACCCTGGAGGTGGCCCTGGACGCCCTGGACAGCCTCAACGCCAGCGGCAAGACCATCGGCGTGATCAGCCACGTCGAAGCGCTCAAGGAGCGCATCCCGGTGCAGCTCAGGGTGAGCAAGGGCGTGGGGATGGGCTACAGCGCCCTGGAAAGGCGCTTCGCCCTGTCCTGAGTCGGCCTCTGCCGGGATGGCGCGGAATATGCCTGCAGCCGGCCCGTTCCCGCGAATCGGCGGGGCGGGCCGGTTCGTCGCACCAGCGGCGTGCAGCGGTCGCCCTGTCGCGGAACGGTAACCAATCTTCTGTAAATAGCTGCCATCGCAAAGCGGAGCCCCGTGGTATGTCCACCCTGACCGAACTCGTCGAACAGATCGCCCAACTCTATCCCCTCGAGGACAAGCGGGTCGGCAAACGCTATCGCGTGGTCGACGAACTGGCGGGGATGACCGAACTGGAGGAGGTCGGCGGCGCGCCGCGCTACATCCGCACCGCCGAGCTGCAGGACCGCCGGCTGTGGGCGCATGCCAACGACAGTTGGCTCGAGCGGCGCCAGCGCGGCGATCGGCACTGACCGCTCAGGTCCGGAGCGGCTGCAGCAGCATGCGGGTGATCCGCCGCTCCTTCACTTCGCTGACCCGCAGCCGCCAACCGCGATAGGTCAGTTCGTCGCCGGGCGCCGGCAGGCGGTCGAGCAGACTCATGGCCAGCCCCGCCAGGGTCTGGTAGTCGTCGGTGGCCTGGGCCTGGAAGCCCAGGCGTCGACCGAGCTGCGTCAGGCTGATGGCGCCGCTGACCTCGTAGGCCCCTTCGCGCTCGATCACGTCCGGTCCCTCCATCTCGCTGGCGTCCGGCAGTTCGCCGGCGATCGCCTCGAGAATGTCGGTGAGGGTCAGCAGGCCCTCGAAATGGCCGAATTCGTTGACCACGAACGCCACATGGGTCGAGGCCTGGCGCATCTGTTCGAGGGCGTTGAGCACCGAGCAGCCGTCCGGCAGATTGAGCGGCTGGCGCACCAGCCGCTCGATGTCCGGGTGCTCGTCCTGCAGCAGCAGGCGCAGCAGTTCCTTCTTGTGCACGTAGCCCAGGGGCTCGTCGATGGCGGCGCCACGCGCCACCACCAGCCGCGAGTGGGGCGAGTCGAGCAGGCGTTGGCGGATCTGCGCCTCGTCGGCGTCGAGGGCGATGTGGTCGACCTGCATGCGGTCGGTCATCGCGCTGGCGATGGGCCGTTCGGCCAGGTGCAGCACGCCGCTGATCATCACCCGTTCGCGGCGGCCGAAGAGCGCGGTGCCGGCCTCGTCGCCGCCGAGCATGTCGGCGATCTCCTCGCCGATCTCCTCGGCCTCCAGCCGCTGCCCGCCGAGCAGGCGCAGCACCGCGTGGGCGGTGCGCTCGCGCAGCGTGTGCCGGCCCTGCAACTGTTTCTTGCGGCGCCAGCGGGCCAACTGGTTGAACAGCTCGATGAGGATCGAGAAGCCGATCGCCGCGTACAGGTAGCCCTTGGGAATGTGGAAGCCGAGGCCTTCCGCGGTGAGGCTGAGGCCGATCATCAGCAGAAAGCCCAGGCACAGCATGATCACCGTGGGGTGGGCGTTGACGAAGGCGGTCAACGGCTTGCTGGCGACGATCATCAGGCCGATGGAGATCACCACGGCGAGCATCATCACCTGCAACTGGTCGACCATGCCGACGGCGGTGATCACCGCGTCCAGGGAGAACACCGCGTCGAGCACGACGATCTGCGCCACCACCGGCCAGAAGCGGGCGTAGGTCCGGCTGCCGGACTGGATATGGGCATGGCCTTCGAGACGTTCGTGCAGTTCCATGGTGGCCTTGAACAGCAGGAACAGGCCGCCGAACAGCATGATCAGGTCGCGCCCGGAAAAGCTCTTGCCGAGTAGCGAGAGCAGCGGCTCGGTCAGAGTCACCAGCCAGGAGATGCTGGCCAACAGGCCCAGGCGCATGAGCAGCGCCAGCGACAGGCCGATGATCCGCGCGCGGTCGCGCTGCTCGGGCGGCAGCTTGTCGGCGAGGATGGCGATGAATACCAGGTTGTCGATGCCGAGCACGATCTCCAGCACGATCAGGGTCAGAAGACCCAGCCAGGCCGTGGGGTCAGCCAGCCATTCCATGAGCGGTTTCCTTTTGCGTTCGGATGCGGGGGAGGGGGAGCCTGCGGTCTTCCGGTAGCGGCGCGGGGGACGCGGACAGGGGGTGAGCGAGCGATGCCGGCTCGGCCGGGAAGTACGCTCCGGGCCGTCGGGGCGGCTGACTGCAAGTGTGGTCCATGTACGACCGATGGATGAGGAGAGGCGCGCCATGTTACGGCAGAGCCCCGGCGTCGCTAAGCGCGCAAACGTAACCGTTTTTTAGAGTCCGGCGGACCAGGGGCAGGCGTTTCGATGCGTGCTCGTCATGGGCGCGTCGGCCTGGAGAGGATTTGCGCTGCGCCGGGCACGGTCGTGCGGGCCGGCGGCTGGCGTTTTTCGATATGTGTGTATGTATGTCAGTTTTTCCAGGGCCCCGGCTAGAGTTGATGGAGATTGGCACTCGGGTACTCGGAGGCCGATCTCCGCAGTTCGCAAACAAGCTGTCAGGTTGACGAGTTCGCAGTCTTTTCAGCCCTTGAGTTGTGCCTTCAACATTTCGAAGCACGATGAGGCCATCATGGAAAGCTTGCAACGGCATGACCATGTCGCTCGGACATGGCGCAGACTGCAGCAGTTGGGTCCCGCCCACAGCCTTCACCTGCTGCTGGTGAAAACCATCAATCGCCTGGCGTTGTTCAAGATCCTGCGCGGCATCCTGCTGCTCGAGGTCGATCCGGCGTTCCTCGACTGTCCGGCCGGCTACACGCCGGGCTTTCTGGACGAGAAGCGACTGCGTCACTTCGCCTGCGATCCACGGAGCGGGCTGGATGACGCTTTTCTCGACGAGGCCCTGGCCAAGGGCGATCGCTGCTATGCGATTCTCGACGGCGAGACGCTGGCCGCCTACGGCTGGTACTCGCGTCTGCCGACCCGCATCGACCCGCCGGACCTGCTGCTCGGTTTCGATCCGGAGTATGTCTACATGTACAAGGGGCTGACCGACCCTCGTTATCGCGGGCGGCGATTGCACGCCATCGGCATGAACCGGGCATTGCAGTGCTATCGGGAGGAGGGTGCGAAAGGGATCGTTTCCTACGTCGAATCGACCAACGGCGACTCGCTCAAATCCTGCTTCCGCCTGGGCTACCGGGCGTTCGGCTCGATCTACCTGCTGCGCCTCTTCGGCTACGACCTGCGCCTGTGCGGTCCCGGTTGTCGCCGCTACCGGTTCGCCCTGCACGACGACGAGTCGATGGAGGGCATGAGCGCTCGCAAGGCATGAGGGAGGGGCGTTTCCGCTCGCCGGATGCGGTTGGCGTCGCGTGCCGGTCGAGCGGGACTCAGTCCCGGGCGGTTTCCCGACGCGGAGTTTTCCTGCGTTCTTCCCGCCAGTGGCGCCGGGCCGCGTCGTCGAGGAAGGTCCAGGCGACGAAGCGGCTCTGCTTCTGCCCCTGGGCCATGGGCACGACACGCACCTCGCGGGCTCCGGCCCGCTGCAGCGCGGCCCGGGCGGCGGGCAGGTTGGCGGTCTTGGAGATCAGGCTGCTGAACCAGCACACCTGTCCGGCGAACTGCGCGCTTTCCGCGATCATCCGGGCGACGAAGGCGGCTTCGCCGCCGGGACAGTAGAGTTCGGCGCCCTGGCCGCCGAAGTTCAGCAGCGGCAGTTTGCGCCGGGGATCGAGCTTGCCGAGGTTGCGCCACTTGCGCCGGCTGCCACGGACGGCCTCTTCCGGCGAGGCGTGGAAGGGTGGGTTGCAGAGGCTCAGGTCGAAGCGTTCGTCGCTTCGCAGCAGGCCCTGGAAGATGTGCGCGGGGTCGTTCTGGCGGCGCAGCCGGATGGCCGCGGCCAGGCCGGGGTTGGCGCGGACGATGGCCTCGGCCGAGGCCAGCGCGATCGGGTCGATGTCGGCGCCGAGAAAGCGCCAGCCGTACTCGCGGTGGCCGATCAGGGGATAGATGCAGTTGGCGCCGACACCGATGTCCAGCACCCGCAGCGCGGCGCCGCGCGGGATGATGCCGCCGTGCTCGGCGGCCAGGAGGTCGGCCAGGCCGTGCAGGTAGTCGGCGCGGCCGGGGATCGGCGGGCACAGGTAGCCGGGCGGGATGTCCCACTGGCGGATGCCATAGTGCTCGGCGAGCAGGGCGCGGTTGAGGGCCTTCACCGCCTCGGGATCGGCGAAGTCGATGCTTCGCTTGCCGTAGGGGTTGAGGATGACGAAGGCGGCCAGTGCCGGATGGCGGCGGATCAGCGCGGGGAAGTCGTAGCGGCCCCGGTGGCGGTTGCGTGGATGCAGCGGGCTCGGGTCTTGCGCTGGCGACGTGGGGGGACGGGGTGTGCTCGGCATCGCGGAGGGCTGGCGGATAGGCTGGGCGGCGGATTGTCCCATAACTCGGGGCGGCGCGCTGCCCGGTGCTCGGCCGCTAGCGGTCGGGCCAGCGCCTGGCCAGCCACTCCGACAACTGGTCGGCGGACAGCGGCTGCGAGAGCAGGAAGCCCTGGACCACCTGATAGCCCCGGTTGGTGAGCAGCCGGCGTTGTTCCTCGTTTTCCACTCCCTCGGCGAACACGGCGATGCGCAGGCTGTCGCCGATGTGCATGGCCACCTCGGTCAGGGCGCGGGTGGCCTCGTCGTGCTCCAGGTCGCGGACGAAGCTGCGGTCCAGTTTCAGGGCGCGGATCGGCAGGTGGCGCAGGTAACCGAGACAGGACTGGCCGGTACCGAAGTCGTCGACGGTCAGGCCGATGCCCATGGCCTGAACGGCATGCAGGGTCTTCAGCGTGCCGGGGTTGCCGCCGTGCAGCGCCTCCTGGGTGATTTCCAGGTTCAAGGCGGCCGGCGCCAGGGCGTGGCGGCGCAGGATGTCGGCGATCCGAGCGGGCAGTTCGGTGTCGTGGATGCTGAGCGGCGACAGATTCACCGAGACCGTCACCGGTTCGAGTCCGGCCTCGCGCCAGGCGGCGAGTTGCCGGCAGGCTTCCTCCAGCGCCCAGCGATCCAGCTCGCCGGCCAGCCCGCATTCCTCCGCCAGCGGAACGAAGCGGCTCGGCGGAATGTTGCCGAGTTGCGGGTGGAACCAGCGGGCCAGGGCTTCGATGCCGCACAGCCGGCCGCTGCTGAGGTCAATCTGCGGCTGGTAGTGGAGCTGCAACTGCCGCCGCCGCAGCGCTTCGCGCAGGTCCGTCTCGAGCGTCCGGCGCTCCTGGGCCTGACGGTTCATCTCCTCGCTGAAGAAGCTGAACTGGCCGCGTCCTTTGCTTTTGGCCTGATACATGGCGAGGTCGGCGTAGTACAGCAGGGTTTCCATGTCCTCGCCGTCGTCGGGAAAGCGGCTGATACCGATGCTGGCCGAGGGGGCGAGGGTCGCTCCGGCGATCTGGCAGGATGCCGACAACTGCTTCTGGATGCGCCGGATGGTTTCGGTCGTCTGCCGGAGATCGCAGTCGGCGAGCACCACGACGAATTCGTCGCCGGCCAGGCGGCCGACGATGTCGGTGGTCCGCAGTTCGCTGCGCAGGCGCTGGGCGATGGTGCGCAGCATGAGGTCGCCGGCCGGATGGCCGAGGGTGTCGTTGATCAGCTTGAAACGGTCCAGGTCGAAGAACAGGACGTTCAAGGCCGTGCGCTCGCGCCTGGCCCGGGCGATCGCCTGGTCGGCCTGGATCAGCAGCAGGCCTCGATTGGGCAGGTCGGTGAGGGGGTCGTAGAAGGCCAGTTGGCGAATCCGGTCGTGACTTTCCTCGCGCTCCAGCATCAGTTGGCGGCAGCGCTGCCGTGCGACTTCCTCGCGTTCGGTCTGGACGCTGACGTCGATGGCGATCTGGACGATGCGCTTCAGGCGTCCGGCGTCGTCGCGAATGGGGACGTAGGTCGACTCCAGCCACAGACATCGGCCGTCGGCGCTCGCGTAGGGGTAGCGGCCGTTCGCCGGGCGGCCCATTTCCAGTCCGGCCCACAGACCGTCGAAATCGTGCCGGTTGGTCGGGTCGGGCGCGCAGAGTTGCTGGTGACGGCGCTGGCCGATGGATTGCTCGCTGTAGCCGAAGATCTGCCGGTACTTGTCGTTGACGCGCAGGACGCGGCCGTTCGGCGCGAATTCGGCGATGGCCATGGCGTGTTCGAGAACGGCGAGCAGTTCCAACTGTTCGGCGGACGGCTGGGGGGAGGGGGGCGGCTGCTTCATTCTTGTCTGCAATTGGCATCGGTCGACGGGAGAAGTCCCGTCGTGCGGCGCGCTAGGAAACAGCGCGCAGGCACGAACCGGGCGTGGCCTGGCAATCCTGCGACGGGACTGGCTTGGCGCGGCCATCGCGAGGCCGGCGGGGATGATGCCATGCCACAGGATAGATGCGTCATTTTCTGTGATGGCTATTTGATATCTCTGTATTGCAGTTTGCCAGAATGTGAAGCATGCACGCTTTTGGGACGGCTATTACGCGAAATGGCATGGCCGGCAATGCCCGGCCATGGGCCGGGATCGACTGGGTTCCGGTCGCATCGTCCGCTTCGAGCCGCGTCTCGCCGGCTTTTCAGGCGCGGGCGGGCCGCGCGAACGAAAAAGGCCGTCCGCCGGGATTGACCGGCGGACGGCCTCGTCGAGAGCCGGCACGCCGCTCGCGTGCCGGGGGCGGGTGCCTCAGAGGCTGGCGATGCGCGCGCGCTGTTCGCCCAGCTTGCCCAAGGCCTGTTCGGCCTCGTTCAGTCTGGCGCGCTCCTTGGCGATCACCTCGGCCGGGGCCTTGTCGACGAAACTGGCGTTGCCCAGCTTGCCGCCGACGCGCTTGACCTCGCCTTCCAGGCGCTGGATCTCCTTGTCCAGACGGGCCAGTTCGGCGTCCTTGTCGATCAGCCCGGCCATCGGCACCAGCACCTGCATCTCGCCGACCAGCGCGGTGGCGGCCAGCGGTGCTTCCTCGCCGGCTTCCAGCACGCGGATGGATTCCAGCTTGGCCAGTTTCGTCAGCAACGGCCGGTTTTCTTCGAGGCGCCGCCGGTCGCTGTCCGAGGCGTTGTTCAGCGCCACGTCAATGCGCTTGGCCATGGAGATGTTCATTTCGCCGCGGATCTGCCGTATGCCGAGCATCAGCGCCTTGACCCACTCGATGTCCTCCTCGGCGGCCGCGTCGATGCGCGCCTCGTCGGCCAGCGGCCAGGGTTGCAGCATCAGGGTCGGGCCGGACTTGCCGGCCAGCGGCGCGAGGCGCTGCCAGATTTCCTCGCTGATGAAAGGCATGAAGGGGTGCGCCAGGCGCAGGGCGGTTTCCAGCACCCGCACCAGGGTGCGCCGAGTGCCGCGCTGGCGCTCGACGCTAGCAGTCTCGTCCCAGAGCACCGGCTTGACCAGCTCCAGGTACCAGGCGCAGTACTGGTCCCAGATGAACTCGTAGAGCGCCTGGGCAGCGAGGTCGAAGCGGAAGGCGTCGAGCTGGCGGGTCACCTCCTGCTCGGTGCGCTGCAGCGCCGAGACGATCCAGCGGTCCACCGGGGACAGCTCGACGGGTTCGTCGGCGGCGCCGCAATCCTTGCCCTCGGTGTTCTCGAAGACGAAGTTGGCGGCGTTCCACAGCTTGTTGCAGAAGTTGCGGTAGCCCTCGACCCGGCCCATGTCGAACTTGATGTCGCGGCCGGTGGAGGCCAGCGAGCAGAAGGTGAAACGCAGCGCGTCGGTGCCGTAGCTGGCGATGCCCTCGGGGAATTCGGCGCGGGTCTGCTTGGCGATCTTCTCGGCGAGCTTGGGCTGCATCATGCCGCTGGTGCGCTTGGTCACCAGGCTTTCCAGGTCGATGCCGTCG
Organism: Azotobacter vinelandii CA; assembly: GCF_000380335.1. Lineage (GTDB taxonomy): Bacteria > Pseudomonadota > Gammaproteobacteria > Pseudomonadales > Pseudomonadaceae > Azotobacter > Azotobacter vinelandii. The sequence goes on from NC_021149.1 coordinate 1,116,525, forward strand.
ACGATGTCCAGCGGGTCGAGCACGTTACCCTTGGACTTGGACATCTTGTGGCCTTGGCTGTCGCGTACCAGGCCATGGACGTAGACGGTCCTGAAGGGGATCTGCCCGGTCAGGTGCAGGGACAGCATGATCATCCGGGCGACCCAGAAGAAGATGATGTCGAAGCCGGTGACCAGCACATCGGTGGGGTGGAAGGTCTTGAGGAACTCGGTCTGCTGCGGCCAGCCGAGGGTGGAGAAGGTCCACAGGCCGGAGCTGAACCAGGTGTCCAGCACGTCTTCGTCCTGGCGCAGCGGCTCGTCGTTGCGGATCGCGTACTTGCTGCGCACTTCCGCCTCGTCGCGGCCGACGTAGGCGTTGCCGGCCTCGTCGTACCAGGCCGGGATGCGGTGGCCCCACCAGAGCTGGCGGCTGATGCACCAGTCCTGGATGTCGCGCATCCAGGAGAAATACATGTTCTCGTACTGCCTGGGCACGAACTGGATGGAACCGTCCTCGACGGCGGCGATGGCCTTCTCGGCCAGCGGTTTGGTGGAGACGTACCACTGGTCGGTCAGCCAGGGTTCGATGATGGTGCCGGAACGGTCGCCGCGCGGCACCTTCAGGGCATGGTCGTCGATCTTCTCGAGAAGGCCCATGCCCTCGAAGTCGGCGACGATGGCCTTGCGCGCGTCGAAGCGGTCCATGCCGGCGTAGCCGTCCGGCAGGCTGGGGGCGACGCGGGTGTTCGGCGTGCCGTCGATGTCGAACACCTGGGCCTGGGCCAGGATGCCGGCGTTCTTGTCGAAGATGTTGATCAGCGGCAGGTGGTGGCGCTTGCCGACCTCGTAGTCGTTGAAGTCGTGGGCCGGGGTGATCTTCACGCAGCCGGTGCCGAATTCGCGGTCGACGTACTCGTCGGCGACGATCGGGATCAGGCGGTTGACCAGCGGCAGCAGCACGTGGCGGCCGATCAGGTCCCGGTAGCGCTCGTCCTCCGGGTGTACGGCGACGGCGGCGTCGCCCAGCATGGTTTCCGGGCGGGTGGTTGCGACCACCAGGTAGTCCTTGCCTTCGGCGGTGCAGGCGTCGTCGGCCAGCGGGTAGCGCAGGTGCCAGAGGTGGCCCTTTTCGTCGTGGTTCTCCACTTCCAGGTCGGAGATCGCGGTGTGCAGCTTGGTGTCCCAGTTGACCAGGCGCTTGCCGCGGTAGATCAGGCCGTCCTCGTGGAGGCGGACGAAGGCTTCCTTGACCGCTTCGGAAAGGCCCTCGTCCATGGTGAAGCGTTCCCGCGACCAGTCCACCGAGCTGCCGAGGCGGCGAATCTGCCGGGTGATGGTGCCGCCGGACTGCTCCTTCCATTCCCAGACCTTGTCGAGAAACTTCTCGCGACCGAGCGCGTGGCGGTCGAGGCCCAGGGCCGCCAGTTGGCGCTCCACTACCATCTGGGTGGCGATGCCGGCGTGGTCGGTGCCCGGCTGCCACAGGGTATTGCGCCCCTGCATGCGGCGGAAGCGGATCAGCGCGTCCATGATCGCGTTGTTGAAGCCGTGGCCCATGTGCAGGCTGCCGGTGACGTTCGGCGGCGGAATCATGATGGTGTAGGGTTCGCCGCTGCCCTGCGGGGCGAAGTAGTTCTTCGACTCCCACTCGGCGTACCAACGGGATTCGATTGCGTGCGGCTGGTAGGTCTTGTCCATGCGGAGGAAACCCTTGTAAGACGGCTGATCTGGGGAAGACCGGGGAGTATAAATGTAAATACTTGTTCATGGTTTCATGTATTTACGGCGAGCGGGGTTTCTGTAAATACAGGAATACAGGCGGGTGGCCGCAAGGCCTGTGTGCTACGGCTTGCGGGCGACGAGCAGGAGGCCCAGGCGGGCTTCGAGGCGGCGTTTCAGCTCGGCTTCGATCTGCGGCACGAAGTCGTCGACGACCTCCTGCAGGATCGACTGGGCCTCGGCGCGCAGGTTCTGCTCCAGACGCGGCGGCGGAGCGGCCGGAAGCGGCTCGGCTTCCTCTTCCTCTTCCTCTTCTTCATCGCCGGGAACGATCTCCGAGAGCAGCGGGATGTCGTCGGCATCGAGGGCTTCGGTGAGCAGGGGCGGCAGCGAGTCTTCGTCCAGCAGGTCGCGGATCGATTGCAGATCGCTCAGCAGGTGGTTGGTGTCCGGTTTTGGCTTCAGGCTATCCATGGCGTGTCAGATGCGTGACAGACGATGATCCTGTAAAGCATAGCCGCGCTCGCGGTAGAGGCGGTAGCTGGCGCGCGTGGCCTGACGTATGACCGGTTCGCTCACTACCAGTTCGGCGATCCGCTCGAAACGTGCGCAGAAGGACGGCACGCTCAGGGCCAGGTTGATCAGCAGGTCGCGATGGCTGCCGGGGTCGTCGCCCAGGCCCAGGGCGATCGGTGCATCGGCGTCCTCCTCGAACAGGCCGTGGGGGAGGAAGGCCTCGCTCTTGAAGCTCCATAGCCGGGCGTCCAGCGTTTCGCGCTGGGGCGCGTCCTGACAGTGCAGGTAGATGCGGCGCCCCAGGCGCCAGGCCTTTTCCGTCAGCTTGCAGGCGAAATCCAGGCGTGCCGCCGGGTCCGCGGAGGGCAGGATATAGAAGTCGACCTGGGGCATGGAGTCCTCGGCGGCGCGGGAGCGGGGCGGCCGCTCCCGCCGTGGCTCAGGGGGCGCTGCGGTCCAGCAGGAACTGGGTCAGCAGCGGTACCGGGCGGCCGGTGGCGCCCTTTTCCTTGCCGCCGCTGATCCAGGCCGTGCCGGCGATGTCCAGGTGCGCCCAGTGGTAGTTCTTGGCGAAGCGCGAGAGGAAGCAGGCGGCGGTGATGGTGCCGGCCTTGGGGCCGCCGATATTGGCCATGTCGGCGAACGGGCTGTCGAGCTGCTCCTGGTATTCCTCGAACAGCGGCAACTGCCAGGCGCGGTCGGCGGCATGTTCGCCGGCCTCGAGGACCTGGCGGATCAGGTCGTCGTCGTTGCCCATCAGGCCCGAGGCCTGGGTGCCCAGGGCGGTGATGCAGGCGCCGGTGAGGGTGGCGATGTCGATCACCGCCTGCGGCTTGAAGCGTTCGGCGTAGGTGAGGGCGTCGCACAGCACCAGACGGCCTTCGGCGTCGGTGTTGAGGATCTCCACGGTCTGCCCGCTCATGCTGGTGACGATGTCGCCGGGGCGGGTGGCGCCGCCGCTGGGCATGTTCTCGGCGCAGGCCAGAAGGCCCACGACGTTGATCGGCAGCGCCAGTTCGAGCAGGGCGCGGAAGGTGCCGAGCACGCTGGCGGCGCCACACATGTCGTACTTCATCTCGTCCATGCCCGAACCCGGCTTGAGGCTGATGCCGCCGCTGTCGAAGGTGATGCCCTTGCCGACCAGCACGAAGGGTTGCTCGTCCTTCTTGCCGCCCTGGTAGTCGAGCACGATCAGCCGTGGCGGCTGGTCGCTGCCCTGGGCCACGGCGAGGAAGGCGCCCATGCCGAGCTCCTTGAGTTTCTTCTCGTCGAGGACTTCGACCTTCAGGGTGTCGTAGGTCTTGGCCAGCGCCTTGGCCTCGCTGGCCAGGGAGGTCGGATGGCAGAGGTTCGGCGGCAGGTTGCCGAGGTCGCGGGTCAGGGCCATGCCGTCGACGATCGCCTGGGCATGGCTGGCGGCGCGCTCCACCTCGGCCTGGCCGGCCTTGTCGCAGAGCAGGACGAGCTTCTTCAGGACCGGCGCGGAGGCCTTCTCGCTCTTGAAGCGATCGAACGCGTAGGTGGCATCGAGCAGGGTCTCGGCCAGCAGGCGGGTCTTGCCATAGGTGTCACGTCCCTTGACCTGGAGTTCGCCCAGGGTCAGGGCGGCATCGCTGCCGCCCAGGCCCTTCAGCGCGCCGTAGGTTGCAGCGGCGATCTTGCGGAACTGGCGGTCGCTCAACTCGCCCTCCTTGCCGGCGCCGACCAGCAGCACGCGCTCCGCCTTGAGGTTCGGCACCGCGTGCAGCAGCAGGGTCTGTCCGACCTTGCCGGCAAGGTCGCCGCGCTTGAGGGCGGCCGACAGGGCGCCGTCGGCGGCCTGGTCGATGGCCTTGGCGGTGGCGCCCAGTTTGCGGCCTTCGCCGACGGCAACCACCAGCGTTGCAGTTTTCAGGGTTTGCGGGCTGGTACTTTTGACAACGAGTTGCATGGCGTGATGTCCCCAAGACAAATGGGTCTGGTTTGCAGGATAATGCCGTTCTTTTTTGTGGCGCGTTGCAGGCCGCCGGGAATGCTGCGTTCGGCCATCGGTGCGGGATCGGGTTGGCGCCCTTTCACGTCAGGGACACTGCACAGCCTTGCCTGGTCCTGCCCCGTCCGGCCGCGCGGCTTCTTCGACGGCCCGTGGGGCGGTGGGTCGGCAACGAGGCGGCTAGTTTGAGCACAGCCGCCTGAGCCTGACAACCCTGGAGTGTCCGGTTTGATCATTCCTCGCTATCTCTCCCGTGAGCTGCTGATGACGCTGGGCGCGGTCAGTGCCGTGCTGCTGGCGATCATCATGAGCGGCCGCTTCATCAAATATCTGGCGCAGGCCGCCCAAGGCCTGCTCGATCCCGGCGTACTGCTGCAGATCATGCTCTACCGGGTGCCCAGCTTCCTCGAGCTGATCCTGCCGCTGGGGCTGTTTCTCGGCATTCTGCTGGCCTACGGCCGGTTGTATCTCGACAGCGAGATGACCGTGCTGGCGGCGACCGGCATGAGTCCGCAGCGCCTGGCCGTCTATACCCTGGTACCGGCCATTCCGGTCGCCGCGCTGGTCGCCTGGATGAGCCTGGGGCTGGCGCCCCAGGGGATACGCCTGGTCGAGCAACTGCTCAACGAGCAGAAGGCCCTGACCGAGTTCGATACCCTGGTGCCGGGCCGCTTCCAGACCATGAAGGACGGTTCCCGGGTGACCTATGTCGAGGACCTGACGGATGATCGCACTGAGCTTTCCCGCGTGTTCATCAGCGAGAAGCAGATGTCCCGCGACGGTGGGAAGGAGCGTGGCATCGCCGTGCTGGTGGCGGAAGGTGGGCGTCAGGAAGTACAGGCGGACGGCAGTCGTTACCTGATCCTGCAGAACGGCTACCGCTACGATGGCAACCCCGGCGAAGCCGACTATCGGGTGATCCGCTACGACACCTATGGCGTGCTGCTGGCCAGGCCGGCGGTGAGCAGCGAGATCAACGAGCGCGAGGCGATTCCCACCAGTGAGTTGATCGGCAGCGACCAGCCGCGTCATCAGGCCGAGCTGCAATGGCGCCTTTCCCTGCCCCTGCTGGTGTTCGTGGTCGCCGTGCTGGCGGTGCCGCTGGCCAGGGCCAATCCCCGCCAGGGCCGCTTTCTCAAGCTGCTTCCGGCGATTCTTCTCTACATGGCCTATCTGGCCACGCTGATCGCCGTGCGCGGCGAACTGGACAAGGGCAAGATCCCGATGCTGATAGGCCTCTGGTGGGTCCATGGAGTTTTCCTGCTGATCGGTCTGGGGCTGCTGTTCTGGGAACCCCTGCGCCTGCAATTGGCGCGTCGGCGTGCCGAGCGGAGTCTGAATCATGGGTAAGCTGGACAGATACATCGGCGCCAGCGTGTCTCTCTCCATCCTGGCGGTGCTCGGGGTGCTCGTCGGCCTGGCCCTGCTGTTCTCCTTCGTCGACGAACTGGGCGATGTCCAGGGCGATTACGATCTGGCCGCCGCGGCCTGGTACGTTTTCCTGACCGTGCCGCAGCGAACCTATGAAATGCTGCCGATGGGGGCGCTGATCGGTTGCCTGATCGGCCTCGGCAGCCTGGCCAGCAGCAGCGAACTGACGGTCATACGGGCTTCCGGGATATCCCTCGGCCGTATCGTCTGGGCGGTGATGAAGCCCATGTTGGTGCTGATGGTGCTCGGCGGTCTGCTCGGCGAATACCTGGCGCCCTGGGCGGAGAACAAGGCCGAGGCGCACCGTTCCCTGGCACAGGGCGGCGGCGAGGCGCAGACCGCCAAGCATGGTCTCTGGCATCGCCAGGGCAACGAATTCGTGCATATCAACGCGGTGCAGCCGGGTGGCGTGCTGTACGGGGTGACGCGCTACCGCTTCGACGATCAGCGCCACATGCTGTGGTCCAGCTTCGCCCGGAAGGCAGAGTTCCGGGGTGGGAACTGGCAACTGGAGGACGTGACGACCACCCGTTTCCTCGAACGCAGTACCGAGGTCGCCAAGGCCGCGACGGAACAGTGGGATATCCTGCTGAGTCCGCAACTGCTGGGAACGGTGGTCATGGACCCGGAGGCTTTGTCGGTCACCGGGCTCTGGCACTACATCCATTACCTGGCCGAGCAGGAGCTGAACAACGCGCGCTACTGGCTGGCCTTCTGGGGCAAGGTGCTGCAGCCTCTGGTGACCGCGGCGCTGGTGCTGATGGCGATTTCTTTCATCTTCGGCCCGCTGCGTTCGGTCACCCTCGGACAGCGGCTTTTCACGGGGGTGCTGGCCGGCTTCGTCTTCCGCATGTTCCAGGACCTGCTCGGCCCTTCGAGCCAGGTGTTCGGCTTCTCGCCCCTGCTGGCAGTGCTCCTGCCTGCCGGGCTTTGCGCCCTGCTGGGGGTGTATCTGCTGCGACGTGCAGGGTAGGGGCTTCCCCCACCGTCATGGTGGGCGGAGGAAGGCCGGGCGAGCGCTACTTCTTGTGGATGTTCTTCGGCAGCCGGACCACCTGGCTGCTGGAGTACATGTCCTGCCAGGTGCGTCCCCTCTTGTCCCAGAGCATCCAGAAATGGCCCAGGCCGAAGCACAGCCAGGAGGCGATGGCGACCAGAAAACGCAGCAGCGCCTGCCAGAGGTCGATTGCGGTGCCGTCGCTGTTCTGGACGCGCAGGCCCCAGACCTGCATGCCGAGGGTCTGGCCCTTGTGTGTCCAGAATTTCGCGAAAAAGCCGAACAGGCAGAAGAACAGCAGGGTGGAGAGCAACGGGTCGCCATCCAGTGCGCCGGCATCGGACAGTTGTCTGAGGCGCTCGCTACCGAGGATGGCCATCTGGACCAGCTTGTAGATGAAGGTGACGACGATCAGCAGGGCTACGCAGAGCAGGAAGTCATAGAACATCGCCGCTAGGCGACGGGGCAGCCCTGCGGCAGGAAAATCACCTCGGGGGATCAGGGCGGGCTTGGGCATGGCGGACTCGCGGTCAGGCAAAGGCCGGCATTCTAAGGGATCCGGGCATGAAAAAGCCCTCGATGCCGTCATCGAGGGCTTTTTGTCGAGCCGGCGATCAGCCCAGGATCTGAACCTTGTCGGCCTGCATGCCCTTCTGGCCCTGCACTGCTTCGAAGCTGACTTTCTGGCCTTCCTTCAGGCTCTTGAAGCCAGTACCTTCGATCGCACGGAAGTGAACGAACAGATCCGGACCGCTCTCGGGAGTGATGAAACCAAAGCCTTTCTCGTCGTTGAACCACTTGACGGTGCCGGTTTGACGATTCGACATGTCTTATTTCCTTGAAACTGGAGTTGATGGCAGTCTCTGTGACAACAGAGAGCTAGAACTGGTTGCAGAGAGTAAGAGAAGTCGAGCGGGATGTAGCGGACCTGTAGGACCTACTGCCACCAAGTCAAGATTCAACAGCGACCCACGCAAACACAGTTTAGATACTGTACGCCAAGTCCGCGGAAAAAGCCAAGCCCTGTAGCGGAAGGTTTTCATGGCCGGTTCGTTGCCTGAAACTTGTGGCTATTTTTGATGAAAAATCATGTTTTTATGAGAAATATCCATTTCCGTATGGGGATGTTGCGGCTTTTGCGCCGGGCGCGAAGCAGGAGCTGCCGACAGGCGAGCAGGTGTCCAGCCGGCGCTTCGCCGAGCCTTGGACGGGCGTTGCCGTCTCGTTTTGTTTCCATTGATTGCAGGGTGATTGCAATGCGGCGCACTGTTCGCGGGATCGGGGCGGCGAAGGTTTTCACGGCTCTTGAGCGAGGCGGGGACAGGTGGGGTTTTCCCCTTGTTCCGCATTATGTGGGGGCAGGAAATTCGACTGGTCGCAGCATGATAATGTTTGAAGACAACAGGCATGGATCTTGTTTTCTTTGGCTTTTCAAAGGGATTTCATTCTTCGAATAATCTTCGATTCTATATATTCATATTGAAATAACCCTATCCGATAAGCCTCGGCTTGACCCTGATAGCCATGGGATCTTTGCTTGTATCGACGGCGGATGAAAATTACAGGCATTGTTCGGAAGTTGGATATGGCAGGGCTTCCGACGAACGATAGGTCGGGTGGCGCCAGGCAAGAAGGGGATTGCGGGCACATTCATGTGCCTTCCCGTGGCAGTGGGCTTTCATTCGATCATTGCTGTTACTGCAGGGACGCATGTCCGTGACCGTTTCGCTTTCGTCGGGCGTGGCTACCGGATGTGGATGTGCTGGCGATGCGGAGAAGGGTTCTGCCGCGACCTCTCGCCGGTCGGGAGGACAGCGGGCCGGCTCCTCGGACCGGTTTCGCTTTTTACTTATTGACTGCCTGAGGAGCGGCGCCGGTTGTTGCCGTGCGTCGTGTGTTTCTTGAGTTCTTCTCCTGTGGGAGGGGTATTCCTATGACAGTCTCTGGCATGAAATCCGTGAAAGTAATTTGCGCTGCAGTCCTGCTTTTGTCGGCCTCTCTGTCCATGGCCGAGAATGGGGGCCGTCCTGCCGTAGAATCTACGGAGCTGGAAGAGATGATCATCTATTCCGAAGAACCCGAAGTGACGGATTATGAATATGGCATGCGCCTGGATATTGCCGAAGTAGTCGCCATGGAGTATTTCCCGCCCGAACCGGATTTTTGCGGGGTCATTCCTGCACAGATGACCTATGAGGACTCCACTGGAAATCTCAATACCATTCGTTATCTGTATCCGGAAACTGCGGGGTGCCATGATAACTAGTGTGCTTCCCGCAAGAAATTTATCTAATGCGATGTAGCTCCGAGAGGCGTCCTTTCGTCAGCATCAGCCGGAGACTTCATGGCCCGCTCCGGGCATTGGCATCGTGCCCTTGCAAGACGAGCGTGGGCAACGGCGATCGATGCTTCGCTGGACCTCCCGGTAGCCTTGTCCGGCTTCGGCATGGTCATCCCGCGCAGGAGAAGGGGATGTTATGCAAAGATGATTCGGGTCGATGGCACTTTGAGCCTGTCGTGCGGTCACAACTGGCATGTGGTTCCGCGTGAGTTGTTATGCCGGGAAGGGCAGCCGATGACCATCGATCCGATTCTTTCTCTTGTGCTTGCATGCTGTGGCTTGTTCATGGCCGGGCTGTTTCTGGGGCGCTGGATGCAGCCCACACCGAAACCGGGGGCAGATCCCGAGGAGCCGGTGGACGACGCCGGACTGTTCTGCGGCTGGGATGGCCTCTCGGTCGACGAGCGACGGCAAAGACTGGCACTGTACCAGCGGCGTGTGCGGGCGCGGATTGCCGAGCAGGAGCGGGCCTGGCTGCAGGCGCGGCTGCGGGAGTATGCGAAGGGCTAAAAGGCGTCGCGGACGAGACAACAAAAACCGGCTTTTAGCCGGTTTTTCAGTTTCAGGGCCCGCCTGGCGCTGAATGTATTCCGTGGTGCCCGAACAGGTACAACCCTTGGCCGATGCGTCGATTCGCGAGGGGCTGCTGCAAGGCCGATAGTGTCTTGCTTTGCGCCTTTGTCGGGCCCTGAAAGCCGCGTGATTATCGAATTTCTACCCCCAATACGTCCTCAAGTCGAAAGGTACCCCTTGTTCGGCTGCTTTTCGACCTGTCGGGCAAGCAACGAGACAGTAACTCGGGTGGGGCTCGAAACAGGGCGTATCGGAGCGCTCGGCAAGCAGCCAGTGCACCAGAAAACGCCGGAACCACTCGACGCACGATCTTTCCAGTCCGCTTTCAATCCGCTCATGGCTTCATGCGATTGCTCCGAAGGCTCTGCGCGCAGCGCATTGCGATAGCCGTCGTCGGTCTCTACACTCGCGGCTCCGCTCGGGGCCAGGCCTCGCCGCCACCGTCGGCCGCGGCCGGCTGGCATTCGGTCGGACCCGTTCTCTTCCAGCCAGACCTCGAATCCCGGTTTCCATGAATCTACTCAAGTCGCTGGCGGCGGTCAGCTCCATCACCATGCTGTCCCGCGTGCTGGGCTTCGTGCGCGATACCCTGGTGGCGCGCATCTTCGGCGCCGGTCTGGCCACCGATGCCTTCTTCGTCGCCTTCAAGTTGCCCAACCTGCTGCGGCGCATCTTCGCCGAAGGCGCCTTTTCCCAGGCCTTCGTGCCGATCCTCGCCGAATACAAGACCCAGCAGGGCGAGGAGGCGACGCGCACCTTCATCGCCTATGTCGCCGGTCTGCTGACCCTGGTGCTGGCGCTGGTGACCCTGCTCGGCATCCTGGCGGCGCCCTGGATCATCTGGGTCTCGGCGCCGGGTTTTGCCGAGTCCACGGAAAAGTTCGAGCTCACCGCCACGCTGCTGCGGATCACCTTTCCTTATATATTGCTGATCTCACTGTCTTCGCTGGCCGGGGCGATTCTCAATACCTGGAACAGGTTCGGCGTGCCGGCCTTCGTGCCGACCCTGCTAAACCTCAGCATGATTGCCTTCACACTGTTTCTCGCGCCCTTCTTCGATCCGCCGGTGCTGGCGCTGGGCTGGTCGGTGCTGGCCGGCGGCCTGTTGCAACTGCTCTACCAGTTGCCGCACCTGAAGAAGATCGGGATGCTCGTGCTGCCGCGGCTGAACCTGCGCGATAGCGGCGTGTGGCGGGTACTCAGGCAGATGGCGCCGGCCATCTTCGGCGTCTCGGTGGGACAGATCTCGCTGATCATCAACACCATCTTCGCATCCTTTCTCGCCGCCGGTTCGGTGTCCTGGATGTACTACGCCGACCGCCTGATGGAGCTGCCGTCCGGCGTGCTCGGCGTGGCGCTGGGGACCATCCTGCTGCCGGCCCTGTCGAAGACCCATGCCAGCCGGGACCGGCAGGAGTATTCGCGGCTTCTCGACTGGGGGCTGCGCCTGTGCTTCCTGCTGGTGCTGCCCTGTGCGCTGGCTCTGGCGATTCTCGCCGAGCCGCTGACCGTGTCGTTGTTCCAATACGGCAGGTTCACAGCCCACGATGCCCTGATGACCCAATATGCCCTGATCGCCTATGCGGTCGGGCTGCTCGGGATCATTCTGGTGAAAGTGCTGGCGCCGGGCTTCTACGCCCAGCAGAACATTCGTACGCCGGTGCGCATCGCTATGCTGACCCTGGGCGCCACCCAAGTCATGAACGTGACCTTCATCCTGACCTTTCCCGTCCCGCATGCCGGCCTGGCGCTGGCCATCGGGCTGGGGGCCTGTCTGAACGCCGGTCTTCTCTATTGGAAGCTGCGCCAGCAGCGGCGGTTCGAGCCGCAGGCGGGCTGGGGCGTGTTCCTCCTCAAGTTGCTGGTGGCCGTGCTGGCGATGGGCGCGGTGTTGCTCGGGGGGATGGCGCTGATGCCGGCCTGGGAGCAGGGTGTGATGGCGGAGCGCTTCCTGCGCCTGGGCGCCCTGGTGCTGGCAGGTATCGTGGCTTATTTCGGTACGTTGCTGCTGCTCGGCTTCCGGTTGCGGGATTTTTCCCGCAGGTCGATCGCCTGATCCCGGTGGGTGTCGTGCAACTGGTCGTGAGAGCGGCGTTTCCGGCGGCGATCCGCCGTTCTGAGCGTCTTGCCGACCTGTCGCCAGGCCTCGGCTGTGCGTATAATCGGCCACTTTGCAGGCAAGATGTTTCCTATGCAGCTGGTTCGAGGCCTCCATAATCTGCGGCCCCAGCATCGGGGTTGTGTCGCCACCATTGGGAATTTCGACGGTGTCCACCGTGGTCACCAGGCGATCCTCACGCGCCTGCGCGAGCGCGCGACCGAGTTGGGCCTGCCCAGTTGCGTGGTGATCTTCGAACCCCAGCCGCGGGAGTTCTTCAGTCCGCAGCGTGCCCCGGCGCGCTTGACCCGCCTGCGGGAAAAGCTCGAACTGCTCGCGGCGCAGGGCGTCGACCGGGTGCTCTGTCTGGCCTTCAATCGCCGCTTGTGCGAGCTGAGTGCCCGGGCGTTCGTGCAGAGCGTGCTGGTCGAGGGACTGGGCGTGCGCCACCTGGAGGTCGGCGACGACTTTCGCTTCGGCTGCGACCGCGCCGGCGACTTCGAATTCCTGTGCCAGACCGGTGTGGCGGAGGGCTTCACCGTCGAGGCGGCGGTCACCGTCGAGGTGGACGGCCTGCGCGTCAGCAGCACGCGGCTGCGTGCCGCCCTGAGTCATGGCGATCTGCCCCTGGCCGAGCGCTTGCTCGGCCGGCCGTTCAGCCTCTGCGGCCGGGTGCTGCATGGCCAGAAACTGGGCCGCCAACTCGGCACGCCGACTGCCAACGTGCAGCTCAAGCGCCGCCGGGTGCCGCTCACCGGCGTCTACCTGGTGAGCACCGAACTGGACGGGCGGCGTTGGCCGGGAGTGGCCAACATCGGTGTGCGCCCCTCGGTGACGGGCGATGGCCGCGCACATCTGGAGGCGCATCTGCTGGATTTTGCCGGCGACCTGTATGGCCGACACCTGTGTGTCACCTTCCATCACAAGCTGCGCGACGAGGAACGCTTCGCTTCCCTGGATGCGCTGAAAGCGGCGATCGACGCGGATATCGCCGCCGCCCGAGCCTACTGGCAGGGTAAACCGCTTACTCACGAGCCCGAACAACGATGACCGACTACAAAGCGACCCTCAACCTGCCGGAAACGGCATTCCCGATGAAGGCCGGCCTGCCGCAACGCGAGCCGGAGACGCTGCGGCACTGGAACAGCATCGGCCTGTACCGCAAGCTGCGGCAGATCGGCGAGGGACGTCAGAAGTTCATCCTGCACGACGGCCCGCCCTACGCCAACGGCAACATCCACATCGGCCATGCGGTCAACAAGATCCTCAAGGACATGATCGTCCGCTCGAAGACCCTGGCCGGCTTCGACGCGCCTTACGTACCGGGTTGGGACTGCCACGGCCTGCCCATCGAGCACAAGGTGGAAACCACCTTCGGCAAGAACCAGCCGGCGGACCTGACCCGTGAGCGCTGCCGTGCCTATGCCGCCGAACAGGTCGAGGGGCAGAAGGCCGACTTCATCCGTCTCGGTGTGCTCGGCGACTGGGAAAACCCCTACAAGACCATGGATTTCGCCAATGAGGCCGGGGAAATCCGCGCCCTGGCGAAGATGGTTGAGGGCGGTTTCGTGTTCAAGGGTCTCAAGCCGGTGAACTGGTGCTTCGACTGCGGCTCGGCGCTGGCCGAGGCGGAGGTCGAATACCAGGACAAGAAGTCCGACGCGATCGATGTGTTCTTCCCGGTCGGGGATGCCGACAAGCTGGCCGCCGCCTTCGGCCTGGCTCAGTTGGACAAGCCGGCCGGCATCGTCATCTGGACCACCACTCCCTGGACCATTCCGGCCAACCAGGCGCTCAACGTCCATCCGGACTTCATTTATGCCCTGGTGGATTGCGGCGACCGGCTGCTGCTGCTGGCCGAGGAACTGGTAGAGGGCTGCCTGGCCCGCTACGGCCTGCGGGGCCAGGTGCTGGCCACCGCCAAGGGCGAGGCGCTGGAGCTCATCCGCTTCCGCCATCCGTTCTACGAACGCTTCTCGCCGGTCTATCTGGCCGATTACGTCGGGCTGGACGCCGGTACCGGCATCGTCCACTCGGCTCCCGCCTATGGCGAGGACGACTTCCGTTCCTGCAAGCGCTACGGCATGAGCAACGACGAGATTCTCAGCCCGGTGCAGAGCAACGGCGTGTATGTCGAGTCGCTGCCGTTCTTTGGCGGCCAGTTCATCTGGAAAGCCAACCCGAACATCGTCGCCAAGCTCGCCGAAGTCGGCTGCCTGCTCAAGCACGAGACGATCAGCCATAGCTACATGCACTGCTGGCGGCACAAGACTCCCCTGATCTACCGGGCCACCGCGCAGTGGTTCGTCGGCATGGACAGCAAGGCGAAGGACGGCACCACGCTGCGCGAACGCGCCCTGGCCGCCATCGAGCAGACCCGGTTCGTCCCCGCCTGGGGCCAGGCGCGCCTGCACGGGATGATCGCCGGCCGTCCGGACTGGTGCATCTCGCGCCAGCGCAACTGGGGCGTGCCGATTCCCTTCTTCCTGCACAAGGAAAGCGGCGAGCTGCATCCGCGTACCGTCGAGCTGATGGAGGAGGTGGCCAGGCGTGTCGAACAGAAAGGCATCGAGGCCTGGTTCAGGCTCGACCCCGCCGAACTGCTCGGTGCCGAGGCCGACCAGTACGACAAGATCGCCGACACCCTGGACGTCTGGTTCGACTCCGGCACCACCCACTGGCACGTGATGCGCGGCTCGCATCCGATGGGCCATGACCAGGGGCCGCGTGCCGATCTCTACTTGGAGGGCTCGGACCAGCACCGCGGCTGGTTCCACTCGTCGCTGCTGACCGGCGCGGCCATCGACGGCCATGCGCCCTATCGCGGCCTGCTGACCCACGGCTTCACCGTGGACGAGAACGGCCGCAAGATGTCCAAGTCCCTCGGCAATGTCATCGCCCCGCAGGAAATCACCGACAGCATGGGCGCCGACATCCTCCGCCTGTGGGTTTCGGCCACCGACTATTCCGGCGAGATGGCGGTATCCAAGCAGATCCTCCAGCGCAGCGCCGACGCCTACCGGCGCATCCGCAACACCGCGCGTTTCCTGCTCGCCAACCTCAGCGGCTTCGATCCGGCGAAGGATCTGCTGGCCGCCGAGGACATGCTGGCGCTGGACCGCTGGGCGGTGGACCGCGCCCTGCTGCTGCAGCGCGAGGTCGAGGAAGCCTTCGACAGCTATCGCTTCTGGGTCGTCTATCAGAAGGTGCACAACTTCTGCGTGCAGGAGCTGGGCGGTTTCTACCTCGACATCATCAAGGACCGCCAGTACACCTGCGCCGCCGACAGCGTGGCGCGCCGTTCCTGCCAGAGCGCCATGTACCACATCGGCGAGGCGCTGGTGCGCTGGATCGCGCCGATCCTGGCGTTCACCGCCGAGGAGATCTGGCAGTACCTGCCGGGCGAGCGCAACGAATCGGTGATGCTCAACACCTGGTACCAGGGTTTCGCCGAGCTGCCGGACGGCTTCGCCCTGGATCGCGCCTTCTGGGAACAGGTCATGGCGGTCAAGGCCGCAGTGAACAAGGAGCTGGAGAACCGGCGCAATGCCAAGGCCATCGGCGGCAACCTGCAGGCCGAGGTCGTCCTGTTCGCCGAGCCGGCCCTGGCCGGGCGCCTGGCCCTGCTGGGCGACGAACTGCGCTTCGTGCTGATCACTTCGGCCGCGCAGGTCCAGCCGCTCGGGGCCGCTCCCGCGGATGCGGTGGACACCGAGGTCGCCGGTCTGCGCATTCAGGTGAGCAAGTCGGTCCATACCAAGTGCGCCCGTTGCTGGCACCATCGCGAAGATGTGGGGCTCGATCCGGCGCATCCGGAGATCTGCGGGCGTTGCGTGGAGAACATCCAGGGCGAGGGCGAGGTCCGCCAGTATGCATGATCCGCATCGTGGCAGCGGCGGGGTAGGTGGGCGTCGATGAATTCCCGTTTCGGCAAGCTGCCCTGGCTCTGGCTGAGCCTTCTGGTATTCGTCCTCGACCAGGTCAGCAAGCTCCATTTCGAGGGTGCCCTGCAGCTCCACCAGCAGATCGAGATCCTTCCCGGTCTGTTCAGTTGGACCCTGGCCTACAATACCGGCGCCGCCTTCAGCTTCCTCGCCGGCGAGTCCGGTTGGCAGCGCTGGCTGTTCGCCCTGATCGCGATCGCGGTCAGCAGTGTTCTGGTGGTCTGGCTCAAGCGTCTCCAGCCCTCCGAAACCTGGCTGGCCATCGCCTTGGCGCTGGTGCTGGGTGGCGCCGTGGGCAATCTGTTCGATCGCGTGGCCTATGGCCATGTGATCGACTTCATCCTGGTGCACTGGCAGGATCGCTGGTTCTTCCCGGCATTCAACTTGGCCGACAGCGCCATTACCGTGGGCGCCATCATGCTGGCGCTGGATATGTTCATCAGCAAGAAGTCCGGAGAAACTGCCCATGACTGAGCTGCGCATCGGTCCCGATCGGGAAGTCACCCTGCATTTCGCCATCAAGCTCGACTCGGGCGATGTGGTCGACAGTACCTTCGACAGGCGTCCGGCCACCTTCCGGGTTGGCGATGGCAATCTGTTGCCCGGGTTCGAGCTGTCTCTCTATGGCCTCAAGGCCGGCGACAAGCGTGCCCTGCCGATTGCGCCGGAGCAGGGCTTCGGCCGGCCCAATCCGCAGAACGTACAGGTCATGCCGCGCGGCCAATTCGAAGGCATGGAGCTCTCCGAAGGCCTGATGGTGATCTTCAACGATGCCGCCAGCGGCGAGATGCCGGGTGTCGTCAAGTCCTTCGACGATCAGCAGGTCACCGTCGATTTCAATCACCCGCTGGCCGGCCGCGACTTGACCTTCGAAGTGGAAATCCTCGAGGTCAGGGCCGTCTGAGCCGCGATCGCCATCCGCCCCATTCCTGCCGAGACCTCCCATGCACATCAAGCTTGCCAATCCCCGTGGTTTCTGCGCCGGCGTCGATCGCGCCATCGAGATCGTCAACCGTGCCCTGGAGGTCTTCGGTCCGCCGATCTACGTGCGCCACGAGGTGGTGCACAACAAGTTCGTGGTGGACGATCTGCGTTCTCGGGGAGCCATCTTCGTCGAGGAACTGGACCAGGTGCCGGACAACGTCATCGTCATCTTCAGCGCCCACGGCGTGTCCCAGGCGGTGCGCCAGGAAGCCGCGCGGCGCGGGCTCAAGGTGTTCGACGCCACCTGTCCGCTGGTGACCAAGGTGCACATGGAGGTCGCCCGCTACAGCCGCGAGGGCCGGGAGTGCATCCTCATCGGGCACCAGGGGCATCCGGAGGTGGTTGGCACCATGGGCCAGTACGATACGGCCAATGGCGGCGCTATTTATCTGGTGGAGGATGAGGAGGACGTCGCCCGCCTGCAGGTGCGCAATCCCGTGTCCCTGGCTTTCGTCACCCAGACCACCCTGTCCATGGACGACGCCGCCCGCATGATCGATGCCCTGCGCGCCCGCTTTCCGGGCATCGGTGGCCCGCGTAGGGACGACATCTGCTACGCCACCCAGAATCGCCAGGACGCGGTCAGGCAACTGGCCGGCGAGTGCCAGTTGGTGCTGGTGGTCGGCAGCTCCAGCAGTTCGAACTCCAACCGCCTGCGTGAACTGGCCGAGAGCATCGGAGTTCCCGCCTATCTGGTCGACGGCGCCCAGGATCTTCGTCGCGAATGGTTCGATGGCATCCGGCGCGTCGGTGTCACCGCCGGCGCTTCGGCACCGGAGGTGCTGGTACGTGACGTGATCGACCGACTGCGGCAATGGGGCGTCGTCAACGTCGAGGAATTGACCGGCCGCGAAGAAAACATCACCTTCTCGATACCGAAGGAGTTGCGGGTGGTGTCGTCGGACTGAGTGTCCGGCACGATCCGGCCGTTTCTCTCCGTCAGCAGGTACCGGGAGCGTTCCGGGTCGAGCGGACCCGGCCGCTGGCGTTCAGGATCAGGCTTCTCACGGCATGCCGGCCGTTCTGGTGGCAGATAGTGAAGGTTCCGGCCTGGAAGGCTCCACTCGCCAGTTGCGCCTGCCCCGTCGCGATATAGCGCACATAGCCCCGGACAGGACTGTTCGGCGCGATTCGCACGCCGCTGGGGGCTTTGCCCTGTCTCGACAGCTCCCGCTCGCCGGGATCGAAAGCGCCATTCGAATTGGCATCGACATACACCCTCCAGCCTGCCTCCCAATCGCCTTCGAGACTCTCGACCAGTACCGGATGGTTCTGGCTGATCGCCGCATGCCTGGCCAGGGCGAGGCCGGCGCCGAGGTTGCGGCTGGTAGTGCCGACCCTTTGGCCTTCGACGCTATGGCTGAGCGCGGGGGCGCCGACCATGGCGAGCACGCCGACCAGGGCGAGGGTGGTCATGAGTTCGATCAGCGTGTAGGCGCGGGAAAAGCCGGGCATTGGTATCCACCTTATCTGTGTGAACGACCCCTACATCCCGCGGGAGCCGTTTTCCGGATGACGACGGGGCTGGAATGAGCCCGTCCGATCCGGATGAGCCGGAGACTCCGGAACCGTCTTTCGAAGGTTAAGCAGGTGAGCTGGGAACCGAGCGTGATGCGCTTCAAGGGTCCGGGTTTCCCGCTGGAACGGAGCGAAGCGGATATTCGGATAAGTGGACCAGTGCTCGGGAATTTTTCCGGACTTCTTGAAAATACGGCTCTGTGGCAGTGAAGCAAAAAAATCATGCTGCGCGGGTTATGGAGTCACGCGATGGAGCGAAATGGAAGGCGCGGTTTTACCCTGATCGAATTGATGATAGTCGTCGCGATAATCGCAATACTCGCGACGATCGCCTATCCCGGCTATCGGCAGTACGTTCTGCGCGGCAATCGGGGAGCCGCTCAAGGGGCGATGATGGAAATCGCCAGCCGCCAGCAGCAGTTTCTGCTGGCCAACCGTGCCTATGCCACCCGGGATGAACTGGAGAAGAGCGGATATGTACTGCCGAGCGATGTGGCGGCTCACTATGACTATGCGGTGACGCCCGGCAGCGGCACGCTTCCTTCCTTTCTCATCGCCTTTACCGCCAGGGGCGTGCAGATGAAGGATGCCGAGAGGCTGACGCTCGACAGCGAAGGGGTGAGAACCCCTGCGGACAAGTGGTGACCCGCAGGCGGTTTCGCCGGAGTGAGCAGACTGGCGTGACGCTGATCGAAGTGCTGGTGACCCTTCTGATCCTGTCCGTGGGGCTGCTTGGCATGGCGGCTCTGCAGGTGCGCCTGCAACAGTCGGAGATGGAGGTCTATCAACGCGTCCAGGCGCTGCTCCTGCTGAGCGACATGGCGAACCGGATCTCGGCCAACCGCAACGCGGCGGCGGGCTATGTGACGGGCGCCGGCAGCCCTGTCGGGGTCGGTTCCGCCTGTGGGACTTCGACGGCATCGCGCAAGGACATCGACCTCGGCGAATGGTGTGCCGCCTTGCAGGGCGCGGCGGAAACCGGCAGCGATTCGAGCAGGCTGGGAGCCATGCTGGGAGGACGCGGTTGCATCGAGTCTCTCGGCAGCGACGAGTACCTGATCACGGTCGCCTGGCAGGGCGGAGGGCCGATTGCCGCGCCGCCGGCCAGTGTCGCCTGCGCAGCGGGGCAATACGACGGGGACGGCGGCTCGGCCTGTGCCGCTGATCGCTGCCGGCGTGTCGTGACCACCATCGTGCGGATCGCCGACCTATGAACAAGCGTTTCAATGGCGGACGGCGGTCCGCCCGCATATTCATTCATTGCGCCCAGACCGGTTTCAGTCTGATCGAATTGATGGTCGCCTCGACCATCGGACTCTTGATCATGACGGCGGTCTTGACGCTGTTTCTCAATGTGAGTCGCACCAATGATGAAATGGCCAAGACCAATATGCTGATCGAGAATGGACGATTCGCGATTCAGTTATTGCAGAACGATATCGCCCATGCCGGTTTCTGGGATAGTTATATTCCGGACTTCGACGATCTGACAGTGACTGCGGTACCGGCCGAGATTCCGGCTGTCGTTCCCGATCCTTGTCTGGCGTATTCTTCATGGACAGCAGCGACTCGTACCAGCCAGTTGGGAGTTCCGCTGCAGGTCCATGATTCGCCACCTTCCGAATGCGGGGCCGTGATAACCAATCGCAGAAGTGGTACCGATATTCTGGTGGTGCGCCACTTGAATACCTGCGTTGCTGGCGGCTGTGAAGCGGAAGAGAGCGGGAGACTCTATTTTCAGGCATCCCGTGCCCGTGGAGGCGACTGTCCCGCCAGCGTTTCTTCGGAGGCTCCATATATATTTTCCACCGATCCTGCCGATTTCGTCCTGCATGATCGCGACTGTACGACTATCGCTTCCAGGCGAAGATTCCTTTCCCATATCTACTATATCCGCGACTACGCGGTGACGCTGGGAGATGGTGTTCCGACCCTGGTGCGTTCGGAACTCGATCTGGAGGCTGGAGAGATCAAGGCCAGATCCGCCGTTGTACTGATCGAGGGTATAGAAGGATTCAGGGTCGAGTTGGGCGTGGATCGGATCAGCGATTCCGGCAGGGATATCATCGTCGAAAGTTCCGACGCAGATCCCTACAGGGAGGCGGTCGAGTGGGCCGATAGGAAAAACCTGACCTCTCCCGTGAATCGTGGAGATGGCGTACCGGACGAGTTCGTTCATTGTTCGGGAGTTTGTTCGCTCGACAGGTTGATCAATGTGGTCGCGGTGAAGCTCCATCTGCTGGTGCGTGCTCAGACCGGCACTCCCGGATATACGGACGGCAAGTCTTATACCTTGGGGGAGCAGGCGGTCGCGGCCGCCAACGATGGTTTCAAGCGTCATGTATTTTCCACGGTCGTCCGGCTGAACAATGTTTCGGGAAGAAGGGAAACGCCATGAGGACTCTTCCCGGACATCGCCGCCAGGCTGGCGCGACGCTGGTGGTCGGCCTCGTCGTGCTGTTGCTGTTCACCTTGCTGGTTTCCAGCGCTTTCGTACTCGGCACGAGCAATCTCAAAGCCGTTGGCAACATGCAGTCGCGCGACGAGTCGATAGCCGCGGCCAATATGGCCACCAATCTGATATTGAGCACGCCTTTCAGCGCATCTCCATCCGGGCAACGCGTGGAGATCGATCTCAACGATGACGACAAAACCGATTACGGGGTGGATATCGCCGAACCGGAATGCGTTCGGGCGTCGCCCGCCGCTGCGACCGCGCCGAGCAGCGTGACCCTGCCGGCGATGGCCGACTTCACCTGGAATACCGTTTGGGAAATCCGTGCCTCGGTGAACGACCCGCTCAGTGGGGCCGATACCCTGGTGCGTTCGGGTGTGCGAGTCCTGCTCAGCAGTGCGGAGAAAGGCAAGGTCTGTCCCTGAGGCAAGTTCCCGAAACCTCCAATGGAATCCGCAGCATGAGGAATAGATTCAGGAGAGGGTTGCTGGCCGCTACCCTGCTGGCGATCGGAGCTGGCGCGGATGCGGAGGATATCGACCTGTTCGTCGGCGTGGAATCGGAACGGGGTACGGATTACCCGAATGTCGTCATCCTGCTCGATAACACGGCCAACTGGGCGGACGACGCTCAATATTTCCCGGATATGAAGCAAGGGCTGGCCGAACTGAGCGCCATCAGGACGGTGATCGGTGCGCTGGCGCCGGAAGGGGAGGACGCCAAGCTCAACGTCGGGCTCATGATGCTCGACGAGGGGACCGGACAGCGCTTCGACGGCGGTTATGTGCGCTCGCACGTCAAGCAGATGACCAAGGGGGCCAGGGCCGAGCTTCTGGCCGAAATTGCCGAGATCGAGTCCGAATTCAGTACGGGCGGGCAGGTAACGACGGAGGTGGGCTATAGCCGGGCGATGTTCGAGGTATTCAAATACTTCGGCGGTCATACCAGTCCGGCCAATGCCTACGATGACACGGCCGGTTCGCCAGTCGGTCCGACCCACTTCGGGCCGTGGCGTTATTCGGGTGACGATGTCTTCGACAGGCGGGATGCGGCCGCCTTCTCCGATAGCCGGCAAACCCTCTACAAGCCCGTCGTACCGGCCACGGAAACCTGCAAGTCGAAAAACTACCTCATCCTGATCGGCAACGGCTGGTCGCCGAATGGCGAGGACGAAGTCGCCACCCTGCTGAAGAACGTGGGGGGAGATGCCGGTCAGCTCTATCAAACCACCTCGTCCAAGGTGCGTTATGGCGACGAGATGGCCCGCTTTCTATATCAGACCGACGTCAGCGCGGCGCCCGGCAAGCAGAACGTGCTTACCTACGCCATCGACGTCTACAACAGGCAAGCCAGCGAGGATCACAGCAGGCTGCTGAAGAGCATGGCGCATGTCGGGGGCGGGAAATATTTCTCGGCGACCAATGCCGATGAAATCGAGACGGCACTGAGCACCATCTTTTCCGAGATTCAGGCGGTCGACAGCGTATTCGCCTCGGTCAGCCTGCCGGCCAGCGTCAACACCCGGGGCACCTACCGCAATCAAGTCTATGTCGGGATGTTCCGCCCGGATGCGAATGGCCTGCCTCGCTGGGCGGGTAATCTCAAGCAGTACAAGCTCGGCCTGGTCGACAATGCGCTCAAGTTGCTGGATGCCGAAGGCGAGCAGGCGATCGACAGTTCGACCGGCTTCATCGGCGAATGCGCCCGCAGCTTCTGGGGCCCTGCATCGGTCACGCAGCCCGCCTACTGGGGTAATGTCAATGGCGCTCCGGCCGGCGGCTGTCTTGCCGTCGCCGACTCGGTCCATGCGGACTATCCGGATGGCAACGTGGTGGAGAAGGGGGCCCAGAGCTACAGGCTTCGTACCCTGAGCGGCAGTGACGCACGCAACATCAAGAGCTGTGCGACGACGGCCTGTACCGAACTGATCGACTTCCATGCTCTGACGGTCGGTTCGATCGCTGCCGACGAGATCAACTGGGGGCGTGGCGGCAACGGTGAAACGGAGTTTGTCGATCCGACCGCTATCAGCGCGACGACCGTACGCCCATCGGTGCATGCCGATGTGCTCCATTCCCGTCCCATGGCCATCAATTTCGGCACCGATAGCGATGCCGAGGTGGTGGTTTTCTATGGGGGGAACGATGGCATCCTGCGCGCGGTGAACGGCAACCGCGACTCCGGTGCCTCCATCGGCGGCATGGCGCCTGGCGGCGAGCTGTGGTCCTTCATGGCCCCGGAATTCCATCCCCGGATCGCACGGCTGCGCGACAACATCGTCGGCATCGCTTACAAGGATCGGACAGCGGTGGCGTCCGGCGCGGTACCCGAGCCCGAGCCGAAACCCTATGGCTTCGACGGCCCGATCACGGCCCATCGTTACAGCGGAGGTGCGTGGATCTACGCCGGCATGCGTCGCGGAGGGCGTGCCCTGTATGCTTTCCAGGTGTCCGACACTGCCTTGGCCAAGCCAGTGTTCAAATGGCGGATTGGTTGTGACAGCGACATGAGCGGTACGGACTGCACCGATGGTTTCGAGCGTCTGGGACAGACCTGGTCGTCGGCCAGGCCGTTCCAGACGGCGGGCTACGATTCCGGCAAGTCTCCGCTGCTGATCATGGGGGCTGGCTACGATACCTGCGAGGACAAGACCGACGACCTCGCCCATAACCATCTTTGCGGCGACAACCCGCTGGGCAACCGGATCTACGTGATGGATGCCGACGACGGGGAACCGATCGCCGAGTTCAAGACCGAGCGCAGCGTGGTCGGTGATGTCACCATAGTGCCCGACGAGAGCGGCTTGGCCATTTACGCCTATGTCGCGGATACCGGCGGGACGGTTTACCGGATCGCTTTCGACGCGGCCGGGCCCGGCGACTGGAGCATGGTCCGGATCGCTTCGCTGGGCTGCGATGGACGTTCATCCTGCGATGCCAACCGGAAGTTCATGTTCGCGCCGGACGTGGTGATGCTGGGCGATACCCATTACGTGCTGCTGGGCTCGGGAGATCGCGAGAAGCCGCTGGCCAGCTACGCGGCGGCCACCAGCGTCGCCAACCATTTCTTCATGCTCAAGGACAAACCGACGGATACGGCCTGGCTGACCGACGAGAACGCGAAGGGTGTTTGCGCTGGCGATTATCTATGCATGGACTCGCTATATCCCATTACGACCCCGGATACGCCTAGCGAAGCGCTTCTGGCACGGAAGAAGGGCTGGTATCTGGCGCTCGCCGATAGCGAGCAGACGGTGACTTCGGCCATCACGGTCCATGGCACCGTGACCTTCAGTACGCACACGCCGGCGGTCCATGGCCCCGGCCAGTGCTCCAGACTGGGAACCGCCAGGGTGTACAACATCGACTACCGCAATGCCGAGAGCGGGAACGGCGGCGCCATGCGTTACGAAGTCATCGTGGGCGGCGGTTTGCCGCCGTCCCCGGTAGCCGGCATGGTGACGCTCGATGACGGTTCGAGCGTGCCTTTCATCATCGGCTCCGATCCCGACTCCCCGCTGGAAGGCGGATCTCCCAGGGCGGCTTCAGGTGTCGTCCAGCCCAAGGCCAAGGTCTATTGGAATATCGAGCGATGAGGGCAGGCCTACGTCCTTCCGGTGGCGGCATCCGGTAGTGGCGCGGATTCGCACGGCGTCGTCGCGGTCTGCGCGGGTTCGCCTTGACCGAGTCCCTGCCCGGCGTGCTCATGCCTCTGTCGCACTTTTCCCCGCGCGGGTAGCCGGGAGCGAGTGGTCGAGGTCGGCCTGGCGGGGCGAACCTTGGTGAGGAGCACCGCGAATGGACTGTGCCCATGCGCGTGAGCAGTCGTCGCTGCAGTCGGCGTTCGCGATAAGTACTGGCCGGCAGTCGTCCGGCGGAGGTATAACGGGCCGATTTACGGCCCGTTTTGTTTGGGGAGGGTGTGATGCGAGTCCTGGTGGTTGGCGGTGGTGCCATCGGTATGTTGTCGGCTCAGCGGTTGGCGGAGGCCGGCCTGGAGGTCCGCCTGCTGGATCAGGGCCCGCTTGGCCAGGAGTCCTCCTGGGCCGGCGGCGGCATAGTGTCGCCGCTCTATCCCTGGCGTTACAGCCCGGCGGTGACTGCGCTGGCGCACTGGTCGCAGGATTTCTATCCGGCCCTGGGCGAGCGCTTGCGGCACGAGACCGGCATCGATCCCGAGGTGCATGTCACCGGCCTCTACTGGCTGGATCTGGAGGACGAGGCCGAGGCGCTGGCCTGGGCGGCCCGCGAGAAACGGCCGCTGGAGGCCGTGGACATCGGCTCCGTGCACCAGGCGGTGCCGGCCCTGGGGCCGGGCTTTTCGCGGGCGCTCTTCATGTCGGGCGTGGCCAACGTGCGCAATCCCCGGCTGCTCGCTTCGTTGCACGCGGCACTGTTGCGTATGCCCAACGTGGTTCTCGAGGAGAGCCGCGCGGCGACCGGTTTCGTTCGCGAGGGCGGGCGGATCGTCGGGGTGAGCACGCCGTCCGGCGACCTGCGTGCCGATCGGGTGGTGGTCGCGGCTGGCGCCTGGAGCGGCAAGCTGCTCGCCACCCTGGGACTGGAACTGCCGGTCAAGCCGATGAAGGGACAGATGATCCTCTACAAGTGCGCCGAGGATTTCCTGCCGCGGATGGTGATGGCCGATGGGCGCTACGCGATTCCCCGGCGGGACGGGCACATCCTGGTGGGCAGCACCCTGGAGGATGTCGGCTTCGACAAGACCCCCACGGAGGATGCTCTCGCGAGCCTCAAGGCGTCCGCCGAAGCGCTGCTGCCGGCGCTGGCCGGCGCCGAGGTGGTCAAGCACTGGGCGGGGCTGCGGCCGGGGTCTCCCGAGGGCATTCCCTATATCGGTCCGGTGCCCGGTTGCGAAGGCCTATGGCTGAACTGCGGGCATTTCCGCAATGGGCTGGTGCTGGCGCCGGCGTCCTGCCAGTTGTTCGCCGACCTGCTGCTGGAGCGCGAGCCGATCATCGATCCGGCGCCTTACGCGCCGGCAGGAAGGATCGGATAGCACCGAACTCCCGCCCCGGCGACGAGGCGGGCCTCCCCGGGGAGAGATCCGCCGGGACATGGGCCGGGGCTCAGTCGATGCCCGGCTTCTTCAGACGGTAGCGTATGGAGCGGAAGGTCAGGCCCAGGCGCTGGGCTGCGGCGGTTCGATTCCTGCGGGCCTCTTCGGGGGCCTGCACGATCAGCCGGCGTTCGATTTCCTCCAGATGGTCCTCGAGGTTGCCGATGTCCGCCCGCATCGTTCCATCGTTCTCGGCGGGCTTCGAGGTGTCGCAGAGGCGCAGGTCGCTAGCCAGGATCAGGGCGTTCTCGCAGAGGCTATGGGCCCGTTCCAGCATATTCTCCAGTTCGCGCACGTTGCCCGGAAAGCGGTAGCTACGGAGCTTTTCCTAGGCATCCTCGCCGAGTCGGGCAGGGGGCTGGCCGGCTTCCTCCGTCACCAGCCGATACCGGTGGTACGGGCACAGGCGCCCGCCGAGGTACCGTCCAGCGGAGCGCCGCGCGGCGAGGCATTGCGTTCCGGCAAAGGGTCAGCGTCCACCGCGTCGCGGACCCTGGGTCAGGTGCGCCTGGCTGCAGTACCAGCGGCTGCCTTCGGCGAGGGCTTCCTCGCGCGGCAGGTGTATGCCGCAGTGGGCGCAGCGGACCATGGGCTTGGGGGCGTCGGGGCCACTCTTGTTGACGGGAGGGGCGGCGGGGCGCATCAGTCTGCGCCAGAGCCAGATGACGGCAATGATGACGAGGATCCAGAACAGCAGACGAAACAGGCCCATGAGGTGCTCTAATCGAAAGAGAGCCGGCATTTTAGCAAGCCGGGGTTTGCCGGGGCCATGTCACTGTCTGCTTCCGTGCGTTGGTCGGCAGCTTCGAGGATGCTTTTCGGCTCTTCCCGCCAGGGGCCTTCGTGCGTTGTTTTCGCGGGCGCCGATGCGGGAGAATGGATTTTTTCGGAACGCGCCCGTGGCATGCCGGGTGCGTCATATTCATCGGTGGAGACGGCCATGAGCCAAACCCTGCGGGTCGTGATGGCCCAACTGAATCTGCGCGTCGGCGATGTGCACGGCAATGTCGAACGCATCATCGAGGCGGCCTGCAGTGCCCGCGACGACCGGGGCGCGGATGTCATCGTGTTTCCCGAACTGGCGCTGTGCGGCTACCCGCCGGAGGATCTGCTGCTGCGCTCGAGCATGCAACTACGTATCGAGCAAGGCCTGCAGCGACTCAAGGACGAAGTGCGGGGCATCTATCTAGTGATCGGCTATCCCTGGCTGGAGGATGGGCGGCGCTTCAACGCCGCCGCGGTGATCGCCGATGGCGAGCTTCTCGCGAGCTACTACAAGCAGCATTTGCCGAACTATCGGGTGTTCGACGAGCGTCGCTACTTCGAGCCGGGCAGCGAGGCCTGCCTGCTGGATATCAAGGGCATCCCCGTGGCCCTGTCGATCTGCGAGGACATCTGGTTCCCCGGGCCCATGCGCCAGGCGCGCGAGGCCGGCGCACGGCTGATGCTCAGTCTGAACGCCTCGCCCTTCCACCTGGACAAGCAGCGCGAGCGCGAGGAGATCCTCGTCGCCAGGACGAGCGAAGGCGGCATGCCGGTGATCTACGTCAACCAGGTCGGCGGCCAGGACGAACTGGTCTTCGACGGCGGCTCCTGCGTGGTCGCGGCGGACGGTCAGGTCGTCCAGCGTGCGCCGGCCTTCGTCGAAGGGCTCTATCCGGTCGATCTCGGCATCGGGGACGACGGGGCGGCGACGCCGCGGGCCACCAACTGCGCACCACTGCCCGAGCTGGAGGCGAGCGTGTATCAGGCGCTGGTGCTGGGCGTGCGCGACTATGTGTGCAAGAACGGCTTCAAGGGGGTGGTCTTGGGGCTGTCCGGCGGTATCGATTCGGCCCTGACCCTGGCCGTGGCGGTGGATGCGCTCGGAGCGGAGCGGGTCGAGGCGGTGATGATGCCCTATCACTACACGGCGCAGATGAGTCTCGAGGATGCCGAGGCCGAGGCGCGCGCCCTGGGCGTGACCTATCGGGTGCTGCCGATCGCACCGATGGTCGAGGCCTTCATGGGGACCCTGGCGCCGGTGTTCGAGGGGCTCGGCCGGGATACCACCGAGGAGAACCTGCAGGCGCGCTGCCGTGGTACCCTGCTGATGGCCATTTCCAACAAGAAGGGCTATCTGGTGCTGACCACCGGCAACAAGAGCGAGATGGCGGTGGGCTACGCGACGCTCTACGGCGACATGGCCGGGGGCTTCGACGTGCTCAAGGACGTGCCCAAGACCCTGGTGTTCCGTCTCTGCGACTACCGCAATCGCCTGGGGGCGGTGATTCCCCAGCGGGTCGTCGACCGCCCGCCGTCGGCCGAATTGGCTCCGGGCCAGAAGGACGAGGATTCCCTGCCGCCCTATCCGGTGCTCGACGAGATCCTCAAGCTGTATATCGAGTACGACCTTTCGGCCAACGCCATCGTCGCCGAAGGTTTCGACGAGGACACCGTCAGGCGGGTGCTGCGGCTGGTGGATCTCAACGAATACAAGCGCCGCCAGGCCGCGGTCGGAGTACGGGTGACCCAGCGCGGCTTCGGCCGGGACCGGCGCTATCCGATCACGTCCGGCTGGCGGCTGGGGGATTGAGCGAGGAGCACGCGGGGAGTCCCGCGTGTGGCCGGTCCTTCGTCGAAGCGGGAAGGAGGCCTTGGGCCTCCCTCCCCATTGCTTGCTGTCGGCACTGGTTTCAGTCGAGCAGGCGCAGGGGGTTCCACCAGGCGCGTTTGGGCTTGCGATCGGCGCTTTCGACCGCTTCGCGGGTCTCCTCGCCTTGCTTCAGGTCGGCGCGGATTTCCTGACGGGCCTCCTCGTACATGCGGCGGATGTCCTGATTGGCGCGGGTTTCGCCCGGCGGCAGAGGCGGTTTGCTCTCGATCAGGCCGAGAGTCGCCTTGCCCAGCCAGGAGCGGTTGTCGTCCTCTTCCTCCAGCGGTACGAACTGGCCGTTCTGCAGGCTGGGGTGATCGGGATAGTTCAGCTTCAGGGTTTCCAGGCTGGTGGTGGCCAGTTCGTCCAGGGTCATGCGCTGGTAGGCTTCGATCATCACCGCCAGGCCGTCGCCCACCGCGGGCGTTTCCTGGAGGTTCTCCACAACATAGCGACCCCGGTTGGCGGCAGCGACGTAGGCTTCGCGCTTCAGGTAGTAATGGGCGACATGGATCTCGTAGGCGGCCAGCAGGTTGCGCAGATAGACCATGCGCGCCTTGGCGTCCGGCGCATAGCGGCTGTTCGGGAAGCGGCTGGTGAGTTGGGCGAACTCGTTGAAGGAGTCGCGGGCCGCGCCCGGATCGCGCTTGGTCATGTCCAGCGGCAGGAAGCGCGACAGCAGCCCCCGGTCCTGGTCGAAGGAAGCCAGCCCCTTGAGGTAGTAGGCGTAGTCGACGTTCGGGTGTTGCGGGTGCAGGCGGATGAAACGCTCCGCGGCCGAGCGCGAGGCGTCCGTTTCCTGGCTCTTGTAGTAGGCGTAGATCAGTTCGAGCTGTGCCTGTTCGGCGTAGCGGCCGAACGGATAGCGCGATTCCAGGGCCTTCAGCTTGGTGGTCGCGGAGCCGAAGTTCTCGTTGTTGAGGTCGTTCTGGGCCTGCTGGTACAGCTCGGTCTCGCTCAGATTCTCGTCGACGACTTCCTCCTTCTCTTTTTTCGATCCGCAGGCGGCGATGAGAACGAGCGAGGCGATCAGCAGCAGGTGTTTCAGGTGCATGGAGGCTGTGCGTCCCTGTGACGGCGGCTGTCGGGGGCCGGGCCGTCCTGTTATGATGGGCGCCCCGCACGAGCCGGGGCAGAGGGGCCGTATTTAACCACAAGCGCATGGTCGAAACCAAAGGCCATGCCCCGCCGTTGCCGAGCATGTCAATACACAACGATCAGGCTATCAGACTTCGCGCCGAAGTCCCCGTCGAGCTGGGCGGCCAACGCCTGGACCAGGTCGCCGCACAACTCTTCGCCGAGCATTCGCGCTCGCGCCTGGCCGCCTGGATCAAGGACGGGCGACTGACCGTCGATGGCGCCGCGCTGCGCCCCCGCGACATCGTGCATGGCGGCGCGCTGCTCGAACTGGATGCCGAGCAGCAGGCGCAGGGCGAGTGGATCGCCCAGGCCATCGAACTGGACATCGTCCACGAGGACGAGCAGATCCTTGTGCTGAACAAGCCGGCCGGGCTGGTCGTGCATCCGGCTGCCGGGCATGCCGACGGCACCCTGCTCAATGCGTTGCTGCACCATGTGCCGGGGCTGGTCAATGTGCCGCGCGCGGGCATCGTCCACCGTCTGGACAAGGACACGACCGGCCTGATGGTGGTGGCCAAGACCCTGCAGGCGCAGACCCGGCTGGTCGAGCAACTGCAAAAGCGCAGTGTCAGCCGCATCTACGAGGCCATAGTGGTCGGTGTGATCACCGCCGGCGCCACCATCGATGCGCCCATCGGCCGGCATGGCCAGCAGCGCCAGCGCATGGCGGTGGTCGAGGGCGGCAAGCCCGCGGTCAGCCACTACCGTGTGCTCGAACGCTTCCGTGCGCATACCCATGCCCGTATCAAGCTGGAAACCGGGCGAACCCACCAGATCCGCGTGCACATGGCGCACGTCGGCTATTCGCTGGTGGGCGATCCGGTCTATGGCGGGCGTTTCCGCATTCCGCCGGCGGCCAGTCCGACCCTGGTGCAGGCGCTTCGGGAGTTTCCGCGCCAGGCCCTGCACGCCCGCTTCCTCGAACTGGATCACCCGGCCAGCGGCGAGCGCCTGAAATGGGAGGCGCCGCTGCCGGACGATTTCGTCTGGCTGTTGACACTGCTGCGCCAGGACAACGAGGCGTTCGTCTGATGAATGCCCGGCTGGCGCCGGACTGGCCCGTGCCAGCACGGGTGCGCGCCTGCGTGACGACCCGCGCGGGAGGCGTCAGTGTCGCGCCTTTCGACAGCTTCAACCTCGGCGACCATGTCGGGGACGAGCCGGAAGCCGTGGCCGAGAATCGTCGACGCCTGCAGTCCGGCCTCGGCTGCGAGCCCGCCTGGCTGCGCCAGGTGCACGGGGTGACGGTGGTTCCGGCCGATCCGGCGCTGACGCCCGAGGCCGATGCCTGCTGGACGGACCGTGCGGGTGTCGCCTGCGCCATTCTCACCGCCGACTGCCTGCCGGTACTGTTCTGCGACCGTGCCGGCACGCGCGTGGCGGCAGCCCATGCCGGCTGGCGCGGGCTGGCCGGCGGCGTGCTGGAGGCGACCCTGGATGCCCTGGCCGTGGCGCCGCAGGAGCTGCTGGTCTGGCTCGGTCCGGCCATCGGACCGGCGGCCTTCGAAGTGGGGCCCGAGGTGCGCGAGGCCTTTCTCGAGCATCATCCGCAGGCTGCCCCGGCCTTCGTGCCGAGTCGAAACCCCGGGCGTTTCATGGCCGATCTCTACCGGCTCGCCCGCATCCGCCTGGCTGCCCGCGGTATCGAGGCGGTTCATGGCGGTGGCTTCTGCACCGTCCGGGATGAGCGTTTCTACTCCTATCGCCGCACGCCGCGCACCGGCCGTTTCGCCAGTCTGGTGTGGCTGGCCGCGCCCTGATCGCCTCGTCTCGCGGCCGGGCGGGTTTCCGCGCCGATTTTTCGGCCCATGGGCCTGGCTGCTGACGCGGATCAATTCCGCGGCCTTGAATCCCCGCCGATCATCCTTATCTATGCTTCAACCCGGCAGGCCATCCAGTATGCCAGCCCGCTCCTTCAGGAAGGATGACTCCATGCGAATCGACCGATTGACCAGCAAACTGCAACTTGCCTTGTCCGATGCCCAGTCCGTGGCAGTCGGCCTCGACCACGCCGCCATCGAGCCGCTACACCTGATGCAGGCGCTGCTCGATCAACAGGGGGGCTCGATCAGGCCGCTCCTGATGCAGGTCGGCTTCGATATCAACGGCCTGCGCCAGGCTCTGAGCAAGGAGCTGGATCAACTGCCCAAGCTGCAGAACCCCACTGGCGACGTGAATCTGTCCCAGGACCTGGCGCGTCTGCTCAACCAGGCGGACCGCTTGGCCCAGCAGAAGGGGGATCAGTTCATTTCCAGCGAACTGGTGCTGCTCGCCGCGCTGGACGGCAACACCCGCCTGGGCAAGCTGCTGCTTGGCCAGGGCGTGTCGAAGAAGGCTATCGAGAACGCCATCGGTAACCTGCGTGGCGGCCAGACGGTGAACGATCCGAATGCCGAGGAGTCCCGCCAGGCCCTGGACAAGTACTGCGTCGACATGACCGCCCGGGCCGAGGAGGGCAAGCTCGACCCGGTGATCGGACGCGACGACGAGATCCGCCGCACCATCCAGGTGCTGCAGCGGCGTACCAAGAACAACCCGGTGCTGATCGGCGAGCCGGGTGTCGGCAAGACCGCCATCGTCGAAGGCCTCGCCCAGCGCATCGTCAACGGCGAGGTGCCGGACGGACTCAGGGACAAGCGCCTGCTGGCGCTGGACATGGGTTCGCTGATCGCCGGCGCCAAGTTCCGCGGCGAGTTCGAGGAGCGCCTGAAGGCCGTGCTCAACGAGCTGGCCAAGCAGGAGGGGCGCGTCATCCTGTTCATCGACGAACTGCACACCATGGTCGGCGCCGGCAAGGCCGAAGGCGCCATGGATGCCGGCAACATGCTCAAGCCCGCTCTGGCGCGTGGCGAGCTGCATTGCGTCGGCGCCACCACCCTCGACGAGTACCGCCAGTACATCGAGAAAGATGCCGCGCTGGAGCGCCGCTTCCAGAAGGTGCTGGTGGACGAGCCGAGCGAGGAGGACACCATCGCCATCCTGCGCGGCCTGAAGGAGCGCTACGAGGTGCACCATGGAGTGACCATCACCGACGGCGCCATCATCGCTGCGGCCAAGCTGTCGCACCGCTACATCACCGACCGCCAACTGCCGGACAAGGCCATCGACCTGATCGACGAGGCGGCCAGCCGCATTCGCATGGAGATCGACTCCAAGCCCGAGGAACTGGATCGCCTGGATCGCCGGCTGATCCAGCTGAAGATCGAGCGTGAGGCGCTGAAGAAGGAAACCGACGAGGCGACCAAAAAGCGCCTGGCCAAGTTGGAAGAGGACATCGCCAAGCTCGAGCGCGAGTACGCCGACCTCGAGGAGATCTGGAAGTCGGAGAAGGCCGAGGTGCAGGGCTCGGCACAGATCCAGCAGCAATTGGAGCAGGCCAAGCTGGATCTGGAGGCGGCACGCCGCAAGGGTGATCTGAACCGGATGGCCGAGCTGCAGTACGGTTTGATTCCGGAGCTGGAGCGCAAGCTGGCCTCCGCCGACGGCGGGCAGCCGCGGGAGAACCAGTTGTTGCGCAATCGTGTCACCGACGAGGAGATCGCCGAGGTGGTCTCCAAGTGGACCGGCATCCCGGTGGCCAAGATGCTCGAGGGCGAGCGCGAGAAGCTGCTGAAGATGGAGGAGTTGCTGCATCAGCGGGTGATCGGCCAGAACGAGGCGGTGACCGCCGTGGCCAATGCGGTGCGGCGTTCCCGCGCCGGGCTCGCCGATCCGAACCGGCCGAGCGGCTCCTTCCTGTTCCTCGGCCCGACCGGGGTCGGCAAGACCGAGCTGTGCAAGGCGCTGGCCGAGTTCCTCTTCGATACCGAGGAGGCCCTGGTGCGCATCGACATGTCCGAGTTCATGGAGAAGCACTCGGTAGCCCGCTTGATCGGCGCCCCTCCGGGGTATGTCGGCTATGAGGAGGGCGGCTACCTGACCGAGGCGGTGCGCCGCAAGCCTTACTCCGTGGTGCTGATGGACGAGGTGGAAAAGGCTCACCCCGATGTGTTCAACATCCTTCTGCAGGTGCTGGAGGACGGTCGTCTGACCGATAGCCACGGGCGTACCGTGGACTTCAAGAACACCGTGGTGGTGATGACTTCCAACCTTGGTTCGGCGCAGATCCAGGAGCTGGCCGGCGATCGCGAGGCGCAGCGGGCGGCGGTGATGGATGCGGTAAGCCACCATTTCCGGCCGGAGTTCATCAACCGCATCGACGAGGTGGTGGTATTCGACCCGCTGGCCCGCGAGCAGATCGCCGGCATCGCCGAGATTCAGTTGAAGCGCCTGCGCCAGCGTCTGGCCGAGCGCGAGCTGAGCCTCGAACTTTCCGATGAGGCCCTGGACAAGCTGATCGCCGTCGGTTACGACCCGGTCTACGGGGCACGGCCCCTGAAGCGGGCGATCCAGCGCTGGATCGAGAACCCGCTGGCGCAGCAGATTCTCGCCGGGCAGTTCGCGCCTGGCGCGAAGATCTTCGCCAGGGTGGAGGGCGACGAGATCGTCTTTGGCTGATGCTGTCCTTTCGCCTTCTCCCGCATCGACGGCAGAGGGCGAAAATAAGTGTTTGCTGCGAAAAGTATTTTCAAGGGTTGACAGAGGCGTCGGGAATCGTAAAATGCGCGCCACTGCAACGGACACGGTGTTTGCGTTTCGTTGCAAGTACTAGAAGTGATGAAAGTTCCGCGATAGCTCAGTCGGTAGAGCAAATGACTGTTAATCATTGGGTCCCTGGTTCGAGTCCAGGTCGCGGAGCCAGCTTTCAGACGGGGTATAGCGCAGTCCGGTAGCGCGCCTGCTTTGGGAGCAGGATGTCGGGAGTTCGAATCTCTCTACCCCGACCATCTCTTCACTCGCTTGGGTCGTTAGCTCAGTCGGTAGAGCAGTTGGCTTTTAACCAATTGGTCGTAGGTTCGAATCCTACACGACCCACCATTACTTATGGCTTTCAGCGGATTTCGTGGTTCGCTGTGGGCTTTCTCGATTCTGCACAGATTACTCGGTTGCAAGTCAGCCCGAAAGACGGGTTGTTTCCGAGGCAGTGTCAGATCACTTCTGCATTTTTCAGATGAGCAGTTTGGTTCTGTCGCGGCCATTCTCTGCGGTAATTACTCCTCCTTCCGCTATCTCCCTGCCTCGCTTGAAACGCCGTTAATTGCGTACGCTGAATTCCGATGGGGTTCTTGTCTCGTCGCGGATGCGGATATAGCGATTCAGTAGGTGGACATCCATCGCCCGGATCTGCAGCAGGGCATTTCAGGCGAATGCCGATGTGAAAGAGGGGTTCGAAGACGACCAGCCTGAACCCCAAGGCCGGGCCAGACCCTTTAGCCATTTCAGGAGCGAGTCCCGGCTCTTTCGGGTAGGTCTCTTGCTGTCGTCATTCGTTCCTTTTTCACACCTCCTTGGATCATTTCGTCGTTCAAGAGGGGACTGTCATGCCTTTCGCCGGCTGGAGGGCTGGGGGAAATCGAGAATGGGTTGGAATGGTTTGGTGAAAATCGTTGCCCCCTTGTCGAAGGTTTTCGCTTCGGGCAGCAGGGGGCGATGCCTCTTGCGCACAGAGCCCAGGCGAGTCGGGTCGGAGGCGTGGGAGTTCAGCTGTTGCTGCATTGCTCAGCCGACCGTCGGCAGCTTGGGGTCGCGCAGGAAGCCCTCGGCCTGCATCCGCCACAGCGAAGCGTAGAGGCCGTCGCGGGCAAGCAGTTCGGCCGGGCTGCCGTCCTCCACCACCTTGCCTTTCTGCATCACCAGGATGCGGTCGAAATTGGCTACGGTGGACAATCGGTGTGCCACCGCCAGTACCGTGCGGTCGCGCACCAGATCGGCCAGGGCGACCTGGATCTCCGCCTCGGAATGAGTGTCGAGGGCCGAGGTGGCCTCGTCCAGAATCAGGATCGGTGCGTCCTTGAGGAAGGCACGGGCGATCCCCAGACGCTGGCGCTGACCGCCGGAGAGCATCACCCCGCGCTCGCCGACCTGGGTGTCGTAGCCCCGTGGCAGCTCGCGGATGAAGGCATCGCAATAGGCCATGCGCGCCGCCTCCTCGACCTCCTCGTCGCTGGCCTCGGGGCGGCCGTAGCGGATGTTCTCGCGGATGCTGCGGTTGAATAGCGCGGTTTCCTGGGGCACCACGGCGATCATCTGGCGCAGGCTGTCCACGCTGACCTGGCGGATATCGTGATCGTCGATGCGGATACTGCCCTCCTGGACATCGTCCAGGCGCTGGATCAGGTACACCAGTGTCGACTTGCCGGCCCCGCTTGGGCCGACCAGGCCGATCTTCTGCCCGGCCGGGATGTGCAGGTTGAAGTCCTTGAATACCTGGCGGTCGTCCGGGTAGCGGTAGCCCACGTCGATCAGGTCGATGGTGCCGTCGGCGGCGGTCAGCGGCTGGTCGGGGTCGTGCAGGGCATGGGGCTGGACGATGATGCGCAGGGTATCGGCGATGGCGCCGAGCTGCTGGGTTGTATCCACCAGCGCGAGGGCCAGGTCGCGCGAGCCGTGCAGGATGCGGAAGGTCAGCGCGCTGACCAGCACCACGTCGCCGGCGCTGACGCTGCCGGCGCGCCATAGCTGGATGGCCCAGACCAGCATGCCGCCGGCCATCAGTGACAGGCAGACGTCGTGCAGCAGGCGCGCCTTCTCCATGTACATCCAGCTCTTGCGATGGGCATGGGCCTCGCTGCCGATCTTCTGCGCCAGCCGCTCGCTCTCGCGGTCGCGGGCGGAGAAAGCCTTGATGGTCCAGACGTTGGACACCGCATCGACCAGTTCGCCGCCGACATGCGCGGCCTGGGCGGCGTAGCGCTGGTGCCTGGTGCGGCCGCGGATGCCGTAGTTGGTGATCAGCAGGGCGATCAGCAGCACGGCGCCGATCAACGTCAGGGCCATGCGCCAGTCGACGGTGAGCAGCACCACCACGGCACCGGCGAAATCGACCAGGGGCGGCATGATCTTCCAGGCGAAGCCGCCGTAGATGGTGCCGGCCGCCGAGCCGGTGGCGGTGATGCGGTTGCCCAGGGCGCCGGCGAAGTGCTCGTTGAAGTAGCGCATCGGGTGGCCGGTCAGATAGCGGAACAGCTCGACGCGGATATCCACGCAACTGGCCACCACGGTCTGGCAGCCGAGCCAGCCACCGAGACGCCAGAAGGCGTTCTCGGCGATGATCAGGCCGAGGAACAGCGCCAATGGCGTCCACACGTCGGCGGCCAGGCGGTCGGCCGTGGTCATGGCATCGACCAGCAGCTTCATGCCGTACTGCACCGCCACCGCGCTTCCGGCGGCGCCGACGATCAGCGCGAACATCAGGCCGAAATGCCAGGGGCGCCGGCGCACATAGCGCCAGAGAAAGGGTAGTGGACGGCTCGGCAGTTGCAGCCGTCG
Organism: Azotobacter vinelandii CA; assembly: GCF_000380335.1. GTDB lineage: Bacteria > Pseudomonadota > Gammaproteobacteria > Pseudomonadales > Pseudomonadaceae > Azotobacter > Azotobacter vinelandii. The sequence goes on from NC_021149.1 coordinate 1,153,273, forward strand.
GCGGGGAGCGGACTTGCTTTTTGGGCTCATGACAGAAAATGCGATGCGCTCGAGTCTTCCAGAAGTCGGGTCAGCATGGCCTGCTGCGTGCGCAGCTCGGTCTGCAGCGAGCTGTGCAGTATGCGCCGACCCTGGCTGTCGGGCATCCCGACGATGCCTGTCGGGCAGTGCCGTTCGTCGAACCAGCCGGGATAGTCCTGGATCGGATAGAGGCAGATGCCTTCTATCGGCATGCCGCGCCGCATGGCGGCGAAGGCCTGTTCGGCGATGTAGCGCAGCCAAGGCGCACGAGCCTCGCCCTCGGCGCCGGTCTCGGCGATCAGGAGCGGCCGCCGGTAGCGCTGGTAGACCTCGGCGAGAATGCTCTGGAAGGAGCGGTAGGCCGGATCGCCGAGAGGGATGGTGGCGCCGCCGTGGTACCACTGGTTGTCCGAATAGTGATTGACGCCGGCGATGTCGAGGTACTCGGGGCGGCCGCCGAGGCCCGGCCAAGCCCGTCCGGTGAGCAGGTCCCAGGCCTCATACTGGGCCTCGCGGATCGTTTCGATCGCCGCGATGCTGGCGCGCACTAACTGGTGCTTGAGTTCCTGGCCACACGGCCACGGCCACGGCCACGGCCGCGGACCAGCGGGTTGAACAACGCCTGGTCGCCGCCGGCTCAGGCCCAGTAGGAAATCTCGTTGACCGGTGAATAGAAGGGGGCGTCGATACCCTCGTTGCGCAGCAGTCGAGCCAGGGCACCGGCGAAGCGCTCGACGAAGGCCGGCCGCCAGAGGTCGAGGTCATCCGGCCAGCCGTAGTGGCAGATGTCCCAGATCACCTGCTGGCCCCGCTCCTGGGCGGCGCGCAGCATGGGCAGGAAGCCCGACCAGTCGTACTGGTCCGGCGAGCGCTCGATCAGGCGCTGCGGAGGCTGCACGGCCAGATGCCCGTCGAGCAGGCGGCGCAGGGCTGCGGAGGCTGCCGGGCCACGGCAGTCCGGCGGCAGGTGCGGCACCAGCACCTGCATGCCTTCCTCATGGCGGATTTCCAGCCAGGGCTCGGCGGCATCGGCCATGGGGTCTTCGAAGAACAGCACCTGCCAGTCGCGGGCGAAGCGCGCCATCAGGTGCTGCGGGCGCTGGTAGACGAAGCTTCAGCGCAGGTGCGACAGGTATAGCAGAGTTGGCACGTCTACCCTGTAGTCGATCATTGCCGTGGGTATGGTCCGATTCGATTTGCCGAGAGCGGACTGAAAGGGTCTTGCCCAGCTCATGCTTGGTCCCCCATGGCGCAAGCGGGCTGCATCCCGCTTCCGGTTGTCGTTGTCCGGCTCTCCGTTCGACAGGCGGGGGGTATGGAGTGGAGAAAAAGCGGACAGGTTCCGCCTTGTCTGCCGGTCGGCCGCCGTACGCCTGGTGCCGGAGCAGCATGAGCGCGACTTGCAGTCGGGCGATCGATTCGATGCGCCGAAGATCGGTTGCACCGTTGAAATCCTTCGCTCGTGGGTTCGCTAGGCTGGGTGTGACAAACAATAGGCTGAGCACCTGCGAGCGAGAGAGCCGGGAACTGAGCCAGGCCAACGAGATCCTGCGCAAGGCGTATTTCGCCCAGGCAGGGATGACTGGCAGGCACTTCTGCGGTGCTTCAAGAAACCATGAAGGCTTCCATCGATGGATACCCTGTGCGCCATGGGGCGATCTGTCGGGTACTACCGATCGCTCCGTCGGCTATTGTGTCCACGCATCCCGTCAAGCCGACCTCGAGTGGCGTTCGTTGCAAACAGTGCGTGACGAGGTGCTGAGCGGGCACATCCAGCGGATGCTGCGGGTACGCGGTGTAACGCGATGGCAGGGCTGCACGAGTTCATGAGGATGCCTGCCTCACGATACAGCGCTTCCGAGTCGCCGCCTTCGAAACTCCGGGGGAAAGAGCCCGCGAGCGGCTGGCGCTCGCGGGGCTGGGGAGGGGACTCAGTGAAGCTTGAGGCGGGGTTCGGTGCTGCTGCGGAAGCGGTCGCCCAGCATCATCATCAGGGTGCGGAAGGTACCGTAGAGCGCCATCTGGTGCATGCGGTACAGGGAAATGTAGAACTTGCGGGCCAGCCAGCCTTCCAAGGTCACGTTGCCGGTCAGGTTGCCCATCAGGTTACCGATCGCCGAGAAGCTCGAGAGGGAGATCAGCGAGCCGTGGTCGCTGTAGCGATACTCCAGCAGAGGCTTGTCTTCCTGCAGCTTGCGGTGGAGCGACTTGGCCAGCAGGCTGGCCTGCTGGTGAGCGGCCTGGGCGCGCGGCGGAACGGGGCGGTCGGTACCCGGCTGCGGGCAGGAGGCACAATCGCCGAAGGCGAAGATATCGTCGTCCAGAGTAGTCTGCAGGGTCTGGCGGACCTGCAACTGGTTGATGCGATTGGTTTCCAGACCATCCAGCTCCTTGAGGAAGGCGGGCGCGCGGACGCCTGCGGCCCAGACCATGAGGTCGGCGGGGATGAACTGGTCGTCCTTCGTCTTCACGCCTTCCGCGGTGACCTCGCTGACGGCGGTGCTGACGAGCACGCGAACGCCCAGGCTTTCCAGGGTGGCGTGCGCGGAGCGGCTGATGCGTTCGGGCAGGGCGGCGAGTACACGCGGGCTGGATTCGATCAGCGTGATGCTGAGGTTCTCCGGCGGAATGCGCTCCAGCCCATAGGCGACCAGTTCCTTGGAGGCGTGGCGCAGTTCTGCGGCCAGTTCGACCCCGGTGGCACCGGCGCCGACGATGGCGACCTTGACCTGATGGCCGTCGTCATTGCTGGCGTGGGCACGCAAGTAGTGGCTGAGCAGCAGACGGCGGAAACGCTCGGCCTGGTCGCGGCTTTCCAGGAAAATACAGTTCTCGGCGGCGCCCGGGGTGCCGAAGTCATTGGTGGTGCTGCCGACGGAAAGGACCAGGGTGTCGTATTCCAGTTCGCGCTCGGGCAGGGGCGCGCGATCTTCCTGGGCCGGCTGGGCCGCCAGGCGGATACGCTTGTTGGCCCGGTCCAGACCGCACATGCGGCCGTACTGGAACTCGAAGTTGTTCCATTTGGCCTGGGCCACATAGTTCAGTTCGTCGCCGGTCGAGTTCAGCGAGCCGGCGGCGACTTCGTGCAGCAGCGGTTTCCACAGGTGGGTCATGTTGGCGTCGACCAGGGTGATCTTCGCCTGGAAGTTCCTGCCCATGGTCTTGCCGAGGCGGGTAGCGAGTTCCACGCCGCCAGCGCCACCGCCGACGATTACGATACGATGAGTCATGGTTAGAGTCTCATAAGGCCAGAAAAAACCGGGGTAGGGGTCGCGGGGGCGAGCGCAAGGCAGCTCATAGCGCCAGGCGACCCAGAATTCGGCTCAGCAGGCCCAGGCAGACAACCACGGCCAGCACGATCAATGCGAGGCGCCATGGGCGGAACGGCTGGCGTTCCACCTGATGCTGCGGGGCGCTCAGGTACTCATCGACACGTTGCTGATCATCGGGGCTCAGGCGGCTTGGCATGCAGGGCTCGACATTCTGTGAAATCCTTCCATGCGACATTTGGGCAGGCCGAAATGCTCGCTGGATTGTTGACATGAATCATAACTCGTTGTGCCGCTCGGCTGGCAATATGTCTTTTGGCTAAATTTTTTAAAATGGTCGAAGTCCGCTCAACGGTAGCGGCCAATCACGGGATATATCTCTGGAGCGGCCTCTCCAGGGGCTTCCCAAACGTTTGTCTGCCCACCCTCATGATGGCTCCTTGCCGCCCGCCGGTCCGGTCGCGACCCGTATAGACTTCATCGTCCGTTTTCCGGAGTTTTCCATGCCCATCCGCCCCATCGCACCTGCCGATCATCCGGCCTTGCTGGCGCTCTGGCAGCGTACGCCGGGTTTGCAATTGCGTGACGAAGATGGCTACGAACCCTTCTGTGCCTACCTTGCCCGCAATCCGGAACTTAGCCTGCTGATCGAACTCGATGGACGAATCGTTGCCTCATTGCTGGTCGGTCATGACGGGCGCCGCGGTTACCTGCAACATCTGGCCGTCGACCAGACTTGCCGTGGTCGCGGCTTCGCCCGGGCGCTGCTGGACGAGGCGCTGGCCAGGCTCGCGCGATTGGGGATCGGCAAGTCCCATGTCTTCGTCCTGCGGGACGCCCCCCTGGCACAGACTTTCTGGTCGGCACAGACCGGCTGGGAGAGGCGCAGCGACATTCAAGTCTATTCCACGCGGAGGAGCAGCGAGTGAGGATCTTCGCCGGCATCGTGCTTGCCCTGGCGCCCCTCTGGGCGCTGGCGCTCGAAGTGGGCGAACGGCTCACGCCCTGGACCCTGCTGGACCAGCATGAGCAGGCCTACAGCCTGAACGAGGAAACCCGCGTTCTGCTGATCGCGCGCAGCATGGATGGCGCCCGGCTGGTCGAGGCGGCGCTCAAGACGAGGCCGCAGGGCTACCTGGAGGCGCGCAGGGCCGTGTTCGTCGCCGACATCAGCCGCATGCCCTCGCTGGTCGCCCGGCTGTTCGCCATTCCGGCGATGCGTGACTATCCCTATCGCGTGTTGCTCGATCGCGATGCCCGGGTCGCTTCCCGTTATCCGGGCGATCCGGCCAAGGTGCTGTGGCTCGATCTGGAGCAGGGGCGGTTGCGCGCCATGCGCGAGTTCGCCGATGCCGGGACCCTGGTCGAGGCCCTGGAGCAGGCGGCGCCGTGATCGCCGCCGATCTGCTGGCGCCCGATACCCGGCTGATCGGTGCGGGCCTTTATCTGGGACTCATGCTCTATGCCGTTTGGCGTGCGCCCTGGCTGGAGTTGTTCAGCGACAGCCGGCGCCAGCACCTGGTGTTCGGCACCGTCCTGGCGCTGTTCCTGCTCTGGCTGGTGCGGCGCGATTTCGTTTCCGGACTCTCCTTTCACTTTATCGGCATGACGGCGGTGACCCTGCTGCTCGACTGGCCGCTGGCGATGCTCGTCGGATTGGCTGCGCAGCTCGGGCTACTGCTACTGGGGCGGCAGGATCTGGCGGCGCTGGGCGTCAACGGCCTGCTGCTGGTGGGCATTCCCGTGGCGATCACCGAAGGCTGCGCCCTGCTGGTCGAGCGTGCGCAGCCGCGCAACCTGTTTGTCTACATCTTCTGTTCGGGCTTCTTTCCCGCCGGGTTGAGCGCCCTGACCTGCCTGCTGGCCGGATTCGCCGTGCTGTGGCTGGACGGCCGGTACGAAATGCCGCCGTGGCTGCAGGATTACCTCGGCTATCTGTGGCTGGTGATGTTCCCCGAGGCATTCATCAATGGAGCGGTCATCAGCGGCCTGGTGGTGTACTGCCCGGAGTGGCTGGAGACCTTCAACCGCAGCCGTTACCTGCAGGCGCCGTGGAAGGATGACGAGCCGCGCTGACCGATAGCGCGCCGGCACGCAAGGGCGCGCCCCTCCGGGAGGGATCGAGGACGATCCCGGAAACGGCGGAGGGTTGCAGCCGCCCTGCGAACCGTTCGGGACAGTTCAGTGGCCGCGGGGCGGCAGTTCTTCGGAAAACAGTTCGCCTTCCAGGCTGTCGCCGGGGATCGCATGTTCCTCGGCTGCCCAGGCGCCCAAGTCGATCAGTTTGCAGCGCTCGCTGCAGAATGGCCGGTGCGGGCTTTGCGGGCCCCATTCGACCGGCGCTCGACAGGTGGGGCAGGCTACCGTCAAGGGTTGTTTCATGGCTGGCCTCCGCGCAGGGTCAGGTAGAGCCGGTGCAGGCGTTCGATCTCGCTGTGCAGCCAGGCGAGGTCTCGGTCGTTCATCACTACGTCATCGGCTCGACGCAGGCGCTCTTCGCGGCCGGCCTGGGTCTTGATGATCGCCTCGACCTGTTTCCGGTCGGCCCGGTCGCGTTGCATGGCACGCTCGAGCTGCAGGGATTCGGGCACATCGATGACCAGGATGCGCTGGGTCATCCTGTGCTGATCGGTTTCCAGCAGCAGGGGTGAAACCAGAATGGCATAAGGCGAGGTGGCGCGCTCGAGATAGCTGCGGATTTCCTGGCGTATCAGCGGATGCAGCAATCGCTCCAGCCAGCGGCGCTCCTCGGCGTTCTGGAAAATCCGGGCGCGCAGCGCGGCGCGATCGAGGTATCCGTCGGGCTGAAGAACGTCCGCGCCGAAATGCTCGGCGATCTTCGCCAGGGCCGGGCGGTCGGGCTCGACCACCCAGCGCGCCGCCTCGTCGGCGTCCACCAGCGGCACGCCTAGCGTTCTGAAATGCTGGGCGGCGGCGCTCTTGCCGCTGCCGATGCCGCCCGTCAGGCCGAGAATCCAGGGTTTCATGAGCGCTCCCAGTGCCGCAGTGCCGTGCTAGATACCCTGTTGCCGGCGGATATGCAACGCTTCGTGACCCATGGCCCTTGCGTAAGGCGGCTGCACGCCGCCGGACACGGCGAAAGTCCGGTTCTTGGCAATCCGCAGAAAGGCCAAGGCGGGCTCTGTCCTTACAGACCGGCGAAGCGCAGGTAGCCGGCGGTGATCTGCTCGCCCCAGAGCAGGGCGATCCAGCCGGCGAAGGCGAGAAAGGGACCGAAGGGGATCGGCGTGCCGCTTTCGGCCTTGCGCAGGCGCAGGATGACGATCCCCAGCATGGCGCCGACCAGCGAGGAGAGCAGTACGGTCAGCGGCAGGATCTGCCAGCCACCCCAGGCGCCGAGCATCGCCAGCAGCTTGAAGTCGCCGTAGCCCATGCCTTCCTTGCCGGTGAACAGCTTGAACAGCCAGTACACCGACCACAGGCTGAGGTAGCCGGTCACCGCGCCCCAGAGGGCGTCCTCCAGGGAAACGAACAGACTGAAGCTGTTGAGGATCAGGCCCAGCCAGAGCAGCGGCAGCACCAGCGAATCCGGCAGCAGTTGATGATCGTAGTCGATCAGGCTCATGGCCAGCAGAGCCCAGCCGAGCAACAACATGGCGCCGGCTTGCCAGCCGAAGCCGTAATGCCAGGCGACATGGGCCGAAAGCAGCCCGCAGGTCAGCTCCACCAGGGGGTAGCGCGCGCCGATCCGGGCCTTGCAGGCCGAGCAGCGGCCACCCAGGAGCAGCCAGCTGAGCAGGGGGATGTTCTCCCAGGGCCTGATCGCGTGCCCGCAATGTGGGCAATGGGAGTGGGGCAGCAGCAGATTGAAAGGCTCGCCGGGAGGCTCGTTGGGCAGTTCCAGCACTTCCCGCGCCTGTGCCTGCCAGTCGTGCAGCATCATCTTCGGCAGGCGGTGGACGACCACGTTGAGAAAGCTGCCGACCAGCAGGCCCAGCAGCCCCGCGAAAACGGCGAAGGCCAGTCCGGGGCCGGCCAGAAGATCGACGATGGACATGTTCAGACCACGGAGCCCAACTGGAAGATCGGCAGGTACATGGCGACGATCAGGCCGCCGACCAGCACGCCGAGCACCGCCATGATCATCGGCTCCAGCAAACCGGTCAGGCTGTCCACCATGTTGTCCACTTCGGCCTCGTAGAAGCCCGCCACCTTGTCGAGCATCTCGTCCAGCGTGCCGGACTCCTCGCCGATGGCGGTCATCTGGATCGCCATGCTGGGGAAGGTGCCGGTGGTGCGCATGGAGAAGTTCAGTTGCATGCCGGTGGTGACGTCGGCCTTGACCTTCTCGGTGGCGTTGCGGAACACCACGTTGCCGGTGGCGCCGGCCACCGAGTCGAGTGCGTCGACCAGCGGCACACCGGCGGCGAAAGTGGTGGACAGGGTGCGGGCGAAGCGGGCCACCGCCGACTTGTAGAGGATTTGGCCGACGATCGGCAGCTTCAGCAGGCTGCGATCCGTCCAGTTGCGAAACGCCTCGGAGCGCCGGTGGGCCTGCTTCAGGATGAGAACTGCGATGGGTATTCCGAGCAGCGCGTAGAACCAGTATTCCTGCAGAACTTCCGACAGGTTGACGACCAGCAGCGTGAGCGCCGGCAGTTCGGCACCGAAGTTGGCGAACACCGACTGGAATTGCGGTACCACCTTTATCAGCAGAATGGCCGAGACGGCGATCGCCACCAGGATCACCGCGATGGGGTAGGTCATCGCCTTCTTGATCCTGGCCTTCAGCGCCTCGGTCTTCTCCTTGTAGGTGGCGATCCGCTCCAGCAGGCTTTCCAGGGCGCCGGACTGCTCGCCGGACTCCACCAGGTTGCAGTAGAGGTTGTCGAAATAGCGGGGCTTCTTGCGCAGTGAAGCGGCGAAACCGTTGCCCGCCGCCACCTCCTGTTTCACTTCGTCCACCAGCTTGCGCATGGCCGGTTTGTCGAAACCCTCGGAGATGATGTCGAAGGCCTGCAGCAGCGGCACGCCTGCCTTCATCATGGTGGCCATCTGCCGGGTGAACAGGGCGATATCCAGCGGTTTGATCTTCTGGTCGCCGCCGAACAGCGAGCCGGCCTTCTTGCGTACCCTGGTCGGATTGATGCCCTGCTTGCGCAGTTGCGCCTTGACCAGCGCCGGATTTCTCCCGTTCAGTTCTCCCTTGATCCTGGCACCGCGCCGGTCGATGCCCTCCCAGGTGAACAGACTGATTTTCAACGCTTTTTCCGCCATGTCGGGGCCTGTCATCGAGTGTTTCTGGGTTGCGTTGCCGTTTGGAGTCGGCACAAGCCGGAAAGTGATGGAGAGAGGACCGGGAAACCCGTTTTTCCCGCACCATGCTGCTTGTCGCAGGAGCCTGCTCCTGCGGGGTGTTACGGCTTGCTCCGGGGAGAGGGCGCTATAGGCCGCCACGCCCGGATCGCAGCCGCCGCGAGTGGATATTTCATGAACATGCGCTAGTCCTTGGTGACGCGGTTGACTTCTTCCAGGCTGGTGACGCCCTGCATTGCTTTCCACAGGGCCGATGCGCGCAAGTCGTTGAAACCCTCGGCGCGCATCTGCCGGGCGATATCGATGGAGTTGCCGTCCCCCATGATAATGCGCTGCAGGGCCGGAGTGATTTTAACCACTTCATAAATGCCGACCCGGCCCTTGTAGCCGCCGTTGCAGTTCTCGCAACCGGTCGGGGCATAAAGCCTGAAGGCGCCGATGCGCTCTTCCGGAAATCCCTCGGCGAGCAGCGTTTCGTGGGGAATGTCCACCGCCTGCTTGCAGGCGCACAGCTTGCGCGCCAGGCGCTGGGCGATGATCAGGTTCACCGAGGTGGCGATATTGAAGGAGGGCACCCCCATGTTGCGCAGGCGGGTCAGGGTTTCCGCCGCGCTGTTGGTGTGCAGGGTGGACATCACCATGTGGCCGGTCTGTGCGGCCTTGATGGCGATCTCCGCGGTTTCCAGGTCGCGGATCTCGCCGACCATGATGATGTCCGGGTCCTGGCGCAGGAAGGCGCGCAGCGCCTGGGAGAAGTCCATGCCCTGGCGTGGGTTGACGTTGACCTGGTTGATGCCTTCCAGGTTGATTTCCACCGGGTCCTCGACGGTGGAGATATTCACCTCCGCGGTATTGAGAATGTTCAGGCCGGTATACAGGGACACCGTCTTGCCCGAACCGGTCGGACCAGTCACCAGGATCATGCCCTGCGGCTGGCTCAGTGCCTCCAGGTAGAGCGCCTTCTGGCTCTCCTCGTAGCCGAGGGCATCGATACCCATCTGCGCGCTGGACGGGTCGAGAATCCGCATCACCACCTTTTCGCCCCACAGCGTGGGCAGGGTGTTGACCCGAAAGTCGATGGCCTTGCCCTTCGGCAGCTTCATCCTGATCCGACCGTCCTGCGGTTTGCGCCGCTCGGAGATATCCAGCCCGGCCATCACTTTCAGGCGCGCGGCGATCTTCGGCGCCGACCGGACGGGCGGCCGGGCCACCTCATGGAGGATGCCGTCGGTGCGAAAACGCACCCGGTGGCTCTTCTCGTAGGGTTCGAAGTGCAGATCCGAGGAGCCGCGGCGGATCGCATCCAGCAATATCTTGTTGATGAAGCGCACCACCGGCGCATCTTCGGCATCTCCGGCCGGATTGAGCGCTTCGTCATGCCGGTCGCCGGCTTCGATATCGAGGCCGTCCAGCCCGGCGTCTGCGAGATCGTCCAGGGCGGTGTCGGCGCCCTCGAAGTACTTCTCCATGGCTTCGCCCAGACGGTCGTCCTCGACCAGGATGGCTTCGGTGTTCAGCCCGGTGCCGAAGCGGATCTCACGAATTGCCTCGTGGTTGGTCGGGTCGGAAATCGCCACGAACAGCCGGTTGCCGCGCCGCCACAACGGCAGAGCGCGATGTTGGCGGATCAGTTTCTCGCTGAGCAGGTCGCGGGGCTGGTTTTCCCGCTCCAGCGTCCCGAGATCGAACAGGGCGATGCCGAACTGCTCCGCGGCCAGCTCCGCCAACCCCCGGCTCTTGACCAGCTTGTTCTGCACCAGCCAGGTGACCAGTGGGGTCTGGTTGCGCTGTGCCTGCCGCTGGGCCTGCAGGACCGTCTTCTCGTCGATCAGTCCGGCCAGCACCATCTGCCGTGCCAGACCGTGGAGGGAAATGTCGTCGTGCATCGGGTGGACAGCTCTCTGCGCCAGGAAAAGATGACGAGCCGAGGGCCGGTCGCCGCCGAGTGCTCTCAAGCTCATTCCCATCCCTTACTCACCGGGAAGGCTGGAGCATGAGTCGAAAAATAGGGAGTGTTTCCCTGTATGGGCAATGACTCGCCTTGTAACTCAGCCGCCAATTCGAAGTGACCGAGTGACGGAAAATTTCAGAAGTTGGCAGCCTTGGGAGTCGGGCTGTTGTAAGAGTATGCCGGGTTGGCGATTTCTGCATGTTTCTACGGCAGGAGGCTGGGGAACTTCGTCACAGTTACAGGTTGTTGTTTTGTGATTCGTTACTCATGTCTCGGGGCGGTTTAAATACCGATTTATAAGTCGAGGCTTGATGACGATGAAACTTTCAGACAATTTTGCGCAAGCATTTTTAGCCCTCAAAGGTCTAGAGCATCACGGAAGAGGTCAGGTATGACTGGTACATTGCCTTCAATGAGTCTGGCAGTCCAGGAAGAATGCCTGAATACTTCAAGGAGATGTTTCATGAAAGCTCAAGCGCAGAATGGTTTTACCCTGATCGAATTGATGATGGTGGTGGCGATCATCGGGATTTTGGCTGCGGTAGCGTTGCCGGCTTATCAGGATTACACTGCGCGTGCCAAGGTTTCCGAAGTTGTATTGGCAGCCTCCAGTTGCCGCATCGCGATTACCGAAGCCTCGCAGATTGGTTTCGCTGCTGATGCAACCGCCGATGGGTTCGGTTGTGGTGAGACTGCTAGTGGTGCCGATGCTCCATCCCAGTATGTGGCATCGGTTAACACCTCTGCAGTCGGGGTTATTACTGTCGTTGCCCAAAATATTTCCCAACTTGGCACTAATACCGCTCTGGAGTTTGTTCCTTATACCGACGCAGGCTTGTCCGCCGCTGCTAGTGCTGCGGATTTCAATCGCACAACTCTGAACTCTGTAAAAGGATGGAAGTGTCAATCGGCCGCATCGAATGGCATAGAGTCTAAGTATCTGCCCGCTAGCTGTCGTTAATTCAGCTTCGTAGCCTTGTAGGGGGAATGTAACCCGCCGCCCCACGCGTGGTTTCTCGTCATGTCCGGCGGGCTTTCTCTATATGGACTCCCCTGGTTGCCAGTGAAAATTCTTGTCGACGACGTGGTACGACTGCTTCCGCATATTCGGCTTTCGGCGAAGACGTGTTTGTCTTGAGTCATGACGAATAGCCGCTCCGCCCTGGCGGCCTCGGTGATCAGTGGGCCTGGAGCAAAGGCAGGTTTCGCACAGGCCGGTTCGCCATTGCTGCATGTCACTGTGCAATCGTGGTGGATCTTCGACTCAACGTTTTCCAGGGTGTACGGCCTGGACCCCTTGGCCGGGCCGATGACTTTCACTCCGGCCGAGGATCGCCCGGGCAAGCCGAGCATTCCTGTTCGCCAAGGCAACGACTGTGGCGATGTCCACGTCACGTCACCTTGCGCTGCTGTACCGCGAACCGACGACCGAGCGCCAGGCCCTGGAAACGAACCCTTGTGGTGTTGCCTGGAATGCGTGGGCCGGCTGTTTCCAGGTGAATATCGAGTATTCCTGCCGTAACGGTTCGATCCGGAAGCGCAGCGAATATCGAATTTCGTGCCTGAATATTCGTAGCGAATGGCTCAAGCGCCGGGTGGCAGGAAAAGGTGAACTCCTTCACAACTGCAGCCGCATCGACAGATCCACTGCCTTGATGTCCTTGGTCAGGGTACCGAGGGAGATATAGTCGACGCCGGTTTCGGCGATCCGGCGCAGGCTGCTTTCGTTGATGCCGCCGGAGGCTTCCAGCTTGGCCCGGCCGGCGGTACGGCGCACGGCGATGTGCATGTCTTCGAGGCTGAGTTCGTCGAGCATGACGATGTCGGCGCCGGCGTTCAGGGCCTGGTCGAGCTCTTGCAGGTCCTCGACCTCGACTTCCACCGGCTTGCCGGGCGCGATGCGCCGGGCCGTGGCGACCGCCGCGGCGATACCGCCACAGGCGGCGATGTGGTTTTCCTTGATCAGGAAGGCATCGAACAGGCCGATGCGGTGGTTGTGGCAGCCGCCGCAGGTGACCGCGTACTTCTGCGCCAGGCGCAGGCCGGGGAGGGTCTTGCGGGTGTCCAGCAGGCGCACCGGGGTGCCCTCGACCAGATTGGCGTAGTAGCGGCAGCGGGTGGCCACGGCGGACAGGGTCTGGAGGAAGTTCAGGGCGCTGCGTTCGCCGCTGAGCAAGGCCCGGGCCGGGCCCTCCAGGCTGAACAGCAGCTTGTCGGCGTCGACCCGTTCGCCGTCGGCGACCTCCCAGCGCACGGCGACGCGCGGGTCGATCTGGCGGAACACTTCGTCGACCCAGGCGCTGCCGGCGATCACCGTCGCCTCGCGGGTGATGACGCGGGCCCGGGCCTGGCGGCCTTCGGGAATCAGTTGCGCGGTGATGTCGCCGCCGCCGATGTCCTCGGCCAGGGCGCGGCGGACGTTGGCCGCGATTTCGGCGCTCAGATCGGCAAGGATGAGGTCTGGCATGAAGGACTCCGGCAGGTGGGGTGCCCCGGATTATAGGGGGCGTGCCGTCTCCCGTGCAGTACGGAGTCGTTGCGCGGCAGCACATCGCTTGGCCCGGCGGCCCGGCTGCTCTAGAGTGTCGGCTGGTTTCAGGAGAGATGCATGCAGTTCGACCCCTCCACCGGTTGGTTCCAGGGTATCCGCCATTGTCCGTCGCCGAATTTCAATGCCCGCCCACAAGGTGAAGTTTCCCTGCTGGTGATCCACAACATAAGCCTGCCGCCGGGCTGTTTCGGCACCGGCAAGGTGCAGCAGTTCTTCCGCAACTGCCTGCCGGCGGACGAGCATCCCTATTTCGCGTCCATCGCCGCGCTGCGGGTGTCGGCGCATTTCTTCATCGAGCGCGACGGGGCGGTCACCCAGTTCGTCTCCTGCCTGGAACGTGCCTGGCACGCCGGGCAGTCGTGCTTCGAGGGACGCGAGAACTGCAATGACTTCTCCCTCGGCATCGAGCTGGAAGGCACCGACGAACTAGCGTACAGCGACGCCCAGTACGCCAGCCTGACGATCCTCACCCGTCTGCTGCTGAAGGCCTATCCGGCGCTCGATGTCCGGCGCATCCGTGGCCATGCCGATATCGCCCCGCAGCGCAAGACCGATCCGGGGCTGGCGTTCGATTGGGTGCGCTACCGCACCGCCCTGTCCGATCCGGGAGATATTCGATGACGTTTCTGGTGCTCCTGCTGGCCCTGCTGGTGGAACGGTTTTCCCGCTGGCGCCTGCACATCCAGCAGGACATTTTCTGGCTGAGGCTGCTGGACCGGGTCGAGACGAACCCGGATCTGGCCGGCGATCCGCGGCGCGCGCTGTTCCGTCTGGTGCTGTTGTCGGCGCTGGTGCTGGGCGTGCTGCTGGCGCTGCTGTCGCTCCCGCTCTACGGCTGGCTGGCGCTGCCGCTGCATGTTTTCGTGCTGGTCTACAGCCTGGGACGCGGCGATATCCTGACCGAGCTGAAGCCGTTCCGCGAGGCCTGGCGGCGCGGCGACAGCGAAGCCGCCTGTCTGGCGGCCGAGCGCGATCTGGCGGTGGGGGCCGAGGAGAGCCTGTCGCTGCTGCGCCGGGTACAGGGCTACCTGCTCTGGCAGGCCTATCAGAGCTTCTTCGCGGTGATCTTCTGGTACGCCCTGCTCGGGCCCGTGGCGGTGCTGGCCTATCGCCTGACGGCGCTGACCGGCGAGCACACGAGCCTGCCGGCCCTGCGCGAGCATTCGGTGCGCCTGCGCCATCTGCTCGACTGGCTGCCGGCACGGGGCCTGGCCCTGAGCTTCGCCCTGGTCGGCAATTTCGGCGCGGTGTTCCGCGTGCTGCTGCGCTATCTGTCGGATCGCGAGGTACCGGCGGCGAAAGTGGTGATCGAGGCCGGACGGGCGGCCAACGAGGGGCTGGAGGCGGAGGTGCTGGCCGGCGAGGCGGGGCTGATGACCCTGGACGAGCTGTGGCAACTGCTGGTGCGCGCCGGGATGCTCTGGTACGTGGTGATGGCGCTGGCGATTCTGTTTCTCTAGGCCGGCTGCCCGCCCCATGGGGTGGATGGCTTCGGCCGTCCACCAACCGCGGATTCCGACGGAAAACGCTACGCGGTTTTCCAGCCGATGCCATGGGGCCGATTCATCCGCCATCATCGGCGCGCTTCGGGAGTTTCGCCGGCGAGGACCGCGGTCCCGCTCAGCGCCAGTTGAACAGTTCGCAGGCGTTGCGCGTGCTGGCCTCGGCCAGGACCTGCGGTTCGACTCGCATGATCGCGGCGAGGGCGGCGCAGATGTCCGGCAGATGCTCCGGGCTGTTGCGCATGCCCGGGTGCATCGCCGGCGCCATGTCCGGGGCGTCGGTTTCCAGCACCACGGCCTCCAGCGGCAGTTCGGCGACGACCTTGCGCAGGCGGTTGGCCTGGGGCCAGGTCGGCGCGCCGCCGAGCCCCAGGCGAAAACCCAGTTTCAGGTATTCCCGCGCTTCCTCGCGGCTGCCGCTGAAGGCATGGACGATGCCGGCGCGGGGCGGGCGCAGGCGTTTCAGGGTGGCGACGGTCGCGGCATGGGCGCGCCGCACGTGCAGCAGGACCGGCAACTCCACGTCCGTCGCCAGCCGCAACTGGGCCTCGAACAGCGCCTGCTGGCGTTCGCGATCCAGTTCCGCCAGATAGTAGTCGAGACCGAACTCGCCGATCGCGCAGAGCCGGCCGTCGCCGCGCAGGCGCTGCAGCCAGGCGCCGAGTTCCCGCAGGTCGCTCGCATGGTGCCGCTCCAGATAGACCGGGTGCAGGCCGAGAGCGGCGTACAGGCCGGGCTCGGCGCAGGCCAGGTCCCACACCCGCTGCCAGTTCGCGCGGTACACCCCGGCCAGCACCTGTCGGTCGACGCCCAGTGCCCGGCTGCGGCTCAGCACGGCGGCGCGGTCGGCGTCGAAGTCGGAGAAATCGAGGTGGTTGTGGGTGTCGATCAGGCGCACCGGCGGCGGACTCCTTGGGAGAGCGGGTTTCTCCAAGGATATCCCGTCGTCGCCTGCCCGGTTCAGGCCGTGCGCTGCAGACTGTCCGCCTGCGGGCTGCCGAGAGCCGGCAGGCGCTCGCCGCGGCCGATGGCGAAATAGCGCAGGCCGTAACGGGCCAGGCGTTCCGGGTCGAACAGGTTGCGGCCGTCGATGATCACCGGAGCCGCCAGCTTGCGGGCGATCAGCGCGAAGTCCGGGGCCTTGAACTGCTGCCATTCGGTGCAGATCAGCAGGGCGTCGGCGCCGCTCAGCACGGCCTCCGGGGTGCCCATCAACTGCAGCCGCTCGTCGTCGCCGTAGAGCCGCTGAGCCTCGTGCATGGCCTCCGGGTCGTAGGCGCGCACCCGCGCGCCGGCGGCCCACAGCGCTTCCATCAGGTCGCGGCTGGGCGCTTCGCGCATGTCGTCGGTGTTCGGCTTGAAGGCCAGTCCCCAGAGGGCGAAGGTCCGCCCGCGCAGGTCGTCGCCGAAATGGCGGCGCACCAGTTCGAACAGCTTGCCCTTCTGCCGCGCATTGACCGCTTCGACCGCCTGCAGCAGGTCGCTGGCGCAGCCCGCTTCGCCGGCGCTGTGGATCAGCGCCCGCAGGTCCTTGGGAAAGCACGAGCCGCCGTAGCCGCAACCGGGGTAGATGAAGTGGTAGCCGATGCGCGGGTCGGCGCCGATGCCCTGGCGCACCGCTTCGATGTCGGCGCCCAGATGCTCGGCCAGCTCGGCCATCTGGTTGATGAAGCTGATCTTGGTGGCGAGCATGCAGTTGGCCGCGTACTTGGTCAGCTCAGCGCTGCGCAGGTCCATGAACAGCATGCGGTCGTGGTTGCGGTTGAACGGTTCGTAGAGTTCGCGCATGGTTTCGCGGGCATGCGCCGAGGTGCTGCCGACGATGATGCGGTCCGGCCTGCGGCAGTCGGCCAGGGCCGAGCCTTCCTTGAGGAATTCCGGGTTGGAAACGATCTCGAAGTCCAGATTCCGCCCGGCGTCCTTCACGGCCCTGGCGATGCGCGCCTGCAGGCGGTCGCCGGTGCCGACCGGCACGGTGGACTTCTCGACGATCACCAGCGGATCGCGGCGATGGCGGGCGATGGCGTCGCTGACTGCCAGCACGCCGGCGAGGTTGGCCGAACCGTCCGCCTGCGAGTCGGTGCCGACGGCGATGAACGCTACCCGGCCGTGCTCGACGGCCGCCCGCTCGTCGGTGCTGAAGCGCAGTCGCCCGGCCTCCAGGCTCTCCCGCACCAGCTCGGCCAGGCCGGGCTCGTAGAGGCGCACCTGGCCGCGCTGCAATTGGGCGATCTTGACCGCGTCGATGTCCATGCAGAGCACGTCGTGGCCGACCTCCGCCATGACCGCGGCCTGCACCAGACCCACGTAACCGATGCCGAAGACACTGATTTTCAAGACCGATACTCCCGAGTGCGCAAGCGATGCAGCGATGCTGGCGCAGCGATGTGTCAGGGACTTTACGATCCCGTGGCGGATCGGCGGACCGGGACGGTTGGCGTCTTCCGTCATGTTCCGGTCAAGGGAATGGCTTAAACCGTTGTTTCCTCGGGGTCCGTATGGGAAGACGTACATGAGCGATATCGATAGCCACCGCCGTCGCCTGCTGAAGGGACTCGGCGCCGGCCTGCTGCTGCCGGGGATGGGCTGCGCCCCGGCGCTGATCGCCGCTCCCGGCGCCCGGCCGCGCATCGCCGACGGTGTGCAGTCCGGCGACCTGCAGGGCGATCGCGCGGTGATCTGGAGCCGCTGCGACCGGGCGGCGCGGATGATCGTCGAGTGGGACACCCGCAGCGTGTTCAGCGCGCCGCGGCGGCTGGTAGGGGAGGTGACCGACGCCAGCCGCGACTTCACCGCGCGCATCGACCTGAGCGGCCTGCCGCCGGACCAGTCGATCTTCTACCGGGTGCGTTTCGAGGACGCCCGCGACGGCAGCCTCGGCGAGCCCTGGTTCGGCCACCTGCGCAGCGCCCCGGCGCAGGCACGGGACATCCGCTTCGTCTGGGGCGGCGACGTCGCCGGGCAGGGCTTCGGCATCAATCCGGAGATCGGTGGCATGCGCATCTACGAGGCCATGCGCCGGCGCCAGCCGGATTTCTTCCTGCACAGCGGCGACTGCGTCTATGCCGACGGACCGATCAGCGCGCAGATCCAGACCGCCGACGGCCAGGTGTGGAAGAACCTGGTCACCGAGGCGAAGAGCAAGGTGGCCGAGACCCTCGACGAGTTCCGCGGCAATTACCGCTACAACCTGCTCGACGACAATCTGCGCCGCTTCAACGCCGAGGTGCCGCAGATCTGGCAGTGGGACGACCACGAGGTGACCAACAACTGGTCGCCGGGCAAGGAACTGGACGACCGCTACCGGGTGCGCGACATCGGCCTGCTCGCCGCCCGCGGCCGCCAGGCCTTCCTCGAGTATTCGCCGATGCGCGTGCTGCGCCCGGACGGCGCCGGGCGCATCTACCGCAAGCTCGACTACGGTCCGCAACTGGAGGTGTTCGTGCTGGACATGCGCAGCTACCGCGATGCCAACAGCGACAACCTGCAGCCGCGCCAGGGGCCGGGCACCGCCTTCCTCGGCCATCCCCAGCTCGACTGGCTGAAGCGCGAGCTGCGTGCCTCGAGGGCGCTGTGGAAGGTGATCGCCGCGGACATGCCGGTCGGCCTGCTCATCCCCGACGGCGAGGACGCCCAGGGCCGGCGACGCTGGGAGGCGATCGCCAACGGCAACGACGGGCCGGCCCTCGGCCGCGAGCTGGAGATCGCCGAACTGTTGGCCTTCATCCGCCGGCAGGATATCCGCAACATCGTCTGGCTGACCGCCGACGTGCACTACTGCGCGGCTCACCACTACAGCCCGGAGCGGGCGGTCTTCCAGGATTTCGAGCCGTTCTGGGAGTTCGTCGCCGGCCCGCTCAACGCCGGCAGCTTCGGCCCCAATCCGCTGGACCGCACCTTCGGACCCGAGGTGGTGTTCCAGAAGGCGCCGCCGGTGGCCAACAGCTCGCCGCTGGCCGGCTACCAGTTCTTCGGCGAGGTGGAGATCGAGGCACGGAGCGGCCTGCTGCGGGTCAGCCTGCGGGACATCGACGGCGTGGCGGTGTACGGCCGGGAGTTGCAGCCGACCTGAGCCGTTTCCGCCTACGCCTGTCCGCGGCGCACCTTCAGGGTGCGCGGGATGGCCTCGATCCCCGGCTGGTAGTCGCCCTCGATGGCGCGCAGGGTCCGCTCGAGCACCCGTTCGGCGATGCGGTCGTACTGCTGGGCGATGGTATTGACCCGCAGCGGCACGAAGTCCAGCAACTGGGCGTCGCCGAAGGTGGCCAGGCGCAGGTCGGCGAACGTCTCCGCCGGGTAGTCGCGCAGCGCCTCGAAGACGCCTTCGAGCAGCACGTAGGAGGTGGTCACCAGGGCGTCCGGCCGGTCCGCGCCGTTCAGCAGCTCGCGCATCTGCCGGCAGCCGCAGGCCCGGCTGAACTGCTCGGCATGGTGTACGCTGACGATTCCTTCGAAGCCTTCCAGGGCCTGGTGGAAACCGCGCTCGCGGGCCTGGCTGATCGGCAGGGCGCTGTAGGCGTCGATCAGCGCGATGTGCCGCGGCGGCGGGTCGAGCAGGCTGGCGGTGAGCTGGGCGCCGGCCAACTGGTCGTCGCTGACCACCGAACGGATGTGCGCGGCGTCGAGGGCGCGGTCGACGGCGATCACCGGCAGCCCGCCCTCGACCAGGTTGCGGTAGAGCGGGTCGTCCTGCGGCAGGCAACTGGCGACGATCAGCGCGTCGCAGCGCCGCGAGCGGAACAGTTCGAGCAGTTGGCGCTCGCTGGCCGGGTCGTCGTCGGAACTGGCGATCAGCAACTGGTAGCCGACGGCGCGGGCACCCTGTTCGAGCAGTTTGGCCAGGCGCGCATAGCTCGGGTTCTCCAGATCCGGGAGGATGAAGCCCAGGCAGCGGCTCTGGCCGCGGCGCAGGCCGGCGGCCTGCTGGTCGGGTAGATAGCCGTAGCGCTCGACCACCGCCAGCACGCGTTCCACGGTGGCCGGACTGATGCGCCGCTGGGCGGCCTGGCCGTTGATCACATAGCTGGCGGTGGTGACGGATACCTGGGCCAGACGGGCGATATCGCTGAGTTTCAAGGTTGCATCCTGGGTAACGGCAGGGCTTCAAGGATCGCCCATTATCGGGTAACGTGCCAGCCCGCAGTGAAACGATTCAGCAGGCGATCCGTTGAACTATTCTTCCATAAATGACCGGCGTCGCCTGCGCTCGACGGTGGCTCTTGCCAGAACCAGAACAATCAGGAGATTTCCATGCTCGAGTTGAATGCCGCGCAGATCCGCATGGGCCGCGCCGCGCCTGACAAGCTGGCGGCGCTGGCGTTGCTGGCCGAGGGTCTGGTAGACGACGGGTTGGTCGAGCCCGGCTACCTCACCGGCATGCAGGCCCGCGAAGCCCAGGGCTCGACCTACCTCGGCCAGGGCATCGCGATTCCCCATGGCACGCCGGAAACCCGCGACCAGGTGAAGCGTACCGGCGTGCGTCTGATCCAGTTCCCCGACGGCGTGGATTGGGGCGATGGCCAGCAGGTCTACCTGGCGATCGCCGTCGCCGCCCGTTCCGACGAGCACCTGCACCTGCTGCAACTGCTGACCCGGGCGCTCGGCGAGGGCGATCTGAGCCAGGCGCTGCGCGAGGCCGGCGAGCCCGAACAACTGGTCGCGCTGCTGCAGGGCGCGCCGCGCGAACTGGCCCTGGACAGTCAACTGATCGGCCTGGGCGTGGCCGCCGAGGACTTCGACGAACTGGTCTGGCATGGCGCGCGCCTTTTGAAGCGGGCCGGCTGCGTGGCTTCCGGCTTCGCCGGCAGCCTGCTGCAGAGTCAGCCGCTGCCTTTGGGCGAGGGACTCTGGTGGCTCAACAGCGAGCAGGCGGTGGAGCAACCCGGGCTCGCCTTCGTCACCCCGGCCCGGCCGCTCGTCCTGCACGGCCAGCCGCTGACCGGGCTGTTCTGCCTGGCCAGCCTGGGCGAAGCGCACCGCCAGTTGCTCGAGCGACTCTGCGACCTGCTGATCGAGGGGCGCGGCGCCACCTTCAGCCAGGCCACCTGCAGCCGTGCCGTGCTGGAGGCCCTGGGCGCCGAACTGCCGGAGGACTGGCCGAGCCTGCGCGTCACCCTGGCCAACGCTCACGGGCTGCACGCGCGGCCGGCCAAGGCGCTGGTCGAGGTCGCCCAGTCCTTCGACGGCGAGATCCGCATCCGTCTGGCCGGCGAGAGCGGCCGCGGGGTGTCGGCCAAGAGCCTGAGCAAGTTGCTGGCGCTCGGCGCGCGGCGCGGCCAGGCACTGGAGTTCAGCGCCGAACCGGCGATCGCCGCCGATGCCCTGCCGGCGATCGAGGCGGCCGTGCTGGCCGGCCTCGGCGAGAGCATCGAGCCCCTGGCGTTGCCGGGCGAGACGCCGCCGTCCGAAGAGCCCGGCACCTCCACCTTCGTCCGGCCGCGAGCGCCAGCGGCCGGCACGCGTCTGCAGGCGGTCGCCGCCGCGCCGGGCATCGCCATCGGTCCGGCGCTGGTGCGCACCCCGCTGGAACTCGACTACCCGCAGCGCGGCCAGGGCATGCTGGTCGAGCTGCAACGCTTGGACAGCGCCCTGGCGCAGGTCACCGCGGACATCCAGCGGCTGATCGACGACAGCGAGGAAGCCAACGTCCGCGAGATCTTCATCACCCATCAGGCGATGCTGCGCGATCCGACGCTGCGCGAGGACGTCAACGCGCGTCTGGCCGACGGTTTCAGCGCCGAGGCCGCCTGGAGCGTGGAAACCGAGGCGGTGGCGCAGCAGCAGGAGGCCCTGCACGATGCGCTGCTCGCCGAGCGCGCCGCCGACCTGCGCGACATCGGCCGGCGGGTGCTGGCGCACCTGTGCGGCGTCGAGGCGCCGCGCGAGCCGGACGAGCCCTACATCCTGGTGATGGACGAGGTGGCGCCCTCCGACGTGGCCAGCCTCAACCGCCTGCGCGTGGCCGGCATTCTCACCGCCCGCGGCGGCGCCACCGCGCACAGCGCGATCATCGCCCGCGCCCTGGGCATTCCGGCCATCGTCGGCGCCGGCGAGGCGGTGCTGGCGCTGGCCCAGGGCACCCCGTTGCTGCTCGACGGCGACCACGGCGTGCTGCGCGTCGCGCCGGACGCGCAGACCCTCGAGCAGGCACGCCGCGAGCGCGAGGCCAACCGGCTGCGCCGCGAGCGCGCCCACGCCGAGCGCATGCTGCCGGCGGTGACCCGCGACGGCCACGCGGTGGAGGTGGCGGCGAACATCGGCGCCAGCGGCGAGAGCGCCGAGGCGGTCGAGCTGGGCGCCGAGGGGGTCGGCCTGCTGCGCACCGAACTGGTGTTCATGGACCACGCCCAGGCGCCGGACCGGCACGCCCAGGAAGCCGAGTACCGCCGCGTGCTCGACGGCCTCGGCGGCCGGCCGCTGGTGGTGCGCACCCTGGACGTCGGCGGCGACAAGCCCTTGCCCTACTGGCCGATGCCGGCGGAAGAGAACCCCTTCCTCGGCGTGCGCGGCATCCGCCTGAGCCTGCAGCGCCCGGACATCCTGGAGACCCAGTTGCGCGCGCTGCTGGCCTCGGCCGACGGCCGGCCGCTGCGGATCATGTTCCCGATGGTCGGCGGCGTCGAGGAATGGCGCATCGCCCGCGACCTGGCCCTGCGCCTGCGCGAGGAGATCCCGGTCGACGACCTGCAACTCGGCATCATGGTCGAGGTGCCCTCGGCGGCGCTGCTGGCCCCGGTGCTGGCCCGCGAGGTGGATTTCTTCAGCATCGGCACCAACGACCTGACCCAGTACGCCCTGGCCATCGACCGTGGCCATCCGACCCTGTCGGCCCAGGCCGACGGCCTGCATCCCGCCGTCCTGCGCTTGATCGGCATGACCGTCGAGGCGGCCCATGCCGAGGGCAAGTGGGTCGGCGTGTGCGGCGAACTGGCCGGCGACATGCTCGCCGTGCCGCTGCTGGTCGGCCTCGGGGTGGACGAACTGAGCGTCTCGGCGCGCTCCATCGCCCTGGTCAAGGCCAGGGTGCGCGAACTCGACCTCGCCCATAGCCGGGCGCTGGCGCAGCGGGCCCTGGCGCTGGAGAGCGCCGGTGCGGTGCGCGACCTGGTCGGGGAGACGCACTGATGGCGCGCATCCTGACCCTGACCCTGAACCCGGCGCTGGACCTGACCCTGCGCCTCGACAGCCTGCAGCCGGGCACGGTCAACCGCAGCCAGGCGCTGGTCAGTCACGCCGCCGGCAAGGGCCTGAACGTCGCCCAGGTGCTCGCCGACCTGGGGCACCGGGTGACCGTCTGCGGCTTTCTCGGCAGCGCCAACGCGGCGCCTTTCGAGGCGCTGTTCCATCGCCGCGGTTTCCTCGATGCCTTCGTCCGGGTGCCGGGAGAGACCCGCAGCAACATCAAGCTGACCGAGCACAGCGGGCGGATCACCGATATCAACGGGCCGGGACCGCTGGTCGAGGCCGAGCATCGCGAAGCCTTGCTCGAACGGCTGGAGCCGATCGTCGGCGGGCACGACGCCGTGGTGGTCGCCGGCAGCCTGCCGCAAGGCGTGGAGGCGCAATGGTTCGCCGTGCTGCTGCGCCGGCTCGGAGCCTTCGGGGTGCCGCTGGTGCTGGACAGCAGCGGCGCGGCCCTGCGTGCCGGTCTGGAGCTGGCGCCCTGG
The DNA here is from genome assembly GCF_000380335.1 of Azotobacter vinelandii CA. Lineage (GTDB taxonomy): Bacteria > Pseudomonadota > Gammaproteobacteria > Pseudomonadales > Pseudomonadaceae > Azotobacter > Azotobacter vinelandii. The sequence continues at coordinate 1,176,510 of NC_021149.1, forward strand.
CTGGTCAAGCCGAACGAGGAGGAACTGGCCGAGGTCCTCGGCGTCGCCGCGAGCGAGGCGCTGGGCGCCGCGCCGCGCCTGCGCGCCCAGGGCGTCGAGCATGTGCTGCTGTCGCGCGGCGCCGCCGGAGCCAGTTGGTTCGGTCCGGGTATCGCCCTGGCGGCGTGCCCGCCCAGGGTCGAGGTGGTCAGCACGGTGGGCGCCGGCGATTCGCTGCTCGCCGCGACCCTGCACGGTCTGCTCGAGGGCTGGCCGGCCGAGCGCACCCTGCGCCTGGCCACCGCCATCGCCGCCCAGGCGGTCACCCAACTGGGCTTCGGCATCCACGACCGGGAACAGTTGGCGCGCCTGGAGGCGGGCGTCACGGTCACCTCGCTGGCCTGATACGACACAACAAGAAAAGAGGTTTCTTTTTCATGAATCTGCTGATCGTCACTGCCTGTCCGAGCGGCATGGTCACTAGCGTGCTCTGCGCGCGCCTGCTGGAAGCGGCGGCCCTGCGCCTGGGCTGGACCACCCGTGTCGAGGTGCATGATCCCAGGGCGATCGGCTCGCCGCTCGCCGAGGAAGACATCGCCGCCGCCGATCTGGTGGTGGTGGTCAAGACCGGCGAGCTGGCGCTCGACCGCTTCGCCGGCAAGCGTCTGCTGCAGTCCACTCCGGCCGATGCGCTGCAGGACCCGCAGCGCTTCCTCGAAGAGGCCGCCGCGCGTGCCGAGCCGTTCCAGCCGCGGGCGGCCGCGCCGGCTGCCACGTCCGGTGCCCAGCCGCGGCTGGTGGCGGTGACCGCCTGTCCGACTGGGGTGGCCCACACCTTCATGGCCGCCGAGGCCCTGCAGCAGGCCGCCAGGCAGCTCGGCTACGCGCTGCAGGTGGAGACCCGTGGTTCGGTGGGCGCGCGCAACCTGCTCGACGAGGCGGCCATCGCCGCCGCCGACGTGGTGCTGCTGGCCACCGACATCGAGGTGGACACCAGCCGCTTCGCCGGCAAGAAAATCTACCGCTGCGGCACCGGCGTGGCCCTCAAGCAGCCGCAGCAGACCCTGCGCCGCGCCCTGGAGGAGGCGCTGCCGCAGGCCGGCGCGAGCCCCGCCGCGGCTGCCTCGCCGGGCAAGGCGATGAGGAGCGGCCCCTATAAACATCTCTTGACCGGGGTGTCCTACATGCTGCCGATGGTGGTGGCCGGCGGCCTCCTGATCGCCCTGTCGTTCGTCTTCGGCATTGAGGCGTTCAGGGAGGAGGGCAGTCTGGCCGCGGCGCTGATGCGGATCGGCGGCGACACCGCGTTCAAGCTGATGGTGCCGGTGCTGGCCGGCTACATCGCCTATTCCATCGCCGACCGTCCCGGCCTCGCGCCGGGGATGATCGGCGGCCTGCTGGCCGGCGAACTGGGCGCGGGCTTCATCGGCGGCATCGCCGCCGGCTTTCTCGCCGGCTATTGCTCCCGCGCCCTCGGCCGCTGGCTGCGCCTGCCGGCCAGCCTCGAATCGCTCAAGCCGATCCTGCTGATCCCGCTGCTCTCCAGCCTGTTCACCGGGCTGGTGATGATCTACGTGGTCGGTGCGCCGGTGGCCGGCATGCTCGCCGGGCTGACCGACTTCCTCAACGGCATGGGCAGCACCAATGCCGTGCTCCTCGGCCTGCTGCTCGGCGGCATGATGTGCGTCGACCTGGGCGGGCCGGTCAACAAGGCGGCCTATGCCTTCTCGGTGGGGCTCCTGGCCTCGCAGAGCTACGCGCCGATGGCGGCGACCATGGCGGCCGGCATGGTGCCGCCGCTCGGCATGGCCATCGCCAGCCTGCTGGCCCGCTACAAGTTCGCCCAGGCCGAGCGGCAGGCCGGCAAGGCCGCCGGCGTGCTGGGACTGTGCTTCATCTCCGAGGGGGCGATACCCTTCGCCGCCAGGGACCCGCTGCGGGTGATCCCGGCGAGCGTCGCCGGCGGCGCCCTGACCGGCGCCTTGTCGATGTTCTTCGGCTGCAAGCTGATGGCGCCGCACGGCGGACTGTTCGTGCTGCTGATTCCCAACGCGATCAATCATGCGCTCCTGTACCTGCTGGCGATCGCCGCCGGCAGCCTGCTGACCGGGGGGCTGTACGCCGTGCTCAAGCGCGGGGAGGTCGCCGAGATGGCGGCTGCGACGGAGCGGCCCGGCCAGCCCGCCGAGCGGCCGTCGGGCCGGCACGCCTGAACTCAGTACTGGACCGCCTGGGTCAGGCCGCCGTCGACCAGCAGGCTGGTGCCAGTGGTGAAGCTGGCGGCCGCGCTGGCCAGGAACAGCGTGGCGTTGGCCACTTCCTCGGGCCGCGCCATGCGGCCCATGGGGTTCGCCGCCAGGCACCTGGCGAAGAGTTCCGGCTGCTCGCGCTCGATCCGGCCCCAGACGCCGTCCTCGAAGTAGACGTTGCCCGGCGAGACCACGTTGACCCGGATGCGCTGCCCGGCCAGGCGCAGGGCCAGGCCCTTGCCGTAGTGGATCAGCGCCGCCTTGAGTGCGCCGTAGGGCTCCGCGAAGAGGTCGATCTGCCGGCCGGAGACGCTGGAGATGATCACGATCGCTCCCGCCTCGGATCGCTCGAGCCAGGGCAGGGCGGCGTTGACCAGGCCGACGGTGCCGAGCAGGTCGGTCTCGAAGGCCTGCCGCCAGGCCGACAGATTCTGCCCGCCGGCCAGCGCGCTGACATTGGGCACGACGATGTCGATCCCGCCCAGGCGCGCCGCCGCGTCTTTCACCCACTGCTCCAGCGCCGCGCCGTCGGTGACGTCGACGGCCTGGCCGAAGGCCTGCGCGCCGAGTTCCCGTTCGGCCTGCGCCACGCCCTGCGGGTCGCGGGCGCAGAAGGCCACGCGCGCGCCTTCGCGCAAAAAGCCTTCGACGATGGCCCGGCCGATGCCGCGGGTACCGCCGGTGACCAGTACGTTTCGGTTCTGCAATTGAAGATCCATGGACTTCTCCTTGAGTGAGGGGGTTGGCTCGCCGGGGCGAGCGCGAGGGCGTAGAAGTAGCATGCCAGAGCGGTTTGACAAGGCCTGACAGCCGGCCCCTCCAAGGTCTTTGCCTAAGGCTATGTCTGAGTTAGCTGTTGCAGCAGGCTAAGCTGATCATGGCGTCTCTGCATGCGGGAGGTGGATCATGAAAGCGAGTCAGTTCACGCGATGGATCGCTCAGCTCTCCAACCTCAGCCCGGAACAGCGTGAGCAGCTGAAGGCATGCCTGTCGGCACCAGGCAGCCTTCCGCAGGAGATGATCGCCACGCCCAGCAGTTGCCCGCACTGTCAGTCCAGCGAGTTACAGCCGTGGGGCTCCAGTGGCGGCCTGCCACGGTATCGCTGCAAGTTTTGCGGCAAAACCAGCAACCCATTGACGGGTACACCGATGGCGCGCCTGCGAAAGCGCCATCTCTGGCAAGGCTATGCCGAGGCGTTGACCCAGAGCCTGACGGTACGCAGGGCGGCGAAACACTGTGGCGTCAGTAAGAACACAGCCTTCCTGTGGCGACACCGGTTCCTGACCCAGATCGCCGATCACCAGGCTCAGCATGAGTCCGGGATTGTCGAGGCCGATGAAACCTTCTTCCTGGAGTCTTTCAAGGGACAGCGAGACTTGCCGCGCCCACCTCGCAGGCGCGGAGGCAGCGCGAAGCAACGCGGGTTGTCTGCCGAGCAGATTCCTGTCCTGGTGGTGAGAGATCGCAGCGGCCAGCATGCCGACTTTCAGCTGAAGAAGCTCGATGCCGTGCATGTCAGGGAGCGACTACGCCCCCTGATCGATGCTGATGCGATTCTTTGCTCTGACAGTGCCGCCGTCTATGCCCACTTTGCCAAGGCAGAAGGCATCACCCATCAGCCGGTCAATCCGAGCCAGAAGCGCAGGGTCGATGGGCCTTTTCACATCCAGAACGTGAACGCCTATGACAGCCGACTGAAGAGCTGGATGATTCCCTTTCATGGGGTGGCCACCAAGTATCTGACCCATTACCTGGGATGGCGCCGCCTGCTCGAACGCTACAAGACGCAGCTCAATCCATTGATTTGCTTGAGGGAGGCGCTGGGGCGAGTAGCCATGCAACAGCTAACTCAGACATAGCCTTGCCTAAACTCCCCGATAATCGATCGGCAGGAAAGGCGCCGAAGCGTCCTCTGCAACGTGCCCACGCAGGAGCGCTCGTCGTTATACACAACTCCAGTCCCCACAGGTCTATACCCAAAAGGGATTCGTGGAGAATGACGATGAACTGGGCAGAGGAGGAAATGCAGACCGCCGACCTGGGCGATGAGCGCCTGAATGTACGGGTAGCCAAGGTCCTGGAGCGGTTGGGAGCGCACCCGGGGAGCAGCATTCCCGCGGCCTGCCGGGGCTGGGCGGAAACGATGGCGGCCTATCGGTTCTTCGACCACGAGAAGGCAACATTCGAGACGGTGCTGACACCGCATCGGGATGCCACGCTGCAGCGCATGGAGTGTTGCCCGGTGGTGTTGCTGGTACAGGACACCACCGAGCTCGACAAGTGGGTGAGCCTGGGCCCCAAGGGCGTGGGCACGCTCAAGGAGCAGCAGAAATACCCGCGTCGGTTGCATCCGACCGTGGCCTTTACCCCAGAACGCATCTGCCTTGGGGTCGTGGAGGCCTTGTGGTGGAGCCGCGACGAACCGAGTCCGCGCAAGGCGCGTCGTGGCAAGGGCGTGGACGAGAAGGAGAGCCGGCGCTGGATCGACAGTTACCAGGCTAGCTGCGCGTTGCAGGGGCAGATCTCCAAAACGCAATTGGTGAACCTCGCCGATGCGGAAGGGGATCTGTATGAATGGTTCACCGAGTATGCGGAAGTCGCACCGTCCACGCGGGCGCAGTGGATCGTGCGTGCGGCACAGGATCGACGCGTGCTGACGGGCGATGCCGACAAGCTATGGGCATCGCTGGCCATGGCGCCGGGTCTGGGGCAGCTCGCCGTCGAGGTCCGGGCACGCCCGAAGCGCCCGGCCCGGCAGGCCCGGGTCACGTTGCGTTCGGCCACTGTCGTGCTGCGTCCCCCCGCTCGAATCGGTCGCCACTTGCCGGAAGTCTCCGTCAATGCCGTGCTGGCCCGCGAAGAGAATCCTCCGGAGGGCGTCGAGCCGCTGGAGTGGCTGTTGCTGACCAGCTTGCCGGTGGGCAGCCTGGAACAGGCCTCTACGATTGTCGCCTGGTATGCCGTGCGCTGGTATATCGAGATTTACTTTCATGTCCTGAAAAACGGCTGTCAGATCAATTGCCTGCAACTGGAAACCGAGGAGCGGCTACTGCCTTGCATCGGGCTTTACCTGGTGGTTGCCTGGCGAGTGCTGTACAGCCTGATGCTCGGACGTGCCTGCCCGGAGCTGAATTGCGAGTTGATTTTCGAAGCCCGGGAGTGGCGGGCCGCCTACCTCGTGATCAAGCGCTGCCCACCGCCGCCGGTGCCACCTCGACTGGGCGAGATGGTTGAGTGGGTGGCCGGTCTGGGCGGCTATCTGGGGCGCAAACACGATGGCCCACCCGGCCCCAAGGCCATGTGGATCGGATTGCAGCGATTGCGGGAGTTTGTCATTGCACTGGAAGCACGCGATGCGCTCGCCGGAACTTATGTATAACGACGAGCGCAGAAGCGTGGGCACGATCATCCTCGTCGCTCGATGGCTCTCTCGCTCCTGCGCGAGAGTTCCGGGGCCGGTCGCTCCGCGCCGTAGGGAGGGGCAAGCGCAGGCGCGCTCGACGCCGCGAAAAGCAAAAGGCCTCGGAGGGCTGGGCCTGACAGCCTTCGTGCGGGGAGGGCGGCGGGAGGTGCGGAGCCGGCCGGGCCGGCTCCTGCCCAGGGGATCAGTGATGCTCGCGGGTAGCGCGGAATTTCACTTCCGGCCAGCGCTCTTCCATCAGGCTCAGGTTGACCCGGGTCGGCGCCAGGTAGGTGAGGTGGCCGCCGCCGTCGATGGCGATGTTCTCGAAGGCCTTGACCTTGAAGTCCTCGAGCTTCTTCTTGTCGTCGCATTCGATCCAGCGTGCCGACCAGACGTTGACCGCCTCGTAGGCGCACTCGACCTTGTATTCCTCCTTCAGCCGGCTGGCCACCACGTCGAACTGCAGCACGCCGACCGCGCCGAGGATGATGTCGTTGCTGCGCTCGGGGAAGAACACCTGGGTCGCGCCTTCCTCGGCCAGCTCCTGCAGGCCCTGGCGCAACTGCTTGGATTTCAGCGGGTCCTTCAGGCGCACGCGGCGGAACAGCTCCGGGGCGAAATGCGGGATGCCGGTGAAGCCGAGGATCTCGCCCTCGCTGAAGGTATCGCCGATCTGGATGGTGCCGTGGTTGTGCAGGCCGATGATGTCGCCGGCCCAGGCCTCTTCCAGCATCTCGCGCTCGCTGGAGAAGAAGGTCAGCGCGTCGGCGATCTTCAGGTCCTTCTTGATCCGCACGTGGCGCATCTTCATGCCCTTCTCGTACCTGCCCGAGCAGATGCGCAGGAAGGCGATGCGGTCGCGGTGCTTCGGGTCCATGTTCGCCTGGATCTTGAACACGAAGCCGGTGAACTTCTCCTCGGTCGGCTCCACCACCCGCTCGTGGGCGGCGCGCGACAGCGGCTGCGGCGCCCAGTCGACGATGCAGTCGAGCACCTGGTCGACGCCGAAGTTGCCGAGCGCGGTGCCGAAGAACACCGGGGTCATCTCGCCCTCGAGGAAGGCGTCCCGGTCGAATTCGTGGCAGGCGCCCTTCACTAGCTCAAGCTGCTCGACGAAGCCGTCGTAGAGATCGCCCAGGTGCTCGCGCGCCTCGGCCGAATCCAGCCCCTGGATCACCGGCACCTCGATGCGTTCGTGGCCGTGGCCCGGCACGTAGACGAAGATCCTGTCCGCAGCCAGGTGATAGACGCCCTTGAAGTCCTTGTAGGAGCCGATCGGCCAGGTGATGGGCGCGGCCTTGATCTTCAGCACCGCCTCGATCTCGTCGAGCAGTTCGATGGGGTCGCGGATGTCGCGGTCGAGCTTGTTGATGAAGCTGACGATCGGCGTGTCGCGCAGCCGGCAGACGTCCATCAGCGCGATGGTCCGCGGCTCGACGCCCTTGCCGCCGTCGAGCACCATCAGCGCCGAGTCCACCGCGGTCAGGGTGCGGTAGGTGTCCTCGGAGAAATCCTCGTGGCCGGGGGTGTCGAGCAGGTTGATCATGTGCTCGCGGTAGGGGAACTGCATCACCGAGGTGGTGATGGAAATGCCGCGCTGCTTCTCCATCTCCATCCAGTCGGAGGTGGCGTGGCGGTCGGACTTGCGCGACTTCACCGTGCCGGCCACGGCGATCGCCTGGCCCATCAGCAGCAGCTTCTCGGTGATGGTGGTCTTGCCCGCGTCGGGGTGGGAGATGATGGCGAAGGTACGGCGCTTGGCGACTTCGGCGGCCTGGGTGGTCATGGGTGGAAACCTGGAGCGGAGCGAAAAATGGACGCGAAGTATACAGGATGGCGCCGGCTTCCCCCGTCATTCGCCGGAGCGATTCCATCCGCCGGGCAGTAGCGGAACCGGCTGCCCGGCGACCAGCCGGCCTGCCGTTCCGTCGGCGCGGGTCGCGGATGAATCCGCTCCCACACCGGCAGTGTTCTCCCTGTGGGAGCGGATTCATCCGCGACCTGCCGCAGGCAGCCCGAAGCCCGGCGCCCGCGCTGTCGTGCCGATCCGGAACCGGCTGGCCCCGAATACGGTTACTCAGAAATAGCGCACCACCTGCGCCCAGAGCTGCGGCACGCGGCGTTTGTCGCTCTCGGCGTCCTCGTTGCCCAGCCGCCAGGCCGCCGTGGCGCTGACCCGCCAGCCATGCGTGGCCCAGGCGGCGCCGAGCCCCGCGCCGGACAGATGGCGGTGGTTTTCGCCGTCGTCCCAGGTGTCCTTGTGCAGCCGCACTTCGCCGTGGTCGACGAAGCTGGAGAACTGCCAGGCGTCGCTCAGCGCATAGCGCAGTTCGAGGTTGGCCAGCCAGCCCTGGTCGCCGGACGCCTCGCCCTGCGGGTAGGCGCGCACGCCGTAGGCGCCGCCCAGGTAGAGCTTTTCCGAGCTGTCCAGGTTGCCGTCGGCCCACTGCCCCTGCAATTGGGCATACAGGCTGAAGCGCTCGGTCAGGCGCTGCAGCCGGGTCAGGCTCGGGCGCAGCACATGGTATTGCCCGGCGATGCCGGCGCTGGCGCGGTCGGAGTCCTTCTCCTGGCCGCCGTCGAGGTTCAGGCTGCCGTGGCTCCAGTCCAGGGCGAAGGCATAGACGCCGCCGCCGGACAGCCGGTCGCGCCCGCCGCCGGAAAGGCCCAGGGTGGTGACCCGGAAACGCTTGTCGCTGCGGCTGTCGAACAGATCGATATCGTCCTTCAGGTGCTTGGCATCGAACTGCAGGCGGGCATCCAGGGAGAAATCCCGGCGGCGGATCAGCGGCTGGAGGGCGAACAGGCTGGCGATGCGCGCCTCGCCGTGGGCATCGAGATCGCCGAAATCCTTGGAGAGCTGGTAATCCATGTCCGACCAGGCGACGCCGAAGCGGGTCGCCCAGGGCCCGACCGGTAGTTGATAGGCGACGCGGTAGTAATCCTGATCCTCGTCCGAACCCATGGCGCGCAGGCTCAGGCGGTCGCCCAGGCCCAGCGGATTGTCGACGTTCACGGTCGCCCCCAGCCGGTACTCGCCGGTGAAGCGGTTGCCGTAGTTGTCGGCATCGATGCTGCCGCTGACCAGCCGCTCCGGCCTGGTCTCGACCAGCAGATCGGTGGTACCCGTATCGGCGCCGGGGCGCAACGTCGACTTCACCGCCACGCCGGGGGTTTCCTGCAACAGCAGCAGGCTGCGCTCCAGCGGGCCGGCGCGCACCGCCTCGCCGGGCTTGAGGGCGGCCAGCGGGGCCAGGGCCGAACCGCCGAGGTGCGCCTTGCCGTCGACGCGGATCTCGCCATAACGGCCTTCCAGCACGGCGATCTTCACGACACCGGCCTCGATCTCCTGGGCCGGCAGATAGGCGCGGGCCAGCGGATAGCCGCGCTCGCGGTACAGGCGGGTGATGCGCCCGGCGCCGGCGCGCAGCTCGCCGAGCGACACCGAGCGGCCCTTGAGATCGCCGAGCAGCGGCAACAACTCGGCGGCGGGAATGGCGGCGTTGCCGTCGAGAACGAAACCGCGGACCTGCAGGCTCGGCCCGCCGGACTTGACCTCGGCGGCGGGCGCGTCGGGCAGGTTCAGCTCCAGGGACTGGCGCGGCGGCAATTGCAGCGGCGGCTCCAGGCTCTGCAGGGTCTGGCCGGCGTCCGGCGCACTGGCGGCCAGGGCGACGGAGGAGGCGAGCAGGGAAACGGGCAGCAAGGCGACGGACAGCAGACTCGTGGACAGGCGCATGGCGGATCAGATTCCTTCGGGCAGGCGGATGCCGGTGTCGATGACCTGGTAGGGGTCGCGTTGCCCGCCCAGAACCAGCGGCTTGCGCTCGTTGTCGTGGACCGAGGCGAGGATGTCGGCATAGGCCGCCGGCGGCTGGAAGAGGCGGGACGGTTCGGCGACGACCGGGATGGCCGGGGTTATGGTCAGGCCGCCGGGCAGGTAGGCGATGGCGTAATTGCCGGAAGTCAGGCCGCCGGCGCTGAGCTCGTAGCCGCCGGCATCGACGGCGCCCTGAGCCGAGCCGCCGTAGACCAGGGTGCCGGACAGCACGGAAGCGTCCTCGCCCTCGACGAAACCGGAATAGCTGACGCCGTTGCCGCCGCTGAAGGCCAGCCCGTCGTAGGTCTTGCCGGCGTCGTTGGCGGTGATCGTCAGCCCGGCCTTGCCGATGGTGAGGGTGCCGTCGACATAGCCGATGTCGTAGTTCGACAAGCCCGTGCCATCGGCATTAGCGGCGGTGATGGCGTAGCTGCCGACCGTCGCGGTCGCCGTCTTGCCGGCGCTGGCGAGATCGACGCGGCCGACCGAATCGCCGTTGACCAAACCCGACACGCTGTAGCCGCTCAAGCTCGCGGTTTCACCGTAGGTTTTGGAGGCATTGGAGGCGGTGATGGTCAGCCCGGCCTTGCCGACCGTCAGCGAGCCATCGACATAGCCGATGTCGTAGTTCGACAGGCCCGTGCCGTCGGCGTTGCTGGCGGTGGTGGTGTAGCGGCCGACCATCGCGGTCGCCGCCTCGCCGGTGCTGGCGAGATCGACGCTGCCGACCGAATCGCCGTTGACCAGACCCGACACGCTGTAGCCGCCCAGGCTCGCGGTTTCGCCGTAGGTCTTGGAGGCATCGGAGGCGGTGATGGTCAGCCCGGCCTTGCCGACCGTCAGGGTGCCGTCGACATAGCCGATGTCGTAGTTCGACAGACCCGTGCCCTCGGCACCGCTGGCGGCGATGGCGTAGCTGCCGACCGTCGCGGTCGCCGCCTTGCCAGTGCTGGCGAGATCGACGCTGTTCACGCCGTCGCCGTTGACCAGGCCATCGACCGTGTAGCCGTTCAGACTCGCGGTTTCGCCGTAGGTCTTGGACGTATCGTTCGCCGTGATCGTCAGCCCGGCCTTGGCCACGGTCAGGGTGCCGTCCACATAGGTGATGTCGTAGTTCGACAGCCCCGTGCCGTCGGCGTCGCTGGCCGTGATCGTGTAGCTGCCGACCGTCGCGGTGTTGGCCGTGCCGGCGCCGGCCAGATCGACGCCGCTCACGCTGTCGCCGTTGAGCAGGCCATCGACCGTGTAGCCGTTCAGACTCGCGGTTTCGCCGTAGGTCTTGGACGTATCGCTCGCCGTGATCGTCAGCCCGGCCTTGGCCACGGTCAGGGTGCCGTCCACATAGGTAATGTCGTAGTTCGACAGCCCCGTGCCGTCGGCGTCGCTGGCCGTGATCGTGTAGCTGCCGACCGTCGCGGTGTTGGCCGTGCCGGCGCCGGCCAGATCGACGCGGCCGACCGAATCGCCGTTGACCAGACCCGACACGCTGTAGCCGCCCAGGCTCGCGGTTTCGCCGTAGGTCTTGGAGGCATCGGAGGCGGTGATGGTCAGCCCGGCCTTGCCGACCGTCAGGGTGCCGTCGACATAGCCGATGTCGTAGTTCGACAGGCCCGTGCCCTCGGCACCGCTGGCGGCGATGGCGTAGCGGCCGACCGTCGCGGTCGCCGGCTCGCCGGTGCTGGCGAGATCGACGCGGCCGACCGAATCGCCGTTGACCAGACCCGACACGCTGTAGTCGCTCAGGTTCGCGGTCTCGCCGTAGGTCTTGGAGGCATCGGAGGCGGTGATGGTCAGCGCCGCCCTGTCGATGCTCAGATCGCCGGCGACGTAGGCGATGGCGTAGTTGGTGGCGCTCAGGCCGCTGGCGGCGATCGCGTAGTCGCCGGCGTTCACCGCGCCCTGCGCCGTGCCGCCATAGCCCAGCGTGCCGGAAAGCACCGAAGTGTCTTCGCCGTTGACGAAGCCGCTGTAAGTCACGCCATTGCCGCCGCTGTATGCGAGGCCGTCGTAGGTCTTGTCGGCATCGTTGGCGGTCACGGTCAGCGCCGCCTTGTCGATGCTGACGCTGGCCGTGCCGGCGTAGCCGATGTCGTAGCCCTGCTGGTCGGAATACAGTCCGCCCAGGCCCAGTGTGCCAGCGGCCAGCGTGTAGCTGCCGGCATTGGCGCTGCCGGTGGTGTAGGTCAGCGTGCCGTCGATCGGGCTGGCGTCGGCGGCGCTGCCGTCGGTCAGCGTGGCGGTGTAGCCGCTGCCCAGACTGCCCGTGCTGGTGCCGTCGTAGGTCTTGCTCGCGCTGCCGTCGGCCGTCACCGTCACGGCGGTCAGGAAATGGCGCAGTAGCGGCGTGGTGTCGCCTTCGTAGAGGCGCCAGGTCTTGCCGGTGCCGCCTTCGTCGTCGATGTCCCAGCCGGCGTCGGTGAAGGTGGACAGGGTCTGCAGTTGCGCCAGGGTCTTGGCCGTGCCATAGGCGTTGCCGGTCCACGCACCGTCGCTGCCGTTGTTGATGGCATTGCCGTCGGTATCGGTGGTGGCGTAGAAGCTGGCGGTGATGCTGGAATTGTTCGTCCCGACCAGCCCACCGATGTAGTTGGTGCCCGTCACACTGCCGGTGGCATAGCTGTTGCCGATGCTGGCCGTGCCGCCGTAGGCAAAGTTATCCCCGACCAGCCCGCCCACGTCGTAGTTGCCCGTCACCTTGCCGCTGGCGTAGCTGTCGCTGATGCTGCCGTTGTTGTTGACCCCCGCCAGACCACCGATGAAGTTGCCGCCGTAGTAGTCGGTGATGCCGTTGACGTCGCCGGTGGCGTAGGAAGCCTCGATGCTGCCGCTGTTGCTGCCCACCAGCCCGCCGACGATGTATTCGCCGCTGACATCGCCGGTGGCGTAGCTGTACTGGATGCTGCCCGTGTTGTTGCCGACCAGCCCGCCGAGATACTGGCTGCCGTATTCGCGGCTGACGCCGACGGCCTGCACGTCGCCGGTGGCGTGGCTGTCGCTGATGCTGCCGGCGTTGTAGCCGACCAGCCCGCCACCGTACCAACTGGCGCCGCTCACGCTCACGTTCACATCGGCATGGCTGCCGCTGATGGTGCCGGCGTTGTAGCCGGCCAGGCTGCCGATGTAGTAATAGCCGCCGCTGACGCTGCCGTCCTCCAGCCCGACGTTGGCGATGCTGCCACTGCTGCCGACGTAGCCGAACAGACCGATGTAGTTCTCGCTGTCGCTGCGGTTGAGGGTCAGGTCGCTGATGATATGCCCGTTACCGTCAAAGGTGCCGGTGAAGGTGGTGCCGATATCGCCGATCGGGTTGAAGCCGGTGCAATTGCCGCTGCCGTCGCAGTTCCAGTCGGCAGTGCCGCTGGCGTCGATGTCGTTGGCCAGCGCGAAGTGCGCGCCGAGCAGCGAAGTCGAGGCCATGCCCTGAAGCCCATAGACATCGGCGATCAGATAGGGGGTGCCGCTGGCTCCGGTGCCGCCGGTCGCCCGGATGAAGGTGGCGCTGGTGGTCAGGCGGAAATCGGTGGCGCTGAACGACGGCAGGCTGGTGGCGATCTGCCGCCAGGTGCCGGAAGTCAGGGCGAAGGTGCCGACGTCGATCGCGTCCGCCGTCGTTGCCGTGCCCGCTGCTGCCACGGTCAGCGTGCCGTCGGCGGCGGTCAGCGTGTCGCCCAGGGCGATGTCGCCGCTCGACGTGGTGGTCAGGGTCAGGCTCGACGTGTCGTTCCAGGCGACGGCATCGCCGATCGTCAGGTCGCCGGCGGCGGTGAGATCGATGTCGCCGGACACGCCGAAGGTGCCGCCGCTGGCGAGCGACAGCAGGCCGCTCGATCCCAGGTTGGTGTTCAACCCGTAGTCGCCGCTGGCGTCGAGGTAGACGCCGTAGCCGGCGACGGTGGTCAGGTTGTCGAGCGAACTGTTCGACAGGAACGACAGGTCGCTGTCGCCGTAGCCGCCGAAGGTCGCGATGTAGTTCGTGCGCGTGGCCGTCAGCGTGGCGGCGTCGGTGATCAGGTGGGCGCCCGAGCCATAGATCGACAGGTTCTGCACCCCGTTGGTGCCGATCACGTCGCTGAATGCCGCCCCATTGGCGCTGCCGTTATCGAGATAGGCGAGCGCCCCGGTGCTCGCCAAGGTATCCGCGTCGGCCAGGACGTAGTAGTAGCCGTTGGCGCCAGTGCTGGCATAACCGATGGCGCTGCCGTCCGAAATCGCCGTGACCCCGGCGCCGGCCAGGGCGCTGGTGCCCGCATCGGAATAGGCAAGGCCCGAAACCGCGATCGGCGTCGTCGGATAGCGCCAGCCGAAATAGGGATAGAGATTGGCGCCGGCGCCCCAGATCGAGGCGGAGAAACCGGTGGGCAGGGTGCCCTGCAACTGTGCCGTGGTCCGGGCGATGGCGTTGCCGTTGCCCCCGCCTATTCCCGATGACTGGCCGGTGGTTTCGGTGTTCCAGTAACTCAGGACGATGGCCCCGGCGGCATTGTTGTTCCAGCCCACCAGCCCGCCCGGGCCGGTGCCGCTGACATAGCCGGCGGCATAGCTGGTGACGATGGTGCCGTTGTTGTAATTGACCCCCACCAGTCCGCCGACGTTCGAAGCCGAACCGGTGCCGATCACCGCACCAAGGGAATAGGAATTGGTGATGGCACCCTCGTTGTGGCCCACCAATCCGCCGATGGGGCCGGCGGCGCCGGTCACCGAGCCGGTGGCGTAAGACTGGCTGATCGTGCCGCCGTCGCCGGAAAAGCCATTGGCGCCGACCAGACCGCCGATGTAGCCGTATCCAGCGGTCGTATTGGTCCCTGTCACGTTGCCTGTGGCATAAGACTGGGCGATGGATCCTCCGTTGAGGAGATAGCCGACCAGCCCGCCGGCCTGATAACCCGCGCCCGTCACATTGCCGCTGGCGGAGGAACTGCTGATGGCACCTCCATCATTGGCGCCCACCAGGCCACCCGCGTTGGCTTCGCCGGAACTGTTCGCCGAGACCGTGGCGCTCGCGGAGGCATTGGTCACTGAGCCGTCCTGCATGTAACCGATCAGGGTGCCGACATCATCATTGCCGGTGACGCTGCCGCCTGCCAGGCCCACATTGCTGATCGTGGCCCCACTGGTATAGCCGAACAGACCCACGTAATCGGTGGCGCCGCGATCGATGGTCAGGCCGGCGATGGTATGGCTTTGCCCATTGAAGGTGCCGGTAAAGGGGGTGGAATTGTCGCCGATGGGGAAAAAGCCGCCGGCCCCCCAGATTTCGCCGCTGTTGCTGGCGGTGGCGGCCAGGGACAGGTTGGTGCCCAGCCGGTAGCTGCCCGACGGGGCCAGCGACATCAATTGCAGCGCATGGGGCGTATGGATGACGGTGGAATATTCGTTGCGCAGCATCGGCCGGGTCTGGCCCGCGATCATCACCCAGGTATTGGTGAAGTCGAAGCCGGCATAGGTGGCTTGGGTAAAGGCATTGCTGTTGGCGATGCCGGTGCCGGTGGGGCTGGTGCCCTGGCCGGTGGTGGTCATATCCCAATAGGCATTGGTGGTGGCGAAGGTGGTGCCGCTATTCGCGACGCCGATCAACCCACCGGCATTGCTGCCGGTGATTGCGCCGCTGGCGTACACATTGCTCAGGGTCGTGGTGGCACCGCTGGCCCGCCCGATCAACCCGCCGGCCTGGTCGCCGGCGCTGACCGCCCCGACGGAATAGGAGTCGGATATGCTCACCCCGTAATAGCCATAGCCGGCCAATCCCCCGGCGGCGTTGACGGTGGCTGTCACGCTGGCCGTGGATGATGAATCGGTCAGGGATGAATCGCCGAACCATCCGGCGATGCCGCCGACTTCCTGATACCCGGTCACCGTGCCGGTGATATGGATATTGGTCAGCGTGGTGCCATAGGCATCGCCGATCAGCGCCCCGGTGCGTGCCATGCCGACGATGGCGGCGTTGGATAGCGTCAGGTCGCGGATGGTGGTGCCGCTGGTGGCGCCGAACAATCCGGTCGCGTTGCTGCTGCGCTTGATGGTCAGCCCGTCGATGGCATGGCCCAGACCGGCCAGGGTACCGCCGAATTCACTCCCGCCAATGGTGCCGATGGGGGCAAACCCGGCGCCGCCGTTCCACGCGCTGGTGGCGCTGGCGTCGATATCCTCGGCCAAGGCGTAATAACCGCTCAGGCTCATGGCCTGCAGGGCGGTGACATCATGGATCAGCGTATAGCTGGCAAGCGAACCGGTCTCGCCGATGGACAGCGTGGCGGCGTCCCCCGACAGGGTGATCCGCGCGCCATCGTTGAGGCCGTAGCCTTGCCCGGAACCGTAGGAGAGGACCAGGCCGGCGCTGTCGCCGGTGGCGGTGATGTCTGCGTCGACGTCGATGTTGCCCGCCGCTTGCAGCGTCAGGACGGTATCTGCGCTCCATTCCACTGCCGAGGCCACGGTGATGTCGCCGGCCTGGGTGCCGCCCGTGCCGGTGGAGACGGTGACGTTGGCGGTGGACAGCGCGGTTTCCAGGGTGGAGGCGTCGAGCACGCTGTCGTCGCCGCTGGCGGTGAAGCTGCTGACATTGCTGTCGCCGGTGTCGCTGATGGTCAGGTCGTACGGGTCCAGCAGCAGGTCGCCGGTCCGGCCCTGTTCGGCGGTCAGGTCGACCTTGCCCTCGAAGGCCAGCACCGCCTTGCCGGAGACTTCCGCCTTGCCGCCGTCGCCGCCCCGCTTGCCGCCTTTCGCGCTGATGCTGCCGGCGTAGGTGGTCTTCTCGTCCGACCAGACCACGACCTTGCCGCCGTCGCCTTGTTCGGTGGCGTCGGCCTTGAGGGTGGTTTTCGCGTCCACCGTGGTGGTCTTGGCGTGGGCCAGGGTGCCGGAACCCTGCCAGTCGCCGCCGACCTTGATGGTGCCGCCGCCGGTCGTGCCGCTGGCGTCCAGGGTGGCTCCGGTCAGGGCGATGCGCCGGCCGGTGACCTCGATGCTGCCGCCGTTACCCTCTCCCCCGGCCCCTCTCCCATGCATGGGAGAGGGGAGGTTGCCCGTGCTGCCGGTGAGGCCCGCGATCCGGCTCTCCTCTTGTGGGTGTGGAGCGGTAATGCCGAGGGCGTCCGCGGCTTGGCTCCCCTCGCCCGCTTGCGGGAGAGGGGCCGGGGGAGAGGACAGCGTGGCGCTGGCGTCGAGCGTGCCGGCGACCTGCACGGTGCCTTCGTCGCCGCCGTCGAGGACGATCCGGCCGTTCATCTCGCCGAGGGTTTGCGCTTCGACGATGCCGTCGTTGTTGACCACGGTCTTCAGCAGGGCGTCGCTGGCCCGGGCGGTCATGATGACCTGGCCGCCGTCGGCCTTGATGAGCTGGTGGTTTTCCACCAGGGCGTCGGCGGTGGCTTCGTCGACCTGCACGCTGAGCAGGCCGTCGCCGACGAAGTCCAGCGTCACCGCGTTGCCGGCGGCCAGGGCCACCGTGCCCCGGTTGGCGACTATGGTGCCCCGGTTGCTGACGGTGCCGCCGAGCAGGGCCACGGCGCCGCCGTCGGCGGCGGTGATGTTGCCCCGGTTGGTGACGGCGGCGTTGCTGCCGTCGCCCTTGAAGCGGTAGTTGCCCTTCTCGAAGTCCTCGTTGGCGATGTCCAGGGTGGAGGCGACCAGTCCGCCGACTTCTACCTGGGCGTCCTTGCCGAACAGCACGCCGTTGGGGTTGACGATGAAGACCCGGCCGTTGGCTTGCAGGGTGCCCATGATCTTCGAGGCGTCGGAGCCGGTGACGCGGTTCAGCGCGATGGAGCTGCTGCTCGGCTGGTCGAAGGTCACCTTGTTGTCGGTGCCGATGTCGAAGGATTGCCAGTCGATGGCGACTTTGGCGGTGGACTGGGAGACGGTCATCTCCTTGCCGGTGGTGGCGATGCCGGCGGCGCCGGAGACGACGTCGCCGCCGCTGGGCAGGTCGGCGGCGAAAGCGCAGGCGGGGGCGAGGGCGACGACGCTGGCCAGGGCGCGGCAGGCGCCGCCGGGCCTGCCGCGCTGGCGGGCGTGTTCGCTGGCGACTGTCCAGCCGCCCAGCGAACGGTTCCAGACGATGTTGAAGATCCGGTTCATGTTCCCTCCCGACTGCCCGAAGCAATTGAGCCGGGTAGCCTAGGAGGTGGGCGCGGATACCTTCTTGATAGAGATTGCTGTCTTTTCGCCATCATTGCGGGCGCGTCGCGCCTTCCCGCGTCCTGGCTCAGTTTTTCAGAGCGATGGTCACGTCCAGCCATTGCTCTCCGCCGCCGTTCAGCCAGGGTGGCTGCCGGTAGCGCTCCAGGGTGCCCGTCCCGCCGGCGCCGAAGCATTCGCCGGAGCGTGGCCCCCACACCGAGCCGATGGTGCGATAGACCGGAAAGATGTGGCTGTAGGGTGCGCGATGCTCCAGGCAGGCGAAGCGCGCGGCGGGCAGGATCAGGCGCGAGAGAGCGGGGTGCTCGCGGTCGAAGCCGGCGTCGACGATGGCGCAATCGTAGCGCACCAGGTCGTTGGGGGTGATTTCCGGGTTGTCCTGAACGATGCCGACGGCCTGGGCATCGGCCAGGGGAAAGCCGGCCCGGTCGAGGCATTCGGCGAAGCGCCGCCAGTTGTCCTCGACCAGCGCATAGCTGCCATAGAAGCGCATGGCCAGCACCGGCTGCGACGGGAAGGATTCCACCCGCACTTGGGCTACGCGTGGTTCGTCTTCCGGGGCCAATGGGGTGGAGGCCCGGCGGGCGAACTGGCGGTATTGCGTGGGTACCAGGCCGAACTGGCGGTGGAAGGCGCGGATGAAGGCTTCATGACTGGCATAACCCGTCGACAGGGCGATCGACAGCACCGACTCCTGGGAGATGATGAGAAAGATCGCCGCGCGGTCCAGCCGCGTGCGCCGCAGGTACTCGCCGGGGCTCTCGCCCATCGCCTCCTGGAAGCGGCGCTGGAAACGCGAGGCGCTGAGATTGGCGTGGGCGGCGATCCGCTCCAGGGGGAACGGCTCTTCCGTGGTCGATTCGATCAGGCGGATGGCCTTGACGATACGCGTGTCTTCCAGCAAGCGGGGTGGCAGGCCGTTGCGCAGGCGGGGAGCGAGCGGGCCGGCCGGCGGTTTGTCGAACAGCAGCGCCAGCTCCTGCTCGATCAGATGGGATTCCGTCTGTGCGTCGGGCTGGCCGGTGACGGGGTCCGCGGGAAGCATGGGCGATTCCTTTTCGGCAACGCATGGGGTCGACCGGCGATCGCCGGGCCATGCCCTCGGCCCGGCGGCGGTTCGTGGCAAGGAGCTGGCCGACGGAAAATAAGGAACTTTTTCGAAAAACTCAAAACACTGCCCGGTCGGCCGGCAACCAGGAAAAGGCGCGCTGGACGATTTCGCCGACGAGCGGTTCGCTGTCGGGCCCTGGCGGCGTGTCCAGCGGCGCGAGCCTGCCGGTTTTCGAGGCGGAGCATGTTCCGAAGGTCATGGAACGTGCAGCATTCATGACGTTCTGTCGAAGATTTGCAACGTTCGTCGGTGACAATGTAAAGAGCCGCCTTGCAGGGCAATTTCCGATTGCCGCCCGTGGCGTGTGGCCCTAAAGTTCGCGGCCGAACGTCCATGCTGGAAACGATCCATCCGGCTCAAGTACTGACGACGAGACAGCAAGGTCAACCCGCCTTTCCGGTTGGCCTTTTTGCTTTCGGCGACAAGCCTTGGGAAGTAGGCGAACCAAAGTGGGGAAACTGATCAGGCGTTCGAACCCCTTTTTGACCCTTTCCGCGTTTTGCCATTTGGAGTCCGTGCATGTCGATCAAGATCGAAGACTACTACCCACCCGCCACTTTCCAGCGCATGAAGGCCTTCGCCGACAAGCAGGAAACGCCCTTCGTCGTCATCGATACCGAGATCATCGCCAACGCCTACGAGGAACTGGGCGACTGTTTCCCCTTCGCCCGCATCTACTACGCGGTGAAGGCCAACCCGGCGGTGGAGATCATTCGCCTGCTGCGCGACAAGGGCTCGAACTTCGACATCGCCTCGCGCTACGAGCTGGACAAGGTGATGGCCGAAGGCGTCGGTCCCGAGCGCGTCAGCTACGGCAACACCATCAAGAAGGCCAAGGACATCCGCTACTTCTACGAGAAGGGCGTGCGCCTGTTCGCCACCGATTCCGAGGCCGACCTGCGCAACATCGCCAAGGCCGCGCCGGGCTCCAAGGTCTATGTGCGCATCCTCACCGAGGGCACCGCGTCGGCCGACTGGCCGCTGTCGCGCAAGTTCGGCTGCCAGCCGGACATGGCCCTGGACCTGATGATCCTCGCCCGCCAGTTGGGCCTGGTGCCCTACGGCCTGTCCTTCCACGTGGGCAGCCAGCAGCGCGACATCGACGTCTGGGACGCGGTGATCGCCAAGGTCAAGGTGATCTTCGAGCGCCTCAAGCAGGAAGACGGCATCGAGCTGAAGATGATCAACATGGGCGGCGGTTTCCCGGCCAACTACATCACCAAGACCAACAGCCTGCAGACCTATGCCGAGGAAATCATCCGCTTCCTCAAGGAAGACTTCGGCGAGGAACTGCCGGAGATCATCCTCGAGCCGGGCCGCTCGCTGATCGCCAACGCCGGCATCCTGGTCAGCGAAGTGGTGCTGGTCTCGCGCAAGTCGCGCACCGCCGTGGAGCGCTGGGTGTACACCGACGTGGGCAAGTTCTCCGGTCTGATCGAGACCATGGACGAGGCCATCAAGTACCCGATCTGGACCGAGAAGAAGGGCGAGATGGAAGAGGTGGTGATCGCCGGGCCGACCTGCGACAGCGCCGACATCATGTACGAGAACTACAAGTACGGCCTGCCGCTCAACCTGGCCAGCGGCGACCGCCTGTACTGGCTGTCCACCGGCGCCTATACCACCAGTTACAGCGCCGTGGAGTTCAACGGCTTCCCGCCGCTGAAGTCCTATTATCTATAAGCCTATAAGCTCTGCCCGCCAGTGAAAAACGCCGCGTCCGTCGCGGCGTTTTCGTGTCCGGAGGCGACCTCCAACGCGAACCGATCGACCGGTTCCCACCTTGCGTGATTCTGGTTCCGAAGCTGGCGCCGGTGTTCGTCGCCATTCCCCCATTGGGGGCTGCGCCATCCTCTCTCGACCTTATTTTTCGAACCGTCGGCTGCGGCCCCTTGCCGGGGCGGAGTGGGCGACCGCGGGGAGCGGGTACGTTCAGAGACGGCAAGGTGACTCATCTATTTCTGCATTTATATATACATACTCGTATGTCACATTTTGTAAATGTAAATAAATCTCAATTGTTGAATGAGATTCTCTCTTGAGTAGGATTTGGGAAATCCCCAAATCGAGTCGATTTTTCATGAGAAAGCAACTCTGCGAAGATGGCGTTGAAGGATTTCAGCAGCGCGGCCCACTGGTTTCGGCAATCGGTCTTGCCATGTTTTCTTGCGGGGAGGCCGGGCTGGCGGCGGAGGTCGCCAGGGAGCGCGAGGATTCGGTAGAGCTCGACAGTTTCTCGGTTCTTGGCGAGAAGGATGATGGCTACAAGGTCGATCGGACTTCTTCGCCCAAGCACACCGCGCCGTTGTTGGATACGCCACAAACCATCAGCGTGATTCCGGAAACCCTCTATCGGGAGCAAGGCGCGCGCAACCTGACCGAGGTCCTGAGAAACACTCCGGGGATCAGTTTCAACGCCGGCGAGAACGGTTTCTCCACCAGCTCCAACAACTTCAGTCTGCGCGGCTTCGACACCAGCGGCAACATCTTCATCGATGATTCGCGCGACTCCGGCAGCTACACCCGTGATGTGTTCAACATCGAGCAGGTCGAGGTCGTCAAGGGGCCGGCCGCCGACAACGGCCGCGGCGGTGCCGGCGGCTATGTCAACATGGTGACCAAGGTTCCAACGCTGGAAAGATCCATCGGCGGTGTGGCCACCTATGGCTTCGATCAGTACCAGTCCGAGGCCCGCAAACGCACCACTCTGGACCTCAACCAGCCGCTGGCCGACACCGTGGCCATGCGCCTGAACCTGTTGTGGGAGGACAGCGGCATACCCGGCCGCGAACATGCCGAGAAAAACAGTTGGGGCCTGGCGCCTTCCCTGGCCTTCGGCCTCGGCACCGACACCCGGGCGATCTTCTTCTACGAGCACCTGGAGCAGAACGACCGGCCCGACTGGGGCGTGCCCGGCGCCACGGTGCGTTACATGGACCGGCACGATCCCGGTGCCGGCAGCGGCGACCGCGACGAGTTCTACGGCCTGGACTCCGATTACGACGACACCACCAGTTATTCCTTCATGGCTCGCTTCGAGCACGATCTGCGCGACGGGCTGAGTCTCAGCAACCAGACCCGCTGGTCGCGGGTCAGCCGGGATGCCCGTTATACCGTGCCGACCGGCTACGTTCCGGCCACCCGGCAGGCCACCACCCAGACGCAGTTCTACGACCGGGACAATTACACCTTCAGCAACCTGACCAATCTGTCGGCGCGCTTTCTCACCGGTTCCATAAAGCACAATCTGGCCGCCGGCCTCGAATTCACCCTGGAAAAGTCGGAATCCAAAGGCTATCCCACCGTGAACGGCGGCAACACGCCCATCAACGAGCCCGACTACAACCGGACCGGTTCGGCGACTCCGTCGAAAGCCAACGATAGCAAGGTCAAGATCGACACCGTGGCGCTGTACGCCTACGACACCGCCGAATTCAACGAGCGCTGGCAACTCACCGGCGGCGTGCGCCTGGAGCATTACCGGGTACGGATCGACAGCAAGCTGGCGAATGGTACGCGCATGGCCATCGACGGTTACGACGACTCCGAATTCACGGTGGGCGGCAAGCTGGGCCTGGTCTACAAGCCGGCGAAGAACGGCAGCATCTATGCCGCCTTCGGGGTTTCGCACCAGCCGCCGGGGTCCTATTTGTCCAACCCGGATATTTCCCGCCCGGATGCAAATGTGTTCCCCGGTTTCGTCGAGGGCGCCGATCCGGTGGTGTCCTACAGCTACGAGATCGGCACCAAGTGGGACTTTTTCAAGGATCGTCTCTCCACCGCGGCGGCGCTGTTCTATACGGAAAAGAAAGATGTGCCGATCACCGGCCGCGACGCGGGCGAAACCCAGGACAGCCACAAGGGCGACGGCAAGCAGGTCGTCTACGGCCTCGAACTGAGCGCGACCGGCAAGCTGACCGAAAACTGGAGCGTGTTCGGCGGCCTCATGCTGATGGAAAGCGAGCGCCGGCACAGCACCCGCATGGATCAGGTGCGCCGCAACGCCAACCCGGCCGACTACGGCAGCCATTCCCGCACCGATGGCGATGACCTGGCCTTCACGCCGGAGGTGTCCGCCAGCCTGTGGACCACGTATCGCCTGCCGTTCGGCCTGACGGTGGGGGGCGGCCTGCAGCACGTCGGTTCGTCCTATCTGGGGCGTCCGGACGACGCCAACCGCATCATCGCCAACGGTCTGTACGGCAAGCTGCCCAGCTATACGATCTACAACCTGATGGCTTCCTACGACATCAATCAGAACATCGGGATACGCATGAACGTCGACAACCTCACCAACGAGGAATATCCGGTGTCTTCGAACTGGAACGGAACCCGTGTGGCGTGGGGCAGTCCGCGCCTGGTTCAGGTCAGTACCGACTTCCGGTTCTGAACGCCGCCCGTATTCGCCGCCAGGGAGCGGCTCGCGCCAATCCCGGTGGTGTTCCGCTCGATGGGATGCTTTGACGATGATGTTGACGATTCCCGATGTGCTGACGGTGGGTCAGCTACGCCAGTGTCGGGAGGCCCTGGCACGGGCCGCCTGGCATGACGGGCGGCAGACCGCCGGACATGTGGCGATCCGGGCCAAGGCCAACCTGCAGTTGGCCCAGGACGATCCGCTGGTCGCGCGGCTGGGGGCGCTGATTCTGGAGCGTCTCGGCGCCAACCCGCGTTTTCTGGCCGCAGCCCTGCCGTTGAAAGTGCTGCCGCCGCGCTTCAATTGCTACACTGGCGGCGGCGTTTACGGCGACCATATCGACAATGCGGTTTTCAGTGTCCCGGGGACGTCGCACCGGGTTCGCAGCGACCTGTCGGCCACTCTGTTCTTCTGCGATCCGGACGAATACGATGGCGGCGAACTGGTGATCCGGGACACCTACGGCACGCAGCGGGTCAAGTTGCCGGCCGGCCACTTGGCGCTCTACCCCGGCACCAGCCTGCACCAGGTCACTCCGGTCACCCGCGGCGCGCGCTACGCCGCGTTCTTCTGGGTCCAGAGCCTGGTACGCGGGGACAGCCAGCGGGCCACGCTGCTGGAGCTGGACGAGTCGATCCAGGCGCTGGCCGCCGAGCGGCCCGACAGTCCGCTGCTGGAGCGTCTGACCGGCGTCTATCACAACCTGCTGCGGCACTGGGCGGATACCTGAGGAGCGGACCCGATGCACGACCCCCTGCCCAAGCTGCAGCAGATTCCCGCGAGCATCGCCGCGCTCGCCGACTACGAGCCCTTCGCCCGCGAGCGCATGAGCGAGCAGGCCTGGGCCTACATGGCCGGTGGCGCGGCGGACGAACTGACCCTGCGCGACAACTGCGCGGCCTTCCAGCGCCTGCGCCTGCGAAGCCGGGCGCTGCCCGACCTGACGGACGGCCATACCCGCCTGGAACTGTTCGGTCAGCGCTTCGAGCAGCCGATCCTGCTGGCGCCGGTGGCCTACCAGAAGCTGGTCCACCCGGACGGTGAGCTGGCCACGGTACTGGCGGCCTCGGCGGCGCGCGCCGGAATGGTGGTCAGCACCCAGGCCAGCGTGGCGCTGGAGGACATCGCCCGCCAGGCGCAGACGCCCTTGTGGTTCCAGCTCTACGTGCAGCCCGACCGCGCCTTCACCCGCGAACTGGTGCAGCGCGCCGAGGCGGCCGGTTACCAGGCGCTGGTGGTGACCGTGGATGCGCCGGTCAGCGGCCTGCGCAACCGCGAGCAGCGCGCCGGCTTCGCGCTGCCGGAGGGAGTCGAGGCGGTCAACCTGCGCGGCATGCGCGCGCTGCCGCCGACCATCGCCCGGATCGGCGACAGCCCGCTGTTCGGCGGCCCGCTGCTGGCCGCCGCGCCGACCTGGCGGGAGCTCGCCTGGCTGCGTTCGCTGACCCGTCTGCCGCTGCTGGTCAAGGGCGTGATGCACCCCGAGGATGCCCGCCGCGCGCTGGCCGAGGGCATCGACGGGATCATCGTCTCCAACCACGGCGGGCGAACCCTGGACACCCAGCCGGCGACCATCGAGGTGCTGGAGGAGATCGCCGGGGTCGTCGAGGGACGGCTGCCCTTGCTGCTGGATGGCGGCATCCGCCGCGGCACCGACGTGCTCAAGGCCCTGGCCCTGGGCGCCAGCGCGGTGCTGGTGGGGCGGTCCTACGTCTTTGCCCTGGCCGCGGCGGGCGCGCCCGGCGTCTGCCATGCGCTGCAACTGCTGCGCGCCGAGCTGGAGGTCGCCATGGCCCTGACCGGTTGCCGGACCCTGGCCGATATCGGACCCGAGCTGCTCTGGCGGCCGGGGCGGTGATCCGCTCCTGCACCGGGCGATCGCCATGGCGCCGGACTTTCGCGTTCCCCTTGCAGGCGTGAATTCGTTCGCGATCCGGAGTGGGTACGGGGCTTCGGGCGCCTTCGGTAGGTCGCGGCGGACGGCCGCCGCGGTGATCCGCTCCTACCCGGGAGCGCCACCTTGCAACGCCGGACGTTCGGCACTCTCCCTGTAGAAGCGGGTTCGTTCGCGACCGGTGTGGAGCACGAGGTTTCCGTTGTCCGCAACTGTCAGTAAAGGTCGCGGCGGTAACGTCCGGCCTCGCGCAGGTGTTCCACCTCGGCGCCGCCGAGCAGGCCGTGGAGCAGGGCGTCGACCTCGCGGCCCATGCCCTGCAGGCTGCCGCAGACCAGCAGGCTGGCGCCGCGGGCCAGCCAGGCGCGCAACTCGTCGGCGGCCTCGCGCAGCAGGTGCTGGACGTAGACCGACGCGGCCTGGTCGCGGGAGAAGGCCAGGTCCAGGCGCGCCAGATGGCCGTCGCGCCGCCAGGTCTCCAGTTCCTCGGCGAAGAAACGGTCGTGGGCGGCGTTGCGTTCGCCGTACAGCAGCCAGTGGCCGTGCCGACCCAGACGCTCGCGTTCGCGCAGATGGGCGCGCAGGCTGGCCAGGCCGGTGCCGTTGCCGATCAGGATCAGCGGACCGCCATCGGCGGGCAGGCGGAAGCCGGGGTTGGCGCGCACGCGCAGATCGATGGTCGCGCCGGGGGCGGCATGGTGGCACAGCCAGCCGGAACCGAGGCCGAGGCGGCCATCGGGGTGCCGCATCTGCCGTACCAGCAGTTCGAGACGGCCGTCGCCGGGCAGCGAGGCGATGGAGTATTCGCGGTGCGGCAGCCTTGGCAGCCGCTCCAGCAGTTCCGCGGCGGACAGCCCGGTCAGTTCGCGGGCATCCTCCGGCAACTGGCGGCGAGCCAGGTGCCAGGCCAGCGGGCGGCCGTCGGCCTGGAACTCTCCGCCGTCCAGGCCGAGGCGTTCGAGCAGGACGGCGACCCGTTCGGCCGGCAGGCACGGACCTACCTCGGCGATGTCGCCGGCCCGCCAGTCGGCGGCGCTGTCGTTCGGGGCCAGGTGCAGGTGGAACACCGGCGCGCCCTGGCTGCCGGGGTTGAGGCACTGGCGCCGGATCAATGTCCAGGGCTGATAGTCGACTTCCTGCCAGTCGTCGAAGCGGGTATCGCCGGCGAGTCGGCCGAGCTGCTGCTGCCAGCGGCGCAACACCGCCGGGTCGGCGCGGTCGGCCTCCAGGCGGTCGAACAGCGGCGTGGCGCCCAGCTCGCGCAGGCGCCGGTCGAGGCGCTGGGCGAAGGCGCAGAAATGCGCATACTGGCGGTCGCCGAGGCCCAGCACGGCATATTCCAGCGCGCGCAGGTCGGGACGTTCGCCGAGCAGCCGGCGCTCGAAGCGCGCCGCGTGGTCGGGCGCTTCGCCGTCGCCATAGGTGCTGGCCACCAGCAGCAGGCGCGCCGGTTGCGCCAGCCGTCGCAGGTCGAGCGCCTCCAGCGGCAGGGCACGGGCGGGCAGGCCGGCGTCGCGCAGTTGGGCGGCGCTGCGCTCGGCGATGGCCCGCGCCTGGCCGCCCTGGCTGGCGTAGGCGACCGGCAGGCCGTCGCCGGGGCGGGTGTCATCGCGCCCGGCCCGCCATTGCCGCCAGCCGTGCAGGCAGACGCCCAGCCAGGCGAGGACGGCCAACAGGGCGGAAAGCTCGCGGGAGGGTTGCAGCCACGGCAGCAGGGCGATGAACGCCAGGCCGGCGAGGAGAAGGAACGGCTTCAAGGTCGTGGGCTCCGCGGCGTGAGGCGACGGCGGCAAGACGTCGCGAGCAAGGACTTGGCGTCCTCCCCGCTCCCCGCGAGGTGGACGACGATGCCGCCGGCCCGTCCACCGTGGTGGATGGCTGTGGCCATCCACCCTACCGGCTGTCGCGGACCGCTCAGGGGGTCAGCACTTCCAGGGTCGCGCTGTACACCGCGCGGCGCTCGGTGACCGGCTTGGCGACGCCCTCCGTGCTACTCAGCTCGGCCTCCAGCCAATACATGCCGGCGCTCGGCCAGGTGATGCTGACCTTGCCCTGGGCGTCGGTCTTCGCCTTGATCTCGCCGGTCTCGTCGCGATAGCGGTTGCCGCCGGGGATCAGGGTGATCTCCAGGTCCTTGGCCGGCTTGCCGTCGAGCAGGAAACCGAACTCGGCGGCCTCGCCGGCGACCAGGTCGTTGGGATGGGTGACCGGCACCAGTTCCAGCCCCTGGTTGGTGGGCTTGAGCACGGTATCGGTGGGCTTGCCGGAGGTGACGAAGACCTCCATGCGGTTGCTGGTCTGCACCACCTTCAGATCCTCGGCCTTGGCCGGTACATCCTTGTCCAGATCCTCGGCCTTGCCCATCCAGCGGCGCGGCTGGCCGTTCTCCTTCCAGGAGGCCATCAGGCCGCTGTTGGCCACCGCCAGTTTATAGGTGCCCTTCTGGGTCAGGTGCACGTCGAAGGTGCTGCGGTAGCGGCCGCGATTGCCGTTCTCGGGCTTCACCTCGCTGCCGTCGGGGGCCAGCACCAGCAGTTTGTTGGGCGGGCGGCGCATCGGCGGCTGGCCACCGGGAGCGCCCGGGCCGCCGGGCTGGCCGGCCTGCGCGGCGGGCTTGCCGTCGGGGCCGCTCTGCGGCGCCGGAGCGGAGGGCGGCAGTTGCGGTTTGCCGATGCCTTCCAGTTGCAGCGGGAAGTGGTCGAAATAGAACAGGTTGTTGGATACCGCGGCGTCCACGGTGATCCAGGGGTCCTCGCCGGACAGCACGGTGGCGGAAGGCAGCATCCAGACGCGGTGGGCATGGGCGGACAGCGGCAGGCAGGCGGCGAGGGCCAGGGCGGTCCATTTGAAGATCGGTTTCATGGTGGCTTCCTTGGTCAGGGTTTCAACTGGAGGGTGACGGTGCCCAGTTCGCTCTTGCCCTGGGCCTGGTGCTGCTCGGCCTGCCGGGGCGGCCAGGCGAAGGGAACGCGCAGCAGTTCGCGGCCGCCGACCTCGCGCGCCGCCTCGACCACCAGGCTGTATTCGCCGGCCGGCAGATTCTTGAGCTGGGCGCTGTCGCCGCCGAAGGTCAGGTTGTGGGTGCCGACCGCGCGGGTCGCGCCGCTGACGCCATCGACCGGCAGTTCGAGGCCGCGGCCGCTGCGGCGCCACCACTGGCGCAGGTCCTTGAGCCACTTCTCGCCTTCCTTGTCCTTCATCTTCAGGTCGTACCAGACCGCCAGGTCGGCGACGTGCTGCTGGTCGGGTTTCTCCAGCCAGATGGCGACATAGGGGCGATGGTACTCGGCGACCTCGAGGCGGGGGATTTCCACGCCGATCTGCAGTTCGGCGGCGAAGGCCGGGGCGGCGAGCAGCGAGCAGAGGGGGAGCAGCAAGCGTTTGCGCATGGGCATGATCCTTCAATGGATGAACAGCAAGGCGATCAACAGTGGCAGCAGCAGGCCGAGGCCGGTCAGTGGCCAGGTGCTCGGCCGTGCGCCGGCCTGGCGCTGCAGGAGCAGCAGGCCGGTCAGGCTGAAGACCACGCAGGCCGCGGCGAAGATGTCGATGAACCAGCTCCAGGCGACGCCCGCGTGGCGGCCCTTGTGCAGGTCGTTCAGGTAGGCGATCCAGCCGCGGTCGGTGTCCTCGTACTCCAGTTCGCCCGACTTCAGGTCGAGGCTCAGCCAGGCGTCGCCGCCCGGACGCGGCAGGCCGACGTACAGCTCGTCCTCCGTCCACTCGGCCTCGCGTCCGTCCAGGCGGATGTCCAGTTCTTCTTCCAACCAGTCGCGCAGCACGGCCGGCAGGCCGTTTCCCGGCGCCTCGGCGCGCAGCGCGGCGAGCAGTTCCTCGGGCAAATGGGCGCTGCGGTTTTCCACCCGTGGCTTGCTCTCGATCTGCGCGGCGTGGTTGAGGGTGATGCCGCTGACGGCGAACAGCAGCATGCCGGCCAGACAGAGGGCGGAGCTGATCCAGTGCCATTGGCGGAGGGTGCCGAGCCAGAAAGTACGGGGCATGGGGAGCTTCTGTTCGGAGAGGTCGGAATTCCGGCGGATTCTAGGGAGGCCCGTGCGATTTATGCGAAAAATTTACCAATAATATACGTTCGTGTTTACCCCTCGGCTCGCCGCCGGGGAAGCGTGGCAAGCGACACCCGCACGGCGGCTCCGGCGTGGACGCCGGCCTTTCGCTCAGGAGGCCGTCGCCTCCAGCTCGGTGCAGCGCCGGGCGTAGGCTTCGGCGATGTCGGCGACTTCCGCGACGGCGGCCCGGCGCAGTTCGTCGCAGGCCTTGCGCAGGAATTTCAGATGACCGAGGGCGAGGGCTTCGCACAGCCAGTGGCGGGCCTCGTCCCAGCGGTCCAGGCCCATCAGTACCGTCGCGTAGCTGAACTGGCCGCGGAAATCGCCGGCTTCGGCGGAGCGCCGGTAGCATTCGAAGGCGGCCTGCAGGTCGGCGCGGACCACCCGGCCTTCCTCGTAGTAGCGTCCGACCAGATTCATCGACTTGGCGTGCCCCTGCGCGGCGGCGCGTTGATACCAGGCGAAGGCCTGCTCCTCGTCGCGCTCGACCCCGCGGCCGGTGGCGAGCAGGTTGGCGTAGTTGTACATGCCCCAGTCGAGGCCGCGCACGGCCGCCTCGTGGTAATGCCGGGCGGCGGCGGCTTCGTCGACGGGGCCGCCCCAGCCCAGTTCGCAGCAGCGCCCCAGCATGTTGCCGGCCATGGCGTGCCCTTTGCGGGCGGCGATCGCGAACCAGTCGCGGGCCAGCACCGCGTCGGGCTGGATGCCGAGGCCATCGAGCAGGATCTGGCCGAGCAGGGCCTGGGCCTCCGGTTCGCCGGCGCCCGCCGCGGCGAGAATCCAGCGCGCCGCCTGGCGCGGATCGTCGGCCAGGCTGCGGCCCAGCCGTTCGAGGTCGGGGGTTTCGGTGCGGCGGAGGATGAAGCTCATGGCCGTTCGCTCACACTTCGCCCCAGCGGCGCAGCAGGTTGTGGTAGTTGCCGGTCAACTGGACCAGCGCCGGGTGATCCGGCACGTCGCGCGACAGGCTCTGGATCGCCTGGTCCATCTCGTACAGCAGGCTGCGCTGGGAGTCCTCGCGGACCAGGCTCTGCGTCCAGAAGAAGGAAGCGTAGCGCGCGCCGCGGCTGACCGGCGTGACCTGGTGGATGCTGGTGGCCGGGTAGAGCACCAGATCGCCGGCCGGCAACTTGAGCCGCTGCGAGCCGTAGGTGTCCTGGATCACCAGCTCGCCGCCGTCGTATTCGTCCGGATCGCTGAAGAACAGGGTGGAGGAGAGGTCGGTGCGTACCCGTTCGGCGGAGCCGCGTACCTGGCGCACGGCGTTGTCGATGTGGAAGCCGAAGGTGCCGCCGTCGGTATAGCAGTTGAACAGTGGCGGATAGACCTTGTGCGGCAGCGCGGCGGACATGAATTGCGGGTTCTGCCACAGGCGTTCGAGCATGGCGCTGGCGATCTCCCGCGCCAGCGGGTCGTCCTCGGCGAGCTGCAGGTTGTGCTTGGTGCGCGCCGACTGATAGCCCGCGGTCACCTTGCCGTCGAGCCATTGCGCCTGCTCCAGTGCCTGGCGAATGCGCCGGACCTCGTCGCGGGAAAACACCCCCGGTATGTGTAGCAGCATGCTGGCTGGCCCTTGTTAATCGAGAATGTATCTCAAATGATATTTTTTTCTATTTTCCGGGTAAATGGTACGAAAGGTAAAGATTGAAAATTCGGTGCATTTGAAAATTGTATCTATTGATTTCGAGAATTGTTCTCGAATAGAGTGCGCGCCGTTCGTTCGCCAGGGGGAAACGAAATGTCGCGTATCAATGAGCGCCCGGCCGCCACGCCGCGCGTGCTGGCTTCCGCGTTGGGAGTCATGACGGCCTTCAGCTCGATCGGCGGGCTGCGTGCCGAGGAAGTGTCGCAGAAGAAACCGACGGAAAAGGATGCCGAGAAGCAGGGCGTCGTGTCGATGGAGGCGGACAGCATCGTCGACGAGCGGGAGGGCGAGTACAAGGTCGAGTCGGCTTCGAAGAAGTTCACCGCGCCGCTACGCGAGACGCCCAAGTCGGTCACCATCATTTCCAAGCAGGTCATCGAGGACACCGGCTCGCTGAGCCTGGTCGATGCCCTGCGCACCACCTCCGGCATCACCTTCGGCGCCGGCGAGGGCGGCAACCCGGCGGGCGACCGGCCGATCATCCGCGGCTTCAACGCCGAGAGCGACACTTTCATCGACGGCCTGCGCGACGTCGCCTCGCAGACCCGCGAGATCTTCAACATCGAGCAGATCGAGGTGAGCAAGGGGCCGGGCTCGGCCTATACCGGCGCCGGTTCCACCGGCGGCAGCGTGAACATGATCACCAAGACCGCCAAGCGCAACGATTTCCTCGATATCAGCCAGACTTTCGGTTCGGACCAGACCCGTCGTTCCACCCTGGACTTCAACCGGATGCTGAGCGACCAGATCGGCTTTCGCCTGAACCTGATGAAGCACGACGCCAACGTCGCCGGCCGCGACGGGGTGGACGTCAGCCGCTGGGGCGTGGCGCCGACCATCACCTTCGGCTTCGACACCCCGACCCGCGCGACTTTCTCCTACTATCACGTGGAAGCCGACGATATGCCGGATTACGGCATTCCGCTGAGCCCGTCCGGTACCGGTTCGGTGCGCCGTCCGGTGGGTCACAAGGACGCCTTCTACGGTTTGAGCAGCCGCGACTTCCGGGAAAGCAGCACCGATTCGGGCACCTTCAGGATCGAGCACGACCTCGCCGAGAACGTGACGATCTCCAACTCCTTCCGCCAGGTGCGCACCACCCTCGACTATATCGCCACCAACCCGAACGACTCCGCGGCCGGGAATATCGAGCAGGGACTGGTGTGGCGCTCGCCGAAAAGCCGCAACTCCACTTCGGAAGGCTGGGTGAACCAGACCGATATCCGGGCGAAGTTCAAGACCGGCTTCATCGAGCACACCATGGTGGGCGGCATCGAGATCACCGACCAGGACGTGCACAACCGGCCCTACGCCTTCACCCAGGGAGCCGCTGGCCGGGTCTGTAGCTCGGCGCTGCTGGCCTCGGGCGACTGTACGACCCTGAACAACCCGACCTACAAGGATTCCTGGTCGGGGTATTACACCGACGGTCTGGCCTATACCGACACCGATACCCAGACCAAGTCCGGCTACCTGTTCGACACCCTCAAGTTCAACGACCAATGGTCGCTGAACCTCGGCCTGCGCTACGACGACTTCGAAACCAAATCCTCGGGCTATTCCACGGGTGGCCGTGGTACGTCCGCGGGCAATTTCAAATACGAGAACAACAACAACTTCTGGAGCCACCAGCTCGGCGTGGTCTACAACCCGCTACCCAACGGCAGCATCTACGTGGCCTGGTCGACTTCGCGCAACCCGGTCGGCGAGACCTCCGGCGAAGGCAGCGACAGCATCGCAACCGCTACCCAGGATCTCGAGCCGGAACGCAACCGCAACATCGAGCTGGGCACCAAGTGGGAGTTCTTCGACGGTCGCCTGGCGCTGGATTCGGCGATCTTCAAGACCAAGAAGTCCAACGCACGGGTCACCGACCAGGATGGCCGGACGCAGAACATGGGTGAGGTCGAGATCAAGGGCTTCGAGCTGGGCGTCAGCGGGCGGCTCAGCCGCGAATGGCAGATCTTCGCCAACTACACTTACCTCGACAGCGAGATCGTCAACGGCGGTGTGGTCAACGGCGTCGACGGCGCCAACGACGGCAACGAGAACCCCAGCACGCCGGAGAACAGCTTCAGCTTCTGGAGTACCTACCAGTTGTTCCCCTTCCTGACCGTCGGCGGCGGCGCCAACTACGTGGACTCGCGCTACGGCGACGCTGCCAACACGGCCCTGGTGTCCAGCTACTGGCGCTACGACGCCATGGCCAACCTGAAGGTGAGCAAGAACCTCGACCTGCAGTTGAACGTGCAGAACCTGACCGACAAGCGCTACTTCGACCAGATCTATCCGACCCACATGGCCCACGTGGCGCCGGGGCGCACCGTGCTGCTGGCCACCAACCTGCACTTCTGATGAGCAGGCTGCGAAGCTGCCGGAGGCCGCCCGCGGGCGGTCTTCGCGCATCTGGTCGGCATACCGGGTAAAGGCTGAGTAAAGCCGGTTTGTTGCAAAAAGCTCTCGAATAGAATCCTCTCACACTGCCGTGACGGCAGGCATGACGGGCGAGCGCATTTCGATTCCAGGCGTGTCGCCAGGGGTGATACCGATCGGGTGACATCAGGTGTTGAAGAAGATTCTTTTCCAGTTGCACTGGCTGTTCGGCATCACTGCCGGGCTGGTGCTGGCGGTCATGGGGGTGAGCGGCGCGAGCCTGTCCTACCAGGACGAGTTGCTGCGTTTTCTCAATCCGGGGGTGATGACCGTCGAGGTGCCGCAGGACGCCCGGGCGCTGACTCCGGACGAATTGCTCGCCAGCCTGCGCGGGCAACTGGGGCAGCGCCGGGTGCTCGGGCTGACCCTGTCGAGCGCGCCGGAGGATGCCGCCCGGGTGAGCGTCGACGGCGCCGCTCCGCGCGGCGAGACCCTCTACGCCGATCCCTACAGCGGCGACCTGCTCGGCGCGGCGCGGGGACTGGATTTCTTCCGTTTCATGATGCAGGTGCATCGCTGGCTGGCCATCGGTGACACCGGCAAGGCGATCACCGGCGCCTCGACCCTGATCCTGGTGTTCCTCTGCCTGTCCGGCCTCTACCTGCGCTGGCCGCGCCAGGCCGGCGACTGGCGCGCCTGGCTGGTCCTCGACTGGTCGCGCCAGGGGCGCGGTTTTTTCTGGGGCCTGCATGCGGTGGCCGGTACCTGGGTGCTGCTGCTTTATATGCTGGCCGCGCTGACCGGCCTGAACTGGTCCTACGATTGGTATCGCCAGGGCCTCTTCGCCCTGGCCGGCGAAACCGCCGCGCAGCACGGCGGACGCCGCGCTCCGCCTCCGGGAGGCGGGCAGGACGGGGCGGCGGCGCCGGCGATCGACCTCGATCCCTTGTTCCAGGCTTTTCGCCGCGAGGTGGGGGATACCTACCGGCAGGTCAACCTGACGCTGCCCGAGCGTCCCGGCCAGCCGCTGCAGATCACCTATGTCGCGTCCGGCGCCGACCATTCCCGGGCGACCGACCGGCTGAGCCTCGACATCGCCAGCGGCATGCCGCTCGAGCATGAACGCTACGCGGACAAGAGCCTGCCCCGGCGCCTGCTCGCCAGCCTCTACCCACTGCATACCGGCGAGTATTTCGGCCATCCCGGGCGCGTGCTGATGATGCTCGCCAGCCTGGGCATGCCGTTGTTTTTCGTCACCGGCTGGCAGCTCTATCTCGATCGCCGGCGCAGCCGCCGCGCCGCTCGCGAGGCGCAACGGGCCCTGGCGCTGTCGGTCGAGGGCCAGCCGTGGCTGATCGGCTTCGCCAGCCAGAACGGTTTCGCCGAACGCCTGGCCTGGCAGGCCGCCGGCCAGTTGCAGGCGGCTGGCGCCGCGGTGCAGGTGCGTTCGCTGGCGCAGCTCGACGAGAGCGACCTGCGCGGTGCCGAGCGCGTACTGTTCGTGGTCAGCACCTTCGGCGACGGCGAGGCGCCGGACAGCGCCCGTGGCTTCGCGCGCCGGGTGCTCGGCAGCGACTGCGAACTGAGCCACCTGCAGTACGCCCTGCTCGGGCTCGGCGACCGCCAGTACCCGCATTTCTGCGCCTTCGCCCGGCGTCTCGAGCAGTGGCTGAAAAAGCAGGGGGCCCGGGCGCTGTTCGCTCCGGTGGAGGTGGATGGCGACGACGGTGCGGCCCTGCAGACCTGGCGCGAGCAACTCGGCCGGCTGGTCGGCGGCGGCTCGCCGGCGGCGCAGGAGGAGCGCTTCGACGAATGGATGCTGCTGGCCCGCGAGTGCCTCAACCCGGGCAGCACGGCCGAACCGGTCTGGCGCCTGGTTTTCCAGGTGCCGGACGGGCAGCACTGGGAGGCCGGCGACCTGGTGGAGATCCGTCCACCGCAGGATGCGCTGCCGCGCTGCTATTCGGTCGCCTCGCTGGAAGAGGATGGTGTGCTGGAGCTGCTGGTGCGCCGGCAGCGGCGTCCCGACGGTACGCCGGGGCTGTGCTCCGGCTGGCTGTGCGAGCTGGCGCCGGGGGCCCGCGTGCCGATGCGTCTGCGCTCCAACGGCGGCTTCCGCCTGCCGGCGGACGACCGGCCGCTGCTGCTGATCGGCAACGGCGCCGGTCTGGCCGGGCTGCGCGGCCTGTTGCGCGAGCGCGTCCGGCGTGGCCAGAGCCGCAACTGGCTGATCTTCGGCGAACGCAGCGAGGCCCATGATTTCCTCTGTCGCGACGAGTTGCTGGCCTGGCAGACGGCGGGGCGGCTGGCCCGCCTCGACCTGGCCTTTTCCACCGACGCGGGAAGCAAGGTCTACGTGCAGGATCGCCTGCGCGACGCCGCCGACGTCCTGCGCGGCTGGCTGGCCGAGGGGGCCGTCATCTACCTGTGCGGCAGTCGTGGCATGGCTTCCGGGGTCGAGGCGGTGCTCATCGAGCTGCTCGGCAGCGCCGCGGTCGAGCGCCTGCGCGACGAGGGACGCTTTCGCCGCGATCTCTTCTGAAGTCGTCGCGCGGGGGCTATTCCTCCCGCAGGCTTGCGACAGAGCGGCGGAGGCTCCAAGCTAGCGCGATGAAAACCGCTACCCGCATCCTTCTCAACTGCGACATGGGCGAGAGCTTCGGCGTCTGGAAAATGGGCAACGACGCGCTCGCCATGCCGCTGATCGACCAGGCCAATCTGGCCTGCGGCTTCCATGCCGCCGACCCCCTGACCATGCAGCGCAGCGTGGCCCTGGCGGTGCGCCACGGGGCGAGCATCGGCGCGCACCCGGCCTACCCGGACCTGGCCGGCTTCGGTCGCCGCCACCTGGACTGCTCGCCCGACGAGGTGCGCGCCCTGGTGCTCTATCAGCTCGGCGCGCTCGAGGCCTTCTGCCGCGCCGCCGGCACCCGCGTCGACTACGTCAAGCCGCATGGCGCGCTGTACAACGATCTGGTGCTCGACGACGAACTGCTCGGCGCCGTGCTGGAGGCCTGCGCGGCCTTCCGTCCGGGTCTGCCGCTGATGGTCCTGGCGCTGGCCGACAACGCCCGCGAGCGGCGGCTCGCCGAGGCCGCCGGGGTGCCGCTGCTGTTCGAGGCCTTCGCCGACCGCGCCTACCTGTCCGACGGCCGGCTGGCGCCGCGCCGCCTGGACGGAGCGCTGCACACGGACCCCGAGCGCATCCTCGTCCAGGCTTTGGCCATCGCCCGCGGCGAGCCTTTCCCGGACCTCGACGGCAAGCCGCTGCGCCTGCGCGCCGACAGCCTCTGCGTGCACGGCGACAACGCCGAGTCGCTGGCCGTGCTGCGCCGCCTGCGCGCGGCGCTCGACGCTCTCTGATGCGCCTCGAACCCGCCGGCCCCGAAGCCCTGCTGCTGGTCCTGGCCGACCAGCCGGACGCCGGCCTGCCGCTGCGCATCGCCGCCCTGGCCGATCTGATCCAGCTCGAACTGGGGCCGCTGGTCGTCGATCTGGTGCCCGGTTGGACCACCCTGCTGCTGCATTACGATCTGCTGCGGACCGATCATCTGCAGCTCAGCAGGCGCCTGTTGCCCCTGCTCGAGGACTGGTGCGTGCAGGCGCAGCCTTCCCGCAGCGGGCATCTGCACGAGATCCCCGTCTGGTATGCCGGCGAGGACCTGGCCGAGGTGGCCCGCGCCTGCGCCCTGAGCGAGGCCGAGCTGATCGCCCTGCACAGCGGCGTGGAGTACCGGGTCGGCGCCATCGGCTTCGCCCCGGGCTTCGCCTACCTCGGCGAACTGGACGCGCGCCTGTCCCTGCCGCGCCGGCGCACGCCGCGCACCCGGGTACCGGGCGGCTCGCTGGCCATCGCCGAGCGGCAGACGGCGATCTATCCCCAGACTTCGCCGGGGGGCTGGCACCTGATCGGGCGTTGTCCGTGGCGCCTGTTCGACGCCCAGGCCGAGCCGCCCTGCGCGCTGGCGGTGGGCGACCGGGTGCGTTTCCTGGCCATCGACGAAGCGGCCTTTCGCGCCGAGGGCGGTGCGCCGTGACGGGCCTCGCGGTGATTCGCCCCGGGCCGTTCAGCCTGTTGCAGGATGCCGGCCGGCTGGGCTGGCAGCACCTCGGCGTGTCTCCCGCGGGCCCTCTGGACATCCAGGCGGCGGCCTGGGCGAACCGACTGCTGGACAATCCCCGGGGCACGCCGCTGGTGGAAATCGCCCTGGGCGGCATGGAGCTGGAAAGCGCGCTCGACACTTGGGTGGCGCTCTGCGGCGCCGAACTGGATATCCGCCTGGACGGCGCGCCACGGCCGAACTGGTCGCGCTTCGCCCTGCGCGCCGGGCAGCGTCTGAGCCTCGGTTTCGCGCGCAGCGGCCAGCGCGCCTACCTGGCGGTGGCGGGAGGCTTTCGCGCCGCTCCCGTGCTGGGCAGCGTGGCGACCCAGGAGCGCGAGGGGCTCGGCGGCCTGCACGGCGACGGCCGGCCGCTGTGCGCCGGGGACTTCCTGCCCTGCGTGCCGGTCGTCCTGCCCGGCGCCGCCAGCGTGCCCTGGCGCTTCGTGCCGGACTACCGGGCCGAGCCCTGCCTGCGGGTGATGCTCGGCGGCGATGCCGGGGATTTCAGCGTGGCTGATCGCCAGCGTTTCTTCGCCCGGCCCTGGCGCCTCAGTCCGCAGTCCGACCGCATGGGGACGCGCCTTTCCGGCGAGCCCCTGCGGGCACCGGCCAGGCAGTGGTCGCTGGGAGTGACCGCGGGCGCCATCCAGGTGCCGCCGGACGGCCAGCCGATCGTGCTGATGGCCGACCGACAGACCATGGGCGGCTATCCCATCCTCGGTTGGGTGCATCCGCTGGACCTGGGCTTGCTGGCGCAGTGCCCGGCGCACCGGGAGGTGCGTTTCGAGCGGGTGAAGCTGGGGGGGATGCAGGAGGATATTCGGGAGTTCTATCGGTTCTTCGGACGCTGAGCGCTTGCCGGTTTTCGTGGCCTCACTTTCGCGAGGAAAGCGCGATGTCATGAGCGCGGAAAATGGGCCGGCCCCCCCGGCATACCGGCGGGTTACGCTGCACCAACCCGCCCTACACGAACCGCTCCGCATAATGACAAGCCACTTTCCGGCCATCGACCTCCCGCAGCGCCGGCACCTCTACCCGACAACGCTCCGTCGCATATAGGCAGCGCGGATGGAACACGCAGCCGGACGGCGGCTCCAGCGGGTCGGGCGGCTCGCCGGCGAGGCGGACGCGCTGGCGGCCCGGCTCGGGATGCAGGGTCGGCGTGGCGGCGAGCAGGGCCTGGGTGTAGGGGTGCAGCGGCTTCCGGTAGATCCTTTCGGCGGGACCGAGCTCCATGGACCGGCCGAGGTACATCACCAGCAGGCGGTCGGCGACGTGGCGCACCACCGCCAGGTTGTGGGAGATGAACACGTAGGCGGTGCCGAATTGCCGCTGCAGTTCCAGGAACAGGTTGAGCACCTGGGCCTGTACCGACACATCGAGCGCCGAGGTCGGCTCGTCGGCGACCAGCACCTTGGGACGCAGCATCATCGCCCGGGCGATGGCGATACGCTGGCGCTGGCCGCCGGAGAACATGTGCGGGTAGCGTGCATAGTGCTCGGCGCGCAGGCCGACCTGGTCAAGCATCGCCAGCACCCTGGCGCGTCGCTCGGCGCCGGAAAGGTCGGTGTTGATGGCCAGCGGTTCGGCCAACTGGTCGCCGATCCGCCGGCGCGGGTTGAGCGAGGCGTAGGGGTTCTGGAAGACCATCTGCACGTCGCGGCGCAGCAGCCGGTGATCGGTAGCGGCGACGTCCCGGCCGGCGATCCGCAGCGAGCCGGCGGTCGGCTCCTCGACCAGGGTCAGGGCGCGGGCCAGGGTCGACTTGCCGCAGCCGGACTCGCCGACCACCGCCAGGGTCTCGCCGGCCTCGAGCTCGAAGGACAGGCCGTTCAGCGCCTGGACGTTGGCCGCGGGACGGAACGGGCCGCGGGAGACACGGTAGTGACGGGTCAGGTCGCGGGCGATCAGCACCGGATTCATGGACTCTCCTGGTTGCGCGGGTGGAAGCAGCGCGCCAGGCTTCGGCGCCTGGCTTCCAGCGCTGGCCGAAGGGCGCGGCAGTCGTCCTGCGCATAGGCGCAGCGCGGCGCCAGCAGGCAGCCGGCGGGGCGGTCGTGATGGCCGGGGACGCTTCCCGGCAGGCCGCGCAGCGGGCGGCGCGCGGTACCGGCCTCGGGCAGCGCGGCGAGCAGCGCCTCGGTATAGGGATGCGCCGGGGCGTCGAACAGGCCGGGCAGTTCGCCGACCTCGACCGCCTGGCCGGCGTACATCACGCAGACCCGGCTGGCGCATTCGGCGACCACGGCGAGGTCGTGGCTGATCAGCAGCAGGGCCATGCCGCGCTCGCGCTGCAGGTTCAGCAGCAGTTCGAGGATCTGCGCCTGGATGGTCACGTCGAGGGCGGTGGTCGGTTCGTCGGCGATCAGCAGGCGCGGCCCGGCGGCGATCGCCAGGGCGATGGCCACGCGCTGGGCCATGCCGCCGGAGAGCTGATGCGGGTAGGCCTCCAGACGGCTGGCGGCGGCCGGGATCTCGACCTGTTCGAGCAGCTCCAGGGCGCGCCGGCGGGCCTCGCGACCGCGCAGGCCGAGGTGCTGGCGCAGCACTTCCTCGAGCTGGAAGCCGATCCGGTAGCTGGGGTCGAGGGCGGCCAGCGGGTCCTGGAAGACCATCGCCAGCTCCTTGCCGAGCAGCCGGCGCCGCTGGCGTTCGCCGAGGGCGAGCAGGTCGTGACCGGCGAAGCGCAGGCGCCCGGCGGCGACCCGGCCGGGCGGATCGATCAGGCCGAGCAGGGCGAGCATGGCCTGCGACTTGCCGGAGCCGGACTCGCCGACGATGGCCAGCACCTCGCCGGCCTCCAGGCGCAGGTCGAGGCCGTCCACCACCGGCGGGGCGCCGGCGGGGCCGTAGCGCACGCTGAGGTTGTCGATTTCCAGCAGGCTCATGGTGCGTTCCTCAGGCCAGGTTCTTCAGCTTCGGGTCCAGCGCGTCGCGCAGGCCGTCGCCGACCAGATTGATCGCCAGCACGCTCGAGAGGATGGCCAGGCCCGGCAGGGTCACCACCCACCAGGCGCGTTCGATGTAATCCCGCGCCGCGGCCAGCATGCTGCCCCATTCCGGGCTCGGCGGCTGCACGCCGAGGCCGAGAAAACCCAGCGCGGCGGCATCCAGGATGGCCGCGGAGAAGCCCAGGGTAGCCTGGACGATCAAGGGCGCCAGACAGTTCGGCAGCACCGCGACGAACATCAGGCGCAGCCGTCCGGCGCCGGCCAGCTTCGCGGCGGTGACGTAGTCGCGGTGGATCTCGCCGAGTACCGCCGCGCGGGTCAGGCGCACATAGGCGGGCAGCGAGACGATGGCGATCGCCAGCACGGTGTTGAGCAGTCCCGGACCGAGCACGGCGACCACCGCCACCGCCAGCAGCAGGGCGGGCAGCGCCAGCATGATGTCCATCAGGCGCATGATCGAAGGGCCGAGCAGGCGCGGGAAGAAGCCGGCGCAGAGGCCGAGCAGCACGCCGGGCAGCAGCGACAGCGCCACCGAGGCCAGGCCGATCGAGAGCGACAGGCGCGCGCCATGGATCAGTCGCGAGAGCAGGTCGCGGCCCAGTTCGTCGGTACCGAGCGGAAAGCGCGTCTCGCCGCCCTCCAGCCAGGCCGGCGGGGTGAGCAGGAAGTCGCGGTGCTGGGCGGCGGGGTCGAAGGGCGCGAGCCAGGGCGCCAGCAGCGCGCAGAGAGCGAGCAGGGCGAGGAACAGCAGGGCGGCGAAGGCGCCACGGTTGCGCGCGAAGGCTCGGCAGAAGTCGCGCAAGGGCGAGGGCCAGGCCGGTTCGCTGGCGAGGGAGGAGGTATTCATCGACGGGCCCTCATTGCCGGTGACGGATGCGTGGGTTGGCCAGGCCATAGAGGATGTCCACGACGAAGTTGACCAGGATGACCAGCGCGGCGATCAGCAGGATGCCATTCTGCACCACCGGATAGTCGCGGGCGCCGATGGCCTCGATCAGCCACTTGCCGATGCCCGGCCAGGAGAACAGGGTTTCGGTGAGCACCGCGCCGGAGAGCAGCGAGCCGACCTGCAGGCCGAACACCGTGAGCACCGGGACCAGGGCGTTGCGCAGCGCGTGCACGAACACCAGACGCGCCGGCGACAGACCACGGGCGCGGGCGGCACGGATGTAGTCCTCGCGCAGCACTTCGAGCATCGCCGAGCGGGTCATGCGGGCGATCACCGCCAGCGGGATGGTGCCGAGCACGATGGCCGGCAGGATCAGGTGGCGCAGGGCGTCGAGGAAGGCGCCCCGCTCGTCGCTGAGCAGCGTGTCGACGAGCATGAAGCCGGTCACCGGCGGTACGTCGTAGAGCAGGTCGAGGCGCCCGGAGACCGGTGTCCAGCCGAGTTCCACGGAAAAGAACATGATCAGCACCAGCGCCCACCAGAAGATCGGCATCGAGTAGCCGGTCAGCGCCAGGCCCATGGTGCCGTGGTCGAGGATGGAACCGCGCTTCAGCGCCGCCAGGGTGCCGGCGAGCAGGCCGAGGACGCCGGCCAGCAGCAGGGCGGCGAGGGCCAGTTCGACGGTGGCCGGAAACAGCCCGGCGAACTCGTTCCAGACGCTTTCGCGGGTGCGCAGCGACTGGCCGAGATCGCCCCGGGCCAGTTGGCCGAGGTAGCTCAGGTACTGCTCGTGCAGCGGCCGGTCGAGGCCGAGCCGGTGCATGGCCTCGGCATGCATCTGCGGGTCGAGGCGGCGCTCGCCCATCATCACCTCCACCGGGTCGCCGGGGATCAGGCGGATCAGGGCGAAGGTCAGCAGGGTCACGCCGAGGAAGGTGGGGATCAGCAAGCCGAGACGGCGGGCGAGGAAGGACAACATGCGCGGGGCTCACTCCGGAGCGTTGGCCGGGGCGCGACGCACGCCGGCGAAGTTGTTGGTGCCCAGCGGGCTGATCACGAAGCCCTCGACGTCGCGGCGCACGGCGGCGAACTCGCGGGGATGGGCCAGGGGAATCCAGGGCGCCTGTTCGTGGAAGATCGCCAGGGCCTGGCGGTAGAGCGCGGTGCGTTGCGCCTGGTCGGTGGTGCGGCGCGCCTCGCGCAACAGGGCGTCGAAGCGCTCGTCGCACCAGCCGGCCTGGTTTTCGCCCGAGGCGGCCGCGGCGCAGGACAGATTGGGGGTCAGGAAGTTGTCCGGGTCGCCGTTATCGCCGGCCCAGCCCATGAACACCAGGTCGTGCTCGCCGTTCTTCGCCCGCTTGATCAGCTCGCCCCATTCCAGCACGCGGATTTCCGCCCGGATGCCGATGGCGGCCAGGTCGGCCTGCAGCAACTGGGCGCCGATGCCGGGGTTGGGGTTGGTCGGGCCGCCGCCGGGACGGGTCCAGATACTCAGCTTCAGGCCTTGGGCGTGTCCGGCTTCGGCCAGCAGGGCGCGGGCTCGCGCCGGGTCGTGGGGCCAGCCGGCGAGCGTCGGGTCGGAGCCCCACAGGCTCGGCGGGTAGGGTGCCACCGCCGGGCTGGCGCCGCCCTCGCCGTACTGGGCGCGCAGGTAGGCGGACTTGTCGAAGGCGAGGTTGAGCGCCTGGCGCACCCGCACGTCGTCGAGCGGCGGATGACGGGTGTTGATGCCGATGTAGGCGGTCAGCAGCGGTTCGTCCTCCAGCACCTGGATGCGCACGTCCCGGCGCAGGCCGGGCAGGTCCACCGGGCGCGGGTAGAGGGCGATCTGGCAGTCGCCGGCCTTGAGCTTCTGCACCCGCACGTTGGGCTCGGGGGTGATGGCGAAGATCAGCCGCTCGATGGCCGGCGCGCCGTCCCAGTAGTCCGGGTTACGCCGGAAGCGCACCTGGGCGTCCTTCTCGTAGCGTTCGAAGATGAAGGGGCCGCTGCCCGCCGGCTGGCTGTTGAGGCGCTCCGGGGTGCCGGCGGCCAGCAGTCGATCGGCGTATTCGGCCGGGTAGATGGAGGCGAAGCCCATCGCCAGGTTGGCCAGGAAGGGCGCCTCCGGGTGGCGCAGGACGAAGCGCACGCGGTGCTCATCGAGGCGCTCGATGCGTTCTATCAGCTCGCCCACGGCCATCGATTCGGCATAGGGGAAACCGCGCGGCGACAGTTTGTGCCAGGGATGCGCGGGATCGATCTGCCGCCGGAAGCTCCAGATCACGTCGTCGGCGTTGAATTCGCGGCTCGGCATGAACCAGGGCGTGCGCTGGAATTTCACGCCGCGGCGCAGGTGGAAAGTGTATTCGAGGCCGTCGGCGGACACCTCCCAGCGCTCGGCGAGGGCGGGGAGCAGTTCGCTGCCGCCGGGAGCGAAGCGCAGCAGGCGGTCGAACACCGTCTCCGCCGAGGCGTCGGCGCTGACGGCGGCGGTGTACTGGACGATGTCGAAGCCTTCCGGGCTGCCCTCGGTACAGACCACCAGGCTGCTCGGCGCGGCCTGGACGGCGCCGGCGAGCAGGCCGGCGAGCAGGAGGGCGGTCGGGCGTCGGAGCATCATGATGGCGGCTGCCTCAGGGCATCTGCACCTCGATCACGCCGTCGGCGCTGACGCTCACCTGGCTGCTGCCGGCCTCGATCTCCGGCGCCGGCGCGCCCGCCTCGTGGTCCAGGGTCTTCGCCATCGCCACGCGGGCGAAGGGGGGCGGGACCACGCCGCTGCTGCCGAGGTTCAGGCTGACCAGCTTGTAGCCGCTGCCGCCGAGCGCCCGGGTGGCGAGCTGGGCGCGCTCGCCGAAGGCCTGCACGGCGTCCTGCAGCAGTGCGTCCTCGCCCTTCTTGCGTGTGGCGTCGGCGATGGCGAAGCGCATGTCGGCGATCCTCAGTTCGCCGAGCAGGTCGGCGCTCAGTTGGGAAAGGGCTGCGAAGTCGGCGCTTTCCAGGCGCAGCTCGGCGCGCTCGCGCCAGGCGACGATCCGCCGGCCCTGGTCTTCGTAGACCGGATAGCTGTTGCGGTTGCCGAGGCTGACCTTCACCCCCGCCACCTGGCGTGCGCGCTCCACCGCGCCGTTGAGGGTGCGGGTGATGTCGCCGGCCAACTGGCCGGGGTCCTTGTGCTGGGCTTCGGCGTAGA
Source organism: Azotobacter vinelandii CA (assembly GCF_000380335.1). Classification (GTDB taxonomy): domain Bacteria; phylum Pseudomonadota; class Gammaproteobacteria; order Pseudomonadales; family Pseudomonadaceae; genus Azotobacter; species Azotobacter vinelandii. Next base: position 1,220,723 of record NC_021149.1, read on the forward strand.
GGGTCACCCGCATCAGGTCGTGGGCGATCTCCCGGCTCGCCTCGGCGTGCAGGGAGATTCGGTTGTAGCGGGAACTGTCCTCGGCCAGTGCCGGCAGGCTGGCCAGAGCGGCGAGGACGAGGGGAATGGCGGGGCGAAGACGGCGGAGCATGGGGAAATCCTTGTGTGGGCCGGGAACGTGTCCGTTGGGTGTCGAGCCAGACTCTACCGGCGTAGTCCAGTTTTTGCAGCCCCGCCTGCGTCCGGTTGCCGCATTCGGCCCGGCTGGTGGCGGGCTTTTGGGTATACTGGCCGCGCGCTCCCGGGGCCCCATGACAAGCCATTCCTATGCTCGCACCCGTTCAAATGCTGTCGGCCAGCCGCCACAACCTCCGTCGGCTCATCCTGATCCGTGTCCTCGTGCTGGCCGCCCAGGCCGGTTCGGTCGGGCTCGCCTATCTCACCGATCTGATGCCGTTGCCCTGGCTGGCGCTCGCTTTCACCCTCAGCCTGTCGGCCATGCTTTGCCTGGGAACCGCTCTGCGCCTGACCATGTCGTGGCCGGTGACCGATCTGGAATACGCCGGCCATCTGGCTTGCGATCTGATCATCCACAGCCTGCTGCTGTATTTCACCGGCGGTCCGACCAACCCCTTCGTTTCCTATTACCTGGTGCCGCTGACCATCGCCGCGGCGACCCTGCCCAGGCGGCACACGGTGATGCTCGCCGGCCTGGCGTTCGTGGCCTACACCCTGCTGGTCTTCTGGTACAACCCGACTACCCTGCCGCCGGAGCATCGCGTCACCCTGCTGATCTACGGCATGTGGCTGAGCTTCGCCCTGGCGGCGGCGTTGATCACCTTCTTCGTCGGGCGGATGGCCGGCGAACTGCGTCGTCAGGAGGAGTTCCAGGCCACGCGCCGCGAGGAGGGCATGCGCGACCAGCAACTGCTGGCGGTGGCTACCCAGGCGGCCGGCGCCGCCCATGAGCTGGGCACGCCGCTGGCGACGATGAGCGTGCTGATCACCGAACTGCGCCAGGAGCACGACGATCCGCTGCTGCAGGAGGATCTGGCGGTGCTCCAGGAACAGGTGAAGCTGTGCAAGGACACCCTGCAGCAACTGGTGCGCGCCGCCGAGGCGGATCGCATGCAGACGGTCCAGGAGCAGAGCGCGGCGGCCTGGCTGGAGACGGCGCTCAATCGCTGGCACCTGATGCGCCCGGAAGCGAGCTATCGCTACGAGATCCTCGGCACGGGTTCCATGCCGCGCCTGGCGCCGTCGCCGGACCTGACCCAGTCGCTGCTCAACCTGCTCAACAACGCCGCCGATGCCTGTCCGGACGACCTGGACATCTACCTCGACTGGGACGTCGAGGAGTTGTGCATCAGCATCCGCAACCATGGCGAAGGCGTGCCGCTGGCGATCGCCGAGCAACTGGGCAAGCCTTTCTTCACCACCAAGGGCAAGGGCTTCGGCCTCGGCCTGTTTCTGAGCCAGGCCAGCGTGACTCGCGCCGGCGGCTCGGTGAAACTCTACAATCACGAGGAGGGCGGTACGCTGACCGAGCTGCGGCTGCCGCGCCTGGGGCCAGGAGACTACTATGAGTGAGCATCCGATCGAGGGAGAAGAACAGCAGCCGCACCTGCTGCTGGTGGACGACGACACGACCTTCACCCGGGTCATGATGCGGGCCATGACCCGCCGTGGCTTCCGGGTGAGTTGTGCCAGTTCGGCCGAGGAGGGGTTGGAGCTGGCGCTTCAGGACGTGCCGGACTATGCCGTGCTGGATCTCAAGATGGAGGGCGACTCGGGGCTGGTGCTGCTGCCGAAGCTGCTCGAACTGGACAGCGAGATGCGCGTGCTGATCCTCACCGGTTACTCGAGCATCGCCACCGCCGTGGAGGCGATCAAGCGTGGCGCCTGCAACTACCTGTGCAAGCCGGCCGACGCCGACGACGTGCTCACCGCGCTGCTTTCCGAGCACGTCGACCTGAACAGCCTGGTGCCGGACAACCCCATGTCGGTGGATCGCCTGCAGTGGGAGCACATCCAGCGCGTGCTCAGCGAGAACGACGGCAACATCTCCGCCACCGCCCGCGCCCTGGGTATGCACCGGCGTACATTGCAGCGCAAGCTGCAGAAGCGTCCGGTCCGCCGCTGAGGGCCTGGCGCCATGGTCTTTCGCATCGGGCATCGGCTCGATGCGAGCGGCCGCAGGCCAGACCCGGATGCCGGACGCGCGTTCTCTCGGTTGTTTCATTCGTTCGCGCGAGCGAAGGGAAAGTGACTGGCGGGAGCCCGAAAGCGGAGTGTCCGGCCTCCCGGCCAGCGGCTCGTGCAACGGTGCCGAAGACCGCGCCGGAACGAATTGGCACATGGGTTTTGCCAGTCCACTGTCGAGCGGATGACTCCATGCGATCGCCCTGGAGCGTCGGGCTCCCGGAGTCGCTGCCCGATCATCTCATGACGGTATCGCCTGCAATGTATCGCGCGGATTGGCGGCCGGGCGGCAGGAGCGATTCATGGTTGGGGCCTTGCCGCTTCGCCAGAACGTATACCAGGGCCATTGGTAAGTCCTTCTGATAATAACGGTGGTATTTTTCCCTGAATCTGTCGGTGATGGGGAAGCACTCGACCCGGTTTATTATCTTCAGGTGTTTGTCGAAGATCTTTTCGTAGGTATCGATGTCCTTCCAGTAATGGGCGAATACTCCATGCTCTCCGTGGGAGCCATGGACGAATGAGTATTTCTCGTTGGTCTGCAGCGGTTTGTTGTGCGGGCTCAGGTCGAGGTGTTTCTTTTGTTCATAGCTCGGGTTCAGAAAGGCGATGATGGACTTTCCATCGCTTTTCAGAATTCTGGAAATTTCCGAGACATGGTATTCCAGATCGCTCTTTTCCAGGTGCATGACGAAGTTTCGCGAAATGGCCAGGGCAATGGACGAGTCGCCGAAAGGTTTTCTCCGTCCGTGCCTCACCTCGAAGTGGCGAATGTCGATATTGCCCGGATGTCCCAGTTCGCCAAGCTGTTCTCTGGCCTTTGCGACCAACTGTTCGGAGCCTTCCAGGCCGATGAAGCTGTCGATGTTCTTTCTCGCCTGAGCGATGTTTTTTATCGACTCCAGGGCTGGGATGTCTGGCGAGTTTCCATACATGAATTGAATCGCCAGCATGTTCGTGCCCGCACCGAAATCGACGATCTTCGATTCCGGGTTTTCGCAGAGAAAGTCGGCAATTTCTTTATAAAGGTATGGGTTGATTATGAAGTCAATGCCGATGTTGCCCTCTCGTTCGAGTCTGCACCAATGCTTTTCCATTTTTTCTCCATCAACCACCAAGTCAAACGACGGATTGGTTTTGAACGGCGATAGGCGGGCCGTGGCGACAAGATGTCTGTGCCTGAATATTTGCCCGTAAAACACTTGTGGTTTTTCAGATGGATATTGATTTATCACTGGTTTGTTACGGTGTCTTTAAGCATGGCTCCGCAGCCCTTTGTCGAACTGCCCGTTTTTCGATCATTCCGGTGCCGTCGGGAGCGGATGTGCCGGGACGGCAACTCGTGGTTCCGGCCCGGCCGGGCCATCCGGGCGGCGTGCCTCGGCATCCCGCCTCGCGGCGGGAGATATGCCGTTATGATAGGTGCCTATTATTTTTCGGACTTTTCACATGTTCGCGCTGTTCTCGCAAACCCTGGGCATCACCGCACCGGTATTCGCCATGCTGTTTCTCGGCGTACTGTTGCGGCGCCTCGGCTGGATCGACATCGCCTTCATCGACACGGCGTCGACGCTGGTGTTCAAGGGCACCATGCCGACCATGCTGTTCCTCGCGATCCTGCAGGCCGATCTGGATGCGGCGTTGCAACCGGCGCTGCTCGGCTATTTCACCCTGGCCTCCATCGCCGGCTTCCTGATCGCCTGGGCTTGGTCGCTGTGGCGTTGCCCGCGTCCCGATCGCGGCGTCTATGTGCAGGGCGCGTTTCGCGGCAACAACGGCATCGTCGGCCTGGCCCTGGCCACCAGCATGTACGGCGATTACGGTCTGTCCCTCGGCGGGGTGCTGGCCGGGGCGGTGATCCTGGTCTACAACACGCTCGCATCGGTAGTGCTGGCGTTCTACAGTCCGACCGCCCGGACCGATCCCTGGAGCCTCGCCAAGAGCATTCTCGGCAACCCGCTGATCATCGGCGTGCTGGTGGCGATCCCGTTCGCCTACTGGCATGTCGGCCTGCCGGCCTGGCTGCTCACCTCCGGCGACTATTTCGCGCAGATGACCATGCCGCTGGCGCTGATCTGCATCGGCGGCACCATTTCCCTCGCCGCCCTGCGCGAAAGCGGCGGCATGGCGCTTGGCGCCAGTCTGCTGAAGATGGTCTGGCTACCGCTGCTGGAGACGCTCGGCGCCTGGCTGTGCGGTTTCCGTGGTGCCGAACTGGGCGTGCTCTTCCTTTATTTCGCGAGCCCGACCGCCGCGGCCAGCTTCGTCATGGCCAAGGCGGTAGGCGGCAATCATCAGTTGGCGGGCGGGATAGTGGTGATCACCACGCTGTTGGCCGCGGTGACCACCAATATCGGTATTTTCATCCTGCAGTGGCTCGGCTGGATCTGAGCTGCGCCCTCAGCCTCGCTGCCGCCATCCGCGGACGGCGATGACCAGCAGCGTCACGGCGGTCAGCGGCAGGGCGTACCAGGCCAGGGCGTCGTGCAGCAGGTCTACGGCGGAAGCGCCGCTGGCGAACAGTACCTGGTAGGCGCCGTAGGCCAGGTAGTAGCCGAAGAACAGCAACCCCTCCCAGCGGCCGATGCGGTAGCCAGTGAGGAAGATCGGCAGGCAGGCCGCCGCCGCCGCGATCATCACCGGGTAGTCGAAGGCCAGGGCGTTGGGCGATACCTCGATCGGGGCGGGCGAGACCAGCGCGGCCAGGCCGAGGACCGCGAGCAGGTTGAAGATATTGCTGCCGACGATATTGCCCACGGCGATATCGCGCTCGCCCTTGATGGCGGCCACCAGCGACGTGGCCAGTTCCGGCAGCGAGGTTCCGGCGGCGACCATGGTCAGGCCTATCGCCAGTTCGGACAGGCCGAGCGCTCGGGCCAGGGTCACCGTGGCATCGATCAGCAGGTCGGAGCCCCAGACCAGCATGGCCAGGCCGAGGGCGACGAGCGCCAGGTGGCCAGGCAGGGCGAGGCGTCCCTCGGGCTTCCTGCCGAACTCCGTCTCGAATTCGTTGCCGTCGCCGCTGGTTCCGGCATTCAGGCCGCTGCGCACCTGAAAGGCGATGTAGGCGAGAATGCCGGCGAACAGCAGCGCTCCATCCGGACGGCCGTACTCGCGGTCGATGGCCAGCAGCCAGGCCAGCAGGCTGACGCCGATCATGACGGGTACGTCGAAACGGATCAGTTGACGCGAAACCCGCAACGGAATGACCAGTGCGGACAGGCCGAGGATCATCAGCACGTTGAAGATGTTGCTGCCGATGGCGTTGCCGACCGCGATATCGCCCTGTCCGCCGCTGGCTGATCGCACGCTGACGGCCATTTCCGGGGCGCTGGTGCCAAAGGCCACCACGGTCAGGCCGATGATCAGCGGCGGAATGCCGAAGCGGGCGGCCAGGCGTGCGGCGCCGCGGACCAGGGCTTCGGCGCCGGCGATCAGCAGGGCCAGGCCGGCGATCAGGCAGATGAAGGTCAGAGGATTCATTCGGGGTCCGTCCCAGGCGGTCATTCCCTCAGTTGTCGAGCAGTTCCAGACGCACCAGGGCCACGCCGGCATGCAGTATCTCCAACTGCCGGGCGGCCTTGTAGGACAGGTCGATGATCCGTCCGTGGGTGTGGGGGCCGCGGTCGTTGATGCGCACCACCACGCTGCGGCGGGTACTCAGGCTGGTCACCCGCACCCGGCTGCCGAGCGGCAGGGTGCGGTGGGCGGCCGTGAGGGTGTTGCGATCCACGGGCTCGCCACTGGCGGTGCGCTTGCCGTGGTGGTGGCTGGCATAGTAGGAGGCCATGCCCTCGGCGCTGTAGCGGGCGGCTTCGAGCCGCTCCGAAGGGTAGCCGGCGAGCAGGGCGAGGAGGAGGGCGAGTGGCAATGTTCGCAGCATGATCGAAGCTCCGGGAAGTGCAGCGCCGGCTTGGGCCCGGCGCTGTCGCTGGCTCAGCCTTCGAGCTTCTTCTTCAGCAGTTCGTTGACCTGGCCGGGGTTGGCCTTGCCCTTGGAGGCCTTCATCGCCTGGCCGACGAAGAAGCCGAACATCTTGGCGCGCTTGGCCTCGTCGGCGGCGCGGTACTGTTCGACCTGGGCGGCGTTGGCGGCCAGCATCTCGTCGAGCATGCTCTCGATGGCGCCGGTGTCGGTGACCTGCTTCAGGCCCTTCCGCTCGATGATCGCATCGGCGCTGGCGCCTTCATCGGCGGCCAGGGCCTCGAAGACCATCTTGGCGATCTTGCCGGAGATGGTGTTGTCCTGGATGCGCCGGATCAGTCCGCCGAGCTGTTCGGCGGATACCGGCGAGCGCTCGATCTCCAGGCCTTCCTTGTTGAGCAGGCTGGACAACTCGCCCATCACCCAGTTGGCCGCCAGCTTGGCATCGCCGCAGACCTCGAAAACCGCCTCGAAGTACTCGGCCATCTCGCGGCTGGCCGACAGCACGCTGGCATCGTAGGCGGACAGACCGTACTGGCTCTGGAAACGCTCGCGTTTCTGGTTGGGCAGCTCGGGCAGGGTTTCGCGCAATCGCTCGACGAAACCGTCCTCCAGCACCACCGGCAGCAGGTCGGGACAGGGGAAGTAGCGGTAATCGTTGGCTTCCTCCTTGCCGCGCATGGAGCGCGTCTCGTCCTTGTTCGGATCGTACAGGCGGGTTTCCTGGATCACCTTGCCGCCGTCCTCGATCAGCTCGATCTGCCGTTGGATCTCATGGTTGATCGCCTTCTCGATGAAGCGGAAGGAGTTGACGTTCTTGATCTCGGCGCGGGTGCCGAAGGCTTCCTGGCCCCTGGGTCGCACCGAGACGTTGCAGTCGCAGCGTAGCGAACCTTCGGCCATGTTGCCGTCGCAGATGCCGAGGTAGCGGACCAGCGCATGGATCGCCTTGACGTAGGCGACCGCCTCCTTGGCCGAACGGATGTCCGGCTCGGAGACGATTTCCAGCAGGGGCGTGCCGGCGCGGTTGAGGTCGATGCCGGTCATGCCGTGGAAGTCCTCGTGCAGGCTCTTGCCGGCGTCTTCCTCCAGATGCGCGCGGGTGATGCCGATGCGCTTGAGCGTGCCGTCCTCCAGGGTGATATCCAGGTGGCCCTTGCCGACGATGGGCTTGTCCATCTGGCTGGTCTGGTAGCCCTTGGGCAGGTCCGGGTAGAAGTAGTTCTTGCGGGCGAAGACGTTGGTGTGGCCGATTTCCGCCTCGATGGCCAGGCCGAAGCGGACCGCCATGCGCACGGTTTCCTCGTTGAGCACCGGCAGGGTGCCGGGCATGCCGAGGTCGATCAGGCTGGCCTGGGTGTTGGGCTCGGCGCCGAAGGCGGTGGCGCTGCCGGAGAAGATCTTCGAGCGGGTGGCGAGCTGTGCGTGGATTTCCAGCCCGATCACGGTTTCCCATTGCATCTGTGTGTTCCTCGAATCTGGTGGCATGCGGCCCCTCTCCCGGCCCTGCGGGCCACCCTCTCCCCCGGCGGGGAGAGGAGCATCGGCCGCATTGCGGAGCGATGCCTCAATATCCTTCCGGTGCCCGCTGGTGCCAGTCGGTCGCCTGCTGGTACTGGTGGGCGACGTTGAGCAGACGGCTCTCCTGGAAGTAGGGCGCGAGCAATTGCACGCCCACCGGCAGGCCGTCGACGAAGCCGGCCGGCATGGACAGGCCGGGAATGCCGGCGAGGTTGGCGGTGATGGTGTAGATGTCCTCGAGGTAGGCGGCGACCGGGTCGTCGCCCTTCTCGCCGAGCTTCCACGCCGGGTTCGGGGTGGTCGGGCCGAGGATCAGGTCCACCTCCTGGAAGGCGCCGATGAAGTCGCTGCGGATCAGCCGGCGGATCTTTTGCGCCTTGAGGTAGTAGGCGTCGTAGTAGCCGGCGGAGAGGGCGTAGGTGCCGACCATGATGCGCCGCTTCACTTCCGCGCCGAAGCCTTCGCCGCGCGAGCGCTTGTACAGGTCCTCGAGGCTCTGCGGGTTCTCGCAGCGGTAGCCGAAGCGCACGCCGTCGAAGCGCGACAGGTTGGAGGAGGCCTCGGCCGGGGCGATCACGTAGTAGGCGGGGATCGCATGCTGCATGCTGGGCAGGCCGATTTCCTTCACCGTGGCGCCGAGCTTCTTCAGTTCCTCGACGCAGGCCATCACCGCATCGGACAGGCGCGGATCGAGGCCGGCGCCGAAGTATTCGCGCGGCAGGCCGATGCGCAGGCCGGCCAGCGGCCGGTGCAACGCGGCCAGGTAATCGTCCACCGGCTGATCGACGCAGGTGGAGTCCTTCGGGTCGAAGCCGGCCATGGCGGAGAGCAGCAGGGCGCAGTCCTCGGCGCTGCGCGCCAGCGGGCCGCCCTGGTCGAGGCTGGAGGCGTAGGCGATCATGCCCCAGCGCGAGACGCGGCCGTAGGTGGGCTTGAGGCCGGTGAGGTTGGTCAATGCCGCCGGCTGGCGGATCGAGCCGCCGGTATCGCTGCCGGTGGCCGCCGGGACCAGCCGCGCCGCCACCGCGGCGGCCGAGCCGCCGGAGGAGCCGCCGGGGACGCATTCGGTGTTCCAGGGGTTTCTCACCGGGCCGTAGTGGCTGGATTCGCTGGCCGAGCCCATGGCGAACTCGTCCATGTTCAGCTTGCCGAGGCTCACGCAGCCGGCGGCGGCGAGTCTCTCCACCACGGTGGCGTCGTAGGGGGCGATGAAGTCGTCGAGGATCTTCGAGGCGCAACTGGTGCGCACGCCCTTGGTGCAGAACAGGTCCTTGTGGGCGATCGGCGCGCCGAGCAGGGCGCCGCTCTCGCCGGCGGCGCGCCGCGCATCGGCGGCGCGGGCCTGCTCCAGGGCCTGCTCGGCGGTGACGGTGATGAAGCTGTTGAGCCCGGGGTCGAGTTCGGCAATGCGGGCCAGCAGGGCCTCGCTCAGCTCGACGGAGGAGAATTCCTTGGCGGCCAGGCCGCGGGCGATTTGCGCCAGAGTCAGTCGATGCATCACTCGATCACCTTGGGAACCAGATACAGGCCGTTCTCCACGGCCGGGGCGATGGCCTGGTAGGCGTCGCGGTGGTCGGTCTCGGTGACCTCGTCCGGACGCAGGCGCTGGGTGGCTTCCAGGGGATGGGCCAGGGGCTCGATGCCATGAGTGTCGACGGCCTGCATCCGGTCGATCAGGCCGAGGATGTCGTTCAGGGTCTGGGTGGTGCGTGGAATCTCGGCGTCGTCCAGCCCCAGGCGGGCCAGGTGAGCGATCTTTTCCACGTCGGAGCGTTCAAGCGCCATCGGGATTCTCCAGAAAAACGGGCAGCCGGCCGCTGGGGGAAAGTCCGGGCACCGGGGCACGGACAGGGGGCGAAGACCGTGCTCGCCGGCCTTGCGGGCTGCTGAAAACGGGGAATTTAGCACAGTGGGCGCCTTGCCCAAAATCCCTGCCATTGTTAGAGTTTGCGCTCTTTTTTACCCATGCTTCGCCTCAGGGTTCCCGTCAATGTTCAAGAAACTCCGTGGCATGTTTTCCAGCGATCTGTCGATCGATCTGGGAACTGCCAACACCCTCATCTATATGCGCGAGCGCGGCATCGTTCTGAACGAGCCGTCCGTGGTCGCCATCCGCACGCACGGCAACCAGAAGAGCGTCGTAGCGGTTGGCACCGAGGCCAAGCGCATGTTGGGACGAACCCCGGGCAACATCACCGCGATCCGTCCGATGAAGGATGGCGTGATCGCCGATTTCAGCGTTTGCGAAAAGATGCTGCAGTATTTCATCAACAAGGTGCACGAGAGCAGTTTCCTGCAGCCCAGTCCGCGCGTGCTGATCTGCGTGCCCTGCAAGTCGACCCAGGTCGAGCGCCGGGCCATCCGCGAGTCGGCCCTCGGTGCCGGTGCCCGCGAAGTGTTCCTGATCGAGGAGCCGATGGCCGCGGCCATCGGCGCCGGCCTGCCGGTGGACGAGGCGCATGGCTCGATGGTGGTGGACATCGGCGGCGGCACCACCGAGATCGCCCTGATTTCGCTGAACGGCGTGGTCTATGCCGAATCGGTCCGGGTCGGCGGCGACCGTTTCGACGAAGCCATCGTCACCTATGTGCGGCGTAACTACGGCAGTCTGATCGGCGAGGCGACCGCCGAGCGCATCAAGCAGGAGATCGGTGCCGCTTGGCCGGGCAGCGAGGTGCGCGAGATCGACGTGCGCGGGCGCAATCTGGCCGAGGGCGTGCCGCGCAGCTTCACCCTCAATTCCAACGAGGTGCTGGATGCGATCCAGGAGTCGCTGGCGAGCATCGTGCAGTCGGTGAAGAGCGCCCTGGAGCAGTCTCCGCCGGAGCTGGCCGCGGACATCGCCGAGCGCGGTCTGGTACTGACCGGCGGGGGCGCCCTGTTGCGCGATCTGGACAAGCTGCTGGCCCAGGAAACCGGACTGCCGGTGATCGTCGCCGAGGACCCGCTGACCTGTGTGGCGCGCGGCTGCGGCCGGGCGCTGGAAATGATCGACAGCCACCGCATGGATCTGCTCTCCACCGAGTGAGCCGCCGGGCCGGGCTCCGGGGTGCGCGCCGGAAGCGATGCCCTCCGGTGTCCCGGGGGGCGTGACAGGCGGTTGGGTGTGTAGTCGCGAGGAACCCGCTATCAAACTGCTCTTCAGCAAAGGGCCTTCGCTCGTGATGCGTCTGTTGGTGCTGGTGGTGCTCGCCGCCACGCTGATGGTGGTGGATGCCCGTTTCGACACGCTCAAGCCGGTACGCAGCCAACTGGGATTGGTGCTGACCCCTTTCTATTGGCTGGCCGATCTGCCGGTGCGCATCTGGGATGGCGTCAATCAGCAGTTCAGCAGCCGTAGCGAGCTGCTAGCGGAAAACGAGAAGCTCAAGGCCGAGGCCCTGCTGATGCAACGCCGCCTGCAGAAGCTGGCGGCGCTGACCGAGCAGAACGTGCGTCTGCGCGAACTGCTCAACTCCGCGGCGCTGGTGGACGAGAAGGTGCTGGTCGGCGAGCTGATCGGCGTCGATCCTAATCCCTTCACCCATCGCATCCTGATCGACAAGGGCGAGCGCGACGGGGTGTTTCTCGGCCAGCCGGTGCTCGATGCCCGCGGTTTGATGGGGCAGGTAGTGGAAGTCATGCCCTACTCGGCGCGGGTGCTGCTGCTCACCGATACCACCCACAGCATTCCGGTGCAGGTCAACCGCAACGGTCTGCGCGCCATCGCCGTCGGCACCGGCAATCCGGAGCGTCTCGAACTGCGCCATGTCGCCGATACCGCCGACGTCAAGGAAGGCGACCTGCTGGTCAGCTCCGGCATGGGCCAGCGCTTTCCCGCCGGTTATCCGGTGGCCGTGGTGAGCGAGGTGATCCACGATTCCGGACAGCCGTTCGCCATCGTTCGCGCCGTGCCCACGGCGGCCCTCAATCGTACCCGTTACATGCTCATGGTGTTCAGCGATCCGCGCTCGCCGGAGCAGCGCGCCAGCGAGGCGGCCCAGGCGCAGGAGGCGCACGATCGCCAGCTCGCCGAGCAGGCGAAGAAGCAGGACGCGAAGCCCTCGGCGGAGGCTGCGCCGGCTCCCGCGCCGGCGCAGCCGGCACGACCGGCCCCGGCAAGTGCGGGTGGGGCACGCTGAATGGGCGAGCACAACGGTTGGCTGATCTGGGCCAGCTATCTGGTGGGCCTGTTGCTCAGCGTGGCGCCCATGCCGGATTTCATGGAACTCGGCCGGCCGTTGTGGCTGGCGATGTTCATCACCTACTGGATTCTGTCCGTGCCGCAGCGGGTCAGCCTGACCCTGACTTGGCTGCTGGGGCTGGCGATGGATGTGCTCTATGGGGTTCTGCTCGGACAGCATGCCCTGACCCTGACGCTGATCGCCTTCCTGATGCTGACCTTGCAGCAGCGTGTCCGCATGTTTCCGCTCTGGCAACAGAGCCTGGTCCTGCTGGTAGTCTTCGGCCTGGCCCAACTGGTACAGCTCTGGCTCAATGCGCTGGCCGGCAATCGCCCGCCGACCCTGGTCTTCTTGCTGCCGGCTCTGGTCAGCGCCCTGCTCTGGCCCTGGGTGTTCACCGCTCTGCGCAGTCTTCGACTGCGCTTCAATGTCAATTGACCCCTGGTTCCGGCGTGACGGCGGGTGGATCTTCAGACAGAGGGAAATCGCATGGTTGCCACGCTCTACCTGGCCTCCGGCTCGCCCCGTCGACGCGAGCTGCTGACACAGATCGGCGTACCCTTCACCACGCTGGCGGTGACTATCGACGAGACTCCCCTGGCGGACGAAACTCCGGCAACCTATGTGGAGCGCTTGGCGCGCGACAAGGCGGCGGCCGGTCTGGCCGGCCTCGCCGGCGACCGCCAGGCGGTGGTGCTCGGTGCGGACACCACCGTGGCGCTGGACGGACGCATCCTCGGCAAACCGGGGAGTCGTGCCGAGGCGCTGGCCATGTTGCGGGCGCTCGGCGGGCGCGGGCACGAGGTGCTGACCGCGGTGGCCCTGGCTTCTGCCGGGCGTTGCGAGGCGCGGCTGGTGCGCAGCCGGGTGACCTTCCGTCCGCTCGCCGCTGCCGAGACCGAGGCCTACTGGGCCACCGGCGAGCCGCTGGACAAGGCCGGCGGCTATGCCATCCAGGGCCTCGCTGCGGTATTCGTCAGCCATCTCGAGGGCAGCTACTCGGCGGTGGTCGGCCTGCCGCTCTGCGAAACCGCGCAACTGCTGGCCGAATTCGGCATTCCATGCTGGCAACGACAATGACAAGGCGCCTGAGCGGACAAGCCGCGCCCAGCTTCGGGAATATGCGATGAGCGAAGAAATCCTGATCAATATCACGCCGATGGAGTCGCGCGTGGCGGTGGTGGAGAACGGCGTACTGCAGGAGGTGCACGTCGAGCGCACCCAGCGCCGCGGCATCGTCGGCAACATCTACAAGGGGCGGGTGGTGCGGGTGCTGCCGGGCATGCAGGCAGCCTTCATCGACATCGGCCTGGAGCGCGCGGCATTCATCCATGCCGCGGAAATCTCCACCCGCGAGGGCAGTGCGGTGGAGAACATCGCGGCCCTGGTGCACGAGGGACAGAGCCTGGTGGTGCAGGTCACCAAGGACCCGATCGGCAGCAAGGGGGCCCGACTGACCACCCACCTGTCGATTCCTTCCCGCTATCTGGTCTACATGCCGCGTACCCGCCACGTGGGCATCTCCCTGAAGATCGAGGAGGAGGCCGAGCGCGAGCGTCTCAAGAAGGTGGTAGCCGACTGCGTGGCCAGCGAAGGGATCGAGCACGAGGGCGGTTTCATCCTGCGTACCGCCGCCGAGGGTGCCGGCGCCGACGAGATTCTCGCGGATATCCGCTATCTGCGCCGCTTGTGGGACCAGATCGCCGGGCAGATCCAGACCGCCAGCGCACCGGCGGTGATCTACGAGGACCTCAGCCTGGCCCTGCGCACCCTGCGCGACCTAGTCAGCCCGCGCATCGAGAAAATCCGCATCGACTCGCGGGAAACCTTCCAGAAGGTTTTGCAGTTCGTCTCCGAACTGATGCCCGAGATCACCGACCACCTCGAGCATTATCCCGGCGAGCGCCCGATCTTCGACCTCTATGGCGTCGAGGACGAGATCCAGCGGGCCCTGGAGCGCAAGGTGATGCTCAAGTCCGGTGGCTACCTGATCATCGATCCGGCCGAGGCGATGACCACCATCGACGTCAATACCGGCGCCTTCGTCGGCCATCGCACCCTGGAAGAAACCATCTTCAAGACCAATCTCGAGGCGGCCATCGCGATCGCCCGCCAGCTGCGCCTGCGCAATCTGGGCGGGATCATCATCATCGACTTCATCGACATGGAGGACGAGGAGCATCAGCGCCAGGTGCTGCGTACCCTGGAGAAGCAGCTGGAGCGCGACCACGCCAAGACCAACATCATCGGCATCACCGTGCTGGGGCTGGTGCAGATGACCCGCAAGCGCACCCGGGAGAGCCTCGAACAGGTGCTCTGCGAGCCCTGCAGCTGCTGCCAGGGGCGTGGCAAGCTGAAGACGGCGGAGACCATCTGTTACGAGATCTTCCGCGAGATTCTCCGGGAGGCCCGCGCCTACCAGGCCGAGGGCTATCTGGTGCTGGCCAATCAGAAGGTGGTCGATCGACTGCTCGACGAGGAGTCGGGCAACGTCGCCGATCTCGAGGCCTTCATCGGCCGTCCGATCAAGTTCCAGGTCGAGGGCACTTACTCCCAGGAGCAATACGATGTCGTCCTGCTGTAAGCGCTGATCATGCCGCGATCCTCCCGCCTGTTCGCGATCGTCCTGCGTATCCTGCTCGGGCTCGGTTTCCTCGGCCTGATGCTGTTGGCGCTGAGCGTCAGCCTGGGGCGTCAGTTGGCGCCACTGGTCGCCGACACGCGCCTCGAAGTGCAGGCGCGGGTCCGCGACGTACTGGACATGCCGGTCGCCATCCGTGCCCTGGAGGGGCGCTGGACCGCCTTGTCGCCACGCCTGCTGGCGCGTGACGTGACGATCGGCGAGGGCGAGGATGCGCTGCACCTGGAGCGGGTCCAGGTGCGCCTCGATCTGCTGCGCACTCTGCTGGCCCGCGAGTTGCGCGTCGCCGCGCTGGAGGTCGAGGGGGTGAGTTTCACTCTGGCGCAGGATGCCGGTGGACGCTGGACCCTGGAGGGGGCGCCGCAGCGCGGCCGGCAGCGGCCGTTCAACCCGGACGAGTCCCTGCGCGCGCTCGAGCGGATCGATCATCTGTCGCTGCTGGACAGCCAGGTCACCTTCGCGCCGCACGGGCAGGAGCCTTTCTCTCTCCAGAACGTCGACCTCACGTTGCGCAGCGACGGCTGGCGGCAGCGTCTCGACGGTCGGCTGATCCTGCCCGACGGCCAGCCGCTGCAATTGAGCCTGCACGGCCAGTTGGCCGACGAGGGCTGGCGGCAGAGTTCCGCCGAACTCTACGTCAGCCTGCCGCAGAGCGATTGGGCGAGCTGGGTGCCGCGCAGCCTGACCGGCGACTGGCGGATCGAGCGGCTGCGTGCCGGCGGCGAGTTCTGGCTGGCCTGGGACAAGAGCCGCCTGCAGCGCGCGGCGGCCCGCCTGCAGGCGCCCGAGCTGCGCATCCAGCGCACCGGGCAGGCGCCGGCCGAGGTGCGTGACCTGGCGCTGAGCGGGCATTTTCTGAGCGATGGCGAAAATCTCCGCGCCTTGATCGATTCGCTGCAAGCCGACTTCGGCGAGAGCCGCTGGGCGGGCGTGCAGATCGCGCTCGAGCACCGGACCGCGGCCGATGCCGCCTCTGCCTGGACGCTGACCGCCAACCACCTCGACCTGACCCCGCTGACCCCGCTGGTACAGTCCCTTGCGCCGCTGCCGGAGGCCGCCGAAGGCGCCCTGGAGGCCTTGCGGCCGCGTGGCAGCCTGCGCAACCTGCGGCTGGATTACCGTCCCCGGGCCGAGGGAGGCCAGCGTCTCGCCTATGCGGCCAATCTTCAGGGCGTGGCCTTCGATGCCTGGCAGGGTGTGCCGGCGGCGAACAATGTCAGCGGCAGTGTCAGCGGCGATCTGGCCGGCGGCGAGCTGCGCTTCAACGGCGAGGACCTCGCCCTGCATCTCGCGCGCCTGTTCCCCCGTCCCTGGCACTACCGGCATGCGGCCGGTCAGTTGTTCTGGCGGATCGACGAGCAGAGCGTGACCCTGCGCAGCCCCTACGTGCAGACGGACGGCGAGGAGGGACGCGCCAGCGGGGACTTCCTGATCCGCCTGCGCCGCGATCCGGCGGAGGAGGACTACATGGATCTGCGCGTCGGTCTGCGCGATGGCGATGCCCGTTACGCCGAGAAATACCTGCCGACCCTTTCGCCCGGGCTGTCGCCGCAACTGGCCGACTGGCTGAAGACCGCGATCCGTGCCGGCCGCGTGGACGAAGGCTATTTCCTCTATCAGGGCTCGCTGAACAAGGGCGCCGAGGATGCGGCGCGCAGTCTCGCTCTGTTCTTCAAGGTGCGCGATGTCGAGCTGGCCTATCAGCCGGGCTGGCCGGCGTTGCGCGAGGCGCAGGGCGAGGTGTTCGTCGAGGACAGCGGCGTGCGCGTGCGCCTGGATAGCGGGCGGGTGCTGGACACCCGGCTGAGTTCGGCCATGGCCGAGATTCCTTCGGCCAAGGGCGGGGTGCCGCACTTGCAGGTGGAAGGCGAGCTGGAAGGCAGTGTCGGCGACGGCCTGCGCATTCTCCGGGAGGCGCCGCTGGAGACCGCGGAAATCTTCGCCGGCTGGTCGGGCGAGGGGCCGCTGCGGGGGCGGCTCACGCTGGACATCCCGTTGCGCCGGGAGGTGGATCGGCCACCGCGAGTGGTGGCGGAGTTGCACACCGAGGGCGCGCGCCTGCAGATGGCCCAGCCGAACCTGCAACTGACCCGCCTGCAAGGTGCCTTCAGCTACGATACGGCGAAGGGGCTCAGTGCGCCGGACATCCGCGCCCAGGCGTTCGGCCGGCCGGTACGCGGCCGGGCTCTCGCCGAGGGGCGCAAGGGCAAGGCGCGGACCCGTATCCAGGCCAACGGTCAGGTATCCGCGGCGGCGCTTGCCAAGTGGTTGCAGGTAAGCCAGCGCCTGCCGCTGTCCGGCGAGCTACCTTATCGCCTCGAGTTGCTGCTGGACGGCGCGAACAGTTGGCTACAGGCCGATTCCACCTTGCGCGGCCTGCGCATCGATCTGCCGGAGCCGCTGGGCAAGCCGGCCGGAGAGGCCCGCAATACGCGTTGGCGCATGACCCTGGATGGCGCCGAGCGCCGTTACCGGCTGGATTACGCCGATCAGGCCAGTCTGGCTCTGGCCGCGCCGTCCGGACGCTTCGGCGAGGGGCGCGGCGAACTGCTTCTCGGCAGCGGCAAAGCTCGGTTGCCGAGGGCACGTGGCCTCTGGCTGCGCGGTCGGATTCCCACCCTGGACTGGGACGCCTGGCAGGTAGCTCTGGCCCCTCTGGCCGCCCAAGGCGGTGCGCAGGCCGGCCTGCTGCGTGGCGCCGAACTGGAGATCGGTCGTTTCCAGGGGCTCGGTGTCCACCTGGACTCGCTCGGCGCCTCGCTGACATCCGGCCGGGCCGGCTGGAACCTGCAACTGGAAAGCCCGCAGGTTCAGGGGCGCATCGCCATTCCGACGACTTCCCAGGCGCCGATCGTCGTCGATCTGTCGCATCTGCAACTACCGGCCAGTGTGGCCGGATCTAGCGGTGCGCCATCCGGCGCGTCGGCCGACGATTCCCTGCAGGCGGTCGACCCGCGGAAGATTCCGGCGCTGGATGTGCGCATCGCCCGTCTGCAACAGGGCGCCGAGCCGCTGGGGGCCTGGTCGTTGAAGGCCCGGCCGCGTCCCGACGGCGTGCAGTTCAGCGACCTGGATCTGGACCTCAAGGGCTTGCGAGTGCTCGGCAGCGCCGGCTGGCAGGGGCGGCCCGGCGCTACCCGTAGCTGGTTCCGGGGGCGCTTGCAGGGGGGCGACCTCGCCGATGTGCTGCTGGCCTGGGGATTCGCCCCGAGTGCTTCCAGCGAGACGTTCCGTGTGGACATCGATGGCAACTGGCCGGGCTCTCCGGCGGCCCTGGCCTTGCAGCGCTATACGGGCAGCTTCGATGTCAGCCTGAGACGAGGGCAGTTCCACGAAGTGGAGGGCGCGGCCTCGGCCCTGCGGGCGTTCGGCCTGCTCAACTTCAATGCCATTGGCCGTCGGTTGCGCCTGGATTTCTCCGACCTGTTCGGCAAGGGGTTGAGCTACGACCGGGTCAAGGGGCTGGTCGAAGGGCGCGACGGAGTCTTCCGGACGGAGATTCCGCTGACCCTGACCGGCCCCTCGAGCAATCTGGAGCTGGACGGCGTCCTCAACCTGCCCGGCGATAATATCGATGCCAAGCTGCTGGTCACCCTGCCGATCACCAACAACCTGCCGCTCGCCGCCCTGCTGGCCGGCGCACCGGCGGTCGGCGGGGCCTTGTTCGTCGTGGACAAGCTGCTCGGCGATCGCGTGGCACGTTTCGCCAGTGTGCAGTATCGCGTCCAGGGTCCTTGGCGAGAGCCTAGAATTACCTTCGACAAGCCTTTCGAGAAGCCGCGCTAGCCGCAGGAAGGCTTGCAGTGGCTGGCAAAGTGCGAGAGCTTGGGCAGACAAATCCTGGAAAAGCGGAGAAGGCCAATGAACGTGGCGGTATTGCAGATGGTCAGCCAGGACGATGTGCCGGCCAACCTCGCGACCGCGCGCCGTCTGCTCGAGCAGGCCGCTATCGGGGGCGCGCGCCTTGCCGTTCTGCCGGAGAACTTCGCCGCCCTGGGTCGGCGCGATAGCGCTGCCCTGGCCCGTGCCGAGGCCGAAGGGCAAGGGCCGGTGCTGCCCTGCCTGCGCCAGGCGGCCCGTGATTTCGGCCTGTGGATAGTCGCGGGTACCCTGCCGCTGCCGCCGGACGGCCGGCCGTGGGCCAAGGCCCATGCCTGTTCGCTGTTGTTCGACGAGCATGGCGAGCAGGTGGCTCGCTACGACAAGCTGCACCTGTTCGACGTGGACGTGGCCGACCAGCGCGGACGCTACCGCGAATCGGACGACTATGCCCATGGTGAGCGGATCGTGGTGGCGGATACCCCGGCCGGTCGGCTCGGTCTGTCGGTCTGCTACGACCTGCGCTTCCCCGAGCTCTATGCCGCCCTGCGCGATGCCGGGGCCGAGCTGATCAGCGCTCCCTCGGCCTTCACGGCGGTGACCGGCGGCGCCCACTGGCATGTGCTGGTGCGTGCGCGTGCGCTGGAAACCCAGTGCTATCTGCTGGCGGCCGCCCAGGGGGGCCTGCATCCCGGCCCCCGGGAAACCTACGGCCATTCGGTCATCGTCGATCCCTGGGGGCGGCCGTTGGCCGAGCAGGCGCAGGGCGAGGGCGTACTGCTGGCCCGCCGGGATGCCGACGAGCAGGCGGCGATCCGTCAGCGTATGCCGGTGCAGCGCCATCGGCGATTTTCAGTGTCGGCCGTGCCGCGGCCGATCGAAATGGAGTGAATATGAGCGAGTTGTTGTTACCCGTCAGCCAGCAGTTGCTGAGCCCCGGTGGTCTGGATCTCGATGCCTTGCCGGCGCTGCTCGGCGAACTGGCCGGCCCCGGCATCGACGCGGCCGACCTGTATTTCCAGAGCCAGGTATCCGAGTCCTGGGTGCTGGAGGACGGTATCGTCAAGGAGGGCAGCTTCCATCTCGACCAGGGCGTCGGTGCGCGCGCCCAGTCCGGCGAGAAGACCGGATTCGCCTACAGCAACGCGATCACCGGCGAGGCGTTGCGTCAGGCGGCCCAGGCGGCGCGTTCGATCGCCCGTAGCGGGCAGTCGGGCCGCGTGCAGGCTTTTACCGGAGCGTCGGTGACGCGTCTCTATGCAGCCGACAATCCGCTGGAGGTGATCGATCGGGCTGCGAAGGTCGAGCTGCTCAAGTGCGTCGATGCCGCCACGCGGTCGCTGGACCCGCGCATCAAGCAGGTCACCGTGAGTCTGGCCGGCGCCTGGGAGCACATCCTGATCGCTGCCAGCGACGGCAGCCTGGGTGCCGATGTGCGTCCGCTGGTGCGTTTCAACGTCAGTGTCATCGTCGAGCAGAATGGCCGTCGCGAGCGCGGCGGGCACGGTGGCGGCGGACGCACCGACTACCGTTTCTTCCTCGACGAGGAACGTGCCATGGGCTATGCCCGCGAGGCCGTGCGCTAGGCGCTGGTCAACCTCGAAACGATCCCGGCGCCGGCCGGTACGCTGCCGGTGGTGCTCGGTCCGGGCTGGTCCGGCGTGCTGCTGCACGAGGCGGTCGGCCATGGACTGGAAGGGGATTTCAACCGCAAGGGCAGCTCGGCCTACAGTGGCCGGATCGGCGAGCAGGTGGCTTCCAGCTTGTGCACCATCGTCGACGACGGCACCTTGGCCGGCCGGCGCGGCTCGCTCAGCCTGGACGACGAGGGCACGCCGACCCAATGCACCACGCTGATCGAGAACGGCATTCTGCGCGGTTACATGCAGGACAAGCTGAACGCCCGCCTGATGGGCGTGGCGCCGACCGGCAACGGTCGCCGCGAGTCCTATTCGCACCTGCCGATGCCGCGCATGACCAACACCTACATGCTGGCCGGGGAAAGCGAACCCGAGGAGATCATCGCCTCGGTGAAGAAGGGGATCTATTGCGCCAGCCTCGGCGGCGGCCAGGTGGACATCACCAGTGGCAAGTTCGTCTTCTCCACCAGCGAGGCCTACCTGATCGAGGATGGCCGGATCACGGCGCCGGTCAAGGGAGCGACCCTGATCGGCAATGGTCCGGAGGTGATGACCCGGGTTTCCATGGTCGGCAACGACCTGGTGCTGGATAGCGGTGTCGGCACCTGTGGCAAGGACGGTCAGTCGGTTCCGGTAGGGGTCGGCCAGCCTACCCTGAAGATCGATGCGATCACCGTCGGCGGTACCGGGGCCTGAGGCCGGTGCCGGGGTATCAGCGAAGCCCGCGCCTGCTTTCGTCGAGATCGCGGATGTATTTGAAGATCTTGCGGCTGGCGGCCGGTGGCTTGTTCTGCGCCGTCTCGTGGCGGGCCTGGCGGATCAGGCCGCGCAGGTGCTGGCGGTCGGTGTCCGGGTAGTCGCCGACGAAGGCCTCGAGCGCTTCGTCGCCGCCGTCGAGCAGCCGGTCGCGCCAGCGCTCGAGGGCGTGAAAGCGCTCGTTGTACTGGCGGCTGGAGGCGTCCAACTGCTCGAAGAGGGCGAGAATGGCGTCAATGTCCTGGTCGCGCATCAGCTTGCCGATGTACTGGATGTGCCGCTTGCGGGCGATGTGCGCGGTGTGTTTCGGCGCATCCAGCAAGGCGCGGCGCAAGGCGTCGGTCAACGGCAGGCGATCGAGCTGCTCGGGCCTGAGGCCGGCGAGGCGCTCGCCGAGTTCCTGCAGGGCATGCAACTCGCGCTTGACCTGGGATTTGCTCTTCTCTTCGGAGAGGTCTTGGTGAAATTCAGACATGGTGGTGGTCCAGAGATACAGGCCGCCATGATAACAGCAGCTCCGGAGCGACTGGCCCGGACCTGACAGGAGTAGTTATGAATCCAGCAGAAATGGTAGGTCCGCAGGCGCTGCCGGAGTTGCGGGCCAAGGTCGAGCGGATACTCGCCGAAAGCGCGCGGCAGGGCGCCACAGCCTGCGAGGTATCCGTATCCATCGAGCAGGGCCTGTCCACCACCGTGCGCCAGGGTGAGGTGGAGACCGTCGAGTTCAATCGCGACCAGGGGTTCGGCATCACCCTCTATCTCGGTCAGCGCAAGGGCTCGGCGAGCACTTCGGCGACGGGCGAGGAGGCGATCCGGGAAACCGTGGCTGCCGCGTTGGCGATCGCCCGGCACGCTTCCGAGGACGACTGCGCCGGTCTGCCGGACGCTGGCCTGATGCCGGACGAGCTACCGGAACTGGATCTCTTCCATCCTTGGGCGATCGCTCCCGAGCAGGCCATCGAGCGCGCGCTGGAATGCGAGGCGGCGGCCTTTGCCGCCGATCCGCGGATTCGCAATGCCGACGGCACTTCGCTCAATTCGCACCAGGGATGCCGCGTCTACGGCAACAGCCATGGCTTCGTCGGCGGCTATGCCAGTACCCGGCACAGTCTCAGTTGCGTGATGATCGCCGAAGGCGAAGGCCAGATGCAGCGCGACTACTGGTATGACGTCAACCGGATTGGCGAGGCGCTGGCCGATCCGCAGACGATCGGTCGGCAGGCGGCGGAGCGGGCCGCGCGTCGTCTCGGCGCGCGGCCGGTGCCGACCTGTGAGGTATCGGTGCTGTTCTCCGCCGAACTGGCTACCGGCCTGTTCGGGCATTTCATCGCCGCCATTACCGGCGGCAATCTCTATCGGCATGCCTCTTTCCTCGAGGGAGCCCTTGGCGAGCAGTTGTTTCCCGAGTGGTTGAGTCTCGACGAGCGCCCGCATATTCCCCGGGCGTTGGGCAGCGCCGCCTTCGACGCCGATGGATTACCGACCCGCGCCAAGCATTTCGTCGAGCAGGGGCGCTTGGCCAGCTATGCCTTGGGAACCTATTCGGGACGCAAGCTGGGTATGCCGAGCACGGCCAACGCCGGTGGGGTGCACAACCTGTTTGTGACCCATGGCGATGAGGATCAGGCCGCACTGATTCGCCGAATGGGGCGTGGATTGCTGTTGACCGAGCTGATGGGGCAGGGACTCAACCTGGTGACCGGCGATTACTCCCGTGGTGCCGGTGGTTTCTGGGTCGAGAACGGCGAGATCCAGTATCCGGTCCAGGAAGTGACCATCGCCGGCAATCTGCGTGATATGTTCCGACGGATTGTCGCGGTCGGTAACGATTTGGAGCATCGCAGCAACATCTGCACCGGTTCGGTGCTCGTGGAGCGGATGACCCTGGCGGGAAGCTGAGCGGGGTGGCGCCGAGCCGAATGGCTACCGTCGGGGCTCCCGGCGGTAGTGGGGCAGCGTCATTCGTCTTCGTCGAAGCGATTGTTGATCAGTTGGACCAAGGCCTCCAGCGCCTCCCTGTCTTGCTCGCCTTCCGTATGCAGGTGAATGACCGTTCCTTTGCCGGCAGCCAGCATCATGACCGCCATGATGCTCTTGCCATCGACCAGATTCTCCGGAGCGCGGCCGATGCGTACCGCGCAGGCATAGCGTCCGGCGATGCCGACGAACTTGGCGGCTGCCCGGGCATGCAGCCCGAGCTTGTTGATGATGGTGACTTCGCAGGCGGGCATCGCGTTATCCATCCTTCAGCGTCAGCAAAGGTCGCGGTGGCGAACCTGAACGTTCTTGAGTGACTGCTTCAAGGCTTGGCCGAGCCGATCGGCCAGGTAGACCGAACGGTGGTGGCCGCCGGTGCATCCGATCGCGATGGTGACATAAGCGCGGTTGCTGGCGGCGAAGCGGGGCAGCCATTTCTGCAAATAGGTCAGGATGTCCTGATACATCTCTTCGACGTCCGGCTGGACGGCGAGGTAGTCGGCGACCGGTTGGTCCAGGCCGGAAAAGTCGCGCAGATCCGGTTTCCAGTAGGGGTTGGGCAGACAGCGCACATCGAATACCAGATCCGCATCCACCGGCATTCCCTTCTTGAAACCGAAGGATTCGATCAGAAAGGCCGTTCCCGGTTCCGGCTTGTTCAGCAGACGCAGCTTGAGCGTGTCGCGCAACTGGTAAAGATTGAGATGGGTCGTGTCGATCTTCAGATCGGCCAGATCCTTGATCGGTGTGAGCAAACGGCCTTCGTCGCGGATCGCTTCGGCCAGCGAGCGATTCTCATTGGTCAGCGGGTGGCGCCGGCGGGTTTCCGAGAAGCGCTTGAGCAGGGTTTTGTCGTCGGCATCCAGGTAGAGCAGGTCGCAGAGAATATAACGGGTGCGCACTTCGGCGAGCAGTTCGGGGAAGCGTTTCAACTGGCTGGGCAGGTTGCGTGCGTCGATGGATACGGCGACCTGTGGCTCGAGCAGTTCGGTATGCAACAGCGCCCGCTCGGCCAGCTCGGGAAGCAGGACCGCCGGCAGGTTGTCGATGCAGAAGAAGCCGTTGTCTTCCAGCACGTTGAGGGCGGTGCTTTTACCGGAGCCAGAGCGGCCACTGACGATGATCACGCGCATGATGAGAGCTTTCCGTCGTCAGGCATGAATGCCGAAAGCTGGGTTGCCAATTTGCTCGTTCACGGCCGACGAACCTCCGCATTCCGGTGGAAACTTTACAGGCTCTTCTGTGCGTCCGCGACCACCTGGTAAAGGGCCTCGCTGCTCTCGACCTGGCGCAGGCGCTCGCGCACCTCGCTACGATCGAGCATGCTGGCAATCTGGCGAAGCAATTGCAAATGCTCGTCGGTGGCGGCTTCCGGCACCAGCAGAACGAACAGAAGGTCTACCGGAGCGCCATCGATGGCATCGAAGTCGATCGGCGCATCCAGCCGCAGCAGGACACTGATCGGGGCAGGACAGCCGGGCAGGCGGCAATGAGGAATGGCGATGCCGTTACCGAAACCGGTCGAGCCCAGTTTTTCACGGGCAATCAGGTTCTCGAAAATCGTCTGCTGATTCAGATCGGGCATTTCGCGGGCGACCAGATTGGCTATGTATTCGAGAGCGCGTTTCTTGCTTCCTCCCGGCACGTTCACCAGGGAACGGCCGGGGGTCAGAATGTCTTCGAGTCTGATCATGGGACAGGAGAGTCAGCGGGCCGTTGCGCCCTGCTGGCGTTCGATCTGCTTTTCCTTGTGCTTGATCAGTTGGCGATCAAGCTTGTCGGCCAGCAGATCGATGGCCGCATACATGTCTTCGTGCTCGGCATTGGCGACCACTTCGGCGCCGGAGACATGCAGGGTCGCTTCGATCTTTTGCTTGAGCTTCTCGACCGTCATGATCACCTGGACACTGGTGATGCGGTCGAAATGGCGTTCGAGCCGGCTGATCTTCTCCTCGACATAGTCGCGCAGGGCGTCGGTCACATCCAGTTGATGTCCACTGATGTTGACTTGCATACCGCTTCTCCTTGTTTCTATTTGATGCAGGCTGACGGGCCTGCTACCGGTATACGCTGCTTCGAGTGAGGCGCCGGGCGGTTGCTGCCAGCGCAATGGGCACACCCGATCCCGTCCCGTTACATAAGCCGCTTGCGTTCGCTGGAAGGCGCAATACTGAGCGATTCCCGGTATTTGGCAACTGTACGGCGAGCCACCTGTATGCCTTGTTCTTCCAGTAAACCAGCGATCTTGCTGTCGCTCAATGGCTTTTTCGGATTTTCCGCCGCAATCAATTTCTTGATGATGGCGCGGATGGCCGTGGACGAGCACTCACCGCCTTCGGCGGTACTGACGTGACTGGAAAAGAAGTACTTCAGCTCGTAAATACCGCGTGGAGTGTGCATGTATTTCTGGGTGGTGACCCTGGAGATGGTCGATTCGTGCATGCCGACAGCCTCGGCGATATCGTGCAGCACCAGCGGTTTCATGGCCTCTTCGCCGTAGTCGAGAAAGCCGCGCTGGTGCTCGACGATTTGGGTCGAAACCTTCATCAGGGTTTCGTTGCGACTTTGCAGGCTCTTGATGAACCAGCGCGCCTCCTGCAGTTGGTTGCGCATGAAGGTGTTGTCGGCGCTGGCGTCGGCGCGTCTGATGAAGCCAGCGTAATGCGGGTTGATGCGCAGGCGCGGCACCGCCTCCTGATTGAGCTCCACCAGCCAGCGGTCGTTGTGCTTGCGCACGATGACGTCAGGCACGACATATTCGGGCTCGCTGCTCTCGATCTGGGCCCCGGGACGAGGGTTGAGGCTCTGGATCAGCTCGATCACCGGACGCAATTCTTCTTCCTTGAGTTTCATGCGTCGCATCAACTGGGTGAAGTCGCGGTTACCCAGCAGGTCGAGATAGTCCTTGGCCAGTCGTTTCGCCTCTTCCAGCCAGGGGGTATCGGGCGGTAGCTGGCGCAGTTGCAGCAGCAGCGATTCGCTGAGGTCGCGGGCAGCGATCCCGGCCGGTTCGAATTGCTGGATGCGGCGCAGCACCATTTCCACTTCGTCGAGTTCGACTCCCAGTTCCGGGTCCAGAGAGGCGAGGATTTCCTCCAGGGCGGCCTCCAGATAGCCGTCGCTGTTGATGCTGTCGATCAGAGTGACGGCGATCAGGCGATCGGTATCCGACATCGGGGTCAGGTTCAACTGCCAGAGCAGATGGCTCTGCAGGCTCTCGCCCGTGGAGGTGCGGGTGGTGAAGTCCCACTCGTCTTCATCGGTGCTCGGCAGGTTGCTGGCACTGGTCTGGTAGATGTCTTCCCAGGCGGTATCCACCGGCAGCTCGCTGGGAATCCGCTCGTGCCAGTCGCCCTCTTCGAGGGTACCGCCATCCTCGCTGGCCGCCCCGCTCTCGTAGCCTTCCTGGTAAGAGCCGGGCGTGGTGTCGAGCGTCGACTGGTCTCCATGCTCGCCCAGCATATCCGGGCTGTCGTAGTCCTCGGCGTCCTCCTGACGTTCCAGCATGGGATTGGAGTCGAGGGCCTCCTGGATTTCCTGCTGCAGATCCAGGGTCGACAGTTGAAGCAGACGGATGGCTTGTTGCAGCTGCGGGGTCATCGTCAGCTGCTGCCCCATCTTAAGGACTAGCGATGGTTTCATATTGTAGGAAGCACCATATTTGCCGAAGCATTCGCGTCAATCACTACGAGGCGACGATGCGCCCTCTTAAAGCAAATTCTATGCCTGATTATAACGGAATTTGACTGGTCTATCCCATTCTGTGGAGCGTTTCATAGTCGGAATTCGTGGCCGAGATAGACCTCCTGCACCAGTTTGTTGGTGAGGACGGCCTCGGCGTCGCCTTCGGCTATCAATTGTCCATCGTTGACAATGTAGGCGGTTTCGCAGATATCCAGCGTTTCACGGACATTATGGTCGGTGATCAGGACGCCGATGCCCTTGTTCTTGAGGTGGTGGATGATCTGCTTGATATCGTTCACCGAGATCGGGTCGACGCCGGCAAAGGGTTCGTCGAGCAGGATGAACTTCGGTGTGGTGGCCAGGGCGCGGGCGATCTCGACGCGACGCCGTTCGCCGCCGGAGAGGCTCATGCCGAGGCTGTCGCGAATATGGCTGATGTGGAACTCCTGCAGCAGGGCTTCGAGCGCCTGGCGGCGGCCTTCTTTGTCGAGATCCTTGCGCGTTTCGAGAATCGCCATGATGTTGTCGGCCACCGTGAGCTTGCGGAAGATCGAAGCCTCCTGGGGCAGGTAGCCGATACCCACCCGGGCGCGGCCGTGCATGGGGAGATGGGTTACATCGTCCTGATCGACCAGGATACGCCCCTGATCGGCACGGACCAGGCCGACGATCATGTAGAAACAGGTGGTCTTGCCTGCGCCGTTGGGACCGAGCAGGCCGACGATCTGGCCGCTCTCGATGGAGAGGCTGACGTCGCGGACGACCTGGCGGCCCTTGTAGCTTTTGGCCAAATGCTGGGCTTTGAGGGTGGCCATTACTGTGTCTGTCCTGGCTGCTGTTTCTTTTTCGGTTGAATGACCATGTCGATCCGCGGCTTCGGGCTGGTTACCTTGGCCCCCGTGGCGCGACCTGCGTTGACGATCTGGCGCTGGGTGTCGTAGACGATCTTCTCCCCTTCGAAGGTGTTGCCGTCCTGGATCACGCGAGCCTTGTCGATCAACACGATGCGTTCGTTTTCGGCGAAATACTGGATGGTCTGACCGTAGGCCTTGACGACGCTCTTGTCGGGCGCCGGCTTCTGCTCGTAGTAGGCCGGATTGCCGACCGAGGTGAAGACCTTGATGTCGCCATTGTCGTCCTGGGTGATGGTGACCTTGTTGCCGGTGATCTTCAGCGTGCCCTGAGTGATCACCACGTCGCCGTGGTAGACCGCGACCCCTTGCTTGTCATCGAGTTCGGCGCTGTCGGCCTGGACGCGAATCGGCTGGTCGCGATCGGATGAGAGGGCCCAGGCGCTCGCCGCCCCCAGCAGGGGCAGGCTGAGCAGGAGAGGGAGGGCCCGGTGGGAAAAACGGTTAGCGAACCTCATGCTGGCCTCTTACACTGGACAGCAGGTGCATCCTGCTGTCATCCAAATACGCTTTCATCCCGACGGCCGTGGTCACCCCGTTGGCCGCTTCGATCTTAACGGGTTGCTGGGTTTCGGCATATTCCCGCTCGGGAAACACGCTCAGGCGACTGGTTGTGAGGATGGTCGGGCGTCCCTGGGTATCGGTGCGCTCGACCCGCACCGCATCGACCAGTTCGACCTGATCCCCTGCGGGACTGACTTCGCCGCGCTCGCTGCGAACGTGCCAGGGAATGGGCGTGCCGCGGAAAAGCAGCAGGTCGGGTCGGGTGAGCAGGGTGATCTCGCTGGTCTTGAGGTGTTCCACTTTTTCGGCTGTCATCTCGTAATGCAGCTTGCCTTCGGCTTGGTATTGCAGTGTGTAGGCGTTGGTCACGTAGAAGTCGATGGCGCTGTCGTCAGTGGCGGCAGGCGTCTTGTCCATGAAGCTCGCAGGGCGAATGTTCCAGTAACCCACTGCCGCCAGCAGAGCAGCCAGGACCAGCAGGAGCAGGATCAGGGGGGAGCGAAGTTTGCGCAGCATCATCGCCTCTACAGGTAAGCGCTCTGGAGGGTTTCGAGGTTGCCCTGGGCCTGCAGGATCAGCTCGCAGAATTCACGGGCCGCACCTTCGCCGCCGCGCGCCCGGGTGACGCCGTGGGCATGCTGGCGGACGAAGGAGTCGGCGCTGGCCACGGCCATGCCCAGGCCGACACGACGGATGACCGGCAGGTCGGGGAGATCGTCACCGAGGTAGGCGACCTGCCCGTGGTCCAGCTTCAGTTCGGCAAGCAGCTCATCCAGCACGGCCAGCTTGTCTTCGCGCCCCTGGTACAGGTGCTGGATGCCCAGGTTCCGGGCACGGCGCTCGACAACCGGGGTGCTGCGGCCGCTGATGATAGCGGTGCGCACTCCGGAATTGATCAGCATCTTGATGCCATGACCGTCCAGCGTGTTGAAAGTCTTGAATTCGCTGCCGTCGGCCAGAAAATACAGACGCCCGTCGGTGAGCACTCCGTCGACATCGAAAACGGCCAGGCGAATGCCCCGAGCCCGCTGCAGCAGTTCGTCGTTCATCTTACAGAACCCCCGCCTGCAGCAGATCGTGCATATTCAAGGCGCCGACCGGACGATCCTCCTCGTCTACCACCACCAGGGCGTTGATCTTGTGGTCTTCCATGATTTTCAGGGCCTGGGCGGCGAGCATTCCTGCGCGTGCGGTCTTGCCGTGCGGGGTCATCACTTCGTCGATGGTGGCCTGGCGCACATCGATATTGCGATCCAGGGCGCGACGCAGGTCGCCGTCCGTGAAGATGCCGGCCAAACGTCCATCGGTCTCGAGCACCACGGTCATGCCAAGCCCCTTGTGGGTCATTTCCAGCAGCGCTTCGCGCAGCGTGGTGCCGCGCTGCACGCAGGGCAGGCTATCGCCGGCGTGCATGATGTTTTCCACCTTCAGCAGCAGGCGACGGCCGAGAGCGCCGCCGGGGTGGGAGAAGGCGAAGTCCTCGGCGGTGAAGCCTCGCGCCTCGAGCAGGGCGATGGCCAGTGCGTCGCCGAGCACCAAGGCGGTCGTGGTGGATGAGGTGGGCGCCAGATTGAGCGGACAGGCTTCCTGGCTGACGCCGGCGTCGAGATTGACGGTAGCCGCTCCTGCCAGGGGAGAGTCTGGATTGCCGGTCATGCTGATCAGGGTGATGCCAAGGCGTTGAATCAGTGGCAGCAGGGTAAGGATCTCCACGGTGGAGCCGGAGTTGGAAAGGGCCAGGACCAGATCGTCGCGTGTGATCATGCCCATGTCTCCGTGGCTGGCTTCGCCGGGATGGACGAAGAATGCCGGTGTTCCGGTACTCGCCAGGGTGGCGGCAATCTTGCGCCCGATGTGCCCGGATTTGCCCATGCCGACGACCACTATCCGCCCCTTGCACTCGAGAATCAGTTTGCAGGCCGTGGTGAACGTATCGTCGATGCGTGCAAGAAGCGCCTCGATGGCCTCGATTTCCAGGCGTATGGTGCGTTGGGCTGACTGGATCGGGTTGCTCGAGTGTGGCATAGGGCGGCTCGTCGCTTGAAAAAGGCGTCGATTATAGCGGTAAAGGTCATATTTGCTCACGTTTCCACTACCGCTATTACGGCCAGCGCGGTCTACGACGCCTGTATGCTTGGGACGCCGGTGCTTGCAGTGTTATAGTGCCCGCCAGTCCGACCAAACGGTACGGTGTCCCTCTTTTGCCTTGGGGCGGCGTCTAGCCGAGAGGTATTCACATAGGAGTCTAGATGAGCGACTCAAACGACTACGCGGTCACGCTGAAGGGCGTTTCCTTCAAGCGAGGCTCGCGCAGCATCTTCAACAATGTAGATATCCGCATACCGCGTGGCAAAGTCACCGGAATCATGGGCCCTTCGGGCTGTGGCAAGACTACTCTGTTGCGTCTGATAGCTGCCCAGTTGAGGCCGGAAAGCGGCGAAGTCTGGGTCAATGGGCATAATCTCCCGCAGCTTTCTCGCAGCGAATTGTTCGAGATGCGCAAGGAAATGGGCGTGCTGTTCCAGAGCGGGGCCCTTTTCACCGATCTGGATGTGTTCGAGAACGTTGCCTTTCCGCTGCGGGTCCATACCAAGCTGCCGGATGAAATGGTCCGTGACATCGTCCTGATGAAACTGCAGGCGGTCGGATTGCGTGGCGCCATAGATCTGATGCCCGATGAGCTTTCCGGAGGTATGAAGCGCCGGGTGGCGCTGGCCAGGGCGATTGCCCTCGATCCCCAGATCCTCATGTACGACGAACCCTTCGTCGGCCAGGATCCGATCGCCATGGGTGTGCTGGTCCGCCTGATTCGCCTGCTCAATGATGCCCTTGGCATTACCAGTATCGTGGTTTCCCACGATCTGGCCGAAACGGCCAGCATCGCCGATTACCTCTACGTGGTAGGCGATGGGCAGGTTCTGGGGGAGGGGACTCCCGAGGACTTGATGAACTCCAAGAATCCGCGTGTTACCCAGTTCATGAAGGGGCTGCCGGACGGGCCGGTACCCTTCCATTTTCCGGCCCCGGATTATCGCAACGACCTTCTGGGGAGGCGCTGATGCACAAGAGATCCCTCTTCGAGCAGGTCGGCCTGCTCGGCCGCGCTGCGATCGATGTGATCGAAGCGCTGGGGCGTTCCGCGCTGTTCCTGATGCATGCCACGTTCGGCCGGAGCGGGGCCGGGGGCGGCTTCCAGTTGCTGGTCAAGCAGATTCATTCGATTGGTGTGCTGTCGTTGCCGATCATTGTCGTCTCCGGTCTCTTCATCGGCATGGTGCTGGCGCTACAGGGCTATAACATCCTGGTCAGCTATGGCTCGGAGCAGGCGGTCGGGCAGTTGGTCGCCCTGACCCTGCTGCGCGAGCTGGGGCCGGTTGTCACCGGGTTGCTGTTCGCCGGACGTGCCGGTTCGGCGCTCACCGCGGAAATCGGCAACATGAAGTCCACCGAGCAGCTTTCCAGTCTGGAAATGATCGGTGTCGATCCGCTCAAGTACATCATCGCACCGCGCCTGTGGGCCGGTTTCCTTTCCATGCCGTTGCTGGCCGCGATCTTCAATGTGGTCGGCATCTGGGGGGCGGCCATGGTCGCGGTGGACTGGCTGGGCGTCTACGACGGCTCGTTCTGGGCCAGTATGCAAAGCAGCGTGGATCTGTACGACGACGTGGTCAACGGCGCGATCAAGAGCATTGCCTTTGCCTTTGTGGTGACCTGGATTGCCGTATTCCAAGGTTACGACTGCGAACCGACCTCGGAGGGAATCGGTCGCGCTACTACAAGAACAGTGGTCTATGCCTCGCTGGCCGTGCTGGGACTGGACTTCATTCTGACAGCCTTGATGTTTGGAGATAACTGATGCAAACCCGCACCCTGGAAACCGGTGTTGGCCTGTTCATCCTGGCAGGTATGCTGGCCCTCCTGCTGCTGGCACTGCGTGTCAGTGGCCTGACGGTCAGTACCAATGGTGATACCTACAGGCTTTATGCGTATTTCGATAACATCGCCGGCCTGACGAACAGGGCCAAGGTGACCATGGCCGGCGTTGCCATCGGCAAGGTCACGGCCATCGATCTGGATCGCAACAGTTACACCGGTCGCGTGACCATGGAGCTGGAAAAACGTGTCGACAATCTGCCGACCGACTCCACGGCGTCTATTCTGACCGCTGGCCTGCTGGGCGAGAAGTACGTTGGCATCAGTGTTGGAGGCGAAGAGGAAGTGCTGAAGGATGGCGACTCGATCAGGGATACCCAGTCGGCACTGGTGCTCGAGGATCTGATCGGCAAGTTCCTGATGAACTCCGTCAACAAGGCCAAAGAAGAATAGTTACAGAGGATATTCTCCCATGCTTACCGTTTTGCGTCGTGGTTTTCTGATTCTGCTGGCTCTTCTGCCGCTATTTGCAGCTGCATCGACCACTCCCCATCAGGTGGTGCAGCAGACTACCGAAACTCTTCTCGACGATCTGAAGAAGAACAAGGCTTTTTATAAGAGCAATCCACAGGCTTTCTATGATGCATTGAATCGGATTCTGGGGCCGGTCGTGGATGCCGACGGAATTTCGCGTAGCATCATGACCGTCAAGTATTCGCGCCAGGCGAGCCCCGAGCAGATGACTCGTTTTCAGGAGAACTTCAAGCGTAGCCTGATGCAGTTCTACGGTAACGCCCTTCTGGAGTACACCAATCAGGACATTCGCGTATTGCCTTCGTCTGCTCCGGCCGCGGGCGACCGCGCCAGTGTCGGCATGGAGGTCCGCGATACTCAGGGTACCGTCTATCCGGTTTCCTACACCATGGTGAAGAAGCAGGACCAGTGGCTGCTGCGCAATGTCGTCATCAATGGCATCAATATCGGCAAACTGTTCCGTGATCAGTTCGCCGACAGCATGCAGCGCAACGGCCAGAATCTTGACAAGACCATCGATGGTTGGGCCGATGTGGTAGCCAAGGCCAAGGATAGCGAGGAAGGTAGGAAGGCTCAGGGCCAATGAGCGAGGCTTCGATTCTTCAGGCCGAGCCTGGCGTGCTTGCCCTTTCCGGAGTGCTTGACTATGGCACCGGGCCGGCTCTGCGTCAGCAGGGACGGGCCCTGATCGGTACCGCCGGAACTGACGGTTTGGTGCTCGATTGCTCGGCTGTGGAAAAATCCAGTAGTGTCGGGGTATCCCTGCTGCTGGCGTATCTGCGCGATGCCAAGGCTGCCGGCAAGCGCCTGCAGGTGCGGGCGCTGCCCGAGGATATGTGCGAGATCGCCCAGGTTTGTGGGTTGCTCGAGCTCTTGCCGCTGGAAGCGTGACTATCCGTGCAGGTCTTTTGTCGGTTCGATGTCGGCAGGGTTCGCAGTCGGTAGGCTTTTTTGTAAGATGAGCGGCTTTCCGGTGCATCCAGGAAGCCGGTCATTCCAAGGGCCTGTCTATTTGTGCGCCCATACCCCACTGCAGGAGTAATTCATGACAGCTTCCGAAGTATGCATGCAGCCTATCGAGGTCAAGACCTTTCTGGAGAGCAGGCTGGCTGGCGCCCAGGTTGAGGTGCAGGGGCAGGGCTGCGACTTCCAGCTCATCCTGATCAGCGACGAACTGGCAGCCATGAGCCCGGTGAAGCGTCAGCAATTGGTCTATGCACAGCTGAACGACTGGATCGTCGATGGTCGGATCCATGCCATCACCATGAAATTTTTCAGTCGCGCCGCCTGGGCCGAGCGTTCCTGAGCCTGTCTGCGCGAGAAACCATGGACAAACTGATCATTACCGGCGGTCATCGTCTCGATGGCGAGATCCGTATCTCTGGAGCGAAGAACGCGGCCTTGCCCATTCTGGCGGCGACCCTGCTGGCCGACACTCCCGTTACCGTCTGCAACCTGCCGCACCTGCACGACATCACCACGATGATCGAGCTTTTCGGGCGCATGGGGGTGCAGCCCGTGATCGACGAAAAGCTCAGCGTCGAAATGGACGCCAGCAGCATCAAGACGCTGGTGGCGCCTTACGAACTGGTCAAGACCATGCGTGCCTCGATCCTGGTGCTCGGCCCCATGCTGGCGCGCTTCGGCGAGGCCGAGGTGGCTCTGCCGGGAGGCTGTGCCATTGGTTCGCGGCCGGTCGATCTGCATATCCGTGGTCTCGAGGCACTGGGTGCACAGATCGAAATGGATGGCGGCTACATCAAGGCCAGGGCTCCGGCCGGCGGTCTACGTGGCGGTCATTTCTTTTTCGATATCGTCAGCGTGACCGGTACCGAGAACATCATGATGGCTGCGGCGCTGGCCAGCGGGCGTACCGTGCTGGAGAATGCCGCTCGCGAGCCTGAAGTGGTCGACCTGGCCAACTTTCTGATCGGCATGGGCGCCCAGATCAAGGGCGCCGGCACCGACACCGTCGTTATCGAAGGCGTCAAACGCCTAGGCGGCGGCCGTTACAGCGTGATGCCCGACCGTATCGAAACCGGGACCTACCTCGTGGCCGCTGTTGCCACCCGTGGCCGGGTCAAGCTCAAGGATACCGATCCCACCATTCTCGAGGCGGTACTGCTCAAGCTGGAGGAGGCGGGGGCACAGATCGATACCGGCAACAACTGGATTTCCTTGGACATGAAGGGAAACAGGCCCAAGGCCGTGAACGTACGCACCGCGCCTTATCCTGCTTTCCCGACCGACATGCAGGCTCAGTTCATTTCCATGAACGCGGTGGCCGAAGGTACTGGCACCGTCATCGAAACGGTATTCGAGAACCGCTTCATGCACGTCTACGAGATGAATCGCATGGGCGCGCGCATTCTGGTGGAGGGCAACACCGCCATCGTCACAGGCGTGCCCTGCCTGAAGGGGGCTCCTGTCATGGCTACCGACCTGCGTGCCTCCGCCAGTCTGGTGATCGCCGGGCTGGTAGCGGAAGGGGATACCCTGATCGATCGCATCTACCATATCGACCGCGGTTACGAATGCATCGAGGAAAAGCTGCAACTGCTCGGTGCCAAGATCCGTCGCATTCCGGGCTAGGGTCGGCGTCTGGCACGGCGCCGATTTCAGCCCACGATGGGGTCAATATCAAGGACATCCGTTTTCATGCTAACCATCGCCCTGTCCAAAGGCCGGATTCTCGATGACACTTTGCCGCTGCTCGCAAAAGCCGGCATCGTACCCATCGAGAATCCGGACAAGAGCCGCAAGCTCATCATCCCCACTTGCCAAGAAGACGTGCGCCTGCTGATCGTCCGTGCCACCGATGTGCCGACCTATGTCGAAAACGGTGCTGCCGACCTGGGTGTCGCCGGCAAGGATGTGCTGATGGAGTATGGTGGCCAGGGGTTGTACGAGCCCCTCGACCTGAAGATCGCCAACTGCAAGCTGATGACCGCCGGCAAGGTCGGTGCCGAAGCGCCCAGGGGACGTCTGCGGGTGGCTACCAAGTTCGTCAATGTGGCCAAGCGCTATTACGCCGAGCAGGGTCGTCAAGTGGATATCATCAAGCTCTATGGTTCCATGGAACTGGCACCGCTGGTGGGCCTTGCCGACAAGATCATCGACGTGGTCGATACCGGCAATACCCTGCGCGCCAACGGCTTGGAGCCTCAAGAGCTGATCGCTACCATCAGCTCGCGTCTGATCGTCAACAAGGCTTCGATGAAGATGCAGCATGCGCGCATCCAGACCCTGATCGATACCCTGCGCGCCGCCGTCGAAAGCCGACATCCGGCCTGATCCTGATCCGCCAACGCCTATCCGTGTCATAGCGAAATTTCTCGGGTGCCCGCGCGGAAGGCTTGCTAGGCTAGCGGCGCCCGAGTTCCAGCCATTCAAGAGGCCGTTATGACCACATCCCTCGCCCTTCGCCGACTCGACGCTGCCGATCCGGACTTTCCGCGCCATCTGGATTATTTGCTGAGCTGGGAAAGCGTTTCCGATGAGGCCGTCAATCGACGCGTGCTGGATATCCTCCAGGCCGTACGCGAGCGTGGTGATGCTGCCGTAGTCGAGTTCACCCGGCGCTTCGATAATGTCGAGGCTGGCTCCATGGCCGAACTGATCCTGCCGCGCGAGCGTCTGGAACTGGCCTTGACGCGCATTTCCCCTGAGCAGCGCGAAGCCCTGGAAAAAGCTGCCGGGCGTGTACGCCTGTACCACGAGCGGCAGAAGCAGGACTCCTGGACCTATACCGAAGCCGATGGCACCGTGCTCGGTCAGCAGATCACTCCGCTCGACCGTGCGGGATTGTATGTGCCGGGCGGAAAGGCGGCTTATCCATCCTCGGTGCTGATGAATGCCATTCCAGCCAAGGTAGCTGGTGTCGCGGAGGTGGTGATGGTGGTGCCGACCCCGCGTGGCGAGCTCAACGAACTGGTGCTGGCTGCCGCCTGCGTGGCAGGCGTCGACCGCGTGTTCACCATCGGCGGAGCCCAGGCCGTGGCTGCGCTGGCCTATGGCACCGAGAGTGTGCCGCAGGTGGACAAGATCGTCGGCCCCGGCAACATCTATGTGGCTACGGCCAAGCGCCACGTATTCGGTCAGGTCGGCATCGATATGATCGCCGGCCCCTCGGAGATCCTGGTGGTCTGCGATGGGCAGAGCGATCCGGATTGGATCGCCATGGACCTGTTTTCCCAGGCCGAGCACGATGAGGATGCCCAGTCGATTCTGGTCAGTCCGGATGCCGATTTCCTCGAGCGGGTGGCCGAGAGCATCGCCCGCCTGCTGCCGACCATGGAGCGCGCGGAGATCATCCGTACCTCGTTGGAGGGGCGTGGCGCGCTCATCCGAGTGACCGACCTGGAACAGGCCATTGCCGTGGCCAATCGTATCGCCCCCGAGCATCTCGAGCTGTCGGTAGCCGATCCGCAGCGCTGGCTGCCGAAGATCCGCCATGCCGGTGCCATCTTCATGGGGCGCTATACCGCCGAGGCGCTGGGTGACTATTGCGCCGGTCCCAACCATGTGCTGCCGACTTCCGGTACCGCACGGTTCTCGTCGCCGCTGGGTGTATACGATTTCCAGAAGCGCTCGTCGATCATCTTCTGCTCGGCGGCGGGCGCTTCCGAACTGGGTGAGACCGCATCGGTGCTGGCCCGTGGCGAGTCCCTGACGGCTCATGCGCGCAGCGCCGAGTACCGGATCAAGGCGTGAAGTCCACACAAAACCGGCGGAGGCGAATCCGTCCGCGATGCTCACGAGCATGAGCGCGCCGGAGGATTGGCTTCTACGCAAGACGATTGCAACGAATCCGAGGAGAGGAAGGGCGTGAGCAAATTCTGGAGTCCCTTCGTCAAGAACCTGGTGCCCTATGTGCCAGGCGAACAGCCGAAGCTGAGCAAGCTGGTCAAGCTCAATACCAACGAAAATCCCTACGGGCCGTCGCCGCGGGCGATCGCCGCCATGCAGGCCGAGCTGAACGATGGCCTGCGTCTGTATCCCGATCCCAACGGCGAGCGCCTGAAGCAGGCGATCGCCGACTACTATGGAGTGCGGAGCAGTCAGGTGTTCGTCGGCAATGGCTCCGACGAGGTGCTGGCGCACATCTTCCATGGGCTGTTCCAGCATGGCCGGCCGCTATTGTTCCCGGATGTGACCTACAGTTTCTATCCGGTGTACTGTGGTCTCTACGCAATTCCCTTCGAGACCGTTGCGCTGGACGAGGAGTTTCGCATTCGCGTCGAAGACTTTGTGCGTCCCAACGGAGGCATCATCTTCCCCAATCCCAATGCTCCGACAGGCTGCCTGCTGCCGCTCGAGTCCATCGAGCGGCTGCTCGAGAGCAATCCGGACTCGGTGGTGGTGGTGGATGAGGCCTATGTGGATTTCGGTGGCGAGACGGCGATCGGTCTCGTTGACCGGCATGCCAATCTCCTGGTGACCCAGACCCTGTCCAAGTCGCGTTCCCTGGCCGGGCTGAGGGTCGGTCTGGCGGTCGGTCACCCGGAACTGATCGAGGCGCTGGAGCGGATCAAGAACAGCTTCAATTCCTATCCGCTGGATCGTATGGCCATAGCTGGAGCGGCGGCGGCCTTCGAGGATCGTGCCTACTTCGAGCAGACCTGCCGGCAGGTGATCGACAGCCGCGAACGCCTGGTCGGTGAGTTGCAGCGTCTGGGCTTCGAAGTATTGCCATCGGCAGCCAACTTCGTCTTCGCTCGCCACCCTGTTCACGATGCCGAACGATTGGCGGCAGGGCTGCGCGAGCAGGGGGTGATAGTTCGCCATTTCAAGCAGGAACGGATTCGTCAGTTCTTGCGCATCACCGTCGGAGCCCCGGAACAGAACCGGGCGCTGACCGATGTGCTGGCGGCCCTTTGCTGAGCCGCAAGTGGGCCCGTCTCGTTCCCAGGCAGGGTGGTTTCATGGCTGCTGCACGGCGGTGGGTGGCGGGCGCAGGCCGATCTCGGCGCTAAGGGTGAGGGCTTGGCCGTTGCGCAGGACCTCGATTTCGATGGTTTCTCCCGGTCGAGTCTGGGCGACCTGATTCATGGCATGGCGTCCATCGGTGGCCGGCTGGCCATCGATACTGACGATCAGGTCGCCCGGCTGCAGACCGGCCCGTTGTGCGGGGCCGTCACGGTATATGCCGGCGACGACGATGCCTGGCCGGCCTTCCAGGCCGAAGGATTCGGCCAACTCCTTGGTCAGTGGTTGCACCTCGAGTCCGAGCCAGCCGCGAATTACCTGACCGTGCTTGATGATTTCCTCCATCACCTCCAGGGCAAGCTTGGCCGGAATCGCGAAGCCGATACCCTGGGATCCGCCCGACTTGGAGAAAATGGCGGTATTGATGCCGATCAGATAGCCATTGGCATCGATCAGCGCGCCGCCCGAATTGCCCGGATTGATCGCTGCATCGGTCTGGATGAAGTCCTCGTAGGTATTCAAGCCCAGTTGGTTGCGCCCGGTGGCGCTGATGATGCCCATGGTCACGGTCTGGCCGACGCCGAAGGGGTTGCCGATGGCCAGGGCGACATCACCGATGCGGATGCTGTCGGAGCGTCCGAGATGCATGACCGGCAATTCGTCCAGATCGATCTTGAGCACGGCCAGATCGGTTTCCGAATCGTTGCCTATCACCCGGGCGAGGACTTCCCGTCCGTCCCGCAGGGCGACGACGATCTGGTCGGCACCGGCGGTGACGTGGTTGTTGGTCAGCAGGTAGCCATCCCGGCGCATGATCACCGCAGACCCCAGGCTGGATTCCAGGCGCCGCTGACTGGGCAGGGAGTTGCCGAAGTACTGTTGCAGCAGTGGATCGTCGAACAGCGGCTGGTTCGATTTCTTGACGACCTTGGTGGTGTACAGGTTGGCTACCGCCGGTGCGGCGCTGCTCACGGCATTGGCATAGGAGACGGGGCCTTGGGGAGCGAGGATGGAGCGGGACAGTTGCTGCTCATCGGCAAGCTGCCGGGGCAAGCCGACCCACTCCGGATAACGCTGGATGATCAGCAGGGCCAGCAGCACTCCGACCGCCAGGGGCCAGCCAAGAAAACGCAGGGCCTTTAGCATGGAGCGGGAGTCCTTGGGGTTGCGAGGGCTAAGGGGGGATCGTAAGGTGCGCCATTATACGAGGGAGCCGCCGACTGGCTAGCGGCTCGCGAGCCTTTCATGGAGACGTAGATGGCCATCGCCCTGTCTGAACTGGTGAAAGAAGCCGATCGCTATCTGGCGGTGAGCGGCATCGCCGATTATTGTCCGAACGGCCTGCAAGTCGAGGGACGTCCCCGGGTCTCCAGAGTCGTCAGTGGCGTAACGGCCAGCCAGGCGCTGCTGGATGCGGCGGTCGAGGTCGGGGCAGATCTGGTGCTGGTCCATCATGGTTATTTCTGGCGCAACGAAAATCCCTGTGTCGTGGGCAACAAACGGCGCCGGCTGCATACCCTGCTGAGCAACGAGATCAGCCTGCTGGCTTACCATCTGCCGCTGGATGTACATCCCGAGGTGGGCAACAACGTGCAACTGGGTAGGCGGCTCGGGCTGCGGGTGGAGGGAGCGCTGGAGCCGGGCAATCCGCGCTCGGTCGGTCTGATCGGCTGCCTGGCCGAGCCGGTGGCGGCACTGGAGTTCGCCCGGCAAGTGCATCAGGTGCTGGGTCGTCAGCCCCTGCTGATCGAAGCCGAGCGACCGATCCATCGTATCGCCTGGTGTACCGGGGCCGCACAGGGCTACATCGAACAGGCGATCGCCGCCGATGCCGACGCCTATCTGACCGGCGAGGTTTCCGAGGCCACCGTGCACAGTGCCCGGGAGAACGGTATCAATTTCCTCGCGGCAGGGCACCATGCCACCGAACGCTATGGTGTGCAGGCTCTGGGCGAATACCTGGCGCGAACCTTTGACGTCGAGCATCTGTTCGTCGATTGCCCCAATCCGGTTTGAGTGGCAGCTATATCGCTAGATCGCTTTGATCTGAGTGCTTCGTCTATTAGAAGTGGGACTGTGCTAGAGTGCGCCGACGTCCCACGGCCCGCCGGCCGTAACCCATCCGCAATCCGTGAGTAACCATGGCCGACAAACTGACGCATCTGAAGCAGCTGGAGGCGGAAAGCATCCACATCATCCGTGAGGTGGCCGCTGAGTTCGACAACCCGGTGATGCTGTACTCCATCGGCAAGGACTCTGCCGTGATGTTGCATCTGGCGCGCAAGGCATTCTTCCCGGGCAAGCTGCCGTTCCCGGTGATGCATGTCGATACTCAGTGGAAGTTTCAGGAGATGTACAGATTTCGCGACAAGATGGTCGCGGAGATGGGCTTGGAGCTGATCACCCACGTCAATCCCGACGGGGTGGCGCAGGGCATCAACCCCTTCACCCACGGTAGTGCCAAGCACACCGACATCATGAAGACCGAGGGCCTCAAGCAGGCGCTGGACAAGTACGGCTTCGATGCCGCCTTCGGCGGTGCCCGGCGCGACGAGGAGAAATCCCGCGCCAAGGAGCGCGTGTATTCGTTCCGCGACAGCAAGCATCGCTGGGATCCGAAGAACCAGCGCCCCGAACTGTGGAACGTCTACAACGGCAAGGTGAAGAAGGGCGAATCGATTCGCGTGTTTCCGTTGTCCAACTGGACCGAGCTGGATATCTGGCAGTATATCTACCTGGAGCAGATCCCTATAGTGCCGTTGTACTTCGCCGCCGAGCGCGAAGTCATCGAGAAGAACGGCACCCTGATCATGATCGACGATGATCGTATTCTCGAACATCTCTCCGCCGAGGAGAAAGCGCGCATCCAGAAGAAGATGGTGCGTTTCCGCACCCTCGGTTGCTACCCGTTGACCGGTGCCGTGGAGTCTACCGCCGCTACCCTGCCGGACATCATCCAGGAAATGCTCCTGACCCGCACGTCCGAACGCCAAGGGCGAGTCATCGATCACGATGGCGCCGGCTCGATGGAAGAAAAGAAACGTCAGGGTTACTTCTAAGGTCTTCGCTCCATGTCGCATCAATCCGAATTGATCAGCGAGGACATCCTCGCCTATCTGGCTCAGCACGAACGCAAGGAACTGCTGCGCTTTCTCACCTGTGGCAATGTCGACGACGGCAAGAGCACCCTGATCGGTCGCCTGCTGCACGATTCCAAGATGATCTACGAGGATCACCTGGAAGCAATCACCCGCGATTCGAAGAAGGTCGGCACGACCGGCGATGAGGTCGATCTGGCGCTGCTGGTCGACGGCCTGCAGGCCGAGCGCGAGCAGGGCATCACCATCGACGTCGCCTATCGCTATTTCAGCACTGCCAAGCGCAAGTTCATCATCGCCGACACCCCTGGCCACGAGCAGTACACCCGCAACATGGCCACCGGCGCATCCACCTGCGATTTGGCGATCATCCTCATCGACGCCCGCTACGGCGTGCAGACCCAAACCCGCCGGCACAGTTTCATCGCCTCGTTGCTGGGTATCAGGCACATCGTGGTCGCGGTCAACAAGATGGATCTGATGGATTTCGATCAGGGTGTTTTCGAGCGCATCCAGGCCGATTACCTGCAGTTTGCCGAGCGCCTCGGCCTCAGGCCGAGTTCGCTGCATTTCGTGCCGATGTCCGCGCTCAAGGGAGACAACGTGGTCAACCGGAGCGAGCGTGCGCCCTGGTACCAGGGGCCATCGCTGATGGAGATCCTCGAGACCGTCGAAATCGCCGCCGATCGCAATCTGACCGACATGCGTTTCCCGGTTCAGTACGTCAACCGGCCGAACCTCAACTTCCGTGGTTTCGCCGGCACCCTGGCCAGTGGTGTCGTGCACAAGGGGGACGAGGTCGCCGTGTTGCCGTCGGGCAAGACCAGTCGAGTGCGTTCCATCGTCACCTATGATGGTGAACTGGAGCAGGCGATTCCCGGTCAGGCGATCACCTTGACTCTCGAGGACGAGATCGACGTGTCGCGCGGCGACATGCTGGTGCATGCCGACAATCGTCCACAGGTCGCCGACAGCTTCGAGGCCATGCTGGTATGGATGGCCGAGGAGCCGATGCTGCCGGGCAAGAAGTACGACATCAAGCGCGCCACCAGCTATGTGCCGGGCAACATCGTCGCCATCGGGCACCGTATCGACGTCAACACCCTCGATCGTGCACCGGCCAGCGAACTGAAGCTCAATGAGATCGCTCGTGTTCGGGTCGGCCTGGATGCGCCCATTGCCCTCGATGGTTATGAGTACAACCGCACCACCGGTGCCTTCATCGTCATCGATCGGCTGACCAACGGTACCGTTGGCGCCGGTATGATCGTCGCCGAGCCTCCGTCCGGGCAGAACGTCGGCGGTCATCATGGGCTGCTAGCCCATGTCAGCGCCGAAGAGCGTGCCGCACGCTTCGGCCAGCGGCCGGCCACGATTCTGTTCACTGGCCTGTCAGGCGCCGGCAAGAGCACCCTGGCCTATGCCCTGGAGCGCAAACTGTTCGATATGGGGCGCGCAGTATACGTACTGGATGGGCAGAATCTGCGTCATGATCTGAACAAGGGATTGCCATTGGATCGTGCCGGGCGCGCCGAGAACTGGCGGCGCGCCGCCCAGGTGGCTCGGCAGTTCAACGAAGCCGGTCTACTGACGCTGGCCGCCTTCGTCGCTCCGGATGCCGAGGGGCGTGCCCAGGCGCGGGCTCTGATCGGTGTCGAGCGCCTGATCACCGTCTATGTACAGGCTTCCCCGCTGGTCTGCCGTGAGCGGGATCCACAGGGCCTCTATGCTGCGGGAGGCGATCATATCCCCGGTGAGTCCTTCCCCTACGACATACCGCTGGATGCGGATCTGGTGGTCGATACCTTGCATCTTTCGGTGGAAGAGGGGGTGAAGCAGGTGCTCGAGCTGTTGCGTAGTCGCGGCGCCCTTTAGGCCCGTCCACTCCCCCCGTGGCTGTGTCGCGGGGGGCGTGGAGTGTCGACCTCCCTGGAGTCCGATTTTTTGCGGCCTGCAAGGTGCCTGCGGGCTTCGTCAGTCTCCACGGCGATGAGCGGTGCAAGCCTCTATCGGTGTCGTTGTGGTGGGTAGTTCGGGAAGGGAAAAACCCCGCCAGGGCGGGGCCTGGAGCCTTGCAAGAGAAGAGCTTCAGTGCCTGTCGCCCTTCAGGCCGAACTGTTCGTCCAGCATGCCGGGGGCATTGGCTAGCTTGGGAGCGTAATCCTTGGGAGCCTCGGGAGTCATTGCGCTGGACAGGCGCTCATGGTTGCCGAGGTTTTCTTCGTTTTGCAGCGTGGCGAGCAGACGCTGGCGGGTCAATTCATCGAGTGCGAGACGGCTGGCGCCTTCTGACAGGTGTTCCTGAATCTCCGCATAACTCTGAGTGAGCTTCTTCACCAGGCTTGCGGTGGTGTTGAAATGGGTGATCACTTCACTCTGATAGGTATCGAAGCGCTCCTGCAGTTCGTCCAGTTGGCGTTGTGTCCGGCTGGGGACCGCATTGGGCAATAGACGGGCGGCAATGAAGCCGATGGTGATGCCGACGAGCAGGGTGAGGGCTGGTAGTAACCAAGCCATGAGCGTCTGTTCCACGATCCTTCCTCTATACGCTTCTTTGTTTTACGTTAGCGGCTCCAGGATGCCCTGTATAGCTGATCTAGACGCACGCGATGCTCCATGCCGGCAAATGGGTCCGGACTTGACCGTGTCATGGACAGTGTGCCGTCATTGGACAAGCCTTGTCACGGCCCGCCCACGGGGCTGGCGGCGCAGCGCATTCCTGTGCTGCGGTCCCTTTGCAGGGCGCGGCGATCCAACCACGCCAGACGAGTCGGCCTCTGGCTTGCTCACGGAGATATAGTTTGTCGAATCGCGAAAACTCCCTGTTCATCGATGGACCCTGTGGCCCACTCGAGGCTCTTTACCTTGAGATACCGCAGGCCCGCGGCCTGGCGCTGCTCTGCCATCCCAATCCGGTGAAGGGCGGGACCATGCTGAACAAGGTCGTCTCCACCCTGCAACGTACCGCCCGGGATGCCGGCTACAGTACGCTGCGCTTCAACTATCGGGGCGTCGGCGCCAGCGCAGGCGATCACGACATGGGTAGCGGCGAGGTAGATGATGCCGAAGCGGTCGTTCGTTGGGTACGCGGGCAGTTGCCGCAGCTACCCTTGAATATTTTCGGCTTTTCCTTCGGTGGCTATGTCGCACTCAATCTTGCGGAGCGCCTGGCTGTACTGGGGCAGGTGCCGGAGCGGATGTTCCTGGTCGCGCCGGCGGTGATGCGCCTGGATCGTGCAACGATGATTGTGCCACAGGGTAGTGACCTGACGATCATCCAGCCGGAACAGGACGAGGTGGTCAGCCCGCAATTGGTCTACGACTGGTCGGCAGCCCTGCAGCGTCCCCATGAGTTACTGAAAGTGGCAGAATGCGGGCATTTCTTCCATGGCAGGCTGGGCGAGTTGAAGGACTTGGTCAGTTCGCGCCTCTGATCATCGTAGACAAGCTCATACCATGACCACTCGAATTCTCACCGGCATCACCACTACCGGTACTCCGCATCTTGGCAATTATGCCGGTGCCATTCGCCCGGCAATCGTTGCCAGCCGCGATCCCCAGGCCGACTCGTTCTATTTCCTCGCCGACTATCACGCATTGATCAAGTGTGACGACCCGGCGCGCATCCAGCGCTCACGCCTGGAAATTGCCGCTACCTGGCTGGCCTGCGGACTCGATGCGCAGAGGACGACTTTTTACCGGCAGTCGGACATCCCCGAGATTACCGAGCTGACCTGGCTACTCACCTGCGTGACGGCCAAGGGGCTGCTCAACCGCGCGCATGCCTACAAGGCCGCGGTGGACAAGAATCTGGAGGGCG
Organism: Azotobacter vinelandii CA; assembly: GCF_000380335.1. Taxonomy (GTDB): domain Bacteria; phylum Pseudomonadota; class Gammaproteobacteria; order Pseudomonadales; family Pseudomonadaceae; genus Azotobacter; species Azotobacter vinelandii. The sequence goes on from NC_021149.1 coordinate 1,265,718, forward strand.
GAGAAGACCCCGATACCGGGGTGACGATGGGCTTGTTCAGCTATCCAGTGCTGATGGCGGCGGACATCCTGATGTTCAACGCGAACAAGGTGCCGGTCGGTCGCGATCAGATCCAGCACGTGGAAATGGCACGCGACATCGGACAGCGCTTCAACCATCTGTTCGGTCGGGGACGGGAGCTCTTCACCCTGCCAGAGGCGGTGATCGAGGCAGAGGTCGCTACCCTGCCGGGACTCGATGGCCGCAAGATGTCGAAGAGTTATGACAATACCATTCCGCTGTTCGGCTCCAGTCGCCAGTTGAAAGATGCCATTGCCCGCATCGTCACCGATTCGCGGGAGCCGGGCGAGCCGAAGGATCCGGACGGCTCGCATCTGTTCACGCTCTACCAGGCGTTCGCCACGCCCGAGCAACTCGACGAATTTCGTGCCGATCTGCTGGCTGGTCTCGCCTGGGGCGAGGCCAAGCAGCGTTTGCTCCAACTATTGGAAAACGAGTTGGGCGAGGCTCGTGAGCGCTACCAAACGCTGATTGCGAGACCGTTTGACTTGGAGGACATTCTTCTCGCCGGTGCGGCAAAGGCGCGCAGGATCGCCACCCCTTTCCTCGGCGAGCTGCGCGAGGCGGTCGGGTTACGCTCGTTCCGCACTGAGGCGCACAGTCAGACTGCCGGTGGCAAGAAGAAGGCAGTGAAAACTGCGCGTTTCGTCAGTTTTCGTGAGCCCGACGGAAGTTTCCGCTTCCGTTTTCTGGCCGCCGATGGCGAGGAGTTGCTGTTGTCGCGGCCTTTTGACGATCCTAAGGCTGTGGGGCGGATCAGCCAGCAGTTGATTGCCCTGGGGGCGGATGCGCTCGAACTGCGTGCCGACGAAGGCGCCCAGTTCAGTCTCTGGCTGGATGGCGAATGCATGGCCGACAGCCCGACGTATGCCGATCCGGATGCTTTGGAGGCAGCCATGTTGCGCCTGCGGGAAGCGATTTCAGGGCTTGCCGATTGATCGCCGTGCGACTCTGTACCGTACCGGATTTACGCTTTTCGGCTCGGACAGACGGTTGCGAACCTTTGAACTCTTGATGAGGGTGGCCCGTTTTGAACGACTTGACGACATTCCCAACAGACGAGAGCGCCGCCAAGGCGGCCTCTTCACGACTTTATCCCGACTCCACCATGACACCCCTTGAGCGTTATCAAGCCGACCTGAAACGCCCCGATTTCTTCCACGACACCGCTCAGGAAAATGCGGTGCGTCATCTGCAGCGCCTCTATGACGACCTGGTCGGCACCGGTCCGCAGGCGGCGGCCACGGGCAGCAAGCTCGGCTTGTTCGATAGGCTGCTCGGCAAGAAGTCGCAGACTCAGCAGAAGGAGCCAATCAAGGGGCTCTATTTCTGGGGAGGGGTGGGGCGCGGCAAGACCTATCTGGTCGACACTTTTTACGACGCGCTACCCTTTGAACAGAAGATGCGCACCCACTTCCATCGCTTCATGAAGCGGGTGCACGAGGAAATGAAAACCCTCAAGGGCGAGAAGAATCCGCTGACCATCATTGCCAAGCGTTTTGCCAACGAGGCACGGGTCATCTGCTTCGACGAGTTCTTCGTATCCGATATCACCGATGCGATGATTCTCGCTACCTTGTTGGAGGAGCTGTTCAAGAATGGCGTGAGTCTGGTGGCTACTTCCAATATCGTGCCGGATGGCCTCTATAAGGACGGCCTGCAGCGTGCCCGTTTCCTGCCGGCGATCGCCCTGCTCAAGGCGCATACGGAGATCGTCAACGTCGACAGTGGCATCGATTATCGCTTGCGCGCCCTGGAGCAGGCCGAGTTGTACCACTGGCCGCTGGATGCTGAGGCGGAGGAGAGTCTGGAGCGCAGCTTCAACAGCCTGCTCACCGAGCGTTGTGCGGTCAAGGAGAACGATGTCCTGCTGATCGAGAACCGTGAGATTCGCGCACGCAAGACTGCCAATGATGTGGCTTGGTTCGAGTTCCGCGAATTGTGCGACGGTCCGCGCAGTCAGAACGATTACATCGAGCTGGGCAAGGTCTTCGAGGCGGTATTGCTGTCCAATGTCGAACAGATGAATGTCTCCAAGGATGACATGGCGCGACGTTTCATCAACCTGGTTGATGAGTTTTATGATCGCAACGTCAAATTGATCATTTCTGCCGAAGTCGAACTTAAGGATCTTTATACCGGTGGTCGTCTGGAGTTCGAATTCCAGCGGACACTGAGCCGTCTGCTGGAAATGCAGTCCCACGAGTTCCTCGCACGGCCACACAAGCCGTGATCGACAGGGGCCGTGTGAGCGGCCCCGTCATTTGTGGCTGGCGTCCTTTGCTTCGATCAGACTGTGGTGGAAGGGGATTCAAGGTATGTCTGCGCCTCTGGTTGTGCCCGACTCGCCTTTCGGTGACTGGGATGGCACGCCCGCCGGAGCCCGTCTTCTGCAGCAGGAACTGGCCGGGCGGGTTGTGTTGCGCGACGATTTTCCCGATCTGGGCCTGATAGCCGGCGTGGATGTCGGTTTCGAAGAGGGTGGGGGCATCACGCGAGCGGCGGCGGTGCTGCTCGATGCCAATACCCTGGGAGTGCTTGCCGAGAGTCTGGTACGCATTCCGACTTCTATGCCCTATATTCCGGGATTGCTGTCCTTTCGCGAGCTTCCTGCCGTTCTGCGCGCCCTGGCGGAGTTGCCGCGGGTTCCTGATCTGGTTTTCTGCGATGGGCAGGGGATAGCCCATCCACGCAGATTGGGCATTGCGGCCCATCTGGGAGTAGTCAGCGGCCTGCCAACCATTGGTGTGGCCAAGAAGATTCTCGTTGGTACCCATGCGGAGTTGGGTTCCCACCGCGGAGATCAGGTTCCTCTGATGTATCGGGGCGAGGTGCTGGGAGCGGTGCTGCGCAGCAAGGATCGGGTGCGTCCCCTGATCGTTTCTCCGGGGCATCGCGTCAGTCTGGCCAGCGCGCCACGATTGGTCATGGCTTGTGTTACGCGTTATCGCTTGCCCGAGCCGACCCGTCTGGCCGATCGGCTTGCTTCGCGCAGAGCCTGATAAACAGTGACCGGCCGGACCTGGGCGGCGAATGGTCGGCTGACGGGGCAAGTGCTTCAAGGACTCTTGGCGAGCTAGGGTAAGGTTCCGTTTCCTACGGAAAAATAGTTGCTATTTTCTCGTTAGTCGGTATGATTTGAGAGATTTTCTGGTGAGGATGCCTAGCCCGCTAGAAATCAGGTAGGGGATGCCTAGCCTACCGATCTCCCGCCGTTGCGGACGCGCTGACCCGAGCCCCCGATAGCGTCTGTTTCCGGCCGCCTTGGCCTTGTCAAGGCAAGCACCATTCAGTACGATTCGCCCCCTTATTTTCAGGGTGGCCCCTGAGGCTATAACGAATGAAAACTTTTACTGCGAAACCGGAAACCGTTAAGCGCGACTGGTATGTCGTCGACGCTGCCGGCCAGACCCTGGGTCGTCTGGCTACTGAGATCGCCAGCCGTCTGCGCGGCAAGCACAAGCCTGAATACACTCCGCATGTGGATACCGGTGATTACATCGTCGTGATCAATGCCGAGCAAGTACGGGTTACCGGTGCCAAGAGCAGCGACAAGATCTACTATTCCCATTCCGGTTTTCCGGGCGGTATCAAATCCATCAGCTTCGAGAAGTTGATTGCCAAGGCGCCCGAGCGCGTGATCGAGACTGCGGTCAAGGGCATGCTGCCGAAGAATCCGCTGGGTCGCGACATGTATCGCAAGCTGAAGGTGTACAAGGGTGCTGTTCACCCGCATACCGCTCAGCAGCCTCAAGAACTGAAGATTTAAGGGGATAGCTCAATTATGTCGGCGACTCAAAACTACGGCACTGGCCGTCGCAAGACTGCTACCGCTCGCGTCTTCCTGCGTCCGGGCACTGGCAAGATTTCCATCAACAACCGCTCTCTCGAGCAGTTCTTCGGTCGCGAAACCGCTCGTATGGTGGTTCGTCAGCCGCTCGAGCTGACCGAAACAGTGGAAAAGTTCGATATCTATGTCACTGTCATTGGTGGTGGTGTCAGCGGTCAGGCTGGTGCCATTCGTCATGGCATCACTCGCGCTCTGATCGAGTATGACGAGACTTTCCGCAGTTCGTTGCGCCATGCTGGCTATGTGACGCGCGATGCCCGTGAGGTCGAGCGTAAGAAGGTTGGTCTGCGCAAGGCGCGCAAGCGTCCACAATACTCCAAGCGCTGATTCCGGCGCTTTCAGGAAACACCCGGTACTCGTCGAGTACCGGGTGTTTTTTTATGTCCGGAGTTTTTGTGCCTGGAGAGGTTCTGCGACAGCTTGTCGCGACTCCGATGCCGCTCTTTGCAAGCGCCGCGACATTATTGTATCCGGCTATTACCTTGTCAGACCTAAGGGTTTTCTTTAACATTTTGCCGTTTTTTCGCGCGCCTCGTTTTTTTATTACAGGTCCGGGTAACGGACCGCAGAGTTGATGGGAGACAACTGAATGAGCAATGACGGCGTGAATGTCGGCCGGCGTCGCTTCCTGGTTGCAGCCACCTCAGTGGTGGGTGCGGCGGGGGCGGTGGGGGCTGCGGTCCCATTCGTGGGATCCTGGTTCCCAAGTGCCAAGGCCAAGGCCGCAGGTGCACCGGTAAAGGTGAATGTCAGCAAAATTGGGCCAGGGCAGCAAATAGTGGCTGAATGGCGTGGCCAGCCGGTGTTTATCGTCCGCCGTACCGAGGAGATTCTCACCAATCTGAAGAAGGTTGAGTCTGCCGTGGCGGACCCTGATTCCGCTGCCTCGGTCCAGCCAGCCTATGTCGACCGGAAACTGCGCTCGATCAAGCCCGAGATCCTGGTGCTGGTCGGCCTCTGCACGCACCTGGGGTGTGCTCCTTCCTTCCGTCCCGAGGTTGCGCCGGCGGATCTGGGGGGCGACTGGGTGGGGGGCTACTTCTGTCCCTGTCATGGTTCCAAGTACGATTTGGCCGGTCGTGTCTACAAGGCACAGCCCGCGCCCTTGAACCTGCCGGTACCTCCGCATTCCTATGAATCGGATGATGTGATCATTGTCGGCGTGGATCAGGAGAAGGCGTGATGAGCAAATTCATGGAGTGGATCGATGCCCGCTTTCCCGCTACCTCGATGTGGGAAGACCATCTGTCCAAATACTACGCACCGAAGAATTTCAACTTCTTCTACTTCTTCGGCTCTCTAGCGTTGCTGGTGCTGGTCAACCAGATCCTCACCGGTATCTGGCTGACCATGAGCTTCACCCCGTCCGCCGAGGAGGCCTTCGCTTCCGTCGAATACATCATGCGCGATGTCGAGTACGGCTGGATCATTCGCTATCTGCACTCCACCGGCGCTTCGGCGTTCTTCATCGTGGTCTACCTGCATATGTTTCGCGGGTTGCTCTATGGTTCCTACCAGAAGCCGCGCGAGCTCGTGTGGATCTTCGGTATGCTGATCTACCTGTGCCTGATGGCCGAGGCCTTCATGGGCTATCTGTTGCCTTGGGGCCAGATGTCCTATTGGGGGGCTCAGGTCATCATTTCCCTGTTCGGCGCCATTCCGGTGATCGGCGAGGATCTGACCCAATGGATCCGTGGCGACTATCTGATCTCCGGCATTACCCTGAACCGCTTCTTCGCTCTGCACGTCATCGCGTTGCCGATCGTTCTGCTTGGTCTGGTCGTTCTGCATATCCTGGCCCTGCATGAGGTTGGCTCCAACAACCCTGACGGTATCGAGATCAAAAAGAACAAGGATGCCAATGGCAAGCCGTTGGACGGCATTCCTTTCCATCCTTATTACACCGTGAAAGACATAGTCGGTGTGGTGGTGTTCCTCTTTGTCTTCTGCGCTGTGGTGTTCTTCTTCCCGGAAATGGGCGGATATTTCCTCGAGAAGCCGAATTTCGAGCAGGCCAATGCCTTCAAGACACCCGAACATATCGCGCCCGTCTGGTACTTCACGCCATTCTACGCAATCCTGCGCGCCGTTCCGGACAAGCTGCTTGGCGTCATCGCCATGGGAGCGGCTATCGCCGTGCTGTTCGTTCTGCCTTGGCTGGATCGCAGTCCTGTCAAGTCCATGCGCTACAAGGGCTGGCTGAGCAAGTTGTGGCTGCTGGTATTCTGTGTCTCTTTCCTGATTCTCGGTGTGCTTGGAGTGCTTTCTCCCACGCCGGGTCGCACCCTGCTGTCGCAGGTATGCACGGTTCTGTACTTCGCATTCTTCATCCTGATGCCTTTCTATACCAGGATGGAAAAGACCAAACCGGTTCCGGAAAGGGTGACTGGCTGATGAAAAAGCAATTTGCTGCGTTAATTCTTGCAATCCTGCCGGCCTTTTCCTTTGCTGCGGGGACCGCTGTCGAACTGGACAAAGTCGACGTTGATCTGGCTGATAAGGCTGCCATGCAGGATGGCCTGCGGACCTTCGCCAACTATTGCATGGGTTGTCATGGCGCCCGTTTCCAGCGCTATGAGCGGGTAGCCAGGGACTTGGGCATTCCGGAAGAGGTAATGCTGGAAAACATCATCTTCACCGGTGCCAAGATTGGCGACCACATGAAGATCGGTATGCGCCCGGAGGATGCCAAGGTCTGGTTTGGTGCGGCGCCACCGGATCTGACACTGGTCGCCCGTGTGCGTGGCAACGACTGGCTGTATAGCTATCTGCGCAGCTTCTATGAAGATCCGTCGCGTCCTCTGGGAGTGAACAACACGGTTTTTCCAAACGTTGGCATGCCTAACGTGCTGGCTGGCCTGCAGGGGCGTCAGGTCTTCGGTTGCAAGCAGGTTCAGGTGGTTGAGGATGGCAAGAAGCAGTATGACCCGCTCACGGGGGCGGAGATTACCCATGAGGCTTGCGATCAACTGACCATTCTGCCGAAAACCGGCACACTGACCCCCGAAGAGTTCGACGAGAAGGTGAAGAATCTGGTGACCTTCCTTGCCTATTCGGCCAACCCGGTCAAGCTGGAAAGCCAGCGAGTCGGTGGTTACGTGCTTCTGTTCCTGGCGGTCTTTTTCGTGTTCGCCTATCTGCTCAAGCGCGAATACTGGAAAGACGTGCACTGACGTATCGCACTTGCGCCTGTAAACACACGCGTCCTCGGGGCGCGTGTGTTTTTTTATTCCGAAAATATGACCTGCAACCGAGGGGCCGGGCATGACCAAACGGTTGACCTGTTACTCCGACCCGGCTGACCACTATTCCCATCGTGTGCGGATGGTGCTTGCCGAGAAAGGGATTGTCGTCCAGATCCTGGACATAGATCCGGGGCAGGACTCGGACAAGCTTGCCGAGCTCAATCCCTATGGCGCGTTACCCACGCTGATGGATCGTGATTTGCTCCTGTACGAGCCGGGGGTGATCATGGAGTATCTTGAGGAGCGTTATCCGCATCCGCCGCTGCTACCGGTGTATCCTGTCGCCCGTGCCAACAGTCGTCTGCTGATGCATCGTATCCAGAGCAACTGGTGCGTTCTGGTCGATCGGATTTTGAATGAGCGTAGCGATGGGGGCGGTTGCAATCAGTTGCGCAGGGAGCTGCGAGAGAGCCTGCTTGAAGTCGCTCCCTTATTTGCTGAAAAACCTTATTTTCTTAGTGACGAGCCAAGCTTGGTGGACTGCTGTCTCTTGCCGCTTCTCTGGCGGCTACCGCTATTGGGTATAGAGCTTCCGCGCAGTGCAAGGCCTCTGCTCGAATACATGGAGCGCCAGTTCGCTCGCCAGGCCTTTCAGGTCAGCCTGTCCGCTGTCGAACGCGATATGCGGCCAACATGAGGAGGTGATATGAACTCCAGTCGTCCCTATCTGCTGCGTGCGCTCTATGAGTGGATCGTCGATAACGATTGCACGCCTCACTTGCTGGTCAATGCCGAGATGCCGAATGTACAGGTTCCGGCCGGTTACGTGAGCGATGGGCAGATTGTCCTCAATATTTCTCCCAGCGCTGTGAGGCATCTGCATATGGACAATCAGGGGGTAAGTTTCGAAGGCCGCTTCGGTGGTGTCGCTCATAGCCTGTTCATACCACCCGAAGCCGTCATGGCTATCTATGCGCGCGAAAATGGCCAAGGCATGGTTTTCGAGGTCGAGCCACCGGCTGCGGAGGGAGGCGCTGGCCCCGACGATGATGGGCCTTCCGGTGGCGAGCCGCCGCGGCCGGCTGGGCGCCCGAGCCTGAAGGTGGTCAAATAGTCCGTACAAGAGGCGATCCCTCGGGATCGCCTTTTTATTCAGTCCGTGTACTGGAACAGTTTGACGACTTTCTGCACGCCGGAAACGCCCTGTACCAGATTGGCTGCTCTATTCGCTTCCTGTCGAGTGATCAATCCCAGTAGATAGACGATGCCGTTCTCGGTGACCACCTTGATTTTCGAGCCAGGGATCGTGCTATCGGCAAGCATTTGCGTCTTGATCTTGGTAGTCAGCAAAGAGTCGTTGCTGCGGGCAAGGAGCGAAGCGGGGGAAAGGATCTGTATTTCATTATGCACCCTCGTTACCCCGGGGACCGAGAGTGCGGCTTGTTCGGCGAGTTGCTTGAGTTCTGTGCGCGGAGTCTGGCCTGCAAGCAGGGTGACGCCATTGTAGGTCGTGACCACGATATGCGAACTGTCGCTATCCAGGTCGGCATGTGCCTGGCGGATTTTCTCGGCAACCTTGGGCTCGATGAATTGATCGTCAATGCTGTTACCGATGCTGCGATTGCTGCAGCCTCCCAAGAAGAGGCTTGCCGTCAGGGCACCAATGATCAGAAGTGAGCTTTTCATTCTTCGCTTCCAAACAGTTGATTGTCGATTAAATCGCACAAACAGTGGATGACCAGCAGGTGCACTTCCTGAATCCTGGCCGTAACCTTGGCTGGTATTCGGATTTCGATGTCCTCGGGGAGCAGTAATGCGGCCATGCCGCCCCCATCGCGGCCAGTCAAAGCAACTACCTGCATTTCCCTGTCATGAGCGGCCTGGATGGCTTGAATCACATTGGCGGAGTTGCCGCTGGTGGAAATGGCCAACAGAACGTCGCCGGGTTGACCCAGGGCGCGGATCTGCTTGGAAAAAACTTCGTTGTAGCTGTAATCGTTGGCGATCGAAGTGAGCGTCGAACTGTCGGTGGTCAGTGCGATGGCCGGCAGGCTGGGGCGTTCGCGCTCGAAGCGGTTGAGCAGTTCCGACGAGAAGTGTTGTGCATCTCCGGCTGAACCGCCATTGCCGCAAGAAAGGATCTTGCCTTCGTTGAGCAAGGCCTGAACCATGAGTTCGCTGGCTTGGACGATATGGGGGAGGATGACCTCCATGGCCTGCTGCTTGGTTTCAATGCTGGCCTGAAAGAGCTGGCTGATGCGGGCGTGCATGTCCATCGGCGATAGCCTTCAAAGTTGGTGTTCGCTGCGGTCAGAGGAAAGTCTGGCGCATGGGGGCGGTGGGGCTGCCGCAGAACGTTTGAGAACTAGGTAGCTTGCCGGATCAGGCATCGAAAGCACTGCGAATCCAGTTCAGACGGCTGGATGCGCTCTCGTCGGCATTGATGGCAATGACATCGAAACGGCAGGGATGCCTGGCCCAACGTGTTTCTTGCTGTAGAAAATACTGAGCGGTGCGGATGAGTTTCATGCGCTTGCGTGTATCGATGCTCTCCAGTGCGCCTCCCCAGGCGAGATGCCGCCGATAGCGCACCTCGATGAATACTACCGTATCGCCGTCGAGCATGACCAGATCGAGCTCGCCGCATCGACAGCGCCAGTTTTGCGCCAGGAGGCGCATCCCTTGCGCTGTTAGATGGAGTAGGGCAAGAGCCTCGGCATCGCGTCCTATGCGTTGCCTGTCCATGTCAGAAACCGCTGGCCGGCAAGCGCTGTATCTGGCCATCGCGAAACGCAGCCCAAGGCAACTGGCGCTGGATGCGCTGGTCGGGACTCAGGCTCAGGTTGCCGGAGAGCCCGTCGATGCGGGTTTCCGGTAGTGCCTTGAGTTGTGCCAGTCGCGGAGCGACTCGGTAGGCATCGACGCCCATGGCGTAGAGGCGTCCCAGACTACCTTTGGCCTGCGGCCATTGATTTCCAACCAGTTGCGGTAGGTTGTCATTCGGATTTGCATCCAGCAGCCAGGGTGTTTCGCAGAACTGAATACCTTCGAGGTCAAGGTAATAGTTCCGTTCCTCCTTGGGGCTGTAGAGATGCGAAGTGGCATAGATCGGTACGTCGCCGGCATATTGGAAGGCGAGGGTCGGCTTGATTTGCTGGGCCTGCTGCGGGGTGGCGGCGAGGAAAATGAAGTCGATATCGCGGCGCCGCGAGGGTTGTGCGACCACCTCGCTACCAAGCACAGCCTGCAGGCGTTTGCCGCGTGCCTCGCTTTGACGCAGTTGGAACAGTTCGGCAATCTGCTGAGCCAGATGGGCAGGCTGATCGATCCGAACGACGGCAACCAGGTTGCCGCCCGCAGCCTGCCAGCTTTGCTGGAAGGCTTGAAGAACCCGGTCGCCCCATTCGCCGGAGGGCACCATGGCGACGCCCCTGCGCATACCGTCTGCCCAGGCGCGGCGGGCGGCTCCTCGGGCTTCATCTTCTGCTGCCAGACCGAATTGGAAAAGCTGTGGCGGGCCTTCCTGTCCGGCGTTGCCGTAGTTCAGGGCGAGCGTGGTGATCGGTAGCTGTTCCCGATCACCGAGCTGTTTGACCAGGGTTTTTTCCAGGGGGCCGACGACCAGTTGCACTCCGGCGGCCTGGGCCTGGCGATAGAAGTCGTCGATGGAGGTCAATCGGCTGCTGTCGTAGAGCTCGATGCTGGGGGGCTGCTGGCCGAGTTGCTGCGCTTGGTAATGGGCGGCCATGAAGCCGTTGCGCAAGGCACGGGACACTGAGGCGAGCTGGCCTTCCTCCGGAAGCAGCAGGGCAATCTTGTTCAGCGGTTGGCTGGCCAGCTCGCGTAGTTTGATGAGCGGTACCGGCAACTGCAGGGCTGCCGGATGCTGCGGGTTGGCTGCGCGCCACTGGTCGATGGCCGCCTGCTGCAACTCCAGGGTGCCGGCACTTTTTATGCCGCGAGCCAAGGCCAGCCAACCTCCCAGTTCACTGTTCTCTTCTCCGGGGGCATTCAGAGCATCCAGTGGCAGACCCTGAATCAGTCGCCAGATCCGCTCGTGGTTTTCGCTGGCGTTCGATTCGCTCAGTAGGGGAGCGATGAAAATCCGCTCGCGGGCAGCGCTCAGGTGCTGTCCATCCGCTTCCAGGGCACGTGCGCGCGTGAGTTGGGTGCGAATCTGTTGCTGTATGGGCAGTTCGCCCAAGTGTTGCATGCTGGGGTGGTCGAGGGTTTTGAGCGCTACTTTGGGATTGTTGCGGGCCAAGGCGATCTCTGCGCCGAGAGTGCTGGCGAAGATCTGCTGGGCGGGCTTGAGACTATCCAGCGGAATTTGCTCGAGAATGCGCATGGCCTGGGCCAGGTCCTTCTGCCGGTAAGCCTGGTCAGCGGCCGTCAGACGCAGGAGTGCGGCCTTTTCCGGTTTGCTTTTGTCTGCCTGCTGCAGGAGTTGCTCGACGCTGGCTTGTGAAGGCGAGGGCAGTTCGCCCAGCTTGGACGACGGCGAACTGGCACAGGCAGTCAGGAGACCGGCAAGAAAAAGGGCGGAAAGGGGGCGCAGACAGGCGATCATTGAGGCGTTCCTGATGCTCAAGGACAATTGAAGAATTGTACCCAAGCCTTGGGTGTGATGTCGTGATCGGGAAACCGGTTACAATGCGTGTTTTGATCGTCTAAGGGGGTGCCATGGCCGTATCCGCTGCGCTGAATCCAAGGATAGGCATCCTTTATGTCGTTGCTACCCCGATTGGCAACCTTGACGATATCTCCACACGGGCGCTCAGCGTGCTGCGCGACGTGGCCCTGATCGCGGCCGAGGATACTCGTCATTCCGCGCGTTTGCTGCAGCATTTCGGCATCATGACGCCCTTGGCTGCCTGTCATGAGCACAATGAGCGTGACCAGGGCGCGCGCTTCCTGGCGCGGCTGCTGGCTGGTGAGGATGTCGCGCTGATTTCCGATGCCGGTACCCCATTGATCTCCGATCCAGGGTTTCATCTGGTACGTCAGGCGCGCGCCGCCGGTATAAGGGTGGTCCCGGTGCCCGGCCCCTGTGCCTTGATCACGGCGCTGTCCGCCGCGGGATTGCCTTCGGATCGTTTTGTCTTCGAGGGTTTTTTGCCGGCCAGGACGGCTGCGCGTCAAGCTCGTTTGGAGCGCTTGAAAGAAGAGTCTCGCACGCTGATTTTCTACGAGGCGCCGCATCGGTTGCTCGAATGCCTGGGTGATCTCGAGCGGATCATGGGGAGCGATCGTCTGGCGGTTCTGGCACGAGAGCTGACCAAGACCTTCGAAACCTTCCAGGGATTGCCCCTCGGCGAGTTGCGTGCCTGGGTTGCTGCCGATGGCAATCAGCAACGTGGCGAGTGCGTGCTCTTGTTGGCTGGCTGGCAGGCTCCTTCCGACAATTCGGTATCGGCGGAAGCGCTTCGCGTCCTCGATCTCTTGTTAAAGGAGATGCCGTTGGGGAAGGCTGCAGCTTTGGCCGCTGAGATTACCGGAGTACGCAAGAACCTGCTTTATCAGGCAGCTCTGGAACGTCGAGGATGAGGCCGGCGCATGTTGCCCTGGAGGAGGAGTGCTTGCGGATACTGTCGGCGAGCATTACCCTTGCCGGCGGAGAGTCGGTTGGACAGTCGCTGTCCCATATTGTTCCTCAATATGGGAGGGAGGAAAGTCCGGGCTCCATAGGGCAGAGTGCCAGGTAACGCCTGGGAGGCGCGAGCCTACGGAAAGTGCCACAGAAAACAACCGCCTAAGCGCGCAAGCGCCGGTAAGGGTGAAAAGGTGCGGTAAGAGCGCACCGCACGGCTGGCAACAGTTCGTGGCTAGGTAAACCCCACTCGGAGCAAGACCAAATAGGGATCCATTGGCGTGGCCCGCGCTGGATCCGGGTAGGTTGCTAAAGGCGGCCAGCGATGGTCGTCGTAGAGGAATGACTGTCCTCGACAGAACCCGGCTTACAGACCGGCTCTCCCCCTTTTTCTCCTCGCCGCGCTTTGTGAGGCCTATCAGAGGCCGAGCAGGAAACCTCCATCTCATAATCCCCTTCAAGTATGCAATTCAGCTTGTTGATTTTGCTGAATTTGTTCCGCATTAGTTGCGATTTTTCTCTCTCATAATCAGCTAAATCGCCGTCCCATAAGGATTTTTTCATTTTCCGCTGCCTTGACGGTGGGGTGGGGCGTTTCTATAGTGTGCGCAAGGTGGTACGAAGTGGCATAAAGTGGGTTTCAGTGGGCAGGGAAGCTTGCAGTCAGGGGAAGCGCGACCGTGTTTCGCGGAGCAAATGCCGTCAGTCTTGACGCTAAGGGGCGGATTTCGATGCCTGCCCGGTATCGTGAGGAGCTCATGGCTCGCTCGGCGGGGCAACTCATCGTCACCATCGATGCGATGGACCCCTGTCTCTGCATATACCCTCTGCCGGAATGGGAGCTCATCGAGACCAAACTGCGTGAGCTTCCTTCGCTGCGTGAGGAAACTCGCCGTCTGCAGCGGCTTTTGATCGGTAATGCCGTGGATCTCGAGCTGGATGGCAGTGGGCGTTTCCTGATTCCGCCACGCCTGCGGGAGCATGCGAGTCTGGACAAGCACGCGATGCTGGTCGGCCAACTGAACAAATTTCAGCTGTGGAATGAAGATGCCTGGATCGCGATTGCAAATGCGGATCTGGCGGCTATCAAACAACAACCCGGAGACCTGCCGGGCGAATTGCGCGACTTGATCCTGTGATTATGAAGAGTGGTTTCAGTCATATCACCGTGCTGCTTGAAGAGGCGGTCGACGCTCTGTCCATCCGGGAGGGCGGCTGTTATCTGGACGGCACTTTCGGGCGAGGCGGGCATAGCAGGCTGATTCTCGGGCGTCTTGGCGCGGGAGGTATCCTGCTTGGGTTCGACAAGGATCCCCAGGCGGTCGCTGCCGGGCTTGCTCTGGCTACGGAGGACGCTCGCTTCGTCATCGTGCAGCGCAGTTTTGCCGAGTTGGCGGACGAGATGAAAATGCGTGGGCTGGTCGGCAAGGTCAGTGGTGTGCTGCTCGATCTGGGTGTGTCCTCGCCGCAACTGGACGATCCCGAGCGTGGTTTCAGCTTTCTCAACGACGGTCCGCTGGACATGCGTATGGATCCGGGCCGCGGCCTGAGTGCGGCCGAATGGCTGGCTCAGGCTTCCTGCGAGGAGATTGCCCACGTGTTCAAGGATTATGGTGAAGAGCGCTTTGCCAGGCGCATGGCTCAGGCCGTGGTACAGCGTCGCCAGGAGAGGCCGTTCGAGCGTACCGCCGATCTGGCGCAGGTACTGGCTGCCGCCAATCCAGCCTGGGAGAAGGGCAAGAACCCGGCAACGCGTGCCTTTCAGGGCTTGCGTATTCATATAAACAATGAGCTTGGCGATCTCGAGCAGGGGCTTGATGCTGCGCTGGAGGTACTTGAAGTCGGTGGCCGCCTGGCCGTGATCAGTTTCCATTCGCTGGAGGACCGCATCGTCAAGCGGTTCATGCGTCGGCAGGTCAAGGGCGAGGCTGACAAGCTGCCGCGTGATCTGCCGATCCGTCCGGCTGCCTTCGAGCCGCGTCTCAAGCTGATTGGCAAGCCGCGATATGCCTCCGAATCCGAACTCAAGACCAATCCCCGTGCCCGCAGCGCGATCATGCGTGTGGCGGAGAAGCTTCGATGAGTCGTATGTCGGACAAGACCATGCCGGGCGGTAGTCTGTTGATGCTGGTACTTTTCGTTGCCTCCCTGTTCTCCGCCATCGCGGTGTCCTATAGCGCCTACTGGAATCGTCAGTTGCTCAATGCCCTGTACGGCGAACTGAGCGAGCGCGACAAGCTGCAGGCCGAATGGGGACGATTGATCCTCGAGCAGAGCACCTGGACCGCGCATGGCCGGGTCGAGACCCTGGCCACCGAAACTTTGAAGATGCGCGTCCCGGACGCGGCGGAAGTACGGCTGGTGGCGCCATGATGAAGCTCGAGGGGGCACTCTATCCCTGGCGTTTCCGTCTGGTGCTGATTCTCCTGGCTCTGATGGTGGCTACCATCGCCTGGCGCATCGTCGACCTACACATTTTCGATCATGATTTCCTCAAGGGGCAGGGTGATGCACGCAGCATGCGGCACATCCCTATCCCCGCGCATCGTGGACTGATCACCGATCGCAATGGCGAGCCTCTGGCGGTCAGTACTCCGGTCACCACCCTGTGGGCCAATCCGAAGGAGCTGGCCGGTGCACGCGACCAGTGGGCCACCCTGGCCAAGGCCCTGGGCCAGGATGAGAAGGCGCTGACCGAGCGTCTCGAGCAACTGGCTGGCCGCGAGTTCGCCTATCTGGTCCGAGGGTTGACCCCGGAGCAGGGGCAGGCCGTGCTCGATTTGAAGATCCCGGGTGTCTACGCCCTGGAAGAGTTCCGGCGTTTCTATCCGGCGGGCGAGGTCACCGCCCATGTGCTCGGCTTCACCGATATCGATGATCATGGGCGCGAAGGCATGGAGCTGGCCTTCGACGAATGGCTGGCCGGTGTGCCCGGCAAGCGGCAAGTGCTGAAGGACCGTCGCGGTAGGCTGATCCGGGATGTCCAGGTGGTACAGAACGCCAAGGCTGGCAAGACGCTGGCGCTGTCCATCGATCTGCGGCTGCAGTATCTGGCACATCGGGAGTTGCGCAATGCCATTACCGAGGTCGGCGCCAAGGCCGGCACCCTGGTGATGATCGATGTGAAGACCGGCGAAGTGTTGGCGATGGTCAACCAGCCGACCTACAACCCGAACAACAAGCGCAACCTCAATCCGGCGGCCATGCGCAATCGCGCCCTGGTCGATGTCTTCGAGCCCGGCTCGACGATGAAGCCGCTTTCCATGAGCGCCGCGCTGGAAACCGGACGCTGGAAGCCCAGCGACAGGGTGGAGGTGGCGCCGGGCAGGTTGCAGATCGGGCGCTATACCATTCGCGATGTTTCGCACGCCGAAGGAGGCGTTCTGGATCTGACTGGCATCCTGATCAAGTCGAGTAACGTCGGCATGAGCAAGGTTGCCTTCGATATCGGTGGTGCATCCATCCACTCGCTGATGCAGCGTGTCGGTTTCGGCCAGGATACCGGTCTGAGCTTCCCTGGCGAGCAGGTGGGCAACCTGCCCAGTCATCGCGAATGGCGCAAGGCGGAGACTGCCACGCTGTCCTATGGCTATGGCCTCTCGGTAACGGCCGTTCAACTGGCCCATGCCTATGCCACGCTGGCCAACGATGGTCGTTCGTTGCCTCTTGCGTTGGCCCGGCAGGAACAGGCGCCGGAAGGCGTTCAGGTCATCTCCCCGAACGTCGCCAAGACCATGCAGGGCATGTTGCAGCAGGTCGTCGAAGCTCCGGGCGGCGTATTCCGCGCCAAGGTGCCGGGATATCACGTCGCAGGCAAGAGCGGCACGGCGCGCAAGGCCAGCGTGGGCGCCAAGGGATACAAGGAAAAGTCGTATCGCTCGCTGTTTGCCGGCTTCGCCCCGACCAGCGCCCCTCGTATCGCCATGGCCGTGGTGATCGACGAGCCGAGCAACGGCGCCTATTTCGGTGGTCTGGTTTCGGCGCCCGTATTCGGCCGGGTCATGGCCGGCGCGTTGCGCCTGATGAACGTGGCACCGGACAACCTGCCGCCGCCGGCCGAGACCAAGACCGTCAACAAGGATGCGTCCGGCAAAGGAGAGCGTATCTGATGCCCATGCCGCTCAATCAGTTGCTGCCACAGGCCGAGACGGCGCTACTGATCCGGGAGTTGACCCTGGACAGCCGCCAGGTGCGTCCGGGGGACCTCTTTCTCGCGGTTCCGGGGGGCCGGCAGGATGGCCGCGCCCATATCCCGGATGCGCTTGCCCGGGGGGCGGCGGCCGTGGCCTACGAGGCCGCGGGGGCGCCATCGTTCGCTGACGGTGGTGTACCGTTGGTTCCAATCAAAGGGCTGGCCGGGCAGTTGTCGGCAATTGCCGGCCGCTTCTATGGCGAGCCGAGCCGAGCCTTGTGTCTGGTCGGTGTGACCGGGACCAACGGCAAGACCAGCGTCAGCCAACTACTCGCCCAGGCCCTGGATTTGCTCGGGGAGCGCTGCGGCATCATCGGTACCCTGGGCAATGGTTTTCATGGCGCGTTGCAGAGTGGTCGCCACACCACGCCCGACCCGATCAGCGTGCAGGCGGCTTTGGCGGGATTGAAGCAGGCCGGTGCCCGTGCGGTATCCATGGAAGTGTCTTCCCATGCGCTCGCGCAGGGCCGTGTGTCGGCGCTGGACTTCGATGTGGCGATTTTCACCAATCTGTCGCGCGACCATCTCGACTACCACGGCAGCATGGATGCCTATGGTGCGGCCAAGGCCCGGCTGTTCGCCTGGCCCGGGCTGCGCTGCCGGGTGCTCAATCTGGACGATCCCTTCGGTCGGCTCCTGGCTGGGGAGGCGAATGCATCCCGCCTGATCGGTTACAGCCTGGAGAGTCGCTCTGCCCAGGTGCACTGTCGCCGTGCGCATTTCGACGAGCAGGGGGTACGGGCCGAGGTGGCGACCCCGCAAGGTGAGGGATTGCTGCACAGCCCGCTGCTGGGGCGTTTCAATCTGAGCAACCTGTTGGCGGTGGTCGGGGCACTGCTGGGGCTGGACTACGCACTGGACGAAATTCTCCGCGTCGTGCCGCAATTGCAGGCTCCGGCCGGACGCATGCAGCGGCTGGGGGGAGGCGCCAAGCCGCTGGTCGTGGTGGATTATGCCCATACCCCGGATGCCTTGGAGAAGGTTCTGGAGGCGCTGCGTCCCCATGTCCGCGGGCGCCTGCTGTGCCTGTTCGGCTGCGGCGGCGATCGTGATCGCGGCAAGCGTCCGCTGATGGCGGCGGTCGCCGAGCGCCTGGCCGATGCGCTGCTGATTACTGACGACAACCCTCGCAGCGAGTCTCCGGAGCAGATTTTCGCCGATATCCGCAGCGGTATCGGTGTACCGGAAAAGGTTACCTGCCTGCATGGACGTGGCCAGGCCATCGCCCGCCTGATCGCCGGTGCCGACGCGAGCGACGTGCTGTTGCTGGCCGGCAAGGGGCATGAGGACTACCAGGAAATCAATGGCGTGCGTCAGCCTTTTTCCGACATCGAGGAGGCCGCCAAGGCCCTGTACGCCTGGGAAGTAGCTCATGCTTAAGGCTCTGTACCTGAACGAAATCGCCGGTCCGCTGCAGGGGGCCTTGGCAGGGGATGATGTGACGTTCGATTCGGTCGGCACGGATAGTCGGGCGATTCGTTCGGGACAATTGTTCGTCGCGCTGGTCGGACCACGTTTCGATGGCCATGCATTTCTCGCCGAGGTTGCCGCCAAGGGGGCCGTGGCTGCCCTCGTGCAGCGCACCATGCCGGAGCTGGGACTGCCGCAGTTGCAGGTGGCCGATACCCGGCTTGCCCTCGGTCGGCTTGGGAGCCTCAATCGCCAGGCCTACAGCGGTCCTTTGGCCGCGGTGACCGGTTCCAGCGGCAAGACCACGGTCAAGGAAATGCTCGCCAGCATCCTGCGTACCCGTGGTCCGGTGTTGGCGACCCGTGGCAACCTGAACAATGACCTGGGGGTGCCGCTGACCTTGCTGGAACTGGCGCCCGAGCATGTCGGTGCGGTGATCGAACTGGGCGCTTCCCGGATCGGCGAGATCGCCTACACCGTCGCTCTGACCCGTCCGCAGGTGGCGATCATCACCAACGCCGGCACGGCGCATGTCGGCGAGTTCGGCGGGCCGGAGAAGATCGTCGAGGCCAAGGGCGAGATACTCGAGGGCCTGCCGGCCGACGGCATTGCCGTGCTCAATCGCGATGATCCGGCGTTTGACATCTGGCAGCGGCGCGCCGCGGGGCGGCGCGTGCTGAGTTTCGCACTGGATGCGAGCGACGCCGATTTCCTGGCGCGGGATATCCAGCCCGACGCCCGTGGCTGCCCGGCTTTCACGCTCCGGGGGCCCGCCGGCGAGGCGCGCATCCAGCTCAATCTGCTGGGCCGGCACAATGTGGCCAATGCCCTGGCCGCTGCCTCCGCGGCCCATGCCCTGGGGATGCCGCTGGTCGGAATCCGGGCCGGGCTGGAAAGCCTGCAGCCGGTCAAGGGCCGCGCCGTGGCGCAGTTCGCGCCGAGTGGCGTACGAGTGATCGATGACAGCTACAACGCAAATCCCGCGTCAATGCGTGCGGCTATCGATATACTCGCCGGCTTTTCCGGACGCACCCTCCTTGCTCTCGGCGACATGGGCGAACTGGGTGCCTGGGCGGAAGAGGGCCACCGTCAGGTCGGTGCCTATGCGGCCGGCAAGGTCGATGCCCTGTATGCCGTGGGGCCGCTGATGACGCATGCGGTCGCGGCGTTCGGAAAAGGCGGCCGGCATTTCGCCGACCAAGCCGGTCTGCTCGAGGCCCTGTGCAGCGAGCAGCATCCTGATACCACCATTCTGATCAAGGGTTCGCGAAGTGCGGCGATGGACAAGATCGTCTCGGCTCTCTGCGGTTCCAGCGAGGAGATTCATTAAATGCTGCTGCTGCTGGCAGAGTACCTGCAACAGTTCCATACCGGTTTCGCGGTCGTCCAGTATCTGACCCTGCGCGGGATTCTCGGGGTGCTGACCGCCCTGATCCTGGCTCTGTGCCTGGGCCCCTGGATGATCCGGACCCTGCAGATCCGCCAGATCGGCCAGGCGGTGCGCGACGACGGTCCGCAGTCGCACCTGTCGAAGAAGGGTACGCCGACCATGGGCGGCGCGCTCATCCTGTCCGCCATCGCCATCAGCACCCTGCTCTGGGCGGACCTGTCCAACCGCTACGTCTGGACCGTACTGGCCGTGACCCTGCTGTTCGGTGCCATCGGCTGGGTCGATGACTACCGCAAGGTGATCGAGAAGAACTCCCGCGGCCTGCCGAGCCGCTGGAAGTATTTCTGGCAATCGGTCTTCGGCCTCGGCGCCGCGCTCTTCCTTTATATGACTGCACAGACTCCGGCCGAAACCACCTTGATCCTGCCGTTGATCAAGACCATCGAGATCCCTCTCGGCGCCGCATTCATCGTGCTGACCTATTTCGTCATCGTCGGCTCGAGCAATGCGGTGAACCTGACCGACGGACTCGACGGTCTGGCGATCATGCCCACGGTGATGGTCGGTGGTGCCCTGGGCATCTTCTGCTATCTGTCCGGCAACGTGAAGTTCGCCGAGTACCTGCTGATTCCCAGCGTGGCAGGCGCCGGCGAACTGATCGTGTTCTGCGGCGCGCTGATCGGTGCCGGTCTCGGTTTTCTCTGGTTCAACACCTATCCGGCCCAAGTCTTCATGGGCGATGTGGGAGCGCTGGCGCTGGGAGCGGCGCTGGGCACCATCGCGGTGATCGTTCGTCAGGAGGTGGTGCTGTTCATCATGGGAGGAGTGTTCGTCATGGAAACCCTGTCGGTGATGATCCAGGTCGCCTCCTTCAAGCTCACCGGCAAGCGCGTGTTCCGCATGGCACCGATCCACCACCACTTCGAACTGAAGGGCTGGCCGGAGCCACGGGTGATCGTGCGTTTCTGGATCATCACCGTGGTTCTGGTGCTGATCGGTTTGGCGACCCTGAAGTTGCGCTGAGGGCAGGGAAATGAGCCTGATCGCTTCCGACCAATTCCGCATCGTCGTCGGTCTCGGCAAGAGCGGCATGTCCCTGGTGCGCTTCCTGGCCCGCCAGGGCGCGCGGTTCGCCGTGGTCGACACCCGCGCCAATCCTCCGGAGCTGGCCACCTTGAAGGCACAGTTCCCGCAGGTCGAAGTGCGTTGCGGTGAGTTGGACGTGGAATTCCTCTGCCGCGCCAGCGAGCTTTACGTCAGTCCTGGCCTGGCTCTGTCCACGCCGGCATTGCAGGCCGCAGCCGCGCGCGGAGTGAGGTTGTCCGGCGACATCGAGTTGTTCGCCCGGTACGCCAGGGCGCCGATCGTCGCCATTACCGGCTCCAACGCCAAGAGCACGGTGACCACCCTGGTTGGCGAGATGGCCCGGGCGGCCGGGCGGCGTGTGGCGGTGGGCGGCAATCTGGGTACTCCGGCCCTCGACCTGCTGGACGATGGCATCGAGTTGTATGTGCTGGAGTTGTCCAGCTTCCAGTTGGAGACCACCGAACGGCTGAATGCCGAGGTCGCCACCTGTCTCAACGTCAGTGAAGACCACATGGATCGCTATGCCGACCTGCAGGCCTATCACCTGGCCAAGCACCGCATCTTCCGCGGCGCACGCCAGGTGGTGGTGAACCGGGACGATGCCTTGTCCCGGCCGCTGGTCGCCGACCGGCTACCATGCTGGACCTTCGGCCTCGGCAAGCCGGATTTCAAGGGGTTCGGTCTGCTGGAGGAGAACGGCGAGAAATGCCTGGCCTTCCAGTTCGAGACGCTCATGCCGGTCCGCGAACTGAAGATTCGCGGTGCCCACAACCAGGCCAATGCCCTGGCGGCAATGGCCCTGGGGCACGCGGTTGGCTTGCCGTTCGCGCCGATGCTGGAGACTCTGAAGCGCTTCGCCGGATTGCCCCACCGTTGCCAGTGGCTGCGGGACGTGCGTGAAGTGGGGTATTACGATGACTCCAAGGCAACCAATGTCGGTGCCGCGCTGGCAGCGATCGAGGGGCTGGGGGCGGATATCGCCGGCAAGCTGGTGCTGATCGCCGGTGGCGATGGCAAGGGGGCGGATTTCTCCAGTCTTCGTCGGCCGGTCGCTGAGCACTGCCGTGCCGTAGTGTTGCTCGGGCGCGATGCCGGGCGCATCGCCGTGGTGCTGGATGGCGCCGTACCGCTGGTCCGGGTCGGGACGTTGGAGGAGGCGGTCGAGCGTTCGGCTTCCCTGGCCGAGGCGGGCGATGCCGTGCTGCTGTCGCCGGCCTGCGCCAGCCTGGATATGTTCCGAAACTTCGAAGAGCGTGGACGCCTGTTCGCCCAAGCGGTGGGAGGGCTCTCCTGATGCTGGCCCTGTTGCGTCCCTATCCGTCGCCACTCTTCAGCCAGCGTGGCTTCGATGTCGACTTTCCGATGCTGGCCGGTTGCTTGGCCCTGCTCGGCCTCGGACTGGTGATGATTACCTCGGCATCCTCCGAAGTCGCTGCGGTGCAAGCCGGTAACACCTTTTATTACATGGTCCGCCATCTGGTGTATCTGGTGATCGGCATCGTCGCGGGTGGCGTGGTGATGCTGATACCGCTGGAAACCTGGCAGAGCATGGGGGGCAAGCTGCTGCTGGCCGCCTTTGGTGTGCTGATCCTCGTGCTGGTCCCGGGTATCGGGCGCGAGGTGAACGGTTCGATGCGCTGGATCGGTTTCGGTGCTTTCAACGTCCAGCCATCGGAGCTCGCCAAGTTGTTCGTGGTGATCTACCTCGCCGGCTATCTGGTGCGCCGCGAGGACGAGGTGCGCCGGCGCTGGATCGGCTTCATCAAGCCGATCATCGTATTGATCCCGTTGGCTGGGTTGCTGCTGCTGGAGCCGGACTTCGGCGCCACCGTGGTGATGCTGGGCTCCGCTGCGGCGATGTTGTTCCTCGGCGGCGTCGGCCTGTTCCGTTTCACCCTGTTGGCCGGCGCTGCCGTCGCTGCGGTGTTCGTGCTGGTGCAGACCCAGGAATATCGCCTGCAACGCCTGATCACCTTCACAGATCCCTGGGCCGACCAGTTCGGTGCCGGTTATCAGTTGACCCAGGCGCTGATCGCTTTCGGGCGTGGCGAGTGGCTGGGGGTCGGACTCGGCAACAGCGTACAGAAGCAGTTCTACCTGCCGGAGGCGCACACCGATTTCGTCTTCTCCGTGCTGGCCGAGGAACTGGGGATGTTCGGTGCGTTGGCGACCCTCGGCCTATTTACCTTCGTTTGCGTGCGCGCGCTCTATCTCGGGCTATGGGCCGAGAAGGCGCGGCAATATTTCTCGGCCTATGTGGCCTATGGACTGGCCTTCCTGTGGATCGGCCAGTTCCTCATCAACATCGGGGTGAATGTCGGTCTGCTGCCGACCAAGGGGCTGACCCTGCCTTTCCTCAGTTATGGCGGTAGTTCGCTGGTGATCTGCTGTGTCAGCCTGGGTCTGCTGTTGCGTCTGGACTGGGAGCGCCGCACTCGGCTGGGCAACGAAAACGCACGGTTCAGCGAGGAAGATTTCGCCGAGGATCACGAGGAGCAAACCGATGGGCGCTAATGTACTGATCATGGCAGGCGGTACTGGGGGCCATGTATTCCCGGCGCTTGCTTGTGCACGGGAATTCCAGGCGCGTGGCTATGCCGTGCACTGGCTCGGTACACCGCGTGGAATCGAGAACGATCTGGTGCCCTCGGCCGGGCTGCCGCTGCATCGGATTCAGATCGGCGGGCTGCGTGGCAAGGGGTTGGCAACCCTGCTCAAGGCTCCTTTCCAATTAATCCGCTCGCTGTTCCAGGCCCGTCGGATCATGAACGAGCTGCGTCCCGTATGCGTGCTGGGTATGGGCGGATTCGTCACCGGTCCCGGCGGTGTGGCGGCAAAACTGACTGGCGCCCCCCTGGTCATCCACGAGCAGAATGCCGTGGCAGGCACCTCAAACCGGGCATTGGCGCCGCTGGCCGACAGGATCTGCGAGGCCTTTCCGGATACCTTCAAGCCCACCGGCAAACGCCGTACTACCGGTAATCCGGTGCGTTCCGAGCTGTTTCTGGACAGCTCGCGGCAGATCCCCGACGGACGCAGGCTGCGCCTGCTGGTCCTGGGCGGAAGCCTGGGCGCCGAGCCCCTGAACAAGCTGCTGCCCGCGGCCCTGGCGCTGATTCCTGTGGAGCAGCGGCCGGAGCTCTTTCATCAGGCCGGTCGCCAGCACCATGAGAGCACCGCCGATCGCTACCGCGAAGCCGGGGTGGAGGCCGAGGTCGTGCCCTTCATCGAGGATATGGCCCGCGTCTACGCCTGGGCCGATCTGGTGGTCTGCCGTGCTGGCGCCTTGACCGTGAGCGAGCTTGCCGCCGCCGGGCTGCCTGCGTTGCTGGTGCCGCTGCCGCATGCCATCGACGATCACCAGACCCGCAATGCCGATTATCTGGCACGGGAGGGCGCGGCCTTCCTGTTGCCGCAAGCGACCACGACAGCCGCCGACCTGGCCGCCCGCCTGAGCGAGGTATCGATGCACCCCGAGCAACTCGAAGGTATGGCCGCCAGGGCCCGCCGTCTGGCCAAGCCCGATGCGACCCGTACGGTCGTGGACATCTGCCTGGAGGTGGCGCGTGGTTAAGTCCCAGGACGCGATCCAGGCCGAGATCCGCCGCATGCGGCGGATCGGGTGCATTCACTTCGTCGGTATCGGGGGGGCCGGCATGTGTGGCATCGCCGAGGTACTGCTGAATCTCGGTTATGAGGTTTCCGGTTCCGATCTCAAGGCGTCGCCCGTGACCGCGCGCCTGGAAAGCTTCGGTGCGAAGATTTTCATCGGTCATCGTGCCGAGAATGCCGCCAGCGCCGATGTGCTGGTGGTATCCAGTGCGGTGAACAGTTCCAACCCTGAGGTGATGACCGCCCTGGAACGACGCATCCCGGTGGTGCCGCGGGCGGAGATGCTCGCCGAACTGATGCGTTACCGACATGGCATCGCCGTGGCCGGTACCCATGGCAAGACCACCACCACCAGTCTGATCGCTTCGGTATTCGCGGCCGGTGGGCTGGACCCGACCTTCGTCATCGGCGGCCGGCTGAATGCCGCAGGCACCAATGCCCAGCTCGGCAGCAGCCGCTATCTGATCGCCGAGGCCGACGAGAGCGACGCCAGTTTCCTGCATCTGCAGCCCATGGTGGCCGTGGTCACCAACATTGATGCCGATCACATGGACACTTATGAAGGCGACTTCAGCCGGCTGAAGAAGACCTTCGTGGATTTTCTGCACAATCTTCCGTTCTACGGCCTGGCGGTGCTTTGTGTGGATGATCCGGTGGTACGCGAGATCCTGCCCCTGGTCGCCCGTCCGACGATCACCTATGGCCTCGGCGAGGATGCCGATATACGTGCCGTCGACATCCGCCAGGCCGGAATGCGTACCTATTTCACCGTGTTGCGCCAGGAGCGTGCACCGCTCGAGATGTCGGTCAACATGCCGGGAGTGCACAACGTGCTGAATGCCCTGGCCACCATTGCCATCGCCTGCGACGAAGGCATCGACGATACCGCCATCGTCCAGGGACTGTCGGGCTTCCAGGGGGTCGGCCGGCGCTTTCAGGTGTATGGCGAACTGCAGATCGAGGGGGGCGGCGTGATGCTGGTCGACGACTATGGCCATCATCCACGCGAGGTCGCCGCGGTGCTCAAGGCAGTCCGTGGCGGCTGGCCGGATCGCCGTCTGGTGATGGTCTACCAGCCGCACCGCTTCACCCGGACGCGCGATCTCTACGAGGACTTCGTCCAGATCCTGTCCGATGCCAATGTGCTGCTGCTGATGGAGGTCTACCCGGCCGGCGAGGAGCCGATTCCCGGGGCCGACAGTCGCAGCCTGTGCCGCAGCATCCGCCAGCGCGGCCAACTGGACCCGATCTACGTCGAGCGTGGTGCGGATATTGCCCCGTTGCTCAAGCCGTTGCTGCGTCCCGGCGACATCCTGCTTTGCCAGGGGGCCGGCGATATCGGCGGCCTGGCACCACAACTGCTCCGGAATCCGTTGTTCGGCGGCCGGCCCGAGGCGGTCGCCCAGAGGGAATTGCCATGAATCACGCCCTGAAGTCCACACTGGCTCCGCAAGCCTTCGGTCGTGTCGCCGTACTGTTCGGCGGCAAGAGCGCCGAGCGGGCGGTCTCCCTGAAGTCCGGCCAGGCCGTGCTGGAAGCGCTGCAGAGCGCCGGCGTGGACGCTTTCGGCATCGACGTCGGCGACGACCTGCTCGAGCGACTGGGTCGCGAGCGGATCGATCGGGCCTTCATCGTCCTGCATGGCCGTGGCGGCGAGGATGGCAGCATGCAGGGCCTGCTCGAATGTGTCGGCATTCCCTACACCGGCAGCGGCGTTCTCGCTTCGGCCCTGGCGATGGACAAGCTGCGCACCAAGCAGGTCTGGCAGAGCCTGGGGTTGCCGACGCCGCGCCATGCGGTGCCGACCAGCGAGAGCGACTGCCGGGCCGCCGCACGGGATCTCGGTTTTCCGCTGATCGTCAAGCCGGCCCACGAAGGCTCGAGCATCGGCATGGCCAAGGTGAATGACATCGACGAACTGATCGCCGCCTGGCTGTCTGCCCGCTCCCATGACCCCCAGGTGCTGGTCGAGCAGTGGATCCAGGGGCCGGAGTTCACCGTCGCCCTATTGCGTGGGCAGGTGTTACCTCCGATCGGTCTGGGCACGCCGCACAGTTTCTACGATTACGACGCCAAGTATCTGGCCTCGGATACCCAGTACCGGATTCCCTGCGGGCTCGATTCCAGCAAGGAGGAGGAGTTGAAGGCGTTGTGCGCGCGTGCCTGCGAGGCGGTGGGGGTGCAGGGTTGGGCGCGGGTCGACGTGATGCAGGACGCGGAGGGCCGCTTCTGGCTGCTTGAAGTCAATACGGTGCCGGGCATGACCGATCATAGTCTGGTGCCGATGGCCGCGCGTGCCGCGGGACTGGATTTCCAGCAACTGGTGCTGGCGGTTCTGGCCGACAGCGTCGAGGCAAGGGGCTGAGCCATGTACGGCACCATGCTTCGTCATCGACAACCAGGGCTGGGGCGAGCCCCGGCACGCAAGCCGGTTCGCCGGGGAGCCAGCCGCACGGTGGCCAAGCCGCCCGTATCGGCGCGCCTGTCGACACTGGGCATGACCTTGCTGAAGAAGCTGGGCGGTTTGCTCCTGTTGGCGGCTCTCTGCGCGGGTGGCTACTTCCTGGCGCAACGTCTGATGCCCTATGCGGACCAGCCGATCGCCGATGTCAGGTTGGAAGGGCATCTCAGCTACGTCAGCAACCAGACAGTCCTCGATCGCATCGCGCCTTTCCGCCAGGCGAGCTTTTTCAGCGTCGATCTGGCCGGCATCCGCGATGCGCTCGAGAGCATTTCCTGGATCGCTAAGGCCGAAGTGCGGCGCGTATGGCCCGATCAACTGGTGGTTCACCTGGAAGAGCAACTGCCGATAGCGCGCTGGGGCGATGAAGCGTTGCTGAACAATCAGGGAGAGTCCTTCGCGCCGAGCGAAGTATCCCGCTATGAGCATCTGCCGCAGTTGGCCGGCCCCCAGCAGGCGCAGGAAAAGGTGATGCAGCAGTATCACGTGCTCAACCAGATGCTCAGGCCCCTGGGCTTTTCCATTGCACGTCTGGAGCTGCGCGAGCGCGGCAGTTGGTACGTCACCACCACCCAGGGCATCGAGCTGTTGCTCGGGCGTGATCATTTGCTCGCCAAGATGCGCCGCTTCAGCGCCATCTATGAGCGGGCCTTGAAAGAGCAGAATGCGAATATCGCGCGCATCGATCTGCGCTATGCCAACGGGCTGGCCGTGGCATGGCGGGAGCCGGTCGCGCCAACGGCGGTCGAGCCCGCCGCTGTGCACTGAGTTGAGGAGCAGGCAGAAAACATGGCAAGCGCGCAGAGCGGCAAGATGATCGTCGGTCTCGACATCGGCACCTCCAAGGTGGTGGCCCTGGTTGGCGAGGTGACGGCCGATGGCCAATTGGAGATCGTCGGGATCGGTTCCCATCCTTCGCGAGGTTTGAAGAAGGGTGTGGTAGTGAATATCGAGTCCACCGTGCAGTCCATCCAGCGGGCAGTGGAAGAGGCCCAACTGATGGCCGGCTGCCAGATTCACTCGGCCTTCGTCGGCCTGGCCGGGAACCATATCCGCAGTCTGAACTCCCACGGAATTGTCGCCATCCGTGATCGCGAGGTCAGTCAGGCGGATCTCGAGCGCGTTCTGGATGCGGCCCAGGCGGTGGCGATTCCTTCGGATCAGCGAGTGCTGCACACCCTGCCGCAGGACTACGTGATCGATAACCAGGAAGGCGTACGCGAGCCGCTGGGGATGTCCGGCGTGCGTCTGGAGGCCAAGGTGCACGTGGTGACCTGTGCGGTGAATGCCGCGCAGAACGTCGAGAAGTGCGTGCGCCGCTGCGATCTGGAGGTGGACGACATCATCCTCGAACAGTTGGCTTCCGCCCATGCGGTACTCACCGAGGACGAGAGGGAGCTGGGCGTATGCCTGGTCGATATCGGTGGCGGTACCACCGATATCGCCATCTTCACCGAGGGAGCGATCCGGCATACCGCTGTGATCCCGATCGCCGGCGATCAGGTCACCAACGACATCGCCATGGCGCTACGCACGCCGACCCAGTATGCCGAGGAGATCAAGATTCGTTATGCCTGCGCCCTGGCCAAGCTGACCGGCGCCGGCGAAACCATCAACGTCCCCAGTGTCGGCGAGCGCCCCTCGCGGGAGCTTTCCCGCCAGGCGCTGGCGGAAGTGGTCGAGCCTCGCTACGACGAGCTGTTCAGCCTGATCCATGCAGAGCTGCAGCGTAGCGGCTACGAGGACCTCATACCCGCCGGCGTCGTTCTGACCGGCGGCTCGGCGAAGATGGAAGGCGCCGTCGAGCTGGCCGAGGAGATCTTCCACATGCCTGTGCGCCTGGGGGTGCCGCACAGTGTCAGGGGAATGGATGACGTGATCGGCAACCCGATCTATTCGACCGGGGTGGGATTGCTGCTTTACGGGCTGCAGAAGCAGACCGAGGGCACGCCCGTATCCGGCACCAGCAGTTATGGCGAAGAAACCAAGATACCTGTCCTGGAACGACTCAAGCGATGGTTCCAAGGCAACTTCTGACAACGGCGGTAGGCAGTAAAAAAGAAAGGAGAGGGAATATGTTCGAGCTCGTAGACAACGTTCCGCAAAGTGCAGTGATCAAGGTCATCGGTGTCGGTGGTGGCGGCGGCAATGCCGTGAATCACATGGCAGCCACCAGCATCGAGGGCGTCGAGTTCATTTGCGCCAACACCGATGCGCAGGCGTTGAAGAACATTACTGCACGGACGGTCCTGCAATTGGGCTCGGGGGTGACCAAGGGGCTGGGAGCCGGTGCCAACCCCGAGGTCGGCCGCGAAGCCGCAATGGAGGACCGCGAGCGTATCGCTGAGGTGCTGCAGGGCACCGACATGGTGTTCATCACTACCGGCATGGGCGGCGGTACCGGTACTGGCGCCGCTCCGGTCATCGCCGAAGTGGCGAAGGGGCTGGGCATTCTGACGGTGGCCGTGGTGACCCGCCCGTTCCCGTTCGAAGGACGTAAGCGCATGCAGGTTGCCGAAGAGGGTATCCGCCTGCTGGCCGAGCATGTGGATTCGCTGATCACCATCCCCAACGAGAAACTGCTGACCATTCTCGGCAAGGATGCCAGCCTGCTGTCCGCTTTCGCCAAGGCTGACGATGTGCTGGCCGGTGCGGTTCGCGGTATTTCCGACATCATCAAGCGTCCCGGCATGATCAACGTCGACTTCGCCGACGTGAAGACGGTAATGAGCGAAATGGGCATGGCCATGATGGGTACCGGTTTTGCCAGCGGTCCGAACCGGGCGCGCGAGGCCACCGAGGCGGCGATCCGCAACCCGCTGCTGGAGGATGTCCATCTGCAGGGCGCTCGCGGCATTCTGGTGAATATCACGGCCGGCCCGGATCTCTCCCTGGGCGAATACTCCGACGTCGGCAACATCATCGAGCAGTTCGCATCCGACCAGGCCATGGTGAAGGTGGGCACCGTGATCGATCCGGACATGCGCGACGAATTGCATGTGACCGTGGTTGCCACTGGTCTGGGCACGCGAGCCGACAAGCCGATGAAAGTGGTGGACAATACGCTGCAGCCCGCTGGCGCTGCTGCTGCTGCTCCCGCTGTACCTCGCGGCGATCAGACGGTGAACTACAAGGACTACGAGCGGCCCACCGTACAGCGCCAGAGCCATGCCGCCAGCGCCACGGCTGCCAAGATCAACCCGCAGGACGACCTGGACTACCTGGACATCCCGGCTTTCCTGCGCCGTCAAGCAGATTGATTGCGTTTATCAGGGGTCTTGTATTGATTGATATCCAGCAAATATTGGTTCTGCTATCATTTTTGCTGGTTATTGAAGAAGATTCGCAACTGCTAGCGGCCAAACCATGATCAAACAACGCACCCTGAAGAACATTATTCGTGCCACGGGAGTGGGTTTGCACTCGGGGGAGAAGGTTTATCTGACCTTGAAACCCGCTCCTGTCGACACGGGGATCGTGTTTCGGCGCATCGATCTCGATCCGGTAGTGGATATCCCCGCAAGGGCTGAAAACGTCGGTGAAACCACCATGTCCACGACGCTGGTCAAGGGTGATGTCAAGGTCGACACGGTGGAGCACCTGCTTTCGGCCATGGCCGGTCTTGGGATCGATAATGCTTACGTCGAACTCTCCGCCCCCGAAGTGCCGATCATGGATGGCAGTGCCGGTCCTTTCGTCTTTCTTATCCAGTCCGCAGGTTTGCAGGAACAGGAGGCTTGCAAGAGGTTCATCCGCATCAAGCGTGAAGTGGCCGTGGAGGAAGATGACAAGCGTGCCGTCTTCCTGCCCTTCGATGGCTTCAAGGTGAGCTTCGAAATCGATTTCGATCATCCTGTGTTCCGCGGCCGTACGCAGACCGCCAGTATCGATTTCTCCAGTACTTCGTTCGTCAAGGAGGTCAGTCGTGCACGAACCTTCGGTTTCATGCGCGATATCGAGTTTCTGCGCTCGCACAACCTCGCGCTAGGTGGCAGCGTGGATAACGCCATCGTGGTCGACGAAAACCGGGTATTGAACGAGGATGGTCTGCGCTATGAGGACGAGTTCGTCAAGCACAAGATTCTCGATGCCATCGGCGACCTCTACCTGCTGGGCAACAGCCTGATCGGCGAATTCCGCGGCTTCAAGTCGGGGCACGCTTTGAACAACCGCTTGCTGCGCGCTCTGCTCGAACAGAAGGATGCTTGGGAAGTGGTCACCTTCGAAGACGCCATGAGTGCTCCCATCTCCTACGTGCGTCCCATAGCGGCTGTCTGAGCCGAGCGCTTCTCCTCTTCCTCTTCCTTTTCCAGCTCCGGGGCCTGCAGCGAGGCGTCTCGTTTTCGGCTAGTCGGGCCGGCCGTGACGGGCCAGCCGCTTCAGTGCCGCCCTGAGCCTGGGATCGTCAATGCCTTCGGCTGCCGTCCGGAGACTCTCGGCAGCGGCCGGGGATAGCTTGTTCACGCGGGAGGAAGAGGCGTTCGCCTGCATGGGGGGGCGCACTTTGAAGAGGAGCCTGCTCAGGCCCCGGAATGCCTCCAGCGTCAGCAACTGGCGCTGCAGACGACGTTGCTGGTAACGCAATCGGGTGGCCCACTGACCATCGGTGACGATCAGCAGCAGGCAACCTTCACGCCAGGATGCTACGTGGCAATGCCCACGCGCGGCAGGCTGTAACTGACTGTCCAGCAGGTGCTGGAGCCGGACCAATTGCTGCGCCTGGCCGAACAGCGACTTGAGCGGTCTGGATTCGCGCAGCAGCGCAGCGGAGGGGCGGGCCGGCGAGGGACGAAAGGTCATGGTTGTTGGCCGGAGGATGAGGCTGTCCATGGTAGCAGAACCCATGCTCGTTTGAGGTTCTGTCGCAGGGGGCGGGCTTCGGGCAGTCCTGAGTCTGGCGTGTGGCCTTCGCACTTCGAGCAGTAGAAAGTCCTGCTGCATGATGCCTCTTTTCTTGCCGGGCGAGTTTGCGAGTAGAATGCCTTTTTCCCATTGCGGCCCTTTGCGGCTGCCGGGTCGGCCTCGTGCCCGCCCACCATTCATATGTGAGGAAGAACCTGTCGATATGTTTGCGCCTTTGTTGAGAGTGCTCTTTGGGAGCAAGAACGATCGTGAAGTCAAGCGCATGCGTCGAGCCGTGCGGGCGATCAATGCCCTCGAAGAGCAGATGGTGGCGCTGACGGACGAACAGTTGCGCGCCAAGACCGAGGAGTTCAGAGGCCGTCTCGGCAAGGGCGAAACCCTTGACCAACTGCTGCCCGAAGCCTTCGCCGTTGCCCGGGAGGCAGGCAAGCGGGTAATGGGCATGCGCCACTTCGATGTGCAATTGATCGGCGGGATGGTTCTGCACGAGGGCAAGATCGCCGAGATGCGTACCGGCGAGGGCAAGACTCTGGTGGCGACCCTGGCCGTCTATCTCAATGCCCTGGCTGGCAAGGGTGTGCACGTGGTGACGGTGAACGACTACCTGGCCCGTCGCGATGCCAACTGGATGCGCCCGTTGTACGAGTTCCTGGGGCTTTCCGTCGGCGTGGTCACGCCCTTCCAGCCGCCGGAGGAGAAGCGGGCCGCCTATGCTGCCGATATTACCTACGGCACCAACAACGAGTTCGGCTTCGACTACCTGCGCGACAACATGGCCTTCAGTCTGGAGGATAAGTTTCAGCGCGAACTCAACTATGCGGTGATCGACGAGGTCGATTCCATATTGATCGACGAGGCGCGTACGCCGTTGATCATTTCCGGCCAGGCCGAGGACAGCTCGCAGTTGTACCTGCAGATCAATGCCCTGATTCCGCGATTGAAGCGTCACATCGAGGAAGAGGAGGGCGTGGTCACCCAGGAAGGCCACTACGTCGTCGACGAAAAGACCCGGCAGATCGAGCTGAACGAGCAGGGCCACCAGTTCATCGAGGAACTGCTGGCCAGTGCCGGCCTGCTGCCCGAGGGCGACAACCTCTACTCCGCCCATAATCTGCAACTGCTGACCCACGTCTACGCCGGGTTGCGCGCGCATGTGCTGTTCCATCGCAACGTCGAATACATCGTGCAGGGCAACCAGGTGCTGCTGATCGACGAGCACACCGGGCGGACCATGCAGGGCCGGCGCCTTTCCGAGGGGCTGCACCAGGCCATCGAGGCCAAGGAGGGGCTGCCGATCCAGGCGGAGAGCCAGACCCTGGCCTCGACCACCTTCCAGAACTATTTCCGTCTCTATCACAAGCTGGCCGGCATGACCGGCACCGCCGACACCGAAGCCTTCGAGTTCCGCCAGATCTACGGCCTCGACGTGGTGGTGATCCCGACCCACCGGCCGATCGCACGCAAGGACTTCAACGATCTGGTCTACCTGACCCAGGAAGAGAAGTACGCGGCGATCATCGGCGACATCAAGGAATGCCAGACCCAGGGACGTCCGGTGTTGGTGGGGACCGCCTCCATCGAAAGCTCCGAATACGTTTCCCAACTGCTGAAGAAGGAAGGCATCGCGCATCAGGTGCTCAATGCCAAGTACCACGAGAAGGAGGCCGAGATCATCGCCCAGGCCGGGCGCCCCGGCGCGGTGACCATCGCCACCAACATGGCCGGCCGGGGTACCGACATCCTGCTCGGCGGCAACTGGGAGGTCGAGGTCGCCGCCCTCGAAAACCCGACCGATGAGCCGGTCGCACAGATCAAGGCCGACTGGCAAAAGCGCCACCAGCAGGTGATCGAGGCCGGTGGCCTGCACGTGATCGCTTCGGAGCGCCACGAATCCCGGCGTATCGACAACCAGTTGCGCGGCCGGGCCGGCCGCCAGGGCGATCCGGGCTCCAGCCGTTTCTACCTGTCTCTGGAAGATAACCTGATGCGCATCTTCGCCTCCGACCGGGTGAAGAACTTCATGAAGGCGCTTGGCATGCAGGCTGGCGAGGCCATCGAGCATCGCATGGTGACCAATGCCATCGAGAAGGCCCAACGCAAGGTCGAGGGGCGCAACTTCGACATGCGCAAGCAGTTGCTCGAATTCGACGACGTGGCCAACGAGCAGCGCAAGGTGATCTACCACATGCGCAACAGCCTGCTGGAGTCCGAGGACATCGGTGAGACCATCGCCGAATTCCGTCGGGAGGTGCTGGGCGCGGCCATCGGCCAGCATATCCCGCCGCAGTCGCTGCCCGAGCAGTGGGACGTCGCTGGTCTGGAGGCCGTGCTGCAGAGCGATTTCGGTGTGCAACTGCCGCTGCAGCAGTGGCTCGACGAAGACGACCGGCTGCATGAGGAGGCACTGCGCGAGCGTATCCTCGAGGCGCTGCTGGTCGCCTATCGCGAGAAGGAGGAGATTGCCGGCACCGAGGCCTTGCGGACCTTCGAGAAGCAGATCTTGTTGCGCGTGCTGGACGACTTGTGGAAGGACCACCTGTTGACCATGGACCATCTGCGCCACGGCATTCACCTGCGCGGCTATGCACAGAAGAATCCCAAGCAGGAATACAAGCGCGAATCCTTCGAGCTGTTCCAGAGTCTGCTCGAGTCGATCAAGCGCGATGCCATCCGCGTACTCTCCCACGTACAGGTCCGTCGCGAGGATCCGGCCGAGGAGGAGGAGCGGCTGCGTCGTGAGGCAGAGGCCCTGGCCAGGCGCATGCAATTCCAGCATGCGGCCGCTTCGGCCCTGGCTCCTCAGGCGGAGGAGGACGACCTCGAAGTCGTGGAGGAGGTGCCTCTGCCGGGGACTGCGCCGGTGCGTCCGGAGCCGAAGATCGGGCGCAACGAGCCCTGTCCCTGCGGGTCAGGCAAGAAGTACAAGCACTGTCACGGGCAGCTCAACTAGAGTTGCTAGGCTGCGTTCCGGCGCAGCATCCGGAGTGCGCAGGATCGCATCCGCAGCGCCGCGGCCGGCCCGACCGGTCGCGGCGTTTTTCCGCCCGTTTTCCGTACCCTGGTACGTTCATTCAACAGAACCCATACGAAGGAGCCCTTCATGGCTGTCGGTCTTGGCCCTCTGCCTACCCTGTACCCGGTCCCCGGTTTCGAACTCGGCATCGCTTCCGCCGGCATCAAGCGCCCCGGGCGCAAGGATGTGGTGGTGATGCGTTGTACCGAAGGCTCCACGGTCGCCGGGGTGTTCACCCTCAATGCCTTCTGCGCGGCGCCGGTGGTTCTCGCCAAACAGCGTGTCCAGGGGAGTGTGCGCTACCTGCTGACCAACACCGGTAACGCCAATGCCGGTACCGGCGAGCCGGGCCTGTTGGCCGCCGCACGGACCTGCGCCCGTCTGGCCGAACTGGCCGGAGTCGATGAGAGTGCCGTGCTGCCGTTCTCCACCGGGGTGATCGGCGAACCCCTGCCGGTGGAAAAGATCGAGGCCGCACTGCCGGCTGCCCTGGCCGATCTCGCCTCCGACAACTGGGCCGCCGCCGCCGAGGGCATCATGACCACGGACACCCTGCCCAAGGGGGCCAGTTGCCAGTTCGTGCATGACGGCGTCACCATCACCGTCACCGGCATCTCCAAGGGGGCCGGGATGATTCGGCCGAACATGGCGACCATGCTCGGCTACATCGCCACCGATGCCAAGGTCGCCCAGCCGGTGTTGCAGGATCTGCTGCGCGATGCGGCGAACAAGTCGTTCAACCGCATCACCATCGATGGCGATACTTCCACCAACGATTGCTGCATGCTGGTCGCCACCGGCCGGGCGGCGCTGCCGGAGATTCGCGCGGCCGAGGGCGAGCTGTTCGCCAGACTGAAGCGGGCCGTGTTCGAGGTGAGCATGGAACTGGCCCAGGCCATCGTCCGCGATGGCGAAGGCGCGACCAAGTTCGTCACCGTGCAGGTCAATGGCGGTGCCACCCATCAGGAATGCCTGGACGTCGGCTACGCCGTCGCCCATTCGCCCCTGATCAAGACTGCGCTGTTCGCTTCCGATCCCAACTGGGGACGCATTCTCGCTGCCGTCGGACGCGCCGGTGTGCCGCAGCTTGACGTGAGCCGGATCGATGTATTCCTCGGCGATGTCTGCATCGCCAGGCAGGGTGGCCGGGCCGCGACCTATACCGAGGAGCAGGGCGCCGCAGTGATGGCCGAGCCGGAGATCGGTATCCGCATCGAGCTCGGGCGGGGCGATTGCAGCGAAACCATCTGGACCACCGATCTGTCTCACGACTACGTGAAGATCAACGCCGAATACCGGACCTGAGCGCCGCGCGGGCGGCAGGTCGCTGGCTGCGCAGCGGTGCTCGCGCGCCGTGAGCTGCCCGCAGCCAAGGAGACTGCCATGCCCCTGACCCTGATCATTGGCAACAAGAACTACTCTTCCTGGTCGATGCGCGCCGCTCTGGTGCTGGAGCTGACCGAGGAGCCTTATACGGAGGTCCGCATCCCCCTGTACCAGCAGACGAGTCGCGCTCGCCTGCTGAGTCACTCGCCCACCGGCAAGGTGCCGGTGCTGCTGACCGAGGAAGGGCCGGTCTGGGACTCCCTGGCGATCGCCGAGTATCTGGCCGAAACCTGTGGCGACCGCCACCTCTGGCCACGCGGCGAATACGCTCGGGCTGTGGCGCGTTCGCTGTGCGCCGAGATGCACAGCGGCTTCGCTGCGCTACGCAGCCATCTACCGATGGATCTCCGGCGTCGGCCGAGGCCGCTGGCATTGCCGTTGCCGGCTACCGTGCAGGAGGACATCGGCCGCATCTGCGCGCTCTGGGCCGACTGCCGGCAGCGTTTCGGCGCGGATGGTCCTTTCCTGTTCGGCCATGCCGGGATCGCCGATGCCTTCTATGCCCCGGTGGCGGCGCGCCTGCGCAGCTATGCGGTATCCCTGCCGGAGCCGGCGGCGGCCTACGTGGAAACCATCTACCGGTGGCCAGCCTTCCAGCGCTGGTACCAAGCGGCCCTTCAGGAAACGGAGACGATCGAATGAAGCGTATACATGTCGCGGCAGCGGTGATCCGCGGTGCCGACGGCCGGGTGCTGATCGCCAGACGCCCGGAGGAAAAGCATCAGGGGGGGCTCTGGGAGTTTCCCGGCGGCAAGGTCGAGGCGGGCGAAGCGGTCGAGGCGGCCCTGGCCCGGGAACTGGAGGAGGAGCTGGGTATTCGCGTGAGCGCCGCCAGGCCGCTGATCCAGGTGCGTCACGACTACCCTGACCAGTACGTGCTGCTGGATGTCTGGGAGGTCGCAGCCTTCGCCGGCGAGCCGCACGGCGCCGAGGGGCAGGCGCTGGCCTGGGTCGCTCCACGGCAACTTCCGGATTATCGGTTTCCGGCCGCCAATCATCCGATCGTCGCCGCTGCCCGGCTGCCCGAGCGTTACCTGATCACGCCGGAAGACCTTTCTCCGCAGGCGTTGTTGCGGGGTCTGAGGAGCGCCCTGGAGGGTGGTATCCGTCTGATCCAACTGCGGGCTCCCAACATGTTCGACCCTCAGTACCGCGATCTGGCGGTCGATGTGCAGGGGCTCTGTGCCGGGCGGGCGCAACTAATGCTCAAGGGGCCGCTGGAGTGGCTCGGCGATTTCCCGGCGGCCGGCTGGCATCTGACGGCCCGACAACTGCGCGAATACGCCGCCAACGGCCGGCCCTTCCCGGCCGAACGCTGGCTGGCGGCCTCCTGCCACGATGCCGAGGAACTGGCTCTGGCCACCCGGATGGGGGTGGACTTCGTCACCTTGTCGCCTATCGAGGCCACCAGCAGTCATCCCGGGGCCAGTCCGCTGGGCTGGGAACGGGCGGCCGAGCTGCTGCGGGGCTTCAACCGCCCGGCATTTCTGCTCGGCGGGCTCGGCAGCCAGGATCTGGCGCGTGCTTGGCGGACCGGTGCCCAGGGCATCGCCGCCATCCGTGGGCTCTGGTCGGAATGATTCAGGCCGGCGGGCTGGCCGCCTGCCAGAGGACTTCCGCCCGGTCCTGGCGGCGCGCGATCAGTCGCGCGGCAACGAACAACAGATCGGAGAGTCGGTTGAGGTAGGCGAGGAGTTCCGGGCGCAGCGCCTCGATGGCATTCAGCTGCTGGCAGCGCCGTTCGGCGCTGCGGGCCTGGCTGCGGCAGACATGGGCCTGGGCGATCAGCCGCGATCCTCCAGGCAGGATGAAGTCCCGCAAGGGGCCCAGTTCGGCGTTCCAGCGGTCGAGAGTCGCTTCCAGGCGTTCGATTTCGCGCCCTTCGAGCGCTCGATAGACCGGCATCGCCAACTCGCCGCCCAGATCGAACAGACGGTGCTGGCAGGGCGCCAGGACTTCGCTCAGTTCGCCGAGACCGGGCCAGCGCGTCCGCTGCTCGTCCAGCTCGGCGAGCAGCAGGCCGAGCTGGCAGTTCAGGCTGTCCACCTCGCCCATGGCTTCCACCCGAGGGTGGTCTTTGGCTACCCGGCGGCCATCGGCCAGGCTGGTTTCACCGGTATCGCCAGTGCGCGTGTAGATTTTCGAAAGTCGGTTGCCCATGGCTATTTCTCTCCGCGGGTCAGAGTTCGGCGCCTTCCGGGGACTCGGCCAGATGCAGGCGGAGGGTGAAGCTGCTGCCCTGGCCCGGGCGCGATTGCACCTCCATCTGTCCCTTGTGGTTGTTGGTGATGATGAAGTAGGACACCGACAGGCCGAGACCGGTGCCCTGGCCGACCTCCTTGGTGGTGAAGAACGGCTCGAAGATGCGTTTGCGTACATTTTCGGGAATGCCGACACCGTTGTCCTCGACAGTGATCTCCGCCCATGGCGGATTACGGCGGGTGCGCAGCACGATGCGCCCAGGCGGTCCGCTCTGGCGCTGGTGGATGGACTGGGCGGCGTTCTTCAGCAGGTTGAGCAGCACTTGCTCCAGTTCGTTGGCGATGACCAGTACCGGACCGAGGCTCGGATCGAAATCGCGCAGGATGCGGATGTTCTTGAAGTCGAAGCTCTCGGCCGGGGCGAAGTCGTTGCCGGCGATTTCCAGGGCCTGATCGATCAGCGCCGGGAGCAGGCTCGGGCTCAGTTGCCGGTCGCTGCGCCGGCTGAAGCTGAGCATGTGGCTGACGATCTTCGCCGCGCGGGATCCGGCCTGCTGGATGCCGTCGAGCAGTTGCGGCACTCCGCGCCGATCCAGGTAGTCGTTCACCGCAGTCAGCGAGATGCCACACTCCTCCGAGTGTTCGAGGTTTTTCGGCAGCTCCGGCGACAGGCGCCGACGGATGTTCTGCACGTTGTGCAGGATGGCACCCAATGGATTATTGATCTCGTGAGCCATGCCGGCGGCGAGGCCGCCGACCGACAGCATCTTCTCCGACTGTACCATCAGCTCTTCCATGGACAGGCGCTGAGTGATGTCGTCGATGCGGATCACCACACCCCGCCCGCCGCCGCCCATCAGCGGATAGAAAGTCAGTGCGTAGTGGCGGGGTTCGTCGTTGCGCGGCCAGGTGATGCGCTCGATCTTCTCCACCTGGTGGAGTTCGGCGGTATGCCTGAGCTGGTCGAGGAACGGCTGCAACGGCGGAAAGGCGAGGAAGATCGGCTGGTTCAGGGCCTCGTGCAGGGGCGTCCCGGAGAGGCTGCTAGCTTCCTGGTTCCACTGGGTGACGTAGAGCTGCTCGTCGAGGGCGATCAGGGCCGAGGGCATCGAGTCGATGATGCTGTTGAGATAGTTCTGGAAGCCGGTGAGCTTCTTCTCGATCTTGCTGCGCACCTGGACTTCCAGTTCCAGTTTGCGATTGAAGCGGCGGGTTTCCTCGGTCAGGCTCTGGGCCTGGTCGAAGGCGTTTTGCGCCTCGTCGCGGGCACGCTTGAGCTGTTGTTCGCGGGCCTCGATGCGCGACAGCATTGTGTTGAAAGCATCGGCCAGGTTGCCGATTTCGTCTCTGTTGCCGCGTAGGGCGCGCAGCGAGTAGTTCTCCTCGAGGGTGACCCGGCGCGAAAGCTCCTCCAGTTTGCGGATCGGCCGGGTGATCAGCCGTCGGATCTGGCGGGCCACCAGCATCCACAGCAGGACACTGAAAGCCAGGATCAACAGACTGGCGGTGAGAGTGCCCGTGTAGAAGGCGCCCGGCAATTCGCTGGAGGCGACCAGCAGCAGATGGCCGGAAGGCTGGTCCGGCTGTGGCAGCTCGATCAACTGGGTGACGCGAAATTCGAGTTGTTGCCAGGTCGGCACCTTGTCGACATGTTCCGGCAAGTGCAGCGGCTCGCCC
The DNA here is from genome assembly GCF_000380335.1 of Azotobacter vinelandii CA. Taxonomy (GTDB): domain Bacteria; phylum Pseudomonadota; class Gammaproteobacteria; order Pseudomonadales; family Pseudomonadaceae; genus Azotobacter; species Azotobacter vinelandii. The sequence goes on from NC_021149.1 coordinate 1,305,694, forward strand.
CGCTGTATCCGGGCGAGCAGGCGACCGTCGCGGCCATACAGGGCTGCGCTGCGCAGCGGGGCATAGGACTCCAGACGCAGGAGCACCTCATGGGCCGCCTCCGGCGAGGAGAGGACCTGCCCGGCGAGTGACGGGCTGGCGATCAGGTGGCCCAGTACGCCCAGCGCCTGAGGGGTCATGTTTTGCTGGGAGATCCAGTAGGCCGCGCTGATGAAGGCCAGATTGGCCAGCAGCAGCACCGTGGCAAGCAGGACCACCAGGGCTGCCAGGAGCTTGCGGCCGACCGGCAGATTTTCGAGACGCTGACGCAAACCCATGGGCATCACGCGGCTGAAGGAGGAAATGGCAGGTTAGCGCGAGCTTCAGTCGAGCGGCAATCCGCGTTCGGCCAGATGCCGTTGCAGTCGCTGCTGCAGGGCCTTCAGGCGGGACAGATGCAGTTTATGGCGCTCGGCTTCGCGGCAGGCATGACCAAGCAGGTAGGCGATCTCGCTGCGTCGGCCACGGGCCACATCCTGATGCATCGATGAATAATTGGCCGCAGTGGCCTGGATCACCCGTTCGACCTCTTCCTGCAGTCCTTCGGCGGCGTCCCTCTGATCGCAGTGGCGCAGCAGTTCGGCGAGCTCGGCGCAGAGTTCGGCGACTTCTCCGGCGTACGCCTGCAGACCGCCATTGCGGCAATCGTACAGCACGGTCAGTGGATTGATCGCGCAGTTGAGGGCGAGCTTGCGCCACAGCCGGCCATGGATCGTCTCGCTCCAGGCGTGGGGGATGCCGGCTGCGGCCAGTTCGTCCAGCCAGGCCGGCGGCTGTCCCGCATCGCCGAGCCAGGTATGCCCCCGGCCGGCGAACACCACCCGGAAGTCGCCATCGCGAAAGGCCCCCTCGGTAGTCGAGGCGAGCACGCAGCGGCATCCGGGCAGCCGGGCGGCCACTGCATCCTGGCTGCCGAGCCCGTTCTGTAGCAGGACGAGTTCGGCACCTGCTGCCAGCCGGGATGCCAGGTGTTCGACCGCCGGTACCGCGTCATAGGCTTTGCAGGCCAGCAGCAGGCGACGGATGGGGGGCGCGGCGTCGGGGATTTCGGCCGGAATCGGATACAACTGCTCCATGCCGTCCTCCACCAGGCGCAGGCCGCCAGCGCAGTGGTAGGCGGACAAACGCTGCGGGTCGCGCAGGATCAGTCGTACGGGCAGGCCGACACGGGCCAGGCGTACGGCCCAGAGGCTGCCGAGGCTGCCGGCGCCGAGCACGTGCCAGGTCGGCTCGCCGAAGGTGGGCCGGGAGGCGTCGAGCGGGGTTGGGGACATGGCGGGACTCGCAGGTGGCTCGGGGCGTTCCGGGTGCCCTGGGCTCCGGCATGCACCGTGATCGAACCGTTATAATGAGAAGTCATTTCAACCGTCAAGCTTGGCGCTTGCCGCGATGCCGGCCGCGCCCCAACTGGAGGAATTCCATGCCCTCGTTCGACGTGGTGTCCGAACTGGACAAGCACGAAGTCACCAACGCCGTCGACAACGCGATCAAAGAGCTGGATCGGCGCTACGACCTGCGTGGCAAAGGTAGTTTCGAATTCAAGGACAAGACGCTCACTCTGACTGCCGAGGCCGACTTCATGCTCGAACAGATGATCGAGATCCTCAAACTCGCCCTCATCAAGCGCAAGGTCGACATCCAGTGCCTGGAATACAAGGATTCCTATGCCTCGGGCAAGGTGGTCAAGCAGGAGGTGATTCTGCGCGAGGGCATCGACAAGGACTTGGCGAAGAAGATCGTCGCGCTGATCAAGGACTCCAAGCTCAAGGTGCAGGCGGCGATCCAGGGCGAGCAGGTGCGTATTACCGGCAAGAAGCGCGACGACCTGCAGGAGGCCATCGCCTTGCTGCGCGGCCAAGAGTTGGGCATGCCGCTGCAGTTCAACAACTTCCGTGACTGAGCTGGTCCCGGATCCCGTGTATGCAACATAAGCCCCCGGCCAGGCCGGGGGGCTTGCGTTGCGCTTCAGGATTGCTCGGTAACGGCGTCGCCATCTTCCGTAGGTTCGGGGCTGAGGGGTTGTTGGCGCGACTGCCAGAGAATCAGCAAGAGGGTCGGGACACCGAGCAGGGCGGTGAACAGGAAGAACTGGGCATAGCCGTGTTTTTCCACCAGCACGCCGGAATAGCCGCCGATCAGTCGCGGCAGCAGCAGCATGATCGAGCTGAGCAGGGCGTATTGGGTGGCGGAGAACTTCAGGCTGGTCAGGCTCGACAGGTAGGCGACGAAGGCCGAGGTGGCCAGGCCGGAGCTGAAGTTGTCGCAGGAGATGGTCACTACCAGCATCTCCAGATTGGCTCCCATACTGGTGAGCATCAGGAACAGCAGGTTAGTGGCCGCCGAGGCCGCGCCGCCGATGAAGAGGATCGGCAGAATGCCGAAGCGGACGATCAGTAGGCCGCCGAAGCCGGCGCCGAGCAGGGTCATGATCAGACCGAACAGCTTGCTGACGCCGGCGATCTGTTCCTTGCTGAAACCCTGGTCGATATAGAACACGTTGGCCATCACGCCGAGCACCGTATCCGACAGGCGATAGGTGGCGATCAGACCGAGCAGCAGCAGGGCCTGCCAGCGGTAACGCTGGATGAAGTCGCTGATCGGGGTCAGCACCGGCGCTAGGCTGCGCCGACCCATGGCCGACAGGCACAAGGTCGAGAGGATGAGATAGAGCAGAAAGCGTAGGAAGGCGCGATCCTCGCCGATCAGCTCGACCACGCCCATGCGCCCCTGCAGCACCAGCAGGATGTCGCTGCTGTAGAGCTGGGTGAAGGTCGCCGGAACCGAGACCATGAGCACAATCAGCACCAGGATCGACAGCATCTGGTGGTTGAAGCTGAAGCGCGCCGCCTCCTGCTGGGTCTGCAGGGGAACCGTGGGTTCGCGCATCAGCAGGGTGGTGATCAGGCCGGGCAGCATCAGAAGGGCGAACACCAGATAGGTGGAGCCCCAGGCGGAGGCATTGTAGAGCCCTTTGGTGGAGCCGAACCAATCGGCGAAGTACAGGGCGCCGGCGGTGGCCAGCAGGGCGGATACCCGGTAACCAGCCATGTAGCTGGCGGCCAGGGCGGCCTGGCGGCTGCCCTCGGCAATTTCCAGGCGATAGGCGTCCACCGCGATGTCCTGAGTAGCCGAGGCGAAGGCGACTAGCACCGCCAGGGCGATCAGCCAGGGCAGGGCGCGCTGTGGGTCGCACAGCGCCATCCCGGCCAGCCCCAGCGCGACCGCTGTCTGCGACAGCAGCAACCAGGAGCGTCGTCGGCCGAGGCGGCCGAGCAGCGGCAGGCGCCACTGGTCGAGCAGGGGGGCCCAGATCCATTTAAAGGCATAAGCCAGGCCGATCAGGCTGGCGTAGCCTATGGTTTCGCGAGCGATCCCGGCTTCTCGCAGCCACACCGACAGGGTGGAGAACACCAGCATGTAAGGCAAGCCGGCAACAAAGCCGAGCATCAGCAAGGCTAAGGTGGCGGGGCTGGCATAAGCAGCGAGGGCGTCGCGCCAGGATTTATGGGACATGGGGCTTCGTTGTGGCGGGCAAAGGGCGCACTCTAACCGCAGCATCATTTGGATGCCAGACGTGCCGGCGAATATCCACGCGATTGTTGCGTATGACCAGCCCTTCCGCGCGCAGTCGGGCGCGTTGTTCTTCGCCTGCAGGGGTATCCGGGGCGAGACTGAGTCGGCCATCGGCAGCGACTACGCGGTGCCAGGGCAGGCGTGTGTCTTTCGGCAACTGCGCCAGGACACGACCGACCCAGCGGGCCGCCCGACCGAGTCCGGCCAGTTCGGCGAGGTATCCGTAGCTGACCACCTGGCCGGGTGGCACCTGGGCCAGTGTCTGATACAGGGCCTGCCGGCGCCCGCTAGCGTCTTCCGCTGCGGGCTCATGGAGGGGGCTGTAAGGGACTTGGGAATGCATCGTATCGGAAAAGCGGCTCCAGGCCTGCGCCCGGAGCCCGTCGTCTACAGGCGTAGGCCGCCATCCAGATCGATGACGCGCCCGGTGAAATAATCGTTTTCGAAGATGAAAGTGGCAGCATGGGCGATCTCCGCAGGCTTGCCCATGCGCTTGAGCGGAATGCTGGCAGTCATCTTTTCCAGGGCCTCGGGGCGCATGCTGGCGGTCATTTCCGTCTCGATGAATCCCGGGGCGATGGCCGCCACGCGGATGCCATAACGCGCCAATTCCTTGGCCCAGACCACGGTATCGGCTGCCACCCCGGCCTTGGCCGCCGAATAATTGGCCTGGCCCATGTTGCCGGCGCGGGATATGGAGGAAATGTTGATGATCGCGCCATGGTCGCCCTGTTCCACCATCTTCGCCGCCACTTCCCGTGTGCAGAGGAACACACCGGTCAGATTGACGTCAATCACCGCCTGCCATTGGGCCAGGCTCAGGGTGCTCAACTCGCCATCCTTGAGCTTGACGGTGAGACCGTCGCGCAGGATGCCCGCGTTATTCACCAAACCATTGATCGCTCCGAAGTCCTCGGCCACCTGGCCGACCATTCGTATCACCTCTTCTTCCCTGGCCACGTTGCACAGGTAGGCACGCGCCTCGCCACCGCCGGCCGCCCGGCAGGCCGTGACGGTGTCGTCGAGTTTTTCCGCGTTGAGATCGACCAGCGCGAGCCTCGCTCCCCTGGCCGCCAGATATTCGGCCATGGACCGCCCCAGCCCCTGACAACCTCCGGTGATGATGATGACCTTATCGTTCAGTTGCATCTGCTATCCCTCTTTGGGATGGATTCACTGTTGCCTTGCCGGTGCCGTTACTCGCTATGCTGGGCACTTGTCCGCTGTGACGGATCTTCGACGAGGAGTCATAAGGTGAGCGTGAAGGTGAAGGATCCAAAGGATGCCCGACAATTATTACTCAAAGAGTACCGCGGGGCGCTGGCGACCTTGTCCCAGAGCCTCCCCGGCTTCCCTTTCGGATCGGCGGTGCCTTACTGCCTGGATGCGGCGGGCTGCCCGCTGCTCCTGATCAGCCGGATCGCCCAGCACACCCGCAACCTGCAGGTCGACCGCAGGTGCTCGCTGCTGGTCGGCGAGCGCGGAGCGCTCGACGTGCAGGCCGCCGGGCGCCTGACGCTCATGGCCGAAGCCCGGCCGTTGCAGGACGAGGCGCAGATCGAGGCGGCCGCTGCACGCTACTACTGCTATTTTCCGGCCTCGCGAAACTACCATCGCGCCCACGACTTCGATTTCTGGGTGCTGGAGCCGGTGCGCTGGCGTTTCATCGGCGGCTTCGGTTCCATTCACTGGCTGGAAGGCGTGGAATTGGCCAACCCCTTCGCCGGAACGATCGAGGTCGATATGATCGAGCACATGAACCGCGACCACGCCGTGGCCATCGCCCATTACGTCACACTGGCCGGACTGCCGGCCGACGAGCCGGCGGAAATGGTCGGCATCGACAGCGAGGGCTTCCATCTGCGTATCGGTCAGGCACTGTACTGGCTGGCCTTCTCCACACCTTGTAATAATCCCGCCATGGTTCGCCAGGCCTTGGTACAACTGGCTCACGCCGAGGTCTGGCCAACCGTTGGGCAGGAGCAGGCTTGAATTGGCGATGGAAAAGCCCCATTTAGTCACCGACTGGAAGCGTTCTTCCGCCCGGGAAATCATTGATGCGCGCTTTTCTACTACTGTTTCTGCTGTTCCCCCTGCTTGAGCTGGCCGTGATGATCAAGGTCGGCTCCGCGATCGGCGTTTTGCCGACTCTGCTGCTGATCGTCCTCGGCGTGCTGGTCGGGGGACTGGTTCTGCGCCTCGCCGGTGTGGCGACCGCTTGGCGCGCCCGCGAGCGGCTGGCGCGTGGCGAGTTGCCGGAACAGGAAATGCTCGACGGGTTACTGATCGCCATCGGCGGCGGCCTGCTGCTGTTGCCCGGTTTCGTCAGCGACCTGCTGGCCATACCTTGCCTGCTGCCTTTCACGCGGCATTTCCTGCTGGACCGGCTGCGTCGGCGTACCAAGGAGCAGGCCTTGCGTCGTCGTGCCTTCTTCGACGATCTGGCCGCCCGCTCCGGTCAGTCCCGTCCGGAGGCCTCCCCCCGCTCTAGTCACCCCAATGTCATCGAGGGCGAGTACGAGCGCCGGGACGACTGATTCGGTGTCCGTCTCCTGTCCCTTCTCTGCAGGACCGTATGCGTTGCCTTGAGTATCGCTACCTTGATGGCGATCGGGCTCTGTCGTCCGGTCTTGAGCCTGTGAGTCTCTTCTTTTCTGCCCCGGTTTCTGCTTCTGGACAGCCGCGTTTCCCTGGCCATGGTATCGGCCCCATGGGCCCATGCGCCTTGGCTTTTCCGGCCTGTACCGTCATGGCCGACAACCGGACCGGTGGGCGGAAAATTTTTCCATTCCGCTCTTGAAATGCTCTTGGGTGCCCACATCTAGCGGTCACCGCAAGGTTCCTGTCGGACGACAGGCTATCTTCTGCGGTCCCGCACTGCGGGCCGCAACCGGCAATGCCGGCTTTTACTAACGGGCCGATGATGGCATCGGTTGCTGAAACGATAGAAAACTAGGAGAGATCGACAATGAAGCTTCGTCCTCTGCATGACCGCGTCGTGATTCGTCGTAGCGAAGAAGAAACCAAGACCGCCGGCGGCATTGTGCTGCCGGGCTCCGCTGCGGAAAAGCCGAACCGTGGCGAAGTCGTCGCTGTGGGCACTGGCCGTGTGCTGGACAACGGCGAAGTCCGTCCGCTGGCCGTGAAGGTCGGTGACAAGGTGGTGTTCGGCCCCTATTCCGGCAGCAATACCATCAAGGTCGATGGCGAAGATCTGCTGGTGATGGGCGAAAACGAAATTTTCGCCGTCGTCGAAGCCTGATTCCCCGAGTCTCCATAGAACATCCAAGATTGAGGAACGATCAAAATGGCTGCAAAAGAAGTCAAGTTCGGTGATTCCGCCCGCAAGAAAATGCTGGTAGGCGTGAACGTCCTGGCCGATGCCGTCAAGGCCACTCTCGGCCCGAAAGGCCGCAACGTGGTCCTGGACAAGAGCTTCGGCGCACCGACCATCACCAAGGATGGCGTATCCGTGGCCAAGGAAATCGAGCTCAAAGACAAGTTCGAGAACATGGGCGCCCAACTGGTGAAGGACGTGGCCTCCAAGGCCAACGACGAAGCCGGTGACGGTACCACCACCGCTACCGTACTGGCCCAGGCCATCGTCAACGAAGGCCTGAAGGCCGTTGCCGCAGGCATGAACCCGATGGATCTGAAGCGCGGCATCGATAAGGCGACCATCGCCATCGTTGCGGAGCTGAAGTCGCTGGCCAAGCCGTGCTCCGACTCCAAGGCGATCGCCCAGGTAGGCACCATTTCCGCCAACTCCGACGAGTCCATCGGTAACATCATCGCCGAGGCCATGAACAAGGTCGGCAAGGAAGGCGTGATCACCGTCGAGGAAGGCTCGGGCCTGGAGAACGAGTTGTCCGTCGTCGAAGGCATGCAGTTCGATCGTGGCTACCTGTCTCCGTACTTCATCAACAAGCCCGACACCATGGTTGCCGAACTGGACAACCCGCTGCTGCTGCTGGTCGACAAGAAGATCTCCAACATCCGCGAGCTGCTGCCGGTGCTGGAAGCCGTGGCCAAGTCCGGCCGTCCGCTGCTGATCGTCGCCGAAGACGTCGAAGGCGAAGCCCTGGCCACCCTGGTGGTCAACAACATGCGTGGCATCGTCAAGGTCGCTGCCGTGAAGGCTCCGGGCTTCGGCGATCGTCGCAAGGCCATGCTGCAGGACATCGCCATCCTGACCGGCGCCACCGTGATCTCCGAGGAAGTCGGCCTGAGCTTGGAAAGCGCCACTCTGGAGCATCTGGGTAACGCCAAGCGCGTCGTGCTGAACAAGGAAAACACCACCATCATCGACGGTGCCGGTGCCCAGGCCGACATCGAGGCTCGTGTGGCGCAGATCCGCAAGCAGATCGAGGAAACCTCCTCCGATTACGATCGCGAGAAGCTGCAGGAGCGTCTGGCCAAGCTGGCCGGTGGCGTGGCCGTGATCAAGGTCGGTGCCGCCACCGAGGTCGAGATGAAGGAGAAAAAGGCCCGCGTCGAAGACGCCCTGCATGCGACCCGTGCGGCAGTGGAGGAGGGCGTGGTTCCCGGCGGCGGCGTGGCTCTGGTGCGTGCCCTGCAGGCCATCGAGGGTCTGAAGGGCGACAACGAAGACCAGAACGTCGGCATCGCCCTGCTACGTCGTGCCGTCGAAGCACCGCTGCGTCAGATCGTCGCCAATGCCGGTGATGAGCCGAGCGTGGTGGTCGACAAGGTCAAGCAGGGCTCTGGCAACTTCGGCTTCAACGCTGCCAGCGGCGTATACGGCGACATGATCGAGATGGGCATCCTCGATCCGGCCAAGGTTACCCGCTCCGCGCTGCAGGCGGCTTCTTCGATCGGTGGACTGATGATCACCACCGAGGCCATGGTCGCCGACATTGTCGAAGACAAGGCAGCTCCAGCCATGCCGGACATGGGCGGTATGGGTGGCATGGGCGGCATGATGTAGTGCGACGAGAGTCGCTATAGGTAGGAGTACCTAGCGGGCTACATCCTAGGCGGTCACCACATGGTTGGTGGCCGCTTTTCCCGCAAAACAGCTCTAAAAACCCGAGATCCGGGCGACAAAAGCCCGGATTCAGGGTGCCGTCAAGGCGCTAAGGATTCGGCAATTCGTTGCCTAAATATCCGGTCTTCCACCGTGGAGACCATAAAACGATATTCGTACTGAGCCTGTATTTCGCGTTTTGAGTACAGGGGAGGTATGGGAGATCGTGTCCAAAAGCTGGCTGCTCCTATCCGTAGGGCGCAAGCCATAGCTGTCATTGTCTCACCCGAAAACCGCAAGGTGGCCGGGGCGCGAGACCTTCTGTTCAGCCAGAAAGTAGCCTAGGGACAGTGCGTCGCCGGTAACGGCGGGGTGCGAAGCGTCCTGACAATGTAGCCCCATGATGTCTGTGGTGCGTGGTCGCCGCGAGGCGCCATGCAGACCCTGCGAGCAACACGCGGGCGAGGCGCTAGGCTGGGTGGTACGGCCAACGTAAGTGAACTGCTGATAAACACCGTCAACCGCATGGAGCCAAAGTTGCTGACAGGCTTCGACCAAAAGGGTGCGTGACTGGTTGTCCCTCTTACATCTGGGGACACGCTGACATCGAGTCACCGGTGAACAGGCAGGGCCTAACCCACTCTTGTGATGGTTATGGAACTCGGTAAGCCCGTATTTTCGCCACTGGCTGGTAGAGCGGGGGCAGGTCGACCGCAAGGAAGGCTGTTGAAAGTGCGGGTAAAGGAGGTCGGAAAAAGCGAATGCCGCCCTGTAACGGGGCTGGATAGGGGCCGTTGCCCCGACCCGAAAGGGTGCCCACTTCCGACTGGTCTTTGATCGCGAAAAGGCTTGTAAAGCCATAAAAGCTGGCGTCGTTCGGTCCGACCGGCGGCGTCTGAACAGAAATCCCTCGCGGGGTAGTGAACTCACTCCCCGCAAGGGCGACGTGCGTCCGCTGCTCCTCCGGGGAAATCTTCTTTGGAGGAAAGCAAGATGAGTGCGTCTGAAAAGGAAGTACCTGCGTCCTCCCTCCCGGCCAGCAGTTGGCACACGATCGACTGGGCAACCAGTCATCGGCGGGTGAGAGGGCTACAGGTACGGATCGCGAAGGCAGCCAAGAATCGGCAATGGCGGCAGGTGAAAACCTTGCAGCGCATGCTGGTCCGCTCGTTCGCCGCCAAGGCATTGGCGGTCAAACGGGTCACTGAAAACCGGGGTCGCAGGACTCCGGGCGTCGACGGGGAAACCTGGAGCACGCCTGAAAGCAAATGGAAGGCTATTTTTCGGTTACAGCGCACGGGCTACCGGCCCAGGCCGTTGCGGCGGGTGTACATCCCCAAAGCCAACGGCCAGCGCCGACCGCTGGGAATACCGACGATGCTGGATCGGGCCATGCAGGCATTATACCTGCTGGCGCTCGAACCGGTGTCCGAGACCACGGCGGACCGGAATTCCTATGGCTTTCGTCCTCACCGTTCCACGGCGGATGCAATCGAGCAATTGTTCGTCAACCTCGGTCGCAAGCACTCCGCGCAGTGGGTCATGGAAGGGGATATCAAAGGCTGTTTCGACAACATCAGTCACGATTGGCTGATCGCCAACGTCCCGCTGGACAAGGCGGTCTTACGGAAATGGCTGAAGGCGGGATACCTGGAATCCGGCCAATTGAACCCCACCGGGGCGGGAACTCCGCAAGGAGGCATCATCTCGCCGGTGCTGGCCAACCTGGCGCTTGATGGTCTGGAAAAGGCGCTCGAATCGCGATTCGGGCAACGCAACACCAAAGCCAGCTACAAGACCAAGGTCAACTATGTGCGGTATGCGGACGATTTCGTCATCACCGGCATCTCGAAAGAGCTGCTGGTGAATGAGGTGAAGCCCGTCGTCGCCGCCTTCATGGCGGAGCGCGGGTTGAGCCTCGCGGCGGAAAAGTCGCTGTTCACGCATGTATCGGAGGGGTTCGATTTCCTCGGCCAGAATGTTCGCAAGTACGGTGACAAGCTGCTGATCAAGCCAGCTCACCGGAACGTCAAGGCATTTCTGGCCAAGGTCAAGGCGTTGATCGAGGGGAACAAGACGGCTCCGGCCAGTCTGTTGATAGACAAGCTCAACCCGGTCATCCGGGGCTGGGCCAACTATCATCGGCCGATAGTCGCCAAGCAGACCTTCAATTACGTGGATTACCGGATATGGAAGTTGTTGTGGCGGTGGTGCAGGCGGCGACATGGAAATCGCTGCAAACGTTGGATCAAGGAGAAATACTTCAAGCGCATCGGTACGCGCAGTTGGGTGTTCTCCGGGCGGTATCCCAGCGGCAAACTGGCCACATTGCTGTACGCCGACGACACAACCATACAGCGGCACAAGAAAATCAGAGCGGAGGCCAATCCGTACGACCCGGAAGACGAGATGTACTTCGAGGAAAGGCTGGAATACGCCTGGCGGAGATCGGACGAAGGGAAACGGAAAACGCTGAGGCTGTGGCTAGGCCAGAGCAAGCGCTGCCCGATGTGCAAGCAGTTGATCACGTTCGAGACGGGATGGAACATCCACCACATCATCAAGCGGCACATGGGCGGAGGCGACGAGCTGGACAATCTGGTGCTGTTGCATCCCAACTGTCATCGACAGCTACACAGTGCGGCACCGGCTCTTTCGATTGAGAAAGGGCTTACAAAGGCTTGAGCCGTATGCGGGGAAACTCGCACGTACGGTTCTTAGGGGAGGGGTGGCCAGCAATGGTCGCTCCTTACCCGACAGCCCTGTCGATCCGTTTCCGGTCGATTTCCTGCCTATGTAGGGATTGATCGCCCACAGACGCCCCGATTCGTTCGGGGCGTCTGCCTTTCCGCCGGTACTTCGTGCCGGGAAGGCTTCGCCCATGTTTCTCGGTACTCCGGCTTTCTTTCAAATCAGTTGGATTTCCTCGCTTGTCAAAGGGCGATAGTGACCGGGGGGCAGTTCTGACTCCAGTCGTAGCGGTCCCATGCTTTCCCGGTGCAGGCGCAGCACTGGGTTGCGAAAGTATCCGAACATCCGTTTGACCTGGTGGTAGCGTCCTTCGAACAGCGTCAGTCGGGCACTGTGGCTGCCGAGCAGTTCCAGGTGGGCAGGCTGGGTAACGAGATCCTCGAAGGCGAAATAGAGGCCACGAGCGAATGTTTCGATGTATTCCTCACCGATCGGCTCGGCGGTTTCCACGTAATACACCTTGGCCAGCTTGTATCGTGGATGCGTGATTCGGCGTGACCAATGCCCGTCGTTGGTGAGCAATAGCAAGCCGGTGGTTCCGAGGTCGAGGCGCCCGGCCAGATGCAGTCCCTGCCTGTCCGGCTCGTCCAGTAGATCGAGCACGGTACGGTGCCGTTCATGGCGAGTGGCGCTGACCACTCCTGCGGGCTTGTGCAGCATGAAATAAAGCGCTGCTCTGCCGGGCTGCAGGATCCTGCCGTCCACTTCGATCCTGCTGAACTCGCGAATTTCGCTGCAGCCGTCGCGAACTACCTGACCATCGACCCGTACTCGTCCGCTGGCCAGGAGCAGGCGTGAATTCCGGCGGTTGAAGTCGGGCAGGTTGCCGAGAAAGCGGTCAAGGCGCATCGGGAGGGGTTTCTTTTTGCAAGCGCAGCAGGCACCGGCTGCACAGGCAGGCCCGGCCGCGCAGGTCCGCTGGCACAGCCTGTAGGACGATGGGATTGATCGTTCTGGAAAAGCACCAGCAGATGGCTGTCTGCTCCTGGATTGGATTGGCCTGCGCGCAGGCGTTGGGGCTGTCGCACAAAGGGCAATGTCGGGGATCTTTCTCTCTGGTCATGACAGGAGGTGCACCGATATTGTGCAAAATTTCGGTATCTCACCGAGCCAGTGCATAAGTCCGCCGAAGGGTAATGGCAAAAGGAAAGTGCCCAAGCTTAGAATGACCATATAAATTTTGCGATTATGTCTTCATGTTCTTGGTAGGTCTTTATTTTTATTGGTTTTTTATGCTTTGGTAGAGAATTCGGGAGTATCCGATGCGTGGCTTGTCAGTGTGTCTTTTGGGGGCAGTTTTATTGCTGAGCGGTTGCAGTACGAGTGCGCCAGGTGTTCGCACCGAGCGGAAGAATGATGTACATCTTGACCTGAGTGATAGTCGCGGAGCACATGGTGGATATTTCTGTCCGCCGGGACAGGTCAAGAAGGGTAACTGCTGAGCGAGTGCGCTCTTTCGATGCTGAACGGATGCTACCAAGCGAAGGCCAGTGAATATTGGCCTTTGCCGCATTCGGAATGCATCCATGATGCCACGTGGGGCGCAGGGCGAGCCGGCTCGTGCGCCACGCGGGCACTCGAGACGTCTGCTCGGGCGGCTGCCCGTACATGGTGGAAAGCCTGCGGAGACTGCCTTCGGAGCGTCCGATGGGATGGATGCCGTGATCATTCCCGTGCCAGGCATGATGGCCGTGGTTGGTGCGGCAGGCTCCAGGAGGCCTGGGCGTAGCGGAATGGCCGTGTCATGCGGGGCAGTCGAAGCCCGCCCTCCCGGTGGGCGCTCGGAGTGTGGGCTGCCCTAGTGTTATGACACAGCTAAATCTGCGTCATGCATAATGTCGGCATGGAACATTACAGAATCATCCTCAGTCCTCAAGAAAGAGCGCGGTTGCAAGAGCTGACAAGCAAAGGCAGGACCGCGGCAAGCCAAGTCATCAACGCCCTGATCCTGCTGGCCTGCGACCGCTCGCAAGACCAGGGGCCGCGCAAGACCAGTGCACAGATCGCCCAGATGCTGGGCGTGAGCCAACGCAAGATCGACAACCTCAAGCGGCGTTGCGTGCAGGAAGGTCTGGAGTCGGTGCTGGTGAGAAAGAAACCCCGGCGCGAATACGCCCGCAAGATCGACGGCGAACTCGAGGCACGCCTGATCGCCCTGAGCTGCGGACCTGCTCCCGAAGGTCATGCGCGCTGGACGCTCAAACTGCTGGCCGAGCGTGCGGTGGAGTTGGAATATGTAGACTCGCTGTCGTCGGAGACGGTGCGACGTGCCCTAAAAAAAACGAACTCAAGCCGTGGCGCAAGGTTGGCTGGGTGATCCCGCCGAAGGCCAGCGGGGAATTCGTGGCGGCCATGGAGCAGGTGCTGGATGTCTACAGTCGACCCTATGACGAAGGCCATCCGGTGGTCTGCATGGACGAAACGCCGCGGCAACTGATCCGCCAGGTGCGCGAGCCCCTCGAGGCGGTACCGGGGCATCCCGGGCGCGATACGAGTACGAGCGCGCTGGCACCTGCAACGTCTTCGTAGCCTGTGAGCCGCTGGCCGGGCGGCGCATCGCCAAGGTCACCGAGTACAAGAAAAGGCAGGACTGGGCGCTGTTCCTGCAGGACATCGCCCAAGCCTGGTCCGGGGCCGAGCGCATCACGCTGGTGATGGACAACCTCAACACCCACAGTGCCGCCTCGTTGTACGAGACCTTTATGCCCGAGCAGGCCAAGGCCCTGAGAGATCGCTTCGAGTTCGTCTACACCCCCAAGCATGGCAGTTGGCTGAACATGGCCGAAATCGAGATCAACGTACTCGCCGGCCAGTGCCTGGACAGGCGCATCGACTCCCTCGAGCGGATGCGCAAGGAGGTCGCCGCATGGCAGCAATGCCGCAACCAGCTCGATGCCAAGATCAACTGGCAGTTCACCACCCAGGATGCGAGGGTCAAGCTACGCAGCCTATATCCGCAGATTGAAGTGTGTTGAGATACTAGAGCATTTTTACCTTATCCTGATTCATATCCGGCTGCCTCGAAGTAGTGCCTGCAGTCCTGCGCCGAGAACTGCGCAATCGCCTCGCCAATGCTCTGCCACAGCTGCGGCACGGTCCGCGCCGCCGCCTTTCTCAGCAGTGCCTTGAGCTTGGAGAAGGCCATCTCGATCAGGTTCAGGTCGGGGCTATAGGGTGGCAAGTAGCGCAGTGTGGCTCCTGCGCCTTCGATGGCCTGGCGTACCCCCGCCACCTTGTGGGCCGGCAGGTTGTCCATCACCACGATATCGCCGGGCGTCAGCTCGGGTACCAGAACCTGCCCGACATAGGCCAGGAAGACCGGGCCGTTCATGGCGCCATCGAGCACCAGCGGCGCGCTCAGGCCATCCACCCGCAGGCCGGCGGTAAAGGTCGTGGTTTTCCAGTGGCCGTGGGGGATCGCGGCCCGGCAGCGCTCGCCGCGAGGGGCCCAGCCCCGCAGGCGGGCCAGGTTCGTCGAAGCGGCGGTTTCGTCGACGAAGATCAGCTTGCGCCAATCGAAACCGGACTGCTCCTCGATCCATCCCTGTCGGGCTGCCTGGACGTCCGGCCGTTGCTGCTCGGCTGCATGCGCGGTCTTTTTTTGAGCGTCAGCCCCAACCGTCCCAGCGTCTTCCACATCGTGGTCAGGCTCACCCGCACGCCATGCTCGGCCTCGATCCACTGGCACAACTGCGTCAGCGTCTGCTCGGGCGCGGCGGCCACGCGCTCGGTCAGTGCCCCTTCGAGCCCCTGGAGTCGAGGGGGGACATGGTTGCACTGGACCCCGGCACTGACCTGGCCCCGTTGCTGTCGCGAGCGTGCCCGCGCCATATAGGAGTCGCTCACCGCAAAGCGCCTGGCCACCTCGCGAATCGAGCCCTCGGCCGCCAGCACCCGATCACGCAGATCCTGCCCGTAGGCCTGCCCTCGACGCCATCCCATGAGCCACCTCCAGTGCTTGCCGAACCCATGCTTCCGTTCAGCTTGGCTGCCCGATCCCGGCTTGGCTACAACCACTAGTCAGGCCAAAAATGCTCTAGCGGTTACGCCACTGCGGCGTGCGCTTTTCGAAAAAGGCGTTGACCCCCTCATGAGTATCCTCGGCTTCGAAGAGATCGACAAAACGCTCACGTTCCTCCGCGAGCCAGCCGTTCGGACCACGTTCGCGGGCACCCTGGATCAGGGGCTTGATGGCACGAACCGCGACCGGACTCTGCTGGGCCACCTTGGCTGCCAGCAGCAGAGCCTGGCCGCGGGACTCGCCGGGTTCGACGACCTCCTCGACGAGTCCGATACGCAGGGCTGTTTCGGCGTCCACTCGTTCACCGCATAGCATCATGCGTTTGGCCCAGCCCTCGCCGACCAGCCAGGGCAGTATCTGGGTGCCGCCAGCACAGGGCAGCAGTCCCACCGCCGCTTCCGGCAGGGCCAGCAAGGCTTGCCGCTCGGCAATACGGATGTCGCAAGCCAGCGCGCATTCCAGGCCGCCACCCATGGCATAGCCATTGATCGCAGCAATCGAGACGCCGCGGAAATCGCGCAGTGCTTCGAAGGCTTCGCCGAAGTGTCGGGCCATTTCCCGGGCGCGCCCCTTGTCGCCATCGGCGAACACCTTGAGGTCGGCGCCGGCACTGAAGAATTTTTCTCCCTGTCCGGCCACCACCAGGGCATAGATGTCATCGTCGCGATTGAGATGTTCGAGCAGTAGGCGCAGACCTATAAGCGAGTCTCGGTCCCAGGTGTTGGCCGGTGGATGATTGATGGTGATCAGCGCGGTATGCCCGTGCTTTTCCACCGTCAGTTTGTGGGTCAGGTCAAAGGGCCCGGAATGGTAGGTTTCTACAGAATGACTCATGGTGTTTTCCTTGAGGGCAGGCCGATGGCTGCGCTGGATTGGCCACCGCACCATCGTGCCGTCCTTCTCCAGCAAATGGCAGGCGATGATCACGTACGATTTCGGGCCTCCTTCGAGTGCCTGGTGTGCGCAGTCGCTGCTCTGCGCTCCAGCGGATGGTTGCCGGATAACCGTTGGGCGCCATGAGAGTGCAAGGGCTCCTTGCCCGATCCCGGCACTGATCGGTGGCGGAAAACGCTTGGCGATCACGCAATAAGGCTAGCCCGCGTATGGCGATGGTCCAGCCGGTCAGCGGCCAGTTGCAGCTAAAGATTGATCCAGAATTGCCTATGTCGCATCGAGGGAGAGGCAACTGGCGGCATGCTCAAGTCTAGAGCATTTTTAGAAAATACGAATTCGACATACAGGGGTTGCTCTTCCTGGTCATTTCGGTTCTCCTCTCCCGCTCGGACAAGGAGACCAGAATGGCTCGGGCATACAGTGCATATATGGACTCCCCCCGGTTTGCCAGTGATTTGCCCTGCCGACGAACGTAGGTACGACTGCTTGCGTATATCCGGCTTCCGATGAGGCATTGGCTGCCCCGAGCCATGATGAAAATCCGCTCATGTGTGCCTGATTGATCTAGCGGCCTTGCTTGCAGGGGGCCGACGCACTGTGCAGGCTTTACACATGCCGGTTCGACCGGTTCGTCATCGCTGCATGTCACTGTGCAATCGGGGTGGATCTACTGGTTACTGCTCAACATTTTGCAGGCTGTGCAGCCTGCGATTTTATTTTCAGCCAGGTTGATAGCAATCTCCCCGACTGAGGATCGCCCAGACGATCCGGGCATTCTTGTTCGCCAAAGCGACCGTGGCGATGTTCGGGTTGCGTCGACACAGCAAGCGCTGGAGCCACTGGCTGCGTCGATCCGCCTTGTCCTGGCAGTGCCTGAGCACCGCTCGGGCTCCGTGAACCAGCAGCGTGCGCAAGTAAGTATCGCCTCGCTTGTTGATCGGGCCCAGCTGCTCCTTGCCGCCGCTGGAGTGTTGGCGAGGAACCAACCCCAGCCAGGCAGCGAACTGCCGGGCGCTGCGGAACTGGCGAGCATCGCCCACGGCCGACACCAGGGCGGTGGCCGTGATCGGACCGATGCCCTCGACCAGCATCAGGCGTTCCACCCGCTCGTCCTCGCGAGCCTGGCGCTGGATCGTTTCGTCGAGACGAGACAAGCGCGCTTCATGCTCGACCAATTCGCCTTGCAACTCCACCAGTAACCCGCGCATCTGGCCCGGCAGGCCGTTCTCGGCATCCGCCAAGGCCGCCTGTGCCAGTCGGCGGGTAGCCGCCACGCCGTGCCGGCTCTCGACCAGGCCAAACTCGCCCAGCAACCCGCGAATCTCGTTGACCAGCGCCGTCCGCGCCCGGATCAGGCGGCTCCTGATCCGGTGCAGGGCCTGGCCGGCCTGCTGCTCGGCGCTCTTCACCTCGACGTAACGCATGTTCGGTCGACTGGCCGCCTCGCAGATCGCTTCGGCGTCATTGGCGTCGTTCTTGCCGCTCTTGACGTAGGGTTTGACGAACTGCGGTGCGATCAGTCGCACCTCATGTCCCTGGACTCTCAGCTCGCGCGCCCAGTAATGGGAGCTGCCGCAGGCCTCCATCGCCACCGTGCAGGGTTCGAGTTGACGAAAGAAGTCCAGCATTTGCGAGCGTTTGAGCTGTTTGCGACAGACCGCCTGCTCGTGGCTGTCGACGCCATGAATCTGGAACACCTGCTTTGCCAAATCGACGCCTATCCGCTTGAGTTTCATGGGGACGCTCTCCTCTGGTGACTGCTGTTTCCAGCAACTTCAGTCTGGTGCATTGACGCCGTAGGAGGGGGGAGTCCATTTCATTGACCTTCGCCGGCGCGTCGTCGACGCGGCCATGGGTGGGCTATCGGCTCGGCAGGCCGCCGAGCGATTCGACGTCGGGACGGCAACAGCGATCGTCTGGGTACGGCGCTTCCGGGAAGGCGGGGAACTCGTCGCCCGCCGACAGGGTAAGCCCCGGGGCTTGCGGCTCGATCCCCATGCGGACTACCTGCTCGGCCTGCTCGAGCAGACCCCCGACCTGACGCTGGCCGAACTCGCCGCGACCCTCGAACGGGAGCGTGGCGTCCGTGTCAGCCTGGCGACGGTGTGGACGTTTCTCGACCGGCACGCCATGACGTTCAAAAAAAGACCGCGCATGCAGCCGAGCAGCAACGGCCGGACGTCCAGGCAGCCCGACAGGGATGGATCGAGGAGCAGTCCGGTTTCGATTGGCGCAAGCTGATCTTCGTCGACGAAACCGCCGCTTCGACGAACCTGGCCCGCCTGCGAGGCTGGGCCCCTCGCGGCGAGCGCTGCCGGGCCGCGATCCCCCACGGCCACTGGAAAACCACGACCTTTACCGCCGGCCTGCGGCTGGATGGCCTGAGCGCGCCGCTGGTGCTCGACGGCGCCATGAACGGCCCGGTCTTCCTGGCCTATGTCGGGCAGGTTCTGGTACCCGAGCTGACGCCCGGCGATATCGTGGTGATGGACAACCTGCCGGCCCACAAGGTGGCGGGGGTACGCCAGGCCATCGAAGGCGCAGGAGCCACACTGCGCTACTTGCCACCCTATAGCCCCGACCTGAACCTGATCGAGATGGCCTTCTCCAAGCTCAAGGCACTGCTGAGAAAGGCGGCGGCGCGGACCGTGCCGCAGCTGTGGCAGAGCATTGGCGAGGCGATTGCGCAGTTCTCGGCGCAGGACTGCAGGCACTACTTCGAGGCAGCCGGATATGAATCAGGATAAGGTAAAAATGCTCTAGTATCTCAACACACTTCAATCTGCGGATATAGGCTGCGTAGCTTGACCCTCGCATCCTGGGTGGTGAACTGCCAGTTGATCTTGGCATCGAGCTGGTTGCGGCATTGCTGCCATGCGGCGACCTCCTTGCGCATCCGCTCGAGGGAGTCGATGCGCCTGTCCAGGCACTGGCCGGCGAGTACGTTGATCTCGATTTCGGCCATGTTCAGCCAACTGCCATGCTTGGGGGTGTAGACGAACTCGAAGCGATCTCTCAGGGCCTTGGCCTGCTCGGGCATAAAGGTCTCGTACAACGAGGCGGCACTGTGGGTGTTGAGGTTGTCCATCACCAGCGTGATGCGCTCGGCCCCGGACCAGGCTTGGGCGATGTCCTGCAGGAACAGCGCCCAGTCCTGCCTTTTCTTGTACTCGGTGACCTTGGCGATGCGCCGCCCGGCCAGCGGCTCACAGGCTACGAAGACGTTGCAGGTGCCAGCGCGCTCGTACTCGTATCGCGCCCGGGATGCCCCGGTACCGCCTCGAGGGGCTCGCGCACCTGGCGGATCAGTTGCCGCGGCGTTTCGTCCATGCAGACCACCGGATGGCCTTCGTCATAGGGTCGACTGTAGACATCCAGCACCTGCTCCATGGCCGCCACGAATTCCCCGCTGGCCTTCGGCGGGATCACCCAGCCAACCTTGCGCCACGGCTTGAGTTCGTTTTTTTTAGGGCACGTCGCACCGTCTCCGACGACAGCGAGTCTACATATTCCAACTCCACCGCACGCTCGGCCAGCAGTTTGAGCGTCCAGCGCGCATGACCTTCGGGAGCAGGTCCGCAGCTCAGGGCGATCAGGCGTGCCTCGAGTTCGCCGTCGATCTTGCGGGCGTATTCGCGCCGGGGTTTCTTTCTCACCAGCACCGACTCCAGACCTTCCTGCACGCAACGCCGCTTGAGGTTGTCGATCTTGCGTTGGCTCACGCCCAGCATCTGGGCGATCTGTGCACTGGTCTTGCGCGGCCCCTGGTCTTGCGAGCGGTCGCAGGCCAGCAGGATCAGGGCGTTGATGACTTGGCTTGCCGCGGTCCTGCCTTTGCTTGTCAGCTCTTGCAACCGCGCTCTTTCTTGAGGACTGAGGATGATTCTGTAATGTTCCATGCCGACATTATGCATGACGCAGATTTAGCTGTGTCATAACACTAGGTCGTGTCGTCTGGACGAATACGGGCGAGGCAGTTGCCTTTTCAAGTGCGTTCTTTCTTGTGAGGACGGTGGATCGGTGCGCTTGCCCGTGTCGGTCCCTTCCTGGGGCACGATGATCGATATATCGGTGCCTTACCCCGTCCTCAACGTCATGCGTTGTGGGGATGGCCGGAGGTTTGCGTGGGCGGGCCTCTTTATAGCCGCACTTGTGGCCCAGCCTTGACTTGGCGGCGGGGCTTCACTAGCGTGCGGCAGTCATTTGCAAGAGGGCAAGATATGGGCCGCGTCGAGGATCGTGTCAGGCTGGAGGCATCTTGGAAGGAGGCACTCCACGACGAGTTCGAAAAGCCCTATATGCAGGAGCTGAGCGATTTTCTGCGGCGGGAGAAGGCTGCCGGCAAGGAGATCTATCCACCAGGATCGCTGATCTTCAATGCGCTCGATTCGACGCCGCTGGACCAGGTCAAGGTGGTGATCATCGGCCAGGACCCCTACCATGGGCCCGGTCAGGCCCATGGCCTGTGCTTCTCGGTACAGCCTGGCGTGCCGGTGCCACCCTCGTTACAGAACATCTTCAAGGAGCTCAAGCGCGATCTGAACATTGACATACCGAAGCATGGTCATCTGCAACGCTGGGCCGAGCAAGGGGTGCTGTTGCTCAACACCTCGCTGACGGTAGAGCGGGGCAATGCCGGCTCCCATGCCGGTATGGGCTGGCAGCGATTCACCGATCGGGTGATCGAAGTGGTCAGTCAGCGGCGGGAGCATGTGGTGTTCATGCTCTGGGGTTCCCATGCGCAGAGCAAGCGGCGCTTGATCGATTCGAGCAAGCACCTGGTTCTCTGCTCGGCGCACCCTTCGCCGCTGTCGGCTCACCGGGGCTTTATCGGCAACGGCCATTTCAGTCGAGCCAATCAGTTTCTTGAACAGCATGGCTTGACACCGATCGATTGGCACCTGCCGGAAGAGCCCTGAACGCTGGCCCTAACGCCGGTTTTCCGATTCTTGATTCAACTCGTAGGGAAGATCGAGCAGGTGCAGGGCCACCCCGTCGGGCGTATCTAGCGCGATGCGGCCGTCCTCGACGGCATCCTCCTGCAACACAGCGAGCAGTTCAACGCCGTTTTCAGCGGGGGCGGCCAGGACTACTTCGCCGACACTGGTGCGGTGTACGGGGGAGAACAGCTCGGTACCGGGAGCCGGTGCTTCGGCGCCAGGCAGCGCCAGACGATAGAGGCGCCGCTTGAGCTTGCCCAGGTACTGCATGCGCGCGACGATTTCCTGGCCACTGTAGCAGCCCTTCTTGAAGCTCACGCCGCCGACCGCCTGCAGGTTGATCATCTGCGGAATGAACAGTTCGCGGGTCGCACCGTAGACCTGGCCGATTCCGGCACGGATCTGCGCCAGCAGCCAGGACTCCAGCGGGGCTTCGGGCAAATGGCCGGCCAGACGGGTATGCAATGCTTCAGCCTGTTCGGCTGGTGCCCAGAGTTCGGCGCGTCCACTTTCCAAGCGGATGGCGGCGAGTTCGCCGTTGCGGACGACCCGGCCGGCTTCCTGGGGGAGAACCAGGTCCAGGGCAGCCAGGGCAGCGTCATCGCCCAGAAGGCCGAAGCGGCACCAGGCGCCGCTTTCGTCGATCAACTGGGACTTGGAGAAGGCTGCGAACTTTTTCAACTCGGTCTGCTGGGGCTCGATCAGTTCGCTGGCCATGGCCAAGAGAAAGCCATCCCGGTCGGGAAGGAGGCGAAAGCTCGACACCATGCGCCCCTTCGGTGTGCATCGGGCACCGAGGCTGGAGCTGCCATCCTTCAAGTAATCGAGGTTGCAGGTCACCTGCCCCTGAAGGAATTTATCGGCATCCGGCCCACGAACGGCAAGCACACCCTCGTGGCGCAGCGGGCAAAAGAAAGCGGAGTCGGCCATGATCATCACTGCAGTTGATAGGGAATGGCACTCATCATAGAGACCGGTCCATGCCTTGTCAGCGGTGTCGTTGCCTTGCAACGTGGCTATAATGCGACCCTTCTTTCAAGGAACCCATTCCATGGTCGACGATATCGAACTCAACCGTCTTTCCTGGCATAGCCGGCGTGGCATGCTGGAGCTGGACGTGCTGCTGGTGCCTTTCGTGAAAGAGGCTTATCCCAATCTGGATGCAGAGGACCAGGCGCGTTTTCGCAAGCTGCTGGCGTGTGAGGATCAGGATATGTTTGGCTGGTTCATGCGTCGGGAAGAGCCGGCCGATCCCGATTTGCGTCGCATGGTGACCATTATTCTGGATCGTGTCCAACCCAAGTGATGTCTTCGAGTGCCGCTGGCAGCCCTCGCGGCAGTTGTTGGCGGCCTACCTGATCGTCCAGGCGCTCGCCCTGGGCTCCCTTGCGCTGGCCGATATTCCTTCCTGGGGGCAGTTGCTCGGTGTTTCGCTGTGCCTGGCGCATGCGGTCTGGTGTCTGCCAAGACATGTCCTGCTATCCCATTCCGTGGCTTTCCGTGGTGTGCGTCATACAGCAAAAGGCTGGCAGTTGTGGAGTGCGCGCGGAGGCTGGCAGTCCGTGCAGTTGCGGCCGGACAGCCTGGCCCTCCCGCTGGCGATCATTCTGCGCTTTCGTCTGCCGGAGGAGCGGTGGGTGAGGGGCATATGCATCCCGCGCGATGCGCTGGCGCGGGATGTTCATCGTCGCTTGAGGGTGCGGCTGAAATTCAGCCGGCGTAGGTGGGTGGCACCAGAATAGTGTCGCGGGCCTCGGGCAGCATGTCCGGATAGTCGAGGGTGTAGTGCAGGCCACGGCTTTCGTGGCGTTGCATGGCCGAGCGAATCATCAGGTCGGCGACGAGGGCCAGATTGCGCAGCTCGATCAGGTCGCGGCTAACCTTGTAGTTGCTATAGAACTCGTTAATTTCGTCGAGTAGCAGCTTGACCCGGTGCTGGGCTCTCTGCAGGCGCTTGCTGGTGCGTACGATACCGACGTAGTCCCACATGAATCGCCGTAGTTCGTCCCAATTGTGCGCGATGATCACATCTTCATCGGAGTCGGTGACCTGGCTGGCATCCCAGCTCGGCAGATTGCTCGGCAATTCGATGTCCGCCATTTGCTCGAGCATGTCGAAGGCGGTGGAGCGCGCATAGACGAAGCACTCGAGCAGAGAGTTGCTGGCCATGCGGTTGGCGCCATGCAGGCCGGTGAAGCTGGTTTCACCGATGGCATAGAGTCCGGGAATGTCGGTCCGTCCATGGTTGTCGACGACGACACCGCCACAGGTATAGTGGGCGGCAGGGACCACGGGGATGGGGTCGCGGGTGATGTCGATGCCGAAGTCCAGGCAGCGTTCATGGACGGTCGGGAAGTGCGATTGGATGAAGTCCGCCGGTTTGTGGCTGATATCCAGATACACGCAGTCGATTCCGAGACGCTTCATTTCATGGTCGATGGCGCGGGCGACGACATCCCGGGGTGCCAGCTCTGCGCGTGGGTCGAAGCGGGGCATGAAGCGTTCGCCGTTGGGTAGCTTGAGCAGCCCGCCCTCGCCGCGCAGGGCTTCGGTGATCAGGAAGTTCTTGGCCTGAGGATGATAAAGACAGGTCGGGTGGAACTGGTTGAACTCCAGGTTGCCCACCCGGCAGCCGGCACGCCAGGCCATGGCGATGCCGTCGCCGCAGGCGCTGTCGGGATTGCTGGTGTAGAGGTAGACTTTGGCTGCGCCGCCGCAAGCCAGCGCAGTGAAGCGTGCGCTGTGTGTCTCGACTTCGCCGCTCTGACGATCGAGGACGTAGGCGCCCAGGCAACGCCTGCCTGGCAGGCCGAGCTTGCTTTCGGTGATCAGGTCGATGGCGACGTGCTGTTCGAGCAGTTCGATGTTCGGTCGTGCCTGCACTTTGGCGAGTAGAGTCTTGAAGATGGCGGCCCCGGTGGCATCCGCGGCGTGGATGATGCGCCGATGGCTGTGGCCGCCTTCGCGGGTCAGATGAAATGCAAAACCGCCATCGTCTCGTGCCGTAGGGTCTTCGCGGGTGAAAGGAACACCTTGTTCGATCAGCCACTGGATGGCTTCCCGGCTATGCTCCACCGTAAAGCGCACTGCCTCTTCTCGGCAGAGGCCGGCACCGGCGATCAATGTGTCCTCGACATGGGACTCGATCGTGTCGGTGTCGTCCAGCACAGCGGCGACGCCGCCTTGAGCCCAGAAGGTAGAGCCGTTGGAGAGCTCTCCCTTGCTCAGGATCGCGATATGCAATTGAGACGGCAGGTTGAGTGCCAGAGTCAGGCCGGCCGCACCGCTGCCAATGATCAGGACATCATGCTGAAAGTGTTGGCTCATATCGAAAAATCCGGGAAAACAAAAAGCTGGTAGGGAAAAGTCGGGCTTGGCACAATTGCCGACTTGGCCGCAGGGCTGCGAGGGGAACTCTGCAGCTCCCTCAGGAGTCAATAACCGGCTGCAACAGGATGGCATACCGGTTGGCGACAGTGAAAGCTCGGAGAGGAGCAGGTCTAGCTCAGCGAGTGACTATTTCCATTGTGGGTAGTTCAGGTTGCTTGATCCATCGGAGTTGTTCGCTTTCTACGGGAAGCCTCGCTTTGAGGGGGAACTTTTGCTTAATACCCATGTCAATGAAAACAGAGTGATCCGGCGTCTGATGCTGTGCCCCCTGGGGTTTAACGAGGAGTATTCATGTTAAACCAGGAGCAAGATCAGCAATTGGTCGAGCGAGTGCAGCGTGGTGACAGGCGAGCCTTCGATTTGCTGGTGCTGAAATACCAGCACAAGATTCTCGGTTTGATCGTGCGTTTTGTGCATGATGCTCATGAGGCTCAGGATGTTGCTCAAGAGGCTTTCATCAAGGCTATGTCTGAGTTAGCTGTTGCAGCAGGCTAAGCTGATCATGGCGTCTCTGCATGCGGGAGGTGGATCATGAAAGCGAGTCAGTTCACGCGATGGATCGCTCAGCTCTCCAACCTCAGCCCGGAACAGCGTGAGCAGCTGAAGGCATGCCTGTCGGCACCAGGCAGCCTTCCGCAGGAGATGATCGCCACGCCCAGCAGTTGCCCGCACTGTCAGTCCAGCGAGTTACAGCCGTGGGGCTCCAGTGGCGGCCTGCCACGGTATCGCTGCAAGTTTTGCGGCAAAACCAGCAACCCATTGACGGGTACACCGATGGCGCGCCTGCGAAAGCGCCATCTCTGGCAAGGCTATGCCGAGGCGTTGACCCAGAGCCTGACGGTACGCAGGGCGGCGAAACACTGTGGCGTCAGTAAGAACACAGCCTTCCTGTGGCGACACCGGTTCCTGACCCAGATCGCCGATCACCAGGCTCAGCATGAGTCCGGGATTGTCGAGGCCGATGAAACCTTCTTCCTGGAGTCTTTCAAGGGACAGCGAGACTTGCCGCGCCCACCTCGCAGGCGCGGAGGCAGCGCGAAGCAACGCGGGTTGTCTGCCGAGCAGATTCCTGTCCTGGTGGTGAGAGATCGCAGCGGCCAGCATGCCGACTTTCAGCTGAAGAAGCTCGATGCCGTGCATGTCAGGGAGCGACTACGCCCCCTGATCGATGCTGATGCGATTCTTTGCTCTGACAGTGCCGCCGTCTATGCCCACTTTGCCAAGGCAGAAGGCATCACCCATCAGCCGGTCAATCCGAGCCAGAAGCGCAGGGTCGATGGGCCTTTTCACATCCAGAACGTGAACGCCTATGACAGCCGACTGAAGAGCTGGATGATTCCCTTTCATGGGGTGGCCACCAAGTATCTGACCCATTACCTGGGATGGCGCCGCCTGCTCGAACGCTACAAGACGCAGCTCAATCCATTGATTTGCTTGAGGGAGGCGCTGGGGCGAGTAGCCATGCAACAGCTAACTCAGACATAGCCTTCATCAAAGCCTATCGTGCACTTGGCAATTTTCGTGGTGACAGCGCTTTCTATACATGGCTGTATCGCATTGCCATCAATACTGCGAAAAATCATCTGGTGGCCCGTGGACGACGTCCTCCAGACAGCGATGTGAGTGCAGGTGATGCCGAGTTTTATGAGGGTGATCATGCCCTCAAGGATATCGAATCACCGGAGCGCTCTTTGCTGAGGGATGAAATCGAGGCCACTGTGCACCGCACCATTCAGCAGTTGCCGGAGGACTTGCGTACGGCGCTGACGCTACGCGAGTTCGATGGATTGAGTTACGAAGATATTGCCAGCGTCATGCAATGTCCGGTTGGAACCGTGCGTTCACGCATTTTTCGGGCGCGTGAAGCGATAGATAAAGCGCTGCAGCCATTACTGCAGGAAACCTAAGACTGCGGCCGTCTGCCGAGAGAGGTATCATCATGAGTCGTGAAGCCCTGTATGAATCGCTGTCCGCAGTGATGGACGACGAGGCGGACGAGATGGAGTTGCATCGTGTGCTCGCTGCCACCAAGGATGATGCCGAGTTGCGGGCCGCTTGGTCGCGTTATCAACTGGCGCGTGCCGTCATGCACAGGGATCTGCTCGAGCCGCGTCTGGATATCGCTGCCGGTGTTTCGGCCGCCCTGGCTGCGGAGGCGATGCCCAAGGCCCGAATTTTCTCGTGGGGATTCGTCGGCCGCATCACGGTGGCGGCTTCGGTGACTGTCGCGGTCTTGGCGGGCGTTCGTCTCTATAACCAGAGCGAGATGAGCGATGCCGAACTGGCTCAGAGGGCACCGCAACCTTCCCTGTCGGCACCGCAGGTGCAGGGCACCCCGATTCTGGCGGGCTACACCGAGGGCGTCGAGCAATCCCAGGAGCCTTCTTCCAAGGACATGGGGAAGGATTCGGAATGGCATGAAAAAAGGCTTCCCACCTATCTTCGTCAACATGTGCAGCAGTCGTCTGTGAATGGGGCCGAGAGTGCTTTACCTTATGCCCGTGCGGCCAGCTTGGAAAACCGCTGAGGAGGAGCATGCGTTTTTTTTCTCTGCTTTTGCTCGTTGGCAGCATGGCGATGTCCGTACAGGCTGCCGATGCGCAGAATTGGTTGAGCCGCCTGCTGAAGGCGGAGCAGCGGCAAAGCTTTCAAGGCGTTTTTGTCTACGAGCGTAACGGCAGTTTTTCCACGCATGCCATTTGGCATCAGGCTGGCCAGAATGATGGGGAGTCGAGAGAGCGCCTTTTGAGATTGGATGGCGCTCCCGTGGAGGTTATGCGAGTCGATGGGCGACTCAAGTGCGGCAGCAGCGCCGTGGCAGATCAGTTGATCGAGGGCGAGGGACCATGGCCGCCCCGTCCTTTGGATCCGCAGAAGCTCGCCGAGTGGTATGAGATTCGGATGGTTGGCGAGTCCCGGGTCGCCGGCCGCTCTGCCGTGGTACTGACCATATTGCCGCGTGATCAATACCGCTATGGTTTCGAGCTGCATCTCGATCGAGAAACCTCCCTCCCTCTCAAGTCCCTCCTCCTGAACGAGAAAGGCCAACTGCTCGAGCGGCTCCAATTCACTCAGTTGGATACATCCACCCCCTTGACCAAGGATAAACTGGAGCCTGGTCCTGCCTGCCAACCTGTCGAAGTCCTTCAGACGTCGACTCCCAAGCAGGGAGCCTGGCGTTCCGAATGGCTGCCGCCAGGTTTTACCCTGCGTAGCATGCATACCCAGCCCAGTCCCGTCTCAGGTGAAAACATCACCTACTTGATGTACGGTGATGGCTTGGCGCGTTTTTCGGTATTCATCGAGCCCTTGCATAGCGCTCTTGTCGAGGATGCCCGCAGCCAGTTGGGGCCGACTGTCGTTGTGTCCAAGCGTATATCGACCGCAGATGGCGATATGATGGTTACCGTCATCGGCGAAGTTCCTTTGGGGACGGCCGAGCGTATAGTCCTGTCGATTCGTGCAAGTGAGGAACAGGCTGATCGATGATCGAGGAGCCGGGCCGGGTGGTAGCAATCGAGCGTGAGGCTGTATGGATCGAAGCCTTGGATGAAGCCGCCTGTCCTGGCTGTACTGCAAGCGTCGGTTGCGGTCGCTGGTCGTTCGACTGGCTGGAGACACCGAGGCGGCGCAGGCGTATCCGTGCCTTGTCGGTCATGCCGCTTCGAGTCGGCGACGCCGTGGTGGTCGGCATCCGAGAGGACTTCCTGTTACGCAGCACTCTTGCGATCTACCTGTTACCCTTGCTGGGGCTGTTTGTCTGCACTATTGCCATTCAGCAGCTCGGTTTCGGGGAGTCGTTGATGATCCCGGCCGGTTTTCTGGGGTTTGTCTCTGTTTGGGCCATGGTGCGCAGAATAAGCCGACGCCAGATGAATGATCCGACATTGCAGCCAGTGGTGCTGCGTGCCTTGCCTGGTGCTTCCGAAGGACAAGTCAGGCAAGCGGCTTTTTGAGTGGAGGAAGTATGTCAAAGGTTGGTTTTAAGTCCTTCGCCTCCGTTTTGGCAGGTGCCCTGCTGCTCGGGCAGTCGCTCTTCGTGCAGGCGCAATTACCGGAGTTCACCTCGCTGGTGGAGGAAGCCTCGCCGGCGGTAGTCAATATCAGTACCCGGCAAAAGCTTCCCGATCGCTCCACGGTTCAGGGATTGCCTGATCTCGAGGGGCTTCCGCCGCTTTTCAGGGAGTTCCTGGAGCGCAGCATTCCGCAACTTCCGCGTACTCCGGATAACGGGCGGCAGCGTGAGGCGCACTCCCTGGGCTCGGGTTTCATCATTTCTCCAGATGGCTATGTTCTAACCAACAACCATGTGGTGGCCGATGCCGATGAAATCATCGTGCGTTTGTCCGATCGCAGTGAGCTCGAGGCCGAGCTGGTCGGGGCCGATCCTCTTACCGATGTAGCTTTGTTGAAGGTCAAGGGTTCGAATCTCCCCACAGTCAAACTGGGACGTACCGACCAATTGAGAGTCGGGGAATGGGTTCTGGCCATCGGTTCCCCTTTCGGTTTCGATCATTCCGTGACTGCGGGCATCATCAGTGCCACGGGGCGAAGCCTGCCGAACGAGAGTTACGTTCCTTTCATCCAGACCGATGTGGCCATCAATCCCGGTAACTCCGGCGGGCCGCTCTTCGATCTGGATGGACGGGTCATAGGCATCAACTCCCAGATATTCACCCGGTCGGGGGGCTTCATGGGCTTGTCTTTCGCGATTCCCATCGAGGTTGCCATGGGCGTGGCCGATCAGTTGAAGGCCACTGGCAAGGTTGCTCGCGGTTGGTTGGGAGTAATCATTCAGGAAGTCAACAAGGATCTGGCTGAGTCCTTTGGTCTGGATCGGCCGGCCGGAGCGTTGGTCGCCCAGGTCTTGGAGGATGGACCGGCGGACAAGGGCGGTTTGCAGGTCGGCGATGTCATTCTCAGCCTAGATGGTCATCCTATTGTGATGTCGGCCGATCTGCCGCATCTGGTTGGGGGGCTCAAACCCGGGGCTGCAGCCAATCTCGAGGTGGTGCGTGACGGCAAGCGGAGGAACATCGCTATCACTGTCGGGGCCTTGCCGGAGGAGGGGAATGGGGTTCAGCCGAGTATCGCGGGCACGGAACAGAGCAGCAATCGCCTTGGAGTGACGGTCACCGAACTGACGGCTGAGCAGAAGAAATCCCTTGATCTCAAGGGTGGTGTGGTCATTCGCGAAGTGCTGAACGGTCCGGCCGCATTGATCGGACTGCGGCCTGGCGATGTAGTTACCCATTTGAACAATCAGCCGATCGACTCGGCGAAGACCTTTGCCGAAGTGGCCGGTGCGTTGCCAAAAGGCCGGTCGGTATCCATGAGGGTGCTGCGCCAGGGGCGTGCCAGTTTCATTACTTTCAAACTGGCCGAGTGAGGCTCCCGGACATGAAAAGAGGGCGGTGAAACCGCCCTCTTTTCATGCCTGTCAAGAGAGGTAATGCGTGACGCTGGTAATATTGATCAGTTAAACTCTCCGGCCATTTTGACGGCTAGCCCGCCCGAGCCTTTTCGAGTGCTGAACTGTGAGTGACCTCAGTCATATCCGCAATTTCTCCATCATCGCCCATATCGATCATGGCAAGTCGACACTGGCAGACCGATTCATTCAGATCTGTGGCGGCCTTTCCGAGAGGGAAATGGAGGCTCAGGTTTTGGACTCCATGGATCTTGAGCGCGAACGTGGCATCACCATCAAGGCCCACAGCGTGACCCTGCATTACAAGGCGCAGGACGGCAAAACCTATCAGTTGAATTTTATCGATACGCCCGGTCATGTCGATTTCACTTACGAAGTCAGCCGTTCCCTGGCTGCCTGCGAAGGGGCCCTGCTGGTAGTGGATGCCGGTCAAGGGGTAGAGGCCCAGTCGGTCGCTAATTGCTATACGGCTATCGAGCAGGGGCTGGAGGTGATGCCGGTGCTGAACAAGATGGACCTGCCCCAGGCAGAGCCGGAGCGGGTCAAGGATGAGATCGAGCACATCATCGGCATAGATGCCGGCGATGCGGTCTTGTGCAGTGCGAAAAGCGGAATGGGTGTGCCCGATGTGCTCGAGCATCTGGTCCGGGTCATTCCTCCGCCCCAAGGCGAAATCGAAGCGCCGCTGCAGGCGCTGATCATCGACTCCTGGTTCGACAACTACCTGGGCGTGGTTTCGCTGGTGCGGGTCAAGCACGGCCGAGTGAAGAAGGGTGACAAGATTCTGGTGAAGTCCACCGGTAAGGTCCATCAGGTGGACAGCGTCGGGGTTTTCACCCCAAAGCACACCGAGATGCCTGATCTCAAGGCGGGTGAGGTGGGTTTCATCATCGCCGGCATCAAGGACATTCACGGTGCACCGGTAGGCGACACCCTGACGCTATCCAGCACTCCCAATGTGGATATGCTGCCAGGTTTCCAACGAATCAAGCCGCAGGTCTATGCAGGACTGTTTCCGGTCAGCTCGGATGATTTCGAAGATTTCCGCGAGGCATTGCAGAAGCTGACGCTTAATGATGCTGCGCTGCAGTATGAGCCAGAAAGTTCGGATGCGCTCGGTTTCGGATTCCGCATCGGTTTCCTTGGCATGCTGCATATGGAAATCATCCAGGAGCGCCTGGAGCGCGAATATGACCTGGATCTGATCACCACAGCGCCGACGGTGGTCTATGAAGTCCTGCTGAAGAATGGCGATACGATATGTGTCGACAATCCGTCGAAGTTACCGGACCTGGCTTCCATTGCCGAAATGCGTGAGCCGATCGTTCGCGCCAATATTCTGGTGCCGCAGGAACATCTGGGTAATGTCATCAATCTGTGCATCGAGAAGCGTGGTGTCCAACGCGACATGCAGTTCCTCAGTAGCCAGGTCCAGATCAGTTACGACTTGCCGATGAACGAGGTGGTACTGGATTTCTTCGACCGCTTGAAGTCGGTCAGCCGTGGCTATGCCTCGCTGGATTACAGTTTCGATCGCTTTCAGGTTGCCAATCTGGT
Source organism: Azotobacter vinelandii CA (assembly GCF_000380335.1). GTDB lineage: Bacteria > Pseudomonadota > Gammaproteobacteria > Pseudomonadales > Pseudomonadaceae > Azotobacter > Azotobacter vinelandii. The sequence continues at coordinate 1,337,277 of NC_021149.1, forward strand.
CAAGCTGGACGTCCTTATCAATGGCGACAAGGTGGATGCCCTGGCGCTCATCGTGCATCGCGACAAGGCTCACCAGAAGGGGCGGGCACTTACCGAGAAGATGAAGGAACTGATTCCTCGGCAGATGTTCGATGTGGCCATCCAGGCCGCCATTGGCGGACAGGTAGTGGCACGGACCACGGTCAAGGCGCTGAGAAAGAATGTCCTGGCAAAATGCTATGGCGGCGATGTGACGCGTAAGCGCAAATTGCTGGAGAAGCAGAAGGCCGGCAAGAAGCGGATGAAGCAGGTTGGTAGTGTCGAAATTCCACAGGAAGCTTTCCTTGCTGTGCTCAAGGTAGATAGTTAGCTCTATGTCGATCAATTTCCCTCTATTACTAGTGCTGGCAGTACTGATCAGCGGTGCACTGGTCCTGCTTGATCTGCTTGTGCTGGCGCCGCGCCGACGGGCGGCGGTTGCCGAGTACGAGGGCAGTGTCGGCCAGCCTGACCAGAGTGTGGTGGACCGTCTCAACAAGGAACCGTTGCTGGTCGAATATGGCAAGTCGTTCTTCCCGGTACTGGCCATAGTGCTTGTCCTGCGCTCTTTCCTGGTAGAGCCCTTTCAGATTCCGTCGGGCTCGATGAAGCCCACCCTTGAGGTGGGGGATTTCATTCTGGTGAACAAATTTGCCTATGGGATTCGTCTGCCCGTACTGGATACCAAGGTGATCGAGGTGGGTGAACCGCAACGTGGCGATGTGATGGTGTTTCGCTACCCCAGCGATCCGAGCATCAATTACATCAAGCGGGTAGTCGGTTTGCCGGGTGATCATATCCGCTATGGCAGCGACAAGCGCCTGTTCGTCAATGGAGCCCCGGTTCCCGAGCAGTTACTGGGCAAGGCGCCCGGGGTTCTGGGCAATGCAGTGCTTTACAAGGAGCAGCTCGGAGATGTCGAGCACCTGATCCGCAAGGAAAGCAGGCGCAATGCCGAGCCCTCGCATGAATGGGTAGTGCCGGAGGGGCATTACTTCATGATGGGCGACAATCGCGACAACTCCAACGACAGCCGTTACTGGAACGATCCGTTGATTGCCGACGAGATGCAGGGCATGGTTCCTGACGAGAACATCGTCGGCAAAGCCTTCGCCGTCTGGATGAGCTGGCCGGAGCCCAAGCTGCAGAATTTGCCGAATTTCACGCGTGTCGGTCTGATCCACTGACCGCTCGACAAATGTGCGGTATTCGTCAGCACGGTGGGGCAGCTGGACTGTAGGCTGTCTCACCGTCAGTGGCTGGACGAAAGAGATTGAGCATGAAACTCCCTCATTCGCGGAAAGGCCTGTCGATACTGGGTTGGCTGTGGTGGCATTTTTCGCCAGTACGATATTCAAGATGATTCCTCGCTATTTCGACTATATGTCCATGGAGAAGATCATCACTGCCATCGAAACGGATCGAGCCGGCGAGGCCCGCAGCAGCGGAGACTTTTATGCCCATGTCAGCAAGGGTATGCAGGTCGACAACCTCTGTGGGATCTGAATCTGCAGGAGGTGTTGAACATGACCTTGGAAAACAATGAGTTCCGTGCTCATCTAAAATACGAAAAGCGCGAGCCCCTGATCGAGAGTCTCGATCTGGTGGTGAATTTCGACAAAGAATTCCGTGTATCCATACCGTGAGCGCATCCCTGAACCGTCTTGAGCGCAAGCTCGGCCATACTTTCAAGAACCAGGATCTGATGCTCCTGGCGCTGACTCATCGCAGTTTTGCCAGTCGAAACAATGAGAGGCTGGAGTTTCTCGGCGATGCCATCCTCAATTTCGTCGCTGGCGAAGCCTTGTTCGAGCGCTTCCCTCAGGCGAAGGAGGGGCAGCTGTCGCGTCTGCGGGCCCGGCTGGTCAAGGGCGAAACCCTGGCCTTGCTGGCCCGTGGCTTCGATCTCGGTGATCATTTGCGGCTTGGCTCCGGTGAGCTGAAAAGCGGCGGCTTTCGGCGTGAATCCATTCTTGCCGATGCTCTCGAGGCATTGATTGGGGCCATCTACCTCGACGCCGGTCTGAATACGGTGCGCGAGCGTGTCCTGGGTTGGCTGGCCGGCGAACTGGATAGCCTGACCCTGGTCGACACCAACAAGGACCCCAAAACCCGCCTGCAGGAATTTCTCCAGTCCAGGGCTTGCGAACTGCCCCGTTATGAGGTGGTGGACATCCAGGGTGAGCCGCATTGCCGGACGTTCTTCGTCGAATGCCGAGTGGCTTTGCTGAACGACAAAACTTATGGCCAGGGGGCCAGCCGTCGCATCGCCGAGCAGGTGGCGGCAGCGGCGGCGCTGGTGGCCCTTGGAGTGGAGAATGGCAATGACTGAGGAAAACTCGTTGCGCTGTGGCTACGTGGCCATCGTTGGACGCCCCAATGTGGGCAAATCCACACTGCTCAACCACATTCTCGGGCAGAAGCTGGCAATCACCTCGCGCAAGCCGCAGACCACTCGTCACAACATGCTGGGTATCAAGACCGAAGGCGACGTGCAGGCGATCTATGTCGATACCCCCGGCCTGCACAAGCAGAACGACAAGGCGCTCAACCGCTACATGAACAAGACCGCCTCGGCTGCGCTGAAGGATGTCGATGTGGTGATCTTCGTGGTCGATCGCATGCGCTGGACCGAAGAGGACCAACTGGTGCTCGATCGTCTCCAATATGTGCAGGGGCCGGTTCTGGTTGCGGTGAACAAGGCTGACCGCCTCGAGGATAAAGTCGAGTTGCTGCCGCATCTGCAATGGTTGGCGCAGCAATTGCCCAATGCCGAAATCGTGCCTATTTCCGCATTGCACGGACACAATCTGGATACCTTGGAGCGGTTGGTCGCCGGGCGTTTGCCGCAGGGCGAGCATTTCTTCCCGGAAGACCAGATCACCGATCGCTCCAGCCGCTTTCTCGCCGCCGAACTGGTGCGGGAAAAGATCATGCGCCAGCTCGGGGCCGAGTTGCCCTACCAGGTCACAGTGGAAATCGAGGACTTCAAGCAGCAGGGGCAGGTTCTGCATATCCATGCGCTGATCCTCGTCGAGCGCGAGGGGCAGAAGAAAATCATCATTGGCGAGAAGGGCGAACGGATCAAGCGTATTGGCCAGGAGGCTCGCCAGGGCATGGAGGTGCTTTTCGATTCCAAGGTCATGCTTAACCTATGGGTCAAGGTGAAGGGCGGCTGGTCCGATGATGAGCGAGCCCTTCATTCGTTGGGATATCGCGATAGCTAATCCTTTCTTGCTTAACGACCCGCAAGGGGCTCCTCGCCATTGGGCGAAACTTTCTTGTTCTCTTCCCGTTCGGTTCCCCTTTCTCCATTCCTCCTGAAGCGTGTTGCAGACTCTGCGGCATGCTGGCGCATGGTGGCCTTTCGCCTTTGAGTCCGTGCGTCTTGTAGCCCCATTCCAGACAGGGCTACAGGGGCATGCGACGATTCTTCTCCCGCAATCGAAGCCGCGCCAAATCGGGCGCAAATCTCCCGCATATTCTCCATATTACTTTCCCAAATCGAGTTGTAATTTCCGATGTTTCATCGGAAAGCAAATGGTGACATATACGAAATAGTTATGGCCTAATGGCATCATTGTCGGCTGTATTCTTTGCTCATTCTCTCGTTCGAGCCTCGTTGAATTCCGTATTTTTCATAACGATATAGTTATCTATCTGTTGTGCTATATCGACTCGCTTAAGCGAAGCGACGAATGGACTGGAATCCTGCGGGAAAGTTGTTCAGAATCGATGGCGTTTTAGGGGTAAGTGTAGTTCGGTTGTTGAAAATTATGTGAAAGAATTTTGCCGAATATTCGGCCTGATATTTCAAGTATAGGGACTTACAGCCGGTCGTTTTGTGATGAGTTGGTCACGATGATTTCCTGCCTGTTTCTCGAGGCTGGAGGCGGGCTGGCTATGCTCGAAATTTTTCGAGTATTCAATGTCACTGGGGTGTGTCAGAGGTATAGCGATATAAGACGATCTTGCCATTTGCTGCGTGCTTTAAGCTCGGCAGCATATGCGGTTTATTCGGCAGGCGCACTTGTACGATCTTGGCTGCTGGGCCTTTCATGCATGCGCCAATATATTCTGCAAGTATTCTCGTCGGACTGAGCCCGAGGTACCTCTGTGCCGGATACTGAGCTTTGGGGGTAATGGCAGTGCCTGATTTATTCTGTCGGGTTGCCAAGTAGCCTGATTGTTTTCAAGCCGGACCGAGTGAATCTGTACAAAACCTCGTTCGGATTTTCCAGTATTGCCGCCTTTCTGGGTGGCTGCCTCGAGCCAGTCGGTTTAGCTGGGCTTGTAGTTCACTTTTTGCCCTTTTGAATTTGGGGTTATGGCCTGCTGCCCGACTTGGTGTTTTCAATCAATGTCACGGGATGTGATCAGAGCAAATTACTAATTGAGAGGAAAGATGGCTTACAACTCGGATTATTTCGACCTTCGCAACTGGAAACTCACTTTGCCGGTTGATAGTAAGGGCAGCACCAGTGGTGTGGCCGTGGAAGTAGAGAATCTTGTGGGGTATGAGAACTCTAACTATTTTTACGATGCGTCTGACAAGGCCATGGTTTTCTCTGCCATGGTAAATGGTGCGACGACCAGCGGCTCCAAGTATGCGCGTTCCGAACTGCGCGAGATGAAGGGGAGCGAGCGTGCCGCCTGGAAGCTCAGCGAGGGTGGCACCATGACGGCAACCCTCGAGGTAGACAAGGTTCCGCAAAAGTCCGATGGCAGCCCGGGTCGGGTGGTCGTTGGCCAGATCCATGGCCAGGACGAGGAGCTTGTCCGTCTTTATTATGAAAACGGGAAGGTCTATTTTGTAAACGACCGAGCCGGCTCCAAGAATACCGAGACGACTTTCGCTCTCAAGGACGCCAATGGCAATGAGCCCAATGTGTCCTTGAACGAGAAGTTCTCCTACAAGATCGATGCCAAGAGTGACGAGCTTACGGTTGAAGTCTATGCCGATGGCAATACATACACTTCGACCAGCAAGATCAGTTCCGTCTGGCAGTCGGATAAGTTTTACTTCAAGGCCGGGGCTTACTTGGGCGTCAATGACAGCAGCGGCTCGGGTAGCGCTCAGGTATCCTTCTACGGTTTGGATTTCTCTCATACCGATGGTGGCGGTCTTGCCGGTCTGCAGGAGCAGACTACGAAAAGCACCAGCACCAGCACCAGCACCGCGTCCAGTGCCGTGACTGATACCGAGAGCCAGTCCAGCAGCACTACCGGTAGTTCCAGTTCAACTTCCTCAACTTCCTCCGCCTCCTCAACTTCTGCAACCCTGAAGGGTGACGATAAGGCCAATTCCCTCACCGGAACCAAAGAGAACGATGTCATCCGTGCAAATGGTGGGGATGACAAGGTATATGGCCGTGACGGCAACGACGAGCTGTATGGGAACAGCGGTAACGACAAGCTGTACGGAAATGCCGGTGACGATAAGCTCTATGGTACTGCTGGCGATGACGTGCTGCAGGGCGGGCCTGGCAAAGACTTGCTCGAAGGTGGCAGCGGTGCGGACAAGTTCGTATTCACCAGCCTCGAGGACGCTGGCGACACCATTACCGACTTCCGTTCGGGAGATGTGATCGATATTTCCTCACTGGTGGAGGATTTCTCCCGCGGCGGTGACGACATGTCCTTGAAAGATTTGAAATCCAATGGATTCATCAATTTCAAGGAAACTACCGATAATACTTACGAAGTGCACGTCGATGCCGACGGAGCCAAGGGGTCTGCCGCAGATGTCACTCTGGTGACGGTTGTCGGTGTCGATGACAGCGTGACGGATACCAGCGCGCTGATTGTCTGACGGCTATTTCGCTGCTTGCTGAAAAAGACCTCGTTTCAGTGTCATGAATTCATTCGATTCGCTGATTCAGAGTGAAAGATAGACAAGACCCAGTGTAAAATGTCTCGTCTCCCCTTTGAAAAAGCGCCGCTTCATGCTGGCCAAGGGGTTTTTCAGCAGACTGCTAGAGCCGGAAAGAGGCAGGAAATGGATCTTTCCTGCCTGCCCTCACAATGACCAGCCAACCTGCCTTTATCCTGCATAGCCGTCCCTACAGGGAAAGCAGCGTGCTGGCGGATTTCTTCACCCCGCAAGGGAGACTGCGTGCTGCGATGCGTTCCGCGCGCGGCAAATCTGGCAGTCTGGCTCGACCCTTCGTACCGCTGGAGCTGGTATTGCGCGGCCGGAGCGAGCTGAAGAGCGTCGCCCGCCTGGAAAGCAACGGCTCTCCCCGCTGGTTGACTGGCGCCAGCCTGTTCAGCGGGCTCTACCTGAACGAGTTGTTGATCCGTCTCCTGCCTCCTGAAGATCCCTTTCCGTCCCTGTTCGAACATTACTCCCTGACCCTCGACGCATTGGCTGTCGGGCGTCCGCTGGAGCCGCTGTTGCGCGCCTTCGAATGGCGCCTGCTGGTGGAGCTGGGCTATGGTTTTTCCCTGGATCGCGATCTGAACGGCCAGTCCGTGCAGGTCCGAAGGCTCTACCGCTTGCTGCCGGATGTCGGACTGGAGCCCGTCGATCAGTTGCAGCCGGGCCTGTTCAGTGGTGGCGAACTATTGGCGATGGCCGAGGCCGACTGGCGGTTTCCCGGTGCTCTGGCCGCGGCCAAGCGCCTGATGCGCCAAGCCCTGGCGCCTCATCTCGGCGGTCGGCCGCTGGTCAGCCGCGAACTCTTCACGAATCTCAAGGAGTCTTCCCGTGACTGAAGCCAACCGTATTCTGCTCGGCGTGAACATCGACCATGTGGCGACCCTGCGTCAGGCCCGCGGCACCCGCTATCCGGATCCGCTCAAGGCCGCCCTGGATGCCGAGGAGGCCGGGGCCGACGGCATCACCGTGCATCTGCGCGAGGATCGCCGGCACATCCAGGAGCGCGACGTGCGGGTGCTCAAGGAGGTGCTGCAGACGCGGATGAACTTCGAAATGGGCGTCACCGAAGAGATGCTCGCCTTCGCCGAACTGATCCGCCCGGCGCATGCCTGTTTCGTCCCCGAGACCCGCCAGGAGCTGACCACTGAAGGAGGGCTGGACGTCGCCGGCCAGGAGGCACGCATTCGCGCCGCAGTGGAGCGCCTGGCGCGTATCGGCTGCGAGGTGTCGCTGTTCATCGATGCCGAACCGCAGCAGATCGAGGCCGCTGCGCGCATCGGCGCACCGGCCGTCGAATTGCACACCGGACGCTATGCCGATGCCCGCACCCCGGCGGAGACGGCGCGCGAGCTGGCGCGCATCCGCGATGGCGTGGAGTACGGCCTGAGTCATGGATTGATCGTCAATGCCGGCCATGGCCTGCACTACCACAATGTCGAGCCGGTGGCGGCCATTCCGGGCATGCACGAGCTGAATATCGGTCATGCCATAGTCGCGCATGCCTTGTTCGTCGGCTTCAAGGCGGCGGTGCAGGAGATGAAGCTGCTGATGGTGGGCGCCGCGTCGCGTCGCTAACGGCGGAACAGATTGAACAACAGGCTCGCCACCAGGCTGATCAGCAGCATGGAGGTGAAGGGGATGAAGAGTCCGCCGCGCTCCGTCTCGATGTGGATATCGCCCGGCAGGCGGCCGAACCAGCCGAACAGCCAGGGGGCATGCTGCAGCGCGATGCCGAGCAGCAGCAGGGCCGCTCCGAGGATCATCAGCCAGCGGGCCATCCAGTCACCTCCTGCCGGCGAGGTGGAACGGGTTCAGGGCTTGCGGGCCAGCAGCACGGCACGGGTCGGTGCGGGCAGGCCTTCGACCGTTTTGCCCCGGTCGGTCGGATCGAGAAAGTCTGGCAGAGACTGGAAAGTCATCCATTCGGTGGCGCGTTGTTCCTCTACGGAGGTGACGGCGACATCCACGCAGCGCACCTCGACGAAGCCGGCGCGGCGCAGCCACAGTTCCAGGGCCGCCACCGAGGGCAGGAACCAGACGTTGCGCATCTGCGCGTAGCGGTCCTCCGGCACCAGCACGGTGCCGACATCGCCGTCGACCACCAGGGTTTCCAGCAACAGTTCGCCCCCCGGGCGCAGGCAATCCTTGAGCGCCAGCAGGTGGTCGATCGGCGAGCGGCGGTGATAGAGCACGCCCATGGAGAACACCGTATCGAAGCCTTCCAGTTTTTCCGGCAGGTCCTCGAGAGCCAGGGGCAAGTGCCAGGCGGGCAGTTCCGGCAGGTAATGCCGGAGCGCGAGGAACTGGCAGAAGAACAGCCAGTTGGGATCGATGCCGATCACGCAGTCGGCGCCGGCGCCGAGCATGCGCCACATGTAGTAGCCATTGCCACAGCCGACATCGAGGATGCGCCGGCCGCGCAGATCCAGATGCGGAGCGACCCGCTGCCACTTCCAGTCCGAGCGCCACTCGGTATCGACGAGTACGCCGAACAGCTCGAAGGGACCCTTGCGCCAGGGCGACAGGCCGAGCAGGGCCTGGCGCAGGGCGGCGCGGGTCTCTTCGTGGCAAGTACCGCTCAGGCTCACTCGCCCATTCAGCTCGATGCGCTCGGCCGTCAAGGCGGGCAGGGCCTGCAATGCCGCCTTCCAGCGTTGCAGGTCGCCATGGCTGCGGGTCAGCCGTTCGTCCAACTCGGCCGGAAGGCTGTCGGCCCAGGCGGCCAGGGGGGTGCCGGCGAGGCGGCGGACGAGCGGGGACAAGTCGATCATGGCAGGGCGATCAGCGAGGCGAAGTTGAGACACTGGAACCAGGGCACCACCTTGCGAAAGCCGGCAGCCAGCAGGCGCTGGCGATGCTCTTCGAGGCTGTCCGGCTTCATCACGTTTTCGATGGCGCTGCGTTTCTGCGCGATCTCCAGTTCGCTGTAGCCGTTGGCCCGCTTGAAGGCGAGATGCAGGTCACCGAGCAGGCCATGCTCCTCGGCATCGGAAAAGCGCAGCTTTTCCGAGAGGATCAGCGCCCCGCCCGGCAACAGGCTGTGGTGGATGTGGCCGAGCAGCTCCAGGCGCCGTTCCGGCGGAATGAACTGCAGGGTGAAGTTCATCGCCACCAGGGAGGCCGGCTCGAGCGCCAGGGCGAGGATGTCCGCCTCGACGGTTTCCACCGGCAGCAGTTCCTGGAACATGGAGTCCTGGGCATGCAGGTATTCGCGGCAGCGCTCGAGCATGGCCGGCGAGTTGTCCACCGCGATCACCCGGCAACCTTCGCTCTTCACATGGCGGCGCAGTGCCTGGCTGACGGCGCCGAGGGAGCAGCCGAGGTCGTAGAGGCGGGTGCCGGGCCGGGCGAACTGCGCAGCGAGCACGCCGATGTTCTCGACGATGGTCGGATAACCCGGCACCGAGCGCTTGATCATATCCGGGAACACCCGGGCCACGTCCTCGTTGAAGGCGAAGTCCGGCACTTCGGCGAGTGGCCGGGCGAAGAGACGGTCGGGAGAGTGCTTCACAGGGGTTCCGCAACTGGGGGCAGGGCGCGGCATTTTAGCCAAGAGTGCCTTGCCCATACAGCGGAGCCGGGCAATGCGCGCCGGGCGGTCATTCGACGCTGATGGCGCAGTCGAAGACCTTTTCCGGTTCCCTGCCGGCTTCCCAGGGCCGCTGGTAGACCAGCAGCAGGCTGTCCTGGCCGGCCTGCACGGCCTGGAAGCGCCAGGTCGACTGCCCGGCGCTGCCGACCACCCCCGACTCCTTCGCTTCGCTGTAGACCTCCGGCCCCAGGCTGCGCAGTACCCGCGAGGCGGATTCGCGCACCTGCCAGCGGTAGCCGGTGGACGGGTTGCTGGGCAGCGTCAGTACCAGGTGCTGGCGACTTTCCAGATGCAGCGGACAGTCGTCGTCCCCCACGAGGGTGACGGTGGAGCTGCCGTCGTCGTGGGCGCAGCCCGTCAGCCAGGCGAAGCCGAGGGGCAGCAGATAGGGCAGGGCAAGGCGCATGCGGAGGACTCCTGGCGAGGATGATGGGGGATCATAGCCGGAGGGGCGGGGCTCTGCAGAGGTTGGAGCTTGGGGCCACGATCCGTGGAGCTGACACCTACCATGGTTGGACAGGCCGGTCGGGCAGAAGGGAAAATGCACGGATGCACAGGTGCCGGTACAAGGCGATTCGGTGGTCGGGGGAGTGGTCGGATGACGGGTGAGCAAACGGAACGCAGGAGCAAGGGGTCTTCCATTTCGCGCGTCCTGGAGATCGTCGAGGCCGTCGCGCAGTCGGAGCGGGCGCTATCGCCGGCCGAACTGGCCTTCATGCTGGACATCCCCAAACCCAGCATCCATCGCCTGCTGCAGCAGTTGCAAGCCGACGGCTACCTGCAGGTGGATCTGCGCGGGCTGATCGTGCCCAGCGACCGCCTGCAGCGGATCGCCATGGGGGTGCTGTACGCCAGCCGGCACAAGGCGCTGCGCCGTTCGATCCTGCAGCGCGTGGCGAGGGAAACCGGCGAAACCTGCGGTATCGCCATCCCCGACGGCATCGACATGGTCTATTACGACCGGGTGCAGAGCAACTGGCCGCTGCAGATTCATCTGCCGGTCGGCTCCCATGTCCCGATGTGGTGTTCGGCCAGCGGCAAGCTCTACCTGAGCAGCTTCTCCAGGGCACGCCGCCAGCAGATCCTGCGCAATCTGCCGCTCACGCGGCTGTCGCGCAATACCATCACCGATCCGCAAGAGCTGGAGGCTGCCCTGCAGTCGATCGCCGAAACCGGCCTGGGCGTGGACAACGAGGAGTTCATCGACGGCATGGTGGCCTGCTCGGTGCCCATCCGCGGGCCGGAAGGCCGCCTGCATGCCTGCCTGTTCGTGCATGCGCCGACGCTGCGCAGGAACCTGGACGAACTCGAGGCGATGGAGCCGCTGTTGCGTCGTGCCGCGGACGAACTGGCCGAGCTGCTGCTCGAAGCGCGTCCGCAGGACGGCCTGCCATCGGCTTGAGCGCCCCGCGACCGCCCGGCGAAGGGCGGAGCGCGGAAGCGCTTTCACTTCAGGGTCGGCATCGAGAACTCGGCGCTTTCACGCAGGCTGGCCGACGGCCAGCGCTGGGTGATGGTCTTGCGCCGGGTGTAGAAGCGCACCCCGTCCGGGCCGTAGGCGTGCAGGTCGCCGAACAGCGAGCGCTTCCAGCCGCCGAAGCTGTGATAGGCCACCGGCACCGGCAGCGGCACGTTGATGCCCACCATGCCGACCTGGATGCGGTCGCTGAAATAGCGCGCCGCCTCGCCGTCGCGGGTGTAGATGCAGGTGCCGTTGCCATATTCGTGGGCGTCGATCAGCGCCATGGCTTCCTCCAGGCTCGACACCCGTATCACCTGCAACACCGGGCCGAAGATTTCCGCGCGGTAGCTGTCCATCTCCGGGCTCACCCGATCGAGCAGGGTGGCGCCGACGAAGAAACCCTCCTCGCAGCCGGGAGTCCGCACGCCGCGTCCATCCACCACCACCTGCGCGCCCTGGCGTTCGGCGCTGTCGATGTGGCCGACCACCCTGTCCTTGTGCTGGCGGGTGATCAGCGGGCCGAAGTCGTTACCGCGCTCGTGGTGGATGCCGAGCTTCAGGCCCCGCATGGCCTCCCGCAGACGGGCGACCAGCGCATCGGCCACCGCGTCGCCGACCGCCACCACCACCGAGAGCGCCATGCAGCGCTCGCCGGAAGAACCGAAGGCGGCGCCCAGCAGCGAGTTGACCGCGTTGTCCAGGTCGGCGTCGGGCATCAGGATGGCGTGGTTCTTCGCCCCGCCCAGCGCCTGGCAGCGTTTGCCGTTAGCCGCGGCGGTCGCATAGATGTATTCGGCGATGGGCGTCGAGCCGACGAAGCTGACCGCCTGCACGCGCGGATCGTGCAGCAGGGTGTCGACCGCCTCCTTGTCGCCGTTGACCAGGTTCAGTACGCCCGGCGGCAGGCCGGCCTCGTGCAACAGCTCGGCGATGAACAGGGTCGCGCCGGGATCGCGCTCGGAAGGCTTGAGGACGAAGCAGTTGCCGCAGACGATGGCCATGGGAAACATCCACAACGGCACCATCACCGGGAAGTTGAACGGAGTGATACCGGCCACCACGCCGAGCGGCTGGAATTCGCTCCAGGAGTCGATTCCCGGACCGACGCTGCGGCTGTGCTCGCCCTTGAGCAACTGTGGCGCGCCGCAAGCGTACTCGACGTTCTCGATGCCGCGCTGCAGCTCGCCGGCGGCGTCGTGGACGATCTTGCCGTGCTCCTCGCCGATCAGTTGGCAGATCCGCTCGGCGTTCTGCTCCAGCAGTTCCTTGAAGCGGAACATGATCCGTGTGCGCTTGATCGGCGGGGTGTCGCGCCAGGCGGGGAAGGCCGCCTGCGCGGCGGCGATGGCTTCTTCCACGGTGGATTTGGCGGCCAGGGCCACCTGTTTTTCGGCCCGGCCGGTGGCGGGATTGAAGACCTCCTGAGTGCGGGTCGCGTCGTTGCGGCGCTCGCCGCCGATCAAGTGTCCAATGAGGGTCATGGCTTCGCTCTCTCTTGTGCTTGTTGGATGGAATGGGTTGGTGCTCAGCGCCAGAGGCCTTGGTAGAGCTCGACGATCTGCGCCTGGTCGGGCACGCGCGGGTTGTTGCCGGGGGAGCCGGAGGCCAGGGCCTGCTCGGCCATGGTCGGCAGCAGTTGCTCGAAACGCGCGCGCTCGGCACCGAACTGTTCCAGGGTCGGCACCTTGAGTTCGCTGTTCAGCTCGTGAAGGAAGGCCAACAGCTTCGCGTTGGCCTTGGCGTCGTCATCCGATCCGGCGGCGATGCCGATGGCGCGCGCACATTCGGCGTAGCGCCGCTCGGCGGCCGGGATCGAGAAGGCGGTGACGCTGGGCAGCAGCATGGCGTTGGACAGCCCGTGCGGCACATGAAAGAAGGCGCCGATCGGCCGGCTCATGCCGTGCACCAGCGCCACCGAGGCGTTGGAGAAGGCGATTCCCGCCAGGGTCGCGCCGAGCATCATCGCTTCGCGCGCCGCCCGGTCGCCGCCGTCGCGGTAGACCCGTCGCAGGTTCGGGCCGAGCAGGCGCATGGCGGCGATGGCCTGGCTGTCGCTGTAGGGATTGGCCTTGCGGCTGACATAGGCCTCGATGGCATGGGTGAGGGCGTCGAGGCCGGTGTCGGCGCTGGCCCGTGCCGGCAGCGAGAGGGTCAGCTCGTAGTCGATCAGCGCCGCCTGCGGCATGAAGCCGATCCCGGCGCAGAGCATTTTCTCGTCGCTGCTCTCGTCGGTGATGATGGTGAAGCGAGTCACCTCGGAGCCGGTCCCGGCCGTGGTGGGGATGGCGACGATCGGCAGGCCGGGCTCGTTCACCTGGCGCGGGAAGCGGTAATCGCGGATCTGCCCGCCATGCCTGCCGAGAATGGCGATGGCTTTGGCGCTGTCGATCGGGCTGCCACCGCCGAGGGCGACGATGGCGTCGTAGTCACCTTCGCGCACCTTGGCCACGCCCGCCTGGATGGAGGCCGCGGTGGGTTCGGGCACGGTGTCGGCGAAGGTCTCGCAGGCGATGCCGCGCTCGTTCAGGGGCGCCTGGAGGCGTTCGGCGTAGCCGAGTTCGACCATCATCCGGTCGGTGACCAGCAGCGGCCGCCGGCAGCCGAGGACGGCCAGCACTTCGGGAAGTTTCCGGCTGGCGCCGGCGCCGATTTCCATGATGCGCGGCAGTATGGCTTGCACGGACATGGGAGTTCTCCTCTGGGAAGGAATCAGAAGGCACCGAAGGCGGTGCCGAGGGCGATCACCAGCGCCAGGGCCAGCAGCGGAATCGCCACCGCCACGACGAAGATGTCGGAATAGGATTGCCGGTGGGTCAGTCCGCAGATCGCCAGCAGGCTGATCACCGCGCCGTTGTGCGGCAGGGCGTCCAGTCCGCCGGAAGCGATCGAGGCGACCCGGTGCAGCAGTTCCGGCGCGATGCCGAACTGGTTGGCCAACTGCAGATAGGTCTGGCCCATGGTGTTGAGCGCGATGCTCATGCCACCCGAAGCCGAGCCGGTGATGCCGGCCAGCGCGTTGACCAGAATGGCCTCGGAGATCAGCGGGTTGTTCGGCGATAGCCCGACCAGGAAGTCGCGGACGACCACGAAGGCGCCCAGCGAGGCGATCACCGAGCCGTAGCCCACCTCCGAGGCAGTGTTGAAGATCGGCAGCAGCGAACCCAGGGTGCCTTTGTTGAGGGTGTCCCGGAGGTTCGTCCAGCGCCGCCAGTTGGCGGCGATCAGCACCAGGCAGGCGAGCGCCAGGGCGCAGATGATCGACCAGATGCCGAGCACCGCGCCGAGGTCGGTGGCGCCGAACTTCGGCTGCGCCAGGTAGCCGTGATCCAGCGCCGGGATCAGGTATTTGGTGAACGCGAAGTTACCGAGGATCACCAGCACTATGGGCAACAGTGCCAGAGCGATGCCGGGGCCGCTGCCCGTCGCTTCTTCGATCCGGGCCTCATCCACATGGCTGCCGAAGCCTTCTCCCGCGACCCTGGCCAGGGATGCCCGGTGGTTCAGCCAGAACATGCCACCGAGCAGCATGACGCCGCCGCCGAGGATGCCGAGTACCGGCGCGGCGAAGGCATCGGTGCCGAAGAAGGGCATCGGGATGGCGTTCTGGATCGCCGGCGTGCCGGGCAACGCGGTCATGGTGAAGGTCAGCGCGCCCAGGGCGATGGCGCCGGGAATCAGCCGCTTGGGCATGTCCGCCTCGCGGAACAGGGCGGCGGCGATGGGGTAGACGGCGAAGCCGACCACGAACAGCGAGACGCCGCCGTAAGTGAGGATGCCGCAGGCCAGCACTATGGTGAGGATCGAGCGTTCGCTGCCGAGCCGGCGTACCAGCCAGTGGGCGATGGCTCGGGCCGAGCCGGAGTCGTCCATCAGCTTGCCGAAGATGGCGCCGAGCATGAACAGGGGAAAATATTTGACCACGTAGTTGCCCAGGCTCTGCATGAACACCTGGGTGTAGGTGCCGAGCAGGGTGCCGCTTTCGCCGCTGAACAGCACGGCGAACAGTGCCAGGGCGGGAGCGAGGACCAGGACGTTGATCCCACGGTAGGCGAGATACATGAGTAGAACGAGGGATAGGACTATCCCGGTGATGGCGAGCATAGCGTTTTCCTTTGTTATTTTTGTTTAAAACGATATGATCTGTATCGTTATTGATGATTTATCTTGTGTCAAGCCGGATTTCGAGGCGGACAGGACAGCCTTGTCCGTCAGCCTGGCCTTGACTGCGGGGGAGCGGGAGGAGGGCGAAGAAGGCGCCGGGAGGACCGGCGCCGGGGCGGGAGGTAGGGCGGACGGGGCTGTCCGCTGGGTGGATCAGGGCTTGTCGTGGGGGAACAGCACTCTGGCCACGTCTGAGAAGGTCCTGGCGAAGTGCACGGTGAGGCCTTCCCTGAGGTAGGCCGGCAGTTCCTCGAAATCGCCGCGATTGGCCTCCGGCAGGACCAGTTCGAAGATCTTCTGCCGGCGGGCGGCGATCACTTTCTCGCGGACTCCGCCGATGGCCAGCACCTGGCCGGTGAGGGTCAGTTCGCCGGTCATCGCCACGTCCTTCTTCGGCGCCTGGTTGCGGGCCAGCGACAGCAGGGCGCTGGCCATGCTGATGCCGGCGCTGGGACCGTCCTTGGGCGTGGCGCCCTCCGGTACGTGCAGGTGGACGAAGGCCTGGTCGAAGAAGGTCGGGTCGCCCTTGTACTGCTTGAGGTGCGAACTGACGTAGCTGTAGGCGATTTCCGCCGATTCCTTCATCACCTCGCCGAGCTTGCCGGTCAGCTTGAAGCCACGGTTCAGGGTGTGAATGCGCGTCGCCTCGATCGGCAGGGTGGCGCCGCCCATGCTGGTCCAGGCCAGGCCGGTGATGATGCCGACGCCCTCCAGGCGCCGCTCCTTGCGGAACGGCGGCATGCCCAAATAGTCCTCGAGATCCCTGGGGCCGACCTTCAGCCTGGCTTCGGGGGCTTCCAGCAGCCTGACCACCGCCTTGCGCACGATTTTGCCCAGTTGTTTCTCCAACTGGCGCACGCCGGCCTCGCGGGCGTAACCCTCGATCACCGCCTTCAGCGCGCTGTCGCTGATCGACAGGCGGTTCTTCGGCACCCCGGCCTTTTCCAGCTGGCGCGGCCACAGATGACGCTTGGCGATGGCGAACTTCTCCTCGGCGATGTAGCCGGACAGACGGATCACCTCCATGCGATCGAGCAGGGGGCCGGGGATCGAATCCAGGGTGTTCGCCGTGCAGACGAACAGCACCTTGGACAGGTCCAGGCGCAGGTCCAGATAGTGGTCGAGGAAGGCTGCGTTCTGCTCGGGATCGAGGGTTTCCAGCAGCGCCGAGGCCGGATCGCCGTGATGGCTGGCGCCCAGCTTGTCGATCTCGTCGAGCATGATCACCGGGTTCATCACCTCGACGTCCTTCAAGGCCTGCACGAGCTTGCCCGGCAGCGCGCCGATATAGGTGCGCCGGTGGCCCTTGATCTCCGCCTCGTCGCGCATGCCGCCGACGCTGAAGCGATAGAAGGGCCGGCCGAGGGATTCGGCGATCGATTTGCCGATGCTGGTCTTGCCGACGCCGGGCGGACCGACCAGCAGCACGATGGAGCCGGCGATCTCGCCCTTGAAGGCGCCGACGGCGAGGAACTCGGTGATCCGCGCCTTGATGTCGTCCATTCCGGCGTGGTGCTTGTCGAGCACCTTGCGGGCATGGGCCAGGTCGAGCCGGTCCTTGCCGTAGACGCCCCAGGGGATGCTGGTCGCCCAGTCCAGGTAGTTGCGGGTGACCGCGTATTCCGGCGAGCCGGTTTCGAGGATCGACAGTTTGTTGAGTTCCTCGTCGATGCGCTTGCGCGCCGCCGCCGGCACGACCTTGCCTTCCAGGCGGGCGCGGAACTCGTCGGCGTCGGCGCTCTTGTCGTCCTTGGTGATGCCCAGCTCGCGCTGGATGATCTTCAACTGCTCCTTGAGGAAGAACTCGCGCTGGCGCTCGCCGATCTGGCGGTTGACTTCGGCGGACAGCTCGTTCTGCAGGCGCGCGACCTCGACTTCCTTGCGCAGCAGCGGCAGGACCTTTTCCATGCGCTTGAGCACCGGCACGGTATCCAGCACTTCCTGCAGCTCGGTGCTTGGCGCGGTGGTCAGCGCGGCGGCGAAGTCGGTCAGGGGCGAGGGCTCGT
Source organism: Azotobacter vinelandii CA (assembly GCF_000380335.1). GTDB lineage: Bacteria > Pseudomonadota > Gammaproteobacteria > Pseudomonadales > Pseudomonadaceae > Azotobacter > Azotobacter vinelandii. The sequence continues at coordinate 1,354,397 of NC_021149.1, forward strand.
TGGGGCTGAAGCGGTTCAGGTAGTTCTTCAGCTCTTCGCTGTACAGGGGATTGAGCGGCAGCAGTTCCTTGATCGCGTTGATCAGCGCCATGCCGTAGGCCTTGACCTCGTCGCGCGGGTCCTGGGCGCTCTTCGGATAATCGACCTCGACCAGATAGGGCGGCTTGCGGCTCAGCCAGCCACGGATGCGCACCCGCGCCAGCCCCTGGGCGACGAACTGCAGCTTGCCACCTTCCTGGCTAGCGTGGTGCACGCGCACCAGGGTGCCGTGCTCGGGCAGCTTGTCCGGGTCGAAGTCCTCGGCATCCTCCGGCGGCGGGTCCATGTAGAACAGCGCCAGGCTGTGCTGCGGTGTCTTGACCACGCGTTTGAGGGTTTCCGCCCAGGGATCGGGGTTGACCACCACCGGTAGCACCTGGGCCGGGAAGAACGGGCGGTTGTGGATCGGAATGACGTACACCTGTTCGGGCAGAGTCTGCTCGGGCAGGACGAGACTGTTGGCCGCGGTTTTTTCGTCGACGATCTCGGGCGCGATTTCCTGGTCGTTCATGACTCACCTTGTCTGGCAACTTTGTTGACTAGATGGGGTGGCGGCGCGGTTTTTTCAATCGATGGATGGACCGTCTAAAGGGGGTTAATTGTTATGATATAACGTGGTAAATTCGCTGCCCGACGTGGCCGGGAGCGTCTGCCCAGGCCTTCGCCATCCGTATTCTGGAGATTTGTATGAAGCGCCATTCCCTCGCCTGGACCCTCGGACTGAGCCTGGTCCCGGCCATCGGGGCGAGCGAGCCGCTGGAACTGGAGTCCACCGTGGTCAGTGCCAGCGCCCTGGCCAAGAAGCCCCACGAAATGACCACCCCGGCCGAAGTTTTGGAAGGCGACGAACTGGTCCTGCGCCGCGAGGCGACCCTCGGCGAGACCCTGGAAGGTCTGCCCGGCGTACGCTCGGCGAGCTTCGGTGCCGGGGTCGGGCGGCCGATGATCCGCGGCCAGCAGGGCGCGCGGGTGAAGATGCTGAGCGATGGCGTGGATGTGCTCGACGCCTCGAACATCAGCCCGGACCACGCGGTGAGCAGCGAGCCGCTGATGGCCGAGCGCATCGAGGTGCTCAAGGGACCGGCGACCCTGCTCTACGGCGGCGGCGCGATCGGCGGGGTGGTCAACGTGATCGACAAGAAGGTGCCCACCCATGTCCCGGAAAACGGCTACGAGGGCGAGCTGGAGCTGCGTGCCAACAGCGTGGCCAACGAGGGTTCCGGCGTGTTCGGCATCACCGCCGGCAGCGGCAACTTCGCGGTGCGCGTCGAGGGGGTCAAGCGCCAGGCGGACGACTACGAGATCCATGGCTCGCCGAGCAAGCAGGATGGCTCGTACAACGACACCGATACCTTCAGCCTGGGCGCCAGCTTCGTCGGCGAACGCGGCTACCTCGGCGTGGCCTTCACCGAGCAGAACAATCGCTATGGCCTGCTCGGTCACCAGCACGCCGACTGCCACCTCGACGGGCCGGCCTGGCATTGCGGCGAGCATGAGGACGAGCACGAGGAGGAACACGAAGACGAGGAGCATGAGGATCACGACGAGCATGACCACGAGCACGAGGGAGAGGGCGTGCCCTACGTGGATCTCCGTCAGTATCGCTGGGACCTGCGCGGCGAACTCCAGGACCCGCTGCCCGGCTTCGAGCTGGCGCGCCTGCGCGTCGCCCACAGCGATTACCGCCATGAGGAGGTCGAAGGGGGGCAGGTCAGTACCCGCTTCGACAACGATGCCAGCGACGCCCGTCTGGAGTTGACCCACCAGCCGCTGTTCGGCTGGCGTGGCGTGCTCGGCGGACAGACTCTGCGCCGCGACTTCAGGGCTAGCGGCGAGGAGGCCTACGTGCCGCCGACCATCACCCGCAACCATGCGCTGTTCCTGCTCGAGGAATACACCGACGGCGCCTGGCGCTACGAACTGGGCCTGCGCCACGAATGGCAGGACATCGAGGCCGAGGGGCGACCGGACAAGGACCACCGCGGCACCTCGTTCTCCGCCGGCGCGGTGTGGAGCTTTGCGCCGAACTACTCGCTCGGCTTCTCGCTGAGCCGTTCGCAGCGCCTGCCCAGCGCCGAGGAGCTCTACGCCGACGGCCCGCATGCGGCGACCCGCACCGTCGAGCTGGGCGACCCCGAACTGGACGAGGAAACCTCGCACAACCTCGAGCTGACTCTGCGCAAGTTCGCCGGGCGCACCACTTTCAGCTTCACCCTCTATCGCAACCAGGTGGACGACTACATCTATGCCGCCGATACCGGGCGCGACATCGGCTCCGGCTACCGAGAGATCGAGTACCGGCAGCAGGATGCGCTGTTCACCGGCGTCGAGGGCGAGGTGCGCTTCCAGGCCACCGACGCCACGGCCCTGACCCTGTTCGGCGACCATGTGCGCGGCAAGCTGCTCGATGGCGGCGGCGACCTGCCACGGATTCCCGCGGGGCGCCTCGGTGTGCGCCTGGACCACGGTTTCACTTCCAGCCTCGACGGTCAACTGGAGTTCTACCGGGTGAATCACCAGCACCGCCTGGCCGACTTCGAGACCGAGACTTCCGGCTACAGCATGCTGGGCGCCAGCCTCACCTACCATGGCGCGCTCCGGCGTGCCGACTATCAGATCTATCTCAAGGGAGACAACCTGCTGGACGAGAAGGCCCGCGACCACAGTTCCTTCATCAAGGACGACGTGGTGCAGCCGGGACGCAACCTGACCCTGGGGCTGCGGATGACATTCTGAATCTGGCGCGACTGGCCTCTTGCCGCTTGCTATCGTCTAATTCCGGGAATGGCGAGAAGGAGGTGGACGATGTTCAAAGCCAGTCGGGTTCTGCAGGGTAATGTGCTCGACACCAGCGCCGGAGAATTCTTTCCATTCATCAGTGCCAACTATTGCGTCGACGAAGCGGCCTGGCTGAACGAACTGCTGCCGCTGGCCGATCCCGGCGAGGCCGGCATCGCGGCGATCCGCGAGCGGGCCGGGGCACTGATCGAGGCGGTGCGCCGCCGCGGCAATGTGGAGGTCACCCTGGATGCCCTGCTGCGCGAATACAGCCTGGACACCCAGGAAGGGCTGATGCTCATGTGCCTGGCCGAGGCGCTGCTGCGGGTGCCCGACCCTGCCACCGCCGAGGCGCTGATCCGCGACAAGTTGAGTGCGGCGCAGTGGGCGCAGCACCTCGGCCACAGCGACAACCTGCTGGTCAACTTCGCCGCCTGGGGTCTGCTGATGACCGGCCGGCTGGTCAGTCCGGAAAGCTCCGACGGCCGGCCGAAGAAGGTGATCGGCCGGCTGCTGCAGCGCTCCGGCGAGCCGGTGATCCGCGCTGCGCTGAACCAGGCGATGAAGCTGATGGGCAACCAGTTCGTCCTCGGCCGCAACATCGCCGAGGCGTTGCGCAATGCGCGCCGGGCCCGCGAGCGGGGCTACGGTCATTCCTTCGACATGCTCGGCGAGGCGGCCCTGACCGAGGCGGCCGCCGAACGCTTCCTGACCGACTACCGCCTGGCCATCGAGGCGCTCGGTCGCGAGCCGCAGGTCGGCGGCGGACCGCGGCCGTCGATCTCGATCAAGCTCTCGGCACTGCATCCGCGCTACGAAGCGGCGCAGCGCCGGCGGGTGCTCGCCGAGCTGTTCGCCAGCGTGCGCGAACTGGCCGAACTGGCCCGCTCGCTGAACGTTGGCATCACCATCGATGCCGAGGAAGCCGACCGGCTGGAGTTGTCCCTGGAGCTGTTCGAAAAGCTGCTCTGCGATCCGGCGATCCGTGGCTGGGGCGAGTTCGGTCTGGTGGTGCAGGCCTATTCCAAGCGCGCGCTGCCGGTACTGGTCTGGCTGACCCTGCTCGGCCGCGAGCTGGATACGCGCATTCCGGTGCGCCTGGTCAAGGGGGCGTACTGGGACAGCGAGATCAAGCAGTGCCAGGTGCAAGGGCTGGAGGGCTATCCGGTGTTCACCCGCAAGGAAGGGACCGACACCTCCTACCTGGCCTGCGCCCGCTACCTGCTCGGCGAGCACTGCCGTGGGGTGCTCTATCCGCAGTTCGCCACCCACAACGCGCATACCGTTTCCTGCATTCTGGCCATGGCCGAGACCCATCCGCCGCATGACTTCGAATTCCAGCGCCTGTACGGCATGGGCGATGCCCTGTACGACTGCCTCCTCGAACGACAGCAGGTGCAGGTACGCATCTACGCGCCGGTGGGGGAACACCGCGAGCTTTTGCCCTATCTGGTCCGCCGCCTGCTGGAAAACGGCGCGAATTCCTCGTTCGTGCACCGGCTGGTCGATCCGCGGATTCCGGTGGAGGCGTTGATCGGGCATCCGGTGGAGCAGTTGCGCCGCTGCAGTGGTCTGGCCAACCCGCGCATTCCGCTGCCCGTGGATATCCATGGGGCGGGACGGAAGAATTCGCGGGGCATCAACCTGAACGTGCGCAGCCAATGGGAGCCGTTCGAGCGGGCCTTGCGGGTGCAACTGGAACATCGCTGGCAGGCTGCGCCTCTGGTCGATGGCCAGGTTCTCGCCGGCGAGGTGCACGAAGTGCGCAGCCCCCAGGATCTCGATCGGGTGGTCGGCACCGTCTGGTTCGCCGGGGCGGAGCTGGTCGACCGGGCCATGGCGCGGCTCGCCGCCGCCTGGCCGCGCTGGAACGCCACACCGATGGAGCGGCGTGCCGCCATTTTCGGGCGGCTCGCCGACCTGCTCGAGGAGCACCGCACCGAGCTGGTGGCGCTATGCATCCTGGAGGCCGGCAAGACCATCCAGGACAGCCTCGACGAGGTGCGCGAGGCGGTCGACTTCTGCCGCTACTACGCCCAGCAGGCGCGCCTGACCCTGAAGCGCACGGAACTCAGGGGGCCGACCGGCGAGCGTAACGAGCTTTTCTACGAGGGGCGCGGCCTGTTCGTCTGCATCAGTCCGTGGAACTTCCCCCTGGCTATCTATCTGGGGCAGATCGTTGCCGCCCTAGTTGCCGGCAACTGCGTGCTGGCCAAGCCGGCCGAGCAGACCAGCCTGATCGCCGCCCGCGCGCTCGAATTGCTGTTCGCCGCCGGTCTGCCGAAGGAGGCGATAGCTTTCCTGCCCGGCGACGGCCCCGCTCTGGGCGCTGCCTGCTGCGCCGATCCGCACCTGGCCGGGGTCTGCTTCACCGGCTCCACGGAAACCGCGCGGCTGATCAATCGCCGCCTGGCCTGGCGCGACGGGCCGCTGGTCACCCTGATCGCCGAGACCGGCGGGCAGAACGTGATGATCGTCGACTCCACCGCGCTGCCCGAACAAGTGGTCAAGGATGCCCTGCATTCGGCCTTCACCAGTGCCGGGCAGCGCTGCTCGGCGCTGCGCGTGCTCTACCTGCAGAACGAAATCGCCGGGCCGGTGATCGAGCTGCTGCGGGGCGCCATGGCCGAGCTGCGGGTCGGTCTGCCGCAGCGCCGCGACACCGATGTCGGGCCGCTGATCGACACCCAGGCCCGCCAGGCGCTGCTGGAGCATGTCGACCTGCTCAAGGGCGAGGAGCGCCTGCTCGCCGAAGCGGGACTGGCGCCCGCTCTGAACGGCCATTTCCTGGCCCCGCTGGCCTTCGAGATCGGCGGCATCGGCGAACTCAGGAAGGAGCACTTCGGCCCCATTCTGCACGTGGTGCGCTATGCCGCGGAGGATCTCGAACAGGTGGTCGCGGCGATCAATGCCAGCGGTTATGGCCTGACCCTGGGCGTGCACAGCCGCAACGAAGCGACCGCCCGGCGCATCGAGGCTCTGACGCGGGTCGGCAACCTCTATGTCAACCGCAACCAGATCGGCGCGGTGGTCGGCGTCCAGCCTTTCGGCGGCTGCGGCCTGTCCGGTACCGGGCCGAAGGCCGGCGGACCGAACTATCTGCTGCGCTTCGTGCATGAGCGCTCCACCGCGATCAATACCGCTGCGGTGGGCGGCAATGCCTCGCTGCTGTCCCTGACCGAGAGGGAGTGAGGCTGCGCCTCCCCGCCGGGACGGGGAAGGCTGCTGCTGTTCAGTTCCGCGCGCTCGCCGGTGCTTGGCAGAGGCTGTTCTGTCCCCGCAGATAGGGCTGCAGGATCGGCGCCATGCCCTTGAGCACCTGTACCGGCAATGCCGAGGTGAAGCGGAACTTCTCCGCGGCGCGACCGGGAACGTAGGCGGTGAGGGTGCCGAAGTGGTTCGGGCCGAGGTAGAAGACGAAGGTGGCGGTGCGGTTCAGTGCCTGAGAGCTGATCACATAGCCACCGCGAGCGACCCGCTGGATACGGTTGTCGCCGGTGCCGGTCTTGCCGCCGACGGTCAGGGGCTTGCCGTCGGCCTGCTGGAAGCTGCCGAACAGGCGCCGTGCCGTGCCGTTTTCCACTACCTGGGCGAGAGCGCCGCGCAGGGCTGCCGCGACCTCCGGGGCCAATACCCGGCGGGCGCGACCGGGGGCGAGGCCGAGACGGGTTTCGTAGGGGGTGTCGACGGCGAATTCCAGGTTGTCGATGCGCACCACCGGCAGGCGCACGCCATCGTTGAGGATGATGCCGATCAGCTCGGCGAGCGCCGCCGGGCGATCTCCCGAACTGCCCAGGGCGGTGGCCAGCGAAGGCACCAGATGGGGGAAGGGATAGCCGAGCTGCTGCCAGCGCTGGTGGATGTCGAGGAAGGCCTCGACCTCCACCATGGTGCGGATGCGGCTGTCCCGGGCGCTGCGATGCCGGCTCTTGAACAGCCAGCCGTAGACTTCCTGGCGCTCGTCGCGGCTGGCTTCCACCACCTCCTGGTAGCTGGCCGCCGGGTGCTGGATCAGATAGCCCAGCAGCCACAGGTCGAGGGGATGGACCCGGGCGATGTAGCCCTGGTCGGGCAGGCTGTAGGCGCCCGGGCCGTAGCTGCGGTAGAGGCTGTCGAGACGTTTCTCGGTGAGGGTGCGGTCGTTCGGCAGGTGGGCGCGCAGGAAGGTATCGAAGGTGGCGCGGTCGCTCTGCGGCAACAGGTAGCGGTGCACCGCGGCGAGCCGCACCGATGTGACGCGCAGGCCTTCGAGGAAGGTGGCCAGGCGCTCGTCGCTGCTCTTGCCCCGGTACTTGTTCCAGAAGCGGCGCAGGTAGACCGTGCCCTCGCGGTCGGCGAAGCGGGTCAGGTATTCCAGGCGGCGCGGGTCCTGGTCGTCCTTGAGCAGGGCGACGCTGTTGTTCGGCGACTGGTAGATGGTGTAGCGGACGATGTCGCGCAGCAGGCGCACGAAAGGCAGGTTGATCGAGTCGCGCAGGGCCTCGCGCATGGTCGGTCGGCGTCCGTTGTCCACCCTGTTGAAGTTGGTGAAGGTGTGCAGGCCGCCGCCGGTGAAGAAGCTCTCTCCGGGGCTCGCCGAGTAGCGCCGTTCGAGGGCCGCGTCCAGCATGGCCGGCAGGGTTCCGCCGGGATTCGCCATCAGCCACTCGATGGCCCACTGGGTCAGGAAATCCAGCGGCTCCGTCTCGGCCCTGGCTGCCTGCAGGGCGGTCCGTTCCTGTCCGGCGAAACGCGCGTGCAGCTCGGCGATGATTTCCAGATAGGTGGTCAGCACCCGCAGCTTGGCGGTCGAGCCCAGCTCCAGCTTGCTGCCTTCGTTGATATCGAAGGGTTGTGTGGTGCTGTCGGTCTGCACCCGCACGAGGAAGCTGTCGCCACTGCGCTCGAACAGCGTGAAGCTGTAGCGCACTTCGGCGGTTTTCTCCGGCGACAGCAGGCGTTCGCCGAACAGACCGATGCCTTCGGCGAACGACGGATCGGCCAGTTGGCCCAGATAGCGGGTGACCGCATCCTGCAGTTCGCCCTGCAGGGGCGTGCTGGCGGACAGGTCGAAACGATCGAGGTCGTACAACGAGCGTTGCAGCAGGGTGGCCAGGCGGCTGCGGGCGACACTGATGCCCTTGGTGGTTTCGACAGGCTGGACCACGGGCTCCTGCATCCAGTCGCGGAACACGGCGCGCCGGGCGAGGGCGGCCTCGGCCAGCACGGGGTCGAGCAGGCCGCCCTTGCGCAGCAGGCGGATGTGGCTATCGGTGAGGGTGGCCAGTTCTTCGCGGCCGGCGATCAGGTAGTGGGAGGGGCGACGCTGGGCGATCAGCAGCGAGAGCACCTGGCGCAACGCCAGGCCGCGCTCGGCCGGATCGGCGTCCGCCGAGGCGAGCAGCCGGTTGACCTGTGCGAAGTCGGTGCCGTACCAGACCCGCAGGCCGTCGGCCAGGCCGTGCACTTCGCCGTAGCCCGGCGCGGCGGCGAGCGGCACGCTGTTCAGGTAGTCGCGCACCACGTTCCGCCGGGCCTCCATCGTCTGCGCTCCACCCTGGTAGGCACGCACGCTGGCGGAGAACATCTGCCGCAGTTTTTCCATCGCCGAGTCGGTCAGGCCATCCGGCGAATGGCGGTATTTCTCGATCTGTGTGGCCAGGGTGCTGCCGCCGGCCGTCTGGCCGGACAAACCGAACATCTCGCGGACCTGCGAGAGCGCGGCCTTGGCGAAGCGCGGCCAGTCCACCGCGGGGTTGGCCAGTGGCTGCGACGGGTCGAGCAGATAGCGGTTTTCGATGAACAGCAGGCTGTGCACCACCAGCGGCGGAATACTGGCATAGCTGGAATAGAACTCCCTCGGCAGGCGGTAGCTATAAAGCGGCATGCCGCGGCAGTCGCTGATGGTCAGCCCGGCCTGGGGTTTTTCCGCGTAGGGCGGGAACAGGCGGCGGTGGCTGTATTCCAGCAGCGGCTGGGAGAAGCGCGCCTGGCGGGTGATCTCGAAACCCCGCTGTTCGAGCCGCGGCAGCCATTCGGGCAACGCCGTGTAGCCCAGGCGGCGATCGTAGGGGCCGTATTCCGGAAAGTGGATCGCCGGACTCGGGCCATCGCCCACGGAGTAGCCGAGGGTCGCCGCGTAGCGGCTCAATTCCCGCGACTGCAGGCGCGAGGTCTGCAGTTCGAAATAGAGCAGTACGCCGAGCACAGCGGCACCGGCCAGCACCACGAACCAGACCAGCAGGCGCCAGCGCAACCGGTGGGAAGGCGGGGGCGCTGAGGTCGGCAGGTCGCGCTCGGAGAGTGCGGATCGCTGTTCATCTCGCTGCCAAATTACACCCATATCGACCTGTACCTGGCGTTTCCCGCCTGTCCGCTTGTCCGTCGGATAATTAGCTTAGCCGTTGCCCGATGGCGCCGGGGAGCCTCTTTTGCCAGCCTTTTGTGCTTCATCTCTCTTTGTCGCGGAGGAGCGATCTTTCTGTGCCGCGCTGACCCCCTCGAGGGTGGAGAAGGAGGTGTCCTTGGCGGTCAGTAGGAAGTCGCGCATGAAGGGGGCGTCCAGCATGTCGGCACGGATCGCCGCATACAGCGTGGCGTGCAGGCCCTTTTCGCTGAGCCGCCTGGCGGTGACGTAACCGCGCGAGCTGTACTCGTGCAGCGCCCAGTTCGGCAGGCTGCAGACCCCGCGTCCGGAGGCCACGAGCTGCAGCATCATCACCGTCAGCTCGGCGGTGCGCACACCGGCCGGTTCGATATCGGCCGGGTCGAGGAAGCGTGTGAATATGTCCAGGCGATCACGCTCCACAGGGTAGTGGATCAGCACTTCCTCGGCTAGGTCAGCAGGTCGGATGTATGCCTTGGCAGCCAACGGGTGCTGGTTGGCCACGGCCAGCAACGCCTCGTAGGTGAACAGCGGCACGTAGGCGATGCCGGGCATTTCCAGCGGATCGGAAGTCACCACCAGATCGAGATCGCCGCGCGCCAGGGCCGGCAGGGGCGCGAAGGGGAAACCGGAGGCGAGATCCAGTTCGACTTCGGGCCAGGCATCGCGGAACTGGTCGATGGTCGGCATCAGCCACTGGAAGCAACTGTGGCATTCGATGGCCATGTGCAGGCGGCCGGCGGTTCCACCGGCGAGGCGCGCCAGGTCTCGTTCGGCGCTGCGCAACTGGGGCAGCAGGGCATCGGCCAGTTGCAGCAGACGCAGACCGGCACTGGTGAAACGCAGCGGTTTGGTCTTGCGTACGAACAGCTGCAGGCCGAGGCGCTCCTCCAGCTCCTTGAACTGGTGGGACAACGCCGACTGGGTCAGATGCAGACGCTCGGCGGCCTCCACCAGACTGTCGGCCTCGCGCAGGGCGTGCAGGGTACGCAGGTGGCGCAGCTCGAGCATAAGGGGCTCCCATGAAAATTTATAAAGTTAATCAAGAATAATCTGAGTTTGTCTCATGCTGGAGGCCTTGTCGACAATGCCGCCCTCACTGATATGGAGGAAGGCGCATGGCCCTGTCTCACACCCTTGGATTCCCGCGCATCGGCCGCAATCGTGAATTGAAACAGGCCCTCGAAGCCTATTGGCAGGGCCGGCTGGACGAGGCCGGTCTGCGTGCGGTCGGCCGCTCGCTGCGTGCGTCCCACTGGCGGATGCAGCGGGATGCCGGCATCGAGCTGCTGCCGGTCGGCGATTTCGCCTGGTACGACCAGGTACTCGCCCATTCGCTGCTAGTCGGCGCGATTCCCCCGCGCTTTCGCCCGGCCGACGGGCGGATCGGCCTGGATACCCTGTTCGCCATGGCGCGCGGCACCGGTACCCGGGCGCTGGAGATGACCAAGTGGTTCGATACCAACTATCACTATCTGGTCCCCGAATTCAGCGTCGACCAGGAGTTCCGGCTGAGCTGGGAGCAGTTGTTCGAAGAGGTGGCCGAGGCTCACCAGTCGGGATACAGGGTCAAGCCGGTACTGCTCGGCCCCTTGACCTATCTCTGGCTGGGCAAGGCACGGGACGACGCGTTCGACCGGTTGGAGCTGCTCGAACGGCTGCTGCCGGTCTATGGCGAGATCCTCGGCCGGCTCGCCGCGCTGGGTGTGGAGTGGGTGCAGATCGACGAGCCGATCCTGGTGCTGGACCTGCCCCAGGCCTGGAAAAGCGCCTTCGAGCGTGCCTATCACCTGCTCCAGCAGACGCCGCCGAAAAAGTTGCTGGCGACCTATTTCGGCGCGCTGGAGGACAACCTCGGCCTGGCGGCGAACCTGCCGGTCGACGGCCTGCACATCGACCTGGTCCGTGCCCCGCAGCAACTGGCCGGCGTGCTCGACCGTCTGCCGTCGTACAAGGTGCTGTCCCTCGGCATGGTTGACGGCCGTAACATCTGGCGCTGCGATCTGGAGCAGGCCCTGCGGTTGCTGCGCCTGGCAGCCGAACGTTTCGGCCAGCGGCTGTGGGTGGCGCCATCCTGTTCGCTGTTGCACTGTCCGATGGATCTGGCCCGGGAGGACGGGCTCGACGAGGAGTTGAAAAGCTGGCTGGCCTTCGCCGTGCAGAAATGCACCGAGGTGGCCATCCTGGCCAAGGCCGTGGAGACGCCTGGGGCACCCGCGGTGCAGGCGGCGCTGGTGGAGAGTCGGAGTGCCCGGGAGACGCGTCGAGGTTCCCCGCGTATCCACAAGCCGGCCGTGCAGGCCCGACTGCATGGTATCGGCGAAGATGACTGGCGCCGGCCGACGGCATTCGCCGGGCGTATCGTCAGGCAGCACGCGCAGCTCGGTCTGCCGCCGTTCCCCACCACCACCATCGGTTCCTTCCCGCAGACCGCCGAGATTCGCCAGGCGCGCCAGGCTTTCCGGCGTGGGGAGCTGGACGAGTCCGGTTATGAGGCGACGATGCGGGCACAGATCCGCCTGGCGATCGAGGTGCAGGAGCGTCTCGGGCTGGATGTGCTGGTGCACGGCGAGGCCGAGCGCAACGATATGGTCGAGTATTTCGCCGAGCAACTGGACGGCTATGCCTTCACCCGTTCCGGCTGGGTGCAGAGCTATGGCTCGCGTTGCGTCAAGCCGGCACTGATCGTGGGCGATATCCAGCGGACGCGACCGATGACGGTGGAGTGGATACGCTATGCCCAGAGTCTCACCGACAAGCCAGTGAAGGGCATGCTCACCGGGCCCGTGACCATGCTGATGTGGTCCTTCCCGCGCGAGGACCTGTCGCGCGAGCAGCAGGCGCTGCAACTGGCCCTGGCGATCCGCGACGAAGTGCAGGATCTGGAGGCTGCCGGCATCCGCATCGTACAGATCGACGAGGCGGCTTTCCGCGAGGGATTGCCGTTGCGCCAGGCCGAGCGCAGGCATTACCTGGACTGGGCGGTTCGGGCCTTCCGTCTGTGCAGTTCGGGGGTGCGCGACGAAACCCAGATCCACACCCACATGTGCTACAGCGAGTTCAACGACCTGATCGAGGCCATCGCGGCGCTGGATGCCGATGTCCTCTCCATCGAGACCTCGCGTTCGCAGATGGAGCTGCTCGAGGCTTTCGAGGCGTTCGCCTATCCCGGCGAGGTCGGTCCCGGTATCTACGACATCCATTCGCCGCGCGTTCCGGACCGGGAGGAAATACTCGCACTGCTGCGACAGGCTGCCGAACGCATCCCACCGGAACGCTTGTGGGTGAATCCCGACTGCGGCCTGAAGACTCGCGGTTGGACGGAAGCCGAAGCGGCGCTGGCGAACATGGTGGCCGCGGCGCGGGCACTGCGTGCCTCCCGGCTGCAGGTGAGCGAGAACAGCGCCTGAGCGGACGAAGGGAGAGTGCTTGCTCGGCAATCTTCATCAAATTGTCACGGTTCTGTGGTAACGCGCCCGAACGAATATCCGCATAATTTTGATCGAATGGAGTTTTGTTTTCCGGGTATTTGCGATGCGCACATTGTTCTTTTGGATCGTCATGCTGTGCAGCCTGCCAAGTCTGGCGGCATCCCGCTGCGATCTTCAGGCGCCGACCGCCCTGGCCGATGTAGGGCCGGTGCAACTGGCCTACCAGAGCATCGGCCGTGAAACCGATCCGGCCCTGGTGCTGGTCATGGGGCTGGGCGGCCAGTTGATCGATTGGCCCGACGAGGTGCTGCTCGGTCTGTGCCGGCAGGGCTTCCGGGTCATCCGGTTCGACAACCGCGACGTCGGTCTCTCCGCCTGGCGGCAGGAGGTGCCCAAGGTCAGCCTGACCTACGGGGTGCTGCGCCACCGGCTCGGGCTGCCGGTGTCCGCGCCTTATGGCCTGCGTGACATGGCCCGGGACACGCTGGCGCTGATGGCGCGGCTACAAGTGCCGCGTTTTCATGTGCTCGGCGTCAGCATGGGCGGCATGATCGCCCAACATATGGCCGATCTGGCTCCGGAGCGGGTACGGAGCCTGACTCTGATCATGACCAGTTCCAGTGCGCTGGGGTTGCCGGGGCCCAGCGCGGCGCTGCTGAAGCTGCTGGCGCAACGCGAGGCCGGCAGCCGCGAGGTGGCGATCGAGCGCCAGGTCGAATTGCTCGCCGCGCTGAGCAGCCCGCAGGTCGAGGTCGACCGCGAGCAGCTCAGGCGTCAGGCTGCGACGGCCTATGACCGCGCCTTCAATCCGGAGGGGGTCAAGCGGCAGATCCTCGCCGTGCTGGCCGAACCCAGTCGCGTCGAACTGCTCGAGCGCCTCCACTTGCCGACCCTGGTGGTGCACGGGACTGCCGACCCGTTGCTGCCGGTGATGCATGGCGTGCATGTCGCCGCGCATGTGCGGGGCAGCGAGCTACGGCTGATCCCCGGCCTGGCCCACCGTTTCCAGGAGGCTTTCAAGGAGCCGTTGCTGGCGGCGGTACTGCCGTATCTGCGCAGTCAGCGTCGGGAGGCCCTGGCTCGGTTGTAGGCACGCATGGCCTGACGGCTGGCCGCTCGCTCAGATACCCGGCGAGCCGCCGCTGTGCGGCCGGCGGCAGCAGGAGGCCGAGTTTAGTGCGCCGCCAGAGGATGTCGTCGGCCTGCTCGGCCCACTCCTCGCGGCACAGGTAATCCACTTCCCGGCCGTACAGTCCGCCGCCCAAGTGTTCACCGAGGTGGGCTGCCTGAGTGGCGCCTTCGAGCAGGCGATAGGCACGGCTGCCGTAGGTCTGGGCCCAGCGCTGGGCGAGCCCGTCGGGCAGCCAGGTGAACTCCTGCAGCAGGGTGCCTGCCAATACATCCGGATCCTCCAGCTCTTCGCCGCCGGGCAATGCGGTGCCGGCGGTCCAGCTCGGCTTCATGGGCGGCAGGAAGGGGGACAGTTGTTCCAGCGCCGTCTCGGCGAGCCGGCGATAGGTGGTCAGTTTGCCGCCGAAGACCGAAAGCAGGGGGGCCTGGCCTTGTCCGGTGGACAGGCTGAGGCTGTAGTCGCGGGCGATGGCGGCCGGGTCATGGGACTCATCGTCGAGCAGCGGGCGCACGCCAGAGAAGCTGTGGCGAATGTCGCTACGCTGCAGCGGTCGCTTGAAATGGGCGTTGACCACTCGCAGCAGGTAGTCGATCTCGGTTTCGCTGATATTCACTTCGGCCGGGTCGCCGGCGAACTCCCGGTCGGTGGTGCCGATCAGGCTGTAACGCTGCAGGTAGGGAATGACGAAGACGAGGCGCCTGTCCTCGTTCTGCAGAATGTAGGCTTCGTTGCCTTCGTACAGCCGCGGTGCGATCAGGTGGCTGCCCTGAACCAGGCGGATGCGCCGGGGCGGGCTCTGGTGCAGGACATCCTCGATGAAGCGGGTCACCCACGGGCCGGTGGCGTTCACCAGAGCCCGGGTCCGGACAGTGGAGCGGTGGCCGTCGGCCCGCTGCAGTTCGATCCGCCAGAGGCCCTGCTGGCGTTGTGCGGAAAGGCAGCGGGTGCGGGGACAGACGATCGCGCCCCTTTCCCTTGCGGCCATGGCGTTGAGCACTACCAGGCGGGCATCGTCCACCTGGCAGTCGGCGAACTCAAAACCGCGGCGGATTTCCGGTTTGAGCGGGCTGTCCGCTGCGAAGCGTACCGCCTGCGAGGCGGGCAGTTGCCCATGGCCGCTCAGACGGTCGTAGAGGAACAGGCCGAGCCGGATCATCCAGGCCGGTCGCAACTGAGGGCGCAAGGGAAGCAGGAAGCGCAGCGGCCGAACGATATGGGGAGCTTTGGCCAGTAATATTTCGCGCTCGGCCAGGGCTTCGCGTACCAGGCGGAATTCGCCCTGCTCGAGATAGCGCAAACCGCCGTGGATCAGTTTGCTGCTGGTGGAGGAGGTGTGTGCGGCCAGATCGTGCTGTTCGCACAACAGCACGCGCAGGCCACGTCCGGCGGCATCGGCGGCAATGCCGACGCCATTGATACCACCACCGACCACGACCAGGTCGTAGAGTGGGGTGTCGGAGGAGAGGGAGGCTGGGGAATTATTATCCATTTCGGCTAAGGTAACGGTTCTATGGTCCCATTTTCCACTTTCGAGTATGACTCCCGCTATCGATCTGCTGAAAAAAGCCCATTCCGAGTTTCGCGTGCATAGTTATACCCATGATCCCAAATCCGCCTCCTATGGTCTGGAGGCAGCGGAAAAGCTGGGGTTGCCGCCAGAGCGAGTCTACAAGACGCTGCTGGCCGCGACCGAGAAAGGAGAACTGCTGGTAGCGGTGGTGCCGGTTGCCGGCAGCCTGGATCTGAAGGCCCTGGCCAGCGCAGCCGGTGTCAAAAGGGTCGATATGGCCGATGCCGGCGTTGCGCAGCGTAGCACCGGCTATCTGGTGGGCGGTATCAGTCCACTGGGCCAGAAGAAACGCCTGCGTACCTTCATCGACGAATCGGCTCGCACCTTCCCGAGTATCTTCGTCAGTGCCGGTCGTCGCGGACTGGAGGTGGAACTGGCTGCGCAGGCGCTGGCCGAACACACCCGGGCCAGCTTTGCGGCTATCGGGCGTTGAGCCCCGCAGACGCCGGGCTGACGCCTGCGACCATGCTGCGGTCAGCATGCCTCGCTGTAACGACGCACGCCGGAACTCGTCGGATCGGGCTGGAGGGAGCCATTGTCCGGGATGGGGAAAATCACCAGATGCTCGGCCGCCACACCGATGCCGACCTGTTCCCCGGGCTGGTGGTCGATATGGCTGGGGAAGACTGCTTCCAGCGGGCTGCCGGTGGGAAGCCGCAGGCGATAGAAAGTGGAGGCGCCGAGGAAGGTTTTGCCGGTGATGGTGGCCTTCAAGGCGCTGTCGGGCGTGTAGACGATGTCGTCCGGGCGCAACAGGACCTCCACGGAACTACCGACTGGGCAGGTGTAGGCACGGTTGCCCTGAATCACGCCGAGTTCGGTCTGCACCGTCTCCGGGCTCAGTAACTGGCCGCGAATGAAATAGCCCTGGCCGACGAAGCTGGCGACGAAGGGGGTGAGCGGTTCGTGATAGAGGTTGTAGGGAGTATCCCACTGCTCCAGATGGCCATTTCTGAATACGCCGACATGATCGCTGACCGCGAAGGCCTCTTCCTGATCATGAGTCACCAGTATTGCGCTGGTTCCGCGTGCCTTGAGGATATCGCGCACCTCGTGGCTGAGCTTGCGGCGCAATTCCACGTCCAAGTTGGAGAAGGGCTCGTCGAGCAGCAGCAACTGTGGCTCCGGCGCCAGGGCACGGGCAAGCGCCACACGTTGCTGCTGACCACCGGACAGTTCGTGGGGGTAGCGCTGCACGAGATGGGCGAGCTTGACCAACTCCAGCAACTCGGCGGTGATGCGTTCTCGCTGCGGGTGCTTGCGGATACCGAAGGCGACGTTCTCTGCCACCGTGAGGTGCGGAAACAGTGCATAGTCCTGGAATACCATGCCCATGCGTCGCTTCTCCGGGGCCAGGGTGAAGCCGGCACGGGAGATTATTTCGCCAGCGAGCTGGATCTCGCCTTCCTGTACCGATTCGAAGCCTGCGATGGCGCGCAGGGTGGTTGTCTTGCCGCAACCGGACGGGCCAAGCAGGCAGCCGATATCGCCCGCGTTCAGGTGAAGGTTGATCTGCTGGACGACCCTGTGGCCCTGGTAGCCGCAGACGAGATTGCGCAGGTTGAGCAGTAGGGAGTGGGTCATGCGTGGTGATAAGCCGGTTCGATGAGAAATTCCAGTAATGCCTTCTGTGCGTGCAGACGATTTTCCGCTTGGTCCCATACTACCGAGCGCGGGTCGTCGAGCAGGTCGAGACTGATCTCTTCGCCGCGGTGGGCCGGCAGGCAGTGCATGAAAAGGACATCGTCGGCCGAGAGATCAAGCAGTTCGCCGGTCACCTGGTAGGGCTTGAAGCGCGCCAGCCGATCTTCCTCTTCCGTTTCCTGGCCCATGGAGGTCCACACGTCGGTGCTGACCAGGTGTGCTCCGGCAACTGCTTCTCGAGGGTCTCGGACGATCTGTACCCGGTCAGGGGCAATGGCGATAAACTCGGGTTGGGGGTCGAAACCTTCCGGGCAGGCGATCCGGAGCTGGAAGTCGAATTGATGTGCCGCTTCGATATAGGTGTTGCACATGTTGTTGCCGTCGCCGATCCAGGCCACTGTCTTGCCCCGGATCGAGCCACGTTGCTCGTGGAAGGTCTGCATGTCGGCAAGCAACTGACAGGGATGCAGATCGTCGGACAGGCCATTGATGATGGGGATCCGGGAGTTCTCCGCGAAAATCCTCAGAGTGCTGTGGGAAAAGGTACGGATCATCACCGCGTCGAGCATGCGCGACATGACAATGGCCGTGTCGCTGACGGGCTCGCCGCGATTCAACTGGCTGTCTCGCGGCGAGAGAAAGATGGCTTGGCCGCCGAGCTGGATCATCCCGGCCTCGAAGGACAGGCGGGTACGAGTCGAGGCTTTCTCGAAAATCATGCCCAGCACGCGGTTTTTCAGCGGTTCGAACAGGGCACCGCCGTTGCGCAGATCCTTCAGCTCGATGCCGCGACGAATCAGGTTGGCCAGTTCCTGGGGCGTGCAGTCCATCAGTGAGAGAAAGTGCCTTGCGCTCATCATCAGTTCCTTTCTTATATCGGTACAGGCTGCAGGCCGGACGTGAATCTTCACCGGAAAACTGTGCCTGCAGCGGCCACTACTCGAGGGGGTGGCGAAAATGGGAAAACGACGATCTTATAAGGAAAATGCAAAGCCGCGCAAACCACGCCTGATGGCAATGAAAGCAAAGTCCATGCCTTTGCGTGAGTGGAAAAGAGAGGCTTTCAGAGGGCAGGGGTAAGGTTGAGCGCAAAGCTTGGTTTTCCGTTACAATGCCGCCATCGCGCCGATTTCGAGCCCAGCACAGCCGAGGTGACTCAATGGATATCATCGAAACCATTAAAGAGCAAATTGCCAGCAATGGCATTTTGCTGTATATGAAAGGCTCGCCGAATGCACCGCAGTGCGGCTTTTCCGCTCGCGCTGCGCAGGCCCTGATGGCTTGTGGCGAGCGATTTGCCTATGTCGATATCCTGCAGAATCCGGAGATTCGCGCCAATCTTCCGAAATATGCCAACTGGCCGACCTTCCCGCAGTTGTGGGTCAAAGGTGAGTTAATCGGGGGGAGTGACATCATTCTCGAATTGTTCGAAAAAGGTGAACTACAGCAGATCGTCAGAGGAGCGGCCGACAAAGCCGATGCTTGAGACGTGTCGTTCGCACGGGCTGTGTAAGAATCTAGCGGGGCGAGTCGCAAATTTGTTGTGATTTTTTCGAAGAGAAAAAGGTTTGCACGCCGAAAATAGCGTGCGAATTTATGACTTGCCCTACTACCAGTAGTAGTTCAATAAGGATGGTTCGATAAATGCCCGTATCGAGAGATGGGGGCATTTTATCATGTGTTTAAACGCGGAGAGCCAGGCGGGTATCGTACTTCCTCTGTGAGGCGATCTTCGTGTTGGCTGTCTTGCTTCTGCAGTAGCGCCCGAAGAGGCGCCGCTTCTATTTTCTTTACTTCGGATGTGGCTGGGGCGTCTGGCGAGAGCGAGACCGAAGAGAAACGCCCCAGGTGGTGGGGCGTTTTTGCTGGATGGTGCCCTGCTTGTGCTCGTTCTCGGTGGTGCCATTGCGGCTCCTGCCGCTTACTCATCCATTTGCGATTGCAGATAATTTTCCAGGCCGATCTTATCGATCAAGTCCAGCTGGGTTTCCAGCCAATCGATATGGTCTTCTTCGGATTCAAGGATGTCTTCTAGCAATTCGCGGCTGGCATAGTCCCCAACGCTTTCGCAGTAGGCAATGGCGGCCTTCAGGTCGGGCAACCCTGCTTGCTCAAGTTTCAGATCACACTCGAGCATTTCCTTAGTGTGTTCACCGATGAGAAGCTTGCCGAGCTCCTGGAGGTTGGGCAGGCCCTCGAGAAACAGAATACGCTTGATCAATTTGTCGGCATGCTTCATCTCATCGATGGATTCGTGATACTCATGCTTGCCGAGTTTCTCCAGCCCCCAGTCTTCATACATGCGTGCATGTAGGAAGTACTGGTTGATCGCGATCAACTCGTTACCGAGGATCTTGTTGAGGTGTTGGATGACTATCTTATCGCCTTTCATGTCCATTCCTTTTGAATAGGGATGTCGATGAGGCAGTTTGGTCTTTTGGACTGGATATGTCAAAAGCTAAGTGATTGAGTCTAATAGAGAATAAGTCTCTAGTGCGACTGTTTGGAGCGGCTGGATGGCGAGGAGAGTGTGATGGAGGAAGCCAAGACTTGCGGGGTCTGGCTTCCAGAGGCATCAAGAGGCAGCCAGTGCCGCCGGGCAGAAGGTTGCATCCTGGGTGTTTTGTGCCCCTTCGCCAAGGGTTTCTCGCGCGATCTGTTTGGCGACGCAGGCGCATTTGCCGCACTGTGTGCCAACGCCCAAGGCAATCCGCACATCACGATAAGTGCAGCAGCCGCCCTGAATTGCGCTACGGATTTGACCATCGGTAATACCTTGGCAAAGACATACGTACATAGGCGCCTCTGTTCGGCAGAGAATGACGTGTTTGAGAGGATCCTAATCTTAATGAGAATGATTGTCAAAGTTTTGATCGGCCGTTGGTCGGCCTGTGTTCTGCGGGGCCTGAAGGCGCTAATGCGGTTTTGGGCTGTTGCTGTCTGCTGCCATTGGCAGTGATTGGGCAAGTTGCCAGTGGCTGGCTTTGAGCAGGCTGTGACCTGCCATCATGGGGGGTATGGCTTGCCGGGCGTGCCTGGGTGAGTCTTGATGGTGTCGATCGGCTTGGCCAAGAAAAAGGAGCCAAATAGAAAAGGAAGGGGTAGTTCCCTGCTCAAGCAAAATCTACCCAGCCGCCCATTTCCTTCCACCGATTGACGATGCCGCAGAACAACTCGGCAGTTTTTTCCGTGTCATAGCGCGCCGAGTGGGCCTCGCGGCCATCGAATTCGATACCTGCACTTTGGCATGCTTTGGCAAGCACGGTTTGGCCATAGGCAAGCCCTGCCAGGGTAGCAGTATCGAAGCTGGAGAAGGGGTGAAAGGGATTGCGCTTGATGTCACAACGGGCCACGGCTGCATTGAGAAAGGCCAAATCGAAGCTGCTGTTGTGGCCCACTAAAATAGCGCGTTTGCATCCGTGGGACTTGACCGCCTTGCGTACGCCTCGGAAGATTTCCTGCAGGGCGTGTTCCTCGCTAACCGCCATTCGCAGAGGGTGATCCAGCTTGATTCCCGTGAACTCCAGGGCTGCTGCTTCGATATTGGCGCCTTCGAAAGGCTCGACCCGGAAGAAGTGACTGTGTTCGGGAAACAGGAGACCTTGCTCGTCCATGCCAATGGTAATGGCTGCAATTTCCAGCAGGGCATCGGTAGCACTATTGAAGCCACCTGTCTCGACATCTACCACGACCGGCAAGTAGCCGCGAAAGCGGTGCGCCATAGGATGGCGCGATGCATGAGTAGCATTGGACGTTTCGAGGATGTCATCGAAGCGTTCTTCGGTCACATTTTTTCCTCCAGCAGACGCCAGCGCAGCTTTTCTCCTGCGCGCAATGGAACCAGACTATGCTCGCCAAATGTCATGCAGGCTGGTGCTGTCCACTCCTCGCGAATTAGCGTTATGTGGTCGGTGTTCCGCGGAATGCCGTAGAAGTCGGCGCCATGGTGGCTGGCAAAGGCCTCCAGCCGGTCCAGGGCGCTGCGTTGCTCGAAGGCTTCAGCATACAACTCGATGGCTGCGTACGCCGTATAGCAGCCGGCGCAGCCGCAAGCCGCTTCCTTGGCGTGACGGGCGTGTGGCGCCGAGTCGGTACCAAGAAAGAATTTTGTGTTACCGCTGGTGGCCGCATCCAGCAAGGCCTCCTGGTGAGTCCTGCGTTTGAGGATTGGCAAGCAGTAGAAGTGGGGGCGTATGCCGCCGACCAGCATGTGGTTGCGGTTGTACAGAAGGTGATGGGCGGTAATGGTGGCGCCAACATTGCTGCTACTGGTTTCCACAAATTGAACGGCATCTCGGGTAGTGATGTGTTCGAATACCACCTTAAGTGTAGGGAAGTGCTCGATTATGCGGACCAGATTTTCATCTATGAAGCGCTTTTCGCGATCGAATACATCGACTTCGCTGTGAGTCACCTCTCCGTGTACTAGAAGTGGCAGGCCTGCCTCGGCCATCGCTTCCAGTATTGGAAAGATGTTGTCGATGCGTGTGACCCCGGCATCCGAATTGGTTGTGGCGCCCGCAGGATATAATTTTGCTGCATGCACAAAGCCTTGGGCCTTGGCGGTTCGGATATCCTCTGGGGAGGTCTTGTCCGTGAGGTAGAGGGTCATCAGGGGTTCGAAGCGACTGTCCGCAGGGCGTGCGGCCTGGATGCGTTGCCGATAGGCGCCCGCCTCGGACGCGTTGCGTACGGGTGGAACCAGATTGGGCATGACGATGGCGCGACCGAACGTGCGTGCTGCATCCGTCACCGTTCGGCTCAGGGCGGCACCATCGCGAAGATGAATATGCCAGTCATCAGGGCGTAGCAGTATCAGTCTATCGGGCATCGAGACTTCCAGAAAAGTGAGGCTGCCGTGCATCCTACCGGAAAAGGCTTCTGGCGGCACTTGTCACTTGGGGCTGAAGGGAGGAGTGGCTCTGTAAAAGGCTGGGCGGCACCGTTACAATCGGCGCCTTTTCGTAAACCCTGTGGAGCTGATGGCATGGCGGATGTGAAAAAGGTTGTCTTGGCTTATTCCGGCGGCCTGGATACCTCTGTGATCCTCAAGTGGTTGCAGGATACCTACAACTGCGAGGTTGTAACCTTCACCGCTGATTTGGGTCAGGGCGAAGAGGTCGAGCCGGCGCGAGCCAAGGCGCAGGCTCTCGGTGTCAAAGAGATCTTTATCGACGATCTGCGCGAAGAGTTCGTGCGCGACTTCGTTTTCCCGATGTTCCGTGCCAACACCGTCTACGAAGGCGAGTATCTGTTGGGTACTTCTATCGCCCGTCCGCTGATTGCCAAGCGTCTGATCGAAATCGCCAACGCTACTGGCGCCGATGCTATTTCCCATGGCGCAACCGGTAAGGGTAACGATCAGGTGCGCTTCGAGTTGGGGGCCTATGCGCTGAAGCCTGGTGTCAAGGTGATCGCCCCTTGGCGTGAGTGGGACCTGCTGTCTCGTGAGAAGTTGATGGATTACGCCGAGAAGCACGGTATTCCGATCGAGCGTCATGGCAAGAAGAAATCACCCTATTCCATGGATGCCAACCTACTGCACATTTCCTATGAGGGGGGCGTGCTGGAGGACACATGGACCGAGCATGAAGAGGATATGTGGCGTTGGACTAAGTCTCCTGAGGCCGCACCGGATGTGCCGACCTACGTTGAGCTGACTTATCGTGGAGGGGATATCGTTGCCATCGACGGTGTCGAGCGGACTCCAGCTCAGGTGTTGGGTGAGTTGAACAGAATGGGGGGCGAGAATGGTATCGGGCGCCTCGATATCGTGGAGAACCGCTACGTCGGCATGAAGTCGCGCGGTTGCTATGAGACTCCCGGTGGCACCATCATGCTCAAGGCCCGCCGAGCTATCGAGTCGATCACCCTCGATCGTGAAGTGGCTCATCTGAAGGATGAGTTGATGCCTAGGTACGCCAGCCTGATCTACAACGGTTATTGGTGGAGTCCGGAGCGGCTGATGCTGCAGCAGATGATTGATGCTTCGCAAACCAGTGTGAATGGTGTAGTGCGCCTGAAACTGTACAAGGGCAACGTCATTGTGGTTGGTCGTAAGTCGGATGACTCGTTGTTTGATGCCAGTATCGCGACCTTCGAGGAGGATGGAGGCGCTTACAATCAGGCGGATGCTGCGGGCTTTATCAAGCTTAATGCACTGCGTATGCGCATCGCCGCCAGTAAGGGGCGTAACACACTGAAGTGATGCGAGGGGCTGGCTTGGAGAGGGCATTGCTCCGCCGACACCCTTTCGTCGTCTTCCTGGTTCTGGGTGGGTATCTCTCTGCTATCTTGGATTCAAAGGGTCATTGTTTTGAGGCTTGGTGCGTGACAGTTTTTGAGGGATCGCTGCCGTCATGAATCAGGTTGGGTCTGATTGATTTCAAATGTTCTGGGATTTTGTTTTTTGCTGCTTGACAGGCTGTCGTTCTACGGTAGAATGCGCGGCCTCGGACGGGGAAGCCCGGTCGAAACGCTCTTTAACAAAGTGGAATCAAGCAATTCGTGTGGGCGCTTGTGGCAAGCCTGGCATCGCAAGACAGTCAGCAAGTCCAAGCGACTCGTGAATTCATGAGTTATGGCGATTGCTGAGCCAAGTTTGGGATCTTAGGATCCGAACGAATTGAAACTGAAGAGTTTGATCATGGCTCAGATTGAACGCTGGCGGCAGGCCTAACACATGCAAGTCGAGCGGCAGCGGGACCTTCGGGTTGCCGGCGAGCGGCGGACGGGTGAGTAATGCCTAGGAATCTGCCTGTTAGTGGGGGATAACGCGGGGAAACTCGCGCTAATACCGCATACGTCCTACGGGAGAAAGTGGGGGACCCTCGGGCCTCACGCTAACAGATGAGCCTAGGTCGGATTAGCTAGTTGGTGGGGTAAAGGCCCACCAAGGCGACGATCCGTAACTGGTCTGAGAGGATGATCAGTCACACTGGAACTGAGACACGGTCCAGACTCCTACGGGAGGCAGCAGTGGGGAATATTGGACAATGGGCGAAAGCCTGATCCAGCCATGCCGCGTGTGTGAAGAAGGTCTTCGGATTGTAAAGCACTTTAAGTTGGGAGGAAGGGCGCTCGGTGAATACCCAAGCGTCTTGACGTTACCGACAGAATAAGCACCGGCTAACTTCGTGCCAGCAGCCGCGGTAATACGAAGGGTGCAAGCGTTAATCGGAATTACTGGGCGTAAAGCGCGCGTAGGTGGTTCGGCAAGTTGGATGTGAAAGCCCCGGGCTCAACCTGGGAACCGCATCCAAAACTACTGGGCTAGAGTACGGTAGAGGGTGGTGGAATTTCCTGTGTAGCGGTGAAATGCGTAGATATAGGAAGGAACACCAGTGGCGAAGGCGACCACCTGGACCGATACTGACACTGAGGTGCGAAAGCGTGGGGAGCAAACAGGATTAGATACCCTGGTAGTCCACGCCGTAAACGATGTCGACTAGCCGTTGGGCTCCTTGAGAGCTTAGTGGCGCAGCTAACGCATTAAGTCGACCGCCTGGGGAGTACGGCCGCAAGGTTAAAACTCAAATGAATTGACGGGGGCCCGCACAAGCGGTGGAGCATGTGGTTTAATTCGAAGCAACGCGAAGAACCTTACCTGGCCTTGACATCCTGCGAACTTTCAAGAGATTGATGGGTGCCTTCGGGAGCGCAGAGACAGGTGCTGCATGGCTGTCGTCAGCTCGTGTCGTGAGATGTTGGGTTAAGTCCCGTAACGAGCGCAACCCTTGTCCTTAGTTACCAGCGATTCGGTCGGGCACTCTAAGGAGACTGCCGGTGACAAACCGGAGGAAGGTGGGGATGACGTCAAGTCATCATGGCCCTTACGGCCAGGGCTACACACGTGCTACAATGGTCGGTACAAAGGGTTGCCAAGTCGCGAGGCGGAGCTAATCCCAGAAAACCGATCGTAGTCCGGATCGCAGTCTGCAACTCGACTGCGTGAAGTCGGAATCGCTAGTAATCGCGAATCAGAATGTCGCGGTGAATACGTTCCCGGGCCTTGTACACACCGCCCGTCACACCATGGGAGTGGGTTGCTCCAGAAGTAGCTAGTCTAACCCTCGGGAGGACGGTTACCACGGAGTGATTCATGACTGGGGTGAAGTCGTAACAAGGTAGCCGTAGGGGAACCTGCGGCTGGATCACCTCCTTAATCGAAGATCCGGCTTATCATAAGCACCCACACGAATTGCTTGATTCCCTGGCAAACAGCGATTGGGTCTAGACCCGAGAGTGAGACGATTGGGTCTGTAGCTCAGTTGGTTAGAGCGCACCCCTGATAAGGGTGAGGTCGGCAGTTCGAATCTGCCCAGACCCACCAATTGTCAAGGGTCGTGGCCGGTGTCGACCTCGCGCAAGGCAAGAGGGGCCATAGCTCAGCTGGGAGAGCGCCTGCTTTGCACGCAGGAGGTCAGGAGTTCGATCCTCCTTGGCTCCACCACCCACCACCATCGCTGAAAGCTTAGAAATGAGCATTTCCCATAGGGCGAATGCTGATTTCTGGTCTTTGCGCCAGAACCGTTCTTTAACAATTCGGGTATGTGATAGAAGTACGACGCGTCGATTGTTTCACTGCGATCGGCGTGGTCAAGGCAAATGTGCGAGTTCAAGCGCAAATGTTCGGCAAATGTCGTCTTCACACCAGCCAGGCACGGCCGCGAGGCCACAGATTGCTTGGGGTTATATGGTCAAGTGAAGAAGCGCATACGGTGGATGCCTTGGCAGTCAGAGGCGATGAAAGACGTGGTAGCCTGCGATAAGCGTCGGGGAGGCGGCAAACGGCCCGTGATCCGGCGATCTCTGAATGGGGAAACCCACCCGGCACAAGCCGGGTATCTTGTCCTGAATCCATAGGGGCAAGAGGCGAACCAGGGGAACTGAAACATCTAAGTACCCTGAGGAACAGAAATCAACCGAGATTCCCTTAGTAGTGGCGAGCGAACGGGGAGCAGCCCTTAAGTTGGCTTGGGATTAGTGGAAGGCTCTGGAAAGTGCCGCCGTAGCGGGTGATAGCCCCGTACACGAAAGTCCCTGGTCAATGAAATCGAGTAGGACGGCGCACGTGAAACGTTGTCTGAACATGGGGGGACCATCCTCCAAGGCTAAATACTCCTGACTGACCGATAGTGAACCAGTACCGTGAGGGAAAGGCGAAAAGAACCCCGGAGAGGGGAGTGAAATAGAACCTGAAACCGTATGCGTACAAGCAGTGGGAGCCCACTTCGTTGGGTGACTGCGTACCTTTTGTATAATGGGTCAGCGACTTATATTCAGTGGCAAGCTTAACCGTATAGGGGAGGCGTAGCGAAAGCGAGTCTTAATAGGGCGCCAAGTCGCTGGGTATAGACCCGAAACCGGGCGATCTATCCATGAGCAGGTTGAAGGTTAGGTAACACTGACTGGAGGACCGAACCGACTCCCGTTGAAAAGGTAGCGGATGACTTGTGGATCGGAGTGAAAGGCTAATCAAGCTCGGAGATAGCTGGTTCTCCTCGAAAGCTATTTAGGTAGCGCCTCGTGTATCACTGCCGGGGGTAGAGCACTGTTTCGGCTAGGGGGTCATCCCGACTTACCAAACCGATGCAAACTCCGAATACCGGCAAGTGCCAGCACGGGAGACACACGGCGGGTGCTAACGTCCGTCGTGAAAAGGGAAACAACCCAGACCGTCAGCTAAGGTCCCAAAGTCCTGGTTAAGTGGGAAACGATGTGGGAAGGCTTAGACAGCTAGGAGGTTGGCTTAGAAGCAGCCACCCTTTAAAGAAAGCGTAATAGCTCACTAGTCGAGTCGGCCTGCGCGGAAGATGTAACGGGGCTCAAACCAGGCACCGAAGCTACGGGTGCATCGCAAGATGCGCGGTAGAGGAGCGTTCTGTACGCCTGTGAAGGTGAGTCGAGAGGCTTGCTGGAGGTATCAGAAGTGCGAATGCTGACATGAGTAACGACAATGGGTGTGAAAAACATCCACGCCGAAAGACCAAGGGTTCCTGCGCAACGTTAATCGACGCAGGGTGAGTCGGCCCCTAAGGCGAGGCTGAAAAGCGTAGTCGATGGGAAACGGGTTAATATTCCCGTACTTCTGGTTGCTGCGATGGGGGGACGGAGAAGGCTAGGCCAGCTTGGCGTTGGTTGTCCAAGTTTAAGGCGGTAGGCCGATCACTCAGGCAAATCCGGGTGGTCAAGGTCGAGAACCGATGACGAGCCTTCCTTTACGAAGGCGAAGTGGTTGATGCCCTGCTTCCAAGAAAAGCCTCTAAGCTTCAGGTAACCAGGAACCGTACCCCAAACCGACACAGGTGGTCGGGTAGAGAATACCAAGGCGCTTGAGAGAACTCGGGTGAAGGAACTAGGCAAAATGGCACCGTAACTTCGGGAGAAGGTGCGCCGGTGAGGGTCAAGGATTTACTCCGTAAGCCCATGCCGGTCGAAGATACCAGGCCGCTGCGACTGTTTATTAAAAACACAGCACTCTGCAAACACGAAAGTGGACGTATAGGGTGTGACGCCTGCCCGGTGCCGGAAGGTTAATTGATGGGGTTAGCGCAAGCGAAGCTCTTGATCGAAGCCCCGGTAAACGGCGGCCGTAACTATAACGGTCCTAAGGTAGCGAAATTCCTTGTCGGGTAAGTTCCGACCTGCACGAATGGCGTAACGATGGCGGCGCTGTCTCCACCCGAGACTCAGTGAAATTGAAATCGCTGTGAAGATGCAGTGTATCCGCGGCTAGACGGAAAGACCCCGTGAACCTTTACTGTAGCTTTGCACTGGACTTTGAGCCTGCTTGTGTAGGATAGGTGGGAGGCTTTGAAGTGGGGACGCCAGTTCCCATGGAGCCATCCTTGAAATACCACCCTGGCATGCTTGAGGTTCTAACTCCGGTCCGTCATCCGGATCGAGGACAGTGTATGGTGGGCAGTTTGACTGGGGCGGTCTCCTCCCAAAGCGTAACGGAGGAGTACGAAGGTGCGCTCAGCGTGGTCGGAAATCACGCGCAGAGTATAAAGGCAAAAGCGCGCTTGACTGCGAGACAGACACGTCGAGCAGGTACGAAAGTAGGTCTTAGTGATCCGGTGGTTCTGTATGGAAGGGCCATCGCTCAACGGATAAAAGGTACTCCGGGGATAACAGGCTGATACCGCCCAAGAGTTCATATCGACGGCGGTGTTTGGCACCTCGATGTCGGCTCATCACATCCTGGGGCTGAAGCCGGTCCCAAGGGTATGGCTGTTCGCCATTTAAAGTGGTACGCGAGCTGGGTTTAGAACGTCGTGAGACAGTTCGGTCCCTATCTGCCGTGGACGTTTGAGATTTGAGAGGGGCTGACCTTAGTACGAGAGGACCGGGTTGGACGAACCTCTGGTGTTCCGGTTGTCACGCCAGTGGCACTGCCGGGTAGCTACGTTCGGAAGAGATAACCGCTGAAAGCATCTAAGCGGGAAACTCGCCTCGAGATGAGATCTCACTGGAGCCTCGAGCTCCCTGAAGGGCCGTCGCAGACTACGACGTTGATAGGTGGGGTGTGTAAGCGTTGTGAGGCGTTGAGCTAACCCATACTAATGGCCCGTGAGGCTTGACCATATAACGCCCAAACAATCTGTTGCCAGCCCCAGCGGGGCGGCACGGAGAGGGCGCAGCCGACAGGCCGAAGATTTGGCTGGACCGCACGCTGCCGGAAACAGGCTACCGCTATCACCTACCCGATTGGCTGTCGTGTCATCGACACGGCGGCAACCGAATTGCTTGACGATCATAGAGCGTTGGAACCACCTGATCCCATCCCGAACTCAGCAGTGAAACGACGCATCGCCGATGGTAGTGTGGGGTTTCCCCATGTGAGAGTAGGTCATCGTCAAGCGCCTTTTGCGAACCCCCGGACCGAGTCATCGGTCCGGGGGTTTTTGCTTGGCCCTGGCTCGTAGGTCCGCCCCGGCAAGGGCTCGTCTCTCTCCGCAGGCCCGTCGGGTGGCGCCCCGGCCGTTTTCCTCCGGGCGCGCCGCTGTTCCGTTCGCTGCTCTTCCCTCAGGACATCTACGCTTGTAAGGCGGCAAGACCAGTCGGGATCACTATGCGCGAGGTTTCCAGATGCCTGCTTGGTATCGTGGATCACTTTGAATGAGATGGTTTAAGTTCGCCACCAATTGGCAGTTGCGCCCAGGGCCGTCGGGTAAACGCGTCAAGGAGTGTGACGCGATAGGTAGTATCGCAGTAGGTGCAACCAAATGGGACGGTGGGGGCTGATATCGTTCCTCTTGCCCGTGGAGCTTTAAAGCAGCGTTCTTTCCGGACCCTTGGGTATTCTTCACATTCACCCGAGGCAGAGAGTGTGAAAATTTTCATTAACCCCTTGTGCATAAAAAGTTTTTCTGTAAAATGCGCGCCATCTTCGGAGCGTAGCGCAGCTTGGTAGCGCGTCTCGTTCGGGACGAGAAGGTCGCTGGTTCGAATCCAGTCGCTCCGACCAATCAAGGGTACCCGGTTTTTCTCGGGGTGTTTGCAAGACGTTGATCCAGGTAAGAATGAAGCGCCCCGGTTACCGGGGCGTTTTGTTTTGTGGGTCGGGCTGGCTGATCCAGCAGTGAAGTAAAAATCCTTTTGAGCTAGCAGGACCCTATTCGGCGGTGTTTTCCAGCCAAGGGTATTTGCCATAGGAATAGATGGCTGTATTCATCAGAACACTATGCTTCACTATTTCTCAAAAGGTGTTCTACGAGCCATGACCGTCGGGTTGCTGCTTGTTTCGGTGTACTTGACCGATCAACCGGTGGATCATTCCATCGCTCGTCCGATATCGTTTCCTACAGTGTCAATCCTCGGCAGCCTCGAGCGTTCGGATTTGCACTAACTGCATCCAGCGCCGAACGACTTCTCGACAAGGCTTCATGCCTTGGTCAAAGTGGGAGTTTCAGGCCGTGCTCCCCAATCATCTGTACGATTTGAGGCTGGCGTCGAGGTTCTGAGTTTCGTAGTTCAGGGATGAGTCATCTGGGACGGATTGTCCGCTATATCAAAAGAATTGAACCACCTACCATAGTGTGGCGGCTTTCTGAGGTAATGGAGCTATACGGTTCTGCGGAAGGCTAATTCATCGCAACTCAATAGCCCGTCAGTCAGGTCGGAAATTGCTCTAGCAGTCGCGGTGTGTTCAGGTTGGCCAGCCGTGAATCTCCCGATGCGCATTGCAGAACTGTAGCCTCATGTGCCAGAAAGACCCGGCGCGGACTGCGCTCGCCGTCCTGCCAGGCCCTTTCGAGGGCTGGTTCCAGGCTCTTGGGGATCAAGCAGAACAGGGGCTCCCATTGCTGACCCTGACGTAGCAGCAAAGGACGTTCGGGGTGGGCGCTGGCATGTTGGCGCATGCTGTACAACAGTGCGGCATCGACCAGGGGGGCATCGCAGGGCAAGATCAGCAGCCAGCCATGACGGGCGACTGCCAGTCCTGCGCGGATACCGGCCAAGGGGCCCGGGAAGTCCGGTCTGTCGTCATGCACTACATGATCGGCATAGAGTGCATAACGTTCAGTATTGCGATTGCAGGAAATGATCAGGTCGCTGGTGATCGGTCGCGTCACTGCGTGTAGGTGGGCAATCAACGGCTTGCCCCGCCACTCCAGCAACCCTTTGTCATGTCCCCCCATGCGTTGTCCCCGGCCGCCAGCCAGCAATAGCACGGAGCAGGGAGGAAGGGGCATGGTCATTGAATGGTTCCGGCGGTGGCTTGTGGTATAACTCCGGCCCGACTTCTCCGTGATACTGGAAGGCAGCATGAGTCATAAGGTTGAAGCGGCCTTCGTGCCGTTGAACATTGCAGTCCTGACCGTCAGCGATACCCGTACTCTGGGTACCGATACCTCAGGCCAGTTGCTTGTCGAGCGCCTGAGTGCGGCAGGGCACAAATTGGCGGCGCGTCTGCTGCTCAAGGATGACTTGTACCACATTCGCGCCGTGGTGGCCGCCTGGATCGCCGACAAGGATGTGCAGGTCGTGCTGATTACCGGCGGAACCGGCTTTACGGGCCGTGACAGCACCCCCGAAGCCGTAACCTGCCTTTTGGACAAGCAGGTCGACGGCTTTGGCGAGTTGTTCCGCCATATCTCCATGGCTGAGATCGGTACCTCTACCGTTCAGTCCCGTGCCCTGGCCGGTCTGGCCAATGGTACCCTGGTCTGCTGCCTGCCGGGCTCGACCGGCGCTTGCGCCACGGCTTGGGATGGCATCCTGGCCGAGCAATTGGACGCCCGTCATCGTCCCTGCAGCTTCGTGCCCCACCTGAAGCCGGTACCGTCCTGTGGAGCGCGCGGATAGACCGATGAAAAAGTCCGCGTTGATGGCTGTCGAGGCTGCCCTTGAATGCCTGTTGCAACTGGCCGAGAAAGAACCGATCGGCGATGTCGAACGGGTCGCACTGGATGATGCCGAGGGGCGGGTATTGGCCGAGCCTTTGATTGCTTCCCTGGATCTGCCGCCTTGGCCGAACAGCGCAATGGATGGTTATGCACTGCGTCTGGTCGACTGGACTGGCGAGCCACTGGCCGTCAGTCAGACGATCTTCGCCGGACAGGCCCCCGAGCCTCTGCAGTCCGGCACCTGCGCACGCATCTTTACCGGGGCGCCGGTTCCGGAAGGGGCGGATTGCGTCGAACTGCAGGAAAACACCGAACTGCTCGAGGATGGGCGGGTACGCTTCAGCCAGGCCTTGCGTCCGCGACAGAACATCCGTGAGCAGGGCCAGGAAACCCGTTGCGGTGAAACCGTGCTGGCCGCAGGCACTCGCCTGGGGCCGGCGCAACTGGGACTGGCCGCATCCCTGGGCATCGTCGAGCTGCCGGTGCGGCGGCGTCCACGGGTGGCGCTGTTATCCACCGGAGACGAACTGGTCAGGCCGGGACAACCGCTGGGCCCGGGGCAGATCTACAACAGCAATCGCACCCTGTTGCTGAGCTGGCTGAAGCGCCTGGGCTGCAGCGTGCTGGATGCCGGCATCCTGCCCGATGATCCGCAATTGACCCGTGCCCGTCTGGAAGAGCTGGGTGAGGCCGATCTGATCCTCTCGACCGGCGGCGTATCGGTCGGCGAAGCGGACTGCCTTGGTCAGATCCTGCGCGAGGAGGGCGAACTGGATTTGTGGAAGCTGGCGATCAAACCAGGCAAGCCGCTGACAGTCGGCCGCTATCGGGGCGTTCCCGTCATCGGTCTGCCCGGTAATCCGGCCTCCTCGCTGGTCACCTTCGCCCTGCTGGCCCGGCCGTATCTGTTGCGCCGTCTCGGCGTGCGGGCTGTAATGCCATTGGCTTTCCAGGTGCCGGCCGGTTTTGCCTGGAGCAAGCCCGGCAAGCGTCGCGAGTACCTGCGGGCACGTCTGGAAAATGGACGTGCTGTGCTTTATCCGAACCAGAGTCCTGGCGTATTGCTCAGTGCTGCCTGGGCCGACGGACTGGTCGAGGTAATCGAAGATACGACCTTGGCCGAAGGCGACTCGGTACGTTTCATTCCGCTGAGCGAAGTGCTGGGCTGAGACGTCGTACCGGAGCGTGTTCGACTGTTCCGTCGTCCATACTTGCTGAAAAGGAACGCTTTCCGAGGTGGGTAATGGCTGGGCACAAGGCATGGTTGGTGCTGCATGGTCGACAGGCCTCGAACGAGGAACTGCGTACCGCCATTCTCGCCCGCCGCGAGGCGGGCTGGGAAATCGCCGTGCGCCTGACCTGGGAGGCCGGAGATGCCCGGCGCCTGGTGGGGGAGGGGCTGGCGGCAGGCTATCCGACCGTCATCGCCGGCGGTGGCGACGGTACCCTGCGTGAAGTGGCGGAAGCCATGGTCCTGGCGGGCAGCGCTGCCAGTCTGGCGATCCTGCCGCTGGGCACGGCCAACGATTTCGCCCGGGCGGCAGGCATTCCCTTGACGCCGGCAGAGGCCCTGACCCTGCTGGAAGTCGCTCCCAGCCCGGTGGATCTCGGCGAAGTGGATGGTCGGCTGTTTCTCAACATGGCCACCGGCGGCTTCGGCTCGAAAGTCACTGCCAGCACGCCCGAGGAGTTGAAGAAGGCTCTTGGTGGCGCGGCCTACCTGCTGGCCGGGCTGACGCGCCTTTCCGAATTGCATGCCTCCTTCGGACGTTTTCACGGACCGGGTTTTCACTGGGAGGGGGAGTTCCTGGCGCTGGGCATCGGCAACGGGCGTCAGGCCGGTGGAGGCAATCCGCTTTGTCCCGGGGCGCTGGTGGACGATGGCCTGCTCGACCTCTGCATAGTTCCTGCACCCGAGGATACCGAGAGTCCGCTCGGTACTCTGGGAGCCTTGATTTCCCAACGCATTCTCGGTGGGGCCGAAACTCTCTCCATCGGAGCGCGCCTGCCGTGGATCGAGGTCGAGGCCCCGGAGGGACTGGACCTGAACCTGGACGGCGAACCGGCAAACAGCCGGAGCTTGCGTTTCACCACCCGCGCGGCCGCCCTGCGGGTACACCTGCCGCCCGACTCGCCGCTGCTATGCAGCAATTGCGGACCGCGAGCGGCCGAACCCGAGTCCTACTGATCGTCGAAATAGCGTTCGTGCCACTCCACCAGGGGTTGCGGAGCCTTGAGCTTGTGCCCGTAGATCACCGAGTACGACAGCACGTTCTGCACGTACTGGCGGGTTTCGTCGAAGGGGATGCTTTCCACCCAGACATCGAAGGCCAGGTGATTGGCTCCACGCAGCCATTGGCGTACGCGCCCGGGGCCGGCGTTGTAGGCAGCGGAGGCGAGTACCCGGTTGCCACCGAACTGGGCATGTACCTGGCTCAGGTAGGCGGCGCCGAGCTGGATGTTGGTGTCCGGATCGAAGACCTGCCGTGGCGAGCTCAGCGGAATGCCGAACTTGCGCGCGGTTTCCTGGGCCGTCGCCGGCATCAGTTGCATCAAGCCGCCGGCGCCGACGCTGGAGCGGGCATCGCTCATGAAGGCGCTTTCCTGGCGGGTGATGGCGAACACCCAGCTCGAGTGCAGGCCGCGGCTTCTGGCGGCACTCGTCAGGCTGTTCTGGTGGGCCATCGGAAAGCGGATGTCCAGATCGTCCCAGTATTGCGCCTGGCTGATGGTGCGGATGGCCGGGAAATACCAGCCCATGTCGTACGCCAGCCTGGCCTGGGCGACCATTTCCTCGCGACTGAACAGGCGGCTGACGTGGTACCACTCGCGGCGCGCGTCGACGACCTGCCCGCGTGCGTAGAACTCCAGGGCCCGGCGGATACCGGCGGTATTGCGCACCTTCTGTACCACCCGCGGGTCCAGGGGCATCGGCTTGTGGTTCAACTGGTAAGGCACCTGGATGCGGTCGGCGGCGAGAAAACCGTAGAAATCCCGCTCGCGGGCGACCGGCTGGTAGAGTCCGCTCGCTTCCCGGCTCTGTGGCTGGGCCAGTTGCAGGCTGCGTGCCTGCCAGTAACGCCAGCGGTTGCTGTCGGCGAGCTCCGGAGGCATCTGGCGGGTCAGGCGGTAAGCCTCGTCCCAGCGCCCTAGGCGCAGCAGCAGGCGGGCGCGCCATTCGGCCACGGTCTTGTCGCGCAGTTCGGGATCGTATTCGGTCATCACCGCAAGAGCCCGGCTGTCGAAGCGCTTGGCCAGCGACAGGCCGATTTCCCGGGCGATCGCCACCTTCTCGTCGTTGGAAAAGCGCATGCGCCGGGCATAGTCGTCGAGCAGGGCCAGGGCCTTGTCCGGCTCCTGGCGAGCCAGCCGGCGCAGGCCGAGACCGACCACATCGGCCATTCGCTCGCTGGCCGGAGCGAAGCGCGAACTCTGGCTCAGCAGCATTTGCGGCTTCTGCGCCACCTCGACCATCAGCAGGCCTTCGCGCTCGAGAGCGGGAGCGCTTTTCGCCAGATGCGTGGCCAAGCCGTAGTTGCGTGCATCGGCGGCCAGGCGCAGGCGCTGCCAGCGCCTCTGATCGGTCAACTGGCCCTCGGCGGCCCAGAGCCCGAACAGGGTGTCGCAGGTTTCCGGCTGCGACTTGCCGACCAGCCAGAGCTTCTCGGCGAGGGCTTGCCCTTCGGCCTTGCGCCCGTGGGCGAGCTGGTAGCGGCCGTACAGGCAGTCGAGTTCGGTGAAGTTCAGCGCCGGATCGTAATAGTCGACGAAGGTCTGCCAATCGCCGCGTTCGGCCAGCCAGCGCAACCAGCGCAGTTTCATCCAGCCGATCTGTGGCAGGTCGCCATGCTCGGTGAGGAATTTTTCGATTTCCCCGTTGCTGGCGGTTTTCAGCCGGGCGGTCAGTTCGTCGTAAGCCAGGTGAGGCTCCAGCGGATAGTCGCGCAGGACCTGGCGATTGCGCAGGTAGGGGTCGGCATCGCCCTTGGCCAGCGCCCGCTTGGCCTGGTCGTAGAGGAGGCGCTGTTCGCTGAGCGAGGCCGCCTCGGCGAGCGGGGCCGCCAGGGGGAACAGGGACAGGCAGAAGAACAGGCTGAGCAATCGGCTGCGCATGACGCTTCTCGCGGAAGGAGTGGCGACGGAGTTTCGCGGTAATGGAACTCATGTCTAGTTTAGCTGTAGCGCCGCCTTCATTGACAGCGCACCGAACAGCCAGGAATGCGCGAGTGGTCGGCCGGAACGTGACCGGTGCCCGAGCCTGATAGAATGCGCGCCGATTCTCCTCGAGGCCCCGCTCATGACCCTGCTCAAGTTCACCGACGTTTCCCTCGCCTATGGCGCCATGCCGTTGCTCGACCGGGTGTCCTGGCAGATCGCCCGTGGCGAGCGGGTGTGCATCATCGGCCGCAACGGCACCGGCAAGTCCAGCATGCTGCGTCTGCTCAAGGGTGATCAGCAGGCCGACGACGGGGAGATCTGGCGCGCGCCGGGGTTGAAGCTCGGCGAGCTGCCGCAGGAGCTGCCGCGTGCCGACGAGCGCACCGTGTTCGATGTGGTCGCCGAAGGCCTGGCCGGGGTCGGCGATCTGTTGGCCCGATACCATCATCTGAGTCAGAACATCCACAGCGATGCCGATCTGGAGCAACTCACCCGTGTCCAGCAGGAGTTGGAGGCGAAGGATGGCTGGCGCCTGCAGCAACTGGTCGACAGCACCCTGAGCCGTCTGCAACTACCGGCCGACAAGACCCTCGCCGAGCTGTCCGGCGGCTGGCGGCGGCGCGTGCTGCTGGCCCAGGCGCTGGTCTCCGAGCCCGACCTGCTGCTGCTTGATGAGCCGACCAACCACCTCGACATCGGCGCCATCGCCTGGCTGGAAGAGGCGCTCGCGGGCTTCAACGGCGCCGTGCTGTTCATCACCCACGACCGGGCCTTCCTGCAGAACCTGGCGACGCGGATCCTCGAGCTGGATCGCGGCCGACTGATCGACTGGAACGGTGACTACGCCAGTTTCCTGGTGCACAAGGAGCAGCAACTGGCCGCCGAGGAGACCGCCAACGCGCTGTTCGACAAGCGCCTGGCCCAGGAGGAAGTGTGGATACGCCAGGGCATCAAGGCTCGTCGCACCCGCAACGAGGGGCGCGTACGGGCGCTCAAGGCGATGCGCGTCGAGCGTACCGAGCGCCGCGAGCGCCAGGGCCGGGCCAGCTTCCAGGTGGAGGCGGCGGAAAAGTCCGGCAAGCAGGTGATCGCCGTCGAGCATGTCGGCTTCGCGCACCCGGGCGGCGCGCCGCTGATCCGCGATTTCTCCCTGGTTCTGCAGCGCGGCGATCGCATCGGCCTGCTCGGTGCCAACGGCAGCGGCAAGACCACCCTGCTCAAGCTGCTGCTGGGAGAGCTTGCGCCGACCAGCGGGACTATCGAGATCGGCACCAAGCTGGAGGCAGCCTATTTCGATCAGTTGCGCCATCAACTCGAACCGGAAAAGACGGTGATCGACAACCTCGCCGAAGGCCGCGAGTTCATCACCATCAACGGTCAGAACCGCCACGTGCTGAGCTATCTCGGCGATTTCCTGTTCAGTCCACAGCGCGCCCGCACTCCGGTCAAGGCGCTGTCCGGCGGCGAGCGCGCGCGCCTGCTGCTGGCCAAGTTGTTCAGCAAGCCGGCCAACCTGCTGGTGCTCGACGAACCGACCAACGACCTAGATGTGGAAACCCTGGAGCTGCTGGAGGAGGTGTTGCTGGATTTCCCCGGTACCGTGCTGATGGTCAGCCACGACCGGGCTTTCCTCGACAACGTGGTGACCAGCACCCTGGTGTTCGAAGGCGACGGCCGGGTCCGCGAGTATGTTGGCGGCTACCAGGACTGGCTGCGCCAGGGCGGCTCGCCGCGTCTTCTCGGTGTCGGCGAGCGCCCGGGGCAGGGCGAGGCGCCGAGGAAGCAGGCAACGGCTCCGGCTGCCGAGGCGGAAACTGCCGGCCCGTCGAGCGCTTCCAGGAAAAAGCTGAGCTATAAGTTGCAGCGCGAACTGGAGGCGATTCCCGGTCAGATCGACGCCCTGGAGGCGGAACTGGCCGAACTGCAGGAGCGGATCGCCGATCCGGCCTTCTACCAGCAGCCGGCGGCCCAGACCGCTCCGCTTCTGGCTCGTCTGGAAAGCCTGCAGCAGGAGCTCGACCGTCTGCTGGAGCGTTGGGCGGAGTTGGAAGAGGCCTGACCGGCTCGTCGCAGAGGGCGCCCGGCAAGGCCTGCCGGGTGCTGGGGCTTTCTCCTGGGCAGCCGGAGGAAAGACCCGGAACTACAGCCACTGTCCGGCAGCGCTGGCACTGCAGGGCGTGATCGAGGATTGCCGAGGCCTGCCGGCATTCCGGAAGGCGCGGGGCCGGGAGCCCACGCCGGAGCGGGAATACCGCGAGCAGGCCAGCCTGGAGGAGGGCGTGCGTTGGGTGAGCCTGACGCCATGCCGACCGGGAGTCGAAGGAGCCGGGCGCGTCTGCTCCAGCAATTGCAACTGCTCAACCGGGACTTCTGGCAGCGCACCCACGGCACCGGCGGCGGCGTCCGAAGCTCGAGGCTTTCCTGCCTTCCTTCTCCATGGCTTCCGGCACGAGCCATGCATTGGAGGCCCGGCTCGCCAGGGGCCGTCCGCTGACGATGAGCGCCGGCGAGGGACTGAACCAGTCTCCTCGCCGGCCGGGTGCCATCATTCGGTTTTTTTCAGACGCACCGCCAGCACGTCGCAGGGCGCGCCGTGCAGCAGATCGTTGGCCGTGGAGCCGAGCAGCAGGGCGAGGCCGTGGCGGCCGTGGCTGCCAACCACGATCAGGTCGCATTTCTTCTCCAGCGCGAGCTGGTGGATTTCCTGGCGCGGCTGTCCGAAAAGGATGTGCCGCCGCTCGGGCTGCAGTTCGGGGTACTGGCCGGCGAAGGCGGCGACCCGCTCGCGCGCCTGGTCGAGCTGCTGCTGCTGCAGGGTCGACAAGTCCATCGGCACGTCCCCGCCGAAGGCCATGGCCATCGGCTCGACGACATGCACCAGCGACAGTTGGGCCTGGAAGTGCTTGGCCAGATCGATTGCCCGGCAGATGACCGGATGGCATTCGTCGGTGAGATCGACGGCGGTCATGATGTGTTGGTAAGGCATGGTCGTGTCCTGTGCGGTGAGTCTCTGTCAAGTATGACGTGCCAGGACGAACAGGGAAGCCTTCGTCGGCACTGACTCGCGATTCCTTGAGCCATGGCAAGGCTAGGCGGGACCCGTAGCGGCATTTTTATTGTTATGTTTTTTAACTATTAGCCTGGCGGTCTCTATAATTTCGTGATCGTTGACGTCATAAAGGCCCTTTGTTGAAATGCCATCGCCTTATTGTTAATTCGATTAACTAATTGGGCTTCCGGATAACAATCGATAACAAAGGAAACAATCATGACGAAGCTGGCCCCGCACGCCAGGCGCCTGCCGTGCGCCAACGCCCTTTCCCTCCGTAGCCCTGGCCCGATCCCGCTCCGGGCGATGCCTCCCTTGGCGCCGACGCCCAGTCCCTGATCGGGCGGGCTGCCTCGCGCCATAACGGCGGTCGACCCTGCGACTCTCGATTTTCCGGGACGGCATGTTTCCGGAACTGGGCGATCGTCTGTCCGAATCCTGCAAAAGGTGGTTTTTCCGATGAAAACGCCAGGGAAAGAATCCCGTCGTACGCATACGACCATTGTCTTGTGTTTCGTCGTCGCGCTCCTCGAGGGCATGGATCTGCAATCCGCCGGCATCGCCGCGCCGGGCATGGCCGCACAGTTCGGCCTGACTTCCACCATGATGGGCGCGGTGTTCAGCGCCAGCATCCTCGGCCTGCTGCCCGGCGCCCTGGGCGGCGGCTGGCTGGCCGACCGCATCGGCCGCAAGGGCGTGCTGATCGGCGCCGTGGCGCTGTTCGGCCTGTTCTCCATCGCCACCGCCCTGGTCTGGGACTTCTACAGCCTGCTGGCGGCGCGCTTTCTGACCGGCGTAGGCCTGGGCGCGGCGCTGCCCAACCTGATCGCCCTGTCCTCGGAGGCGGCCGACGCGCGTTCCCGCGGCACCGCGGTGAGCCTGATGTACTGTGGCGTGCCGTTGGGCGGCGCGCTGGCGGCACTGGTCGGTATGGCCGGCCTGGCCAGCGGCTGGAAAGCGGTGTTCTACGTCGGCGGGGTGGCGCCGCTGCTGGTCGCGCCGTTGCTGGTGCTGTGCCTGCCGGAATCGGCGGCCTTCCACGAGCAGCGGAGCGTCAGGTCCGCAGCGCCGCGCGTATCCCTCCGGCAGGGACTGTTCCAGGAGGGGGCGGCCGTGCCGACCCTGCTGTTGTGGATCAGCTACTTCTTCACCCTGATGGTCGTCTACATGCTGCTCAACTGGCTGCCCTCGCTGCTGGTCGGCCAGGGCTTCTCGCGGTCCCAGGCCGGCACGGTGCAGATCCTCTTCAATATCGGCGGCGCCACCGGTTCGCTGCTGTTCGGGCTGCTGCTGGATCGCTGGCGGCCGCTGGCGCTGGTGGCGCTGACCTACACCGGCATCCTCGCCGCCCTGGCCGGGCTGAGCCTGTCGACGAGCTTCGCCAGCATGCTGCTGGCCAGTTTCTCCGCCGGCTTCTTCTCCATCGGCGGGCAACTGGTGCTCTACGCCCTGGCGCCGCTGTTCTATCCCACCGCGATGCGCGCCACCGGCGTCGGCGCCGCCGTGGCGGTCGGTCGCCTGGGCTCGATGAGCGGCCCGCTGGTGGCCGGGCAGATGCTGGCGATGGGCACCGGCGCCACCGGCCTGCTGCTGGCCTCTGCCCCCGGCGTCGTGGTGGCCGCGGCGGCGGTGTTCTACCTGCTCGGCCAGCGCCGCGCCGAGGGCCTGACCATCTGACCGGAATGGCGGGCCGCGAAGGACGCAGTCCGCCGTTTTCCAATGCCTCCGCCGGCCGGAGCGGCAAGGCCCGGTCGCGCGGCGGCGCCAGACAACAAGAACAATAAAGGTAACAGAACATGCTCGACACGAGACGGGGCGCGGCGGGCGCGGCCCTGCTGCTGCTCGCCCAGGGAACGGCACAGGGCGGCTTCATCGAGGACAGCCAGGGCAGCCTGACCCTGCGCAACTTCTACTTCGACCGCGACTACAAGGGCGAATCCAACGTCTCCGCGCGTCGCGAATGGGCGCAGGGTTTCATCCTCAACCTCAAGTCCGGCTTCACCGAGGGGCCGGTCGGCTTCGGCCTCGACCTGCAGGGCATGCTCGGCGTCCAGCTCGACTCCTCGCGCGACCGCGCTGGCACCGGCCTGCTGCCGGTCGAACGCGGCAGCGGCGAGGCCCAGGACTCCTACGCTGAACTCGGCCTCACCGGCAAGCTCCGCTACTCGCAGACCGAACTGCATGTCGGCACCGTGATGCCGCGCCTGCCGATCCTCATCAGCAGCCCGGCCCGCCTGCTCTGGCAGACCTTCAAGGGCGGCCACCTGCGCTCTACCGACATCCCCGGCCTGAGCCTGCAGGCCGGTTACCTGAACCGCATGAACCAGCGCGACTCCACCGATTACCAGAAGATCGCCATCGCCGGCCCCAACGGCCGCTTCGACGGCACGGCGGAGTCCGACGAGTTCCTCTTCCTCGGCGGCGACTACGCGCTGGGCAAGAACCTGACCCTGAGCTACTGGCACGCCCGGCTGGACGAGATCTACCAGCAGAACTACCTGGGCGCGATCCACCAGTTCAAGTGGGGGCCGGGGGAATTCAAGACCGACTTCCGCTGGTTCCTCAGCGACGAGGAGGGCGAGGGCAAGGCCGGCTCGGTGGACAACCAGTACGTGGGCCTGAACTTCGGCTACAAGCTGGGCGGGCACCGGCTGACGGTGGGCGGGGCGCTGTCCAGCGGCGACTCGGCGATGCCTTACATCGCCGGTTCGGAGCCGCACCTGATTTCCGAATACGCGATCAGCTCGGAATTCCTCAACGCCGACGAGCACTTCTGGCATGTGCGCTACGAATACGACTTCGCGGCGGCGGGGCTGCCGGGGCTGATCGGCGTGGCGCGCTTCATGAAGGGGACCAATGCCGAGCTGCCGGAACGCCTGGGCGGTGGCAACCGGGAAGAGACGGAGCGCTACCTGGAACTGTCCTACGTGGTGCAGTCGGGGCCGCTGAAGAACGTGGCGCTGCGCCTGCGCAATTCACGCTACCAGAACAGCTTCGCGCCGAACGCGACGATGCGCGACGACAACGAGACGCGGATCAACGTCGATTACACCTGGAAGCTCTGGTGACGGCGCCGGCAGGGTCGACCGCCGCGGCGGCCCTGCCGGCGCTGGAGCCAAGACTGGCCGCGGCCCGAGGAGCAGCATGCACAAGCTGTACGAAGTGCGGATCGCCTGGGGAGACTGCGATCCTGCCGGAATAGTTTTCTATCCTAATTATTTTGCCTGGTTCAATGCCGCCACCGATACCCTGTTCGCCCGGGCCGGCCTGTCCCTGGAGGAGGCCATGGCGCGCCACGGCATCCTCGGCTGGCCGATGGTCGATGCCCATGCGAGCTTCAGGATGTCCTCGCGCTTCGGCGAGATCCTGCGCATCGAGTCGCACCTGCATGCCTTCCGGCACAGCAGTTTCGAGGTTCACCACCGGGCTTGCAAGGCAGACGGGACGCTGGCCGTCGAGGCGCGCGATATCCGGGTCTGGGCCGCCGGCGAGGCGGGACGGCTGCGCGGACAGCGCGTACCGGACGAGGTGCGCGAACTGTTCGTACGCGGGCGGGACGAAGGCTCGAAACAGGCATAATAATTAATTGACATAACTAATTTTCAGGCGCTAGTTTAGGGCCCACACCAACAACAACTCGAAGGTGATCCGCCATGAACAAGTACGAAGGCCGCTGGAAGACCGTGATTGTGGAGATCGAGGGTGGTATCGCCTGGGTCACCCTGAACCGCCCGGACAAGCGCAATGCCATGAGCCCGACGCTCAACCGCGAGATGCGCGATGTGCTGGAAACCCTGGAGCAGGACCCCGCGGCCAGGGTGCTGGTGCTGACCGGCGCCGGCAGCGCCTGGACCGCCGGCATGGACCTCAAGGAATACTTCCGCGAGGTCGACGCCGGTCCCGAGATCCTCCAGGAGAAGATCCGCCGCGAAGCCTGCGAATGGCAGTGGAAACTTCTGCGCATGTACGCCAAGCCGACCGTCGCCATGGT
This sequence comes from Azotobacter vinelandii CA, assembly GCF_000380335.1. GTDB lineage: Bacteria > Pseudomonadota > Gammaproteobacteria > Pseudomonadales > Pseudomonadaceae > Azotobacter > Azotobacter vinelandii. The sequence goes on from NC_021149.1 coordinate 1,396,907, forward strand.
CAACGGCTGGTGCTTCGGCGGCGGCTTCAGCCCGCTGGTGGCCTGCGACCTGGCGATCTGCGCCGACGAGGCGACCTTCGGCCTGTCGGAAATCAACTGGGGCATCCCGCCCGGCAACCTGGTCAGCAAGGCCATGGCCGACACCGTCGGCCACCGCCAGGCGCTCTACTACATCATGACCGGCAAGACCTTCGACGGCCGCCAGGCGGCAGAGATGGGCCTGGTCAACCAGAGCGTGCCGCTGGCGCAGCTGCGCGAGACGGTAGCGACCCTCTGCCAGGACCTGCTGGACAAGAACCCGGTGGTGCTGCGCGCGGCGAAGAACGGCTTCAAGCGCTGCCGCGAACTGACCTGGGAACAGAACGAGGACTACCTGTACGCCAAGCTCGACCAGTCGCGCCTGCTCGACGAAGAGGGCGGGCGCGAGGAGGGCATGCGCCAGTTCCTCGACGAGAAGAGCATCAAGCCGGGCCTGCAAGCCTACAAGCGCTGAACGCGGCGGGACGGGGAGGGGGCCCGCGCCCCGCCCGTCCGGGACCTGTGCAGAACAACGACAAGACAAGGATTCCCCCATGCTCGACGTGCCCTTGCTGATAGACGGGCTGGCCAGGCCGGCCGGCGACGGACGTACCTTCGTGCGGCGCAACCCTTTGAGCGGCGAGATCGTCTCGACCGCCGCCGCGGCTACTCCGGAAGACGCCGACGCCGCGGTCGCCGCCGCCCAACGCGCCTTTCCGGCCTGGGCCGCGCTGGCGCCGGGCGAGCGCCGCGCCCGCCTGCTGCGCACCGCCGAACTGCTGGAAAGCCGCGCGGCCGAGTTCGTCGCCCTGGCCGGCGAAACCGGCGCCATGGCCGATTGGTACGGCTTCAACGTGAAACTGGCCGGCGGCGTCCTGCGCGAAGCGGCGGCGATGACCACGCAGATCCTCGGCGAGGTCATTCCTTCCGACATCCCCGGCAGCTTCGCCATGGCACTGCGCCAGCCCTGTGGCGTGGTGCTCGGCATCGCGCCCTGGAACGCCCCGCTGATCCTCGCCGCGCGCGCCGTGGCCATGCCGCTGGCCTGCGGCAACAGCGTGGTGCTCAAGGCCTCGGAGAACAGTCCGGCGATCCACCGCCTGCTCGGCCAGGTGCTGCAGGATGCCGGGCTCGGCGACGGGGTGGTCAACGTGCTCAGCAACGCGCCGGAAGACGCCCCGAGCATCGTCGAGCGGCTGATCGCCAACCCGGCGGTGCGCCGGGTCAACTTCACCGGCTCGACCCACGTCGGGCGGATCGTCGGCGAACTGGCGGCGCGCCACCTGAAGCCGGCGGTGCTGGAACTGGGCGGCAAGGCGCCTTTCCTGGTGCTCGACGACGCCGACCTGGACGCCGCGGTGGAGGCGGCGGCCTTCGGCGCTTACTTCAACCAGGGACAGATCTGCATGTCCACCGAGCGGCTGATCGTCGACGACAAGGTGGCCGACGAGTTCGTCGCCCGGCTGGCGCGCAAGGTCGCCACGCTGCGGGTCGGCGATCCGGCCGACGCCGGTTCGGTGCTCGGCTCGCTGATCGATGCGAGCGCCACGCAGCGCATCCAGGCCCTGGTCGACGACGCCCTGGCCAAGGGCGCGCGGCTGCTCTGCGGCGGGCGCGGCGAGGGCAGCCTGATGCAGGCCACCCTGCTCGACGGCGTCGACGCCGGCATGCGCCTGTACCGCGAGGAATCCTTCGGCCCGCTGGCGGTGGTGCTGCGCGCCAACGGCGACGAGGAACTGCTGCGGCTGGCCAACGATTCCGAATTCGGCCTCTCCGCGGCGGTCTTCAGCCGCGACCTTTCCCGCGCCCTGGGGCTGGCGCAGCGCATCGAGTCGGGCATCTGCCACATCAACGGGCCGACCGTGCAGGACGAGCCGCAGATGCCCTTCGGCGGCGTCAAGTCCAGCGGCTACGGCAGCTTCGGCGCGCGCGCCTCGATCGAGCAGTTCACCCAGTTGCGCTGGGTCACCCTGCAGAACGGGCCGCGCCACTACCCGATCTGAGCGGCATCCCCGGCCGGCGCCGGGGCGAGCGATCTTCCGGAACAACAAGAACAACTGAGGGCCGGCCGTGGCCGGTCCGCATAGGCAGGCGCTTCCGCGCTCCGTGCGTGCGGCGGCGTCCTGCGGGAGGAGTGCAATGAACAGCAAGGCTTGCGAGTCCCTTTTTCCTTCATCTCAGCCGCGCCTGCGTCCGGTGGCCATCGGCTCGCCGGGCGTCGTCCACGAGACGGCGGACGGCTGCCTCTACCTGCGTCCCGTCGAGGCCCTGGCGCCTTTGCCGGCGCGCCTGCTCGACCGCCTGGAGCACTGGGCGCGACTGACCCCCGAGCAGATCCTGGTCGCCCGGCGCGGCGACGACGGGGAATGGCAACGCCTCAGCTACGCGCAGATGCTGGAAAGCGCCCGGACCATCGGTCAGCATCTGCTGGAGTACGGCCTGAGCGCCGAACGGCCGTTGCTGGTGCTTTCCGGCAACGCTCTGGATCACCTCAAGCTGGCGCTCGCCTGCCTCTACGTGGGCATTCCCTACTGCCCGGTGTCGCCGGCCTATTCCACTCTGTCCCAGGACCTGGCCAAGCTGCGCCACATCGTCGAACGCCTGCAGCCCGGCCTGGTGTTCGCCGCGGACGGCGCGACCTACGCCCGCGCCATCGAAGGCACCATCCCGGCCGACGTGCCGCTGCTGTTCAGCGAGGGCGTGCTGCCCGGCCGGCCCTGCCGCGCCTTCGCCGAGCTGGAACGGCCGGTGGATACCGCCGGGGCGGAGGCCGCCTTCGCGCGGGTCGGCCCGGAGAGCATCGCCAAGTTCCTCTTCACCTCGGGCTCGACCAAGCTGCCCAAGGCCGTGCCGACCACCCAGCGCATGCTCTGCGCCAACCAGCAGATGCTGCTGCAGACCTTCCCGGTGTTCGCCGAGGAACCGCCGGTGCTGGTCGACTGGCTGCCCTGGAACCACACCTTCGGCGGCAGCCACAACGTCGGCATCGCCCTCTACAACGGCGGCACCCTCTACATCGACGACGGCAAGCCGACGCCGCAGGGCTTCGCCGAGACCCTGCGCAACCTGCGCGAAATCTCGCCGACCGCCTACCTGACCGTGCCCAAGGGCTGGGAGGAGCTGGTCGGCGCGCTGGAAACCGACGACGAGCTGCGCGAACGCTTCTTCGCCCGCATGCGGCTGTTCTTCTTCGCCGCCGCCGGCCTCTCGCACTCGGTGCGCGAGCGGCTGGACCGGGTGGCCGAGGCGCACTGCGGCGAGCGCATCCGCACCGTGGCCGGGCTGGGCATGACCGAGACGGCGCCATCCTGCACCTTCAGCACCGGGGCGGTGGACCTGCCCGGCTACGTCGGCGTACCGGCGCCGGGCTGCGAAGTCAAGCTGGCGCCGGTGGGCGACAAGCTGGAAGCGCGCTTTCGCGGCCCGCACGTGATGGCCGGCTACTGGCGCGAGCCGGAACTCAGCGCCGAAGCCTTCGACGAGGAGGGCTACTACCGCTCCGGCGACGCCCTCAGGCTGGTCGACCCGGAACGGCCCGAGCTGGGCCTGCTGTTCGACGGGCGCATCGCCGAGGACTTCAAACTCTCTTCCGGGGTCTTCGTCAGCGTCGGCCCGCTGCGCGCGCGGGTCATCCTGGCCGGCGCGCCCTATATCCAGGACGTGGTGGTGACCGGGCCGAACCGGCCCGAGCTGGCCCTGCTGATCTTCCCGCGCCTGCCCGAATGCCGGGCGCTGGCCGGCCTGCCGGAGTCGGCGCCGGTCGCCGAGGTGCTGGCCTCGCCGGCGCTGCGTACCTGGCTGCGCGAACTGCTGGACGAACTCAACCGCGGCGCGACCGGCAACGCCAGCCGCCTGGCCTGGGCCTGCCTGCTCGCCGAGCCGCCATGCATCGATCGCGGCGAGGTGACCGACAAGGGCTCGATCAACCAGCGCGCCGTGCTGCAGCACCGCGCCGCGCTGATCGATGCGCTCTACGCCGGCGAGGACGCCGGGCGGGTGCTGCCGGGAGCCGGGGCATGAGGCGCGGCGCGGGACTCCATTCGGCTTTCGACGAGGTCTGCCTGGTCGACGCCCTGCGCACCCCCTGGGTCGATGTGGGCGGCGCGCTGGCGCAGGTCTCGCCCATCGACCTGGGCATCGCCGCGGCCCGCGGGCTGTTCGCGCGCAGCGGCATCGACGCGGCGGAGGTGGACTCGGTGATCGCCGGCTCGATGGCCCAGGCCAGCTTCGATGCCTATTTCCTGCCGCGTCACATCGGCCTGTACAGCGGCGTGCCGCTGGGCGTGCCGGCGCTGGCGGTGCAGCGCATCTGCGGCACCGGCTTCGAGATATTGCGCCAGGCCGGCGAACAGATCGCCCAGGGCGCCGCCGGCCTGGCGCTGTGCGTGGCCAGCGAGTCGATGTCGCGCAGCCCGATCGCCGCCTACACGCATCGCGGCGGTTTCCGCCTCGGCGCGCCGGTGGAGTTCAAGGACTTCCTCTGGGAGGCGCTGTTCGATTCGGCCGTCGGCATCGACATGCTGCAGACCGCGGAAAACCTCGCCCAGTGCTACGGCATCGGGCGCGAGGCGGTCGACCGCTTCGCCGCCCTGAGCTTCGCGCGTGCCTTGGCGGCGGCGCAGGAGGGCTGGTTCGCCGGCGAGATCCTGCCGCTGCAGCGCGCGCGCTTCGTCCTCGACGGTTGCCGCGAGCGCGGCCTCGAACTGCCGCGCGGGGTCGAGACGCTGACGCGCGACAGCCACGTGCGCGCCTCGTCCTTCGAGACCCTGCAGGCGCTGCGCCCGGTGCACGCCGGCGGCGTGCAGACCGCCGGCAACAGTTGCGCGGTGGTGGACGGCGCCGCCGCCGCGCTGGTCGGCGCCTGCCGCGACTTCCCCGGCGCCCGTCCGCTGGCCTGGCTGCGTGCGGCCACGGCCTGCGGCGTGCCGCCCGAACTGATGGGCATCGGCCCGGTGGCGGCGATCCGCCTGCTGCTCGAACGCAGCGGACTGGGCCTGGCGGACATCGGCCGCTTCGAGATCAACGAGGCGCAGGGCGCGCAGATCCTCGCCGTGCAGCGCGAACTGGAGATCGACACGGAACGCCTGAACGTCCACGGCGGAGCCATCGCCCTCGGCCATCCGCTGGCCGCCACCGGCCTGCGCCTGACCCTGACCCTGGCGCGCCAGTTGCGCGCCGCCAACCTGCGCTATGGCGTGGCCGCGGCCTGCATCGGCGGCGGCCAGGGCATGGCCGTGCTGATCGAGAATCCCGATTACCGGCGCTGAATGGAGGATTCGCCCATGTGGCATTACCAAGCCCCGCTGCGCGACATGCGCTTCGTTATCGAGGAATGGCTGGCGGCGCCGGCCGACTGGCAAGGCATGCCGGCCTTCGAGAGCCTGGACGGCGAACTGGCCGCGCAGGTGATCGAGGAGGCGGCGCGCTTCGCCAGCGGCGTGCTGGCGCCCCTGAACGCGCCCGGCGACCGCCAGGGCTGTCGCTTCGAGAACGGCCGGGTGACCACCCCGGACGGTTTTCCCGCCGCCTACCGGGCCTTCGTCGAAGGCGGCTGGGCGGCGCTGGCCTGCGCCCCGGAGGACGGCGGCCAGGGCCTGCCGCAACTGCTCAACGCCGCGCTGCTGGAGATGATCTACTCGACCAACCACGCCTGGGCCATGTACCCCGGCATCGCCCACGGCGCCTACGAATGCCTGCGCGCCCACGGCACGCCCGAGCTGCGCGAACGCTACCTGGCGGACATCGTCAGCGGCGAGATACTGCCGACCATGTGCCTGACCGAGCCGCAGGCCGGCAGCGACGTCGGCCTGCTGCGCAGCCGCGCCGAGCCGGCGGCGGACGGCGGCTACCGGCTGAGCGGCAGCAAGCTGTTCGCCTCCGGCGGCGAGCACGACCTGACCGGGAACATCCTCCACCTGGTGCTCGCCCGGCTGCCCGACGCGCCGCCCGGCAGCCGCGGCATCTCGCTGTTCCTGGTGCCCAAGCTGCTGCCCGACGGCCGCCGCAACGCGGTGCGCTGCGACGGCATCGAGCACAAGCTGGGCATCCGCGGCAGCGCCACCTGCACCCTGAGCTTCGAGCACGCCGAAGGCTGGCTGCTCGGCGAACCGCACAAGGGGCTGGCGGCGATGTTCGTGATGATGAACTCGGCGCGCCTGCACGTCGGCCTGCAGGGCCTCGGGCACGCCGAAGCGGCCTGGCAGAACGCCGCGCAATACGCCGCCGAGCGCCGCCAGATGCGCGCCGTGCGCCGTCCGCCGGGACGCGCCGAGGCGCCGGCCGACCCCATCCACTACCACCCGGCGATGCGCCGCGTGCTGCTCGAACTGCGCACTCTCACCGAGGGCATGCGCGCTCTCGGCTACTGGACCGCGCACCTGCTCGACGAAGCCGAGCAGGGCGCCGACCCGGCGCGGCGCGCCAGAGCCCAGGGCCGGGCGATGCTGCTCACCCCGCTGGTCAAGGCGTTCTTCACCGAACAGGGCTTCCGCCTGGCCAGCGCGGCGCTGCAGGTGTTCGGCGGCTACGGCTACGTGCAGGAATACGCCATCGAGCAGACCCTGCGCGACAGCCGCATCGCCATGATCTACGAGGGCAGCAACGAGATTCAGGCCAACGACCTGCTGCTGCGCAAGGTGCTCGGCGACGGCGGCGCGGTGCTGCGCGACCTGCTGGAAGAGTTCCGCGCCGAAGCCGAGGTCGCGGCGATCTGCCCGGACTGCGCCGCCTTCGCCGCTACCCTGGCGCACTACTGCGATTGCTTGACGACCGCCGCCGAGGGGCTGGCCGCCGCCACGACGCAGGACCCGGAGCGCCCTTACCGGGCGGCGGGCGACTTCCTGCGCCTGCTCGGCCTGGTCGCCCTGGCCTTCGCCTGGCTGCGCAGCGCGCGCCTGGCCGCCGGACGCGGCGGCGATCCCTTCTATGCCGGCAAGCTGGAGTCGGCGGCTTTCTTCTTCGCCTACCTGCTGCCGGAGGCGGACCACCGCCTGGCGCTGATCGAGGCCAGCCGCCAGCCGTTGCCGTTCCTTCCCGAATGACCGAACGAGAAACCCCGATGAAGATCCTGATCAGCCTCAAACGCGTGGTCGACTACAACGTCAAGGTGCGGGTGAAGCCCGACCAGAGCGGTGTCGACCTGGCCAACGTCAAGATGTCGATGAACCCCTTCTGCGAGATCGCCGTGGAGGAAGCCGTGCGCCTGAAGGAGCGCGGCATCGCCAGCGAGATCGTCGCCGTGTCCGTCGGCCCGGCCGCCGCCCAGGAACAGTTGCGCACCGCCCTGGCCCTCGGCGCCGACCGCGCCATCCTGGTCGAGACCGACGAGGAGCTGGGCTCGTTGGCGGTGGCCAAGCTGCTCAAGGCGGTGGTCGACAAGGAGCAGCCGCAACTGGTCATCACCGGCAAGCAGGCGATCGACAGCGACAACAACCAGACCGGGCAGATGCTCGCCGCGCTGACCGGCTACGCCCAGGGCACCTTCGCCTCCAAGGTCGAGCAGGCCGGCGACAAGCTCAAGGTCACCCGCGAGATCGACGGCGGGCTACAGACCCTGGAACTGAGCCTGCCGGCCATCGTCACCACCGATCTGCGCCTGAACGAGCCGCGCTACGCCTCGCTGCCGAACATCATGAAGGCCAAGAAGAAACCGCTGGAGACGGTGAAGCCGGCGGACCTGGGCGTGTCCGTGGCCTCGACTCTCAAGGTGCTCAAGGTCGAGGCGCCGGCCGAACGCCAGGCCGGTATCAAGGTCGGCTCGGTGGCCGAACTGGTCGAGAAACTGAAGAGCGAAGCGAAGGTGATCTGAGATGGCGACCCTGGTAATAGCCGAACACGACAACGCCGCCCTGGCCGCCGCGACCCTCAACACCGTCGCCGCGGCTCAGGCCATCGGCGGCGACATCCACGTACTGGTCGCCGGACAACAGTGCGCCGCCGTCGCCGAAGCCGCGGCGAAGATCGCCGGGGTGAGCAAGGTGCTGGTCGCCGACGACGCGGCCTACGGCCACCTGCTGGCGGAGAACGTCGCGCCGCTGATCGCCGGCCTGGCGCAAGGCTACAGCCACGTGCTGGCGCCGGCCTCGACCAACGGCAAGAACTACCTGCCGCGAGTGGCGGCGCTGCTGGATGTCGAACAGATCTCCGAAATCGTCGCGGTGGAAAGCCCTGACACCTTCAAGCGGCCGATCTACGCCGGCAACGCCATCGCCACGGTGCAGTCGAGCGCGCCGATCAAGGTGATCAGCGTGCGTGCCACGGCCTTCGATCCAGTGGCGGGCGAGGGTGGCAGCGCGGCCATCGAGGGCGTGAGCGGCACGGGCGATGCCGGCACGTCGAGTTTCGTCGGCGAGGAAATCGCCAGGTCGGACCGGCCGGAACTGACCTCGGCGCGGGTGGTGATTTCCGGCGGACGGGGGATGCAGAGCGGCGACAACTTCAAGCTGCTCTACGCCCTGGCCGACAAGCTGGGCGCGGCGGTGGGCGCCTCGCGGGCGGCGGTGGACGCGGGATTCGCGGCCAACGACATGCAGGTGGGGCAGACCGGGAAGATAGTGGCGCCGGACCTGTACGTGGCGGTGGGCATCAGCGGGGCGATCCAGCACCTGGCGGGGATGAAGGATTCGAAGGTGATCGTGGCGATCAACAAGGACCCGGAGGCGCCGATCTTCCAGGTCGCCGACTACGGGTTGGAGGCGGATCTGCTGGAGGCGCTGCCCGAGCTGGAGCGGGGGATGGGGTAGTTGTGGTTTCGTAGAGGGTGGCATGGCTGGTCATCGAGGGTTTCGATGCTCCCTGTTTCGGCCCCCCCGGCCGAGTCACTTTCTCTTTGCTCGCGCGAAAGAGAAAGTGACCAAACGTTCATGACACGCTGCGTCACCCCGGATGATGAAAGACACTATGGGAGACGGCGGGATTGGAGCTCGCGTTTCTCACTGGCGACTTGATCCCGAGACCAAACGTGAGCTGTCAGACCGACGCGAACCCCGGATTGCCGCCTCGAGCGCGCACGTTAAGAAGGCCGTCATCGGCTTGCCGTTGACTGGTTTTCGGTCTGTTCTCCCGCCGTCGCCCATGTCCCCGTGTAGCCAGGAGGAGACGCCATGGACCTGCAACCGTTGTTCAAGCGTGTTATCGGTCTGGATGTGCACCAAGCGCAAATAACCGCCTGCGCCATTGTCGAGCAGCCCTCTGGCGAGGTGCTCATCGAACGCTGCCAGTTCCGCAGCATGCAGCGCGATCTGCGGGCGATGGCTGCCTGGTGCGCGCAACGCCAGCCCGATGAGGTGGTGATGGAGAGCACCAGCATCTACTGGAAGAGCCCCTATGCTGCGCTGGAAGCGATGGGGATCATCGCCAAGGTGGTCAATGCCCGGCACGTCAAACAGGTGCCCGGGCGCAAGACCGATATGGGCGACGCCGAGTGGCTGGCCACGCTGGCACGTGCAGGTTTACTGCGCGGCTCCTTCGTGCCGCCGCCCAAGCTGCGGGGCTTGCGTCTGGTCGCACGGCATCACCGCCTCCACAAGATCCTCAACGATGCGGGTATCCGCTTGAGCGTGGTCGTCGGCGACATCAACGGTCAGTCGTCACGCGCCATGATCGCGGCCCTGCTCGAGGGTCAGTCGCCCCACGAAGTCAGCCGCCGGCTCAAGGCGGATCGCAAGGACCTGCTGGAAGCCCTGCAGGGCGAACTCAGCCCCCAGCACAGGTTCATCCTCAAAGCGTTGTTGGTCCATATCGACGCACTGCAAGAACAGATTGCCCAGCACGACGCTTACCTGCTCGACAGTCTGGCCGGCGAGGAGCAGGACATGCTGGCGCTGCTGCAGAGCATGCCCGGCATCGACCGCGTGGGAGCGGCCCTGTTGCTGGTGGAGATCGGCTGTGACATGCAGGTCTTTGGCCGCGCGGAACGCCTGGCATCCCGGGCCGGCCTGTGCCCCGGCAACCACGAGAGCGCGGGTAAACGCCGCAATGGCCGAATGCGTAAAGGCAATCGCTATGTGCGCCGCCTGTTCTGCGAATTTGCCAACAGCGCCAGCCGCACCCGCTGCGCCTTGCAGGCGAAATACCAAGCCCTGGTGGTACGCCGCGGCCGCCAGCGCTCGATCATCGCCCTGGCGCACAAGATGTTGCGCATCGTGTACTGCATGCTCAGTCGCAGCACACCTTATCAGGACACGCACATCGACTACCGAGCCCTGGTCGTGCAGCGGAATGCCCCACGCTGGATCAAGGCGCTGGCGCAATTTGGCTATCTACCTGCTGCAGCCCATTGAGGCCTGAGCGCTGAGCACGTCACCGGCATGCCCTTTCGCGGGGTAGGATGGCTTGTGTCTGGAGAGGGAGGTCTTTCACGTTAAGAGAAAGCGCGCCCGATCATCCAGCCCCGGCTACGCCGGGGTTCCCTCGTTCCGGCGCCCGGCCTTCTGAACGGGATCGGGGTGCGTAGGGTGGATGGCCGAAGCCACCCACCGTGGCGTGGCGCTGGGCTGCGATTGGTGGAAAACGCTGCGCGGTTTTCCACCCTACGGGTGGCTGGTGCTTCCCGCGGAGCGGGCTTGCCCGCGATGCTTTCGGTTCCGCTCCGAGGCTGCCGGGGTTCAACCCCCGGTTCCCCGCCATTCCAGGCAATACCCCACACCATAGATGGAGCGGATCGGGTCTTCTCCCGGCGCCGCCTGTTGCAGCTTGCGGCGCAGGTTCTTGACGTGGCTGTCGACGGTGCGGTCGGTGACGATGCGGTGGTCCTCGTACAGGTGGTTCATCAGTTGCTCGCGCGTCAGCGCCTGTCCGGGCCGGGCCAGCAGGGCGTCGAGCAGGCGGAATTCCACCGGGGTCAGGTCCAGCGGGATGCCGTTGCAGTAGGCCCGGTAGCTGGCCGGGTCGGTGAGCAGCCCCGGCAGCGGCGGCGGCTTGCCGCTGCGGCGCAGCACGGCCTTGACCCGCGCCACCAGTTCGCGCGGGCTGAAGGGTTTGCACAGGTAGTCGTCGGCGCCCGTTTCCAGGCCGAGCAGGCGGTCGATCTCCTCGACCCGCGCGGTGACCATGATCACCGGCACCCGGCTGAAGCCGCGCAGTTCGCGGCAGATGTCCAGGCCGTCGCGGCCGGGCAGCATCAGGTCGAGGATCACCAGGTCGTGGGGCTGGCGGCGCAGCAGCGGGATGACGCGCAGTCCGTCGGCGAGGGTTTCGGCCTGGAAATCGGCGGCGCGCAGGTAGTCGCCGATCAGCGCCGCCAGCTTGGGTTCGTCCTCCACCACCAGAATGCGGCCCTGGCTCATGGCCGTTGCTCCGCGCGGATCGGCAGGTGCACGGTCAGCCACAGGCCGCCGAGCGTCGAGGCTCTGGCCGAGAGGCTGCCGCCGTGGGCCTCGGCGATGCCGCGGCAGATCGCCAATCCCAGGCCGGCGCCGCCGCTGGCGCGGTTGCGCGAGCCCTCGACCCGGTAGAAGCGCTCGAACAGCCGCGCCCGCTGGGCTTCCGGCACGCCGGGCGCGGAGTCCTCGCAGTGGATCAGGATCGCGTCGCCTTGCCGCTGCCCGCCCAGCCGGGCCCGGCCGCCGGGCTCGGTGTAGCGCAGGCTGTTTTCCAGGAGATTGTGGAACAACTGGTTCAGGCGCATCTCGTCTCCCACCACCGACAACGGATCGTCCGGCAGTTGCAGTTCCAGGGCCAGCCGCCGTTCGGTGAAGCGGGTTCGGTAGCTGTCGGCCAGGCTTTCCAGCAGCAGGCGCAGGTCCAGCGGCTCGTGGCGATAGGTGGGGCCGCCGACGTCGGCCAGGGACAGTTCGAAGAGGTCGTCCACCAGCTTGCTCAGCGCGGCGACTTCGGCCTGTAGCGAGCGCAGCGCCGCCGGGTCGGTCGGCCGGATGCCGTCCTCCATGGCTTCCAGCTCGCCGCGCATCACCGCCAGCGGGGTGCGCAGCTCGTGGGAAATGTCGGCCATGAACGCGCGACGCAGGCGTTCGTTGGCGGCCAGGGTGCGGGCCATGCGGTTGAAGTCGCCGGCCAACTGGCCGGCCTCGTCGTTGGAGGCCACCGGTAGTTCGATCGAATAGTCGCCGGCGGCCAGTTGCCGGGTGGCGCGGGCCACCCGGCGGATCGGGCGCAGCAGCGAACGGGCGATCCACCAGCCGATCACCGCCGAGACCAGCAGGCAGATCAGCGCGATGAGGATGCTCGAGCGTATCTGCCCGGCCTGGAAACGCTGGTCGCCGGCGGCGCTGACTGTCTCGAAGGGGGTCATGGCCAGCCAGCCGACCGTCTCGCCGTCCACCCGGATGGCGCGCAGCACCGGCTGGCTGGCGTACTGGCTGTAGCCGGCCACGTAGCCTTGCCCGGCATCCAGCAGGCTCAGGCGCAGGAAGGCGCCGGTCAGATCGGAGATCGGCGGCGGCGGCAGGTCGCTGCCGGCGCCCTTGGGGCGGTCGTCGGGACGGGTGAGGAGGAACCATTCGTCCGGGTTGCCGTCGAGGAAGCGCCAGTCGCCGTGCTCGGTGTAGGCGCGCTGGAAGTTCGGCAGGATGCGCTCCAGGCGCTCGATGGCCTGCTCGTTGAGGTAGCCGAGAAAGCCGCGGGCGAAGCTCAGGTAGGCGGCCAGCGCCATGCCCAGCACGGCGAAGGTGCAGAGCGCCTGGACGGCGAGGAATACCTTGGTGGAGAGGCTGATTTTCATCGGAGAACTCCGGCTGGCGGGGGCATTTAGCGCCACGCGCCGGGAGCCGTTCAAGCCCGCCGGGGCAATCTCCACACTCTCTGCACATTTGTCTGTTCCGATGGCGCCCGGTTTCAGTCGTCGGTCGGAATCATGATTCAGCCTTCTTCCTCACGCGGTTTCACGCGCCTGTCGCTGGCGCTGCTCCTGTCGCTGGCCGCGGCGGGGGCGGGCTGGTATTTCCTCTCGCAGCGCCAGGTCGGCATGCCGCCGCCCATGGACGAGGCCACGCCGGTGCAGGCCGGCACGGCGACGCTGGCCAGCGTGCCGGTCCACCTGGACGCGCTGGGCACGGTCAGCGCCAACTACACGGTGACGGTCACCAGCCGGATCGACGGAACCCTGCAGGCCGTGCACTTCACCGAGGGCCAGCGGGTGAAGAAGGGCCAGTTGCTGGCGGAGATCGACACCCGCACCTATCAGGCCACGCTGGCCCAGTATCAGGGCGAACTGGCGGAAAACCAGGCGCAACTGGCCAACGCCAAATTGACCCTGACGCGCTACAGCCGCCTGTACGCCAAGGATTCCCTGGCCCGCCAGGACTTGGACACGCAGATCGCCCTGGTCGAACAGTATGCCGGCGCGGTGAAGGCCAGCCAGGCGCAGATCCGCTCGGCGCAGGTGAACCTGGGCTACGGGCGGATCGTCGCGCCCATCGACGGCTACGTCGGCCTGCGCCAGGTGGACCCCGGCAACATGGTGCACGCCAGCGATACCAGCGGCATCGTCACCATCACCCAGACCCAGCCCATCGCGGCGAAATTCAGCATTCCCCAGGCCAACCTGCAGGACGTGCTGCAGCCGCTGCGCCGCGGCGAGAGCCTGGCGGTCGAGGCGCTGTCGCAGCAGGGCGACGAGGTGCTGGCCGGGGGCACGGTGAAGTTCATCAGCAACGAGATCGACACCGCGACCGGCAGCGTGCAGCTCAAGGCGCTGTTCGACAACCCGGACGAGCGGCTCTATCCCAACCAGTTCGTCAACGTGCGGCTGCGCATCGGCACCCTGGAGAACGCCGTGCTGGTGCCGGCGGCGGCGGTGCAGCTCAGCGACGCCGGCAAGTTCGTCTACCTGATCGGCCAGGACGATACCGTCAAACGCCAGACCGTCACGGTCGGGCCGAGCGCCGCGGACGGCCGGGTGGCGATCCTCTCCGGCGTCGCCGGCGGCGAGCGGGTGGTGACCCAGGGCGTCGACCAGTTGGGCAACGGTTCCAGGGTCAGCGTGGTGGATGCGACCGAGGTGGACATCAGCGTCATCGAGACCGGCAAGCGGCCCGCTGGCATGCCGCCGGGGCCCTGAACATGAATCCTTCCGGTCTTTTCATCCGCCGGCCGATCGCCACCCTGCTGATCATGCTGGCGGTGCTGCTGAGCGGTCTGCTGGCCTATCGCATCTTGCCCATCGCGGCGCTGCCGCAGGTGGACTACCCGACCATCCAGGTGACCACCTTCTACCCCGGCGCCGGGCCGCAGGTGATGCTCACCGCCGTCACCGCGCCGCTGGAGCGGCAACTGGGGCAGATGTCCGGCCTGAGCCAGATGTACTCGACCAGTTCCGGCGGCGCCTCGGTCATCACCCTGAAGTTCAACCTCGACCTGTCGCTGGACGAGGCCGAACAGGAGGTGCAGGCGGCGATCAACGCCGCCGACAGCCTGCTGCCCAGCGACCTGCCCAATCCGCCGACCTACAAGAAGGTCAACCCGGCCGATTCGGCGGTGCTGACCCTGGCGGCCAGTTCGGAGAGCCTGCCGCTGATCGAGGTGCAGGACCTGATCAACACGCGCATCGCCCTCAAGCTGTCCCAGGTGTCCGGGGTCGGCCTGGTCAGCCTGGCCGGCGGCCAGCAGTCGGCGATCCGCATCCGCGTCGATCCGGTCGCCCTGGCCGCCCACGGCCTGGCGCCGGAAAACGTCTACGAACTGGTCAACGGCGCCAACGTCAACGGTTCCAAGGGCGGCTTCGACGGCCCCGACCACTCGGTCACCATCGACGCCAACGACCAGTTGCGCAGCGCCGCGGAATACGCCGAGCTGGTGCTGACCTACGAGGACGGCAAGGCGCTGCGCCTGCGCGACGTGGCCAGCCTCGACGAGGCGCCGGAGAACCTCTACCAGCGCGCCTGGGCCGGTGCGAAGCAGGCCATCGTCATCAACATCCAGCGCCAGCCCGGCGCCAACGTGATCCAGGTGGTGGACAGCATCGAGGCGCTGCTGCCCAGCCTGCGCGACAGCCTGCCCGGCGCCGTGGAGCTGGAGGTGCTGGCCGACCGCACCCAGACCATCCGCGCCTCGGTCGAGGACGTGCAACTGGAGCTGATCCTGTCGGTCGCCCTGGTGGTGCTGGTGTCGTTCATCTTCCTGCGCAACCTGGCCGGCACCCTGATCCCCAGCGTGGCGGTGCCGCTGTCCTTGATCGGCAGCTTCGGGGTGATGTACCTGGCCGGCTTCTCGCTGAACAACCTGACGCTGATGGCCCTGACCATCGCCACCGGCTTCGTGATCGACGACGCCATCGTGGTGGTGGAGAACATCCAGCGCCACCTGGAAGAGGGCGAGCCGCCGCTGCAGGCGGCGCTCAAGGGCTCGGCGGAGATCGTCTTCACCGTGGTTTCGCTGACCCTCTCGCTGATCGCCGTGCTGATTCCGCTGCTGTTCATGGGCGACGTGGTGGGCCGGCTGTTCCGCGAATTCTCCATCACCCTGGCGGTGTCGATCCTGGTGTCGATGTTCGTCTCGCTGACCCTCACGCCGATGCTCTGCGCCTACCTGCTGCGGCACATCCCGGCGGCGGAGGAGAGCCGCTTCTCGCGCTGGGGCGGCTTGCAGTTCGAACGGCTGGTGGCCGTCTACGACCGGGCGCTGCGCTGGGTGCTGGCGCACCAGGGCTTCACCCTGCTGGTGGCGGTTTCCACCCTGGCGCTGACCGCGGCGCTGTACCTGTTCGTGCCCAAGGGTTTCTTCCCGATCCAGGACACCGGCCAGTTGCAGGGCATCGTCCAGGCGCCGCAGAACGTCTCCTTCGAGGAGATGAGCCGGCGCCAGCAGGTGCTGGTGGAGGTGCTGCGCGCCGATCCGGCGGTCGCCTCGCTGTCTTCCATCGTCGGCGTGGACGGCAGCAACGTCTCCCTGAACATGGGCCGCCTGCAGATCGAGCTGAAACCCTTCGCCGAGCGCGACGAGCGGGCCGACGCGGTGATCGAGCGGATGCGCCGGGCCGCCGCTCAAGTGACCGGGGTCAGCCTGTACCTGACCGCCAGCCAGGATCTGAGCGTCGACGACCAGGTCACCCCCAGCCGCTATCAACTGACCCTGGACACGCCGGTGCTGGCCGACCTGGAAACCTGGGTGCCGCGCCTGCTGGAGCGGCTCAGGGCGCGCCCGGAACTGCGGGACGTGGTCAGCGGCCTGCAGAACGCCAGCCCGGTCGCCTACCTGCAGATCGACCGGGCGGCGGCGGCCCGCTACGGGATCAGCGCCAGCGACGTGGACACGGCGCTGTACAACGCCTTCGGCCAGCGGCTGATCTCGACCATCTTCACCCAGGCCAACCAGTACCGGGTGGTGCTGGAGGTGGCGCCGGCCTTCCGCCGGGGACCGGCCGACTTCGAGCGCGTCTACCTGACCGGCAGCGCCACGGACGACTCCACCGACGGCGAGACGCCCATGGTGCGCCTGAGCAACATCGCCAGCCTGCGCGAGCGGACCGGCCACCAGTCGCTGGCGCGCCTGAACCAGACGCCCGCGGTGACCCTGTCGTTCAACCTGGCGCCGGGCTACTCGCTGGAGCAGGCGCGCCAGGCGGTCGGCGAGGCCTGCGCCGCCATCGGCCTGCCGGAAAGTATCACCCTGCGCTACCAGGGTGCCGCCGACGCCTTCGCCACGGCCACCGGCAACACCCTGTGGCTGATCCTGGCGGCGCTGGTCACCATGTACATCGTGCTCGGCGTGCTCTACGAGAGCTGGATCCATCCGGTCACCATCCTCTCCACCCTGCCGTCGGCGGCCATCGGCGCGCTGCTGGCCCTGCTGGCCAGCGACAGCGAGTTCGGCCTGATCGCGCTGATCGGGGTGATCCTGCTGATCGGCATCGTCAAGAAGAACGCCATCATGCTGATCGACTTCGCCCTCGACCGGCAGCAGCGCGGGCTGGCCGCCCGCGAGGCGATCCACGAGGCCTGCCTGCTGCGCTTCAGGCCGATCCTGATGACCACCCTGGCCGCGTTGCTCGGCGCCCTGCCGCTGATGCTGGCCCAGGGCGCCGGGGCCGAGCTGCGCCGGCCGCTGGGGCTGGTGATCGTCGGCGGGCTGCTGCTCAGCCAGTTGCTGACCCTGTTCACCACGCCGGTGATCTACCTGCTGTTCGAGCGCCTGGCGCAGCGCCGCCGCCGCCACGCGGCGGCCGGTGAGCCGGCATGAACTTCTCGCGGCCCTTCATCCTCCGCCCGGTCGCCACCCTGCTGCTGAGCCTGGCGCTGGTGCTGGCCGGCGCGCTGGGCTACCGGCTGCTGCCGGTGGCGCCGCTGCCGCAAGTGGATTTCCCCACCATCATGGTCGAGGCCAGCCTCGCCGGGGCCAGCCCGGAAACCATGGCGGCGACCGTGGCGATGCCGCTGGAGCGGGCCATGGGGCAGATCGCCGGGATCACCGAGATGACCTCGACCAGCTCCCAGGGCTCGACCAACGTGATCGTCCAGTTCGACCTGGACCGCGACATCGACGGCGCCGCGCGGGACGTGCAGGCCGCCATCAACGCGGCGCGCAGCCTGCTGCCGAGCAGCATGAAATCGCTGCCCACCTACCGCAAGGCGAACCCCTCGGACGCGCCCATCCTGATGCTCTCGCTGATCTCGGAGAGCCTGAGCAGCGGCGAGCTGTACGACCTGGCCTCCAGCAAGCTGCAGCAGAAGATCGCCCAGGTGAAGGGCGTCGGCGAAGTCTCCCTGCGCGGCAGCGCCCTGCCGGCGGTGCGCATCGACCTGCAGCCGCAGCCCTTGAGCCAGTACGGGATTTCCCTGGAGACGGTGCGCAGCCGCATCGCCGAGGCCACCAGCAACCTGCCCAAGGGCTCCCTGCAGGGCGAACGGCAGCACTGGTGGATCGACGCCAACGCCCAGTTGACCCGCGCCGCCGACTACCGCGACCTGCCGATCGCCTACGCGGACGGCAAGGCGCTGCGCCTGGGCGACGTGGCCAACGTCTACGACTCGGTGCAGGACCTCTACACCGCCGGCTTCCACGACAACCGCCCCTCGGTGACCATCGGCGTGACCCGCCAGGCCGGGGCGAACATGCTGGAAACCATCGACAGCATCAAGGCGCTGCTGCCGCTGCTGCGTGGCATGCTGGACGGGCAGGCCGAGCTGGTGGTGGCCATCGACCGCTCGCCGAACATCCGCGCCTCGCTGCTGGACACCGAGGAAACCCTGCTGATCGCCATCCTGCTGGTGATCGCGGTGGTCTTCGTATTCCTGCGCGACGCCCGTGCGCTGCTGATCCCGGCGGCGACCCTGCCGATCTCGCTGATCGGCACCTGCGCGGTGATGTACCTCTTGGGCTACAGCCTGAACAACCTGTCGCTGATGGCGCTGATCATCGCCACCGGCTTCGTGGTGGACGACGCCATCGTGGTGCTGGAGAACATCAGCCGCCACCTGGAGGCCGGCTCGTCGCCGCTGCGGGCGGCGCTGCGCGGCACGCGGGAAGTGGGCTTCACCGTGCTGGCGATGACTCTCTCGCTGATCGCCGTGTTCATCCCCATCCTGCTGATGGGCGACATCGTCGGCCGGCTGTTCCGCGAGTTCGCCGTCACCCTGTCGGTGGCCCTGCTGATTTCCATGCTGGTGTCGCTGACCCTGACGCCCATGCTCTGCTCGCGCCTGCTGAAGGCGCACGCAGGAACCACGGACAACGCGTTGTACCGGCTGATCGAACGCCTGCTGGACGCCCTGGCGGCGGCCTATGCGCGCAGTCTGGAATGGGTGATGCGCCACCGCCGGCTGACCCTGGCGAGCCTGCTGCTGACGGTGGCCGTCAACCTCTTCCTGTTCGCGGTGGTGCAGAAGGGCTTCTTCCCCAACCAGGACACCGGCATGCTGATGGGCCAGTTGCGGGCGGATCAGAACACCTCGTTCCAGTCCCTCGAACCCCGGCTGCTGGCCTTCAGCGAACTGATCCGCCAGGACCCGGACGTGCAGGGCGTGATGGCCTCCACCGGCAGCGGCGGCTTCGGTTCGCGCAACACCGGCAATTTCTTCGTGCGCCTCAAGGACAGCGACCAGCGCACCGCCACCGCCATGGAGATCGCCAACCGGCTGAGCGCCAGGACCCGCCACGTCGCCGGCGCCTCGCTGTTTTTGATGCCGGCGGAAGACCTGCGCATCGGCGGGCGCAGCGCCAACGCCCTGTACCAGTACAGCCTGCAGTCGGAAGACCTGGCGACCCTGCGCGAATGGACGCCCAAGGTTCACGCCACCTTCAAGCAGTTGCCGCAGCTCAGCGGGGTGGATAGCGATTCGCAGACCGGCGGCCAGGAAGTGAAGCTGGTCTTCGACCGCCAGCGGGCGATCCAGCACGGGCTGGACGTGGCGGATCTCGACGACTTCCTCAACAACGCCTTCAGCCAGCGGCAGGTGGCGACCCAGTACCGGGAACTGAACCAGTACTACACCATCATGGGTCTGGACCCGGCCTATACCCACGATCCCGAGGTGCTGGAGCGGCTCAAGGTGCTCAACGCCCAGGGCGAGGCCATCCCGCTGTCCCGGCTGGCGCGCATCGAGAGCGCCAACGGTTCCCTCTCGGTGGCGCACCAGAACCAGATGGCGACCAGCACCGTCGCCTTCAACCTTGCCGACGGCGTTTCGCTGCAGGCGGCCAAGGCCGCCATCGACCAGGCGCTGGTGAGTATCGGCCTGCCTGGCTCGGTGCACGGCGGCCTGCAGGGCACCGCGCAAGCCTACGAAAGCCTCGCCGCCAGCATGCCCTGGCTGATCCTGGCGGCGCTGGCCGCCGTCTACATCGTGCTGGGCATCCTCTACGAAAGCCTGATCCACCCGCTGACCATCCTTTCCACGCTGCCCTCGGCCGGGGTCGGCGCCCTGTTGCTGCTGATCGCCACCGGCACGCAACTGACGGTGATCGCGCTGATCGGCATCCTGCTGCTGATCGGCATCGTCAAGAAGAACGCCATCATGCTGATCGACTTCGCCCTGCTGGCCGAGCGCAACCAGGGCCTGGCGCCGCGCGAGGCCATACTGCTGGCCTGCCGGATGCGTTTCCGGCCGATCATGATGACCACCCTGGCGGCCTTCTTCGGCGCCCTGCCGATGGTGCTGGAGAGCGGCGGCGACGCCGACCTGCGGCGCCCGCTGGGGCTGACCATCTGCGGCGGGCTGGCGCTCAGCCAGTTGCTGACGCTCTACACCACGCCGGTGGTCTACCTCTACCTCGACCGTTTCGGCCGCAGCATCGCCCGTTTCTGGCGTGTGCATGTCCGCCGTCTGCCTGCCCTGTGAGATTCGCCATGGCTCTACCGTCCCTTTTCTTGCGTATCCGGCCGCTGACCCTGGCGCTGACCCTCGGCGGGCTGAGCGGCTGCATGCTCGGCCCGGACTACCAGCGCCCGGCTGTGAGCATGCCGGTCGACTACAAGGAGGCCGCCGGCTGGAAGGCCGCCACACCGCGCGACGGCGAGGCGCGCGGCGACTGGTGGCGGGTCTATGGCGACGCGCGGCTCGACGCGCTGCTGGTCCAGGTGGAAGTCTCCAACCAGAACGTGGCGCAGTACCTGGCCCAGTACGCCCAGGCGCTGGCCCTGACCGGACAGTCGCGGGCGGACCTGTTTCCTTCCCTGCGGGGCAGCGCCGGCATGACCCGCAGCGGCTCGGGCGGCGGCACCTACCTGACCTCCAGCACGGGCTCCTCCACCAGCAGCGCTACCGGCAGCAGCGGCAGCGAAGGCGTCACCCAGAGCAGCAGCCGCAGCGTGTCGGGCATCAGCGACAACTACTCCGCGCAGCTCAGCCTGAGCTGGGAACTGGACCTGTGGGGCAAGCTGCGCCGCACCCTGGAGGAGGACCGCGCCAGCGCCGAGGCCAGCGCCGCCGAACTGGCCGACGCCACCCTGAGCGCGCAGTCCAGCCTGGCGCAGAACTATTTCCAGCTCCGCGTGCTGGACGAGCGTATCAGGCTCTACGACATCAACATCCGCTCCTATGAGCGCTACCTGCGGGTGGTGCGCGACCAGTACGAGGAAGGCCAGACCTCGCGGGCCACCCTGGCCCAGGCGGAAACCCAACTGGAATCGGCGCGCGCCTCGTCCCTGGACCTGCGCTGGCAGCGCGCCCAGTACGAGC
Organism: Azotobacter vinelandii CA; assembly: GCF_000380335.1. GTDB lineage: Bacteria > Pseudomonadota > Gammaproteobacteria > Pseudomonadales > Pseudomonadaceae > Azotobacter > Azotobacter vinelandii. The sequence goes on from NC_021149.1 coordinate 1,417,996, forward strand.
ACGCCATCGCCATCCTGATCGGCAAGGCGCCGGCGGAGTTCTCCCTGCCGGTGGCGGAGCGCTTCGAACAGCGGATTCCCGAGACCTCGGCCGGCGTGGCCTCCAGCCTGCTGGAGCGGCGCCCGGATATCGCCGCCGCCGAGCGCGACGTGGCGGCGGCGAACGCCGCCATCGGCGTCGCCAAGAGCGGCTATTTCCCCGACCTGACTCTGAGCGCCAGCGGCGGCTTCCAGGATTCCGGCACCAAGAAACTGTTCACCGTGGCCAACCGCTTCTGGTCCATCGGTCCCTCGTTCAGCCAGACGCTGTTCGACTTCGGCTCCACCCGCGCCGAGGTCGCCCAGGCCCGCGCCAGCTACGACGCCGCCGTGGCGACCTACCGGCAGACGGTGCTGGACGCCTTGGGCGAGGTGGAGGACTACCTGGTCGAACTGCGTACCCTGGAAACCGAACTGGCCGCCCGGCGCCGGGCGGCGGACGCGGCCCGGGAATCCGAACGGGTCACCTACGACCAGTACGAGGAAGGGATGATCGACTACCTGGACGTGGCGACCACCCAGAACACCAGCCTGAGCGAGCAGCAGAGCGTGCTGCAACTGGTCGGCACCCAACTGGTGGCCAGCGTGCAACTGATCGTGGCGCTGGGCGGCGGTTGGCAGAATGAAACGGAGGCGCCGGCCACGGCTCGCTGAGCGCATCCACTGTGTGACTCCGGTCGCCGGAAAGGCCCCGTTGCTGATAATTTCGTCATGAGTCCATCCAACCCCCTTCGGGCAAGGGCGTGGGCGAGGGAAGCGGTCAACGGATGGCGGCGGGAAAACGGGAATGGATTCGTTTGGTTTTAGCAGGGAAGGTACGGCCCGTGGCCGGCGACGTTTCCTGTCGATGTCGGACAATCCATGGCGGCGATGAACCCGATGAATACCTGGAACAGACGGATGCTCTGCTGCGTCCTGGCCGGCCTGCTCACGGCTTGCTCATCGGCGGGGCCGGGGGAGGGACAGCAGGGCGGCGCGGCCCGGGCCCGGCAATCCGGGCAGCCGAAACCGGCCGTGGACGCCGGCGGGGCCGAGATGTTGCCGGTGGTTTCCTGGCGCCTGTCGCCCGGTCCGATCGAGAGCCGCGCGATCGAGGCGCCGGGCATGCGGCCGGTGTTCCTGGTCGGCGACGACAGTCTGTCGAGGAGCTGGCTACGGGCGAAGCGGGACCGGCTGCGGCGCCTGAATGCGCTCGGCCTGGTGGTGAACGTCGCTTCGCCGGCGGGTCTCGCGGAGTTGCGCGGGCTGGCGGAGGGACTGTCGCTGATCCCGGTGTCCGGCGACGATCTGGCGGCCCTGCTGGGGTTCGCCCACTACCCGGTGCTGGTCACTTCCACCTACATCGAGCAATGGCCATGAGTCTTGCAAGGCCCGCCGCTGCCTCGAGGCGGGGCGCCCTGCGCGGGGCAGGGCGCTTGCCGGGGATCAGAGCAGCGATTTGCCGTAGCTCAGAACCTGGTCGCAGACCTTGTCGGTCAATTTCTGCTTGAGGGTGCTGCTGCTCAGGTCGACTTCCGTGCCGCTGTCACCACCCAGGATACCCTGGAGTCCCTGCTGGTAACCTTCATCCTGGGTCGCCTCTTCCTGGCCGCCGAGCAGTCCGGTGAGCTTGCTGCTGATGCTACTGGCGTCGCTCTTCAGGTAGTTGTTGTTGACGCAGTACTGCAGTACGCCGGCCACGTTTCCGGTGCCGACCGAATCCAGTGAGGGCACGGAAACGCCGGTCAGGCCGGTCAGCCCACCCAGTCCGCCGAGACCGCTGGTCTGGGTCGCCTGGGTGGCCTGCTGGGTCGTCTCGCCGCTGTTCTTGTTGCCCATGGCGCCATTGAGAATGCCCAGCGCGCTGGAAACGCCGCTGCTTTCGGCCTGGCTCTGGCCGGCGACGCCCGCCAGCAGGGCGAACAGCAGAACGGCACGGGAGGTGAAGCGTTTGTCTCGAATCATGGTAAGACTCCAACGACATCGAATGAATCAAACGTCCGTTTGGACAACGCACTGTGCCAGATAGTTACCGCAGGTTTCCATCGGACGTGGTGCCGTTCCCGTGGCGAATGGCGGGGCGGGGAAACGGCGGTGCGACAGGCGCCGCCGTTTCCGGCTGGAGCGCGGCGGTCAGGCGATCTCTTCGTAGGGCAGGCCGACGTAGTTCTCGGCGATGGTCACGCGGCCCGCTTCGGAGTCGAGGTAGTAGTCGCGGTCGGCCAGTTGCATGCGCCTGTCGAAGGCGTCGCTACCTTCGAAGTCGTGCAGCAGGTTGGTCATGAACCAACTGAAGCGTTCGCCTTTCCAGACCCGGCGCAGGGCCAGCTCGGAGTATTTTTCCAGGAGCTCGGTGCGGCCTTCGCGGTAGACCTTGAGCAGGATGCGGTACAGGTAGCAGACGTCGCTGCCCGCCAGGTTCAGGCCCTTGGCGCCGGTCGGCGGGACGATGTGCGCCGCGTCGCCGACCAGGAACAGCCGGCCGTACTGCATGGGCTCGACCACGTAGCTGCGCAGCGGCGCGATGCTTTTCTCCAGCGACGGCCCGGTGACCAGCCTGTTCGCCACGTCGCCCGGCAGGCGGCGCTTGAGTTCGTTCCAGAAGCGCTCGTCGGACCAGTCCTCGACCCTGTCGCTCAGCGGCACCTGCAGGTAGTAGCGGCTGCGCGTCGGCGAACGCTGGCTGCAGAGCACGAAGCCCAGGTCGGTGTGCGCATAGATCAGTTCCTCGTGCACCGGCGGCGTGTCGGACAGCAGGCCGAGCCAGCCGAACGGGTAGACGCGCTCGTAATGCGACAGCGCCTCGGCCGGGATGCTCTGGCGCGACACGCCGTGGAAGCCGTCGCAGCCGGCGATGTAGTCGCAGTCGAGACGATGGGTCTGGCCATCCTTCTCGTAGGTGACATGGGGCATTCCGTCCTTGAGGCCGGACAATCGCACGTTCTGCGCCTCGTAGACGATCGGCGCGCCGCTGGCCCGGCGCGCGTCCATCAGGTCGCGGGTGACTTCGGTCTGGCCGTAGACCATCACCGTCTTGCCGCCGGACAGGGCCTTGAGGTCGAGACGGATGCGCCGCCCCGAGCAGGCCAGCTCGATGCCCTCGTGGACCAGGCCTTCGCGGTCCATGCGTTCGGCCACGCCGGCCTCGCGCAACAGGTCGACCACGCCCTGTTCGAGCACGCCGGCGCGGATGCGGCCGAGCACGTAGTCGGGGCTGTGACGTTCGAGGATCACGTTGTCGATGCCGGCCTTGTGCAGCAGTTGGCCGAGGAGCAGGCCGGACGGACCGGCGCCGATGATTGCCACTTGAGTCTTCATTGTTGTTGTCTCTCCGGGTTGGGGCCGGCCTGCCCGTGCAGAGCCGGCTGCGCTGAAGGCCTCTGCATTTTTATTTGGATGGATGAGGAAAATAAGGTGATTTGGACGGTATTACTGGTACTTTCGGATGATTCGTTCGGTTATCGAGCCAGAGGAGAGCGCAGCCCATGAGGCCGATCGCGCCCGACATTCCGGTGTTCAAGCTGTACGGGGAACGACTGGCCTGGCCGACGCCGGACCTTTTGCATTGCGAGTCGATCCCGCAGCGCAGCAGCCTGCATCGCTGGGAGATCAGGCCGCACCGTCATGCCGACCTGTTCCAGTTGCTCTATGTCCAGGCGGGCGAGGCGCTGGTCGAGGTGGAGAACCAGCACCTGCGCCTGGCCGAGGCGGCGATCCAGGTAGTGCCGCCGCTCTGCGTGCACGGCTTCCGCTTCTCCGAGGACATCCAGGGCTACGTACTGACCCTGGCCGCGCCCCTGGTGGCGCATTTGGAGGAGCTCCTGGGACACAACCTGGGCGTTCAGGGCGGATTCGCCTGCCATCCGGTCGGTGCGGATCGGACCTGGCTCGATGCGCTGTTCGAGACGCTCTTTCGCGAATACCGGGGGCACGAACCGGGGCGCGAGTTGCAGTTGCAGTCGCTGGTCAACCTGCTGATGGTCTGGCTCGGCCGCCGCGAACGCCGGCACGCCGCCTCACTCGGCGCCAGCGAGCGCAGCCGCCAGTACCTGGCGCGCTTCATGCGGCTGGTCGAGCAGCATTACCGCGAACACCTGTCGGTGGATGAGTTCGCGCACCGCATCGGGCTATCCGGCGTCTACCTGAACAGCCTGTGCCGCCGACTGGTCGGGCAGAGCGCCCTGCAGGTGATCCATCAGCGTCTGCTGCTGGAGGCCAAGCGCAACCTGATCTACACCACCATGACCGTCAACGAGCTTTCCGACGCGCTCGGCTTCAACGATCCGGCATATTTCTCGCGGTTCTTCCGCCGCCTCGCCGGGCAGTCGCCGAAGGCCTTCCGCCTGAGCGCGGCGGCCGGCGGCATGTCGACGCCGGGGCGGGACGATGAGGAATGAGGGAAGGCCGCGATGGCCTAAAGGACGGCTCAGCGGTAGATCTTGTGCAACAGCCCGATCAACTGCTGGCGCTCCTCGGCGCTGAGCGCCGCGGTGGCTTCCTGGTCGCTCAGCGCGGCCACCTCCCGCAACTGTTTGAGCAGCGTCTCGCCGGCCTTGCTGAGGAAGATGCCATAGGAGCGCTTGTCCGGCTTGCAGCGCACCCGCAGCGCCAGCCCGCGACTCTCCAGCTTGTTCAGGAGGACCACTGCCTGCGGCGGCTCGATGGCCAGCGCACGGGCCAGGTCGGCCTGCATCAGGCCGGGGTTCTGCGCGATGATCGCCAGGGCGGTGAACTGTGCCGGGCGCAGGTCGAAGGCGGCGAGGCGGCCGACCAGTTGCTGGAAGACCTTGAGCTGGGCGCGGCGCAGGGCGTAGCCGATCAGGTCGTCGAGGGAACTGTCCAGCGGACTGTCGGCCAGTTGGGTGTTGGCCTGCGAAGCGGCGGCCGGGGTGGGGCTGGACTTGCTGGACATGGGCGTGCGTTGTTTCCACTTAGTCAATCTGCATAAAAATTCTGCAATGCCTGTCGGAAACTGGCTAGGGCGAGTCACCAATTATTTGCCGCGTTGCGACGGAGCCTGTCTTGGCGCAGGGCAAGACGCGAGGGCTGAGGTTTGGTCGTTCCAAATGAATGAATGCCGAGCCACGCGGCGCTGTGCCGAAGCGGGCCCGTTCCTGCGGGGGTGGCCGGGGCAGGCCATGCGGCGTTGCAGCCTTTGGCAAGGGAATGACCATCGCCCGCGGGTTGTGCCTTGCCGAACGCGGTCCGGGCCCGTTTCCGGCAGCGACGCAAGCGGGGAAACGGATGACTCGCCTTGGAGCTTTCGCGTGCGCCACCCCTTGCCCAAAGGGGCGGGCAGGTGCTGAATGCACCCATGGCCTACCGTCGGGACTCCTCCGGCGGGCAGTGTCCGAGCCGCTCCGGGTGTCGCACGACTATCCTGAGGCCGGCAGCGATCGCACGGGGCCGCGGCGGTTCGCGCGATCCGCGGCCGTTCCGACGCGGCCAGTTCAGCTTCTACTGGGAGAATCAGCCGATGATCTATAAAGGGAAAGCCATCAGGGTTCAGGCCCTCGGGGATGGCATCGCCGAGATGCAGTTCGACCTCGAGGGCGATTCCGTCAACAAATTCAACCGCCTCACGCTGAACGAGTTCCGCCAGGCGGTCGATGCGCTGCAGGCGGAGACTTCGCTCAAGGGTGTGCTGGTTTCCAGCGCCAAGGGTATGTTCATCGTTGGCGCCGATATCACCGAATTCCTCGAACTGTTCCGGGCGCCCGAGGAAGAGCTGCGCGGTTGGTGCCTGGAGATCAACCGGATCTTCTCGGATTTCGAGGACCTGCCGGTGCCGACCGTGGTCGCGATCAACGGTCTGGCTCTCGGTGGCGGCTTCGAGATGTGCCTGGCCTGCGACTTCCGGGTGATGGCCGAGTCGGCCAGAGTGGGTCTGCCGGAGGTCAAGCTGGGGATCAACCCCGGCTTCGGCGGCACCGTGCGCCTGCCGCGGCTGATCGGCAGCGACAATGCCATCGAGTGGATCGCCGCCGGCAAGGAGAACGGCGCCGCCGAGGCGCTCAAGGTCGGCGCGGCGGATGCCGTGGTCGCCGACGAGCGGCTGCGCGAGGCGGCCCTCGACCTGCTGAAGCGGGCCGCCGCCGGCGAGCTGGACTTCCGCGCCCGCCGCCAGCCGAAACTGGAGCCGCTCAAGCTCGGCAACATCGAACAGATGATGGCCTTCGAGAGCGCCAAGGCCTACGTGGCCGCCCAGGCCGGTCCGCATTATCCGGCGCCCCTGGCGGCGGTGAAGACCATCCAGAAGGCCGCCAACTCCGCGCGCGAGGCGGCGCTGGAGATCGAGGTCGGCGGCTTCGTCAAGCTGGCCGCCACCACGGTGGCGCAGAGCCTGGTCGGGCTGTTCCTCAACGAGCAGGAGCTCAAGCGCAAGGCCAGGAAATACGACAAGGACGCCCGCGAGGTGAAGCAGGCGGCGGTGCTCGGTGCCGGCATCATGGGCGGCGGCATCGCCTACCAGTCGGCGCTCAAGGGGACGCCGATCCTGCTGAAGGACATTCGCGAGGAGTCCATCCGCCAGGGTCTGGCCGAGGCCGACAAGCAGCTCGCCAAGCGGGTGGAGAAAGGCCGCCTGACGGTGGGGCAGATGGCCGAGGTGCTCAACGGCATCCGTCCGACCCTGTCCTACGGTGATTTCCCCCAGGTCGACCTGGTGGTCGAGGCGGTGGTCGAGCGGCTAGAGGTCAAGCAGGCGGTGCTCGCCGAGGTGGAGGCCCAGGTGCCGGGGGAGGCAGTGATCGCCTCCAACACCTCGACCATCTCCATCAGCCGGCTGGCCGACTCGCTCAAGCGTCCGCAGCGCTTTTGCGGCATGCACTTCTTCAACCCGGTGCCGCTGATGCCGCTGGTGGAGGTCATCCGCGGCCGGCAGACCGACGAGCGGACCATCGCCACCACCGTCGCCTACGCGCGCAAGATGGGCAAGACGCCCATCGTGGTCAACGACTGTCCGGGATTCCTGGTCAACCGCGTGCTCTTTCCGTATCTCGCCGGCTTCACCCGGCTCCTGGCCGCCGGCATCGACTTCCGGCGCATCGACCGGGTGATGGAAGGGTTCGGCTGGCCGATGGGGCCGGCCTACCTGCTCGATGTGGTCGGTATCGACACGGCGGTGCATGCGCGCAACGTGCTCGCCGAAGGCTATCCCGAGCGGATGAAGGAGGAGGGCGATACCGCCATCGACGTGCTGCTCAGGGCCGGCCGTCTCGGCCAGAAGAGCGGCAGCGGCTTCTACGCCTACGAGCGCGACGGCGGCGCCAAGCCGAAGAAGCTGGAGGACCCGCGGGCGGCCGAACTGCTCGGTCCGCTGGTGCGCGAGACGGGCGAGCTGGACGACGAGGAGATCGTCGCGCGGCTGATGCTGCCGCTGTGCCTGGAGGCGGTGCGCTGCCTGGAGGAGGGCATCGTCGAGTCGGCCGCCGAGGCGGACATGGGCCTGATCTACGGCATCGGTTTCCCGCCCTTCCGCGGCGGTGCGCTGCGCTACATCGACACCCTCGGCGTCGCCCGCTTCGTCGAACTGGCCGACCGCCACGCCGACCTGGGGCCGCTGTACCGACCGACCGAACAACTGCGCGAAATGGCCCGTCAGGGCCGTACGTTCTTTGCCTGAGGGGGAGAGCCGAGTCATGAGTCCGAATCCGAAAGACGCCGTCATCGTCGACTTCGCCCGCACCCCGATGGGCCGTTCCAAGGGCGGCATGCACCGCCACACCCGCGCCGAGAACCTTTCCGCGCATCTCATCACCGAGTTACTGGCGCGCAATCCGCAGGTCGACCCGGCGGAGGTCGAGGACGTGATCTGGGGCTGCGTCAACCAGACCCTGGAGCAGGGCTGGAACATCGCGCGCATGGCTGCGCTGCTGACGCCGATCCCGCACGGCAGCGGCGCGCAGACCGTCAACCGCCTGTGCGGCTCCTCGATGAGCGCGCTGCACAGCGCGGTGCAGGCGATCCAGACCGGCAACGGCGAGGTGTTCGTGGTCGGTGGCGTCGAGCACATGGGCCACCTGCCGATGACCCATGGGGTCGATCCGAACCCGAAGCTGTCCCTACAGGTGGCCAAGGCCGCCGGAATGATGGGACTGACCGCCGAGATGCTGGCGATGATGCATGGCGTGACCCGCGAGCAGCAGGACGCCTTCGCCCTGCGCTCGCACCAGCGGGCGCACCGCGCCACGGTCGAGGGCCACTTCGCCGAGGAAATAGCGCCGATCGAGGGTTACGACGAGCACGGCCAGTTGCGGGTCTTCGAGCAGGACGAGACGATCCGCCCGGACACCACCCTGGAGGGCCTGGCCAAGCTCAAGCCGGTGTTCAACCCGAAGAGCGGCACCGTCACCGCGGGCAGTTCCTCGCAGATCACCGACGGCGCTTCCTGCATGATCGTCATGTCCGGCCAGCGCGCCAGCGACCTGGGCATCCAGCCGCTGGCCGTGGTGCGCGCCATGGCGGTGGTCGGGGTGGACCCGTCGATCATGGGCTACGGTCCGGTGCCGGCCACCCAGAGGGCGCTGGCGCGGGCCGGACTGTCGATGGCCGACATCGACTTCGTCGAGCTCAACGAGGCCTTCGCCGCCCAGGCCATCCCGGTGCTCAAGGACCTCAAGCTGCTCGACGTGCTGGACGACAAGGTCAACCTGCACGGCGGCGCCATCGCCCTGGGCCACCCCTTCGGCTGTTCGGGAGTGCGGATTTCCGGCACCCTGCTGAACATCATGCGGCAGAAGAGTGGCACCCTGGGGCTGGCGACCATGTGCATCGGTCTCGGCCAGGGCATCGCCACCGTCTTCGAGCGCGCCTGATCCCGCTCGGCCAGTGCGACCGGGGTTCATGCCCCGGTCGCGTTTTTCGCGCCCCCTGGGCGTATTCCTTTCCCGGAGAGCGCCATGACTGTACAACCCGGTCTCTACCGACATTACAAGGGAGCCGAATACCGCGTGCTCGGCGTGGTCCGGCATTCCGAGAGCGAGGAGGAACTGGTGCTCTACCAGGCCCTGTACGGCGATTTCGGGCTCTGGGTCCGGCCGCTGGCGATGTTCGCCGAAAGCGTCGAAGTTGACGGTCGCCGGATGCCGCGCTTTGCTTTGATTCGGGTGGAAACCCCGGCTTTTCCGGCTATCTAGGCCATAAGTACGGCCGGGCCACCCTTGACCGCGCGTCGGCGGCCACTATATATAGCGCCGAACAGGAGCCTTGCGGTCGGTTGATTGAATCACTTTCGGCGTCCGAGGCCCCGAACTGCGTTGCCGCTCCTCGTCATAGCCCGGCTATGACCCCGTCACAGCGCCTTGTCTCGGAATTTCCCTCGGCCGAATCTGCGTTCAAGTACCGGCCTGGCAGGCAGACGCTCCCCGCTTTCACCTTTCGAATTAGGAATGCTCCGATCCATGGGTAAATCGCTGGTCATCGTGGAATCCCCGGCCAAGGCCAAGACCATCAACAAGTATCTGGGCAGCCAGTACGTGGTGAAGTCGAGCATCGGCCATATCCGTGACCTGCCCACCAGCGGCTCGGCCAGTACCGCCAAGGAGCCGGCCAAGCGCGGCAAGGGCGTGGCCGAAGGGCCGGCGTTGTCGCCCAGGGACAAGGCCAAGCGTCAGTTGTTCGCGCGCATGGGGGTCGATCCCGAGCACGGCTGGCAGGCCCATTACGAAATCCTGCCGGGCAAGGAAAAGGTGGTCGACGAGTTGCGCCGCCTGGCCCGGGAAGCCGACACCATCTATCTCGCCACCGACCTGGACCGCGAAGGGGAGGCCATCGCCTGGCACCTGCGCGAATCCATCGGCGGCGACGAGGAGCGCTACAAGCGCGTGGTGTTCAACGAAATCACCAAGAAGGCGATCCAGGAGGCTTTCTCCCAGCCGGGCGACCTGGATATCAACCGGGTCAACGCGCAGCAGGCGCGGCGCTTCCTCGACCGGGTGGTCGGCTACATGGTTTCGCCGCTGCTCTGGCAGAAGATCGCTCGCGGCCTGTCCGCCGGCCGCGTGCAGTCGGTGGCGGTGAAGCTGATCGTCGAGCGCGAGCGGGAGATCCGCGCCTTCATCCCGGAGGAGTTCTGGGAGGTGCATGCCGACCTGGGCACCGCCCGCGGCGACAAGGTGCGCTTCGAGGTGGCCAGGGAGCAGGGCGAGGTCTTCCGCCCGCTCAACGAGGCCCAGGCCATGGCCGCGCTGGAGAAGCTCAAGGCCTCCAGCTACCAGGTGCTCAAGCGCGAGGACAAGCCGACCCGCAGCAAGCCCTCGGCGCCCTTCATCACCTCGACCTTGCAGCAGGCGGCGAGCAACCGCCTCGGCTTCTCGGTGAAGAAGACCATGATGATGGCTCAGCGCCTGTACGAGGCCGGTTACATCACCTACATGCGGACCGACTCGACCAACCTCTCCGCCGATGCCCTGGAGATGGCGCGCGGCTTCATCGACAGCGAGTTCGGCGGGAAGTACCTGCCGGCCAAGCCCAATGTCTACACCAGCAAGGAAGGCGCCCAGGAGGCTCACGAGGCGATCCGTCCCTCCGACGTCAACCTGCGGCCGAACCAGTTGGCCGGCATGGAGCGCGACGCCGAGCGCCTCTACGAGCTGATCTGGCGCCAGTTCGTCGCCTGCCAGATGCCGCCGGCCGAATACCTGTCGACCAACGTCAGCGTCCAGGCCGGCGACTTCGAGCTGCGCGCCAAGGGCCGCATCCTCAAGTTCGACGGCTATACCCGCGTGTTGCCGCAATTGGCCAAGCCCGGCGAGGACGACGTGCTGCCGGAGATGAGCGAGGGCGAACTGCTCGATCTGCTCAAGCTCGATCCCAGCCAGCATTTCACCAAGCCGCCAGCGCGCTACAGCGAGGCCAGCCTGGTCAAGGAGATGGAAAAGCGCGGGATCGGCCGGCCGTCCACCTACGCGGCGATCATCTCGACCATCCAGGAGCGCGGCTACGTGACCCTGCAGAATCGCCGCTTCCATTCGGAGAAGATGGGCGAGATCGTCACCGAGCGGCTCGGCGAGAGCTTCGCCAACCTGATGGACTACGGCTTCACCGCTAGCATGGAGGAGCATCTGGACGACGTCGCCCAGGGCGAGCGCGACTGGAAGAACCTGCTCGACGAGTTCTACGGCGATTTCCGCAGGAAGCTGGAGGCGGCCGAATCCAGCGAGGCCGGCATGCGCGCCAACCAGCCGACCCTGACCGACATTCCCTGCCGCGAATGCGGCCGGCCGATGATGATCCGCACCGCCTCGACCGGCGTGTTCCTCGGCTGCTCGGGTTACAACCTGCCGCCCAAGGAACGCTGCAAAGCGACCGTCAACCTGATCCCGGGCGACGAGATCGCCGCGGACGACGAGGGCGAATCCGAATCCCTGCTGCTGCGCCACAAGCGTCGCTGCCCGAAGTGCGGCACGGCGATGGACGCCTATCTGCTCGACGAGCGGCACAAGCTGCACATCTGCGGCAACAATCCGGACTGCCCCGGCTACGAGATCGAGGAGGGCCAGTACCGCATCAAGGGCTACGAGGGGCCGACCCTGGAGTGCGACAAGTGCGGTAGCGAGATGCAGCTCAAGACCGGCCGCTTCGGCAAGTTCTTCGGCTGTACCAACGCCGCCTGCAAGAACACCCGCAAGCTGCTGAAGAACGGCGAGCCGGCGCCGCCGAAGATGGATGCGGTGAAAATGCCGGAGCTGCGCTGCGAGAAGGTCGACGATGTCTACGTGCTGCGCGACGGCGCTTCCGGCCTGTTCCTCGCCGCCAGCCAGTTCCCGAAGAACCGCGAGACCCGTGCGCCGCTGGTCCTGGAACTGTTGCCGCATCGGGACGAAATCGACCCGAAGTACCACTTCCTGCTGGAAGCCCCTAGCCACGACCCGGAAGGGCGCCCAGCGGTGATCCGCTTCAGCCGCAAGACCAAGGAGCAATACGTGCAGAGCGAGGTCGAGGGCAAGCCCAGCGGCTGGCGCGCCTTCCATCGGGACGGCCGCTGGGTGGTCGAGGACAAGCACTGATCCTCCGGTGTGTCGCGCTCCCAGCGGAAAAGGGCGCCTGTCGTGGACGGCCCGTCGGAGATGGCCGGTGCCGTCCATGCCGCGGGTCCATACTTGATCGCACTTTGGCCTGGTATACAGTGGCTGTCTCGAACCGGAGGGCGCCTGCATGGCCCACGAGCTTTATACACGCACCAACCAGAAACTCTATTTCGCCGGCCTGGCGCTGGCATCCCTGCGCCGGGCGGAGGAAAGCCGGGCGCTGAATGCCCAGGCGCAGGCCATGGCGGAGCGCGAGGCGGTGCTTTTTCACCTGCATGGCGCCCTGCTGGGGCTGTGCCATGAAATCGCCGGCTTCTACCGCCTGCCCGAGGCGGGCGTGCCGCGGGTCGAACGCTTCCTGGATGCCGGATTGCTGTGTGCGGCGCCCAGTCCGGAACTGGCGGAGCTGGTGGAACTGGCCAGCCAGCCGGAAACCTGGCTGGCCGAACTGCTGGACCAGCATACCCGGTTGTTCCAGCCGCCACAGGCGCCGAAGAAAGCCAAGGTCGATCCGCGGCTGCCGCTGATCGAAACGGTGGGCCTGGACGAGGAAGAGGCGTCGCCGCTCCCGAGCACCACGCAACTGGAGCAGTGGAGACAGTCGCTCAAGGATCTGGCCCTGCGCTTTCGCGAGTCCCTGACCGAATGCTGAGCGGGTAGGGGAGCGACGGTCATCCAGTGATGCCCGGGATCGGCTGTTACATTACAATGTCCAGCCTTTTCCACGAGCAGCCCCCTATGCCTACGTCCTTTCTCGAAATCGTCGAACTGCCCGATGGGCGCATCGCCTTGCGTCGCGCCGACGACGAAGAAGAGCTGGTCATCCTCGACTTTTCCGAAAGCGCGAAGAGCTTTCTGCAGGGGCATCACATCGAGGTAGCCAAGGCCATGCTGAACGTGGGCGTGCAGATGGCCGGGCGTCTGGCCGAGGGCGACTTCGAGAGCGACGAACTGCCGCGCGTTTTGCACTGAAGTCGGCCGTGCCCGTGGGGAGCGGGTGCCGTATTCGCCTTTCGCCGCCAGGTCGTGGACTTCAACCCAGTCGGATGTTCAGGCTCTGGGCCCGACCGATTCGCGCGGCCTGGAGCAACCGGTGTCTGGTCGGCCGACTCACCTGGTCCAGCCAACTGACCACCGTATGACTGCGCCCCAGGCGCAGGGCTTCGCACGCCAGCTCGCTCGCTTCCTGTTCGCGGGAGGGGTGCAGCAGGAGAATCCGCTCGCGATTGAGGCCGGCCTCGCGCAGCCAGCCGTGGCTCAGATTGGCCGGGGGGGCCACCAGGGTCAGCCAGCGTCCGTCGTCGCCCTGGCTCAGTTCGCGCAGCATGGGGGCGAGCAGGAACAGGCATTGACCGGCATCGCCACGCAGGCTGAGTTCGCTGAATGGCTCCGTCTGCCTGGCGGCGGGCGATCCGGGCGTTTTCCCGTCGTCGCGGCGGGATGGCCGGGCCAGCGCCGCTTCGAACGGCAACGACTGTGCGTTCAGGGACTGCGAGAGCTGCATGCTTCCTCCTAGCGGCGTATCACGCCGACACTCAATCCTTCGATGGTCAGGTCCTGCTCGGTCAAGTCTATTTCGAGCGGAGAGAATTCCGGGTTTTCGGCGATCAGCCAGACCTTGTCCCCATCGCGCCTGAAGCGCTTGACGGTGACCTCGTCGTTGAGGCGCGCCACCACGATCTGGCCGTTGTGCGCCTCGCGGCAGGTGTGCACGGCGAGCAGGTCGCCATCGTAGATGCCGACGTCCTTCATGCTCATGCCCCGTACCCGCAACAGGTAGTCGGCGCGGGGATGGAAGAAGCCCGGATCGATCTGGCAGGTTTCCTCGATGTGCTGCTGGGCGAGGATCGGTGCGCCGGCCGCGACCCGGCCGACGATGGGCAGGCTGGTCGGTTCGCTCTCGACTTCGCTGCCGGGAATGCGGATGCCGCGGGAGGCCCCCGGAGTCATTTCGATCGCTCCCTTGCGCGCCATCGCCTTGAGATGCTCTTCCGCCGCGTTGGGGGACTTGAAGCCGAGTTCCCTGGCGATCTCCGCCCGGGTCGGCGGATAACCGTTCTCCTCCAGACAGCGCTTGATGAAGGCGAGGATTTCGACTTGGCGAGGCGTCAGTTTGTGCATGGAGGCTGCTCTGTCTTTTTATCCAGTTACTGTGATTATATACAGTATTCTTCGACTGGCAACCGCTCGGTCGAGGATGCTTGCAATCCCTGCTCAGTCCGCTGTCCGAATTGCAATACAATGGCGGTTCAAAGGAATAAGGTCGTCACTGGCGGAGGAAGCATGCCCCACTCGGAAACTGTCGAGCGCATCCTGGACGCTGCCGAGCAGCTGTTCGCGGAAAGGGGATTCGCCGAGACCTCGCTACGACTGATCACCAGCAAGGCCGATGTCAATCTGGCCGCGGTGAACTACCACTTCGGTTCGAAAAGCGCGCTCATCGAGGCGGTCTTCTCCCGGGTGCTCGGCCCCTTCTGCAGCGGCCTGGGGCGTGAGCTGGACCGCCGCCAGGCCGTGGGCGTGGGCCTCGAGGAGCTTCTGGAAATCACCATCGCACAGGCGCAGGCGGCGCGTCCGCGCAGCGGCATGGCGATCTTCATGCGTCTGCTCGGTCTGGTTCTGAACCAGGGACAGGAACACCTGCGGCGCTATCTCGAGGACACCTACGGCAAGCTCTTCCGTCGCTACCTGCTGCTACTGGAGGAGGCGGTGCCGGGGATTCCGCCGCTGGAGCTGTTCTGGCGCACCCATTTCATGCTCGGCGCGGCCACCTTCAGCCTGTCCGGAATCGAAACGCTGCGCGCCTTCGCCGCGGAGCGTTTCGAGGTGCAGACTTCCAGCGAACAGGCGTTGCGCCTGCTGGTGCCCTTTCTCGCCGCCGGCATGCGCGCCGGGAGTGCCATCGAGGACCCGCAACTGGCCAATGCCCGGCCCAGGCCGCGCGGCAAGGCGGTGCAGCCCGCCAGCGCGGTTCGTCCCGTTTCGCCCGAGGCGGACGAGTAGCGGAGCGGTGGGCGGCATCGTCCCGATCGGCTAAGCTAGCGGCCCATGCGAATGCTCGACTTTCTTCACATTTCCCTGGCGGATCAGGCGCTGTACGGTTTCGCCGACGGTCGCCTGCTCCTGCGCCTGGCGGTTTCCACCGCGTTGAACGGTCCCGGCGAGCGGTCCGGTTCCGGCTGTACGCCGCGCGGCCTGCATCAGGTGCGTGCGAAGATCGGCGCAGGCCTGCCGGCGGGAGCCGTGCTGCGTGGGCGGCGCTGGACCGGCGAGGTCTGGACGCCGGAGCTGCACGAAGCCTTTCCCGGCCGCGACTGGATCCTCAGTCGGATCCTCTGGCTGAGCGGCTGCGAAATCGGCCGCAACCGGCTCGGTCCGGTGGACACCTTCCGTCGCTACATCTATCTCCATGGCACGCCGGACAGCGAGCCCATGGGGGTGCCGCGCTCCCACGGCTGCGTGCGCCTGCGCAACGCCGACCTGCTGGAGCTTTACCCGCGCGTGCCCCTGCACTGCCGCGTGCGGATCGAAGAAGCGCCGTGTCCCGAGTGGGCGGCGACCGATTTCAGTTGAAGGATTTTCCATGCAAGGCTCTTTGATGCTGGACATCGCCGGCACCTGGCTGACCGCCGAGGATCGCCAGTTGCTGCGCCAGCCCGAGGTAGGCGGCCTGATTCTGTTCGCCCGCAATATCGAGCACCCGGCCCAGGTCCGCGAACTCTGCGCGGCGATCCGTGCCGAGCGCCCCGACCTGCTGCTCGCCGTGGATCAGGAGGGCGGCCGTGTGCAACGCCTGCGCCAGGGTTTCGTGCGTTTGCCGGCGATGGGGGCGCTGGCCGCACATGGGGAGGACGAACGGCTGGCCGAGGAGTGCGGCTGGCTGATGGCGACCGAGGTGCTGGCAGCCGGGCTGGATTTCAGTTTCGCGCCGGTGCTGGATCTCGATCATGGGCGTAGCGCGGTGATCGGCTCGCGCGGCTTCGCCGGCGAACCGGAGGCGGTCGTCCGCCTGGCCGGGGCCTTCGTCCGTGGCATGCATGCCGCCGGCATGGCCGCTACTGGCAAGCATTTCCCCGGCCATGGCTGGGCGGAAGCCGATTCCCATGTTGCCATCCCCACCGACGAGCGCAGTCTCGATGCGATCCGCGCTCAGGATCTGCTGCCCTTCCAGCGCCTCGGCGGCCAACTGGATGCGCTGATGCCGGCGCACGTCATCTATTCGCAGGTCGATGAGCAGCCGGCCGGCTTCTCCCGCCGCTGGCTGCAGGACATCCTGCGCGGCGAGCTGGGCTTCGGCGGGGTGGTGTTCAGCGACGACCTGTCGATGGCCGGCGCCCATGTGGCCGGCGATGCGGCCGCACGGATCGAGGCGGCGCTCGCCGCCGGTTGCGACATAGGACTGGTATGCAACGACCGGGCGGCGGCCGAACTGGCCCTGTCCGCCCTGCAGCGCCTCGACGCGAAGCCGTCGCCGCGCCTGGCGGGGATGCGCCGGCGAGCCTTCCCTGGCGTCGATTACAAGCAGAACCCACGCTGGCTGCGCGCGCTCGAGAGTCTGCGCCAGGCCCGGCTGATCGATTGAGGAGATGACATGACGGTCCATGCGATCATCGGCGGTACCGGTCTGACCCAACTGGAAGGACTGCGCATCCATCAGTCCCTGTCGCTGGAGACGCCCTTCGGCGCTCCTTCGGCGGACATCCTGCGCGGCGACTACGCCGGCCGCGAGGTGCTGTTCCTGGCTCGCCACGGCCACCCGCACCGCATTCCGCCGCATCGGGTCAATTACCGGGCCAACCTCTGGGCGCTGCGCCAGGCCGGCGCCACGGCGATCCTCGCGGTCAATGCGGTCGGCGGCATTCATGCGGCGATGGGCACCGGGCATTTCTGCGTGCCGCACCAGATCGTCGATTACACCTTCGGCCGGGCGCACACCTACTTCGAGGACGATCTCGACACCGTCACCCATGTGGATTTCAGCCACCCCTATGACGAGACCCTGCGCCGGCGGCTGATCGCGGCCCTGGCCGCCGAGGGCTGCGCCTTCAGCGGGCACGGGGTCTATGGCTGCACCCAGGGGCCGCGCCTGGAGACCGCCGCCGAGGTGGTCCGCCTGGAGCGGGACGGCTGCGACATCGTCGGCATGACCGGCATGCCCGAGGCGGTGCTGGCCCGGGAGCTGGAGCTGCCCTACGCCTGCCTGGCGCTGGTGGTGAATCCGGCGGCGGGCAAGAGCACGGCGCTGATCACCATGGACGACATCGAGCGCGCCATAGGCGCGGGAATGGGCAAGGCCAGGGCTGTGCTGGGGCGGGTCCTGACGGCCTGAGCCGTTTCCTGAAAACGACGAGGATTCCAGCGGTCCTCGTCGTTCGGCATGCGTCAGAGGGGCGTGACCCGGATCAGCAGGCCCAGGTTGCCGTGGTCGAGGAAGGTGAACTGGCCGGTGGACAGGCGGCTGGCCTGTTTCAGGCGCTCGCTGCCGGCGAGGAAGCCGACGTTGTCGAAGCGGTTGATCCAGAATTCCGCGGCGACGTCCAGGTAGCGTCCCTGGGTCAGGCTCAGCGTGCCCTCGATGGGGTGGTGGCCGTGGCTTTCCTTGCCGGCGCTCAATGCCATCCGGCTCGCCGTGCCGCCCAACTGCTGCTGCCAGGCCTGGTGCAGCAGCACCTTGTAACCCTCTGCCCCGGCCAGCTTGGCCGCCTGCTCCTCGAGCGCCGGTGTCCGGCGGTTCGTGTCGTTCAGGGTCTGCGCGCCGGCGGCCCAGTTCTCCGCCGGCGGCTGGCCCGCGGGCAGCGGGTCGCCGGGCTGGCGGAACAGGATCAATTCGACCTGGTACAGCCCTTCGGCAAACGCAGCGGGGGCGAGCAGGGCGAGCAGCAGGGGAAGCAGGCGTAGCGCACGCATGGGGTCTGTCCTTACGCGGATGGCGGAGTCAGGCGCTCGAGCAGCGCCTCGAGGGTGTTGAAGCGTTCTTCCGGGCGTTCCATGGGTATCTGGAACCTGAGCAGGGTGGCGCCTTCGAACTTGTAGCGGCTCGGCTGGCTCTGGATCAGCTTGATCAGCACCAACGGATCGACGCAGGTGTGGGCGGCGAATTCGATGCGTCCGCCCTGGGGGCCGGCATCGATCTTGGCGATGCCGAGCCGTTCCGCCTGCAGCTTCAGGCGGGTCAGGCGCATCAGGTGCTTGGTCGGCTCGGGCAGGAGACCGAAGCGGTCGATCATCTCCACCTGCAGTTCATTGAGTTCTTCCTCTGCGCTCGCCGAGGCGATGCGCTTGTAGAGGATCAGGCGGGCGTGCACGTCCGGCAGGTAGTCTTCGGGGATCAGCGCCGGAACCCGCAGGTTGATGTCCGGGCCGCCGCCCAGCGGCTGCTCGAGGTTCGGCTGCTCGCCCTTGCGGATGGCCTTGACCGCGCGCTCGAGCATTTCCATGTAGAGGGTGAAGCCGACCGCCTGGATCTGGCCGCTCTGGCCCTCGCCGAGCAGTTCGCCGGCGCCGCGGATCTCCAGGTCGTGGGTGGCCAGGACGAAGCCGGCGCCGAGGTCCTGGGCGCCGGCGATGGCTTCCAGGCGCTTCTGCGCGTCCTCGGTCATCTGCTTGCGCGGCGGGGTGAGCAGGTAGGCATAGGCCTGGTGGTGGCTGCGACCGACCCGGCCGCGCAACTGGTGCAACTGGGCCAGGCCGAACTTGTCGGCGCGTTCGATGACGATGGTGTTGGCGCTGGGCACGTCGATGCCGGTCTCGATGATGGTCGAGGCCACCAGTACGTTGAAGCGCTTGTGGTAGAAGTCGCCCATCACCTGTTCCAGTTCGCGCTCGCGCATCTGCCCGTGACCGATGGCGATGCGTGCCTCGGGCACCAGTTCGGCCAGTTCGCGGGCGCATTTCTCGATGGTCTTCACCTCGTTGTGCAGGTAGTAAACCTGGCCGCCGCGCAGCAGCTCGCGCAGCAGCGCCTCGCGGATCAGGGTGTTCTGCTGCTCCATGACGAAGGTGCGTACCGACAGTCGGCGCGCCGGCGGGGTGGCGATGATCGACAGATCGCGCATGCCGGCGACGGCCATGTTCAGGGTGCGCGGGATCGGCGTGGCGGTCAGGGTGAGGATGTCCACCTCGCTGCGCAAGGCCTTGAGCTGCTCCTTCTGGCGCACGCCGAAGCGGTGTTCCTCGTCGATGATGGCGAGGCCCAGGTTCTTGAAGCTGACGTCGTCCTGCAGGAGCTTGTGGGTGCCGATGACGATGTCGATCTTGCCTTCGGCCAGTGCGGCGATGGCGCCTTCGACTTCCTTGGCCGACTTGAAGCGGCTCATCACCTCGACCTTCACCGGCCAGTCGGCGAAGCGGTCGCGAAAGCTGTTGTAGTGCTGCTGGGCGAGCAGGGTGGTCGGCACCAGCACCGCGACCTGCCTGCCGCTATGCACGGCGATGAAGGCGGCGCGCATGGCCACTTCGGTCTTGCCGAAGCCGACGTCGCCGCAGATCAGGCGATCCATCGGCCGGGGCGCCAGCATGTCGGTGCGCACCGCGTCGATGGCGGCCTGCTGGTCGGGGGTTTCCTCGAAGGGGAAGCTGGCGCTGAAGGTTTCGTAGTCGGTGGCCGGGTCCTTGAAGGCGAAGCCCGCGCGGGCGGCGCGCCGGGCATAGATGTCGAGCAGCTCGGCGGCGACGTCGCGGACCTGCTCGGCGGCCTTGCGCTTGGCCCTCTGCCATTGCTCCGAGCCCAGCCGGTGCAGCGGGGCGAGGGCGTCGTCGCTGCCGGTGTAGCGGGCGATCAGATGCAGGTTGGCCACCGGTACGTAGAGCTTGGCTTCCTCGGCGTACTCCAGCATGAGGAACTCGGCGGCCTGGCCCTCGACCTCCAGGGTGACCAGCCCGCGGTAGCGGCCGATGCCGTGGTCGATATGCACCACAGGCGCACCCTCGCGCAGTTCGGTGAGGTGCTTGATGACGTTGTCGCCGCCGTCGCGCGCCTTTTCCCGGCGCCGGCGCTGCATCACCCGCTGACCGAACAATTGGCTCTCGGCGATCAATGCCAGGGCGGGCTCGTCGAGCAGCAGGCCCTCGTCCAGCGGGGCGATGGCGATGGCCAGGCGCTCCGTGGCGGCGAGAAAGCCCGGCCAGCCGTCGACGCTCTGCGGGCGCAGGTTCAGGCGTGCGAGCAGTTCCAGAAGCACTTCGCGGCGTCCGGCCGACTCGGCGGTGAACAGCACGCGGCCCGGGAAGCCGTCGAGGAAACCGGCCAGGGCCGCCAGCGGCTGGCCAGCCCTGGCGTCGATCGCCAGCGACGGCAGCGCGCGTGCGGGCAGGCGCTCGCGGCCGACACCGGGTTCGATCTCTTCGGCCGAGACGATCGCCCGGGGCCAGCTCTTCAGGCGTGCGAAACAGTCCTCCACCGGCAGGAACAGCTCGGCGGGCGGCAGCAGCGGCCGTTCCGGATCGAGGCGGCGCTCCTCGTAGCGGTTGCGCACGTCGCTCCAGAAGTGCTCGGCGGCCTGTTCGATGCCGGGCAGGGAGAACACCTGGGTGGTGGACGGCAGGTAGTCGAAGAGGGTGGCGGTTTCCTCGAAGAACAACGGCAGGTAGTACTCGATGCCGGCCGGGGTGATACCGCTGGCGAGGTCCTGGTAGATCGGGCAGCGGCGGAAGTCGACGTCGAAACGCTCGCGGAAGCGGGCGCGAAAGGCGGCGACCGCTTCCTTGCGCAGCGGGAATTCGCGGGCCGGCAGCAGACGTACCGACTCGACCTTGTCGATCGAGCGCTGCGTCTCCGGGTCGAAGGTGCGCAGGGTCTCGATCTCGTCGTCGAACAGGTCGATGCGGTAGGGGCGCTCGCTGCCCATGGGAAAGAGATCGATCAGGGCGCCGCGCACGGCGAATTCGCCGTGTTCGTAGACGGTTTCCACACAGCGGTAGCCGGCCGCTTCCAGGCGCTGGCGCATCTGTTCCACATCGAGCCGCTGGCCGACGTCCAGCACCAGGCTGCTACCCAGCAGGAAAGGCTTCGGCGCCAGACGGTGCAGGGCGGTGGTGATCGGCACCACCAGCACGCCGTGGTTCAGTTCCGGCAGGCGGTAGAGGCTGGCGATGCGCTGCGAGACGATATCCTGGTGCGGCGAGAAGAGGTCGTAGGGCAGGGTTTCCCAGTCCGGGAATTGCAGCACCGGAAGCTCCGGGGCGAAGAAGCGGAGATCCTGTTCCAGGCGTTCGGCGCTCAGGCTGTCGGCGGTCAGGAGCAGGGTGAAGCGCTTGGCCGCGGCGCTGGCGGCTTCGGCGATCGCCAGGGGAAGCGCCGTGCCCGGCAGGTTGCCCCAGTGTTGTTTGCCGGGGGCCGCCGGCAGGGTCGGAAAACGCAATACGGACACGGGGAGGCGTGGCTCCGGTAAAAAAATGATATCCGGTCGATTGTAACTATCCGCGCGCTTTGCTGTCAGTGTTTCATCCGCCGTACATTGCCGGTCCATGCCGGCATGGCCATAATGTAGTCATTTTTAGTTGCCCCTACACGTAAGAAGGTATTGCCCGTGAATCAGAAGCCCGACCAGTGTCTTGGTGAATGGATTGACCGTGAAGCGCTCGCTGAGGCGATGATCCCGCTGATCGGTCAGCTCTATCGCAACAACAACGTGGTGACCTCGATTTTCGGACGTCCCCTGATCAACCAGTCCGTGATCGCGGTCCTCAAGGCCCATCGCTTCGCCCGCCACCGCCAGACCGACGAGGCCGAGCTTTCGGTGCACGAGACCTTCCCGATCCTCAAGGCCATGAGCGAGCTGAAGCTCGGCGCCGCTTCCGTCGATCTGGGCAAGATGGTCGGCAAGTACCGGGAGGCCGGTGCCGGTCGCTCCGTCGAGCAGTTCGTGCGCGACGAGCTGTCCGAGGTCGTCGGCAGGCAGAACAGCATCCAGCACAAGGGCAGCGACGTGGTGCTCTATGGCTTCGGCCGCATCGGCCGCCTGCTGGCGCGCATCCTGATCCAGAAGACCGGCGGCGGCGACGGACTGCGCCTGCGCGCCATCGTCGTGCGCAAGGGCGCCGACAACGATCTGGCCAAGCGCGCCAGCCTGTTGCGCCGTGACTCGGTGCACGGCCCGTTCGAAGGCACCATCACCGTGGACGAGGAAAGCAATACCATCCTCGCCAACGGCAACCTGATCCAGGTGATCTACTCCAACGACCCGACCTCCGTCGATTACACCCAGTACGGCATCCAGAGCGCCATCGTGGTCGACAACACCGGCAAGTGGCGCGACGCCGAAGGCCTCGGCCAGCATCTGAAGTGCCCGGGCGTCGCCCGCGTGGTACTGACCGCTCCGGGCAAGGGGGCGCTGAAGAACATCGTGCATGGCATCAACCATCGCGACATCACCGACGAGGACAAGATCGTCTCCGCGGCTTCCTGCACCACCAATGCCATCGTGCCGGTGCTGAAGGCGGTGAACGACAAGTTCGGCATCGTCAATGGTCACGTGGAGACCGTGCACTCCTACACCAACGACCAGAACCTGATCGACAACTTCCACAAGGGCAGCCGCCGCGGTCGAAGCGCTCCGCTGAACATGGTGATCACCGAGACCGGGGCGGCCACCGCCGCGGCCAAGGCCCTGCCCGAGTTGAAGGGCAAGCTGACCGGCAACGCGATTCGCGTGCCGACGCCGAACGTTTCCATGGCGATCCTCAACCTGAACCTGGAAAAGTCCACCAGCCGCGACGAGATCAACGAATACCTGCGTCAGGTGGCGATGTTCTCCGAACTGCACAAGCAGATCGACTTCGTCAACTCGTCCGAGGTGGTATCCACCGACTTCGTCGGTTCCCGCCATGCCGGGGTGGTGGATGCCGAAGCCACCATCTGCACCGACAATCGAGTCGTGCTCTATGTCTGGTACGACAACGAGTTCGGCTACAGTTGCCAGGTGGTACGCGTGCTCGAGGAAATAGCCGGAGTCAATCCGCCGGTTTTCCCCAACTGATCGTTACAAGACACGAAAACGGGAGCCCATGGGCTCCCGTTTTCGTTTGGGCTCTTCGCACGTCCCTGTCACTGCACATGCCAAAAAGAAAAATTCTCTTCAAGAAACCATAAAAAACAAGCTCTTGGGTGGTTATCACCCCACGGCATCCCTATAATCGGGCGGATTTTTTTCCTGGATTCGAAGACTGCAGAGCGCAGGAACGGTTGCGGCTTGCCGCGCCGTTTCTTGATCAATGCTGCCTTGAGTCCTGAAATTTTGCTTTTAAATCAATGGGTTAGGCCTTGAACCTATGATCAGAATCAAACGAGGGCTCGACTTGCCCATCACAGGCGAGCCGACGCAGCGCATAGAAGCTGCGAGACCGGTTCGCAGCGTAGCCGTGATAGGCTTCGACTATCACGGCATGAAGCCAACCATGAACGTGCAGGTCGGCGACCGGGTCAAGCTCGGTCAAGTCCTGTTCAGCGACAAGAGGACCCCCGGGGTTCAATACACCGCTCCGGGGGCCGGGGTCGTCAGCGCCATCCACCGCGGTGCCCAGCGCGTCCTCCAGTCGGTGGTCATCGACCTGGAGGGCGACGAAGAGGAAATCTTCGTCCAGTATCCGCAGGAGCAACTGGAAAGCCTGAGCAGCGAGCAAGTACGCGAGAATCTGCAGCGTTCCGGGCTTTGGACCGCGTTGCGTACCCGTCCGTTCAGTCGCGTACCGGCTATCGACGCGACGCCCAGTTCGATCTTCGTCACCGCGCTCGACACCCATCCGCTGGCGGCGAATCCGGCGCTGATCATCACCGAGCGGGCGGCGGATTTCGAGAACGGTCTCAAGGTGCTCGGCAATCTCGCCGGGGTCTACCTGTGCAAGGCCGACCGTGTCGCCTTGCCCGGCGAACAACTGGCCAAGGTGCGGGCCGAGGCTTTCGCCGGTCCGCATCCGGCCGGCCTGGCCGGTACCCACATCCACTTCCTCGATCCGGTCGGCAGCGGCAAGACCGTCTGGACCATCAACTATCAGGATGTGATCGCCATCGGCAAGCTGTTCACCAGCGGCCGGTTGTCGGTCGAGCGCGTCGTCGCCCTGGGCGGGCCGGTGGTCGAGCGTCCGCGCCTGCTGCGTACCCGCCTGGGCGCCTGCCTCGACGAACTGACCGCCGGCGAATTGCAGCCCGGCTACAACCGTGTGGTGTCCGGCTCGCTGCTCGGCGGCCGCACGGCGCACGGTGCCTTCGCCTACCTTGGTCGCTACCACCTGCAGGTGTCCTGCCTGAGGGAGGGCGACGAGCGGGAGCTGCTGCATTACCTGCGCGCGGGCACGGAGAAGCATTCGCTGCTCAACGTGTTCGTTTCCAAATTGGCGGAGGACAAGCGCTTCGCCTTTTCCACCACCACCAACGGCAGCCCGCGCGCCATGGTGCCGGTCGGCAACTACGAAGAGGTGATGCCGCTGGATATCCTGCCGACCCAGTTGCTGCGCAGCCTGATCGTCGGCGACACCGAGATGGCGCAGAAGCTCGGCGTGCTGGAGCTGGACGAAGAGGATCTGGCCCTGTGCAGCTATGTCTGTGCCGGCAAGTACGAGTACGGCCCGATTCTCCGGGACAACCTCACCCGTATCGAGAAAGAGGGTTGATCGATGGTAATCCGAGCGTTTCTCGATAAGATCGAGCACAATTTCGAAAAGGGCGGCAGATTCGAGAAGTGGTACGCCCTTTACGAGGCCGTCGATACCTTCCTCTACCGCCCGGCCAGCGTGACCAAGACCACTGCCCATGTGCGCGATGGCATCGATCTCAAGCGGATGATGATCCTGGTCTGGCTCTGTACCTTCCCGGCGATGTTCTTCGGCATGTGGAACACCGGCTACCAGGCCAACCTGATCTTCGCCGGAAACCCCGAACTGCTGGCGGCCCAGGGTGGCTGGCGTTTCGCCCTGACCGGCGCCCTGGCCGGATTCGATCCGAACAGCCTGTGGGACTGTTTCGTGCAGGGGGCTGCCTACTTCCTGCCGATCTATGCGGTGACCTTCATCGTCGGCGGCTTCTGGGAAGTGCTGTTCGCTTCGGTGCGCAAGCATGAGATCAACGAGGGCTTCTTCGTCACCTCCGTGCTGTTCTCCCTGACCCTGCCGCCGAGCATTCCCCTCTGGCAGGTGGCCATGGGCATCAGTTTCGGCGTGGTGATCGGCAAGGAAGTGTTCGGCGGTACGGGCAAGAACTTCCTCAACCCGGCGCTGGTCGGCCGGGCTTTCCTGTTCTTCGCCTACCCGGCGCAACTGTCCGGCGATGGCGTGTGGACCGCCGTCGATGGCTATGCCGGCGCCACCGCCCTCAGCCTGGCCGCTGCCGGGGGTGTCGAAGGCGTGGTGTCCGCCGGTGTCAGTTGGATGGATGCCTTCCTGGGCATCGAGCAGGGCTCCATCGGCGAGACCAGCACCCTGGCCATCCTCATCGGCGGTGCCGTGCTGTTGCTGACCAAGATCGCAGCCTGGCGCATCGTCGCCGGCGTGATGGTCGGCATGGTCGTCCTGAGCAGCCTGTTCAACCTGATCGGCTCCGATACCAACCCCATGTTCGCCATGCCCTGGTACTGGCATCTGGTCGCCGGTGGCTTCGCCTTCGGCACGCTGTTCATGGCCACCGATCCGGTTTCGGCATCCATGACCAATACCGGCAAGTGGGCGTTCGGCATCCTCATCGGGGTGATGGTCGTATTGATTCGTGTGGTCAACCCGGCCTTCCCCGAGGGCATGATGCTGGCGATCCTGTTCGGCAACCTGTGCGCACCGCTGATCGACCACTTCGTCGTTCAGGCCAACATCAAGCGGAGGCTGGCACGCAATGTCTAATCAGAAAGAATCCACCGTCCGCACGCTGACGGTGGCCCTGGTGGTCTGCCTGGTGTGTTCGGTGTTCGTCGCCGGTGCAGCCGTGGCACTGAAGTCGACCCAGGTCGAGAACAAGGAGCTGGACAAGCAGCGCAGCATCCTGGCGATCGCCGGGCTCGGCGATGCCGACCTGTCCGGCAAGCAGGTCAAGGAACTGTACAAGGAGCGCATCGTCGCCAAGGTGGTGGACTTGGAAAGTGGCAGGTTCAGCGATGCGCAGGACGCGAGCACCTTCGATCCGCTCAAGGCGGCCAAGGATTCCAAGCTGTCCGATGCCTTGCCGGGCGAGCAGGACATCGCCTCGATCAAGCGCCGCGAGCGCTTCAGCACCGTTTATCTGGTGGAGAAGGATGGCCGGCTCGATACCCTGATCCTGCCGGTACGCGGCTACGGCCTGTGGTCGACCCTGTACGGCTTCATGGCGCTCAAGGGCGACCTGAATACCGTGGCCGGCATGGGCTTCTACCAGCATGCCGAGACTCCCGGTCTGGGCGGCGAGGTGGACAATCCGAAATGGAAGGCCCTGTGGCCGGGCAAGACCCTGTTCGACGAGGATGGCCGCCTGGCTGTGGACATCGTCAAGGGCAACGTCGATTCGCAAAACCCGAAGGCAATCCATCAGGTCGACGGCCTGGCCGGCGCGACCTTGACCAGCAACGGTGTCGAGAATCTGCTGCGCTTCTGGCTCGGTCAGAAGGGTTTTGGTCCGTTTATCGCTAACCTGCGCAATGGGGGGGCCTGAGCATGGCGCAACCGACCATCAAGGAAGTCCTGTTAAATCCGATCTTCAGCAACAACCCCATCGGCCTGCAGATCCTCGGTATCTGTTCGGCGCTGGCGGTCACCTCGAACCTGAAGACCGCGCTGGTGATGGCCATCGGGCTGACCCTGGTGACGGCCTGCTCGAGCATGTTCATCTCGATGATCCGCAGCCAGATCCCCAGTTCGATCCGCATGATCGTGCAGATGGTGATCATCGCCTCGCTGGTGATCGTGGTCGACCAGTTGCTCAAGGCCTTCGCCTACGGGCTGTCCAAGCAGCTCTCGGTGTTCGTCGGCCTGATCATCACCAACTGCATCGTGATGGGGCGTGCCGAGGCCTTCGCCATGCAGAACCCGCCGGCCCTGTCGTTCTACGATGGTATCGGCAACGGCCTGGGCTATAGCGTCATGCTGATCGTGCTGGGCTTTTTCCGCGAGTTGTTCGGCGCCGGCAAACTGTTCGGCTTCACCATCATTCCGGTCGTCAACGACGGTGGCTGGTATCAGCCCAACGGGCTGCTGCTGTTGCCGCCCTCGGCCTTCTTCCTCATCGGTCTGATCGTCTGGGGCCTGCGCACCTGGAGGCGGGATCAGGTCGAGAAGCCGGCCTACCGCCTGGCCCCGCAGGTCTCGAACAAGGAGGCTTACTAATGGAGCACTACATCAGCCTGTTCGTGAAGTCCGTGTTCATCGAGAACATGGCCTTGGCGTTCTTCCTCGGCATGTGCACCTTCATCGCCATCTCCAAGAAGGTGGAGACCGCCATCGGCCTCGGCATCGCGGTCGTGGTGGTCCAGGCCATCACCGTGCCGGCCAACAACCTGCTCTATGCCTATCTGCTCAAGGAAGGGGCGCTGGCCTGGGCCGGCCTGCCCGACATCGACCTCAGCTTCCTCGGCTTTCTGAGCTACATCGGGGTGATCGCCGCCATCGTGCAGATCCTCGAGATGCTCCTGGACAAGTACGTACCCTCGCTCTACAACGCGCTGGGCATCTACCTGCCGCTGATCACGGTGAACTGCGCCATCATGGCCGGCTCGCTGTTCATGGTCGAGCGCGACTACAACTTCCCGGAAAGCGTGGTCTACGGCATCGGCTCGGGTTTCTCCTGGGCGCTGGCCATCGCCTTGCTCGCCGGTATCCGCGAGAAGCTGAAATACAGCGACGTGCCCGAAGGGCTGCAGGGGCTGGGGATCGCCTTCATCACCATTGGCCTGATGTCCCTCGGCTTCATGTCTTTCTCCGGCATTCAGCTGTAAGGATGGGATGAGCAGATGAGTAACGAAATATTCCTCGCCATCGGCATGTTCACCGCCATCGTGCTGGCGCTGGTGGTGATCATCCTCGCCGCCCGCGCCAGGCTGGTGTCCAGCGGCGACGTGAGCATCGAGATCAACGGCGAGCGCAGCATTACCGTGCCGGCCGGCGGCAAACTGCTGCAGACCCTGGCGGCCAACAATATCTTCCTGTCCTCCGCCTGCGGTGGCGGTGGCACCTGCGCGCAGTGCAAGTGCGTCGTCGAGTCCGGCGGCGGCGAGATGCTGCCCACCGAGGAGTCGCACTTCACCCGCCGCCAGGCCAAGGAGGGCTGGCGCCTGTCCTGCCAGACCCCGGTCAAGCAGGACATGAGGATCGAAGTGCCGGAAGAAGTCTTCGGTGTGAAGAAGTGGGAGTGCACGGTGGAGTCCAACCCCAACGTGGCCACCTTCATCAAGGAACTGACCCTGCGCCTGCCGGAAGGCGAGAGCGTGGACTTCCGCGCCGGCGGCTATGTCCAGCTGGAGTGCCCGCCGCACGTGGTCCACTACAAGGATTTCGACATCCAGGAGGAATACCGCGGCGACTGGGACAAGTTCAACATGTGGCGCTTCGTCTCCAAGGTGGACGAGACGACGATCCGCGCCTACTCCATGGCGAACTATCCGGAAGAGAAAGGCATCGTCAAGTTCAACATCCGCATCGCCTCGCCGCCGCCGAACCGCGACGACATTCCGCCGGGCAAGATGTCTTCCTTCGTGTTCAACCTGAAGCCGGGCGACAAGGTCACGGTATACGGTCCCTTCGGTGAGTTCTTCGCCAGGGACACCGATGCCGAGATGGTGTTCATCGGCGGCGGCGCCGGCATGGCGCCGATGCGTTCGCACATCTTCGACCAGCTCAAGCGCCTGAAATCCAAGCGCAAGATGAGCTTCTGGTACGGTGCACGCTCCCTGCGCGAGGCCTTCTACGTCGAGGAGTACGATCAGTTGCAGGCGGAGAACCCGAACTTCCGCTGGCACCTGGCGTTGTCCGACCCGCAGCCCGAGGACAACTGGACGGGGCTGACCGGCTTCATCCACAACGTGCTCTACGAGAACTGCCTGAAGGACCATCCGGCTCCGGAGGACTGCGAGTTCTACATGTGCGGCCCGCCGATGATGAACGCGGCGGTGATCAAGATGCTGCTCGATCTGGGCGTCGAACGGGAGAATATCCTGCTCGATGATTTCGGCGGCTAGAGGTGGTCGCTGCACTGCTGAAGCCCGCCATCGTGGCCGCCTTGGCGGCCACGATGGCGGGCTGTATGTTTTCTGAACAGGTGGAAAGCTTCGTCGGCCCGACCATGGGCAGTACCTATTCGGTGAAGTACGTCCAGCGCCGGGGAACTCCTGCCAAGGAGGAGTTGCAGCGCGAGACCGAGGCGATCCTGGCCGATCTCGATCGACAGGTGTCCACCTACCGTTCCGACTCGGATATCGAACGCTTCAACACGCTTCCCACGGGCAGTTGCGCAGCGGTGCCGGACGAGGTGCGCACCCTGGTGGCCGCCGGCGAACGTCTTTCCGTGGAGAGCGAGGGCGCGCTGGATCTGACCGTCGGCCCCCTGCTCGATCTCTGGGGCTTCGGTCCGCACGGCCATGGCGAACAGGTGCCGGATGCCGAGGCGATCGCCGCGGCGCGCCAGCGCGTGGGGCACCAGTATCTGCGCATCGACGGCGAGCGGTTGTGCAAGGATGCCCCGGTGCAGGTGGATTTCAACAGCATCGCCGCCGGCCATGCGGTCGACCGGGTCGCCGCCCGGTTCGAGGCGCTGGGCGTGGACAGCTACCTGGTGGAAATCACCGGCGAACTCAAGGCCAGGGGGCACAAGCCCGACGGCACGCCCTGGCGGATCGCCATCGAGGCACCCCATGACAACGAACGGGTCGCGCAGCGGATCATCGCCCTCGACGGCTATGCGGTTTCCACATCGGGAGACTACCGCAATTTCTTCGAGCAGAATGGCAAGCGCTATTCCCATACGGTGGACCCCAGGCTCGGCGCACCGGTCGCCCACCGGCTGGCCGCGGTGACGGTCGTGGACCCTTCGGCTCTCCGGGCGGACGGTCTGTCCACTGTCCTGATGGTGCTCGGCGAGGAACGCGGCCTGGCTTTCGCGGAGCAGCGGGGTATCGCCGCCTTTCTGGTGATTCGTGACGGGCAGGCGTTCGTCACCAAAAGTACGGCAACCTTCGACCGACTGTTCGGCAAGGGAGACAAGCAATGACCTGGGTACTGGTTTTTCTCGTCATGCTGCTGGTGGTACTGGGCATGTCCATCGGTGTGATCATGGGCCGCAAGCCGATCGCCGGCTCCTGTGGCGGTATCGCCAACCTGGGGATCGAGAAGGACGACTGTCCCATCTGCGGTGGCGATCAGGACAAGTGCGAAGAGGCGAATGCCGGGAGCGATAAGGCGGCCAAGCCCCGCCTCGCCTATGACGCCAACAGGGATTGACCGCTCTAGGGCGGGCTGGAGATACCCAAAAGGCCTATAGCGACGGGACCGGCGTTGGAGTATTCAGTCGGGTTCCGAGCGAATTCGTCAACCGCGCCGGGGGGCGCCCCGGCGCGTTTTCAGGAGTAAGTATGGCTGTATATAACTACGATGTGGTGGTAATCGGCACAGGCCCTGCTGGCGAAGGGGCAGCGATGAATGCCGTGAAGGCCGGGCGCAAGGTAGCGGTCGTGGATGATCGCCCCCAGGTCGGCGGCAACTGCACCCACCTCGGAACCATTCCCTCCAAGGCGCTGCGCCACTCGGTGCGGCAGATCATGCAGTACAACAACAATCCGCTGTTCCGCCAGATCGGCGAGCCGCGCTGGTTTTCCTTCGCCGATGTCCTGAAGAGCGCCGAGCAGGTCATCGCCAAGCAGGTTTCCTCGCGGACCGGCTACTATGCGCGCAACCGTATCGATACCTTCTTCGGGACCGCGAGCTTCTGCGACGAGCACACCATCGAGGTCGTCCACCTCAACGGTATGGTGGAAACGCTGGTGGCCAAGCAGTTCGTCATCGCCACCGGGTCGCGTCCCTACCGCCCGGCCGATGTCGATTTCACCCATCCGCGCATCTACGACAGCGACACCATCCTCAGCCTCGGCCACACGCCGCGCCGGTTGATCATCTACGGAGCGGGGGTGATCGGCTGCGAATATGCCTCCATCTTCAGTGGGCTGGGCGTGCTGGTCGACCTCATCGACAACCGCGACCAACTGCTCAGTTTCCTCGACGACGAAATCTCCGACTCGCTCAGCTACCACCTGCGCAACAACAACGTGCTGATCCGCCACAACGAGGAATACGAGCGTGTCGAAGGCCTGGACAACGGGGTGATCCTGCACCTCAAGTCCGGCAAGAAGATCAAGGCCGACGCCTTCCTGTGGAGCAACGGCCGTACCGGCAATACCGACAAGCTGGGCCTGGAGAACATCGGTCTCAAGGCCAATGGTCGCGGACAGATCCAGGTCGACGAGCACTACCGTACCGAAGTCAGCAACATCTATGCCGCTGGTGACGTGATCGGCTGGCCGAGCCTGGCCAGCGCCGCCTATGACCAGGGTCGTTCGGCCGCGGGCAGTATCACCGAGAACGATAGCTGGCGTTTCGTCGACGACGTGCCGACCGGCATCTACACCATTCCGGAGATCAGTTCGGTCGGCAAGACCGAGCGCGAACTGACCCAGGCGAAGGTTCCCTACGAGGTCGGCAAGGCCTTCTTCAAGGGCATGGCCCGGGCACAGATCGCCGTCGAGAAGGCCGGCATGCTGAAGATCCTCTTTCACCGCGAGACGCTGGAAATCCTCGGCGTGCACTGCTTCGGCTATCAGGCTTCGGAAATCGTCCATATCGGCCAGGCGATCATGAACCAGAAGGGCGAGGCGAATACCCTCAAGTATTTCATCAACACCACCTTCAACTACCCGACCATGGCCGAGGCCTACCGGGTGGCGGCCTACGACGGTCTCAATCGGCTTTTTTGAGAGGCTCCGACCGGTGGCCTGAGCCGGTCGGAGGGGACGAC
Source organism: Azotobacter vinelandii CA (assembly GCF_000380335.1). Classification (GTDB taxonomy): domain Bacteria; phylum Pseudomonadota; class Gammaproteobacteria; order Pseudomonadales; family Pseudomonadaceae; genus Azotobacter; species Azotobacter vinelandii. The sequence continues at coordinate 1,449,987 of NC_021149.1, forward strand.
TTCAGCCTTTCCCAAGGGTGGCAATGGCCAAACCGGGAAAGTCTGTGATCAGGCTGTCCACCCCGAAATCGGCGAGCCGGCGCATCAGCGCCGGTTCGTTCACCGTCCATACCGATACCCGCAATCCCATCTGGCGCGCCCTTTTCAAACGCTCCGGGGTACACAGCGTCCAGTTCAGGGCGAGCAGTTCGCAGCCATGGTTGCGAGCCGCCTTCAGCGGATCGAGCCAGGCGTATTCGGCGACCAGGCCGCGCGACAGATCGGGTGCCAGCCGGCGCAGGGCGCGCAGGACTTCCCGCGAACTCGAGGTCACCGTGATCCGCTCGCGCAGTCCGTGGCGCTCGACGAGTTCCTGGATGGCCAGTACGGTGCGCGTCGCGCGTACCCGCGAAGCGCTCTTCACTTCCAGTTGCCAGTGTTCGAAGTCGCATTTCTCGAAGAGTTCGGCAAGGCGCGGGATGGGGCAGGGCTGTACCCAGCCGGGGCCGCCCTGGCGGGCGTCGATGTTCGCCAGTTCGGCGGCATCCTGTTCGCTGACCTTGCCGCGGCGACCGGTGGTGCGCTTCAGGGTCGGATCGTGGATGACCATCAGTTCGCCGTCGCGAGACAGGTGCAGATCGAGTTCGCAGCGTCGTACGCCATGTTCGAGACAGCGCTGGAAGCCGACTAGAGTGTTTTCCGGGGCTTCGCCCTTGGCGCCGCGGTGGCCGTAGATGAGAGTCACTATGGGTCCTTTCGGAGCGGTTTCGCTCTGCGTGGTTGAGGGGGCGAAAGCGGGGCGGGAGCCTGCGCGCAGGGCGGGCAATTTCCGATGCCATCCGTCGCGGCGATACGGTAGTATGCGCGGCGATTCCATGTCGACATGGCATCTCCCAGGCCAACTGCCGGCCCCGAGTTTAACAGTTGGGCTCGGCCTTCAGGTTCCGCCGGGTGGCGCTTTTCCTTTCGCCGACGATAACGATTTCCTCGCTATGTTCAGACCGCTGTCCGTCTTCATCGGCTTGCGCTACACGGGTGCCAAGCGGCGCAACCATTTCGTCTCCTTCATTTCCCTGACCTCGATGATCGGCTTGGCCTTGGGCGTGCTGGTGATGATCGTGGTGCTGTCGGTGATGAACGGTTTCGACCACGAGATGCGCACTCGGGTGCTCGGCATGGTCCCGCACGCGACCATCGAAAGTCCGGTGCCGATCGACGACTGGCGCAGCCTGGCGGCGCAGGCACGGACGCATCCGCAGGTCGTCGCGGTGGCGCCCTTCACCCAGGTGCAGGGGCTCCTGACCCATGACGGCCAGGTACAGAAGGTGCTGATCAACGCCGTCGATCCCGCTCTCGAACCCCACGTATCGATCATCGGCGACTTCTTTCGCCAGGGCGGCTTGGCGGCGTTGCAGCCGGGCGGGTTCGGCATCCTCATCGGCGACAAGGCCGCTGCCAAGCTGGGTGTCGGCATCGGCGACCGGGTCACCTTCATCGCTCCCGAGGTGGCGGTGACCCCGGCCGGCATGTTTCCTCGAATGAAGCGCTTCACCGTGCAGGGGATCTTCCATGTCGGCGCCGGCGAGCTGGACGGCTACGTGGCCATGGCCCATCTCGACGACATCGGGCGGCTGCAGCGCTGGAAAAGCGGCCAGGTCCAGGGCCTGCGGCTCAGGTTCGCCGACCTGTTCCAGGCGCCGCGGACCGCCTGGGCGATAGCGGAGCGGCTGAAGGGCGGAGATTTCTACGCCCGCGACTGGACGCGCAGCCACGGCAATCTGTACCAGGCGATCCGCATGGAAAAGAACATGATCGGCCTGCTGCTGCTGCTGATCGTCGCGGTGGCGGCGTTCAATATCATTTCCACGCTGGTGATGGTGGTCACCGACAAGAAGGGCGATATCGCCATCCTGCGCACCCTGGGCGCCACGCCGGCGCAGATCATGGCCACCTTCATGGTGCAGGGCACGGTGATCGGCGTGATCGGCACCCTGATAGGTGGCGCCCTGGGCATTCTCGCCGCGCTCAACATCGGCAGTTGGATCGCCGCCCTCGAGGGGCTGCTGGGCCACAAGTTCCTCAGTGCGGACGTCTATTTCATCGATTACCTGCCTTCGCAACTGATGGGCGAGGACGTGCTGCTGGTCTGTGGGGCGGCCCTGTCGCTGAGTTTCCTCGCCACCCTGTATCCGGCCTGGCGCGCCGCGCGTACCCGGCCCGCGGAGGCCCTGCGTTATGAGTGACATTGCCATGAAAGATCGGGCCGTTCTCAGTTGTCGTAACCTGGGCAAGCGCTACGAGGAGGGCCCGCAGTCGGTGGTGGTGCTTTCCGGCCTGGAGCTGGACCTGCAGCCGGGCGAGCGGGTGGCCATCGTCGGCAGTTCGGGTTCCGGCAAGAGCACCCTGCTCAATCTGCTCGGTGGCCTGGACACGCCCAGCGAGGGCAGCGTGTGGCTGGCCGGCGAGGAGCTCTCGGCGCTCAGCGAGAAGGCGCGGGGCCTGCTGCGCAACCGCGCGTTGGGCTTCGTCTATCAGTTCCATCACCTGTTGCCGGAGTTCACCGCTCTGGAAAACGTCTGCATGCCCCTGTTGATCGCCAGGGTGGCGATTCCCGAGGCGCGCCAGCGGGCCGCCGCGCTGCTCGAGCGGGTCGGCCTGGGCCATCGTCTCAGGCACAAGCCGGCGGAGCTCTCCGGCGGCGAGCGCCAGCGCGTGGCGATCGCCCGGGCCCTGGCCAACCGGCCGGGCCTGGTGTTGCTCGACGAGCCGACCGGCAATCTCGACCAGCACACCGCCCAGGGTATCCAGGAGTTGATGCTGGAGCTCAGCATCTCCCTGCAAACGGCTTTCCTGGTGGTGACGCACGATCTCCAACTGGCCCGCCAGATGGACCGGATACTGCGTCTCGAAGACGGTCGGCTGGTCGCGGAGTGAGCATGTTTCGTCCCCTCGCGGTTTATATCGGTGCCCGCTATACCCGGGCCAAACGGCGCAACCACTACATTTCCTTCATCTCGCTGACCTCGATGCTCGGTCTCGCCCTCGGCGTGCTGGCGATGATCGTGGTGCTGTCGGTCATGAACGGTTTCCAGAAGGAGATGAGTTCACGGATTCTCGGCATGGTGCCGCATGCCGCCATCGTCGGCGCACAGCCGCTCGACGACTGGCGTTCCCTGGCCGGAACGGCGCTGGCCAATCCGCAGGTACGGGCCGTGGCGCCGCTCACCGAGCTGGACGGGATGCTGTCCTACAAGGGGACGATGCAGCCGATTCAGGTCCAGGGGATCGATCCCTTCGAGGAGCCGAAGGTGTCCATAATCGCCGACCACCTGCAGCAGGGCCGTCTGACCGACTTGGCGCCCGGCGAGTTCGGCACGATCATCGGCGAGATCACCGCGCGACGCTTCGCTCTGCAGGTCGGCGACAAGCTGACCTTGATCGTTCCCGAGCTGAACGGCGCTTCGGGCAGCGTCACCCCGCGCATGCAGCGGCTCAGCGTGGTCGGGATCTTCAAGATAGGCGCCGAACTGGACGGCTCGCTGGCGCTGATTCATGTCGCCGATGCGGCGCACCTGATGCGCTGGCAGCCCGGGCAGGTACAGGGTGTGCGTCTGGCGCTGAAGGATCTGTACCAGGCGCCGAAGGTGGCGGGCGGAATCGCCGGCGAGCTCGGCGCGGCCTATCGCGCCGTCGACTGGACGCAGACCCAGGGTAGCCTGTTCAGTGCCATGCAGATGGAAAAGACCATGATCGGGCTGCTGCTGTTGCTGATCGTCGCAGTGGCAGCATTCAACATCGTCGCCACCCTGATCATGGTGGTCGCCGACAAGGGCGCAGACATCGCCATCCTGCGCACCCTGGGCGCCACGCCGGGGCAGATCATGGCGATCTTCATGGTGCAGGGCTCGGTGATCGGGGCGTTCGGCATCCTGATCGGCGCCGTGTTGGGCATGATAGTAGCGTTGAACGTCAGCGATCTGATCGGCTGGCTGGAGTCGGTCAGCGGCCGACAGATCCTCAGCTCGGACATCTATTTCGTCAGCTACCTACCGTCCGACCTGCAGATGCTGGATGTGGCGCTGGTCTGCACGGCCGCTCTCGTCCTGAGTTTTCTCGCCACCCTCTATCCGTCCTGGCGTGCCGCCCGCACCCAGCCGGCCGAGGCCCTGCGCTACGAGTGATGGGCCGAGCGGCGCTGCCTTGCCTCAGGGCTGGGGATTGCGCCGTCTTTCCTGACGCTTGCGCCAGTTGTGGCGGACCCACCAGCGCCAGAACAGCATGGTCGCGAAGTAACCGACGACGCCGAGCACGACGCCGGTGATGAACGAGCCAACCAGGATCGGCTCCCACAGGGTGGCTATCCGTTCGCTGATCCAGGCCATGCTCAGTTCGCTGGGCAGGGTTATCGGCGGGGTGTCCAGAACCCAACTGCCGACCTTGTAGGTACAGTAGAACACCGGCGGCATGGTGATGGGGTTGGTCAGCCAGACCAGGCCGATGGCGATCGGCAGGTTGGCCCGCACTGGAATGGCCAGGCCGGCGGCGAGAAGCATCTGCATCGGGATCGGTATGAAGGCGCTGAAAAGACCGACGAGCATGGCGCGCGATACCGAGTGGCGGTTCAGGTGCCAGAGGTTGGGGTCGTGGATCAGGGTGCCCAAAAAGCGCAGGGATTTGTGTTCCCTGATGCTATCCGGATGCGGCATGTAGCGCTTAAAGATGCGACGGGGCATGGCGACACTCGGCAGTTCGAAGCGCCAGTATTATGCATGCATTGATGACGGCCCGCTGTAGGTATTGTGTCTGCCGATTCCGCTGGCCGTTCCGACGAATCGATTGCGGAGTCGTCTCGAATGTTGCGCACAGGGATGTTGGCGCTCACCGCAGGTCTGCTCGTCCTGCGTTTCCTTCCGGCCCTACCGCCCTGGTGGCTGTGGTCGCCGATGGCGCTGGGCGCTGCGATCCTTCTGGCGGCGCGTCGCTATTCGCCGGCGCTCTTTCTCTTCGGTCTCGGCTGGGCCTGCCTGTCGGCGCACTGGGCGCTGGAGGAACGGTTGCCTGTCGAACTCGATGGTCGCACCCTGTGGCTGGAGGGGCTGGTGGTCGGTCTGCCGGCGCGCATCGACGGCACGCTGCATTTCCAACTGGAGGAGGCCTCTTCCCGGCGCGCCGAACTGCCCGGGCGACTGCGCCTAGCGTGGCACGCCGGGCCGGAGGTCCGCGCCGGGGAGCGCTGGCGCCTGGCGGTCAGCCTCAAGCGTCCGCGCGGCCTGGTCAACCCGCAGGGTTTCGATTACGAGGCCTGGCTGCTGGCCCAGCGGATCGGCGCCACCGGGACGGTGAAAGCGGGAGAGCGACTCGGAACGCCGGAAAACGCCGACGGTTGGCGCGATTCCCTGCGCCAGCGCCTGCTGCAGGTCGATGCCCATGGCCGTGAGGGCGCGCTCGCCGCGCTGGTGATGGGCGACGCGTCCGGGCTGAGCGTGGCGGACTGGAAGCTCCTGCAGGATACCGGCACCGTGCATCTGATGGTGATCTCCGGCCAGCATGTCGGCCTGCTTGCCGGCCTGGTCTACGGGCTGGTGGTCCTGCTGGCGAGATTTGGCCTGTGGCCGGGTTTTCTGCCCTGGTTGCCCTGTGCCTGCGGCCTGGCCTTCGCCACCGCGCTCGGTTATGGCTGGCTGGCCGGCTTCGGGGTACCAGTACAGCGGGCCTGCGCCATGCTCGCCGTGGTGCTGTTCTGGCGCCTGCGTTTCCGCCACCTGGGTCTCTGGCTACCCATCCTGCTGGCGCTGGACGGCGTACTGCTGCTCGAGCCCCTGGCCAGCCTGCAGCCGGGGTTCTGGCTGTCGTTCGGTGCGGTGGTGATCCTCGTCCTGGCCTTCGGCGGCCGGCTGGGTGCCTGGTCGTGGCGGCAGACCCTGTGGCGAGCGCAGTGGACCAGTGCGCTGGGACTGCTACCGTTGTTGCTGGCCTTGGGCCTGCCGATCAGTCTCAGCGGTCCGTTGGCCAATCTGGTCGCGGTACCCTGGGTCGGTTTCGCGGTGGTCCCGCTGGCTCTGCTCGGAACCCTGCTGCTGCCCTTGCCGGCAATGGGCGAGGGCCTTCTCTGGCTGGCCGGCGCCTTGCTGGAGACGCTGTTTCGGCTGCTCGGCGAGATCGCCGGCGCCGTACCGGCCTGGCTGCCCCACGCGGTGCCGGTCTGGGGCTGGCTGCTGGCGCTGCTCGGGACCCTGCTGATCCTGCTGCCGGCGGGAGTGCCGCTGCGTGTCCCGGGACTGGCGCTGCTGCTGCCCCTGGCATTTCCGCCGCAGGAGCGAATCCCGCAGGCACGGGCCGATGTCTGGCTGCTGGATGTCGGGCAGGGCCTTGCCGTGCTTGTGCGTACCCGCGGGCACGACCTGCTCTATGATGCTGGGCCGCGTTTCGGCGATTTCGATCTGGGCGAGCGCGTGGTCCTGCCTTCGCTGCGCAATCTCGGCGTGGGCCGCCTGGATCGCCTGCTGCTCAGCCATGCCGATGGCGACCACGCCGGTGGCGCCCTGGCCGTGCGGCGCGCTCTGCCGGTGGGCGAGGTCGTCGCCGGCGAGGCGCAGGCGCAATCGGCGGCGCTCGCCGCGCAGCCTTGCGCCCGTCGCGCCTGGCAGTGGGATGGTGTGCGTTTCGCCACCTGGCACTGGACGGCCGTGCAAGAGGGCAATCGGGCTTCCTGCGTGCTGCTGGTCGAGGCCGCCGGCGAGCGCCTGCTGCTGACCGGCGATATCGATGCCGCAGCCGAGCGGGCACTGCTCGACAGCCACCCGGAGTGGCGCGCCGACTGGCTGCTGGCGCCTCACCACGGCAGCCGCAGTTCGTCTTCGCCGGCTCTGCTCAAGGCCCTGGCGCCGCGCGCGGTGCTGATCTCGCGCGGCTGGAACAACGGCTTCGGCCATCCCCATGCGCAGGTCGTGGAGCGTTACCGGAAGCTGCCGGCCGTGATTCACGATACTGCGCGCCAGGGGGCCCTGCGGTTTCGCCTGGGCGACTGGGGCCGGGCGCGCGGGCTGCGCGAAGAGCCCCGCTTCTGGCGGGAAAAATGAGACGACTGCCGTCGGCGAGCAGGTACGCCTGTGCTAGAGTTGCGCCACTTTTTCCAAGGGGATTTGCCACCGTGTGGGAGCTTGTCAAAGCGGGCGGCTGGATGATGCTGCCGATCGTTCTCTGTTCCATCGTCGCCCTCGCCATCATCATCGAGCGTCTCTGGAGCCTCCGGCCTGGCCGGGTGACTCCGCCGAATCTGCTCGGACAGGTCTGGCGCTGGATACAGGACAAGCAACTGAATGGCGACAAGCTCAAGGAACTGCGGGCGGGTTCCCCGCTGGGACAGATCCTCGCGGCGGGGCTGGCCAATTCCAAGCATGGCCGGGAGGTCATGAAGGAGTGCATCGAGGAAGCGGCGGCGCGCGTCATCCATGATCTGGAGCGCTACCTCAATGCGCTCGGTACCATCGCCGGCATCGCCCCCTTGCTCGGTTTGCTCGGCACCGTGCTGGGCATGATCGAGATTTTCAGCAGTTTCATGGGGTCCGGGATGGCCAATGCCTCGCAGCTCGCCGGCGGTATCTCCACGGCGCTGATCACCACCGCCGCCGGTCTGTTCGTGGCGATTCCCGCGCTGTTCTTCCATCGTTATCTGCAACGGCGCGTCGATGAACTGGTGGTCGGCATGGAACAGGAGGCGATCAAGCTGGTGGAGGTGCTGCAGGGCGATCGCGAGGTCGATCTCAACGGGGGAAGGGCGTGAAATTCCGGCGCAAACCGCGGGAGAACGTCGAGATCAATCTGGCTTCCCTGATCGATGTCGTGTTCATCCTGCTGCTGTTCTTCGTGGTCACCACGACCTTCACCCGCGAAACCCAGCTCAAGGTCGAGCTGCCCGAGGCGGTCAGCGGCACGCCGCCCGAGAGCGCCGAACCGAAGCGGCTGGAAGTGCTGATCGATGCCGGCGGCAGCTATTCGCTCAATGGCCAGGCTCTGCTCAGCAGCGATCTGGACAGCCTGATGCGCGCCTTGCAGAAGGAGTCGGCAGGCGACAACGACCTGCCGCTGGTCATCAGTGCCGACGGCAAGACTCCCCATCGGGCGGTCGTCACCGCCATGGATGCCGCCGGCAAGCTCGGCTTCGCCCATCTGCGCATCACCACGGTCGAGGCCCGGGCGGCGCCCTGATGGCCCTTGCCGACCGCCTGCTCGAGGCCTGGTACCGTGGCCATCCCGCCCTGGTCCTGCTGCGCCCGCTGGAAGCGTTGTTCCGCTGTGTGGCACAACGTCGCCGGGAGCGCTTCCTGCGCGGCGAGGGCGGCATCTACCGGGCGCCGGTGCCGGTCGTGGTGGTCGGCAACGTCACCGTCGGCGGTACCGGCAAGACCCCGCTGATTCTCTGGCTGATCGAGGCCTGCCGGCGCCGCGGCCTGCGGGTCGGCGTGGTCAGCCGCGGCTACGGCGCCAGGCCGCCGCGCCTGCCCTGGCGGGTCACGGCCGACCAGAGCGCCGGGCAGGCTGGCGACGAGCCGTTGTTGATCGTCCAGCGCACGGGCGTGCCGCTGGCGATCGATCCGGATCGCCCACGGGCCGTGCGGGCCCTGCTCAAGGAGCAGCCTCTCGATCTCATCCTCAGTGACGACGGCCTGCAGCACTACCGGCTGGCCCGCGATCTGGAGCTGGTCCTGCTCGATGCCGTGCGCGGCCTCGGCAACGGCCATTGCCTGCCGGCCGGCCCCCTGCGCGAGCCGGCCGAACGGCTGGCCAGCGTGGATGCGGTGTTGCACAACGGGGCCGCCTGGGACCCGCCGGGCGGCTACGCCTTCTCCCTCCTGCCCAGCGCCCTGGTTCATATGGCCACGGGCGAACGCCGGCCCCTGGATCATTTCCCGCCGGGAACCGCCCTGCATGCCCTGGCCGGCATCGGCAATCCCCGGCGTTTCTTCGCCACGCTCGAGGCGCTACACTGGCGCCCGATTCCGCATGCCTTCGCCGACCATGCCCGCTATCGCGCCGAGCAACTGCGTTTCTCGCCGGCGCTGCCGCTGGTGATGACGGAAAAGGATGCGGTGAAATGCCGGGCCTTCGCTCCTGCCGATTGCTGGTATCTGGCCGTCGATGCCGTCCCTTCTCCGGCCTTCGCCGACTGGTTCGACGCAGCTCTCGCCCGTCTGCTGGCATCGAGCTGAGCGTTCGTCCCTCTGCCGGGCGCTATCGCCGGCTTTCCATTGCCTTCCCAGGATTTCACCATGGACCCGAAACTACTCGACATTCTCGCCTGCCCGATCTGCAAGGGGCCGCTGAAGCTGACCGACGACAAGTCCGAGCTGATCTGCAAGGCCGATGCCCTGGCCTTCCCGGTGCGCGACGGCATCCCGGTGATGCTGGAGAGCGAGGCCCGCACGCTCAATGTCGACGAGCGCCTGGACAAATGAGCAAAGCCTTCTGCGTGGTGATTCCCGCCCGCTACGCCTCGAGTCGCCTGCCGGGCAAGCCGCTGCAGGACATCGCCGGCAAGCCGATGATCCAACATGTCTGGGAGCAGGCCCGGCGCAGTGGGGCGCAGCGGGTGGTGGTGGCCACTGACGATGCGCGCATCGAGGCGGCCTGCCAGTCCTTCGGGGCCGAGGCGTTGCTGACCCGTGTCGAGCACAACTCCGGGACCGATCGGCTGGCCGAAGTGGCTGGACGGCTCAGCCTGGCCGACGACGCCGTAGTGGTCAACGTGCAGGGCGACGAGCCGTTGATCCCTCCCGCGCTCATCGACCAGGTGGCGGAAAACCTGGCGGCCCATCCGGAGGCGGCCATCGCTACCCTGGCCGAGCCGATCGACAGCGCCGAGGCCCTGTTCAATCCGAATGTGGTGAAGGTCGCGAGCGATATCCACGGCCTGGCCCTGACCTTCAGCCGCGCTCCCTTGCCCTGGGCGAGGGATGCCTTCGCCGGCAGCCGCGAATGCTTGCCGGCGGGTGTGCCTTATCGCCGGCACATCGGCATCTACGCCTATCGGGCGGGCTTTCTCCGCGATTTCGTCGCCTGGGGGCCGTGCTGGCTGGAAAGCGTCGAAAGCCTGGAGCAGTTGCGTGCGCTCTGGCATGGTGCGCGCATCCATGTGGCTGATGCCCTGGAGGCGCCGCAGGCCGGTGTGGATACCCAGGAAGACCTCGAGCGCGTACGGCGCCTGTTGGGGGCCTGATGCGAGTTCTATTCGTCTGTCTCGGCAATATCTGCCGTTCGCCCACTGCCGAGGGCGTGTTCCGCCAGCGGGCGTATGCGGCCGGACTGGGAGAGCGCATTCGCATCGACTCGGCCGGTACTGGCGACTGGCATGTGGGCAAGGCGCCGGATATCCGTGCGCGGCAGGCTGCCCGCCGGCGCGGCTACGATCTGGATGCCTTGCGCGCCCGTCAGGTCTGTCGGGAGGACTTCTCCCGCTTCGACCTGATCCTGGCCATGGACCATGGCAACCTGCGGGACCTGCAGGCCATTCGCCCGGCGGGAGCGGCTGGCGAGCTGGATCTCTATCTGCGCCGCTATGCGCTGGGGGAGGATGAAGTTCCAGATCCTTATTACGCAGGCGAAGAAGGGTTCGAGCGGGTTCTCGATCTTCTCGAACGGGCCGGCGACGAACTGCTCGCCGAGATCCGGAGGCGTCTGTGAGCCTGCAGCTACGGGAAAACGTTTCCCTCAAGCCCTACAACACCTTTGCCCTGGAGGCGCGCGCCCGGTTGTTCGCCGAGGCCCATGACGACGACGAGGTGCGCGAGGCGCTGGTCCTGGCTGCCGAGCGCGGCTTGCCGCTACTGGTGCTGGGCGGTGGCAGCAACCTGTTGCTGACCCGGGATGTCGAGGCACTGGTGCTGCGTATGGCCAGTCGCGGCGTGCGGTTGCTGGCCGATGACGGCGAGCGGGTGCTGATCGAGGCGGAGGCGGGCGAGCCTTGGCACCCTTTCGTGCAACATGCGCTGGAGCAGGGGCTGGCGGGGCTGGAGAACCTCAGCCTGATCCCGGGCACGGTGGGGGCCGCGCCGATGCAGAACATCGGTGCCTATGGCGTGGAAATCAAGGATGTGCTCGCCAGCCTGGTCGCGATCGACCGGCAGAGCGGCGAACTGCGCGAGTTCGCCCGCGAGGAGTGTGCCTTCGGCTATCGCGACAGCCTGTTCAAGCGCCAGGCCGGGCGCTGGCTGATCCTGCGTGTGCGTTTCGCGCTGCAGCGCACGCCGCGACTCCATCTGGACTACGGTCCGGTGCGCCAGTGGCTGGCGGAACGGGGGGTGGAATCGCCGACACCCCGGGATGTCAGCCGGGCGATCTGTGCCATCCGCCAGGAGAAACTCCCCGATCCCGCCGTGCTGGGCAATGCCGGCAGTTTCTTCAAGAACCCGCTGGTTTCCGCCGAGCAAGCCGAGCGGCTGCGCAGCCAGTATCCCGATCTGGTCGCCTACCCGCAGGCCGACGATGCGGTGAAGCTGGCGGCGGGCTGGCTTCTGGAGCGGGCTGGCTGGAAGGGATATCGCGAGGGCGATGTCGGCGTGCATCGCTTGCAGGCGCTGGTGCTGGTCAATCATGGGCAGGCCAGCGGCGGGCAAGTGCTGGCATTGGCCCAACGCGTCCGGGATGACATCGAGAGGCGCTTCGGAGTGTGCCTGGAAATCGAGCCCCGCGTGATCTGAGTTCGCCGGGACGGCATCGGCGAAACGCAAAAGGGGATGCCTGGCATCCCCTTTTGGTCATCGAGGACCGGCATCGAGGCCGGCCCTGACTTTCTGCTTCAGCCAGCCGTCCGATCCTGTTCGTCGGTCAGCTTCGCCTCGGCGGTCGCATTCCCGCTTTCGGCTTCCTTGCGCCGAGGCTCGGCAACCTCCTCGTTTTCCACTCCGGGAGCGATCTGCGCTTCGTCGACGAGCTCTTCCGGTTGCCCGGCGACGGGCAGGAGGTCGAGCGTCTGCTGCTCTTTCCGATCTTCGGAGCGCTCTTCCTCCACGGGAGCCGATTGCTCGGACGTCGTTTCGATCGGTTCTTCCGCTGCGACGGCAGCCGGTACCTCCGGCTGTATCAGCTCGAACGGAGCCTCGACCGGTTCGGCAACCGTGGAGAAGGCTTCCGGCTCGGGACTGACCTGCTCGCTCGGCAATTCGACCGATTCCATGGATGCCGGAGATGGCTCGCTGGCGGTCCGAGGCTGTTCGAGCGGGATCTCGATCCTTTCCTCCGGTGCTTCCGGCGTGCTGGCGACCGGAACGGGGCCGGCCTCCGCCCGCGTCTCGGTTACCGCCGCGGCGGCAGCGATGGCGCTGGCCTCCGCAATCTTTGCGGCTTCCGCTGCCTTCGTGGCTTCGGCGGCCCGCTTGGCTTCCGCCTCGGCAGCTTCGCGCTTGCGGCGCCGGACTTCGCGTGGGTCGTTGGCCGCGCGGGCGGTGCTGCGCGGAACCTCAACCTCGGCCGAGGGCTCGGTGGTTGCCGGCGGCTCCTGGACCGGCTGCGCAGGTACTTGCAGTGCCTCGCTCGGCTCGGCTACCGGCTCCTCGGCTCCGGCAGGTTGTACCTGTTCGGGCTGGAGGATGGGCTGCGGAATTTCCACAGGGGCGGTCTCGGCGACGGGAGCAGCGATCGCGACGGTTTCGATTGCGGGTTGAGTTTCCTCGACTGCCGGCTGACCGCTGGGCGGGCTGGCAGTGGTGGAGGCTTCCGCCGTGGCTTCGTCGGCCTGGGCCGGTACGGCGCTTACCGTTGCGGCCGTGGACTCCGCCGCGACGGCAGCGGCCTCGTCTTCTTCGACGCCCTCGATTTCGCTGCCCTGGCCGTCGCGCTGGCGCTCGCGGCGATTGCTGCGGCGGCGCTGGCCGCGGGATCGACGGCGGGGACGCTCCTCGCCACTGGCCTCGGCCTCTTCTTCCTGAATTTCCTCGTGGGGCAGCACTTGCTCCTCGGGAATCTTCGGCTCGTTCACCACCGGACGTTCTTCATGGGGCTGACGCTCTTCCCGCTGGGGAAGCTCCTCGCGCGGCGGGCGGACAGTGCGCTCTTCCCGCGGGCTTTCCTGGATTTCCTGGATATCGAGCGGTTCGCGCAGTTCGCGGCGGCGTTCTTCGCGGGGCGGGCGCTCGCGGCGGGTTTCCCGTGGCTCGCGCGGTTCGCGCGGCTCCATGGTTTCCACGGCCTGGCGCTCTTCGCGTGGCGCACGCTCCTCGCGGGGCGGGCGCTCGCGGCGGCTTTCCCGTGGCTCCCGGGGTTCCACGAACTCGCTGGGGTGACGCTCTTCGCGTGCCGGGCGTTCCTCGCGTGCCGGGCGCGGCACCCGTTCTTCGCGCACTTCGCGAAGTTGACGCTCCTCGCGTGGCCTGCTGCGCTCCTCGTCGCGGCCATGACGGCTCTCGCGGCGACGATTCTGCTGGCGGCTGCTGCGGCGTTCCTCGCTGCTGCGCGTCAGGCGCTCCTCGACCAGGCGCTCGGCGACAACGGGCTTGGCGATTTCCTTGCCGGCGAACAGGCTGACCAGCGACTTCACCAGTCCCTTGAACAGATTGAGCTCCAAGGCCGGGTGGGGGGCTGCCGCCGGCGCCGCCGGTATTTCGGCCGGAACCGGCACCAGGGCGTTGCGCGGCGGAGCGGTCTTGACCGCAGCCTCCTGGCGCACCAGGGTGCGGGTGGAGCTGACCAGTTGGACTTCCTCCACTTCCGCCGGGGTCATTTCGTAGCTCGACTGGGCGCTCTGCACTTCCGGGCTGTCATCGCGCAGGCGCTGTACTTCGAAGTGGGGCGTCTCCATGTGATCGCTCGGCAGGATGACGATGCGCACGCGGGTGCGCAGCTCGATCTTGGTGATGGAGTTGCGCTTTTCGTTGAGCAGGAAGGCGGCGACCGGAATCGGCACCTGGGCGCGCACTTCGGCGGTGCGGTCCTTCAGGGCCTCTTCCTCGATCAGGCGCAGGATCGCCAGGGACAGGGATTCGACGTCGCGGATGATGCCCTGGCCGCTGCAACGCGGGCAGACGATGCCGCTGGTCTCGCCGAGGGAGGGGCGCAGGCGCTGACGGGACATTTCCAGCAGACCGAAGCGCGAGATACGGCCGATCTGCACGCGCGCACGGTCGGCCTCCAAGGCCTCGCGCATCTTGTCCTCGACGGCGCGCTGGTTCTTCGCCGGCGTCATGTCGATGAAGTCGATGACGATCAGGCCGCCGATGTCGCGCAGGCGCAACTGGCGGGCGATCTCCTCGGCCGCCTCCAGGTTGGTCTGCAGCGCGGTTTCCTCGATGTCGCCGCCCTTGGTGGCGCGCGCCGAGTTGATGTCGATGGATACCAGGGCTTCGGTCGGATCGATGACGATGGAGCCGCCGGACGGCAGCTTCACTTCACGCTGGAAGGCGGTTTCGATCTGGCTCTCGATCTGGAAGCGGTTGAACAGCGGCACGCTGTCTTCGTACAGCTTGATCTTGCTGGCGTACTGCGGCATCACCTGGCGGATGAAACTCAGGGCTTCTTCCTGGGCTTCCACGCTGTCGATCAGCACTTCGCCGATGTCCTGGCGCAGATAGTCGCGGATCGCCCGGATGATGACGTTGGATTCCTGGTAGATCAGGAAGGGGGGCGAGCGGTCCAGCGAGGCTTCCTTGATCGCGGTCCACAACTGGACCAGGTAGTCGAGGTCCCACTGGAGTTCTTCGCTGGAGCGGCCGAGGCCGGCGGTGCGCACGATCAGGCCCATGTCGGCGGGCACGTCGAGGCCGTTCAGGGCCTCGCGCAGTTCGTTGCGCTCTTCGCCCTCGATGCGCCGGGAGATGCCGCCGGCTCGCGGATTGTTCGGCATCAGCACCAGATAGCGGCCGGCGAGGCTGATGAAGGTGGTCAGGGCCGCGCCCTTGTTGCCGCGCTCTTCCTTCTCGACCTGGACAATGACTTCCTGGCCTTCGGAGAGCACGTCCTTGATGTTGATGCGGCCTTCGGGAGACTTCTTGAAGTACTCGCGGGAGATTTCCTTGAGCGGGAGGAAGCCGTGGCGCTCGGCGCCGAAGTCGACGAACGCCGCTTCGAGGCTCGGCTCGACCCGGGTGATACGGCCTTTGTAGATATTGGCCTTCTTCTGTTCGCGGGCGCCCGATTCGATATCCAGGTCATAGAGGCGTTGGCCATCGACCAGGGCAACACGCAACTCCTCGGGCTGAGTTGCGTTAATCAGCATTCTCTTCATGTAGTACCGTTCGGTTTCCGGGCTGCCGGAAACGGCGTTCGGCACACACGACTCTCGCGGTCGGTGACAGGGGCCGTTCAGGAAAGGTTGTCGTCCGTTCCCGTGTCAAGCAACATTTGGCTGGTGGCCAGAGTCGCGACTACGTCTCCTGCTTACTGTTGTGGCAGAAAGCAATCAATCAGGAGGAGGAATCAAGCATCGGCAGCGGACGCCTTGTGCGTCTGGATGAAAGCTTGCAGCTACGCAATCCGATGGTTGTGCATCTCCACCCTGCACGTATCCTTTGAAAATCGGGTGCCGTCCGCAGAATCTGCAGCGAATTGGCAACTATTGCGACCTCCTGTGGATGGGAGGTACGCCATCATGTAGCTAAGGCATTTGTTTCCGAGGCTTCGCGATGTTCGAGGAAGCCCCGTCGGACGGCCTTACGTCCTTCATGGGCAGCATGCGGATAGGATGGCTGTTCGGTTTTGCGCCTATCCGCTGGCCTGGCCGTAAAAACGGCACTTGTAATTATAGCACCTATTAATAAGTGCTTCAATTCTCTAAAAATTGATATGATATCGCAATGATAAATCCCCCCCATGCGAATTCTGGCGTCCAGTTGCTTGAGATCGGGCCGGATACGGCCGGTCAGCGAATCGACAATTTCCTCCGCACTCGACTCAAGGGGGCTCCAAAGACCTTGATCTATCGCATCCTGCGCAAGGGCGAGGTGCGGGTGAACAAGGGACGGATCAAGCCCGAGTACAAGCTGCAGGCGGGCGATCTGGTGCGCGTGCCACCGCTGCGTCTGGCCGAGCGTGACGAGCCGGTTCCGCTGGCGCAGGGACTGCTCGAGCGGCTCGAGGCAGCCATCGTCCATGAAGACAAGTCGCTGATAGTGCTGAACAAGCCGGCCGGGATCGCCGTGCATGGCGGCAGTGGTCTCAGCCACGGTGTCATCGAGGCGTTGCGCCAGTTGCGTCCGGAGGCCAGGGATCTGGAACTGGTGCACCGACTCGACCGGGATACCTCGGGGCTGTTGATGATCGCCAAGAAGCGCAGCATGTTGCGCCATCTGCACGAGGCGTTGCGCGGCGACGGCGTGGACAAGCGCTATCTGGCGCTGGTGCGTGGAGCCTGGCCCAGTGCCCGGAAGCAGGTCAGCGCCCCGTTGCAAAAGAATACCCTGCGTTCCGGCGAGCGGATGGTGGAAGTCGACGAGGAGGGGCGGGAGGCGCTGACCCTTTTCCGCGTGCTGCGGCGTTTCGGTGACTTCGCCACGCTGGTGGAGGCCAAGCCGGTCACCGGGCGGACGCATCAGATCCGGGTGCATGCCCGTCATGCCGGGCATCCTATCGCTGGCGACGCCAAGTATGGGGACGAGACGTTCACCCGCGAGATCCGTGCGCTCGGTGGCAAGCGTCTGTTCCTGCATGCCTATTCGCTGGCGGTGCCGCTGCCGGAGGGGGGCGAGTTGCGCCTGGAGGCGCCGGTGGATGAGATGTGGGCACAGGCTCTGGAGCGTTTGAGTGTCTGACTATCGGTTATTGATCTTCGATTGGGATGGCACGCTGGTCGATTCCATCGGGCGTATCGTCGAATCCATGCGTGTCGCGGCGGGGGCCTGCGACCTCGCGCCGCTCGGCGACGAGACGATCAAGGGCATCATCGGGCTGGGGTTGCCCGAGGCGATCCGTACGCTCTATCCGGATCTGCATGATGTTCGATTGCTGGATCGGTTCCGCCGACTCTATAGCGAACATTACCTGACCTTGGAGCGCGAACCGTCGCCGCTGTATGCCGGGGTGGCCGAGGCGCTGGAGGGATTCCGGGCGGCGGGGTATCGTCTGGCGGTAGCCACTGGCAAGACGCGCCAGGGGCTCGACCGGGTGCTGGCGGGGCATGGTTGGCAGGAATATTTCGACGTCAGTCGCTGCGCCGATGAAACTGCCAGCAAGCCGGATCCTCGAATGCTGCACGAGATCCTCGCGCACTGCCGGGTATCGCCCCGTCAGGCCCTGATGGTGGGGGATTCCTCGTTCGATCTGCAGATGGCCCGACATGCCGGGATGGGGTCGGTGGCGGTCAGCTACGGAGCGCAGTCTCCGGAGGCGCTGCGCCTGCACGAGCCGCGTTTGATTATCGATGACTTGGGCGAGTTGTGTGCCTGGCTGGGCGTCCGGCCGGCGCAAGTCGTCGCTGGGGGATAGGCATGACGAACGACGAGTGGAAGTCGCCGCCGGAGGGGGGCGACGAGAAGAGCTGGAAACTGCTGGAAAAGACCTTGCTCGCCACCGTGGAGGAGCGGCGGCGGGCGCGTCGTTGGGGGATCTTCTTCAAGTTGCTGGGGTTCGCCTATCTGGTGGCGCTCCTGGCGATGTTCTCCCCGGCGCTGAGCCTCAGGGAGGCGGCGCGTAGCGGCGAGCACACGGCGCTGGTCGAGGTGCGCGGGATGATCGCCGACGACGAGGCCGCCAGTGCCGACAACGTCGTCGGCAGTCTGCGGGCCGCGTTCAAGGACAAGCACACCAAGGGTGTGGTGCTGCGTATCAACAGTCCCGGCGGCAGTCCCGTGCAGTCCGGCTACATCTACGACGAGATCCGCCGGCTGCGTGCCGAGCATCCGGATACCAAGCTCTATGCGGTCATTACCGATCTCGGTGCTTCCGGCGCCTACTATGTCGCCAGCGCCGCCGACGCCATCTATGCGGACAAGGCCAGCCTGGTCGGCTCGATCGGGGTAACGGCGGCAAGCTTCGGTTTTGTCGGGGCGATGGAGCGGCTGGGCGTCGAGCGTCGGGTCTATACGGCCGGCGAGCACAAGGCGTTCCTCGATCCGTTCCAGTCGCAGAAGGAGGGAGAGGTGCGCTTCTGGCAAGAGGTGCTGGAGGTCACCCACCGGCAGTTCATCGACAGTGTCAAGCAGGGGCGCGGCGAACGGCTGAAGGACAAGGAGCATCCCGAACTGTTCTCCGGTCTGGTCTGGTCCGGCGAGCAGGCCTTGCAACTGGGCCTGGTCGATGCCCTGGGCAGCGCCAGTCATGTGGCTCGCGAAGTGGTGGGGGCAGAGGATCTGGTCGATTTCACGGTGCGGGAAACCCCCTTCGATCGTTTCGCCAAGAAGCTGGGAAGCGGGGTGGTCGAGCGTCTTGGCGTGTGGATGGGCCTGCAGGCGCCGGTCCTGCGCTGAGGCGGTGGTCTGATATCGGCCCTTGGGCAGGTCAGGGGATCTGTACGCCCTCGGCCAGCAGCATGTCGACCAGGCGAATCAGCGGCAAGCCGATCAGGCTGGTGGCGTCCTCACCCTCGGTGGCGCGGAAAAGACTTACGCCGAGTCCTTCCGACTTGAAGCTTCCGGCACAGTCGAAAGGCTGCTCGGCGGCGAGATAGCGTTCGATTCGCGCTGCGTCCAAATGGCGGAAATGCACCGTGAAGGGGATGCAGTCGATCTGCGCCGTTCCGCTGGCGGTGTTGAGCAGGGCCAGCCCGGTCAGGAAGGTCACGCTATTGCCGCTGGCGCTCTGCAGCTGGGCGCGGGCGCGTGGCAGGTCGTGCGGTTTGCCGAGGATTCGTCCGTTCAGTACGGCGACCTGGTCCGAGCCGACGAGCAGGTGATGCGGATATTCCTGGGCGAGGGCGCCGGCCTTTTCCGCGGCCAGGCGTCTGACCAGGGCATCGGCGCTTTCCCTGGGGAAAGGGGTTTCGTCGATGGACGGTGCGCTCCAGGTGAAGGGCAGTCGCAGGCGACTCAGCAGTTCGCGGCGATAGGGGGAGCTGGAGGCGAGTACGAGGGACGGCATGGCATTCTCCCGGTGCCGGAGGATGGCGCGATTCTAGCGGTGCTGTCGACCGGCGGACAGGGTGGAATTCCCTTTGACAGCGCTCCGGCCCATCCCTAGAATGCCGCCCCTATGTTGAATGGGCCGATTCCACCTCACGTTGACCCACGCAAGCTGGCCGATCGCAGTGCGACCCTCGAGGGTGAGCTGTCGCTGGCTGGTTTGTCTCGTCTTCGCGATCCACTTGCCGAAGATGTGGGGCTTGTACGTGCGAAATTCCGTTTTGAGCGCGACGAGCACAAGACTGTGGTCATCCACAGTGAGCTCGATGTCGAGGTCAGGATGGTTTGCCAGCGTTGTCTGGAGCTGGTCGCCCTGCCGATCCACAGCGAATGCCATTACGCGGTGGTGAAGGTGGGGGCGAACGCTCAGTCGTTGCCCAAGGACTATGACGTGCTGGAGGTTGGGGAAGAACCCTTGGATCTGTTGGCGTTGATCGAGGATGAGCTGCTGCTCGCCTTGCCCATCGTTCCGCTCCATGACCCTGATGTTTGCCAGCCGCCGGCCGGGCCCGAAGTGCCCGAACCGAGCGAGGACGAGGTATCGCGGTCCAACCCGTTCAGCGTATTGGCGCAGTTAAAGCGCGACCCAAACGTTTAGGAGTTAATCAGTTATGGCTGTTCAGCAGAACAAAAAGTCCCGTTCCGCACGTGACATGCGTCGTTCCCACGACGCGCTGGAGGCAAATGCCCTGTCCGTCGAGAAGAGCACCGGTGAAGTGCACCTGCGTCACCACGTGTCCCCGGATGGCTTCTACCGTGGCCGCAAGGTGATCGACAAGGGCTCCGACGAGTAACTCTTGTCCGCTTCGCTCATCGCTGTCGATGCAATGAGCGGGGACTCCGGTCCCCGCTGTGTTGTTCCGGCCTGTCTCGCCTGCCTGGGCGAGATTCCCTCGCTGCAACTGGTCCTCGTCGGCCAGGCTCCCCTTCTCGAAGAGCTGATTGCCCGCCATCCCCGGGTCGATCGCGCGCGCCTGAGCGTCGTGCATGCCGGGGAAGTGATCGCCATGGACGAGCGTCCCGCCCATGCCTTGCGCAGCAAGGCCGACTCGTCCATGCGTGTGGCCTTGGAGTTGCTGCGTGAGCGGCAGGTGCAGGCCTGTGTCAGCGCTGGCAATACGGGAGCGCTGATGGCGTTGTCCCGGCGTGTCCTGAAGACCCTGCCGGGCGTCGACCGGCCGGCGATGTTCGCGGCTCTCCCCACCGAGCAGGGGGTCTGTCACCTTCTCGACCTGGGTGCCAACATGGATTGCACCGCCGAGCACCTGTATCAGTTCGCGGTGATGGGCTCGGTCGCCGCGGAAGCGCTCGGCATGGAGCGTCCGCGGGTGGCATTGCTGAACGTCGGTACCGAGGAGGTCAAAGGCAATCAGCAGGTCAAGCAGGCCGCCGTTCTGCTGCAACGGGCCAGGGGAATCAACTACGTCGGTTTCATCGAGGGCGATGGCCTCTACCGCGGGGAGGCCGATGTGGTGGTCTGCGACGGCTTCGTCGGTAATATCCTGCTGAAGGCCAGCGAAGGTCTGGCCGCCATGATTGCCGGAGAGGTCAGGGCGCAATTCGGAGGCAGCCTCGCCTCGCGGCTGGTCGGTGTCCTGGCCTTGCCCTTCTTGCGTCGATTGCAGGCCCGCCTGGCGCCGGCCCGACACAATGGGGCCAGTTTTCTCGGCTTGCAGGGAATAGTGGTGAAAAGTCATGGCGCGGCAGGTGCCGAAGGGTTTCGTAGCGCGATACTTCATGCGCAGGCGGAGATTCGCGAGAACCTTCCGCAACATCTGCACGACCGCCTGCAGACGCTGTTGGTCGGGCACTGATGTGACCGTGGCCGTGGGCCCGTCATCCAACTGATTAACATGCGTCCGGCATGCTCCGGGCGCTCCCGAAGAAAGATCATCAGGGATCTGTTCATATGTCTGTTTCCCCCGCATTCGTCTTTCCTGGCCAGGGGTCGCAGTCCCTCGGCATGCTGGCCGATCAGGCTGCCCGGTATCCGCTGATCGGTACCACCTTTGCCGAAGCCTCCGAATCCCTCGGCTACGATCTCTGGGCACTGGTCCAGCAGGGACCGGAAGGCTTGCTCAACCAGACCGACAAGACCCAGCCGGCGATCTTGGCTGCCTCGGTCGCCTTGTGGCGACTCTGGCAGGCCGAGGGCGGGGGGCTTCCAGCCTTCGTCGCAGGACACAGCCTCGGCGAGTATTCCGCGCTGGTCGCCGCCGACAGCCTGCCTTTCGCCGATGCGCTGAGACTGGTCGAGTGCCGGGGGCAATTGATGCAGCAGGCCGTGCCCGCCGGCCAGGGAGGCATGGCGGCGATTCTCGGCCTGGATGATGCCGATGTTCTGGCCGCCTGCGCCGAGTCCGAGCAGGGCGAGGTGGTCAGCGCCGTGAACTTCAACGCACCGGGACAGGTGGTGATCGCCGGTTCCGCCGCGGCGGTCGGCCGTGCCATCGAGGCCTGCAAGGCGCGCGGCGCCAAACGCGCAATGGCCTTGCCGGTCAGCGTGCCGTCGCATTGCGCCCTGATGCGTCCCGCGGCGGAGCGTTTCGCCGAGGCGGTGGAGGCGATCGCCTGGCAGGCGCCGCGCATTCCGCTGGTGCAGAATGTCAGCGCCGCCGTGGTCAGCGATCTGGATGTCCTCAAGCGCGATCTGCTGGCGCAGCTCTACAGCCCGGTGCGCTGGGTCGAGTCCATGATCTGCCTGGCTGGCCGGGGAGTCACCGATCTGCTCGAGTGCGGCCCGGGCAAGGTGCTTTCCGGATTGAACAAGCGTTGTGTCAAGGGCATCAATACCCACAACCTGGATACCCCCGAGGCCTTCGCTGCGGCTCGTGCCGCGCTGGCCTGAACAAGGAGATGAGAATGAGTCTGCAAGGCAAAGTGGCGTTGGTCACCGGCGCCAGCCGTGGCATCGGCCAGGCGATCGCGCTGGAGCTGGGCCGGCAGGGCGCCGTGGTGATCGGCACGGCCACTTCCTCGAGCGGCGCCGAAAGCATCGCCGAGACCCTGAAGAGCAATGGCATCGAGGGTGCCGGTCTGGTGCTGGATGTATCCAGCGACGAGTCCGTCGCCACGACCCTGGAGCATATCCAGCAGCATCTCGGCCAACCCGCCATCCTCGTCAACAATGCCGGCATCACCCGCGATAACCTGATGTTGCGGATGAAAGACGAGGAGTGGCACGACGTCATCAATACCAACCTCAACAGCCTCTATCGCCTGTCCAAGGCGGTCCTGCGCGGCATGACCAAGGCCCGCTGGGGACGCATCGTCAACATCGGCTCGGTGGTGGGCGCGATGGGCAATGCCGGTCAGGTCAACTATGCAGCCGCCAAGGCCGGGCTGGAGGGGTTCAGCCGTGCCCTGGCCCGTGAGGTCGGCTCGCGCGGGATCACCGTCAATGCGGTGGCGCCCGGTTTCATCGATACCGACATGACCCGCGAACTGCCCGAGGCGCAGCGCAATGCGCTGCTGGGCCAGATTCCGCTGGGCCGCCTGGGGCAGGCGGGAGAGATAGCTCAGGTTGTCGCCTTCCTGGCCTCCGATGGTGCATCCTATGTCACCGGAGCTACCATTCCGGTCAACGGTGGAATGTACATGAGTTGATGTGACGCGCGCCCCAAGACAACAGTCAAAGAGCAATCCGAAATCTCACCGAACTGCCGAGCCGGAAAAGGCAGGTCGTCGGGGCTGTCCGGAGGGGGAGGGCTTCGGCTTGAAATGCTGAAATCCCTTTCTATAAACTTACTCGCATTCCATCTGCCTGGTTTGTCCATAGGAGTGAAAATAAGGTATGAGCACCATCGAAGAACGCGTCAAGAAGATCGTTGCTGAGCAACTTGGCGTCAAAGAAGAGGAAGTCACCAACAGCGCTTCCTTTGTCGAAGACCTGGGCGCCGACTCTCTTGACACCGTCGAGCTGGTGATGGCTCTCGAAGAGGAGTTCGAGACCGAGATTCCGGACGAACAGGCCGAGAAGATCACCACTGTGCAGGAAGCCATCGATTACATCAATGCTCACGCGCAATAAGTAATCGTCGCTCCCGACTCGGAAAAGCCGCACAGCCCAAAAGGCGTGCGGTTTTTCTTTAACGGAAATAATTAGAATTTTATCCGATACTTGTCGGTTCTGTTCACTTTGCCAAGGTGGTAACAGGAGGCGGTGTCCCCAGAGGGGCGCTTATCGCCTGCAGGCAGGCTATCGAGCCGGCCTCGCGCAGTAACGAAGAACATGAGGAGATTGCTTTGTCACGTAGACGCGTCGTGGTCACTGGACTGGGGATGTTGTCGCCGCTGGGTACCGATGTGCCGAGCAGCTGGCAGGGGGTCCTGGCTGGTCGCAGTGGCATCGCTCCGCTCGAGCACATGGATCTGTCCGCCTATTCCACCCGCTTCGGCGGTTCGGTGAAGGGGTTCGACGTCGAGCAATACCTGTCGCTCAAGGAGGCCCGCAAGCTCGATCTGTTCATCCAGTATGGCCTGGCTGCCAGTTTCCAGGCCGTGCGCGATTCCGGCCTGGAAATCACCGACGCCAATCGGGAGCGCATCGGTGTGGCCATGGGGTCCGGCATCGGCGGTCTCACCAATATCGAGAACAACTGCCGGTCCCTCATCGAGCAGGGGCCTCGGCGTATTTCTCCGTTCTTCGTACCGGGCTCGATCATCAACATGATTTCCGGCTTCCTGTCGATCCACCTGGGCCTGCAGGGACCGAACTACGCTCTGGCCACCGCCTGCACCACCGGTACCCACTGCATCGGCATGGCGGCGCGCAACATCGCCTATGGCGAAGCCGATGCCATGGTCGCCGGCGGGGCCGAAATGGCGGCCTGCGGGCTGGGCATCGGCGGGTTCGGCGCGGCCCGGGCGCTGTCCACCCGCAACGAGGAGCCGGCACGTGCCAGCCGTCCCTGGGACAAGGGACGCGACGGCTTCGTGCTTTCCGACGGCGCCGGCGCGCTGCTGCTGGAAGAGCTGGAGCATGCCAAGGCGCGGGGCGCCACCATCTATGCCGAACTGGTCGGCTTCGGCATGAGCGGCGATGCCTTCCACATGACCTCGCCGCCGGAAGACGGCGCCGGTGCGGCCCGTTGCATGCGCAACGCCCTGCGCGATGCCGGCCTGAACGTCGACCAGGTCCAGTACATCAATGCCCACGGCACCTCGACGCCGGCTGGCGATCTGGCCGAGGTGGCCGCGCTCAAGTCGGTTTTCGGCGAGAGCGTCTACCGGCTGTCGGTCAGCTCGACCAAATCCATGACCGGTCATCTGCTCGGTGCCGCCGGTGCGGTCGAGGCCATCTTCAGCATACTGGCGATCCGCGATCAGGTCGCCCCGCCGACCATCAACCTGGACGAGCCCGACGAAGGCTGCGATCTCGATTTCGTGGCCCATGAGGCCAAGAGGCTGCCGATCGAGGTGGTGCTCTCCAACTCCTTCGGCTTCGGTGGGACCAACGGTTCGCTGGTGTTCCGCCGATTCGCCGACTGATGGCCTGCTGGATCGACGGCCGGCCCGATGAGCCGCTACCTCCGACCGACCGTGGTCTGGCCTATGGCGATGGCCTGTTCGAGACCATCGCCGTGCGTCGAGGGCAGCCGCTGCTGCTGGAGCGGCACCTGGCGCGTCTGGGCGAGGGCTGTGCCAGGCTGGCGCTTCCCGGCGACCCGGCCTCGATCCGCGCCGAACTGCTGGCCTTTTCGGCCGCGTTGGGCGAGGGCGTGGCCAAGCTGCTGCTGACCCGCGGCGACGGTCTACGCGGTTATGCGGCCCCCCAGCCGCCGCAGTCGCGGCGCATCCTCCTGGGCAGTCCGCCGCCGCGGTATCCGCCGGGCAATGCCGCGCAGGGCGTGCGGCTCTATCCCTGCCGTACCCGCCTGGCCGAGCAGCCCCTGCTGGCCGGACTCAAGCATCTCAATCGCCTGGAGCAGGTGCTCGCCCGCGCCGAGTGGCGGGATGCCGAGCACGCCGAAGGACTGATGCGCGATCTGTCGGGACGGGTGATCGAGGGGGTTTTCAGCAACCTGTTCCTGGTCAGGGACGGTGTCCTGCTGACCGCCGACCTGTGCCGTTGCGGGGTGGCCGGGGTCATGCGCGCGGAAATCCTCGAACAGGCGGAACGGGCGGGCATCGCGCTGCAGGTACGTGACATCGACTTCGCCGAGCTGCTGGCGGCGGACGAGGTTTTTCTCTGCAACAGTCTCTATGGCATTTGGCCGGTCCGCCGGTTCGAAGAACACGACTGGCCGGTCGGCACGCTCACCCGTAAACTGCAGGGCTCGATCCGCAAGCTACTGGACTCCTGATACGTGATGCGAAAATGGCTGCTGCTGCTGGAAAGTGGCCTGCTGGTGGGGGGACTGCTCCTGTCGTCCGCCGTCTGGCAGCAGAGGGCCGCGCTCGAACAGCCTCTGAGGCTCGCCGAGGAGCGTCTGCTGGAGGTTCCGAGCGGTGCCACGCCCGGCGGTCTGCTCAATCGTCTGCAGGACGAGGGACTGTTGCACGGGAGCTTCTGGCTGCGCCTGTACTGGCGCTTCAATCTGTCCGAGCAGGGTATGCGCAGCGGCGAATATCGCCTGGAGCCAGGCATGACGGCCGCCGAACTGCTCGAACTCTGGCAGCGTGGCGAGGTGGTGCAGTACAACCTCACTTTGGTGGAGGGCTGGAGCTTCCGTCAGGTTCGGGCCGCATTGGCCCGGACCGACAAACTGGAGCAGTCCCTGGAAGGGGTTTCCGATGCCGAGCTGATGGCTCGGCTGGGTCAGCCGGACGCCCACCCGGAGGGGCGCTTCTTCCCCGATACCTACCGCTATGTGCGCGGCATGAGCGACTTCGAGCTGCTCAGGCAGGCCCATGCCCGCCTGCAGCAGGTGCTCGCCGAGGAATGGGCCGGGCGGTCGCCGGACCTGCCCTACGCGACGCCCTACGAGGCGCTGATCATGGCCTCGATCGTCGAGAAGGAAACCGGCATTCCCCGCGAACGCGAGCAGATCGCCGGCGTGTTCGTGCGGCGCCTGGAACAGGGCATGCTGCTGCAGACCGATCCGACGGTCATCTATGGCCTGGGCGAGCGCTACAACGGCAAGCTCGGGCGCGCCGAGCTGCTCGCGACCACGCCCTACAACACCTATGTCCAGCCCGGCCTGCCACCGACGCCGATCGCCCTGCCGGGACGCGAGGCGATCCATGCGGCGCTGCATCCGGCGGAGGGCCGCGAGCTGTATTTTGTCGCCCGCGGCGATGGTAGCCATATCTTTTCCGAAACCCTGGAGGCGCACAACCAGGCGGTGCGCGAGTACCAGCTCAAGCGCCGCACCGACTACCGCTCCAGCCCATCGTCCGAGGCGGTGGAGCGTTCCGAGCGGCAAGACGACGAGGAAAACCCGTGAGCCGAGGTCTGTTCATCACCCTCGAAGGGCCGGAGGGGGCCGGCAAGAGCACCAATCGCGACTACCTCGCCGAAGGCCTGCGCGCCGCTGGCCGCGAGGTGGTGCTGACTCGCGAGCCGGGCGGAACGCCGCTGGCCGAGCGCATCCGCGAACTGCTGCTGGCGCCCGCCAGCGAGCCGATGGCGGTGGACACCGAACTGCTGCTGGTCTTCGCCGCCCGCGCCCAGCATCTGGCCGGTGTGATCCGGCCGGCGCTGGTGCGCGGCGCCGTGGTGCTCTGCGACCGTTTCACCGATGCTTCCTATGCCTACCAGGGCGCTGGCCGTGGCGTGCCCGAGGCGCGCATCGCGATCCTGGAGCATTTCGTGCAGGGCGATCTGCGCCCCGACCTGACCCTGCTCTTCGACCTGCCGGTCGAGGTGGGGCTGGCCCGCGCCGCCGCCCGTGGCCGCCCGGATCGTTTCGAACAGGAAGACCGCGCCTTCTTCGAAGCGGTGCGCCAGGCTTACCTGCGTCGCGCGGCGAACGATTCGGCCCGGTACCGGGTGGTGGATGCGGGGCGCCCCCTGGCGGAGGTCCAGCGCACACTGGATGGCCTGCTGCCGCAACTGCTGGAGTCGCGCGGTGGCTGAAGTCCATCCCTGGCAGCAGGAGTTGTGGCGGCGGCTGGCAGGCCGCGACCGGCATGCCCACGCCTATCTGCTGCACGGTCCGGCCGGCATCGGCAAGCGGGCGCTGGCCGAACGCCTGGCGGCCCGCCTGCTGTGCCAGAGCCCGGCCGGCCTGGAGGCTTGTGGCCAGTGCAAGTCCTGCCGTCTGCTGCAGGCCGGCAGCCATCCGGATCATTTCCTGCTGGAGCCGGAAGAGGCGGACAAGGCGATCCGCGTCGATCAGGTGCGCGATCTGGTGGAGTTCGTCACGCAGACGGCCCAGCTTGGCGGGCGCAAGGTCGTCCTGCTGGAACCGGCCGAGGCGATGAACTCGAACGCCGCCAATGCCCTGCTCAAGAGTCTCGAGGAGCCCTCCGGAGAGAGCGTGCTATTGCTGATCAGCCACCAGCCGAGCCGCCTGCTGCCGACCATCCGGAGTCGCTGCGTGCAGCAGGCCTGCCCGTTGCCGGGGGCCGCCGACAGTCTCGCTTGGCTGCGTCAAGCATTGCCGGAACAGAGCGAGGCGGAACTGGGCGAACTGCTCGTGCTGGCCGGCGGCTCGCCGCTTTCCGCCCTGCGGCTGCATGGTGAAGGAGTGCGCGAGCGGCGTGCGCGGGTGGTGGAAGGGGTGAAGCAACTGCTCAAGCAGCAGGCCAGCGCCAGCCAACTGGCCGAGGCCTGGAACAGTGTGCCGCTGCTGCTGCTGTTCGACTGGTTCTGCGACTGGAGCCTGCTGATCCTGCGCTATCAGTTGACTGGCGACGAGCGGGGCCTGGGGCTGGACGACATGGCCAGGGTCGTCCGCTACCTGGCGGAGAAGAGCGCGCAGTCCAGGGTCCTGGCCATCCAGGACTGGCTGCTGGCGCAGCGTCAGAGGGTGCTCGCCAAGGCCAACCTCAACCGTGTCCTGCTTCTCGAGGCGTTGCTCGTGCAGTGGGCAGACCTGCCCGGGCCGGGCTAGAATCGCTGCCCGAATCAGCCATCCGGAGACCTGCATGAGCCTGCCATCCGGTCCGGGATCGTGTAACGGCATCCTGCCCTTGTCGATCAAGGACAAGTCGGTCCTTTACAGCTCCTACATGCCCTTTCTCAAGAATGGCGGCCTGTTCATCCCTACCGGCAAGAGCTACAGGCTCGGCGACGAAATCTTCCTGCTGCTCAGCCTGATGGACGAACCGGAGAAGATCCCGGTCGCCGGCAAGGTCGTCTGGGTCACCCCGCCCGGTGCTCAGGACAACCGTGCCGCCGGGATCGGCGTGCAGTTCGGCGACGGCGACAAGCTGGCCCGCGACAGGATTGAAACCTACCTGGCCGGCGCCCTGAAGTCGGACCACCCAACCCATACGATGTGACTCCCATGCTGGTCGATTCCCACTGCCATCTCGATCGTCTCGATCTCGCTGCCCATGGCGGTTCCCTGGAGGTCGCGCTGGAGGCGGCGCGTGCCCGGGGGGTCGGACATTTTCTGTGTATCGGCGTGAGCGCGGATAACGCGGCCGCGGTCAAGGCGCTGGCCGAGCGTTATGCCGACGTGGATTGCGCGGTCGGGGTGCATCCGCTGGATGTCGAGCCCGATGCCGTGCCCGCCCTCGACTGGCTGCTCGGCGAACTCGCCCATCCGCGGGTGGTCGCCATCGGCGAGACCGGGCTGGACTATCACTACCGGCCGGAGGCCGCCGCCCTGCAGCAACAGGCCTTTCGCCTGCACCTGGAGGCCGCGCGCCTGACCGGCAAGCCGCTCGTCGTGCACACCCGCGCGGCGCGCGCCGATACCCTGCGGCTGCTGCGCGAAGCGGCGCTGTCGCAGGGCGGTGTGCTGCACTGCTTCACCGAGGACTGGGAGATGGCCCGCGCGGCGCTGGATCTCGGCTTCTACATCTCGCTGTCCGGCATCGTCACCTTCCGCAATGCCGAGGCCCTGCGCGAAGTGGCCCGGCAGGTGCCGGCGGACCGTCTGCTGGTGGAGACCGACGCGCCTTACCTGGCGCCGGTTCCCCATCGGGGCAAGCCCAACCTGCCGCAATACGTGCGCGAGGTCGCGGAGTTTCTCGCCGAGCTGCGGGGTGTTCCCTTCGAAACGCTGGCCGAGCAGACCACCGCTAACTTCCACCGCCTGTTTCCGTTGGCACGGGTCGCCCGCTGATACTTTCCGCCATGCAAAAAAAACCCGGAGTCTGGGGGAGGAAACCGGGTTAAAAGCGTTAGGAGTAAGCGAAGGCATGCGTTCCTCGAATGCCTTCGGCTGGCCTGGCATCGGGGGAAATGCCACGTCAGTAGAGGAAGTATCGTCGTGGATCGGCTCCAGTCCAGTATGCGCTGTTCATTTTTTAAACGGTTTTGGAATACTTCCGCCGTTGCTGAGTACCGAGGATCTGTTTCGGCGCGCTGTGTCGTCGCTCGTCGTTCGTTCGAACGACCAGACGTCGCTCCCCGCGCCTGGCTCCATGCGAAAACAGGCGCGTCGCGGTTGCGGGAAGCAGTGTCGGCAGGCTAGGGCCTGTTAACACTACCGTAGGGCCTCAGCGATAAGAGCCACAGTGACGAAGGCGGCGTACATGAGGTCAAGCTTGTCGTAGCGCGTGAACACGCGGCGCCAGGCCTTGAGTCGTCGAAACAGCCGCTCGATACCGTTGCGTCGGCGATAGAGCGGTTTGTCATACTCCCACGGCTGGCGCCGCCGGGGGTTGGGTGGCACCACCGGCACGAAACCCAGGCCGCAAGCCAGCTCGCGCGTGGCATTGTCTTGGTATGCACTGTCCATCAACAGAGCCACGAGCCCGTGGTGAGGTCCCAACGCCTGAATCAAGCGCCTGCCTTCGGGGGCATCGCCAGCCTGCCCCGCCGTCAGGCTCCAGGTCACGACATTGCGATCATCCGCGGCAACCAGATGCAGTTTGGTGCTCCAGCCGCCGCGGCTGCGACCGAGGGCTTGAGGACCGTTTTTTTTCGCGCGCCCGTACCATCCGGATGCACCTTCACGATACTGGAGTCGAGGCTGATGGCCTCGATGCGTATCTGCATAAGTCGCTGGCGCTGCAACTGTTCGAAAACACGATCGAGCACGCCGGCTTTGCTCCAGCGCATCATGCGGGTGTAGACGGTGTGCCAGTTGCCATAGCGTTCGGGCAGCGCGCGCCATTTGCAGCCGTTGGCTGCCACATACAGGATGGCGTTGAGTACTTGCAGGTTGCCCAGGCGTACATTGCCGCGTTGGCGCGGCAACAAGCCTCCGATTTGTTTGAATTGCTCGGCGGTCAGTTGCATGGCACTCGGTCTCAACACTGTTTTGCTGCATTCTAGTAAATAGAGTTAACAGACCCTAATCGGATGCCAGCTGGCGCAGGACCGCGAGGGTTTCGTCGAGCACCACGGTCGGCGTGTAGAAATGCGGCGACAGACGGATTCCGCCGCCACGCTGGGCGCAGACGATCTGCTCGTGCTTGAGGCGCTCGAACAACTGCTGGTTGTCCCAGCCGTCGAGTGCGAAGGTCAGGATGCCGGCGCGCCGCTCGGGATCGCGCGGGCTGCGCAGGTGCAGGCCGGGAATCCGCAGGAGGCCTTCTTCGAGCCAGGCCACCCGTTCGCGCAGTCCCTGGGCGACCGTGGCCATGCCGACCTGCTCCAGCAGCGACAGGCTGCTTTCCAGTGCCACGGCACCGAGCATGTTCGGGCTGCCGCATTCGAAGCGCCGGGCGGTGCGCGCCGGTTCCCAGTCGAGGCGGTCGTAGTCGCCGGCGTTCTCCAGCATGTGCCAGCCGTATTCGTG
This sequence comes from Azotobacter vinelandii CA, assembly GCF_000380335.1. Taxonomy (GTDB): domain Bacteria; phylum Pseudomonadota; class Gammaproteobacteria; order Pseudomonadales; family Pseudomonadaceae; genus Azotobacter; species Azotobacter vinelandii. The sequence continues at coordinate 1,480,810 of NC_021149.1, forward strand.
CAGCTTGAGCCGTTCGCGCAGGTCGCTGCGGCAGTAGAACACGCCGAGCCCCTCCGGGCCGAGCATCCACTTGTGTCCGTCGGCCATGGCGAAGGCGCAGTCGCAGGCGCGCACGTCGAAGGGCAGGGCGCCGAGCTGCTGGATGGCGTCGACGCAGAGCAGCACGCCGAGCTGCCGGCAACCCTGGCCGAGCCGCTCCAGATCCAGGCGCAGGCCGCTGGCGTATTGCACGGCGCTGATCGACAGGAGGCGCGTGCGCGGGCCGCAGGCCGCCAACAGATCGGCTTCCGGATCGGCCCCCTTGAGGCCGACCGTGACGATCTCGACGCCCTGGGGCTTGAGCGCCTCCCAGACGATGCGGTTGGAGGGGAACTCCTCGTCGCTGATGACGATCCGCTCGCCGGCCTGCCAGTCCAGGCCGAAGGCGACGAAGGACAGGGCTTCCGAGGTGTTCTTGACCAAGGCTATGTCCGCCGTGGTCGGTGCGTTGAGCAGGCGCGTCAGGCGTTCGCGCAGGCGCCGTTCGATGCCCAGCCAGCGAGGGTAATCGCGCGCACCGATGTGCACGTTCTGCTCGGCGAAGGCGCTCACCGCCTTGCCGGCCCGCATCGGCCAGGGGGCGACGGCGGCGTGGTTGAGGTAGCGCAGCCCGGCCAGCTGCGGAAATTCGTCGTGGATGGCATGCATGGGCTTGCTCCTTGCGGTCTTGCAATCATGGTGTCAGGCATCATATTCCACTTGAAGTCACTGTCCCGCCAGGCGAAGGAGAAGCCATGAGCGATCCAGGCAAGGCCGACGAACTGTTGGCGCAGATTCCCGAGGGCGGCCGCAAGGGGCTGCCTCCCGTGCACCTGTGGAATCCGCCGTTCTGCGGCGACATCGACATGCGCATCGCCCGCGACGGCAGTTGGTTCTACATGGGCACCCCGATCGGGCGCAAGGCTCTGGTCCGGCTGTTTTCCGGCATCCTGCGCCGTGACGGCGACCAATATTTCCTGGTGACCCCGGTGGAGAAGGTCGGTATCCGGGTCGACGACGCGCCCTTCGTCGCCGTCTCCCTGCAGGTCGAGGGCCGTGGCGAGGATCAGTTGCTGCGCTTCACCACCCAGGTCGGCGACGAGGTCGAGGCGGGCGCCGAGCACCCGCTGCGGGTCGCGCTCGACGCCGAGACCCAGGAGCCCGCGCCCTACCTGCTGGTGCGCGCCAACCTGGAGGCGCTGATCCACCGCAACGTCTTCTACCAACTGGTCGAACTGGCCGAGCCGCGGCTGATCGACGGGCGCACCTGGCTGGGCGTGTGGAGCCGCGGCGCCTTCTTCCCCCTCGGTCCGCAGGACTGAAGCGCAGCGGGGCAGGACAAAGCCCCGCTCCTCGCCACTTCCGCGCGCTTTCTCGACGTTCTCCAATCCCGCATGACCCCGTGTCCCCATCCCCATCGCCCGCCCGGATATCCGTGGGGGGCATCCCTGTGGATTCTGAAAAAACCTTTTAAAACAAGTAAGTGCACATAGTGCACGGAAGGGTAGATAGCCTTTGAGGCTGTCGATCGCCCACTCCTAGAATGGCCAGGCCCGAAACGAACAAAAAACAGCCAGGAAGCGGATTCGCCCACTGGCGCAACGGACCACCGCCGGCGCTGTGCATCCGCTGCGCATTCCCGACCCCTCCCGGGCGGCGGGAAGGCATTCGCATCCGGGGCTCCAGGAGGCTCGATGACCATCAAACTGAAATGCCTGTCGCATACCCCCTTGCGTGGCCTGAACGATCCGGGGGCCGATGTCGTCGCGGAAGTCGACGCGGTGCTCGCCCGGTCGCGTGCCGAGGTCGAGGCCTTCGACCCCGAACTGATCGTGATCTTCGCACCCGATCATTACAACGGCCTGTTCTACGACCTGATGCCGCCCTTCGTGATCGCCACCGCCGCCGAGTCGGTCGCCGACTACGGAACCCTGCCGGGCCCGCTGTCGATTCCCAGGGATCTGGCGCTCGACCTGACGCGGCACATCCTCGACAGCGGCCTCGACATCGCCCTGTCGCACCGCCTGCAGGTCGACCACGGCTGCACCCAGACCCTCGAGGAACTGACCGGCAGCCTGACCCGCTATCCGGTGATCCCGATCATCATCAACTCGGTGGCACCGCCTTTCGCTCCCTACCGGCGCATCCGCAAGCTCGGCGAGGCGGTCGGCCGCTTCGTCGCTTCGCTCGGCAAGCGCGTGCTGATCCTCGGTACCGGCGGCCTGTCCCACGAACCGCCCGTGCCGCTGCTGTCGGGTGCCGCCGAGGAAATCGCCGAGTTCCTGATCGCCGGGCGCAACCCGACCCCGGAGGCGCGCGCCGCTCGCCAGGCGCGGACCATCGCCGCCGGGAAAATCTACGGCACCGCGGAAAGTCCGCTGACCCCGCTCAACACCGACTGGGACCTGGCCTTCATCGACCTGCTGGTGCAGGGCCGCCTCGCGGAAATCGACGACTTCGTGGTCGAGGAGATTTCCACGACCGCCGGCCGCTCGACCCACGAGATCCGGACCTGGGTCGCCGCCTTCGCCGCACTGGCGGCCGGCGGCGCCTATCGCGCCCGGCAGGACTACTACCGGCCGATCAACGAATGGATCGCCGGCTATGGCGTGGTGAGCGCCGAACGACGCTGAGCCCATCGCCGGGCTGTGCATCCCCAACGAAATCGCGGAGAACAACAATGAACTCGATCGCTACCCCCATTCCCACCGAAACCGAACTGGTCGCCCGTGCCGAAGCCATGATCCCCTGGCTGCGCGAAAAGGCCGATGCCGTCGAGAAGGCGCGCATGGTCCCGCGCGACACCATCCAGGCGTTCCAGGAGGCCGGTTTCTTCAGGATCCTGCAGCCCCGTCGCTGGGGCGGCTATGAAATGAACCCCAACGTGCTGAACCGGGTACTGATGGAGCTGGCCCGCGGCTGTCCGTCCAGCGCCTGGAACGTGATGGTGCTGGGCGTGCACCCCTTCGAGGTCGGCCTGCTCGACTCACGCTGCGGCGACGAACTCTGGGGCGAGGACGACAGCCGGCTGGTGTCGTCCTCCTACGCGCCCTTCGGCACGGTCACCGCGGTCGATGGCGGCTACCTGCTCGACGGCGAATGGCTGACCTCCAGCGGCTGCGACCATGCCGCCGGCGGCGCCTTCCTCGGCGGGCGCGTCGCCGAGAACGGCGAAACGGTGTTCCGCTCCTTCTGGGTCCAGGCCGGCGACTTCGAGATCGTCGACGACTGGCAGGTGGTCGGCCTGGCCGGCACCGGCAGCAAGAAGCTGGTGATCCGCGAAGTCTTCGTGCCGGCCTACCGCAGCCACGCGATCGGCGCCTACGGCCAGGACTCTCACGGCCAGGTGAACAACCTGTACAAGGTGCCGTTCTTCTACGTGTTCTACGCCGCCGTGTCCTCGGTGATCATCGGCATGGCGCGCGGTATGGTCGATCTCTACATCGAGCACATGAAGCCGCGGCAGAACATCAACCAGGCCATCGGCGCCGCCGTTCAGGACCCCTTCATCAAGAACCGCCTCGGCGAGGCCACGGCGAAGATCCTCGCCTGCTCCAGCCGGGTGCTGCACAACACCGAGGAAGCCTGGAGCTACGCCGCGCGCGGCGAACTGGTGCCGCTGGACGTGCGCGTCCGCCACTTCGCCACCAACCAGTTCACCGGCGGCGAGTGCTTCGAGGCGGCGCACATGATCTTCAAGAAGACCTCGACCCGCGGCATCTGGCTGAACAGTCCGCTGCAGCGGCAGATGCGCGACATCCTGGTCGGCGCCAACCACATCACCCAGAACCAGGACAACATCGGCGACCTGCTGGGCGGCCAGTTGCTCGGCAGCCCGCTGCCGGCCGTCAACCCCTTCGGCGTCAAGGCCTGAGCCGAGCCGTCGGCGAGGTCCGGCGCTTCGTCGGGCCTCTTCCCATCAGCCCGCTGTGCGAGAGCGAATGTCATGAGCAAAGAGATCAATCAACTGCTGGACTGGGTTCCGAACGCCGAACTGGCCGGATTGCCACTGGTCAGCGCCGACGAGCACCGTTACGGCATGCGCAACCTGGCCGCCGCCGTCACCCTCGTCACCACCCGCGACGGCGACGTCCGCCTCGGCCTCACCGCCACCGCGGTCTGCTCGGTGACCGCCGATCCGCCGCGCCTGGTGGTGTTCGTCAACAAGAAGGTCGCCGCCTGCGAGGCGATCCGCAACAGCGGCGCCCTCTGCATCAACGTACTGTCCGGCGGGCAGGAGCACGAGGCGAAGGTGTTCGCCGGCATGCTCGAGGGTGTGCATGGCGAGGCACGCTTCGAGCATGGCCAGTGGCGCGAACTGATCACCGGCGCGCCGGTACTGGAGGATTCGCTGGCCAACTTCGACTGCCGGGTGGTCAAGGTCTTCGACGAGAGCACCCATCACGCCTTTCTCTGCGAGGTGCTGGCCAGCCGTGGCCGGCAGGGCGGCGAACCGCTCCTGTACCTGAACGGCGCCTTCCGCCGCCTCGCCCCCTGATCCGACCGGAGAACACAGGATGACTACCGCACAGACCCTTAGCGAAGCCGCCACCAGCCGCTTCGTCTGCATCGAAGAGGGCGATCTCGCCCTGCAACTGCACTACAACGACTGCGGCGCGGGCGCTGAAACCCTGGTCATGCTGCATGGCTCCGGACCGGGCGCCAGCGGCTGGGCCAACTTCAACCGCAACGTCGAACCCATGGTCGCCGCCGGCTACCGGGTGATCCTGATGGACTGTCCGGGCTGGAGCAAGAGCGATCCCATCGTCTGCACCGGCTCGCGCTCGGACCTCAACGCCCGCGCGCTGAAGGGCCTGCTCGATGCCATCGGCATCGACCGCGCGCACCTCATCGGCAACTCCATGGGCGGCCACAGCGCCGTGGCCTTCGCCCTGGCCAACCCCGAACGGGTCGGCAAGCTGGTGCTGATGGGCGGCGGCACCGGCGGCGCCAGTCCCTTCGCGCCGATGCCGACCGAAGGCATCAAGCTGCTGCAGGGGCTCTACCGCGAGCCGACCATCGACAACCTGAAGAAGATGATGAACGTCTTCGTCTACGACACCGGCGATCTGACCGAGGAACTGTTCCAGACCCGCCTCGACAACATGCTGAGCCGCCGCGACCACCTGGAGAACTTCGTCGAGAGCCTGGCGGCCAACCCGAAGCAGTTCCCCGACTTCGGCCTGCGGCTGGCCGAGATCAAGGCACAGACCCTGATCGTCTGGGGCAGCAACGACCGCTTCGTACCCATGGACACCGGCCTGCGCCTGCTCGCCGGCCTGCCCAATGCGGAACTGCATGTGTTCAACCGCTGCGGCCACTGGGCGCAGTGGGAGCATGCGGATCGGTTCAACCGCTTGGTGCTGGACTTCCTCCGCCATTGATCCCCAGCCCGCCAGCGGGGCGCCGCCCGTAGGGTGGAAAACCGCACAGCGTTTTCCACCAGTTGCCGCCGCTGGTCACGGTGGATGGCTGCGGCCATCCACCCTACACGGCTGGCTTACCGGGCCCGGCGTGCATTCAGTTGCCCGTCAGCGCCGGTCCGGCCTGTTCGCGCTCGTGGATGCCCTGTTCGACGGTGGCCGCGAAGCGTTGCAGGGCCGGCAGGTAGCGTTTCGCGGCCTGCTCGATGGTCATCGCCTTGGCCACGTAGATCAGACTGATACAGCCGTAGACCCGCTGCTCGCCACGGATCGGCACGGCGATGGCGGCGATCCTTTCCTCGCTGTTCCAACTGCCGTAGTTCTCGCCGTAACCGCGGTGGCGCGTGCGTCGCAGCAGGTTGTCCAGGCCCGCACGGTCGCGCGCCAGGCGGCCTTCCTCGTCGTCGCGGCTGGCCAGGAGTTCGACGATGCGCTCGCGTTCGGCGTCCGGGCAGAAGGCGAGATAGGCGAGGCCGGTGGCGGTGAGCGGTATCGGCATGCGCCGGCCGACCATCGAACGATGGAACGACAGCCGGCTGAAGCGGTGGGTGGTCTCGCGCACCACCATGGCGTCCACGTCCAGGGTGCACAGGTCGGTCGGCCAGACCACCTCCTGCAGCAACTCGGCCAGCAGCGGCGCGGCCAGCGCGGAAATCCACTGCTCGTCGCGAAAGCCCTCGCTCAGCTCGCGCACCTTCATGCTCAGGCGGAAGCTGTCGTCCGACTCGCTGCGTCGCACATAGCCTTCGTCCTGCAACGTCTCCAGCAGGCGGCGCACCGTGGTGCGGTGCAGTCCGGTCAGCTCGGCCAGCTTCGTCGGGCTGGCGCCGCCATCCACCCGGTTGAGGGCGTTGAGGATCTGCAGGCCGCGGCTCAGGCCACGCACGGTCTTGTATTCGGTATCGTGTTCGCTGCTCATGTCTGCAAAAGCCTTTTTAAAACAATGTTGTGCACTTAGTGCACATGGGTCCGGTTTTTCATTGTAGGGGTTTCAGGGGCATTCCTATACTCGCCTCCGAAGGCGGAAAACAGAAACAACAATGAGCCAAAGCGTGCATCCCGCCAGCCTCTGGAACGGCATCGCCGGCTTCGGCTCATCGGCCCGCAACCTGCGAGGTAGTCCATGAGCGTGACTCAACAGACCCTGGAACAACTGGCCGCCGCCCTGCGCGGGGCCGAGGCGAACGGGACGGCCATCGAACCGCTGCGCGGAGCGATCGGCGAGGATAACGGTACGGCCGCCTACGCCATCCAGCGCCTCAACGTTGCCCATGCCGTGGCCGCCGGGCGTCGCGTGGTCGGTCGCAAGATCGGCCTGACCAACCCCAAGGTGCAGCGGCAGCTCGGCGTCGACCAGCCGGACTTCGGCACCCTGTTCGCCGACATGAGCCATGGCGACAACGAGGTGCTGTCTATCAAACGCGTGTTACAGCCGAAGATCGAGGCGGAGATCGCCCTGATCCTCGAACGCGACCTGCCGCGCGCCGACACCACCTTCGCCGAGCTGGCCGAGGCCACCGGCTGGGTGCTGCCGGCGCTGGAGATCGTCGGTTCGCGGGTTCGGGACTGGAACATCCGCTTCGTCGACACCGTGGCCGACAACGCCTCCAGCGGCTGCTTCGTGCTCGGTGGGCCGGTACGCCGGCTGGCCGGCGTCGACCTGCGCCGGGCGGCGATGCGCATGACCCGCAACGGCGAGGAAGTTTCCAGCGGCAGCGGCGCCGAGTGTCTCGGCCATCCGCTGAATGCCGCGGTGTGGCTGGCGCGCACCATGGCCGGCCTGGGCGAGCCGCTCAAGGCCGGCGACCTGATCCTCACCGGCGCCCTCGGGCCGATGGTGGGCGTGGCCGCCGGCGACCGTTTCGAGGCCGAGATCGAAGGCATCGGTCAGGTCGGCGTCGAATTCGGCGCCGCATGAATCCGTCCCCAACCGGGGACAGCGGAGAGAACAATCATGAAAAAACTCAAAGTCGCCATCGTCGGCTCCGGCAACATCGGCACCGACCTGATGATCAAGATCCTGCGCCACGGCCAGCACCTGGAAATGGGCGCCCTGGTCGGCATCGACCCGGATTCCGACGGCCTGGCCCGCGCCGCGCGCCTCGGCGTGGCCACCACCGCCGAGGGCGTCGAGGGCCTGGCCCGCCTGCCGGGGTTCGGCGAGATCGATTTCGTCTTCGACGCCACCTCGGCCGCCGCCCACGTGAAGAACGACCCGTTCCTGCGCGGCCTCAGGCCCGGCCTGCGGCTGATCGACCTGACCCCGGCGGCCGTCGGCCCCTACTGCGTGCCGGTGGTGAATCTCGAGCAGAACCTGCGCGAACCCAACGTCAACATGGTCACCTGCGGCGGCCAGGCGACCATCCCCATGGTCGCCGCGGTGTCGCGGGTGGCCAGGGTCCACTACGCCGAGATCGTCGCCTCGATCGCCAGCCGGTCGGCCGGCCCCGGCACCCGCGCCAACATCGACGAATTCACCGAGACCACCTCGAAAGCCATCGAGGCGATCGGCGGGGCGCGCAAGGGCAAGGCGATCATCGTCCTCAACCCGGCCGAGCCGCCGCTGATCATGCGCGACACCGTCTACGTGCTCTCCGCGCCGGCCGACCAGGCCCGGGTCGAGGCCTCCCTCGCGGAAATGGCCCAGGCGGTACAGGGCTACGTGCCGGGCTATCGCCTCAAGCAGCGGGTGCAGTTCGACGAGATCCCCGACGCCGCGCCGCTGAACATCCCCGGCCTCGGCCGCCTGTCCGGCCTGAAGACCTCGGTGTTCCTCGAGGTCGAGGGCGCCGCCCATTACCTGCCGGCCTACGCCGGCAACCTGGACATCATGACCTCCGCCGCGCTGGCTACCGCCGAGCGCATGGCGCAATCCATGCTGAACGCCTGAGGACGCCGCCATGACCTTCAACCCCGGCAAGAAGCTGTACATCTCCGACGTGACCCTGCGCGACGGCAGCCACGCGATCCGCCACCAGTACTCGATCGCCAACGTGCAGGCCATCGCCCGCGCGCTGGACCAGGCGAAAGTCGACTCCATCGAGGTCGCCCACGGCGACGGCCTGCAGGGTTCGAGCTTCAACTACGGCTTCGGCGCCCACACCGACCTGGAATGGATCGAGGCGGTGGCCGAGGTGGTGACTCATGCCAGGATCGCCACCCTGCTGCTGCCCGGCATCGGCACCGTCCACCACCTCAAGGAGGCTTACGAGGCCGGCGCGCGCATCGTCCGGGTGGCCACCCACTGCACCGAGGCGGACGTGTCCAGACAGCACATCGCCTACGCGCGCGAGTTGGGCATGGACACCGTGGGCTTCCTGATGATGAGCCACATGACCACGCCGCAGAACCTCGCCGTCGAGGCGAAGAAGATGGAAAGCTACGGCGCCACCTGCATCTACGTGGTCGACTCCGGCGGGGCCTTGAGCATGCAGGACGTGCGCGAGCGCTTCCGCGCGGTCAAGGACCTGCTGGAGCCTTCGACCCAGACCGGCATCCACGCCCACCACAACCTCAGCCTCGGGGTGGCCAACTCCATCGTCGCGGTGGAGGAGGGCTGCGACCGCATCGACGCCAGCCTGGCCGGCATGGGCGCGGGGGCGGGCAATGCGCCGCTGGAGGTGTTCGTCGCCGCGGCCGAGCGGCTGGGCTGGAACCACGGCACCGACCTCTACACCCTGATGGACGCCGCCGACGAGATCGTCCGGCCGTTGCAGGACCGCCCGGTACGGGTCGACCGCGAGACGCTGGCGCTGGGGTATGCCGGGGTCTATTCGAGCTTCCTGCGCCACGCCGAGGTGGCGGCCGAGAAGTATGGCCTGAGCACCGTGGACATCCTGGTCGAGCTGGGCCGGCGGCGGATGGTCGGCGGCCAGGAAGACATGATCGTCGACGTGGCGCTGGATCTGCTCGAGCGCTGAACCCGAAAGACCGAGGCTGCGCCGGCTGCCTTCGGGCCGCCGGCCGGTCGCGTACAGCCCAAAAAACCACAGGTACAACAATAATGACGACCTATACCTCGCAATGCCCGGCGACCGTCGAACTCGACAACCGCCGCACATGGCTGACCATCGCCCTGTGTTTTTCCGTCGCGGTGCTGGAAGGTATCGACTTCCAGGCGCCAGGTATCGCGGCGCCGGGTATGGCCGCCGCCTTCGGTCTGGATAAGTTGCACATGGGTTGGGTATTCAGCGCCGGCATCCTCGGCCTGCTGCCCGGCGCCCTGGTCGGCGGCTGGCTGGCCGACCGCATCGGCCGCAAGCGCGTGCTGATCGCTTCGGTGGCGCTGTTCGGCCTGTTCTCCATCGCCACCGCCCATGCCTGGGACCTCTACAGCCTGCTGCTGGCGCGTTTCTTGACCGGTGTCGGCCTGGGCGCCGCGCTGCCCAACCTGATCGCGCTGTGTTCGGAGAGTGCCGGCGAGCGTCTGCGCGGCACCGCGGTGACTTTGATGTACTGCGGCGTACCGCTGGGCGCGGCCTTGGCGGCGGCCATCGGCATCGCCGGCTTTTCCGCCGACTGGACGCTGGTGTACTACGTCGGCGGTGTGCTGCCGCTGCTGGTGGTGCCGCTGCTGGCCTTCTGGCTGCCCGAGTCGGCGGCCTTCCGTGCCCGGCAGCAGACAGCGAACCGGGCCGCTCCCGTTCCACTCGCCGAGGGTCTGTTCCGCAATGGCGCCGCGCTGCCGACCCTGCTGCTGTGGGGGTCCTACTTCTTCACCCTGATGGTCGTCTACATGCTGATCAGTTGGCTGCCGAGCCTGCTGGTGGGCCAGGGTTTCACCGGCAGAGAGGCCAGTTGGGTGATGTTCTCCCTGCAGATCGGCGCGGCGGTCGGCACCCTGATGCTCGGTGTGCTGATGGAGCGCCTGCGGCCGCTGGCGATGGCCGGCTTGATCTATCTCGGCCTGCTCGCCGCGCTGGCGGCTCTCGGGCTGTCCGAGGCATTCGCCAGCATGTTGCTGGCCGGTTTCGCCGCCGGCATGTTCGCCACCGGCGGACAGGGCGTGCTCTATGCCCTGGCGCCGCTGTTCTACCGCACCGAAGTGCGTGCCACCGGAGTCGGCAGCGCCGTGGCGGTCGGCCGTCTGGGCGCCATGAGCGGCCCGCTGGTGGCCGGCAAGCTACTGGCGCTGGGCTTCGGTAGCGCCGGGGTGATGCTGGCCTCGGCGCCGGGCCTGGTGCTGGCCGGCGTGGCGGTGTTCTACCTGCTCGGCCGGCGGCGCGAGCGGGGCGCGCCGGCCTGATTCGCCCGGCCTGGCCACGCCCATTCCATCCATCGCGTTTTTCTCGCCGCCCCGTCATGGAAGGGGCGGCAGCCAACAAGAACAATAAATAAGGTAACCGAACATGCTCGACACGAGACGGGGCGCGGCGGGCGCGGCCCTGCTGCTGCTCGCCCAGGGAACGGCACAGGGCGGCTTCATCGAGGACAGCCAGGGCAGCCTGACCCTGCGCAACTTCTACTTCGACCGCGACTACAAGGGCGAATCCAACGTCTCCGCGCGTCGCGAATGGGCGCAGGGTTTCATCCTCAACCTCAAGTCCGGCTTCACCGAGGGGCCGGTCGGCTTCGGCCTCGACCTGCAGGGCATGCTCGGCGTCCAGCTCGACTCCTCGCGCGACCGCGCTGGCACCGGCCTGCTGCCGGTCGAACGCGGCAGCGGCGAGGCCCAGGACTCCTACGCTGAACTCGGCCTCACCGGCAAGCTCCGCTACTCGCAGACCGAACTGCATGTCGGCACCGTGATGCCGCGCCTGCCGATCCTCATCAGCAGCCCGGCCCGCCTGCTCTGGCAGACCTTCAAGGGCGGCCACCTGCGCTCTACCGACATCCCCGGCCTGAGCCTGCAGGCCGGTTACCTGAACCGCATGAACCAGCGCGACTCCACCGATTACCAGAAGATCGCCATCGCCGGCCCCAACGGCCGCTTCGACGGCACGGCGGAGTCCGACGAGTTCCTCTTCCTCGGCGGCGACTACGCGCTGGGCAAGAACCTGACCCTGAGCTACTGGCACGCCCGGCTGGACGAGATCTACCAGCAGAACTACCTGGGCGCGATCCACCAGTTCAAGTGGGGGCCGGGGGAATTCAAGACCGACTTCCGCTGGTTCCTCAGCGACGAGGAGGGCGAGGGCAAGGCCGGCTCGGTGGACAACCAGTACGTGGGCCTGAACTTCGGCTACAAGCTGGGCGGGCACCGGCTGACGGTGGGCGGGGCGCTGTCCAGCGGCGACTCGGCGATGCCTTACATCGCCGGTTCGGAGCCGCACCTGATTTCCGAATACGCGATCAGCTCGGAATTCCTCAACGCCGACGAGCACTTCTGGCATGTGCGCTACGAATACGACTTCGCGGCGGCGGGGCTGCCGGGGCTGATCGGCGTGGCGCGCTTCCTGAAGGGGACCAACGTCGAGCTGCCGGAACGCCTGGGCGGTGGCAACCGGGAGGAGACCGAGCGCTACCTGGAGCTGTCCTACGTGGTGCAGTCGGGCCCGCTGAAGAACGTGGCGCTGCGCCTGCGCAACTCGCGCTACCAGAACAGCTTCGCGCCGAACGCGACGATGCGCGACGACAACGAGACGCGGGTCAACGTCGATTACACCTGGAAGCTCTGGTGACGGCGGGAAGGTTCGAGGCTCCCGCGGAGCCTCGATGGTCGCGCTTACATGTTGGGGTAGTTGGGACCGCCGGCGCCTTCCGGGGCCACCCAGGTGATGTTCTGCGCTGGGTCCTTGATGTCGCAGGTCTTGCAGTGCACGCAGTTCTGCGCGTTGATCTGGAAGCGCGGGCTGCCGTCGTCCTGGCTCACCACCTCGTAGACGCCGGCCGGGCAGTAGCGCTGCGCCGGCTCGTCGTACAGCGGCAGGTTGCGGGTGATCGGGATGCTCGGATCGGCCAGGCGCAGGTGGCAGGGCTGGTCTTCTTCATGGTTGGTATTGGAGAGGAATACCGAGCTGAGCTTGTCGAAACTGAGCTTGCCGTCCGGCTTGGGATAGTCGATCCGCTTCGATTCGGAGGCCAGCTTCAGGCAGGCGTGGTCCGGGTTGTCGTCGTGCAGGGTGAACGGGATCTTGCCGCCGAACAGGTTCTGGTCGATGAAGTTGAAGGCCCCGCCGGCCAGCGCGCCGAACTTGTGGATGGCGGCGCCGAAGTTGCGGCTGCGGAACAGTTCGTCGTACAGCCAGCTGGACTTGAACGACTCGACGTAGCCGTTCAGTTCGTCGCCGCCCTGGCTGCCGCCGGCGAGGGCGGCGAGGACCGCATCGGCGGCCAGCATGCCGGACTTCATGGCGGTGTGGCTGCCCTTGATCTTGGCGAAGTTCAGGGTGCCCAGGTCGCAGCCGATCAGCGCGCCACCGGGGAAGACCATCTTCGGCAGCGAATTCAGGCCGCCCTTGCAGATGGCGCGAGCGCCGTAAGCCACCCGCTTGCCGCCTTCCAGGTAGCGGGCGATCGCCGGATGGTGCTTGTAGCGCTGGAACTCGTCGAAGGGCGACAGGAAGGGATTGCTGTAGGACAGGTCGACGATCAGACCGACCACCACCTGGCCGTTTTCCAGGTGATAGAGGAAGGAGCCGCCCGGGTTGTCGTCGTCCAGCGGCCAGCCGGCGGTGTGCACCACCAGGCCCTGCTCGTGGCGGGCCGGCTCGACGTCCCAGATCTCCTTGATGCCGATGCCGTAGTGCTGGACATCGGCCTGGTCGTCCAGCCGGTAGCGGGCGATCAGTTGCTTGCCGATGTGGCCGCGGCAACCTTCGGCGAACAGGGTGTACTTGCCGCGCAGCTCCATGCCGGGGGTATAGCTGTCCTTCGGCCTGCCTTCGCGGTCGACGCCCAGGTCGCCGGTGACGATGCCTCGCACTGTGCCGCCGTCGTCGATCAGCGCCTCCTGGGCGGCGAAGCCCGGGTAGATTTCCACGCCCAGGGCTTCGGCCTGCTGGGCCAGCCAGCGGCACAGGTTGCCCAGGGAAATGATGTAATTGCCCTCGTTGTGCATGGTCCTGGGCACGAGGAAGTCCGGCAGCCTGATGGCCTTTTCGGCGCTCCTGAACAGATAGATGTCGTCGCGCTTGACCGGGGTGTTCAGCGGAGCGCCCAGCTCCTTCCAGTCCGGGAAGAGTTCGTTCAGGGCACGCGGTTCGAAGACGGCGCCGGAGAGAATGTGAGCGCCGACCTCGGAACCCTTCTCGACCACGCACACGCTGATCTCCTGGCCGGATTCGGCGGCCTGCTGCTTCAGTCGGCAGGCGGCCGACAGACCGGCGGGACCGGCGCCGACGATGACGACGTCGAATTCCATGTATTCGCGTTCCACAAACTATCTCCTGATCGGGGCTCTCTTCGCATGTTCCCTGGTGAGGGCCGGGCATTATATATCCGGCCCCAGCGTCCGAACCAATGCGAAGACGGAAACGCACTGCCCCCGAGGCGCCTGCCGGAGCCCCGGAAAGCCGGGCCTGCCTCGGTTGACCGAGAGGTGGCCTGCAGTCAAGATACGAGCATTTTTACGCGCGCTGCAGGGGGCTGACGTCGGCTCCGGCCGTCAACCACAGGCCATTGCTCGCCTTGGCGACATTTCATTTACCGGAGAGTAACGAGGAATCCATGAAGGTTCTTGTAGCTGTCAAACGCGTGGTCGACTACAACGTCAAGGTGCGCGTCAAGCCCGACCAGAGCGGTGTCGACCTGGCCAACGTCAAGATGTCGATGAACCCCTTCTGCGAGATCGCCGTGGAGGAAGCCGTGCGCCTGAAGGAGCGCGGCATCGCCAGCGAGATCGTCGCCGTGTCCGTCGGCCCGGCCGCCGCCCAGGAACAGTTGCGCACCGCCCTGGCCCTCGGCGCCGACCGCGCCATCCTGGTCGAGACCGACGAGGAGCTGGGCTCGCTGGCGGTGGCCAAGCTGCTCAAGGCGGTGGTCGACAAGGAGCAGCCGCAACTGGTCATCACCGGCAAGCAGGCGATCGACAGCGACAACAACCAGACCGGGCAGATGCTCGCCGCGCTGACCGGCTACGCCCAGGGCACCTTCGCCTCCAAGGTCGAGCAGGCCGGCGACAAGCTCAAGGTCACCCGCGAGATCGACGGCGGGCTACAGACCCTGGAACTGAGCCTGCCGGCCATCGTCACCACCGACCTGCGCCTGAACGAGCCGCGCTACGCCTCGCTGCCGAACATCATGAAGGCCAAGAAGAAACCGCTGGAGACGGTGAAGCCGGCGGACCTGGGCGTGTCCGTGGCCTCGACTCTCAAGGTGCTCAAGGTCGAGGCGCCGGCCGAACGCCAGGCCGGTATCAAGGTGGGCTCGGTGGCCGAACTGGTCGAGAAACTGAAGAACGAAGCGAAGGTGATCTGAGATGGCGACCCTGGTAATAGCCGAACACGACAACGCCGCCCTGGCCGCCGCGACCCTCAACACCGTCGCCGCGGCTCAGGCCATCGGCGGCGACATCCACGTACTGGTCGCCGGACAACAGTGCGCCGCCGTCGCCGAAGCCGCGGCGAAGATCGCCGGGGTGAGCAAGGTGCTGGTCGCCGACGACGCGGCCTACGGCCACCTGCTGGCGGAGAACGTCGCGCCGCTGATCGCCGGCCTGGCGCAAGGCTACAGCCACGTGCTGGCGCCGGCCTCGACCAACGGCAAGAACTACCTGCCGCGGGTGGCGGCGCTGCTGGATGTCGAACAGATCTCCGAAATCGTCGCGGTGGAAAGCCCTGACACCTTCAAGCGGCCGATCTACGCCGGCAACGCCATCGCCACGGTGCAGTCGAGCGCGCCGATCAAGGTGATCAGCGTGCGTGCCACGGCCTTCGATCCAGTGGCGGGCGAGGGTGGCAGCGCGGCCATCGAGGGCGTGAGCGGCACGGGCGATGCCGGCACGTCGAGTTTCGTCGGCGAGGAAATCGCCAGGTCGGACCGGCCGGAACTGACCTCGGCGCGGGTGGTGATTTCCGGCGGACGGGGGATGCAGAGCGGCGACAACTTCAAGCTGCTCTACGCCCTGGCCGACAAGCTGGGCGCGGCGGTGGGCGCCTCGCGGGCGGCGGTGGACGCGGGATTCGCGGCCAACGACATGCAGGTGGGGCAGACCGGGAAGATAGTGGCGCCGGACCTGTACGTGGCGGTGGGCATCAGCGGGGCGATCCAGCACCTGGCGGGGATGAAGGATTCGAAGGTGATCGTGGCGATCAACAAGGACCCGGAGGCGCCGATCTTCCAGGTCGCCGACTACGGTCTGGTGGCGGATCTGTTCGAAGTTTTGCCGGAGTTGGAAAAGCAGCTCTGAGCCGCTTTCCGGCCGGACCCGAAGCCCGCTCATCGAGCGGGCTTCTTGCAACTGGGCCATGATGGCCCCCATCCACGCTTTTCGCGGAACTCCCATGCAGAATCGCTTTCTTCCCGTGCTGCTGGCATTGCTGGCCGGCTTGCTCTCGCCCGTGGCGGGCGCAACCGGTGCCTGCGAGCGGCTGGTCGCCACCGGCGATCCCGAGCAGCCTCCCTACCTCTGGCTCGATCCGCAGACTCCCGGGCAAATGATCGGCGCCAGCGCCGACCTGCTCGAGCTGCTGGCCAAGACGCTGGATCTCAAGATCGACCTGATCCGCTCGGGCTCCCGGCCGGCTGCCGAGCAGCACGTGGCGAGCGGCCGTATCGACCTGCTGCTGGGCAGCTTTCCCGGCGGCGCCCGGCGTGAGTCGCTGGACTTCATCGAGCCCGCGCTCTTCGTGCAGTCCGTCGTGGCCTGGGTGCGCCGGGAACGGGTCTTTCCCTATGGCGGCTGGAGCGATCTGTACGCTCATCAGGGGGTGATCCAGGCCGGCGACCGTTTCACCCGCGGGTTCGATCCGCTGTCCGCTACCTCCCTGCCGCTCAAGGAGGCGCCGACTCTGAACGAAGCCCTGCGGATGCTACGGCGAGGCGAGGTCGCCTATCTGCTCGGCGAACGGCAGGTCGTCCAGGCGGCCGCCGAGTCGCTGGGTATGTTGGCGGAAGTCCAGCCGCTGCCGCCGCTGCTCAGCGAGGGTCTGTACCTGGCGGTGGGCCGCGATTCCGCCTGCAACACGCCGGAGCTGCGCGCACGGCTGGCGGCCGGACTGACCGAGCTGAACGCCGCCGGACTGGCGGGAAACCTGTTGCAACGCAATGCCGCGCGCTGGCTGGCGCAGGGCTTGCCGTCCCCATCCGTTGTCAAGTAGGAAATCCATCCGTGAATAGCGCACGTTTTTTCGTCGCCCTGCTATTGCTCGCCCTGGCCGGCTGCGCCAGCGATCCCGCACCGCACGAACAGTTGCGCCTGACCGAACAGGCGCTGGGACAGGCCAGGGCCGTCGGTGCCGGCGAGGATCAGGGGGAGCTGACCCTGGCGCAGGGCAAGTTCGAACAGGCCGGGGCCGCCCTGACCGCCGGCCGCCACCGGGAGGCGCGCATGCTGGCCGAGCAGGCCGAGCTGGATGCTCGCCTGGCCGAGGAGCAGGTGCTGACCCAGAAGGGCCGCAAGCAGGTGGCCGAACTCAAGCGGCAGATCGGCGCGCTGCGCCAGCAACTGGGAGAGCTTTGATGAAGGGATGGCCCGTTTTTTCGTTCGGCCTACTGTGCCTGGCTTCGCTGGGGGGCTGCGCCACAAGCTCGCCGGAAACGCTGCGTGCGCTCGACGAGGCCAGGGCCGAACTGCTGGCCATTCGTACCGAGCCGGCGGTCCGGCTCAGCGCCGAGAAGGACCTGGCCCGGGCCGAGGAGTCGCTGGCCCGGGCGGAGCGCTTTTCCGGCTATCTGGGCAGCGAGGACGATGTTCTGCATTACGCCTACCTGAGCCGGCGTTACGGCCAGATCGCCCGCGAGCATGGAGCGCAGCGCCAGGCCGCCGAGCGCCTCGTCGAACTGGAGAAGGAACGCGACCGCCTGCAACTGGCGCTGAGCGAGGCCCGCCTGCTCAACGCGGAGCAGCAGGGCGAGTGGCTCGAAGAGCAATTGCTCGGCCGGACCACCACCGAAACCGAGCGCGGCCTGGTGATGACCCTGGGCGACGTGCTGTTCGATACCGGGCGGGAGGAGTTGCGCTCGGCGGCGACGCGCACCGTCGTGCAGGTGGCCAGGTTCCTGCGTCTCAACCAGCGGCGGGTGGTGCGCATCGAGGGCTATACCGACAGCCAGGGCGATGACCAGCTGAACCTCGAGTTGTCCCGCGGGCGTGCCCAGTCGGTCAAGGACATGCTGGTGGACCTGGGTGTCGACGCCGGGCGTGTCCAGGTCGCCGGTTACGGCGAGGCCTATCCGGTCGCCGAGAACGCCTCCAGCCAGGGGCGCGCGCGCAATCGCCGGGTGGAGATCGTGTTCTCCGACGAGGAGGGCCGGCTGGGCGCGGAGCGCTGATTTCCGCGTCCGCCGTCCGGCCGGCGCGGGACCCGCCGTCATTTTTCCTTTTCCTGTTTCTCCTTGGCATCCAGTTCGGCGTTGCGCTGGCGGATGCGCTCGAGCTGCTCCTCGCTCAGGGGCAGCTTCTTCGCCGAGTCGCGCAACAGCAGCAGGCTGCCGATCACCGAGCCAAACACCACTATCAGTATCAGCCAGACGTACCAGGGCATATCGTGTTCTCTCAGGGGGCCTGTCATGAGCATAAGCGATGGGACGGCTCGCCCGGCCCCTTGCCGAACGCGAGGCCGTTCTTTTCCCGCCGATGGTCGACGGGGCACCGGGTCACCGGGCTGTCCGCGCCGGCGCTGACGGGACGGCTGGCGGCAGGCTGGGGAAGGTGGGTAGCCTTGCCACGGCACAAGGGGGGACGGCATGTCGGAATCATTGATACTGCAGGCGGGCTTCTGGGGCTGGTTGGCGGCGAGCAGCCTGCTGCTCGGTGCCTGGCTGGGCTTCGGGGCGCGGCTGTCGGAGCGGCTGGTCGCCGCGTCGATGGCCTTCGGCAGCGGCGTGCTGATCGCCGCCCTGTGCTTCGAGCAGTTGCCCGAAGCCGAGCGGCTCGGTGGCATCTGGCCGACCCTGGGCGGTCTGCTGGCGGGCGGCGTGGTCTTCGTCCTGGCCGACGAGGGGCTCGATCGCCTGCAGGCGCGGCATCGTGCCAGAAGGCCGGGCAGAGGATCGCTGGCCGGTCTGCTGATCGCCGCCGGTGCCTTTCTCGACGGCATCCCGGAATCCCTGGCGCTGGGCCTCGGGCTGCTCGACGACGGGCGGCCGAGCCTGGCGCTGCTGGTCGCCGTGCTGCTGGCTAATCTGCCGGAGGGATTGGCCAGCGCGGCCAGTCTGCGCGCCGAAGGTTACGGCCGGCGCCAGGTGTTCGCCCTGTGGGGTGTCATCGTCGGCCTGTCGGGTCTTGCCGCCATGCTCGGGCCCGCCCTGCTGGCGGACCTGTCGCCGGGCTGGCTGGCCTTCGCCCTGGGCCTCTCCGCCGGCGCGGTGCTCTGCATGCTGGTGGACACCCTGATTCCCGAGGCCTTCAAGGCCACCCATGCGCTGACCGGACTGATCACCCTGGCCGGTTTCATGCTGGCCTTCGCCCTGGAACATTTGTCCTAGGCGCGCCATTCTCCACGGCCGAGGGCTTGGGGTGTCCGCTACAATGCCCGCCACAGCGATTTTCCCGGAGCCCGTCCCCATGTCCTGCCAGACCCCGATCATCGTCGCCCTCGACTTCCCCGGCCGCGAGGCGGCCCTGGCCCTCGCCGCCCGGCTGGACCCCGCGCGGTGCCGGGTCAAGGTCGGCAAGGAGCTGTTCACCCGCTGCGGCCCGGATATCGTCGAGACGCTGCAGCAGCAGGGCTTCGAGGTGTTCCTCGACCTGAAATTCCACGACATCCCGAACACCACGGCGATGGCGGTGAAGGCCGCCGCCGAGCTGGGCGTGTGGATGGTCAACGTGCACTGCTCCGGCGGTCTGCGCATGCTGAGCGCCTGTCGCGAGACCCTGGACGGCATTCATGGCCGCCGGCCGTTGCTGATCGGGGTGACGGTGCTGACCAGCATGGAGCGCGAGGACCTGGCCGGCATCGGCCTGGATGTCGAGCCGCAGCAGCAGGTCCTGCGCCTGGCCGCCCTGGCCGAGCAGGCCGGGCTGGACGGACTGGTCTGCTCGGCCCAGGAGGCGCCGGCGCTGAAGACCGCCCGGCCGCGGCTGAAACTGGTGACCCCTGGCATCCGTCCGGCCGGCAGCGCCCCGGACGACCAGCGGCGCATCCTCACTCCGCGCCAGGCGCTGGAGGCCGGTTCCGACTACCTGGTCATCGGCCGGCCGATCAGCCAGGCCGCCGACCCGGCCCAGGCACTGGCGGCTCTGGTCGCCGAACTGGACTGAGTGCGTTCGGGCGCGGCAAGGCTTTCGGGGCCGCGTCCGCGCCGAAGGCTCCTCGCAGGCCGGAGCGGCGGCGAGGTTCGAGGGTTCCGGGGGTGGCGCACCCGCCCGACCGGTGGAGGAGGGTTCCCCCGTGAGCGATGATCCAGCAGGTCGGCGCGACGACAACCCCTACGCGCCACCCCGGGAAGCCCTGCTGGCGTCCCCGGGTGTGCCGCCCATGCCCGATTGGTCGCCGGCACAGTTGTGGGTGCTCGGCTGGCTCGCCCTGGCCATGGTGCTCGGCACCCTGGTGATCATGCTGCTGTCCTTCGGCGGTTTCACCCGGATGCGCGGGGTGGCCCTGTACGCCAACTGGCTCGGCCTGGCCTTGGTGCTGTTGGGCAATTACCTGCTGTTGCGCCTGAAGGGCTTCGTCGAAGCGCGCTTCGCCGCCCGAGGGCTGGGCTGGCCGGTATGGCTGTGTGTCGTACTGGGGCTTCTGCTGGAGGTCGTCGCGCTGCGCTTCGAGCCCGGCCCGCTCGCCGACTGGCTGGCCTGGCTCTATGCCGTCGCTCTGGTCGGCTATGGCGGCCTGCTGGTATGGCTCGGCGCGCGTCTGCTCGGCGTACCCGAAGCCTTCAGGGCCTTGTACGGCATGGGCTGGCTGGTGATCGCCGGAGGGCTCATGCTCGCCTCCCTGGTGCTCGCGACGCAGGCTGCGCTGCCCCTGATGGGCGCCTATGCGGTGCTGGCGCGAGTGTTCTTCAGGGGCGCCGCGGAATTGCGCGGGCGCGCTTGAGCGCGTGCATCCGGCGCGCCGGGGCGGGCGGATTGATCCGGTTCAAGGCCGTCATGGGGGCCCTCTAGTCTGCGTGGCATCGGCATCCATTGCCGCTTGAGAGGGGGAGTGCCGAGCTGGCTCATCCGAGTTGGTGCAACGACCAGCGGTGTCGGGTTGATCGACACGCGGTACAGGCGCGTCGGCGAGACGATCGACCGGCTGCACGAAGCTCCGGACCGGACGACACTGGAGATAGTGATCGAGGAATCGGTCGAATGCACGGTGTCGCATTGCACCTTCGAGGAGTCGCTGAAGGAGAAGGCCGGCTGCCGGTTCAGCCATGCCCACGAGCGCATCCACGATCTCTTCGTCGGACTGTCGTGGACTCCACGCGGCGGGCGAGGGGGCGTCGAGGCGTGCCAGGATCTGCCGGCGTGGTGCGGACGCGCAGGCCCTGGCCGGCGCCACAGCGCCGGCGGCTGGCTGTCCCGCTTCGTGAAGCGCGTCCTCAGCAAGGGCGAAGCCACCGTCGCGGCCCACGCCAGAGCGTCGACAGGCCCTGGCATTCCGCCGGTGCGACTTCCGTCCGGGCGGCCGCTGCTGCCGCTCGCTGGCATACTTCATCCTTTTCTGTGCCTTGACGAAGGGAGTGGACATGCGGGCCTTCTGGGAGATCTTCTGCACTGTCGTCGACAACTATGGCGATGCCGGCGTGACCTGGCGCCTGGCCCGCCAACTGGTGGCCGAGCACGGCCAGCGGGTCAGGCTGTGGGTGGACGACCTGGCGGCACTGGCGCGTCTCTGCCCCGAGGCGGACGTCGACGCGGCCCGGCAGTGGCGGGCCGGCGTGGAAATATGCCGCTGGCCCGCGCACTGGCAGCCGGTCGAGCCGGCCGACGTGGTGATCGAGGCCTTCGCCTGCCGCTTGCCCGAGACGCATGTCGCGGCCATGGCGGATCGCCGGCGCCGGGTGCTCTGGCTGAACCTGGAATACCTGAGTGCCGAGGACTGGGTGGGTGGCTGCCACGGCCTGCCGTCCTTGCAACCCGGCGGGCTGCAGAAGTTCTTCTTCTTCCCCGGATTCACCACGGATACCGGCGGGCTGCTCCGCGAACGGGGCCTGATCGAGCGACGCCGGGCCTTCCAGGCCGATGCCGCGGCGCGCGCGGATTTTCTCCAGTCGGTCGGCGTGCAGGCATGTCCCGGCGAACGGCTGATCTCGCTGTTCGCCTACGAAAATGCAGCTCTGTCGAGCTGGCTGGAAGCCATGGCGTCGGAAGGGCGTCCGACGCTGCTGCTGGTGCCGGAGGGGCGCATTCTCGACGATCTGCGGCGCTGGCTGGCGGTGCCGGCGCTGGCCGTCGGCGATGGCCAGCGGCGTGGCGCCCTGCGCGTCCAGGTGCTGCCGTTCGTCCGCCAGGAGGCTTACGACCGCCTGCTCTGGTGCTGCGATTTCAACGCGGTGCGCGGCGAGGACTCCTTCCTGCGCGCCCAGTGGGCGGGCAGGCCGTTGCTCTGGCATATCTATCCGCAGGCGGACGGCGCCCACCGGGACAAGCTGGAAGCCTTCCTTTCCCTCTATCTCGAGGGTTTGTCGCCGGCCGCCGCGGGCGCCCTGCAGGAGCTCTGGCGCGCCTGGAACGCCGGGGCGGCGATGGGCCCGGCCTGGTCGGCGCTGGCGGATCAGTGGCCGGAGCTGCGCGCGCATGCCGAGCGCTGGTGCGCCCGACAGGCCGCCCGGCCGGATCTGGCCGCGGCACTGGTGCAGTTTTACGCGGATTGGCTATGATACGCGGCCTATTTTTCGTTATTCATCCAAACGGATACCCGTATGAAAACCGCTCAAGAATTCCGTGCCGGCCAGGTAGCCATGATCAATGGCGAGCCCTGGGTCATCCAGAAAGCCGAATTCAACAAGTCCGGCCGCAACGCCGCCGTGGTCAAGATGAAGCTGAAGAACCTGCTCAACGGCCAGGCCACCGAGACCGTGTACAAGGCCGACGACAAGTTCGAGCCGGTTATCCTCGAGCGCAAGGAGGTGACCTACTCCTACTTCGCCGATCCCATGTACGTGTTCATGGACAACGAATTCAACCAGTACGAGATCGAGAAGGACGACTTGGGCGACGCCTACAACTTCATCGAAGATGGCATGCAGGACGTCTGCGAGGCGGTGTTCTACAACGACCGCGTGATCTCCATCGAACTGCCCACCACCATCGTGCGCCAGATCTCCTACACCGAGCCGGCCGTGCGCGGCGACACTTCCGGCAAGGTGATGAAGGTGGCGCGCCTGAACAGCGGCTATGAGCTGAGGGTGGCCGAGTTCTGCGACATCGGTGACTACATCGAGATCGATACCCGTACCTTCGAATACAAGTCCCGCGCCAAGGCCTGATCTCCCTGGCGTTACGAAAAGCCCGGCCTTGCGCCGGGCTTTTTCGTTTCCGGCGTCCACCTGCCGCAGGCTCAGACGGCGACGTTCAGGCGTACCTCGATGTTGCTGCGGGTGGCGTTGGAGTAGGGGCAGATCTGATGGGCGGCGGCGACCAGTTCCTCGGCCATGCTGCGCTCCAGCCCCGGCAGGTGGATGTCGAGTTCCACTTCCAGGCCGAAGCCGCCGGGGATCTGGCCGATGCCGACCTTTCCGGTGATCGAGGTGTCGGCGGGAATCTGGCGCTTGCCCTGGCTGGCGACGAACTTCAGGGCGCCGATGAAGCAGGCCGAGTAGCCGGCCGCGAAGAGTTGCTCCGGATTGGTGGCCTCGCCGCCCTGGCCGCCCAGTTCGCGCGGGGTGGTCAGCTTCACGTCGAGGACGCCGTCCGAGGAGACGGCACGGCCGTCACGGCCGCCGGTTGCAGTGGCGGTGGCGGTGTAGAGCGCTTGAATGCGTTGCATGGCGTTATCTCCAGTAAATTTGATCGTTAAAATTTTGCGCGATAAGTAATTGCGCAGGGCTAAAGTTAGGGCGTAATTATCTTGTGCGCAAGATAATTTTTGGAGGATTTCGAGATAACGATCCGAGAAAACTGGAATAAGCCGTTCAGACGGCCTTTTGCAGGCTGTTGCGCAGGCTGACCAGTTCTTCCTTGAGGGCGGCAAGGGCGTCCGGCGTTTGCTCGCTGGCGGCGACGATGCAGGAGGGAATATTCCTGGCCCTGTCGTACAGGACCCGGCCGCGTTCGGTGAGATGGAGTTCCACCACGCGCTCGTCCTTGCTGCTGCGGGTGCGGTTCAGCAGCCCTTCGGCCTCCAGGCGTTTGAGCAGGGGCGTGAGCGAGCCGGGATCGGTGAGCAGGCGCGCGCTGAGTTCGCCGACGGTGATGCCGTCGCGTTCCCAGAGCACCAGCATGGCCAAGTATTGCGGGTAGGTCAGGCCAAGCTCCTGCAGCAACGGTTTGTAGACTTTGGTCATCAACAGCGAGGTGGAGTAGAGGGCGAAGCACAACTGATTGTCGAGCAGCAGCTCTTGGCAGGTTTCGTCGGTGGCCATGGCGATCTCCCGGTAATGATCGACTAATTTAGCGCGCAAGCCTTTCGTGGGCAAAATGCAACCGGTGCGGCAACTGGCGAATCAGGAGCGATTCAGGCTGTTATCCAGGGCCAGGTCCCAGGGCGGTACCGGGCCGAAGCGGCTTTTCAGGAAGTCCAGCAGAAGTCGTGTGCGCGAGGCGCCGGCCGGCCGCTGGCGCAGGGCATAGACGCCGCTGGATTCGGGGGGCGGCAGGCCGTTCTCGCAAAACAGCGGCAGCAGTTCGCCACGCAGCAGGTGCTCGCTGATAAGCCAGGTCGGCAGGTGAGCGATACCGAGTCCAGCGAGGGCGCCGAACAGTAGGGTTTCCGCATTGTTGGCGGTCATCCGGCGGCGTCCGGGGCGGATGGTGCGGATCTGGCCATCGATGGCGAAGCGCCAGGCGTGTGGCGGTGCCAGCCCGTCCCAGTCGAGGCCGTCGTGCTCCGGCAGTTCGCATGGATCGCCGGGAATGCCGCGGCGATCGAGGTAGTCGGGGCTGGCGCAAGCGATACGCCGCATCGGCGCCAGCGGCGTGGCGACCAGGCGACTGTCGGCCAGGGGGCCGATGCGTAACACCAGATCGACCTGCCCCAGGTGTTCGCCCTGCTGATCGATGAAGCTGTCGATCAGCCGCAACTGCACATCCACTCCCGGATAGGCGGCTAGGAATTCGGCGATGACCGGAGCCAGCCGGCGGCGGCCGAAGGGCGCCGGGGCATCGACGCGGATCAGACCTTCCGGGGCGCTGTCCAGGGAGACCACTTCGGCCCGTGCCAGGCGCAACTCATCGAGGATACGCCGGGAACGTTCTGCGAAGGCCAGGCCGGCCGGGGTGGCGCGCACCTCGTGGGTGCTGCGCTGGAACAGCGGGCTGCCGAGCGTCTGTTCCAGCCCGTCGATGCGCCGCGCCACCGCCGATGGCGTCAACTGGCGGCGCCGGGCCGCGGCGGAGAAGCTGCCGCATTCCAGCACGTCGAGGAACAGTTCCAACTGGCCGCCGAGCGCATCGGAATTCATATATCTTCCTGCTATGCGAATTGCGCAAAGCTATTGTGCATGGCTTTGCGTTTACCTGCTAGCCAGGTCTTTCTAGCATGTGTCTTTTGCCGGAGATGCAATGGACCTGCTGCAGTTTCTTCTCGACATCGGCCTGGGGCTCGTGCTGGGCTTCCTGGGCGGGTTGTTCGGTATCGGTGGCGGACTGATCGCCATTCCGGTGCTCGGCCTGCTGTTCGGTCTCGATCAGCACTTGGCCCAGGGCTCGGCCCTGGTCATGGTGGTGCCCAACGTGCTGCTGGCGCTGCGGCGCTACCACCAGCGCAACCGTATCGATCCGCGCCATGCATTGGTGATGGCCGGCAGCGGCCTCTGCACCGCATGGCTCGGTGCCCAGGCGGCGAACCTGCTGGATGCCGGGCATATGCGCCAGGCCTTCTGCGGCTTTCTCCTGGCGCTGGCGACATGGAGTGGCCTGCGCCTGTTCCTGCGTCCGGCACCCGGTGGCGAACTGTGTCGGCCCTGGCCCTGGCTGGTGCCGCTGGGGATGGGATCGGGCACTCTGGGCGGGTTGTTCGGCGTGGGCGGGGCGCTGGTGGCTACGCCGTTGCTGATCGCCCTGTTCGGTGCCAGCCAGGTCGTCGCCCAGGGACTGTCGCTGGCCTTGGCCGTCCCCAGCACGCTGGTCAGTCTGGCGACCTATGCCCTGCACGGGCGGGTCGACTGGATGCTGGGCATTTCCCTGGCGATCGGCGGGCTGTCCGGCGTCGGCTGGGGCGTACGGCTGGCCCATGCGTTGCCGGAGCGGGCTCTGGGCCTGCTGTTCTGTGGCCTCATGTCGTTCTGCGCGTTGCTCCTGCTGCTCGACTGAGGGGGTCTGCCCCCCGCTTTTGCGTGGGGGCAGAAGGCTGCGCCATCAGGTCTTCAGGAGGCAGCCCGCGGACAGCTTGCGATAGGCCACGACCTTGGTTTCGCCCGTGGAGTTCAAGTAGGTCATCTTGGCGTCTATGACTTCGCAGACATAGGGGTCGTACGGAGCGTCGATGGAAATGACCTTGGCGATGTCCAGGGGCAGGCCGTAATGGTACTGCTGGACGGGCGGTTCGGCGGCCAGGGTGAGAGAGGCCACGCAGCAGAAAGGCAACACCAGATACGAGAGTTTCATGTCGATCACCTCGGAAACGAGATTTATCCAACCCCCTCAGATATCAGGGCCGATGGTTCGGCATTGTTGTTGTTCGGACTGCTCCATTTTCTGAAAGGTTAGGCCACTTTCGATGGCCAGGGCGATCTTGCAAGTTCGTTGCCAATGCCTGACGGACAGGCGCCTGTGTGGCTCGTCGTCCGACAGTCGTCCGCGAGGGGGCATCGGGAGGCCGCTCTGCACCCCGATGGCGCAGCCGTTCCAGGGGGCCGGCGGGTCAGCCGTGCTGTGCCGGGCCATCGCCGCCCGCTAACATAGCCGCCTCATCGCAGGGGAATGGCAATGGAAAAAGAGGAGCGCCTGCTCGCCGAGGTCCATGACGAGTTCGGCCTGATCCGCGTGCTGGAGGTCGGCGATTACCGCTTTCTCGAATTCGGCGAGGCGGTGGAGCAGAGTTGCGTGTTCACCACCGATCCCAGTTGGCTGGAGTACGACTACACCCGCGCCATGCTGCTCGGCGCACTCTGCCACGAGGCCCCGGAGAGCGCATTGTTCCTCGGCCTGGGGGCCGGCAATCTGACCCAGGCCTGCCTCGCCTTCCTGTCGCTGGAGGATGTCGAAGTCATCGAGCTTCGTCCGGAGGTGCCGCGCCTGGCCATGGAGTTCCTGGGACTCGCCGACGATCCGCGGCTGACCATCCGCATCGGCGATGCCCTGGAGCTGTTGCCCAGCGCGGAGCACGCCGATCTGATCTTCGTCGATCTGTATACGGATACCGGGCCGAACGTGGCCCATCTGGCATGGAATTTTCTGGGCGACTGCCAGAAGCGCCTCAATCCGGGCGGCTGGCTGGTCATCAACCAGTGGGCCGGGGACGATGGCAAGCCCCTCGGCGCCGCATTGCTGCGCGGACTCTATCATCGCCATTACTGGGAGTGTCCGGTGAAGGAGGGCAACGTGATCCTGCTGGTGCCCGCCGATCTCGACCAGTCCCTCGATCGCGAGGGGCTATTGGCGCGTGCCGAGGCCCTGGCGCCGCAACTGGGCTACTCGCTGCGGCCGCTGATCGAGGCTCTGCGGCCGGCGAGCTGATCTGCCGAGGCGCGTGCCTTGGGTAGACGCGTCGAACGGAGCCTATTTCCGGTTCGGATCGAAGGTCCCGGCCAGCCCCGACCAGCAGCCATCGTAGTCGGTCTGTCGTTGCGGGCAGTCGATGGCGAGGCGGCTCGGGCGCAGGACCTGGCCGGTCTCGAACATGAAGGCCATGGTGTTCTCGAACTTCTGTGGCTGCAGGTCGGCGGCGATGGCCTGGCGGGTGGTCGCCGCGTCGGGGCCGTGGGCGCTCATGCGATTGTGCAGCGAGGCGCCGCCGGGCAGGAAGCCGCCGGCCTTGGCGTCGTAGACGCCCTGGATCAGGCCCATGAACTCGTTCATCAGATTGCGGTGGAACCAGGGCGGGCGAAATGTGTGCTCGGCCACCATCCAGCGCGGCGGGAAGATCACGAAGTCGACGTTGGCTTGGCCGGGCACACTGCCGGGTGAGGTCAGCACGGTGAAGATCGACGGGTCGGGATGGTCGAAACTGACCGTGCCGAAGGTGTTGAAGCGGCGCAGGTCGTAGCTGTAGGGCACGTGGTTGCCGTGCCAGGCGACCACATCCAGCGGCGAGTGGTTCAACTCGCAGGCCCATAGCTCGCCGAGGAACTTCTGCACCAGTTGCACCGGCCCGTCGCGGTCCTCGTAGCGAGCGACCGGGACGAGGAAGTCGCGGGGGTTGGCCAGGCCGTTGCTGCCGATCGGGCCCAGTTCGGGCAGGCGCAGCGGGCTGCCGTGGTTCTCGCACAGGTAGCCGCGCGCCGTGGCGTCCAGCAGTTCGACGCGAAAGCGCACCCCGCGCGGCACCACGGCGATCTGCAGCGGGCCGATCTCCAGCCGTCCCAGTTCCGTGTCGATGCCCAGGCGCCCAGATTCGGGCACGAGCAGCAGTTCGCCATCGGCGTCGAAGAATACCGATTCCATCGAGGCGTTGGCGCGATAGACGTAGAGGCTCACGCCGTCGGCCTGTTCCGCCGCTGCGGTCGCCGCCAGGCGGATCAGGCCGTCGAGAAAGTCGGTGTGCTCCGCCGGTACTTCGAAGGGCGCCCAGCGCAGCCGATTGGGGGTGATCGGCCCCTGCTCGATGCCGCTGATCTGTGAGCCCAGGCGTTTGAAATCCGGGTGGTTGGCCGAGGGGCGAATGCGGTACAGCCAGGCGTGCCGCGCTTCGCTGCGCGGCACGGTGAAGGCGGTGCCGGAGAGTTGCTCGGCATACAGGCCGTAGGGGAGACGTTGCGGCGAGTTCTGTCCGATGGGCAGGGCGCCCGGCAGGGCCTCGCTGCTGAAGGTGTTGCCGAAGCCCGTCTGGTAGCCCGGGGCGGATGGTTCTGCCGTGTGCATGGCGACCTCTCTGTCAGTATCGATCCGTGCGCCGGAGCATCGTGCGCCGTGTTCCGGCCCATCGGCGGGGTTGTCGAAAGGCATGCCCTCCTGAACCTCAGTGTGGCGGAGGACTTCGGTCGCGCAACGTCGGCGGCCGCGATCGGCACGGGGCCGTCGTTTCCGGTCGACTCCGTTCCAGACTGACCAATGGCGGTGCGAGCCGTCGTGCAAAGAGCGCACATCTGCCAGCTTTTTCCTGTATAGTAGGCACCAGCCCAAGCGGCTGCGTTCAGGTAGCACCCTTTCCGAAGCCTTGTCTTCGGCTGCAGGCCAGTCCTGCGAACTATCCTTGACGATTCATCCCATCCATCACGCGTTCTCGCAAATTCCTGCCAACCGGGCTGCCAGGGTGACCTTCGGGTCTTTGCATGGCATGCGCGCAGCCTTGGGTCTTGGGTTTGCGGATGCACATGAGGCAGATCCCATGACCCAGGAGACCGGCGGCTTCGCCGCACTCGGTATTCATCCCGCTGTACTCGCCGCCATCACCGCGGTGGGCTACGAAGAACCGTCCCCCATCCAGGCCCAGGCGATCCCGGTGATCCTTGCCGGCCACGACATGATCGGCCAGGCTCAGACCGGCACCGGCAAGACCGCCGCCTTCGCCCTGCCGATGCTCTCGCGCATCGACCCGGCGCGCCGCGAGCCGCAGCTGCTGATCCTCGCGCCGACCCGCGAGCTGGCCCTGCAGGTGGCCACCGCCTTCGAGACCTATGCCAGCCAACTGCCCGGTGTCGGCGTGGTGGCGGTCTACGGCGGCGCGCCGATGGGCCCGCAGTTGAAGGCGCTGCGCCAGGGCGCGCAGATTCTGGTGGCCACTCCCGGTCGTCTGTGCGACCACCTGCGCCGCGACGAGCAACTGCTGTCCACCGTGAAGCACCTGGTCCTCGACGAGGCCGACGAGATGCTCAAGCTCGGCTTCATGGAGGATCTCGAAGTGATCTTCGCGGCCCTGCCGGAAAGCCGCCAGACGGTGCTGTTCTCCGCGACCCTGCCGCACTCGATCCGCGAGATCGCCGAGAAGCACCTGCACGAGCCGCAGCACGTCAAGATCGCCGCCAAGACCCAGACCGTGGCGCGTATCGACCAGGCCCACCTGATGGTCCACGCCGACCAGAAGACCGCCGCCGTGCTGCGCCTGCTGGAAGTCGAGGAATTCGACGCGCTGATCGCCTTCGTGCGCACCAAGCAGGCCACCCTCGACCTCGCTGGTGCCCTTGAAGCCAAGGGCTACAAGGCCGCCGCACTGAACGGCGACATCGCCCAGAACCAGCGCGAGCGGGTCATCGAGTCGCTCAAGGATGGCCGCCTGGACATCGTCGTCGCCACCGACGTGGCCGCCCGTGGTATCGACGTGCCGCGCATCACCCACGTGTTCAACGTCGACATGCCCTACGATCCGGAATCCTACGTGCACCGCATCGGTCGTACCGGCCGGGCCGGCCGCGACGGTCGTGCCCTGCTGCTGGTGACCCCGCGCGAGCGGCGCATGTTGCAGGTGATCGAGCGGGTCACCGGGCAGAAGGTCGCCGAGGTGCACCTGCCTGGTGCCCAGCAGGTGCTGGATGCGCGCATCCGCAAGCTGACCGCCGCTCTGCAGCCGCTGCTGGCCGAGTCCGAGTCCAGCCACGGCGAACTGCTCGACCGCCTGACCGCCGGCCTCGGCTGCAGTCCGCGCGCCCTGGCCGCGGCCCTGCTGCGCAAGGCCACCAACGGCCAGGCGCTGACCCTGTCCGAGGTCGAGCGCGAACAGCCTCCGGTGCCGAGCGTTTCGGCGCCGCGCGAACGTCGCGAGCGCAGCGATCGCTCCATGGAGCGCGGCGTGCACCGCGAGCGGCGTGCACCCATGCCCCTGCCGGAGGGCCGGGTCCGCTGCCGCGCCGCCTTGGGCGCGCGCGACGGGATCGCCGCGAAGAACCTGCTGGGCGCCATCCTCAACGAAGGCGGTCTGGCCCGCGACGCCATCGGTCGCATCCAGGTTCGCGACAGCTTCAGCCTGATCGAGTTGCCGGAGGACGGCCTCGAGCGTCTGCTCGGCAAGCTGCGCGACACCCGCGTCGCCGGCAAGCAACTGAAGCTGCGCCGCTATCGCGAAGACTGATTTTTCGGCGAAGCGAAGAAAAAGCCCTGCCGGCAGGCAGGGCTTTTTCGTTGGTGCATCCCACTCATGCATTTCGTGTGTAAAGTCGTCTGCGCATCATCGACTCGAAGGAGCAACACGTGCACGAGGATTTCTGGCAGGCGCGCTGGGCGCGCGACGAGATCGGCTTCCACCAGGCGCAGGTCAATCCCTATCTGAGCCGCCACTGGCCGACCCTGGGGCTGGCTCCGGGAAGCCGGGTGCTGGTGCCGCTGTGCGGCAAGAGTCTGGATCTGGCCTGGCTGGCCGGGCAGGGCTTCGCGGTGCTGGGCGTCGAGTTGGCGGAAAAGGCGGTGCGCGATTTTTTCGACGAGCAGCGACTGATCCCGCAGGTCGACTCGCAGGGGGTCTTCAGGGTCTACCGGGTCGGTTCGCTGGAGATCCGCTGTGGCGACTTCTTCGCCCTGAGCGCTGCGGATGTCGCCGACTGCCGGGGCCTCTACGACCGCGCGGCGCTGATCGCCCTGCCGACGGAAATGCGCGAGCGCTATGCCGCCCATCTGTCAGCGATCCTGCCGTCGGGCTGCCGGGGGCTGCTGGTCTGCCTCGACTACGACCAGACGCGGATGGGCGGCCCGCCTTTCGCCGTCGATGACCATGAGGTGCGGCGTCTTCTGGGGACGGACTGGCAAGTCCGGTTGCTGGAGGCACCAGACGTGCTCAGGGAGAACTGGAAGTTCCTTCAGCGCGGGCTGGATCGGCTCGAGGAGCGTGTCTACCGCCTGGAGCGTCGTTAGGGCAGCGGCGGCGATTCGGCTGCATGCCGTTCAGCCGAGCGGTGCCTGCAGGCGGCGCACGAAACTGTCGGCTTCGTCGATGGAGCGCTGCATGTCGCGCAGCAGTTGATCGACGTTGCTTTCCAGACTGCGGTATTCGCCCTGCAGGGCGCCGATGGCGCGGGCATTGAGGTTGTGCTTGAGGAACAGCGCCTGGTCGCGCAGCACGCTGAGCACCGGCTCGATACGTTTCTCGGCCGCCTGCATGCGGGTCAGCAGGGTCTTGTACTGCTTGCGGGTACGTTCCAGCTCCTTGGCGCTGGCCCGGCGCAGGGTAGCGTTGTGGTACTGGTCGAGCTCGCCTTCCCATTCCACGAACAGCGCCGCGGCCACGTCCTCGACGGCGTCGATGCGCTGGCGCACGGCTTTGGCGCTGGCCTCGCCGGCCCGGTATTCGCGATCGAGGGCGGCATGGCGCTCTTCCAGATCGCCGCCCTGGACCTGCACCACGCTGCGATAGCGTTCGAGTGCATCCTTGAAACGTTCCTTGGCCGCCTGCTGGCTGTCGCGCGCGGCCTCGACCCGGTCGGCGAGGATGTCGCGCTTGTGGACGCCGGCCTTTTCCATCATCGAGTAGTAGGCGCTCTGGCAGCCGCCGAGGGAGAGCAGGGTACAGTAGGCGAGAATCAGTCGGCGCATGGGATCTCCCGTTTCCGGCACAAACGAAAGGGGCGACCCGCGGTCGCCCCTTTTCCTGTCGCCATCTTAGCAGGCCGCCGTCTCCGGCGGCATGCATCAGCCGCGCTGGAGCAGCGCCCGGATGCGCTCCTCTAGCGGCGGGTGGCTCATGAACAGCGCGGCGAGGCTGGCCTTCTTCGCGCCGTTGATGCCGAAGGCGGTCATGGTGTCCGGCATGTGCACCGGGATCTCCTGCTCGGCCTGCAGGCGCTGCAGGGCGCCGACCATCGAGCGGGTGCCGGCCAGTTGGGCGCCGGCCTCGTCGGCGCGGAATTCGCGGCGACGGGAGAACCACATGACGATGGTGCTGGCGAGGATGCCGAGCACCAGTTCGGCGGCGATGGTCGCGATGAAGTAGCCGATGCCTTCGCCTTCCTCGTTCTTCAGCACCACCTTGTCGACGAAGGTGCCGAAGATCCGCGCGAAGAACATCACGAAGGTGTTCACCACGCCCTGGATCAGCGCCAGGGTCACCATGTCGCCGTTGGCCACGTGGCCGATCTCATGGGCCAGCACGGCACGTACCTCGTCCGGCGAGAAGCGCTCCAGCAGGCCCTGGCTGACCGCCACCAGCGCGTCGTTGCGATTCCAGCCGGTGGCGAAGGCGTTGGCCTCGTAGGCGGGGAAGATGCCGACTTCCGGCATCTTGATCCCGGCTTCGCGGGACAGTTGCTCGACGGTCTGCAGCAGCCACTGCTCATGGCGGGTGCGCGGCTGGCTGATGATTTCCGTGCCGGTGCTCATCTTCGCCATCCATTTGGAGATGAACAGCGATACCAGGGAGCCGGCGAAGCCGAACACTGCGCAGTAGATCAGCAGGTTGCCGTAGTTCTGGCCGGTGAACCGGTCGACCCCGAGCAGTTTCAGGGTGATGCTGGCTATGAGCAGCACCGCCAGGTTGGTAGCCAGGAACAGCAGGATGCGCATCATGGAATCAGGTTCTCCTCACAGAGGCATGGGTTTCATGCCGGGCTATATAAGGTCGCGTCCCCAAGGGCTTCAACCCGGCGACTATTTCAAACTGTGTCCCCTGGGCGGGTCGGCGGCTGCTCGATGATCAGACGGCCGGAGCCTGCCGGGTGTTCGCCGTCGCCTTCCAGCGGGGCCCGCCGGGCCGGGCTGGAGCGGAACCGCCGCATGCCGGCCGGCTGCGGCATCCTTGTGGAAATCGTCGATCTCCGGCTCCATCGTGTCCTTTATTGACGGTAGGTTTTGAGGAAGTTGCCGATGCGGCCGATGGCCTGTTCGAGGTCGTCGACCCGCGGCAGGGTGACCACGCGGAAGTGGTCCGGCCACGGCCAGTTGAAGGCGGTGCCCTGGACGATCAGCAGCTTTTCCTGCAGCAGCAGGTCGAGGACGAATTTCTCGTCGTTGTGGATCGGGCAGACCTTGGGGTCGATCTTCGGAAAGGCGTAGAGCGCGCCCATCGGCTTGACGCAACTGACTCCGGGAATGTCGTTGAGCAACTCCCAGGTACGGTTGCGCTGCTCCAGAAGGCGGCCGCCGGGCAGGATCAGGTCGTTGATGCTCTGGTAACCGCCGAGGGCGGTCTGGATCGCGTGCTGGGCCGGTACGTTGGCGCACAGGCGCATGTTGGCGAGGATGTCGAGGCCCTCGATGTAGCTCTGCGCCTTGTGCCTGGGACCGGAGATGGCTACCCAGCCGGAGCGGAAGCCTGCCACCCGGTAGGCCTTGGACAGGCCGTTGAAGGTCAGGCAGAGCACGTCCGGCGCCAGGGAGGCGGTGGAAATGTGCTGGGCGTCGTCGTAGAGGATCTTGTCGTAGATCTCGTCGGAGAAGATCACAAGGTTGTGCTGCCGGGCGACCTCGACGATCCGCTCGAGCACTTCCCGCGGGTAGACCGCGCCGGTGGGGTTGTTCGGGTTGATCAGCAGCAGCGCCTTGGTGTTGCGGGTGATCTTGGCCTCGATGTCGGCGATGTCGGGATACCAGTTCGACTGCTCGTCGCACAGGTAATGCACCGCCTTGCCGCCGGCCAGGCTGGTGGCCGCTGTCCACAGCGGGTAGTCGGGCGCCGGGATCAGCACTTCGTCGCCGTTGTTGAGCAGGGCCTGCAGGACCATGACGATCAGCTCGGACACACCGTTGCCCAGGTAGATGTCCTCGATGCCGATGCCTTCCACCTTCTTCTGCTGGTAGTACTGCATCACCGCCTTGCGGGCGCTGAACAGCCCCTTGGAGTCGCTGTAGCCCTGGGCGGTGGGCAGGTTGCGGATCACGTCCTGGAGGATTTCCTCGGGGGCCTCGAAACCGAACGGCGCCGGGTTGCCGATGTTCAGCTTGAGGATGCGGTGGCCTTCCTCCTCCAGACGCTTGGCGTGCTTGAGCACCGGCCCGCGAATGTCGTAGCAGACGTTGGCGAGCTTGTTCGATTTACTGACCTGCATGTGTGTGATCCCGAAGAAGAAGCGCGCAGGAACTGGAATCGGGGCAGGGAAGGAGGACGGTGGTGCCGGCCGGGGCCGGGAACCGGGGGCGGCGAACGCAGCCATCCCTCGCCGCCGGGCCGATTCGGGCCTTGCGGCCTTGGCTATGGATGACGCGGATGACAAACTGGCTGTGAATCATACGTCGCGGCCCGATTCGGTGGAAAGGTATCGGTCGGGCTTTTTTCCAGTCGAACGAGGAACACGCATGGACAAGCTCGAAAAATCCCTTGATGTCTGGCGGGAGCTCCTGTCCGATGAACGTTTCCGCATCTGCCGCCTGGGCGGCACCGAGCGGGCCTTCAGCGGCGAGTACTACGCCACCAGCGTGCCCGGGGTCTACCACTGTGCCTGCTGCGATGCGCCGCTGTTCGATTCCGACGCCAAGTACGACGCCGGCTGCGGCTGGCCCAGCTACTTCCAGCCGGTGGCCGCCAGCGCCCTGACCAGCCGCGACGACTACAGCCACGGCATGCACCGCATCGAGGTGCTCTGCGCCCGCTGCGATGCCCATCTGGGCCATGTGTTTCCCGACGGCCCGCCGCCGACCGGGCTGCGTTATTGCATCAACTCCGCCTCGCTGCGCCTGAAGCCGCGCGACGAGGGCTGAGTCGGCAGACTTCATTCCCGATCTGTTCCGGGCTGTGTCCGGAACAGTCCCGGGGCTTTTGGGAGACGTTCCGTATGCGCGACCCGTTGTTCGGCATTCCCCTCGATGACCAGCCGCGGACGCTGGCCGATTTTCCCGGGCGCGCCTGGCTGGTCGTGAACACGGCCAGCCGTTGCGGTTTCACGCCCCAGTACGAAGGCCTGCAGATGCTCTGGCAGCGTTATCGGGAAAGGGGATTGGTGGTGCTCGGCTTCCCCTGCGATCAGTTCGGTCATCAGGAGCCAGGCAATGAACTCGAAATCGCCGAGTTCTGCCAGCTTCGCTATGGCGTCGATTTTCCGCTGTTTCAGAAGGTCGAGGTCAATGGGCCCCGGGCACACCCCCTGTTCGTGGAATTGAAGAAGCGCGCGCCAGGCCTGCTGGGTAGCCAGAGGGTGAAGTGGAACTTCACCAAGTTCCTGATCGGCCGGGAGGGCCGGGTGGTCAGGCGTTTCGCTCCCGCGACCGGCCCACGCGAGCTGTGCGGCGAAATCGAAGCCCTGCTTGAATAGGGCCTGGCCGACGGCCAGTATCAGGCAGGCCTCGTGTAGTGCTGTTTCCTCGTTTGCCGCAGGGTCGTCGGGCCCATCGTCGGCTCCGCTCATGTGGCATTCGCCCCGCCCGGTAGCCAGGTATGCAGCATGTTGGCCAGGTCCTCGCGTCGCAAGGGCTTGGCCAGGTAGTCGTTCATGCCGGCGGTGCGGCAGCGTTCGCGTTCCTCTGGCAGGACATTGGCGGTCAGCGCGATGATCGGCAGCTCCGACCAGCGACCGTCCTGGCGAATCCGCCGGCTGGTTTCGTAGCCGTCCATCACCGGCATGTTGCAGTCCATAAGGATCAGATCGACCGGGCCGTGTTCCAGATAGGACAGCGCTTCGGCACCGTGGGGGGCGATGGCGACCTCGTAGCCCAGCTTGGCGAGCATCCCCTTGGCGACCATCTGGTTGACCGGGTTGTCCTCGACCAGCAGGACCTGGCGCTGTCGCGGCGTCGCCTGCACCGCCTCGAGGGCGGCGGGCTGAGGCTCCTCGACGGCCTGCAGGGCGCGTACCACCGCCTGGTACAGGGCCGCGCGGGAGAGCGGTCGGGCCAGTTGCTGGAGGGGCGCCAGGGCGTGTGTCTCCTCCCGTGGCAGGAAGCTGCCGTAGGCGGCCACCACCAGGAAGGGCGCACTGACCGCCGGACGCATGCCCAGCAGGCATTGCGGACAGTCGGTGATCAGCAGGTCGGTGCCGACTCCCGCCAGGCCGCTGCCGATGTCCAGGCGCCGATACTCCAGCCCCCAGCCCGGCAGGTGCATCTCCAGCAGTTGCGCCAGGCCGCTGCTGCCGGGGGTCATGCCGATGACGCGGCCGTGCAGCGGGACACGAGGCGTAGCCGGCGTGTGACAGGGCAACGGCAGCTCGACGGTGAAGGTGCTGCCCAGGCCCTCCTTGGAGAAGAAGGTGAGCTGGCCCTGCATGGCCTCGCAGAGCTTGCGGGTCAGGGCCAGGCCGAGACCGGTTCCGCCGTACTGGCGGGTGATGTTGGCGGTGGCCTGGGCGAACGGCTGGAAGATGCGTGTCTGGGCTTCCCGGGAGATGCCGATGCCGGTGTCGCGGATGACCAGCCGTACGTTCTCGCTGCTAGCCTGCAGGCAGACGTCGACCCGTCCGAAGCGGGTGAACTTGAGCGCGTTGGAGATCAGGTTGCTGGCGATCTGCCTGACCCGCGTCGGGTCGCCGATCACCTGGGTCGGCAGCCCGGGGTCGATCAGGCAGGTCAGCTCGACGCCGGGCGCCGCGCTCTGCGAGAGCAGGGCGGTAGCATCCTCGATCAGTGCGCCGAGGTCGAAGGGAATCCGCTCCAACTCCATCTGGCCGGACTCGAACTTGGACAGGTCGAGTACATCGTTGAGCAGGCGGACCAGCACCTTGCCCGAGGCGTGCGCGACCGACAACTGCTGGCGCTGCTCGTTGCTGAGCGGGCCGTCGAGAGACAGGGACAGCATGCCGAGCAGGCCGTTCAGCGGCGTGCGGATCTCGTGGCTCATGTTGGCGAGAAAGGCCGAGCGCGCCTGGGCCATCTCCAGGGCGGTGCTGCGGGCAGCCTCCAGATCGCGGTTGCTCTGCGTCAGGCGGGCGTTGGCCGCCTCCAGCTCGGCGGTACGCGCGGAGACCATGTTCTCCAGCTCGCCGAGATATTCCGTCAGGCGGTTCTCGGCCTCGCGCCGCTGCTCGATCTCCTGGCCGGTCTTGCGCAGCAACTGGTTGATGGCCTGGACCAGGATACCGATCTCGTCGCTTTCATGGCGCGGCGGGCAGGGCAGCGGCCGGCTCTCGTTGGGGTTGTGTTCGCTCAGGCGCTGGATGATGCCGATCAGCGGCCGGGTCAGCATCCGGTTGAACACCACCAGCAGGAGCAGGGCGAGCAGCAGGCTGCTGGCGAAGCCGGTCAGCAGGGTGAGTCCGGAGCGTTCGAGAAAGGCGCTGCCGAAGGCATAGGTGTCGATTTCCAGGCGCAGGAAGCCGAGGGCTTCGTCGGGGGCGTGGGCAATGCTCAGCGGTGCCTCGAAGTAGCGCCTGGGCTTGAACAGCATGTCGCTGAACACCCGGTATTCGCTGTTCATCGCCGGGCGACTGACCGCCGCCAGGGGGCGCTGGTCGCTGCCGACGATCTCGGCACCGATCACCGCCGGCGAGCGCAGCAGGCCGAGCAGCAGTTCCTGGGCCAGTTCGGCATCGATGTTGTAGGCGATGCGCGCCGCCGGGTTGAGGCTAATCTGCTGCAGACTGTTGATTTCGCGTTCGATGGATGCGCTCTGGCTGGCATAATCCAGGCTGATCTTCGCCAGGCTGAGCAAGGTACCGAGCACGAACGCCGCCAGTACCGCCAGCGAGGCCTGCTTGTAGGAGAGGCGGTTGGTTGGCGCTATGTTCATGCAGTGGCAGGAGTCCAGATGCTAGCCGCGTAGGATAACTCAAGCATGTCTCGGGCTGGCAGAACCCTTCATGCATTCTGATTATCTATAAAGGACGGATTGTGAACGCCAGATTGAACGAATTTCTTGACCAGGCGCAGGTCCTGCTGGACCGTCTCGAACCCCTGTTGCCGGCCGTGCAACCCCCGCTCGACTGGAGCCGCACCCTGGCGGCGCGCTGGCAGCGCAGCGGACGCGACGGAGCGCTGCTGCCGTTGCAGGTGAACCTGGACCTGCATCTGGCCGACCTGATCGGTGTGGACAGCCAGCGCGATCAACTGTCGCGCAACACCCATCAGTTCGTCGCCGGCCTGCCCGCCAACCACGCCCTGCTGTGGGGTGCCCGTGGTACCGGTAAATCCTCCCTGGTCCGCGCCCTGCTGGCCGAGCATGCCGGAGCCGGCCTGCGCCTGATCGAGATCGAACGCGACCACCTGGCCGACCTGCCACGGGTGGTCGAGCGGCTGGTCGGTCTGCCGCAGCGCTTCGTGCTGTTCTGCGACGACCTGTCCTTCGAGGCCGGCGACGGCGACTACCGGGTGCTCAAGAGCGTGCTGGACGGTTCCCTGGAGCGTGCGCCGGACAACGTGCTGCTCTACGCCACCTCCAACCGCCGCCATCTGGTGCCGGAGCGGCAGAGCGACAACGACAACTGGCAACTGGTGGACGGCGAGGTGCACCCGAACGAGGCCGTGGAAGACAAGATCGCCCTGTCCGACCGCTTCGGTCTGTGGCTGTCCTTCTATCCCTTCACCCAGGATCACTACCTGTCCGTGGTGCGCCACTGGATCTCGGTGCAGGCCGGACAGTGCGGACTGGCCTGGGACTGGGACGAGTCCCTGGAAAAGGCGGCGATTCGCTGGGCCCAAGGGCGCGGCAACCGTAATGGTCGCTGCGCCTACCAGTTCGCCCGCCACTGGGTCGGCCTGCAACTGCTCGGATGACCGTCCAGTGCCGGGAAGTCCTTGATTTGGAAAATCTTTGTTCGGGTGTTGACGGCTTTCGAAAGGCTCCCTAGAATGCGCCCCACTTCCAGCGCCGACGCGAAAGCCAGGTGCTGGAAGCCGGAAGATCCGTTACAAGCTCCAGGCCGCGTCCCCTTCGTCTAGTGGCCTAGGACACCGCCCTTTCACGGCGGTAACAGGGGTTCGAGTCCCCTAGGGGACGCCAAAGCGGGAATAGCTCAGTTGGTAGAGCACGAC
Source organism: Azotobacter vinelandii CA (assembly GCF_000380335.1). GTDB lineage: Bacteria > Pseudomonadota > Gammaproteobacteria > Pseudomonadales > Pseudomonadaceae > Azotobacter > Azotobacter vinelandii. The sequence goes on from NC_021149.1 coordinate 1,520,296, forward strand.
CTTGCCAAGGTCGGGGTCGCGAGTTCGAGTCTCGTTTCCCGCTCCAAGTTCTCGAAGGCGTCGATGATACGAGTCGTCACTTTCACCACAAGGTTCGAGCGAGGAGCCTTGAGGATCTGGCCGGAAAGGGCCGTTCGATCCGAAAGTCCGAAAGGACTGCCCGCGCGGGAATAGCTCAGTTGGTAGAGCACGACCTTGCCAAGGTCGGGGTCGCGAGTTCGAGTCTCGTTTCCCGCTCCAAATTCGCGAAAACGCCGCCGCTCGGGCGGCGTTTTCGTTTCCGGTCCCGACCAGACCTCGCGAGCCCGCCATTCGGCGGGCTTTTCGCGTTCAGTGCCTGCTGCTGTCTTCCGGCAGGGCGAGCATCTGTTTTTCCCGGTTCCAGTCGAAAGGCTTGTCCTGTTCTTCGGCCTCGAAGCGGCGTTCGTCGAGTTCCTGGTACAGGGCGATTTCCTCGTCCGGCATGAAATGCAGGCAGTCCCCGCCGAAGAACCACAGCAGGTCGCGCGGCACCAGGTGGGCGATCTGCGGATAGCGGTGGAATACCTGGCAGATCATGTCCTGACCCAGATGGCGATCCTCTGGGATCTTCGGCAGGGACATCAGCAACTCGTCGAAGCGTTCCATGAACAGCGCATGGCTCTCGTCGGAGACTTGTTCGGCTTCGCCCAGTGCGATGAGCAGGGCACGCAGTTGGGCGAGCAGCGCGAGGTTGTGGTCGAGGTAGGACGTGGGCATGGGATACCTGCGATGAAATGGGTGCGAAGTATAACAGTCCGCTGCGCCGCTTCCCTTCGCACCGCGGGGCCGATGTGCGCGGGCACGCGGGTTCGTTCTCAGCGAACCCTGCCTTCGCTCAATTGGACCTCTTCGCGGGCGAAATCGTCGACCCGTATGACCCGCATCCGCGCCTCTTCCGCCGCCCGCAGGGCAGCGGCTTCGGCGTCGTCCAGCACACCGCCGGCCTGCGCCGCATCGATCGGATCGACCCCGGGAGGCGGACGCAGCCGGCCGTCGCGAAGCGCCGCGCGCAACTTTCCGGCGCTGTCCCGGGTGGCGGTGAGCCGCTCGAAGGCCTGGCGCAGGGCGCCGAGCGGCTGCTCGGGGGACTGCGGACGATGACAGCCGTCGAGCAGCGCCGCCAGGGCCGGATCGTCCTCGGCACGGCCGAGGATGGCGGCGATCCGGGCATCCAGTCGGTCGGACGGCCCCCAGTGGCGACGACCGAGGGGAAAAACCAGGAAGCGCAGCAGCACGCCAAGGGCACGACCGGGGAAGTTGGCGAGAATGCCGGCCAGGGCTTCTTCGGTCCGGGCCAGTGATTCTTCCATGGCCCAGTCGAGCAGGGCGCGCTGCTCGTGGGGTTGTCCCTGATCGTGATAGCGCTTGAGCGCGGCCGAGCCGAGATAGAGGTGGCTCAGGGCGTCGGCCAGGCGTGCCGAGAGACGCTCGCGGCGTTTCAGTTCGGCGCCGAGCCGTAGCAGGCTGAGGTCGGCGAGCAGGGCGAAGGCCGCCGCCAGGCGATTGAGGGCGCGGAAGTGGCGGCGGCTCGGGGCATCGCCCGGTACCCGATCCAGCCGGCCGCCACCGAGACCGAGCAGCAGGCTGCTGGCGGCATTGCCGACGATGTGGCCCAGGTGTCCGCGCAGCACCGCATCGAATTCGTCCAGCGCGCCGGCCTGATCCGCCCGGCGGGCGAGGTTCATCTCCCGCAGCAGATAGGGATGGCTGCGCACGGCGCCCTGGCCGAAGATCATCAGGTTGCGGGTGAGGATGTTGGCGCCTTCCACGGTGATGAAGATCGGTGCGATCTGCCAGAGGCGCGCCAGGTAATTGCCCGGGCCGAGGATGACGCCCTTGCCGCCGTGGATGTCCATGGCATGGGCGATGCATTCGCGGGCACGCTCGGTCGCCTGGAACTTGAGGATGGCCGAGAGTACCGCGGGTTTCTCGCCGAGATCCACCGCCCCGGCGGTGAGCAGGCGCGCGCTGTCCATCAGCCAGGCGTTGCCGCCGATGCGCGCCAGGGCTTCCTGGATGCCCTCGAAGCTGGCCAGCGGCACGCCGAACTGCTCGCGGATGCGTGTATAGCGCCCGCAGGTGTAGCTGCAGCTCTTGGCTACGCTGGTACCGACCGCCGGCAGGGAGATCGAGCGCCCCACCGCCAGGCATTCCATCAGCATCGACCAGCCTCTGCCGATCGTCGCTTGGCCGCCGATGAGAAAATCCAGCGGCACGAATACGTCCCGGCCGGCGTTCGGCCCGTTCATGAAGGCGGCGCCGAGCGGCAGGTGGCGGCGACCGATCTCGATGCCCGGCGTGTCGGTGGGGATCAGCGCCAGGCTGATGCCCAGCTCTTCGCGGTCGCCGAGCAGATGGTCGGGGTCGTAGGTCTTGAAGGCCAGGCCGAGCAGGGTGGCCACCGGGCCGAGGGTGATATAGCGCTTCTCCCAATTCAGGCGCAGGCCGAGTACTTCTTCTCCCTGCCACAGGCCATGGCAGACGATGCCGCTGTCGGGCATGGCGCCAGCATCGGAGCCGGCATGCGGGCCGGTCAGGGCGAAGCAGGGGATTTCCCGGCCGTCGGCCAGGCGCGGCAGGTAGTGGCGGCGCTGCGCATCGGTGCCGTAGCGCAGCAGCAGTTCCGCCGGGCCCAGGGAGTTGGGCACCATCACCGTCGAGGCCAGATCGCCGCTGCGGCTGGCCAGCTTCATCACGATCTGCGAATGGGCATGGGCGGAAAAGCCCTTGCCGCCGTACTCCTTCGGGATGATCAGGGCGAAGAAGCCCTGCGCCTTGATGAAGGCCCAGGCCTCGGGCGGCAAGTCGAGGCGCTGGCCGATCTCCCAGTCGCTGACCATGGCGCACAGTTCCTCGACGGGGCCGTCGAGAAAGGCCTGTTCTTCCGCAGTGAGACTGGGCTTCGGGTAACCCAGCAGCCTGTTCCAGTCCGGTCGCCCGCCGAACAGCTCGCCGTCCCACCACACGCTGCCGGCCTCGATGGCTTCGCGCTCGGTGTCGGAGAGGGGCGGCAGGGCCTTGCCCAGCCAGCTCAGCAGCGGGCCGCTGAAGTAGCGCCGCCGCAGGTGCGGCGCGAGCAGCGGCAGGACGAGCGCCAGCCAGGGCAGCCAGAGCAGCGCCAGCAGCCAGCCGGGGGCATCGCCGGAGAGTCCCATGGCGATCAGGTACAGGGCGAGCAGTGCCAGGGCGGGCAGGGCCGGCGTGCGCAGATGGGCCAGCACGAGCAGGCCGATGGCCAGAAGCAGAAGCCAGGCGAGCAGCATGGGCATCCTCCCGGGTAGGGGCAGACCGGCGCATGGGCCTGCCGGAAGGCGCGATTCTCCTGAGGATAGTCGAGTGCGGCTGGAGGCGGTCGGGGCGATGGGCTCTCGAGGCCGCGGTTGCAATCGTGGCGCCTCGCCCCAATATGCCGCTTTCCCGATCAGTTACGTGCGCATATTCCCATGAGTTCCGCCCTGTCCATCCGGCAGCTGACCAAGACCTACGCCAATGGTTTCCAGGCCCTGCGGGGCATCGACCTGGACGTGGCCGAGGGCGATTTCTTCGCTCTGCTCGGCCCCAACGGAGCCGGCAAGTCCACCACCATCGGCATTCTCTCGACGCTGGTGAACAAGACCGGTGGCAGCGTGCAGGTGTTCGGTCACGATCTCGATCGCGACCCGAGCGGTCTCAAGCGCTGCCTCGGCGTGGTGCCGCAGGAGTTCAACTTCAACCAGTTCGAGAAGACTTTCGACATCGTCGTCACCCAGGCCGGCTACTATGGCATCCCGGCGCGCATCGCCAGGGTCCGCGCCGAGCAATACCTGACCCAATTGGGGCTGTGGGACAAGCGTGACCTGCCGTCGCGCATGCTCTCCGGCGGCATGAAGCGGCGCCTGATGATCGCCCGGGCGCTGGTCCACCAGCCGCGCCTGCTGATCCTCGACGAGCCGACCGCCGGGGTGGACATCGAACTGCGCCGCTCGATGTGGAGCTTTCTCGGCGAACTCAACCGCCAGGGCATCACCATCATCCTCACCACCCACTACCTGGAGGAGGCCGAGCAGCTCTGCCGCCATATCGGCATCATCGACCACGGGCGGATCGTCGAGCACACCAGCATGCGCGAGCTGCTGAAGAAGTTGCACCTGGAGACCTTCCTGCTCGACCTCAAGGAGCCGCAACTGGTCGAGCCGCAATTATCGGGCTATCCGGCGCGGCTGGTGGACGACCATACCCTGGAGGTGCAGGTGGAGAAGAGCCACGGCATGACCGCGCTGTTCGCCCAACTGGACCGGCAGGGCATCGAGGTGCTCAGCCTGCGCAACAAAACCAATCGCCTGGAGGAGCTGTTCGTGTCCCTGGTGGAGAAGAGTCTCGACGGAGTGGCGCCATGAGTCTGGAGCTGCGCGCCAACCTGGTCGCCCTGAAGACCATCGTCGTCCGCGAAGTGAACCGCTTCCTGCGCATCTGGCCGCAGACCCTGTTGCCGCCGGCGATCACCATGGTGCTGTACTTCGTGATCTTCGGAAACCTGATCGGCGGACGCATCGGCGAGATGGGCGGCTTCGCCTACATGGACTACATAGTGCCCGGCTTGATCATGATGGCGGTGATCACCAACTCCTATGGCAACGTAGTGTCGAGCTTCTTCGGCAGCAAGTTCCACCGTTCGATTGAGGAACTGATGGTGGCGCCGGTCTCGCCGCACATCATCCTGCTCGGCTATGTCATCGGCGGCGTGCTGCGCGGCCTGGCGGTGGGACTGATCGTCACCCTGCTGTCGCTGTTCTTCGCCGATCTGCAGGTGCATCACCTGGGGCTGATAGTGCTGGTGGTGCTGCTCACCGCGAGCATCTTTTCCCTCGGTGGCTTCGTCAACGCGGTGTTCGCGCGCAACTTCGACGACATCTCGATCATCCCGACCTTCGTCCTGACGCCCCTGACCTACCTCGGCGGAGTGTTCTACTCGATCGACCTGTTGCCGCCGTTCTGGCAGGCGGTGTCGCTGGGCAACCCCATCCTGCACATGGTCAACGCCTTCCGCTACGGCATTCTCGGCGTCTCCGACATCCATATCGGCGTCGCCATCGGCTTCATGCTGCTGGCCAGCGCGCTGCTGTACGCCTATTGCCTGCGTTTGCTGGCGAGCGGACGCGGCTTGCGCCAGTAGGCCGGGCACAGCCGGCGCATGGTCGGCTTCAGGCGAATTCGAGGATGAAGCGCGTCCAGCCCTCGCTGGACTCGCAGCGGATCTCCCCGCCATGGGCGCGGACGATGGAGCGGGCCAGGGCGAGGCCCAGGCCGGCGTGCTCGCCGTCGCCTTCGCGCCGTGCCGGATCGACCCGGTAGAAGCGGTCGAACAGTTTCGGCAACTGCTCGGGCGGTATGGCCGGGCCGCTGTTGCCGACCTCGAGGCGCAGGCGGCCCGGGGTGCCGCTCAGCTCCAGGCGGATCTCGCCGCCGGCCGGAGTGAAGCGCAGAGCGTTGTCCAGCAGGTTGGACAGCGCCCGGAGCAGCATGCCGCGGTCGGCCATCAGCCGGGCATCGCCACGGCGTTCCAGGCGTATCCCGGCATCCTCGGCCAGCGGTGCGAAGTAGTCGAGCAGCGTGTCGATCTCCGCGCCGAGCGCCAGCGGCTCGCGGTTCGGCAACAGCAGGCCGTGGTCCGCCTTGGCCAGCAGCAACATGTCGGCGACCATCTGCGCCAGCCGCTGCAGTTCCTCCAGGTTGGAATGCAGGGCCTCGCGGTACTCCTCCAGGGCGCGTGGCCGGGAGAGGGTCACCTGGGTCTGGGTCAGCAGGTTGGACAGTGGCGTGCGCAACTCGTGGGCGATGTCCGCGGAGAAGGCCGAGAGCCTGGCGAAGGCATCCTCCAGCCGCGCCAGCATGGCGTTGAAGGCCTGCGCCAGTTCGGCCAGCTCGGCGGGCTGGCGGTCCTGTTCCAGGCGGGTGGTCAGCGAGCTGGCGGAAATCCCGCCCGCCACCTCGCCCATCCGCCGCAACGGGCGCAGGCTGCGGCGCACCGCCCAGGCGCCGAGCAGGGCGGTGGCCAGGGCGGACAGACCGACGCCGAGCCAGATCATGCGCTGCATGTCTTCGAGAAAATGCCGGTGGTGAGCGATGTTCAGGCGCACGACCAGCCGCGTGCCATCGGCGTTCCGTGCCTCCAGGGTGCGCTGGGCGGCGGGATCGCTATCGGGGAGGCTGTCGAACCAGAGGCGACCGTCGCCGCCGATGATATGCAGGCTCAGCTCCGGATGCCGGGCCAGCTCTTCCCGCACGGCGGGCAGGCGGCCCGGCAGGTCCGCCTGGTCGGCGACGCCGTCAAGCAGGCCGCGCAGCACCGCCAGTTCGCCCGCCAGTCGTTGCCGGTCGAGTTCGACGAAGTGCGCCTCGCTGGCCTGGTTGAAGAAGAGCCCGGCGAGCAGCGAGACGGCCGCGCTGCAGACGGCGAACAGCAGGCTCAGGCGCGTACCGAGGGACAGCGGCCTCATGGCGCCTCGCGCACCTCGAGGACATAGCCCAGGCCGCGCACCGTATGGATCAGCGGCGGCACGAAGCCGTCGTCGATCTTCGCGCGCAGGCGGCGGACGGCCACTTCCACGACGTTGGTCCCGCTGTCGAAGTGCATGTTCCAGACCTCGGCGGCGATCAGCGACTTGGGCAGCACCTCGCCCTGGCGGCGTAGCAGCAGCTCGAGCAGGGCGAATTCCCTGGGCGCCAGCTCGATGCGCCGGCCGTTGCGGCGGACCCTCCGGCGCAACAGATCGAGTTCCAGGTCGGCGGCCTGCAGGCGGGTTTCCGGGGCCGAGACCTGCCCGCGGCGCAACAGGCTGCGCACCCGCGCCAGCAACTCGGCGAAAGCGAAGGGCTTGACCAGGTAGTCGTCGGCGCCCAGCTCCAGGCCGCGCACCCGGTCCGCCACCGCATCGCGGGCGGTGAGAAACAGCACCGGCGTCTCCAGGCCCGCCTGGCGCACAGCGTTCAGGATCTGCCAGCCGTCGCGCTCGGGCAGCATCACGTCGAGGATCAGCAGATCGTACTTGCCCGCCAGCGCCAGGCGTTCGCCGCTCGTGCCGTCGACGGCCAGATCGACGGCGAAGCCGGCCTCGCCGAGTCCCTGCAGCAGGGCGCGGCCGGTCTTGGGTTCGTCTTCGACGATCAGCAATTTCATCGTCATGTCCGCCAGGAAAGGAGATCCTTTATACCGGCTGCGGGCCCGTTCGTCCTGCGGCATGAAAGCCGGTCGCGAACCCGATACACTGCCGCGCTCGATCAGGTCACCCGGTTTTCGCATCATGCATCCCGCCGCCGAAGATTCCCCGCTGGGCAAGTCCAGCGAATACCTCGACACCTACACGCCGTCCCTGCTGTTCCCCATCCCGCGCGCGCCGAAATGGGCCGAGCTGGGGCTGGCGGCCGAAAACCTGCCGTACCGCGGGGTAGATGTGTGGAACTGCTACGAGCTGTCCTGGCTGCTGCCTTCCGGCAAGCCGGTGGTGGCCGTTGGCGAGTTCGTGATCCCCGCCGATTCGCCGAACATCGTCGAATCGAAGTCCTTCAAGCTCTATCTCAACTCGCTCAATCAGACCGTCTTCGCCGACCGCGAAGCGCTGCGCCAGACTCTGGCCAGGGATCTTTCCGCCGCCACCGGCGCGCCGGTGGCGGTGCGCCTGCGCAGTCTGGGCGAAGTGCAGGAGCAGGGCGTCGCGGCATTGCCCGGGCAGTGCATCGACGAACTGGATGTGACCATCGGCCGCTATGGGCAGCCGTCGGCCGAGCTGCTGCGCTGCGACCCTGCGCGCCGGGTGGAACAGGTGCTGCACAGCCATCTGCTCAAGTCCAACTGCCCGGTGACCGGTCAGCCGGACTGGGGCAGCCTGGTGGTGGATTACCATGGCCCGGCGCTGGACCCCGCCAGTCTGTTGGCCTATGTGGTGAGCTTCCGCCAGCATGCGGATTTCCACGAGCAGTGCGTCGAGCGCATCTTCCTCGATCTGCTGCGCCTGCTGGAGCCGGGGCGGCTGACCGTCTACGCGCGCTACGTGCGCCGTGGCGGGCTGGATATCAACCCCTGGCGCAGCACCGGGGCGGTGGTCGCGGACAACCGGCGCCTGGCGCGCCAGTGACGGGGCGGGCGTACTGCCCGCTCAGTGCTTCCAGAAGCTCGGCGTCACCAGCACCAGCACGGTGATGATCTCCAGGCGGCCGAGCAGCATGCCGATCGACAGCAGCCATTTGGCGGAGTCCGGCAGGCTGGCGAAGTTGCCGGCCGGGCCGATGGTGGGGCCGAGGCCGGGACCCACGTTGCACACCGCGGTGGCCGCGCCGGTCAGGGCGGTGATCAGGTCGAGCCCGATGAAGCTGAGGCCCAGGGCGATGGCGCCGATGGTGATGGTGAAGAAGAACGAGAAGGTGAGGATCGAGCGGACGATTTCCTCGTCGAGGTTGTGGCCGTTGTACTGTTGCTTGAGTACCGCCCGGGGGTGGATCAACTGGCGCATGTTGGACTTGAGCAGCACATAGGCGACCTGGAAGCGGAAGATCTTCAGGCCGCCGGTGGTCGAGCCCGAGCAGCCGCCGACGAAGGTCAGGTAGAAGAACAGCATGGTCGCGAACCCGCCCCACTGGGTGTAGTCGCCGAGGGCGAAGCCGGTGGTGCTGACCACCGACACCACGTTCAGGGTGACGACGCGCAGGGCGTCGATGAGCGAGTGGTCGGAGTGCCGCCAGTACCAGAGGCCGAACAGCAGGCTGGTGAGAATCAGCATCAGCAGGAAGCCGCGCACCTGATGGTCGCGGAACAGGGCCTGGTGGTTGCCGCGCAGGGTGGATACGTAGAGGGTGAAGGGCAGGCTGCCGAGCAGCATGAAGACGATGGCTATCCAGTGTGCGGCCGGGCTGAACTTGCCCATCGAGGCGTCCGAGGTGGAAAAGCCGCCAGTGGAAATGGTCGACATTGCATGATTGATGGCGTCGAACCAGTTCATCCCGGCCAGATGGAAGGCCAGGATGCCGATCAGGGTGAAGCCGACGTAGATGCCGACGATGTACTTGGCCACCATGTGCGAGCGCGGCATCACCTTTTCCGACCAGTCCGAGGATTCGGTCTGGAACAGGCGCATGCCGCCGACGCGCAGCAGTGGCAGGATCGCCACCGCCATGGCGATGAAGCCGATGCCGCCCAGCCAGTGCAGCATGGAGCGCCACATCAGCACGCCGGGCGAGGCGCTGTCCAGCCCGGACAGCACGGTCGAGCCGGTGGTGGTGATGCCGGACATGGTTTCGAAGAAGGCGTCGGTGTAACTGATGTTCTGCAGCAGGTTCAGCGGAAGGGCGGCGAAGACGCAGACCACCAGCCAACTGGCGGTGGTCAGCAGGTACATGTCGCGCGGACGCAGATGCACCTGCTCCGGGCGGCCGGGGAGGATCAGGGCGACCCCGGCGCCGAGGGTGATCATGCTCGCCCAGACGAAGGATTCGATCTCGTGGGTGTGTTCGTAGATCACCAGGGTCAGCATCGGCAGAACCATGCCGGTGGCGAGCGTGATCAGGAAGAGGCCGAGAATGAAGCCGATGATGCGCAGGGTCGGCAGAGCCATGGAAAGAGCCTGGGCTGAGTGTTCAAGGCGGGCCATTCTACCCGCGTCGGTCGCCCTGTAAACCGCTCGTCCGGCTGCGGGCCCTCTTCACAAGCGCATGCCGGCGAATAGAATAGCGACGCTTTTCCGGGGCAGGCGGGCGGAGGGCGTCCTGCGGCTTTCTTGCCGTTCCTTCACGCAGCCTGGGCGCCGGCCCGTGCCGGTTTCTTGTCGTTTCCCAATCATGTCCGATCAGAATCCTTGTTTGACGTGCGGCGCCTGCTGCGCGCACTTTCGCGTGTCCTTCTATTGGGGCGAGTGCCATTCCGCCGGCGGACCCGTTCCCGACGATCTGGTGCTGCCGGTGGGCCCGCATCTGGTGGCGATGCGTGGCACCGAGAGCAGGCCGGTGCGTTGCACCGGACTGCTCGGCGAGGTCGGCGGCTCGGTACGCTGTACCCTCTATGGGCAGCGCTCCAGTACCTGCCGGGAGTTCGAGGCCTCCTGGAGCAACGGCCAGGCCAATCCCTGCTGCGACAGGGCCCGCGCCGCCCATGGCCTGCCACCGTTGACGCCGCCGTTGCAGCCGGATCTGGCCCCGCAGCGGGTGGCCTGAGGGGCGGAGCCCGGCGTAGACTTTTCCCCGCACAGTCCAAGGAGGTGCCCATGGAGGCTCTCGATGCCCTGCTCAACCGCGTTTCCGTCGCTCGCCTGCGTGATCCGGCGCCGAGCGCCGAGCAGCGCGAGCGCCTGTTCGCTGCCGCCTTGCGCGTGCCGGATCATGCCCAATTGCGGCCCTGGCGCTTTCTGAGCGTGGAGGGCGAGGCCCGGGTACGTCTCGGCGAGTTGTTCGCCCGCGCCATTGCCGCCAGCCAGCCGGATGCCCACGAGACGGTCCTGCAGAAGGCTCGCAACGCGCCGCTGCGGGCGCCGTTGCTGGTGGTGGTGATCGCCAGCCCGAAGGCGCATCCCAGGGTGCCTGAGATCGAGCAGGTGTTGAGTGCCGGCTGCGCCGCCCATGCCCTGCTGCTGGCCGCCCATGCCCAGGGGCTCGGCGCCATGTGGCGGACCGGCGATGCGGCCTACGATCCGCTGGTGGCGGCCGGCCTGGGCCTGGCCGGCAACGAGCGGATCGTCGGTTTTCTCTACCTGGGAACGCCAGAAGGCGAGCCACGGGTGCCGCACCGGTTGGATGTGGCCGAGTTCGTCGACGCCTGGCCGGGCTGAAGGCAAGAGGGATCAGCGGGGCGTGGTCAGCGGCAGATCGAGGGTGGCGACGAAGCCACCGTCCGGGTGATTGGCGAGGATCAGCCGGCCGTTGTGGCGTTCCGCGGCGCGGCGGGCGATGGCCAGCCCCAATCCGTGGCCGGCCGCGCTCTGCCCGGGCGCGCGGTAGAAGGGCTCGCCCAGGCGGGCCAGGTGTTCCTCCGCCACGCCCGGGCCGTGATCGCGCACGCTGAGCAGCAGGTGTTCGCCCTGGCGTTTGGCGTGGATTTCCACCGGCTGGCCCGCCGGGCTGAAACGCAGGGCATTGCGCAGCAGGTTGTCCAGCGCCCGCTCGAGCATGTCCGGCCAGCCCGACAGTTCGAGTCCCGGCGCCAGTTCGCTGCGGATTTCCCGGTCCGGAGTACTGAGGGCGTAGTCGTTGCGCAGGCGTGCGACCAGTTCGGTCAGATCGATCGGGCGGGCCGCGCCGAGATCCGCGTCGAGGCGCGCGAGGGCGAGGATCTCGCCGATCAGCGCCTCCAGGCGGTCGCATTCCTGGGTCAGGCGTGGCCACAGGTGGGCACGCTCCTGCGCATCGGCGCGCTCGGCCAGGGCCAGAGCGATGCGCAGCCGCGCCAGCGGCGAGCGTAGTTCGTGGGAGACGTCGCGCAGCAACTGGCGCTGGCTGCCGATCAGGCCCTGCAGGCGCGCACCCATGCGGTTGAAGTCGAGCGCCAGCACGCCCAGTTCGTCGCGCCGGTCGGCCAGTCGCGCCAGGCTGTTCTGCTGATAGCTGGTCTGGCCGAGATCGTGCACGGCGCGGCGCAGTCGGTTCAGCGGGCGGGTGATGGAGGCGGTCAGCAGCAGGCTGAACAGGGTCAGCACCACCAGCGCGATGAACAGGGCGCTGAGCGGCCAGAGCAGGCTATCGTGGCGCCACTCCTGCAGTTCCTCATGGGGAATCCGGTAAATGAAAAAGTAGCTCTGCCCGGTTTTCGGGCTGGTGTACTCCTGGCTCAACTGGCGCCAGGGAAAGCGCGGCAGATGGGGGCGATTGTCGGACTCGGGCGGTGGCGGCGGCCGGTTGTGGCGGACAATGGGGTCGCGGCTGGACAGGTGGCGGCCGGCGTCGTCCAGCACCTGGACGGAAACGCGGTACTGCCGGCGGTTTTCGTCCAGCAGGAATTGCGCGGCCAGTGCGCCCTGGGCCTCGTAGCGCTCCGTCCAGCGGGCGGCGAGGTCCTGCATGCCGGGGTGGCGGGCGATGATCAGGGCATCGTTGTTCAATGCCCGGCCGAGCAGCATGGACAGCCCGGCGACCAGCACCAGGGCCAGCCAGAACGCTGCCAGGACTCGCCAGAAGAGTGAGCGCATAGGGAATCCGGTGCCGGTGTGTCTGGACGCTTCGATCGACCGGTGCGGCGCCGGGGCTCCGATCCCGAGCCGCCTCTCGTCGTGACGGGAAGCGGGCTCGGGATCGAGGCCCCGGCCATCCGGGTCAACCAGCCAACCGAGCAGGCCTCTGGACGGAAAAGCCGGATCGCCCGAGAGCGACCCGGCTGGGTGGATTTATTGCGGCTTGCCTTCCTTCTCGGCCTTCCACTTGCGGAACTCTTCCCACTCGGCGCGGCGCTTCTCCTGCTCGGCCTTGCGCTCGTCGAAGGCTTTCTGCTGTTCCGGGGTCAACTGGTCGCGGAAAGCCTTGTCGGCTTTCTCGCGGCTCGCCTGCAATTCTTTCTTCATCGCTTCCTTGTCGGCCTCGGACAGCTTGTCCAGGTAGCGCTGGGTGATCTCGCGCTTCTCCTTGGTAGCCTCCTTGCGGGCTTCGAACACGGCCTTGCGTTGTTCGTCGGTCAGCTTGAGTCCGTGCTCGGGGCCCATCATCCCGTGCATGCCTTCCCGGCCTTTGTGCTGGTGATGGCCGGGCTCCATGGCGCAGGGCGGATGGCCCGGTTCGGCGGCGAGCGCGGCGGCGGGCAGGGCGGCGGCGAGCAGCAGCATGGAAAGGGTCTTGCGCATGATATGTCTCCTCGGTGCGGAATCGGCTTGTTTGCCGGACGACTTCAGTCTAGGGAAAGCACGGTCAGGTGGAGTCAGGCGAGGGTAAAGGCTGGGTAAAGGTACCTTCAGGCGCTGTAGTAGTAGCCCCTGCTGCGCAGGGCGAGGATGCGCGGGCTGCCGTCGGGGTGGGGACCGAGCTTCTTGCGCAGGTTGCTGACGTGCATGTCCAGGCTGCGGTCGTAGAGGGTCAGTTTGCGGCCGAGGGCCAGTTGCGCCAGGGTCTGCTTGTCCACCGGCTCGCCGGGCTGGCGCAGCAGGGCTTCGAGCAGGCGGCTCTCGGAGGCGGTGAGAGCGACCTCGTGCCCCGCGATGTCGACCACTCCGCGCACCGTGCTGAAGCATAGATCGCCCAGTTCCAACTGGCTGGAGGTCGCCGGCGGCTGGCTGCGGCGCAGCACGGCGCGCAGGCGGGCGGTCAACTCGCGCGGGTCGCAGGGTTTGGCCAGATAGTCGTCCGCGCCGAGTTCCAGGCCGAGGATGCGGTCGAGCGGCTCGCCTCGGGCGGAGAGCATCAGCACCGGCAGATCCGGGAAGTTGCCGCGCAACTGCTTGAGCAGTTCCAGGCCGGAGCCGTCGGGCAGCATCACATCCAGCACCACGACGTCCGGAGTCTTTTCGGCGAGGGCGCCGCGAGCGGCCTGGCCATCATGGCAGGCGCGCACCTGGAAGCCTTCCTGGGTCAGCCAACTGCCCAGCAGCTCGCACAGCTCGCAGTCGTCGTCGATCAGCAGTAGTTCGCTCATGGGGGTGCGGGGTCAGGGCAGGACCTTGTTGAAGGGTTTGACCCTGACCTCGGCATACACGCCGGCGGCGCAATAGGGATCGGCATCGGCCCAGGCGCGGGCGGCCTCCAGGGATTCGAACTCGGCGACCACCAGGCTGCCGCTGAAGCCGGCGGGGCCGGGATCGGAGCTGTCCACGGCGGGGTGCGGGCCGGCCAGCACCAGGCGGCCTTCCTGCTTCAGTTGCTGCAGACGGGCGAGATGGGCGGGACGAGCGCCCAGGCGCTTGTCCAGGGAGTTTGCCACGTCGGTGGCGATAATGGCGTAGAGCATGTCAGTCCTTGGATTTGGCTGCGGATTCGGTGCTGTGTTCGTGCATGTGGCGGGCGAGGAAGACCCCCTGGCCGACCAGGAACAGGACGGTCATGCCCAGGCTGCCGAACACTTTGAAGTCGACCCAGAACTCATGGAAGGTGAAGGCGACGAACAGGTTGGCGCAGCCGCTGAAGACGAAGAACGCCACCCAGGCGAGATTCAGACGCGTCCACAGCGGCGCCGGCAGGCTGACCGCGTGTCCCAGGATGCGCTGGATCAGCGGGCGGTCGCCGATGAAGTGGCTGGCGGCGAAGCCCAGGGCGAACAACCAGTTGACCACCGGCGCCTTCCACTTGAGGAAGGTCTCGCTCTGGAAGGTCAGGGTCATGCCGCCGAACACCAGGCAGGCGAGGAGGGTGATCCACTGGCCCTTTTCCAGTCGTCGCTGGATCAGGAACAGAGTGCCGTAAACCAGCAGCGAGGCGAGGATCAGGACTGCGGTGGCGCTGAAGATGCCGCCGAAGGTGAAGCTGTGACCGGCCAGTTCGACGATCCGGGGCTCCAGCTTGTAGACGATGAAAAAGAGAATCAGCGGAATGAAATCGATGAATTGTTTCACTGTGGCAGCCAGACGCGGGATGTGCCGGCATAATAACAAACCTCGACAGCCGCGAAAGCCAGCGCCATGAAGGTGGATCTGCACTGCCACAGCACCGCTTCCGACGGGGCATTGAGTCCCGCCGAGGTGGTCTGCCGCGCCCATGGGCGCGGCGTTCGGCTGCTGGCGCTGACCGACCACGACACCCTGGACGGGCTTCCCGAGGCACAGGCCGCCAGTGCCGGGCTGGACATCGAGCTGATCAACGGTATCGAGCTGTCCGCGCTGTGGGGTGGGACCACCGTGCACGTGCTCGGCTATGCCTTTTCCAGCGAGGCGCCAGCGCTGCGCCGGGCCCTGGCCGAGTTGCAGGAGGGACGCTGGCAGCGAGCCGCGGAGATCGCCCGGCGGCTGGCCGGCAAGGGTATGGACGGAGCCCTGGAGGGAGCCCGGGCGGTGCAGCGCGAACTGGGCGACAGCGGTAACGCGCCGGCGCGTCCGCACTTCGCCGAGTTCCTGGTGCGCGCCGGGCATGCCCGGGACCGCGCGCAAGCCTTCCAGAAGTGGCTGGGCGCGGGCAAGCTGGGCGACATCAAGCAGTATTGGCCGAGCCTCGAGCAGGCGATCGCCACCCTGCGCGCGGCCGGTGCCTGGATCAGCCTGGCGCATCCCTGGCACTACGATTTCACCCGCAGCAAGCGGCGCCGCCTGGTCGTCGACTTCATCCGCGCCGGCGGTCACGCGCTGGAGGTCAGCAACGGCCTGCAGCCGGCCGAGCAGGTCGGCGGCCTGGCCATCCTGGTCCGCGAATTCGGTCTGTTGGCCAGCGCCGGCAGCGATTTCCATGCCCCCGACACCTGGTCCGAACTGGGCCTGTACCGCCCGCCGCCGGACGACCTGCCACCGCTCTGGATGCGTTTCACCCATGTCCGTCACTGCGCCGTCCTCTGAACGGGGAGTTCATGTGAGTCAGTACTTCCAGATCCATCCGGAAAACCCGCAACTGCGCCTGGTTCGCCAGGCGGTGGAAATCGTCCGCGGCGGCGGGGTGATCGTCTACCCCACCGATGCCTCCTATGCGCTCGGTTGCCAGCTCGGCAACAAGGCCGGCCTGGAGCGTATCCGCCGCCTTCGGCAACTGGACGACCGGCACAACTTCACCCTGGTGTGCAGCGACCTTTCGCAACTGAGCCTGTTCGCCCGGGTCGACACCGGCGCCTTCCGCCTGCTCAAGACCTGGACCCCGGGTCCCTACACCTTCATTCTCCACGCCAGCCGCGAAGTGCCGCGAATCATGCTGCATCCCAAGCGGCGCACCATCGGCCTGCGCATTCCGGCCAACCCCATCGCCCAGGCCCTGCTGGCGGAACTCGGCGAGCCGCTGATGAGCGCCAGCCTGATCCTGCCCGGCGAGACGCTGCCGCTGAGCGACCCGGAGGAGATGCGCCGGCGCCTCGAACGCCAGGTCGATCTGATCGTCGACGGTGGAGCCGGTACGCTGGAGGCCTCCACCGTGGTCAGCCTGCTCGAGGGCGAGCCCGAGGTGCTGCGCGTCGGTTGCGGCGATCCGGCGCCCTTCGCCGGCGAAGCCTGAGCCTTGCGCCGGCCAGTACCGGCCGGCGTCGCGCCGGACGATGCCGCCGCCATGCCGGACGCCGGCGCCCCCTTCGCGCTGGTTTACGGGCAGGCGCTGACCGAGCTGCCACAGGACCTGTACATTCCGCCGGATGCCCTGGAGGTGTTCCTCGAAGCCTTCGAGGGGCCGCTCGATCTGTTGCTCTACCTGATCCGCAAACAGAACATCGATATCCTCGACATCCCGGTGGCCGAGATAACCCGCCAGTACATGGGCTACGTCGAGCTGATGAAGGCCGCTCGCCTGGAGCTGGCCGCCGAATACCTGGTGATGGCCGCCATGCTCGCCGAGATCAAGTCGCACATGCTACTGCCGCGTTCGGTGGCGGCCGAGGAGGAAGAGGAGGACCCGCGCGCCGAACTGATCCGCCGCCTGCAGGAGTACGAGCGCTACAAGCGGGCCGCCGAGGAGCTCGACGATCTGCCCCGGGTCGGTCGCGAACTGCACCCGGCGCTGCTGGAAGCGCCGCAGGCGCAGATGCGTCGCAGGCTGCCGATGGTAGGCCTGGACGAGCTGCTGCTGGCCATGGCCGAGGTGCTGCGCCGCGCCGAGCTGTTCGAGAGCCACCAGGTCACCCGCGAGGCGTTGTCCACCCGCGAGCGCATGAGCGAAGTGCTCGAACGCCTGCGGGGCGGTGGCTTCGTGCCCTTCGTGCAACTGTTCCAGGTCGGGGAGGGTCGTCTGGGCGTGGTGGTGACCTTCATGGCGGTGCTCGAACTGATCAAGGAATCGCTGGTCGAGTTGGTTCAGACCGAGCCCTTCGCGCCCATCCATGTGCGCCTGCGCAGCGACGAGTCCGCGGGAGAAACGGAATGAACCTGAACGATCCGGCCGAACTGGCCGTACTGCTCGAGGCCTGGCTGCTCGCCGCCGGCCGGCCGCTGTCGCTGGAGCGCCTCGGCGAACTGTTCGAGGAGGGCGAGCGGCCCGAACCGGCCTGCCTGCGCGACGCCCTGGCGATCCTCGCGCGCTCCTGCCAGGGGCGCGCCTTCGAGCTGAAGGAAGTGGCCTCCGGCTATCGCCTGCAGGTGCGCGAGCGCTTCGCGCCCTGGGTCGGGCGTCTCTGGGAGGAACGGCCGCAGCGCTACTCGCGGGCCCTGCTGGAAACCCTGGCGCTGATCGCCTACCGCCAGCCGATCAGCCGTGGCGAGATCGAGGAAGTGCGCGGCGTGGCGGTGAGCAGCAATATCATCAGGACCCTGCAGGAGCGCGAGTGGATTCGGGTGGTCGGCTACCGCGAGGTACCCGGCCGGCCGGCGCTGTTCGCCACCACCCGCGCCTTTCTCGACCATTTCAACCTGAAGAGCCTCGACGAGTTGCCGCCCCTGGCCGTTCTGCGCAGCCTGGAGCCGGGGCCGGCCGGTGCGGCCGGCGAGGAGCCGCCGGTCGGCCCGCCGTTGGCCGGCGAAGCCGCCGAACCGGCCGAGCGGACCAGCTTCCGCACCCTGCTGGCCGAACTGGACGCCATGGAGCAGGGCCTCAAGACCGACTTCGACGACCTGCCGGAGACGGATGCCGGGGCCGAGGGCGGCATGCAGCAGGTGGCGGACGATTCCCCGGCGGAACGGGCGGCTTGTCCATTTCCCGACGCTGAGCCTAAATGAAGGGTGACCTGCCAGCGAGAGTGAGCCCGCAATGCATCCCCGAGTCCTCGAAGTCACCCAGCGGCTGACCGAGCGCAGCCGCGCCACTCGCGAGCGCTATCTCGAGCAGATGCGCCGCGCTGCCGCCGAGGGGCCGTCGCGCGCGCGGCTGCCTTGCGCCAACTTCGCCCATGGCGTGGCCGGTTGCGCCGAGTCCGACAAGCAGCGCCTGCGTCTGCCCGGCGAAGTCGGCGTGGCGATCGTCTCGGCCTACAACGACATGCTCTCGGCGCACCAGCCCTACCAGCACTTTCCGCCGCTCCTCAAGGCCGCGCTGCAGGAGATCGGTGCGGTCGGCCAGTTCGCCGGCGGGGTGCCGGCGATGTGCGACGGCGTCACCCAGGGCGAGGCGGGCATGGAGTTGAGCCTGGCCAGCCGCGATGTGATCGCCATGGCCATCGCGGTGGCGCTGTCCCACAACATGTTCGACGCGGCGCTGTGCCTGGGGATCTGCGACAAGATCGTCCCCGGCCTGGTGATAGGGGCGCTGCGTTTCGGCCACCTGCCGTTCGTCTTCGTCCCGGGCGGGCCGATGCCCTCGGGCATCCCCAACAAGGAAAAGGCGGAAACCCGCCAGCGCTATGCCGAAGGCAAGGCCAGCCGCGCGGAACTGCTCGAGTCGGAGATGAAGTCCTATCACAGCCCCGGAACCTGCACCTTCTACGGCACGGCGAACACCAATCAGGTGCTGATGGACGTGGTCGGCCTGCATCTGCCGGGCGCCGCCTTCGTCAACCCGTACACGCCGCTGCGCGACGCGCTGACCTGCGAGGCGGCCCGCCAGGCGACGCGGCTGACCCGGCAGGCCGGCGACTACCTGCCGCTGTGCGAGATCTTCGACGAGAAGGCGGCGATCAACGCGGTGGTGGCGCTGCTCGCCACCGGCGGCTCGACCAACCACAGCCTGCACCTGCCGGCCATGGCCCTGGCCGCCGGCATCCGCCTGACCTGGCAGGACATGGCCGACCTGTCCGAGGTGGTGCCGCTGATCGCCAGGGTCTATCCCAATGGCCAGGACGACGTGAACCGCTTCCACGCTGCCGGCGGCACGCCTTTCCTGATCCGCGAACTGCTCGGCGCCGGGCTGCTGCACGAGGACGTCAACACCGTGCTCGGGCGCGGACTGGGCCGCTACACCCAGGAGCCGTTTCTGGACGAGGGGCGACTGGTCTGGCGCGAGGGCCCGGCGCAGAGCCTCGACGAGAGCATCCTGCGCCCGGTGGCCCGGCCGTTCTCCGCCGAAGGCGGCCTGCGCGTGCTGGAGGGCAATCTGGGGCGCGGCGTGATCAAGGTCTCCGCGGTGGCGCCGGAGCATCGGGTGGTCGAGGCCCCGGCGCGGGTCTTCGCCAGCCAGGCCGAACTGGCCGCGGCCTTCCAGGCCGGCGAACTGGAGCGCGACCTGGTGGCGGTGGTGCGCTTCCAGGGGCCGAAGGCCAACGGCATGCCCGAACTGCACAAGCTCACGCCTTATCTGGGGGTGCTGCAGGATCGTGGCTACCGTGTCGCGCTGGTCACCGACGGGCGCATGTCCGGGGCTTCCGGCAAGGTCCCGGCGGCCATCCATGTCTGTCCCGAGGCGCAGGAGGGCGGGCCGCTGGCGCGCTTGCGCGACGGCGATCCGATCCGCGTGGATGGTGAAAAGGGCGAACTGAAGGTACTGCTGCCGGAGGCGGAATGGGCGGCGCGGGAGAGCGTCGCGGCCCCGGAGGATGCCGGCATCGGTTGCGGCCGCGAGCTGTTCGCTTTCATGCGCGCGGCCTTCAGTTCGGCGGAAGAGGGCGCCTGCGTGTTCACCGAGCGGCTCGGAGCGCTCGAATGAAGCTGGCCCTGATCGCCGACATCGGCGGAACCCACGTACGTTTCGCCCTCTGGCGGGACGGCCGGCCGCAGGCGCTGCGAGTGCTGGCCACGGGCGACTATCCCGGCCCCGAGGAGGCGATCCGCGCCTACCTCGCCGCGCTGGAATTACCGCTGGCGGCGCTGGAGACGGCCTGCCTGGCCTGTGCCGGTCCCGTGCATGGCGATCGGTTCAGCCTGACCAACAATCACTGGCGGTTCGGCCGCCTGGCGCTCACCCATGCGCTGGGTCTGCGCCAGTTGCTGGTGATCAACGACTTCGCCGCCATGGCCCTCGGCATGACCCGCCTGGCCGAGCACGAGCGGCTGACCATCCGGCCGGGGCAGGCTGCCGTCGGCAGCCCCCGGCTGGTGCTGGGGCCGGGCACCGGGCTCGGTGTCAGCGCCCTGCTGCCGGATGGTCCGGGAAACTGGCGGGTGCTGCCGGGCGAGGGCGGGCATGTCGATCTGCCGCTCGGCAATTCGCGCGAGGTGGCGTTGTGGCAGTTGCTGCAGCGCGATCTCGGCCACGTTTCCGCGGAGAGCGTGCTCTGCGGCAGCGGCCTGCTGCGGCTGTACCGCGTCAGTTGCAGGCTCGACGGACAGCAGCCGCGACTCGACTCGGCCGCTGCGGTGAGCGCCGCGGCATTGGCCGGCGAGGCCGGCGCGATGGCGGTGCTGGAGCAGTTCTGCTGCTGGCTGGGACGGGTCGCCGGCAACCATGCGCTGACCCTGGGGGCGCGCGGCGGCGTTTATCTGGCCGGTGGCATCCTGCCGCATTTCGCCGCTTTCCTGCGCGACAGCGGCTTCTCCCGCTGCTTCGTCGACAAGGGGGTGATGAGCGGCTATCTGCAGGACATCCCGGTATGGCTGGCGGTGGCCGAGCAGCCCGGCCTGCTGGGCGCCGGGCTGGCGCTGGACGCCTGGGCGAAGCGCCAGCCCGCCTGAGACGGGCTCACTCCTCGGTCACTTCGTCGTCGGTCGGGTAGCGGGTCTGCGCCAGGCTTTCCTTGATCTTGCGCAGGTGCGGCTGGAGGTCGGTGCCGCGGCGCAGGGTCACGCCGGCGGCCAGCACGTCGAGCACGGTGAGCTGGATGATCCGCGAGGTCATCGGCATGTAGATGTCGGTGTTTTCCTGCGGTGGGACATCGAGGTTGTGGCTGCAGGCACGGGCCAGCGGCGAGCCGGCGGCGGTCAGGCCGAGCACCGAGGCGCCGTTCTCGCGGGCCAGGTACGCCACCTCGACCAGTTCGCGGGTGCGCCCGGTGTAGGAAATGATCACGAAAAGGTCGCCGGTGTGGGCCACCGAGGCGAGCATGCGTTGCATCAGCACGTCGCTCTGCGCCGCGACGGCGAGATTGAAGCGGAAGAACTTGTATTGCGCATCCAGGGCCACGGAGGCCGAGGCACCGAGGCCGAAGAAATGGATCTGTCGGGCCTGGATCAGCAGGTCGACGGCCCGGTCGACGCTCTGCGGGTCGAGTCCCTGGCAGGTATTGTCGAGGGCGGCGATGGTGCTGCCGAAGATCTTGCGCGTGTAGGTGGCGGGACCGTCGCTCGCCGCCACCGCCTGACTGACGTAGGCGGCGCCGCTGGCCAGGCTCTGCGCCAACTGGATCTTCAGCGCCGGGTAGCCGCTGGTTTCAAGGGAGCGGCAGAAGCGGTTGACGGTCGGCTCGCTGACGCCGGCCGCCTGGGCCAGAGCGGCGATGCTCAGGCCCATGACCTGCTGCGGGTCCTGCAGAATGACCTCGGCGACCTTGCGTTCGGCCCGGTTCAACTCGCCGAGACGCCCCTGGATCCGTTCAAGGAAATTTCTCATGCGGTTTCCCTGTCCTTTGTGAAGGGCTTTTTCTGTTTTACAGGACCTCGTAGTTTTATTACAACATGATCCGGAAGTTTTTCCGCCAAGTCGGAGAGTTCCTTTTATAAACTGGTAAAAAACATATGTCCTGCGCCGGGCACTCACCCGTGGGACTGAGACGGGAGTTTGTCCATGTCCATCGATTCCGTCGCATGGCCAGCGGAGCTGGCCTTCCATGAACTGGCCGATGCCGAAACGCTCGCGACAGCCATGGCGCAACGGGTGGCGCGGGCCCTGCAGGCGGCCATCGAGGCCCGTGGCCGGGCCACCCTGGTGGTGTCCGGCGGGCGCAGTCCGGCCGCCTTCTTCGAATGCCTGGCGGAACAGCCGCTGGAGTGGGAGCGGCTGACGGTCGTCCCGGCCGACGAGCGCTGGGTGCCGCCTGGACATCCCGACAGCAATGCCGGCCTGGTGCGGCGCCATCTGCTGCGCGGCCGGGCGGTCCAGGCGCGTTTCGTCGGCCTCTATCAGCCGGCCGACTCCCACGAGGCGGCGGCGCGGCTTGCCGATGCGGCGCTGGCCGGGCTGTCCCTGCCGATCGACGTGCTGGTACTGGGCATGGGCGAGGACGGTCACACCGCCTCGCTGTTTCCCGGCAGTCCGAACCTCGACGCGGCCCTCGATCCCGCCTGTCCGCGCCGTTGCCTGCCGATGCTGGCCCCCGGCGAGCCCCGCCGGCGCCTGACGCTGACCCTGCCCCTGCTGGCCTCGGCGCGTTCGACGCTGCTGCAACTGCAGGGCGACGCCAAGCTCGCCACCCTGCGGGCCACACTGGCCGGAGAAGATGCCCGGCAGATGCCGATCCGCGCCTTCCTGCATTCCCCCCTCGAGATCTACTGGTGCCGCTGAGCGCCGAGGAGCCCCGCATGTCCGTTCCCATGGCCGAGAAGATCGCCGCCCTCGACAGTCTCTGCGCCCAGGCGCGAATCCTGCCGGTGATCACCGTGCGTCAGGCGGCGCACATCCTGCCGCTGGCCGATGCTCTGGCCGCCGGCGGCCTGCGCACCCTGGAGGTCACCCTGCGCTCGTCGCACGGCCTGACCGCCATCCGCACCCTGCGGCGGGAGCGGCCGCAGTTGTGCGTCGGTGTCGGTACCGTACTCGATCGGACGATGCTGGCCGAGGCCGAAGCCGCCGGCGCGCAGTTCGTGGTCAGCCCCGGCTGTACCGCGGAATTGCTCCAGGCCGCCCTGGAAAGCCCGTTGCCGTTGCTGCCGGGGGCCGGCAGCGCTTCCGACCTGATGCTCGGCCACGGCCTGGGCTACCGGCGCTTCAAGCTGTTCCCGGCGGAGGTCTGCGGTGGCGTGGCGGCGCTGCAGGCTTTCGCGGGGCCCTTTCCCGGCATCCGTTTCTGCCCCACCGGCGGCGTCCGTCCGGGCAACCTGCGGGAGTACATGGCGCAGCCCAATGTGATGTGCGTGGGCGGTTCCTGGATGCTCGACGCCGAGGCCATGGATCGCGGCGACTGGGCGTCCGTCGAGCGTCTGACCCGCGAGGCCGTGGCCCTGCTCGACTGAGCCAGCGGGGCGGATGCGCCCTGTCGGCGATGCGCGTATGATGTGCGCCCCATTCAAGCGGAACCGATACACCGGGAGGTGCCCAGATGAGCGAACGTGAAGAGAATTCCCCGCCTGCCGCCCAAGGCGAGAAGCTGCAGAAGGTGCTGGCGCGCATGGGCCTCGGCTCCCGGCGCGACATCGAGGCGCGGATCGCCGAAGGCCGGGTGATGGTCAACGGGACCGTCGCCACGCTCGGCCAGCGTGTCGGCCGCCACGACGCCATCGCCCTCGACGGCCGCCTGCTCAGGCGCGAGGAGGGCGCCGAACTGGTGCGCCGGGTGCTGATCTACAACAAGCCCGACGGCGAGATCTGCACTCGCAACGACCCGGAGGGCCGGCCGACGGTGTTCGACCGCCTGCCGCGTCTGAAGGAGGGCCGCTGGGTCAACATCGGCCGGCTCGACATCAATACCACCGGTCTGCTGCTGTTCACCACCGACGGCGAACTGGCCAACCGCCTGATGCATCCTTCCTATGAAATGGATCGCGAGTACGCCGTGCGCGTGCGTGGCGAGGTCACCGAGGAGATGCTCGAAACCCTCAAGCGCGGCGTGATGCTGGAGGACGGCCCGGCGCGCTTCACCGACATCCAGGAGGCGCCCGGCGGCGAAGGCCTCAACCACTGGTTCCACTGCGTGGTGATGGAGGGACGCAACCGCGAGGTACGCCGCCTGTGGGAGTCCCAGGGGCTGGTGGTGAGCCGGCTGAAGCGGGTGCGCTTCGGTCCGGTGTTCATGACGTCCGACCTGGCCATGGGCCGCTGGCGCGAGATGACCCAGGACGAGGTGGACATCCTCAGCCGCGAAGTGGGGCTGGAGCCGCTGGCGCTGCCGGAGATGAAGCTCAGGTTTCGCGAGAAGATGGAGCGCCTGCAGCGCAAGTCGGCCAAGCCGGTCGGGCGCGGCGGGGCACGCGAGCGGGTGTTGCGTCCGGCCCACGAGGGGGCGGAGGCACAGGAGCGCCGCGCTCCGCGCCGGCCGAAGGAGGAGCGTGCTCCGCGGGGCCGCGGCACGCCGGTCGCCGAGCGCCCCGCCGAATCCGTCCGCAAGCGTCCGGGACGGCCGGCCGGGGAGCGCTCGCCCGCCGAGTCGGGCGAACGTCCGGCGCGCAAGCCCGGGCCGGTGCCGGCCAAGCGCCGCAGTCCGCCGGCCGGCGAGGGGCAGCGTCCGGGATTCGGCCGCAAGTGCCCCTGAAGAAGGCCGGCGGGCGGTTCAGGGCATGTTCGACGCCTGCTGGGCGTCGAATGCCTGGCCGTTGACCCCCTTGCTGTCCGGTCCCATCAGGTACAGGTAGACCGGCATGATTTCCTCCGCTCCCGGGCGGCTCAGCGGGTTTTCCCCCGGATAGGCCTGGGCGCGCATGTCGGTGCGGGTACCGCCGGGGTTGACGCTGTTGGCACGCACCGCGCAGGTGCCGTCGACCTCGTCGGCGAGCACCTGCATCAGGCCCTCGGTGGCGAACTTGGATACCGCATAGGCTCCCCAGTAGGCGCGTCCCTTGCGGCCGACGCTGCTTGAGGTGAACACCACCGAGGCGTCCTCGGAGAGCTTGAGCAGCGGCAGCAGGGTGCTGGTGAGCATGAACATGGCGTTCACGTTGACCTGCATGACCCGCATGAAGTGATCCCCGGAAAGCTGCTCCAGCGGCGTGCGCGGGCCGAGGATGGATGCGTTGTGGAGCAGGCCGTCGAGGCGGCCGAACTCGTTCTCGATGGTCGCCGCCAGTTCGTCGTACTGGTGCGGCAGGGCGGCCTCCAGGTCGAGGGGAATCACCACCGGCTGCGGATGCCCGGCGCTCTCGATCTCGTCGTAGACCCGGTTGAGGTGCTCTTCGGTCTTGCCCAGCAGCAGCACGGTGGCGCCATGGGCGGCGAAGGTCCTGGCGGCGGCCGCGCCGATGCCGCGCCCGGCGCCGGTGACCAGGATGATGCGGTCCTTCAGCAGGTCGGAACGGGCGGTGTATTGGAACATGGGAATCTCCTGTGGAGGACTGCGGCTTCGTAGGGGGCGGCGAGGCGCAAGCCCGCGAACTGCCTCGCCGTGCGCTCGGTGCGGCCCGCGGAGCGGCGTCTCAGCACGAACAGAGCGCCTGGTCGAGAACCCGGCGCAGGTCGAGCGGATGATCCACCACCACGTCGGCCCCCCAGTG
Source organism: Azotobacter vinelandii CA (assembly GCF_000380335.1). Lineage (GTDB taxonomy): Bacteria > Pseudomonadota > Gammaproteobacteria > Pseudomonadales > Pseudomonadaceae > Azotobacter > Azotobacter vinelandii. Next base: position 1,545,468 of record NC_021149.1, read on the forward strand.
GCCGGGATTGTCGTCCGGATGGATGTAACCGTAGCGCACCGCGGCGGTGCGGGTGCCGGCGGCGCGGCCCGACTCGATGTCGCGCAGGTCGTCGCCGACGAACAGGACGCTGGCCGGAGCCAGGCCGAGCCGGCTGCAGGCGAGGACCATGGGTTCCGGGTCGGGTTTGCTGTTCTTCACGTGGTCCGGACAGATCAGCACGGCCGAGCGCTCGGCCAGCCCCAGGCGCCGCATGATCGGCTCGGCGAAGCGCAGCGGCTTGTTGGTCACCACACCCCACTGCAGCCGGGCCCGTTCGAGGTCGGCCAGCAGTTCCTGCATGCCCTCGTAGGGGCGGGTGAACACCGCGCAGTGCTCCTGGTAGCGATCGAGGAACTCCAGGCGCAGGGCCTCGAACCCGGCGCTGGAAGGCTCCACGGCGAAGGCCGCGACGATCATCGCCCGGGCCCCGCCGGAGACGACCTGGCGGATGGCGCGCTCGTCGGCCGGCGGCAGGCCACGGTCGGCGCGCATGGCCTGGATGATGGCGATGAAATCCGGCGCCGTGTCGAGCAGGGTACCGTCCATGTCGAAGAGGACCGCGCGTAGCGTCATGACGGGATCACTCCTCGCGCCAGGTCTGGATCATGTAGTTGACGTCGACGTCCGTGCCCAGCTTGTAGTGGCGGGTCAGCGGGTTGTAGGTCAGGCCGACGATGTCGCCGATCGCCAGACCGCTGGCGCGGCACCAGGCGCCCAGTTCCGAGGGGCGGATGAATTTCCTGAAATCGTGGGTGCCGCGCGGCAACAGCTTGAGCAGGTATTCGGCGCCGATGATCGCCAGCAGGTAGGCCTTGGGATTGCGGTTGATGGTGGAGAAGAACACCTGGCCGCCGGGCTTGACCAGGGTGTGGCAGGCGTGGATCACCGAAGCCGGGTCGGGCACGTGTTCGAGCATCTCCAGGCAGGTGACCACGTCGAACCGGCCGGGCATTTCCGCCGCCAGCGCTTCGACCGTGCTCTGCCGGTAATCGACCTCGACGCCGGACTCCAGTTGATGCAGGCGGGCCACGGCGAGCGGCGCCTCGCCCATGTCGATGGCGGTCACCGCGGCGCCGCGCAGGGCCATCGCTTCGCTGAGGATGCCGCCGCCGCAGCCGACGTCGAGCACTTTCTTGCCGGCCAGGCGCACGTGCTCCTCGATCCAGTTGACCCGCAGCGGATTGATCTCGTGCAGCGGCTTGAACTCGCTCTCGCGATCCCACCAGCGGTGAGCCAGGGCTTCGAATTTGGCGATTTCGGCGTGGTCGACGTTGCTCATCAGTGATTCCGTGGTTGTCGGGCGGTAACTCGGCGCGGTCCATGGTGCCAGCTTTATCGGGGGCGTGGAGGCCGTGCCCTGTGTCGGTTTGTCGCGGAGCGGTCAGCGGGCGCCGTCCGAGGCTCCGATGCGCCGGCTCCATTCGCGAGCCTTGTCCTTCAGGCGCTCCTCGTCCAGGCGGGTCAACTGGCCGTTGTCCAGCAATTGCCGGCCACCGACCCAGAGGTGCCGCACGCAGTCCCGGCCGCTGGCGTAGATCAGTTGCGAGACCGGGTCGTAGACCGGCTGCTGGGCCAGTCCGGAGAGGTCGAAAGCGACCATGTCGGCAGCCTTGCCGGGCTCCAGGGAACCGGTCTCGGTCTCCAGCCCCAGGGCGCGGGCACCGTTCAGGGTGGCCATGCGCAGCGCGCGGTGGGCGTCCAAGGCGGTGGCCGAGCCGGCCACCGCCTTGGCCAGCAGAGCCGCGGTGCGGGTTTCGCCGAGCAGATCGAGATCGTTGTTGCTCGCCGCGCCGTCGGTGCCGACGGCCACGTTCACGCCGGCCTGCCAGAGACGCTCCACCGGGCAGAAGCCGCTGGCCAGCTTGAGATTGGACTCGGGGCAGTGGATCACGCTGCTGTTGCTCTCCACCAGCAGGGCCAGGTCCTGGTCGTCGAGCTGGGTCATGTGCACCGCCTGGAAGCGCGGGCCGAGCAGGCCGCAGCGCGCCAGGCGGGCCAGCGGCCGCACGCCGTCGCGTTCCAGGGCGCGGGCGATCTCGTGGGAGGTTTCGTGCACGTGCATTTGGATTAGCGCATCCAGCTCCTCGGCGAGCACCCGTATCCTCTCCAGGGTTTCGTCGCCCACCGAATAGGGGGCGTGGGGGCCGAAGGCGACGTGGATCCGCGGGTGATGGCGGAGATCCTCGAGCAGCTCGACGCCCTTGCGCAGCGCCTCGCCGGCATCGCGGGCGCCAGGAGTCGGGAAGTCCAGCACCGGGATGCACAGTTGCGCGCGGATACCGCTCTGGTGGATGGGGTCGCTGGCGATTTCCGGATGGAAGTACATGTCGGAAAAGCAGCCGATGCCGCCCTTGAGCTGCTCGGCGATAGCCAGTTCGGTGCCGTCGCGGACGAATTCCTCGCATACCCAGCGAGCCTCGGCCGGCCAGATGTGCTTTTCCAGCCAAGTCATCAGCGGCAGGTCATCGGCCAGGCCGCGGAACAGGGTCATCGCGGCATGGCCGTGAGCGTTCACCAGGCTGGGGGCGAGGAGCATGCCGGGCAGTTCGCGGGTTTCCCGGGCGGCATGGCGCAGCGCGGCGTCGCGGGGGGCGAGCAGGGCGATGCGGCCGTCGCGGATGCCCAGGGCATGATCGTGCAGCACGACACCGGCGGGCTCGACCGGCACCAGCCAGGTCGGCAGGAGCAGGAGGTCGAGCGGAGCGGTGGCGTCAGACATGGCGGGATCCTTGTCGATTGGTACAGGAAGGGCGCAGTAGTATAGGGTCTGTTGAGGTTTTGACCCAGTGCGCGGCAAGCCTCGGCCTTCAGGCCGGAGAAGGATAGCGCGGGGCGCGGAGCGGCCCTATACTCGCGCCTGTACGGATAGACAGTCCTTTCCATGCTTCGACTTCAAGCCTTCAAATTCGAATTGATGCCAACCGGCGAACAGCAGCGCCAGATGCGCCGCTTCGCTGGCTCGTGCCGGTTCGTGTTCAACAAGGCATTGGCGTGGCAAAAGGAACGCTACGAACAGGGCGAATCGAGGCTCGGCTATGCCGGTCTATGCAAGCGGCTCACGGAATGGCGGCATGATCCGGAGACGGCCTGGCTGGCGAATGCGCCGGTTCATCCGCTGCAACAGGCACTCAAGGACCTGGAGCGGGCCTACGCCAACTTCTTCGCCCAGCGGGCCGACTTTCCGCGTTTCAAGAAGAAGGGCCAGCGCGACAGCCTCCGCTACCCCGACCCGAAGCAGATCAAGCTCGATCGGGCCAACAGCCGAATCTTCCTGCCGAAACTCGGCTGGCTGCGCTACCGCAACAGCCGGGAAGCGCTCGGCATGGTGAAGAACGTCACCGTCAGCCAGTCGTGCGGCAAGTGGTACGTGAGCATCCAGACCGCGCGCGAGGTCGAGCAACCCCTTCCCGACGGAGCGGCTGTCGGTATCGACATGGGCATAACCCGCTTCGCCACGCTCTCGGACGGCACGTTCTACGCACCGCTCAACAGCTTCAAGCGGCATGAGAAACGACTGCGCAAGGCGCAGCGGGCGATGAGCCGCAAAACCCGATTCAGCAACAACTGGAAGAAGGCGAAAGCCCGCGTCCAGCGTATCCATTCCCGGATCGGCCATGCCCGCCGCGACTACCTGCACAAGATCTCGACCACGATCAGCCAAAACCACGCGATGGTGTGTATCGAGGACTTGCCGGTGCGGAACCTGTCCAGGTCGGCGGCAGGCACAACCGAAGTACCGGGCAGAAACGTTCGGGCCAAGTCCGGCCTGAACAAATCCATCCTCGACCAGGGCTGGTTCGAGTTCCGCCGTCAACTGGACTACAAGCTGGCGTGGAACGGCGGCTGGCTCGTTGCCGTGCCGCCACGGAACACCAGCCGCACCTGCCCGTGCTGCGGGCATGTGTCGGCGGACAACCGGCAGAGCCAGGCCCGGTTCGAGTGCGTGGAGTGTGGTTTCGAGGAAAACGCCGATGTGGTCGGCGCGATCAATGTGTCAAGGGCGGGACACGCCCGGTTCGCCTGTGAAGTGAGCGGTGTGGTAAGGCCGCCAGCAGCAGGAACCCACCGAAGCGACTCAGGAATGGCTCGATGCCGCGCTTGAGCGCCGTAGGAATCTCCGGCCTTCAGGCCGGGGAGGAGGTCAAGTGAGCCGCGTTGCCGCGCCGAAACCTCGACAGGCAGGGCAATCGCATGAAATGCCCGCTCCATACCGGACTGGAAAGAAAGATTGTGTGAGCCTTGGCATGGCTGCTTGCCGAGTGCTCCGACACTCCCTGTTTCGGCCCCCCGGCCGAGTCACTTTTTCTTGTCTGGCTGTACAGACCGGAGACCTAGGTGACAGGTGTGCGGGGACATGGTTGACACTTTCGGCAGTGACCTGCCGAGCCAACGACCATGCCCTGGAACATTCAAGACACCATGAACCTACGAGAAGAATTTGTCCTGCTGGCCCAGCAGGAAGGCAGCAACCGCCGTGAGTTGTGCCGACGCTTCGGGATCAGCCCGCAGACTGCGTACAAGTGGCTGGTCCGATATGAACAGCAAGGGCGTGCCGGCCTGGCCGACCTTTCCAGGCGCCCCAAGACCAGCCCACACCTGACATCGCCCAGTCTGGAAGCCCGGGTGGTGGAGCTGCGCCAGGCCCATCCGTGCTGGGGTGGACGTAAGCTGAGTCGGCGCTTGCAAGACCTGGGGCATCCAGCCTTGGCGCCAAGCACCATCACCTCTATCCTGCACCGTCACGGACTGATCGATCCCCTGGCCTCAGAAGCGGCCGTGCCCTGGAAACGCTTCGAGCACGCGGCACCCAACGATCTGTGGCAAATGGATTTCAAAGGGTATTTCCAGACATCCGAAGGCCCCTGTCATCCACTGACCGTGCTGGACGACCACTCGCGTTTCAACCTGGGCCTGCGGGCCTGCGCCTGTCAGCGCCATGGCACCGTGCAGGGTGAACTGATCGGCATCTTCGAGCGCTATGGCTTGCCGGTACGGATCAACACGGACAACGGCGCCCCTTGGGGTGCCTCGCGCCAACCGGGGCAATTGACCGAACTTGCCATCTGGCTGATCCGGTTGGGCATCCGCCTGAGCTTCAGCCGTCCTCGTCACCCGCAAACCAACGGCAAGGATGAACGCTTTCACCGCTCACTCAAGGCCGAAGTCCTCAATGGCCGCAGCTTCCACACCCTGCACCAGGCCCAGGAAGCCTTCGACAACTGGCGTGTGGTCTACAACCACCAGCGACCCCACGAAGCCCTTCGGATGGTCACGCCTGTCACACGCTACCGAGTCAGCCCACGGACTTATCCTGTACAACTGCCCACCATTGAATACGGGCCGGACGATACCGTGGTGACAGTGAAGGCGCTTGGGGCGATCAGGTTCAAAGGACGCAGCTACAAACTCTCCAATCCACTGCGCGACCAGCCGGTGGCCATCCGTCCGAGCGGCGATACCGACGGCTTATACGACGTGTACTTCGTCCATCACAAGCTGGTGCAGATTGACCTGCGGGAGTTAGCCAAAACTGACGCATAATCCGTCAACCATGTCCCCGCACATGTGTCCACCATGTCTCCGGTCCGTACATCTGGCCAAGAAAAAGTAACCCAAAAGAAGGCCACCCCCTCATCCGGCCCTGCGCTTCGCTCCGGGTTCCCTCCCTGCGTCGTCGCTCCAGGGGCACGTCCCGAAAGGCCATCCATGGCCCTCGGGCCTTTCGCCGCATCCCTGCGGCTCATCCCCTTGCGCGACGACTCCGCTCGGCCTCCTGAAGGGGGCATCCGGCGCGGCCTGACAGGCCGTGCCACAGGAAGAGCAAAAGCGCTTTCAGGCAGCTCGGAACCGACTCCCGTTCAGGAGGCCGAGCGCAGGTGTCGCGGAGGGGGACGCGAGGCAGGACGCCGAGCGAGTCGCGAAGGGACAGGGACGTCCCTTCGCGACGTGCCCCCGGAGCGGCGCCGGAGCGAGGGAACCCCGGCGCAGCCGGGGCCGAATGATCGGGCGCGCTTTCTCTTTGGTTACTTTCTCTTTCGCGCGAGCAAAGAGAAAGTGACTCGGCCGGGGGGCCGAAACAGGGACTGTCCGGCCCCTCGGCAAGCAGCCGATGCACCGGATCTGGAGACCACGCCGGAACGGACCAGGCACACAATCTTTCCAGTCCGATATCAGGCGAGCGCTTCATGCGATTGCCCTGCCTCGACAGGCCCTGGTCGAGCACCCTTTCGTTCCGCTCGCTATAATCCGCCCCTTTTCGTTTCCTGAACTGCGAGGTGTCCCATGCGCGAGCGATTGCTGGCTGCGGAAAAAATCAAGGCCATCGAATGGCGGGATGGCACTTTGCATCTGCTCGACCAGCGCCTGCTGCCCCAGGAAGAGCGCTGGCTCTCCTACGATAGCGCGTCGGGCGTGGCCGGGGCGATCCGCGACATGGTGGTGCGCGGCGCTCCGGCGATCGGCATCAGCGCCGCCTATGGCGTGCTGCTGGGCGCCCGCCGGCGGCTGGCGGCCGGCGGCGACTGGCGGGCGGCGCTGGAGGAGGATTTCCGGGTGCTGGCCGAATCGCGGCCGACCGCGGTCAATCTGTTCTGGGCGCTGGACCGGATGCGCGAGCGCCTGGCGCGCTTGAAGGACGGCGAGGACGCGCTGGTCGCGCTGGAGGCCGAGGCTGTGGGCATCCACGAGAGCGATCGCGAGGCCAACCTGACCATGGCCCAGCTCGGCCTCGAACTGATCCGCAAGCACAGCGGCAGTCCCCAGGCGCTACTGACCCACTGCAATACCGGCGCGCTGGCCACCGGCGGCTTCGGCACCGCCCTCGGCGTGATTCGCGCGGCCTGGTTGGAAGGTCTGGTCGACCGGGTCTATGCCGACGAGACCCGGCCCTGGTTGCAGGGCGCACGCCTGACCGCCTGGGAGCTGGCCGAGGAGGGGATTCCCGTGAGCCTGAATGCGGATGGCGCGGCCGCCCACCTGATGAAGACCAAGGGCATCACCTGGGTGATCGTCGGCGCCGACCGGATCACCGCCGAGGGCGATGTGGCCAACAAGATCGGCACCTATCAACTGGCGGTGGTGGCCATGCACCATGGAGTGCGCTTCATGGTCGTGGCGCCCAGTTCCACCATCGACATGTCGCTGCACAGCGGCGAGGATATCCCCATCGAAGAGCGTGACGGGCGCGAGCTGCTGGAGATCGGCGGCAAGCGCGTGGCTGCCTCGGTGGAGGCGGTCAACCCGGTGTTCGACGTCACGCCGGCCGACCTGATCGATGCCATCGTCACCGAGCGGGGCGTGGTCGAGCGGCCGAACGCGGCCAAGATGGCCGAGCTGATGAGCCGCAAGCGGCTGCACTGAGCAGGCCTCGGCAGGGGCGGGCCGGCGCGGCGTTCCGGCCTCCGCTCGCCGCGTACGGCGTGCAGCCGGCGGTGGCTCCCCTGTGTTACCATTCCGCGCTTAAACGCAGGACACTGCTGACGTAAAAGGAACCCGGCTTCCATGGGCGAACTGGCCAAAGAAATCCTCCCGGTCAATATCGAAGACGAGCTGAAACAGTCCTACCTCGACTACGCTATGAGCGTGATCGTCGGACGTGCCCTGCCGGATGCGCGCGATGGGCTGAAGCCGGTGCATCGCCGCGTGCTGTTCGCCATGAGCGAGCTGGGCAACGACTGGAACAAGCCGTACAAGAAATCCGCCCGCGTGGTCGGCGACGTCATCGGTAAGTACCACCCGCACGGCGACACTGCGGTGTACGACACCATCGTGCGCATGGCCCAGCCGTTCTCCCTGCGCTACCTGCTGGTCGACGGCCAGGGCAACTTCGGCTCGGTGGACGGCGACAACGCCGCGGCCATGCGTTACACCGAAGTGCGCATGGCCAAGCTGGCCCATGAACTGCTCGCCGATCTGGACAAGGAAACCGTCGACTGGGTGCCCAACTACGACGGCACCGAGCAGATCCCGGCGGTGATGCCGACCAGGATTCCCAACCTGCTGGTCAACGGCTCGTCGGGCATCGCCGTGGGCATGGCCACCAATATCCCACCGCACAACCTCACCGAGGTGATCGACGGCTGCCTGGCGCTGATCGACGATCCCGAACTGACCATCGACCAACTGATGCAGTACATCCCCGGTCCGGATTTCCCCACGGCGGGGATCATCAACGGCCGCGCCGGCATCATCGAGGCCTACCGCACCGGCCGCGGGCGCATCTACATCCGTGCCCGCGCCGAGATCGAGGATATCGACAAGGTCGGTGGCCGCCAGCAGATCGTCGTCACCGAGCTGCCCTACCAGCTCAACAAGGCGCGGCTGATCGAGAAGATCGCCGAACTGGTGAAGGAGAAGAAGATCGAGGGCATCACCGAACTGCGCGACGAGTCCGACAAGGACGGCATGCGCGTGGTAATCGAGCTGCGTCGCGGCGAGGTGCCCGAGGTGGTGCTCAACAACCTCTATGCCCAGACCCAACTGCAGAGCGTGTTCGGCATCAACGTGGTGGCCCTGGTCGACGGTCAGCCGCGGCTGCTCAACCTCAAGGACATGCTCGAGGTGTTCGTCCGCCACCGCCGTGAGGTGGTGACCCGGCGGACCGTCTACGAGCTGCGCAAGGCCCGCGAGCGCGGCCACATCCTCGAAGGCCAGGCGGTCGCGCTGTCCAACATCGACCCGGTGATCGAACTGATCAAGGCATCGCCGACTCCGGCCGAGGCCAAGGAGCGTCTGATCGCCACCGCCTGGGCCTCCAGCGCGGTGGAGGCCATGGTCGAGCGCGCCGGCGCCGATGCCTGCCGTCCGGAGGAGCTGGGTCCGCAATACGGCCTGCGCGACGGCAAGTATTACCTGTCGCCGGAGCAGGCGCAGGCCATCCTCGACCTGCGTCTGCACCGCCTGACCGGCCTGGAGCACGAGAAGCTGCTCGCCGAATACCAGGAAATCCTCGGCCAGATCGGCGAACTGATCCGCATCCTCACCAGCCCCGAGCGGCTGTTGGAGGTCATCCGCGAGGAGCTGGAGAAGATCAAGGCCGAGTTCGGCGATGCGCGGCGCACCGAGATCGTCGCCTCCCAGGTGGATCTGACCATCGCCGACCTGATCACCGAGGAAGAGCGCGTGGTGACCATCTCCCACGGCGGCTACGCGAAGAGCCAGCCGCTGGCCGCCTACCAGGCCCAGCGCCGCGGCGGCAAAGGCAAGGCGGCCACCGGGGTCAAGGACGAGGATTACGTCGAGCACCTGCTGGTCGCCAACAGCCATACCACCCTGCTGCTGTTCTCCAGCAAGGGCAAGGTCTACTGGCTGAAGACCTACGAGATTCCCGAGGCGTCGCGCACCTCCCGCGGACGGCCGCTGGTCAACCTGTTGCCGCTGGACGAGGGCGAGGGCATCACCGCCATGCTGCAGGTCGACCTGGAAGCGCTGCAGCAGCAGAATGGCGCCGACGACGAGCTGGACGAGGCCGAGGGCGCGCTGCTCGAAGGCGAGGTGGTCGAGACCGCCGAGACCGAGGAGGTCGAGGGCGAGACCGCCGAGCTGGTCGCCGAGCCCACCGGCGCCTACATCTTCATGGCCACCGCCTTCGGCACCGTGAAGAAGGTGCCGCTGGTGCAGTTCAGCCGTCCGCGCAAGGCCGGCCTGATCGCCCTGGATCTCGTCGAGGGCGATACCCTGATCGCCGCCGCCACCACCGACGGCGCCAAGGAGGTCATGCTGTTCTCCGACGCCGGCAAGGTGATCCGTTTCGCCGAGCGCGTGGTGCGCACCATGGGCCGCAATGCCCGTGGTGTGCGCGGCATGAAGCTCGGCAAGGGCCAGCGGCTGATTTCCATGCTGATCCCCGAATCGGGCGCGCAGATCCTCACCGCTTCCGAGCGCGGCTACGGCAAGCGCACCCCGCTGAGCAAGTTCCCGCGCCGCGGCCGCGGCGGCCAGGGGGTGATCGCCATGGTCACCAACGAACGCAACGGCGCGCTGATCGGCGCGGTGCAGGTGCGGGAGGGCGAGGAGATCATGCTGATCTCCGACCAGGGCACCCTGGTGCGCACCCGCGTCGACGAGGTTTCCTCGCTGGGGCGCAACACCCAGGGCGTGATGCTGATCAAGTTGGCCAGGGACGAGACGCTGGTCGGCCTGGAGCGGGTGCAGGAGCCTTCGGACAACGGCGACGAGCTATTCGACGACGAGGAGACGACTCCGGCGGGCGTGGCGGAAGGTGGCGAGGATTGAGCGGCGCGGACCGCCCAACGGTATAGACAGTAGGCCGGAGCCCTTGGGTGGCGGCCATCGGTGAACGAGAGAGACAGACGTGAGCAAGCGAGCCTTTAACTTCTGCGCCGGCCCGGCCGCGCTTCCCACCGCGGTGCTCGAGCGCGCCCAGGCCGAATTTCTCGACTGGCAGGGCAAGGGCCTGTCGGTGATGGAGATGAGCCATCGCAGCGACGAGTACGTGGCCATCGCTGCCAAGGCCGAGCAGGATCTGCGCGATCTGCTGGGTATCCCGTCGAACTACAAGGTGCTGTTCCTGCAGGGCGGCGCCAGCCAGCAGTTCGCCGAGATTCCGCTGAACCTGTTGCCCGAGGGTGGCGTCGCCGACTACGTCGACACCGGCATCTGGTCGCGCAAGTCCATGGAGGAGGCGCGCCGCTTCGGCACCGTCAACGTCGCCGCCAGCGCCAAGGCCTACGACTACTTCGCCCTTCCCGGGCAGAACGAGTGGCGGCTGTCGAAGGACGCCGCCTACCTGCACTACGCCAGCAACGAGACCATCGGCGGCCTGCAGTTCGACTGGGTGCCGGAGACCGGCGAGGTGCCGCTGGTGGTGGACATGTCCTCGGACATCCTGTCCCGGCCGATCGATGTGTCGCGGTTCGGCCTGATCTACGCCGGCGCGCAGAAGAACATCGGTCCCAGCGGCCTGGTGGTGGTGATCGTGCGCGAAGACCTGCTCGGCCGCGCGCGCAGCGTCTGCCCGACCATGCTCGACTACAAGGTCGCCGCCGACAACGGCTCCATGTACAACACCCCGGCGACCTTCTCCTGGTACCTGTCCGGGCTGGTCTTCGAATGGCTGAAGGAGCAGGGCGGCGTCGAGGCCATGGCGCAGCGCAACCGTGCCAAGAAGGATCTGCTCTATGGTTTCATCGATGGCAGCGGGTTCTACACCAACCCGATCGCCGTCGACGCCCGCTCCTGGATGAACGTGCCGTTCCGCCTGGCCGACGAGAAGCTGGACAAGCCCTTCCTCGCCGGCGCCGAGGAGCGCGGCTTGCTCAACCTCAAGGGGCATCGCTCGGTCGGCGGCATGCGCGCCTCGATCTACAACGCGGTCGGCCTGGACGCGGTGGAAGCTCTGGTGGCCTACATGGCCGAATTCGAGAAGGAGCACGGTTGATGAGCGACCAGGATCAGCTCAAGGCTCTGCGCGTACGCATCGACAGCCTCGACGAGAAGATCCTCGAGCTGATCAGCGAGCGTGCGCGCTGCGCCGAGGAAGTGGCGCGGGTGAAGATGGCCTCGCTCAAGCCCGGCGAGTCGCCGGTGTTCTACCGGCCCGAACGCGAGGCCTGGGTGCTCAGGCACATCATGGAAATCAACAAGGGGCCGCTGGGCAACGAGGAGGTCGCCCGGCTGTTCCGCGAGATCATGTCCTCCTGTCTGGCCCTGGAACACCCGCTCAAGGTCGCCTACCTCGGTCCGGAAGGCACCTTCACCCAGGCCGCCGCGCTCAAGCACTTCGGCCATGCGGTGATCAGCCTGCCCATGGCGGCGATCGACGAGGTGTTCCGCGAGGTCGCCGCCGGCGCGGTCAACTTCGGTGTGGTGCCGGTGGAGAATTCCACCGAGGGGGCGGTCAACCACACCCTGGACAGCTTTCTCGAGCACGACCTGGTGATCTGCGGCGAGGTGGAGCTGCGCATCCACCATCATCTGCTGGTCGGCGAAAACACCAGGACCGACAAGATTTCGCGCATCTATTCCCATGCCCAGTCGCTGGCGCAATGCCGCAAGTGGCTGGATGCGCACTACCCGAGCGTCGAGCGCGTGGCGCTGTCGAGCAACGCCGACGCGGCCCGCCGGGTGAAGAGCGAATGGAACAGCGCGGCTATCGCCGGCGACATGGCGGCCCAGCTCTACGGCCTGACCAAGCTCGCCGAAAAGATCGAGGATCGTCCGGACAATTCCACGCGCTTTCTGATCATCGGCAACCAGGAAGTGCCGCCGATCGGTGACGACAAGACCTCGATCATCGTCTCGATGAACAACAAGCCCGGGGCCCTGCATGCGCTCCTGATGCCCTTCCACGAGAACGGTATCGACCTGACCCGCATCGAGACCCGTCCTTCGCGCAGCGGCAAATGGACCTACGTGTTCTTCATCGACTTCGTCGGTCACCGCCACGACCCGCTGGTCAAGAGCGTGCTGGAGCGGCTCAGCCAGGAGGTCGTGGCGCTCAAGGTGCTCGGTTCCTATCCCAAGGCAGTACTGTGATTGCGGCCGCCGCGCGCGCCCGGGAACCGGCCATCGGCGTACCGCTGTCCGGCCGGCCACGCAGTTCGCGGTTTCATGCTCGAGGCTTGATTCATGACCTGTGATTTCCTCGCCCTGGCCGTGCCGGGCGTGCAGAAGCTGTTTCCCTACGTGCCGGGCAAGCCGGTGGATGAACTGGCGCGCGAGCTGGATCTCGATCCGGCCGGCATCGTCAAGCTGGCCAGCAACGAGAACCCGCTCGGTCCGAGCCCCAGGGTGCTGGAGGCGCTCCGCGGCGAACTGGCGGAACTGACCCGCTATCCCGACGGCAGCGGCTACCTGCTCAAGGCCAGGCTGGCCGAGCGCTGCGGCGTGGCGACCGCGCAGATCACCCTGGGTAACGGCTCCAACGACATTCTCGATCTGGTCGCCCGCGCCTGGCTGGCGCCCGGATTCAACGCGGTGTTCAGCGAGCACGCCTTCGCCGTCTACCCGATCTCCACCCAGGCGGTGGGCGCCGAGGGGCGGGCGGTGCCGGCGAAGGACTACGGTCATGACCTGGAGGCGATGCTGGCCGCCATCGACACCGATACCCGCGTGGTGTTCCTCGCCAATCCCAACAACCCGACCGGCACCTGGTTCGGTCCGGATGCTTTGGAGCGCTTCCTCGCCCGGGTGCCGGCGCAGGTGCTGGTAGTTCTCGACGAGGCCTACATCGAGTACGCGTCGGGCGACGATCTGCCCGACGGGCTCCGCTATCTGGCCCGTTATCCGAACCTGCTGGTTTCGCGCACCTTCTCCAAGGCCTATGGCCTGGCCGCCCTGCGCGTCGGTTACGCCGTATCCGCGCCCGAGGTGGCGGCCGTGCTGAACCGCGTGCGCCAGCCGTTCAACGTCAACAGCCTGGCCCTGGCCGCCGCCTGCGCCGCGCTGGAGGATGCCGCGTACCTGGCCGAAGGCCGGCGCATCAACGATGCGGGCATGGCTCAACTGGAGGCCGGGCTGAGCGGGCTCGACCTGTCCTGGATTCCCAGCAAGGGCAACTTCATCGCCGTCGATTTCGGCCGCGATGCCGCGCCGATCAACGCGGCATTGCTGCGCGAAGGGGTCATAGTGCGTCCAGTGGCCGGTTATGGCATGCCGACCTTCCTGCGGGTATCCATCGGTCTGCCGGAAGAGAACGCCCGCTTCCTGGCGGCGCTGCAGAAGGTTCTCGCCAGTGTCTGAGCATGCATTCCCGACTGCCGCCGCGACGCAGCGGAAAGAGCCCGGGGTCGGCCGCCTGGTCGTGGTGGGACTGGGGCTGATCGGCGGCTCCTTCGCCAAGGGGGTCCGCGAGCGTGGCTTGTGTCGCGAGGTCGTCGGCGTGGATCTGGACCCGCATACCCGCGAACTGGCCGTGGCCCAGGGTGTGGTCGACCGTTGCGAGGAGGACCTCGCCGTCGCCTGCCGGGGCGCGCAGGTGATCCAGCTCGCCGTCCCCATCCTGGCCATGGAGAAGCTGCTCGGCGTACTCGCCGGGCTCGCTCTGGGCGACGCCGTCATCACCGATGTCGGCAGCTCCAAGGGATATGTGCTGCAGGCGGCGCGGCGGGCCTTCGCCGGCCGGCCCTTGAACTTCGTGCCGGGCCATCCGATCGCCGGCTCCGAGCGCAGCGGCGTGGCGGCGGCCGACAGCGAACTGTTCCTCCATCACAAGGTCATCCTGACACCGGTGCAGGAGAGCGAGCCCCAGGCACTGGCGCTGGTCGACGGACTCTGGCGGGGGCTTGGGGCGGTGGTCGAGCGCATGGCCGTCGAGCGCCACGACGAGGTGCTCGCCGCCACCAGCCATCTGCCGCATCTGCTGGCCTTCGGCCTCGTGGACTCGCTGGCCAAGCGCAACGAAAACCTGGAAATCTTTCGCTATGCCGCCGGCGGCTTTCGCGATTTCACACGGATCGCCGGCAGCGATCCGGTGATGTGGCGCGATATCTTCCTCGCCAACCGCGAGGCGGTATTGCGCACTCTCGATGTCTTTCGCAGCGATCTCGACGCCCTGCGCGCCGCGGTCGACGCAGGGGACGGGCATCAGTTGCTGGGCGTATTCACCCGCGCCCGCGTTGCCCGTGAGCATTTCAGCAAGATACTGGCCCGTCGGGCCTATGTGGATGCCATGCACGATAACGACCTGATCTACCTGGCCCTGCCGGGCGGTCATGCCCGCGGACATATTCGTGTTCCCGGTGACAAGTCCATTTCTCACCGTTCGATCATGCTCGGCTCGCTGGCCGAGGGCACTACCGAAGTGGAGGGCTTTCTAGAGGGTGAGGATGCTCTCGCCACCATCCAGGCGTTCCGCGACATGGGGGTGGTCATCGAAGGGCCTCACCATGGCCGGGTGACCGTCCATGGTGTCGGCCTGCATGGCCTGAAGGCACCGCCGGGGCCGCTGTACCTGGGCAACTCGGGCACCTCCATGCGCCTGCTGTCGGGCCTGCTCGCGGCCCAGCCGTTCGACACCGTGCTGACCGGCGACGCCTCGCTCTCCAAGCGGCCGATGAACCGTGTGGCCAAACCCCTGCGCGAGATGGGGGCGGAGATCGAAGCCGGGCCGGAAGGGCGTCCGCCGCTGACCATCAAAGGCGGGCGCAGGCTCACCGGCATGCATTACCAGATGCCCATGGCCAGCGCGCAGGTGAAGTCCTGCCTGCTGCTCGCCGGCCTCTATGCCGGCGGCGAAACCTCGGTCAGCGAGCCGGCGCCGACCCGCGACCACACCGAGCGCATGCTGCGCGGTTTCGGTTACCCGGTGAAGGTCGAGGGCAGCAAGGTCACCGTCGAGTCCGGCCACAAACTGCAGGCGACCCAGATCGAGGTGCCGGCGGACATCTCCTCGGCGACGTTCTTCCTGGTGGCCGCAACCATCGCCGAAGACTCCGAACTGCTGCTCGAGCACGTCGGCATCAACCCGACCCGCACCGGGTCGATCGAGATCCTCAAGCTGATGGGGGCCGACATCACGCTGGAGAACCCGCGCGAGGTGGGGGGCGAGCCGGTCGCCGACATCCGCGTGCGCTCCGCGCGCCTGCAGGGCATCGAGATCCCCCTGGACCTGGTGCCGCTGGCGATCGACGAGTTCCCCGTGCTGTTCGTCGCCGCGGCCTGCGCCGAGGGACGCACCGTGCTGCGTGGCGCCGAGGAGCTGCGGGTCAAGGAGTCCGACCGCATCCAGGTGATGGCCGACGGTTTGCGGGCACTCGGCGTCAAGGCCGAGCCGACCCCGGACGGCATCGCCATCGAGGGCGGCCCGATCGGCGGGGGGGAGATATACAGCCACGGAGACCACCGCATCGCCATGTCCTTCAGCATCGCCTCGCTGCGTGCCAGCGCGCCGATCCGCATCCATGACTGCGCCAACGTGGCCACCTCCTTCCCGAATTTCATCGCCCTGGCCAAGCATGTCGGCATTCGCGTGGACGAGGAGGGGGTGTCATGAGCGTTCGTCCGGTCGTGATCACCATCGACGGCCCCAGCGGCTCCGGCAAGGGGACCGTGGCCGGCCTGCTCGCCAAGAGACTCGGCTGGAACCTGCTCGACTCGGGGGCCCTGTACCGTCTGCTCGCCTTCGCCGCGCGCAATCATGGTGTGGATCTGACCAACGAAGAAGCGCTCAAGGTGCTGGCCGCTCATCTGGACGTGCAGTTCGTCACCTCCACGGACCTGCACCCGCAGCAGATCATCCTCGAGGGCGAGGACGTCACCGATGCCATCCGCAACGAGCAGGTCGGCGCCGGGGCTTCCCAGGTCGCCTCGCTGCCGGCGGTGCGCGAAGCCCTGCTGCAGCGCCAGCATGCCTTCCTCGAGCCGCCGGGCCTGGTGGCCGATGGCCGGGACATGGGCACCGTGGTCTTTCCAGATGCCCCGCTGAAGGTCTTTCTCACCGCGAGAGCCGAGGAGCGGGCGCGCCGCCGCTACCAGCAGTTGAAGGAGAGTGGTGTCGATGCTAATCTGTCTAGTCTACTGGGCGAGATAAGCAAGCGCGACGAGCGCGACAGCCAGCGTGCCGTCGCCCCGCTCAAGGCCGCGCCGGACGCGATCCAGCTGGATTCCACGGAGCTCACGATCGAGCAGGTGGTGGAGCGCATCATGAGCGAAATCGCCGCGCGAGATCTCGCCGGATGATACACAAGGGCCGCAGAGAACCAGGCCTTGTACTGCGGACTTTTTAAAGAAACGAACCCACATTGTCTGGAATGTGGAGATGGGCGGGTTTCCTCCCGCCTCAATCGACAGGAATCAACATGAGCGAAAGCTTTGCAGAACTTTTTGAAGAAAGCCTGAAATCCCTCGACATGCAGCCCGGTGCCATCATCACCGGCATTGTGGTCGACATCGACGGTGACTGGGTTACCGTGCATGCCGGCCTGAAGTCCGAGGGCGTCATCCCGGTCGAACAGTTCTACAACGAGCAAGGCGAACTGACCATCAAGGTGGGTGACGAGGTTCACGTCGCGCTGGATGCAGTGGAAGACGGCTTCGGTGAAACCAAGCTGTCCCGCGAGAAAGCCAAGCGTGCCGAGTCCTGGCTGGTTCTGGAAGCTGCCTTCGCTGCCGACGAAGTCGTCAAGGGCATCATCAACGGCAAGGTCAAGGGTGGCTTCACCGTCGACATCAACGGTATCCGTGCGTTCCTGCCGGGTTCCCTGGTCGACGTCCGTCCGGTGCGCGACACCACCCACCTGGAAGGTAAAGAGCTCGAGTTCAAGGTCATCAAGCTCGACCAGAAGCGCAACAACGTGGTCGTGTCCCGCCGCAGCGTCCTGGAAGCCGAGAACAGCGCCGAGCGCGAGGCCCTGCTGGAGTCCCTGCAGGAAGGCCAGCAGGTCAAGGGTATCGTCAAGAACCTCACCGACTACGGCGCGTTCGTCGATCTGGGCGGCGTGGACGGCCTGCTGCACATCACCGACATGGCCTGGAAGCGCATCAAGCATCCGTCCGAGATCGTCAACGTCGGCGACGAAATCGACGTCAAGGTGCTCAAGTTCGATCGCGAGCGCAATCGCGTCTCCCTGGGCCTGAAGCAACTGGGCGAGGATCCATGGGTCGCCATCAAGGCCCGCTATCCGGAAGGCACCCGCGTCATGGCTCGTGTTACCAACCTCACCGACTACGGCTGCTTCGCCGAGCTGGAAGAGGGCGTGGAAGGCCTGGTGCACGTTTCCGAGATGGACTGGACCAACAAGAACATCCACCCGTCCAAGGTCGTTCAGGTCGGCGACGAAGTGGAAGTCATGGTGCTGGACATCGACGAAGAGCGTCGCCGCATCTCCCTGGGCATCAAGCAGTGCAAGTCCAATCCTTGGGAAGACTTCTCCAGCCGTTACAACAAGGGCGACCGCATCACCGGTACCATCAAGTCGATCACCGATTTCGGCATCTTCATCGGCCTGGAAGGCGGCATCGACGGTCTGGTCCACCTGTCCGACATCTCTTGGAACGAGCAGGGCGAGGAAGCCGTGCGCCGCTTCAAGAAGGGCGATGAACTGGAAACCGTCATCCTCTCCGTCGATCCGGAGCGCGAGCGCATCTCGCTGGGCGTCAAGCAACTGGCGGACGATCCGTTCTCCAGCTACGCCTCCCTCAACGAGAAGGGCAGCATCGTGCACGGCACCGTGAAGGAAGTCGATGCCAAGGGCGCGATCGTCGACCTGGGCAACGATATCGAAGCTGTGCTGAAGGCGTCCGAAATCAGCCGCGATCGCGTCGAAGATGCCCGCAACGTGCTGAAGGAAGGCGACGAGGTCGAAGCCAAGATCATCAGCATCGATCGCAAGAGCCGTGTCATCAGCCTGTCGATCAAGGCCAAGGACGTGGACGACGAGAAGGACGCCATCAAGGAACTGCGCAAGCAGGAAACCGAGGCGCCCGGCCCGACCACCATCGGCGACCTGATCCGTGCTCAGATGGGCAACCAGAGCTGAGTTCGGTGGTGCGTTGAATGAAAAGGGCGACTTCGGTCGCCCTTTTTCGTTGTGGGTCGCAAGGATGGCTGGAGCCTCCAGTCTGCGGAAGCGGATTTATCCGCGGTGGAGCGCAAACCAGAACCGAATTCGCCCCCGCCAAGGTGCTATCGACCTCCTTTTCCTGGGCAAGGTCCCGAAAGGGGCTATCGTCCTGATTCCTTTCTTTCCGCGTGCCCGTCATTGCCGGGTTGTGCTCCGGGCTGTTCAAACTCTGTTCAGCATGCTAAAACCCAAGCACTATTTTGATCTAGCCGCTTGAAAACGAAGGGAAAACCATGACCAAGTCGGAGTTGATCGAGCGCATCGTCACTCAGCAGGGGCAGTTGTCCGCAAAGGATGTGGAACTGGCCATCAAGACCATGCTGGAGCAAATGTCGCAGGCTCTGGCCACCGGGGATCGCATTGAAATCCGCGGTTTCGGCAGTTTCTCGCTGCACTATCGGGCGCCACGCGTCGGCCGCAATCCGAAAACCGGACAGACCGTTCGCCTCGATGGCAAGTTCGTGCCGCATTTCAAACCCGGCAAGGAGCTACGCGATCGCGTCAATGAATGAAATGACTATGTCATGCTCGAATGCCGGGACGGTACACTGAGCGACTTCGGAATTGGTTCGTCCGCACAGCGGATCGTCGCATCACCCTGGTGCGACAGGTTGTCCGGATAGAGCGAACGAAAGTGTAGTCATCACGAGAGAACTGCCTCATGCGTCACTTGAAACGAATCTTGCTGGGATTGATCCTGCTGCTGGTAGCCGCCGCCACGCTGGTGTTCGTACTGGAAAACCGCCAGGTCGCGACGCTGGTGCTCTTCGGCTGGACTACGCCACAACTGCCGATGGCCGTCTTCGTTTCCGCCGCCCTGCTGTTGGGGCTGCTGGCCTCGCCGCTGCTGGGAATGCTGTTCTACGGCCGTCTGAGAATGCAACTGGCCTCCCGTCAACGCCAACTGGTGGAGTGCCAGAAAGAGCTGGCCCGGTTGACGGAGCAGCCGACTGCGGACTAGCCGGGATATCTCCCTTTTAAAGCAGGATGGCAGGAGCCGCGATGTCCTTCCGGTATAGGGGCTCCTGTCCCCCCTGGCCGATCGCCGTGTGCCCTGTCAAGGCTTGCAATCTTCTTTTTGTGCTGCACAATTCGCTCCTTCGATTTCATTGTGCCATCTGTCTTCAGGCTATCCGACTCTTTCTGAAGTCGCCGGTTTCGATGGTTCGGTTTCCGTTATCCGGACTCTGAAGGGTTCGCCGTTCTGGCAGCCCTGGCGAGAGATGAGCCTGGGCTGGCGTTCCGGTGCTTTGGCCAGAGCAGCCTGCTCGGCAGGATGTCGGGCATGGCGTGGCAAATGGAAGTGTCGAGCTGAAGGAGCGAGCAGTGTCATACCCGGAAATTCTTCACCACGGCGCCACCCAGGGCGTCACTGGTTCCTGCCATCAGTTGCTGATGGATGCGCAGCACAGCCTGCTGATCGACTGCGGCCTGTTCCAGGGGGCGGAAACCTCCGCCGAAGGTCGGGCCGGAGCCGGCAGCCTGGCCATCGACTTTGCGCTGGATACCGTCAAGGCACTGATAGCGACCCATGTGCACGTCGATCATGTCGGACGGATTCCCTATCTGCTGGCGGCTGGCTTCAAGGGGCCGATCCTCTGCAGCGAGCCTTCGGCCAGGCTGCTGCCCATCGTTCTGGAAGATGCCTTCAAGCTGGGCGTAAGTAGCGACCAGCGACAGGTGGAGCGTTATCTCGAATTGATCGGGCAGCGGTCGATCGCCTTGCCCTACAAGCACTGGTTCACCCTGGCGGATACATCGACGCTGCTCTGCAGGATTCGCCTGCAGCGGGCTGGTCACATCCTCGGCTCGGCCTACGTGGAGATCGACCTGACTTACAAAGCCATTGGCCGCAAGCGCCGCATCCTCTTCTCCGGCGACCTGGGAGCCCCCCATGCGCCGTTGCTGCCGGCGCCGCGGCCGCCTTACCGGGCCGATACCCTGGTCATCGAGAGCACCTACGGCGACCGTTTGCACGAAGATCGCCGCAGCCGTCGGCAACGTCTCGAAACGATGATCGAACAGGCGCTGGCCGACCGGGGCAGTGTACTGATTCCGGCCTTCAGCATCGGGCGAACGCAGGAGCTGTTGTACGAGCTGGAAGAGATCATTTATCGCAAGACTCGATCCCGTCCGGCAGCAAGGGAGGCGGATGTCCGGTCATCCAGCCACGCCGACTGGCCGCAGCTTCCCATCATTCTCGACTCCCCCCTCGCCAGCCGTTTCACCCAGGCCTATCGCGAGCTGCAACCCTTCTGGGACCGGGAGGCCACCAAGCGGGCCAGGTCGGGGCGACAGCCGCTGGGCTTCGAGCAATTGATCACGGTGGAAAATCACGCCGATCACCTGCGCATGGTCGAGCATCTGGCTAGCACCGCCCGCCCGGCCATCGTCATCGCCGGCAGCGGCATGTGCACCAGCGGGCGCATCGTCAACTACCTGAAAGCCATGCTGGGAGATCGTCGGCACAATATACTCTTCGTCGGCTACCAGGCCATGGGCACGCCCGGGCATGCTATCCAGAAATATGGGCCACGGGGCGGTTACGTGGACCTGGACGGCGAGCGCCTCGAGATCAGAGCCGGGGTCGCCACCCTGGGCGGCTATTCGGCCCATGCCGATCGGCAGGGACTGGTGAGTTTCATCACCCGGATGCGCGAGTGGCCGGACGAGATACGCCTCGTCCATGGCGAGGCCGACGCCAAGCGTGCGCTCGGTGCCGAACTGCGGCGGCGTTATGCGGAAAAACAGAAGAGGGTGAGCATTATTACCCCCTGAGGATGTCGTGAGGATGGATTGGATGGGCAAAGCAAGTGCTTAAAGAGACTGTAGGAGCGAATTCATTCGCGATTGCCAAGGGGCCATACTGCTTCTGGCCCTGTCGGCGGGTCCGCCTGGTACATGGGATGTGTTGCTATTGGAGCGAGTGAAGTCTGTGGAGCGTAGCCAGGAACCTCGATGAATTGAAAAGCCCTGCAATGGTCAGGTCTGAGTCAAAGGCGGGGTGACATGGAATATGAATATTCGTACTGCGGGCGACATATGCGAAGTGCGTAATGGCAAAGCGTGGTATCTCGTGCAGTGCAAGCCTCGTCAGGACGAGCGTGCCGAAGACAATCTGAAGCGCCAGGGTTATGAATACTTTCGTCCACAATGCCTGCGGGAGCGCCTGATGCATGGCGCTCTGCGGGTCCAGAGCGAATCGTTGTTCCCCGGTTATCTGTTCATCCGCCTGGCTGCCGATGCCAACTGGGCTCCGCTGCGCTCGACTCGCGGGGTGAGTCGTCTGGTCAGCTTCGGCGACATGCCGCTATCGGTTAGTGACGAGTTGGTCGCCGAGCTGCAACGACGCATCGAGTCATCGCCCGAGCCAGCTCTGAAGCCTGGCGACAGGGTACGGATCATCGCGGGAAGCTTCACGGAGTTGGATGCCATCTTCCTGGCGCTGGATGGTGAGGAGCGGGTTACGCTATTGATGAGGTTGCTCCATCGCGAGCACCGATTGAGCCTGCCTTTGGCAGACATACGCAAATACTGATGATTCCCCGCTCGGCGATTGCTGGTTCGCGAGCGGTCGGCTCGTTGGGAAATCCCCCGCATTTTTTGCAGAACTGGCGGTCGAATTCAGGTTGGGCATTTCTGCGGACTGGCCCCGAGCGAGTATCGGCAAGCCGCATGACTCGCCGTTTCGATTGAGATAAAGCCGGTGTATTCCGGCAGACGCACCGGCATCATCGGCCGGGTGCATCGGGAGAGCTTTAAGGACATGACTATTCTGGTAACAGGCAGCGCAGGCTTCATCGGGGCGAACTTTGTCCTGGACTGGCTGCACCAGCATGACGAGGCGGTTGTCAGCCTGGATAAGCTGACTTATGCCGGTAATCTGGCCAATCTGAAAAGCCTGGAAGGCGATGACCGACATGTCTTCGTCAAGGGCGATATAGGCGATTCGAAGCTGGTCGCCGGGCTTCTGGCGGAATACCAGCCGCGGGCCGTCGTCAATTTTGCGGCGGAGTCCCATGTGGATCGCTCGATTCACGGTCCGGAAGACTTTATCCAGACCAACATCGTGGGAACCTTCCGGCTACTCGAAGCCGTACGTGTCTATCATGCTCAACTGCATGATGGTGCCGCTGCTTTCCGTTTCCTGCATGTCTCGACGGACGAAGTATACGGCTCGCTGGAGCCCACCGACCCGGCGTTCACCGAGCGGAACCGCTACGAACCGAACAGTCCCTACTCGGCCTCCAAGGCCGCTTCTGACCATCTGGTTCGAGCCTATCACCATACTTATAAGCTGCCGGTGTTGACCACCAACTGCTCGAATAATTATGGACCGTATCATTTCCCGGAAAAGCTCATCCCGCTGATCATTCACAACGCATTGTCAGGCAAGCCCCTGCCCATTTACGGCGATGGCCAGCAAGTCCGTGACTGGCTGTACGTGAAAGACCATTGCAGCGCGGTTCGCCGGGTGCTGGAAGCGGGGAAACTGGGTGAAACCTATAACGTCGGAGGATGGAACGAAAAGACCAACCTCGATGTGGTGCATACCCTTTGCGATATCCTCGACCAGGAGCGGCCGCGTGGCGACGGCCGGAGCTATCGCGAGCAAATCACCTTCGTCAAGGATCGTCCCGGACACGATCGTCGCTATGCCATCGACGCGACCAAGCTCGAGCGCGATCTGGGCTGGAAACCGGCGGAAACTTTCGAAAGCGGCATTCGCAAGACCGTTCGCTGGTATCTGGACAACCAGGGCTGGGTCGAAAATATCACCAGCGGTGCTTACCGCGACTGGGTGAGCAAACACTACCAATGAAAATCCTGCTACTGGGAGCCAACGGTCAGGTTGGCTGGGAACTGCAACGGGCCCTGGCGCCGTTGGGGCGGCTGGAGATCTGCGATCGTCTCCGGGCCGATCTGGACAGGCCGGAAAGCCTGGCCGCGCTGGTCGAGCGAATTCAGCCGCAGGTCATCGTCAATGCCGCCGCCTATACCGCCGTGGACAAGGCCGAATCCGACGCGGCTCGCTCGCGTCGGGTGAACGCCGAATCGGTGGAAGTGCTGGCGGATGCCGCGCGAAGTTGCGATGCCTGGCTGGTGCATTACTCGACCGACTATGTGTTCGATGGCTGCAAAGCCGCGGCCTATACGGAAGATGACCCCGTGGGGCCGCTGAGCGTCTACGGGCAGACGAAGCTGGAGGGCGAACAAGCTATTCAGGCTTCCGGGTGCAAGCACCTGATCCTGAGAACCAGTTGGGTGTACGCCGCACGCGGCAGCAACTTCATCAAGACCATGCTGCGCCTGGCCGCCGAGCGCGAAGAACTGCGTGTGATCGCCGATCAGATCGGAGCACCGACCAGCGCCGAACTGATCGCCGATGTGAGCGCTCTGCTTTTGTATCGGTTGAGGCATGATCGGGCATTGGCCGAGCAGGCAACGGGGGTCTATCACCTGACTGCCGCCGGCGAAACCAGTTGGCATGGCTACGCGCGTTTCGTCGTGGCCAAGGCTGCCGCATTGGATATGTCACTCAAGGCGGGGCCCGACGACATCCATGCGATCGGTACCGCCGATTACCCGCTGCCGGCCCGGCGCCCGGCCAACTCCCGGCTCGATACCGGCAAACTCCGACGTACCTTCGATCTGCATCTTCCACAGTGGGAATATCACGTCGAACGCATGCTGCACGAGCTCCTCGCCAAACCATAGGGGCTGGCTCGCCTGTATTGCCCGGCCATGGGCCGGGCACTGCCGAAGGGGCATGCGCCTCATACCCGCTCGATACTTGACAGACACAAGCTCATGAAACGTAAAGGCATCATCCTCGCCGGTGGCTCCGGTACCCGTCTGCACCCGGCCACCCTGGCCATATCCAAACAATTGTTGCCCGTCTACGACAAGCCGATGATCTACTACCCGCTGAGCACCCTGATGCTGGCCGGTATCCGTGACATCCTGATCATCTCCACCCCGCAGGACACCCCGCGTTTCACGCAACTGCTGGGGGATGGAAGCCAGTGGGGACTCAATCTCGCCTATGCGGTGCAGCCATCCCCGGATGGCCTGGCGCAAGCGTTCCTGATCGGCGAGGAGTTCCTCGGCAAGGCTCCGTCCGCGCTCGTGCTGGGTGACAACATTTATTACGGCCACGATTTCCAGGATCTTCTGCGCAACGCCATGGACCGCGAGCAGGGTGCCAGCGTATTCGCTTACCACGTATACGATCCCGAGCGCTATGGGGTCGTGGAGTTCGATGCGCAAGGGAAAGCCGTCAGCCTGGAAGAGAAGCCGGCACAGCCCAAGTCCAACTATGCGGTCACCGGGTTGTATTTCTACGACCATCAGGTGGTCGATATCGCCAAGAGCATCAAGCCTTCCGCCCGCGGCGAACTGGAAATCACCGATCTCAATCGCATCTACCTGGAGCAGGGCTCGCTCTCGGTGGAAATCATGGGTCGCGGTTACGCCTGGCTGGATACCGGCACCCATGACTCGTTGCTCGAAGCCGGTCAGTTCATCGCTACCTTGGAAAGCCGCCAGGGACTGAAGGTCGCCTGTCCGGAAGAAATCGCCTTCCGGCAGAAGTGGATCGATGCCGAACAACTGGAAAGGCTTGCCGAACCCCTGTCGAAGAATGGTTATGGCAAATACCTCAAACGCATCCTGGTGGAGACGGTTTACTGATGAACGCCACCCCGCTCGATATTTCCGGTCTGGTCCTTTTCGAACCCAAGGTGTTCGGCGATGACCGTGGTTTCTTCTTCGAAAGCTACAACCAGCGGCATTTCGAGGATGCCGTCGGTCGCGCGGTGAATTTCGTCCAGGACAATCATTCCCGCTCCGCGCAAGGGGTGTTGCGGGGACTGCACTACCAGTTGCCGCCCCATGCCCAAGGCAAGCTGGTGCGGGTCGTACAGGGTGAAGTGTTCGATGTCGCCGTGGATATCCGCAAGTCGTCGCCTACCTTCGGGCAGTGGGTCGGGGTGCTGCTATCGGCGGAAAACAAGCGGCAATTCTGGATTCCGGAAGGCTTCGCGCATGGTTTCGTGACGCTTTCGGAGACTGCCGAGTTCCTCTACAAGACGACCGACTACTACGCCCCGGACAGCGAACGAAGCATTCTCTGGAACGATCCCGCATTGGCGATCGACTGGCGCGGCATCGAGGCTCCGCTGCTTTCCGGCAAGGACCAGAAGGCTCCGCTGCTCGCCAATGCCGAGGTTTTCCCATGAACCCGCATGCGGCGCAGCCGACTTCGCTGCTGGCCTTCGCACACAGCCTGTGGAGGCATCGGCTGTTGATCCGGCAAATGACCCGGCGTGAGGTGATCGGCCGCTATCAGGGGTCTTTCCTGGGCCTTGGCTGGTCCTTTCTCAACCCCTTGCTAATGCTGTGCGTCTATACCTTCGTGTTCTCGGTGGTCTTCAAGGCGCGCTGGGGTGTGGCTCCGGAGGGCGGCGAGGAAAGCAGGTCCATGTTCGCCATCGTGCTGTTCGTCGGCATGATCGTGCACACGCTGTTCGCGGAAATCCTCAACCGCGCGCCCGGACTCATCATCGGCAATGTCAATTACGTCAAGAAAGTCGTTTTTCCCCTGGAGATACTGCCGGTAGTCTCGACCGGCGCAGCGCTGTTCCATGCCCTGGTCAGCCTGATGGTCTGGCTGCTGGCCTATTGGCTGTTCATCGGCACGCCGGACTGGCAGGTACTGTTGTTTCCTGTCGTCATGTTGCCATTGGTGGTGCTGGCGCTGGGACTCGCCTGGTTTCTTGCCTCGCTGGGAGTATTCCTGCGCGACGTGGGGCAGACCGTGACGATCGTCACCACCATCATGATGTTCCTGGCGCCGGTATTCTTTCCGGTGGACAGCTTGCCGGAAGAGTTCCGTCCGCTGATCATGGCCAATCCGATCACCTTCATCATCGAGCAGGCGCGCGGTGTCCTGATCAGGGGGCAGTTGCCGGATTTCGTCGGCCTGTTCTGGTACTTTGCGGCCGCCTCGATCGTAATGTGGGCCGGCTTCGCCTGGTTCCAGAAGACCCGTAAAGGATTCTCCGATGTGCTCTGATGTGGCGATCAAGGTCGAAAACCTGAGCAAATGCTTTCATATTTACGACAAGCCCCGCGACCGCCTGCTGCAGATGCTTTGCCGGGGAAGGCGACGGTTCTTTCGCGAGTTCTGGGCATTGCGGGACGTGGCATTCGACATAAAAAAGGGCGAAACGGTTGGTATCGTCGGCCGTAATGGCAGCGGCAAGTCCACGTTGCTGCAGATCATCTGCGGCACCCTGACACCCACCTCCGGCCGGGTGCGAACCGATGGGCGTGTCGCCGCCCTGCTGGAGTTGGGTTCGGGATTCAACCCCGAATTCAGTGGGCGGGAGAACGTCTACATGAATGCGGCGGTGCTGGGCCTGTCGAAAGAGGAAACCGATGCCCGCTTCGCCGAGATCGAAGCCTTTGCCGAGATCGGCGATTTCATCGACCAGCCGGTCAAGACTTATTCCAGCGGGATGATGGTGCGGCTGGCCTTTGCGGTGGCGATCAATGTCGATCCGCAAATCCTTATCGTCGACGAAGCATTATCGGTGGGCGACGAATTGTTCCAGCGCAAATGTTTCGCAAGGATCGAAGCCATCAAGGCCAGTGGCGCGACCATCCTTTTCGTATCGCATGCCGGCACTACTGTCATCGAGCTTTGCGACCGTGCGATTCTGATGGATGGCGGCGACAAACTTGCCGAAGGATTGCCCAAGGCGATCATCGGCAAGTATCAGAAGCTCCTTTATGCGCCGGCGGGCAAGGTCGAGGCGATTCGTGCCGCGATCGCTGGCGATGGCCACAAGGAATCCCTGTTCGCCGAAACTTCGACCGTGTCGCCGGAAACCCTGGAGCAAGGGCGAGCCGAGCCTGAACTGGATGAATGCTTCGATCCGAATCTGCGTTCGCAAAGCGTATTGTCCTACGAGTCCCATGGGGTACTCATCGAGGCGCCGCAAATTCTCGATCTTGCCGGCGAGCCGGTGAATTGCCTCAAGAGCGGCAAAACCTATCGCTATACCTACCGGGCGAGCTTTGCCGTCGGCGCTACCGGAGTCCGCTTCGGCATGATGATCAAGACCCTGGCTGGGGTCGAATTGGGTGGGGCGGCCAGTGCAGCCAGCCTGCAAGATGCCATTTCCCATGTGGAGAAAGGGACGGTCATCCAGGTCGAGTTCGCATTTCAGTGCAATCTCAACCCGGGCACTTACTTTCTGAATGCCGGCGTACTCGGCGCGACAGCAGAAAGCGAGACCTATCTGCATCGTTTGCTGGATGCCTGCCTGTTCCGCGTATTATCGTCGGCGGACAAAACGGCTACTGGCGCTGTGGATTTCAAGTGTGTCCCAGACTTCACTATTTCGAATGAATGAAAGATCAGGTGTATGGAGCAGAAAAATATAGTTGTCGTACTGGGCATGCATCGAAGCGGTACTTCTGTAATCACGCGAGGTCTGCAGGCGCTGGGTGTTCAGCTTGGTACCCGCTTGATGCCGGCAGCACCCGGAAACAATGAAAAGGGTTTCTGGGAGGATATGGATGTCAATGCACTCAACATCGAGTTGCTCGCTGCCCTGGGCCAGGACTGGCATACCCTGACACCTTTGCTGCCGGAGCATTTGAACCCTTCGGTTCTCGACTCCTTCAAACTGCAAGCCGTGCAATTGTTGAGGGAAAAGTTATCCGGTGTCGAAAGTTTTGGTCTGAAGGACCCCCGGATCGCCAGGCTGCTGCCATTCTGGACGAGCATATTTGCCCATCTGGATGTTCAGGTTCGCTATGTGGTCGCCTGCCGCCATCCTATGAGTGTGGCTCGCTCGCTGGCCAAGCGTGATGGTTTCGCCTTGGAAAAAGCCTATCAGTTATGGCTGGAACACATGCTGGCAAGCTTGGCGGGAACGCAAAATCGTCCTCGGGTCGTTGTCGACTATGACCTTCTCATGGAAGAGCCTGCCGTTCAGTTGCAGCGGATCGCGCAAGCACTGGATCTTGAGTTCGACGCGGACAGTCAGGCTTTTGCCGAGTACAAGGAAGAATTCTTGGAGGAAGGACTCCGGCATAGCCGTTTCGCAGCGGCCGATCTGTGTCTGGACAAAGCAGCTTCTCCGCAGGTGGAGGAGTTGTACGACGCTCTGCTGCAGATGGCCAGTGATCGGATAGCCCCCGATATACAAGAGGTAGAAGGGCTTATTGCGGCGTTGTCCGAGGAGTTACAGCGGAGTTATTCGCTGCTGCATTACACCGATCTATGCGAGATACGGATTGGCGAATTCACCAGTCAAGTGGCTATTCAAGAAAGACAAATAGCCGATGGTAACGCGCAGGTTGATACCTTGAATCAGACCATTGCCGAGCGCGAAGGTCAGATTCACACGCTGAATCAGTTAGTGGCAGAAAGGGATGGGCAAATTGGCGGTCTGAACGGGATTGTCGCCGAGCGCGATGGCCAGATTCATACATTGAATCAGGTAATCTTGGAAAGGGAAGGGCAGATTGGTGACCTGAACGAGGTTATCGCCGAGGGCAACGGCCAGATCCATGCGCTGAATCAGGTAATCGCAGAAAAGGAAGAGCAGGTTGGTAGCCTGAACGGGGTTTTAGCCGAGCGCGATGGTCAAATTCGTATATTGAATCAGGTAATCGCAGAAAGGGAAGAACAGATTGACGGCTTGAATAGGATTGTCGTCGAGCGTGATGACCAGATTCATGCGTTGGATCAGGTAATCGCCGAAAGGGAAGGGCAGATTGGCGGCTTGAATAGGATTGTCGCCGAGCACAATGGCCAGATTCATGCGTTGAATCGGATAGTCTCGGAAAGGGAAGGGCAGATTGGCGGCCTGAACGAGGTAGTTGCCGGGCGTGATAGCCATATTCAAGAGCTGAGTCGGATTGTGCATGAGCGAGATATCCAGATTGCCGCCATGCAGGAAATACAGTATGCCCTACACAACTCCAGAAGTTGGCGTATCACTGCTCCTTTGCGTCGTGCCAACCATCTGAGACGCAAGGTTGTGGACGTTAAAGCTATCGCCTGTCGCCGGCTACGAGATGAGTCTTTATCGACTCTTCTGAAAAAGACGTTGGGAATCTTGCGTCGGGAAGGACTGAATGGGCTAAGAGCGAGAATTCGCCATCAGCATTATCTGTCGACACTAGCCCCTGCGACTCCTGCACCGCAGCTCTCACCAACTCCTCCCTCCGCGGGAAATATGACCTCCATACCTATGGCCATTGTGCGCCATTCTGGGGGACGCTACGAATTGGCCGCTACCTCTAAAGGCTATACCTATATCGAGCCACAGCGGCCTGCCGACTTGGGAGCCCGACTCGCAATTCTCGACATTACGCCTTTGTTCTCGATCGTGGTACCTGCCTATAACACCAGCTCAGAACTACTGGATGCCGTACTCTCTTCAGTACGGGCCCAGTGGTATCCTCACTGGGAGCTTATTTTGGTTGACGACGCCAGCCCTTCCGAAGAAACTCGGCGGGCATTGGCCGAGATAGACGATCCGAAAATCAGGGTTCTGCACCTGGAGAGCAATAAAGGTATTTCCGGTGCCACCAATGTAGGCTTGGCTGCCGCTCAAGGCGAGTTCATCGTGTTCATGGATCACGATGACGAACTAACCGTCGATTGCTTGTATGAGTTGGCATTATGCATCAATCGCGACCAGCCGGATTTTATCTATAGTGATGAGGATAAACTTACCGAGGAAGGGGAATATACCCAGCCACATTTCAAGCCGGATTGGTCTCCCGATACCATGATGAGCACCATGTTCACCTGCCATGTATCTTGCGTGCGTCGCAGTCTGTTGAGCAAAGTGGGTGAACTGCGTTCGGAGTTTGATGGCTGTCAGGATTGGGATTTTATCTTGCGTGTCGTCGAGCATACGAATCGTATAAGTCATATTCCGAAGGTTCTTTATCATTGGCGAATAATTCCGGCTTCCGTCGCATCCGATATCTCCGCCAAGCCTTATGTACTTGAAGCGTCCCGGCGTGTTCGACTGGATGCGTTGGAGCGTCGAGGCCTCAAAGGGAGTATAGAGCCGGTAGCTCAAGTTCCAGGATATTTTCGTGTCAACTATCACCTGCAAGGTTCGCCCCTGATTTCGATTATCATTCCTAGTCGGGATAATGGTTCGGTTCTTCGCCGTTGTCTGGATTCCATCCAGGAAAAAAGTAGCTATCGGAATTTTGAAATCATCATCCTTGATAATGGTTCTGTTGAGGCTTCGACTGTTGCTTATCTGAAGGAGTTGCAAGAAAAAGGGGTAGCGCAGATTATTCGTCATGATGCTCCATTCAATTTCTCCGAGCTTAATAATATCGGTGCCAGGACTGCTGGTGGCGAATTGCTGTTGTTCCTCAACGATGATACCGAAGTGCTTTGCAATGACTGGCTGGAGCGCATGGGAGGGTATGCTCAGTTAGTACATATTGGTGCTGTAGGGGCCAAATTGCTTTACCCGGATAGCTCTGAAATCCAACATGCGGGTGTCCTCAATTTGGCGAATGGCCCTGTTCATGCGTTCCTGCGTCATCATAGTGAGCGCCCAGGCTATTTTATGCGTAATTTGTTGGAGTACAACTGGCTGGCAGTCACTGGCGCCTGCTTGATGATGGAGGCTTATAAGTTCAATGAGTTGGGGGGCTTCGATGAAACCCTGCCGGTTGCTTATAACGATATTGAGTTGTGTATAAGAGCTGTTGAGAAGGGCTATTATAATGTGGTGTGTCAATCAGTGACTCTGATCCATCATGAGTCGGTCAGTCGAGGCCTTGATCATGTCGATCCTGTAAAATTCGCACGTTTACAGAGAGAGCTTCGGCGTCTTTATGATATGCATCCCATGTTTTTTCAATATGATCCTTTCTATAATCCGAACTTGCATCCAAATGGGATTAATTTTGAGGTGGCTTTATAATGGAGGATATTGCCAATGATTATTGCGATATGCCCAGCTTGGCTGCTCTACGCTTCTCGCTTGACGTTGCCGATGATCTTCAGCAACTGATTACAAGTGCTACAGCGATCTCCTTCGATTTTTTTGACACTCTTTTCGTTCGCCCTCTTGCCCATCCCGAGGATGCTTTCGATGTCCTTGGCTGTCAATTCGATATCCCGGATTTCCGGGCTATGCGGCGTGCAGCGCAGGCCGAGGCCTTTCGCCGGATGCTGGCTTCCGGGCGAAAAGAAATCACGCTTGAGAATATCTATGCCTGTTTTGCAGAAACAAGCACTCCCGCCGATGTATTGATGCGTGCTGAGTATGAGTTGGAGCGGGCATTGATAGAGCCAAACCCGGAATTGTTTCCGCTGTTCCGTATGCTACTCGACAGTGGCAAGCCTGTGGTCATTACCTCGGATATGTATCTGTCTGTCGACTTCTTTCGTGACGTACTTAGGCCACATGGGCTGGAGCACGTGCCGCTGTTCATATCTGCGGATTGCAATGCGACCAAGCGCGATGCCGGTGAGCTCTTTGACATTCTAGCAAGTAGATTGGGCGTACGCACAAAGGAAATTTTGCATATCGGTGATAATGAAATGGCCGATGTGCAGCGGCCGCGTGAGAAAGGACTGATGGCTTTCCATTATCAGTCAAAACACTTACGCAGCATCAAGAAAGGGAGGTCACTCGCAGCCTCCATCGGTCATGGCCTGTTACAGACACGAGCTCGTGATATCGAGCCGAACTCCTATGTGGAACTCGGTTTTCTTTATGGTGGAGCTGCAATTCTTGGGTTTCTCGAGTGGATCAAGGAGCGTACCCATCAGGATGGTATCGATCATGTACTTTTCTTGTCTCGCGATGGCTATTCGCTTGAGCGTATAGCCCGGGCTCAGGAGGATTGCGGATTACCCGATTTTTGTTATTTCCTGGGCTCGCGCACAGCTTATACGCTGGCCTCCATTACAGCCGATAATTTCAGTCAGTTTTTCCCATTTTTGCTCTCGGGAGGAGACGGCTTAGCACCATATGAGCTTCTTGAGCGCATTGGCGTACAGCCGCCATCGCAGCAGATCATGGCAGAGTTAGGGTTGGGAACTGATGTGCGCGTATGCCCGGCTCTTTATGAGAAAGTTTGTGGCTTCCTATACGGTTATCGTTGGGAAATTCTGAAAGTTTGCCAGCGTAACCGTCGAGCATTATATCAATATCTCAAACAAGTCGGTCTACAGCCAGGAAGTCGGGTAGCTTTGGTGGATGTAGGATGGAGTGGCACAACCCAGGAAGCATTTGAGCAAGCGATTCGTCCTCTGATGAGTCTGGAGGTATTCGGATATTATTTTTGCTTGGCGGATACACCCGAACGCCTCCGGCGCGAGCAGACTCAACGCATGTCGGCTATGGTTACGGCTGCCAATACTTCCGCTGCAACTGTTGCCGGAATTTATGCTAACCGCGTAGCAGTGGAGCTGTTTTTCTCTGCGCCGCATCACTCTGTAATTGGTTTGCAAGTCGGTACAAAAGCTATTGAGCCAGTTCTGGATAGTGGGCGTGGTGATACTGGCAATATGCAGCAGATCGCTAGAGAGGTAAGCAAAGGTATAGAACTTTATGCCGAGCAATATGCCGCAATACAGCGTAGGTTGAACTTTAAAGAATCTCCGATGCAGATTATTCTTCCTTTGATTGAATTGATTGCACATGAAGATAAAGCCACTCATGATTTGTTGAATAAGATCAAGAATTTTGATGCGTGGGGGAGTTCACGCAATCATAACCTGAGTCTGACTGACTATTTATCTTCCGCTTGATGTTGTCCTTAGGGTTAGGCGCTGATTTTTGCCCAGCGTCTGTCTTCAAGGATCACTAGATTATTCGGCTGATTCAAAAAGATTTTTTGTGGAGGTTTCTCAGGTCTGATCCGAATCATAGTTGAGATGGAATTACATGAAAAAAAAGTATTTATATTTGCTGGCTATTCTATGTTGTGGGGTAATTTATGTCTCACAATGCTGGTCGCCTTCATCGTATGGTTTGGTACTGCGCCAAATTGGTGTTGAGGATACTGGTATTGTTTTTGGTGAGCCGCGGCCCATTCGCTCTGATGAGTGGGGGGTAGTAACACCCTTTACCCAGGCAACCGTCAATAACGATTTCGAGCGCTATAATAAGACATCCTTTTATGGCGAGGATTTGCGAATAAATTATGGGCTGCCGATCTTCGATTGGGGGTTGTTGTTCAAGCCTAGCATGTGGGGGTATTTGATTCTCGCCCCTGAATATGCCTATTCGCTGCACTGGTTCGTGATGCTGGCCGCCTTTATCGTCGGCTATGCATTGTTGTTCGAAAAGCTGGGGCTCGGACGCGCGCAGGCATTGCTCCTTTCGGTCTGCCTCTATTTCACCGGCTTTACTCAATTCTGGTGGAACGAGAAGGGGCCGATCTTTGCGATATTCCCTTGGGTAGTGCTGGTTCTACTTTCCCGCTTTTCCGTTGCCGCTCGGCTCGGACTTTTCTACTGGTTGGGAACAACCTGGCTGCTGACCAATTTCTATCCCCCTCTTATTATATCCTTGGCTTTTGTCGGTGTACTTCTCGTACTGGCTCTCGGCCGCGACTGGTTAACTCCCCTGAGGCTTCTGCCGTTGATGCTCGCTTCTGCCGCTGCGTCGATAACGGCGGTTCTATATTTGAAGGACTATTTGCTCAGGTCGGCCTCGACGATTTATCCAGGTATGCGTAGCATGGTAGGTGGTTCGGTGCCCTGGCAGGAGTGGTGGACGCAGTTTTTTCCCTTCGCAACCTTCGATTGGCGTTATGAAAGTGTTATTACTGGGCAGAATATTTGTGAGGTTGGTGTAGCCGGTTCGGCTATCATTCTCATGGTAATTTGTTTTTTGAATTACCAAAAACTTCGTGACGTAGTTTTCGAGAGAGGGACGGTCCGCTTTTCTCTCATCGTGCTCGGGGTCGGCTATCTCCTGATGACGGCCTGGATGCTGTTGCCGCTGCCTGCCTGGCTGGGACGTTTGCTGCTGTGGAACAGTGTCCAGCCGGAGCGCATGGAATATGCGGCCGGTTTCGTTCTGCTGATGTTCGTGGCTATCCTGGGCAAGGTAGTCGGAGTGCGGGTAACCACCGGGCGATTCGCCGTCTATCTGGTACTGGTCGTTTCGGGCTGGCTGCTGATCAAGGGCGACTCCTTCAGGTTCGATGCCGGTACGATGCTGCGCCTCAGTAATGATCTGGTCGTCATACCCGTGCTCGCCACAGTTCTATTTTTCAACCGCCGGTGGCGAATTGATCAATACACGATATTGATCATTGCTGCGGCGATCAGCAGCACTATAGTGCTGTTCGGCTTCAATCCAATCCAGTCGTCGAAGAGTTTCTTTGTGAGACACGATACGAATTTCATCAAAGAGCTCGATTCGGAAGTCCAGGGGACGCTCGGCTCACTGGTATTTAGTGACATGCCTGGAGCCACGTTGAATGGTCTGGGCTATGCTTCCGTATCGCATGTTACACCTATACCTATGCTGGAGTTCTGGCGCAAAAAATATTCGGATATGAAGGAAGAGGATTTTTTAGCTATTTTCAACCGATATGCGCATATTCGTTTGATTCCGGAGAAAGCACCGAGGTTGCTTCAGGCTGATGCCATTGGCGTTCCGATGGCTGATTTCCGGAGAGACTGGGTTGAGATATCCGTTTCTACTACTGGTGATGCAGCCCCTTTATGGCTTCAACAAAGCCAAAAGATGTCTGGTGAAATTTTCCCAGATCGCTCTGGCGTCGTTCAGATGATTAGTGTTTTCATTGGCAATGGAAATAATAGCTCGGATGGAGTATTGAGTCTAAAAGTATGTGGAGCAGCGGGCTGCACCGATGCTTCCCGGAAGCTTGCTGAATCAATCGACAATGCTTTCCTGCGTTTCAATCTTACTTCTCCAATCTCTGTGGAAAAGGATCAACCGGTCCGCTATGAGTTTTATTGGGAGCATGGACAGAAACCGGTAGCCTTCTGGACCTATCCCAAAGTATCCGGGCAGGTCACTATCCAAGTAAATGGTGTACCAGGCTCTTTGGTGCCGCGATTCCGGCTCAGATATAATTCCGATGAGAGTCTTTCCGCAAAATGAGGGGATTGGGAATGCTGTATCGCGGTCAACGGATTGCCTTGACAGTTCCTTGCTACAACGAAGAGGTAGCGATTGGTTCTGTCATCAGAGAGTTTCGTGCCGCCATGCCGGAACTCGAAATCTATGTATTCGACAATAACTCTTCGGACAAGACTGCGGAGGTGGCAAAGGCGGAAGGGGCAAGCGTCATCTTCGTACCTTTGAAAGGCAAGGGTAATGTGGTGAGACGCATGTTTGCCGATGTCGAGGCGGATGTCTATGTGATGGTGGACGGCGATGCCACGTATGACGCCAGGTCGGTCGTCAGGCTGGTCGACAAATTGCTGGACGAACGGCTCGACATGGTGGTCGGCTGCAGGAAGGTCGATATGTCCACTGCCGGGCAGGCTTATCGAAATGGCCATCAGTGGGGAAACCGCATGCTGACACAGAGTGTCGTGCGTACCTTCGGCGGGGGCTTCACGGACATGCTCTCGGGATATCGGGCCTTTTCGCGCCGCTACGCCAAATCCTTTCCGGCATTGTCCCAGGGTTTCGAGACGGAAACGGAGCTGACCGTGCATGCCCTAGAGTTGCGGATGCCCTACGGCGAGATCATGACGCCCTATGGGGCGCGGCCGGAGGGTTCGGTCAGCAAGCTGTCCACCTATCGGGATGGCTGGCGCATTCTGACGACCATCGGGCGGCTTTATGTCAGTGAGCGTCCATTGGCTTTCTTCGGTATTTGTGCGGCCGTTCTGGCAGCAGTCTCGGTGCTGATTTCGCTTCCCTTGCTGGACGAGTATTTGCGAGCCGGAGTCGTACCTCGACTACCTACTGCCATATTGTCGGCCTCCATGATGGTGTCGGCATTGCTGGCATTTTCGTGTGGCCTGATTCTGGACAATGTGACTCGCGGTCGGCACGAAATGAAACGCTTGTCCTATCTCGCGATACCGGCACCCAGCGTACAGGACAGGCCCCATGAAAATCCTTCGTGAGATCGTATTGTTCGGTGTGAGTGGCGCTTTCGGCTTCCTTGTCGACACTGCGGTCCTATATATGCTCAAAGGCCCGATCGGGCCTTTTTATGGGCGGATTTTTTCGTTCCTGGCCGCAGTGCTTACCACCTGGCTGTTGAATCGATACTTCACGTTTCGCGAGCGGAAATCCGGTTTGTCGACGAGGCGAGAGTTCGTGGCCTATCTGCTGCTGATGCTCATAGGCGGAGGGGTCAACTATGGAGTCTATGCATGGTTGATCGTTTCCAGTCCGTTCGCGAGCCAGTATCCGGTCGTGGGGGTAGCTGCAGGCAGTCTGGCCGGAATGTTCGTCAATCTGGTCAATTCGCGTTATCTGCTCTATCGATTTTGCTAGACGGTTGGTGCTGCATGGACAGTTCGTGTTTGAAAGCACTCCATGAATGCGTGGCAAGTGTTCGTCCTGTCGGTCTGTCGGAGCGGCTACCTTCGCTCGGGGCGAGTCCTTGCATGGCCCGAATGGTCTTTTCAGCGGCAGGGTAGTAGAAGCCGGGCCTATTGCTGCAGATATCGTGGTTTCCGTATTCGCGCCATTAACCGTTTGCGCAAGTTTTCTAGAGGTCGTTCGGCTAGATAGTGGCCGGCGGCTCCTGCGGCGATGGACAGGAAAATACCGATCAGAAAGGTAGCCATGTGCCCTGGCCAATGCCCGGCAAGCGTCATCAGTATCAGCCAGTGGAACAGGTAGGTGGAGTAGCTGAAGATACCGAGAAAGGCCAGTGGGCGACTGCAGAGCAGGCGGCCGGCGAGGCCATGGCCTTCCAGTAGCAAGCCAGTGAAGCATGCCCACATCAGGCCAAGATACAGATGCTTATCCAGCAGGTCATCGCTCAACGGTGTGTTGAATAGCCACAGGCGGCTGCCGGGTAAAGCCAGTAGCAGGATGAGCAAAGTGAATAGAGCGAAAGGCGTGGCCAGGCGTATGCGGGGCAGGCTGCGCAGGTATGGCAGCAGCAGGGCTGCGAGAATTCCGAACAGGAACGAAGGCAAATACCAGCGAGTATCCGCCGAGTTTTCCGGTGTTTGCCAGTAAGGCCAGACGGATTGCTGCAGAACCAGCAAGGTGGTGCCGGCGAGCAGTATGGCGGCGTTGCCGAGGCGGCGTTTCAAGCATAGCCCGGCCCAAGCCAAAGGAGGGAGTAGCAAGTAGAACTTGAACTCCACCGGAATGGTCCAGAGATGGATAAAACCTTGTTCGAAAGTCAGAGCGGCATGCAATTGGTCGGTATTTTGAATGCCCATGCCAGCCCAGTAGTAGAGCAGGCATGCCAGGGTGAACAGCGGCAGGATGCGCAGGATGCGACCAAGAGCGTAATCCAGCAAGCTGACGGCAGTGAAACCGCGCTGTTGCAGGCGAAGAGTGAGCAGGAAGGCGCTGAGCACGAAGAACAGCCAGACCCCGTACTTGCCGCCTCCTCGTAGTAAGGGAAACGCCTCGGGCCAGCAGAAGCTTATGCCGTGCATGACCAGAACGATCAAGCAGGCAAGACCGCGGATGCCGTCGGCAGCGGGTAAGGGCTGAGGGTGCGGATTGGGCATGGTGTTTTTGTGTTTTGGTCGTGTGAGTCGGCGGGGTTCCGCCGTAGATCGCCCAGAGGATATCTCGAATGGCTCGTCATCTATCCTGGCGGCCGGGAAAAGACCGGAGGCTACGGGGCGGAGCGCCAGAAACGTTTTTTGTCACGCTGGTATTGTTCGTCTCTTCCATTTTGTGGTGAAACGGCAAAGAAAAAGGGCAGCTTCGAAGCTGCCCTTTTTCCGCAAGATCACTTCCAAATCGGATTTGGATATCGGATTTAGAAAGTGGCGAAGCTGTTGGCGTCCTTGGATACGGTGTAGGTCTGGACGTCCAGGCTCGGCACTTCGCCTTCGACCACCAGGCGCAGCTTGCCTTGGCCGCTCAGGGCGAAGCCTTTGGCGACGGCGGCGGCATAAATGTCGTCGATGCGCATCTGGGTGGTGGAGGCGCGCGCGGCCAGTTCGGCCGGCTGACCTTCCACGTCGCTCAGGGCCAGGGAGGCAGTGCTGCCGTCGTCGGCGATCACGGTGATGAAGAACTTGCCGGCCAGGCTGGAGGTGTTGCTGATGCGGACGAAGTTGTCGTAGACGCCGCCTTCGCTCTTCGGCTTCAGGCTGAGGTTGACCTCCTTGGAGTCGCCGTTTTTCTCCAGCGAGCCCAGAGCACCGCCGGAAATATCCGTTGCCGAGGAGTTGGTAGCGGCGGTCAGATCCAAGCTGGTGGTGAAACCGCTCGGGGAAATCGCGTCGGTTTCGTTGGTGATGAAAGTGATGGGACCCGAGCCAATAACGCTTGCGGCGTTAGCAAACGGGAAGGTGGCGGTGGTTGCAGTGAGATTGTCAGGGTCGATGGAGCTCCCTGCCAACTGGACATCAGTCGCCGAAGAGAAATCACCGCTGATGACGATGGAGTTGGCATTGGCAGTATCGGAAAGCAGGTCCTCAGCTTCCGTTGCCAGACCATCCGTCCACAGCACGGCGGAGTCGAGAGCAACTTCCACCGTACCAAGGTCAGTCTCGTTACCCGTGGTGAAGAGCTTGGACTCTTGAGCGACATCGATCTTGCCGATGGCAGCGTTCGGAGTCGCCTTGAAACTCAAGGCCTTGGCGAAGCTGATCACAGAACCGCTCTTGCTGGCGAGAACCGCATCGCTACCTGCCAGGGCGGCTACGCCGGTTTCGTACAGGCGATACTGAAGCGTGACGTTGGCGGCGGACTTGGCCAGGATCTTCGGACTGAAGTTGAGCTCTTGCTCGTTATCCATGTCGCCGCCAGCAGCAAGTGGCGTGATTTCGAAGATCACGTATTTCTTGTTGGTGCTATCCACTGCGGAAACTTGGACGCTGTACTCGGTGTCGATGGTCAGGCCGGCGGCAACCAAGTCGGCCGCTGCGACGTTGCTGGTATCGAACTCTGCGCCCGTGATGTCGAAGCGGACATAGCGAACGTTGCCAGCGGTGATCGAGAAGCCGGTTTCGACATCGACTGTTTCCCCTGCCGGCAGAGTCAGCTCAGTCCCGTCGGTAGTGTCGAATTTGATTTCGGAAGCGTACTTGAGGGCCGAATCGGTACCCAGTTCAAAAGCGAAGGCATTGGCGCTCAGAGCGGCGACGGCCAGGGCGAGCAGGGATTTTTTCATCATTACGGAGTAACTCCAAGTGAGCGTGGTGACCCGAAGGCTATCGGGCTGGTCCTTTACACCGGGGGCCTGTTCCTGCCGCGCCCTTTCCGGATGGGCGGGTGGCTGGCCAGCCAGGCGGGTCTCTGTACAGAGGTAACCGCAAGCGATAGTAGCCAATAGATATCAAAGTGCAAGTATAGGGCCGGTATTTTGTTGTGAATAAAGTCGGGAGTTGCCTTGGATCAATGGCAGGAATCGCTGCTGGATGGCCGGCGAAAGGTGCAATATTCGTGATTTTTCGTGCCGTTTCGCCAGATGGAGCCAGGGAGGCCCCGATTTTGAGGCGCGATGGTGGGCAGGCGTTTTGTACGGATTAAGACAAAATAGTGACATCGAATTGAAATCAAAATGCCATTCTCGCGAGGTGGCGAAGGCGGGCTCCTGGCTGGGGCGGGTAAAAGCAATCGTGAACGAGTTCGCTCCTACGGGGGATGATCTGTAGGCTGGTCCGTGTCGATCGAAGCATCGATCCGTGGCGACCGAGGCAATGGAATGCCGGATACCGGATTTCCACATGCTGCCGATCTGCGGCGCGGGCGTTTTTCCGAGCCGGAGTCGTCCTTACCTGATCACCACTGTCACTCGAGGTCGCAAGCCGGTCTTTCGGCATTTCGGCGCCGGGCGTCTGTTGGTCGACGAAATGCGCCTGAGCGAACGGGATTCGCTGGTCGAATCCTCGCCGGGGTGATCATGCCGGACCATCTGCACCGGTTGCTGGCGTTGCGCAGCGGTTCGTTGGCCACACTTCTCAAGCGGATCAAGGCTCGCAGCGCCCAGGCCATCAACCGGGAGTTCGGCCTGAGCGGGCAGCTCCGGCAATGTGCTTATCATGATCGCGCCATGCGCCGGGACGACGACCTGCAGGCGATGGCCCGTTATGTCGTCGCCAATCCCCTGTGTGCCGAGTTGATCCCGAAACTGGCGGACTATCCGCTACGGGATGCGGTGTGACTGTGAACAACTCCGCTGGAGAACGGACTCATTCGCGATCGCGGATGGATCCGCTCCTGCAGGGCAGTCATGACCTGTGCTCGCGGGGGCTATTTGCTCCTGCATATGCGCGTCGGCGCCGTCAGGTTCAGGGGCGATGCGCGGGGGCTGGTGGGGTTTCCGTGGCATGGGGGGCATAGGCCGGCGGCAGGCGATGGTCGCCGCGGCGTTCGAGGCTGTCGCTGTTGTTCAGCGACAACTGCTCACGGTAGGTGCGGCTGAGGTCCTGGGCCTCGTCGAAGTCGCGGACGACGTAGGGGATGATCATCACGATCAGTTCGGTGCGCGTCTCGCTGTTGCTCTGCGACTTGAACAGGTTGCCGATCCAGGGGAGGTCGCCGAGCAGCGGTACGCCATTGTCGCCTTTGCCCTTGCTGCTGGAGATCAGTCCGGCGAGCATCACCGAGCCGCCGTCGCGCAGGGTGAGGGCGGTTTCCACCCGGCGGTTGTTGATGATCGGGGTGAGGGTATCGCCGGTGCCGGTATCGGTGCTTTCGGAAAGCTCCTGGCTGA
This sequence comes from Azotobacter vinelandii CA, assembly GCF_000380335.1. Lineage (GTDB taxonomy): Bacteria > Pseudomonadota > Gammaproteobacteria > Pseudomonadales > Pseudomonadaceae > Azotobacter > Azotobacter vinelandii. The sequence continues at coordinate 1,586,885 of NC_021149.1, forward strand.
TCTTCAGGTCGACCACGCCGCTGGCCTGCACGGTGGGCTTGATGTTGAGCAGCACGCCGGTCTTGCGGTACTGCACGGTCTGGGTGATGGGCGCGTTGTCGGTGTCGGTGGACTGGGTGGTGCCGGTGACCACGGGAATCTCGTTGCCGACCTCGATGGTCGCCTCCTCGCCGCTGCGCACCATCAGCTTGGGACTGGAGCGGATCACCGCCTGGTTGTTGTCGTAGAAGGCGTTGAGGGTGGCCTTGGTCTGCCCGGCGCTGTTCAGGGCGCTGATGTTCAGGCCGCTCGAACCTATGCCGTTGGCGGTGCCGAAGATCAGTTGCTTGCTGCCGAGGCTACCGGTGATGTTCTGCCAGTCGACGCCGAGGCCTTCCCTGTCGTTGAGGTTCACCTCGGCGAGCAGCACGTCGATTATCACCGAGGGCACCGGACGGTCCAGTTCTTCCAGGAGCGGGCGCAGCTTCAGCCATTCCTGGCCGCTGCCTTTGTAGATGATGGCGTTGCGGTTGGCGTCGACCACCACGCTGCCCTGTTCGGGGTTGCCGGCGATGCTGGTCGGGGCGCTGGCGCGGGCGTTCGCGCCGGTGCCGGTGACGCTGCGGATCGGTCCGCTGGTGGCCAGGCTTTCGCCAGTGGAGGCGCCGGTGGGGGTGACGGTGTTGCTGGTGTTGAGGCCGGTGTCCGGGATGGTCGCGCTGTAGCCGAGGGCGCCGAGCATGCTGGCGATGCCGGCGGCCTGGGTGTTGCGCACCTGGTAGAGGAACAGGCCGTTCTCCACCTGTTCCTGGCTCTGGCGGTCGAGCAGTTCGACCCACTGGCGGGCGGTGGCGAGGATCGCCGGGTCGGCGGCGAAGACGATCAGGCGCTGCAGCTCCTTGAGCTTGAGCACGACGACGCCACCGAGCGGTGGGTTCTCCGATACGTCGTAACCCTCGGCCTGGAGCACCTTGACCAGCGCCGTGCCGAGTTCGTCGGCCGAGGCGTAGACGGGGCTGATGGCCAGGCTGTGGCTACCCTTGAGGGCTGGCCGGTCGAACAGTTCGATGGCCTGGCTGGCCTGGCGGATGAGATCGATGGGGCCGCGCAGCATCACCGCATTGCTCAGCGGGTCGCTACTGACCTTCAGGCTGCTGCCGGCGAACATGTCCTTGAGCCAGGCGACCATGGAGTCGCTGCGCACCACGCGCATGGGGATCTGCTGGAACACGGGGCGGTGCGACATGGGCACCTCGGGCAGGGCGCCACCGCTGACCAGCAGGGGCAGGCTGTCGTTGGGGGCGTTCTGGGCGGACTGGAAGAACAGCACGCCTTCGCGTTCGGTGACGGCGACGCCGTATTCGGAGAGCACGAAGCGGGCGGTGGCGAAGAGGTCGGCCGGTGTCTGCGGTTCGCTCAGGCGCAGGGAGATCAGGTCGGTCTTGCCCTGCAGTTCCGGACTGATGCCGAAGGACAGGCCGAGGCGGTTGCCGAACACCTCGTTGATGAAGGCCGGCAGCGGGAAGTTGTTCAGGTTGAGGGTGATCGGCTCGCCGGTGAGGTCCTGGCCGAGCTTGTCGGCGCTGGCGACGACGTAGCTCGGCCCCTGCTGAAGATGCTGGCCGGGCGTCGTCTGGAAGCGCGGGATCTTGGGTGCCTGTTCGCCTCGCACCGCTTCGGCCCGCAGGGTGCTTTCGCCGGCTTCCTGGCGCATCGGCGGGCGCAGCGGGCCGGGCAGGGGCTCCGGGTTGGGGTCGATGGCGCAACCGGCCAGCAGCAGGCTCAGGGCGAGCGGGCCGAGGGAGTGGCGCGGGAGGCGCCGGGCAGGCGGTGCGGGACGTGTACGGCGAGTCATTCGCGGGTCTCGGTGTTTGCGGTGGCCCGCGGGGTGTCCACCGGGGCGGTCGGGGCGTCGATGGGGTCGGGATAGAGGGGCAGCGTCCCTGTCTGCCCATCGGTGTCCTGCCAATGCAGGCGAGTCGCTTCGATGCGGCTGATCCGGCGCCGTTCGTCGAGCGCATCGCCGGGCGCCAGGGTGCGGATGTTGCGCTGCGGGTCCTGGAGCAGGGCGCTGTGGCGGCGGCCCTGGCCGATCACGCCGATCAGGGTCCAGGCCTGGTGCACGCCCTTGCCGGCAGCCGCCGCCGCTTCGGCGCCCGCGGCGGCCTGTTTCGGGTCGGCCGGGGTCCTGCCGGGCCAGAAGGTGGCCAACTCGGCAGGGAGGGTGGGCTGCCGGCGTTCGAGGGGCGCGGGCCAGTTCCAGGGATCGTCGCCGGCCGATGTCGCCGGCGGGGCAGGCAGCGGCCACAGGTAGCCGATCAGTGGCAGGCCGGGTAGCAGGGCGAGGGTGGGCAGCAGAGGGCGGAGCTTCACGGCGCACTCCAGGGAGCGTACCAGACGGTGGCGATCAGCGAGAAAACCAGGTGCTTGCCCTGCTGTGCCTGCACGTTGAGGCTGTCGATGCGGTAGCCGGGGCTGCCCGCCTCCATGGCGGCGATCAGGTTGTAGAGCTGTTCGCCCTGGGCGTTGCCGGCCAGGCGCAGTTGCAGGGGGATCAGGCGGCTGTCGGGATCGGCCTTGCCGGCGGTGGAGACCTCGATGCGGATCTGCTCCAGGCGCTGGCGTTCGAGCAGGGCCTTGGCATTCGCCTGGATGTCGGCGCGGGCGAAGGCTTCGCTGTCGGCGCTGCCGAACAGGGCCTTGCGCTGGTTTTCGAGCTGCGCGCGGGCCTGTTCCAGGCGTTCGACCCAGGCGTCCTGGCTGGCCAGTTGGTGGGCATCGAGCAGTTCTGCGTGGAGATCGGCGATGGCGGCATGCAATTCGTGACGGCTGTCGCCGAGCAGCAGATTCAGGTAGAGCAGGGCGATCAGCGGGATGGCCATCAGCCCGAGGCGCAGGCGCGGGTTGGCGGCCAGTTGCGCGCGACTTTTCGCCCATTCCTGTTGCCACCATTCCTTCATTGGCGGACGGACCTGTCCGGCAGAGGGATGGCCTGGAGCGTGACCATGTCGTTGCGCGCTTCGGGCTGCACCTGCACGCCGCCGAGCAGGCCGGTGGCATCCAGGCGCTTGACGTAGTCGCGTGGGTCGGGACTGGGATCGCGCAGGAAGATCTGCAACCGGCCGGGCTGGTAGTCGTAGCGTTGCCAGAGGCCGGCCGAGGGCGGCAGGGCTTGGCCGAGCCGGGCGATCAGTTCGCTCTGGCTGCCCTGCAGCAGATCCCGGCGGGTCTGCCAGAGCTGGCGATCCTGCAAGGCGCGGCGGCGCGCCTGGGCTTGTAGCTGGTTGTCTTCTTCGAGACCGGCGAGCTGTTCCCGCAGGTCGTGCCGCTGCCGATTCAGATCCAGCCAGGCGCCGCCCTGCAACAGCAGGCCGACGAGCAGCAGCGCGGTGCAGGCGACGAAGGCGAGTTGCTGGAGCAGTTGGCGGTCGGCGGCCTGCAGGGGGGTACGCTGCACCGGATCGAGTCGCAGGAGGTTGTCGCCGCTCTCGGGAGTGGCGTGCCAGCGGCTGTCGATCAATTGCCGGTTCTGCCAGCGCTGCCACTCCTGGTCGTGCAGGCCGGCGACCAGGCGTTCGCCCTCGTGCAGCGGAAAGTCCAGGCTGAGCGCGGAATCGGGCAGGGTGCTGTAGCGGTCGCTGGCCGGCAGACGCTGGCGCAGGGCTGCCTGGTCCCAGATCCACAGTTGGGCGCGTGCGTCCTGCCAGCAGGCGTAGTGTCCCGGTTCGGCGAAAGGGGAAAGCAGCAGCAACTGCTGGCGCAGGGCCTGGTCGCGCTTGCCGGCGGGGATCTTGTCGAAGTTCAGGCTGAAGTGCAGGCACAGGCCGCGCGACAGCAGAACGCGCGGACGCAGGCCCGGATAGGGCTGCTGCCGGATGCTGTCGCGGTCAATCGTCCATTGCTGGCTCGAACAGCGGCGGAAAAGCCAGTGATAGAGGCGCTGTGGAAGGCTGCCGCAGACTGAAAACGAAGGTGTAATCAATTTCCCACGGGGCGAGTCTGGAGGCGGGCGTGGATGATAGCCCAAGCCATAATGGCTGTCTGCCTTCATCGGCCCAGAGCTGGATACGCAGGAATGACGAGGCCTGGCTGGGCGTTCCCAGCGGATCGAGCGGAATAATGCGGCCGAGACGCTGGTTGGCTTCGGCGAGGTCGACGAAGGGACGCTTGCGCCGTTCGTCGGCGAGCGCCTGGGCGAGTGCGTCATCGATGCCGGAGATGGTTCGCAGGACTTCCCGGGGCGCCGTGTTGATGTTGTGCAACTGGCCGCTACGGGGGGTGATCAGCGGCAGCAGCCGGAGGAGGTCATCTTGCAGGGCGGCGCCGTCGAGCAGGTTGAAGACTTGCCCGGGGCTGATCATCAGGCGCTGCGGCGGTGGGGGAAGGCCCTGGCTGGCGTAGTCGTTGGAGACGGCACCGTTGAGGCGGCGCAGGTCGTCCCGGTCGGTGTAGTCCTGCAACTGGTCGAGGAAACGTTCGGCCTGCTGCAGGCTCAGGCCGTGCTGCTGGAAAAGTGCGCTCCAGCGCTCGCGGTCGGGGTCGAGCAGGCTGAGCAGCGAGCCTTCGTCCTGCAAGACGAAGCGGCTGCTGCCGAGGCCTTGATAGACCTGGCCATCGACCTTGAGGTGCGGTAGTGCGCCGATGTCCGGGATATCCTGGCCGCGGGAAAAGGGGTCGTCGTTGTCGGCCCGGCTGGCGGGTGCCTGCAGCAGATAGGCGTTCTGTACCCGCGGACGGGTTGCGATGATATGCAGCAGGGTGGCCAGGGTGGCTTCGCTGTCGAGTTTGCCCTGCAGGCGTTCGCGCAACCGGTAGGTCTGTTCCATGCGCTGCTCGGCGTAACCGGCGATGAAGGCGGCGACCAGGGAGAGCACCGTCAGCAGGCCGAGCACGGCGATGAGAGCGAAGCCTTTTTGTTTCATCAGAGATCCCGGTAGTCGAGGCGCGGGAAGGTGCGTCCGGGCAGGTTGGCGTACCAGCGCAGCGGCGGTTCTCCGGGCGGGGTGATCTGCAGCAGGATGGCGCCGGGTATTTGCCCGTCCGTCTGCTCCGCCGCTTCGGGCCAGCGTTCCGCGGGTCCGCCCTGCAGCGAGCGGTAGACGAACTGACCCTGGCTGCCGGCCGGCCAGGTGGCGATCACCCATTGCAACTGGCCGGGCTGGCTGTAGGTGAGTTGCAGGCGGCCGCCGATGCCTTCCTCCAGTCGCCAGGCGAAGAAGCTGACCTGCCCGGGAAGGCCGAGCAGGGGACGGTGGGTGACGCCTTCCAGACTCCGGCCGTCGCCCCGGAACTGGCGTGGCGGGTCGAGTTCGGCCTGGGTACCGGCGAGGGTCGCGGCGAACCAGCCGTAGCCGAGTTCGAGGGGGATGCTGTCGAGCTGCCGGCGCTGGACCCGTTCGTAGAGACTCAAGGCATTGCCGAAGCCCTGCATGAGCAGGCTGCCGATCAGGGCGAGCAGGGTCATGACGACCAGCAGTTCGAGCAGGGTCATGCCACGCTGGCGGGAGGGAAAGCGGAAGGCGAGGGCAGCCATTTCAAGATCTCCGGCCGAGTATCGTCGGCCGCTTGTCGGCAAGGGTTGTGGTGGCGGATTCAGCCATGATTGGCGACGAAGACCGGAGCATCGCGAACAGGTTCGTTCCTGCCAAAGCGCCATCGACCTCTTCGGACAGGGGAGGCTCTGCGAGACCTCGACGGGAGTGGGTTTCAGAGGCCATCGGTAGGGTCGGGCAGTCCGGGCTTCAGCCGGTAGTTGACGATGCGGGTATACAGGGGGGGCAGGCTGCGTGTTGTCGAGCGGGCGGTCAGGCTGACGGCGTAGAGCGAGAGCAGGAAGTTGCTGCCGCCATATTCGGGGCTGCGGGTGCTGTCGGCTTCCAGGGCGCTGGCCCGCCAGTCGACGCTGATGGTGCCGGACTCGAAGGTGCCGGTGGGACGCCGGGCCAGATCGACGGTTTTCAGGTACTGCATGGCGCTTTCGATCGCCGGGCCGGCATCGATATAGAGTTCGGCGCGTTGCAGTTGCGTCAGGCTGGTATTGATCCAGGCGAACAGGGCCATGCAGGCACCGGCGAGGATGACCAGGGCGACGATGGCTTCGAGCAGGGAAAAGCCCCGTTGTCGTTTCGGCACCGGCTGACGGCAGGCAGGCATCTCAGGAGGACCACTGGCAGAAGGGGGGCAGCAGGTGGATGCTGTAGCGGTGATCGTCGCCCTGCCAGATTTCGAGCTGGCCGCCGAGACAGGCGCCATTGCCCTGGTAGAGGATCGGCGGATTGGCCGTCGCGCGCCAGGCGCCGGGCAACTGGACGGGCGCCCCTTGCTCGTCGATGCGCAGCGTGCTGCCATCGCGCAGGGCGAGCAGGGGAAGACCATTGATTTGCCGGCGCACTTCGAGCAGTTGGTTCTTCAGGGTCAGCTTGTCGCCCATGTCGATGAAGCGGGGGGCGACGATTCCGGCGACCAGGCCGATGAGGCTGAGCACGACCAGCAGTTCGAGCAGGGTGAAGGCGCGCTGCGGGCGCATTTATTTTTCCAGGATGCCGACGTCGCTGTCCTGTCCTTCGCCGCCGGGTTTGCCGTCGGCGCCGAGGGAGTAGAGGGCGAAGCCCTGCAGATTTTCGACCGGAGCCTTGTACTCATAGGGGTTGCCCCAGGGGTCTTTCGGCACTTCGTCTTCCAGATAGGGGCCTTGCCAGTTGCGGGTGTCGCCGGGGGCCTTCATGAGGGCGGCGAGGCCTTGCGCGGTGGTGGGATAGGAGCCGACGTCGAGCCGGTAGGTCTGCAGCGAGCCGCGCAGCATCTTGACCTGCGTTTCCGCCGTCTTGACCTTGGACTTGTCCACGTTGGAGAACAGGCGCGGGCCGACCAGACCGGCCAGCATGCCGAGGATCACCAGGACGACGAGCAGTTCGATGAGGGTGAAGCCCCGTTGCCGGGTACGGCGGTGAATGAGCGGTTTCATGGGGGTGGTGGTTTCCGTGGGTTAGATGGCCATGTCGTTGACGCTGGTGATGGCCAGGATGATGCCAAGGATGATAACGCCGATGACCGAGCCGATCAGCAGGATGGCGGCCGGCTCGATGAGGGCCAGCAATTTTTTCATGCGGTTCTTGCTGTTGTCTTCGTACAGGGTGGCCAGGGAAGACAGCATTTCGGCCGCACGGCCGGTACGTTCGCCGACCTTCACCAGGTTGATGCCGGTACGGTTCAGCATGTGGGTTTCGGCCAGGGCACTGGAGACGTTGCTGCCCGAGCGGACCAGACGGATCACCTCCTGCATCGCGGCGCGCTTGCGGGGGATGCGCATGGCGTGGATCGACAGTTCGAGGGCCGCGAGCAGGTCGACCTTGCAGCCCAGCATGGCGGACAGGGTATAGGACCAACTGGCCATGTCGGTTTCGTCGAGCCAGCGGCCGATGACCGGCAGGCGTGACAGCCAGTTGGTCAGGCTGGCGCGCAGGCCGGGTCGACGCAGAGCGCCGATGGCGATGGCGAGCGCGCATGCAAGCCCGGCCAGCAACAGATCCCAGTGAGCGTTGAACCAGGTACCGGTGGTCAGGACGAAGGTGGCCAGCCAGGGCAGTTCCGTTGCGTTCTTGTCGAGCATGCCGCTGAACTTGGGGACGACCACGATGAACATGAGCAGCACGGCGGCGACTCCGGAAACCACCAGAATGGCCGGGTAGGTCAGGGCGTTGCGCAGTTCGTTGGCGGTGCGCTCGTCGTATTCCATTTTTTCCTGGGCGCGCTTGAGGGCTCCGGCCAGGTCGCCGGTGAGTTCGCCGGCCCTGACCAGGTGCAGCAGGTAGTCGGGAAGCGGCAGGCCGCAGCGGGCCAGTGCCTCCGAGAAGGATTCGCCATGTTGCAGGGCGCGGGCGATGCCGGTGAAGGCATGGTCGATCTTCTCGTGGTGGCCGGCATCGGCCATCGCTTCGATGGATTCGGCGATGGAGACTTCGGATTCGATCAGGCGGGTGAGTTCGTGCAATGCCTGGGTGATGTGCTGTCGGCTCAGGCGAGGGGCGAAAAGGCCGGGCCTGCGCTTGTCTTCCAATGGATCGAGTTCGACCGGGACGATGTTCTTGGCCTGCAACTGGCGCAAGGCTTCGAGCTTGTCGCCGGCCTCCAGCAGGCCGGTCTGCCGTTCTCCCTGGGCATCGAAGCCTTCGTAGGCGAATTTCATCGTGTGCACCCCGGCTTGCTTTCGTCCGGTACCGCCCCGATCGCAGATGAATCTGCTCCTATAGGGTAGAAGTGTCCGGCAGAAGCGAACTTGTTCGCTATGTTTCTGTTTTTACTGGTCATTGCAGATGAGTCCGCTCCCGCACCTTGGCAATCCCTCCGGCTGCCCACCGTACTGCTCGCAGCTTCCCGCTAGGTGAAAAGCCTGGGGGATATCCACGCCCAGTCGGGGGCGGCATTGTAGAGGATCGGCGTTTTTTTGGGGAAAGCCCCGTGCTGGAAAGCTAGAATGTCCGGTTTCGTGCATGGGCGTCCCGTGGATTGGGGCTTTCCCGCTGGTATTCCGAGGGGTGGCGATGAGATTGGGTGAACGGCTGGTCCGGGCCGGGCTGGTCACTGAGGATGATGTGCAGCGCGCCTTGGGGTTGCAGCAGCAGGCGGGTGGCCGGCTCGGCTCCATTTTCATTCGCATGGGCGCGCTTTCCGAGGATGCCTTGCTGGTTGTGCTGCATGAGCAGTTGGGGTTGCCGGTTCTGGACGGGGCCGGGATGCCGGTCCCGTCCACTGCCTACGCCTTCATGTCCGGTCTTCCGTTACGGCTGGGCTGGTTGCTCGACAACAATGTAGTGCTGTGGGAAGAGGCCGGCAGGGTGCACGTATTGGCCAAGGACCCGAACGATTCGCGGATCGGGGATCTGCTGGGCTACACCTTCGGTGACCGGGAACTGGTGCGCTATCTGGCCCGCGCTCAGGATGTCGACACGCTCGTCGATCAGGTGCGCAGGGAGAGCGCCGTATCCGATCTGTTTCGCGATGATCGCCAGACCCTCAAGAGCCTGATCGAAGAAGCGCCGGTCGTCGAGCTGGTGAACAATCTCCTGGCGCAGGCGGTCGATTCGGGAGCTTCCGACATTCATGTCGAGCCCGAGGAGACCCGTTTTACCGTGCGGATGCGAGTCGACGGCGTTCTGCACACGCGCATGGTGCAGCCTTACGAGCGTTATCCGGCGATCGGTTCGCGCATCAAGCTGATCGCCGGGCTGGATATCGCCGAGAAGCGTTTGCCGCAGGATGGCCGGATTACCTTGCGCCTGAGCGGAAAGGACATGGATATCCGGGTTTCCACGGCGCCGGGAGTTTTCGGCGAGTCGATCGTCATGCGGTTGTTGCCGAAGAACCGTGGTGCCCTGTCGCTGGGCAGCCTGGGTTTCGAGTCCGACCATATCGAGTTGCTCAGGCAGTGGCTGGCATTTCCTAATGGCATTGTGCTAGTAACTGGGCCCACGGGGTCCGGCAAGTCCACGACCCTGTATTCGGCGCTCGAGGAGATGCGCGATGGCAGCAACAAGATCATCACCGTGGAGGACCCCGTCGAGTATCAGGTACCGGGCGTGACGCAGATCCAGGCGCACGCGGAAATCGGCTACACCTTCGCTCGTGCGCTGCGGGCCATTCTGCGCCAGGACCCGGACACCATCATGATCGGTGAGATTCGCGACCTGGATACCGCGCAGATCGCCATCCAGTCCGCTTTGACAGGGCACCTGGTGTTGTCGACGCTGCATACCAATGACGCGGTTTCGGCCTTCACCCGCCTGATCGACATGGGGTTGGAGCCTTTTCTGGTGGCCGCTTCGGTGCGCGGTGTTCAGGCGCAGCGTCTGGTGCGCAAGCTCTGCGGGCATTGCGCGGTGCGCGACGAGGCGCCGGCCTTGCCGGCTGCCTGGCAGGCAATGGGACGTCGCGTCGCGGAGGGCGACTGGAAACGGGCATGCGGTTGTGCCCATTGCCACCAGACCGGCTATCGCGGTCGCATGGGGATATACGAGTTGGTACCCCTGAGCGCTTCCCTGCAGCAGTTGGTCAATCGCCAGGCGCCTCTGCAGGAGATGAAGGCGCTGATCAAGGGTCAGGGGCACCGGGGCCTGCTGGAGGATGGATTGATCAAGGCCAGCAAGGGTCTGACCAGTATCGAGGAGGTCATGCGTGTTGCTTGTGTCGAACAGGAATTCTGAGGAGGTATCGAGAGCATGAGTACCAACCTGATGTCCCAGGCGCTGGCTGTGGATGCCGCGCGAAGGGCACGGGCGAAAGGGCAGAAGCCAGTCGCCCTGTGGCTGACCGGCCTGAGTGGGGCGGGTAAATCGACCATTGCCAATGCGCTCGAACTGGCGCTGGTCGAACGCGGACGGCATACCTATCTGCTGGACGGCGACAATGTGCGCATGGGGCTGTGTCGCGATCTCGGATTCAGCGATGCCGACCGCGAAGAAAACATACGCCGTGTCGCCGAAGTGGCCCACCTGTTCGTGGATGCCGGTCTGATCGTGATCAGCGCTTTCATTTCCCCGTTCCGGCGGGATCGGGCCATCGCCCGGGAAGTCATCGGCAACGGAGCCTTCATCGAGATCTTCGTGGACACGCCGCTGGCCGAGTGCGAGCGTCGCGATCCCAAGGGGTTGTATGGCAAGGCTCGCCAGGGGTTGATCAAGAATTTCACGGGCATCGATTCGGCCTACGAGCCGCCGGTCGATCCGCACATCCGCATCGATACCCTGAAGGACGATTTGCCGACGGCGGTGGCCCGGATACTGGACTATCTGGACAAGTGGGAGAGGGCATGAAAACCCTGGCGATCATTGGCGCGGGTTTCAGTGGGGTCGTTACCGCCATCCAGTTCCTGCGGCATGCTTCGCTGGGAACGAAGGTCGTTCTGATCGATCGATCCGCGGCCATGGGCCCGGGGCTGGCTTATGGCACCGACAGCCCGGATCATCTACTGAATGTGCCGGCCGGCAACATGAGTGCTCTGGCCGACGACCCCGACTCCTTCCTGCGCTTCTGCCAGGAGCGGATGGAGGGGGCGACGGCTCGTTCCTTCGCGACGCGCCGGTCTTACGGCGAATATCTGGCAGCGCTGCTGGACGCCGCCGAGCGCGACTGTCCGGCCGGCCTGTCCTTGCAGCGGGTGCGTGGCGAGGTGTGCTGTCTGAGGCCCCAGGGAAATGGTGCCGTCGTCGAGTTGGCTGGTGGCGAGGTGATTTCGGCCGATCGGGTCGTCCTGGCGTGCGGGCATTTCCCGCCGTCGGAGCCGCCCGGACTGCTATCCGCCGCCGAGGCGGGGCTCTACCTGCGTGATCCCTGGAAGGGGGACCTCTGTGGGTTCGTCGACAAGGGCAAGCCGGTCTTGTTGCTGGGGGCTGGCCTGACGGCGCTGGACGTGGCCGTGGACCTGTTGCGTCGCAGGCCGCAGGGCCGCGTTTACCTGTTGTCGCGCCGAGGGCTGCGTCCGCTTGCGCATCGCCTGCGGCGAAGCGGCTCACCGTCTTCCCTGGACGTGGGTCTGCGCCTGCTGGGGATGCAGCCGACCATCCGTGGTTACCTGCGCGAGATGCGCCGGCAGTACCGGCAACTGGCGAGTGTCGCGGGGGATGATCCGGGCTGGCGGGATTTGATCGCCGCCCTGCGTCCCCATACTCCGCAGTTGTGGGGGCGTCTTCCGGAGGAAGAGCGCCGCCGGTTTCTCCGCCATGTGCAGCCTTTCTGGGAGGTGCATCGGCACCTGGCCGCCCCCGAGTCCCATCAGCGTTTTCAGGATGGACTGGCCAATGGTTCCATCGAGGCCCTGAAAGGGCGGATCGGCTCCGTCGAGGTTTGCTCGGGGGCCTTGCGGGTGAGTGTCCGGTTGCGGGGCAGCCGGCAGGTCGAGTCCATCGAGGTCGGCGGCATCGTCAATTGCACGGGACCCAACGCCGATCTGCGCAGGCTGGACAATGCGCTCATCGCCCAGTTGCTCGCGGAGGGGCATGTGCAGCCCGATGCTCATGGCCTCGGCTTGTCCGTGGACGAGCGGCTGGCCGTGAGAGATGCACGGGGAAGCGCCGCGTCCTGGTTGAGTTATGTGGGGCCAATGCTCCGGGCGAATTTCTGGGAGGCAACTGCCGTTCCCGAGTTGCGTCAGCATGCCAAATCCCTGGCGATCAGGTTGGCGGAAGACTTGCGGAGCGTCACTGCCCGCGATTCGCGCGACTAGGAGTCGTATGAGGTTTTTGCTTGTATATAAAGGAAATTATCTGGCCGAGTTGCGTGGACCGGAGCTCCGTTATCTTTCTCTGGCCCGCGAACTGGTCCGCCAGGGTCACGACGCTGTACTGGCCGGGCGGTCGGCCGACGATGCGAGGTTGCCATCGGGCGTTCGGTTCGTTGCCGTCACCGATGTTTTCCGCCTGATCGCTTCGTTCGCTCTTGCCGATGTGATTGTTTTGCACGGTGGGGGACCCGTACTTCTGTTTCTGGCGCTCGCTGCGGGTTTCGGTGGGAAGACGCTTGTTCTGGATGGTTATGTCCCGCACTGGATCGAGCTGGATGCTCTCATGAGGCGTAATAAGCGTCTCGCGCGGATGAAGATACTGATAAAAAGTCATTTCAATGCTGCGCGCAACCTGCTGGGAGGCTTGACCTTCAATGGCGTGATCGTGGCCAACAAGCGGCAACTGGATCTGTTCAGAGGTTCGTTGGCGCCTTTTTTTTTGACCCGCGAATTCAAGCGTATTTCCATAATTCCCTTCGGTTGCGATGCCTGCGGGGCTTTCGACAGGGAACGGGGAAGGGAGCTGTTGGGGCAATTGGCCGGTCGGCAATTTCAAGAGAATGATTTTCTGGTCGGATGGTTGGGTGGGGTTTATGGCTGGTTCGATCTCGATTCGGTGATGCGTGGCGTTTCGGGGGCGATCGTCGAAAACAGGAACATAAAGATAATTTTTTTCGGGGCTGATGAGTTCCGTCAGGCCGAATTGCTGCGCTCCGTCGGGGAGGAGGCCTGGGCGAATGTCGTTTTCATGCCTTGGGTGGAGTTTTCCAGGCGCTTCGAATATTGGGCGGGACTCGATGTTTCTCTGGTGTGGGGAGCCGAGGGCTATGAGAACGACTATGCGTCGAGAACGAGGAACTTCGATTGTCTGACCCTGGGCTTGCCGATCGTGCAGAACATGGATGACGAGTGGGGGGTGAGGCTCGAACGCGAAGGCGCTGGCCTGGTGGTGGACAGGACTACCTTGGGCGAGACGCTTTCGAGTCTCAGCCGTTCTCCCGAGCGACTTTCCGATATGCGTCGAGCGTTGCGGGCCCTGGCTCCGCGCTTTTCCTGGACGGGCTTCGCCGAGCGACTGGGCACCTTGGTATCGAAGTCCTCCATGACGGTCATGCGGAGAATGGCGGGCCTGGCTGGTTTCGTATTGCTGGTGCCGGCCCTTCTGCTTTTCTTCACCTACGCCCTGGTCAAGGTGGTCTCGAGAACCGAATGCGCTACAAGCTGAATATCCTGGGTACCCGGGGTGTCCCTGCCGCCTATGGTGGATTCGAAACCTTTGCGGAACGGCTGTCGCTATTTCTCGTCGACAAGGGCTGGGAGGTTACCGTCTATTGCCAGAGCTGCGGTCGTGGGAGTCTTTCGGAGAGCTTTTGGAAAGGGATTCGTCGTGTCGAAATCCCCGTGCGGCGAGACGATGGACTGGGTTCGATGATGTTCGACTGGAAAGCCACCCATCATGCGTTATCGCAGGAAGGTATTTTCCTGACGCTTGGTTATAACACCGCAATCTTTAATCTGCTCCAGCGGCTGAAGGGGCAAACCAATATCATCAATATGGATGGTATCGAGTGGCGCCGAGCCAAGTGGGGACGTTCGGCCAAGGCCTGGTTCTGGATGAACGAATACGCTGCATGCCGAATCGGTAATCATCTGGTAGCGGACCATCCTGTGATCAAGGAGCACCTGATCGCCCGTGCCAGGCCCGAAAAGATTACGGTGATACCTTATGGCGCCGATGAGGTCCTTGATGCCGATTCGCGGCAACTCGCGTCCTACGGCGTCGAGCCGGGGCATTTTTCCGTGGTCATCGCGCGTCCCGAGCCGGAGAATTCGCTGTTGGAGATCGTGCGTGCCTTCAGCCGCACCGAACGCGGACATAAGTTGCTCGTACTGGGCGATTTGAAGCCGGAGCGCAATCCTTTCCATCGTTCGGTCATGAGTGCTGCAAGCGATGAGGTGATTTTTCCCGGTGCGATATATGAGCTCTTCATCGTGCAGGCATTACGCTTTTTCAGTCGCTTCTATCTGCATGGCCATCGTGTCGGCGGTACCAATCCCTCCCTGGTCGAGGCTCTGGGTGCAGGTTGTGCGATCATTGCCTACGACAATCCGTTCAATCGATGGGTGGCTGGCTCTGGAGCCGCCTATTTCGGAGATGAAGCGGCTTGTGCCGATTTGCTCGATGAACTTCTGACGGACGAGACGTCCGTCAGGAACATGAGAGCTGCGAGCCGTGAGCGTTTTCGGGCAGGCTATAAATGGAGCGATGTATTGAACGAATATGAACGGCTCCTGGTCCACTGGTATCCCGCTTGACTCCAGGGGATTTTCCTGATCTCGAACAGACGAGTCTTTGGTTCTTTCCAGGGAAGTATGTACGTGCCTTTCTGATATCGTTTCGCGCGGCCCGGTATCCGATACCATGATGTCAATTCGCGATTAGATCGAGTCGAAGGGGAATGTCGCCATAGAGCAGGGTCGCCAGATCGAGGTTTTGAACTCTGCTTCGTTCGGCGGCATACCCTCGGACTCCAAAAGGACATGTTTTGATTCCCCGTTTTCAGCCGACTTTCGCCGAGCGCTACCCCGTCCCTCTGTTCGTGGCGCTGTTGGACCTGTTTTTTGTCATTGCTGCAGCCCTCCTGGCCCATCAGTTTCGTTTCGATAATTTCGACATGTCGGGGCGTTACAACACCGCGACATTGCTGAGCGCGATCGTTGTCGTTTTTTGCCTGGCGCTGGCCGGGGTTTACGGTTCGCAACGTGGTCGACCCTTCCAGCGCCAATTCAGTGTGCTGACCTTTGCCTGGCTCGTCGCGGCAGGCATATTGCTTTCGCTTTCCTTCCTGCTCAAGGTGTCGGAAAGCTACTCACGGCTCTGGTTCGTGAGCATGCTGTTGCTGGGGTGGTCCCTGAGCCTGCTGTTGCGTTTGGTGGCCTTCCTGCTGCTACGCCACCTGCGTGCCCTGGGGCGAAACCTGAAAACCGTACTCCTGGTGGATTCGGGAGGCAGTTCCGCCGGCCAACTGAGCGATGGGCGCGCGCTCGAGGAGCATGGTTTCAGGGTGGTTCACAGCCTGCCATTCAGTCGCGACCCGGACTGGCTGGATACCTTGGTCGCCGGGGTCAGGCAACATGGTGTGCATGAGGTATGGCTCTGTCTTCCTCTCGGCGAGGGGGGAGCCATCCGCTCGATTCTCTACGCATTGCGTCACCATACGGTAGAGATACGTTTCATTCCCGAATGGGACGATATCCGCCTGTTCAATCACCGCATCAGTCATATCGCCGGCCTCTATACCCTGGACCTGAGCTTCAGCCCGATGAACGGTCCGGCGCGACTGATCAAGCGGCTGGAGGATCTGCTGATCGCCATTCCCGTCATGGTATTGATCCTGCCTCTCTGTCTCCTGATCGGCCTGGCCGTCAAGCTCACCTCTCGGGGGCCTATGCTGTTCAAGCAGTACCGCACCGGCATCAACGGCAAGCGCTTCAAGGTCTACAAGTTCCGCTCGATGGTGGTGCACCGGGAGAAGGACGGCGAGGTGACCCAGGCCTGCCGTAACGATGCGCGCGTCACGCTCCTGGGAGCCTTCCTGCGGCGCACCAGCCTCGACGAACTGCCGCAGTTCTTCAACGTGCTGCAGGGGCGCATGTCCATCGTCGGTCCGCGTCCCCATGCCCTGGAGCACAACGAGTACTACAAGGATCTGGTCGAGTCCTACATGCAGCGCCACAAGGTCAAGCCGGGCATCACCGGCTGGGCGCAAGTCTGTGGCTACCGGGGCGAGACGGATACCTTGGAGAAGATGCAGAAGCGGGTGGAGTACGACCTCTGGTACATCGACAACTGGTCGTTGTGGCTGGACCTGAAGATCATCTTCCTGACGGTGTTCAAGGGGTTCGTCGGCAAGAATGCCTATTGAGTGAGTCCCGGCTCTTTCAAGACCTTCGCTTGCTTGCCGGCGAGGGCCGTGGGAGGGCACCGCCAGTTGGCGGATGGCCGAAGCCTTCCACCATGGTGGACAAGCCTGCGGTGTTGTCCACGAACTGCGAAGGGATTTATCCGCGGTCGGGTGGCGGCAGAGACGTTCCGTCTGTCCGACCGGGCAAGGCTTTCCCATCCCATCCTGT
The DNA here is from genome assembly GCF_000380335.1 of Azotobacter vinelandii CA. GTDB lineage: Bacteria > Pseudomonadota > Gammaproteobacteria > Pseudomonadales > Pseudomonadaceae > Azotobacter > Azotobacter vinelandii. The sequence continues at coordinate 1,603,272 of NC_021149.1, forward strand.
GGCTGGTCCGATTCCGCATTCCCACCCGTTCTTCCTGTCCTTGGCTCGGCCATGCGGCTGCGGCGGCCGGCTGTCCGATTGATATCGAATAGCTCGACTATTGACGTCATAAGGCCATTGTCCATCCTGTTTCCGGTCGATGTGTAACTCACGGACAGCGGCCAGGTTCGACTTCTCATGAGGAATTGGTTTCCGATTCATGACGATAATTTATCCGGGAATTAGTTCGCCGTTTCGTGAAGGGAGAAAGAACAGTCAAATCAAAGATTAATGGTGGCTTCCAAGGTGATCGCTCGAACTCTTCGTGTTTTTCGACTCTGTTTTTTTTGCCTTGCCTTATCTCTTCTTGCCTACAATTTGTCTGCATGCTGCAAGCCGGATTTTTCATGCGGGATGATGGCAATTTGATGGCTTGATGCCATTCGTTAAACGGACTGAGCTATGCGTAGCCGAAGGAATATGGCTGTCAAGGCGCGAAGAAACATTTGGTCGGAACGGAGACATCCGGTCTTTGGGGCTCGGATCGCGTGTGATAACGTACCGCCTTTATTTTTTTACCTTATCCGAGCGACACAGTATGCGTAATGTACGTGAGAACAGCCTGCAGGCTGCCCTCAAGATCTGCAAAGGCAGTTTCATTTCGGTCGGCTTCTTCAGTTTTTTCGTCAATGCACTGATGCTGGTCCCTTCCTTTTATATGCTCCAAGTATATGGACGAGTTCTGACCAGCGGAAGCATAACTACACTTTTGATGCTCACGCTTATCATGACCGCGCTCATGGTGACTATGGGCTCTCTGGAATGGACGCGCTCCCGGATCATGGTCCGCATCAGCAGCAGGCTGGATGCTCTGCTCGGGCGAGATGTATACCGGGCGAGTTTCAAGCGGGCACTGGACAGTGGCGGAATGGATGCTTCGGCGCAACCGCTCAATGATCTGACCGGACTGCGGCAGTTCCTGACGGGAGCCGGACTTTTCGCATTCTTCGATGCTCCCTGGTTGCCGGTTTATATCGGGGTCATGTTCTTTTTCCATCCGTGGTATGGCTGGATCGCCATTGCCAGCGCGATCGTTCTGCTCTGCCTGGCCGCATTGAACGAGAAACTTACCGGCAAGGCCCTGGCGGAAGCCAATAAACAAAATATCGCGGCCAATCTTTATACCACCAAGAATTTGCGCAATGCCGAAGTGATCCAGTCCATGGGCATGTTGCATAGCCTCATTGCCCGCTGGAGTGTGCGCCAGAATAAAGTTTTGCACTTGCAATCGGTCGCCAGCGACAAGAGCGGTTTCATCACTTCTCTGTCGAAAACGTTCCGAATGCTCGTCCAGTCGCTGATTCTTGGTGTGGGCGCCTATCTGGCCGTCAAGCAGGAAATCAATCCCGGCCTGATGATCGCCGGTTCGCTTCTGCTGGGACGGGCACTGGCGCCGATCGACATGATGATCGGCGGTTGGAAGGGGTTCATCACCGCCCGTTCGCAGTATGCGCGACTCAACGAGATTCTCGACCGGCAGAAATCCGAACAGGAGCGCATGTCGTTGCCGGCGCCCGAGGGCCGTGTCCAGGTGGAAAACCTGGTCGTCGGCGCGCCCGGTTCGAAGACGCCGATCCTGAAGAACATCAGCTTCACCGTGCCGGCCGGTTCGGTCGTCGGCATCATCGGCCCGAGTGCCTCGGGCAAGTCCACCCTCGCCAGGGCACTGCTCGGCGTATGGGCGCCCCAGCACGGCGTGGTGCGCCTGGACGGCGCCGACATCAACAATTGGGACAAACGGGAACTCGGACCCCATATCGGCTACCTGCCCCAGGACATCGAACTCTTCGAGGGCAGCATCAGCGAGAACATCGCCCGCTTCGGCGAGATCGAGCCGGACAAGGTGATCCAGGCCGCCAGGATGGCCGGCGTGCACGAGATGATCCTGCAACTGCCGGATGGTTACGACACCGTGATCGGCAGTGAAGGGATCAGCCTCTCCGGCGGTCAGCGCCAGCGCGTGGGGCTGGCCCGTGCCCTCTATGGCAACCCGCGCCTGCTGGTCCTCGACGAGCCGAACTCCAACCTGGACGACGTGGGCGAGCGCGCCCTGGCCAGTGCCATCCGGCAAATCAAGGCGACCGATGCAACCATTTTCATCATTACCCATCGAACCAACATCCTGGCCCAGTTGGACTCGTTGCTGGTGATGCACAACGGTACGCTCGCGCTTTCCGGCCCGCGCGACAAGGTGCTGGCCGAGCTCGCCGCTCAGCAGCAGACGGATCTGGCCAAGCAGGCCAGGATCTCGCCCGACGCCGCCCAGGCCGGCAAGGCTTGAACAGAGAGACACAAATGACCGATGCAACCACCAACCGCCAGCTTCCCGTGCTTGCCGAGCTGCCGACGTCCGACCATGGCACGCGCGCGATAGGTTTCCTGATCGTTTTCGTCACGTTCGGCATCTTCGGCACCTGGGCCGCCGTCGCTCCCCTGGACAGCGCGGCCCTGGCCCCGGGGGTCGTGACCGTGCAGACCTATCGCAAGACCGTGCAGCACCTCGAGGGGGGCATCGTCAAGGAGCTGCACGCGCGCGACGGCGATATGGTCAAGGCCGGCGATCCGCTGATCGTCCTCGACGAAACCCAGATCCGCGCCGAGAACGAGGTGACCCGCAGCCAGTTGATCGCGGCGCAGGCGATGGAGGCCCGGCTGCGCGCCGAGCGCGACAATCTGGAAACCATCAATTTCTCCTCCATGCTCGAGCTGGACAGCGCGCGTGCGCGCGAGGCCCGCGACGGCGAAACCCAGGTGTTCACGGCCCGCCGCAACTCCCGCCTGGGAGAGGAGGCCGTGCTGGAAAAGCGCATCGGCCAGTTGCACGAGCAGATCAACGGCCTGAAAGGCGTGATCCGCACCAAGGGCAGCTTGCAGAACTCTTTCACCAAGGAAATCCGCGAACTGAAGGAGTTGCTGGCCGAGGGGTTCGTCGATAAGCAGCGCCTGCTCGAGCAGGAACGCAATCTCGACAAGCTGCGCGCCGAGATCGCCGACCACAGCTCGGAAATCACCAAGATCCGCTTGCAGATCAATGAAACCGAGCTGCAGATTCTCCAGCTCAACAAGGACTTCAACGCCGATGTCGTCAGCCAGTTGGCCGAGGTGCAGACCAAGGTCTTCGATCTGCAGGAGAAGAAGTCCGCCCTGGAGGACCGCCTGAGCCGCGTGGTGATCCGCGCGCCCGAGGACGGCATGATCCTGGGTATGACGGTGCATACCATCGGTGGCGTGATCAATCCGGGAACGCCTCTGCTGGACATAGTGCCGTCCATCTCCGATCTGGTCATCGAGGCCCAGGTCGCGCCCAGCGATATCGACCGGGTCGAGGCCGGCAAGTCCGCCGATATCCGCTTCAGTGGCTTCAACAGCCGCACGACCCCGGTCGTCGAGGGCAAGGTGCTGCGGGTTTCCGCCGACCGCCTGGTCGACGAGAAGAACGGCATGCCCTATTACCTGGCCCGTATCGGCCTGACCGAGGAGGGAGCCCGGCGCCTGGGCGAGCTCAGGCTGCAACCGGGCATGCCGGCGGAGGTTTACATCAACACTGGCAAGCGCACCATGCTGCAATACCTGCTACAGCCGGCCACCGATGCGTTCGCCAGATCGCTGATTGAGGAGTGACCGTGCAACGCACGCCCTACATCATGTTTCTGGCCCTGGTGAGCGTCTCGGTACAGGCCGCGCCCCCACGGAGCGATTCGACGCCGGCCGTGCCGTCCGGCGCGGAAAAACGGGAAGTCCGCGCCTCGGAATACACCGCCGATCTGCTGCAGTTGTACGGGGAGTCGCGGCTGGAGGACCCGCGGGTCCTGGCCGCCTATGCGCGCGCCCAGGCCGGCAAGGAGCGGCAACGCGAGGCGCTGGGAGAGTTGCTGCCGCAGGTCTCGGCGACCACCGTGTTCAGCCGCAACACGCGCGACGACGATGCGGCGCGTAGTTCCTACGACACGGAGCGTTATTCCCTCACCTTGACCCAGCATCTCTACAACAAGCCCGCCTGGGAGAATTACCAGCGCTTCAAGAGTCTGGCCAAACGCGACCAGTCCGAGGCCGAGGATGCCCAGGCGGAAGCGGCCATCGACCTGGCGCAGCGCTATTTCGTCGCCCTGGCTTCCGACGACGAGCTCGAGCTGGTCCTGGCCGAGCGCCGCGCCACCCAGAAGAACCTGGACCGCGTCAATGCGCTCTACGAAAAGCAACTGGCGATGATCACCGACGTCCTCGATCTCCGGGCGCGCATCGATGCGCTGGCCGCCGACGAGGTCGACGCGCGCAACCAGGTTCGTCTCAGCCGCGAGGAGCTTTCCGAAGTCATCGGGCGCCCTGTGCAGGAGCGGCTCAGCCGTATCCGCGACGACATCGAACTGCAGGCTCCCCAGGAGACCCTGGAAGTCTGGATCGATCGCGCCATCGCCGCCAACCCGGGGCTCAAGGCGCGGCAGGACGCGCTCGCGGCGGCCGATGCGGCCATCCGCGAAGGCAAGGGCGGGCACTATCCCTCCCTCAGTCTCAACCTGTCGGCGCTGCGCAGCGACGCCGGCTACGACAACAACCAGACGAACCGCTACGACAACTATTCGGCCGGTATCGCCCTGCAGGTACCCATCTACAGCGGCGGTTCCACCTCCGCCCGGGTCCGTGCGCTGCACAACGACCGGGATTCGGCCGAGCAGGAGCTCGAGGCGATGCGGCGTCAGGTGTTCAAGGAAACCACCAGCTCCTATCTCACGGCCCAGGCCAGCGTGGAGCGGATCCGCGCCTCGCGCAATGCGCTCGAGTCGGCGAAGAAGTCCACGGAGGCCGCCGAAAAGGGCTTCCAGTTCGGCGTGGTGAACGCGGCCGACGTGTTGACCAACGTGCAGAACGAGTACCGGGCACGGCGCGATCTCCTGCAAGCCCAGTACGACTTCATCACCAATCTTCTGATTCTGAATCGCTGGGCCGGCAGGCTGTCCAAGCAGACCATCGAGAACGTCAACATATGGCTCGCCCAGGGCGCTCCGGGGCGTGTCGCCAGGCGCAACGCATCGCGCTGAGGACACGGGGCGACGGGCAGTCGGGTGGATGGCCGAAGCCATCCACCGGGGCGGACAGGCCCGCGGCGTTGTCCGCCCTGTGAACAGCGAAACGGGAAAGGCGCCTTTCCCGCCGAACCCGGAACGACTCCCGCCGGCCAAATCTGCGACAATCGCGGCTTTTCAGCGAATCGCCAACGGCTGTCCATGACCGACGCAATGCCCGCTTTCGACTCTCTCCTGAACAACCTCGACCACGCCCTGATCGCCGATCGTCACCGCCTGCGCCGCCAGCTCCACGAACTGCGCAAGAAGCCGGGGACGCCCCAGTCCGACGAGGCGAGGCTGGCGCACTGGCTGGAGCGCTTCCAGGCCTCCTGCGCCAGGGTCGAGGCGCGGCGGGCCAGCGTGCCGGCGCTGCGCTACGACGACCAGTTGCCCATCGCCGCCAAGCGCGAGGAGATCAAGGCGGCGCTTGAGAAACATCAAGTGCTGGTGATCGCCGGCGAGACCGGCTCGGGCAAGACCACCCAGTTGCCGAAGATCTGTCTGGAGATCGGTCGCGGTGCGCACGGGCTGATCGGCCACACCCAGCCCCGGCGCCTGGCGGCGCGCAGCGTGGCGACCCGGGTGGCGGAGGAGATCGGCTCGCCGCTGGGCGAACTGGTCGGCTATCAGGTGCGCTTCGAGGACCAATCCAACGAGCGCAGCCTGATCAAGCTGATGACCGATGGCATCCTGCTCGCCGAGACCCAGCACGATCGCTACCTGGAGCGCTACGACACCATCATCGTCGACGAGGCCCATGAGCGCAGCCTGAACATCGACTTCCTGCTCGGCTACCTGAAGACCCTGTTGCCGCGCCGGCCCGACCTCAAGGTCATCATCACTTCGGCGACCATCGATCTGGAGCGTTTCTCCAGGCACTTCAACGCTGCGCCCATCGTCGAGGTGTCCGGGCGCACCTACCCGGTGGAAACCTGGTATCGCCCGCTGGCCGCCGAGGTTGACGAGGAGGGCAACCGGGTCGAGGACGACCTGAGCGTCGACCAGGGCATCCTCGCCGCCCTCGACGAGATCGCCGCCCACGAGCGCTCGGTCGGCAAGCGTCCCGGCGACGTGCTGGTGTTCCTGCCCGGCGAGCGCGAGATCCGCGACTGCGCCGAGGTACTGCGCAAGGCCAACCTGAAACACACCGAGGTCCTGCCGCTCTACGCTCGCCTGACCCCGGCCGAGCAGCAGAAGATCTTCCGCCCGGCGGCCGGGCGCAAGATCGTCCTGGCGACCAACGTCGCCGAGACCTCGCTTACCGTGCCGGGCATCCGCTACGTGATCGATAGCGGCACGGCGCGGATCAGCCGCTACAGCTACCGGGCCAAGGTCCAGCGTCTGCCCATCGAGGCCGTCTCCCAGGCCAGCGCCAACCAGCGCAAGGGCCGTTGCGGGCGGGTGGAGCCGGGCATTTGCGTGCGCCTTTACAGCGAGGAGGATTTCCTCGCCCGTCCGGAGTTCACCGATCCGGAAATCCTGCGTACCAACCTCGCCGCGGTGATCCTGCAGATGCTCCACCTGCGCCTGGGCAGCATCGAGGATTTCCCCTTCATCGAGCCGCCGGACGGCAAGGCGATCAGCGACGGCTTCAACTTGCTGCAGGAGCTGTCCGCGGTCACCCGCGAAGGCCAGCTCACTCCGCTCGGCCGTCAACTGGCGCGCCTGCCGGTGGACCCGCGCCTGGGCCGCATGCTGCTGGAGGCCGCCCGCCTGGGCAGCCTGGAAGAGGTACTGATCGTCGCCAGCGCGCTGTCCGTGCAGGACGTGCGCGAGCGCCCGGCGGAACGCCAGCAGGCCGCCGACCAGGCCCATGCCCAGTGGAAGGACCCGGATTCCGACTTCGCCGCGCTGATCAACCTCTGGCGCGGCTTCGAGGAGCAGCGCCAGGCGCTGGGCTCCAACGCCCTGCGTACCTGGTGCCGGAAGAATTTCCTCAACTACCTGCGCCTGCGCGAATGGCGCGACGCCCACCGTCAGCTCGCGCTGATCGTGCGTGAACTCAAGCTCGGCATGGGCCAAGCGGTGGATGGCTCCGGCCATCCACCCTACGCAAAATCCGACTCCCGTAGGGTGGACAACGCCGAAGGCTTTTCCACCGGACAGGGCCGTAGGGTGGACAACGGCGAAGCCTTGGCCAGCGAAGTGCCCGCCCCGACTACCGACAACAAGGTCAACGCCATCGTTCGCCAGCAGGCCGAGGCCAGCGAGGCCGCGCAGAAGGTCAGGAACTACTCCGCCGTGCACAAGGCCATCCTCTCCGGCCTGCTCAGCCAGATCGGCCAGAAGACCGAGGAGGGCGACTACCTCGGCGCCCGCCAGCGGCGGTTCTGGATTCACCCCTCCAGCGTGATCGGCCGCAAGAAGCCGGCCTGGGTGATGGCCGCCGAGCTGGTCGAGACCACCAAGCTGTTCGCGCGCATGGTGGCGAAAATCGAGCCGGACTGGATCGAGCCGCTGGCCGGCCATCTGCTCAAGAAGAACCATTTCGAACCGCACTGGGAGAAGAAGCGCGGCCAGGTCGTCGCCTTCGAGCAGATCACCCTCTACGGGCTGATCGTGGTCGGTCGCCGTCCGGTGCACTACGGGCCGGTCGATCCGCAGGTTTCCCGCGAGCTGTTCATCCGCGAGGGGCTGGTGCGCGGCGAGATCGCCAGCCGCGCCAGGTGCCTGAGCGCCAATCGGGAACTGCTGGAGTTGCTCGACGAACTGGAGGCCAAGGCGCGCCGGCGCGACATCCTCGCCGACGAGGAAACCCTGTTCGCCTACTACGAGGCGCGCCTGCCGGCGGACATCTGCCAGACCGCGAGTTTCGACGACTGGTACCGGCGCGAGAGCGCGAAGGACCCGCAGCTTCTGATGATGCGCGAGGAGGACGTGCTGGCCCGCGACGCAAGCGAGGTCACCGCCGCGCAATACCCCGACAGCCTGCGCCTCGGCGAGCTGCAATTGCCGCTGACCTACCATTTCGAGCCGGGCCATCCCCGCGATGGGGTGACCGTCCGCGTGCCGGCGCCGCTGTTGCCGCAACTGCCGGCCGAACGTCTCGACTGGCTGGTGCCGGGCCTCCTGGAGGCCAAGTGCGTGGCCCTGGTGCGCAACCTGCCCAAGGCGATCCGCAAGAACTTCGTGCCGGTACCGGACTTCGTCAAGGCGGCGCTGGCCAGGATGGCCTTCGCCGAAGGCGCCTTGCCCGAGGCGCTGGGCCGCGAGCTCACGCGCATGACCGGCGCCCGCGTGCCCGAGGAGGCCTGGGTGGAGGCCGCCGTCCAGCTCGAGAATCACCTGAAGATGAACATCGAGGTGGTCGATGCGCGCGGCAAGTTCCTCGGCGAGGGCCGCGACCTGGCCGAACTGACCGCCCGCTTCGCCGAGGCCAGCCAGGCGGCCCTGGCCATCCCGCAACGCAAGGCCGACGCCGCGCCGGTCGAGGCCAAAGGCTTCGCCCCGCTGGCGGAAAAGACCCAGCAGAAGATCGCCGGCCTCTCCATGACGGTGTTCCCGGCGCTGGTGGAAGAGGCCGGCACGGTGAAGGAGAACCGCTTCCCGACCCAGGCCGAGGCCGACTTCCAGCACCGCCGCGCCCTGCAACGCCTGCTCCTGCAGCAACTGGCCGAACCGGCCAAGCAGTTGCGCGGCAAGCTGCCAGGACTCACCGAGCTCAGCCTGCTGTACCGCGACATGGGCAAGCCGGACGCCCTGGTCGAGGACATTCTTCTGGCCAGCCTCGACGCCAGCATCCTCGACGGCGAGCCGCAACTGCCCCGCGACGGTGCCGCGCTGGCCGCGCTGGCCGAGCGCAAGCGCGGCGCCTGGGCCGAACAGGCCGGCCGCCTGGCGAAGCTGGTGCTGGACATCCTCAAGCTGCGCCACGACCTGCAGAAGCGTTTCAAGGGGCGCATCGACCTGGCCCAGGCCGTTGCCCTCAACGACATCAAGGCCCAACTCGCCCGGCTCGTCTTCCCCGGCTTCGTCCGCGACACGCCGGCCGACTGGCTGCGCGAGTATCCCCGCTACCTCAAGGCCATCGAGCAGCGCCTCGACAAGGTCGGCGGCCAGCTCCAGCGCGACCGCGTCTGGAGTGGCGAACTCGCCGCCCTCTGGGAGCAATATCAGGCCCGCGCCGCCAAGCACGCCCAGGAGGGCAAGCGCGACCCCGAGCTGACCCTGTATCGCTGGATGCTGGAGGAATACCGGGTATCGCTGTTCGCCCAGCAACTGGGGACCAGGATGCCGGTGTCGGACAAGCGGCTGAGCAAGCAATGGGCGGCGGTGGAAACCTGAGCCGGAACATTTTCCGGTTCTCGGCTCATACGGGGTGGAAAATCGCGCAGCCAAACTATCAACTACACCACGGCCCGCCAGCATCTGGCGGAAACCATGGAGCGGGTGAACGACGACCGCGCGCCCATCCTGATCACCCGGCAGAAAGGAGAGCCGGTCGTCATGATGTCCCTGGCCGATTACAACGCTTTCGAAGAGACGGCCTATCTGCTGCGTTCGCCCGCCAATGCCGAACGACTGATCCGCTCGATCGCCAATCTGCGGGCAGGGAAGGCGGAGCCGCGAACGCTCGTCGACGAAGATTGACGCTGAATATTCTCTTCACGCCCGAGGTTTGGGACGACTATCTGTGGTTCCAGCAGAACGACAAGGCCGGGCTGAAACGGATCAACCTGCTGATCCGGGAGGCGCAACGCGATCCTTTCGGTGGCCTGGGCAAACCGGAACCTTTGAAACACGACCTCAGTGGTTTCTGGTCGCGTCGCGTCAGCGAGGAACATCGATTGGTCTACAAGGTGAACGGCGATGCCCCGCAGATCGTGATGTGCCGTTATCGCTACTGATTTTTTGCCGTAGTTGACGGTCCGCCGCTCCGGGTATATACCCTTATCCCATGCTTCCGACACCCTGCCTCTGCACCAAGCTCCGCCGGGCCACGCGCAGCGTGAACCGGCTGTACGACGATGCTCTCGCCGGCGTCGGGCTGAATGCCGCGCAATATGCGTTGTTGCGCAACCTCGAACGGCTGCGGCGGCCGAGCATCACGGAACTGGCCGAGGCGATGGGGCTGGATCGCAGCACCCTCGGGCGCAATCTGCGGGTGCTGGAGGGCAAGGGGTTGTTGGCGCTGGAGGGCGGCGAGGATCAGCGTAACCGGCTGGTGTCTCTGACCGCGGCGGGCAGGGCTTGCCTCGACGAGGCGAGACCTGCCTGGGAGCAGGTGCAGGAGCGGCTCGGGCAGCGCCTCGGAGCGCAGAAGCGCAACGCCTTGCTGGCGCTGCTGGACGAACTGGAAAGTCTCGGCTGATTTTTTCACGGATAAGCGGGTATATACCCATAAAGGATATTTCATGACTTCGACGATGTGGCGCACCAGTGGCTGGGTCCTGCTGGGTGCCTCGCTGATCCTGGCCCTGTCGCTGGGCGTGCGCCATGGCTTCGGCCTATTCCTGGCGCCGATGAGCGGCGAGTTCGGCTGGGGGCGGGAGGTGTTCGCCTTCGCCATCGCCCTGCAGAACCTGATCTGGGGACTGACGCAGCCCTTCACCGGGGCGCTGGCCGACCGCTACGGCGCGGCGCGGGCGGTGGTCGTCGGCGGGCTGCTCTATGCGCTGGGGCTGGTGCTGATGGCGCTGGCCGATTCGCTCTGGACGCTATCGCTGAGCGCGGGACTGCTGATCGGCGTCGGCCTGTCCGGCACCTCCTTCTCGGTGATCCTCGGCGTGGTCGGGCGTGCCGCGCCGGCGGAGAAACGCAGCATGGCGATGGGCATCGCCGCGGCCGCCGGTTCCTTCGGCCAGTTCGCCATGCTGCCCGGCACCCTCGGCCTGATCGGCTGGCTCGGCTGGTCGTCGGCGCTGCTGGCGCTGGGGCTGCTGGTCGCCCTGATCGTGCCGCTGGTGGGATTGCTGAAGGATCGCCCGCAGCCGCCGCAGGCTCACGAGCAAAGCCTGGGCGAGGCATTGCGCGAGGCGGCCGGTCACGGCGGATTCTGGCTGCTGGCGCTGGGTTTCTTCGTCTGTGGCTTCCAGGTGGTGTTCATCGGTGTGCACCTGCCGGCCTATCTGGTGGACCGGCACCTGCCGGCCCAGGTCGGCACCACGGTGCTGGCGCTGGTGGGGCTGTTCAACGTGTTCGGCACCTATCTCGCCGGTTGGCTCGGCGGGCGCCATGCCAAGCCGCCGCTGCTGAGCGTGCTCTATCTGCTGCGCGCCGTGGTGATCGTCGCCTTCGTCTACCTGCCGCTCAGCGAGTGGAGCGCCTATGCCTTCGGCATGGCCATGGGCCTGTTGTGGCTGTCCACGGTGCCCTTGACCAACGGCACCGTGGCGACCCTGTTCGGCGTGCGCAACCTGTCGATGCTCGGCGGCATCGTGTTCCTCTTCCATCAGCTCGGCGCCTTTCTCGGCGGCTGGCTGGGCGGCTGGCTCTACGACCGTACGGGCAGCTACGAGCTGGTCTGGCAGATCTCCATCGCCCTCAGCCTGGTGGCCGCGCTGCTCAACTGGCCGGTGCGCGAACAGCCGGTGGCGCGCCTGCGCGCGGCCGAGGCGGGATGAGCGGCTGGCCGGTGCGTCTGGCGGCCGTCGCAGTGCTCGGCCTGTTGGCGCTCCTCGCCTGGTGGGGCTGGCGACAGGGCGGGCTGGCCCTGTTGCAGTTGGGGATGGGCGTTTGCTGAAGCAAGGAGGATCGCTCCTCCGGCCCGCTGCTTTCCGATAGCCGGGACTACCTTCCGTCGCATGGCTTTCCGTCCATATCCGCTGAGCGAACTTGTTCGCGATGCCCCCGCCTGGGGCGCTCCCCATCGCGGATGAGTCCGCTCCCGCGCTCCGGCACGCGTCCCGGTCGGCCAGCGTGCCGCTCGTCCATCATCGTTTCCTACCTTCCGAGCCGTCCCAGCGCCATCCAGGCCAGAGCCGGATAGCAGGCGTAGTGCAGGCCGAACAGCATCAGCCCGACCGGGCCGTGTTCGTACTGCTGCTCCATCATGCCCAGCAGGCCGAGATAGAGCACGCCGAGGCCTAGGCCGTAGTACAGGACGATGCGCCGGCGCTCTTCGGGCCAGGGCGCGCGGCGGTTTCGCCAGACGAAGACCAGAGCCATGCCGGCGGCGATCAGGCCGGCGATCAGCAGGGTGGCGAGCAGGCCGCCGACCTTGACGAAGGTGCGCAGCAGCAAGTTGAGCAGGATGCTCGCCAGCATGCCGCCGAGGGCATAGTGGCCGGGCCGTGGGGCGGGAATGGGCATGGGAAGGTGCCGTCCGTAGGAAAGCGGGGTGCTGCACCATAATCCAGCGCCAAAGCCCGCGACAAGCGCTCCGCTGCCCGCCCTGGCATGGACTAGCCTGTTCGGAAACCCCCGGGAGGATAGCCATGGACAGCACAATACGTACTGGATGGATTCCTGCCTTGATCATCGGTAGTACCCTGGTCTTTTCCGGTTGGGCGGTGGGGCAGGGAGTGGAAGGCTTTCGCGCGGTGGACCGTGCGGTGACGGTGAATGGACTCACAAATCTGGATGTGAAGAACGATTTCGCGGTCTGGACGCTGGCCTTTCGGCGAGGCAGCGACAAGTTCGCCGAGGTGCGGCGGAGTCTGAATCTGGATCGCGACCGGATCGTGGTCTTCCTGCGCGAAAAGGGCTTCAGGGCCGACGAGATCGAGGTCCATCCGCTGCAGGTCGAGGATCTGCCGGGCCACGAAGCCTCGTCGCAGCAGGCGGGACAGCGTTTCAACGGCCAGGGCCGGGTGCTGGTGAAGACGGCGCGGGTCGATGCGGTGGCGCGGGTGGCCGGCCAGATCGATCCGCTGATCGCGGCGGGCATCCAGTTCGAATCCGAGCCGAGGCCCGCGCCGGCGGCGGCTTCGACGCGCTGAGGCCGGGCGCCGTCGGGCGGTCCCGGCTGTCCGGGCGACGGGCGCGCGGAGCGGTTTTCCCGCCCGGCGCACTTGCCATTCGGCCCGCCCCCTCGTGGCGCAACTCCTCGTGCCTCGATGGCCAGCTCTAAATCGCCGGTTTCCCGCACAGCCAAGGCCGTTTCCGCTTGTGCACACTTTCATTTCCTTCGTTTGCCCGATGCTGCCAGTGCTATCGAGACGCAATATTCGGGTGATTGAAAATGAAGGGGTTGATGACAACGGGCTCCGGCTCGTTCGGGCGTTTTCGGGGAGATGGCCGTGGCGCCCGTGTGTGTACTGGATGGGCTCCGGCGCTGATCGTCGGTAGTGTCCTGGTCTTTTCCGGTTGGGCGATGGGGCAGGGCGTGGAAGGCTTTCGCACGGGAGACGCTGCGGTGACGGTGGATGGACTCACCGACCTGGGCGTGACGGGCGATTTCGCGGTCTGGACGCTGGCCTTTCGGCGCAGCAGCGACAAGTTCGACGAAGTGAAACGGGATCTGAACCTGGATCGCGACCGGATCGTGGTCTTCCTGCGCGAGAAGGGCTTCCGGCCCTACGAGATCGAGGTTCATCCGCTGCAGGCTCCGGAGCCGCCGGGGCACGAAGCTGCGTTGCGGGAGACGGGAATGCGTTTCGACGGCCAGGGCCGGGTGCTGGTGAAGACGGAACGGGTCGATGCGCTGGCGCGGGTGGCCGGCCAGATCGATCCGCTGATCGGGGCGGGCATCCAGTTCGAAGCCGAGCCCGGGCTCGCGGCCGCGGTCTTGACGAGGTAGGGCGGGCGGCGAAGTGCGCCGGGGATGCCCGGGTGCCCCTCGGCCGCCCGGGCACGCGGAAGCGGGTCAGTGTTCCGTCACTGCCTGCCCGGCTGGCGCGCTTTGCGCCGGGTTGCCTTGCAGCTTCCAGGCCTGGAAGAAGATCAGCAGACCGAGGATCGCGGTGACCGCGCCGACATAGCCGGTGACGGTCCAGCCGAGGCCGGCGCTGATGGCCAGGCCGCCGAGCCAGGGGCCGAGGGCGTTGGCGATGTTGAAGGCGGCGTGGTTGGAGGCGGCGGCCAGGGTCTGCGCCTCGGTGGCCACATCCATCAGGTGGGTCTGCAGCGGCGGCGACAGGGCGACCATGGTGCCCACGGCGAAGATCGCCGGCAGGATGGTCCAGAGCGAGTGGACCGACATCGGAAAGAGCAGCAGTACCGCGGTGCTCCACAGCAGCACCAGGGCGACGGACTTGAATTTCAGCCGGTCGAACAGCCAGCCGCCGGCTATGTTGCCGACGATGGTACCGAGGCCGAAGGCGGCCAGGCCGAACGGAATCCAGTTTTCGTGCACCCCGGTCACTTCCAGCAGGGTCGGCGCCAGGTAGCTGAACACGCAGAACATGCCGGCGAAACCGATCGCGCTGATGGCCAGCGCCAGCCACACCTGGGGCTGGTTGAAGGCGCGGAGTTCGCGTATCGGGTTGCTGGTTTCCTCATGACGGCTCACCGGCAGGTAGATGAACACCAGGGCCACGGTGAGCAGGGCGATGGCGCCGACCAGGGCGAAGGCGCTGCGCCAGCTCAGCCATTGACCGAGCCAGGTGGCCAGCGGGTTGCCGACCAGAATGGCAACGGTCAGGCCCGTCATCACCCGGCTGACCGCGTTGGCGCGTTTGTCCGGCGGTGCCATGGAGGCGGCCACCAGCGAAGCGACGCCGAAGTAGGCGCCATGGGGCAGGCCGGCGATGAAACGATAAAGCATCAGGGCGTGATAATCCGATGCCAGGGCGCTGGCGAAGTTGCCGGCGGCGAAGAACAGCATCAGCAGCATCAGCAGGATGCGGCGTGGCAGGCGGGCGCCGAGGATCGCCAGCAGCGGCGCGCCGACCACCACGCCCAGGGCGTAGGTGCTGATCACATGCCCCACCTGGGGCTCGCTGATGTTCAGATCCTGGGCCACGTTCGGCATCAGGCCCATGATGGTGAACTCGCCGGTGCCGATACCGAAACCGCCCATCGCCAGGGCCAGTTCGATCAATAGGATTGCGCGAGCGGAAAGCTGCGGCGTGCCCGCTGGAGCGTGCTCGGTCATGTGAACCTCGAATAAAAGTGGGATCGCAAGGCAGGGGAGGGAAGAAAGCCTCTCCATTATTCCCCTATCGACGACTTGAGAAAACCGCTGTAGCCGCTCAAGGACGCGCTTTCAGAGAGATGGCCGGTTTGTCGGGGCCCGGCCGTGGCCGGTGGTTCGCGCAGGGCGTGCCCGCATTCCCGGGCGGATGGCGAAAATGACCCTGGAGGCGGCGCCAGCCGTGCCTTCGGCGACTTTCGGGCAAAGCGGCGAGTGGAACCCGACGGGTGGCGAGTATGGATCGCACGGGGGCGCGAGTGCCTCCGAGGAGCCCCGAATCGGGTAGTCCTTGCGCAGGGTTACTCCATGGCAATGAAAATAAATTTCTATTCAAACTATTTTGGAATCAATTATTTAGCCGCATTTCCGACGGCGGGACCGTCGTCCCGTACCGGCCGGAGAGGCGCCTGGCGGGAATTCTTGACATAAAAAGTTACATTTTTCGGGCCGCGTCCCGGTAGGTCTTGGGTAGCTCGCCAGTCCACTGCTTGAACGCCCGGGTGAACGCGGACGGCTCGGAAAAGCCCAACTGCCGGGCGACCTGGCTGATCGGCATGGAAGGCTGGGTCAGGTAGTGGATGGCCATGTCGCGGCGCATGCCGTCCTTGATGCCCTGGAAGCTGCTGCCTTCGGCGCTGAGCCGGCGGCGCAGGGTGCGTTCGGTCAGGTGCAGGGCGGCGGCGGTGCTCTGGATGGTCGCGCCGGCCAGGTCGCCGGATCTTTCCAGATGATCGCGTACCCGCCGGGTATACACGGGGTAGTAGGCGGGCCGGGTGAACCAGTCGATCGGCGCCCGCCGCAGGTGGGTGGCCAGGGCCTCGGGGGTCTGCACCACCGGGGCGTCGAGCATGCGTGCCTCGAACACCAGGCTGTTGGTCGGCTGCTCGAAGCGCGCCGGGCAGGGGAACATCAGGCGGTACTCGGCCAGATGCTCGGGGGCCGCGTGGTCGAAGGTGGCGTACTTCAGCGGAATCCGCTGGCCGATCAGCCAACTGGGAAAGCGGTGCCAGAGCAGCAGCAGGAATTCCCGCAGCAGGTAGTCCGGGTCCTGGGACGGATCGGTCAGGGCCATCGAGAAGCGGGCCTCGTCGCCTTCGACCTGCAGTTCCATGCGCAGCGAGTCGTTCACCAGATTGTAGAAGTGGCCGAGTTTGTAATAGACCGAGCCCAGGGTGCGCGAGCGGACCACCTGCTTGGCCATCAGCGCGAAGATGCCCTGGCGGCAGCGTTGCGCGCCCATGCCGAGGAACTCGTCGTCGCCCAGGCGCCAGACGCCGCGCATCAGCCGGCTGAACTGGTCGGGGGTGATGCGCAGGTGCGGGTTGTCGAGCAGCCGGCGGCTGATGCCGGCTTCGGCGAGCAGCCTGTCCTCGTCGAGCCCGCGACGGCGCGCGGCGTTCATCAGCACCCGGGGGAAATGCATGGAGATGGAGTAGCGCTCGATGCTCATGGCCTGTCCCGCGAAGGTATTTCTCTGTGACCGGAGTCTATCGAAACGATCGGATCGGTGCTGTCCGTTAATGTCAATTCTGAGGCTGGATTCGTTATTGCCGGCGCTCGCTCATGGATGGAAGCTAACGACCATTCGCAGACCTCCGTCCGATCCCCTCGGAGGGCTGTCCGCTCCAGGCACATCCAAGGAAAACCATCCATGAGCGCACAAATACAAGAAGTGGTCATCGTCAGCGGGGTTCGCACGGCCATCGGCGGCTTCGGCGGCAGCCTGAAGAGCCACCGGCCCGGCGAACTGGGCGGCCTGCTGGTCGCCGAGGCGGTACGCCGGGCGGGCATCGATGCGGCCGGCATCGGCCATTGCGTGTTCGGCAACGTCATCCACAGCGAGCCGCGCGACATGTACATCAGCCGGGTGGCGGCGCTGCAGGGCGGCCTGTCCGTGGATACCCCGGCGCTGACCGTCAACCGCCTGTGCGGCAGCGGCCTGCAGGCCATCGTCAGCGCCGCCCAGCAGATCCAGCTCGGCCTGTGCGACGCGGCGGTGGCCGGCGGCGCCGAGTCGATGAGCCTGGCGCCCTACCACCTGCCCGCCGGGCGCTTCGGCCAGCGGATGGGCGACGGGGTGACCGTCGACCCGATGGTCGGCGCCCTGCAGTGCCCGATCAACCGCTACCACATGGGCGTGACCGCGGAGAACGTCGCCGAGCAGTACGGCATCACCCGCGAGCAGCAGGATGCGCTGGCCGTCGAGAGCCACAAGCGCGCCCAGCGCGCCGTCGAGCAGGGGTATTTCAAGGAGCAGATCCTGCCCATCGAGCTGAAGAGCCGCAAAGGCTCGACCTTCTTCGATACCGACGAGCACATCCGCTTCGACTGCACGCTCGGCGACCTCGAGCCGCTGAAGCCGGTGTTCAAGAAGGAGGGCGGCACGGTCACCGCCGGCAACGCCTCCGGGCTCAACGACGGCGCCGCCGCCCTGGTGCTGATGGCGCGCACCAGGGCCGAAGCCGAGGGTCGTCAGGTCCTGGCCCGATTGGTCGATTATGCGGTGGTCGGCGTCGAGCCGAGCATCATGGGCATCGGCCCGGTTCCGGCCATTCGCCAGTTGCTCGAACGCAACGGCCTGGGCGTCGGCGACATCGACGTCTTCGAGGTCAACGAGGCCTTCGCCGCCCAGGCGCTGGCCGTCGCCCAGCAACTGGAACTGCCCGCCGAGCGCCTCAACCCCAACGGCAGCGGCATCTCCATGGGCCATCCGATCGGCGCCACCGGCGCCATCATCACGGTGAAGGCGATCCACGAGCTGGCCCGCGTCCTGGGCCGCTACGCCATCGTCAGCCTGTGCATCGGCGGCGGCCAGGGCATCGCGGCGCTGCTGCGGCGCGACTGAGCGGCCCGGGCGCGGTCCGGCGCGGCCGCGCCCGCTTTCCGAATTTTTCGACCCGACCATCGCCCGCGCGGCGACGGTGCGGATGCGTGCGGCCCCGCGTGGCCGCTCAAGAACAACCTGGAGTTCACGATGTTCAACGGCAAGGCGATGCGCCTCAAGGCACTGGAGGCGGGGCTGGTCGAGCTGACCCTCGATCTGCAGGGCTCCTCCGTCAACAAGCTGGACCGGCCGACCCTGGACGAGCTGGCCGAAGTCGTCCGGCTGCTCGGTACCCGCGGCCACGAGATCGAGGGTCTGCTGATCGCCAGTGCCAAGCCGGCGTTCGTGGTCGGCGCCGACATCACCGAATTCACCGCGGCCTTCGCCCGTCCCGAGAGCGAGGTGGCGGACTGGATCGGCTACGGGCAGCGACTGTTCTCCGCCCTGGAGCGCCTGCCGTTCCCGAGCGTGGCGGCGGTGAACGGCCTGGCGCTGGGCGGCGGCTTCGAGCTGGCGCTGGCGGCCGATTTCCGGGTGCTGGCGGCGGATGCCAGGGTCGGCCTGCCGGAGGTGACCCTGGGCCTCTGTCCGGGTTGGGGCGGCACCGTTCGCCTGAGCCGGCTGATCGGCGCCGAGGCGGCGCTCGACTGGATGCTCGCCGGCAAGCCGCAGGCCGCGGCCAGGGCGCTGGAGCTGGGCGCCGTCGACCGGGTGGTGCTCGCCGCGGAGCTGCGCGATGTCGCGCTGAACCTGCTGCGCCTGGCCGCCAGTGGCGAGCTGTCGGGCGCCGCCGAGCGCTCCCGCAAGCAGCAGCCCCTCGGCGACAGTCAGGAACGCCTGGCCGCTCTCCGGCAACGCCTCGGCGGCAAGCTCGATGCCCGTTATCCAGCGCCGGCGGCGATCCTCGATGCGGTGATCCGCCATGCCGGGCTGCCGCTGGACGAGGCGCTGCGGGTCGAGGTGCGTACCTTCGGCGCGCTGGCCAAGTCGGATGTCGCCCGCGCGCTGATCGGCCTGTTCCTCGGCGAGCAACTGGTCAGGAAGAAGGCCAGGGCCTGGAGCGGCAAGGCCGAGCCGGTCCGCCGCAGCGCCGTGCTCGGCGCCGGCATCATGGGCGGCGGCGTGGCCTTCCAGTCGGCGTCCTCGGGCGTGCCCATCGTCATGAAAGACATCCGCGGCGAGGCGCTCGAACTGGGCCTGAAGACCGCCGGGCAACTGCTCGACCGGCAGATCGACAAGGGCCGCCTGGATGCCGCCGGCAAGCAGCGAGTGCTGGACAACATCCGGCCGGCGCTGGACTACGCGGGCTTCGGCGAAGTCGACCTGGTGGTCGAGGCGGTGGTCGAGAATCCCAGGGTCAAGGCCGCCGTGCTGGCCGAGGTGGAGGACCAGGTGGCGGCGAACGCGGTGCTGACCTCCAACACCTCGACCATCTCCATCGACCTGCTGGCGCGGGGCCTGAAGCGGCCGGAAGCCTTCTGCGGCATGCACTTCTTCAACCCGGTGCAACTGATGCAACTGGTCGAGGTGATCCGCGGCAGCCGCAGCAGCGAGGCGACCATCGCCCGCACCGTGGCCTACGCCAGCGCCATGGGCAAGACGCCCATCGTGGTCGGCGACTGTCCGGGCTTTCTGGTCAACCGGGTGCTCTTCCCCTATTTCAACGGCTTCAACCGCCTGCTCAGGGACGGCGTCGACTTCGAGCGCATCGACCGGGTCATGGAAGCCTTCGGCTGGCCGATGGGCCCGGCCTACCTGGCCGACGTGGTCGGCATCGACACCATGGTCCACGCCGACCATGTGCTGCAGGAGGGTTTCCCCGAGCGCATGGGCCACGACGGCGAGCCGATCATGGATGCGCTGCTGGCCAGCGGCGCGCTCGGCCAGAAGAACGGCCGGGGTTTCTACGAATACACCGTCGACGCCTCCGGACGGCGCGGCAAGCAGCCGGCCGCGGCGGCCCGCGCGTTGATCGCCGGGCGGGTGGTCGAGGCCGTGGAGGTTTCCGACGAGGAAATCGTCGACCGGCTGATGATCCCGCTGTGCCTGGAGGCGGTGCGCTGCCTGGAGGACGGCATCGTCGAGACGCCCGAGGAGATCGACATGGGGCTGCTGCTCGGCATCGGCTTCCCGCGCTTTCGCGGCGGCGCCCTGCGCTACATCGACACCCAGGGCCTGGCGGTCTTCGCCGCCAAGGCCGAGGCCCACGCCCGTCATGGCGGGCTCTACCGCCTGACCGAGGATTTCCGCGCCCGCCTGGCCGCCGGCCGGGGCTATTTCTGAAGCCCGTATACCGAAGGCGGCAGGCGTCGCCGTCGGTGGGTCATGGCCCCTGGTCCGACCCCGCCCGCGAAAACGCTGGCCGCCCGCTCACCGAACAAAGAGGAAACAATCATGAGTGACTACGTCCATCCCTACCGCGACACGGAATTCGTGCTGAACGAACTGGTCGAGCTGGAAGGCTTCTGCTCCGGGGCCGGCCTGAACGAGGTCAACGGCGAACTGGTTTCCGCCATTCTCGCCGAAGCCGGCCGGCTGGGCTCCGAGGTGCTGGCGCCGCTGAACGCCATCGGCGACACCCGGGGCGCGCGCCTGAGCGAGCGGGGCGTCGAGGAGACGCCCGGCTTCGCCGCCGCCTACCGGCAGTTCCAGGAAAGCGGCTGGCCGTCGCTGACCGCCGCCGAGGCCTGGGGCGGGCAGAACCTGCCGAATGTGGTGGGTACTGCCGTCAACGAGATCTGGCACTCGGCGAACCTGGCGTTCGCCCTTTGCCCGATGCTCACCCAGGGCGCTCTCGAGGCCATCGCCCATCATGCCTCGGCCGAGCTGCAGGCGGCCTACCTGCCGAAGCTGGTCAGCGGCGAGTGGACCGGCACCATGAACCTCACCGAGCCGGACGCCGGCTCGGACCTGGCGGCGATCAAGACCAGGGCCGTGCCCAATGGCGATCACTACCTGATCAGCGGGCAGAAGATCTTCATCACCTGGGGCGACCACCAGATGACCGACAACGTCATCCATCTGGTGCTGGCGCGGCTGCCGGACGCGCCCGCCGGGGTCAAGGGCATCTCGCTGTTCATCGTGCCCAAGTTCCTGCTCGACGCGCAGGGCAATCCGGGCGCGCGCAACGACGCCCAGTGCGTCTCCCTGGAGCACAAGCTGGGCATCCACGCCAGCCCGACCTGCGTGATGAGCTTCGGCGAGAAGGAGGGCGCCGTCGGCTATCTGGTCGGCGAGCCGCACAAGGGCCTGGCCTGCATGTTCACCATGATGAACCACGCCCGCCAGAGCGTCGGCCTGCAGGGCCTGTCGATCTCCGAGCGCGCCTACCAGCAGGCCCGCCAGTACGCCAGGGAGCGTCTGCAGGGCACCCGCAAGGACGGCAGCCGCTTCCCGATCATCGAGTTCCCCGACGTGCGCCGCATGCTGCTGCAGATGAAGGCCTCCATCGAGGCGATGCGCGCCCTGGCGCTGGTCGCCGCCGCCGAGGTCGACCGCGTGACTCACGCGCCGGACCCGGCGGCCGCCGCGCGCCACCAGGGCCGTGTGGATCTGCTGACGCCGATCGTCAAGGGCTGGCTGACCGAACTGGCCCAGGAGGTGACCTCCCTCGGCGTGCAGATCCACGGCGGCATGGGCTTCATCGAGGAAACCGGCGCCGCCCGCCACTACCGCGATGCGCGCATCCTGACCATCTACGAGGGCACCACTGGTATCCAGGCGCTCGACCTGGTCGGGCGCAAGACCCTGCTGAACAGGGGCGAACTGCTCGCCGGCCTGTTCGACGAGATCGGCGAGACCGTCGCCCGCCTGGAAAGCGCCGCGCCCTTCGCCGTTCAGGCCCGCGCCCTGGGCGAGGCGCTGGCCGCCGGCCGCGAGGCGCGTCGCCTGCTGCTCGAGGGGGCCGAGGGCGATGCCGCCCTGGCCGGCAGCGTCAGCGTGAACTTCCTGATGCTCTGCGGCTACCTGTGCGGCGGCTGGCTGATGGCCGGCTCGGCGCTGCGCGCCCAGGCGTTGCTGGAGGCTGGCGGCGACCGCGCCTTCCTCGAAGCCAAGCTGGTCAGCGCGCGCTTCTATAGCGAGCAGTTGCTGCCGCGTACCCAGTCCCTGCTGGCGGCGATCCGCGCCGGCAGCGGCAGCATCATGGCGCTGAGCGACGAACAGTTCTGATGCCGCGCCACGGGAACGGCGTCCCGCCGGGACGCCGCTGAACGACAACAAGAGAGAGGGCGGTCCCGAAGGCCGTCCCGCGGGGACTTGCGCAATGAAAGTACTGGTAACCGTCAAACGGGTGATCGACTACAACGTCAAGGTGCGGGTCAAGCCCGACCAGAGCGACGTCGACCTGGCCAACGTCAAGATGGCCATGAACCCCTTCTGCGAAATCGCCGTGGAAGCGGCCGTGCGCCTCAAGGAGGCCGGTCTCGCCAGCGAGATCGTCGCCGTCTCGGTGGGCCCGGCCGCCTGCCAGGAACAGCTCCGCACCGCCCTGGCCCTGGGCGCCGACCGCGGCATCCAGATCGACAGCGGCGAGGCGCCCGACCCCCTGGGGGTGGCCAAGCTGCTCGCCGCCGTGGTCGCGGCGGAGAAGCCCGACCTGGTGATCCT
Source organism: Azotobacter vinelandii CA (assembly GCF_000380335.1). Classification (GTDB taxonomy): domain Bacteria; phylum Pseudomonadota; class Gammaproteobacteria; order Pseudomonadales; family Pseudomonadaceae; genus Azotobacter; species Azotobacter vinelandii. Next base: position 1,625,821 of record NC_021149.1, read on the forward strand.
CGGCAAGCAGTCCATCGACGGCGACAACAACCAGACCGGGCAGATGCTCGCCGCCCTGCTGGACTGGCCGCAGGCCACCTTCGCCTCGGCGCTCGCCCTGGAGGCGGGCCGCCTGCGGGTCACCCGCGAGATCGACGGCGGCCTGCAGAGCCTGGAGCTGAACCTGCCGGCCATCGTCACCACCGACCTGCGCCTCAACGAGCCGCGCTACGCCTCGCTGCCGAACATCATGAAGGCCAAGAAGAAGCCGCTGGAGGTGAAGAGCCCCGTCGAGCTCGGCGTGACGCTCAAGGCCCATACCCGCCTGCTCAAGGTCGAGGCGCCGGCCGAGCGCCAGGGCGGGATCAAGGTCGGCAGCGTGAGCGAGCTGGTGGAAAAACTGAAGAGCGAAGCGAAGGTGATCTGATGGCCATTCTTGTCATTGCCGAACACGACAACCGCGCCCTCAAGGGCGCCACCCTGAACACCCTGGGCGCCGCGGCGCAACTAGGCGGCGAGCTGCATCTGTTGGTCGCCGGCTTTTCCTGCGCAGCCGTCGTCGCCCAGGCCGCCGCCATCCCTGGGGTGAGCAAGGTGCTGGTCGCCGATGCCGCCGTCTACGCGCACCAGTTGGCGGAAAACCTCTCCCGGCTGGTCGCGGGACTCGGGAAGGGCTATTCGCACCTGCTCGCGCCGGCCGGCTCGGCCGGCAAGAACCTGCTGCCGCGGGTCGCCGCGCTGCTCGACGTGGCCCAGTTCTCCGACATCGTCGGCGTCGTCTCGCCGAACACCTTCAAGCGGCCGATCTACGCCGGCAACGCCATCGCCACCGTACAGTCGCTGGACCCGATCGTGGTCGCCACGGTGCGCGCCAGCGCCTTCGACCCGCTGCCGGCCGAGGGCGGCAGCGCCGCCGTCGAGACCTTAGACGCCGCGCATGACGCCGGCACCTCGCGCTTCGTCGGCGAGGAACTGGCCAAGTCCGACCGCCCGGAACTGGGCAGCGCGCGCATCGTGGTATCGGGCGGTCGCGGGCTGGGCAGCGGCGAGAACTTCGCCCTGCTGGAAAAACTCGCCGACAAGCTGGGCGCGGCGGTCGGCGCCTCGCGGGCGGCGGTGGACGCCGGCTTCGTCGCCAACGACATGCAGGTGGGGCAGACCGGCAAGATCGTCGCGCCGGAGCTGTACATCGCGGTGGGTATCTCCGGGGCGATCCAGCACCTGGCGGGGATGAAGGATTCCAAGGTGATCGTGGCGATCAATAAGGACCCCGAGGCGCCGATCTTCCAGGTCGCCGACTACGGGCTGGTCGCCGACCTGTTCGAGGCGGTGCCCGAGCTGGAACGGGCCCTCTGAAGACGCAGCCAGATTCGACGGCGCGGGGCCGGCACGCTATCGCTCGGTGTGGGAGCGGATTCATCCGCGACCTGCCGAAGGCAGCCGGAGGCCTTGTGCCCACTCCAGTCGCGAATGCATCCGCTCCCACCGATGGCACGGCGAGGGGGTTGGTGCCGCGCCGTGGCCGTCGACTCACAACAACAAGATCGAGGAGGAACGCACCATGCGCGAAGCCATGGAATTCGACGTGGTCATCGTCGGCGCCGGCCCGGCGGGCCTGTCCGCCGCCTGCCGGCTGATGCAACTGGCCAACGAACAGGGCCGGCCGCTGGAAGTCTGCGTGGTGGAGAAGGGCTCCGAGGTCGGGGCGCACATCCTCTCCGGCGCGGTGTTCGAGTCCCGCGCCCTGGAAGAACTGTTTCCCGACTGGCGGGAACGCGGCGCACCGCTGCACACCCCGGTCAGCGCCGACGAGGTCTACCTGCTCAAGGACGCCGAACGGGCGCTGAAACTGCCCGACGCGCTGCTGCCGAAAAGCCTGCACAACGCCGGCAACCACATCGTCAGTCTCGGCAACCTGGTGCGCTGGCTGGGCGAGCAGGCCGAGGCGCTGGGCGTGCAGGTGTTCCCCGGCTTCGCCGTCGCGGAAGTGCTCCACGACGAGAACGGCCGGGTCAAGGGCGTGGTCACCGGCGACATGGGCGTGGCCGCCGACGGCAGCCACAAGGACGGCTTCATGCCGGGCATGGAACTGCACGCCCGCTACACCCTGTTCGCCGAGGGCTGCCGCGGCCACCTGGGCAAGCAACTGGTCGAACGCTTCGGACTGGCTGGGGACACCGACCCGCAGCACTACGGCCTGGGCATCAAGGAGCTGTGGGACATCGAGCCGTCCCGCCACCGGCCCGGGCTGGTGATCCACGGCGCCGGCTGGCCGCTGGACAAGGACAGCGGCGGCGGCTTCTTCCTCTACCACGCCGAGAACCACCAGGTGGTGGTCGGGCTGATCGTCGATTTGAACTACGCCAACCCCTGGCTGAGTCCCTTCGACGAGTTCCAGCGCCTCAAGCACCACCCCGTGCTGAAACAGTACCTGGAAGGCGGCAAGCGGGTGTCCTACGGGGCGCGGGCCATCGCCAAGGGCGGCTTCAACGCCCTGCCGGAGATGGCTTTTCCGGGCGGCCTGCTGCTCGGCTGCGATGCCGGGACCCTGAACGTGGCGAAGATCAAGGGCAGCCACACGGCGATGAAGTCGGGGCTGCTGGCGGCGGAGACGGTGTTCGCCGCGCTTCTGGAGGAACTGCCGGACAGCGCCTGGGCGCCGCGCTGGAAGGCGGCCTTCGAGGCTTCCTGGCTGCACGAGGAGCTGTACCGCTCACGCAACTTCGGCCCGGCGCTGCACCGGCTCGGGCCGCTGGCCGGCGGGGCGTTCAACGTCGTCGAACAGAATGTCTTCGCCGGCCGGCTGCCGTTCACCCTGCACGACCGCGAGGCCGACCACGCCCGGCTGCGCCCGGCGGCGGAGTGTCCGCCCATCGTCTACCCGAAGCCGGACGGGGTGCTGGGCTTCGACAGGCTCGGCTCGGTGTTCCTCTCCAACACCAACCACGAGGAGGATCAGCCCTGCCACCTGCGGCTGGCCGACCCGGCCATCCCGATCGGTCGCAACCTGCCGCTGTACGCCGAGCCGGCGCAGCGCTACTGCCCGGCGGGGGTGTACGAGGTGCTGGAGGAAGAGCAGGGCGGTCCGCGGCTGCAGATCAACGCGCAGAACTGCCTGCACTGCAAGACCTGCGACATCAAGGACCCGGCGCAGAACATCGTCTGGACGACGCCCGAGGGTGGTGGCGGACCCAATTATCCGAACATGTAGGACGTGTCGCCTTGCCTGACCGTTTCCGCGCGGCCATCCGGGCCTGGCCCGGTGCGGCCGGGCCCCTCCTTTCGAATAACTACAATCCTTCGAGGTTTCCCATGTATTCCGAGCGTATTCGCCTGGTTTCCCTGCACGACCGAATCATGAGCGCCGAGCAGGCGGCGGCCCTGATCGAGGACGGCATGACCGTCGGCATGAGCGGCTTCGGCGGAGCGGGCGACGCCAAGGCCATTCCGGCTGCGCTGGTCGAGCGGGCGGGGCGCGATCCTCTCAAGATCAACCTGATCACCGGCGCCAGCCTCGGCAAGGGACTGGACGGCCTGATGGCCGAGGCCGGGCTGCTCGCCCGGCGCATGCCTTTCCAGGGCGACCCCGTCCTGCGCCGGGCGATCAACGCCGGCGAGGTCGCGTTCATCGACCAGCATCTGTCGGAAGTCGTCGAGCAGATGCGCGACGGCCATATCCCGACGCCGGATGTCGCCGTGGTCGAAGCGGTGGCCATCACCGAGCGGGGGCACATAGTGCCGACCTCCTCGGTGGGCAATTCGGCCAGCCTGGCCCTGGCCGCGAAGCGGGTGATCGTCGAGCTCAATCTCGGCTGCAATCCGCTGCTGGAAGGGCTGCATGACATCCACGTCCCGGCGGATCGCCCGGATCGCCAGCCGATTCCCCTGGTCCGGGTCGACGATCGCATCGGCACGCCGGCCATCGAGATCGATCCGGCGAAGATCGCCGCCATCGTCATCTGCGATACGCCCGAGACGGCTTACCCGATGCTGCCGCCGGACGACGAGACCCAGGCCATCGCCAACCACCTGATCGGCTTCTTCGAGCGGGAGGTGGCGCGCGGGCGGCTGGCCGGCAACCTGGCGCCGCTGCAGGTCGGCGTCGGCTCCATCGCCAACGCGGTGATGCACGGCCTGATCGAGTCGTCGTTCAGCGATCTGACGCTGTATTCCGAGGTATTGCAGGATTCGGCCTTCGCGCTGTTCGACGCCGGCCGGCTGAGGTTCGCCTCCGGCTGTTCGATCACCCTGTCGGAAGACTGCGGCCGGCGTGTCTTCGCCGAGCTGGGCAAGTACCGGGAGCGTCTGGTCCTGCGCCCGCAGGAGATTTCCAACCATCCGGAAGTGGCCCGCCGCCTCGGCATCATCGGCATCAACACCGCCCTGGAGTTCGACATCTACGGCAACGTCAACTCCACTCACGTGGGCGGCACGCGGATGATGAACGGCATCGGCGGCTCCGGCGACTTCACCCGCAACGCGCGCCTGGCGATCTTCGTCACCAAGTCCATCGCCAAGGACGGGGCCATTTCCAGCGTGGTGCCGATGGTCAGCCACGTCGACCACACCGAGCACGATGTCGACATCCTGGTCACCGAGCAGGGCCTGGCCGACCTGCGCGGCCTGGCGCCGCGCGAACGGGCGCGGGCGATCATCGACAACTGCGTGCATCCGGACTACCACGCCGCGCTGGAGGACTACTTCGAGCGCGCCAGCCGGCGCGGCGGGCAGACTCCGCATCTCCTGGGCGAGGCGCTGTCCTGGCATCTCAACCTGGAAGAGCGCGGCCACATGCTGAAGGCCATCTGAGCCGGGCAAGCTTCCTCGCGACCGCCGAGTCGGCCGCGGCCCTCCGATCCTTCGGGGCCGCGATCGGCGCCGGTGTCTTTGACCGGATCGGGGCAACCCGATCCGGTTTTTTTCGTCCGCGATATCTCTGTGCGCCATTCGTCGCGTGAAGAGACCGCCTAGGGTTTTCCGGAGGTCGTTCGGTTTGAGTCACCTCGGCCTTGTATAGCTTGTTGATCTTGCCCTGCCTCAGTGGACACCCCGTTAAGCGATACACGGCAACGAGATCAACCATGGCAAGGCAGGCAAGCCCGATGAAACCAACCCGTACTCGCCACTCCCAAGCCTACAAGGGTGAGGCACTGGCCCTGGCCGAGCGGATTGGTGTCGGTAAGGCCGCCGAACAATTCGGCCTGCAGCCTTCCCAGCTCTACGGCTGGCGGAGCAAGCAACAGCAGAACCAGGCAGTACTGTTCGGCGGCTTACCAGAAGCTGATCCGTGCTCATCAGCTGCGCTGCAGCATGAGCGCGAAGGGCAACTGCTACGACAACGCCTGTGCCGAGAGCTTCTTCCACAGTCTGAAGGTTGAGTGCATCCATGGGGAACGCTTCGATACGCGTGCCCGGATGCGAGCAACCGTGTTCGAATACATCGAAGTCGACTACAACCGCCAGCGGCGCCACAGCACGCAGGGATACATCAGTCCGGAATTCTTCGAGCTCCGGATGAGTGCTTGAAACCGTGTCCACGACTGCTGGGTAGATCACGTTGCCCTGGTGCGTCACATGCACATAGGCCTGGCCGTCATCGGACGGTTGGGTACTTTCGGCGACGATCAGGCCGACACTGGCACGCTGCGCGTAGTAGGTGGCGGCTAGTTTGCCCGGCGTGCCATCGAACTGTGCACGGCTGCGGGTCATTCGGGGCCATCACCAGACGGTTTTGCAGGTGTAGCGGCCAAGGCGGACGGAATCGAATACGGTGGTCATGATGAAGTCCTCGGATGTGGTGTTTGGAAAAAAGCGTCTGTCTTCTATGGAGCCGTGTGCTGGATGCCTGTCCGGGCCGCCAATGCCTCGGACGCGGCCATGAACTTGCGGATGTGCGGCTCGGTCAGCCCGTTCGACGGCAGGATGGCCCGGCCTTTGCTATCGAACATCGCACCACTGTGGCCTTCGATGTCGGGCGTCAGCAGCAGCGGCGCGATGCGTTCGGCGTAGGCGTCGGCGGTAGGCGTGAACCAGCCGATCAGCGTCTCCATCACGCGCGACTTCAGCGAGTCCTTGCCGAGGAGGTTGTCGCGGATGTTGGTCTTGATAAGGCCAGGGTTCAGGCCGAAGAACGTGGCGTGCGGGTAACGCCGGGCCGAATCGAGCACCAGCATTTCGTTGCCGGCGACGGTGTTCATGTGCGCCGGCATCGCCTTGTAGGATTTCTCGGTGTTGAGGTCGTCCGGCGTGCCGATCTGGCCGCTGCCGGGGTAGCCCATCAGGAACACGCGCGGCTTCACGGACGACTTGGGACGCTGCGTGCCCAACCGCGGCGCGATGGCGCGCAGGATGACCAGTCGGCTCAAGTAGCTGACGGCCAGGTCGCGCTCGATGCCTTCCGCCGTTTCCTGGCGTTGCGGGGCGGCGAAGATGCCGGTGGTGAAGATCACCATATCCAGCGTCCCCGCAGGCAACAGCGTGGCGGCACGCTGCGCTTCATTCATCAGGCTCAGGTCGGCTTGGATGAATGTGATTCTGGGTGTACCCGCATCGCGGAAGTTCTGCCCGACGACGATGACGTTGGCGCCGAGCGAAGCCAGATGCCGGCTCAAGGCGCGGCCAATACCGCCAGTGCCGCCGACGACGGCGATCTGCAAGTCCTCAACATCCAACGCCGAGGCATCGTTGCGATGCCATGTCACGCGCTTGTTCCGCTTCATGATGATTCCCTTGATTTCGATTGAGGGAATCATCGTCTGCTTCTCACTCTGGATAAATATGGTATTTTGGAGAGCTTTGGTCCGATATTGGAGCAATCGGTGTGGATGACTACCTGAAAGACATGGCCTTGTTCGTCGAAGTCGTCAAAGCCAAAGGCTTCCGCAGTGCGGCAGATGCGCTGGGCATGCCAAACTCGACGTTGTCGCGGCGAATCAGCGAACTGGAGAAGTCGATCGGACTGCGCTTGTTGCATCGCACGACGCGCAAGATCGAGTTGACCGAGGCCGGGCAGATTTATTTCGAGAGGTGCAAGCGCATCGTCGATGAGGCCCGCCTGGCGCACGAGCATTTGGGTGAAATGCTGGCCCAGCCCAGCGGCGTGCTGCGTGCGTCGCTACCGGTGGATTTCGCCGTGACCTATCTGGCACCGCTGATTGCCGAGTTCGCCAGCCTTTATCCCGGCATCATCTTCGACTTCGATCTGACTCCGCGCCGGGTCGATCTGGTCAGCGAACCCTTCGACGTGGCAATCCGCATGGGTGAGTCCGAGAACTCGCAACTGATCGCACGCACCTTGGCTACGCTCACGCCGTACCTGTATGCCTCGCCCGGCTACCTTGAGCGCTCGGGTGAGCCGAGCAAACCTGCCGAGCTGGAACGGCATGAGTGCTTCAACATCCTGCGGGCGGGTACGTGGACACTTCACGATGACAAGAAAACCGCCACGGTGTCGGTCGGCGGTCGCTTCTCGCTCAACAGCGTCGGTATGCTCCGCCGCCTGGCAACGCTCGACATGGGCATCATTCTGCTGCCGGAAGAAATCGTTGCCGATGAACTGGTGAGCGGGAAGCTGCGGCGCATCATGCCCCAATGGCACGGCACGCCGCAGCCGGTCTATGCCATGACCGAAACCCGCCTGCTGCCGGCGAAGACGCAACGCTTCATCGAATTCCTGCGCGAACGCTTGGGACGATAGGGCTTGTCTCGAAGCCGATGTGACTCGATCCTGTATGACCTTTTCGGGCCGGCACTCAGGCGGCGCTTTTATCCAACAGCACTGCCACCCAGTAGGCACCGGGGCGTTCGCGAGGGACTTCGCCAGCAAGACTCATGCTCTGACCGATACGTTGGGGCTGCCGATTCGTTTCGTTCTGACGCCAGGCCTCCCACATGGGACGGTGCGATGGAGATGAATGACAAACTCGCCTTTACGCATATCTGCGGTACGAATGGTCTCTCTGTCGTGCCAATTATTGGTACGACGTTCAAGGGCATATTCGAACAAAAAGCTCCAACTGCAATGTTCGACTGCGACCTATCCGTGAGGGAGCATAAGAGCTGCGGGGGTAAGTTTGTACTCAACTTCGAGCGGGTCGCTGAGCTAACTTGGCGCGACGATACAGGCAATTTGCTAGATTGCTCGACGTTCAAGACTTGCCTCACTACGACTTCGCGCTCACATGGACTGATCGTTCAGCCGAGGCTGAAGAATCATCCATCCGTTGCTTTTTTGACCGAGACTTCGCTTGTCGTCTTTCGTACCGTTACATGCTTCGATGAGGTAGGCGAGCCACATCTCACCCATCCCATTGGTAGAGAAAGTACGGACCCATCTGACGAAAATCCCGGCCAACGGCATTAGTCTATCTGTGATCGAGGAGGGCACCATTGGCGCCCATGCCCGCTCGCTCGGTGCAGCGAGCCTGCCGCTGTCGGCCCGCTTCCTGCTCGCCTTGCAGACGTTCACCTCTGTCGGCGTCGAATGAGGATCAGACCGTCTTGAGCATTCCACCATCGACGAAGTAGGTTGATCCGACTGAGTAGCTTGCCCGCTCCGAACACAAGAAAACGAAGAAGTCCGCCACTTCGGCTGGATTAGCAAAGCGTTTGATATCGGCACTTTCGGCTGCAATTCTGTCGAGATAGGCCTGCCATTCCCCATCTGTCGTTGCTGTTAGCTCCTTGGCCGTTTTGATCCAGTCAGGTGTCAGGACAAGCCCTGGGTTGACGGTGTTTACGCGAATGTTGTCTTTGATCAACTCTGTCGCGAGGTTCTTGGAGAACATCATCAACGCAGCCTTGGTCACGTTATAGATCGGCTCGTAGCCGAGTGGCTGTACCGCACAGATCGAGGCATTGTGCAAGATCACCCCGCCGCCGCGCATCTTCATGCCTGGAGCGAGCCCTCGCGCTAGCCGGACGGCGGCCATGACGTGCAGGTCCCAGTAATGCTGCCACTTCTCGTCAGGCGCTTGCATCACAGTTTCATTGCTGCCAGTGCCAGCATTGTTAATCAGAATATCGGCACCGCCGAAACGATCCGTTACGGCGGCAATTAGTGTCTCGACACCCTCCTTGGACGAAACGTCACAGGCCACGCCTAGCGTCTCGACTCCATATGTATCGGCAATACGTGCGGCTTCGACGATAACACGGTCGGCACCACGGGCGCTTAGCACCACGCGTACGCCTTCGGTTGCCAACCCCTCGGCCACCGTGAGGCCGATGCCCGTACTGCTGCCAGTGATAACGGCCACTTTGTTTTTCAGGCCAAGATCCATTTCGATTCTCCTTGGGTGTTAGCGGTCCTGCATGGACCATTTGTCAAAATGCTTGCTCCTATGAATAATTCATTCATAGTGAATTAATGCTATTTTCGATTGGTTCACATTGTCAATGCCTCAAAATGTCCTTGGAGGGAAACACGCCTAATACAGGCCTATCCGGCGCCGCTGATTCGTCGGGACGGTGATCCGGTCCATTCCTAACTGTCGCCGCTTTGGTCGATGCAGTGCTCTGGATGCTGCGCAGCGGCGTTCAATGGTGGGTGCTTCCTCGTTGCTTCGGCCCATGGATCGGTGTTTTCAAGCACTTTGCCCGCTGGTGCCGGCTTGGCGTCTGGGACCGGCTTCACTCGATACTGGCCTGGGACGCTGAACCGCATCGAGTAACGCCCCTGCGACTGGCATCTCTACAAGGAGCTATGCCTGATGGGCTGCCTGTTCGGCAAGGTGAAGTACTACCGGCGAATCGTCACACGCTATGAGAAGAAGGCTTGCTCTTTCACTGAAGTGCATGCCTCGTCGTCGTACTATTGTGGTTACGTTATTACGTTAATAGAGTCTGTGATCCGTAACTAAATAATTTAAAATGATAAAATACTGAAATCCTTCTTCTCTGGAGGCATTTTTTCTGGTAATTAGCCTTAATATGGCAATTTTTTCCTTAAAAAAAGCAAAAATTGTCGTAAATTGCGCTATCTAAAAATAATTAATGCCAATTTATTTTTTGAGGTAAAGATATGTCGATACGCCAAGCTTTTGTCTACAGGGACAAGCTCCTGCCCTTCATCCTGCTGGTCTGCTGCTTCGCCGCCTGGGGCGTGGTCGCGACCATGACCGACCCGCTCGTGCAGGTCTTCAGCACCGTCTTCAGCATGAGCACCCTGCAGGCCTATGTTCCCGACCATCTACGGTATCGCCCTGATGGGACTGGGCGAGGAGGGGACTAAGTTCGGGGCGGTAGGGCTAGTGTTATGACACAGCTAAATCTGCGTCATGCATAATGTCGGCATGGAACATTACAGAATCATCCTCAGTCCTCAAGAAAGAGCGCGGTTGCAAGAGCTGACAAGCAAAGGCAGGACCGCGGCAAGCCAAGTCATCAACGCCCTGATCCTGCTGGCCTGCGACCGCTCGCAAGACCAGGGGCCGCGCAAGACCAGTGCACAGATCGCCCAGATGCTGGGCGTGAGCCAACGCAAGATCGACAACCTCAAGCGGCGTTGCGTGCAGGAAGGTCTGGAGTCGGTGCTGGTGAGAAAGAAACCCCGGCGCGAATACGCCCGCAAGATCGACGGCGAACTCGAGGCACGCCTGATCGCCCTGAGCTGCGGACCTGCTCCCGAAGGTCATGCGCGCTGGACGCTCAAACTGCTGGCCGAGCGTGCGGTGGAGTTGGAATATGTAGACTCGCTGTCGTCGGAGACGGTGCGACGTGCCCTAAAAAAAACGAACTCAAGCCGTGGCGCAAGGTTGGCTGGGTGATCCCGCCGAAGGCCAGCGGGGAATTCGTGGCGGCCATGGAGCAGGTGCTGGATGTCTACAGTCGACCCTATGACGAAGGCCATCCGGTGGTCTGCATGGACGAAACGCCGCGGCAACTGATCCGCCAGGTGCGCGAGCCCCTCGAGGCGGTACCGGGGCATCCCGGGCGCGATACGAGTACGAGCGCGCTGGCACCTGCAACGTCTTCGTAGCCTGTGAGCCGCTGGCCGGGCGGCGCATCGCCAAGGTCACCGAGTACAAGAAAAGGCAGGACTGGGCGCTGTTCCTGCAGGACATCGCCCAAGCCTGGTCCGGGGCCGAGCGCATCACGCTGGTGATGGACAACCTCAACACCCACAGTGCCGCCTCGTTGTACGAGACCTTTATGCCCGAGCAGGCCAAGGCCCTGAGAGATCGCTTCGAGTTCGTCTACACCCCCAAGCATGGCAGTTGGCTGAACATGGCCGAAATCGAGATCAACGTACTCGCCGGCCAGTGCCTGGACAGGCGCATCGACTCCCTCGAGCGGATGCGCAAGGAGGTCGCCGCATGGCAGCAATGCCGCAACCAGCTCGATGCCAAGATCAACTGGCAGTTCACCACCCAGGATGCGAGGGTCAAGCTACGCAGCCTATATCCGCAGATTGAAGTGTGTTGAGATACTAGTCATGACGTTGCTGGGCGGCGCATTGGTGCCAATGCTGCAGGGCGCGCTGATAGATACCTTTGGCGTGGCGATCTCTTATGCGGTACCGGGAGTCTGCTTCCTAGCAGCAGTAGCTTATGGCCTGTTCGATCTGCGCTCGACAGCCGGCCTGCTCGTCTCGCGATCAGCAGCACAAGAGGTGCCCGAGCTCACGTGACAACGCTCGTGCTCAGCAGGTACTACCAACGTTGTTGGTAGGTTGACGGAAGTTTCCGGACGTCTCGCCACGTGAGTTCTTCATCCTCGCACGCCGACACCTTCGTGTCGGCTGCACATCAACAATATGACAGTACCAACGGCAAGAGTTTTAACAATTTGAAATTGTCACGGCGCCCTATTTGATCTTGCCCCGCCTCAGTGGACACCCCGTTAAGCGATACACTGCAACGAGGTGATCCATGGCAAGGCAAGCAAGCCCGATGAAACCAACCCGTATCCGCCACTCCCAAGCCTACAAGGACGAAGCGCTGGCCTTGGCCGAACGGATTGGCGTCAGCAAAGCGGCCGAACAGCTTGGGCTGCCCCCCTCCCAGCTCTATGGCTGGCGGAGCAGGAAACAGCAGGCCCAGACCAGCAGCGAGCGCGAGCAGTTGTTGGCCGACGAAAACGCCCGCCTCAAACGGCTGTTGGCCGAACAGTCCGAGGAGTTGGCCATCGTAAAAAAAGCCGCCGCGTACTTTGCCAGGAGCCTCAAGTGAAGTACGCCTTCATGCAAGCCCATACTCGGCAGTTTCCACTGAAGGTCATGTGCCGTGTGCTGGGCATTGCCCGCAGCGGCTACTACGCCTGGTGTTCGCGCACGCTCTCGAAGCGCCGCCAGCAACAGACCCAACTGGACCGCCTGGTAGCTCAGGCCTACCACGAGCGGAAGGGGCGCAGCGGGGCTCCGCGGTTATGCCTCGACCTGAAGGCGTCGGGCCTGCCCTGCAATCGCAAGACCGTGGCTGCTTCGATGCGACGCCAGGGACTGCGGGCCAGGGCTGCCAGGAAGTTCAAGGCCACCACGAATTCCAGGCACTCACTACCGGTGGCGGACAACCTGCTCCGGCAGGACTTCACGGCAGCGGCGCCCAACCGGAAGTGGGTGGGCGACATGACTTACCTGCGTACGGAAGAAGGCTGGTTGTATCTGGCCGTGATCATCGACCTGTACTCGCGCAGGGTGATCGGCTGGGCCATGAACGAGCGCATGACGGCCGAGCTGGCCTGCGATGCCCTGCGCATGGCCCTGTGGCGGCGCAAGCAGCCTCAAGGCGTGATCGTGCATACGGATCGAGGCAGCCAGTACTGTTCGGCGGCCTATCGGGAACTGCTTCGTGCCCATCGGCTGCGCGGCAGCATGAGCGCGAAGGGCAATTGCTACGACAACGCCTGTGCCGAAAGCTTCTTTCACAGTCTGAAGGTCGAGTGCATCCATGGGGAACGCTTCGGTACGCATGCCCAGATGCGTCAAACCGTGTTCGAATACATCGAAACCGACTACAACCGCCAGCGTCGTCACAGCACACTGGGATACATCAGTCCGGAAGCCTTCGAGGCCCGGATGCGTGCTTAAACCTGTGTCCACGAGGGCTGGGCAAGATCAATTCGGCATTCGCTGCTGTTGCATACTCGCGTAGTAATAGCAGTGCTGACGACCTGATCGTAGACCGAGGCGAATCGTTGTAATTGGCGTGCTGACTTGAAGCGGTACATCACTTTCTCGTGTACTCAGGTCGACTGGTGCGAATTTTTCGCCCGGCTGTTCAAGCATTTGTGTCATGAGTGACATCGGTGACAGGTTCCCAGATGGGTGGAGTGTATTGACCCACCGAAACCTGCACAGGTTAAGCGACTCGGCCGGTGTTTTCATACCGAGCGCCTGGTGGGGCGGCGGTGGTTGTAGAAATGGATCCAGTCGCCTATCGCTCGGCTGGCGTGCTGCAGCGTCTCGAACCGATGGAAGCTCAGGCGGTCGAGAAGTTGATATTCCACCTGCTCGTCAGACAGGTTGAACAGGTGCTGGAGCACCAGAAGGCAAGTCATCAACTCTATTGGATAGGGCGATCTAGCGCCTTTGGCCCGGCTTGGCCGAAGAACCCAGCGGTCGATCTCGGCCGCCATTGCCGCGAAGTTGACATGCTTGCTCAGCAACGCCAGTGGATTGCCCAAGCTGTCGAGTTTCGCTTCACGCTCTTGGTCGGCAAACAGATTGAGCATGGACAGGACTCCAACTGATCAAGAGGACGCAGATTTTATACGGAAGCCTGGCTGGGTTTTTAGATGTGCCCCCTTGGGGCTGACGCCGATTTAAAATTACCTCCAGCCTTGGTTGTATTGCTGTCGTTGCCTGCTGTGACCTTCAGGTAGTGCTAACCTTTCACTTGTCCTTGACCACTACAATCCTGACTGGCGGCTTTGCCGTGAGCACGTGCGTATTTCCATTGCTCTACGTAGCTCGGATGGATTTTTTTAGCGGTGCTCTCAGGTTTCAGCTGCTCCTGAAAAAAAGTATTAGTTATTTGCAACAGACGCACTAGCTAATGTGTCTTCACCATCGTTAACCTGAAAAGGACAGTCACCAAACCGGCGATAGCCTATGTGTGCGGTGGCGTACTACAAATACAACAAAGGAAAACATCATGGTTCCTCACGAAGAATCGCGGGGGCTGTTGTTCGGCATGCCCTTGTCCCTCATCTGGGGTTATATAGCCATTGCCCTGTTTATGACTGGCGACGGTATTGAACTAGCCTTCCTATCGCGCTATGTCGTGGATCTCGGTTTCTCAGCTACCCAGGCATCGTTCCTTTTTAGCGTCTATGGATTACTGGCAGCCCTGTCCAGCTGGAGCAGTGGAGTGCTGGCGGAGGTTTTCGGAGCGCGTCGCATCATGCTCATTGGCGTGGTCGGATGGATCGCCTTCCATATTCTCTTTCTGTTCTTCGGTTTGAGTGAGCAGAATTATCCATTGATGGTCTTGTTCTATGGCATACGTGCTATTGCCTATCCGTTGTTTATTTATGCTTTCGTCGTCTGGGTTGCCCAAGTGGCGCCAAGAGAGCGTCTGGCTTCGGCGATGGGCTGGTACTGGACAATGTATTCCATCGGTATCGGTTTTCTAGGGACCTATCTGCCTAGCTTCACCATCCCGCATATAGGATTCATGGGGACCCTATGGATGGCGATTATCTGGGTTGCAATGGCCGGGGCCCTGGTCCTATTCCTGATAAAAAATCAACCGATGGTAGGTACTAATGCTAACGTTAGTCTGGGCGGACGTCTTCGTGAGTTGAGTCTTGGCGCTACCCTTCTTTTCAAGCATCGCAGCATTTTCATCGCCGCCCTTGTCCGGGTCATCTGCAATCTGACGCTTTTCGGTTTTCCCGTAATCATGCCGTTGTTCTTCACCTCGCCCGAGGTAGGCTTTACGATGGAACAATGGCTGCGTATCTGGGGAGCCCTGTTCATTGTCACTATTTTTACCAATGTAATGTGGGGATTGATCGGCGACCGGATTGGTTGGATATTCCAGATGCGCTGGTTCGGCTGTGCCGGATGCGCGCTCGCCACTTTGGCCTTCTACTATTTGCCGCATACATACGGCGCCAGTGTTCCTGCCGCCATGGTGGCAGCGATTGCCCTAGGTATTGGGGTATCCGCCTTCGTGCCCATGGGAGCGATTTTTCCCGCCATGGCTCCTGAGCATAAAGGCGCTGCCATCTCTGCCCATAACTTAGCCGCTGGACTTTCCAACTTCATGGGGCCGACCATTGCCACCCTGGCCATCTCCTCCGTGGGCGTCAAAGGCATCGTCTGGATCTATGCCTCGCTTTATTTGGTTGGGGTAGTGCTGACTTATTTCATTCACGTTGATCAACCTGGGCTTGAGCGCAAGGGCAAACCTGCTGCTCCCGTCTCTCATCACTCGAAAACCAGCGAAGCAATATAAATAGGAGAACCTCCATGAAAGCTCTGGTCTTGGAAAAGCAACACGACTTGAAGATTCGCGATATCGACTTGCCCTTGGTCCTAGGGCCGGATGACGTGCGCATCCGTATCCATACTGTGGGCGTGTGCGGCAGCGACGTGCATTACTACACTCACGGCCGGATCGGTCATTTCATAGTCGACCAGCCGATGGTGCTGGGGCACGAGGCGGCCGGCACGGTCATCGAAGTCGGCAGCAACGTTACCCACTTGGCCAAAGGGGATCGCGTCTGCATGGAGCCCGGCATTCCCAATCCCCGCTCCAAGGCCTCACGCCTGGGACTCTATAACGTCGATCCTTCGGTTGTGTTCTGGGCCACCCCGCCGGTACATGGCTGCCTGACCCCGGAAGTCGTCCATCCGGCGGCCTTCGCCTACAAGCTCCCCGACCATGTCAGCTTTGCTGAAGGAGCGCTGGTGGAGCCTTTCGCCATCGGCATGCAGGCAGCAGTCAAGGCACGTATCAAGCCCGGTGATGTCGCCGTTGTCATTGGCGCCGGCACGATCGGCATGATGACTGCCCTGGCCGCGCTGGCCGGCGGTGCGAGCCAAGTGCTGGTGTCCGACCTGATGGTGGAAAAGCTGGCCATTGCCCAACGCTATGAAGGTATTACCGCCGTCAACGTGCGCGAGCAGTCCCTGCAGGACAAGGTGGCTGAGGCTACCGGCGGCTGGGGCGCGGACGTGGTGTTCGAGGCTAGCGGTAGCGCCCGGGCCTATGGCGATGCACTGGCGGCGGTCTGCCCGGGCGGGGCGCTGGTATTGGTGGGCATGCCGGTCGAGCCGGTGCTCTTCGATGTGGTGGCGGCCCAGGCCAAGGAGATTCGCATCGAGACCGTGTTCCGCTACGCCAATGTCTACGAGCGGGCGGTGAACTTGATCGCCAGCGGCAAGGTCGATCTGAAGCCGCTAATCTCGGCGACCTTTCCCTTCGAACGGGGCGTCGAGGCCTTTGAGCGGGCTGCCAGTGCTCAGCCGGGCGATGTGAAAGTGCAAATCACCTTTGGCGATGCTTGAGCACGATAGCTATTTTGACATGACAGGTTAGAGCAGAAGTCGCAGGGTGATGAAAGGCAGGCAATTCGGCGAGAGGACTTCGGACTTCGAAGTGATCCTCAACGAGCCCCAGCACAGTTTCCGATGGTACGAACACGACTATCCATATCCATTAGCACGCTGGAATCATCACCCCGAGTTCGAGATCCACCTGATCCGCCAAGGCAATGGTAAGCTGCTTGCCGGGGACTATATCGGCCACTTCGGCCCTGGTCATGTGGCGCTAATGGGCCCCGGGCTACCCCATGACTGGATCAGCGATCTGGCGCCAGAACAAGTTATTCAGGGACGCGATGTAGTTCTGCAGTTCGACGGGGAAGCCCTGCTGTGTTTGCGTGAAACACTGCCCGAACTGGGCGCGTTGCAATCCCTGTTCAGTCGGGCTCGGCAAGGCATCGAATTTCGTGGCGAAACGGCCCGTACTGCCGCCCGTCTGCTAGAGGCTATTGGACAGACAGACGGCCTGAAACGCCTAGCGTTGTTTCTGTCGCTTCTGGAAACCCTGGTCCAGGCCGGAGCTGATGAGAGTCGCATACTGGCCAGCCCGCATTATGCGCCAATGTTGGATAGCCTGACGACCGAGCGGATGAATCGGATCTTCGATTACATCCTAGGAAATCTAGCTGGAGAAATCCGTATGTCAGTCATCGCGCAACATCTGCAGATGAGCGAACCAGCCTTCTCACGCTTTTTCAAGCGGACGACCGGACATACCTTCGTTGGCCTGATCCGCAAGTTGCGGATCCAGCGGGCATGTCGCTTGCTGCTGCAAAGCCAGCAGCCGATCGCAGAGATTTGCTTAGAGGTGGGTTATGGCAACCTGTCGAACTTCAATCGTCACTTCCGCCATGAAATGCATACAACGCCCAGTGACTACCGTAAACAACTCGCAATGCGCTCTATTATTAGAAAATAACATTAGTATTGCCAGAAAAATACGAGACCTCATCCGTAAAGGAGGTGCAATATGTTTTTAGTATGCGGCGAGATGTTATTCGATTTTTTTGTCGAGCCAATACATAGTAGTCTACCAAGGCAAGCTGCCTTCAAGGCAATAGCAGGTGGTTCCCCCTTCAACGTAGCGGTTGGATTGAGCCGGCTGGGTGTAGAGGCTGCATTGCTGACAGGGATTTCCACAGATTTTCTGGGCAAGCAGTTACGCCAGGTTCTGGAGGAAGAAGGAGTATCAACCCGTTACCTGGCCCCTGTAGATGCATCAACGACGTTAAGCCTAATTAGTCTTGATGAGCAAGGTATTCCTCATTACAGTTTTTATGGGCAGTCTGGAGCAGATCGACAACTGTTTCCTTCCCACATACCTGCCTTGGACGAGGGGATTCGAGGTGTCCATATAGGCTCCTATTCCCTCGTGGTCTCTCCGATTGCCGATACATTCTACAAGCTGGTAGCAAGCGTGCCGCAGGATCTGTTGATTACGCTTGATCCCAATGTTCGCCTAAATGTCGAGCCTGACTTGGCGAAGTGGAAAAAACAGATCGAGGCTTTCGCTAGACATGCACATATCATCAAAACCAGCGAAGAGGATCTTGCCCTTCTTTATCCGCATGAAGACGTGGCGACGGTGGCCTGTAGTTGGCTTCGCGATCAATGTCAACTGGTGCTCTTGACTCAGGGAGAACAAGGCGTCAGCGTCTTTACACGTACCCTTGGTAACTGGTCGCATCCTGGCCGCTCGATAATACCTGTCGATACGGTTGGTGCAGGCGACACTTTCCAGGCCGCCCTGATCACTTTTCTTGTAGAGCAAGGACTCGACTCTCCAGTTGCATTGGAGCTACTTGGGCGCTCGCATATTGATGCCATGCTGGCCTTTGCCACAGAGGCAGCAGCACTAACCTGTTTGCGTCGTGGCCCAGACCTACCCAGGCGCCACGAATTGAGTCAGCCAAACACGGAGTTGCAACCAGTAACCTCATAAAGCCTGAACCTTAGGCCTTGCTAAGCAGCAATTGAGCCCATTGAGTTATAGATAAATATTTACAGAGTACTTATATAGTTCGCTTTGTACTATATCGACTCGACATACCTTTTCCATCGTTATCGAGCTGAAGCGTAACGATTCATAAGATTTTTCATAACTTGGCTTTTTTGAAAGAAAAACATCATGGCTATTACTCCTGTCGAGCCTTGCACCTTCGCCCTGTTCGGAGCCCTGGGTGACCTGGCTCTGCGCAAGCTGTTCCCCGCCCTCTACCAACTGGACCGGGCCGGCCTGCTGTGCCCGGATACGCGGCTGCTGGCCCTGGCGCTCGATGCCGGCGACGGGACCCGGGACACCATCGCCGAGCACCTGCGCCGCCACGTCCCCGTTGCGGAGCTGGACGAGGGCGTGCTGCAGCGCTTTCTCGGCCGCCTGGATTACCTGTCGATGGATTTCCTCCAGCCCGGCGACTACGCCGCGCTGGCCGACCGGGTCGGCGCCGCCGAGCGGCTGATCGCCTACTTCGCCACCGCGGCCGCGCTCTACGAGCCGATCTGCGCCGGGCTGGCCGAGGTCGGCCTGGCCGGACGCGCCCGGGTGGTGCTGGAGAAGCCGATCGGCCACGACCTGGCCTCCTCGCGCAAGGTCAACGACGCGGTGGCCCGGCATTTCCCCGAGGACCGCACCTACCGGATCGACCACTACCTGGGCAAGGAGACGGTGCAGAACCTGATCGCCCTGCGCTTCGCCAACAGCCTGTTCGAGACCCAGTGGAACCAGAACCACATCTCCCACGTGGAGATCACCGTGGCCGAGCAGGTGGGCATCGAGGGCCGCTGGGGCTACTTCGACAAGGCCGGGCAACTGCGCGACATGATCCAGAACCACCTGCTGCAACTGCTCTGCCTGATCGCCATGGACCCGCCGGGCGACCTGTCGGCCGACAGCATCCGCGACGAGAAGGTCAAGGTGCTGAAAGCGCTGGCGCCGATCGACGCCGCCCAGCTCAGCCAGCAGGTGGTGCGCGGCCAGTACGTGGCCGGCAACATCCTGGGCAAGTCGGTGCCGGGCTACCTGGAGGAGGACAACGCCAACGCGCAGAGCGACACCGAGACCTTCGTCGCGCTGCGCGCGGAGATCCGCAACTGGCGCTGGGCGGGGGTGCCGTTCTACCTGCGCACGGGCAAGCGGATGCCGCAGAAGCTGTCGCAGATCGTCATCCACTTCAAGGCGCCGCCGCACTACATCTTCGCCGAGGAACAGCGTCCGCTGATCGGCAACAAGCTGATCATCCGCCTGCAGCCGAACGAGAGCATCGCCCTGCAGGTGATGACCAAGGAGCAGGGGCTGGACAAGGGGATGCAACTGCGCAGCGGTCCGCTGCAACTGAATTTTTCCGACACCTACCGCAGCGCGCGGATTCCGGACGCCTACGAGCGGCTGCTGCTGGAGGTGATGAAGGGCAACCAGAACCTGTTCGTGCGCAAGGACGAGATCGAGTACGCCTGGCGCTGGTGCGACCGGCTGATCGCCGGCTGGCGCCTGCAGGGCGAGGCGCCCAAGCCGTACGCGGCGGGTAGCTGGGGGCCGCTGTCGTCGATCGCACTGATCACCCGTGACGGGAGGAGCTGGTATGGAGATTTCTGAACTCGATCTGCCCCACAGGGGGGATGCCGGTTCGCGCCCTCCTCGGCGACGAGCTGGAAATCCACTGGAGTCCTTGAAGGAGTTCGCGAGCAAGAACGACTGACACGAAGGAACGCCCCGCTCCAGACGCGGACAGCCAATCGGGATGGTTCTATTAGCTGCATTACAAGGCCAAGACTGACCAAGGAAGCCGTACCCATGAGCTATTACCAGCACGTGTTAGACGTCACCCGCCTGTCCTCTTGGAAGGTTCTGCAGGGACATCGCGATGTTATGCAGAACTTCAATATGCGCAGAACCTTCCAGGCCGACCCCGGACGCTTCCACGAGTTTTCCATGTCCTGCTGCGGGCTCTTCCTCGACTACTCGAAGAACCTCGTTACCCGGACAACCCGCGACCTGCTGGTCAACCTGGCCCGCGAGGCCGGCGTCGAGCAGGCCGCCCGGGCGATGTTCGACGGCGAGCCGGTCAACGCCTCGGAACGGCGTCCGGCGCTGCACACCGCCCTGCGCCGGCCGGTGGGCGACAGCCTGCTCATCGACGGCCACAACATCATGCGCGACGTGCACGCCGCCCTGGCGCAGATGACCGACATCGTCGGGCGCATCCACAACAAGCTGTGGCGCGGCTACAGCGACAAGGCCATCACCGACGTGGTGAACATCGGCATCGGCGGTTCCTACCTGGGCCCGGAACTGGTGTCCGAGGCGTTGCTGCCCTACACCCAGCACGGCGTGCGCTGTCACTACCTGGCGAACATCGACGGCAGCGAGTTCCACGAGCTGACCGCGCGGCTGAACGCCGAGACCACCCTGTTCATCATCTCCAGCAAGACCTTCGGCACCCTGGAAACCCTGAAGAACGCCCAGGCCGCGCGCACCTGGTACCTGGCCAGCGGCGGCAGCGAGGAGCGCCTGTACCGGCACTTCATCGCGGTGACCAGCAACATCCCGGCGGCGATCGAGTTCGGCATCCGCGAGAAGAACATCTTCCCGATGTGGGACTGGGTCGGCGGACGCTATTCGCTGTGGTCGGCGATCGGCCTGCCGACCGCCCTGGCCATCGGCATGGCCAACTTCAAGGACCTGCTCTCCGGCGCCTACGCCATGGACTGCCATTTCCGCCGTGAGCCGTTCGAGAACAACATGCCGGTGCTGCTGGCCATGCTCGGCGTCTGGTACGGCAACTTCTGGGGCGCGCAGAGCCATGCCATCCTGCCCTACGACCACTATCTGCGTAACTTCGTCAAGCACCTGCAGCAGATGGACATGGAGTCCAACGGCAAGAGCGTGCGCCAGGACGGCAGCCCGGTCTCCTGCGAGACCGGCCCGGTGATCTGGGGCGGCGTCGGCTGCAACGGCCAGCACGCCTACCACCAGTTGCTGCACCAGGGCACCCTGCTGATCCCGGCGGACTTCATCGTGCCGGTGGTCAGCCACAACCCGGTGGCCGACCACCACCAGTGGCTGTACGCCAACTGCCTGTCGCAGAGCCAGGCGCTGATGCTCGGCAAGAGCCGCGAGGAGGCCGAGGCGGAACTGCGCGCCAGGGGCCTGCCGGAGGCGGAGGTGAAGCGCCTGGCGCCGCACAAGGTGATTCCCGGCAACCGGCCGAGCAACACCCTGGTGATGGAGACCCTCAACCCCAGCCGCCTCGGCGCGCTGATCGCCCTGTACGAGCACAAGGTGTTCGTCCAGGGGGTGATCTGGGGGATCAACTCCTTCGACCAGTGGGGCGTGGAGCTGGGCAAGGAGCTGGGCAAGAACGTCTATGGCCGGCTGACCAGCTACGAGGCGCCGCCGGCCGAGGATTCCTCGACCCAGGGCCTGATCGATTACTTCCGCGGTCGTCATCGCGGCTAGGGCATCTCCCAATGCCCAGTGCATTGTTCATCCGGAGTCTAAGTACTCGAAGAAAAATAATCCGGCACTTTTCCTAACATACTCATCCAGGCTCTAAAGCCACGGAGGCTTATACGATAAGAAGCAACGTAAAGTCCGAAAACTTTCGATCAGGATACTGGTATCCACATACCCTAAGTACACCTGAGCTCGGTGCTATACGTCGAGTTTGTCCTCCTTCGTTTATCGCATCCGTGCCTACGAAGGGCACCTCTAAAAACCAGCCCGGCCGCTGGGTAAGATCATCCGCCTGTTGATCACCCGGAGCCTACTGATGTTCAGTCTTTTTGCCGACCAGGAGCGTGAAGCCAAGCTGGACAGCTTGGGCGACCCACTGGCCCTACTGAACAAGCATGTGGACTTTGCATCCTTGGCCGCCGAGATCGACCACTGGGCTCCCAGGCCCAGTAGGGCCAAGGGCGGCCGGCCGCCTTATCCAACGGAGCAGATGACGCGACTGCTGGTACTCCAGCAACTGTTCAACCTGTCCGACGAGCAGATGGAGTTTCAACTGCTCGACCGTATGAGTTTCCAGCGTTTTGCCGGGTTGAAAAACTCCGGCCGAGTGCCGGACCGCAACACGATTTGGGTCTTTCGCGAGCGCCTGGTACAGGCCAACGTCGAGCATCGGATCTTTGCCGAGGTGCAGCGTCAGTTGCAGGCACACGGCTTCCGGGCTCGCGAAGGGCAGATCATCGATGCCAGCATCGTTCGCGCGCCCATCCAGCACAACACGGCCGATGAGCAGGCCGTGGTGAAGGAGCAGGCTGTGCCGGTCGAATGGTCGCCCGCCAAGCGCCGGCAAAAGGATGTCGAGGCGCGCTGGACGAAGAAGCACGGCAAGTCGTACTTCGGCTACAAGCTGTCGGTCAGCGTGGATCGCCGGCACAAGCTGATCCGCTGCGTGAAGGTGAGCGATGCCAGCGAGGCCGACACCCTGCATCTGGTGGATGTGCTCGACCGGGGCAACAGCAGCCGGGACTTCTGGGCGGATCGCGGGTATCACGACAGACCCCGGGAGCGCTGGCTCCAACTGATCGGCTGGAGGCCATCTATCCAGCGCAAGGGCCAGGCCGGCAAGCCGATCGGTGAACGGGACAAGGCACGAAACAAACGCATAGCCAGTCCCCGAGCCCGGGTCGAACATGTCTTTGCCAGCCTGGCCCAGATGGGCGGCAAGATGGTCCGAAGCATTGGCTTGGTCCGGGCGGAGTTCGGTTTGGTGGTCAAATCGGCGGTCTACAACCTCAAGCGGATGTCGAGACTACTGGAAATGGCCTGAGTCAGGTCGCTGGTTGCATACCGCGACCGGCAGCAGGAACTTCTGCGAGACATCAACCCGGTCAACGGATGCCAAGCGCTGGGTTCGTCACTGCTCGACCCAGCTCAGGTGGGTGTTTTTAGAGGTGCCCCGAAGGGGGAGCTTTTGCTTTTTTCACGAAACTTCACCGGTAATAAAAACAATGAAGAACCACAAACATTTTTTTCTGCTCCAATATTCTCCTGCGTCTAAAAAGGCCATTCGAGAAAAAGCTCTACTTTTGCTCTGTTCCTGTCTGGCCCTTCCAATGCAGGTCCAGGCCCTGGATTTCAGCGGTTATTCCCGCATCGGCCTCGCCGGCTCGGACGAAGGCGGCACCCAGTCCTGCTTCCGGTTGCCCGGCGCACCGTCCAAATACCGTCTCGGCAACGAGTGCGAGGAATATGCCGAACTGATCTTCGACCAGGGCCTGCTCGATCTGGGGGATGGCTCGTCGCTCGGCCTGCATACCATGGCGCAGCTTTACAACCAGTACGGCCACGAACTGAAGTTCAGCGACGAGCACGGCTTCAGCCGCCTGAGCGAGTGGTATCTCGAATGGAAGAACATGCCCGTGCTCAACGGTGGCAACTTCTGGATCGGACGGCGCTGGTACAACCGTAACGATATCCACATCTCCGACTACTTCTACTGGAACCAGAGCGGTACCGGCTTCGGTTTCGATCAGGTGGCCATCGGCGACCTCAAGTACAGCTACGTGTTCTCGCGCAAGGACAACCAGGACCAGGAGCCCTACATCAATCGTCACGACTTCAGCGTCAGCGGCTTCAAGACCAACCCGGGCGGCGAACTGACCGTCGGCCTCAACTACCTCCAGAAACCGGACAGCCGCGACGCCCACGGTGGCTGGTCGGCGATCCTGCAGCACAAGCAGAAAGGCTTTCTCGGCGGCCGGGCCAACACCCTTGCGCTGCAATACGGCCGCGGTCCGGGCACCGGCCTGGGCTATACCGGCGATCCGGGCCTGGACAGCAGCGACAAGAGCTGGCGCCTGGTCGAGTATTTCGACTGGCAGACCACCGAGCGCTTCGGCGGCCAGTTCGGCATCGTCTACCAGAAGGACATCCGCCCGGACGGCGACGACCAGCGCTGGCTGTCCATCGGCGTACGGCCGGTCTACGCCTTCAGTGAGCAGTTCAAGCTGATCGCCGAACTGGGCCGCGACCAGATCAAGGCCCCCGGCGGTACCCGCAAGCTGACCAAGTTCACCATCGCCCCCACCTGGTCGCCGTCGGGGCCGGGCTTCTGGACGCGTCCGGAGATCCGCTTCTACTACACCTACGCGGCCTGGAACGAGGCGGCCCAGCGCGCGGCGACCGCCATGGCTCCCGACTCCGCGCTGTCCGCCAGCGGTCCCTTCGGCTCCGATCGCAACGGCGCCAACTTCGGCGTGCAGATCGAACACTGGTGGAAATAGTCAGAGCTATTAATCTTACTGTGTCATTAAATTGAGCTACTGTGAGTAGATCTTCTGCACTTTGAGGAAGATCGACGATGGACTCCATGATCAGATTCGACGAGTACCTGGCGCATCTGGCGGCAGGTCTTGGGCATGCCGACCGGGAAGCCGGGCTGCGCGGCTATTGCTCCGGCCTGATGCTGCCCCTGGCGCGCAAGAGCGTGGAACCTATGGCGGCACACCTCGACCCCTTGCATGCCAGTGCCCGGCACCAGGCGTTGCATCATTTCGTGGCCAAGGCCGACTGGTCGGATACCGAACTGCTGCGCCGTGTGGCCCGCTGGGTCCTGCCGACCATGGATCTGTCCGCGGGCGGCTACTGGCTTGTGGACGACACCGGTTTCCCGAAGAAGGGGCGGCACTCGGTGGGCGTGGCGCGCCAGTACTGCGGGGTGCTGGGCAAACAGGACAACTGCCAGGTGGCGGTCAGTATTTCGCTGGCGTGCGAACAGGCCAGCCTGCCGGTAGCCTGGCGCTTGTACCTGCCCCGGGACTGGGCCGAAGATGCTGGGCGGCGCCGCAAAGCCGGCGTGCCCGAGGACGTCCGCTTTGCCACTAAGCCCCAGATAGCGCTTTCGCAGTTGCAGGCGCTGCTCGAAGCCGGGGAGTCGCGCCATTGTGTGGTGGCCGATGCTGGTTACGGCGTGGACAGCGCCTTTCGCCAAGGCCTGACGGCCATGGGGCTGTCCTATGTGGTTGGGATCACCTCGGCCGTGCGGGTATGGCCACCCGGCCAGCAGCCGCTACCGCCCAAGCCCTGGACGGGCAAGGGGCGCCCGCCGGTAGCCACGCGGCGCTCGCCAGAGCATCGACCGCTGTCGGTAAAGAAGCTGGCCTTGGCGCTGCCGCCGGAGGTCTTTACGGAACTCACCTGGCGCCAGGGAACCAACGAACCGCTGAGCGGGCGTTTCGCTGCAGTACGGGTACGCCTGGCCGGCAGCGTTTCGGCAAAACAGCGGCTGCACCCGCAGCAGTGGCTACTGATCGAATGGCCCTCCGCGCAGGACGAGCCGACCCGCTACTGGCTGTCCACGCTCGTGGAGGACACGCCGCTGCCGGAACTGGTACGCATCGCCCATCTGCGCTGGCGTATCGAGCGCGACTACCAGGATCTCAAGCAGGACTTGGGGCTGGGGCATTACGAGGGGCGTGGTTGGCGGGGGTTCCACCACCATGCCAGCCTGAGCATCGCCGCCTATGGTTTTCTGCTCGGGCAGCGCCTGCGCCGTGAGGCCCTGTCCGGACCGGATGGCCAAGGAAAAAAAAACCTCATGGCCTGCACGGTACCTGCGCTTCCCGCGGATTACCGCCCCCGCGGTCGGCCAGCGCGCGCAGCGGCATGTGGCGAAGTCGATCACGACGCTGCGTCATCAACTGGGTGTCTACCTGATGCTTGAGTATTGCCGGGACCTGTACGGAGGTCTGGGGTACCCACGGTTATGACACAGTAAGATTAATAAATTTTTCCGCGAAAGCCTGGACTTGCCCCTATCAAACTGGACACTGCAACCTCGTTAATTTGATGTTGCGTTAAGCCGCCCGAACTCCCAGGGCAGTTCAGAGTTCAGATAGCATTGCGAGCGTATTCGCGAACAGATCGAGGCGCAGAGCGCACGGGCGGTCATTCTCCGAAAGCGCAACTCGCTCGAGGGCAATGGCGATCTGGACCGGGGGCTGTATCGCTACCGGCATCTGGTCGAGAACGCCTTTGCGCGGCTGAAACATTACCGCGCCGTGTCGTTTCGCTACGACAGGCTGAAGCGAATAGCGTCTGCTGTGCTTCGGTTTTGGATGCCACGAAGCGTATCGAAGGGCGCGAGGCGGCTTCGCAGATCGCCTTGGCATCCACACGAAGTTGTTCTTGTTCGATTTGACGAACGGCCGGACGAACTGGGGGGAATCAGCTTGGCTTCATGTCCCAACGCCCTGATCTCGCGGGCCGTGTAATGGGACCCAGCGCAGGCCTCCATGACAACGGTGCAGGACGGCGCGGCCCAAATCACCGAACAGGGTTTCCTGGCCCTCGTCTGTGCCGGTCAAACTGTCGTCGAAACGATCGCGCGCTTCCAGGTTCCAGAAGTTGTCGTCCGTCAGGGTCGTACGGTAGTCGCCCTGCAGGGCGACTTGGAAATATTTCAGATCGACACCTGGAATGTAGTCGTGGTCGTAGCTTCGCAGGTAGGTACGGTCCAGTACTTCGTTGTATACCCGGTCAACCTTGCGCCCATAGCCGAAGCCGATGCCATCGAGGCCCAGGGTCGTGAGGTCCAACATGTCATGAGCAGGATCAAAACCCACGATCAGATCGTTATGGCCGCCGGTACTGTCGTAGTAACTATCGCTCTCGGCGGTATAGCGAAAGGTATCGCTCTGGCTCCCTGCCACCAGCCAGTCGCGCCCATCACCGCCAATCAGCACGCTGACGCCATCGCCTCCGCCTGCCGTGAGGACGTCGTTACCGGCATTTTCATAGAGAATGTTATTGCCATCGCTGCCGTTGATTGCATCGCTTTTGGCAGTGCCGTACCAGTCGGTTCGTTGGGTGATTGACGGCATCCTATCTCTCCCTCGATCGGTGATTTATTTGAGGGGCAAGGGATATCAGCGCCCGGTGCCTACGTTCACCACAGGCCAACACCAGGCCGCAGCCAAACCTGCCCCGCCACGCCAGTCCGGGAGGCGAGGGGCAAGACGTTGCCGGCCGAGTGAACTTGCCCAGTTCTGCTGCCAGGCGCCGGGTGTTCCAGTGGGTGGCGCTTTTGGGGAGCGTTTCCAGTTTCGTGCTGATGACACGCCCGATCTGCTCGTCCAAAAGGGTTCGAGGGCTCCCGGGCGAGAGGGGCATCGACCAGTCCGGCCGTCCCTTGGTCGGCAAAGCGCCTGCGCCATTTGCCAACCGTCAGCTTGCTCACGCCCAGCTTCGTGGCCAGGGGGCGTTCGGCTTGGCAATTGATGACATTATAAGTTTGTTTTCTTATAATATTTAATTATATTTAAATATCAAAAAAACATATAGAATTTCTCACAGTCGTTTGCAGTGGTGAGCTTCACCATCGATGGCTACGTCTTGGCTGACCCGTAGCGTGCCTCCGGGCAGCAACGTCACCCAGGCGACTTTGCAACATCAGCCAGGCAACGCGGGGCAGCCGTGACGGCGAGCCTCCGGCCCTGCGCATCAATGCGGTACCGGCCGGGCAACGCGGGGTCGTCGTAACGACGAACCTCCGGTCCTGCACACCGCGGTACCGGCCAGGCAACGCGAGGCAGCCGCGATGGCGAGCCTCCGGCCCTGTGCGTCATGCAATTCCAGCCGGGCAACGCGGGGCAGTCGCGACGACGAGCCTTTCGGTCCTGTGCGTCTATTCCGAATCTTTACTGGAGTGATTCATGAGTGACCATCAGGATGTACGCTTGGCATTGGGCGACAGCGCCGCACGCCAGTTGGCGAA
Organism: Azotobacter vinelandii CA; assembly: GCF_000380335.1. Classification (GTDB taxonomy): domain Bacteria; phylum Pseudomonadota; class Gammaproteobacteria; order Pseudomonadales; family Pseudomonadaceae; genus Azotobacter; species Azotobacter vinelandii. The sequence goes on from NC_021149.1 coordinate 1,654,015, forward strand.
CGCGACCAAGACCGTCCCGCAGCTTTCCACCATCAGCCCGCGCTGGCTGGTGCACCTGCTGCAGTGGACGCCGGTGGAGGCGGGCATCTTCCGTCTGAACAAGGTGAAGAACCCGCTGAACGTGCAGGTCGCCTGTTCGCAGCGCGACGAGGCGGTGCTGCCGCAGACCTTCGTCGACTACGAGGAGCAGCCGCGCGAGTACTTCCTCAACGCGGTGACCACCATCCTCGACGTGCACACCCGCGTCTCCGACCTCTACAGCAGCCCGCACGACCAGATCCGCGAGCAGTTGCGCCTGACCATCGAGACGATCAAGGAGCGCCAGGAAAACGAGCTGATCAACAACCCCGAATACGGCCTGCTGGCCAGCGTCGATCCGAGCCAGCGCATCTCCACCCTGGGCGGCGCGCCGACCCCGGACGACCTCGACGAGCTGATCGCCAGGGTCTGGAAGGAGCCGGCCTTCTTCCTCGCCCATCCGCTGGCCATCGCCGCCTTCGGCCGCGAGTGCACCCGCCGCGGCGTGCCGCCGCCCACCGTCAGCCTGTTCGGCGCGCAGTTCCTCACCTGGCGCGGCCTGCCGCTGGTGCCGTCGGACAAGATCCCGTTCGACGACAACGGCAAGACCAAGATCCTCCTGCTGCGCGTCGGCGACAAGCGCCAGGGCGTGGTCGGCCTGTACCAGCCCGGCGTGGCCGGCGAGCAGAGCCCGGGGCTGTCGGTGCGCTTCATGGGCATCAATCGCAACGCCATCGCCTCCTACCTGATCTCGCTGTACTGCTCGCTGGCGGTGCTGACCGAAGATGCCCTGGCCGTGCTCGATGACGTGGAGGTCGACAAGTACCATGACTACTCGGACACCTACAAGTAATCCGCCGCAGCCGGCGGACGCCCGGGGGCCGGCCGGTCTGCCGGACGTGGCGGATCTGGCGCGGCTGGCCAACGCCTTCTTCGCCAGCCTGCCGGGTAGCGCTCCGTCGGACGGCGTTCCGTCGGGCGGCGCGCCCTTCGGCAAGGGTCTGTCGGACAGCGCCCTGCCGGGCGGCGTTTCGGCGCTGGCCGGCGTGTCGCCCGTCGAGCCGTTTCCGAGTGGGGCCGCCGCCTCGCTCGGGGCGGCCGAACGGCACGCCGGGGAGACGCTTCCGGCGGGCATCGCCGACGGCCTGGAGCTCGGCTCGCCCGAGGCCTACGCCGCAGCGTTGCCGACGCTGTTCCCGGCTGCCGGCGGCCTCGCGCCGTTGGCCGGGGGCGCGCCGTCCACGCCGTACTACTTCCTCGGCGAGGGCAGCGCCTACAGCGGCGAGCCGGAGCGTTTCGCGGACCTTCCCGTCGAGCCGGACAGCCGCGCGGTGCCGGGCGGGGACGCGCTGGGCGAGGTCCTCCGCTCGATCCTCGCCGAGCCGTCCGCGCCGGCGGCGCCGGCGGGTCCGGGGGCCGGACAGTTCTATTTCCTCGAACGGAGCGGTCCGGGCCTGGAGCAGGCGCCCGATCCCGTCGTCCAGCCGCAGGTCCGCAGCGGTTTCGACGTGCAGGCGGTGCGCCGGGACTTCCCGATTCTCGCCGAACGGGTCAACGGCAAGCCGCTGGTGTGGTTCGACAACGCCGCCACCACGCAGAAGCCCAAGGCGGTGATCGATCGCCTGGCGTACTTCTACGAGCACGAGAACTCCAACATCCACCGCGCCGCCCACGAACTGGCGGCGCGGGCGACGGACGCCTACGAGGGCGCGCGCAGCAAGGCGGCGCGCTTTCTCGGCGCGAAGTCGACGGACGAGATCGTCTTCGTGCGCGGGGCGACCGAGGGCATCAACCTGCTGGCCAACACCTTCGGCCGCCGGTTCATCGGCGAGGGGGACGAGATCATCGTCTCCCACCTGGAGCACCACGCCAACATCGTGCCCTGGCAGTTGCTGGCCAACGCGGTGGGCGCCAGGCTCAAGGTGATCCCGGTGGACGACTCCGGGCAGATCATCCTGGAGGAGTACGCCAGGCTGCTCGGTCCGCGCACCCGGCTGGTGAGCATCACCCAGGTGTCCAACGCCCTCGGCACGGTCACCCCGGTGGCGGAAGTGATCGCCCTGGCGCATGCCGCCGGCGCGCGGGTACTGGTGGACGGCGCGCAGTCGGTGTCGCACCTGAAGGTCGACGTGCGGGCGCTGGACGCGGATTTCTTCGTGTTCTCCGGGCACAAGGTCTTCGGGCCGACCGGCATCGGTGTAGTCTACGGCAAGCAGGAACTGCTCGACGAGCTGCCGCCCTGGCAGGGCGGCGGCAACATGATCGCCGATGTGACCTTCGAGAAGACCCAGTACCAGGGTGCGCCGGCGCGCTTCGAAGCCGGCACCGGCAACATCGCCGATGCGGTGGGGCTCGGTGCGGCGCTGGACTATGTCGAGCGCATCGGCCTGGAAGCCATCGCCCGCTACGAGCACGAACTGCTGGAGTACGCCACCCGGGGCCTCGCGACGATTCCTGGCTTGCGTCTGATCGGTACCGCGGCGAACAAGGCCAGCGTGCTGTCCTTCGTGCTGCAGGGCTACCGCACCGAGGAGATCGGCGCCGCCCTCAATCGCGAGGGTGTCGCCGTGCGTTCCGGCCACCACTGCGCGCAGCCGATCCTGCGCCGTTTCGGGGTGGAAACCACGGTGCGGCCGTCGCTGGCGTTCTACAACACCTTCGACGAGATCGACCTGCTGGTGAGCACCGTGCACCGTCTGGCGACCCGGCGCTGACGTTCATCTCCCCCGGCTGTCCGGCCGGGGAGCTTTTTCCTCTCACTGCGCGCCATGAGCCGGAAAGGAGGGCGAAGCGGTTGTATGGCGACGGCCTGGCAGGTCAGGCTTGACGTGGCATTCACGGTAGCCCGCCCAATCGCCAGACAGGCCGTGATCACGATAGCGCGCATCCGACGGTTGGCGATCTTCGCGTGAATGGTCCTGCGGCTCCGGCTGTCCTCGTCGAAGCAGCCCGAGCGGAACCGGTGGCGGCTCAGGCCACGGTCCGGGACCTTCTCATGGCCTCAAGTCACTGGTAGTTTGGCTATTCCAGGTCATCTCGTAATGCGCGGTCTGAACGATCGACGTAACGAGTCTCGGCGTCATCAGAGCCCAGCAGACATTGCCTGGAGAACGGACAGAGTTGTAACGCAAGCCTGGGCATCCATCCCACTTCGTTTTGCGACCCAATTTATGGGAAGGCGTGTAGCCGTCAGGGGCGTATACAGGGTCTGTCAGCGGCACCACCGTGGCGTCCCTTACTCCGGCATCGCTAAAGCTGCAGCTCGGACTGTTGAAGACAAAACGATCATAGTTGAGCCCCTGAACATTCATGCGCGGGTTGTCGAACTGCCGCCGCGGGCAAAGATAAGTAAGCGTGTGGTCATTCCCTCCAATCCGACGCGCAAGGTGTTGCGCGTTTATGAGCGCGACCTGTATAGGGCTCGGCATCCGATCGAAAGCCTCTTTGCCCGCTTGAAGAAATACCGAGCTATCGCACGCGTTATGGCAAGACCGCGCACGGCTTCCCGGGCGCGATCTACGGGGTTGCTTCAGTCATCCTGCTCAATTGATGAAGGTCCTAATGCTTTGGTCTAGCTTGGGCCGGCCGGCGAAAGTTTGTATAAGCACCAGCTACGGTAAGTAATATCCCCGTATTCCTCTACCTAATAACTACAATGTCCGAGGTTTCCTCCCATGTATTCCGAGCGTATCCGCTTGGCTTCCCTGCATGACAAGATCGTGAGTGCAGCCGAGGCCGCTTCCCTGATCCAGAATGGCATGACCGTCGGCATGAGCGGCTTTGCCTGCGCCGGCGACGCCAAGGCCGTGCCCTTCGCGCTGGTCGAGCGCGCCAGCCAGGAACCCTTCAGCATCAGCCTGGTCACCGGCGCCAGCATCGGCAACGGCCTCGACCGGCTGATGGCCGAGTCCGGCCTGCTGGCCCGGCGCATGCCGTTCCAGGCCGACCCGGCGCTGCGCAAGGCGATCAACGACGGCAAGGTCATGTTCATCGACCAGCACCTGTCCGAGACCGTCGAGCAGATGCGCAGCAACCAGCTCAAGCGGCCCGACGTCACCGTGGTCGAGGCGGTGGCGATCACCGAGGACGGCCACATAGTGCCGACCGCTTCGGTGGGCAACTCGGCCAACCTGGCGCTGTTCGCCGACAAGGTGATCGTCGAGATCAGCCTGCGCTACGGCGCCAATCTGGAAGGGCTGCACGACATCTACCTGCCGCCGGAGCGTCCCGAGCGCTCGCCGATTCCGCTGGTGCGCCCGGACCAGCGCATCGGCGCCACGGCCATTCCGGTCGATCCGGCGAAGATCGCCGCCATCGTCATCAGCGAGTACAGCGACTCGCCCTCCAACGTGCTGCCGCCGGACGCGGAAACCCAGGCCATCGCCGACCACCTGATCGGCTTCTTCGTGAGCGAGGTGGAGAACGGACGCCTGCCGCGCAACCTGGGCCCGTTGCAGGTCGGCGTCGGTTCGATCGCCAACGCGGTGATGGCCGGGCTGATCAACTCCCCCTTCGAGAACCTCAGCATGTACTCGGAGGTATTGCAGGACTCCACTTTCGAGTTGTTCGACGCCGGCAAGCTGGATTTCGCCTCGGGCAGTTCGATCGTCCTCTCGGCGGCCCGCGGCGCCCAGGTGTTCGGCGACTTCGAGCGCTACAAGGACCGTCTGGTCCTGCGCCCGCAGGAGATTTCCAACCATCCGGAAGTGGCCCGCCGCCTCGGCATCATCGGCATCAATACCGCCCTGGAGTTCGACATCTACGGCAACGTCAACTCCACTCACGTGAGCGGCACGCGGATGATGAACGGCATCGGCGGCTCCGGCGATTTCGCCCGCAACGCCCAACTGGCGATCTTCGTCACCAAGTCCATCGCCAAGGACGGGGCCATTTCCAGCGTGGTGCCGATGGTCAGCCACGTCGATCACACCGAGCACGACGTCGACATTTTGGTCACCGAGATCGGCCTGGCCGACTTGCGCGGCCTGGCGCCGCGCGAGCGGGCGCGGGCGATCATCGGCAACTGCGTGCATCCGCAGTACCGCGCGGCGCTGAAGGACTACTTCGAACGCGCCTGCGAACGCGGCGGGCAGACCCCGCACGTGCTGGAGGAGGCGCTGTCCTGGCACATCAACCAGGAGCGGCGCGGCCACATGCTGGCCGCCGGCTGAGGGCACGGGCCGGTCGGGGGCGGCGAGGTATGCCTGCCCTTTTCGACAGCCATATTTCCTGCCGCGCAGTCCAGGGCAAGAAGGAGCGGGGCGGTCGTTCGCTCCCTCTCCCGCGTGCGGGAGAGGGGCGGGGAGAGGGAAAAGGAGGAGGGGGAGTGCTCGCCCTGCCATAAACCTTCCCCGCCCGAGCCACCGCGCGTTCTGTGCTACCGTTCCGCCTTTCGTGGATCGACGAAGGCGAGGCGCCATGGACAACCGGGCCGGCGAGATGCAGGTATTCGTCCGGGTGGTGGAAACCGGCAGCTTTTCCGAGGCCGCCCGCCAACTGCTGACCAGCCCTTCGACCATCAGCAAGCTGGTCCTGCGCATCGAGCAGCGGCTCGGGGTGCGCCTCTTCGAGCGCTCCACGCGCCGCCTGGCGCTGACCGACGAGGGCCGCCTGTACTACGAACGCAGCCAGGCGTTGCTCGCCGAGCTGGACGACATCGAGCAGGCGCTCGCCAGGGGGGCGAACCATGCGCGCGGCACCGTGCGGGTGAATGCCTCGGTGGGCTTCGGCACCTGGGGCATCGAGCCGCTGCTGCCGGCCTTCTGGGAGGCCCATCCGGACATCTTGGTGGACCTGTCGCTGTCCGACGATCTCGTCGATCTCTATCTGGAGCGCACCGATATCGCCTTTCGCGTCGGTGCCCTGGCCGACTCGACATTGCGCGCGCGCAAGATCGGCGTCGCCTGGCGGCGCATGGTCGCCGCGCCGGCCTATCTGGAGCGGCATGGGCTGCCGGCCCGCATCGAGGACCTAGACCGGCACAACTGCCTGGGCTTCAACTTCCGCCGCGCCAGCCCGGTCTGGCCGCTGCGCCAGGGCGGGCGCATCGTCGACCGCATGGTGCGCGGCAACCTGCTGGCCAACAACGGCGAGACGGTGCGCCGCCTGGCCATCGCCGGGGCCGGCGTCGCCCGGCTGGCCGATTTCCATGTCGACCACGACATCGCCGCCGGGCGGCTGGTCGAGGTGCTCGCCGAGAGCGGCCACGATTGCGAGGAGGTCCATGCCCTCTATCCGGGTGGGCGGCATCCGCCCCAGCGGGTACGGGTGTTCCTCGACTTCATGGTGCCGCGCCTGCAGGCGTTCATGAAACACTCTTGAGCGCGGCTGGCGCTTCCGCCGGCGGGATTCAGAAGGTGCCGGGATAGTTGCCGCCGTCGAGCAGCAGGTTCTGCCCGGTCATGTAGCCGGCGTGGATGCTGCAGAGAAAGGCGCAGAAGGCGCCGAACTCGTCGGCGCAGCCGAAGCGGCCGGCCGGGATGCTCTGGCGGCGCCGTTCGCCGACGGCCTCGGGCGTCTGCGCCGTGGCCCTGGCGGCGTTGTCCAGGGTCTGGCGCAGGCGCTCGGTGTCGAAGGCTCCGGGCAGCAGGTTGTTGATCGTCACGTTGCGCCCGGCCAGGCGCGGCTGGCGGGCCAGGCCGGCGACGAAGCCGGTCAGGCCGCTGCGCGCGCCGTTGGAGAGGCCGAGGATATCGATCGGCGCCTTCACCGCCGCCGAGGTGATGTTCACCACCCGGCCGAAGCCGCGTGCGGCCATGCCGTCCACCGTGTCCCGGATCAGCTCGATCGGCGTGAGCATGTTGGCCTCCACGGCCCGCAGCCAGTCTTCGCGGCTCCAGTCGCGAAAATCGCCCGGCGGCGGTCCGCCGGCGTTGTTGACCAGGATGTCGACCTGCGGGCAGGCGTCGAGGGCGGCCCGACGCACCTCGTCGCGGGCGATGTCGCCGACCACGCTGCGCACCTCGATCGCCGGATGCAGGGCGCGCAGTTCCGCCGCCGTCGCCTCCAGCGCCTCGCTGCCGCGGGCATTGACGACCAGGTTCACCCCTTCCCGTGCCAGGGCCGTCGCGCAACCCTTGCCGAGCCCCTTGCTGGCGGCGCAGACCAGCGCCCAGCGTCCGGCGATTCCCAGATCCATGTCGGTTCTCCTCTATCGGCTCATGGAATGGCGGTCGGTGCGGATTACCGCCATGCAATCCGTTTTCCCGCTCCCCCGGTTCCGGGCCGCCCGCCCGGCAGGCGGCACTCGGACTTCCGGGATGGCCCGGCTATTGTCCCTCGACCAGCGCCTTCAGGCGCTCCAGGCCAGCATGGTAGAAGCCCTCGAAGTCCGCGGCGATGTCCAGCGCATCGACGCCCTGGCAGCGGAAGCGGCTGGACCAGACCGCTCGCGACTTGCCGGCGCCCTCGTCGTGGACCGCCACCTGGCCGACGTATTCGGACACCGGAAAGGGACTTTCGAGCAAGGCGTAACTGTATTGCCGTTCGCTCTCGCTGAACTCCAGCAGGCGCTCGACGACGATTTCGCCGTCGACCGTCTCCAGGCGGCGCAGGCGGCCACCGTCCTCGAGCCGGCTGCTGGCGATCGCTCCGACCCAGCGCGGCAGGAAATCGAATCCGCCGAGAATCGACCAGACCTCTTCGGCCGGGCGGGCGATGTTTACGGAGACGCTTACTTCGATCATGTTTTCGGTTCCTTGGTGGTCCGCTGGAGTCTTCCAGCTCCGGCAGTATCGTTGCGGCGCAGCGGCGAGAAAACCGGCGCGCCGTGGCGGACGGTGTTCAGACCGCGGCTGCGACAGTAATTTCCTTGGGTTCCGCCGGAGGCAGGCAGTAGAGTGTGCAGCCACCCGGCGAGCCCTGTCGCCGGGAGTTTCATTCGCCGGAACAGGACGATCCTATGACCTCCCTCGAAATCATGTTGCTGGTAATCGCCGCGGGCTTCCTGCTGCTCGGAGTCGGCTTCGCCAACCGGGCGAAGGGCTGGGGGGTCGCGCTGATCGCCCTGGGCTGGGCCTGCATGCTCTCGACCGTGGCCTACAAGATGTATCTCACCTTCGGTTGAGCCTGCGGTTCGCCACCTGCCGCTGCGCTGTCCCGTCCGGTCAGCGCAGCGACTTGCGCAGCCGCGACAGGGCGCCGACGAAGAACACCCCGCCGATCGAGGCGATCGCGAGAAGCTGCGGCCAGACCACGGCAAGGCCGGCGCCGCGGAACAGGATGCCCTGGGCCAGTATGATGAAATGGGTGGTGGGTGCGGCCAGCATGATGTTCTGCACCGGCTCGGGCATGCTTTCGCGCGGTGTCTGGCCGCCGGAAAGGATCTGCAGCGGGATCAGCACCAGGATGAACAGCATGCCCAGTTGCGGCATGGACTGGGCGACGGTGCCGAAGAAGATGCCCATGGAGGTGGTGGCGAACAGGTGCAGGGCGGTACCCAGCAGAAACAGCGGGATCGAGCCGGCGATGGGCACGCCCAGCCAGCCCTCCACCACGAAGTGCAGGGACAGGCCGGAGGCCAGCAGCACGACCAGGCCCATCGCCCAGACCTTGGAGACCATGATCTCGAACGGGGTGATCGGCATCACCAGCAGGTGTTCAATGGTGCCGTGCTCGCGTTCGCGGATCAGCGCCGCGCCGGTGAGGATGATCGACAGCATGGTGATCTGGTTGACCACCTCGTTGATCGAACCGAACCAGGCGCGGGTCAGGTTGGGATTGAACTCCGAGCGGATCACCGCCTGCACGGGAACGGCCTCTTCGCCCCGGTAGCGCTTGACGAAGGCGTCGACCTCGGTGCTCACGATCTGCTGGATGTGTCCCGCGCCGGTGAAAGCCTGGCTGACCTGGGTCGCGTCGACGTTGAGCTGGATGGTCGGTTGCCGGCCGTTCAGCAGGTCCTGCTGGAACTTGGGCGGGATGTTCAGGGTGAAGGTGTAGTCGCCCCGGTCCATGCCCTGGTCCATCTGCTCCTGCGACTGGAGCATCCGGGGCTGGATGAAGTAGGGCATCTGGAAGGCGTCGAGAATCCGCGCGGAGACCTGCGAGCGGTCCTCGTCGATCACGGCGACGGTGGCGCGGTAGGGCGATTCCGGCACGCCGGTGGCGCTGGAATAGATGGCCAGGCTGAAGGAGTAGACGATCAGCGCCAGCATGGTCCGGTCGCGGTACAGGCTGCGCAGTTCCTTGAGTCCGAGTTGCAGGATGTTGGAGAGCTTGCGCATGTCAGCGTTCCTGTTTCTTCAGGCCGACGACGCTGATGAGGGTCAGCAGCGGGGCGGTCACCAGCAGGGCGATGAAATAGGGCAGCAGATCCCCCAGGCCCAGGGCCTTGGAGAAGGCGCCCCGGCTGATGGTCAGGAAATGGCTGGTCGGGTAGAGCTGGCCGGTGAGGGCGCCGATGCCCTCCAGGGCGGAAACCGGGTGCAGCAGCCCGGAGAACTGGATCGCCGGCAGCAGGGTGACGATGGTGGTGCCGAAGATGGCGGCGATCTGGCTGTTGGTCACCGTGGACATCAACAGGCCCAGGCCGGTGGAGCAGGCGACGTAGAGCAGCGCGCCCAGGATCAGCGCCGACAGGCTGCCGCTGACCGGCACGTCGAGCACGGCCACGGCGAAGACCAGCAGCATGAGGAAGTTGATCAGGCCGATCAGTATGTAGATCAGTTGCTTGCCGAGCAGAAATTCCAGCCGGGTCACCGGGGTGGTGTAGAGGTTGGTGATCGATCCCAGCTCCTTTTCGCGCACCACGCCCAGGGCGGTGAGCATGGCCGGGATCATCATCAGCAGCAGCGGGATGACCGCCGGGACCATGGCCGGCAGACTCAGCACGTTGGGGTTGTAGCGGTAGCGCAGGGCCACTTCGGCGAGGCTGGCGCCCTGGCCGGCTGGATCGCGGGCGGCCAGTTCTTCGAGGTAGCGCTGGTGGATGCCCTGGACGTAGCCCTTGACGGTGTCGGCGCGCATGGGCATGGCGCCGTCGATCCAGAAGGCCACCTGCGGGACGGCGCCGCGCTTGAGGTCGCGGCCGAAGTTCGGCGGGATCTCCACCGCCACGCTGATCTCGCCGCCGCGCAGGCGCCGGTCCAGGTCGGCATAGTCGGTCAACGGCGGCTGCTCGGTGAAGTAGCGCGGCGAACCGGACAGGGCCAGCGCGTAGTCCTGGCTGGCGCCGCTCTGGTCGCGGTCGAGCACGGCGTATTTCAGGTCTTCCACGTCCATGGTGATGCCGTAGCTCATGATCGCCATCAGCAGCAGGGTGCCCAGCAGGGCCAGGGAGCCGCGGATCGGGTCGCGGCGCAGCTCCGTCGCCTCGCGCAGGAAATAGCTGTACAGGCGCCGCGGGCTGAAGCCCTCGGACGGAGCCGTGGCGTCCGCCGCCGCAGGCGCCGCCGTGTCGGCGGCGGGGGATTCGGCGAGCGGCTCGTCGCCGCCGGCGCTGGCGGCATCCCGCAGGTAGGCGATGAAGGTTTCCTCCAGGGTCGGCAGGCCGCGCTTTTCCATCAGGGCGCGGGGCGAGTCGCTGTCCAGCACGCGGCCGGCGTGCATCATGGAGATGCGGTCGCAGCGCAGCGCCTCGTTCATGAAGTGGGTGGAGATGAAGATGGTCACCCCGTCCTGGCGCGACAACTGGATCAGCAGTTCCCAGAAGTTGTCCCGCGCGACCGGGTCGACGCCGGAGGTGGGTTCGTCGAGGATCAGGATTTCCGGGTTGTGCAGCACCGCCACGGCCAGCGAGAGGCGCTGGCGCATGCCCAGCGGCAGTTGTTCGGGCAGGCTGTCGCCGACCTGGCGCAGGTCGAAGCGGTCGAGCATTTCGCCGATGCGCGGCGTGCGCTGCGCCTCGGGGAGGTGGAACAGGCGGGCGTGCAGCTCCAGGTTCTGCAGGACCGTCAGTTCGCCGTAGAGGGAGAACGCCTGGGACATGTAGCCCACCCGCCGGCGCGTGTCGATGTCCTTCGGGTCCACCGGCTGGCCGAACAGCAGGGCCTGGCCCTCGCTGGCCGGCAGCAGGCCGGTGAGCATCTTCATGGTGGTGGATTTGCCGCAGCCGTTGGAGCCGAGGAAGCCGAAGATTTCCCCGCGTTCGATGCGGAAGTCCACGTGGTCCACCGCGACGAAGTCGCCGAAGCGGCAGGTCAGGCCATGGGCCTCGATGGCGGCCTCGCGGCTGTCGGCGGCCAGCGGCGGGATCTCCAGGGCGTGGTGGCCGCGGCGCTTCTCCTCGGGCAGCAGGGCGATGAAGGCGGTCTCCAGGTCGGCGCTGCCGGTGCGGGCGAGGATCTCGCCGGGGCTGCCGGTGTCCAGGACCTTGCCGTCGTCCATGACCACCAGCCAGTCGAAACGTTGCGCCTCGTCCATGTAGGCGGTGGCCACCAGCACACTCATGCCGGCGCGGTTGTCGCGGATGCGTTCGATCAGTTCCCAGAACTGGCTGCGCGCCAGCGGGTCGACGCCGGTGGTGGGTTCGTCGAGGATCAGCAGGTCGGGGTCGTGGATCAGCGAACAGCAGAGGCCGAGCTTCTGCTTCATGCCGCCGGAGAGCTTGCCCGCCGGCCGCTCGGTGAAAGGCGCCAGGCCGGTGCTGCGGGTCAGGTCGGCGATGCGTGCGTCGCGCTCCGCCCGGTCCTGGCCGAACAGGCGGCCGAAGAACTCCAGGTTCTCGCGCACGGTCAGCGTCGGGTAGAGGTTCTTGCCCAGCCCCTGGGGCATGTAGGCGATGCGCGGGCAGACCCGGCGGCGGTGGGCGGCGTCGGCCATGTCGCCGTCCAGCACACTGATGCTGCCCTGCTGGATACGCCGCGCGCCGGAGATCAGCGCCAGCAGGCTGGACTTGCCGACGCCGTCCGGACCGATCAGGCCCACCATGCGGTTGGCGGGGATTTCCAGGTCGAGCCGGTCCAGGGCGCAAGTCCGGCCATAGCGCAGGGTGACCCCGGCAAGCTGGGCGACGCCGCTCATGGGACTAGGTTGACCTGCAGGTGGGTGGGCCATTCGAGCGCCGGGTCGAGCTTCACGTAGGCCCGGCCGGGCAGGCCGGTCTTGACCTGCTCGAGGTGTCTTTCCAGGAGTTGCGGATCGATCCGCGCCTTGAGGCGGAACATCAGTTTTTCCCGCTCGGTTTCGGTCTCGACGGCCTTGGGGGTGAACTGGGCGACGCTGGCGACGTAGCTGATCCTGGCCGGGATCACGTAGTGCGGGGCGGCGTCCACCACCAGGTGGGCATCGCTGCCGAGGGCCACCCGGCCGGCCTCGCGGGTGGGCAGGAAGAAGGTCATGTAGACGTCGGTCAGGTCGATCAGGTTGAGCACCTTGCCGCCGGCGGCGAGCACTTCGCCCGGCTCGGCCACGCGGTATTGCACGCGGGCCACCCGGTCGGTCTTCAACTGGCTGTCGTCGATGTCCGCCTGCAGGCGCCGCACCGTCGCCCTGGCGGCCTCCAGGGTGGACTCGGCCTCGATCACCTCGGATTCGGCCGCCTTGATCGTGGCCTCGGCCGAAAGCACCTGGGCGCGCGCCGTCGCCAGCGCCGCCTGGGCGCTGAGCATGTTGGCGCGGTCGTCGTCGAGTTGCTGGCGCGACATGGCGTTGCGCTTGACCAGGATATCGGTGCGCTGGAAGTGCTTTTCCGCCGCGACCAGTTCGGCCTGGCGCTGGCGCACCACGGATTCGGCGGCGGCATGCTCGCTGCGGCGCTGGGCGACCCGCGCGCGGGCGGTCAGGATGGCGTTCTCGGCCTTGCTCACCTGGGCCTTGGCTTCGCCCAACTGGGCCTCCAGGACCTGGGTGTCCATGCGGGCCAGGATCTGGCCGGGCTGGACGAAGTCGCCTTCGTCGACGTGGATCTCGGCGATGCGGCCGGAGAGCTTGGTCGCCACGTCGACCTCGGTCGCCTCGATGCGTCCGTTGCCGCTGGCGAATCCCTCGCCGAGGCCGGTCGGGCGCAACTCCAGCCAGGCCAGGCCGGCCAGACCGGCCAGCAGCGCGATGGCCACCAGGCTCCGGATGAGAGGTTTCTTGACTGCCTGTTTCATGAGGTGCGGATTCCTGACTGCGAGGGAGGCGCCTGGAAGGCCGGACGGCTGGCGTTTCTGTGGCGAGTATAGCGATGGGCCGGTTCGCCTCCTATTGACCTGGGCCAGGGCTCGGGCCGTCTTGCCGCACCGGTTCGTGCCTCGGGCGGGATTGACATCCTCCCCTCCCTCTCGCTGACGCTTGCCGCCCAAAAGGCGAAAAGGAAGGGGATTCCTACCGTGTTCAGCCCACCCGGGCCGACTCACCTCGGCGGGTTCCTGCTGCTGGCGGCCTTACCACACCGCTCACTTCACAGGCGAACCGGGCGTGTCCCGCCCTTGACACATTGATCGCGCCGACCACATCGGCGTTTTCCTCGAAACCACACTCCACGCACTCGAACCGGGCCTGGCTCTGCCGGTTGTCCGCCGACACATGCCCGCAGCACGGGCAGGTGCGGCTGGTGTTCCGTGGCGGCACGGCAACGAGCCAGCCGCCGTTCCACGCCAGCTTGTAGTCCAGTTGGCGGCGGAACTCGAACCAGCCCTGGTCGAGGATGGCTTTGTTCAGGCCGGACTTGGCCCGAACGTTTCTGCCCGGTACTTCGGTTGTGCCTGCCGCCGACCTGGACAGGTTCCGCACCGGCAAGTCCTCGATACACACCATCGCGTGGTTTTGGCTGATCGTGGTCGAGATCTTGTGCAGGTAGTCACGGCGGGCGTTGCCGATCCGGGAATGGATACGCTGGATGCGGGCTTTCGCCTTCTTCCAGTTGTTGCTGAGTCGGGTTTTGCGGCTCATCGCCCGCTGCGCCTTGCGCAGCCTGTCCTCGTGCCGCTTGAAGCTGTTGAGCGGAGCGTAGAACGTGCCGTCCGAGAGCGTGGCGAAGCGGGACACCCCCATGTCGATGCCGACCGCACCACCCTTCGGGATGGGTTGCGCCATCTTGCGCTCGGTCTGGATGGACACGAACCACTTGCCGCAACACTGGCTGACGGTGACGTTCTTCACCATGCCGGACACGTTCCGGCTGTTGCGATAACGCAGCCAGCCGAGCTTGGGCAGGAACAGGCGGCTATTTTCCTGGTTGAGCTTGATCTGCTTCGGGTCGGGATAGCGGAAGCTGTCGCGCCGGCCCTTCTTCTTGAAGCGCGGGAAGTCGGCCCGCTGGGCGAAGAAATTGGCGTAGGCTCGCTCCAGGTCCTTGAGTGCCTGTTGCAGCGGATGAACCGGTGCATCCGCCAGCCAGGCCGTCTCCGGATCATGCCGCCATTCCGTGAGCCGCTTGCACAGTCCGGCATAGCCGAGCCTCGATTCGCCCTGTTCGTAGCGTTCCTTTTGCCACGCCAATGCCTTGTTGAACACGAACCGGCACGAGCCAGCGAAGCGGCGCATCTGGCGCTGCTGTTCGCCGGTTGGCATCACTTCGAATTTGAAGGCTTGAAGTCGAAGCATGGAAAGGACTGTCTATCCGTACAGGCGCGAGTATAGGGCCGCTCCGTACCCCGCGCTAGCCTTCCCCGGCCTGAAGGCCGAGGCTTGCCGCACACTGGGTCAATCCGCGCGCGGATCGCGGTAGCTTTCCAGCAGGCGCATGTAGTTGGCGCGCACGTAGTTGTCGCGCTTTTGCTGCCGCGCCCAGCTCATCTGCCCGCGAATCCGTTCCAGCGACTGGCCGCGCCGGCTCTGCAGCCAGGCCTCCAGTCCGCAGAGCAGGGTGTGCACGTGCGCGGGGCCGTGGCGCAGGATGGCGGCGGTGGTCATCACCGTATCGGCGCCGGCCAGCAGGTACTTCACCACCTGTTCGACGTCCTCCACGCCGCCGGAGGCGGCCAGCGAACCCTTGACCCGCCCGGCCAGCAGGGCGATCCACAGCAGCGGCAGACGCATTTCCCCCGGACTGCTCAGTTCCAGGGTACTGATCGGTTGCAGGCGCTGCAGGTCGATGTCCGGCTGCAGGTAGCGGTTGAAGATCACCAGGCCGTCGGCGCCGCCCTCCAGCAGACGGCTGGCCATGTTGCCGATGGCGCTGAAGTAGGGCGGCATCTTCACCGCCACCGGGATCTTCACCGTCCGGCGTACGGCGGCCAGCACTTCGAGGTAACGCTGCTCGACCGCCGTGCCGGGTTCCAGCGGATCGACCGGCACGAAATACAGGTTGAGTTCCAGGGCGTCGGCGCCGGCCTCCTCCAGCAGGGCGGCGTAGTGCGTCCAATGGTTGGCCGAGGCGCCGTTGAGGCTGGCGATGACCGGTACCGAGAGTTCCGCCTTGGCGCGCATGATCAGCGCCAGGTGGCTCTCCGGAATCATCCCGTAGGGACCGCCCTCGACCGGCGGGAGAAACGCCGGTACATCGCTGCAGGCCGCGCCGATGCTGGCGTAGTCGTTGGCGCCGGCCTCCAGTTGTTCCTGGAACACCGAGGGCAGCACGACCGCACCGATTCCGGCGTCGTCCAGCCGGTGCAGGTGATCGAGTTCGGCGTTCTGCGGCGAGGCCGAAGCGATCAGCGGGTTGCGCAGGGACAGGCCCAGATAGGTGGTGGTCAGGTTCAAGGCGTGTCTCCCGGGGTCAATGGTCTCTCCTCAGATATCCAGGCAGATCTTCCCGAAATGCCGTCCGCTTTCCTCGTGCCGGAAGGCTTCGACCATTTCCGTCAGGGGAAAATGGCGGTCGATGACCGGCCGCATGCCCGTCGCTTCGATGGCGCGGATCATGTCCTTCTGCTGGCGGCGGCTGCCGACGATCAGGCCCTGCAGGCGCAACTGCCGGGTCAGCGCCGTGGCCAGCGGCAGGTGGGCCGAGAGTCCGGACAGGATGCCGATCACCGCGATATGCCCGCCGATGCGCGCGGCGATCATCGATTGTTCCAGCGTAGCCGGCCCGCCCACCTCGATGACATGGTCGACGCCGCGCCCGTCGGTCAGACGTCTCACCCTGTCGCCCCATTGCGGCTCCTTGTGGTAGTTGATCAGATGGTCCGCGCCCAGGGCTTCGAGACGGGCGAGCTTGTCGTCGCTGGAGGAGGTGGCGATGACCGTCGCTCCGGCCAGCTTGGCGAACTGCAGGGCGAACACCGAGACCCCGCCGCTGCCCTGCACCAGCACGGTCTCGCCGGGCTTGAGGGCGCCGTCGGCCATCAGCGCGCGCCAGGCGGTCAGCCCGGCGGTGGTCAGGGTCGCCGCCTCGGCGTGGCTCCAGCCCTGCGGCGCGTGGGTGAAGGCGGTCGCCGGCAGGGTCGCCTGTTCGCGGGCGAAACCGTCGACGCCGTCGCCCGGTACGGTGGTGAAACCTTCGACCTCGGGCTCGCCGTCCAGCCAGGTGGGGAAGAAGGTGCTGACCACCCGGTCGCCCGGCTTGAATTCGTCGACCCCGCTGCCCACCGCGAGGACTTCGCCGGCGCCGTCCGACAGGAGGATGCGCGGCTCGGCCGGCCCCCAGGCGCCGCTGACCACCAGGTAGTCGTGGTAGTTGAGCGAACTGGCGCGGATGCGCACGACGATCTCGCCGGCCTTCGGTTCGACCGGCTCGCCGGTTTCCAGGGTGATGCGCTCGAAGCCGCCGCCGGGTTGTACGCGCAGGGTGCGGATGCTCATGGTCTTTCCTCGTGGGTTGGATGGGTGGATGTCGCACTGTTCTCGACGGCGCCGTGCCGTCGTCGGGCAGTCTAGGGCGTGTCATCAATTGTTTCCCCGGTTGCGTTGCTGCCGGAAATGGGGCCTGGCCGGGCCGCGTTCGGCAAGGCGCAGCCTGCAGGCAATGGTCATTCCCTTGCCAAAGGCTGCAACGCCGCCTGGCCCCATTTCCGGCGCAACCTAGGCGGCCCCACCCGCAGGGACGGGCCTGTTTTGGCACAGCGCGGCGTTGCTCGTCGTTCGTTTGGAATCACCAAACTTCTCTCCTCGCGCCTTGCCCTGTGCCAAAACAGGCTCCGTCGCAACGCGGGAAACAATTGATGACACGCCCTGGCGATGCACGATGCGGAACCCATCCGCTCGGGTAGGCGGCCATGGCGGAACTGTTTTTGCGTGCTGGCCTTGACCGTTGCGCGATGCCTCACCTTACTTAATACCGTGAGGTAAGGCAGGCCGATGGTCGTTCCTCTTTTGTCCGGTGTGCTTCACAAGGATGCACCGGAGGGGCCTCTGTAGCTCGGCTGGCCGCCGGCTAGGAAGCTATAAGAAGAAGGAGGGACTTGTGCATGCGGCAGATCAACGAGTGCGATCCTTGCTTTGAGGAAAACGAAAAGGATAAAGCGGGCAAGCGTGGCGGTCATGAAGACGTTTTCACCCGCTGCCTGCAAGTAGGGATGCTTCTGATGTACGGCACCGCTTTTCTGGGAATGCTTTTCTGAACTTCCGTTCCGCTCGCCCTGGGCCGGATGAACGGGCGGCGACGCGGGACGCCGAATGGAGAAGCGGCTCCGCCGGAGGCCCGCCAGGCCCGGTCGATGGAGCCGTTCACCGCCATAAGTGCCACGGAGGGCGTTGCATGTCGATAGACACCTTGTTTCTTCTCGCTCTTGCCGGCGCGGCCCTGTTCGCGGCCGGCCTTTATGTCGAGCATCTGACGCGGCCGCGGGCCGCCGAGGCGAAGAGGAAGGCCGCGTCGCGCCGGGTGCCGGGCTGAACGCGTCGATGCCGTGGCGGCCCGTCTCCGATCGCTTCCGCCGGGGCCGGGGCTGCGTTCGCCATCGACCCGGGGCAGGCGTTTCGTGGCCAGCCGTGGCTGAAAGCGGCCCGATTGCCCGGTGCTGTGTAAGCCATTGCCTACAGGATATGTAGGTCAGATGGTTGCCCGCATCCTGGACGAGTTACTGGGTATCTTTTAATTTATTGATTTTTATGGGTATTTTTTATTTTTTGGGAAGCGTCGTGGCGCCGGGAGCGGGTTTTGGCCCCTTGTTCCGCCCGGGGCGCACGCTAATATCGCGTCCGTGTCGACGGAGCGACGCGGGTTGTCACGGACGATGACCATGGATTTCGCAGGACGGCGAATCATCAGGATGATGAGCCAGGGAAAAAAGGGAAAAAAGGACTGAAGAGCAGGCGAGGTTATCCTCGCCTCTTTTTTTGCGCGCGGAAAAAGCGGACTCCCTGTCTCCGGCCCGTGGTGGGTAGTCAGTCGATGTCGATACGTGTATTCCTGATGGTCTGGGCACTGCTGCTGCCTTGGTCGGCCAAGGGCATGGAGCTGCGCTTCGTGACCGGCGAGTTCCTGTCTTTCGACTTTTCCTCCCGGGACACTTCCAGCGGTGCAACCCCTCCGGTCGCCCGGGGGCCCTTCGTCGAAACGGTGCAGGCGGTCTGCGCCCATATCCACTACGATTGCCCGATCGGCCTGGTGCCCTGGCGGCGCTCCCTGGCGATGCTCGAGCAGGGGCAGACCGATGCCGTCTTCGCCGTCATTCCCGCCTACGAACAAGCGGTCGACCTGCGCTTCAGTCCGGTGCTGATCGACTCCAGCCTCGATATCTATGTCCATAGCTCCAATCCCCTGCGGGGCTGGCGGCCGGAGAACGGCGAGCGGCGCGACTTCTACATCCTGGGGCCCTCGGGAACGGCCAATGTGGTCCGGCAGCGCCTGCAGGACATCCCGTCGGCGCATATCCACCTGGAGTTCGACAACCTGCGCCTGATGCGCAAGCTCGATGCGGGGCGCTTCGACGATGGCATGGTGATCATGAACCCGACCATCGCCCGCCGTCTGATCGAGGAGCACAAGCTGGGCAATGTCCGCGAAGCCGGCCTGTTCAAGAAAGTGGGCTACGCCATCGCCTTCTCCCGGGAGCGGGTTTCTCCGGAAAAGTTCGAGGCCTTCGAGCGAGGCCTGCAGGTGCTGATCGCCGACGGCACGGTCGCCGCCATCTTCCAGCGCTACCAACTGAAGCTGGCGCCCTCCGCGCTGAAGTGGGCCGCCCGCAAGAGGAGCGCCGCGCCGCAGGAGTCGTGCCGGAGTGCCGGCGGCTCAGAGGAATACGGTGGCGATATCCACCGAGGAGCGCCTGCCGATTGCCCGGTAATGGCTTTCGAGCCAGTCATGGGCCCGTGAGCGGCCCTGGTCGCGGAGCATTTCCAGAAAGGGCTGGCTGGTGGTCATCTTCGATTCCGCGGCGAGCCGGCTCATCAGCGCGTCGTCGGCGATCATGTGCAGGTGGGTCCGGGTCAACCGCCGTTCCAGCCTGTTCAGGGGTAGCACCGTGCGGGCTGCGTGCGTACGGGCCTGGGCGAGGCTGTGCATCTCGCGCAGGAAGGTGGACTTGAACGCCAGTTCCTGCGCGCGGCGGCGGATCTCCTCGGCACTCCGCGGCGTCTTGCCATGGCTCATGGGACTGAGCAGGACGAGCAGGATGTCGCTCGCATCGCATTCGTAGACCAGCGGAAACACCGCCGGATTCGCCGAGAAGGCGCCGTCCCAGTAGGGTTCGCCGTCGATTTCCACGGTATGGTGGAAGGTCGGCAGGCAGGCCGAGGCCAGCACGCAGTCCACGCTCAGCTCGTGGCTGCGGAACAGCCGCAGGCGGCCGGTGTTGGCATTGGTCGCGGCGATGAACAGCTTGAGCGGGCAATCCGTGCGCAGACGCTCGAAATCGACCAGCGAGGCGAGGATGTCGCGCAATGGATTGACGTTCAGCGGATTGAGCTGGCGCGGCGACAGCATCTGGGCCCAGTAGAGCATCAGCTTGAGGCCGGTCGCCGGATGGCCGCTGCGGATGTTGGCGCCGGCATTGAGTAGCGGAGCGCTGCTGGCCACCGCCTGCCAGAAGCTGGCCAGCGCCTCCCGCGCGCCGTCGCGACCGCCTTGCAGCAGGCCATGGGCCAGCATGGTCGCGTTCATCGCGCCGGCACTGGTGCCGCTGATGCCCGTGAAGTCGAGCCGGCCGTCCTCCAGTAGCGCATCCAGCACGCCCCAGGTGAAGGCGCCATGGGCGCCGCCGCCCTGCAGAGCAAGGCTCAGGGTCGAACGCTTGTCGCGCGAACGAAAGAACATGGATGATTCCCCACGCTTGGAAAGGGTCTGCGCTTCAGACAGGCAAAAAGCGCTTCTTGCACCGATGGTGGTTCAAGTGGAGCCCCGCTCGGGCGGGCGGTCGTCCAGCAGGGGGGCGAGCAGTGAGCGCATGCTGCGCCAGTGGGAACCTTCCCAGTAAAGCCGCTGGCAGGCATCGCAGCCGAAAAAGCGCGAGTAGAGGGCGGCGATGCGCGGCGGCAGTCGCGGCCGGGCCTGTTCCACGGTGACCTCGTGCAGCGGCAGGTTGCAGTGCAGGCAGCGGCTGAACGGCCGCGCACTGCCCGCAAGATCCAGCCGCTCGAAGAGTTCGCGCAACTGCAGGGCCGGTTTCAGGGCATGCAGGTAACAGCCGTGGGTGACGATCCGCCGCTTGAGCAGTTCGCGGTCGCGGCTCAGCACGATGCGCCGCTGCTCGGCGGCGAGGGCGGCGATCTGGCGATCTTCGTAGTGGTTGTCGTAGAGGGTGTCGAAGCCGCACATGCGTAGCAGGCTGGCCAGTCCGCCCAGATGGGCGTCGGCGATGAAGCGCAGCTCTCTGAGTGGATGGTCGCGCACCTTGAGCAGCGGACCGATGTCCAGCGCCTCGAAGCGGGGATAGACCGCCACCCGGTCGCCGTCGTGCAGCGGCCGGGAGAAGTCCACCGACTCGCCGTTGAGCAGCACCAGTTCCACTTCGGTGTGCGGCACGCCGAGCGCCTCGATCATGTGCTTGACCGTCGCCGCCCGCGCGCAGTCGCAGGCAAAGGCCTGCCGCCGCCGCTCGGACGGGAGGAAGTCGTTGAGTTCCTCGTAGAAGCGGAAAGTGACGCTGACCATGGCGACAGTATGGCAGGTGGGAACGCGCCGGCGCGGATCCGCCGACAAGCAGGTAAGATCGCCAGGTGCTCGGCTTCGCCCGCAAGCCCCGCCGATCCCGACAGGGGCCGGTGTTTTTCCACGAGAACGGAGAGGTTCAGGAATGAGCGATGTTGTTTTCATCACGGGGGCGACCTCCGGCTTCGGCCGCGCCGCCGCCCGCCGTTTCGCCCAGGCCGGCTGGTCGCTGGTGCTGACGGGCCGGCGCTTCGAGCGCCTGCAGGTCCTGCGGGAAGAACTCCAGGGCAGGGTGCCGGTGCACATCGCCGCGCTCGACGTGCGCGACGCCGAGGCCGTGCGCCAGGTGGTCGCGGCGCTGCCCGAGGGCTTCCGCCAAGTCCGGGCGCTGATCAACAACGCCGGCCTGGCCCTGGCCCCGCAGCCGGCGCAGCAGGTGGCGCTGGAGGACTGGCACACCGTGATCGACACCAACATCACCGGCCTGGTCAACGTCACCCACGCGCTGCTGCCGACCCTGATCGCCAGCGGCCAGGGCGCCAGCATCGTCAACCTCGGCTCGGTCGCCGGCCACTGGCCTTATCCGGGCGGCCACGTCTACGGCGCGACCAAGGCCTTCGTCGAGCAGTTCGGCTACAACCTGCGCTGCGACCTGCTGGGCACCGGCGTGCGGGTCACCGACATCGCGCCGGGCATGGCCGAGACCGAATTCACCCTGGTGCGCACCAAGGGCGACCAGGCCGCCTCCGAGCGGCTCTACCGGGGCACCACGCCGCTGACCGCCGAGGACATCGCCGAGCAGATCTTCTACGTGGCGAGCCTGCCGGCGCACATCAACATCAATCGCCTGGAAATCATGCCGGTACGCCAGGCTTGGTCGCCCTTCGCCATCGACCGCGACCCGCAATGAGAAAGGCGCGTTGCGCAGCATATAGCGGTGCGCCGGCTCAGAACCGCTCGCGTTCGCCTAGGTAGCGCCATTGTCCCACCGGCAGCCCGGCCATCGCCAGGCGGCCGATGCGGATGCGCCGCAGGGCCAGCACTTCGAGCCCGAGGCTGCGGCACATGTGTTCGATCTGCCCGGCCTGCGGCGCCTTGAGGGCGAAGCGCAGGTGCCTTTCGCTCTGTCGGCTGACCTTGCACGGCGGCAGTGGTCGGCCCCGCTGGTCGAGACCGTGGCCGAGCCGGGCCAGACCGTCGGCGGCCGGCTCGCCGGCGATCTCGACGACGAATTCCTGCTCTGGCGCGTCGCTTTCCTCGCCCAGTCGGCGCAGCACGCCGCGCTGCTGGCTGAACACTTGCAGGCCGCTGGCCGCGGGTTCCAGCGGCAACAGTGCGGTGAGCCTGTGAAAGTGCCGGGAGAGCGGGCGCCGCGGGTCGCGGTCGCTTTCCGCGCGCGTCGCCGGGCCGAGGCGGGCGAGCGCCTGCTCGAGGGTTTCGCCGGCCGGCTTGTGCAGCAGCAGGGTCACCGGCTCGACCGGCGTGGCCACGGCATCCGGATGCAGGACGACTTCCTCGTCGCCGACCTTGAACTGCGGCTCCTCGACGGCCCGTCCATCGACGCTGACCCAGCCGCCCTCGATATACAGCTCGGCCTCTCGGCGCGAGCAACGGTACAGCTCGATCAGGCGTTTGGAGAGGCGGATGGGTTCGGCCATGGTGAAGGTACTCGGAAAGGGGCGCTCATTGTACCTGCTGGGGACGGCGGGATGTCCGGACCCGGTCCGGCGTTCCACCTGCAGGAACGGATCGCCGACAAGCTGTTCCTACAATAGATTCCGCTCCGCACCCTCATTCACGAAAGGAACTCGAACATGTTTCGTCTTTGCTTCTTCGCCCTGGTCTGCAGCTCCCTGCTGATTCCATCCGCCCTGGGGGCGCAGTACCCCAGCGAAAAGGGACCCGTGCAACTCGACCGGTTGGCCGGCGGTCTGGAGCATCCCTGGGCGCTGGCCTTTCTGCCGGATGGCCGGAGCATGCTGGTCACCGAGCGTCCCGGCCGCTTGCGGCTGTTCGCCGACGGACGCCTGTCCGAGCCGTTGGACGGGGTGCCCGAGGTCTTCGCCCGCGGGCAGGGCGGACTGCTCGACGTGGCGTTGTCGCCGGGGTTCACCGAGGACCGATTGGTCTATCTGTCCTACGCCGAGGCCGGGGATGACGGCCAGGCCGGCACCAGCGTGGGGCGTGGCCGGCTGTCCGGGGACCTGCGCCGGCTGGAGGATTTCCAGGTGATCTTCCGCCAGCAGCCGAAGCTCTCCACCGGCATCCACTTCGGTTCGCGGTTGGTGTTCGACCGCGACGGCCACCTGTTCGTCGCCCTCGGCGAGAACAACCAGCGGCCGACCGCGCAGGACCTCGACAAGCTGCAGGGCAAGGTGGTGCGACTGTATCCGGACGGCCGCGTGCCGGAGGACAACCCTTTCGTCGACCGTCAGGGCGCGCGCCCGGAGATCTGGTCCTACGGCCACCGCAACCAGCAGGGCGCCGCGCTCAATCCCTGGACCGGCCAGCTCTGGACCCACGAGCACGGCCCGCGCGGCGGCGACGAGGTCAACATTCCGGAAGCCGGCAGGAACTACGGCTGGCCGCTGGCCACTCATGGCATCAACTATTCCTTCCTGCCGATTCCCGAAGCCCGCGGCAAGACTGTCGCAGGCACCGAACCGCCATATTACGTCTGGGAGAAATCGCCGGCGATCAGCGGCATGGCCTTCTACGACGCCGGGCGCTTTCCCGCCTGGCAGCACAGCCTGTTCATCGGCGCCCTGGTCGATCGCTGCGTGATCCGCCTGGAACTGGACGACGAGCGCATCGTCCACGAGGAGCGCCTGCTGGAAGATCTGGATACCCGCATCCGCGACGTCCGCCAGGGGCCGGACGGCTACCTCTACGTGCTGACCGACGAAGCCGACGGCAAGTTGCTGCGCCTCGGCCTGGCTGCTCGAGAGTAGGTAGAATGCCGGCCCCGGCAAGCAAGGTATTCAAGATGGCACTCATCGGACGGTTCAACTCCCTGCAGGTGGTCAAGCACACTGATTTCGGCCTCTATCTCGACGACGGCGAGGACGGCGAAATCCTTCTGCCCCGGCGTTATGTGCCCAGGGACCGGCCGAGCGAGGTCGGCGACCGGCTCGACGTCTTCGTCTACCTGGACAGCGACGACCGGCTCATCGCCACCACCCTGCGGCCGAAGATCCAGGTCGGTGGCTTCGCCAGCCTCAAGGTGGTGCAGATCGACCGCGTCGGCCTGTTCCTCGACTGGGGCCTGCCCAAGGACCTGCTGCTGCCCCATTCCGAAGAGAAACGCCCGCTGCAGGTCGGCGATCACTGCGTGGTCCACGCCTACCTCGACGCGCGCACCCGGCGCATCGTCGCCACCGCCCGGCTCGACCGCTATCTGGACCGGACTCCGCCCGACTACCGGCCCGGCCAGGCCGTCGAGCTGCTGGTGGTCGAGCAGACCCCGCTGGGCTTCAAGGCGATCGTCGAAGGCCGGCACTGGGGGCTGATCCACAGGAACGAGCTGTTCAAGCCCGTTCGCCCCGGCATGCGCGAACGGGGCTACATCAGGGACGTGCGCGCCGACGGCAGGATCGGCCTGACACTGCAACCGGCCGGCCAGGCCGCTCGCGACGAACTGGCCGAACGCATCCTCGCGCGGCTGGACGAGGAGGGCGGCACGCTGCCCTTCGGCGACAAGACCCCGCCGGAACGCATCGCCCAACTGTTCGGCGTCAGCAAGGGCACCTTCAAGAAGGCCATCGGCGGCCTCTACAAGCAGGGCCTGATCGTCATCCATGACGACCGCATCGAACGCAGCCGATGACCAAGTGTCCGCAACTGCCTGATACACGGAAAAAAGTTATCGCTCGGGGGTTGAGCTGAGGCGGCCGAATTTGAATAATGTGCGGCGTTTTCCGCCGGTGTAGCTCAGTCGGTAGAGCGGCTCATTCGTAATGAGAAGGTCGAGGGTTCGATTCCTTTCACCGGCACCAGAAACCACGGGGCTTGCAGCAATGCAGGCCCTTTTTCATTTTTGGTTGGGCTAATGCCGGGCTAATGCCAAAGCAGGGACGGTGCTGCTCAACACCGGCGCAGCCGCTCCAGTTGCGCGGCGATTGCGGCGAAGGCTTGGCGCTCAGCCTCCCGTAGCTGCTCGATCTTCCGGGCGAAGGTCCGCCAGTGCATGCCCTTGGGCTTGGGGATCAGATCGACAGGGGTCAGCTCATTGCAGCCCAGGGCGCGGCGCAGCTTCCAATGGCGGTTGTGTGGCCTGTCGCCCTTGCTGGCTTGCTGGGCAGCGTAGTTCAGGCTCAGGCAGTGGCGGCACGCGGTCACCTCGCCAATGCTCAGCTTGGCCATGCGGCGGCCACAGGAGGGGCAGAGGAACCACGGACGTTCGCCGCCCAGGTGGCAAGGCGTCCACTCGATAGCGGCGCGGTACTCTCGCGGCTCTCCCGCCACTCGATAGCTCAGGCGCAGGCGTTCGGCGCCTTCCATGTGAATGCTAATGTTGGCGTCCGGTCCCCATTGCCACAGAAAAGCGCGCCCCGGCGCCAGCAGCCCGTGACGGTTCAGCGCGTTGATATCCAAGAGTCGGTAATTTTCAACCGTCCCGTGCTCCTTCGGTCTGCTCATAATTTTCGAACCTCGATAATTTGGAAAATGGAAATACCGGGTGCTTGAGAGCATGCGGAGCGGCGGGAAGGAGA
Organism: Azotobacter vinelandii CA; assembly: GCF_000380335.1. Lineage (GTDB taxonomy): Bacteria > Pseudomonadota > Gammaproteobacteria > Pseudomonadales > Pseudomonadaceae > Azotobacter > Azotobacter vinelandii. Next base: position 1,679,581 of record NC_021149.1, read on the forward strand.
TTAGGTGCGAAATTGCGTCTCACTTGATCATCTATTTGCGTTCGACCTGACCAGCATCAAGGCCTCCCTATGCAATGCACCTGATGACAATGGCATCACCAGAGTTACAGTCGCACGTAAAGGCACTAAAGGACACTGTGCTACCGACGATGACCGGTAGAGATCGACTCCCTATGGTACGCGCCTCAATTTATAGGTACTTTGATGTTTCGCCTGATAGGACGGCTACCAACCTATGGACAAGTTCGAAAAGCTGAGATCGAAGCCCCATCTCAATGGCCCAAAGCGGCAGCACTTTGTCCCGAAATTCTATTTAGAGGGATTTACCTCGGATGGGCTACTTGCCGTCTTTGATCGGGTTAGTGGTGAGATCAGGAAACAGCAGCCGCAGAACACAGCGGTTGTCGGTCACCTCTACACATTTGAGGACCACCAAGACCGCAAGCGGTTTGATTTAGAGGTACTTTTCAGCTACATTGAGGAAGAGGCGGCTCCTATCTTGAAGTCACTCGTGCAGGGCGACCGCATAAGCCCCAAGGACCGCGAGTCCTTTGCGCTCTTTCTCGGCCTTGCGGCAGTACGGACACCAGCTGCCATTGCTGAGGCGAGCAGCGTTTATGCGGGATTTGAGAAAGCTCGGTCTCGACTGATGTTGACGGACGAGCATAGGGTCCTTGAACTCCTCAAGAAAATGAACGGTCCTGACGCGGATGAGGTGTTGTTGAGAAAGGAGGCCCACGCTATAACGACGATGGCTCTCGAGGAGTCCTATGACATCGTCGTAGACCCGGGATATGCCCTTCAGCGTTCGCTGAACGTCTGGAGCACCGTGGCCAAAGAACTGTGGAGTCGGGACTGGATGGTCCTACATGCGCCTGGCGAAGGCCAGAGTTTCCTGACATCAGACTCACCAGTCGTGTTGACATCGGGATCGGCTGCAACTCGACATCTTCCAATCGGGTACGGCTCTAGCCATGCGCAGATCTTGTTTTCCTTAACATCGAAGTATGCGCTCGTAGCAAGTGGATCATTGGGGCGAACAGGCCGAGCAGACATCAAAGTCGATGCGCTTCGCCGGTTCAACATGACTATTGCCCAGGATTGCCATCGGTACGTCATGGGAGGTAATGCAGCTCTGGTGGAAAACATCACCACTGAACTCGGCCTCGCGGGCACTGAGTGGCGGCCTAAGTCGCGCGTCGAGATTGGACGTCGCATAAAGGCCGACGGTACCGTCTCTATTGGGGCTTATGTTAAGCGCATGGGGACTTAGTGGCACCCGGTGCGACGAGGAACAGCAGCGGCGGGTTGATTGCTGCCTTTGAGAGCCATTGTCGGTGCTGGAGTTGACGCACCAGCTCAGCCTGAAAGGCAGGACTGGTCAAGTCGAGTGCAAATGACTGGTCAGTGGCAATACAAGCAGATGGTCAAGTCCGTGCAATTCGCAGGGTTAAGAAAACGAAACATCGAAACAACCCGCGCCAGCCGTGGGCTGTAGCGTTTTTCAAAGCGAAACAGCCGCCCCTCGTGTTTCGCTTTGAAAATGGCTGGAAGCCGCGCCGTCCGTGGCTTGTTTCGATGTTTCGTTTCAAGAGGGGGGAACGGGCGCCGCGTATCTCTCCCACGCCTCTACGAACTGGTCCCGGCGGAAACCTTTCTTCGTCGCGGCGCCGATGCGGACTTGTCCAGACGTGATTCCGTACTCGCTGAGTTTTTTCGCTAGCTGGTTCCGTCTCATGGCGGTACCTCGATTCCAGGTCGCCCACGGCCGTTCCTCCTCCCGGATCAGCTCACCGAGCAACGTTTCCCCGAAGATAGCCAGCCCGCCCAGCCTGTCGAACACGTCGCGAATGTCAGCCAGCAGTTCGGCGCCGATGGTCGGCGTCTCTTCCTCCAGCCCATGAAGTGCGACGGCGGCATGGCGCGCCCTGAGCGGCCAGCCTCCGCCGGCGGCTTCCGCGATGGCCAGCAGCGGCTCCCAACAGTCGTTCGCCCGGTCGTTCAGCCCCTCGATGATGGCGGGCCTTGCGGCGGCCACGGTGGCGGCGTTGTCCTCTGCCCAGCGTGCGACCCGCTGGCGCAGGTCAGCCCATAGGGCTGGGTCGGAGTGGCGCAGGCGCTCGGCGCTCTCGCCGGGCTTCTTGCGGCGCAGGCGCAGGGGGATGCTCCGGTCGGCCAGGGTGTCGGCGATCTTGCTGATACCACACAGCGCCTTTGCGCCCCATACGTTGAACTTGGTGGGCGTGTGATCGTCGCCAACGCAGCGGACAACAAAGGCGCTGTCACGGGTGAAGCCGGCATTGATGATCCCGCGCGCCTCCTCGTTGTCGTTCAGGAAGGCGTCCACCTCGTCGATCAGCAGCGCCGGCGACCACAGCTCAATGGAGCGGAACAGCGCCGCCGTGGCGATGTCCGCGACTTGCATCGGTCGATAGGCCAGCTTGCCCAGGACGGACAGCATGACGGTCTTGCCGCATCGCTTCTCCGGGGCGGTGATATTGGCGATGGGCGCTACCTGTACTTCGTCCAACAGCCAAGTGAATACGGCCCACAGGGCGGCGCTGTCTATCGTCTCCTTGTTGGCGATGACGAACCGCCCGATGGCCGTGGCGATGTCGGTCAGCAGCTCGGCGCCGTTCACGGGCTCCGGCCAGGGGGCATCCTCGGTGAATATGGATTTGTCGCCGATCTCCTCCTCCTCGCTGCGCGACCAGCAAGCGCGGTCGAACTCCGACATTTGTACGGCTCGCGACTCCTTCACGGCTCGGCGCAGCCGGGCGAACTCGGCGCGATCCGTGCGCTTGATGATTTGCAATGCCGCGATGATGCCCGGTGCGAAGATAGCGCCCGCGTCCGCGCATAGAGTGTTGACGGCGTGCCGGACCTCTTCCAGGGGGGCGGCGACGGGTGTGGCTTCCTGCATTACGACTTCCCCGGTGGGCTGCTCGCTGGCACCGGGCGGCAGATCAGGCTTGCCAGCGAACGCCTTGGCCGGATCGGCGCCAGCAGTGCGGGGCTGTGGGTCCAGCGCGCGAACGTCGTGCCAAGTTTTGTCGGCGCAGCTGTTGTGCTTGCAATCGAAGCTCAGGGCGCCGTTGTCGAGCTGGAAGATAGCGGCCTCGCCGAAGCCGTGCTCTTCGTTGAACGGGCAATACTCAAGCCGGTATCGGTCGGCGTCGTTGTGCCGGTCCTGCTTGTAATCGATGCCCAGGCGCTCAAGGAAGGGCGGCAGGTCGAAGCGTGGGCCGGTGCCGACGCCAGTGCTGCGGGCGGCTGGCGCTGGAGTGGGTGGCAAGATATCCATGGCACACCCCCTCTGCTGTTGCAGCTATGGGCTCTTCAGCGGGGTGGTTCGGCAAGGTGGCAGCGGGCGGCGTAGCCGTGTCGTCCGTTTCAGTGGGCAGAGAGGCGGCCAGCGACGGCAGCAGGATGGCGCGAAAGTGCTGCTCGATGCGCATCAGAAAACCGTCGACTACCGGCTGACGGGTGCTGCCTGGCAAATTGTATTGGAGTGCCTCCAGGTGCTCGGGTAGCGATAGCGGGCCAGGGGTCGCCATCCAGCGTTCGGCGGCGTGCGCGCCGAAAGTCACGACCTCCTGAAAGCGGGCATCGTGTCGGGTGGGCATGGGCTGCTGGCCATAGGCAGCGGGAACGATGGCTTTACTCATTCCGGCGGCCCTCCCGCATGGCAGCCAACCTGGCCGCTTCCAGCAGGTCGCAGGCGTCCTTGAGCATCAGGTAGGCCGCTTCGGCGATATTGGAAAAGTCATGGGCGTCGGTACGAGAGGGATTCATGCTGGCCATGGAGTTCAGCAGGTTCTTGACCACATAAAGGCGGTGCTCCGCGCACTCTTCGAGCACGGCAAACGGCTGGCTTGCATCGATCAGCAAAGCGGCGGCATCTTTGCTGGGGCTGCTGGTCAGGGGGCGATAGTTACTCATGGCACACCCCCCGTCGTGTCGGCCGGCAGCAGGCAGCGCAGCAGCACCAGCGGCACCCCGTCGATATCGATGGCGCCACGACGCTCGGCATCGGCCACGGCGGCGCATAGCTCGGCCATCGCCGCCGGGCTTTCGTTCAGGTGCTCCAGGGCTTGCAATGCATCGGCCAGCGATCCACGGGAAAGGCGGCACGAAGGCGCAGCGGAGCAGCGTTGCGCATCGGCGAGCAGGCCGGCGAGGGCCTTGATGATGTGGCTCATGCCTCACCCCCTTTGCCGTCGTCGAGGGCTTTGAGGTCGGCGAGGGCATCGTTCAGGCAATGCGCCAGCTCGGTGATGGCCTCTTTGCTCAGGCTCAGGGACATGGGGCCGATTCCGAGACTGAATCGCCCGCCACGGCGCCCGGTGTAGGCGAAAGCGCTGGAGGCATTGCCATCCAGGTCGCCGCTCGCCATGTAGGCCGCGCCTTCGGGGGCGGTGCGCTTGTCCAGGTAGTTACGCATGGCGTGCCCCCTGTTCTTCCAAGGTGGTCACGGCCGCAGCCTTACTACATGCCAGTACCTTCTTTACCGCTCCGGTGCGTACGATGGGACTCCAGTTCTCGTCTTGCAGGTGAACGGTCACGGTGTCGCCCACGTTGGCCGGGCGATCTGCGCGGCCTACAGTGCTGTCGGTCAGCAGCACGACCGAGCCGTAATTCATCAGAACGATCATTGCGCACCCCCTACGGCTTTCAGTTGGCGGCGTAGGGTGCCGGATTGCGTTTCCAGGTAGTTCGCGCAGTCATCGGCCAGGTATTGCCCGAGGCTGGCCAGATCGGCCACGTTGCGTCCGTGGTTGTGCCTGGCGTCGAGCCGGATGGCGATGAGCAGGGCAGAAAGCCACTTCGATTGCTCCTGGCCATAGCCAACCGCTTCGAGGGCTTCGTCTGCGATGTCGTTGGCGGTGCGGGTGACGGTCTGGTTCATGCCTCACCCCCTGCGGCTTCCAGGGCCGCCAGGGCGTGGATGTGGCGCAGATGGTCGGGCAGGTTCAGGGCATCGATGCGGACGGACTGGCCGGACTTGATCCAGGACAGCGCGGTGCGAGGGTTGCGGGTCGGCGTGGCGTTTGCCTTGGCTTCCAGGGCGCGGGCCTTGGCCATGTGATCGTTGTAGCGCTTGAGGCGGATGGATAGGGAAGAGTTTGCACGGAGGGCGGCGAGGGCCATGGCGCGATGCGCGGCGGCGCGTTGCCGGAGTGCGGACGGATTGAGGGCGGGGTCGTGCTTCATGGGGTGGTGCTCCGTGTGTGTTGTGGAGCCGCCCCCGACCGTCGCCAAACGGTCATTGGAGGCGACTGTGCGCAGGTTGGCGAACCGGGACACACGGAACCCGGCAGACCTTTCGGTCTCCCGCGCACAGCCGCCATGACAGGACATTGCGGGCACAAAAAAAGCGCCGGCAATGGTCTTGGTGGCGCTGGTGCGCCGTGTAGTCTTCGGGTCGCCAAACCCGGCCACGGGATTGACCGTGACGGGCGAACCATAGCGCCGGCTGCTGGTCGGGTCAATACTCGGGCAATAAAATGCATATGGAGTTTGCTGGTTTTTCCGGCAAATAACATATACATTAAGATCATGATTACTTTCAGCCCTGCCAAGCGCGCCGCCAATCTCCGTAAGCACGGGCTGGATTTGGTCATTGCCGAGGAAGTGCTGGCCGGTTTCACGATCTCCCGCGAAGACACGCGGGAAGCCTACGGTGAACCCCGCCTGCAAACGCTTGGCGTCTACCGGGGCCTTGTGGTTGTGGTGGTGGTTCACACTCCACGCGGTGAGGCCGATCACATCATCAGTATCCGCAAGGCAGACACGCATGAAGCGCGCTACTACTGGCAACACCACCCCGGTGAGTGACCGGGAAGATCGCACAGACCTGAACCGTGTGCAGGCACTGGCGGATGACGATATTGCAGCGGACCGCGACAACCCGCGCACCACGCCCGATGACTGGGCCGGGGCCGTGATGAAGCGGGGCGATATGGTGCTGGGCCGTACCCCAGGGCGGCGCGGCCCCGGCAGGAAGCCGGCGAAGGTGGCGATACAACTGCGCCTGCCGCCGGACGTGCTGGAACGCTGGAAAGCCACGGGGCCGGGCTGGCAGACACGCATGGCTGAAGACCTGGCAAAGCATGCGCCTTGAGCCTTCATGGTGCCGCCCCCTACCTGAAAGAGGCAATCGAACATGGATAAGGAAATGGAGCGGTTCCAGGCCGATCTGCTGGAGTCCGTCCGGCAGATGAAAGCCGCCAGGCTGCGCGACCGCGCACGCCTGCGAGGCCGGTATCCCGAAAGCCGGAAAATACCCATCCTGCTGACACTCTCGACCGATGTTCTGTGCTCCTTCAGGGCGTCTGGCCCCGGCTGGCAAACCAGGATGGATGCTGCCCTGGCGGACTGGCTGAAAGAGCACGATCCCGAGGAGCTGAAAAGAGCCTGATGGTCCGGGCACGTGTTATACTTCGACGGCTTTTCGATTGTGTTGGATATGGCCCTGGCAGCGGTTCCGCGCTTGCCGGGGCTTTTTGCTTTTTGCGGCATGAGTGATCCTTACACCCGGCGCAAGGCCGGGCGTCCTGTCAGATTGAGCGATAGGGGTTGGCGGGTTAGCAGTCGGCCAGGATATAGCCTTCCGGCCCGGTGTTGCTGAAGTGCTGGGCGACGCCCGAGCCGGCGGCGTGCATGGCCATGGATGCGGTGACGTGACCCCGGAATACCTTTTCGCCCGGCTTCTTGCTGGCGGCCAGTACGGCGGCCTCGATGTTTACGATGTCTTCCATGGTCAATTTCACCGTCTGGCGGCCAATGGTGATTTCGAACTCGTTCATGCTGTTTTTCCCGGCTGGGTTGTGGGGTTGGTTTTGCGTTGCGCCCGGTTGCGGGCGCGGTCTGTCAGGCGGTCGGCAATCCACTGATCCACCTCGGCTTCGAGCCAGGCCACGCTGTTGCGGCCTATCGGCACCGGAGCGGGAAAGGTGCCGGCGCGGATCGCCGCGTAGATCGCCTGTTTGCTCTTTCCGGTTTTGCTCTCGACGTCGGGCAAGCGCAGCAGGCGATTGCCGAGCGCTATCCGCTCGATCGGCTTGAAGGGCGTCTGGCTGGCCTTGCTCATGCCATGCCCTCCCGCGCCTTGATCCGCCGGTTGATCCATTCCTGCACCTCGCTCAACACGAACGCGACCGGAGCGTTACGGGCCGGGCTGTCGCTCAGCTTGACCGGGCGCGGAAAGGTCGGGTCGCGGCTGATCGTCTTGTAAATGGTCGGCCGGGCGAGTCCGGTCATCTCTTGCACTTCCCGCATGCGCACCAGGGCGAGCGGGGCGCCGTTGCCTTGCTGGGTCATTGCATGTCCTCCGGCTGGCCGGTCGGGCTGGGCGATTCGTCGAGCAGCCCGATTTCTTCCAGCCAGTTGCGCCGGGCGGCGGTGGGGGCGTAGGGCAGGGCGATGGACGGATTCGGATCGGCCGGCGGGCTCAGGCGGTGCGTGATTTCATCGCAACCGACGAAAGTCGCGCCGCAGTCCGGGTTTTTGCAAATCAGCATCGTCTCCGAGTACAGCGGGTGAAGCCTTTCGGACGTCCGCTTTACCAGCGCGGCGCCACAGTCGGGGCAGGGGCGTTTGCCTTTCTTGATGGGGAGTTTGGTTGCGATACGCACGTTTGCCGGTCCTCAACTTCGGTACGGGCCAATACTCCTTGTTACTGCTCGGTACCGAAACGAGCACTGCCTGTAGCGTGGCGCACTACAACCATCGGAGAAGATCGAATCAATCAAAAATCCTTGATCTACATAGGATTACGGGCATTTTTCGTTGCCTGCATTTTATGAGTGTTTGAGTATGTGCCCCGCGCAGCAGGTGAACCGCACAGAGGACTATGCATGAAAGATGCTTCTGCACCGCCGAGGGCGGCATCGCCCGGCAAAGGCGAAACCGTAAGGGTGAACTTCGATATGGATAGAGCCCTGCACGCACGGCTGAAGACCTATGCGGTCAGGAATGGGAAGACGGTGAAGGAGCTGTTGGCCGAGTATGTCAACAGCCTTCCAGATGCATAGGCTTCCAGGAAATCTCGGGGGGCCGCGCGCGCTGAAAAAGGGTAATTTTCGTGTTGCTGCCGTGACGCCGCCGGTTGAAGTATCCGCAGGGCCGCGTAGCCCGAGAAACTGGCTTTGCCCCGATTGCTACGGAAGGCTCATTCGGCGGACCAGCAAACAGGAAAGCAGCTTGGTTCGCAAAATCACGTACCACTGCAAAAATCCGGAATGCGGCTCGAAATTTCTTGGCCGCGAGAAGATCGACTATCGGCTGGCCGGGCCAGGCATTCCAGAAATGCGGGTGCCGCGTAGTCCGAGAAACGGGCTTTGCCCACATTGCTCATCCCCGGTCCGGAAACGGGCCATTGAATGGAAAAGCCTCTGGTTTCGAACAATCACTTACCAGTGCCAAGCATTCGGGTGCGGCGCGTCATTTTTGGGCCACGAGGAAATTATCGAGCGATTGTCCGGCCCATTTGTGGCAAATCCGATTTCTGAGCTGATGCGCTGGCCGGGATATGAGCATCTTGAATGGACGAAGCCAGGCGAGGTGCCCACAAAGGGGATTTGCCCGCGGTGCAAAAGCCCGCTCGTGGCAACGTGCATGCCGACAAAAGACCCGCTGCTGTGGTCTCTGCATGTCGAATGCACCTATAGCCGGTGTCGGTGGCGCGCATCCGGCCCGGTGGCTGTAGCCGAGGAGGATGCAGAAAGCCAAGCGCACAAGGGCGGCCCCGTGAGAGTGAATTTCGAAATCGACCAGGCTGCACACGCGAAGTTGAAGGCCAATGCCGCCAAGCAGGGCAAGACAATCCGAGCGCTGCTGACGGCATACGCAAAAAGCCTGTTGGCGGATAAAAAAGCGTAGCCGGCTTGAGCATCGCGCAACCGGCCACAGTAGCCAATACCTAGCTGCGGCACTGCGGGAGGACATGCGCACTGACGATGTGCCATGTCTTCAACCGACCCGCCGTAACAGGCAGAAATCGGCCAAAGCGGACGTTTAAAGCAGGGAAATAAATCTGCCCCCCTATTTCGAATAGCCACTACTCCTTGGCTCGAAGCGCAGCAATATTCATCTCCCGACGCCGAGTATCTACCTCGCTCACGATTTTCTCAAAAAGCTTTGTCAATTCACCGTGATCCGGCGTTTTCTTGTACGGAACTATAAATATCCGCCGAAGCTCTTTGTTTATTTGGACAAATGCTTCAGACTGGTTGCCCGCTAAAAATATATAATGTGGGCGTGCTTGGGGTAGGCGGTGAGCGTAATTTTCAATTATCTGTGAAATGGCCGGATCTGCAAGCGAGAATCCGACAAAAATCACAGTGTGTGTTAAAAGGATAGTTTCAATAAATTTGGAGTATGCCCAATTCCCATAGGCTTTGTCTGAATATTCTTTTTTTGTAAAGATCATGCTGCCAAGATCATCAATTGATCCGTGAATTTTTATTATGTATTCATCGGAATCTCTGAAGGCATGAAGGGCATTGGAATCTAATCGCTTGAGAATTTTTGGGTTATGGGTTGAGTCTGAGTTAACTTCATCCCAAGCCTTTTCTAAGAATAAATCAAAATTTGTTGTTAAGATTATTCTCTGTTTTAGCTGCATAATCAGTTTTTGGAGAGCGCTGGGCTGCGCGCGCTGGTTGTATTCGGCAGTGAGAGCTGCCTCCCATGCTTTATCACCCATGCCTCGGCTGATTAGCTCGCATGCCATCAGATAGTCGGCATTCTTGATTAGCTCGTGGGCCTGCTTTTTAATGGCACGGTCAGTTAGCTTTTCCGCATTTTCTTTCAGGAACGCGTCCCAAACTTTGAGCCTTCCGCCGCTGCGAGTGGTTACGCCTGCGCTGACCCCTGCTCCAACAAAGATTACTGTACGCCGTTCAGCCAGATCATTTATAAGGTCGGGATTGATGACAGTCATTTTGAGTCTGCCACCAATTCAATATTTTCAAAAAACCTTAACGCTAATGCTTGATAGATTTCCCTTGCTTGTTTTCTAGAAACTGTGAAGCTCCCTTTCGCTTTAACGCTAATCATGGGTTGGTGCAGCGTTTGAGACTTCGGAGCAAGGCTGGCTAGATGCTTGATCTCCCCTAGGTGGGGATTCATGCTTGACGGATAGAAAACATTTAACTGCTGCTTCACTACCGCTGGTAGTTTTTTACTAATCTCCTCATATGCTTCTACAATTCTCGCGCTACCGTCGCGGCTACGCTCTTTATGTTGTTGCGTGACATAGCCTAAAAACTTTAAATTCTTCTTGGAAAAGTTAGGGACTTCCGATGGGAATTCCGAGTTGGATAAGCCGTATGCCAAATCTTTTTCCCAGAGCTTGACTGCCTCGCTAATATTTTTTAGCGCCCAGCTTGAAAATATATCAATTGCCATAGGGACGACAAAATAATCTACGGAGAGCAATATTGCTCGGTTAATCGCCCCAAGGGATGGCCCCATATCGAAAAATATATAATCGTAATTTTTCCGAGCTTGAAGGATTACGTTGTGGAATACGAGCGTAGTTCTAAGTCCTCTAATTCCACCAGCTTTCGCCTCTCGCCAATCTTGGGCGAGTAAGTCTTCGTGTAAAGCTAGGCGTGGATCGCCAATGATAACATCAACGCCGAATTCATCTGCGCGTCTGATTGGTAGGCTTGTGTTATATCCTTTGCCTAAGGATAGAGGGCGAACTACGCTGAATATTGTCTCGGGCTCAGTGGGCTTTTGGGGGTCGATGCTATAGTACGCAGTTATAAATTCGTCTTCAGGTAAGACATACTGGCTCAGGTTGCACTGTGGGTCGGCATCTATGAGCAGAACTTTCTTGTTATGATTCAAAGAAAGCTCGGCGGCTAGGTTAGCTACCAAAGTAGTTTTTCCAACTCCTCCTTTATTATTGAAGAAGCATATTGTTTTGGCTTCTTGAGCAGTTTTTTGCCGCTGAGCAGGCTTTGCCATTTTGATGTCCTTAGCGTTTGACAGGCGGTATTTATCACAGTCCGCATCCCGGATGAATAGTCACGCTGACCCAGACACTTTTTTCATTCAGAAATTGGAGGAAAAAGGGGGGAGATTTATCCCGCTCCCCGCTCCAAATGTCTGCTTTTGGCCGATTGTTGCCTGGCATGACCGGCCGGTTTGGGTCGTATGGCTGCCCTCGGCCGGCGGCAGGTGCCGACCGAGCACCAAGAGCAGCGGAAGCCAGTCAGGAAGACGCCTCATCCGCACTGGTAGCTACGGCACGCAACCGAGCACCAGGGGCTGACCGCGGGCGCCGGGCGGCAGCGGCTCGCCAAGGGGTTGGGCGGTCCTCGATCCGCACAGCACCGGCCCGGCGGTAGGCGCCGTCCAGGAGCAGCGGGGCCGGCCAAGGGGGCGGGCTGGCCCCGATCCGCAACAGCAGCGCGGCCCGGTCGAGCACCAGGAGCAGCGGAGCCGGCCAGGATTGCACCTCATCCATGCCGGCAGGCGCGGCGCGTAACCGATCACCAGGAGCCGGCGGCGGGCGCCGGGCGGCAGCGGCTCGCCAAGAGGGCGGGCCTTTGGAGTCAGCCGAGCATCACTTATTAGAATATATATATTGTTCCCCCTACCCCCCATATATATATGTAATGGGGAACCCCAAGAGCCCTGTATTTATTGGCTTTCAGAGATAAATTCCCCCGTTCCCCCTGCTCTCCCTATTTTTTACAGACGGGAGAAAAATAAGAAGTCAGCACCATAGGGTTGGCTTTTCTAGGGAGGGTGAATTCTGGTTTGGGGATACGCTTAGGGATACGGCGGCATGGTTGGAGTTGAGGTTTCCAGTATTTGCGCGGCCTGTAATGCCGCTATTCGACTCCTTTCACCGCACCAGTAAACACGGGGCTTGCAGCGATGCAGGCCCTTTTTCATTTCAGGCTGGGGTTACGCCGGGGTTACGTTTCCAGCGAAGCGGCGCGTCGGGGCGCAGGCACTCGACCAGCCAGGTTAACGCCAGCAGGCGAGACCCTTCGGGCACTTTGGTCCACACTTGGGCGGGAGTCTGGCCGGGGTCACCCGATGGCTCGTGTGTGGCGTTGAAGCTCGCTTTCGGCAGCCCGCTTCATATCTGCGAGGCTGGCGGACAGCCCTCCCAGGCTTTCGAGCAGCCGGCCCAGGTCGCAGAGCCTGTCCGCGTCCAGCGTCTCGCCAGTCTCCGCCGTGACCGCCAGCAGGTGGCCGAAGCAGATCGCATCCGTTTCGCACTCGGCGACAAGCGCGAGTCGAAAGGTCGGCACGGCGAGGAGTTGTCGACGCTTCTGGCCTCGATTCTGGATCTGCTGGTGATCGACAAACCGTTGCCGGCGAAGTACCGCGACCATTCGCTTTCCGGCAACTGGGCGGATCATCGCGATTGCCATATCAAGTCGGATCTGGTGCTCCTGTATCGGAAGCCGGACGACGAAGCGCTGCAATTGGTTCGCCTCGGCTCGCATAGCGAACTTGGGCTCTGACAACCGCACTCTTGACCGACCTGCAGGGCGCGAATGCTTCGCTCGGTGCAGTGATCACGGAGGGGTGGTTTCCCCGTTCGACAAAATTGACCGCAGCGGTAGCCTTGCGCGCCTGTCCGACAGTCATGGAGAGAAAGCGCCTCAGGGTTACACGTTTCGGTTGTCCCCCTTCCATTCGCCGGTAACCGGTAAATGGAAAAGGTTTTCACGCCTGCAGGGGAGACGCGGAGCTACAAACATCAAGGCCCGCAGCGATGCGGATATTTTTCGTTTCAAGGGCTGATGGAGGAACGGAAGCGGCGACCGGATCGGCCCGTACCTTGATGCGAGTTTGGCGCCGGCGTGACGTAGCGTCGGTGCTGCTGGCCGGTGGTCAGTCAAGCGTTGAAGATGGCGCCAGAACCACGGAGGACTCCGCTTTGCGGTGGCTTGCCGCCGGACCTGCCGGCGCGGTCCGGGGGCGGATGCGGCTGGATGCCGCGTTGGCGGACCGGTTGAAGAGCCACGTACCGCCGGATAGAGCGGTTTCCGGCAATCGCGGGCCGCACGCGGCATTCTGCTGGCCGTTTCCCTGTAAGCCATCGCTTACGACAGATCGAGAGTTTTCCCGATTTGCCAGGGGCGCTCATCCGGGTAGATTGAATACCACGAAGACGTCGACGGATCGACGCAAGCCGACCAGGGATGGCGGCCGGGGAGAGTCGCAGGATCGCGGCTTCATCAGGACGATGAACCCAGGGACGTGGTGGTGAGACATGAACGGCGAGGCTGACCCCTCGCCGTTTTTGTTTTTGCGCCGGAAGAGCCTGGCGCCGAGATCACCGGCGGCCCGTGGGCGAGCCTTCCAGGCAGCGGTTCAAATGGCTCAGGAACGCCTTCATCGAAGGCGTCTGTCCGATCGGCTTGCGCTGCAGCAGGCCGAGTGAGCGCCGGGTGGGCTGTTCGATCGGCAGCACCGACAGATCTGCGCCGATGTGCAGGAATGTCGTGCAACTGGCCGGCAGCAGGGAAAACCCTATGCCTTCGCGTACCAGGGCGGCGGCGGTGCTCATGTGCGCCACTTCCCAGGCGGGTTGCGTAGTCACGCCCAGGTGGCGCAGCGCCTCGTCGGCCAGCGGGCGGATGCTGGTGTCCGCCGTCAGCGCGATGTAGGGCAGCGTTTTCCACGTGTCCGGCTCCTTCGACGCGCCTTCCTGGCGCACCAGCAGCACCAGGTTGTCGTCCAGCAGCGGCTCGAAGCCGAGACCCGACAGGTCCTCCGGCAGCGAGGTGATGCCCGCGTCCACCTCGCCGTTCTGCACCCATGCCTTCACTTCCCCGGCCCGGCCGTCGCGCAGGCTGATCTTCACGCCGGGATGGTCGCGGCCGAACGCGGCGATGACCCCCGGCAGGAAGGAGGCCGCCGCTGTTGGCAGCGCGCCCAGGCGGATCGTGCCGCGGATCAGGTTCAGCGCCTCGTGGGCATCGCGTATCGCATCGTCCATGTCGCGCAGCATCCGCCGTGCCTGGGGCAGGAAGTGCTCGCCCGCCGGGGTCAGCTCGACGCTGCGCGTGTTGCGCGCCAGGAGCCGCAGGCCGAGCGCGTCCTCGAGCTTGCGGATGCTGTAGCTCAGCGCCGGTTGCGACAGGTGGAGCTGTTCCGAGGTTCGCGTGAAGCTCGAGGTTTCGGCGATCAGGATGAAGGCACGCAGTTGGCGAAAGCTGATATCCATGAGCATGGCTTGCTAATAAAAATAATGGATCAATTTATCGGATATTTAAAATTCACAGAATAATCGATTGCCCTCACCATGGCCCCGGACTCACGCTGGAGCTGAAGCGATGACAACGATCCATATCGGTTGTGGGGCGGGCTTTGCCAACGATCGCCCCGATGCGGGACTGCGCCTGGCGCAGGATCTGGCCCGACGTTCCGGCCGACGCTATCTCATGTACGAACTCCTGGCCGAACGCACGCTGGCCGAGGCGCAGTTGCGCAAGCAGGCCGATCCCCGCGCGGGATACGCCGCGCGTCTGTTCGACTTCCTCCAGCCGGTGCTGGACACCTGCATCGAGGCGGGTATCCCGATCGTCACCAATGGCGGCGCGGCCAACCCGCGTGCGGCGGCCGAGCGGCTGCGGGCCGAACTGGGCGGGCGCCATGCCGGCCTGCGTATCGCCTGCGTGCTGGGCGACGATCTGATGGGGATGGACCGCCGGCGCCTCGGCCAGTGGCTCGACCTCGGCGACCCGCGGGACGAGCTGGTTTCGGCGAACGTCTACAGCGGCGCCGACGGCATCGTCCGGGCCCTGGACGAGGGCGCCGCCATCGTGCTCTGCGGACGGGTCGCCGACCCGTCCCTGGCCGTCGGTCCGATCCGCCACGCCCTGGGCTGGGCCGCCGACGACTGGGAGCGGATGGCCATCGCCACCGTGGCCGGACACCTGCTGGAATGCTGCACCCAGGCCACCGGCGGCTATTTCGCCCATCCCGGTCTCAAGGAGGTGCCCGATCCGGCCAATCTCGGCTGTCCGATCGCCGAGGTCGCCGCGGACGGTCGCCTGGTGATCACCAAGACCGCCGGTTCCGGCGGTTGCGTCAGCGAGCGCACGGTCAAGGAGCAACTGCTCTACGAGGTGCATGATCCGCGCCGCTATCTCACCCCCGACGTGGTCCTCGACCTCGGCGCGGCACGGGTGGAGGCCATCGGCGCCGATCGCGTCGCGGTCGGCGGCATCCACGGCCATCCGCGCCCCGATACGCTCAAGGGGCTGGCCGGCGTGCGCGGGCTCTGGTTCGGCGAGGCGGAAATCTCCTACGCCGGTGCCGGCGCCGTGGCCCGGGCACGGCTCGCCCGGGAGATCCTGCTGCAGCGCTTCGACCTGCTGGCGCCGGGCGTGCAGCCCTGGATCGATCTGGCCGGCGTCGCCAGCCTGTTCAACGATGCGCGCGGCGACTATCTCGCCCGGCGCCTGGACCTGGCGCCCGAGGTGGACGACGTGCGCGTCCGGGTCGGCCTGGTGCATCGCGACCGCGCTCTGATCGAGACGCTGCTGGCCGAGGTGGAGTCGCTCTACACCAACGGTCCGGCCGGTGGCGGCGGGGTGCGCCGGCATATCGGCGAATCCATCGCCACCCGCGACTTCCTGATTCCCCGCGAGGCAATCGAAACACGTCTGGAGTGGTACTGATGAACGCGACCGTCATCCTCGCCGAGCATGCCCACGCCCGTGCCGGCGACAAGGGCAACATCCTCAGCATCGCTGTGTTCCCGCTGGATGCGGCGCACTACGAATGGCTGCGGCGCGAGCTCACTGCCGAGCGGGTCGCCGAGCATTTCGCCAGCCGTCGCCCGGCGCGTGTCCGGCGCCATGAGATCGACTCGCTCAAGGCACTCAACTTCGTGCTGGAGGATGCGCTGGAAGGCGGCGTCAACCGCAGTCCGGGTCTCGACCGGCACGGCAAGAGCCTGAGCTACCTGCTGCTGTCGATGCGTCTGCCGGCTCCCGGCTGATCCGCTGCCGCGCCACGCTTGCAACCGATCGGGCCCGCCCTCGCGGGCCGGTTCGCAGAATAAAAACAATCACGAGGTTCCTTGCCATGCTCACCGCACTTGGTTTCTGCATGATGCTCGCCATCATCGCGCTGATTCTGTTGCGCAGGATCAGTCCGGTGGTGGCCTTCACGACGATTCCCGTCGTCATCTGCCTGCTGGCCGGCTTCTCGCCGCCGCAGATCGGCGAGTTCATCAAGAACGGTCTGCTCACGGTCGCGCCGACCGCCGCGCTGTTCCTGTTCGCCATTCTCTACTTCGGCATCATGCGCGATCGCGGCCTGTTCGATCCGCTGGTCGACTTTCTCATCCGCCGCACCGGCGGCAAGCCGCTGGCCGTGGCCCTGGTCACGGTGCTGATCACCTCGGTGGTCCATCTGGACGGCGTGGGCGCGGCGACTTTCCTGCTCACCATTCCGGCCCTGCTGCCCTTGTACAAGCGGCTGAACATGAGCCCGACGATGCTCCTGCTGCTGGTCGGCACCACCGCCGGCGTCGTCAACATGGTGCCCTGGGGCGGCACGACGGCGCGAGCGGCGGCGACCACCGGCCTCGATGCCACCGGGCTGTGGCTCGGTCTGATCCCGGTCCAACTGGTCGGTTTCGCCTGCATGCTGCTGATCGCCGCCTGGCTCGGGCTGCGCGCGCAGCGGCAGATGCCGGTTTCGCTCGGTGCGGCGTCGAGCTTCGACCCGGCCCTGGCCCGGCCCGCGCCGCGCGAGCACGGGCTGTCGCCAGGCTGCCTGCGCTACTGGCTCAATGTGGCGTTGACCGCCGCTATCCTGCTCTGCCTGTTCACCGGCATCTTCCCGCTCTATGCCTGCTTCATGGTCGGCCTGGGCATCGCGCTGCCACTCAACTTCGCCTCGCTGGAGGCACAGGCCGAGCGCATCAAGGCGCATGCCGCCGATGCCCTGCAGATGGTCATGGTGATGATGGCCGCCGCGGTGCTCCTCGGCGTGCTCGCCGGGGCCAGAATCTCCGACGGCATGGCCCAGGCGCTGATCGACATCCTGCCCGCCGGATCGGCGCAGTACCTGCACCTGATCGTCGGCGGCCTCGGCGTACCGCTGGGGATGATCTTCTCGCCCGACGCCTATTACTTCGCCCTGCTGCCGGTGATCCGCGACGTCGCGGTGGCCGCCGGCGTACCGCTGGAAGCCGTGGCCCGCGCCATGCTGATCGGCGAGAACGCCGGCTTCTCGATCAGCCCGGTGGTGCCCAGCGTCTACCTGGCACTGGCGCTCGCCGGCGTCGAGCTGCGCCGGCATATCGCCTACAGCTTCTTCTGGGCCTGGGGCGTGAGTCTGACGATGCTGGCATTCGCCCTGGCGAGCGGCGTGGTCCGCTTCTGAGCGACTCCCGATGACGGGAGAGGCCGCACTCCCATCATCGCTTCATGCCGCTTTCTCGCGGGAGCGGTCCGCGCCGGCCGCCGTCACCGGAGTTTCCCCTTCGTGGAACGTTTCCGCCGTCGCGGAGGGGCCCTCTTTTGCGCCTTTTCCACCGATCTTCACCGGTAACAAGAACAAATGAAGAACGCCGAACCGTACTTTTCGCTCCGATACTCGCCTGTCATGGTCCTGGCTCTCGCGGGCCTGCTGCCCACGGCCCAGGCCGGTTTTTTCGAGGATGCCAGGGGGACCCTGAGCCTGCGCAACTACTACATGAACCGCAACATGGTCGACCGCGCCACCCAGGGCAAACGCGAGGAATGGGCCCAGGGTTTCATCCTCGACCTGCAATCGGGTTACACCGAAGGGCCGCTCGGCTTCGGCGTCGATGTACGCGGCCTGTGGGCGATCAAGCTCGATGGCGGCAAGGGCACCGCCGGCAACGAAATGCTCCCCATCCACGACGACGGCCGCCCGGCCGACGACTTCGGCCGCGTGGCGGTGGCCGGCAAGCTGCGCTTTTCCGGGAGCGAACTGAAGATCGGCGAATGGAGCCCGGCGCTGCCGATCCTCAATGCCAACGACGCCCGCGTGCTGCCGCAGACCTTTCAGGGCGGCCTGCTCACGGTCAGGGAAATTCCCGGCGTCACTTTCCATGCCGGCCAGATGCGCGCCAACAGCCCGCGCGACGACGCCAGCCTGCAAAACATGTCGCTCCACGGTTCGTCGTCCGGCGCCACCTCGGACCGTTACAACTTCGCCGGCGTCGAATTCCGCTTCAACGACAGCCGGACCACGCTCGGCGCCTGGTTCGGCCAACTGGAGGACATCTACAAGCAGCGTTACTTCGAGATCCGGCATCTCCAGCCGCTGGGCAAGAACTGGTCGCTCTCCTCGCGGCTGGGCCTGTTCAGTGGCGAGGAGGATGGTCGGGGCGAGGCGGGCGATCTGGACAACAAGACCCTGACCGGCCTGTTCGCCCTCAAGGCCGGCGCCAACACCTTCACCTTCGCTTTCCAGCGGCTCAGCGGTGACGACCGCTGGCTGCGCCTCAACGGCACCATCGGCAGCATGCTGCCCAACGACGTGTTCACCACCAGCTTCGACAACGCCCGCGAAGAGTCCTGGCAACTGCGCCACGACTACGACTTCGCCGCCCTCGGCCTGCCGGGACTGATCTTCATGAGCCGCTACGTCAGTGGCAAGAACGTGCACACCGCGACGGTCAGCGACGGCGAGGAGTGGTCGCGGGAGAACGAGCTGGCCTATGTGGTGCAGAGCGGCAGGCTGAAGAACCTGTCCCTGCGCTGGCGCAACGCCAGCCGGCGCGCCGATTGGGGCAGCAACACCAGCTACGACGAGAACCGGCTGATCGTGAATTATCCGATCTCGCTGTTTTGAAGAAGAGACGAGTCCCGTCGGCGATCCGCCCGTCATCGGACCGACGGTGTGCGGGCGGGCGCGGGTAGCCTCGACCGGAGTTCACCTGTCTGTCCGTAATTGCCGGTTTGGTTATGTCTACAAATCGGGCATATACCGGGACGGGGCGCAGCCGCGCAACTTTCGAGGTCCGATTGTAGGCTATGAAAATCACCTGGGACCGGTAGATCCTGGGATGCAGCCTTCGACTGATCCGTTGCGTTTGTTTACCTGTTTTTAAAACCAACCTTTTATCGCTGGTCAGCCTTGTGGTTAGAGCATTTTTACCTTATCCTGATTCATATCCGGCGGCCTCGAAGTAGTGCCTGCAGTCCTGTGCAGAGAACTGCGCAATCGCCTCGCCAATGCTCTGCCACAGCTCCGGCACGGTCCGCGCCGCCGCCTTTCTCAGCAGTGCCTTGAGCTTGGAGAAGGCCATCTCGATCGGGTTCAGGTCGGGGCTATAGGGTGGCAAGTAGCGCAGTGTGGCTCCTGCGCCTTCGATGGCCTGGCGTACCCCCGCCACCTTGTGGGCCGGCAGGTTGTCCATCACCACGATATCGCCGGGCGTCAGTTCGGGTACCAGAACCTGCCCGACATAGGCCAGGAAGACCGGGCCGTTCATGGCGCCATCGAGCACCAGCGGAGCAGTTAGCCCGTCCACGCGCAGGCCGGCGGTAAAGGTCGTGGTTTTCCAGTGGCCGTGGGGGATCGCGGCCCGGCAGCGCTCGCCGCGAGGGGCCCAGCCCCGCAGGCGGGCCAGGTTCGTCGAAGCGGCGGTTTCGTCGACGAAGATCAGCTTGCGCCAATCGAAACCGGACTGCTCCTCGATCCATCCCTGTCGGGCTGCCTGGACGTCCGGCCGTTGCTGCTCGGCTGCATGCGCCGTCTTTTTTTGAACGTCATGGCGTGCCGGTCGAGAAACGTCCACACCGTCGCCAGGCTGACACGGACGCCACGCTCCCGTTCGAGGGTCGCGGCGAGTTCGGCCAGCGTCAGGTCGGGGGTCTGCTCGAGCAGGCCGAGCAGGTAGTCCGCATGGGGATCGAGCCGCAAGCCCCGGGGCTTGCCCTGTCGGCGGGCGACGAGTTCCCCGCCTTCCCGGAAGCGCCGTACCCAGACGATCGCCGTCGCCGTGCCGACGTCGAATCGCTCGGCGGCCCGCCGAGCCGACAGCCCGCCCATGGCCGCCTCGACGACGCGCCGGCGAAGGTCCGCACTGTATGCCCGAGCCATTCTGGTCTCCTTGTCCGAGCGGGAGAGGAGAACCGAAATGACCAGGAAGAGCAACCCCTGTATGTCGAATTCGTATTTTCTAAAAATGCTCTAGCTTGATCTCTCGGTTAATGGCTATTTGCCTTTACGGGGGCTCAAGAATGACCACGACACGCTTTTCCGAACTGCCTGCCTGCAGTCGCGCGCTCTGGGCCAAGAGCGGCGAGCCGGGAGGGCATGGCCTGCTGGCGCACATGCTGGACGTGGCGGCTGTCGCCGAGACGCTTCTGGAACGCGAGCCGCCAGCCACGCACGAATGCTTCGCCGCGCAGTTCGGCTTGCCGGAGTCCGTTTTTTCCCGGCATGTCGCCGCGCTGGCGGGGTTGCACGATTTCGGCAAGGCCATTCCCGGTTTCCAGGCCAAGTGGCCGGCGGGGCGGGAGCGTGACGAGGCGCATGGCCTGGGATTCGCCGAACCTTCCCTGCGCGTCACCGATCACGCCTGCGCCGGCGCGGCCCTGCTCTGGCGGCATCTGCCGGCACAAGGTGCCGAGCCGGGCTGGATCATGGGCGTGCTGCAGGCGATCGGTGCGCACCACGGCTACAACCCCAGCGTTCCGGAAATCCGCACGGCCGTGCCGGCGCTCGAGGCACCGGGTTGGGCCCCGGCGCGCCAGGCACTGTTCGAGGCTTACTGGCAGGCCCTGGCCCCCGAAGGCGTACCCGCGGCCGACGAGTTGCCGCTGCCCGCCGTGGCCTGGCTGGCCGGGCTGACCAGCGTGGCCGACTGGATCGCATCCGATCCCGACTGGTTCCCGCCCGGCGAGCGGGAGGATTCGCTCGCCGGGCATTTCCGCCAGGCCGGGAAGCTCGCCGCCAAGGCTCTGGAAGAGATCGGCTGGAGTCCTCATCGCGCCCTGTTGCGGGAGCCGGCGACGACGGACGAGTTGCTCGGCCGCATCGTTCGCCGCGAGGGCGTGGCCGCCCGTTCCCTGCAGGTCGAGGGCGATCGCTTGTTGAGCGAGGCGCGGGGGCCGTCCCTGCTGCTGGTCGAGGCGCCGATGGGGGAGGGCAAGACCGAGCTGGCCTTTCTCGCCCACCTGCGCCTGCAAGCGGCCAACGACCATCGCGGCCTGTATGTCGCCCTGCCGACCCAGGCGATCGGCAATGCCCTGTTCGACCGGGCACTGACCTTCCTGCGCGGCTTCGACGACCGCCAGCCGCTGGACCGCCAGCCGCTGGATCGCCAGCCGCTGGACATTCAGTTGGTGCACGGCGGCGCCGCGCTGGACGAACGGGTACAGCGCCTGCGCGACATCCACGGCGGGACGGACGACAGCATCGCCTCGTCCGCCTGGTTCTCCCAGCGCCGCCGTCCGCTGCTGTCGCCCTATGGCGTCGGCACCGTCGACCAGGCGCTGTTCGCCGCCCTGAACGTCAAGCACCATTTCGTTCGCCTCTGGGGCCTGGCCAACCGGGTGGTGGTACTGGACGAGGTGCATGCCTACGACGTCTACACCGGCGGTCTGATCGAGTCCCTGTTGCGCTGGCTCAGGGCGCTCGGTAGCTCGGTGGTGCTGATGAGCGCGACCCTGCCCGAACAGCGGCGAAATGCCTTGCTGCAAGCCTGGGGCGTGGCGACGGAGCGGGTGCCGGAGCTGCCCTATCCGCGCCTGCTGCTGGCGGACGGCCGAGGCTTGCGGGCCACGACCTTCGATTCCCGGCCGTTGCCGCCGATCGCCCTGGAAAGCCTCGACGAGGACCTGGACGATCTGGCCGCCTGCGCCCTGCGTCTGCTCGACGGCGGCGGGCATGGCGCGCTGATCGTTAACACGGTGGCGCGTGCCCAGGAACTCTACCGCCGCCTGCAGCCGCGGCTCGACGAAGAGGTGCGGCTGATCCTGTTCCATGCCCGTTTCCCGGCCGACGAGCGCGGCATGCGGGAGCGGCAGGTGCTGGAGGCGTTCGGCAACGCCGGCACCGACCGGCCGCGTCCCGGCCGGTGCCTGCTGATCGCCACCCAGGTCGCCGAGCAATCCCTGGACATCGATTTCGACTTCTTGATCACCGACCTGGCACCGGTCGACCTGATCCTGCAGCGCGCCGGACGCCTGCACCGCCATCGGCGGGCCAGGGTGCCGGCCCATGCCGGGGCCCGGCTGTTCGTCGCCGGACTGGACCCGCGGCGCCTGCCCGGACTGGAGAAGACCGTCTACGAGCCCTACCTCCTCGGTCGCACCTGGGCCCTGTTGTCCCGCGAGACGGGTCTGCGCTTGCCATGGGACATCGACCGGCTGGTGCAGGCGGTCTATGGCGACGCGCCGCTGCCGGACGACCTGGATGCGCAGGTACGGGCGCGTATCGAAGTCGAAATCCATGGCGAGTATCTCGCCCGTCTGAAAGAGGAGCGGCAGAAGGCGCTGAACATCGCCATCGACCCATCCGCGGCGCCGCAGAACGCCTATCTCGACAAGCCGCGCGGCAATGAGGAGGGCGAGGGGCCGGGCCTGACCAAGCGCACGCGCCTGGGCGACGCCGCCGTCGCCCTGGTGCCGGTATACCGGGTGCCGGACGGCTGGAGCCTGCGGCCGGACGGCGAAGCCTTCGATCCGTCGCTGCCGCTGTCCGATTTCCTGGCCCGCCAACTCCATGGCCGCCGGATGAAATGCAGTCACGGGCTTGTCGTGAGTCACTTTGCCGGCGTCGAGCCTCCGCCATCCTTCGCCGGGCATCCGTTGCTCGGACATCTGAAACCGCTGTTGCTGGAAGATGGCTGCCACGTCATCGACAGGCTCGTCCTGCGTCTGGATGAGCACCTGGGACTGGTCTATGAGTCGGCCGAGGCCGACATTCAACCCGAGGACTGATAAATGACCCCAGGCTACAACCTGCTCGACGAACCCTGGCTGCCGGTGCGTTTCGCCGATGGCCGGGTCCGCGATGTCGGGCTGCTCGAACTCTTCGAGCGTGCCGGCGAAATCGCCGCCCTGGCGGAAACCGCGCCGCCGAGCCTGATCGCCGAATACCGGCTGCTCCTGGCCATCACTCATCGGGCGCTGACCCGCAGCCATGGCTCCTGGAAGGACAGGGATCGCGCCCGCTGGTACCGCGAGGGGCTGCCGCGGGATGCGCTGCGCGACTACCTGGAGCACTGGCGCGAACGGTTCTGGCTGTTCCATCCCGAGCAGCCGTTCATGCAGGTGGCGGCACTGGCCTCCATCGAGGAAACCCGCGACAGACAGAAGCCCTGGACGCAGGTTTCCCTGGGCAGCGCCAATGGCAATGCGCCGGTGGTGTTCGACCATTCCTGCGATCTGTCGCCCGCGCCGGTGACGCCGGCCCAGGCCCTGCGCACCCTGCTGGGGTTCCTGCAGTTCACGCCGGGCGGTCTGGTCAAGACGCTGCGCGACTCCGACAAGGCCGGTCCCCTGGCCAACAGCGCGGCGGCTCTGCCGGTGGGCGCGACCTTGCAGCAAACCCTCTGCCTGGCCCTGCACCCGGCCTCGGACCGGGACGATCCGCCGGCCTGGGAGCGCGCGCCGGCGCAGCGTCGGGACCTGCTGGCCGCGCCCGCGCCGGCCAGCGGTACCAATGACCGCTACACCCGCCGGAGTCGTGCGGTCCTGCTGCTGGAGGCGGAGGAGGGGCATGTGCGCTGGCTGCGCTTCGCGGCCGGGATCGCCCTGGGCGACGATCCCCATGCGCCCGACCCCATGGCCAGCTATCGCGCTGGAAAAGACACGCTCGTACGGATGAGTTTCACCGAGGGGAGGGCCTTCTGGCGCGATCTGCCGGCGCTGCTGCCCGATCCCGAAGGCAAGGTATCCCAGCCGGCGGCGATCCTGGGCTGGGCCGCCAACCTGCAGATCTTCCTGGGCGCCTCGCGCGGCGAGCAATCCCTGCTGATCGCCGGACTCGCCAGCGATCAGGCCAAGCTCCTGCGCTGGCGCTGCGAGCGGATCGTCCTGCCGGCCGTGCTGCTGGCCGATGCCGGCCTGGCCGGCTTGCTGCGCGCCGAGGTGCGCCGCGCCGAGGCGCTGCACGAGCGGATCCGCAGCCTGGCCACCGGCATGCTGGCCGAGACCATGGCCGATCCGCGCGGCAAGGATACTCGGGCCAGGGCGCGCGCCATGCTGGATGCCGGCGCCTCGGCCGCCGTCTTCTTCGCCGGCGTCGAGCGCGCCCTGCCGGGCCTGTTCCGGCGCCTCGCCGAGGGCGACGGGGAGGGCGCCGGCCGTTACTGGTCGGACAGCCTGTTGCAGGCGGCCGAAGCCTGCTGGGAAGTCCTGTGCCGCAGTCTCGGCCGGTCGCCGCTGGCGCTGTGCGCCGAGGCCCGCGTCTGGCCGCGTTTCCGCGCCTTGCTGCGCGACCTGCGGCCGACCGTTCCGAATCCGGAAAAATCCGAGGAGGCTCACGCATGAACGGATCTGCACAGGCTTTCATCGCGCACCTGGGCGGGCTGCACGAACACGATCCGGCGGCCATCGCCGCGTTGCGCCGCAGCCAGGGCTTCGCCCCGGGCGCCTATCCGCCGGCCTATCCTTATGTCGAACGCTTCGTCCGGACCGGCAGCCATGCCCAGGACCCGCGACGCCTGGCGTTCTACGTGGTCGCCGGGCTGTTCGCCCGTCATCCGCACCCTGCGCCCCGCAGCTTGGCGGCGAGCTTCGGCGAATTGTTCGAGAAGCGTCGTCGCATGAGTGGCGGTGGCGGCAGCATCGAAAAGCGCTTCATCGCCCTGCTCGGCGCCGATGCCGAGAACCTGCCCGACTATCTGCGCCAGGCGGTCAGCCTGCTGGCGACCGAGGATATCGGCCTGGACTACACCGCCTTGCTCCGGGACCTCGGTTTCTGGCTGAACCCGCGCCTGGACCCGGAGATCCGCGACCGTATCCGCCAGCGCTGGGCGCGGGACTTCTACGGCGCCCTGGCTTTCGAGCCGGAACATTCTGCAGTCAGCCAATGAGAGGGATGTCATGACCTTGTTCGTCGAGTTTCACCTGATCCAGAATTTCGCTCCGTCCAATCTCAACCGCGACGACACCGGCGCGCCCAAGGATGCGCTGTTCGGCGGCTACCGCCGGGCACGGGTGAGCAGCCAGTGCTTCAAGCGGGCGATCCGCCTGGCGGCGCAGGCGCACGAACTGGTGGCGCCGGAACATTGCGGCGTGCGGACCAAGAAGCTGCTGGGCCTCCTGCTGGAGCGTCTGGAGCATCGCGATCCGCAGGAGGCCCGACGCAGGATCGAAACCGCCCTGGGCGCCGCCGGCCTCAAGCTCAAGGACGATGGCAAGACCGAATACCTGCTGTTCCTCGGCGAGGGCGAGATCGCCGGTTTCGCCGCACTGATCGAGCAACACTGGGACGAACTGGCCGCTGCGCAGGCCGGCGGCGAGAAGAAGGGCAAGAAGGAAGCCAGGGCCAGCGCGCCCGCCGAACTGGTGAAGAAGGCCAAGGCCCTGCTCGATGGCGGCAAGGCGGTAGACGTGGCGCTGTTCGGGCGGATGCTCGCCGACCTGCCGGAAGTCAACCAGGACGCCGCCTGCCAGGTCGCCCACGCGATCAGTACGCACCGCGTCGAGCGCGAGTTCGACTACTTCACGGCGGTGGACGACGAGGGCGCTCCGGAGGAAACCGGCGCCGGGATGATCGGCCAGGTGGAGTTCAACTCGGCGACCTTCTACCGCTATGCGGTGGTCGACGCCCACAAGCTCCTGAGCAACCTGCAGGGCGACCGCGAACTGACCCTGGCGGCGCTGGAGGCTTTCACCCAGGCCAAGGTGCGCGCCATTCCCGCCGGCAAGCAGAACAGCTTCGCCGCCCACAACCTGCCGGCCTTCGTCGGCGTCTGCCTGCGCCATGCCAACCCGCTCAATCTGGCCAACGCCTTCGAGAAGCCGATCAGTCCCGGCCACGACCAGGCGCTGAGCAGCCTGTCCGTGGCCGAACTGGCCGGGCACGAGGAAAAACTGGCCGGCGTCTATGCCGACGGCAGCGATCGCTGGGCCTATCTGGACCTGAGCGGCGCCTGGCCGGTGGGCAAGGGCGAAGCCCAGGCCAACCTGGGTGCCCTGGCCCGCTGGGTGAGGGAGCGGGTCGCCGCCGAACTGGAGGGCTGAACATGGCCACCTTGCTGCTGTGCCTGCAGGGACCGATGCAATCCTGGGGCACGACCAGCCGCTTCGACGAGCGCGACACCCAGCTCGAACCCTCCAAGTCCGGCGTGCTCGGCCTGGTCTGCGCCGCGCTCGGACGCGATCGCCGCGAGCCGCTGGAGGATCTGGCGGCCCTGCGCATGGGCGTGCGGGTGGACCGCGAGGGTGTCCCGCTGCGCGATTACCAGACCGCCACCGGCGTGCTGATCGCCAGCGGCAAGGCGGACCCCAGGCGTACCGTGGTCAGCCCGCGCTTCTATCTGTCCGATGCGGTTTTTCTGGTGGGGCTGGAGAGCGCCGACAGCGCCTTGCTGGAGCGTATCCAGGGCGCCCTGCGCAGGCCGGTCTGGCCGCTGGCGCTGGGGCGCAAGAGCTTCGTGCCGGGCATGCCGGTGTTCCTGGCGGACGGTCTTCTACACGCCGATCTGCTGTCGGCCCTGAGCGGTTATCCGCCGCTGGTGCCCTGGGCGCCGGGCGGCAGCGTGCGCCTGGCGCTGGAGGACCTGCGGGAGGGCTCGGTGCGTCTCGACCAGCCGGTCGGCCCCTTCGCCGAGCGGCGTTTCGGGCCGCGTTTCGTCAAACAGGAAGTGCTGCATGTACCTGACCCGATTGACCCTTGACCCCCGCAGCGCCCAGGCGCGCCGCGACCTGGCCGACGCCTACGACATGCACCGTACCTTGGTGCGCGCCTTCGTGCGGGACGAACGGGATGCGCCCGGCCGCTTCCTCTGGCGTCTGGAGCCGGGAGCGGATGCCTGGGCCAGTCCGACGCTTCTGGTGCAGTCCTGCGAATCCGGCGACTGGGATGTTCTGCAGGGCTTGCCGGGCTATCTGCAAAGACCCGCCGAATGCAAGGCCCTGGATCTCGAGGCGCTCATCCGGCCGCAATGGCGGTACCGCTTCCGTCTCCTGGCCAACCCCACGGTGACCCGCGCCGGCAAGCGTCGCGGCTTGCTGGGGGAGGCCGAGCAACTGGCCTGGCTGCAGCGCCAGGGCGAGCGGCACGGCTTCGCGGTGAAGGCCGTGCTGGTCAGCGCCAGCGACCTGCTCGACAGCCGGCGCAAGGGCGGCGCGCCGATCGTGCTGCAGCGGGTCTGCTTCGAAGGGCTGCTGCAGGTGGTCGAGGCCGACGCGCTGCGCCGGGCCCTGGCCAGCGGCATCGGACCGGCCAAGGCGTTCGGTTGCGGCCTGCTCAGCGTGGCGCGCTGCTGATGCCGCCGCCGCTCGAGCCGCTGCGGATGAAGGCGCGGATGTCGATGATCCGCTGCCGCGTACCTTGCGGCGACCGTCGGCATCTTGTCGGTCCGGCTGGGAGCGGCGGACGTACGCCTGCATGCCGGCGGCCGGCCGGACGCACCCGCGAAATGATCTGGTAGCACCTGGCCGGAGGCTGCGAGGAGGATGGCAACCTGCTCATGGCCTGGACCAGCCGCCACGAATCCGGCCACGAGTTCCAGACCCAGGGTGCGAACCGGCGCCTGCCGGTCGAATTCGATGGCCTGCACCTGATGGCTTTCCATCCGCCGGAAAAGCCCGATCCTTGGCAGGAAAAACCGGTAGATTTCTGGCATCTGGTTTTTCCCTTTGGGAACAATCGGTTACGCTAAGTGCGTTCCCCGCGGGTGCGGGGATGAACCGTGAGCCTTTCGTACGAAACTTGGAACACCAACGCGTTCCCCGCGGGTGCGGGGATGAACCGTATGCCGAGGCTCCGCTAAGAATCATCAAGCCGCGTTCCCCGTGGGTGCGGGGATGAACCGTCGGTGACGAACCGCCGGGGGATGACGACCACGCGTTCCCCGCGAGTGCGGGGATGAACCGATGATCGGGTATCCGGTCGCCGTGCTTGGGAGCATTCCCCGTGAGCGCAGGGATGAAGCAGTAGTGCCTAACTCTTAAGCGTCTTATGGGGGCTTCCCCGCGTCATCCACAGCCTCATGACTGAGGCTTGTACCCGCGGGCTGGTGTTGGAGGCGAAACTGCCGTCGGGCGGGGAGGGTCTGGATCGGTCCGGGAGTGGCATGTGGAAAAGCGCTACGTCGAGTCGGCGAGGGAGCGGGTGGCGGAAAGGGTGAAAGATATGCAGCGTAAAAATAGCATCTTGCGATATTTGAGCGCGGGCAATATTCTCCGTATCGCGAATTGCTATACGGATGTCGCGGTATGCATGTCATCACACAAAAGCGCATCTGGGAAGCCAAGGAAAAGTGGCCTCACTCCGCATCCGCACTGGATGCGTGGTATCGCCTGATGAGCAAGCTGGCACCGAAGGATTTCGCCGAGATGAAACAGGCCTTCCCCAGCGTGGACAAAGTGGCGGACAAGCATGTGTTCGACATCGGCGGCAACAAGCTGCGGCTCATCGCCGTGGTGGACTACCGCTTCAAGAAGGTTTTCATCCGGGCCGTGCTCGATCACAAAGAGTACGACCGCAACCAATGGAAGTGAGGTGCCCATGAGCAAGCTCCTGAAACAGGCCGCCGAACACTGGCGCTACGTCGCTCCGCTGCTCACCCCGCCGCAGACCGAGGCCGACTACGACGCCCTGGTCGAAGCCCTCGACGAGTTGCTCGACGAGATCGGCGGTACCGAGCAGCACCCCCTTGCCGCCCTGGCCTCGCAGGTCGGCGATCTCATCGCTGCCTACGATGCGGAGCATTACCCTATTCCCGACGCCCCGGGGCATGAGGTACTGCGCTACCTGATGAACGAGCACGGCCTGAACCAGAGCGACCTGCCGGAAATCGGCGCCCAGTCTGTGGTGTCGGAGATCCTCAACGGCAAGCGTCAGCTCAATGTTCGGCACATCCGTGCATTGGCCGAGCGATTCAAGGTGCCGGCGGACGTGTTCCTGTAGCGGTCCGCCCCTCGAACGGGAATCTGGCCGGTTCGAAGAGGGTCGCACGGGCATTCGGAGATAGGCGGGAAGCGTTCCCCGCGCAGGTGCGGGGATGAACCGGGCGCGAACTCCAGCCGCTCTTCGAGGCGCCGGTGTTCCCCGCGCGGGTGCGGGGATGAACCGGTGCAGGTGCGCTTCGTCGGCAACAGCGTCAGGCGTTCCCCGCGGGTGCGGGGATGAACCGCTTCTCGACGGCTCGATCAACCGCGTCAGGATGCGTTCCCCGCGGGGGCGGGGATGAACCGCGCGTTCTTGCCAGCCAGCAAGCATCCGAGCAGTGTTCCCCGCGCCTGCGGGGATGAACCGAACAGGCTGGCGAGTCCGAGCGCCGTGATTCGGTGTTCCCCGTACCCACGGGGATGAACCGCTGTTCTACCAGCGCACGCTGCCGCTGCTGCAGTGTTCCCCGCCCCCGCGGGATAGACCGTTCGGGCGGCCGCATTCAGGGGCCGCGTCGCGGTATCCCCGGTGTGCGGGGATGGATAGTTTTTTATGGCTTTTTGATATTATTACGAGGTATTCCCCACGCATGTGGGGATGAACCGGGTGTTCTCGGCCACTAGAAAAGGTAGAGAGTAATGCTCGCTCCCCGCATCCGCGGGGATGAACCGGTTCATGCCGACAGCTACCGCCGACTCGTTCACGCCATTCCGGAAAGGGCCAGGTCTTTTTCGGGAGCGGCGAATTTTCGTCTCCTTTGTCCGTCTTTATCCGATGCCTCGATCGACGATAAGGAGTATGTCCGTGAAATCCAGGCTCGCGCTTGGCTCGTTCGTCGCCGGCATTCTGGCCTGCGATGTCGCGCTCGCCGCCCGTTTGCGGCAGGATTGGTCGGCCGCTCTGGAGGGGCAGGGCTGGTTGGCGGCTTGTCCGCAGGTCATGGCGGATGCTTCTGCGTCGAAAGAGCCGGCTGTACGTGGCAGCGAGGAATGGCGCAACCATATGGTCGTCGCGGTGGGCTGCCTGTTCGAGATGCAGCGCGACGCCGAGCTCATCGCCTTCCTGAACGCCAGTCTGACCGACGGCCATCGCGACCCGGAGCTGCTGGACTTCCTGGGAACCAGCCAGCTTCGCCTCGGCAGGAATGCCGAGGCCGCCGCTACCTTCGAGGAGGCCCTGGAGAACGGCCTGCCCGACCAAGCCAGGCCGAACGTCTACGGCAAGCTGGGCACGGCCTACCTGAAACTGGCCAGCGCAGCCGGGGCGCCCGACGATCTCCTTCTTGCGAAGGCCGAGCGGTACGCCGGGCTGGCGGTGGACAGTGACCTGACCAGCGAGGCCCGTGCCGAACCGATGACTCTGGCTCGGTTGGGCCATGTGAAGTTGCTGCGGCGGGACTACGACGAGGCGATTCGCCTGTTCGATGCCGCCGTGGAGAGGAACGCCGCCGATCCCGCCTGGTCCGTCCGGGTGCGCAAGGCCATGGAGGCCTGGTTCACCGCCGCTCTGGGTCAGGCCCATTACGGCAAGGGCGACAAGGCCCATGGCGAGGATCTGATGAACAAGGCCATCGAGATCGCGCCGGGCGAACGCCTCAAGACCGCGCTGCGCACCGTTCGCGACGGAACGCTCGGGCGCGTTTCCGCCGGACAGGCGCCTGTGCCTTTCCCGGTGTTCCATGTTTCGCTCGACGAGGACGCTTGAGGAGCGGGCGAAGCGACCGCTCGCCGCCCGCTCTCTCCGGCCCTCGGCTTAGAACTGCACCGACAGGCGTACCGGCTGCGGGCCGCGCTGCTGTTCGATGAAGGCCACCACGCGCTGGCCCAGCCGCTGGAAGTTCAGGTCGACGCGCTGTCCGCCGACGGGCAGGTGGCGGACCTGCAGGCGGTCGATCTCGGCCGGCAGGCGCGGCTGCTCGATCTGGACGGTCTGGCGCCGGGCATCGATGTGCAGGCCCAGGCAGGCCTGCAGCAGCATGAACACCGAGCCGGCGGCCCAGGCCTGGGGCAGACAGGCGACCGGGTAGGCGATCGGCGCTTCGCCGGGAATGCGTTCGAAGCCGCAGAACAGCTCCGGCAGGCGCATGCCGAAATGCGTGGCGGCCTCGAACAGGCCGCTCATCAGTTGCACGATGCCTTCGCGTTCGCCGTAGCGCGCCATGCCGGCGGCGCAGAGGACGACATCGTGCGGCCAGACCGAGCCGTTGTGGTACGACATGGGGTTGAAGCGCACCGCCTCGGGCGGCAGGGTGCGGATGCCCCAGCCGGAGTTGAAGGCGCGCGACAGCAACTGGCGCACCAGCGCCTGTCCGCGCTCCGGGGATGGCAGGCCCATGTACAGCAGGTGGCCGACATTGGAGGCCCGCACGCGGCAGGGGCGGCCGGTCCCGTCCAGGGCGAGCGCGTAGAAGCGCAGGTCGTTCTGCCAGAAATGCCGCTCGACCGTCGTGCGCAGCTCCTGCGCGCGTTGCCGCCAGTGTCCGGCCGTCTCGTCGTCGCCGCGCCAGGCGGCGAGTTCGGCCATGGCCAGATAGGCGCGGTAGGCATAACCCTGGACTTCGATGAGCGCGATCGGTCCTTCCGGCGTGGCGCCATTCTGGTGGAACACTGAGTCGTGGCTGTCCTTCCAGCCCTGATTGGCCAGGCCGCTGGCCTCGCCGCGCGCATAGCTGAGGAAACCGTTGGCGGTGCCGGCGGCGCTGCGCTCTATCCACCGGGCGGCGGCTTCCAGGGCCGGCCAGAAGGGCTCGACCGCCTGGATATCGCCCATCCGCTCGGCATAGGCCCCGGCCAGCACGATGAACAGCGGCGTGGTGTCGACGCCGCCGTAGTACTGGGCGAAGGGCAGCTCGTTGATCGCGGCCATCTCGCCCTTGCGCATCTCGTGCATGATCTTGCCCGGCTCGGAGTCGCGGAAGGTCGAGGTCTGGCGGGCCTGATGGCGGGCCAGGAAGGCCAGCACGCCCTGCGCCAGGCTGGGGTCGAGCCACAGGGTCTGCAGGGCGGTGATGATGGCGTCGCGGCCGAAAGGCGTGGAGAACCAGGGAATGCCGGCATAGGGATAGGGACCGGTCGGCAGGTCGGTGGTGAGCAGCGCCAGGTCGGCCCGCGACTTGTCCAGCCATCCCTGGAACAGGCGCGCCGACGACTGCAGACGCGCGCCGCGGCGCTGGCGCGCGCGCATGCTCCGGCGCGCCGCCGCCGCCGCCGCCCGGTAGCGGCGATCGTCGGGCTGCGCCGCCGGTCCGCCGCCGATTTCCACATGCAGTACCCAGGAGGCGTGTTCCCGGATATCGACCAGGAATTCGGCGCAGCCCTCGTCCAGCCGTTCGGGCGTTTCCGAGAGTTCGATGCGGACCTCGCGCCACCGCTGGTCCAGCCCCGTGTAGCTCAGTTGCACGGTCCGCTCGCCGAGCTGCGCAGGATGGTGCTGGCCGCGCCTGGGGCGCTTCTCGCCGCGCACCTCGAACATGTCGTGGAAGTCGGCCGCGAACTGCAGCGTCAAGGGGGCCCGCATCGGCTGGTCGCCATAGTTGAACAGGCAGATGCGCTCGAAGATCCGGCCGTCCCACAAGAAGCGCTTGCGCTCGATGTGGATGACGCCCTTGGGGGTGGCCGCGCTTTCGAGCGGCGACAGCGGATGATTGGTCATGTGGGCGGTGAAGAATACGTTGTCCCCGCTCACCATGCCCGACAGCAGCGAAGGCTTCTGGCCGCTGAAGCGCAGGCGGAAGATCGACAGGAGCCGGGTGTCGTCATGGAAGAGCCCGTCGGCGTCCCCGGTCACGTCGCCGTAGACGTCGGCCACCAGAAAGGTGTCGCTTTCCTTGAGCACGAGCAGGCGCTGCGGAGTGCGTTCGAGCACTTCCTCGATATCGAGTTCGGCGAGCGCCGGCTCCCGGGTCATCCCCTGAGTCATGGGTTCGGGCCTCCTGGCGGGAGAGCGGCGGGCGCCGGATCGCGGCCGACGAAGGCGGGCAGCCGCTGGTAGAGATCGACATAGGCGCTCGCCATGATCTTCGACGAGAAACGCCGCTCGAAGGCCGCGCGCACGCGGCGTCTGTCGAGGGCCTGCGCCTGGTGGACCGCCGCCACGGCCTGCTCGTCGCTGTCGACGATGAACCCGCTCACGCCCTGTTCGACCACTTCCGGCACGGCTCCGCAGCGCCAGGCGATGACCGGCGTGCCGCAGGCCATCGCCTCGATCATTGCCAGCCCGAAGGGCTCCGGCCAGTCGATGGGGAACAGCAGCGCGCTCGCGTTGCCGAGGAACTCCACCTTGTCGGCGTCGTTGATCTCGCCCAGGAATTCGATCAGCGGATGGTCCAGCAACGGACGGATGCGCTGCTCGAAATACTCACGGTCCGCCGTATCGACCTTGGCGGCCATCCTGAGCGGAAGGCCGGCGCGAATGGCTATGGCGATGGCGCGGTCGGGACGCTTTTCCGGCGAGATGCGCCCGAGGAAGGCAAGGTAGTCGTCGTCGGAGGCGTCGTGGTAATGGAAGCGTTCGCCGTCGGTGCCATGATGCACCGTCCCGTGCCAGTGCGCGAAGGGCAGGGGCCTACGCTGATCCTCGGAGATCGAGGCGAGCGGGAAGGCGTTCCAGCGCCGGTAGGCCTCGGGCAGGTCCTTCATGTCGAGCCGTCCGTGCACGGTGGTCAGCGTCCGCCCGGCCATGTCCTCGAAGAACGGGAAATGCAACAGGTCGATGTGAAAGTGCAGGACGTCGAACTCGTCGGCGTGGCGCCGGACCTCCTGCAGCAGGATGAGGTGGCTCGCCAGGTCCGACTTGAGCGGCGCGGGGTCCAATCGCAGCGCCTGCTTGCGCATCGCCACCAGCCGGGCGTCGGTGCGCGAGTCGGCCGAGGCGAACAGCGTCACCTCGTGGCCCAGATCGATCAGCGCCTGGGTCAGATGCGCGACCACCCGTTCCGTACCGCCGTACAGGCGTGGCGGTACGGCTTCGTAGAGCGGAACGATCTGCGCGATTTTCAATGGCGTAACTCTCCTGTTCCCCTTGGACTTGGCCGCTCCAGGCGAGGCGAAAAGAACTGCTCTTGGGTACGGCCCCCCGCGTTCCGGCGGAATTTCAGACAAGTATGACCATTTCGGGACGTCCGTTCTGACTTCCGACGTGTGGCGCTGCCTGGCGGTCGAAGGTGTCTCGGATTGTCTTGGTGGCTATGTGGATTACGGGCTTCGGCTTGTGTGCCAGTCGTCCATGAGTGTGCAGGGGCGAAGTAGGCTTTTACGAACGAAATGGCCGCGCTGGATTCAGGTTCCGGCGCGGCGGGTGCACTTACCGCATATGTTTTATCGATTGGATAAGGTTGCAAGACCGGTTGCGGGGTGTTTACGGAGAAGCAAGTAGAAAATCGCCAGGGCCGAGACGATGATTCCCGGCGAAGAAGCCATGAGCACGCCGGCCGTATCGCCGCCCATCGCTAGCAGTTGACCGGCGACCGCGGGACCGCTCATCGCTCCCAGTCGCCCTACCGCTATCGCGGCTCCCAGACCCGTGGCCCGTATCCGTATCGGGTAGAACAGCGTGCCCAGTGCATACAGGACCATCTGGCCGCCTATCGTGAAGAATCCCGCGGTGGCGCCAGCGACGATCATGGCGTGGAGATTGTCGGCGTTGCCTAGCGCCAGCAGGGCCACGAGAATTCCCGCATACATGAGTGCGATGACGGCGATCATTTTCCAGCGATCCAGTAGTTGGCCGAGGACGATCGTTCCCGTCGCCGCGCCCAGGCTGAAGAACATCTGCACGGTGGAGGCTTCGGTCTTGGTGAAGCCCTGGCCGACCAACAGGGACGGCAGCCAGTTCAACAGCATGTAGACCACCATCAGCGTGAAGAAATAGCTGATCCATAACAGTATGGTCGGGGTGGCCAGGCCATTTTGGAAAATGGCGGCGAGAGACTGCGGAGGGTCGTTCGGACGATTGGCCGTGGTATCGCTGAAGGCTCGCGATTCGGGCAGCCACAGGATCATCAGCGGCACCACCAGCAATGGCGCCAAGCCGCCGACATAGAAGATGAATTTCCATCCGCCGAAAAAGCCGCTCATCGCCAGGAGCGAAACGAAAATGCCGCCGATCGGCATGCCGCAATACATCAGGCTCACGGCGCGGCCCCGGTATTTTTCATCCACGGCTTCGGAGCACAGGGCAATGAGATTGGGCAATGCGGCCCCGAGACCCACGCCGGTCATGAAACGGGCCAGAAGCAGTCCGTAGAACTCCCAGACCATCGCGGTCAGTAGAGAAAACAATCCGAACAACAGAACTGAGACGATCAGAACCTTTTTGCGGCCCACCCGGTCGGCCATCCGGCCGCCGATCAGGGCACCGGGAAGCAGTCCGAGAATGCCAGCGCTGAACATCGCGCCCAGCATGCCCTGCGTCAGCTCGAAGTCCGCCTGCATGCCCGGCGCCGCGATACCGGCGGACTGAAGATCCACGCCTTCCAATAGAGCGATGACGAAACATAATCCGATGGTTATGAGCGCCCGGCCATTTTCTGTTTTTTTCATTGTGCATGCCTTTTTTTATTATCCATGACCCCATCGCAACCCTGGGCCGATGATTTGTCAATCTTAGTTGACAAGGCGACGATACCAGAAATATCCTACATGTCAACTTAGGTTGACGATGTAGGCGGGAGACTTCGCCGGGCTCGATTCACCTGTTCCGACAGGACGATCTTTTACGAACGAATAAAGGAGAAACCGGGAATTATGAAGTCGCTGAGACAGTTGCTGCGCGAACGCCACGAATGGATGGAAGCGCGGATATTCGAGGGGGCCGAGCGAAAAGGCTATGGAGGAATCACGCCGGCCATGAGCCGTCTGTATGGCCAGATAAGTCGCGAGCCGATCGGTCTGTCCGAATTGGCTCGGCAAATGGGGATATCTCGCCAGGCCATTCACAAGATGGTGGGCGAGGGGGTGCAAGCGGGATTTCTGGAGTTGGTGGACAGCGAGGAAGACCGGCGCATCAAACTCGTTCGTTTCAGTCTCGAAGGATTGCGCATGGCCGATGCCGCCAGACAGGAAATGGAATCGATCGAACAGGAACTTGCGGAAAGAATCGGTGGAGAGGATCTGGAGGAGTTGCGCCGTATTCTGGCCAAAGCCTGGTATTGATTGCTGAAAAGTTTCCGGTACAAGAATAATAATTCGGAGTCGCAATAAAAATGTTCTCTCCTCGAAATGCAGGGGCGGTTTTTGCTTCCGGCATCTGTGCAGTATTGTCCATGCCCGCCAGCGGGGACTTCCTGGCCGATAGCAAGGCTACCCTGACATTGCGGAATTTCTATATGGATCGCGACTACAAGGGCGACGCCACGCGTTTTCAGTCGCAGTCGCGTCAGGCGGAATGGGCACAGGGTTTCATATTGAATGTTCAATCCGGTTATACCGAAGGACCTGTCGGCTTCGCCGTCGGCCTGACGAGCAAGACCGGCGTCAAGCTCGATTCCTCCCCCGATCGCGTGGGCACCGGCTTGCTCGCATATGGGCCGGATGGCAAGGCGGAGAGCAGTTACAGCCAGTTCGATTTCGTCCTCAAGGCGCGCGCCGCGCAGACCGAACTGGCCGTCGGCGGTCTGACGCCCATGGTGCCGATACTGGTTTCGCCGACGGTGCGCCTGTTTCCGCCGGTGTTTCGCGGCGCGCAGATGAAGTCGGGGGAATTTCGCGATCTCACCCTGCACGCGGGCTATTTCGATCGCATCGAGGAGCGCAACTCCACCAACTTCGAGGCATTGCGGATAGCCAGCCCCTGGGGGCGTTTCGAGTCCAGCGCCGAGGGCAGTCACTTCGCTTTCGTCGGCGCCGATTACCGTTGGACTCCCGGGCTGGTCACGAACCATTACTTCGGCTATCTCGACGATGTGTACAAGCAGCATTACCTGGGCGTGCAGTTCAGCCATGCCCTGGGGCCCGGCAAGTTG
This sequence comes from Azotobacter vinelandii CA, assembly GCF_000380335.1. Lineage (GTDB taxonomy): Bacteria > Pseudomonadota > Gammaproteobacteria > Pseudomonadales > Pseudomonadaceae > Azotobacter > Azotobacter vinelandii. The sequence continues at coordinate 1,716,593 of NC_021149.1, forward strand.
CAGCATGATTTTCGCTATTTCTCCAGCAGCGAGCAGGGCGAGGCGCGGGCCGGGGATATCGACAATCGCTATGCGGGATTTTTCTCGACCTACAAGTACAAGGGGCATGCGTTCGGCGCCGGTTACTACCGGATTTTCGGCGAACACGGGTTCGTCGGCATAAACGCGACCTTCACGCACACGCACAGCCAGGGACTACTCGACGGCGAGATGGGCAACCCGGACGAGCGGGTATGGCAGGTGCGTTACGATTACGACTTTGCGGCAAGCGGGTTGCCCGGCCTGCTGGCTACGTTTCGCTATGCCGATGGCAGTCACATAAACATGCCCGCCTTCAGTGCCAGCAGGGCGCACGAAAGCGAGCGATATCTGGAGCTGTCCTATGTGATCCAGTCGGGGCCGCTGAAGGATATGGCGTTTCGCGTTCGCCAGGCCGATTACCAGAGTAGTTATTCCCGCGATGTGAACGAGTTGCGGATAAACATGGACTACACCATCGCCATCTGGTGATCCGCTACTCGATCAATATTCCGTGACGTATCGCGTATTGGATCAGCTCGGCGTTGTTATTGACCCCGAGCTTTTCCATTATCCGGGTCTTGTAGGTGCTCACGGTCTTGACGCTCAGGAGGATACGTTCGCCGATCTCGGTGAGTCTGGCGCCGGTGACGATGAGGTTGAATATCTGCATTTCCCGATCCGTGAGGCGAAGATGCGGCTGGTTCGCGAATCGCTCGTCGGCGACCTGGGCGGGCGTGGCCGATGGATGCGAGGCATCGTATTGTCCACCCTTGGCGACGGTTTTCACCGCCCGGAGCAATTCGCCGGGCTCGACATCCTTCGATAGATATCCACTGGCCCCTTTTTGAAAGGCCACGGCGGAAAACTGCGCGGCCGGGTACATCGAGATCATCAGCACGGGCAGCCTGGGCCAGTCGTGTCGGATGCGCGAAAGAAGTTCCAGCCCGCTGCGGCCCGCCAGGTTGATATCCACGATGGCGACATGGAAGGTCTGTCGACGCAGGATTTCCATGGCTTGCGGAAGCGAAGCGGCTTCGCCTTCCACGGCTATTTTTCGATCTTCGGACAGCAATCGACTCAGGCCGGAACGGAACAGTTGGTGGTCGTCGACGATGAGGACGCTGATCATGCCTTGTCTTCCTGAAGCGGAATCTGCAAATGCAGTCGAGTGCCCCGTGCCGTGCCGCTGATTTCCAGCATGCCGCCGACTTCGGCCGCACGCTCTTTCATGCTGAGCAGTCCCAGGGAGCCTTCGCGGGGAAAATTGGCGTGCAAGCCCTGGCCGTCGTCTTTTATTTCCATATGGAATAGTTGTCGGTCGAGGCCGACATCGACAGTCACGATTTCCGCCTGGGCATGTTTGGCTATATTGGTGAGCGCTTCTTGAAATATTCGATAGACGGCCAGGGATTTGCTGCCGCCGAGATTCAGGGCGGTGCAGCTCGTATGGAAATCGCCGTTCAGGCCGGTTCGCCTGCAGAATCGCTCGAAATCGTTTCGAAGTGCCGCATCGAGGCCCAAATGATCCAGGACCGCGGGATAAAGTTGCTCCGATATTTCCCGCACCATATCGATGCCTTCCTGGCTGAGGCCGAGTATGCTTTCGATGATTTCCAGTGTTTCCGGATTGTCGGCGCGTTGTTTCAGACGGTTGGTGTCCAGCTTTATCGATGTCAGCACTCCGCCCAGGACGTCATGTATTTCACGGGCTATCCTGGCCCTGAGTTGTTCGGCGAGTTTGTTGCTGTGGCGGGCGAGAATGCGCAGTTGTTCGCGTGAATTCCTGAGTTCCTGTTCGTAGTTGTGGCGGTCGGTGATGTCGATGGCGACCCCGGCCACTGCCGGGCGGCCCTCCAGTTCGGTATAGCTGCCGTGAACTTCCAGATAAATGGGTTGCCCGTCGCTTTTGCGGGCGCAGACCTTGTAGCGCATGCTGCCGCCCTGGGCGATGCGCGTGTGAATATTCCGCATGACCTGCATCAGATGGTTCCTGTCGAGGAAGTCATGCAGGCTGCGACCTACGAAGTCTTCGATTTTATAGCCATTCAATTGCGCGAAGGCGTTGTTCGAATATTTGAGCCTGTTGTCCTGCAATATATAGATGCCAACCAGCGACTGTTCGATCAACGCCTGGTAGGGTGGTCGGATGGAGTCTGTTTCGTTGTTTGTCGGGGCCGGTTCTTTATTGTTATCCATGCCTGTGTCCTCGTTGACGCAAGACCGATCATAATGCGCCGCCTGGATTTTGCTACCGGTTTTTCGTCGTTAGGAATTTTCCTACAGACGCCGGATGACCCTGCATTCGAGAATCGCCCCGCAAGAATAAGAAAGTGGCCAACTAGCCGACTCCAGAATAGACAGGTCATTAGCATCCTATGAACAACAATGCTTATATGCTGCACGACGGTGTGGCGGTGCTATCGCTCGATCGTCCTCCCATCAACAATCTTTCCTTCGAATTGCGGACTCATTTATTGCAGGCATTGGATGCCGCCAATGCTGATCCGGCGGTCGAGGCCATAGTGCTCCATGGCAACGACAAGGTGTTTTCCGGCGGGGTCGACATCAATGAATTCGGTTCCGATCTGGCGACCCGCAGTCCTTCCCTGCCGGAATTGATCCGCGCCGTGGAAAACAGCCGCAAGCCCGTGGTGGCCGCGCTGGGCGACCTGTGCCTGGGCGGCGGGCTCGAACTGGCGCTCGGCTGTCATTACCGGGTTTTCTCCGCCTCCGCCAGGATCGGGCTGCCGGAGGTGACCCTGGGGCTGTTGCCGGGCGCCGGCGGAACCCAGCTTCTGCCGCGGGCCATCGGGCTCGATGCCGCCCTGAACCTCATCCTCTCCGGGCGGCAGCAGGCGGCGGCGGATTTCCGGGACACGGCCCTGGTCGACGAACTGGCGACGGAGGATCTGCGCGCTGCGGCCGTGGATTTCGCCCGCCGCCTGTCGGCCGACACGGTCCCCTGGCCACGCCTGCGCGATCGTCCGCTGCGCGTGGAGGTCGAGGACGAACTCTATATCCATTTCGTCCGCGACCGGCTCAAGGGCCAGAAGGGGCAGGGGCCGGCGCCGCTGGCCGCGCTGGAGGCCGTGGCCGCCGCCGGGCGCCTGCCGGTGGACGAGGGGCTGGAAGAGGAAGGTCGCTTGTTCGCCGGGCTGCATGCCGGTCCGCAGTCGCGCGCCCTGTGCCATGCCTTCCTGGCCGAGCGGGCCGCCGGGAAGATTCCCGGCATCGACGACTCCACGCCGACGATTCCGGTCGAGCGGGTCGGCGTGGTGGGTGCCGGCACCATGGGCACCGGCATCGCCATCGTCTTTCTGAACGCCGGTTTCGAAGTGGCGCTGCTGGAAAGCGGCGAACAGGCCCTGGAACGGGGTCTGGCCGTGGTCCGCGAGCACTTCGCCGGGCTGCTGGCGAAAAAGCGCCTGGACCAGGCGCAGTGCGATGCCCTGCTCGGCAAGCTTTCCGGCAGCCTGGACTATGCCGCGCTGGGCGATGTCCAACTGGCCGTCGAGGCGGTGTTCGAGGACCTGGAGGTCAAGCGCCAGGTGCTGCGGCGGCTGGACGAGGCGCTGCCGGACGGCGCGATCCTCGCCAGCAATACCTCCACGCTGGACCTGAACCTGCTGGCCGAGGCCACCTCGCGGCCGGAGTCGGTGGTGGGCCTGCATTTCTTCAGTCCGGCCCAGGTCATGCGCCTGCTCGAAGTGGTGCGCGGCCGGCGCACCGCCGACTCCGTCATGGCCACGGCCATGCGCCTGGGCAAGCGCCTGCAGAAGGTGAGCGTGGCGTCCGGCGTGTGCGACGGTTTCATCGGTAACCGCATGCTCAACGAATACCTGCGCGTCGCCGGCCTGCTGCTGGATGCCGGCGCCTTGCCCTGGCAGATCGACCGGGCGCTGGAGACCTGGGGCATGGCCATGGGGCCGTTTCGCATGTGCGACATGGCCGGCAACGACATCGGCTGGGCGATCCGCAAGCGGCAACGGGCGGCCGATCCCGGCCTGCGCTTTTCCGCGACGGCCGATCTTTTATGCGAGCAGGGCCGTTTCGGGCAGAAGACCGGCAAGGGTTGGTACCGCTACGAGGCGGGGCGGCGCGGCGGTACTCCGGACCCGGAAGTCGAGCGACTGATCGACGCTTATCGCACCCGCGCGGGGCTGCTACCGCGGACGATCGGCGACCGGGAAATCGTCGAGCGCTGCATCTATGCCCTGGTGAACGAGGGCGCCCGCCTGCTGGAAGAGGGCATCGCATTGCGGGCATCGGATGTGGATGTGGTTTATCTGGCCGGTTACGGCTTTCCCAGGTTGCGTGGTGGCCCGATGCACTATGCCGAGGAGCAGGGCCTGGCCAATGTCGTACGGCGCATGCGCGAGTTCGCGTGCGAAGAAGGGGGCGACGCGCGTTTCTGGACGCCGGCGCCGTTGCTGGTGCGCCTCGCCGAACACGACCTCGGCTTCGGCCGGGCGGGAGAACTGCAATGAATGACGCCGTGATCGTTTCGACTGCGCGTACCGCCCTCACCAAGTCCTGGCGGGGCGCTTTCAACATGACCCATCCCGTGACCCTCGGCGGACATGTCGTGGAACAGGCCATCCTGCGCGCCGGCATCGAGCCGGGCGAAGTGGAGGATGTGATCATGGGCTCGACCTTCCTGGAAGGGCCGGCGGGGATGAATATGGCCCGCCAGATCGCCCTGCGTGCCGGCTGCCCGGTGACCACCGGCGGCCTGACCATCAACCGCTTCTGTTCCACCGGGCTGCAGAGCATCGTTCTCGCCGCGCAGCGGGTGATCGCCGGCGAAGGCGACGTCTACGTGGCCGGCGGCGTGGAGTCGATTTCCCTGGTGCAGAACGACGCCAACTTCGCGCTCCTTCAAGAAGCCTGGATCCGCCAGCACAGGCCGGCGGTGCACTGGGACATGCTGCGCACCGCGGAAACCGTCGCCGCCCGCTACGGCATCGGCCGCGAAGCGCAGGACCGCTACGGCGTCGACAGCCAGTTGCGGGCCGCCGCCGCCCAGGCCGAAGGGCGCTATGCCGAGGAAATCGCGCCGCTGACCACCGTCATGGGCGTGTTCGAGCGCGACAGCGGGCATTTCGCCCGCCGGGAAATCACGGTTTCCCGCGACGAGGGCATCCGGCCCGACACCACCTACGAGTCCGTCGCCGCCATTCCGTCCGTGGTGCCGGGCGGGGTGATCGCCGCGGGCAACGCCAGCCAGTTCTCCGACGGGGCTTCCGCCTGCGTCGTCATGAACGCGGGCCTGGCCGAACGGCGCGGCCTGCAGCCTCTGGGCCTGTTCCTGGGCTTCGCGGTCGCCGGCTGCGAGCCGGACGAAATGGGTGTCGGCCCGGTCCATGCGGTGCCCAGGCTGCTCAGGCAGACCGGCCTGGGCGTCGACGACATCGGGCTCTGGGAACTCAACGAAGCCTTCGCGGTGCAGGTACTTTACTGCCGCGACCGCCTGGGCATCGACGAGCGGCGCCTGAACGTCAATGGCGGAGCGATCGCCCTGGGACATCCCTACGGCATGTCCGGCTCGCGTCTGGTCGGCCACGCGCTGATCGAGGGACGCCGCCGCGGCGTGAAATACGTGGTGGTGACCATGTGCATCGGCGGTGGCATGGGCGCCGCGGGACTCTTCGAGGTGCTGCCATGACACGCTTGCACTTCAAACACTGGCCCCGCCACCTGCCGCTGCATCTGTCCTATCCGGCCACCGGCTTCACGGAGCATCTGGAAACCAACGCACGGCGCTATCCGAACAAGGTCGCGGTCGACTTCTATGGCCGGACCTTCACCTACCGGGAGCTGTACGAGCGGGTCGAGCGCCTGGCCGGCCATCTGCGCCACCGGGCCGGCGTCGAACCGGGGGATCGGGTCCTGCTCGACATGCAGAACAGCCTGGCCTACATCGTCGGCTTCTACGCGGTGCTGCGCGCCGACGCGGTCGCGGTGCCGGTCAACCCGATGAACCGCAGCGAGGAACTGGCCTGGTATCTGGAGGACACCGGGGCGAAGGTGGCGCTGGTGGGGGCGGAGCTGCTCGAACACTTCCTGCCCCTGCGGCGCGACGGCGCGCCGGCGCATCTGATCGTCGCCCGCTACGCCGACGACCTGCCTGCCGAGGCGGATTTGCCGGTGCCCGACGCGCTGCTCGCGGCGCCCGAGGCGCGGGACCACGACGGTGTGGTCTCGCTGCGCACGGCGCTGGAACATCCGCCGCTGGCCGAGCCGGCGCGCCACTGCGGCGAGCAACTGGCCGCGCTGCTCTACACCTCGGGTACCACGGCGCATCCCAAGGGCTGCATGCTGAGCCACCGCGCCCTGAATGCGCAGCTCGTCACCCAGGCCAATTGCAACCCCTGGAGCAACGAGGCGCGCGTCCTGTCGGTGGTGCCCTTCTTCCATGTGACCGGGATGATCGCCGCGATGGGCCTGCCGCTGTTCCTCGGCGGCACGCTCCATCTGATGTCCCGCTGGGACCGCCTCTGTGCCGTGCAGGCCATCCACCGGCACCGGATAACCCACTGGTGCAACATCCCCACCATGGTGGTCGATCTCCTGGCGCTGCCGGATGTCGAGCAGTACGACTTCTCCTCGCTGGTCTGCGTGTACGGCGGCGGCACCAGCATGCCGCTGGCCGTCGCCGAGCGCTTCTTCGCCCTGACCGGTCTGGAATACCAGGAAGGCTGGGGGATGACCGAAATGGTCGCCGGCGTGCACCTCAACCCCTATGGCCGCAGCAAGCGCCAATGCCTGGGCGTGCCCATGTTCGAGGTGGATACCCGTGTGCTGGACCCGGACACGGGCGGCGAACTGGGCATCGGCGAAAAAGGCGAACTGATCTCGCGCGGCCCCTGCATGTTCAGCGGTTACTGGAACAACCCCCAGGCGACCAGGGAGGCATTCGTGGAGTTCGACGGCCAGCGGTTCTTTCGCACCGGCGATATCGGCTACTACGACGAAGAGGGCTACTTCTTCATGGCCGACCGGCTGAAGCGCATGGTCAACGTTTCCGGCTACAAGGTCTGGCCTTCCGAAGTGGAAAACATCCTCTACCGGCATCCGGCCATCCAGGAAGCCTGCGTCATCGCCTGCAACCGCAACGATCGCGGCGAAACGGTCAAGGCCCTGGTGGCGCTCAGGCCGGGGGCGACGCTGGCGGCGGAGGAATTGATGGACTGGGCCCGCGAGCACATGGCCGCCTACAAGATTCCGCGGGCGGTCGAGTTCGTCGACGAACTGCCGAAGACCGGCAGCGGCAAGATCCAATGGCGTTTGCTGCAGGAACAGGAGAACAAGAAATGAGTCGTTACGAGGCGCCCCTGGAAGACCTGAATTTCATTTTCGAGCATCTGCTGGACAACGAACGGCTCGTCGCCTTGCCCGGCTTCGAGGATCTGTCGACGGAACTGATCGGCGCCATCCTGGAGGAGGCCGGCAGGTTCGCCTCCGGCGTACTGGCGCCGCTGAACGCGACAGGCGACCGGGAAGGCGTGCGCTGGAGCGACGGCGAGGTCGCCACGCCCGAGGGATTCAAGGAAGCCTATCGGCAGTATGTCGAATCCGGCTGGAACAACGTCGCCGTGGAGAAGGAATACGGCGGCCAGGGGCTTCCCTACGCCGTCTCGATGGCCATCGGCGAAATCATGATGGCGGCCAACAAGTCCCTGGTCATGTGCCCCGGCCTCACGCTCGGCGCGATAGAGTCGCTCTGCGCCGCGGCCTCGCCCGAGCAGAAGGCGCTGTACCTGCCCAACCTGGTCAGCGGCCGCTGGAGCGGCACCATGAACCTGACGGAGCCCGACGCGGGCTCCGACGTCGGCGCGCTGCGCTGCAAGGCCATCGAACAGGCCGACGGCAGCTACCGGCTGCACGGGCAGAAAATCTTCATCAGCTACGGCGAGCACGACCTGACGGAAAACATCGTCCACCTCGTGCTGGCCCGCACGCCGGACGCGCCGGAAGGTGTGAAGGGCATCTCGCTGTTCCTGGTACCCAAGTTCCTGGTCAATCCGGACGGCAGCCTGGGCGCGCGCAACGACGTGCGCTGCGTGTCCACCGAGCACAAGCTGGGTATCCATGGCAGCCCGACCTGCGTTCTCGCCTACGGCGACCGCGAGGGCGCCACGGGCTACCTGGTGGGCGAGAAGAACAGGGGCCTGCAGGCCATGTTCGTGATGATGAACATGGCGCGGCTGATCGTCGGCCTGGAGGGCGTGGCCCTCTCCGAGCGCGCCTATCAGCAGGCGCTGGACTATGCCCGCGAGCGCATCCAGGGTGTGGATGCGCTCAGCGGCGAGCCGGTAGCCATCGTCCGGCACCCGGACGTGCGCCGCATGCTGCTGAGCATGAAGTCGCAGATCGAGGCCATGCGGGCGCTTTCCCTGGTCATCGCCCAGGCGCAGGATCTGGCGCAGCGCCATGCCGACCCCGAAGTTCGCCGCCGCAACCAGGCGTTCGTCGAACTGCTGACCCCGGTATTCAAGGCCTGGGCGACGGAAAACGGTATCCGGCTCACCCAACTGGGCGTGCAGATCCACGGCGGCATGGGTTTCGTCGAGGAGACCGGCGCCGCCCAGCATCTGCGCGACGCCGTCATCGGCGTGATCTACGAGGGCACCACGGGCATCCAGGCGGCCGATCTGGTCGGGCGCAAGCTGGCGCGGGATGGCGGCGCGGCCTTCGCCGCGCTGCTGCGGGACATGTCCGACGTGGCGGAGGAACTGCAGCGCCATCGGGACCTGGGCGACATCGGCAGCGGCCTCGCCGGGGGCATCGCCAGCCTCCGGCAGGCGGGCGAGCACATCCTGCCGCTGTACCGCGACGACGCCCAGGCGGCCCTGGCGGTTTCGGTGCCCTTCCTGATGCTCGCGGGGACGGTCGCCGGTGCCTGGCAGCATGGCCGCGGCGCGCTCGCCGCGGCCCGGCTGATCGAGGCGCGCGGCGAACCCGGCGCGTTCCTGAAAGGCAAGCTGGTGAGCGCGCGCTTCTACGTCGCCCATGTCCTCGTCCAGGCGCTGGCGCTGGCGGAGACGGTCCGCTGCGGTGCGGCGCCGGTGGCCGAATCGGCCGATTTCCTGTGCTGAACGACCCGGAGGCATGACGATGGAAAACCGCGCACAGACCTGGTTCGACGCGCTATTGGCCGGCCGGCAACGCTGGCCGGTCTACGACCTGCTGCAGGGCGAACTGGTCGCCTGGGAGGCGGGAACCCTGGTGTGCCGCTATGTCGCCAGCGAGGCGTTCGCCAATCCGACGGGGCATGTCCAGGGCGGAATGCTCGCGGCCATGCTGGACGACGCGATGGGAACCCTCGCGCAATCGCCCCTGGCCGCGGGGCAGTTCGCCTCGACCCTGTCTCTCACGGTGTCCTTCCTGCGTCCGGCCCGGCCGGGTCCGGTGCGGGTCGAGGCGCGCTTCGTGCGCCAGGGCAGCCGGATACTCAATGTCGAAGGCCAGGCGCTCCAGGACGACAAGCCGGTCGCCCAGGCCGTCGCCGTCTCCCTGGTCGGCCAGGCGGGCGGCTGAGCCGGCCGCCCGCTGGCCGAAGCCATCCACCGTGCGGCGTTGCCTGGCGTGGGAGTCAGTAGGGTGGAAAACCGCGCAGCGTTTTCCACCAGCCGCTGCCCGCCACGGCGGATGGCTTCGGCCATCTGCCCTACGGCCGTGGGAGGGGATTCATCCCCGAACGATCCGCCCTGCGGGTCGCCGACATGAGTTTGCCGCGCCGTCGCGCGGGTCGCGAATGCATCCGCTCCCACCGATGGCACGGCGAGAGGGTTGGTGCCGCGCCGTGGCCGTCGACTCACAACAACAAGATCGAGGAGAAACGCACCATGCGCGAAGCCATGGAATTCGACGTGGTCATCGTCGGCGCCGGCCCGGCGGGCCTGTCCGCCGCCTGCCGGCTGATGCAACTGGCCAACGAACAGGGCCGGCCGCTGGAAGTCTGCGTGGTGGAGAAGGGCTCCGAGGTCGGGGCGCACATCCTCTCCGGCGCGGTGTTCGAGTCCCGCGCCCTGGAAGAACTGTTTCCCGACTGGCGGGAACGCGGCGCACCGCTGCACACCCCGGTCAGCGCCGACGAGGTCTACCTGCTCAAGGACGCCGAACGGGCGCTGAAACTGCCCGACGCGCTGCTGCCGAAAAGCCTGCACAACGCCGGCAACCACATCGTCAGTCTCGGCAACCTGGTGCGCTGGCTGGGCGAGCAGGCCGAGGCGCTGGGCGTGCAGGTGTTCCCCGGCTTCGCCGCCGCGGAAGTGCTCCACGACGAAAACGGCCGGGTCAGGGGCGTGGCCACCGGCGACATGGGCGTGGCCGCCGACGGCAGCCACAAGGACGGCTTCATGCCGGGCATGGAACTGCACGCCCGCTACACCCTGTTCGCCGAGGGCTGCCGCGGCCACCTGGGCAAGCAACTGATCGAACGCTTCGGACTGGCCGGGGACACCGACCCGCAGCACTACGGCCTGGGCATCAAGGAGCTGTGGGACATCGAGCCGTCCCGCCACCGGCCCGGGCTGGTGATCCACGGCGCCGGCTGGCCGCTGGACAAGGACAGCGGCGGCGGCTTCTTCCTCTACCACGCCGAGAACCACCAGGTGGTGGTCGGCCTGATCGTCGATTTGAACTACGCCAACCCCTGGCTGAGTCCCTTCGACGAGTTCCAGCGCCTCAAGCACCACCCCGTGCTGAAGCAGTACCTGGAAGGCGGCAAGCGGGTCTCCTACGGCGCGCGGGCCATCGCCAAGGGCGGCTTCAACGCCCTGCCGGAGATGGCTTTTCCGGGCGGCCTGCTGCTCGGCTGCGACGCCGGGACCCTGAACGTGGCGAAGATCAAGGGCAGCCACACGGCGATGAAATCGGGGCTGCTGGCGGCGGAGACGGTGTTCGCCGCGCTTCTGGAGGAACTGCCGGACAGCGCCTGGGCACCGCGCTGGAAGGCGGCCTTCGAGGCCTCCTGGTTGCACGAAGAACTCCATCGCTCGCGCAACTTCGGCCCGGCGCTGCACCGGCTCGGGCCGCTGGCCGGCGGGGCGTTCAATTTCGTCGAACAGAATGTCTTCGCCGGCCGGCTGCCGTTCACCCTGCACGACCGCGAGGCCGACCACGCCCGGCTGCGCCCGGCGGCGGAGTGTCCGCCCATCGTCTACCCGAAGCCGGACGGGGTGCTGGGCTTCGACAGGCTCGGCTCGGTGTTCCTCTCCAACACCAACCACGAGGAGGACCAGCCCTGCCACCTGCGGCTGGCCGACCCGGCCATCCCGATCGGTCGCAACCTGCCGCTGTACGCCGAACCGGCGCAGCGCTACTGCCCGGCGGGGGTGTACGAGGTGCTGGGGGAGGAGCAGGGCGGACCACGGCTGCAGATCAACGCGCAGAACTGCCTGCACTGCAAGACCTGCGACATCAAGGACCCGGCGCAGAACATCGTCTGGACGACGCCCGAGGGCGGTGGCGGGCCGAACTATCCCAATATGTAGGTGCCCAGCCATCGAAGCGGGCCAGGGCCCGATGCGCGAACGCAAGGCGAAGCGGGAAAAGACAGGAACACCAGCCTCGACGGCCGGGGTGCGGCGCTGGACAATAGCGCTCGTTTTCGCCGCCCGGCCGACAAGGTTGGGGCAGGGCGCCATGAACCAGGGCACGATGGATATGGATACGGACTTTCTCGACGCGCACCGGCGGCATTGGGAAGATGCCGAACTGTTGTACGAAACGGCCCGTTGGGCCAACGCGGACCACCTGTACGGCATCGCCGCGGAGTGCGGACTGAAGCGTTTGATGCTGGCCTTCGGCATGCCCGTCAAGAATGGCGAGCCCGACCACAGGGATCGCAGGCATGTCGACGAGATATGGGCGCGCTACGAGGCTTATCGTTCGGGCCATGCTTCGGGGGCCCGCTACACGCTGGCGACGAACGTCTTCACCGATTGGAAGGCCGCCCAGCGTTATTCCCACCGGCGCCATTTCGACCAGGACCGCGACCGCGTACAGGCCCATCGTGCGGGCGCCGACGGCGTTCGCGGGCTGATCGGGCAAGCCGAGCGGGAGGGGTTGCTATGAGCACCTTCGACCGGATTCTCCCGGAGCTGGCGGCGATCTTCCATGCCCACGCGGCCGCTGTGCGACGCCTGGCGCCCCTGTTGGTGAATCGCGACCTGAACGGGCGCGTGCGGCTGATCGTCGCCGAAAGATGGCGAGCCGACCGGGAGGCATTGCAAACGCTCGATGCTCTGGCCCGCGAGATGCGCGACAGGCTCGGCCCGCATGCTTTCGAGCCCGAACGCGCCGTGTTGTTCGAGGAGAATCTCGATGCGGTGCGCCAGGGCGCGCCGGTCCTGCCGCTCGAAGGTTTCGATGGCGTGTCGGTGGTCGATCGACTGGCCACCGACGGGAGCTGGTCGAGCATCGTCCCGGTCGGCCAGGGCGTTCCGCGCATCGTGTTTTTCTCGATCAAGGGCGGTGTCGGTCGCTCGACGGCGCTGGCCGCGACGGCCTGGGCGCTGGCTCGGCAGGGCCGGCGGGTACTGGTGCTCGACCTGGATCTCGAATCGCCGGGACTGTCCTCGTCGCTGCTGCCGGACGAGCGGCGGCCGACCTTCGGCATCGCCGACTGGCTGGTGGAGGACCTGGTGGACAACGGCGACGCGGTATTCGCCGACCTGTTCGCCACCAGTCCGCTGTCCCACGATGGCGAAATCTACGTGGTTCCGGCGCATGGCGCCGATCCCGGCGACTACGTGGCCAAGCTGGGGCGCGTCTGGATGCCGAAAGTGTCCGGAGCGCGGCGCGAAACCTGGTCGCAGCGCCTGCAACGTTTGCTGGATGCACTCGAAGCCCGCTGGCGGCCGGATGTGGTGCTGATCGACTCGCGTGCCGGTATCGACGAGGTGGCGTCGGCCTGCGTGACCGGTCTGGGCGCGCAGCGGGTGATGCTGTTCGCCCTCGACGGCGAACAGACCTGGACGGGCTATCGCATCCTGTTCCGCCACTGGCGCACCTCCGGCGTTGCCCGCGATATCCGCGAACGCCTGCAACTCGTCGGTGCCATGGTTCCCGAACTGGCGGGCGCGGAATATGTCGCCGGCGTCCGGGAGCGGGCCTGGGACATGTTCGCCGAGGAGCTCTACGACGAGGTACCGGCCGGGGAGCCGGTCACCGGCGACACCTGGAGCTTCGACGAGTCCGACGAGGGCGCCCCGCATTATCCGTGGACGATTCGCTGGCATCGGGGCTTCGCGGCCCTGCAATCGCTGCATGCGCGTTTCGTGGCCGTCGATCCGCAGGAGGTGGAATCGCTTTTCGGCCCCGTCATCGACGGGCTGGCAAATTTCGTGGACGGTACGGGAGAGTTCCATGGCGAGCGCTGACGCCCAGGCGATCCGGCAGGCCATCGTCGAGGCGCTGCCGCTGGCCACCTCGAATCATGGCGAGGAGCCCGACCGGCGGAATCTGTACGTTCCTCCGGCGCACATCAAGGCGCTGCGCCTCGAATGCAATCTGGTGGTCGGTGCACGTGGGGTAGGCAAGTCGTTCTGGACGGCGGCGCTCGGTTCGCAGCCGCTGCGTGCCTCGTTGGGGCAGGCGGTGAGCGAGCTGGAGCGTACCGACGTGCGCATCGGATTCGGCGTGAATCCGGATATCGATGCCTTTCCCGACGGCGATGTGTTCTCGCAACTGATGGCGAACGGCTGCACGCCCTACGATGTCTGGCGTGGCGTCGTGGCCCGCTGGCTCGCGGACATCGTCGGCGAGAGCCTGCCGAGGGATGCCTGGAGCGATACCGTCGCCTGGGTCAAGGCGAATCCCGAGCCGCTCGCCAGGCTGCTCCAGCGGGCGGATGGAACCTTCCGGAGCGGACAGCGCTTCGGCCTGATCGTCTTCGACGCGCTGGACCGCACCAGCAGCGACTGGGCACGGATGGACGGCATAGTGCGCGACCTGCTCAGGGTCGTGCTCTGGTTGAGATCCTGCCCGAACCTGCACGCCAAGGTCTTTCTCCGCGAAGACCAGTCGGATCGCACCATCACCGATTTCGCCGACGCTTCCAAACTGCTTTCCACCAAGGCCGAACTCACTTGGGCGCCGCACGACCTGCACGGATTGCTGTGGCAGATGCTCTGCAATGCGCCCGGTGTCCACGGCGAACGGATGCGCGGGCTTTACGCGACCATCGTCGGCAGTGCGCCGCGCCAGCATCTCGGTAGCTGGCATCTGGCCGAGGAAGTGAAGCGCGAAAGTGCCAAGCAGCGCGATTTGTTCGAGGCGCTGGCGGGACGCTGGATGGGGCGCGACCGCCGTCGCGGGGTTCCCTACGTCTGGTCCGTGAGTCATCTGGCCGACGGGCGCGGACGTACCTCGCCACGCTCCTTTCTCGCCGCCATCCGCCAAGCTGCCGAGGACTCGGTCGAAAAATACCCCGAGCATGCGCATGCCCTCCATTACGAGAGCATCAAGCGAGGCGTGCAGAAGGCTTCGGAAATCCGTGTGGACGAGATGGCCGAGGATTATCCCTGGGTGACGCGCGTCATGGGCCCTTTGCGGGGTTTGACCGTTCCCTGCGAATTCGAGACCGTCGAAGGGCGCTGGAGCGCGGAGTTCCCGGATGGGCCGGCGGCGGCGTCCGGTGCCAGGCTGCCGCCGCAGCACGGCGAGCGCGGCTGGTTCGGCGTGCGCGGCGACCTCGAGCGCCTCGGGGTATTCGAAACCATGAAGGACGGCCGCGTGAATCTGCCGGACCTGTATCGGGTCGGGTTCGGGCTCGGTCGCCGGGGAGGCGTCAAGCCGCTCGACAGGTAGGGCGATGGTCGGTCCGCCGGCCGTTCGCCATCGGAGCGTCAGATGACCAGCCCCACCACCGCCCCCGTCATCAGGGTCGCCAGCGTTCCGGCGTAGAGGGAGCGCAGCCCGAGGTCCACGATTTCGCCGCGGCGTTCCGGCGCCAGCACGCCCAGGCCGCCGATCAGGATGCCCAGGCTGCCGATGTTGGCGAATCCGCACAGCGAATAGGTCATGATCAGCCGGCTGCGTTCGCTCAGCGCGCCTTCCGGCAGGCCGGCGAGCCGGATATAGGCGATGAATTCGTTGAGTACCGTCTTGACGCCCATCAGCGCCCCGGCGGTGATGGACTCGGCCCAGGGAATCCCGGTCAGCCAGACGATGGGGGCCATCGCCCAGCCGAGCAGGCGTTCCAGCGTCAGTGGCGCTCCGGCGATCTCCGGTATCCAGGCCAGCCCCAGATTGGCCAGGTGCACCAGGGCGACCAGGACCAGCAGCATGGCGATGATGTTGAGCCAGAGTTGCAGGCCGTCCAGGGTGCCGCGGGTCACCGCGTCCATGGCGCTGTGGTAGCGGAGCCGCTCTTCCTCTGGCAGGGCGGATGGCTGCCGTGCCGCCGCCTCTCGCTCCGGCGGAATCATCACATGGGCGATCAACAGCGATGCCGGCGCGCTGATCAGCGAGGCGATCAGCAGGTGCCGGACCGGATCGGGAATGCTGCCTTCGAGAAGCGTGGCATAGAGCACCATCACGGTTCCGGCGATGGTGGCCATGCCGGTGACCATGACGGCGAACAGTTCGCTGCGCGACATGCCCGACAGGTAGGGGCGGATCAGCAAGGGGGCCTCGGTCATGCCGACGAAGACGTTGGCGGCGCTGGCGAAGCCCACGGCGCCGCCGATGCCGAAGGTTTTCCGCAGCAGCCAGGAGAATCCCCTGACGATCACCGGGAGGACTCGCCAGTGAAACAGCAATGCCGACAGGGCGCTGATCACCAGCACCAGCGGCAGGGCCTGGAAGGCCAGCACGAAACCGTTGGGCGGGCTGGTGACGGCATAGGGCGCCGCGCCGCCGCCGACGAAGCCGAAGACGAAGGCGCTGCCGGCCGCGGTGGCCTGTTGCAGGGCCCGCACCAGGGCGTTCAGCGGTTCGAACAACTGGCTGGCGCCGGGAAATTTCAGCAGCACGGCGGCCAGTCCGAACTGGCAGAGAAGCCCGGCGACGATCACCCGGGGACGCACCCGCGAGCGTCCTTCGCTGATCGCCCAGGCCAGCAGAATCATCACGGCCAGTCCCAAAAGCCCCTGAAGTATGGTGAACATGCGCTCGCTCTCCCGGTGATCGATCCCCCGTCGTCCGGGGGGAGCGCCAGTGTATCCGCGGTGCGGGCCTCGTTGCTCGCCCGGCTGCGGTTCCGGAGCGATCGCGGGGCTGCTCCGCCCTTGCCGAATGCGGGACAATGCGGCACGCCGGACCGGCCGGCAGCCCCACGACTACGGAGATCCCCATGAAACACAACGATCGGACGGACGCGGCATGGACGCGCATGTGCCAGGCCGCCGGGCTGGACCCGGCGCGGCGGCTGGCGGCGCGGCAGGCGATCCTGCGCGGCGCCGGGGCGCTGGATTGCAGCGTCTACCGGCCGGACGAGCACGACCCGGAAGCCGAAGAGGAAGACCTGGGCGATGCCAAGATCCTCTTCACCGGGCCGTTCCAGGCGCCGGAGGACTGGGACGAGCTGACCCGCGCCGACTACTTCGACGGGAGCGATCCGGCGCTGTTCGTCACCGCCCTGGTCGAATGCGCGGCCGAGCCGGGCTCGCGCCGCTTCTTCGCGGTCGAGGCCGGCGATTACCTGGCGGCCACGCTGGATTCGGGCGCGGTGACGATGTTCTACGTGTACGAGTGCGACGAGGACGAACAGGGCCGGCGCTGTGTGCTGATCCGCGACGACGAGGCGCTGCTTTGAACGGCTGCCGGGTGCCGTCGCTCCTTCGGGAGAAACCGTGCGCGACCACGGCAAGGCTTCCCGTGCCGGGCATCGCCGCGTTCATCTGGCGCGGGCCGGGCTGGATGGCGGGGGAGCCGGATGCGTCGAGTCCGCCGCGGTTCGCCGACATGCTGCGGCGGGCGCTGCAGCGCCTGCGGGAGAGCGGAGCCTAATCGCTGCCGGGCAGCGCATGCCGATCGTCGATGCGCCCTGGGAAAGCGCGCGTCGGTACCCGGCGGAACCAGAGCGTGAAGAGGGCGATCGCCAGCAGCAGTTCCGCCACGTCCCCGCCGTAATACATGAGCTGCGCCGCGGCCCGTATCTCGCTCGGGGGATGCGCCGTGCCCCGCGGGAAACCATAGGCGTACATGAGCTTGCCGAGCGTCGCATGCAGGGCCGTGCCGAGAAACAGCACGCCGAGGCGTAGCCACGGGCCGGGACGGTGCGGCGTGGGATCGGGGCCGGCGATGGCCCAGGTGAACAGGTAGCCGGACAGCAGGAAATGCAGGTGCACCAGGAAGTGCACGAGCGGATCGTGGGCGCTGAGGACGAACAAGGGCGTCAGGTAGAGCAGGTACATGCCGCCGATATCCAGCACCAGCGCGGTGAGCGGATGGATCAGCGTCCGCAGCGGACGGCTATCCAGGAAGGCCAGTAGGATACGCGTCGCCCGTATCGGCAGAGTGCGCAGCAGTAGCGTGCCGGGTGCGCCCAGGACCAGGCCGAGGGGGACGAACATGCCCAGCAGCAGGTGCTGGAGCATATGCCCGCGCAGGTCGGCCTGGGCGAAGGCGACCACGGGCGGCGCCAGGGCCAGGCCGAGCAGGGCGGTACCGAGGGCGAAGCTCAGCGTGCGCCAGGGGCTCCAGCGCCGTCCGGCGCGTCTTGGGCGCAGGGCGGCAAACGCATAGAGGCCGAGCAGCAGGGCGGGGAAGAGCAGGGCCGGGACACTGTCGGCGTGGGCCGGGGCATGGACGGCGGCGTGTTCCATGCGCCCTCAGCCCGGCCGGCCGCCGGCGCGCGGCCTGCCGAGCAGCAGCCCGATCAGCAGTAGCGCCGCGCCCGAGGCGTTCCAGACGAGGTCGTAGGTCAGCAGGTTGTCGATACCGTAGCGGATCTGGTGCAGCCGCAGCACCTTGTGGTCGACGATGCCGTCGAACAGTTGGAAGCCGCCGAGGCCGATGAAGAGGCCGGCCCAGGCGGCGGTCGAGGCGAGGGCCCGCCTGCCGCGCAGGTCGATCAGCATGAAGAAACCGGCCACCAGCACGATCAGTTCGGCGGAGTGCAGCAGACCGTCGGAGAACAGCGCGATCTTCGGCGTGGCCAGGTCGTAGAAATGGTGCCAGCCGAGCAGTTGGTGGAAGATGATCTCGTCCACGCCGGCCATGAGGCCGATACCGATCAGGACGCTGGCCAGCATGGATCTGTGGATGTCGGTCTGCAACGGAACGCTCATCGCTTTCCCCTTTGCTCGATCTCGTGCTTTCCCTGTGAGAAAGGCGCGCCGGGGCTTGGTTCCGGGCTGTCGATGTCCGGTGTCGGACAGCCGCGCGGACGGCGGCCCCGCGAAATGGAAGAGAACCCGCAGGGCCCTGGCCGAACCGGATGCCGGACGGACGGGAGAGCGAGGGAGAGGCATGGATTCATGGCATCTCCCTCCGGTTGGCGGGCTCAGAGCGTCCCGTTGATGGCGAACTCGAAAATCCGGTAACTCTTGATTTCCGAGTGGGCCACCTGCTGTCTGTATTCGCTATTGAGAGGGCGGTTCAGAATGAACGGAACCCTGGTTTCGGTGAGCCCGCCATGGGTGCGCAGCCGATGGCCTTTCAGGCCGCTCAGGTCGTGCAGTCTGGCGGAGCTGCCGATGCACACGTCTTTCCTGGCAATCACCGCGACATCCGCCTCCCGGTCTTCCGGCAGATCGAACAGCCGGCAGGCAGTCGCCTTGTCCAGCGACAGGTCGACGCCTTCCAGTGCGGCGATCCGCTCGATGATCGCCGCTACGCTGACGTTTCCCCTGCTCCAGACACGCACGAAGCCGCCCAAGGCGCCGTGATGCGCCACGAAGGCATCGGTGATCGGGCAGATGACCGTGGTTTCGCCGGCGCCGAATTCGGCATCGAGAATGTCCTGCAACCAGATCACGTTCGGCTCGCCGGCGGCATCGCTCTTGTCGCTCATACCGTGGTCGGCGGTCAGGCCCAGCACGATGTCCTCCTGCGCGAGGCGGCCGAAGGCATCATCGAGTCGCTGGTAGAAATGGCGGGCCTGCGCTTCTTCGGGCGCCCACTTGTGCTGGACGAAATCGGTCAGGGACAGGTACATCAGATCGGGGCGCCGATCCTGCAGCAGCCTGATGCCCGCTTCGAGCACGAACAGGGAAAGCTCCATCGAGTACATGTCCGGCTTGGGCATGCCGACGTATTCGAGCACCTTCTCGATGCCGTTTTCCGCCAGCGTGCAACGATCCGCGAATTCGGACGAGAACGATACATGGCCCTGGCCGACATCCAGCCCCTTGCCGAGCTGACGCCGCAGCTTGTCCTTGGCGGTGATGGACACGACCCTGGCGCCCGCCTCGGCGAAACCGGCCAGGATGGTTTCGCCGCGCAGCAGTTCCGGCCCGGTCATCACGACCGGCTCCCAGGTCTGCGTATCCAGGTAGAAGTTCCCGGAAATACCGTGCCTGGCGGTCGGCACGCCGGTGATGATGGACATGTTGTTCGGGCAGGTGAACGATGGCATGGAGCCGGTCGCCACGGCCGAATACCCTTCCTGAACGAAACGCTGGATGTTGGGCAGCGCGCCATCGGCAAGGAAGCGCCGCAGATATTCGGGATCGCCGCCATCGATGCACACCACTACCACGGGGCGTTCCGGCCAGCGGTAGACATTGCCGTTGACACTCACGAAACGATTCATTTCTTTCCTTCTTGTCGAGGCTCGAAAGCGGCTCACTGCCGTTTTTTGAGAAGAGACATGCGGGCGCGCGAGGAGACCTTCTCCACACCCAGTACCAGCAGGAAGATCGTCAGGATGATGGTCGCCGCCTGGTCGAAGCGAAACAGCTCCATCGAAGTCGCCAGCTCGGCTCCGATACCGCCCGCACCGACCAGTCCCAGGACGACGGAGGAGCGTACGGCCTTTTCCAGGGCGAACAGGCCGGTGTTGACGAGACTGGGCATGGCCATCGGCAGCGTGGCGCACACGATCACCGACAGTCTGGATGCACCGATCGCGGCCAGCGCTTCAGGGGGGCCGTCGTCCACTTCTTCGATGGATTCGGCGAAGAACCTGGCACAGAAGCCGATGGTGTCCATCACCAGGGTCAGGGTGCCCGCGAACGGGCCGAGCCCCACCGATGCCACGAAGAACAGGGCCCAGGCCAAATCGGGAGTCGTGCGGATGAAGCTGACCAGGCTGCGAATGACGGAGCGCACGGTGGCGTGCGGCGTATGGTTCCGCGACATCAACACGGCCAGCGGCAGGCTGACGAGGATGCCGATGAGCGTGCCGACCAGTGCCATCTGGAAGGTGACCAGCACCGAGTGCATCATCGGGACGATGCGGTCGGTGGCGGGCGGCACCATCTCGGAGGCGATCTTTGCCATGTTCGGCAAGCCCGTCAGCAATTCCGGCACGGAAATGCCCGCTGCCGAAATCGACCAGGCGAGGAAGGCCACGAAGGCCACGAGGATCAGCAGCGAGCCGGCCGACGGGCGCTCGAACCGCGCGGGCGGGTTCGTGTAGCGTTGCTCACTCATACATCCCCCGCAATTGCCGGGCGCTCAGACTGTCGCTGGACGCATCCAGGCCCAGGCGGAAATCCTGGAGTCCCAGAACGCGATCCGCGTAGCGCAGAGCGTGTTCCAGATGATGGGTCACGAAGAGCAGGGTGAGCGACTCGTCGCACGCCAGGTCCGAGAAGACTTGCATGACGTCTTCCCCGGCCTGCGGGTCGAGACTGGCGACGGGTTCGTCGGCGAATATCATCTTCGGCTTCTGCATCAGCGCGCGCGCGATGGCCACACGCTGCGATTGCCCGCCGGACAGCTCATCGGCCCGGCGTTCGCAGAGGTGGCCGAGTTTGACCCGTTCCAGACAATGCAGGGCGTAGTTCCGGTGCTCGTCGGTCGCAATACCGTGAAACCACATGCGCGGCGTGCGCGCCCAGGCCATGCCGCCGTGCAGCACATTGGTCAGCACGGAAAGACGGCTGACCAGGTTGTGCTTCTGGAAGACGAAGCCGACGCGGGCGCGTGCCTTGGCCAGTTCTCTGCCGCGTAATCCGCTGAGACTCCGATCGCCGAAAAACACTTCTCCCGCGTCGGGTTCGATCAGACGCATGCAGCATCGCAGCAAGGTGCTTTTGCCGGCGCCATTGCCGCCGATGATCGCCACCCGCTGCCCGTGCGGAATATCGAATGAAATGTCGGACCACACGGGAGCGGCGGCGCCTTCGAAACGCTTGCTCAAGCCGCGGACGCGCAACGCCGTATCGCCGGCGGGTTTGTAGGTAGCCTCCAGCATTTCAGTCACCGATGAATTCCGAATATTCGGGATAGCCGGCGGTGCGATACATGGAGCGCACGATGTCGTAGTCCTTGTCCGCGATCGTGGTCAGAAAACGCATGCCCTGGTAACGCTTCACATGTTCGGCACCCTGCCCGATGCTGGCGACCAGGGCTTCGGAGTTGTCGACGATGGCTGTGCGCAGTTTCTCGATGGTTCGGGCCGGCACATGCTCGCCCGCCATCAGCAGGTCGTTCGGAAGGTCTCCGCCGCGCACCAGGATGCGGTAGGCGTTCCGCTGTTCCTGCGCTTCTTTCGACAGGAAGTTTTCGAGGTCGGAGCGACCCATGCCGACAGCTTCCAGATCGCCTTTCTTGAGTCCTTCCCAGGCCAGGCGCAGGTTGGTGTTGGTGATCCCGGTGTCCTTGAGAGGATCGAGCCCCGAATCGGCCAGCAACTGGATCGGTCCCAGGTGGCGCGACGTGGAGCCGACCGGTCCCATGCCCACTCGCTTGCCCTTGAGTTCCCGCACCGAAAAGATCGGGCTGTCCGCCTTGACGACGATCAACGAGTAATAGTCGGGGCGGTAGAGGCCCGCGACCACGCTGGCGTTGGCGCGCTTCTGCATCACTACGTACTCGGCCGGCCCGGCCAGCACGAAGTCGACCTTCTTGAAGCGCAAGGCTTCGAGCGCGGCGGTGCGATTGGTGACGGGCAGGAAGTCGATGCCGAGACCGCTGACGCGCTCCAGCTCGCTCTTGAACGGCCCGAACTCCCGTTGCAGCTCCTCGAGGCCGACGAGATCGGTCACGGCCAGCCTGATGTTCTCGGCATGTGCGCTCAGCGCGCCGCCCAGCATGCAAAGCGCCAGGACTGCGCCGGTCAGTAGCTTGTGAAACATGGTGGTTTTCCTGAGAGGGGGGGGAGCCGTGATGGTAGGGAGGCGTTATTGCATATTGTTGACAATTTACGATATCGAGCGGCTAGGCTACAATCCGGTCCGTCGTTCTTCCGCCAATGCCAGAGACATCCATGAGTTCCCACGATGCCATCGCGCTGCTGCGCACGCAGTCCCTGACGAACCTGGTCCATGAGGAGTTGGAACAGCGAATCGCTACCGGGCAGCTTCTTCCCGGAGCACCGCTGCGCGAAGCCGCGATCGCGACGGACATGGGCATTTCCCGTGGGCCGGTTCGCGAAGCGTTCCGCATGCTGGAGGAGCGCGGGCTGGTCATGTTCGAGAAGAACTGCGGCGTTCGCGTTCGCCAGCTCGATCTGCAGCAGGCCACGCAGATTTATCAGGTGCGGATTCCGCTGGAAGGCCTGATCGGCGAACTGGTGACGCGGACGCTGACTTCAGAAGCCGGGGAGCAGGTCCGGCAAGTGCTGGACCAGATGGCCGAGAAAGTCGCTCATCAGGATGTTCCCGCCTACACCGAGCTGAACTTCCGTTTTCATGACCTGCTTGCCAGGTTCACGGGAAACGCGGCTCTTTACGACACATACCGGCGCCTGGTAGTGCAGCTCAAGCTGTTCAGGAGCTATACCTTCCGGCACGACCCCGAGACGATCGGCATATCGCTCCAGGAACACAACGCGATTTTCGAGGCGATAACTTCCCCGGACACCTCCCTGGCGGGAGAACTTTTACGCCGGCACGCGGAGGATAGTCTGACCCGCCTGTGCGCGGCCTCCGGATCCGCATGAGTGAAACCGGGGGCGGAGCCGGCGGCATGCACCGCGGAACCCGTGAGGCTCGAGTGCGGGCGCGCTGCAGTGCAGCCGCCATGCGAGCCCATGGCAGGTCCGCTTGCATGCTGCGCCGCGAAGACGACTTCGGCGCTGCTCCCGGTGGGAGCGGTGGCCTTTAACTGGCCGTCGGCCACCGAGGCGGCGTCCCCGCGCCATCTTGTCAGCGGTTCGGCCGCTTGCCCGAGGAGCGTCTCACTCCGCCAGTCCCATCACCTCGCCGCTGCTTTCGCTGAGGCCGAAGCGACCCTTGGCGTCGCGGCTCAGGCGGCCCATGGCGACCTTCGGGTCGTGGGTGAAGACCAGCCGGCCGCCCCTGGCCAGCAGGTCTTCGAGCAGGGCGGTCTTTTCCTCGATCAGGCCTTCCGGGAAGCGGTCGTAGCCCATGGTGATCGGCAGGTGCACCCAGGGCGCGCCGGGCACCAGGTCGCCGGCGAAGAGCACCGGGCCGCCGGGCATGGCCACCTCGGGCAGCAACTGGCCGGGGGTGTGGCCGTCGCTGACGTGGAAGCGCCAGTTCGGGCCGAGCGCCTCGGAAGTCCGGCCGTCGTCGAGCAGTTCCAGACGGCCGCTGGCTTCGAGCAGTTCGAGCAGCTCGGGAATGTAGGAGGCGCGGTCGCGGGCGTGCGGCTGGCGGGCGCGTTGCCACTGGCGGCGGCCGGTGACGAAGCGCGCCCTGGGGAACAGCAGGCGCGGCGGCCGGCCTTCTTCCCAGGCGGCGAGCAGGCCGCCGGCGTGGTCGAAGTGCAGATGGGTGAGCACCACCACGTCGATGTCGGCGTCGGACAAGCCTTGCGCGGCGAGGTTGTCGAGCAGCACGTGGCGACTCTCCTGCACGCCGTAGCGGTCCTTCAGCTCGGGGCTGAAGAAGGCGCCGATGCCGGTTTCCACCAGCACGTTGCGGTCGTCCTCGCGCACCAGCAGGGCACGGCAGCCGAGGTCGATGCGGTGCAGTTCGTCGGCCGGCATCCAGCGCTCCCACATGGCGCGCGGGGCGTTGCCGAACATGGCGCCGCCATCGAGTTTCTGGCTGTTGCCGGGCAGGGTGGTCAGGGTACGCATGGGGTAGATCCTTCCTTATTGTTGTGTCGGCTCAGGCTTTGCCGTGGGCGGTCAGGCGCTGTCGCCAAGGCTACCCCGGGGCACTGTCGCTGCACAGGGGCGGCGCTTCGATGCGGGCCCGGCGAAGCGCCGCGGAATAAAATAAAAGGCGCGGCGCCCGTGGGCAGCCGCGCAAAAGGCATGAGGCATGGGTCGGGACACCACGCGGTCATGCCCGAAGGGAACGGGACGCCCGGCCGTCAACGCCGGACCGGGCAGCCGGTGGCCTGCTGCAGGTGCTCGAAGGTCACCCCCTCGGCCAGCTCGACCAGTTGCAGGCCCTGCCCGGTGACATCGAGCACGCCCAGGTCGGTGATGATCCGATCGACCACCCCGACGCCGGTCAACGGCAGGTCGCAGCGTTCGAGGATCTTGTACGCGCCGCCCTTGGCGCAGTGCTCCATCAGCACCACCACGCGGCGCACTCCGGCCACCAGATCCATGGCGCCGCCCATGCCCTTGACCATCTTGCCGGGGATCATCCAGTTGGCCAGGTCGCCGTGCTCGGAGACCTGCATGGCGCCGAGGATCGACAGGTCGATGTGGCCGCCGCGGATCATGGCGAAGGAGGCGGCGCTGTCGAAGAAGCTGCTGCCGGAAACGGTGGTGACGGTCTGCTTGCCGGCGTTGATCAGGTCCGGGTCGACCTCTTCCTCGGTGGGGAAGGGACCGATGCCGAGCAGGCCGTTCTCGCTCTGCAGCCAGACCTCCACGCCGTCCGGGATGTAGTTGGCGACCAGGGTCGGCAGGCCGATGCCGAGGTTGACGTAGAAGCCGTCCTGCAGCTCCCGGGCGGCGCGTTGCGCCATCTGTTCACGAGTCCAGGCCATGGTCAGGCACTCCGCAGGGTACGTTGTTCGATGCGTTTTTCCGGGTTGGGGTTGAGCACGATGCGTTGCACGTAGATGCCCGGCAGGTGGATCCGGTCCGGGTCCAGTTCGCCGGTCTCGACGACTTCCTCGACCTCGGCCACGCAGACCCGTCCGGCCATCGCCGCCAGCGGGTTGAAGTTGCGCGCGGTCTTCCTGAACAGCAGGTTGCCGGCCTTGTCGGCCTTCCAGGCCTTGACCAGGGCGATGTCGGCGGTCAGCGACTTCTCCAGCACGTACCATTCGCCGTCGAACTGGCGGGTCTCCTTGCCCTCGGCGACCAGGGTGCCGTAGCCGGTCCGGGTGTAGAAGGCGGGTATGCCGGCGCCGCCGGCGCGCAGCTTCTCGGCCAGGGTGCCCTGAGGGGTGAATTCCAGCTCCAGTTCGCCGGCCAGGTACTGGCGTTCGAATTCCTTGTTCTCGCCGACGTAGGAGGAAATCATCTTGCGGATCTGCCGGGTGGCGAGGAGCAGGCCGAGGCCGAAGTCGTCGACGCCGGCGTTGTTGCTGATGACGGTGAGGCCTCCCTTGGCGGAGTCGCGCAGGGCGGCGATCAGCGCCTCGGGGATGCCGCACAGGCCGAAGCCGCCGACGGCGAGGGTCATGCCGTCCTCCACCAGCCCGTCGAGGGCGGTCTGGGCGCTGGGATAGAGCTTGTTCATGGAGTGCTCTCCGCTGGTTGTACGGGGCCGTCCGCCGCGATGCGGATCAGGCCGGGTGTTTCCTTGTCGTTGTCGTTGTCGTTGTCGTTGCGGCCGTGGCCGTGGCCATCGTCGCTGCACCGTTCTCGTCGCCGGCGGGCGTCATTGCGCCGCCCAGCCGCCATCCATGTTCCAGGCCGCGCCGCGCACCTGGCTGGCCGCGTCGCTGCACAGGAACAGCACCAGCGCGCCGAGCTGCTCGGGGGTGACGAATTCCAGCGACGGCTGTTTCTCGGCCAGCAGGTCGTGACGGGCGGCGGCGGGATCGCCGCCGGCCTGGACGCGGGCGTCGATCTGCTGCTGCACCAGCGGCGTCAGCACCCAGCCCGGACAGATCGCGTTGCAGGTGATGGGGGTCTGCGCGGTTTCCAGGGCGACCACCTTGGTCAGGCCGAGCAGCCCGTGCTTGGCGGCGACGTAGGCGGACTTCTGCGCCGAGGCGACCAGGCCGTGCACCGAGGCGATGTTGACGATCCGCCCCCAGTCGCGCCGGCGCATGCCCGGCAGGGCCAGGCGGGTGGTGTGGAAGGCCGAGGAGAGGTTGATGGCGAGGATGCTGTCCCAGCGCTCCGGCGGGAATTCCTCGACCGGCGCCACGTGCTGGATGCCGGCGTTGTTGACCAGGATGTCGACGGCGCCGAACTCGCTCTCGGCGAAGGCCATCAGCGCGGCGATTTCCTCCGGCTTGGACATGTCCGCCGGATGGTGGCGCGCTTCGTGGCCGTGCTGGCGTACCGCCTCCAGCGCCTGCTGCGCGTCGCCGAAGCCGTTGAGCACCAGGTTGGCGCCGGCGGCGGCCAGGCAGTGGGCGATGCCGAGGCCGATGCCGCTGGTGGAGCCGGTGACCAGGGCGGTCTTGCCGCTGAGGATCGTCATGGGGGTGTCTCCGTATGTTGTCAGACCAGGCCGGTGAGGTAGAAGGTGGCGATCACCACGAATACCGCCAGGGTCTTGATCAGGGTGATGCCGAAGATGTCCTTGTAGGCTTCCCGGTGGGTCAGGCCGGTGACCGCCAGCAGGGTGATCACCGCGCCGTTGTGCGGCAGGGTGTCCATGCCGCCGCTGGCCATGGCGGCGACCCGGTGCAGCACTTCCAGGGGGATCTGCGCGGCGTGGGCGGCGGCGATGAAGGTTTCCGACATGGCCGCCAGGGCGATGCTCATGCCGCCCGACGCGGAGCCGGTGATGCCGGCCAGCAGGGTGACGGTGACCGCCTCGTTGAGCAGCGGGTCGGGAATGCTCTTCAGTGCGTCGGCCAGCACCAGGAAACCCGGCAGCGCGGCGATCACCGCGCCGAAGCCGTATTCCGAGGCGGTGTTCATCGCCGCCAGCAGCGAGCCGCCGACGGCGGTCTTGCTGCCCTCGGCCAGCCGGTCGCGCACCGCGCCGAAGCTGCTGACCAGCACCAGCAGGATGCCCAGCAGCAGCGCCGCCTCCACCGCCCAGATGGCGGTGATCCTGCCGATGTCGGTCTGCACCGGCGCGGCCATGCCGGCCAGTTGCAGGCTGTAGGTCTTGCCGTAGAGCGCGGGGATCAGGTGGGTGAAGAACAGGTTGGCGACGCCCACCAGCAGGAGCGGGGAGAGCGCCAGCCAGGGGTTGGGCAGCACCAGGTCCGCGGCGGTCTCCGGCTCGTTGCGCAGGTCGCTGCCGTAGCCCTCGCCGGCGGCGCGGGCCTTGCGCAACTGGCGCTGCAGGTAGAGCAGGCCGGCCGCGAGCACGAACAGCGCGCCGATCAGCCCCAGCCAGGGCGCGGCCCAGGCGTTGGTGCCGAAGAAGGCGCTGGGGATGATGTTCTGGATCTGCGGCGTGCCGGGCAGCGCGTCCATGGTGAAGCTGAAGGCGCCGAGGGCGATGGTCGCCGGGATCAACCGCTTGGGGATGTCGCTCTGGCGGAACATCTCGGCGGCGAACGGATAGACCGCGAACACCACCACGAACAGCGACACCCCGCCGTAGGTCAGCAGGGCGCAGACCAGCACGATGACCCGCATGGCCTGGCGGGTGCCGAACAGGCGGATCGCCGCGCTGACGATGGAGCGGGAGAAACCGGACAGCTCGATCAGCTTGCCGAACACGGCGCCGAGCAGGAACACCGGGAAGTACAGCTTGATGAAGCCGACCATCTTTTCCATGAACACTCCGCTGAAGGCCGGCGCCACCGCGCCGGGGTCGGTCAGCAACACGGCGCCGAGGGCGGCGATGGGGGCGAAGAGGATCACGCTGTAGCCGCGGTAGGCCGCCAGCATGAGCAGGGCCAGGGCGGCGAGGGCGACGATGACGCTCATCGGACGTCTCCTTGAACCTGTCGTGTCGGACGAAGGCCGTCAATGGCCGGCGCCGGGAACGCGCCACGGCAGGGATGTCGTTTTTATTTGGAATAGCGGAAAACCGTGGAAGGTACAGGGCGAGTTCCGTGCCAGCTTTGGCGCTCCTTGATTTACAAGGATTTTTTCATGTGCTTTGGCGGCAATTTCCCAAAGTTGGGAAAGGCGTGGTCGCAGGTCGGGCTGGTGCCCAGGGCAAGCGTGGGGCTATGGGATTCCCATTCATGGGATATTCCCGTTAACGGGACGAGATACCCAGGGCGGCCAGCCGGCGGTACAGGGTGGAGCGGCTCAGGCCCAGGCGTCGCGCGGCCTCCAGGGCATTGCCGGCGCTCGCCAGGGCGTTTTCCAGCAGTTCGCGCTCGAAGCGCTGCATGGCCTGCCGGTAGTTCTCGCCGGTGACGGCCGCTACCGCGGCCGGCGCGGGGGGCGGCAGCGGTCCCAGGGCGGCGGCGAGCATGGCCTCGTCCAGGTATGGGTCGTCGCCGAGCAGGATGGCGCGCTCCAGCAGGTTGCGCAGTTCGCGGATGTTGCCCGGCCAGTCGTGGCGGGCGAGCAGGGCGAGGGCGGCGGGACTGAGCGTATGGTCGCTGCCGAGCTGGCCGAGGATGGCCTCGCACAGCGCCGGCAGGTCTTCGGGGCGCTCGCGCAACGGCGGCAGGTGGATCGGCAGCACGTTCAGCCGGTAGTAGAGGTCGGCGCGGAATTTGCCCTGGCGCACCGCCTCTTCCAGGTCGCAGGAGGTGGCGGTGATCAGGCGCACGTCGCTGAACAGGATCTCGTTGGAGCCGACCGGCTCGAATTCCTTCTCCTGCAGCACGCGCAGCAGCTTGCCCTGCAGGTGCAGGGGCATGTCGCCGATCTCGTCGAGGAACAGGGTGCCGCCCTGGGCGATCTGGAACTTGCCGGGCCGCGCCTTGCGGCTGGCGCCGGTGAAGGCGCCCGGCGCGGTGCCGAAGAACTCCGCCTCCAGCAGGTTTTCCGGGATGGCCGCCATGTTCAGGCTGACGAAGGGCCGGTGGGCGCGCGGCGAGGCGGCGTGGATGGCGTGGGCCAGCAGTTCCTTGCCGGTGCCGGTCTCGCCGAGCAGCAGCACCGGCGCCTCGCTGGCCGCGCCGCGACGGGCGCGGCGCTTGACCTCCAGGACCGCGGCGCTGGTGCCGATGTACTGGGCGAAGCTGTAGCGGGCCTGGCGCGCCTGCAGTAGGGAGCGGGCCGAGGCCAGTTCCTCCTGCAGGCTCAGGTAGTGGCGGACCAGCGGCGAGAGGCGCTTGAGTTCGTCGAACAGGGCGAAGCCGATGGCGCCGATCGAGCGTCCGTCCTCGTCGCGGACCGGCAGGCGCATCACCACCAGCGGGTCCTTCGGGGTGTCCAGCATGTCCAGCAGGATCGGCTGGCCGCTGTGCGCCACCTCGCGCAGCAGGCTGCCGGGGATCACACGCTCCACCGGCTGGCCGAGGGCCTCGGCCGGATCGGCGAGGCCGAAGCGCCGGGCGTAGCGTTCGTTGATCCAGACGATGCGCGCGTCGCGGTCGACGATCACCGTGCCCTCGCTCGACTGCTCGACGATCTCGAACAGCGAGCGCATCGCCTGCAGGCGGGTGCTGTGATAGTCCTTGAGGCGGTCGATGGAATTCATGGTGCGCTCCGATGCGGTGACGAGAGTCCTGTGGGGCCTGTTGACGTTCGCTCAAGAATCTCCGCACCGCAAGCCGGGCTCGCCGTGGGAACGACCATCGGCGGCTTGAGGCCGGCGCCGGGCGCCTCGACAATGGGCGCATCGATTGGCTCGGTCAGGAGTGATTCATGAGTGGCGACATCCCTTCCCTGGACATTTGCGGTCCCCTGGCGACCCTGCGCCTGCGCCGGCCGGACAAGGCCAACCGCCTGGAGGAGGCGGATCTGACGGCGCTGCTGGAATGCCTGGCGCGCGTCGAGGCGGCGCCGCAGGTGCGGGTACTGCTGTTGCGCGCCGAGGGCAGGCATTTCTGCGCCGGCTACAGCTTCGACGACCTGGCCGCGGCCGGCGACGGCGGGCGTTTCGAGGCGGTGGCCGACGCCCTGGAGAACCTGCGTCCGCTGACCGTCGCCGAGGTGCAGGGCGGGGTGTTCGGCGGCGCCACCGATATCCTGCTGGCCTGCGACTTCCGCCTCGGCGGTCCGGCGGCGCAGATGCTCATGCCGGCGGCGCGCTTCGGCCTGCACCTCTATGCCGGGCTGTTCCGGCGCTACGTGTCGCGCCTCGGCTTGAACGCCGCCAAGCGGCTGATCCTCGCCTGCGAGAAGCTCGACGCGCGGGGCATGCTGGAGGTCGGCCTGCTCACCCATTTGTACGACAGCCGCGAACGGTTGGCCGAGGCGACCGAGGCGCTGGTCGCGGAGCTGACGGAACTGGCCCCGCTGGCGCTGGTCGGGATGAAGCGTCACCTGAACGCGGCCGCCGGTGGCGGCCTGGATCGCGCGGCGGTGGAGGCGGACGTGCGGCGCTGCGCGGCTTCCGCGGATTTCCAGGAAGGCCTGCGGGCGCTCAGGGAAAAGCGTCCGCCGCGCTTCGAGGGGCGCTGAGCCTTTTTCGCCGCAGAGCCTTGTCCGCATGCGATCCGGTGGACCCGGTCGCCTGCGGCGTTCTCTCGGTCAGTGGCGGCGGATTCCCGCGCGTCGATGCGGGAGGCCGCCCGGCGGCACCCGCTTCGTAATATTCGATAATGCTTTTCTAGTGAAAAAATTGTTTTTATAACAACATTATGTATTGATGAATCGTTTCATTGATGGTTTTATTGTGGCTTCTTTTACAAAAAGAACAAGCATAATGGCCATTAACCATACTGTCGAGCCTTGCACCTTCGCCTTGTTCGGAGCCCTGGGTGACCTGGCTCTGCGCAAGCTGTTCCCCGCCCTCTACCAACTGGACCGGGCCGGCCTGCTGTGCCCGGATACGCGGCTGCTGGCCCTGGCGCTCGATGCCGGCGAAGGGACCCGGGACACCATCGCCGAGCACCTGCGCCGCCACGTCCCCGTCGCGGAGCTGGACGAGGACGTGCTGCAGCGCTTTCTCGGCCGCCTGGATTACCTGTCGATGGATTTCCTCCAGCCCGGCGACTACGCCGCGCTGGCCGACCGGGTCGGCGCCGCCGAGCGGCTGATCGCCTACTTCGCCACCGCGGCCGCGCTCTACGAGCCGATCTGCGCCGGGCTGGCCGAGGTCGGCCTGGCCGGACGCGCCCGGGTGGTGCTGGAGAAGCCGATCGGCCACGACCTGGCCTCCTCGCGCAAGGTCAACGACGCGGTGGCCCGGCATTTCCCCGAGGACCGCACCTACCGGATCGACCACTACCTGGGCAAGGAGACGGTGCAGAACCTGATCGCCCTGCGCTTCGCCAACAGCCTGTTCGAGACCCAGTGGAACCAGAACCACATCTCCCACGTGGAGATCACCGTGGCCGAGCAGGTGGGCATCGAGGGCCGCTGGGGCTACTTCGACAAGGCCGGGCAACTGCGCGACATGATCCAGAACCACCTGCTGCAGCTGCTCTGCCTGATCGCCATGGACCCGCCGGGCGACCTGTCGGCCGACAGCATCCGCGACGAGAAGGTCAAGGTGCTCAAGGCGCTGGCGCCGATCGACGCCGCCCAGCTCAGCCAGCAGGTGGTGCGCGGCCAGTACGTGGCCGGCAACATCCTGGGCAAGCCGGTGCCGGGCTACCTGGAGGAGGACAACGCCAACGCGCAGAGCGACACCGAGACCTTCGTCGCGCTGCGCGCGGAGATCCGCAACTGGCGCTGGGCGGGGGTGCCGTTCTACCTGCGCACGGGCAAGCGGATGCCGCAGAAGCTGTCGCAGATCGTCATCCACTTCAAGGCGCCGCCGCACTACATCTTCGCCGAGGAGCAGCGCCCGCTGATCGGCAACAAGCTGATCATCCGCCTGCAGCCGAACGAGAGCATCGCCCTGCAGGTGATGACCAAGGAGCAGGGGCTGGACAAGGGGATGCAACTGCGCAGCGGTCCGCTGCAGCTGAATTTTTCCGACACCTACCGCAGCGCGCGGATTCCGGACGCCTACGAGCGGCTGCTGCTGGAGGTGATGAAGGGCAACCAGAACCTGTTCGTGCGCAAGGACGAGATCGAGTACGCCTGGCGCTGGTGCGACCGGCTGATCGCCGGCTGGCGCCTGCAGGGCGAGGCGCCCAAGCCGTACGCGGCGGGTAGCTGGGGGCCGCTGTCGTCGATCGCACTGATCACCCGTGACGGGAGGAACTGGTATGGAGATTTCTGAACTCGATCTGCCCGCCGGGGTGCTGACCCGGCCGCTGGCCGATGGCGCCGCGCTGGCCGAGGAGCTGGCCGGGCGCGTGGCCGAGGTGCTGCGCCAGGCCATCGACAGCGACGGCCGCGCCAGCCTGCTGGTGTCGGGCGGGCGCAGCCCGGTGCCCTTCTTCGAGGCGCTGTCAGCCCGCGAACTGGACTGGAGCCGGGTGCAGGTCGGCCTGGTCGACGAGCGCTGGGTGGCGCCGGACCAGGACGGCAGCAACGAGGCGCTGGTGCGCCGCCACCTGCTGCGCGGTCCGGCCGCCGCGGCGCGCTTTTTCGGCCTCTACCAGCCGGCGGCCAGCCTGGAGGAGGCGGCGCGTCTGGCCGGCCGGTCGCTGGCCGAACTCAAGCGGCCGGTCGACGCGGTGGTGCTGGGCATGGGCGAGGACGGCCATACCGCCTCGCTGTTCCCCGGCAGCCCGAACCTCGCCCAGGCGCTGGCCGGCACCGGCGCCGAGCCGTGCATGGCGATGCACGCGCCGGTCGCGCCGCACCCGCGGATCAGCCTGACCTGGCCGCTGCTGGCGCGGGCGCGGCTGCGCTGCCTGGCCATCCAGGGCCCGGCCAAGCTGGAAACCCTGCGCCAGGCCCTGCGCGCCGATCCGCTGCGGATGCCGATCCGCGCCTTCCTCGGCGACGGGCTGGAAATCTACTGGAGCCCTTGAGGGAGCCGGTCGCGAGGGAGCGCTCCGGTCCGGACGCGGACCGCCAGGATGGCCGCATCCATGACAAGTCCAAGACAGATTGAAGGAAGCCGTACTCCTATGAGCTACTACCAGCAAGCGTTCGACGTCACCAGCCTGCCTTCCTGGAGGGCGCTGCAGGAACACCGCCTGGCCATGCAGAATTTCCACATGCGCGAGGCGTTCCTGAGCGATCCCGGTCGTTTCGACGAATTCTCCACCAGCAGTTGCGGCCTCTTCCTCGACTACTCGAAGAATCTCATCACCCCGGAGACCCGCGACCTGCTGGTCAACCTGGCCCGCGAGGCCGGCGTCGAGCAGGCCGCCCGGGCGATGTTCGACGGCGAGCCGGTCAACGCCTCGGAACGGCGTCCGGCGCTGCACACCGCCCTGCGCCGGCCGGTGGGCGACAGCCTGCTCATCGACGGCCACAACATCATGCGCGACGTGCACGCCGCCCTGGCGCAGATGACCGACATCGTCGGGCGCATCCACAACAAGCTGTGGCGCGGCTACAGCGACAGGGCCATCACCGACGTGGTGAACATCGGCATCGGCGGTTCCTACCTGGGCCCGGAACTGGTGTCCGAGGCGCTGCTGCCCTACACCCAGCACGGCGTGCGCTGCCACTACCTGGCGAACATCGACGGCAGCGAGTTCCACGAGCTGACCGCGCGGCTGAACGCCGAGACCACCCTGTTCATCATCTCCAGCAAGACCTTCGGCACCCTGGAAACCCTGAAGAACGCCCAGGCCGCGCGCACCTGGTACCTGGCCAGCGGCGGCAGCGAGGAGCGCCTGTACCGGCACTTCATCGCGGTGACCAGCAACATTCCGGCGGCGATCGAGTTCGGCATCCGCGAGAAGAACATCTTCCCGATGTGGGACTGGGTCGGCGGACGCTATTCGCTGTGGTCGGCGATCGGCCTGCCGACCGCCCTGGCCATCGGCATGGCCAACTTCAAGGACCTGCTCTCCGGCGCCTACGCCATGGACTGCCATTTCCGCCGCGAGCCGTTCGAGAACAACATGCCGGTGCTGCTGGCCATGCTCGGCGTCTGGTACGGCAACTTCTGGGGCGCGCAGAGCCATGCCATCCTGCCCTACGACCACTATCTGCGTAACTTCGTCAAGCACCTGCAGCAGATGGACATGGAGTCCAACGGCAAGAGCGTGCGCCAGGACGGCAGCCCGGTCTCCTGCGAGACCGGCCCGGTGATCTGGGGCGGCGTCGGCTGCAACGGCCAGCACGCCTACCACCAGTTGCTGCACCAGGGCACCCTGCTGATCCCGGCGGACTTCATCGTGCCGGTGGTCAGCCACAACCCGGTGGCCGACCACCACCAGTGGCTGTACGCCAACTGCCTGTCGCAGAGCCAGGCGCTGATGCTCGGCAAGAGCCGCGAGGAGGCCGAGGCGGAACTGCGCGCCAAGGGCCTGCCGGAGGCGGAGGTGAAGCGCCTGGCGCCGCACAAGGTGATTCCCGGCAACCGGCCGAGCAACACCCTGGTGATGGAGACCCTCAACCCCAGCCGCCTCGGCGCGCTGATCGCCCTGTACGAGCACAAGGTGTTCGTCCAGGGGGTGATCTGGGGGATCAACTCCTTCGACCAGTGGGGCGTGGAGCTGGGCAAGGAGCTGGGCAAGAACGTCTATGGCCGGCTGACCAGCTACGAGGCGCCGCCGGCCGAGGATTCCTCGACCCAGGGCCTGATCGACTACTTCCGCGGCCGTCATCGCGGCTGATCCGCACCGGCTTTCGCATCCGGCGGGCCGCGCTCCGGCGCGGCCCGTCCGTACCCGAAAACAATTCCAAGAGGAAGGCTACGATGAACAATCAGCAACAGCGCTCGCCAGCCGAGTCCGGCAAGAGCGCGCCGGTTTCCACGACCTTCGCCTTCGTCCTGGTGACGGCGCTGTTTTTCATGTGGGGGCTGTCCCATGGCCTGCTGGATGTCCTGAACCATCACTTCCAGCAAACCCTGAACATTTCCCGGGCCAGATCGGGCCTGATCCAGACCGCCTATTTCGGCGCCTACTTCATCATGGCGCTGCCGGTCGGCCTGTTCATGGAGCGCTGTGGCTACAAGGCCGGCATCCTGCTCGGCCTGGCCCTGTTCGCGGTCGGCGCGCTGCTGTTCGTGCCGGCTTCCTGGGCCGAGACCTTCGATGCCTTCCTGATCGCGCTGTTCGTCCTCGCCTGCGGACTGGCCTGCCTGGAGGTGTCCGCCAATCTCTACGCCGCCGCCCTGGGCGACCCGGACAAGACCGTGCAGCGCCTGAACTTCGCCCAGTCCTTCAACGGCCTGGGCGTGTTCCTCGGGCCGATGCTCGGCGGCGTGGTGCTCTATGCGCCGCCGCTCGAACTGGCCGGCAGCAGCATCGCGCCGACTTCGCTGATCTACGTGACGCTGGCCGTGCTGGTGGTGGGACTGATGGCGGTCTTCGCCCGCACCGCCATCCCCGAGGTCGGCAGCGAGCGCGCGGCTGGCGGTGAGGCCGCGGAGGAAGCCGAGGAGGGTGTCTCGCTGTGGCGCCGCCGGAACTTCACCTTCGCCCTGCTGGCGCAGTTCTGCAACATCGGCGCCTATGTCGGCGTCGGCGCCTACTTCATCAATTTCGCCCTG
Organism: Azotobacter vinelandii CA; assembly: GCF_000380335.1. GTDB lineage: Bacteria > Pseudomonadota > Gammaproteobacteria > Pseudomonadales > Pseudomonadaceae > Azotobacter > Azotobacter vinelandii. Next base: position 1,752,280 of record NC_021149.1, read on the forward strand.
GATCACTGGCAGGGCGGCACGCCGCAGTTCTGTTCCTTCCTGCTGTCGCTGGCGATGATCGGCTACATGGTCGGCCGCTTCTCCGGCACCTGGCTGATGCGCCGCATCCCGGCGCGCAGCCTGCTGGTGTTCAACGCCATCGCCTGCGCCTTCCTGAGCGTCGTCGCCATGCTGGCGCTGGAGAAGGTTTCGGTGGTCGCGGTGATCGGCATGTATTTCTTCATGTCGATCATGTACCCGACCATCTTCGGCATGGGCGTGCAGGGTCTGGGCCGGCAGACCAACCGGGGCGGCTCCATCCTGGTGATGACCCTGGTCGGCGCCGCGCTCCTGCCGCTGGTCATGGGCGGGATCGCCGACGACTTCGGCATGGCGACCGCTTTCATCGTTCCGTTCTTCTGCTACGTGGTGGTGGCGCTGTACGGACTGTCCCAGAAGCCGGCCGAGTCCACCGTGTCCCTGGCCGCCCAGGCCGAGTGAGCCGGCAGGCGCCGGGAAAACAGGTTTCCCGGCACCATCGAAATCCGAGAACAAGAGGTGCGCAATGTTTCTAGTATGCGGCGAAGCGCTGTTCGACCTGTTCGTCGACCCCGCGCAGAGCGAATTGCCCCGGCAGGTAGGTTTCAAGGCCATTGCCGGCGGTTCCCCCTTCAATGTGGCGGTGGGGCTCAGCCGGCTGGGTGTGGAGTCCGCCCTGCTGACCGGCATCTCCGGCGATTTTCTCGGCCAGCAGTTGCGCCGGGTACTGGAGGACGAGGGCGTCTCGACCCGCTACCTGGTCCCGCTCGATGCGGCCACCACGACCCTGAGTCTGGTCGCCGTGGACGGCCAGGGCGTGCCCCACTACAGCTTCTACGGGCATTCCGGGGCGGACCGCCAGCTGCGGCCGGAACAGGTGCCGGCACTGGACGGCGGAGTTCGCGGCATCCATGTCGGCTCCTATTCGCTGGTCGTGCGACCGACCGCGGACAGCCTTCAGCAACTGGTGGAGCGCTCCTCGCGGGAGCTGTTGATCAGCCTCGACCCCAACGTCCGTCTCAATGTCGAACCCGACCTCGACGTCTGGCGCGAGCGGATCGGCGCCTTCGCCCGGCACGCCCACCTGGTCAAGGTCAGCGAAGAGGATCTGCTACTGCTCTATCCGGGCCAGGACCCGCTGGCGACGGCCGAGGCCTTCCTGCAGCACCAGTGCCGATTGGTGTGCCTGACTCGCGGCGAACACGGCGTGACCGTGTTCAACCGTGCCCACGGCAGTTGGTCCAGCCCGGCCCAGGCGATCGTTCCGGTGGATACCGTGGGCGCCGGCGACACCTTCCAGGCGGCGCTGATCACCTACCTGGCCGAGCAGGGCTTCGACAGCCCGGCCGCGCTCGATGCGCTGGACAGGAGCCACATCGAGCGGATGCTCGCCTTCGCCCAGGCGGCGGCGGCGCTGACCTGCCAGCGTCGCGGTCCCGACCTGCCGCGCCGCCATGAACTGGCGATGCCGGCCGGCCAGCCGGCGCCGGTCGTCTAGAGTATCTTCACGCGGCCCGTGTCCGCGGGGATGGGGAGGGCGCCGGAGGCGCGTTCCCTGTGCCCCGGCCGCCCGGCCGACAACCCGATCGAACCACGGGGATCCACCATGAAGAAGCATTCCGGCCTCGACGGCCCGGGCGCCGTCGCCAGCGCCACGCCCGCGCCGGCCCATGAATTCGTCCTGATCGACAGCGACAAGGCCCCGCAGGACTGGCGCATCGACAGCCGCCAACTGGGCATCGAGACCGCCAAACCCTTCTCGGTCAGCCTGCGCACCCTGCACGGCGGGCGCCAGGAAGGCGTCAGCCTGATCGACATCGACAACGGCGCCATGACCATCACCGTGGTGCCGACCCGCGGCATGAACGTGTTGCGCGCGGTGGCCGGCGACGTCCGCCTGGGCTGGGACTCGCCGGTCGCCGAGGTGGTCAACCCGGCCTTCATCGAGCGGGACGCCCGCGGCGGCCTCGGCTGGCTGGAGGGCTTCAACGAACTGGTCACCCGTTGCGGCTACGAGTGGATCGGCCACCCCGGCGTGGACAACGGCGAACTGCTCAGCCTGCACGGCCGGGTGTCGAACATCCCGGCCTCGCGGGTGGTGCTGAGCATCGACGGCAAGCCGCCGCATACCATCCGCCTGCGCGGCGAACTGAAGGAACAGGCGTTCAAGAAGGTCGACTTCGCCATTTCCAGCGAACTGAGCACCGAGCCGGGCTCGCTGGGCTTCGACCTCGACGACACCCTGACCAATCGCGGCGACTACCCCAGGGAATACCAGGCGCTCTACCACAACAACTTCGGCACGCCGCTGCTGGAGCAGGGCGCGCGCTTCGTCGCGCCGGTCAGACAGGTTTCGCCGTTCAACGAACGGGCGCGCGGCGAACTGGCCGAGTGGCAGAGCTACCGCGGGCCGACCGAGGGCTACGACGAAACCGTCTACAACCTGATTCCCTACGGCGATGCGCTGGGCGAGAGCCTGGCGGTGCTGCACAACCGCGCCGGCGACCGGGGCGTGGCGGTCGCCTTCGATATCGGCCAGTTGCCGGTGTTCTCCCTGTGGAAGAACACCGACACCGAACGCCAGGGCTACGTCACCGGCCTGGAGCCCGGCACCAGCTTCGCCTACAACCGCCGCTTCCAGCGTTCGCTGGGGCTGGTGCCGAGCATCGGCCCCAGGGAGCAGCGCCACTTCCAGCTCGGCTTCAGGCTGCTCGCCGACCAGGCGGACGTGGAGCGGGCCCTGCAACGGATCGACGAGATCCAGGCCGGGCGTCCGACCGAGGTGCGCGAAACGCCGCTGGTCGACCTGAGCGGGGCCTGATCCTGCGCACCGGCCAGCGCTTTCGTTCGGAGCGGTGGCCGGGGTGTCGGGGGGCTTGAATGCTACGGATGTCCTTATCTGTGCAGTCTTGCTCTTCTTAAAAATCCCAACGAGTTGTCAGCATCATATTACGAGGTTCGCCATAAGTCTTGGTGGCTATACCATTCCATGACTCCCCGTAATTGGAATAATAATACTTGTCAAATAAGTTGTTGATGTTGAGTGTGGCTGAAAGATTATCGGTGATCTGATATTTACCCATCAGATTGACCAACCAGAAGGCTTCCTGCCTGTATTGATGGTCATTACCCAGAGCATCCGTACCATCCCGCCAGGTCGTGCCTTGGTAACTGCCACCGCCGCCGATGGTGATTTTGTTCAATCTGCCGGGTAACCGATAGGTTGTATAGAGTTTGAATTGGTTCTCCGGCTCGAAGGTCGTCAGCTTCTCGTTGGTTTCATCTTCCCGAATGACCTGATGGGTAAAGCCCGCCTGAATATTCCAGCCAGGCATCAGTTCACCACTGACCTCCAGTTCGATACCCTTGGTCTTGGCTTTCTTTCCCTCGTACATGCTGTAGTTTCGTTCGCTATTCCAGCCCACAAACTCGGCACGGTTGTCCTCGCGGATTTCAAAATAGGCCAGGCTGGCATTCAGTCGACCATTGAACCATTCGCCCTTGAGTCCGCCCTCGTAGCTATCGCCTTCATTCGGATCGAGTATAGAGTAACTTTCGTCCCGGGTACTTTGTGGCTGGAATATCTTGGTATAGCTGGCATACAGCGAAAAATTATCGTTCAGGTCGTAGGTGATACCTGCGAAAGGAACCACCTCGCCCGTTTCGCGCATATTGCTGTCGCCACCCCGACGATAATTGGTCACCCGGCCGCCCAGAATCACGGCGAGGTCATCAGTCAGACTGAAACGGCCACTGGCATAGTAGGCACGTTGGTTGACGCGATCTTCAGCACGATAAAGGATACCACCCCAGTCTGGCCTTCCTACGTTGCCGTCCCAGTCCCAAAAATTGTCAATGGACACCATACGGTAGTTATGCCCAGAGCCTTTGAGATGATTGTGATAGCCACTGACGCCAACTGCCAATTCATGGGTACGGCCAAATAGTTCAAAAGGTCCACGGGCATAGCCCTCTAGCGCTTGAGTTCTTATCTTGTACCTGTATTGACCGGTAGCCAAAGCGGAATTGCCATCATCAGCATCGGGTGTGTATTGAATAGCTCCCAAATTAGCATCATATGCATTTCTCTGGAAGGTATAGTAGACCCGACTACTCCAGCCATTGTCGAATTCATGGTCCAATTGGGTAAAGAAGGCATGGCTGAATTGCTCCACCCGGCTCCAGCTCGCTCCGGGATTGAAGGAGCGAGACATATTTATTTCATTGTTGTCGCTATCCAGAAGTGGAAATCCTCCGGCACTGTTACCGGTCGGAATTCTTTTGTCATAGTTGGCACCGATGGTCCACATGGTCTGTGGAGATAGATCCACCTCCAGAATGCCATACAGCGCACGGGTCTGCTCCTTGAAATGATCCATGAAGGATTGCTGATCCTGAAATGCTGTCGCGAAACGGCCGCGGATACTGCCGCTTTCGTTCAAGGGACCACCCACATCCCATTCGGTACGGTAGTTATCCCAGCGGCCATATTCGGCCGTGGCGTGTCCAGAAAATTCATGGGTAGGTTTCTTGCGCACAAGGTTGATAGTGGCGCCCGGAGTACCCGCGCCGGTAGTCAGGCCACTGGCTCCTTTGATGACCTCGATTCGATCGTACTGGATCATATCGACCGATGTATTGCCCATGTCAGTACCGGTTAAAACCGGAATACCATCGTATTGAAAGTTCTGGATCTGGTAGCCACGGGCATAGTAATAGGACCGGTAGTTATCTGTGCCGTGTCGCATGACACCAGGGGTATGATCCATCACCTTGTTGATATTGGTGAGATTGAAGTCGTCCATATGCTGGCGAGTGACGACCGTGACGGTCTGCGGTGTCTCGCGAGGCGTCAGTACCAGCCGGGTGGCGGTCGCGATGGTGCCGGGCGTATAGGACTTGGTGTTTTCGGTGATGGTGCCGAGGGCATTGTCCTCCACGGTCATGGCATCCAGGCTGATGCCGTCGATCCGCCCTCCCGACTGCGCCGTTTTTTCATCGACCGGTTGCACGCTCAGCGTGCCGCTACCCGTCACCAGCAATTCCAGTCCGGTGCCGGCCAGTGCCTGGCGCGCGGCATCTTCCGGGCTCAGTTGGCCGCGGATGGCCGGAGCGTCGAGGCCTTCCAGCAGGGCCGGGTCGACGGACAGCGTGCGGCCGCTCTTTCGGGCGATCTGGCCCAGGGTGTCGCCGAGTGCGCCGGCGGGGATATCGAAGTTCTGTAGCCTGGCCTGGGAAGCCTGTTCGTCTTCCCGGGCCGATGCCGAATGAGCCTGTACGCCGAGAGCGATGGCGATTGCCAGAGCCAGGGAGCCGAGATGCGGATTGGGGGGGAGCATGAGGGAGCCTCGCGATGGATATTTGTCTGCTCTGTCCGACGAGGCGGGGAAAACCCCTCATGCTTTCGAGAAATATTCGTAATTTTTTCGTGTGATCGATGAGCGTGCGTTTTCCGTCAGGCCCGGTCGATCGTTGTCAGCAGCGGGCCATAGCTGGTTACCCGCACCGGCAGGGTTTCCGCCAGCGAGCGCAGGGCCTGCTGGATGTCGTCCACCTGGAAAATGCCGAAGGTGCGGATCTCGGCGGCAGCCGGGCTGATCCGCAGCAATCCCGGATAGTAGGGGCGCATGGCCTCGATCAGCCGGCCGAGCGGTTCGTCGCGGCTTTCCAGGTAACCCTGGCTCCAGGTGGCGCGGGTCAGCAGGCTGGCATCGGCCGGTCGCATGCCCCGTTCGTCGAACCAGGCCGCTTGGCCGGGGTGCAGAAGGGTTTCGCTGCCGTCCCGCTGCTGCAACCAGGCATCCTGCCGCAGCACGCTGACCAGGCTGCGCCCGGCCTCCTGGCGAACCAGCAGTCGAGTCTCCGAGGCTTTCACCTGTCCCTGCGCGGTGACGATCACGAAGGGGCGCAACGGGTCCGCGGCGACTTGTGCCAGCAGCTCGCCTTCATGCAGGTGGATGCGCCGGCGGGCATCGTTGAAATGCACGTCCAGCGCGGTACGCGCATTGAGGATCAGCTGCGTGCCGTCGGCGAGGGTGACGCTCTTGCGCTGCGCCGTACTGGTGTGGTGATCGGCCAGCAGGCCGTGCAGCGGCGCCAGCCGGTCGACGGCGGCTGTGCCGGACAGCCCGAGGGCCAGCAGCGACAGCCCTCCCAGCAGGCGGCGGCGCTGGGCCGAGGCTGGCGTATCCAGGGCTCGCTTGGCCGCGTCCAGTTGACCGGGACTGCGGACCTCGGCCCGTTGCAGGTCGGCCAATGGCTGTTGCAGCAAACCGTTGACCCGTTGCCAGGCGGCGACATGGCGGGAATCGGCGGCCAGCCAGGCGGCGAAGGCCTGCCGATCCTCGGAGGTCGCGCGCTCGGGATCGAGCCGCAGCGTCCAGTCCACGGCGCTTTGGGTCGGCGCATCCAGTCGGGGAGGCTTCATGGCTGTTCGGGGTCCCGCGTCAGGCAGTGGATGTAGGCGCGTCGCAGGTCGCGTTCGACCGTTGCCAGGGAGACGCCCAGCCGCTCGGCGATGGCCTGTTGGCCGAGGCCGTCCAGCCGGTTGAGCAGGAAGGCTCGGCGGGCGCGCAGGGGCAGGCCGTCCAGTAACCGGTCGATGGCTTCGATGGCCTCGCGGACCAGCGCGATATCTTCCTCGGAAGGTGCGAAGCGTTCCGGCAATTGGGCGAGGGCGTCGAGATAGCTGCGCTCCAGTTGCCGCCGCCGCCAGAGGTTGCACAGCAGGCGTTTGGCCAGGGTGCCCAGGAAGGCCCGCGGTTCCTGGATCTGTTCCAACTGTCGGGAATTCAGGGCACGCAGAAAGGTATCCTGGGTCAGGTCGGCCGCATCCTGGGGACACTGTAGTCGCCGGCTCAGCCAGCCGCGCAGCCAGCGATGGTTTTCCCGGTAGAGCGTTGCCAGCAGGGCGTTCGGATCGGAAGTCGTCGGCACGGTACTGCTTCGATATCACTAAATGAGAATTTTTTTCATTATCCGTGCGAAGCAGGTTTTGTTGTCAATCGCTGTCTGGCTCGACAGCCGATGAAATCCGACCGCTGACGCTGAAGGCGCTTGCAGGCATTCCCGCCGGGCTGCAAGAACGGATGCATCCGCGCTCGTCGGTCTCGTTCCCCCGGCAGGTTCCCTGGAAGGACTGGCCTTCGGGAGATTTATTCGGCGCCGTGGCGTTCGACGACAAGGCGGACATGAAGGACGTGAAGCAGGCCTTGCGGCGGGGCGGGGAGAGCCGGGCCGGGCGTCCGATCGAGGTGAGCGAAACGCCGCCGGTCGGCCCGGGCGGGAAGCGATTGCGTACCGGCTACCGCTTTCGTTCGGAGCGGTGGCCGGTGCGCCGGAGTGACTCGAATGCCACGGATAACCTCAATCCGTACAGCCGCTCGTATCCGGATATAAGTATTCGATGGTCCTTATCGCACCGGTCGAGTCCTTGTAAGTCATTCTGGCCGGAATGGGGCCGCAATGGGCCGGCGCCGTACGGAGATATTCGAACTCCAGGGGCTCGGCGATATCCAGATTCATATTGTATTTGTAAGGCATTGTTTCGACGGTCGATGGATGGGCGATTTCAGTATTGCTGGAGTTTCTGTGGTTGATATCGGCCATGGCCAGGGAGGCAGTCGTGGATACGATCATGGCAATGAAAAGTTTCGTGGTTTTCGTCTTCGGTTTCATAGGCGATATTTCGACAGGCAATAAAAATCTCGAAGATGCGGAGTTCATGACTCGGCACCGAATTTCGTGAGGTTGCGAGAGGTCGCCGGACAAGGGGCCGGCCGACCGTGCCCGTGCTAGACGAGGCTCATGGGGTGTCGTGCGCTGGCCGCGGGCCGGGCTGACGGTGGCGCCAGGCGTGGGTTCCGGGCCTGTTGCGCGCCGTTCGCGAGCGTTGTCCGCCACGGCCGCCGGGTGCGGTATCTTCGAGCGGTATGGATGCTTCCACTTCTACGCACGGCACGTACTGTTCGGTTGTTCCGGTTGTTCATGTCATGCCTCCTGAGTCGAACAGGAATTGGTGGTGGCCAGTCTATTCGGCCACCGCGATGCACGATGACAACGTAATAAAATTGAAAGATTGAATCCACCCGGCAAATGAAACTGAATGCAACCGATTGATGTTTTCTCCCGGAAATGCCGTCGACTCCTGTCCGGGCGGGACGTTGCAGGCTTTTCGTCGAACAAATACTTACATTTAAAAGTTTATTTACATTTATCTTCACTCGTAAGCGGGGGCATATATTGCGCGACTTCCGGATATATGTTCCACGTCGTCTATGAAAGAACTCGGTGATGGCAGATGGATATATTTTCCCACAATAACAACCGGGGTACCGGTCCTGTCCGGTACCCCGGCTGTCGGCCGTTGCTCAGTCCGCCCGCACCTGTCGCGGTTCTGCCCTGAAGCCGTGGGTCCTGGCCATCCCGGCGCAAAGCAGGGCGGCCGCGAGCAGCCCCAGCAGCACCCAGGGGAAAGCGCCCACGCCGGCGGTTTCCAGCAGCAGACCGCCGAACACGCCGCCGCCGGCGATGGCGAGATTCCAGACCGTGACGATCATCGATTGGGCCAGGTCGGCGCCCTCGCCGGCGGCATCCGCCGAAGCCGTCTGCAGCAGTGTCGCCGCACCGCCGAAGATGAGGCCCCATACCGCCACGCCGGCGTGGACCACGGCCGGCTGCGTACCGCCAAAGCCCAGCGCCAGCGATGCCAGGGCGAATCCGCCGAGGCTGAGCAGCACCAGGGCACGCAGCCAGCGGTCGATCAGCAGGCCGACGATCCAGATGCCCAGCAGGGCCGAGGCTCCGAACACCAGCAGAATCCGGTCCACGCTGGTGCTCATGCCGGCCGGCGCCAGGAAGGGCGCGATGTAGGTGTAGAGGATGTTGTGCGCCAGCACCCAGAGCAGGATCACCAGCAGGACCGGGCGTACGCCGGGGATCGCGAAGACCTGGCGTATGCCCAGGCGCCGCTCGGCCGCCCGCCCGGGGAAATCCGGTACCTTGCGCAGTACCCAGACCGCCAGGATCAGGGTCAGCCCGGACATCAGACCGAAGGCCATCCGCCAGCCGACCAGGGCGCCAAGCCAGGTTCCCGCCGGTACGCCCAGCGAAAGGGCGAGCGGCGTGCCCACCATCGCGATGGCCATGGCGCGCCCTTGCAGTGGGGCGGCCACCATGCGGCGCGCATGACCGGCCAGCAGGCCCCAGGCCAGGCCGGCGGCGACGCCCGCCAGGAAGCGGGCGAGCAGTGTGAGCGGGTAGCTGGACGACAGCGCGGTGATGCTGTTGAACAGCAGGAAACCGCCGATGGCGAGCAGGAGCAGCGGCTTTCGTCGCCAGCCGGCGGTCAGGGTGATCAGGGGAATCGCCGCAACCAGCGAGCCGAGCGCGTAGGCGCTGACCAACTGGCCGGCCAGCGCCTGCGAAATGTCGAGTCCCCGGCCGAGCTGCGGCAAGAGTCCGGCCGGGAGGGTTTCGGTGAGGATGGCGATGAAGCCGGTCATGGCCAGGGCCAGCAGGGCGGACAGGGGAAGTCGCTCGGCAACGGTCGTGCTGGCGGGCTGCCGGGAGTCCGATACGGCGCCGGGCGAGTGTTGCGATTGGTTCATGCCCGTACCCCGCCCGGTCGATGGAGCGTATCGCGCAACGCGCCGACGGCACGGCCGGACATGTCTGCAGGGACGGTGTCGGTCAGCGCCACGCCGAAGGTCGGCCAGACCCGCGGCGCGGCGATAGACCCGTTCTGCGTTTTCGACAATGGCACCGCGGCGCCGGCCAGGCACCGTTCGGCCAGCGCCGTATCGATGAGCGCATCGACGCGTTCTGGAAGGCCTTCGGTGCGATCTGTTCGGGATAAGCGATCGGCGTGGATGGACATGGGCTTGCCTTGGTTTCGGAAGGTCGCGAAACCATAGAAGCGCGTCCGCTCCGGAAAAAGTCGGGTAGAGTTCCTGATTATCCGGAACGAAATGTCCGTAATGAAAGCACCCCTGGACAGTCTGAGCGGCTTCATCGTTTTCGTGCAGGTCGCCGAGACGCGCAGCTTTGTCGCGGCCGGCCGGGTGCTGGGAATCTCGGCTTCGGCCGTCGGCAAGCGGGTGGCGCGGCTGGAGGAGAAACTGGGGGTGCGCCTGTTCCACCGCAGCACGCGCAGCATCGCCCTGACCGCGGAAGGGGCGCTGTTCCTCGAACGCAGTCGGCGCATCCTGGCCGAGATAGAGGCGACGGAACTTGCGCTTTCGCGCACCGCCGGGGCGCCGCGCGGGCGCCTGCGCGTGAGTCTGCCGCTGGTCAGCTCGCTGGTGCTGCCGGTACTGGCCGACTTCATGGCCGAGTACCCGGAGATCGAGCTGGATCTGGATTTCACCGATCGTCTGGTGGACGTCATCGATGAAGGATTCGATGTGGTGGTGCGCACCGGCCAGTTGTCCGATTCGCGGCTGTCGGCCCGGCGGCTCGGCGCCTTCCGCCTGCTGGTGGTCGGCTCGCCCGACTACCTCGAACGCCGGGGCGTTCCCCGGCGTCCGGCCGACCTGGCCGGTCATGCCTGCCTGCATTATCGCTTTTCCAACACCGGCAAGCTCGAACCCTGGCCGCTGCGCCGGCTGCCGGACGAGCCCGAGCCGCAGTTGCCCGTCTCCATGGTCTGCAACAACATCGAGACGCGGGTGTGCTTCGCGCAGCGTGGCCGTGGGCTCGCCTGCCTGCCCGACTTCGCCATCCGCGGCGCCCTGGCCGAAGGCCGCTTGCGCAGCGTGCTGGACGATTACATGGAGGGTACGGGGTACTTTTACCTGCTCTGGCCTTCCGGGCGACAGGTTTCGCCCCGGCTGCGGGCCTTCATCGACTTCCTGGGGGCGAGGATGTTTCCGGGATAGGGCTCCGGTACGGCGAGAGGGGCGCTGCGGGCAGGAGCCCCCGGCGCCCTTTCCGAAGGATCAGCCTGCGGCCATGGCCTGGTCGTAGGCGGCTTTGAAGAAGGCCCATTCGGCCGGCGATATGGCCGGGCTGTGGCGGCGCAACTGGTCCACGTCGCGGCGCGAGGCGGTGGCGACGCGCAGGCGCCGACGACTCTTCTCCAGGTCGATCAGGGCGATCTCCACCTGCGGCTGTCCGTTGCATTCCTCGACCTTGACGAAGATGTGCTTGGGATAGCAGCAGCCATGTTCCCAGCGGCCCCGGTGCAGGCGGCTGAGGGTCAGGGCCAGTTGTTCGAGCATCTGCCGGTGGACCGCGTCGCCCCACCGCTGGCGTGCGTCGCCCTGGTACCAGGCATCCAGGCTGACGAAGCCTTCCAGCGATTCGGTGACCAGCAGGGCCTGCCATTTGCCCGCGGTCTTGCGCGCCGAGCAGAAGACGATCTTCGGCAAGCGCACGCCGAGGCGTCCGATGGCCTCGAAGGCGTCCTGCTCGCGCAGCACCGTGGGCCGGCCGAGGGGGTAGCGCAGCGAGTGGTAGAGGTGCCCGGTCTGGCGCTTGCTGTAGAGCGGCACGCTGAACGCGCTCAGGCGCTGTACGCCGCTTTCCCCGGCACGACGGGCATTGGGTTCCTCGACCCATTCCCCCTGGCGGTTCCACCAGGACTGGAAGGTGCCGACGAAGGAGTCCAACGGCCGCAAGGCGATCGATTCGTTCACGCTGAGGTCCTCTTGTGCAACACATAGATGCGCCGCATGGCATAGCCGGGCAGGGCATCGTGGTGCCCGGCGATGTCGAAGCCGACTTCGCGGAATTCGGCCTCGATGGTCGAGCGCTCGATGACGAAGCGGTTGCGCTTCTCCTCGCGACCCTCCCGGGCGGCGCGCAGCCGCGCCAGGTAGCGGCGCCGCCAGGCCTTGAAGTTGCCGTCCACCCAGAGGGAGACGATCAGGCTGTCGCGGCTGACCCGGTGGAACTCGCGGAGGATGGCCAGCCGGCTGTCGCGGTCGGCGACGTGGTGCAGCAGGCGCATGCAGAGGATGCCGTCGACCGCGTTGTCGGGCAGGTCGATGGCGACGGGGGCGGCCTGGAAGGTCCGCACCCGGGCCAGCACCTCGTCGGGGTGCCTGGCCTCGACCATCGACAGGATTTCCGCCGAGCTGTCGGCGGCGAGCACTACCCGTTCGGGATGCTCGGTCAGCAGGGGCCAGAAGCGACCGGCGCCGCACGGCAGGTCCAGGATCAGGTTGGGTTCGCCGGCCTGCTTCAGTGCACGCCGGACCAGTTGTCCGTCACGCCAGTGGGACAGTTGCCGGACAAGACGGTCGCAATGCCTGGCCAGGCGTTGTGCGGTCTGGGTCTGACCGAATTGGCGTGGTAGTTCCAGTCCGCTGATGCGTGTTCTCGACATGGCAAGAGTTTGTTGGGCTGGGGGAAGATGGTGGCGATTTTACCGTGAAATCCGCTGGAAGGTGACCAAAAAATGACAAGGATGGCGGCGTTGGCGTTCCGTTCGTCGCAGCGGCTATTTCAGGCTGACCCGGAAGCAACTGCCGCTCGGCTCCAGGTCGCTCACTCGTACCTGCCAGCCCTGGTGCGTGCAGATCCGCTTGACCAGCGACAGCCCGAGGCCCAGCCCCTCGCCACGCGCCTGCTCGCCGCGCACGAAGGGCTGGAAGATGCGCTCGCGGTGCTCGGCGGGAATGCCCGCGCCGCTGTCCTCGACGCGGAATCCGCCCTTCTCGAGGATCAGCCGCACCGTGCCGTTCTCGGTGTAGTGCAGGGCGTTGCGCAGCAGGTTGGAGAGAACCGTGCTCAGAAAAGTGAGGTTGTAGGAGGCGCTGTCGGTGTCCTCCACGACCAGTTCGAAGTTCAGGCCCTTGGCGCGTATCGGTGGTCCCCAGCGCCGGCTCTGCTCCTCCGCCACGCTGGCCAGGGTGGCGCTGCCACCGCTGGCGGCCTCTTCGCGGCGGGCGCGGGCGAGGATCAGGAAGGTCTGCACCAGCTCGTGCATTTCCTGGGCGGCCCGGCCGATCCGCTCCACCTGGCGGTTGGCCTGGGCTGGCAGTTCGGTTTCGCGCAGCAGTTCGCAGGAGCCTTGGATGACCATCAGCGGGGTGCGCAACTCGTGGCTGACGTCGCTGGTGAACAGGCGCTCGCGCTCCAGGCTCTGGCGCAACTGGCCGAGGGTGCTGTCGAAGGCCGCTGCCAGGTGGCCGACCTCGTCGTCGGGGTATTCCGGCGCCAGGGGCGGGGCCAGCGGCAGCAACTGGTCGCGGTGTCGGACCTGGCGCGCGAGGCGAATCACCGGTGCGATCACCTTGCGCGCCAGCAGCAGGCCGAGCAGCCAGGCGCCGACCACGCTCAGCAGGAAGCTGAACAGGATCCCCCGGAACAGCATCTGCTCGCGCGCCTCGAACTCGCTCTGGTCCTCCACCAGCATGTAGGTCTGGCCGTCGCGCTTCATCACGTAGATGTAGTAGGCGCGCTCGCCCTCGCGCAGTTCGCTGAAGCCTTTTTCGGCATGCCGCAGCGACTCGGGGATGGCGTAGGGCGGCAGGTCCGAGGCGAAGAAGCGGGTGGCCGAGTCCAGGCGCGGGATATGGCCCTGCCTGATGTCCTGGTTGATCACGGTGTCCAGTTCGCTCTTGAGTTCCTGGGAGACCAGGTGGCGCTCGACGAAGTGGACGATGGCGACGATGCTCAGGGAGAAGAAGCCGCTGACCACCAGGGTCATCAGGGTGAAGGCGATGACGATGCGTCGGGCGAAAGGCTGCTTGGGGTGTGTCATCCGTTGTTTCCTCGCAACGGGGAAATAATGGATGGCACGCCCTAATTCGCGTCCGGGTTCTCCGCCAGGCGGTAGCCGACACCGTGGATGGTGTGCAGCAGGGGCTTGTCGAAAGGCTTGTCGAGCGCCTGGCGCAATTGGTGGATATGACTGCGCAGACTGTCGCTCTCCGGCAGGTCGTCGCCCCACAGAGCGTTCTCCAGGAATTCCCGGCGCACCACGGCCGGGCTCTTCTGCATCAGGATCGCCAGCAGCTTGTAGCCGATCGGATTCAGCCGCAGTTGCTTGCCGGCGCGGCTGACGTTCAGGGTGTCGAGGTCGTAGATCAAGTCGCCGACCTGCAACTGGCGCTTGCGGCTGCCCTGGGTGCGGCGCAGCACCGCCTCGATGCGCGCCACCAGTTCCGATAGGGCGAAGGGCTTGAGCAGGTAGTCGTCGGCGCCGCTGTTCAGGCCCTGCAAGCGGTCGTCCAGGGCGTCGCGGGCGGTCAGCATGATGATCGGCGTCTCGCTGCCGGCATCGCGGCGCAGGCGCTCGCAGACCTGGTAGCCGTCGATGCCCGGCAGCATGATGTCCAGCACGATCAGGTCGTACTGCCCGGTAGCCGCCAGGTGCAGTCCGCTCAGTCCGTCCTGGGCGCAATCGACCGTGTAGCCCTTGAGCTCCAGATAGTCGAGCACGTTGGCGAGGATGTCGCGGTTGTCTTCGATGACCAGGATGCGCATGGGAGGATTCTCGGAAGTGGCGGGGCCGATACTGTAGCAAGCCGCCGGCGGGCACGGCAGGCGAATGTTGCATGCGGAGGCTTCCGGCCGGGCCGGTGCGGGCGCGAAGTCCGCTCGTCGCATCCGGGCCTGCCCGCTCTTTTGCTGCTGCACACTGGTATCAGGGCGTGTCATCAATTATTTCCCCGGTTGCGTTGCCGCCGGAAATGGGGCCGGGCCGCGTTCGGCGAGGCGCAGCCTGCAGGCAATGGTTATTCCTGCAACGCCGCATGGCTCCATTTCCGGCGCAACCCCGAGGGACGGGCCTACCTTGGCGCAGTGCGGCGTTGTTCGTCGTTCGTTTGGAATGACCAAACTTCTCTCCTCGCGCCTTGCCCCGTGCCAACGCGGGCTCCGTCGCAACGTGGGAAACAATTGATGACACGCCCTAGCTTCTCCACCCCAAGAGGAGGTCGTTCCGATGAAGGTGAAGGTGACCGAGCGGGCCTTGCTGGCCAGGATCAACCGTCTGCTCAGACAGGACAACCAGCAGCTCTGCCGCTGCCGGGAAGGCTCCCGGGCATACGCGGAGCTGGGTGATTTCTATGCGCTGGATACCGCGCGGGATGTCGTCATGGCCAGGCACGTCGATCTGGCCATGTGGGCGCGCGACATGGGAATCCTGCCCGACTGGGAGGAACTGCAGCGCTGATGCCCCGCACCTCGGGCGGGGGCATTTTCGTGCAGTATCCGCCCGGCAGGCTTTCGGCTCCCTCTCTCCTCCGGCGCTCTTCTCGGGCGCGGGAGGGGGGATAAGCCGTAGCATGCCGTTCGCTCCGATTCGCCGGCGGCGGGCTCAGTCGGCCTTGGCTGCGCTGCCACGGGAGCATTTGGGATCGACGGTGAAGGTCCGGGAGACGTCCACCACGCCCAGGTGCCCCAGGGTCCGCCGGCCGATCAATACGGGGTAGTTCATCTTGCCGCGGTCGTTCAGGGAGAACTCCTCCTCGTAGATCTGCTTGCCGATGCAGATCTGCATCTTCACCACCGGCCGGCGTTCCGCGCCGCCGGCGCCGCGGACCTTCACGTTGCGCAGTACCCGGCGCTCGAACCTGGAATCGATCAGCTTGCCGGTGTCCTTGTCGGTCACCTCGACGTCGAAGCGTATCCACTCGTCGCCGTCGCGCTCGAAGCGCTGCAGATCCTTGGCGTCCAGGGAGGAGGTCAGGGCGCCGGTATCCAGCTTCATTTTCACCGGGATGTTCTCTGGTTCGATCGAACCCTTCTCGATCCAGCCGAAGACCCGCTCGGGCGACTCGGCGGCGACGGCGGGGAGGGCGAGGGCGCTCAGCAGCAGCATCAGGGGAAGGGGCTTGGATAAACGCATGAGGTGACAGGCTCCTGGGGAAAATGGGCCCACCATAGTAGTTCGCAGGTGAAAGGAATGTCGCCGCCACGAACATCCGCCTGCCGGCCCGGCTCGCCTTTCGTAAGTCCGGCTTGCAAGGCGATGAGGCTGGACTAGCTTGTCAGTGTCGTCGTGAAGGCCTTGCCGGATGGGTTCTTGATGAAAAAATTGTTTCTTATTCGTCACGCGAAATCGCCCAAGGAAGGCGCGGCCTTTTCCGACCGCGACCGACCCCTGGCGGAGCGTGGCAGGCGCGATCTGGAAAAAATGGGCAGGCGGCTGGCGAAGCGCTCGATAAAACCCGATCTGATCCTGTCGAGTCCGGCACTGCGCACGCTGGCGACGGCGGAAGGCATCGCCAGGCTTCTCGATTACAGCCTGAAGGACATCGAGACGGACGATCGGCTGTATGCCTGTCAGGCGGACGAGTTGCTCGACATCATCCGAACCCAGGACGACAAGCTGAAGAGCGTGCTGCTGGTCGGTCATAATCCCCAGTTGGCCGAGCTGGCCAGGCGTCTCTCGGGCAAGATCGGCCGCCTGCCGACCTGTTCCGTCGTCGAGTTCAAGTTCGATGCCGAATCCTGGTCGAGCGTCGGGGAGTTCAAGCCGGCGAAAGTCAAGCTCGACCGTCCTAAGTAAGAAGGCCTGAGAACCGGTGTTTTCGAGGCTTCCGGCCGAGCGCAGGGCGCTCTCCCGCCGGCGCTCGAGCCCAGGCTCCTGGCCTGTCTTTCATGCAGGGCAGGTACAAATCCTCGAACGGGCCGGTTTTTGTCCGCAGGCGAAGCGCGATGCCACAGCCCTGCCCGAAGCGAAACGCCCGACTCGGCCCGGCAGCCGGGCATTGCCGTCCGTCGGCGGGCCGGCGTTGGCCACGGAACTGAAATTTGGCCGTTATAGCCTGGGTCGATGCCAAGCGTGGCGAGTTCGGATTCGAGGGGGCTATGGAGAAAGTCGATGTGGTCGCCTCTCTGGGGCAGATGCAATTGCTGCGTCCGGCCTGGGTCACCGCGGCGCTGGCGGCCAACGACCGCCTGAAGCTGTACCTGACGGTGTTGCAGGTCGCCCGGGCCCATGCCGAGCAGCCGGATACGCCGCCGCCGAATCTGGGTCATGAACTGGCCAGTGCGCAGGTCGGCGCCGCCTGGCTCAAGGATCTGCCCGGTACGGCCTACCGGGAGGGCAGGGACCTGCACATTCCCGATCTACCCCGTGTCGCCGCCCTGTTGCGGGACGATCTGCGCATCATGGCCCGGCCACTGCTCGAAGGCGCGGCCGAATCCGCGCTGGGCAGCCGGGTGGAGCACTGGTGCGCCTGGCTCGACACCCTGACCGACGACCGGCTGCAGGCGGCGCGGCTGAAGGCGCTGACCAGCGGCAGGCAGGATGGCGAGGACAGTCTGCACCTGTTGGTGATGGACTTGCACAAGGCGCTCAACCACCTGGCGGCCGAATTGTCGAGCGAGACCATCGACGGCGCCCACGTCTGGGAACTCGCCGACGAGGACCGGCCACGGGTGGCCGCCTTCATGCGCGGGCTCAATCGCACCCGCGCGCTCAAGCTGGAGCATCCGGGCCTGGATACCGCCGCCACCCGTGGAGAAGGCCGCCTGCTGCTGCAGAACGACATCGGCGCCAACGACGTGCACGTGCTGGTGATTCAGGTGGAGGGGCTGCGCATCTCCCTGACCTACTCCGACCTGCACCGCCAGCGCTTCGCCTTTTTCCGCGCCATGCTGGCCGAACTCGGGGCCGACTGGTCCGGCCTGGAGACGCGGACCACCGCGGGGCTGAACGCGGGCGAGGCCTACCATGTCGGTACCGCGACCTTCGCCTGCCGGGACGAGGCGGGGCTGCAGCGGACGCTCGAGGACATCGGCGCGCGGATCGTCTTCCTGATCGACTGGAACCGCGCCCGCAAGCGCCTGCAGCAGTTCGTCGACAAGTCCGACGCGGTGACCGTGCTCGCCGAGGCGGCCAGGTGCGGAGCGGGACACATGGGCTGGCTGGCGGCCGGCGGCGAACGCCTGATCTACACCGCCATGCAGGCCCTGGGCGCCGACTACTTCCATGTCGGCGACCGCCTCGACCAGGTGATGGGCGCCACCCAGGCCAGGGCCTTCCTGGTCGAGGTGCTGAAGCTCGCCAGCCAGGCGATGCGCCAGCGCCAGCCCGTCGCGCTGATCGAGGACGAGACGCGGCTGCTGCTGGTCCGCTACCTGCTCAGGCGGCGCGACGAATTCGACCTGCTGGCCGAGCATGCGGCGTATTGCCATGAACTGGCCATGGGGGTGCGCGATGCGCTCGCCCATGGCCGGCAGTACGACCGCAAGGCGGCGCTCAGGCTCGCCGAGCGGGCCAAGGAGTGGGAGCGTCAGGCCGACCTGCTGGTGATGCATTCGCGTCGCCGCGCCGAACGCCACCCGCGCTGGGACCCGTTCAGCCGCCTGATCGAGCGGGCCGACGATGTGGCGGATTTCCTGGAGGAGGCGATTTTTCTGTTATCGCTGATCGCCGACGGCCATCACCGGGGCTGGCAGGGCGAGGTGCAGCAGACGATGCAGCGCCTGGCCGATGGCGTCCTGGCGGCCATGCAGGACCAGGTGAAGGCGCTGGCCGTCGCCAGCACCCTGAACGAGCAGAGCAGCGGCGCGGACCACGAGGAGTTCGTCGCCGCGCTGTGGCGGGTCCTCAATGCCGAGCGCCAGTGCGACGGCCTGTTGCGCGAGGTCCGGCGGGTGCTGGCCGAGCATGTGTCCGATTGCGCGACGCTGAGCCTGAGCACCGATTTCGCCAATGCCCTTGAGCAGTCCACCGATGCGCTTCTGGCCACCGGCTACGGTCTGCGCAAACTGTCGTTCAACCGGCTGGGAGGCGAGATATGAATCCGCGGAGCGAATCGCATCGGGATGTGGAGGAGCGCGATCCGCTGCGTCTGGTCCTGTCCATCGGCGCCGGCGTGACCCTGCCGGAGGAGGCTTCGCCGGCTTCCCTGGGGTTCAAGGCCTGGAACCTGGCGCGCATGGCGGCGATGGGACTTCCCGTGCCAGCGGCCTTCGTCATCGGCACCGGCTGGTGCGGCCGGGAAGCGCCGGACCCATGTCTCTGGCAGCAGGCGCTGCAGCGGCTGGAGCGGGAGAGCGGCCTCGGCTTCGGCGATGCGCGGCGCCCGCTGCTGCTGTCGGTGCGCTCGGGCGCGCCGGTTTCCATGCCGGGGATGATGGATACGCTACTCGATATCGGGCTCACCGAGGTGACCCTGCCGGGTCTGGTGCGGCTCACCGGCAACCCCCGGCTCGCCTGGGACGCCTACCGCCGTCTGATCGCCGGCTACGGCGAAGTGGTCGCCGGTATCGACGGGCGGCATTTCGAAGCGGACCTCGATGCCGTGCGCGGCGATGGCGACGAGCACGAGCTGGATTTCGCCGCCCTGCGCGACATCGCGAAGCGCCATCTGGCCACCTATGCGCGGGAGGCCGGCGAAGCCTTCCCGCAGGACCCGCAGGTCCAGTTGCGCGCGGCGGTCGTCGCGGTCTTCGCCTCCTGGTACGGCGACAAGGCCCGCGCCTACCGCGAGTTGCACGAGTTGCCCGCGTCCCCGGGAACGGCGGTGACGGTGCAACGGATGGTGTTCGGCAATGCCGGCGGCATGTCCGGGGCGGGAGTCGGTTTCACCCGCGACCCGAGCAGCGGCGAACCCTCGCCCTGGGTCGATTTTCTCTTCAATGCCCAAGGCGAGGACGTGGTCAGCGGCCGTCGCCGCGCCCAGAGCCACGAAGAACTGGCCGCCGTGGCACCACAGATCTGGGAAGCGCTGCTGAAGACCATGACGCAGCTCGAACAGGGCTTCGGCGATATGCAGGACTTCGAGTTCACCGTGCAGGACGGCCAGCTTTACCTGCTGCAGACCCGCGACGGCAAACGCACGCCGCAGGCGGCGGCGCGTATCGCCCTCGATCTCTGCGACCAGGGCTTGATCCCGCGGCGCATCGCCCTCGAACGGACCCGGGGGCTGGATGCCCGGGCGCTGGCGGTGCGCAGGCTGGTGAGCGAGGCCGGCCGGACCGTCGAGCCCCTGGCCCGCGCGACGAGCGCGGCCGGCGGCGTGGTGTGCGGCGAGATCGCCTTGGACGAGGCGCGGGTACGGGCACGCAAGGAGGCCGGCGCCAGCGTGCTGCTGGTGCGGCGCGATGCCGAGACGCGCGATCTGCCGGCCCTGCACCTGGCCGACGGCCTGCTGACCCAGCGGGGCGCGCGCACTTCCCATGCCGCGGTGGTGGCGCGTCAGTTGGGCAAGGTCTGCCTGGTCGGTTGCGACAGCCTGACGATCGACGAGGCCGATCGCAGCCTCTCCATCGGCGGGCTGGCGCTGCGGGAGGGCGATCCGCTCACCCTCGACGGCAACGAGGGCGTTCTGTACGCCGGCGCGGCACGGATGGGGGAACAGGTGGCGCAGGATCTTCTCGAGCGCCTCGAACGCTTGCGTCATGAGCCACACTGATGGGCATGGAGGCGTTTTCGCCAATGGAGGCCTGTCGGCGACGAGTCGGCTTGGTTAGCATCCGGGCCAGGAGACGTCTTTTCCATTTCTAGGCGGCGCCCATGCGCATCACCATCGAGCAAATCGTCGGATAGGCCGGTTGCGCGGTCTGGCTCGATGGCTGCCGGTCGGTGGGCGGCGGAGGCTTTCGTCGAGCGACTGCACGCGGCTGCCGGCTTCCCATCGCTGGCCGGCCGGTCTCGACAGCGCCCGGCCCGCCCGTTCGAATGATGCATGGGTTCGGCCGATCCGGCCGCAGGAGTACAGGGATATGCTCGTCGACGAACTGATCGAACAGATGGTGGCCCTGGAGGCCGAGTTGCAGGCTTGCGGCAAGCGTCTGGAGGCGCGCAGCGACGGCGAGGCGTTGCATGATCTGCGCGTCGCCGTGCGTCGCCTGCGCAGCATTCTGCGTCCCCTGCGCGACCTTCCCGACATCGGTGCGCTGGAGGAGGTCGCCGCCGCCGTCGGTCATCGGAGCACGTCCTTGCGCGATACCGAAGTCCTGATCCAGGAGTTGGCGGCGCGCGAACGGCCGGAGCTGGGCGAGTCCCGCCGGCAGGGGCTGGAAGCCGGCTACGATGCCCTGCTGGCCGGTCCCGAGTGGCTGCTGTTGCGCAACGCCCTGGCCGCCTGGCCGGCGATCTGCCGCGAGGCCAGGCGGGAAGGGAAGCTCAAGGGATTGGGCAAGCACATCCGCAAGGAGCTGGCGAAGCAGCGGCGCAAGCTCGGCAGGGAACTGCGCGATCCGAACCATGACCGCCACCGGCTGCGCGTGCGGATCAAGCGGGTACGCTACGCCGCCGAGGTCTATCCCGATCTGTCCGACCTGCCGGACAAGGCGCCCAAGCGCCTGAAGGAGGCGCAATCGGCCCTGGGCGACTGGCACGATTGCATACAGTGGCTGCAGCGGGCCGGGCAGGAGGCCGATCTCCAACCGTTATGCACGGCTTGGCGCCAGGCCCTGGTCGACGCCGAGCAGCGCTTGGACCAGGCGCTGAAGCCGCTTCTCAAGGCGTTTCCCGCGGATTGACTCCAGGGCCTCGGCCAGAGTGCCGGCGGGCCGCGTTCGGCCACGCCGTTTTCCCGGTCGTGGGCGTACCGATCGACGGGGGCCCCGACTCCGTCGGTCGGCCCGGCCCGCAATCTTCCCGATGGCCAAGAGTCATCGTCGTGCGGGGCGCTGGCGCGGTTCTTCGAAAAACGGGAACAGGCGCTCCGCTCGAGCGACGTTTTTCACATAACTACCAGTCAATTTATCCTGACATATAACTTTCATATTCTTTCCTTGCTATCGATTGGCATGCAACGTGCCTCTGTTGAACAGTCGAGAATTTCTTGTAATATCCTGAAATACATTTTTGGGAGGCTCTGGACCGCCCGTTGGAAGGGCCTGGAATAAACGATTTTTTCACGAATCGGCTGAGGGAAAGTTCATCGGAAATGCCCCGTGCGCTCTTCGGAGTGCATGGCGTTATTTCCCGAGCGGAATGATGAGAAGCAGGTCGTCAATCTAATAACAAGAAGCTCTCTTTGACGAGGCTTCGCCGGTAACGGCATCAAATTGGATCAGGTAGAGAAATGGCCCGTCTTGTCCGGATATGCCATTCGGGGGCTTTTCGTCTTCGAAGGACCGGCGGGATACGGCTTTGTTCAATCTTTCTCGGGGCCATTTGAAACATGCCGATGGCCTCCGGAGATGAATCGATGAGCGCCAGATCAGAAAATCCAGTGCAGTCCGCTCGTTTCGACGAGGCGACCGTATTGCACGAGCTTGAGCACTATCTTCCGAAACAGGCTCCGCTGAAGGATTTCGTTCACCACAATACCTTGCATGCTTTCCAGGATTCGAAGTTCCACGATGCGGCGAGAAATGCCTCGGGTATCTTCGGATACAACCTGTCTTTGAAACTGGATAAATACCGCGACCTTTATCATCGCGGCGAGATAACGCCGGCCGTGCTGGACTGGGTCGTCCGTCGCCACAAGGGCGATCAGTCCGACCTCTGGAAGACCAAGGTCGTCGCGGGCAGCTTCGCGCCGCCGCCCTTGCCGCGCATCGGTGCGGTGCGGGCGAACTGGAAGAAGAACCTGCGGATCGACCTGGACTCGCTGGTGCATCCGTTGCTGTTCCGCATTCTCTGCAGCTATCTCGACCAGGGCATCTCGATGTGGACCTTCCCGTCCGGCGGCGAGGGTTTCCTGTGCGCCATCCGCGAACTGGAGCGCCACAGCTTCACCAGCTTCTTCCGCCGCGAGCGGGCGCGCCGGCTGCTGCTCGAACAGGACTGTTCCATCGCCGGCCTGCTGAAGCTCCTGGTGCGCGACGAAGCGCTGTTCGAGCGCTACCTGTTCGACCAGCAGTTCGCCCATCCGGGCTGGTCGGGCATGGTCACGGTGATCGAAGCGCAGCCCGATACCCTGATCGACAGCCGCAGGATCGGCCTGCGCGAGCTGATCGTCTTCGAGTTGCTCCTGGAGATCGACGCGCTCGACGAGCATTTCGACGAGCAATGGAGCCCGCTGGAGGCGGAGCTGGGCGGCGAGCCGCTGGACATCCTCGCCGAGGTGCCGCGCACCGAGCTGCACGACGCCCTGGCGATCTGGCAGGAGGCGCTGGAGTGGAGCTTCTACGATCCCGTGCTGAGCGCCATCCAGCGCCAGCCCGCGGAAAGCCCGGCGCTGCCGGTGAAGAGCTTCCAGGGCCTGTTCTGCATCGACGACCGGATCTGCTCGTTCCGCCGGCACATCGAAAGCCTCGATCCGCACTGTGAAACCTACGGGACACCGGGCTTCTTCGGGGTGGAGTTCTACTTCAAGCCGGAGAACGCCAAATCCCACACCAAGGTATGTCCGGGATCGATCGAGCCCCGATACCTGATCAAGGAAACCGGCAGCCGGGACAGGCTCGAGGCCGAGCCGCACTTCAGCAAACACTCGCACGATCTGCTCGGCGGCTGGGTGATCTCGCAGACCCTCGGCTTCTGGTCGGCGGTCAAGCTCTTCGACAGCATCCTCAAGCCCTCGGCGAGCCCGCTCGGCGCCTCGTCCTTCCGGCACATGGACCGTGCCTCCAGCCTGACCATCCTGAACCGTTCGCCGGACGACCGCGAGGATGGCCTGCAGATCGGCTTCAGCGTCGCGGAGATGGCCGAGCGCGCGGAAAACCTGCTGGGCAGCATCGGCCTGACCCAGGATTTCGCGCCCATCGTCTACGTGGTCGGGCACGGCGCGAGCAACACCAACAATCCGCACTACGCCGCCTATGACTGCGGGGCCTGTTCGGGGCGGCCGGGCTCGGTGAACGCGCGGGTGATCTGCTTCATGCTCAACCACCCCGAGGTGCGCGCGATCCTCGCCGGCAAGGGCATCGAGATCCCGGCGGCGACCCAGTTCGTCGGCGCGCTGCACGACACCACCCGCGACGAGATCGCCTTCTACGACGAGGACTCGCTCAGCCCCGATAGCCGCGCCCGGCACCGGGCCAACGCGGCGGTATTCGACAAGGCCCTGGCGCTCAACGCCAAGGAGCGCTCGCGCCGCTTCGAGCTGACCGACAGCCAGCAGTCGCCGGAGCGGGTGCACGAGGCGGTCAAGGCGCGCGCCGTGTCCCTGTTCGAGCCGCGCCCCGAGCTGAACCACGCGACCAACGCGCTGTGCATCGTCGGGCGCCGCTTCCTGAGTCGTAAGCTGTTCCTAGACCGCCGATCGTTCCTCAACTCCTACGACTACCGCGTCGATCCGGACGGCAGGTTCCTGCTCGGCATCCTGCGCGCCGCGGCGCCAGTCTGCGGCGGGATCAACCTGGAGTACTTCTTCTCCCACGTGGACAACCAGAAGCTGGGGGCGGGCAGCAAGCTGCCGCACAACGTGATGGGCCTGATCGGCGTGGCCAACGGCAACGACGGCGACCTGCGTCCCGGCCTGCCGAGCCAGATGATCGAGGTGCACCACCCGGTGCGAATGATGATCGTCGTCGAGCATTTCCCCGCAGTGGTCCTGAACACCATCCGCCAGCAGCCGGCCACCTGGGAGTGGTTCGCCAACGAATGGCTCAACCTCACGGTCGTCGACCCCGAGACCCACGAGCTGTTCCGCTTCCGGGACGGCATCTTCGAGCCGTACCGAGCGCTGACCGAACGGCTCGAGGTCGCCGCGGACCTCGAAAAACTCTTCGAAACCCAGGCGGACAACCTGCCTGTCCTCGCGTTGAGCTAGGAGTCGCCATGGCTTCCGCACTGCAGATCTTCATCTTTCTACCGCTGATCGGCTTCCTGATCAGCCTGATCCACCCGGAACGGGACGAGAAACGGATCTCGCGCACCGCGCTGGTCACGGTCGGCGTCAACCTCGCCGGCTTCGTCCTGTTCCTGGCGTACTGGGCGCTGCGCGGCTTTCCCACCCTGGAGTTGAAGGATTTCGTGCTGTTCCACACGGACAGCTACGAGTTCTACATCGACTTCCTGTTCGACCGGATCACTGCGACCTATGTGCTGGTCGGTACCTTCCTGACCTTCATGGTGCTGCTCTACAGCCGCCACTACATGCACCGCGAGGCGGGCTATAAGCGCTTCTTCAGCACGGTGCTGTTCTTCTACGCCGGCTACGACATGGTGGTGTTCTCGGGGAACATGGAAACCATGTTCACCGGCTGGGAAGTGCTGGGGATCACCTCGTTCCTGCTGATCGCCTTCTACCGGGACCGCTACCTGCCGGTGAAGAACGCGGTCAAGGTGTTCTCCATCTACCGGATCGGCGATGTCGGCCTGCTGCTGGCGATGTGGATGATGCACCACCTGTTCCACGCCAACGTCAGCTTCCACATGCTCGAAGACCGGGCCTTCGTGCTCGAACACTTGCAGCCGCACTCCCTGGTCGGCGTGTTCATGGCGCTGATGATCCTGGTGGCCGCCGCCGCCAAGTCGGCGCAACTGCCGTTCTCCAGTTGGCTGCCGCGGGCCATGGAGGGACCGACGCCGTCGAGCGCGATTTTCTACGGCTCGCTGTCGGTGCACATCGGGGTCTTCCTGTTGCTGCGCACCGCGCCGCTCTGGCGCGACCAGCCGTCCGTCTGCCTCGTCGTCGGCCTGCTGGGCGCCTCCACCAGCATCGTCGCGACGGTGATCGCCCGCTCGCAGTCGGCGATCAAGAGCCAGATCGCCTACGCCTCCATCGCCCAGATCGGTCTGATCTTCATCGAGATCGCCGCCGGTTTCGACGCCCTGGCCCTGGTGCACTTCGCCGGGAACGCCTTCCTGCGCACCTACCAACTGCTGGTTTCGCCGTCGGTGGTGGCCTACTTGATCCGCGAGCAGTTCTACAACTTCGTGCCGCGGCAACACCATGCCAGGTGGGTGCTGCCGAAGAAGTTCATGTATTCGCTCTACATGCTCTCGGTGCGCGAGTTCGACCTGGATGCCTTCATGTACCGCAGGTTGTGGAACCCCATGAAGAATCTGGGGCGGCGCCTGGACTTCCTGACCTTCTGGCGGGTCGTCGGCATCTTCGTGCCGGTCTATCTGCTGGGGCTGTTCCTGGTCTACAACCGTGAGGCGTTGCCCGGCGCGGTCACGGAAATCCTGCCGGTGATCTTCGCGGCGATGGCGGCGGTGCTGGTGCTCAAGTCCTTCACCGAGCGCCGGCGCGCCCGGATGGCCTGGCTGCTGGCGATCCTGACGCACTTCTGGATCGCCCTGGCCACTTCCTTCAACGCCGACTTCGGCTTCAGCGAAAGTTACCTTTACCTGAGCGGCGTGGCCCTGGCCGGAGTCGTCGGACTTCTCTGCCTGCGGCGACTCAAGCATCTCGAAGGCGATATCGATCTCGACCGCTTCCATGGCCATTGCCGGCAGCATCCGAAGATCGCTTTCGTATTTCTGCTGAGTTGCCTGTGCGCCACCGGTTTTCCGATCAGCCCGACGTTCATCGGCGAAGACCTGATGTTCGCGCATATCGAGGAAGGGCAGATCGGATTGGCCTTTTTGACCAGCTTCAGTTTCGTCCTGGTCGGCCTGTCGATCATCCGCATCTACGCGCGGGTATTTCTCGGACCACATGCCAAGTCGGTCTACGAGGTGGCCTACAAGTCTTCCTGATTCGACTCGCCGGTGCAGGAGCGGATTTATCCACGATTGGCGGTGGCAGGCAAAGCATCGCGAACGAGTTCGCTCCTGCGGGTTTTCCGGCAACTGGCCGAAGCGTTGAAGGAAGTTCTTCCGATTCATTGAAAAGTTCTTGCCAGAGATATTCGTACCAAGCATTTGAAAGTGCATGTAAATATCGAAGGAGTCATTGCCTTATGAAAGCGTGTGCAATTCCAGAGGATGGCCTCAAAGGCCTCAAACAAAACTGGCGCAGCGATGCGATATCGGGATTCCTGGTATTCCTGCTGGCGCTTCCTTTGAGTCTCGGCATCGCCAAGGCCAGCGAATTCCCGCCGGCCATGGGCGTGCTGACGGCGATGATCGGCGGCATGTTCGTCAGTCTGTTTGCCGGCTCGCGGCTCACCATCAAGGGGCCGGCCGCCGGCCTGATCACCATCTGCGCCGGCGCCGTGATCGAGTTCGGCGGCGGCGCCCAGGGCTGGCACCTGGCGCTCGGCGCGATCGTCGTGGCGGCCGTGCTGCAGATGCTGTTCGGTTTCCTGCGCTTCGGCGCCCTGAGCGACTTCTTTCCGCATTCGGTCGTGCACGGCATGCTGGCGGCGATCGGTCTGATCATCTTCGCCAAGCAGATTCACGTGTTGCTCGGCATCGATCCGGCCAGCCTCAAGGGGTTGGAACTGGTCGAGCTGTTCGAGCGGATTCCCGCCTCGATCATGCATGCCGACTCCCGCGTGGCGCTGGTCGGCCTCGTCAGCCTGGCGATCATCTTCGGCATGCCGCTGCTGAAGATTCCGGGACTGAAGAAGGTGCCGGCGCCGATGCTGGTCCTGCTGGTCACCGTGCCCATGGCGCTGGCCATGGACTTCAAGCACACCGAGCCGGTGTTCGACATGGTGACCATCGGCGGCTTCTGGGCCAACGTCGGCTTGAACGTGGACTTTTCCCTGATCGGCACCGCGGTGTTCTGGAAGTACGTGCTGATGTTCCTGTTCATCGGCAGCCTGGAGTCCCTGTTGACGGTCAAGGCCGTCGACGGGCTGGACCCCTGGAAGCGCGCCTCGGACGCCAACCGGGACCTGGTCGCGGTGGGTGCGGGCAACGCCCTGTCCGGACTGCTGGGCGGCCTGCCGATGATTTCCGAGGTGGCGCGCAGCTCGGCGAACGTCGCCTTCGGCGCCCGCAGCCGCTGGAGCAACTTCTTCCACGGCCTGTTCCTGTTCGTCGCCATGCTGCTGTTCATCCCGGTCATCGAGATGATCCCCAATGCGGCCCTGGCGGCGCTGCTGATCGCCGTGGGCTACCGCCTGGCCTCGCCCCACGAGTTCTTCAAGGTCTACCGCATCGGCGCCGAACAGTTGGTCATCTTCGTGGTGACCGTGCTGGTGACGCTGGCCACCGACCTTTTGATCGGCGTCGGTGCCGGCATCGCCACGGAACTGGCGTTCAACCTGATACACCGGGTGCCGTTCGGCAATTTCTTCAAGGCCCGCTACGAGCATTCCCGGCAGGGGGGCGAGGAACGGATCAAGGTCGGCGGGGCGGCGATCTTCTCCAATCTGCTGGGCTTCAAGAAGCTGTTCGCCCAGCTCGATCGTAGTTCCACGGTGATCATCGATTTTGCCGAGGCCCATCTGGTGGACCATACCTTCATGGAGTTCCTGAGCCATCTCAAGGAGGAGTTCGAGCATGCCGGCGGGGCGCTGATCGTCACCGGCTTCGAGCGCTTCAAACCCTTCTCGGACCATCCGCTGGCCGCCCGCAAGCGCCTGCCGAGCAACGTCCAACTGGCCTGAGCGGCCATTCCCCACGCCGGCCGGGCGCCTTCGCGCGCCCACCGGCGACCGATCCGGCGGCCAGGGATGGCCGCTTTTCCAACGACCCTTGCGGATGCGACGGCCCAGCCATGGAGCCGGGTCGACAGGCCCGAAAGAAACTCCACGGCGTTCCGGTCGGTCTACCCCGATGCTCCCCGGTTTTACTGCAACGTCCGGGCATATTCGCCCGTGTTCGCCGGGAATCGATTTCCTGACGCCGAAACGGGCACAGACTATCTTTTTGCTACAGCACTGCGGTTTTCATGGCGGGACCGCCTGTCCGCGGACGGAACCTATTCCGCCGCGGGAGCGAGGCGGCCGGCACCGAAGGCCTTCGGATGGAGGAAGCTCGTGCACATTGCCGATATGACCATGTTCTATGCCCCCGCCAGCGGTGGCGTGCGGACCTATCTGGAGGCCAAGCACCGTCGCCTGCGGCTGTATTCCGGGGTGCGCCACAGCGTCCTGGTGCCAGGCGCCGGCTACCGTGAGCAGGCCGGCATCTATGAGGTTCCCGCGCCCCTGCTGCCGTTCGCCAAGGGCTATCGCTTTCCGCTGCGCCGCGCGCCCTGGCGTCAGCAATTGCAGCATCTGCAGCCCGACCTGATCGAGGTCGGCGATCCTTACGTGACGGCCTGGGCCGCGCTGGACGCCGGCCGGCGCCTGAACATCCCGGTGGTCGGCTTCTACCATTCGGATCTGCCGCGGCTGGCCGCCAAGCGCGTCGGTGCCTGGTGCGGCGAGCGGGTGAACGACTACGTGGCGTATCTCTACGGCCAGTTCGACCGGGTGCTGGCGCCCAGCCGGATCATGGCGGAAAAGCTCCTGCGCCTGGGCGTGCGGGAGGTGTTCGTGCAGCCGCTGGGCGTCGATCTGGAGGTCTTCCAGCCGATGCGCCGCGATCCGGGTCTCAAGCGCGAGCTGGGGCTTTCCGAGGAAACCCGGCTGATGATCTTCGCCGGCCGCGGGGCGCGCGAGAAGAACCTGCACATCCTGCTGGAGGTCGCCCGGCGCCTCGGCGCGCCCTACCATCTGCTGCTGGTCGGCGCCGACATGCCGCGTCGGGTGCCGGACAACGTCACGGTGATCAACGACTTCCAGCCGGCCGCCGCGGTCGCCCGGCTGATGGCCAGCAGCGATGTGCTGCTGCATGCCGGCGACCAGGAAACCTTCGGCCTGGTGGTGCTGGAAGCGATGGCCTGCGGTATTCCGGTGGTCGCCGCGCGCGCCGGAGCGCTGGCCGAGATAGTGCCGTTCAGCGCAGGCCGCCTGTGCCGGCCCAACGACGCCCGGGCCATGGCCTCGACCGTGCGCGAGCTGTTCGAGGGCGATGTCGCCCGGCTGGGACGGCAGGCGCGCCAGCACGTCGAGGCCCACCATGCCTGGGATGCCGTGGTCGCCGGTCTGCTCGCCCATTACCATGCCGTGCTGGGCACGGCCGAGCTGCCGGTCGCCGTGAATGTCTGAGCGCCATCTGCTGCTGGTCCTGCACGATGTCGCCCCCGAAACCTGGGCCGACTACCGGAATTTCGTCGCGGTGGTGGACGCCCTGGGCAACGTGCCCATCACCTGGCTGGTGGTACCGGATTTCCATCACCGCCAGCCGTTGACGGCGCACCTCGAACTGCGACGCAAGCTCGACGCGCGGCTGGCGCGCGGCGACGAATTGGTCCTGCACGGTTATCACCACTGCGACGAGGCGCCGCCGCCGTGCAATCCGAAGGACTGGCTGATGCGCCGCGTCTACACCCGCGAGGGCGAGTTCTACCGGCTCGACCAGGCCCAGGCGCGCCAGCGCCTCGAACGGGGCATGGAGGTGTTCCGGCACTGTGGCTGGCCGCTGCACGGCTTCGTCGCCCCGGCCTGGCTGATGAGCGAAGGCACCCGCCAGGCCCTGCGGGAAACCCCGCTGCGCTATACCAGCGACCTGCATCACCTCTACCGGTTGCCGGATTTCCAGGCCATCGGTGCCCCCGGCCTGACCTGGAGCGCCCGCAGCCACTGGCGCCGCGGTCTGTCCCGGCTGGTCTGCAGCGGCCTCGCCGCCCGCCATCGGCAGGCGCCGCTCTTGCGTCTCGGCCTGCACCCGGTGGATATGCGCCACGACTTTTCCCGCCACTATTGGGTGGATCTGCTGGTGCGCCTGCTGACGGAAGGGCGCCGGCCGCTGACCAAGATCGGCTGGCTGGAGCGGCAGTCCGCGCAAGCGCCGGGGAGCGGCGCATGAGCCGTGGCCTGTGGCTGCTGCTGGGCGGTCTGCTCGCTGCCCTGCTGATCCCCCTGCTGCTCGGCGGCACCGGGCTGTGGCGGCTGGTGCAGGGTTTTCCGGCCAATCTGCTGCTGGCCATGCTCGGCATCATCCTGGTCTGCTGGAACCTCAATGCGCTGCGCCTGCGCCTGCTCCTGCCCGGCTTCCGGCTATCCCAGAAGGACGCGCTGGGCATCGTCATGGCTACCGAGTTCGCCATCTGCGCGACACCGGGCGGCGCCGGCGGGCCCCTGACCCTGATGGCGCTGCTGATGCGCCGCGGGGTATCGGCGGCGCAGGGCACGGCCACCTATGCGGTGGACCAGCTCACCGACCTGCTGGTGTTCGCCTGCGCGCTGCTCGGCATTCTGGTCTATGCCCTGTCCCATGCCCTGAGCCCGCACCTCGCCTGGCTGCTCGGCGTCAGCGCCGGCCTGCTGGTGGGGGTGTTCGTCCTGCTGTTCCTGCTCGGTCGCTTCCATCGCCAGATGTTCCGCCTCAACGGCCGGCTGTTGCAGCGCCTGGGCGTGAGCACGCGGCGCCGGCTGCAATACGCGCGCAAAGTGATGCGCTTTCGCAACGCCCTGCGCCAGAGCCTGAGTCTGCCGCGCCCGCTGCTGCTCGGCGTGTTCCTGCTCAGCGTCGCGCATTGGGGGCTGCGCTACAGCGTGCTTTACCTGACCCTGCGCGGTCTGGGCAGCGAGCTGTCCTGGGCCTGGACCTTCCTGGTGCAGATGCTGGCGCTCAGCGCCGGGCAGGCCAGCCTGCTGCCGGGCGGCGCCGGCGGGGCGGAGCTGGCCTCGGCGGCGCTGCTCGCCCCGCTGGTCGGCAAGTCGACCAGCGGGGCGGCGATCCTGATCTGGCGCGCCGTCACCTATTACTTCTACCTGATCGCCGGCGCACCGGTGTTTCTGCACCTGGCGGGCCGGCCGCTGCTGCGGCGGCTGGTGCGCTATCGGCAATCCTGAGGCGGCGGCTCCGGCTACTTCTTGCCGAGCTTGATGTGGCGGCTGGGCGGGCCGGCGACCTGGCCGCTGACGCCGTTGGCGATCTGCTGAATCTCGCCACCGCTTCGGAGAAAAGCGGAAATCAGGGCATCGAGGGATTCATGGGTTTCCCGGCTGGGGTCCGGTTTGGCCTTGCCGTTCGATCCTGCGACTCGCGTGACCATGGAAGCTTCTCCTCTGCCAGGGGTGATCACCCGAAATGAAAAACCGGCCCGAAGGCCGGTTCCTTTTGTACGCTGAGGTACAGGCGGTCAAACCACCTGCACTTCGTCGGCCTGCATGCCTTTCTGGCCTTTCACCGCCACGAAGGAAACCCGCTGGCCTTCCTGCAGGCTCTTGAAGCCGCTGCTCTGGATGGAGCGGTAGTGAACGAACAGGTCGGGGCCGCTTTCCGGGGTGATGAAGCCGAAGCCTTTTTCATCGTTGAACCACTTGACGGTACCGGTTTGACGATTGGACATGGATTGTCTCCTTGGACAAAGTTGGATACCGGACCGGCTCGGTCCGGGCGTTGACTGGGTGCAAAGAGCAATCGAAAAAGGATCGGAATAACTTCGAGCGGATCGTTTCACGGTAATGCATGCAGCACAGTGGAGTTACTCTACCTCCTCGCAGGTGGATCACCTAGCCTTTTCTCCGCCAGTCGATGGATGGGAGGGGCTCCGTGCTGGAGGTTGCCCTGGGTCAAGCGGCCGTCGGCGGATTTTCCGCTATGGTTAAAAGGAAGCGACACGCGCGTTCCCCAACAGGCAACAGAGGAGGAAGAAAGATGGAAATGCCCATCCGCAACCTGTCCACACTGTTCGATCAACTGGGCTTGCAGTCGGACCCTTCCAGCATCGATACCTTCATCGGCAGCCACATGCTGTCCGACGATGTGGCGGTGTCGGAGGCTCCCTTCTGGACGCCGGCCCAGGCCACCTTGCTGAAGGAGGAACTGCTCGAGGACGCCGACTGGGCGCCGATCGTCGACGAACTGAACGAGCGCCTGCATCCCAGGCATTGAGGGAATTCCCGGTTGCCGGGTCTTTCGCGATCTTTTCATCCACCAGGCGCAACGAGTGTGCAGTCCATGAAGAAAGTACTTGTTCCGTTCGACGGTTCCGAAAGCGCCAAGCGCGCCTTGCTCTATCTCGTGGAACTGGTGAAGCGGTTGCCGGATCTGGAGATCCATCTGCTGAACGTCCAGGGCCATCCGATCATGTACGGCGACTACGTCGCCGGCCCTATGCTGGAAAGCCTGGTCAACGCCGCCCGCGAGCATGGGCGCAAGATCAATGCGAAGGGAGTCGAGCTTCTCCGCGCGCACGGCCTCGAAGCCACCGCCCACGAGGAGTTGGGCGAGACGGTGGGGGAGATCGCCAAGGCGGTCGCGCTGCTCGGCTGCGACCTCGTGGTGATGGGAACCCGCGGCATGACCAACTTCTCCAACCTGATCATGGGCTCGGTTTCCACCCGCGTGGTGCACGAGGTCGCGGTACCCGTGCTGTTGATCAAATAAGCCCGGCGACTCCCCGGACCGGAAGCGGTTTCCACCCGGTCCGGGACCTGCGGTCACGGGCGCGCGAGCGTCCCCGTTCTTGCCGCCCGGCATCTCCGGCCGGCAGTCAAAGCTTGTTCTTGAAGTGGTGCCATTTCTTTTCCCCGCTCATGATCCAGTGGGGCATGGCCGTGCCGATCCCGGCGACTTCCAGCTTCGGGTGATGGCGGATGACTTGTTCGAGCACCGTCTCCTGATCCGGCTCGACGTCCACGAAGAACACGTGCTTGCCTTGCTGCAGCCGGTCCTGCAGGGGACCGAAGTAGCGGTTGTTCTTCTGGATGCCGAGGAAGCCGCCCTCCCAGATGCTGAAGCCGAACAGGACCAGGGCCAGGAAGATGAAGGGTATCCAGCCGAAGGTGGTGTTCGTCCAGCCGCCGAAGTGGGCGACCACCAGTACCAGGATGGCCAGCGGCACGCCGATGAGCAGGCCGCGCGTGCCGGATCTGACCATGTCGGTCTTCATGACCGAGGGCACGCTGTGCAGGCGGTGCCGTTCGAGTTCGGCATCCTGCTCGCTCAGTACGTGGATTTGCTCGGTATCGATACCCTCGGCTTCCAGTTCCTGCTCGACCCGCTCCAGATCGTCCAGATCGTCGCTGACGTAGTAGTGCCGGTTCATGTTCACCTCCCGCTGCATAGCAAAGACGTTCCGGCGGATGGTCGATCGATGTGGGGATGAGCCCCTCTTGAGTCTAGCAGTGGGGCGCTTGCGGCTTGTCGGCGGCCGCCGGACGGGAGGTCGGCCCGTTCCGCGGGATGGAACGGGCGGCGAGGGGGGTCAGTCCTGCTTGCCCTTGTCGAGCAACTCGCCAAGGCCGGCGAAGGCCTTGAAGGTGGTCTTCGGACCCAGGTCGGCGCCCGGGCGGGGAGCGGTCTGGTACTGGCTGTCGGTATAGCGCGAATGCTCGTTGTCGTGGCAGTACAGGCAGAGCAGTTCCCAGTTCGAACCGTCCTCGGGGTTGTTGTCGTGGTTGTGGTCCTTGTGGTGGACCGTCAGTTCGCTGAGACGCTTGCCGGAAAACTCCCGGCCGCAGCGACCGCAGATCCAGGGATACATCTTCAGGGCTTTCTCCCGGTAACCCTGTTCGCGCTGGGCATAAGGGATGTTGCTCTTGTCGTTCTTGCTCATGGTGGCCTGCCTGACCGCTGGTTCCGATCGTTCGGTGGATGAAACGCCTGATTTTCCGAGACTACGGCTATCGGGGGCTGTACGGCAATCGTACGATGTTCCGCAGCGGGCGCGGGTGCTTCATCATGCCGCTGTTGGCCTCTCGCCAGATAAATGAGTTAGCTTGCTAAGATCCTGCAATCCTCTGTTTCACCGCTTTTGGGGTCCCCATGTCCAGCCCAGCCGTCCGTTCGACCCTAGCCAGCCTTCCCGATGCCTACAAGGCGCTGCTCTATGTCCTGTTCCTGGCCAGCCCGAGGAACAAGAGCACCCTGCTCGAACAGCTCAAGCGCCTTGGCGTGCGCGCCACGACCAGTCGGGCCATGGACGGCGTGGCGCTGGGCGAGATGCTGGAAACCCTGCAGCGGCTGAAGTGGCTGGAGCGCGGCGACGAGCGCGATTTTTTCAGGCTGAATCCGCTGGCCTGCAACCAGGTCCTGCTGTTGTTGCAGAGCGAGCCGCAGTGGTGGCCCAAGCTGCGCGGCGGACTGGTCGAGCATGCCGTCGCCACGCCGGGCGGCCTGCCGGTGAGCCTGTGGCGCGGCCTCTGGCTGGCCCTGCTGGCGGGCGA
Source organism: Azotobacter vinelandii CA (assembly GCF_000380335.1). Taxonomy (GTDB): domain Bacteria; phylum Pseudomonadota; class Gammaproteobacteria; order Pseudomonadales; family Pseudomonadaceae; genus Azotobacter; species Azotobacter vinelandii. The sequence goes on from NC_021149.1 coordinate 1,787,113, forward strand.
GGTGCCGGAGCTGACCCAGTTGCTGCTCGGCATGGAGGCGGATCGGAGCGAACTGCCGCACCCCTGCGGCCAACTGCTGGCCGACGAAACCGGCCGGCAACTGTTCGCCCGGCTCACCCCGGGCGTTCGCGAGGTGCTGCTGGAGGACTACCTGACCCGCGCCAACGAGGGGCTGGTGGCGGCCGGGGAGACCTACCGGCAGGGGCTGGCCCTGCTCGACAGCGACCAGGCGAAGTCCACCGAACTGGCCTTCCAGCTATTCCTGCAGGCGCTCTGGCGCGGCGACTGGACGCGTTTCGAGGCACTCGGCCGGAGCGAATGGGTGCCTTTCGGCGGAGTCTTCGAGTATCTGCTGCGCGGAAAGCCGGGCGAGGCCCTGGAACAGATCCAGGAGTACATCCGCATCCAGCGCGGCAGCCGCAAGCGCCGGGTCGAGCTACCGCCCACGCTCAACGCCTGTTACTGCCTGCTCCTGCTGGTCGACGGCGACGGCCAGCAGCATGCCGCGCTGCGCCAGGCGCTGGGGCTGGGACTGAAGAAAGGCCTCGGCACCGCCTATCAGATGTTCGAGAAGCTCTTCGAGCAGTTCCAGGGCAAGGGCGTGCGCGGTGCCGATCCGGCCTACCGGGTTCAGCGGCTCGAGGGGTTCGACGGGCTGCTGACCGCGATCGCCCTGTACTGGATGGATGCGCCGGCGTCCTCCGCCTGGCAGCGCCGCCTGGCGCAGTTCCGTACCGAGCTGGAAGAGGAGGGCTATGCCTGGCTGGCGGCCGAACTGGATGTCCTGCTCGAACGGCAGTTCGGCCTGCCCCCGGCGCAGGCGGACTGGCACCGGAGCCTGGGGCTGCGTCCGCTGGTCGACCTGTATCGCCGTCAGGAGCTGTGGGAGCACGCGCTGGCCGCGCTGGCCGCCCTGCGTCCCGGCGCCCGCAGCAGCGCTCCGCCGCAGCCGCAGAGCAGTCATCGCCTGGCCTGGATGATCGGCAGTCCGCTCACCCCGAGCCCGGCCATCGAGCCGCGCGAGCAGCGGCTCGGCGCCAAGGGCCAGTGGAGCAAGGGCCGGCCGGTGTCGCTCAAGCGCCTGCTCGAGGAAACCGGCAGCTTCGACTACCTGCTGGAACAGGACCGCCGGGCCATCCAGCAGATCCAGATGCACAGCGACGCCTTCGGCATCCGCTACCAGCTCGACGGCGAGCGTGCCCTGCCGCATCTGGTCGGACATCCGGCGTTGTTCTGGAGCGATGCGCCGGAGGTGCGCATCGATCTGCTGGCCGGCAGCGTGGCCCTGGAGTTGCGGCAGCGCGGTGCGCAGATCCACCTGGCGCTGAGTCCCGAGGGGATCGCGGACTGCCAGGGGCTGTTCATCGAGCGGGAAACCCCGACCCGCCTGGTGGTCTATCCGCTCGGCCGCGAGGCCCGGCAGATCGCTGAGATCATCGGCGGCGGGCTGACCGTGCCGCAGGCGGCCAAGGCGCAACTGATGGAAACCATCGGTAGCATCGCGCCGCTTCTGCCGATCCACTCGGACCTGCCGGAACTGGCGGTGAACATCGACAAGGTAACCGCCGACGGCAAGCTGTACGCCCACCTGCTGCCGCTGCAGGACGGTCTGCGCCTGCAATTGCTGGTGCGGCCGCTGGCCGGCGGCAGTTGGTTCCGCCCGGGGCAGGGCGCCGAGAGCGTGCTCGGCGAGCAGGACGGCAAGCCGCTGCAGGCGGTGCGCGACCTGCAGGCCGAGCGCCGGAAGCTCAAGCAGGTGCTGCAGGCCTGCCCGGCGCTGGCCGAGGCCGACAGCGAGGGGCACGAATGGCAACTGGCCGAACCGCAGGCCGCCCTGCAGGTGTTGAGCGAACTGCAGGCGCTGGATGCCGAACTGCTCGAATGCGTCTGGCCCGAGGGCGAGCGCATGCGCATCAGGGCCCGGCCCGGCCTGCGCCAGTTGCAGTTGCGCCTGCGCCAGTGCGGCGACTGGTTCGAGCTGGACGGCGAAGTGGTGGTCGACGACGGCCGCGTGTTGAAGCTGCGCCAGTTGCTCGAACTGCTGCAGAGCAATCCGGGGCGCTTCGTCCGCCTCGGCGAGCAGGACTGGCTGGCCCTGGGCAGCAGCCTGCGCCGGCGCCTGGACGAACTGGGCCGGCTGGCCGAGCGCAGTGGCGCCGAGGGCCTGCGCCTCAATTCGCTGACCGCGCCGCTGCTCGCCGAACTGGCCGAGGAGGTGGGCTGCTTCGAGGCCGACGCCGCCTGGAAGGAGCATCTGTCCCGCCTCGAATCGCTGCGCGATTATCGGCCGCGGGTACCCAACACCCTGCAGGCCGAGCTGCGCGACTACCAGTTGGAGGGTTTCGACTGGATGGCGCGGCTGGCGAAATGGGGCGTCGGCGCCTGTCTGGCCGACGACATGGGCCTGGGCAAGACCCTGCAGACCCTGACCCTGCTGCTGCACCGATCCGCCGAAGGGCCCCAACTGGTCGTGGCGCCGACCTCGGTGACGCCCAACTGGCTGGCCGAGACCACCCGCTTCGCGCCGACCCTGCGCCTGCACGCCTATCGCGAGAGCCGTAGCCTGGACGGGCTGGGGCCGCGCGACCTGGTGGTGACCAGCTACGGCCTGCTGCAGCAGGACGCCGAGTCCTTCGCCGCGCAGCGCTGGACCACCGTGGTGCTGGACGAGGCGCAGGCGATCAAGAACGCCGCCAGCAAGCGCTCCCAGGCGGCCATGGCGCTGCAGGCGGATTTCCGCCTGGTCGCCACCGGCACACCGCTGGAGAACCATCTGGGCGAGCTGTGGAACCTGTTCCGCTTCATCAATCCCGGTCTGCTCGGCAGCCGCGAACATTTCACCCAGCGCTTCGCCGGCCCCATCGAGCGTGGCGATCAGGGCGCGCGCAAGGCGCTCAAGGCGCTGATCCAGCCGTTCATCCTGCGCCGCCTGAAGAGTCAGGTGCTCGACGAACTGCCGGCGCGCACCGAGGTGGTCTACCGGGTACCGCTCTCCGACGCCGAGCAGCACCTCTATGAGGCCATGCGCCAGCAGGCGCTGGAGTCCATCAGCCAGAGCGGCGAGGAGGGCAGCCAGTCGCTGCGGGTGCTCACCGAAATCACCCGGCTGCGGCGTTTCTGTTGCCATCCGAGCCTGGTCCTGCCGGACAGCGACCTGCCGGGAAGCAAGCTGGCGGCCTTCGCCGAGATCGTCGAGGAACTGCTCGACAGCCGGCACAAGGCGCTGGTGTTCAGCCAGTTCGTCGATCACCTGAGCATCGTCCGCAAGTGGCTGGAGGAGCGCGGCATCCGCTACCAGTACCTCGATGGCGCGACCCCGGCCAAGGAACGCATGGCGCGGGTGGAAGCCTTCCAGGGCGGCGACGGCGACATCTTCCTGATCAGCCTCAAGGCCGGTGGCACCGGCCTCAACCTGACCGCCGCCGACTACGTGATCCATCTCGATCCCTGGTGGAACCCGGCGGTGGAGGACCAGGCCAGCGACCGCGCCCACCGTATGGGCCAACAGCGCCCGGTGACCATCTACCGGCTGGTGGCGGAGAACACCATCGAGGAGCGCATCCTCGCCCTGCACGGGCAGAAGCGCGATCTGGCCGACAGCCTGCTGGAGGGAGGCGAGGTCAGCGCCAAGCTCGACGCCGAGGCGCTGCTGCGCCTGCTGCGCGGCGGCTAGCGGAGCCCCATGCCGCCCGTCCGCCCGCGCGTGCCGCTGGTCGTCCTGGCGATCTTCGCCGGGCTGCTGGCCAGCGTCTGGCTGGCGGGTCTCTATGCCGAGCGGCGCCACTGGAGCGAACTCGATATCGAGGCGCGCGGCCAACTGGAGCTGTACGCCCAGTCGCTGCGCATTCTGGTCGAGCGCTTCCGTGCGCTGCCGGCGATCATCGCCCTGGACACCGAGATCCAGGCGCTGCTGCAGGAGTCCTCCGATCCGTCCGCGCGCGAGCGGCTCAATCGGCGCCTGCAACGGCTCAACCGGGAGGCGGGGGTCGGGGTGATCTTCCTGCTCGATCTGCAGGGCACGGCCATCGCCGCCAGCAACTGGCGGGAGCCGGGCAACTTCGTCGGCGGCAACTACGCCTTCCGCCCGTATTTCCAGGGAGCCTTGCGCGAGGGCAGCGCCCGCTATTTCGGCGTCGGCGCGACCACCGGGGTGCCCGGCTACTTCCTGTCCCGCGCGGTGCGCGACGCGGGGGGACGCACGCTCGGCGTGCTGGCGCTCAAGCTGGTGATGGAGGACCTGCAGCGCGACTGGGCCGGACAGCCGGGCATCCTGCTGGTCGTCGACCGGCAGGCGGTGGCCATTCTCGCCAGCCGGCCGGCCTGGCGGTTCCGTCTGCTGCAGGAGCCGGCGGCGGCGGAGCCCCCCCGTCCGGTCGATGCCCGCCGCTATGGCATCCGCGAAGTGCGGCCGCTGGCGCTGCAGCCGTTGCGCCCGCTCGACGGCGGCGGCGAGCTGCTGCGCATCGACGGCCCGGAGGGCCGGCGCGACTACCTGCGCCTGAGCCAGCCGCTGGCCGACGAGGGCTGGACCCTGGAGTTGCTGCGCGAGGCGCGCGTGCCGGGTGCCGCGGTGCGCAGCTACGGGCTGGCCGCCGCCGGCATCTGGCTGGCGTTGGCGTTCCTCTTCCTGTTCCTCGGCCAGCGGCAGAAGAACCGCCGCCTGCTGCTGCGCCGCCGGGCCGAGCTGGAGCGGTTGGTCGAGGAGCGCACCGCGGCGTTGCGCAAGGCCCAGGACGAACTGGTGCAGGCGGCCAAGATGGCTGCCCTGGGGCAGATGTCGGCGGCCCTGGCCCATGAGATCAACCAGCCGCTGACCGCCATGCGCATGCAACTCGGCAGCCTGCAACTGCTGCTGGCGAAGAACGACCCGGCGGCGATGCGCACCTGCCTGGAGCGCATCGATGGGCTGCTCACGCGCATGGCGGCGCTCACCGGCCATCTCAAGACCTTCGCCCGCGATACCCCCGGCGGCCTGCGCGAGCGCCTGGCGCTGGATACCGTCGTCGACCATGCGCTGCTCCTGCTGGAGGCGCGTATCCGCCAGGACGCGGTGCGGGTGCTGCGCCTGCGCGCGCCGCGGGCCTGGGTCGAGGGCAATGCGATCCGCTTCGAACAGGTGCTGGTCAACCTGCTGCACAATGCTCTGGACGCCATGGCCGGGCGGGCGCGCCGCGAACTGCGCATCGCGCTGCGTCGCGACGGCGGCGACTGGCTGCTGAGCGTCGCCGACAGCGGCGGCGGCATCGCCGCCGAGCACCTGTTGCGCGTGTTCGAGCCGTTCTTCACCACCAAGCCGGTGGGCGAGGGGCTCGGCCTCGGCCTGGCCGTATCCTATGGCATCGTCCGCGAATCGGGCGGTCAGATGGAGGTCGGCAATACCGGCGACGGCGCGCAGTTCGTCATCCGGCTGCCGGCCGCGGCGCCGCCGGATACACTGCAGGCCGGCTCGCAGGAGGGTTAGGGCGTGTCACGCCCTGGCCGGGCCAGTCCGAATCCACCAACCAAGCGCACGGGCCATCGGGCATGCAGCAGATTCTCTTCATCGACGACGAAGCACCGATCCGCGAAGCGGTGCAGCAGTGGCTGGAGCTGTCCGGGCTCGCGGTGCGTACCTGCGCCCACGCCGAGGAGGCGCTGGCGCTGCTCGACGCCGACTTCCCCGGGGTGGTGGTCAGCGATGTGCGCATGCCCGGCATGGACGGCCTGGCGCTGCTCGAACGCCTCAAGGCGCTGGATGCCGAATTGCCGGTGATCATGGTCACCGGGCATGGCGACGTGCCCATGGCGGTGACCGCGATGCAGCAGGGCGCCTACGACTTCATCGAGAAGCCCTTCAGCCCCGAGCGCCTGCTCGGCAGCCTGCGGCGCGCCCTGGAGATGCGCCGGCTGGTCTGCGAGAACCGCGCGCTGCGCCGCCAGGTGGCGCGGCGCGAGCACATCGAGGGCCGTCTGCTCGGCGTGTCGCCGGCGATGGAGGAACTGCGCCGGCAGATCCTCGAACTGGCGCCGACCACGGTCAACGTGCTGGTCCGCGGCGAGACCGGCAGCGGCAAGGAATGCGTGGCGCGCTGCCTGCACGCCTTCGGCCCGCGCGCCGGCAAGGCTTTCGTCGCGCTCAACTGCGCGGCGATTCCCGAGCAGTTGTTCGAGAGCGAGCTGTTCGGCCACGAGAGCGGCGCCTTCACCGGCGCCCAGGGCAAGCGCATCGGCCGTATCGAGCACGCCGACGGCGGCACCCTGTTCCTCGACGAGATCGAGAGCCTGCCGCTGGCGCAGCAGGCCAAGCTGTTGCGCGTGCTGCAGGAGAAGACGCTGGAGCGGCTCGGCTCCAACCGCAGCATCGCCGTCGACCTGCGGGTGATCGGCGCGGTCAAGCCGGACCTGGTCGCCGAAGTGCGCGCCGGGCGTTTTCGCGAGGATCTCCTGTACCGGCTCAATGTCGCCGAGTTGCGCGTCCCGCCGCTGCGCGAGCGGCGCGAGGACATTCCGCTGCTGTTCGAGTATTTCGCCCTCGCCGCGGCCGAGCGTCACGACCGCGAACCGCGCCCGCTGGCGGCCGCCGAACTGGCGCGGCTCATGGCTCACGACTGGCCGGGCAACGTGCGCGAGCTGGTCAACGCCGCCGAGCGTCACGTACTCGGCCTGGGCGGGCGGACCGGCGAGGCGCTGGCGGCGCCGCGGTCGCTGGCGGCGCAGCTGGAGGCCTTCGAGGCGCAGTGCCTGCGCCAGGCCCTGCAGCAGTGCCGCGGCAACATCGCCGAGGTCATGGCCCTGCTGCAACTGCCCCGGCGGACGCTCAACGAGAAGATGCAACGCCACGGCCTGAACCGCATCGATTTCCTGCCCGCCGGGGACCAGGACTGAGAGGCGGGTGTCGGCGGATTTTTGCCGATTGATCTTCCAGCATCGGCGGAAATTTGCCGATGGCATCCTGCCGGATTTTTGCAAAGTCCTGATCCAGAGCCTTTGCCGGCCTTGGCCCGGTTCCTGCTAAACACACTCCGTTGCCCTGGCGTCCGTTGTCTACCCGGACGTCCAGCGGCCTTCTGCCGGCTGCGGCTGCCGCGCAGCCCGGAACTCCCACGAGAAACGGAGAAATACAATGACAATCCCCAGCAGTCCCGACCTGTGCGCCACTGCGGACCTTGCCGCCGACCGTTCCGACGCAACCCCGTCCGGAGCCGCCGAAAAGACCGAATACACGGCCGCCGAACGCCGCCAGCGGATCTTCGCCATCGTCGGCGCCTCCTCCGGCAACCTGGTGGAATGGTTCGACTTCTACGTCTACGCCTTCTGCGCCATCTACTTCGCCCCGGCCTTCTTCCCCACGGCCGACCCCACCGTCCAGTTGCTCAACACCGCCGGGGTGTTCGCCGCCGGCTTCCTGATGCGCCCGATCGGCGGCTGGCTGTTCGGCCGGATCGCCGACAAGCACGGCCGCAAGACCTCGATGCTGATCTCGGTGCTGATGATGTGCGCCGGCTCGCTGGTGATCGCCTTCCTGCCGACCTACGAGAGCATCGGCGTGGCCGCGCCGGCCCTGCTGCTGTTCTGCCGCCTGTTCCAGGGGCTTTCGGTCGGCGGCGAGTACGGTACCACCGCGACCTACATGAGCGAGGTGGCGCTCAAGGGCAAGCGCGGCTTCTACTCCTCGTTCCAGTACGTCACCCTGATCGGCGGCCAGTTGCTGGCGGTGCTGGTGGTAGTGATCCTGCAGCAACTGCTCAGCACCGATGAACTGAAGGCCTGGGGCTGGCGCATTCCGTTCGTGATCGGCGCCATCGCGGCGGTGATCGCCCTGTTGCTGCGCCGTTCCCTGGAGGAAACCACCACGGCGGAAAGCCGCGCCAGCAAGGAGGCGGGCAGCATGGCCGGCCTGTTCAAGCACCACAAGGCCGCCTTCATCACCGTGCTCGGCTACACCGCTGGCGGCTCGCTGATGTTCTACACCTTCACCACCTACATGCAGAAGTACCTGGTCAACACGGCGGGCATGGACGCCAAGACCGCCAGCGGCATCATGACCTTCGCGCTGTTCTGCTACATGCTGATGCAGCCGCTGTTCGGCGCCCTGTCCGACCGCATCGGCCGGCGTACCTCGATGCTCTGCTTCGCCGCCCTGGGCGCGCTGTGCACCCTGCCGATCCTGGCGACCCTGAAGGGCATCGGCAGTCCCGCCCTGGCCGGCGCGCTGATCATCCTGGGGATGGCCATCGTCAGCTTCTACACCTCGATCGGCGGCATCGTGAAGGCCGAGATGTTCCCGCCGGAGGTGCGCGCGCTGGGCGTCGGCCTGTCCTACGCCATCGCCAACGCCCTGTTCGGCGGCACCGCCGAATACGTGGCGCTCGGCCTGAAGTCGATCGGCCATGAAGAGGTCTTCTACTGGTACGTGACGGGCATGCTGGTGATCGCCTTCCTGTTCAGCCTGCGCCTGCCGAAGCAGGCCGCCTACCTGCACCACGACCGCTGACCGTCCCCGGCCGTCCGCTCCGCCCGTCGCGGGTGGGGTGGATGCGCCGTTCGGCCGCCTGTCCCGTTTTCCCTCCCGCATCCGTACCGCTCATGGCGGCGGCAATGGCTCCGCTGGAAAGCGCCGCGCGGTTTTCCAGCCCAGGGCAGTCCTTCGAATATGCAGGTCCCGCAGCCCTCCGGGCTCAGTCCGAGGTTTCGCGGTTGCGCACGTGGTCGGCGAAGGCGTGGATCGGCGCCTTGATCAAGCCCTTGGCGGTTTCGCTGGCGCCGATGTCGTCCAGCGCCTTGTTCAGGCACAGCATCCACTGGTCGCGCTCCTTCGGGCCGATGGCGAAGGGCCGGTGCGGCAGGCCCATGGAGACCGTGCCGTACTTTTCCAGGTACAGCTTCGGGCCGCCGAGCCAGCCGGAGAGGTATTCGAAGAGTTTCTCGCGCACCGCCGTGGTGTCCGCGCCGTGCATGCGGCGAATGCCTTCCGCTTCGGGCAGTTGCTCCATGTTGTCGTAGAAGGCGTTGCACAGCCGGCGCACGCCTTCTTCACCGCCGAGCAACTGGTAGGGGGTGAGGACGTTGATCATGCAAAAAGCTCCTTTGATGGTTCGGATGCCGCCCTGCCGCCGGCAGGGCGGTCTCGATCCGGGGCGGGGAAGAGGTTTTGCCGGGGCGCCGCCGGATGGATGCCCCTCAAGCGTGTCCGCCCATGTCCATGCCGCGGAAGATGCTGCAGCGTTCGAACACCGCCAGGGTCGGCTTCACCGACTTGTGGTGGCAGTACTTGGCCACCAGCTTGGCCAGGCCCTTGATGTCGCGGCCGCTGGCGTCGGGGAAGAGGGCGGCCAGGCGTTCGCAGAGTTCGGGGGCGACGTCCAGGCCGAACTGCTCGGTCATCACCCGCCAGATCCGCCGGCGATCCTCCAGGCCGGGCGGGTGGTACTTGATCAGCGCGATGCAGCGCGATACCACCGCCTCGTCGATGTCGTCGACCCGGTTGGTGGTGAGGAACAGCAGCCCGTTGAAGTACTCCAGCACGCGCAGGAACACGCCGACCACCGCGTTGGCGGTGATGTTGTCGTCGCGCCGCTTGATGTACACGTCGGCCTCGTCGATCAGCATCACCGCGCCCCAGCGCTGGGCACGGGTCAGGGTGGCCTTGAGGGTCTTCTCCATCTCCGTGACGTTCAGGCCGAGCTGGCCGGAGTGCACGCGGTACAGCGGGCGCTTGATGATCTCCGAGTAGACTTCGGCGGTCAGCGTCTTGCCCACCCCGGGCGGGCCGGCGCAGAGCACCGTGGTGCCGCCCGACTTGCCTTCGACTATGTCGTCCATCAGCACGTCCATCTCGGCGGTGAGGATGTCGATCAGGTCGGTCTGTTCCGGCGGCAGGATCAGCTTGTCCTTGAGTTCCGGCTGGTAGACGTAGGGCTGCATGTCGTCGACGTGCACCCACAGGTGGTGGTGCAGGTCGAGGTGGAACATCAGGATGTAGCCGTGCACCGGCAGTTCGGAGAACACCCCTTCGGGAATGTCGGCGCGCACCGCTTCGGCGGCCTTCTCCACGCGCTCGTCGTATTTCACGCTGCGTCCGGCCTTGCGCAGGTACTTGCCGAGCACGTCGCCGCTGGCGTCGAGCAGCAGATCCCGGTCCTTGAGGATTTCCTCGTCGTTGACCAGCCGCGCGCTGCCGCCGCTGGAGGAGAGCACCACCCGTTCCTTGCGCGCCCAGTCGGTGCTGCGGTGGGTGGCGGTCGGGTCCTCGGCGAAGATGCCGGTGCCGCTGGCGGAGAACTGCCGGCCGTAGTCGGCGCGGTGTTCGAAGAAGCGCGCCGCGGAGTGGTCGTAGGCGGCGATCAGCTCCGGCGTTTCCTTGAGAAAGCCCTTGGCGATGAGGATTTCCGCGATGCTCCGGCCGAGGATGTCGCGTTCGAGGATGGTCAGGGTCTGCGACACCACCCGCGCCATGGAGTTGGCCTTCAGCTCGATCAGGATGCGCCCGCTTTCCTCCTCGCCCGGCGGGGTGAAGTCGATGCGCGAGACCAGGTAGGCGAGCGGCTTGCCGGCCATGTTGATCTTGAACAGCCAGCCGCGGATCGCGTCGCGGATCAGGAACTCGGCGACCGCCGGGACCATCCGCTCCAGGTCGCGCTCGCCGTAGCGCTCGCCGCCGTCGCTCACCGCGCGGCGCAGGGTGGCGATCTGCGCGGCGCGCAGCTCCATGCCCGGTCCTGCGGCGAGGTACAGCCGGTGCAGGTGGTCGAGTTGCGCCAGCGTCAATTGCTCGAAGACCACTTCGGCCCGGTTGCCGAATTTCAGTTGATGGGTCAGCGCCGACAGCTCGGGGAATTCGCTGACCAACGCCTCGACATAGGGTCGATCGATGAGAAGTTTCATGCCGGACCAGCCTTGGTAACCACGGGACAGGTGTTCCAGCAAGCCGCATGCCATGGGCTAAACGATTGATTTTAAATAACTAAGTCTATTTTTCTGTACGCTTCGCTACATAGCGGGATGGCGTCTGTGTGGGGTAGGGGACAAAGTTGCGGGGCTCCTGGGCGGCCGGGATGTGCCTGGCGCGGTTTCAGGTGCCGGACCGGGGGCTGGCCGGAAGGCGAACGGGAGCATCGTTTCGATCGGTATATGTGTATCGCGCGAAGTCATATAAGGTTTATGTATCCGAAAGTTCGCTTCATTCATTTTCCTTTTCGAAACGGATGGCATTTCCCGATGTAGATGGGACAATTTTTGTAATAGCTGGACTTTGACATTTCCCAAGTGCGGTTGCAGTATCGCCTTGGATTTTCCGGCTCGGACAGTTCATGTCGGCTTTCCGGATTTTTGCTTCAATTTTATTGCCTTTTGCTGAAATTAGACGGCAAGTTCGGCTTTTCCGAAAGTTTCGGGCCGAAGGTGTTTGATTTTTCGATGTCCGGCCTTATATGTAACTAGCGCACGCCTTGCGGCATGCGATCCTTCATCGGCAACCAGTAGAGAAAACCATGCAGTCTGAAGAGAAGAATCTGATCGATGGCCTGTTTTCCCGCCTCCGCGATGTCGAAGGCCAGTCCACGCCTCGCGATCCGCAGGCCGAGAGCGTGATCAGGGAGCACATCGCCCGTCAGCCGGCTGCTCCCTACTACATGGCCCAGGCGATCATCGTGCAGGAAAACGCCATCCAGCAGCTCGACGGCCGCGTCAAGGAGCTCGAGGCCCAGATTGAACAACTGAAGCAGCAGCAGGCCCAGAACGACAGCCGCCAGCAGAGCAGCGGCGGTTTTCTGGCCGGCCTGTTCGGCGGTGGCCGCAGCGAACCGAAGCCCCAGCAGCCCGTCGCCCGCCCGCAACAGCCGGTGGCCCGCCCGGCCGCTTCTTCGGGCTGGAGCGAGCCCGGCTACGGCAATCAGGGCGGCTTCGGCCAGCAGCCCGGCCAGCAGCCCGGCTTCCAGCGTGGCGGCGCCTATGCTCCCCAGGCGGGGGGCGGTTTCCTCTCCGGCGCCCTGCAGACCGCGGCCGGCGTGGCCGGCGGCATGGTGCTGGGCAATGTGCTGATGGATCTGTTCAACGGTGACGAGGGGCACGCGGCGGCTGCCGAAACCGCGGCGGCCGCGCCGGAGCCGGCTCCGCAGGTCGCCGAAGAAAGCCATGCGCCGCAGGAAGACTACTTCGCCGATAGCGGCGATAGCGGCGGCGACTACTTTGCCGACAGTGGCGATGCCGGTGGCGACTTCTTCGGCGGCGACGACGAAGACTTCGTCTGATCCGATCCGCAGACGCGGAGCCGTCCCGGACGGCTCCGCGGAATGCCGCGGGGCGCTTCGCATGCGAGGCGCCCCTGGCTTCAGGACATCAGACTTTCTTCACGAACTCCGACTTCAGCTTCATCGCGCCGATCCCGTCGATCTTGCAATCGATGTCGTGGTCGCCGTCGCACAGACGGATATTCTTCACCTTGGTGCCGACCTTCACCACCAGGGACGAGCCCTTGACCTTCAGATCCTTGATCACGCTGATGGTGTCGCCGTCCTGCAGGACGTTGCCGACCGAGTCCTTGATCACCCTGCCGCCTTCTTCCGCCGTTTCGGCCGCCCCGCCGGCGGACCATTCGTGGGCGCATTCCGGGCAGACCAGTTGGGTGCCGTCCTCGTAGGTGTATTCGGAAGCGCATTTGGGGCAGGGAGGCAGGGAGCTCATGGGGTGTCCTCGGGTACGGCACAATGAATGGGGCGGGGATTGTATAGCTTTTGGCCGGCCCCGACAGCGGGCGGGCCGTGCCGATGGCCGCAGGTCCGGCGGCCGGAGGCTCCGCTCCTCGTTGCGCGGTCCCTCTACCTTCTGGGCATTATCCGGTGGTGGGACCAGGGTTCGTGCCGGGCGTTTTCCTTGAGGTTCCGGTCGGCGAAGCGGTACCAGCCTTCCTTGAAGTGTGTCCACCAGCCATGGTCGAGGTCGCTGCCGTGCCTGCGCACGATCTCTTCCAACTGCTCGAGGTCCAGGTGCGAGGCGTCGTAGGCGATATCCAGGCGACCGCTGGCCTTGTCGAGGTCGACCCTGTCCACCCCCACCAGGTGGTCGATTTCCTGCGCGATGGCGTCGGCTCTGGCCGCATCCAGCGCTTCGAGCTTCAGGTGGCGTTTCACCAGGTAGGCCTCGCGAACTCCCGGCCGGTGATCCATATCGGACATGATCGTTCTCCCGCGTTCGAGTCACATGTTGTCGTGGCGGTGCCTGCGCCGGAAAATACCGCTGGCTCACCACAACTATAGATAGATCGCCGGGAATACGGCCGACTGGCGGCGGCATGCCGGCGGCGACCTGTGCTATACCCTGTCAGGATCGGATGAGGCGTACAGGACGCGACTCCCGCCCGCGCTAGCCGCGGCGCCGGGCGGAACATCCGGGCCGCAACCGGCCGCGCCGGGGCAGCGGATGCCGGCAGACGGCCCGCAGACAGCGAGGTTTCGAGCATGTCCCTGATGCAATGCACCTACCGCGATCACACCATTGCCGCCGACGTCCTGCAGCATGAGGGCGGCCCCATGCCCTGGGCTGGCGGCTGCCGCATCACCACACCGGAAGGCCGCACCACCCGGCGTTTGCCCCTGCCGGTCGGATACGCCCTCATGGCCGAACTGGAGCAGGCCCAGCACGCCTCCATCGCCCACGGCAAGTGGCTGGTCGATCAGTGCCTCGACCACGGCAAATCGCTCTTTTCCGAAGCGGCCTGAACGGCCGGCCTTCCCGGTCCCGGCGGGTGGCAAAGCCGCGAGACGCTTTCCACCCTCGACCCCGGCGCCCGCCGGACTGTCCTGCGCTGTGATGCCTCCTGGCCGCAAATATCAAGGATTAGGCTGCAAGCGTTATTGTCCCGGTCTTGTCCGCCGGCCACTCTAATACCGTTCCGCCAGGATGACGTTTTGCATGCGGCGGGCAGCGATTGGCGATGAGTTATAACAATCATTCGGAAAAGACTCATGCAAGCACGAAAAACAATCCCCTTCCCGGAAATGTCTTCGGCGGCCGCAGGTCAAGGCGGTGACCCGCGCAGTCGTAAGCATGCCGTTCCGGGCATCAGGCTTCCGAGCGGAGCGTTCGAGCCTTTCAGCGGTTCTTCTTCCCACCCGGGCCGGTGCCCCTGCCGAATTCCCATCGATCCTTCTTGACCCGGTTGTCCAGCGGGACGGTGGGCACTCTCCCGGCGTCGTGAGCCTGCGCGGCCGGAGCCGCTAGCGGCAGGCCGCCTGCGCGTACGTCGCTAGCCGTCCCGCGGGTACCGAACCGAGACCGGAACACGCCCGATCCAGCCGAACGGGGCGTGACGGGTGGCCATTGCCTGCGCGATTCCAGACGTGGCGGCCGGTCATGGCTGAGCGGTGGCGACGAAGCCCTCCGCGCCCGCGATAAGAACAACAAGACAGAAGGACCACGATGCGATGTTCAAGACCTCTCACCTCGGAGGCATGGCCTTTTCCCTGTCCGTCCTGGCGTTGGCCGGCGGCATGCCCTCGCCGGCCCAGGCCGATTTCTTCGCCGACAGCAAGGCCAGCCTGTTGATACGCAACTACTACTACAACCGCGATTTCCGCCAGGAGGGTGGCAGCAGCACGGGACAGTCGCATGCCGACGAGTGGGCCCAGGGGTTCATCCTGAACTATGAATCCGGTTTCACCGAGGGAGCGCTGGGATTCGGCATCGACGCCGTCGGCATGTGGGGCATCCGTCTCGACTCCAGTCCCGGTCGGGCCGGCACCGGCCTGCTGCCGGTGCACAACGACGGCGATGTGCCCAACGACTACGGCAAGATGGGCGCCGCGCTCAAGCTGCGCTACTCCAAGAGTCTGCTGCGCTACGGCACCCTGTTTCCCAGGATGCCGACGGTCATGCCCAACGAGACGCGCCTGTTTCCCACCTATTTCCGTGGCGCCAGCCTGGTTTCCCAGGAAATCGATGGCCTGACCCTGAATGTCGGGCGCCTGACCCACCTCATCGAGCGCAATTCCAGCGCCAGCGAGGACATCACCATGGTCAACAAGGGCATGGAGGGTCTGGACCCGACCGATCAATTCGACTTCGCCGGGATCAAGTACAAGTGGAGCGACAACCTGACCACCGCCTACGACTACGCCAACCTGGACAACAACTATCACCAGCACTTCTTCACCCTGAACCACCGGTTGCCCATCGACGGCCTGCGCTCCCTGGCGACGGACCTGCGTTTCGCGCGCTCCTCCGACGACGGCGATAGCAACGTGGACAACAAGGCGATCAACGCCATGTTCGTCTACAAGCAGGCGGCCCACAGCTTCGGCCTGGGCTATCAGAAGATGATCGGCGACACCGGTTTCGCCTACATCGCCGGCACCGACCCCTATCTGGTCAACTTCGCCCAGGTGAACGACTTCGCCAACCCGGGCGAGAAGTCCTGGCAACTGCGCTACACCTACGACTTCGCTACCCTGGGCATACCCGGGCTGACCTTCATGACCCGCTACCTCAGCGGCCGTGATATTCGCCGGGTCGACGGCAGCAAGGGGGAGGAGTGGGAGCGCGATATCTATGTCGATTACGTATTTCAGAGCGGTCTTCTCAAGAACCTCAGCCTGCAATGGCGCAACGCCGTGTTGCGCAACGACGGCAGCGGCAACGATCTCGACGAGAACCGCCTGATCGTCACCTATACCATGCCCTTGCTCTAACGGGAGAAGCGACCGAAATGGGAAAAGAGGAATGCACCATGAACGCTGTCCGGCGAGAGATGAATCTTTATCTGGACGATCTGGCCGTGGGCGCACGCTTTCGCAGTAGCGAATTCGTGCTGGACGAAGAGGCTCTCAAAGCCTTCGCCGCGCAATTCGACCCGCAGCCTTTTCATCTGGACGACGAGGCGGCCAGGCAGACCCTGTTCGGCGGACTGGCGGCCAGCGGTTGGCATACCGCGGCCATCACCATGCGTCTGCTGGTCACCAGCGGCATGCCCCTGGCCGACGGACTGATCGGCGCCGGCGGCGAGATCGACTGGCCCAGGCCGACCCGGGCGGGGGACACCCTGCACGTGGAGAGCTGCATCCAGGCGATCACGCCGTCGCGCTCCAAGCCGGATCGCGGCATCGTCGCTCTGGAAAGCCTGACGCTGAACCAGCGTGGCGAGGTGGTGCAACGCTTGCTGGCCAAGCTGGTCGTGTTCCGGCGGCCACTGTAGAGGCTGTGCCGGCAGGCGAGGGCGGGCGTCCCGCCTGCCTGGCGTTCCATCAGCGCTGCTTGGCCATCTCGATATGCTGGTCGAGGTTCTCGTCCAGCATCTTGCCGAACTGCTCTCTGTACCAGTCGAAGGCCTTCTCCTTGTCGACCGACAGGTCGCCGGAGCGGCACGCGGCCTCGTGGGCGCTGAAGCGGGCCGCGGCGTAGCGGATGGCAGCGCTGATCTGCCCCAGATCCTTCTGTTCCTCTTCGAGCAGGCGGTTGGCGACGGCGATGAACTCATCGGCCATGTCGAAGATTTCCATGTTTACGGGGTTGTTGGACATGTTCGGCTCCTGTTGGCATTGAAAGGGAGTGTTTTCGTTGTACGTGGCACGCAAGTAAACAACGCCTGCCACGGCGCCGGAGCAGGGAGGACCGAGGGCTGCCCGGCGGTCCGGCGAAGTTTTCGCGGGTTCGCGTTGTCCATTACAGCACAGCGACCCAGCAAGGGAGAGTCGTATGGCCCGCAAGCATTTTGCCAAGTTCGATGCCATTTCCTCGGCTGTTCCCGTCGACGACGTCTTCGAGGCCGTCATCGCCGTCAAGCGCCGGGGTGTGGACGAAAACGCCCGCGTACATAAGGTGGCCAACGGCCAGCGCTACGACCTGGCCTCCGAAGCCGACGCGGCGGCCGAGGCCGCCTTGAGCAAGGTGGTCGAGGTCCGCGACGACGGCGAACTGCTCTGGGAACCCCATGCGCTGTGACGGGGCGCTCCGGCGGCAGGGCCGGCGTCGCGCCTGCGCGGCCGAGTGTCAGACGCTCAGTCCGACGTAGACGTTCTGCACGTCGTCATGGTTGTCGAGGGCTTCGAGGAAGGCCTCGACCTCCTCGAGTTCGCTGCCCGACAGGCTCACCGGGTTCTTCGCCTTGTAGCCGAGGTTGGCCGACTGCACGGTGAAGCCGAACTCCGGCAGCGCCTTGCACACCGCGTCCAGGTCGGTCGGATCGGTGTAGAACAGGGTGGCGCCTTCCTCGGCTGGCTCGAAGTCCTGGGCGCCGGCCTCGATGGCGGCCAGTTCCGGATCGGCGCCGTTCTCGGCGGCGGCCTCGATCATGCCCAGGTGGTCGAAGTCCCAGCTCACCGAGCCGGAAGTGCCGAGTTGGCCCTTGCGGAACAGCACGCGGATTTCCGCCACGGTGCGATTGATGTTGTCGGTCAGGCACTCGACGATCACCGGCACGCGGTGCGGGGCGAAGCCCTCGTAGAGCGTGCGCTCGTAGTTGACCACCTCGCCGGAGAGTCCCGCGCCTTTCTTGATGGCGCGCTCCAGGGTGTCCTTGGGCATCGAGGCCTTCTTCGCCTGATACACCGCCAGGCGCAGCTTGGGGTTCATGTCCGGGTCCGCACCGTTGCGTGCGGCAATCATGATTTCCTTGACCAGCTTGCCGAAGATCTTGCCCTTGGCATTGGCGGCAATTTCCTTGGGTCTGGCTTTCCACTGGGCGCCCATATCGGTTCTCTCGCTGCAACGATCGGCTCCCGGCCGGTCCGGGAACGAAAGGGGGCGATTCTAGCGCTTCGCGGGCGGGCAGGGCAGCACCGGGAATGAAACCGCCGGCGGCAATGACGGCGCCCGCGAGCGACTGCCGGGCGCGCGGGACTCAGTGCAGCAGCTCGGGCGGCACGTTACCGCCGTTTTCCGCCAGCTTCTGCAGTACGGCCTTGTGCAGCCAGGTGTTCATCTGCGCCGAGTCGCCCATCTTCTCCGGCGGACAGCCCAGCTCGCCGGCCAGTTCCTTGCGCGCCTGCGGGCTGCTGTCCAGATCGAGCAGCTTGAGCAGGTCGACGATGGAGGTCTTCCAGTTGAGCTTTTCCGGGTGTCTAGCCGCCAGGTCTTCCAGTTTGCCCACCACGTCCACCGGTCCGCCGCCCGTCGTCGTGGAGGCGGTCGGTGTGGGACCGGCCGGTGTGGGCGTCGGCGGTGGTGCACTGGTCGGAGCTTCCGCCGCCCGCGCTTTCGAGCCGAACCCGAGCGAATTGAGAATATTGCTGAACAGGCCCATGGGGGTCCCTCCATTTTCCGGTTGTGGCGGAGTGGAGCATAGATCAGGGAGGCGTCGTCATCCGGGCGGTAGTTGCCGGGGAAATACTGGCAATTTGCCGAAAAATGACGGTATCGGGTACGCGGTGCGGGGCGCCGTGCTGCTGTCGGCGGCCGGCGGCGCCCGCCGGTCGCGCTTGTGGCATCCCGGTTCGGCGCGCAAGATGCGCGTCAAGATCGCCCCATGCAGAACGGAGTTCCCATGTCGCGCCTGTTGCCCGTGACTCTTCTCCTGCTCGGAGGCGCCGCCCAGGCGGCGCCGGAGCCGGTTCCCCTGTATCGCGAAATCAAGGACTGGGTGGTGGCTTGCGACAACCTGCGCAGTTGCCAGGCCATCAGCGCCGCAGCCTTCGGCTTCAGCCCCCTGCGGCTGGTGATCGGCCGCGATGCCGGCCCCCGGGCGCAGCCGTGGGTGCGTCTGACCTACAGCGGGCAGCCCGGGCATTTCACGTTGTCGACCGACGACCGGCCGCTGCCGGATGCGCTGGCGAGCCTCCTGCGGACCGGGGCGGGCGAAGGAGAGCCGATCCTGCACGGCGAGGGCGATATGGCGCGCGCTGCTGGCCGAGTGGCGCGATGGCGAGATCCTGCGCCTGGACGCGGAGGGCGAGGAGGCCGAGCTTTCCCTCGCCGGCCTTTCCGCGGCGCTGCTGTTGATGGATTCGGTGCAGGGGCGCCTGGACACCCGCGGCGCACTGTACCGACTGGGCGAGCGCGACGATCGCGAGGTGCCGGAAGCGCCGCCGCTGCCCCTGCTGCGGCCTTTCCCCGGTGTCACGCCGCTGACCGACGCCGAGCGTCAGGGCATCCCCCTGGCGGTGATGGAGGCCACGCGCAGCGAATGGCTGGAGGCCGACCCGGAGAGCCTGGAGCCCGAAGCCGAGGCCCATGCCCTCAACGGCCAGGAGGCGCTGGTGCTGATCCAGACGTCCTGTGCGGCCTATAACTGCAGTTTCGCCCTCTACCGGGTCGCCCGCCAGGCGCCTTATCCGCGCCAGCCGTTGCGTATCGAGCCCTTGCCGTTCGGCGGCGAGGGACTTGGCGGCTGGGTCAACTACGACGAAGGGAGCGGAGAGCTGGGGTATTTCATGAAGGGCAGGGGTGTCGGCGATTGCGGCGATGCGGGCAGTTGGCTGTTCGACGGCGAGCGCTTCCAACTGCAGTCCGCGCGGATGATGCAGCGGTGCGCCGGCAGCCCACCCGATGACTGGCCGGAGCTGTGGCGCGCGGCCAGGCCGTAGGAGAGGCGTTTCCGGCTTCGTTCACTGCGCCATCCGGCGAGGGCCGGGGGCCTCCGATCGAGGCTTTCCAGCGGTGGATAGCGGCGAGCCGGGGCGGATGAAAGTGTTTCGCGAGGATTCGCGGCGCTGGCGCGACGCGCTACCATCCGCGGCCTTCCTCCCGCCGGGACGCACCTTCGTCATGTCCTTTGCCTTCGAAATCGCCTTGGACCCTGTCACCCTCGTCGTCCTGGCGTGCGTGGCCTTCGTCGCCGGTTTCATCGACGCCATCGCCGGCGGGGGCGGCCTGATCACGGTACCCGCGCTGCTGACCGCCGGCCTGCCGCCGCATCTGGTGCTGGGGACCAACAAGCTCTGCTCCACCTTCGGTGCGGCCATCGCCAGCCTGACCTTCATCCGGCGTGGCCTGTTCCATCCCCGGCAGTGGTATGGCGCACTCGCCGCCACCGCCCTTGGCGCACTCCTGGGCGCCGCCGTCGCCCATTACCTGCCGGCCAGGTGGCTGAACCAGTCGCTGCCGGTCATCGTCTTCGCCTGCGGGCTGTATCTGCTGTTCAGCCGTACTCCGGGCGGCATCCAGCGGCCCGATGCGCGGATCGCGAAGCTACGCCAGTGGCCGCAGGGTCTCGCCCTCGGCGCCTACGACGGTGTGGCGGGCCCTGGTACCGGCACCTTCTGGACGGTCAGCACCCTGCTGCTGTATCCGCTCGACCTGGTGCGCGCCAGCGGCGTGGCCCGCAGCATGAATTTTGTCAGCAACGCCGTGGCCTTGAGCGTCTTCATCGGCAGCGGCCAGGTGGCCTGGCTGCTCGGCCTGAGCATGGGCTGTGCGCTGATGACCGGCGCCTGGCTGGGCGCCCGTACCGCCATCGGCGGCGGGGCCCGCCTCATTCGTCCGCTGTTCATCGGCGTGGTGCTGGTCCTGACGGTGCGTCTGGCCTGGCAACACTGGTTCGGGCATGGCTGAACAGCAAAGGCGCGGTTCGGCCATGCCGCGCCAGGGCGGCTGAATGCGCCGGGTCGCACGGCGAAAACGATCCGCTCGAAAACTTTTCCTTTTGCCTGTGTTCTCAGATAACCTTTTCCGCTTCTTCACGGATTCAGATACTTACCATGCTTGATACAACTCTTGCTCAACTCGAACGCGTCGTGGCCGATCTCCTGCAACAGAATCGGACTCTGGCCGAAAATTGCAGCCAGCTCGAGCAGGAGCTGCGCCAGGCCAGGGAGGAGAACGATAACCTGCAACTGGCCGCCCTCGAACAGGAAGAGCGGCAGGCCGCCACGCTCGCCCGCCTGCAGGCGCTGCTCGAACGCGCCGGTGCCAGTAGCGTCGCATGAAGGAGAATGGCGTCCGTGTCCTGAAGATTCTCGGGCGCGACTACCCGATCAAGGCTTCCGCCAGCGAGGAGCGCGTCCTGCAGGAGGCCGCCGACCTGCTTCAGCAGCGCCTGTCGGAAAGCCGCCAGCGCTTTCCCGCCGCCAGCAAGGACGAACTGCTGGTGCTGACAGCCCTCAATCTCTGCGTCCCGATGCTGCAGCAGGAGCGGCAAATGCGCGAGGCCGAGCAGCGCCTCGCCGCCTGCATCGAGCAGATCAGCCGCCAGTTGCAGGCATAGCCCGCCGCGCCGGCCCGCGCGCTCCGACGGGAGGCATGCAGGCCGTCGCCCGGCCGGATCGCGAAAGGAAAGCCCAGGGTCCCAGGAGTACTGGCCGGCGCGAAAGCGCGCGGGCGGGGCGGCGCTATCCGGAGCAAGCGAAGCCGATCCATCGAAGCGAATACGCGCCCCTGATCGTTCACCATGGAGGACACGCCAGTGAAACTCCAGGCAGTGAAGTTCGGCGATGGTTTTACGCGATGGCTACGCCGTGACGCTCGTCCGCCGACCGCGCGGGAACTGTCGCAGGCCATCGGGTTCGCACGCATCACCCTGATCGTCGGCCTGGTGTTCCTGCACTACATGAGGTACCCGAATTCGCAGGTTTCGCCCTTCGACGGCATGGACGTCGCGCATCATCCGCTGGCGACCTTCGTCAACAGCTTCGTCCTGTTCTTCTTCTTCAGCGCGGTTCCCTTGCTCAGCCTGATTTCCGGTTGGCTGTTCTTTTCCTTCGCCGCGCGGCCGCATGCCGCCCGTTTCGAGCTGCAGCGGCGCATTCGCCGCCGCCTGAGGTCCCTGTACCTGCCGCTGGTGTTCTGGAACGCCGTGTTCCTGGCGATCCTGCTGTCCCTTTTCCTCTGGCGGGCGAGCGATCCCCTGCCTGGAGTCCTCAACATCCGCTTCGAGCGTGCCGGCTGGTTCGACTATCTCAATGCCGTCTTCGGCCTCACCCGGCACCCGGTGGGGTTCCAGTTCTGGTTCGTGCGCGACCTGTTCGTCACTGTCCTGATCAGTCCGCTCCTGTGGCTGCTGCTGCGCCATGCGCCTTACCTGGGACTGGCGATACTGGGGCCGGCGTGGTTGGCCGGCCACGACCTGCTGATCTTCTTCCGCTCCGACGTGGTGTTCTTTTTCCATCTGGGAGGTTGGTTGCGTATAGGCGGTGTGTCGCTGGAGGTGGGGCGACGTGCTGCGTTGACGCTGGCGCTGGCCTACGTCGTTCTCGTCGCGCTGCGGGCCGCGGCGCCCCTGTTGCTAGGCTGGGACGATCAGCGCCCCGAATGGCTGTCGGTGGCGACGCGTGCCATGCGCCCGATCGGCGTGCTGGCCTGCTGGGGGATGGTCCTGCAACTCGCGGCGACGCCGGCGGGCGCTGCCGTCGCACGCTACGGCGGTCTGGCCTTCTTCCTCTATGCCATGCACTTTCCGCTGATCGCCGAGGTGAAGATCCAACTGTGGCGCCTGGTCCCGGCTCCGACGGACGGCTGGATGCTGGCGCATTATCTGGCCAGCGTTCTGATCACCGTGGCGATCGCGCTTTGCGCCGGCTTGCTGTTGGCATACAAGGCGCCGCGTTGCTTCGCCCTGATGAACGGCGGCAGGGCGCTCGATGCCGGGAATAGCCGTGCGGAGCCGGCAACACGGCCGGCAGCGGCCGTGTTCGAGCGGAAGCGGGATTGAGCCTGCCGGCCATGCAGCGGCACGGGCCCGGCGCATGGCGCGTCGGGGTCATGAGGTGGCGCCGTGGCTGCCCAGCAGGCTGTGCCCGGATTTCTTGAGGCGCTTGGCCTGGCGTTTTTCCTGGGGGTTCTTCAGCGGTTTTTTCTTGGCTTCCTTGTGCGTCTCGTGGCTTTTGCTCATGGCTATCTCCAGGGAAAGAGGGATCAGCGGGGAATGCGTGGGGCGTGCATCATCATCACCTCCCTGGCGTCGGCCTCGATTGCGGAATCGGTTCAAGTCTAGTACGGAAGCGGGACGGCATTGCGCTCCCGGCGGAGATGCACTTTGCGCGCGTGTGCCGGTGCGAGGCGAGGTTCCCACGCGAGGGCGCTCGTCGTTATATACAACTCCAGTCCCCACAGGTCTATACCCAAAAGGGATTCGTGGAGAATGACGATGAACTGGGCAGAGGAAGAAATGCAGACCGCCGACCTAGGCGATGAGCGCCTGAATGTACGGGTAGCCAAGGTCCTGGAGCGGTTGGGAGCGCACCCGGGGAGCAGCATTCCCGCGGCCTGCCGGGGCTGGGCGGAAACGATGGCGGCCTATCGGTTCTTCGACCACGAGAAGGCAACATTCGAGACGGTGCTGACACCGCATCGGGATGCCACGCTGCAGCGCATGGAGTGTTGCCCGGTGGTGTTGCTGGTACAGGACACCACCGAGCTCGACAAGTGGGTGAGCCTGGGCCCCAAGGGCGTGGGCACGCTCAAGGAGCAGCAGAAATACCCGCGTCGGTTGCATCCGACCGTGGCCTTTACCCCAGAACGCATCTGCCTTGGGGTCGTGGAGGCCTTGTGGTGGAGCCGCGACGAACCGAGTCCGCGCAAGGCGCGTCGTGGCAAGGGCGTGGACGAGAAGGAGAGCCGGCGCGGGATCGACAGTTACCAGGCTAGCTGCGCGTTGCAGGGGCAGATCCCCAAAACGCAATTGGTGAACCTCGCCGATGCGGAAGGGGATCTGTATGAATGGTTCACCGAGTATGCGGAAGTCGCACCGTCCACGCGGGCGCAGTGGATCGTGCGTGCGGCACAGGATCGACGCGTGCTGACGGGCGATGCCGACAAGCTATGGGCATCGCTGGCCATGGCGCCGGGTCTGGGGCAGCTCGCCGTCGAGGTCCGGGCACGCCCGAAGCGCCCGGCCCGGCAGGCCCGGGTCACGTTGCGTTCGGCCACTGTCGTGCTGCGTCCCCCCGCTCGAATCGGTCGCCACTTGCCGGAAGTCTCCGTCAATGCCGTGCTGGCCCGCGAAGAGAATCCTCCGGAGGGCGTCGAGCCGCTGGAGTGGCTGTTGCTGACCAGCTTGCCGGTGGGCAGCCTGGAACAGGCCTCTACGATTGTCGCCTGGTATGCCGTGCGCTGGTATATCGAGATTTACTTTCATGTCCTGAAAAACGGCTGTCAGATCAATTGCCTGCAACTGGAAACCGAGGAGCGGCTACTGCCTTGCATCGGGCTTTACCTGGTGGTTGCCTGGCGAGTGCTGTACAGCCTGATGCTCGGACGTGCCTGCCCGGAGCTGAATTGCGAGTTGATTTTCGAAGCCCGGGAGTGGCGGGCCGCCTACCTCGTGATCAAGCGCTGCCCACCGCCGCCGGTGCCACCTCGACTGGGCGAGATGGTTGAGTGGGTGGCCGGTCTGGGCGGCTATCTGGGGCGCAAACACGATGGCCCACCCGGCCCCAAGGCCATGTGGATCGGATTGCAGCGATTGCGGGAGTTTGTCATTGCACTGGAAGCACGCGATGCGCTCGCCGGAACTTATGTATAACGACGAGCGCGAGGGCGTGGGAACGGGATGGGGAAGCCTACCCGGACCGGCGAGGGAGTCGGGTAGGCTTGGGTTCAGGCAAGACTGTCGGTCAGCAGTATTTGTCCACATAGTGAACGCCGGGATTGCTCCGGGCGACGCGCCAGTGTTCAGTCAGGGTCTGGTGAACGCGATCGATGAATTCCCGATCGGCCGCGGCTTTCTTGCCGACGTAGCCCTTTCCCCGGCGATAGGCTCTGAGCCTGACACGCATGGCAGGGGTGCGCTTCTCGAATTCCGTTTCCTCCATGCCGGCCGGAAGGCGATCGAGATGGACTTCGCCCGCCTCGCAGATCCAGAGGATGTGGCTTTCGCTCTTGTCCCTGCGTTGGGCGAACAGTTGAGCCAATTCATCGGGAGAGAGTGCATTGTTGTTCAGATTCATGTGCAAGGTCCTCATGGTCATCCATTGATCGAGCGTTTGCGAAAATGTGCCGCCTTTCGGTTCAGGCCAGCCGTCCGTGGATCGATGGATCGGACGGTGGCCTGCATGCCGTGCAGCTGGGTCCAGATCACAACATGAGCCTTATGTAGCGCCGATCTGAGCTAACTACACAAAGCAAACCTGGAGAAGCCGGGGCGGGATCGCGAGGAGGAGAGGACGGGAGGCGAGCACCGATGGTGTCTGGAACGGGCCGGAGGGGTCGTGCGGTCCGCCACAAGCATCATCAGAATGTCTCGCCAGCGCTTTCTCGCCACCAGTGCGATCACTGCCAGTCAACTTCATCAGTCCGCCTTGTGGGCAGTACAGCCGCGAAGTGGCTCGACGAGGTGGGTCGAGCAAACCGCGAACACCCTTACCAGGGCTCCCTGTTAGGGAAGCAGCTTCATCATCGGGGGATGGGTGCGGTCGTGTCAATAGTTTTGTAGTGATTTTTTTCGTGAACTACAAGGTGCGCATCCATGCGGGTATACCGGTGCGTCATGGCCGGCCTGGGCATTCGGGGGTGTCGGACGTGGCTCGTCGCCAGCGACCCTATCCCGCTTGTTCGCCGATGCCAGCGGGGCGCTGGTATCGACAGGAAAGCCGGAGGGCGAGGGCGCTGAGGCCATGTAGCCCTTCTATCCGCCGGCGGCTGGCAGTGGTACGCGAGGGCCCGGATCATCGAGTGGAAAGGAAAGCTGGCAAGCGGGGAATGCCTGAAAATCCCGAAACCGAAAGAGTCTCTTCTTTTGATTTGGGTCAATTTGTCAAGAACGGATTATTGCTACATATTGCCGCACAATATGAATGTCAGGGAGAGATAACGATGTTGATGGCCATTGTTCTTACCGTAGTGTTTACCTGGTTGGTTCTGTTCGTGGCGGGTGTGTGCCTGGGACGTTGGATGCGTCCTTCGTCCAAGGTGGCAACCCATGCGGACGGCGTGGTGGACAGTACCGGTCTCAGACTGGGTTGATGCGAAAACCGGAAGAAAATGAACGACAAAGCCCTGCTCGACGCAGGGCTTTGTCGTTCAGCACCGGTTCGGTTTTCCGGGCAGATCGGCGGGCTCAGCGTTGCGCTCTGTTCCTGATGGTCTTGAGCAACTCCTCGGGACTGATCTGGCCGACGATACCGGTCGAGCTGCCGGGTTGGGGCTGGGCGAGGATGTGGTCTTTCATCCTGCCGATGACGTGCATCTCGCAGGCCTTGCAGTCGAACGTCAGGGTCAGCACCTCGTCCTGATGCACCAGTTGCATCGGCGCGACCCTGGTGCGCACGCCCGTGACGCCCTTGGCCTGTTTCGGGCACAGGTTGAAGGAGAAACGCAGACAGTGCTTGGTGATCATCACCGGCACTTCGCCGGCCTCCGCGTGAGCCTCGTAGGCCGCGTCGATCAGTTGCACGCCGTAGCGGCGATAGAACGCCCGGGCCTTCTCGTTGTACACGTTGGCCAGGAAGGTCAGGTGCGATTCCGGGTACACCGGCGGCGGCTCGCTGACCGGCTTGCGGCTGCCGCGCCGGTGGGTGGCCAGGCGGGCGGCAGTCAGGGCCTCGATGGCCTCGCGGCGCAGGGCCTTGAGCAGGGAGTTCGGGACGAAGAATGCCTGCGGTGCATCGATCTCCACTTCTTCGGCATGGTAGAGGGTGGTGCCCAATTGACCGAGCAGGTCGCGCAACTGCTCGAGCGCCTGTTCCGGCTTCTTCGCCAGTCCGAAGGGCCCGGCGAGACTCGCCGAAGCGCCGACGCCTTCCTCGCTGGTCACGTTCAGGTCGAGTGCCTCCTCCGTCAGCCGGACCTGCCAGCGCACCCCGACCCGGCGCTCGGCGGAAGTCTTCTGCAGCGCCTGCTGCCAGTCGTGGTCCAGGTTGCGGTTCAGCGCATGATGCGGACGCAACTGCTTCAGCGCGGCCGGCATCTCGTTGGGCTCGATGCGGTATTGCCAGTGGGGCTTGCCGCCCCGCTCGGAGCGTTCGAGCTGTTCGACGACGCTGGCACGGAAGCCCACCACTTCGCGCTTGACCAGCACGTTCAGGCCGTCGCCGTTGCCGAGCGGCTCCGTGGTGCCGGCGATGAAATCCTTCTTGCGGACCTTGAGTATCTCGCCCACCGGCAGGCCGGTGAAGGTCGGCGAATCGAAGGCGCCGATGTCGATCCTGCGCTCGTTGACGAAGTAGTCCGTGCTGCCGCGGTGGAAGGTCTTGTCCGGGTCCGGCACGAAGAAGTGCTCGGTCCGGCCGCTGGAGGCTCGTGCCAGCTCCGGGCGCTCGCTCAGGACCTCGTCGAGCCGTTGCCGGTAGTAGGCGGTGATGTTCTTCACGTAGCCCATGTCCTTGTAGCGTCCCTCGATCTTGAAGGAGCGCACCCCGGCATCAATCAGCGCGCGCAGGTTGGCGCTCTGGTTGTTGTCCTTCATCGACAGCAGGTGCTTGTCGTAGGCCACCACCCGGCCCTGGTCGTCCTTCAGGGTGTAGGGCAGCCGGCAGGCCTGCGAGCAGTCGCCGCGGTTGGCGCTGCGCCCGGTCTGCGCGTGGGAGATGTAGCACTGCCCGGAGAAGGCCACGCACAGCGCGCCGTGGATGAAGAACTCGATGGTCGAGTCCACTCGCGCGCCGATGGCGCGGACCTCCGCAAGGCCGAGTTCGCGCGCTAGCACCAGTTGGGAGAAACCGGCGTCGGCCAGGAATTTCGCCTTTTCCAGGGTGCGGATGTCGCACTGGGTGCTGGCGTGCAGCTCGATGGGCGGAATGTCCATTTCCAGGATGCCCATGTCCTGCACGATCAGCGCGTCGATGCCCGCGTCGTGTAGCTGCCAGATCAACTGGCGGGCTGGTTCCAGCTCGTCGTCGTGCAGGATGGTGTTGAGGGTGACGAACACCCGGGCGTGGAACTGGTGGGCGAACTCCACCAGGCCGGCGATATCCGTCACATCGTTGCCGGCGCTGTGCCGCGCACCGAAGCTGGGGCCGCCGATGTACACGGCATCGGCGCCATGCAGGATCGCCTCCTTGGCGATGGACACATCCCGTGCCGGGCTGAGCAGTTCCAGATGGTGCTTGGGTAATGACATGGCGGTGAGATTCGGGACGAAACGAGCGTGCCATTGTAGCCGGCTTGGGCGAGTTTTGATCGCTTCAGGCGCCTTTGGCAACGGGGCCGGTGACAGCCTGCATCGGGGACGATCGGGGGAGCGGTCCGGACTGAAAGGGCGTATCCCGTGCGAAGTTCCCGGCGAGGTGATCGCTATGCCGAACTCCGGTCGATTTCATGTTCTTGCATGAAGGCAGGGCAGATGACCGTCGGCAGACAGGGTGAGAGGTTCGGGGCGACCGAAAAATCGATCCTAGGCCTGTCTCGGATTGCACGTCCATCCCCTATCGCCGCCATTGTTACGGACTTCTGACACAAGTCAGCAATGCATATTTTTCTCTGCACAGGGGGCTTCCAGACGCCTCGGTTCGGCGTAGTCTGGAGGTGTCGCGATGCAACTACGCGGCACCATTGCTGATCGATTGAAGAGGGAATGGCATATGCAACTCCAGGTTCACAGCGATAACCATATCGAAGGCAGTGCCCGTCTGGCCGGCTGGGTCCGCGCCACCATCGCCAGCAAGTTCGAGCGTTACGGCGAGGAATTGACCCGCGTTGTCGTCCATCTGAACGACGAGAAAGGCAACAAGGCCGGAGCCAACGACAAGCGCTGCCAGATCGAAGCCCGCGCCAGGGGATGCCAGCCGCTGTCGGTGAGTCACAACGCCGAGTCCCTGGAGTTCGCCCTGGATGGCGCGATGGAAAAACTCGGCCATGCCCTGGCCCATCGGCTCGGCAAGCAGCGCAACAAGCGCATTGCGGACAGCCGTGGGTTCGCTGGCAGCGTGGCCGGTCGCGACCGTTTGCTGGAGGAGGACTTCCTCATCGAGGAGCAACTGCGCATCGCCTGAGTCCGCAACGGAAAAACCGCCGGCAGGCCGGATCTGTCGGCGGTTTTTCATGGCCCGTTTGAATGATCGCTCCTACCACGCCGCGTAGGACCGGGACCGCGGTGTCCCTTTGCGCAAGCGGTGGGGTGTCGCTCCATCTACGGCTCAGGCCGGTTTTTGCTGAATTTGCTCCATCTGCTCCTGAATCGCTCTCAGCGCTGGATGGTTCTGAAAGTGCTCCATCTCCTCCTGAATCGTTTTCAGCGCCGGATTGTTCTGAAGGTGTTCTATCTGTTCCCGGAACGTTTTCAGCGCCGGGTTGTTCTGGAAATGCTCCATTTCCTCCTGAATCGCTTTCAGTGCCGCAGTGTTCTGAAATTGCTCTATCTCTTCCTGGAGCGCTTTCAGCGCCGGATTGTTCTGTAAGTGTTGCATTTCCTCCTGGAGCGCTTTCAGCACTGGATTGTTTTGAAGTTTCTCCATTTCTTCGCGGATCGTTTTCAGCTCCATATTGTTCTGAAAGTACTCCATCTGCTCTTGATATCCCTTCATCACCGGATGGTTTCGAAGTTGCTCCATCTGCTCCTGGAGCGCTTTCAGCTCTGGGTCGTTCTGAAAGCGCTCCATCTGCTCCTGAAACTCCTTCAGTAGCGGGTTGCTCTGGAATTTTTCCATCTGCTCCTGAAATTCCTTCAACACCCGATTGTTCTGAAGTTGCTCTATCTGCTCCTGGAGCGTTTTTAGCATCGAATTATTCTGTAAGTGCTCCATCTGCTCCTGGATCGCTTGCAGTGCCCCATTCTTCTGAAAATTCTCCATCTGCTCCTGAAGCGTTTTCAGCGTCGCGTTGTTCTGAAGGTGCTCCAGTTGTTCCTGAAATCCCTTCAGGCATTGGTTGATGTTGTCCATGACTGTCTCCTTCGTATCGACTCGATAGTGATGTGGAGCTCTCGCCAAACCAGCCTTGATATTCCACTGTCATACATTTGCTACCACGGGCTTTTCCTCTGCACACATCAACGAAAGCACAAAGTGGCGCATGAGCAATGGGATTCTACGAACGGCCAAGTCGGGGCGTTTTGGCGTTTTGGCGTGAGCCGTGTTGGCGTGTCGAATGCCGCCAGGTAAGGCGTCACGAAGCCGATCGCTCCCACGCTCGTCGTTATACATAAGTTCCGGCGAGCGCATCGCGTGCTTCCAGTGCAATGACAAACTCCCGCAATCGCTGCAATCCGATCCACATGGCCTTGGGGCCGGGTGGGCCATCGTGTTTGCGCCCCAGATAGCCGCCCAGACCGGCCACCCACTCAACCATCTCGCCCAGTCGAGGTGGCACCGGCGGCGGTGGGCAGCGCTTGATCACGAGGTAGGCGGCCCGCCACTCCCGGGCTTCGAAAATCAACTCGCAATTCAGCTCCGGGCAGGCACGTCCGAGCATCAGGCTGTACAGCACTCGCCAGGCAACCACCAGGTAAAGCCCGATGCAAGGCAGTAGCCGCTCCTCGGTTTCCAGTTGCAGGCAATTGATCTGACAGCCGTTTTTCAGGACATGAAAGTAAATCTCGATATACCAGCGCACGGCATACCAGGCGACAATCGTAGAGGCCTGTTCCAGGCTGCCCACCGGCAAGCTGGTCAGCAACAGCCACTCCAGCGGCTCGACGCCCTCCGGAGGATTCTCTTCGCGGGCCAGCACGGCATTGACGGAGACTTCCGGCAAGTGGCGACCGATTCGAGCGGGGGGACGCAGCACGACAGTGGCCGAACGCAACGTGACCCGGGCCTGCCGGGCCGGGCGCTTCGGGCGTGCCCGGACCTCGACGGCGAGCTGCCCCAGACCCGGCGCCATGGCCAGCGATGCCCATAGCTTGTCGGCATCGCCCGTCAGCACGCGTCGATCCTGTGCCGCACGCACGATCCACTGCGCCCGCGTGGACGGTGCGACTTCCGCATACTCGGTGAACCATTCATACAGATCCCCTTCCGCATCGGCGAGGTTCACCAATTGCGTTTTGGGGATCTGCCCCTGCAACGCGCAGCTAGCCTGGTAACTGTCGATCCCGCGCCGGCTCTCCTTCTCGTCCACGCCCTTGCCACGACGCGCCTTGCGCGGACTCGGTTCGTCGCGGCTCCACCACAAGGCCTCCACGACCCCAAGGCAGATGCGTTCTGGGGTAAAGGCCACGGTCGGATGCAACCGACGCGGGTATTTCTGCTGCTCCTTGAGCGTGCCCACGCCCTTGGGGCCCAGGCTCACCCACTTGTCGAGCTCGGTGGTGTCCTGTACCAGCAACACCACCGGGCAACACTCCATGCGCTGCAGCGTGGCATCCCGATGCGGTGTCAGCACCGTCTCGAATGTTGCCTTCTCGTGGTCGAAGAACCGATAGGCCGCCATCGTTTCCGCCCAGCCCCGGCAGGCCGCGGGAATGCTGCTCCCCGGGTGCGCTCCCAACCGCTCCAGGACCTTGGCT
This sequence comes from Azotobacter vinelandii CA, assembly GCF_000380335.1. GTDB lineage: Bacteria > Pseudomonadota > Gammaproteobacteria > Pseudomonadales > Pseudomonadaceae > Azotobacter > Azotobacter vinelandii. The sequence continues at coordinate 1,818,335 of NC_021149.1, forward strand.
ACCCGTACATTCAGGCGCTCATCGCCTAGGTCGGCGGTCTGCATTTCTTCCTCTGCCCAGTTCATCGTCATTCTCCACGAATCCCTTTTGGGTATAGACCTGTGGGGACTGGAGTTGTGTATAACGACGAGCGCTCCCACGTGGGAGCGGAGCACCCCCCCCCGAGCGTGCTCGAAAGGCCTGCAATCGCGCATCATGGAGGTAGTCATATCGAGGAGGTTTCCATGCGCATTGCTTCATTCGTGGCACGGCTCGCGGCCGTATCGCTGGGTCTGGTGTCCGCCGTCGTCGGGGCCGGCGAAGAGGCGCAACTGGTGGCGTCGATCAACGCCTACCGGGCGCAGGTGCAGAGTTGCGCCGGCCGGGCGGCCGGCGAGCTGCCGCCGCTGACGGACGATCCGCGGCTGATCCTGCCGGCCGATGGCAGTGGGGATCTGCGGGAGTCTCTGGGGCTCGCCGCCTATCCGCTGGTCAACGCACAGGCGATCAGCCTGTCCGGCCCGCGCGACGCGCAAGCCGCCATGGCGACCTTGCGGCAGAGCTTCTGTCAGGTGGTGCTGGACCCGCAGTTCGTCGATATCGGTGTCAGCCGCGCGGAACGCGACTGGCGCATCGTGCTGGCGCGACCGTTGCTGGCCGGGCGCATGGGCGACTGGCAGGCGGAAGGGCAGAAGCTGCTCGAACAGATCAACGCCGTTCGCGCGCAGCCGCGCCAGTGCGCTGGCCAGCGGTTCGCCGCGGCGCCACCGCTGGCCTGGAGCTCTGTCCTGGGCGGCGCGGCCGAAAGCCACAGCCGGGCCATGGCCAACGGCAACTTCTTCGACCACAAGGACCGCGACGGCCGTACTCCGAGCGACCGGGCGGAACTGGCCGGCTACACCGGCGGGCTGATCGGCGAGAACATCGCCGCCGCCATGGACAACGCGCGCAAGGTGGTCGACGGCTGGCTGGCCAGCCCTGGTCACTGCGCCAATCTGATGAATCCGCAGTTCAGCGAACTGGGTGCGGCCTACGCCGCCGATCCGAAGAGCGATGCGGGAATCTACTGGACGGCGTTGTTCGGCGCGCCCTGAGCGGACGATGGCGCTCTTGCCTGCTGCTATCCTGAACGGTGGGCATCGCCCGTCCTTTCAGTCAACTCGGGAGAACTCGCGATGAGCAGCTTCGAGATTGAGAGCTGGCGCAAGACCAGACCCACCGAGAAATCGGTTCCCATGGGACTGATCCACTTCTATATCGGCGGCGACGACCGCCAGCACCTGGAACAGGCCGAGGAGCGCTTGCAGAGCACCGGCGAATCCGAGGCGCTGGTCGAGGTTGACCTGAACACCCTGGAACTGGTCACCCCGCCCGAATGCGGGCCGTTGTCCGACTGCCACTTGCGGGTCTACCTGCGGCCGGAGGATCGGCGCGGGCAGTTTCACTTGGTTGGACATCGTGCCAGCGACGGTAGCCTGATCTACACCAACGCTTTGCTGATCGACTCGCTGATGTAGTGCCTTCGGTCCTGGAAAGCGTGAGGATAACCGGCACGGCTCGGGGTATCCCTGGCGTTCGCTGGGGATGAGTTCGTACGGAGTTTTTTATGGCTTGATTGCTATAACGCTTTCGCCCATCCTGAGGCTCCACGTTGATCCGTTATCGGGGACAGGCATGAGCACGGCAGGGGTAAACCTGGCATTGTTGGCCAAGGTCAATCATTTTCTGGCTGCGAAAGGGGAACGGCAGATCAAGCGCTGCCAGCCCGACAGCGACAGGTATGAGGAGTTGGGAAGCCTGTATCTGATCGAAATGGCTTCCGGCGAAGTGCTCGACCACCATGTGGATATCGAAGCGTTCGCCGAGAAGATCGGCCTCGCCTAGAAAAGGCGAGCCTGTGTGGAACCCCGGCCTGGTGTCGGGGTTTTGCTTTGTGCGCCCAGCATGGGCGCACTCCTGTGGGTACAAGTCCCGTCGTAAGTTGATCACAGCGAATCGCGAGCGCGAACATGGCGTTGGCGTGGAGGCGCGTCAGGGCCAGTCGCGGCAGAGCCGGGGTGGATGGACGGTCGAGCCATTTCGATCGGGAGCGATTCCTGGCGGGTCTGTTTGCGCTTGCCGGCGTACTCGGCATCGGCAAAGGTCATCTGCTTCATCGGGAAACTCGGGCAATGGGATCGGTGTATTTCACCAGATTCAGAAAGTCTTCTTCAGATGGTATGGACGCCTCCCCCGGCAGCGGGCCGATTGCAACACCTCTGCATCGATAGAGGATCCTCGCTGCTCGGCATCGGAGTGCCACAGTGAAGCATGTGAATGGCAAGCATCACTTGAGCAAGAGGATCCATCATGGAACATAGCGTGATCGGCATGGACATCGCCAAGAAGGTTTTCCAACTACATACCGTCGACCAGAACACCGGAAAAATCGAGCGCATCAAACTGCGGCGCGATGAAGTCCTGGCGTTTTTCGCCCGGCGCCAACCCTGCCTGGTGGCGATCGAGGCGTGCGGCAGCGCCCACTGGTGGGCTCGTCAGCTTCGGCAGCAGGGGCATGAAGTGCGCTTGCTGGCCCCTCGCTCAGTGCGTCCCTTCGTACTGCGCAACAAGACCGATGCGGCCGACGCCCAGGCCATCTGGACAGCGGTACAGCAGCCCGGCGCCTGCCTGGTCGCCATCAAGCAAGCGGACCAGCAGGCCATTCTCTCGCTGCACCGTATTCGTGCCCAACTGCTGAAGTTTCGCATCATGCAGAGCAATGGTTTGCGAGGGCTGTTTTACGAGTTCGGGATTGTGCTGCCGGAGGGGTATGCCCCCTTGTCCAAGGCTATGCCGGAAGCCTTCGCCGAGGCGGAAAATCAGGTTCCTCCCGTACTTCTGGAGAGCCTGCGCGAGCAGTGGGCGCGGGTGCTCAGACTGGAGGAGGAAATCCAGGTGATCGAACTCCGCCTGAAGCGCTGCCTGCGCGAGAACCCCGACTGCCAGAAAATTGCAGAGATCCCCGGCATCGGTTTATTGACGGCCACCGCTGCGGTTGCCTCGCTGGGAGACGCGACGACCTTTCGTTCCGGCCGACAGTTCGCCGCCTGGCTGGGACTGGTTCCCCGGCAGACCGGTACCGGCGGTCGAGTCCGGCAACTGGGGCTGAGCAAGCGCGGTGACAGCTACCTGCGCATGCTGTTGATGCACGGGGCTCGCTCGATCCTCGCCAGGAGCCAGAAATCCGGATGGCTTGAGCGCTTGCTGGCCAGGCGGCCTCACAACGTGGCGGTCGCCGCGGTGGCCAACAAGCTGGCCCGAACCCTGTGGGCCGTGCTGGCCAAGGGCTCTCCGTACCGGGCCGAGCGCTTTACCGCATGCCCTGCGGGGCATTGAGAAACGGCAGCCAACAGGCTTCACAAGGAGCGCAGGCGGTAAGCACGTGATGGCGGAACAGGTCAGACCGTGGCGAGGTAAACCTGATAAGGAAGATGAGCCAGGGCGCTGCCCACAGCTCGATTTTCAGATGCGGGCCTCGCCAGCGGATTCCATCAGGGCCAGCAGGTTTTTCGGCCTGCACAAACAGGCCGGATATAAGACTGCTCCTACCTGAACGCCAGCAGGCCTACCTCTTGAGTTCCGGGAGGCGTCCATATAAGCCTTCCTTAGGTGTTTGTTCCCGGAAAGTACTGGTTCATGGTACGAGCCTCTCTCGAAGGAGGGTCCATGGCCATGGGAGGTTCCGGTCGCCTTTCGGGGACTACCTCTGGGCGTGTAACAGCAGTCGTCCGTTATGCGTGCTGAAAGGGCGTACTCCGATTGGCCTTATCCTGGAACAGTGGTATGAGGATCCGCAGCTCTTCAAAGACGATCCTGGCCATTACTTCCCGGGACCAAGCACCCATCGGAGCATCGGTTGTCGTGGTCCGCGTCCTCCACTTGGTCACGGTCTTCGGATTCAGCCCGTAGCGGGTGGCAAGGGCTCGGGTGCTCTGTTTCGACGCTTGGAGCTTGGCTCGAACACGCGGCGCCGTGCGGGCGCAGCCGTGAAAAACACTTCCCATAGGGCATCCTCCTCTTGACGACTCAGGGATGAGGCACCGCTACACGTTGGGACTACACACCTAGATCTTTTCTTGCAGTGTTTTGAGAAAGGCATCGATGTTTTCGTCATGACGCTTGTAGTAAGTCCACGGGCCGATCCGATGCGAGGTCACGAGTCGTGCGCGCTGAAGGGCGGTGAGGTAAAGCGACGTAGTGGACTGCGAAAGGCCCGTGCGCTCCTGGATGATGCTGACGCACACGCCCACTGTTTCCGGGTCGACTTCCTGCTCGGGAAAATTCGTCTTTGGATCCTTGAGCCAATTGAGGATATCGAGGCGCATCGGGTTCGCCAGGGCTTTAAGAACTTCGTTAAGGTCAATGTTCATAGGGTTTGTGATACCCATTTTTCGCGATATTGCAATATTCTCCTCGTCCGTGTGAGGAATTGGAAGGCCTACGAGAAGCCTTCATGATGCGTCACCTGTCGAAAGTAGTGGAAACGTTCACGAATGTTCCTACTTTCGTCCTGTTAAACCTCTGCGTCGGGAGGCGCGGGCCCTGACGTGAGGAAGGATATACATGCCGAGTTCCTCGAGCGCTTCGGCCACAGGACGCTTGCCATATTTCAAGTTCAGGATGACGTGGTCCACGCCGGTATCCTGAAGCGTCTGTAGCAAGGCCCGCAGGTGATCGCGCCCGAGGCGGAACCCCGGATGAATGTGGATGGGCGAGCATCCAGGTCGATGTAAAGCGACTGCATGAACGGCTTTTAGGCAGCACCGCACTGTTTCATGACCTCCTCTCGCCAGTCCTCCACGATCAGCCGCTGCATTTTCGGCGGGCGTGGAGAGTTGATCCAGCCATGGCTTTCGCGCGCGATCCAATCGAGCGACTGTCGGCTGTGTCCGGTCACGAACAGCGGGATTTCCCAGGTCGTGGGTTTGGGGATGAGGTCGGCGCTCAGCAATTCGCCGTCACTCCAGCGGATGGGCGCGAAGCGAGTGCGATGGGCCTGGCGTATCACTTCGCAGTGCTCTCGAAATATCTCGCCACGCTTTTCGGGATCGACATTAAAGGCAGGGAACTCCACTGGCTGGTCGCCGAAAGCCTCCCTCAGGAGCAAGCGGACGCTCGCCGCCGCCTTGGTGGTATGCAAGGGATGGTGCAAGGGAAGGGCGATGGAGGCGGTGCCTAGCACGATGTCTGTCGTATGGGCGGCCATGTAAGCCCAGGTACACCCAAGGGTCGAAGACTTGGCCGATATCGCCGAAATCCGGATCCCGAAGAGGGACGTCGCGAAACCAGAGTGCGGAAAGCCCAAGCTCCTCTGCGCGTTTGGCCAATGCGACCTGATTAAGCATGCTTGGTGTGTCCCCTTCGAAGGCCTCTAAGGGAAAGAACAATCCTAGGCTCAAGTGGCCTTGCGTGAAGGTTCGCCTGAATCCTCGATGCTCATGGTGGGAAATCATGCTCGGTTGATACATGTTCATCTTCCTCGGTCGGCGAACGCGAGCCGCGCTCTGGAGCCCCAGGGCGCGGGGTTGATCGCTCAGGGGCGATAGGTCGGGTAGTCGGTGTAGCCCTTGTCGGTACCGCCGTACATGCTGGTCAGGTCGACTGGATTGAGCGGCCAGTTGTTGGCGATACGGTCGGGCAGGTCGGGGTTGGCGATGAAGGGGCGACCAAACGCGATCAGATCGCCCCAGCCGGCCTGGATCACCCGATTGCCGCGTTCTGCGGTGTACTTGCCGGCATAGAGGATCTTGCCGCTGAAGGTCTTGCGAACATCCTCGCGGAAGGCCTCCGGCAACTCGGGGGCGTTCTCCCAGTCGGCTTCGGCGAGCGACAGGTAGGCGATGCCCTCGTCCTCCAGGATCTTCACGGCCTCGATGTAGGTCTGGTGGGGGTCTTCCTCGACCAGGCCGAGGTAGACGCGGTCTTCGTCCGTGGTGGCGAACAGGGGAGCGAAGCGGACGCCCATGCGCTCCTTGCCAACGACATCGGCAACGGCCTGAGTGATCTCGCGCAGGAAGCGCAGGCGGTTGTGCAGCGAGCCGCCATATTCATCGTCACGCCGGTTGGTATGGGCGGAAATGAATTGGTTCACTAGGTAGCCGTTCGCGCAGTGCAGTTCCACCCCGTCGAAACCGGCTTCCAAGGCATTGCGGGCGGCCTGGGCATAGAGCTGGATCAGCTCCTTCACCTCCGCAGTAGTCAGCGCCCGTGGAGTGGACGGCTCGGCCAGCGCGCCCGTGCCGGGGCCGGTCTCGATGAACACCTTGACGCTGTCCGCCCGGATGGCCGAGGGCGCAACCGGCGCTTCACCGCCGGGCTGCAGGGAGGTGTGCGACACGCGGCCGACGTGCCAGAGTTGAGCGAAGATCACACCCCTTTCGGCATGCACGGCATCGGTGACCTTGCGCCAGCCTTCGACCTGCTCGGCGCTGTGGATGCCTGGGGTCCAGGCGTAGCCCTGGCCACGGGGCTCGATCTGGGTACCTTCGGTCACCATGAAACCGGCACCAGTGCGCTGGCGGTAATAGGTGGCCATCAGATCGTTCGGAATATTGCCAGGCTGGGAGCTGCGCGAGCGGGTCAGTGGCGGCAGGACGATGCGGTTCTTGAGGGTGTACGGGCCCAACTGGGCGGTAGTAAAGAGTGCGGACTGTTTCATTTCATATACCCACATATCTAGAATATTAGATGTATTGAGTCAAATGAACGAGGCTGTGCGCGGTCAGAACAACCCGAGCGGCGCTTCGTTGAGGCTGACATAGATGTTCTTCTTCTGGCTGTAGGCTTCCAGAATCGACTTGTGGGTTTCCCGTCCCAGGCCGGATTTCTTGTAGCCGCCGAAGGGCGCGTGGGCGGGGATTTCGTGATAGGTGTTGACCCACATCCGCCCGGTTTCCACCGCGCGTGCCACGCGCAGCGCCCGGTTGATGTCCTGGGTCCAGACCGCGCCCGCCAGGCCGTATTCCGAATCGTTGGCCATGGCAATGACGTCCGCTTCGTCCTTGAACGGAATCACGCATAGAACGGGACCGAAGATTTCCTCGTAGGCCACACGCATGTCGTTGCGTACGTCGACCAGGATTGTTGGCTGGATGAAGAAGCCCGCATCGTAATCGGCACCTGTCAGACGACCACCGCCTAGCAGTACCTTGGCACCTTCCTGCTTGGCGATATCGACGTAGCCAAGGATTCGCTCCATCTGTGTCTTGCTGACCTGGGCACCCATCATGGTGTCCGGATGCAGCGGGTCGCCCACGCGCACGGCTTCGAATTTCTGCTTGACCTCATCCAGGAAGCGCTCGTAGATCGACTCGTGCACGAACAGCCGAGCGCCGGATTCGCAGACTTGGCCCTGGTTCCACAGAATGGCGAGTGCTGCGCCTTCCACGGCCTTGTCCCAGTTGGCATCGGGGAAGACGATATTGGCCGACTTGCCGCCCAGCTCGAGGGTCGCCGGAATGAGCTTCTTCGCCGCCGCGTCGGCCACCCGATGGCCGACACTTGTCGAGCCGGTGAAGGCAAGCTTGCGCACGTCCGGATGGTCCAGCAGCGCCTGGCCCGCCGAGGCACCCGTACCGGTGACGATGTTCACAACCCCGGCCGGCAATACCTGGGCGAAGATCTTTGCGAGTTCGAGGATGCTGACCGGGGTCAGTTCGGAAGGTTTGATGACGACGGTATTTCCTATCGCGATGGCCGGGGCGATTTTCCAGGCGGCCATCAGCAGTGGGAAGTTCCAAGGGATCACCTGGCCGACGACGCCCAGCGGCTCGCTGAGCACGATGCTGAGCGTCTGTTCATCCAGCATGACTGCCTCGTCCGAGTGGCTGCGGATCACGCCGGCGAAATAGCGGAAGTGATCGATCGCCAACGGGATGTCGACGGAACTGCTCTCACGGATTGGCTTGCCTACATCGAGGGATTCCAGGGCGGCGAACCGTTCGGCGTCGGCTTCCAGCAAGTCGGCGATCTTCAGCAGCGCATTGGCGCGTTCTATTGGCGTGGTGCTGCGCCAGGCTTCGAAAGCGCGTTGCGCGGCCTGTACTGCACGGTCGACGTCGACCGCCGTGGCGTTCGGGATGCCGGTGAGGGTTTTCCCGTTGGCGGGATTGAGGATGGTGATGGTTTCGCCGTTTTCACCTGCAACCCACTGATTGTCGATGAACAGGCCGTAGCTGCTGTCGGGAGCGTAGTTCGAACGGGTATCGTTGGACGCTTGCATAGGGTGCCTCCTGGGGGATGTGTGGTGGACTTCGAATTCAGATTATTTTCGATATCGAGATATGTCAATATTTAGTTTTTTAGTTTTTTCTCACCGTGCATGCAGCACCACCATGCAATCCCCCGTGCTACAAGGGAAGCGCTTGCTTGACTTTTGAGACGATCGGTCTAAATAATGAATCCATGAACACTGACAAACCTACGGCCCGCCGGGGCCGGCCTCCCAGGATCAATCGAGAGCACGGCGACACGCGTGAGGCCCTCCTGCGTGCCGGGATGGAAATACTCACCGAGCAAGGTTTCGCGGCCACTGGCATCGATACCGTGCTCAAGCGTATCCAAGTGCCCAAGGGGTCCTTCTACCACTACTTCGACAGCAAGGAGGCGTTCGGCCAACAGGTCCTCGAGCGCTATGCCGCCTACTTCGCCCGCAAGCTCGACCGCTGGCTGCTGGATCAGGACGAAGCCCCGCTGCAGCGACTGCGGAATTTCGTCGAGGACGCGAAGGCCGGCATGGCCCGGCACCAGTTCCGGCGCGGTTGCCTGGTCGGCAACCTGGGCCAGGAGGTCGTGGTCCTGCCGGACAGCTTCCGCTGGCAGTTGGAGCAGGTCCTGCTCGATTGGCAACAACGCCTTGTCCGTTGCCTGAACGAGGCGGTCGAAGCGGGTGAGATCGCTCCCGGTACCGACTGCAACGCCCTTGCGGCGTACTTCTGGATCGGCTGGGAAGGCGCCGTGCTACGCGCCAGGCTGGTCCAGGGTATCCATCCCCTGGATGTCTTCATCCAGGGATTTCTGACTGGCATCGAACGCTGATGCTTTTTTTTGCTGTTTTATAGACGATCGGTCTAAATTGAGGTCAAGATGTTCAAGGCAATCGTGATCGACAAGGACGCTTCGGCGTATCAGGCCCGGATGGCCGAGCTGGACGACGAGAAACTGCCCGAAGGTGATGTCACCGTGCGGGTGTCCTACAGCACGCTCAATTTCAAGGATGGGTTGGCCATTACCGGTAAAGGCCCGGTGGTGCGCCAGTTCCCGATGGTGCCGGGGATCGATTTCGTCGGCACGGTGGAGGCGAGCACGGATCCCCGCTACCAGCCGGGAGACAAGGTACTGCTCAACGGATGGGGCGTGGGGGAAACCCACTGGGGAGGGCTGGCGCAGAAAGCCAGGGTCAAGGGCGATTGGCTGATCCCGCTGCCTTTGGGCATGACTGAACGGCAGGCCATGGCCATCGGTACCGCGGGCTACACCTCGATGCTGTGCCTGATGGCATTGGAGCGTCACGGTGTGCGACCGGAGCAGGGCAAGGTGTTGGTCACGGGTGCCAACGGTGGTGTGGGCAGCTTCGCGATCGCGCTCCTGGCGCGCAATGGCTATTCGGTCATCGCCGCGACAGGCAGGCCCGAGGAGACCGATTACCTCAAGCAACTGGGTGCGGAAACGATCATCCATCGATCCGAACTCTCGGAGCCTGGGCGTCCCCTCGGGAAGGAGCGCTGGGCGGCGGCAATCGATTCGGTGGGCAGCCATACCCTGGCCAATGTCTGCGCTGGAACTCAGGCGGAAGGGGCGGTTGCCGCGTGCGGCCTGGCCCAGGGCATGGACCTGCCGGCAACCGTCGCGCCCTTCATCCTCAGAGGCGTGAGCCTGCTGGGTGTTAATAGTGTCACGCAGCCCTACCTTCGACGGGTCGAGGCCTGGAGCCGTCTGTGCGCCGAGCTGGATCTGGAAAAACTGACCGACATCACCCATGAGATCGGGTTGGAACAGAGTCTTCAGGCCGCGCAGCACTTGCTGCAAGGGAAGGTGAGGGGACGCTTGGTAGTGGACGTGAACAGCTGAAAGCCGTACTTCACGGTCTCGGGGTGGCCATGGCCGCCCCGGATCAACATGGCGATCTCATATCGGGTGTTGCTTAGAGGATGTGCAAGTTTACATATATTTGTAAACACCTTCTTAGGACGCGATTAACCATACAAAAAACATGGTCGAATCGCTTCAGCGGAATTTATCCTCGCGTTGACTGCTACAGCCAGAGGATTCCCGATGAACAAATCCGAATTGATCGCCAGCGTAGCGAATCATGGCGATCTGGATAAAGCCACTGCCACGAAGGTCATCAATGCTCTGCTGGAGACCATCGCGGCGCGAACTGAAGGCGGGTCGTGAAGTGAGTCTGGTGGGCTTCGGCGCCTTCACGGTGAAGGAGCGGGCCGCACGCACCGGGCGCAATCCCTCCACCGGTCAAGAACTCGAGATCAGGGCTGCAAGAGTTCCCGGCTTCAAAGCGGGTAAGGGGCTGAAAGAAGCGGTGAACTGATATGCGCTTTATAAATCACAACGTTTAGATGTTCCAAAAGTCCCTTGTACCTCTGGTCCCGTTCGTCAGGATAATAGTGATCTATCAGGCTTGTGATGGACTGAGAGCTTTCCTGACGCATTACTACAGTGTGTCGCATTATATCTTTGGCGCCTTCGTACCCCTGTTTTTTGGCTATTGGAACATCGGTCGAAAGAAAAATGCCAAACGGGAAATGGACCTGGCATTGGTCCTTTGTTTCCGGTGTGAGCTATGTTCTCCTCATGAATGTGGTAAAAGAAGTGTTCGACGATCCAACTGCGAACGGTATTCCATTCCTGCTGACTTGGCATCAGCTCGCTGCGGATATGTCCGGTCTCATTACTTTCATCGTGTGCTACATCGTCTGGTTCCGGCTTCAACAGGCGAAACTGCAAGCTTGACTGTGGCGGGGCTCAGCGACACCTCACTGCCCACAACTGATCTGATCTAATGATGTCGCGAATTTGCCGCGATTTTTTGAAAAACGAGAATTATATGCTGAAAATAGTCTGCGAATTCATGACTCCCCCTGCCGGCGGATAATTTGCAGTGGCTACTACTCATCAACCATTACCCAACTTGGCTATCCTGTAGCAGACGATTGATCCTGACCAACGAATGCCGGTATCGCTCGGATATAGATCAGCTCTCCAACCAGCTCGACCAGGGTCTGAGTGATTACCGCTGCCGCCGCAAGACCGCGAATGTCCTCAGGCAATGCCAAGGCTAACGGCAGAACTACCAGGGAATTGCGAGTAGAAGCGCTGAAGGTCACGGCCCTTGCTGCGCCAGTTGGAAGTTTGAACAGCTTCGAAACCAGCGCACCGACCAACGGCGCCAAGAAAAGGAAGCCGATATATACCGGCATCACTGGCAGCAACTTTTCAATATCGCTTACAACGGCTGCGATCTGCGATCCGACTACAACGACGAGCACGATAGCCATGGCTGGCACCGGCAACCATGCCCAGAGAGCAGTCCATGTCCTGATGATAGCTGACCTTTTGGCTATGGCTTCAGTAAGTAATGCCAAGACCAGAGGCGCCACAATCAGAGCGAGGAAGGCCTTGATGAACGGGCCGATAGACACCACTACCCCGGAAACACCACTGAGCATCAGGCCCAGATAGAGCGGCAACAGGACGAGTTGCAGCAACAGCAAGATCGGTGTAGCGGAAAGCATCAGCTTGGAGTTGCCTTTTCCAATGTGAGTGAAGACAACTACATAGTCGATGCAAGGCGTCAGCAACACCAGCAACGCCCCGGCCAGGATGGCTGGGTGACCAGATAGCGCACGAGTCAGACCCCACACCAGGAGCGGGATCAAGATAAAGTTGGCAACCAGTAGGGCGCCCATGAAAGACCTGCTGCTCAGACCTTCGCGCAAGTGGAGGAAGGGGATTTGCAGGAACATCGCATACATCAAAACAGCGATAGTCGGAGTGACCAGAGCTTCCAGTCCCGCCGCTGCCGACGGTGCAACAAGACCACCGAGCGCGGCGATAATGATCGCCACGAAATAGATCGGTATCTGATTCTGTTCCAGTGCATCCCTGTGCATATGTCTTTACCTCACAAAGCCCAAACTCTACGCGTTCCCTCACTGCACGTCGAACGCGCGGTAAGCAGGCTGTTCGCATCGCTGCGGTTCTGACAGGGATCGTTCAACGGAGCAGGGTACGGATCTCCTTGTAGGTCTTGTCCAGCAGGCGGCAGTGGCGAATGAGTGACAACTTCTCGACATGGGTACCCGTGACGCGGAAGTTGTCCCCCGAGTGGGCTGGCGCGGCCAGCAGTCCTGCCCGCTCGTGGTAGCGGATTTTTCCACCTGCGCTCCAGTGATCTCCGCCAGCCCCCGATTTTCGCTGCAATATCTTGGCGTTTGGTTGCGCGTGTCCTGCTTCGACTTTGGCCGCTTGACTCTGTAGTGGCTACAGAGTGTCTACTCGCGGATAGCAACGACGCCGAAGGGGAGGGAGAAGGACATGAGCGAATGCAAGGCCGACGGGTGTGGCTGTTCCGCCGCGACGCCCGTGCAGCCGCTGGCGCTTCCGGCCGAGGGCCCGGAGGTCGTGCGCTACCGTATCGACAACATGGACTGTCCCGTCGAGGAGCGGCTGATCCGCGGCAGGCTGGAAGCCTTTCCGGGCATCGCCGGGCTGGACTTCGACCTGCTGGGGCGCACATTGACCGTGCATCATCGTCTGGACTCCACCGCGTCGGTCGAAGCGCAACTGCGCGCCATCGGCATGCAGGCGCGGCGGCTCGATGCGGCGGCCCCCTCCGGCTCGCAGGCGACCGCCGAGGCCCCGGGGCAGCGCTGGTGGCCGCTGGCGCTGGCCGGGGTCAGCGCGACGCTGGCCGAGGTCGTGCACTGGCTCAACGGCGGCAACCACTGGCTGGTGGTGGTCCTTGCCGTGCTGGCGATCGTCAGCGGCGGCCTTTCGACCTACAGGAAAGGCTGGATCGCGCTCAGGAACCGCGACCTGAACATCAATGCGCTGATGTCGATCGCCGTCACCGGCGCGATGCTCATCGGCGAATGGCCGGAGGCAGCCATGGTGATGGTTCTGTTCGCCCTGGCCGAGGTGATCGAGGCCCGCTCGCTGGACCGCGCGCGCGATGCCATCCGCGGCCTGCTGGAGCTGGCGCCGGACACCGCCACCGTCCTGCAGGCGGACGGCGAATGGCGCAGCGTACCCGCCCGGCAGGTGGCGGTCGGCGCGACGGTGCGCCTGCGGCCCGGCGAGCGGATCGCCCTGGACGGCGTGGTGACCGACGGGCGCTCGAGCGTCGACCAGGCGCCGATCACCGGCGAGAGCCTGCCGGTGGAAAAGGCCGAGGGCGATAGCGTGTTCGCCGGCACCATCAACCAGACGGGCTCGTTCGAGTACCGGGTGACGGCCGAGGCCGGACAGTCGACGCTGTCGCGGATCATCCATGCCGTCGAGTCCGCCCAGGCCGCCAGGGCGCCGACCCAGCGCTTCATCGACCGCTTCGCGCAGGTCTACACGCCGGCGATTTTCCTCGTCGCCTTGCTGACCGCGGTGCTGCCGCCGCTGTTCGCGGACGGCGCCTGGACGGACTGGATCTACAAGGCGCTGGTGTTGCTGGTGATCGCCTGTCCGTGCGCGCTGGTGATCTCCACCCCGGTGACCATCGTCAGCGGCCTGGCGGCGGCGGCCCGCAAGGGCATCCTCATCAAGGGCGGCGTGTACCTGGAGGAGGGGCGCAGGCTGGCCACCCTGGCCCTCGACAAGACCGGCACCCTCACCCGCGGCAAGCCGGCGCAGACCGATTTCGTCGTCTGGACGGGCGACGAAGCGCCGGTGCGCGCCCTGGCGGCGAGCCTCGCCGCGCGTTCCGATCACCCGGTGTCCCGGGCCATCGCCGTGGCGGCGGAGGAAGCTGGGCTGGCGATCCGCCCGGTGGACGAGTTGCAGGCCATTCCGGGGCGCGGCGTGCGCGGGCGTATCGACGGGCACCTGTACCAGTTGGGCAACCACCGGCTGGTCGAGGAACTGGGGCTGTGCTCGGAGGCCATCGAGGCTCGCCTGTTCGCCCTGGAGCGCCAGGGCAAGTCGGTGGTGGTGCTGGTCGACGAACAGGACGTCCTGGGGATCTTCGCGGTGGCCGACACGCTGCGGGACAGCAGCCGGGAGGCCATCGGCGAACTGCACGCACTCGGCGTGAAGACCCTGATGCTGAGCGGCGACAACGTCCATACCGCGGAAACCATCGCCCGTTCGGTCGGCATCGACGAGGCGCGCGGCGGTCTGCTGCCGGAGGACAAGCTCAGGATCGTCGAAGGCTTGAGGGAGGCGGCCGGGAAGGGCACGGTCGGCATGGTCGGCGACGGCATCAACGACGCGCCCGCCCTGGCCAAGGCCGATATCGGCTTCGCCATGGGCGCGGCCGGTACCGATACCGCGCTGGAAACCGCGGACGTGGCCCTGATGGACGACGACCTGCGCAAGATTCCGGCCTTCGTGCGCCTCTCGCGGGCGACCGCGACGGTACTGTGGCAGAACATCGCCTTCGCCCTCGGGATCAAGGCGGTGTTCATGCTGCTGACCTTCGCCGGTCTGGGCAGCCTGTGGATGGCGGTGTTCGCCGACATGGGCGCCAGCCTGCTGGTGGTGGCCAACGGACTGCGCCTGTCGCGCGGGTAGCCGGAGAAGCGGCGGGCGACGATCCGTCGCCCGCCCGCCGGTTCTCCGGTCGAGCCGCAATTGCTAAGATTCCACCCCGTCGAACGCTTCGTGAAAGATCCCATGCGCCGTTGGTTGACGATTCTTCTGCTGGTGATGATGCCGCTGCAGCTCGGTTGGGCCGCATTGGGCAGCTATTGCCAGCACGAAGCGGACGGCCAGCCGAAGCATCTCGGCCATCACTATCATCAGCACAAGGCGGCCCAGGCGGGCGACGATGGCGACGGTTCCGACGCCAAGACCGGCAAGAGCATGCACGGCGACTGCAACGGCTGCGTTTCCGCCGGCATGCTTCCGCTCTTCTCCCACCACTATCCGCTGGAGCTGAGCGCCGCCACGGCCGATATGCCAGGCCTGCGGGCCCAGCCGATCTTCCGGCCCGCGTTGCCGCCCGACCGCCCCGACTGGCTTCGCCTCGCCTGATCGGCGAGGCGCCTCCCCCGCGATCCGCCCCGACCGGCGTCGTCCGACGCCAGCCGGTGGCTTGGTCCTGTCGATGATGTCTCGCCGATTCCCGTGGTCGTTTTCATCACTGGAGAGTCGGGATGTTCCCAAGCAAAACCAAGAAATGGTTGCCCTGCGCCCTGCTGGTGCTGGCCGGCGGCGCTTCCTGGGCGCAGGCCGCGGAGCCGCGATCCGCCACAGCCGGTGCCTTTTCGCTGAAGCAGGCGTTCGATGCCGCCTGGGCTCGCCAGCCCGAAGCGCAGTCGCTGTCCACCCGTAACGAGGCAGCCAGGGCGCGGCGCGAGGTCGCCGATGGCTGGCTCGCCGAGCCGGCGGCCCTGTCGTTGTCGACCGAGGGCGATCAACT
This sequence comes from Azotobacter vinelandii CA, assembly GCF_000380335.1. Lineage (GTDB taxonomy): Bacteria > Pseudomonadota > Gammaproteobacteria > Pseudomonadales > Pseudomonadaceae > Azotobacter > Azotobacter vinelandii. Next base: position 1,833,942 of record NC_021149.1, read on the forward strand.
CGACGGTAACGACGGTAGCCGCGAGCACATCGTCGGCCTGTCGCTGCCGTTGTGGCTGCCCGGCGAGCGCTCGCGGATGGGGGCCGTGGCCGACGCCGAGGCGCAGGCCACGACGAGCGGCGCGCTGGCGGCGCAGTTGCGCACGGCAGCGCAGGTCCGCGAAGTCTATTGGCAATGGCAACGGGCTCGCGTGGAGCGGGATCTGGCCCGCGAGCGGCAGGCCAAGGCGCGGCAACTGGCCGCGGATGTCGCCCGGCGGGTCGTGGCCGGAGAACTGGCGCTGGCCGACCGTCACCAGGCCGAGGGCGCCGCCGCCCTGGCCGACATGGAGCTGACCACGGCCGAGTCCGTGCTGGCCGGTGCCGCGCAGCGGTTGCGGACGCTGACCGGCATGCGTCCCGTGGAGGCCGCGTCGCCGCCGGAGCGGATCGTCGACGGCGAACCGGAGCCCGCCGACAGCGAGGATGCGCCTGCGCTGGAGGCCGCCCATCCCGCGCTGGCGGCATTGCGCGCGCAGAGCGAGGTGGCACGCAGTTCGGCCGAACTGGCGCGGGTGCAGACCCGCGCCAATCCCGAGTTGACCCTGTCGGCGACGCGCGAGCGGGAGCGTTCGGGCGAATCCTACGACCAGACCCTGCTGGTGGGCGTGCGCATTCCGTTCGGCTCGGCGAGCCGCAACCGGGCCAAGCAGGCCAGCGCCCAGGCCGACGCCATCGAGGCCGAGGTGCAGTGGCGCCTGGAGCGTGAGCGCGTGCTGGCCGACCTGGAGGCCGCCCGTCTGCGCCTCGACGCCGCCGTGGCGAAGGCCCGCGCCGCCGAGCAGCGCGCCCGGCTCGCCGAGGAGTCGCGCGGCTTCTTCGACAAATCCTTCCGCCTTGGCGAAACCGACCTGCCGACCCGCCTGCGCATCGAGCTGGAGGCGAGCGAGGCGCGCCGCCAGGCCGCCCTGGCCGGGCTCGACCGGACGGCCGCCACCTCCGACTTGCGCCAGGCCCTCGGCCTGCTGCCCGAATGAACTCCCGAGGACTTCGACGATGAACCTTTTTCCAAGACCGACCGCCTGCGCCATGGCGGTTCTGCTTTTCGCCGCGGCACCGGGCGTTCCGGCGGACGACGGCCATGACCACGGCGAGGCGCCCGCCACGCGAACGGGACCGGCCCTGCCGCGCTTCGCCGCGGTTTCCGAGCATTTCGAGCTGGTCGGCGTGCTCGACGACGGGCATCTCGCCCTCTATCTCGACCGGGCCGACGACAACAGCCCGGTGACCGGTGCCACGCTCGAACTGAGCGTCGGTGGCATCGCCATCGCCGTCGAGGAGCACGCCCCTGGCGAGTTCGAGGGCAGCCTGGCAGCCGAACTCGAAGAGGGCGAACTGGCCGTGGTCGCCACGGTCGCCGTCGGCCAAGTGCGCGAGCGGCTGACCGGCGAGCTGGATATCCACCATGACGAGCATGCCGACGAGCACGACCACGGCATTTCCCAGGGCCTCTACGGCGCCGCCGCCGGAGCGGCGCTTCTGCTCGTATTGCTGGGCTGGGCAGTGCGCCGCGCCCGTACCGCTTCCCGTCTTGTGTGAAGGTGCCCCATTCATGAAAGCGAACTTCCTGATTTTCGCCGCCTGCCTGAGCCTGGGCGCTCCGGCCCTGGCGGACGACGGCCACGACCATGGCGAGGCCGCGCCGGTGGCCAACGCCAACGGTCCCCAGCGTTTACCCGATGGCAGCGTGTTCCTGCCCAAGCCGGCGCAGCGCCAGCTCGGCGTGCGCACGCTGCCGGTGAGCCTGGACGAACTGCCGCGCAGCTTCGAACTGAGCGGCAAGGTGGTCATGGATCCGAACGCCGGCGGCAGGGTCCAGGCCATGCTGGCCGGGCGCCTGGAGGCCGGACCGCGTGGCCTGCCCGGCATCGGGCAGACTGTGAAGAAAGGCGAGGTCCTGGCCCATGTGGTGGCCAGCAGCGACGTGCTGGAGCGGGCCAACCAGGCCGCGCAACTGGCGCAATTGCGCGCCGCCCGGCAATTGGCCGAGCAGCGTGTGGCGCGGCTGCGCGAACTGAGCGACACGGTGCCGCGCAAGGACATCGAGGCGGCGGCCAGCGAGGTCGCCAGTCTGGCGGCGCAGATCGCCGCGCTGGGTGCCGGCGCCGGGGCGCGCGAAGCGCTGGTGGCGCCGGTTTCCGGGGTGATCGCCTCGGCCAGCGCGGTCGCCGGCCAGGTGGTCGGCGCCGGCGAACTGATCTTCGAAGTGATCGACCCGACCCGGCTGCGCGTCGAGGCGCTGGTCTACGACCCGCAGCAGGCCGCCGACGTGGCGGGCGCCAGCCTGGCCGTGGGCGGCGAGCGCGTGCCGCTGACTTTCGTCGGCTCTGCCCGCAGCCTGCGCGAGCAGGCGCTGCCGATGCTGTTCCAGGGCGAGGGCGAGGCCCTGGCGCGCCTGGCGGTGGGGCAGGCGGTGCGGGTCTTCGTGCAGAGCGCCAGCCGGGTCAGTGGCATCCGCGTTCCGGCGGCGTCCCTGATGAAAAATGCCGCCAACCAGAACGTGGTCTGGGTCAAGACCGCGCCGGAACGCTTCGAGCCGCGCGTCGTCGTCTTCGCCGTGCTGGACGGCGCCTCGGTGGCGGTGACCGCCGGGCTGCAGGCCGGCGAGCGCGTAGTGACCCAGGCCGCCGGCCTGCTCAACCAGATCCGCTGAAGGAGCCGACAGCATGTTCAAGTGGCTTCTCGACAACAGTCTCGGCAACCGCCCGCTGGTGATGGTCGCCAGTCTGGTACTGATGGTCTACGGTGCTTTCACTCTGGCGCGCATGCCCGTGGATGTCTTCCCCGACCTCAACAAGCCGACCGTCACCCTGATGACCGAGGCCGGCGGCATGGCCGCCGAAGAGGTCGAACAACTGATCACCTTCCCGCTGGAAACCACCATGAACGGCCTGCCCGGCGTGGAGAGCGTGCGCTCGGTGTCCGGCAGCGGGCTGTCTTTCGTCTACGTCACCTTCGACTGGAACACGGAGATCTTCCGCGCCCGGCAGATGGTGTCGGAGCGACTGTCGGCCATGGAGGAGGGCCTGCCGCCGGGCGTGGTGCCGCGGATGGGGCCGATCAGTTCGATCATGGGCGAGATCATGCAGATCGCGATTCCCATCGACGAGGCGAGGATCACGCCCATGCAGGTGCGCGAGTTCGCCGACTGGGTGCTGCGCCCGCGGCTGATGGCGATCCCCGGGGTGGCCCAGGTGATTCCCATCGGCGGCGAGGTGCGCCAGTTCCAGGTGCAGCCGGACACCGCGCGCATGGCGGCGCTGGGCATCGGCCACGGGCAGTTGGAGGAGGCACTGCGGGGCTATTCCTCGAACAGCTCCGGCGGTTTTCTCGAACTCAATGGCCGCGAGTACCTGATCCGCAACCTGGGACGCACCTCGGACCTGGACGATCTGGCGAACCTCGCGCTGACCGCCCGCAACGGCCAGCCGATCCTGCTGCGGCAGGTCGCCGAGGTGACCTTCGCCCCGGCCCTGAAACGCGGCGACGCGGGGTTCGAGGGCAAGCCGGCGGTGATCCTTGGCATCCAGAAGCAGCCGACGGCCGACACCATCCACCTGACCCGCGCCATCGAGACGGCCCTGGGCGAGATGAGCGCCTCGCTGCCGGCCGGCATGCAGGCGCCGCAGGTGACCTTCCGCCAGGCCAGTTTCATCGAAGCCTCGATCGGCACGCTGCAGGGCAAGCTGATCGGCGCCTCGGTGTTCGTCGCGGCGATCCTGTTCCTGTTCCTCGGTACCCTGCGGCCGACGATCATCGCGCTGACCGCCATCCCGGTATCGATCTTCATGACCGGCCTGGTGTTCAAGTATTTCGGCTTGTCGATCAACACCATGACCCTGGGCGGCCTGGCCATTGCCATCGGCGGGCTGGTCGACGACGCCGTGGTCGGGGTGGAGAACGTCCTGCGCCGCTTGAAAGAGGACCGGGCCAGGCATCCGGAACACCGCCTGCATCCGCTGGAGCTGGTCGGCCAGGCGACCCTGGAGGTGCGTTCGGCGATCCTCTACGCCACCCTGATCATCGTCCTGGTGTTCCTGCCGCTGTTCGCCCTGCCAGGCATGGAGGGGCGGCTGTTCGTGCCGCTGGGGATCGCTTTCATCGTCTCGACCCTGGCTTCGCTGGTGGTTTCGGTGACCGTCACCCCGGTGCTGTCCTTCTACCTGCTGCCGCGGATGAAGTCGCTGGAGCACGACGATACCCGCCTGCTGGCCTGGCTGAAGCGGCGCTATCGCGCCAGCCTGCGGGCCGTGCTGGAGCGGCCGAAGGCGGCGCTGGCACTCGGCGGCCTCGCCGTGCTGGTCGCGGCGGCGGGGGTGCCGCTGTTCCCGAAGACCTTCCTGCCACCGTTCAACGAAGGCACCCTGCTGATCGGCCTGCGCCTGAATCCGGGGGTGACCCTGGCCGAGTCCTCGGTGCTGGCCCGACAGGCCGAGACACTGGTGATGCAGGTGCCGGAGGTGACCCACGTCGGCCGGCGCAGCGGCCGGGCCGAGCTGGACGAGCATGCCGAGGGCGTGCACGTCAGCGAATTGGATGTCGGCCTCGAGTCGGCGGCGGAGCTGACCCGTTCGATGGACGAGATCGCCGCCGACATCCGCGCGCGGCTGGTCAACCTGCCGGCGGCCATCGGCATCGGCCAGCCGATCTCCCACCGCATCGACCACATGCTGTCGGGGGTGCGCTCGCAGATCGCCATCAAGCTGTTCGGCGAGGATCTGGACACCCTGCGCGGCCAGGCGGATGCCCTGCGCGCCCGTCTGGCCGGCATTCCCGGCATCGCCGACCTGGAAATCGAGAAGCAGGTGCTGGCCCCGCAGATCAAGGTCCGCATCGACTATGCGGCGGCCGCGCAGTACGGCGTGCCGGCGCCGCAGCTCCTGGCGACCCTGCAGAGTCTGGTCGAGGGCGAGAAGCTGACCCAGATCGTCGAGGGCAGCCGGCGTTTCGCCCTGGTGCTGCGCCTGCCCGAGGCGGCGCGTTCGCCGCAGGGGCTCGGAAGCATCCTGTTCGAGACGCCGAACGGCCGGGTGCCGTTGTCGCGTTTCGCCAGCATCGAGGAGAGCGACGGGCCGAACCAGATCAGCCGCGACGACGGCAAGCGGCGCATCGTGCTATCGGCCAACGCCCAGGGACGGGCGCTCTCGGACGTCGTCGGGGACATCCGCGAGGCGGTCGCCGGGATGCCGTTGCCGGAGGGCTACTTCGTCACCCTCGGCGGCCAGTTCCAGGCCCAGGAGGAGGCATCGCGGCTGGTCGGCCTGCTCTCGGGCGTCTCGCTGGTGCTGATGTTCGTAGTGCTCTACAGCCGCTACAAATCGGCGACCCTGTCGGCGCTGATCATGGCCAATATCCCGCTGGCCCTGGTCGGCGCGGTGCTGGGCCTATGGCTGTCGGGGCAGCCGCTGTCGATCGCCGCGCTGATCGGGTTCATCACCCTGGCCGGCATCTCGGTGCGCAACGGCATTCTCAAGGTCAGCCACTACATCAATCTGATGCGCGTCGAGGGCGAGAACTTCGACCACGCGATGATCCTGCGTGGCTCGCTGGAGCGCCTGAGCCCGGTGCTGATGACCGCGCTGGTCACCGCCTTCGCCCTGGCGCCCCTGCTGTTCGAGGCCGAGCGCCCCGGCACCGAGATCCTGCATCCGGTGGCGGTGGTGATCTTCTCCGGTCTTATCAGCTCGACCCTGCTGGATACCTACCTGACGCCGGCGATGTTCTGGCTGTTCGGCCGCCGGGACAGCGAGCGCCTGGTGGCTGAAGGCGGCGGGGGCGCGTTCTGATGGGTGGTTTCGCGGTACGTGGGTACGACACCGGGTAGGACACGAGCGCGTAGGCAACGGCATTGGTCGGCGCCGGCGGGACTCTTTCGTCCGGCCGGTTTGACGGGTTCGAATCGGTGGATGGGTTGGCCGAGCGCGGCGGCTTGGCGAAATGCCGTCAGGTGCCGCAGGTGGGCGTTCATCACGCCAACGCGGGTGTCGGCCGTTTCCGGGAACATCTTGCGCAGCGTGTCGGCGACGTCCTGGGCGTGGCGGGTCTCGTCGAGACGATTGATCAGCAGGGAGACCCGCGGTATGCGGAGATGGGTGTACTGCGTCAGGGTTTGCAATTCGTCGAGCATGCCCAGGGTGCCGCGGATGAACTCGCGGGCCGCGAGCAGCTCCGGGGTGATCGGCGACAGCGCGTGGTCGCTGGCGAGCACGGCCGACTCCAGGGTGATGCTGCGGGCGCCCTGGGTGTCGATCAGCACCACGTCATAGCCGTGGAAGCGGCGGATCAGGTTGGAGAGGCGGAAGCGGCCGTCCGGCGCGGCCAGCAGGAGCTGGGGGAGCTGTCCCTGGAAGTCGTTGGAGACGACGATATCCAGTCCGTCGATGACGGTCCTGGACACGACCTGGTCGGGGTCCGTCTGGTTGAGCGCGATCAGTTCGTAGACGCCGCCGCGGGCCTCGCTGGTCAGCCGGTAGTAGCTGGAGAGGGTCGGCTGGCTGTCGAGGTCCAGCATCAGGACCCGCAGGCCGGCGTCGGCGAGCAGGGCGCCGAGGTGGGCGCAGGTGGTGGATTTTCCGACGCCGCCCTTGGTTGAGATTACCGTGATTGTGAACAAAGCTATTCCTCCTGAATTTCATCATGAGGAACGGCATGCTCAAGGACCCTCGGGCTAGCTGTTCTCCGTCTCCCTTAAGCCTTCGTTAAGGGTGGAAACGCGAGAATCGCCTCCAATCTCCCCACCCCGAGGTTTGCAAGATGGAGCTGTCATGGGAACGGCACGAACCCCTGGCTCTGATCGGGCGTCAACGAACGCTGAGTGTGCACCTGGTCAGGCCCTCTCCGGGCTCGGTTCGCCGCCAGGCGCTGGAAACCTTCATCCGGACCCGCTTCGCCGACTACTACGCGGCGCGCATCCGGCATTTCATGCCCTGCCTGCTGGGTTTCGAGGATGAGGACGGCGAGGTACAGGCGGCCGCCGGCCTGCGTCCGGCCAGGGAAGCGCGGGAGCTGTTTCTCGAACGCTATCTGGACGCGCCCATCGAGCGTGTCGTCGGCGAGTGCACGGGACTGCCGGTGGTCCGCGAGAACATCGTCGAAGTAGGCAATTTCGCTGCCCGGGGACCCGGCGGCGCGCGCGTGCTGATCACCGCCCTGACCGATCTGGTCGGTGCCCTGGGGTTCCGTTGGGTCGTGTTCACCGGGACGGCGATCCTGCTGAACAGTTTCCAGCGCCTGGGGCTGCCGCTGGTCGAGCTGGGGCCGGCGGACCCGGCCCGCATGGGGGCGGAACTGGCCGACTGGGGGCGCTACTACGACAGCCATCCGCAGGTCATGGCGATCGACGTCGCCGAAACCCACGGGCGCCTGCGGGCTGCCGGCATCTATCAGCGCCTGGGTTATCGGCCGCTGTATCGGGAGATCGCCGATGTCGCCTGCGGTTGAATCCTTCTGGCAGGCCCTGGCGGCCCATGGCGAGCGGCCCGCCCTGCAGGAAGGCGAGTGCCGGTTGAGCTATCGCCAGTTGCTCGACGAGGTGGACGTCCGGGCCGGCTATCTGCGTCGGGCCGCCGTCCGGCGCCTGGCGCTGGATCTGGACAACGGCATCGAATGGGCGCTGTGGGATCTGGCGGCGCTGCGCGCCGGCGTCGTTTGCGTTCCGCTGCCGGGCTTCTTTTCCGCCGAGCAGCAGCGCCATGTACTGGACAGCGCCGGCGTCGACACGCTGATCGCCGCCGATCTTTCCCGGCATACCGGCCTGGGTTTCGAGCCGCTGGCCGGACAGGTCGCGCAGCGCCGGCCGGCGCGGGTCGCCGAGTTGCCGGCGGGAACCCTGAAGATCACCTACACCTCCGGCACCACCGGTCGGCCGAAAGGCGTCTGCCTGGATGCCGACCTGCAACTGCGGGTGGCTTCCAGCCTGTGGCAGTCCTGCGGGCCGAGCGGGATCGAACGCCACCTGTGCGTGCTGCCGCTGGCGGTCCTGCTGGAGAACGTCGCCGGTCTTCATGCGCAGCTACTCGGCGGGGCGCTGGTCGAGTTGGCGCCGATGGCCCGGGTGGGCCTGGAAGGGGCGAGTCGCTTCGATCTGCCGCGCTTTCTCGAAACGCTGCGACGCAGCCGTCCGAGCAGCCTGATCCTCCTGCCGCAACTACTGCTGGCCTGGGTGACGGCTCTGGAAAGCGGCCAGCCGCTAGCCGACTCCCTGCGTTTCGTCGCGGTCGGCGGCGGACGGGTCGCGCCGCAGTTGCTCGAACGCGCCGAGGCGCTCGGCCTGCCGGTGTTCGAGGGCTACGGGCTGTCCGAGTGCGCTTCAGTGGTCTGCCTGAATAGCCCCGGCCAGCGGCGCATCGGCAGCGTCGGCCGGCCCCTGCCGCACCTGGAGCTGCGCCTGGCCGACGACGGCGAGGTCGAGGTCCGCGGCGCGCGGATGCTCGGCTACCTCGGCGAGCCGGCGCCGCGCGGCGATTGGCTGGGTACCGGCGATCTCGGCCACTTCGAGGACGAGTTCCTGGTCCTGCGCGGGCGCAAGAAGCACCAGTTCGTCACCGCCTTCGGACGCAACGTCAACCCGGAATGGGTCGAGGCTGAACTGCTCCAGCAGGCGCCGATCGCCCAGGCCTGGCTGTACGGCGAGGCGCTGCCGGCCAACGTGGCCGTGCTGCAGCCGCGCTCGGCCGGGATCGACGACGAGGCGCTGGCGCAGGCCGTGGCGCGGGTCAACGCCGGCCTGCCGGACTATGCCCGCGTCCATCGCTGGCTGCGTGCCGAGCAGCCGTTCGGCGTCGCCAACGGCCTGGCCACCGCCAATGGCCGGCTGTGCCGGGCGGCTCTGCTCGAACATTACCGGACGGCCATCGAACGTGTGCTGTCCACCCCCGTTCCCTGAAGGAGACACCATGGATTTCCATACGAGGCTGCAAGCGCAGACCGTGGCCGAACGCGAGTACCTGCTGGCGGCGCCGCTCATCGAGCTGGCGTTGCAGGGGCGGCTCGCCCTGAACGGTTATCTGGCGTTCCTCGGCCAGGCCTACCATCACGTCAAGCACACCGTGCCGCTGCTGATGGCCTGCGGGGCGCGCCTGCCCGAGCGGCTGGAATGGCTGCGCGAGGCGATCGGCGAATACATCGAGGAAGAGTACGGCCACCAGGAATGGATTCTCGACGACATCCGTGCCTGCGGCGGCGATGCCGAGGCGGTGCGCCGCGCCACGCCCAACCTGCCCACCGAACTGATGGTCAGCTACGTCTACGACCGCATCAACCGCGGCAACCCGGTCGGCTTCTTCGGCATGGTCCAGGTGCTGGAGGGCACCAGCGTCGTCGTCGCCAGTCGCGCCGCCGCCGCCCTCCAGGCATCCCTCGGACTGCCGCCGCAGGCGTTCAGCTACTTGACCTCGCACGGCAGCCTGGATCTCGAACACATCGAGCTGTTCAAGGGGCTGATGAATCGTCTGGAGGATGGCGAGGACCAGGCCGCGGTGATACACACCGCGAAGGTGGTCTATCGCCTGTATGGCGATATGTTCCGCAGCCTGTCGCTGAGCGCCTGAGGAGGAAGACATGCAGTTGTCCGATTGTCGAGGATTGCTGACCGGCGCCGGTGGCGGCATCGGCCAGGCGCTGGTGGTGCGGCTCTGCGAGGGCGGAGCCCGGCTGTTGCTGGTCGGGCGCCACCTCGAGCCGCTGCAGAGGCTGCGGCAGCGCTATCCGGCGCAGCTGGAAATCGTCCAGGCGGACATCGCCGAGGCAGCGGGGCGTCAGGCGGTACTGGCCGCGGCCAGGCGTTTCGGCGGCCTCAACACCCTGGTCAACGCCGCCGGGAACAACCGTTTCAGCCTGCTGGAGGACCACGACGAGGAGGGGATCGCCGAACTGATCGGGCTCAACGTCACCGCCACCCTGCAGCTCACCCATTGCCTGCTGCCCTTGTTGCGCCAGCAGACGCGTGCCCTGGTGGTCAACGTCGGCTCGACCTTCGGCTCCCTCGGCTACCCCGGCTTCACTGCCTACTGCGCCAGCAAGTTCGCCGTGCGCGGCTTCTCCGAGGCGCTGCGCCGCGAACTCGCCGATACCCAGATCAAGGTCCTCTACGTCGCGCCGCGGGCCACCCATACGGGAATGAACGCCGACAACGTGGTGGCGATGAACGACGCGCTGAAGGTGGCCATGGACGACCCGCAGACGGTGGCGGCGGCGCTCGCCGAGGCGATCCTGCGCGAGCGCGAGGAGCTTTACCTGGGCTGGCCGGAAAAGCTCTTCGTGCGCCTCAACAGCCTGTTGCCGCGGGTCGTCGACCAGGCCCTGCGCAAGCAGTTGCCGGTCATCCAGCGTTTCGCCCGCGACAAGTCCTGAGCGAAGTCCCTGGCGCAGCGGCTGGAGGTATTCCGTGAACCGGTTCATCCTGCGCGGCCAGGGCGCGAGATCGCCGATAGCGGACGGCGCCCGGCAGGGCGCCGGGCCGAAGTGACCCGGAAAAGGCGGGAGTGGAGCATGCGTATTTTGCTGGTGGAGGACGATGCGGCGCTGGGCGAGGGTATCCGCACCGCCCTCAAGCCCGAGGGCTATACGGTCGACTGGCTGCAGGACGGCGCCAGCGCGCTGCACGCCCTCGGTTGCGAGAGCTTCGATCTCTGTGTGCTCGATCTCGGCCTGCCGCGGCTGGATGGTCTGGACGTGCTCCGCCGCCTGCGTGCCGCGGGCAATCCGCTGCCGGTGCTGGTGCTGACCGCGCGCGACGCGACCAGCGAGCGCATCGCCGGACTGGATGCCGGCGCCGACGACTACCTGGTCAAGCCCTTCGATGTCGCCGAGCTGAAAGCCCGTCTGCGGGCGCTGCTGCGGCGCAGCTTCAACCGCCCGCAGCCGGCCCTGGAATATCGCGGCATCCAACTCGACCCGCAGAGCCAGGCGGTCAGTTACCAGGGGCGGGACATCACCCTGGCGCGCAAGGAGTTTTTGCTGCTGCACGAACTGCTGGCGCAGCCGGGCCGGGTGCTGACCCGCGATCGTCTGCAGCAGGCGCTCTACGGCTGGAGCGAAGAGGTGGAGAGCAACGCCCTGGAGGTGCATGTGCACCACCTGCGGCGCAAGTTCTTTCCCGAACTGATCCGTACCGTGCGCGGCGTCGGCTACATGGTGGACAAGGCCTGATGCGCTCGATCCGCGCCCGCACCCTGTTTCTCGTCCTCGCTGTGCTGGCCTTCACCCTCTCGCTGATCTCCTACAAGAGCTACAGGGACGCCCAGCACGAGATCGAGGAGTTGTTCGATGCGCAACTGGCGCAGACCGCCCGCCTGCTCGCCGGGCTGGTCGGCCGCGAAATGCTCGAACGCGAGCGCGAGGAGGTGCAGGCCATGCTCGACGAGGCGCTGGCGATGCAGACCCTGCCGGGCGGGCACGCGGCACTGTCGCTGGGACACCGCTACGAGGGCAAGCTGGCCTTCCAGGTGTTCGACGAGCGGGGCGAATTGATCCTGCATTCGGCGAGCGCCCCGCGCACCCTGTTGTCCAGCCTGCTGACGCAGGTGCCGGACGCCCTGGCCGACGAGCGGCTGATCGGCTACCACCTGCTGGATCTGGAGCCGTTTCGCTGGCGAGTCTTCGTTCTCCACGACCGGGCTGACCAGCGCTGGATTCTGGTCGGCGAGCGCGAGGACGTGCGCGGCGAACTGGCGGACAAGATCGCCAAGCGCAGCCTGTTGCCGGACCTGTTCGGCCTGCCGCTGCTGGCGTTGCTGGTCTGGCTGGCGATCGGCTGGGGCCTGCGTCCGCTCGAACGCATGGTCGGGCTGATCCGGGCGCGCGACCCGGACAACCTGGCGCCGTTGCTGCTGGCGCCCCTGCCGCGGGAGCTGGAGCCGGTGGTGGCGGCCCTCAACCGCCTGTTGCTGCAGGTCACCCAGTTGCTGGAGCGCGAGCGCCAGTTGCTCGCCGCCGCCGCCCACGAGCTGCGCACGCCGCTGGCGGTGCTGCGCATTCATGCGCAGAACGCCCTCGAGGCGCCCGATCCGGCCGACCGCGCCGAAGCGCTTCGCCAACTGGGGCCGGGCGTCGAGCGGGCGACCCGGGTGGTCGGGCAGTTGCTGGCGCTGGCCCGCCTGGAGCCGGCGGCGGTGCAACTGCACATGACCCGTCTCGACCTGGCCGCCTTCCTGCGCAGCGAACTGGCCGAACTGACGCCGCTGGCGCTGGCCAAGGGGCAGGAGCTGACCCTGGAAACCACCGGCGCAGGCGGCTATGTGCTGCGCGGCGATGCGCCCAGCCTGGCGATCCTGGTGCAGAACCTGGTCGCCAATGCGGTGCAGTACACCCCGCAAGGGGGTTGTATCCGATTATTGCTCGAGGCCGATGCGGACGACCTCCTGCTGCGCGTGCAGGACAGCGGGCCGGGAATTCCGCCGGCGCTGCGCGAGAAGGTGTTCGAGCGCTTCTTCCGTGCCGGAGACGGCCAGGGCGCCGGGCTCGGCCTGTCCATCGTGCGACGGGCGGTGGAGTTGCACGGCGGCGAGATCGCCCTGGGCGCTTCGCCCCTCGGCGGACTGGAGGTTTCCGTTCGCCTGCCCCGTTAGCTATGCTGCCCAGCCAGAGGGCCGCCGCCCTCCCATTGATGAGCGGGCGAGGTGATTACCCTGCGGCTTGCTAGGGCCTGTTGACGTTTGGGCGTAGGCCGCGACGGAGGCCCGTTTGGCGCAGAACAAGGAACGAGGAGAGAAGTTTGGTCATTCCAAATGAACGACGAGCGACGCCGTGCTGCGCCAAACGGGCCCCGTCCCTGCGGGTGGGGCCGCCCAGGTTGCGCGGCAAATGCCGCCATGCGGCGTTGCGGGTCTTGGCAAGGGAATGACCATTGCCGGCGACCCGCGCCTTGCCGAACGCGGCCCGGCCTGGCGGCATTTGACGCGGCAGCGCGGCTCACGCCCAAATGTCAACAGGCCCTAAATCCACCCAGAATCCGCACAAGGAGACAAGGTCATGTTCGCTCTGGATTCACGTTTGCAACAGGACACCCTGCCCATCGGCGATTTCCCGTTGTGCCGTCTGCTGCTGATGAACGATGCCCACTATCCCTGGTTCGTCCTGGTGCCGCGCAGGGAGGAGGTCGTCGAGCTGTTCCAGCTCGACGCCGAGGACCAGCGGGCCTTCTGGCAGGAAACCACCGAACTGGCGGAGACCCTCAAGGACACCTTCGGCGCCGACAAGATGAACGTGGCCGCCCTGGGCAACCAGGTCGCCCAACTGCACATGCACGTCATCGTGCGCCGGCGCGACGACGCCGCCTGGCCGACGCCGGTGTGGGGAAGGCATCCGGCGAAGCCCTACACGGACGCGCAGATCGCCGCCATCCGCGACAAGCTGCGTCTGGTGCTGACCGGGGATTTCCGCTTCATGGAGGAATGAACATGAGCCTGGAAACGCGCATCAACGATCTGGAAACTCGCCTGGCCTTCCAGGACGACACCATTCAGGCGCTGAACGATGTACTGGTCGCCCAGCAGCGGGTAGTCGAGCGCCTGCAGATGCAGTTGGAAGCCTTGGCCAAGCGCCAGGAGGAACTGATCGAGGAATTCGGCTCGGTGGACGACGACGGGGCGCCGCCACCGCACTACTGACCCGAAACTCCGTGCCTGCTCCGGTCGTGAATGAATTCGCTCCTACCCGGGAGCGCCCCTTGCAGCAGCGAACGTTCGGTGCTCTTCACTGTGGCAGCGAATTCATTCGCGCCCCGCGCCAACGGCGCGGCAAACCGGAGGCTGGCCGTGAGGCGGCCGTAATCCGCCGATGGTTCGGCGGGACGGCTGCTTTTCGTAGGAGTGGATTCATCCGCGACCTGCCGCGAAGCGGCAGCTATCGCCGTAGCGTGTCGCCGATTTGCCGTACTGCCGGCCCAGGGGGCGCGGATGAATTCGTTCCGGAAGAGGCGAGCGGGGCGCTGGGCTTCATTAAATGCATTATTTGTATATCTATTACAAAATAATGCACCGAATAAATAATATTCTTATTTGAAAAAAGAATTTCAATTTCTTTTTTTATAAAAATACGCTGGGCTCCACACCGTCACTAAGAACCGCCCGACCTTCGCGGGCTGCAGATGGATGGACCCATGAGCGATTATCCGAACGACAGCTTTTCCCTTTCCTCCCTGGTCGGTCACTCGCCCGGCAAGTCCAGTCGCCCCGAAGCGCCGGCGGCATTTGTCCCCGGCCAGTCGAACGGCACCGCGCCGGGCGCACTGCGCAGTCTGGCGCGCCGCCTGGCCGGCCTGGTGATTCCCGTGGCCGCCACGCTCGCCCTGGCCGGCTGCTCGCCGTCGGCCGAGGACGGCCAGGCCGCCAGGACCCTGAAGATCGCCTTCTGGGGCGACAACACCGTGCTGGTCAGCGTCGATCCCTTCCAGGTCTACTGGATCGAGCATCGCGTGCTGTTGCGCAACGTCGCCGAATCGCTGACCGACCAGGACCCGAAGACCGGCGAGATCATTCCTTGGCTGGCGAAAAGCTGGGAAGTGAGCGACGACGCCCTGGAGTACACCTTCCACCTGCGCGAGGACGTCACCTTCAGTAACGGCGAGCGTTTCGACGCCCAGGCGGTGAAGATCGCCTTCGACAGCAACAAGGCGTTCGCCGCCGAGGTGCCGTCGACTTTCGGCGCCACCTACCTGGCCGGCTACGAGCATGCCGAGGTGCTCGACGCTTTCACCGTCAAGCTGGTGCTGTCGCGGCCCAATGCCGGTTTCCTGCAGGCCGCCTCCACCACCAACCTGGCGATCCTCGCGCCCGCTTCCTACCGACTGACGGCCAGGGAGCGTTCCCTCGGCAAGATCGTCGGCAGCGGCCCCTTCGTCCTGGAAAGCTACACCCCGGAAGTCGGCGCCAGACTGGTCAAGCGCAAGGACTACGCCTGGCCTTCGGCGAACCTGAAGAACCCCGGCGCGGCGCACCTGGACAGCGTCGAACTCAGCTACGTGCCGGAGGAAAGCGTGCGCAACGGCCTGTTCCTGCAGGGGCAGGTCGACATCCTCTGGCCGCGCAACCCTTTCTCCGAGGTGGACCTGAAGCTGTTCCAGTCCAGGGGCGCCACCATCCAGAGCCGTTCGCTGCCGGGGCCGGCCTTCAACCTTTATCCGAACGCCCAGGACAAGCGTGTCCTGGCCGACCCCAGGGTACGCCTGGCGCTGCAGAAGGCGATCGACCGCAAGACCTACGCCGCCACCATCTACAACCCGGATTTTCCAGTGGTGGACGGGGTGTACGACCTGACCACGCCTTATTTCAAGACCCAGGGCGCCAAGCTGGCCTACGACCCGGCCGGCGCGGAGCGCCTGCTCGACGAGGCCGGCTGGGTCAAGGGCGCCGACGGCTACCGGCAGAAGGACGGCAAGCGCCTGAGCCTGACCTACATCCTGTCGCCCGCCGAAACGGCCGGCGACGTGCTGGTTCAGGATCAACTGCGCAAGGTCGGCATCGAGCTGAAGCTCGACGTGCTCACCCGCGCCGAGCGGGTCACGGCCAACGCCGCGGGCAACTACGACCTGACCTCCAGCTACATGAGCCGTGCCGATCCGATCATCCTGCAGACCATTCTCGATCCGCGCACGGCCAACAGCGCCGCCCTGGCCAGCAACATCTATTCCCCGCAGACCCTGGAGCGCGCCACGGCGCTGTTCGACGCCGGCATCACCGCGACCGCCGGCGGGCAGCGCGCCCGCGCCTATGGCGAACTGCAGGACCTGCTGATCGACGAGGGCCTGGCCTTCCCGATCTACGAGCGCGTCTGGCAGGCCGCCACCGCGCCGCGCGTGCGCAACTTCCAGTGGTCCGCCGAGGGCTTCGCCTTCCTCAGCGACATCGAGGTGGACCAGCCATGAGCCGCTACCTGATCGGCCGCGTCGGCCAGGCCCTGCTGGTGCTCTGGGGGGCCTACAGCATCGCCTACGCCATCCTTTATCTGCTGCCCGCCGATACCCTGGCAATCATGCTCAGCGCCTCGGGACTGGAGATCGACTCGCTGCCCGAGGAGGAGATCGCCCGTGCGCGCGCCTACTATGGGCTGGACCGGAGCTTCCTGGAGCAGTATTTCGACCTGTTGTGGGGCGCCCTGCAGGGCGACCTCGGCCAGTCGCTGACGCAGAACCGCCCGGTCGCCGAACTGCTCGCCGAACGCCTGCCGCAGACCCTGTCGCTGGCCGGGTTGGCGATACTGCTGTCGCTGGCCGGCGGCATCGGTCTGGCCTACCTGACCGCCTACGTGCGTTGGCAGCCCCTGAAGGCGGCGCTGGCCCGCCTGCCTTCGCTGGGCTTCTCGATCCCGGTGTTCTGGATGGGCCTGCTGCTGATCCAGGTGTTCGCCTTCGGCCTCGGCTGGTTCCCGGCCACCGGCAACGCGGGTTTCGAAAGCCTGGTGCTGCCGGCGGTGACCCTGGCGATCCCCAGCGCGGCGGTCTACGCCCAGGTGCTGCAGCGCGGCTTCCAGTGCGTGTGGCGCGAGCCCTATATCGTCACCGCCTACGCCAAGGGGCTCAGCCATGGCCAGGTACAGGCGCGCCATGCCTTCAAGAACGCTGCGCTGCCGCTGCTCACCCTGATCGGCCTGCAGGTGGGCAACACAGTGTCCGGCGCGGTGCTGGTGGAGACCATCTTCACCCGCTCCGGGGTCGGCCGGCTGGTCCAGGAAGCCGTGCTGCGCCAGGACATCCCGGTGGTGCTGGCGGTGGTCGCGGTGTCCGCGGCGGCTTTCGTCGCGGTCAACCTGATCGTCGACCTGCTCTATCCCACCCTCGACCCGCGCATCGCCCATATGCCCGAGGTGTCACAGCCATGACCGTCGATATCCGTTTCGATTCTCCGCTGGGCGCCGTGGAGACGGGCGATGCCACTTGGCGTCGTCGCGGCCGCCTGCGCCGCAGCCTCGCCGCCTGCCTGCCGCTGCTGCGCCGGCCCGGCTTCCTGCTGGCCCTGGCGGTGGTCGCCTTCGCCCTGCTGGCGGCCGTCGCTCCCGGTCTGCTGAGTGGCTTCGATCCCTACGCCACCGCGCCGGCCGACAAGCTCAGGCCGCCCGACGCCACGCACTGGTTCGGTACCGACGAACTGGGCCGCGACCTCTACACACGGGTGGTGCACGGCGCCAGCCTGTCGGTGCTGGCGGCCCTGCTGGCGGTGGGCATCGCCCTGGCCGGCGGGCTGGGTCTCGGCATCCTTTCCGGCTTCGCCGGCGGCCGCCTCGACGCCTTCATCATGCGTTTCATCGACGTGCTGCTGGCCTTGCCCGGCCTGTTGCTGGCGCTGGCCATAGTCACCGCCATCGGCTTCGGCACCGTGCCGGTGGCCATCGCCGTGGGCGTCGCGCTGGTTCCGGGCTTCGCGCGCACCACCCGCGCCGAGGTGCTGCGGGTCAAGACCCTGCCCTACGTGGAGGCCGCGCGCCTGGGCGGCGCCAGTTGGACGCGCACCCTGCTGCTGCACATCCTGCCCAACGCCTGGAGTCCGGTGGCGGTGCTCGCCACCCTGGATTTCGGTGCCGCCATCCTGGCCACCGCCGGCCTCAGCTTCCTCGGTTTCGGCGCGGCGCCGCCGGCGGCGGAGTGGGGCACGCTGATTTCCAATGGCCGGCACTTCCTGATCACCGCTCCCTGGGTGTCGCTGCTGCCGGGGCTGTTCCTGGTGGCGGTGGTGTTCAGTCTCAACCACATTGCCCGTACCCTGGAGGAGGTTCAGCGATGAGTGAACGACAACCCCTGGTCGAGGTCAGCGGGCTTGCCGTCTCCTACCGCTTCGCCGGTCAGCTCGTCCAGGCCGTGCGGGATGTTTCCCTGTCCGTCGGCGCGGGCGAAATCCTGGCCATCGTCGGCGAGTCCGGTTCGGGCAAGACCACCCTGGCCAACGCCATTCTCGGCCTGCTGCCGGACAATGCGCGGGTCGTTTCCGGTCGGCTGCTGGTCGCCGGGCAGGATATCGGCCGGGCCCCCGAGCGCCTCGGGCGGCAGTTGCGCGGCAGCGTCGTCGGCCTGGTGCCGCAGGACCCGATGGTCAGCCTCAACCCGACCCTGCGCATCGGCCGGCAGATCGCCGAGGCACTGATCCGGGCCCGCGGCAGCCGCTATCCCGGACTGGACGCCGAGGTCGTCGCGCTGCTCGAACAGGTCGGCCTGGACAAGCCGCTGCTGCGCGCCCGCCAGTACCCCCACGAACTGTCCGGCGGCATGCGCCAGCGCGTGCTGATCGCCATCGCCCTGGCCGGCGACCCGCGCCTGATCGTCGCCGACGAGCCGACCAGCGCCCTCGACGTCACGGTCCAGCGGCGCATCCTCGACCACCTGGAACGGCTGGTGAAGGAGCGCGGCATCTCGTTGCTTATCATCACCCACGACCTCGGCGTGGCCGCCGACCGCGCCGACCGGGTGCTGGTGATGAAGGATGGCGAACTGGTCGAGCAGGGCCCGCCGCAGCACATCCTGGTCGCCCCGCGGCAGGACTACACCCGCGCGCTGATCGCCGCCGCCCCGGCTTTCGGCAACCGCCCGCGGCCGGCCGCGCCGCCGCCCGCCGGCGAGGTGCCGCTGCTGGCCCTGGAAGATGTCGGCAAGCACTACCGACTGCCGCGGCTGAAGGGCGAGGCGTCGAGCCTGCGGGCGCTCGACGGGGTCGGCCTGGAGGTCCACCGCGGCCAGACCCTGGCCATCGTCGGCGAGTCCGGTTCCGGCAAGAGCACCATCCTGCGCATCGCCCTCGGCCTGGAGAAGCCCGACCGGGGGCGCGTGCTGTTCGACGGCGAGGACGTCACCGGCTTCGGCTGGCGGCAATTCCGTCCGCTGCGCCGGCGCATGCAACTGGTCCAGCAGAATCCCTTCGCCGCCCTCGACCCGCGCTTCTCCATCTTCGACAGCATCGTCGAACCGCTGGTCTCCTTCGGGCTGGCCAAAGGGCGCGAGCTGGAGGTGGCCGCGCGCCGGCTGATCGACCGGGTCCGCCTGCCGACCGCCTACCTCGACCGCCTGCCGCGCGAACTCTCCGGCGGTCAGCGCCAGCGCGTCGCCATCGCCCGCGCCCTGGCCCTGCAGCCGGACCTGCTGCTGCTCGACGAGCCGGTTTCGGCCCTCGACGTCTCGGTTCAGGCGCAGATCCTCGACCTGCTCGACGAACTGCAGCACGAGTTGGGGGTCGCCTACGTGCTGGTTTCCCACGACCTCGCGGTGGTCGGCAGCATCGCCCACCGGGTGTTGGTGCTGAACAAGGGCCGGGTGGTGGAACAGGGGCCGACCGGCCAGGTCTTCGAACGGCCGGCCAGCGACTACACGCGGGAACTGCTCGACGCCATACCGGGGCGGAGGCTGGCGAAGGCATCCTGAGCCCTCCGCATCGACGAACGCCGCCGCCTGCCCCGACGCCACGCATAGGGAGCGGGTGCGGGGCGATCGCGGCTGCGCAAAGGACCGGAAAAGACCCTGCCGCGATCCCGCCCGGTCCGAGGCCGGGCGGGAGCTTGCATGCGTTTGCCCCGCGCGCGGCAGCCCGCGCGGCTCTGGGTTAGAATGCAGGCAGAATCCCGCAGGAGTCTTCCATGTCGTCCTTCAAAGAAATGATCGAGAACATCACCCCGGAGATCTACCGGAATCTCAAGCTGGCGGTGGAAATCGGCAAATGGCCGGATGGCCGCAAGCTGACCCAGGAGCAGAAGGAACTGAGCCTGCAGGCGATGATCGCCTGGGAGATCCGGAACCTGCCGGAGGAGGAGCGCACCGGCTACATGGGCGAGCAGAAATGCAAGTCGAGCGGCGAGCCGATTCCCAACCTGCTGTTCAAGCCCTCGGATACCCTGCACTGATGGCCGAACTCGCACGCGGCGCGCTGGACAAAATGGCGACGCGCCTCGATGCCCCGGTGCAGTACGCCCTGCGCCTGGGCGAGGCGCAGGTGCCGGTCAACCCGCTGCTCGGCAGCCCTCTGCGCCTGGAATACCTGGGCGTCATCCATTGCTGCCATTGCGGGCGCAGGACCGCCAAGAGCTTCGGCCAGGGCTACTGCTATCCCTGTTTCAAGAAGCTGCCGCAGTGCGACAGTTGCATCGTCAGTCCGGAGAAGTGCCACCATGCCCAGGGCACCTGTCGCGATCCGGCCTGGGGCGAGCGCTTCTGCATGAGCGAGCATGTCGTCTACCTGGCCAACTCCTCCGGCGTCAAGGTCGGCATCACTCGTGCCAGCCAGGTGCCGACCCGCTGGCTCGACCAGGGCGCCAGCCAGGCGCTGCCGATCCTGCGCGTCGCCACCCGCCAGCAGTCGGGACTGGTGGAAGACCTCCTGCGCAATCAGGTCGCCGACCGCACCAACTGGCGCGCGCTGCTCAAGGGCGAGGCCGCGCCGGTCGATCTGCCGGCCGTGCGCGAGCGACTCTTCGAAATCTGCCGGGAAGGACTCGAAACCCTGCGGACACATTTCGGCCCGCAGGCGATCCAGCCCCTGGGCGACGCCGAGCCGGTGGAGATCCGCTATCCGGTGGAAAGCTACCCCGGAAAGATCGTCAGCCTCGACCTGGACAAGACACCCGTGGTGGAAGGAACCCTGAAGGGCATCAAGGGCCAATATCTGATCTTCGACGTCGGGGTGATCAACATCCGCAAGTACACGGCGTACCAGTTGGCCGTCTCGATCTGAGCCGGGCCCGGCCTTATATCCCCTCACCCCATCCCGCTCCCGCCGAGGGCGGCGGGTATCGATGGAGCCGAACGATGCGTACCGAACAGCCGAAAACCGTTTACCTCAAGGACTATCAGGCGCCGGACTACCTGATCGACGAGACCCACCTGAGCTTCGAGCTGCACGAGGACCGCACCCTGGTGCAGGCGCGCCTGGCGATGCGCCGCAACCCGGCCGGTGGCGCCGGCCTGCCGCCGCTGGTGCTGGACGGGCAGCAACTGGAGCTTTTGGCGGTCACCCTCGACGGCCGCGAGCTGGGCGTCCACGAATACCAACTGGACGACAGCCACCTGAGCCTGCAGCCCGAGCGCGCCGAGTTCGTCGTCGAAACCCGCGTATGCATTCACCCGGAGAGCAACACCGCGCTCGAAGGGCTCTACAAGTCCGGCAAGATGTTCTGCACCCAGTGCGAAGCCGAGGGCTTTCGCAAGATCACCTACTACCTCGACCGTCCGGACGTGATGAGCCGCTTCACCACCACGCTCAGCGCCGAGCAGCAGCGTTACCCGGTGCTGCTCTCCAACGGCAACCCGGTGGCCAGCGGCAATACCGACAACGGCCGGCACTGGGCGACCTGGGAGGACCCGTTCAGGAAACCGGCCTACCTGTTCGCCCTGGTCGCCGGCGACCTCTGGTGCGTGGAGGACGAATTCACCACCCTGAGCGGCCGCCGGGTGACCCTGCGCATCTACGTCGAGCCGGAGAACATCGACAAGTGCCAGCACGCCATGGACAGCCTCAAGCGTGCCATGCGCTGGGACGAGGAAACCTATGGCCGCGAGTACGACCTCGACATCTTCATGATCGTCGCGGTCAACGACTTCAACATGGGCGCCATGGAGAACAAGGGGCTCAACATCTTCAACTCCAGCGCCGTGCTGGCCAAGGCCGAGACCGCCACCGACGCCGCCCACCAGCGGGTCGAGGCGATCGTCGCCCACGAGTATTTCCACAACTGGTCGGGCAACCGGGTGACCTGCCGCGACTGGTTCCAACTGTCGCTCAAGGAAGGCTTCACCGTATTCCGCGATGCCGGCTTTTCCGCCGACATGAATTCCGCCACGGTCAAGCGCATCGAGGACGTCGCCTACCTGCGCACCCACCAGTTCGCCGAGGATGCCGGCCCCATGGCCCACTCGGTGCGCCCGGACTCCTACATGGAGATTTCCAACTTCTATACCCTGACCGTCTACGAGAAGGGTTCCGAAGTGGTCGGCATGCTCCGCACGTTGCTCGGCGCCGAGGGATTCCGGCGCGGCAGCGACCTCTATTTCGAGCGTCACGACGGTCAGGCGGTGACCTGCGACGACTTCGTCAAGGCCATGGAGGACGCCAACGGCGTCGACCTGACCCAGTTCAAGCGCTGGTATGCCCAGGCCGGCACGCCGTGCCTGGAGGTCGCCGAGCGGTACGACGCCGCGGCCGGGACCTGCACCCTGACCTTCCGCCAGAGTTGCCCGCCGACCCCCGGCCAGGCGCACAAGGAACCCTTCGTGATTCCCGTGGCGCTGGCGCTGCTCGACGGCCAGGGCCGCGAACTGCCGCTGCGCCTGGCCGGCGAGGCCGAGGCCGCCGGCAGCGGCCGGGTGCTGGCGGTGACCGCCGCCGAGCAGGCGTTCACCTTCGTCGACCTGCCCGAACGGCCGCTGCCGTCGCTGCTGCGCGATTTCTCCGCGCCGGTCAAGCTGGTCTACCCCTACAGCCGCGACCAACTGATGTTCCTCATGCAGCACGACTCCGACGGCTTCAACCGCTGGGAAGCCGGTCAGCAGCTCGCCGTGCAGGTGTTGCAGGAACTGGTCGGCCAGCAGCAGCGCGGCGAGTCCATGGTACTCGACCGGCGCCTGCTCGCAGCGCTGAAGAGCGTGCTGGAGAACGAGGGGCTGGACCCGGCGATGGTCGCCGAAATGCTCTCCCTGCCGGGCGAGGCCTACCTGATCGAGATCAGCGCGGTGGCCGACGTCGAGGCCATCCACGCCGCCCGCGAGTTCGCCCGCCGCGAGATCGCCGGCGCCCTCTACGAGCCGCTCTGGCAGCACTACCGGAGCAATCGCGAAGTCTCGCGGCAGAGCCCCTACGTCGCCTCGGCCGAGCACTTCGCCCGCCGTGCCCTGCAGAACATCGCGCTGTCCTACCTGATGCTCAGCGGGAAGCCGGAAGTGCTGGCCGCTTGCCAGGACCAGTACCAGGCGACCGACAACATGACCGAACGTCTCGCCGCCCTGGCGGTGCTGGTCAACTCGCCGTTCGAGGCGGAGAAGGCCAAGGCGCTGGCGATGTTCGCCGACTACTTCCAGGACGATCCGCTGGTCATGGACCAGTGGTTCGGCGTGCAGGCCGGCTGTCCGCTGCCCGGCGGCCTGGAACGCGTGCAGGCGCTGATGGAGCACCCGGCGTTCACCCTGAAGAACCCCAACAAAGTGCGTGCGCTGATCGGCGCTTTCGCCAACCAGAACCACGTCAACTTCCATCGTGCCGACGGCCTGGGTTATCGCTTCCTCGCCGACCAGGTGATCATGCTCAACGCCCTCAACCCGCAGATCGCCGCCCGCCAGTTGGCGCCGCTGACCCGCTGGCGCAAGTACGACGCGGCCCGCCAGGTGCTGATGCGGGCCGATCTGGAGCGCATCCTCGCTTGCGGCGAACTGTCCAGCGACGTCTACGAAGTGGTCAGCAAGAGCCTGGCCTGAGTGGCGGCGTCCCGCCTTTCCCGGCAGGGGAAGGGCGGGGACGCCTCTGCTCTTTCGCGTTGAACGTCGGCGAACTTCATCAATACGACCTATGTCTACCCTCGACTTAGGTCTGGAAGCGCAATTTCAGCGAAACGATAGACTCGGGAGGTCGTCAACCTGACTCCAGGAAGCTCCCATGAATTCTGATCGCATTCGCCTGCCCTCCCTACTCGAGAAAGTCAAGAGCGCCGACGAAGCCGCTGCGTTGATCAAGGACGGCATGACCGTCGGTATGAGCGGTTTCACCCGTGCCGGTGAGGCCAAGGCCGTACCGCTGGCCCTGGTCGAGCGGGCCAAGAAGGACCCGCTGAAGATCACTCTGGTGACGGGGGCGAGCCTCGGCAACGATATCGACAAGAAGCTGACCGAGGTCGGAGCCCTGGCCCGCCGTCTGCCGTTCCAGGTCGACAACACCCTGCGCAAGGCCATCAACGATGGCCAGGTGATGTTCATCGATCAGCATCTCTCGGAAACCGTCGAGCAGATGCGCGCCAACCAGATCGCCCGGCCGGACATCGCGGTGGTCGAAGCGGTCTCCATCACCGAGAAAGGCCACATCGTTCCGACCACCTCCGTGGGCAACTCGGCCAACTTCGTACAGTTCGCCAAGCAGGTGATCGTCGAGATCAACACCACCCTCAGCCCCGAGCTGGAAGGGTTGCACGATATCTACCTCCCGGAAGAGCGCCCCAACCGTACCCCGGTCAACCTGCTGAAGCCCGATGACCGCATCGGCACCACCGCCATCGAAGTCGATCCCTCGAAGATCGTCGCCATCGTCTTCAGCGACCTGTCCGACTCGCCGTCCAACGCCCTGCCGGCGGACAGCGAAACCCAGGCCATCGCCGACCACCTGATCGAGTTCCTCAAGCAGGAAGTGGATGCCGGTCGTCTGCCCAACAGCCTGCGTCCCCTGCAGGTAGGCATCGGCACCATCGCCAACGCGGTGACCAGCGGTCTGGTCAAGTCGCCCTTCACCGATCTGGTCCAGTATTCGGAAGTGCTGCAGGACTCCACCTTCGAACTGCTGGATGCCGGCAAGCTGAAGTTCGCCTCGGCCAGCTCCATCACCGTATCGGCTCCCTGCGCCGAGCGCGTCTTCGGCAATATCGCCAAGTACAAGGACAAGCTGGTGCTGCGTCCGCAGGAAATCTCCAACCTGCCGGAAATCGTCCGTCGCCTCGGCACCATCAGCATCAACACTGCGCTGGAGTTCGACATCTACGGCAACGTGAACTCCACCCATGTGAACGGCAGCAAGATGATGAACGGCATCGGCGGCTCCGGCGACTTCGCCCGTAACGCGCAACTCGCCGTGTTCGTGACCAAGTCCACCGCCAAGGGCGGGGCCATTTCCAGCGTGGTGCCGATGGTCAGCCACGTCGACCACACCGGCCATGACACGGACATCCTGGTCACCGAGATCGGCCTGGCCGACCTGCGTGGCCTGGCGCCGCGCGAGCGCGCCCGCGCCATCATCGACAACTGCGTGCACCCGGACTATCGCTCTGCGCTGAACGACTACTTCGAGCGCGCCTGCGCCAAGGGCGGTCAGACCCCGCATATCCTGCGCGAAGCCCTGGAGTGGCACATCAACCTGGAAGAGCGCGGCAACATGCTGTCCAAGGGCTAATCGCCCGAGGCTCGCTCGACCCTGAAAACCGCGGCCCCCGGGCCGCGGTTTTTATTTGGTGCGCCCAGCATGGGCGCACTCCTGCGGGTGCAAGTCCCGCCATGAGCTGGTCACAGCGAATGAAGCGAAGCGCAACTGCGTGAGGGCGACCGAGCGTGGGGAGGAAGCGCGGAGCGTAAATCGTGAGCCGATGAACAAGAACCGCATAGAAGGCGCTGCCGAGCAGGGCAAGCGGGCCAATAACCGCGAAGCTCTTGTGACCAAGGCGAGGCGGCGTAGATGCGGCGGTTGTGCGGTGAAGGAGTGCGTTCTTACCTGGGGAGATCTCGCCTCATGCCTGAAAGGGCGACGGTGTCGAGCCGGAGCGAGAAGTCAGCAGAGGTCGTAGTAGCCGCAGTAGCGGGGCCGCAGAGGCCAGATGCGAACCGGTGAAGGACCGAACGAGAGGAAGTGTCGGAAACGATGTTGATGTCGGAGGCCATGCACCAGAGGCCCGCGTGCGCGGGGCGGCATGCCGCAGGCCAGGGTGAAGCCCCGGCCAAGGTATCCCGTGGTGAAGCCGAAGGCCCGCGACACGAGATGGAAGGCACAGGGTCGGCGCTGCTGGAAGCGGCGCTGACGCGAGAGAACCTGCGGCAAGCGTTCAAGCGGGTGCGAGCCAACCGGGGATCGGCGGGCGTGGACGGTCTGGACATCGACCAGACGGCGCGCAAGCTGGTGACCGAGTGGCCTGCGATCCGGGAGCAATTGCTGCGGGGGACGTACCGGCCCAGTCCGGTACGGCGGGTGATGATTCCGAAGCCGGATGGGAGCCAACGAGAATTGGGTATTCCGACGGTGACGGATAGACTGATCCAGCAGGCGTTGTTGCAAGTGCTGCAACCGCTGCTTGATCCGAGCTTCAGTGAGCACAGCTACGGGTTCAGGCCCGGAAGACGGGCGCATGACGCGGTGTTGGCCGCGCAATCGTTCGTGCAGTCGGGCCGGCGGATAGTGGTGGACGTGGACCTGGAGAAATTCTTCGACCGGGTCAACCACGACATTCTGATCGACCGCCTACGCAAACGCATCGACGACGCGGGAGTCATCCGGCTGATTCGTGCGTACCTGAACGCGGGGATCATGGATGGCGGGGTGGTCATCGAGCGGGACCAGGGGACGCCGCAAGGCGGGCCGCTGTCGCCGCTGTTGGCCAACGTCCTGCTCGACGAGGTGGACCGGGCGCTGGAGCGGCGGGGCCATTGCTTCGTGCGCTACGCCGATGACTGCAACGTGTACGTACGCAGTCGGCGGGCGGGCGAGCGGGTGATGAATCTGCTGCGCAAGCTGTACGGCCGGCTCAAGCTGAGGGTCAACGAAGCCAAGAGCGCGGTGGCCAGTGCGTTCGGCCGCAAGTTCCTGGGGTATGCCTTCTGGGCAGCGCCGAAGGGACAGGTCAAGCGCAAAGTGGCGGCCAAGCCGTTGGCGACGTTCAAGCAGCGGATCAGGCAACTGACGCGGCGCAGCGGTGGGCGCAGCATGGCGCAAGTCGTGCAGGAGCTGCGTCCGTATGTGCTGGGCTGGAAGGCTTACTTCGGACTGTCGCAGACACCGAGAGTCTGGCGTTCGCTGGGCGAATGGCTGCGGCATCGGTTGCGTGCCGTCCAGCTCAAACAGTGGAAACGCGGCAAGACCCTGTTTCGGGAACTGCGCGCCCTGGGGGCCAGCCACGAGGTGGCGCAACGGATCGCGGCCAACAGCCGCCGATGGTGGCGCAACAGCGGCAAGCTCCTGAACAGCGTGCTCAACCTGGCGTGGTTCGACCGGCTTGGCCTACCCCGACTCGCCTGACCTCAAGCTCTCGAACCGCCCGGTGCGGACCCGCATGCCGGGTGGTGTGGCAGGGGCGCTGCCTTGACGGCAGCCCCCTATGCCGATCATGCCGGAAAGACTTCCGACGCATTTGTGTTCAGCACTTGTCGTCGCCGCCCATCTCGATGATGAGTTTCTGCCCGAGGCGGTCGATATGTTCCCTCATGTTTTCGTCGAGCATGTCGTTGAACTGGTTGGTGTACCACTTCTGCAGCCTGTCCCCTTCGGCGGCCAGGTCCTGGAACAGACAGGAAGCCTCGTAGGAGCTGACGCGGGCGGCGGCATAGCGCAGGGCTGTGCTGACATGTCCCAGCTCCTTGTGTTCCTCCTTGAAAAGGCGGTTGGCCAAATCGATGAACTCGTCGGCCAGGTCGAAAATCACCATATTGTCTTGAGCGTCTGACATTTATGAACCTTTGTGTAAATAAGTGAGCGCTGACGATGCCACTGCCGGGCAATCCGGCAGCGTCCCCATTCGGGTAAGCAAATATCGGGCAAGTCCGGCTGTTCGGCGGATGCGTCATGTCCGTTCGGGCTGGTAGATGGCATGTTGGGGGCGGAGTGGGTGGGCCCAGCCGGCAAACCCGGTCGGGAGCGGTCGCGGATGGACCCGCTCCCGCGGGGCAGTCGAATGGATTCCCACGCTCCTTCTGCCCCTTGGGATGTGGGGAGCGAACCGTGCATGCCACCTGCACACATCCGCCCGGCGGTCCACCGAACCTGGCTGGTGGGCGGGCGAGCCCTGCCGATTCTGTTCCTGCACCCTGTCCGGCGTGTGCCCGTCCCGCGCGGTTTCCTCAGCGCGGATAGAGCGGCGGCAACTGGCTCCGTTCGCGGGCCGTGTCCGCGTCCTGGGCCGGCGGCAGGTCGCGGATCGCCTGCCAGAGATCCTCGCCTTGCCAGCGCTGGCCGCTTTCGCTGTAGAGCGCGCCGTTCAGCCCGTCGAGCGCGTCCGACAAGGGCACGAAACGCGCCGCCATCGCCGCCAGGGTTTCCGGTTGCTGACGGGCCCAGGCGTCGAGGGCCTGGCGGGTCGCCTGGGTGTCGTTGGCCTGGCAGGCGCGGCGCAAATCGTCGAGCAGGCGTGGGCTCGGCCAGCCGGCGGCGCTGCGCAGGACCGCCGGCTGGCGGCGCGCGCGCCACCAGAGGGCGAAGCCGAGCAGGGTGGTACAGAACAGCAGGGAACTGGCCAGTTGCCAGGCCCAGAGTGCCTGCCATGGCGGGGGGTGGAGGGTGGCGATAGGTTGTGGCTGCTCCTCGGCCAGCGCCGGATTCTCCGCCACCGTCAAGGTGCGCGCCGGTAGCCGGGTGCGCTCCAGGCGGTCGTGGGCGGTGTTCCACCACAGCACTTCCTGCGCCGGCAGCTCGATGCGGCCGTCGCGGGTCGGCACCAGGGCCTCGCGTTCCTCCCGGCTGCCGATCAGGCCGCGCTCGCCGGCCTGGCTGGCCAGTTGCGGCTGCTCCGGGTAGCGGCGCAGGCCCTCGACCGGCGGGCCGGCGAGCGGCGGCAACTGGGCGCCGCTCAGTCCGTCGGCCCTGAGGGTCAGGTGGCGGGTCAGCGACTCGCCGGCCCGCGCCTGTTCCGGCGCCGGGCTCCAGCTTTCGTTCAGCACGAGGCTGCGGGCCGGCAGCCAGGGGGCATCGGCGGGGTATTCGGCTGGTTTGGCTTTGACGGTCAGGGGAATCGCCGGCGACTCGACGCGGATCTGCCGGCCGCTGTGCGGGCCGAAGGGCAGCAGGCCGTCGCGGTCCGGGAGGCGGCTGACTTCGGTGGCGGTGAAGGCCTGGGCGGGGATCAGCAACTGGCCGCTGCGTTGGGGAAAGACCGCGTAGCGCATCTCGATCACCCCGTGGCGCACGCCGTTGACGCTGGTCTCGTAAGTGCGCGGCGCACCGAGCGCCTCGATGCGGGCATCGGCCATTTGCAGCGGGCTCAGGCTGCTGTCGTCGTAGAGCGACACCGAGTGGTAG
This sequence comes from Azotobacter vinelandii CA, assembly GCF_000380335.1. Taxonomy (GTDB): domain Bacteria; phylum Pseudomonadota; class Gammaproteobacteria; order Pseudomonadales; family Pseudomonadaceae; genus Azotobacter; species Azotobacter vinelandii. Next base: position 1,862,851 of record NC_021149.1, read on the forward strand.
ATGCGCAGGGTGAGCACGACCTGAGCCTGCACGTAGGTGCTTTCCCGGTCCAGGCTGGCGTCGATGAACACCGGCGCCAGCCTGGCCGGATCGCTGTCCACCTCGCTTTCCCGCACGTGCAGGACGATCGCCCGGGTCTGGCGATCGCCCAGGCGCAGGGGCGGTATCGTCAGTTGGCCGGGATGCCTGGGTTGCAGCGTGACGAGCCACTGGATGGTTCCGGGCGATTCGCCGCCCGTGCCGCCCGGGCGGTTGACCTGGCGGGTGCCGAGTACCTCGAAGTGCGCTTCGAGGGGCCCCAGGTCCGGTTTGCCGGGAGGCGCGGGGTCGGTGCTTTCCAGGGTCAGTTCGAGGGTTTCGCCGGCGTCGAGGCGAGTGCGGTCGACCCGGGCGGTGAGTTCCTCGCCCTGGACCGTCCAGGCCAGCAGGCAGAGCAGGAGGGTGCAGAGCAGGCGGTTCATGGGCTGGTTTCCCGGTGCTGTTGCTGTTCGTACCAGAATTTGCGCCGCAGCAATTCTCCGGGATTGTCGGGGATCTGCCGCAGCCATTGTTCCAGGGCCTGGCGGCGTTCCTCGGTGACGGGCGCGGACACGGCTCCGGCGGCCGCGGCGGGGCCCGGCGCCGTATCGCCCGCGGTCTGTCCCTCGGCCGATAGCGAGCCGGGCGTGCCCGGCTGCGCCGTCGCTTCGTCCGGGGCTGCCTCCGCTGCGGCCTGGGAGGCCGTCGTGTCCGCCCGGATATCGTTCTGCCCAGCCTGGCCGGACGGGCTGTCCCGGTTCGGCGGGGCCTGCTGCCGCTCGGCACTGCCATCGGCGTCGGGCTGACGCGCCTGCCGCTGGCGCAGCAGCGCCTCGACCAGCGCCTTGTTGTGCTGCGCCGCTTCCAGCGCCGGCTGCAGTTCCAGGGCACGCTCGTAGGCGTCCAGCGCGGCCTCCGGTTCGCCGGCCCGAGCCAGGGCGTTGCCGCTGTTGTAGTGGGCGGCGGCCCCCTGGCCCTGGGCGAAGCGCTCGGCGGCGGCGGCGTAGTCGCCGGCCTGGTAGAGGGCCAGGCCCTGCCACTGGCTGTCTTCGAAGCGCCGCGCGGCCTCGCCCGGCCGGCCGGCCTGGAGCAGGATGCGGCCCTGCTGGTCGGGGCGCAGCCACAGGTCGGTGAGCTCGAAGGCCTGGCCGGGCTGGGGCAGGACGAACAGCAGGGGCAGGGCGAGCAGCCAGCCGCGCCGGCCGGCGCAGGCGGCCAGCAGGAGCAGCGGCAGCAGCAGCCAGTGGCCCTGGTCGGCCCAGGCGTCCAGGCGTGTCGTCTGGTCGCCCTCGCGCAGCAGTCGCGGCCCCTGGAGCAGGCCCAGCCGTTGCAGGTCGCGGTCGTCCAGGCCGGCGCTCTGGTAGCGCCCGCCGAGGCTGTCGGCGAAGCGCGCGAGTCCGCCGCTGTCCAGCCGGGCGAGGAGGATCGCGCCCTGTCCGTCCTTGAGGAAGCTGCCGTCCTCCAGGGCGATGGGCGCGCCGTCAGGGCTGCCGATGCCGAGGATGGCGAGGCGCTCGCCGTCGTCGCCGAGCGCCTGGGCGATGCCCTGGCGTTCCCGTTCGTCCAGTTCGCTGCCGATCAGCAACAACTGGCCACGGCCCTGGGCACCCTGTTCGAGCAGGGCCAGGCCGCGGGCCACGGCGAGGTCGGCGCGCCGCCCGGCAACCGGCATGAGCGGCGGGGCGAGGGCGTCCAGCAGATTGCGGGTGGTTTCCAGGTCGTCGGACAGCGGCACCAGGGTGTGTGCGCTGCCGGCGTAGACGACCACCGCGGTCTGCGCCTCCTGGCGCGCCTCGAGCAGGTCGAGCAGCTTGTGCCGGGCTAGCGCCAGGCGGTTCGGGGCGACGTCGCCGGCGAGCATGCTCGGGGTCAGTTCGAGCAGTACCACCAGCGGATCGGCGCGCTTCAGGGGGCTTTGTTCGATGCGTTGCCAACTCGGCCCGAGCAGGGCCAGCAGGGCGAGCAGCCAGCCCAGCCCGAGCGCGATCCACGGCAGGCGGCTGCCGCGTCCGCTGCGCGCGCCGAGCAGGGCCTGGTGAAAGGCCGGCGGCAGCAGCAGTTCCCAGCGTCCGGCGCGCCGTTCGCGGCGCCACAGCCGCCAGAGCAGCCAGGCGAGCAGGGGCAGCAGGAGCAACCAGTCGGGGCGCAGCCAGTGCGGCCAGAGGATATTCATCGGCGCGTTCCTCGCGAGCGCGCGCGCGCCGGCCAGAGGCTGCGGGCCACCAGCAGCAGGCCGAGCAATAGCGCCGTGGCCAGCGGCCAGGGATACAGCGGGCGGGCCGGGCGCGCCTGGGTCGGCGGCTGGGCGACCGGCTCCAGGCGCGCGAGGGTTTCCTCGATGGCGCGCAGTTCCTCGCTGCTGCGGGCGCGGAAGTAGCTGCCGCCGGTCTCTTCGGCGATGGCGCGCAGGGTCGGCTCGTCGAGATCCAGTCCCGGCGTCAGGCCGAGCAGGCCGGGCGGTCCGTCCTGCCGGGGATCGGCGCCGATGCCGATGGTATGGATGCGTACCCCTTCCGCGGCGGCCAGGCGGGCGGCGACCGACGGAGCGATCTCGCCGGCGGTGTTGGCGCCGTCGGTGACCAGGATCAGCACGCGGCTCTGCGCCGGACGCTGGCGCAGGCGCTTGAGGCCCAGGCCGATGGCGTCGCCGATGGCGGTGTCCTTGCCGGCGATGCCGATCGCGGCTTCCTCCAGCCAGGTGCGCACGGTCCGGCGATCGAAGGTCAGCGGCGCCTGCAGGTAGGCTTGGCTGCCGAACAGGATCAGCCCGACGCGGTCGCCCCGGCGGTCCTCGATGAATTGGCCGAGCAGGTGCTTGACCAGTTCCAGGCGGCCGATGCTCTCGCCCTGCCAGTGCATGTCGGCGTATTCCATGGAGCCGGAAACGTCTACCGCCAGCAGCAGATCGCGGCCGCTGGCGGGCAGCGGCCGGGGTTCGCCGACCCATTCGGGGCGCGCGGCGGCGCCGAGCAGCAGCAGCCAGAGCAGGACGAACGGCGCCTGTTGCCGCCAGCCCGGCAGGCGCAGGCGGGCGCGGCGGCCGCTGAGGCTTTCCAGCTCGCCGAGGAAGCTCACCCGCAGCGCCGTCTCGCCGCTGTCGGCCGGCGGCAGCACGAGGCGCAGCAGCCAGGGCAGCGGGGCGAGCAGGAAGACCCAGGGCCAGGCGAATTCAAACATGCCGGCGGATCCAGATTTCCACGGCCTGGTAGAGCCCGTCGATGGCCTTGTCGTCGAGCCGGCACTCGGCGCGGTAGCCGCCCTCCACCAGGATCATCCAGCGGGTCAGGCCGGCGGCCGGGCAGCGGCTGTCGAGATAGGCCAGCCAGGCGCGGCCGCTCAGGGTGTGGCTGTGGCTGTCCGGGTAGTGGGCGCGGCAGAGGCGCTTGAGCAGCGCGTTGAGCTGCTGCAGCCAGGGGCCGGCGGGCATGCCGTAGGGCTTGTTCAACTGCGCCAGTTCCTCCAGGGCGGCGATGCGCAGCGGATCGAGGATCTTTTGCGGCGCCGCCGCCGGTTCCACGCCAGGTAGCCGCGGGCGCCGCCACTGCAGCCAGCAGAAGACGGCGAGCGAGGCGAGGGCGACCAGCGCCAGCAGCCACCAGCCGGGGGCCGGCGGCCACCAGGGAACGGCCGGCGGGGGAATCGGTGGCAGCAACTGGTCGAGCGGGTTCATGGCCGCCATACCGGTCGCGGCTGCAGGCGCTCGCGCAACTGCTCGATCAGTTCGAACTGCGTGCTGAGCGGCAGCAGCAGACTGCCGAGGCGTTCGGCGAGGCGTTCCCAGCGCGCCTGGCGCGCCTGGCCGAGGCTTCGGTAGGCCTGGCGCAGCCCGCTGTCGTGGGTGTCCAGCTCCAGTTGCGCGCCGTCCTGGGAAAAGCGCAGCAGGCCGGCGGCGGGCAGGGCGTGATCGAGGGGGTCGGAGAGCGGCAGCAGCAGCAGTTCGCTGTGCCGGCCGAGCAGCAGCAACTGGCGCTCGGCGGTATCCGACAGCGCCCGCTCGTCGCACAGCACCACCACCAGGCTGCCCGGGCGCAGCACCTCGCGGGTGCGGCGCAGGGCCTGGCCGAAGCTGTCCGGCTCGTCCGGCAGTTCGCCGTGCAGGGCGTGGTTGGCGCGCACCAGGCGGTTGAGCAGTTGCAGCAGGCTCTGCTTGCTGCGCCGCGGCTTGATCTCGTGGGGCGCGCTGCTGCCGAACACCAGCCCGCCGACCCGGTCGTTGTGTTCCAGGGCGGCCCAGCCGATCAGCGCCGCGGCCTGGGCGGCGAGTACCGACTTGAACAGCCGCGAGGAGCCGAAGAACAGTTGCCGGCTCTGCTCGGCGAGGATGAAGATCGGCCGCTCGCGCTCTTCGTGGAACAGCTTGGTGTGCGGTTCCAGGGTGCGCGCGGTGACCCGCCAGTCGATGTTGCGCACGTCGTCGCCGGCCTGGTAGACGCGCACCTGGTCGAAGTCCACGCCGCGCCCGCGCAGCCGCGAGTGGTGCGCGCCGAGCAGCGCGCTGCGGCGTGCCGCGCTGGAGAACAGTTGCAGCTCGCGCGCCCGGTGGCGGATCTCGATCAACTCGCCCAGACCCACCCGGATGCCGTCCGCCACCGCCAGCGTGTGCATTCAGGCTACCGCCACCACGTCGAGGATGCGCTGGATCGCCCGGTCCTGGTCGACCCCGGCGGCCTCGGCCTCGAAGGAGAGGATCAGGCGGTGGCGCAGCACGTCGAACAGCACCGTCTGGATGTCTTCCGGGCTGACGAAGTCGCGCCCGGCCAGCCAGGCGTGGGCGCGCGCGCAGCGGTCGAGGGCGATGGAGCCGCGCGGGCTGGCGCCGTAGGCCAGCCATTCGCCCAGTTCGGCGTCGAAGCGCGCCGGCGTGCGCGAGGCCATCACCAGTTGCACCAGGTATTCCTCCACCGCGTCGGCCATGTACAGGCCGAGGATCTCCTTGCGCGCGGCGAAGATCGCCTGCTGGCTGAGCCGGTGCTCGGGCCTGCTCTCGCCGTGGAGCGCCTCGCCGCGGGCCTGCTGGAGGATCTTGCGTTCCACCGCGGCGTCCGGGAAGCCGATCTTCACATGCATGAGGAAGCGGTCGAGCTGGGCCTCGGGCAGCGGGTAGGTGCCTTCCTGCTCGATCGGGTTCTGCGTGGCCATCACCAGGAACAGCGGCGACAGCTCGTAGGTGCGCCGGCCGATGGATACCTGGCGCTCGGCCATGGCTTCGAGCAGCGCCGACTGGACCTTGGCCGGGGCGCGGTTGATCTCGTCGGCCAGCACCAGGTTGTGGAAGATCGGCCCCTGCTGGAAGACGAAGCTCCCGGTTTCCGGGCGGTAGATCTCGGTCCCGGTGATGTCCGCCGGCAGCAGGTCGGGGGTGAACTGGATGCGATGGAATTCCGCCTCGATGCCCTCGGCCAGGTCCTTGATCGCCTTGGTCTTGGCCAGGCCGGGAGCGCCTTCGACCAGCAGGTGGCCGTCGGCGAGCAGGGCGACGAGCAGACGGTCGATCAGCTTTTCCTGGCCGAGGATCTGCCCGGCCAGGTATTGCCGCAATGCCACTAGCGCTTCTCGATGATCCATCTCTGACTTCCGCAACGAAATGATCGCAGGCTGCCGTGGGACAGCGGGCGCCAACTTTAAAGCAAAACGGGGCGCCGTGCTGCCGTACTGATGGCCCGTCGGTCCGGCGGCGGTTCAGTGTCCGTCCCGGCGGGCCCGGATCGCCGCGATCAGGCGTTCGCTCAGTGCCGGATAGTCGTGGTCGTAATGGTGCCCGCCCGGCAGCGCGAGCTTTTCGCCCGGACTCTGCGGCTGGGTGCAGCCGCTTTCCGCGGCCTCCTCGGTGCCGTAGACGCAGAGGACCTTGGCCGCCGGCAGACGGGCCATTTCCGGGGCGGTCGGGGCGTCCTGGCCCGCCGCGCCGAGCCAGCCCTGGACCTGGATCTCGAAGCTGCCGCTGCGCGCCAGGGCGAGCAGGAGCAGGCTGTCGACCGAGGCCTGGTCGGAGGCGTCGAGACGATTGTAGATGGCCGGCAGCACATCGGCGCCGAACGAGAAGCCGATCAGCGCGAAGCGCCTGGCGCCCCAGCGTTCGCGATAGGTGCGCAGAATCCGGGCGAGGTCGGCGGCGGCCTGTTCGGGCGACTTGCGGTTCCAGAAATAGCGCAGGCAGTCGACGCCGACCACCGGATAGCCGCGCTTGGCCAGCTCGGCGGCGACGTCGCGGTCGAGATCGCGCCAGCCGCCGTCGCCCGAGTAGAAGATCGCCACCGTGTCGCCCGCCCCGGCAGCCGGCGCTCCGGTGGCCGGCACTCCGGTGGCCGGCACTTCGACCAGCGGCAGCGGATCGGCGCGCCCTTCCAGCAGGCGGCCGAGGTTGTCCAGCAGGAGGCGCCGGACGGGCGTGCCGTAGTCGGCGATCTGCGTGTCGGCATTGGCCTGGGCGCGGGCGAAGCGGGCGCTGGCGTCGTCCGGGTTGTCGTTCCAGATCGCATGCCAGCGGCCGTGCGGCGCCTCCGGCGGCAGGGCCTCGGGACAGGCGGCTTGGTCGAGGCGGAAACCGATCGACAGCGCCTGCGCCCGGTCGTCGCTCTGCGCAGCGAGCCAGCGCCAGGCCAGTTGGGCGCCGGGGCCGTCGCCGGCGACCAGGTCGGCCGGTCCGCCGAGCTGCGCCAGGGCTTCGTCGAGCCGCCGCAACTGGCGTCGGCAGTCGGCTCCGTCCTGGTCCAGGACGGCCAGCCGGGCGGCGTGGGCGCCGGCCATTTCGAGCAGGCGCTCGGGCCGCGGGCGGGCTTCGGCGGACAGCAGCAGAATCACCCGCTGGCGTACCGGGCCGCCGGGCTCGACCAGTTGCAGCGGGCTGCCGTCGGCCAGGCTGCGCTGTTCCTGGCTCGGCGCCGGCTGGCGGAGCAGGAGCCAGGCGACGCCGGCGGCGATCGGCGGGAGGGCGGCGAGCAGGAGGAGGAGGGCGGAGCGTCGGCGCATCAGCGTTTCACCAGTCCGGAAAGGCCGCCGGCGATCAGCGCGGCGGTGTCGGCCAGGGCCAGCAGCGGATCGATGCCGGCGGGCACCGCGAGATAGCGCGGCTCCCACTGCGGATCGAATTTCTCCTTGAAGCGGCGCAGGCCCTGGAAGTTGTAGAAGTATTCGGAATTCTCGAACAGCAGCGCGCCGAGGCGTTGCGGCAGCGGCGCGCCGCGCCGCGGCAGCATGCCGGAGAGCGGCACCATGCCGAGGCTGAAGAAGTCGCCGCCGCGCTCTTTGAAATGCAGCAGGATGCCGAGGATGAGGAATTCCATGGTCAGCTTCGGTGCGTCCGGATGCACGCGCATCAGGTCGAGGCCGGCGATTTCCGGGCTGTCGGTTTCCAGCAGGTTGGCGAAGGCCACCGGGCGACCCTGATGGTGCGCCACCACGATGCGGAAATACTGCAGGTAGTCCGGGCTGAAGCGACCGAGGGAGAAACCCTTCTCGCGGCCGGTCTTGCCGGCCAGCCAGGCCCTGGAGACCTCCTCCAGCTCGGCCAGCGGCGCCTGGCCGCGCTCGTGGAACACCAGGTCGAGGCCGTCGCGCCGGCAGCGGTTCCAGGTGTAGCGCAGGTCCTTCATGTGCTTGCCGGGGTTGTCGAGGTCGAAGCGGCGAAGGTCGACCTTCGCCTCTTCGCCCAGCTTGATGGCGATCAGGCCGATATCCATGTAGTGCGGCAGGTTCTCGGCGCGCACCTGGTAGAACACCGGTCGCCGGTAGTGCAGGTCGCACAGGTCGCGGAACTGCCAGATCAGTTCGGCGCGCTGCTGCGGCGTGCCCACCGGGTCGAACAGCGCCACCATGCTGTGCCCGCGCCGGGCGTACATGAGGAAGGCGTCGCGCTCGCGGTCGAACAGCAGTGCCTTGTCGCCGGACAGCGCCAGCGCGCCCTCCGGCTGCTGCGAGGCGCGGACCGCGGCGAAGGCCCGTTCGAGGTCCGCGGGGCCGGGCAGGTTCTGTGGCGGCGGCGGGCTGCGCAGCAGCCAGACGAGGCCGACCACCAGCAGCGTCAGGCTGCTGCCCAGCAGGGCGCGCAGACCGCGGGGGGCGTTGCCGTCCAGCTCGAACTGCCACCACAGGGTGTGGCTGTAGGGCAGGTCCTGGTAGACGAACAGCAGCAGCCAGGTGCTGGCCACCAGCACGCCGAGGGTCGCCAGCATGATCGGCGGCGAGCCGGGCAGTTCGAGCAGCCGGCTGGGGCGGTAGAAGGCCTTGCGGAACAGCGCCAGCAGCGCCGCGATGCCGATCAGCACGCTGGCCTCCTCCCAGTCGAAGCCCTTGAGCAACGAGAGTAGGGCGGCGGCCAGCAGCAGCACCAGGGTCAGCGCCCAGGCCGCCGAGAGATGCCGGCGCAGGCCCTGGGCGAGCAGCAGGCAGACCACGCCGATCAGGCTGGAGCCCAGGTGCGAGAGTTCGATCAGTTGCAGGGGCACCAGGTAGTTCAGCGGCTCCAGGCGCTCGTCGAGGCTCGGCGTGGCGCCGGAGAACAGCAGCACGATGCCGGCGATGAACACCTGCAGGGCCAGCACCGGCGCGGCCAGGCCGGAGACCAGGCGCAGGCCGGCGCGGGTCAGCCGGCGGGCTTCGTTGCCGAGCAGCAGCAGGCAGGCCAGCAGCAGCGGCAAGCCCGTGTAGATCAGCCGGTAGAGCAGCAGCGCGGCGGCCAGCGGCGCCGTGCCGAGGCTCTGGCCGAAGGCGGCGAGCAGCACCGCCTCGAACACGCCGATGCCGCCCGGCACATGGCTGAGCACGCCGGCGGCCAGCGCCACCAGGTAGACCAGCAGGAAGCTGCCGAAGGACGGTCCCTCCGGCAGCAGGACATGGAGCACGAAGGCGGCGGCCACCACATCGGCGCAGGCGATCAGCAACTGCAGCAGGGTCAGGCGCGCCGCGGGCAGGCCCAGGCTGTAGGGACCGAAGCTGGCGCGGATGACCTGCGGGTTCCGTTCGTCCGGCGTGGCGTGGCGCCAGAGGAACAGCGCCAGCGCCGCGTAGCCGGACAACACGGCCACCGCCAGGGTCGCCAGGGAGCCAGCGGCCAGATGCAGGGCGCGGCTCGCCTGCGGCAGGTCGAGCAGCGCGGCGCCGGCGGCCAGCAGCGGCAGCGCGCAGCCCAGCGACAGGCTGGCGAACAGGCTGATCCTGGCGATCTCCGCAGCGGCCACGCCCTGCTGGCCGTATAGCCGGTAGCGCACGGCGCCGCCGGTGAGCAGCGAGAGGCCGGTGGCGTTGCCGATGGCGAAGGCGCAGAAGCCGCCGAGCAGCAGGCTGGGAGGCGGCAGACGCACGCCGGCGTAGCGGCAGGCCGACCATTCGTAGCCGAGCAGGGCGACGAAGCCGGCCGCCGTGGCCAGCAGGGCCAGCGCCAGGTCGGTGCCCGGTATGGCGAGCAGGGCTTCGTGCAGATGCTGGGGATTCAGGCTGTCGAGCAGGCGGCGACAGGCGATCAGCGCCAGGCCGAAGACCAGCAGGGTGAACAGCGAGGCCAGGACGGTGCGGTATTCGCCGAGGGGGCGGAGCCGGTGCGCGAGGGCTTGCAGCGCCTTGATGCAGACAGAGACGGCCGATCGTTTGCTCAGGGTATCCATGGGGCGTTTCCAGCTCCGGGGCTGCGTTTGCGGGGCTTGGGGAAGGATGGTGACAGGCGCTCCGGGCCGTGCTCCGGCATGGGGCAGGCATGGATGGGCCAGGGGCCGCCTATGCTACATCCAGGGGCACTTCGGGAGCACGACCATGGCGTTCTTCGTGGCGGACAGCAAGGCCGATTTTCTGGCGCAGTTGCGGGCGGCCCTGGGGGCGCATCTGGACGAGCGGCTGTTGCCGCCGGTGATGCTGTTCGCCGAGGAGTTCTTCGCCATGGTCGCCCTCGACGAACTGACCGAGCGGCGGCTGTCCGATCTGGTCGGCTGCACCCTGTCGGCCTGGCACCTGCTCGAACGCTTCGATCCGGCGCGGCCGGAGGTGCGGGTCTTCAATCCCGACTACGAGAAGCACGGTTGGCTGTCCAGCCACAGCGTGGTCGAAGTGTTGCACCCGGACATGCCCTTTCTGGTCGATTCGCTGCGCATGGAGCTGAACCGCCACGGCCATGGCATCCACAGCCTGCAGGGCGGGGTCTTCTGGGTGCGCCGCGACGCCACCGGCGAGCTGCTGGAGATCCTGCCCCGCAGCGGCCAGGGCGAGGACATGCGGCGCGAGGCGCTGATCTTCGCCGAGATCGACCGCTGCGCCAGCCCCGGCGAACAGCGCGAACTGGAGCAGGCGCTGCAGGAGGTGTTCGGCGAGGTGCGCCTGGCGGTCGCCGACTTCGTGCCGATGACCTCCTGCGTGCGCGGATTGCTGGACTGGCTGGAGCGGGCGCAACTGGCGGTGGATGCCGGGGAACTGGCGGAGATCAAGGTGTTTTTGCGCTGGCTGCTGGAGGACCGTTTCACCTTCCTCGGCTACGAGGAGTTCACCGTGGTCGATACCCCGGACGGTGGCGGCCGCGTCGTCTACGACGAGCGTTCCCTGCTGGGCCTGAGCAAGCTTCTGCGCACGGGACTGGACCCTGCCTGGCTGCAAATCGAGCCGGAAGCCCTCAGCTACCTGCGCGAGCCGCTGCTGCTGTCCTTCGCCAAGGCCTCGCAGCCGGCGCGGGTGCACCGTCCGGCCTATCCCAACTATATCTCCCTGCGCGAGCTGGACGAGGCCGGCCGGGTGATCCGGGAGTACCGCTTCATGGGCCTGTACACCGCTTCGGTGTACAACGAGAGCGTCCGCCACATCCCCTATATCCGCCGCAAGGCCGCGGAGATCGAGCGGCGCGCCGGCTTCGACGGCAGCAGCCATTTGGCCCGCGAGCTCAGCCAGGTGCTCGAGGTGCTGCCGCGCGACGACCTGTTCCAGACGCCCCTCGACGAGCTGTTGCGCACCGCGATCAGCATCGTGCAGATCCAGGAGCGCAACCGCCTGCGCCTGTTCCTGCGCAAGGACCCCTACGGGCGCTTCGTCTACGGCCTGGCCTATGTGCCGCGCGACGTCTATTCCACGGAGATCCGCCAGAAGATGCAGCAGCTTCTGATGGAGCGCCTGAAGGCCAGCGACTGCGAGTTCTGGGTGTATTTCTCCGAGTCCATCCTGGCGCGGGTGCAGTTCATCCTGCGCGTCGATCCCAAGGTGCGGGTCGATTTCGATCCCCTGCGTCTGGAGCAGGAGATGATCCGCGCCTGCCGCTCCTGGCGGGACGAGTACGCCAGCCTGATGGTGGAGAGCTTCGGCGAGGCCCAGGGCACCGGCCTTTTGGCGGACTTTCCGCAGGGCTTTCCGGCCGGTTACCGGGAGCGTTTCGCCCCCCATTCGGCGGTGGTCGACATGCAGCACCTGCTGTCCCTGGGCGAAGACCGGCCGCTGGTGATGAGCTTCTACCAGCCGCTGCGCCAGGACGACCGGCAACTGCACGGCAAGATCTACCACCCGGACAGCCCGTTGCCGCTGTCCGACGTGCTGCCGATCCTCGAGAACCTCGGCCTGCGCGTGCTCGGCGAATTCCCCTTCCAGTTGCGCCACCGCGACGGCCGCGAATTCTGGATCCACGACTTCTCCTTCAGCCTCACCGGCGGCGCGGAGGTGGACCTCCAGCAGCTCAACGACACCCTGCAGGACGCCTTCATCCACATCGTCCGCGGCGACGCCGAGAACGACGCCTTCAACCGCCTGGTGCTGAAGGCCTCCATGCCCTGGCGCGAAGTCGCCCTGTTGCGTGCCTACGCCCGCTACCTCAAGCAGGTGCGCCTGGGCTTCGACCTCGGCTACATCGCCGCCGCGCTGCTCAACCACAGCGACATCGCCCGCGAGCTGGTCAGGCTGTTCCGTACCCGCTTCTACCTGGCGCGGCGCATCGCCGGCGAGGACCTGGAGGACAAGCAGCAGCGCCTGGAGCAGGCCATCCTCGGTGCCCTGGACAAGGTCGAGGTACTCAACGAGGACCGCATCCTGCGGCGCTACCTGGAGCTGATCAAGGCCACCCTGCGCAGCAACTTCTACCAGCCCGACGCCGCCGGCCGGGCCAAGGGCCACTTCAGCCTCAAGCTCGACCCGCGAGCCCTGTCCGAGCTGCCGCGACCGGTGCCGCGCTTCGAGATCTTCGTCTACTCGCCGCGGGTCGAGGGGGTGCATCTGCGCGGCGGCAAGGTGGCGCGCGGCGGCCTGCGCTGGTCCGACCGCGAGGAGGACTACCGCACCGAGGTGCTCGGCCTGGTCAAGGCCCAGCAGGTGAAGAACGCGGTGATAGTGCCGGTCGGCGCCAAGGGCGGCTTCGTCCCGCGGCGCCTGCCGGCCGGCGGTTCGCGGGACGAGATCCAGGCCGAGGCGATCGCCTGTTACCGGATCTTCGTCTCGGCCCTGCTGGACGTCACCGACAACCTCAGGGAGGACGAGGTGATGCCGCCGGCCGGCGTGCTGCGCTACGACGGCGACGATCCCTACCTGGTGGTGGCCGCCGACAAGGGCACGGCGAGCTTTTCCGACATCGCCAACGGTGTCGCCGCCGACTACGCCTTCTGGTTGGGCGATGCCTTCGCCTCCGGCGGCTCCAGCGGCTACGACCACAAGAAGATGGGCATCACCGCCCGCGGCGCCTGGGTCGCCGTGCAGCGCCACTTCCGCGAGCACGGTATCGACGCGCAGAAGGACCCGATCAGCGTGATCGGCATCGGCGACATGTCCGGCGACGTGTTCGGCAACGGTCTCCTGCAGTCGCAGAGCCTGCGTCTGCTGGCGGCCTTCGACCATCGCCATGTGTTCGTCGATCCCGATCCGGACCCGCGGGCGAGCTTCGCCGAGCGGCGCCGGCTGTTCGAACTGCCGCGCTCTTCCTGGGCCGACTACGATCCGGCGCTGATCTCGCCCGGCGGCGGGGTGTTCCCGCGCAGCGCCAAGAGCATCCCGGTCAGCCCGCAGATGCGCGAGCGCTTCGCCATCGCCGCCGAGCGGCTGACCCCCGGCGAACTGATCCAGGCCCTGCTGCGCGCGCCGGTCGACCTGCTGTGGAACGGCGGCATCGGCACCTATGTGAAGTCCAGCCGGGAAAGCCACGCGGACATCGGTGACAAGGCCAACGACGCGCTGCGGGTCAACGGCGTCGAGCTGCGCGCCAAGGTGGTGGGCGAGGGCGGCAACCTGGGCTTCAGCCAGCTCGGCCGGGTCGAGTACTGCCTCGCCGGCGGCGCCTGCAACACCGACTTCATCGACAATGCCGGCGGGGTCGACTGCTCCGACCACGAGGTGAACATCAAGATCCTGCTCGGCAAGGTGCTCGCCGCCGGCGACATGACCGGCAAGCAGCGCGACCGGTTGCTCCACGAGATGACCGATGCGGTGGCGCAACTGGTGCTGAACAACATCTATAAGCAGACCCAGGCGCTGTCCCTGGCCGAGCGCCGCGCGCGCCTGCATCCGGGCGAATACCGGCGGCTGATCGACGCCCTGGAACACGCCGGGCGGCTGGACCGCGCCCTGGAGTTCCTGCCCTCCGACGAACAACTCGCCGAGCGCCTGGCCGGCGGCACCAGCCTGACCCGCCCGGAGCTGGCGGTGCTGATTTCCTACAGCAAGATCGACCTCAAGGAATCCCTGCTGGAGTCCGCGGTGCCGGACGACGACTACATGATCCGCGACATGCAGGGCGCCTTCCCGACGCCGCTGGTGGAGCGCTTCGGCGCGCTGATGCGCGGCCACCGGCTACGCCGCGAGATCGTCGCCACGCAGATCGCCAACGATCTGGTCAACCACATGGGCATCACCTTCGTGCAGCGCCTCAAGGAGTCCACCGGCATGGACGCCGCGGCGGTGGCCGAGGCCTACGTGATCGTCCGCGACATCTTCCACCTGCCGCACTGGTTCCGGCAGATCGAGGCGCTGGATCATCAGGTTCCCGCCGAGCTGCAACTGACTCTGATGGACGAGTTGACCCGCCTGGGCCGGCGCGCCACCCGCTGGTTCCTGCGCAACCGCCGCGGCGAGCTGGACGCCGCCCGCGACGTGGCCCACTTCGGTCCGCGGATCGCCGCCCTGGGCCTGAAGCTCGACGAACTGCTCGAAGGCAGCACCCACAAGCAGTGGCAACTGCGCTACCGCGCCTATGCCGAGGCCGGGGTGCCGGAGCTGCTGGCGCGGCTGGTCGCCGGCACCGGTTACCTCTACACCCTGTTGCCGATCCTCGAGGCGGCCGATGTCACCGGGCGCGAGCCGGCGGTGGTGGCGGCCGCGCATTTCGCCGTCGGCGGCGCCCTGGAGCTGCCCTGGTACCTGCAGCAGATCACCAACCTGCCGGTCGAGAGCCAGTGGCAGGCGCTGGCCCGGGAAGCCTTTCGCGACGACATGGACGGGCAGCAGCGCGCCATCACCATCGCCCTGCTGCGGATGGTCGGCGGGCCGGAGGACGTCGAGGCGCGGGTAGCGCTCTGGCTGGAGCAGAACCAGCCGGCGGTCGAGCGCTGGCGGGCGACCCTGGCCGAATTGCGCGCGGCCGGCGGCGCGGACTATGCGATGTTCGCGGTCGCCAATCGCGAGCTGGTGGACTTGGCGCAGAGCGGTGCCCGTACCGCGGGCGGGGCCTGAAGCGGCCCCGCCGGGCCCTCAGTGGGGCTGGGGGGCGGGCTCCCGGCGCGGACGGAAGCGCTGCCCGTGTTCGGGTAGCCAGCGGTAGAAGAAGTAGAACTCGAACAGTGCGGGATGCGAGCAGTGGCAGAGGACATGGTCGGTGGCGTCCTGGGGGTCACCTTCGCACTGCAGATAACCCAACTCGAACATCGGGGACAGCGCCTCCCGCTCCTGCGGGCTGATCCATACCCGCTTGCCGCGGATCAGGTCGACCACCAGGGCGCAGAGCTTGGCGAGGGTGACGCTTTCCCTGGGAGCGCCGTCGCCCGACGGCGCGGGCGGGGTGTCCATGATCCGGTTGCCCGGCCTGAATCTGAAGGGCAGGCCGGTCTGTCTCCATTTTCTCCTGGCCATTGCGAACATCTCCTTGTCATGTACCGTCCATACCCCAGGGTTTCCGGGGCGCGTTCGCGGCCGGACGAGCGGCTGCGAACGATTTTCCGCATTCCGCCAGGCAATCTGGGGCGGACGTACGTATGACCGGGAAACCGGAAAAAGGTTTGACCAGATGGCTCGGGAAACTCTTGCCTGGCAGCGGGTCGAGGCCGGGTTTCGACGGGAGGCGGACTGTGGAGACGGGCCGCCCCGGCGGCGGCCCGGGGCGGCCGTCATTCGGCGGGTTTGGCCAATTGCTGCAGCAGCGCCTCGTGGAAGCGCTCCGGTGCCTGGATCTGCGGAGAATGGCCGAGATCGGCGAAGGTCTGCAGGGTCGCCCTGGGAATGCGACCGGCCGCCTCCCTGGACAGCCGCGGATAGTCGCCGAGCCGTGGGCGCAGCTCCGCCGGCGCCGCATCCTTGCCGATGGCGGTGTTGTCCTTCTCGCCGATCAGCAGCAGGGTCGGCACCTTCAGTTGCTCGAATTCGTAGTACACCGGCTGGGTGTAGATCATGTCGTAGGTCAGCGCCGAGTTCCACGCCACGCGCTCTTTGCCCCGTCCCTGGAACAGGCCGGCCTGCATCTCCACCCAGCGGTCGAACTCGGGGCGCCACTGGCCGGCGTAATAGGTGCCGAGCTGGTAGTTGCGGATGCCCTCGGCGCTGGTGCGCAGTTCGCGGGCATACCACTGGTCCACCGTGCGGTAGGGCACGCCGAGCGCTTTCCAGTCCTCCAGGCCGATGGGGTTGACCAGGATCAGGCGCTCCAGTTGGCCGGGATAGAGCAGGGCGAAACGGGTGGCGAGCATGCCGCCCATGGAATGGCCCATCAGGCTGTAGCGTTCGAGGCCGATGGACTCCAGCAACTCCCGGGTGTTGGCCGCCAGTTGCTGGAAGCTGTACTGGTAGTGCTGCGGCTTGCTGGACTTGCAGAAGCCGATCTGGTCCGGCGCCACCACCCGGTAGCCGGCCTTGGTCAGGGCGGCGATGCTGCCTTCCCAGGTCGCCGCGCAGAAATTCTTGCCGTGCAGCAGGACCAGCGTATGGCCGTTGGGTTCGGCCGGCTGCACGTCCATGTAGGCCATCTTCAGCGCCTGGCCCTGGGACTCGAGGGTGAAGTAGCGGACCGGGTGGGGATAGTCGAAGCCTTCCAGCTCGGGCCCGTAGCCGGGGGACTCGGCCGCCATGGCGGCGGGCAGGGCCAGGGACAGCAGGGCGGGGTAGAGCCGGCGGGACAGGGACGATTCCTTCATGGGCATCTCCTTGGAGCGATGAGGCGATGGGCTCAGCCGGGCGCGCGGTCAGCGGCCGGCGGCAGGTCGGCGGGAAAGTCGCTCGCGTTCGGCGCGCCGGCCCGGTGCAACCCTTCGCCGAGGGCGTTGGCCGCCGGATGGCGGCGGGGTAGCAGGAGGAATTCGGGGGTATTCCCGCGATGGACAAGGGCGACGAGGCTTGACGGCAGGAAAGACATGCTCGGGCGGTCCATTGACGGGCAGAGGCGGGCAGTGTGGCAGATGACCGGTCAGGTGCCTACCGGGGGGCCGCGCCGGATTCCGTTGCCGTGTGGACAGATTGCAGGAGCCTCGGCAGGCGGTCGGCTCAGCGAAGCCGAAGACAACAGCGGAACGGTTCGACGCGCGATCTTTCTGTCCGGCACCGGCTGGGCGTTTCATGGGATTGCCCCGCTCCGGAAGGATCGATGCGCCCCCGGATACGCACGGCGTGGCTATAATCGCCGCCCCACGCCACTCTTCGAGTCAAGCCCGCCCATGTACACCCTGGCCCGCCAGCTGCTGTTCAAACTGTCCCCGGAAACCGCCCACGAACTGACCATCGATCTGCTCGGGGCCGGTGGCCGTCTGGGTCTCAACGGCCTGCTGTGCCACCGGCCGGCGAGCCTGCCGGTGCGGGTGATGGGCCTGGACTTCCCCAATCCGGTCGGCCTCGCCGCCGGACTGGACAAGAACGGCGACGCCATCGACGGCCTCGCCCAACTGGGTTTCGGCTTCGTCGAGATTGGCACCGTGACGCCCCGGCCGCAGCCGGGCAACCCCAGGCCGCGGCTGTTCCGTCTGCCGCAGGCCGAGGCGATCGTCAACCGCATGGGCTTCAACAACCTGGGTGTCGACCATCTGCTGGCGCGGGTCCAGGCGGCACGCTACAGCGGCGTGCTCGGTATCAACATCGGCAAGAATTTCGACACTCCCGTGGAGCGGGCGGTGGACGACTACCTGATCTGCCTGGACAAGGTCTACCCCCATGCCAGCTACGTGACGGTCAACGTCAGCTCGCCGAACACTCCCGGCCTGCGCAGCCTGCAGTTCGGCGACTCGCTCAGGCAACTGCTCGAAGCCTTGCGCCAGCGCCAGGAGGAACTGGCCGGTCGCCACGGCCGGCGCGTGCCGCTGGCGATCAAGATCGCCCCGGACATGAGCGACGAGGAGACCGCGCAGGTCGCCCGGGCGCTGCTGGATACCGGCATGGACGCGGTGATCGCCACTAACACCACCCTCGGCCGCGAGGGCGTCGAGGGGCTGGCGCATGCCGGCGAGGCCGGCGGGTTGTCCGGTGCGCCGGTACGCGAGAAGAGCACCCATGCGGTGCGGGTGCTGGCCGGGGAACTGGGCGGGCGGCTGCCGATCGTCGCGGTCGGCGGCATCACCGAAGGGCGCCACGCGGCGGAAAAGATCGCCGCCGGAGCCAGCCTGGTGCAGATTTATACCGGCTTCGTCTACAAGGGGCCGGCGCTGATACGCGAAGCGGTGGAGGCCATCGCCGCGCTGCGGGGCGAGCGGCCGGTCGGGACGCATTGAGCCGCAACGAGAAAGGGCTCCCGAAGGAGCCCTGTGGTCTTGAGGCCCGGCGCCCGCGCTGGGCGTCGGGATGAGAGAATGCCGTGATCCCTCCGTCAGCCTACGGCACGCAGTTGGTTCAGGCGATGGATGCCCGCCGTGCCGGTGAGGCCGTCCCAGTTGTCACCACGGCCCTCGCGCCAGCCATTGAGCCAGGCCTGTCGAGTCGCAGGGTGGGTGAAGGGACAGAGTTCGCGGGATTTGCCATGAATGCCGTTCTGATAGCCACGCAGAAAAGCCCGTTCCAACGGATCACGCTTAAGTCTTCTCATAGGGTGTTGCCCTCACTGTTGACTGTTATGTCCCATTGGCCTCATGGCGAGACCTGGCGGCCTTGGCTGCCGACGAAACCGCTGCCGGCGTCGCGGTTTCTCCCCCCACCGTTGCGGCGGGGGACTGATCGATTTCTATCCAATGGGTTCTGGCCTGTGAATGACCGTTTTGTCATAAGAAAGAAACTTTTCCGGCTGCCAGGCGATAAAAAATCACGGAAAATGGCCGCTGGCCTGCTAAAACCCCTCTGGTTACGGGCCTTTTAGGCCGAGCGGCGGGTAGGTGCCGCCCATGGACCCCGAGTCGCCTGCCGAGGCCATGCGACGAAGGGTCACGTTGCGGGTCTGTCAAAATCAAAAGGCGTGCCAGCAGGCACGCGCTAACTGCCTGAGGCACTGGAAGACTCCCATGTCGGATCGTTACGAACTCGTTCTCACCTGCCCGAAGAGCCTGGAAGGCCTGCTCGCCGAGGAGGCGGTCGGCCTGGGCCTGGCCGAGGTCCGCGAGCAGGTCGCCGGGGTGCGGGGCCTGGGCGACCTGGAAACCGCCTACCGGCTGTGCCTCTGGTCGCGTCTGGCCAACCGCGTGCTGCTGGTGCTCGGACGCTTTCCGGTGGGCAGTCCCGACGAACTGTACCAGGGCGTGCAGACGCTCGACTGGCAGGATCACCTGCTGCCGAGCGGCAGCCTGGCGGTGGAGTTCAACGGTCATGGCTCGGGCATCGACAACAGCCATTTCGGTGCGCTCAAGGTCAAGGACGCCATCGTCGATCAGTTGCGCCGGCACAGCGGCCAGCGCCCTTCGGTGGACAAGCTCAACCCGGATCTGCGTATCCACCTGCGCCTGGAGCGGGGCGAGGCGGTACTGTCCCTCGATCTTTCCGGCTATAGCCTGCACCAGCGCGGCTACCGCCTGCAGCAGGGGGTAGCGCCGCTCAAGGAAAACCTCGCCGCGGCCATCCTGATCCGTGCCGGCTGGCCGCGTATCGCCGCCGCGGGGGGCGCGCTGGTCGACCCCATGTGCGGGGTCGGCACCTTCCTGGTCGAGGCGGGAATGATGGCCGCCGACCTCGCGCCCAACCTGCGGCGCGAGCGCTGGGGCTTCGGCAACTGGCTGGGACATGTCCCGGCGCTGTGGAAGAAGCTGCATGCCGAGGCCGAGGAGCGCGCCGCCGCGGGGCTGGCCCGGCCGCCCCTGTGGATTCGCGGTTACGAGGCCGATCCCCGGCTGATCCAGCCGGCGCGCAACAACATCGAGCGCGCCGGGCTGGACGGCTGGATCCGGGTCTACCAGGGCGAACTGGCCACCTTCGAGCCGCACCCGGACCGTGGCCAGACCGGCCTGGTGGTATGCAACCCGCCCTACGGCGAGCGCCTGGGCGATCCGGCCAGCCTGCTCTATCTCTACCAGCATCTCGGCGAGCGCCTGCGCAGCCGTTGCGAGGGCTGGGAGGCGGCGGTGTTCACCGGGGCGCCGGAGCTGGGCAGACGCATGGGCATCCGCAGCCACAAGCAGTACGCCTTCTGGAACGGCGCGCTGCCGTGCAAGCTGCTGCTGTTCAGGGTGGTGCCGGAGCAGTTCGTCACCGACCGCAGCGAGCCGGCGCCGGGCGATGCGCGGATGATCGGCGGGCAACTGGTGGAGCGGCCGCCGGCGGTGCGCAGCGCGCCGGCGCGGCTCTCCGAGGGCGGGCGGATGTTCGCCAACCGCCTGCAGAAGAACATCAGGAGCCTGGGCAAGTGGGCGCGCCGCGAAGGCATCGAGTGCTACCGGCTGTACGACGCCGACATGCCGGAATACGCCCTGGCGGTGGACCTGTACCGCGACTGGGTGCATGTGCAGGAGTACGCGCCGCCGCGCTCGGTCGATCCGGAAAAGGCCCAGGTGCGTCTGCTCGACGCCCTGGCGGCGATTCCCCAGGCGCTGGACATCGATCCGGCGCGCGTGGTGATCAAGCGTCGCGAGCGCCAGGCCGGCAGCAGGCAGTACGAGCGCCAGGACCAGCAGGGGCGTTTCATGGAGGTCGGCGAGGGTGGCGTGAAGCTCCTGGTCAATCTCACCGACTACCTGGATACCGGGCTGTTCCTCGATCATCGTCCGCTGCGCCTGCGCATCCAGCGCGAGGCGGCCGGCAAGCGCTTCCTCAACCTGTTCTGCTACACGGCGACGGCCACCGTGCACGCGGCCAAGGGCGGCGCGCGCAGCACCACCAGCGTCGATCTGTCGAAGACCTATCTCGACTGGGCGCGGCGCAACTTGGCGCTGAACGGCTTCTCCGAGAAGCACCGTCTGGAGCAGGCCGACGTGATGGACTGGCTGGCCGCCGACCGCGGCGAGTACGAACTGATCTTCATCGACCCGCCGACCTTCTCCAACTCCAAGCGCATGGAGGGGGTGTTCGACGTGCAGCGCGATCACGCGCGCCTGCTCGACCTGGCCCTGGCCCGCCTGGCCAGGGGTGGGGTGCTGTATTTCTCCAACAACTTCCGCAAGTTCCAGCTCGATCCGCTGCTCGCACAGCGCTATGCGCTGGAGGAGATCAGCGCGCAGACCCTGGACCCGGATTTCGTCCGCAACCCGAAGATCCACCGGGCTTGGCGGCTGCAGGCGAAACAGCGGGACTGAGGAAAGCGGGCCGCTCCGCCGGGAGAGCGGCCGTCGGGGGTCAGCGCTGGGCCGTGGTGGACGACTTCGGCTGGCGGTACAGGTCGACCAGCACCTGGTCGAGAATCGACGAGGCGCCCCAGGGACGTGCGTGGTTGAGGATGGCGACCACCGCCCAGGTGTTGCCGTTCTGGTCGCGGCTGAAGCCGGAGATGGCGCGCACGGTGTTCAAGGTGCCGGTCTTGATGTGCGCCTCGCCGACCAGGGGCGTGCGGCGCAGGCGCTTGCGCATGGTGCCGTCCATCGCCACCAGCGGCATGGAGGCGATGAACTCGGCGGCGTAGGGGCTGTGCCAGGCGGCCTTGAGCATTTCGGCCATTTCCCGGGCGCTGATCCGTTCGGTCCGCGACAGGCCGGAACCGTTCTCCATCACCAGATGCCGCGGGTCGATGCCCTTGCGCGTCATCCACTGGCGCACCGCGCGGTAGGCCGCCTGGGCGTCGTCGGCATCGGCGCCGTTGCGGTACTGCCGGCCGATGCTGAGGAACAACTGCCGGGCCATGGTGTTGTTGCTGAACTTGTTGATGTCGCGAATGATCTCGACCATGTCCGGCGAGGAGGCGCGAACCAGCAATTGCGCCTGCCGGGGCACGTTGCCGACGCGGTCCTGTCCGCGGATGCTGCCGCCCAGCTCCTGCCAGATGGCGCGCACGGCGCCGGCGGCATAGGTCTGATGGTCGAGCGGGGCGATGTAGCTCTGCGCGCTGCAGCCGGCCGGCAGCTTGCCGGTGACCACCATGCTGTAGCCGCTCTGCTGCGGGATCAGGTTGTAGCGCACGTCCGGCCAGTCCGGACAGGCACCGGCCGGCAGCGCCTGCACCTGATTGTCGATGCTCATGCCGGCGATCGGCGGCTCGACGCTGATCTGTACCTTGCCGGGCTCGGCGCGGGCGATGAAGCGCAGGGCCTTGAGGTTGATCAGCAGGGAGTCGGGCTCGACCAGGAAGGGCTTGTTGCTGTCGCCGCCGTCGTCGTTGAAGGAGGGCAGATGCGGCTGCACGAAGTGGCTGCGGTCGAGCACCAGGTCGCCGCGCACTTCGCGCACGCCATTGGCGCGCAGGTCGCGCATCAGCAGCCACAGCCTTTCCATGTTCAGCTTGGGGTCGCCACCGCCCTTCAGGTACAGGTTGCCATTCAGCACGCCGCCCTGCAGCGGGCCGTCGGCGTAGAACTCGGTATGCCACTTGTGGGTCGGGCCGAGCAGTTCGAGGGCGGCGTAGGTGGTCACCAGCTTCATGGTCGAGGCCGGATTCAGTGGCACGTCGGCATTGAAGTAGGTCGGGACGCCGGGTCCGGTGAGTGGCAGTACCACCAGGGACAGGGCGTCGCCCGGGAGTTTGTGGGCGCTCAGCGCCTGCTGGACATTCTTCGGCAGCGTGGTGTTGATCTGGGCCGCGCTCGCCGACAGTGCGAGCGGTAGCAGCAGGCTGGCGATAGCCAGCCGGCGTAAGGTTGCAATCATCAAGGGTGCCCCTCCGACTCAGGGCTGAACGATGCGAAATGGGTGAAGGGTCCGGCTACTTCCGGCAACGGGCTCGCATTATGCCCGAAGCGAGGCGGCCGATGCGCAGGGTCATCCGTCGCCCGGCTCAGCGCGGCAGTGCATCCGTGTCGGTGCGGGAGGCGCGCCAGCCGCGCAGGCGGCGGCGGATATGCAGGGAAAGCGCCACCAGCAGGGCCAGCAGCGCACCGATCAGGCTGCCGATCAACCGCTCGCGGCTCAGTTGCCAGTCCTGCGCCAGGCTCTCGGCCAGCAGCAGGATGCAGAAGCCCATCTGCAGCACGTAGAGGCTGTAGCGGCCGACCTGGAAAGCGCGGTTGAGCAGGACCAACGGCAGCACCAGGGCGACCATTTGCGCCGGGTTCTGCAGGCCGTGGCCGAGCAGCACCAGCAGGCCGGTGGCGAGCAGGACGACCAGGACGATCTTGAGGGCGCGCGGCAGCCGGCCCTTGAGGTCGATCTGCAGGCTGGCGACCACCGCCAGGGTCAGCCAGTAGCCGCGCGGCTGTCCGGACAGATTGACGAGCAGCCCGGCGAGGCCGCAGACCAGGGCGCAGCCCAGGGCATAGAGCCGCCATTGCGGTTGCGGCAGGCGCAGCGCATGCCGGCGCAGCACCTTCAGCACGCTGGGCAGGCGTGGCATGTAGGGCCACAGGCGCAGGCCGTGCAGGCCGCGCAGGCTGAAGGCGAGCAGGGTCGCCCAGAGGCCGCCGAGGGTGAACAGGGTGGCCACGGCATAGGGATTGGGCATGCTGCCCAGGCGCTGCTGGCCCTGGCCGAGACACAGGCAGACCAGCATGCCGAGGCCCAGCTTGCCGGCCTCGCGGCCGAAGCGCTGCAGCCAGGCGAGCAGCAGGCCGCCGGCGGCGAAGACCAGCAGGCTCTCGAGCGGGCCGGGTGCGGACCAGAAGCCCAGGCCCGCGCTGCAGGCGCCGAGCAGGGTCAGCAGGAGCATGCGTAGCATGCCGAAGCGGTGCAGGGGATCGGCCTGGGCGGCGAGGAAGGCGCCGATCGAGGCCCAGAGAAATCCGGAGTGGCCGCTGGACAGCCCGAGCAATAGGGGCGGCGACGATGGCCGCTCCCCAGGCGGGGTCGGCCGTCCAGCGGCGTCGGGAGGGCAGAAAGCGGAGCATCGGCTGCGTTCCTTCCTTCTACGGATGCGGCCGGGCGGTCCGGGCCGGTGGGCTCCTACGCGGGACCGGAGAGGCCGGTCATTTGCCGGGCCATCTCGGTGGCGTAACCGTCGGTCATGCCGGCGATGAAGTCGATCGTGCGCAGGAAGGCGTGGTACAGCGGCCACTGCGGGTCCGGTGCGTTGTTGCCGAGCAGGTCGAGGATGCGCCGGTTCTTGAACGATATCCGCCTGCCGCCGTGCTGCTCCAGCGCCGCGCCGCAGAAGGCGTCGAGCAGGATCTCCAGGGTGGTGTAGGCGCCGATCTCGTGGAGGGTCTTGCGCTTGTCGTGGAAGATCTTCTCGCGGGCGACATGCTTGGCCTGCAGCACGCAATCCTTGGCCGGTCCGTGCATGTGTTCGACCAGGTCGCCGGCCAGGCTGCCCTCGAGCAGGGCCTTCTGCTGCTCGACGAAAGCGCGGGCCGCCGCGTTGGTCAGGTGTTCGATGGCCTTGCCGCGCAGGATCGCCAGTTTGCGCCGCCGCGAGTCGCGCGGACCGAGCTGGCGGTAGGATTCCGGCAGGTCGTCGCCGACCAGGCCGAGCAGCAGGGCCTCGACCTCGGAGTAGTCCAAAAGCTCCATTTCCAGGCCGTCTTCCAGGTCGATCAGCGCGTAGCAGATGTCGTCCGCCGCCTCCATCAGATAGACCAGCGGATGACGCGCCCAGCGCTGCTCGCCCTGCCTGGGCAGGCCGAGCTTCTCGGCGATCTGTTCGAGCAGCGGCAGTTCGCTCTGGTAGCAGCCGAACTTGTGCTTCTTGTAGCCCGGAGCCTGTGCGTAGCGCGATGCCCAGGGGTATTTGAGGTAGGCGCCGAGGGTGGCGTAGGTCAGGCGGGTGCCGCCGTCGAACTGGTGGTATTCCAGTTGGGTGAGTACGCGAAAGCCCTGGGCGTTGCCCTCGAAATGCAGGAAGTCGTCGCGTTCCGCGTCGCTCATGCCGTCCAGCCAGCCGCGTCCGGCGGCCTGGTGGAACCAGTGGCGGATGGCATCCTCGCCGGAATGGCCGAACGGCGGGTTGCCGATGTCGTGAGCCAGGCAGGCCGACTGGACGACCATGCCGAGGTCGGCGGGGCCGCACCATTCCGGCAGGGTGTCGCGCAGCACCTCGCCGACCCGCATGCCCAGCGAGCGGCCGACGCAACTGACTTCCAGGGAGTGGGTCAGGCGGGTGTGGATATGGTCGTTGCTGGACACCGGATGCACTTGGGTCTTGCGGCCCAGGCGGCGGAAGGCGCCGGAAAAGATGATGCGGTCGTGGTCCTTGTGGAAAGGGCTGCGGCCCAGTTCATCGACGCTGTGCACCGATTTGCCCAGGCGTTCTCGGGTCAGTAGGGTTTGCCAGTCCAAAGCCGTTCCTCGTCGTTCGGTGGGCAGCCGCTGCGGGAGGGCGGCGCCCGGATCGCCGCACGACTGCCAGCGCATCCTTGGGCAGTGCGCGGAATCCGTCAAGCCTGGGACTTCTGCGGCGGTTTCGGTGGGCGGGTCGCGCGGTACTGCCTGAGGCCGGCACTGACCAGGGGATAGACCTCCAGGGCGAACAGCGCCATCGTGCGCAAGCGGCCCAGGCGCTTGCCGAACAGGGTCAGCAGGAGCGCCGCGCCGACCGCCAGCGGCGTGCTCCTGCCCGGCCTGGCGCGGTCGGGCGCGAACAGGTTGCCGAACTGGCGCAGCGGATGGCGCAGCGGCTCGGCGTGATAGTCGAGTTGCTGGCGCTGCATCTCCATGCGCAGGCGCACCAGTTCCTTGCGCATCTCCAGCGCGCTGCGGCGTGGCGGACTCATGGCAGCAGCTCCCGGTTGCGCGCCAGTTCCTCGAGGGTCGCTTGGAAGGGATGCTCGCTGCGCTGCGCCAGTTTCAGCGCGCGGGCGACGCAGAACAGCAGGGCCAGACCGTAGGCGAGACACAGGGCGAAGATGGCGGTCAGCCGGTGGCTGTCCCAGAAGGCGACGACCACGGCCGCGGAAAGGCCGATGAGCAGCATCAGGCCGAACAACAGGCTCAGGCTGGCGAAGAGGAACAGGCGAAAGACATAGGCTTTCTCCTCCTGGAACTCGATGCCCAGCAGTTCCAGGTGGTTTTGCAGCAGGCCGAGCAGGGCGCCGCCGAACCGTTTCAGGGACGGCTTGCGGTCTTCCCCGGACGGCGGCGGTAGCGGGACATCCATTGAAAACGACTCCTCCCGGCGTTCAGCGGCGGCCGGCCAGCAGGCCGAACAGCAGTCCGACCCCGGCGGCGATCCCGAGTGCCTTCCAGGGATTGCTGTGCACGTAGGCCTCGGTGGCCTCGATGGCCGCCTGTCCCTGCTCGCGCAGGCGTTCCTCGCTGTCCTTGAGGGTCGCGCGGGCGCGTTCGAGGTTGCCCTCGATCTTCGCCCGCAACGCATCCGCCTCGTCGTCGCCCACCGCGGCGCCCTGACGCAACAGGCGCTCGGTGTCGTCGAGCAGGGCATGGAATTCGTCGATCACCGCCTGCTGGGCGCGCTGCAGGTTGCGCCGGTGCACCGAGGCCGATGCACATGGCTCCCAAGCGGCGGTGGAGCTGGCGGAAGCGGTCGACTGGGGCTGGCTGCTATCGATGGTCATGCTGGATGGTCCTCATCACGTGGTGGGCAATGGCCGCCGAATGCCGATGGCGACCAGGCGGGCCGCGCATCCGGGCGGCCCGTGGTTTCGCCATAGGTTGTCTTGGTTGCGTGCTAAACTTCAAGCCTCCTGTCGTTAGGAGACCCGCATGCTTCCCGAGTGCCAACTGTTCGGAACCCTCGGCTGCCATCTCTGCGAGCAGGCCGAAGGGCTGTTGATGTCTTTCGTCGAGCACGGCCTGCAGGTCGAGCTGGTCGATATCGCCGAGGACGAGAGCCAGGCCGAGCGCTATGGCCTGCGCATTCCCGTGCTGCGGCGACGGGATAGCGGCGACGAACTGGACTGGCCTTTCGGCGCGGAGCAGGTGGCCTCCTTTCTCCTCCGACCGGGCTTCAGCGACTACTGAGCTGATGCTTCCGATTGCTGCGCCATTGCCAGGGTGGATCGATCTCGTTCTGCGGCAATCCCCAGAGACCGCGTTGCTGCGACTTGGCTTCGGCTTCCAGTTTCGCCAGTTTCGACTCGCCTTCGGTTCCCACGTTGGCCCAGGCCGATCCCTGGCGGACCAATTCCTCGTTGATGTGGGTTTCGCCGAGATAGACATGGGCGGTCTTGCTGCCATAGCGTCGCTGCTCGACGGCCTCCAGTTTCACGTCCTTGTTGTAGACCATCCGGAACAGTTGCAACTGGGCCAACTGCCCGTAGGGCTGGCCGATCTCCGGGGCGTCGAGATCGGCCAGGTTGACCTCGATCCGCTGCCTGGCCGGGCTCAGGCAGGTCAGGCTGTCGCCATCCTGTACACGGATGACCCTGCATGTCTGTTCGGCCGCGGGAAGGGGGAGTGTGAACAACAAGGCGATGACGCCGCACGCACCAGTAACAGTATGTTTATTCATCCAGTTTCGCGAGAAATTCCCTGTCTCTCCGGACAGGTGGGATAGCCTGTCACGCCTTGCGTGATCCTTCTTCTCGCATCCTCCAGGTCAGGGGCTATCGAACGGGCTGATGAAAAGCCGAGGCTTTCCGCCTAACGGCCGTTTCTGGCACCAAGCGGTTACTGCTCTCGTTGATTGCCTGTCCGGGGCTGGACTGCTCGTCCCGGAGCTCCCTGCCGTTACGGGCGGGGATGAATAGGAGAATAGTGGGCCCCATAAGTAAGGCAAGGGCCGAGTGGGTCTATCTTGCGGCCTTGCCGCGCGGATGGTTCGGGCCCACTGCCGTCAGACGGCGGGCTGCCGGTTCCGGCGTCTGCGTCGGAGCCAGGCGGAGGCGGCCAGGCTGCCCAGGGCGATACCCAGCAGGTCGGCGAACAGGTCGTGGTATTCGGCCGAGCGATAGCCACTCAGCGCCTGCAGAGCCTCGATGACGATCCCGTAGAGAAACAGGCCGGATGGCACCAGGTAGCGGCGCGCGGGAAAGCCCAGGCGACCGAGCAGGCCCAGTACGCCGAAGGCCAGCAGATGGTTGCTCTTGTCCCAGCCGGTATCCAGCGGTGGGCTGGTGTCCTTCGCCAGCGCCAGTACCAGTACCGCCACCAGGCAGGCGAGGAAGGCCAGGCGCCAGAGGAGGAGCCTGCCGGGAAGGCGCGCGACGGGCGCCGCGGGCTTTCCGTCAGGCGCCCGCGTCGGCACGCAGCGCCTCGTAGGCCGGAGCGGCATGGATACCCACGGCAGACGCCAGTCGCAGCGTCTCCTCGAGATCGCAGGCGTAGACCAGTACCGCCTGCAACTCGTCGTCCAGGGGAACGCCGAAGTCCACCAGCACGTAGCCGCCCTTTTCCGGGTAGAGGCTGCTCAACTGCACCTGGATGCGGTTGAGCGCCTTCAGCGGCTCCACCTTGTGCAATTGCTTGGGTTTGAGCACGAAAGACACCTGCGGGCCGAACGAGGCGACGACCTGCTGGAACAGTTCTTCGTAGGTGTCGCCCTGGAACAGCACCGTCTCCGGCAGGCTGCCGACCACCACCCATTCGCCCAGGGGAATGGGAAAGCCGTCGTCGTAGTTGATGTCCGGATTGGCCGCGAGGAAAGCCTGCGGATCGGCATAGGCTTGCGCCGCCTCTTCGGCGATCCGCGCGATTTCCTCGCCGTCGAGGCAACCCGAGCTGACGTTGCGGATGAGTTCCTGAAGCTGATCTTTCATGGCGGCCCTGGCGACTTTTGGAGAGGAGAGGGTGGCGGTGCCCCTGTAGCGTGTCGGGCGGGGCGCTATCCACGACGCGGATTCTAGTCTATTCGCGCTTCGCGATCGGTCGTGGATCGGCCCATGATCTCCCGATGCGAGGGAAATGAGCCGTTGTCCGGACATACCCTTTGTGGCGGACGACAGGCCTTTATTTCCGTCGGAGTGATTTCCGGCCCGGGAAACCCTGGCTGCAACCGGTCGGGCGGTTGGCGTCGGGCTACGTGCCAGTAGCTACCAATCCGGTGTTCTCCGCATCTGGGGGGATGAGGCGTCGGATGGCCGTCGGTCGGGGAGGCGCTGTGGCTTTCTTCCGCTTCTGCGAACATGGGCGCGCGAGGGAAGCGGTTCCGGCACGATGCGCCCTGCGTTCCGTGTCCGCGAGATCCCGAGCGAGCCTTCGTCAGACTTTCGCATGGAAGTGCTTCACATCTCCTGCTTCGACCTTGTGATGTCACTTTGACGGTATATTCTTCAGCGATCCCCGGCTTGGCGGGGATGAACCCGGACAACCTGCGACGATTCGTGTAGTCGACGAGCATTCCCCACCTTCGTGGGGCAGATGCGCAGGGCCGGTGCGATCGGGCATGGTCGCGCAAGCGGCATGCCCGATTCGCCTTTTCCCGATTTGCCGATTCTTCCGGAAAACCCCCTCAGCGTGGTCCGATCTCCCGGCGCAGGGCGGCGATGCTGCGCTGGTGGGCGAGTTCCGCCGCAGTCCGCTCGTAGTGCTGGCCGCCAAGACGGGCGAAAGCGTGCTCGCAACCGGGATAGCCGTAGAGTTCGACGTTCGCTCTGCCGCCGAGACCGGAGAGGATTGCCTCGCGGGCTTCGGCCGGGCAGAAGGCGTCCGCCTCGGCGATGTGCAGCACCAGGCGGCCGCGGATGTTCGCGGCCTCGTCCAGCAGGTGCTCGATGCCGACTCCGTAGTAGCCGATCGAGCAGGCGGCATCGCTGCGGGCGGCGGTCAGGTAGGCGAGCTTGCCGCCCAGGCAGAAACCGACGAATCCGGCACCGGCCGCCGCATCCACTTCCGGCATCCGGCGCGCCGCGGCGAAGGTGGCGATGATGTCCTCGATGCCCTTGTCGACATCGAAGCGGCCGAGCAGGGCGAAAGCCTTTTCCCGATCGGCTCCCGCGTAACCCAGCTCGACGCCGGCCTCGATGCGCCAGAACAGATCGGGCGCAATGGCGACGTAGCCTTCTTCGGCATAACGGTCGGCCACGGCACGGATGTTGGCGTTGATGCCGAAGATTTCCTGCCCGACGACCACGGCGGGGCCGCGGCCGCCCGCAGGCAAGGCGACATAGGCGCCGAAGCGGCCGCTACCGTCGGCGGACTCGATCTGCAGGGTAGAGTTCATGCTTTTTCTCCTTTTTCAAAGGCTGTTCATGTGCGTTCCGATCGTACGTGGAGGAGGCCGAAAGGCCGTTCATCTCGGATCGACCCGCCGTACCTGGGTTCACTGAGGATTCACTGCCGTCCGTGAATCCTGTCACAGAGCGGTTTCCGGGATTCGACAGACGGTTTTCTCAGGTTTGCCGGAATAAGTTCCCAGGCAACCGAAGATTTTTCCCGATGCAATCAGTTTGCAATAAAGCATTGCCAAGATTCCGCCCCATTCCAGCGATACGCCAACCATCCGTGTGTTTTTCAAAGTTCGATGAAAAGGGGAAATCCTTGATGATCCGCAAGCACTTCGCCGGTGTTGTCGCCAGCGCCCAGGCGCTGGGCGTCCCGGCCCAGGCTTCTGCAGGTACCGTCGTGTCCGTCAGCGTTGTCGAAACCAGTACCGGAGAGTTCGTCTAATGAGCCGGCAGGAGAAGCGAGCAATGAGCAGGAAGTCGACGCTGACCCTGGCCGTGGTGGCCGGCACCCTGGGGTTGCCGATGACGGTGCAGGAAGCGGCAGCCGCGTTCATCGAGGACAGCAAGGCCTCGCTGACCTTCAAGAACTTCTATATCAACCAGGACGACCGCGATCAGGATCGCGCCCGTTCGGAAGAGTGGGGCCAGGGCTTTCTCTTCGATTTCAAGTCCGGTTTCACCGAAGGTCCCATCGGCTTCGGCCTGGACCTGATCGCCCAGGAAGCCATTCGTCTGGATGGCGGCGGCCGTTCCGGCAAGTCGGGCATCGACCGTTCTCCGGGATCGGTATTCCCGCTGGAAAGCAACGGCAAGGGCAAGACCGATTTCGGCCGGCTCAATGGAACCGGCAAGATACGCATCTCCAACACCGTGGCCGAGCTGGGCGTGCTGCGTCCCAAGCTGCCGGTGGTGGTCACCAACGACGGTCGTCTGTTGCCGCAGCTCTACCATGGCGGACAGATCACCTCCAAGGAATTCAAGGACCTGACCTTCGTCGTCGGCAAGCTCGAACACTCCACCGAGCGTAACTCCAGCGACAACTACGGGTTGTCCATCGCCGGCGCCAACAGTCTTACCAGTGGCAAGTTCAGCAACAAGTTCTACTATGGCGGCGTCGACTACAAGGTCACCAAGGACCTGATGCTGCAGTACTACTTCGGCAACCTGGAAGACTTCTACGAGCAGCACTTCTTCGGCGTGGTGCACAACTGGGAACTGCCGGCCGGCAAGCTGAAGACCGATCTGCGTTACTGGACCAGCGATTCCTCCGGCGCCAACTCGCGCGCTTCCGGCCGTGCCGAGGGCTACCGGAGTGCCGGCTACTGGAGTGCCGGTGATTCCAACAGCGGCGAGGTCGACAACGATCTGTGGAGCGCCCTGTTCACCTATACCCTGGGCGGCCACGAGCTGAAGGCCGGCTACCAGAAGAGCACCGGCGACAGCGACTTCCCCGTGCTCAACCAGGGCGGTTATTCCGTTCCGCTGATCACCGACGCCATGACCGAGAAGTTCACCCGGGTCGGCGAGCGGGTCTGGCTGGCCGGTTATGCCTACGACTTCGCCGGGCTCGGCATTCCCGGCCTGAAGAGCAGCCTGACCTATTACAGCGGCGACGAGGTCGATACCAGCAGCGACGAGAAGGAAGAGTGGGAGCGCGATTTCCGCGTGGACTACGTGGTTCCCACCGGCACCCTCAAGGGCCTCGGCCTGACCTGGCGCAGCACGGCGGTGCGCGGTATCCGCGAACGCGACGACAACCGCCTGTACGTCACCTACACCTGGAACCTGCTGTAGATCCCGTTTCCCGTACCCATCCCTGCGAGTTTCATCCGGTGTAATTCGCCCCGCCCGTCCCCGGCGGGGCTTTTTTTCGTCCGCCCGAAGGGGCAGACTGCGGACATGCCGATCATTACCCTTGCCCGCCTGTCCGACCTTCACGCCAGCGACTGGGACGCTCTGTTGCCGGGCCCCCAGCCCTTCCTGCGGCATGCCTTTCTTTCCACGCTGGAGGATAGCGGCTGCGTCGGCGGGCGCAGCGGCTGGCAGCCGGCGCACCGTCTGTTCCGCGACGAGGCCGGGCGGCTGCTGGCGGCGCTGCCGGCCTATGTGAAGACGCATTCCTACGGCGAATACGTGTTCGACTGGGCCTGGGCCGATGCCTGCCAGCGGGCCGGCATCCGCTATTACCCCAAGCTGCTCTGCGCGGTGCCTTTCACCCCGGTCGGCGGTGCGCGGCTGCTCGGCGAGACGCAGGCGGCCGGCATGCTGCTCGATGTCCTGAGCGGCGAACTGCAGGAGCAGGGACTGTCCGGTCTGCATGTGAACTTCACCGATCCGGCGGCCGATGCCCTGCTGGCCGGCCGCGAGGGCTGGCTGTGGCGGCTGGGCTGCCAGTTCCACTGGTTCAACCGGGACTACCGGGATTTCCAGGACTTTCTCGATGCGCTGGCCTCGCGCAAGCGCAAGCAACTGCGCAAGGAGCGCGAGCAGGTGGCGGGGCAGGGCATCGCGTTCGACTGGCGCGAGGGACACCAGCTCGACGAGGCCGAGTGGGACTTCGTCCATGCCTGCTATGCCAATACCTACCAGGTGCGCGGTCAGGCGCCCTACCTGACGCGCCGCTTCTTCAGCCTGCTGGCCGAGCGCATGCCCGAGGCGATTCGCGTGGTGTTGGCCCGCCGGGGCGGGCGCCCGGTGGCGATGGCCTTCAGCCTGATCGACGGCGACAGCCTGTACGGCCGCTACTGGGGCTGTCTCGCCGAGTTCGACCGCCTGCATTTCGAGACCTGTTTCTACCAGGGCATCGAGTACGCCCTGGCCCAAGGGCTCGGTCGTTTCGACGCCGGCGCCCAGGGCGAGCACAAGCTGATTCGCGGTTTCGAGCCGGTGATCACCCGCTCCTGGCATTACCTGCTGCATCCGGGACTGCGCCAGGCGGTGGCGGATTTCCTGCGGCAGGAGGAGGCCGGTGTGCTGGCCTATGCGGACGAGGCGCGGGGACAACTGCCTTTCCGGCAGGGATAGGGCGGGGTGGTTCGTCCCGCCCGGTATGCTTTCAGAGCTTTTTCGCCGAGGTGATCAGCACCGGTTCGCGCGGCACGTTGCGCATCATACCCCGCGTGCCGGTCGGCACCTGGGCGATCTGGTCGACCACTTCCATGCCGCGCACCACCTTGCCGAACACCGCGTAGCCGAAGTCGCGCGCGCCGTGGTCGAGGAAGGTGTTGTCCTTGTGGTTGATGAAGAACTGGCTGGTCGCCGAGTTCACCGCCTGGGGACGCGCCATGGCCAGGGTGCCGCGCACGTTGTGCAGGCCGTTGTCGGCCTCGTTCCTGATCGGCGGTTGGGTGGGCTTTTGCTGCATGTCGGCGGTGAAGCCGCCGCCCTGGATCATGAAGCCGGGGATGACCCGATGGAAGACGGTGCCGTCGTAGAACCCGGCGTTCACATAGGAGAGGAAGTTTTTCACGCTGATCGGCGCCTTCTCGGCTTCCAGTTCGATCTCGATTTCGCCGAGACTGGTTTCCAGCAGGACATGGGATTTTTCCGCCGCCAGCAGGTTGGCGGCGAACAGTAGGCTGCCGGTGACAAGGGCGAGTTTCTTCAGCATGTCGGACTTTCCTCGTGGTACTGCAAGGGACGGGGTCATGACGTTGGAGCGTGACCTGGGCCGGAGCGGCGGATAGCCTTTGCCCGGCCTGCCGGATGATAGCTTCAGGCGTCGGGCAGGGGGGCAGCGAAGGGGGCATCCAGCGGGGCGCTGTCGAAAGTCTTGATCAGCTCCACAAGAATCCGCGTGGCCGGGCCGAGGGGTTTGTCCTTGTCGGCGTAGAGCTGAAAGCGCGGCCGATGGGTCGCGCCTTCCGCCAGCGGCAGAGGCTTGAGCAGGCCTTCGGCGAGTTCGCGGCGGATCAGGTGGCAGGGCAGCCAGGCGAACCCCAGGCCACTGCCGACGAAGGTCGCCGCGGTGGCCAGGCTGCCCACCGTCCAGCGCTGTTCGGCACCGAGCCAGCCGATGTCGCGCGGCTGCCGGCGGCCGGTGTCGCGGATCACCACCTGCATCTGGCTTTCCAGATCGGCCGCGGTCAGGGTGCGCTGCGGACGGTGCAGGGGATGGTCGGGGTGGGCGACGGCGACGAATTCCACCTCGCTCAGCGAACTGCCCAGGTAGCCGGAAATGCTCAGGCTGGAGATGGCCAGGTCGGCTCCGCCCTCGAGCAGCACTTCCTCGACGCCGGAGAGCACCTCCTCGCGCAGGCGCACGCGACAGCCTCGGCTCTGCGGCATGAAGGCGCTCAGGGCGCGGACCAGGCGCAAGGTGGGATAGGCGGCATCCACGACCAGACGCACCTCGGCCTCCCAGCCCTGTTCCATGTGGTGGGCGAGGTCTTCCAACTGGCCGGCCTGCTTGAGCAGTTGCCGCGAGCGGCGCAGCAGCACGGTTCCGGCTTCGGTCAGTACCGCCTTGCGTCCCTCGATGCGCAACAGCGGCACGCCCAGCTGCTCCTGCATGCGCG
Organism: Azotobacter vinelandii CA; assembly: GCF_000380335.1. Taxonomy (GTDB): domain Bacteria; phylum Pseudomonadota; class Gammaproteobacteria; order Pseudomonadales; family Pseudomonadaceae; genus Azotobacter; species Azotobacter vinelandii. The sequence continues at coordinate 1,897,007 of NC_021149.1, forward strand.
CGATCGCATAGCTGACCGAGGACTGCGAACGGTGCAGCGCTTCGGCGGCCTGGGCGAAGCCGCCGTGGTCGACCACCGCCTGCAGGGTGCGCCATTGATCCAGAGTCACGCGGGGGGATTTCATGGGGATTTCCTCTGCCGGTCGCCGAAATTCTTGCCCTCGGGAGAGCCGGCTCGCCGACGAGCTGGCTTCTGCAAGGAGGCTTTCATGGGCTGAACCACCAATCGAGTTTACCGATGATTCAGGGCGAATTTTTGCGCTTTTTTATCGATTTGTCTTTTCCTATCCTGAGCCCATCGACCCGCTCAACCCAAGGAGAAGCCCATGTCCCGTGTTCTGGTCATCGAAAGCAGCGCCCGTCAGGAAGGTTCCGTTTCCCGCCAACTCACCGCAGAGTTCCTGGCTCGCTGGAAGGCGGCGCACCCGAACGACGAGATCGTCGTGCGCGATCTGGCGAACGAGCCGGTGCCGCATCTGGATATCGATCTGCTGGGCGGCTGGACCAAGCCCGCCGAACAGCAGAGCGAGGCGGAGAAGGCGGCGCTGGCGCGTTCCGAGCGACTGACCGGGGAACTGCTCGGCGCCGATGTGCTGGTGCTGGCGGCGCCCATGTACAACTTCGCGATTCCCAGCACCCTGAAGGCCTGGCTCGATCACGTGCTGCGCGCCGGGGTGACCTTCAAGTACACCGAGAACGGCCCGCAGGGCCTGCTGAGCGGCAAGCGTGCCTTCGTGCTGACCGCTCGCGGCGGCATCTACGCCGGCAGCCCCCTGGATCATCAGGAGCCCTATCTGCGCCAGGCGCTGGGGTTCATCGGTATCCATGACGTCAGTTTCATCCATGCCGAAGGACTGAACATGGGCGGCGATTTCCAGCAGAAGGGCTTGGCCCGGGCCAAGGAGAAGCTGGCCCAGGTAGCCTGAGTTTCCCCGCACCGGCGTACCGCCGGGGGCCGTCCGGAGTCGCGCAATATTTCGCACTCCGGACGGGTGTTCCGCCACGAGTCAGGCTAGGCTATGCAGCCGTTTCATCCGACCTGACCGAGGTAGCCCCGTGTTTTCCCAATTCGCCCTGCACGAACGCCTGCTCAAGGCGCTGGCCGAACTGAATTTCGTCGAGCCCACGCCGGTGCAGGCGGCAGCGATTCCGCCGGCTCTGGAGGGGCACGACCTGCGGGTGATCGCCCGGACCGGCAGCGGCAAGACCGCGGCCTTCGTGTTGCCGCTGCTCAACGGCCTGATCGGCGATGCCCGACCGCGGGTGAGCATCCGCGCGCTGATCCTGCTGCCGACCCGCGAGCTGGCGCAGCAGACCCTCAAGGAGGTCGAGCGCTTCTCGCAGTTCACCTTCATCAAGTCCGGACTGGTGACCGGCGGCGAGAACTTCAAGGTGCAGGCGGCGCTCCTGCGCAAGGTGCCGGACATCCTGATCGGTACGCCGGGCCGCCTGCTCGAACACCTGAACGCCGGCCATCTTGATCTGCGGGACGTGGAGGTGCTGGTGCTCGACGAGGCCGACCGCATGCTCGACATGGGCTTCGCCGAAGATGTGCAGCGCTTGGTCGAGTCTTGTGCCAACCGTCGGCAGACCCTGCTGTTTTCCGCCACCACCGGCGGTTCCGGGCTGCGCGAGATGGTCGCCAAGGTGCTGCGCGAGCCGCGGCACCTGATGCTCAACGCGGTCGGCGAACTCTCCGAGACCACTCGCCAGCAGATCGTCACGGCGGACGATCCGGCCCACAAGGAGCGCCTGGTGCATTGGCTGCTGGAGAACGAAACCTACCGCAAGGCGATCGTCTTCACCAACACCCGCGCCCAGGCGGACCGGCTCTACGGGCATCTGGTCGCCGCCGGCCACAAGGCCTTCGTCCTGCACGGCGAGAAGGACCAGAAAGACCGCAAATTGGCCATCGAACGGCTCAGGCAGGGCGGCGCCAGGGTGCTGGTGGCCACCGATGTGGCGGCACGCGGGTTGGACGTGGACGGCCTGGATCTGGTGATCAACTTCGACATGCCGCGCTCGGGCGACGAGTACGTGCATCGCGTCGGCCGCACCGGCCGGGCCGGCGCCGAGGGACTGGCGGTCTCGCTGATCTGCCACAACGACTGGAACCTGATGTCGAGCGTCGAGCGTTACCTCAAGCAACGCTTCGAGCGGCGCGTCATCAAGGGGCTCAAGGGCAGCTATCAGGGTCCGAAGAGCCTCAAGGCTTCCGGCAAGGCCGCCGGCACCAAGAAGAAAAAGACCGACGACAGGAAAGGTGGCAAAAAGCCGGCCGCCAAGGCCGCCCCCCGGCGCAAGCCGGCAGGACCGGCGCTGGTCAGCCAGGATGGCCTGGCCCCGCTCAAGCGTCGCACGCCGGCGCCGGAATGAGGGCTATTCCCGCTGCAGGTAATGCACGCTGAACAGCGCCAGCGGGTCGGTCCACATGGCCAGGGCACGGAAGCCGGCGCCATCGGCCAGGGCATGGAAGTCCTCGGCGCTGTACTTGTAGGAGTTCTCGGTGTGCAGGCTCTCGCCGGCGGCGAAGTGAAAGCGTTCGCCCTCGATCGTCACGTCTTGCGCGCGGCTGCTGACCAGGTGCATCTCGATCCGCGAGTCGGCCTGATTGAAGAAGGCGCGATGGACGAAGCTGTCCGGCTCGATGTCGCTGTCCAGTTCGCGGCGGATGCGCTCCAGAAGATTCAGGTTGAAGGCCGCGGTGACCCCGGCCCGGTCGTTATAGGCCGCTTCCAGCACGCTCCTGTCCTTGACCAGATCGACGCCTATCAGCAGACCGCCTTTCGCCGGCAGCAACTCGTGAAGATTGGCGAGAAAGGCCTGTGCCTCCCGGGGATCGAAGTTGCCGATGCTGGAGCCGGGAAAGAAGGCCAGCGGATGCTCGCCGGCGAAGCCGTCCGGCAGGCTCATCGGCCGGGAGAAATCGGCGCAGGCGGCATGCACCTCCAGCCAGGGATAGTCATCCGCCAGGCGCTGGGTGCTGGCGCACAGGAAATCCTCGGAAATGTCGATGCCCAGGTAGCTGGCAGGGTGCATGGCCTCTAGCAGCAGGCGCACCTTGCGGCTGGCGCCGCTGCCCAGCTCCACCAGACTGGCATCCCGCCCGGCGATACCGGCGATGTCACGAGCGGCGCGGGCGAGAATCAGTTCTTCGGTGCGTGTCGGATAGTATTCGGGCTGTCGGCAGATCTGCTCGAACAGCTCGGACCCGCGACGGTCGTAGAACAGCTTCGGCGGTGTCGCCTTGGGCCGCTCGGCAAAGCCGGCGAGCACCGTTTCGCGCAGGGAATGTTCGGCATTCTGCGAACGCTGGTCGTGGAAACGGATGGACAGTGGCACGCTCAAGCCTCCTTGGCCAGGCGCAGCCCGGCGAATTGCCAGCGCATGGCCGGGTAGAAGAAGTTGCGATAGGTGGCGCGGATATGCGCCCGCGGGGTGACGCAGCAGCCACCGCGCAGAACCATCTGCCCGCACATGAACTTGCCGTTGTACTCGCCGAGGCTGCCCGGTAGCGGCTTGAAGCCCGGGTAGGGGCGGTAGGCGCTGGCGGTCCACTCCCAGACATCGCCGTACAACTGGGATATCGGCGCGGCCTGTGGCGAGGCGACCGGGTGCAGGTGATCGCTCTCGAGGAGGTTGCCGGCGATCGGCTGGCTGCGGGCGGCGATTTCCCATTCCGCCTCGCTGGGCAGGCGAGCGCCGGCCCAGCGGGCATAGGCGTCGGCTTCGTAGAAACTGATGTGGCAGACCGGTGCCTGCAGGTCCAGCGGACGCAGGCCGCCCAGGGTCATTTCCAGCCAGCGGCCGTCCGTGCGCTGCCAGTACAGCGGCGCACGCCAGCCGGCCTGGCGGATCAGGTTCCAGCCATCGGCCAGCCAGAGTTCCGGGCGGGCGTAGCCGCCGTCGCCCATGAAGGCGAGGTAGTCGGCGCAACTCACCGGCCGGCTGGCCAGGCGAAAGCTTTCGAGAAACTGGCGGTGCCGTGGCGTCTCGCAATCGAAGGCGAAGCCCTCGCCGTGGTGGCCGATCTGATGCAGGCCGCCGGAGTGGTCCCGCCAGTGGGGCTCGTCCGGCAACTGCGCGGGGCCCGGCCGCAGATCGGTGCGGTAGGCCGGCCGCAGCGGGTTCTGCGCGAGGATGTGCAGGATGTCCATGAGCAGCAGTTCCTGGTGCTGCTGTTCGTGCTGCAGGCCCAGCTCGACGCGACGGACGATCTCCGCGCCATGCTCTTCCGGCGGCTGGGCGAGCAGTTCGCCCATGGCCGTGTCGACGTGCTGGCGATAGCGATAGACCTCGGCCACGCCGGGACGCGAGAGCAGGCCGCGGCTGGCGCGGGGAAAGGGCTGGCCGTGGGTCTCGTAATAGGAGTTGAACAGGTGGTCGTAGGCTTCGTCCATGACCCGGTAACCACGCAGGAAGGGCTGCAGCACGAAGGTTTCGAAGAACCAACTGACATGGGCCAGGTGCCATTTCGGCGGACTCGCATCGGGCATGCTCTGGATGACGTAGTCTTCGATCTGCAGTGGTGCGCAGATCGCCTCGCTGGTGGCGCGGATGCGCTGGAAGCGCTCCGTGAGTGCTGGCGGGGCGCTCTCACGGGGCGGCTGGGGGGACTGCATGCTTCGTCGCTCCTGGGAAATGAGCAAACCGTTCTCCTCGATGTCTTTCCGGCAGAGGGAGTGCTTGCATCCGCTGCGTGATGAAACCACGGTCGGCATGATGAGGCTCATTGGGTAGACTGCCCGGGTGCGGGACAGAGTTCCCCGGCATCGACCGGCTGTGCTGGTCGTCGAGATTGCAGTCGGCTGCCGGACGGGCCAGCATGTCCGGTCCGAAACCGGGCTTTGCGTGACAGCCTGTTCAGCCGTCGAGAGATTTTCCCCATGAGCCAAGACCATTCGGTTTCCGGAGCCGCCCCGCTGCGGCGTGCCCGCGAAGCGCGTGGCGATTTCGCGGTGATCGCCGATCTACTGCCTTATCTGCGTCCCTTCCTGGGGCGAATACTGCTGGCTCTGGGCCTGGTGTTCGTCGCCAAGCTGTGCAACCTGCTGGTGCCCGTCGTCCTCAAGCGGATCGTCGACGGTCTCAACGTCGAGCCCAGTCTGCCGATGCTGCCGGTCGGTCTGCTGCTGGCCTATGGGACTTCGCGGATCGGCGTAAGCCTGTTCACGGAACTGCGTCAGGTGGTGTTCGCCCGGGTCATGGCGCGGACTTCGCGGCAGGTCACTCTCAAGGTGTTCCGTCATCTGCACGGGCTCAGTCTGAAATTCCATCTGGGTCGGCGTACCGGCGGCGTGGCGCGCGACGTGGAGCGCGGCGGCAGCGCTATCTCCGATCTGCTCGACTGGACCCTGTATTCGATCATTCCGATTTTCCTGGAAGTGATCCTGGTCACGACCGTGCTGGTCTGGGCCTACGACTGGCGCTTCGCCGCCGTCACTCTGGCTACCCTGCTGGCCTACGGGGGCTGGACTTTCGCCATCACCGAATGGCGCACCCGCTACTATCGCGCCTCGGTGGAGGCCGATACCCGGGCCAACGAACGGGCGGTCGATTCGCTGCTCAACTACGAGACGGTCAAGTACTTCAATAACGAGGAGCACGAGGCGAGTCGCTACGACGAGAGCCTGCACCGTCTGGAGAATGCCAGGGTCAAGTCCACCACCAGCTTGGCCGTGCTCAACCTCGGCCAGGTCGTACTGGTCTCGATCGGCGTCACCGCGATGATGTGGCTGGCCGCCGCCGGGGTGGTCGGCGGCAGCATGACGGTCGGCGACCTGGTGCTGGTCAACGCCTATCTGTTGCAGCTCTCCGCGCCGCTGTTCCTGCTGGGAATGATGTACCGCGAAGTGAAGCAGGCGCTGACCAACATGGAGCGTTTGTTCGGTCTGCTCGACGAGCGCCAGGACGTGCAGGATTCGCCGGATGCCGGGCCGCTGGTCGCTACCCGGCCGAGCGTGCGCTTCGAGGCGGTGCGCTTCGGCTACGACCCGCGTCGGCAGATCCTGCACGATGTGGATTTCGAGATCCCGGCGGGTGGTACCGTGGCTGTGGTGGGACACTCGGGGTCGGGCAAGTCGACCCTGGCCCGTTTGCTGTACCGCTTCTACGACGTCGACGGCGGAGCCATCCTCATCGATGGCCGGGATATCCGCCGACTGACCCAGGCTTCGTTGCGCGGGACCATCGCCATCGTTCCCCAGGATACCGTGCTGTTCAACGACAGCATCTTCTACAACATCCGTTATGGTCGCCCGGAGGCCAGTCGCGAGGAGGTGGAGGCCGCGGCCCGCGCCGCGCACATCCATGCGTTCATCCGGAGCCTGCCCGACGGCTACGATACCCAGGTGGGCGAGCGTGGCCTGAAGCTCTCCGGTGGCGAGAAGCAGCGCGTGGCGATTGCCCGGGCGATCCTGAAGAATCCCGGCATCCTGATCTTCGACGAGGCTACTTCCGCGCTGGATTCCCAGTCCGAGCGGGCCATCCAGGCCGAACTCGAGCATATCCAGCGCGGTCGCACCACTCTGGTCATCGCCCATCGCCTATCCACGGTGATGAATGCCGACCAGATCCTGGTGATGGACGGTGGGCGGATCGTCGAGCGTGGCAGCCATGACGATCTGCTGGCCCGGGATGGCCACTATGCACGGATGTGGCAGTTGCAGCAGCGAGAGGCGGAGCGGGCAGGCTGAGTCGGGGCCTTTCCAAAGGGGCGAAGTTTTCCTGGAACACTGCGTGCCGTGAGGTACGGCCAGCCGGCTTCGCGCCGGCTGATGCGGTGGGATCAGGTTGCCAGAACGATTCCCCGTTCCTGGAGTTCTTCGAGGTTCGATCGGATGAATTGAATCAATGCGCGAATGGCAGGTGTCATGGCCCGGTGCGGTGGGGTGAGTGCCAGCAGGGGAAGGGCTGGCGGTTCGTGAGCTTCGAACAGCCGGAGCAGCCGGCCGCTGGCCAAGTCTCCGGCGCAGGCATAGAACGGCAGATGGGCCAGGCCGAGCCCGTTGCGCGCGGCGTCGAGGAGAAGCGGCAGGTTGTCGCTGCTGAAACAGGATTGGCGCAGCAGTCGCGGCGCGGCATTGCGCAGCAGCCATGGGCGAATGGCCTGCGGCGGACCGAAGCCGAGGCAGTTCCGGTCGTCCAACTCGTCGGGATGCCGGAGGTGGCCGAGCTTTTTACAGAGTTCCGGACTGGCGACTGTGACGAAGTGAACCTGACCTATGGGGTGCGCAACGATATCGGCGCTGTCTGGCGGTTGTCCCTCGAGATAGAGAAGCAAGTCGTGGCGCTGTAGCGATAGCTCCGCATGGTTGCTATGCAACCCCAAGGCGAGCCTTACCTTGGGTTGACTGCTCGCGAAGCCGAGCAGGAGTTCGCCCAGCACTTCCTGCAGTAGACTGGGAACGGCGAGGCGGATCAGTCCGGATGGGCCGCCTTGCACTTCCCGTGCGGCTCCCTCGGCAGCTTCGGTGGCGGCCAGTATGCCCAATGCGTGCCGGTACACCTGTTCGCCGGTACTGGTCATCGCAAAGCTGCGGGTACTGCGGTTCAGCAGGCGCACTCCCAATCGCTGCTCGAGTTCGATGATGCGTCGGCTCAGACGTGAGCGAGGAATGCCTGTTTCGGCGGCTGCTGCCGTGAAGCCGCCGGCTTCGATGACGCGGACTAATAGGTAGAAGTCGGAAACATTGTTCAGGGTATCCATATGGGGAAGGCCTATCCATGAGCAAAAAGCGATCATCCATCACTCTCGGCAGTGGGACGGCTTTCTCCATGCCAGTCAGGGGGCTGTTGGTTCCACGTCTTAGTGAGTGTAGTTAGCGATACTCATAAATCGAGTTACTTTTCCGTTACGGAGGGAGGCAAAGGTGCCCCGTCGCCTTGGAATATCCAGGAATGGAACCGTCGTCGCCTGGCATCAAGAGGTGTCCGGGACGGGGGGGGGCGCGGTTATGGTTGCCAGGCTCTCTTGGTACAAGGCGGAGGGCATTGTGATGTCAAGTATGCCGGTCTGACTGACTATTCATCTACGGACTGCGGTCCATGTGCTGAGCGAGCGGGTGCGTGATCATTCTGCAACCGCGAACAAGCTTGACCCGCTTGCTCAGGATGGGAACCGGGGATGTGTCGAACCTGCACTATACGGCAGGTTTCGAGGCGCCTTCCCCCGCATGGCTTGTCGAGATTTCCGCGATCTATCTCTGCTCGGACCCGGTTTCAGGCTCCGACGGAGCAGGGGTAGTCGGCGGGACAGTAGACGGGGCAGGCGTAGTAGTGGGCGCAGGTGGGGTGGGCTCCGACGGCCTCTCCTCGGTGGTGGGACTCGATGGCGGAGTGGCTGGAGCGGCGGGCGACGCTTTCTCGTCTTTCGACGAGTCACAGGCTGCCAGACCCAAGGTGGCTGCCAGCAGTACGGCATAAGCAAGGGATTTGTGCATGGAGGTCTCCTTCGATGAGCGATCACGCTATCCAGTTCGAGCATGCCGATCCCCCGAAGTTCAATGGGGGATTGTACCGGTTCTCATGGGGGTTTCTGGTATCCGGCGGAGTATTGATTCAGCAGTCGCTTTATAAGTATGCATTTGGGGCTATTTAAAATAATAATTACAGGTTTACGACTTGTGAATTCATTCTGGGTCTGGTCGCCCAGATTGTATCATTGCAACTTTTTCAAGGTTGATGCAGGTATGGGTGGTTGCGGGAAAGACGAATTCATTTGGGACGCGTAGGATGGGCTCGGCCTGGCAATACTCCGTATGCTGATGCTTCGTCTATCTATAGGGTTCTGAGTCCAGTTTCGAAAAGCTTGCCGACCGGCTGCATTACCGCAATGGAAAAATAGATCTTCACTTTGACTCAGAAGAGATACTCTTGCCTATGCAGTCGGGGCTGCTTGATGCGCCGCTTTGCAACGAAATCACTCCAGTTGTATGGGCTTTTTCGTGTGTTGCTCCCAAGCCAAGTATATGGGGATCAAATAAGATCTTCATTGATGGCAAGCTGCAACATTTTCTGGTGAAGCTGAACAAGGATACGTCGCGTGACCGGCAGGTCAGTGGTGCCATGGCGGATGGTAGCCGTGGGTCACGCCAGCCCCATGGGCAGCATGGGCCTGGTGCGCTGCAACGCCTGGCACGGGCTCTTCTTGCCGACACGCGGCCAGGTACAACCCGACGATGTCGCGCACCTTCGTGACGAAGTACGGGGCGTTGGAACGTTCGAAGTGATTGCTGCGATGCGGTTGCACACCAAAGAGGTCGAAGTAGCGCGGCCTGGCTCCTGGAGATTCCACTGGCCTGGGCCGCTGTACGCACGCGCCAATGCGTGGCTGGGTCGGGTGGAGCGTTGAGGACCTTGTCGAGCAAGGCTGCAACGGCCACGTCATCCATAGGTACATGGCCGACCCGATTTGGCCTTTTCATGCAGACCCGTCAGACCGTATTGGGCGCAGCGCTTTTTCCTGTGCGATATCGAGGGCAGGCTGATGCCGCCCCGTTGGGCGATCCGGGCGTTGGTCACACCCTCTGCCGCCAGCAGAGCAATGCGGGCTCGGCGCACCAGTGAGTGCGATGGCGAGCGACTCATCGATTGCAGCTGCGCGCTCGTCTTGCAAAGGCGTGATGCGGACATGAGGCCTTCCACGGACGAAAGGATGCCTCTCGGAGCTGCCTCACATACGTCTCTTGCAGGACCGCGCACCGGGGGAGGGCGGGTCCACCAGCTCCAGGCTCAGCCCCCAGAGCGTCCGGTCGATCGAGTTGCTCCATCTCCAAGACTGATCCGTCGCTTGAAATCTCGTCTTGACGCCCCATTTAGGGGAGTCACTAGAGTTGCAATATATGCCATCTGTATGGAGTCAGACGACCATGAGTGTGGATACTCAAAAAGAAACGCTGGGCTTCCAGGCCGAGGTGAAGCAGTTGCTTCATCTGATGATTCATTCGCTCTATTCCAACAAGGAAATCTTTCTCCGCGAGTTGATTTCCAATGCTTCCGATGCGGCCGACAAATTGCGTTTCGAGGCCCTGTCCAGGCCTGAGCTGCTTGAGGATGATGCGGAGCTGAAAATTCGCATCAGCTTTGACAAGGAGGCCAGGACCGTTACGCTTGAGGACAATGGCATCGGCATGAGCCGAGAAGACGCAATCCTCCATCTGGGAACCATCGCCAAATCCGGGACTGCTGATTTCCTGAAGAGCCTCTCGGGTGATCAGAAAAAAGACTCCCATCTGATCGGGCAGTTTGGTGTGGGGTTCTATTCTGCTTTTATCGTCGCCGAAAAGGTCGAGGTATTCAGTCGTCGGGCCGGACTGCCGGCCAGCGAAGGGGTGCATTGGGCATCGCAGGGCGAGGGTGATTTCGAGGTCTCGTCGATCGAGAAGCCCGAGAGGGGTACCAGAATCGTCCTGCACTTGAAGGAGGGGGAGGAGGAGTTCGCCGATGGATGGCGCTTGCGCAATATTGTAAGGAAGTACTCCGATCATATCGCTTTGCCCATTGAATTGCCAAAAGAGCATTTCAGTGATGATAAAGAGGATCGCTCGGCCTCAATCGAGTGGGAAACCGTAAATCGCGCCAGCGCCTTGTGGACTCGGCCTCGTAGCGAAATAAAGGACAATGAGTATCAAGAGTTCTACAAGCATATCGCTCATGACTTTCAGGATGCTCTGACCTGGACCCACAACAAGGTCGAAGGCAAGCTGGAGTACACCTCACTGCTTTATGTACCGAGCCACGCCCCCTTCGATCTCTATCACCGCGATGCACCTAAAGGGTTGAAGCTTTATGTGCAACGTGTATTCATCATGGATCAGGCTGATGAGTTTCTCCCTTTGTACTTGCGCTTCGTCAAGGGGGTAGTGGATTCCAATGATCTATCATTGAACGTATCCCGTGAAATCCTGCAGAAGGCCCCCGTCATCGACTCGATGAAGTTCGTGCTGACAAAGCGTGTGCTGGATGTGCTGGAAAAACTGGCTAAGAGCGAGCCGGAAAAATACAAGACTTTCTGGGGGGCTTTCGGTCAGGTACTCAAGGAGGGGCCGGCGGAGGACTTCGCTAACAGAGAGCGTATCGCGGGCCTTCTACGATTCGCTTCTACGAGGGATGAGTCCGGCGAACAGAGTGTTGCCCTGGCGGATTACGTGGAGCGGATGCGTGAAGGACAGGATAAAATCTATTACCTCACAGGCGAAAGCCATATCCAGATAGAAAACAGTCCCCATCTTGAAATTTTCCGCAAGAAGGGGATTGAGGTACTGCTGTTGACTGATCGCATTGATGAGTGGTTGATGGGGTACCTTACTGATTTTAGTGGCAAGCAATTTGTGGATGTTGCTCGCGGTGATCTCAACCTTGGCAAGTTGGACACAGATGAAGACAGGCAGGCTCAGAATGAAGCCGCCAAGGCCAAGGAAGGGCTGATCGAGCGCTTGAAGTCAGTACTGGACGATCAAGTGACCGAGGTACGGGTGTCGCATCGCTTGACCGAGTCGCCGGCGATTCTGGCTCTTGGCGAGCAGGACCTTGGCTTGCAGATGCGTCAGATTCTCGAGGCTAGTGGACAAAAGGTTCCGGAAGCGAAGCCGATTTTCGAGATCAACCCCGCGCATCCGCTGATTTTGAAGCTGGACACCGAGGTCGATGAGGACCGCTTCAAGGACTTCGCGCTGGTCATTTTCGATCAGGCCGTACTGGCGGCGGGTAATGGCTTGAAGAATCCCGCTGATTATGTGCAGCGCCTGAATCGGTTGCTGGTGGAGTTATCTGCCTGAGCGTTTGAGCCAGGCTCCATGACTCGGAACGGGACGCGGCTCAAATCGCTCATTGTCGAGCGAAAGTTGTGATTCTTGGGAAGTGGGTGGGTAATTTAGGTGCCCAGAAGACAGAAAATGGTTGACGTCCTGTTTTCAGGTCCTATAATGCGCCCCACTTTCCGCCCAGCAGGGCAAGCCCTTGAAAATCAAAGGGTTGGCCGTGAGGCAGGGCAGGAAAGGGTCAGCGAAGCGGATGCGAAACACGTATCGAAACGCTTGACAGGTTCACGGGCTGCGGTAGAATGCGCGGCCTCGGACGGGGAAGCCCGGTCGAAACGCTCTTTAACAAAGTGGAATCAAGCAATTCGTGTGGGCGCTTGTGGCAAGCCTGGCATCGCAAGACAGTCAGCAAGTCCAAGCGACTCGTGAATTCATGAGTTATGGCGATTGCTGAGCCAAGTTTGGGATCTTAGGGTCCGAACGAATTGAAACTGAAGAGTTTGATCATGGCTCAGATTGAACGCTGGCGGCAGGCCTAACACATGCAAGTCGAGCGGCAGCGGGACCTTCGGGTTGCCGGCGAGCGGCGGACGGGTGAGTAATGCCTAGGAATCTGCCTGTTAGTGGGGGATAACGCGGGGAAACTCGCGCTAATACCGCATACGTCCTACGGGAGAAAGTGGGGGACCCTCGGGCCTCACGCTAACAGATGAGCCTAGGTCGGATTAGCTAGTTGGTGGGGTAAAGGCCCACCAAGGCGACGATCCGTAACTGGTCTGAGAGGATGATCAGTCACACTGGAACTGAGACACGGTCCAGACTCCTACGGGAGGCAGCAGTGGGGAATATTGGACAATGGGCGAAAGCCTGATCCAGCCATGCCGCGTGTGTGAAGAAGGTCTTCGGATTGTAAAGCACTTTAAGTTGGGAGGAAGGGCGCTCGGTGAATACCCAAGCGTCTTGACGTTACCGACAGAATAAGCACCGGCTAACTTCGTGCCAGCAGCCGCGGTAATACGAAGGGTGCAAGCGTTAATCGGAATTACTGGGCGTAAAGCGCGCGTAGGTGGTTCGGCAAGTTGGATGTGAAAGCCCCGGGCTCAACCTGGGAACCGCATCCAAAACTACTGGGCTAGAGTACGGTAGAGGGTGGTGGAATTTCCTGTGTAGCGGTGAAATGCGTAGATATAGGAAGGAACACCAGTGGCGAAGGCGACCACCTGGACCGATACTGAC
>NC_021149.1:1912500-5366370 GCF_000380335.1 Azotobacter vinelandii CA
GAGCGTTCTGTACGCCTGTGAAGGTGAGTCGAGAGGCTTGCTGGAGGTATCAGAAGTGCGAATGCTGACATGAGTAACGACAATGGGTGTGAAAAACATCCACGCCGAAAGACCAAGGGTTCCTGCGCAACGTTAATCGACGCAGGGTGAGTCGGCCCCTAAGGCGAGGCTGAAAAGCGTAGTCGATGGGAAACGGGTTAATGTTCCCGTACTTCTGGTTGCTGCGATGGGGGGACGGAGAAGGCTAGGCCAGCTTGGCGTTGGTTGTCCAAGTTTAAGGCGGTAGGCCGATCACTCAGGCAAATCCGGGTGGTCAAGGTCGAGAACCGATGACGAGCCTTCCTTTACGAAGGCGAAGTGGTTGATGCCCTGCTTCCAAGAAAAGCCTCTAAGCTTCAGGTAACCAGGAACCGTACCCCAAACCGACACAGGTGGTCGGGTAGAGAATACCAAGGCGCTTGAGAGAACTCGGGTGAAGGAACTAGGCAAAATGGCACCGTAACTTCGGGAGAAGGTGCGCCGGTGAGGGTCAAGGATTTACTCCGTAAGCCCATGCCGGTCGAAGATACCAGGCCGCTGCGACTGTTTATTAAAAACACAGCACTCTGCAAACACGAAAGTGGACGTATAGGGTGTGACGCCTGCCCGGTGCCGGAAGGTTAATTGATGGGGTTAGCGCAAGCGAAGCTCTTGATCGAAGCCCCGGTAAACGGCGGCCGTAACTATAACGGTCCTAAGGTAGCGAAATTCCTTGTCGGGTAAGTTCCGACCTGCACGAATGGCGTAACGATGGCGGCGCTGTCTCCACCCGAGACTCAGTGAAATTGAAATCGCTGTGAAGATGCAGTGTATCCGCGGCTAGACGGAAAGACCCCGTGAACCTTTACTGTAGCTTTGCACTGGACTTTGAGCCTGCTTGTGTAGGATAGGTGGGAGGCTTTGAAGTGGGGACGCCAGTTCCCATGGAGCCATCCTTGAAATACCACCCTGGCATGCTTGAGGTTCTAACTCCGGTCCGTCATCCGGATCGAGGACAGTGTATGGTGGGCAGTTTGACTGGGGCGGTCTCCTCCCAAAGCGTAACGGAGGAGTACGAAGGTGCGCTCAGCGTGGTCGGAAATCACGCGCAGAGTATAAAGGCAAAAGCGCGCTTGACTGCGAGACAGACACGTCGAGCAGGTACGAAAGTAGGTCTTAGTGATCCGGTGGTTCTGTATGGAAGGGCCATCGCTCAACGGATAAAAGGTACTCCGGGGATAACAGGCTGATACCGCCCAAGAGTTCATATCGACGGCGGTGTTTGGCACCTCGATGTCGGCTCATCACATCCTGGGGCTGAAGCCGGTCCCAAGGGTATGGCTGTTCGCCATTTAAAGTGGTACGCGAGCTGGGTTTAGAACGTCGTGAGACAGTTCGGTCCCTATCTGCCGTGGACGTTTGAGATTTGAGAGGGGCTGACCTTAGTACGAGAGGACCGGGTTGGACGAACCTCTGGTGTTCCGGTTGTCACGCCAGTGGCACTGCCGGGTAGCTACGTTCGGAAGAGATAACCGCTGAAAGCATCTAAGCGGGAAACTCGCCTCGAGATGAGATCTCACTGGAGCCTCGAGCTCCCTGAAGGGCCGTCGCAGACTACGACGTTGATAGGTGGGGTGTGTAAGCGTTGTGAGGCGTTGAGCTAACCCATACTAATGGCCCGTGAGGCTTGACCATATAACGCCCAAACAATCTGTTGCCAGCCCCAGCGGGGCGGCACGGAGAGGGCGCAGCCGACAGGCCGAAGATTTGGCTGGACCGCACGCTGCCGGAAACAGGCTACCGCTATCACCTACCCGATTGGCTGTCGTGTCATCGACACGGCGGCAACCGAATTGCTTGACGATCATAGAGCGTTGGAACCACCTGATCCCATCCCGAACTCAGCAGTGAAACGACGCATCGCCGATGGTAGTGTGGGGTTTCCCCATGTGAGAGTAGGTCATCGTCAAGCGCCTTTTGCGAACCCCCGGACCGAGTCATCGGTCCGGGGGTTTTTGCTTGGCCCTGGCTCGTAGGTCCGCCCCGGCAAGGGCTCATCTCTCTCTGCTCGTTTCGTTTGGGAGAGGCGACGACCTTTGACACTGAGTCATGCCATCACACCGTAGGATCAAGCACACTGAATTATTTTGAATGAACTACGGTGTGATTTGTTTTTCTATTGCATTGAGCGAGTTTTTATAGCTTGGGGCTATTATTCAGTCAGGATTGGTTTTCTTGGATAAGTTCGATCTTGTAACCATCCGGATCCGTTACAAATGCAATAATCGTTGTGCCATGCATCATGGGGCCAGCTTCTCTGATTACATTTCCGCCGTTTTGCTTGATATCGTCGCAAGCCTTGTAGGCATCATCGACAGCAATGGCAATATGCCCGAAAGCATTGCCCATCTCGTATCCGTCAACACCCCAATTATATGTAAGTTCAATGACGGAATTTTCCTCTTCTTTTCCGTATCCAACGAAGGCTAGCGTGAATTTCCCTTCGGGATAATCGTGCTTTCTTAGAAGGCTCATGCCCAGAATACGGGTATAGAAGTCGATTGATTTTTCCAGATCGCTCACACGGATCATGGTGTGTAGAAGGCGCATGTCTAGTCCTTGTGTGTATGGGCATCGGGGAAATTTTAGAAAGAAGCATGCCGAAGAGCAAATCGCGGCCGAAGAATCGGATACTGGAGAATAGTCGGCTATGATCTCGGGGCTGCGAAAAAGGAAAAGGCAAAGGCCCTACTCCATGTAAAGACGACCTTTGCCTCGCTGGGTAAGGGCTAAGAGCAAGACGGTACTTTTAGTATCAGTTTAATCTGAAGCATACGCCTGAGAGCGGGTTAATCCAGGCTTGGAAATTGCTGAATTTCAAGAAGCTGGACTCATATATCGAAGTCGTAGTCAGCAAGATCTTTCTGCAGGCGACGTTCTTCAAGGTAGTTATCTATGATCCGGCGCTTGGTCAGGTTGGTTTTGGCTACTTCAACTTCGGTTCCGGTGTCATCCGCTTCCTCTGCAACGAAGTCTTCATCCAGTTCAATATCGGCTTTGTCGGTGGCCATATTGTTCACTCTTGGCTATGGGCGCTATGGCGCTTCTTATAGCGGCAAAGCCTGAGAGGGTAAAAAAGATTTTTTCAATTGATCTGGTGTATTCGCAATGAAAGGTTAATCGTCGGATGTCTTGTGTTTGTACTCGCACAGGTCTTCGATGCGGCAACTGCCACACAGTGGCTTGCGGGCCTTGCACACATAGCGACCATGCAGGATCAGCCAGTGGTGGGCGTCCAGGAGATACTCCTTGGGCACCAGTCTGACGAGCTTGCGTTCGACTTCCAGCACGTTCTTGCCTGGTGCGAGGCGAGTGCGGTTGCTGACTCGGAAGATATGCGTATCCACTGCCATGGTGAAGTGGCGGAAGGCCGTGTTGAGCACCACATTGGCTGTCTTGCGACCGACTCCAGGCAGCGCTTCCAGAGCTTCTCGATTGTCCGGAACCTGACTGTCGTGCTTCTCGATGAGGATGCGACACGTCTCGATGATGTTTTTGGCCTTGCTGTTGAACAAGCCGATGCTCTTGATGTATTCGCTCAGGCCTTCTACGCCCAAGGAGAGTATGGCTTCCGGAGTGTTCGCCACCGGAAAGAGTCTGGCGGTCGCCTTGTTCACACTGACATCGGTGGCTTGAGCGGAGAGAATCACCGAGATCAGCAGTTCGAAAGGGCTGCTATAGAGTAATTCCGTTGTAGGGGTTGGGTTGTCTTCCTGAAAACGGCGAAAGATTTCCCGGCGTTTGTCTGCATTCATGGTTGGGCGGATTTCAGGCTAGGGATTTACTCGATTACCCCAGTCACTCGCACGCGGCGGCTGGGGCTGGAGGTTTGTGGCTGAAAGGTCCTGCTTCGTTCGGCTCGGTGCTCGTCGATCCGGTTCTTTGCCGCGATCAGGAGACCCAGAACGATAAAGGCCCCGGGCGGCAATATGGCTAGCAGAAACCCTTTGTAGTCGTCGATCAGCGCGATATGCCAATCGGTCGCTGCGGGCCCGAACAGCAGATGCATGTTGGCGAACAATCCGCCGGTACCGAACATCTCGCGGACTCCGCCCAGCATGACGAGTACCACGGCAAAGCCCAACCCCATCATCAATCCATCGAAGCCCGCCAGCAGGAGAGAATGCCTAGCGGCAAAACCGTCGGCACGACCGAGTATCACGCAGTTGGTGGTAATCAACGGGATGAAGATGCCGAGGATCTGGTAAAGCTCATAGGTGAAGGCCTGCATCAGGAGCTCGATACAGGTGGTCAGTGCGGCGATGATCATCACGAAAACCGGCAGGCGCACGGCAGTATTCACCACCCCGCGTACCAGCGATACGGCCATGCTGGAGCTGCCCAATACCAGGATCGTGGCCAGCCCGAGTCCCAAGGCATTGACAGTGGAGTTGCTCACGCCGAGCAGAGGACAGAGTCCGAGAAGCTGCACCAGTGCCGGATTGTTCTTCCAGAGCCCATTGGCGCTCAGCTCGCGATAGCTGGGATTGCTCATGGTTCCTTCCTCTGCTGCCCGGCGATCTGTGTGTTCAAAAGCCTCGCCTTGTTGGCCTGGAAATACTGCAAGGCTTGGTGAGTCGCCTTGACCACGGCTCGCGGGGTGATGGTCGCTCCGGCAAACTGGTCGAAAGTTCCACCATCCTTTTTCACGGCCCATCCGGACTCGACCGGGCTCTCAAGGGATTTGCCCTCGAAACCTCGGATCCAGGGATCCTTGGCCAGCTCGATCCGATCCCCCAGGCCGGGCGTTTCCCGGTGGCCTATGGCTCGTATTCCGGCCAGTCGCCCATCTGCCAGGATACCGATCAGTAGATGGATGGCGCCACTATAGCCATCTGGAGCCGTGGCGCGAAGGATCACGGCGGTGACCTGTCCATTCTTGCCGGCGAGATATGCCGGCTGCGGGCCACGATGGCCGAGCAACGGTTCGTTGAGCTGGATGGTACTAGCGAGCAGGTCGTTGTCGTAGCTACCGGCCGGGAGAATCTCGCCCAAGGCGCGGATCTGGGACTGGCGTTCGGCAGCCTGGATCCGCTCGGCCGTACCCCGTTGGAGCAGTGTGACCCCGCCGACCGTGACTACTGCAAACAGTCCCAATACCAGGCCGTTCTTCAACATCGAGCGACCGACTTCCGGCAAGTGCATGGTTCAGCCCCCCACCTTGAAGCTGCGCTCAGCCTTGCGATGCCCATAGGTGCGCGGGCGGCTGAAGTAGTCGATGGTCGGTGCGGCCAGGTTCATCAGCAGCACGGCGAAGGCCACTCCATCCGGGTAGCCTCCCCAAGTGCGGATCACATAGACGAGGATGCCGACGCCTATTCCGAAAATCAGTCGCCCCTGGTTGCTGGTAGCGCCGCTCACCGGATCGGTGACGATGAAGAAGGCGCCTAGCATGGTTGCACCGCTCAGCAGATGAAACAGGGGCGAGCCGTTGGAGTCGGAATCCGAGCCGTTCCAGAACAGCAGGCTCATGACGAACAGCGCTCCGAGCATGCCGGCCGGCGCGTGCCAGCCGAACAGACGGCGCCGAAGCATGAACAGGCCGCCGGCGAGAAAGGCAAGATTGACCCACTCGGCTCCCCGGCTTCCCAGATGGCCGAAGGCCGGATTCTGTACCCGGAGTTCGTCCATCGTCAGGCTTCGATTGGTCTTCAGCGCGTCCAGGGCCGTCGCCTGACTCCAGCCATCAGGCAGGGAGGCGATGCCAAAGATATGTTGAATGCCTTCGGTCAGCCCGACGACATGGGGAACAGGCCAGGCGGTCATTTCCACCGGGAAGGAAACCAGCGCCACTACGTAGCCGACCATCGCCGGGTTGAAGGGGTTCTGTCCCAACCCGCCATAGACGTGTTTGCCGAACAGGATGGCGAAACCGCAGGCGGTCAGGGTCAGCCACCAGGGTGACTGAGGTGGCAGGGCGAGGGCCAGCAGCATGGCCGTGACCAGAGCGCTGCAGTCGTTGAGAAAGAAACCGACAGGACGCTGCCGGAGGTGCAGAACGGCAGCCTCGAGACCGAGCGCCGTGGCGCTCGCCAAGAGCAGATTGATCAGGGGAGCGAAACCATACAGCCAAGTCAGCGTCAGCAGACCGGGCAGGGTGGCGACCAGCACTTGCTGCATGATCCGGCGGGTACGGTTGCTGCCCGTAGCGTGGGGTGAAGTGATGCGGGGCAGGGCCATTGGCTCTCCGTTGTGTACGTGCCTGGGGGCGCGGCTATCGGGCTCGCCGGCTAGCTGCCGTAGAGGGCCATCGCCGGGTCATTCGCTTTGGTATCCCGCCAGCCGGCGCTCGGCTTCGGCCAGGCGCGTCCGGGCCGACTCCAGCACGGGTGGATCGATTGTCTCGTCGCGTTCCAGTTTGCGCAGGTCGGCGCGGGCGAAGGCGAGTTCGGTCTTCAGGGCCCGCAACTTCTCATCCACCGGGCGTTTATCGATCCGCACCAATTGCGGTGCGGGCCTGTCCGAAGCCTCCTCGGCGGCATGCAGGGCCCGCTTGGCGTCGGCCAGGGCCTCGCGCAGGTGTGCCAGTTCGCTGTCGTCGACACTGGCCTTCTCGGCCTTCTTCAACTCGGTACGCCTCATCGCCAACTCGATCTTGGCTTTCTTCAGCGCTGTGTCGTTGCCTGCCGACGGCGCTGCCGGAGTAGTCGCCTCCAGTGCCTTGCGTGCCGCCTCGGCAGCGGCACGCAGTTCGGCGACCTGGGCTTCCAGCTCTGCCGTCGGGTGGACGGCGAGCTGCTTCTCGGCTTTTTTCAAGGCGACTTGGGTCATGCTCGCCTCGATCTTCAGCTTTTTCTGGTGCTCGGAGAGTCCGGTCGGCCGGCTGGCAAGCGAGGTTTCCTGATGGGGCACCGAGCTGCTTTCCGCCTGTACCGCCCTGGCCCGGGCGGCCTTTTCGACGCGAGCCCGGCGTTCTGCTTCCTTCTGTTCCTCGGACTTGCGCAGGCGCTCCTGGCGCAGCTCGAAACGTAGCCTGGAGTGTCCGGCCTTGTGCCGCTTCTGCTCCAGTTCGCGGATTTCCGCCTTGGCCACACGGTAGTACTGCACCAGCGGCAGGCTGGAGGGACAGACGTAAGCACAGGCGCCGCATTCGATGCAGTCGAACAGGTTGTATGCCCTGAGTTGCTCGTGTTCCCGACCGAGGGCGAAGAAATGCAGTTGCTGCGGCAGCAGGCTGGCCGGACAGACATCGGCGCAGGCACCGCAGCGAATGCACGGCAGCGCCGGTGGCGGAGGCGGCAACTCGCTGCGGGTCGGTGCCAGCAGGCAGTTAGCGGTCTTGATCAGGGGCACGTCGAGCGAGGACAGGGTGAAGCCCATCATCGGGCCGCCCATGATCAGGCGGTCCATGCGCGCCTCATCCAGCCCGGCGAAAGCCAGCAGTTCGCCCACCGGCGTGCCGAGCAGGGCCTCGACGTTCATCGGCCGGGCCAGGGCTTCGCCGGTCAGGGTGACGATGCGCGAGATCAGCGGCCGTCCCAGGAGTACCGTGTCATGGATGGCGACACAGGTGCCGACGTTCTGGCAGAGCATGCCGATGTCCGCCGGCAGGCCGCCGCTCGGCACCTGTCGGCCGGTGAGGATCTCGATCAGTTGCCGTTCGCCGCCGGACGGATACTTGGTCGGCAGTACCCGCAGCCCGAACGACCGCTCGCCGAGGGCGGCGCGCACCGCGGCGACCGCCTCGGGCTTGTTGTCCTCGATACCGATGAGCACCTGCTCGGGTTCGATCAGTTGCACGAGGATATCGATGCCGATAATCAGCTCGGCCGCTCTCTCTCGCATCAGCCGGTCATCGGCAGTGATATAGGGCTCGCATTCGGCACCGTTGACGATCAGCGTGTGGATCTTCCGCTGCGGGCGTGCCGTCAGCTTCACCGCCGTGGGGAAGCCGGCGCCGCCCAGGCCGCTGATGCCGGCCTGGCGAATTCTCTCCAGCAATATCGCCGGCTCCAGGCTGCGATGGTCGGCGCAAGGCTCCAGGGCGGTCCATTCATCCAGGCCGTCGCTATCGATGACGATGGCCGGTGCGAGCAGGCCGGAAACGTGGGGATAGGGTTGCATGCCGATGAAGCTCACCGTGCCGGAGGTCGGAGCGTGCAGCGGCGCGCTGACCCGTCCGCTGGCTGTGGCGATCGGCTGGCCCTTGAGGACCCGCTCGCCGACCGTGACGATCGGCTCGGCCGGGGTGCCGATGTGCTGTCCGAGCGGCAGGATCAGACGCGCGGGCAACGGCACCCTCTGGATCGGCGTGCGGTTGGAGAGTTCCTTGCGTTCCGGTGGGTGAATGCCACCCTGGAATTCCCAGAGTTTCGCTTCGCTCATGCCGCTCGCTCCCGATCGCTGGCGATCAGTCGGCCGGGAGGCAGGGGCAGATCCCACTTCCAGTCCTGCGGTGTATCGGCGATCGGAAGCATGTCGATGCAGTCCACCGGGCAAGGTTCGACGCAGAGATCGCAGCCGGTGCATTCGGCGGCGATCACCGTGTGCATGTGCCTGGCGGCGCCAACGATGGCGTCCACCGGACAGGCCTGCAGGCATTTGGTGCAGCCGATGCACTCCGCTTCGCGGATGCGTGCGACCATTCGCGGCTTCTCGCCTTCGGGGGCGTCCAGCGGTTCGGGCTCGAGGTCCAGCAACTCGGCCAGGGCCAGGATGGTCGCCTCGCCACCGGGCGGACACTTGTTGATCCTGTCGCCGGCGGCGATGGCTTCGGAGTAGGGCTTGCAGCCGGGATAGCCGCACTGGCCGCACTGGGTCTGCGGTAGCAGGGCATTGATCTGTTCGGCGACGGGATTGCCTTCGACGCGAAAACGCACCGCCGCATAACCGAGGATGGCGCCGCACACCAGACACAGCAGGAACAGGGCGAGCACGGCGGTCATGGCTTGATCAATCCGGAAAAGCCCATGAAGGCCAGGGACATCAGGCCGGCGGTGATCAGGCCGATGGCCGCGCCCTTGAAGGGTTTGGGCACGTCGGCGATGGCGATGCGCTCGCGCATGGCGGCGAACAGCACCAGCACCAGGGAAAAACCGAGGCCGGCGCCGAAGCCGTTGATGCCGGACTCGAGGAAGCCGTAACCCGCCTTGTTGGCGTTGAGCAGGGCCACGCCGAGGACGATGCAGTTGGTGGTGATCAGCGGCAGGAAGATGCCCAGAACACGGTAGAGCAACGGACTGGTCTTGTTCACCAGCATTTCGGTGAACTGCACCACCACGGCGATCACCAGGATGAAACCGATGGTGCGCAGGTATTCCAGATCCAGCGGCACGAGCACGTACCGTTGCAGCAGATAGCTGCACATGGCCGCCAGGGTCAGCACGAAGGTGGTGGCCAGGGCGAGGCCGATGGCCGTCTCGATCCGCTTCGACACGCCCATGAACGGACAGAGGCCGAGAAACTGCACCAGCACGAAGTTGTTGACCAGGATGGCGCCAACCAGGATCAGGACGAGTTCGGTCATCGCGGGGACACCGTCGGGCGGGCAGAGGGCGGGAGAGAAAGGGTGTCCATTATATCGGGGAAGGCGCAGGGGCGAACAACCGCGGAGGCCGTTCGGCAAGGCTTTCAGGGGGCGGACGGGGGAAGAGTCCTCCACCCCCTGGCGGGATCAATGCACGCGCTGACCGGGCTTGGCACCGGCATCCGGGCTGAGCAGGAAGATCTCGCTGCCGCCGGGGCCGGCGGCCAGCACCATGCCCTCGGACAGGCCGAACTTCATCTTGCGCGGCGCCAGGTTGGCGACGTACAGGGTCAGGCGACCTTCCAGCTCGCTCGGCTCCGGATAGGCGCTCTTGATGCCGGAGAACACGTTGCGCTTGGCGTCGCCGATATCCAGGGTCAGACGCAGCAGCTTGTCGGCGCCCTCGACGAACTCGGCCTTCTCGATCAGCGCGATGCGCAGGTCGACGGCGGCGAAGGCATTGAAGTCGATTTCCGGAGCCAGCGGCTCCTTGACCAGTTCACCATTGCCTTGGGGAGCGGCGGCTTCGCTGTTCTGGGCGGCGAGGTCTTCCTTGGAGGCTTCGATCATGGCGTCGATCTTCGCGGGTTCGATACGGGTCATCAGCGGAGTGAAGGGGTTGAGCGGATGGTTGGCCAGGCGCAGCGTGTGATCCTGCCAGGTCAGCGGGGCGACATTGAGGAAAGCCTCGGCGGCAGTGGCCAGGTTGGGCAGCACGGGCTTGAGGAAGATCACCAACTGGCGGAACAGGTTGATGCCGAAGGCGCAGATCTCCTGTACCTCGGTCTGCTTGCCTTCCTGCTTGTTCAACGCCCAGGGCGCCTTGTCGGCGATCCAGGCGTTGGCGCGGTCGGCCAGGGCCATGATCTCGCGCATGGCGCGGCCGAAGTCACGGCCTTCGTAGGCCTCGGCGATAGCCGGGGCGGCGACCTGGAAGGCCTCCCACAGCTCCGGCTCGGGATTGGCATCGACCATCAGACCGGCGTTGCCCTTGTGGATGAAGCCGGCGCAGCGGCTGGCGATGTTGACCACCTTGCCCACCAGGTCGGAATTGACCTTCTGCACGAAGTCCTCGAGGTTGAGATCGAGGTCGTCCACGCCGCGCGACAGCTTGCTGGCGTAGTAGTAGCGCAGGTACTCGGGGTTGAGGTGATCGAGGTAGGTGCGCGCCTTGATGAAGGTGCCGCGCGACTTTGACATCTTCTGACCGTTGACGGTCAGGTAACCGTGCACGTTGACCGCGGTCGGCTTGCGGAAGCCCGCGCCTTCGAGCATCGCCGGCCAGAACAGGGTGTGGAAATTGACGATGTCCTTGCCGATGAAATGGTACAGCTCGGCCTTGGAGTCCTTGCACCAGAAGGCGTCGAAGTCCAGCTCGGGGCGACGCGCACAGAGGTTCTTGAAGCTGGCCATGTAACCGATCGGCGCATCCAGCCAGACATAGAAGTACTTGCCCGGCTCGTCGGGAATCTCGAAGCCGAAGTAGGGTGCGTCTCGGGAGATGTCCCACTCCTGCAGGCCGCCGTCCAGCCATTCGGCGATCTTGTTCGCCACCGCTTCCTGCAGGGTGCCGCTGCGGGTCCACTCCTTGAGCATGGCCTCGAAGTCCGGCAGCTTGAAGAAGAAATGCTTGGAGTCCTTGAGCACCGGCGTGGCGCCGGAAATCGCCGAGCGCGGGTCTTTCAGTTCGGTCGGCTCATAGGTGGCGCCGCACTTCTCGCAGTTGTCGCCGTACTGGTCCTCGGCGCCGCACTTCGGACAGGTGCCCTTGATGAATCGGTCGGCGAGGAACATGCCCTTCTCGGGGTCGAAATACTGGGTCACCGAGCGGGTGGCGATGTGTCCGGCGTCGCGCAGGCGGAGATAGATGGCCTCCGACAGGGCACGGTTCTCTTCCGCGTGGGTGGAGTGGTAATTGTCGAAATCCACCAGAAAGTCGGCGAAGTCGGCGCTGTGCTCGGCCTGCACGTAGGCGATCAACTGCTCCGGGGTGATGCCTTCCTTCTCGGCGCGTAACATGATCGCCGAGCCGTGGGCGTCGTCGGCGCAGACGTACACGCACTGGTTGCCGCGTTGCTTCTGGAAGCGCACCCAGATGTCGGTCTGGATGTACTCGAGCATGTGGCCCAGATGGATCGAGCCGTTGGCATAGGGCAGGGCGCTGGTGACGAGGATCTGGCGAGCTTCGGGCATGGTCTGTGCGGTCGGGATTGCGGAAGGGAAAGTCCGTGAGTGTAAGGCCGCGGCGGTTTTTTTTCATCCGCGGGGAGGCTCCTGAAGGTCGGTGCATAGGTCTCTTCCATGATGGTTGCCGCCCGAGCATGTCGATCGGGCCGGGCTCGGCTATCATGGCCATCTGTTTCAGTCGGTTTTTCGGGAGTAGCCCATGTCCGTCACTCGCGAAGCGGTGGAAACCGCGCTGCGTCAGTACTTCGACCCCCATCTCAAGCAGGACCCGGTCAGCGCCGGCTGCGTCCGCGATATCACTATCCGAGACGGCCAGGTCGGCGTGCGGCTGGAACTCGGCTATGCCGCCGGGTTGTTCAAGGATGGCTGGGCGCAACTGCTCGAAACCGGCCTGAAGAGCCTCGACGGCGTGCGTGAAGCACGCGTGCAAGTGGACTCTGTGATCGCTCCGCACAAGGCCCTGGAACAGGTGCAGGGCTTGCAGGGGGTGAAGAACGTCATCGCCGTGGCTTCCGGCAAGGGCGGGGTGGGCAAGTCCACCACCGCGGCCAACCTGGCCCTGGCCCTGGCCCGCGAAGGCGCACGGGTCGGCATGCTGGATGCGGACATCTACGGCCCCAGCCAGGGCATCATGTTCGGCATTCCCGAGGGCAGCCGTCCGCAGGTCCGCGACCAGAAGGCTTTCATCCCGCTGCAGGCCCATGGCGTGCAACTGATGTCCATGGCCTTTCTCACCGACGACGACACGCCCATGGTCTGGCGTGGGCCCGTGGTTTCCGGCGCACTCATGCAACTGGCCACCCAGACCGACTGGGACAACCTCGACTACTTGGTGGTGGACATGCCGCCCGGTACCGGCGACATCCAACTGACCCTGGCGCAGAAGGTGCCGGTGGCCGGCGCGGTGATCGTCACCACGCCGCAGGACCTCGCCCTGCTGGATGCCAGGAAGGGGGTGGAGATGTTCCGCAAGGTGAACATTCCGGTGCTCGGCGTGGTGGAGAACATGGCCGTGCATATCTGCTCCAACTGCGGACATGCCGAACACCTGTTCGGCGAGGGCGGCGGCGAGAAGCTGGCGGCCCGGTACAACGTCGAGCTGCTCGCCTCCCTGCCGCTGTCCATGGAGATCCGCAGCCAGGCCGACGCCGGCCGGCCGACGGTGATCGCCGATCCGGACAGTCCGGTCACCCTGATCTACCAGCAGATGGCCCGCAGCGTCGGCGCGCGCATCGCCCAGAGCGGGCAGATCGTCGCCCAGTCGATGCCGAAGATCGTGATCAGCGAGGATTGACGCCCGGTCGGCGCGGATGATGGGGGACGGGCGTCCGTCGGAGCGGATGCTTGTGTCGCCTTGGGGCCGGCACGTTTCCGTTGCCCGACATGCCCTCGGTGTTTGTCGGTGTCGAGCCTTTCGTCCGGCTTGCGCCAGTGGATGCACGGTTGGAGCGTTCGAGTCGCACCGCTGCCAGCGCGGATGGCGATGCACGGATGCTCGCCGAGCGGCCCGCAGGGAACTCCGCTGCGGCTTGCCCATCCGCCGTTTCCGAGCCGTACCGGGGTCGGGGGCTGGCGCTTTGAAGGCGTCGGGACAGTCGCTAATATGCACACCCTAATTTTTGCAGGACTGCCGTCATGACCATCAAATCGGACAAGTGGATTCGCCGCATGGCCCGGGAGCAGGGCATGATCGAGCCCTTCGTCGAGCGTCAGGTGCGCACCGAGGGCAGCGAGCGGCTGATTTCCTACGGCGTGTCCAGTTATGGCTACGATGTACGCTGTGCCGACGAGTTCAAGGTCTTCACCAACATCCACTCGGCCACCGTCGATCCGAAGAATTTCGACGAGAGGAGCTTCGTGGACGTCAAGGGAGCGGTCTGCATCATCCCGCCGAACTCCTTCGCCCTGGCGCGCACTGTCGAGTATTTCCGCATCCCGCGCAACGTGCTGACCATCTGCCTGGGCAAGAGCACCTATGCCCGCTGCGGCATCATCGTCAATGTCACCCCTCTGGAGCCGGAGTGGGAGGGCCACGTGACCCTGGAGTTCTCCAACACCACCACCCTGCCGGCGAAGATCTACGCCAACGAGGGCGTGGCGCAGATGCTCTTCCTCGAGTCCGACGAGCCTTGCGAGGTGTCCTACAAGGACCGTGGCGGCAAGTATCAGGGGCAGACCGGAGTGACCCTGCCGAAGACATGAGCGGCAGCGCCAGCCCTGCCATCGGGCTGGCGGCGGCGCGGGGGAATTACTCCAGTCCGGCGGACTCTACCGACTGTAGTCATCGGGCCGGCAGCGCGCCGTCCCTCACAGTCGGAGGTCGTCATGGAAATCCGTCGTCACAGCGAACCCCTTCATCTGTCCTCGATAGCGGGGCAGGCACTGCCCGGTCGGTTCTGGTCGGCCGGAAATCCCGCCGGCGATCCGGAGCCGGGCGTACCGGGTCAACCCAACGAGCCTGGTGTGCCGACGCAACCGAGCGAGCCGGGAGAGCCGACCCGGCCGGACCAACCGCCGCCGGCGCCGGTGGCCTGAGCGTCCGCCCGGACACGGCGCCCGTTCAGCGGGCGCTGTGCCGCGCCTCGGCCAGCAGATCGGCGACTTCGCGGTCGGTGGTTTCATCGAAGTCGCCATAATGGCGTGCGATCGAGTCGAAAGGCTCGGGCATGGCTAGGCAGACCAGTTCGTCCACCAGTGGCTGCAGATCTTGGGCGACCGCCCGGGGAGCGACCGGCACGGCCAAGATCAACTGTCCGGGAGCGGACTTGGCCAGTCCTTTCAAGGCCGCCCGCACGCTGCTACCGGTGTCGATGCCGTCGTCCACCAGAATCACGCAGCGGTCGGCCACGGGTACCGGCGGCTCGCGGCAATACAGTTGCCGGGCACGCTCCAGCTCTTGCGACTGGCGCTGCATTTCCGCCTCGAACCAGCCGGCCGGGGGGCGTACCTGGCGCATCACTTCCTCGTTGACGACGAACTGCGGATGGGCCCCATCGATCACCGCGCCGAGCGCGAGCCCGCTGTGTCCGGGGGCGCCGATCCGGCGCACCAGGAGAATGTCCAGCTCGGCGTGCAGCATCCTGGCGGCCTCGAAGGCGACCGGGACGCCGCCGCGGGGCAGGGCGAGCACCAGCGGACGCTCCGCCGCATGGGGCATCAACGCTTCGGCCAGTTCTAGGCCGGCGCTGCGGCGGTCGAGGAACAGGTGGGGGGCGCGGCGGATTCCATGCATGGGCTCATTCTCCGAACGGGTAGGTTTCGGCCTGCCCCGCCTGTGGCTGGCGGGGCCCCAGGGGCGTGACGGCATGGGTTTCCTCCAGCCAGATCCAGGCATCGAACTGCTCGGCCAGCACCGCTTCGAAGTAATGGCTCTGGCGCTCGCTCTCCGGACGGTAGATCACGCCGATGGCGCGTTCCAGCAAGGTTTCGGAGAGAGCCGCGCGTAATTCGATGGATGGATTGTCACGCCAGTCGGTGAGGGTGGCGGGAAAGCCGGTCTGCAGGAACAGGCGCTCCCAACTGTCCGGGCGCGAGGGGCGGACCTGCTTGATGCGCATCGGCTCGTCCCACTCGCTGGCGCACGCTACTTCGCCGCGGTCGGTGCCCATGCCGATCAGGACGGCATCCCTGCCCCAGGCGGTGCGGCACAGTTCGCCGATGTTGAACTCGCCGGCCCAGCCCATGGCCGTCGCGTCGGCGTTGCCGATGTGCGAATTGTGCGCCCAGACCACTGCCCTGGCTTCGGGGCCGCGGTGTTCCAGCAGATGGCGCAGGGTATCGAACATGTGCCGGTCGCGCAGGTTCCAGGAGGCGCTCGAGCCGTGGTACATGATCCGGTAGTAGTGCTCGGCGGCCTGTACCACACGGGCATTCTGGGTGGCTTCGAAGAAATCCTCGCCATCCCGGCCGAGGGCCTCCAGGCGTAGTTCGAGCAGGCTGCGCAACTGTTCGATCACCGCCTCCTCGCAGGACTGGTGGCCGTAGAGGACGTCGCGGCCATAGCGGGCCGGCGCGTCCCTCCAAGGCATCAGGCAGCCGTAGCGTTCACGTGCGGCCCGGGCCGCCTGGGTGTCGGTCTTGTCCAGGTAGTCCAGCACCGCGCCGATCGAGGCGACCATGCTGTAGACATCCAGGCCGCGGAACTCGACGCGCCGTTCATATGGCAGGTCCCGGTTGAAGCGGTTCAGCCAGTCGCAGAACTCGGCGACCTCCAGGTTGCGCCACATCCAGGTCGGAAAGCGCTGGAAGGCCTGGCGCTCCCAGTCGGCTGGTCGTTGCCGGCGCACGTGCTGGTCGATCCGGGCGGCGTCCGGCCAGTCGGCCTCGACGGCGACGATGTTGAAACCATGCCGTTCGATCAGTCGCCGGGTGATCGCCGCGCGAGTACGGTAGAACTCGGATGTGCCATGGCTGGCCTCGCCGATCAGCACCACCCGGGCATCGCCATAACGATCGAACAGGCTGGCGAACGCCCCGCTGTCGAGCGCAGGCAGGGAAATGGCATGGCGGCGCAGCAGCTCCACATGCTCCCGGGTCTCCGGTGCAGCGGAGCGGGTATCGGAGGGCTTTCTCATGCGAGCCTCCTGAAAGGCCTGTCCCTGCCGATGG
This sequence comes from Azotobacter vinelandii CA, assembly GCF_000380335.1. Lineage (GTDB taxonomy): Bacteria > Pseudomonadota > Gammaproteobacteria > Pseudomonadales > Pseudomonadaceae > Azotobacter > Azotobacter vinelandii. The sequence continues at coordinate 1,928,840 of NC_021149.1, forward strand.
ATTCGGGACAGGCGTTGGCAGGATTCTTCAGAAAGCCTAGCCACATTTGCCCGACTGGCGAACTAGGCGAAGGAGGTCTAGTCTGACCAGTAGGTTGGATCGGAGTGTCTACCCGCATCAGTGGTTAGAATGGAGGAGCAAGACATGGCTATTTGGTCGATCACATTCAACAAGGACGGAAATACGGTCAAGATGGTGACCGAGTCAGTGACCAAACCGACCGTGGAGGAAGCCAGTCAGAAAGTGCTGGAATTGGCGCGGCGCGAGGGATTCGAGTACCAGGACAGGGAGTTCGGTAGTGCAGGAGGAAACAATGGTGGAATCAAGGAGCCGGCAGTACAACTGTTCGAGCGCTATGGCATCACCCTGAGCGGTATCCTGAAAGCGGGATGAGACGCGAGGCGCCGCTTTCGACACTCATCCCGGCCGTCGGCGGCCGGGTTCGTCGATCATGCCCATGAGGGGCTGGCGATTCAGACCTACGGCACCAGCAGCAGGCGCTGGTTGCCGTAGGTCTTGTCCAGGTTCTCCGCCTTGAAAGGAAAGCTCATGTAGCGCCCATCGAGCCAGGCATCGATACCGTCCTTGTAATGCGGGCTGGCCGGATTGCCGGACTGGCCGGTGCCGTTCAACCCGAGCATGGGTTCTTCGCGTGCGAAATCGACGACGATGCGCATGGCGGGAATCAACTGGGCATCGAAGTTCTGTCCCCAGCGATAGGCGGAAACGTTCAACGTGCCATGATCGCCGCCGGCCGGGGCAGGGGCGTGGTTCAGGTAGCCGTCGAGCGCCTGGATGGCGGTACGCTGACGGGCATCGAGGTAGGGGGCCAGGCGGGTACTGTCGCTGATCCACCGGTAGCGATGCAGCTTGCCCCATTGCCAGGCGTTTCGATCGTCGCCGAGCCGGCTTTCCAGATGTCGTACTGCGGCCGCCAGGCTGCGTGCGAGGATGGCTGGCTTGTCTTCGGTCCGCGCGGTGGCGATGTCGTCCCAGAACGGACTGTCCTCGCGGCCGAGCAGGTGGTCGGCCTGGGCCGAGTAGGACAGGCCGGACATCTGCAGCAGGGCCTGCCAGGCGGGGCTGTCGTCCGGGCCCAGTTCGTCGAGGAATGTCTGCCGCGCGCTTTCCTGCAGGAAGGCGCCATACAGGGCGGCATCCGCCGAGCCGGCGGCGAGCCGGCCGTCGAAGGCGAGCAATCGGCTCAAGGCTTCGCGGGCCCGGTCGCGTTCGGTCGACGGCAGGGCGTCGATCGCCTGGCGCAGCGGCTCGGCCATGCCCGGCGCCTCGAACATGGCCTTGAGCTTGGCGGCGAAGGGGGTGGTCTGGTCGTACTGCATGGCGATCATGCTCTGCGCATCGTGTCGGCCACGACCGGCCAGTTCGGCGATACGCTCGGCGCGCTCCGGGTAATACCAGGTGCTGGACAGTTGCATGCCATAGCCGCGCGGTACCGTGCGCTGGTTGGCGGTGCCCAGCCAGCCCTGCGCCGGGTCCTGATCGTAGGGGTGCAGCATGGGATCGGCGAAGCCGTCCCAGTCGTAGGCGCCATCCCAGCCGGGGGAAGGCAGTAGGCCGAGGCCGCCGCGGCGATTGGGGTAGCGTCCGGTCACCTGCCAGCCGATGTGTCCGGCATCGGCGAACAGCAGATTCACCGCCATGGCGCGCAGTTCGCCGGCAGCCGTGAAGGCTTCGTCCACCGAGCGGGCGTGGGAGAGCTGGAGGAAGGCGTCCAGGCTACGGTCATCGTCGAGCGGGAGCCTCTGCAGCGCCAGCCCATGGCCGCTGCTCAGCGACAGGGGTTGCAGCGGATGCTTGCGCTCGCCGAGTACGCTGTTCAGCAGTGGGCCGTGACGGGTTTCGTAGAGGGTTTCGCGGATCGCTGGCGCGCCCTTGACGAGGAAGGTTTCCTGGCGCTCGCTGACCGGCAGCCATTTGCCGTCGGCGAGGTAATGGAGGCGTCCGTCCTCGTGCTTGATCCGCTCGAGGAAAAGGTCTTGGGTATCGGCCATGACCATGGTCATGCCCCAGGCCAGCTTGCCGTTGAAGCCGGCGATCACCACCGGAATGCCGGCGACCGAGACGCCTGCGCTCTGGCGCTGCGGCGTGCGGACATGGACGAAATTCCACAGCGAAGGCAGGGCGGGCGGCAGGTGGGTGTCGTTGGCCAGCAGACTCTTGCCGAGGCGGCTGCCGCGCGGCGCGATCGCCCAATTGTTGGAGGCGGCGACACCGAGCATGTTCAGGGCGGCGACTTGTCCGGCCGCCCGGTCAAGGGCGGCGAGCCCCGGGATCTGCCCGCCCAGCTCGACACCCTTGAGCTTGTCCGCCTCCGCGAACGGCAGGGGTTCGTCCGGGTAGATCGGCGTCAGCCAGACGAGCCGCTCCGTACCGACCTTCTGCGCCAGCCTGAGCGCGGCGATCTCCTCCTGCAGGTTGGTCGACAGACCGAAGTTCAGCAGGCAGAACAGCAGCACCGAATCTTCCGCCTTCCAGTACGATGGCTGGTAACCTGACTCGGCCAGATCCATGGGCAGCCGGTCGCGGTGACGGAACAGGAAGGCGTTGACCCCGCGGGCATAGATTTCGAAGTCCTGCCTCAGGCCGGGCGAGGCGTTGCGGTACAGCGTCTCGGCATGACGACGGAGGCCCATCGCACGCATGAAGCGGTCGATATCGAGGACGTCCGGGCCGAGCATCTCGGCCAGTTTTCCTTCGGCCATCAGGCGCAGGCCGACCATCTGGCTGAGCCGGTCGCTGGCATGCACGTAGCCGAGGGCGAACAGGGCATCGTGCTCGTTGCGGGTTTCGATCAGCGGCATGCCGAGGGCGTTGCGTCGTACCACCACGCTGTCCGCCAGTCCCTGGAGGCGCAGCACGCCCTGTGTGGGTGGCAGGCTGTCCGCATGGCGCCTGTCGGCCACCGACTGGCAGCCGGCGAGTACGAGCAGGGAAGCGGCTCCGAGGCTCAGTCGAAACAGATGGCGAAGCAGGCGCATGTGGCGGGTTCCTTCGGGAATGGGGTTGCGAAAAGGCGGGTGGACGAGCGATCCGGGGCAAGAAGTGAAGCCTAAGGTAGGAAGCCGGCCGGTGGCTTGCAAGCTGGCCGGGTTTTCTCAAGGATGTGCGGTCAGTCCTTCCGCCAGCAGCCAGCGCGCGCTGCTGCGAGCCGCAGCCTTGTGCTTCAACTCGAGGCTGCTGAACAGCACCTCGTACTGGCGGCGTTCCGTCCTGCTCAGAGCCTTCCAGGCCTCGTGCGTGGGGATATGGGCTGTGGCCTCGCTAAGCTCGCGAAAGACCTGCAGGCGTTCGCTCCGGTGCAAGTGCGGGTCATAGTGCTCGAGCAGGGCCCCGATGCGGATGGCTCCCTCGATCAGTGGCAACTGGTCGTCGAGCAGGCTGCCGGCGAGGATGCGCAGGTGTTCGGCGAGTTGCGCCCGGCGTTCCCGCTCGGCGGCCTTCCGGGCTTTCTCGCGCAGCCATACCCGGCGCCAGAGGACGAGGGCCACGATGCTCAGGGCAAGCAGGATCAGCAGGGCGACCGGCAGCAGGACGGCGATCAGCGGACTCATGGGCGGGTCAATCCCGAATGTAGTCGCCAGGGGTTATTTCGCCATAGCGGGAAACCAGTACGTGGCGTCCGAACAGAAGCCCTGTCTTGGCCTTGCCCTGCAACTGATACTGGATAGGTCGGTCGGGCTCTTCCAGCAGCTTGACGATGCGCTTCATGTGGCGCCAGAGATTGGTCGTGACCAGGACGTCGAACTCCTCGCGACCGCGGGCGGGTACCGTGAACCATTTGTTCGACTCCCCCTTGGCGAGGCGGATGTCGTTCAGGAACACTTCATAATCCAGACCGCGGATCGGCAGGCTCGCCCAGTTGGGATTGTCGACGCGAAAGCGTAGGATGAATTGCTGTTCCAGCAGACGGGCCTTGACGACATCGACCTTGACCAGTTGGACGTCGGGATCCTTGAAGCCTCCGGTCACCCAGGTAGAGCAGCCGACAAGAGTGGACAGCAGACCGAGCAACCCCAACAGGCCTAGAATTCTTAGGACGTGCGCCTGGAAAAACATGCTGAACTCCAAAGGGGGCCTAAGTGTAACGAGCAGCGCTCTGAGCGCAACCATTATGCCGGATTGCATGGGATGACCTGCTTCGCAGACGTTCCTCTCGTTTGCTTCCCGAACTCGTTGATCGAAAAAAACTGCGCCATACTGCCTGTCGATTGGGACATGGGTATGACCATGAGCCGCTATCAGATCATTTTTTCCGGCCAACTGGTGCACGGAGCTTCCAGGGAACAGGTGCAGGCCAGGCTGTTCCGTGCCGATGGCGCACGCATTGCCACGCTGTTTTCCGGTCGGCGCATATCCCCCGAGAGCGGCCTGGAGGCTGGCGAGGCCTGGACGTACCGGGTCGCTCTGGAGCGGGCCGGCGTTCCGGCGGACATTCTGCCGATGGGAAAGGAAGCAAAACTTGCTCCAGGGCAAGAAAACGACCTTGACGCCGTTCATTCCGAGGCTGCCCGCAAGCCTTTCGCCGTGCCGCCGCAGGATGCCTGCACGGCTGCCTTCGCCGCGCTCGGGATTCCGGACTTCGGTTCGGGAACGGAACTGCTGGAGTCGCGCACCGAAGCGCCGATAGCGCCTCTGGAGTCGAGCGATCCGAACCTGGCGGCGGTCGGCAGCGACTTGGCGCCTATCCCGGCGCGGCCAGCCGGCGCGCTGCCCGATATCTCCCATTTTCGTCTTGAGCCGTTCTGATCCGGAGGCGCTTGCGTCGAGTGTACCTCAATAGGTAAGAATTATTCTCAAGTATTGGTGTCTCGCCGTGATCGGCCGAAGGGATAGCCGTCGCCATGAGCCGATCCGGGGCCGGCCAATGCTTGGGTCCGTGTTTTTACGAGTTCCCGGCCGGCGGTCTGCTTCGAGTAACGATCGATGGTTCGAAGGGAAGTGTCGGGCCATGCCGCTTCGATACGAACAAAAAGCGACAAGAGATCGTCTCGCCGCTTCATGTTCTTGCCGTGCTTCCATGCAGCAGCATCCTGATGGAGTCGTAATCCTGCGACTGTTCCCAAGAGCCTTATCTGGCAGCCTTCATCGATCCTTCGATATCGGTGCGATCAATCCGCTGAAGTGGCTGCCTTGGATGAAATGGAAAAGTTCCTGATCTGCTGTGAGCGATGGCTTAATAAGCGGATATTCATGCGACGATGACCGCCGGAGACTCCGGCAGGAAAATTTATCCTCGACAAAGGCCGCATCAGTTCCCTTCGTCTTTACTCAACCTTTAGAATCCGGTTCCTCTCGGGGAACTCCGCGATTTATTCCAGGCAGGAGCGTCACGTGTCTAATAAGAAAATAGACGCCACCGAGCTATCTCAGATGATCGACCAGAACTACAGCCCGAATCTGGGAGTTGTCTTGCGCAATCTGTTCGCTCTTGGATGTCTGCTGGCGAGTCAGGGTAGGATCAAGGAGGGGCTCAGGGTCTGTCATGATGTAATCAACGCACTCGATCAGAGCGGAAGCAATATCTACCTGGGCCGGCTCATGGCCGCCTTGCTGGTCGATCCCGTACGCATCGCCAGGGAGGTCGGGCCATCCCGCGAACTGCTGTCCCTCTTTCCGACCGACAAGACGAGGAAGTCCGGGCCTCCGACCGCTGGCTGACAGGAGCTGGCCTGGTTCAAAACTAATAAACAGCGGAGGTTCGCCAGCCTGGCTTTCGATTCACATCGTTCGGCTGCGCGCTTGATATATCGGTATCTCGCTTGCAGGTTCGACCGGGCTCAACGATTTCTTTCATTTCTCGGTTTGCCTTGGATGCTCCGCTGCCCGGATACCTTGGAGTGCCCATATCCCCGTTCCTGCATTCGCCTCCCAGGATCGTTCGTGCGTTTTCTCCATGATGGATCGCGCCGAGAAGCGCGGATGCGCCACGAATTGTCTGCCGCGCGAGCCAACCTCAAGGCGGTATCGCTGGAACGGACAGGGATGGCATCGATGCGTATCGTCTGGGCGCATGCCCGTTTCGAAAGCGCTCCTGCGCGGACGAGCGCCCTCAGCGGGTGGTCGCGCCGTGGCAGCATTTCTTGAATTTCGAGCCGCTGCCGCACGGGCAGGGATCGTTGCGTCCCGCATGCAGCGGGACGGTCGGATCGATGAAATACCAGTGGTCGCCATGTCGCACGAAGGCCGAGCGCTCACGATGGATATGCTCGCCCGAAGCGTCGCGCCAGCGTGCACTGAATGTGACGAAGGCGTGCGCCGGTCGGCTGGCGGACTGCTCGGTTTTCTCCACGGTCAGTCCGAGCCAGGTGCTCTGCAGGCTCCAGGCCTGCATGGCTGCGCGGTCCAGGCCTGCCCGCTGGGCCGCCAAGGTGGTTTGCAGCAGATAGTCGACATCGCCCAGAACGTAGGCGCTGTAGCGCGAACGCATCAGGCGTTCGGCGCTGGGCGCGGGGATGCCGGCCAGGTGGCGGCCGCAGCATTCATCGAGCCGGTCGCCACTGCCGCAGGGGCAGTTCCGGTTCTGTGCCGGCAGGTCATTGGCGTTCATCCGTTCACCACCAGTACTTGCCGAAATTCTCGGGGTTGGCCCAGAACTTGGCGTTCAGCCAGTCGGGGATCTGCTTGTAGTCGTAAAGATCGTAGGTGAACAGCGTGAGGACCTGTTCGTCGCGTCGGAAACGCTCGCTGGCCCGCAGCGCCAGGGCGAAGAAGTCGGTATCCTGCCAACCGCAGGCCGCCAGATCGACCAGGACCGCGAGGCGGCTGGCGTTCAGGTTGCGAATGCCGCCGAGCAATTCCAGGCCGGTGCGTCGGGGCAGGTGCTCCAGGCAGTCGACCAGCACGGCCAGTTCGTAGCGCTGGGCGGCGGCTTCCGGGGGCAGCGGACCGGCGGCACAGTGCGTCACCCGGGCTTCGGGGTGCGTGCCGCGAAAGGCTTCGAGAGCGGGCAGGTCGCTGGCGCCGACCAGCAGCAGCCGGCTCGGGGTGTAGCGCTCGAGCAGGGCGGCGAGGGCCTGCTGCGGCGTGCGGGAGGAAAAGCTGTCGGTCATCGAAGGTCCTCGATCGGGAATGCGGCTGAGATTCAAGAGTAAGGCGATGGGGTTCCGTGCCGGCGACGACGCCCGACGGATCTTCCGCCTGGATATCGTATGACGGGAGCGCGATGAAACTGTTGGTGACCCTGGGGAAGGTGCTGATTCTGCTGCTGTGGCTGGCGCTTGCCGGAGCTTTCCTGCAGCCTTTGAACAAGCCCTTCGATCTCTTGCTACCGGTCTGCGGCGGGCTGCTCCTGTTCGCTCACCTGCTCGCGCTGGTGCTGTTCGAGCGTACCGCCAAGACCGATCCGCCACGCTGGAGGACTCGCCTGCAGATACTGCTGTTCGGCATCCTCCACCTGTACGTTCCAGCGAAGGATAGCCGCAGGTGACTCTGGCGGCCGAAGGTTTCAGAAGATAGGCCGGGCGGCGGCGATGGCGACCAGCGACAGGCCGAGCACCAGATTGAATCCCACCAGCCGGCGGATCCGCCCCAGCGCTGCGCCGCCGGCCGGCCAGTCGCGCAGTTCCACGGCCCGGCGCAATTGCGGCAGTTGTAGCAGGCGCACGCGCAGGAACAGGGCGAGCATCACCAGGTACAGGCCCATCATGACGTGCACATACGCCGGCGCCGTCTCCAGGCTGGGAAAGCGCAGGTGCAGCAGGCCGATCCCGGTGACAGGCAGCATTACCACCGCTGCCCAGACCCACTGGAAAAAGCGCCGGAACACTTCCGGCCAGAGCTTCAGCCGAGCCGGCGTATCCAGTTCGCTGACCGTGGCGGGGCGCAGGATCATCCAGGCGAAGAACATGCCGCCGACCCAGATCAGGGCAGGCAGCACGTGCAGGGTGTAGGTGAGGGAATAGAGCGTCATTCGGCAATCTCCGGTGGTGGTCCGCGCAACGCGCGCTATCATAGCCGCCCATTTTGCATACTGAAAATTTGTCCAGTTTCGATTCGGGAAACGGAATGCTCAGCGCCGAACTCAAATCTCAGATCCAGGGTGCCTACTCCCGCTTTCTCGAAGCCAAGGGGCTCAAGCCGCGCTACGGCCAGCGTTTGATGATCGCCGAGGTGGCCAGAGTCCTGGGGGCCATCGCCACCGACGACGAGGGGCGACGCCAGGGCGAGCCGGCGGTGGTCGCGGTGGAGGCCGGCACCGGCACCGGCAAGACGGTGGCCTACAGCCTGGCGGCGATTCCCGCGGCCAAGGCGGCCGGCAAGCGCCTGGTGATCGCCACCGCGACCGTCGCCCTGCAGGAGCAGATCGTCAACAAGGACCTGCCCGACCTGATGCGCAACAGCGGCCTGAGCTTCAGTTTCGCCCTGGCCAAGGGGCGCGGCCGCTACCTGTGTCTGTCGAGGCTCGACCTGCTGTTGCAGGAGGGCCAGGCGCAGGGCGCCACCGCCCAGTTGTTCGAGGAGGAGGGCTTTCGCATCGATGTCGACGAGGCCAGCCAGAAGCTGTTCGCCCAGATGATCGAGAAGCTCGCCGGCAACCGCTGGGACGGTGACCGCGATGCCTGGCCGCAGGCCATCGAGGACGATACCTGGTCGCGGTTGACCACCGATCACAGCCAGTGCACCGGCCGGCACTGTCCGAATTTCCAGCAGTGCGCCTTCTACAAGGCACGCGAGGGGATGACCAAGGTCGACGTGATCGTCACCAACCACGATATGGTGCTCGCCGATCTCGCCCTGGGCGGCGGCGCCGTATTGCCCGACCCGCGCGACACCCTCTACGTGTTCGACGAAGGGCACCACCTGCCGGACAAGGCCATCGGCCACTTCGCCCATTTCACCCGCCTGCGCTCGACCGCCGACTGGCTGGGACAGGTGGAAAAGAACCTGACCCGGCTGCTCGCCCAGCATCCATTGCCCGGCGAACTGGGGCGGCTGATCGAGGGCGTGCCGGAACTGGCCCGTGAGTTGCGCACCCAGCAGCAATTCATGTTCGCCGCCTGCGAACAGTTGGCCGACTTCCGTGCCGGTGAGGACCTGGACGGCCGCGAGAGGCCGCGCCACCGCTTCGTCGGCGGCGTGGTGCCAGAACATCTGCGCGAGCTGGGCCTCGAACTGAAGAAAGGATTTTCCAGGCTGGTGGAGCTTTTCACCCAGCTCACCGAACTGCTCAAGGAGGCCATGGACGGCGAGCCCGGCATGGGCCTGGCCAGCCACCAGGCGGAGGAGTGGTATCCGCTGTTCGGCAGCCTGCTGGCGCGGGCCGAGGGCAACTGGCAACTGTGGACCGCCTTCACCGCGGAAGACCCCGAGGACAGCCCGCCGATGGCGCGCTGGCTGACCCTGGCCGAGAGCGGCGCCCTGCACGACATCGAGGTCGACGCCAGTCCGATCCTCGCCGCCGAGACCCTGCGCCGCCACCTGTGGAGCATCGCCCATGGCGCGCTGTTGACCTCCGCCACCCTGACCGCGCTGAACAGCTTCGATCGCTTCCGCATGCGCGCCGGGCTGCCGAAGAGCGCCGTCACCGCGGTGGTGCCCAGTCCCTTCGCCCATGCCGAGGCGGGCCTTCTACGGGTGCCGGACCTCAAGGCCGATCCGCGCGATGCCACCGCGCACACCGCCGCCATCGTCCGCGAACTGCCGCGTCTGGTGGAGGGCGCGCGCGGAGTTCTGGTGCTGTTTTCCTCGCGCCGGCAGATGCAGGACGTCTTCGATGGCCTCGAGCGCGACTGGCGCAAACGTGTGCTGATCCAGGGCAACCTGTCCAAGCAGGAGACCCTGAGCCGGCACAGGGCGCGGGTCGACGAGGGCGAGTCCAGCGTGCTGTTCGGTCTGGCCAGTTTCGCCGAGGGCATCGATCTGCCCGGCGCCTACTGCGAGCACGTGGTCATCGCCAAGATCCCCTTCGCCGTGCCCGACGACCCGGTGGAGGCGGCGCTGGCCGAATGGATCGAGGCCCGCGGCGGCAATCCCTTCATGGAGATCGCCGTGCCCGATGCCTCGTTGCGTCTGGTCCAGGCCTGCGGTCGCCTGCTGCGCACCGAGCAAGACCGCGGCATCATCACCCTGCTGGATCGCCGGGTGGTGACCCAGCGTTACGGCAAGGCGATCCTCGAGGCGTTGCCGCCGTTCCGCCGGGAGATCGGCTGACGCCGCCGTGGTCGGGGCTTGCCGCGGGGCCGGGCGGGTTTCCGTCGAGCCGTCCGGGCCAATTCCTGCCGTATACCGCTCACATCCGCGCCAGCCGGATGGCGAGAAAATAGACTGTCCGGTCAATGCCTTGCTTCACCATAGCCAAAGTGACTGGCATCATGCCGACTCTGTTGTCCACCTCCGTCCCGCTGGAGAGCAAGCTCGATGATCCGTCCCCTGGTTCCCCTGCTGTTCGCCTGCTGCCTGGTGCCCCTGTCGGCACGGGCGGCCGACGAGCAGACGCTGTTCAACTTCGTGCGCCCCACCGATGTGGTGCAGGTCAAGGGCGAAGGCGCCTTCCTGCCGGAACTGACCGCGGAGACCACGGCGGGAGGAGATGTGCTCCGAAGAGTCACCTTCAATCCGCAGGAGCGGCCCAGCCTGCGTCTGACGCCGCAGCAGGGCAACTGGGACTGGTCTTCCGCCGGCGCGGTCAGCCTGCGCATCCAGAATGCCATGGACTGGGCGTTGACCCTGCAGGTGAGCATCGAGAGCGCCGACGGCAAGGTTCTCAGGAGTCAGGTCGCCCTGCCGGCCGGTCCGGCGCAGACCCTGGTACTGCCGCTGCGCGTCAGCTCGCCCAGGGCGCATGGCATGCGCGCCGCGCCGCCGATGCCCTGGACCCATGAAAACCAGCGCCTGCTGGTGGCGACCACCCTGGAAGGCGAGATCGATCCGCGTCAGGTGCAGGCGGTGAGCCTCTCCCTGGAGAGACCGGACGTGCAGCAGAGCATTCTGCTCGGCCGCTTCGGCGTGCGCGAGGATCTCGAGCCGGCGGCCTACCGGGGGATCGTCGATGCCTATGGGCAGTACAGCCGCGGCGACTGGCCGGAGAAGGTGAACAGCGACAAGCAACTGAAGACGGCGGCCGAGCAGGAGCGGGCGCAGCTCGATCGCTGGCTGGTCGGGCGGCCGGAGCTGGACCGCTTCGGCGGCTGGCTGAAAGGACCGCAACTGGAGGCCACGGGCTTCTTCCGGGTGGCCAGGCACGAGGGCCGCTGGTACCTGGTGACGCCGGACGGCCATCCGTTCTTTTCTCTCGGCGTGAACACGGTCTCTTCCGGCAACAGCCGGACCTACGTCGAAGGGCGCGAGGAGATGTTCCTCGCCCTGCCCGGCAAGGAGGAGCCGCTGGGCGCCTTCTATGGGGCCGGGGACAGCCGCCAGGCCACCGGCGCCAACGACGGGCGACAGTTCGCCCATGGGCGCTGGTACGATTTCTATCGGGCGAATCTCTATCGGACCTACGGACAGAGTTGCAAACCGCCCGTGGAGCAGGCCGCCGAGCCGGAGCGCGTGTTGCCGGCAGCTCCCATGGAAGAGGAACCGGACAACGTTCAGGTCGCTCCGGAGGGCGGCACGCCGGCCCCCGGACAACCGGCTCCCGCCAAGCAGCCGACCGCCGCGCCGCCGTGCGTCGTGCAGTTCTTCGACGCCCTGCGCTGGCGCGGGCACACCTTGGACCGCCTGCAGGCCTGGGGTTTCAATACCCTCGGCAACTGGAGCGATCTCTCCCTGGGAGCGATGCACCGGATACCCTACACGATTCCGCTGCTGATCCGTGGCGACTACGCCACCATCTCCACCGGCCACGACTGGTGGGGCGGCATGCCCGATCCCTTCGACCCGCGCTTCGCCATGGCTGTCGAGCGAGCCATCGCCATCGCTACCCGCGATCACCGGAACGACCCCTGGGTGATCGGCTACTTCGCCGACAACGAGCTCAGTTGGGCCGCGCCGGGGACGGATCCGAAGGCCCGCTATGCCCTGGCCTACGGCACCCTGCGGCAGACCACCGACATGCCTGCCAAGCGCGCCTTCCTCAAGTTGTTGCGCGACCGTTATCGCAACCAGCAGGGGCTCTCCGCCGCCTGGGGCATCGAACTGCCCGCCTGGGAGCTGATGGAGGATCCGGGGTTCGAGGCGCCCCTGCCGAGCCCGGAGCATCCGGCCATCGAGGAGGATCTGCAACGCTTCCAGCAGCTCTTCGCCGACACTTACTTCAAGACCATCGCCGAGTCGCTGAAGTGGCATGCGCCCGACCATCTGCTGCTCGGTGGCCGCTTCGCCATTAGCACTCCCGAAGCGGTCGAGGCCTGCGCCAAGTACTGCGACGTGCTGAGCTTCAACTTCTACACCCGCGAGCCCCAGCACGGTTATGACTTCGAGGCCTTGCGCAAGCTGGACAAGCCGATGCTGGTCAGCGAGTTCCATTTCGGTTCGCGGGATCGCGGCCCGTTCTGGGGTGGCGTGGCCGAGGTGTACAAGGAAGAAGAGCGCGGCCCGGCCTATGCCCACTTCCTGGAGCGAGCTCTGGCCGAGCCCTTCATCGTTGGCATGCACTGGTTCCAGTATCTCGACCAGCCGGCGACCGGGCGCCTGCTCGATGGCGAGAACGGCCATATCGGTCTGGTCGGCGTCACCGATCGACCATTCGCCGGTTTCGTCGAGGCGTTGCGCAAGGCCAACCTGAAAGTGGGCAAGGCCTTCGAGCCGGTTGCCACGCCCGCTGCCGGACAGCTGAAGACGGAGGGCGGCGCTCCCGCCGCGGCACCAGCCAGGACACAGTGAAGGCGGCCCCGTGCGGGAGTTCACAAACCCCCGCCGCGGCTGGGAGAATGGCGAACGGTTGTACTGCCAGGAGAAACGAAGGTGCAGGTTCAAGGCTATTTCGACCTCAAGTTCGAGGCGCTGAAGGACGCGTTCGCCGCCCTGTTCGAGGACGGGCAGACCCGCGGCGCGGCACTCTGCGTCCAGGTCGGCGGAGAAACCGTGGTGGACCTCTGGGCCGGGCTCGCCGGCCGCGAAGACGGCGAGGCCTGGCAGAGCGATACCATCGCCAACCTGTTTTCCTGCACCAAACCCTTCGCCACGGTTGCCGCCCTGCAACTGGTGGAGGAGGGCAAGCTGGATCTCGACGCCCCGGTGGCCCGGCTGTGGCCGGAGTTCGCCGCCGCCGGCAAGGAACGGATCACCCTGCGCCAACTGCTCTGCCATCAGGCGGGCTTGCCGGCGATCCGCGCGCCGCTGGCGGCGGAAATGCTCTACGACTGGCGAGTCATGACCGAGGCGCTGGCCGCCGAGGCGCCCTGGTGGAGCCCCCGCGACGGAGGGCATGGCTATGCGCCGATCACCTTCGGCTGGCTGATCGGCGAACTGCTGCGACGCGCCGACGGTCGCGAGCCCGGCCACTCGATCGCGGCACGCGTCGCCCGGCCGCTCGGCCTGGATTTCCATGTCGGGCTGGACGACGCCGAATTCCACCGGGTCGCGCATATCTCGCGGAACAAGGGCAATCCGGGCGATGCCGCCGCCCAGCGCCTGGTCAGGGTCACGATGAGCGAGCCGGAGACTCTCAGCAGCCGCGCCTTCACCAATCCGCCGTCGATCCTGAACAGCAGCAACAAGCCCGAGTGGCGGCGCATGCACCAGCCTGCGGCGAACGGCCATGGCAATGCGCGCTCCCTGGCGGGCTTCTATGCCGGGCTGCTCGACGGGCGTCTGCTGCCGGACGAACTGCTCGACGAAATGACGCGCGAGCACAGCTGTGGCGAGGACCGCACCCTGCTCACCCCGACCCGCTTCGGTCTCGGCTGCATGCTCGATCAGCCCGCGCTGGCCAATGCCACCTTCGCGCTCGGCCCCAGGGCCTTCGGCCATCCCGGCGCCGGCGGCTCCTGCGGTTTCGCCGATCCCGAGCGCGAACTGGCCTTCGGCTTCGTCACCAACAGTCTGGGCCCCTACATTCTGATGGACCCACGGGCGCAGAAGCTGGCTCGCCTGGCGGGAGAATGCCTGGGTTGAAGCCACTCGTCTGTCTGCCAAGGCAATGCCTTGCTTGCGCCGAGGTTGCGGCCAGACTCAAAACTCGACCTCGAGGCCTGTTACCGTCATGCTGCCCGTGACACCTCATCTCCCATAGAACTTTCCTTGCAACGGGATCTGTCGATGAAACTTCTCATTAATAGCAGCACCCTGATTCTCTGCATGGCCATCACCGCCTGCAGCACCACCGGCAAACAGGAACGTGTCGGCGCTCAGGCCGGCAGGTCCGGCTCGTCGGTAGCCAATTTCGAATCCAGGGAGAGTCGGGCCTGGGTCGCGGATCACGAGGCGAGCGTACGCGAGGCCGTCAAGGGGAGTCAGTTCGAGGTGGAGCGTCGTGGCGATCTGCTGGTCGTGACGGCCCCGGTGGACAGCTCGTTCAACCCGGATCGGCCGAGCATGCTGCTGGTGGCGACCCTGGGCCCGCTCAGCCGGGTGGCCAAGCTGGCGGCGCAGGATCGCGAAGTGGCCGTGCTGCTGCTGGGGCATGGAGACAGCAGCGGTTCGGCCGAGCTGACCAACAGGCTGAGCCAGGAGCGGGCGCAGTCCATGGCGGCGATCTTCCGCATGAGCGGCCTGCACCATGACCGCCTGATGTACAAGGGGATGGGTTCCGATGTTCCGCGCTCCAGCAATGCCAACAAGGACGGGCGCTCTCTCAATCGCCGGGTGGAGATGTACCTGACCACCCGGAGCAGCCTGCCTGCCGTGCTGGCCCAGTACGGCGCGCCAGGAATTCGGGTGGTTGCTTCAGATCAAGCGAAGCGATAGTTGTCTAGTTAGACTTTGGCTGACTGCTATTCATTCGAAGGAACCCCCCATGCCCCAGACACTGGCCGACATGCGCCGTGACTATAGCCGCTCCGGCCTTTGCGAGGCCGAAGCCCCGCTCGAACCCTTTTCTTTGTTCCATCAGTGGTTCGCCGAGGCGATGAAGACCGAGCAGTTGCCTGTCGAGCCCAACGCCATGAGTCTGGCCACCGTGGACGGCAACGGTCGGCCCCATTGCCGGGTGCTGCTGCTGAAGGGCGTGGACGAGCGGGGCTTCACCTTCTTCAGCAACTACGAGAGCGCCAAAGGGCAGCAGCTTAGAGCGCGACCCTTCGCCGCCATGACCTTCTTCTGGCCCACCCTGGAACGTCAGGTGCGCATCGAGGGAGAAGTCGAAAAGGTTTCGTCGCAGGAGTCCGACGCTTACTTCCAGGTGCGTCCCCTGGGTAGTCGCCTCGGCGCCTGGGCTTCGCCACAGAGTCGGGTGATCCGCGACCGCACCGAGCTGGAAGAACTGCTGGCGTTGACCGAGAAGCGCTTTCTCGATCAGGCGCCGCATTGTCCCGGACACTGGGGCGGTTACCGCCTGCTGCCCGATCGCATCGAGTTCTGGCAGGGGCGCGCCAGCCGCCTGCACGACCGGCTCAACTACCGTCTGGAGAAGGGTGGCTGGGTGCGCGAGCGCCTGGCGCCCTAGACCGACCCGACGGGGCCTCGTCCGGGAGCGCCTTCCGCGCGGATGGGGCCCTGGCCGCTGTTCAGGAGGCGGGATAGTCGGCCGCCGTGCGCTCCAGCCAGCGCGGCAGATCGCGGCGCTTGACGCCCTGCCTCCGGGCTTCGTCGAGGCGTTCCAGCATGTAGTCGCGCCTGGCCTGGTCCTGACCGGCGAGGGACAGGGCCAGATCGCGATCCATCCAGCGCTTGATGCGCACATACAGCCACCAGTGAAAATACAGCCCGGTCACGGTGGTGACGAAAACGATGAAGTAGTCCATGACAGTCCTCCCGGCCGTCACCCTAGCCGATCCGCCCAAGGCCGGAAAGTGGGGAGCGCAGCGTCGGCTATCCGGTTCGGCGCGGCACGAATGCGCCGTGACAAGGGGAGGTGACGGGCTTTTAATAATTGGCATGACTCATCCGGAGTAAACGCAATGCGCAAGCCCGTTCTGTTTATCGCCTCTTTCGCTGCCGTGACGCTGGTGCTCGGTGGTTGCGTCTCCAGCCTGACCGGCGATGTCTATTCGCGCGGGGAGGCGCGTACCGTCCAGACCGTGCGCATGGGCACCATAGTGACCTTGCGCCCGGTGCGCATCGAGGGCACCAAGACACCCATCGGCGCCGGCGCCGGCAGCATCGTCGGCGGCGTGGCCGGCAGCGGCGTGGGCGAGGGCCGTGGCAGCGCCGTGGCGGCGGTGATCGGTGCCGTGGCCGGCGGCATGCTCGGCGCCGCGGCGGAAGAGGGGATCACCCGTACCCAGGGTGTCGAGGTCACCGTACGCGAGGACGACGGCAGCATGCGTGCCTATGTGCAGGAAGTGCAGCCGAACGAGGTGTTCCGGGTCGGCGAGCGGGTGCGCATCCTGACCGTCAACGGCACCAGCCGCGTCGCCCACTGATCGTCCTCCGTCGCATGGCCGTTCTCCCTTCCTCCAGGCCGGCGCACGGTTTCTCGCCCGCGGTTCCTGTCCGGTCCGCCGGAGAGCTCCCTTCCTGCGCCGGGATGCCGACCGCCAGCTAGGCTTGAGGCATGCCTGGGTGGATATCCGAAGACCCCCTTCCTGCCGGTGAGAGCGCCGGTCGATGGATGGAGGCAAGGACAGGCCCCTCGTGATCCAGCCCATGTCCGCGGCGGGGAAGCCCGCTGCCGGAGCGCCGGGCCGCATGCCGGAATCATGAACAGGACATGCCGATGATGCTCGCGTTGCTCGTTGCCTTGCCCTTTCTCGGTATCTGCCTGCCGCTGCTGGCCGCTCGCCATGGGCGGTCACCGTGCGCGGCAGCCGCTGCGCTGGCTCCTTTGCTGGGCTTGATCCTGCTGTTTTTCCTGGGGCCGCCGGTGTTCGCCGGAGCCACGCTCAAGAGCGGCAGCCCCTGGCTGCCCGAACTGGGTCTGAGTCTCAGCCTGCGTCTGGATGGCCTGGGCTTTCTCTTCGCCCTGCTGATTCTCGGCATCGGCATTCTGGTCATCCTCTACGCCCGCTACTACCTGGCCGACCACGAGCCGATGGGACGCTTCTTCGCCTTCCTGTTGCTGTTCATGGGCGCCATGCTGGGACTGGTGCTGTCGGAAAACCTGCTGCTAATGCTGATGTTCTGGGAACTGACCAGCCTCGCCTCGTTCCTGCTGATCGGCTTCTGGCATCACCGCTCGGATGCCCGCCGCGGGGCGCGCATGGCCCTGGTGGTGACCGGCGGCGGGGGGCTGGCGCTGCTCGCCGGGGTGTTGCTGATCGGCCACATCGTCGGCAGCTTCGAGCTGAGCGAGGTGCTCGTCGCCGGCGAGGCGATCCGTGCCCACGCTCTCTATCCGGCGGCGCTGATGCTGGTGCTGCTCGGTGTGTTCAGCAAGTCGGCACAGTTCCCCTTGCACTTCTGGCTAGCGCAGGCGATGGCGGCGCCGACCCCGGTGTCCGCCTACCTGCACTCGGCGACCATGGTCAAGGCCGGGGTCTTCCTCCTGGCCCGCCTGTATCCGGCCCTGTCCGGCAGCGACTGGTGGTTCTACCCGGTCAGCCTGAGCGGCCTGGCGACCCTGCTGCTGGGCGCGCTGACGGCCCTGTTCCAGCACGACCTCAAGGGCCTGCTGGCCTATTCGACCATCAGCCACCTGGGCCTGATCACCCTGCTGTTCGGCCTGGATTCGGATCTGGCGAACGTGGCGGCGCTGTTCCATGTCATCAACCACGCGACTTTCAAGGCCTCGCTGTTCATGGCGGCCGGCATCATCGACCACGAGACCGGCAGCCGCGACATGCGGCGCATCAACGGCATGTGGAAATACATGCCGCACACCGCCACGCTGGCCATGGTGGCCAGCGCGGCGATGGCCGGCGTGCCCCTGCTCAACGGTTTCCTGAGCAAGGAGATGTTCTTCAGCGAGATACTGCAGCAGAATCTGCTGGGCAGCTTCCACTGGCTGCTGCCGGTGGCCGCGACCATCGCCGGAGTGTTCTCGGTGGCTTATTCGCTGCGCTTCATCCATGGGGTGTTCTTCAACGGCGAACCCGGCGACCTGCCCAGGCCCGATCCCCACGAGCCGCCGCACTACATGCGGATTCCGGTCGAGGTGCTGGTGTTCCTCTGCCTGCTGGTGGGTATCCTGCCGGACTGGAGCGTGGGGCCGCTGCTGGCCGTGGCGGCTTCGGCCAGCCTCGGCGGGGAGCTGCCGGCCTACAGCCTGGCGATCTGGCACGGTTTCAACCTGCCGCTGGCGATGAGTGCCGTCGCTTTATCCGGCGGTGTGCTGGTGCATGTCCTGCGCCAGCCACTGTTGCGCTGGTACGAAGGCCTTCCGGATCTGGATGCGCAGGCGCTGTTTCGTGGCGGCATCGGCGTGCTGGTGGACTTCTCCCGCGGACTCACCGGCGTGCTGGAGAACGGCTCGCTGCAGCGCTATCTCGCCCTGCTGCTGGGTAGCGTACTGGTACTGGCGGTGTTCGCCCTGGCGCCGCTGGCCGAGGTCGACGGTCCGGTAGCGCTGGGCCCGGTCGATGGCATCGGTACGCTGGTGCTGGGCGCGCTGGCCCTGACCGGCCTGTTCGGCGCGGCGTTCCACCGCAATCATCTGGCCGCCCTGCTGGTCATCAGTGGTAGCGGGCTGCTGGTGGCCCTGGTCTTCGCCCGCTTCTCGGCCCCCGATCTGGCACTGACCCAACTGGCGGTGGAGATGGTGACCATCGTCCTGCTGCTGCTCGCGCTGTTCTTCCTGCCCGAACGCTCGCCGCCCGAGTCGGACAGCCTGCGGCTGCTGCGCGACCTTCTGCTGGCGGCCGCCAGCGGCATACTGGTGGCGCTGCTCGTCTATGCGGTGCTGACCCGCCCCTACGAAAGCATCGCCGCCTTCTTCCTGGAAAACAGCCTGACTGGCGGCGGTGGTGCCAACGTGGTCAACGTGATCCTGGTGGACTTCCGCGGCTTCGATACCCTGGGCGAGATCAGTGTGCTGGCCATCGCCGCGGTAGGTGTCTCCGCCCTGCTGCACGGCCTGCACCTGCCGCATCCGCCAGTCGACCGGGAGCGGCCCCGGTCCGCCGACCATCACCCGCTGATCCTCCGGCAACTGGCGCGCGCGCTGTTGCCGATGGCCATGCTGCTCTCGGCATTCCTCTTCCTGCGCGGACACAACCTGCCGGGCGGCGGCTTCATCGCCGGATTGGTCACCGCGGTGGCCCTGATCCTGCAGTGCATCGCCCTCGGCCTGTCCTGGGCCGGGGCTCGCCTGCGTTTCAGTTTCCACGCCATGGCCGCTGCCGGGCTGCTGCTCGCCGCGCTCACCGGGCTGGGTAGCTGGGCCTTCGGGCGGCCCTTCCTGACCTCGGCGTTCGGCCATTTCAGCCTGCCGCTGATCGGCGACTTCGAGCTGGCCACGGCGATGCTCTTCGATCTGGGGGTATATCTGGTAGTGGTCGGCGCGGCCCTGTCGATCCTGTGCGGCATCGGTCATGTCGGCCGGGATGCACCGAGGGGGGAGGTGTCCTGATATGGAGGCGCTGTTCGCCATCAGCCTTGGGATGCTGACCGCCAGCGGCGTGTACCTGCTGCTGCGCGCACGGATTTTCCCGGTGGTGCTGGGGCTGACCCTGATTTCCTATGCGGTGAACCTGTTCCTCTTCGCCATGGGCCGCCTGCGCACCGGCGTCGCGCCCGTGCTCGGCAAGAGCGCCGGACATGGCGATCCGCTGCCGCAAGCCCTGGTGCTCACCGCCATCGTCATCGGCTTCGCCATGACCGCTTTCGTCGTGGTGCTGGCGCTGCGCGGTCTGGGCGAGTTGCGCAGCGATCAGGTGGACGGGAAGAGGTCGGAGCGATGATGCACGCTCCCATCCTGCCGATCCTCCTGCCGCTGTTCGCCGGCAGTCTGCTGCTGCTCGGCCATCGCCTGGGCCATGGCATCCAGCGCCGTCTGTCCCTGGCCGCCACCTGGGCGCTGTTGCCGCTCGCCGTCTGGGCGCTGCTCCTGGCCTCGGATGGCCGGTTGCGCATCTATGCGCTGGGCGACTGGCCGGCGCCGTTCGGCATCGTCCTGCTGCTCGACCGGCTCAGCGCGCTGATGCTGCTGGTCACCGCGCTGCTGGCCGGTTTCGCGCTGCTCTATGCGGTGCGCGGCGACGACCTGCGGGGGCCGAATTTCCACGCCCTGTTCCAGTTCCAACTGGTCGGCATCAACGGCGCCTTCCTGACCGCGGATCTGTTCAACCTGTTCGTGTTCTTCGAGATCCTGCTGATCGCCTCCTATGCGCTGCTGCTGCACGGCAACGGTGCCGCCCGGGTGCGCGCCGGTCTGCATTACGTACTGCCCAACCTGCTCGGCTCGGCGTTCTTCCTGATCGGCATCGGCATCCTCTACGGTCTGACCGGGACCCTGAACATGGCCGACCTGGCCCGCCGGGTGGCTGGCGCCGATGCGGGCCAGGCGCCGCTGCTGGCCACCGCCGGCTACCTGCTGCTGGTGGTGTTCGGCCTCAAGGGGGCGATACTACCGCTGCATTTCTGGTTGCCGCGCGCCTATGCCGCGGCAACGGCGCCGGTGGCGGCGCTCTTCGCGATCATGACCAAGGTCGGCCTGTACGCCATCCTGCGGGTCTTCGGGTTGATCTTCGGCGCCCAGGCCGGACCGCTCGCCGGCCTGGCGCAGCCCTGGCTCTGGACGCTGGCCGTCGCGACCCTGGCCGCCGGGGTGTTCGGTGTCCTGGCGGCGCGCGACCTGCAGGTGCAACTGGCCTACCTGGTGATCGTCTCGGTCGGCACCCTGCTGCTCGGCCTCGCCCCGGGTAGCCTGGAAGGCTATGCCGCGGCGCTCTACTACTTGCTGCACAGCACCCTGGTCGCCGGCGGCCTGTTCCTGCTCGCCGACCTGGTGGCTCGCCAGCGCGGCGAACTGGGCGGCGCCCTGCAGCGCGGACCGAACCTGCACCAGCCGGGCCTGCTGGGCGGGCTGTTCTTCTTCGGAGCCATCTCGGTGGCCGGCCTGCCGCCGCTTTCCGGTTTCCTCGGCAAGCTGATGCTGTTGCGCGCGGTACCGGTCGGAATCGCGGCCCTGGCGATCTGGACTGTGGTGCTGTGCGGCGGGCTGGGCCTGCTGATCGCCCTCGGCCGTTCCGGCAGCACCCTGTTCTGGCGCGGTTCCGGCGCTCCGTCAGGCGAGCCGGCCGACGGTGTGAGGCTGCTGGCCTGTGCCGGCCTGCTATCGGGCAGCCTGCTACTGACGATGGCGGCAGCGCCGGTGCAGGCCTATGTGCGGGAAACCGCCCGACAATTGCTGGACCCGGCCGCCTATCTGCGGATCGGCGCGGGAGGCGGCGCATGAGCGGGTTCCGTTGGCTGGCGCATCCGACCCTGACCCTGCTGCTGACCGTCATCTGGCTGATGCTGGCGAATACCTTCGGCTTCGGCCATCTTCTGCTCGGGCTGTTGCTCGGCTGGGCGATCCCGCTGCTTTGCCGCGACTTCCTGATCGCGATGCCACGGGTGCGCCGGCCGTTCCGGCTGGGCCTGTTCGTGCTCCAGGTGTTCGCCGACATCCTCGTCGCCAACCTGCATGTGGCGAGGCTGGTACTGGGGCCCGAGGCACGCCTGAACCCGGCCTTCGTCGAGGTGCCGATGGCCATCGAGGACGAGTTCGTCCTGGCGCTGCTGACCAACATCATCTCCCTGACGCCGGGCACGGTATCCGCCGATCTCGACGTCGAACGCCGGACCCTGCTGCTGCATGCCCTGGATGCGCCGGACCCCGCGCGACTGGTCGCCGAGGTGAAACGCCGCTACGAGACGCCCCTGCTGGAGATCTTCCAATGCTCGCCCACGTGATTCCCTTCTGCCTGGCGGTCATCGGCCTGGCCATGATCCTCAACCTGGTGCGCCTGATCCGCGGGCCGAGTCCGGCGGATCGCATCCTGGCGCTGGACACCCTGTACATCAACGCCCTGGCGCTGATCGTGCTGCTCGGCATCCGGCAGGCCTCGGAACTGTTTTTCGAAGCGGCGCTGCTGATCGCGGCGATGGGTTTCGTCGGCACCGTGGCGGCCGGCAAGTACCTGTCGCGCGGCGATATCCTCGACTAGGGAGGCGCGTCGTCCATGCCATTCTGGATCGAAGCGCTGGTCAGCCTGTTCCTGGTCCTCGGCAGCCTGTTCGCCCTGATCGGCGCCATCGGCCTGTACCGCCTGCCGGACTTCTACACCCGCCTGCACGCTCCGACCAAGGCCACCACCCTGGGAGTGGGCGGCATGGTGATCGCCTCGATGCTGTTCTTCGCCGGGCGGCCGGAAGGGCCGAGCCTGCATGAGCTGCTGCTCACCCTGTTCCTCTTCATCAGCGCGCCGGTCAGTGCGCACATGCTGGCCAGGGCGGCGCTGCGCAGGCGGCTGCCGGTGAACGGGCGAACCCGTGGCAAGCCCTGGTGATTCACTCTTCCCGACCGCCGCCGAAATAGGCGCAGCCACGTTGCACCTGGCCGTCGAGGCGCAGCTCGGCGCTCAGATGGCGGACCGCGCCGCTCATGGAGTCGACGCAGCGCTGTGGCGCCACCCAGAGCTCCAGGCGCCGGCCATCGGCCTCGCTGGTCAGGTTGAGGCTGCCGCCGGGCAGTTGCTCCTCCAGGTAGGGCAGGGCCAGGGGCGGCTGGCCGGGGCGCTGCAGCAGCAGGCCCTTGCCGCCGACGCCGACGCTCCAGAAGGGTTCGTTGCCCGCGGCGCGCAGGATCATCCGGTGGAAGTCCGGGTCCTTGCAGCCCCGGCTGCCGAGCTCCAGGCGATAGAGCCGGATCGCCTCGATGCGCCCGTCCACGCCGGATTTGTCGCTGGAGCCGAATCTGCCGCCAAGGTCGACGAACAGCGGGTCCTTGCCGCCTCCCTGCAGAGCGCGGATATCCTCGGCCAGCCCGAGGTCGCCGGCATCGACCAGCACGAAGCGGCGCTGTTCGTCGCACGGGCGCAGCAGCAGATCGCCGTCGCGCATGCTCAGTTCGCCCCGCAGGCGGGTCTGCCCGTCCGTGGGGACCCGGTTTTCGCCGGCCAACGACTGGCAGCCGGCGAACAGGGGCAGAAGACAGTACAAGAGGGGGCGGACAAGGCGCATCGGCGGTCTCCTGAAAGGGGGCCCACGTTAACCAGCGGGGCGGTCGATCTCAAGCCCGGCGACGATTCGCCGGAGGACTGGCGATCGACGCTATCTACACTGAATGGGCGGCGCTCCGCCGATTCCGGGCGGGAGGCCGCGCCGTTCGGCCTCATTCCCTGCGAGGAGATTCCCATGTTCAAGCCGGGTCATCTGCATCGCGAACATCTGCCGGACAAGTCCGATCCGCAGACCTTCGCCTACGATGTGCATTACGAGGTGCGCGAGACGCCGGAAAGGGGGCGGTTGTTGCACATGCGCATGGACGGCGAGATCGATGGCAAGCCCTTCACGGAGGAGTGCGAACTGCCGCGCGACATGGCCTTCGACTTCATGAACGAACTGACCCGGATCTCCGTGCGTCATGGCCTGCATCCGCGCTTCGGCCCGATCCTGCGCGAACACGACGAATACGACGCCATGTTCGAGGACATCCGCCACAAGCTGGGGCTGCGCCCCGGCGAGCCGATCGACCTCGGCCATCTGCCGGGACACTAGATGGCTCAGCCGCCCAGGTAGGCCTCGCATACCCGCGCATCGCCGAGCAGTTCCTCGCCCGTGCCCTGCATGACGATCCGCCCGTTCTCCAGCACGTAGCCGCGGTCGGCCAGCTTGAGCGCCTGGTTGGCGTTCTGCTCGACCAGGAAGACCGTGACGCCTTTCTCGCGCAATTGCTCGATGATCGCGAAGATCCGCTGGATGATCAGCGGCGCCAGGCCCAGGGAGGGTTCGTCGAGCAGCAGCAGGCGCGGCCGGCTCATCAGCGCGCGGCCGATGGCGAGCATCTGCTGCTCGCCGCCGGACAGGGTGCCGCCGCGCTGGGCGTAGCGCTCCCTCAGCCGCGGGAAGAGTTCCAGCACGCGCTCCAGGCGCTCTTCGACTTCTCCCCGGCCGGCGAAGAAGCCGCCCATCGCGAGGTTCTCCTCGACCGTCAGGCGGGCGAAGATGCGCCGGCCTTCCGGGACCACTGCGATGCCCTTGCGCATGATCGCGCCGGTATCCTGGCCGACCAGTTCCTCGCCGCGGTAGCGGATGCTCCCGGCGCTGGCCCGCGGCGTGCCGCAGAGGGTCATCAGCAGGGTCGACTTGCCGGCGCCGTTGGCGCCGATCAGGGTGACGATCTCGCCTTCGCGCACCTCCAGGCTCACTCCGTGGAGCGCCTGGATCTTGCCGTAGCAGGTGGAAACGTTGTCGAAGCGTAGCATCAGGCTTCCCCCAGATAGGCCTTGATCACCTCGGGATGGCTGCGGATCTGTGCCGGCGTGCCCTCGGCCAGCGGACGGCCCTGGTTGATCGCCACGATCCGGTCGGAAATGCCCATCACCAGCGGCATGTCGTGCTCGATCAGCAGCACGCCGAGGCCGTGTTCGTCGCGCAGCAGGCCGATCAATGCCTTGAGCTCCTCGGTTTCCCGCGGGTTGAGGCCGGCGGCCGGCTCGTCGAGCATCAGGATGCGCGGGCGGGTCGTCATGCAGCGGGCGATTTCCAGACGACGCTGCTGGCCGTAGGCGAGGGTGCCGGCGGGACGGTTGGCGCAATCGCCCAGGCCGACCCGTTCCAGCCAGTGATGGGCGAGCTCCAGGGCCTGGCGCTCGCTGCGGCGGAAGGCCGGAGTCTTCAGCAGGCCGGCGAAGAAATTGGTGTTCAGGTGGCGGTGCTGGGCCACCAGGAGGTTTTCCAGCGTGGTCATCTCCCTGAACAGGCGGACGTTCTGGAAGGTGCGCACCACGCCCTTGCGGGCGATCCTGTGGCCCGGCAGGCCCTGGATCGCTTCGCCGTCGAGGAGGATCTCGCCGGCGCTGGGCCTGTAGAAGCCGGTCAGGCAGTTGAACACCGTGGTCTTGCCGGCGCCGTTGGGGCCGATCATCGACAGCACCTGCCGTTCGCCGAGGCGGAGGTTCACGCCGTCGACCGCCAGCAGGCCGCCGAAGCGCATGGCCAGGTCGCGCACTTCCAGCAGCGGGCGGCTCATGGTTTCAGCTCCAGGTGCGGACGCTGCATGGGCAACAGGCCCTGCGGCCGCCAGACCATCATCAGCACCAGCAGGGCGCCGAACAGCAGCATGCGGTACTCGCTGAACTCGCGCATCAGTTCGGGAAGCAGGATCATCACCATCGCGGCGAGGATCACCCCCAGTTGCGAGCCCATGCCGCCCAGCACGACGATGGCGAGGATCACCGCCGACTCGATGAAGGTGAAGGACTCCGGCGTCACCAGCCCCTGGCGGGCGGCGAAGAAGCTGCCGGCGAATCCGGCGAAGCAGGCGCCGAGGGTGAAGGCCGAGAGCTTGATGGCGGTGGGGTTGAGGCCCAGCGCGCGGCAGGCGATCTCGTCCTCGCGCAGGGCTTCCCAGGCACGGCCGATCGGCATGCGCAGCAGGCGATTGATGACGAACAGGGTGAGCAGCACCAGCGAGAGGGCGATCAGGTAGAGGAAGATCACCTTGTCCGCCGAGTCGTAGGGCAGGCCGAAGAAGCCGTGGAAGGTCTGCAGGCCCTCCGGGGCGCGGCGCTCGAAGGTCAGGCCGAAGAAAGTCGGCCTGTCGATGCCGCCGATGCCGTTGGGACCGCCGGTGAGTTCGGTGAGGTTGCGCAGCAGGATGCGGATGATCTCGCCGAAGCCCAGGGTGACGATGGCCAGGTAGTCACCGCGCAGGCGCAGCACCGGAAAGCCGAGCAGGAAGCCGAACAGCGCGGCCATCGCCCCGGCGATCGGCAGGCAGGTCCAGAAGCCCAGGCCGAAGTGCTGCGAGAGCAGGGCGTAGGTGTAGGCGCCGACCGCGTAGAAGCCGACGTAACCGAGATCGAGCAGGCCGGCGAGGCCGACCACGATGTTCAGGCCGAGTCCCAGCATGGCGTAGATGAGGATCAGGGTGGCCAGGTCCACGGCGCCACGCGAGGCGAGGAACGGCCAGACCAGGGCCGGCAGCAGCAGGGCGAGCACGCCCCAGCGCTGGGTCGCGGGGCGGGTGAGGATGTCCTTCAGCCGGTTCGGCACGCCGGGAGGTCGCGGCGCTCCGCTCCAGAGCACGGCGAGGCGGTCGCGCCAGAGTTGCCAGCAGAACATGCCGACGGCCGCGGCGGCGATGCTGCAGAGCAGCGCCGGGCTGGCGTTGTGCACTTCCAGGCGGATACCGACGGTGGTCAGCCTGAGGCCGAGCACCGGCCAGGCCACGGCGAGCACCAGCAGGGCGCTGAACAGGGCGGTCTTCAGTCGGGGACTCATACCTTCTCCACCTCCGGGCGACCGAGAATGCCGGTGGGGCGGAACAACAGCACCAGTATCAGCAGGCCGAAGGCCACCACATCCTTGTACGGATCGCCGAACAGGTCGGCGCCGAAGGCTTCGGCGACTCCCAGCAGCAGGCCGCCGAGCATGGCCCCGGGAATGCTGCCGATGCCGCCGAGCACCGCGGCGGTGAACGCCTTGATGCCGGCGAGAAAGCCCTGTTGCGGGTTGATCACCCCGTACTGCAGGCCCAGCAGCACCGCGGCCACCGCGGCCAGGGCGGCGCCGATGACGAAGGTCAGGGCGATGATCCGGTGGGTGTCGATGCCCAGCAGGCCGGCCATCTTCAGGTCCTCGGCACAGGCGCGGCAGGCGCGGCCGAGGCGCGAACGGGAGATGAACAGGTGGAGACCGAGCATGACCAGCAGGGTGACGGCGAAGATCAGCATCTGTATCCAGGAGATCACCACGCCGTGCATGGCGCTTTCGCCGATGACCAGGTTGCCCGGCAGCAGGCTGGGGATCGCCTTGTCGCGCGAGCCCTGGGACAGCAGGACCTCGTTCTGCAGGAAGATCGACATGCCGATCGCCGAAATCAGCGGGATCAACCGGTTGCCGCCGCGCAGCGGGCGGTAGGCGATGCGCTCGATGGAATAGCCGTAGGCGCTGGCGACCACGATGCTCGCGGCGAAGGCGCCGGCCATCAGCAGCGGCAACTGGTCCAGGCCGAGCATGGACAGTCCGGCGATGACGATGAAGGCCACATAGGAGGCGATCATGTACACCTCGCCGTGGGCGAAGTTGATCATGCCGATGATGCCGTAGACCATGGTGTAGCCGATGGCGATCAGCGCATAGGTGCTGCCGACCGTCAGGCCGTTCACCAGTTGTTGCAGGTAGTGGTAGAGATCGGGCATTGCCTGGACTCCTCGAAGCCCGCGCGGGGCCGGCAATGGGTATTCCTCGAAGGGGGGGAGCCAGGGGGAGACGCCGAGTCCTCGCCGTCGAGCGCTGATCCGCCAGGGGCCGCGCAGGACAAAAGCATCGCGGGCAAGGACCGGGCGTCCCCCTCGCTCCTGCGCAGGCAACCTACTCGACCGGCGTCTTGGTCGCGTCCCGGTGCCACTCGTAGACTTCGAAACCGAAATCCTTCAGATCGCCCCTGGCATCGAAGGCCAGGGTGCCGGTCACGGTGTCGAAGCTGTTGTCGCGCAGGGCCTCGGCGACCGCCTCGGGATCGTCGCTGCCGGCTTTTCCGATGCCCTGGGCGATCAGTTGCACGGCGGCATAGGCGGGGAACACGAAGGGGCCGCTGGGGTCCTGGTTCTTGGCCTTGAAGGCCTCGACCAGCGGCTGGTTCTCCGGGGCCTGGTCGAAGGCGCGCGGCAGGGTGATCAGCAGGCCCTCGGCGGCGCCCCCGGCGATGGCGGAAAGCTCCTTGTTGCCGACCCCTTCCGGTCCCATGAAGCGTACCTTCAGACCCTTTTCCGCGGACTGGCGCAACAGCAGGCCGAGTTCCGGGTGGTAGCCGCCGTAGTAGACGAAGTCGACGCCGGCCTGCTTGAGCTTGGCGATCATCGTCGAAAAGTCCTTGTCGCCGGCGTTGATGCCCTCGTACAGCGCCACTTCGACACCCTTGTCCCGCAGGGTCTTCCTGACCGCGCTGGCGATGCCCTCGCCGTACTGCTGCTTGTCGTGCAGCACCGCGACGCGCCCGGGCTTGATCCGCTCGGTGATGAAGTTGCCCGCGGTCGGTCCCTGCAGGCTGTCCAGGCCGATGGTACGGAAGATCAAGCGGTGTCCCTGGGCGGTGATCTGCGGGCTGGTCGCGGCGGGGGTGATCATCAGCACGCCCTCGTCCTCGTAGATGTCCGCGGCGGGCTGGGTCGAGCTGGAGCAGAGGTGGCCGACGACGAAGGCTATGCCGTCGTTGACGATCTTGTTGGCCACCGCGACCGCCTGCTTGGGATCGCAGGCGTCGTCGTAGACGGTGCCTTCGAGGAGTCGGCCGTTCACTCCACCGGCCTGGTTGATCCGTTCGATGGCCAGTTTCGCGCCGATGAACTGCATGTCGCCGTATTGCGCCACGGGACCGGTGACCGGTCCGGCCAGGGCGATGCGGATCGGTTCGGCGGCGGCCGCGTGGAGCGCCGCTCCGGCCAGCGCCAGGGCGGCGAACAGCCGGGAAAGGTGTCGGGTAGCCTTGTGCATGTTATCCCTCGTTCTGTCGTTGCGGGGGCCGCTCCGGCCCGGCCCTCTTCTGCGCAGGGCGTTTCGTTACAGTTTAAGGGTGCCTTTCGCCGCTTGGAAACCTTGCCGGCCGGCACTTGCCCGGTTCCGCCGCGCCGCTATGATGGCGGCCCTCGCATGCCCGGTGAATCTTCCATGACAGACACGACCAACCCCCTCTACGTCAAGCTGCTCGGCGAAACGGCCCGGATCGGCTGGGCGGAACTGCAGCCCTTTTTCGCTCGCGGCGCGCTGCTCTGGGTCGCCGCCGAGGTGGATCTGGTGGCGGTGGCGCTGGCCGTCGCCGAGGACGATCGGGCCAGTGTGGCCGCCTGGCTGGGCGGCGGCCAACTGGCGAAGCTGGAGGAAAGCCGCGCCGAGGACCTGCTCGAACGCGAGCCGCCGCTGTGGGCGGTGGTGGTTGCGCCCTGGGTGCTGGTGCAGGAGCGCGGCGAGGAGCCGGAAGCGCGGCACTGAGCGTTTGCGGGAGCACGGCTGCGACGATCCGACCTTGCGCCGCGAAGGGGCGCTTGTCCACTATGGATAGGGAAGGGAACCCCGTCCGGGGACGAGGGAAGGGATGGTGGCAGCGCAGCTCGAAGGACTGGTCAGTGCCGTGCGCGGTGCGGTGATCGATGTGACGTTCCCGGCGGGGTTGCCGCCGATCGGCGATGCCCTGGCGATCCTGCGCGACGACGGAGAGCCGCTGCTGGCCGAGGTGCAGGCCCATCTTGACGCGCGACGGGTGCGCGCCATCGCCCTGGCGGCCACCTCCGGCCTGCCGCGCGGCGTCATGGCGCGCACCCTGGGCGGGCCGCTCAGGGTGCCGGTGGGCGAGGCCGTGCTCGGCCGCCTGCTCGACGTCGGCGGTGTCGTCGGCGACAAGGGCCCGCCGCTGCCGGACGACGTGCCGCGCCGGCCCATCCACCGTTCGCCGCCGCCGCTCGCGGCGCAGGCCGCGACAAGCGAGCCGTTCGCCACCGGGATCAAGGTCATCGACCTGCTCACGCCCCTGGTGCAGGGCGGCAAGGCGGCGATGTTCGGCGGCGCCGGGGTCGGCAAGACGGTACTGGTGATGGAACTGATCCACGCCATGGTCGAGCGCTATCGGGGTATCTCGGTGTTCGCCGGGGTCGGCGAGCGTTCCCGCGAGGGGCACGAGATGCTGCTCGACATGCGCAACTCCGGCGTGCTGCCGCACACCGTGCTGGTCTACGGGCAGATGAACGAGCCGCCCGGGGCGCGCTGGCGCGTGCCGCTGACCGCCCTGAGCATCGCCGAATACTTCCGCGACGAGCGACGGCAGAACGTGCTGCTGCTGATGGACAACGTGTTCCGCTTCGTGCAGGCCGGCGCCGAGGTGTCCGGCCTGCTCGGCCGCCTGCCGTCGCGGGTCGGCTACCAGCCGACCCTGGCCGACGAGGTGGCCGCGCTGCAGGAGCGCATCGTTTCGGTCGGCGGCGTGGCGGTGACCGCCATCGAGGCGGTGTACGTGCCCGCCGACGACTTCACCGATCCGGCGGTGACCGCCCTGGCCGCCCACGTCGACAGCATGGTGGTGCTGTCCCGCGCCATGGCGGCGCAGGGCATGTACCCGGCGGTCGATCCCATCGCCTCCTCCTCGTTGCTGCTCGACCCGCTGGTGGTGGGCGCGGAGCACGTCGCCATCGCCACCGAGGCGCGCCGGATCATCGAGCACTACCGTAGCCTGCAGGATGTGATCTCGCTGCTCGGCATCGAGGAGCTTGCCGTCGAGGATCGTCGTATCGTCGGTCGGGCACGGCGCCTGCAGCGCTTCCTGACCCAGCCCTTCGCGGTCACCGAGGCCTTCACCGGCATGCCGGGGCGCTCGGTGGCGCTGGCCGATACCCTGGCCGGCTGCCGGGCGATCCTCGCCGGGGAGTGCGACGACTGGCAGGAGCGTTCGCTGTACATGGTCGGCACCCTGGAGGAGGCCCGGGCCAGGGAAGAGGCGGCCAGGCGCGGGGAGACGCCGGCATGAGCCTTCCCCTGCGTCTGCGGATCGTCACTCCGCAGCAGGTGCTGGTCGACTGCACGGACGTGGTGGCGTTTCGCGGCGAGGATGCCAGCGGCGGCTTCGGCCTGCTGCCGGGCCATGTCGACTATCTCACCGTGCTGGTGCCCACGGTGCTGCGCTGGCGCCGCGCGGGCGGCGAGCAAGGCTTCTGTGCGGTGCACGGCGGCGTGCTGAGCCTGAGCGGCGGCGAGTTGCGCGTCGCCTGTCGCGAAGGCATCGTCGGCGAGCGCCTCGAACAGCTCGAGGCGCAGGTGCGCGAGGCCCGCGAGACCCGGCGCGACAGTGCCCGGCGGGCGCGGGTCGAACATCTGCGCCTGCACACCCAGGCGGTGCGCCAACTGGTGCGCTACCTGCGCGCCGAGGGCGAGACACCATTCGATCCCGAGGGAGAGCCCCGATGAACCCGCAACGAGACGAGGGACGCGAGCCGTTGGGCGAGGCGGCGCGTCGTGCCGTGCGCCGCGAGGAGCAGGCGCGCCGCGATCCGGAGCCTTCGCTGGGCCGGCGCCTGGGGCAGATCGGCGTGCTCGGCTGGGCCATCGTCGTACCCGTGCTGCTCGGCCTGCTGCTCGGCCGCTGGCTGGATCGCCTGTTCGGCACGGGCGTGACCTTCGCCGCGGCGCTGCTGTTCCTCGGCGCCTGCCTGGGGCTCTGGTCGGCCTGGCGCTGGATGCACCGGCAATGAAGGCGTTGGTGCTGCTGGAGAGCGCGCTGCCCCTGGGGCTCGGCCTGCTGGTCGGGCTGCTCGCCGGCTGGGCGCATTTTTCCTCGCTGGCGGCGAACCTGCGCCTGTTCACCGCGGGGCGGATCGCCGCCGCCCTGGCCCTGCAATCGTTGCGCCTGGGGCTGACCGTCGCCGTACTGGCGGGACTGATCCGCCTCGACCTCGGCGCGCTGCTGGCCGGCGCCTGCGGTCTGCTGCTGGCGCGCCGCCGGCTGTTGCGGCGGGAAGGAGCATGTCGATGATGCATTCGCCTTTGATCAGCGAAACCCTCTTCCAGCTCGGCCCGCTGCCCATCGGCAAAGCGGTGGCGGTGACCTGGGGGCTGCTGGCGCTGCTGGCCGGCGGCAGTTGGCTGCTGACCCGCCGCCTGCGCCTGCGTCCGACGCGCTGGCAAAGCCTGCTGGAACTCCTGGTGGCGGTCCTCGACGGGCAGATCCGCGACACCATGCAGGTCTCGCCGGCCCCCTACCGTGCTCTGATCGGCAGCCTGTTCCTGTTCATCCTGGCCGCCAACTGGGCGGAACTGATCCCCGGTATCGAGCCGCCCACCGCCAGCCTGGAAACCGACGCCGCCCTGGCGCTGATCGTGTTCGTCGCGAGCATCGCCTGCGGGGTGGCGAGCCGTGGCCCGGCCGGCTATCTGCGCACCTTCGCCGAGCCGAGCTGGGTGATGATCCCGCTGAACATCGTCGAGCAGTTGACCCGCACCTTCTCGCTGAGCGTGCGCCTGTTCGGCAACATCATGAGCGGCGTGTTCGTGCTCGGCATCGCCCTGTCGCTGGCCGGCCTGCTGGTACCGATTCCCTTCATGGCGCTGGACCTGCTCACCGGGGCGATCCAGGCCTACATCTTCAGTGTCCTGGCGATGGTCTTCATCGGCGCCGCCGTGAAGGAAACCGCCGGCACGCACCCTGCCTCAAAGGAGTGATTCATGGACAACCCGATCGAGATCGTCAGCATCCTCGGCGCCGCCCTGGCGGTGTCCTTCGGCGCCCTCGGCCCGGCACTGGCCGAGGGGCGCGCGGTGGCGGCGGCGATGGATGCCATCGCACGCCAGCCGGAGGCCGCCGGCACCCTCTCGCGCACCCTGTTCGTCGGTCTGGCGATGATCGAGACCATGGCCATCTACTGCCTGGTGGTCGCCGTGCTGCTGCTGTTCGCCAACCCCTTCGTCCACTGAGCGCGGCCCCATGACGCTGGATTGGTGGAGCCTGGGCCTGCAGGCGGTCAACGTTCTGATTCTCGTCTGGCTGCTGTCGCGTTTCCTGTTCCGGCCGGTGGCGCAGATAGTCGCCGAGCGGCAGAGCGAGGCCGGGCGGCTGCTCGATGAGGCCGCCGAGGCCAAGGCCGCCGCCGAGCGCGTGCGCGCCGAGGCGGAGGCGGCCCGCGCGCAACTGGCCAGCCGGCAGGATACCGCGCTGCGGGCGGCGGAGCAGGAGGTCGCGGGGGTCAAGGCGCGCCTGTTGCGGGAGGCCGAGGAGGAGGTCCGGCAGTTGCACGAGCGGGCGGAGCAGGCCCAGGTGGCACGGCAGCAGGCTGCCCTGGCGCTGGTCGAGGAACGCGCCACCCGTCTGGCGCTGGAGATCGCCGCGCGACTGCTGGAGCGGCTGCCGGACAGCGTGCGGCTATCCGCTTTCATCGATGGCCTGCTGGCCGGGCTGGACGAGTTGCCGGCGGCCGCGCGCCAGGCGCTCGGCGCCGAGTCCGCCGCGCTGACCCTGCGCGTGCCGCGCACGCCGAGCGCCGGGGAGCTGGAGGCTTGCCGCCAGGCGCTGGCGCGCGCGCTCGGACGGGAGCCGGAGCTGAAGGTGGCAGTCGATCCCGGACTGATCGCCGGACTCGAACTGGAGGGCTCCAACGCCGTGGTGCGCAACAGTTTCCGCGCCGATCTGGCGCGGCTGCACAGGGAGTTGAGCCATGAATCCGCCTGATCCCGAAGCGCTCCGGATCGCCGCCGACGCCTGGCTGGAGCGCAGCCGCGCGGTGCTGGCGCGCACCCCGCTCAGGCCCGAGGCCGGCGAGATCGGCCGGGTCGAACGGATCGCCGACGGCATCGCGCAGGTCGGCGGATTGCCGGGGGTACGGCTCAACGAATTGCTGCGTTTCGCCGACGGCAGCCTCGGTTTCGCCCTGAGCCTGGACAGCGACGCGATCGGTGCGGTGCTGCTCGACGGCGGTGAGGGCATCGCCGCCGGCTCCGAGGTGCACGGCACCGGCGAGGTGCTGCGGGTGCCGGTCGGCTCCGGTCTGCTGGGCCGGGTGGTCGATCCGCTGGGGCGGCCGCTGGACCGCGACGAGCCGGTGACGGCCGAGGACTGGCTGCCGATCGAGCGGCCGGCTCCGGCGATCATCGAGCGCGATCTGGTCAGCGAGCCGGTGGAAACCGGCGTGCTGATCGTCGATGCGCTGTTTTCCGTCGGCCGCGGCCAGCGCGAGCTGATCATCGGCGACCGCGCCACCGGCAAGACCGCGCTGGCGCTCGACACCATCGTCAACCAGAAGCATTCGGAGCTGATCTGCGTCTACGTCGCCGTCGGCCAGCGCGCCGGCGCCGTGCAGCAGGCGCTCGAAGCGGTGCGCCGGCACGGCGCGGCGGAGCGCTGCGTGTTCGTCGTCGCCCCGGCCGCCTCGTCGCCCGGTCTGCAGTGGGTGGCGCCGTTCGCCGGCTTCAGCATCGCCGAGTATTTCCGCGACCGCGGCCAGCATGCGCTGATCGTCATCGACGACCTCAGCAAGCACGCCGCCACCCATCGCGAGTTGTCCCTGCTGACCCACGAGCCGCCGGGGCGCGAGGCCTATCCGGGAGATATCTTCTACCTGCACGCGCGCCTGCTGGAGCGCGCCGCCAAGCTGGCCCCGGAACTCGGCGGCGGTTCGCTGACCGCGCTGCCGATCGCCCAGACCGAGGCCGGCAACCTGGCCGCCTATATCCCCACCAACCTGATTTCCATCACCGACGGGCAGATCTTTCTCGACAGCCACCTGGCCGCGGGCAACCAGCGCCCGGCGGTGGACGTCGGCCTGTCGGTCAGCCGGGTCGGCGGCAAGGCCCAGCCCGCCGTGCTGCGCGAGGTGGCCGGACGGCTGCGCCTGGAGTATTCGCAATTTCTCGAGCTGGAGATGTTCACCCGTTTCGGCGGCATCGGCGACAGCCACGTGCGCCAGCAGATCGTCCGTGGCGAACGCAGTCGCGCACTGCTCGCCCAGCCGCGCTTCGCCGCGCTGCGCCTGGCGGATCAGGTGGCGCTGCTGGCGGCGCTCGGCGCCGGTGTGTTCGATGCGTATCCGCCGGCGCTGATCGACACCCTGCGCGGACGCCTGCCGGCCTGGCTGGATGCGCGGGCGGGCGAACTGGTGCAGGCCGTCCACCGCGAGGGGCGGCTGGACGAGGCCGGCCGCGCCGCGCTGGCCGAGCAGGTCGGCGCGCTCTGTGCCGAGCTGGCCGGAGGCGCGCCGTGAGCGGTCGGCTCGGCGAGGTCGCCGGACATCTGGCCACCACCCGCGAGCTGGGTCTGGTGATCGGCGCCATGCGCGCCATTGCCGCCGCCCGCTCGCGGGAGGCCCGGAACTGCCTGGACAGTGTGCGCGCCTATGCCGAAACCCTCGGCACGGCGATCGGCGAGGCGCTGGCGCTGCTGCCCGAGGCGCAGTACCCCGAGGTTCCGGCCGGTGGCGATCGGCGGCACCTGGTGCTGGCGCTGTGCGCCGAGCAGGGCTTCGTCGGCGGCTTCAACGAGCGGGTGCTGGAGTCGGCCGGCGCCTGTCTCGGCGCTGCCGGGGCACAGCTGTGGGTGCTCGGCGAGCGTGGCGCGACGGTGGCCGCCGAGCGTGGCCTGAGACCGGCCTGGTCGGCGCCGATGATCGCGCATCCGGACGAGATGTCGGCCCTGGCGGGACGCATGGCCGACGCCCTGTATGCCCGTCTGGGCGACGGAACGCCGACTCGCGTGAGCCTGGTCCACGCGCAACCGGGGGAGGCGGGGCGGCAGCCGGTGCTGACCCGCACGCTGCTGCCGTTCGACTACCGGCGCTTCCCGGCGTCACACCGCCACTCGTCGCCCGCCGTCACCCTGGCGCCGGCCCGTCTGGTCGCCGGCTTGGCCGAGGAGTACGTCTACGCCGAGCTGTGCGAGGCGCTGATGCTGTCCTTCGCGGCGGAGAACGAGGCACGCATGCAGGCCATGGTCGCCGCCCGGGGCAACGTCGAGCGGCGCAGCGCCGATCTGCTGGCCGAGTACAGGCGGGTGCGCCAGGACGAAATCACCGACGAGATCATCGAGTTGTCCGCCGCGCGCCTCTGAAGGCCTGGGCGGCCTGGGCTCAGTTCCATACCCAGCGATGGCGTCCCCAGCCGCTCAGCGCATCGACACCCAGCACCAGCGACAGCATGGCGAGGATCACCGTGGCGGCCTGGGCCTCCTGGAACAGGCTGAGGCTCAGGTAGAGCATCTGTCCCAGCCCGCCGGCGCCGACGAAGCCCAGTACGCTGGCCATGCGGATGTTGTTCTCCCAACGGTACAGGGTATAGGCCAGAAGCTGCGGCCAGACCCCTGGCAGGGTGCCGTAGCAGAATGCCGCGACGCGCCCGCCGCCAGCCAGGCGCACGGCCTCGGCCGGTTCGCCGGGGATGTTTTCCAGGGCCTCGGCGAACAGCCGGCCGAGCACCCCGGCGGTGTGCAGCGCCAGCGCCAGGGTGCCGGCGTTCGGGCCGAGGCCGGCGGCCAGCACCATCAGCGCGGCCCAGACCAGCTCCGGGATCGCCCGCAGGGCATTGAGCAGCAGGCGGGCGGCGGCGTTCGCCGGCAGCCCGCAGCGCCCGCTGGCCGGGAGCGCCAGCAGCAGGCCGAGGAGGGCGGCGAGCAGGGTGCCGATGGCCGACATGGCCAGGGTTTCCAGGGCACCGCGACCGATGGCCAGCAGGTGCGCCGGAGAGAAGTCGGGGCTGAGGAAGCCGCTGGCGTAATCGCCCATCTGCCGCAAGCTGTCCGCGCCGAACAGCGCGCCGAAGTCGATCTCCAGCCAGGCGAAAGAGGCCGTCACGGCCGCCAGCAGGCCCAGCAGCAGGAGGGCGTTGCTCATGCCAGCCTCCCGCGCAGCAGGCGGCTCAATTGGTCGGCCAACAGTACCAGCAGGAGGAAGGTCAGCAGCATGCTGGCCACCTCGCCGCCGGCGAACATGCGCATCGACAGGTCGATCTGCTGGCCGAGTCCGCCGGCGCCGACGAAACCCATCACCACCGAGGCACGGATCGCGCATTCCCAGCGGTAGACGGTATAGGAAAGCATCTCCGCCGCGGCGTTGGGCAGGATGCCGTAGAGAAAGGCGACCAGCCGCGGACTGCCGCTGCCGAGCAGGGCGCGCGCCGGGCGCGGGTCGACCGACTCGAAGATCTCCGCATAGACCTTGCCAAGCATGCCGGCATAGGTGATGGCGATGGCCAGTACCCCGGCGCTCGGCCCCAGTCCCACGGCGCGCACGAAAAGCAGGGCCCAGACGATTTCCGGCACGCTGCGCAGGACGATCAGGAAGATGCGTACCGGCCAGCGCAGCAGAGCGCCCCACCAGGCCGGACGGCCGCCGCGATGCAGCGCGGAGAGCGACAGGGCACGGCTGGCGAGCAGCGACGCGGGCAGGGCGATGAGCAGCGCCAGGCTCATGCCGGCGGTGGCGATGGCCAGGGTTTCCAGGGTCGCCCGGCCGAGCAGTTCGAGGAATTCGCGGCCGTGTTCCGGCGGCCAGAAGGCGGCGACGAATTGGCCCATGGTGGCCGTGTTGTCGCCCTGCAGGAGCACGCCCAGGTCCAGTTCGCTGAGCGACAGGCCCGGCCACAGCAGGAACAGCGCCAGCAGGCTGAGCGACAGGCGCGGCAGGGCGGCGGGATCGCGGAGGGGGCCCCGGGTCAGCATCGGGGTATGTGCGACGGCTGGGGGGCAGCCGCCGGCAC
Source organism: Azotobacter vinelandii CA (assembly GCF_000380335.1). Classification (GTDB taxonomy): domain Bacteria; phylum Pseudomonadota; class Gammaproteobacteria; order Pseudomonadales; family Pseudomonadaceae; genus Azotobacter; species Azotobacter vinelandii. The sequence goes on from NC_021149.1 coordinate 1,966,145, forward strand.
GGCGGTCGGCTGCAGTTTTTCGTTGGCGTAGAGCGCGTCCAGCTCGGGCTGGCCGAGGGCGGCGGCCGGGAGGTCGAAGACCAGGCGCCCGGCGCGCACGCCGAGGATGCGCGGGAAATGCGCCAGCGCCAGATCCACCGCATGCAGGCTGGCGAGCAGGGTGATGTCGCGGCGGGCGGTCTCTTCGCTCAGCACGCCGAGGGTGTGTCCGGCGAGCACCGGGTCCATGGCCGAGACCGGCTCGTCGGCGAGGATCAGTTCCGGCTCCTGGTAGAGCACGCGGGCGATGCCGACCCGCTGCAACTGGCCGCCGGAGAGCCGGTCGCAGTGCTCGAACAGCTTTTCGGACAGGTCCAGGCGCGCCAGGGCCGCGGCCGCGCCGGCGGTATCCAGCGGGTGTACCAGGTTGAGCAGGCTCCTGGGCAGGGACCACTGCCCGAGCTTGCCGGCCAGCACGGCGGTGACCACCCGCTGGCGCGGCGGCAGGGGCGGGGTCTGGTGGATCAGGCCGATGCGCGCGCGCAGCCGCTGCCGGGCGGCGGCGGAAAGAGCCCAGGGGTCGGCGCCGAGTATTTCGATCCGGCCGGCACTGGGCCGCTGGGCGGTGGCGAGCAAGCGCAGCAGGCTGGTCTTGCCGGCACCGGAGGGGCCGATGATCGCCACCCGTTCGCCGGGAGCGATCGCCAGCCCGATATCGCTCAGCGCGACTTGGCCGTTGGCGTGGGTCAGGCCCACGCCGGACAGCTTCAGGATCACTTCAGGAGGCCGGCGGCGCGCGCCGCTTCCTCGATGCCCTGGTAGTTCTCCGGCTTGGTCTCGATGAAGCGGCTGGCGGCCTGCAGGTCGAGGATCGCCTTGTGCTCCGGCTTGGCCGGATCGAGGGCGAGGAAGGCCTTCTTGATCTTCGCCGCCAGTTCGGGATCGAGGCTGCCGCGCACCGTCCAGTTGTAGTCGTAATAGGTCGGGGTGGTGGCGAACACCTTGACCTTGTCGGTATCGACCTTGCCGGAATTGACCAGCTTGTCCCATACCGAGGCGTTGAGCACGCCGGCGTCGACCTTGCCGGACTGCACCCAGGCGACCGTGGCGTCGTGGGCGCCGGAGTAGGCCACGCGGCTGAAGAACTCTTCCGGCTTGATGCCGTCCTTGAGCATGAAGTAGCGCGGCATCAGGCTGCCCGAGGTGGAGGATACCGAGCCGAAGGCGAAGGTCCTGCCTTTGAGGTCCTGCAGGGATTTCACCGCCGGATCGGCGCTGATGAACTTGCTGGTGAACTTCTCGTCCTGCTCGCGCTGCACCAGCGGAATGGCGTTGCCGGTCTTCAGGCGGGTCTGCACGAAGGTGAAGCCGCCCAGCCAGGCCATATCCACACGGTCGGCGGCCAGCGCTTCGACCACCGCCGCATAGTCGGCCACCGGCACGAATTTCACCGGCATGCCCAGCTCTTTCTCCAGATAGGCGCCGAGCGGCTTGAACTTGCGCAGCAGCTCGGTGGGCGCCTCATCGGGAATCGCCGAGACGTTGAGCACGTCGGCAGCCTGGGCGAAAACGCTGGACAGGGACAGGGCAAAGCCGGCGGCGAGCGCCAGGGTACGCTTGAGCATGGGGTTCTCCGGTTCAATGGCGGAAAAAGGCGGGCGGATTATAGAGGAAGCGCGCCCGCTGCGAAGGGGCGCGAATCGAAGGCGGTGAAAGCGCTGGGCTCCTCTCCATCCATGAGAGGATGAGAGTCGTGCGGCTACGGCAGAGCGGCTAGAGCAGAATCGTGGCCCAGACCGCGGCGATCAGAACCAGGACGAGCAACTGGGCGGCGCTGCCCATGTCCTTGGCCCGCTTGGAGAGGGGGTGCAGTTCCAGCGAGATGCGGTCGACGGTGGCTTCGATGGCCGAGTTGAGCAGTTCGACGATGGGTGCCAGCAGCACCACGGCGATCAACAGGGCGCGCTCGACCCGGCTCACATCGAGCAGGCAGGCGACGGGAATCAGCAACAGGTTCAGCATGACCAACTGGCGGAAGGCCGCCTCGCCGACGAAGGCGGCCTTGAGACCGGCTAGGGAGTAACTGGTGGCATTGAGAATCCGGCGGAATCCTCGCTGGCCCTTCAGGGGCCGGCTGTCGAGCAGGTTGGGTGGCATCAGGAGCGTCTCTGTGGCGAATGAGGGGACCACGGGGCGGTTGTCGAGTCGTCCGATAGTAAACAGCATAGAGTGAAAAAAACGTAGGCCACCATGGCCGGAACCCAATCGGAGGAGCAGAACCATCATGCAGATAGCCGCCAACCTTTCCCTGCTGTTCAGCGAGAAACCCTTGCTCGAACGCATCGTGGCCGCTGCGGCGGCGGGCTTCGACGGTGTCGAGATCCAGTTTCCTTACGAGATCCCGGCCATCCGCCTAAAGGAGGAGCTGGAGCGGGCCGGGATGCCGCTGGTGTTGATCAACCTGCCGGCCGCCGATTTCCTGCAGGGAGGTCCGGGGCTGGCCGCGGTTCCGCAGCGGCAGGCGGAGTTCGATGCCGCATTGCAACTGGCGCTGAGTTATGCCGCGATGGTTCGGCCGGATTGCGTCAATATCCTGCCGGGGCGCCTGGCCGAGGGGGTGGCTCCGGAGCTGGCCCTGGCGACTCTGGAGTCCAACCTGGCCAGGGCGGCCGAAGCCTTCTCGGTGCTGGGGATCACCGTGGTCTGCGAGGCGATCAACCCGCTGGACGTACCGGGCTTTCTGGTCAACACAGCCGAACAACTGGATGCCTTGCTGCGGCGCGTGGACCATCCCAACTGTCTGGCCCAACTGGATCTCTACCATATGGCCCGCCAGGGGCTGGACCTTCCGGACTGCATCGCCCGCCTGGCCGGGCGCATCGGCCATGTGCAGTTCGCCGATTGTCCGGGACGGGGTGAGCCGGGCAGCGGACAGGTGGATTTCGCCGCGGCCCTGGCCGCCTTGCAGGCGAGCGGCTACCGGGGCTGGCTCGGCGCCGAATACCGCCCGGCCGGCGCGAGCCGCGACAGCCTGGCTTGGCTGGCGCGCTGGCGGGCGGGAAATTATCGCTGAGGGGCATGCTCCGTCCGGCATCGGTCAGGGGTGGGAGCGTGGTGAGTTCGTGCCGAGCGGTTTGCTGCGGCAGAAAACGGGATTTTCGACCGTCCTTACCGTTGGCGGCATGACGGCCGGTTCCGTGCAGGGAACTACGCCCAAGCTGGCAAGTGGTTGTCGCCAAACGCTTTCCAGCAAGCGATGGTTGTAACTTGCGGGCAAGCCGGTACAATGGCCCGACCCGCCAACTGGTGGGTGTCGTTATGGTGGTCCTGCCGGTCCCCCCGCAACGAGCAGCCGTGAACCCGGTCAGGCCCGGAAGGGAGCAGCCGTAGCGGTGACCTTGTGTGCCGGGGTGTGGCTGGTGGGGCCACCTCCAGTCATGCTCTTCCCGATTTCAAGGGGTTTTCGCCCCGGACCATGCAAAGAAACGGGAATGATCCATCCGCGTTTGCCACCTTCGTCCCTCTGTTATCCCTCTGCGTGTTTCGATCCGTGGCTCAATGCGCGCCGCTCGTACCGGCGGTTGCCCGAAGAGGTCCGGAACGTGCCTGGCCGCTTGCCCGGCGCAACTGTCGGGCCGGTCATTCGAGATTGCCGATATCCGGGAATGGAAGATGGATACTCGGTTCGGCCCGATGGTCGGGCGAGAATTAAAAAAGCCCTCCGAAGAGGGCTGGAGCAGATAGAACAAAGAACAAGGCACGCACCTGCCGAGAAGACCGGATTTTGTCCATCGAGCCGGGATTCCTCCCAGGTACGGGGCTTTTCGCCGTTTTCAGCCGGCACAAGAGAGACGGCCAGGAGAACCGGCATTGGGGGCCGAATGATTCCGACTCGGCGACACCCTTCCGCTGAAGCAAGGCCCTGAACCGCCGGGGCGATGACCATCGAGCGAGCGCAGATACGACAGCGGGGCATCGAATCAATAGCGCTCGGGCGACTATCGCTTCAATGGCCTTTGTATATGCCTTGCCAGATCATGCCGGCCATGGACACCAAAAAGACGATTGACCAGAAAGTCCACTGAACACCCATGGCGCATCCCTCCAGAGCAGCGGCACTTCTTACCCTTACCAACTTTCAAGCAACAACCCTTCCAGTTGCCCGTTCTTCGGGGGCATTAGTGCTATGACGTTGATTCGATTGCAGGTTTGTAATAAGGGAGGGCGGCCCATAAATAGAAGTGTTTCATATTTGAAGCATATGGGCGTTGTAATGGTGCGAGCATGCACCATATTCGTGACGGTCGGGTGGGTGGGCAGGTGTATGCCTGGCGCTTGTTGAAGCAGGTTTTCCGTGGCCAGGGCGTGTGGGACCTTGCCTGTTGCAGAGGGGCGTCAGATCGTTTTGCCGATCGAGCGTTCGAGCCGGAGCTGAGGAAGCCCCGGGCCTTGTCCTGAACCCGCCGTCATGCCTGTGCTCGCAGGCGGATGCAATTTGCATTCTGCTCCGCTAGCATTGCCGTTCTTTCGCTTTTCAACTGCGACGGTATCGATGAGTTATCAGGTTCTTGCACGCAAATGGCGTCCCCGCTCGTTCCGAGAGATGGTTGGCCAGACCCATGTGCTCAAGGCGCTGATCAACGCCCTCGATAGTCAGCGTTTGCATCATGCCTATCTGTTCACCGGTACTCGCGGAGTGGGCAAGACCACCATCGCGCGGATCATCGCCAAGTGCCTGAATTGCGAGACCGGTATCAGTTCCAGCCCTTGCGGGCAGTGTTCGGTCTGCCGGGAAATCGACGAGGGGCGTTTCGTCGACCTCATCGAGGTCGATGCCGCCAGCCGTACCAAGGTGGAAGATACCCGCGAACTGCTCGATAACGTGCAGTACGCACCGACGCGTGGGCGCTTCAAGGTCTATCTGATCGACGAAGTGCACATGCTTTCCAGCCATTCCTTCAACGCGCTGCTGAAGACCCTCGAGGAGCCGCCGCCCCACGTCAAGTTCCTGCTGGCTACCACCGATCCGCAGAAGCTGCCGGTCACCATCCTGTCGCGCTGCCTGCAGTTCGCCCTGAAGAGCATGCCGCCGGAGCGGGTGGTAGAGCATCTGAGCCACGTACTCGCTGCGGAGGGCATTCCCTTCGAGACGGATGCCCTCTGGTTGCTCGGGCGGGCTGCGGACGGCTCGATGCGCGATGCCATGAGCCTGACCGACCAGGCCATCGCTTTCGGCGAGGGCAGGGTGCTCGCCGCCGATGTGCGGGCGATGCTCGGGGCCCTCGATCACGGCCAGGTCTATGGTGTGCTGCAGGCGTTGCTGGAGGGCGACGCCCGGGCCTTGCTCGAGGCGGTGCGCCAACTGGCCGAGCAGGGACCGGACTGGAGCGCTGTGCTGTCGGAGATGCTTGGCGTACTGCATCGGGTGGCCATCGCCCAGGTATTGCCCGAGGCCGTGGACAATGGCCAGGGCGACCGCGATCGGGTGCTGGCGCTCGCGCAGACGCTGCCAGCCGAAGATGTGCAGTTCTACTATCAGATGGGTTTGATCGGCCGTCGCGACCTGCCGCTGGCGCCGGACTCGCGTGGTGGCTTCGAGATGGTGCTGCTGCGCATGCTGGCGTTTCGTCCGGCGGATGTCGGCAAGGCGCCGGGCAGGCCGCTAAAGGATCCGGGAGTCCGCTCGGCCACGGCTGATTCCCCCGCCGATCCCGTGGCCGGCAGCGGTCCCGAAGCGGCGCCCGCTGCTCCCGTCTCCGTATCGGGAGAGCGCCAGGCCGTGGTTCCTCCACCGATACGTGCCGAATCGGCCGAACCCGCATCGCCGCCGCCGGTATCCGGTCAGCCTGTCGGACTTCCCGATCTGCCCTGGGAGGAGTCCTCGCAGGTAGCCGACACTCCCGTCGCGGAGTCGGCTGCGCTGCCGGTCGGCGCCATGGTTGCTGCGACCGTGGCCGGCGAGGCGGAACAGGTGCTCGAAAGTGCCGTATCGAACCATCCGCATGGCCCGTCTCGCTCCGCTTCGGTGCCGGAAACGGTCGTGATCCCGGCCGTCGATCGCGAGCCGGAAAGGGTGCCTGCGCCCGTTGTGGAGGTGGAGGAGCCTTCTCTGGCGGACGATGACTATTATGAAGTGGATGCTGGCGAGGTGGATGTCGACGCCTATGCCTATCTCGATGTCCTGACTGCCGAAGAGTCGCTCCCGTCGACGCCGCAGCCTGAAACCGAACCGGCGGTGGCGCCGGCTACCGGCCTCGCCGCCGAATGGCTCGAACTTTTTCAGCGATTGGGGCTGGCCGGGATGACCGCCAACATTGCGGCCAACTGTACCTTGGCGAAGACCGATGGCGATCACTGGCTGTTGCATCTGGACCCGGCGCAGGCCGCGCTGTTCAACAGTACCCAGCAGCGGCGTCTGAACGAGGCCCTGAACCAGTATCATGGCCGTACGCTCAAGCTGGATATCGAATTGCGCAAGCCGGAGCAGGAGACTCCGGCTCAGGCGGCCGCCCGGCGGAGGGCCGAACGCCAGCGCCAGGCCGAAGCGTCCATTCAGGGCGATCCCCTGGTCCGGCAGATGATTCAACAGTTCGCCGCGGTGATTCGCGACGGCACCATCGAACCCCTGAATACCTGAGGTGACTCCCATGATGAAAGGTGGCATGGCCGGCCTGATGAAGCAGGCCCAGCTTATGCAAGAAAAGATGCAGAAGTTGCAGGAGGAGATAGCCAACGCCGAGGTGACCGGCCAGTCCGGTGCCGGCCTGGTGAGCGTGGTGATGACCGGTCGCCACGATGTCCGTCGCGTTACCCTGGACGATAGCCTGATGCAGGAGGACAAGGAGGTTCTTGAGGACCTGATTGCCGCTGCCGTCAACGATGCGGTGCGCAAGATCGAGCAGAACAATCAGGAAAAGATGGCCGGGATGACCGCCGGCATGGGGTTGCCGCCCGGATTCAAGATGCCATTCTGAGTGCTTTCCGGGTTTCCCGCTTTCCGGCCTCTCCTGCCTGCGGGAGAGGGCGCCGGCCGGCCGCCTTTGCCACGGGCGATCTATTCTGCTGTCCTGCCTTCCGGTCTTTTCGTCCATGAGCTTCAGTCCGCTGATCCGACAACTCATCGATGCCCTGCGCATCCTTCCCGGGGTGGGACAGAAGACCGCCCAGCGCATGGCTCTGCATCTGCTCGAACGTGATCGCAGCGGCGGCTTGCGTTTGGCTCAGGCGCTCACCCAGGCGCTCGAGCATGTCGGTCATTGCCGGCAATGCCGGACCCTGAGCGAGGACGAACTCTGTCCGCAGTGCGCTGATCCGCGTCGCGACGATTCCCTGCTCTGTGTGGTGCAGGGACCGATGGACGTATTCGCCATAGAGCAAACGGGCTACCGTGGCCGCTATTTCGTGCTCAAGGGACACCTTTCCCCCCTGGACGGCCTCGGCCCAGAGGCTATTGGCATTCCTGAGTTGTTGGCGCGAGTCGAGCAGGGAGCTTTCGAGGAAGTGATCATCGCCACCAATCCAACGGTGGAAGGCGAGGCTACGGCTCATTACATCGCGCAGACTCTGGCGTCCAGCGATGTCACGGTTTCCCGTATCGCCCATGGTGTGCCGCTGGGCGGCGAACTGGAGTTGGTGGACGGCGGTACCTTGAGCCACGCTCTGGCCGGACGCAGGCCGATCGATCTGTGATGTGAAGCTCCAGGGCCAAGGCCGGGCACCATCCTGCTGAAACTTCTGAAGCCTTTGGTGCGGGGGAGAGAAGAGAAAGGCCCCTTGCGGGGCCTTTTGGGACAGGGAGTCAACCCATCTGCACTTTGTACAGAATCGCGTAACCCAATCCCATCAGCACCCAGCCGAGCACCGGGTGAAACAGGATGCGCCAAACCAGGCCGCGCGGGTCGAAACCGACGCCGTGGATGAAGCCGCTAGAGATTCCCAGCATCACCAGCATCAGCAGGCTGTGGCTGTACCCGGCCTCGGGATCGACGATCAGCGATGGATGAATCAGCAATACCAACGCGATCGGTGTGGCCAAGAGCAGCGACAGGATGCGCGATGGGCGACGCTGCAGAAAGCTCTTTTCACTCGCCACCCGCCGGACCCTCATCCATTTTCATGGTGGTTTCCAGCCAAAGGGCGTTGATGACTCCGAAGCCACAGGCCAGCAGGATGCCGAGAATCCAACTGAAGTACCACATGTTGCCTCCTAGGCCCACCATGGCGGCGGGCGAATTCATGGGAAATGGCGCGGACAGGGTCCGCGCCGGTTTCGGTCAGTACAGGCCGTGGGGGTTGGCCTCGATGGTCTGGTCGTTCAGCTTGCCCCACATGCGCCAGTAGCACCACAGGGTGTAGCCCAGGATGATCGGCACGAAGATGATGGCAACGATCAGCATGATCCCCAGGGTTTTCTGGCTGGATACGGCGTCCCAGATGGTCAGGCTGGAGGCCGGATCGATGGAGGAGGGCATCACGAACGGGAACAGGGCGAAGCCGGCGGTGAGGATGGCGCCGATGATCGCCAGGCTGGTGCCCAGGAAGGCCAAGCCGTTGCGCTTGGTCTGCGCGCCCATCAGGGCCAGCGCGCCACCGACCAGGCCCAGCAGCGGAGCGAACTGGGTGAGCGGGTAGCGCACGTAGTTGGTCTGCCAGCCGCTGTTATCCAGGGTGACCTGTTTGGTCAGAGGATTCAGAGCGACATTGGGATCGAAGTTGTCGACCAGATTCTGGCCTTCGATACCCAGCAGCAACCAGAGACCGCAGATGAAGAAGCAGCCGAGGAAGACTATGGCGCTCAGGCGGGTGGCCTTGCAGGAGCGTTCGTACAGGTCACCTTCGGTGCGCAGCATCAGCCAGGAACCGCCGTGGGCACAGAGCATGCTCAGGCTCACGACACCGGCCAGCAGGGCGAAGGGATGCAGCAGGGAGAAGAAGGAGCCTTCGAAGTGGGTGCGCATGGTTTCGTCGAGACGGAACGGCAGGCCGAGGAACAGGTTGCCGAAGGCCACGCCGAACAGCAGGGCCGGCAGGGCGCCACCGGCGAACAGTGCCCAGTCCCACATGTCGCGCCACTTCTTGTTTTCCAGCTTGCTGCGGTAGTCGAAGCCTACCGGACGGAAAAAGAGGCCGAAGAGAACCAGTAGCAAGGCCCAGTACATGCCGGAGAAGGCCGTGGCGTAAACCAGCGGCCAGGCGGCGAACAGAGCGCCACCGGCGGTGATCAGCCAGACCTGGTTGCCGTCCCAGTGCGGGGCGACGGTGTTGATCGCCACGCGGCGCTCGTTGTCGGTCTTGGCGATGAAGGGCATGAGCGCCATGGCTCCCATGTCGAAGCCATCCGTCAGGGCAAGGCCGATCAGCAGCACACCGATCAAGCCCCACCAGACCAGTTTTAGTGTTTCGTAATCAAACATGGCGTTTTCCTTAGGCGTTGACTGGTTGTTGGGGGTCCGCCTGGCTCGGGCTGGCATGCTTGACAGCATGTTGCTCAAGCTGCTCGAAGTGGTAGCGGCCGGTATGCAGGCTGGACGGGCCAAGGCGAGCGAAGCGGATCATCAGGTACATCTCGACCACCAACAGCAGCGTATAGAACGCGATCAGCGCGATCAGAGAACCCCAGAGGTCGCCAGTGCTCAGGCTGGAAGCGGAGAGATGGGTGGGCAGCACACCACCGATGGTCCAGGGCTGACGACCGTGCTCGGCCACGAACCAGCCGGTCTGGGTTGCGATCCAGGGCAGCGGCAGGCTGTACAGGGCGAACTTGAGCAGCCAGGGCTTGGATTCCTCGTTCTTGCGAGCGGAGGCCCAGAAGGCGCAGACAAACAGGATGAGCATCGCGAAGCCGGCGCCGACCATGGCGCGGAAGCTCCAGAACATGCTGGCCACGCTGGGAATGGTGTCCTTGGCCGCTTGCTTGATCTGCTCTTCGGAGGCGTCGACCACGTTCGGGGTGTACTTCTTCAGGAGCAGGCCATAGCCCAGATCATCCTTGACCTCGTTGAAGGCTGCGATTTTCTCCGGGCTCTTGTTGCCGGCACGCAGCTCCTCGAGCAGGCCATAGGCGACCATGCCGTTGCGGATACGGGCCTCGTGATCGGCGATCAGATCCTTGATGCCAATGACTTGTTCATCCAGCGAGCGGGTGGCGATGATGCCCAGGACCCACGGGATTTTCACTGCGAAATCGGTGCGCTGTTCTTCCTCGTTCGGGAAGCCGATCAGGGTGAAGCTGGCCGGTGCCGGATGGGTTTCCCATTCGGCTTCGATAGCGGCGAGCTTGGCTTTTTGCACTTCGCCCACTTCGTAGCCGGATTCGTCACCGAGCACGATTACCGACAGAATGGAAGCCATACCGAAGGCGGAGGCGATGGCGAAGGAGCGGCGGGCGAAGCCCAGATCGCGTTTTTTCAGCAGGTAGTAGCTGGAGATGGCCAGGACGAACACAGCGCCGGTCACATAGCCGGAGGCGACGGTGTGGACGAACTTGACCTGGGCAACGGGGTTCAGCAGCAGGGCGCCGAAGTCCACCAGTTCCATCCGCATGGTCTCGAAGTTGAACTCCGCACCGACCGGGTGCTGCATCCAGCCGTTGGCGACCAGGATCCACAGGGCCGACAGGTTGGAACCCAACGCTACCAGCCAGGTCACCGCCAGGTGCTGGATCTTCGACAGGCGATCCCAGCCGAAGAAGAACATGCCGATGAAAGTGGACTCCAGGAAGAAGGCCGTCAGACCCTCGATGGCCAGCGGCGCACCGAAGATGTCACCCACATAGTGGGAGTAGTAGGCCCAGTTGGTGCCGAACTGGAACTCCATGGTAATGCCGGTGGTGACACCGAGGGCGAAGTTGATGCCGAACAGCTTGCCCCAGAACTTCACCATGTCCTTGTAGACCTGCTTGCCGGTCATTACGTAGACCGACTCCATGATGGCGAGCAGGAAGGTCATCCCTAGGGTTAGTGGTACGAATAGGAAATGGTACAGCGCCGTCATGGCGAACTGCAGACGCGATAGGTCTACGACGGATTCCGAGATCATCAGGGACTCTCCTCGGTCGGGGATTGATCTTGCACTGCCACACTGCCGAACAGTCGCTCGCTGACTTTCTCGGTACCGTTTTCAGGCACCGTCGGTTCCGTGAACCAGAGTGCCTTGATGCCGAGAATTACACCCAGCTTGATCGCCAGGATGACAACGAGCTCCCGAACCAGAGGAATACGCCAAGGCGAAGATTGGGATGGTTTAGACATGTGGGCAGCTCCAAAAGGCTGGATGGCCAACGGTCGACGGAGGGGCAACACGTTGATCCAGGTCAAATAAATCAAGATTTACTGTCGATCGGTAGTGACCAATTGACGCAGGTCAATGAAACCTGCCCGTTTTTGCTGTCTAGAAGGGGGCTTTCGGAGGGGTAGCAGGCTGCTAAAGCGCTATAAGTATATGATATTTAAAAAGATGACTTGTATTAACTTTTTAAGCCGGCACGTGCCTAAGCCTTTGGTAGGGGATGTAATGAAGGCGGAACAATGACCTTCGCCTGTACGCATGTGCATGAAAAGCGACGCGCAGAACCCGGCTCCCCCTCTTGGGAGGGCGGGACCTGGAGGTGTTCGGCTACCTGCAGTTCAAGAGCGCACACCCTGGCAAGTGGGAAGAGGGAAACTTTGCTTGAGGCCGAGGCCTCTTTGCCCGGGATCGCGAGGAGATTTGCGGGCGTCCTTCGATGGCGCCCGGCTGGGGTCAGGCTTCCATATTGCCGCCTGCCAGGGAGCATAATTCGACGGGATTGAGAATGGTCACCTCCTTGCCCTCGGCGGCGATCAGCTCGTTCTGCTGGAAGCGGCTGAATACGCGGGATACGGTCTCGACAGCCAGGCCCAGGTAGTTACCGATCTCGTTGCGCGACATGGCCAGGCGGAAATGGTTGGCGGAGAAGCCGCGTGCGCGAAAGCGCGAGGATAGGTTGATCAGGAAGGTGGCGATGCGTTCGTCCGCGGTTTTCTTCGACAGCAGCAGCATCATCTGTTGATCGTCACGGATTTCGCGGCTCATCACCCGCATCAGCTGACGCCGCAGTTGGGGTAACTGCAGGGCAAGCTCGTCCAGTCGCTCGAAGGGGATCTCGCAGACCGAGGTGGTTTCCAGCGCCTGTGCGGAAACCGGACAGCTGTCGCTGTCCATGCCGGAAAGCCCTACGAGTTCGCTGGGTAGATGAAAGCCGGTGATCTGCTCCTCACCGTTGTCGCTGACGCTGAAGGTTTTCAGAGAGCCCGAACGCACGGCGAACACCGAACCGAAAGCATCACCCTGGCGAAAGAGGAACTCGCCTTTCTTGATCGGCTTGCCGCGCTTGACGATTTCATTCAAGGCATCGATATCTTCGAAGTTGAGCGAAATCGGTAGGCACAAGGCCGCCAGACTGCACTCCTGACAACGGATATGATGCACGGGGCGTACCTTGGATTTATCCGACATAGGCAACTTTCTCTGACTTGTGGTGCGCTTTACCGGAGGATAATACCCCAGGCCTCAGTTAACTGACAAAAAGTCTTACCCTTGGGAAGCTCTTGTCTTCGGGCGCTATGCACCGGAAAACCCGCACGGTTTTCCGGTGTGTTGCGGTTCAGATGATACGGGAGAAGCGCTGGCGATTGTGTTCGACCAGATAATAGTCGAAAAGCATGCAGATCGAACGAACGAGCAGGCGTCCGGCTGGTAGCACTTCGATGCCTTGAGGGGACAGGGCGATCAGCCCGTCGCGGGTCATGCTCTGTAGCTGAGGCCAGATATCGGCGAAGTAGTCGCGGAAGACGATACCGAACCGTTGTTCCAGGCTGGCGAAGTCCAATTGGAAATCGCATATGAGTTTCTGGATGGCCGCGCGGCGAATCCGGTCGTCGGTGTTGCATTGCAGGCCGCGGGCGGTCGGCAACTGATCGTTGTCGAGGCGGCTCTGGTAGGCGTCGATGTCGCTCTCGTTCTGGCTATAGAGGTCGCCGATCTGGCTGATGGACGAAACACCCAGGCCGATCAGGTCGCAATGGCCGTGCGTGGTGTAGCCCTGGAAGTTGCGTTGCAGCCTGCCGTCTTCCTGGGCGATGGACAGTTCGTCGTCCGGCAGGGCGAAATGATCCATGCCGATGTACTGATAGCCGGCGGCCGAGAGTTGCTCGATGCTGTTGTGCAGCATGGTCAGTTTATCGGCTGGTGCCGGCAGGTCGGCGGCGCTGATTCGCCGCTGCGGTTTGAAGCGTTCCGGCAGGTGGGCATAGTTGAACACCGACAGTCGATCGGGTTGCAGGGCGATGATTTCTTCGACGGTGCGGGTGAAGGTTTCCGGTGTCTGCTTGGGCAGGCCATAGATGAGATCGACATTGATCGAGCGGAACTCCAGGGTCCGCGCCGCTTCGATGATGGCGCTGGTTTCCTCCAGGCTCTGCAGGCGGTTCACGGCGCGCTGGACGCCGGGATCGAGATCCTGCACGCCGAGGCTGATGCGGTTGAAGCCCAGCTCGCGGAGCAGCCCCATGGTCGACCAGTCCGCTTCCCGAGGGTCGATCTCGATGCTGCAGTCGACTTTTTCGGCGAAGCCGAAGTGTTGACGCAGAAACTCCATCAAGCGCTGCAGTTCGCCGTGGCTGAGGAAGGTCGGTGTGCCGCCGCCCAGGTGCAGTTGCTCGACCTGTTGTTGCGGCGAAAGGTGGCGGCTGACGATGTCGATTTCCTTCTCCAGCCGTTCGAGGTAAGGCTGGGCGCGGCCGCGATCCTTGGTGATGACCTTGTTGCAGGCACAGTAGTAGCAGACGTGGGCGCAGAACGGAATGTGTATGTAGATCGACAGCGGCCGCTTGGCCTGGCGGCTTTCGCGCAATGCGTTGAGCAGCTTGAAGGAGCCCACGCCAGGCTGGAACTGCACTGCCGTGGGGTATGAGGTGTAGCGCGGACCCGCCTGATCGTAGCGACGGATCAGGTTGGTATCCCATTTGATCGGAGCGGGCATAGGGGGGATTCCGGTATGGGCAGGCTGTGGGGGAAGTCTAAAAGAACGCTCTCGGAAAGCATCTTGATTTGTATCAAACGGCTCTGGTAGTCACCGCCACCGGGCCGACAGGCCGTGTTGGTCGTGGCGCTCGCCCGATGTGCGGCATGCCCCTGATGTCCCGTCAGCCATGTCTGGTGCGGACCGGGAAGGGTCCAGAAACCGAACAGGATCACCAGCAGGCCGCTGGCGATGCGTACATGCTTCTGGCGGAGCCAGGCGGTCAGGCGCTCGGCCGCCAACCCGGTGGCGAGTAGCATCGGCCAGGTACCGAGGCCGAAGGCAAGCATCAGCAGGGTGCTATCCAGGGCATTACCCTGGCTCGCTGCCCAGAGCAGGGTACTGTAAACCAGTCCGCAGGGCAGCCAGCCCCATACTGCGCCGAGCAGCAGGGCGCGGGGCAGGCTGTCGACCGGCAGCAGGCGGGAGGCGACCGGCTGGAGATGTCGCCAGAATCGCTGGCCGAGGGCTTCGATACGGGTCAGCCCGCTCCACCAGCCGGCCAGATAAAACCCCATGACGATCAACAGCAGGGCCGCGATGAGGCGCAGAGCCAGGGCTGCCGGGCTGTTGGCCAGGGCCCAGCCGCCCAGACCGATCAGCAGGCCGGCAGCGGCATAGCTGAGGATTCGCCCAAGGTTGTAGGCGAGCAGCAAGCGCAGGCGACGGCCCCGTTGCTCGGGGGGGATCGCCAGCGTCAGAGCCCCCATCAGACCGCCGCACATGCCCAGGCAATGCCCTCCACCGAGCAGGCCCAGGATCGTGGCCGAGAAGAGCAACGGAACCAACTCAGACACGAGGGGCGTCCTCGTCCTGCCTGGGGGACCTGTCCGTACGCTCCGCCTCGGCCAGCCCGGCCTTGTGCGAGGGGTCTTCATCGTCGAAAAGGATGGTATGAGCCGGGCTGTCGAGGTCATCGTACTGGCCGTTGTCGATGGCCCAGAAAAGCAGCCAGATGGCCAGGGCGATCACTATTACCGCGACCGGAATCATTACATAGAGCGCAGCCATGTCGTGCTCCCGCTGTACTGGCGGCTCAGGAGCCGCGGGTCAGCCGCAAGGCGTTCAGGACCACCAGGAGGGAGCTCAGCGACATTCCGATCGCGGCCCAGAGGGGGGTGATCCAGCCGAGTGCGGCAAAGGGCAGAATCAGGCCATTGTACAGGCCGGCCCAGGTCAGGTTCTCGATGATGATGCGGCGCGTCCGGTGTGCGAGGTCGAAGGCCCGTACCAGCGCCTCCAGCCGGTTGGACAGCAGAACGGCATCGGCGCTGGTCTTCGCCAGATCGGTGGCCGAGCCCATCGCCACGCTGATATCCGCGCCAGCTAGCACTGGAACATCATTCACCCCGTCGCCGAGCATCAGGACGCGATGCCCTTCGGCATGCAATTGCCTGAGCACGGCGAGTTTATCGTTCGGGGTCAGGCCGCCGCAGGCATCTTCGATACCCAGTTGTCCGGCGACCTCGGCAACCATTGGCGAGCTGTCGCCGGAGAGCAGCAGGGTACGCCAGCCACGCGCACGACAGGCATCGAGCAGAGTGGCGGCGTCTTCGCGCAGACGGTCGTCGAGCACCAGCCAAGCCAGTGGTCCCTGCCTGTCGCCCAGCAGTAGCCATTGGCCCCGTTCGCCGGGAATCGGCGGAGCCGCTTGGCCCTGGAGCGCGGCGACGAAGGCGGGCTGGCCGATGCGTAGCAGCCGCCCTTGGACGACTCCCTCCAGTCCCTGCCCGGGAATGACATCGACCCGCTCGGCAGCCTGAGGTGCACGGCCGAAGGCACGGGCGATCGGATGCTCGGAGCGGTTCTCCAGGGCGGCGGCCAGCGCCAGGCAAGCATCGCTGTCCAGTTCGCCCAGAGGATGCACGGCGCTCAGGGCAAGACGTCCTTCGGTGAGGGTGCCGGTCTTGTCGAAGATCACCGTGTCTATGCCGTTCAGACCTTCCAGCACATGCCCGCGGGTCAGCAGCAGGCCTTGCCGGTGCAGGGCACCGGTGGCCGCGGTGAGAGCTGTGGGAGTGGCCAGCGACAAGGCGCAGGGGCAGGTGGCGACGAGCAGGGCGAGCACGACCCAGAAGGCTCGCTCCGGATCGATCTGCCACCAGATCAGGCCTACTGCCATGGCTAGGCCCAGCATGGCGAGCAGGAACCACTGTGCCACTCGATCGGCCAGTTCGGCGAGTCGGGGCTTGTCGGCCTGGGCGCGTTCGAGCAGGCGCACGATCGAAGAGAGACGAGTGTCGTCGCCCAGGGCCTGGACTTCGACGGTCAACGGGCTCTCCACGTTCAGGGTTCCTGCGGTGACGGCATCGCCCGGAGCACGGGGTTGTGGCAGGTATTCGCCGGTCAGCAGCGATTCGTCGACACTGGATTGCCCTGCGACGACACGGCCGTCGGCCGGTAGCAGGCTACCCGGCTGCACCAGCACGAGATCGCCCTGCCTGAGTTCCCGGAGCAGAACGCGTTCGCTGTGTCCTTTGTCATCGAAGCGCAGACAGGAAGGAGGCAGCAGGTTGACCAGTTGAGCCGTGGCCGCGGCGGTACGTTCGCGGGCACGGCGCTCGAGAAAGCGCCCGGCGAGAAGAAACAGGGCGAACATGCCGGCTGCGTCGAAATAGAGTTCTCCCTGGCCGGTCAGGGTCGACCAGATACCGGCCGCATAGGCGCCGCCGATCGCCAGGCTGACGGAGACGTCCATGGTCAGGTGGCGCGTGCGCAGGTCGCGCCAGGCGCCCCTGAAGAAGTCGCTGCTGCTATAGAAGACGATCGGCGTGGTGAGGATCAGGCTGATCCAGCGAAGGATCTTGTCCATCCCCGCCGAGAGGTCGAGGTTGAATTCCGGCCAGGTGGCCATGGTGGCCATCATTACCTGGAACCACAGCAGGCCGGCGACGCCCATCTGCCTCAAGGCGCGACGATTTTCCCGGGCCAGTTGCTCGGCGGCCCGGTCCGGCTGATAAGGATGGGCGGCATAGCCGATCTGGCGCAGCGCTTCGAGCAGGCGACTCAGTGGCAGCCGGCGGGCATCCCACTGCACGTGCAGGCGGTGGTTCGACAGATTGAGACCGGCATCGGCCACGCCGTCCAGGCTGCGCAGGTGTTTCTCGATCAGCCAACCGCAGGCGGCGCAACTGACGCCTTCGATCAACAGGCAGGCAGTGCTCAGCTCGCCATCGTGCCGGACGAAGGGCTGCTGTACATCGGGGCGATCATAGAGTGCCAGCTCCTCGCCCAGCGCCTGAGGTAGCGCTTCGGGGTTGGCGGCATTTTCGCTACGGTGTTTGTAATAGCTCTCCAGGCCGCTGGCGACGATCGCTTCGGCCACGGCCTGGCAACCCGGGCAACACATCGCACGGGACTCGTCCAGTACGCGAGCCTGGAAGTGGCTGCCGGCGGGGACTGGCAGGCCACAGTGGTAGCAGGGGGTGAGAGTGGCCATGGAGGGTGCCGAATGCGAGATGGATGATTGACGCCTGGGTGGGTCGACGGCAGGACCCGCCGTCGACTTCTTTCAATCGCCCAGTTCGAGGGCGACGCCGGTTTCGAGGGTTTTCTCCTCGAACAGGCGCCAATCCTTTTCGCCTTCCCGGCCGAGGATCTCGACGAAGCGGCGTCCTTGCACCGCATCCTGCATCTGGCCCCGATAGAGGTCACCGGTCTGCGGTTGCAGCACGATTCGGCGGTCCTTCTCCTCCTGGGTCGGCGAGATCAGGTTGAGCACCAGTTGCTGGGGGTGGCTGTTGCCGGTCAGCCGAATCTCGGCGATACCATCCGCCTCATGGAGCTCGAGCCGGGCCTGCACGCCCAGGCGGCGAGCGAGGTGCTCTCGCTCCAGCGAGGTGTTGATTCCCTTGCCGGCATCATAGTAGTTGTCTACCACCAGGCTATCCGCCTCGCGGATGGAAATCACCAGCAGGCTGGTGCCCAGCACCACCGAGCAGAGGAGGATCGCGATGACGAACCAAGCCCAGAACTGCTTGTACCAGCGGCTGGTTTCACTGTTTATCGGATGCATGCGTTACCCTGGCTAGCGGACGCTGGGACCTATGAAGCGACTGTCGGCGTCTTGGTGAATGCTCGGGTCGTCGGCGGACCGTATCCGGAAAACGATGTCGTTGGTGCTCGAGGGCAGCTTGTCCGGATCGATGGACAGTTCCACCGGGATCGACAGAATTTCTCCGGCGCTGGCCCGCACTTCGCGCTGGCCTTCATAGATGAGACCGTCGAGGCCCTTGGCGTCGATCACGAAGGTGAGGTCGCGCTGGGCCTTGTTCATCACTTTCAGGATATAGACGTTCTCGATGCGGCCATCGTTGTTCTCGCGATAGAGCACCCGGTCCTTCAGCACATCCAGTTCGACCAGCGAGCGATTGGAAACGGCGTATCCGAACACGCTTGTCATGGCGACCAGCGCGATGGCATAGCCGATCAGGCGTGGGCGCAGCAGGCGGGTCTCCTCGCCGGACAGCCTGTGCTCGGTCGTGTAGCTGATCAGGCCTTTCGGATAATTCATCTTTGCCATGATGGAGTCGCAGGCATCGATACAGGCAGCACAGCCAATGCACTCGAACTGCAGGCCATCACGGATATCGATTCCGGTGGGACACACCTGGACGCACATGGTGCAGTCGATGCAGTCGCCCAGACCCTGGGCCTTGTAGTCGATGTTTTTCTTGCGGGGGCCGCGCTGCTCGCCACGGTTCGGATCATAGGAGACGATCAGCGTGTCCTTGTCGAACATCACGCTCTGGAAACGGGCATAGGGGCACATGTGGACGCACACCTGCTCCCGGAGGAAACCGGCGTTGCCATAGGTGGCCAGGGTGAAGAAGGCAATCCAGAACAGGGCCCAGCCCCCGACATCGAGGCTCAGCAGATCGGGCAGCAACTGGCGGATGGGGGTGAAGTAGCCGACGAAGGTGATTGCGGTGAGCAGGGCGACTCCCAGCCAGATGCCGTGCTTGGCCACCTTGCGCAGGAGTTTCTGTCCGTTCAGCGGGGCCTTGTCCAGTTTCATGCGCTGGTTACGGTCCCCTTCGGTGACCTTTTCCGCCCACATGTAGACCCAGGTGAAAACGCTTTGCGGGCAGGTATAACCACACCAGATACGTCCGGCGAAGACGGTGACGAAGAACAGGCCGAAGGCACAAATGATGAGTAGCCAGGACAGGAGCATGAAGTCCTGGGGCCAGAATGTGGCGCCGAAGATGTAGAACTTGCGTTCCGGCAGGTCCCACCAGACGGCTTGGTGACCGTCCCAGTTCAGCCAGACGGTACCGAAAAAGAGAATGAAGAGCGCCAGACCACCGGTACGTCGCAGGTTGCGGTACAGGCCGGTGAAGGCACGGGTATAGATTTTTTCACGTTGGACATAGAGATCGACGCTGTCGCTGCCTTTGTCCTCTGGAGTGACGTCTCGGGCGGGGATTTGCTCGCTCATCAATGCTTACCACGGCGTTGGAAGGTGACCCGGCCGATACGAGGGCGGCCGGGAACAGTTTACCTTCTGGTAGATTGTAGGCCTGGCGAGTCGGATGCAGGTGCGACCGCTGGTCGCACCTGCAGGCGATCATTTCTCCGTGGCTTTGTTCGACAGGCTATACACGTAGGCGGCTACCAGGTGTGCCTTGTCGTTGCCCAGAAAGTCCTTGTGGGCTGGCATGTTGCCGTTGCGTCCATGGCGCAGGGTCTGCTGGACCTGGGCGAAGCTGGAGCCGTAGAGCCATACGCGGTCGGTCAGGTTGGGAGCACCCATGGCATGGACTCCCTTGCCCTCGGGGCCATGGCAGACCACACAGTTGGTCTGGAAGATCTTCTGGCCTTCGGCCAGGTCGACTTCCACGCCTTCCGGGGCCTTGAGATTGGACAGGCTGCGCACGTAGGCCGCAGTGTTCTTGATACCTTCCTCGCCAATCACGTCTTTCCATGCCGGCATGGCAGCCTTGCGACCCTCCATGATGGTGGTCTTGATGGTTTCCGGCTCACCGCCATACAGCCAGTCGTTGTCCGTCAGGTTGGGGAAGCCGTAGGCGCCCTTGGCATCGGAGCCATGGCACACGGAACAGTTGGAGGCAAAGATGCGTCCCCCCATCTTCAGGGCTTGTTCCTGCTTGGCTACTTCCTCGATCGGCATGGCGGCGTATTTCTGGAACAGCGGACCATATTGCTCGTCGGCCTTGGCCATTTCCTTCTGGTATTGATTGACGCCGGTCCAGCCTTCCTCGTAGCCGGGCAGTACGCCTTTCCAGTTACCCAGACCCGGATAGAGGGCCAGGTAGCCGACCGCGAAGATCACGGTGCCGAGGAACAGCCAGAACCACCACTTGGGCAATGGGTTGTCATACTCCTCGATCCCGTCGAAGGCGTGTCCCATGGTCTGGTCGGTGGTGCCCTTGCGTTCGCCTTTGCGGGTCGCAAAGAGCAACCAGGTAACGGCAACGAGGGTTCCGACGGTAAGTAGAGTGATGTACGAACTCCAGAATGAAGTCATTCGTTCTTGCTCCTAGAAGCTTTATCGTCATGCTTCCCGGATTCGGGCTCGTCGGCGAAGGGCAGGTTGGCTGCTTCGTCGAAGCTCTTTTTGCGTTTGCTGTTGAAAACCCAGATCAGCATTCCCACGAAAGCGATCAACACCAAAGCGGTGCCCAGTCCGCGAAGAGTCCCGATATCCATGATGCGTTACCGTTTGGTTTTGATGGAGGTGCCGAGAATCTGGAGATAGGCCACCAGGGCATCCATTTCGGTCTTGCCCTTGACCGACGCCCGGGCACCGGCGATGTCCTCGTCGGAATAGGGCACGCCGAGGGTGCGCATGGCTTCCATCTTGTCGGCCGTCTTCTCGCCGGTCAGCTTGTTCTCGACCAGCCAGGGATAGGCGGGCATCTTCGATTCCGGCACCACGTTGCGCGGGTTGTAGAGGTGCGCGCGATGCCAGTCGTCGGAGTAGCGGCCACCTACGCGGGCCAGATCGGGACCGGTACGCTTGGAGCCCCAGAGGAACGGATGGTCCCAGACGCTCTCGCCGGCAACCGAGTAGTGGCCATAACGTTCGGTTTCGGCGCGGAACGGGCGAACCATCTGCGAGTGACAGCTGACGCAGCCCTCCTTGATATAGATATCGCGCCCTTCCAGTTGCAGGGCGGTGTAGGGCTTCATGCCCTCTACCGGCTCGTTGACGACGTCCTGGAAAAACAGCGGAACGATCTGGGTCAGCCCACCGATGCTGACGGCGGCGACCATGAACAGACCCAGCAGGCCAATGTTCTTTTCGAGTGTTTCGTGCTTCATTGGTGGGCAACCTCGACGATTCGGGCGGCAGCTTCGTATTCAGTCGACTTGGCGACACGCACGGTACGCCAGGTGTTGTAGGCCATCAGCAACATGCCGACGACGAAGAAGGCACCACCGATCATCCGTACGATGAAGCCCGGATGGCTGGCCTCGAGTGCTTCGACGAAGGAGTAGGTCAGGGTGCCGTCCTGGTTCACCGCGCGCCACATCAGGCCCTGGGTGATGCCGTTGACCCACATGGAGGCGATGTACAGCACGGTACCGATGGTCGCCAGCCAGAAGTGCGCGTTGATCAGGTTGACGCTGTACATTTGCTCGCGACCGAAGACTTTCGGGATCAGGTGGTACAGCGAGCCGATGGACACCATGGCGACCCAGCCGAGGGCGCCGGCATGGACGTGGCCGATGGTCCAGTCGGTGTAGTGGGACAGGGCGTTGACGGTCTTGATGGCCATCATCGGGCCTTCGAAGGTGGACATGCCGTAGAAGGCCAGGGAGACCACCAGGAAACGCAGGATCGGGTCGTTGCGCAGCTTATGCCAGGCGCCGGACAGGGTCATCATGCCGTTGATCATGCCGCCCCAGCTCGGGGCCAGCAGAATGACCGACATCACCATGCCGAGCGATTGCGCCCAGTCCGGCAGCGCGGTGTAGTGCAAATGGTGCGGGCCAGCCCAGATGTAGAGAGTGATCAGGGCCCAGAAGTGGACGATGGAAAGACGGTAGGAATAGACCGGACGCTCGGCCTGCTTGGGCACGAAGTAATACATCATGCCGAGGAAGCCGGTGGTCAGGAAGAAGCCCACGGCGTTGTGGCCGTACCACCACTGGACCATGGCATCGGTAGCGCCGGAATAGAGGGAATAGGACTTGAACCAGGAAACCGGAAGCTCCATGTTGTTGACGATATGCAACATGGCGGTAACGAGAATGAACGCTCCGTAGAACCAGTTGCCTACATAGATGTGCTTGGTCTTGCGCTTGATGACGGTGCCGAAGAAAACCACCGCATAGGTGATCCAGACCACGGCGATCAGGATATCGATCGGCCACTCGAGTTCGGCGTATTCCTTGCTGGTGGTCACGCCCAGCGGCAAGGTAATGACGGCCAGCACGATCACGGCCTGCCATCCCCAGAAAGTGAAGGTGGCCAGACTGTCGGAGATCAGACGCGTATGGCAGGTGCGTTGCACCACGTAGTACGAGGTGGCGAACAGGGCGCAACCACCGAAAGCGAAAATTACCGCATTGGTATGCAGCGGTCGCAGGCGGCCGAAGCTGGTCCATGGCAGGTTCAGGTTCAGTTCCGGCCACACCAGCTGTGCGGCGATGAGGACCCCAAGTGCCATTCCGATGACCCCCCAGATCACCGTCATGATGGCGAACTGGCGGACCACCTTATAGTTATAAGCAGTCTGACTTGATGCTGTGCTCATGCTTAAGGTTTCCACGGTTAATGGAGGTTTTTGGAAATGAAAAACGGCGGCGACCATGCTCGATGGGGAAAACCATAGCAATGCACGAGCCGTCGTGATCTGTGTTCAAAGAGGTCCAGTAAAAGACTCGACCCTGTTTACGGGCAGGCCTGGCCGAGGTGGTTGCTCCGGGAAGGACAGGCCAATGCGGCATTGTCTCAAAACTGTTTCAGAAAGTTTAGGTGGCGGGGCTCCAATCAGGAGGTCGAGCGATCCATGGCGTGGTGCCAGGTCGCACTTCGAGGGGTCTCTGCCCCTCTGTGGCGGGCTATGTGTCATGTTCAGGCTTCACGAGAAAATTGGGCGTTGTTAAAGCGGGGAAAGGATGGTGAATGGGCAAAGTATCTGTATTGACGTAGATCAATGCCCGCAAGACGCTAATGGGATGGGGCGGTGGCTGTGGAGTGGTCCGCCGCCCGCCGAGTCGCATGCCTGCCTGATTCTGGCCCATGGCGCCGGCGCTCCGATGGATAGCGGATTCATGGCGGGCATGGCCGAGCGTCTCGCCGTTCGCGGGATTTCCGTAG
This sequence comes from Azotobacter vinelandii CA, assembly GCF_000380335.1. Classification (GTDB taxonomy): domain Bacteria; phylum Pseudomonadota; class Gammaproteobacteria; order Pseudomonadales; family Pseudomonadaceae; genus Azotobacter; species Azotobacter vinelandii. Next base: position 1,989,454 of record NC_021149.1, read on the forward strand.
TGCGTTTCGAGTTTCCCTACATGGCGGAGCGGCGGTCGGGCGGTGGCAGGCGTCCTCCCGATCCGCAGGCGCGCTTGTTGGATTGTTGGCGTGAAGTGTACTCGCGGTTGCGCCGGGAGGTATCCGGGCCCTTGGCGATCGGCGGCAAGTCGATGGGCGGGCGTATGGCAAGCCTGCTGGCGGATGAGTTGGAAGCCCGGGCTCTCGTCTGTCTGGGTTACCCTTTTCACCCTGCAGGCAGGCCGGACAGGCCGAGAACGGCTCATCTGGCCGAACTCGGGACGCCGACCCTGATCGTTCAGGGAGAGCGTGACGCCCTGGGCAAACGGGACAGAGTGAGAGAATATTCCCTGTCGCCCACGATACGCCTCCATTGGCTGGAAGCCGCCGACCATGACCTGAAGCCACTCAAGGCTTCAGGCTTCACCCACGAGCGTCACCTCGATTCCGCTTCGGATATCGTTGCAGGCTTTCTGCAATCCGTCGGTCGGTTCGTCTGATATCTTTTTGCTACCGTTTTATATTGCCGATATCAGTGGCATATTGCTTTCTCGAGTCTCCAGTTTGAAGTGGCTATTCGCCATACCTGAAGACAAACTGGCTATCATTTTCAATTGGAGGTATCGTTCCGCTTGGGCGATTTGCTGTGCAAGGAGCTTTTCTCCGTGTGTCTGGCTCGGCTCGGTAAAGCCGGCGCGGACATAGTGGAGGAGATGATGTTGTCTGCTGGCATGTTGACGACCAATTGGTTCTGATCTGGCGGATTCGAATTACCTTATATCCGCCCGTCCATGCCCAGTGTCATTTTGCCATGATGATTGTCGCCTGGCGGAACCGAGCGCCAAGCAGGCTTCCGGGATGCGGTGGATGGCCTTGCCGCGTGCGATCGCGAGCTTACCGGGGAGCCAGGACAGGGACCCTCGGAATAACCAGCCCTTGACGGCAGCGGGGCGAAAAGAAAACCGGTTGTATTGCAGTCATGTTATGAGGGCAGGACGTTCGTTGCATGTATGTTTTGAAATAAGCAATGCAATGGAGGCCATATCCAAATTCCTCGCTGTATGGGACTCTTGTTCCAGCGCCAAGTTGCACGGGATTGCAAGAAAGATATGAAAGTCGTGCCACTGCCTGGGTCGCTTTTAGAAGTGGCGGAGTTGATCCGGGGGGCTGACGGACACTTTGTGGAGCACGTGTCCAGCACTGCGGTTGTTTCTTGTGGGGGCATCGAGCAATGCTTTTCGCCCGCCGGAGTAGCAGAACGGATTCGCTGTTGCCTGATTCGATCGGGCGATATGCAAAACAATACGATGTTCAGGAGGCGCTATGGATTGGCATTCAATCCTCAGGAAGAAGAAGGTACGCCGTGTTGTGCCCGTCACGGGGCTGGCTTGCTGCTGGTTATTGTTCAATACGGTCGCGGCGGAAGGAGGGCGCATGGCCCTGAGCGAAAATCCCGTCAAGCAGTGCAAGAGTGTCGGGCTCGTCAATATCGACCTGCTCGGTACAGGTGCCGACCGGCAATGGGCGTCCTATCCGCAATGGGAAGGCGCGGCCTTTAGCGGGACGAATGGGCAACCGGTGCAGGACTTCTATCTGAGCGCCTTCGAAACGGCAGTGCAGCCGACTACCCCTCTGAAAGGGAGACCTGTCTGGCGCTTCTAAGTCGGCGATCCTGCGATCAAATGCCGCAGTACGTATTGCAGAATGCCGCCGGCTTTGAAGTATTCGATTTCGTTGGCCGTGTCGATGCGGCATAGCACCGGAAAGTCGATCCGCGATCCATCCCGGCGCTCGACTTCCACCGTGAGCGATTGGCGTGGTTTCAACCGGTTCCCGGACAGATCGCGGATGCTCAGTCTTTCCGTGCCGTCCAGGCCCAGGCTTTGGCGTGTATGTCCGTCGCTGAACTGCAGCGCCAGTACGCCCATTCCAATCAGGTTGGAGCGGTGGATGCGCTCGAAACTCTCGGCGATCACCGCTTGCACACCGAGCAGCTTGGTACCCTTGGCTGCCCAGTCGCGGCTGGATCCGGTGCCGTATTCCTTGCCGGCGATCACCATCAGCGGCACGCCCTCGGCCTGGTAGCGCATGGCTGCATCGTAGATGGACAGTTTTTCCCCGCTCGGTTGGTGTAGGGTATTGCCGCCTTCCTCGCCTCCCAGCAGTTCGTTTCTGATGCGGATGTTGGCGAAGGTGCCGCGCATCATGACTTCGTGGTTGCCGCGCCGTGAACCATAGGAATTGAAGTCTGCCGGCTGCACGCCGAGCTGCTGAAGGTAAAGCCCGGCCGGAGAGCTGGGCTTGATGCTGCCGGCCGGAGAGATGTGATCGGTGGTGATGGAGTCGCCGAACAACGCCAGGATGCGAGCGTTCTCGATATCCCGGGGAGGCGCCGGGGGTTGGGCGATATCTTCGAAGAAAGGCGGATTGCGGACATAGGTGGATCGGGCATCCCAGTGATAGGTATCTCCGGTCCCGACCGGAATGGCCTGCCAGGCGGCATCGCCGCTGAATACGTCGGCGTAGCGCCTGCGGAACATCTCGCTGTCGATCTGACCGACTGCCGCGGCGATTTCCTCGCTGCTCGGCCAGATGTCGCGCAGATGGACCGGTTGGCCCTGGGTATCGAGGCCGAGCGGCTCGCGGGTCAGATCGATGCGCGTGGTACCGGCGAGGGCGAAGGCCACCACCAGCGGCGGTGAGGCCAGCCAGTTGGCCTTGACCTGCGGGTGCACACGGCCTTCGAAGTTGCGGTTGCCGGACAGCACCGAGGAGACGAGCAGATCGTTGTCGGTGATCGCTTGACCGATGGGCTCCGGCAAGGGACCGGAATTGCCGATGCAGGTGGTGCAGCCGTAGCCGACCAGGTTGAAGCCGAGTTGGTCGAGATAGGGCGTGAGACCGGCTTTTGCCAGATAGTCGGTGACCACCTTGGAGCCGGGCGCCAGCGAACTCTTCACCCAGGGTTGACGCTTGAGACCGCGCTCGACGGCCTTCTTGGCGAGCAGCCCGGCGGCCATCAGTACGCTGGGGTTGGATGTGTTGGTGCAGGAAGTGATGGCGGCGATCACCACGTCCCCATGGTGCAGGTCGCAGGTGCCGTCGCCGACCGGAAAGGCACGGTCGAGTTCGGCCTTGCGCCCGGCGAGGTCCAGCAGCAGGTCGAACTGGGCACCGATGTCTTCCAGGGCGACCCGGTCCTGGGGACGCTTTGGACCGGCCAGGGACGGACGGACCTCGCCCAGGTCGAGCGCCAGGGTGGTTGTGAAGGTGGGCTCCGGGGCCTCGGCGTCGTGCCATAGGCCTTGAGCCTTGCAGTAGGCTTCCACCAGGGCGATGCGCCGCTCGTCGCGACCGCTCAGGCGCAGATAGTCGAGGGTCACCCGGTCGACCGGGAAGAAGCCGCAGGTGGCGCCGTATTCCGGGGCCATGTTGGCGATGGTGGCCCGGTCGGCCAGCGGCAGGTTGGCCAGACCGGGACCATAGAATTCGACGAATCTGCCGACCACCCCTTGCTTGCGCAGGATCTGCGTGACGGTGAGCACCAGATCGGTGGCGGTCACGCCTTCGTTCAACTGGCCGTTGAGACGGAAGCCGACCACTTCGGGGATCAGCATCGACACCGGTTGGCCGAGCATCGCCGCCTCCGCCTCGATTCCGCCGACACCCCAGCCGAGCACGCCGAGACCGTTGATCATGGTGGTGTGCGAGTCGGTACCGACCAGTGTGTCCGGGTAGACCCAGAGCTCCCCGTCTTGCTCGCGGGTCCAGGCCACCTGGGCCAGGTATTCCAGATTGACCTGATGGCAGATGCCGGTACCCGGCGGCACCACGCGGAAATTGGCGAAGGCCTGTTGCCCCCAGCGCAGGAAGGCATAGCGCTCGCCGTTGCGCTCCATCTCCAGGGCGACGTTGTCGGCGAAGGCGCTCGGGTCGGCGAAGTGGTCGACCATCACCGAATGGTCGATCACCAGATCGACCGAGGACAGTGGATTGATCCGCTGCGGATCGGCGCCGGCGCGGGCCACCGCGTCGCGCATGGCGGCCAGGTCGACCACCGCGGGCACCCCGGTGAAGTCCTGCATCAGCACCCGCGCCGGGCGGAAGGCGATCTCCCGCGTGGAGCCGCGCGTCTCGAGCCAGCCGGCCAGGGCGTCGAGGTCGTCGGCGCGCACGCTGACGCCGTCCTCCCAGCGCAGCAGGTTCTCCAGCAGCACCTTGAGCGAAATCGGCAGGCGATCGATATCGCCCAGGTGCTTCGCCGCCTCCGGCAGGCTGAAGTAGTGGTAGGTCTGGCCATCTATATCGAGGCTGCGACGACAGTTCAGGCTATCCAGGGAGGGCATCGGGGTTCTCCGGGAGTGTTCGGCAGGACAGGCTTCTTGCTGGGCTAATGTTCCAAACTAGTTCCGCCGGGCGGGACTCGCCAGTCGAACGGATTGCCGGGAAGCTCCGCTGCCGCCGAATTGGCTATCATGCGCGGCCCTGAGGGCGATCGGATTTCTCGAGGAAAAATGCCGACCATGAACAGCCTGTTGTTGCATTGCCGTCCCGGTTTCGAAGGCGAAGTCTGCGCCGAGATCGGCGAGCACGCCGGACGCCTGAACGTGGCCGGCTATGCCAGGGCCAAGCCGAACAGCGCCCATGCCGAATTCGTCTGCAGCGAGCCGGGCGGCGCCGAGCGACTGATGCGCGAGCTGCGCTTCGCCGGGCTGGTCTTTCCCCGCCAGTGGGCACGTGGCGCTTTCGTCGAGCTGCCCGAGAGCGAGCGCATTGGCGTCCTGCTCGAGCACCTGGCCGCTTACCCGGTCTGCGGCAGCCTCTGGCTGGAGGTGCTGGACAGCAACGAGGGCAAGGAGCTGTCGACCTTCTGCCGCAAGTTCGAGGTGCCGCTGCGCAAGGCGCTGGGCAAGACCGGCAGATTGCTGGACGATCCGCGCCGGCCGCGCCTGCTGCTGACCTTCAGGAGTGGCCGCGAGGTTTTCCTCGGCCTGGCCGAACCGGACAACTCGGCAGCCTGGCCGATGGGCATCCCGCGCCTGAAGTTTCCCCGCGAGGCGCCGAGCCGTTCGACCCTCAAGCTGGAGGAGGCCTGGCACCAGTTCATTCCACGCGAGGCCTGGGATCTGCGTCTCGCGCCGGGGATGAGCGCCGTGGACCTCGGCGCCGCGCCCGGTGGCTGGACCTGGCAACTGGTCAACCGCCATATGAAGGTGACCGCCGTGGATAACGGGCCGATGGCGCAGAGCCTGATGGATTCCGGACTGGTCGAGCACGTTCGCGCCGATGGTTTCGTTTTCCGCCCGCGCCGGCCGGTCGACTGGATGGTCTGCGACATCGTCGAGAAGCCCGCCCGCACGGCCGCCCTGATCGAGACCTGGCTCGGCGAGGGGCTCTGCCGCGAGGCGGTGGTCAACCTCAAGCTGCCGATGAAGCAGCGCCATGCCGAGGTGCGCCGCCTGCTCGAGCGCATCCGCGATGGTCTGAGCGCACGGGGCGCCAAGGTGTCCGTCGCCTGCCGCCAGCTCTACCACGATCGCGAGGAAGTGACCTGTCATCTGTGTCGGCTACCGGCCCCGGCGTGACCCGGACCGCTGCTTCGGCCACAATTTCCCCACCGGTTTTCTGGAGTTAGCCATGTCCCAGCCCGATCCCCTCAGCCTGGCCGTCGACGCCGTTCTCGACGCCACAGGCCTCAACTGCCCCGAGCCGGTGATGCTGTTGCACAACAAGGTCCGTGACCTGGCGGCCGGCGGCCTGCTCAAGGTGATCGCCACCGATCCCTCGACCTGCCGCGACATCCCCAAGTTCTGCATCTTTCTCGGCCATGAACTGCTCGGCCAGCGGGAGGAAAGCGGAACCTACCTGTACTGGATCCGCAAGAAGCTGGAATAGATGGTGTGCCGAGCGTGCCGGGTCGTCCACAAAAGTCCGGCGCCGATTCGCTGGTTCTGTGCAGCCGTTGCGGATTCCACGATCTGGCCGTTCGGTCCGCCCGAGGTGTCCGCTTATCGTGACGTCGCGTGGTCATGGAACCCCGCGCCGAACGACACAAGGAGTGCACCTATGCGCAAGAACCCGTTTTTCACCCTCCTGCTGGCTCTGCTGGCCAGCGTTTCCGTCGCCGCCTCGGCCGCGGAGGCGCCCAAGACCGGGGGGGCCAAGCCCGCCACGGTCCAGCCTGCCCAGCCGGTTGCCACGGTCAAGGTCGATCTCAATGCCGCCGATGCGGCAACGCTCGAGCGCGACCTGCTGGGAATCGGCCCCGCCAAGGCCCAGGCCATCGTCGATTATCGTCAGGCCCACGGGCCTTTCGCATCGGTGGACGAACTGCTGGAGGTCAAGGGAATCGGTGCTGCGATACTGGACAAGAACCGCGATCGCTTGAGCGCCAACTGATCCTGGTGTTGCAGTCGGGCCGGTCTTGCGACCGGCCTTTTCGTGAGCGGCAACGGTCGGCTGCGATTCGTCTCCGGGAGCCTGCCGCCGGTCCTGGGAAGAGTTGACTTTTCTTTCACTATCAGTAGGATACGCACCGTTATTCCGCGATAGCTCAGTCGGTAGAGCAAGTGACTGTTAATCACTGGGTCCCTGGTTCGAGTCCAGGTCGCGGAGCCAGATCGAAGAAAGGCCTGATCGCGAGATCAGGCCTTTCTGCTTTTTCGCGCCGCCGTTCGCTCGCCCCGGCGGCTCTCGCCTGGAGAGCGCGCCGGGCGTGCCGGATCAGAGCACCTGAGCGATGGCCTGGGTGACGCTGGCGATGTTGCGCTGGTTCAGGGCGGCGACGCAGATGCGGCCGGTGGCGACGGCGTAGATGCCGAACTCGGTGCGCAGCCGTTCCACCTGCGCGACGCTGAGACCGGAGTAGGAGAACATGCCACGCTGCCGGGCGACGAAGGAGAAGTCGCGCTTGGCGCCCTGGGCGGCCAGTTGCTCGACCATGGCCTGGCGCATGCTCTGGATGCGGCCGCGCATCTCGGCCAGTTCGCTTTCCCACAGGGCGCGCAGTTCCGGACTGTTGAGCACGCTGGACACCACGCTGGCGCCGTGGGTCGGCGGGTTCGAATAGTTGGTGCGGATCACCCGCTTGATCTGCGACAGCACGCGAGCCGCCTCGTCCTTCGAGGCGGCGACGATGGACAGGGCGCCGACCCGTTCGCCGTAGAGGGAGAAGGACTTGGAGAAGGAGCTGGAGACGAAGAACTGCAGGTCCGAGCCGGCGAACAGGCGAACCGCCGCGGCATCTTCCTCGATGCTGTCGCCGAAGCCCTGGTAGGCGATGTCGAGGAAGGGGACATGGCCGCGTTCGCGGATCGCCTCCAGCACCTGCTTCCAGTCATCGATGGACAGATCGACGCCGGTCGGGTTGTGGCAGCAGGCGTGCAGCAGCACGATGGAGCCGGCCGGCAGGGCCCGGATGTCTTCGAGCATGCCGGCGCGGTTCAGGCCGTGGCCGGCGGCGTCGTAGTAGCGGTAGCTCTGCACGCGGAAGCCGGCGGACTCGAACAGGGCGCGGTGGTTCTCCCAGCTCGGGTCGCTGATGGCGACCACGGCATCCGGCAGCAGGCGCTTGAGGAAGTCGGCGCCGACCTTCAGCGCGCCGGTGCCGCCCAGCGCCTGAGCGGTGACCACACGGCCGTCGGCGAGCAGGGCGGAGTCGTTGCCGAACAGCAGCCTCTGCACCGCCTGGTCGTAGGCACCGATGCCCTCGATCGGCAGGTAGCCGCGCGGTGCATGGGCGGCGATGCGAGCCTTTTCGGCTTCCTCGACGGCGCGCAGCAGGGGAATTCGACCCTCTTCGTTGTAGTAGACGCCGACGCCGAGGTTGACCTTGGTCGGACGGATATCGGCATTGAATGCTTCGGTGAGGCCAAGGATCGGGTCACGCGGTGCCATTTCTACGGCAGAGAACAGGCTCATGGTCGAGGTGCTCGAAGAAAAAAGAAGAGAGTGGAAAGCCGGGCTACTGCTACCTCCGCGCAAGCGAACGGGCCATCGACCGGAGGTGGGCGACGGTATGCGCGGGGGCGTGCAGAATCGGGGCGTTAGTATAGCGGCCAGGCTTGCTGCCTGCGATATGCTGTTTCAGGCTTTTGTGTCAACCATATGTCGAAGATGGCCCCGCCGGCCGGCGCTCGAATGCTCCCGTCAGGCGCATCCGGGCCACATGCAGTTTCCCGGCGAAATCGCCCGCCGGACCCGTCGAGAGAGGTTCCCATGTCCGAATTTCAGCTGGTGACCCGTTTCCAGCCCGCCGGCGACCAGCCCGATGCCATCCGCCAGATGGTCGAGGGGCTGGAGGCCGGCCTGTCGCACCAGACCCTGCTCGGGGTGACCGGCTCCGGCAAGACCTTCAGCATCGCCAACGTGATCGCCAGGGTACAGCGTCCGACCCTGGTGCTGGCGCCCAACAAGACCCTGGCGGCGCAGCTCTACGGCGAGTTCAAGAGCTTCTTTCCGCACAACGCGGTGGAGTACTTCGTTTCCTACTACGACTACTACCAGCCGGAAGCCTATGTGCCGTCCTCCGACACCTACATCGAGAAGGACGCCTCGATCAACGACCACATCGAGCAGATGCGCCTGTCGGCGACCAAGGCGCTGATGGAGCGGCCGGACGCGATCATCGTCGCCACCGTCTCGTCGATCTACGGCCTGGGCGATCCGGCCAGCTACCTGAAGATGGTGCTGCACATCGACCGCGGCGACCGACTCGACCAGCGCGCCCTGCTGCGCCGCCTGGCCGACCTGCAGTACACCCGCAACGACCTGGACTTCGCCCGCGCCACCTTCCGCGTGCGTGGCGACGTGATCGACGTCTTCCCCGCCGAATCCGAGCTGGAGGCGATCCGCATCGAGCTGTTCGACGACGAGGTGGAGAGTCTGGCCGCCTTCGATCCCTTGACCGGCGAGGTGATCCGCAAGCTGCCGCGCTTCACCTTCTACCCCAAGAGCCACTACGTCACCCCGCGCGAGACGCTGCTGGAAGCGGTGGAGCAGATCAAGGCCGAACTCAAGGAGCGCCTGGAGCACCTGCGCGAGCGCGGCAAGCTGGTGGAGGCGCAGCGCCTGGAACAGCGCACCCGCTTCGACCTGGAGATGATCCTCGAACTGGGCTACTGCAACGGCATCGAGAACTACTCCCGCTACCTCTCCGGCCGTGCGCCGGGGCTGCCGCCGCCGACCCTCTACGACTACCTGCCGGACAACGCGCTGATGGTGATCGACGAATCCCACGTCACCGTCCCGCAGGTCGGCGCCATGTACAAGGGCGACCGTTCGCGCAAGGAGACCCTGGTGGAATACGGCTTCCGCCTGCCGTCGGCGCTGGACAACCGGCCGATGCGCTTCGACGAATGGGAGCGCATCGCCCCGCAGACCATCTTCGTCTCGGCGACCCCCGGCCCCTACGAAGCCGAGCACGCCGGACGGGTGATCGAACAGGTGGTGCGCCCCACCGGGCTGGTCGACCCCGAGCTGGAGGTGCGCCCGGCGCTGACCCAGGTGGACGACCTGCTGTCGGAGATCCGCAAGCGCGTCGCCGTCGAGGAGCGCGTGCTGGTCACCACCCTGACCAAGCGCATGGCCGAGGACCTCACCGATTACCTCGGCGACCACGACGTGCGGGTGCGCTACCTGCACTCGGACATCGACACCGTGGAGCGCGTGGAGATCATCCGCGACCTGCGCAGCGGCGCCTTCGACGTGCTGGTGGGCATCAATCTGCTGCGCGAGGGGCTGGATATGCCCGAAGTATCGCTGGTGACGATTCTCGACGCGGACAAGGAAGGTTTCCTGCGCAGCGAACGCTCGCTGATCCAGACCATCGGCCGCGCCGCGCGCAACCTCAACGGCAAGGCGATTCTCTACGCCGACAGCATCACCGGTTCGATGCGGCGCGCCATCGACGAGACCGAGCGGCGCCGGGCCAAGCAGATCGCCTTCAACGAAACCCACGGCATCGTGCCCAGGGGCGTCAAGAAGGACATCCAGGACATCCTCGAAGGCGCCGTGGTGCCCGGTGCGCGCGGTCGCAAGCGGGTGGCCAGGGCGGCGGAGGAGAGCGGCCAGTACGCCGCCGAGCTGCGCTCGCCGAGCGAGATCGACAAGCGCATCCGTCAGCTCGAGGAGAAGATGTACGCCTTGGCCCGCGATCTGGAGTTCGAGGCCGCGGCGCGGCTGCGCGACGAGATCCAGGCGCTGCGCGAGCGGCGGCTGCAGGTCTGACGCGGACCTGCTGGAGCCGCCGGCTGCGCGCCTGCTAACATGCGCGCCCTTCATCTTTTTGTCCGTTCCTCTGTCCGGGAGCCCGCATGACCACCGTCCGCACCCGCATCGCGCCGTCGCCCACCGGCGATCCGCACGTCGGCACCGCCTACATCGCCCTGTTCAACCTGTGTTTCGCCCGTCAGCACGGCGGCCAGTTCATCCTGCGCATCGAGGACACCGACCAGTTGCGCTCGACCCGCGAATCGGAGCAGCAGATCTACGACGCCCTGCGCTGGCTGGGCATCGAATGGGACGAGGGCCCGGACGTCGGCGGCCCACACGGGCCGTACCGGCAGAGCGAGCGCGGCGAGATCTATAAAAAGTATTCGGACGAACTGGTCGCCAAGGGCCATGCCTTCCCCTGTTTCTGCAGCGCCGAGCGGCTCGACGAGGTGCGCGCGCGGCAGATGGCCAACAAGGAAACCCCGCGCTACGACGGCCACTGCGTGCATATCGCCGCGGAGGAGGCGCAGCGCCGCATCGCCGCCGGCGAATCCCACGTGGTGCGCATGAAGGTGCCGAGCGAGGGCGTCTGCACGGTACCGGACCTGCTGCGCGGCGACGTGGAGATTCCCTGGGACCGCATGGACATGCAGGTGCTGATGAAGGCCGACGGCCTGCCCACCTACTTCCTCGCCAACGTGGTCGACGACCACCTGATGGGCATCACCCACGTGCTGCGCGGCGAGGAGTGGCTGCCCTCGGCGCCCAAGCTGATCAAGCTCTACGAGTACTTCGGCTGGGAGCAGCCCAGGCTGGTGTACATGCCGCTGCTGCGCAATCCGGACAAGAGCAAGCTGTCCAAGCGCAAGAACCCCACCTCGATCACCTTCTACCAGCGCATGGGCTTTTTGCCCGAGGCGATGCTCAACTACCTGGGCCGCATGGGCTGGTCGATGCCCGACGAGCGCGAGAAGTTCACCCTGGCGGAGATGATCGAGCACTTCGACATCCAGCGCGTCTCCCTCGGCGGGCCGATCTTCGACATGGAGAAGCTTTCCTGGCTGAACGGCCAGTGGCTGCGCGAACTGCCGGTCGAGGCATTCGCCGCCGAGGTGCGCAAATGGGCGTTCAATCCCGAGTACCTGATGAAGATCGCCCCGCACGTGCAGAGCCGGGTGGAAACCTTCAGCCAGATCGCCCCGCTGGCCAGTTTCTTCTTCGCCGGCGGCGTACCGCTGGACGCCCGCTTGTTCGAGCACAAGAAACTCTCGGCCGAGCAGGTCCGCCAGTTGCTGCAACTGATCCTCTGGAAGCTGGAAGCCCTGCGCCAGTGGAACAAGGACAACATCACCGCGATCATCCAGAAGACCAGCGAGCACCTCGGCTACAAGCTGCGCGATGCCATGCCGCTGATCTTCCCAGCGATCACCGGCCAGGCCAGTTCGGTGTCGGTGCTGGACGCCATGGAAATCCTCGGCGCCGACCTGACCCGCTTCCGTCTGCGCCAGGCCATCGAGCTACTCGGCGGTGTTTCGAAGAAGGAAAACAAGGAATGGGAGAAGCTGCTGGCCGAGATTCCCTGATCGTTCCCGCCTGAGCCAGGCGTCGGGCCGAGCCGGCCCGTGCGCCTTGGGCCATGCGCTCCGGGCTGTGTGCCTGGGCTGCGCGCCTCGAGCTACGTGCCCCGGGCTACGCGCCCCGGTCTTTCCAGCAGGAGAGGCCGGGGTTTTTCGTTTCCCGCCTCGACGCTCGCCCGGGTTGCCGGGGCCGTGCCCAGCTGCCGGAAGGGGGAACTTCCGGGATCAGCGGTCACCGAAAAAAGAACGACGCTTTTTTCCTATCTGATCGCCTTGCTCGGAGGATTCCACGCCATGAATTGGACGGAGCTGAATTGGCAAGAGCTGGACTGGCAAACCCTGCTGAACGAAAGCCTCTGGACGAATCTCGCCCTGCTGCTGGCCGTGACCCTGGCCAGCTACTGGCTGCTGCGCGGCATCCTCGGCATCGTCGGCCGCAGGATGCGGACGCTGGCGGCGCGGGGGCGGTTCTACGGTTTCATCGCGGAAATGCTCGCGCATACCAGCCGCCTGCTGGTCTTCGCCTTCTCGCTGCTCATCGGCCTGAAGGTGGCGGAACTGTCGCCGCGCTGGGAGGACATGCTGTCCCATGGCTGGTTCATCGCCCTGGCTTTCCAACTGGCGCTGTGGCTCGACACCGGCATCCGCCTGTGGATGGACAGCCTGGCGCACAACGGCAGGGTGCGCAATCCGGTGACCACGGCGATCATCGGCATCATCTTCCGTGTCTTGATCTGGGCGATGATGCTGTTGTCGATCCTCGCCAACCTCGGGGTGAACATCACCGCCATGGTCGCCAGCCTGGGGATCGGCGGCATCGCCATCGCCCTGGCGGTGCAGACGGTGCTCGGCGATATCCTCGCCTCGCTGTCGATCGGCATGGACAAGCCCTTCGAGGTCGGCGATTTCGTGGTCTTCGGCGATGTGGCCGGGACCATCGAGCACATCGGCATGAAAACCACCCGCATCCGCAGCCTGAGCGGCGAGCAGATCGTCTGTGCCAACTCCGACATGCTGACCAGGACCCTGCACAACTACAAGCGCATGGACAGCCGGCGGATCCAGTTCAAGTTCGGCATCGCCTACAACACGCAGGTGGAGAAGGTACGCGAGGTCGCGGCGCTGGTCCGGCGGATCATCCAGGGGATCGAGGGCACCCGTTTCGACCGCGCGCATTTTCTGTCCTTCGATGAAAGCCAACTGACCTTCGAGGTGGTCTACATCGTGCTCAGCGCGGACTACAACCGTTACATGGACATCCAGCAGGAGATCAACCTAGGTCTGCTGCAGGGCCTGCGCGAGATGCAGGTGCGGTTCGCCTTTCCCATGCGCAGCATCGAGTTCGTCGGGGGCGTCCTGCCGCAGGTCACCGTGGGCGGACCGCCCTCGGGCAAGCCTGCCGCCAACAACGGTGTCGTCCAGAGGGACGGGAGAGGGCAGCGGCAATGAGGCATGGAGGGGGCCAAGCCCGTGGCGCCCTGGCGGCGTCACGGGACAGGCCCGGCGGAGGGTTACTCCTGAACGTTCATGAACTCGCGGGCGAAGACGCGATACTCGTCCAGGGTCGAGTACTTGATGCAGAGCTCCTTGGCGCTCAGGTCGGACGGGCCGACGCCGCGCTGTTCGCGCAGGCGGTCGTAGGTGGCCTTGATCGCGGCGAAGTAGGCGGCATGCCCGTTCACCACGATGCGCACGCCGTTCTCGGCCAGGCGGGCCATGTCGTTCAGTTTGGGATTGCCGTAGGTGATCAGCATCAGCGGCGCGTCCAGATGCGGGGCGATGGCCTCCAGATGCTCGAAGTCCCGGATGCCGATCATGCAGATGCCGTCCGCGCCGGCGGCCTGGTAGGCCTTGGCCCGTCCGATGGTCTCCTCGACGCTGAGCTGTTCGGCGTTGGTGCGGGCGATGATGCTCAACTGCGGATCGATGCGCGCCTCCAGGGCGGCGCGGATCTTGCCCACGGCCTCATCCAGGGGGATCAGGTCGGTGGTCTTGTGCCCGTACTTGGGCGGCAGCAGGGTATCTTCGAGGGTCAGCGCGGCGACGCCGGCGCGTTCCAGTTCGGCCACGGTGCGCATGGCGTTGATCGCGTTGCCGTAGCCATGGTCGGCGTCGGCGATGATCGGCAGGCAGGCGACGCGGCCGATGCGGGTGGCCTGCTCGACGAACTCGCTGAGGGTGATCAGCGCGTAGTCCGGGGCGGCGAGCACCTGCAGGGCGGCGACCGAGCCGCCGAGGATGCCGACCTCGAACTTCAGGTCGCCGGCGATGCGCGCCGACATCGGGTCGAACACCGAGGCGGCGTCGTAGCAGGTGTTGGACTCCAGCAAGGCTCGGAACTGTCGTCGCAAATCATGCTGAGAAGCGATGGTCATAGAAAAACTCCTGAAAGGCGGTATGGGGTAGTCGTTTTTTTTTGAATGGCTCCGGTCTCCCCCTGGCGGTCAGCCGGGGTGCCTGGCCTTTTTGGTTTTAATGGTGCAGCGGATACGCAAGGGACCATCCGAATCACTGCTTCCGGGTGGCCAGGGGCATGCCGTGCCGTAGCCGGCGTGCCTAATTATTGTTCCTGCTGCCAGGCGGATTTGCTCCGCTCGGGCAGGCCCGCCCGGCTCCTGCGCTGTATCGACGCAGGGCCGGGGGGTTTGACTAAAGTACAGCTTGTTCCTCTTCAAGACGAGCCTTTTTGGACGTTCCGCTGGCTTTCTGCCTGCCCTGTCGCCGTGCGTGCGCTTTGCTCACTCCGCCTTGCCGCGACGCAGCCGGGCGCTTTCGACGATGCCATCCTCGGTCCGGCCGGACGCCCGCTGCAGTTCCGCCGAGCGGACGAAGCGGGTCGGCGCCGAGCCGTCGGCATTGTGCTGGAGGATGCTGCGGGGACGGCCCAGGACGTCGAGCAGCAACTGGCCGATGCCGGTGCCGTTCCACAGGCGCTCGCCGCGCCGGCCGCGATGGGGAATGCGCGGCACCACCTCCATCCGGCGCCGCTTGGTCAGCCAGTTGAGCGGCGACCAGGGTGTGTAGAGCCAGCGATTGAGCCGGTCGAAACAGGTGAGCAGGCCGGCGGGAAATTCGTTCTTGATGCCGCTGCTGGTGATCTGCCAGATCTGCGGTCCGCCGCTGCGGTGACGGATGCGCACGTCGTAGGCGAAGGAATAATGCACGTCGCCGGAGAGGATCACGTAATTGGCGGGGGTGCGCGAGTGGCGGAAGATGTTGAGGATCACTTTCGCCGAGCCGCGATGGGCCATCCAGTTCTCCGCGTCGACCAGCAGCGGGTGGCCGGCCAGGGTGAACAGGCGCTGGACGGCCTCGATCAGCTTGACCCCGAAGATCGGCGCCGGCGAGACGATCACCGCGGCCTGCTCGTCGAGCAGTTCCTGCTGCAGTTCGCTGAGGGCTTCCCAGTCCATCAGTCCGGATGGCCGGCTCGGGTGGCTCTCGCTGCGCCAGCGGCGGGTGCGGGTGTCCAGCACGATCAGGGGCGGCGTGGTCGGTAGCCGGTAGTGCCAGCTCTGGAATTTCAGCAACTCGTCGATCAGCCCGTCCTGGGCTGCGTCGTCGAGGCGCTCGTCGGCGTCCGCGGTCAGCGCCTCGATCCGCTGCAGGATCTCGCCGAACGCATCCGGGTCGTTGCCCCAGCCCTGGCACAGGGCATAGGCGATCAGCGCGTTGCCGATGATGCGCCGGGAGAAGGGGTGGCCGTAGGCGGTTTCCTCCCAGCGCGCGGACAGGTTCCAGTCGTCGGTGACGTCGTGGTCGTCGAAGATCATCAGGCACGGCAGATGCGCCAGGGCGCGGGCGGCCTGCGGCAACTGGGCGAGGAAGCCGTCGAGACAGGCCTGTTCCGTGGCGTAGCGCTCGGCGAGGTCGGCATCCAGCGCCGGTCGCGCGGGGCGGATCAGCGTCCAGGGCAGCGGCGACCAGACCAGCAGGTACATCGCCAGCACCTCGGCGAGGGTGACCAGGTGGTTGTGGGCGTTGGCGCTGGTGAACACCGGTTTTTCCACGCCGCCGAAGAAGCGTTCGCGCAGGGCCTCGCTGGACTTGAAGGCGGGCAGCAGGTCCTCGCGCCGGTAATAGGTCAGGGGATGGGCGTAGAGCGCGTCGCTGTCGGCGACCAGGGCGCCTTCGAGCCGTTCGCCGTAGAGGCCGAGGCGACGGATCAACGCATGGATGGCCGCCAGCATCGGGCCGGCGACATCGTCCGCGTAGATCTGGTCGCCGCTCAGCATCAGCAGCGCCGGCCGCGCCTGCGGCCGCTCGCGCAGGCCGGCGAGCAGGCTGTCGACCTTGGCCAGGCCGTCCGCGCCGGGGAAGTGCGGTTTGCGGCAGGAGCCGTGCAGCAGGTTGTCGAGATGCGACTTGAGCAGGAAATCCGGCCGCCTGGCACCCTCGTGCAGAAGATGCGGCGCCCAGTCGGCGATGCCGCTCCGGCGGCCGTCCTCCTCCAGCAGCAGGTCGTATTCGATCGGGGTGTCCGTGGGCAGCGGTGTGTCCAGCGGCACGTCTATCAGATGCAGCCAGGCGTGGGTGCCGACGCGCAGGCGGCGGCAGAGCGGCGCGTCGAGCGCGATGAGGCGCTGCTGCGAGCCGGCGCAGGCCAGTTGCAGCGACAACTGCAGAGGCCGCGAACCGACCAGCCAGAGGATCAGGCGCTCCGGGCTCAGCCGGCGCAGCAGCGGGCCGGCGAGCACCGGGGGCAGGGCGGAAGTCGCGGATGGGAGCGGAAGGTCTGTCGGCATGTCCGGAATGTCGATCGGGCGGCCCGGAGCGCTCCCTCGCTCGCGGGCGTGCGGTTCATGGTCGATGCCGCGCCGGGGCGCAGGCGGCGGAGCCGGGCATTATGGCACTCGCCGGGCCTTTGACGGCAGACCTTCGCTGGGGCCTAATGCGCTCCCGTCGCCGGAGTCCTTTCGCCATGTCCGATGCTTCCGCCGCCAGCCTCCGCCCCAGCGTCCTGCACCTGCCGCGCGGCGACTGGCGCACTGTACTCGATTGCCTCTGCGCGCATTTCCCGGCGATCGGCCGGGAAATCTGGCTGGAGCGCATGCGCCGTGGCCGGGTGCTGGACGGCGAGGGGAACGTCCTGGGGCCCGAGTATCCCTACCGTGAGGCGTTGCGCGTCCACTACTTTCGCGAGGTGGCGGCGGAAACGCCGATTCCCTTCGCCGAAGCGGTGCTGCACGCGGACGACCATCTGGTGGTGGCGGACAAGCCGCATTTCCTGCCGGTCGCCCCGGTCGGCGAGTACGTCGAGCAGACCCTGCTGGCGCGCCTGGTGCGCCGCCTCGGCAATCCCGACCTGGTGCCGTTGCACCGCATCGACCGGCTCACCGCCGGGCTGGTGCTGTTCTCCTGCAACCCGGCGAGTCGCGGGCGCTATCAGGCGCTGTTCCGCGAACGGCGAATCCGCAAGGTCTACGCGGCCATCGCCCCGGCGCTGCCGGGGCTGAGCTTCCCGCTGCTGCGCCGGAGCCGGCTGGTCAAGGGCGAGCCCTTCTTCCTGATGCGCGAGGCCGAGGGCGAGCCGAACAGCGAGACCCGCGTCGAACCGGGCGAGCGCCGGGGGGAGCTGTGGCGTTACGTGCTGCATCCGGTCACCGGCAAGACCCACCAGTTGCGCGTGCACATGGCCACGCTGGGCGCGGGGATCTGCAACGATCCGCTCTATCCGCGCCTGCTGGAGCGTTCCCGGCGGGAGATCGACGATTATCGCCGGCCGCTGCAGTTGCTGGCGCAGACCCTGAACTTCGTCGATCCGCTGAGCGGGCGGGAGCGGCGCTTCGACAGCCGCCTCGCGCTGGATTTCGATGCCTGCCGCTGACGCCCGACCGGCGCGGGCGGGGAACCGATCGCTCAGCCGGCCTTGATCGGGATGCTCTTCTCGGCACCGAGCGCCTCGGCTTTCTTCGGCAGGCTCAAGGTCAGCACGCCCTTGTCGAAGCGCGCCTCGATGCGCCCGGCATCGACTTCCGGAGGCAGGGCGAAGCTGCGCTGGAAGGAGCCGTAGTAGCGTTCGGCGACGTAGGCGTTCTTCTTCCGGTCCTCGTATTCTTCCTTCTTCTCCCCCCGGATGGTCAGGCAGCCGCTGGACAGTTTGACCTCGATGTCCCGCTCGTGCATGCCGGGCAGTTCGGCGGAGATCTCGTAGGCCGTGCCCTTGTCGTCGATGTCCACCGCCGGCATGCCCTGGCCGGACAGTTCCCGCGACCATTGCGGCTCGCTGTCGAACGGGCCGTGGCCGAAGGGGTTGCGCAGCGCCTTGCGGCCGAGGTCGGAGAACAGGTGATCGACCTGCCGGCGCAGGCGATCCAGCGGGTGCCAGTGTTCCAGAGGATGCCTGGCGTCCCGGGGGCTGCCCGTGGAGCCTTGTTTATCGATGTCGATCATTTCCAATCCCTCCCGATGGCGATTGTCCGCAGTGGACAGGTCAAAGCTTAGGCCAGTCTTCATGAGGCGCTTGCGGCGGACGCCGGGAGCCACCGTCCAGGTGTGTCGTTACAGGTGCGGCTCCATGAGGCCGATCGGCGGGCTGATGGTGAAGAGCGGCGGGGCGACGGCGTTCGTCCGGGTCGGCCGCTGACCGATAGCGTGTCTTCGGATGTTCGAAAAAGGGCGAGCGGGAGGCCCGGCCCCGAAGAACCCGGGGGCGGGCCTCGGAGGCGGATAGGGGCTCGCCGTCCGGGCTCAGGTCATATCCGCGTCGGGGAGTTCCCTGGCCTCGCCACCGCTGAAGGTCAGTACGACGAACTCTCCCGGCGCGGCGCGGCGGCTGCCCAGGGCCTGCAGAGCCTGCGCCATGTCCGCACGGCCGCTTGCCCAGCGCTCGGTCAGCACGGGGCGGGAGAAGTCGAACGCCCGCAGTTCGGCATCGTGGGGCACGCTGGTGTGGGCGAGCAGGAGCAGCGTGGTGGCACCGCCGAGTTTTTCGCCCTCCGCCAGAGCCGGCGCCAAGGCCGGGTCGATGCGCAGTTCGGCCGGCAGTCGCTCGCCGAGCAGGCGTAGTCGGCGGCGCAGCGCGTGGACCTGGCGCAGGTTCTTCAGCGCCTTCCACGTCTGGGAGGAAAGCAGCAGTTCGAGTTGCCGGTCGATGGCCTGTCCGACGGTATGCACCCCGTCGTTTTCCCGGCGCAGCAGGTCCAGCGCGATGCACAAGCGGTCCTCCGTGACATGCTCCTCCAGCGCGGCCTCCAGGGGCAGGTTCGAGGCCATGGCGCCGTCGACCAGCAGGCGACCATCGATCTCGACCGGCGGAAAGAAGGGCAGGAAGCCGCAGCTCGCCAGCAGGTGGTCGACTCCGATCGGCCCCTCGGCCGTGTCGAAGCGCACCTCCTCGCCGCTGTGGGCGTCCACGGTGACGACGATCATCCGGGTTTCCCCGCTGTTTAGCCGGCCGAAGTCGACGGCTTTCTTCAGACGTTCGCGCAAGGGACCGAGGTCATAGAGGCTGCTGTCCGTGGGCATGCCCGGCAGCATCGACAGGGCGCCCGGAAAGCGCGGATGGTAGATGTTCGAGTTGCCCAGCAGAGCCGATGGCATGATGCGCGCCCGCCCACTATCGAAAGCCGTCGACCAGTAGGCCGGTCCGAGGAGCCAGGCCGCGGTGTCCTGCGCGACCATCGCCCAGAAACGGCGCAGGCAGTCCGTCCGCTTTTCCGGAGGATTGCCGGCGATGAGCGCGGCATTGATCGCGCCGGTGGAAACGGCGACGAACCGGGCAGGCTGCAGACCTCGCTCATGCAGCGCTTCGTAGGCGCCGGCCTCGTAGGCGCCGAGCGCGTTTCCTCCGGAGAGGATGAGCGTTATCCGATCGGTCATGGCGACCTCCTTGGCGCGATCCTACCAGCCCCGGCCGGGGCATTCGGAACGAAAAGGCGATAGCGGTCATCTCGGGCGCCATGTCCGGCTCGGGCGTCGCCAGAGCAGGATGCCGAGCGGAAGACCGATCGGGGCCAGGACCGGCAACGACGGCACGCCGCCGTTGTTCGCGCCCTTGTGCCAGCCGCCGCGGACGCCGTGTCCGTCGTACATCGGCTCGCACAGGGTGCCGCTGGTCTGTGCGCCCGGCTCACCGGTGAGAAAACCGCGATGGAGCATCCGGGCGTCGAGCCGCGTCATCAGCCCGGGGGCCGGGCGTTTCAGCAGGATGGCTGCGCGTCCGGCCCCGCCGACGACGATTCCGGCACGCGGAAACCGCACCAGGTCCACGACCGCGCGGGCAACCTTCTCCGGCGTGTGGACCGGCGGTGCGGCGCGTACCCGGTGCTGGCTGCAGTTGGCCGCATGCTCGAAGCAGGGCGTGTCGATGAGCGCGGGCAGGACAGTGCAGACATGGATGCCCGGCTGGTCCAGCAGTTCCTGGCGCAGGGCCTCGGAGAAGCCTCGCACGGCGAACTTGCCGGTGGCGTAGGCGGTGGAGTCCGGTTTGGCGAGGACCCCGACGATGGAGACGTCGTTGATCGGGATGCCGTGGCCCCGGGTGCGAAACTGGCGTATCGCCGCCTTGGCGCCGTACATGTAGCCGAAGACATCGGTTTCGATCACTCGGCGCCAGACCTCGGAAGGAATATCCTCCAGCCGGCCGAATACGCCGACCCCGGCGTTGTTGAACCACAGGTCGACGCGGCCGAAGCGGACGATGGCCTGACGCGCCAGCTTTTCGACGTCCTCCTCGCGGCTCACGTCGGTGCCCAGGGCGAAGGCGCTGCCGCCCAGATCCCGGCTCTGGCGCGCCACCTCCGCGAGCATCTCCGTGCGCCGTGCGCCGTGCGCCGTGCGCCGTGCGGCGAGCAGGAGCCTGGCGCCGCGCTCGGCGAAGGCGTGGGCGGTGGCGCGGCCGATGCCGCTCGAGGCTCCGGCGATGACGACGACCGTTCCGGTAGAGATCGGGTCCATGGCGTCCTCTATGGCTTGGGCGGTTGGAGGCCTTGCTTGCTGAGAGGGAACGATTGCAGCGGAAGTTCAAGGGCTGCTGACGGCCTGCCGACCGCGAAGACCGGTTCTCAAAGGATCGGCCTGAGCAGGACCTGGGCTTCGTACAGGGCGGGCAGGTAGCGCTCGCGCATTTCCTCCGGGCCCATCCGCGCGGCATGGGTGGTCAGCGTCAGGCTGGCCTTCATCTGTCCTTCGCGGTCGCGCAGCGGCACGCCCAGCACGCGCATGCCCACCTCGTACTCCTGGTCCACCAGTGCGTGGCCGAGTTCGCCGATCCGGACCAGTTCGGCGCGGATCGCCTCCACCGAGGTCAGGGTATAGGGCGTCGGGGCGCACAGTTCGACCCGCGCGAAATAGGCGTCCAGCGCACCGGGGGCCAGCGTGGCCAGCCACAGCCGGCCGCTCGCCGTGCAGTACATCGGCATCCGCGCGCCGGGGCGGATCGACGGCGAGGCGATGTGGCTGTAGCGGCTGCGCACGATGTGCACGATGTCGTCGCCGTCGCGCACGCCCACCGAGACATGCTCCTGGGTGTTGCGCGCCACCTGCTCGACGATCGGCCGCAGCATGCGCGGCAGTTGCGCCGAATCCACGTAGGCCTGGCCGATGCGCAGGGCCTTGGCGGTCAGCCAGTAGTGGCGGCCGTCGGTTTCGGCGAAGCCGTCGTGGACCAGGGTCAGCAGGAAGCGCCGCACCGCACTCGGGGTCAGCCCGGAAAGACTGGCCGCCTGCGGCACGCTGAGGCGCGGATGGCGTTCGGAGAACAGTTGCATCAGGGCCAGGCCTTTCTGCAGGCCGACGATCAGGTCGCGGGAATGGATGACGGGCTCTTTCATGGGCGGTGAGTCATTTACCGGTTTGTTGCGATTATCGCAGCGTAGTTGCGATTAACAAGCGGAAAGGCAAACAGGAACATTGTTCTGGAAAATCCGTGGGCGCAGGATCGGGCCACAACAAATCCAAGAACTGGAGGCCCGTATGATTCGTGGTTCCACTGCACTGGTCGGCATCGTCGGTTCGCCGATCGCCCAGGTCAAATCCCCGGAAAACTTCAATGCCTGGTTCGCCGAACACGGCCAGGATCTGGCGATGCTGCCCATCGACCTGCAGGAGTCGTCCCTGGACGCCTTCCTCGCCACCCTGCGCGGCTGGAAGAACCTGCGCGGTTGCGTGGTCACCGTGCCTTACAAGCAGCTCCTGGCCACTCGCCTGGACGCCGTCAGCGAGCGCTCGACGGCCCTGCGTTCGGTCAACGTGATCCGCCGCGAGGCGGACGGCCGCCTGGTCGGCGACATCGTCGACGGCGAGGGCTTCCTCAACGCGGCGCGCCGGCACGCTTTCGAGCCCGGCGGCAAGCGCGCCCTGGTGGTCGGCTCCGGCGGCGTCGGCAGTGCCATCGCTTATTCCCTGTGCGAGGGCGGGGTGAGCCGGCTGGCCATCGCCGACCTCAGCGCCGAGCGCGTCGAGAGCCTCTGCGCGCTGCTGCGCCGGGCCTTCCCGGCCATCGAGATCGGCGGCGGCCATGCCTCGCTCGCCGATTTCGACCTGGTGGTCAACGCCTCGCCGGTGGGCATGGGCGACAGCGGCGAGCTGCCGCTGCCCGAGAGCCTGCTGGAAAGCCTGGCGAAGCACTGCCTGGTCGCCGACGTGGTGACCTCGCCGGAGATCACACCGCTGCTCGCCTTCGCCCGGCGCATGGGCTGCGCGGTGCAGAGCGGCCCGGAAATGGCTCGCGCCCAGCTCGGCAATCTCGGCCACTTCATGGGCGTCACGCCCCTGGACATCTGAAGGCGATACGCGATGAACACAGCCATGCACCTGCCGGATAGCGGTCCGGCGGAGCTTTCCTACGATGTGGTGGTGCTCGGCAGCGGCGCCGCCGGCTTCGCCGCGGCGCTCAGCGCTGCCTGCAAGGGCCTGAGGGTCCTGCTGGTGGAGAAGGACGCCAGCTTCGGCGGCACCTCGGCCATCTCCGGCGGCGCCGTGTGGATTCACGACAGCGACCAGGCGCGGGCGGCCGGCATCCATGTCCCGGCCGAACACACGCGCACCTACCTGCAGGCGGTCATCGGCGCGGGCTACAAGCCCGAGCTGGTCGACGCCTTCGTCGAGCGCGGGCGCGAGGCGCTGGCCTTCCTCGAAGGCCACAGCGAACTGAAATACAGTCTGCGGCCGCTGTCCCCCGACTATTACCCGGACCTGCCCGGCGGCACCGACAAGGGCCGCGCCCTGGAAATCGACGAATACGACGGACGCAGGCTGGGCGAGCGCTTCAAGGACCTGCGCAGGCCGCCGGACGGCATGCTGCTGTTCGGCGGGATGATGGTCAACCGCGTCGACATCCAGCATTTCCTCGCCATCCGCCGCTCGCCGAAGTCCTTCTGGCACTGCCTGAAACTGCTGGCGCGCTATGGCGTCGATCGCCTGAGCCATCCGCGCGGCACCCGCCTCACGGTAGGCAACGCGCTGATCGCCCGGCTGGCCGCCAGCGCCTTCGCCAAGGGGGTCGAACTCTGGCTGGAGACGCGCACGGAATCGCTGATCGTCGAGGATGGCGCGGTCAAGGGCCTGCTGGTCGACTACCGGGGCCAGCGCCGGCGCGTGCTGGCGCGTGGCGGGGTGGTGCTGGCCTGCGGCGGTTTCGCCGCCGGCGCGCAGGCCGCCGACTACCGGCCGAAGACCGACGCCCGGCACTGGAGCATGTCGCCGGAGACCAACGTCGGCGACGGCCTGCGCCTGGCCGCCGCGGCGAACGCCGCTGCCGGCGAGGGTTTGGCCGCCAACTTCTTCTGGGCGCCGGTGTCGGTGCTGCGCAAGCCGGACGGCAGCCTGGAGCGCTTCCCGCACCTGGTCACCGACCGCGCCAAGCCGGGGGTGATCGCGGTCAATCGCGCCGGCCGGCGCTTCGTCAACGAGTCGAACTCCTACCACTGCTTCGTCGAGGCCATGTTCGCCGACGGCGGGGCCAACGCACCCTGCTGGCTGATCTGCGACAGCGAGGCGCTGAACAGGTATGGCATGGGCCTGGCCCGGCCGAAGCCGGTGGACAACTCGGCGCTGATCGAGGCCGGCTACCTGCTGCGCGCCGACGACATCGGCGGGCTGGCGCAGGCCATCGGCGTGGACCCGGCCGCCCTGCAACGGACGTTGGAACGCTACAACGCCGACGCCCGGCAGAACCTCGACCGGGAATTCGGCAAGGGCGGCAACTCCTACAACCGCTACATGGGCGATCCGCTGCACCAGCCCAATCCCTGCATCGCGCCGCTGCAGCGGGCGCCGTACTACGCGATCCGCATCGATACCGGCGACCTCGGCTCGGCGCGCGGCCTGCTCACCGACGCCCGCGCCAACGTGCTGGATCGCGAGGGCCGGCCGATCGCCGGGCTCTACGCGGCCGGCAACGAAATGAATTCGATCATGGACGGCACCTATCCCGGTCCCGGCATCACCCTGGGGCCGGGCCTGGCCTTCGGCTACATCGCCGCCTGCGACATCGCCGAACGCCTGGGCGGCGGGACTTCGCGAGCAACCCAACCTGGAGACGAGCATGTACTACGAACTGCGCACCTACACCATTAAACCGACCAGGCTGGCCGACTGGCTGGCCCTCTATAAGAGCGACGCGCTGCCGCTGCAGATGGAGGTCCTCGGTAATCTGGTCGGCTTCTTCGTCACCGAGTTCGGCGGCGCCAACCAGGTGGTGCACATCTGGGCCTACGAAAGCCTGGACGACCGCCAGGCGCGCCGCGGGCGGATGGCCGCCGATCCGCGCTGGCTGGAGTTCAGCCGCAAGAACAAGGAGCTGGACGCGGTGGTGAGCCTCGACTCGCGACTGATGCGGCCGACCGATTTCTCGCCGCTGCAATAGGGGGCTTTTACCCCTTCTCCCCGTGGGATTAGGGCGGGGAGAAGGGGAATGACTGAGCGCCGTCCAACGGCCCTCTCCCCCGGCCCCTCTCCCTGAGGGAGAGGGGAGACGATTATGACGACCGGACGGGAGATCCTCATGCACGGAGCCGGTAGCCAGCCACTACCCGAAAGTCGCGACACATTGCTCCCTCTCCCCTCGGGGAGAGGGCTGGGGAGAGGGGGCGGCCGAACTGCCGCCCAACGATCCTCTCCCCCGACCCCTCTCCCAAGGGGAGAGGGGAGACGATCGTGACGACCGGACGGGAGATCACCATGCACGAAGCCGGTAGCCAGCCGCTATCCGAAAGTCGCAACACATTGCTCCCTCTCTCCTCGGGGAGAGGGCTGGGGAGAGGGGGTGGCCGAACTGCCGCCCAACGGCCCTCTCCCCCGGCCCCTCTCCCTGAGGGAGAGGGGAGACGATTATGACGACCGGACGGGAGATCGTCATGCACGAAGCCGGTAGCCAGCCGCTACCCGAAAGTCGCGACACATTGCTCCCTCTCCCCCTCGGGGAGAGGGTTGGGGAGAGGGGGTGGCCGAACTGCCGCCCAACGGCCCTCTCCCCCGGCCCCTCTCCCTGGGGGAGAGGGGAGACGATCGTGACGACCGGACGGGAGATCCTCATGCACGGAGCCGGTAGCCAGCCGCTACCCGAAAGCCGCGACACATTTTGCTCCCTCTCCCCCTCGGGGAGAGGGTTGGGGAGAGGGGGTGGCCGGAATGTCGTCCGATGTCCACTTCTCCCGGTCCCTCTCCCCGGCGGAGAGGTCCGTTCGATCATGACAACCAAAGGGGAGATCGTCATGCACAGTGTCGATAGCCAGCCCTTGCCCGAGTATTGCGATGTACTCGTCCTGGGCTCGGGTGCCGCCGGCCTCGCCGCGGCGGTGACCGCCGCCGAGCAGGGGCTCGACGTGCTGGTGGCGGAGAAGGAGCCCTGGCTGGGCGGTACCAGCGCCTGGTCGGGCGGCTGGCTGTGGATTCCGCGCAATCCCCTGGCCATCGCCGAGGGCGTGGTCGAGGACGCCGAACAGCCGGAGACCTATCTGCGCCACGAGCTGCACAGCGAGCGCCTGGACGCGCGGATGGAGGCCTTTCTGGAGCAGGGGCCGCGGATGGTCGAGTTCTTCCAGCGACGCACCGCCGTGCAGTTTTTCTCCGGCAGCCGGATGCCCGATTTTCACGAGTCGCCCGGTTTCGTCCGCGGCGGCCGCTCGCTGTGCGCCCAGCCGTTCGACGGCCGCCAGCTCGGTCCCTGGATCGAGCGGCTGCGCCCGCCGCTGGACCTGATCAGTCTGGCCGGCATGGGCATCGCCGGCGGCGTGGATCTGGCGCATTTCTTCAACGCCCGCCGCTCGCCGCGCTCGGCGCTCTACGTGGCCGGGCGCCTGCTGCGGCATTTCCGCGACCTGCTGTGGCACAGCCGTGGCATGCATCTGGTCAACGGCAACGCGCTGGTGGCGCGGCTGTTGAAAAGTGCCTTGGACCGTCGGGTGCGTCTGTTCACCGAGGCGCCGGCGCGCGACCTGCTGCGCGACGGCGAGGCGGTGGTCGGTGCGCGCATCGAGCGGGGCGGAGCGCTGCTCGAGGTCCGTGCTCGCCGTGGCGTGGTGCTGGCCTGCGGCGGTTTCCCGCATGACCAGCGGCGCATCGCGCAACTGTTCGTCCATGCGCCGAGCGGCAGCGAACACTTGTCCGCCGCGCCCAAGGGCAATACCGGCGACGGCCTGCGCCTGGGCGAGAGCGTCGGCGGGCAGGTCGCCGGCGATCTGGCGAATCCCGCCGCCTGGGCGCCGGTGTCGCGGGTGCCGCGCGGCGACGGCGGCTTCAGCGGCTTCCCGCACCTGCTCGAACGCGCCAAGCCCGGCTTCATCGCCGTGCGCCGCGACGGCCGGCGCTTCGTCAACGAGGCCGACTCCTACCACGACTTCATGAGCGCCCTGTTCGCCGCCACGCCGGCGGACGAGGTCGCCCAGGCCTGGCTGATCTGCGACCAGCGGGCGCAGCGCCATTACGGTCTCGGCTGGTCGCGGCCGTTTCCGTTCCCGACCCGGCCCTGGGTGCGCAAGGGCTATCTGCACAAGGCCGCCAGCCTGGGCGAACTGGCCCGCCAGTGCGGTATCGACGCCCGCCAACTGGAAGCCACGGTGGCAGCCTTCAACCTCGGCGCGGAGCGCGGCGTCGACCCCCAGTTCGGGCGCGGCGCCTCGGCCTACAACAAGGCCCAGGGCGAGGCGCTGCACGGGCCGAATCCGTCGCTGGGCGCGCTCCTTCGCGCGCCGTTCTACGCGCTGAAGCTGGTGCCCGGCAGCCTCGGCACCTTCGCCGGGCTGCGCACCGACGCCGAGGCGCGGGTGCTGGGGGAGGGCGGCGCGCCGATTCCCGGCCTGTACGCGGTGGGCAACGACATGGCGCATGTGATGAACGGCCATTACCCGAGCGGCGGCATCACCCTGGGGCCGGGCATGACCTTCGGCTACATCGCCGGCCGGGCCCTGGCGGCGCGGCCGGAGCGGGAAATCCCGGAACGGGCCGCCGCACAGCCGGCCGGGATCTGAGCGGCATGGGCGGCGGATGGAAATAGTCCGGGCGCTTGCAGGAAAAATACCTGTGGAACGGCGGCCCCAACTGCGAGAATGGTCCCGCGCGAACCCAGCCGGCTGCCGTTCCCGTCGCGCGAACGACGGCGCCGCCCCGCCCAGTCATCGCTCGCGGCCCGTTCCGGCCGCGGTTCATTCGAGGCCCTTGCCGTGACCGCTTCGTTGCCGCCGCCCTTGCCCCTGTCCGGTCGACTGGCCGTTCCCCGTGCCTTCCTCGCCCTGGCGCTGGTCGGCGCCCTGCTCGGCAGCACCACGCCTTCGCCGCTGTACGGGCTCTATCAGTCGCTGTGGAACTTCCCCTCGGTCGTGTTGAGCGCCCTCTATGCGGTCTACGCCTTCGGCGTGCTGCTGTCGCTCGCCGCCCTCGGCGGGCTTTCCGACCGCCTGCCGGACCGCCGGCTGATTCTCCTGCCGGCCCTGGCCGTGGTCGGCCTCGGCGCGTTGTCCTTCGGTTTCGCCGACGACCCGCAGGCGCTGTTCTTCGGCCGCCTGCTGGCCGGCCTCGGTACCGGCGCCCTGACCGGCAGCGCCAATGCCGCGCTGATGGATTTCGACAACCTGGACCGGCAGCGCCGTGCCGCCAGCCTGGCGAGCATCGCCTTCACCGCCGGCGCGGCGCTGGGCCCGGTGATCAGCTCGGTGGCGCTGTACCTGGACTTCTGGCCGCGCAGTTCGCCCTTTCTGCTGATCGCCGCGCTGGCGTTGCTCGCCGGCCTGGGACTGGTTTTCGGCGACTGGCCGCGGCCGGCGAAGACACCGGCATGCGCCGAGCGCCCGACCGCGCGCCAGCCGCTGGGGCGGGCCATGGCCTCGCTGTGGCCGGCCTTCGCCATGGTCTGCGCGGTACTGGTGCTGGGCTGGGCGGTGGGTTCGCTGTTCATCGCCCTGGGCTCCACCCTGCTGGCCTCGCTGCTGCCGGCCGGTGCCCTGGCCGCCGCCGGACTGATAGTCGCCGCCTTCCAGATCGCCGCCGGCGTCACCCAGTTCCTCTGCCGGCGGCTGCCCGCCGGGCGCGCCATCCGCCTCGGTTGCATGCTGCTGGCGGCCGGCTGGGCCGGCTGTACCTTCAGCCTGGCGCAGGGCCTGGCCTGGGGCTTCTGCCTGTTCACCCTGCTTTGCGGGGTCGGCTACGGCGCCTCCTTCGTCGGCGCCATGGGACACCTGGCGGCCATCGCCCCGGCGGAGCACCGCGGCACCCTGAGTTCGCTGTTCTACGTGGCCGGCTACCTGGGCAGCGCCCTGGGCATCCTCGGCATCGGTGCGCTGATCGACGCCGCCGGCCTGCTGCCGACGATGCGGGGGCTGGTCGTGTGCGTCGGGCTGGCGGCCGCAGCGATTCTCTGGCGGGGACGGTTCTAATACCCCCGGTCGCCCGGAGCGCCGTCCATCCGTCCGCCTCCCCATGGCGCAGGGTATGGCGCGGACGATCTCCTACAGTTGGGGTTTGCAGCGCCGGGCGAGGCCCGTGCCGCCCCGTTCGCGAGCGCTGCTTCGACCAGAGTCCCCGGTGTCTGCCGATGTCCTTTCGGCGGCCCCCTTCAGCGGAGGACGGTGAAATGAACGCAAGTCACGACGAACAACGCATACGCGAACGGGCCTACCGGATCTGGGAGTCGGAAGGTTGTCCGGAAGGCCAGCAGGCGAGGCACTGGTGCGAGGCGTGCGAGCAGATCGAGACCGAGGACGACGCCTCGCGTACCTCGGAGGAAACCCTGGAAACCGCCTCGGGCGGAGTGGAGAGCGGCGTCGCGCCGCCCGACAGGCAGAGCGCGGCCTGAGCGCGTTCATGGCGGATCGGCGCTGGCCGCTGCCGATCCGCCGGCCGCCGGGCCGGGAGACTGCCCGAGCCGGCGGCGGTACTCGCTGGGCGTCTCGTGCATCTCGTGACGGAAGTGGCGGTTGAAGTTCGACAGATTGCCATAGCCGACCTGGAAGCAGATGTCCGCGATCGACTGCCGGCTTTGCAGCAGCAGGCGGCAGGCCCGCTGGATGCGCAGCTTGCGGATCAGATCGACGAAGGTGTGCCCGGTCGTGCGTTTGAAGAAGCGCGAGAAGGCCGGCTCGCTCATCCGCAGGCGCCGCGCGATGACCGACAGGCGGATCTCGCCGGCCAGATCGTCCAGGATGTAATCGAACACTTGGTTGATCCGTCTGGTCGTCAGGCTGTCCAAGCGGGGCGAGTAGTGGGGGCTGGCCAGCGTGCGGCTCTCGGCGGCGCCGGCGCGGGCCAGGGTTTCCAGGAGCGACAGAAACAGCAGCAGGCGCCTGAGGCCGGCCGCCCGGCCGATGGCTTCCAGCAGGCGGGCGGCATGGCGGGCCGTTTGCCCCGTGAACTCGACGCCCCGCCGGGCCCGCTCGAACAGGGGCTGGAGTTCGCCCAGTTCGGGCAGCCTTTCGCGCAACCGCAGCAGGCTTTCCCCGTCGAACTGCAGGACCAGGTCGCGCCCGCGGATGCATTGCTCCGGCGCCAGATCGCCGATCCAGTCGTGGGGCAGTCCGGGGCCTATCAGCGCCACATGGCCGGGGCCGAAATGGCCGATATAGTCCCCGGCGAGCAACTTGCCGGTGCCGCGCCGGATCAGGTGGATCTCGAACTCGGGGTGATGGTTCCAGCGCGCCAAGGGAAAGGGGTAATCGTGCTCGTACCAGCGGAAGCTGTGCTGCGGCTCGTTGAGGATCACCTCGAGATCCGAGGGCTTCTCGCTGAATTCCATACCCGTATCACCCTGTGAGATTCCTTCCGGCCCTCGGCGCAAGGCAGACGCCGCGATCAGCCGTCGCCGAAGGTGATCTGCACCTTCACATCGCCCGGCCGGGCGCTGGCGGCCCGCTCGAAGGCCTCGACACCCCGTTCGAAGGGGTAGGTCGCCGAGACCAGCGGCTTCAGATCGACCTTGCCGCTGGCGATCAGGTTCACCGCCCGCTCGTAGACATTGGCGTAGCGGAACACGGTCTCGATGCGGATCTCCTTGGCCTGGGCCGCCACCACGTCGAAGGGCACCGGCTCGACCGGCATGCCCACCAATACCAGCGCCCCGCCCGGGCAGACCGCCGCCAGTGCATCGCCATAGGCCCGGGCGCTACCGCTGGCCTCGAACACCACATCCGCGCCCCAGCCGTCGGTGACCTCGGCCACCGCGTCGCGCAGGGAGCGCTCGCGCACGTTGACGGCGGTGATGCCTTCATAGCGCTGGGCGATGGCCAGCTTCTCCACCATCAGGTCGGACACCAGCACCCGGCTCGCGCCGCCGGCCAGCGCGGCCAGGGCGGTCATCATGCCGATGGTGCCGGCGCCGATGACCACGGCGACGTCGCCGGGCTTGATGCGGGCCTTGACGGCCGCCTGCATGCCGATCGCGAAGGGCTCCACCAGCGCCCCCTCGGCGAAGCCGACGTTGTCGGGGAGTTTATAGACGAAAGCCGCCGGATGGACGACTTCCGGGGTCAGGCAGCCGTGCACCGGCGGGGTGGCCCAGAACACGACCGAAGGATCGACGTTGTAGAGGCCCAGGCGCGAGGCCTTCGACTTGGGATCGGGAATGCCGGGCTCCATGCAGACGCGGTCGCCCACGGCCAGGCGGGTGACGCCGCTGCCGACCTCGACGACCGTGCCGGCCGCCTCGTGTCCCAGCACCAGCGGCCGGTCGACGATGAAATGACCGATGCGCCCGTGGGTGTAGTAGTGCACGTCGCTGCCGCACACGCCGACGGTATGGATGCGGATGCGCACGTCGTCCGGCCCCACTGGCGGCGTGGGCAGGTCGATGTCGCGGATCTTCAGGTCGTGCTGCTTTTCCAGGACCAGAGCTTTCATGAATGGCCTCTCCTGTTCAGATGGCTTTGCTGGCGTTCGATGAGTGCGGGATACGTGGGCCGGACCTGGCCTTGTGCTCGAGTCCGGGCTGTTCGACATGGATGAAATAGGTCAGCACCACCCCGACGAGGTAGAGCGAGGCGTAGATCCACACCACGCCTTCCACGCCCACGGCGGAAATGCTCAGGGTGGCGATGGCCGGCCCCATGAAGTTGGAAAGGCCGGCGGCCAGGTTGTGGGCCGAAATGGCCGCGCCCTTGTGTTCCGGCGCCATGGCCGGAAAGATGGCGCCCATCGGTACGAAGGCGGATACGCCGACGCCCAGGGCGGCCGCGGCCAGGACGGCGGCCGGGAAGCTGGCGCCGTAGGCGAGCGGCACGTAGTAGAAGGCCAGGGTGGCGAGCGCGCATCCGGCGCAGCCGAACCAGCGCATCTGGAACACCCAGCCGATCCGGTCGCCGATCAGGCCCCACATCACGTTGGTGAAGATGGTGACGATGAACAGGGCGCCCCAGATGCGCAGCCATTGCTCCATGCTGAAGCCCACCTCGGGCGAGGTGAAGAACAGCGGCATGATCACCGGGAAGCCGAACAGCGTCAGGTTGCAGATGATCCGCACGATGGCGGCGACGAGGATGCCGCGGTGCCGGAAAAGGATGGTGACGCCGCGGCCCAGTTCATGAAAGCGCTCGGCCGGATTGCGGCTGGCGCCGCTGTCTTCCGCCTGCCGGTCCTTGACCAGGAACACGACCATGGCGCCCGCTGTCGCCACCCAGGCGATGGCCATCCACAGGGTGCCCATGAAGCCGATATGCGGAATGCTGAAACTCGGCAGATAAGTGCCGAGAAAGCCGATGCCGATCGAATACATCGTCCAGTACCAGCCCATGGCCGAAGCCAGGCGGGCGCGTGGCGTCACCTGGGCGACCCAGACGACGAAGGCGTAAATGAACAGGGGATAGGCCAGGCCGCGAATGCCGTAGAACAGCACCATCAAGGAGAAGTTCTTTTCCTCCAGGCCGAAGACCAGGAAGAGTGCATGGAAGAGAATCCAGGCGGCCACGCCGATACGCATGATCCGCCTCGGCCCGAATACGTCGGCCAATACTCCCGAACTCCAACCGGACAGGGCCGCCAGCAATCCGTAGACGGTGAAGAGGAGGGATGCCTGGGTAGCCGAGAAACCCAGATCGACGACATAGCGTGACAGAAAGGCCAGTTCGATGCCGTCGCCCGTCATGAACAGGGCGATGGCGATATAGCCCCAGATCAGGGACAAGGGCATGCCGAACAGCAGCCCCCGCGATTCTTCGCGATGAGTCATGGTGTTTTCCTTTGTTGTAGTTGTAGGCGAATGGCGCCGGCACACCGAAGGCCGGCGGATCAAAGCTAACGAGGGGGCGACTTGACTGGCTAGCGCGCTTCTTTCCGGGGGCTGGTACTTTTTTTCGGCGCTGTTCGAATGTGGGGGCGGTGAGGGCGGGATGAGGCGAAAGATAGGGCGCTCGTCCATGCGCAGGCTTCGTGGTTCGCGGATCGACGAGCGGGGAAGAACAGGGCGCTGATTTCCGTTCGGATGCCCGGAGCCTTTTATCGCATCGGTGACTTCCAGGGTCCGATCGCCGGCTGGCCGCGAAAGTCGTACGCCCCGCTGTCCGCAACGTGCCGATGGGAATGGCCGGCCAGTCGCCTCCCGGCGCTGGGGGCGGACGCGCCTAGAGCTGTCCCTGCCGTACCTGGTTGCGGAATTCGCTGGGCGTCAGGCGGGTGTGGCGGCGGAAGAAGCGGCTGAAATAGCCTTCGTCGGAGAAGCCCAGGTCGTGGGCGATCTCCTTGATGCTGCGGCTGGAATAGGCCAGTTCGCGCCGGGCCTCGAGCAGCAGTCGGGCGTTGATCGCCGCCAGCGGGCTCATGCCCAGTCGCTCCTGGCAGAGCCGGCCGAGGGTCGCCAGGGTCATGCCGAGCAGGTCGGCGTAATCGCTGACCGGGCGGTGGCTGCGAAAATGAATCTCCACCTGCTCGCGGAACTGGCGGATCTGCTGGCTGCGCCGGCCGCGCGGCTGACCCGGCTCGGCCGCGGCCGATTCGCCCAGGCGGAGTATCTGGACGAGCAGCGCCAACAACAGGGCGGTGCTGCAGGCCATATGCTCGCGCCCGCGGGCCAGGTATTCCTCCTCGAGGGCGGCGAACAGGAGCAGCAGCGGGTCTTCCGTCGCGCTCCAGTGCGGCAGCTCGATCAACCGGCGGTTGCGCAAGAGCGGCAGCAGGCCGGGGGCGAGGGGTTCGGCCACCGATTCCAGCGGCGGCTGCAGGGCGGTGACCACCTTGCCTTCCACCGGGCCCTGCCAGTCGAAGCCGTGCGCGCTCTGCGCCGGGATCTGGATGATGCAGGGCGCATGGGCCGCGAGGTGGACACTGTCGCAGAGCACCCGGCCGCCACCCTGCTGCAGGTAGAGGATCTGCAACTGGCTGTCGTGGCGGTGCGGCTCGATCGACCAGTCGTAGGCGCCGGAGCGGTTGGAGATGGTCTCGACGTGGAGGGATTCGTGCCAGACCGGCTGAGCGGCTTCGCCATAGAGGGCGTAGCTGGGAATCTTGTTCATTGTTCTGGGCTCCTTGCCTTCCTTGATTAGCCCGAAGCGGCCGGACCGGTCAATTCGATCCTTTCCGAATGCGCTTTTTTGCCCGAAATGTCGGGGTGGTTGCCGATTTCGTCCATTCTGGAAGGCCGCCGCATCCTCCTAACATCCCTCCACGTGCAGGGCCCGAGGGCCGACAACAATAAAACGCGGCGCATGGTGCGCCGCCCTGCGTGAGTGCCGGAGATGGTCATGAACAACAACAACGGTAACTGGCTGGGGCTCGACTCGGCTGTCTGTGTGGTCACCGGCGCGGCCGGTGGCATCGGTCGCGAAATCGCCGCCGCGCTGGTCGGGCAGGGCGCCCGGGTGGTGCTGCTGGACCGCGATGAGGCCGGTTGCGCGCATCTCGCCGAGCGACTGTCCGTCGGTGCCGCCGAACCCGTGCAGGTTCTGGCCTGCGACATCGCCGACCCCGAGAGCGTGCGCAGGGCGGCCGCCCTGGTGGAAAGCCGCTTCGGCGGCTGCGACGTACTGGTCAACAACGCCAGCGTGCTGCAGCCCGGCGGCATCGAGGACATCGACCTGGAGAAATGGAACCGGGTGCTGTCGGTCAACCTGAATGGCTACCTGCTCTGTTCCCAGGCCTTCGGCCGCTCGATGCTGGCTCGCGGCCGCGGCCGCGGGCGCATCGTGCACATCGCCTCGATCGCCGCGCATGCGCCGCAGACCTGGAGCGGCGCCTACAGCGCGGCCAAGGCCGGGGTGTGCATGCTCTCCCGGCAGATCGCCAGCGAATGGGGAGCGCGCGGCGTGCGCAGCAACGTCGTCTGTCCGGGGCTGATCCGCACGCCCCTGTCCGCTGCCTTCTATGCCGACCCGCAGATCGAACGCCAACGCTGCGCGATGACCGCCAACGGGCGGATCGGCGAGCCCGGCGACATCGCCGATGCCGTGCTGTTTCTCGCCAGCCCGCGCGCCGACTACGTCAATGGCGCCGAACTGACCGTCGACGGCGGCCTGGAGAGTATGCCGATGGCGTTGATCCCGCGCCCCGGCTTCGAGTCGCCCGTCACCGTCCGCCAGGACTGAATCCCGTCCCCCGTTCATCGGCGCGCGCCGCTTTCCGGTGCGGGCGCGCCCCAGCCTGCCCGTTCGGCAAGGAGACTGCTCATGACCGCGCAAACCCCGCCTCCCGCACTCACCTGCGACGTACTGGTCGTCGGTTCCGGCGCCGGAGGCCTGTCGGCCGCCATCGTCGCGAAGAAGCACGGCCTGGACGTGCTGGTGGTGGAGAAGGAGGAGTATTTCGGCGGCACCACGGCCTTTTCCGGCGGTGTGCTGTGGATTCCCGGCAACCATCTGGCCAGGGCCGCCGGCGTGCAGGACAGCCGCGAGGCGGCGCGCACCTATCTGCAGAACGAGACCGGGGCTTTCTTCGACGAGCGGGCGGTGGACGCCCTGCTCGAACATGGCCCGGAAATGCTGGAGTTTTTCGAGCGCGAAACCGAGGTCAGGTTCGTCCCGACCCTCTATCCCGACTATCACCCGACGCTGCCCGGCGGCGTCGATATCGGCCGCTCGGTGCTGGCGGCGCCCTACGATATCCGCCGGCTCGGCAAGGACATGGCGCGTCTGCGTCCGCCCCTGGAGACCATCACCTTCATCGGCATGATGTTCAACTCGTCGAACGCCGACCTGAAGCACTTCTTCAGGGCCACCCGCTCGCCGACTTCGTTCGCCTACGTGGCCAGGCGCCTGGCCACCCACTTCAAGGAGCTGCTCCTGTACCGCCGCGGCATCAACGTGACCAGCGGCAACGCCCTGGCCGCGCGGCTGGCCAAGTCGGCGCTGGACCTGGGCATCCCGATCCACACCCGCACCCCAGCCAGCGAACTGCTGCTGGAGGACGGTCGGGTGATCGGCGCCCTGGTCCGCGGTCCGCAGGGCTTGCAACGGATCGAGGCGCGGCGCGGCGTGGTACTGGCCTGCGGCGGCTTTTCCCAAGACCTGGCGCGCATCCATCGGGCCTATCCGCACCTGCGCCATGGCGGCGAGCACCTGTCGCCGGTGCCGGCCGGCAACAGCGGCGATGGCCTTTACCTGGCCGAGTCCGTCGGCGGCAAGGCGGAGCTGCGCTTCCCCGAGGCCGCGGCCTGGATGCCGGTTTCCAGGGTGCCGCTGGGCAGGGGCCGCCACGGGGTCTTCCCGCACCTGCTCGACCGCTACAAGCCAGGCGTCATCGGCGTGCTGCGCGACGGCCGGCGCTTCACCAACGAGTCGGACTCCTACCACGACGTCGGCGCCGCGCTGATCCGCGCCTGCGCTGGACAGCGCGAGACCGCCATGTGGCTGGTCTGCGACCGGATCACCATGGCCAGGTACGGCCTGGGCTATGCCAAGCCGTCGCCGATGCCGCTACGTCCGCTGCTGCGCAGCGGCTATCTGCTCAAGGGCGCGACCCTCGCCGAACTGGCGCTGCGGGCCGGCATCGATCCCCAGGGGCTGGAGGGAACGGTGCGCCAGTACAACCTCGGCGCCGAGCGCGGGGTGGACAACGAATTCGGCCGTGGCGGCACCTCGTTCAACCGCTACCTGGCCGATCCGGAGCACAAGCCCAATCCCTGCGTGGCGCCGGTCGCCAGCGGCCCGTTCTACGCGGTGAAGGTGATCATGGGCGACCTCGGCACCTTCGATGGCCTGCGCACCAGCCTCGAGGGCGAGGTGCTGGGCGAGAGCGGCGCGCCCATCCCCGGCCTGTACGCGGTGGGCAACGACCGCGCCAGCGTGATGGGCGGCAATTACCCGGGCGCCGGCATCACCCTCGGTCCGATCATGACCTTCGGCTACCTCACCGGCCGCCATCTGGCCCGCGCCGAAGCGCAGCGACCCGCGACCCGCTACCGGGAGGCTGTGTGATGAACCCTAAACCGATCGTCGACCACCGCACCTACACCATCAGGCCGCGCGGCATGGCCGAGTTTCTCGATGTCTTCGAGCGCCTGGCGATGCCGGTGCTGCTGCGCCACCTGGGCCGGCCGCTGGCCTTCTACACCAGTTGCATCGGGCCGCTGAACCAGGTCGTGCACCTCTGGGGCTACGACAGCCTGGACGACTTCGAGAAGCGCGCCCTGGCCCGCGACAGCGACCCGGACTTCCGCGAGTACCTGCAGTCCTCGGCGCATCTGGTGATCGCCCAGGAAACACGGATCATCCGCCCGGTGCGCTTCCAGAGTCTGCTGTAACGACTTCGCCGCCGCTTGCCCTGCCGGCGGCGACCCTGCCCGCAAACCCACCGGTTGCGCACGTCCGGCAGTGCGTGCGCAGCCCTCGTGCGCGGAGGAAATGCCATTCGTGATCTGCCGCCCCGATCGCCTTTCGACAATAAAAAAATGAGCCCGAGGCTCGAGGTGACTTCAAGTGAACGCGACAAGAACAATGGATGTGCGTGAGCTGATCAACGGCCGTCCCTTCGGCGGCTTCCAGAAACTGGTGGTGTTCTTCTGCTTCGTCATCATCGCCCTGGACGGCTTCGACGTGGCGGTGATGGGGCTGATCGCGCCCCAGTTGCGCGAGGACTGGGGGGTGACCCCGCAGGAGCTCGGGCCGGTGCTGAGCGCCGCGCTGGTCGGCCTGGCCATCGGCGCGCTGGTCGCCGGTCCGCTGGCCGACCGCTACGGGCGCAAGATAGTGCTGGTGTCGAGCGTGCTGTTCTTCGGCTTCTGGACGCTGGTCACGGCTTTCTCCGGCGATGTCGGCCAATTGGTGATCTTCCGTTTTCTCACCGGTCTGGGCCTCGGTGCCGCCATGCCCAATGCCGCCACCCTGACCGCGGAATTCGCCCCGGAGCGCAAGCGCGCCTTTCTGGTCACCGTGGCTTTCTGCGGCTTTTCCTTCGGCGCGGCGGGCGGTGGTTTCCTGTCCGCCTGGATGATTCCCAACCTCGGCTGGCAGAGCGTGCTGGTCATGGGCGGGGTGTTGCCGCTTCTGGTGGTGCCGCTGATGCTGTGGAAGATGCCGGAATCGCTGAGCTTTCTGGTGAGCCGGCGGGCCCCGCGGGAGCGCATCCGGCGCATCGTCGAGCGGATCGCGCCGGGCGTCGCCGACGGCTGCGGGGAGTTCACGATGCCGAGCGCCCCGCAGCAGTTGGGGGGCGTGCGGCTGGTACTGTCCAGCCACTACCGCTTCGGCACCCTGATGTTGTGGGTGGGCTATTTCACCGTGCTGTTCCTCGTCTACCTGTTCAGCAGTTGGTTGCCGACCCTGGTCAGGTCGGGCGGTTACAGCGTTACCGACGCGGCCATCGTCACCTCGATGTTCCAGGTCGGCGGGCCGATCGGCGCGCTCTGCGTCGGTTGGGCGATGGATCGTTTCCGGCCGCACGGGGTGCTGCTGCTGACCATGCTGGTGGCCGCGCTGGCCATCGGTGCCATCGCCTGGGCGGTGGGCTTCTGCCTGAACGGCGGCAGCGTCGGCATGAATGCCATGGCTACCTGCTTCTATCCCACCGAGGCGCGCGCCACCGGTGCCTGCTGGATGAGCGGAGTCGGCCGCTTCGGCGCCATCCTCAGCGCCTTCGCCGGCGGCCAGATGATCGCCATGGGACTGCCGCTCGGCCAGATGTTCGTCCTGCTGGCGGTGCCGGCCGTGGTCTTCGGGCTGGCCCTGGCCGCCAAGGGGCTGAGCCGGCGCGCCATGCCGCACCTGCGGACCGCCTGATCCGCGCCCGCAGCGCGGGCGTGGCTCCGCGCGAAAGCCGGATGTGCCGGCTTCCTGCGCGGAGCGATGGCAATGGAGGTGGAGGGTTCCGTCTAGAATGGCCGTCCTTTGCAACGAGACGGGCTGACCATATGCGAGACGTTCTCTCCTCTTTCCATTCCGAGTCCGCCGCAGTCGGTGGCGGGCAGGCGGGAAGTGTCCGTAATGCGATCCCGGCGATCCTGCTCTTCGGGTTGTTCGCGCTGTTGTCGGCCTGCACGCGTACTCCCGTGCTGCCGGCGGAGACGGCAAGCCTGCCCGAACGGGTCGAGCTGACCGGCGTGCCTTTCTATCCGCAGAGCGATTACCAGGGTGGGCCGGCGGCGCTGGCGAGCATGCTCAACCAGCGTGGCCTGGAGACTTCGCCGGGATTGCTCAGGGCTCAACTGCAGCACTTGGATCGCGAGGAGGCCATGGCGACGGAACTGGAGGCCGCTGCCCGTCGCCTCGGGATGCAGGTCTTTCCCCTGGCGCCGCGGCTGGAGAGCGTGCTGGTCGAGGTGGCGGCCGGCAATCCGGTGCTGGTGTTGCAACATCCGGGCCTGAGCTGGCGGGGGCCGAGCCGGCAATTCGCCGTGGTGATAGGGTTCGACCGGCGCGAGCGGCAGCTCGTCCTGCGCTCGGGAACCACGCGCCGCCTGATCGCCAGTTTCGCCGACTTCGACCGTGGCTGGGCGAAGGGTGGGCGCTGGGCCGTATTGACGCTACCCGCCGACCGGCTGCCGGCGACGGCGCATGGGCATCCCTGATCCGCAGCCGATCAGACGCCCAACTGGTCCCGGAGGTTGTAGTACCAGGCGCCCAGGGCGGTGAAGGGCACGCGCAGCAGCCGACCGCCGGGGAAGGGGTAGTGCGGCAGCGCGGCGAAGGCGTCGAAGCGCTCAGCCTGGCCGCGCAGGGCCTCGGCGAGCAGTTTGCCGGCCAGATGGGTATAGGTGACGCCGTGGCCGCTGCAGCCCTGGGAGTAATAGACGTTGTCGCCGATCCGTCCGACCTGGGGCAGCCTCGAGAGGGTGAGCAGGAAATTGCCGCTCCAGGCGTAGTCGATCTTCACCTGCCGCAATTGCGGAAAGGTCCTGAGCATCTTCGGCCGGATGATGGCGATGATGTCCTGGGGATCGCGGGCACCGTAGATGACGCCACCGCCGTAGATGAGTCGTCGTTCGGCAGAGAGCCGATAGTAGTCCAGCAGGTAATTGCAGTCCTCGACGCAGTAGTCCTGTGGCAGCAGGCTGGCCGCCAGCGCCTCGTCCAGGGGTTCCGTGGCGATCACCTGGGTGCCGCAGGGCATCGATTTGGCCGCCAGTTCCGGAACCAGGTCGTTCAGGTAGGCATTGCCGGCCAATATGACGAACTTCGCCCTGACCCGTCCCGTGGGCGTGTGCACCAGCGGTTCGGCGCCGTATTCGATGCGCACGGCGGGCGATTGCTCATGGATGGTGCCGCCGAGGGCTTCCACCGCAGCGGCCTCGCCGAGGGCCAGGTTGAGCGGATGGATGTGCCCGCCGCTCCTGTCCAGCATGCCGCCCACATAGCGCTGGCTGCCCACCACCGCGCGAATGCCCCGTTCGTCCAGTGGCTCCAACTGGTCATGGCCGTAGCGCTCCCAGAGTTTCCTCTGTGCTTGCAGATGGGCCATTTGTCGACTGGTGAAGGCGGCGAATACGCCACCGTCCTTCAGATCGCACGGGATGTTATAGCGGGCGACGAGCGCACGCAGGATGCGTCCGCCCTCGAAGGCCATGTCGCCGACCAGCCGGGCCTGCTCGGTGGGCAGGTTGCGCTCGATCACGTCGATGTCGCGGCTGTAGCTGTTGACGATCTGCCCGCCGTTGCGTCCCGAAGCGCCGAAGCCGACCTTGGCCGCCTCCAGCAGAACGACGCGAAAGCCGCTCTCCAGCAGGAACAGCGCGCTGGACAGTCCGGTATAGCCCGCACCGACGACGCAGACGTCGGTTTCGACCTCCCCGAAGAGCTGCGGACGCTGCGGGGCGGGGGTGGCCGTGGCGGCATAATAGGAAAGGGGATAATCGGTATGCGCCATCTTGCTGCTCCCTGATCCGATGTTCGATATCGACCCGATGCTACCGAAGCGGTCTTGCTCCGGCTAGCGCGCCGGAATTCCGGCATGGCGGGGAAAAATCCTTTTTTTCAGTCGGTTACCGAAAAAAGTATTGACAGGGAAGAGCGAGTCCGTAGAATGCGCGGCCATCGACAGGCACATAGCTCAGTTGGTTAGAGCACCACCTTGACATGGTGGGGGTCGTTGGTTCGAGTCCAATTGTGCCTACCAAACAAAACCCGCGTCGCGCGGGGCTCAGAGGGCGATCCGAAAGGATCGCCTTTTTGTTTTGTGCGCCAGGCATGGCGCGTTGCGCGCAAGCGCAACCGGCTTGGCTGTGGTGGCCACGCTGGTGACTTGGAGGTGAAAGTCCTCTACATACCCAGCAAGGGGAAGTGTTAGCCAGAGGCAAGGGTGTCGCGGGCGACCGCGAATCCGAAGGAAGCCCGAGGCAAAATGCTGGCCTGACGAACAGGAAGCGGATGAGGCGGTACAGCGGGGTAAGGTAGCGAAAATTGCCAAAGCCCAATACTTGCACGGAACGCTGTGACGTAGATCCGACAGGCATAAGCAGGAAGGTCGCGCGAATTACCCTGGGAGATCTGCACGTTTGCCATGGTGCTACCGCACGTCGAGAGGCGACGGGATGAACGGGCAGAAGTCAGCCGAAGCCGTAGTAAGTGACGACCAACCACGTCACCAAGGGCCGAACGGGTTATGCCGCCAGTAGGCGTCAGCGTCTCGTCGAATACCGAAATGCAGAAATTTCTCGCAGAGAAGACTGTCACCCCGAGTCCCGGACAGAATCCGAGGACGACGCCTGGCAGCGCAAAGGTATCGGCGGCGTCGATGGCGTGGACGAATGCGGAGCCGGACACGTTGATGGAGCGGGTGCTCGCACCTGCCAACCTCAAGCGTGCGTATCAACAGGTAGTCAGGAACAGGGGTGCACCGGGTGCCGACGGCATGACGGTCGCCGACCTGGCGGGCTACGTGAAACAGTATTGGCCGATCCTCAAGGCCAGATTGCTGGCAGGTGAGTACCACCCCCAAGCGGTACGGGCGGTCGAAATTCCCAAGCCGCAAGGCGGCACAAGGCAGTTGGGTATCCCCAGCGTCGTGGATCGGCTGATTCAACAAGCCCTGCTGCAACAGCTTGTGCCGATCTTCGATCCTCTGTTCTCGGACTACAGCTACGGCTTCCGTCCGGGTAGAAGCGCTCACCAGGCCGTTGAGATGGCTCGTGCCCATGTGGCGGCGGGTCAGCGTTGGTGTGTGGAGCTCGATGTGGAGAAATTCTTCGATCGGGTCAACCACGACGTCTTGATGGCCTGCGTGGAACGTCGTGTCGAAGACAAGCAGGTGCTCAGGCTCATCCGCCGTTACCTCGAATGAGCCTGCGCCGCTTGCGCGATAGGCTCGGGAAACTGCTACGCGGAGCACGGGGCCACAAGATGACGAGTGTCATCGAGCGGATCAACCCTGTACTGCGTGGCTGGGCTGGCTACTTCAAACTGAGTCAGAGCAAGCGACCACTCGAGGACCTGGATGGCTGGGTCAGACACAAACTTCGCTGCATCCTCTGGCGCCAATGGAAGCAACCCTCCACGAGGGCGCGCAACCTGATGCGTCTGGGACTGAGCGAGGTGCGTGCCTGCAAGTCAGCCTTTAACGGCAGAGGTCCATGGTGGAACTCGGGGGCATCGCATGTGAATCAGGCGCTGCCGAAGAAGCTGTGGGATCAACTGGGCCT
Source organism: Azotobacter vinelandii CA (assembly GCF_000380335.1). Classification (GTDB taxonomy): domain Bacteria; phylum Pseudomonadota; class Gammaproteobacteria; order Pseudomonadales; family Pseudomonadaceae; genus Azotobacter; species Azotobacter vinelandii. Next base: position 2,031,661 of record NC_021149.1, read on the forward strand.
AGTCTCGATACGGGATACGATAAATCGGCTTAGCCGCATAGCCTGAACCGCCGTATACGGAACCGTACGTACGGTGGTGTGAGAGGACGGCGGCTGCGAGGCCGCCTCCTACTCGATTCCAGATATTTTCCAGCGTTTCCCGGGCTCTGTCGGCCATGGCGTCAAATCTGCCTGGACACTCCGGTGAATGACTCCCTCCTTGTCGTGGCCTGTCGGCGGTCGTTTCTTCCGCTGTGCGCTTCCTTCATTCTCGTCAATGGTTGTGGCGGATACGCTCCCATGTTCCGAATCGGTGCGGGCTCTCGCCGGTGGCGAGGCACAGCGATTCTTCGCCCTTGGTGCGGCCTCCGGTTTGTCCTGGCTTCTCAAGATGCCTGCGGCATTCGCGAGCTGTCATTTCGCTGGTTTCATTTCCCGCCCATCGTACATTTTCGATTTGTGCACTGATTCCCTGAAAGCGGAGAGTTTCGTTGATAAGCTGAAAAATCCTCTCCCAATACGGCAATCAGGAGGTTCCAAATGCTGCTTACGGGAATCGTCGTGGGGAACCACCGGACTATTCCGCGCTATGCCATCCAGACCGAGGAGGGATATGTGGTCGTCGATGTGGAAAGCGGTGATCTGGCTTTTCAGCATGTGGTCATCGGCGAGCGGAGCGCTATCGAAGAATACGGACATGTGACCATGCTCAATCACTCGACCGGAGAAACCGTCGAGGTATTCGTCGAGGCGGTGAAGGCCACCAGGGAGTTCGCCATACGGCTGCTGCGCGAGTGAGTCCCCCCGATTGCCTGGGTGCTCTGTCAGGTTGGGAGTGTGCAGGAATCGACCAGGCGTTGCTCGTATCACCTTGCGGCTGGTTTGCTGCTATCGAGCCTTCGTTCGATACCGTGCTTTCGCAAGATGCTTGTCGCTGTGAGTCGCTTTGCGAAGCGGCTGTGAAGGGAAGGCTTCATGACTGGCATGGGAAAAGGGGTGTGGCCGGTTACGCCGGCCAGGCGGGCACTCTGTCGCCATTGGCGTGCCTGCCAATAAGGAGCAGGAGCGGATGTCCCTTGGCTTGCGGATTACTCGAACCGACTGCGCGCTTTGCCGGGGCCGTGAAACCCGGCGGGCCACCCTTAGCAATGGCCAACTGACACTGACGGCATGCCGATCCGCCGACGGTATTCAAAGAATAGCCTCTTGGTACGGAACGCCCAGGCTGGCGCCGGCTTTCTTGTTTGCCGGATCGAATGATCCATAGGAATTCGGCTCTGCGCGAAATCGTCGGTCCGCTCGGCAGAACGCTCTTAGGGGGGAGGAGGCGCTGGAGGATGCGGCCGGTTACGCCGGCCAGTCGGGCACTCTGCCGCCGCTGGCGTGCCTGCCAGCTGGGTAGGCGAATCAGCCTCGGCTTGCAGATTACTCGAACCAGCTGCGCGTCTTGCCGGAGCCAGGAGCTCCTGCGTGGCTACCATCTTGAGTATGCCGGCTGGCGCCGCTGGCATGCCGATCTGCCCACGGATGTTGCAAATCTTGCCGGTGCGGGTGCCCGTCATCGCAGATGAGTGGGGCAATGGCCGTCTTTCCGGCCTGTCATCTGCTCTGTCGCCAGCTGCGCAGATACAGCCCGTATAGGGGATATGGAATAAGAACCCTAGGCTTGCGGATTACTCGAACCTGCAGCGTGCTTTCACAGCCCCTACTAAAAGGTGATTCAGCTGACGCTGCTGGCATGCCGATCCGCCGGCGGCTGGTCCTCATGATAACCTGCCGATGCGAGAGAATGTTGTTTTAATAATAATATTTTGTCCTAAATTTTATTTTTTAAGAAGAAATTCATCTTTTATTTTTGTTTTTTTCCGTTTGTTGGTGGCTTGCCGATCGTTCGATGAGGCGGGCGGCCTTTGTCCGCCACTCCTGTCGCCACGCTGCGATGGTTGAAGTCAAGCGATGTCCGATTTGGTGCGGGCGAAAGGAGCGATCGCTTGGCGATCGGATGCTGGGTTGATGTGATTGAGGCATTGCGCGGCGAGGCGTTGCCGGAGGCGAGGGGCGACGGCTTGGGAGGGGCAGGTGCGATCGAGTTCTTTGAGTTTGAATTAGGTACCCGACGATTCGATGGCTGATCGACCTGCATCGATCAGCCCGGCTGACAGGCCGGGCGAGTCTGCCGACGGGTGGACTCTTTTCCGTTCTCCGGGTGTGCCCTCGGGGATGCTCGAATTCTCGTTTTTTGGCTATCGCGGGGTTTTTCAAGGGAAATGCGGCACCAATTCATTGGATTCATGCTAGAGTGCGCGCAATTCGATCAAGCGATCGGGTCCGCTTTCCCTTTCTGTTCGATACATAAAGATAAATAGCCTGCCTTCGCCTTGATGCGATGGCCTGCTCTCGTTCGATTGGATTCACCAGAAATGCAAATGAAAAGGCCGCGAAAAGACCTTTTATAGGCTGCTTGCCAAATGGTTCGGCTTTCTGAAAGATCCTTCGGTTTTTACTTCCAGTGACTCCGGTTCGCTCGGATCGGGCCCTTTGGGCTCCTGCCAACGTGAGGCAGGTATATCCGACGGATCGCTTTACTGGCTCATCCCAACCCATGTGGCCTTTGGTAGGGGTCACCACTAGGAGAGGAGGCGCCATGCCCATTATCACTCTTCCCGACGGCAGTCAGCGTACATTCGATCATCCCGTTTCGGTCGCCGAGGTCGCCCAGTCCATCGGTGCCGGTCTGGCCAAGGCCACTGTGGCCGGCAAGGTAGATGGCAAACTGGTCGATGCCTGCGACCTGATCGATCATGATGCGACCCTGCAGATCATCACACCGAAGGACGAGGAGGGGGTCGAGATCATTCGCCACTCCTGTGCGCATCTGGTCGGCCATGCGGTCAAGCAGCTGTATCCGACGGCGAAGATGGTGATCGGCCCGGTGATCGACGAGGGTTTCTACTACGACATCGCCTACGAGCGTCCTTTCACGCCGGAGGATGTAGCGGCCATCGAGCAGCGTATGCGCGAACTGATCGACAGGGACTACGACGTCGTTAAGAAAATGACCCCGCGCGAGCAGGTGATCGAGGTATTCAAGTCCCGTGGCGAGGACTACAAGCTGCGCCTGATCGACGACATGCCCGACGAAAAGGCGATGGGGCTGTATTACCATGAGGAATACGTCGACATGTGTCGCGGTCCGCATGTGCCGAATACCCGTTTCCTCAAGGCCTTCAAATTGACCAAGCTGTCCGGCGCCTACTGGCGCGGCGACGCCAAGAATGAGCAGTTGCAGCGCGTCTATGGCACCGCCTGGGCGGACAAGAAGCAGTTGGCTGCCTATATCCAGCGCATCGAGGAAGCCGAGAAGCGCGACCACCGCAAGCTCGGCAAGCGTCTTGACCTGTTCCATACCCAGGAAGAGGCGCCGGGCATGGTCTTCTGGCATCCCAATGGCTGGACCGTCTATCAGGTGCTCGAGCAGTACATGCGCGCCGTCCAGCGGGAAAACGGCTATCTGGAGATCAAGACGCCTCAGGTGGTCGATCGCGTGCTTTGGGAAAAGTCCGGGCATTGGGCCAACTATGCCGAGAACATGTTTACCACTGAATCGGAAAGCCGCGACTACGCAATCAAGCCGATGAATTGTCCCTGCCATGTGCAGGTGTACAACCAGGGCCTGAAGAGCTATCGCGAATTGCCGTTGCGCCTGGCCGAGTTCGGCGCCTGTCACCGTAACGAGCCGTCGGGTGCACTGCACGGCATCATGCGGGTGCGAGGCTTTACCCAGGACGATGCCCATATCTTCTGTACCGAAGAGCAGATGCAGGCCGAGTCCGCCGCTTTCATCAAGCTGACCCGGCAGGTCTATGCCGATTTCGGTTTCCAGGACATCCAGTTGAAGCTGTCCACCCGGCCGGAAAGACGTGTCGGTTCCGGCGAGCTTTGGGATCGTGCCGAGGAGGCACTGGCTGCGGCCTTGGAGAGCGCAGGCCTGCCCTACGAGTTGCAGCCGGGGGAGGGGGCTTTCTATGGGCCGAAGATCGAGTTCTCCCTGAAAGACTGCCTGGGGCGTGTCTGGCAGTGCGGTACCTTGCAACTGGACTTCAACCTGCCGGTTCGTCTCGGGGCCGAGTATGTCAGCGAGAATAACGAGCGCCAGCATCCGGTGATGTTGCACCGTGCCATCCTGGGTTCTTTCGAGCGTTTCATCGGTATTCTGATCGAGCATTACGAAGGCGCTTTTCCTGCTTGGCTGGCACCGACCCAGGCGGTGATCATGAACATCACCGACAAGCAGGGCGAATTCGCACTCGAGGTCGAGCGGACGCTCAATCAAGGTGGTTTCCGTGCCAAGTGCGACTTGAGAAACGAAAAGATCGGTTTTAAAATTCGCGAGCATACTTTGCTCAAGGTTCCCTATCTCTTGGTGATCGGAGATCGGGAGGTCGAGACGCACTCCGTAGCTGTACGTACCCGTGAAGGAGTCGATCTGGGCACGATGCCCGTCGAGCAATTCCGTGAGATGCTGGCGCAGGCGGTTGCCCGGCGTGGTCGCCAAGAATTGGAGTAATCATTATTAAGCGTGAAATGAGACAAGATAGAAAAGCTCAACCGAAGGCTCCGATCAACGAGAATATCTCGGCACGCGAGGTTCGGTTAATTGGAGTGGACGGTGAGCAGATTGGCATCGTCTCGATTGATGAAGCGCTTCGTGTAGCGGAAGAGGCCAAGCTGGATCTGGTGGAGATTTCCGCGGATGCAGTACCGCCCGTATGCCGGATCATGGACTACGGCAAGCACCTGTTCGAGAAGAAGAAGCAGGTCGCTGCGGCGAAAAAGAATCAGAAGCAGGTCCAGATCAAGGAAATCAAGTTCCGTCCCGGAACTGAGGAAGGGGATTACCAGGTAAAACTACGCAACCTGGTACGTTTCCTTAACGATGGGGACAAGGCCAAGGTATCCCTGCGATTCCGTGGCCGCGAGATGGCCCACCAGGAGTTGGGCATGGAGCTGTTGAAGCGGGTCGAAAACGATCTCGCCGAATTCGGCACCGTGGAACAGTATCCGAAGTTGGAAGGACGCCAGCTGATGATGGTCATCGCCCCGAAAAAACGAAAATAACCTCCAGGGCACTGGCAGGCCTTGTGGTTATGTGTATTGACTGAATGCGGAGTATCCGAACATGCCAAAGATGAAAACCAAGAGTGGTGCCAAGAAGCGCTTCAAGCCGACTGCAAGTGGTTTCAAGCACAAGCACGCTTTCAAGAGCCACATCCTGACCAAGATGACGACCAAGCGTAAGCGCCAACTGCGCGGCACTTCGCTGATGCACCCGTCCGACGTCGCCAAAGTCGAACGCATGCTGCGCGTTCGTTAATCCCGGTCAAGACTGCAGAGGTAATTACTCATGGCTCGTGTCAAGCGTGGCGTCATCGCTCGTCGCCGTCACAAGAAAATCCTGAAACTCGCCAAGGGCTACTACGGTGCGCGTTCCCGCGTATTCCGCGTCGCCAAGCAGGCAGTGATCAAGGCTGGCCAGTACGCCTACCGTGACCGCCGTCAGCGCAAGCGTCAGTTTCGTGCCCTGTGGATCGCCCGTATCAATGCTGGTGCCCGTCAGAACGGTCTGTCCTACAGCCGTCTGATCGCCGGCCTGAAGAAGGCGACCATTGAGATCGACCGCAAGGTTCTGTCCGATCTGGCAGTGAACGAAAAAGCGGCGTTCGCCGCGATTGTCGAGAAGGCTAAAGCCGTCCTGGCTTGATCCCTTGATAGTCCCGGGCGTTGCCCGGTGCCGAGCGTCACCGATAGGGGAAGAGCCTAGTGCTCTTCCCCTATTTCGTATCTGAGAAGGGGCTTTTGCAAAACCGACCCTTGCGTTTCTGGCGGGCCGCCTGCCGAAGCGGGATCGAATCGGGCGTCAAGATAGTTCTGCAAGACCCTCTGGAGGTTGCACATGGAAAACCTGGATGCACTGGTCGCGCAAGCGCTTGAGGCCGTGCAACATAGCGAAGACGTCAATGCCCTGGAGCAACTCCGAGTCCATTACCTTGGCAAGAAGGGCGAACTGACCCAGTTGATGCAGACGCTCGGCAAGCTTTCGGCCGAGGAGCGCCCGAAGGCCGGCGCCCTGATCAATACTGCCAAGAACAGCGTTCAGGAAGCCCTCAATACGCGTAAGGCCGATCTCGAGTCCGCAGCGCTGACCGCCAAGTTGGCCGCCGAGCGTATCGACGTCACGCTGCCGGGGCGTGGCCAGGCTTCCGGAGGTCTGCATCCGGTGACCCGTACCCTCGAACGCGTCGAGCAATTCTTCACCCGCATCGGCTATAGCGTCGCCGAAGGCCCTGAAGTCGAGGACGATTACCACAACTTCGAGGCGCTCAACATCCCAGGCCACCATCCGGCTCGGGCGATGCACGACACTTTCTATTTCAATGCCAATATGCTGCTGCGTACCCATACCTCGCCGGTTCAGGTGCGCACCATGGAAAGTAGCCAGCCCCCCATCCGCATCGTCTGCCCTGGACGTGTCTATCGTTGCGATTCGGATATCACCCACTCGCCGATGTTCCATCAGGTCGAGGGGCTGTTGATCGACGAGGGGATCAGTTTCGCCGACCTCAAGGGCACCATCGAGGAGTTCCTCCGGGTGTTCTTCGAGAAACCGCTGGGCGTGCGCTTCCGGCCTTCGTTCTTTCCCTTCACCGAGCCGTCGGCCGAAGTCGACATGCAGTGCGTGATATGCGGCGGGCATGGTTGCCGGGTGTGCAAGCACACCGGCTGGCTGGAAGTGATGGGCTGCGGCATGGTGCATCCCAATGTGCTGGGCATGTCCGGCATCGATCCGGAGAAATACCAGGGCTTCGCCTTCGGTATGGGCGTCGAGCGTCTGGCCATGCTGCGTTATGGCGTCAACGACCTGCGCCTGTTCTTCGACAACGATCTGCGCTTCCTCGCGCAATTCCGCTAGGGCCGCGACCGTAACCGAATTCTTTGGGAGAACAGGATGAAATTCAGCGAACAATGGCTGCGGGACTGGGTCAATCCGCAGGTGTCCCGCGATGAGCTGGTGGCCCGCCTGTCCATGGCCGGTCTCGAAGTGGACAGCGTCGCCCCTGTTGCGGGCGATTTCAGCGGCGTGGTGGTGGGCGAGATTCTTTCCTCCGAGCCGCATCCCGACGCCGACAAGTTGCGAGTCTGTCGGGTCGGCAATGGCAGCGAGGTTTTCCAGGTGGTCTGCGGCGCGCCCAATGCCCGGCCGGGGATCAAAATCCCCTTCGCGATGCTCGGTGCGGTACTGGGCGAGGACTTCAAGATCAAGAAGGCCAAGCTGCGCGGTGTCGAATCCTTCGGCATGCTCTGTTCGGCGGCCGAACTCAAGATCAGCGAGGAGAACGATGGATTGCTGGAGCTGCCGGCCGATGCGCCGTTGGGGCTGGACATCCGCACCTACCTCAATCTGGACGATGCCAGCATCGAGGTGGACCTGACCCCCAACCGTGGAGACTGCTTGTCCCTGGCCGGATTGGCTCGCGAGGTAGGGGCTCTCTACTCTGTCCCGCTCAGGCGTCCGTCGATCGCCGCGGTGTCGCCAGTACATGACGAGGTCCCTCCTGTCGAAGTGCTGGCTCCCCGGGCATGTCCACGCTATCTCGGGCGGGTGGTGCGCAACGTCGAGCTGTCGTGGCCGACTCCGCCGTGGATGGTCGAGCGTTTGCGCCGTTCCGGTGTCCGCACCATCGACCCTGCGGTCGATGTGACCAATTATGTGATGCTCGAACTGGGACAACCGATGCACGCCTTCGATCTCGCCGAGATTCAGGGCGGCATCCGTGTGCGCATGGCCGAGGAGGGGGAGAAACTGATCCTGCTCGATGGTCAGGAGGTCAGCCTGCGTGCCGACACCCTGGTGATCGCGGACCACCGGCGTGCCCTGGCGATCGCCGGAGTGATGGGTGGCGAGCACAGTGGTGTTTCCTGCACTACCCGCGACCTGTTCCTGGAAAGCGCCTTCTTCGACACCATTGCCATTGCTGGCAAGGCGCGATCCTATGGTCTGCATACCGATGCCTCGCATCGCTTCGAACGTGGTGTCGACTGGCAACTGGCCCGCGAAGCGATGGAGCGTGCCACCGCGCTGTTGCTGGAGATCGTCGGTGGTGAACCTGGGCCCATCGTCGAGGTGGTCGATTCGCCGAGCCTTCCGAAAGTGGCGCCGATCACTCTGCGTGCCGAGCGCATCGAGCAGATGCTTGGCATGCCTGTGGAGCCGGGCGAAGTGGAGCGCCCGCTCGTCGCCCTGGGGCTGAAGGTCAGTGGCGGGGCTTCCGGCGAGTGGCGGATCGAAGTACCCAGTCATCGTTTCGATATCGCCCTTGAAGTGGACCTGATCGAAGAGCTGGGCCGCCTGCATGGTTACGACAACCTGCCGGTCCGCTATCCGCAGGCACGTCTGGCCCCGCAGGCTCGTGCCGAGGCCCGCAGCGAGCTGCCGGTGTTGCGCCGTCTGCTGGTTGCTCGCGGCTATCAGGAGGCGATCACTTACAGCTTCATCGACCCCAAACTGTTCGAGCTCTTCACTCCGGGCGTCAAGCCGCTGACCCTGGCCAATCCTATCTCTGCGGACATGGCGGCCATGCGGGCCTCGCTCTGGCCGGGGTTGGTCAAGGCGCTACAGCACAACCTGAACCGGCAGCAGTCCAGAGTGCGTCTGTTCGAGAGTGGGTTGCGCTTCGTCGGCCAATTGGACAACCTCATGCAGGAGGCCGTGCTGGCCGGTGTGGTCGCTGGCAGCCGCCTGCCGGAAAGTTGGAGTCATGACCGGGAGGCGGTGGATTTCTATGATGTCAAGGCGGATGTGGAAGCCTTGATCGCTGCTGCCGGCGCCGGCGATGAATACCGCTTCGTCAGTGGCGAGCATCCAGCCCTGCATCCAGGGCAGACCGCGCGGATTGAGCGTGCGGGGCGCTTGGTCGGCTTCCTGGGTGCCCTGCATCCCGAGCTGGGCAAAGTACTGGGGCTGGACCAGCCGCTCTTCTTGTTCGAGCTGGTCCTGGCGGAAATCGCAGCCGGCCGCCTGCCGGCTTTCCATGAGCTTTCGCGTTTCCCCGAGGTACGCCGTGACCTCGCTCTGATCGTCGACCGCGATACTCCGGCAGAGGCGGTGCTGCAAACCATTCGCGAAGCAGCGGGGGAATACCTGACCGATCTTCGGCTGTTCGATGTCTATCAGGGTAAAGGTATTGATCCGCAACGAAAAAGCCTGGCCGTCGGCTTGACCTGGCAACATCCATCGCGCACTCTTAACGATGATGAGGTGAATAGTACAACCCAGAACATCCTCGCCTCTCTGGGAGAAAGGTTCAATGCGACGTTAAGGAAGTAGTGTATGGGGGCTCTGACGAAAGCTGAGATGGCAGAACGTCTCTACGAGGAGCTTGGCCTGAACAAGCGGGAAGCCAAGGAATTGGTGGAGCTGTTCTTCGAGGAAATCCGCCAGGCACTGGAGCACAACGAACAGGTCAAATTGTCCGGCTTTGGCAATTTCGACTTGCGCGACAAGCGCCAGCGGCCCGGTCGCAACCCCAAAACGGGGGAGGAAATCCCGATTACGGCACGGCGTGTCGTCACCTTTCGTCCAGGGCAGAAGCTGAAAGCCAGGGTTGAAGCCTATGCTGGAACCAAGCCATAACGACGAGTTACCTCCCATCCCAGGGAAGCGTTACTTCACCATTGGCGAGGTTAGCGAGCTTTGCGCGGTCAAGCCGCATGTATTGCGGTACTGGGAACAGGAATTCCCTCAGATCAATCCGGTCAAGCGCCGAGGCAATCGTCGCTATTATCAACGCCAGGATGTCTTGATGATCCGGCATATCCGAGCCCTGCTGTACGAGCAGGGCTTCACCATCGGTGGGGCGCGCCTGCGTCTTTCCGGCGACGAGGCCAGGGAAGAGACGACTCAATACCGGCAATTGATCCGTCAGACGATTGCCGAGTTGGAGGATGTCCTTCAGGTCTTGCGCAAGTAGTCGTAGTCGCAAAAAAAACTTCCACTTTTCAGAAGCTTAATATATAGTTCGACCCGCTCCAGCGAGCTGGAGCAGAAGAGTCGGGGCGTAGCGCAGCCTGGTAGCGCACTTGCATGGGGTGCAAGGGGTCGAGTGTTCGAATCACTCCGTCCCGACCATATACCTCAACGACTTAGGCCAGTTCGGTAACGACTGGCCTTTTTCGTTTCAGGGACTTTTGCGGGACTTTTCATCCTGCCTTTCTCCTCAGTATCGTCAGCGCCGGCCCTCGTGAGTCCGTCGCCGATATCTTGTTGGCCTCATCGATCAGTTTTCCCAGCTCCGCCGCTGAGTAGTGACTGGTGATGCTGCCGTTCTTGTGGCCTAGCAGGGCCCGCCTGTCTTCCTCGGTTACACCGGCTGCCCGGAGCCTTCTTCCGAAGGTGTGCTTCAGGTCGTGCACGCGGATCGAGGCGAATCCCTTCGGCGCCGGTCTCAGGAAGCGTTCCTGGTACTTCTTCGCCGCCCTGACCCGCGCCTTCTTCCAGGCGGAATCGTTCATCCGATGAACCGGTGTCGCCTTGCCGTTCCTGTCGGGCATCCCGTACGGGAATACCCAGGTCGGATCCAGGCCACGCTGCCCCTCGATGACCGACTTGGCCACAGTGTTCAGCACGACCAGCCGTTCCTCTCCGTTCTTCACGCCCGATCCCTTGTCCCTGCCTCCAAAATCCGAAGGAATCAGGAACACGCTGGTGTCGAGTTCCGGTACCGGTATCTCCCAGTCCCACCTCAGCTTGACCACTTCCTGCTCCCGAGAACCGCAGTTGACCTTGTAGAGCGCCATGCGGCGCAGGTGGTCCGGCAGTTCCGAGAACAGCAGCGACTGTTCTTCCCACGAAAGCGGGTAGGGCGTCCGCCTCGATCGCTTCTCGTCCAGCTTGCTGATCATCGGCACCGTGTCCAGCCAGGGCCGTTTCTCTTCATCGCGCCATTTCCGGGCGCACAGGTTGAGAACGCGGATGACCTTCTCCAGGGCGATGTTCACCGTCCTTGGGGTTACACCAGGCTTCACCTTGCCGGTCGATGTCCTGCCCGGCTTCAGCTTGTCCCTGATGTATGGAGCAAGCGACTCGTCATCGACGTGTGTGATCGGAAGGTCGCCGATGTAGGGATCCAGCTGCTCCAGGTAGGTGGCGGCCAAGCCGATCGACGGCATGTCCTTGTACTCCACCAGGTAGCGGGTAGCGGCTTCCCGCCAGCTCCTGATCCGGCGGATACCGTAGACCTTCTCCTCTCGCAGCTTCTCGAGCCGGTGTATCAGGTACTGTTCTGCTTCCTCCCGGTTGCCTGTTCCAGTGCTTTCTTGAAGTCGCTGACCTCTGACGACCTTGTCGACATGCCAGATTCCATTTCTCTCGTAGAGGCCAGTGATGGTTTTTCGCGCCATGGTTTTTCTCCTTGGCGCTCGCTGCAGGATCGATCTTGTCCCCGGGCACCGCTCTTTTCAATAACCGCTCGTTCGATGTAGTCGTCTACCCAGGCATCCAGCTCCTCGCGGTCAAAGCCGATGCCTTGCCGGCCTATGTGGAATTCGCGGACATGCGGGCGCACGATCCTGGTGAATTCCTCCCTGCACATCCCGAGGTAGGCGGGCGCCGCCCCGGCACGGATAACGCGCGGTGGATAGGTGAACCGGTTGGGAAGGGGTTGCTTGCTGGCGTCTGACATGGCATCTGCCTCCTGGCATGACGGTGTCATGCTCGGCGGAGGCCTGAGGAGGGGCAACCCGCCATGGCGGGTTGCTGCGTGCTCAGGCAAAGCAGCAGCCCTGAGTGACCAGGCGACGCGGGCGTTGACGGCACTGGGGCTTGGGCGACAGGAGGATGGTGGGTGAATTCAGTTTCGTCGGATGCTGCGGATCGCGGTGATCCGCCTGGGCAGGTGTCCCGGGAGGCGCTCTACGATGAGGTGTGGCGTCACCCGATGCTCAGGGTGGCCGAGCGCTATGGGGTGTCGTCGAGCTTCATGGCGAGGGTTTGCACCTCCATGAACGTCCCGCGTCCGCCGCGCGGTCATTGGACCAAGCTCGAGCATGGCAAGCCAAGCCCCCAGATACCGCTGCCCGCCGCACGTCCGGGAGACCATTTGATATGGCGGAGGGGCGATGCTCCCGGGCCTGCGAGATATCCGCTTCCCAAGCCGCCCGAGCGCCAGGTTGGCCGTCCGCGGCCTCGTATTTCGCGCTCGGCACGCCATCCCCTGGTCAGGGGGGTACGTGATCTCTTTACCAAGGGAAAGGTGATCGAGAGTGGCTACCTGAAGCCCTCCCAGCGACGCCTGGTGGACGTGGTGGTATCGGAGCCAATGCTCGACGATGCGCTGGATGCGGCCAATGCCCTTTTCCTCAGGTTGGAAGCTGCTGGTTACCGGGTCATGCTGGCGCCGAGCGATCGTACCTATTCGCGTACCTCTGTTGAGGAAAGGGAGAGACCCGGGAAGACGGCCAACCATCGTTATCCGAGCCTGTGGCATCCCTCCAAGGCGACTGTCGTCTTCGTGGGCTCCGTCGCCATCGGCCTGACGCTTTTCGAGATGACCGAGGAGCTGGAAGCGCGGTACGTCGACGGGGAATACATCCCTCTTGGCAAGCTGCCAGCTGCCGAGCGACGCCGCCCGATTCCCAGTTGGAGTTGGACCTCGCACAAGCATTTCGCCACCGGGCGGCTGTGCCTCCAGGCATTCAGTCCCTATCCGGTAGCTGATTGGGTGCACCGCTGGCCAGAGGCCAAGGCGCGAGACCTTCGTGGGCAATTGGACGAAATAGTCGACTACCTGACGAAGGCGGCTACCACCATTGCCGGTTTGGTCGAGGAGGGCGAGCGCCAGGCTGAGATCCGAAGGCAGGAATGGGAGGAAGAGCGGCGCCGACTGGAGGAGCGCTGGGAGCGTGAGCGACAGGAAAAGGCCAGGGCCGAAGCCCGGCAAGAGTTGCTTGAGGCTATCCGTGCCTGGGATGACGTCCGGCGGATACAGGCGTTTTTCCGTGAGGCCGAGGACGAAGCCTTGTCGCGAACGAGCGAGGAGAGGGAGGTGTTGCTGGGGCGCTTGGCCATTGCCAGGGAGCTTGTTGGGGAGATGGATACGCTTGGCATGTTGATGAAATGGCGAGGGCCAGAAGAGCGGTGAGGCAGAAGTGCAACCCGGCTATGGCTCTCGAGCGTGAGTGGCCTAATCCGCTTTGATTTTTCCAAGGGTTAGGTATACGTTACATTAAATATGACTTGTAACGTATACGGAACATGGACTATTCCCTTATCACGATGCGTCTTGGCGAGCAGGTCCGGCAGCGCCGCCTGAATCGCGGGCTGACCCAGGCCAAGCTGGCTGCCTTGGCAGGCATCACCCGGCAAAAGGTCATCGCTATCGAGAGAGGCGACTTGTCCGTGGGCATGACGGCCTATGCGCGAGTGCTGGGAGCCCTGGACTGTGAGTTCGCGCTGGTGCCTGCGGCCATGCCCACGTTGGACGAGATCCAGGGAGTGTTCGACTGATGACGGCCGTACTGCAGGTGGCAACGCCAGAGGGCGAGAGCGGGAGGATCCTCAGCTCCGCCGGGGACTACTTGTTCCGCTACCACGAAGAGGCCAAGGCGCAGGCGGCGATCAGTTTGCTGATGCCCGTGCGCCTGGATGAATACCGCCACCGGGAGCTGCACCCGATCTTCCAGATGAACCTGCCGGAAGGCTATGTCCTGGAACAGTTGCGCAACCGCCTGGCCAAGGTGGTGAATGTCGATCCCATGCTGCTGCTGGCCCTGTCCGGCAGCAGTTCCCCTATCGGGCGTGATCTTGCCCAGCCCTCGTGGACACAGGTTTAAGCACGCATCCGGGCCTCGAAGGCTTCCGGACTGATGTATCCCAGTGTGCTGTGACGACGCTGGCGGTTGTAGTCGGTTTCGATGTATTCGAACACGGTTTGACGCATCTGGGCATGCGTACCGAAGCGTTCCCCATGGATGCACTCGACCTTCAGACTGTGAAAGAAGCTTTCGGCACAGGCGTTGTCGTAGCAATTGCCCTTCGCGCTCATGCTGCCGCGCAGCCGATGGGCACGAAGCAGTTCCCGATAGGCCGCCGAACAGTACTGGCTGCCTCGATCCGTATGCACGATCACGCCTTGAGGCTGCTTGCGCCGCCACAGGGCCATGCGCAGGGCATCGCAGGCCAGCTCGGCCGTCATGCGCTCGTTCATGGCCCAGCCGATCACCCTGCGCGAGTACAGGTCGATGATCACGGCCAGATACAACCAGCCTTCTTCCGTACGCAGGTAAGTCATGTCGCCCACCCACTTCCGGTTGGGCGCCGCTGCCGTGAAGTCCTGCCGGAGCAGGTTGTCCGCCACCGGTAGTGAGTGCCTGGAATTCGTGGTGGCCTTGAACTTCCTGGCAGCCCTGGCCCGCAGTCCCTGGCGTCGCATCGAAGCAGCCACGGTCTTGCGATTGCAGGGCAGGCCCGACGCCTTCAGGTCGAGGCATAACCGCGGAGCCCCGCTGCGCCCCTTCCGCTCGTGGTAGGCCTGAGCTACCAGGCGGTCCAGTTGGGTCTGTTGCTGGCGGCGCTTCGAGAGCGTGCGCGAACACCAGGCGTAGTAGCCGCTGCGGGCAATGCCCAGCACACGGCACATGACCTTCAGTGGAAACTGCCGAGTATGGGCTTGCATGAAGGCGTACTTCACTTGAGGCTCCTGGCAAAGTACGCGGCGGCTTTTTTTACGATGGCCAACTCCTCGGACTGTTCGGCCAACAGCCGTTTGAGGCGGGCGTTTTCGTCGGCCAACAACTGCTCGCGCTCGCTGCTGGTCTGGGCCTGCTGTTTCCTGCTCCGCCAGCCATAGAGCTGAGAGGGGGGCAGCCCAAGCTGTTCGGCCGCTTTGCTGACGCCAATCCGTTCGGCCAAGGCCAGCGCTTCGTCCTTGTAGGCTTGGGAGTGGCGGATACGGGTTGGTTTCATCGGGCTTGCTTGCCTTGCCATGGATCACCTCGTTGCAGTGTATCGCTTAACGGGGTGTCCACTGAGGCGGGGCAAGATCAGCGTTCCCGTAGCGTCCATAGGCATCCATGGAAAGCCACTAAATAAGCGCATTTTGTGCAAGGGGTAGGATTTTAGATTCACTCTGTATCGACTAAAAATATAACGGGCTCAGCTGATTACGGCTCTTGTCCCGTTTTCATTTATGCCTTGCGCAAAAACTGGCGCAAAATGCGCGCAAAGCTATCTTGAGATTTCAGCGATATCTGGCACAGCATTCGACCAGGCGATGTCGGCGTGATTCTGTTGATAGCTCTTCGTCATCTCCTTGCTGGTGTGGCCGGCTATTCTCTGCCCGTTCTTCCCGGCCTTCTTGTAAGGGATGAAGGGATAGGGCGCGGATCTCATGGGGCCCTGGCTGTTTCTCCTCCTTCCAGCTTGAATAGCATCCCGCCTTATCCCTGGCATCCTTGAACAGCCTGGTCAAGTAGCGTTCCTCGATCTTCGTCCAGTGTTCTTTCTGATCAGCTTACTTCTGGCGCTTCCGGTCTGGTGTGCTCCGGTTCCTCATGCTGGAATTTCCAGTTTCGAACGGCTCAGGATTTTGGGCCAGCCTCACCGAAGATCAGGAACAGAAGCTTCCTATACGGCATTTATCCCTCCGGTTGACGTCCGGAAGGCGATGCCCTTCTTGTGTAAGCAGCCACGATGTCGAGCAGAGGGGAAGGGCCGGCCGAGCCGGTCGAGCCTCCACACCACCAGGACATCGCCTGCCTTCACATAGTCGAGGCACTGCTGTAGGCTTGGCTGGTCATCGCGTACCGGGGGCTTTGTTCTCGAACAGATGGCGGGCATTGATACCTGCAGCGATCAGCGTATCTCCCTATAGAACCGTGAATTGCCGATTGGAATCCAAAGAGACGCGCATGCACGGAAACCCTCAGCTTGATGTTTCCGTACAGTACACCGTTGCGACGGTGTTTTTCGTGCATGAACTGGCACTGTTTTGGTTGATCGCACCCTGCCGGGAAAACCTGTTTTCCGATGACACCTCCACTCACTGCCCTCAGTCACTGCCAGCAAAGGGCCAAAAGGAGCTGAATAAGGCTATTTCCAGCGAAGAAATCCGTGGCTGCGGAACAACCCATGGGAACACCCAAGATTATTTTACTACTATACGGCCGCACATTAGCGATGTAATAGTACCATGTGCATGCTCCGAAGGCAGGGGCGAGCCCTAATGTTTTGCCTATAAGAACAGCCACTTTATCAGCGATTCTGCTGCTTGTCCCTGGGGACTAGCAAAATAAAGTCCCGGTTTTGCTGGGAGTACTTACTAAAGAGAGGTACCTGCAATGCGTGTGATTGCCGTCGACCAAGCTAAACGATTGGGCCGCTCACTGGCTTGTGCCGGATTGGTCCTGCTGCCCATAATGACGGCGATTGCCGAAGATCAGGACCCGTGGGAGACGTTCAACCGGGCGATATTTCGTTTCAACGATACCTTGGATACTTATTTCATGAAGCCGGTTGCCAAAGGGTACCAGGCTATTGCTCCGCAGTTCGTTGAAGATGGGGTGCATAATGCCTATCGCAACATTGGCGAGGTCGGTAACTTGGCCAACGATCTGCTGCAGGTAAAATTCCACGATGCAGGTGTCGATAGCAGCAGGTTGTTGCTCAATACCACCATTGGCGTATTGGGATTTGTCGATGTGGCGACCAGGATGGGGCTTAATCGCAACGACGAGGATTTTGGTCAAACCCTCGGTGCCTGGGGCGTATCTAGCGGGCCCTATGTGGTCTTGCCTTTCTTTGGGCCGAGCACCGTGCGTGATACGGGTGGGTTAATTGGGGATGCTTTTACGAAGCCCTATATTTACATGAATAATACGACTGCTAAAAATGCCTTGTTTGCTGGCGAGGTTGTAGATACCCGAGCATCTCTGTTGTCGGCCGAGAAACTCATTACCGGCGATAGATACATATTCATCCGCAATGCCTATATGCAAAGCCGCGAGTTCAAGGCGCAGGATGGCAAGGTGGAGGATGATTTCTGATTTTTTTCGTTCTGTCGATGTGTTGGCATGATCGCGGCGGAGCGATGGCAAAGGTCAGTACTTCCTTGAAGTGACTGACCTTTCTCTGATGGTGCATATCGATTCGTCGATATCGAACGGGCACTCGATGTATGACGCCCCTTTGATACCAAAGGGAAACACTATCAGCTCAGCATATTCAGCCGTTCGCACACCGCCGCCTCGATGCCAGCGGCGTCCAGGCCGCATTCGGCGAGCATTTCCGCGGGCCGGGCGTGTTCCACGTAATAGTCCGGCAGGCCCAGGTGGAGGAGCGGCCTGAGGAGGCCGGCCTCGGCGAGGTATTCCGCCACCGCGCTGCCGGCGCCGCCCATGATGCTGTTCTCCTCGACGGTCACCAGCAGCTCGTGGCCGGCGGCCAGTTCGCGTACCAGTTCCTCGTCCAGCGGCTTGACGAAGCGCATGTCGGCCACCGTGGCGTCCAGCTTCCCGGCCACCCGCAGCGCCTCGGCCACCTGCACGCCGAACACCAGCAGGGCGACCCGCGGGCCGTCGCTCTTCCCGCTCCGGCGGCGCAGCACGCCCTTGCCGATCGGCAAGGGCTCCAGGCCCGGCTCGAGGGCCGCGTTCGGTCCGCTGCCGCGCGGGTAGCGCACCGCCGCCGGGCCTTCGAACAGGTAGCCGGTGGTGAGCAGCCGGCGCAGCTCGTTCTCGTCGCTGGGGGTCATCACCAGCATGCCGGGGATGCAGCGCAGGTAGGAGAGGTCGAAGCTGCCGGCGTGGGTCGGGCCGTCCTCGCCGACCAGGCCGGCGCGGTCGATGGCGAACAGCACGTCGAGGTTCTGCACCGCGACGTCGTGGATCAACTGGTCGTAGGCGCGCTGCAGGAAGGTCGAGTAGATCGCCACCACCGGCTTGAGGCCGTCGCAGGCCATGCCGGCGGCGAGGGTCACGGCGTGCTGCTCGGCGATGGCCACGTCGAAGTAGCGCTCCGGGAAGCGCTGGCTGAAGGCGACCAGGTCGGAGCCCTCCTTCATCGCCGGGGTGATGCCGGCCAGGCGCGGATCGGCGGCGGCCATGTCGCACAGCCAGCGGCCGAAGACGCTGGAGTATCGGGGAGGGCCGGGCTGGCGCGGGGCGCTGCCCTCGGGCTCCAGCTTGGTGATCGCGTGGTAGCCGATGGGATCGGCCTCGGCCGGGGCGAAGCCCTTGCCCTTCTTGGTCACCACGTGGAGGAGCTGCGGCCCCTTGAGGTCGCGCATGTTGCGCAGGGTGGCGAGCAGGGTCGGCAGGTCGTGGCCGTCGATCGGGCCGATGTAGTTCCAGCCGAGCTCCTCGAACAGGGTGCCGGGCACCAGCATGCCCTTGGCGTATTCCTCGGTGCGCCGGGCGATCTCCCAGGCGCCGGGCAGGCGCGAGAGGATGTTCTTGCTGCCCTCGCGCATGCTCGCGTAGGTGCGGCTGGAGAGGATCTTGGCCAGGTAGTTGGACAGCCCGCCGACGTTCTTGGAGATCGACATGTCGTTGTCGTTGAGCACCACCAGCATGTCGGCCTGCACGTCCGAGGCGTGGTTGAGCGCCTCGAAGGCCATCCCGGCGGTCAGCGCGCCGTCGCCGATCACGGCGATGCAGCGGCGCCGCTCGCCCTTCAGCCGCGCGGCGATGGCCATGCCCAGCGCGGCGCCGATGGAGGTGCTGGAGTGGCCGACGCCGAAGGTGTCGTAGGGGCTTTCCGAGCGGCGCGGGAAGGCGGCGATGCCGTCCTTCTGGCGCAACGTGAGCATGCGTTCGCGGCGGCCGGTGAGAATCTTGTGCGGGTAGGCCTGGTGGCCGACGTCCCACACCAGGCGGTCCCCGGGGGTGTCGAAGACGTAGTGCAGGGCGATGGTCAGCTCGATCACGCCGAGCCCGGCGCCGAAGTGCCCGCCGGTCTGCCCGACGGTGTAGAGCAGTTCCTGGCGCAGTTCGTCGGCCAGTACTTCGAGTTCCGCCTCGCCGAGCTGGCGCAGCCGGTCCGGCGTCGCGGCGCGGTCCAGCAGGGGGGTGGCGGGGCGCTCGCGGGGAATCTCGTGGAACGTCTTGGGCATCGGAGGAGTGTTACGGCAGGAAAAAGAGGCGGTATTTTACCCGATCGCGGCGACGTCTAGACATTCGTCGGCCTGCTTCGCATGCGTCGATGGTCGCAGGCGGCGCCTCAGTGGCGCCGCTCGACGATGTAGCGGGCGAGCGCGCGCAGGGGATCGGCCCCGGCATCGAAGCCCTCGAGGGCGCCCAGGGCCTGGTCGCGCAGGGCCAGGGCATAGGCCTTGGCGGCCTCGAGGCCGAGCAGCGCGGGGTAGGTGGGCTTGTCGTTGGCCTGGTCCTTGCCCTGGGTCTTGCCGAGGGTGGCGGTGTCGCTTTCCACGTCGAGGATGTCGTCCTGGACCTGGAAGGCCAGGCCGATGGCCCGCGCGTAGACGGCCAGCGCGGCGAGGTCGGTCTCGTCGGCGCGGCCGCTGGCCAGGGCGCCGAGGCGCACGCTGGCTTCGATCAGTGCGCCGGTCTTGTGCCGGTGCATGGTTTCCAGGGCGTCGCGGTCGAGCCGGCGGCCGACCGCCTCGAGGTCGATGGCCTGGCCGCCGACCATGCCGGCCGGGCCGGCGGCCCGGGCCAGGGTGCGCGACATCTCCAGGCGCAACCCGGCATCCCGGGGATTGCGCCGGGGATCGGTGAGCACCTCGAAGGCCAGCGCCTGCAGGCCGTCGCCGGCGAGGATCGCGCAGGCCTCGTCGAAGGCCCGGTGGGTGGTCGGCTGGCCGCGGCGCAGGTCGTCGTCGTCCATCGCCGGCAGGTCGTCGTGAACCAGCGAGTAGGCATGGATCAGCTCCACCGCGCAGGCGGCGCCCTCGGCCCGCTCCGGCGTGCCGCCGAGGGCCTCGCAGGCGGCGTAGACCAGCAGCGGGCGGACCCGCTTGCCGCCGTTGACGACGCTGTAGCGCATCGCCTGGTAGAGCCGCTGCAGTTCGGCGCGCGGGGGCTGCAGGAGGGCTTCCAGGGCGGCGTCGACGCGGGCTTGGCACTGCTTCTGGTAGGCCGCGATCATGGCTGGGCGTCCGCGTCGAAGGGGGCCGTTTCGAGTGTGCCGCCATGCGCCAGGAGGATCTGCACCTTCTGTTCGGCCCGGCCCAGCGCGGCCTGGCAGTCGCGGGTCAGGCGGATGCCCTGCTCGAAGCAGGCCAGGGAGTCTTCCAGCGACAGCTCGCCGGCCTCCAGGCGCTCGACCAGTTGGTGCAGTTCGGCGAGGGATTGCTCGAAATCGACGGCAGCTTTCTTGCGGGCCATGGACGGGAACCTGTGTCGGCGGCATGTGAAAATCGCCGCGACACTAGCAGAGCCGGGGCGGGGCGGCAAATTCATCAATGGCTGTAGACTCGTCCTTTCCAACGTGAGCGTACGCCGCGCCAATAACGGATGGCCGAGCTCCATGTCATGCCAAGGTAAAACGCTGCGCTGATGGGCAGTAACAAGGCCCAGAGCGGGGACATGCGGTAATAGCGCAAGATCGGCAGGTAGCTCAGCGTCATGGCTGCCCAGGCGGCCAGCGCCCATGGTCGGGCGAGCGACAGGCCCAGCAGAGCGAACGGCCCGCCATAGGCGACGATGAAGATCACCGTCACGGCCAGCAGCAACCATGCGGAATAGCCGAGTTGAGTGAAGGCCGAGCGCGCCACCATGTCGTGGATGGATGCCAGGGTGCCGTAAGGGCGCAGGCTCACCACGCCGCGGCTCAGGCCCAGCCAGATGCGGTAACCGGCCTGCTTGACCTGCCTCGCCAAGGTACAGTCATCGATCAGGGCGTTGCGCAGGCTGGCGAAGGCACCTATATGCCGCAGGACTTCAGTATCCACCAGCACACAACCGCCCGCTGCCGCGGCGACATGTCTGCTACGCGAATTGGACAGGGCAAACGGATACAGCAGCTTGAAGTAATAGACGAACGTTGGCAGCAGCAGGCGATCCCAAAAGCTGGTACGGCGCAAGTCCGCCATCAACGAGACGAAGTGTAGGCCTTCGCGCCGCTTGAGCTCCAGCAATGCCGGCAGCAGGCCGGGGCGAAGCTGGATGTCGGCATCGAGCAAAAGCGTCATTGCCGTGTGCACCTGCGACTTTCCCTGTTCCAGCGCCCACAGCTTGCCAGCCCAGCCCTCAGGCAAGGGGCGGCCGCTTACGACGCGGGTATGGGGGTAGGCGGCGGCGATACTCGCCGTGGCGTCACTGGATTGATCGTCCACGACCACCACCTGCAAGCCGTTTCCCTGCTTCTGCAGGGTGGCCAGGATGGTGCCGATCGTTTCGGCTTCGTTGCGTGCCGGAATCAGTACGGTAATCCCGCTGAGATCGGCTGCCGGCATGGGCGACGAGTCGACCTCGAGCCGTTCGCGGGTGCTCCATGGCCGCCAAGGGGCCAGCAACAATCCCATCCAGATCATGAAGGGGAGGGCGGCGAACAATACGGTGAGCATTCGTGTCAGCCTTCATTCATGTCGGCGCCAGAGGGCTGGATGGCGTGGACCGGGATGCGTGCGGGGGCGGCATCGGCGCGACTGCCGTACCGAACCGGCAGATTCGGGGCCATCACGCTGTCGGTACGAGGCCCGAACATGGCTACCCGCATGGCCGCGAGTGGATGTGCAAAGGTGTCATTGACGGCGCTGCCTTCGAAGCCGCAGTGGGCCATGCAGTTGTCGCATTTGGGATTGATGCCGACGCCGTAGTGTTCCCAGCGGGTGTCTTCCATCAGCGCCTTATAGGTCGGCGCGTATCCCTCATCGACCAGCAGATAGCAGGGTTTCTGCCAGCCGAAAATGCTGTAGGTCGGGTTGGACCACGGGGAGCACTGGTAACTCTGGTTGCCGGCCAGAAAATCGAGAAACATCGATGACTGATTGAATACCCAGCGACTCTTGCGCTCCTTGCCGCGCTTGAACACCTCGCGGAACAGCTCCTTGCTCTCGGTGCGGCCGAGAAATACGTCTTGACGCGGTGCGTGCTGGTAGCTGTAGCCCGGGGAGACGGTGATGCCCTCGATGCCCAGAGTCATGGCGTAGTCGAAGAAGTCGGCGATTTCGGCCGGTGGCTCCCCGTTGAACAGGGTGCAGTTGATGGTCACCCGGTAGCCGCGTGCAAGCGCCAGTTTTATCGCAGCGACAGCCTTGTCGAACACACCCTTCATGCATACCGACTCATCGTGGCGCTTCTGCAAGCCATCCAGATGAATCGACCAGGTGAAGTAGGGCGAGGGTTCGTATTCGTCGATGTGCTTGGGCAGCAGAATGGCATTGGTGCATAGATAGACAAATTTCTTGCGTGCGACGATGCCCCGCACGATCTGCGGCATTTCCTTGTGAATCAGGGGCTCGCCCCCAGGGATGGAAACCACCGGCGCGTCGCATTCGTCCACCGCGCGCAAGGCGTCCTCGACGCTCATGCGCTTGCGCAAGACATCCTTGGGATGGTCGATCTTGCCACAGCCGGCGCAGGCAAGATTACACTGGAACAGGGGCTCCAGCATCATCGCCAACGGATAGCGGTGTTGACCGCTCAGCTTCTTGCCAAGGATATAGCGCGCGATCTTGATCTGTTGAATGAAAGGAATGCCCAATGGGGTCTCCGTGATATCGGACTATCATGCACGAGCGTATGCGCCTGTATCCGACCCTGATCGCTGTCGCATGCGGAACAGGGTGGGCGCATCGAAACGCTTGAGGTCAGAGGGCGAATACTTCGGTGTATTCCCGGCGCAGACGTTCCCATTCGATCTTGAACCAGGGCGTGAACCTTTGTGGGTGCTCCGCCATTTCCGCATCCAACGCTTCCGGAGAAATGTAGCGCAGTGCCGAAACCTCGTTGAGGTTGAGGCTGGGGGCCTCGTCGCTGCGTCCGGCATAGACCGAGCATAACTCGTGCTCGGCGCCTTCGGCATCGAATTGTGCCTGATATTCGAACTTGAACAGAAACTGCAGTTTGCACTGCATGCTCAGTTCCTCATTGAGACGCCGCTCGACAGCTTCGTCCAGCGTCTCGCCACGGCGTGGGTGGCTGCAGCAAGTATTGGACCAGAAGCCGGGCCACAGGCGCTTGCCGGCTGCGCGTTGCTGCAGCAGCAATTCACCTCGACGATTGAACACAAACAATGAAAAGGCCCGATGCAGCAAACCCTGCCCCTGGTGCGCGGATGCCTTGTCGAGAAAGCCAATCTCCCGGTCATGCGCGTCGACCAGTACCAGCGGCTCGTCATTGAAGGAAACTTCGTTTCTCAACTGACGCCATTGGCAAGAGCCCTGTTCTTGATTAATCAAACTAATCTCCTCAACGAATCGAGCTTCGGCATCATAGCGCAGAACCTCCATGACGAAGAATCTTCATGATGTAATACCATCGATGAGTGTTTGCTACGAAGCTGTGCAGGATGACATCGGCAGGCTTTTTGCGCAGACTTAGCTCGCTATCGTTCACTGCGGCCATTATCGTCAGCCTCCCTATGCCGACCTATCATTTTGTCAGCACCCTCCTGTCCTGGCTGGGTACCGGACTGGCAGTCGTCACTGCCGGCTACGCCGTCGTTACCCTGGGCGCCGCGCTCAGAGGGATTCGCGACCGGGCCCCTGCGCTCGGTGCTGCCGATCGTACTCGGCCGGTCAGCATGCTCAAGCCCCTGCATGGCGCGGAGCCGCGGTTGTACGAGAATTTGCGCGACTTCTGTCGGCAGACCCATCCGGACTACCAGTTGATATTCGGCGTACGTGAAGCCGATGATCACGCCATCGCCGTGGTGCACAGACTGTGCGCGGAGTTCCCGCACCTGGACATCGATCTGGTCATCGATCCGCGTGTACACGGCGCCAACCTGAAAGTCAGCAACTTGCTGAACATGCTGCCGCTGGCCCGCCATGACTGGCTGGTGCTGGCCGACAGCGACATCAGCGTGCCGGCGGATTACCTGGTGCGGGTGACGGCGCCGCTGGCAGATCCTGGCGTGGGTATCGTCACCTGTCTTTACTACGGCGTGCCGCAGGAAAGCTTCTGGTCGCGCCTGGGCGCTCTGTTCATCGACGATTGGTTTGCGCCCTCGGTCCGCTTGTCGCATGTTTTCGGCTCCACCCGTTTCGCCTTCGGTTCGACCATCGCGCTGCGCCGCGAGGTATTGCAGGCTATTGGTGGCTTCGAGGTCTTGCGTGATACTCTGGCCGACGATTTCTGGTTGGGGGAACTGACCCGGCGGGCCGGGTTGCGCACCGTGCTGTCGGATCTGCTGGTCGGTACCGAAGTGAGCGAAACCCGCCTGATCGAGCTGTGGACGCATGAGTTGCGCTGGTTGCGCACGATCCGCGCGGTCGCGCCAACTGGTTTTGCGCTGAGCTTCGTCTGTTTCACTTGGCCGGTGTCCCTGCTCGGCCTGGCGCTGAACCCTTCCATGTTGAATGCCTGGCTCGTCGCGGTAGCGGGTGGCGCGCGTGTTGCCCGCTTTTTCTTCGGCCAGAAAATCAGGCGTTCATCTGTGTCCTGGTACGAGGTTCTGCTGACTCCGTTTCGTGACCTGCTGCTGTTGTTGGAGTGGGCCATGGCCCTGACCAGTTGGCGAGTGGAGTGGCGTGGTCGGGTTTTGCATGCGTGCAAGGATGGGCCCATGCGTTATCTTTGACCGCCCGCTGCCTTGGTGTACTGGCGGACAGATCGGCAAATCTCGGCCTTTTATGGCTGTTAGAGCTAAGAGTTTCTATGAAGACGCTTTTTCTGCAGGCTCCATCCTTTGATGGTTTCGATGGCGGTGCCGGTTCGCGTTATCAGGCTAAGCGCGAAATCAAGAGTTTCTGGTATCCGACCTGGTTGGCTCAGCCGGCCGCCCTGGTGCCCGGTTCACGCCTGCTGGACGCTCCGGTGGAGGAGCTTTCGGTGGAGGAGTCGCTGAGGATTGCCGCCGAATACGAGTTGGTGATCATCCATACCAGCACGCCTTCTTTCCCAACCGATGCCAAGTTCGCCGAATTGCTGAAGGCGCGCCGCCCCGAGGTTCTGATCGGTATGGTCGGCGCCAAGGTCGCGGTCGATCCGACCGACTCGCTGAACGCATCGACGGCGATCGACTTCGTGGCGCGCGAGGAATTCGATTACACCTGCAAGGAAATCGCCGAGGGCCATCCGCTCGAGGAGGTCGCCGGCGTTAGCTATAAACTCGCCGATGGCGACGTGCGGCACAACCCGCCGCGGGCGCCGATCGAGAATATGGACGACCTGCCCTTCGTGGCGCCCGTCTACAAGCGCGACCTGAAGATCGACCGCTATTTTATCGGCTATCTCAAGCATCCTTACGTATCCATTTATACCGGTCGTGGCTGCCGCTCCAAGTGCACCTTCTGCCTATGGCCGCAGACCGTCGGCGGTCACCGTTACCGTGTCCGCTCGGCCGCCAGCGTGATCGCCGAGGCGAAGTGGATCAAGGAGAACATGCCCGAAGTGAAGGAGTTGATGTTCGACGACGATACCTTCACCGATACTTCCAACTTGGAGCGTGTACACGAGATCGCCCGCGGCCTGCATGCTCTGGGCTGGACCTGGAGTTGCAACGCCAAGGCCAACGTACCCTACGAATCGCTGAAGATCATGAAGGAAAATGGCCTGCGCCTGCTGCTGGTGGGCTACGAGTCCGGCGACGACCAGATCCTGCACAACATCAAGAAGGGCCTGCGTACCGATATCGCCCGCAAGTTCACTGAAAATTGCCACAAGCTGGGCATTCAGGTGCACGGTACCTTCATCCTCGGCCTGCCGGGGGAGACCAAGGAAACCATCGCCAAGACCATCGAGTTTGCCAAGGAGATAAATCCGCACACGGTGCAGGTATCGCTGGCGGCTCCCTATCCCGGTACCACGTTGTACAGGCAGGCTGTGGAAAGTGGCTGGCTAGAGCCCAATCAGGACGCCAACTTGGTCAATGACAAGGGAGTGCAACTGGCACTGATCAGCTATCCACACCTGTCCAAGGAAGAGATCTATCACGGTGTGGAGACTTTCTACCGGAACTTCTATTTTCGTCCCTCGAAAATCTGGGAGATCGTCAAGGAAATGCTCGGCAGTTGGGAAATGACGAAGCGCCGCCTACGCGAGGGCGTGGAGTTTTTCCGCTTCCTGCATGCTCATGAGGCCTGAGCGCAATGCTTGTCCGGCCACCATCGTGTGCGCAGCGCTCGGCTTTCGACGCTTCTGACTCGGCTGTCGCGCCACGACCTCGCCTGATTGTGACCGCAGACGACTATGGTCTGCACGAGGCAGTCAACGAGGCTGTCGAGCGGGCTTACCGTGAAGGAGTGCTGCGAGCGGCCAGCCTGATGGTGGCGGCGTCCGCCGCGGGCGATGCTGTCGAGCGTGCCCGGCGTATGCCGGGGCTCGCCGTCGGTTTGCATCTGGTTCTGGCCGACGGCAAGGCCGTGCTGCCGCCTTCGCTTATCCCCGACCTGGTGGACGCCCAAGGCTGGTTCAACAGCGCCATGGTGCGCAACGGCTTCCGTTTCTTTTTCCTGCCCAGCGTGCGGCGCCAGTTGGCCGCCGAGATTCGTGCCCAATTCGAAGTTTTCGCTGCGACCGGCTTGACCTTGGATCACGTCAATGCGCACAAGCATTTCCATCTGCACCCGACCATCTTGTCGTTGCTGCTCTCCATCGGCCGAGATTTCGGCCTACGCGCCGTGCGGCTGCCTGCCGAACCGGGAATGGGGCCGTGGCTCCGCCCTTGGTTGAGCCTGATGCGCCGGCGCCTGGATCGGGCCGGGATTACTTATAACGACCATGTTTTCGGCCTCCATCACAGTGGCGGCATGGACGAGGGGGTACTGCTGAAGATGCTGAGTCAATTGCCGGACGGTCTTTCGGAGCTGTACCTGCACCCAGCCGTTCGTGACGGATTGACGGCCAGCATGGCCGACTACCGCCATTCCGACGAGTTGGCTGCTCTGCTGTCGCCACGCGTGCGTGGTGCCATTGTCGGGCGCTACCGGCTGTGCAGTGGCTTCCGTGATCCGGCGGCTGCAGCAACATGACGTACATTGCCGGCTTGCTCGGCCTGGTCGCGGTGATTGCCTTGGTGGTGCACCAGGACGGGGGCGCCATCCTCGCAGCACTCGACCATGCCGGCTGGGGCCTGTTGTGGCTACTTCCCTTCCATGCGTTACCGTTGCTGCTGGATGTGATCGGTTGGCGCGTATTACTGGCACCGCGCGATCCGCAACGGCGTGCCGGCGTACTTGTCCTGTTCTGGATCGGGGCCGTTCGCGAGGCCTGCAACCGTCTGCTGCCGGTGGCCAATATCGGCGGTGAGATCGTCGGTATCCGGATGGCCAAATGGTATGGCATCGATGGTGCAGCGGTCACTGCCAGCATCGTCATCGAGGTGATGCTGACGCTGGTCAATCAGTACCTCTTCACCGCGCTGGGCATCGTGCTGATGATTGCATTGACCCATCACGTCGGCACTCTCGGTTCGCTACTGGGGGCCCTGCTGGCCAGTCTGCCGTTGCCGATCGGCCTGTTCATGCTGTTGCACCATGGACAACTGTTCTCGCGTCTGGAAACCGTAGCCGAAAGGCTTCTGGGGGGGCGCTTGCGACTGACCGAACTGATCAACGGCAAGAATCTCGACCAGGAGATCCGTGCACTCTCCGCCCGCCCGTCGCGGCTCGTCGTTGCTGGGGCCTGGCAGCTTGCCGGTTTCCTGGTGGGCAGCTTCGAGACGTGGCTGGCTCTGGAGATGTTGGGGTATTCGATCAGTGTCTGGGATGCCATCGCTATCGAAGCGGTGACCCAGGCCTTGCGTCACATCATTTTTATCGTGCCGGCCGGACTGGGCGTACAAGAGGGTGGCCTGGTCCTGTTCGGCAGCCTGATCGGGGTGCCGGCCGACGTCAGCATTGCGCTGTCGCTGGTCAAGCGCGTGCGCGAAGTGGGGTTCGGCGTGCCGGCCCTGCTTGCCTGGCAGTGGGCTGAAATGCGTCAGTTACGTGCCAGGGGAAAAGGCAATAGCCTGTCCAAGCACCTGTGACGATGCGCCCGACCGTTAATGCAAGTGATAAATAGGAGAGAAATTCTGATGTCGAGCGATGCCTCAACGGTTGACGCCGATTACGCCATGCGCCACTGGCTGGGCGAAGATCCCGGCCAAATCGAGATTGGTTCCGAGGCGCACAAGCGGCTTTTCTGCCGTATGTTGCTGGACACCCACAACCCTTACAAACCCGCAGTGATCGTATGGCCAAAGCTGGATCCCGAGGCCTTGCAGCGTGTCACTTCGCTGCCGATCTGGGACATCGCCGTCCAGACCGAGGGGCGGGCTCAACTGCGGGTGTCGGCTTATACCGCGTTGGTCAACGATCCGTTGTTGCGTGAAGCGCTGGTCATGGATGGCGGCGAAGAGGCACGCCACAAGGTGGTACTCGGCAAACTGGTCGAGTTCTACGGTATTTCCCTGGCGCCGGAGCCGGCTTACCAGATGCCCAAGGACCCCGAATGGGGCTGGTTGGTCACCGGCTACAGCGAGTGCGTCGACAGTTTCTTCGGCTTCGGTTTATTCGAGGCGGCCAGGAGAACGGGCTACTTTCCGGACGAACTGGTGGAAACCTTCGAGCCGGTGATGCAGGAAGAGACTCGACATATTCTTTTTTTCGCTAACTGGATCGCTTGGTATCGCCGCCAATTGCCTTGGTGGAGACGGCTGGCTTTCGAGCTTAAGGTCGTGCGCGTGTGGACCTTCCTGATCTGGGAGCGCATCGGCATTGCCAGGGGGCTGGATCACAATGGCGAGATGCAGGACGCCAATTTTGCTCTCACCGGTTCCCAGCAGATCGGCCTGGATCTCAAATTGTCCGAACTGCTCGATCTGTGCCTGGCCGAGGATGAGCGCCGTGCGGCAGGCTATGACAAGCGTCTGCTGCGTCCCACCTTCATGCCGCGTATGGCGCGCTTGGTACGGCGGTTCATGCGCTGATAGCCCTAGTGTTATGACACAGCTAAATCTGCGTCATGCATAATGTCGGCATGGAACATTACAGAATCATCCTCAGTCCTCAAGAAAGAGCGCGGTTGCAAGAGCTGACAAGCAAAGGCAGGACCGCGGCAAGCCAAGTCATCAACGCCCTGATCCTGCTGGCCTGCGACCGCTCGCAAGACCAGGGGCCGCGCAAGACCAGTGCACAGATCGCCCAGATGCTGGGCGTGAGCCAACGCAAGATCGACAACCTCAAGCGGCGTTGCGTGCAGGAAGGTCTGGAGTCGGTGCTGGTGAGAAAGAAACCCCGGCGCGAATACGCCCGCAAGATCGACGGCGAACTCGAGGCACGCCTGATCGCCCTGAGCTGCGGACCTGCTCCCGAAGGTCATGCGCGCTGGACGCTCAAACTGCTGGCCGAGCGTGCGGTGGAGTTGGAATATGTAGACTCGCTGTCGTCGGAGACGGTGCGACGTGCCCTAAAAAAAACGAACTCAAGCCGTGGCGCAAGGTTGGCTGGGTGATCCCGCCGAAGGCCAGCGGGGAATTCGTGGCGGCCATGGAGCAGGTGCTGGATGTCTACAGTCGACCCTATGACGAAGGCCATCCGGTGGTCTGCATGGACGAAACGCCGCGGCAACTGATCCGCCAGGTGCGCGAGCCCCTCGAGGCGGTACCGGGGCATCCCGGGCGCGATACGAGTACGAGCGCGCTGGCACCTGCAACGTCTTCGTAGCCTGTGAGCCGCTGGCCGGGCGGCGCATCGCCAAGGTCACCGAGTACAAGAAAAGGCAGGACTGGGCGCTGTTCCTGCAGGACATCGCCCAAGCCTGGTCCGGGGCCGAGCGCATCACGCTGGTGATGGACAACCTCAACACCCACAGTGCCGCCTCGTTGTACGAGACCTTTATGCCCGAGCAGGCCAAGGCCCTGAGAGATCGCTTCGAGTTCGTCTACACCCCCAAGCATGGCAGTTGGCTGAACATGGCCGAAATCGAGATCAACGTACTCGCCGGCCAGTGCCTGGACAGGCGCATCGACTCCCTCGAGCGGATGCGCAAGGAGGTCGCCGCATGGCAGCAATGCCGCAACCAGCTCGATGCCAAGATCAACTGGCAGTTCACCACCCAGGATGCGAGGGTCAAGCTACGCAGCCTATATCCGCAGATTGAAGTGTGTTGAGATACTAGGGTCTGTTGCCGTTTCGCCGCGACCGCGCCGGAGTCGGTTTTTGCGCGGGGTTAGGCACGAGACGCGAAGTCTGGTCGTCCAGATGAGCCGTCGAGTAACGACACACCGCGCAAAAACCGGCCCGGCCCTTCGGGTTGCGCGGGAAATGGCTCCCGCTGTCGTTGCAGGACTTGGCAAGGGAATGACCATTGCCTGCGTCCTGCGCAATCTCCATGGATGGAGTGAATGCCGCAAGCCCGCCGGGAGCGGGCGCGGCCTAACCGGGAGCCATTTCCCGCGGCAACGCGGCTTGCGCCGAAACGGCAACAGACCCTAGCGGTGCTGTCTGAACCACATCACTGCATCCTCCATCGCCAGGCGGACGGGCCCCGGTGTATAGCCGAGTTCGCGTTCGGCTTTGGCGCTGGAGAAGAACATGTATTTCCTGGACATGCGTACCTCTTCCACCGTCGCGATCGGCTGGGTTCCGCTCAGGCGTGCCCAAACCTCCGCAAGGTGGGCTATGGGCATGACCGCTGCGTGCGGCAGTCTCCAGCGGGGCGGCGCGAGCCCGGCAATGTCGGCGATCTCGGCGAGCATCTCGCGCAAGGTGAGATTCTGCCCGCCCAGAATGTAGCGCTCGCCTACGACACCGTGCTGGAACGCTAGCCAGTGTCCTTCGGCTACATCGTCCACATGCACGATATTGAGACCGGTGTCGACATAGGCAGGCAGGCGACCGGCAATGGCATCGCGCACGATCCGGCCAGTGGGGGTGGGTTTGATGTCGCGCGGCCCGATCGGGGTCGAAGGATTGACGATCACCACTGGCAGGCCCTCGGCGGCGAACTCCCTGACCAGCGACTCGGCGAGAAACTTGGAGCGCTTGTAGTGTCCGATCATGTCACGCTCTGTCACGGCCGTGTTCTCGTCGCCAGGACGGCCGTCCTTGGGGATGCCAAGGGTAGCGACGCTGCTGGTATAGACGATACGTGGCACGCCTGCCGACTTGGCAGCCTCGAGTATGACGCGCGTGCCCTCGACGTTGGTACGGTAGAGTTGTTCGGGAAACGGCGCCCACAGCCTGTAATCGGCTGCCACGTGGAACAGGGCATCGCAGCCGTCACAAGCGTGTTGCAATGAAGCCGCCTGGGTGAGATCTCCTTCGACAACCTGCACGTTTAAATCTTGCAGGTTGCGACGATCCGAACTGGCTCGCACCAGCACGCGCACATGATGATCATCGCGCAGGAGACGACGCACCACGGCCGAACCGACAAAACCGGTGGCTCCGGTTACTAATATCTTCACGACATTACCATCAGAATAATCTTTGATTCGGGTGCCGATGGGCACAGGCCGGAGTCAGTATGCATGGGGCATCTCTTCGGTTACCTGTCGAAGCGCTTGTACCAGCCCTTCGCGACGTCACGCCAATTGAAACTGGCGCATCGATTTGCTTGCGAGCCTAACTTCTCTGTTCCGTGCCACTGACCGATAGGATGCGGTACTGGTGCCCATTGAATACTCCTTCCGAGAAACGCCTCTGCGGTCAGTCGATGGGTACTTCATATCGATCAGCCTTGACTGGTTCGGATCGAGAAAGCCTGTATAACAAGGCGGGCAGGAATACGAAGGTCGATAACAGTACGGCGGACAGGCTCAGCAGCAAGAGCAGGCCCATGCTGGCCGTACCTGGATGGCGCGCTATCGCCAAGCTGCCAAAGGCTGTACCGGTGGTCAGTGCCGAAAACAGGATTGCACGCGCAGTGGGCGAGCCCAGGAATTGGCGTATTCCGCTGCGCCAGTTCATGACGAAATAGACGTTGAAGGACACACCCACGCCCAACAGCAGTGGCAATGCGATGATATTGGCGAAGTTGATCGAAATGCCGAGCAGGCGTGCCAGTAGTGCAGTCAGCAAGGCCGACATCAACAACGTCGCCATTACCAGAGCGGTGTCGAGCCACCGCCGCAACACCGCTATCAGCACCATGGCGATGGTCAACGTGGCGTAGACAGCCGCCTGCTGGAAAGCTTGCAAGATGGTATCGGCTGACTTGACGGTATCGAATGCCGAGCCTACGGCTTGCGGTGCGACCGAATGGACCGCTTGGACGAAGCGGCGAAGGCCGGCGGTATGTTGCGCCTCATCGCCCGGTGTCAATTGTATCCGCACCTGGCCATCGACGCTGAACCAGTCGCGCCGGAGTTCGTCCGGCAGGCTTTGCAGGGTGATGTGCCGGGCGGAAAGCGAGTTCTTCAGTCGCTCGAAGGTTTCTGGCAAGAAACGCGACAGTGCCTGATTGGCGGTTAGCAGGACAGGGTCCGGGGCCTGCGCCAGCCGACCCAGCAGCTCGCCGATACGTAGCAGCGGCGCGCTCGGCGGCAGTGCATCCGCGACGCCAGCGATCGCCATGCTCGAATCACGCGCCGCCGCGCGCAAGTCGGCGGCCGTGGGCGCCGGCTTCGCCTCATGGGTGCCCAGCACCGAGTACATCAAGTCCATGGCCTGCTGGATCTGATCGAGCTTATCGGCTTGATCCTCGGGAACGAAGTCGGCGCCGGAAACCACTTGGGCCACCTCTGGCAGCGTACCCAGCCGTGCCCCGAGAGTACGTGCGCTGGCGAGATCGGGAACCAGGACGTTCAGAGTGAAAGGGTTGGTGTTCGGATCGCCCATCAGCGAACTCAGGGTCTGCATGGCTTCGGTATCTGGGCGCTTGGTATGCAGCGGATTGGCGTCGAAGGGTAAATTGATCGCACTCCACAGACCGGCCATGGCCAGTAGCGTGAAGGCCGCCAGTACCGGCATGCAGTGACGCGCCAACCAGTTGTCGGCGGCAGCTCCACCGGGCAGGGCGAGTTCCGAATGCTGTGCCCCGCGCGCAAGCAGGCCCAGCAGTGCCGGCAGTAGCGTCAAGGTGCAAAGCAGGGCCAGCAGCATGCCGACTCCGGCGATGATGCCCAACTCGGCCATGCCGCTGAAATGGGTCGGCGCGAAAGCCAGGAAACCCAAAGCGGTCGCCAGCGCGGCCAGACCGATCTGGCCTCCCACCTGGATGCCCGTTCGATGCAGGATATCGGCGAAATCGCGGTCGCCGCGTTGCAGGGCATGCAGGCGTACCCCGAACTGGATGCCGAAGTCGACCGCGAGGCCAACGAACAGTACGGCGAAGGCGACCGAGACCAGATTCAGGCGGCCGACCGCGAAGGCGGCGAAACCCAACGTGTAGAGCAGCCCCAACACCAAGGTGAGCACCACTGGCAGAATCAGCCGCCAGGAGCGTAGGGCCAACACCAGCCAGAAAACCACCAATACGGCGCCGCCGATGGCGATGGGAGCGGCACGATCGGTCAGCGAACGGAACTCCTCGTCCGATAGCGGTACCGAGCCGGTGTAGTTCACGCGGGCACGGCCGGCTTTCACATCCGGCAGGTCGGCGGCGATCTTCAGCATCGCCTGGGTAGCCGACTGGCCCGGCTCGAGGGCGTCGTGGTCGAGCACCGGGTTGATCAGCACAAGCTCCAGACCACCGTTATGGCCGGTCAACTGAGGAGTCAGCAACGCCTGCCAGGACAAGGGCGAGGCGTGGCCATTCAAGGCATCGTCCAATGACCTTGCTATGTTGCCGAGCGCGGCATCGTAGGCCGAAAGATAGTCACCCATACCGTAGCGAACGGCTTCGACCATCATATCCAGGCCCTTGAGTAGACCGCGGGCAGACGGGTCGGTGACCAGCGGCTCGAGCAACTGCCCGGCCTGCGTCATGCTGTCGATGACGTCGTACAATTCGTCGGGCGGCAGCAGCAGCAATCCCTCTCGATCGAGGAAAGAATTGATGCCTGGCGTGGACACCGAGCGTACGTGGCGCTGGTCGGCCGCCAGTGCATCGGCCAGCTCGAGTGCGGTTTCGCGTGCCTCCTCCGCCGTCGGCGCACGTACCACGGCAATGAGCGTATCGCTGAATTGCGGGAACTGGCCGGCGAACTCCAGGCTCTGTTGGCGCCATTGCAGACGTTCGGAAAACAGGTGATCCGAATCAGTGTCGATACTGAGGTGGGTGGATGCTCCCATCAGGCTGGCCACTGCGAGCAGCGCCGCTAGCATCAGGACGACGAAGGGGTGACGGCCGCTGGAGTCCACCAGCCATACGAGGCATTGCCGCGCTATCCTAGTCATAACAACCTTATTACTGCGTGGGCTCCGGTTACTACCTGTAGAAGCGGAGCGAAGGTTGCGCCAGGCATCCGGAAGTCAGCGGCGGATTCTATCATGTCTCCCCGCATTGCAAGGCGGCTGGCGCTTCCAGGTTGGGAGCGGCTTTTGCTGCTGCGCGTAGCGCACGTAGGGCCTTGTCCATGCACGAGGAAAGCCTCGGCAGGCGACTCAGCAGCCACGGCCGGCGTGCCAGGGTGGCGATCAACCGTGGCAGTTGCGGCTGGCCCCAGGGGCCGATGGCGGCTTGCAGTGCTTCGGGGAGTGCATCGTCGCGCTCGTCGACAATGGCGCGAAGCGTAGCGAACGGCAGGTTGCGATCCGCAGCCACCGCAGCCACCGCAGCGCTTTCCATATCCACCGCCGCTGCGGCATAGCGGCTGTGCGCCGCCATCTTTGCCTCCGGGGTGGAAAGCGCTCTGCACGAGCTGAGCAGGGTGATGCCAGAAACGACTGGCAGCCCCGCCGATGCCAGCCGTTTCCGTAGTCGGCCGCACCAGGCGGGGTCTGTCATGTAAGTGCGGCCGTCTCCATCGAGTACGCCATGCGGACAGAGCAGCGTGCCGCTGCGCAGACCGGCATCCAGGGCACCGGCGACACCGAATGTCGCCAGGGCTCCAGCGCCGGCGTCGGCCAGGGCTTGCGCCGCCTTCCGCGCGGCTTCCGGCCCCATGCCGCTCAACCACAGGACGCAGCCGTCGGCCAGGGGCATCAGGCATTCGGGGCGTACGGACTTTGCCGTCAATGCTTCGGCCTCGACTTTCAACGCGACTACGATGCCAGCCGAGTACAAGCTCACCGCTGCTCCCTGGAGCGATTCAACAGATGCCGATAGCGGGCCAGCGCGTATAGAGGGAAATAGGCGGCATAACCGTGATACTTGAGGTAGTAAACCCGTGGAAAACCGGGGGCGTTGTGCGAGGGATGGGACCAGAGTCCGTCGGTTTGCTGGCAGGCGAGCAGAAAAGCGATACCGCGTCTCACCGAGTCGGACTCCACTTCGCCCATGGCCAGTTGGGCCAGTACTGCCCATGCCGTCGAGTGTGGCGTGCTGATTCCTGCGTTGGTACCGGCCAGGTGCGGGTCGATGTAGCTGTCGTTGGTCTCGCCCCAGCCGCCATCGGGGTGCTGGCGCGTGCGTAGCCAGTCGACGGATTTGCGCAGGTAGGGTTGGCGGAGGTCCTCGCCGGCCAAGGCAAGGCCGGAAAGCGCGCTCCAGGTGCCGTAGATATAGTTGCTGCCCCAGCGGCCCCACCAACTGCCGTCGGGCTGTTGGGTCGTGCGCAGGTAGTCGATGCAGCGGCGCAGGCCGTCACGGTCTTGATCGCGCTTCAATATGCCGAGGCAGGCGGCCACGCGGCCGGAGACGTCCTCGGTCGGGGGGTCGAGCAAGGCTCCATGGTCTGCGAAGGGAATGGCGTTGAGGTAGTAGTGGGTGTTGTCGGCATCGAAGGCGGCAAAGCCGCCATTCCTCGACTGCAAGGCCAGCATCCAATCCACGGCGCGATCGATGTTGAAGGCATGTTGCCCGGGCTGTCCGCGACGACGGTCCGATATGTGCAACAGAGCTGCCACCAGTGCCGTGTCGTCGATGTCCGGATAATAGCCGTTGGCATACTGGAAGGCCCAGCCGCCTGGAGCCGCTTGGGGGGCCTGCGCTTCCCAGTCGCCCCTGCAATCCAGCTCCTGCCGCTGGACGAGCCAGTCGCCGGCCCGTGCGATGGCCGTTTGGGTTGCCGTATCGTCACCACTGTGGATCAGGGCCATGGCACTCCAGGCGGTATCCCATACCGGCGAAACGCAAGGCTGGCAGTAGGCCGAGCCGTCGTCACGATGGACAATCAGCTTCTGGATCGAGCGCAAGCAGGTCTTTCGGGCTGGATGATCCTTGGGATAGCCGAGCAGGATCATCGCTTCGTAGCAATTGACCATCGGCGGGAAAATCGCCCCCAGGCCGTCTTCGCCATTCATGCGCGGCAAAAACCAGGCCTCGGCCTTGCGGATAGCATGCTGACGCAGCGATTTCGGCATCCAGCGGTCAAGCGTACGAGCAAATTTGTCCAGTCCCAGGAAAATGCGGTTCAGCAGGCCACCACGGAGGAAATAGTGGCGCTCCTGCTCCGGCGCAGTGACGAACAGCTCGCGGATGTCCACTCGCTTGGGGTTGGCAGCCCGGGCCTTGAGCGAACAGAGGATCGTCAAGGGCACCAGGGTGGTCCGCGCCCAGTAGGACATCTTTTCGATATGGATTGGCGCCCAGCGCGGCAACAGCATGATTTCGACCGGCAGATAGGGTACGGCACGCCAGGGGACCTGCTCGAACATCGCCAGTAGGATGCGGGTGAATACGTTGCTTTTGGCGGCGCCGCCAAGCGCCAGCACCGCCTCGCGCGCCCGACGCATATGTGGCGCTTCGGGGGAGTCGCCGGCGGCCTTGAGCGCATAATAGGCCTTGACCGTGCACGACAGGTCGATCGCGCCTCCCACGTATTGCGGCCAGCCGCCATGAGTCTCCTGGACCTGGGTAGCGCGCAAGTAGCGCGCCATCCTTTCCTGCAGGTCTTCGTCAATCTCATCCGTGAAATGCATCATCAAAATGTATTCAGCAGTGATCGTGCAGTCGGATTCGAGCTCGAAACACCAGTGCCCATCGGCACCTTGCCGCCCCAGCAGCGCTGCGCGCGCACGTACGATGGCCTGGTCCAGACCGGTTGTTTCGGATTCGCGAGAGTGGCTATCGATACTGGCAGGGACAAGAAGAGAGGAACGTTCCATATGGCTGCATATCACTTGTATCGGTGGGTTGCTCTAGGCCGATTCGGCGAAGTAGGAGATGGCGCTCTTCGGCCAGGCAAGGTGTGGGTGGGGAGAGGTGCTCCATTCCGCGGACAGCGGCGTCAACGGAAGCTTGCGTGCGGATGCTGCGAACAGCCAGCGCAAACCGGTATTGTAATTGCCTGTCAGTCGCGTGAGCGCGATGGTGTAGGCTACCGCCTTGCGCGATACCTTCACTTGCTCGCCGGCGGAGAAATGGGGGTTTTGCTGCAGCTTGCGCAGTGTCAGCACGGCGAGGCCGATACTCCACAAGCAGAAGCGGCGGAACCCGGAGTGTCTGTTCGGAATCATCAGCGTATATTCCAACGCGTCGCGCAGGTGGGCGTGAGCCACCCCGATGAGCTCGGTCAGTGCGCTCATATAGTTCGCATCCTGCCGGCCCGCTTGCAACTCCTCCAATCGCACGCCATATCGGGCGAAGACGTCCTGCGGCAGCCAGCAGACGCCACGGCGGTAATCTTCCCACTGATCCTTGAGGATGTTGGTCATCTGCAGCCCTTGGCCGAAAGAGATCGCCAGACGCATCAGAGGGTCACGCTGGCTGGCCAGGGCGGGATCGAAATCGATGAGCAGTTCCGTCAGCATTTCGCCCACTACGCCGGCTACGCAGTAGCAGTAGCAATCCATGTCGCACAGCGTTTCCAGTCCATGCTGGCCTACGTTGCGCTGGAAGTCGTGCATGCCGTGGGACATCACTTTCAGGCAATTGACGATCGCCATGCGCTGTGCCGGCTTCAAGCTATTGGTAACCTGTAACACCAACGGCAATTGGCTCACCAGGTCACGCTCGGCTTCCGAGGTTTCCGTGGAGAATCGTGACGCCAGTTCGGTCGAGAAATATTGCGGTGCGATGCGGCCAGTCACCGCATCGATGAATGCATCCTCGTAACGACGCTTTTCCTCGGCGGAAAACGCCGGTTCATCCTCGATGGTATCTGCGATGCGACACAACAGATAAGCATTGGTCACCGCACGGCGTAATAGCGGCGGCAATTGGGGAATGGTCAGTGCGAAAGTTCTGGAGACTTTTGAAAGGATAGCGTTTTGATAAGCATCGGCACTGGTTGTTGAGGACTCGATAGCTAGAGCTGTTTGGGATTCAAGCATGATATGCCTTAGCTTTTCTCTTTTTCAACGAGTTACTTGTCATTCTGACACGAATTTCTCAGTGGTAGAGTACGCCAACCCCTTGATTTATCAACCGGACCTAAAATGCATGGGCAGTAAAAAGCCTTGCAATTCAATGGATTATCTGTCTTGAGCATAGGCGCGGTCGGCCCTGTCACGATCAAGAGTCACCTCCAGGGAGTAATACCGAGTTGAGACGCACTTTCATAGGAATAAGCTATGATGATCCTCACCATTTTGCTTGTGGTTAAGCAATCTTTCAAATCGTCGAAGGTCTCAGCAACACGCCGTGTTTCGACGATTCGCCGAAGAGAGGGGCGCAGTCGGTTTTCGAGGCGGCCTGTTTGATCTTGCCAAACGCCGAGTGAATACTTCGTCAAGCGATGCATTGCGACGAGGCGATCCATGGTAGGGCAGGCGGCCCGATGAAGCGATCCCCGTATCCGGAATGCAGCCTCTTGACATCTGGT
The DNA here is from genome assembly GCF_000380335.1 of Azotobacter vinelandii CA. Classification (GTDB taxonomy): domain Bacteria; phylum Pseudomonadota; class Gammaproteobacteria; order Pseudomonadales; family Pseudomonadaceae; genus Azotobacter; species Azotobacter vinelandii. The sequence goes on from NC_021149.1 coordinate 2,070,551, forward strand.
CGAAGCCTGGAAACAGCGAAGAGCGATCCGTTGGCCACTGACGGCGACAGTGGCTTCCTCGGGGTAGTTTCGGCCTGAGCCTGATCCTGAACGGAGATCCCCTTTGACTGGTGCTTCGCATCCTGCAACGTCGGTGCATACTCTGGTATGTGGATGCTTGCAAACTCACCCCGACGGGATCGATCCTTGACGCCGCCGATCTGGAGAGGCGTCCGGGATTTCAGTCACGGGTAAAGCCCAGTACCGGTGATTCATGGGTTGTAATAGCCACTCTCCGGGATATGTGGCGTGTTCGGCGACGCTGAGTTCGTGATAGGACATGGCAACACCTTACCGAAACGGTCAGGTGTTGCACTCAGATTTTGCCGCCGCCGGGCTTCAAACCGATCGATGTATACCAGGCACTACTCGATGATGCCTCTTCCGAAACATTGCTTGATGTCTTGACCTTGTTGACGGAAGCGATATACAGCAAGAGCGAGAAACTCGGATGTGTCGCGCGCTCTGGATAAATCCGATAAAGAGGCAGCATGGCGTGCCTGTAGCCGAATCCTTGTTTCCCCACGCAGTCGTGAATACCTTCACGAGGGGAGGGCATTGGATATTTTGCTCGAAGCAATCGAATTGCATTACAGGCGGCTGGTAATTCAGTCTCAATAACCCAGCCTGGCGGAGAGCTTTTTCCGCAAGGGTAACGGTGGACCAGGGCAAAGCGGAAGTGTCCGCTCATGCGGCCCTGCCGTTCAACTACGATGAGCCCACGTCTGCGCCCATCGCAGAAAGTCAGGTGCTGGTTCCGCGTCGCATCGGCGAGCGAGTCCCGACCTGTGGAGCTTGTTCAACCTACGCAGGAGCATCTCGTCCTGGACGGCTGGCTTGGGCGAACTGCCAACGGTCGCCGCCAGGGTACCCGTCCAGTGCAAGGTATCGCTCAGAGCCTGCGCTTGCGTCGAGCCCATGGCTTCTGGCCGTCGGCAGTCCTTCGAGCCTGGTTGACCAGGGACACAGTGCATTGCCATCGCAGGTCCGGGAGCAGCATCGCGAGTTGCGCATCGAGATGACCGATCGTCATGTGGTCGTATGGCGACGGTCCATGTTCGGGAGACTGGTCCATCCATCGGATGCGTCCGCCGGGGCCGCTCATAGCGATTTCACGATGTGCTCGCGCAGCCACTGGTGTGCAGGATCGCGATGAACGCGCTCGTGCCAGAGCATGAGCATCTCGAAGCCCGGCACTTCCAAGGGCGGCTCGACCACTTGCAACGCATCGTTGTCGCGTACCAGCCGGGACGGCACCATCGCCACCAGATCGGTGCTGGTCAGCACCGATGCGAGAAACAGGAAGTGCGGAACGGACAGCGCGACCCGTCGCGTCATGCCCAGCTCGGCCAGCGCCGTATCCGTCACGCCATGAAAGCCGCCGCCGTCCGGCGATACGATCACATGATCGAGCTTGCAGAACTGTGCCAGCGTCGGGCGGCGTTTCAATCGAGGATGTCCGACGCGGCCGGCCAGCACGTAGCGTTCGGTGAACAACGGCCTGCGCTGCAGGGACGGCGGGGCTTCCGCGCTGATGTGGAAGGCCAGGTCGATATCAGCCTGTTCCGCCTGGCGGGCCAGCATCGGCGGGAGCAGTTCCAGAATCGCCAACCGCGTGCCGGGCGCCGCCGACCGCAGCCCGGCCAGCGCCGGCGACAGGATGGTGGACTCGCCGTAGTCCGAGGCCGCGATGCGCCAGGTCTGGCCGGCCCGGGCGGGGTCGAAGGGACTGGAAGGGGCCACCGCCCGTTCCAGTGCTTCCAGCGCCTGGCGTAGCGGCTCGCGCAGTTCGTCCGCGCGCGCGGTGGGCCGCATGCCCCGAGGGCCGGGCAGCAGCAACGGATCGCCGAAGACTTCCCGCAGCCTGGCGAGCTGCACGCTTACCGTGGGCTGCGACAGATGCAGGCGCATGGCCGCACGGGTCACGTTGTGCTCGGCCAGCAAGGCGTTGAGCGTGACCAGCAGGTTCAGGTCGAGACGCCTCAAGGAATTGTTCATGGCAATACCTGGGATTCTTGGAATTCATTTTTAATATATCAGAGGCCGCCCTATCGTGTGCCCACCTGCCGATGGAGCACCGAGCCATGAATGTCCTTCTTGTCTATGCCCACCCCGAATCCCGATCCTTGAACGGTTCGCTCAAGGATTTCGCCATTCAGCGCCTGGAGCGTGCGGGCCATACGGTCCGGGTGTCGGACCTGTACGCCATGAACTGGAAGGCTACGCTGGATGCGGACGACAACACCGCGCGGCAGCCTGGCGCGCGCTTCGATCCGTCCATGGACTCCAGACAGGCGTTCGAGAATGGCACGCAGAGCACCGACATCGCGCGCGAGCAGGACAAGCTGCGCTGGGCCGATGGCGTAATCCTGCAGTTTCCGCTGTGGTGGTTCTCGATGCCGGCCATCCTCAAGGGCTGGATCGAACGCGTGTATGCCTACGGCTTCGCCTATGGCGTGGGCGAGCACTCGGACACGCACTGGGGCGACCGCTACGGCGAAGGCATGCTGGCCGGCAAGCGTGCCATGCTGGTGGTGACGGCCGGCGGCTGGGCGTCGCACTACGAGCCACGCGGCATCAACGGGCCCATCGACGACATCCTGTTTCCCATCCAGCACGGCATCCTCTTCTATCCAGGCTTCGACGTGCTGCCATCCCATGTGATCTATCGGACGAGCAGGATCGACGAGGCGGGGTTCTCGAAGGCCTGCGATGCGCTGGGACAACGGCTGGATGACCTCTGGACGGCCGACCCCGTTCCTTTCCGCAGGCAGAACGCCGGGGACTACCTCATTCCGGAGCTGACGCTGAAGCCCGGGCTGGCGCCGGGGAGGTCTGGTTTCGACATCCACGTCGAACGGGATTAGGGCGTGTCATCAATTATTTCCCCGGTTGCGTTGCTGCCGGAAATGGGGCCAGGCCGGGCCGCGTTCGGCAAGGCGCAGCCTGCAGGCAATGGTCGTTCCCTTGCCAAAGGCTGCAACGCCGCATGGCCCCATTTCCGGCGCAACCTAGGCGGCCCCACCCGCAGGGACGGGCCTGTTTTGGCACAGCGCGGCGTTGCTCGTCGTTCGTTTGGAATGACCAGACTTCTCTCCTCGCGCCTTGCCCTGTGCCAAAACAGGCTCCGTCGCAACGCGGGAAGTAATTGATGACACGCCCTAGCATCCACCGATATCGACCCGCTCGGCGAGGAAGTCCAGGAAGGCGCGCACGCGTAGCGGCAGATAACCGCCTTGGCCGACATAGACGGCGTGGACTTCTTCGACGTCGCCCGGATTGCAGTTTTCGAGCACCGGCAGCAATCGGCCGGCCGCGATGTCCTCGCGCACCTGGAAGGCGGCCAGGCGCGCCAGACCCAACCCGGCCAAGGCCAGGCGATGCAGCGCCTCGCCGTCGCTGGCCTGCGCGTTGCCGGTCACGGGCACTACGATGTCTCCGCCGCCATGCCGCAACGGCCAGCCGGGCTGCGCACGCACGTAGTTCGCGCCCAGGCGATTGTGTTGAAGCAGATCCTGCGGCGTGGTCGGGGTGCCGTGGTGCGCCAGATAGCCGGGCGCGCCGACGATCGTCATGCGCGTCTGGCCCAGTTTGCGCGCCATCAGGTTCGAGCTTTTCAGTGGACCGGCGCGCACGGCCACGTCGGTGCGCTGCTCCAGGATGTCGATGACCTCATCGGTCAGCACGATGTCCAGCGTCACGTCGGGATGGCGTTCCAGGAATTTGGGCGTCAGCGGCAGCAGGAAACGGTGCCCGAAGGGCACGTTGGCATTCACCCGCAGCCGGCCGCGCGGCGCCGTGTGTTCGCCGGCGCAGCGCTCGGCTTCTTCCAGGTCGGCGAGGATACGCACGCCGCGCTCATAGAAGGCACACCCCTCGGGCGTGAGCTGGAGCTGCCGGGTGGAGCGGTTCACCAGCCGCGTGCCCAGGCGCTGCTCCAGGCGCGAGACCAGCTTGCTGACGGCCGAGGGCGTCATGCCGAAGGCGCGGGCGGCAGCGGAAAATCCGCCCAGTTCGATGACGCGCACGAACACTTCGAGTTCGCCGGATCGGTTGACTTCCAGGCGGGCCATGGCCATCTCCTCGATGAGTTCAACTCACAAATGTTTTTCCGGGAGAGAGTCTATTCCAATTGCGTCTTTGAATTCATGATTCATCACTAGATGGATATTGAATTCACTTATATGAAAAATCTTTCCAAAATCCTTCCCAGCGCCTCGACCACCGCGATGCTGGCCCTGGTGCTCGCGACGGGCGTATCCGTGACCGCCGTTCCGGCGGCTGCCGACCCTCCCGCCTGGGTGGCAACCTGGGGCGCCAGCCCCCAGCCCGTCTGGGGAGCGGGCTTCCTGTTCCCCAGCAACGTCCCTTCCGAATTGCACGATCAGACGGTGCGCCAGGTGGCGCGCGTCAGCCTGGGTGGACAACGCCTGCGCATCGTGCTGTCCAACGCCTACGGCGGCCAGCCTCTCGCCGTGGGGAAGGCTACGGTCGCACGGCCGCGTAGCGACGGTGCCGTTGCCGCCGACAGCCTGCGCACCGTGACATTCGGTGGCCGGGAGGAGGCGACGATCCTTCCCGGCGCATCGCTGGTCAGCGATCCAGTGGCATTGCCCATCCCCGCGCTGGCACAGGTCGCGGTGAGTCTTTATCTGCCGAAAGCGACACCGGTCGGCACCTTTCACTGGGACGGCCGCCAGACCGGCTGGATCGTCCCCGGCGACCAGACCACGGCCCCGGCATTCGAGACGGCGGAAGGCTGCGCACGGAGCACCACGACACGCCTGCTGCTGGCGGGGATTCAGGTCGAAGCCGAACACGCGGTGCGAGCGGTCGTGGTGATCGGCGACTCCATTACCGACGGGGCCGCTGCCAGCCCGGACAAGGACAGCCGCTGGCCGGACTTCCTGGCTGCGCGTCTGGCTCCGCATGGGGTGGCCGTCGTCAATGCCGGCATCTCCGGTGCCCGGCTGCTGTCCGACGGCATGGGTGTCAATGCGCTGGCACGGCTGGATCGCGACGTACTGGCGCAACCGGGGGTGCGGAGCCTCGTCGTGATGCTGGGCATCAACGATATCGCCTGGCCGGGCACGGCCCTCGCGCCGGAAAGACCCCGACCGACACTGCAGGCACTGACGGCTGGCTACCGCCAGTTGGCCGAGCAGGCTCGCAGCCGTGGGTTGCGGGTGATCGGCGCAACGCTCACCCCGTTCGAGGGTGCGTTGCCCGGCACGCCGCTGGACGACTACTACCACCCCGACAAGGACGCCTTGCGCCAGCGGGTCAACGACTGGATTCGCCACGGCGGCGCGTTCGACGCGGTGATCGACCTCGATGCGGCACTGCGCGATCCCGTCCATCCAGCCCGGATCGACGCGCACTTCGACTCCGGCGACCACCTGCATCCCGGCGACCAAGGCAATCGGGCGATGGCCGAAGCCGTCGATCTCGATGTCTTGCTGCCGGGCCTCGGTGCCTCGCGGGACAACACAACGCCGAATACATCTCAGGAGCGCTGAACCATGCTGTTCACAGCCTATCGCCTGGGCAATCTCGACCTGCCCAACCGTATCCTCATGCCGCCGATGACCCGCTCGCGCGCAGGCGCCGGCAATGTGCCCACCGCGCTGATGGCCGAGTATTACGCCCAGCGTGCCTCCGCCGGGCTGATCGTCAGCGAGGGCACGCAGATCAGCCAGCAGGGCCAGGGCTATGCCTGGACGCCCGGTATCCACAGCCGGCAACAGGTAGCCGGCTGGCGCGGCGTCACCGATGCCGTGCATGCCGCTGGCGGGCGCATATTCGCGCAGTTGTGGCACGTCGGCCGGATCTCGCACGTCTCCCTTCAGCCGAACGGTGCCGCGCCGGTATCGTCTTCGCCGCTGCTGGCCGACGGCGTCAAGGTCTTCATCGACCCCGAGGGTAGAGGGCCGCGGGCCGGCGTCGGCGAGATGGTGCAGCATTCGGCACCGCGCGCCCTGTCCGAGGCCGAGATCGCCCAAGTCGTGCGGGACTTCGCCGCTGCCGCGCGCCATGCACTGGAGGCCGGCTTCGATGGTGTCGAGCTGCATGGCGCCAACGGCTACCTCATCAACCAGTTCATCGACTCGCGGGCCAATACGCGCAGCGACGGCTACGGCGGGTCGCTGTCCAACCGGCTGCGCTTCCTGCGCGAAGTCACCGAGGCCGTGGTCGCGGTGGCCGGGCGCGGGCGCGTCGGCGTGCGGCTGGCGCCGCTCACCACGCTGCAAGGCGCGGTGGACGACACGCCGCAGGCCACCTACCTGGGCGCGGCCAAGCTGCTCGACGATCTCGACGTGGCCTACATCCATATCGCCGAGGCCGATTGGGAAGACGCGCCCGACATGCCGGTGGCATTCAAGGAGGCGCTGCGGCTGATCTACGGCGGCACGCTGATCTACGCGGGCAAGTACACGCTGGAGCGTGCCGAGGCCGCGCTGCGCGATGGCTGGGCCGACTTGATCGGCTTCGGCCGGCCGTTCATCGCCAATCCGGATCTGCCTCGGCGCCTGCGTCACGGCTGGCCGCTGAACGAGCCCGACGCGAGCCGCTTCTTCGGCGGCGCAGTCGCAGGCTACACCGACTATCCGTTCGCGACGCAGGACGGACAGGCCGCCGCGATGGAGGAAGACGTGCGATGAGCCAGCGCAACGTTGTCCATCGCGGTGTCTGGGCGCTGGCGGTCACGGCGTTCGCCATCGGCGTGGCCGAGTTCATCGTGGTCGGCGTGCTGCCGGCCATCGCCGAGGACCTCGGCGTACCGCTGGCACGCGCCGGCGGACTGGTGGGGTTGTACGCGCTGGCATTGGCCATCGGTACGCCGCTGGTGGTACTGGGATTGGCCCGGCTGCCGCGCAAGCCTGTGCTGCTGACCTTGGTGGCTGTGTTTCTCGCCGGCAACCTGCTGTCGGCGCTCTCGACCAGCTATGCGGTGCTGCTGGCCGGGCGCATCTTGACGGCGGTGGCTCACGGCAGCTTCTTCGCCATCGGCGCGACACTGGCAGCCCGGCTGGCCCCCGAGGGGCAGGCCAGCCGGGCGATCGCATTGATGTTCGCGGGCCTCACGCTGGCGATGGTGATCGGCGTGCCGCTGGGTAGCCTGATCGGCAACGGCCTGGGCTGGCGGCTGCCATTCTTCGCCGTCGTGCTGCTGGCCGCGCTGGGCTGGCTGGCGACCGCACTGTGGGTGCCGGCCCTGCCGGCGCAGGCGGCGGGGCGCGCCGGTAGCCAACTGGCGGCGCTGGCGCGACCCGAGATCCTGACGATGATGAGCATCACCATCCTCGGCTTCGGTGCCAGCTTCGCGGCCTTCACTTTCATCACGCCGATCCTGACCGCCATCACCGGCTTCTCGGCCCGGATCTCCAGCCTGCTGCTGGTGGTGTTCGGCGCGGCGACGCTGGTGGGCAATCTCATGGGCGGGCGCTGGGCCGCCAGCCTGGGCTGGCCGGTAGCGCTGCGGCGCATGCTGGTGGGCCTGCTGGTCGTACTCGTGGCGATCGCATTGCTGATGCCCTACCGGACACCGATGGTGGCGCTGCTGTTCGTCTGGGGCCTGCTGGCCTTCGGTATGTCGCCGGGCTTTCAGGCCGGCATGCTGGCTACCGCCGAACGCTGGACGCCGCGTGCGGTGGACTTCGCTTCGGCGTTGAACATCTCGGCATTCAACCTGGGTATCACGCTGGGGGAGACGTTGGGTAGCGTACTGGTGGTGCGAGACGACATGGCGCTGACGCCTTGGGCGGGTGTCGGGCTGGCGTTGATCGCGCAGTTGCCGCTGGCGTGGCTGGCACAGCGGTCGTCCGGCGCCGGAACGGTACCGGCCGCTGGTGGATGGGAGGGGCGATGATGGGGGGACGCCATCTTCGCCGCTTCCTGGCCGTTGCCGAAGAACGCCGCACCGCCCGAGCCGTCGAGCGATTGCAGGTCGGGTAGTCGCCGCTGTCGCGTGCCTTCAAGGAGCTGGTAAAGAGACCCGGGGAGGCAGCTTTTCGGCCGTCGCACGCGGTCGCCCCGTGTGGGCAAGCAGTTCCCGGAGCAGGTGCAGGCTGGCGGCGTGCCGTATCCATCCAGGGGACGGCTCGGTCCGTCGCAGCCGTTTCCTTCCGCAGCGGAATGGCACCATCCGCAAACCTGTGGCCTCGAAATACAGGGGCCAGTACGGCAATGTCCAGCACCGGCGCCTCCTGTCAGAGCCGATTGGCGAAACCCGCTCCATACTTGGAGTTCAGCTATTTCTGGGAGCATCAAAGATGACCGGGCTTGAGTTCGTGAAGGGCGATATCGTTGTGTTGAAAAGCGGCGGACCGGCGATGACGGTCGAGAGTATCGGCAACTATGCCGAAGGTCTGGCGCGCGGGCCGGAGAGGGGGGCGAAGTGTATCTGGTTCGATGGGGGCAAGCCCCAGGAGCATGTTTTCGATGTGGCGGTGCTGGAGAAGGTCGAGCCTTAGTTGGCATGGGTTGTCGGGCGCCGGAGTGGCTGATGGCCCCGCTTCGTGCGGGGTTTTCTGTTTCGGGGCGGTCCTGGACGGCACGGGAGGATACCGCCCAGCGGCGGAGCCGGCCGCCGGCGTTGACAGTGCTCCGATGCATGAACAAGCTGAAATTCGTTCGAATCCGCGAGGTGCCTGTTGAAGAGAGGCTGGATCGTCGGCCCCGGATGCGAGGCGTGGGCGGTTCGGCTTGAATTTCAGGAGGAGCAATCATGGCGAAGGTTACTCATGTGAGGGCCAGTGCGGTCCGGTTTCCGGTTCCTCAAAGCCGCGACGAAGTGAACGAGGCGATTGCCAGGATCGGCCTGCTCCAGCGCGAGCGTGCGCGCATTCAGGCCGACATGAACGATGAGCTGGCCAAGGTGAGGCTGCGTTTCGAAGAGGCGGCCACGCCTCTCAACGAACAGATCGCGGCATTGACCCAGGGGGTGCATACCTGGTGCGAGGCGCATCGCTCGGAGCTGACCGGGAACGGCAAGACCAAGTTCCACGATTTCGCCGCGGGCGAGATCAAGTGGCGCATGCGTCCGCCGCGGGTGATGCTGCACTCCGTCGAAACCGTGCTGGAAGTCCTCAAGCGTCTGGGGCTGACGCGTTTCATCCGGGTGAAGGAGCAGGTGAACAAGGAGGCCATGCTCGCCGAGCCGGATGTGGTCGCCGGCGTGGCCGGGGTGAAGATCGAGCAGAGCGAGGACTTCGTCGTCGTGCCCTTCGGCAGCAAGCTCGAGGAAGTCGCCTGAGGAGAGAGCTTTCCTTCGGCACAGGGCCAGGATGCAAGCCCGCCATTCCAGGGAGGCATCGCGTCGGCCGGCGCCGCCGGTCGTCCCGACCCCCGGACGGCATGGACTGGCCGGCCGTGGGCGCGCTCGTGCCATGGCTCCCGCCGGGAGTCAGCGTGCGGTTTCCGCCAATTGCATGTCGGCACCTGCCCAGACCTTGCGGAAGCGTTCCATGACGGCATCCGCTTCCTCGCCGCGGTTCTGCGCATCCAGCGTCCGGGCCAATCCGTGCAGCGACCAGCCATTTTCCGGGAAACGTCGCAGGTCTTCGCGAAAGGCCTGCTCGGCCTCCTCGTTCCGTCCCGCCTCGAGCAGTACCCGGCCGAGGTCCTGGCGTACCGGCACCGTCCATTCCGGCGGCTCGCCGTAGACCAGGCCGTCCTCCAGACGGGCCGCTTCGCGCAGGTGGCCGATCGCGCCCGGGAAATCCGCCTTCCCGGCGGCGATGTGACCGGCCAATACTTGCGAGGCGATTTTCAGTATGGCGCCCGAGGTATTGAACTCCAGACGCAGCGCGTCCGTCTGCGGACTCCCGGCCGTGGCGCGCAGTCGCGCCAGCTCCGCCTCGGCTCCCGGTACGTCGCCGCGCGCCGCCAGCGCCCGGCCCCGGGCGTAGTGCCAGAGGGCGCTGGCATGGGGAAGATCCGGCGGCGGGGCCTCGGTTTGGAGAATCTCGTCCCAGCGATCGAAGCGCACCAGCATCTGTAATCGGCGGGTCTGGTGGTGCTGCAGGAAGGTCATGCCGGGCTCCCGCAACATCGCTTGCGGCACCAGTTCGGCCATCTTCCGCGTGGCGCCGAGCGCCTGCCCGCTACGGCCGATCATGCTCGCGGCGAAGGCCAGGAAATCGTAGTTGTGCGGGTAATAGCCGGCGACGTAGATGCCGAATGTCGGATTCTGGTCGCGGATGTAGGTTTCGTCGGCATGCACCGCGTGTTCGTTGGCCTCGATGGCGTCTTCGTAGCGTCCGACGCGGACGTAGATGTGTCCGGGCATGTGCACCAGATGGCCGGCGCCGGGCATGAGGCCGGCGAGCCGTTCCGCGCATGGCACCGCGCGTTCCGGCTGGGCGGCCTCGACGGCATGGATGAAGAAGTGGCACGCCCCCGGGTGGTCGGGATTCGCCGCGATCACCCGCTCCAACTGGGTGAGCAGCTCGGGCGTGTTCGGCCGCGGCTGGCCGTCATGGCTCCAGTACTGCCACGGGTTCAGGTCCATGAGCGATTCGGCGAAAAGGGTCGCCGCCTCCCGATCTTCCGGGTACTGGCGAACGACTTCGCGCATCGCGCGGGCATAGGCTTCGTCCAGGGCGGCCCGGTCGTCGGGAGGAGGCGAGGCGTAGCGTGCCGCGAGGGCACGGATAAGGGCCTGTTCCTTCGGGCTCGCCTTGCGTTCGAGAGCTTTGCGGGTCGCGGCATGTGCCGCGGCCCCGGCGCTGGCGTCCATCGGGGCGTTGATGTTGGGGCCCTGCGCCAGGGCGATCCCCCAGTAGCACATGGCGCAGTCCGGATCGAGCCGGACGGCTTCCTCGAAGACGCGGATCGCCTCCTGATGGTTGAATGCGTAATAGAGCCGCAAGCCCTGGTCGAAATAGCGCTGTGCCAGTGGCGAGGCGGTCGTGATGGCGTAGTGATGATCGCCGAGGTTGTCGTATAGCGGAACGGCGGAACGCCCGGTCTGGGCGAAAGTTACAGACGCCATGCCCAGTGCCAGGAGCGCGCCCAGGGCCATCGGGAGCGGAGACGGTCGGCGACGGCTGCAGGGCGGCAGGATGGGCAGAAGCCCGGTGATCCGGATGCTCAGGGTATCGCTCCTCGCCAGGCGCTTCCGTCATGCTCGCGTACTGGTGCGAGCCCGGCGGTCATGATTGCCTGGCCGACGAATGGATTGTCTTTCGTTATTCCGCTCGATACTTCAGGGGAAAATATAGCCTGCGCCAAATGACATGCGTGGCTTCCGGTAAGTCCGTATTTTGGCGGGGCGCCTCGTTTCGTCGTTTTATCGTTATATCCGGGGCCGGCTTGGGTCGGGGTTGTATGGTTATCGAATATGGCGACTGCCGGACGATCAATGGCGGGGATATATGTGAGGGTGGCCGTGGTCTGTCCGGTTCGTCGATTTCCACTTTTTATGGAGGATAATATCGTGCTCGGGTTGCATTGTATTGGTCTTTGGGTCGTCCGTGCATTTTCCGGCTGGAAGAAAATGCCGATGCGCGTATCCATGCGGACCATTATAAATACTGGCTGACGAAAATTTTCACATGTGCAGGCATATCCATGGTCCCGTGACGGTCGATTGGCTGGATCGGATCGTCTCCTATCGATAATGTTCTCGAGGTTCCGGAAACAATGCCGCGTGAAATTATGCGGCTAGATGATTGCCAGGAAGGCTCCATTGACCGCCCATGGTTCGTCTCCGTTCTCGGTTATCCATACCGTCCGACCGGGGCGGCGGTCGATGCTTCCAGGCTCGCTCCCGAGCGAAGCCATTCCGGGAGCCCGGGATGTCCGGCCCGTGGCTGTGTTTCTGCCGTGCGCTGCCGGGGTTTTCAGCTCCGCCGGCAGGGACTATGGGTACTGTCGCTTCGCCGCAGTCGACGGCGAACGTTCTACATTACCGATACTGCTATAAAGGCTCTGCGATATGCTCTCGATGGCATCTTCCTGGCCGTTCGTCGGTAATGGGGAAACTTTGATGATCGCTCTATTTTCAATATCACTGACAAATACGAGGCATGGAACAGGAACATAATAATACGGGTAGCCGGGTTTTCTCGATCATATCGGCTGCTCCGACGCATCATTGATTCATTGAAAATGTTTCGGCCTGGAGTGAGCAGGTCAGGGGATAAGGCGGTTGTCAGGGAGAAGACATTATTTTTCGCCGGAAACTGGATTCGCTGAAAAGATGCCTATACTGGAGTCGAGCGGCATGCCTGAGGTTTCACCGGGAGCGGAAACTTCGGGAAGATTGTTCGGGAGAGTTGCAGCAAGGCAACTGCGCAATGAACGTCCATGCGGCGGGCCGCAAGAACGGTGGAGCCATGTGGACGGTTCGCAACCACGATTTCCATACGGGAAATCGGATACTAGGGCGCTGAGGCAGTGAAAGGGCAGCCAAGTTAGGGAGATACTGCTTGAGCAAGGAAAAAAAGCGGAACCAATCGACCAAGCCCATGCATGAGCCAACGAGCGTCCGAACACTTGAACTACTTACTCTGTGAGGAGTGCATCATGGCTACTGAAAAGCAACAAGGTCAGCAAGGCCAAGGCGGCAATATGGGACAGCAGGGCCAGAACGCAGGACAGACCGGTCAGCATGCGGGCGGTGCCCAGGAACAGAACCAGAATCCGCGTGCAGGCGAGCAATGGAAGCAGAACCAGGGTGCACAGGGCAGTGGCCAGCAAGGACAGGGCGGGCAGCAAGGCAGTGGTACCCAGCAAGGCCATCAAGGCGGCCAGCAGGGCCATCAGGGCGGTCAGCAGGGACAGCAGGGTGGCCAGCAGGGCACCCAGCAAGGTGGTCAACAAGACCAGCCGGGTCAGGGACAGCGCGGCAACCCGAGCGAGGAAGAGCAGCGCAAGGCCCAAGGCGGCAGCCAGGACCAGTCGCGCCAGGAGGGCCAGCAGGAACAAGGACGCAATCCGTCCAAATAGAAAAAGGGAAAAGGCCATAACGGGCCTGTCGAACCGATCCGATCGCCGCCAGTGCCGGCGGATGACGGATCGAGGTGGCTCCGGTCGACGAACCGGAGCCACACCCGCCTGGAAAGAATTCCCCCTTCCTTGACCGAGACACCCGCTGTCCAGCCAGGCTCTGTCCGAGCGAGGCTGCGGCGTCTCGCCGTGGCCGGTGAATGCCACGTCCGAAATTCATACGTCCGCAGGCGACGGCATCCGGCTGCCGGACGTTCGCCTGCGTCCCGGCAGTCCTGTGCATGAAAAATAATTCCTTATGAATCAATAGATTGCCTGGTCTTTTCGAACATGGCCCGGGCCTTGCTCCGTTGCCTGGCGAGCCGCACTCGCAAGCCTTTCGGCAGGCGGATGCGCGGTCTCGACAGGTTGTACCGCGACAATTCGAACAACAACGGAGAACCCCATGGACATGCAACGCTCGAAAGTCCAGGTGATGGGCATCGATGCCGGCGGCACGATGACCGATACCTTCTTCGTCCGCGAGGACGGCAATTTCGTGGTCGGCAAGGCGCAGAGCAACCCGGCCGACGAATCCCTGGCCATTTACAATTCTTCCCTCGACGCGCTGTCCGCCTGGCAGCTCGGCGTCGACGACGTCTACCCGGAACTGGTGACCTGCGTCTATTCCGGCACCGCCATGCTCAACCGGGTGGTACAGCGCAAGGGGCTGGACGTCGGCCTGATCGTCAACAAGGGCTTCGAACAGACCCACTCCATGGGCCGCGCGATCCAGAGCTACCTGGGCTACGCCCTGGAGGAGCGGCTGCACCTCAACACCCATCGCTACGACGAGCCGCTGGTGCCCTATTCGCGGACCCGCGGGGTCACCGAGCGCACCGACGTGCAGGGGCGGGTGGTGATTCCGCTGCGCGAGGAGGAGATGCGTCAGGCCACCCGCGAACTGGTCGAGGCCGGCGCCAAGGCCATCGTCATCGTGCTGTTGCAGTCGCACAAAAACCCCGCCAGCGAGAAGCGCGCCCGCGACGTCTGCCGCGAGGAGCTCAAGCGCCTCGGCCTGGATCTGCCGGTGTTCGCCTCGGTCGACTATTACCCGTCGCGCAAGGAGAGCCACCGCACCAACACCACCATTCTCGAAGCCTACGCCGCCGAGCCGTCGCGGCAGACCCTGCAGAAGGTCAGCGACCGCTTCAGGAAGCACGGCGCCAGGTTCGACCTGCGGGTGATGGCCACCCACGGCGGAACCATCTCCTGGAAGGCCAAGGAGCTGGCGCGGACCATTGTCTCCGGGCCGATCGGCGGGGTGATCGGCTCCAGGCTGCTCGGCGAGGCGCTGGGCTACGAGAACATCGCCTGCTCGGACATCGGCGGCACCTCCTTCGACATGGCGCTGATCACCAAGGGCAACTTCGCCATCGCCTCCGACCCGGACATGGCCCGCCTGGTGCTGTCCCTGCCGCTGGTGGCGATGGATTCGGTGGGCGCCGGCGCCGGCAGCTTCGTGCGCCTCGACCCCTACAGCGGCTCGCTCAAGCTGGGCCCGGACAGCGCCGGCTACCGGGTCGGCACCTGCTGGCCGGAGAGCGGCCTGGACACTGTCTCGGTGAGCGACTGCCACGTGGTGCTCGGCTACCTCAACCCGGAAAACTTCCTCGGCGGCGCCATCAAGCTCGACGTGGAGCGCGCCCGCCAGCACATCAAGGCGCAGATCGCCGACCCGCTGGGGCTGTCGGTGGAGGAGGCCGCCGCCGGGGTGATCGAACTGCTCGACCTGTCGCTGCACGAATACCTGCGCTCCAACATCAGCGCCAAGGGCTACAACCCCACCGATTTCGTCTGCTTTTCCTACGGCGGCGCCGGGCCGGTGCACACCTACGGCTACACCGAGGGCCTCGGCTTCAAGGACGTGGTGGTGCCGGCCTGGGCGGCGGGTTTCTCGGCCTTTGGCTGCGCCTGCGCCGACTTCGAGTACCGCTACGACAAGAGCGTCGACATCGCCCTGGCGCAGGACGGCGACGACACCCAGCGCACCGAAGCCTGCGCGGTGATCCAGGCGGCCTGGGACGAACTGGCCGCCAAGGTCATCGAGGAGTTCGTCAACAACGGCTTCAAGGCCGAGGACGTCACCCTGCTGCCCGGCTACCGGATGCAGTACATGGGCCAGCTCAACGACCTGGAGATCACCTCGCCGATCGCCAAGGCATCCTCCGCCGCCGACTGGCAGAAGATCACCGACGCCTTCGAGGACACCTACGCGCGGGTCTACGCCAGCTCGGCGCGTTCCCCGGAACTGGGCTTCTCGGTCACCGGGGCGATCATGCGTGGCCTGGTCGTCACCCAGAAGCCGGTGCTGCCCGAGGACCCCGAGGCCGGTCCGCAACCGCAAGCGTCCGCGCATCTCGGCAAGCGGCCGTTCTACCGGCACAAGCGCTGGGTCGACGCCGACGTCTGGCAGATGGAGGCCCTGCAGCCGGGCAACCACATCGTCGGGCCGGCGGTGATCGAGTCCGACTCCACCACCTTCGTGGTGCCCGACGGCTTCGAGACCTACCTGGACAAGCACCGCCTGTTCCATCTCAAGGAATGCGCCCGCGGCTGAAGCGGACCGGAACGACAATAAATAAAAGAGGCTTCCACCATGAATATGCTGGCCAAGAACGCCCCCGGCTCGCTGCTGGGCAACGGCAAGACCCTGCAGGCCTTCCGCAGCGAAGTGACCCAACGCACCAAGGAAACCGGCTTCTACAACGGGCTGAGCAGCCTGCCGTTCCGCGAGAGCGATCCGATCGGCTACGAGAAACTGTTCTCCAAGATCCGCGGCGGCCTGGTGCATGCCCGCGAGACGGCCAAGAAGATCGCCGCCAGCCCCATCGTCGAGCAGGAGGGCGAACTCTGCTTCACCCTCTACAACGCGGTGGGCGACTGCATCCTCACCTCCACCGGGATCATCATCCACGTCGGCACCATGGGCGCGGCGATCAAGTACATGATCGAGAACGACTGGGAGAGCAACCCCGGCATCGCCCCCGGCGACATGTTCACCAACAACGACTGCTCGATCGGCAACGTGCACCCCTGCGACATCGCCACCATCGTGCCGGTCTTCGCCCACGGCAAGCTGATCGGCTGGGTCGGCGGCGTCACCCACGTGATCGACACCGGCGCGGTGACTCCCGGCTCCATGTCCACCGGCCAGGTGCAGCGCTTCGGCGACGGCTACCAGGTCACCTGCCGCAAGACCGGGGTCAACGACCAGCCGCTGCGTGACTGGCTGCACGAGTCGCAACGCTCGGTGCGCACGCCCAAGTACTGGATTCTCGACGAACGCACCCGCATCGCCGGCTGCCACATGATCCGCGACATGGTCGAGGAGATCATCGCCGCCGAGGGCCTGGAGTCCTACGAGCGCTTCGCCTTCGAGGTGATCGAGGAGGGCCGCCGCGGGCTGCAGTCGCGGATCAAGGCGATGACCCTGCCGGGCACTTACCGCAAGGTGGCCTTCGTCGACGTGCCGTTCAAGCACGAGGACGTGCAGACCTCCTCGGCCTTCGCCAAGGTCGATACCATCATGCACTCGCCGGTGGAGATCACCATCCGCCCGGACGCCAGCTGGCGGCTGGACTTCGAGGGCGCCAGCCGCTGGGGCTGGCACACCTTCAACGCCCACCACGTGGCCTTCACCAGCGGCATCTGGGTGATGATGACCCAGACCCTGGTGCCGACCCAGCGGATCAACGACGGCGCCTGCTTCGGCACCGAGTTCCACCTGCCCAAGGGCACCTGGTGCAACCCGGACGACCGCCGCACCGGCCACGCCTACGCCTGGCACTTCCTGGTTTCCGGCTGGAGCGCGCTGTGGCGCGGCCTCGGCCAGGCCTACTTCAGCCGCGGCTACCTGGAGGAGGTCAACTCGGGCAACGCCAACACCTCCAACTGGCTGCAGGGCGGCGGCATCAACCAGGACGGCGAGGTCCACGCGGTCAACAGCTTCGAGGCCTCGTCCTGCGGCACCGGCGCCATGGCGATCCGCGACGGCCTCAACCACGCCGCGGCGATCTGGAACCCGGAAGGCGACATGGGCGACATCGAGATCTGGGAGATGGCCGAGCCGCTGCTGTACCTGGGGCGCAACGTCAAGTGCAACTCCGGCGGCTACGGCAAGTACCGCGGCGGCTGCGGCTTCGAGACCCTGCGCATGGTCTGGAACGCCGAGGACTGGACCATGTTCTTCATGGGCAACGGCTACATGAACTCCGACTGGGGCCTGATGGGCGGCTATCCGGCCGCCACTGGCTACCGCTTCGAGGCGCACGACACCGGCCTCGCGGAGCGTATCGAGCAGGGCCTGTCGCTGCCGCTCGGCGGCGACCTCGATCCCACCGAGCCGGCCTACGAGCAGCACATCTCCGCCGCCGCCAGGGTCAAGCGCGACAAGCAGTGCATGACCACCGAAGACTGCTACGAGAACCACGACCTCTACCTCAACTACCTGCGCGGTGGGCCGGGCTTCGGCGATCCGCTGGAGCGCGAGATCTCCGCCATCGCCGACGACCTGAACCAGGGCTTCGTCCTGCCGGCCTACGCCGAGAAGGTCTACGGCGCGGTGATCGCCCAGGACGCCAAGGGGTACTGGGCGGTGGATGCGACGGCCACCGAGACGCGCCGCCTGCAGATCCGCGCCGAACGCCTGCAGCGCTCGCAGCCGACCCGCGAATGGATGCGCGAGGAGCGCGAGCGGATCGTCACCAAGCACGCCTCGGCGCCGGTGCAGCAGATGTACGCCAGCAGCTTCGCTCTCTCCGAGAAGTTCCTCGCCCGCTTCAAGGCGTTCTGGGAACTGCCCGCCGACTGGACGCTGAACGAGGACGAACTGGGCGTGCCGGTCTACGGCGCCAAGCACCGCATGGACCTGTCCCTGCTGCCCGATGTGCACACCGTGGTTCAAGTGGAAGAATGAGGAGCGCGAGCATGACTACCTATACCAAGGAACAAGTGAAGAACCTGGTGGACGGCCGCCTGGACTGGGACACCACCACCCGCATGCTGACCATGCCCAAGGATCACGAGCGCTTCCGTCTCTACCTGGAGGTGCTGCAGGAGCGGGTCTCCTGGCCGGACCGCATCGTCCTGCCGCTCGGCCCGGCGCTCTACATCGTGCAGTCGGCGACCAGCAAGCGCTGGGTGACCAAGTGCCGCTGCGGCCACGAGTTCTGCGACTACCGGGAGAATTGGAAGCTCTTCGCCAACATCCACGTGCGCGACACCCCGGAAAGCATGCGCGAGGTCTACCCGACGCTGCTCGCCCCGGACACCCGGTGGCAGGTCTACCGCGAGTACTACTGCCCGCACTGCGCCACCCAGCTCGACGTCGAGGCGCCGACCCCCTGGTATCCGGTGATCCACGACTTCGAGCCGGACATCGACACCTTCTACCGCGACTGGCTGGAGATGCCGCTGCCCGAGCGTGTCGATTGATCGCGTAGACCGCCGTCTCCCCGGCATCCGCCGGGGAGCCTTCCGCGAGGCCCCGGTCCGGGGCCTTCGTCCAGCCACCGGCCTTCATCCGCCGGTAGTCGCCGTCTGTCCGCATATCCCGGATTCCCCGGGCGATTGCCGGATCGGGCGGCTGGATTCCCGTCTAGAATGCCTGCAGTTTCTGTGGTATTGCATTGTCCCCATGCCCGCTGCGCCAGAGATGCCGTGGGCGTCCTGCCC
The DNA here is from genome assembly GCF_000380335.1 of Azotobacter vinelandii CA. Classification (GTDB taxonomy): domain Bacteria; phylum Pseudomonadota; class Gammaproteobacteria; order Pseudomonadales; family Pseudomonadaceae; genus Azotobacter; species Azotobacter vinelandii. The sequence goes on from NC_021149.1 coordinate 2,089,259, forward strand.
GCAGGGCCGAGCCGAGAACAATAACAATCAAGGGTGATGGCTGATGAGTTCGCTCATACCGAAAGGGGTCTTCTCCTGCCCCGAGGACAACCAACGAATAAAGGCCGCCTGGCAGCATTTTCTCCAAAGCGCGGAGCTGCCCGGCGACGTGGCCGTGCGTCCACCGGTCGACCAGTCCTGGCGGCGCTGCCTGGACAGCCGGGTCGATCCGGGCCTGCGGCAGGCCCCGGAGCCGCTGACCGAGGTGCAGCTCCAGGCCATCCGCGAGCGGCACCGGCGCCTGCTCGACGCCAGCATGCCGGTCATGGCCATGGCCCGCGAGTTGATGGCGCAGAGCGGCAACATCATGCTGCTGGCCGACCGCAACGGCATGGTGATCGAGGCGGGCGGCGACTACGCCACCCTCAGCCAGGCCGAACGCATCCACCTGATGCCCGGCAGTCCCTGGAACGAGCAGTTCTGCGGCACCAATGCCATCGGCACCGCGCTGCTGCTGGGCCAGCCGGTGCAGATCCACGCGGCGGAGCATTTCTGCGAGGGCATCAAGCGCTGGACCTGCTCCGCCTCGGTCATCCGCGACCCGCGCGACGGGCATATCCTGGGCGCGCTGGACGTTTCCGGGGAGTCGCAGAGCTTCAGCCGCCACAGCCTGGCCCTGGCGGTGACCACCGCCCATCGCATCGAGTCGGCGCTGGCCAGGCACGAAATGGCCAGCCGCTACCGCCTGCTGGAACTCAGCATCGAGCAACTGGCGGCCCATCACGACGAAGGCCTGCTACTGTTCGATCCGCACGGCTTCCTGGTGCGCAGCAACCTGCACGGGCCGGCGGCCCTGGCGGCCCGCGGCATCGACCTCGACATCCGCGGCGCCTGCCGGCTGCCGGCCCTCGCGCTCGGCCCGGAGGGGAGCCCGGCAGGACCCTTGCCGGACTGGCTGCCCGGCGACTGGCTGCGGCCGGTCCAGGCCCGTGGCGAAGTGCTCGGCATGCTGGTGCGCATCCCCTGGCCGGCTCGCGCCGCCGGGACGCTGGTCGCTCCCAAAGCGGACCAGCGCGCGCCGGCCGAGCGGGCACCCGGTTTCGCCCGCCTGGTGGGCAACAGCGCGGCGATGGTCGCGGCGTTGCACAAGGCGCAGCAACTGGCCGGCTGCAACGTGCCGGTGCTGTTGCAGGGCGAGACGGGCGCCGGCAAGGAAGCGTTCGCCCAGGGCATCCACTATTCCGGGATCGGCCGCGAAGGCCCCTTCGTGGCCATCAACTGCGGCAGCCTGTCCCGCGAGCTGCTGGCCAGCGAGCTGTTCGGCTACGCCGAGGGCGCTTTCACCGGCGCCCGGCGCGGCGGCATGAAGGGCAAGATCGAAGCGGCCCACGGCGGCACCCTGTTTCTCGACGAGATCGGCGAGATGCCGCTGGATTTGCAGAGCCACCTGCTGCGGGCGCTGGAGGAGGGCGAGATCTACCGGCTGGGCGAATGCGAACCGCGCCGGGTCGACTTCCGCCTGGTGACGGCGACCCACCGGGATCTGCGCGAGGAGGTGGCCCAGCGGCGTTTCCGCCAGGACCTGTTCTACCGGGTGGCGGTCACCAGCATCCGCATCCCGCCGCTGCGCGAGCGGCGCGACGACATCCCCCTGCTGGCCGGGCATATCCTGAAACGCGAGGCCGAGCGGCACGGGCGTCCGCTGCCGGAGCTGGACCCCGAGGCCCTGCAGGCGCTGATGGCCCACGACTGGCCCGGCAACGTACGCGAACTGCGCAACGTCCTCGAAGGCATGCTGCTGCTGGGCGGGCGCCGTCTGACCCGCGACGATCTGCCGGACGAACTGCGCCAGTCGGCACGGCTGGCGGCCGGAGCGGTCGAAGGACAGCTCGAAGAGGCCGAGCGCGAGGTCATCCGCCAGGCCATCGAGCGCAGCCGCGGCAACCTGACCCAGGCCGCCAAGGCGCTGGGCATCGCCAAGAGCACCCTGTACCTGCGACTCAGGAAGTACGGCATGTCCCGCGTGCCGGAGGCCGGCGAACGGCTGCGGCTCGAGTGAGCGCGGCAGGGGCGGGGGCCGCCGAACCGTGCGCTCCTTCACCTTCCCGACGTCATGCCCGGCGAGCGGCTTTCCGGGCGCCGTCGGCGGGGTATGCCACCGGCAGTTCGCCCCGTCCGCTCCAGCCGCAGCACCGTCGTCGAGACAATTCAACGCCATGTCGATCTCCACATCTTTCGATTCCGCCCTGGGATATGCGGCGCTCACGGTCGCCGGCCAGGTGCGCAAGTGCAACGAGGACGCCCTGCTGTGCTGTCCGCAGTTGTGTCTGTGGGCGGTCGCCGATGGCATGGGCGGCCACGGTCGCGGCGAGCTGGCCAGCGCCCTGGCGCTGGAAACCCTGCACCGGCTGGTCGCCTGCGGTCAGGACCTGCGCAGCGCCGTCCAGGGCGCCGATGCCGCCGTTCTCGCCGCCGCCGAAACCAGGGTGGGCGGATACGGCATGGGCGCCAGCCTGGTCGCGGTGCGCTTCGCCGGCGCGGATTTCCAGCTCGCCTGGGCCGGCGACAGCCGCGCCTACCGGATCGGCGGCGACTCCATCCGCCAACTGACCCGCGACCATACTTGGGTGCAGACGATGGTCGACGCCGGCCGATTGACCCAGGAGGAAGCCAGCCGCCATCCCCTGCGCAACCTGGTGACCCGCTGCCTCGGCCTGAACCACGACATGCTCGCGGTGGAACTGGTGCAGGGCCGCCTCGACCAGGGCGAACGGCTGTTGCTGTGCAGCGACGGTCTGACTCGCGAACTGAGCGACGCACGGATCCAGCATCTGTGCGCCCACACCCTCAGCCTCGACACGCTGGTCGGCGCCCTGGTCGGAGCCGCCGAGCGCATGGGCGGCAGCGACAACATTTCCTGCATCGCGCTGGGACTCGCCGCACCGCCGGCACGGACCGAGGAGCGGCCACGCGGCTTTCTGCGCAGATTGCTGAAATCCGCCGGGAAAATGAGCGGTGCCCGATTGCGGAGAAAAATCGACGCCCGGAGTGCTCCGGGCGCTCTCGCGCGCATGGCTGCCTACCGCCCAGTGGCATGATCGACTGGAGTTTTATATTCTTAAAAGTTTTATAAATAAAATAACAAGTTATTTTTTTGGAATAAGTGAGCGATATAGAGTAGCCAGCAACGTGGTGCGGCGGATGGGCTGCCGGGCCTCGACCAGTCAACCGGAGGAGTCACAGAATGCCAGCCGCTACCCCAGTCCGCCATGAAGCCGCCGAGGACGTCCGGCGTCCCGTCGATCTGTCCGAGGTACTCGCCGCCAGTCCGGCGGAGTTGCTCGCCAGGGCGCGTGCCCGAGGTGTCGACGGCGGTCTCGCCTATGCCGGCAGTCTCTACCCGCCGGAGGCCTGGGCGCTGCTGCAGGCCGGTGCGGCGATCCTGGTGGATGTGCGCAGCGCCGAAGAGCTGAAGTTCGTCGGGCGTGTGCCGGACACCCTGCACGTGGCCTGGCAGAGCGGCCCGACGCTGATCAAGAACCCGCGCTTTCTCATCGAGCTGGCCGGCAAGGCCGGGCGCGACAAGGTGCTGGTGCTGCTCTGCCGCAGCGGCAAGCGTTCCGCGGCGGCCGCGAGCGCCGCCGCGGCCGCCGGTTTTCCCCAGGTATTCAACGTGCTGGAGGGTTTCGAGGGCGATCTCGATGCCCGTCAGCAACGCGGCGAAAGCGGCGGCTGGCGACACTGGGGGCTGCCCTGGGTCCAGGATTGAGTTGTATCCTTCCAGACATTTCCGGTACTTCTTTTCCCGTCCATCCCCGTTCAGGACCGGCCGTTTCCGCGGCCGGCAGGTTCTCTCATGTCCAACAAACCCAAGGCCGTCTTCGACGGCGTCTCGCATACGCCGGAGGTACCCGCGCCCCGGCCGGTGAACTGGCAACTGGAGCAGATCGTCGATGAACTGCGTGCCGCTCGCGCCGATTGGCGCAAGAACTGCGGCCGGACGCGCGAGCTGGGCAGCCGCGAATTGCCCTCGCGGCAGACCGTGGCGGAGATTCTCGCCGCGCTGAGCGGCGCGCTCTTTCCGATGCGCCTCGGGCCCAGCGATCTGCGCGAAGAGAGCGAGGATTTCTATGTCGGGCACACCCTCGACAGCGCACTGAACGCGCTGCTCGGCCAGGTACGCCTGGAACTGCACTATGTCGCCCGCCAGTGCGGGCAGCGCGAGCCGGATCTGGAGACGCGCGCGGTGCAGATCGTCCGCGAATTCGGCGCCGCCTTGCCGGAAATGCGCCGGCTGCTGGACAGCGACGTGATCGCCGCCTACCAGGGCGATCCGGCGGCGCGCAGCCTGGACGAGGTACTGATCTGCTATCCGGGCGTCCAGGCGGTGATCCACCATCGCCTGGCCCATCTTCTGTACCGCTCCGGGGTGCCGCTGCTGGCGCGGATCGTCGCGGAGATCGCTCATTCCGCCACCGGCATCGACATCCATCCGGGAGCGCAGATCGGTCACAGCTTCTTCATCGACCACGGGAGCGGCGTGGTGATCGGCGAAACCGCGGTGATCGGCAACCGCGTACGCATCTATCAGGCGGTGACCCTGGGCGCCAAGCGCTTCACCGTCGACGAGTCCGGCCAGTTGCTCAAGGGCCAGGCCCGTCATCCTATCGTCGAAGACGACGTGGTAATTTATGCCGGCGCCACCATTCTGGGCCGCATCACCATCGGCAAGGGTTCCATCATCGGTGGCAATGTCTGGCTGACCCGTAGCGTGCCTCCGGGCAGCAACGTCACCCAGGCGACCTTGCAACATCAGCCAGGCAACGCGGGGCAGCCGTGACGGCGAGCCTCCGGCCCTGCGCATCAATGCGGTACCGGCCGGGCAACGCGGGGTCGTCGTAACGACGAACCTCCGGTCCTGCACACCGCGGTACCGGCCAGGCAACGCGAGGCAGCCGCGATGGCGAGCCTCCGGCCCTGTGCGTCATGCAATTCCAACCGGGCAACGCGGGGCAGTCGCGACGACGAGCCTTTCGGTCCTGTGCGTCTATTCCGAATCTTTACTGGAGTGATTCATGAGTGACCATCAGGATGTACGCCTGGCATTGGGCGACAGCGCCGCACGCCAGTTGGCGAACGCGACCAAGACCGTCCCGCAGCTTTCCACCATCAGCCCGCGCTGGCTGGTGCACCTGCTGCAGTGGACGCCGGTGGAGGCGGGCATCTTCCGTCTGAACAAGGTGAAGAACCCGCTGAACGTGCAGGTCGCCTGTTCGCAGCGCGACGAGGCGGTGCTGCCGCAGACCTTCGTCGACTACGAGGAGCAGCCGCGCGAGTACTTCCTCAACGCGGTGACCACCATCCTCGACGTGCACACCCGCGTCTCCGACCTCTACAGCAGCCCGCACGACCAGATCCGCGAGCAGTTGCGCCTGACCATCGAGACGATCAAGGAGCGCCAGGAAAACGAGCTGATCAACAACCCCGAATACGGCCTGCTGGCCAGCGTCGATCCGAGCCAGCGCATCTCCACCCTGGGCGGCGCGCCGACCCCGGACGACCTCGACGAGCTGATCGCCAGGGTCTGGAAGGAGCCGGCCTTCTTCCTCGCCCATCCGCTGGCCATCGCCGCCTTCGGCCGCGAGTGCACCCGCCGCGGCGTGCCGCCGCCCACCGTCAGCCTGTTCGGCGCGCAGTTCCTCACCTGGCGCGGCCTGCCGCTGGTGCCGTCGGACAAGATCCCGTTCGACGACAACGGCAAGACCAAGATCCTCCTGCTGCGCGTCGGCGACAAGCGCCAGGGCGTGGTCGGCCTGTACCAGCCCGGCGTGGCCGGCGAGCAGAGCCCGGGGCTGTCGGTGCGCTTCATGGGCATCAATCGCAACGCCATCGCCTCCTACCTGATCTCGCTGTACTGCTCGCTGGCGGTGCTGACCGAAGATGCCCTGGCCGTGCTCGATGACGTGGAGGTCGACAAGTACCATGACTACTCGGACACCTACAAGTAATCCGCCGCAGCCGGCGGACGCCCGGGGGCCGGCCGGTCTGCCGGACGTGGCGGATCTGGCGCGGCTGGCCAACGCCTTCTTCGCCAGCCTGCCGGGTAGCGCTCCGTCGGACGGCGTTCCGTCGGGCGGCGCGCCCTTCGGCAAGGGTCTGTCGGACAGCGTTCTGCCGGGCGGCGTTTCGGCGCTGGCCGGCGTGTCGCCCGTCGAGCCGTTTCCGAGTGGGGCCGCCGCCTCGCTCGGGGCGGCCGAACGGCACGCCGGGGAGACGCTTCCGGCGGGCATCGCCGACGGCCTGGAGCTCGGCTCGCCCGAGGCCTACGCCGCCGCGTTGCCGACGCTGTTCCCGGCTGCCGGCGGCCTCGCGCCGTTGGCCGGGGGCGCGCCGTCCACGCCGTACTACTTCCTCGGCGAGGGCAGCGCCTACAGCGGCGAGCCGGAGCGCTTCGCGGACCTTCCCGTCGAGCCGGACAGCCGCGCGGTGCCGGGCGGGGACGCGCTGGGCGAGGTCCTCCGCTCGATCCTCGCCGAGCCGTCCGCGCCGGCGGCGCCGGCGGGTCCGGGGGCCGGACAGTTCTATTTCCTCGAACGGAGCGGTCCGGGCCTGGAGCAGGCGCCCGATCCCGTCGTCCAGCCGCAGGTCCGCAGCGGTTTCGACGTGCAGGCGGTGCGCCGGGACTTCCCGATTCTCGCCGAACGGGTCAACGGCAAGCCGCTGGTGTGGTTCGACAACGCCGCCACCACGCAGAAGCCCAAGGCGGTGATCGATCGCCTGGCGTACTTCTACGAGCACGAGAACTCCAACATCCACCGCGCCGCCCACGAGCTGGCGGCGCGGGCGACGGACGCCTACGAGGGCGCGCGCAGCAAGGCGGCGCGCTTTCTCGGCGCGAAGTCGACGGACGAGATCGTCTTCGTGCGCGGGGCGACCGAGGGCATCAACCTGCTGGCCAACACCTTCGGCCGCCGGTTCATCGGCGAGGGGGACGAGATCATCGTCTCCCACCTGGAGCACCACGCCAACATCGTGCCCTGGCAGTTGTTGGCCAACGCGGTGGGCGCCAGGCTCAAGGTGATCCCGGTGGACGACTCCGGGCAGATCATCCTGGAGGAGTACGCCAGGCTGCTCGGTCCGCGCACCCGGCTGGTGAGCATCACCCAGGTGTCCAACGCCCTCGGCACGGTCACCCCGGTGGCGGAGGTGATCGCCCTGGCGCATGCCGCCGGTGCGCGGGTACTGGTGGACGGCGCGCAGTCGGTGTCGCACCTGAAGGTCGACGTGCGGGCGCTGGACGCGGACTTCTTCGTGTTCTCCGGGCACAAGGTCTTCGGGCCGACCGGCATCGGTGTGGTCTACGGCAAGCAGGAACTGCTCGACGAGCTGCCGCCCTGGCAGGGCGGCGGCAACATGATCGCCGATGTGACCTTCGAGAAGACCCAGTACCAGGGTGCGCCGGCGCGCTTCGAAGCCGGTACCGGCAACATCGCCGATGCGGTGGGGCTCGGTGCGGCGCTGGACTATGTCGAGCGCATCGGCCTGGAAGCCATCGCCCGCTACGAGCACGAACTGCTGGAGTACGCCACCCGGGGCCTCGCGACGATTCCCGGCCTGCGCCTGATCGGTACCGCGGCGAACAAGGCCAGCGTGCTGTCCTTCGTGCTGCAGGGCTACCGCACCGAGGAGATCGGCGCCGCCCTCAATCGCGAGGGTGTCGCCGTGCGTTCCGGCCACCACTGCGCGCAGCCGATCCTGCGCCGTTTCGGGGTGGAAACCACGGTGCGGCCGTCGTTGGCGTTCTACAACACCTTCGACGAGATCGACCTGCTGGTGAGCACCGTGCACCGTCTGGCGACCCGGCGCTGACGTTCATCTCCCCCGGCTGTCCGGCCGGGGAGCTTTTTCTCCCCCGTGCCCGGCCTTGCCGCGAGCGGCGCGGCCGGGCAGATTCATCCGCGACGGATGGCGGTGGAAGCCAAGGCATCGCGGACGCGTTCGCTCCTAGCCGAGCGCCGGCGGCTGGAAGCGCTTCAGACGCAGCGCGTTGCCGAGCACGAACACGCTGGACAGGGCCATGGCGCCGGCGGCGAAGACCGGCGAGAGCAGCATGCCGTTGACCGGGTAGAGCGCGCCGGCGGCCAGCGGGATCAGCGCGGTGTTGTAGGCGAAGGCCCAGAACAGGTTCTGGCGGATGTTGCCGAGGGTCGTCCGGGACAGGGCGATGGCCGTGGGTACGCCGCGCAGGTCGCCGGACATCAGCACCACGTCGGCCGCCTCGATGGCGATGTCGGTGCCGTTGCCGATGGCCAGGCCGACATCCGCCGCGGCCAGCGCCGGAGCGTCGTTGATGCCGTCGCCGACATAGGCGATTTGTCCGTGCCTGGCCTTGAGGCGCTTGAGCGCCTCGACCTTACCGTCCGGCAATACTTCGGCCACCACTTCGTCGATGCCCAGTCGCCGGGCGATGGCTTCGGCCGCGCGGCGGTTGTCGCCGCTGATCATCGCCACCTGGATACCCTGCGCATGCAGGGCGCGGATCGCCGCCGGCGTGGTTTCCTTGAGCGGGTCGGCGACCGCCAGCATGGCCGCCGGACGACCGTCGATGGCGGCGTAGAGCGGCGTCTTGGCCTCGTCGCCGAGGCGGCGGGCCTCCTGGGCGAAGCCGCTCACATCGAGGCCTTGCCGGGCCATGAAGCGGTCGGCGCCGATCTCCACCCGCACGCCGTCCACCATGGCGCGCACGCCATAGCCGGTGACCGCCTCGAAGTCTTCCAGCCGGCCGAGGGCGAGGCCTTCGGCCTCGGCCGCCGCGACGATGGCGCGGGCGATGGGATGTTCGGAGCGCACCTCGACGGCGGCGATCCGGCCGAGCACGGCGCCGCGCTCGAAGCCTTCGGCGAGGATCAGGTCGGTCAGCTCGGGCCTGCCGCGGGTCAGGGTGCCGGTCTTGTCCAGCGCCACCACCCGGGCGTCCTTGAGCGACTGCAGGGCTTCGCCCTTGCGGAACAGCACGCCCAGCTCGGCGGCGCGGCCGGTGCCGACCATGATCGAGGTGGGGGTGGCCAGGCCCATGGCGCAGGGGCAGGCGATGATCAGCACGGCCACCGCGTTGACCAGGGCGAAGGTCAGCGCTGGCGCCGGGCCGAAGAACATCCAGGCGAGGAAGGTGAGCAGGGCGACGAGCATCACCACCGGGACGAACCACAGGGTGACGCGGTCGACCAGCGCCTGGATCGGCAGCTTGGCGCCCTGGGCCTGCTCGACCATGCGGATGATCTGCGCCAGCACGGTGTCGCCGCCGATACGGGTGACGCGCAGGGTCAGCGCGCCGTTCTGGTTGATGGTGCCGCCGACCAGGCCGGCGCCGGGCGTCTTCTCCACCGGCACCGGCTCGCCGGTGATCATCGACTCGTCGACGAAGCTCGTGCCCTCGCTCACCTCGCCGTCCACCGGGATGCGCTCGCCGGGGCGTACTTCGAGCAGGTCGCCGTTGCGCACTTCCTCGATGGCCACTTCCTCGACCCGGCCGTCACGGCGCACGCGCGCGGTCCTGGCCTGCAGGCCGATCAGGCGCCTGATCGCTTCCGAGGTGCGGCCCTTGGCGCGGGCCTCGAGGAAACGGCCGAGCAGGATCAGGGTGACGATCACCGCCGCCGCTTCGTAGTAGACGTGCACGGTGCCGGCCGGCAACAGGCCGGGGGCGAAGGTGGCGACCAGGGAAAACAGCCAGGCGGCGCTGGCGCCGACCGCGACCAGCGAGTTCATGTCCGGCGCCCCGCGCAGCAAGGCCGGGATGCCCTTGCGGAAGAAACGCAGGCCGGGGCCGAACAGCACCAGCGTGCACAGAACGGACTGCAGGAGCCAGTTGGCCCGCTGGCCGAGACTGGCGAGGATCAGGTGGTGCAGGGCCGGAATCAGGTGCGCGCCCATCTCCAGCAGGAACACCGGCAGGCTGAGGGTGGCGGCCAGGGTCAGGTCACGCTTGAGCGCGGCCAGTTCGGCGCCGCGCCGCGCCTCTTCGGCGTCGACCGCTTCGTTGCCGGCGCTCATCGCCTTGGCCGCGTAGCCGGCGCGCTCGATGGCGGCGATCAGCGTGGCGGCCGGCATGCCGCTCAGAACGCGCACCCGGGCCCGTTCGCTGGCCAGGTTGACGCTGGCATCCGTCACGCCCGGCAGCTTCTTCAGCGCCCGCTCGACGCGGCCGACGCAGGAGGCGCAGGTCATGCCGCTCACGCTCAGCTCGATGCTGTCCTCGGTGACCTGGTAGCCGGCCTTGCGCACCGCGGCGATGGCGGCGGCGACGTCGACCGCGCCGGCGAAGGCGATCTCCGCCCGCTCGCTGGCCAGGTTGACGCTGACGCCCGTCACGCCGGGTACCTTGCTCAGGGCGCGCTCGACCCGTCCGACGCAGGAGGCGCAGCTCATGCCCTCGATGGCGAGGGTCAGGTGCGCCCCCTGGTCCGGGCGGGTGACGCTGATCGATGTATCCATGGGGCCTCCTGGGTAATGACTGTCGGCCACCTTAGAGCTTGCGCCGGTGTCAAGGTCAAGCCTTCGGGGCATTCGCAGGGCAATCGCATGAAATGCCCGCTCCATACCGGACTGGAAAGATTGTGTGCCTGGTCGTTCTGGCGTGGTCTTCAGATCCAGTGCATCGGCTGCTTGCCGAGGGGCCGGATACTCCTTGTTTCGGCCCCCCGGCCGAGTCACTTTCTCTTTGCTCGCGCGAAAGAGAAAGTAACCAAAGAGAAAGCGCGCCCGATCATTCGGCCCCGGCTGCGCCGGGGTTCCCTCGCTCCGGCGCCGCTCCGGGGGCACGTCGCGAAGGGACGTCCCTGTCCCTTCGCGACTCGCTCGGCGTCCTGCCTCGCGTCCCCCTCCGCGACACCTGCGCTCGGCCTCCTGAACGGGAGTCGGTTCCGAGCTGCCTGAAAGCGCTTTTGCTCTTCTTGTGGCACGGCCTGTCAGGCAACGCCGGATGCCCCCTTCAGGAGGCCGAGCGGAGTCGTCGCGCAAGGGGATGAGCCGCAGGGATGCGGCGAAAGGCCCGAGGGCCATGGATGGCCCTTCGTGGGGGGCCGCCTAGGCACGTGCCCCTGGAGCGACGACGCAGGGAGGGAACCCGGAGCGAAGCGCAGGGCCGGATGAGGGGGTGGCCTTCTTTTGGGTTACTTTTTCTTGGCCAGATGTACGGACCGGAGACATGGTGGACACATGTGCGGGGACATGGTTGACGGATTATGCGTCAGTTTTGGCTAACTCCCGCAGGTCAATCTGCATCAGCTTGTGATGGACGAAGTACACGTCGTATAAGCCGTCGGTATCGCCGCTCGGGCGGATGGCCACCGGCTGGTCGCGCAGTGGATTGGAGAGTTTGTAGCTGCGTCCTTTGAACCTGATCGCCCCAAGCGCCTTCACTGTCACCACGGTATCGTCCGGCCCGTATTCAATGGTGGGCAGTTGTACAGGATAAGTCCGTGGGCTGACTCGGTAGCGTGTGACAGGCGTGACCATCCGAAGGGCTTCGTGGGGTCGCTGGTGGTTGTAGACCACACGCCAGTTGTCGAAGGCTTCCTGGGCCTGGTGCAGGGTGTGGAAGCTGCGGCCATTGAGGACTTCGGCCTTGAGTGAGCGGTGAAAGCGTTCATCCTTGCCGTTGGTTTGCGGGTGACGAGGACGGCTGAAGCTCAGGCGGATGCCCAACCGGATCAGCCAGATGGCAAGTTCGGTCAATTGCCCCGGTTGGCGCGAGGCACCCCAAGGGGCGCCGTTGTCCGTGTTGATCCGTACCGGCAAGCCATAGCGCTCGAAGATGCCGATCAGTTCACCCTGCACGGTGCCATGGCGCTGACAGGCGCAGGCCCGCAGGCCCAGGTTGAAACGCGAGTGGTCGTCCAGCACGGTCAGTGGATGACAGGGGCCTTCGGATGTCTGGAAATACCCTTTGAAATCCATTTGCCACAGATCGTTGGGTGCCGCGTGCTCGAAGCGTTTCCAGGGCACGGCCGCTTCTGAGGCCAGGGGATCGATCAGTCCGTGACGGTGCAGGATAGAGGTGATGGTGCTTGGCGCCAAGGCTGGATGCCCCAGGTCTTGCAAGCGCCGACTCAGCTTACGTCCACCCCAGCACGGATGGGCCTGGCGCAGCTCCACCACCCGGGCTTCCAGACTGGGCGATGTCAGGTGTGGGCTGGTCTTGGGGCGCCTGGAAAGGTCGGCCAGGCCGGCACGCCCTTGCTGTTCATATCGGACCAGCCACTTGTACGCAGTCTGCGGGCTGATCCCGAAGCGTCGGCACAACTCACGGCGGTTGCTGCCTTCCTGCTGGGCCAGCAGGACAAATTCTTCTCGTAGGTTCATGGTGTCTTGAATGTTCCAGGGCATGGTCGTTGGCTCGGCAGGTCACTGCCGAAAGTGTCAACCATGTCCCCGCACACCTGTCACCTAGGTCTCCGGTCTGTACAGCCAGACAAGAAAAAGTGACTCGGCCGGGGGGCCGAAACAGGGAGTGTCGGAGCACTCGGCAAGCAGCCATGCCAAGGCTCACACAATCTTTCTTTCCAGTCCGATATCAGGCGAGCGCTTCATGCGATTGCCCTGGGGGCATTCGCACGCGTCCGGCTTGCCCCAAATCATCGGTCGGGGGTGAGGCGACTGGCAGAATGCTAGGCATACAGGAGTGGCCGTGAGCACGAAAGTGCCTGGAGTCGGTCCGGCCAGGGAGGGTCGTCAGTCCATCAGCTTATCCATCGCCACCAGCTTGCCGGGTTTCGCTTCATCGGCATTGGGAATGGCCAAGATCAACGCAATGTTCCTCGGAGGGAACCGCTGCCATGAAAACTTCCGGTGTCCTAACCCTGACCCTCAGTCTGTCGATGCTCGTCGGGGCCGCGAAGGCTGCCGAAAACCCCGAAGACGCCGATTCCAAAGTCTCCCACGGCAAGTCGCTGGGCGGTATGAACGGCATGATGATCGGCGCCATCGGCGGCCCGATCGGCATGTTGATCGGCGCCGGCGTCGGCATGCTGGTCGGCGATGGAGCCGAGGAGGTGGCCGAAGGCGCGCTATCCGACTCGGGCAAGCCCAAGCCGGCCGAGTCCTCCACCGACTCCAGCGGAACCGTGATCCGCTGAGTTCCTGATGGCCCGGCTTCCGTCCGGGCCATGCCCCCATCGCTCATCCCGTCAAACCCATCCGCTCCTCGCCGGGCCTGAAGTCGGCGAAGAAGGCCTGGACCTGTCCGGGGCTGACCTCGGCGAGGGTCGGTGGATTCCAGCGCGGCGTCTTGTCCTTGTCGATCAGCAGGGCGCGCACGCCTTCCATGATGTCGCCCGCGGCGAACCACTGACGATCCAGGTGCAACTCCAGGGCGAAGCAGTCGTCGAGGCTCAGGTGGCGACCGCGCTGCAGCAGCTCCAGGGTCACGCAGAGCGCCAGCGGCGAGCGGCTGTCCATCAGGCGGACGGTCGCTTCGGCCCAGGCGCGGTATTCCGGGCGGTGCTCGGCGAGCAGCGAGGCGCGGATGCTCGGAATGTCCGGCAGGGAGAAGTGGGTTTCGATGGCCGGGTGCAGCTTCTTGAGTTCCGAGCCCGACAGGTGGCGCTTGCCGAAGGCGTCCAGCAGGTTGCCGAGCGCCTGGCGCGGGCGCACGTCCCAGGCCAGTTCGTCGAGGCTGCGCTCCAGTTCGGCGAAGCCCTCGCTGGGCAGATACCAGTCGGCCAGGCCGGCGTAGAGGGCATCGGCGGGCGACAGGTGCACGCCGGTGACGCCCAGGTAGAGGCCCAGGGCGTCGGGCAGGCGGGAAAGGAAGTAGCTGCTGCCGACGTCCGGGAAGTAGCCGATGGCGACTTCGGGCATGCCCATCCGGGCCCGTTCGCTGATCACCCGCAGCATGTTGCCCTGGACCAGGCCCAGGCCGCCGCCGAGGACGAAACCGTCCATCAGGGCCAGTACCGGCTTGGGATAGCAGTGCAGATAGTAGTCGAGGGCGTATTCCTTCTCGAAGAAGGCCAGATGGCGGCCGTCGCCGGCGCGGAAGCTGTCGTACAGGGCGCGGATATCTCCCCCGGCGCAGAAGGCCTTGTCACCGGCGCCGCGCAGCACCACGGCGAGAATCGTCGGGTCCGCCGCCCAGGCTTCGAGCTGGCGCTGCAGAGCGCAGACCACCGGCAAGGTGAGGGTGTTGAGGTTGGCCGGACGGTTCAGGGTCAGGTAGCCGATGCGGTTGCGCTCCGCAACCAGTATGGGGTAGTCGGGGAGATGGGTCATGGATGATTGTCCTTGTTGTAGAGGTGGATGATCGCGGGAAAGCCGGGGCTTCGTTGCCCCTGGCGACGAAAACCTGGTAAGGCCGCGGGGAGCGCCGGTCGGCCGATCGGGTCGAGATCCTCCGGCAGCATGCCGACGATCGGCTCGGCTTCGCCGCGCGCCACGAGAGCGCCCATGTTGTCGAGTCCGATGAAGCCGATGTGCATGTAACGATTCCTTCCCCGGCTCACTCGGGGGTGGCGCGAACCGAAACCTGCCGGGAGACCGGGGCGCGCCAGGGCCCGTTGGCAGCGTCGACGAAGCGCTCGTCGACCGGCGGCCTGCGGGGAAAGGCGCCTTGCTCGCTCATGGGGAACCCTCGTTCTTATTGTCGTTCTCGCCCGGAACCGGATCGCCGGGCGGACTTCGCCTAGGAAGAGGCTAGCAGTGCGATACGGTCGTTGCCACCGGCCCTCTTGACAATTGAACTTTCGTCGAAAACGGCCGGCTTCGGTACAAACTCTGCCCCATGGCGGCCGGCGAAGTAGCGGCGGAGGTCAATGGATGTACGAAAAACGTTCGCTGTGCGCACGCTTCAGTCGGTTCGCGCACCGGCGGCGATCCAGGCGCCGATCAGTGCGCGTTCCTCCGGGGTCATGCTGGTGATATTGCCGAGCGGCATGAGCTGGCTGGCCACCGCCTGGGCGTGGATCTTCGGCGCCAGCATGCGGATCTGCTCGGGGCTGTCGAGCATCACCCCGCCCGGCGCACTGGCGAACAGCGGGCTGCTGGGGGTGGCGGAGTGACAGACCGTGCAGCGCGTGTGGATCACCTCGGCGACCCGGGCGAAGCGGCCGGCCGGCGCGGGCGTCTGCCGTGGCGCGCTGACGAAGGCCAGGCAGAGCAGCCCCAGGGCCGCGGCCGGCAGCGTCCAGGCGAAGCGCTGGCTGGCGTGGCGGGTGTTGAAGTAGTGGCGCACCGGCACGGCGAGCGCCGAGAGGGCGGCGAGGATCGCCCAGTTCCACGGGCTGCCGTAGGTGCTGGGGAAGTGGTTGCTGATCATGATGAACAGCACCGGCAGGGTCAGGTAGTTGTTGTGCCGCGAGCGCAAGAGGCCCTTGGCCGGCAGGCGCGGGTCAGGCGCGCGGCCTTCCTCGATGGCTTTCACCAGGTCGCGCTGGGCCGGCATGATGATGCGGAACACGTTACCGACCATCAGGGTGCCGATCAGCGCGCCGGTGTGGATGTAGGCGGCGCGACCGCCGAACACCTGGCTGTAGCCCCAGGCGGCGAGGACGATCAGCGCGAACAGCAGCGCGCCGAGCAGCGCCGGGCGCTTGCCCAGCGGCGAGTCGCACAGGCGGTCGTAGACGAACCAGCCGGCGATCAGCGAGCCGAAGCCGAGGGCCACCGCCGCCGCTGGCGGCAGCGCGCTGCCGGGGGCGAGCAGGTAGAGGCCGGGATTCAGGTAGTAGACCGCGCCGAGCAGGGCGATGCCGGACAGCCAGGTGCCGTAGGCCTCCCACTTGAACCAGTGGAGCTTCTCCGGCATGCGCGGCGGGGCCAGCTTGTACTTTTCCAGGTGGTAGATGCCGCCGCCATGGATCGCCCAGAGATCGCCGGCGAGTCCTTCGCGGGGATTGCGCCGGTCGAGGTTGTTCTCCAGCCAGACGAAATAGAAGGAGGCGCCGATCCAGGCGATGCCGACGATCATGTGAATCCAGCGGATGGCGAGGTTCAGCCATTCGGTCAGATGTGCTTCCACGCGGGATACCTCTGGTCCGCGCCGGCGGACCTGTCTATCACGGGCGGTGAAGGAGCAACTGCTCGTCTTCGCCGAAGAAGTGCTCGTCGCAGTTGGGGCCGGCGCCGCTGCGGTCGATCACCAGGAATTCGTCGTCGTCCAGCAGCGCCAGCACCGGGTGGTGCCAGACGCCGCGCTGGTAATTGACGCCCTGGCGGCCGTTGCCGAGGAAGACGCGGACCTGTTCCGGGCGCGGGGCATCGCCCGGCGGGGCGACCACGATCAGGAAGGGGTTGCCGCGCAGCGGCACGAACGCCTGGCTGCCCAGCGGATGGCGCTCCAGCATGCGGATGGTCAGTGGCATCGGCAGGGCGCGGGCGACGAAGATGCTGACGATGGCCCGGTCCTCCGGCGCGCTGGTCTGCACCTCGGCCAGGGCGTGGTAGCGGCGGGTCGAGCCGCCGTTGATCATGAAGTAGTCGCTGCCTTCGGTTTCGATCACCTCGCCGAAGGGGGCGAAGGCGGCCTTGCTCAGGGGTTCGATGCTCAGGATGCGCATGGGCTTCTTCGCTCCGCTTCGCTTTTCTCCCTCTCCCTGGGGCGAGGGAATGACAAATGCCTCACTTCGCCACCTTTCCGAACAATCGCAGCCGGCTGACGCCGCCGTCGGGGAAGACGTTCAGGCGCACGTGGCTGATCGGCCCGAGCGGGCGGATCTCTTCGACGAACTCGTGTTCCCGGTGCATCGAGAGCTTCTGGCTGGGCAAGAGCTCGCGCCAGAACAGGCTCTGGGTCTCGATCTGGCTGTCGGTGCCGCCCTTCACCCAGGCCGCCTGGATCGAGCAACTGTCCGGGTAGTTGCCCTTGAAATGCAGGGTGTCGACGACGATCCGCTCGATCTCGCCGGGATGGCCCAGGGCGACGATCACCCAGTCGTTGCCCGGCGTGCGGCGGCGCGCGGTTTCCCAGCCGTCGCCCATGTTCGCTCCGCGTCCCGGGTTGAGCAGGTTGCCCATGCGCCCGAAGTGCTCGTCGGAACAGGCCAGGGCGCGCCCGCCATTGAGCGCGGCGGCCAGGTCGAGCGTCTCGTCGGCGCCGACCGCGCTCCAGTCGCGGTACGGGATGCCATAGACGCGCAGGCGCGCCACGCCGCCGTCCGGGTAGATGTTGAAGCGCAGGTGGCTCCAGGGGCGCGGGTCGGTGACACTGTGGTAGTGGTGGCTGTTGCCCTTGAGTTCGACCGCCGGCAGCACCTCGACCCATTCGGTGCGTTCGTCGGGATCGCCTTCGGCGAGGAAGCAGGCTTCCAGCGAGGCGGACGGCGGGTAGTTGCCGGTGAAATGGCGGGTATCGATGTCCACGCCCTTGATCGCGCCGGGCACGCCGAGGCGCAGCAGCGCATGGTCGTAGCCCTCGAAGCGCTTGCGCCGCGACTCCCAGCCGTCCATCCACTTGCCGTTGTCGTCGTAGACGCCTTCCTTCCACTCGGGCTCGGTAGGCTGGAGCATCCGCTCGACCGGCGCGAACCAGTCGTCGGTGACGTAGAGGGCGCGGGTGCCGAGGCGGGCGTCGGCGAGATTCAGGTATTGCTCGAACGGAACGCTGTACTTTTTCATGGGCATCCTTAGATCGCCTGCAGGCGGAACAGGGCGATCTTGTCGATTTCGGTCAGGGCACGGGCGAATTCCCGCTCGGGTGTGTTGTTCAGGCGTTCCTCGAAGGCGGCGAGGATCTTCCGCCGGTCGCTGCCCTTCACCGCCATGATGAACACGAAACCGAAGCGCGTCTTGTAGGCGGCGTTGAGACGCTCGAAGCGCGCGAACTCCTCGGGCGTGCAGTCCTGGATGCCGGCGCCGGCCTGCTCGGCCGTGCTGGCCGCGCTCAGCTCGCCGCGCACCGCGGCCTTGCCGGCCAGGTCCGGGTGGGCCTGGATCAGCGCCAGTCGTGCCGCGCGGGACGCAGTGCGGACGACCTGCGCCAGGCGCGCGTGCAGGCGCTCGATGTCGTCGTCCTCCTCGCCGATGCCCTGGTCGAAGACGGCTTCGGCGATCCACGGCGAATGCTCGTAGACGCCGCCGAAGGTTTCGACGAAGGCCTCGCGGGACAGCTTCGAAGGTTTCACGGTGGCGAAGGCGGTCATCGGCCGGCTCCCGGGAAAGGGTGGGTGGCATGCCAGTGGCGGGCGATGTCGATGCGCCGGGCGAACCAGACCTTGTCGTGGCCCTTCGCGTAATCGACGAAGCGTTGCAGGGCGGCGAAGCGCGCCGGGCGGCCGAGCAGGCGGCAGTGCATGCCGATGGACAGCATTTTCGGCGCGCCGGCCTCGCCCTCGGCATAGAGCACGTCGAAGGCGTCCTTGAGGTAGGTGAAGAAGTCGTCGCCGCTGTTGAAGCCCTGTACCTGGGTGAAACGCATGTCGTTGGTGTCCAGGGTGTAGGGAATCACCAGATGGGGTTTCTCCACGGTGGATGCCGGGTCCCAGTAGGGCAGGTCGTCGTCGTAGGCGTCGGAGTCGTAGAGAAAGCCGCCCTCCTCGCGCACCAGCCGGCGGGTGTTGGGACCGAGACGCCCGGTGTACCAGCCGAGCGGGCGCTCGCCGGCGATCCGCGCGAGGATCTCGACGGCTCGCTCCAGGTGCGCCTTTTCCTCGACCTCGTCCATGTATTGGTAGTCGATCCAGCGATAGCCGTGGCTGCAGATCTCGTGACCGTCGGCGACCATCCTCCTGATGACCTCGGGATGGCGCTCGGCGGCCATGGCCACGGCGAACACGGTCAGCGGAACGCCTTCGCGGCGGAACAGTTCGAGCAGGCGCCAGACCCCGGCGCGGCTGCCGTATTCGTAGAGCGACTCCATGCACAGGTTGCGCACGCCGGGCAGTGGCTGGGCGGCGACCATCTCGGAGAGGAAGGCCTCGGATTCCCCGTCGCCGTGGAGGATGCAGCGCTCGCCGCCTTCCTCGTAGTTGAGCACGAAGGACAGGGCGATGCGTGCCTCGCCCGGCCAGTGCGGATGGGGCGGCTCGCCGGCGTAGCCGATCAGGTCGCGGGGGTAGGGACTGGTCACGGGACTCTCCTGTCTAGGCTTGAAACTATCGGGACAAGGGTATCTCCTGCAAATCTACCGCTCACCCGCACACAGGAGGAAGGGGCCGCCCGGCTCCGCAGTACCCATGGCCAGACTGACCACCCATGTGCTCGACACCAGCCACGGCTGCCCCGGCGCGGGCATCGCCATCGACCTCTACCGCCTCGACGGCGAGCGGCGGCAGTCGCTGGGCCAGGCCGTGACCAACGCCGACGGACGCTGCGACGCGCCGCTCCTGGAGGGCGAGGCGTTTCGCGCCGGCGTCTACGAACTGCACTTCCACGCCGGCGACTACTACCGCCGCCGCGGGGTGCGCCTGGCCGAGCCGGCCTTTCTCGATGTGGTGGTGCTGCGCGTCGGACTGGGCGGCGAGGGGCATTACCACGTGCCGCTGTTGGTGTCGCCGTACGGCTATTCCACCTATCGCGGCAGCTAGCACGGGCTTTCGGCGCCAGCCCTTTCCCATCCGATCGAAACTTCCCTCTGCCGGGAACGGCAGAGGGAAGACGGCAGTGCTCCCGCGCCGAACGCCGCGGGAATGGCCGGAGCCGGGCTTATTGCCACAGCGCCTGCAGGGGCGCCTCCGGGGCGTGCCTGGCCAGCCGTTGCAGCCAGTCCAGCAGGTCCCCGTGCAATTGCTCCAGTCGGTCGCTGGAGTAGGCGTGGGGATTGGCTTCGACGCAGAGCCGCCACTCGGCGTCCAGTACCGCCAGGGTGACGTTGAGGTCCTTGACCGGTCCGGCGGTGATGGGCCTGATGCGGCTGTCCAGCCCGGCGAAGGCGGCCTTGCGGTCGAAGGGCATGAGGTTGACCGCCTGGTTGAACAGGTGCTTCTGCGCCTCCATCAGGCCCAGGTCCATGCGCATCCAGCCGTAGCGGTAATACAGGTGCGGGCGGATGCGGCGCATCTCGCCGGCGATCTGCTGCGCATGGCTGGCCATCGAGCCGGCCGGGTCGATGCGCAGGCTCAGCGGCACTATGTTCATCGCCATGCAGGGTACGCCCAGCGCCGGGGTGCCCAGCCGGTTCATCGCCGGCAGGGCGAAGGTCAGCGCCTGCTGGCCGGATTGCCTGCCCAGCCAGAGTCCGATGGCCGCCAGCACCCAGTTGCCCCAGTCCTGCCCGCAGGCGCGGGCCGCCTCCTGCAGCATGGCCACCTGGTCGCGTTGCAGCCGGGTTTCGCTGCGAATGACCTGCTCGGGAAACTCCGCCGCCTCGGCGATGGTGGCCGGTGCCGGGACATCCCGCAGCTGCTGCAGCCAGAACTGCTTGTCGCGCTCGAACAGTCCCTTGGCCCGGTAATCCTGCTCGGCCTGCACCACCCGCGCCATCGACCAGTCCGGCAGGGGCGGCAGCTCGCTTTGCCGGACCCTGGCGCTGTAGCGCTCGGCGATGGTCTGGCAGACCAGGCCGTAGGCGTAGCCGTCCAGCGTCACATGGTGGGCCTGCAGGTACCAGAGATGGTGCTGGTCGCCCAGTTGCAGCAGGGCGCTCCGGTAGAGCACGTCGCGGCTCGGGTCGAGGGTGCGGCTCAGTTCCCGGTCGATCCAGGCCTGGGCCGCGGCGGCCGGGTCGGGCTCGCGGCGGAAGTCGTGCAGCGCCAGCGGCGGGCAGGCCGGCGGCTGCGGCAATTGCCACAGCCGGCCTTCCTCGTGGACGAAGCGCATGTGCAGGCTGTGGCAGTTGTTCAGGACCTCGACCACCGTGTCCGACAGCGCCGCGCGATCGACGGCGCCGAGCAGCTCGATGGTTTCGGCCGTGAGGTAGGCCGGACTGTCGGGTACGGCCTGCTGGGCGACCCAGATGCTGAACTGGGCGGTGGTGGCGGGCAAGCGGGAAGGCGTGGCGTTCATGGCGGATACCTGCGACAAGGTACTGACTGAAGGAGTGGAGGGACGGGGTCCGGTCAGGGCGTGAAGGCGAACTTCTCGACGACCCGGCGGGCGCCATGCATCAGCATGTCCAGATGGTCCTGCTCGGGGACGACGCGCGCCGTCACCTGCAGGTTGGGCAGGCGTGCCGCTTCCAGCCGCCGTGCGGCGTCGCGCACGAGATCGACGATGGCGCGTTCCTGCATGTGCCGCTTCTGTTCCTCGGAAGGAAAGCTGGCCGGATACTGCTCGTCCAGGCCAACGGTGATCATCAGCCGGGTGGGCTGTTCGAAGCGCAGCGTTTCCAGGCGTTCGGGCAACTGGCGCAGGAGCTGTCGCTCGCCGAACCAGAGCGAGGGGCTGGCCGCCCAGTAACGCTGGAAATGCCCTGGTTCGGTCAGCAGGGTGTGCACGGCGAACAGCCCGCCATAGGAAAACCCGAACAGGCTGTGCTGCCGTGGATTCATCGGAAAATACCGGGCGATCAGCGGGCGCAGCTCCTCGGTCAGGAACTTCAGGAAGGCCGCCGCGCCACCGTGCTCGCTGGAGAACTGGTCGCCGGTCCGGCCGGCCGGCACCGGCGTGTAATCCAGCGCCCGGGCATTGACGTCGAAGGGATCGCCACTGGCGTAACCGACTCCGATCACCAGGCCGGCCGGCGTATCCTTCAGCTTTTTCGCCACCCATTGCGCGCTCTGTCCGGCGGACACCGGGCGGGGCCGGACGTATTCGGCGATCGGATAGCTGGCCAGTCCGTCGAGCATCCACAGCGTGGGATAGCCGCTCGGCAGCGGCGCCCGGTGCGGCAGCCCGACCAGGATGCGGTAGCGCTGGCCGGTGTTCTTCGAGGTCATCTCGAAGCCGAGGGTGCGGGAAAGCCCGGCCGGCCGCCAGTCGGCCGGCAGGCCGGCCCAGTCTTCGGCGGTCGGGGTTTCGGCGTGGGCCGGCATGCCGGCCATGAGCCCCAGGGCCAGCGCCAGGGCACCGAACCCGGTCAGCAGCCGGGCGGATGGGCGAGAAGGATGCGTGGGCAAAATGAGTTCTCGTCTTGGGTTCGTGACAGCGCGGTCTCGGCCGATCCGCCGGTTTTCGGCGGTGCCGGTGGAAAACGCGCGGCGCTTTTCCACCGGCACCGCCTCCCGGCGCGGCCTCGGCTCAGGCGCCGAGGGTGGCGCCGCCGTCGACCACCAGGTCGTGCATGGTGATATGCCGGGCCTGGTCCGAGGCGAGGAAGCAGACGGCATCGGCGATGTCTTCCGGCGTGGCGATGCGGCCCAGCGGAATGCCCAGCCGGTAGCGTTCCAGCGAGCCGCTCAGCACGTTCTGCACGTGTTCCGGGGTGGGCGCGAAGGCGCGCTGCATCGGGGTGTCGGTGGAGCCCGGCGACACCGTGTTGCAGCGAATGCCATGGGGCGCCAGTTCCAGCGCCAGGCAGCGCATGTAATGCACTGTCGCCGCCTTGGACGCGGCATAGGCCGCCATGCCCAGCCGGGGCGCGTGGGCGGCGTTGGAGGCGACGGTGACGATGCAGCCGCGCTTGCGCTCCAGCATGCCGCGCGCCACCGCGCGGCACAGGCGGAACACGGCGGTGGTGTTGATGGCGAAGGTGTCTTCCCAGGCCTGGTCGGTCAGTTCCAGCGTGCCGCCGGAGAACAGCACGCCGGCGACGTTGGCCAGCAGGTCGATCGGCCCCAGGACCCGTTCGCCTTCGGCCACGGCGGCTTCCAGCGCCTGGGCGTCGCGCAGGTCCAGCGTGCAGGCCAGCACCTCGCAACCGATGGCCCGCAGGCTTTCCGCCTGTGCCTGCAGCGCGCCGGCGTCGCGATCGAGCAGCACCAGGCGCGCCTCCCGCCGGCCCAGCGCCGTGGCGACCGCCGCGCCGATGCCCGCCGCCGCGCCGGTCACCAGCGCGACCTGGCCGGCGAATTCGCTCGTCTTCGTTGTCGTGTCCATCCGCTTCTCCTATGGGTACAGGCGCGCCGCCAGCGCCCGGCCGATCTGGGCCAGCGGCAGCGGACGGCTCATGCCGTTGTGTGTCGATGCGATATCCACCTTGTCCAGCCGCCCGGCCACGTAGGGGCGCCAGAGCTGCCAGTCGGGCATGTCCGGCTTGCGCTGGGTGGCGAAGAAATAGAGCACGTCGCCCTCGAATACCGGGTGGCGCAGGGTGCGGTAGAGCAGCATCGAATGGACGCTGATGTCCGCCAGCCGGGACAGCACGCCGGCATCGGCCGCCCCGGCCGCCGCCAGGCTGGAGCCGGGCCGGGCCAGCCGCTCGCGCATCTGCGCCTCGCTCAGGGGGGTGCCGTCCGGGCCGAAGGGCGCGTCGCCGATCACGTCCAGCAGGGTGATCAGCGCGTCGCGTTCGGTGGGCGGCGGCTTGCCGGCCCAGATGTCGGCGGGATAGGCGTCCATCATCGCCAGCAGGTCGACCGTCTCCCCGGCCTCCTGCAGACGCGCGGCCAGCGCATGGGCGATGCCGCCGCCGGAGGACCAGCCGATCATCCGGTAGGGACCGTGCGGCTGCGCGCCGCGCATCAGCGCCAGGCAGTCGTCCAGCAGGGCGTCGATGTCGTCCGGCGGCGCGCCCGTGATACCGCGTGCCTGCAGGCCGTAGATCGGGGTGTGTGGCAGATGCGCGGCCAGTCCCATGTAGCACCAGGACAGGCCCTCGCTGGGGTAGATGCAGAACAGCGCCGGCCCTTCCCCCGGCTGCAGGCAGAGCAGCGGAGCAAAGGGGTCCTGGCGGGCCGGCGGCTCGTGCCCGACCGGCAGGTCCAGCGCTTCGGCCAGGGCGCCGACCGTGGGGTAGCGGAACAGGCTGGAGACCGGCACCTCGCGCTGCAGCAGCATGCCCAGCCGGTTGGCCACCTGGATGGCCTGCAGGGATTCGCCGCCGAGGGCGAAGAAGTCGCTGTTCGGGACGATGTCGGACAGGCCCAGCACTTCGCGCCAGACGCGGCTGACCTGGCGGATCAGCACGCTCAGGTTGTCCCGCGCCTCGTCGGCGCCCGGGACCGCCGTCTGGCCGGCCGCCTGTCGTTCGGCCAGCTCCTTGAGGACCTTGCGGTCGATCTTGTTGTTGGCGTTGCGTGGCAGCTTCGCCAGTTGCAGGTAGGTGCCGGGCACCGCCGGCGCCGGCAGGCTGCGCGCCAGATGGGCGCGCAGGGCGGCGACCGGCGGCAGTTCGGCCTGCGCTTCCTCCAGGGCGAGGAAGGCCACCAGCCGCTTGACGCCACCCGGCAGCACTTGCCCGAGCACGGCGGCTTCGCGAATCCCCGGTGTGTGCGGATAGCCCAGCAGGGCGGTTTCGATCTCCGTGGGGTCGATGCGGTAGCCGCTGATCTTGAACTCGTCGTCCAGCCGGCCGAGGTAGACCAGCGCGCCGTCGTCGCGCATCCGCACCAGATCCCCGGTGCGATAGGCGCGCGGCGCGCCCGGCAGGCCGGGCAGGACGACGAAACGGGCGGCGGTGCGTTCCTCGCGGCCGAAGTAGCCGCGCGCCAGCGAACCGCCGAGCACGCAGAGCTCGCCCCGTTCGCCGCGTTGCACCGGGCGCAGGTTGGCGTCCACCACCGCCACCTCGACGCCCGGCAGCGGGTGGCCGATGGGCAGGGTTTCGCCTTGCCAGTCCAGCGCGTCCGGCCCGGACAGGGTCGCCGTGGTGCAGATCACCGTGGTTTCGGTCGGGCCATAGGTGTTCAGCAGCACGGCCTGCGCCGGCGCCTGGGCCTGCCAGCGCTGCACACGTTCGGCCAGCGCCGCCTCGCCGCCGATGATGACCAGGCGCAGGTGGGGCGGCAGCGGTGTCTGCGCTCCCAGGCCGTAGGCCAGTTCGTGCCAGAAGGCGGTGGGCAGGTCCAGTACCGTGATGTCGCGTACCGCGCAGGCATCGAGAAAGCGCGGCACGGATTCGAGCATCTCGTCGTTGCGCAGTACCAGGCAGGCCCCGCTGGCCAGGGTCAGGAAGATTTCCTCGACGCTGGCATCGAAGTGCAGTGGGGCGAACTGCAGGACGCGGTCGCTGGCCCGCATGGCGTAGCGCTGGCGCGCGCCGGCGACGAAATGGGCCAGCGCGTCGCGGCCGATCATCACGCCGTTGGGGCGCCCGGTGGTGCCCGAGGTGTAGATGATGTAGGCCAGCGCGTCCGGCGCCACCGGCCGCGGCTGGCCGAGCACCACGGCGGTGGGCCGGGGCTCGTCGAGCAGCAGCACGGGCTGGCCGGCCGGCACCCGCTCGCGCTGGGCCCGGCAGGTGATGACCAGGGTCGGGGCGGAATCCTCCAGCACCATGGCGATGCGCGCTTCGGGGCTTTCCGGGTCGAGCGGCACGTAACCGGCGCCGGCCCAGAGCACGGCCAGCAGCGCGACCACGGTGTCCGGCGAGCGCGGCAGCAGGACCGCCACCCGGCTTTCCGTGGTCACCCCCTGGGCGACCAGCACGCCCGCCAGCGCGCTCACCGCCTGCAGCAGTTCGGCATAGTTCAGGCGCACGCCGTCCTGTTCCAGCGCCGGGGCCTTCGGCGTGCGCGCCGCGTGGTTGCCCAGGGCGGTCAGCACATCCACCACCGGCGGCAGGGGTTCGCCGGCCAGCCGGGCCAGCGGCGGCTCGCGCAGCAGTTGCCGCAGCGGCGTGGTCGCGGGCGCGCGCTGCAGGGAATCCAGCGCGGCGATCAGTTCCTCGTGCAGGGTGGCCAGCAACTCGTCGCCGTAGGCATCTGGATTGGCCTCCAGGTCCAGGCGGACACCCTCGGCGCCGGGCACCACGCTGATCGACAGGTCCTCCACCGGCCCGGCCGACACCGGATGCTGGCGGGCCTGCAGATCGCCGAAGGTGTCGGGACGCTCGAACGGCATCAGGTTGACGACCGGGCCGAACAGGCCCTGTCCGCGCCCGACCTGCCGCCGCGCCTGGGCCAGATCCTGGCGCAGCCATTCGTAGCGATAGCGCTGGTGGGGACGGCTGGCGCGCATTTCGGCCGCCACGTCGGCGGCCAGCGCCTGCATGCCCCGATCGATGTCCACCGGCAGGCGCAGCGGCACGATGTTCATGGCCATGCAGGGCACGTTCAGCGCCCGCGAGCCCAGCCGGGTCATCACCGGCAGGCCCAGGCAGACTTCCGGCGCCGCGGTGCGCCGGGCCAGCCAGCCGCCGATGGCGGCCAGCAGCCAGGCGGCCCAGTCCACGCCGCAGGCGCCGGCGGCGCGTTGCCAGTCGGCCAGCGCGCGCGCCGGCAGCAGGGCGCGCCGGCGGCGCACGTCGCGGGCCAGCGCCGCGCCCGGGGCCAGGGTCACGGGCGGCGGCGCATCGAGCAGGCGCGCCACCCAGAAATCCCGGTTGCGCTGGGCCTGGCGCTGATAGGCGCGGGCCTCGTCGACCACCTCGGCCAGGCCGGCGGCGGAGGGCAGGCGCGTCATGGCGGTGCCCTGGCGTTCGGCCTCGTAGAGTTCGGCCACCCGGCGGATCAGCAGCGCATAGCCGTAGCCGTCCAGGGCGATGTGGTGGACGCGCAGGAGCCACAGGTGATGGTCGGCGGCCAGGCGCAGCAGGGCCATGCCGAACAGCGGGCCGTTGGCCAGGTCGGGGAGGCTGCGCAGGTCGTTGCGAATCCATTGCCAGGCCCTGTCCCAGGCCTGTCCGGCGGAGCTTTCCGTTGCGCTCAGGTCGATCCGGCGCAGCGTCCAGGCGGTCCTGTCCGGGCGCTGCCAGATGTCGTCGCCCTCGGCCTCGAAGCGCATGTGCAGGGCTTCGCTGGCCTCGACGGCCTGCTCCAGCGCCCGCTCGAAGGCCGCCTCGTCCAGCGCGCCGCGCAGTTCGACGGCTTCGGCGGTCCAGTAGGCCGGACTCAGGGGGTCGAGCCGCTGTCCCAGCCAGATGCCCAGTTGCGCGGCGCTCAGGGGAAGACGCGCCAGCGTCGGCTCCCCGGCGACGCCCGTCTCGGCGGAACAGGGCATCTCAACGTCCCTCGCTCAGCAGCGACCACCAGTGGGCCAGCGTCGGCTGCTCGGCCACCTGGACGAAGCTCACCTGGGCGCCGGCGCGCTTCCAGCCTTCGAGCAGGCTCATCAGGCGGATCGAGTCCAGCCCGACATCCAGCAGGTTGTCCTCGACGCTGAAGTCCGAGGCCGGCATGCCGAGCATCTGCGCGACTTCCTGGTGCAGGGCCTCGATGCTGGCCGGCAGCCCGCCGGCCAGCGCGGCGATCAACTGGTCGGTGTCGCGCACCACGCCGGCGCAGGCGACCACGTAGTCCAGCGCCTGGCGGTGCCGCTCCGGCGAGAAGTCGGCCAGCGCGTCCCCGACCATGATCGGCTGGACGTCGCGCATGAAGGCGTCCACGCAGGTGGTCTGGCAGCCGATGTGGGCGTAGATGCCGCAGACCATCAGTTGATCGCGGCCGGCCGCCTGCAGGCGCTCGCGCAGGTCGCTGCGGATGAAGGCGCTGTAGCGCCACTTGTCCAGCACCACGTGGTTTTCCCTGGGCGCCAGCGCGGCGATGACCGGCGCCCCCTCCGGTTTGGCCGGCAGGCCGGGGCCCCAGAACTCGTTGAGCAGCGCCCGGTCCCCGGCCGGCTGCACGGCCGGCTGGGCGGTGTAGTAGACCGGCACGCCGGCGGCGTCGCAGGCGTCGATCAGGCGGCGGATGTTGGCTACCAGTTGCGGGATCGGCGCGGCACTACGGTCGTAGAAATCGATGAAGTATTCCTGCATGTCGTGCACCAGCAACGCCACCCGTTTCGGGTCGGCCTGCCAGTCGACACGGCCGGAGGGAAAGGTTTCTGCGGCGGGCATGGGATAGCTGGCAATGCGGGGGATAGCCATGGGATTTCTCGCTTGGAATTTTGGAGTTCGGATTTGCGGAGCCGTATGGGCGTCGGACGTCGTCAGGCCGTGGCCTGCAGGCGTGCCGCGATGCGTTCGCGCAGGGCGCGCTTGTCGATCTTGCCGACGCCGGTCTTGGGCAACTGGTCGACGAACTCGATGCGGTCCGGCACCTTGTAGCCGGCGACGCCGCGTTCGCGCATGAAGCGGTTGATCTCCAGCGGCCGGGGCGCTTCGCCGCGCGGCACGATGAAGGCGCAGGTGCGCTCGCCGAGGAAGGCGTCGGGCATCGCGACCACGGCGACATCCAGCACGGCGGGATGCGCCAGCAGGTGGTTTTCCACTTCCTCGGCGGCCACCTTGTCGCCACCGCGGTTGATCTGGTCCTTGTCGCGGCCCTCGACGATCAGGTGCCCGCTGGGCAGGCGGCGGGCCACATCGCCGGTGCGGTAGAAGCCGTCGCGGGTGAAGGAGCGGGCGTTGTGCACATCGGCGCGGAAGTAGCCGCGAATGGTGTAGGGGCCACGGGTGATCAGGTGCCCGGTTTCGCCCGGCGGCACGTCGCGGTCCTCGTCGTCGACGATGCGCACTTCGTCGTCCGGGGAGATGGGGCGGCCCTGGGTGCCGACGATCAGCTCCTGGGGATCGTCGAACCGGGTGTAGTTGACCAGTCCCTCGGCCATGCCGAACACCTGTTGCAGCTTGCAGCCGAGCAGGCTGTCGACCCGTTGCGCGGCTTCGTCGCTGAGGCGCGAACCGCCGACCTGCAGCACCTTCAGGCTGGCCAGTTCGGCCTGCCGGGCCGGCGCGGCCTCCATCCAGGCCAGCGCCACGGAGGGCACCAGCGCGGTCATGTCGACCCGCTCGCGGGCGATCAGGGCGAAACAGGTGTCGGGACTGGGATCGGGCGCCAGCACCACGCTGCCGCCGGCGTAGAGGACGCCCAGGATGCCCGGCGAACTCATCGCGAAGTTGTGGGCCGCCGGCAGGGCGCAGAGGAACACGGTGTCCGGGCCGAGGCCGCAGATCTCGGCGCTGGCCCGCACGCTGTAGAAATAGTCGTCGTGGGTGCGCGGGATCATCTTCGGCCGTCCCGTGCTGCCGCCCGACAGTTGCAGGAAGGCCAGCGTGTCGGCCTTGGGTTCCGGCAGCGGCAGCGGCTCGGCGTCGAGCCGCTCGAAGGGGATGAATTCCTCGGCCTCGCCGACCACCACGACGGTGCTCAGGGTCGCTGCTTCGTCGCGGATGTCGCGGGCCATCTGGCGATAGTCGAAACCGGCGTGGCGATCCCGGATGACCAGCCCCTTGGCTTCGGCGAAGGCGCAGAAGTAGCCGATTTCGGCCCGGCGGTGGGCCGGCAGGGCGAAGACCGGCAGGGCGCCCAGGCGCAGCAGGGCGAAGATGACCATCACGAATTCGGCGATGTTGGGCAACTGCACCACGACGCGGTCGCCGGCGGCGATGCCTTGTCCGACCAGCCCGGCCGCCACCCGGTCGACGCGGGCGTCCAGTTCGGCGTAGGTCCAGCGCCGCTCGCCGCAGACCAGCGCGGTGCGTCCGGCATGGCGGTCGGCGCCGGCGCGCAGCAGGCTGTCCAGCGGTTCGCCGCGCCAGTAGCCGGCCGCCCGGTAGCGCGCGGCGAATTCGGCGGGCCAGGGCGTGAAGTCCGCGCCTTCGGCGGAAGAAGAGGTCGGGGTCGAGGTGCTCATGCCCGGTTCTCCTCGGCCAGCGCGAGCCCCATGGCGCCCAGCATGGTGCGCAGCTTGGCGGCGGTTTCCGCCAGTTCCAGCGCCGGTTCGGAGCCGGCCACGATGCCGGCCCCGGCATAGAGGGTCGACGACTGCTCGCCGACTTCGGCGCAGCGGATGGTCACCGCCCATTCGCCATCGCCCTGCGCGTTGCACCAGCCGACCAGGCCGGTGAAGAAGCCCCGGTCGAAGCCTTCGAACGCCTGGATGAACTCCCGCGCCTCGGCGGTCGGATAGCCTCCCACGGCCGGAGTCGGATGCAGCGCCAGCGCCAGTTCCAGCGAGGTCGTGGCCGGGTCGCGCAGCGTGCCGGTGACTTCGGTGGACAGGTGCCACATGGTCGGGGTCGAGAGCAGCGACGGCGCTTCGGGGACCAGCAGATCGGTGCAATAGGGGCGCAGGGCCTCGGCGACGGCTTCCACCACCAGCGCGTGCTCGTGCAGGTCCTTGGGCGAGCGCAGCAGGTTCTCGGCGCGCTGGCGGTCCTCGGCCGGGTCGCTGCTATGCGGGATGGAGCCGGCCAGCGGGTTGGAAATCACCCGGTTGCCGTGCCGGGCCAGCAGCAGCTCGGGGCTGGCGCCGATCAGGCTGCGGCGCTCGCCGTTGGCGGTCGGCAGCGGAATGGCATAGGTGTAGCCCAGCGGGTTGCGGCTGGCCAGGGTCTGCAGCAGTTCGGCCTGATCCAGCTCCGCCTGGATGTGCAGCGAGCGCGACAGCACCACTTTCTGCAACTTCCCGTCGGCGATCCGCTCCAAGGCCCGGCTCACGTTCTGCTCGTAGACCGCCTCGGCCGGTTCGCTGCGCGCCGCGACCGTGCGTACCGGACGCGGCCCGCCGACCAGCGCCGCGCGACCGCCGCCAGCCAGTTCGACATGCTCGGGGATGAACAGATGGGCCGCAGCGCCCGGCAGGAAGGGGATGGCGCCGATCAGCCAGCCGGCATGCCCGGCCTCGCTGGCCTGACGCAGAAAAGCGGCCGCATGCCCGGCCAGGGCGGCGGGCGAACCGCTCATGACCAGCGGCAGGGTCGCGGCCACGCCATGCGCCAGCAGGGTCTGGCCGGGCGAAGCGAACATGCAGGCATCGCGGTGGTAATGGGTGAACAGCACCTGCGGACCGCAGGGTTCGGAAAAGGACTGCGCAAGCTGTGTCTGTTGAACAAAACTCATGATGCCTCCTTACGGCTAGAGGACGAGCAGGACCACCTAGGGGAAGGCACTGGCGCCTTCATGTATGTAATAATGCTAGCGTCAAATGATAATAAGTATCAACATTAAACAATATAAAAAGGTACTTGAGTATTGATGTCATTTTGATTTTTCGTCTTTAACCATAGTTACATCAATTGGTTACGGCCTATTTACATCACTTGGAGAGAGCATGAATCCGGACCAATCCCTGCAATCGGAAGCACGAACGAAACCTTTTGCAGCAATTTCACCCAAGGTGCTCATCGCCCTGATCGCCTCCCTGCAGTTCACCTACATTCTCGATTTCATGCTGGTCCTGCCGCTCGGCCCGGATTTGGCCAAAGGTCTCAACTTTCACGGTAATCAAGTTGCATGGCTAACAGCCAGCTATACATTTGCGTCCTTGCTGTCCGGTCTGTTCACCGTGCCGCGCCTGGATCGCTTCGATCGCCGCAAGGCCCTGCTCTGGAGCCTGGTGGGACTGGCGCTCGCTTCGCTGGCCTGTACCCTGGCGCATGATTTGCCGAGCCTGCTGCTCGGACGGGCCGTCGCCGGGCTCTGTGCCGCCCCGGCGATCGCCACCGGCATGGCGATCCTGATCGACCAGACGCCGCCGCCACAGCGCGGGACAGCCATCGCCAAGGTCATGACCGGGTTTTCCATCGCCACCATCGCCGGGATTCCCCTGGCGCTGGAACTGGCGGACCACTTCGGCTGGCAGGCGCCCTTCGTGCTGGTGGCTGTGCTGGTGGTGCTGGTCGCCTTCGCCGTGGCCCATCTGTTGCCGCCGCTGACCGCCCACCTGCAAGGGCCGGCTGGCAAGCCGTCGCTGGCCATGCTGAGCCGTCCCGGCGTGCGCCTGGCCACGCTGTTGCAGGGGCTCAACCAGTTCTCCGCCTTCCTGGTGATCCCGAGCTTCTCCGCGTTCTACCTGCTGAACCTCGATTACCCGCGTCAGCAACTGGGTACGCTGTACCTGGTGGGCGGTCTGGTGGCGCTGGGGGCCATGCAACTGGCCGGACGCCTGGGCGATCGACACGGCCACTGGCTGCCGGTCGGCGTGGCCAGCGCCTGTTTCGCCGTCGGCCTGCTGCCGTTCTTCGGCCTGAGCGCCTTGCCGCTGATGCTGAGCTTCGTGCTGTTCATGGCCGGCAACGCCGCCCGCACGGTCTGCCTGGCGGCCGCCATCAGCCATGTTCCGGCGCCGCCGGAGCGCGCCGGTTTCATGGCCCTGCAGAAGATGACCCAGGATTTCAGCGTGGCCCTGGCCGCCGGCGCCGCGGCGCTGGTGCTGGGTGGCGGCGACGGGCCGCTGACCCATACCGGACTGCTCGCCACCCTGGCGATCGTCGGTGCGGGGCTGGTCCTCTGGGTGCTCGAACGGCTGCGGCGAAACCTGCAGCCGCCGGCCTGAGCGGGCCGCCGCCCGGTCGGGGCGCTGCATGGCCGGCTCCGCCGGCCATGCGGGGGGCGGGTTCTATTGCGCCTTCAACTGCGCCTTCTCGATGATCTGCGCGCTGATGTCGTGGGTCTTGCGGATCAGCGCCGAGGTGTCTTCCGGCGACAGGCGCTGCGGGGTGATCCCCATCCCCTGCAGTTTGGCGATCACCTCGGGCGTGGCGAGGACCTTGTCGAAGGCCGCGCGCAGGCGGCCCAGCACCCCGGCGGGCGTGCCGCTCGGCGCGGCGGCCAGGAAGGCGCCGGAGAAGTTCCACTGCGGATAGGTTTCCAGCAGGGAGGGGACGCCGGGCAGATCCGGCGCCTCGGTCGCGCCGAAATAGGCCAGGCCGCGCAGGTGCCCGCTCTTCACCGCGCCGTTGGCCAGCGGGTCGGACAGCAGGTCGACGTGCCCGGCGATGACGTCGCTCAGCGCCGGCGCCGAGCCCTTGTAGGGCACGTGGACGATGTCGATGCCGGCCAGCAGCTTGAGGTATTCCAGCGACAGGTTGCCGGGGCTGCCATGCCCGGAACTGCCGTAGGACAGCTTGCCGGGGTTGGCCTTGGCGTAGGCGATCAGCTCGGCGAGGGTCTGGATCGGCAGCTTCGGATTGATCGCGATTACCGAACGGGAGTCGCCGATGTTGGCCAGCGGAGTCAGGTCGGCGAACGGATCGAACTGCGCCTCGACCAGTTGCGGGGCGATCGCCAGGTTGCCGATCGAGGCGTTCAGCAGCGTGTAGCCGTCGGCCTTGGTGTGCGCCACGTAGGCCGCGCCCAGGGTGCCGCCGGCGCCCGGCTTGTTCTCGACCACGACGCTCTGGCCCAACTCGCTCGCCAGGTGCTCGGCGAGCAGCCGGGCGATGTTGTCGTTGGTGCCGCCGGGCGCGTAGGGCACGACGAAGACTATGGGTTTCTCGGGATAGGCGGCCAGGCCGGCGGGCGCCAGGCCGAGGGACAGCAGGGTGCCGAGCAGGGCGGATAACAGGGATTTCATGGGGCGGGTTCCATTGCAGGAGAAGGGGGGCGGGCCGGGACACATACCCGATCACCGAACTTTCGACTCCCTCTCCCCCTGGGGAGAGGGGAGATATCCATCTATGGCGTAATGTCCTGGCGGCGCGCCGTCACCCGGTCGACGAAGGCGCCGGCCAGGCCGGTGTAGGCCTTGGGATCGAGCAGGGCGTCGATCTCCTCGGGCGACAGGCGGTCGCCGACCAGCGGATCGGCGAGCAGCGCTTCCTTGAGCGTGCCTTCGCGCTCGAACACCTCCATGCAGATCCGATAGACGATCTCGTGGGCTTCCTGCCGTCCCAGCGCATCGCTCAGGCGCATCATCACCGCCTCGGAGAGCAGCAGGCCGCGCTGTCGGTAGAGGTTTTCCTCCATGTGCGCGCCGCGCACCGTCAGCCCGGCGGCGATGGCGCGGGTCTTGGCGATGGCCGCGTGGCTCAGGCCGAACAGTCGGGCCAGGTATTCGCGTTCGGTCTGCAGGACGATCTTGTCGCGCTCGTGCTCGGCCAGCACGCCTTCCAGGGCCAGGGGCACGATGCTGCGCACCACCCGCGCCAGGGCGACCACCGTCTCGCAGGCGGCCGGGTTGCGCTTGTGCGGCATGGTGCTGCTGCCCACCTTGCCGGGGCTGAACGGCTCTTCGAGTTCGCCGAGTTCGGTCTTCTGCAGCGCATAGATTTCATGGGCGATCTTGCCCACGCTTCCCGTGGCGATCGCCAGCACGCTGGCCAGCTCGGCGAGGCTGTCGCGCGACACGTGCCAGGCGATGCTCGGGCAACCCAGGCCGAGTTCGCGGAACAGCCCTTCCTGCACGGCGATGCCGTGCTCGCCCAGCGCCGACAGGGTGCCCACGGCGCCGGCGAACTGGCCGACCAGCACGCGCTCGCGCATCTGGTCGAGGCGCTGCAGGTCGCGGCGGATTTCCTCGGCCCAGACCGCGACCTTGAAGCCGAAGGTGATCGGTAGTGCCTGCTGGCCGTGGCTGCGCCCGACCATCACCCGGTCGCGATGGGTCGCGGCCAGTTTCAGCAGGTTGTCCAGCAGTCCGCGCAGGTCGCGCTCGATTTCTTCGAGGCCGTCGCGCAGTTGCAGCACGGTGCCGCTGTCGACGATGTCCTGGGTGGTCGCCCCCCAGTGCACGTATTCGCCGGCGTCGCCGTCGCAGACCCGCTTGATCGCCCGCAGCAGCGGGACTATGGGATGCGCGGTGCGGTCCATCTCGGCCTTCAGGGCGCCGAGGTCGATCAGCTCGACGCGCGCCTTGCGGCGGATCTCGTCGGCCGCCGCGCGGGGGATGATGCCCAGTTCGCCCTGCACCTTGGCCAGCGCCGCCTCCACGTCCAGCCAGCGCTGCACCGTGGTTTCGTCGCTGAAGATGCGGCGCATCGCTTCTGTGCCGAACTGGTCCCGGAACAGCGTGCTGTCGATCACGTAGGCGCTCATCGGGACGGTTCTCCTGCGGTTGTCATGGCTCGGAGTCCTTGTGGTGGGGAATACGGGGTACGCGGCCGATCAGACGGCGCAGCGCGGCGGTCCACTGGTTCAGGTCGTCGAAGGTTTCGATGGCCAGCGCCAGCGCCTGCAACTCGTCGATGGCCGCCGGTTCCAGGCGCCCGGCGAGCAACTGCGCCGACTTGCCGAGCAGGCGCCGGCGCTGCGCCGCGTGGTCGCTTTCCGGGCGGCTGGCGTCGGCCGCGAAGGCGCGCCCGGCGGCGCTGAGCCGCGCATTGGCGCGCGGCAGGGCGGGGTCGGCCGCGACCCGGATGCGCCGGCGCAGCGCGGCCAGTCCGGGATCGGCGAGGGTTTCGGCGGCGAAGCTGCGCTCGTCCAGTGTGCTGCGGCCGGCCAGCGCCAGGGCGACCATGTGGCGGATGCTGAAGCGCGCCTCCATCGCCGTGCGCGGCTCGGGCAGGTCGCACACCGACAGGTACTGCGGCTCGACCTCGACGCGCAGCTCGCCGGCCGGAACCTCTCCGCCGAGCGCTTCGCGCAGGGCGAGCGCCGCCTCGATAGGCGCCTGGGTGCCATAGCAGGAGGCGTGGTACTTGAACAGCAGTTCGCGGGTCGCCCAGCGACCGTCGGCGACCGGCAGGTCCCGGCGGGCGTTGCCGGACACCAGCGCCGGATAGCCGTCGGGTCGTTCGAAGATGTCCTCCACCGCGGTGAAGCCGCGCCGCGCGAGGTCGGCGGCGTTGACGCCGTTGGCTGCCGCCCGTCCGGCGTGCAGCGGCTTGCAGGGCGTGCCGAACAGCGCGCGCAGGCCGCCGGTCAGCGTCGCCGCCAGCCCCAGGGCATGGCGCAGGGCGCCGGGCTCCAGCCCGTAGAGCCGGCCGGCGGCCAGCGTCGCGCCGAAGCTGCCGAGCGTCGCCGTGCTGTGCCAGCCGCGCCGGTAGTGGTCGTTACCCACCAGATCGGCGATGCGGGCCTGCACTTCGAGTCCGGCGACGAAGGCCGTCAGCGCCTCCCGCCCGCTGCTCGCCCGCAGCTCGCCGACGGCGATCAGCGCCGGCCAGAGCACCACCGAGGCGTGGATGCGCGAGGCGAGATGGGCATCGTCGAAATCCAGCACATGGGAGGCGCTGCCGTTGATCAGCGCCGCATCGAGCGGATCGCCGCGTTCCGCGCTGCCCAGCAGCGTCGCCCTGGGCAGCGCGCCGCGTTCGGTCGCCTGGGCGCGGAGTATCTGTACCGCCGGATCGTCCCAGCCGGCGAGCAGCACGCCGATCCAGTCGAGCAGGCTGTGCCGGGCGATGCTGCGAATGTCTTCCGGCAGATCGTCGTGGCGCAGCCCCAGGCCCAGGTCGACGAGTGCCGCGGTCGGAGAAGGGATGGGCATCGTTCAATCCTCGGCGAAGGCGACTTCGCGGGTCGTCCGGAAGCGCGGCAGGGCCAGCAGCACCAGGAAGCCCACGGCGATCAGCAGCAGCGTGGCGCTGATCGGCCGGGTGAAGAACACCGTGGGATCGCCGCGCGACAGCAGCATGGCGCGGCGCAGGTTCTCTTCCATCAGCGGGCCGATGACGAAACCGAGCAGCAGCGGCGCCGGTTCGCAGCGCAGCTTGATGAACAGGTAGCCGAGCAGGCCGAAGCCCACCGCCAGCAGGACATCGAACAGGCTGTTGTTGACGCTGAACACGCCGATGCAGCAGAACAGCAGGATCGCCGGATAGAGCAGGCGGTAGGGCACCGCCAGCAGCCGCGTCCAGACGCCGATCAGCGGCAGGTTGAGCAACAGCAGCAGGGCATTGCCCACCCACATGCTGACGATCAGCCCCCAGAACAGCTCGGGACGTTCGCCCATGACCTGTGGGCCGGGCACTATGCCGTGGATCATCATCGCGCCGATCATCAGCGCCATCACCGCGTTGGACGGCAGCCCCATCACCAGCAGCGGGATGAACGAAGTCTGCGCGCCGGCGTTGTTGGCCGACTCGGGTCCGGCGACGCCCTCGATGGCGCCCTGGCCGAAGCGCGACGGGTCTTTCGCCAGACGCTTTTCCAGCATGTAGGAGGCGAAGGAGCTGAGCATCGCCCCGCCGCCGGGCAGCACGCCGAGCAGGGTGCCGAGCGCGGAGCCGCGCAGCACCGGCTTCCAGGCCCGGCGGTAGTCGTCGCGGGTCGGCAGCAGCGGGCCGACGGCGCGGATCGCCCCGGCGCGGGCGGTGTCGCGCTCCAGGTTGGCGATGATCTCGCCGATGCCGAAGATGCCCATCGAGATGACCACGAAGCTGATGCCCTCGGCCAGTTCCGGCACGCCGAAGGTGAAGCGCTCCGCGCCAGAATTCACGTCGACGCCGACCAGTCCCAGCAACAGGCCGAGCAGGGTCATCGCCAGCGCCTTGATGACCTCGCCCTGGGCCAGCACCACCGCGGCGATCAGCCCGAGCGCCATCAGCGAGAAATAGTCCGCCGGGCCGAAGCGCAGGGCGAAATCGGTCAGCGGCACCGCGGCGACCGCCAGCACCAAGGTGGCCAGGGTACCGGCGAAGAAGGAGCCGATGGCGGCGATGCCCAGTGCCGCGCCGGCGCGGCCGGCCCTGGCCATCGCGTGGCCGTCGAGGCAGGTCACCAGCGAGGAGGACTCGCCCGGCAGGTTGACCAGGATCGCCGCCGTGGAACCGCCGTACTGGGCGCCGTAGTAGATGCCGGCGAGCATGATCAGGGCGGCGTCCGGCGGCAGCCCGTAGGTCACCGGCAGCAGCATGGCGATGGTCGCCACCGGGCCGAGGCCGGGCAGCACGCCGACCAGGGTGCCGAGGGTGACGCCGGCGAAGCAGTAGAGCAGGTTGCTCCAGCTCAGCGCCGCTTCGACGCCGAGGCTCAGGTTGGAGAGCAGTTCCATCGGCGCGCCCCGTTCAGCGTGGCAGGATCGGCAGGGGCAGGCCCAGGCCGAAGGAGAAGACCGCCACGCCGAAGGCCGACAGGGCCGCGCCCAGGCCGAGCAGTTCGGCCAGCCGCGCGCCGCGCCGGGCCAGGCCGCTGAGCAGGGTCAGGGTCAGGGTGGCGAGCAGCAGGCCCTGCTCCTGCGCGAGCAGGGCGAAGGCGATCACTCCGGCGCCCACGAATGCCGCCGGACGCCAGGACAGGCTGCCGCGCAGGGTCTCCCGCCCGGCGCCGAGGCGCAGGCTGCGCAGCAGCAGTACGGCACCCAGCACGGCCAGGGCGA
The DNA here is from genome assembly GCF_000380335.1 of Azotobacter vinelandii CA. Taxonomy (GTDB): domain Bacteria; phylum Pseudomonadota; class Gammaproteobacteria; order Pseudomonadales; family Pseudomonadaceae; genus Azotobacter; species Azotobacter vinelandii. The sequence continues at coordinate 2,127,068 of NC_021149.1, forward strand.
TGCCGAGCAGCAGCGGGAAATAGCCCGGCCCCATGCGCATCGCGCTGCCGAGCGGGTAGGCCGTGGCCAGGGCGCTGCCGGCGAGGCCGGCGGCGAGAAAAAGCGCTCCGGCGACGGCGTCGCGATTGTCGATGATTCCGAGTGGCATGGGGTTGTCCTCGCCCGCGTTCGTTTCCGAGGGAGGCGAGCCTACTCAAGCGGGCAGGTCGACACCAAAAAATTATTAATTATATGAATATAATTAAAATTAAATCATGCTTATCTGGCATGTTATGGGCGCCGTCCGCAGTGCCCGTTCCGATGGGCGGCCTGGCGGTTGCCGTGGTGGAGCCACAGGCTTCGCGCGGCAGGATTGTTGTCCGTCCGTCCGAATCCGGCCCGTGGCGGTCGGCGACTCCGGGAGAGAGCCTGGGCGATCGCATGAAGCGCTTGCCTGATACCGGACGGGAAAGGTTGTATGAACCTTGGCATGGCTGCTTGCCGAGTGCTCCGACACTCCCTGTTTCGGCCCCCCGGCCGAGTCACTTTTTCTTGTCTGGCCAAGAAAAAGTGACCAAAAAGAAGGCCACCCCCTCATCCGGCCCTGCGCTTCGCTCCGGGTTCCCTCCCTACATCGCCGTTCCAGGGGCCCGCCGCGAAGGGCCATCCATGGCCCATCGCGGCTCTCGCGGCATCCTTGCCGCTCGACCCCTTCCACGACGATTCCGCTCGGCCTCCTGAAGGGGGCATCCGGCGTTGCCTGACAGGCCGTGCCACAAGAAGGGCAAAAGCGCTTTCAGGCAGCTCGGAACCGACTCCCGTTCAGGAGGCCGAGCGCAGGTGTCGCGGAGGGGGACGCGAGGCAGGACGCCGAGCGAGTCGCGAAGGGACAGGGACGTCCCTTCGCGACGTGCCCCCGGAGCGGCGCCGGAGCGAGGGAACCCCGGCACAGCCGGGGCCGAATGATCGGGCGCGCTTTCTCTTTGGTTACTTTCTCTTTCGCGCGAGCAAAGAGAAAGTGACTCGGCCGGGGGGCCGAAACAGGGACCGTCCGGCCCCTCGGCAAGCAGCCGGTGCAGCGGAGCCGAAGACCACACCGGAACGACCAGGCACACAACCTTTCCCGTCCGGTATCGGGCGGGCATTTCATGCGATTGCCCTGGAGAGAGAGCGGCACGCGCCACGATTACACATTAAGACAGTCATAAAATGCATCAGTAACTCTTATGCATTCATCAAGATCGCAAATTGCCATCCTGGATAATTCCTAATGAATACAATGGGTTATTTTCTTGCCAAGAGAATAAAAACCATGACCATTATAACAATATAAGCTAATTGAATTTCATCGACCGAACCGCCGTTCCTAGCATGCCGCCTCCATTCAACCAGCCATCCCGGGGGCGGCAGTCCAATGAGTCATCCAGCGCTTGATAGCAGCGTTTCGATCTTCACCGAGCCGGCGCGCGGCGCGGAGCGAACCATCCTGGCCGCCATGCTGGCCATCCTGGGCCAGACGCTGGCGCAACCCGCTACCGCCGCCGGGTTCATCGAAGACAGCAAGGCCACGCTTTCGCTGCGCAACTTCTACTTCAACCAGGATAACCGCAACGGTGGCGGCCCCAGGTCCGATGAGTGGGGCCAGGCTTTCTTCCTCGACTACAAGTCCGGCTTCACCGAGGGCCCGGTCGGCTTCGGCCTTGACGTGTTCGCCATGCACGGCATTCGCCTGGACGGCGGCGGCCGCGCCGGCAAGGCGGACGCCGAGCGCACGCCCGGCGCGCTGTTCCCGCTGGAAAGCAACGGCAAGGCGAAGACCGACTTCGGCCGCGTCGGGGTGACCGGCAAGCTGCGTTACTCCAGGACCGAGGCGCGCCTAGGCACCCTGCTGCCGAAGATGCCGGTGCTGATCTACAACGACGGCCGCCTGCTGCCGCAACTGTTCCATGGCGCGCAGATCACTTCCAACGAGATCGACAACCTGAGCCTGACCGCGGGCAAGATCGAGCATTCCACCGAACGTAACTCCGCCGACAGCCACGGCCTGTCCATCGCCGGCGCCAACAGCGGCAGCAACGCCCGCTTCAGCAACGAGTTCTACTTCGCCGGCGCCGATTACAAGCCCACCAGGGACCTGCTGCTGCAGTACTACTACGGCAACCTGCGCGACTTCTACAAACAGCACTTCTTCGGCCTGATCCATAACTGGAAGCTGCCGGTGGGCGCGCTGAAAAGCGACCTGCGCTACTTCTACAGCGACTCCGACGGCAAGAACGAGAGCGCCTCCGGACGCGCCGAGGGCTACCGCAGCGCCGGCGCCAACGGCAGCAGCGGCGAGGTCGACAACAACCTGTGGAGTGCGATGTTCACCTACAGCCTGTCCGGCCACTCGCTGGGCCTCGGCTACCAGAAGGTCACCGGCAACAGCGACTGGCCGCGCATCAACCTGGGCACCGGCCAGACGGTCCACCTGATCACCAACCTGCAGAACGGCAAGTTCGCCAGCGCCGGCGAGAAATCCCTGGTCGGCCAGTACGCCTACGACTTCGCCAAGCTCGGCGTGCCCGGCCTGAAGGCCAGCCTGACCTACGTCAAGGGCTGGGATATCGACGCCGCCGGCAGCGACAAGCGCGAATGGGAGCGCGATTTCCGCGTGGACTACACGGTGCAGTCGGGCTTCCTCAAGGGCGTCGGCCTCACCTGGCGCAACGCCGCGCTACGCGGCAACGACACCACCGACCGCGACGAGAACCGGCTGATCGTCAGTTACAGCATTCCCCTGCTCTGACGGCCGATGGCCGGATGGGGTCCGGCCCGACTTTTCAAGGTGGTTCTTCATTCATGGAGTCTGGTCATGACAGCAGCTCTCGAACCAGTCAATGCAACGCGCGAAAGCGCCGCTCCGTTTCTCGGCCCGTCCGTTCCGGACGAGGCTGCGGGAGTGGCGGTGCCGCGCCTGGAACTTCGCCATCTGGTCAAGACGCTGGGCGCCAGCCGGATCGTCGACGGGCTCGATCTGGCCATCGCGCCCGGTGAAGTCGTGGTGCTGCTGGGCCCCAGCGGCTGCGGCAAGACCACCACGCTGCGGATGGTGGCCGGCTTTCTCCAGCCCGACGAAGGAGAGGTGCACCTGGCCGGTCGCCTGGCGGCCAGTGCGCGCTTCGCCCTGCCGCCGGAGAAGCGCCACCTGGGGATGATGTTCCAGAACTACGCGGTCTGGCCGCACAAGACGGTGTTCCAGAACGTCGCCTATGGCCTGCAGGTGGCCGGTATCGCCCGCGACGAGATCCGCCGGCGGGTGGAGCGCATGCTGGCGATCGTCGATCTGGACGGCCATGCCGGGCGCAAGCCCGCCGACCTGAGCGGCGGCCAGCAGCAGCGGGTGGCCTTGGCCCGCGCGCTGGTCACCGAGCCCTCGCTGCTGCTGCTCGACGAGCCCCTGTCCAACCTCGACGCGGCGCTGCGCCAGTCGATGCGTGTCGAGCTGAAGGCGCTGCAGCGCCGGGTCGGGGTGAGCATGCTGTATGTCACCCACGATCAGGACGAAGCGCTGGTGCTGGCCGACCGCATCGTGGTCATGCGCGGCGGCCGCATCGAACAGATCGGCACGCCGGAGGACATCTACCGGCGGCCGCGCACGCGCTTCGTGGCCGAATTCATCGGCCGCGCCAACCTGCTGCCCGGCACGCTGGAGGCGCTGGACGGGCAGGGTAGGGCACGGGTCCGCCTGGACGCCGGGCCGGTGTTCCGCGCCCTGGGCGGGCCGGGTCTCGCCGCGGGCCAGCGCTGCCAGGTGGTGGTGCGCCCGGAACAGATCCTGTTCGCTCCCGGCGGAGCGGAGGCCCGGCTTTGCCAGACGCTATTCCTGGGCAGCCACTACGAACTGACCCTGGAGCTGGGGGAGAGCCGCCTGCAGGCGGAGGCCCGCCACCTGCCCGCGATGCAGGACGGTCGCCTGTCGGTGGCCATCGAAGACGACAGCGCCTGGGTGTTGCCATGAACGACTTCAGTCCCGTCTCCGCCCTGCGGATGGCACCGGCCCCGTCCCGTGTCCGGCTGGACTGGCTGGCACAGCCGGTCAGACTGGCGATCATCGGCGCGGCCATCGCGGCGCTCCTCGGCATCGTCGCCTATCCGCTGGCCTACCTGCTGAAGTTCAGCCTGACCGGCGCGGACGGTGCCTTCACCCTGGATACCTTCGGCACCGTGCTGCACACGCCGGGCATGTTCGCGGCGGCGGGCAACTCGCTGATCCTGGTGGCCTGGGTGGTTACGCTGAGCACCCTGGTCGGCACCGCCCTGGCCTGGCTGGTGGCGCGCACCGACGTGCCCGCCAAGGGGCTGGTCGTCGCCTGCGCCGGGATTTCCTTCGTGATCCCGACCTTCATCACGGTGGTCGCCTGGATTTTCCTCGCCGCGCCGAATTCCGGTTACCTGAACAGGTTGCTGATGGATTGGCTCGGTATCGCTTCGCCGCCGTTCGACATCATCAGCTTCGGCGGCCTGGTGCTGATCGAGACCATCCACCTGTATCCGCTGGTGTTCTTCTCGGTGCTCTCGGCGCTCAACAACGTCGACGTCAGCCACGAGCAGGCCGCCCGCATCCTGGGTGCCGGCCGTCTGCGCAGCGCCCTGACCATCAGCCTGCCGCTGGTGCTGCCGGCCATCCTGGCCAGCGCCATCCTGGTCATGCTCGACACCCTGTCCTCTTTCGGCGCGCCCTCGGTGATCGGCACCATGGCCAACTTTTCCGTGCTGACCACCAAGCTGTACGACCTGCTCGCCTTCCCGCCGCAACTGAACCTGGCCGCCGCCATCGCCGTGCCGATCGTGGTCTATACGCTGCTGTGCCTGGGCGTGCAGCGATTGCTCGTCGGTCGCGACGACTACCGCACCCTGGGCGGCAAGGTGACCCGGACCCAGCCGGTGGCGCTGGGACGCTGGCGCTGGCCGGCTTTCGCCGCCTCGCTGGCGGTGGTGTTCCTGAGCGCCGTCCTGCCGCTGGGCGGCCTGCTGGTGCTGTCGCTGATCCAGGTGCTGGGGATGCCCATCGACGCCGGCAATCTGGCGCTGAGCCATTACCGGCAACTCTTCGACGAGAGCTTCGGCACCTTCGCCGCGTTCGAGAACAGCATGCTCCTGGCGCTGGCCACCGCGACGCTCTGCGCCGGCCTGGCGGTGGTCTGCGCCTGGATCGTCGAACGCACCCGGCTGCCGGGGCGAGGCCTGGTCACGGTGCTGATCATGATCGCCTACGGCTTTCCGTCCATCGCCTTCGGCGTCGGCATCATGCTGGGCTACATCGATGCCTTCCACGGCACCCTGACCCTGCTGCTGATCGCCTATGCGGCCAAGCAGTTGCCGGTGACCTTCGTGCTGGTGCGCACCGCCCTGAAGCAGATCTCCGCCGATCTGGAAGAGGCCGCGCGCATCGCCGGCGCCGGCTGGCTGCGCACGGTCTGGGACATCACCCTGCCGCTGCTGCGGGTCTCGGTGGGCATCGGCTGGATCCTGGTGTTCTCGCTGAGTATCCGCGAGCTGTCGATGTCGGTGCTGCTGGCGCAGACCGACACCCAGGTCATGTCCACGGTGATCCTGCAGCTCATCGCCGACGGCTCCATCGAAATGGCGGCGGCCCTGTCGGTGGTCGTGGTGGCCATCTGTCTGGGCGTGATGGGTCTGGTGTGGAAGATCGCCGGGCGCGCGGCCTCTCTTCACGGCTGATTTCGAGGTAACGATTTCATGAACAAGACTCCCGCGATTCCGGGCGGATTCGACGAAACCTACGACGTCGTGGTGGTCGGCTTCGGCCTGGCCGGCGGCATCGCCGCCATCAGTGCCCACGACCAGGGCGCCAGGGTGCTGCTGCTGGAAAAGATGCCCGATCCCGGCGGCATCTCCATCTGCGCCGGCGGCGGCGTGCGCACCGTCACCGACCTGCCGCGCGGCCGCCTGTACCTGCGGGAAGCCGCCGGACCCGATGTGCCGGACGCGGTGCTGGATGCGCTCGCCGAAGGCATGGCGGGCCTGGAGGACTACCTGCGCGAGCTGGCCACCGTCGACGGCGCGCGCATCGAGCGTCGCGAGCGCGGCGGCAACTACCCGTTCCCCGGCCACGACGCCCTGGGCATCCTGGAAGTGGCGGAGATACCCGGCTTCGACGCGGCCCGGGAATATCCCCATGTGCGCGGCCGCCTGTTGGGCCCGAACCTGTTCAAGCTGGTGCACGACAACGTGCGCGCCCGCGACATCGAGGTCCGCCTGGGCTGCGCCGCCGAGCGGCTCGTCACCGATGCCGAGGGTGCGGTGATCGGCCTCTCGGCGCGCGCGGCGGGTCGTCCGCTACGCATCGCCGCGCGGCGTGGCGTGGTGCTGGCCAGCGGCGGCTTCGAGGCCGCGCCGGAAATGCAGCGCAAGTACTGGCAGATCCGCCCGGTGCTGCCCGCCGCGACCCGCGGCAACACCGGCGACGGTATCCGCATGGCGCAGGCGGTGGGTGCCGACCTGTGGCACATGTGGCACTTCCACGGCTCCTACGGGTTCCGCCACTGCGACCCGGACTATCCCTTCGCCATCCGCGTCAAGCGCCTGCCCGACTGGACGCCCCGGATCAGGGAGCCCGAAGTGCCGATGTCGTGGATCATGCTCGACCAGAGCGGGCGCCGCTTCATGAACGAGTACCACCCCTACCTGCAGGACACCGGGCACCGACCCCTGGACCAGTTCGATCCGGTCACCCAGGGTTTCCCGAAAATCCCCGCCTTCCTCGTCGTCGACGAGGAGGGCCGCAAGCTCTACCCCCTGGGCCAGGCGGTGCTGAACGACCGCGACGTCCAGCCCTACGCCTGGAGCGCGGACAACCTGCGCGAGGTGGAGAACGGCATCCTGCGGAAGGCCGACTCGATCGAGGAACTGGCCGGGCTGCTGGGCGCCGATCCCGCCGTCCTGGCGGCCAGCCTGGAGCGCTGGAACCGCCAGTGCGAACGCGGGCTGGACGACGACCACGGCCGGCCGCCGGCGAGCATGACGCCGGTGCGCAGCGCGCCGTTCTACGTCGGCAAGCTCTGGCCGCTGGTCAACAACACCCAGGGCGGTCCGGTCCACGACGCCCGGCAGCGCATCCTCGACAGCTTCGGGGAACCCATCGCGCGCCTCTATGCCGCCGGCGAGCTGGGCAGCATCTGGGGCTTTCTCTATCTGGGCGCCGGCAATCTGGCCGAGTGCTTCGTCAGCGGCCGGATCGCCGGCGCCCACGCCGCTTGCCTGCCGTCCTGGCAGGACTCATGAGAGGAGACACCCACACACCATGAAAGGACTGCAAACGATTGCCGATCTGTCCTGGCCGCGCCGCGCCGACACAGCGGAGCCCAACAGCCTCGCACGGCTGTCGGTGACGCCCACCGGCAAGGCCCTCGGCGCGGTGGTGACCGGCGTGGACCTGGCGCAGCCGCTGTCCGCCGACATCGCCGACGCCTTGCGACGCGCCTGGCGGGAACACCTGGTCCTGCTGTTTCCGGGCCAGTTCCTGGAGCCGGAAACGCTGCTGCGCGCCGCCTCCACCTTCGGCCAGCCGCAGGAAGGCGCTAACCGCCTCTATATCCGGGCGGCCGGCATCGCCCAGGAAGAGCGGTTCCCGGCCCTGCTGCCGATCACCAACCTGGGCCCGGACGGCACGCCGGTGCGCGAGAACGACGGCCTCGGCAGCCTGGAGGTGGTCTGGCACTCGGACAACTCCTACATCGAAGCGCCGCCGATCGGCTGCCTGCTGTATGCGCTGGAGGCACCGGCGGACAGCGGTTTCACTTCGTTCGCCAACCAGTTCCTGGCCTACGAGCGCCTGTCCGAGACGCTCAAACGCGACATCGAGGGGCGCTGGGCCAAGCACGACGCCAGCCGCAACAGCGCCGGCATGCTGCGCCCCGGCCTGCGCACGCCGAGCCGCCCGGAAGAGGTGCCGGGGCCCTTCCATCCGCTGGTCATCCGCCAGCCCGGGAGCGCTCGGCGCGCCCTGTTCCTGGGGCGGCGGCGGATCTTCCCCTCGCAATACATCGAAGGGCTGCCCGGCGTCGAGAGCGAGGCGTTGCTGGACGCCCTGTGGGCGGCCGCGACCCATCCGGATATCACCTGGACGCACCGCTGGACACCCGGCGACGTACTGCTCTGGGACAACTGCCATACCTTGCACCACCGCACCCCGGTCGACGCGACGCGCCGGCGGGTCATGGTGCGTACCCAGTTCCAGGGACAGACGCCGCGGGCGGACGGCCAGCGGCGCCATTTCACCGCAAGCGAACCGAATCACCCGCAGGAGCTGTCGGCATGACCGCACGTACCATGGCGCTGGGCGCCTTTCTCTATCCCACCGGACACCATGCGGCCGCCTGGCGCCATCCCCAGGCACAGGCGGACGCCGGCATCAATTTCGAGCACTACGTCGGCCTGGCGCAGACCGCCGAGCGGGCCGGCTTCGACCTGCTGTTCCTCGCCGACAGCGCCGCCGCGCGCGGCAAGGACTGGGTCGCCCTGTCGCGTTTCGCCACCCATTACGTGGCGCAGTTCGAACCCCTGACGCTGATCTCGGCGCTCGCCGCGGTGACCCGGCGGATCGGCCTGGTGGCCACCGCCTCGACCACCTACAACGATCCCTACAGCCTGGCGCGCAAGCTCGCCTCCATCGACCACATCAGCCACGGTCGGGTGGGCTGGAACCTGGTCACCTCGGGCAACGAGGAGGAAGCCTTCAACTTCGGCGCCACGGCCTATCCGCCGCATGCCGAGCGTTACCGCCGGGCCCGCGAGTTCGCCCAGGTGCTCAAGGGCCTGTGGGACAGTTGGGACGACGATGCCTTCCCGCGCGACAAGGCCAGCGGTCTGTTCCTGGACGTCGACAAGATGCATGTGCTCGGTCACCAGGGCGAGCATTTCAGCGTGCGCGGCCCGCTGAACATCCCGCGTTCGCCCCAGGGCTGGCCGGTGCTGGTGCAGGCCGGTTCGTCCGAGGCCGGCAAGGAGCTGGCCGCGGAAACCGCCGAGGTGGTGTTCACCGCCCAGCGCACGCTGGCCGACGCGCAGGCTTTCTATGCGGACGTGAAAGGACGCATGGCGCGTTACGGGCGCCAGCCCTCGGCGCTGAAGATCATGCCGGGGATCTTCCCGGTGGTGGCCGCCACGGAGGCCGAGGCCCAGGCCAAGTTCGAGGCGCTACAGGACTTGATCCATCCCTCGGTGGCGCTGGCCATCCTCGAACACCGCCTGGGCGTGCCGCTGGCGCACCTGCCCCAGGACGGGCCGCTGCCGGAAATCGCCGAGGTCGAATCGACCCGCAGTCGCCGCGCCTTGCTGCTGGAGGTGGCCAGGCGCGAGGGCCTGAGCATTCGCCAACTGGCGCTGCGGGTGGCCGGCGCGCGCGGCCACTGGCAGGTGGTCGGCTCCGGCGAACAGGTCGCCGATGCCATGCAGGAACTGTTCGAGAACGGCGGCGCCGACGGCTTCAATGTCATGTCCCCTTATTTGCCGGGAGGCCTGGACGATTTCGTCGAGCATGTCCTGCCGGTATTGCGCGAGCGCGGCCTGCTGCGCGGCGAATACCAGGGCACGACCCTGCGCGAGCATCTCGGCCTGCAACGTCCGCCGTCGCCGCACCTGCGCGCGACCGCCGGCCTTTCCAGCCACGAATTGACTGCCTGACCGGCAAGGAGCGATTCCCATGTCTCTGTTCCGTTCCTTCGCACTGCTCGGTGCGTTGCTGGCCGCCGCCTTGCCGGCGGCGCAGGCCGAACCCCTGAAGCAGCGTTTCGCCGAGCTGCACGCCGCCGCACAGAAGGAAGGCCAGGTGGTCTTCTACAACGCTTACCGCAAGGAAACCAACCAGGCGCTGGTGGAGTTCTGGCGCCGCGAGTTTCCCGACGTCGCACTGAAGATCGTGCAGAAGCAGTCCCTCGACCTGATTCCGACCATCGAGGCGGAAAGGGCCGCCGGCAGGACCCTGGGCGACCTGGTGCTGATCAACGAGCGTTTCATCGCCGACGACTGGGCGCGTCGCGGTTATCTGGAGCCCTACAAGGTCCGCGATTTCGAGCGTATCGACGCCCGGTACAGGGACCCTGACGGCAACTATTACATTCCCGCCGTCTACCTGCTCACCGCCGCCTACAACACCCAGGCGTTCCCGGACAAGTCGGTGTTGCCGAAGAACCTCAAGGCGTTCACCGACGCGCAGTGGAAGGACAAGCTGCTGTTCGGCGACCCCGCGGTGGCGGCCTCGAACCAGACCTTTTTCCTCGCCTTGCTGAAGAACGAGGCGGTGACCTGGGACACCCTGGCGGCGCTGGCCCGGCAGAACCTGCTGTTCACCCGCGGCAACGCCGACTCGGCGCGGCTGATCGCCACCGGCGAACGTGTCCTGTCGCCCATGGTGTCGTCGCAGAACGTGGTCTCGGCGCGGGAAAAGGGCCAGCCCATCGACTTCTACGTGCTGGAGGAGGGCGCGATCCTGGTCGAGCAGGAGGTCGGCCTGCTCAAGGGCGGTCCTAACCCGAACGCCGCCAGGCTGCTGCTGGAGGTGCTGACCAGCGCCGAAGGCCAGGCGCTGGTGGCGCAGGCCGGCGCCTACTGGCCGACCCACCCGGACGCCGAGGCGCCGGGGCACCTGCCGAAACTGGCCAGCCTGCACCCCATCAGTACGGACGTGCGCATCGGCGGGCCGGAGTCCAAGGAGTTCCTCACCAGGTTCGCCGAGGTTTTCCAGCGCAATTGAAGCAAGCGCAGGCCACGACGTAATCGCGAAGGCCGGTCTTCCCCATGGGAAGACCGGCCTTCGTGTTTGCTGGCGCCGGGCGAGCGCCGCCAGGAGGCATCAGCTTGCCGGATGTAAGGACGGGACTACGGTTTTCCCTCGCGTGCCGCCCCGAACCGGCCCGTCCGAAAAGTATTACCATCGGACCACTTCGATGGACGGTAACGGCAAGGCGCTCGATGACCCTCGACCAGAATCCCGAACAACTCGCCCGCGACAAGATCGACGCACAGCTCGCTGCCGCGGGCCGACCAGCGTGCTGCTAGAGCACACCCGTGCCGGGTGGGCCGTACAACCCAAGCCCCATGGACGCAAAGCGGGGGCATCTGCGTGAACGAAGGGCGTAGGGTGGGTAACCGCGCAGCGTTACCCACCATGGCAATTGCACATACGGGCCGGCCGGTGGAAAACGCTGCGCGGTTTTCCACCCTACGGTTTGGGAGCCGCAGGCGATGAGCCCGGAACATCTGGTCGAACTGTTGCGTGGCGGCGAAGGGCTGACCGTCGAGTTCAAGCGCGCCCGCGAGGCGCTCAACCGCGATATCTACGAGACCATCTGCGCCTTCCTCAACCAGCGCGGCGGCACCCTGGTGCTGGGGGCGGCGGATGACGGCCGGGTGACCGGCATCGCCCCCGAGGCGCTGGCGCAGATGCGCAAGGATCTGGCCAATACCCTGCACAACTCGCAGAAGATCAACCCGCCGATGCCGCTGGTGCCCGAGCAGGTCGAGCTGGACGGACAGACGCTGCTGGTGCTGAGCGTGCCGGAAAGCTCCCAGGTGCATAGCTGCAACGGGCGCATCTTCAGCCGCAACGAGGATGGCGATTTCGACATCAGCGGCCACGGCCAACTGCTGGCCGAGCTGTACCTGCGCAAGCAGGTCGGCTACAGCGAGAACCGCATCTTTCCGTATATCCGCCTGGACGATCTGCGCGGCGACCTGATCGAGCGGGTGCGCCACAACGTGCGCCTGCAACGCAGCGGCCATCCCTGGGCCGAACTGGACGATCTGGAACTGTTGAAAAGCGCCCGCCTGTACCAGCGCGATTAGCAGACCGGCAACGAAGGCATTTCCATGGCCGGCGCTCTGCTCTTCGGCCGCGACGAGGTGGTGCTGGGCGTGGTTCCGCACCATCGCACCGACGCCATCCTGCGCGTGCATGACCTCGACCGCTACGACGACCGCGACGATATCCGCACCAACCTGCTGGAAAGCTACGACCGGCTGATGGCCTTCGTGAACAAGCACATTGCCGACCCCTTCTACCTGGAGGGCAACCGGCGAGTCAGCCTGCGCGAGCGCATCTTCCGTGAGGTGGTGGCAAACCTGCTGATCCACCGCGAATATCTCAACCCCTTTCATCTCAACCCCTTTCCGGCCAAGCTGATTATCCAGTACGACCGGGTGAGCACCGAGAACAGCAACAACCCCCATGGTCTGGGACTGCTGCGCCCCGACGACTTCGACCCTTCGCCGAAGAACCCGGCCATCGCCCGCGTGTTTCGCGAGATGCAATGGGCCGAGGAGCTGGGTTCCGGCGTGCGCAACCTGTTCAAGTACGCCCGCGCCTTCGGTGGGCAAGACCCGATCCTGCGCGAGGAGTCGATCTTCCGGGTGACGGTGATGCTGCCGCCAGTCAGATTGACCGTCGAATCACCACGGCCAGAGTGGGGGGCAGAGTCGCAGGCAGAGTCAGGGGCAGAGTCGCAGGAGCAGCGCCTACTGGCTGCGCTTGGCGGCGGCGCGCTGGGCAAGGCCGAACTGGCCAGCCGGCTCGGTCTGCCGGCGGTGAGCGGCGCATTGAATCGCCGTGTGCGCCGTCTGCTCGATGCTGGCCTGATCGAATACACCCTGCCCGACAAGCCCAACAGCCGCTTGCAACGATACCGCCTGACCGATGCCGGTCGAGCGCACCTGAATCCGCAGGACTGAACCCTTCGCCTCCAGACTCCGGAGCTTCCGGACCACCCTGCGCGACGACGGCGTGGGCTACGGCGATTATCTGGAGCAACTGGCCTACCCGATCTTCCTGAAGATGGCCGACGAATATGCCAGGCCGCGCCACAAGCACGACATCGGTACTCCCAAGGGCCGATTTCGGATCGAGCCGACGCGTCTCCGGGGACCGCGCCAGCCTCGTCACGCTCCCTTGTCCGCCCCCACCCGTTCCCGCCGCCCGTTCCGATAGGCAGCCTCGTGATGGCTGCGGATGAGGTCGTAGGCCTTGCGCACCATGGGGTTGTGGGTGTTCGGGCGAATCCACAGGTGGTAGGTGACGTCCGGCAGGCGCGGCAGGCCTTCCTTCTCGCCCAGCACGCGCATGTCCGGGCCGAGCAGTTCCATGCTGCGCGCGGTGATGCCCAGGCCGGCGCGGATGGCGGCCTTGACGCCGATCAGGTTCGAGGCCTGGTAGGCCTGGCGCCAGGGTATGCGGTGCTGTTCGAGCGCTTCGAGGGCGTAGCGGTGGTAGATGCTCGACTCGTCGATGAGGATCAGCGGCAGGGGCGCGTGGGGCATGTGCAGGTACTGCGCGGAGCAGATCCACCAGACCGGCGAGGTGCGCAGGGGGAAGCCTTCCAGGTTCGGGTCCTCGCGGGTGGAAATGATCATGTCGACCCGGCCGCGGTGCAGGTCTTCCATCAGGAAGGGGCTGCGGCCCACGTCGATCTCCAGGCGCAGGCGCGGTGCGGCGCGGGCGATGTGGCTGAGGATCGGCGGCAGTATGGTGTCGGCGACATCGTGCGGCGAGCCGATGCGCAGCACGCCGCTGAGGCCCTCTTCGCGCAGGGAGTTCAGCGCGTCGTCGTTGAGCGCGAGCATTTCCCTGGCGCGGCGCAGCAGTTGCCGGCCTGCGTCGGTGAGCTGTTTCTGGCGGCCCTGTTTCTGGAACAGGGCGACGCCGACCGATTGTTCGAGACGCTGCATCTGCTGGGTGACGGACGATTGCGTCCGCGCCAGCCGCTGCCCGGCTTCGGCGAAGCTCTGGCTGTCCGCCACGGCGATGAAGGTTCTCAGCAGTTCCAGGTCCAGGGTCGGGGAGGGCATGGGCGCTTTCCGTTCGGCATTCATCATGGCCTTCACATAAAACATCATGGTTATTTATGTGTTTTACCGGGCATTGTGAGGGTGTTTTTCAAAAATTCCAATGAATACAATCAGTTGATTTTTATTTAAGTGAATAAGAATTTAGCCAGCTATAACCATAGTATTTAATAGAATTTCACCGCCTTAACTGTTGTTTCTAGCATCCCTCCGATTCGTTCGACCCGCACCGATCTGGCGAGAGGGAAATTCCATGTTCTTCAGGCACGCTCAACCATCCTCCGGCCGTCCCGCGCTCAAGGCGCTGGCCGCTTTGTTCGGCGCGACGCTGCTGGCCGTCGCCGGCAGCGCGGCGCACGCCGACGCGACGCTGGAGAAGATCCGCGAGCGCAACAGAATCAGCGTCGGGGTGATCCTCAGCGGGCCGCCGTTCGGCACCATCGACCCGGTCACCCGCGAGCACCTCGGCTACAACGTCGAGCTGGCCAAGGGCATCGCCAAGACGCTCGGCGTCGGGCTGGAAACCGTCTCGGTGCTGGCGCCGAACCGCGTGCAGTTCCTGCAGCAGGGCAAGGTCGACATCCTGATCGCCAACATGCAGTTGACCGAGGAGCGCACGCAGATCCTCGACTACGTGCCGACCCCCTATGAAGAAGTCGGCGGCGGCGCGCTGATCCGCAAGGGTAGCGGCATCGCGAACTGGGAAGACCTCAAGGGCAAGCCGGTGTGCGTGTCCCAGGGCAGCAACTTCATCAAGCCGCTGGTGGAAACCTACGGCGCCGAGATCAAGGCGTTCCGCAGCCAGTCGGAATCGCTGCTCTCGCTGCGCGGCAACGGCTGCGTCGCCGCCGTGCACGTCGGCCCGACCATGCGCACTCTGCTCAAGGAACCGGAGTGGGCCGACTACGAGCTTCCGCTGCCGAACGACCTGATCCCGTCGCCTTCGGTGATCTGGGTGCGCAAGGGCGAGAAGGACATCCAGGCCCGGCTCGATGCCATCGTCCGCGACTGGCACCGCAGCGGCTGGCTGCTCGAGGTCGGCGAGCGCAACGGCCTGCAGCCGTCGCAGGCGCTGCGCGACCTGCACGAGAAATACCGCGACGCGGCCCCCCTGGCGGACAGCCGGCAATGAGCGGGCAGGCGATGGCGAAGGTCGGCGCCGACGCCCTGCGCGAGCTGACCGCGGCGGTTCTCGCCGCCTGGGGCATGCCGGCCGTCGCCGCCGAAGAAACCGCGGCGCTGATCGTCGAAACGGATCTGGCCGGGATCGACTCGCATGGCGTGTCGATGCTGCCGTTCTACGAAACCCTGCGCGAAGCCGGCGGCTGGGTGCCGGACGCCGAGCCGCGCGTGGTGCGCGAGTCGCCGTGCACGGCGCTGCTCGACGGCGGCCACGGGCTCGGCCATCGCACCGCCATGCAGGCCATGCGCCTGGCGGCCGACAAGGCGCAAGGAGTCGGACTGGGCGCCGTGGCGGTGCGCAATTCCAACCACTTCGGCGCGGCCGGCCTGTATGCCCGCGCGGCGGCCGAGCGCGGACTGATCGGGCTGGTCGCCAGCACCACGCGCAGCCCCATGCTGGTGCCGACCCGCGCCCGCGTGCCGGTGCTGGGCACCAACCCCATCGCCTTCGCCGCGCCGGCGCGGCGCAACCGTCCGTTCGTGCTGGATATGGCCACCACCACGGTGGCGGCGAACAAGGTCAAGGTGTACGACCTGCAGGGCAAGGACATCCCGCCCGGCTGGGTGGTCGATGAGGCGGGCCGGCCGGTGACCGCCGGCGAACGCGCCATGGAGTACCTGTTCCGGCGGCCCGAGGGTGGCCTGACCGCCCTGGGCGGCGTCGCCGAGCTGGGCAGCCACAAGGGCTACGGCCTGGGCATGCTGGCGCAGATTCTCGCCGGCCCCCTGTGCGGCGCCGCTTTCGGAGCCCGGCGCGAAGCGGACGAGAAACCGAACATCGGCCACTTCTTCCTGGCCCTCGATCCGCGCGCCTTCCGCGACGCGGACGAGTTCGAGGACGAACTGGACGCCATCGTCGACGCCCTGCACGCCACGCCGGCCGCCGATCCGGCCCTGCCGGTGCTGGTGGCCGGCGATCCCGAGGCGCAGACCCGCGAGACGCGGCTGCGCGAGGGCATTCCGCTGCCGGACCGGCTGCAGGCGCAGTTGCGCGAGATCTGCCGGCGCAGCGGCGTGGCCTATCGGCTCGAAGGCGTCGCGCCGTCGCCGGAGGTCGCCCGATGACGCTGTTCGATGACTTGCAACGGCTCCTGGGCGTCGACCAGGTGCAGGATTCCGCGCAGGCCGAGGCCTTCCTGCGCGACCGGCACGGCCGTTTCGTCGGCCGGGTCGCGGCGGCGGTGCATCCGCGCGACACCGCCGAGGTCGCCGCCGTGGTGCGCCTGTGCGGACGGCACGCGGCGCCCATCGTAGTGCAGGGCGGCAATACCGGCCTGATGGGCGCGGCGACGCCCGACGCCAGCGGGCGGGCCGTGCTGCTGCTGCTCGACCGGCTGAACCGCGTGCGGCAGATCGATACCGACAACGACACCCTGACCGTCGAGGCCGGCTGCATCCTCCAGCAGGTCCAGGAGGCGGCCCGCGCCGCTGGCCGGCTGTTCCCGCTCAGCCTGGGCGCCGAGGGCAGTTGCACCCTGGGCGGCAACCTGGGCACCAACGCCGGCGGCGTCGCGGTGCTGCGCTACGGCAACGCCCGCGAACTGACCCTGGGACTGGAAGTGGTCACCGCCGACGGGCAGGTCTGGGACGGTCTGCGCGGCCTGCGCAAGGACAACACCGGCTACGACCTGCGCGACCTGTTCATCGGCAGCGAGGGCACCCTGGGCATCATCACCGCTGCCACGCTCAAGCTGTTCCCCCTGCCGGCGGGGCAGTGCACGGCCTTTCTCGCCTTCGCCTCGCTGGCCCGGGCGGTGGCCTTCCTGTCCCACGCCCGGCGGGGCTTCGGCGCCGGGCTGACGGCCTTCGAACTGCTCTCGGTGGATTGCCTGCGCCTGCTGCGCGAGCAATTTCCCGCCAGTCCCTTGCCCTTCCCGGATCTGGAGCAGCCCTGGTACGCCCTGCTGGAACTCTCCGACCACCAGGACGAGGCCCATGCCCGCGCGCTGTTCGAGCAGGTGCTCGGCGATGCGCTGGAAAACGACCTGCTGGTCGATGCGCGGATCGCCGCGAGCCTGGCGCAGGGCGAGGCGCTGTGGCGCCTGCGGGAAACCATGAGCGACGCCCAGAAGCGCGCTGGGCAGAACATGAAGCACGACATCTCGGTGCCGGTTTCGCGGATCGTCGAGTTCGTCGAAAGCACTGACGCGCTGTTGCAGCGACATTTCCCGGGGGTACGCAACTACACCTTCGGTCATCTCGGCGACGGCAACCTGCATTACAACGTGGCCCATGCGCCCGGCCGCAGCGTGGCCGAGCACATGGCCGACTACGCGGCGCTGAGCCGGCTGGTGCACGACAGCGCGCATGCCCATGGCGGTTCGATCAGCGCCGAGCACGGCATCGGCCAGCGCAAGCGCGACCTGCTGGCCCGCTACAAGAGCCCGGTCGAGCTGGAGCTGATGCGCCGCATCAAGCAGGCGCTGGACCCGCGCGGGCTGCTCAATCCCGGAAAGGTTCTGCCGGAGGCCTCTGCATGACCATCTCCCTGTCCCGGCGCGTGCGCCGCGTATCGCTGTCGGCCAACGCCGCCGCCAAACTGAAGACCACCACGCTGCGCGAAGCCGGTCGCGACATCCTCGACCTGACCACCGGCGAGCCGGATTTCGATACCCCCGAGCACATCAAGCGGGCGGCCTGCGCGGCGATCGCCGCCGGCGCCACCAAGTACACGCCGACCGCCGGCGTGCGCGCGCTGCGCGAGGCGGTGCGGCGCAAGCTGGCCGCCGAGAACCGCCTGGACTACCCGCTGGCCGGCATCGTGGTCGCCAACGGCGCCAAGCAGATCGTCTTCAACGCCTTCGCCGCGACCCTGGACGAGGGCGACGAGGTGCTGGTGCCGGTTCCCTACTGGCCGTCGTTCCCGGACATAGTGCGTTTCAACGACGGCACTCCGGTGTTCCTCGAATGCCCGCTGGAGCAGGGCTACAAGCTGACCCCGGAGCAGTTGGAGGCACACATCGGCCCGCGCACCCGCTGGCTGATCCTCAACAGCCCCGGCAACCCGAGCGGCGCGCTCTACGACGAGGCGGAACTGGCGGCCCTGGCCGCCGTGCTGCGCCGCCATCCGCAGGTGCTGATCCTGCTCGACGAGCTGTACGAGCACATCCGTTTCGACGGGCGTCCGCCGCTGGGGCTGCTGAACGTCGCGCCGGACCTGCAGGCGCGCAGCCTGCTGGTCGGCGGGGTGTCCAAGACCTACGCCATGACCGGCTGGCGGGTCGGCTTCGGCGCCGCGCCGGAAGCCCTGGCCACGGCGATGACCGTGGTGCAGTCGCAGGCCGCCTCCGGCGCCTCCTCGGTCGGCCAGGCCGCCGCGCTGGCCGCCTTCGCGGGCGGTCTGGAATTCCTGCCGGCCCAGGTGGCCGCCTACCGCGAGCGGCGCGACCTGCTGGTCGAGGCACTGGCGGCGGTGGACGGGCTGGAGGTGCTGGCGCCGCAGGGCGGCTTCTTCGTCTTCGTGCGTTGCGTCGGTCTGCTCGGCCGCCGGCGCCCGGACGGCCGGCGCCTGGACGGCGAGGCGGACGTGCTGGACTACCTGCTGGAATCCGGCGTGTCCGGGGTCGCCGGCAGCGCCTACGGGCTGTCGCCGTATTTCCGCCTGTCCATCGCCACCGCGACGGACAGCGTCGTCGAGGCCGGCCGGCGCATCGCCCTGGCCTGCGCGGCGCTGCGCGAGGAGCTGCCGGCATGAGCTGGCTCGACGCCTTCGTGCAGTGGACGGGTTGGCTGGGGCTCGATTACCGCTTTCTGCTCGATGCCTACGAGCGCGGCTCCTTCGTCGCCGGCGCCTGGGTCACCCTGCAGTTGTGCCTGTGCACCATGGCCGGCAGCCTGGCGGTCGGCGTGGCGCTGGCCGCCGCGCTGGTGTCCGGGCGTCCCTGGCTGGCCGGGCCGACCCGGCTGTTCGTCGAGGTCACCCGCAACACGCCGACCCTGGTACAGCTCTATTGCGCCTTCCTGGTGCTCAACATGCTGATCAGCGAGGTCATCGGCGGCGCCAATCCGTTCACGCCCTTCGCCTGGGTGGTGATCGTCATTTCCCTGCACAAGGGCGTGTTCCACGCCGAAGCCCTGCGCGCCGGCATCGAGGCGGTGCCGCAGGTGACCCTGGAAGCCGCGACCTCGCTGGGTTTCAGCCGCCGCCAGCGGCTCTGGCGGGTCGAACTGCCGCTGGCGGTGCGCTTCGCCCTGCCGTCGCTGGTCAATAACCTGATCGAACTGGTGAAGATGACCGCCCTGGCCTCGGCCATCGCGGTGGGCGATATCACCTACGCCTCGATCCTGATCTGGACCCAGCGCGACAACGTGCTGGAGCTGATGATCCTGATCCTGCTGTTCTTCGGCCTGCTGAGCTTCGTCGTCAACTGCCTGGGCCGTGGCCTGGAAGCGCGCCTGAGGATGCCCGGCTATGGCCACTGAACTGTCGCTGGGCAGCCGCGCCGCGCCCGACCGGCTGCGCCGGCATGCCGGCAAAATCCTCGCGCTGGCCGCGCTATTGGTCTGGCTGGCCGCCGGGGCGCCGCCGCGAGAGGTCTTCGCGCCGCTCTGGGAATGGTCGCCGGCGCTGCTCAAGGGCTTCGCGCTGAACATTCTCATCAGCCTGCTGGCCATCGGCCTGGGCACCCTGCTGGGGCTCGCGATCGGCGCGCTCAACCTGTCGCCTTTGCGGCTGCTGCGCCTGCCCGGCTGGCTCTGGGTGCAGGCGTTTCGCAACGCGCCTTTGCTGGTGCTGATCTACTTCACCACCTACGTGTTCCCCTTCGAGATCCGCGTCGCCGGCCATTACCTGCCGTTTCCCGACTGGCTCAAGGTCACCCTCGGCCTGGCCCTGCCGGCCAGCGCCAACGTCGCCGAGGTGTTTCGCGGCGCGGTCGCCTCGATCCCCGCCACCCAGTGGGAGGCCGCCCGCTCGCTGGGCTTCGGCCGCGGGCAGATTCTGCGCGCGATCATCCTGCCGCAGTGCTGCAAGCGCATGCTGCCGCCGTGGATGAACCTCTACGCGGTCATCACCATGGGCACCGCGCTGGCGTCCTTGGTCGGCGTGCACGACCTGATCGACACCGCGCAGATCGCCACCAACACGGTGAACCGGGTCGGTTTCACGGTGCTGATCTACGCCAGCGTGCTGGGCCTGTTCTTCGCCTACTGCTACCCGATTTCCCGATTCACCCGGTACCTGGAGCGCCGCCATGCCTTCCAATGACTCTTGCGCGCCGCTGATCGCGCTGCGCGACCTGCACCTGAGCTTCGCCGACACCCGCGTGCTGCGCGGCATCGACCTGGACGTGCAGCGCGGACAGGCGGTGTCGATCATCGGCCCGTCCGGCTCCGGCAAGTCCACTCTGCTGCGCTGTATCACCGGGCTGCTGCGCCCGCAGCGCGGGCAGATCCGCGTGGGCGACACGGCGGTGCACGAACTGCGCAGCGACGCCGAGTTCATCGCCCTGCGCAAGCGGGTCGGTTTCGTGTTCCAGCAGTACAACCTGTTCCCGCACCTGTCGGTGCTGGAAAACCTGACCATCGCCCCCTGCAAGGTGCTGGGCCGCGAGCGCCGCGAGGCGCAGGACGAGGCCCGCCGCCTGCTCGGCAAGGTGCGTCTGGAGCACAAGGAGCACGCCTATCCCGGCGAGCTGTCCGGCGGCCAGCAGCAGCGCGTGGCCATCGCCAGGGCGCTGGCCATGCGCCCGGAACTGATCCTGTTCGACGAAGTGACCTCGGCGCTCGACCCGGAGACGGTCGGCGAGGTGCTGCGAACGATCCGCGAACTGATCGAGGAGGGCATGACCTGCGTGCTGGTCACCCACGAGATGCGTTTCGCCGAAGAGATCAGCGATGCGGTGTATTTCACCGAGCACGGCGTGATCGTCGAGCACGGCAGCCCCCGGCAACTGTTCAACGAGCCGCGCAGCCCGCGCACCCGCGCCTTTCTCCAGCACGCGCTGGGACGCGGCGAGCGGGAGCGCCGGCCGCTCGTCCCGGCCGGCGCGGCGGCGCGCTGAGCGAGCGCTTCGAGGATTTCCCCCGACGGCCCGCGCGGGCCGTCGCCAACCCCACCCAGACAAGGAAACAGCCCAATGAGCAACCAAGAAGTCGGTAAAGCGGTCGCCGCGCTCCTCGAACAGGTGCGCGCGATCCAGGCGCGCGGCATCGACCGCGAGGCCCTGCGCGAAATCGTCGGCCTGCTGGAGAAGCTGGCCGAGCGCCGCGATTTCTTCAATTTCGCCAGCTTCCCGCCGCCGGCCGCCAGCGAAGGCAAGACCGCGACCCGCTATCGCCTCAACGACGACGGCGACGACAGCCCGACGCTCTACCTGAACTCCCTGCTGCCGGGCAAGAAGACCGTCCCGCACAATCACGAGACCTGGGCGATCATCGTCGCGGTCGAAGGCACCGAGTTCAACCGCGTCTATCTGCGCACCGACGACGGCAGCGACCCGGAATTCGCCAGGTTGCAACTGGAGCGCGAAGTCACCGTGCAGCCCGGTTCGCCGATCGCCTTCCTCGGCGACGACATCCACGACATCCGCGTCGAGGGTGACCGGCCGACGCTGCACTTCCACCTCTACGGCCGCCCGCTGGAGGCGCTGAGCGGGCGCTACGGCGTGCAGCCCGACGGCAAACTGCAGAACTACAACCGCAACCAGATGGAACCCTCTACGCCGGTCGTCTACGCATGATCGACCTCTACTACTGGCCGACCGCCAACGGTCTCAAGGCGGCCATCCTGCTGGAAGAGCTGGGCCTGGAGCATCGCCTGCTGGCGGTGAACATCCGCGCCGGCGAGCAGCAGGACGCGGCCTTCCAGCGGATCAGCGCCAACGGGCGCATCCCGGCCATCGTCGACCATGCGCCGGCCGGCGGCGGCGGGCCGTTCGCGTTGTTCGAGTCCGGCGCCATCCTCGGCTATCTGGCCGACAAGAGCGGGCGTTTCCAGGACGACCGCTATCGGGTGCAGGAATGGCTGTTCTGGCAGGCCGGGCACATCACGCCCTACCTCAGCCAGTTGCAGGTGTTCCGCGAGCGGCTGCCGGAGCCGGTGCCGCGCGCGCTGGAACTGCTCGACCGGGAGGCCGAGCGGCTGTACGGCGTACTGGAGCGGCGCCTGGGCGAGGTGGATTACGTCGCCGGCGCCTATTCCATCGCCGACATGGCGATCTTCCCCTGGATACAGCCGCGGCGGCAGGGCCGCCGACTGGCCGACTTCCCGCGGATCGGCGCCTGGCGCGAACGCCTGAAGGCGCGGCCGGCCGTCCAGCGCGCCTATGCCAAAGGGCGCGAACTGGCGCCGACGGAGCGTTCCCTGGCCCTCGAATGAGAACCTGCTCAAAGTCTCGCGAGCTAAGGCCAGACAAGGCGAAAATGGCTGAGGAAGCGGAGTTTACGTGCTGTAAATGAGCATTTCGAAGCCATTTTCAACGCGGTGTGGCCAACGCGCAGCAGACTTTGAATAGGTTCTGAGGGTCGTTCTTTTCTTTTGCGGATGAGACTTGCATGAGCCAGACCATAACGCCGCAGCAATTGCAGCAATGGCTGCACGACGGGCGGGAAATCGCCCTGTTCGATGTACGCGAACACGGACAGTACGGTGCGGCGCACCTCTTCTATGGCGTGTCGCTGCCCTACAGCCGGCTGGAGCTGGATGCCGTTCGGCTGGCGCCGAATCCGGCGGTACGCCTGGCGATCTACGACGAAACCGGCGGCGAACTGGCCGAGCGCGCCGCCGTACGCCTGCGGGCGCTGGGCTACCGCCGGGTGCACATCCTCGACGGCGGCGCGCAGGGCTGGCGGGCCGCCGGCTTCGAGCTGTTCGCCGGGGTCAACGTGCCGTCCAAGGCGTTCGGCGAACGGGTCGAACTGGCTTGCGCCACGCCGCACATCTCGGCGCCCGAACTGGCCGCCCGGCAGGCGCGCGGCGAGCCGCTGCTGGTGCTGGACGGCCGGCCGTTCGAGGAATACCGCAAGATGAACATTCCCGGCGCCATCTGCTGCCCGAACGGCGAGCTGGGCTACCGGCTGGGCGATCTGGTCGCCGACGAGCGGACCACCATCGTGATCAACTGCGCCGGGCGCACGCGCAGCATCATCGGCGCGCAGACGCTGATCAACCTAGGCGTGAAGAATCCCGTCTACGCGCTGGAGAACGGCACCCAGGGCTGGTTCCTCGCCGATTTGCCGCTGGAGCACGGCAGCACGCGGCGCTACCCGGAGTCGACCGAGCCGGCCGGCCTCGCCGAACGGCGCGAGGCCGCGCAGCGGCTGGCGGCGCGCGCCGGGGTGGAGGCGTTGGCGGCGCAGCAGGTGGCGGCCTGGGCCGACGACCCCGAGCGCAGCCTGTTCCTCCTCGATGTGCGCAGCGCCGAGGAATTCGCCGCCGGCAGCCTGGCGGGCGCCCGCCACGCGCCGGGCGGGCAGTTGATCCAGGCGACCGACCAGTACGTCGGCGTGCGCGGGGCGCGGATCGTGCTGTTCGACGCCGAGGGCATCCGCGCGCCCATCGTGGCCAGTTGGCTGCGCCAGGCGGGCCATGACGCCCATGTGCTGGCCGGCGGCCTGGACAGCGGTCTGGCGCTGGCCGGCCGCGTCCCGGCGTTCGAGCTGCCCGCGCTGGCGGAAGCGGATGCCGCGACCCTCGCGGACGAACTGGCCGGGGATGCCGTGCGGCTGTTCGACCTGCGCCCGAGCATGGCCTACCGCGCCGTGCATATAAAAGGCGCGGACTGGTCGATCCGCCCGCTGCTGGCCGCCGCCGCGGCCGGCGAAACGCGCCCGCTGCGCCTGCTCGCCGACGACCCGTGGCTCGCGCGACTGGCCGCCCTGGAGTTGCCCGAGGCGCAACGCGAGACTGTGCGGATCTGCCGCGCCGATCCGGCTGTCTGGCGCGCCGCCGGGCTGGCGCTGGAGGAGGGCGGCGGGCAGCCGCCGGATGCCGAATGCATCGATTTCCTGTTCTTCGTCCACGACCGCCACGCCGGCAACAAGGCGGCGGCGCGCCAGTACCTGGCCTGGGAACTGGGTCTGCTGGCGCAGCTCGACGCGCGCGAACTGGCCGCCTTCCGCCCGCTGGTCGCGGAGGATCGCTCATGAACGACGATGCGCGTACCCGTCTGGTGCACGCCGCCCGTCCGCCGAAGGGCCCCGGCGGGCGGCCGGTCAATCCGCCGCTGACGCGCCTGAGCACCGTGCTGTTCGACAGCGTCGGGGAAATGCGGGAAGTCCGCCGGCGCCGCGACGGCGAACGCCTGCTGAGCTACGGCGCGCGCGGCAATCCGACCGCCTTCGCCCTGGAGGATCTGGTCAGCGAACTGGAGGGCGGCTACCGCACCAAACTGTTCCCCACCGGGCTGGCCGCCGCGGCGCAGACGCTGCTCAGCTATCTGCGGCCGGGCGATCAGGTGCTGATCACCGAGTCGGTCTATGCGCCGGTGCGCCGGGTGGCCAGCGAACTGCTCGAACCCTTCGGCATCGAGGTCGGCTATTTCGCCCCGGACGGCCGGGATCTCGAAGCGCACCTGCAAGCCAACACGCGCATGGTCTATACCGAAGTGCCCGGCTCGCTGCTCTACGAACTGTGCGACCTGCCGGCCATCGCCGCCCTCTGCCGGCCGCGCGGCATCCTGCTGGCGGTCGACAACACCTGGGGCTCCGGCTATCTGTACCGGCCGCTGGCGCTGGGCGCGGACATTTCGGTCATGGCGCTGACCAAGTACCTGGGCGGACACGGCGATGTGGTCATGGGCAGCGCCTGTACCCGCGAGGAGGTCTGGCAACCGCTGTCGCGGATGAGCGATGCCCTCGGCATCACCGTCAGCCCGGACGACGCCTGGCTGGTGCTGCGCGGCGCGCGGACGCTGGCGGCGCGTCTGGAGGTACACGAACGCCAGGCGCTGGAGATCGCTCGCTGGCTGCAGCGGCGCCCGGAGGTCGGCCGCGTCCATCATCCGGCCTTGCCCGAGCACCCAGGCCACGCGCTCTGGCGGCGCGATTTCGCCGGCAGCAACGGGCTGCTGTCGTTCGAGTTCGCCGAGGACGATCCAGCGCTGGCCGCCCGTTTCGTCGATGCGCTGCGCCTGTTCGGCATCGGCGCCTCCTGGGGCGGCTACGAGAGCCTGGCGATCCTCGCCGAACTGAGCGGACGCGGCGCCTTGCCGACGACCGCCAGTTGCATCGTGCGCCTGCATATCGGCCTGGACGACAGCGCTTCCCTGATCGCCGATCTGGAGCAGGCGCTGAAAGCGGCGGTGGGCTGAGGCGCCGGACTTTTGCCGTTCCCCCTGTGGGAGCGAATTCATTCGCGACCGGGGTGGGCAGGGAGCTCCGGGCGTTGCCTGAGTCGCGGATGAATCCGCTTCACACAAGGATCGTGGTGGCGTGGCTCAGTAGGGGGGATGGCCGAAGCCATCCACCGTGGCGGACAAGCCTGCGGCGTTGTCCGCCCTACATTGCCGGGTAGATCGGTCAGAGGGTAGGGCAGGTGCAACCCGCCAATTCGGGCGTGGGCCATTGCCATGGCTGGCGGGTTGTATCGAACGGCCGCCGAGATTGAAAGAGGCGACGATTAAAAATCCCAGCGAGTCGTCAACATCATATTGCGAGGTTCGCCATAGGTTTTGGTAGCTACGCCGGTCCATACCTCTCCGTAATTGGAGTAATAATATTTGTCGAACAGGTTATTGATATTGAGCGTGGCCGAGAGATTGTCGGTGATCTGATACTTGCCCATCAGATTGACCAACCAGAAGGCTTCCTGACGGTATTGGTGCTCATTACCCAGAACATCGGTACCGTCCCGCCAAGTCGTGCCCTGGTAACTGCCACCGCCGCCGATAGTGATTCGGCTAAACCTGCCGGGCAACCGGTAGGTCGTATAGAGCTTGAATTGGTTTTCCGGTTCGAAAGTTGTCAGCTTCTCGTTGGTTTCATCCTCTCGGATGACCTGATGGGTAAAGCCCGCCTGGATATTCCAGCCAGGCATCAATTCGCCACTGATCTCCAGTTCGATACCCTTGGTCTTGGCTTTCTTTCCTTCATACATGCTGTAGTTTCGTTCGGCATTCCAGCCTACAAATTCGGCACGATTGTCCTGGCGGATTTCGAAATAAGCCAGGCTGGCATTCAACCGACCATTGAACCATTCGCCCTTGAGCCCGCCCTCATAGCTATCGCCTTCGTCCGGATCGAGTACGGCATAGTTTTCATCCCGAGCACTTTGCGGCTGGAATATCTTGGTGTAGCTGGCATACAGCGAAAAATTGTCGTTCAGGTCGTAGGTGATACCCGCGAAAGGAACCACTTCGCCCGTTTCGCGCATATTGCTGTCGCCACCCCGGCGATAATTGGTCACACGGCCGCCCAGAATCACGGCGAGATCATCGGTCAGGCTGAAGCGGCCACTGGCGTAGTAGGCACGTTGGTTGACTCGATCTTCGGTGCGATAACGGATACCACCCCAGTCCGGTCGCTCTATACGACCATTCCAGTCCCAGAAGTTAATGGTTGTTCTAACAGAGTTGTGTCCTGACCCTTTGAGATGGTTGTGATATCCACTGACACCTACTGCCAATTCGTGTGTGCGTCCAAATAGTTCGAAAGGACCACGGGCATAGGCTTCCAATGCCTGTGTTCTTATTTTTGTTCTATATTGGCCAGATTGCAATGTGGCGCTGCCATTGTCAGCACTTGGGATAGACTTAATGCTTCCTAGATTAGCATCATATGCATTTCTCTGGAATGTGTAGTAAATTCGGCTATTCCAGCCATTATCGAACTCATGATCAAGCTGGGTGAAGAAGGCATGGCTGAACTGCTCTGCGCGCGACCAAGTTGCTCCAGGATTGAAGGATCGCGACGTGTTTATTTCATTATTATGGCTATCAAAAACTGGTGTTCCTGCCCAGTTATTACCAGTTGGGATTCTTTTGTCATAGTTGGCTCCAATGGTCCACAAGGTCTGTGAGGATAGATCTACTTCCAAGATTCCATACAGTGCCCGAGTCTGCTCCTTGAAATGATCCATGAAGGATTGCTGATCCTGAAATGCTGTCGCGAAACGGCCACGAACACTACCGCTTTCGTTCAAAGGACCACCTACATCCCATTCGGTGCGGTAATTATCCCAGCGACCATATTCGGCCGTGGCGTGCCCGGAAAATTCATGGGTAGGTTTCTTGCGCACAAGGTTGATAGTGGCACCCGGAGCACCCGCGCCGGTAGTCAGGCCACTGGCTCCTTTGATGACCTCGATTCGATCGTACTGGATCATATCGACCGATGTATTGCCCATGTCGGTACCGGTCAAAACCGGAATACCGTCGTATTGAAAGTTCTGGATCTGGTAACCACGGGCATAGTAATAGGATCGATAGTTATCCGTGCCATGCCGCGTGATACCTGGCGTGTGATCCATCACCTTGTTGATATTGGTGAGATTGAAGTCGTCCATATGCTGGCGAGTGACGACCGTGACGGTCTGCGGTGTCTCGCGAGGCGTCAGTACCAGTCGGGTAGCGGTCGCGATGGTGCCCGGCGTATAGGATTTGGTCTGCTCGGTGATGGTGCCGAGCGCGTTGTCTTCCACCCGCATCGCATCCAGGCTCACGACTGCGGAATCTTCCGGAACCTTCTGCAACAGCACCGTTCTTTCATCGACGAAGCGGACTTCCAGGCCGCTACCCGCGAGAATCCGGGCGAAACCTTCGGCGATGCCGTAACTGCCGTTCAACCCGTCGCTGTGCCTGCCCGTGGTCAGGCTGGCATCGAAGGACAGCACCACGCCGGCCTGGCTGGCGTACTGGCCGAGCACCTGCCCGAGCGGGCCACCGGCGACGTCGAAGCGGCGGCTGGCGTCGTCGGCCCGGGCGGCGGAGCCGGCGGCGAACAGCGGCGCCAGCAGCGCCTGCTGGAATATCAGGGTCGCGCCGAGGATGGCGACGGCCAGTGGTTTCATGGGGCCCGTGTATCGGGTTCGATCCTGCTGCATGTTCTCCTCCCGGAGAGACTTTCGTTCTCATTTGCAACAGGGGTCGTATGGGCGGGGGGAAATCGACAATGGCCGTGAAAGTTTTTTCGGGGCGGCGGGTCATCGGCCCTTCGGCAGCAGCCGCACCCAGTAGCGGGTGTGGCTGGACAGGCGAACCGGCAAGGCGTGGACGATGGCGGCCAGGGCCCGGTCGGTGTCGTCCAGCGGGTAGGCGCCGGACAGGCGCAGGTCGGCCACCGCCGGATCGGCGGAGAGAAAGCCCGGACGATAGCGCGCCAGTTCGTCGAGCAGGTCGGCCAGCCGCCAGTCGTCGATCACCAGGCGGCCATTCGCCCATTCGGCGGCCAGTGGGTCGAAGCGGCGGGGGAGGTTTCGTCCGGCGTCGAAGGCGAGCGCCTGTCCGGCCTGGACGATGGTTTCCCCCGGCGCCGCGTTGCTCACGGCGACGGCATGCTCCAGGACGGTCACTTCGCTGAACGTCCGATGCTGTCGGACGATGAAGCGGGTGCCCAGGGCGCGGATCAGTCCGTCATGAGTGGAGACGACGAAAGGGCGTTCGTCGCCGCCGAGGCTCCTGGCGGTTTCGACGAGAATTTCCCCGCGGTGGAGTTCGATCAGGCGCCGCTGCCCGTCGAAACGGACATCCACGGCGCTGTCGGTGTTGAGTACCAGGCGCGAGCCGTCTTCCAGGGTCAGACGCCGCCGTTCGCCGATGGCGCTGCGCTGGTCGGCGAGCCATTCCTGCCAGGGCAGGCCTTGTCTGGCCGTCCAGCCCAGCGTTGCGGCGCCTCCGGCCAGGATCACTCCCTTGAGCAGGGTCCGGCGGCCGAGTCGTGGCTCTTCGCTCATCGTCTGGAAGGCGAGGTTGCCCGGCAGGTCCTGCAATTGCCGCTGGAGGAGTTCCATCCGCTGCCAGGCCCACTGGTTTTCCGGCGCCTGGGCCCGCCAGGCGCGCCAGGCGGCGCGATCTTCCTCGCGGACCTCGTCCGAGCACAGCACGGCGTGCCAGCGGGCAGCCATGCGCAGGGCGTCGCGTTGCCGGTCGCTGGGCATCAGAGGTCCGCGTCGAGGGCGAACAGCAGGCATTGTTCGGTAGCCCTGGCGATATATTTGGTCACCGAGCTGACCGAAACGCCGAGGCGTTCGGCGATCTCGGCGTAGTTCATTCCCAGCAACTGGGACATGAGGAAAGCCTGGCGCGGCTTGTGGCCCAACCCCAGCAGCATGGCATCCAGGGCGAGCAGGGTTTCCACGATCTGCAGGCGGACTTCCGGGGATACTTCTTCCGCTTCGGGCTGCCGGGCCAGGGCGTCCAGATAGGTGCGCTCGAGGGTGCGCCGGCGGAAGTGGTCGATCAGCACGCGCTTGGCCACGGTGACCAGATAATGCCGGGGCTCGCGCAGTTCGGGCAGGCTGCCGCCGATCAGGCGCACGAAGGTGTCCTGGGCCAGGTCGGCGGCGCTGTGCGAGCAGTCCATCCGGCGGCGCAGCCAGCCGACCAACCAGGTGTGATGATTCTGGTAGAGCAGGCCGACCGCCCGATGGGGCGGCTCGGCTGCGTCGCGGATGGCATCGCTCATGGGAAACCGATTCAATTGAGAATGTTTCGCAATTTATGCGAGCCATCAATCAAGCGCAAGACACCGGGAAGAGGCGTCGCCCGATACTGTCGCGCCGACCGCCGGGGCCGTTCGCATCCGCCTCCCGCCACTTCGCTGCGGACGACGAGCGGCCGCTCTTCTTCTCGTGCGGGGGGCGGATGGCCGTGGCAGGGAGTTTTTCCGGCCCGCGAATCGATCCGCAATATATGAAAATAAAAAATAATTTTATCGATAAAAATAATAAAAAATCATAATTAATTTATAGCTAAAAAGACTTTTACAGCATTCTTTTATATGAATAAGGTCTTTCGAGACCGACCCCGCCAGGTGGAGGCGATCTGGATATCCAGTGTGCTTCCACCTTGCCACTGCATCCGGAGCCCATGTCCTGTCGCAACTTTCACGGCGAAGGTAGTCCATGAGTCTTTCAGTGCAGCAGCCCGCCATTTCCCCGGCGGCGGGCGATCGAGGTCCGGCGGGGGGCGGGAGCCCGGAAGGGTTCCTGGCCGAGCTTACCCGGTTCCTGGCCGCGACCGCCGCGGAATACGACCGTTCCGGAAACTTTCCCTGGGCGAATTTCCAGTACCTGCATGAGCGCGGCTTGCTGGCCTTCACCGTGCCGCGCGAGCAGGGCGGCGGCGGCGCCGGCCTGGGCGAGGCCCGGCAGGTCGTCTCGGCAGTCGCCAGGGGCGAGCCTTCGACCGCGCTCATCCTGGTCATGCAGTACCTGCATCAGCGTACCCTGCAGCACAGCGCCTCCTGGCCCGAACACCTGCGCCGGCGGGTGGTGCAAGAGGCGGTGCGCGACGGCGCGCTGATCAACTCGTTCCGCGTCGAGCCGGAACTGGGCACGCCGGCCCGCGGCGGACTGCCCGCCACCCTGGCGCGGCGCACCCCCGACGGCTGGATCATCGACGGCAGCAAGATCTATTCGACCGGCAGCGTCGGCATCACCTGGTATCTGGTCTGGGCGCGCAGCGACGACCCGGAGCCGCTGGTCGGCGCATGGCTGGTCCGCAAGGACAGCCCCGGCATCCGCATCGTCGAGGACTGGGATCACCTGGGAATGCGTGCCACCTGCAGCCATCGGGTCGATTTCACCGATGTCCGGGTGCCGCTCGACCATGCGGTGAACGTCAGCCCCTGGCTGGCGCCCGTCGCGGAGCTGAATGCCGACGGCGCCCTGTGGATGGCCGTACTGCTGTCTTCGCTCTACGACGGCGTGGCCCAGGCCGCCAGGGACTGGCTGGTCGCCTGGCTGCAGACGCGCAGGCCATCGAACCTCGGCGCCACGCTGGCGAGCCTGCCGCGTTTCCAGGAACTGGTCGGGCGCATCGACACCCTGTTGTTCGCCAACCGCAACCTGCTCGATTCGGCCGCCGCCGGGCAGGTTCCGCCCGGACATGCCGGGCAGATCAAGCAACTGGTGACCGGCAACGCCATACGCGCCGTCGAGCTGGCCGTCGAGGCGGCGGGCAATCCGGGGCTTTCCCGCCGCTATCCGCTGGAGCGGCATTACCGGGACGTACTCTGCGCCAGGGTGCACACCCCGCAGGACGACGTGGTCTTCGGCGGGATCGGCAAGGCGGCGCTGCACACAACCGAAGGAGCGAAAGCATGAGCGGAATCACCATCGCCAGCCAACTCGACGGCGAGGCGAACCGGTATCTTCAGGCGCAATTGCCGGACGAGCGGATCGTCCAGCTGGAAAACCAGTCGCTGGCGGGCATTCCCGCCGAAACCCGGGTACTCGTCGTGCGGCCGATCAATGTCCGCGGCGTGTCCCTGACCCATCCCCCCGAGGGCTGGCCGTTCCGGCTGGAATGGGTGCAACTCGCTTCGTCCGGCATCGACGCCTATCCCGACTGGCTGTTCGAGCTGCCCCGGGTGACCAGCGCCAAGGGGACGGCGGCCCATGCCCTGGCCGAGTTCGCCCTGGCGGCGATCTTCTGTGCGGCCAAGCGCTTCCCGGAACTCTGGGTCAAGGACGCGCGCTGGGAACTGCAGCCGCTCGGACAACTGCGCGGCAGCACGCTGGGCATCCTCGGTTTCGGTTCGATCGGCCAGGTCCTCGCGGACAAGGCCCTGGCGCTGGGCATGCGGGTGCTGGCGCTGCGCAAGGACAACCGGCCCGTCGATCATCCGGGCGTCGAGTCGGCGCGGGACATCCTCGATCTGGCCGAGCGTGCCGACCATCTGGTCATCGCCGCGCCCCTGACGCCCGAGACGCGGCATCTGGTCGGCCGCGACGTGCTCGGGCGCGCCAGGGCGGGGCAGCACCTGATCAATATCGCCCGTGGCGGCCTGCTGGATCAGCAGGCGCTGCTGGAGGCCCTGGACGCCGGCCGCCTGAGCCTGGCCACGCTCGATGTC
Organism: Azotobacter vinelandii CA; assembly: GCF_000380335.1. GTDB lineage: Bacteria > Pseudomonadota > Gammaproteobacteria > Pseudomonadales > Pseudomonadaceae > Azotobacter > Azotobacter vinelandii. The sequence continues at coordinate 2,159,021 of NC_021149.1, forward strand.
ACCGACCCGGAGCCGCTGCCGTCGGGGCATCCGCTCTACCGGCATCCGCGGGTCAGGATTTCCCCGCACACCTCCGCCATCTCGGCGGACAGCCAGAAGAACGTCGCCGCCCGCTTTCTCGAGAACTTCGAGCGCTTCAAGGCGCAGCGGGAGCTGATCGGCCTCGTGGACGTCGCCCGGGGCTACTGAAGGAAAACGTTCAAGACCACACCTCCACAAGGAAGGAATGAAGCATGACCGTACTGGTGAAACCCGAAACCGCTCACAGCGCCGCTCCCCGCCCCGATATCGCTCCCGAGGAGTGGGCGGTTCGCGTCAAGCTGGCGGCGGCCTACCAACTGGCCGCCCTGTACGGCTGGACGGACCACATCTACACGCACTTTTCCGTGCGCGTGCCGGGAGCCGAAGAGCATTTCCTGATCAACCCCTTCGGCCTGCTGTTCGACGAAGTCACCGCCTCGACGCTGGTCAAGATCGATATCGACGGCACCATCATCGACGACCCCCTGGGGCTGGGCATCAACCAGGCCGGCTACGTGATCCACAGCGCCATCCACCGGGCCCGTCCCGATCTGAAAGCCGTCCTGCATACCCATACCCGCCACGGCGCCGCCGTGTCGGCGCAGAAGGAGGGCCTGCTGCCGCTGTCCCAGCACGCGCTGGCCTACTACGGCCGGGTGGCTTATCACACCTACGAAGGGGTGGTGCTGGATCTGGACGAGCAGGAGCGGCTGATCGCCAACCTGGGCGAGCGCAATGTGCTGATCCTGCGCAACCACGGCTTGCTGGCCGGCGGCGTCAGCGTGGAGCACGCTTTCCGCCTGCTGCATGGCCTGGAAAACGCCTGCGCCATCCAGATCGCCGCCCAGGCGGGCGGCAACGACGGCCTGCTGTTCGCTCCGCAGGCGGCCATCGACAAGGTGCGCCGCCAGGCCACGGTGTTCGCCGACGGCGAACACCCCGGCATCACCCGCCACTGGAGCGCCGCGATCCGGCAACTCGAACGGCGCGGCAGCGATTACAAGAGCTGAACGGCGGCCGGCCATCCTCCCGGCAGGGCGGGTGGCCGGCCGTCCCGGACCGGCATACCTGCACATCGGGCCCTGCGGGACATGAGGTAAGCATGACTGGAAAAATCAACGGATCGTTATTTCCGGCGGGCCGGCTCTCACGGCAATGGATCGGCGATCGCCTGGCCAGGTACGGCGCAGGCTGGAAAACGCCCGATTTCGCCCGGCGCCTGGCCAGTCCGCTGGCCATCCTGCTGCTCTGGGAACTGGCCGCGCAGACGGGGCTGATTCCGGCCCGGGTGATCGCGGCCCCCAGCGCCATCGGCGAGACGCTCTGGGCGATGATCGCCAGCGGCGAGCTGGGCAGGCATCTGGCGGTCTCGCTGCAGCGGGCCGTGTCGGGCCTGGCCATCGGCGTCGGCATCGGTACCGTGGCGGCGCTGATCAGCGGCCTGTCCAGGCGCGGCGAACTCGTCCTGGACTCGCCCATGCAGATGCTCAGGACGGTGCCGTCGCTGGCGCTGGTGCCCCTGTTCATCCTGTGGTTCGGCATCGGCGAGTTCACCAAGATCGCCCTGATCGTGATGGGCACGACCTTTCCGGTGTACCTGAACCTGTTCGCCGGCATTCGCAACATCGATCCCAAGCTGGTCGAGGCCGCCAATACCCTGGGCCTGAACCGCCGGGAACTGATCTGGCACGTGATCCTGCCCGGCGCCCTGCCGTCCTTCTTCGTCGGGCTGCGCTACTCGCTGGGCATTTCCTGGCTGGCCCTGGTGTTCGTCGAGCAGATCAACGCTACCGCCGGCATCGGCTTCCTGGCCAGCGATGCGCGGGATTTCATGCGCACCGATGTCATCGTCATCTGCCTGCTCATCTATAGCGTGCTGGGGCTGCTGATCGACGGGTTGATCCGCACCCTCGAACGCTTCGCCCTGGCTTGGCGTCCTTCTTTCGTCGGGAATTGAGCCCATGACCACCCAGTACCTTTGCGAACGGCCGGCCGTCAGGCTGCAGCAGATCGTCCGCCAGTTCGGCGGCAACCGAGTCATCGACAACCTGGACCTGGATATCGCTCCCGGCGAGTTCGTCGCGCTGCTCGGGGCGAGCGGTTCCGGCAAGACCACCCTGTTGAGGGCGCTGGCCGGTCTCGACGAGGTCGACGGCGGGCGGCTGGAGGTCCCCGAAGCGCGCGCCGCGGTTTTCCAGGAGCCGCGCCTGATGCCCTGGAAACGCACCTGGAAGAACGTCACCCTAGGGCTGCGCGCGGGCGATGCCAGGCAGAGGGCCATCCAGGCCCTGACCGAGGTGGGGCTGGCCCATCGCCTCGAAGCCTATCCCGGCACCCTGTCGGGCGGCGAGGCGCAGCGGGTCGCCCTGGCGCGCGGGCTGGTCCGGGAGCCGGAACTGCTGCTGCTCGACGAACCCTTCGCCGCCCTGGACGCCCTGACCCGGATCCGCATGCACCGGCTGATCATCGAACTCTGGCAGACGCACAAGCCCGCCGTGCTGCTGGTGACCCACGATGTCGACGAGGCCATCCTGCTGGCCGACCGGATCATCGTCCTGAAGGACGGCCGCATCGCCAGGGAGATCCGGGTCGCCCTGGAGAGACCCCGGGACAACGGCCAGCAAGGCTTCAATGCCATCCGCGCGCAACTGCTGGGTCTGCTCGGCGTGGCCGTGGAGCGCGGGGAGGAGGGCGCGCAGGAGCAGCGGAGCGGTGGCGAGTCCTTTCCGCCTGCCGCCTCCAGGCGGGCGCTGGCCGGATAACGCTCCCGCGGCACCGGCACGCGGGAGCGCGCTTCGTGCCGCTTCCGTGGCCAGGCTTTCGATGCCGGCCCGGCGCAAGCCGCGTCGCTCCGTGGCCTGCCCGGCAAGGGGCGGGGACCTGGGGCAGGCCTTGGAGCGCGCGCCTTCGCCGAGCCGCCAAGGCCCGCCGGCCGGATGGCGCACGAGCGCCGTTGCATGGCGACGAGTCCGGCCTCTCGTACCGCTCCACCTCGCCGCCCGCCGATCGCCCACCTTTCGAACGTCGCCGTCCGGCAGCGGCTTCCGACCGTTCGCAAAGCACCGTCCCGCAACTCATGGCCCGCATCGGCGGCACCCGTGCATGGGCCGCGCATCGCGCAAAAAATAATAAAAATTTATTTTCAATAAATAAATATTAATTATTTTAATATTGCTAATGGTGATTTCACTGGGATTTCTTATGCAATTAGTCTGCGTCCACGCACCGACCACTGACGTTGTGGAGGTTTCGGAATCAGGAACTTTGAAGTAAGGAATGACCCTCCATGCCGTACCCATTGCAACGATTTTCCTCCACAGGGGCCGGGGCGGAGCCGCTCCCATCCAGCAGGCGCATGCCCGAAAGGGAACCCATCGGATTGAAGCTTTCCGGCCTGCTACTGGCGTTCGGCCTGTGCCCGCTGGCGCAGGCCGAAGAGGTCGCGGGCGACACGGCACTGCAGACGGTGACGGTGACCTCCGGCAGGACGGCGGAAAAGGCACGCAGCAACCAGCGCACCGTGGTCGAGAGCGCGACCCCCATCGATATCATCAACAGCGAGCAATTGTTGAAGACCGGGCGCGCGGAGTTGTCCGAGGCCATTTCCAAGCTGCTGCCGTCGTTCAACTTCGGCACCAACATCGCCGGCGTCCAATCCACGGTGCGGCCGTTGAACAACCGCAGCCTGAACCCGGCCTACACCGTGGTGCTGGTCAACGGCAAGCGCCGCCACAACGGCTCGGTTCCGGCCAGCGGTTCGACCGACAACAGCGGTCACAACCCGGTGGATATCGACATGATCCCGATCAGCGCCGTCGAGCGCATCGAAGTGCTCAAGGACGGCGCCGGCGTCAAGTACGGCGCCGACGGCATCGCCGGAGTCATCAACATCATCCTGCGCTCGGACCCCGCGGGCACGCATATCGGCACGAGTTACGGGCAGCTCTATTCCGGCCGGGGCGAAACCGCCAAGTTCGAGGGCAACAGCGGTTTCGCCATCGGCGACGACGGCTTCCTGCAGATCTCCCTGGATGCCCGCAAGCGCGGCATGGCCTACTGGGGCGAAAAGGCCGACCCGGACAACCGCGCCTTCTTCGAGGACGATCGCCAGGCCGCCTGGGACCATGTGCGGGTCAAGAACGGCGATCCCAAGCTCAAGGCCTACAACTGGGCCTTCAACACCGAATTCGCCCTGGGCGACCTGGCCCGCTTCTATTCCTACGGCACCTATGGCGAACGCCGCAGCGAAGCGCAGAACAACATGCGTCCGGCCAACGGCAACGCCTCGATCCCGGAGCTTTTCCCGGATGGCTACTTCCCGCTGAACAACATCGAGAACATCGACTATTCGCTGCTGCTGGGCGCCAAGGGCGACGCCTCCGGGTGGGACTGGGACCTGAGCACCGTCTACGGGCGCAACCGCAACAGCCACGCCAGCGACCTGACGCTCAACCCCACCTACGGCCCGGACTCGCCCACCTCGTTCGACGACCTGGCCACCTTCCAGTTCGAGCAGCTCTCGACCAACCTCGATATCAGCCACGGCTTCGAGAAGTTTCCCCTCCTGAATTTCCCGGTGGATCTGGAAATGGGACTGGAGAACCGCTGGGAGCGTTTCCGCACCTTCGATGGCGACCCGAAGGGCTACAGCGTCGGACCCTACACCTACTCGCAGTACCTGGCCGATGGGTCCCTGAACCCCCTGTACGCGGCCAATGGCCCTCAGCCCATGGTCGGCGCCCAGGGAGCGGTGACCATCCGTCCCGAGGACGAGGCGGACGAACAGCGCAACACCTCTTCCCTGTACCTGACCCTCAACCTGCACCCCACCAAGCGCTGGTCCATCGGCCTGGGCGGGCGCCTGGAACACTTCGACGACATAATGGAGAACGAGAATTTCAGCTTCAGCGTCAATTCCCGCTACGAGCTGACCGATACCCTGGCCGTGCGCGGCAACTTCGGCACCGGTATCCGGGCGCCTTCCCTGACCCAGATCGGCTACACCGTCTCCGACAACCGTACCGCCTTCAATGCGGAAGGCGTGGTGGTGCCGGCCTTGCGCCGGACCATCCGGCCGGACTCCGCCCTGGCCGAGGCCCTGGGTGGCAGCGAACTGGAGGCCGAGCGCACCAAGAGCCTGGGCCTGGGCCTGACCTGGCAGCCGGCGCCGCGCACCAGCGTGACCCTGGACTTCTATGTGATCGATGTGGACGACCGCATCGCCCTGACCGAGAACCTCTACGACCGCTCCGGCGGCAACGGCGGGATGGGAGACATCCTGGCCGCCTACGGTCTGGAACGCACCGACTGGATCAACTTCTACACCAACGCCTTCGACACCCGTACCCGCGGGCTGGACCTGGTGGCTGACCACACCACCGACTTCGGCAGGTTCGGCGAGGTGCGCTGGACCCTGGGCTTCAACTGGAACAACACCACCATCCGCAGCCGCAAGAGCAGCACGCCCGCCGGGCTGGGGTCCGGGATCGAACTGGTCGGCCATGCCGCCGAAGGCACCCTGGTATCGGCCATGCCCCACACCAAGACCATGCTGGGCGCCAACTGGTCGATCAGGGACTTTCTGGTCAACCTGATGGTCACCCGCTACGGCTCGGTGGAAACCTGGCAGCAGAACGAGGCCCAGGATCGCACCTTCGGCCACAAGTGGATCACCGACCTGGACATTTCCTACACCCTGTTCGACAGCCTGACCCTCAGCCTGGGCGGGAACAATATCTTCGACGTCCGTCCCGACAAGAACGGCGTCCACCAGGCGATCGGCGGTCCCGAGTACGGGAATCCGCCTTTCCACCCCGGCGGCGGTGCCTGGTACACGAAACTCGCGTACGACTTTTGAGCGGCGTCGGCCGGCCGATGCGGCGTCGCGTTTTCCCGGTAACGAAGAGAGAGGGCAGGCAATGCCGGATGAATATCCTTCGATGAATCGCCGTCGCATCCTGTTGACGGGAAGCCTGCTGGCGGGGGCGGCGCTGGCGAGCCGCTGGGGCGTGGCCGCGAGCGGCCCGCTGGATCTGTCCCGCACCCGGTTGGGGGTCGGTACCTACAAGGGCGCCGCGCCTTCCTTTTTCGAGGAAGCCGGTGTGGCGCCGCCTCCCTATGAAGTCAGCTACGCGGAACTGGCCGGCGGCAATCTGATCGTCGAGGCACTGGCCGCCGGCAGCCTGGATGTCGGCAGCATGAGCGAAATCCCGCCAGTGTTCGCCATCCGGAGCCGGGCGCCCATCAAGCTGATCGCCGTGCTGCGTGGCGACGTGAACAATCAGGTCTTCCTGGTGCCGCGGGGCTCCGGCATCCGGGAGATCGCCGAACTGAAGGGCAAGCGCGTCGGCTTCGTGCGTTCGACGACGTCCCACTACTTCCTGATCAAGGCCTTGAAGGAGCAGGGCCTGAGCCTGGCCGACATCGAGCCGGTGGGGCTGACGCCGCAGGACGGCTTTTCCGCCTTCCAGAGCGGACAACTGGATGCCTGGGTGATTTATGGCATCCATATCCAGATCGCGCTCGCCAGGACCGGCGCGCGCATCATCAAGACCGCGCTGGGTTATCTGTCGGGCAATTACGTGATCGCCGCCCGCGCCGAATCCCTGAAGGACCCCTACCGGGTCGCGGCGATCAAGGATTATCTGGCGCGGGAACAGCAGGTATGGGACTGGGTGCAGGCCAACCCGGAGCGCTGGGCGAAGAAAAGCGCGGCGATCACCGGCATCGACGCTTCCCTGTTCATGGATCAGTTCCGGGCACACAGCGAGCCTTATCGCATGGTTCCCGTCGACGACGCGGCGATCGCTTCCCAGCAGGAGGTGGCGGATCTGTTCCACGAGGCCGGCGTACTGGACCAGCGGCTGGATGTCGCCCCCCTGTGGACCAGGGACGTCTGGCCCTAAGGCGCTTTTCGGGTGAGCTCGTCGGCGATCGTCAATGGCGTAATCATCATTTATTTATAGCCAAAAATAATTTCACACATATTTTTTATAGTAATAACGTTGATCCAGGCCGACCCCATTCCCGGTGGAGGCGAACCTCGCCGATTCGTCCGAAGAGGCCCCCGTGTGCGACCCCGCCCGGCCATGACAGGGTGGCGGCACGCTCGCCCCGGGGGAATGCCTCGGTCGGGGAAGTGCCTGGGCGAAGCCGCAGGCCATGACCGTTTCCAGCCTGCAGCCTCCTTGAGCCGAGACCGACTGCTTTGGCCGATATCGGTTGTTTTCGATGACGGAGAAATAGCTATGGGTGGCCCGAGGCAACTCAAACTGGGTGCGATCATTCACGGTGTCGGCCACGGCTGGGGCGATTGGCGCCATCCGGATGCCGTGGCCGATGCCAGTGTCAATTTCCGTTTCTACCGGCAGCAGGCGCAACTGGCCGAGGCGGGCAGGTTCGATTTCCTGTTCATCGCCGACAGCCTGCACATCCACGAGAAATCCAGCCCGCACTACCTCAACCGCTTCGAACCCCTGACCATCCTTTCCGCGCTGGCCACCGTGACCGAGCACATCGGCCTGGTCGGCACCGCCACGGTCAGCTACACGGAGCCCTTCAACCTGGCCCGCCAGTTCGCCTCGCTCGACCATATCAGCGGCGGGCGGGCCGGCTGGAACGTGGTGACCTCCTGGCTGTCCGGCACGGCCGACAACTTCGGCCGGCCCGAACACGCGCCGCACGACCTGCGCTACCGGATCGCCAGGGAGCACCTCAACGTGGTCAAGGGCCTGTGGGACTCCTGGGAGGACGATGCCTTCGTCCGCGACAAGGCGAGCGGCAAATTCTTCGATCCCGACAGGCTGCATGCGCTCAACCACCAGGGCGAGTTCTTTTCCGTCAAGGGGCCCTTGAACATCGCCCGTTCGCCCCAGGGACAACCGGTCATCTTCCAGGCCGGCAGCTCGGAGGAGGGGCGCAACTTCGCGGCGCAGAACGCCGATGCGATCTTCGTCAATCCGGAGTCTTTCGACGAAGCGCTCGCCTATTATCGGGACATCAAGACGCGCACGGCCCAATACGGCCGGGACCCGCAGAAGCTGTCGATCCTGCCGGGCATCCGGCCGATCGTCGGACGCGACCCGGCCGAGGTCGAGCGGCGTTACCGGCAGGCCGTCGACCTGGTGTCCATCGAGGATGCCCTCGTCGCGCTGGGGCGTCCCTTCAACGATCACGATTTCTCGCGATATCCCCTCGACGAGCCCTTCCCCGAACTGGGCGATATCGGCAGGGACAGCCAGCAGGGCGAGTCCAACCACATCAAGCGGGTGGCCAGGGAGGAGGGACTCAGCCTGCGCGAGGCCGCCCTGCGCTTTTCCCGGCCGAACCGGGCGTTCGTCGGTACGCCGGAGCAGATCGCCGACACTTTGCAGCACTGGTTCGAGAAGGGCGCGGCGGACGGTTTCACCATCGGTTCGCTGCTGCCCGACAGCCTGCAGTCCTTCACCGAGCTGGTGGTGCCGGTTCTGCAGGCGCGCGGCCTGTTCCGCCGGGAATACGCCGGCCATACCCTGCGCGACAACCTGGGCCTGGACGTGCCCGTCAACCGCTATAGTGCGAGACGCCTGGCGTGAGGCCCCGGCCGGCGCCTACCATCTTCCGCCCGCGGCGGCCGGCCATCCTGTCGCACTGGCCTGGCAAGAGGATTGGAATTATCATTTTTATACATTTTCCATTTCCTCATTATGTTCATACCGAATGAAGCTTGATGACATAACGGCCTTCATGTCGGCAGTCCGCTGCCAGTCGATCATCCACGCCGCGGAGTCGTTGCAGTTGACCCAGCCGGCGATCACCCGGCGCATCCAGAATCTCGAGCACGACCTGGGGGTCGAATTGCTCGACCGCAACACCAAGCCGCTCAAGCCGACCGTCATCGGCTTGCGCGTCTACAAGCAATGCCTGGCGATCCTGCGCGAGATGGAAAACCTGCGCGAACTGGTGGCCAGCGACCGGCTGCCCAGCGGCATGTTGCGCATCGGCGTTCCGCAGACCCTGAGCGATGCCGTGCTGCCGCATGCCTTCAAGCAGTTGAAGGCGGCCTATCCGGACCTGAACACCCAGGTATCCACGGATTGGGGAAGCCATCTGCTCAGTGGCATCGAAAAGGACGAACTGGATGCGGCCGTCGCGTTCTTTCCATCCCGCAAGGTGTTCTCCGGCAGCGTGGTGGCCAACAGCCTCGGCAGCATGAACCTGCTGGTGGTCTGCGCGAAGGATCAGGCGCCCAAGCGTCCCTGCAGGCTGGTCGACTGCTACCAGAACGGCTGGGTATTGAATCCCGACGGTTGCGGCTTTCGCTCCAGCCTGCAGCACACCCTGATGGAGCAGGGGCTCGAACTGCGGGTCAACCTGGAAACCTTCGGCGTCGAGCTGCAACTGGGCCTGGTCGCCGACGGCCTGGGCCTGGGGCTGGTTCCCGGACCGCTGCTGGAGCGCAGCGCCCATTACGAGCGGCTGGCCGTGGTGAGTCTCAAGGATTTCAAGCCGACGATCGACCTGTGGCTGTTGCAGCCGCGCTTTCTGGGCAACCTGCAGGGGCCCGTCGACTTTTTCCGGAAACTGATCGGCCAGACGCTGAATTTTCTCTGATCAAAACCAGGCCGCCCTTTCCCTGCCGGGAAAGAGGCGGCTCGACGCCCGTTAGCGCGCCGTAATGACGGCGAGCTTGGTGATCCCCGCCCGCTCGATGGCGGCCATGGCCCTGGCCACCACGCCGTAGTCCACCTGGTCGTCGGCCTGCAACTGCACGCGCAGCTCGGCATCCGCAGCCTTGGCCGCCTGCAGGTTGCTTTCCAGCAGGTCGGGCTGGATCTCGTCCTTGTTGATGAACAGCTTGCCGCTGCCGTCGATGCTCACCACCAGCGGGTCCTTGGTGTCCGGCGGGGCGACCGCCTCGGTCTTGGGCAGGTTGATGGGGATGCTGTTGGTCAGCATCGGCGCGGTGACGATGAACACCACCAGCAGCACCAGCATCACGTCGACCAGCGGCGTGACGTTCATCTCGCTGAGGACTTCGTCGCTTTCCTGGGTCGAGAAGGCCATCTCAGATCGCCTCCTTGACGTGCTGGACACCCTGGCTCCGGCCGGCGCGCGGATACGGGATCAGCTTGAAGGCGCTCTTCTGCGCCAGGCTGTAGAAGTCGTGGGCGAAGTCGTCGAGGTCCGCGGCGGTCAGCTTCAGGCGGCGCAGGAAGTAGTTGTAGACCAGCACGGCGGGCACCGCGACGGCGATCCCCACGCCGGTGGCGACCAGGGCGGCGCCGATCGGGCCGGCGACGGTTTCCAGGCTGGCCGAGCCGGCGGCGCTGATGCCCTTGAGCGCTTCCATGATGCCCCAGACGGTGCCGAACAGGCCGATGAAGGGGGAGGTGGAGCCGATCGAGGCGACCACCGCCAGGCCGGACTCCAGGGAGCGGCGCTCGCGCTGGATCTGCTGGCGCAGGGCCCGTTCGAGGCGGTCCTGGTGGTTGATCGAATGGGCCAGGTCGTGCTGGCCGGGCTCCTCCCGGATGGCGGCGAAGCCGGCCTGGGCGACATGGGCCACGGCGCCGGCCTGGCGCTGGACCAGTTCGGCGGCGCTGTCCAGGCTGGGCGCTTGCCAGAAGTGTTTCAGCAGCCGGCGGTCGCGGTATCCGAGGCGGGCGAACTGGATGGCCTTGATCAGGGCCAGGCCCCAGGTGAGGACGGAAAAGCCGATCAAGACCCAGATGACGACATGTTCGACCGAGGCGAAGGGGTTGCCGAGCAGATCCATGGTGGGTTCCTCCTGAAGAAGGGTGCGGATGGGTTAGTTCAGTTTGAAATCGATGGGCACGGTCACCCAGCCGTCCTGGGCCTGGTCGCCGCGCTTGGCGGGGACGAAGCTCCAGCGGCGGACCGCGGCGACCGCGGCTTCGTCGAGCAGGTCGCGTCCGCTGGACTGCTGGACGCGGATCTCGCTCGGCCTGCCGCTGGCCAGCACATGCACGCGCAGCAGGACGCTGCCTTCCCAGTTGCGGCGCAGGGCCAGGGCCGGGTATTCGGGTGCCGGGTTCTTCAGATAGCCGGCGCCGGCCGAGGGTGGCGTGAGCGGGGCCTGGGCGGGCGCGGGCGCCGATGCCGGGGCGGCCGGCGCCGGGGGAGCCGCCGGAGCGGGTGGCGCCTCGGCTTTGGCCGGAGGCGTCCTGGCCGGCTTGGCTTCGGCCTTCTGCCTGGGCGGCTGGGGTTTGGGCGGCTTGGGCGGCGCCTTTCTGGGGGCCAGTTCCTCGACCACCGGCGGAGGGGGAGGCGGCTCCGGTGCGGCGACCGTCGGTGGCGGCGGAGTCGGTTCGACCGGCTCGGCGGGTGGCGCCGGGCTGCTGAACTCGATGGTCATGGGGGGGATTTGCACGGGGACTTCCGGCAGGGGCGGTGCGCTGTGCCGGCCGAGCCAGTGCAGGGCGCCGGCGTGCAGCAGCAGGGCCGCCAGCATGCCCAGAGCCAGAACTTCTCTCCTTGGGGATCGGTTGGCGACTCTGAAACGCGATGCCTCCAACGCCTGAGGTCGCGCTGCGTCGAATGCCGGCGCCTTTTCCGTCTGGCGTTCTTCATGCTTCGGCATATGAGGCGCTCTGCCGGCGCCAAGGGCGTTTCCCATCGTTGCGCTCCATGGGTTCAAGGGTACGATCCGGGAGGTTTCCGAGCGCCCGGTCGATTGGCCGCGGCCGTGCATTGCCGGTCATGGCCGCCAGACGGCAGCGGAGACATCCACCCGTTTCGGCAGCAGACGGTTTTCCAGGAACAGGTCGGCAGTGCGCTGCTGGGCGGCGACGATTTCCGCACTCATGGGCAGGACGGACGCTACCGGGCGATGGCTGAACGTCCGCTCGATCACCGCCTCCGGCAATCCGGTGAACCCGGCGAGCAGACGGATGCTGCCGGCCCTGTCGCTCTGGAGCCGTCTTTCCGCCTGCTCCAGCTCATCCAGCACGGCTTTCACGAAGTTCGGATCGGACTCGGCATAGGAACGTGCCGCCAGATAGAACGGACCGAGCAGCCCCAGGCCCTCGCCGTTGGCCAGCAGGCGTGCGCGTCCCTCCAGTTCGACGGCCGAATAGAAGGGGTCCCAGATCGCCCAGGCGTCCACCCGGCCGCTTTCGAAGGCGGCGCGGGCGTCGGCCGGCGGCAGGTAGACCGGCTGGATATCCACGAAGGACAGGCCGGCCGCCGCCAGCGCGCGCAGCAGCAAGTTGTGCGCGCTGGAGCCTTTCTGCAGGGCCACCTTGCGCCCCTTGAGCTCGGCGACGCTGCGGATCGGGCTGTCCGGCGCCACCAGAATCACTTCGGCCCGTGGCTTGGGCGGTTCGGCGCCGATGTACAGCAGGTCGGCACCGGCCGCCTGGGCGAACAGCGGCGGGATGTCGCCCGTGGAGCCGATATCCAGACTGCCGATGTTCAGCGCCTCGAGCATCTGCGGACCGGCAGGGAATTCGATCCAGTCGATGCGAGTTCGAGGAAAGCGTTTCTCCAGTAGGCCGTGCTGCTTGGCCAGGACCAGACTGCTCGACGCTTTCTGGTAGCCAATGCGTAAGACCGTCGGATCGGCGAGCGACACTTGGGCGAAGGCCAACAGTCCAAACAGAAGCATGCCGAATCGGAAAGTCTTCATCTTCATGCCTGCCAGTCGCTCGAGGGCTTTTCCCAGAGATTGATGCCGCCTTCGACGGCATGGCGGTCGATTTCGGCCAGCTCCTCGGTGCTAAACGCCAGGTTATCCAGAGCGGCGACGTTCTCGACGAGTTGCTCCGGGCGGCTGGCACCGATCAATGCCGAGGTCACCCGTGGATCGCGCAAGGTCCAGGCCAGGGCCAACTGAGCCAGGCTCTGGCCGCGCCGGCGGGCGATCTCGGCGAGCGCCCGGGCACGCCGAATGTTCGCCTCGGACAGGTGCTCGGGGCGCAGCGAGGCGCCGCCGGGACGGTTGATCCGCGCATCGGCGGGGATGCCATCCAGGTACTTGTCGGTGAGCAGCCCCTGGGCCAGGGGGGTGAAGGCGATCACGCCGGCGCCGAGGTCCTCGGTGGTGGCCAGCAGGTCCTTTTCCACCCAGCGGTTGAACAGGTTGTAGGCCGGCTGGTGGATCAGCAGAGGCACCTTGTGCTCGCGCAGCAAGGCGGCGATCTCGCGGGTCTTGCCCGCGGAGTAGGAGGAAATGCCCACATACAGCGCCTTGCCTTGACGAACGGCATCGGCCAGCGCGCCGGCGGTTTCCTCCAGTGGCGTGTCGGCGTCGAAGCGGTGCGAATAGAAGATGTCCACGTAGTCGACGCCCAGGCGCCTGAGGCTCTGGTCGAGGCTGGCGAGCACGTACTTGCGCGAGCCGCCACCCTGTCCATAGGGGCCGGGCCACATGTCCCAGCCGGCCTTGGTGGAGAGGATCAACTCGTCGCGATAGGCGCGGAAATCCTCGCGCAGCAGGCGGCCGAAGTTGGTCTCGGCGCTGCCGTAGGGCGGCCCGTAGTTGTTGGCCAGGTCGAAGTGGTTGATGCCGAGGTCGAAGGCGGCGCGCAGCAGGGCGCGCTGGGTGTCGAGCGGGCTACTGTCACCGAAGTTGTGCCACAGCCCCAGGGACAGGGCCGGCAGCACCAGGCCGCTGCGGCCAACGCGGCGGTAGGGGATGCGCTCGTAGCGGTTCGGCACGGCAACATAGGTCATGGGGAAACCTCCGGACGGTGGGCGATCAGGCGAAGAAGGGGCTTTTCGGGCGCGCCAAGCCGAGGTGTTCGCGCAGAGTGCGGCCCCGGTATTCGCGCCGGAACAGGCCGCGCCGCTGCAGTTCCGGTACCACCAGTGCGGCGAAGTCTTCCAGACCGCCCGGCAGGTGCGGCACCAGCACATTGAAACCGTCGGCAGCGCGCTCCTCGAACCAGGCCTGTAGCTCGTCGGCGATCTGCCGAGGCGTGCCGATCAGGCTGTAGTGGCCGCGCCCGCCGGCGATGCGCCGGCCCAACTGGGCCAGAGTCAGGTTTTCTGCGCCCGCCAGTTCGGTCAAAAGCTGCTGGCGGCTGCGCTGGCCGCTGTCGGTGAGCGGCAGTTCCGGCAGCGGGCCGTCCAGCGGGTATTCGGACAGGTCGAAGTTACCCAGCATGCGCCCGAGCAGGGCGACGCCCACCTGCGGCTCGACCAACTCCTGGAAGGCCTCGAACTTCTCTTTGGCCTCGCTCTCGCTCTGCCCGGCGACCACGAAGACGCCAGGCATGATGCGCAGCGCGTTCTCGTCGCGGCCGAACCTGCCAAGCCGTCCCTTGAGGTCGGCGTAAAAGGTTTTCGCCGATTCCAGCGAAGCCTGTGCGGTGAACACCATCTCGGCGGTCTCGGCGGCCAGCTCGCGGCCGGCTTCGGAGGAGCCGGCCTGCACGACCACCGGGCGTCCTTGAGGCGAACGCGCCACATTGAGCGGACCGCGCACCTGGAAATGCTCGCCCCGGTGATCAAGCACATGCAGCTTGTCCGGGTCGTAGAAGCGCCCGCTGGCCTTGTCGCGCAGGAAGGCGTCATCCGCCCAACTGTCCCACAGGCCGGTGACCACGCGGTGGAACTCGTGTGCCCGGACATAGCGTTCGGCATGCCCGAGATGTTCGTCGCGGCCGAAGTTCTGTGCTTCGGCGGCGGCGTCGGAGGTCACCAGGTTCCAGCCGCAGCGCCCGCCCGACAGGTGATCCAGCGAGGCGAACTTGCGCGCCACGTGGTAGGGCTCGTTATAGGTGGTGGTCGCCGTGCCGACCAGACCGATCCGCTCGGTGATCGCAGCGAGCGCCGAGAGCAGGGTGAGGGGCTCGAAATAGGTCGAGCGCGAGGTATGGCTGGCAACCTTGTCGTCGAAGACGGCGACGCTGTCGGCGACGAACAGCGCATCGAAGCAGGCCGCTTCGGCGACCTGCGCGGCACGCCGGTAAACGGAAAAATCCAGGGGATCGGCCGGCACATCCGGATGCCGCCAGGCGGCCACATGATGCCCGGTGGCCATGAGGAAGGCGCCGAGACTGAGTTGACGAGAGGATTGGCTCATGAGATGTCCTTGCCACAGGGGCGAACGAAGTGATCGGATCGCCCGGCGAGCCGGGCGGAAAATGCTCGGAAGCAGGCTCAAAGCTCCTTGCGCAGTTGCACGCCGAAGTAGCGCTCGTCGTCGCGCGGCACGAAGCGATAGATGTAGTTGCCGCCGGAGGCCAGCGACTGGGCGTAGGACTTGTCGTTCAGGTTCTTGCCCAGAAAGGCCACGCGCCAGCCGTCGTTGTAATCGGCCAGGGCGATGCTGGCGTTCCAGATGCCATAGGCGCCCTGCTTGGTGTCCGGATTCTGGTCGAGGGTGAACTGCACCTCGTCCTGCCAACTGAAGTCGCTGCTCAGCTCGATGTCCAGCCCGTTGCGCAGCGGGATCGTGTAGTCGGCGCGCACATAGAGCATTTTTACCTTATCCTGATTCATATCCGGCGGCCTCGAAGTAGTGCCTGCAGTCCTGTGCAGAGAACTGCGCAATCGCCTCGCCAATGCTCTGCCACAGCTCCGGCACGGTCCGCGCCGCCGCCTTTCTCAGCAGTGCCTTGAGCTTGGAGAAGGCCATCTCGATCGGGTTCAGGTCGGGGCTATAGGGTGGCAAGTAGCGCAGTGTGGCTCCTGCGCCTTCGATGGCCTGGCGTACCCCCGCCACCTTGTGGGCCGGCAGGTTGTCCATCACCACGATATCGCCGGGCGTCAGTTCGGGTACCAGAACCTGCCCGACATAGGCCAGGAAGACCGGGCCGTTCATGGCGCCATCGAGCACCAGCGGAGCAGTTAGCCCGTCCACGCGCAGGCCGGCGGTAAAGGTCGTGGTTTTCCAGTGGCCGTGGGGGATCGCGGCCCGGCAGCGCTCGCCGCGAGGGGCCCAGCCCCGCAGGCGGGCCAGGTTCGTCGAAGCGGCGGTTTCGTCGACGAAGATCAGCTTGCGCCAATCGAAACCGGACTGCTCCTCGATCCATCCCTGTCGGGCTGCCTGGACGTCCGGCCGTTGCTGCTCGGCTGCATGCGCCGTCTTTTTTTGAACGTCATGGCGTGCCGGTCGAGAAACGTCCACACCGTCGCCAGGCTGACACGGACGCCACGCTCCCGTTCGAGGGTCGCGGCGAGTTCGGCCAGCGTCAGGTCGGGGGTCTGCTCGAGCAGGCCGAGCAGGTAGTCCGCATGGGGATCGAGCCGCAAGCCCCGGGGCTTGCCCTGTCGGCGGGCGACGAGTTCCCCGCCTTCCCGGAAGCGCCGTACCCAGACGATCGCCGTCGCCGTGCCGACGTCGAATCGCTCGGCGGCCCGCCGAGCCGACAGCCCGCCCATGGCCGCCTCGACGACGCGCCGGCGAAGGTCCGCACTGTATGCCCGAGCCATTCTGGTCTCCTTGTCCGAGCGGGAGAGGAGAACCGAAATGACCAGGAAGAGCAACCCCTGTATGTCGAATTCGTATTTTCTAAAAATGCTCTAGCTCTTCCAGTCCGGCGTGAAGGGCAGTGGCTTGCCGTCCACGTCGCAATTGGCGGCCGCGCCCGGCGGGCACTGGAAGCTGTCGATGCGCGCCTCCGTATAGGCCAGGGCGCCGGACAGCCGGAACCGGCGGGTGGCCTGAAAGCTGTAGTCCAGTTCGACACCGCGGGTGTAGACGCTGCCGGCATTGACCAGACGAGTCACCACCTGGCCGGCCACGGTGTCGTAGAAGTTCGCCTGGTAGTCGTCGTAATCGGTGTGGAAGATCGCCAGGTTGGCAGTCAGGCGGTTGTTCAGCGCCGTGGCCTTAAGGCCGATCTCGTAGGCGTCGGAGGTTTCCGGCTTGAGGGATTCGGTGTCGCGCGGCTGCATGTTGAAGAACACGTTGTAGGCCGGCCCCTTGTAGCCTCGCGAGTAGGTGGCATAGCCCATCAGGTGGTCGGTGAAGTCGTACTGCACGCCGATGCGGCCGCTCCACTCGTCCTCGTCCACCGAGCCGGAGCTGGCGGTCGAGGGCTGGATGCCGGTGACCGCGACAGGCGAGGTGGAAACCCGGCGGTGAGTGTATTCCAGTTCGTCCTGGGTCCAGCGCAGGCCGAAGATGCCCCGGAAATTCTCGGTGAAATTGAAGGTGTTCTCGCCGAACAGGGCGAAGCTGTCGCTGGTCACGTCGTAGTCGGCGCGCCCCTGATTGGCCACTCCGCCGTTCACCGACAGACGCTGGTAGGTTTCTTCGGTGCGGCCGTGCATGTAGTAGACGCCCAGCACGTATTCGAGAAATCCGCCCTTCGGCGAGGTCAGACGAAACTCCTGGGAGTACTGGTCGTAGTCCACTTCGCCCTTGTCGTGAGAAGCGCTCAGCGGCAGGGCCTCAAGGCGGTCGCCATCCTGGAACTGGGTGTTGTCCCAGCGGCGCCAGGCCGTGATGGAGGTCAGGGTGAAGTCGCCCAGCCGCCATTCGGCCTGTCCGGAGATGCCGGCGTTGGTGTCCTCGACGCGGCTTTTGTAGTCGCTGGCGATGTCCTGGTTGTGTCGGCTCGGCGATACCGGCTTGAGCGAGTCGGCGAAGGCGGCGCTACCGGTCGAGACGACCACTCCGTTGGGGATGTCGTCGTCGCTGCGCGAGTAGTCGCCGATCAGGGTGAACTTGAAGTTTTCGCTTGGCTCGAATTCCAGTTTGCCGCGCAGGCCCGTGCGGTCGTAGCCATTGACATCGTCGTTGTTGGCGACGTTTTCCACGTTGCCGTCGTATTTGCCGAGCAGGCCGCTCAGCGAGCCCTTGAGGCTGTCGGTCAGGCGACCGCCGACGCCGAAGCGCACGCGGTTCTCGTTGCCGTTGCCGAAGTGCGAATAGTCGACGTAGCCCTGGAGGTGTTCCGGCGCGGCCCGGGAGACGATGTTGAGCACACCGGCCGAGGCGTTCTTGCCGAACAGGGTGCCTTGCGGTCCGCGCAGCACTTCGATGCGTTCCAGATCGACCAGATCGAGGGTCGACTGGCCGGGCCGGCCGAACACCACGCCATCGATCACCGTGGCCACGGTCGGTTCGATGCCCGGCGAAGTGGAGATGGTGCCGACGCCGCGGATGAACAGCGAGGTGTCCTTGTTCGAGGCACCGGTGCGGAAGTTCAATGTCGGTACCTGCTGGACGATGCTGGCGACGCTGTTGCGGTTGTCGCGCTCCAACTGCTCCCCGTCGATCACCGAAACGGCCACGGGAATCTCCTGCAAGGAGGCCTCGCGGCGGGTGGCCGTAACGGTGACGGCCTGGAGAACCGGCTCGCCATCGGTGCTCGATGCCGTGGCTTCGGTCGTTGCCGCGTCCGACTCCGCCCAGGCGGAGCCTCCCAGGCAGGACAGCAGAACCGCCAATGCCAGGGGATCGCGATAATTGGCAAAATGCTGTCTGTTGCTGGGTTCGGCGCCGATGTGATGACTGATTTCTTTCATGCTCTTGCTCTGCCCCGAAGGACCGGATGCGGTCTGTTCGGCTACTGGATCTGAACGAAGCGCCTGTTCTGGTCTCGTGTGTGCGAGTGGCAGATGACGAGAAATAACTCGTTATGTCAGCGCTAACATGCGCAGTATCGAAGTGTTCCAGATAGATCGTCAAATAATCAAAAATTACTTTTATATTCAGTTTCGAGAGGAAAGCCTGTGAGCGATTCATCGCCTCCCCGCAAACGGCGTACGGCCGGGCGCATCACGCTTAACGACGTCGCCCGCGAGGTGGGGGTTTCGGCGCTGACCGTCTCGCGTTTCTTCAATCATCCCGAGCGGGTTTCGGAAGAACTGCGTCAGCGTATCGGCGAAGCCGTCTCGGCACTCGGCTATGTACCCAATCTGGTCGCCGGCAGCCTCGCTTCCGCGCGCAGCCGTATCGTCGGCATGGTCATCCCGAATATTTCGGGTCCCATCTTCGCCAATACCATCCAGGGCTTCAGCGACACCCTGAGCCGGCACGGATACCAGTTGCTGCTGGCCTCCAGCTACTTCTCGCCGGAACAGGAGGAAAATGCCGTGCGCGCTTTTCTCGGCTGGTCGCCGGCCGCATTGGTGGTCACCAGTCATTTCCATAGCGAGGGCACGGAAAAACTTCTTGCCGGAACGGACATCCCCGTGGTCGAGATTTGGGATTACCAACCCGAACGCGCGCCCATTCAGGTCGGTTTCCAGCACTACGATGTGGGGGAAATGGCGGTACGCCATCTGCTCGGCAAGGGTTACCGGCGCATCGCCTTCGTGCTGAACAGCGCCGCCGGAGACTTCAGCGCCTTGGATAGGCGCGATGGCTATGCGGCCATCCTGGAAGCCGCTGGACTCCAGCCCTGGAATTTCGTCCCCAGCATCGGCAGCGCACCTTTCGAGGCAGGCAAGGAGGCCATGGAAACGCTGATGCAGGGTACGCCGAAGCCCGATGCGATCATTTTCGCCAATGACAACCTGGCGGCCGGCGGCCTGCTCGCCGCGCAACGCATGGGCCTGCGCATCCCCGACGATTGCGCTGTCATGGGGTTCGGCGACTACGCCTTCGCCCACATGCTGTTACCGAGCCTGAGCACCATCCGGCCACCGTCGCTGGCGATCGGTGAAATGGCTGCGCTGCGGGTATTGGAAAGCCTCGGGGCGATAGCCACGACGCTGCCGGTGCAGCGCTTGAACCGGCTCGAATGCCAACTGGTCGAGCGGGAAAGCACATAGGGACGATCCGGGCGGAAACGAAAGCCGTAGCCGCTTCCAGGCCCGGGGGAAGTGGCCGGAACCGCCCTGATTGACGGCGAACCCGGCGATCCCCGCCCGCTCGATGGCGGCCATGGCCCCGGTGTCCGCGAGAGGGCACGCTTGTCCGCTCCGGCGAATGCCGGATACAATCCGGCGAACACCGGATCGGAGGTCCTCCATGCTTGCCGAAGTGCTGCGTGACCACGGCTATACCGCGTACCGGGTGCGTCTTCGCAGTCTGCTGGACATTCCCGAGTCGGCAACCGACTTCGAGATCCACACCCGGATTACCCAGGGCTTTCCCGCGGCACGCCTGATGCAGTTGACCGAGGCCGGGGTTGTCACGCCACTGGAGCGCGACCAGATCATTCCCCTGCGCACCCTCAAGAGCCGCATCGAGCGCGATCAGCCGCTGACCGTGGAGGAAAGCGACAGGTTCTTTCGCGCCGCTCACATCACGGCGATGGCCGAAGCCGTCTTCGGCGATCGCGAAAAGGCCAGGCGCTGGCTTTCCAAACCCAAGGAGCGGTTTTCCGGCCTGACTCCCATGCAGATGCTCACCACCCAGCAGGGCACCGCTCAGGTGGAAGAAATGTTGCTGCAGATCGTCGAAGGCCTGGCCTTGTGATCCTCTGGCGGATCAGCGCCTACGCCGATCTCGGCGGAGTCGGCGGCTTGCGCGCCAGCGGCCGCTGGCATCATATCGGCAGGCCGGTCGTCTATGCGGCGGAAAGCCCGGCCGGGGCGATGCTGGAGGTGCTCGTCCATCTGGAAATCGATCCCGAGGACTTCCCGGCGACGCTGCAGTTGATCCGCATCGAGCTTCCGGATCCGGTTTCGCTGGCCGAACTCGCGCCGCTGCCGGAGAACTGGAAGTCCGACCCGGAAGCCACCCGCGCCATCGGCGACCGGTTTCTGGATACGAGGAGCGCCCTGCTGCTCCCGGTACCCAGTGCCATCATCCCCTGCACGACCAACTATCTGTTCAACCCCGTACATCCCGAAGCCAGCGGCGCGAGCATCCGGGTGGAGCAGTTTCCCCTCGACGCCCGGCTCGTCTGAAGACACGGCCCGACGTGCGATCAGCGTGCGGTGATCACCGCGAGCTTGGTGATCCCCGCCCGCTCGATGGCGGCCATGGCCCTGGCCACCACGCCGTAGTCCACCTGGTCGTCGGCCTGCAACTGCACGCGCAGCTCGGCATCCGCAGCCTTGGCCGCCTGCAGGTTGCTTTCCAGCAGGTCGGGCTGGATCTCGTCCTTGTTGATGAACAGCTTGCCGCTGCCGTCGATGCTCACCACCAGCGGGTCCTTGGTGTCCGGCGGGGCGACCGCCTCGGTCTTGGGCAGGTTGATGGGGATGCTGTTGGTCAGCATCGGCGCGGTGACGATGAACACCACCAGCAGCACCAGCATCACGTCGACCAGCGGCGTGACGTTCATCTCGCTGAGGACTTCGTCGCTTTCCTGGGTCGAGAAGGCCATCTCAGATCGCCTCCTTGACGTGCTGGACACCCTGGCTCCGGCCGGCGCGCGGATACGGGATCAGCTTGAAGGCGCTCTTCTGCGCCAGGCTGTAGAAGTCGTGGGCGAAGTCGTCGAGGTCCGCGGCGGTCAGCTTCAGGCGGCGCAGGAAGTAGTTGTAGACCAGCACGGCGGGCACCGCGACGGCGATCCCCACGCCGGTGGCGACCAGGGCGGCGCCGATCGGGCCGGCGACGGTTTCCAGGCTGGCCGAGCCGGCGGCGCTGATGCCCTTGAGCGCTTCCATGATGCCCCAGACGGTGCCGAACAGGCCGATGAAGGGGGAGGTGGAGCCGATCGAGGCGACCACCGCCAGGCCGGACTCCAGGGAGCGGCGCTCGCGCTGGATCTGCTGGCGCAGGGCCCGTTCGAGGCGGTCCTGGTGGTTGATCGAATGGGCCAGGTCGTGCTGGCCGGGCTCCTCCCGGATGGCGGCGAAGCCGGCCTGGGCGACATGGGCCACGGCGCTGGCCTGGCGCTGGACCAGTTCGGCGGCGCTGTCCAGGCTGGGCGCCTGCCAGAAGTGTTTCAGCAGCCGGCGGTCGCGGTATCCGAGGCGGGCGAACTGGATGGTCTTGATCAGGGCCAGGCCCCAGGTGAGGACGGAAAAGCCGATCAAGACCCAGATGACGACATGTTCGACCGAGGCGAAGGGGTTGCCGAGCAGATCCATGGTGGGTTCCTCCTGAAGAAGGGTGCGGATGGGTTAGTTCAGTTTGAAATCGATGGGCACGGTCACCCAGCCGTCCTGGGCCTGGTCGCCGCGCTTGGCGGGGACGAAGCTCCAGCGGCGGACCGCGGCGACCGCGGCTTCGTCGAGCAGGTCGCGGCCGCTGGACTGCTGGACGCGGATCTCGCTCGGCCTGCCGCTGGCCAGCACATGCACGCGCAGCAGGACGCTGCCTTCCCAATTGCGGCGCAGGGCCAGGGCCGGGTATTCGGGTGCCGGATTCTTCAGATAGCCGGCGCCGGCCGAGGGCGGCGTGAGCGGGGCCTGGGCGGGCGCGGGCGCCGATGTCGGGGCGGCCGGGGCCGGGGCCGGGGCCGGGGCCGGGGCCGGGGCCGGGGGCGCCGTCGGAGCGGGTGGCGCCTCGGCCTTGGCCGGAGGCGTCCTGGCCGGCTTGGCTTCGGCCTTCTGCCTGGGCGGTTGGGGTTTGGGGGGCTTGGGCGGCGCCTTCCTGGGGGCCAGTTCCTCGACCACCGGCGGAGGGGGAGGCGGTTCCGGTGCGGCGACCGCCGGTGGCGGAGGCGTCGGTTCGACCGGCTCGGCGGGTGGGGCCGGGCTGCTGAACTCGATGGTCATGGGAGGGATTTGCACGGGGACTTCCGGCAGGGGCGGCGCGCTGTGCCGGCCGAGCCAATGCAGGGCGCCGGCGTGCAGCGCCAGCGCCAGGGCACCGAGCAGGAGCGCTTCCCGGCGGCGCAACGGGCGCGTATCCGGCGCCGCGAAGCGCACGGAGCCCAGGGCGCGCCGGACCGGCGCGCCAAAGTCGGGAACCTCGCCAGAAATATCCGCTTCAGGCCATGGCCCGGCAGCGGGGCCATTGGCTGTAAGGACGCTGCCCATCGGCAATACTCCTGAACGAAACGTCTATCCGGGGGATGACAGGAAGAAACCGAAAGCGATCGCTGCGGATTCGCAAGCGCCGATGGCCCGGCGGAGCCACGCGCTTGCGGTGCGCCCGGAGCGTCGTTCGCTTCAGCCGGCCAGGCTTTTCGGCGCGGCGGACTGCTCGTTCACCAGCTTGCGGATGCGTGGCAGCAGCTCCTGCCCGTATTCGACGGCATCGCGCAACGGGTCGAAGCCTCGGAACAGGAAGGTGGTCACGCCGACGTTGTAGTAGTCCAGCGCGGCCTCGGCGACCTGGTCGGGCGTTCCGACCAGGGAGGTCGAGTTGCCCGCGGCACCGGTCAGCGCGGCGATCTCCGTCCACAGGCGCTTGTCGTGCACGGGCCTCTGGCGCGAGAAGTCCACCAGGCGCTCGGCGCCCACGTTGCTCTTGGCGCCTTCCTTGAAGCGGCGCCAGCCGCCCTGCTGGTTCACCAGCCGGGTGGCGCTTTCCAGGATGCGCTGGGAACGCGCCCAGGCTTCCTCCTCGGTCGCGCCCAGGATCGGGCGCAGCGACAGGCTGAAGCGGATGTGCTTGTCCCGGCCGTACTTGGCCGCCGCCTTGCGTACCTGGGCGATGCGTTCGCGGATGTTCTCCACCGGTTCGCCCCACATCATGTAGACGTCCGCGTGCTTGGCCGCGACCTCCACGGCGGCGTCGGAGGCGCCGGAGAAGAAGATCGGCAGGTGCGGCTTCTGCACGGGCTTCACCTGGGTCAGGTTGTCGGTGATCTGGTAGTACTTTCCTTGGTGGTCGAAAGGCTCGGTGCTCGTCCAGGTTTTCTTGAACACGTCGAGGTATTCGTCGGTGCGCCGATAGCGCTCGTCCTTGTCGGCGAGCAGTTCGCCGTCCCGCTGCAGATCGCCGCTGTCGCCGCCGGTGATCACGTTGATCGCGGCGCGCCCGTTGCTCAACTGATCCAGGGTGGCGAACTGGCGGGCCGCGAAGGTGGGGGCCTGGAAGCCGGGGCGGTGGGCGACCAGCAGGCCCAGCCGTTCGGTATGGGCGGCGGCGTAACTGGCCAGCACCAGGGAGTCCGGCACGCTGGTGTTCACTGCCAGCAGGGCCTTGTCGAAACCACCGTATTCCTGGGCCTGGGCGAAGGCCTTGATGAATTCCCGGTCGACCTGCGGTCCGCGCGCGGCCAGGGATTCGCTCGCTTCCTGCGGGCCGATGAAACCAATGAACTCCAGACTCATTTCACATGTTCTCCATTCTGAAAGGTGCTTGCCGATATGCGACAAGACGGATTTGCGCTGCTGTCGTGATGCTAGGAAAAGCCGTCTGAATATGCAAAAACATTATAGAAATATCTATATAATGATTTTGGTTTATATAACTGAAGCGAGGGGGCCGCTATCGCGACGCAGAGGATCGCCGTGCGTGCAGGCGCATGCGTGAACGGGTTGCGTTGGTGCGGAGAATGGGAAAGTCCGGAGCGGGTCAGGGTCCGTCGAGCGCCGGACCGTCGGCCGGATCCGGGGCCAGGCGGCGCTGGACCGCTGCGGATATCCGGGCGGCGGGAAAGTCGCTCACATGCTCCCTCGGGAGCCCGGCTGCATCGTCGTTCGACGTGGGGACTCTCTGCGCCGTTTCAGGCGTGGGCGCCATCGAAGGAATTGACCGGCCTGGGCGGGCCGAGGTGCTCGCGCAGGGTGCTTCCCCGGTATTCCGTGCGGAACAGGCCGCGCCGCTGCAACTCCGGCACCATCAGGGAGAGGAAGAATTCGGCGCCGCCGGGCAGGCGCCAGCCGCCCAGGTGACTGCCGGAGTGAGTCAGGAAGAGGGCGAGATGCATGGGGTGGGGTCTCGTTCGTTGTCGGTGGGGGGAAGGGCAGGTGCAGGACCGATACGTTTTCCCTGGTTGGGGCGAAACCTGTCCTCCCAGACAGGAAAGCGCCCCGGCCCTACACTCCGACACAGAAAAATCAACCCGCCCTGGCGGCCTTCCTGAGCCGATGCGGAATGTCGTCGTCGGCGATCAGCACCCGCTCCATGACGCGGGGATAGTCCCCGTAGTTGTGCACCGGATAGTGCAGGCTGGAGCGATTGTCCCAGAAGGCTAGCGAACCCTCCCGCCACTTGAAGCGCACATGGTATTCCGGGGTGCTGAACTCCTTGAGCAGGTAGTCCACCAGTTCGCGGCTCTCCTCCGGGCTCCAGCCGAGGATGTAGGGGAACATGGAGAAGTTGATGAAGAGCACGTCCTCGCCGGTTTCCGGATGGGTGCGCACCAGCGGATGGGATACCAGCGGATAGTCGAAGCCCACCGCGTCCAGCGAGGGCTTGAAGTTGTGCACCACGTAGAGATCGTCGATGCGCGCCTTGACGTCATCGGGCAGGCCCCGGTAAACCAGCCCGCTGTCCGCCCAGATGGTGTCGCCGCCGGCCGGCGGCAGGTCCAGCGGGCGCAGGACCGCGCCGTAGGTGGGTTCCAGCAGCCAACTGGTGTCCGAGTGCCAGCGCCCGCGCAGCGCGTCCCCGTAGCGGGCCCGGGCCTCGCTGGCGATGATCTGGTGCACTTCCGGGAACCGCTCGTCGGGCTGTTTCGAGGTCGGATGCACGTACAACTCGCCGAAATGGCGGGCGAAGGCCACCTGCTGCTCGCGGCTCAGGTGCTGGTCGCGGAAGAACAGCACCTTGTATTGCAGCAGCAGCGCCTTGAGCCGGTCGCGCTGGGCCGGGCTCAGGGGTTTCTTCAGGTCCACGCCGCTCACTTCGGCGCCGATGGTCGGCTCCAGCGGGGTGATTTCGAGGGTTTCGGTCTTGCTGGCCAGAGTTGCTGTGGTCATGCGGTTTTCTCCTCTCCTTACTTACGGATGAAATCCCTGTCGTTCAGGGCGTGGCCCGGAGGGCCCGCGGTGCTTCCAGCAGCGCCCGGACCGCCTCCAGGATGGGGAGCGCTTCGGTGCGCACCAGCCAGTCGGGGCTCACCTCGGCGAAGTGCACGCGCCGGTCGCGGCCGATCACGATCGCCGCCGGCTGCGGCAGCTCCCAGGTACCGGTGCCGGTCAGCGCGCCGATGCCCGGTCCCTTGGCCAGGGAAGCCCGGCGGGAGGGCTCGTCGAATTCGTAGAGAATCCCGAAGCGCCGGCCCAGGGCGTTGTCCCGGTCGCTGGCCACTTCCAGCGTCAGCCCGTGGCGGGATTTGATCTCGCCCAGGCGTTCCGGAATCTGCGGGCTGACCGCCACCAGGGGCACGCCCCATGCGTGCAGGATCGGCTGGAGGTTGCGCTGGTAGTAGGGGATGGCGATGTTGCAGGCCGGGCAGCCGGCGAAGCGGAAGAACACCAGCACGGCGGGGCCGTTGGCGACCAGCTCGTCCAGCGTCAGGCGGCCGCCCTCGACCCGCAGCAGTTCGAACGGTTCGACCCGCTCGCCGGCCTTGACGAAGCGCTCCGCTCGAGCCTCCTCGACCAGGCGGCGGCGCTGCTCGACGTTCACCCGCAGCGCCGCCGGGTCCCAGGTCCGTTCCCGTTCGGCGTGCAGTTCGGCCAGCAGGCGGTTGAGGGATTCGCTCATCTCGCCGCTCCCGCTTCGTCGCGCACGCTGTAGCGGTTCGCCGGCACCGGCAGACGCAGGTTGTCGCGCAGGGTCCGGCCGCTGTATTCCCGGCGGAACAGGCCGCGCGCCTGCAGGACCGGCACGACCAGCTCGACGAAATGCTCCAGGCCGTCCGGCAGCAGCGACCTGACGATGAAACCATCCGCCGCGTCCTTCTCGAACCAGTGCTGCAGGGTGTCGGCGACCTGCTCGGGAGTGCCGGCGAAGGTCCGGTCGGGCAGGGCGAAGCGCAGCGCCACCTCGCGCAGGCTCAGTCCTTCTTCGCGGGCGACTCGCCTGATGCGGTCGGCGCTGCCTTTATGGCTGTCGTCGCCGTCGTCGATATCGGGGAAGGGCTCGTCGAGCGGGTAGCGCGAGAAATCGTGGTCGTCGAACGGGCGGCCGAGGGCGACGAGGGCGTCCTCGATGGACACCAGGTCGACGGCCTGCCGGTAACGCCGCTCGACCTCGACGGGATCGCGTCCGACGATCGGGCTGATGCCCGGCAGGATCGAGAGTTCCCGCGGGTCGCGGCCGTGAGCGGCGGCACGCGCCTTGAGGTCGCGGTAGAAGGCCTGGGCTTCGTCGAACGAGCCCGGGTTGGTGAAGACCGCGTCGGCGTTCTGCGCCGCGAAATCGCGGCCGGCCTCGGAGATGCCGGCCTGGAAGATGACCGGCTGCCCCTGGCGCGAACGGGCGATGTTCAAGGGACCCTTGACGGCAAAGAACTCGCCCTGGTGGTTCAACGCGTGCAGCTTGCCGGGAGCGAAGAATTCGCCGCTCGCCTTGTCGCGGACGAAGGCATCGTCCTCCCAGGAGTCCCACAGTCCTTTCACGACCCCGACATGTTCCCTGGCGATCCGGTAGCGCACGGCATGCGCCGGATGCTCGGCCCTGCCGAAATTGTCCGCCGTGCCGGACAGCCAGGAGGTCACCACGTTCCAGCCGGCCCGCCCGCCGCTGATGTGGTCGAGCGAGGCGAACTGGCGGGCGACGTTGAAGGGCTCGCTGTAGCTGACCGTGACGGTGCCCACCAGGCCGACGTGCCGGGTCACCGCCGCCAGCGCCGAGAGGATGGTCAGGGGCTCGAAGCGGTTGAGGTAGTGCGGACTGGATTTCTCGTGGATGTGCAGGCTGTCGGCGATGAACACGAAGTCGAACTTGCCCGCCTCGGCGACCTGGGCCTGCTGCCGGTAGAACTCGAAATTGACGCTGGCGTCGGCCAGGGCCTCGGGGTGCCGCCATTCTCCCCAGCCATGGCCGACCCCATGGATCATGGTGCCCAGCTTGAGTTGTCCCGTACTCATGCTTTCTTTGCCTCCTTGTATGTAAGGGTGTGCCCGCGCGGGCGCGGCTGGACGGCGTTCAACCGACCGCCAGGAAGGGGTAATCGATGTAGCCGTGCTCTTCGCCGCTGTAGAAGGTGGCCTCGTCCGGCGGATTCAGGGGCGCTTCGCGGCGCAGGCGCTCGACCAGGTCGGGATTGGCGATGAACAGCCGGCCGAACGCGACGAAATCGGCGCGCCCCTCCGCCAGCGCGCGGATCGCCCTGGCGCGGTCGAACTCGCCGGCGAGGATGAAGGCGCCGCGGAACAGTTGGCGCAGGCGCGGCGCCAGGCGCCGGGCCGGCTCGACGCTGTCCGGTTCGATCAGGTGCAGGTAGGCGATGCCGCGCGCCTGCAACTGTTCGGCGACATGGGTGTAGAGCGCGGCGGGATCGCTGTCGCCGATGCCGTCCACCTCGAAATGCGGCGAAATGCGCACCCCGACCCGGCCGGGGCCGAACACGCCGATGACGGCGTCGACGATTTCCAGCAGCAGGCGCGCCCGGTTCGCCACGCTGCCGCCGTAGTCGTCCTGGCGCCGGTTGCTGCCGTCGCGCAGGAACTGGTCGATCAGGTAGCCGTTGGCGGCATGGATTTCCACGCCGTCGAAGCCGGCCAGCAGCGAGTTGCGCGCGGCCTGGCGGAACTCCTCGACCAGCGCGGGGATTTCCGCGCGCTCCAGCGCCCGTGGCACGGGGAAGGGTTGCGGTCCCTGCGGGGTTTCCACTTCGCCCTGTGCGGCGATGGCCGAGGGCGCGACCGGCAGGGCATTGCCGGGCAGGCGGCCCTGGTGCGCCTTGCGGCCGAGGTGGAAGAGCTGCTGGAAGATCCGCCCGCCGGCGGCATGCACGGCGGCGGTCACCGCCTTCCAGCCCTCGACCTGCTCGGCGGTGTGGATGGCCGAGCCGCCGGGGCGGCTGACGCTGTTCGGCGAGACATGGGTGGCTTCCGAGACGATCAGCCCGGCGCCGGCGCGCTGGCTGTAGTAGGTGGCCACCCGCGGCAGCGGGACGCGGCTCTGCACGTCCGAGCGCGCCCGGCCGAGTGGGGCCATGACGATACGGTTGGCGAGCGCGAGGTTGCCGATCTGGCCGGACTGGAAAATGCTCATCGTTGCGATCTCCTGAAAAGGACTCATGGGCGGCCGGAGGCCTGGACCCGGGACGGGGCGGGTAGAAGCGGTCCGTCGGCCGCCTCGTTGAAACTCCTGTCGAAGCCCTGCGAAACCTCGATTCGCTTGCCGGTGATGCCTTCCTCGAAATACAGGTCGGCGGTCGCCTGCAGACCCTCGATCAGCGCATCGTCGATCGGGACCCGCTGGAAACGGGTATTCCTGGCCGACTCCAGGTGCGTCTCGCGGGACAGGCCGGTGACCCTGGACTGGGCGGCGGCGTAGGCGTCCGGATGCTGGTTGGCCCATCGATAGGCGCGCTCCAGCCGCTTCACGAAGTCCGTGAGTTGCGGGCGTTTGTCCTCGATGGCCTGGGCGGTCGCCGCCAGATAGAAGTTGTTGCTGAGCAGGTGGCTGCCGTTGACCAGCACCCGGGCGCCCTGGGTGATGGCGATGGCGGTGTACGGGTCCCAGGTCGACCAGGCGTCGGCGCCGCCGCTCTCCAGGACGCTGCGCGCGTCGCTGGGCAGCAGGTTGACGAAGCGTACGTCGCTGCTTTGCAGTCCCGCCTCGCGCAGGGCCTTGAGCGCCAGGAAATGCCCGATCGAGCCGCGTCCGGTGACGATGCGCTTACCCTTCAGGTCGGCGACGCCGTGCAGGGGCGAGTCCTTGGGCACGATGATCGCCGTGCTCAGGCGGCCGGCCGCATGGACGATGCAGACGACCTTCAGCGCTGCACCGCTGCCCAGGGCGAAAACGTAGGGCGCGTCGCCCAGGCCGCCGACATCCACCGCGCCGGCGTTCAGCGCCTCGCCCAGCGGCGCGGCCGCCGGAAATTCGGAGAACTGGATGGCGTAGGGCACCTCTTGCAGTTCCCCGGCCGCCTCCAGGAGCAGCTTGATGCCGGATTTCTGATTGGCCACCCGCAGGGCTTGCAGGTTCTGCGCCCAGGCGATTCCCGAGCAGGACAGCAGCCCGGCCAGGGTGAGACAGAGACGGCTAGCGTTTTTCATCGGCTTCTCCCGTGGCGCCCGGGATGGCCGGCGACAGCAGGCCGTAGCCCAGGGCGAAGATGGCGTCCATGCGCCAATGCTGGTTGGCGTAGCGTGGGTCGGCGGCCCATTCGTCCCAGCCGGAATCGCGGCGGTACTGGCCGAGCAGGCCCGATTCGCGGATCTCGTGGGCGTCCAGGGCTACCGGGTGCTCGCAGTCCGGGTCGACGTAAAGCGCGTCGGCCGTGCAGTACAGCTCGCACATGAAGCAGGTCTGGCAGGCCGTCTGGTCCCGGATGAGGGGCTTGCCGTCCGTATCCAGGCCCAGGACGTTGCCCGGACACAGGCGCACGCAGCTTCCGCAGCCGGAACAAAGGTCCTTGAAGATCAGCTCGATCATGCGTTGTGGCTCCTGTTCTCGAAGTCCGTCCAGGTGCTTGCCGGCAGTCCGTCGCGACGCACCCAGGGCCGGTCCAGGCCGCCGCTGCGCAGGTGCAGGTCGAACTCCACGCGTTGCGCCGGCGCATCGCTGCGCTGGTGCAGGCCGCGACTCTCCTGGCGTTCCAGGGCGGCGCCGTAGCACCAGCGGGCCACTGCCGCCAGCGCGGCGGTTTCCCGCACGCGCAGGGGATCGCCGCCGTGACCCTCGGGAGCGTGGCGCAAGCGGTCCCAGACGTTTTCCAGTTCCGCCAGCGAACGATCCAGTTGGCCGCCGGAGCGGAACAGGTTCTTGTCGTAGGGGTGCATTTCCTCCTGGATGCGTCGCACCAGGGTCCGGTTGTCGGGAGCCTTGTCGCCCTGCCGGCGCGGCATGCCGATCCCGCCCAGGCCGAGCAGCAGGCCCCGGCGTGCGAGGGATGCGTTGCCGCGCGCATGGCGGGCCGCGCCCTGGCCGGCCCATTGCCCGGAGGACAGCGCCCAGGCCGCGTTCACCGCGCCACCGCCGGAAACCGCGCCGGTGACCGGCTCCCGGCTGGCCGCATCGCCGGCGGCGAACAGGCCCGGCACCCCGGTCTGGCAATGCGCGTCCACGACCCGCAGGCCGCCCACGCCGCGAATGGTGCCCTCGGCATGCAGCGTCACCGGGAAGCGGTCGCGGTAGGGGTCGATGCCGCGCCTGGCGAACGGCAGCATCAGGTTCGGCTGGACGTAGGGCAGGCGCGCGCGCAGCGCTTCCGGGACGCGTTCCAGCCGGCAGTACACGGGGCCCTGGAGCAGCGCGCGGGCCAGGGCGTTGGTGAAGTCCGGGCCGGGCACTATGCCCAGCGGCCGCCCGGCGTCGTCGAAATAGCTGCCGAAGGTGTAGACCATGGAGCGGGTCATGGTGCTGTCCAGCGGAGCGATGCAGTAGTAGCTGGAGAACTCCATGCCGGACAGCTCGGCGCCGGCCTCCACGGCCATGAGATGGCCGTCGCCGGTGTTGGTCTGGCTGCCGAGCAGGCGCGAGAGGAACCCGCAGCCGCCGGTCGCCACCACCACGGCCGGGGCGCGCACCTGCCAGTCGCGCCTGGCCTGGCGCTGCCAGCCGCGCGCGCCGGCCAGTCTTCCGTCGGCGTTGCGCAGCAGTTCCAGGGCCGGGCTCTGGTCGAGGATGGACACGCCGTTGTCCTCGGCCAGCCGGCGCATGCCGCGCATGTATTCCGGGCCGCGCAGGCCGCGATACTGGGTCACGCCCCGTTCGTCGCGGGGAAAGTCGTAGTAGCCGGCCAGGGTCGGCAAGGTGCGCCAGGTGCAGTCGAGAATCCGCGCCATCCACTGCGGATCGGCTAGCCCCAGGGCGCCGGCCAGGCGTTTGTCGATGGCGGCCCGGCGTTCCTCGGGCGCCACCCACCAGTGTCCGGGGCCGGCCGTCGCGGTGACGCCGCTGGCGCCGCACCAACCCTTGTCGGCGAGGATCACCCGCGCGCCGGCGCGGGCCGCCGCGACGGCGGCCCAGGTTCCGGACAGACCGCCGCCCAGCACGAGCACATCGGCCTGCAACTCCAGGCTCTGGCTGGCCCCCGTGGCACTGTAGAAACTCGAGGCGGCGCACATCGGCGTATCTCCGGTAATGAGTGGCAGTTCGTTACTGCCTCCACCGGAGAGGGGGTCGGCTGGTTACAACCGTATGCCCCTGAAAAGTGACTGTGAAATTGTTTTTGGTTCTATGATTATTATTAATTTTTTGAATTTTATTTTTTTAAAAATAAAAACTTTGTATGTGTTTGGGCGAGTGGGGGAAGGCGGGGATCGCCGTGCTGCGGGCGGGCTTCCGCTGCCCTGTTCATCGTTGCCGGGGCAAGCGCCGGAGTGCCGGTAGCTTCGACCGGGGATGACGGCAACCCCGGTTTCACGAGGCGCTCGGCCTGTCCGAAACGGAGTATGGAAGGCACCTGCTGCGCACCCATGGGCGCAGGCATCATTATTATGAAATTGCATAATAAACATATTATTTATTTGTATTTAGCAGTTCGAAAGCGCTGCCATAGGCTTGCCCGTCGCGCCTTTGAGGCGTTTTGCCCGCCGCGAACCCGCTTTCCCGAACTGTCTGGCGAACGACGATGACTTATACCTCGCTGCATTGGGGCGCCTACCGGCCCCTGGTCGAGAACGGCCGCCTGGTGGAGATGCGTCCGGTGCCCTGGGACCGCGATCCGTCGCCCATCGGCGCCTCCCTGCCGGGCGCCATCGACTCGCCCAGCCGGATTCGCCGCCCGGCCGTGCGCCGGGGATTCCTGGAGCGGCCGGGCGGCAGCGGCGAAGGACGCGGGCGGGAGCCCTTCGTCGAGGTCGACTGGGATACCGCGCTGGATCTGGTCGCCGCCGAGCTGCGCCGGGTGCGCGGCGAATACGGCAACCGGGCGATCTTCGGCGGCAGCTACGGCTGGAGCAGCGCCGGCCGCTTCCACCATGCGCAGAGCCAGTTGCATCGCTTCCTCAACGGCTTCGGCGGCTACGTCTCCAGCCGCGACAGCTACAGCCTGGGCGCCGGGCGCGTGCTGCTGCCGCACATCGCCGGCGACATGGACTGGCTGCTGGCGCGGCACACCTCCTGGGACAACCTGGCCGAGCATTGCCAACTGTTCGTCGCCTTCGGCGGCCTGCCGCTGAAGAACGCCCAGGTCAGCCCCGGCGGCGCCAGCGATCACCTGCTGCGCGAGGCCATCGACAGGCTGTCGCGGGCCGGCGTGCGCTTCGTCAACCTCAGCCCGCTGCGCAGCGACCTGCAGGGCGCGGCCGACTGCGAGTGGTGGCCCCTGCGGCCGGGCAGCGACACCGCGCTGATGCTGGCGCTGGCCTATGTGCTGGTCGACGAGGGTCTGCACGACCAGGCTTTCCTGGCGCGCTACACGGTGGGTTTCGAACCTTTTCGCGATTACCTGCTAGGGGTCGTCGACGGCCAGCCGAAGGACCCGGAGTGGGCCGCGGCGCGCACCGACATTCCCGCGCCGCGCATCGTCGAACTGGCCCGGCGCATGGCCGCCGGCCGCACCATGATCAACGTCGCCTACGCCTTGCAGCGCGCCGTGCACGGCGAACAGCCGTTCTGGATGACCCTGGTGCTGGCCTGCCTGCTGGGCCAGATCGGCCTGCCCGGCGGCGGCTTCGGCCTGGGCTACGGGGCGATGAACAACACCGGCAGCGGGCGCAAGCCGTTTTCCGGCCCGCGCCTGGAGCAGGGCACGAACCCGGTGCGCGATTTCATTCCCGTCGCGCGCATCGCCGACATGCTGCTGCGGCCGGGCGCGCCGTTCGACTACGACGGCCGGCGCCACCGTTACCCGGACATTCGTCTGGTGTACTGGGCGGGCGGCAACGCCTTCCATCACCACCAGGACCTCAACCGCTTCCTCCACGCCTGGCGGCGCCCGCAGACCATCGTGGTCCACGAGCAGTACTGGACGGCCCAGGCCAAGCATGCCGACATCGTCCTGCCGGCGACCACCGCACTGGAGCGCGACGACATCGGCAGTGCCAGTTCGGACCGTTTCATGCTGGCCATGAAGCGCGCCATCGAGCCGGTCGGCGAGGCGCGCGACGACTACCGCATCTTCCTCGACCTGGCCGGGCGTCTGGGCTTCGCCGACCGCTTCGGCGAGGGCCGCGACACCTTGGACTGGCTGCGCCACAGCTACGAAGGCTCGCGGCAGCGCGCCAGGGAGCAGGGCATCGAACTGCCGGACTTCGAGGTCTTCTGGGCCGAGGGCTGCTTCGAGGTGCCCCGCCCGGCGCAGCAGACCATCCTGCTCGAGGAGTTCCGCGACGACCCCGAGGCCCACCCGCTGGGCACGCCCTCCGGTCGGCTGGAAATCCACTCCGAGCGCATCGCCGGCTTCGGCTACGCCGATTGCCCCGGCCATCCGGTCTGGTTCGAGCCGCCGCCGCCCAGCCATCCGCTGCACCTGATCTCCAACCAGCCGAAGACCCGCCTGCACAGCCAGTATGACCACGGCGCCTACAGCCGGGCCTCGAAGATCCACGGCCGCGAGCCGCTCACCCTGCATCCGCGGGACGCCGCCGCCCGCGGCATCGCCGACGGCGACATAGTGCGGGTGTTCAACGAACGCGGCGCGCTGCTGGCCGGCGCGATCCTCAGCGAAGACATACGTCCCGGCGTA
This sequence comes from Azotobacter vinelandii CA, assembly GCF_000380335.1. Lineage (GTDB taxonomy): Bacteria > Pseudomonadota > Gammaproteobacteria > Pseudomonadales > Pseudomonadaceae > Azotobacter > Azotobacter vinelandii. The sequence continues at coordinate 2,193,439 of NC_021149.1, forward strand.
GTGCAACTGGCCACCGGCGCCTGGTACGACCCCGTCGATCCCGCCGAGCACAATAGTCTGGAGAAGCACGGCAACCCCAACGTGCTGACCCACGACGTCGGCGCCTCCAGCCTGTCGCAGGGCTGCACCGCCCATAGCGCGCAGGTGGAGGTGGAGCGCTGGAGCGGCGAAGCGCCGCCGGTGACGGCGTTCGAGCCGCCGCGCTTTCGCTAGGGGCTGTACGAAAGTCGTCGAGCGAAGGTCGGGCCAGGCAAGAGTTGGTGAGGAAGAAGGGCCTGCGCGCGGTGAATGAGCATTCCGAACCGGTTTTCAACGACGCATCCAGCGAGCGCAGGCATTTTGCTACAGAGCCCGGTTTCCCGCCTGCCCGGGCGTTCCCAGCCAGTCCAGCACGGCCGCGCTCACCGTTTCCGGGGCTTCGCGCTGGGGGAAGTGGCCGACGCCCGGCAGCAGCAGGCGCCGGTAGCGGCCGACGAACAGGGAGGCATCCGCCGAGGTGGACGGATCGTTGCAACGGTCGTCCGCGCCGTGTAGCACCAGTGTCGGGACCGGGATGGGCAGACCCTGGGCGAGGCGGCCTTCCCAGGTCGCATGGGCCGGATCGCCCGCGGCGAAGCCCCAGCGTTGCCGGTAGGAATGCAGGGTCACGGCGATCCAGTCCGGGTTGTCGAAGGCCTGCGCGGCCGCTTCGAACAGGCTGTCCGGGAACGCCCAGCCGGGGGACCAGGACTGCCACAGGTGACGGCACAGGGCGCGCGGGTCTTCGCGCAGCGCCGCCTCGCCGCGCGGCAGGGCGAAATACCAGTGGTACCAGTAGTTCTGCGCCTGGCGCAGGCCGAGCGGGGCGGGCGGCGCATGGCCGACCGACAGCGCGACCAGCCGCTCGATCCGCTCGCTGCGCAAGGCCGCCAGCGCGTAGGAGGCGCGGGCGCCCCAGTCGTGGCCGATCAATGCGAAACGCTCGATGTCGAGGCCGTCGGCGAGGGCTTCCACGTCGGCGGCGATGGCACAGGCCTGACCGCTGCGCGGCGTGTCCGGGGCGAGGAAGCGGTTCGGCCCGAAGCCGCGCAGGAAAGGCACCAGCGTGCGCCAGCCGGCGGCGTTGAGCGCCGCCACCAGGTCCGACCAGCCCAGGATCGAGTCCGGCCAGCCATGCAGCAGCACCGCGACCGGCCCGTCCGCCGGGCCACTGTCGGCGTAGTGCAGGTGCAGACGCGCGGTACGGAGCTGGCGCAATGCCTCAATAGCCATAGGCGACCCTGGATTCGACACCCAGGCCGCCGACTTCGGCCAGGGTGTTGGCCACCGGCGCCCGGCTGCCCTGGGCATTGAAGGTCACCCGCTGGTTGACCCGACTGTGCGGCCAGTAGTCGGCCAGGGCGTAATGCTGGGTGGCGAGGTTGTCCCAGATGGCGATGCCGTTGCGCTGCCAGCGGTGGCTGTGGACGAATTCCGGCTGTTTCAGCCACTCGCAGAGAAAGCGCAGGATCTCGCGGCTTTCCTGAGGGGGAACATCGTCGATATTGCGGGTGAAGGTTTCGTTGACGTAGAGGATTTCCTTGCCCGACTGCGGGTGCTTTTGCACGACCGGATGGCTCACCGGCTTGAAGCGGCGGATCGAGTTGAGAAGGACTTCCTCGCCCAGGTTGGCCAGGTAGTTGCGCCACTGGCTGATTTCCCAGGTATGGGTGGCGCGCAGGCCGCGCAGGTATTCCTGCAGCCCCGGCGACAGGGCGGCGAACGCCTTGCTCATGCTCGCCCAGGCGGTGTTGCCGCCGTTCGCCGGGATTTCGACGAGCTGGATCGCCACCCCGGCGGGCGGCTCTTCCAGCCAGGTCAGATCGCTGTGCCAGTGGTCCACCGAGGCCGGCCGCCGGGCGTCGTTGGCCAGTACCTCGATCTGCGGATGACTGTCCTTGCGCGGGAAGTAGGCGCCCTGGGCCACCGGGCCGAACACCGAGGCCAGCTCCAGGTGCTGTTCCGGGGTCAGTTCCTGGGGTGTCAGGAACAGCACCTCGAAATCCCGCAGGGCCTGGCGCAGTTCCTCGCGGACCGGCTCATCCAGCGGCCGCGACAGGTCGATGTCCACCTCGGCGGCGAAGTCGGGCATCTGCGGGCGAGGGCGGATGTGCCGGTAACGCTGTTCGATGGGGACCGGCTCGACGACCGATTTGGCGTGCTTGTAGTGATACATGGCTGGGCTCCTGCCGTTCAGGCGAAGACATCGAGGAAGGGTTGCGGATCGAAGTAGCGGGCGGCGGGCAGCGGGTCCTGGATCGCCCCGACCTCGCGGTTGAAGGCGGTCACCCGGTCCAGCCAGGCTTGCACCGAACCGTCGCGGTAGTAACGCGGCCATTCGCGGCTCGGGTACCAGGTGATCAGCGCGTGCTGGCGGCGCAGTTCCGCCAAGTCGAATTCCTTGTAGTGGCTCGCGGCGAGGATCTTCAGCGCCTCGTCGGGCTGCTCGACCAGCAGGTCGTTGGCCCGTGCCCAGCCGCGGATGAAGCGTTGCAGCAGATCGGGCCGGCTGGCGTGCAGCTCGTTGCGCGCCGACCAGCCGTCCACCACCGTGGCGTCCGGGTAGTCGCCGGACTGCGCCAGCAATGCGGCCTGCGGCCGGCGCTGGCGGATCGGCACGTCGAAGGGCACCCACAGGGAGGTCGCCGGTACCGAGCCGGCGATGAACGAGGTCACCGCCTGGTCGAGGCGCTGGTGGACGATTTCCACGTCCTTGGTGCTGTCCAGCCCGGCGGCGAGCAGCGCGCGGTGCAGGAAGAAGTGGGCGGTGGTGCCGCGCGTGGTGGCGACCTGCCGGCCCTTGAGGTCGGCCAGCGAGCGGATGCCGGCCGCCGGATCGGCCCAGATCTGCGCGATCCCGGTTTCCAGCGCGTTGACCAGGAACGCCTTGCCCTGGCCGCGCGCCGGGAAGTTGGAGATGACCGCGCCGGTCGTCACCAGGTCGACGCTGCCACCGGCCAGCGCCTGGTAGGCCTCCAGGCCGGTGACGAAGCGTATCGGCTCGATCTCGATGGCCTGTGCGGACCAGGCGCCCAGGTGCTCGCCCAGCCACAAGTGGGCGTCGGCGGACAGGGTGTGCAGGTATCCGACCTTGAGCTTCTCGCGCGGCGCGGCGAGCAGCCGGGACGGCAGCGAGGCGGCGGCGCCCAGGGCCAGGGCGCCTTGCAGCAGGGATCTGCGTTTCATGATTCAGGGATTCTCCGGGGGCAAGGCATGGGGGTTGTCCTGGTGTTGCTGTTCGGCGTAGGCCTGCATCACCCGCTGGCGCAGGTGGGCGTGCAGCCGGGCGAAACGGGGATCGGCGCGCAGCGTCTCGTCGCGGGGATGGGCGAAGGGAACCTCGACCACCTCCAGCAGGCGCGCGGGACGGGCGCTGATCAGCACGATCTTCGAGGAGAGGTAGAGGGCTTCGTCCACCGAATGGGTGATCAGCAGCACGCCCTTGCGCTCGCGGCCCTGCAGTTCCAGCAGCAGGTCGTGCATCACCAGGCGCGTCTGCGCGTCCAGCGCGGCGAAGGGTTCGTCCATCAGCAGATAGTCCGGGGCCACCGCATAGGCGCGGGCCAGCGCCACCCGCTGGCGCATGCCGCCGGACAGCGTGCCCGGCAGCGCGTCGCGAAAGTCGGCCAGGCCCATCAGCTCCAGGTACTTGTCGACGATGGCGGCGCGTTCGGCCGGGGCGCGGCGGTTGGCGCGCAGGGTCAGGCCGAACTCGATGTTCTGCCGCACGCTGAGCCAGGGGAACACGCCGTACTCCTGGAACACCACGCCGCGTTCCGGGCCCGGCCCCGTGATCGGCCGGCCGTCGATGCTCAGGCTGCCGAGCGTCGGCGCCTGCATTCCCGCGGCGAGCTTGAGCAGGGTGGATTTGCCGCAGCCGGAAGGGCCGATCAGCGAGACGAACTCGCCCTTGGCCAGGCTCAGGGACAGGTTCTTCACCACCCAGCCGTCGTTGGGCGCGGCGGGATAGCGCACCGACACGTTGCGAAACTCTATGCCGCCCATCACTTCACCCTTTCCTGCCAGCCGACCAGCCGGGCGCTCAGGCGAACCAGCAGGAAGTCCATGGCCATGGCCGTGAAACCGATGCAGATCAGCCCCAGGTAGATGACTTCCAACTGGAAGTAGGAGGCAGCCACCTGGATCATCGAGCCCAGCCCGTTCTGCGCGGAAACCAGCTCGGAAGCCACCAGGGTCATCCAGCCCACGCCGAGCGCCACGCGGGTGGCGGTCAGTACATGGGGAAGCGCCAGCGGCAGGACGACGCGCAGGAAGAGTTCGCGCTCGCTGGCGCCCAGGGTGCGGGCGACGTTCACGTAGATCGGCGCGATCCGCGAGATGCCCTCGTAGAGCACCACCACCGCGGTGAAGAACGCGGCGTAGACCAGCACCAGGATCTTCGCCGCCTCGCCGATGCCGAAATAGACGATCGTCAGCGGAATCAGCGCGATCGGCGGCAGGGCGCGGAAAAAGTTCAGGAGCGGCGTCAGCAGCCGCCGGGCGCCGGCGTACCAGCCGAGCACGAAACCCACCGGCACCGCCGCCAGCACCCCCAGCAGGACACCGCCGATCACTCTTGAGGCGGAGGCCGCCCAATGCACGAACAGACTGCCGTCGGCGAGCATCGGCAGCGCGTGGCGCAGCACGCTCGCCGGCGAAGGAACCAGGGCGGCATAGCGTTCGCTCAGATGGGGCACCGCCGTCCACAGGGCCAGCAGAACCGCCCACGGCAGCCCCAGCAACAATGGCTTGCCCAGCAGCCGCAGATATTTTCCCGCCGGCAGCGGAGCGGGCGTGCGAAAGGGCGGGGACTTGCTCTTGGACATCGTGAAAAGCCTCAAGCGTTTATATGTATTCGGTTTTTAATTCTTCGATGGAATAACATAAGACGAACAAATACTTGGCCGGCCAGCCGGTTCGGCCCGGAGCGCCGTATATGATTCGTTCGAGGAACGGCTGGGATTCTTGCGCCAGACCCGCCGACGGTCTGTCGCCGGTGCGACAAAATTTAGACTCAATTTTTTTATGCTAAATGCTTAAAGCTATAAAAAAAGAGCCTGTCATTCCCTGGTATTGGGAAAGGTTCGATCTGTTCGCCGGACTGTCTCCCGAGGCGCGCGACGAAGTGATGAATGCCACCGAGCGCCGCGAATACCGCCGGGGCAGCATGGTGTTCCGCGCCAACGACCCGGCCAGCCGCATCTACATGCTCGAAGAGGGGCGGGTGAAGATCTTCCACCTGTCCGGACAGGGCGAAATCACCGTGTTCTGGTTCTGCGTGCCCGGCGATCTGTTCGGAGCCGGAGGAATATCCGGGGCCGAGGAACAGTCGGTCAACGCGCAGGTCCAGGAACGCGCTGTGATCCGCAGCCTGAGCCGGGGCGAGTTCGAGCGCCTGCTGCACCTGCATCCGCAGTTGGCGATCAATGTCATCCGCCAGGTCAGCGGACGCCTCCGGCTGGCCTGCGATGCCGTCGCCGACAAGACCGGACGCCGTGCCGAAGCGCGCCTGGCGCGCGTGCTGATGCGTCTGGCGCGCAACTGGGGCGAATCGCGGGAAGGGGAAATCCGCTTTCACGTGCGTATCACTCACCAGGAACTGGCGTATCTGGTCGGCTCCTGCCGGCAGACGGTGAACCGGGTCCTCAACCAGTTCGCCCGCCAGGGCGTGATTCGCTTCGAGCAGCGCACCCTGATCGTCTGCCGCCCCGATACCTTGGCGGAATACATGGAGGACTGAGCTGGCCAGGCTTTCGAATACGAGATCGAAAATCGTGTGGATGTCGGCTTCATGGCATGGCTGACGTCCCTGGAAAGGCTGGCCTGGGTTGAGGGTCGGCGCTGATCGGTCGAGCAGCCTTCGGCACTGCCGGGACGAGCCGGGGCTCGTTCATCGTGGGCCCCGCCTGCTCTCCCGAGCCGAATGCTCTATTTCCACCAATACTCGAGTTGCATACCAAAGTTTGCGCCATGACGGTCGGAACCGAAGGTGCCGGTGTCCGATAGCGTGGATTCGGGAGCGGCCGCACGTTGCGCCGCCTCGTTCCAGGCAGCATAAGTGTAATAGAGGCGAATCTCCGGACGTTTCCAGAAGCCTGGTCCGGCCGGCGACCAGGTTGGCGCGATGGTGAACTTGGTCAATTTGCGGGTGCCATTGCTTGCCTTGATTTGATCGCGCGCCACTTCGGCGCTCAGCTTGAACTGCTCGGTGAAGGCATAGACCGGCCGCACCCCAACGGATAGCCAGCGCTGATCGTCGCCGTCGGGGCGAATGTCCTTCTGATAGACCACTGCGAACTGACCGCTGAAACGTGGTGTCATCTCCCAGTCGAAGTACTCGACCAGACGCCAGCTTTTATCGCCGTTGTTCAGGCTGGCGTCGCCCGTGTAACTCAGACCGGTGCCCGGTCCACGACCATATTGCAACGCCAGGGTGTTAAGTCCACCGAGGAAATCCTTCTGTTTGTGCTGAATGGCCAACGACCAGCCACTATGAGCGTCGCGGCTGTCCGGTTTTTGAATATAACTGAAACCCACTTCCAGCTTGCCGTTGTGATTTGGCTCGAAGCCATCGACATTGAAGTCATGGCGATTGACGTAGGGTTCCTGATCCTGGTTGTCCTTGCGCGAGAACACATAACTGTATTTGAGATCGCCGATGGAAACTTCGTTAAAGCCGAAGCCGGTGGAACTCTGGTTCCAGTAGAAAAAGTCCGACATGTGAATGTCGTTACGTTTGTACCAGCGGCGACCGAACCAGAAGGAACCACCGTTGAGGGCCGGCATGTCCTTCCACTCGACGTACCATTGGCTCAGGCGGCTGAAACCGTGCTCATCGCTGAATTTCAATGAGTGGCCATACTGGTTGTACAACTGCGCCATGCTGTAGACGCCAATCGTCGAGCCGTCGCCAAAGCTGAGCAAGTCTTGCTGCAGGGCCAGTTCGAAGTACTGTTCGCACTCGTTGCCGAGCCGATATTTCGACGGTGCGCCGGGCAATTGAAAACAGGATTGGGTACCGCCTTCGGTCGAGCCGCCAACCCCGCTACGCAGATAACCACTGAAATCCAGAGCATGGGCCTGCCAAGTGAGAACGAGGCAGGCATAAAGTGCAAGTGGAGTCCTCCTTCGGATAGCCGTTGATATCGGTTGGAGGCTATGGAGCTGAAAAAAACGATGATTGCAGTTCTTCATTATTTTTATTACCAGTGAAGATTTTCCGCAAAAAATCAAAAGATCCCTCACCACGAAGCACGGATGCCATGAGCCGAAGGCTGGTATCTAATCCGGGCGAAATCGGAAGGAGGAAATGTCTGGTCTAGAACTAAACCCTGAAAAGATTTTCAACCGCGAAGGTGTCTTCTTGAGCGTAATGTGGCTTTCGTTTTTCTTGCGAGTAAGAAGACAGGGTTTTCCTGGGTATGCCTTGGTTGTCCGAGTGGGCTGGCGGTGTCTTGAGTATATGGGGAGGCCGGATTGTTACGGCCCGTGGTGAGCCGAGTGTGCTCGGTGGGCAAGTCATGTCGTTCATTATTGTACTTGTTGTAGTTATGGCCGGCGTGGCGATCGAATATTGCGATCGCTGGATGCATGAAAAACGATGGGGCCGGGGCCCCATCGGCGAGACTGAATATTTATCGTCTCAAGGAGTCAAAATCACTTTCAGGGAGTCCTTGCCGCTCATTGCGAGTTTGAAACCATCCATGAAGCGCTCTAAGGGGAAGTTATGGGTGACGACACCCTCGGTCGGCAGGGAACCGTCGGCAATACCTTCGATTACCAGCGGGTAGCAATAGGGACCGAGGTGCGCACCGAGAACATCGAGCTCCTTGCGGTCACTGATGATGCTCCAGTCGACGGTTACCGGGTCCTTGAAAACACTGAACTCGACGAAGCGTCCAAGGTTGCGGATCATCGATAAGCCTTGTTCCACGGACTTCGGATGCCCGGTCGCTTCGATATAGACATCGCAACCATAACCATCGGTGATCTCCTTGATCCGGGCCACGGGATCCTCTTTCGCAGGATTGATGACAAGATCGGCACCGAATTTCTTCGCCAGCTCGAGTCGATCCTCGAACAAATCCATCACGACCAGTTTTCCGGGGCCGGCCTTCTTGGCCGCGCCGATCATCCCTAAGCCCAGGGTACCGGCGCCCGCGAGTACTACCACATCTCCGAACTGGATTTGCGCACGCTGTACCGCATGCATCGAGCAGGCATAGGGCTCGATAAGTACCGCCTTCTCGATCGGCAGATCCCGCGGAACCTTATAGTTGATACTCTCTTTGGTGAACCTAATGTACTCGGCCATTGCACCGTTCACGTTGTTCTGGAAGCCGTAGAGGTCGTGCTTTTGGCACATCCAGTAATGGCCACGTTTACAGAAACGACAGTTCCAGCAGGGCACAATCTGCTCGGAGATCACGCGATCGCCCAGTTCGTAGCCTTCAACGCCTTTGCCCAGTTCGACGATATGAGCGATAAACTCATGTCCTGGAATCATTGGCGCCTTGATATAGGCCGGCTGGGTTTCGTCTCCCCAGAAGCTGGGTGCGCCACCGAAGGACTTGATATCGCCTGCACAGATGCCGCAGGCTTCGACCTTGGCTATGATTTCGCCCGGTCCGGCCTTTGGTACCGCTACTTCCTCCAGGCGGTAGTCGCCAGGTGCGTAGGCCATCACGGCCTTCATGGTTTTCGGAATGTTATTCAGTCTGCGGGTGGAAATACTCTCTTTAGCCACGGAGGTCATTATTGTTTTCTCCATTTGTTGTTTTCATCATTAATGCAGTCTGCGTTTGCGTTAGTGTCGATGATTACGCTCATTGTTGGTCAATGAGTCGACTCGGACTGATCATGAGGGCCCGATAAAGACTTGGGCCTGGTTCAAAAAAGATAATCGGTGGTCAGGAAGCTCGACTCGCGGTTGCGGATGATGTCGCTGATCAACTGCTTGTTGTCCTCCTGAAGCTTGGTCGCCACCAGCGTGCGGATCGAGAACGCCCGCAGCGCGTCGTACACCGACAGAGTCCCCTCCGCCGAGTTCTTGCGGCCGTTGAACGGGAAGCTGTCCGGCCCGCGCTGGCACTGGGTGTTGAGGTTGATCCGCCCGACCTGGTTGGCGAAGGCATCCACCAGCCTGGCGACCTGCTGCGGGTCGTTGCCGAAGATCGACAGCTGCTGGCCGAAGTCCGACTCGCGCACGTAGTCGATCACCGTCTGCAGGTCGCGGTAAGGCACCACCGGGATCAGCGGGCCGAACTGCTCCTCCTGGTAGACGCGCATCTGCGGACTCACCGGGTAGAGCAGCGCCGGGTAGAAGAAGGTCTCGCGCACCTCGCCACCGCCGGGGTTGACCACCTTCGCGCCCTTGGCCAGGGCGTCGGCCACCAGGGTGGCGAGAAAATCGGTCTTGCCCGGCTCCGGCAACGGGGTCAGCGCCACCCCTGGTTCCCAGGGCATGCCCGACTTGAGCGCGGCCAGCCTGGCGTTGAACTTCTCCAGGAAGGCGTCGACCACTTGTTCGTGGACGAAGAGGATCTTCAGCGCCGTGCAGCGCTGGCCGTTGAACGACAGGGCGCCGGTGATCGCCTCGCCGACCGCGTTGTCCAGGTCCACCTCGGGCAGGACGATGCCGGGGTTCTTGGCGTCCAGGCCGAGGATTGCGCGCAGGCGGTGCGGGCGCGGGTGCAGCTTCTTCAGGTCGCTGGCGCCCTTGTTGGTGCCGATGAAGGCGAACACGTCCACCTTGCCGCTTTCCATCAGCGCGCTGACGGTCTCGCGGCCGCGCCCGTAGATGACGTTGATCACCCCGGCCGGGAAGCTGTCGCGGAACGCCTCGAGCAGCGGGCGGATCAGCAGCACGCCGAACTTGGCCGGCTTGAACACCACGGTGTTGCCCATGATCAGCGCCGGGATCAGGGTGGTGAAGGTCTCGTTCAGCGGGTAGTTGTAGGGGCCCATGCACAGCGCCACGCCCAGCGGCACGCGGCGGATCTGGCCGAGGGTGCCCTGCTCCAGCTCGAAGCGGCTGGAGCGGCGGTCGAGTTCCTTGAGTTCGTGGATGGTGTCGACGATGTAGTCGCAGGTGCGGTCGAATTCCTTCTCGGCGTCCTTGAGGTTCTTGCCGATCTCCCACATCAGCAGTTTGACCACCGCCTCGCGCTGTTCACGCATGCGGGCCAGGAAGGTCTCGACGTGCTGGATGCGCCCGGCCACCGGCATGCTCGGCCACAGGCCCTGGCCGTTGTCGTAGGCCCTGACCGCGGCGTCCAGGGCGCCCAGCGCAGCCTGGGCGTCGAGCAGCGGGGTGCTGCCGAGGACGACCTGCTCGTCGCCCTTGGCGGTCTTCAGGTGGATGGGGCTGCGCACGGCGGCCAGCGGGCCGTCCCAGCGGCGCAGTTCGCCGTCGACCAGGTAGTCGCGCTGTTCGATGGGCGCGCCCAGGCGGTACTTCTCCGGAATGTCCTGAATACTAGGAAAAACTATCATGACTTTACCTTTTCGTTTTAGCCAGACTTGTAGCTGGCCACTGATATCGAAGTCAGCGACATTGAAGCACCATGACTTATAAGCCTGTTCGGCATACGGGAAATGGTTGTGGTTGTTTGTCAGCCTGATCGATATAGCGCCAGCCAAGCAGCATTAATGCAATTGGGGTCTTTGGTATTGGCGAGTGTCTGCCGCTCGATAATAGACTCCGAAGTTATTTCGAATGGCGCTCAAGTCCATATTCGAAGTTGATAAGGCTGGATACCCAGTCATATCGGTCAATTCGTGGGCAAGCTGTAAAGAGAATCCACATCTTGCCGAATTCAATGCTCGCCGAATATTGGCAAGCGCGCATGACATGAATTAACTGTGTAACCGGGCTTCCGCCGAATCGGCCAATCGGGTGAGAATCAGGCAACAGGACACGGCGCCGGCGTCAAGCACGCCCAGTGAACGTTCGCCGAGACGGCTGGCCCGGCCGATACGGGCGACCAGGTCACGGGTCGAGTCACGACCGCGGGCTGCGGCGAGCTTCATCTCTCTCAAGGCTTCGGTAAATTCGGTGTCTCGGGAATGTGCCTGTTCGAAAGCTTCCACCGCCGGTATCAGTGCATCCATCAGGCATTTGTCGCCCACCCCAGCATCGCTGATGTCTTGAAGCGATGTGAGACCGCCACGCAGCATGCGGGCAAAGATCTCGGCATCGATTTCCTGACAGCCACGCACCTGATCGGCCATGCCGATGAACAAGCTGCCGTACAAGGGACCCATGGAGCCGCCGATACCCTCCATGAGGGAAAGGGTCAGTTCATCGAGGGCTTCGGCGAGGGAAAGTTCGCGGCCTTCAAGGTTCTTGCCGCAACGGGCGAATCCTTTAGCCATGTTGATGCCATGATCGCCGTCGCCAATGGCGCCATCCACTTCGCTCAAGTACTCACGGTTGGCAACGATTACTTCGACCAAATCGCTAATGATGGAGGCACCGTCGGTACCGGAAAATGACTGGTTCATATATCACTCCGTTTGGGTCATACCGATGGAACGGCAAGGCTGATCGATCAGGCTGGCGAGTTCGGCGTCCAGACCCAGCACGCTGAGGGTGACGCCCATCATTTCCAGGGAAGTAAAATAGTTACCGACATAGCAGCGGTGCACGCGCAAGCCACGCTCCTTGAGCAATCGTTCTACTTCGGCGTAATAGATATACAGTTCCATGACCGGGGTCGCGCCAAGGCCGGAGACCAATACCACTACGCTATCGTCCACGGTGAAGTCGCGATCGGCGAGAATGTAATCGAGCATGCGTTCGGCCATGCGCGCGGCGGATTCCGTGGTAACGACCTCGATACCGGGTTCCCCGTGATGGCCGATACCCAGTTCCATCTGGCCGTTGGGGATCTGGAAGTTGGGCTTGCCTACCGCCGGGATGGTGCAAGGGCTGAGGCCGACGCCGATGGAACGGCACTGATCCACTGCCTTCTGCGCAACGCGGATGACGCCGTCCAGGTCGTAGCCTTGAGCTGCTGCTGCCCCGCCGATCTTCCACATGAAGATTTCCCCGGCTACCCCCCGGCGTTTGGCGATGTCTTCCGGAGGCGCCGAGGCGACGTCGTCGTTGGCAACGACCGTACGCACAACGAGACCCTTGCTGGCCGCCATCTTCATCGCCAACTTGACGTTCATGTTGTCGCCGGCGTAGTTGCCGTAGAGGCAGGCGATGCCCGCGCCGCGTTCGGCGATGCAGAAGGCATCGAAGAAGCTTTTGGCCGTGGGGGAGGAGAAGATTTCGCCAACCGCCACGGCGTCCACGAGGCCCGGACCGACGTAGCCGAGGAAAGCGGGTTCGTGGCCCGAACCACCGCCGGTGACGATACCGACCCGACCGTCTTGCGCGAGGTTGGCGTTGTAGACCACGCGCTGGTTGTCTTTGGCTTGGGTAAGTTCCGGATGGGCGACGAGTACGCCCTGGAGCATGTGTTCGACCAACAGATCCGGATCGTTAATGATGCGATTCATGACTTTCCTTTTAAGTATTTTTTACTTGATGGTGTAGCCGCCATCGATGACCACATTTTCACCAGTGATCATCGCTGCTGCGTCGCTGAGTAGATAAAGCACCAGGCTGGCAACTTCTTCGGGTTGGGCGAAGCGGCCCACGGGGATCTGCTGTTTGGCCCGCTCTCCGACTTCCCCCGCCCAAGCCTGCTTGCCCAGCTCGGTTTCGACGATGGTCGGCGATACGGCGTTGACGGTGATGCCATGCTCGGCCCATTCCATCGCCAAGACTTTGGTCAGGCCGACTATCGCGGCCTTGCTGGCGCAATAGGCGGCATGGCGATCGAGACCGATGACGGCTGCCTGGGATGCGAGATTGACAATGCGTCCGGCGCCACGCTCGCGCATGTGCCGCGCGACCGCTTGGGCAGCGAAGAAGCTGGCCTTGAGATTTATATCGAGAGTGATATCCCAGCTTTCTTCGTCGACATCCAGCGCCTTGTCGAGCCGAGCGACTCCCGCACTGTTGACCAGATAGTCGATTTGGCCGAAGGCGGCGACCACGCGCTCCACTGCTGCCTGGATCTCATCGAGCTGGCGTACGTCCAGGGCGACGCCGAGGTGTCCGCTGCCCAAGCCGGCGGCAACGGTTTCCACTGCCGGGTTGCGATCGAGCAGGGCGACTCGTGCGCCGCATTCGGTGAGCAGTCTGGCGCAGGCCAGACCGATACCGGCTGCCCCTCCGGTGACGATGGCGCAGCGTCCCTGCAGATCGAACGCCTTATCCAAGTATTTGGACATGGTAATAACTCCTGAAGGCTATAGAGTCTTCGTGTGAGGTCACTTGGTACTTTGGGTAACCTGTTGGTACAGCGTGTCTGCATTGGTCCTGGTTACTGGCACCCAGGGCAAGATATAGGCCTTGCTGGTACCATCGCTCCACTCCACATCTTTAGCGTAGCGTTGCCAGATCACCGAGCGAGGCTTGTAGTCGCTACCGACCAGCTTGCGCAGGGCTATGTCCAGAGCGCCTTGGGATTGAGCCTGGGCATCTTGCAGGAAGGTGATCACTTCGCCATTTTTGGCGACTCGAATCGCATCGGGCATGCCGTCGATCGATGTAATCGGCATGTCTTGATGCGAGAGGTTGCGTCCTTTTACGGCTTGCAGCGCTCCGAGAGCCATATCGTCATTCTGCGCAATGATCCCGTTGATACCGTTCGGATAGGCGTTGAGCCAGTCTTCGGTGAGGCTCATCGCTTCGGAACGAGACCAGTTGGCGGTCTTTTTCTCGACGATCTTTATCTCGGGATGCTTCTGCAGAATTTCCAACTCGCCTTTTTCGCGATCGATCTGTGCGGACTGGCCGATCGGGCCTTGTATGATCACCACATTGCCCTTGCCTCCGAGCCTGTCGACCATTGCCTGGGCTTGCAGGCGTCCTCCTTCGATATCGTCATTACCTATGAAAGGGGCTTTCGAGTTGGCGATATTCGTGTTGGAAGCGATCACTAGCACGTCGCTCGCCTGGGCACGGGCGACAGCACCTGCAGCCGCCTTGGTATCGATGGGGACGAAGAGGATGGCATCGTATTGTTGAGTGACCATCGTATCGATTTGGTTATTCTGGGTCAGAGCGTCATAGTTGCCGTCGAAAATGGTGAGTTGCACTGTGCCGTCCAGTACGGCGGGATGCTGCTTGAGTTCCCGTACCCAGTTCTGCATGAACTGGCCTTTCAGGCCATAGACTGCGGCACCAACCTTGTAGGATTCCGCTTGAGCGATATTACTGACGAGGAAAGAAGCTGCTGCGAGGGCAGTGAAGACACTTGTCAGTTTCATGGCGATAACCTTTATTATTGTCTTTTGATCGGGTATTGAGAGGATATCCGAGGAGCTGATTTCAGATATGTCTCTTGTAGTTGTTGCGAAGGTTTACGTTTTCTTCAGCGTTTCTTTTTACGCCAAACGTCAACCAATACGGCGATCACGATGATCAGGCCTTTGGCAACCTGCTGGTAATAGGAAGAAACTCCCAGGAGGTTCAAACCGTTATTGATCACGCCGATCAACAATGCGCCAAACAGGGTGCCGACGATATTGCCGCTGCCGCCGGACAGGCTGGTACCACCGATAACCACCGCGGCGATTGCGTCCAGCTCATAGGACATGCCTGCCTGGGGCAGGGCGGCGGTAGTGCGTGCCGTAAGCACCATTCCGGCGAGCCCGGCCAGTACACCGGACACGATATAAACGGAAAACATCACCTTGCGCACTCCGATTCCCGAAGTGCGTGCACTTTTCTCGTTGCCGCCCACGGCATATACATAGCGGCCGTAGGTGGTGTACTTGAGTACCAGGGCGAAGAACAGGGCGACTATGGCAAAAATCACGATCGGCATGCTCACCGGACCCAGGCTGCCGATACCGAGCGCCAGATAACTTTCCGGCAACTCGGTTATCGGGCTGCCATCGTTGAGGATGAAAGTCATGCCGCGAGCGATACTGAGCATTCCCAGCGTGGCGACAAAGGGAGGAATGGAAAGGTTCGCAACCATGAATCCGTTCACCGCGCCCAGTGCCGCGCCGGCGAACATGCCCGCGCTGAGCGAAGCCAGCAGGCCATGATCCTGTGCTGCCACCATGGCGCTACAGAGGCCGGCGAACGCCAGAATCGAGCCTACCGAGAGGTCGATACCCCGGGTGATGACAACATAGGTCATGCCTATGGCGAGAATACCGTTGATGGAGGTCTGTCGAAGGATATCCATCCAGTTGCGCCAGGTCATGAAGTACTCGCTGGAGAGACTCAATATGAGGCACAACAAGACGAATACCAGCGGCAGTCCAAAACGGTCCAGGGCAAGGCGCAGTTTCTTGCGATGCTGGACGATATTGCCGGATAGATTGTTCAGGATGATATTCATGAGGCAAGACTCAATAGGGCTTCTTGGGTAATGGTCTGATCGTTATCGACGGTGACAGCCAGACGACCTGCTTTGAATATTGCTATGCGATCGCTCAGGTGCAGTACCTCGGGGGCTTCTGAAGACACTACGATGGCGGCCCCGCCGGTACGTACGAATTCATCGAGCAAGCGGTAGATTTCCTGCTTGGCACCCTCGTCTATACCGCGGGTCGGCTCATCGCAAAACAAACAGACCGGCTCGGTCGACAGGCACTTGGCGAGCACTACCTTTTGCTGGTTGCCGCCGCTCATGGACGACACCGGTAAATCGAGAGAGGCAGTCTTTATGCGCAAACGCTGTGCCATGCTTTCGGCTAGGTTGCGTTCCTTGCGCATGTTGATAATCGACAGGTTGGACAACTTGTCGTAAGCGGCCAGGGCGATGTTTTCGGTGATACTGCTACCGAGTACCAGACCGGTTTCCTTGCGATCTTCGGTGACCAGCGAGATGCCTGCACGGATGGTCGCGGCCGGATCGCCGATGGGAAGTTCCTGGCCGTTGAGTTGGGCAAGGCCGGCGTCAGGTGCGGTGAGCCCGTAGATGCAGTTGAGGAACTCGCTGCGACCCGACCCCATCAAGCCATAGATACCGAGGATCTCGCCCTTGCGCACTTGCAGGCTAATATCCTGGAACTCGCCATCACGAGTCAGGCCGGCCACATCCAGGCAGATTTCCGGGGTGCACTGGCGATTTTGTTTGTGATTGATCGGCTGCAGTTCGCGCCCAACGATGCCGCGCACCAGATGCCCGCGGTCTATATCGGCCATGAGCCCGCTCTCCACAAAGGCTCCATCGCGAAAGATGCTGTATTCGTCAGCGATCTGCGCCAGTTCGCTAAGCCTGTGGGAGACATAAATGATACCGGCGCCACGAGCGGTAAGCCGGCGAATGGCAGCAAACAACGTTTCGGTCTCGCGCTCGCCGATGGCCGAAGTCGGTTCGTCCATGATCATCACCCGGCAGTCGTAGCTGAACGCTTTGGCAATCTCGACCAACTGCGTTTGCGCGACGCTTAAACGGCGCATCGGCAATTTTGCGTCTACCTCGAATCCCAGGTCGTCCAGCAAGGCCTGGGTTCGACGATTGAGCTCTCGGTTGTCGATGAGGCAATTGACGTGTCGTGGTTCCCTGCCCAGCCAGATGTTCTCGGCGACGGTGAGATCGGGAATGGGCTCCAACTCTTGAGTGATTATGGCGATTCCAGCGTCAAGGGCATCGCTGGGGCGCTGGAAGTGCACTTCGCGACCATCGAGCCGGATGGTGCCGGCATCGCGTTGGGTGATTCCCATGAGGATGCTCAGGAAGGTGGACTTGCCCGCACCGTTTCCGCCGCAGAGAGCGTGGACTGTGCCGGCCTTGAGAGCCAGACGCCCATCACGTAAGGCAGGTACGCCACCGTAGGCCTTAGCGATGCGCTCGGCCTCAAGCAGTAATGTCGTCGACGCCATTGGCGTGTCCTCTTGTTTGGTTCTTGTTCTGGCGACTGATCATATGATCGGTGCGCGATCACATGTTTCTCCATGCGATTGCCTTCGTCAATATTTTTTGAGGAGTTTTGTGAGAATAAAATATCATTAGTTAGCTATTTATGTTTTTTTATTGTTTTTTACGCTAAAAAATTAAATTTTAATTCTGTATTTGTCTTGACAAGATGATGTTTAGAAAAAAGAATGTTCGAACATATTTTCAGTAAGCGATCATTTGATCGTTTCGTGGTCGGTTTCACATAACAGCGGAGAAAGCACCATGAACGAGCCATTTTCTGTGGCTATCGGTTGTGATGAGGCAGGCTTTGAGCTTAAAGAGTTGCTCAAACGCCATATTGAGGATCTGGGCTACAGACTTAAGGATTTCGGCTGCTATTCGACCGATCCGGTGCTGTACCCGGATATCGCCACCGCGGTTGCGACTGCCATTAGCGCCGGCCAGCACCGTCTGGGTGTGCTGATCTGCGGGACCGGCATAGGCATGGCTATTTCTGCCAACAAGATTCAGGGCATTCGCGCCGCGCAGGCGCACGACACCTATTCCGCGGAGCGGGCGCGCAAGAGTAACGATGCGCAGATCGTTTCCATCGGGGCGCGGGTGATTGGTCCCGAGTTGGCGAAAAACATCGTCAAATCCTTCCTCGAGTCGGAGTTCGAGGCCGGCCGTTCGGGGCCGAAAGTAGAGCGGATCAAGGCCGTCGAGAAAGCCGATCGGGAGCAGTCGCCTAAGTAAGGCCGGCGGGGTGTGGGCTGAATGCAGTCTTGTCGAGGATTCATAACGACTCATCCGTGAGTAGTAGAACCCGTCGTGAGATTAACAAGATCGATTTTATCGACCGATCCCAGCACGCTGCTTACTTATCCCTGCACATATGAAAGTGTGTCCGGACTCGGAATCCAGGTTTTCACCCTTTCGGTTACAGCCTGCAGCTCGAGCGCCCGCGAATACTCAGCGCAGGTGCCATTCGAGCTGACAACCCGCGGAATAGGGGCAAGCAACATGGATATGCAGTACGCGATCTTCGACATGGACGGCCTGCTGATCGATTCGGAACCGCTGTGGATGTCGACCCAGGCCGCGCTGTTGCACGAGCTGTACGGGATCGCGCCCGGCACGCAGGACCTGCACGCCTGGAAAGGCGTCAGCAGCCGGGCCTTCTGCGAGGACATGGCCCGCCTGCATGCCGGCCGGGGCGTCGAGGCCGGAACGCTGTTCGAGGCGCTGATCGCGCGCATGGGGCGGGCGATCGTCGAGGCGCCGCTGATGCCGGGCGCCGTCGAACTCATCGACTGGCTGCGCGAGCGGCACGTCGGGCTGGCGATCGCGTCCTCCTCGCCGCTGCCCTTCATCGCGGCGGTGGTGCGCCGGCACGCGCTGCCGATCGCCGTGTTCGCCTCCGGCACCGAGGTGCCGCGTTCCAAGCCGCATCCGGCGGTCTTCGAACTGGCGGCCGAGCGCCTGGGCGCGCAGCGGCACCAGTGCCGGGTCTGGGAAGACTCGCTCAACGGCGTGATCGCCGCCAGGGCCGCCGGCATGCCGGTGGTGGCGGTGCCGGACCCGGCCCATCCCGGCGCGGAGCGCTTCGCCATCGCCGACCGGGTCCATCGCACGCTGCACGAAAGCCTGGCCGAGCTGAACGCCGCGGACCCAGGAACACCAACCATCAAGAGCCCGAATCATGTCCAACCTGCTTGAACAATTGAGACAGCACAGCATCGTGGTGGCGGACACCGGCGATCTCGAGGCGATCCGGCGTTTCGCGCCCGAGGACGCCACCACCAACCCCTCGCTGATCCTCAAGGCCGTCCAGTCCGGCCAGTACGACGGCCTGGTCGCCCGGGTCCTCGGCGAGGTGGGCGGCGCCCGCAGCCCCGAGGCGGCCGTCGACGACGCCTGCGACCGCCTGGTGGTCGCCCTGGGCGAGCGGATCCTCGCATCCGTGCCGGGGCGCGTCTCCACCGAGGTGAACGCGCGGCTCTCCTTCGACCGCGAGGCGAGCATCGCCAAGGCGCGCCGCCTGGTCGGGCTGTACGAGGCGGCCGGCATCGGCCGCGAGCGCATCCTGATCAAGCTGGCCGCCACCTGGGAGGGAATCCGCGCCGCGGAGGTGCTGGAGAAGGAGGGGATCCCGTGCAACCTGACGCTGATCTTCGGCTTCGCCCAGGCGCGCGCCTGCGCCGAGGCGGGCGTCCACCTGATCTCGCCCTTCGTCGGCCGCATCCTCGACTGGTACCGCCAGGCCGACCCGGCAACCGCCTATGCGCCCGCCGAGGAGCCGGGCGTGCGCTCGGTGCGGCGGATCTTCGACTATTTCCGGCGCCACGCTTATCCGACCGTGGTCATGGGCGCGAGCTTTCGCAACGTCGGCGAGATCCTCGCGCTGGCCGGCTGCGACCGGCTGACCATCAGCCCGGCGCTGCTGGAGGAGCTCGCCGCCAGCGAAGGCGTGCTGGCGCCGGCGCTGGCCGATACGGGCGAACGCGAGGCCCGCCCGGCGCAGCGGCTCGGCGAGGCCGAGTTCCGCTGGCAGATGAACGAGGACGCCATGGCCACCGAGAAGCTGGCCGAAGGCATCCGCGGCTTCGAGGCCGATCAACTGAAACTGGAGGCGCTGCTGCGCGCCCGACTCGCCGGAGGTGTGGCATGACCCAGAACCTGAAACCGGGCCGACGCGCCCTGGCCAATGCCATCCGCGTCCTGAGCATGGATGCGGTGGAACGGGCGAACTCCGGCCATCCCGGCGCCCCCATGGGCATGGCCGATATCGCCGAAGTGCTCTGGAACGGCCACCTGCGCCACAACCCGGGCAACCCCCGCTGGCCCGACCGCGACCGCTTCGTGCTCTCCAACGGGCACGGCTCGATGCTGCTCTACAGCCTGCTGCACCTCTCCGGCTACGACTTGCCGGTCGAGGAGCTCAAGCGCTTCCGCCAGTTGCATTCGCGCACTCCCGGGCACCCGGAGTACGGCTACACGCCGGGGGTGGAGACCACCACCGGTCCGCTCGGCCAGGGGCTGGCCAACGCCGTCGGCATGGCCCTGGCCGAGCGGCTGCTGGCGGCGGACTTCAACCGCCCGGGACAGGCGATCGTCGACCACCGCACCTACGCCTTCGTCGGCGACGGCTGCCTGATGGAGGGCATCTCCCACGAGGTCTGCTCGCTGGCCGGCACCCTGGGACTCGGCAAGCTGATCGTGTTCTACGACGACAACGGCATCTCCATCGACGGTGAGGTCGCGGGCTGGTTCAGCGACGACACGCCGGCGCGCTTCCGCGCCTACGGCTGGCAGGTCGTCGAGGCGGTCGACGGCCACGACGCCAGCGCGCTCGAGGCGGCGCTGGCGGCGGCCAAGGCCGATACGGAGCGGCCGACGCTGATCTGCTGCAAGACCACCATCGGCTTCGGCGCGCCGACCAAGGCCGGCAGCCACGACTGCCACGGCGCCCCGCTGGGCGGCGAGGAGATCGCCGCGGCCCGCGAGGCGCTGGACTGGCCGCACGCGCCCTTCGAGGTGCCCGCGCAGATCGCCAGGGCCTGGGACGCGCGCGAGCGCGGGGCGGCGCTGGAGCGGGACTGGCGACAACGCTTCGACGACTACGCGCGGGCCTACCCGGCGCTGGCCGCCGAACTGGAGCGGCGCCTGGCCGGCGAGCTGCCGGCCGACTGGGGCGCGCGGCGCGACGCGCTGATCGCCGGCTGCCAGCAGGCGGCGCGCGAGCTGGCGACCCGCAAGAGCTCGCAGCAGGTCCTGGAAGCGCTGGGCCCGCTGCTGCCGGAGCTGCTCGGCGGCTCGGCGGACCTGGCGCCCTCGAACCTGACCCGCTGGTCCGGCTCCCGCTCGGTCGGCGGCGAGGCGCCCGGGGGCAACTACATCCACTACGGGGTGCGCGAGTTCGGCATGAGCGCGATGATGAACGGGCTGGCGCTGCACGGCGGTTTCATCCCCTACGGCGGCACCTTCCTGATGTTCATGGAATACGCCCGCAACGCCGTGCGCATGGCCGCGCTGATGAAGCTGCGCGCGGTGTTCGTCTACACCCACGACTCGATCGGCCTGGGCGAGGACGGCCCGACCCACCAGCCGGTCGAACAGCTCGCCAGCCTGCGCCAGACGCCGAACCTGGAAACCTGGCGGCCCTGCGACGAGACGGAGACCGCGGTGGCCTGGTGCGCGGCGCTCGAACGGCGGGACGGCCCGTCGGCGCTGGTGCTGTCGCGGCAGAACCTGCCGGCCGCGGCGCGCGACGCCGGGCAGCGCGCGGCCATCGAGCGCGGCGCCTATGTGCTGCTCGACTGCCCGGGCACGCCGGAGCTGATCCTGCTGGCGTCCGGCTCCGAGGTGGCGCTGGCGCTGGCGGCGGCGCAGGCGCTGGGCGAGGCGGGCCGGGCGGTCCGCGTGGTGTCGGTGCCGTGCCTGGAGCGTTTCGAGCGGCAGGCGGCGGACTACCGCGAGGCGGTGCTGCCGTCCGCGGTGCGGGCCCGCGTCGCGGTCGAGATGGCGCGTCCGGAGAGCTGGCACCGCTACGTGGGGCTCGACGGCGCGGTGCTCGGCATGGAGGGGTTCGGCGAGTCGGCGCCGGCGGCGGAGCTGTTCCGGCATTTCGGCTTCAGCGTCGAGAACCTGCTCGCCAGGGCGCAGGCCGTGCTGGCCGGGCTGGAGGGGAGGGCGTAGCCATGTATCTGGGCGTCGATTGCGGGACCCAGGGGACCAAACCAGCCGGGTAACACTCGCTGACGGCGACCATCGACCCCAGGCACCTCGGCGCACTGATCGCCCTGTACGAGCACTGGATGTTCGTGCAGGGGGATCAATTCCTCCGCAGCTCCCATCCGCGGGGCGTGCGGCAAATGCCGCCATGCGGCGTTGTGGGGCTTGGCAGGGAGCAGCCATTGCTGGCGGCCCGACCCGGCGGCATTTGACGCGGTAATACGGATCACGCCAAAACTTCGACAGACCCTAGAGATCGAGCAAAATTTCATGATTCAGGATCAGCTTAAGCAGGCCGTGGCTCAGGCCGCCCTCGATCACATCCTGCCGCATCTCACGCGGCAGAGCATCGTCGGCGTCGGCACCGGCTCCACCGCCAACTTCTTCATCGACCTGCTGGCCCGCCACCGGATGGACTTCGACGGCGCCGTGGCCAGTTCCGAGGCTACTGCCGCCCGTCTGAGGAGCCATGGCATCGAAGTGCACGACCTGAACAGCATCGCCGAGCTGGAGTTCTACGTGGACGGTGCCGACGAGTGCAACGGGCACCTGGAGCTGACCAAGGGCGGCGGTGGCGCGCTGACCCGCGAGAAGATCGTCGCCGCGGTGGCCAAAACCTTCGTCTGCATCGCCGACGAGAGCAAGCGCGTCGATTTTCTCGGCGGTTTCCCGCTGCCGGTGGAGGTGATCCCCATGGCCCGTGGCCACGTGGCGCGCCAACTGGTCATGCTGGGCGGTAACCCGGTCCATCGCGAAGGGGTGGTGACCGACAACGGCAACGTGATTCTCGACGTGTACGACATGCGGATCATCGACCCCAGGCAATTGGAGTCGGATATCAACGGCATCGTCGGGGTGGTCTGCAACGGTCTGTTCGCCGCGCGCCCGGCCGACCTGCTGTTGCTCGGCACCCATAACGGGGTCGAAAAGTTTGGACGTCGGTAAATTTTCTGGAGCTGGATGGGGCAGAAGTTGGATGCACACGATCATTTGAAAGCGGAGCGTTTGCGTGGCCAGTAGTTTAGCGGATGGGTAGTCGTACCCAGTCGTTCCCGGCGGTAAATCATCGGTCGCGGAGCCTGGCTGTTGCGTACCGCCACTGGATTGCAGTCAGTGGCGCACCGAATACCTCTCATGACAGTCCTCGACATTTGGCAGATGCATATGAGGAACTGATGTATCGGTGCGTGCGAATGGTCAAATGGACGAAATAGGTGAATTATAGGGATAATGCCGTTTTCGACAATGATTCGGAGCCGTTCGTACATGAATGACAATGTTGGCCGTGTGACCAATGATGAGTTCGGTCTAATGACCGAAGTGGCCATGCTCTATTATCTGGATAATGTTACTCAGGAGTCCATCGCCAAACGTCTTTCGCTGTCTCGCGTCAAGGTCAGTCGGCTGCTCAAGCGTGCCCGCGATGAAGGTATCGTTGAGGTTCGGGTGCTACAACATCCAACGGTGAGCAATGAGCTGGAGCAGGCGCTGCGGGAGCGTTTTCGCCTCGATCGTGCATTGATTGCATTGGATCATGCCGATCCCGATACCCAGCGTGCCGCAGTAGCCAGCCTGGTTGCCAATTACCTCAACAAGACGCTGGCCGATGGAATGATTGTGGCTGTCGGCATGGGGCGCAATGTCGGCGCGGTCGCGGATAATGTTTTTCTGCCGACAAGCCGCGATTGCACCTTCGTTTGCGCCATCGGCGGCTCGTTGCGAGCGGGTGAATATATGAATCCCGATCATATATGCCGACGTCTGGCGGCGCGCTTCGGCGGTGAAAGTGAAAGTCTTTATGCGCCGGCAATGGTAGCCAATCCTGAACTCCGCAGTCTGTTGCTCGCGAACGATACAGTACGTGCGACACTCGACCGGGCACGCCGCGCCGATCTTGCCTTGATCGGTATCGGCGATATGAGCGAGGACAGTAATCTGGTGCGTATGGGCTGGTTTTCACCGCAAGAGATAGCCCAGGCCCGGCTGTCCGGTACCGTGGGCGACTTGATGGGGTACGATTTCATCGACATTCACGGCCGTCCCGCAGTGAATGCTCTGCAGGAGAGGGTGATTGGCCTCACCAGGCAAGACTTGGTACGTATTCCGGATGTGATCGCCATTGCCAGTGAGAACACCAAGGCGGCGGCTATTTTAGGAGCGCTGCGTTCTGAAACTATCAATACCCTTGCTACGACCGTTACAAATGCTCATACCATATTGGCGCTCGACGGTGCGGCTATGTGAGCTAGCGTGGTGTTTTCTTGCATTCGAGTATCGGCATGATTTGGTGGGTGCGAGACCGGGTGATGGAGGTTGCTTTGCGGCTTATCCATGAGCGGTATGGCCGCATGGCCGGTCCATTGGCTGGATAATGATATTCTCTTCAATCTTCGACTTCGTCGCCTCTCGAGACTGTCGTGTCTTATATGGGGCACAAGAAGCAGCTGGTATAAACGGAAACCTGCTCTCAAGTTCGCGGTTAGGTGCCATTTCAAATTAGGGCGATATGGGCTGTTGATGGTTTCATCGTCATGCTCGAAATATTGTTCGAGACTTGATCCATGGTCGGCGCGCTTGCAAAAGATACCAATATCTTTGTAGGTCATCGATACGCACTGACTCTGCAAGTTAAGTAGTGAGCAGGGTGCCGTTGTCGGTGGCTGAATGTTCAAAAGGGGCAGTCTATCGACTGTTTCGCTCAGTACTTTTTCATAAGAAATTCCCTCGGAGGAATGAATGCCATGCAGCGCAGAACCAAGATCGTCGCCACCCTCGGCCCGGCCACCGAAACCCCCGAAGCCATCGAAGGCCTGGTCAAGGCCGGGGTCGATGTGGTGCGCCTGAACTTCTCCCACGGCAAGGCCGAGGAACACCAGGCCCGCGCCACCCTGGTCCGCGAGATGGCCGCCAAACACGGGCGCTTCGTCGCTATCCTCGCCGACCTGCAGGGACCCAAGATCCGCATCTCGCGCTTCGCCGACGGCAAGGTGCTGCTGGAGAAGGGCCAAACCTTCGTCCTCGACGCCGCCCTCGACAAGAACGCCGGCGACGCGACCCGCGTCGGCATCGACTACGAGGCGCTGATCACCGACAGCCGCCCCGGCGACATCCTGCTGCTCGACGACGGCCGCGTGGTGCTCGAGACCCGCGAGGTCAAGGCCAGCGAACTGGTCTGCGCGGTGCGGGTCGGCGGCCCGCTGTCCAACAACAAGGGCATCAACCGCCAGGGCGGTGGCCTGTCCGCCTCGGCGCTGACCGACAAGGACTGCGCGGACATCAAGACCGCCGCCGCCATGCAGGTCGACTACCTGGCGGTGTCCTTCCCGCGCGATGCCGCCGACATGCAGCACGCCCGCCGCTTGATGCAGGAGGCCGGCGGCAACGCCGGGCTGGTGGCGAAGATCGAGCGCGCCGAGGCGGTGGCCGACGACCAGGTGCTCGACGGCATCATCCTCGCCTCCGAGGCGGTGATGGTGGCGCGCGGCGACCTGGGCGTGGAGATCGGCGACGCCGAACTGGTCGGCGTGCAGAAGCGCATCATCGAGCGGGCGCGGGTGCTCAACCGCGCGGTGATCACCGCCACGCAGATGATGGAGACCATGATCACCCAGTCGCTGCCGACCCGCGCCGAGGTGTTCGACGTGGCCAATGCGGTGCTCGACGGCACCGACGCGGTGATGCTCTCGGCCGAGACCGCCGCCGGCGCCTACCCGGTGGAGACCGTGGAGGCCATGGGGCGGATCATCCTCGGCGCCGAGCAGCACCCGCTGGCGCACCGCTCGAAGCACCGCCTGGACCAGGTGTTCCACCGCATCGACGAGACCATCGCGCTGTCGGCGATGTACGCGGCCAACCACCTGGAAGGGGTCAAGGCGATCGTCTGCCTGACCGAGAGCGGCGACACCCCGCGGCTGATGTCGCGGATCCGCTCGCACCTGCCGATCTACGCCTTCTCCCGGCATCCGCGCACGCAGAGCCGGGTGGCGCTGTTCCGCGGGGTGCACCCGATCCCCTTCGAGGCCGATCGGATCGCCGAGGCCGAGCTGAACGCCCGGGCGGTCAAGGAGCTGCTGCAGCGCCGCCTGGTGGCCGAGGGCGACCTGGTGCTGATCACCAAGGGCGCCGGCCATGCCCAGGGCGGCACCGACACCCTGCGCATCGTGCGCGTGGGCGACGTCATCCATTGAGCGGAGGGGGCTTCGATGCAACCGAGCGAACCTCAGGACTGGCCGCGCGACTTCGACATCCGCGCCTCGCATGCCGAACAACAGGAGCTGCTCGCCGCGGGCGAGGCCGTTCCAACCCCTGCACAGGACCCGACACACGATGAGTAACCCCAGCACCTCGATCCAGCACGTCGCCGCCCGCGAGATCCTCGATTCGCGCGGCAACCCCACCGTCGAGGCGGTGGTCACCCTGGCCGGCGGCGCCACGGGGGTGGCCAGCGTGCCCTCCGGGGCCTCCACCGGCAGCCGCGAGGCCCTCGAATTGCGCGACGGCGCGCTGCGCTATCAAGGCAAGGGCGTGATGAAGGCGGTGGACAACGTCAACGGCGCGATCCGCGAGCGGGTGGTCGGCCTCGACGCGCTCGACCAGCGCGCGGTCGACCAGGCCATGCTCGAACGGGATGGCACCGACAACAAGGCGATCCTCGGCGCCAACGCCATCCTCGCCGTGTCCCTGGCTACCGCCAGGGCCGCCGCCGCGGCCCGCGGCCTGCCGCTCTACGCGCACCTGGCCGAGCTGTACGGCAGCCCCGGCGAGTACAGCCTGCCGGTGCCGATGATGAACATCCTCAACGGCGGCGAGCATGCCGACAACAACGTCGACCTCCAGGAGTTCATGATCCAGCCGGTCGGCGCGGCCAGCTTCAAGGAAGCGCTGCGCATCGGCGCCGAGGTGTTCCACACCCTCAAGCAGGTGCTTGCCGAGCGTGGGCTGAGCACCGCGGTGGGCGACGAGGGCGGCTTCGCGCCGTCCCTGTCCTCCAACGAGGAAGCGCTGGTGGTGATCCAGGCGGCGGTCGAGCGCGCCGGCTACGTGCTGGGCCAGGACATCACCCTGGCGCTGGACTGCGCGGCCTCGGAGTTCTACCACGACGGGCAGTACCGGCTGGCCGGCGAGGGCAAGGCCTTCGACTCCCGGGGCTTCGCCGACTACCTGGCGGGCCTGTGCGAGCGCTACCCGATCGTCTCGATCGAGGACGGCCTGGACGAGAGCGACTGGGCGGGCTGGGCCTACCTGACCGAAAAACTGGGCGACAAGGTGCAACTGGTC
Source organism: Azotobacter vinelandii CA (assembly GCF_000380335.1). GTDB lineage: Bacteria > Pseudomonadota > Gammaproteobacteria > Pseudomonadales > Pseudomonadaceae > Azotobacter > Azotobacter vinelandii. Next base: position 2,220,390 of record NC_021149.1, read on the forward strand.
GGCGACGACCTGTTCGTGACCAACCCGAAGATCCTCCGGGAAGGCATCGAGCGGGGCATCGGCAACTCGATCCTGATCAAGTTCAACCAGATCGGCAGCCTGAGCGAGACCCTGGAGGCGATCCGCCTGGCGCAGCAGGCCGGCTACACGGCGGTGATCTCGCACCGTTCGGGGGAGACCGAGGACACCACCATCGCCGACCTGGCGGTGGCGACCCGCGCCGGGCAGATCAAGACCGGCTCGCTGTGCCGCTCGGACCGGGTGGGCAAGTACAACCAGTTGCTGCGCATCGAGGAGGCCTTGCAGGGCAAGGCGCCCTATGACGCCTCGGCGCTGCTGAAGCGGCGCTGCTGCAGCCGCTGAATCCGTTCGGACGGTCGATGCGCCCGGCAAGGCCGGGTGCATCGCCTTGTCGCGCTTCGCCGAAGCGCTTCAAGCCGAAGTCAGTTCAGAACGATGATTTTCGACACCAGATCGGCACTGTTCTTCGCCGCCAGTTTCTTCATCAGGCGCGCCCGGTGCACTTCCACGGTGCGGTGGGAAATGCCCAGCTTGCGGCCGATCTCCTTGCAGGTGAGGCCGTTGACGATGTGCGCCGAGATTTCCCGCTCGCGGGGCGTCAGGTTCACCGCCGCGCGTATGGGCCGGTCGATGCGCTCGAAGTGCCAGACCATCAGCCGGAAGGGCTCCTCGGGGGTCAGCGTGTAGCCGTCGGCGTGCGCCCAGAAGACTTCGCCGCCGCTCTGCTGCATGAAGCGTTCGTCGGAGTAGGAGCGACTCCGGCGCAGCCGGCTCAGGCAACGCTCGCCGATCGCCCGGTAGTCGGCGCGCGAGGGGTAGAGGCGCAGGATCGACTGGCCGAGCAGTTCCCGGCGCTCGTAGCCGAACAGGCATTGGAACGCTTCGTTGCAGTCGAGTATCAGGCGATTTCCGGTGATCACCTGCGGCGCCGGCGAAACGCGGAACGCCAGGCTCGCCAGATCGCCGGGCGCGGGCGTGAGTGCTGTCATTGCCTGTCCTTCCCGTTGCCTTCATCTACAGCCTAACCGACCCGCCCGGTCCGGCAACCGATACGCACGTCCATACGTAGTTGCACGAATGGCAGGCATGCCGGGGGTGCGCCATCGTGAATCCGGCACATTGAGGATGCCGCCGCGCATCGCTCGGTGCCGCCGTTCCAGTCTCACGACAACGACGGGAAACCCTGGCGAAGGCCGCCTTGCCGGCCGGGCCCCGGTCGGCCCGACAACAACACAGAGGCAATTCACATGATCACGGATTCGGTATCCATCGTGGCCAGCGGCCACACCCGTTTCGGCCGGCTGGAAGGCCGCACGCTCGAGGACCTGATCGTCGCGGCGACGCGCGAGGCGCTGGAGGAGGCCGCGGTGGACGCGGCGGAAATCGACGCGGTGTTTCTCGGTCATTTCAATTCGGGGATGGTGCCGGATGGCTTCCCGGCCTCGCTGACGCTGCAGGCTGACCCGGCGCTGCGCTTCAAGCCGGCCAGCCGTTGCGAAAACGCCTGCGCCTCGGGTTCCGCGGCGATCCAGGCCGGGATCTGCGCGATCCGCTCGGGCGCCGCGGAACTGGTGCTGGTGGTCGGCGCGGAAAAGATGACTGCCAATTCCACCCAGGAGGTCACCCGCGCCCTGGCCGGCGCCGGCTACCAGAACGATCCGCAGGAGGCCGCGCTGAGCTTCCCGCAACAGTTCGGGCTGGCCGCCCGGCGATACGGCGAGCGTTACCGCGACCCGCTGGGCGCGATGGCCGCCATCGCGGTGAAGAACCACGCCAATGCCATGCATAACCCGCTGGCGCAGATGCACCGGGAGATGAGCCTCGAACACTGCGCCACGGTGTCCGAGAGCAACCCGCTGATCGCGCCGCCGCTGCGCCTCACCGACTGTTCGCTGATCTCCGACGGCGCGGCGGCCATCGTGCTGGCCTCGGCGCGGCGGGCCGAGCGTTTCCGCCGCCGCGTGGCGATCCGCGCCATGGCTCAGGTCAACGATTTCCTGCCCCTGTCGAAACGGGACTTTCTCGCCTTCGAAGGCCCGCAGCGGGCGATCCGCTCCGCGCTGGAGCAGGCCGGCGTGAGCCTGGCCGACCTGCAGTTCGCCGAGGTGCACGACTGTTTCACCATCGCCGAACTGATGATCTACGAAGCCATGGGGCTGGCGCCGCGGGGCGAGGGTTTCCGCGCGCTGGAGGAGGGCACGGTACTGGCCGGCGGGCGGCTGCCGGTGAATCTTTCCGGCGGCCTCAAGGCCAAGGGGCATCCGGTTGGCGCGACCGGGGTGTCGATGCACGCCATGGCGTTCCGCCAACTGGTCGGCGATCCCGTGGGCATCGCCCTGCGCCGGCCGGAGTTCGGCCTGGTGTTCAACATGGGCGGCATGGCGGTGGCGAACTACGCCAGCGTGCTGCAGGCGCAGGGGGCTTGACCGTGAACATCGCCGACTGGCTGGACGCCGCCGCGCGTCGCTGGCCCGCGCGACCGGCCCTGTACGAGGGCGAACGCGCGGTCGCGGATTACCGCGCCTTCGCCGCCGCCGCCGCGGCGCGGGCGAGCGGACTGCGCGACGAGCACGGCATCGCGCCGGGGGATCGGGTCGCGCTGTTCATGCACAACGCCTGCGAGTACCTGGAGCTGCTCTACGCCATCTGGTGGGCCGGTGCGGTGGCGGTGCCGATCAACCACAAGCTGCATGGCGACGAGGCCGCCTGGATCGCCGGCGACGCGCAGGCCCGGCTGATCTTCACCGACCACGGCGAACTGTTCGCCAACGGCGGGCTGCCCGCGCACTGCCGGGAGCTGGCCGGCCTCGGCAGCGAGCGACCGGAGCGGATCGACCCCGCCCTGGCGAGCCCCGTCCGGCGCGGCACGGACGATCTCGCCTGGCTGTTCTACACCTCCGGCACCACCGGCCGCGCCAAGGGCGTGATGCTGTCCCACGGCAACCTGCTGGCGATGTCCCTCTGCTATCCGGTCGACGTCGATCCGGTCGAAGCGGACGATGCCTACGTCTACGCCGCGCCCATGTCGCATGGCGCGGGGCTGTACAACTTCATCCATGTCCGCTGCGGCGCCCGCCACGTGGTTCCCGCCTCGCGGGGCTTCGATGCCGCCGAACTGTTCGGGCTGGCCGGGACGCTGGGGCGCCTGAGCCTGTTCGCGGCGCCGACCATGCTCAAGCGCATGGTTGGCGAGGCGCGCCGCCGGGGCTACGCCGGCGACGGCATCAAGTCCATCGTCTGCGGCGGCGCGCCGCTGTACCTGGCCGATCTGCGGGAGGCGCTGGCGACCTTCGGCCCGCGGCTGATCCAGATCTACGGCCAGGGCGAAAGTCCGATGACGATCAGCGCGCTGTGCCGCGAACTGATCGCCGACCGGGCGCGCGCGGACTGGCCGCGGCTGGCCGCTTCGGTCGGCTATCCGCAGTCGTGCGTCGAGGTCGGCGTGCTGGATGCCGCGGGCGATCCGCTACCGCCGGGCCGGCCGGGAGAGGTCGTGGTGCGCGGTCCCTGCGTGATGCACGGCTACTGGCGCGACGCGGCGGCGAGCGCGGCGACCCTGGTGGACGGCTGGCTGCGTACCGGCGATATCGGCTACCTGGACCGCGACGGCCTGCTGACCCTCACCGACCGCAGCAAGGACGTGATCATCTCTGGGGGCAGCAACATCTATCCCCGCGAAGTGGAGGAGGTGCTGGCGCTGCACCCGGCGATCGCCGAAGTCTCGGTGGTCGGCGAGCCGGACCCGGAGTGGGGCGAAAGCGTGGCGGCCTTCGTCGTCCTCCGCCCTGGCGAACGGGCGGACGCGCAGGCGCTCAACGCCTGGTTCGTCGCGCGCCTGGCGTCGTTCAAGAAGCCCAGGCGCTACCTGTTCGTCCGGGAGCTGCCGAAGAACGGCTACGGCAAGATCCTCAAGACCGAACTGCGCCGCTGCCTGTAGGGCGGCGGTGCGCCGCTTCAGACGTCGCGCCGGTGCACCGAACGCCCGGCGGCGAAGGTTTCCCGCACCGCGCGGTCGTCGCCGAGGATCATCAGCGCGAACAGCCTTTCCGCGAGGCTGCGCGCCTGTTCCAGACGGCGGGCGAGCAGCGGCGTGGCCTTGCAGTCCAGCACCACGAAGTCGGCGTCCTTGCCCGGCTGCAGGTTGCCGATGCGCTCGTCCAGGTAGAGCGCCCTGGCGCCGCCGAGGGTGGCCAGGTACAGCGCCTTGAACGGGTCGAGTTTCTGCCCCTGCAACTGCAGCACCTTGTAGGCCTCGTTGAGGCTCTGCAACTGGGAGAAGCTGGTGCCGCCGCCGACGTCGGTGCCCAGGCCGACGCGCACGCCGTGGCCTTCCAGCCGGGCCAGGTCGAACAGGCCGCTGCCGAGGAACAGGTTGGAGGTCGGGCAGAAGGCCACCGCCGAGCCGCTCTCGCCGAGCCGCCGGCACTCGTCGTCGCAGAGGTGGACGCCGTGGGCGAACACCGAGCGCTCGCCGAGCAGGCGGTGGTGGTCGTAGACGTCCAGGTAATGCCGGCGCTCGGGGAACAGTTCCTTCACCCAGTCGATCTCCGCGCGGTTCTCGGACAGGTGGGTGTGCAGGTAGAGGCCGGGGTATTCGCGCAGCAGCCGGCCGGCCAGGTCGAGCTGTCCGGGCGTGCTGGTCGGCGCGAAGCGCGGGGTGACTGCGTAGTGCAGGCGGCCCTTGCCGTGCCAGCGTTCGATCAGCGCGCGGCTCTCGGCGTAGCCGGAGGCGGCGCTGTCGCGCAGTCCGTCCGGGGCGTTGCGGTCCATCAGCACCTTGCCGGCGATCATCCGCAGATCGAGCCGGCTGGCCTCCTCGAAGAAGGCGTCCACCGACTGCGGATGCACGGTGGCGAACACCAGCGCCGTGGTGGTGCCGTTGCGCAACAGCTCGGCGAGGAACAGGCGCGCCTGGGCGCGGGCGTGCGCCGGGTCGGCGAAGCGCGCCTCGGCGGGGAAGGTGTAGGTTTCCAGCCACTCCAGCAACTGGCTGCCGTAGGAGGCGATCACGTCCAGTTGCGGGTAATGGATGTGGGTGTCGACGAAGCCGGGGACGATCAGCGCATCGCGGTACTCGGCCACCCCGACCCCGGCCGGCAGGCCCGGCAGCAGCTCGGCGGCGGCGCCGATCCGGACGATCCTGCCGTTCTCGACCAGCAGCAGGCCGTCCTCGAAATACTGGTACGAACGCTCGATGCCGACCTCGCGGGGATCGGCGAGACAGTGGAGCAGGGCGGCGCGGTAGGCTTGCATCGGGCGGTCCCTCATCTGTTGGCGGTGGATGTTCCGTACCCCCGGCAGGGCGGTCGTCGGCTGGAAGACCGCATGGCGTCCTCCACCCCGCATACCGTTCAGCCCGGACCGCGCCGCGAGGCCGGCAGCAGTCTGGCGACGCTCTCGCCGCCCTGGGCTTCCTCACCGAAACGGGCGTTGTAGGTGGCGATCACCTCGCCGGCGATGGAGATGGCGATCTCCAGCGGCAGCTTGCCCTTCACCTCGGGCAGGCCCATCGGGCAGCGCATGCGCTGCAGCGTTTCGGCGGGCAGGCCGCGTTCGCGCAGGCGGTGTTCGAAGCGGGCGCGCTTGCTCTTCGAGCCGATCAGCCCGAAATAGGTGAAGTCGTTGCGTTCGAGAATGGCCTCGGCGAGCCGCAGGTCGAGCTGGTGGTCGTGGGTCATGACGATGAAGTAGCTGCCGGCGGGCATCCGCTCGACTTCATCGAGCGGTTCGTCGTCGATCACCTGTTCCACCCCGGCCGGCAGCGGGTCGGGGAATTCCTGCGCGCGCGAATCGATCCAGCGCAGCCGGCACGGCAGGCCGGCGAGCAGCGGCGCCAGCGCGCGGCCGACGTGGCCGGCGCCGAACAGGGCGATGCGCGCCTGCGGCTGGCCCAGCGGCTCGAACAGCAGCACGGTGGCGCCGCCGCAGCACTGGCCGAGGCTGGCGCCCAGGGCGAAGCGCTCCAGGCGCGCGGCCCGGCTGCGGCTTTCCAGCATTTCGCGGGCGATCCGCATGGCCTCGAATTCCAGGTGGCCGCCGCCGATGCTGTCGTGCAGCCGCTCGCGCTCGACCACCATCTTCGCCCCGGCGTCGCGCGGCGTGGAGCCCTGCTCCTCGACCACGGTCACCAGCACGCAGGGCTCGCCGCGTTGCTTGAGGTCGGCGAGGGCGTCGATCCAGCTCATGTTGCTCATGGTTCGGTCCTTGGAAGGCTGGAAAACCGCGCAGCGTTTTCCAGCGTATCCATCTTCGGGGGCTCGGGGTGGACAAGCAAAGCGTTGTCCACCCTACGTCGATTCGCCCGCGTGCTCGTGCACCGCACCTTGGGGCTGCTGCAGCTTTTTCATCTGCTCCACGCCCCAGAGCACCCGCTCCGGCGTCGCCGGGGCGTCGATGGCCGGCTGCAGGTGGTAGTCGGCGAGGCTGGCCACGGCGTCCTTGATCGCGCACCACACCGAGATGCCGAGCATGAACGGCGGCTCGCCGACGGCCTTGGAATGGAACACCGTGTCCTCCGGGTTGCGGCGGTTTTCCAGCAGTTTCACCCGCAGGTCGGCCGGCACGTCGGCGACCGTGGGGATCTTGTAGCTGGCGGGCCCGGCGGTGAGCAGGCGGCCCTTGTCGTCCCACACCAGTTCCTCGCAGGTCAGCCAGCCCATGCCCTGGACGAAGCCGCCTTCCACCTGGCCGATGTCGATGGCCGGGTTCAGCGAGGCGCCGACGTCGTGGAGGATGTCGGCGCGCAGCAGCCGGTACTCGCCGGTCAGGGTGTCGACCAGCACTTCCGCGCAGGCCATGCCGAAGGCGTAGTAGTAGAACGGCCGGCCGCGCGCCTGGGTGCGGTCGTAGTAGATCTTCGGCGTGCGGTAGAAGCCGGTGCTGGAGAGCGACACCTGGCCGAGGTAGGCCGCCTGGACCAGTTCCTCGAAGCTCAGGTAGCGGTCGCGGATGCGCACCTGGCCGTTCTTGAACTGCACGTCCTCCGCGCCGACCTGCCAGTGCCGGGCGGCGAAGTCGACCAGGCGCTGCCTGATGGTCTGCGCGGCTTCCTTGGCCGCCTTGCCGTTCAGGTCGGCGCCGCTGGAGGCGGCGGTGGGCGAGGTGTTGGGCACCTTGCCGGTGTTCGCCGGGCTGATCTGGATGCGCGAGACATCCACCTGGAACACCTCGGCGACCACCTGGGCGACCTTGGTGTTGAGGCCCTGGCCCATCTCGGTGCCGCCGTGGTTGAGGTGGATGCTGCCGTCGGTGTAGACGTGCACCAGCGCGCCGGCCTGGTTGAGAAAGCTCGACGTGAAGCTGATGCCGAACTTCACCGGGGTCAGCGCCAGACCCTTCTTCAGCACCGGGCTCCGGGCGTTGAAGGCGCGGATTTCCTCGCGGCGCGCGGCATAGTCGCAGCTTGCCTCCAGCTCGGCGGTCATCTCTTCGAGCAGGTTGTGTTCCACCGTCTGGTGGTAGTGGGTGAGGTTGCGCTCGGTCTTGCCGTAGTAGTTGAGCTTGCGCACCGCGAGCGGGTCCTTGCCGAGGTGGCGGGCGATGGCGTCCATGATCTCCTCGATGGCGAGCATCCCCTGCGGGCCGCCGAAGCCGCGAAAGGCGGTGTTGGAGGCGAGGTTGGTCTTGCAGCGGTGACCTTCCACCAGGGCATCGCCCAGGTAGTAGGCGTTGTCGGCATGGAACATGGCGCGGTCGACGATGGCCCCGGAAAGATCCGGCGAATAACCGCAGTTGGCCGCCAACTGGATGTGCACGCCGTGCAGGCGGCCGTCGTCGTCGAAGCCGACCTCGTACTCCACCTGGAAGGGATGGCGCTTGCCGGTGATGCGCATGTCCTCGTTGCGCGGCAGGCGCATCTTGGTCGGCCGTCCGGTCAGGCGGGCGATCACCGCGCACAGGCAGGCCGGCGCCGCGGCCTGGGTTTCCTTGCCGCCGAAGCCGCCACCCATGCGGCGCATGTCCACTTCCACCTTGTTCAGCGGCACGCCGAGCACCTCGGCGACCAGTTTCTGCACCTCGCTGGGGTGCTGGGTCGAGCTGTGGACCAGCATGCCGCCGTCCTCGGTGGGCAGCACCGAAGCGATCTGCGTTTCCAGGTAGAAGTGCTCCTGGCCGCCGATCCGCAGGCTGCCGGCGAGGCGATGGGGGGCCTCGGCCAGCGCCGCGGCGGCATCGCCGCGCCGGTGGCTGTGGCTGTCGAGGACGAACTGCCGGCGGCGCAGGGCCTCGTCCACCGTCAGCACCGGCTCCAGGTCCTCGTACTCGATCAGCGCCGCCAGCGCCGCGCGGCGGGCGTTCTCCAGGCTGTCGGCGGCCACCGCCAGCACCGGCTGGCCGAGGTATTGCACGCTGCCGTCGGCGAGCAGCGGGTCGCCGGGGAACACCGGGCCGATGTCCAGCTTGCCGGGCACGTCGGCGCTGGTGATGACGATGGCCACGCCGGGGACGGCGTAGCAGGGCGTGCTGTCGATGCGGACGATGCGTGCGTGGGCGCGCTCGGAGAGGCGCGCGTAGACGTGCAACTGGTTGGGGAATTCCAGGCGGTCGTCGATGTAGAGCGCCGCGCCGCTCGCGTGCTTGGCCGCGCTCTCGTGCCGGACGCTGCGGCCGACGCCGGTGAGCAGTTCCGCGCGAAACAGCGCGGCGAGTTCTTCCTGGCTGTGGGAGATGAGTTCAGACATGGTCGGTCACCCGGGTCGGCAGCGCCGGCGCGTGCAGTTCGAGGAAGGCCTTGCGCAGCAGGTTCTGCGCGGCGAGCAGGCGGTATTCGCGACTGGCGCGGAAATCGCCGAGCGGGTCGAAGTCGCCGGCCAGCGCCGTGCAGGCGCGCTCGATGACGGCGGCCTCGAACGGCTGGCCGAGCAGCGCCCGCTCGCAGGCCGTGGCGCGCCTGGGGATCGCCGCCATGCCGCCGAAGGCGATGCGCGCCTCGCGCACCCGGCCGTCCTCGATCAGCAGATTGAAGGCGGCGCAGACCGCCGAGATGTCGTCGTCCAGGCGCTTGGACAGCTTGTAGGCGCGAAACGCCTGGCCGGGACGGGCGCGCGGCACGAGGATCTTTTCGATGAATTCGCCCGGCTCCAGGGCGGTGACTTTGTAGTCGAGGAAGAAGTCTTCCAGCGCGAGCGTGCGGCTGGTCCCACCCTTGCGCAGCAGCAGGCGGGCGCCGAGGGCGATCAGTAGCGGCGGCGTGTCGCCGATCGGCGAGGCGTTGCCGATGTTGCCGCCCAGGGTGCCCTGGTTGCGGATCTGCAGGGAGGCGAAGCGCTTGAGCAGGGCGCCGAAATCCGGGTATTCGGCGGCCAGCGCCGCCTGGCAGTCGGCGAGCGGCGTGGCGGCGCCGATCTCGATGGCCTCGCTGCCCGGCGTCAGCCGCTTCAGCTCCTCGATGCCGCCGAGGTGGATGGTCAGCGGCAGGGCGCGGTGCTGCTGGGTCACCTCCAGGGCGAGATCGGTGCCGCCGGCGAACAGCCGCGCCTCGGGATGAGCCGCGTAGAGCGCGGCCAGTTCGTCGACGCTGGCCGGCAGCAGGCAACGCCGGTCGTTCCCGGCCAGTTCGGTGCCGCCCCGGGCGATGGCCTTGAGCGCGGCGACGGTCTCGGCCTCGGCGGCGTCGAACTGGTCCGGCTCCGGCGCGCCGCAGGCCTGTTCGGCGGCGGCGAGGATCGGCCGGTAGCCGGTGCAGCGGCAGAGGTTGCCGGCCAGGGCTTCGCAGGCCCGTTCGCGGTCGGGGCCGTCGGCGTTCTTTTGCAGGGCGAACAGCGACATGACCACGCCGGGCGTGCAGAAGCCGCACTGCGAGGCGTGCCGGTCGACCACCGCCTGCTGCACGGCGTGCAGCCGTCCCCGTTGCTCGAGGTCTTCGACCACCAGCAACTGCTTGCCGTGCAGGGCGGCGACGAAGGTCAGGCAGGCGTTGAGGCTGCGGTAGCGCAGGCGTTCCCGGCCGTCTTCCTCGACCAGTTCGCCGACCACCACGGTGCAGGCGCCGCAGTCGCCGGAGCCGCAGCCTTCCTTGGTGCCGGTGCGCCGCAGATGTTCGCGCAGGTAGCGCAGCACCGTGAGGTTCGGGTCGAGGGCGCGCTCGCTGCGCAGTTCGCGGTTGAGAAAAAACTGGATCACGGCATCCTCCGGGGATTCGACGGTAGCGCATGTAGGGCACATCTAAAAACTACCTGCGTGGTCATCGCTGCGTTAAAAACAGGCTCAAAATGCTCATTTACAGCGCGTAAACTCCGCTTTTTCGCCTGTTTTTGCCTTGCGCTGACTGCCTCGCCTACGTTTTTAGAGGTGCCCTGTAGGGTGGGAAACGGCCGCAGGCCTTTCCCACCAGCGGCGCGGTCACGGTGGAAAATCGCGACGCGAGTTTTCCACCCTACAAGAGCCATGGGCCGGGTCCTTCAGGCCAGACGGGCGTCCAGGCTGTTCTGCGCCAGGCGCTCGGCCTGTTCGCAGGTCATGCCGAGGCTTTCCTGCAGGGCCACGAAATTCTCCGTGACGTAGCCGCCGAAGTAGGCCGGATCGTCGGAGTTCACCGTCACCTTCACGCCCATTTCCAGCAGCTTGAGGATGTTGTGTTCGCTCATGTCCTTGAACACGCGGAGCTTGACGTTGGACAGCGGGCAGACGGTCAGCGGGATCTGCTCGTCGATCAGCCGTTCCAGCAGCCGCGGGTCCTCGGCGGCGCGCACGCCGTGGTCGATGCGCTTGACCTTGAGCAGGTCGAGGGCTTCCCAGATGTATTCCGGCGGGCCTTCCTCGCCGGCGTGGGCGACGGTGGCGAAGCCCTCGGCGCGGGCGCGCTCGAACACCTGGCGGAACTTGCGCGGCGGATGGCCCTTTTCCGAGCTGTCCAGGCCCACGGCGATGAAGGCGTGGCGGAACGGCAGGGCCTGGTCGAGGGTCTTGTGCGCCTCCTCCTCGGAGAGGTGGCGCAGGAAGCTCAGGATCAGCCCGCTGCCGATGCCGAGTCGTTTGCGGCCGTCCTCCAGCGCCTGGCCGATGCCGCTCAGTACCGTCTCGAAGGGGATGCCGCGGTCGGTGTGGGTCTGCGGGTCGAAGAAGGGCTCGGTGTGGACGACGTTCTGTTCCTTGCATTTGCGCAGGTAGGCCCAGGTCAGGTCGTAGAAGTCCTGCTCGGTGCGCAGCACGTTGGCGCCCTGGTAGTAGAGGTCGAGGAATTCCTGCAGGTTGTTGAAGGCGTAGGCCTTGCGCAGGCTTTCCACGTCGGGCCAGGGCAGGGCGACCTTGTTGCGTTCGGCGAGGGCGAACAGCAGCTCCGGCTCCAGCGAGCCTTCCAGATGCAGGTGCAGTTCGGCTTTGGGGAGGGCGTTGAGCCAGGCGTACATGGGATGGCCTCTTGTCGTCGGGGGCAGGCAGGGCGGGGCGCTTGGATCGGCCCCACGCATATGACTAGCTTGCCTCTTGTCGCGGCGCCCTGCCACTGCCGCGAGGACGGCTGGCATGGGCGCGACGATTCGACGAGGGCGATCCTGCGGACTGTCGCTCGGACCGGTGGCGGAAAAGCATGTGGATGGCAGCGGCGCGATGCAGGGCAATCGCATGAAGCGCTTGCCTGATACCGGACTGGAAAGCTTGTATGTCGGGCATTTCGGCGTTGCCTTCGGCTCCGCTGCATAAGCTGCTTGCCGAGGGGCCGGACGGTCCCTGTTTCGGCCCCCCGGCCGAGTCACTTTCTCTTTGCTCGCGCGAAAGAGAAAGTAACCAAAGAGAAAGCGCGCCCGATCATTCGGCCCCGGCTGCGCCGGGGTTCCCTCGCTCCGGCGCCGCTCCGGGGGCACGTCGCGAAGGGACGTCCCTGTCCCTTCGCGACTCGCTCGGCGTCCTGCCTCGCGTCCCCCTCCGCGACACCTGCGCTCGGCCTCCTGAACGGGAGTCGGTTCCGAGCTGCCTGAAAGCGCTTTTGCCCTTCTTGTGGCTCGGCCTGTCAGGCAACGCCGGATGCCCCCTTCAGGAGGCCGAGCGGAGTCGTCGTGGAAGGGGTCGAGCGGCAAGGATGCCGCGAGAGCCGCGATGGGCCATGGATGGCCCTTCGCGGCGGGCCCCTGGAACGGCGATGTAGGGAGGGAACCCGGAGCGAAGCGCAGGGCCGGATGAGGGGGTGGCCTTCTTTTGGGTTACTTTTTCTTGGCCAGATGTACGGACCGGAGACATGGTGGACACATGTGCGGGGACATGGTTGACGGATTATGCGTCAGTTTTGGCTAACTCCCGCAGGTCAATCTGCATCAGCTTGTGATGGACGAAGTACACGTCGTATAAGCCGTCGGTATCGCCGCTCGGGCGGATGGCCACCGGCTGGTCGCGCAGTGGATTGGAGAGTTTGTAGCTGCGTCCTTTGAACCTGATCGCCCCAAGCGCCTTCACTGTCACCACGGTATCGTCCGGCCCGTATTCAATGGTGGGCAGTTGTACAGGATAAGTCCGTGGGCTGACTCGGTAGCGTGTGACAGGCGTGACCATCCGAAGGGCTTCGTGGGGTCGCTGGTGGTTGTAGACCACACGCCAGTTGTCGAAGGCTTCCTGGGCCTGGTGCAGGGTGTGGAAGCTGCGGCCATTGAGGACTTCGGCCTTGAGTGAGCGGTGAAAGCGTTCATCCTTGCCGTTGGTTTGCGGGTGACGAGGACGGCTGAAGCTCAGGCGGATGCCCAACCGGATCAGCCAGATGGCAAGTTCGGTCAATTGCCCCGGTTGGCGCGAGGCACCCCAAGGGGCGCCGTTGTCCGTGTTGATCCGTACCGGCAAGCCATAGCGCTCGAAGATGCCGATCAGTTCACCCTGCACGGTGCCATGGCGCTGACAGGCGCAGGCCCGCAGGCCCAGGTTGAAACGCGAGTGGTCGTCCAGCACGGTCAGTGGATGACAGGGGCCTTCGGATGTCTGGAAATACCCTTTGAAATCCATTTGCCACAGATCGTTGGGTGCCGCGTGCTCGAAGCGTTTCCAGGGCACGGCCGCTTCTGAGGCCAGGGGATCGATCAGTCCGTGACGGTGCAGGATAGAGGTGATGGTGCTTGGCGCCAAGGCTGGATGCCCCAGGTCTTGCAAGCGCCGACTCAGCTTACGTCCACCCCAGCACGGATGGGCCTGGCGCAGCTCCACCACCCGGGCTTCCAGACTGGGCGATGTCAGGTGTGGGCTGGTCTTGGGGCGCCTGGAAAGGTCGGCCAGGCCGGCACGCCCTTGCTGTTCATATCGGACCAGCCACTTGTACGCAGTCTGCGGGCTGATCCCGAAGCGTCGGCACAACTCACGGCGGTTGCTGCCTTCCTGCTGGGCCAGCAGGACAAATTCTTCTCGTAGGTTCATGGTGTCTTGAATGTTCCAGGGCATGGTCGTTGGCTCGGCAGGTCACTGCCGAAAGTGTCAACCATGTCCCCGCACACCTGTCACCTAGGTCTCCGGTCTGTACAGCCAGACAAGAAAAAGTGACTCGGCCGGGGGGCCGAAACAGGGAGTGTCCGGCCCCTCGGCAAGCAGCCATGCCAAGGTTCACACAACCTTTCCAGTCCAGTATCGGGCGGGCATTTCATGCGATTGGCCCTGGCGCGCGATGCCGATCGCGGGAGATATTTTTGCGGATGCGACAAAAAGTGGGAGCGGACCCGTTCGCGATCGACGGTAACCTCGAAAGCACCGCGACGAATCCTCTCCCATCAAAGCGATGTCAAGCCGTTCTCTCGATTCCTCCTCCTGCTGCCGGGCGATCTGGGTTGGAGCAGGTCTCAGCCGGCCTTCTTCAGCGCGACCTTATCCTCCTCGCTGCGCGGGATGCGGCTTTCCGGGCTGGGCTTGATCGCCCGGCTGCTCTCGCCGCCGACCGACACCGGGATCTCGCCGAGCACCGTGGTGCGGCGCACGATGCGCCGGGCGTTGCCGTAGTCGTCGATGGCGATGTGCTGGGTGGCGCGGTTGTCCCACAGCGCCACGTCGCCTTCGCTCCAGCGCCAGCGCACGATGTTCTCCAGCTTGACGATGTGCGACTGGAACAGGTCCAGCAGCGCCCGCGAGTCGCGCGAGTTGAGGCCGACGATCCTCTCCGCGAAGTGGCCGAGCAGCAGTGCCTTCTCGCCGGTTTCCGGGTGCACGCGCACCAGCGGGTGCTCGCTCTCGTAGATGGTGGAGGTGAACTGCTCGCGGAAGCGCTTGTTGGCCACCACTTCGATCTGCTTGGGCGCGGCGTAGTCGTAGTCGTTGGTGTGGCGCACCCACAGGCTGTCGGCCAGCCGCTGCAGCGGCTCGGGCAGTTCCTGGTAGGCCGTGACGGTGTTGGCGAACACGGTGTCGCCGCCCGCTTCGGGGATCACCTCGCCGCGCAGGATGGTGATCTTCGGGTAGTCGACGACGAAGCTGATGTCGGTGTGCCAGGAGTTGGCCCGCGAGCGCTCGGAGTCCACTTCGAGGATACCGGCGGTGTTCTGTTCCGTGGGGGTGGTCGGATGCACCACCAGATCGCCGAAGCGGCGGCTGAAGGCTTCCTGCTCGGCGTCGGTCAGATGCTGGTCGCGCAGGAACAGTGCCTTGTACTTGAGCACGGCCTGCTGCAGCTCGGCGAATTGCGCCTCGTCCAGATCGGTCAGGCGCACCCCGCTGACGATGGCGCCGATGCGGCCGGTGACGGGACGGATATCCAGGGACATGGGGGTTTCTCCTGTGGTGCCGCTGCGGCTCCTTGCCGCAGGCGAATGGTCGGGGCCGCGCGACGCTGTCGGTCGGCGGCGGGTCGTTCGGCGGGGTGGGGCCGCGCCTTTCACCCAAGGCTGGAGCAGAAAGCGTGCCAGCCTGCGAATACCCCGTTTTTCGCGGATTTTGGCTGCTTCATGGCTGCAGGACTGTTGGATTTCGCGCAACTTGCGCAGGTGGCTGGCGATTATCCGGCAGCCTGTGCGGGCGGTTCGACAGGCGGATTTATATGATAAATGGAATATATAAATCTAATTTGATTATTTTTAAACATAAGCCATGGCCGCTAGAGTCCTGCCGCACCGATATATCTGTCCGCGAGGCCGTCCATGAACGCACCTGTCCTGACTCTGGCTCCCCACGAAAACAGTCGCATGGAGATCCGCGCCAAGGCCCTGCTGTTTGCCGACGCGCGTTCGCAACAGTTGCTGGCCCAGGCCGAACTGGTCGCCGACAGCCCGGTTCCGGTGCTGATCCAGGGCGAGACCGGCACCGGCAAGGAATTGCTGGCCCGCCACCTGCACCAGCGCAGCGGACGCAAGGGGCCGTTCGTCGCGGTGAACGGCGCGGCGATCAGCGAGACTCTGGCCGAGAGCGAGTTCTTCGGCCACGAGGCCGGTGCCTTCACCGGCGCCGCCGGTCGCCGCGAGGGCTGGTTCGAGGCGGCCAACGGCGGCACCCTGTTCCTCGACGAGATCGGCGACCTGCCGCTGGCCTTGCAGGTCAAGCTGCTGCGCGTGCTGCAGGAGCGCGAGGTGGTGCGGGTCGGCGGGCGCAAGCCGATCCCCATCGATGTGCGGCTGGTCACCGCGACCCACGTCGACCTGCAGTCGGCGATCGCCGCCGGGCGTTTTCGCGAGGATCTGTTCTACCGCCTGAACATCGTCACCCTGGCCATTCCGCCGCTGCGCGACCGGCCCGGCGACATCCTGCCGCTGGCCCGGCACTTCCTCGGCCAGTTCGCCCGCGAGCACGCCCGCGCGGAACCGGTGCTGGCGCCGGACGCCGTCGAGCGCCTGCTCGGCCACAGTTGGCCGGGCAACATCCGCGAACTGGAGAACGTACTGCTATCCGCCGCGCTGATGACCGGCGGCCGGCCGATCGAGGCCCGCCACCTGCAACTGCGCCCGCGTAGCGCGCCACCGGCGAGCGCCCGGCCGGTACCCGCCGAGCCCCCAGTCGACCCGCTCTGGCAGGGCATCCAGAAGCAGCTCGGCGAGTTGCTCGATCGCGGCGACGACGGCCTGCTGGCGCGCTGGGAGTCGTTGCTGCTGGAAACCACCCTGCGCCGCCATCGCTATAACCAGGTGCACAGCGCCGACCGCCTCGGCATCAGCCGCCATGCCCTGCGCACCCTGCTGAAGCGCTACGACCTGCTGCCCGAGACGCGTGCGCCGCGGGTTTGAAGAAGGGACGAATATGAATATGAATGCCTCGCCGGAACTGAGGGTGACGACCGACAAGGATGAGCTCGATCTGGAAAGAATCCACGAGCTGCTGAAAAGCGCCTACTGGTCGAAGAACATTCCGCTGGAGATAGTCGAGAGAGCCTTCGCCAATTCTTTCGCTTTCGGGCTTCTGCACGAAGGAAAGCAGATCGGCTTCGGCCGCTTCGTGACGGACTACGCGACTTTCGCCTACCTGGCGGATGTCTTCATCGAGGAGCCGTACAGGGGCAGGGGATACGCCCGGTTACTGATCGATACGGTGCTCGCTCATCCCGATATCCGGGGATTGCGCCGCATATTGCTGGCCACGGCCGACGCGCACGGGGTGTATGCGCCCTGTGGTTTCGAGCCACTGGCGAAGCCGCGGAATTTCATGGAAATCAATCGCCCGGATATTTATCTCCGTAGCGACGCTTGAGATCCGCGGGAGCGGATATGGCGGTGGATGGCCGAAGCCATCCACCCGATGGGCAAGCCCGCGGCGTTGTCTATCCCGCGAAAGCGGCGGTTCTCAGGGCGCCGGGTTGGGTTGCTCTGTGTGGATGCGCTCGATGCCGGCGAGCAGTTCGTCGCTGAGTTTCAGTTCCAGGCTGGCGATGTCGCTGTCCAGTTGCTCCAGCGTGGTGGCGCCGATGATGTTGCTGGTGAGGAACGGCCGGCTGGTGACGTAGGCCAGCGCCAGTCGCGCCGGATCGACGCCGTGCTCGCGGGCCAGGGCGACGTAGGCGCTGGCGGCGCGGCGCGCCTGCGGGCTGTTGTAGCGCTGGAAGCGCTCGAACAGGGTCAGCCGTGCTTTGGGCGGTTGCGCGCCGTTCTCGTACTTGCCGGAGAGCAGGCCGAAGGCCAGTGGCGAGTAGGCGAGCAGGCCGACCCGTTCGCGGATGGCGATTTCCGCCAGGCCCACCTCGAAGCTGCGGTTGAGCAGGTTGTAGGGGTTCTGGATCGACACCACCCGCGGCCAGCCGCGGGTCTCGGCCAGGTGCAGGAAGCGGTGCACGCCCCAGGGCGTTTCGTTGGACAGGCCGATATGGCGGATCTTGCCGCTCTTCACCAGGCCGTCGAGGACCTCCAGCGTCTCCTCGATCGGCGTGAGGTGGGCGTCCGGGTCGTGCCGGTAGCCGAGCTGGCCGAAGAAGTTGGTCTGCCGGTCCGGCCAGTGCAACTGGTAGAGGTCGATGTAGTCGGTCTGCAGGCGCGCGAGGCTGGCGTCCACGGCGGCGGTCAGGTTGGCCCGGTCGAAGTGGTTGCGGCCGTCGCGGATGTGGGTGATGCCGTTGCCGGGCGGCGCCGCCTTGGTGGCGAGGACCCAGTCGCCGCGTCCGCCGTGGCGCTTGAAGTAGTTGCCGATGATGGTCTCGGTGGCGCCGGCGGTTTCCGCCTTCGGCGGCACCGGGTACATCTCGGCGGTATCGATGAAATTGATCCCGGCCGCCTGGGCGCGGCGGATCTGCTCGAAGCCTTCGGCTTCGCCGTTCTGTTCGCCCCAGGTCATGCTGCCGAGCGCCAGCGCGCTGACCTGGAGATCGGTCCTGCCGAGTGGGCGGTAAATCATCGCGGATTCCTTTGCTGAGATGGGTGGAGGGGCAGAGTACCCCATGTGGCGGCCCGTCGCGGATAGGACGGGCCGGAAGCACGGGGAGTTACAGCAGACCCTCGGTGGCCAGCGCCTTGCGGACCGCCGGGCGGGCGCGGAAGGCCGCGCCGATGCGGGCGATCTGCACGAGGTCGGCGAAAGGCTCGCCGAGACGCGGCAACCAGCCGGCGAACACCCCGAGATAGGCGTCGGCGATGGTGTAGCGCTCGCCCACCAGCCACTGCCGTCCGTTCAGATGGCGTTCGATGTGCGCCAGCGCCTGGTGCAGTTGCTCGCTGGCCTGGGCGCGGATGCCCGGATGCGCGCCTTCGTCGGCCGAGTAGCGCTCCGGACGGTTCAGCGGACGGAAGCCGCCGACATGCACTTCCGAGGTCAGGTAGCCGATCCAGCTCTGGATTCGTGCGCGCTCCACGCTTCCGGCCGGGGCGAACAGCCCGGCTTCCGGCCTGAGGTCGGCCAGGTACGGCAGCAGCGCACTGTTTTCGGTGAGCACGCTGCCGTCGTCCAGTTGCAGCGCCGGCACCCGGCCCAGCGGGTTGACGGCGTGGATCGGCGAGTCGGGGGTGCGCAGGGCCACCGGCTCGATCTGGATCGGCAGGCCGAGTTCGTGGACCAGGCTGTGGGCGGCCAGGGAGCAGGCGCCGGAAGCGATGTACAGGACAGTCATGCGATACCTCGTGGACCGGGGGCGACTGGCGTTGCCCGCCCCCGATGGGTGAATGGGAAGGGATCAGGCGGCCGGATGAGCCAGCACCGGCTCGCCGGCGATGGTGCGGGAGGGACGGCCGTCCGGGCCGACGGGAATGTCGCCGACCAGGGTGATGCGGTAGAGCTGGCGGGGCAGGTCGGTGGCGTGGATGTCGGATGGCGGCTGGTGGGCGGTGACCCGGTTGTCCCAGAAGGCCAGCGAGCCGGGTCGCCACTTGAAGCGCACCGTGTATTCGGGGCGGATCGCGTGTTCGAAGAGCAGTTCCAGCAACTGTTCGCTCTCGCGCGGGCTGAGGCCGACGATGCGCTTGAGGAAGGTCGGGCTGACGAACAGCGCCTTCTCGCCGGTTTCCGGGTGCACGCGCACCAGCGGATGCTCGCTGACCAGCGGCCTGACCGCCAGCGGCTCGCTGAAGCCCGGCCGTGCCTCGGCGCCTTCCGGCGGGGTGAAGCGGTGCTCGCCGCGCAGGCCGTCGACGAAGGCCCGCAGGGTCGGCGACAGGCCATTGTAGGCGGCCACCAGGTCGGTCCACTGGGTGTCGCCGCCATAGGGCGGGATGTCCACGCCGCGCAGGATCGCCGCCGCCGGCGGATTGAGCGCCGCGCTCACGTCGGTGTGCCAGCCGCTCCAGGGGCGCACCAGGCGCTCGTCGGTGAAGCGCGCCTTGAAGCGGTCGCGGCCGACCGAATAGATCTCCGGGTGACCCTCGACATGGCCGAACACCGGGTGGCCGACGGTCGGTTCGCCGAATTGCCGGCCGAACGCCACCTGCTGGGCGTGGTCGAGGTGCTGGTCGTGGAAGAACAGCACCTTCCAGCGCAGCAGGGCGGCGCGGATGGCTTCGCGTTGGGCGGAGGGCAACGGGCGCGACAGGTCGACCCCGTCGACCTGGGCGCCGATGTACAGGGACAGCGGGGTGACGACGATCGCCTCGGCGGCGGGCAGCGCGGCCTGATGCAGGCGGGCGGAAGACGGCATGGGCAACTCCTTGTGCGGATGAATCGCTGGGGCGGGCCGTGTGGCGGCCCGCCGGGACGGGGGATCAGCTCGCCGCGCGCCGCTGGCGCCCGGCGGCATGCTGGTTTTCCGGACGGGCCAGGCCCAGGTGCTCGCGCAGGGTGGCGCCGCTGTACTCCTCGCGGAACAGGCCGCGGCGGCGCAGTTCCGGCACCACCTGGTCGATGAACTCCTCCAGGCCGCCGGGCAGCCAGGGCGCCAGCACGTTGAAGCCGTCGGCCGCGCCCTGCTCGAACCAGGTCTGGATCTGGTCGGCGATCTGCGTCGGGGTGCCGACCACCGTCCAGTGGCCGCGGGCGCCGGCGATGCGCAGGTAGAGTTCGCGGATGGTCAGGTTCTCGCGGTGCGCCAGTTCGAGCAGCAGGGCCTGGCGGCTCTTGTTCTGGTTGGTGGTCGCCAGCTCGGGCAGTGGGCCGTCGACATCGAAGCCGGACAGGTCGCTGCCGATCAGGGCGCTGAGCAGGTTGACGCCGACCCGCGGGTCGATCAGTTCCTGCAGTTCGCGGTACTTGGCCTGGGCTTCGGCCTCGCTGCGGCCGACCACCGGGAAAATGCCCGGGAGGATCTTCAGCTCCTCGGGCGCGCGGCCGTACTTGGCGAGACGGCCTTTCACATCGGCGTAGAAGGCCTGGGCGCTTTCCAGGGTCTGGTGTGCGGTGAAGATCGCCTCGGCGCTGCGCGCGGCGATTTCCTTGCCCGGCTCGGAGGAGCCGGCCTGCACCAGCACCGGATAGCCCTGCGGCGGGCGCGCCACGTTCAGCGGACCGCGCACCCGGTAGTGCTCGCCCTGGTGGTCCAGCACGTGCAGCCTGGCCGGATCGAAGAACTGGCCGCTGGCCTTGTCGCGGACGAAGGCGTCGTCTTCCCAGCTATCCCACAGGCCCTGCACCACCTCGAGGAACTCCTCGGCGCGCCGGTAGCGCTCGCCGTGTTCGGGCAGCTCGCTCTGGTTGAAGTTCAGCGCCTCGGCCGGCGCCGAAGAGGTCACCAGGTTCCAGCCGGCGCGTCCCCTGGAGATCCAGTCCAGCGAGGCGAACTTGCGGGCCAGGTGATAGGGCTCGTTGTAGGTGGTGCTGACGGTGGCGATCAGACCGATGCGCTCGGTCACCGCGGCCAGCCCCGAGAGCAGGGTAAAGGGTTCCAGCCGGGTACCGCGGGCGGTCAGCGCCAGTTCCTCCAGGCCGCTGCCACCGTTGCCCGCGTTCACCGCCACCGAGTCGGAGACGAACACCGCGTCGAACTTGGCCGCCTCGGCCAGGCGCGCCACGCGGACGTATTCGCCGAAATCGTGGTTGGCGTGCTCCGGCACGTCCGCGCGGCGCCAGGCGGCGATGTGGTGGCCGGTCGGCAGGATGAAGGCGTTCAGCGCAAGCTGGCGTTTACTCATGACACAGTTCCTTGGCAGGGAGTCGTGAAGAAGGCTTCCGGGCAGTGCCGGAAGAGCGGCGCAGACTGCCGAGGCAGAATGCATGCCAGCGTTCCGCTTTGCCGCTGCAGGCCGCGCCGGCCCTGGGCTGCGGGAGAACGCCGGGGTTTCCGGCGGCCCGCCCGGCGGAGGCGGCGAAAAGGTGCTGGGGGATTTTCAACACTTGGCCGCGGCAACTGCGCCGTTTGCAACAGTTGCCGCGCTCGGGCAGGGCACGGACCCGGCCGGCCCGGCCGCGACATCCGGCCCGCACGCCTTGCCGGGCGGGAAAGCGCCCGACGCCGCATGTGCTTGGGCACAGCGCTTGCTCTCCGCTCTTCGGGCAGTCGCCTTGCGTACCGCCGAGTCTTCCAAGCCGAATAAGGAAATCCGCGATGAAAAAGAACAACCCCTTGGCCGCTCTGCTGCCCGGACTGCTGAGCGCGGCCTTGCTGCTGGCGCCGCTGCCGCTCAATGCCGAACCCGTGACCATCCGCTTCGGCGTCGCCCAGGTCGGCAAGGGCGGCGTGCCCTTTTCCAGCAGCGGGGTGGCCGGCCTGGCCGACCAGCGCAAGGCCCTCCAGCAGGAGCTGGGCAGCGACGTGAATGTCGAGTGGTTCTACTTCAAGGGCGCCGGCCCCGCAGTCAACGAGGCGCTGGCCAACAAGCAACTGGACTTCGCCGTGCAGGGCGACCTGCCGGCGGTGGTCGCCAAGGCCGGCGGCCTGGACACCCGGCTGATCACCGCCGACAACCTGCTCACCTCGACCTACCTAGTGGTGCCGGCCGATTCTCCGGCCAAGACCCTGCAGGATCTCAAGGGCAAGCGCGTGGCGCTGTTCAAGGGCACCAACCTGCACCTGGCGATCCTGCGCGCGCTGAAGCGGCAGGGCCTCGGCGAACGCGACTTCCGCACCCTCAACATGGATTTCGCGACCATGGGCGCCGCGCTGACCTCGAAGGACATCGACGGCGCCTGGTTCGACGCGCGGGCCTTCGACCTGCAGGCTTCCGGCGTCGGCCGGATCATCTACGACACCCGTGCCGTCGATCCGCGCCTGACCCGCCAGGGCCATGTGCTGGTGCGCGGCGAGTTCGAGCGGGAGCATCCCGAGCTGGTGCAGAAGGTGGTGACCGCGCTGGTCAAGACCGCGGCCTGGACCTCGGACCCGGCAAACAAGGAAACGGTGCTCTCGCTCTGGGCCAAGTCCGGAACGCCGATCGAGGCGCTGCGCGCCGAGCAGGAAGGGCAGTCGTTCCAGCGCCGCTATTCGCCGCTGCTGGACGCGTTCTTCGTCGACCGCTACCGCGCCACGGTGCAGGAGTCCAAGGAGCTGGGCCTGATCCGCGGCGACGTCGACGTGGCCCGATGGATCGAGCCGAAGTATGTCGACACCGCCATCGAGCAACTCGGCCTGCAGAAGCTGTGGACCCCCTACGACGCCGGAAATCGTCCCATCGTCCGCTGATCGCCGCCCTGGAGCAGCCGCCGCGAACGGCTCCCGGTGCTTGCATTTCATCCGCTCGGCTGTTTGCATCCGCTCGGACTGCCGCTTCGCAAGATGCGAGCGGCAAGGATCATGATGAAGAGGCATGCGTGCAGACGGAAGCGATCATCCTGGCCGGCGCCCTGAGCGGCGGATTCGTCACCGGCCTGGCCGGGTTCGGCACCGGCCTCACCGCTCTCGGTTTCTGGCTGCATGCCGTGGAGCCGGCGATCGCCGCCGCATTGGTGGTGCTCTGCTCGGTGGTCGGGCAGGTGCAGTCTCTGTGCAGCCTGCGTCGTGCCTTCGCCTGGGAGCGGGCCTGGCCCTTCCTCGTCGGCGGTCTCGCCGGCGTACCGCTGGGCGTGGCCGCACTGCGTATTCTGGAGGTACAGACCTTCAAGCTGCTGCTCGGTGTCCTGCTGATCGGCTATACCGGCCTGATGCTCGCTCTGCGTCGCCTGCCGACCGTCGCGCTCTGGGGTGGGCGTCTGGCCGACGGGCTGGTCGGCGCGGGTGGCGGCGCCCTCGGCGGGGTAGCCGGGTTGTCGGGCCCGTTGCCGACCATCTGGTGTGGCCTGCGCGGCTGGAGCGCGGACATGCAGCGCGGGGTCTATCAGCCCTACAACCTGGGCATCCTCTGCGTGGTGCTGGGCCTGTACGCCGGCCAGGGCCTGCTGACCCGGCAGGTCTGGGAGCTGGCCGCGCTCTGCCTGCCCGCCACCCTGCTCGGCTCCTGGCTGGGCGTGCGCCTGTACCGGCGGGTGAGCGACTGGCAGTTCCGCTACCTGGTCCTCTGGCTGCTGTTCGCCTCGGGGCTGGTGCTCAGCCTGTCCAGCCTCTAGCTCGCATCGGTGCCGGAGCGCCTGGCGATGGGGGCGTGAAGTGCGCCTATCGTGAATGGATGACAGGAGCGGTGCGAGCCTTCCGTCTCCAGCCTCGGCGATGCGCCATGGCCTGTCGTATGCCCATGGGACGGGAGAGCGATATGACATTCATTGCGGCAGTCAGCATGGGGGATTGCGCGATACTGGCCGCCGATCGCGCGACTTTCTACGTCGGTGCAGGCGTTTCCATCGCTTCGGCGCATCTGGAGCGGAAGATCGCCGGGAACCGGCATGGCTATATCACGGCTGCCGGCTTCGTCGAGCTCATCCGGCCGGTGAAGGAGCGTTTCGTGGCGGAGGCGTCCGCCTGTCCGACGGAGGTGATGCGGATCATCGCGGACGAGCAGGAGCGTTTCAGGCGGCGGAATTATCTGAAGGCGGCGGTCGAGTCGCGGGTGAAAAGCTGCTCATGGACGATGACCCTTCCCGACGGGGAAGGCTCCATCCTGGCGGCCGTATACGATTATGCGAGCGATGGACTGCTCGCTCTCGCCAGAGGCGGTTCGCTGTTCAGTTTTCCGCCCGATGTGGCCGACCTCGAAAAACGGCACATCCAATCCATGGCGGATGGGTTCAGGTTCGGACGGGCGGGGGAAGGCAGCTCTCTGCGTGATATCGGCCATAACCTTTCCCTGATCCTCTCCATGGTCGGATACCTGAAGGATCGTGGCCGCTCCCTGACTTCCCAGATCGACTTCGCCGTGCATGCCGCCGGCTGGCGGAGGGAAGTCGACTCCGGCCGGTTTCTGGAAAAAGGCCTGTCGTGGCGCTGAACGAACGCTGCATGTGCGGATATCGGCGCGCGGAGAACGACAGGCCCCGCAGAAGCGCTGTCAGAACAGCGAGAGCGGATACTGGACGATCAGCCGGTTGTCGTCGAACTTGTTGTCGGCGCCCCAGTCGCGGCGCACCGTCGAGTTCCGCCAGCGCAGGGCCAGGTTCTTCGCCGGACCGCTCTGCACCACGTAGCTCAACTGGGTCTCGCGGTTCCACTCCTCGCCGTCGTCGATACCGCCCGCATGCACGTTGTGACCCTTGATGTAGCGGGTCATCAGGGTCAGGCCGGGCATCCCCAGGGGCGCGAAGTCGTAGTCGTAGCGCACTTGCCAGGAGCGCTCGCGGGGGTTGTCGAAGCTGCCGTTGTAGCTGTCGTTGGCCGCCGTGCCGCCGCTGGTGCCGTTGACCCGCAGCCAGCGGTCGTCGCCGCCGACCCGCTGCAGGCCCAGGTAGAAGATGTGCGCGCCATGCTTGAGCGAGAACATCCCGGTCAGCAGGCTGTTGTCCAGGTCGCCGGCCTGGGCGCTGCCGTCCTCCTCGCCGTCGAAGTAGCCGAGGTTGGCGCCCAGGGTCCAGTCCTTGCCCAGCGGCTGGCTGTGCAGCACCTGGAAGTAGCGCTGCTTGTAGATGTCCTCCAGTTGGCCGAACCAGGCACCGATTTGGGTGCGGTTGTCGTTGAAGGCGTATTCGGCGCCGGCGAAGCTGAAGCGGTCGGAGGTGACGCTGGCGTTGCCGACCCAGCTCATGTCCTCGAGGCTGCTGTCGTCGCGCGGGCTGTTGCCGCGAAAGCGCCCGCCGTAGAGGGTCAGGTTGCGGACCTCCTTGGAGGTGAACATGCCGCCCTGGAAGGTCTGCGGCAGCGAGCGGCCGTCGTCGGAGCGCAGGATCGGCAGCGCCGGCGACCACTCGCCGAGCTTCGCCTCGGTCTTCGAGAAGCGCAGCTTGCCGGCCACCGCCAGGCGGCCGAAGTCGTCGGCCGGCTTGCCGTCCTTGCCGACGGGCAAAAGCTGGGTGCCGCCGGTGCCCTTGCCGCCGTCGAGCTTGACCGACCGGAGGCCGAGGATGTCGATGCCGAAGCCGACCGGGCCTTCGGTGTAGCCGGACTGCAGGTCGAGGATGAAGCTCTGGGTCCATTCCTCGGCCTTGCTGCGGGTGGCGCGGTCGTCGACGAAGTTGCGGTGGATGTAGAAGTTGCGCAGGGTCAGGGTGCCCTTGGCATCCTCGAGGAGTTCGGCCTGGGCGGTTGGCAGGGCTCCCGCCAGAATCAGGGGCAGGACGAGAGTATGGGGGCGAGCCTGCAGAGAGGGTTTGGGAGCATTTTTCATTATTGTTGGCCTGGTGATCGAACGGATGTCCGGGCGGCATCCAAGGCTGCCGCCACGGGAAAAAGGGGTTATCGGTCGTTGCCGGTACTGTCCGGCCGGAGCGAACCGCCCGGACTGGGGCTGGACGGCAGCGGAGGAAGCGGCGATCCCGGCTTGCCGGGACCGCCTCTGCCTTCGCTCAGACCACCAGCGAGAGCAGCAGGATGAACACCAGGCCGACCACGGAAAGCAGGGTTTCCATGGCGGTCCAGGTCTTGAAGGTTTCGCTTACGGTCATGTTGAAGTACTGCTTGACCATCCAGAAACCGGCGTCGTTGACATGGGAGAGGATCAGCGAGCCGGCGCCGGTAGCGAGCACCAGCAGCTCGCGGTTGACTCCCGGTACCATCTCGATCACCGGCACCACGATGCCGGCGCCGGTGATGGTGGCGACCGTGGCCGAGCCGGTGGCGATGCGGATCAGCGCGGCGACCAGCCAGGCCAGCAGGATCGGCGAGACCTGCGCGCTCACCGCCATCTGGCCGATCACGTTGCCCACCCCGCTGGCCACCAGCATCTGTTTGAAGCCACCGCCGGCGCCGATGATCATGACGATGGCGGCGGTCGGCGCCAGGCTCTCTTCGAGCAGGCGCGCCACCCGCTTGGGTTCGAAGCCGCGGGCGTAGCCGAAGGTATACAGCGACAGCAGCAGGGCCAGCAGCAGGGCGCTGATCGGGTGGCCGATCAGGTCCATCCAGCCACGCAGCAGGTGACCCTCGGGCAGGACCACGTCGGCGAAGGTCTTCAGCAGCATCAGGAACACCGGCAGTAGCACGGTGACCAGCGTCACGGAAAAGCTCGGCAGGTTGCCGGCCTCGGACTCATGGGCGAGTTGCTCCATCAGTTCGGGCGAGGGCGTGCCGGGCACCCGGCGGGCGATGAAGGAGGCGAACAGCGGGCCGGCGATGATGCCGGTCGGCAGGGCGACGATCAGGCCGTAGAGGATGGTCTTGCCGATGTCCGCGCCGAACACGCCGATGGCCAGCAGCGGGCCGGGATGCGGCGGCACCAGGCCGTGGACCACCGAGAGGCCGGCGAGCAGGGGGATGCCGACCTTGATCAGCGAGACCCCGGTGCGCCGGGCGACGATGAACACCAGGGGGATCAGCAGGACGAAGCCGATCTCGAAGAACAGCGGGATGCCGACCAGGAAGGCGGCGAACATCATCGACCACTGCACGCGTTCCTTGCCGAAGGCCTGGATCAGGGTGCGGGCGATCTGATCGGCGCCGCCGGACTCGGCCATCATCTTGCCGAGCATGGTACCGAGGGCGAGGATGATGCCGACGAAGCCGAGGACACCGCCGAAGCCTTCCTGGAACGCCTTGACGACTTTGTCCACCGGCATGCCCGAGGTCAGGCCGAGGAACAGGGCGGAGATGATCAGGGCGAGGAAGGGATGCAGCTTGAAGCGGGTGATCAGGACGATCAGGCCGACGATGGCGATCAGCGCATCGAGCAGCAGCAGGGTGTTGTGGGACAGGCCCAGCATGGGAAGTCTCCTTTGTCGTTGTTTTGGGTGGAGCAGTGCGAGACAGCGCTATCTTTCAATCAAGAATATACGGCCTCGATCAGTTCGGCCGGTGCCGACGCCACCACTCATCGGCGGCCGCGGCCAGTTGCGGCACATCCTGGCAAGAGGCGTCCAGGACCAGGGTCAGGGGTTCGCCATGCGGCGCTTCGAGGGTGGCGAACTGGCTGTCGATCATGCTCGCCGGCATGAAGTGGTCGGGGCGTTCGGCGACGCGACGGGCGGCGACGCTGGGCGTCAGTTCCAGATAGACGAAGCCGAGCCCGGGCACGGCTTTACGCAAGCGCTCGCGGTAGCTGCGCTTGAGCGCCGAGCAGGCGAGCACCGGAAGCCGTCCGGCCGCCACGACGTGGCGCAGTTCGTCGGACAGAATGCCCAGCCAGCCGCTGCGGTCTTCGTCGGTCAGCGGGATGCCGGCGCTCATCTTGCGGATGTTCTCCGGCGGATGGAAGGCGTCGCCCTCGATGGGCGTGGCGCCGTTGAGCCGGCAGAGCGTCTGGCCGACGCTGGACTTGCCGCAGCCGGCGACGCCCATGATCACCAGGGCATGGATAGATGGAAACATAAGGCACCTCGGTAGATAGCGCTATCTTTTTAGAATTGAAAGTAATCGCAGGATAATACCGTTACTACCTTGTCTCGTTGGCAGGAAATATGGCGTATTTTGCCGTCAGTAAGCGATAACGATGCAGTTAAAGTCATACGTATACTGCATCGATCTTAAAGACAGCGCTATCTTATGAACTGCCTTCGGCTTTGACAAGTGCTCGACCGTATTCCCGGGACAGGGTATCGGCACGCTGCGATTCCCGACGTGGACGGCTATTCATGGCGGAAGGCCGTGAGCGGCGTGCCGGGCGATCGGAACGATCGCCGGGGAGTGGGAGCGGATTTATCCGCGAATGGGAGGCGACCGGGACATAGCCAGCAAGCCGGCGGTCGACGCCGGACCCGCGATCCTCCTTCATGCCTCATGGCCATGGCCGCGAACTGTGGCATTTCCCGCAGCCTGCGGAGCCCGCTGCCGGGATTCCCGCAGCACCGGCCGCGGGCCCGAGGAGGGGCCAGGGCGCGTCGGGACCCGGGCGACGCCTCTACGCCGGTCGGTACGGCTATTTATGACTTTTCTGCATCATTACCATGAAGAAATAGAAATAGTTGGCATAACCCCTGCAGAACAGGCCTCCACCCGCCAGGGCTGCACGGGGCAGCCCGGCATACGGGCACAGGAAGCCAATCCATGAAACACAAGTTGTTCCTTTCCCTCATCGCCGTGTTCGCCGGAGCCTGGCTGGGCGTGGCACCGGCCGGCGCCGCGGACCCGCCGCAGGTGATCCGTTTCGGCCTGGCCACCGTCGGCAAGGGGGGCAAGCCGGTCGCCTCCAACGGCATCGCCAGTCTGGCCCACCAGCGCCAGGCCATCGAGGCCGAGCTGAAGGACGACAACATCAGGATCGAGTGGATCTACTTCAAGGGCGCCGGTCCCGCGGTCAACGAGGCGCTGGCCAACAAGCAACTGGATTTCGCCTGGCAGGGCGACCTGCCGGCGGTGATCGGCAAGGCCGGCGGCCTGAACACCCGGCTGATCGCCGCCGACGGCCTGCTCACTTCCACCTATCTGGTGGTGCCGGTCGATTCGCCGGCGAAAACCCTGCAGGACCTCAAGGGCAAGCGCGTGGCGCAGTTCAAGGGCACCAACCTGCAACTGGCCACCGCGCGCGCGCTGAAGGTCGAGGGCCTGCGCGAACGCGACTTCCGCACTATCAACATGGACTTTCCCACCATGATCGCCGCACTGGCCTCCAAGGACATCGACGGCGGCTGGTTCGGCTCGCATGCCTTCGACCTGCAGGCTTCCGGGGTCGGCCGGATCGTCTACGACACCCGCGCGGTCGACGCCAAGCTGACCCGCCAGACCCACGTGCTGGTGGACGGCGATTTCGAGCGCCAGTATCCGCAGATCGTGCAGAAGGTGGTCGACGGGCTGGTCAAGACCGCCGCCTGGGTTTCCGCCGAGGAAAACCGCGAGGCGGCCTTCGGCCTGTGGGCCAACTCCGGCACACCGATCGAGGCGCTGCGCGCCGAACAGGAAGGACAGTCCCTGGCGCGCATCTATTCGCCGCGCCTCGACGACTTCTTCCTCGACCGCTACCGCGCCACGGTCCGCGAGTCCCGGGAGCTGGGCCTGCTGCGCGGCGATGTCGACGTCGACCGCTGGGTCGAGCCCGGGTACGTGAACGCCGCCATCGACCGGCTCGGCCTGCAGACGCTGTGGCCGGTCTACGATGCCGACAACCGCCCGCAGGCCAGGTGAGGCGCGCATGATCCGGACCGCTTCCGGCCTCGCCGATACGCGCACCCTGATGGGCTTCATCCTGCTGGCCAGCCTGTCCGGTATCGGTGTGGGGCTGGCCAAGGTGAACTTCGCGCTCTATGCCCTCAGCCTCGATGCCTCGCCGCTGGAGATGGGGCTGGTGGCCGGGGCGCAGACCACCGGTCTGCTGCTGGCCAGCCTGCCGTGCGGGATGCTGGTGGAGCACTTCGGTCCGCTGCGCCTGTACGTGTTCGGCAGCCTGCTGGCCGGCGGTCTGTTCCAGCTCCTGCCGCTGGTCGGCCAGCCGCTGCTCCTGCTGCTGCCGACCCTGGCGATCGGCCTGTGCATGCCGTGCCGGCTGGTTTCGCTCAACGCGGTGTTCATGCAGCAACTGGCCCTGGTCGGCGAGGCGCGCGCCGGCTGGTTCCGCGGTTCGCAGATGATCGGCATGCTGCTGCTCGCGCCGCCTCTGGCGGCACTGTTCGCCGGCTGGCTGGGCGCGGGCGGCAGTTGGTTGCCGATCGGCCTGTTGTTCGTCATCCCGGCGCTGCTGGCGCCACGGGTGCTGCATATCTATCCGGCGCGCCGGCAGGGCGCCGAGCGGCTGAGCCTGGCCGCGCTGCGCCGCCAGTTGGGACTGCTGCGCGAACAGCCGGCGCTGCGCGACAACTGCCTGCTGGAGTTCTGCGTGCAGGCGGCGGCGATGTTCTTTTCCTACTTCATCGTCGTCATCACCGTGCAGGACTACGGCTGGTCGGCCGGCGAGGCCGCCGCGCTGCTCAGCGCCCATGGCCTGGCCTATATCTTCGCCCTGTTCGGTCTCGGCCGACTGCTCGGCGGCAGCGGCCAGGGCGGTTTCGTCGCCAGCCTGCTGCTCTGCGTCGTCGCTCTCGCGGGCCTCGGCCTGAGCGGCCGGGCGCCACTGCTGTGGGGCGGGGCGCTGCTGCTCGGCCTGGGCCTGGGCATGCTGCAGGTGGTCACTCTGTCCGCCTATGCC
Organism: Azotobacter vinelandii CA; assembly: GCF_000380335.1. Lineage (GTDB taxonomy): Bacteria > Pseudomonadota > Gammaproteobacteria > Pseudomonadales > Pseudomonadaceae > Azotobacter > Azotobacter vinelandii. Next base: position 2,250,641 of record NC_021149.1, read on the forward strand.
CGGCATGGCGCGCAGCTCGGTCACGGCCGCGTCGCCGGCCTGGCGGTGCTGGCTGGTCCGGGCGGCAGTCTCGCCGGCAGTCTGCTCGGCGGCGCGCTCGGCGGCTGGCTCGGTCTGCAGCCGCTGTTCCTGCTGTTCGTTCCGCTGTTTCTCGGTTTTCTCTTGCGGCCTTTGCCGCAGCACCCGCAACCCGCGCTCTGCGCAAGGAGGATTTCCCGATGAGCACGCTTCAGGCTTCGGACCCGTTCCGCACCTTACCGGCCCGCCCCTGGCCGACTTTCGCCCGCATCCTGCGCCGGGCTGGCGCCGGAGGGGCCGGGCTGCTGCTGCCGGTGCTGCTGCTGGTCGTCTGGCAGGTCGCTGTCGAGCGGCACTGGGTATCGGCGCAGATCCTGCCGCCACCGTCGCGGGTGCTGGAAACCTTCGGCGAGCTGTGGGCGAGCGGCGATCTCTGGTTCCAGTTGTCGATCAGCCTGCAGCGGGTGCTGGTCGGTTCGGCCATCGGTGGCGCCCTCGGCCTGCTGCTCGGCCTCGCCATGGGTCTGTCGCGCCGGGTCGAGGCCTATCTGCTGCCGCTGTTCCAGGCGATCAGCCAGGTGCCGGTGCTGGGCTGGATTCCGCTGCTGATGATGCTGGTCGGCATCGACGAGACGCTGAAGTACCTGGTGATCGCCAAGGCGGTGCTGGTGCCGCTGACCATCAACACCTTCTCCGGTATCCGCAACATCCCGCCGAGCTACCTGGAGGTGGCCAGGGTGTACCGCTTCGGGCTGCTGCTGCGCCTGCGCCGGGTGATCCTGCCGGCGGCGTTGCCGAGCATCTTCACCGGCGTGCGCTTCGCCCTCACCAAGGGCTGGATCGCCCTGGTCACGGTGGAGTTGCTGGCCTCCAGCGAGGGCATCGGCTACCTGATGGTCGATGGCCGGCAGATGTTCCAGCTCGATCTGGTGATCGTCGCCATGCTGGTGATCGGACTGGTCGGTCTGGTCCTCGACCAGGGCTTGGCGCTGATCGAGACCCGCCTGCGGCGCTGGCAGCGCCAGGCTTTCTGAAGGAGCGCGCGCATGTCCGAAGCAACCCGCAAACGGCCCGATCTGCGCGGCTGGGTGGTGCCGGCGGCCCTGCTGGCGCTCTGGTGGCTGGCCACCGCGCAGGAATGGGTGGATACCCGGCTGGTCGCCAGCCCCGCGGCGGTGCTCGAAGCGGCCTGGCAGGCGGCGGTGAGTGGCGAGCTGTGGCGGGGCCTCGCCGCCAGCCTCGGGCGCAACCTGTCGGGCTTCGCCCTCGGCAGCCTGGCGGGGCTGGCCTTCGGCGGCCTGCTCGGGCTGTCGCGGCTGGCCGAACGGCTGGTCGGGCCGACCTTCCATGCGCTCAAGCAGATCGCCCTGTTCGCCTGGATTCCGCTGCTCTCGGCCTGGTTCGGCTTCGGCGAGCCGGCCAAGGTGGCGTTCATCGCCCTGGCGGTGTTCTACCCGGTGGCGCTGAACAGCTTCGAGGGCATCCGCTCCACCCGTCGCGAACTGCTCGAAGTGGCCCGGGTGCTCGGCCTGACCCCGACGCAACGGTTGCTGCGCCTGGTGCTGCCGTCCGCCGCGCCGGCGATCTTCACCGGTCTGCACCTGGGGCTGATCTACGCCTGGCTGGCCACGCTCGGCGCCGAGTACTTCTTTTCCGCCGCGCCGGGGATCGGCAACACCATGATCGACGGCCGCGAACATTTCGAGATGGATCAGGTGATCTACGGCCTGCTGGTGGTCGGTGCCGTCGGCCTGGTTCTCAACCGCCTGGCCGCCTGGATCGAAGCGCGCGCGCTGGCCTGGCGCGACGGCGGGCGCTGAGCGGGGAGGGCCGTAGGGTGGAAAACGCGCGCAGCGATTTTCCACCTGAGGGCACCGATGGTGGGAAAGGCCTGCGGCCGTTTCCCGCCCGACGCAACGGACAGTTCGGGATTCACTGTTTTTGGCAATCAACGAGAGGGATGCTTTTCGATGAGCGGTAGCGGTTTTCTGAGTCTGCACGGCGTGCACAAGCGTTTTCCCCTCAAGGACGGCGAGCTGCACGTCCTCGAGGACATTTCCCTGGATATCCGCCAGGGCGAGTTCGTCAGCATCGTCGGCGGCAGCGGGTGCGGCAAGTCCACCCTGCTGCGCCTTCTGGTCGGCCTGGAGGAGGCCAGTGGCGGCAGCCTGCGCCTGGACGGCACGCCGATCCACGGCACCGACCCGGCGCGCGGCATCGTCTTCCAGGACCATCGCCTGTACCCCTGGCTGACGGTGGAGGACAACGTGCTGCTGGCGCTGGCCAATTCGCCCCTGGACAAGGCCGAACGCCTGGCCCGGGTCCATGCGCACCTGGAGCTGGTCGGTCTGCGCCACTTCGCCAAGGCCTGGCCGGCGCAGCTCTCCGGCGGCATGAGCCAGCGCGTGGCGATCGCCCGCGGGCTGGTCAACCGGCCGAAGGTGCTGCTTCTCGACGAGCCCTTCGGCGCCCTCGACGCCTTGACCCGTGCGCAACTGCAGGACGAACTGGCGCGCATCTGGCTGACCGAGGGCATCACCACGGTACTGGTCACCCACGACGTCGACGAGGCGGTGCTGCTCGGCGACCGGGTGGTGGTGATGGAGCCGCGCCCCGGCCGCATCCGGCGCATCATCCCGGTCGATCTGCCCCATCCGCGGCGACGCGACCATCCGCGGCTCGCCGAGCTGCGCAGCGACATCCTGCAGGACTTCACCCGGCGCCAGGCCGTCGCCTGACGCCGCGGGACCTCCTCGAACCGACACCTTCACGGGGGTCGGTCCGCGACAGCCCATTCGACGACGAAACGTTCTCCCGGCCGACCCGACCATTACAAGCTTCCGGAGCCGAAGCATGAGAGCGTCCATTCTGGCCATGGCCACAATGGCGGGCGTCGTGGCTTTGCCATGCGCGTCCGCCGCGGGTTTCTTCGACGACAGCAAGGCCACCCTCGGCCTGCGCAACTTCTATTTCAACCAGGATTACAAGAGCGGCGCGCAGGCGCCCTCGAAGCAGGAGGAGTGGGGGCAGGGCTTCATGCTCAACTTCCGCTCCGGCTACACCCAGGGACCGGTCGGCTTCGGCCTCGATGCCCTCGGTATGCTCGGCGTCAAGCTGGATTCCGGCGGACGCACCGACAAGGCCGGGCGCAGCCGCAACCCCGGCCAGCTCTTCCCGCTCGATCACGACAACAGCGCGGTGGATCACTACAGCTCGCTGGGCCTGACCGGCAAGCTGCGCATCTCCAAGACCGAGGCGCACATCGGCACCCTGCAGCCGCGCCTGCCGGTGGTGGTCTTCAACGACGGCCGCATGCTGCCGCAGACCTATTCGGGCGGGCAGATCACCTCCAGGGAGTTCGACAACCTGACGCTGATCGGCGGAACCCTGGAGCGCGCCAAGGGCCGTTCCTCCACCGACCGCCAGGCGCTCAGCGTGCCCGGCAACACGACTCGGCGCAGCAACAAGTTCCATTTCGCCGGCGTCGACTACCGGGTCGGCAAGGATCTGCTGCTGCAGTACTACTACGCGACCCTGGAAGACTTCTACGAGCAGCATTTCCTCGGCCTGACCCACACCCTGGCGCTGCCGGTCGGCAGCCTGAGCACCGACCTGCGTTATTTTCACAGCGAGGCGGACGGCGAGAACGCCAGCCGTGCCGGGCGTGCCAACGGCTGGACCATCGGCGACGCGCGGCTGAGCAGCGATCCGGAGAAGGGGGAGGTCGACAGCCGCCTGTGGAGCCTGCAGTCCACCTACAAGCTGGGCGGCCATTCGCTCGCGCTGCTCTACCAGCAGAACGAGGGCGACAGCGATCTGCCCTATCTCAACCAGAGCGACGGCGCCACCAGCTACACCGCGGCCACCCGCCAGATCGGCGGTTTCAGCCGCGCCGGCGAGCGCGTTCTGGGCACGATCTACACCTACGATTTCGCCGCCCTCGGCATTCCCGGCCTGAGCGCCCGGCTGACCTACAACAAGGCCTGGCACATCGACGTCGCCGGCCAGTCGCGCGGCGAACGGGAATGGGAGCGCGACTTCCGTCTCGACTACGTGATACAGAGCGGTCCGCTCGCCGGGGTCGGCTTCGCCTGGGCCAATGCCGCGCTGCGCAGCCACGTGTCCAGCCAGCGCGACATCAACGAGAACCGGCTGATCGTCCTCTACTCGATACCCTTGCTCTGATCGGCACGCCTGGCCGCGATGTTTTCGCCGTCGCCTTCGGATCGCCGGCCTGCCGGCGATCCGGGGGACTCCGCCGAGCCGGGGGATCAGTCGTTCTCGCTCCAGAGATACTGGTCGATTTCCTGCATCAGGTAGCTGTTGCTCCTGATGTTGCGCGCCTCGGCCTCGGCTTCCTCGCGGCTATAGCCGCTCAGGGTGAAGCTGGTCCGGCCCGCCGGATGGGCTTCGTAGAACAGGCGCACGTCCAGCAGCCAGGTGTCGGCGCGGTGCGGGTCGGGCAGCAGGCGCAGGTGCGCCTTGAGCTTTCTCTCGAGCGGAACGATCAGGTTGAACGCTTCCGTCGATGCAGGCGATGAATTCACCTCACCCATTTTTCTCCCCTTGTCACTGCGAAGCCGCTGCGCGTATGCCGGGCTTTCCGGTTCATGATGTTCCGCCGTCCGTGCCCGGGCCTGCCGTTGCCGTCCGACGAACGGTTTGGCAACATCCCGGCAACCCCCGACGGGCTGCCTCGGCGGGAGCGACCCGGTGCGAGGCCGGGTCGCCGATCGGACCGCACATTAGAGCAGATCGCCCTTCGCCGTGGTACCGCCAGTGCACGCCCGGTCTTTTCCAAGCGGTTCGGGGCGTGTTTCGCAAGCGCTGGGAGTACGGAGCGAAAGCATGAATATCTGGGCATTGCAGGACAAACATCAGGACATTCGCCATGTGCTGTTGCTGCTGAGCGAGCAACTGGGGCCGGATGCCTTCGTCATCGATGCCACGACCTCGCTGGACCCGCGGGCGATCTACCTGCAACACCGCGAGGAACCCGGCGTGCGCGCCTGGCTCTATACGCTCGGCCAGAGTCCGGGCCGCTACGGCGTGCACCTGGAATACCCGAACAGCACGGACACCCATGAGAACGTACCGCTGGCGGAGCTGGTGGCGATGCTCGCCGTGCATTTCGACGTGCCGACGATCCAGCCGCTGCCGTGACGCCGGCGGTCGGCGGATCATCGTCCATCCGCCGCTTCGGCGATCGGAGGTCGGATTACGGTTGTTCCAGCCGGACTACCGGCTACAGTTTCGTCGCACATGGCCGGTCGCTCCGCGACGGGTCATGCCGGAAAGGCCATGCCGGTCGGCACGCGCCCCCGTATTCACGTATCGGACAGGAGGGAAACAGCATGAAGGTCAGCGCCCGCAACGTGCTTGAAGGCACCGTCAGCGCCCTGAAGGAAGGCGCGGTCAACGCCGAAGTGGATGTCACCCTGGGAGGTGGAGACAAGCTGGTGGCCGTGGTCACCCTGGAAAGCGCCAGGTCCCTGGGCCTTGCCGCCGGCAAGAAGGTGGTGGCCGTGATCAAGGCGCCCTGGGTCCTGCTGGCGGCCGACGACGGTAACGGCTGCCGCCTGTCCGCCCGCAACGTCCTGGCCGGCACCATCGAGTCGATCGAGGTCGGCACGGTCAACGTCGAAGTGATCCTGACCCTGCCGGGCGGCGCCAGGATCGTTTCCGTGGTGACCAAGGAAGCCGCCGCCGAGCTGGGCCTGAGGCCGGGCGCCAGCGCCAGTGCGGTGATCAAGGCTTCCAGCGTGATCCTCGGCGTTCCGGCCTGAGTCCGGCGCTTCGTCCGTCCCCGCGACGAACGCCGCGGGGCCTGCCGTCACGCATTCTCCAGCCATTCGGTCAGCCAGGGCAGCACCTGCTCGCAGGGCCGTTCGATCTTCAGGTTCAGCAGGCCTTCCGCGCGCATCGCGCCCTGGTTGATGGCCGCCAGCGGCCTGCCCCGTTCGGCGATCGAGCGGCACAGCCGGAAGCTCGAATAAGTCATCACCGTCGAGCCGACGACCAGCAGCGCCGGCGCACGCTCGATGCTCCGCGAGGCCGCCTCGGTCTGCTCGGCCGGCACGCCCTCGCCGTAGAACACCACGTCCGGCTTGAGCAGGTCGCTGCCACAGCAGGGGCACCAGGGGATGCGGAATCCTTCCAGATGGGCCTCCGCCAGCCGGGCATCGCCGTCCGGCGCGAGGATGGCCTCGACACCCCGCAGGTAGGCGTTTTTCTCCTCCAGTTCGGCCTGGATCTCGCTGCGCCACAGCCGCTTGCCGCAATCCAGGCAGCGCACCCGGTGCAGGTTGCCGTGCAGCTCGATCACTTCCTCGCTGCCGGCTTCCTGGTGCAGCCCGTCCACGTTCTGGGTGATCAGGCCGGCGATCCGCCGTCCGGCCGCGAGCCTGGCCAGGGCCCGGTGCGCCGCGTTCGGGCGGGCCTCGCGCATCCTCGGCCAGCCGATCATGCTGCGCGCCCAGTAGCGCTTGCGCGCCGCGCTCGAAGCGGTGAATTCCTGGTAGGTCATCGGCGCCCGGCCGTGGCGGACGCCGTCCTTGTCGCGATAGGCGGGGATGCCCGAGGGCGTGCTGATGCCCGCGCCAGTCAGGACCAGCAGCGGTCGCCGCGCCATGAGCCGGCACAGCTCCAGCAGGGCGGCGGGTGGATCGAAATCGTACGGCATGGGGGTCTCCGCATCTGCCGGCCCGGCGAAGCGCCGGCCGGTCGAATCTTGCCTCGGCGCATGGGATGGAAAGATCCGAGCATGGAGCACGGCGCTGCGCGGGGCTACCGGGAGAGGCGCTGTCCTGGTCCTGCGCCCACGGGGCTGGGCGATACGCCCGGATGCTGGCTGCCTTGCCGGCACTTCGGCTTCGGGCTGGGCCTTTGCCATCGCCTCCCGCTACGGCGAAGCCATTTTGTCCAAAGGTTATCCACAATTTTTTTCTCACGCACGGTTGACAATCCAGAGTTCCCGGTACTCTCGGGCGTGCTGGTTATCTTTCTCCGCACTATTGAAAATGGCTTGATATTTCAGACGGTTATGTGCTGGCAGGAAGATTCTTCGCAACTCTGATCAAAAAACGATCGGTGCTGCCGAGGCCAGATTCCATCGGCCTTGTGGCCAGTCATACCGTATTTGTCCACAGCTCGATCCACACCTTCTGTGGGTTACTCGCAGGCGAGCCATGGAGGCGGGCGGCGGAATAGCGCGAGTGCCGAGAGCGGCCTAAGCTTGCCCAGCGAGCCGAGCAATTCGTCGATCGAGGAGAAATCATGAAGCTTTACTACACCCCGGGGGCCTGCTCCCTGGTTCCGCACATCGTCCTTTGCGAACTGGGCCTGCCCTACGAACTGGAGAAGGTGGATCTGAAGAGCCATACCATCGAGGGCGGGGGGGATTACTACAACGTCAATCCGAAGGGGTATGTGCCGACCCTGCAGTTGAACGACGGCCAGCGGCTCACCGAAAGCGGGGCCATCGCCCTGTTCCTCGCCGAGAAGCTGCCCGAGGCCGGCCTGCTGCCGACCAATGGCAGCCTGGAACGGTTCCGCGTCCAGGAATGGCTGTTCTTCATCGGCAGCGAACTGCACAAGGAGATCGGCCAGTTGTTCAATCCGCAGCTCACCCCCGAGTGGAAGAAGGCTGCGCTGGCCGGCATCGAGAAGCGTCTGGCTTACGTCGACAAGGTGCTCACCGGGCAGGACTACCTGAACGGCGCGCGCTTCTCCGTGGCCGACGCCTATCTGTTCACCGTGCTGAGCTGGACCAAGCCGCTGGACATCGACCTTTCCCGCTGGCCGGCCCTGCGTGCCTTCCACGACCGGGTGGCGGCGCGGCCCGCCGTGCAGAAGGCGATGCAGGCGGAGGGGCTGCTCTAGCTTGCTCCGCGGACGATTCCGCCACGGGTGAAAGCCGGCAGGCCGGCTGCCGGCGTTCCATCCACGCACTTTCCCGGATTTTTCGAATCGCGTCGCGCAGCCCTACCAGCGATAGCTGAGCGTGGCGATGGCCGTGCGCTCGTCGCCGTAGCGACAGGAGTTGGCGCAGTACAGGTAGCGCTTGTTGGTCAGGTTCTGCACCTTGGCGGTCATCTGCCAGTGGTCGTCGAGCTCGTAGCCGAGCAGCGCGTCGACCAGGGTGTAGGCCGGGATGTTGCGGTCGCTGACGTTCGCCGAGGTGCGCGTGGTGCCGTTGTAGCGGGCGCCGGCGCCGACCTTCAGCTTCGGCAGGCCGAACCCGGCCAGGCGGTAGTCCAGCCACAGGGATGCGCTGTGATAGGGAATGCCCTCGATGCGCGAGCCTTCGAGCACGGGATCGTTGTCGGCGACGATGTGGGCATCGGTATAGGCGTAGGAGGCGCTCAGGTTCAACAGGGGCGTCAGGCCGGCCTTGAGTTCCAGTTCGAGGCCCTTGCTGCGTTCCTTGCCGGTCTGCTCGTCGAAATCCGAACCGGGAATCGAGCTGACCACGTTCTCCTGGGTCAGTCGGTAGACGGCCGCGCTGAGCATCAGGTCGCGACCGGGCGGTTGGTAACGCAGGCCGATCTCGTACTGTTCGCCTTCGGTCGGTTCGAAGCTGCGGCCTTCGCTGTCGGTTCCGTCGGCGGGCAGGAACGACTGGCTGTAGCTGATGTAGGGCGCCAGGCCGTTGTCGGCGAGGTAGACCATGCCGATGCGGCCGGACAGCTCCTGGTCGCTCTTGGTGCTGCGGCTCCGGTCGCGGTAGTTGCGGGTGTGGCTGCTGGCCCAGTCTTGGCGTAGGCCGAGCACGAATACCCAGCGTTCGGCGAACTTGGCCTGTTCCTGCAGGTAGAAGCCGGCCTGCCGGCTGTGCAGGTCCGAGCCCCGATCGATGCCGGTATCGACCCTGGGCAGATTGCCGTATGTCGGGTTGGCCAGGTCCAGCGATGGCGCATTGCCGCTCCAGCGATGGCTGTCGTAGGTCTTGTAGTAGTAGTCGAGGCCGGCGAGCAGGGTGTGCTGCCAGCGGCCGCTGTCGAACGACCATTGCAGGTTGCTGTCGCTGGCCCAGCCGGTGGAGATGTCCTCGCGCGAGTTGTAGCTGCGGGTCAGGGTGGAGAGGTTCGCGCCGGTGACCCGGCTGCTGTTCAGGCTGATGTAGTCGTAGTCGCTTTCGGAGTGGAAGTAGCGCAGGGCATGGCGCAGTTCGAGGCCGTCGTCGAGGCGGTGTTCGAAGAGGTAGCCGAGGGTGCCCATGTCGCCCGAGTAGTCGTCGAAGCTCGGCTCGCCGGCGAACAGGTCGTAGGGGATCTTGCGGCCGGGCGCCGCGCTGTATTTGGTGATGTTGTAGCTCATCGCCGGGGTCAGGGTCGTGCGGGTTTCCTGATAGGTGGCGAGCAGGGTCAGGCGGGTATCGTCGTCGATGTGCCAGGTGATGGCCGGGGCGAAGAAGCGTTTGTCGTCGTCGATCGAGGTGTACTGCGTTTCGCTGTCGCGCCAGAGGGCGGTCAGCCGGTAGGTGAAGCGTCCTTGTTCGTCGAGCGGACCGCCGTGGTCGGTGGAAATCTGGCGGCGCTGGTAGTTGCCGTATTCGAAGTTGATTTCGTGCAGCGGCTCGTCGCTGGGACGTTTGCTCACGGTATTCACCAGGCCGCCGGGGGAGAGTTGGCCGTAGAGCACCGAAGAAGCGCCCTTGAGCACTTCGACCCGTTCCAGTCCATAGGGCTCCTGGCCGCCCTCGAATTGGGTGCTCTGCAGTTTCAGGCCATCGCGCAGCACGCCGCCGGTGCGCGGGCCGATGTCGAAGCCACGCAGGCGATAGTCGTCCGCCACGCGGCTGTAGCCGTTCGGCTGGGTGATCACGCCGGAAGTGTACTGCAGCGTGTCGGCGAGGCTGTCGTGCCGCCGGGTCTGCATTTCCTCACGGGTGATGATCGAGATGGCCTGGGGCGTTTCGCGCAGGGCCGTGTCCGTCTTCGTCGCCGTGGCGCTGCGCCGGGCCACCAGTCCGTGGGCCGGACCGCGGGCGTCCTCCCGCGAGAAGTCGCTCACCAGAAAGGACGAGAGTTCCAGGGCGCCGTCGACGGGCAGGGCCTCGATGCTCAGGGCGCCGCTTTCGGCGGCGCGCAACCTCAGGCGGCGCCCGTGCAGCAGCCGCTCGATGGCTTGCTCGACGCTGAAGTTCCCGTGCAGGGCCTCGGCGTGCTCGCCGCGAACCAGTTCGGGGTCGAAGAGAATGCTGCGGGCGCTTTGCCGGCCGATGGTGGTCAGGCTGTTTTCGAGGGGGCCGGCCGGCACGTCGAAGGTCAGGAGCTGCCGGTTCGGGGTGGATGGCTCCGCGGCCTGGGCCGCCGGAGCGAGGCAGGTCAGCAGCAGGGACAGGGGGACCGGCGAGAGGAGAAAAGAGAAACGACGAGACATGACGGCTCCGCTGAATGGCGAGGGATACCGTCCATGTGCGACGAAGCCCCGGAATTTTCAGAGGGGATGCGAAAAAAAATCAGCTGTGCTCGATGTTCGTCCACCAGCCCAGGTAGCGATGGATGCGCAGCGGCAGGATTTCTTCGAGCGAAGCCAGCACTTGCTCGCTGTCGTCCAGGGGAAACAGGCCCGAGATGCGCAGGTCGGCGGCGTCCCGGGAAAGGCGCAGGTGACCGCGGTGATAGGGGCGCAAGGCGGCGATCAGCGTTTCCAGCGGGCGGTCGTGGAGTTCCAGCCAGCCGTCCTGCCAGGCGAATTCGCTCCTGCGCTGCGCCTCCAGGCGCTGGCAGCCGTCCGGGTCGAGGCGGGCGCCTTCGCCGGCCGCCAATACCAGGCTGTCGCCGGAGCGGCTTTCCAGGCGGACCTGTGCCTCCTGTACCCAGACCGTGGTTTCCCGTTCGCCGAGCGCGATGCTGAAGCGCGTTCCCAGGGCCCGCACGCGGCCGAAGGGCGTTTCGACGACGAACGGCCGCCGGGCGTCGGCCGTCACCTCGGCGAGCAGGGCGCCGCGCCGCAGGTACAGGCGTCGCTGCTGCCCGTCGTAGTCGATGTCGACGCGACTTTGTGCGTTGAGCAGAACGCTGCTGCCATCGGCCAGCGCGAAGCGGCGCCGTTCGCCCGTGGCCGTGCTCAGGTCGGCGACCAGGCCGTCCAGCGGCATGCCGGGACGGGTCAGGCCGAGACCGCCGAGCCCGAGCCCGGCCAGCGCCAGGGCACCGCGCAGGGCCTGGCGCCGGCTGCTGCCGGCGCTCAGCAGAGTCTTTTGCGCAAGGTCGGCAGGCTGGCCGGCGATGCCAGCGAAGGCGCTGTCCAGGCGCCGCTGCAGGCGCTCCCAGGCGCCGCGATGCCGCTCGTTTTCGGCGAGCCAGCCTTCGAAACGGCGGCGCTCGGTATCGCTCATCCGGCCGGAGCGTTGCAGGGCCAGCCATTCGATGGCGGCGCTTTCCTCGGGCGACAGGCGGGGAGGCTTCATGCCGCTTCGAGCGCCAGGTAGCAGGTGGTCAGCCCCTTGACCACGTACTGGTGCACGCGGGTGACGGATACGCCCAGGCGGCTGGCGATCTCCGTATAGTTCAAGCCTTCCAGTTGACTGTAGAGAAAGGCCGCGCGGGCCTTCGGGGACAGCCCGTCGAGCAACTGGTCGATGGCCGCCAGGGCTTCCAGGGCCAGGACGGTTTCCTCGGGAGAAGGCTGGACGGCCTCCGGCTGCTGCGCCAGGACTTCCAGGTAGGCGCGTTCCAGGTCGCGGCGGCGCCAACTGGCGTAGATCAGGCGCTTGGCGATGGTGGTGAGCAGGGCGCGCGGCTCGCGGATGGCGCCGGGATCGTCCAGGGCGACCACCTGGGTGAAGGTTTCCGAGGCGATGTCGGCGGCGTCGTGGGCGCAGCCGAGCCGGGCGCGCAACCGCCCGAACAGCCAGCCGTGATGCTCGCCGAACAGGCGATGGAGAACCTGGAGGCGCAGTGCGGGGGAGACTTGCGAGGAGGCGGTCATCGTGAATTGGGGATGAATTCGGCTTAATGATAAACAATATCATTAACAAAAGAGCCGGGCCGGGCAAGCGCCGGATTGCCGCTGGGCGTCATGGGAGCGGTGCCGGGCGCAAGGGGCGCCTGTCCGTCCGCTGGCGGCATGGATGTCCGGCAGCCCGGAAAGGCGGCGGGAGCGAAATGCGCTCGCCCGCGTTTTGACAGCTTCGCACGATGCTGCCATAGCTTGATCGGAGCCATGCCAGGGTTGCCGTTCGCTTCCCGGATCGCGGCTCTTCCAGTATCGGACCGTTGCCGAAAGCAGCGGGAAGATCGGTTTTTCCGCCATGCGGAGCCAAGAGGTCTGCGCGGCCTGCGCCGCCGGAGGTCCTGCGATGATCGTTCTTCGTCCTGCCGGCTTCTTTCCGGCCTGCCCGGCGCGGGTCGCCCGCCGGTTTTTCGCCGTCGCGGGGTGCCCATGATTCCGCCCTTCGACGAACTGCGCGATTACCTGGCGCACATCCGCATCGTCCATCACATCCACGGACGCATCCGTCTCAAACTGGTGAGCGGCTACGAGTCGCTCGCCGGACGGGGCCGGCAGGCTCGGCGATTCCAATCTATTCTGGATCGCACGCCGGGCATCCATGCGGTGCGGGTCAATCCGCTGGCCCGCTCGTGCTCCGTGGAGTACGACCCGCGGGTGATTCCGGCCGAGGCCTGGGGCGATTTCCTGGCCGGCGTCGATTCGCCCGCCGCGGCGGCCCTCGAACAGCTTCTGCGCGAGATTCATGGGGAGATCAGGCATGAGGAATTATGACGAGCCGATTCTGCGCAGTCGGAGGATCGCTCCCGCCGCTCCCTTTCCCGTCCTGCACCAGGCCGTGCGCATCGCGCTCTACGACGAATACGCCGGCCACGGTTTCCATGCCGGTGTCGTCGAGGCGTTCGGACCGAGGCAGCCTTTCGTCGATATCCTGCGTTCCGGGGAGCGACATATCGCCGCGCTCTCGAACCTGTGCCAGCGTTTCGGCATTCCCCGTCCGCTGGACCCTTTCCCGCAGGAAACCACGGTTTCGCCCGGTTGGCTGCTCAACTGCGAACGGGCGGTCGCCGGCGAGATGGCCAGGGTCCGCCTTTACCAGTACCTGCTCGCCCAGGTCGCCGAGCCCGAGGCGCGCCGGGTGTTCCAGGACCTGCTGGCGGCCTCGCTGGAACGGCATCTGCCGGCGTTTCGCCGGGCCGTGGAAGATGCCATGGCCCAGGAGCGCTATCACGCGGCCCGGGGCATACCGCCGGAGGCGGCCTACGTGCGTCATGGGCCGTTCTCCGACTTCCTGGAGCGGGTGCTCTCGCATGCCGGCCCGCTCGGCATTTTCAGCCCTCTCTTGCGGCACAGTCATCCCGCCATGTTGGCCGGCATGGTGGCGGGCGGAGCGGGGATCTATCTGTTGAAGAACCGGCCCGGTCGAAATCGAGAGGAGGACTGAGATGTTCCACATCATTCCCTTCGCCGTCGGCGTCGCGACAGGCGCCGCATTGCTCAAGCTGCTCAAGAGCGAGAAGACCCAGGAGGGCCTGGACAAGGCCCAGGGCGGTCTGCGCGAGGCCACCGTGTCCAGTCTGCAGGCGATCGAGAAGGCTTCGGCGCGGGCCCGGGCCCGCCTCGGCGAGAAAGCGGAGGCCGAGTCCGGGGAGACGCCCGTCGGCGAAGCGCCGCACCTGAGCGAAGAGGAGGCGGCCACGGCCCGGGCCGCGGCCGAACCGGCGACGGGCGCACAAGGCGCACAAGGCGGAACGGGCGGCGGCGAGCATCATCACTGGACCGCCAGCGAGTCCCTGGAGAACCTCGAGGGTGGCAAGGGGGGACGGGCGCCATGAGATACCCGCTCCCGGTCGGCGGCCTTGCGGTTTATCCGGCTTATCCGCTCCAGCCGCCGCCGCTGCCGATGAGCACCGAATTCACCCGCGCCTTCGTCGCCACCGCCTGCCTCGCCGCCTTTCAGGGCGGTTCCCGGTCGCCGGAGCGGCTCCGGCGGGTGCTGCGCCAGGCCCTGCAGGGCGGCACGGCGTTCGCCGCCGGATCGCGGGCCGCGACGGCCGTTCGCCTGGGCGACTATTCCGGTGCGCTGGTCGCTGCGGCGGCCGGTGCCGGAGGAGTGCTGCTGCTCGAACGCTTGCTGCGCGACGTGGCTCGGCTCGACAAGGAGGATCAAGATGGGCAAGAAGCGTAAGTACAAGAGGCAGCAGGCCGGGCCGGGTCCCTATGGGATGGGCTATGGCATGGGGTATGGCGATGTGCCTCCCCAGGCCGGCGGGCCGCGATACGGCGAGGATGGCGCTGCCGGCTATGGCGCCTATGGCTATGGCGGCGGGCCGCAACAGGGCTTCGATGGCGCGTATGGCGGCGCCTATCGCCAGCAGGCCCCCGGCTATGGGTACGGTTACGGCAATGGCGCGCCCGGCGGCGGTTTTCCCGGCTCCGGCCTGTTCGATGCCGGTCTGCTGCAGAACATGCCGGCCTTCCTGCGTTCGGGCAACGCCGAGCAATTTCTGCTCGGCGCGCTGCTCGGCGCGGCCGCCGCCTGGGTGCTGGCCGACGAGGAGCTGCGCGGCAAGCTGATCAAGGCCGGCATGAAGCTTTATGCCGGCGTCGCCGGGGGCTTCGAGGAGATGAAGGAGCAGATGGCCGACATCAAGGCCGAGGTCGCCGCCGAGCGCCACGGAGAGGCCTGATGGAGGGCGCCTGGTTCGTCCGGCTGCGGCCGCTGCACCGCACGCCCGGTCGGGTGCGCTATCGCTACCGCTGCCGGGCGGGAACGCCGCTGGACGCGCACAGCATCGAGCACGAGATCGCGACCCTCAAGGGCGTGCTGCAGGCGCGCGCCAATCCGGCGGCGCGCTCGTTGGTGGTGGAGTTCGAGCCGGGCGTCGTCGATCCCGACGGCCTGGCCGCCGCCATTCTCGCGCTCTCGCCCTCGGGGCTGCCCTTGTCGGCCGCCAATCATCGGTACAGCGAGGCCGCGCGCCTGGGGGCGGTGGCCATGAGCGGCGCCACCCTGCTGGTCGGCCGCAGCCTGCAACCGGGCCTGCAGGCGCCGGTCGCCTTCGGCGCCGCCGTGCCGCTGCTCGGCGAGGCGGTCGACGATTTCCTCGAGAAGGGCATCACCTCCCATGTGCTGGAGGCCCTCGCCGTGGGCATCTCCATCGGCCGCAGCGACTTCCTGGCGGCCAACACCACCTCCTTCCTGCTGGCCCTGGGCGAATACCTCGAAGAGTCCATCGAGCACCGTTCGGACGAATTGCTCAAGCACCTGCTGCGCCCGCCGGGCGGCGAGGTGTGGGTCGAGCGCAACGGCGTCGAGACGCTGATCGACGCCGCCGAGGTGCAGGTCGGCGACAGCGTGATCGCCGCCACCGGCACCGTGATTCCGGTGGACGGCACCGTGCTCGGCGGCGAGGCCCTGGTGAACGAGGCGACCATGACCGGCGAGAGCGTGCCGGTGGTGCGCCGGCGCGGCGACCGGGTGCTGTCGGCGACCCTGATCGAGGAGGGCCGCCTGCGCATCTACGCCGAGCGGGTCGGACGCCAGGCCGCCGCCGCGCGGATCGCCGACTTCGTCGAGCAGTCGCTGTCGGTGAAGAGCGAGACCCAGCTCGAAGCCGCGCGCCTGGCCGACCGCCTGGTGCCGATGGTGCTCGGCCTGGCCGGCCTCACCTGGCTGCTGAGTTCCGACGGCCAGCGGGTCGCGGCGGTGCTGCAGGCCGACTATTCCTGCGCCCTCAAGCTGGCCACGCCGGTGGCCTTCAAGGCGGCGATGTACCGCGCCGGCCAGTCGGCGATCCTGATCAAGAGCGCCAAGGCCCTGGAGCGCCTGGCCCGCGCCGATACTTTCGTCTTCGACAAGACCGGCACTCTGACCACCGGCGTGCTCCAGGTGACCGATTCGATCGCCTTCAGCGCCGCCTATAGCGCGGAGGACGTGACCAACCTGGCCGCCTCGGTGGAAGAGCACTACTTCCATCCGGTCGCCGAGGCGGTGGTGGCGGCCTCCCATCGTCTCGGCCATCCGCACCACTTCGCCCACCAGGCGGTGCAGTTCGTCGTCGCCCATGGCGTGGCGAGCGTGATCGACGGCAAGCGCATCGTGGTCGGTTCGCGGCACTTCGTCGAGGACGACGAGGGCATTTCCGTCGCCGCCCATGCCGAGGTGATCGAGCGTTTGCGCGGCGAGGGCAAGACCCTGCTCTACATCGGCTTCGGCGGCGAACTGATCGGCGTCCTGGGCCTGACCGAACAGGTGCGCGACAATGCCGCCCAAACCGTGGCCCGCCTGCGCGAACTGGGCGCCAGGCGCATCCTGATGCTCACCGGCGACCAGCCGGAGCGGGCCCGCGCGCTGGCCGAGGAACTGGGGCTCGACGAATTCCGCGCCGGCCTGTTGCCGGAGCAGAAGGCCGAGGTGCTGCAGCAGCTCGCCGCCGAGGGCGCGCGCATCGCCTTCGTCGGCGACGGGGTGAACGATGCGCCGGCGCTGAGCGGCGCCCTGGTCGGCATCGCCATGCACCACGGCGCCGACATCGCCCGCCTGGCCGCCGATATCACCCTGCTGGAAGACGACTTTTCCCGGGTCGCCGACGCCCTGGCCCTGGCCCTGGCGACACGGCGGCTGATCGACGGCAACTTCAAGCTCACCGCCGGGCTCAACACCAGCATCCTCGGTGCGGCGGCCTTCGGCCTGCTGACCCCGGTGGCCGCCTCGATGCTGCACAACGGCAGCACCCTCGCCATCCTTTTGCGTGCGCTGGCCGGCGCCGGCCTGCCGCGCGAGAGCGGAGGACGGGCGAAACGCCGCGCCGCGGGGCCGGCCCTATCGCCACGGGCCACCGACTGACACCGGAAACAGGGAGGTTCGCCATGCTGCTCAGAGATCTTCATGTCGGCGAGCGCGCCAGGGTCCTCGGCTTCGCCGAGGGCGGCGGCGCCTACCGCCGCAAGCTCCTGTCGATGGGTCTCACCCCGGGGGCGGAGCTCAGCGTCACGCGGGTGGCGCCGATGGGCGATCCGGTGGAGATCCGCGTGCGCGGCTTCGCCCTCTCGCTGCGCCGGGACGAGGCCGACGCGCTCTCGGTGGAGCGGCTATGAAGGAGCTCTACCGGATCGCCCTGGTCGGCAATCCCAATTGTGGCAAGACCACGCTGTTCAATGCCCTGACCGGCGCGCACCAGCGGGTCGGCAACTGGCCGGGAGTGACGGTCGAGCGCAAGAGCGGCGACTACCCGTTCCGCGGGCTGCGCTTCGAGGTCGTGGACCTGCCGGGCACCTATTCGCTGGATGTGACCGACCAGGAAGTCTCCCTCGACGAGAAGATCGCCCGCGACTATGTGCACGGCAACGAAGCCGATCTGGTGATCAACATCGTCGACGCCGCCAACCTCGAACGCAATCTCTACCTGACCAGCCAGCTCGCCGAGATGGGCGTGCCGCTGCTGGTGGTGCTCAACATGGTCGACGTGGCCGCGGCGCGCGGCATGACCCTGGATGCCAAGGTCCTGGCCGAACGCCTGGGCTGCCCGGTGGTGCCGGTGGTCGCCTCGGAGGGCGAGGGCATCGGGACGCTCAAGGCGGCCATCGCCGACGCCGTCGGCGAGCGCCGCGGCGCCAGTGTCTCGGTGCCCTACGACGTGGCGCTGGAAGGGGCGATCGCCGCCCTGGTGCCGCAACTCCAGGCGGCGGCCGCGCGCGCCGGCAGTTCGGCGCGCTGGCTGGCAGTGCGTCTGCTGGAGGGCGACGATCTCGCCCGCGAGAGCGCCGGCGGCGCGCTGAGCGGGCGGGCCGCGGCGCTCGCCGAGGGGCTGGATTCGGACGTCGACATCCGGGTGGCCGACGCTCGCTACGGCCTGGCCAACCGTCTGGCCAAGGAGGTGGTGGGCGTCGGCGGGCGGGTCGGGCGCGATCTGACCGAGCGCATCGACCGCGTGGTGCTCAACCGTGCCCTCGGCATCCCGATCTTCCTGCTGATGATGTATCTGATGTTCATCGTCACCATCAACCTGGGCGGCGCCTTCATCGACTTCTTCGAGCAACTCGCCGGGACGCTGCTGGTGGACGGCTTCGGCGCGCTGCTCGGCGCGCTCGGCGCGCCGGGCTGGCTGGAGTTGCTGCTGGCGCAGGGCATCGGCGGCGGCCTGCAGGTGGTGGCCTCGTTCATCCCGGTGATCGGCTTTCTGTTCCTCTCCCTGTCGCTGCTGGAGGACTCCGGTTACATGGCCCGCGCGGCCTTCGTCATGGACCGCTTCATGCGCTGGATCGGCCTGCCGGGCAAATCCTTCGTGCCGCTTCTGGTCGGCTTCGGCTGCACGGTGCCGGCGGTGATGGCGACCCGCACCCTGGAGCATCGTCGCGACCGCCTGATGACCGTCGCCATGGCGCACTTCATGTCCTGCGGCGCCCGCCTGCCGGTCTATGTGCTGCTGTCCGCGGCCTTCTTCGCCGAAGGGGCGCAGAATGTGGTGTTCAGCCTGTACCTGATCGGCATCGCGGTGGCGGTGCTGACCGGGCTGGTGCTGAAGAACACCCTGCTGCGGGGCGAGGCCACGCCCTTCGTCATGGAGCTGCCGCCCTACCATGTGCCCACCGCGCGGGGCGTGCTGATCCATGCCTGGGACCGCCTGAAACGCTTCATCTTCCGCGCCGGGCGGGTGATAGTGCCCATGGTGCTGGTGGTCAACGTGCTCAACGCGCTGGGCACCGACGGCAGCTACGGCAACGAGAACAGCGACCGTTCGGTGCTGGCGGCCGTGGGCCGCGGCGTCGCGCCGGCCTTCGAACCGCTGGGACTGAACGAGGAGAACTGGCCGGCGGTGGTCGGCATCTTCACCGGCGTGCTGGCCAAGGAGGCGATAGTGGGCACCCTGAACGCCGCCTACGCGTCCCTGGTGACGGGGTCGCGGGCGGCGGACGAGAAGGCGCCTTTCGATCTGGGCGCGGGGATCGTCGCCGCCTTCGCGACCATTCCCGCCAACCTCGTCACGCTGGTCGACGGCTGGCTCGAACTGTTGCCGGGCAGCGCCACCTGGCGGCGGGATGTCGTCGGCACCGAGCGGCAGAGTCTGCCGGACACGGAGCAGGCCGGCGCCAGCGGCGTTTTCGGGGCCATGGCCAGCCGCTTCGACGGAGGCGCCGGCGCCTTCGCCTATCTGCTGTTCATCCTGCTCTACATGCCCTGTACCTCGGCGATCGCGGCGATCTACCAGGAGTCCGGCCCGCGCTGGACGCTGTTCGTGGCCTGCTGGACCACCGGGCTGGCCTATGGCGCATCGACCCTGTTCTACCAGGCGGCGACCCTGGGCCGTCACCCGCTGTCTTCGTCGCTCTGGATCGGCGCGCTGCTGGCCGTTTTCGGCCTGGCGCTGTACGCCATGCGCCGTTACGCCCGGCGGGAGGCAGCCCTGCCGGCCGAGCCGCAACGAACCTGAGGAGGGAAGACCATGATCCTGACGGAGATCGGTCAATACCTGCGTCTGCATGGCCGGGCCAGCCTGCGCGATCTGGCGACGGCCAGCGGCAGCACCCCGGAGGCGGTCGAAGCCATGCTCGCCACCCTGGAGCGCAAGGGTCGCGTGCGACGGCTGCCGGCCGGCTCCACCTGCGGTTCGCCCTGCTGTCAGTGCGATCCGGGCACGCTCGTGCTCTACGAGTGGACCGGCGACAGTTGAGCGCTGCCGATGATCCTTCCCTCTACGCTGCTGGTGATCGGCATCCATCGCGAGGAGCTGGCCTTCGGTCGGGCCGTGGCCCGGCAGCTCGACCCGGCGCGGGTGGCGGTACTGGAGATTCCCGAGGGCCTGTCCGGACAGCCGCCGCCCGCCGCGCGGCGCTTCCAGTACGAGACCCTGCACCGGGCGCTTTATCTGCAACTGCTGCCCCATGTGCTGAACCGCCACCGTCTGCTCATCGACCTGCACAGTGGTTCTGATCCGCAGCTCGGCGCCGACCTGATCTGCGCCGATCCGGCGCTGTGCGCCTGCCTGCGGCGGGCGGTGGCCGGCGCCGGGCGCCTGGCCGGCCTGGAGGTGCGCGTGGTGCCCCTGGGCGACGAAGGCGCCGACCTGCACGCGCGCACCATCATCCCGCCGCAGGTGTGGCACAACCCGGCGTTCCGCTACCTGGGCCTGGAGATCTACCTGCCGGAGCCGAGCCGGTCCTGGGCGGGCGCCTGCGCACTGGCCCGCGAGCTGATCGCCATCGCCGTCGGCTGCGACGGCCGCTGATCCGGCATGGCGCGAGGGACGGCCGTCGAAGGGCTGGGCGCCGCTCCGGCGCGGGGCCGCCATGTCGCTGCGGCCCCTGTAATACAGGGTGCGCTAATCTTCTTTGCAGACGGCGGGCTCCGCCCGTCGGGACGGTTCCGGCAGCCCGCTTCGCGAGCGGAAATGTCCGGTCCGAGCATCAGGAAAGTCGTTTCTTCGAGAGGAGTGTTCCCATGGAAAACCGCAAAGCCAAGCTTCCCGCCATCGATATCGGCATCGATGCCGCGGATCGCGAACAGATCGCCAACGGTCTGTCGGCACTGCTCGCCGACAGCTACACGCTCTATCTGATGACCCACAACTTTCACTGGAACGTGACCGGTCCGCAGTTCAACACGCTGCACCAGATGTTCATGACCCAGTACAGCGAACAATGGTCCGCTCTCGACCTGATCGCCGAGCGCATCCGCGCGCTGGGCTTTCCGGCGCCGGGTACCTACGGGGAGTTCGCCAGGCTGGCTTCCATCGAGGAGGTGAAGGGCGTGCCGAAGGCGAGCGAGATGGTCCGCCACCTGGTCGCCGCCCAGGAAGCGACCGCCCGCACCGCCCGCAAGCTCTTTCCGGTAGTCGAGAAGGCCGGCGACCAGCCGACGGCCGATCTGCTCACCCAGCGCCTGGAGGTGCACGAGAAGACCGCCTGGATGCTGCGCAGTCTCCTGGAGGAGTAGGCCACGCACCGGGCGTGGCCGGGAGTCAGCGCAGCAGCGAGCGCCGGTGCACGCCCAGATGCACGCCCAGGCAGGCCACGAACAGGCTGCCGGTGATGGCGTGGGCGCTTTTCTTGCCGGCCGCGGCCAGCACCAGCGAGGCGCTCAGGCTGCCCAGCATGCCGAGCTTGGCGCCGCGGTTGATCTGCATCTTCAGCGAGCGCCGGCGCGGGGCCTGGGGGCGGGCCAGTTCGGCGTCGATGATCGAGTCGACCTTCGCTTCCAGCGCCTCGACCGCGATCCGCGCGGCATCGAAGTGCAGGACGAGGCTGCCGGCATTCGC
The DNA here is from genome assembly GCF_000380335.1 of Azotobacter vinelandii CA. Classification (GTDB taxonomy): domain Bacteria; phylum Pseudomonadota; class Gammaproteobacteria; order Pseudomonadales; family Pseudomonadaceae; genus Azotobacter; species Azotobacter vinelandii. The sequence continues at coordinate 2,271,874 of NC_021149.1, forward strand.
ATTGGGCCGCAGGCCGTCGATGCCTTCGAGGCCGGCCAGCGCCTCCTCGATCCGGGCCAGGCGTGTCCGGTCGCGCAGCGCTCGGTCACGGATACGGATGCGCCCGGGCAGCGCGGAAACGATACGACTCATGGGTGATTCATCCTGTACGGCAGATGGGCGGCTCCCCGGCAACCGTGGTTCGGCATGCCGTGCGCAGGGCTGGAAGGGGAGTCGACGTCGACGAGAGTGTGCGAAGCCAGGGGCTGTCGACGTTTTGCGCGGCTTGCGTCAAGAGGTCGCCAGCGCCTGGCGATTGATAATTATACGCATTTGTCTTCGCGGGCAAGCGAAAGCGGACGTCCGGTCGGGGCAATCGCATGAAGCGCTTGCCTGATATCGGACTGGAAAGATTGTGTGAACCTTGGCACGGCTGCTTGCCGAGGGGCCGGACGGTCCCTGTTTCGGCCCCCCGGCCGAGTCACTTTCTCTTTGCTCGCGCGAAAGAGAAAGTAACCAAAGAGAAAGCGCGCCCGATCATTCGGCCCCGGCTGCGCCGGGGTTCCCTCGCTCCGGCGCCGCTCCGGGGGCACGTCGCGAAGGGACGTCCCTGTCCCTTCGCGACTCGCTCGGCGTCCTGCCTCGCGTCCCCCTCCGCGACACCTGCGCTCGGCCTCCTGAACGGGAGTCGGTTCCGAGCTGCCTGAAAGCGCTTTTGCCCTTCTTGTGGCACGGCCTGTCAGGCAACGCCGGATGCCCCCTTCAGGAGGCCGAGCGGAATCGTCGTGGAAGGGGTCGAGCGGCAAGGATGCCGCGAGAGCCGCGATGGGCCATGGATGGCCCTTCGCGGCGGGCCCCTGGAACGGCGATGTAGGGAGGGAACCCGGAGCGAAGCGCAGGGCCGGATGAGGGGGTGGCCTTCTTTTTGGTCACTTTTTCTTGGCCAGACAAGAAAAAGTGACTCGGCCGGGGGGCCGAAACAGGGAGTGTCCGGCCACTCGGCAAGCAGCCCATGCAGCGGAGCCGAAGACCACACCGGAACGGACCAGGCACACAATCTTTCCAGTCCGGTATGGAGCGGGCATTTCATGCGATTGCCCTGGACGTCCGGTCGAGACTCCCTTCGCCGGAGCGGAGTGCGTCTCGGGCCATGTGGTCGGGAGCGGTCCTTCGTCCGGCGACTCGCGGACGATCGCGCGGGCCATTGCCGCGTTTCGCAGGATGCTCGTCCGCTCCTGAAATCCAGCTTTTCGAGTCAAGGGCTTGTACTGTGCCTTTGTCGGAGAACCGGGGGGCGAGCGAATTCATTCGCGATGCCTTCGCTTCCACGGTTCATCGCGGATGAATCCCGCCTCTTGCCGGCGGAGGCCTTGCAAGACTGTCCCCGGGACCTACGGGCCGGCGTGTTCCACCCGGTTGCGACCGTTGCGCTTGGCCTTGTAGAGCCCGGCATCCGCCAGGCTGAGCATGTGCTCGAGATCCAGCGAGCCGTCCTCGCAGACGGCGACGCCGAAGCTGGAGGTGCACTGGATGTGGATCGAGCCGTGCGCGAGGCGGGTGGCGGCGATGACCCCGCGCAGCCGTTCGGCGGCGGTCAGCGCTTCGGACAGGGTGGTCTCCGGGAGGATCAGCGCGAACTCCTCGCCGCCGAGTCGTCCGGCGATGTCCGCCTCGCGTATCTGCGAGCGCATGCCGTTGGCCACCGCGACCAGCACCTTGTCGCCGACCAGGTGGCCGTGGGCGTCGTTGATCTGCTTGAAGTGGTCCAGGTCGAACATGATCACGGCGATGGGGCCGGCGGCGCGCGCGGCCTGCCTGAAGGCCTGCAGGCCCAGTTGGAAGAACGCCCGGCGGTTGTTCAGGCCGGTGAGTTCGTCGACGTGCGCCAGGGCTTCGGCCTGGTGCTTGGCGGCGGCGAGTTCCTCCTCGATGCGTTTGCGCTCGGTGATGTCGGTGGCGATCTCGATGCGCACCAGGCGGCCGTCCGACCAGTAGCGCGCCTGGTCGCGGCATTCGTACCAGCGGCCGGTACGGGTGTTGCGGATCTCCCAGACGTAGACGCCGGCCGGCTCGCCGTCGGCGTCGAGCAGATGGGGGTTGCTGCAGAAATCGCAGGGGCCGGCCTGTCCGGCCTGCAGCACCTGCCAGCACTTCAGCGCCTCGGGGTCGCCGTAGTGCTGGCGCCCGTAGCTGTTGAGGTACAGCAGTTCGTGGGTACGCATGTCCGCCACATAGACGATGGCGTCGATGCTGTCGAGGATGATTTCGAAGCCGGCGGTACGGCTACAGTCGCAGGCCGTCCCTGGCTCGCGGCTGGTTTCTTCTGGCTTGCTTCCTGGCGAATGCATGTCCGGTCTACTGCTGGGCCGGCACTCCGGCCGGCGGGAATACACCCGTCTGTACCGGAGGTGGTCGACGGAGCCTGCGAGCAGGATAGATCAAAGCGCTAGCATCCGGGGCGCTTTGCGCCGGGCTTTTAGTCGAGTCCGCCGAGCACTTCGCCCACGGCGTCGAACAGACGATCCAGTTCGGCGGCGGAACTGCTGAAGGGCGGGCCGAACTGCAGGGTGTCGCCGCCGCAACGCACGTAGAAGCCCCGGCGCCAGAGCCGCATGGCCGCTTCGAAAGGGCGCACCAGGGCGTCGCCGTCGCGTGGGGCGAGCTGCAGGGCGCCGGCCAGGCCGCAATTGCGGATGTCGAGCAGGTGCCGCGCGCCACGCAGGCCATGCAGGGCGTTCTCGAAATGTGGGGCCAGTTCCGCGGCCCGCTGCAGCAGATTGTCGCGTTCCAGCAGCTCCAGCGTGGCGAGGGCGGCGGCGCAGGCGACCGGATGGGCGGAGTAGGTGTAGCCATGGGCGAATTCCACCGCGTGTTCGGGCAATTCCTGTCGCATGAAGGTGTCGTAGATCTCGCCCTTGACCAGCACCGCGCCCATGGGAGCGGCGCCGTTGGTGAGCTGCTTGGCCAGGTTGAGGATGTCCGGCGTCACGCCGAAGCGCTCGGCGCCGAACAGCGCGCCGGTGCGGCCGAAGCCGGTGATGACCTCGTCGAAGATCAGCAGGATCTCGTGGCGGTCGCAGATCTCCCGCAGCCGCGCGAGATAGCCCTCGGGCGGAACCAGGACGCCGGCCGAGCCGGACATCGGCTCGACGATCAGCGCGGCGATGTTCGAGGCGTCGTGCAGCTCGATCAGCCCGAGCAGCGCGTCGGCCAGCGCCGCGCCGCCGTGCGCGGGCAGGCCGCGGCTGAAGGCGTTCTCGGCGAGCAGGGTGTGCGGCAGATGGTCGACGTCCGATAGCGGGCCGAAGGCCTTGCGGTTGCCGCCGATGCCGCCCACGGCGGTGCCGCCGAGGTTGACGCCGTGGTAGCCGCGGGCGCGGCCGATCAGCCTGGTCTTGCCTGCCTTGCCCTTCAGGCGCCAGTAGGCGCGGGCGATCTTCAGCGCGGTGTCGGCGCATTCCGAGCCGGAGTTGGTGAAGAACACGTGGTCGAGGCCGGCCGGGGTCAGGCTGGCGATCTTCTCCGCCAGGCGAAAGGACAGCGGGTGGCCGAACTGGAAGCCGGGGGAATAGTCGAGAGTGCCGAGCTGGCGCGTCACCGCCTCGGCGATTTCCCGGCGGCCGTGTCCGGCGCCGCAGCACCAGAGGCCGGAGAGGCTGTCGTAGACCTGCCGGCCTTCGGCATCGGTCAGGTAATTGCCCCGGGCCGCGACCACCAGCCGCGGGTCGCGCTGGAAGTCGCGGTTGGCGGTGAAGGGCATCCAGTGGGCACGCAGGTTGAGTCCGGCGACGAGGGAGGATGTTTCCGGCGATCGATTCATGGGGCCTCGCAGATCGGCAAAGGGCTGGTTCCAGTCTAGGGCGTGGCATTCGTTTGGAATGACCGAGCTTCTCTCCCCGCGCCTTGCCCTGTGCTTGAACAGGCTCCGGCGCAACGCGGGAAGTAATGGATGGTACGCCCTGGTGGCCCGATCCTTCGCGGGCGATCCGGGAGCGGATGGCCGCTCGCCTAACGCTTGGCGCCGAGCACCGTCAGGCCGATCAGGCGCGAAACCACCAGGGTGAAATACATGACCCCGACGAATTCCTCGAGCATCACCAGGGCGCGGGCGAAGGGTCTGAGCGGCAGGATGTCGCCGATCCCGACCCCGGAGAGGGTGGTGAAGCTCAAGAACAGCAGATCCATCCAACTGCGGGGTGCCTCGGGATTCAACTGCCCGACGAAGCTGCCCGGAGCGACGAGCTGGCAGGCCACGAACAGGTAGGCGAAGGCCCAGGCCAGCAGGGTGAAGGTCGCGCCGGCGGCGAAGAGTTCGTCGGTGGTCGCTCTCGGGTCTTCCATCATGTAATGGATCAGGCTGCCTGCCGCATAGAGGTAGAAAGCGCTTTCCAGCAGGGCGAGGCTCAGCCTGAGTTCCTGGGCGAAAACCAGGGTGTTGGCCAGCATCAGGACGAGGATGGCGCCGGCCAGCACCAGGGCGACCCAGGTCACCGCCGCGCTGCGGCGCACCATGCGCAGCGCGGCGCCCAGCACGATGATCCCGAAGGCTCCGAACAGCACCGGTCCGATCCGGGTGTCCTCCATCAGCGGATAGAGCAGCACGCCCAGCAACTGGATGGACAACAGTCCGGCGGAGGGCAGGCGGATGAAATGCTGGAAGAGTGGCGGCATGGCGGTCGGCGCGTCGGCACTGAGGAAAAACCGGCAGAAGGCAGTGTAAAGAGGTCGGCCGGGGCTGTCAGGGCCCGCGCTCATCGGATAGATTTCCCGTTCTTCGAATTTCCGGTCCGTTCCACACCCATGAACCTTTCGCGCGACCATCGCTCGCTGATCGCCTGGATGCTGTACTTCAGCGTCCTGCTGAGCGCGTTGCACTGCGGCATCGGCCACGGGCAGATGGCCGGTTTCGCGCTGGCCGGCGTGGGTGGAGCGTTCTGCTCGGCCGAGGGGCATGCCGGGCCGACGCTGGATGGCGACAGCGGCGATTCCGTGGATGTACCGGACCTGGCCAACTGCCTCTTCTGCAACTTCGCCGTCCTTGTCGATCTGGCCCTGCTCGTCGCCCTGGGTACCTGGCTGCGCCCGTCGCGTCACTGGCGCCGCGGCCCGAGCCGGCACGGCAGGACTCCTCCTCGTCAGCACTGGCCGCCGGCCAACCCGCGCGCGCCCTGATTCCCGCGAGGCTTCGCCGCTTTCCCCATGCTCCGGGCCCGAGCCCGGAACGGAGGCATGCGACCGCGAAGCCGACCTTTCCTGCGACTTCGGCGTGGTTGCGGCCACGCCCGACACAGAACGAAGCATCAAAGGAGACGACGGGGATGCGCCCTTCATCCATTCTGAGCCTGCTGGCCCTGAACGCCGGCCTGGCGACCCCTGCTCTCGCCGAGCAGATCGAGCTGGACAGCCTGACCATCGAGGAGCCCCGCGCAGGGGACCCGACCGCGCCGACCCAGGCCGAGAAACGCGCCGAGTTCGCGCGGATTCCCGGCGGCGCCACGCTGGTCGACGGCGAAACCTACAAGACCGGCCGCAGCAGCACCCTGCAGGACGCCCTGGGGCTGGCCACCGGGGTGTTCGTCCAGCCGCGCTTCGGCGCCGAGGAGTCGCGCCTGTCGATCCGCGGCTCCGGCCTGCAGCGCACCTTCCACGGCCGCGGCCTGCTGCTGATGCAGGACGGCGCGCCGGTCAACCTGGCCGACGGCAGTTTCGACTTCCAGGTCATCGAGCCGCTGGCCACCGACCATATCGAGGTGTTGCGCGGCGCCAACGCCTGGCACTACGGCACGGCCACCCTCGGCGGCGCGGTCAACTTCGTCGCGCCCAGCGGCAAGAGCGCGCCGCCGCTGGACCTGCGCTACGAGGGCGGCAGTTTCGACTCTCACCGGCTGTTCCTGGCGGCGGCCCGGGACTTCGGCGCCTGGGACGCCTACCTGAGCGTGACCGATTCCTCCCAGGACGGTTTTCGCGACCACGCCCGGCAGGACAACCAGCGCTACTTCGCCAACCTCGGCGGGCGGCTCGGCGAGCGGCTGTTCACCCGCTTCTATGTGACCCATGTGGAAACCGATTCCGAGCTGCCGGGCAACCTGACCAAGGCGCAACTGCGCGACGACGACGAGCAGGCCGCCGCCGGCAACCTGAGCAACGACCAGCGCCGCGACTTCACCCTCGATCGCATCGGCAACCGCACCGTCTGGCTGCTGGACGGCGGCCACAGCCTGGAACTGGCCAGTTTCTACAGCGAAAAGGACCTCTGGCACCCGATCTACCAGGTGCTCGACGTGGACAGCGAGGACTACGGACTGCGCCTCACCCACAAGTGGCAGCACCAGGGCTGGCGCTGGACCGGCGGCATCGAATTCAATCACGGGCGCAACCGCGATGTGCGTCACCAGAACGTCGGCGGTCATGCCGGGCGCAAGCTCAACGAACTGCGCCAGACCGCGCGCAACCTGAACGCCTTCGCCGAGCTGGAAATCCCGCTGGCCGAGCGCTGGGCGCTGATCGGCGGGCTGGCCTGGCTGCACCAGAAGCGCGAGGTCGACGACCGCTACAAGTGCAACGCCTCGGTCGCCGGCCGTTGCGTGTTCCAGGACGAATCCTTCGAGTCGACCTATGTCGGCCGCGTCGCGCGCCTCGGCGTGCGCCACGACCTGGCCGAGGGTATCCAGGTGTTCGCCAACTTCAGCCAGAGCTACGAGCCGCCGACCTTCAGCGAACTGACCGGTGGCCAGGTGGTGAGCAAGAACGATGCGCAGCGGGCCAGGACCTGGGAAGCCGGCCTGCGCTACGCGCGCGGCGGCGTGGCGCTGGATCTGGCGCTCTACCGCAGCGAGATCCGCGACGAACTCCTGGCGCTGAACGACGACAACGGCGATCCGCTGGGCACGGTCAACGCCGACCGTACCCTGCACCAGGGGATCGAACTGGGCGGCTCCTGGTCGGTCGGTGCCTTCGTGCTGCGCGGGCAGTACCTGTTCAACGATTTCCGCTTCGACGACGACGATGTCTACGGCGACAACCGCCTGGCCGGCGTGCCGCGCCAGTTCCTCAAGGGCGAACTGCTCTGGCAGCGGGCGGGCTGGTACGCCGGGCCGACCTTCGAGTGGGTGCCGAGCCACTACGCGGTGGACCATGCGGAAACCCTGTATACCGACCGTTACGCTCTCTGGGGGCTCAAGGCCGGCTACCGGCCGGCGCGGGGGCCGGCGTTCTTCATCGAGGGCCGCAACCTGTCCGACCGCAGCTACGCGGCTACCACCGGGGTGATCGCCGATGCCCGCGGACAGGACAGCGCCCAGTTCCTGCCCGGCGACGGGCGCAGCGTCTACGCCGGGCTGGAATGGCGCCTGTGACGGGCGCCCGGTTCAGTCCCGCGGCTTGCGGAAGACGTAGAAGAGGTTGGGCTCGCTGATCACGTAGAGGTTGCCGGCGGCATCGATGGCGACACCTTCGGCCTGGGGCACCGTCTCGCTCAGGCCGTGGCGTCCGCGCGACAGGGAAAGGCTGCTCAGCGGACGGCCGTCGGCGTCCAGCTCCAGCAGCAGGCGCGACTCGTCGGAGAGCGCCAGCAGGTGGCTCCGGCTCTCGTCGAACGTCAGGCTGGACAGGTCGCGGACGAACAGCCGCGCATCGCGCTTCGGATCGTCGCGCAGGTGCACGGCCATGGGCGCGTTCGGGTCGCGGTGCGGGAAACCGGTCACCTCGTAGATGCGCAGCGGGTCGCGTTCCTTGGCCACGAACAGGCGCTGCCCGTGGGTGTCGTAGGCCAGGCCTTCGAAGCCCTTGTTGCCGTTCAAGCCGAAACCCAGACTGAGCTGCTGGGCGCTGCCGGCGTCGAGGGCGGTGGTTTCGTCGTCGATCTGTACCAGCACCAGGCGCTGGTCACGCTCGTCGGCGATCACGAAGCGGCCGGGCGAGAGGTACTCGATGGCCTCCGGATCGTCGAAGCCGCTCAGGGCGATGCGCCGCAGCACCTCGCCCGCGGTGTTCAATTCGATCACTTCCGGGTGGGCGTTGGTGACGCTGAAGAGGGTGCCGCGGCCGGGGTCGAAGGTCAGGCCGGACAAGTCGTCGAGCCCCTCCAGCGGCTTCGCTTCGATGGCGACCCGATAGTCGGGCAGCCAGAGCGAGCCTTCGTGCGGCCGCTCGCTGCCGTACATCTGCCGCAGGTCGAAACCGGTGCGTTCGAACAGGCGGAACTCCAGTCCGGCGCCGAGCGCCAGTGCGAGCAGTACGGCGGATAGGCCGAGCGACCAGCCGGGGACGTGGCGTCTGGTCGGGCGGGCCGGCATGGTCCGGGTGATTGCCATGGGAGAGCCTTCGCGATGTGAGGGGGCGGGTACAGCATGTATCCCTGGCATGACAACTCTGGCGCGGTTTTCCCGATCGTCAATTCAGTACTTCGATGAAGTCGACATCGATGGTGCGACCGAAGAGTTCCTTGTCCACCTCGCCTTGCAGGCGTACCTGGCGCTTCTCGTCGATGGCGGTGGTTGGCCAGTCCTCGTCGTCGATCTCGACTTCGATGCTGCCGGTCCGGTCCTGGAATTCGTAGTGCTCGTGCTTGAGCTGGCGGACGATCCGGCCTTCGAGGGTCACCGGGGTTTCATCGGCGGCCTCCCTGGCGGCGGATACGGTACTGATGGCGCCCTGGGCGCCCGGGCCGGTGTAGCCGGCGGCGAAGGAGCCGGTGGCGATCAGACTGGTGATGAGCAGGATGGGCAGGGACTTCATGGTCGTTTTCTCCAGCGGGGTTCGATGTTCCCACTGTAGCGACGCAAGCTGAATTCACTCTGAATGCGCCGAAGGACTGGAACGACACCCGGCCCCATGTGGCTGCCCGGTCGGATCTGGCCGACCGGGCAGAGCCACTCGTGGTCGCCCGACACCGGGCGGATCTAGTCGTCCGGCTTGCCCCGGGATTCGGCGCCGGGGGCGATCAAGGGGGTCTTGAGGCATTTCATGACCGGCCGCTCATAGCCCCAGGTGATCAGGGCCTCGTCGCCGTGTTCCCACAGTGTCGTTTCGTTCTGTCCGGCGTATTTGACGCCGGTACTGCTGGGCTGAACGATCATGACCGAGTCCTGCTCGTCGTACTCGGCGTAGAGCGAAAGCGGATCGGTCTCGTAGAAACGGGCGTGGACGATCTTGTTCCGATCGTCGTCGCAGGTGTAGGTGAAGGTACCGCTGAGGGGCACCAGGGCATGGCGCGCCTGCAGTTCGGCGATCCGCCGCCTGTAGCTTTCCTGCAGGCATTCGGGCGGCTCCGCGCTCTTCTCGCAGGCATCGCGCGACTCGATCCAGTCCCGCTGCTGTTCTTCCAGGCCCGCCGGATTCCCGGCGGAGTCCCCGTTCCGGGCCGCTGCGTAGACCTCGGCCATTTTCCGGTCCAACGCCGTGAGGTCCTGGTCCGTGCAGATGGTTTTTTCCAGGGCGTCGGACAGGTTCTCGCCGCATTCGTAAGGAGGAGCCTCGCCCGCTTCGGCGGCCAGGCCGAGGCAGCCTGCGAGCAGCAGGGGCAGTGTCGCGTGCGATGGCGGATTGAAGCGAAGCAACTGGTTCATGTAGGGGTCCTTGATGTGCGCTCCTGTCGAGCGGGAAAAAGATGAGCCCGCGCCAGGACGCCGCCGTCGCCGGACGGCTCGCCCTGGACGAGCCCTATTCTTGACAAGCAGGTGCGCGAAGCCGTTTCACCGCGCCGGACCGCCGTCGGCCACGGGCGGCGTTATCGTTCAGCGCGGACGGAAGCGGTAGCCCCGGTAGTTCAGCACCACGCCGTCGCCGGCGATTCGCTCCAGGACAACGCCGGGGCCGGCCTGGTCGCCCTGGCGCAGGATGCGGTCGTTGATCACCGCCATGCGCAGGTGCGCATCGTCGGCGTAGGAGAAGCCGGCCAGGGACAGGGGCGGGAGGCTCCGGCGCAGTTCGTCGGGCAGTTCATGGAAGCCGAGCACCCGTTCGGGAGGCGCCGGCGGGGCTGGCGGCGCGCCGGAGGCGGGACGGGGGGCCGGCGCGGCGAGGCGGGGAGAGGGCGCTGGGCTGGCGGGCGCTTCCGGCGGGTCCGGACGGATCAGTGGCTCGGCGACGACCAGCGGGGGCGGGACAGCGGCGGCCGGCCCGGGGGGAGCCGGCGCGACGACGGGCGACGCCTGGGCCGCTCCGCCGGGGCCGGCCAGCGGGGATGCGGGGGAGCGCGGGGCCGCTGCTGCGGACGGCGCTGCCCGGAGCGCCGGCTCGTCCTGCCAGGGGCGCCACCAGCCGAGGACGGCACCGATCAGCGTCAGCAGGCCGAGCGCCGGCGGCAGGTAGGCCGGCAGGCGGCGGCCGGCGCCTTCGCGGGGTGCCGCGAGCAGGGGCGGCGGGCTGTCGAGAAGCGGCGCCTCGCCTTGCCGGCGGGCGCGTTCCGATCGCTTCAGGGCTTCGAGTATGTAGGACATGTCAGCGGCTCAATGCGGCCATTTCCGTGCCGCCCAGGCGGGCCAGCCGCTCCAGGGTCTGCGCGCCGACCACGCCGTCGGCGCGCAGGCCGTTGGCCTGCTGGAAGCGGCGCACGCGCCGCTCCAGGTCGTCGCCGAACAGCGGGTCGCCGGCGCGCGGCCGGCTCCGGCCTTCCCAGCGCTCCAGTTGCAGGTCCACCCAGGCCACGTCGGCGCCGCGGCTGCCATGGCTCAGGTGCCGGCCGTGGATCAGCGGCGCCTGCTGCAAGCGGACGTAGCGGCCGCTCCAGCGAAGTGTCAGGGCGGCGAGGCCGACCGTGCGGATTTCGCCGCTCACGGCCAGCCGCGCATGCCGCTCGTCCCGTGCCAGCAGGGTGGCGAGGAAGGGCGGACCTTCGGCCGGGACGAGTTCGAGGATGAGCGGCGGCGACAGGTTGGCCAGGGACGCCGGCTCGACCTGCCGGCGCAGGCAGCGCAGGCTCATTTCCTCGACCTGGCGGCAGGCGTCGTCCATGTTGCTGGGCTGGCGGATGGCAGCCTGCCAGTGGTCGAACAGCGCGCGTACCGCCAGCGCCTCGTGCAGCCAGTGATCCTCGGCCGCGGGGCCGACCACGTCTTCCTCCGGTGGCATTTCGATGGGTTCGGGGCGCGGCGGCTCTAGGGGCTGGACGCCTTCCTGCCGTGGCAGGCCGGACGCGGGCAGGGGTCCGGTGTCGTCATCGCCGCTCGGTGGAGCAGGTGCAGGCATGCTCTCGGTCGGTGCGGCGGCGAGCAGCCTGGCCGGTCCGCCATGGCCGGCATCCGCCGAAGGTTCCGGCGCCAGATGCCAGCCGGCCGTGGCCATGCCGGCGAGCAGGCCGATGCCGAGGATCGCGGCCAGGGCCGCGGGAGGCCTCGCTCGCCGCGCCGGGCCGAGCACCTCGCGGGCGGCCTTGTCCAGGGTCGCCCGGTCCACACCGGCCTTGCCCTGCACGCAGGCGCCGAGCAGGGCGCGGTCGCAGAGCACGTTGATCAGCCGCGGCGTGCCGCCGCTCAGCCGGTAGAGGCGTTCCAGCAGCGGCGGCGCGAAGAGTTCGGCGCGGCTGCCGGCGACCGCCAGGCGATGGCGGACATAGGCGCCGACTTCCGGGCCCGACAGCGGTTCCAGGTGATAGCGGGCGACGATGCGCTGGGCGAGCTGGCGCATGTCGTCGCGGGCGACGAGATCACGCAGCTCGGTCTGGCCGAGCAGGATGATCTGCAGCAGCTTGTGCCGGTCGGTTTCCAGATTGGTCAACAGGCGCAGCAGCTCCAGCACCTCGGCCGACAGGTTCTGCGCCTCGTCGATGATCAGTACCGTCTTGCGGCCGCGGGCGTTGCTCTCCAGCAGGTGGGCGTTGATCCGGTCGAACAGGGGCTTGAGGCTGCGCACCCTGTCCGGCAGGGCGATGCCCAGTTCCTCGCAGAGGGTTTCGAGCAGTTCCAGGCGCGACAGCCTGGGGTTGAAGATGAAGGCGACGTCGCAGTGTTCCGGCACCTGGCCGAGCAGGCGGCGGCAGAGGGTGGTCTTGCCGGTGCCGACCTCGCCGGTGAGCAGCACGAAGCCGCCGTCGATCTGCAGACCGTAGAGCAGGTGGGCGAGCGCCTCGCGATGCCGTTCGCTCATGAACAGGTAGCGCGGATCGGGCGAGATGGAAAAGGGGGCCTCGGAAAAGCCGAAATACTGGTTGTACATATGTCCGGGTTCCGTGGCTGGAAACGTTTTTTCAGCGTAGATCCGCCGCGCGCCAGTTTGACGGTCGAATGTTGCATTCGCTTGTCGGATGGCGCATCGGCACGCGGCGACCTGCCGGGTGATCGCGTGAAACGGCCGTCGGATGCCGGAGTGGAAGGATTGTGTTGGGGCATTGCCTTCGGCTTCGCTGTGTCGGCTGTCTGCCGAGTGGCTGGACAGTTGGCCAAGAAAAAGTAGCCAAGAGAAGGCCATCCTCTCATTGGACCCTACGTTCCACCCCGGCTTTTCTCCCTACGTTGCCGCTCGTTCTCCTGAAGGGAGCACCCGGCGCTATCCGATAGAAAAAATAAAGTGGGGAAGGCCACTATGTCGCGCCTAAAATCTGTGACTCATTTATATCGAATCTCAAGAGGCGGGAGACCTCTGACAATTTTCATGGTTTCCAGACTAACGGTGATGACACGTAAGAAAAGTTCCAGTGGATATTTCGGGTTGCCCATGGTTTCGATGGCCCAATCGTTGGCATCGCTGACTATGCCACTGGCTTTGTCCACCCGCACGCTTTGCCGCTCCACCACCCAGTCCAACGCAGGCTTGCCGTTGACTACGTAGTCATAAGCCTCCAGCGGAATGCCAGTGATGGTGATGTGGTGATTGTAGTGTAGGGCGGTCAGGTCCTTGTCCTTGCCTTTTTTGCCGTATTTCATCTTCTCGACTCGATAGTCAGCATCGGTCAGTGGTTTGTTACCGGTATTGATTTTCACACCAGCATACATAGGCACACTTTCGTAGTTGACGTGTAACTCACCTAGCTTGCGTCCGGCCTGGCTGAAGGCCTGGAAGTCCGCAAAGGTTTTTACCTGCGGAATGCGCGGCAATTCCTTGTTCAGGTTATCGGCATAGCGCTCACGGTAATCGGGCGAATGCAGGATGCCGTAGATGTAATAGAACAGGTCTTCCTTGGTTAGGGTTTCATCGGGATAGGCCGACTGGAAGTGAATCAGTCCCTCGTCAGTGATGCCGTCGCGGCGGGTGAGTGTTCGGGGACCGTTTTGCGGTTGCTCGGGCTGGGTGGTTTCGAACAGGTCGCCAGTAGTCGGTTCCTTCATTTCGCTTCCTCCTCTTCGTAGAGGAACAGCGGGAAGCATTGGACTGTATCCAGAACGTGCAGGTTCGGCAGAGTGTCCGTCATCAGTACTGAGAAGCCGCTCCTGCCGCCCATCTGGGTGATACAGATCGTAAGGTTTTTCGGACGAATGGTCTTGACTGGGTGGCTCGACGCCCCATCCTGGCTGGCTGGCTGGCTGGCTGGCTGGCTGGCTGGCTGGCTGGCTGGCTGGCTGGCTGGCTGGCTGGCTGGCTGGCTGGCTGGCTGGCTGGCTGGCTGGCTGGCTGGCTGGCTGGCTGGCTGGCTGGCTGGCTGGCTGGCTGGCTGGCTGGCTGGCTGGCTGTATCCGCTTCATAAAGGTTCAGTGGAAAGCACTGCCCCCCGTGCAGCAGGTGTAGGTCTGGTAAATAGCGCGTCACCAACGTGGAGAATGGACGATCTTCGCCAGGGCCAGGTAGGCAAATAGCAATGTTGTCGACATCCCCTAGTGGGTAAATGGCAGGCATCTGATAAGTTCTTTCATTGAGACGGCGGTTGTAATAAAGCCATTGTTTGGAAAATGGTCGATACAGGCTCGGGATCAAGCAGCTTTCCTCAAAGGAGATATGATTTCTTTTGATCAGTTCCTGCTTTAGAGTGTCGCTCCAACTGATTTTTGTAGGGTTTGAATCGATAAAATTATTTGCAATTCTTTCAAGGTCTTTTCTTTCTGATGCTCCATGGCTTTGTGAGATTCTGGTGACTTCTGTATTATAGAAATCAATCATTTTTTTCATATTGCCTCTCAAGGCAGCTTTCGATGGGTTGTAAGCCCAAGCATCCCTTTGAGTTTTTATGCCAGATGAGTAGTTTGTAAAGATTTTCTCTCCGCTGCTCTTTTTATCGCCTATTTTAATTAGCTCGCTGAAGCTATTGTCACGTTGCTTCAGCCAGTCACCATGGTCATCGGGCGTAATCGTTTGCCAGACAGAAGTGTCAATGCCCGCAATGCTGCGATAGGCATTGATCTTCTCCAGCTTTTCCTCACGGCTGAGATAATTGCCGATGTCGTGAAAGAATATCCGGCCATGCTCTTGGGCGTCGGAATTCTTGACCAACAATGAGATGGCAATGGGGGCACGGCTGCCACTGCCGAAAATCTTGCCACCTTCCTTGCGCGAAAGTTCGCCCGAGGTGCGCTGGTTGCCACGCAGATGGAATACGTACAGGCTGGAGAACTCTTCCACCAGACAGTGGCGCAGGCCGGCGGCAGTATTGGCTTCGAGGAAGCCCGCATTGGTTACAAAGCCAATGACGCCGCTATTCTGCAGGCGGTCGCTGGCCCAGCGGATGGCGCGAATGTAACTGTCATACAGGGCGTTCTTGTTGGTCGCGTTGGAGCGGGCGGCGTAAGTGTCGCGAATGCGGCGGTCGAGGTACGGATAGGCGATGTTCTGGTTATTGGCATTGGCGTCACCTTGTCCAACGGAATACGGCGGATTGCCGATGATGACCCGAATGTCTAGGTTCTTCTGCCGCGTCCGTCGCCCGCTGTTTTCCACCAATACGTCATTGACCAGATCGTCCTTCTCATACATCTGGAAAGTATCGGTCAGGCAGATGCCTTCGAAGGGTACGTAATCGCCGCCGACGATCTCGTGGTAGGTGGTTTCGATATTGATGGCGGCAATGTAATAGGCCAGCAGTACCAGTTCGTTGGCGTGAATTTCCTTGTTGTATTTCTTTCTGATCTGTTCGGGCGTCATCAGGCCGGATTGAAGCAGGCGAGTAATGAACGTACCCGTGCCCGTAAAGGGATCAAGAATATGTACACCGTCACTGCCCAATGACTGGCCGAACTCGCTTTGCAGCAGGTCGTTGACGCTATGGATGATGAAGTCCACCACCTCCACCGGCGTGTAGACGATACCGAGGCGCTCGGTCATCTTCGGGAAGGCGTTACGGAAGAACTTGTCGTATAGCTCGACCACGATCTTCTGCTTGCCCGCCGCGTTGTCGATGCCTTCGGCACGCAGTTTCACGCTGTCGTAGAAGCTTTGCAGGGTGTCAGCTTCCTTTTCCAGGCGGTGTTCGTGCAGGGCATCGAGCACTGCCTGCATGGCCTGGGACATGGGGTTGTGGCGGGCGAAGCTGTATTGCTCGAACAGGGCGTCGAAGACGGGCTTGGTGATCAGGTGCTGGGCCAGCATCTCGACGATTTCGCCATCGCTGACGCTGTCGTTGAGATCGTCGCGCAGCTCGGCGGCGAAGCGTTCGAAGGCGGCGATTTCCTGGGTGTTGCTCGGTGTAGCGAGAATGGCACGGATGCGGCCGATGTGAGTGTTGGCGATTTTGGCAATGTCACCTGCCCAGTCTTCCCAATGGTGGCGGTTGCCGACCTTCTCGACGATTTTGGCGTAGATGGCCCGCTCAATCTCACCGACCTCATAGGTCATTTCCGCCTGCTGGGTCATTTGTCCTTCGGCGTCATAGCGGCTGCGGTTTTCGCCGATACCGTACTGGCCTTTGCCGGCCTGTCCATTTTGCGAGCTGGCACTGCGTCTGGGTTTTTTCTCCACCTTGTCGGTTATGGCGATGACTTCCATCTTGCGCCGGTCAGGACCATTGAGGTCGAGCTTGTTGATGGTGGCGTCGAAGCTGTCGTCGTGGGAGCGCAGGGCCTGCAACACCTGCCAGACGACCTTGTAGACTTGGTTGTCGTTCAGGGCTTCGTGCGGCGTCATGTTGGAGGGGATCACCACTGGCAGCACGACGTAGCCACGCTTCTTGCCGGGAGCGTTGCGCATCACCCGGCCGACCGACTGCACCACGTCTACCTGGGAGTTGCGTGGGGTGAGAAAGAGCACGGCATCCAGCGCGGGCACGTCCACGCCTTCGGATAGGCAGCGCACGTTGCTGAGGATACGGCAGGTGTTGGGTGGCGTTTCTTCCTTCAGCCAGGCCAGCTTGGCCTCCTTCTGGCTGGCGTTCATGCCGCCGTCGACGTGCTCTGCTTCGCAGACCAGATGGGCCGCTTCCTCGATGTCTTCGGACCCCTGATAGGCCTCGACCACCGCCTTGAACATGCTGGCGATGTTGATGGAACTGACCTTGTGCTTGTTGCCCTTGTAGTGGGGCGAGATGACCTGGCAGAAGGCGACGGCGCGCTGCATCGGCTGCTTGTCGCCGCTCAACTGTTCCGCCAGCCCCTGCTTCGCCAATGCCTTCCAGCAGCCGACGATCTTGGCGGCATCATCGACCTTGAGCTGGTTGTTCTCGTCTTTCAGCAACTCCTGAAGACGGCGGTTGATGGCGTTTTCCTCCACCGCCAGCACCAGCACCTTGTAATCGACCAGCAGCCCGCGCCTGACCGCCTCGGAGAAGTTGATGATGAATAGTTCCCTGCCATAAAGCGCGGGGTCGTCCATCGAGCAGAGCGTAACTTCGCCAGATTCGGCCATGATTTTGGCGTTGTCGCCGTAGATGCGCGGGGTGGCGGTCATGTACAGGCGCTTGGCGGTGCGGATGTAATCGGCATCGTGGATGCGCACGAAGCTGCTTTCGTCGTCCTCGCCGAAGGTGGCGCCAGTGGTGCGATGGGCCTCGTCGCAGATGACCAGATCGAAGTCGGCCAGGCCGTGGTCGTGCTGGGCGCGACTGATGACGTCGATGGAGTGGTAGGTGGAGAACACCACGCTCATGTGTCGGTCGTCGTGGCGGTTGAGCATTTCCGCCGCGAGGCGATCCGCTCGAGTGGTGGCCGGGTAGCGCAGTTCGTGGGTGAAGACCTGAACTGCGTCGTCTTCGGCCTTGCGTTTCTTTCCCACATCGCTGTCGGAGCAGACGGCAAAGCTGTGCAGTGGGGTTTCGCTCTCCTGTGTCCATTCGGTCAGGGTTTGCGATAGCAGTGACAGGCTGGGCACCAGGAACAGTACGCGCTTGCCGGGGCCGGCGAGCTTTTCGGCGATTTTTAGGCTGGTGAAGGTTTTGCCGGTACCGCAAGCCATGATGAGTTTGCCGCGATCGGCCGTTCGTAGGCCGGCTGTCACGGCGTTCAGAGCGGTTTGTTGGTGTTCGCGGAGCCGCTTTTGGGTCTTGAAGGTTATAGCCTGCCTAGGCTGGTATTTGGCCCAATCGATCTGACTGTCTTCCAGAGCTTGCAGGTCGATCTTGCTGACCGGGGGCTGCTGTCCTTGTAAGGCATCCTCGGCGTGTTCGCTCCAGTTGTTGGTGGTAGTAACTATGACTCGATGCGAAAACGGCGCCTTGCCGGAGGCGGTAAAGAAACTGTCGATGTCTTTCTTTTGAATGCGATAATCCTCAGCGTACAGCTTGCATTGGATTGCATGATACTCACCGGTACCCTGGGTTCGAGCGATCAGGTCGATTCCTGTATCGCGACCGTCCAACCCCTGCTCTTTAGCCCATTCGGCATATGTCCAGACCTGTTGGTAAAGATCTCGGTAGGTGGCCTCGTTGCGCAGATAGGCGCAGATCAGCTCTTCAAAGTAGGAGCCTTTTTCGCGTTCCGTAACTGAAGCAGAGCGGTAGGTATTGAGCAGGACGGACAGGACAGACATGCACGAAGTTCCTTTTGGGTACATCAGGCGCGTCATGAGCGCCAAATCCAGGCAGTCTACCAAGTGATCGGACAGAGTAGCAGCGAAGTACCATTAAACGGATTTGAGTATGGTACTCCTGACTAAGATGCGTTCTGGCTACATTGATGATGGTTGGCAGACAGAGGCACTTTTGGGGGGCGTTTGCAAAACGCCATTATTTTGAGTTGGAAAGGGCGTTTTGGCATTCCAAGCCACCAACTCGCGAGGAGCTGATTCTTACGTTCGTAAGCTTTTGAGAAATTGGTTGGGAAAGAGCTGCCGGTGAAGCAGGGTGTAAGCGTATGAATGTGCTTCCATGCCGGGAGGTGGGCGGGAAAGGCATGCCCCGCCTCAGCGGGGCGGCACCTCGTGCTCGGTGTTTTGTGTCCGGCGCCAGCGATAGAAGGCTTTCTCCAGCTCCACCTCCAGGCACACGCCGACCGCTGCGAGCAGGCACCAGCCCCAGGCGTCGGGGCCGAGGGCGGCGGTGCCGAACAGCCGCTGCAGCGGCGACCAGTAGGTGAAGGCCAGTTGCAGCAGGAACAGCAGGAGCACCATGGCCCAGACCATGGGGTTGCGGCGCGCGCCGAAGTGGGCCGGCTCGCGCAGGCGACGGCAACTGAACAGGTAGCCGATCTCGCCGGCGACCAGCACGTTGAGCGCCAGGGTGCGGCTTTCTTCCAGCATCCAGCCCTGCTGCTGGGTGAACAGGAAGATGCCGAGGCTGGCGGCGGTCAGCAGCAGCGACACGCAGGCTACTCGCCAGAGCAGCCAGCCGCTCAGCATGGGCGCCTCGGGATCGCGCGGCGGTTGTCGCATGAGCCCGCGCTCGGCCGGTTCGAAGGCGAGGGTCAGGGCCAGGGTCACGGCGGTGATCATGTTGACCCAGAGGATCTGCAGCGGAGTGATCGGCAGGGGCAGGCCGAGCGCGATGGCCGCCAAAAGCACCAGGGCCTGGCCGCCGTTGGTGGGCAGGATGAACAGGATCGACTTCTTCAGGTTGTCGTAGACGGTGCGGCCCTCGGCCACCGCGTCCACCAGGGTGGCGAAGTTGTCGTCGGCCAGCACCATCTGCGCCGCTTCCTTGGCCGCCTCGGTGCCCTTGATACCCATGGCGATGCCGATGTCGGCGCGCTTGAGCGCCGGGGCGTCGTTGACGCCGTCGCCGGTCATCGCCACGCGGGCGCCGCCGGCCTGCAGGCGCTCGACCAGACGCAGCTTGTGGCTCGGGCTGGTGCGCGCGAACACCGAGGTTTCGGTGAGGCGGGCGTCCAGTTCGGCGTCGCCCAGCGTATCGATCTCGGTGCCGGTCATCGCCCGGCTGCCGCCAAGGCCCAGGCGCCGGGCGATGGCGCCGGCGGTGGCGGCATGATCGCCGGTGATCATCTTCACCGCGATGCCGGCGCTCACGCATTCGGCTATGGCCTGGATGGCTTCCTCGCGCGGCGGATCGATCATGCCGACCAGACCGAGCAGGATGAAGCCTTCGTTCAGGTCGTCCTCGTCGAGTTGCTGGCGGGCTTTCTCCAGCGGCCGCATGGCCAGGCCGATCATGCGCAGGCCCTGGCCGGCGCCCTCGTTCAGACGCTGGTGCCAGTAGCGGCGTTCGAGGGGTTCGTCGCTGCCCGCCCGCCACTGCCGCTGGCAGATTTCCAGCAGGCGCTCCGGCGCGCCGAACTGGTAGATCAGCCCGTGTCCGGCGTGGTCGTGGTGCAGGCTGGCCAGGCTGCGCCGCTCGGAGCTGAAGGGAATGGCATCGACCCGCGGCAGGCGCTGGCTCTCCTGATGCGGATTCAGTCCGATCTTGCCGGCCAGGGTGAGCAGGGCGGCCTCGGTGGGGTCGCCGGCGATGCACCAGTGGCCATCCAGCAGACGCAGGCTGGCGCTGTTGGCCAGCAGGCCGGCGCGGGCCAGCTCGAGCAGGTCGTCGGCGGCGTCCAGCGCGCACTGTCGGTCGTCGTCGCAGCGGATGGTGCCGTGCGGCGCATAGCCGACCCCTTCCACCTCGTAGCTGTGCTCGCGGGTGAAGACGCGCTGCACGGTCATTTCGTTGCGGGTCAGGGTGCCGGTCTTGTCCGAGCAGATCACCGTCACCGCGCCCAGGCTTTCCACCGCCGGCAGGCGGCGGATGATCGCCCGGTGGCGGGCCATGCGCTGTACGCCGAGGGCGAGGATGATGGTCAGCACCGCCGGCAGGCCTTCGGGGATGGCCGCCACGGCCAGGCCGACCGCGGCCATCAGCATGTCGCCGGCCGAGTAGTCGCGCAGCAGCACGCCGAAGGCGAAGGTCGCCGCGGCCAGGCCGACGATGATCAGGGTGAGCTGGCGGGCGAAGCGCGCCATGTCGGCCAGTAGCGGAGTCTGCAGGCGCTGCACGTTGCCGAGCATGTGGCTGATCCGGCCCAGCTCGGTGTGCCCGGCGGTGGCGACCACCAGGCCGACGCCGCTGCCGGCGCTGACCAGGGTGCCGGAGTAGGCCATGCTGCTGCGGTCGCCCAGGCTGGCGCTGGCGCCGACCGGCTCGCAGCCCTTGTCGCTGGGCAGGGACTCGCCGGTCAGCGCGGCTTCCTCGATGCGCAGGTCGCGGGTGTCGAGCAGGCGCAGGTCGGCCGGCACGCGGTCGCCGGCCTCGAGAAGGACCAGGTCGCCCGGTACCAGGTGTTCGGCGTCGATCACGCTGACCTTGCCGTCGCGGCGCACCCGGCTTTCCTGGGTGAGCATTTTCTGGATGGCGCGCATGGCCTGTTCGGCCTTGCCTTCCTGGATGAAGCCGACCAGCGCATTGATCAGCACCACGCCGAAGATCACCGCGCTGTCCAGCCACTCGCCGAGAATCAGGGTGACCCCGCAGGAGGCCAGCAGCACGTAGATCAGCAGGTTGTGGAACTGCAGCAGGAAGCGTTTGAGCGGCCCCTCGCTCCTGCGTTTCGGCAGGCGGTTGGGACCGTGTTTCTCGAGGCGGCGCCTGGCTTCGTCGGCGCTGAGTCCGTCCGGGCCGCTCTCCAGGGCGGCCAGGCTATCCTCGGCCGGTCGGGTGTGCCAGTCGCTGTGCGGGTGGGCTTGCATCGCATTCCTCGCTCTGTCTGTCCTGGGGCTCGATAATCCGCCATTGCGCTTTCACGGCAGCCGCCGGGACGGCCATTCCGCGCGATCGCGGCCGGGGCCGGCCGTCCTCTACGGCTTGCGGCGGGGCGCGGGCGGGTGGCTGGCACGGACTATCCTCGCCCCGATGCGGAGCGGCTGCCTTGCTCGCCGTCAGTTCCGGCGACCGGAGCGTGCCACCGGGCACTTGCGCATGAGGTGCCGCATGGTCGCTGGCGTACCGGCCGGCGTCATGCCCGGCCTCGGAAGAATCGCGACGGATCATGCTTCGGGTTCGGGACGGCGGGCGCTTCGGAATCGCGCCAGGCTGTCCGCCGACCGTTCCTGCCCGGCGTCTGCTTCACCTTTTCGCCTGCGTCTGCCTCCGTGGCCTTGTCCCGTCGGGCGGCCGTCGGCATCGGCTTGCGCAAATAGAAGTCTGGACCATCCATCGCGGGCCGCGGGGAGGGCGCTGCTCGAGCGCTCCGCTCGCGAAGCTGTCCGCTGCGGTCCGAAGCCGCTGTGGCCGGGGCGCGGCGGCATTGATGAGTTACCGTGCGCCGGTCGCCGCGGCTTTTGCGAGCATTTCTCCAGCCTCCTGATCTTCGTGCTGCGCGCCGTCGGGATTCCTGGGCGGCGAGTTCGAGGGCGGTCGGCGATTATCTGTCGGGGCAGCGGTTCGATGCCCATGCCTGGGTTCGAATGCGGGCGGCCGCAGTGCGGCTGGACCAGCGTCGATTCCACCTCTCAGGCGGTATCTGAGCGCATCGGGCGGGTCTGGCGCTCGACCAGGAGCGGTATTTCTTCGGGGGAGCGCCGCTGTCCCCGGCGTGCGGTTTCCGGTTCGGCAGCGCCGACCTGGGCGCATCGGGATTGAGCCCCGTCGCCTCGGCCGGCGATCATTGTCGGCGCTGATCGCGTTCCGGCTGTTCAACTGCCGAGGTATGGGCCGTGGGTCGGTCGGGCCGCGGTCGTGGGTGCGATATTCGTGAGGAGAGGATGGATGATTGCCGATCGATTGCAGGAGCGGGTTCTGCGCCTGGATGTCGCCTTGCAGGCCTGTGCCGCCCGCCTCGCGGCGCACAGCGATGACCAGGCGCTGCACGACCTGCGCGTTGTCCTGCGCCGGCTGCGCAGCCTGCTGCGCCCGTTGCGCGGCCTGCCCGGCATCGATCCGCTGGAGCTGGCCGCCGCCGCCATGGGGCGGCTGAGCACGCCGCTGCGCGACGACGAAGTACTGTTGCGGGAGTTGCAAGCCGCTGCCCTGGACGAGTTGGTCGGTACGCGTCGCGAACGGCTGGAAGCCGGGCGCGATGGCCTGCTGGCCAGTGCCGAATGGCGGCAGTTGTGCAACACCCTGGTCGTCTGGCCCTCGCTCTGGCGCCAGGCCGGACGCGATGGCGCCTTGCGCGGCCTGCGCCGGCGCATCGGCAAGGGGCAGGCGCGCCAAGCCCGGCGGCTGGGCGAGGCGCTGCGCGATCCGGCCCACGACCGGCATCGGCTGCGTCTGCTGATCAAGCGGGTGCGCTACGGTGCCGAGGCCTATCCCGATCTGGTCGATCTTTCGGAGGACGGAGCGAAGCGCCTGAAGAGGGCGCAGGCCGCGCTGGGGGATTGGCACGACCGCTTGCAGTGGCTGGCGCGGGCGGAGCGGGAAACCGATCTCGAGCCGCTGACGGTCCGCTGGCGCGAGGAACTGGAAGCGAGCGCCCGGCGCGCCGACCGCGTCCTGACGACCCTGGCTCGGGATTTCGCCTGAGCCGGCCTCCCGTCGTTCACTCGCGCTTGCGCTGGCAGGCTTTCCAGGCCCGCCGCCAGGCACCGCTCAGGACGAACCAGGGGAAGGTCAGGAATTGCTCGACCAGCAGGTGGGGCAGGGAATTCTCCGGGTGCCGGGGATCGGAGCCGCTCTCGAAGCGGTGTCCCTGGGCGATCAGGGCGAGGGCCGCGGCCAGGCCTAGCCCGCCGAGCACCAGTGCCAGCAGGTCCCGTTGCACAAGGGCGCCGACCAGCACCAGGCAGGCCACGCCGAACAGCGGCAGGGCGAGCATGTGCAGGGCCAGGTTGGTCCGGTCGTGGTGGCAGTCTTCGTAGTGCCGCCATTGACGGTGGAAATACTCCGCAGCGCGCTTGCCCATGTCCGCACTCCTCGACGTCGTGGATGAGAGAAGTCTAGTCCGGTTTCTGCGGGGCACTTGTGCGTGTGGTCCGTCCGCGGCTGGCCGACGGCATCGGGAAGGCGAGGGAATTCATGGCGCTGGCTTACGACGAAAATGTTATGTTATAACTATAATGAAAATGCTCTTCCTGTACAGGTTCCGCAGGAGTGGGCATTGAAAGACAGCCCCTCTGGAGTGCGCCTGTGGAGGTCCCGACCCTGGAGGCTCCCATGACCGAAGCCGAACTGCTGGCCCAGCCCGAAGAGGCCTACATGAACGAGCAGCAGCAGGTCTTCTTCCGCGACCTGCTGCTGGCGCAGCGCGCCGAGCTGCAACTGCGTATCGACGAGAAATTCGCCACCTTGCGCGAGCCGGAGCCGAGCGGCGATCCGGCGGATATCGGCAGCGCCGAGGAGCAGCGGCAATGGCATCTGCGCGTGCTGGAGCGGGAGAAGAAGCTCTTGGACAAGATCGACGCGGCGCTCGAGCGCCTGGCCCACGGCGCTTATGGCTGGTGCGTCGAGACGGGCGAACCGATCGGCCTGCGGCGCCTGCTGCTGCGCCCCACCGCGACGCTCTGCATCGAGGCGAAGGAACGCCAGGAGCGGCGCGAACGGCATCTGCGCGACATCTGAGGAGAATTCCATGAATCGACGACTGCCCGTGACCGTGCTGTCCGGCTTCCTGGGCGCCGGCAAGAGCACGCTGCTCAACCATGTTCTGAAGAACCGCGCGAACCTGCGGGTGGCGGTGATCGTCAACGACATGAGTGAAATCAACATCGATGGCAGCGAAGTGCAGCGCGATGTCAGCCTCGAGCGCGGCGAGGAGCGGCTCGTCGAGATGAGCAACGGCTGCATCTGCTGCACCCTGCGCGAGGACCTGCTCGAAGAGGTCAGCCGGCTGGCCCGTGAAGGGCGCTTCGACTACCTGCTCATCGAGTCCACCGGCATCGCCGAGCCGCTGCCGGTTGCGGAAACCTTCACCTTCCGCGACAGCCAGGGACGGAGCCTGTCCGATCTGGCCCGCCTGGACACCCTGGTGACGGTGGTCGACGGGGTCAATTTCCTGCGCGATTTCCACGAGGCCGAGAGCCTGGCCAGCCGTGGCGAGGGGCTGGGGGAGGAGGACGAACGCTCGATCACCGACCTGCTGATCGAGCAGGTGGAGTTCGCGGACGTCATCCTGATCAGCAAGATCGATCTGATCTCCCAGGCCGAGCGGGAAGAACTGACGGCGATTCTCGGCCGCCTCAACACCCAGGCCGAGATCCTGCCGATGAGCATGGGCCGGGTGCCGTTGGACAGGATCCTCGACACGGGCCGCTTCGATTTCGCGCGCGCCGCCCGGGCGCCGGGCTGGCTGCGGGAAATGCGTGGCGAGCATGTGCCGGAAACCGAGGAATACGGCATCGCCTCGACGGCTTATCAGGCCCGCCGGCCTTTCCATCCGCAGCGTTTCTTCGATTTCCTGAGTCGCGAATGGGACAACGGGCGGCTGCTGCGCTCCAAGGGCTGGTTCTGGCTGGCGAGCAAACCGGAAGAGGCCGGTAGCTGGTCCCAGGCCGGTGGCCTGATGCGCCATGGCCATGCCGGGCGCTGGTGGCGTTTCGTGCCCAGGGAGCAGTGGCCGAGGGACGAAGAGGGACTGGCGGCGATCAAGCGCTACTGGACGGCCGAGGTCGGCGACTGCCGCCAGGAACTGGTGTTCATCGGCCAGCACATCGATTTTGCCCGTCTCGGCCGAGAACTCGACGCTTGTCTGCTCGACGACGCGGAGATGGCCGCCGGGCCGGAGTCCTGGCGGTCCCTGCCGGACCCTTTCGGCTCCTGGCGCGAGGAGGTCGCCTGAGATGCGGGAAGCGCTTATCCGGCGGCTGCCGCGTCAGCTCTGCGCCGACAGCCCGGCGGTGCTCGCTGAGGTGCTGGAGGATGGCGTCAACATGGCGCTCTGGCAGCGGCGCCTGTCCCGCCCGGTCGAGCGTTTCGCCGCGCGGCTGGCGCGTGGCGAGCCCCTGGCGGTGTCGCAGGTCGTGGAGCTGGAGCATCCCGAGGCGGAGCCGGGTCTGGGCCGGCTGCTCGTGGCGCATGCCGGCGCGGAAGGGTACGCCGAATTCGTCGCCGATCTGACCTGGCTGGTCTCGGCCTACGCCTGCCTGATCGATGCCCGTCGTGTCGGTTTGCGCCTGCGCTCGCTGGAAACCGCCATGTGTCCGCGCTTTCACGTCGACCGGGTACCCCTGCGGCTGGTCACCACCTATTGCGGCATCGGCAGCCAGTGGCTTCGCGAGGGCGCCATGGCGAGGGCGCGTCTCGGCGATGCGTCCGCCGAGCCGGGCGAGGCGCAGCAGATCGACACCGGAGCGGTGGCGCTGTTCAAGGGCGAGAAGTGGCTGGGCAACGAGGGGGCCGGTATCGTCCACCGTTCGCCACGGCCGGCGGGGGAGCCGCGCCTGCTCCTGACCCTGGACTGGCTGGCGTAGTCCGGATGTGGTTCCGGGCCTCAGGATGCGAGGATCTCGGGCAGGCCGAAGAAGTGCCGGGCGCAGGCCGTGCTGTGTTCGGCCAGCGCCTCCTCGGACTCGCCGCGGTGGCGGGCGACCTCGCGCAGCACCTCGGGCAGGAAGGCCGGTTCGTTGTGCCCGCTCCTGGGCTTGGGGCGCAGGGTGCGCGGCAGCAGATAGGGGGCGTCGCTTTCCAGCATCAGCCGACCGGCGGGAATTTCCCGCACCAGCGGGTGCAGGTGGCTGCCGCGGCGTTCGTCGCAGATCCAGCCGGTGATGCCGATGTGCAGGTCCAGGTCGAGATAGGCGAAGAGGGCTTGGCGGTCACCGGTGAAGCAGTGCACCACGGCGGCCGCCAGACTGTCACGATGGTGACGGAGAATCGCGACCAGGCGCTGGCTGGCATCGCGTTCATGGAGGAACACCGGCTTGCCGAGCTCGACGGCCAGCGCCAACTGTTCTTCCAGGGCCTTTTCCTGCAGGGCGCGCGGGGACAGGTCGCGATTGAAGTCCAGGCCGCACTCGCCGACGGCGCGGATTCGCTCCTCCCGCAACAGCTCGCGCAACCGATGGGCACTGGCGGCCGTCCACTCACGGGCGTCGTGGGGATGGACGCCGGCGGTGGCGAACAGGCGCTCGCCCGTTTCGTCCAGTTGGCGGCAGAGCATCGAGGCCTGTTCGCTGTCCGCCACGCTGGTACCGGTCAGCACCAGTTGGCAGACCCCGGCCCGGTAGGCGCGGGCCAGCAGGGCTTCGC
Source organism: Azotobacter vinelandii CA (assembly GCF_000380335.1). GTDB lineage: Bacteria > Pseudomonadota > Gammaproteobacteria > Pseudomonadales > Pseudomonadaceae > Azotobacter > Azotobacter vinelandii. Next base: position 2,298,194 of record NC_021149.1, read on the forward strand.
GGTCGTGGGCGAAGCTGGGGTGGGTCAGATTGACGCCTATGTCGACGAGTTGCATGCCTGTGCCTCGGAAAGAACGCGGGAAGCATAGCAGAGCCTTTTCGGCTGGTTCAAAAACCTTGGTAAATCAGTGGGTTGGTGGTCGCTCCCCGACAATCCGGCCTGGTCTTGGACGGCGCACTGTGAGAGGCTTGGGAGTCCATGCCCCAGGGAACTTGCTCCAGACACGGGGGCTCTGAAATGAGGCTCGTTCGTCGAACACCGTTCTCTGGAGACCGAATGACAACAAGAAGATTGCTGCTTCTGTCCTGCCTGCTGAGCCTGCTGCCGCTTCCGGCCGCGGCGCGTCTGGCCGGGCCGCCGGAAGCCTGGCAGCGGCCGGGAGAGGTTCGTGATTTGCCGCAGGTGCGCAGCAGTGGCGTGCTGCGGGTGTTGGTGAACCAGAGCCGGAACAGCTCGGGCGAGGTCAATGGACAACCCATCGGGGTCGAATACCGGCGCCTGCGCGCTTTCGAGCAATATCTCAACCGCACCGCCAGGGATGGCCGCAGCCTGCGCCTGGAGATCATTCCCAGGGCCAAGGACCAGTTGATCTCCGCTTTGCAGCGCGGCGAGGGCGATCTGGTCGCTCCCGGCGAACTGGTCCATCTGCGCGGCCGGGGCGACATCAGCCCCAGTGCACCGATCATGACCCAGGTCCCGCTGGTGCTGGTCGGCCGCAAGGGCGCGCGCCGCTACCGACAGCTCGATCAGTTGTCCGGCAAGACCCTGGTGCTGCCGGCCGGCAGTGCCGTCGGCGCGGCGGTGCACGAGGTCAACGAGCAACTGGCGGCGCGCAAGCTGCGACCGATCGGGATCGAGTGGCTCGATCCCAGTCTGGCGGTGGAGGACGTGCTGGAGATGGTGCAGGCCGGCATCTATCCCCTGACCGCCGTGGAATTGCCGATCGCCCAGCGCTGGGCCAAGGTGTTGCCCAAGCTCCAGGTGCAGCCCGAGGTGGCCTTCTCCCACGATGACGACCTGAGCTGGTTCATCCGTCGCGATGCCCACCTGCTGCGCGCCAGCATCGATCGGTTCTTCAAGGACTACCGTAGTCCGGCCGATCAGGACGCGGTTTTCCAGCGCGTCTACCGCCGTCTCTTCAGGGTGCACAACCCCTTGGGCGGGATCGAACTCAGGCGTCTCGAGAAGGTGCGTCCGGTCCTGCAGCAATACGCCGAGCGCAATGGTCTCGACTGGCTGAATCTGGCGGCGGTCGCCTATAAGGAGTCGACCCTGAATCCGGCGGCGCGCGGAGCCGGCAATGCCACGGGGCTGATGCAGGTCACCCCGGCCGCGGCCCGCAGCGTCGGGGTGGGCGATATCCATCGGCTGGAAAACAATGTCCGGGCCAGCGCCCGCTACCTGGCGTCGTTGCGGCGGCAGTTCTTTTCCAGTCCGCGCTTCAACGAGCGCGAGCGCATGGCTTTCACCCTGGCGGCCTACAACATCGGTCCGCAGCGGGTACAGCATCTGCGGGCGGAGGCGAAGCGGCGCGGCCTGAATCCGGACCAGTGGTTCTTCCAGGTCGAGCGCGTCGCTGCCGAGCAGGTGGGGATGGGCGTGGTCAGCTACGTGAACAACGTGAACAAGTATTTCCTCGCCTTCCACCGCGAACGGAGCGCCCTGGAGTCGCAGCAGCGGGTCGCCAGCCGCGCCGACGATTGACGGTTCGCCCGCTCAGCGCTCCGGCATGACCAGCGGCCAATGGAACAGGGGCCGGTAGAGGGTTCCCTGGGCGTCGCTCGTCGAATGGAAGAGGACGAAGCGTTCGGCCCTCCAGCGGAAATCCGGGGGGCTGGCGGGGAGCGGGGGATTGCGGCAGTCCCGGGCCAGTGTGAGATGCGGCCAGAATGCACGCTCGTCGAGGGCGTAGCCGGCGCCACGCAGTAGCCGCTGCAGTTCCCCGGCGAGCTGCAGCAGGGCCTCCGGTGCCTGGCCGGTGCCCAGGCAGACGAGGCCGTGACGGCCGGTTTCCAGGCGATCCAGCTTCATTTCGAAAGCATTTCCCCGAATGCCTTCGCCCAAGCATTGCAGTTCCGCCAGGCGCTCGAGCGGATGGCTGTCGAGAAAGGCCAGGGTCAGGTGCAGGTTGCGCCTGGCGACGGGGCGGCCGTCGAGCCCCAGTTCCCGGCGCCAGCGGTCGATCGCCTCGGCCTGTCGATGCGGCAGGGGCAGGCCGAAGAACAGGCGCAGGTTCTTGACGTTCATGGCTTGCTCCCGCGGCCTCCGGGTCAAGGGTAGTCGATCGCGACCAGGTACCAGGTCTTCTCTCCGGTGGGCGTCGGCACCCGGACCTCGGCGTCCAGTTCCTTGCCGACCAGGGCCCGGGCAAGCGGAGCGTCGATGCTGATCAGGTTCTGTTTCAGGTCCAGTTCGTCCGGGCCGACGATGCGGTAGCGGACCTGTTCGCCGTCCTCGTCCTCCAGGGTGACCCAGGCGCCGAAGTAGACCTTGTTCAGGTCGGCGGGGCGCTCGCCGACCACCTGGAGCTTCTCCAGTCGCTTGGTGAGAAAGCGTACCCGGCTGTCGATTTCCCGCAGCATCTTCTTGCCGTAGGTGTACTCGGCGTTCTCCGAACGATCCCCCTGCGCGGCAGCCTCGCTGACCGCCTGGGTGACCTGCGGACGGCGCACGTGCCAGAGTTCGTGGAGTTCGGCGCGAAGACGCGCTTCGCCTTCGGGGGTGATCAGGGGCGTTCCGGCGGAACGGGGCGGTCGATAACGGCTCATGTGGCTCGAGGCTGTCGAAAGAGAGCGAGGATAACCGAACCCGGGGCGGGCTCAACCCTCCCGCAGGACCTGCAGCGGGCTGGCGTTCAGGGCTCGCTGCGTGCCCAGCAGCCCGGCGGCGCCCACCAGCAGTGCGCCGAGCGCCGGCAGCAGCAGCAGCCAGGGATGGGGATGCCAGGGTAGATCGAAGACGAAGCGGTAAAGCAGCGCGCTGACCAGTTCGCAACCCAGCGCGGCGAGCAGGCCGCTGGACGCCCCGAGCAGGGCGAACTCCAGGCGCCGGGTCTGAACCAGCAGGCGCCGCCTGGCTCCCAGGGCGCGTAGCAGGGCGCCTTGGCGGAGGCGCTCGTCGAGGGTCGCCTGCAGTCCGGCGAACAGCACGCAGAGGCCGGCGGCGAGGACGAACAGCAACACGTATTCCACCGCCAGGGTGACCTGGGCGAGGATGCCGCGCAACTGAGCCAGCAGGGCCTCGACCTGAAGCAGCGTCACCGTGGGGAAGCTGCGTGCCAGGCGCACCACTTCGGCGTCCCGGCCGGGCGGCAGGTAGAAGCTGGTCAGGTAGGTAGCCGGAAGGTCCTGCAGGGTTCCGGGCTGGAAGATCATGTAGAAATTCGGCTGGAAGCTGTCCCAGTGCACTTCGCGCAGGCTGCTGACCCGTGCATCGCGGGTGATGCCGCCGACGCTGAAGGTCAGGCGGTCGCCGAGTCCGAGCCCGAGGTTCTTGGCCAGCTCGGCCTCGACCGAGACCCCGGGCAGTTCGCCGTGCTCCAACCGGTCCCACCACTGGCCGGCGCTCAGGCGGTTGTCCGCGGGTAGCCGCTCGGCCCAGGTCAGGTTGAGGTCGCGCTGGGTGGCGCGTTCGCCGCTGGATTCCTTGCTGACGATCTGCCTGACCGGTTCGCCGTTGATGGCGGTCAGACGTCCCATCACCACGGGATAGAGAGGAGCGCTCTGCGGGGCGATACGCGCGACCTCCGCCATGAAGCGCTCTTTTTCCGCGGGCAGAACATTCAGGGCGAAATAATTGGGCGCCTGCTCCGGGAGCTGGTTCTGCCAGGTATCGAGCAACTCGCTGCGCAGCAGGGCCACCAGGGACATGGCCAGCAGGATCAGGCCGAAAGCCAGCGCCTGCCCGGCGGCGGCGAGAGGGTGACGCAGCAACTGGCCGATTCCCAGCCGCCAGGCCAGGGGGGCCGTGGCCAATAGACGTCGCAGGGTGCGCAGGCCGGACAGCAGCAGGGCGCCGAGGGCGAATGCGGCGAGCAGGCCACCGCCGAGCAGGGCCAGGGTCAGCCGCAGGTCCAGGCTGAGCCGCCACATGATCAGGCCGAGCGCCAGCAGGGCCATGCCATAGGTCAGCCAGGCGGCGGGCGGTACCGGCACGAGGTCGCGGCGCAGTACCCGCAGCGGCGGTACCCGGCCGAGGGCCGCGAGTGGCGGCAGGGCGAAGCCGGCCAGGGCGACCAGCCCGGTGGCGCCGCCGGCCAGCGCCGGTATCAGGCCGCCGGCCGGGACCTCGGCTGGCAGCAAGTCTCGAAGCAGCCAGAACAGACCCTGCTGCGCGAGCCAGCCCAGTGCGGCGCCCAGGCCGCAGGCGAGCAGGCCGAGCAGGCCGAGCTGCAGTCCGTAGAGGGCGAGGGTGGCTCGGCGCGACAGGCCGAGGCAGCGCAGCAGGGCGCTGGCATCGAAGCGGCGGATCGCGAAGCGAGCCGCCGACAGGGCCACGGCGATTCCGGCCAGAAGTACCGCGGCCAGGCTCGCGAGATTCAGGTAGCGTTCGCCGCGCGCCAGCGCATTGCCGATCTGTCGGTTGCCGGCGCGCGCATCCTCCAGGCGCTGGTCGGCGGCGAGCAGCGGCGTCACCTGCTGGCGATAGGCCTGGAGCGCCTCCGGGGCGCCACGCCACAGCTCGCGGTAGCGCACCCGGCTGCCGGGCTGCACCACCCCGGTGGCGTCCAGGTCGTCGAGATGCATCAGCACGCGCGGCGTGAGGCTGTAGAAGTTGCCGGCGCGGTCCGGCTCCTGGGTGAGGACGCGGGTCAGGCGCAGTGACTTTTCACCCACTTCGATGCTGTCGCCGACCTCGAGGCTCAGGGCCGCCAGCAGGCGTGTCTCGGCCCAGGCCTCGCCCGGGGCGGGACCCGGGCCCGGCGTGTCCGGCTGATAGGGGGCCGGAGCGCTCTTGAGTTCCCCGCGCAGGGGGTAGGCGCTGTCGGCGGCCTTGACGCTGGCCAGTTGAATGGCCGTGTCGGTGGCGATCACGCTGGAGAACTCGACGACCCTGGCATGCTCCAGCCCGAGCGTCGTGCCGGCCGCCAACTGCTCCGCAGTGGCCGGAGAGCTGCCGCTCAGGCGCAGGTCGGCACCGAGGAATTCGGTGGCGCGCAGCAGCATGCTGGCGTTCAGGCGCGCCCCGAAGTAACCGATGGCGGTGGTCGCCGTCACCGCCACCAGCAGGGCGAGGAACAGCACCCGCAATTCTCCGGCGCGGGCATCGCGCAGCAATTGGCGGAAGGCCAGGCTCAGCAGGCGCAGGAAGGGCAGGTCCATTCAGGGCTCCGAGGCGACCAGGCGGCCGGCTTCCAGGCGTATGAGACGCTCGCAGCGCCGGGCGAGGCGTTCGTCATGGGTGACCAGCACCAGCGTGGTGCCGCGTTCCCGATTGAGGGCGAAGAGCAGATCGCTGATCCGCTCGCCGGTCTGACTGTCGAGATTGCCGGTCGGTTCGTCGGCGAAGAGGATGTCCGGTTCGGCGGCGAAGGCGCGGGCGATGGCGACGCGCTGCTGCTCGCCGCCGGAAAGCTGCTTCGGATAGTGGGCGAGGCGCTGGCCGAGCCCCACCCGTTCGAGCAGTTCGCGGGCGCGGGCGCGGGCGTCGGTGCGGCCTTCCAGCTCCAGGGGGAGCATGACGTTGGCCAGGGCGTCGAGCGTGTCGAGCAACTGGAACGACTGGAAGACGAAGCCCACATGCTCGGCACGGACCCGCGCCCGGCGGTCTTCGTCCAGGCTGGCGAGGCTGTGGCCGGCCAGCGCGACCTCCCCGCTGCTGGGCAGGTCGAGCCCGGCCAGGAGGCCGAGCAGGGTCGACTTGCCGGAGCCGGAGCTGCCGACGATGGCCAGGGTCGCGCTGCGGGGGAGCTCGAGATCGAGCCCGTGGAGGATGGTCAGTTCGCCTTCCGCGCTGGAAACCACTTTGCTAAGGTTCTGCGCGACGAGAATGCTCGAACTCATGGAGATTCCAATGCGTGGGTGGTTGCTGGGCGCCATGCTGGCGTCGCTGTTCTTCTGGGCGCAAGGGGCGCTGGCGGGTACCGTTCTGGTCGTCGGCGATAGTATCAGCGCCGCTCTGGGTGTGGAAACCAGCCAGGGCTGGGTCGCTCTGCTGGAAAGGCGTCTCACCGAGCGGGGCTTGGAGCACCGGGTAGTGAACGCCTCGATCAGCGGCGACACCAGTGCCGGCGGCCTCGCGCGCCTTCCCGGGCTGCTCGCCGCTCACCGTCCGGAGCTGGTGATCATCGAGCTGGGGGGAAACGACGGGCTGCGCGGACAGCCTCCACAGCAATTGCAACAGAATCTTGCATCGATGATCGACCGCTCGCGATCCGTTGGGGCACGGGTCTTGCTGCTCGGCGTGCAGCTCCCGCCGAACTACGGCTCCCGCTACAACCAGGCGTTCATTCGGGTCTATGCGTCGCTGGCCGAGGAGAAGCAGGTGCCGCTGGTGCCATTCTTTCTCGAAGGAGTGGGGGGAGTGCCCGGAATGATGCAGGCCGATGGCATCCATCCGACCGCACGGGCCCAGCCGCAGCTGCTGGACAATCTCTGGCCCACCCTGGAGCCATTGCTCTGAACGGTTTGCAGGGACTCTCGAAGCGGTTTTCCGGGCTTTTCCGCGCAGGTTCTTTCGGCTAATGTTGCGCCCCCTTCCTGGAGCCTCCGATGCCTCGCCCTGCCTGGTCCCTGCATGCCTATTACCTGATCGAGCCGGACGAGCAGCTCGATCTGTTCGCCTGTCGTGAGGTACGTCTGCATCTGGTCGGTCGTCAACTGGAGCTGGGTGGCCAGATCGATCGGACCCTGTGCGGCGGCCTGCTGCCTGCACAGCCGCGCTGGCGTGGACTGACCAAGCCGCTGCTGCGCGATGACCGGCTGTGCCCGGTCTGTCGGGCGGCCTTGGAGGCACAACGCCGGGGCGATTGCGTCGGCTGGTCGATTCCCTGGGTGCTTGGCTAAACACTTCGATGATGCGGTACAATCGGGCATTCCCACTTGGGCCATTACATGCCAAGGATTATCTCGATGCTTGCGCGTTCTGTTGCTTTCCTGTCGTTTTCGGCGCTGTTGAGTGCTCCTCTGGCAGCCCTTGAACTGCCTCTCCCGCCGCCCGGGGAGGATGTGGTCGGACAGGTGCAGGTCATCAAGGCCAAGTACGAAGATACCTTCGCCGATATCGGCCAGGCCAACGACATCGGCTATCTGGAAATGGTCGCGGCCAACCCGGGCGTGGACCCCTGGTTGCCCGGCGTCGGAACCGAGGTGATCCTGCCGACGCGCTACATACTGCCGCCCGGTCCGCGAGAAGGCATCATCATCAATCTGGCCGAGTACCGCATGTATTACTTCCCCAAGGACCAGAACGTGGTTCATACCTATCCTCTGGGCATCGGGCGCGAAGGATGGGGATCTCCCGTCGCCGAAACCCGCATCACCGGCAAGATCAAGGACCCGGCCTGGTATCCGCCGAAATCGATTCGCGAAGAGCACGCCGCCGATGGCGATCCCTTGCCGACCGTGGTCCCGGCGGGGCCGGACAACCCGCTTGGCCCCTTCAAGTTCACCCTGGGGCTGTCCGGTTACCTGATCCATGGCTCGAACAAGAAGTTCGGTATCGGCATGCGGGTCAGCCATGGATGTTTCCGCATGCTGAACCACAACGTGCTGCAACTGGCGGATATGGTGCCGGTAGGCACCAAGGTTCGTATCATCAACGAGCCCTACAAGTTCGGTATCTCGGAAGGCAAGGTCTATCTGGAGGTGCATGCACCTTTGGAAGACGAGTCTTCGAAATCTTCGGTCGTGGACAAGCATGCAGCCCTGATCGATGAGTTGCTCAAGCGCAATGACTTGTTGGGGGAGCGACGGCTGGACTGGGAAGTTGTGCGAGAAGTGGTCGCGGCCGAAGATGGTTTGCCGGTCGAAGTATCCGGACCCGACTCGGGATTGGCCAGTACCACTAATGGTTCGGATATCTGAGAATTGTTTGCGGTTTTTGTAAGTTGACGAATTGATGAAAGGGATAGCCTTGATTTAATTCCCACGCCCTTTCAATAAAAAAGCCGGCCCGAATGGGCCGGCTTTCCTCGTTTCCAAAGAAACAATTACTTGCGGCTGGCTTTTTCCAGCATGCGCAGGGCGCGCTCGTTGGCTTCGTCAGCGGTCTGCTGAGCGCGCTGAGCGGCTGCCAGAGCCTCGTCGGCCTTGCGATAGGCTTCGTCGGCGCGGGCTTGGGCGCGAGCAGCTGCGTCTTCGGTAGCGGTGATGCGGGCATCGCTTTCTTTGGAGGCGCTGCTGCAACCAGCGGCCAGAAGAGCGGCCAGGGTCAGAGCGGAAATTTTCAGAGCATTGTTCATCGTGTTCCCCTTTTGAGGTGGCTTTCATCTAAAAGCAATTTCCCATGCGAGGGAAATTCGCCGATCAACATACTACCTATAACTTTTTGTAAGTAAACTGAGTACGAGCAAAGAGTGCCACGTTTTTTTCGGATGACCCCGGAGAATCCATGAGGTTGTCTAAAATTTATCCAGAATCATGCATTGGGGGTTCTGTCCAAGCATTGGGAATGCTTGTGGATTAGCCTTGTATGATCGTGCCATCGCTCCTGTTTTGCAGGGCTATGAAGGCGGGAGAGAAGGGGTTGCTGCCCATCCGATTAAGCAGGCGACTTTTATCGGGGCGTGCTACACAGAAAGCGGAAATAGAGCAGTGGCCCATGTTCGGATGGGAGACGGATTCAGGCGTTTCTTCGCCGACGGATAGAGTCTAAGATACGAAGTGTACAAAAATAAGACAAGACTTGAGGGGAGACGGAATGAGCGAAGCATTATCCATTCACCATGATCGGGCCGGGCATCAGTTCGAGGCTGTCGTAGATGGGCATCGTGCCTATCTGGCCTATATGGACCTTGGGAAGAACACCCTGGATATCTACCGTACCTATGTTCCCGTCTCCTTGCGTGGCCGTGGCATCGCCGCTGCCCTGACGGCCGAGGCGCTCGATTATGCCAAGCGCATGGGGTACACGGTGATTCCGTCCTGTTCCTATGTCGAGCGCTACATCGAGCGTCAGCAGAGCCAGTCTTGAGAATGCGGGCATGGTGGTGGCAACGCCGGGATACCAACCCGGCGTTGTCGTTTTCGATGCTCAGGAGCGTTTCCGGTTCGGCAGGATATCCTTGAGTTTGGCGTGCATGTCGCGTATCGCCGTGGCTGTGGTGTCCCAGTCGATGCAGGCGTCGGTGACGGAGACTCCGTACTTGAGGTCGTCCAGATTGTCGGGAATCGACTGGCTGCCCCAGCCCAGGTTGCTCTCCACCATCAGACCTATGATGGATGAATTGCCTTCGAGAATCTGGTTGGCGACGTTGGTCATCACCAGGGGTTGCAGGGCCGGATCCTTGTTCGAATTGGCGTGGCTGCAGTCCACCATGATATTCGGCAGGATACCGGCCTTGCGCAGCTCCTGCTCGCAGATGGCGACGTTGACCGAGTCGTAGTTGGGTTTGCCATTGCCGCCGCGCAGAACGACGTGCCCATAGGTATTGCCCTTGGTCGTCACGATGGAAACGCTGCCCTGCTGGTTGATGCCCAGGAAACGGTGGGGCCTGGATACCGATTGCAGCGCGTTGATCGCCACGGTCAGGCTGCCGTCCGTGCCGTTCTTGAAACCGACGGCAGAAGACAGGCCGGAGGCCAACTCGCGGTGTGTCTGGGATTCCGTGGTGCGGGCACCGATGGCCGACCAACTGAACAGGTCCTGCAGATACTGTGGGGAAATCGGGTCCAGGGCTTCGCCAGCGCTCGGCAAGCCCGTTTCGGCGATGTCGAGCAGCAATTGGCGGGCGATATGCAGCCCTTCCTGGATCTTGAAGGTGTCGTCCAGATAGGGATCGTTGATGAGGCCCTTCCAACCGACGGTGGTGCGGGGTTTCTCGAAATAGACACGCATCACCAGAAACAGGGTGTCGGAAACTTCGGCTGCGAGCTTCTTGAGCCGTTCGGCGTATTCGTGTGCCGCCTTGACATCGTGGATGGAGCACGGGCCGACCACCAGGAACAGGCGATGATCCTTGCCGTCGAGGATATTGCGGATGACTTCGCGGCCGCGGGAGACGGTGTTCATGGCGGCAGCGCTCAGGGGGATCTCTGCCTTGAGCTGCTCTGGGGTGATCAGGGGGTCGTTGGAGGCAACGTTGATGTCATTGATCGGTAAATCGGCCATCGGGTTACTCGCAGGTCATGGGCCAGCCAGTGCGTCCCCGCACTATGGGCGCGGCATGTAAGGCAATGGGGGGAGGGGAACCTTAGCGCGTTATGCGAGGGGGCGACAATGGGCTTTCGAAGAATAGGGAGACAGTGGGCGGAACGTGACCGCAGGACCATTCTCCTGCATGGCTAGAGGCCATGATCGCTCAAGGGCCCGGATTCGTTTTAGCTGATAAAGCGTCTGGCTTTCTTCGGTAAACTATCAATAATGGTTATAAGAATGCTGTCATTTTGCGAGCGTTCGTTATCTTGGTTCGAGGAATAGCCATGAAGCTTCAGCAACTGCGTTACATCTGGGAAGTGGCGCATCACGATCTCAATGTTTCGGCCACGGCTCAGAGCCTCTACACATCGCAGCCCGGCATCAGCAAGCAGATCCGCCTTCTGGAGGATGAACTGGGGGTGGAGGTTTTTGCGCGTAGTGGCAAGCATCTGACACGTGTGACGCCGGCCGGCGAGCGAATCATCACCACTGCCGGGGAAATCCTGCGCAAGGTGGAAAGCATCAAGCAGATCGCCCAGGAATTTTCCAACGAGAAGAAAGGCACCCTGTCCATCGCGACGACCCATACGCAGGCGCGCTATGCCTTGCCGTCGGTCATCAGCGCCTTCATTCGCCAGTATCCGGAGGTTTCCCTGCACATGCACCAGGGGACGCCGACCCAGATCGCCGAAATGGCGGCCGATGGAACCGTCGACTTCGCCATCGCCACTGAGGGATTGGAGTTGTTCAGCGACCTCCTCATGATGCCCTGTTACCGCTGGAATCGCTGTGTGGTGGTGCCGCAGGGGCATCCGTTGACCAAGCTGTCCAAGCTGACGCTGGAGGCGGTGGCCGAATATCCCATCGTTACCTATGTGTTCGGCTTTACCGGGCGTTCCAAGCTGGACGAGGCCTTTTTCAATCGTGGCCTGACTCCCAAGGTGGTGTTCACCGCCGCCGATGCCGACGTCATCAAGACCTATGTTCGGCTCGGTCTCGGTGTAGGCATCGTCGCTCGGATGGCGGTGGACGAAAAGCTCGACGGCGATCTGGTGGCGCTCGATGCCAGTGAGCTCTTCGAGCCCAGCGTCACCAAGATCGCTTTTCGCCGCGGAACCTTCCTGCGCGGGTTCATGTGCGATTTCATCGAGCGATTCGCCCCGCACCTCACCCGGCCCGTTTTGAGCAAAGCCATGCAGTGCCACAACAAGGCCGAGCTGGACGAACTGTTCGAGGGCATCGAACTGCCGTTGTATTGACGGGGGCGGTCCCTGGCCGGATCAGCTCTTGCCGATCAGGTTGCCGGCATGCAGACCGCACTCCTTGTGGGTGGCCTCCTCCCACCACCAGCGACCCTCGCGCTCGTGCTGGTTGGGCAGTACCGGCCGGGTGCAGGGTTCGCAGCCGATGCTGATATAGCCTCGTTCGTGCAGCGAGTTGTAGGGGATTTCCAGCATGCGGATATAGCCCCAGATCTCCTCGCTGCTCATCTGTGCCAGCGGATTGAACTTGTACAGCGGCCTGTCCGGAGTGGAGAAGGCGCCGTCCACCTCGAACTCGGCGACCTGGCTGCGAGTCCCGGGGCTCTGGTCGCGACGCTGGCCGGTGGCCCAGGCGCTCACGGTGGCCAGTTTGCGCTTGAGCGGTTCGATCTTGCGGATGCCGCAGCATTCGCCGTGGCCATCCTTATAGAAGCTGAACAGCCCTTTTTCCCTGACCAGTGGTTCGAGCAGGCGGGCATCGGGCGAGAGCACTTCGATGGCCAGGCCATAGTGCTCGCGCACCTGCTCGATGAAACGGTAGGTTTCGGGGTGCAGGCGGCCGGTATCCAGGCTGAAGACCTTGACGTTCTTGTTGAGCTTCCAGGCCATGTCGAGCAGTACTACGTCTTCGGCGCCACTGAAGGAGATCCACAGATCGTCGCCGAAGTGATCGAAGGCGATCTGCAGGATGTCCTGGGGCGATTTGCCGATGCAGGCGGCGGCCAGCTCGGCGGTGTTCACGGCTTGCTTCATCAGGCGATGTTCCTAGGTATCGTGAGCGGCTGAGGATTGTGTGTCGCGAATGCTAGCAGAGGACGTTTTCTTTCCTAAACAACCGGTCTCGCCGGTGGCTTTCTGTGCGTTATGACCGGTCAGAGTGCGCGAAGGGTCGCCAGCAGTGTTCGCACCTTGGTGATGGACTCCTGATACTCCGCCTGCCAGTCGGAGTCGGCGACTATTCCGCCGCCGCCCCAGCAGGTGATGCGCCCGTTGCGGGCCAGCAGGGTGCGAATGGCGATGGAGCTGTCCAGCCTGCCGCCGGCATCCAGATAGAGCAGCGAACCGCAGTAGATGGCGCGGCGTCTGCTTTCCAGTTCCTCGATGATCTGCATGGCGCGGATCTTCGGTGCGCCGGTGATGGAGCCGCCCGGAAAACTGCCGGCGAGCAGATCCAGGGCATCCTTGCCGGGAGCCAGCTCGCCCCTGACGCAACTGACCAGATGATGCACGTTCGGATAGCTCTCCAGGGCGAACAGTTGCGGAACGTGCACCGAGCCGGGCCGGCAACTGCGGCTCAGGTCGTTGCGCAGCAGGTCGACGATCATCAGGTTCTCGGCTCGATCCTTGGCGCTGAGCCGCAGCTCGTCGGCGTACAGTCGGTCTTCCGCGGCACTGCGACCGCGTGGGCGGGTGCCCTTGATCGGACGGGTTTCCACCTGTCCATCCGTGACGCTCAGAAAGCGTTCCGGCGAAAGGCTGAGAATGGCGCCGCCGCCATCCAGGGACTGGTATCCGGCGAAGGGGGTCGGACAGACCTGGCGCAAAGCCTGGTAGGCAACCCAGGGATCGCCCTGGAAGGGGGCCTGGAAACGCTGGGCGAAGTTCACCTGGTAACAGTCGCCTGCCTGAATGTAGGCGAGAATGCGCTCGATGGCTGCGCGATAGTCGCTGACGGTCAGGTCCGGGGTGAAATCCGCCGCGAGATGGAATGCCGTGCTTCGGGGCGGCGGCGTGCGGAACAGGCGTCTCAAACGCTCGCATTCGCGGCCGTCCAGGCTGGGGTGGCAGACCAGCGTGGTGGTCTGCGCCTGGTGGTCCGTGATCACTGCCCAGGCATACAGTCCGAGCTGGGCATCGGGAAGCTCCAGGTCATCGTGGGTCGTATCAGGCAGGCGTTCGAGACGACGGGCGAAATCGTAGGACAGGTAGCCCATCAGGCCGCCCGCGAAAGGAAGTCCAGGTGTCTCGATATGTCCCAGACTCGATGCGGCCTGGCGCAGTCGTTGGAGAAAACCGCTGCCGGTTTCACCGGCAGAAGGAACGAGGCGGGCCCGCGGCCAGGCGCTGAGCAGGTCGTAACGGCCCCGTCGCGATGCCGGTCGGCCACTGTCGAACAGTACGGCGCCGGGTGCCTGGCGGATCTTCTCGAAATAGCGGGTCGGATCGGCGCTATAGGGGAGTGTGTGGATACGGCAACTGGGCATGCGGATGCGTTGGTTGTGGCAAGGCCTGATTGTAGCGCCAGGTGTTCCGGATTGCCGGGTAACCCGCCCCCGAAGGGGCGGAGGGTCAGACGGCTGCCGTGGAAACGCGCCCGAACAGCTCCTGGGCGAAGCGCATGCGCTCGGTCGGGGTCTCCTGGATGCCGCGTTCCTTCAGGTCTGCCAGGTGAGCCTCGATCTTGTGGGTGCGCAGGGCCAGGCCGCAGTCGTTGGCGATCTGGATATTCAGGCCGGGACGGGCGTTGAGCTCGAGAATCAGGGGGCCCTTGGTTTCGTCCAGCACCATGTCGACGCCGATATAACCGAGACCGCAAAGTTCGTAACAGCCGGCCGCCAGCTTCATGAAGCCGTCCCAGTCGGGCAGTTGCACGCCATCGACCGGATTGGTGGTGTCCGGGTGCTTGGCGATCTTGTTGTTCAGCCAGGTGCCGCGCAGGGTGAGGCCGGTGGTCAGATCGACACCGACGCCGATGGCGCCCTGGTGCAGGTTGGCCTTGCCGCTGGACTGGCGGGTCGGCAGGCGCAGCATGGCCATGACCGGATAGCCCATCAGCACGATGATGCGGATGTCCGGCACGCCCTCGTAGCTGATGCTCTTGAAGATCGGGTCGGGCTTGACGCGGTACTCGATTAGCGCCCGGTCGCGACCACCGCCCAGGGAATAGAGGCCTGTGAGAATGCTGGAGATGTGGTACTCGATTTCCTCGTGGGTGACGATCCGGCCGGAAACCGTCTTGTAGCGGCCTTCGAAACGGTCGGCGATGACCAGGATGCCGTCGCCGCCGGCCCCCTGGGCCGGCTTGATCACGAAATCGCTGTGTTCGCCGATGATCTGCTCGAGCTTCTCGATTTCCTTCTCGGTTTCGATGATCCCGTACATCTCCGGTACATGGATGCCGGCTTCGATCGCGCGCTGCTTGGTGATGATCTTGTCGTCGACGATGGGGTACAGGCTGCGTTTGTTGTATTTCAGCACGTAGTCCGCGTTGCGCCGGTTGATGCCCATGATGCCCTTGGCTTCCAGGGCCTTCCATCTCTTCCACAGGTTGATCATGTCTCAGTCCTTCAGGAAGGCCTTGAAGCGGAACAGTTCCGTCAGGCGGTAGCCGCGGTAGCGTCCCATCGCCAGCATGAAGCCCACCAGAATCAGCAGTACCGTCGGGAAGGTGAAGATGAAGTAGGTCAACTGCGGAATGTTCATCAGCAGATGAGCCAGCGAGGCGGCGACGATGGTGCCCAGGGCGACCTTGAAGGCATGGCCGCCGCCGCGCTCTTCCCAGGTGATCGACAGGCGCTCGATGGTCATGGTCAGGATCACCATCGGGAACAGCGATACCGATAGGCCGCGCTCGAGACCGAGCTTGTGGCTGAGCAGGCTGATGATGGCGATCAGCACCACCACGAAGGTCAGCACCACGGACAGGCGCGGCAGCATCTGCAGCTTGAGATGCTCCAGGTAAGAGCGCAGCGACAGGCCCAGCGCGGTGATCAGGGTGAAGAGAATGATGCCGAAGCCCACCTGGGTTTCGCGGAAGGCCAGGGCGATCAGGACCGGCGTGAAGGTTCCGAGGGTCTGGATGCCGATCAGGTTGCGCAGGATCAGGATCACCAGCACGCCGATCGGAATCATGATCATGATCTGATAGGTCTGCTGGGTTTCCAGCGGCAGGCCGTACAGCGTGTATTCGAGGAAGTCGGCATCGGTGTTCTGGTCGGTCATCTTGGCCAGGCCGATGGCGTTCAACTCGCTGTTGTTGAGGGTGAAGTTGACCTGGGCCTGTTTGCCGCCGTCCACGCTGACCAGCGGCTCGTCGCCGGTCCACCAGATCAGGCGGTCGGCCGGCAGTCCCTGCTCGCCGGTGTCGGGGTTGAAGTACAGCCACTTATCGCCATTGAAGCTGCGAATCCAGAGTTCGGGACTGACCGCCTGGTCGGTGATCAAGCGCAGGGTGTGCACGCGCTCCATCGGCACATGGGCGAAGGACAGCAGGAGTTCGACGATGCGCACCCGGTTCGGCGTCGAGGTATTGCCGGCGGTGAGCAGCTTGACATTGTCGTCGTTGAGGTTGTTGACCCGCTTGATGGCTTCGCCGATGAAGGTTTCGACGTCGGCCGAATGCTCCCGGATGGGCGCCAGCAGGGCTTCGGCGGCGATCTTTTCGGCACCCTCCACCGGGATGCTGTCGCGGAATACCGGGCCCTTGGGCTTGGGCAGGTCGCCGGTATAGCGCTTGGTCAGGGCCAGGCGATAGTAGAGGGTCTGCTTGCCGCTGGCGCGCCGGGCCGACCAGGTCACCCGGCGGTTGCTGTCGACCTGATTGACGCTCACGCCATAGTTGTTGGAGATGAAGCTCTCGTTGAGGCTGACATAGTTCTGGTTGAGCGGCGGGGCGAACATCTGCACCTTCACCGGCTCGCGTGGGTTGGCCTGAAATTCGACGCGCGCGTCGATGTTCCACAGATCGTCGGTCTCGTCCTCGGTCACCGGAATGCCCAGGACGAAGATCTGATAGGCCGTGACCAGAACCCCGATCGACACCAGCAGGACGATCAGTATTTTCAAATGCAGGTTGAGGGCGCGCATGCATATTACTCGGCGGAGTTTGCGACAGTGGCGCAACCGGGCTTGCCGGCCGCGTATTTAAGGCTCGGATCGACCAGGGCCCCGAAGCGCGTCAAGGCGTCGGAGCCGATCAGCAGCGGGTATTGGAAGGCGCTCCTGTCGGTCAGGTTCACCTCGATGGTGCGCAGGGTGCCGCCCATGCAGAAGTCCAGCTCGACCACCGGGCGAGCCGTGTAGGTCTGGCTTTCCGCCGGATCGTAGTCTCCGGCGCGGCGCTTGATCTTGCTGAGTCTCGCCAGCGGACGTTCGATGGGGTGCGAATGGCTGTCATCGATGGCCAGATAGAAGCGTACCCAGGTCTCACCGTTGCGCTTGAAGCGCGTGATGTCGCGGGCGCTGAGCGATGCCGTCTCGGCACCCGTATCCAGCTTGGCCGTCACTTCCAGTTTGAGTTCGGGCAGCGACACGTATTCGTTCAGGCCATAGACGGACTTCTCGGTGGCGAAAAGTGTTCCGGGGATGAACAGCAGGCAAGCAGACAGGGCAAGGGGCTGGAATCTCATAGGTCCTGTAGACGGAGGCGATCGACAGTTCAGGCAGCGGCTTGGCACGACGATCCCGCTGCCTGGGCAACAGGCGGTCACGGACAGGACCGCCTGCCGCGCGGCGCGCATTCTAGCACGGGTTTCCCGTATCGGCAGATTCCGCCCCTCGGCCGCGGAAAAGGTGTGGAGACGCATGCGTATTCGACGATTGTCGACAATCTGAAAGATTAGTTTGACAGAATGGCTTATCAAGCCTAATTTCCGTGCAACGAAAACACTGATTGTCGACAATATGCTTGAGACACCATCCTCGCTGCTGGCTATTCCAGACGATTCCGAAACGCTCTCCGAGCATGTGTTCCGACGCATCCAGGCGGCGATCGTGAAGGGTGAGATCGCCCCGGGCAGCAAGATTTCCGAGCCCGAACTGGCGCGTGTCTACGGCATCAGCCGCGGTCCTCTGCGTGAAGCCATCCATCGCCTGGAAGGGCAGAAACTGCTGGTCCGGGTTCCCCATGTGGGAGCCAGGGTGGTTTCGCTCAGCCACCAGGAACTGATCGAGCTTTACGAGATCCGCGAGTCGCTCGAAGGCATGGCCTGCCGCCTGGCGGCCGAGCGCATGACGCAGGCGGGCGTCGACGAATTGCGTCGGGTACTGGATACCCACGAGCGCGACGAAGCCTTCCAGGCCGGTGTCGGCTATTACCAGCAGGAAGGCGATTTCGACTTCCATTACCGGATCATCCAGGGCAGCGGCAACCAGACGCTGGTGCGCATGCTCTGCGGGGAGATGTATCAACTGGTGCGCATGTACCGCATCCAGTTCTCCTCCACGCCCAACCGGCCGCGCCAGGCCTTCAACGAACACCACCGGATACTCGATGCCATCGCCGACCGTGACGGCGAACTGGCCGAACTGCTGATGCGCCGGCACATAGCCGCTTCCCGGCGCAACATGGAGCGCCACTACGAAGGCGCTCAGGTCACTACAGCCAACAAGAGAGGTAAGTCATGACTCAGACGTCTGCCGGGCAACGTTTCCGCGATGCCGTCGCCAGTGAACATCCGCTGCAGGTGGTCGGCGCCATCAATGCCAACCATGCGCTGCTGGCCAAGCGTGCCGGCTTCAAGGCCATCTACCTGTCCGGCGGCGGCGTGGCGGCCGGTTCCCTGGGCCTGCCGGACCTGGGCATCACCGGGCTGGACGACGTGCTGACCGACGTGCGCCGCATCACCGACGTATGCGACCTGCCGCTGCTGGTGGACGTCGATACCGGATTCGGCTCCTCGGCCTTCAACGTCGCCCGTACCGTCAAGTCGATGATCAAGTTCGGTGCGGCCGCCATCCACATCGAGGACCAAGTGGGCGCCAAGCGCTGCGGTCACCGTCCGAACAAGGAAATCGTTTCCCAGCAGGAGATGGTCGACCGGATCAAGGCGGCCGTGGACGCCCGTACCGACGACAGCTTCGTGATCATGGCGCGCACCGACGCGCTGGCGGTCGAGGGGCTGAACTCGGCGCTGGATCGCGCCGCCGCCTGCATCGAGGCGGGCGCCGACATGATCTTCCCCGAGGCGATCACCGAACTGGCGATGTACAAGACCTTCGCCGACCGGGTGAAAGCGCCGATCCTGGCCAACATCACCGAGTTCGGCGCCACGCCGCTGTACACCACCCAGGAACTGGCCAACGTCGACGTATCCCTGGTGCTCTATCCGCTGTCGGCGTTCCGCGCCATGAACAAGGCGGCCGAGAACGTCTACACGGCGCTGCGCCGCGACGGCACCCAGAAGAACGTGATCGACACCATGCAGACCCGCATGGAGCTTTACGACCGCATCAACTACCACGCCTTCGAGCAGCACCTCGACGCATTGTTCGCAGCCAACAAGAAATGACCGCCGCCTGACCGGCCGGAACGGGCCGGTCCCGGAAAACAATAGCAATGACCAACCGGATTAGGAGAAACGAGCGATGAGCGCTACCGCAGAAACCACCACTGTTGGCTTCAAGCCGAAGAAGTCAGTGGCCCTGAGTGGCACCGCCGCCGGCAATACCGCTCTGTGCACCGTGGGTCGCACCGGCAATGACCTGCACTATCGCGGCTATGACATTCTCGACTTCGCCACCACCTGCGAATTCGAGGAGGTCGCCCATCTGCTGGTGCACGGCAAGCTGCCCAATGTCGCCGAACTGAACGGCTACAAGGCCAAGCTCAAGTCCCTGCGCGGCCTGCCGGCCGGCGTGAAGGCCGCCCTCGAGCAGTTGCCGCCGTCCTCTCACCCGATGGACGTGATGCGCACCGGCGTGTCCGTGCTCGGCTGCCTGTCGCCCGAGAAGGAAGACCACAACTACCCCGGCGCCCGCGACATCGCCGACAAGCTGATGGCGTCCCTGGGCTCCATGCTGCTGTACTGGTACCACTTCAGCCACAACGGCAAGCGCATCGACGTGGAAACCGACGACGACTCCATCGGCGGCCACTTCCTGCACCTGCTGCACGGCAAGAAGCCGAGCGACAGTTGGGTGCGCGCCATGCACACCTCGCTGATCCTCTACGCCGAGCACGAGTTCAACGCCTCCACTTTCACCTCCCGGGTGATCTCCGGCACCGGCTCCGACATGTTCTCCTGCATCACCGGCGCCATCGGCGCGCTGCGCGGGCCGAAGCACGGCGGCGCCAACGAGGTGGCCTTCGAGATCCAGAAACGTTACGACACCCCGGACGAGGCCGAGGCCGATATCCGTGCCCGCGTCGAGCGCAAGGAAGTCGTGATCGGCTTCGGCCACCCGGTCTACACCGTTGGCGATCCGCGCAACAAGGTGATCAAGGAAGTCGCCCGCGAGCTCAGCGTCGAACAGGGCAACACTAAGATGTACGACATCGCCGAGCGCCTCGAAAGCGTGATGTGGGAAATCAAGAAGATGTTCCCCAACCTGGATTGGTTCAGCGCCGTCAGCTACCACATGATGGGCATTCCCACCGCCATGTTCACCCCGGTGTTCGTGATCGCCCGCACCTCCGGCTGGGCCGCCCACGCCATCGAGCAGCGCATCGACGGCAAGATCATCCGGCCGAGCGCCAACTACGTCGGTCCGGAAAACCTGAAGTTCGTTCCGCTCAGGGAGCGCAAGTAAAATGAACACCCAGTACCGCAAGAGCTTGCCGGGCAGCACGCTGGACTACTTCGACACCCGCGCGGCCGTCGAAGCCATCCAGCCGGGCGCCTACGACAAGCTGCCGTATACCTCTCGCGTGCTGGCCGAGCAGTTGGTGCGCCGCTGCGATCCGGCCCTGCTGAGCGACTCGCTGAAGCAGATCATCGAGCGCAAGCGCGACCTGGACTTCCCCTGGTACCCGGCCCGCGTGGTCTGCCACGACATCCTCGGCCAGACCGCGCTGGTCGATCTGGCCGGCCTGCGCGACGCCATCGCCGAGCAGGGTGGCGATCCGTCCAAGGTCAACCCGGTGGTGCCGACCCAGTTGATCGTCGACCACTCGCTGGCCGTGGAGTACGGCGGCTTCGATCCGCAGGCTTTCGAGAAGAACCGTGCCGTCGAGGAGCGCCGCAACGAGGACCGCTTCCACTTCATCGACTGGACCCGCACCGCGTTCAAGAACGTGGACGTGATCCCGGCCGGCAACGGCATCATGCACCAGATCAACCTGGAGAAGATGTCCCCGGTGATCCAGGCGCGTGACGGCGTGGCCTTCCCGGACACCTGCGTGGGTACCGACTCGCACACCCCGCACGTCGATGCCCTGGGCGTGATCGCCATCGGCGTCGGCGGCCTGGAAGCCGAAACCGTGATGCTCGGCCGCGCTTCCATGATGCGCCTGCCGGACATCGTCGGCGTCAGGCTGACCGGCAAGCGCCAGCCCGGCATCACCGCCACCGATATCGTGCTGGCGCTGACCGAGTTCCTGCGCAAGGAGCGCGTGGTCGGTGCCTACGTCGAGTTCTTCGGCGACGGCGCCGCCAGCCTGTCGATCGGCGACCGCGCCACCATCTCCAACATGTGCCCGGAATACGGTGCCACGGCGGCGATGTTCTACATCGACCAGCAGACCATCGACTACCTGAAGCTGACCGGCCGCGAGCCGGAGCAGGTCGCCCTGGTCGAGAACTACGCCAGGACCACCGGCCTGTGGGCCGATGCCCTGGTCGGCGCCGAATACGAGCGCGTGCTCGAATTCGACCTGTCCGGCGTGGTGCGCAACATGGCCGGGCCGAGCAACCCGCACCGCCGCCTGCCGACCAGCGCCCTGCACGAGCGCGGCATCGCCGACGAGGCCAAGCTGGCCGCCGCCAGGGCCGAAGAGGCCGAAGGTCTGCTACCGGACGGCGCGGTGATCATCGCCGCCATCACCAGTTGCACCAACACCTCCAACCCGCGCAACGTGGTGGCCGCCGGCCTTCTGGCCAAGAAGGCCAACGCGCTGGGCCTGGTGCGCAAACCCTGGGTGAAAAGCTCGTTCGCTCCGGGCTCCAAGGTCGCCAGGCTGTACCTGGAGGAGGCCGGCCTGCTGCCCGAGCTGGAGAAGCTGGGCTTCGGCATCGTCGCCTACGCCTGCACCACCTGTAACGGCATGTCCGGCGCCCTGGACCCGGAGATTCAGCAAGAGATCATCGACCGCGACCTGTACGCCACCGCCGTGCTGTCCGGCAACCGCAACTTCGACGGCCGCATCCATCCGTACGCCAAGCAGGCCTTCCTGGCCTCGCCGCCGCTGGTGGTCGCCTACGCCATCGCCGGTACCGTGCGCTTCGACATCGAGCAGGACGTGCTGGGCCACGACAAGGACGGCAAGGCCATCACCTTGAAGGACCTGTGGCCGAGCGACGAGGAGATCGACGCCATCGTCGCCTCCTGCGTGAAGCCCGAGCAGTTCAAGCAGGTCTACATCCCGATGTTCGATCTGGGCATCGTGGAGGAGGCCAAGAGCCCGCTGTACGACTGGCGTCCGATGTCCACCTACATCCGCCGCCCGCCGTACTGGGAAGGCGCCCTGGCCGGCGAGCGTACCCTCAAGGGCATGCGCCCGCTGGCGGTGCTGCCGGACAACATCACCACCGACCACCTGTCGCCGTCCAACGCCATCCTGCCGGACAGCGCCGCGGGCGAGTACCTGGCCAAGATGGGCCTGCCGGAGGAGGACTTCAACTCCTACGCCACCCACCGCGGCGACCACCTGACCGCGCAGCGCGCCACCTTCGCCAACCCGCAACTGGTCAACGAAATGGCCGTGGTCGACGGTGAGGTGAAGAAGGGCTCGCTGACCCGCGTCGAGCCGGACGGCAAGGTCATGCGCATGTGGGAAGCCATCGAAACCTACATGGGGCGCAAGCAGAACCTGATCATCGTCGCCGGCGCCGACTACGGCCAGGGTTCCTCGCGCGACTGGGCGGCCAAGGGCGTGCGCCTGGCCGGCGTCGAGGCCATCGTCGCCGAAGGCTTCGAGCGCATCCACCGTACCAACCTGGTCGGCATGGGCGTGCTGCCGCTGGAGTTCAAGCCGGGCACCACCCGCAAGACCCTGGGCATCGACGGCACCGAGACTTTCGATGTGATCGGCGAGCGCAAGCCGCGCACCGAGCTGACCCTGGTCATCCACCGCAAGAGCGGCGAGACCATTGAAGTGCCCGTGACCTGCCGCCTGGACACCGCCGAAGAAGTGTCCATCTACGAGGCCGGCGGCGTACTGCAGCGCTTCGCCAAGGACTTCCTCGGCCAGGCCTGACCGGTGTGGCCTGTCTACCCGTCCCGCGCCCTGCGGGACGGGTAGACAGGCATCTGCATTCCCTTCCGTGCCACCATCCGGTGGCACGGTCTCATGAGGACGAGACTCCCATGGCTCATGTACCCCAGATCAAGATTCCCGCCACCTATATCCGCGGCGGTACCAGCAAGGGTGTGTTCTTCCGCCTGCAGGACCTGCCGGAAGCCTGCCGGGTGCCCGGCGAGGCTCGCGACAGGCTGCTGCTGCGGGTGATCGGCAGTCCCGACCCGTACGGCAAGCAGATCGACGGCATGGGCGGCGCCACCTCGAGCACCAGCAAGACGGTGATCCTTGCCAAGAGCGAGCGGGCCGACCACGACGTCGACTACCTGTTCGGCCAGGTGTCCATCGACAAGGCCTTCGTCGACTGGTCCGGCAACTGCGGCAACCTGTCCGCCGCGGTCGGCGCCTTCGCCATCAGCAGCGGCCTGGTCGATCCCAATCGCATCCCGCGGAGCGGCACCTGCACCGTGCGCATCTGGCAGGCCAACATCGGCAAGACCATCGTCGCCCATGTTCCGATCACCAACGGCGAAGTGCAGGAAACCGGCGACTTCGAGCTGGATGGCGTGACCTTCCCGGCGGCCGAAGTGCAACTGGAGTTCCTCGATCCGGCCGACGAGGGCGAAGGCGAAGGTGGCGGTTCGATGTTTCCCACCGGCAACCTGGTGGACGATCTGGAAGTGCCGGGTGTCGGCACCTTCAAGGCGACCATGATCAACGCCGGCATCCCCACCGTGTTCGTCAATGCCGAAGACATCGGTTACACCGGCACCGAACTGCAGGACGCCATCAACGGCGATCCGAAGCAACTGGAGCGTTTCGAGACCATCCGCGCCTATGGCGCGCTGCGCATGGGCCTGATCAAGGATGTGAGCGAGGCTGCCAACCGCCAGCACACGCCCAAGGTCGCCTTCGTCGCCAAGCCCAGGGATTACGTCGCCTCCAGTGGCAGGCAGGTCGCTGCCGGCGACGTGGACCTGTTGGTGCGCGCGCTGTCGATGGGCAAGTTGCACCACGCCATGATGGGCACGGCCGCCGTGGCCATCGGCACGGCCGCGGCGATTCCGGGCACCCTGGTCAATCTCGCCGCCGGTGGCGGCGAGCGCAATGCCGTGCGTTTCGGCCATCCGTCCGGCACCCTGCGCGTCGGTGCCGAGGCCAGATTGGTCGACGGCGAATGGACGGTCACCAAGGCCATCATGAGCCGCAGCGCCCGTGTGCTGATGGAGGGCTGGGTCCGCGTGCCGGGCGACTCCTTCTAAGGTGTCCCTGCGGACTTGCTGCAGGAAGGGGAACTGACCGGTTGTCGAGTGCAGTTCTTCGGAGACGGGCACGGGCTATCGATGGGTAATCCGGAATGGCCGCTTCTTCGACTCGTTCCGGCCGAGACTTCTGACACGGGCGGCAGGTGATATGAAAAGCCGGGAGTTCGACTCCCGGTTTTCCGGATATGGGCTATGGATATCCTGTTTCGAGGGATGGCTATCCATTCATTTCAGGCGTCGTTCGACGCCCTTCTCGACCAGGATCTTTGCGGAAATTTCCTCCACCGAGAAATGGGTGGAATTGATGAAGGGAATTTTTTCGCGTCGCAGCAGTTTCTCCGTTTCGCGTACTTCGAACTCGCATTGGGAAAAACTGGAGTAGCGGCTGTTCGGCTTGCGCTCGTGACGAATGGCAGCCAGTCGCTCGCTGTCGATGGTCAGCCCGAAGAGTTTTTCCCGATAGGGTTTCAGCGCCGTCGGTAACTGCAGGCGTTCCATGTCCTCCTCCGTGAGTGGGTAATTGGCGGCACGGATGCCATACTGCATGGCCATGTACAGACAGGTCGGGGTCTTGCCGCTGCGCGAGACGCCCACCAGGATCAGATCGGCCTTGTCGTAATAGTGGGTGCGGGCACCGTCGTCATTGTCGAGAGCGAAGTTCACCGCCTCGATCCGCTCCATGTAATGGGCGTTGTGACTGATGGAGTGCGACTTGCCCACGGAGTAGGAGGAGTGAGAGATCAGCTCATGCTCCAGGGGAGCGAGAAAAGTGGAAAAGATATCGATCATGAATCCGTTGGATTTGGCCAGGATGTCACGGATTTCTTGATTGACGACGGTGTCAAAGATGATCGGGCGGGCGCCGTCCCTCTCCGCCGCGGCATTGATCTGCTGGACCATGCCGCGCGCTTTCTCCGCCGTATCGATATAGGGACGGGTAAGCTTGGTGAAGGAGATGTTTTCAAACTGTGCCAACAGGCTCTGGCCAAGGGTTTCCGCGGTTATGCCAGTACCGTCGGAGATGAAGAAAGCGGTTCGTTTCATTGCGCCCTTGGCCTTAAGGATATGACGATGGTTAGGCTATGATGGGACCCGGCATTGCCGGGCATCCTGACCCAACATTGTCACTTATTTTCACGGGTCAAGCCAGAATCGTGCGGAAAGGTTCCTCCTCTGACTTCCCAACCCCTAGTGGAGAATTCATCTTGGTAGAGTACGTAGTTTCCCTTGACAAGCTCGGCGTCCACGATGTGGAGCGAGTAGGGGGCAAAAACGCATCCCTGGGCGAAATGATCAGCAACCTGTCCGGTGCCGGTGTATCCGTTCCCGGGGGCTTTGCCACCACAGCCCAGGCCTACCGTGACTTCCTCGAGCAAAGCGGCCTGAATAATCGTATCCATGCCGCACTCGACGTACTGGATGTGGATGATGTGAATGCACTGGCCAAAACCGGTGCGCAGATTCGCCAGTGGGTGATGGAAGCCGACCTGCCTGCCCAGCTCGACGCCGATGTCCGCAAGGCCTTCGCCGAAATGGCGGGCGGCAACGAGCACCTGGCCGTGGCGGTACGCTCTTCCGCCACGGCGGAGGATCTGCCCGACGCCTCCTTTGCCGGTCAGCAGGAGACCTTTCTCAACATCCGTGGCGTGGACAACGTGATCCGCGCGGTCAAGGAGGTCTTCGCTTCTCTGTTCAACGACAGGGCCATCGCCTATCGGGTCCACCAGGGGTTCGATCACAAGCTGGTCGCCCTGTCCGCCGGTGTGCAGCGCATGGTGCGTTCGGAGACCGGTACCGCCGGGGTGATGTTCACTCTGGACACCGAGTCCGGCTTCCGGGATGTCGTATTCGTCACCGGCGCCTACGGTCTCGGCGAAACCGTGGTGCAGGGCGCGGTGAACCCCGACGAGTTCTATGTCCACAAGTCGACCCTCGAAGCCGGACGTCCCGCCATCCTGCGCCGCAACCTGGGCAGCAAGGCGATCAAGATGATCTATGGCGAGGAAGCCCGGGCCGGCAAGTCGGTGAAGACCGTCGAGGTGAGCGGCGCGGATCGCGCCCGCTTCTGCATCAGCGATGTCGAGGTCAGCGAGCTGGCCAAGCAGGCCTTGATCATCGAGAAGCACTACGGGCGGCCGATGGACATCGAATGGGCCAAGGACGGCGACGACGGCAGGCTCTATGTCGTCCAGGCGCGTCCGGAAACGGTGAAAAGCCGCGACAGCGCCACCGTGATGGAGCGTTACCTGCTCAAGGAGAAGGGCAACATCCTGGTCGAGGGGCGTGCCATCGGCCAGCGGATCGGCGCCGGCCCGGTCAAGGTGATCCATGACATCGCCGAAATGGACAAGGTCCAGCCGGGCGACGTACTGGTTTCCGACATGACCGACCCGGACTGGGAACCGATCATGAAGCGCGCCAGCGCCATCGTCACCAACCGTGGCGGGCGTACCTGCCATGCGGCGATCATCGCCCGCGAACTGGGTATCCCGGCGGTCGTCGGCTGCGGCAATGCCACCACCGTGTTGCGGGATGGCCAGGGCGTGACCGTTTCCTGCGCCGAAGGCGATACCGGCTATATCTTCGAAGGCGAACTGGGCTTCGATATCCGCAAGAACTCCATTGATGCCATGCCGCATCTGCCGTTCAAGATCATGATGAACGTCGGCAATCCGGACCGGGCCTTCGACTTCGCCCAATTGCCGAACGAGGGTGTCGGCCTGGCCCGCCTGGAGTTCATCATCAACCGCATGATCGGCGTACACCCCAAGGCATTGCTGAACTTCGCCGGCCTGCCGCCGGAAATCAAGGGTAGCGTCGAGAAGCGTATCGCCGGTTATGGCGATCCGGTCGGCTTCTATGTCGAGAAGCTGGTCGAGGGCATCAGCACCCTGGCCGCCGCCTTCTGGCCGAAGAAGGTCATCGTGCGCATGTCCGACTTCAAGTCCAACGAATACGCCAACCTGATCGGCGGCAAGCTCTACGAGCCGGAGGAAGAGAACCCGATGCTCGGCTTCCGTGGCGCCTCGCGCTACATCAGCGAGTCCTTCCGCGATTGCTTCGAGCTGGAATGCCGGGCGATCAAGAAGGTGCGCAACGAGATGGGGCTGGCCAACGTCGAGATCATGATTCCCTTCGTGCGCACGCCGGGCGAGGCCAGCCAGGTCATCGACCTGCTCGGCAGCCATGGCCTCAAGCGTGGCGAGAATGGCCTGCGCGTGATCATGATGTGCGAGCTGCCCTCCAACGCGCTGCTGGCCGAGGAGTTCCTCGAGTATTTCGACGGCTTCTCCATCGGCTCCAACGACCTAACCCAACTGACCCTGGGGCTGGATCGCGATTCGGGGATCGTCGCCCACCTGTTCGACGAGCGGAACGCTGCCGTGAAGAAGTTGCTGTCCAGCGCCATCCAGGCCTGCAACAAGGCCGGCAAGTACATCGGCATCTGTGGTCAGGGACCGTCGGATCATCCGGATCTGGCCAAGTGGCTGATGGATCAGGGTATCGACAGTGTCTCGTTGAATCCCGATTCGGTACTGGATACCTGGTTCTTCCTGGCGGAAGGGTTGGGCAACTGATTCCGGAATGAGCCGACGAGGGAAACGGAAAAAGGCGGGCAGCGTCCCGCCTTTTTCCGCTTGTGGATTTGTATATTCGACGTATGTCGTTCCGTGTCGGGTCCTTTCCCGCCCGGTCCGGCATTTCGCCGGAGCAGCCTTGTCGCTAAGATGTTCGACCAAATTCGCCTGCGATCGTCTTGTCGTCGACGGAGGCGCCATATTGCACTTGAGCGGTCGTCGCATCTGTACAAGGGCGTTGTCGGCGAGTTTCCGGGGCACACAGAGGACGAGCCTGTTCCTGTCGGGCTGCCGACGGCGACTCCGTATTGCTGATAAGCCAGGGGCTGGTTCGCAGGATGCGGCTTGAGCGACAGGATAATGCGTTGCCGTCGATACGGGGTGATTTCCAGTGGCCAGGTGCCGACTGGAAATTGTCCGGAATCGGCGTCGTGCAACGCTCGGCCATGACGAGACCATATTCATTCGGCATCGCCGAGCCTTTCCGGCTTTCCAGGCCTTCGGGCACGGGCCGAGAGGCGCTCATCTACCTGTGTTACTTCTCCAGAGGAGTTTTGCCATGCAATACGTCACCCCGGATCTGTGCGACGCCTATCCCGAGCTGGTGCAAGTGGTCGAGCCGATGTTCAGCAATTTTGGCGGTCGCGATTCCTTCGGCGGCGAAATCGTCACCATCAAGTGTTTCGAAGACAATTCGCTGGTCAAGGACCAGGTCGACACCGATGGCAAGGGCAAAGTGCTCGTGGTGGATGGCGGCGGTTCGTTGCGTCGTGCCTTGCTGGGCGACATGCTCGCTGAAAAGGCTGCCCGCAATGGTTGGGAAGGACTGGTCGTCTACGGTTGCATCCGTGATGTGGACGTGATTGCCCAGACCGACCTGGGAGTCCAGGCCTTGGCTACCCATCCCATGAAGACCGACAAGCGGGGCATCGGCGATCTGAACGTTCCGGTGACTTTCGGTGGCGTCACTTTCCGGCCAGGCGAGTACCTGTATGCCGACAACAATGGCATCATCGTGTCTCCACAGCCTCTGAAAATGCCGGAATAATCCCGGCTCCGGGCCGCCATCCGCCTCTTGGCGGGGTTGGCCCGACCTTGTGCGAATGCAAGAGTGACCGGGCCACCCGCTTTTCCCGCTGCCGATATCCGTCATCCCACGGCGATGTGGATCGCTCGGCGTTGGGTGCACAGATGTGACCTGCCGGCGAATAATCTCGTCTAGGCGTTACATCCGGAGAGGCACGCATGCACGATCCATTCGAAGAATCCCTACGTGATCTGCTCAAGTCTTCGGCGCTCAGCCACGATGACGATGCTGCGCTGGGACGCGTCCTGAAAGCCGCCAACCGCCAGGCGGGGGCGAGCGACCTGTTCGCCTTGCTGGGACACTGGTTCGAAGCGCTGATGATCGGTCTGAACAATGGATCGCCTCATATCATGCCGGTCTCCCGTGGTGGCACTTCCGATTCTTCTGCAGACAAGGCTGACTGAAATGGAACTCGATCTCTGGACTCAAAGCCTGGTTGCTGTGATGAAGGCACTTTGGTTCAAGGTAACCAGCTTCATTCCCAATCTGTTCGTCGCCCTGATCGTGGTACTGCTGGGCTTCGTCGTGGCCAGGCTGCTCGATACGTTGCTTTCCAAACTGCTGGCGAAGGTGGGGTTGGATCGTCTGATGTCGGGTATCGGGCTGACCCGGCTGCTGGTCCGCGTTGGCATTCAGGTACCTGTTTCGACCCTGGTCGGCAAGATCGTTTACTGGTTCGTGTTGCTCGTATTCATGGTCTCGGCTGCCGAATCCCTAGGGCTGGCCCGCGTTTCCGCAACCCTGGACGTGCTGGCGCTCTATCTGCCCAAGGTCTTCGGGGCGGCGTTGATCCTGCTCGCCGGGCTGCTGCTGGCGCAATTGGTCAATGGCCTGGTTCGTGGGGCGGCCGAAGGCGTGGGGCTCGATTACGCCAGCGGACTAGGGCGTGTCGTTCAGGGGCTGGTGATCATCATCAGCATTTCCGTGGCGATCGGGCAACTGGAGATCAAGACGGATCTGCTCAATACGGTCGTGGCCATCGTGCTGATTTCCGCGGGAGTGGCGGTTGCCCTGGCACTGGGCCTAGGCAGCCGCGAAGTGGCCGGTCAGATCATCGCCGGCATCTATGTCCGCGAACTCTACCGGGTAGGGCAGGCAATCAGGATCGGCGACCTCGAAGGGCGCATCGAAGAGATCGGTACGGTCAAGACGGTTTTGCTGACCACCGAGGGCGAGTTGGTCTCGTTGGCCAACCGTTCCCTGCTGGATGAACACGTTAGCACCCGTTAAGGCGAAGATCTGGTAATCTATGTCGCCAATTCGAACCCGAGGTCTGGGCTTTGGCGGCCGTGACCCGACTGCCAGCCTTTCTTGTCTTGAACACAGACCACTCACTTCCTTTGCGATACGATCCTAAGGAACTGTCCGACGAGGAACTGGTCGAGCGTGCACATGCCGAGCTTTTTCACATCACCCGCGCTTATGCGGAGCTGATGCAGCGCTATCAGCGTATATTGTTCAACGTCTGCGCCAGGTACCTGGGTAACGAACGGGACGCCGACGACGTCTGTCAAGAGGTCATGCTCAAGGTTCTCTATGGTTTGAAGAACTTCGAGGGCAAGTCGAAATTCAAGACTTGGCTTTACAGCATCACATACAACGAATGTATTACTCAATACCGAAAAGAACGGCGAAAACGGCGTCTAATGGATGCCCTGAGTCTCGATCCCCAAGAAGAGGCTTCGGAGGAAAGGGCACCGAAACTGGAAGAGCGAGGTGGCTTGGACCGCTGGTTGGTGCATGTCAATCCGATCGACCGGGAGATTTTGGTGTTGCGCTTTGTCGCGGAGCTGGAGTTCCAGGAAATCGCCGACATTATGGATATGGGGCTCAGTGCCACTAAAATGCGCTACAAGCGTGCTTTAGACCGGCTACGGGAAAAATTTTCAGGGCTTGCTGAACCTTAGCTTGACAGCTAGCCTCTTAACGAATAGCGATCTCAGCCATTATTATGTGGTTGAAAAACAAGTTTGAGATTGTCTTACCGTCACATACCACGCACGATGGGGAAATACGGATGAAACTGAAAAACACCTTGGGCGCCATTATTGGCTCGATGGTCGCCGCATCTTCGATCAGCGCGCTGGCTCAGGGCCAGGGCGCAGTTGAGGTGGAAGCTTTCGCCAAGCACTGGTTCAGCGATGAGAGTTCGCGCGACTTCGAAAACGATGAAGCCGAACTCTATGGTGCATCGATCGGTTATTTTTTGACCGATGATGTGGAGCTGGTCTTGTCGCATGGCGTTTACAGGGACGTCACTACCGATGAGCCGATTGGCGACGGCGGGCACAAGGACATCAAGGGTGAACTGACCTCCATCGATGCCCTCTATCACTTCGGCGAGCCCGGCGCAGGCCTTCGTCCCTACGTTTCCGGCGGCTTCGCCCACCAGAGCATCGGCCAGGCCCGTGGCGGCCGTAACAACAGCACCCTGGCCAACGTCGGCGCCGGTCTGAAGTACTACTTCACCGACATGCTTTACGCCCGGGCCGGTCTCGAAGGCATGTACAACTTCGACGATGATCAGACCGACTGGCAGGCTGGCGTGGGTATCGGTCTGAACTTCGGTGGCAGCGGCGGGAAGCAGCAACCCGTTGCGGAGCCGGTTGCCGAGGTCTGTGCCGACGTCGACAACGATGGCGTCTGCGACAATGTCGACCGCTGCCCGGATACTCCCGCCAACACCACCGTGAATGCCGAGGGCTGCACCGCCGTCGCCGAGGTGGTGCGTGTCGAGCTGGACGTCAAGTTCGACTTCGACAAGGCGCAGGTCAAGGAAGAAAGCTATGCCGACATCAAGAACCTGGCCGACTTCATGAAGCAGTATCCGCAGACCAACACTACCGTGGAAGGTCACACCGACTCCGTCGGTACGGATGCCTACAACCAGAAGCTGTCCGAGCGCCGTGCCAATGCGGTGCGTGATGTTCTGGTCAACGAGTATGGCGTGCAAGGCAGCCGCGTAGATTCCGTCGGTTACGGCGAATCCCGTCCGGTGGCCGACAACGCTACCGAGTCCGGTCGCGCTATCAACCGTCGCGTGGAAGCGGAAGTGGAAGCCCAAGCCCAGTAATTGGCAGGTGCTTCAGGAAAAACCCGGCTTTGCCGGGTTTTTCTTTTTCCAGGGACGGGCTCGGAGAGTCCGGGCCGGCAGGCTTGGAGCCCCGCCGTTACGAGGAGGAGGGTTCAGGCCGTACGGGCCATGAGCTGCGCTTGGGCGACGGCGGCGACTTCGCCGATCACCAGAATCGCCGGGCTTCTCAGGCTGAAGGCCGCAGCGTCCCATTGCATGGCGCCGAGGCTGCTGCGGCATTCGCGTTGCTGCGGCAACGAGGCGTTTTCGATCATCGCCACCGGCATGTCTGCACGCATGCCGCCTGCCAGCAGGCCATCGCGTATCTCGGCCAGCTTGGCCACGCCCATGTAGACCACCAGGGTGGTGCCGCTCCGGGCCAGCGCCTGCCAGTTCAGGCTGCTGTCGTCCTGGGTGTGGGCCGTGACCAGGGTCACGCCACGCGCCACGCCGCGCAGGGTCAGTGGAATGCCGCATTGGGTGGCGCCGGCCAGGCCCGCCGTGATGCCGTTGACGATTTCCGTGGCGATGCCGTGGCTCGCCAGCCAGTCTGCCTCTTCGCTGCCACGGCCGAAGATGCAGGGATCGCCGCCCTTCAGGCGCGCCACGCATTTTCCCTGGCGGGCATAGCGCAGCATCAGGCGGTGGATGAAATCCTGTGGCGTGGAGCGGCAGCCGCCGCGCTTGCCCACGCCGATCACCCGGGCCTGCGGGCAGTGCTCGAGCACCGCCGGATTGACCAGGTCGTCGATCAGCACCACCTCCGCCTCGCCCAGGGCACGCACGGCCTTGAGCGTCAGCAATTCGGGATCGCCGGGGCCGGCACCGATCAGCCAGACTTTTGCGCTCATGTTCCACCTCTATCGCTTTGGAGGATGGGTAACCGCCATGGCGCACCCACCCGGAAGTGTCTGTTCTGGAAAGCGTTGTGCGCTCTTCCGTCCCGGATTCAGCTATTCGCCGTCATGGGGCGAGCCAGCAGCCGCCTGATTTCCGGTACACAGGAGCCGCAGCCGGTACCGCACCCGAGTTCCTGCTTGAGGCCATCGAGATCGAGGCCGCGCTCGATACCGGCACGAATCGCCGCCTCGCCGACGTTCATGCAACTGCATACCGTCCTATCCTTGATCGCCCCGTCGCTGCCCAGGGGGCCGCCGAGCGGAGCGAGCATCCAGCGGCGCAGTTCGGCATCGGTTCGGCCTTCGTTCCACAGCGCCTTGAGCCAGTCGCGTGCGGCGGTTTCGCCGGCCAGGCGCAGCGCGGTGATGCGCCCGTTCTCGATGCGCACGCGCTTGCCCACGCTGCGGCCAGGGTCGTCGTAGGCCAGTATCGGCCCCTCGTCGA
Organism: Azotobacter vinelandii CA; assembly: GCF_000380335.1. Taxonomy (GTDB): domain Bacteria; phylum Pseudomonadota; class Gammaproteobacteria; order Pseudomonadales; family Pseudomonadaceae; genus Azotobacter; species Azotobacter vinelandii. Next base: position 2,331,215 of record NC_021149.1, read on the forward strand.
GGCCGAGCAGAACGTCGATGCGCGCCAGCAGGCCGCTCTCCGGCGGCACGGCGCTGGCGGCCTTGACCAGCAGGGCCGGGCGCTCGCGGCCGGCCAGGGTCAGGCTGGCGTAGGCGAATCCGTCCAGCAGTGGGCGCAGCTCGGCGAAGCGCTGTTGGACGTCGCCCTCGACCAGGGCGAACAGTTGCCACGGCAGCTCGACCTTCTCCACCTCGACGCCGGCATGCTTGAGCTCCGGCTGCTTGGATAGCGGGTCGCAGGCCGGCAGGGTCAGCACGTTGGTGCCCAGGCCCTTGAGGAAGCGGTCGCCCCAGTGCATCGGCAGAAAGGCCTGGCCGGGACGTATGGATTCGTCGGCTTGCACCGGCAGGATCAGGCTGCCGCGGCGGCTGCGCAGCCTGGCCAGGTCGCCGCCGGCCAGGCGCCGACGGCGCAGTTCGTCCGGATGCAGGCCGAGGACGGCCTCCTCGACGTGACCGAACAGGCGGGCAACGGTACCGGTACGGCTCATGCCGTGCCACTGGTCGCGCAGACGGCCGGTATTGAGGATCAGGGGATAGCGCGCTTCGCGCCTTTCCTGCGGCGCCCGGTACGGATCGGCATGGAGGTGGGCACGGCCGCTGGCGGTGGGGAATACTCCATCGGCATACAAGCGTGGCGTGCCGCGGCTGGCGCCAGTCGGGAAAGGCCATTGCTGGGGACCGAGTTCGTCGATCAGGGCGTGGCTCAGACCGGACAGGTCGAGGTCGCGACCGGCGGTCAGTTGTTTGTATTCATCGAACAGCGCGGCCGGGTCGGCGAACTCGAACAGGCTGGGTCGGCCGGGGCGCAGGTGTTTTTCCAGGCGACGGGCGAAGTCGCAGACGATCGCCCAGTCCGCCCGCGCCTCGCCCGGTGCCGGCACGGCCCGGCGCACATGGCTGAGGCGCCGTTCGGAGTTGGTCACCATGCCTTCCTTTTCGCCCCAGCCCGCGGCGGGCAGCAACAGGTCGGCGTAGCGACAGGTCTCGGTGGTGGCGTAGGCCTCCTGCACCACCACGAACGGGCAGGCGGCAAGGGCCTCGTGGATCTTCTGCTGGTCAGGCAGCGACTGCGCCGGGTTGGTGCAGGCGATCCACAAGGCCTTGATGCGGCCGATGCGCACGGCCTCGAACAGCTCGATGGCGGTCAGGCCGGTGCTTTCCGGCAGAGCGTCGATGCGCCAGTAGTCGGCGACTTCGGCACGGTGCCCGGCATTGCCGGCTTCGCGGTGACCGGGCAGCAGGTTGGCCAGGCTGCCGGTCTCGCGGCCGCCCATGGCGTTGGGCTGGCCGGTCAGCGAGAAGGGGCCGGCGCCGGGCTTGCCGATCTGTCCGGTGGCCAGGTGCAGGTTGATCAGCGCACTGTTCTTGGCGCTACCCGATGTGGACTGGTTGAGCCCCATGCACCACAGCGACAGGAAGCTGGGCGCCTTGCCGATCAGCTCGGCGCAGGTCTGCAGGCTGCCAACCGAGATGCCGCAGATATCCGCCACCGCCGCCGGGCTGTAGTCGCGCACCAGTTTCTTCAATTCGTCGAAGCCCTCGGTGTGGGCCTCGATCCAGGCGCGGTCGATCCAGCCTTCCCACAAGAGGATGTGCAGAATGCCGTGGAACAGCGCCACATCGGTGCCCGGCAAGATCGCCAGGTGTAGATCAGCCAACTCACAGGTATCGGTGCGTCGCGGATCGACCACGATGATCTTCATCTCTGGACGGCGGGCCTTGGCCGCTTCCAGGCGACGGAACAGAACCGGATGGGCGTAGGCCATGTTGCTGCCGGCGATCAGCAGGCAATGGCTCTGCTCGACGTCCTCGTAGGCGCAGGGCGGGGCATCGGCGCCCAGGCTGCGCTTGTAGCCGACCACCGCCGAGGACATGCACAGCCGCGAGTTGCTGTCGATGTTGTTGGTGCCGACCAGCGCGCGCGCCAGCTTGTTGAAGGCGTAGTAGTCTTCGGTCAGGAGTTGCCCGGAGATATAGAAGGCCACGCTGTCCGGGCCGTGCTCGCGGATGGTTTCGGCGAAAACCGCAGCCGCGTGATCCAGCGCATTGTCCCAGTCGGTACGGTCACGGGGCAGCGCCTTGCCCGAGCGCAGTTCGGGATGGAGCGCGCGGGCGGCCAGATCGCCGGTCAGGTGCAGGGTCGAGCCCTTGCTGCACAGGCGGCCGTGATTGGCCGGATGTGCCGGGTCGCCGGCGACGCCGGTGATCTGTTCGCCGTCGTGCTCGATCAGCACGCCGCAGCCGACGCCGCAGTAACAGCAGGTGGAGGCGGTGGTCTGGTGGGCCATGGTCGTTTCTCCGTCGGCACGAGCGGATTCATCCGCGATGGCGTGGGGGGCGCGAATGAACTCGCTCCTGCGGGGTTCAGGCGCAGTCCTTCAGGGATTTCAGGGCCAGCAGTACGCGCCCGCCCTCGATCTTGACCGGATACTTGTGCGAGCAGCCGACATCCGGTTCCAGCGCCTCGCCGCTTTCCAGATCGATCTGCCAGTTGTGCAGCGGGCAGGCCACGCGCTTGCCGTAGATCAGTCCCTGCGACAGCGGACCGCCTTTGTGCGGGCAACGGTCGTCGAGAGCGAAAACCTCGTCGCGGGCGGTACGGAAGATGGCGATGTCGCCCCTGGGGCCGGCGACGATGCGCGCGCCGAGCACGTTGATCTCGTCCAGGGCACAGATATCCAGCCAGTTCATCGATATTCCTCGCTCAATACGTTGCGGATTGGTTGCAGGAGCGAATTCATCCGCGACGGACGTCGTGCCGATTGCGGATGGAGCCGCTCCTGCTGGCGGACAAGGTCGATCAGGCGGTTTCCGTTTCCCTGACCGGGATACGTTCGAATTCCTTCTTCAGGGCCGGGTTGCCGATCTGCTGCTGCCACGGGTCCTGCTCGAAGGACAGGGCGAACAGCAGGCGCTGGTGCAGGGCCTTGCGCCGTTCCCCGTCCTCCAGCACCGCCTGCCTGATGTGCTCCAGGCCGACGCGGTGCAGGTAGTGCACGGTGCGCTCCAGGTAGAAGGCTTCCTCGCGATAGAGCTGGAGGAAGGCCAGGCTGTACTCCATGACTTCCCCGGCGCTCCCGACCTTGACGAAGAACTCGCCGGCCTCGGTCTTGATGCCGCCGTTGCCGCCGATGTAGATCTCCCAGCCCGAATCCACGCCGATGACGCCGACATCCTTGATGCCCGACTCGGCGCAGTTGCGCGGGCAGCCGGAAACCGCCAGCTTGACCTTGTGCGGCGACCACATGCCGAACAGCGCATGCTCGAGGTCGATACCCATCTGCGTCGAATTCTGGGTGCCGAAGCGGCAGAATTCGCTGCCGACGCAGGTCTTCACGGTGCGGATGGATTTGCCGTAGGCATGGCCGGAAGGCATGCCCAGCTCGCGCCACACGTTCGGCAGGTCTTCCTTCTTCACGCCGAGCAGGTCGATGCGCTGGCCGCCGGTGACCTTGACCATCGGCACCTTGTACTTCTCGGCCACGTCGGCGATGCGCCGCAGCTCGGCGGGGCTGGTCACGCCGCCCCACATGCGCGGCACCACCGAGTAGGTGCCGTCCTTCTGGATGTTGGCGTGGGCACGCTCGTTGATCAGGCGCGACTGCGGATCGTCCTTGGCCTCGCCCGGCCAGGTGGAGATCAGGTAGTAGTTCAGCGCCGGGCGGCAGGTGGCGCAGCCATCGGGGCTGCGCCATTCCATGGCCTTCATGGCCTCGCCCATGCCGGTCAGACGCTGTTCGCGGATCGCCTGGCGTACCTGGCCGTGGTTGAGGTCGGTGCAGCCGCACACCGGCTTCTCGCTCTTGGGTTTGACGTCCGCGGCGCCGCCGACGGTGTTGATCAGAATCTGTTCGACCAGCCTGGCGCAGGAGCCGCAGGAACTGGCGGCCTTGGTGTGCTTCTTCACCTCGTCCACGGAAAGCAGACCATTTTCCCGGATCGCCTTGACGATGGTGCCCTTGCACACACCGTTGCAGCCGCAGACCTCCATCTCGTCGCTCATCGCCATGGCCTTGTCCTGGCCCTGATGGCCGGCGTCGCCGATGGCGTTTTCGCCGAACATCAGGAGGTCGCGGATTTCGGCGACATTGTGCTGCTCGCGGATCTGCCGGAAGTACCAGCCGCCGTCGGCGGTGTCGCCGTACAGGCAGGCGCCGACCAGCACGTCGTCCTTGACCACCAGCTTCTTGTAGACGCCGCCGATGGGGTCGGAAAAGGTGATGGTCTCGGTGCCTTCCCCGCCCATGAAGTCGCCGGCGGAAAACAGGTCGATGCCGGTGACCTTGAGCTTGGTGGAGGTCACCGAGCCTTCGTAGCGGGCGTTGCCGAGTCGGGCCAGATGGTCGGCGCAGACCCGGGCCTGCTCGAACAGCGGGGCCACCAGGCCGTAGGCGATGCCGCGGTGATTGGCGCATTCGCCGACGGCGTAGATGGCCGGATCGGCGGTCCGCAGGTAGTCGTCGACCCGGATGCCGCGATCGCAGGCCAGGCCCGCGCGTTCGGCCAGTTCGACGTTGGGACGGATGCCGGCGGCCATCACCACCAGATCGGCGGGGCATTCTTCGCCGTCGCTGAAATGCGCGCTGGCCACCCGGCCCTGGCCATCGTCGAGCAGGGCGGCGGTGTTGGTGTTCAGGCGGAACTTGATGCCGCGTGCCTCCAGGGCGTTCTGCAGCAGTTTGCCGGCGGTCCTGTCGAGCTGGCGATCGAGCAGCCAGTCGCCGAGGTGTACCACGGTCACCTCCATGCCGCGCAGCCTGAGGCCGTTGGCCGCTTCCAGGCCGAGCAGGCCGCCACCGATCACCAGCGCGTGACGGTGGGAGCGGGCGGTTTCCATCATCGCCCGGGTATCGGCGATGTCGCGGTAGCCGATCACGCCCTGCAGATCCTTGCCGGGGATCGGCAGGATGAAAGGGCTGGAACCGGTGGCGACGAGCAGGCGGTCGTATTCGGCCTGGCTGCCGTCGGAGGCCGTGACCCGGCGATTCTCGCGGTCGATGTCGACCACCTTGCAGCCGAGGCGCAGGTCGATGCCGTTGTCCCGGTACCAGTCCAGGTCGTTGAGAACGATTTCTTCGAAGGTCTGTTCGCCGGCCAGCACCGGAGAGAGCAGGATGCGGTTGTAGTTCGGGTGCGGTTCGGCGCCGAACACCGCGATCTCGTAGAGGTCCGGGGCGAGCTTGAGCAGTTCTTCCAGGGTGCGGACCCCGGCCATGCCGTTGCCGATCATCACCAGCTTGAGTTTTTCCATCGCTCTTCTCCGTTACGGAAAGCGGAAAACAAAAAAGGCGTCCCGCCGGTTACCCAGCGAGGACGCCTTTGTCCATTCCCGTTCTGTCGGGAAACACTGCCCTCCACGTTGAAGGCAATGCTTATGTGATCTGTCGGTTTTCTCGATGCAGGGGCTGTGCCAGTTTCACGGATGACTGATTTGCAAGGGATTTCCCGGTGGCTGGCCTGAAGGAGTCGTTCCAGCTTGCACTGTCTTGGTTCGGTGCGCCCTCTTATGGGGTTTCATGGGCGCGCAGGGACGATCAACAGGGCGAGCAGAGCCAGGTTGAGCAGCAGGGAGAGCAGGGCGACGCCGCGCCAGACCTTCAGCGGCTCGCGCTCCAGCCAGGGACGGGGGTGCAGTTCCTGGGGTCGGCGTTCGCCCCGCTCCAGATCGAGCAGCCATTCCTCGGCGGTTTCGAAGCGCTGCTCGGGATCGGCGATCAGCGCCCGCTGCAGGCATTCGTCGAGCCAGGCGGGCAGGTCCGGCCGATAGCGGCTGGCCGGGAGCGGAGTACCGAAGCGTGGATGCTGGAAGGCCTCGATCTCACCATAGGGGTAATGGCCGGTGAGCAGAAGATAGAGGGTGACGCCGGCGGCGTAGAGATCCTGGCGAGCGTCGGGCGCGGCGCCGGCGAAGGCTTCCGGCGCGATATGGCTGGGCGTGCCCGGCAGGCTGTTGGGCTCGTCGCGGGACAGTCCCGGGCAGTAGGCCAGGCCGAAGTCGAGCAGGCGCAGCTCGCCGTCCTCGCCCCATAGCAGGTTTTCCGGCTTGATGTCGCGGTGCAGGATGTTGCGTCGGTGCAGCATGCCGAGCGCGCGCAGCAGGCGGGGGGCGAGGTCCAGCCACTGGGCCAGGGTCAGCGGGCCGTGCGCCTGCAGGTGCTCGGCCAGGGTTTTGCCCGGGTATTCGCGCTGCACGTAGTAAAGGTGTTGGCGCTGCGGCAAGGGCGCGATCTCCGGAAAATAGCGGCTCGCCACCCGACGCAGGAACCATTCCTCCAGCAACAGGGCCTGGCCGGCTTCGGCCTTGCTGTGTCGGGTCGGTGGCAGGGTCTTCAGCAACCAGCGTCGTTCATGGCTGTCGCGTACCCGGTAGACCAGGGATTGGCGCGACTCCGCCAGCAGGCCATCGACTCGCCAGCCCTCGAACGACTGGCCTTCGCGCAGTGCGGGCGGCGCTGGCCAGTGTTGCAGCCGGGCCAGGCTGTCGGCCAGCGAGCCTTCCGGCAGGCGTTCGGCGCGCACCAGCAGGGCGCTGGCATTGTCCCGGCTGCCGGCCAGATGGGCGGCGCGTACCAGTGCCCGGCTCGCCACCGAGCTGTCCTGCTCGTCGACGAGAATGCGGCGGATACCCTGGTCGCCCAGAGTGGCCCAGACACCGTCGCTGACCAGCAGGAAGGCATCGGCTTCCTGCAGGTCGCCATCCCGGTAGTCGACCAGCAGGTGCTGGTCCAGACCCAGGGCGCGTTTGAGCACATGGCGCATCCCGGGCTGCTCCCAGACGTGCTCCTCGGTCAGCCGTTGCAGTTGTCCGTCGCGCCAGCGATAGGCCCGGCAGTCGCCGACATGGGCGAGGGTGAAGCGTCGTCCGCGCAAAACCAGGGCGGTGAGGGTGGTGAGCAGCGGCTGGCCGCCACCGTTGGCCTGCAGCCAGCGGTTCTGCGCCAGCAGCAGGCGATCCAGCGCCTGCGCCACCGCCCAGGTTTCCGGGGTGGCGTAGTAGTCCATGGCCAGGGCCTGCAGGCTGGCGCGTGCCGCCAGGCCGCCGTCGGCGCACTGGCTGACGCCATCGGCGAGGGCGAACAGGTAGCCCTTGCTCGCCGCCAGCGTCGGATTCGGGGTTACCACGCGGATGGCATCCTGGTTTTCCGGGCGGGGACCGGCGGCGCTGGCTTCGCCGATGCTGAGTTGCAGAGTCATGGGCGATCTCCGGGCTCGGGGGGCTGGATACGAGAAGGCCTCCAGGCGGAGAGCATGGAGGCCGTCGGTTGGGGGACGGGGCCGCCTCAGACCCGTGCCGCCGTCACCGCGGCGCTACCCCAGGTGGTGCGCCAGCGCTTCTTCACGCCGTGCAGGCCGATCCAGGCGATCACGCCGAGAGCGGCGAACAGCCACAGGCCGATCTGGTAGTCGCCGGTGGACTGCTTGATGGCGCCGAGTCCCGCGGTCAGGGCGAAACCGCCGATACCGCCGGCCATGCCGATCAGGCCGGTCATCACGCCGATCTCCTTGCGAAAACGCTGTGGCACCAGTTGGAACACCGCGCCGTTGCCGGCGCCCAGGCTGAGCATGGCGACCACGAACAGGGCCAGCGCGGCGCTGGAGCTGGACAGGTTGAAGCCGACCACGGCGATGCACAGGGCGGCCAGGGTATACATCACCAGCAGGGTGCGAATCCCGCCGATGCGGTCGGCCAGGGCGCCGCCGAGCGGACGCAGCAGGCTGCCGGCGAACACGCAGGCGGCGGTGTAGTAGCCGGCTTTCACCGGATCGAAGCCGTACTGGTCGTGGAAGTAGCCGGGCAGGGTGCTGGCCAGGCCGAGGAAGCCGCCGAAAGTCACGCTGTAGAACAGCATGAACCACCAGCTGTCGCGGTCGGCCAGGGCTTTCAGGTAGTCGGCTACGGCCTTTGGTTGCGGGCGCTCCGGAGCGTTCCTGGCGACACCGGCGAAGATGACCAGGGTCAGCACCAGCGGGATCAGCGCCAGGCCGAACACATTGTTCCAGCCGAATGCGCCGGCCAGACCGGGAGCGAAGAGCGCGGCGAGCACGGTGCCGGAGTTGCCGGCGCCGGCGATGCCCATGGCTTTGCCCTGGTGCTGCGGCGGATACCACTGCGAGGCCAGCGGCAGGGCCACGGCGAAGGAGGCGCCGGCGAAGCCGAGGAACAGGCCGAGCAGCAACGCCTGTTCGTAGTTGTGGATGCCCATGCTCCAGGCCAGCCCCAGGGCGGCGATGACGATCGCCTGGCCGAGGATGCCGGCGCTCTTCGGCGAAGTGCGGTCGGCCAGCATGCCCATGACGAAGCGCAGCACGGCGCCGGAGAGGATCGGCGTGGCGACCATCAGGGCGCGTTGTTGAGTGCTCAGCCCTAGGTCGGTGGCGATCTGCACGCCCAACGGGCCGAGCACGTACCAGACCATGAAGCTCAGGTCGAAATAGAGGAATGCGGCGAACAGCGTGGGGGTATGGCCAGCCTTCCAGAAACTCGTATTCATCGAACACCTCGTCGGCGACAGGCAACTCCGCTGGATCGACGGACGATGCGCGCGTCCGGGCCGGAGTCATGACAGGTTGAAAAGGGCGGGCCACGAGGGCCTCCGTTCACCGCCCCGGGCGTTGGGGCCGAAACGCAAAAGGCGCCACATCACGACTCGCCGGAGCGAGGGTGATGCGACGCCTTTGTCGTTCGACAGGCAACCGCCGTTGGCTGCCCTGTGCCAGATCCTTAGCAATACCCATGCCTGCGTTCGGCTGCTATTTTGGGAAATTCCGGCGTCTTTGCGGAGACGTTACGAGCCAAAACGAGGCGAACGATCCGGGATTGCACTGTATTGGGGCGTTGTCACGCTTGCCGAAATGGCTTGGCTCAGGCCGCGACGGGATGCCGGAAGCGGTAGGAAGGGCTTCGCTTGTAGGTCGCGAGCGCGCTGCTAATGTTACGAACAGGTTACTTCTCATTGGCACCTTCCAGGATGTCGGCGACGCCGCTGGAGCGGATTGGAAAGGAAGCCATGGCGATTTCCCTGAAGGAGTTGCTGCTCGGGCTGTACCTGCTGATCCAGCATGACTATTACCGCGAGCGCCTGATGGCGCTGCAGGGCGGCGTGCCGGTAGTGCTGTTCGCCGGGATGTTCGCCGTGTTGCTCGTTGCCTTGTGGCTGACCGCCCACATCCGGTCGGCCCCGGTCCGCTACCTGTTCGCTTTGCTGTTCTTCGCCAGCACGCTGTTCTTCGACGTCTACACCCAGGTCTCCGCCGAGTACCTGACCTACGGCACCTTCGTCTCGTTGATCTATTCCGGCGGCTTCATCGACGAGGCCCTGTACCAGTACCGGGCGAGTATCCTGGTCTGTGCCGCCGGAGCCTTGCCGTTATTGTTCGGCATCGCTCTCGCACCCCGGCGGCGCCTGCCGCTACCGGGGATCGCGCTGGTCGCGGCGCCACTCTGCGCTCTGCTGCTGCTGACGGGCATCCTGTTCGTGCGCGGTGGCGTCGGGGCTCGCGGTCTGCCGGCGATGTATACGCCGCTGGCCTACCTCAACCTGTTCGCCTACGAGGCGGCGAGCAGCACCGTGGGGCCGCGGGAAACGGTAAGCCTGCCGCGCCATGGCCAGGCGATCGGCAACGATATCGTGCTGATCATCGACGAGAGCGTGTCCGGCAACTATCTGGACATCAATGTCGAGCACGGCGTGCGCACCAACCTCGGGCAGTCGCCTCCCGGTGCGACCCTCTACAACTACGGCTATGCCGCCGCCATCGCCAACTGCAGCGCCGATACCAACGTCACCCTGCGTTACGGGGGCACGCGCAGCGATTACCTGCGGATCAATTCGACCATGCCCTCGATCTGGCAGTACGCCAGGAGGGCCGGGCTGCGTACGGTCTACATCGATGCACAGCGCACCGGCGGACGCTTGCAGAATCTGATGAGCAAGAGCGAGCGAAAGGAAATCGACGAGTTCGTCCAGTTCGACGGCATCCCGGTACGCGACCGCGACATGGCGGCTGCGCAGAAACTCATCGAACTGCTCGGCAACGATACGGCCGAGCTGATCTACCTCAACAAGGTCGGCGCGCACTTTCCGGTGCACGACAAGTACCCGGACGATTTCATGATCTACCGACCGGCATTGCCGCGCGGCCGGTACGCCGATATTTCCGATACCGGCGAGCGTGACGGCTTCGGCGGCCAGGCCGAGGATTGGGGGCGGTACCGCAACGCCTACAGAAATACCCTGCTGTGGAACGTCGGCGAGTTCTTCGCCCGGCTCTTCGCCCGGGCCAGGCTCGACAATGCCGTGCTGATCTATACCTCCGACCATGGCCAGGACCTGCACGAGCGCGGCAACCCCGGGCTCGATACCCACTGTGGCGGCGATCCGGTGGTGGAGGAGGGATTGGTGCCGCTGGTGGTGATCCAGGGTCACGGCCTGCGCGGCCTCGACTGGCAACGCGAACTGACGGGCAACAGGAACCGTTCCAGCCACTACAACATCTTCCCCACGCTGCTGCAGTTGATGGGCTACGACCTGACGGCGCTGCAAGCCGTCTATGGCAGGCCGCTGAGCCTGCATACCGAGGACGAATTCACCTTCAACACCCGCTTCAATGCGCGCCTGGGAGAGAAGGCGAACTGGAAGTTCATCGACTTGAAGGAGGTGGTGACGCCCGTGCTGCAGTGAGGTACGGACCGCGGGGGCGTCGATGGGGCCGGTCGGCGAGTGCGCTGCTATCATGGCGCCCCCCGAGAGCGAGGACCTCCGATCCTCTCGTGAACCCGCGAGCAGGACAGTCTGGAGTTCGCCATGTCGTGTATCGTCACCTTGACCCTGAACCCGGCGATGGATGTCTCGACCGCCGTTGCGCGGCTCGAGCCGACCCGCAAGCTGCGTTGTGGTCCGCCGCGCTACGAGCCGGGCGGTGGCGGGATCAACGTGGCGCGAGTGATCCGGGCACTCGGCGGCGAGAGCGTGGCGGTCTATCCGGCCGGCGGTCCGTTCGGCGAGATGCTGCAGCATGCGCTGGAGGCGCTCGGTCTGCCCCAGGTGCGGGTGCCGATCGCTGGCGATACCCGGGAAAGTTTCACCGTGGACGAGGGTGAAACCGGCCTGCAGTACCGTTTCGTCCTGCCCGGCCCGACCTTGACTCCGACGGAGCGGCGGAACTGTCTGGAAACCATCGCCGCGCTTGTGCCGGCGCCATCCCATCTGGTCGTCAGTGGCAGTTTTCCGTCCGGCGTGGCGCTGGATTTCCACGACGAAATCCTGGATCTGGCGCGGCGCCTGGGGGCGAGGCTGGTGCTCGACTACTCGGGAGAGGCCCTGCGCCATGCGGTGGCCCGCGGAGGTATCTACCTGCTCAAGCCGAGCCTGAGCGAGCTCTCCAGCCTGGCGGGGCGGCGACTGGACGACGAGGCCGGACAGGAGGAGGAGGCACGCCGGCTGGTCGAGCGGGGCGCGGTGGAGATCGTCGTCCTGTCCCTCGGCGCCGGCGGCGCGCTGCTGGCGAGCCGGGAAGGCATCGAGCGCTTTTCCGCCTTCGACGTGCCCTTGCGCAGTGCGGTGGGGGCCGGCGACAGCGTGGTCGGCGCCACGGTACTCGCCTTGAGTCGCGGCTGGAGCCTGCACGATGCGGTGCGCTACGGCATGGCCGCGGCGGCCGCGACCCTGATGCGCCCCGGCACCGGGCTGTGCCGGGCGGAAGATGTCGAGCGCCTGTATCGCGAGGGCTAAGGCTTTCTCAGAGAGCGGCGAGGTCGGCGCTCAGGCTGGCGAAGTCCGGCCGTTGCTCCGCTTGCGTGCTCATGCAGGCTTCCCGCAGTTGCCCGAGACGCCGTTGACGCAGGTTCCGCTCGTCCGCCGGACAGCGCTCCAGCAACTCTTCCAGCAGACAGCCGAAGGCTCGCGCCTCGATGCGTTGCAGCGCCCGGCCAGCGGCGCTGCCCGGCTCGAAGAACGAGGCGGCGCCGAAATCGCCGAGCAGGCAGTCGCCCTGTTCGTCCACCAGCAGGTTATGGGCGTACAGATCGCCATGCAGGATGCCGCGTCCATGTAGATGGTTCACCGCTGCGGCCACGCCACGAGCGATGCGCAAGGCCTCGTCGAAGACGAAGCGCCGTTCCGGCGCATAGCAGTCGCGACTGCAACTGGCCAGCGAGGGCGGTCCGGCAAGTACGCGGAAGGTCGGGTCGATCAGTTCCAGCAGCAGCCCCGGTGGCGCTCCCGGTCGTTCGGCCAGCGGGCCGGCCACGCGGATCAGGTTGGCATGCTCGCCGGCGGCGAGGCAGGCGGCCATTTCGCTGCGCGGCAGGCCGTCGCTGGTGACGCTGCCCTTGAACAGCTTGGCCGCCATGGGCCGTGCCGGTTGTCCGGGGCTGCGCCAGTCGGCGCGCTGGATGATGCCGGAAGCGCCCTGGCCGAGGATCTCGCCGAGTGCGATGTCGCTGCGCGGGATCGGCGGCAGCGGATGCCGGCGCAGGACTTCCGCCTCGCTGGCATCGCTGAAGGGATTGCCGGCGAAGGCCAGCCAGGACAGCCGCGGCAGCTCCGCCAGCCAGCCGGGCAGGGCCGCGAGGCGGTTGGCGGCGATGCGCAGCAACTCCAGCCGCTCCAGCCCGGCCAGACTCGCTGGCAGCGTCCGCAATCGGTTGCCGGCCAGCATTAGCTTCTGCAAGCGGGGGCGCTCTCCCAGCTCGGTGGGCAGGTGTTCCAGCCGGTTGTCGGTCAGGATCAGCCAGCGCAATGCCGGCGGCAGCGCGGCAGCCGGCAGGTGGTGGATGCGGTTGGCCTTGAAGCCGATCATTTCCAGTCGCGGGCAGTCGCCGAGTACTTCCGGCAATACGCTGAACGGATTGTCCGAGCAGAACAGGATGCGCAGCTTGCCAAGGCGCGGCAGGTCGGCCGGCAGGCTGGTCAGGCGATTGCCCGAAAGGTCGAGGATTTCCAGGCTGTCGGCCAGGGCGAAGATTTCCTCGGGAAATGCGTCGAGGTCGGCGGAGAGTGTCAGGCGCGCGCTGCCGGCCAGTTCGCCGCGGCGCAATTGTTCGAGGGTGGACATGGGCATTCGTCGGGCCTGTGGTCAGTCAGGCAGGAAGTATGGTCGGCAAGGCGCGGAAAGCCCCGTCGCCGGGACGGGGCCGGTGCGGGTCAGTGGCTGGCGTCGGACTTGCGCGCCTTTTCCGAAGTGACCTCGAGCAGACCGTCGGCGCGGAACATGGCTTTGATACCGCGGATGGCCTGACGGGTACGGTCGAGGTTCTCGATCAGGGCGAAGCGTACGTGATCGTCGCCGTAATCGCCGAAACCCAGTCCCGGCGAGACGCAAACCTTGGCCTCGGCCAGGAGCTTCTTGGCGAACTCCAGCGAGCCGAGATGGGCATAGGGCTCGGGGATCTTCGCCCAGATATACATGGAGGCCTTGGGTTTCTCCACCATCCAGCCGATCTCGTGCAGACCCTTGACCAGCAGGTTGCGCCGCTCGCGGTACTGCTCGGCGATGTCGCGCACACATTGCTGGTCGCCTTCCAGGGCGGCGATGGCCGCCACCTGCAACGGGGTGAAGGTGCCGTAATCGTGGTAGCTCTTGATCCGCGCCAGGGCGCCGACCAGTTCCTGGTTGCCGACCATGAAACCGATACGCCAGCCGGCCATGTTGTAGCTCTTCGACAGGGTGAAGAATTCCACGGCGACCTCCTTGGCGCCCGGTACCTGCATGATCGACGGTGCCTTCCAGCCGTCGTAGACGATGTCGGCGTAGGCCAGGTCGTGCACCACCAGGATGTCGTACTGCCTGGCGAGGGCCACCACGCGTTCGAAGAAGTCCAGTTCCACGCATTGCGCGGTGGGGTTGGAGGGAAAGCCGAGGATCATCATCTTCGGCTTGGGGATCGTCTCGCGGATGGCCCGCTCCAGCTCGGCGAAGAAGTCCATGCCGGGTACCAGCGGCACCGAGCGCACCTGGGCGCCGGCGATCACCGCGCCGTAGATGTGGATCGGGTAGCTGGGATTGGGCACCAGCACGCTGTCGCCATGGTCGAGGGTGGCCAGCATCAGGTGCGCCAAGCCCTCCTTGGAGCCGATGGTGACGATGGCCTCGCTGTCCGGGTCGATCTCGACGGCGTAGCGGTCCCTGTACCAGTGCGAAATGGCGCGGCGCAGGCGCGGGATGCCGCGGGAAGTGGAGTAGCCATGGGTGTCCTCGCGGCGGGCGACCTGCACCAGCTTCTCGACGATGTGCGCTGGAGGGGCGCCGTCGGGGTTGCCCATGCTGAAGTCGATGATGTCCTCGCCGCGGCGGCGGGCCGCCATCTTCAGTTCGGCGGTGATGTTGAATACGTAGGGGGGGAGACGATCGATGCGCGCAAAGCGGCGCTTGCCGAGTTCGGCCATGATTTCCTCGAAAGACGTAGGCGCCCGGAACCGTCCGAGCGACGTTGGCCAGTACGCTGGCCTGCCCGCGCACCATACGTGCGAGGCCCGCCGGGCGGCAAGTCCAACTTTAAGATGAGGCGATGGCGGACGAGAAGGCAATCGAGACTGGGTTTCGCCATGGCCGTTTTGGTAGATTCCCCGCATTTTCAACAGGGTGAAATCCATGAAACCAGTCAGCACCAGATCGTCCACGCAGCGCTCGTCCGGCAGCGAGTTTCTCGAAACCCGCTTCGGCGGCAAGGTGCTCGGCATCACGCTCACCATGAAGCCGGACCGACTGGTGGCCGAGCGGATGATGCCCGAGGGCGACGAAGTGCAGGTGGCGGTGCTGCAGAATCCTTTCGGGGTGACCCGCGACCTGACCAATCTGCTGAGCGGGGCGAAATCCGGCGACTCGCTGGTGATCGTCTGCGCCAGCGACAAGATCTATCGGTCGGCGCTGAAATTCCTCGGCCTGGCTTGAGGGCGGACGGCGGCAGGAGCGACCCTGACCGCCTTCCTTCAGCTTCCCAACATGTCGTGCATGGCGATGACCTGCTCGGCGACCTGGATCAGCTTCTGCTGGCGGCTCATGGCCTGGCGGCGCATCAGGGTATAGGCCTCCTCCTCGCTGCAGTTCTTCATTTTCATCAGCAGGCCCTTGGCCAGTTCGACGCGCTTACGCTCGGCCAACTGCGCCTCGCGGGCCTGCAACTGGGCGCGCAGGGCCTGGTCGCTCTCGAAGCGGGCCATGGCCACGTCGAGGATCGGCTGCAGGCGCTGCGCCTGGATGCCCTCGACGATATAGGCGCTGACCCCGGCCTGGATCGCCTGGCGCATCACCTGCGGGTCGTGCTCGTCGGTGAACATCACGATCGGGCGTGGTCGGTCGCGACTGACCAGTACCACCTGCTCCATCACGTCGCGGCCGGGAGATTCGGTGTCGATGAGGATCACATCGGGGCGCACGGCCTCGACCCGCACCGGCAGATCGATGGTCAGGCCGGACTCGTCGACGACTTCGAAGCCGGCCTCGACCAGGGCGCTTTTCAGGCGGCCGACCTTTTTCGGCGTGTCGTTGATCAGGAGGATGCGCAGCATGGGGATGGTCCTTGGTCATCGGCCGAGGAGGGCAGCTCGCTCAGGGCGTGGAGGTCGAAGCTGCGGGCATAGGCCGCGGGGTCGGAGCCGTCCCAGCGCCTGCCGTCCAGCAGGGTGGCGCTGCGCATGGCCGTGGCGGGCTGCGCCATGCCGAGAGCGCCGGCGGCATCGCGATACAGTTCGAGCTGCTGCACCCGAGTGGCGATGGCCAGGTAATCCGGGTCTTCGCGCAGCAGTCCCCAACGGCGGAACTGGGTCATGAACCAGAGACCGTCGGAGAGATAGGGCAGGTTGACCTCGCCGTC
The DNA here is from genome assembly GCF_000380335.1 of Azotobacter vinelandii CA. GTDB lineage: Bacteria > Pseudomonadota > Gammaproteobacteria > Pseudomonadales > Pseudomonadaceae > Azotobacter > Azotobacter vinelandii. The sequence continues at coordinate 2,347,052 of NC_021149.1, forward strand.
GCCATGAAAGCGCAGGGCATGGCTGTCGCGCCAGGCATGGCCGTTGCCGTCCTCGTAGTCGCCGAGAAAGCGCGGTTCGATCACCTGGCGCGGTGCGGCCACGTATTCGTCGGCGCTGATCAGTTGCGCGGTGCCGGCCTTGTTCTCTTCGCTGGCGTCGATGAAGCGGCTCGCTTCCAGCACGGCCATGATCAGGGCGCGGGCGGTATTGGGGTACTGCTCGGCGAAGGCACGGGTGCAGCCGAGGACTTTCTCCGGGTGGTCCGGCCAGATCGACTGGCTGGTAGCGATGGTGAAACCCATGCCCTGGTCGATGGCGTGGGCGCCCCAGGGCTCTCCGGCGCAGAAACCGTCGATGCGGCCGGCGCGCAAGTGCTCGACCATCTGCGGCGGCGGCACCACCAGGGTGTTCACGTCCGCGAGGGGGTGGATGCCCAGGCTGGCGAGCCAGTAGTAGAGCCAGAGGGCATGGGTGCCGGTCGGAAAGGTCTGGGCCAGGGTGAGCTTCGCGCTGCTCTGGCGCACATGCCGGACCAGTGTCTCGCCACTGCACACCCCGGCTTGCCGGAGCGGGGTCGACAGGTTGATGCTCTGGCCGTTCTGGTTGAGGCCCATCAGCACCGCCATGTCGGTCGCCGGTGCGCCGCCGATGCCGAGCTGCATGCTGTAGATCAGTCCGTACAGTCCCTGGGCGGCATCCAGTTCGCCGCTGAGCAACTTGTCGCGCAGGCCCGACCAGGATACCTGGCGCTTGAGATTGAGGGTCAGCCCATAGGGTTCGGCGAAACCCTGGGTCGCGGCGACGATCAGCGAGGCGGAGTCGGTGAGCGGCATGAAGCCCAGGTTGATCGAGCTCTTCTCGGGGGCATCACTGCCCGCGACCCAGGCCCGGGCATCCGCTCTGGAAGTTGCGTGGTGGTCTGTCATGGTGTTTTCCGGCGCTGGACGAAAAGGCGTCGCCTCGACAACTGCCTGGGGCAGGGCCGAAAACGACGCCATTGTCGATGAATGGGGCCCCGCCGTTGGGACCGCCGATGTTGCTGGACTCGAGGCAACCGATGCGCCAGGAGCCGGGACATATCGGTCTTTCGGCTTGCCGTCACTCTAGCGCAGGAGCGCAGAAAAGAAGAAGCCCCGCACGGGGCGGGGCTTCTTCGTTCAGCGCGCGAGACGCTTAGACCTGGAGGACCGGGAGTTCGGCCTTGGCGGCCGCTTCCTTGTACTCGGCGATCTGGTCGAAGGACAGGTAGCGATAGATATCGGCAGCCATGGTGTCGATGTTCTTCGCGTATTCCATGTATTCCTCGACGGTCGGCAGCTTGCCGAGGATCGAGGCGACCGACGCCAGTTCGGCGGAGGCCAGGAACACGTTGGTCGCATCGCCCAGACGGTTCGGGAAGTTACGGGTCGAGGTGGAGACCACAGTCGAACCGGTCTGTACGCGGGCCTGGTTACCCATGCACAGCGAGCAGCCCGGCATTTCCATGCGCGCACCGGCCTTGCCGTAGATGCCGTAGTAGCCTTCCTCGGTCAGCTGGTGGGCGTCCATCTTGGTCGGCGGAGCCAGCCACAGACGGGTCGGGATGCCGCCCTTGACCTTGTCGAGCAGCTTGCCGGCGGCGCGGAAGTGACCGATGTTGGTCATGCAGGAACCGATGAACACTTCGTCGATCTTCTGGCCGGCGACGCTGGACAGCAGACGGGCGTCGTCCGGATCGTTCGGCGCGCAGAGGACCGGTTCCTTGACGTCGGCCAGATCGATTTCGATCACGGCGGCGTATTCGGCGTCCTTGTCGGCTTCCAGCAGTTGCGGCTTGGCCAGCCAGGCTTCCATCGCCTGGGCACGACGCTCCAGGGTGCGCGGATCGCCATAGCCTTCGCCGATCATCCAGCGCAGCATGGTGATGTTGGACTTCAGGTACTCGGCAATGGCCTTTTCCGGCAGCTTGATGGTGCAGCCGGCAGCCGAACGCTCGGCGGAGGCGTCGGACAGCTCGAACGCCTGCTCGACGGTCAGGTCGTTCAGACCTTCGATCTCGAGGATGCGGCCGGAGAAGATGTTCTTCTTGCCCTTCTTCTCGACGGTCAGCAGGCCGGCCTGGATGGCGTAGTAGGGGATGGCATGCACCAGGTCACGCAGGGTGATACCGGGCTGCAGCTTGCCCTTGAAGCGCACCAGCACGGATTCCGGCATGTCCAGCGGCATCACGCCGGTGGCGGCGGCGAAGGCGACCAGGCCGGAACCGGCCGGGAAGGAGATGCCGATCGGGAAGCGGGTGTGCGAGTCGCCACCGGTACCCACGGTGTCCGGCAGCAGCATGCGGTTCAGCCAGCTGTGGATGATGCCGTCGCCAGGACGCAGGGACACGCCGCTGCGGTTCATGATGAAGTCCGGCAGGGTGTGGTGGGTCTTGACGTCGATGGGCTTCGGATAGGCGGCGGTGTGGCAGAAGGACTGCATCACCAGGTCGGCGGAGAAGCCCAGGCAGGCCAGGTCCTTCAGCTCGTCGCGGGTCATCGGGCCGGTGGTGTCCTGGGAGCCGACGGTGGTCATCTTCGGTTCGCAGTAGGTGCCCGGACGGACGCCCTTGCCTTCCGGCAGGCCGCAGGCGCGACCGACCATCTTCTGGGCCAGGCTGTAGCCCTTGCCGCTGTCGGCCGGCGCTTCCGGCTTCTTGAACAGGGTGGAGGGAGCCAGGCCCAGCTCGGCGCGGGCCTTCTCGGTCAGGCCGCGGCCGATGATCAGCGGGATGCGGCCGCCGGCGCGGACTTCGTCGAGCAGCACGTCGGTCTTCAGCGCGAAGGTGGTGACCAGCTCGTCGCTGCCGTTGCGGCGCACTTCGCCCTTGACCGGGTAGACGTCGATCACGTCGCCCATGGCCAGGTTGGTGCAGTCGAATTCGATCGGCAGGGCGCCGGCGTCTTCCATGGTGTTGTAGAAGATCGGGGCGATCTTGGTGCCGAAGCAGAAACCACCAGCGCGCTTGTTCGGCACGTAGGGGATGTCGTCGCCGAAGAACCACAGCACCGAGTTGGTGGCGGACTTGCGGGAGGAGCCGGTACCGACCACGTCACCGACGTAGGCAACCGGGAAGCCCTTGGCCTTGACCGCTTCGATCTGCTTCAGCGGACCGACGGAGCCCGGCTGGATCGGCTCGATGCCGTCGCGGGCCATCTTCAGCATGGCCAGGGCGTGCAGCGGGATGTCGGGGCGCGACCAGGCGTCCGGAGCCGGGGACAGGTCGTCGGTGTTGGTTTCGCCCGGGACCTTGAACACGGTCAGGGTGACTTTTTCCGGAACGGCGGGCTTGGCGGTGAACCACTCGCCGTCGGCCCAGGACTGCAGCACGGCCTTGGCGGCGGCATTGCCCTTCTTGGCGCGCTCGGAGACGTCATGGAAGGCGTCGAACATCAGCAGGGTGTGCTTGAGCTGTTCGGCGGCGGCGTTGGCCAGCTCGGCGCTGTCCAGCAGTTCGACCAGGGTGGCGATGTTGTAGCCGCCTTGCATGGTGCCCAGCAGCTCGATGGCGCGGGTCTTGCCGATCAGCGGGGAAGCGGCTTCGCCCTTGGCGATGGCGGAGAGGAAACCGGCCTTGACGTAGGCTGCCTCGTCCACGCCCGGCGGAACACGGTTGGTGATCAGGTCAAGCAGGAATTCTTCTTCGCCGGCCGGCGGATTCTTCAGCAATTCGACCAGAGCAGCGGTCTGTTCGGCATTCAGCGGCTGGGGCACGACACCCAGGGCGGCACGCTCAGCTACGTGTTTGCGGTAGGCTTCAAGCACAGTTTTACCCTCATCAGTGGTCCCGGGAGCTTCCGGAACACTTATCCCGGGAATCTCCGCACGCAAGCGCCTTAGCCACTTTATGGGCGGCACGGCCAAGGTTGCGGTGATCCCCCTCCAGAAGCTGTTTTCAAAGTTTTACGCCGAGGGAGGGGAGGCACCCGGCACCCTGTGGCGGGATGCCTGCGCCGTTCCTCGGGTCAACTGTGCTCGTGACGCTTTGAAAACAGCTTCGACTGGACAGTGGTGCCAAAAAGGCGTTGGCAGTTTACTGGAAAGCGATGGCCGAGTTAAAGCTGCCAGAGGCTTCAAGCGGGTGACCGGGCCTAGACAAAGGGCTAAGATACCCCCGTTTTCCGCTTTCACCGGCCTCTCTCACCCATGTCTCATCAGCGCATCAAGACGCCCTGTATCGGTCGCTGCTCGACGGTCTATGGCGATCTGGTCTGCCGGGGCTGCAAGCGCTTCCACTACGAGGTGGTGAACTGGAACCAGTACGCCGAGGTGGAGAAGCGCGCCGTCTGGGGGCGCCTGGAGGCCTTGCTGGTGCAGGTGGTGCAGGCCAAGCTGGAGGTGTTCGACGCGCAGCGTCTGCGCGATCAACTGGAACAGCGGCAGATCCGCTTCCTGGCCGAACAGTCGGTGTATTGCTGGGCCTACCAATTGATCGCCCGCGGCGCTCGGGCGATCAACCAGCTCGAGGCTTATGGCATCGCTCTGTTGCCGGAATTCCGCGATTGGGAGCTGCCGGCTCTGCGCGATGCCATCGACCGCGAGTTCTTCCTGCTTTCCGAGGCTCATTACGAGCGCTACATCGCGCCGCGTTTTCTGCGCGGGGAGCTGCAGATGCGTGTTTGAGAACGGATGCGGCCGGCTCCTCCGTCCTGGGCGGGAGCCGTATAATGCCTAGCCCTCCAAGTCCAGTCAGATTGCCATGTCCCTGCTTCCCGAAATCGAAAGTTTCCTGCTCTGCCCGACACCCCGGGCCTGGATCGAGCAGGCGTTACAGCATCCCGAGATCCTGTTGATCGATCACGCCAACTGCGAGAAGAAGGCGGCTGGCACGGCATTGACCCTGTTGTTCCGGCATGTCGACAAGGAGGACCTGCAGTATAAGTTGTCGCGCCTGGCGCGCGAAGAGCTGCGCCATTTCGAGCAGGTGGCCGAACTGATGAAAAAGCGTGGCGTCGTCTACCGGCCGCTCAGTGCTTCGCTCTACGCCCAGCGCCTGCACGCGCATATCCGCAAGAGCGAGCCGGGTCGGCTGATCGATACCTTGATCGTCGGCGCCTACATCGAGGCTCGCTCCTGCGAGCGTTTCCATCGTCTGGCGCCATTCCTCGACGAGGAACTGGGGCGCTTCTACGTCTCGCTGCTCGCCTCGGAGGCGCGGCACTATCAGGACTATCTGGGCATGGCCCGCCAGTATGCCGGCGAGCCGATCGACGAGCGCGTGGCCTTCTTCGCCGAGATCGAGCGCCAGGCGATCCTTGTCCCGGATACGGAGTTCCGTTTCCATAGCGGTGCGTCGGCCTGACCGCCGTTCTTCCCGGATTGGCTTCGGGCGTCACGGGGCGAACGAGAAGCGCATGCCGCCGTGGCTTCCTCGTTCCGTGCGTCCGGTGCGAGATGCATGAGGTGCACTCGATGAGGCGCGGACAGGCTCGGGCGGCGGGGCGGGCTTTGGCCCTCAGTCGATGGGAAAGGGTGTCAGGTGGTAGCCGCTTCCGTCGACTTGCAGTACCCAGCCCTGTCGGTTCCAGTCGCCCAGGACTATGCGCCGGGCCTGACGGCCGTCGACCTGCAGTTCGTGCACGGCGGGGCGGTGGGTATGGCCATGGATCAGGGTCAGCACGCCGTGGGCGGCCATGATCCGCGGCACTTCTTCAGGAGTGACATCGACGATTTCGGTGGCCTTCCGGCGGACCTGCATGCGGCTGGCATCGCGCCATTTGCGCGCCAGTTGTCGGCGCTTGGAGAGGGGCAGGTGGCGCAGGAGCCATACCGACACCGGGTTGCGCAGGCGTCGGCGAAAGCGCATGTAGGCGATGTCGCGGGTGCACAGGGTATCGCCATGCATCAGCAGCACGGGAGCGCCGTTCAGGATGACGCGGCTGGGGTCGCGCAGAAGGGTGCAACCAGCCTGGCGGCAGAACGAGTGGCCGACGAGGAAGTCGCGGTTGCCGTGCATCAGGAAGACCCGCGTGCCCCGTTCCGCCACTTCGCGAAGGGCTGCGGCGATGTCGCGCTGGAAGGATGTCATGGCGTCGTCACCGATCCAGGCCTCGAAGAAATCGCCGAGGATGTACAGGGCTTCGGCCTGGCTGGCACGCTCCTTCAGGAAGCGTAGAAACGCCCGGGCTATGTCCGGGCGCTCCTCGTCGAGATGCAGATCCGAGATCAGCAGTGTGGTCATCGGGATTATTCGACGATCTCGGCCTTCTCGATGATCACGTCGTCCACCGGCACGTCACCATGGCCGGCGCGGCTGCCGGTGGCTACGCTCTTGATCCTGTCGACCACATCGGTGCCCTCGACCACTTCACCGAATACGGCGTAGCCCCAGCCGTGCGCGGTCGGCGCAGTGTGGTCGAGAAAGGCGTTGTCCTTGACGTTGATGAAGAACTGCGCGCTGGCCGAGTGCGGGTCGGGCGTGCGCGCCATGGCAATGGTGTATTTTTTGTTGGACAGGCCGTTGTTGGCCTCGTTTTTGATCGGTGCGCGGGTCGACTTCTGCTTCATGCCCGGCTCGAAACCGCCGCCCTGGATCATGAAGCCGTCGATCACGCGGTGGAAGATGGTGCCGTCGTAGTGGCCGTCCTTCACATACTGCTCGAAGTTGGCGGCGGTTTCCGGGGCCTTGTCGGCGAATAGCTTCAGGGTGATGGTGCCGTGGTTGGTTTGCAGCTTGATCATGGCTGAGTTCCGCTGGGTGGATTGGGGATGCCCGGAGTCCGCCGGCCGATGCTCGTTGCTGCCGGATCTCTGTCAGGGGCATGACGGGTCCGCTATGATAAGCCCTTTGCATTGGCCGGCCTACCCTGGCCGGCGCCGACATGTTTCAAGGATCCCATGAGCAAGCCCGAGACTCCCGCCGCCGCGAACTTCCTCCGCCCGATCGTCCAGGCCGACCTGGAGTCGGGCAAGCACGCCAAGATCGTCACCCGCTTCCCGCCGGAGCCCAACGGCTACCTGCATATCGGCCATGCCAAGTCGATATGCCTGAACTTCGGCCTGGCCCAGGAGTTCGGTGGCGAGTGCAACCTGCGCTTCGACGACACCAACCCGGCCAAGGAAGACCAGGAGTACATCGATGCGATCAAGAGTGACGTCCGCTGGCTGGGTTTCCAGTGGGCGGGCGAGGAGCGCTACGCCTCCAGCTATTTCGATCAGCTCTACGACTGGGCGATTCATCTGATCGAGGCCGGCAAGGCCTACGTCTGCGATCTGTCGCCGGACGAGGCGCGCGAGTATCGTGGCAGCCTGACCGAGCCGGGCAGGAACAGTCCCTACCGGGAGCGCTCGGTGGAAGAGAACCTCGACCTGTTCGCGCGCATGAGGGCTGGCGAGTTCCCGGATGGCGCCCGCGCCCTGCGGGCGAAGATCGACATGGCCGCCCCGAACATGAACCTGCGCGACCCGATCCTCTATCGTATCCGCCACGCCCATCACCACCAGACCGGCGACAAGTGGTGCATCTACCCGAGCTACGATTTCACCCACGGCCAGTCGGATGCCATCGAGGGTATCACTCACTCGATCTGCACCCTGGAGTTCGAGGATCACCGTCCGCTCTACGAGTGGTTCCTGGATAACCTGCCTGTGCCGTGCCGGCCGCGCCAGTACGAGTTCGCCCGCCTCAATCTGAATTACACCATCACCAGCAAGCGCAAGCTCAAGCAACTGGTCGACGAGGGGCATGTCGGCGGCTGGGACGACCCGCGCATGTCGACTTTGTCCGGTTATCGCCGCCGCGGTTACACACCGGCTTCGATCCGCGCCTTCTGCGACATGATCGGTGTCAACCGCGCTGGCGGCGTGGTCGATATCGGCATGCTGGAGTTCGCCATCCGCGAGGATCTGGACGCCAACGCCGCGCGTGCCATGTGCGTGCTTAAGCCGCTGAAAGTGGTGATCACCAATTATCCGCAAGGGCGGGTCGAGAGCCTCGAGTTGCCGCGCCATCCCAAGCAGGACATGGGTGTGCGCGTGCTTCCGTTCTCCCGCGAGATCTACATCGATGCCGGCGATTTCGAGGAAACCCCTCCGGCCGGCTACAAGCGCCTGATTCCCGGTGGCGAGGTGCGCCTGCGCGGCAGCTACGTGATCCGCGCCGACGAGGCGATCAAGGACGAAGCCGGCAACATCGTCGAGCTACGTTGTTCCTATGACGAGAACACTCTCGGCAAGAACCCGGAAGGCCGCAAGGTCAAGGGAGTGATTCACTGGGTGCCGCTTGAGGGCAGCATTAAATGCGAGGTGCGCCTGTACGATCGTCTGTTCAAGGTCGCCAATCCGGAGAAGAGCGAAGAGGGCGGCAGTTTTCTCGATAACATCAATTCCGGCTCCCTGGTGGTGCTCACGGGCTGCCGCGCCGAGCCGTCGCTGGCCAATGCGCGCCCGGAGGAGCGCTTCCAGTTCGAGCGCGAAGGCTATTTCTGCGCCGATCTGAAGGACTCCAGGCCGGGCGCTCCGGTGTTCAACCGTACCGTCACCCTGCGCGACTCCTGGGGGCAGTGAATGACGCTTTCCATCTACAGCACCCTGTCCAAGGGCAAGGAAGCGTTCAAGCCACTGGAAGGCAACAAGGTTCGCATGTATGTATGCGGCATGACCGTCTATGACTTCTGCCACATCGGTCACGCGCGGGTGATGGTGGCGTTCGATGTGGTTTCCCGCTGGTTGCGCCATAGCGGCTACGACGTCACCTATGTGCGCAACATCACCGACATCGACGACAAGATCATCAGGCGCGCCAACGAGAACGGCGAGTCGTTCCAGGACCTGGTCGGTCGCATGATCGCCGCCATGCACGAGGACGAGGCGCGCCTGAATGTACTGCGCCCGGACAGTGAGCCGCGCGCCACCGATCACATCGCCGGCATGCATGCGATGATCCGGACTCTGATCGACAAAAGCTATGCCTATGCACCGGGCAACGGTGACGTCTACTACCGGGTCGGCAAGTTCGAAGGCTACGGCAAGCTGTCGCGCCGCAAGATCGAGGACCTGAAGATCGGTGCGCGCATCGAGCCTGGCGAAGCCAAGGAGGATCCGCTCGACTTCGTGCTGTGGAAGGGCGCCAAGCCGGGCGAGCCGAGCTGGGAGTCGCCCTGGGGAGCCGGTCGGCCGGGCTGGCACATCGAATGCTCGGTGATGTCCACCTGCTGCTTGGGTGAGACCTTCGACATCCATGGCGGCGGCCCGGACCTGGTTTTCCCGCACCATGAGAACGAGATCGCGCAGAGCGAGGCGGCCACCGGCAAGCGGTACGCCAACATCTGGATGCATGCCGGCGCGGTACGTGTCGACGGCGAGAAAATGTCCAAATCGCTGGGCAACTTCTTCACCATCCGTGAGGTGCTGGAGAAATACCATCCCGAAGTGGTGCGTTATCTGCTGGTATCCAGCCACTACCGGAGTCCGATCAACTACTCCGAGGACAGTCTGCGCGAGGCCAGGGCCGCGCTGGAGCGTTTCTACAACGCGCTCAAGGGCCTGCCGGCTGCGCAGCCCACTGGTGGCGATGAGTATGTGGCGCGCTTCAACGCGGCGATGAACGATGACTTCAACACCCCGGAGGCCTGCGCCGTGTTGTTCGAACTGGCGCGCGAGGTCAATCGCCTGCGTGACACGGATTTGCAATCCGCTGCATCGTTGGCTGCGCGTCTGAAGGAGCTGGGTGGCCTGCTCGGCGTGTTGCAGTTGGAGCCGGAGGCCTTCCTGCAGGCCGGCGCTGCGGACAGGGTGGATGCCGCCGAAGTTGAAGCGCTGATCGCTGCGCGCCTCGCTGCGCGTGCCGGAAAGAACTGGGCCGAGTCCGACCGCATTCGCGACCAGCTTGCTGCCATGGGCGTATTGCTGGAAGACGGTAAGAACGGCACCACCTGGCGCCTGGTCGACTGAGGAGCATCTTCGGAAGAGCAAGGCGCCGGAGGTGCGCCTGTGGGCGGAAAATGGCACTCCAGGGTGCCATTTTCATAGGGGGCTGTTCTGGTTAGCGGTGCAACTGCTCGGCTGCGTGCAGGGTGTTTTCCAGAAGGCAGGCTCGGGTCATCGGGCCGACACCGCCCGGGACAGGGGTGATCCATTCCGCGCGTGCGGCCGCGGAGGAAAACTCCACGTCGCCGACCAGTCTGCCGTCGTCCAGCCGGTTGATGCCGACATCTATGACGATCGCTCCGGGTTTGATCCATTCGCCTTTGACCAGGCCGGGCTTTCCGGCTGCGGCTATCACCAGGTCGGCGCGACTGACGTGCTCGGCCAGATTGCGGGTGAACCGGTGGGTGACGGTCACGGTACAGCCGGCCAGCAGCAGCTCCAGCGCCATCGGGCGGCCGACGATATTGGAGGCGCCGACGACCGTGGCATCCAGCCCGTACAGGTTTGCGCCGGTGCTCTGCAGGAGCGTCATGATGCCTTTGGGGGTGCAGGGGCGCAGCAGCGGCATGCGTTGGGCGAGGCGACCGATGTTGTAAGGGTGGAAGCCGTCCACGTCCTTGTCCGGGCGGATACGCTCGAGCAGCAGGGAGGCATCAAGATGCACTGGAAGCGGTAGCTGTACCAGAATTCCGTCGATCGCCGAGTCTTCGTTCAGGCGGTCGATCAGGGATAGAAGTTCTCCCTGGGTAGTGCTGGCGGGAAGGTCGTAGGCTCGAGAGTGGAAGCCCACTTCTTCGCAGTCCTTGCGCTTGTGGGATACATAGACTTGAGAGGCTGGATCAGTTCCCACCAGGATGACTGCCAGGCCGGGAGCGCGCAGGCCCTGCTGGCGTCGCTCGGCGACACATTGGGCGATCTGCTGACGAAGACTGGCGGCGATCGCTTTGCCGTCGATTAATTTCGCAGTCATGACGCTTGCTTGACCATAAGTTGATAAGACGAAGCGGACATTCTCTCATGGCGAGGCTAAGGGGCCAACGTGGGCGACCGATTGCTACCGCCACTCCTTACATCTTGCTGATTTATTTAAAAATATTATTGACACTGAATTGTCTGCTCTATAAGATTCGCCCCGCTTGTCGAGCACAGCCTGTTGCTGGGTGAATGCGAAGTCGGTCTAGAGGTAGGCTTTGCAAAAGGCTTCGAATTTGCGCTCTGCTCAGAATGCAGATGAAAAGCGCCCGTAGCTCAGCTGGATAGAGCATCCGCCTTCTAAGCGGATGGTCGCAGGTTCGAGTCCTGCCGGGCGCGCCATAGGGCAGTTCGGCGGCAAGTGGCAATTGATATGGTGGGCGTAGCTCAGTTGGTAGAGCACAGGATTGTGGCTCCTGGTGTCGTGGGTTCGATTCCCATCGTCCACCCCATATTCCAAAGCGCCAGGCATCCAGCCTGGCGTTTTCGTTTCTCTTGTCGGGGCTCTAGCCACGCGGATGTGGTGGAATTGGTAGACACACTGGATTTAGGTTCCAGCGCCGCAAGGCGTAAGAGTTCGAGTCTCTTCATCCGCACCATTTATCTGTCCCCTCCCGTATGTCGCCTTCTTCTCTGCAGGGTGACTTCTGTAGTTCGACCCACTAGAATGCATGCCCTTGATTTGAGGCCGTCAATGGCCGGCTAACGTCTGTGCAACGAGGAATATCCATGCAAGTTTCTGTTGAAAGCACCTCCGCTCTTGAGCGCCGCTTGACGATCGGCGTGCCGGCCGAGCGCATCGAGACCGAAGTCAACAAGCGTCTGCAGCAGACGGCGCGTCGTGCCAAAATTCCTGGCTTTCGTCCGGGCAAGGTACCGATGAGCGTGATTCGCCAGCGCTACGAGGAGTCGGCTCGTCAGGAGGCCCTGGGTGAACTGATTCAGGCCAGCTTCTATGAGGCTGTGGTCGAGCAGAAGCTGAAGCCGGCCGGTGCTCCTTCCGTCGAGCCGAAGGTTTTCGAGAAGGGCAAGGATCTGGAATACGTTGCCACTTTCGAGGTTTATCCCGAATTCGAGATTACCGGCCTGGAGAGTATCGCTGTCGAACGTCTGCAGGCGGAGGTCGCCGAGTCCGATGTCGACAACATGCTGGAGATTCTGCGCAAGCAGAATACCCACTACAAGCAGGTCGAGCGTGAGGCGCGGGATGGCGATCAGCTGAATATCGATTTCGTCGGCAAGGTCGACGGTGAAGCCTTCGCCGGTGGGTCTGCCAAGGGCACATTGCTGGTATTGGGCTCCGGGCGGATGATCGAAGGGTTCGAGGCGGGTCTGGTTGGTGCGAAAGCTGGCGAGGAGCGTGTCCTGTCTCTCACCTTCCCGGCGGACTACCAGAATCTGGATCTCGCAGGCAAGGCCGCCGAATTCGCCGTAACCGTCAACTCGGTATCCGAGGCTGAGCTGCCGGAACTGAATGCCGACTTCTTCTCCCTGTTTGGGATCAACGAGTCGAGTCTGGAAGCCTTCCGCGCCGAGGTCGGCAAGAACATGGAGCGTGAGCTTCGCCAAGCCATCAAGTCCAAGGTCAAGACCCAGGTGATGGATGGTCTTCTGGCCGCCAATCCGGTCGAAGTGCCCAAGGCCTTGATCGAAAACGAAGTGAATCGTCTGCGTGTTCAGGCTGTGCAGCAATTCGGTGGCAACATCAAGCCGGAACAGTTGCCTGCGGATCTGTTCCAGGATCAGGCCAAGCGTCGTGTCACGCTGGGGTTGATTGTCGCCGAGATGGTCAAGCAATTCGATCTGAAGCCGGATGAGTCGAAAGTGAAGACTCTGATCGAGGAAATCGCCTCTGCTTATCAAGAGCCGGAGCAGGTCGTTGCCTGGTACTACGGCAATGAGCAGCAGCTCAGTGAAGTCCGTTCGGTTGTGCTGGAGGAGCAAGTTGTAGATACTGTTCTCCAGAAGGCCAATGTAACCGACAAAGCGGTCTCTTACGAAGAAGCTGTCAAGCCGGCGGAAGCTCCGCAAGCTGCCTGATTCTTCCCTCGTGCGAGTACACCTATAAGCCAGCCTTCGTGCTGGCTTATTTGCATTTCAAGACCTGACCATTAGGGAGCGATCAGGACATGACTAATCATTTCATGCAAATGCCTGAAATCCAGGCCGCTGGTGGCCTGGTACCGATGGTGATCGAACAGTCCGCTCGCGGTGAGCGTGCTTACGATATTTATTCGCGTCTCTTGAAGGAGCGAGTAATATTCATGGTTGGCCAAGTAGAAGACTACATGGCGAACTTGATTGTCGCTCAGTTGTTGTTCCTTGAGGCCGAGAATCCCGACAAGGATATTCACCTTTACATCAATTCGCCTGGTGGCTCCGTGACGGCAGGCATGTCCATCTACGACACCATGCAGTTCATCAAGCCTGACGTTTCCACCATTTGTATTGGCCAGGCCTGCAGCATGGGAGCCTTGTTGCTGGCCGGTGGCGCCGCCGGAAAGCGTTACTGCCTCCCGCATTCGCGGATGATGATTCACCAGCCTTTGGGGGGGTTCCAGGGGCAGGCTTCGGACATCGAGATCCACGCCCGGGAGATTCTCACCATTCGCGAGCGTCTGAACAAGATTCTGGCGCATCACACTGGGCAGCCCATCGATGTGATCGCTCGTGACACGGATCGTGACAATTTCATGAGTGGTGAGGAAGCGGTCAAGTATCGCCTCATCGATCAGGTTCTCGTGCACCGCCAACTGGTGAGTTGATCTCACCTCGGGGCGGTCTCAAATTGAGGCCGCCCTCGGGCTTGAAAATGCCCGCATTTGCCTTCATCTTGTGTTGCAAGCCTACCGGATTGGATTGATCGAATGACTGACACCCGTAACGGCGAGGACAATGGCAAACTGCTTTACTGCTCCTTCTGCGGCAAGAGCCAGCATGAGGTACGCAAGCTGATTGCCGGCCCCTCGGTCTTTATTTGTGACGAGTGCGTCGACCTGTGCAACGACATTATCCGAGAGGAAGTGCAAGAAGCTCAGGCCGAAAGCAGTGCGCATAAGCTACCCGCACCCAAGGAAATCAGTACCATTCTTGACCAGTATGTCATTGGTCAGGAGCGTGCCAAGAAGGTCTTGGCTGTGGCGGTGTACAACCACTACAAGCGCCTGAACCAGCGTGACAAGAAGGATGATGTCGAGCTGGGCAAGAGCAATATCCTGTTGATCGGCCCAACTGGCTCGGGCAAGACTTTGCTGGCTGAAACCTTGGCCCGTCTATTGAATGTTCCTTTTACCATCGCCGACGCGACTACTCTGACCGAGGCAGGTTATGTTGGCGAGGATGTCGAGAACATCATTCAGAAGCTATTGCAGAAATGCGACTATGATGTCGAGAAAGCCCAGATGGGTATCGTCTACATTGACGAAATCGACAAGATTTCGCGCAAATCCGATAATCCGTCGATTACGCGGGATGTATCGGGCGAGGGCGTCCAGCAAGCTCTGCTCAAGCTGATCGAGGGAACGGTAGCTTCCGTTCCGCCGCAGGGTGGGCGCAAGCATCCGCAGCAGGAGTTCCTGCAGGTGGATACTCGCAACATTCTCTTTATTTGTGGCGGCGCCTTTTCCGGTTTGGAAAAGGTGATCCAGAACCGCTCGACGAAGGGGGGGATCGGCTTCAATGCCGAGGTACGAAGCCCGGATGTTGGCAAGAAAATCGGCGAGGCTCTACGCGATGTGGAGCCGGATGATCTGGTCAAGTTCGGTCTGATACCGGAGTTCGTAGGGCGTTTACCCGTCATCGCCACGCTTGACGAGTTGGATGAGGCGGCCTTGGTGCAGATCCTCACGGAGCCCAAGAATGCCTTGACCAAGCAGTACGGCAAGCTGTTCGAGATGGAAGGGGTGGAGCTTGAATTCCGTCCCGATGCATTGCGAGCCGTGGCCTTGCGCGCACTTGAGCGAAAGACCGGGGCGCGTGGATTGCGCTCCATTCTCGAGGGTGTTCTGCTGGATACCATGTATGAGATTCCCTCGCAATCTGGTGTCAGCAAGGTGGTTATCGATGAGAGTGTCATCGCTGGTGCTTCCAAGCCCCTACTGATCTATGAAAACGTGGAGCCGCCTGCCAAGGCCGCACCTGATGCTTGATCCGGAAGGGGCCTGCGGGCCCCTTTGCATTTCCACCGCGGTGCTTGTTTTTTCCTAGGGCTACCCTCATCTTAGAAATCAGGGTGCGTTCGTCACTCTCCGGTCCTGAGCCCACGTAGAGCCTAAATCATGAATATGATCGAATTACCTCTTCTGCCGCTGCGTGATGTTGTCGTATATCCGCACATGGTAATCCCGCTGTTCGTGGGGCGCGAAAAGTCCATCGAAGCCCTTGAGTCTGCTATGAGCGGAGACAAGCAGATCCTCTTGCTGGCCCAGAAGAACCCGGCAGATGACGATCCGGGAGAGGCATCTCTCTATCGAGTCGGTACCGTTGCAACGGTCCTGCAGCTGCTGAAGCTTCCCGACGGTACCGTCAAGGTTCTGGTCGAAGGAGAGCAGCGAGGGATCATTGAGCGCTTCATCGATGCCGAGGGGCACAGTCGGGCGCAGTTGTCCTTGGTCGAGGAGGCTTCGATCACCGAGCGAGAGGGCGAGGTCTTCATTCGTAGCCTGCTCAGTCAGTTCGAGCAGTATGTCCAGCTTGGCAAGAAAGTGCCTGCCGAAGTCCTGTCGTCATTGAATAGCATCGATGAGCCGGGGCGGCTGGTCGACACCATGGCTGCACACATGGCTCTCAAGCTTGAGCAGAAGCAGGAAATCTTGGAGATCGCCGATCTTTCGGCCCGTGTCGAGCACGTTCTGGCGCTTCTGGATGCTGAAATCGATCTGCTGCAGGTCGAGAAGCGTATCCGGGGGCGAGTGAAGAAGCAGATGGAGCGCAGTCAGCGCGAGTACTATCTGAACGAGCAAATGAAAGCCATTCAGAAGGAGCTCGGCGATATCGATGAAGGTCACAATGAAATCGATGACTTGAAGCAGCGCATCGAGACTGCCGGTTTGACGAAGGAGGCGCTGGCCAAAGCCCAGGCCGAGTTGAATAAGCTGAAGCAGATGTCTCCGATGTCGGCGGAAGCTACTGTCGTCCGTTCCTATATCGACTGGCTGGTCAATGTGCCCTGGAAAGCCGAGAGCAAGGTTCGTCTGGATCTGTCCAAGGCCGAGACCATTCTCGATACGGATCATTATGGTTTGGAGGAGGTTAAGGAACGCATCCTCGAATATCTTGCCGTGCAGAAACGTGTGAAGAAGCTCAAGGGGCCTGTGCTCTGCTTGGTCGGGCCTCCAGGCGTTGGCAAGACTTCCCTGGCCGAGTCCATTGCGCGGGCTACCAATCGCAAATTTGTGCGCATGGCGCTGGGCGGTGTCCGCGATGAAGCCGAAATCCGCGGTCATCGCCGTACCTATATTGGCTCGATGCCTGGCCGGCTGATCCAGAAAATGACCAAGGTGGGGGTTCGCAATCCACTGTTTCTCCTCGATGAAATCGACAAGATGGGCAGCGACATGCGGGGAGATCCTGCTTCTGCGCTGCTGGAGGTGCTGGATCCGGAGCAGAACCACAACTTCAACGATCATTACCTGGAGGTTGACTATGACCTCTCGGATGTGATGTTCGTCTGCACCGCCAACTCCATGAACATTCCGGCGCCGCTCTTGGATCGTATGGAGGTGATCCGGCTTCCTGGATATACCGAAGACGAGAAAGTCAATATCGTCGTCAAATATTTGGCTCCCAAGCAAACCCAGGCCAATGGCTTGAAAAAAGGGGAACTGGAGTTCGAGGAGGCAGCAATCCGCGACATGGTCCGCTACTATACCCGTGAGGCGGGAGTTCGTAGCCTCGAGCGGCAAATCGCCAAGGTCTGTCGCAAAGTGGTCAAGGAAAATGCCAAGGAAAAACATTTCAAGGTTACGGTAACGGCCGACTCGCTGGAGCATTTTCTGGGCGTCCGCAAATATCGTTATGGGTTGGCTGAGCAGCAGGATCAGATCGGTCAAGTCACGGGACTGGCTTGGACCCAGGTCGGGGGTGAGTTGTTGACCATCGAAGCGGCTGTCGTACCGGGCAAAGGGCAACTGATCAAAACCGGATCGCTTGGTGATGTCATGGTCGAATCCATTACGGCGGCATTGACCGTAGTGCGAAGCCGGGCGAAAAGTCTCGGGATTCCGCTGGATTTCCACGAGAAGCGGGATATCCATATCCACATGCCGGAAGGGGCGACGCCCAAGGATGGTCCCAGTGCGGGAGTGGGGATGTGTACTGCCTTGGTTTCCGCGTTGACACAAATTCCCGTGAGGGCTGATGTGGCAATGACCGGGGAAATAACGCTGCGTGGTCAAGTACTGGCCATTGGTGGATTAAAGGAAAAACTTCTGGCGGCTCATCGGGGAGGTATCAAGATCGTTATCATTCCTGAAGAGAACGTCCGGGATTTAAAAGATATCCCAGAGAACATTAAGCAGGACTTGCAGATCAAACCGGTCAAATGGATTGACGAGGTCCTGCAGATTGCGCTGCAATACGCCCCAGAGCCCTTGCCTGATACGGCCCCGGAGATGGTCGCAAAGGATGAGAAGCGCGAAACTGATCCCAAGGAGAGAATCAGTACGCACTAGCCGCTAGGGCTTTCCTTGACATCTTTTTGAAGCGCTTGATATAAAGCCACTCTTTTCGTGTCGGCAAACCATCCAGCACCCGCTTTGCCTGCACCAGGATCAAGAAATAACCCAAATGAAATAAGGGGACCTAGAGTGAACAAGTCGGAATTGATTGATGCGATTGCCGCATCCGCTGATATCCCGAAAGCTGTTGCCGGCCGGGCGCTGGACGCAGTGATTGAGTCTGTCACTGGCGCCCTGAAGGCTGGCGATTCCGTGGTGCTGGTTGGCTTTGGTACTTTTGCTGTCAAGGAGCGTGCTGCTCGTACTGGTCGCAATCCGCAGACTGGCAAGCCGATCAACATCGAGGCAGCCAAAATCCCTGGCTTCAAGGCTGGCAAGGCCTTGAAGGACGCGGTCAACTGAGCGTCTTGCGAGCATAGGGGACGTTAGTGGGGATTGCCTAGTCTCTGGTCACGGAGCAAGGGTTCGGCCGATTAGCATACCGACTTGTCACGTCGGAAATTATGGGGTCGGAGTTCGCTCTCTCCACCAGTTACGAGGAGGCGCATCCAAAAAGATGCGCCTTTTTCATATTCAGACTCTACCAGTGCTAAATGGCTTTTCGTCGGTCATTTCTGGGGGATGCATGCTGCAGAACATCAGGGACAATTCACAAGGGTGGATTGCCAAGATCATCATTGGGGTTATCATCGTACTGTTGGCCTTGACCGGCTTCGACGCCATTCTCACTAGCACGAGCAACAGCCAGAATGCGGCAGAGGTCAATGGCGCGAAAATCGGACTGGCCGAGCTGAACAGGGAAGTGGAGACGCAGCGTCGGCAACTGCTCCAGCAGCTTGGCAAGGACTTCGATGCTTCTCAATTGAACGAGGGGTTGCTACGCAATGCAGCGCTCAGCGGCCTGATAGAGCGCAAGTTGCTGCTGCAGGGAGCGGAAGCGGCAGATTTTGCTTTTTCCCAAAATGCTCTGGATCAGCTGATTCTGCAGACTCCTGAATTTCAGGTCGATGGCAGATTCGACGCCAATAGGTTCGATCAAGTCATTGCGCAGATGGGCTACAGTCGTCCGCAGTTTCGACAGATGTTGGAGCAGGAAATGCTCATCGGTCAGTTGCGCGCCGGTTTGGCTGGTAGTGGCTTTGCGACTGATCGCGAGATCGGCGACTTTGTTCGCTTGGAGCGGCAGACTCGAGATTTTTACACCTTGACATTATCCGCTGACCCTGCCCAGGTGACGGTCGGGGACGAGGTGGTGCAGGCCTACTACGAGGAACATGCCAGTAGCTATATGACTTCCGAGCAGCTCGTAGTGGAATATATCGAGCTGAAGCGGGATGCCTTCTTCGACCAGGTAGAAATCAGGGACGAGGATCTACAGGCACTTTATCAGCGAGAAATTGCCAATCTTGCTGAACAGCGACAGGCTGCACATATTCTCCTCGAAGTGAACGACAAGCTGAGTGAGGAGCAGGCTAAGGCCAAGCTGGAGGAGCTCAAGGCGCGTATCGACAAGGGGGAAGATTTTGCCGCTCTGGCCAAGGAGTTCTCTCAGGATCCGGGCTCGGCAGACAAAGGGGGTGATCTAGGCTATGCAGGGCCTGATGTCTATGATCCGGCTTTTGAGAAGGTGCTTTATTCCTTGAAGGAGGGAGAGGTCAGTTCTCCGGTTCGCAGCGAGTTCGGCTGGCACTTGATCAAGCTGCTCGATGTGCAAGCGCCCGAGATTCCCAGCTTCGATACCCTGAAGGAAAAATTGGTCCATGAACTCAAGGCAGAGCAAGTCGAGCAGGCTTTTGTTGAGGCTTCGCGTGACTTGGAGAATGCAGCCTTCGAGGCATCGGATCTTGCTCAGCCGGCCCAGGAGCTTGGGCTTCAGATTAAAGTCACTCCTCCTTTTGGTCGTGAAGGCGGTGAAGGCTTAACAGCGAACCGGCAGGTCGTTCAGATTGCATTCAGTCCCGAAGTGCTTGAGCAAGGCAATAATAGTAGTGCTATCGAGTTGGATCCCGATACAGTCGTTGTTCTGAGGGTGAAAGAACATAAGAAGCCCGAGCAAATTCCCTTTGATCAGGTAGCTGGCAAAATTCGAGAGCAGTTGCTGAAGAAGCATGCTGCCGAAGAGGTCAGAGTCAGAGGAGAGGCTCTCCTCGGTGAGCTTCGGCAGGGACACACACCGATTGATCAAGCTCAACAGGGGGAGGGTTGGCATGTGGTGGAAGCTGCGGCACGTGATCAAGAAGGTGTTGATCCTGCCATCCTGCAGTCGGCATTCCACATGCCGAAGCCTGCTGGCACAGATAAGCCCTCCTTTGCCGGAGTTGAGCTACCGAACGGTGATTATGCACTGATTCGCCTGACTGGAGTCAGCGATCCTTCGGATGCTTTGTCCGAAGAGGAGAAAGGCATGTATCGACGCTTTTTGGCCTCACGTAATGGCCAACAGGATTTTGCAGCCTATCGGCGCCAGCTTCAGTCGGTAGCTGACATCGAGCGTTTCTGACATCGCTTGGTAGGGCTGCTGGAGTGCTTTAGCTTTTAAATAGGGAAATCAAGAATGCCCATATCTTCAGAGATATGGGCATTTTAACTTTAACAGCCTCTAGTGCTCGCACTGATTAGTGGCGCTGATGGTTTCTCAGACTTCACGATGGTCTGAGATTGATGGATCAGCCTTTCACGTAACGGCCTGGTGCTGCCTCTATGACCTGATACTCGCGATTACCGCTCTGTTTGACTGCCGGGCCCTGCTCGCCAGCGTGCTGAACAAGCCAGGCGAACCAATCGTTCCACCAACTGCCCGGCTTTTTCTCGGCAGTCTCCATCCAGATATCCGGATCGGCTGGTGTCTGTTCATTGGTCCAGTAGTGCCGTTTGTTCTGTGCTGGTGGGTTGATGACTCCTGCGATATGACCCGAAGCGCCAAGAACGAAACGAATCTTGCCGGAAAGCAGGTTGCTGGTGTTATAGGCGCTGCGCCAAGGGACGATATGGTCATCTTGAGTGCCTAGCAAGTAGGTGGGGGCCTTGATCTTGCTCAGATCCAGCCTGACTCCACAGCACTCCAAGTCACCTGATTTAAGGTCATTTTGTAGATAAGTATGCCGTAGATACCAACAGTACATGGGGCCAGGAAGATTGGTACTGTCATTATTCCAGAACAACATATCCAAGGTCCGTGGTTTTTGTCCCTTGAGATATTTGTCCACAGTGTAGTTCCACCACAATTCATTCGGGCGTAGCAGAGAGAACGTGTTGCCCATGTCTTGGCCACGGAACAGGCCAACGGGACCTCCTTTGCCGCCAATGGTTCGTTCTCGCTGAGTGACGAACTGTTCGTCGACGAAAACGTTGATAACTCCTGTATCGGAGTAATCGAGGAAGGTAGCCAGCAAGGTCAGGCTACTGATATGGTCCTTGCTGCCTTGAGCTTCAAGTACAGCAAGAGCGGTGCTCAACAGGGTTCCGCCAATGCAGAAGCCGACACAGTTGAGCGGCTGTCCGCCACTGATGGCTCGGGTAACCTTGATGGCCTTGATCGCGGCGTCCTGAATGAAATTGTCCCAAGTTTTACCAGCGCAGCTTGCGTCGAAATTGCGCCAGGAGACCAGAAATACTTGGTGGCCTTGTTCAAGGGCATAGCGAACCAGTGAGTTTTCGGGACGTAAGTCGAGAATATAATATTTGTTGATCGAGGGGGGAACGATGAGCAGCGGGCGCTGATACTGCTTTTCACTGAGTGGCCGATACTGGATGAGCTGGAACAGTTCATTTTCGAATACAATGTCGCCTGGTGTCGTGGCTACGTCACGTCCAACCTGGAAGTCACCACTATCGCATTGGCGTAGTTTACCTTCCTTCAAATCACTCGCTAAATGCAACATGCCGTTGAATAGGCTGACGCCGTTGCTTTTTACCAAGGCTTCCAAAGCGTCGGGGTTGCTGGCAAAAAAGTTGCTTGGTGCACTGGCAGCAATAGCCTGTTCCACTAGGTAGTAGAGACGCTGGCGAGGTTTTTCATCCTCTATTTTCAATTCTTCGAGCAACTCCATCATATATCTGGAGTTGAGTAGATAATATGCAGCCAGCGAGCCGAACAGGGGAGAGCTCCAGTTATCGCTTGCGAATCGCTTATCCGTGAAACTGAATGGTTTCCTCGAAAGAAGCTGCAAGCCAAGTTGGTACCACTCGCGCTGGTAATCGCTCTGTATCTGGTGCAAGCGTTCTGCTGGAATATCGAACCATTTTGCATTATCCGTATCGACGAACCAAGGTGAAGTATTCACCCAGAGGCGCAGTTGCTGCAGAGCAAAATTGGCTACGAAGGGCGTCTGAGCTGACCAGAAACTTGTGAAAGAGGGGGCTTGATCCATGACATTTTTCCTGAAAAACATACAAATTCATCACGGACTGGAAGGTCCTGATCCGTCATTGATGGCGGACTGACATCCTGATGAAGACTTTGGCTGCCTCAGTCCGGGCGCTCGCTGCATAGCTATTTGCTCTCTTGAAGCGAATCGTCGATTCAGGATGTCTGGTGGGCACACACGTATACGGATGATTCCTGAGGACTCATCCGTATCGTGTCACTGGTCGAGCAGGTTCAATTTGTCAGGATTCAACGCTCCACTGCGAGGGCTACGCCTTGTCCACCACCGATGCAGAGAGTTGCCAAGCCTTTTTTGGCGTCGCGCCTGATCATTTCATGCACCAGAGTGACCAGAATGCGACAACCGGAGGCTCCGATCGGGTGGCCAATCGCAATAGCGCCGCCATTTACATTGACTTTGCTGGCATCCCATCCCAGTTCTTTGCTCACACTCAGGGATTGAGCTGCGAAGGCCTCATTGGCCTCGATCAAATCCAACTCGTCCAGATTCCAGCCAGCTTTTTCCAGACAGCGACGGGTAGCCGAAACCGGACCGATGCCCATGATGGCCGGGTCTACAGCCGCATTGGCATAGGCTTTGATTCGTGCCAGGGCTGGCAAGCCGAGCGAACGAGCCTTTTCCGCACTCATCAGCAGTACCGCGGCAGCACCGTCGTTGATGCTGGAAGCATTACCGGCGGTGACGCTTCCGTCTTTCTTGAAGGCTGGCTTGAGTTTGCTCAGCGCTTCGAGGGTGGTCTCGGCACGTGGTTGTTCATCGGTGTCGAAGATGATCGGATCCCCCTTGCGCTGCGGGATTGATATCGGCGTGATCTGACTGCGGAAATGACCAGCCTCGATGGCGGCCACAGCCTTCTGCTGTGAGGCAGCGGCAAAGGTATCCTGTTCTTCTCGGGAAATACCGAATTTCTCGACCAGGTTCTCTGCGGTGATACCCATGTGGTAGTTGTTGAAGACATCCCATAGGCCGTCTTGGATCATGCTGTCGATCAGGTTGGCATGTCCCATGCGCAGACCGGTGCGCGCGCCCGGAAGAACATAGGGCGAAAGGCTCATGTTCTCCTGGCCGCCCGCGATGATCACATCGGCGTCTCCACAGCGAATGGCTTGAGTGGCCAAGTGCAGAGCCTTGAGGCCGGAGCCGCAGACCTTGTTCAAGGTCATGGCGGGAACGGTATGGGGCAAACCCGCCTTGATCACGGCCTGGCGAGCCGGGTTCTGGCCTACGCCAGCAGTGAGTACCTGACCCAGAATCACTTCATCGACTTGGGCCCCATCCAGCTTGGTTTGTTCGAGCAGCCGACGAATCACGGCGGCGCCCAGTTCTGCGGCAGGAATACTTGCCAAGGACCCTTGGAAGCTACCTACTGCAGTCCGGGTTGCAGCGACGATTACAACCTCTTTCATGAAGGAATTACCTCATATGAATGGGGGCTTGACCGGAAAGCCTAGCAGCTTTCCGAATGCCGTCATTGCATGTTCAGACCGCCGTTGATGGAAAAGTCGGCGCCGGTGGCATAGGCCGCTTCCTCGGAGGCCAACCAGGCGACCGTGCTGGCGATTTCCTCGGGCTGGCCGAGGCGGCCGACCGGAATGCCGGCAGTGATCTGCTCGAGAACTTCCGGCCGCATGGCGCCGGTCATTTCGGTGAGGATGTAGCCGGGAGAGATGGTGTTGACGGTTATGCCCTTGCTGGCCACTTCGCGAGCCAGGGCCATGGTGAAGCCGTGGATGCCCGCTTTGGCGGCAGAGTAGTTGGTCTGACCGAACTGGCCACGCTGCCCGTTGATCGACGAAATATTGATAACGCGGCCCCAGCCCTTGCCGAGCATGTCTTCGATGACTTGCTTGGTGGTATTGAACAAGCCATTGAGGTTGGTGTTGATCACTGCTTGCCAGTTTTCCGGAGTGAGCTTGCGAAAGCTGGCATCCCGGGTGATACCGGCATTGTTCACCAATACGTCAATGGTCCCCACACGTTCGCGCAACTCGGCGAAGGCACGCTGAGTGCTCTCCCAATCGGTTACGTCGTGTTCGCAGACTTCAAAAGTGAAGCCGCTATCGCGCTGGGCCGCGAGCCATCCATCTTTGCGTTTGGATTGCGGAGTGCACCCGACGATCACGGTGAAGTTTTCCTTGTAGAGGCGCCGGCTGATTGCTGTCCCGATTCCGCCCATGCCGCCCGTGACGAATGCAATTCGTTGATTGCTCATAGATTTCCCTTCCTTTTTTGTCGGAGACCCTGGCTGCCCACGACTGCTGAATGGCGTGTAGCTGCGCAGCGTCGTTTGTGTCGTGACTCGCGAGGCTCATTCTCGATTGGGTCACGCTTTAAGGATAGTGCCCGTTGGTGACATCGTACTGGCGATTGGTGACACCCTTTGCAAGGTTTTCCAGTGGCTTTTTGCTATCGGGCTGATATGGCGGTGATGGGGCGTAGCTGTAGCTATTGCCGCAGATGTGTGGAAGGGGACATCCACTTGGCGCGACTTCTGAAGGGCACGAGCCGAATTGATGATGGATGGAGAATGCCGAGAGCGATGAATGGTCGTCCTGGCGCCAGAATCCTGTGTTTTGATATCGACTTTCTGGCATGTGATGTACGCGGCATGGGCCCGGTCGCTTGGCGAGGCGGGATTTGCCGTAGGAGCTAGAATGCTCGATGCATTGGTTTTTCCACATGCGTTTGGTTTCTTGGCCCATGGAAGAGAGCGCGAAAAGGAATATGTTTACAGTCAGTGTGAATTATGCACGGCTCGTCGAGGAGACGCTTAGGGCAGAGGGTTTGGAAATTGAAAGTCTACTTAAGGAGTTGGGCTTAAACCCTAATATTTTCAATGATATAGAAGGATGTCGTGTCAAGAATCTTTCGAGGATCCTGAGTCGAGCCGTGGTGCAGAGCGGCAATCCGGATATAGGGCTCAAGGCCTATGGGCTGGTCAAGCCCGGGATTTACGATGTCGTGGGCTATGCGATGATGTCGAGCCCCGATCTCAAAAGTGCTCTTCAGCATTTTGTCCGTTATTGCTCATTGATCGATAATGGCGTCGATTTTTCCCTGCATCGGGAGGGGCGCACCTATCGTCTGTGTGGCCGCCGCCATGGCGGTAGCAAGGCCATACCACGGCAGTTCTACGATGTCGGTATGGCGGCGTTGATTGCCTACCTGCGTTGGTTATGCGGGAACGCACGGTTCACGCCTTTGTGTATCGAGTTCGTGCATGCGGAGCCGATTGATACGGAAGAATATGCTCGCATCCTGAACTGTCCTATCCGATTCAATTCTTCTCATTTTTCCATTTTTTTCGATGCGACCCAACTGGACTCTCCTTTGAGCACCGCCGATGCGGCCTTGGCAAGCATGCACGAGCGTTTTGCCGAGCAGCGACTGCATGAGCAGAACTCCCAATTGAGTACTTGGCGAGTCCAGCAGTTGATCATGGAGCGGCTGAGCGACGGCGAGCCAACCATAGAAGAGATAGCGGGAACACTTTGCGTGAGCAAACGCACCTTGCAGCGTTGTCTGAAGAAGGAGGGTACCCAATACAAGGATTTGCTGAATGAAACTCGTCGTGAGCAGGCTCATCTGTATCTGTGCCATTCACATTTCAGCCTGCAGGAGGTCGCCTACCTGCTGGGGTTTCACGAGCACAGCAGTTTTTTCCGTGCCTGTTCGCGTTGGTTCGGTATGACTCCGGGGCAATACCGGGCTCATAGAAGTTTTTTCCGAGCCGACTCCCGGAAGGGGCATGCCGTTGTCGCATACGGATGATCGGCCCGTAGGAAAAAGCGTAAAACCAGCAAGCCTGGAGCGGGTTGGCTGGTATCCGTGGTGTGCAGGGCTCGTCGCTTGTAGTTCCCTGCATGCTGCGATGCAAAAAACCTTTGTTAGGGCTACTCAACTGATTCCTGGTGCTCCGGCAGCAGGAGGAGTCCGATGTGTACGGCCTAATCCAGCCCGAAGCCTTGAAGTTCCATCAAATTTCCTCTTGGGTGATTTTTGCGGTGCAAGAAAATACTTGCACAAAAAATTTTGCAGTGCAACAATGAAATCGTCCGTTGAATCCAAGAAGCCGTCAGCAGCGGCGTTGCCAGGCCAGTCCGGCCGTCACTATGCAGGAGATACCGTCATGTCTTTTTTTGATCTGGAAAAAGTGGAAAGTGCCTCTAAGTCCAACCTGGATGCTGTTCAGCAACTGAGCAGCAAGCTTTTCGAGGGTGCCGAAGAGCTTGCCAAGCTGCAGTTCAAGACCATACGAGCCGCGACCGACGACAATTTCGAAAATTTGCGCAAGATAATATCGGTGCGTGACCCGCAGGCCTTCCTGGAGCTGCAGGCTTCTTTCTTCAAGCCCAACGAGCAGGCTGAGCGTCTCGTGGAGTTCAGCCGCCAGACTTATGACCTCATTTCCCGTTTTCAGGCAGAAGTCACCAGGCTGACCGAGCGCCAAATCGAAATCGGCACTCAGCAGGCTCAGGAAATCGTCGAAGAGATCTGCAAGAACGCTCCGGCTAGCGCCGAGCCGGTCGTATCCGTATTCAAATCTGCCGTCGAAGGGGCCGGCAACGTCTACGAGAGCGCGCAGAGAGCAGCCAAGCAGGCATCCGAAATCACCGCGAGTGGCATCGAAGCGGCCGCCAACGCCGCAGGTCAGGCGACTGCCCAAGCCGCTGGCAAGAAGACTGCCTGACAGTAGCTGGTGACCGCTGCGCCATGGTTTTACCTTCCTTGAGTCCTTTGGCGATGAAGGTCAGCTTTGGCCTTCATCGCCATCTTTCTTTCCGCCTGTTTTGCCGGTAAAACCGGAAAAAATGCCGAACATGTTCTGAGTATTCAGGTAAAGCTTCTTGGATTGTTCGACGTACTGGCGCATCAGGTCCTGCATCATGGGGGCCTGGCTCTGCATGAAATCTGTCCAGGCCTGAGTGGATTGCACTCCAGCCTGAGTCTGTACCTCTATGACGCTTTGGATGCTTTTTTCCAGATAGCTGGTGAGTACGCCCTGGAAGGGGCCGTAGAAGCGAATGATCCCTTTGAGCATTTCGCTGGAAAAAATCGGCTCACCATCGCTTTCGGCCTCCTGGATGATTTGCAAGAGGATGTTGCGGGTCAGATCTTCCCCGGTTTTCGCGTCGATTACTTGAAAGGGTTCTTCGCTGACCACCAACTGGCGGATATCGGCAAGCGTGATGTGGCTGCTGGTGCGAGTGTCATACAAACGGCGATTCGGATACTTTTTGATCAGACGAACATCGTTTCGGCCATTGGCTGACATGCGTATATCTCATTGTATGACGGGGCCTATCATGGTAACCCGAATGGCAGTCGTCTGGCCGGCCGAAGACAACATCCAAGGCGCGAGACCCTGCAGCGTGGGCGCGCTTTGCTTCCAAGAGTACGCCTTGGGTGCTGCCAGGTCAGGGCAGGCTCGTCGTATCACTTGATCAGACTGAGAAATTCACTGCGGGTGGCTGTATTGCTGCGGAAGTGGCCGAGCATTACCGAAGTGACCAGGGTGGAGTTCTGCTTTTCCACGCCACGCATCATCATGCACATATGTTGCGCTTCGATCACCACGCCCACTCCCGAGGCTCCCGTGACTTGTTCCACTGCCTCGGCGATCTGACGGGTAAGGTTCTCCTGGATCTGCAGACGTCGCGCGAACATGTCGACGATTCGGGCGACCTTCGACAGGCCCAGAACCTTGCCATTGGGTAGATAAGCCACATGCGCCTTGCCAATGAACGGCAGCATGTGATGCTCGCAGAGCGAATACAGCTCGATGTTCTTCACCATCACCATTTCGCTGTTGTCCGAGCTGAACAGGGCGCCGTTGACGACCTCCTCAAGGGTCTGCTGATAGCCGCGGCAGAGATACTGCATGGCCTTGGCCGCACGCTTGGGCGTGTCGACCAAACCTTCACGGGAAACGTCCTCGCCGAGCTGGGCGAGAATCGCGGTGTACTGCTGTTCCAGGGACATGGATATTCCTGCGAGAGCTTTTTGATGAGATACACGAGCGTGCAGGTTAGGGGGGCGTAATGAGGGTTGCAAGCATGCCAAGGTGATTCGGCTATTCGTCGCGCCCCTCGAGCATGGTGCGTTTGAGCAGCACATAGACGGCTCCCGTGCCGCCATGGCGGGGTAGGCAGGAGGTAAAGCCGAGTACCTGTGGATGCTGACGCAGCCAGGTGTTGACGTGACTCTTGACCATGGGGCGCTTGCCATCCAGTCGGGCAGCCTTGCCATGGGTGATGCGCACGCAGCGCACTTCCAGTCTGATGGCTTCGGCAAGAAAGGCCCAGAGGGTTTCGCGGGCTTTCTCCACACTCATGCCATGCAGATCCAGACTGCCCTCGAAGGCGATCTGCCCGGCCCGGAGTTTGCGCATCTGGCCCTCCTGGACGCCATCACGCGCCCAATGGAGGTCGTCCTCGGCAGCCACATCGATGACGAATTGATCGGACAGACCGTCGATTTGCTGCGTTTCGACCTGCTGCATGGCTGCCTGGCGGCGGCTGGTGATCTGTCGCCGGTCGCGCTGGCGCACGCCGGTGTCGGCGCGATCATCCCGACGCAGCGGTTTGACGCCGAGAGTGGCGGATTGGAACAGGGCGAAATCGTTATCGGACATGGGCTGACCTCCATGAGAGGCACCTAGTTTAACCAATGGATGCCTTCCGGCGTCAGTCGTGCTTTTTAGTAGGGGTGAAAGCGCTGCCGGAATGCCGTATGGCGCGCAGGCCACGCCGACAGACACGCCAGGCGTGAATGCCCGCCCAGAGCAGCAGGAGACCGAGGATCAGGAGAAGTACGGCGGCGCCGACGGAGAGTTCGGGAAGATCCCGGCCCGCTCCGGGAGTCGGAGCTTGGCCAAGCAGGGAGGCGGTACCTGCCATGGCGAGCAATATGCCCAGAGAGGCGGATAAGGTTGCAAGTCCCGCCCCAAAACGCCAGCGGTTGATCTGCAGCTTGTGGGCGGATGATGAGGTGGACTCGTCAGTCGGCTTCATTGAGGGCTCCTCCCGCCGAGGTCTTGGCCCTTGGCGCTCGGCAACTGGTAGTACAGTCTGTCGCCGAGCATCGAATGTTTTATATACGCGCTGTGTTCGGGGCTCGGTTAGAGTAGTGCCTGCGCGTCGGGCACTATGGCCGCGAAGTTGTCGGCGAGGCTGGCGATCTCGACGCGGTGGACCTGCTCCGCACTGAGGGTTCCATTCGGGCTCGGCAGGTCACGGGTAGCACAGGCGCGATCCACCAGGGTGCAGCGATATCCATAATCCTTGGTTGCACGCACGGTGCTGCTGATGCTGGAGTGGGTCATGAAGCCGCAGACGATCAGGTCCAGACGGCCGATCGCCTGCAACCGGTCATGCAGGTCGGTGCCGGAGAAGGCGTTCGGCAGGCGCTTCTCCACGACGATTTCTCCCGGCTGCGGTGCGACTTCCGGGATGAGCTGGCCACGCGTACCCTGCGGATCGAGGAAGCCTCCGGGAATACCGAGGTGTTTCACATGCACCACCGGGGTGCCTGCGGCGCGAGCGGCGGCCAGCAGGCCGGCGATCTCCACGATTGCAGACTCGAGCCCAGGCAAGCGCAGGATGCCACTGCGGTACTCTTCCTGCGCATCGATGACGAGCAGGGTGGCATTCTTCAGGTGGGCCGGTGTAAAGCTGCGGCCTGTGATCTGCATCACGGTTTGTGGTTGGGGCATGGTGGCTCCTCCATGGAAAAACGGCGCGGATTGTCTCCTTCCTGTCTTCAGAAGTGAACAAACATCACCTTAAGTCTATGAGACGGGGCGACCGCCGGGCTTGGAGATGCCTATCGAGCCGACAATCGCCGGGGCTCCGGGTTGGCCGCTCTCCACCCTTGTGCGATGCCTCGCATGCTTTGCGACAAGCCTGATTCGGCCCATGGAGTGCCAGTCTTTCGCCATGGAGTCAAGCAGCCGGATTGCTCGCATTACCCTACAGGCGCGGCTTGTTTCCAGCCGGGGGATTCCCGCTGCCTGCTAGAATGCCCGCTTTTGGTTGGGAGATATACATGGCAGCCATTCCGACCCGCCTGCGTACCCCGCGCGATTATATCCGTTGGGCGGTCAGTCGTTTCCATGCCGAGGGGCTGTATTTCGGTCACGGTACCGACAACGCTTGGGACGAGGCTCGCCAACTGGTACTCGGCGCCCTGCATCTGCCTTGGGAAACGGCCGACGGTTATCTGGACTGCCGTCTCGAAGAAGACGAATGCATGCATCTGGGCGCTTTGCTCCAGCGCCGCATCGAAGAGCGTATCCCGGCGGCCTATCTGCTCGGCGAGGCTTGGTTCTGCGGGCTGCCTTTCCTGGTCGACGAACGGGTGCTGGTGCCGCGCTCGCCGATTGCCGAGCTGATTGGCCAGCGTTTCGCTCCCTGGCTGCCACACGAGCCGACGCGGATTCTCGATCTCTGTACCGGCTCCGGTTGCATCGGCATCGCTTGTGCCCATGAGTTTCCCGGGGCAGAGGTGGTGCTGGCCGATCTGTCTTTCGACGCGCTCGAAGTGGCCAATCGGAACATCGAGCGCCACGCTCTCGACGAGCGTGTCTATACCGTGCAGGGAGATGGCTTCGCCGGTCTGCCGGGGCAGCGGTTCGACCTGATCGTTTCCAATCCGCCCTATGTGGACGCCGAGGATTTCGCCGACATGCCGGAAGAATACCGCCATGAACCGGCCATGGGGCTGGCCTGTGGCGAAGATGGCCTGGATCTGGTCCGGCGCATGCTGGCGGAGGCGGCCGACCACCTGACCGAGCGGGGCGTACTGATTGTCGAGGTGGGGAACAGCCAGGTGCATGTTGAGACACTCTACCCGGAAGTGGATTTCACCTGGCTGGAGTTCACCCGGGGCGGGCATGGCGTCTTCCTGCTGAACGCCGCCCAGTGCCGGGAGTATCGGGATCTGTTTTGCATTCGGCTTCGGCCCTGAGCCGTGAGTCGGATGCGCTCGGTTGGACGCTACCGAGTCGTTTCGCCCCGCAGGATGAAGTCGCCGATCGCTTGTCCCAGGACGCTGGCCAGCGGCAACTCCGGATTGTTGTAGGAGGGCAACTGGTGCTGCACATCCGCCGGGACGATACGCAGCACATGATTCATGCCGTCGACCGGTAGCAGCTCGGCGTCGGGTTTGGCGGCCTTCAGGGCTTCGGCGTCCTTCATCCCGACCTGGATGTCGTGGCGTCCCTGGACGATCAGCGCCGGAATGCGCACCTGGGCGAAGGCCCCTGCCGGATCCTGGCGGAACAGCGAGATCAGATAGGGTTGTACGCTCGGGCGAAACAGCACCTCGAGCGGCTCGGGGATCTGCTCGTGAGTGCGTCCCGCCTTGAGTTCGTCGATCAGCGCCGCGCTGAAGGCCAGCAAGGGTGGTGGCAGGCGCGTGCTGAGTTGTTCCAGCAGTACCTGGTCGATCGGACGGCCGCTGCCGGCGATGACGACCAGCGCGTCGGCGCCGGCCTGTTCGGCGGCCAGGCTGGCGATCAGCGCGCCTTCGCTGTGACCGATCAGCACCAGACGGGAAAAGCGCGGGTCGGCACCCAGCTCGCGGCCCCAGGCGGCCGCATCGGCGACGTAGCCTTCCACGCTCAGCATCCGCTCGTCCGGGGCGGCGGCCAGGCTGGCGGCGACACCGCGCTTGTCGTAGCGCACGCTGGCGATGCCGCGCCGGGCCAGGGCTTCGGCCAACCGCTTGAGACTGTCGTTGCGGCCGGCCGGATTGTTGCCGTTGCGGTCGGTGGGGCCGGAGCCGGCGATCAGCAGGGCCACGGGCACCGGGTTGGCGTCCTGCGGCAGCAGCAGCGATCCATACAGTACTCCGCTCGGGGTCGCCAGCTCGATGGGCTGGTGCTGAACGGTCCTGGCATGGACGAAACCTGCCACCAGGAGCAGAAACAGCAGGAATATTCGCGACATCGTGGACGGCCATGGCTGCGCGCCGGCTGGCGCAGGGCGGAGGATGAACTGGCAGTGCCCCCTGGGTATACTCGCACACCTTCGATCTGGCTGATTGTTCGCGGAGCCCTGTATGTCCGGCAATACTTACGGCAAGCTGTTCACTGTCACCACGGCCGGCGAGAGCCATGGCCCGGCCCTGGTTGCCATCGTCGACGGCTGCCCGCCCGGGCTGGAACTGTCGGCCGCCGACCTGCAGCGCGACCTCGACCGGCGCAAGCCGGGCACCAGCCGCCACACCACCCAGCGTCAGGAAGACGATGCGGTGGAGATCCTCTCCGGCGTGTTCGAGGGCAGGACCACCGGCTGCCCGATCGCCCTGCTGATCCGCAATACCGACCAGAAATCCAAGGACTATTCGGCGATCAAGGACCTCTTCCGCCCGGCCCATGCCGACTACACCTATCATCACAAGTACGGCATCCGCGACTACCGGGGCGGCGGCCGCAGTTCGGCGCGCGAGACCGCCATGCGCGTGGCGGCCGGCGCCATCGCCAAGAAGTATCTGGCGACCCAGGGTGTGTCCGTGCGCGGTTACATGAGCCAGCTCGGTCCGATCGAAATCTCTTTCAAGGATTGGGACTCGGTGGAGCGGAACGCCTTCTTCTGTCCCGATCCGGACAAGGTGCCCGAGTTGGAGGCCTACATGGACCAGTTGCGTCGCGATCAGGATTCGGTCGGGGCCAGGATCAGCGTGATCGCCGAAGGCGTGCCGCCGGGGCTCGGCGAGCCGATCTTCGATCGTCTGGATGCCGAACTGGCCCATGCGCTGATGAGCATCAATGCGGTCAAGGGCGTGGAGATCGGCGCCGGCTTCGCCAGCGTCGCCCAGCGCGGCACCGAGCACCGCGACGAACTCACCCCGGATGGCTTCCTGTCCAACAATGCCGGCGGTATTTTCGGTGGAATCTCCTCGGGTCAGCCGATCGTCGCCCACCTGGCGCTCAAGCCGACTCCCAGCATCACCACTCCGGGCCGTTCCATCGACATCCACGGCAACCCGGTGGAGGTGGTCACCAAGGGGCGCCACGACCCCTGTGTCGGCATCCGCGCCACTCCGATCGCCGAGGCCATGATGGCGCTGGTGCTGATGGATCATCTGCTGCGTCATCGGGCGCAGAATGCCGGGGTTCGAGTACTCACCCCGGTGCTGCCGCAACTGTGAGCCTGGGCGCGGGCCGCTCAGGGCTCCTCGATTCCCGACGGCCATCCTGCTGGATGTCGTCCGGAACCCCGGTTCGGCTCGCGCTTTGATCAAGCCATGTCGTCCGCATTGCCCTATTGGCGCCTTTCCGGCTTCTACTTCTTCTATTTCGCCCTGCTCGGTGCGACGGCACCGTTCTTCCCGCTGTATTTCGATCATCTGGGCTTTTCCGCCGCGCGCATCGGCGAACTGCTGGCGATCCCCATGCTGATGCGCTGCCTGGCGCCGAATCTGTGGGGGTGGCTGGGCGATGCGAGTGGGCGGCGGCTGGCCATCGTGCGGCTCGGCGCGCTCTGTACCCTGGGCTCCTTCGCGCTGATCTTCGTCGGGAAGAGTTATGCCTGGCTGGTGCTGGTCATGGCCCTGCACGCCTTCTTCTGGCATGCCGTGCTGCCGCAGTTCGAGGTGATCACCCTGGCCCATCTGCGCGAGCAGTCGGCACGTTACAGCCAGTTGCGCCTGTGGGGCAGCATCGGTTTCATCGCCGCCGTGGTCGGGCTCGGTCAACTGTTCGAGTGGCTCGGTCTGGGCGTCTTCCCACGGGTGATCGTGCTGATCATGGGCGGGATCGTCCTCGGCAGCTTCTGGGTGCCCAATGCCCAGCCGGAATCGCGGGCCGGCCTGGAGGTGCAGGGTGGTTTCCTGTCCCAACTGCGCCGCCCCGGTGTGCTGGCTTTCTATGCCTGTGTGGCGTTGATGCAACTGAGCCACGGTCCTTACTACACCTTCCTCAGCATTCATCTGGAGACCCTGGGTTACGGTCGCGGGCTGATCGGCCAGCTCTGGGCCCTCGGCGTGCTGGCGGAAATCCTGCTGTTTCTGGCGATGGCCGGGCTGTTGCGGCGTTTCTCCCTGCGCCGGCTACTCATGGCCAGTTTCCTGCTGGCCGCGCTGCGCTGGCTGCTGCTGGGCAATCTGGCCGATCATCTGCCCGCTCTGCTACTGGCGCAGATGATGCATGCGGCGACTTTCGGCTGCTTCCATGCCTCGGCCATCCATTTCGTGCAGCGCAGTTTCGGCGTTCGCCAGCAAGGACAGGGGCAGGCCCTGTATGCGACCCTGTCCGGCGTCGGGGGGGCCCTGGGGGCGTTGTATTCCGGCTATTGCTGGACGAGTCTCGGCCCGGCCCGGACCTTCGCCCTGGCCAGTCTGGCGGCGCTGGCGGCCGCCATCATCATCGCCACCCGTTCGAGAGAGGAGGGGCCATGAGCCCGACCCGCGCACAACTGACCCGGCAGATCATCGAAGCCGGACGCTTCCTGTACGGCCGCGGCTGGTCGCCGGCGACCAGCAGCAACTATTCGGCACGGCTGTCGCCCGGCGAAGCGCTGCTCACCGTTTCCGGCAAGCACAAGGGCCAGCTCGGCGAGGACGACGTGCTGGCCACCGACATGGCCGGCAACAGCCTCGAGCCGGGCAAGAAACCTTCGGCCGAGACCCTGCTGCACACCCAGTTGTACACTTGGAAGACCGAAATCGGTGCGGTGCTGCACACGCATTCGGTGAACGCCACCGTGCTCTCCCGGCTGATCCTGAGCGATTCTTTGGTATTCGCCGACTACGAGTTGCAGAAGGCCTTCGCCGGCATCGGTACCCACGAGTGCCAGATCTGCGTGCCGATCTTCGACAACGATCAGGACATCGCCCGCCTGGCCAGCCGGGTGCGGCCTTGGCTGGACGAGCATCCCGACTGCGTCGGCTACCTGATCCGTGGCCACGGCCTGTATACCTGGGGCGCCGCCATGAACGACGCGCTGCGCCAGGTGGAGGCCTTCGAGTTTCTCTTCGACTGCGAACTGAAAATGCGTGCCCTGCAGGGCCGCTGAGCCGGAAGGCCGCCGGAGCGACCCGCGGTTTCCGGATTTCACGAACAAGGAGATCTGCCCATGAGTTTCCTGAGCGTCTATCGCGACGACCATCCCGTCCAGCCCTACAAGGTCCTCAACCATGGCGAGGACATCGCCGCCACCCTGGCCAAGATCGGTGTGCGCTTCGAACGCTGGCAGGCCGAGGCGCCGATCGCTCCCGGCGCCAGCCAGGACGAGGTGCTCGCGGCCTACCAGGCGCAGATCGAGCGACTGAGGGCGGAGGGCGGCTATGTCTCCGTCGATGTCGTCAGCCTGAACGACAGGCATCCGCAGAAGGACCAATTGCGCGCCAAGTTCCTCGACGAACACACCCATGGCGAAGACGAGGTACGTTTCTTCGTCGCCGGACGCGGGTTATTCTCGCTGCATGTCGGCGGCGAAGTGTATGCGGTGCTCTGCGAGCGCAACGACCTGATTTCGGTGCCCGCCGGCACGCCCCACTGGTTCGACATGGGCGAGCATCCGCATTTCGTCTGCATCCGGCTGTTCAACAACCCGGAAGGCTGGGTCGCCCAGTTCACCGGCGACCCCATCTCCCATCGCTTTCCCGAACTGGAAGACTGATCATGCCGGTCCGGGCCATTCTCACCGACATCGAAGGCACCACCAGCGCGGTCAGTTTCGTCTTCGACGTACTCTTCCCCTATGCCCGTGAGCATCTGCCGGCGTTCGTCCGCCGGCACGCCGCCGAGGCGGAGGTCGCGACCCAGCTCGAAGCCGTGCGTGCCGAGAGCGGCGAAGCGGACGCCGATATCGAGCGGGTCATCGAAATCCTCCTCGGTTGGATCGCCGAGGATCGCAAGGCCACGCCGCTCAAGGCGTTGCAGGGCATGGTCTGGGAGCAGGGCTACCGTGCCAGCGCACTCAAGGGGCATGTCTATCCGGATGCCGTGGCCACCATGCGGCGTTGGAAGCACGAGGGATACCAGCTCTACGTGTATTCCTCCGGCTCGATCCAGGCGCAGCGCCTGATCTTCGGCTGCTCGGAAGCCGGCGACCTGTCGCCGCTGTTTTCCGGCTACTTCGACACCACCAGCGGGCCCAAGCGCGAAGCGGCGTCCTATGTGCGCATCGCCGAAGCCATCGGCCGGCCGCCGGCGGAGATCCTGTTCCTTTCCGATGTGCTGCAGGAGCTCGACGCCGCCCGCGCGGCGGGCATGTGCACCTGTGGCCTGGCGCGCGAGGGAGGGGAGCTGGACGGCCATCCGACCGTGTCCAGCTTTACGGCGATCGAGCCGGCAGCCTGCTGAAAGGTTGCCGAAGCATTGGCCGGTTGTGTCATTCTTGAGTACTCGATTCTGAAGACGAGTGTATTCGATGGATCTCCTCCGCGGCCTTTCGAGCCTGATCATCGTGGCGCTGGACATCTGGGCCATCGTCCATGTCGTACGCAGCCGGACGGAAACCACCCGAAAAGTGCTCTGGGTATTGCTGATCGCCGTCCTGCCGGTCCTCGGCCTGATCGTCTGGGTGCTGATGGGGCCGCGCAGTGCCGGTTCCAGCGC
The DNA here is from genome assembly GCF_000380335.1 of Azotobacter vinelandii CA. GTDB lineage: Bacteria > Pseudomonadota > Gammaproteobacteria > Pseudomonadales > Pseudomonadaceae > Azotobacter > Azotobacter vinelandii. Next base: position 2,383,541 of record NC_021149.1, read on the forward strand.
CGGACTGCGCTGAGCCGGCGCCGGCTGCGGCCCGCGTTCAGCGCGGCGAAAAGTGCTGCGGAGCGCGATCTGCCGGCGGGCTGGTCCGTCCCTGGCCTGGTTTCCGGGGCGGCGAGGTTTCAACCGTCATCCCTGGCAACGTAGAATGCGCCCCTTCGCACGGGGCCCGGCCGGAAGATCGGGCAGCCGCGCCAGATCAGCCAGCTTCAGGGGAAAAGCGAGCCATGAGCGACTATCAGGAAACTCTCTACGAAGGCTACGGCCAGCGTTTTCGCATGGACAGGCTGCTCCATGAAGTGCGTACCGGGCACCAGCATCTGGTGATCTTCGAGAATGCCCGCATGGGGCGGGTGATGGCCCTGGACGGAGTGATCCAGACTACCGAGGCCGATGAGTTCATCTACCACGAAATGCTCACCCATGTGCCGATTCTCGCCCATGGCGCGGCACGGCGCGTGCTGATCGTCGGCGGCGGCGATGGCGGTATCCTGCGCGAGGTGTGTCGGCACCGGAGCGTCGAACGGATCACCATGGTCGAGATCGATGCCACCGTGGTGGAGATGTGCAAGGAGTTCCTGCCCGAACACTCCAGAGGAGCCTTCGAAGACCCTCGCCTGAACCTGGTGATCGACGACGGCATGCGCTTCGTCGCCACCACCGAGGACAGGTTCGACGTCATCATTTCCGACTCCACCGACCCCATCGGGCCGGGCGAGGTGCTGTTCTCCGAGAACTTCTACCAGGCCTGCCGGCGCTGCCTGAACGACGGCGGCATCCTGGTCACCCAGAACGGTACGCCGTTCATGCAACTGGGCGAAGTGCAGACCACCGCGCAGCGAATGAACGGACTGTTCGCCGACTGGCACTTCTATCAGGCTGCGGTGCCGACCTATATCGGCGGGGCCATGACCTTCGCCTGGGGGGCCTGCGACGCCGCCTCGCGTCGCCTGCCGCCGGACATCTTGCGTCAGCGCTTCGTCGGCAGCGGTATCGTGGCGCGCTATTACAACCCGGAAATTCATCAGGGTGCCTTTGCCCTGCCGCAGTACGTGCTGCAGGCCATCGGCAAGCCCGGCAACAATTGATGCTGGCAAATCTGCCCCAGTGTTTCACCGGCAGTCCGGGATGGAGCTATCCTAGGAGGGTGGCAGCAGTTTCCCACTGCCGCGTCTTTTCGCGTTTGGGATGGCCGGATCGTGCTTGCCATGCTCCCGGCCGCTTCTCCCCGCAGCAGTTCCATCAATCGATTCATCATTGAGAGGGGGTCGTTTCATGAATAACAACACCTTCCCGGATGATGTCAGCGGCGTCGTGTTGCGCCGCATGAAGGAGGGCGGGTTCGACTTCACCCGTATTCATCCCATCGACTTCTACGCCATCTTTCCCGACGAGGAGCGGGCCCGCATGGCGGCCAGAAACTTTCGTGGCGAGTCCCTGCGCACGGAGGTGTCCGCCCGTGATGACGGTGCCTGGCACCTGCAGGTGAGCAAGGTGATGTATGCCACCCATGCCGGCATCGACACCTTCGAGCATGATCTCGAGTCCGTGGTGCTGCCTCTGGGCGGCGTGCTCGATGGTTGGGGAGTCACCCAGGAGGCGGCCCATTCGGGGCCCTGAGTCCTTCGCGCCGGCCGGTATCCGGCCGGTGCTCCACGCCCTTCAGGGAAGCTCGGCCTTGCGTCCGGCCATGTGGCGCAGATAGGCGAGCAGGTGGTCCAGCTCCCGTTCGCCCAGAACCTCCACGCCAAAGCCCGGCATCCGTCCCTGCGACCACTGGCGCAAGGCCTGCGGATCGCGGATGTAGCGGCGCAGGAAGGCCTCGTGGAAATATTCGGTGGGATTGTACGGCAGGTTCAGGTCCGGCCCGAACCGGGCGTCGCCCTGGCCGTTCAGGCGGTGGCAGGCCAGGCAATGTTTCTGGAACAGCGCGAAGCCGGCCTGGATGGAGACGTTGGCGTCGGTGGCCGGCCGTAGGGCCGGCAAGCGCTCGGCGACCGAAGCGAGCAGGCGGAGCCGGGCGATCTGGAAGGGCCACTGTTCGGGGCCTATGTCGCCCGCCTGCGGATCGCTCCAGACCAGATAGAAGGGACCGGCGCTGGCCTTGTTCCTGCCCAGCGCCGGCCAGGGCGCGGCAGGGTCTTCGATGGCCAGCCAGGCGCGGGCGCCATCTTCGTGCAGCAGGGGGGCCGCGGGCAGCTCGGCGGCGAAGCCGTCCAGCGCCAGAGCCTGCAGATGATCGCCGGGACGCACGCCTTCGAGCAGCGCGGCCAGGGGCAGGGCACGGTAATGCATCTCCCGCCGGTAGGTCGGATCGTCGGGAATCGACAAGCTGCGCGTCTGCGGATGGGCGAGCAGCTCGCTGCTGGACCAGCGGCGCGAGCCTTCGGGCAGTTCGAGGAGCAGTTCGGCGGCGGCCAGCGGCAGGCTGGCGAGCAGCAGGAGGGCGAGGGTGATCGAGCGGCGCATGGGCGCATCCTTGAAGTGGTGGCCGGAGGCGTGGCAGCGGTTTTCATGGGCCCGCAGGCAGCCGATGATGGCATCCCCTTGCCCGCGGCCCCGGTGGCCGGATAGATACAGGAATTTCGGAACCGTTCAAAGCGCATGACCGATACCCGTTCCGTCTCGCCCCGATCCCTCGCCGACCCTTTCTATTATCTGGCGAATTTCCAGCAGGTCCTCGACTGGGTTGGAGCCTCCCATGGCGATCTGCTCGATGCGGCCGAGCGGGCTTTCCTCGAACGCTTTTCGCTGCTGCCCAGGGCTTCGCGCGCCCTGCTGGTGCGCATGGTGATGCGCAAGGGCTCGCTGTTCCGCTCGGGCAGGTTGAGTTACGGGGAAATCGGTTGTCCGTTGCGGGCGGCCACGCCATTGATCGAGCTGGGCTGGGTCGACGATGCTCCCCGGCTCGTGCTCGAGGAACTGTTCGATCTGTTGACCAGGATCGAGATCACCCAGGCCTTCGGCCTTCCGGCCAGCCTGACCAAGAGGGCATTGCTGGCGCACCTGCGCCCAGGTCATGAAGAGGCGCGCTGCCTGGCCGACTGGTGCCCGCAACTGGGTGAGCGGGCATTGCTCTTGCATGTCGATGGAATGTGCGAGCGGTTGCGTTTGATGTTCTTCGGCAATCTCCGGCAGGACTGGAGCGAGTTCGTCCTCGCCGACCTGGGCATCCACCGTTACGAGCGAGTGGCGTTCTCCCGGGAGTCGAAGGCGTTCCACAGTCGCTGGGAGGTGGACGCCTACCTGCACCTACACGGTTGCCGCGAGCGTTTCGAGGCCGGCGAGACGGTCAGCGATGTGCTGGTCGACATACCGACCGCCCCTTATGCCAACGCCTGGCTGGAGAGCCGGCGCGGCCAGTTGTTGCTACGACTCGCCCGGCAGTTCGAGCGCGAGGGGAAGCTGTCCGAAGCGCTGCGCCTGTATGCCGGCAATCGCCATCCCGGCGCGCGGGAGCGGGTAATCCGAGTACTGGAGCGTTGTGGACAGCCGGAGGCGGCATTCGAGCTGGCGATGTCCGCCGCCGATGCGGCCGAAAGCGAGGAGGAGAGCCAGCAACTGGAGCGCATCCTGCCGCGCCTGCGCCGCACGCTTGGGCTGGAGGCGCCAGCGCGCCGGAAAGCCGCCGCGTTCGAGCGGCTCGATCTGCTCCTGCCGAGATCGGAGGACCCCGTCGAACTGGCGGTCCTCCGGCAATTGAGCCGGCCGGATGCGCCCGTGCACTACGTGGAAAACGCGCTGATCGGTTCGCTGTTCGGCCTGCTCTGCTGGGAGGCGCTCTTCGCTCCATTGCCGGGAGCGTTCTTCCATCCTTTTCATGGCGCTCCCGCCGATCTCGGCCGGGCGGACTTCCTGGCTCGCCGTGCCGATCTATTCGAGCGTTGTCTGGGGCTTCTGGACCGCGACGGGCATGTCCGGGCGATCCATCATGCCTTTCGGGAGAAGCATGGCCTGCGCTCGCCCTTCGTCGCCTGGGAACTGCTCGACGAGGCCTTGCTGACCCGGGCCCTGGCCTGTATTCCCGGAGCGCACCTACGGTTGTTCTTCGAACGCATCCTGCGCGACATCCCGGCGAATCGCTCGGGGCTGCCGGATCTCATTCAGTTTTGGCCGGCCGAACGGCGCTACCGGATGATCGAGGTGAAGGGGCCGGGCGATCGCCTGCAGGACAACCAGCGCCGCTGGCTGGATTATGTCGTGGCCCATGGCCTGCCGGTGGCGGTGTGTCATGTGCGCTGGTCGGAGGAAGGGCCCGGCTAGGCTCTAACCGAAGCGTTGCAACTGCATCTCCTGCAGGCGGCTCAGGGTGCGGCGGAACGAAAAGGACAGGTAACCCTCGGTGTAGAGGGCTTCCAGCGCCACTTCGGCCTCCAGGTAGAGCGGTATCCGGCGGTCGTAGCATTCGTCCACCAGGGCGATGAAGCGCCGTACCCCGTCGTCGTGCACGGAGAGCATCGGCAACTGGCGGTCGCCGGCCACCACCCGCTCGATCCCGTCTTCGGTGCCGCGGGCGATGCGGCCCTCGCGCTGGCGGCCGCTCAGGCTGGGTACCGCGCCCAGCAGAATGGCCGGAAAGCGATCGCACAGGGCGATGAAGTCGAAGGCGGAGAAGGGTTGCTCGCAGAGTTCGGCATAGGTGCACCAGACCGCTGCCGGGCCGTGGCACACCGCGGACAGGCGGCGGTGCTCCAGTTGGACGGGCGTGCTGGCTGTCGGCGCGCCCCGATTGAGTCGAGCGAAGACCTCGCCGAGCGCGCTCGCCTGGCCCGGCATGGTTACCCAGTAGCGCTGCTGGCGCGCGCCCGGATGCAGGCGATGGTCCTGGCCGCCATCCACGCAGGCGACTTGCATGTGCCGTTCGATGGCGGCGATGGCCGGCTGGAAGCGCTGGCGATTGAAACCGTCCGCATACAGTTGCGCCGCTGGCTGGTTGGAGGTGGCGACCACCACCAGGCCCTGTTCGAACACCGCCTGCAGCAGCGGACCCAGCAGCATGGCATCGCCGATATCGTTGACGAACAGTTCGTCGAAGCACAGTACCCGCAGCTCCCCGGCCAGTTCGGCGGCCAGCAGCCGCAGGGGATCGGCCGAGCCGGTCAACTGGAACAGCCGCCGGTGCACCCAGCGCATGAAATGGTGGAAGTGCTGACGGCGGGCGGGAACGCGCAGGCTGCGGTGGAAACTGTCCATCAGCCAGGTCTTGCCGCGCCCGACCGGTCCCCAGAGGTAGACGCCGGTTATCGGCTGCCGATACTCGGCCTGGTGCAGGGCCCGATGGCAGTCGTCCAACAGCAGGGCCGCCTGGCGCTGTGCTTCGTCCGGCCGAAAGCCGTTCTTCTCGATGGCCTGGAGGTAGGCCGCCAGGGGAGAGGGAGCGAGTGAATGGGTATCGATGGTGAAGGACTCCAGGGGATTGCGGTGCGGCGAGGAGCGGTGCGATGGTCTGCTAACGGCGGGAGGGCGAGGCATCCTTGCTCGAATGGGGCTTTCCTGCCTGTGGCCCTGGGAGGTTCTGCCGGTGCTTGTCGCGAGGCTCAGGCCGCTACCGGGTCCATGGCCAGAGGCCGACCGGCGCGCTCGAGGAAGTCGAGGGCGGCCCGCTTGGCTTTTTCCACCGCTTGACGATGCCGTTCTCCGGCGTTCAGGCTTTGCCGCAGGGTACCGCTGAACTCGGTTTGCAGGTCGGCCAACAGCCGGCGCTGCTCGCCGGTCAGGATGGCGGGGCGGCCGTTGGCGAAGCCCATCACCGAGTCGATCGCCTTGGCGACATCGAGGTGAAAGTTCCGCTCCGGGCCCCCGCAGATGCAGCTTTCGGCGCGCTGGGCCAGCAGTCTCACTTTCTCGCGCAACTCCCGGTACAGCGGAATGAATTGCAGATCGGCGACATGGGTACGCTCCATCGCGCCCCATCCGTTCAGCGGCCTCGCCGCGGGATGCGAATCCGTCCGTGACCCTTCTCTGGCCGAAATGACTCCCCAATCGTTCATGCTGCAGCCTCCTCTTCAAGGGCTGGCCGCCCTGCCGGACAGGTCTTGAACCGGCGGGCGGGGTTCGCCCAGATCGCTGATGCTCCGGCGGATCGGCGCCGGGAATGCTCTTCGTCGAACCTTTCATGGAACTGCGGCCGTTCGTCGCAGTCCTCATGTGAATGGATAACCGATTGTTAGGCAGATAATCAACAGTCACATTACAGAAAACCACTCGCTAAAGGTTGTAGGCCTTCCGATTCGCATGGTGGCCGGCCGGATTGACCCGGGCCCTGGCGGAGAGGCTAGGATGTGCGCCCCTCCATCGATCCGTTAAGGAAAAGGCCCAATGCTGGCTGAGTTGTTCGCTGTGATGGCGCCCATTTTCATCGTGTCGGGCGTCGGTTATGGCTGGGTGCGTTTCGGCCATGTCTATCCCACCGACTTCGTCACCCGCCTGATTCTCAACATCGGCACGCCTTGCCTGGTGCTGTCCAGTCTGAGCAGCTCGGAAATCGATCCGCGGGCCTTCGGCCAGATGGCGGTCGCCTGCGTGGCGGTGACCTGCTGCATGGGGCTGATCGGCCTGCTGCTCAGCCGCTCGCTGCACTATGACTGGAGGGTACTGGTACCGGCCTACCTGTTCCCCAACTCCGGCAACATGGGATTGCCGATCAGCCTCTACGCCTTCGGCGAGGAGGGGTTGGCGCTGGCCGTGGCCTTTTTCCTGGTGTTGTCGCTGGGGCACTTCACCGTGGGCATGGTGCTTTCCGGCGCCGAGCAGTCCTTCAGGAAGCTCCTGGCCAATCCGATCATCATCAGCCTCGCACTGGCCTTGCCGATCCTGCTGCTCGACCTCGGATTGCCGCGCTGGCTGAGCAATACCGTGCAACTGCTCGGTGGCATGACCATTCCGCTGATGCTGATCACGCTCGGCGTGTCGCTGGCGAGCATCCGCACCCGGCAGCTTGGCCTGGGCATGCTGCTCGGCGCGCTGCGGCTTCTCTGCGGGGCCGGCGTGGCCTGGGGCATCGGCCTGGTGCTGGGACTGTCGCCCCTGGCGCTGGGCGTATTGGTCATGCAATCGGCCATGCCGGTCGCCGTGCTCAACTATCTGTTCGCCGTGCGCGCCGGGCGTTCGCCGGAGCAGGTGGCGAGCCTGGTTCTGTGCTCGACCTTCCTGGCATTCGGTTTTCTTCCGTTGCTGCTGGCGTGGTGGCGGCTTTCGGCGATGCCCTGACCCAAAGAGGTTCCAGGCACATGTTCTAGCCCATCAGATGCCCCAGATTGGGCAGGATCAGAAGCATCATGATGACAAAAACGATGAGACCGACTTGCCTGATTTTTTGAGGAGGTCTGAACATGCTCTGCCTTTCTTATTGTTGATATGACATCTTGTTTTTTGCATGTTTCATGCCCGAAATTGCCTTCGGGCGGGGGCGAAGTGTGCGGATGCCTGAAAACTCTAAGGGATTCCGTACAGGAGCTTAGAAATATTTTTCATGATTTTTATGTTTTTTATATCATTTTTCAGTAATAGCCGCTTTTAAGGAGGCCGCTCGCACAGTACGGTGAGCATTCCTGGGTGGAAGGAGGCATGCCGATGATCCGATGCAGACTTTCCCGTGCGTCCACGCAGGCAGCCTGCCTGGCCAGCCTGGCACTTGTGGCTTTGACTGGCTTGGCATTGCCCCGCTGAGCCAACACTCGTGGGGCGTGGATCAACTGTTCTTCAGCAGCCTCTTCGTTTCCTTGGTGTTGGCCTTGCCCACGATGATGCCATTTCGTCATGGGGGCGTTTGCCGTGAATCGGTGTCTCCGGCTAAACGCATGAATTTTTTGAAAAAAGCTTTGCTTTCTGGGGTTCGTTCGGATAAATTGCGCGCCGTCGACGGGCTACAGGGCCCGTTGGTTTTGTCCGGTGGGGTGTCCGAGTGGTTGAAGGAGCACGCCTGGAAAGTGTGTATACGGGAAACCGTATCGAGGGTTCGAATCCCTCCTCCACCGCCAGGTCAGAAAGAACGCAAGCCCCTGATGATCGAGTAGATTTCAGGGGCTTTTTCTTTCGCGTCCTATATTTGGGACAAGTCTAGGGCAAAAATGGCGTCATCCACGCCGTTATATGCCGCTCTGGCTTGCTTCCGGCCCCATCGTTGGCGAAACCATGCTGGCCATGCTCTTGGTGTCAGGGTATCCGGCGGCCGTAAAGTTTCTTCACCATCGTTGTATCGCTGTGGCCAAGCTGGCGGGCAACCGGCTCGACAGTGCCCGGTTGGCGAATGCGTGCCGACATCGGTTCGGTCCGCGCTGGCGAACGCCGGCCCGCTTTAAATGCCTCGTGAACCGGAGCGGTACGCTGGAGGCACGTCAAGATTCACCGCTGACTCCGAAACACAAAACGCGCGTTGTCACGTTTCAGGGGCACGTTGTCACGCTGAACCTATCGGCGGTAACAATTGGCAGGGTGCTTGTTACCGCACGCTGCTGCGCAACTGTTCCAGCGCTGGTGCGATCGGCCGTAACCTTGCGGCCCAGGCCCCGGCCCCTTTCTCCTTCGGAACCTCCATCCTGGCACGCCTGATCGTGCCAGTCTCCATTGCCGTCCTCGCGGGTTGCCAACGGTGCCAGGTGTGTCTGCGGGTAGTACGAAGCCCAGTAACCACGCGGGTTTGATTCAAGATGTGGCGGAAAAGCGGACGGCTGCAAAGCCCAGGAAGTAGGCACACCTCCGCTACCGAATTCCGGTGTACGAGGTGATGAACGTCTACGACACCCCGGACATGATTCGCCGGCTCAAGGAGCGCTACCGGCTCTGTGACGGCAGCGACCTACAGGCCGGCTCGTGAAGTCCGCATCTACCGGGCCGACATTGCTTGATAGAACTTCGGGTCGGCTGCTTGCCTCGAATACAACGTGTCCGTTGGATGAGCACTGTTGTATAGGAGCGGCCATGTGGACAGACGAAGACAAATTCGACCTCGAGCATCAGGGGCTGCTTGATCGCGAGGCTGACAAGTCCCTGAGAGACCTTGAAGATGATGGCCTCGACTATTCGTTCGAGGACGAAGTCTTGGAAAACCTGGTAGAGCTGGAGCCAGAAGATGAAGACGGCTGGGATGAGGATATCGAAAGCTGGGATGACCTCTAGAGCATTTTTTGAAAACACGAATTCGACAAGCAGGGGTTGCTCTTCCTGGTCATTTCGGTTCTCCTCTCCCGCTCGGACAAGGAGACCAGAATGGCTCGGGCATACAGTGCGGACCTTCGCCGGCGCGTCGTCGACGCGGCCATGGGTGGGCTATCGGCTCGGCAGGCCGCCGAGCGATTCGACGTCGGGACGGCAACAGCGATCGTCTGGGTGCGGCGCTTCCGGGAAGGCGGGGAACTCGTCGCCCGCCGACAGGGCAAGCCCCGGGGCTTGCGGCTCGATCCCCATGCGGACTACCTGCTCGGCCTGCTCGAGCAGACCCCCGACCTGACGCTGGCCGAACTCGCCGCGACCCTCGAACGGGAGCGTGGCGTCCGTGTCAGCCTGGCGACGGTGTGGACGTTTCTCGACCGGCACGCCATGACGTTCAAAAAAAGACCGCGCATGCAGCCGAGCAGCAACGGCCGGACGTCCAGGCAGCCCGACAGGGATGGATCGAGGAGCAGTCCGGTTTCGATTGGCGCAAGCTGATCTTCGTCGACGAAACCGCCGCTTCGACGAACCTGGCCCGCCTGCGGGGCTGGGCCCCTCGCGGCGAGCGCTGCCGGGCCGCGATCCCCCACGGCCACTGGAAAACCACGACCTTTACCGCCGGCCTGCGGGTGGATGGCCTGAGCGCGCCGCTGGTGCTCGATGGCGCCATGAACGGCCCGGTCTTCCTGGCCTATGTCGGGCAGGTTCTGGTACCCGAGCTGACGCCCGGCGATATCGTGGTGATGGACAACCTGCCGGCCCACAAGGTGGCGGGAGTACGCCAGGCCATCGAAGGCGCAGGAGCCACACTGCGCTACTTGCCACCCTATAGCCCCGACCTGAACCCGATCGAGATGGCCTTCTCCAAGCTCAAGGCACTGCTGAGAAAGGCGGCGGCGCGGACCGTGCCGCAGCTGTGGCAGAGCATTGGCGAGGCGATTGCGCAGTTCTCTGCACAGGACTGCAGGCACTACTTCGAGGCAGCCGGATATGAATCGGGATAAGGTAAAAATGCTCTAGGGCCTGTTAACACTACCGTAGGGCCTCAGCGATAAGAGCCACAGTGACGAAGGCGGCGTACATGAGGTCAAGCTTGTCGTAGCGCGTGAACACGCGGCGCCAGGCCTTGAGTCGTCGAAACAGCCGCTCGATACCGTTGCGTCGGCGATAGAGCGGTTTGTCATACTCCCACGGCTGGCGCCGCCGGGGGTTGGGTGGCACCACCGGCACGAAACCCAGGCCGCAAGCCAGCTCGCGCGTGGCATTGTCTTGGTATGCACTGTCCATCAACAGAGCCACGAGCCCGTGGTGAGGTCCCAACGCCTGAATCAAGCGCCTGCCTTCGGGGGCATCGCCAGCCTGCCCCGCCGTCAGGCTCCAGGTCACGACATTGCGATCATCCGCGGCAACCAGATGCAGTTTGGTGCTCCAGCCGCCGCGGCTGCGACCGAGGGCTTGAGGACCGTTTTTTTTCGCGCGCCCGTACCATCCGGATGCACCTTCACGATACTGGAGTCGAGGCTGATGGCCTCGATGCGTATCTGCATAAGTCGCTGGCGCTGCAACTGTTCGAAAACACGATCGAGCACGCCGGCTTTGCTCCAGCGCATCATGCGGGTGTAGACGGTGTGCCAGTTGCCATAGCGTTCGGGCAGCGCGCGCCATTTGCAGCCGTTGGCTGCCACATACAGGATGGCGTTGAGTACTTGCAGGTTGCCCAGGCGTACATTGCCGCGTTGGCGCGGCAACAAGCCTTCGATTTGTTTGAATTGCTCGGCGGTCAGTTGCATGGCACTCGGTCTCAACACTGTTTTGCTGCATTCTAGTAAATAGAGTTAACAGACCCTAGCCGACACTTTCCATGGGAGCCCGCCCCGTGCGGGCTTTTTCTTCTTGTGCGCCCAGCATGGGCGCACTCTGTGGATGAGAGTTCTGCCGTTAAGTAGGCCCCTCCTGAAAGGGAGGAGTCGGCGGAGACCGTAGTGCTCGCAGGCTGGGCCGGGAAGGCTGGAATCTGCGGCGGAGGGCCGAACGAGAGGGCGTGCCCAAAGTCATGTCGATGCCGGGGCCTGCGCCGGAAATCCGCACGAGCGGAGCGGGATGCCGTAGGCCGGGGGTGAAGTCTCGGGCGGGGTATGCCGTGGCGGAGCCCGGGGCACGCGGCATGACACGGACGACACAGGGGCGGCGCTGCTGGAGGCGATGCTGACGCGAGAGAGTCTGCGGCAAGCGTTCAAACGGAAGGGATCGGCAGGCGTGGGTAGGCTGGACATCGACCAGACGGCCCGACTGCCGGTGACCGAGTGGCCGCGTATCCGGGAGGTGCTGCTGGGGGACGTGCCGGCCGAGTCCGGTGTGACGGGTCGAAGCCTGGCGGCGGCCGGCGCGAGCCGGGGCATTCCGACTGTGGCGGATAGGTCGATCCTGCCCCGAACAGAAGGCCGAAGCGCAGGTCGAACTGCTCAGGCTGAGGCAAAGGGGAGCTTTCAAGAGCTAGACGCGGCGAAGTGGATCAATAATTCCCCAGATGTAACCGCAAACCAACCCTATAGGACACGACATGATCGACCTTTCCCACTGGAACCTCACTATTCCCGTCGATGCGGAGATCATCCAGACCGAAGATCTGCAGACCTATGCATCGCCATGGTTTATCCGCAATGCCGACGGTTCCATTACCTTCTTCGCTCCGTCGTCAGGTGACGGGATCAAGTCGACCAAAAACAGCACGTACCCGCGCTCTGAACTCAGGGAAACCTTGCCCAACGGCGACGACGACGAGGCCAACTGGAGCCTCGATAGCGCTCCGGTTCACCAACTGAGTGCAACCTTGACGGTCGACTCGCTGCCTGCCTCTGGCAAGGCAATCATCGGCCAATTCCACGGCGAGTCCAATCATCCTCCCTTCAAGCTCCAAGTCGCGCGGCTGGCCGGCTCGGCCGACACATTCAAGATCAACGTGCAGCACCGGCCGAAGCTGAACGGCAAAGAACTGAGGCCGTCCTTTTCCAGGCCGTTCAAGCTGGGCGAGGAGTTCTCCTACGATGTGCAGGTCACTTCAACTGGCAAGTTATCTGTGACCATCGATGATGAGACGGTAAGTGGCCAGTTCGATATCCGCAGTTACAAGAATGACAAATGGTACGCCAAGGCCGGCATATACAGCCAAGAGATGGTCAGCGGGAAGGGGGCCGGGCGGGCCACCTTCTATGCGATAGACATGACGCATGGCGACAAGGCTGGGGATAGGCCAGAGCAATCGAGGCGCGAACTCCAGCGCTAGAGCGGATCGCCGTACCGAACGGAGGAGGGCGGTCCCCGGACGGGCGAGATGGGGGATGGCGAAAAAGAGCTCGGGACATTTTTAGGGCGGAAAGCCCGCCGGCATACGCCGTTGTAACGCCATCTATTGAATGTATGACCTAGGCGTTTGGCGGCCTGGAGCGGACTGGAGGCCGCATGGGGGGCAGAATCCCTCCTCCAGCGCAAGATCGAATGGAGGAAGCCCCCGGCCCATACGAGGCTTCTTCGTTTCCGGCCTGAAAGTTTCAGGCTGTTTACGGGCGTTGCTTCCCCGATGGTTCGTGGCGCTGTCGGCGTGGTCCGTTTCTCAGCCGGACAGGCCGCCGAGGTTGCCGCCGCGTCGGGTGCGGCCGTCTGGGCCGTAGAGCGAGTGCCCGGCCGCTTCGTGCAGAAAGTTCAGGATGCGCTGGTTGTGTCCCAGGCGTGTGCGGATGGTGTCACCGTTGAGACGGTTCAGCAGTTGGGCGTGGCCGGCCAGTTCGAGTAACTGTTGCCAGGCGGGAAGGCAGCCGGCGTCGCTGGCCGCCTGTTCGGCGCCACGGCGTCCCGCGCTATAGCCCAGCCTGGCCTGCGCGTTGCCGCGCTGCTTTTCCAGATGTTCGAGTTCGCCCAACAGGGTCCGCTTGGCGGCGGCCAGGTCGGCCAGGCGCTGGCCGTCGACGGCCGCCTCGGTGAGGGCCTGGCGCTCTTCCTCGAGTAGTTCGACGAAACGCTGCAGAGTCTGGCGCTGGGTTGCGAGGTGCTTGCTCAGGCTCATGGAAATCCTTCCGGGTGAAAATGCTCAGGCTCCATCGCCGAGCAGTTCGCGGACGCTGTCGATCAGTCCTCCGGCGATACGTTCGGCGCGGATCTGCAAACGTCCTTCGCCGATCGCCTGACGGATTTCCACGACGCGGGCCATATCGATGTCCCGTGTGGCGTCCGTTTCGGCGGACTGGCCGATATGAGCGACGACGGCAGGCGATTCCGTCCGGCTGGCGGGAGCGTCACGCTGGATGCGCGGGCCGGCTTCCCGGTTGTCGGTCGGTCGTGCGGCTCCCGGCGGAGTGGAGGAGTTGTCGATTTTCACGGTGGATTTCTCTCGCAGTGTTTCCGAAATGAACTATCGGCCCTCCATGGACAAACTTGAGTCGTCGCTTCGCGGAAATGCAAAGGCTGAGCGCCGGAATTCACTGGGCGGCCTGCAGCCGGTTGCGGCCGACGACCCTGCCACGCAGTATTTCCCCCGCTTCGGTGCGCACTCGCACCAGGCTGTCCAGAGCGCCGCTGTCGAGCGCGGTGGCTTTCCGGCTGATGACGAAGCCGGGTCCCCGGGCTTCGAGGACGACCTGGGCATTGCGCTCGATCAGTTCGGGCGCGCGCAGGGCGCTGCGCTGGAAGGTGCTGCCTTCGGCGATGGCGCGGGTGGCCTGCATGCCGAGGATCTCGTCGGTGGTAATGGCCGCGTTGCGTGGCAGGCGCTCCAGGCGTCCCCGGCGCATCGCGAGCATGTCCGCCTCGACGGTTTCGCCGGGTTCTATCGCGCGCCGGGCGATCGCATATTCTCCGAGGATGCCGACGCTGGCCTGCAGGTAGCGGGCGGGCTGGTTCGTGCCGGCGCACTGGACGCCTATCGCCAGCCGCCCCGACAGGCGCTGGTTCGGTTGCGGCAGGAACGGCCGCGGGTCCTCGCAGTCGGGAAGGGCGGCGGCCGGGCGTTCGAGTTCGATGCGCAGTTCCTGCCGCTCGCCGGGCGGCAGGCGCTGCACGATCAACTCGCGGACGCGGGTTTCCAGCAGGTCCGGCGCGGCCCAGGCCGGTTGCCAGGCCAGCAGGCATGGCAGGGCTCCCGTCAGAAGGAAGCGGAGCGGAGGGAGGCTCGACATGCGGTTGTTCCGTCGGCGGCGGGACGGGAATTCTAGGGAGTCCGGCGCCGGGACAAAAGGGTGGAATTGCTTGGTAAATGCGAGCCTGTTTCCGCCTTTGCCCCGAAAGGCATGCTGTTACTTTGCCATCAATCGAATGATCGTCAGGGGAATCGCAGCATGTTCGACAAGCTCGACGCCACGTTGCGCTTTCAACAGGAAGCCTTGAATCTGCGCAGCGAGCGCCATCAGGTGCTGGCCGCCAACGTCGCCAATGCCGATACGCCGGAGTTCCGGGCGCGTGACTTCGACTTTTCCCGCGAGCTGGCCAAGGCCGTCAAGGACGGGCGGGGTGCTTCCTCCATGAGCCTGGCGACCACCTCGTCGCGGCATCTGCAGGGCACCTCGACGACCTTCGCGGTGCGCGAGCTGCTGTACCGGGTTCCCGACCAGCCCAGCCTGGACGGCAACACCGTGGACATGGATCGCGAGCGGGCCCAGTTCGTCGACAACACGGTGCGCTACCAGGCCAGCCTGACCTTCCTGGACAGTCGCCTGCAAGGGCTCAAGACGGCCATGCAGCCGGAGTGAGGTAGGACAGCATGTCGATGTTCAACATCTTCGATATCGCCGGTTCGGCATTGAGCGCGCAGTCGCAGCGCATGAACGTGACCGCCAGCAACCTGGCCAACGTGGACAGTGTCGGCAGCGAGGATGGCCAGGCCTATCGCGCCAAGCAGGTGCTGTTCGAAAGCATGGCCCGCGGGCGTTCCGACACCGGTGGGGTGCGGGTGGTGCAGGTCGTGGAGGACCCCTCGCCGTTGCGCCAGGAATATCGTCCCGAACACCCGCTGGCCAACGAAGAGGGCTACGTGAGCCTGCCCAACGTCGAGCCCGTGCACGAAATGGTCAACATGATCGCCGCCTCGCGTTCCTACCAGGCCAACGTGGAGGTGATGAACACCAGCAAGCAGATGCTGCTGAAAACCCTGACTCTCGGCGAGGGCTGAATTCTTCCATGAGCACCATCGACACTTCGGTCGTCAGCGCCATCAACGGCACCACAAGCACGACGCAGAGCGCCAGCACCTCCGACGAACTGCGGGAAAACTTCATGACCCTGCTGATCGCGCAACTGCAGAACCAGGACCCGCTGAAGCCCATGGAGAACGCCGAGCTGACCTCGCAGCTGGCGCAGATCAACACCCTGAACGGCATCGAGGAACTGAACGCCACGCTGGAAGGCATCACCGGCCAGATCGACGAGACCCAGGCCCTGCAGGCCGCGGCGCTGGTCGGTCACGGCGTGCTGGTGTCGGGCAGCCAGGTGCTGGTCGGCAGCGAGGAGGCCACGCCGTTCGGCATCGAGCTGGATCAGGCCGCCGATTCGGTCAAGGTGACCCTGACCGACAGCAGCGGCACCGTGGTGCGCCAGTTCGACCTGGGCGCTCTCGATGCCGGCGTGCACTCCTTCAACTGGGACGCCCTCCTGGAGGATGGCAGCGCGGCTCCGGACGGCGCCTACAAGGTGACGGTCGAGGCCCTTGCCGACGGCGAGACGCTGTCCGCCACCACCCTGAGCTATGCCCTGGTCGGCGGCGTGACCCGTACCGACAGCGGTCCGTTGCTGGATCTGGGCGCTCTCCAGGGGCAGGTCAGCCTGCAGGACGTCCGCCAGATTCTCTGAGCCGCCGCCAATTTCTCGACGTTTTTCACGTTCGCCGCCGCCCGCCGGGTGCTCGGCCGCCTCAACCATCACGGAGCAGATCATGGGCTTTTCCCAGGCACTCAGCGGCCTCAACGCCGCCTCCAGCAACCTCAACGTGGTCAGCAACAACATCGCCAACTCGCAGACCGTCGGGTTCAAGAGTTCCACCACCCAGTTCGCCGATGTCTACGCCAGCTCCAGGGTCGGCCTGGGCGTCCAGGTCGCCGGGGTGGTGCAGAACTTCACCTCGGGCAACCTGGAAACCACCGACCGCAGTCTGGACCTGGCGATCAGCGGCTCGGGCTTCTTCCGTTTCGAACAGGCCGGCCAGGTGGTCTATTCGCGCAACGGGCAACTGACCCTGACTCCCGAGGGTTACCTGCAGAACGCCCAGGGCGCACGCCTGCTGGGCTCCAACGGGGCCATCCAGATTCCCGCCGACGGCCTGCAGGCCCAGCCGACCACGGAATTCGACGCGACGCTCAACCTGGATTCCGGCTCGGACGTGATCACCGCCGCCTTCGATGCGACCGACGAGAACACCTATTCCTATGCGAATACCGCCACGGTGTTCGACTCGCTGGGCAACTCCCACGAACTGACCCTCTACTTCACCAAGACCGGGACCAACGAGTGGGCGGTCAATGCCGCCCTCGATGGCGCGGTTTCCGCCAGTGCCGCGCAGGCGCTCGAGTTCACCACCAGCGGCCTGCTCGACGGCTATACGCCGACCAGCTTCGACTTCGCCATGACCAATGGCGCCGCGGACATCAGCTTCGAACTCGACCTGACCGGCAGCACCCAGTTCGGCAACGACTTCGAGGTGTCCAGCCTTGACCAGGACGGCTACACCGCCGGCAGCCTGGTGGGTTTCACCATCGAGGAGAACGGCAACGTCGTCGGCAACTATTCCAACGAACAGTCGCTGGTGGTCGGGCAGATCCAACTGGCCACCTTCCGCAGCCCGGAGGGCCTGCAGCCGGTGGGCGACAACGCCTGGGTGGAAACCGCGGCCTCCGGGCAACCGCTGGTGGGTACGGCCGGCAACGGCCAGTTCGGCTCCCTGGAGAGCGGCGTGGTGGAGGCTTCCAACGTCGATCTGACCAAGGAATTGGTGAACCTGATCATCGCCCAGCGCAACTTCCAGGCCAACGCCCAGTCGGTTTCGACCCAGAGCGAAGTGCTCGAACAGGCGGTCAACCTCGGCCGCTGACGGAGCCTGATCCATGGATCGCATGTTGTTCACCGCCATGAGCGGCGCCAAGCAGAGTCTCGACCAGCAGGCGGTGGTCGCGCACAACCTGGCCAACGCGGTGACTCCGGGTTTCCGCGCCCAGTTGATGGAGCTGCAGGCCGTTCCGGTCGACGGCGAGGGGCTGCCGACCCGCGTCTCGGTGCGTGCCACCACCTCCGGCGTCGATTTCAGCCAGGGGCCGGTCACCCGCACCGGCCGTCCCTTGGACGTGGCGCTCGACGGCAATGCCTGGCTGGCGATACAGGCCGCCGACGGCAGCGAGGCCTATACCCGGCGTGGCGACGTGCAGATCGACGGCAACGGCCTGATGACGGTGGCCGGCCATCCGCTGATCGGCGACGGCGGCCCCCTGACGGTGCCCCTGGGCAGCCAGGTGAGCATCGGCGCCGACGGTACCGTCAGCGTGGTGGAGGAGGGGCAGGACCCCGACACCAGTGCCGTGGTGGCCCGCCTGAAGCTGGTCAGCGCCGCTCCCGGAGAGCTGGAGCGCGGCGAGGACGGCCTGTTCCGCGCGCCTCCGGACGATACCGGCGTCTCCCAGCCGCTGGCGGTCGACGAGACCGCCCGGCTGGTCACCGGAGCCCTGGAGGGGAGCAACGTCAGCGCCACCGAAGCCATGGTGGCGATGATCGACAACGCGCGGCGCTACGAGATGCAGATGAAGGCCATCGACAGCGCCGACGACAACGCCCAGCGCGCCAACGCCCTGCTGTCCCTGCAGGGCTGACGGGCATACGCGGCCGTCGCGGCGGCCGTGAACGGAGGAAGATTCACCGATGATCAGATCGTTGTGGACGGCCAAGACCGGCCTGGAGTCCCAGCAGGTGCAGATGGACGTGATCGCCAACAACCTGGCGAACGTCGCGACCAACGGTTTCAAGCGCACGCGGGCGGTTTTCGAGGACCTGCTGTATCAGAACCTGCGCCAGCCCGGTGCCGACAACACCACCCAGACCAAGCTGCCGTCCGGCCTGCAGATCGGCACCGGCGTGCGTCCGGTGGCCACCGAGCGCCTGCACTCCCAGGGCAACCTGCAGGGCACCGAGAACTCGAACGACCTGGCGATCAACGGCAAGGGCTTCTTCCAGGTCGAGCTGCCCGACGGCACCACCGCCTACACTCGCGACGGCAGCTTCCAGCTCGACGAGAACGGCCAGATGGTCACTTCCAGCGGCTACCTGCTGATGGGCGGAATCACCATTCCCGAGAATGCCCTGTCGGTGACCGTCAGCCAGGACGGCATCGTCTCGGTGACCCAGCCGGGCAACGCCCAGGCCAACCAGGTCGGCCAGCTCAACCTGGCGCTGTTCATCAACCCGGCCGGCCTGCAGAGCGTCGGCGAGAACCTCTACCTGGAAACCGCCAGCTCGGGTGCGCCCAACGAGAATATCCCCGGAACCAACGGGGCCGGCCGTCTCTACCAGGGTTACGTGGAAACCTCCAACGTCAACGTGGTGGAAGAGATGGTCAGCATGATCCAGACCCAGCGCGCCTACGAGATCAACAGCAAGGCCGTGGAAACCTCGGACGAGATGCTCGCGCGTCTGACCCAGCTATAAGCAAGCGCATGGCAAGGAATAATCGAGTGCTTCGTGCATGGCGGCTTCTCCCGGCCCGCGCCCTGCCGCTGGCCGCGCTGCTCCTGGCGGCCGGCTGCGCGCAACTGCCGCGGACCTCGGTGGTCAAGGACCAGCCGCTGGAGGTGCCGCAGATGCCGCTCAGGCAGGCCAACGGCTCCATCTTCCAGGTCGGTCACATCTACCAGCCGCTGTTCGAGGACCGCCGGCCGCGGATGATCGGCGACATCCTGACCATAGTGCTCAACGAGCAGGTCAGCGCCAGCAAGAACTCGGCCTCCAACGCCAACCGTTCCTCGGGCATGTCGCTGGGCTTCTCCACGACCTCGGACAAGCCGGAGAAGGTCGGCGAGTTCGGCGCCGAGGCCTCGGGCGACAACGACTTTTCCGGCAGCGGCGGCTCGCGGGCGAACAACTCCTTCACCGGCACCATCACCGTGACCGTGCAGCAGGTGATGCCCAACGGCAACCTGCGCGTGGTCGGCGAAAAACAGATCGCCATCAATCAGGGAACCGAGTACATCCGCTTCTCCGGCCTGGTCAATCCGCGCACCATCACCGTACAGAACACGGTGTCCTCGACCCTGGTGTCCATGGCCCGCATCGAATACGTGGGCGACGGCTACATCAACGAGGCCCAGCACATGGGCTGGCTGCAGCGCTTCTTCCTCAACGTCTCTCCCTTCTGATGCCTTCCGCCATGCCCGATTCCGTTTCCCGTGTCCCCTCCGCCGGTACGGCGTGCCGGACGCTGCGCCGGCTGCTCTGCCTCGTCTGCCTGCTGCTCCCGGCCGCGGCGCCGGCCGAGCAGGTACGCGACATCGCCGACTTCGCCGGTGTGCGCAACAACGTGCTGGTCGGCTATGGCCTGGTGGTCGGCCTGGACGGAACCGGCGACCAGACCACCCAGACGCCCTTCACCGAACAGGGCCTGACCAACATGCTGTCGCAACTGGGCATCACCGTGCCGTCCGGCAGCAACATGCAGATGCGCAACGTCGCGGCGGTGATGGTGACCACCAGCCTGCCGCCGTTCGCCCGTCCCGGCCAGCAGGTCGACGTCGTCGTGTCCTCCATCGGCAATGCCCGCAGCCTGC
Source organism: Azotobacter vinelandii CA (assembly GCF_000380335.1). Taxonomy (GTDB): domain Bacteria; phylum Pseudomonadota; class Gammaproteobacteria; order Pseudomonadales; family Pseudomonadaceae; genus Azotobacter; species Azotobacter vinelandii. Next base: position 2,403,472 of record NC_021149.1, read on the forward strand.
GCGGCGGCACCCTGCTGATGACGCCGCTCAAGGGCATGGACGGGGAGACCTACGCGCTGGCCCAAGGCAACCTGCTGGTCGGCGGGGTCGGCGCCCAGGCCAATGGCAGCAGCGTGCAGATCAACCAGCAGGCCGGCGGCCGGATCGCCCGCGGCGCGCTGGTGGAGCGCGAGGTGCCGCTCATGCTCGGTGGCTCCAGGGGCGAACTCGATCTCTACCTGCGCAGTCCCGACTTCGCCACCGCCCGGCGGGTGGTGCTGGCCATCAACAACGAGTTCGGCCGCACCGTGGCCTCCGCCCAGGACGGCGGCCTGGTCCGCCTGCAGGGCCCTTCGTCGCCGAACGAGCGGGTCAATTTCATGGCGCGGGTGGAGGGCGTCCAGGTCACGCCGATGGCGGAGCGGCCCAAGGTGATCGTCAACTCGCGCACCGGCGCCGTGGTGCTCAACGGCGCGGTCAAGCTGCACCGGGCCGCCGTGGCGCACGGTAACCTGTCGATCGTCATCGACACCGACAACCGCGTCTCCCAGCCGGAGCCCTTCAGCCGGGGGCAGACGGTGGTGGCGCCGAACAGCGATATCTCCATCGAGCAGGAGGGCGGCGCCCTGCACTTGGTCGAGGGCAGTGCCGACCTGATGGACGTGGTCAAGGCGCTCAACGCCCTGGGCGCCACGCCCCAGGACCTGATGTCGATCCTCGAAGCCCTGAAGGCCGCCGGCTCCCTGCGCGCCGAACTGGAGATCATCTGATGGCCACGGCGGCGCTCGGCGAGCGTTTCGCCCTCGACCTGCAGGGGCTGCAGCACCTCAAGCACACGGCTCGCGAGGACTCGCCGGCCGCGCTGCGCGAGGCGAGCAAGCAGTTCGAGGCGCTGTTCCTGCAGGCCATGCTGAAAAGCATGCGCAAGGCCAGCCCGCAGTCGGGCCTGTTCGACAGCGAGCAGACCCGTCTCTACACCGAACTGCTGGACCAGCAGTGGGCGCAGCATCTGGCCGGCCGTGGCCTGGGACTGGCCGAACAGTTGGCCGGCCAGTTGCGCGGCACCGTCCAGGCCGCGGCTGCCGTGGAGAGCGCCAGGGAGGAAAACCTGCTGGCCGGGATTCCGCGCGCCACGCCGAAGGCGCTGTACGGCGCGCTGGCGCCGTCGTCCCCCGGGAGCGGGCGGAGCGCTCGCTCGCCGGAGGATTCGCTGGGGGCCGTGGTGGAGCGTCCGGCCCATGTCACGGACTTCCTCGCCCGGCTGCGCGAGCCGGCGCAGCGCGCCAGCCGCGCCAGCGGCGTGCCCGCCGAACTGATCCTCGCCCAGGCGGCCCTGGAAACCGGCTGGGGACGCCGGCAGATCGCCACGGCCGACGGCGGCGACAGTTACAACCTGTTCGGCATCAAGGCCGGCAGCCGCTGGCGCGGCGCGACGGCCGACGTGCTGACCACCGAATACGTCGACGGTCAGGCACAGAAACGGGTGGAGCGTTTCCGTGCCTATCCGACCCTGGATGCCGCGCTGTCCGACTATGCCCGGCTGATCGGCGGCAATCCCCGTTACGCCGGGGTGGTCGCCGCGCCGGACGCGGCCCAGGCGGCGCGCGAGCTGCAACAGGCCGGCTATGCCACCGACCCGGCCTATGCCGACAAGCTCATCGCGGTCATGGCCAGCTTCGGACCGCTCGGCCAGACGCAGGAAGTCGCCCGCCTGGATGTGGACAACTCGCCGCGGACGGCCGACTGAATGCGCAGTCCGGCGGAAAGATACGGCCAGGCGCCTCAAGTCCCGGCCGCCGCGGCCGATAACCTGAAGCAAGCTGCGAAAGGGAAGGTTTCATGAGTATTTTCTCCATCGGCGTCAGCGGCCTGAATGCCGCCCAGGTGGCCTTGAGCACCACCTCCAACAACATCACCAACGTCTACACGGACGGCTACAACCGCCAGGTCACCCTGCTCGGCGAGAACAACCTGGGCAACGGCGTGCAGAGCAACGGCGTGCAGCGCCAGTTCAGCCTGTTCGTCGCCACCCAGCTCAACCAGTCGACCAGCAATTCCAGCGCGCTGCAGGCCTACGAGACGCAGATCACCCAGATCGACAATCTGCTGGCGGACAGCGAGGCGGGCCTGTCCCCCTTGCTGCAAAGCTTCTTCTCCTCCCTGCAGGACCTGGCCTCGGCGCCTTCCGATCCGGCCGCCCGCCAGGGGCTGATCGGCACCGCCGATACCCTGACCGCGCAGTTCCGCGCTTTCGACGATTACCTGAACGACATGCAGCAGGGCGTCAACGGGCAGATCGAGGACGTGGTCTTCCAGATTAACAACACCGCCGAGCAGATCGCCATGCTCAACCGCGAGATCGGCCTGGCCAAGGCCAAGACCGGCACGGTGCCCAACAGTCTGCTGGATCAGCGCGACCAACTGGTCGCCGAACTGAGCGGCATGGTCGATGTGGATCTGACCATCCAGGACGGCGGCAGCTACAACATCAGCATCGGCAACGGCCAGGCCCTGGTCTCCGGTACCAAGAGCTTCGCCCTGGAGGCCATGGCCTCGTCGGCGGACCCGACGCGCACCGTGGTCGGCTACCGCGACGGCGCCGGCAACCTGCGCGAATTCTCCGAAACCGCCTTCGAGGGCGGCGAACTGGGCGGACTGATGACCTTCCGCCGGGAGACTCTGGACAAGACCCAGAACCAGCTCGGCCAGCTCGCCGTGTCCCTGGCGCAAGGCTTCAATGCGCAGCACATGGCCGGCGTCGACTACGAGGGCAACCCCGGACAGGCATTCTTCGCCACCACCCAGCCGACCGTCTACAGCAACGCCAACAACACCAGCAACGCCTACCTGGAGGCGGAGTTCCTCGCCGACGTCAGCGGCCTGACCGCCAGCGACTACACGGTGAAGTACACCGCCGCCGACGGCTATATGGTGACCCGCAACGACACCGGGGAAGTCGTTGAAACCTTCGCGGCCGGCGCCAGCAGCCTGGAGTTCGGCGGCATGAGCGTGACGGTCAACGGCACCCCGGCCGAGGGCGACCGCTTCCTCGTCCAGCCGACCAAGCGCGCCGCCGGCGGGCTCGAAAACCTGATCCAGGATACCTCGCTGATCGCCGCCGGCCAGGACGACGGCAGCGGCACCGGCAGCGGCGACAACCGCAACGCCCTGGCCCTGCAGAACCTGCAGAACAGCGCGCTGGTCGGCGGTGTCGCCACGCTGAGCCAGGCCTACGCCTCGATCGTCGGCGACGTCGGCAATCGGGCCAACGTGGTGCAGGTCAACCTGGCCGCGCAGCAGGGACTCACCGAGCAACTGCGCGCCCTGCAGCAGTCGGAGTCCGGGGTCAACCTGGACGAGGAGGCGGCCAACCTGATCCGTTTTCAGCAGTATTACCAGGCCAGCGCCAAAATCATCGAGGTGGGGGCGACCGTGCTCGACACCCTGCTCGGCCTCGATGCCTGATCCCGGAGGACAGCCAAGCATGCGTATCAGCACCGTCACCATGTTCGAACAGGGTCTGAGTTCGCTGGTCCGCCAGCAGAGCGAGTACCTGAAGGTCGGCCAGCAGATCGCCAGCGGCAAGCGGGTGGTCAATCCCTCCGACGATCCCCAGGCCGCCTCGCGGGCGATCAGCGTGTCCCAGTCCCAGGCCGTCAACCAGCAATACGACGACGCGCGGGTCAGCACCCGTAACGCCCTGTCCCAGGAAGAGAGCGTGTTGAACAGCATCGCCGACGCCATCGCTAGCGCCAAGACCCGCTTGGTCCAGGCCGGCAACGGCACCCTCAGCGACGCCGACCGCTCCTCCCTGGCCAGCGAGATCAAGGGCATCTACGAGTCCCTGCTCGGCCAGGCCAATGCCACCGACGGCAGCGGTCGCTACCTGTTCGGCGGCTATCAGGACAGCAGCCCGCCCTTCGTCAAGGACAACACCAGCGGCGCGGTCGCCTATCAGGGCGACGAGGGCTTGATACTCCAGCAGGTCGATGCCTCGCGGCAGATGCCGAGCAGCGACAACGGCAAGCAGATCTTCCAGAGCGTGCACGGCTCCGCCGGCTATCTGGCCCAGGCCGACGCCGGCAACGCCGGCACCGTCACCTTCACCGGCCCCTACGTCAGCGACTCCACGGCCGCCGGTTTCGGCAGCGGCTTCACCCTGGACTTCGCGGTGGCCACCGACGGCAGCGTCACCTATAGCAGCGACGGCGGCACCACCCAGGTGCCCTACGCGGACGGGCAGAGCATCGAGATCAACGGCCTGAGCCTGACCCTGGAAGGCACCCCGGCCGACGGCGATTCGATCGTCGTGGAGAAGGCCCAGAACGCCGACCCCGACCTGTTCCGCACTCTCGAGAACATGATCGCCGCCCTCGATACGCCGGTCGAGACCGACGCCGACCTGGCGCGCCTGCAGAACACCCTGTCCACCTCCAGCCGCGAACTGGACAACGCGCTGGACAGCGTGCTGACCGTGCGCGCCTCGGTGGGCGCGCGGCTCAACGAACTGGACGTGCTCGACGCGGTGGGCGACAACCGCGCCCTGAACTACAAGCAGACCCTCTCCGACCTGATCGACCTCGACTACAACGAGGCCATTTCCGAATACAGCCTGCGCCAGGTCGGCCTGCAGGCGGCGCAGAAGGCTTTCGTCGACATCAGTTCGCTGTCGCTGTTCGACCTGCTCTGAAGGCGAGTCCTGTCGAGCCCTTCGGCTGCTTTTCGGCGAGGAGCGGGGCCGATCCGTCCGCGATCATCGGCGAAATTCCGAGTATCGCGGACGAGCCCGCTCCTGCTCAGACGCCATCGGCCTCGCTCCCATGGCCCCGCTCGGGGAAACGCGCACGACCTTGAAGGGCTGCCGTTCAGACCGGTGTCAGCGACAGGCTGGCGGTCAGTTGCATGATGAAGTCCAAGCCGGCACGCAGCAGTCCCTGGATAAAGCCTCCCAGATTCCCCATCAGCACCGTCAGCAGGAGCAGGCCCAGGCTCAGGGACAGCGGGAAGCCCACCGAGAACACCGTCAGTTGCGGTGCCGAGCGGTTGAGGATGCCCATCGCCAGGTTGACGATCAGCAGCGAGGCCACCAGCGGCAGGGCCAGCAGCAGGCCCGAGACGAACAGGGTGCCGCCGTAGCGGGCGAGCATTTCCCAGGCCGAGGGATCGAGGCGCGGCAAGCCGATCGGCAGGCTGGCGAAGGTGCCGGCGAGCAGTTCGAGTTCCAACAGGTGGCCATCGAAGGCCAGGAACAGCAGCAGCGCGATCGTGTACAGCAGGCGCGAGAGGACCATGCTGTTGGTGCCGGTGTCCGGCGAGAAGAAGGTGGCGAAACCCAGGCCCATCTGCAGGCCGATGATGTCGCCGGCCGTCTGTGCCGCGGCGAAGGTGACGCGCATGACCATGCCGATGGCCAGACCGATCAGCATCTGTTCGACCGTGATGCCCAGGCCCGGCCAGGAGAACAGCGCGACCTCCGGCAGCGGCGGCAGGTTGGGCCCCAGCAGCACGCTCAAAAGTACCGCCAGGGCGATCTTCACGCGGGCCGGTACGCCGCTGTGGCCGAACAGCGGGGTGGCCAGCAGGAAGGCGGTGATCCGGCAGAACGGCCAGAAGAAGGCGAGCAGCCATTGCTGCAGTTGCGCGTAGTCGACCTCGACCACGGTCAGCCGAGCATGCCGGGGAGGTTGGCGAACAGTTCCCGGGTGAAGTCGACGATCAACTGGATCATCAACGGGCCGGCCAGTACCAGCACGGCGAACACCGCGAGAATCTTCGGGATGAACGACAGGGTCATCTCGTTGATCTGGGTGGCCGCCTGGAACAGGCTGACCAGCAGGCCGACCAGCAGCGCGGTGAGCAGCAGCGGGGCAGCGAGGAACAGGGTGACACGCATGCCCTGGTGGGCCAGGTCCATGACCATTTCTGGCGTCATCGGGATCGTCTCTCTATATGTAAAAGCTTTGCGCCAGCGAGCCGATCAGCAACTGCCAGCCATCGACCAGCACGAAAAGCATCAGCTTGAAGGGCAGGGAAATGGTCGCCGGCGGAACCATCATCATGCCCAGCGCCATCAGCACGCTGGCCACCACCAGATCGATGATCAGGAAGGGGATGAAGATGGTGAAGCCGATCTGGAAGGCGGTCTTCAGCTCGCTGGTGACGAAGGCCGGCATCAGCACGCGCAGCGGTACCTGCTCGGGGCCTTCGAGTTCGCCCAGCCTGGCCAGGCGGGCGAACAGCGCCAGGTCGCTCTCGCGGGTCTGCGCCAGCATGAACTCGCGGAACGGCTGGCTACCGGTTTCGAGGAACTGCTCGAAGCCGATCTCGTCGCGGGAGAAGGGCAGCCAGGCGCTCTGGTAGGTGCGGTCGAGTACCGGCGACATGATGAACAGGGTGAGGAACAGCGCCAGGCCCAGCAGGACCTGGTTGGGCGGTGCGGCCGGGGTGCCGATGGCGGTGCGCAGCAGGCCGAGAACGATGATGATCCGGGTGAAGGCGGTCATCATCAGCAGCAGGGCCGGCAGGAAGGCCATCGAGCTGAGCAGCAGCAGGGTCTGCAGGCTCAGCGACCATTGCTGGCCGCCGCCGGCCAGCGGCTTGCTGGTGAGGGCGGGCAGGGCGGCCAGGGCGGACGCTGGCAGGCACAGGATGAGGCCCAGGGCGGCGGCCGGCCACAGGCCGGGGCGCAGGACGGTCGGATTCATGGTCGCTCCGGGTTGCCGGTCTCGCGGCCGGACAGGTGCTGCTTGAGTCGCTCGCTCAGCGCGCTGGCGAAGTCGCCGGCCGGACGGACTGCGCCAGCCCCGCCCCGCGCCTCGACGGGCGGCGCCGGCAGTTCGTGGAGCTTGCTGATCTGCTGGGCGGTCACGCCGAGCACCAGCCAGGTACCCTGCACCTCGACGATCACCACCCGCTCGCGGGAGCCTAGCAGACTGCTGCCGATCACCCGCAGGTGCTGGCCGGGCCAGTGGCGGCCGGGGCCGAAACGGCGCAGCAGCCAACTGCAGAGGAAGATCAAACCGACCACCAGGGCCAGGGCCAGGGCGGTCTTGCCCAGGGCGGCGAGGCCCAGCAGGTTGTCGGCGCCGCCCTTCTCCAGGGCGCTCGTTGCGGCGGCGCTCATCGGTTGAGCTTCTGCACCCGCTCGGAGGGGGTGATGATCTCGGTGATGCGGATGCCGTACTTGTCGTCGACCACCACCACCTCGCCCTGGGCGATCAGGTAGCCGTTGATGAGGATGTCCATCGGCTCGCCGGCCAGGCCGTCCAGTTCGACCACCGAGCCCTGGGCCAGCTCCAGCAACTGCTTGATGGTGATCCGCGTGCGGCCGAGTTCGACGCTGAGCTTGACCGGAATGTCCATGATCATGTCCAGGTCGCGCATGCCTTCGGCAGTGGCGCTCTTGCCGAGCGGCTTGAACACGTTCTGGCCGGCGTTCTGCGTGGCCGGCTCCGGGAGCGTGGCGGCCTGCTCGGCGAGGGCGGCTGCCCAGGGATCGTCCTCGGCCGGTGTGGCGGCCTGTTCGGCCATGGCGCTGGCCCAGTCGTCCTCCAGGGTGTTCAGGTCGGGTTTTTTCGCGTCAGTCATGGTGGGGTTCCTTGGCGGCGGGCAGGCTGCCCTTGATGAACCGCTCGGTCGTCGCGCCGGCGTTGGCGGATGAATGGTCGATCAGTTCCTTTACCTGCAGGGCGCGCTGGCCGTTCCGGCTGCCGTACTCGCAGCGCATCACCGGTACGCCGTCGACCCGGGCGACGACCGTCTCCGGCAGTTCGATGGGCAACACGTCGCCGACCTTGAGCGCCATGACCTGGCCGATGCACAGGTCGATGCCGGCGAAGTCGGCGATCAGCTCGATCTGCGACTGCTTGATCTCGCTGGCCATGCGCTTGCCCCACTGGCGCTCCTCGTCCGGGTGGCTGTCGTTGAGCGGCCCGTTGAGCAGGCTGCGCAACGGCTCGATCATCAGGTAAGGCATGACGATGTTGAAGTCGCTGGCCAGGTTGCCCACTTCCAGGTGGAAGGTGCTGTTGATGACGATCTCGTTGGGTGAGCTGGTGATGTTGGCGAACTTGGCCTGCATCTCCGAGCGCAGGTAGTCGATCTCCAGCGGGTACACCGACTTCCAGGCGCTCTGGTAGGCCTCCAGGGCCAGCCCCAGCAGGCGGCGGATGATGCGCTGCTCGGTGTGGGTGAATTCGCGCCCCTCGGACTTGGTGAGGAAGCGGCCATCGCCACCGAACAGGTTGTCCACCACCATGAACACCAGGCTCGGCGGAAAGACCACCAGCGCCGTGCCGCGCAGGGGCTTCATGGCCAGCAGGTTGATGTTGGTCGGTACCGGCACGTTGCGCGCGAAGTCGCTGTAGCTCTGATAGCGCACGCTGTCGACGGTGATGTCGGCGCTGCGGCGGATCAGGTTGAACAGGCTCATGCGGAAGTAGCGGGCGAAACGCTCGTTGATGATGTCCAGCGCATGCAGGCGCTCGCGGATCACCCGGTGCTGGGTGGCCGGATTGTAGGGACGGATGCGCTGGGTGTCGGCGGGTTCGCTGGGCGAGCTGTCTTCCTCGCCGCTGACTCCCTTGAGCAGCGCGTCGATCTCTTCCTGGGAGAGCAGATCGTCTTGGGCCATGGGCGGCTACTGCACGATGAAATCGGTGTAGAGGACGTCGGTCACCCGCAGGGTCGGCTGCGGCGTGGCCATGGGCTGCTGGAGCATCTCGAGGATCTTCGCCGAGAGCTGGTCCTTGCCGTTGGGGGTCATCAGCTCGGCGGCGGTCTGCGCGGTGAACAGCTTGAGCAGGCGGCTGCGCAGTTGCGGCATGTAGCGCTTGAGGAATTCCTCGCTGGCCTTGTCCGTCACCTGCAGGGAAAGGCCGACATAGAGCAGGCGCTCCTCGCGCTGCTCGCCGCGCAGGTTGACGGTGAAGGGGCTGATGGGCACGAAGATCGGCGCCGGGAGCGGCTCGGCGGCCGCCTCGGCATCGCTGTCGGCCCCGGCGTGCGCGCCCTTGTTCATGAGGAAGTACACGCCCGCGGCGCTGCCGCCGGCGGCGATCAGCACCAGAAGGATCGCCAGCAGCCAGTTGACCTTGCCGCTGCCGCGTGCAGGAGGGGTTTTGCTCATTGCGTGTGCCCTTGAGGGAGGTCGACTCGTTCGGAGAGGAAAAAAAGTATGCCGATGGGGGCTCGGCTCCGATGGGGCGATAAGACCCTGCTATCGCACGCATCTTGTTGTTTTGCCTGGCGGCCGGTGGATGGCGTGTAGCGGACGGCCGGTGGCGGAGCGCGGTTCCGTCCGGCCGTTTCGTTCCCGTCAGGCGTACAGGTCGATACCTTCGAGGCGGAGCGGCCTCGGCGCGACGGTTTCGGGCGATCCGGGCACGGCTTCCTCGTTACCTCCGCCCGCCGGGCTCGTGCCGCCGCTCCAGCTCGCCGGGCGCTCGTCCCGCTGCTGTTGCTGGCGCTCGCCGACCGAGGTTTCGCCCAGGGCGATGCCCTGCTCGGCGAGGGCTTCGCGCAGTTGCGGAATGGCCTGCTCGACCGCCGCGCGGACCTGCGGGTGGGCGGAGAGGAACTGCGCCTGGGCGCCCGACTCGCCGATCTTGAGGCTGATCGACAGCGGGCCGAGTTCGGCCGGATGCAGGTGCAGTTCGATTTCCCGCTCGCCGCGCTGTTGCAGGCCGAGCAGGTGCTGGCCAAGGCCGCGCTGCCATTCGGGGCTGGCCAGCGGCGCCGTCAGGCTGGCGGCTGTGGAGGCGCCAGCCGTGGCGGGACTGCTTGTCGCCGTGCCGCCGGCGGACAGGCTGGCGCCGGCGAGCGGGAAGGTGGCGCCATCGGCCGTGCTTGCCAGGCTGGGAGCGAGGTTTTCGCCCGCCCAGGCGCCTTCGGCGGGCGTCGGTGCGGGACCGCTCTGCCCGGCGGCGGATTCGGGCCGGCCCTGGCTGGCGGCGACCGGCGCGTCGGGCAGTGCCGGCCCGTCCTGCTCGACAGCGGCGGAAGCCGCCTGGCCGGAGGATTGCGCGGCATTCGCCGGGGTGCCCGGGGTTGTCGCGCCAGCCGGCAGCGGAGACGAGGTGAACTGCGCCGGCTGGCCGGGGGCGTGCGCGATGTTCGCCGGGACGCCCATGGTTACCGTGGCGGCCGTAGCGCCGGCCGTCGGCGGAGACTGGGTGACTTGCGCCGGCTGGCCGGCCGGGGCCGCTCCGGCGGCGCCGGGGAGCGGCAGTTGTCCGGCGCTCTCGATCGCCTGCAGGCGCGAGCGGATGCGCTGCAGGTCGTCGGAACTGTCGCTTTGCGCGAGGCTCGGGGCGGCGGCGGCCGGTAGTGCCGGAGTCGACGGGAGCGGGGCTTGCAGGAGCATGGCCACCTGCTCGGCAACGGTATCTTCAGGGAGTTCGTCCGCGTGCACCGGGGCCTCTTCCTGTGCCTCGGGCACAGCGGCCGAACCTGCCAGGGACAGGCTCGGCAAGACGGACGCCGATATGGCGAGGGGCATCGGTGCGGCGAGGAGCGTTGCGGCCGGCGTTTGCGCGTCAGCGGCGCGCGGGGAAGTGGGCTGGGCGGCGGCCGCGCTGGGCGCCTGGCGGCCGGCCGCCTGTTCGAGGCTGCGGGCGAAGTCGCCGCCGTTGGCGGCAGGCGAAGGGCTTGGTGGCGCGCTTGTCGCGGCGCCGGACATGGCCGTCAGGGCGATGATATCCATGGGGACCTCTTACAGGCTGCTGTCGGTCGGGAAGCTGGAAGCACCTTGGCGCAGGCGCAACTGGGCGCTGGTTTCGTCGCTGCGGCGCTGTTCGGCGCGGTTCTCGCGCAACTGACCGAGCCGGGCGCGGCGCTCGACCAGGGTGTCGTAGGAGTTCAGCTTGCGACGCTGCTCCTGCCAGTGCCGCTGGCTGTGGTCGACCTGCCGGCGCTGCGCGTCGAGGGTCTGCACGGCGCGCTGGATGGCGTCGTCCAGCGAGCCCAGGAAGGCCCGGTAGTTGTGCAGGCTGGCCGGGGCGATGCCTTGCTGCATGGCCTGCTGCAAGCGCTGGCGATACTCCTGGCGGTAATGTTCGAGGGTGTTCATCTGTTCCTGGGCCTGCCGCTGGGTACGGCGCTGGTCGGCCAGGGTGCGGCCGGCGGCCTCCAGGGCTTCGCGGGTCAGATCGATGAGGGTGTCGAGCGCGCTGGTCGTGGACATAGCGGGTCACCTGCCTTGCCTGCACGGCGTCATGGGGTGGGAATCACGGCGTTGAGCGCCTTGAGCGTCTCCTCGATGCCGGCGCGCTCGTCGATGCGCTGCTGGAGGAAGCGTTCGAGCTGCGGATAGAGGTTCACCGCGCGGTCCAGTTGCGGGTCGTGGCCGGGAGCGTAGGCGCCGACGCTGATCAGGTCGCGGTTGCGCTGGTAGCGGGAGAGCGATTGCTTGAACTGCTGGGCTTTGCGCTGCTGCGCGTCGTCGACGATGGCGGTCATCGCCCGGCTGATCGAGGCCTCGATGTCGATGGCCGGGTAGTGGCCGCTTTCCGCCAGGGCCCTCGAGAGCACGATGTGGCCGTCGAGGATCGCCCGCGCCGAGTCGGCGATCGGGTCCTGCTGGTCGTCGCCTTCGCTGAGCACGGTGTAGAAGGCGGTGATCGAGCCGCCGCCGCGCGGTCCGTTGCCGGTGCGCTCGACCAGCCTGGGCAGCTTGGCGAACACCGACGGCGGATAGCCCTTGGTGGCCGGCGGCTCGCCGATGGCCAGGGCGATCTCGCGCTGGGCCATGGCGTAGCGGGTCAGCGAGTCCATGATCAGCAGCACGTCGCGGCCGGCATCGCGAAAGTCCTCGGCCAGCCGGGTGGCGTAGGCGGCGCCCTGCAGGCGCTGCAGTGGCGAATTGTCGGCCGGGGCGGCGACCACCACCGAGCGGCGCAGGCCTTCCGCGCCGAGGATGTTGTCGATGAAGTCCTGCACCTCGCGGCCGCGCTCGCCGATCAGCCCGACCACGATGACGTCGGCGCGGGTGTAGCGCGCCATCATGCCGAGCAGCACCGACTTGCCGACCCCGGAACCGGCGAACAGGCCCATGCGCTGGCCGCGGCCGACGCTGAGCAGGCCGTTGATGGCGCGGATGCCGACGTCGATCTGGCGGTCGATGGGCGCCCGGTGCAGCGGGTTCAGCGGCGGGGTGTGCAGGCTGGCGTGGTGCACCCCGTCCAGCGGGCCCAGGCCGTCGAGCGGCTGGCCGCTGCTGTCGACGACCCGGCCGAGCAGGCGTTCGCCGAGCGGAAAGCGCCGCGCGCCGAGGGCGTCGCCGCCTTCGCCGAGCGGGAACACCCGGGCGCCCGGACGCAGGCCGGCGATCTCCTCCAGCGGCATGAGGAACAGGCGCTCGCCGGCGAAGCCGACCACTTCGGCCTCGGCCTGGCGCGCCTCGCCGCCGGGCTGGGCGGCCAGTTCGATGCGGCACACGCCGCCCAGCGGGATGTCCAGGCCGACGGCTTCGAGGACCATGCCGGTGGCCCGCACGATGCGCCCGCTGCGCCGGTACGGCGGCAGCTCGTCGAGGCGCCGCTGCAGGCCGTCGAGAGCCTGCGCCCAGTGCTGTCGATGGGGATTGGCGGTCACGTCGCGAATTCCTCGCCGGCCGCCGGCACGGCGGGACGCTTGCGCACCTGGCGGACGATCGCCGCCCAGCGGCTTTCCCAGGTGGCGTCGAGATCGCCGCTCTGGCTGGTCGCCCGGCAGCCGCCGCGGGTGATCAGGGCGTCCGGCTGGAGCTGCCAGCCGGCGGCCTCCAGTTCGGCGCCGAGCTGCTCGCGGACCACTTGCAGGTCGGCCGGATGCAGCCACAGGCGCGGCCTGCCGGCAAGCGGCGGTTCGCTGTGCAGCAGGGCGCGGACGGTCGGCAGGATGTGCTCGGGCTCGACCCGCAGCGCCTCGCCGGCCAGTTGCCGGGCGCCGGCCAGGGCCAGCTCGACCAGTTGCTCGGCGATCTCTCCGTCGAGCTGGGCGAGCGCCTGCTCGAAGCTCTGCGCCAGGGCGCGCAGCGGTTCCGCGGCTTCGCGGATCTTCTCCTGCAGGGCCCGCTCGCCGGCCTGGCGGCCTTCTTCCAGGCCCTGCGCGTGACCGTCCGTCCGGCCGGCGGCGAAACCCTCCTCGTACCCCTGGCGACGGGCCTCCTCGCGGACCTGTTCGCGCAGCGCCTTGAGTTCGGCGTCGCGCTTGAAGGCCTGCTGGCGCTGGACCTCGCGACGCTGCCGTTCGGGGTCGGGCCGGGCGTCGTGCGGACGGCCCAACTCGTCCATCCGCCAGGGACGCCAGGGGGCGCCGTCGCGCGACCAGGACGGTTGATCAGACATAGGCGTCGTCTCCGCCGCCGAGCACTATCTCGCCGCTGTCGGCCAGGCGGCGGACGATCTGCAGGATCGCCTTCTGCTCGGCCTCGACCTGGGAGATGCGGATCGGCCCGCGCGCCTCCATGTCTTCCCGCAGCAGTTGGGCGGCCCGGTTCGACATGTTCGCCAGGAACTTGTCGAGCAGCGCCGGCGGGGCGCCCTTGAGGGCGATGACCAGGGAGTTGCTCTCCACCTGGTTGAGGATCAACTGGATGCTGCGGTCGTCCAGTTCCAGCAGGTTCTCGAACAGGAACATCTCGTCGAGGATCTTCTGCGCCAGGTCTTCGTTGTGGGCGCGCACGGTCTGGATGGCGATTTCCTCGAAGGTCGAGTTCATCAGGTTGAGGATTTCCGCCGCGGTCCTCACGCCGCCCATCTTGCTGCGCTTGAGGTTCTGGCCGTCGAGCATGCCGCCGAGCACTTCGGTCAGCTCGTGCAGGGCGATTGGCTGCACGCCGCTGAAGGTGGCGATGCGCAGGATGATGTCGTTGCGCAGGCGCTCGTCGAACAGCTCCAGCACGTCGGCGGCCTGGTGGCGCTCCAGGTGCACCAGGATGGTGGCGATGATCTGCGGGTGTTCGTCGCGGATCATCTCGGCGACCGCCGAGGCCTCCATCAGGTTCAGCTTGTCGATGCCGCTGCCGGTGTTGGTGCTTTCCAGGATGTCGTCGATCAGGCTGGCCGCCCGCTCGCTGCCCAGGGCCTTGGTCAGCACGGCGCGGATGTGTTCGCTGGACTGGATGCTGATTGCCGCGTACTGCTCGGTCTCGTCCATGAACTCTTCGAGCACCTGGCGCATCTCCTCGTGCGACACCTAGCTGAGGCGGGCCATCTCCGTGCCGATCGCCTGCACATCCTGGTTGGGCAGGTACTTGAAGACTTCGGCCGCGCTGTCCTCGTCGAGGGACAGCAGGAGGATCGCGCTGCGCCGTGCGCCGGTCATTTCAGTCATTTCTCTTCTTTCTTCATCCAGCCGCGGACGATCATGGCTACCAGGCGTGGGTCTTCCTTGGCCATCTCGCGCAGGCTCTGCAGGTTCTGTTCATAGATCGGCGACTTGCGCCGCAGGTCGCGCCGCTGGCTCTCCTCGGCGGCCAGGGCCGGTACCCGGGAGGCTTCGAGGGCGAGTTGCGCGGCTTCGGCGGCCTCGGCCCTGGCGCTGGCTTCGGCGGCCAGCTTCTCCCGGTGGCGGCGCTTCAGCGGGCGCAGCACCATCAGCCAGAGCAGCAGGGCGATGAAGGCCACCAGCAGGTAGCGCGACAGGCTGGTCGCCAGGTTGTAGAACTCCGGCGTCTTCCACCATTCCTGCTGGTCGACGACCAGGCTGTCGGCGAAGGGGCTGTTCATGATTTCCAGCTGGTCGCCGCGGGAGTCCGTGAAGCCCATGGCCTGGCGGACCAGACGGTCGATCCGCGCCAGTTCCTCCTGGCTCAGCGGCTCGCGGCTGGTCTGGCCGTCCTTGATCGCGTCGCGGTAGTTGACCACCACTGCGGCGGACAGGCGTTGCACGCTGCCGCGCCGGTACTGCACGTGCTCGACGCTGTGGTCGACCTCGTAGTTGGTCGTGTTGTCGCGGCTCAGCGTGGTGGGCGCCTTTTCCGCGGCCGCGGCGGCGGCCTGGCCGGTTCCCCCGGTGCCGGCGGCATTGCCGGTCTGTGTCGTTTCGTTCGCGGCGGGAGCGGGCGGCGGCGGTGGGTTCGGCGGGCTGTTGGTCAGCGCGCCGGGCACCCCGCGGGCCAGCTCGGTACCGCCGGACAGGTTCTCGGAGAGCTGCTGGCTGCGCACCGCCGCTTCGCCGGGCTGCTGGTTGGGGGCGTAGCGCTCGGCGGTCTGTTCGCGGCTGGCGAAGTCGATCTGCGCGACCACCTGGGCGCGGACGTTCTGCGCGCCGAGGATCGGCGCGAGGATGTTCTCGATGCGCCGCTGGTAGGAGCGTTCCACCTCGTCGATATAGTCCAGTTGGGTGCCGTCGAGGTCGCGGGCGCCGCCCTGCCGGGAGAGCAGGCGGCCGTTCTGGTCGACCACGGTGACCGCGTCGATGGAAAGCCCCGGTACACTGGAGGAGACCAGGTGGGCGATGGCGTTGACCTGACTCTCGCCCAGTTCGCGGCCCGGTTGCAGGTTGAGCACCACCGAGGCGCGCGCCGGCTCGCGCTCGCGGACGAACACCGACTGCTTGGCCATGGCCAGGTGCACGCGGGCCCGCGAAACCGGGCCGAGCGATTCGATGGAGCGTGCCAGTTCGCCTTCCAGGCCGCGCTGGAAGTTGATCTGTTCGGCGAACTGGCTGACGCCGAAGGCCTGTTTGTCGAGCAGCTCGAAACCGACGTTGCCGCCCTGCGGCAGGCCCTGCTCGGCCAGTTGCAGACGCAGGGTGTGCAACTGGTCGGCCGGCACCAGCAGGCTGTGGCCGCCTTCGCTCAGGCGATAGGGAATGGCGCGCCTGTCCAGCTCGCCGATGATCCTTCCGCCGTCGGCCTCGTCGAGGTTGGCGAACAAGACCCGGTACTCGGGCTCGCGGGCCCAGAGCAGCAGGGCGGCGACGACCGCCACCACCGCCGCGCCGGCCAGCATCAGCGGCAGCAGCGGCTGGCTGCGCATCGGTGCGACCAGGCGTTCGACGAGGGGCGGGGCGGGAGTGGCGAGCGCGGTGCCCGGTCCGGCAACCGCGTTACTCACAAGCGTCTCCGGCAAAAGGCTGGGGCGATAGGAAAAGCATGGGGAAATCCGGTTCCTGGGGATAGGTTGCACGCATCCGGATCGGCCGGCAGCGCAAGTGCGCGCGGCTGATTTGGGACGAAGGTCATTATCCGGGGCGGCCCTGTGCCTAAAGGTTCAAAAAGCCATGGCTTTTAGGGCCAATTGGCTGCTTGCCCGGTCGGTCCGCGTTGATAGGCTTGCAATCGTCGAACGCCCGTCCATTTTTCTTGCAGGCTTGTCCATGAGTTCGCCCGCCATCCAGTCCGCCCTGCAGCAGATGCAGATCCTCGCCGGCCAGGCCGCCGGCGCTTCCGCTCCGGGCCCGCAGCCGGCCGAGCTCGCGCCGGGGAGTTTCGCCGGCGAGCTGCGCGCGGCGATCCACCGGATCAACCACCTGCAGCAGACCGCCAGCGACAGCTCCGACGCCTTCCAGGCCGGCGAGCCGGGGGTTGCCCTGAACGACGTGATGGTGGACATGCAGAAGGCCAGCGTGGCCTTCCAGATGGGCGTGCAGGTGCGCAACCGGCTGGTCAGCGCCTACAAGGAAGTGATGAACATGCAGATCTGAAACGCTGCCGGTGGTCGCTAAAGTCCTGGTCGGCGAGGCCGATATACCTAGAGCAGAAAACGACATCGGCAATCGCGCGACCGTCCACTCCGCGGACCACCGCGCCGTTTCATAAGGACTGACACTGACATGGCTACCATCTCGTCACTGGGCGTCGGCTCGGGACTCGACCTCACCGGGCTGCTCGATCAGCTCGAATCCGCCGAGCGCCAGAAACTCACCGTCATCACCAACCAGCAAAGCGTCATTTCCAGCAAGATTTCCGCTTTCGGCAGCCTGCAGAGCGTCCTGACCAGCCTGCAGGGCACGGTCGAGACGCTGGCCACGGCCTCCACCTACCAGGGCCAGACCAGCAGCATCAGCGGCAGCGGCGTGGCCGTGGCGGTGACCGCCGATGCCGTGCCGGGCAGCTACCAGGTGCAGGTGAGCCAGCTCGCCCAGGCGCACAGCCTGGCCAGCAGCGGTGTGGCCGACAAGACCGCCGCCGCGGCGACCGGCACCCTGACCATCCAGAGCGGCGACGAGACCCTGGAGATCGAACTGAGCGAGGGCAGCAATTCCCTGGAGGACATCCGCGACGCCATCAATGCCGGGGATGGCGGCGTCACCGCCTCGCTGGTCAACGACGGCAGCGGCACGCCCTGGCGCCTGGTGCTGACCGCCAAGGCCACCGGCACCGAGGCGGAGATCTCGGTCGGCGGTTCCGCGGCCGCCGCGCTGGGCTTCACCACGACCACGGAGGCCAAGGATGCCCAACTGACCGTCAACGGCATCGCCATCACCAGCCAGGGCAATACCGTCGAGGGCGCCCTGCAGGGGGTGACCCTGACCCTTTCCGCCACCGGCGACGCGCAGACCCTGACCGTCAAGCGCGACACCGGCTCGATCAAGACGGCCATCAACAGCTTCGTCAGCGCCTATAACGCCCTGGACAGCGTCGCCGACAGCCTCACCTCCTACGATTCCGACAGCGGCGACGCCGGTGTCCTGCTCGGCGACTCGACCCTGCGCGGCGTGCAGAGCAAGTTGCGCCAGGCGATCACCGGCGGACTCGACGAGGGCACCTATCGCTACCTGTCGGACCTGGGGATCTCGCTGCAGCTCGACGGTACCCTGAAGGTCGACGACAGCAAGCTGAGCGAGGCGCTCGAAGGCGACCTGACGGATATCCAGGCGCTGTTCGTCGGTACCGACGAACAGCCGGGGCTGGCCGCCGGGCTGGGCGATTCGCTGGACGCCATTCTCGACGAGGACGGCGCGCTCAGCTCGGCCATCGAGGGCCTGGAGTCGCGCAACGAGGCGCTCGGCGAGCGCTACACGCGCATGGAAAGCAGCATCGAGACGCTCATGGCGCGCTATACCGAGCAGTTCTCGGCGCTCGATACGCTGATCGCCCAGATGAACTCGACCAGCAGCTATCTGACCCAGCAGTTCGACGCCCTGAACGCCATGCTGAGCGATTCATAGATCCATAAGAAATGAAGGGGAGGTGGACATGACCGTCATGCGCGGGGCCAGTGCCTATGCCAGGGTGGGGGTGGAGAGCGGGGTCATGTCGGCCTCTCCCCACCAGTTGATCGTGATGCTGTTCGATGGTGTCCAGGCGGCGATCCGTACGGCCCGGTTGCACATGCAGGCAGGCAACGTCGCGGAGAAGGGCAAGGCCATTTCCAAGGCGCTCGATATCGTCAACATGGGCCTCTCCGCCGCGCTGGACCACGAGCGCGGCGGCGAACTGGCCGGACGCCTGGAGCAGCTCTACGCCTACGTGTCGCGGCTGCTGCTGCGCGCCAACCTGCACGACGACGAGCGCAGCCTGGACGAGGCCGCCGCCCTGCTGGAGGAGATCGGTTCCGCCTGGCGCGAGATCGGCCCCCAGGCGGGGGGAGGCTGAGCATGGGCGAGGGGCGGCAACTCATCGACTCCTACGAGCAGCTTCTGCTGCAGTCGCAAAGCATGCTGGAACTGGCCCGCCGCGGCGACTGGACGACCCTGCTGCAGGAGAAATCCTGCGGCCTGATCGATGCCGAGCGGCTGCAGCAACTGGAGGCCGGAGTTTCGCTCGGGCGACAGGAGCGACTGCGCAAGGCCGAGCTGCTGAAGCAGATCCTGGCGCTGGATGCGGAGATCCGCACGCATCTGCTGGCGCGCCGCGATGAACTCGTCCTGCTGATGCGCAACTCGCGCCGCCAGCGCGAGCTGAACCGCGCCTACCGTCCCGCCGTGGACTCGTCGATCGTGTACAGGATCGCCGACCGCTCCGACAAAGGTTCGCCGTGAGCGGAATCACGCCGCTGCTCGACACCCTGCTGCACCAGGTGCTGGGCAAGCCGGTCGATCTGCCGGTGGAGAAACCGGCGAATCGACCGGTGGAGCCGGTAGTGCCCGGCGAGGCGGTGCGCGCGCTGGACGAGGATGCGCGCCTGGATGCGCGGGTCGCCCGTTCGCCGGCGGCGCCGCTCGAAACGCCGCGCCAGGACGAACGGGCGGCCGCGCGCCGGGCGCCCGCGGCGGGGCCGGATTCCGCCGCGATCCGCCTCAGTCCGGCGGCGCGTGCCATCGCCGACGCGCTGCTTCGGCAGCCGGAGCGGCCGGCGGCGATCGCCCCGGCCGCGCCCTTGCTGCCCGCCGGCACTTCCGCTCCGGCCGCCGCGCTGCTCGCCGGCCTGCTCCGGCAGAGCATCGGCGAAAGCGGGCTGTTTTACGAGGCGCACTTGGCGCGCTGGTATCGCGGCGAATTGCCGCTGCAGGCGCTGGCGCGCGAGCCGCAGATGGCTGGCTGGCAGCCGCCGACGGAAGCCCCGCCGTCCCCACCGCGCCCCGGCGTCGAGGCGGCGCCTGCCGTACTGCCGGCGCCCGCCGCGGCGGATGCCGCGGCCGCCGACGAACAGCCACCCGCCACGGCGCCGCCCGCCGCGTCCGGGGAGGCTACGCGCCACGGGCCGGCACTGGAGCCCGAGCAGGCGCAGGGTCTGGTCCGGCAGCAACTGGAGCTGCTGGCCAATCCGTCGCTGCGCTGGCAGGGCGAGGTCTGGCCAGGCCTGTTCATGTCCCTGTCCCTGCAGGCGCCGGAGGCGCAGCGGCGGGGTTCGTCGCGTCCGGGCGAGGGCGGTGCGGGCGGCGAGGGCGGCGTGGAAGAGGAGCGCTGGAGCCTGCGGCTCGACCTGCGCTTGCCCGACCAGGGCGATCTGCAGGTGGAGGCCTGGCTGGACGCGCGGTCCCTGTCGCTGACCCTGAGCAGCGACTCGCCGGCCGTGCTGGAATATTTCGCGCGCGATGGCGAGCGCTTGCGCGAGCGCATCGCGGAATGCTTCCCAGGCGAGATCGCCCTGCGCTGCGTCGATGCGCGCCGGAGCGCGGAGGCAGCCGATGGATGAGGCGCGCGGCGAACGCCGCCAGGCGCTGGCGCTGAGCTACGCGGAAGGCGACGCGGCGCCGCGGGTGGTGGCCAAGGGATATGGCCGGCTGGCCGAGCGCATCGTCGCCGAGGCGCACCGCCAGGGCGTTCCGGTGCATGCCGCGCCGGAACTGGTGGGCCTGCTCATGCAGGTGGATCTGGATGCGCAGATTCCGCCGCAGCTCTACCAGGTGGTGGCCGAACTGCTGGTCTGGGCCTACGGCCTCGAGGCGAATCGCCGCGCGCCCATCGACTGAGGGAGCGGAAGCCTCTCGTCCCCGCTGCTCCTACGACTTTCCGCGAGTCCGCCAGAGCGGATACAACGATCCCATGATAAAGTTCAAAAAATGATGCTCGAAAAGCTCATTTTTTTTGACGCTGTTCACGATTTACGTGCCAACCATTTCTAACATGACGTTTTTTTAGGAAATCTTCATGGGCGTTCCGGGTCCGGGGTGCTTGTCGTTGGAGTTACAGGAGTACCAATGGTTGTCGATACCCTCATCGAAGAGATTCAGGATTTGAATCTCACCTATCTGCTGCTGGTGCAGCGGTTACTACGCAAGGATCGCGCTACCGCCATTTTCCGCTTGAAGCTGAGCGACGAGATGGCCGACCTGCTGGCGGGGTTATCGAGTAAGCAACTGGCGCAGCTGGCGCGCATCAATCAATTGATCTGCAGGCCGGGCTTCGAGGATGCCGGGCAGTTGACGAAGGTCTTGAACAATTCACGCGAGCCGGGGCTGGCGCGGCTGCACGCCTCCTTGCTGATGGTTTCCGTCGATCATGCGGCGGGACGGGCGAGGACTGTCGAGCCATGACGGAAAAGAGTCTGCTGAACGAAATGATGCAGGTGCAACTGGCCATCGAATTGATCGAGCTGGGCGCCCGCCTGCAGGTGCTGGAAACCGAGACCGATCTCAGCCGGGGCCGGCTGATCCGTCTGTACAAGGAGTTGCGAGGCGTATCGCCGCCGAAGGGCATGCTGCCCTTTTCCACCGATTGGTTCGTGACCTGGCTGCCGAACATCCATTCCTCGCTGTTCTACGGGATCTATCGCAACCTGAAGGAGCGATGCGGCTGCGAGCGGATGGAGGCCTTCGTCAAGGCTTTCCGGCTCTATCTGGAGCAGGTGGGCCTGGATGACGCCGAATTCGTCCTCGGCCTGACCCGGGCCTGGACGCTGGTGCGTTTCTTCGAGAGCGGCATGCTCGAGATGGTCCGCTGCACCTGTTGCGGCGGAGAGTTCGTGGCCCATGCCCATGCGCCGGCCCGGGACTTCGTCTGCGGCATCTGCCAGCCGCCGTCGCGCGCCGGCAAGACGCGCAAGCGGCGGGAGATCGAGTTGCTGGCGGCGGCCGCCGGTCCCATGCTGCCGGGAGCCTGCGCCGAGGGCTGAGCGCGGCAGCCTCCTTCCCGCCACTCGAAGCCTCCCGCTTCCGCCGGTCCCGGATCACCGGGGCCGGCAAAGTTTTTCGATCGCCCTCAAGCCGAGTTCATTCCTGCCGATATCCCGGATACCGCTTTATTCTGGAAGGACGCGCCTGTGCTGATCGCTCTGGGTCTCATCGTTGTCATGCTCTCGGTCTTCGGCGGCTATGCGCTGTCCGGCGGCAGCCTGGGGCCGCTGTACCAGCCGCTCGAACTGCTGATCATCGGCGGCGCCGCGCTCGGCGCCTTCATCGCCGCCAACAACGGCAAGATCATCAAGGCGACCCTGGGGGCCTTCTCCCGCCTGCGGCGCACCAACAGCTACGACAAGGCGCTTTACCTGGAGCTGATGTCGCTGCTCTACAACCTGCTGAGCAAGGCCCGGCGCGAAGGCATGCTGGCCATCGAGAAAGAGATCGAGAATCCGGCCGAAAGCGCGCTGTTCGGCGAATGCCCCAAGGTCGTCCAGGACCCGATGATCGTCACTTTCCTCACCGACTATCTGCGCCTGATGATCAGCGGCAACATGGCCGCCCACGAACTCGACGAACTGATGGTCCACGAGATCGAGGAGTTCGAGCACGAGGCGCACCTGCCGGTGGACGCGCTGACCAAGGTCAGCGATGCCCTGCCGGCCTTCGGCATCGTCGCCGCGGTGATGGGCGTGGTGAAGGCGCTGAGCATGGCCGACGCCGGCCCCGATGAAATGGGACTGATGATCGCCCACGCGCTGGTCGGCACCTTCCTCGGCATCCTGCTCGCCTACGGGGTCGTCGCGCCGGCCGCCAGCCGCATCGACCGCCAGGTCGGCGAGGCGGTGAAGATGCTCCAGTGCATGCGCGTCACCCTGCTCGCCAGCCTCAACGGCTATGCCCCGCAACTGGCCGTGGAGTTCGGTCGCAAGGCCCTGCATAGCGCCGAGCGGCCCTCGGCCGGCGAACTCGAGGAGCATGTGCGCAACGGCAAGGGCGCCGGAGCCGGCAACGCATGAGCGAACGTCCCGTCATCATCATCCGTCGCAAGAAGCGCGGCGGAGAAGGCCACCACGGCGGCGCCTGGAAGATCGCCTTCGCCGATTTCATGACGGCGCTGATGGCGCTGTTCCTGGTGCTCTGGATGCTCGCCAACTCCGGTGAGGCGCAAAAGGCCGCGGTCGCCGAATATTTCCGCACGCCGCTCGTGGTGGCGCTGATGGGCGGGGACCGCGAGGGGGCCAGCGAGAACGTCATCCCCGGCGGCGGTCCCGACCCGACCTTCGCCGAGGGCGAGCGCTTTCGCATCGACCCGCAACTGGCGTCGCGCCTCGTCGACGAACAGGAGCGCGCGCGCCTCCGGCAACTGGAGCGGCGCATCAGGGAGGCCCTGTCGATCAATCCGATCCTCAAGGAACTCAAGGACCAGATCCTGATCGACCTCACCCCCGAAGGCCTGCGCATCCAACTCGTGGATACCGAGCAGCGGCCGATGTTCGAGATCGGCAGCGCCAGGGTGGCTCCCTACATGCGCACCCTGCTGCGCACCCTGGCGCCGATGCTCAACGAACTGCCGAACCGCATCCAGATCAGCGGGCATACCGACAGCCTGCCCTATGCCGGCGGCGAGGCGGGCTACAGCAACTGGGAGCTGTCGGCCGACCGCGCCAATGCCTCGCGCCGCGAGCTGATCGCCGGCGGCCTGGCCCTGGAAAAACTGCTGCGCACCTCGGGGATGTCCGACCGCATTCCCTTCGAAGGCGTCGCGCCGAACGATGCGGCCAACCGGCGCATCGCGGTGATCGTCCTGGACAGCCGCTTCGCCGATTCGATTCTCGACCAGCGGGAATACGGCCCCCTGCCGGGCACCGGCGACCGGCAGGCGACGGATGGCGCGGCCCGGGTCGGTACCGGCCCGGAAGCCGCCAAACCTTGACCAACCACCATATAGCCAGGGTGCTTGCATGGATATCACCGATTTCTACGACACCTTCTTCGAGGAGGCCGCAGAACTGCTGGAGGATATGGAACGTCATCTGCTCGAACTGGACATCGATGCCCCCGATCCCGAGCAGCTCAACGCCATCTTCCGCGCCGCCCACTCCATCAAGGGCGGCGCCGGCACCTTCGGCTTCGACGTCCTGCAACGGACCACCCACATCTTCGAGAACATCCTCGATCACCTGCGCCGTGGCGAGCTGAAGCTGCGCCGCGATATCGTCGACACCTTCCTGGAAACCAAGGACATGCTGCAAGACCAGCTGGCCGCCTATCGCAATGGCAGCGAGCCCGACCCCGAGGCATTCGCGCGCATCTGTCAGACCCTGCAGCAGATGGCCCTGGAGGAACTCGGCAAGCCGGGGCCGGAAGTGGCGGCGCCGGCCCCGGTCGCCGCGCCGGCGCCGCCAGCCGAGCCCGAGCCGGAAGCGGCGCAAGCCCCGGCGGGCGAGGGTACGGGGGGCCTGCGCGTGACGCTGCTCGGCGTCGCCGAGAAGGACCGCGAACTGCTGATCGAGGAGCTCAAGCATTTCGGCAGTATCCTCGGCCAGAACGGCGATGTCCGGCGCTACGAGGTGGAACTGGCCACCGGCGAGAGCGCCGACGATATCGAGGCGGTGCTGTGCTTCGTGGTCGAGCCCGAACAACTGGAGATCCAGGCGCTCGCCGCCGCTCCCGAGGCGCCGCCGCAGGCAGCGGTCGGTGTCCCCAAGAGCGAGGCCGTAGCGCCGTCCCCGCCCGTCGGGGAAAAGAAGGCGCAGGCCGCACCCGCGCCGGCTCCGGCCGTTTCCCCGGCGCAGCCGGCGCCTGCCGCCAGGGCGCCGGCCGGCAACAACGGCGAGTCCACCTCCCTGCGCGTGCCGGTGGCCAAGGTCGACCAGATCATCAACCTGGTGGGCGAACTGGTGATCACCCAGTCGATGCTCGACCAGATGCTCGGCCGGCTGGACGGCGCCATGCACAGCGAGCTGGTCAACGGTATCGCCCTCCTGCAGCGCAACGCCCGCGACCTGCAGGAGGCGGTGATGTCCATCCGCATGGTGCCGATGGATTTCGTGTTCAGCCGTTTTCCGCGCCAGGTCCACGACCTGGCGGCCAAGCTGGGCAAGGAGGTCGAGCTGGTCACCGTGGGCAAGTCCACCGAACTGGACAAGAGCCTGGTGGAACGCATCGTCGACCCCTTGAACCACCTGGTGCGCAACAGCCTCGACCACGGCATCGAGCCGCCGGACGTACGCGAAGCCGCGGGCAAGCCGCGCAGCGGGCGCCTGACCCTGTCGGCGCAGCATCAGGGCGGCAACATCCTGATCGACGTCATCGACGACGGCGCCGGCCTCAACCGCGACAAGCTGCTGGCCAAGGCGCGCAGCAACGGTCTGGCGGTTTCCGACGGCATGAGCGACGACGAGGTCTGGCAACTGATCTTCGCCCCCGGCTTTTCCACCGCCGAGGTGGTCAGCGACGTATCCGGACGGGGCGTCGGCATGGACGTGGTCAAGCGCAACATCCAGTCGCTCGGCGGGCACGTGCAGATCCTCTCGCGCCAGGGCCAGGGCACCACCACCCGCATCGTGCTGCCGCTGACCCTGGCGATCCTCGACGGCATGTCGATCCGCGCCGGCGAGGAGATCTTCATCCTGCCGCTGAACGCCGTGATCGAGTCGTTGCAACCGCGCAGCGAGGACATCTATGCGATGGCCGGCACCGACCAGTTGCTCAAGGTGCGCGACGAGTACCTGTCGCTGCTGCCGCTGCACCAGGTCTTCGGCATTCCCGGCGCGCGCACCCGGCCCAGCGAATGCATCGCCGTGATCGTGCAGGGCGAGGGCAGCCGCTGCGCCCTGCTGGTGGACGAACTGGTCGGCCAGCAGCAGGTGGTGGTGAAGAACCTGGAAACCAATTACCGCAAGGTGCCGGGCGTCTCCGCCGCGACCATCCTCGGCGATGGCAGCGTCTCGCTGATTCTCGACATCGCCGATTTGCAACGCCTCAACCGCAGACAGAGCGCCGCCCGCCAGGAGCGTGCGGCCGTGACCGAACAGGAGCCGATGCCGTCATGACTTCCCTCAAGCAAGCCGATTTGGCGGCCACCGTGGCCGATACCCATACCCGCGAATTCCTGGTGTTCTCGCTGGGCAGCGAGGAATACGCCATCGACATCCTCAAGGCCCAGGAAATCCGCAGCTACGAGAACGTCACGCGGATCGCCAACACCCCGGACTTCATCAAGGGGGTGACCAACCTGCGCGGCGTGATCGTGCCGATCGTCGACCTGCGCATCAAGTTCCACCTCGAGCGCGTCGAGTACGGCGGGCAGACGGTGGTCATCGTGGTCAACGTCGAGGGGCGCGTGGTCGGCGTGGTGGTCGACGGCGTGTCCGACGTGATCAGCCTGTCCCCCGAGCAGATCAAGCCGGCGCCCGAATTCAGCCTGTCGCTGTCCTCCGATTATCTCAGCGGCCTGGCGAGCATCGGCGAGCGCATGCTGGTGCTGGTCGACATCGACAAGCTGCTGACCAGCGAGGAAATGGCCCTGGTGGAGAAGACCGTGGCCTGACGCGGACGCACGGGCTCGCGGTGGCGCGTCGGCGTCGCCCGTGGGGCCCGCCCTGCGAGTTTGCCGGCAAGGGGAGCGCGGATTCATCCGCGCTCATCGGCGAAGTCCGGACTATCGCGAATGAATTCGTTCCCCGCGCGCTGTCGACCCCGCTTTCCCGGCTTCCCGGCCAGGGACGCGTGCAAGCCCTTGCCAGGACCGGCTGCGAAGGTCTCATCTCAAGTTCGTCCACCATTTGCCGATAAGACTGGAAAAGGCTCCCTTGGCGGGGAGGGCTGGCAATGGCATCTCGAAACTCGATAACCATAAGAACGCAGTACAAGGAGAGATGAATGGGCAGTCCGACGACGAGTCAGAAGCTCTGGGGGACCCTGGTGGCCGCCTGGCTGGCGATGCTGGTACTGGTGATCCTGGCGGCCTGGATCATGCGCGGCATGATGTTCGAGGAGCGCCGGGCCAAGGTCGAGAGCCAGGTCGAGATCGCGCTTTCGGCGCTGGGGGATGTCGTCGCGCAGGTCGAGCGCGGGGCCATGAGCCGCGAGGAAGGGCAGGCGCGTGCGGCCGAACTGGTCAAGAGCATGCGTTACGACGACGGGCGCGGCTATTTCTTCGTGTTCGATGCCGACATGCGCAACATCGCCCATCCGACCATCGAGGCGGGCGCCCGGCTGTCGGAGTTCAAGGATGCCGGCGGGCGCAACCTGTTCGTCGGTTTCGCCAACGCGGTGGACCAGGGGCGGGGGCGCGCCTATTTCGACTACCCCTGGCGCCACGGCGGTACCGGCGAGCTGGAGAGCAAAAGCTCGTTCATCCGCCTCTTCGAGCCCTGGGGCTGGTATGTCGGAAGCGGCATCTACATCGCCGATATCGACGAGATGTTCGTCAAGCGCCTGATCCAGTCGCTGGTCGGCCTGCTGCTGGCCGGCGCCGCGCTGTCGCTGGCGATGGGCTGGGTCATCCGCGATCTCATGCGCAATCTCGGCGGCGATCCGCGCTACGCGGTCGAGGTCGTGGGCCACATCGCCGACGGCGATCTGACCCACGCCCCCGTGCTGCGTCCCGGCGACAGCGACAGCGTGCTGGCCCACACCAACCGCATGCGCGAAGCCCTCGCCGGCGTCATCGGCGACATAGGCGGCAGCGCCCGCCAGGTCGAGGCCGAGGCCGAAGCGATCGGCGCCGGCAACGCCGAACTGGCCGCACGCACCGAGCAGCAGGCGGCGGCCCTGGCCGAAACCGCTTCGACCATGGAGCAACTGACCGCCACCGTGCGGCAGAACGCCGAGAACGCCGGCCGGGCCAGCGCCCTGGCGGAGAACTGCGCGGCGAGCGCGCACAAGGGCGGCGGGGCCATGCAGTCGGTGGTCGACATCATGGCCGCCATCCAGGTCAGCGCCGAGCGGATGTCGGGCATCGTCGACACCATCGATTCGATCGCTTTCCAGACCAACATCCTGGCGCTGAACGCCTCGGTGGAGGCGGCGCGCGCCGGCGAGCAGGGCCGCGGCTTCGCGGTGGTGGCCGGCGAGGTGCGCAATCTGGCCAGCCGCAGCGCCGAGGCGGCCCGCGAGATCAAGGGCCTGATCGACGGCGCCGGTGGCCAGGTGCAGGCGGGCAACCAGCAGGTGCGCCGGACCGGCGAGCTCATCCAGGCCATGGTCGCCGACATCGGCCAGCTCAACAGGCTGATCGGCGAGATTTCCTCGGCCTCCGCCGAACAGAGCAGCGGCATCGAGCAGGTCAACCTGGCCGTGGCGCAGATGGACCAGATGACCCAGCGCAACGCCGGCATGGTCCAGGACAGCGCCCAGGCGACGCAGCGTCTGGCCCGCCAGAGCGTTCAGCTCAACCGGCATGTGGTGCGCTTCGTCATCGAGGCCTCCCAGGGCGATCCGCGGGGGCGGAAACGCTCCGCCGGCGAACATCACCAACAGGACAGGGCGAAGGCCGAAACGGCTTGGAGCTGATCGTCCGGACGAGACACTCTCAATGCGGACAGGCCGCAAAGGAAGGATGAGTTGAAACTACTGAACAACATGACGGTACGTCTCAGTTGGATGCTGGTACTGGCATTTTTCAGTACGGTGGTGGTGGCCCTGAGCGCGCTGGGCCTCTACTCGGTTCACTATGCCGAGCGCAGCCAGGAGCAGTTGCTCGACCTCGGTCGGCAGCAACAGGAGGATCTGCGCCGGATCGTCGGCTTGCAGGGCATCGCCTTCCGGCTGCAGGAACTGCTGCAGGCACTGGGCGACGAGCAGAGCCGTCTGGGGCAGGCGCTGCAGCGCGAGCAGGCGCAGCTCGGCGACACCCAGGCTCCGCCGGCCCATCAGGTGGACAAGGCCCTGTTGGACGAGCGCCTGAACAGGCTGCAGGCGGCTTTCGCGGCCTTCGTCGCCCCGCCGCACGCCGCCGGCCACGAGGCGCGACTGAAGGCTTTGCAGGAGCGCTTCGCCGGCCTGCTCGACAATGGCCTGCGCCCGCAGTTGCAGGAGCTGGTCCGGCGCAACCCGGCAGTCGCCGCCGAACATGGCAAGGCGGCCGGGATGTACGGCGCGGCCTTCCTGGCCGAGCTGGAGAAGCTGGGGCAGGCGCTGGCCGGCGGCGAGCGGATGACCCAGGGCGAGGGCGCCTGGATCGAGGCGGCGATCGAGTGGGCCATCTATGCGGCCCTGTTCGTCTCCGTGCTGACCGTCGCCATCGTGCTCTGGGGCGTCACGGCCAATGTGCTGCGTCCGCTGCAGCGAGTGGTGGAGCACTGCGAGCAGATCGCCGCCGGCGATCTGGCCAGCCATGTCGAGGTGCACAGCACCAACGAGATCGGCAAGCTGTTCGCGGCCCTGGCCGACATCCAGCAGCGCCTGGCGCAGACCGTGAGCACCGTGCGCCGCAGCAGTCGCCTGATCCACGAGGGGGCCCAGGCGATCGCCGAAGGCAGCCGCAGCCTCTCGACCTGCACGGTGCAGCAGTCCGCCTCGCTGGAGAACACCGCCTCCAGCATGGAGCAACTGACCTCCACGGTCAGCCAGAACGCCGACAACGCCCACCAGGCCAATGCCCTGGCCGACAGCGCCGCCGAGGTGGCCAGGCGCGGCGGCACCCTGGTCGCCGAGGTGGTCAGCACCATGGGCGGGATCAGCGACAGCTCGCACAAGGTGGCGGAAATCATCAAGCTGATCGATTCGATCGCCTTCCAGACCAACATCCTCGCGCTGAACGCCTCGGTGGAGGCGGCGCGCGCCGGCGAGCAGGGCCGCGGCTTCGCGGTGGTGGCCGGCGAGGTGCGCAATCTGGCCAGCCGCAGCGCGCAGGCCTCGAAGGAGATCCGCGACCTGATCACCGCCTCGGTCGACCAGGTGGATGCCGGCAGCAAGCTGGTCGAACAGGCCGGCGGCGCCATGCAGGAGATCGTCGAGTCGGTGCAGAAGGTGGCCGACATCATGGACGAGATTTCCGCCGCGTCCCGCGAGCAGAGCAACGGCATCTCCCTGGTCGACAAGGCGGTGCTGGAAATGGATGCCGTGACCCAGCAGAACGCCAATCTGGTCAAGGAGACCAATCAGGCGGCGGACGAGTTGGTCGGCGAGGCCCACCGCCTGCGCGAAGTCGTGGATGGCTTTCGCATCGACACGGCGCCGGGTTTCTCCGCGTCGCGGCAGAAGGACGGCTCCTGGGCGCAGCGTCAATTCAAGCATGCCGAGCGTGAAGTGGCTCAGAAGGAGCTGCCGGCTACCGTGCGACAGGAGCGGACC
This sequence comes from Azotobacter vinelandii CA, assembly GCF_000380335.1. Classification (GTDB taxonomy): domain Bacteria; phylum Pseudomonadota; class Gammaproteobacteria; order Pseudomonadales; family Pseudomonadaceae; genus Azotobacter; species Azotobacter vinelandii. The sequence goes on from NC_021149.1 coordinate 2,433,184, forward strand.
TCTTCCGAGGCCGACGACGACTGGCAGACCTTCTGATGCGACCTGCGGGAGCGGATTCGTCCGCGACGGGCGGCGGAGGACGGAGGTATCGCGGGCAAGCTCGCTTCCACGGGCCGCGTCTGCCCCGTGGGCGCCTGCTCGCTGGCGAGCGATGCCCTGCCGGGCGCATCGATCGTCGGCAGGGGTTCGGTGTCCCCCGGTTCCCGCAGGTTCATGGACGGTTCGCCACAACGGGTAATTGAAAGCCTCACGACACCGGGAAGAATTCATGCGCAACAACGGCGGCGTCAGTGGACGCGAGTACGAACTGCAGGAAGACGATTTCCTGATTTCGCGGACGGACCTGCAGGGACGAATCACCTATGCCAATCCGGCATTCGTCAAGGTCAGCGGGTTTCGCCATGAAGAACTGATGGGGGCTCCGCACAACCTGGTCCGGCATCCGGACATGCCGGCCATCGCCTTCGCCAACCTGTGGGAAACGATCGGCAAGGGGCTGGGCTGGAACGGCATCGTCAAGAACCGCCGCAAGAACGGCGATCACTACTGGGTCCGGGCCAATGTCACTCCCTATTACGAAGGCGATCGGCTGGTCGGTTACACCTCGGTGCGCACCAGGGCCTCGCGCAGGGAAGTGGAGATCGCCGAGCAGGCCTACCGGAGCATCCGCGAGGGGCGCGGCAGGCACCTCGGCCTGCTGCGCGGAAAGCTGGTGCGGCGCGGCTGGCGCGGTCTGCTCGAACGTCTGCAACTGGGCTCCCTGTCCATGCAACTGGAACTGATCGTCTCGACCGGCGGAATGCTGCTGCTGGCCAGCGGCATGCTCGGCTATTTCGGTCTGCAGAGCGGGGACATGGCCCTGGCGGAGACGCTGTTGCGGTTCCAGTTGGGGCTGGTCGCCGCGGGGATGCTGTGGCTGGTCCTGCTGGCGCGGATGACCGTCCGCACGCTGGACCGGCCGCTGCAGGCCGCCATCGGCTTCATCGCCCAACTGGCGGCCGGTAACCTCATGGTGCGCATAGCCGACTACGGCAATGGCGAAATGGGCCAGATGACGCAGATGCTGGAGACCATGCGCAAGAGCCTGGTCAGCATCTCGGCGGATGTGAGCGGCAGCGTCGATACCTTCACCCAGTCCGCGCAGACGATCGCCAGGGACAACCTGGACCTGCATCTGCGCACCGAGCAACAGGCGGCTTCCCTGCAGGAAACCGCGGCCGGCATGGAGCAACTCACCGTCACCGTGGAGCAGAACGCCGCCAACGCCCGCCAAGCCAGCCGACTGGTCGAGGACGCGGCCGGGGCGGTGCGCGAAAGCGGCCAGGTGATGGGGCAGGTGGTGGATACCATGGGCACCATCACCGCCACCTCGCACAGGATGACCGAGATCATCGACGTGATCGACTCGATCGCCTTCCAGACCAACATCCTCGCGCTGAACGCCTCGGTGGAGGCGGCGCGCGCCGGCGAGCAGGGCCGCGGTTTCGCGGTGGTGGCCGGCGAGGTACGCAACCTGGCCAGCCGTTCGGCGGAGGCCGCCCGGCAGATCCGTACCCTGATCGACGACTCCTCGCAGCAGATCGTGCAGGGCGAGCGCCTGGTACGACAGGCCGAACGGACCAGCGGAGAGGTCGTGACGGCGGTCGCCCGGGTCAACGACATCATCGGGTCGATCGCCACGGCCTCCGCCGAGCAGAACGGCGGCATCGCCCAGGCTGGCCAGGCCGTGGCGCGGATGGACGAGGTGACCCGGCACAATGCCCGCCTGGTTGAGTCGGTGGCGCAGCAGGCCGCCCATCTGGAGACCCAGGCGGTGCAGGTGCAGCGTGCGATTTCCGTGTTCCGTGTGACCGGCTCGGGTTCGGCTTCCGGGGCGGCGTTCGATCCGCGCTTGCCGGCCGGGTCCGGCGAGGGCGAAGAGCGGCCTGGCAAGCGAAGGTTGGCTGCGGGCCGGAAGAGGGAGACATCTTGAACATCCCCGCATCAGCATCCCCGAACGATCCTTTGGGGCGCGATCTGGTGCTGACCGATGCGGACTTCGAACGCATCTGCCAGTTGATCTATCAGCGTGCCGGGATCGTCCTGGCCGCCAACAAGCGCGAAATGGTCTACGGTCGCCTGGCCAAGCGCCTGCGCCTGCACGGCATCAGCCATTTCTCGGAGTACCTGGAGCGTCTGGCCCGGCAGCCCGCGGCGCGGGAGTGGGAGGCCTTCACCAATGCGCTGACCACCAACCTCACGGCCTTCTTCCGCGAGCCGCACCATTTCCCGCTGCTCGCCGAGCATGTGGCCGGCCGCCGCGAACCGGTGAGGGTCTGGTGCGCCGCGGCTTCCACCGGCGAGGAGCCGTATTCGATCGCGATGACCCTGGTCGAGGCGCTCGGGCCGCAGCAGGCCAGCCAGGCGCGGATCGTCGCCAGCGACATCGACACCGACGCGCTGGCCAAGGCGCGCACCGGCGTCTATCCACTCAAGCAGGTCCTGGAGCTCGACGAGCAGCGCGTCAAGCGCTTTTTCCTGCGGGGCAGCGGCGGGCGGGAAGGACTGGCCCGGGTGCGCCCGGAACTGGTGAACATGATCGACTTCCGGCAGATCAACCTGCACGCGCCGCACTGGGACCTCGGCGGCCCCTTCGATGCGATCTTCTGCCGGAACATCATGATCTACTTCGACAAGACGAGTCAGGCGCGCATCCTCAAGCGCTTCGTCCCCTACCTGAAGGAAGACGGTCTGCTGTTCACCGGGCACTCGGAAAACTTCACCTACCTCTGCGACGACTTCAAGTTGCGCGGGCAGACGGTCTACACCCTCGCCCACAAGCCTGGACGTTGACGGCGTTTCTCGGAAGCGATGTCGATCTCTTTCTGCCGGGCACGGGAGAGGGGCCGGGTGATCGCAGGAAAAGTCCATCCGCCGGAGCGTGTCGGGCGGCGCATGCTCGAAACGTTGCCGGGGCGTCGCCGTTTCCGGGGATTTCGTCGCTGGCCCGGTTGCGCCGAAAGCGGGGATGTTCCGCGAGTCCGTCGTCGCGCGGGCAGCGGCGTTGGGGCCGAGCCGCTCCGCGCTCCTTTCCGGGCAGCGGCCGGCGCCCTCGGAAGGAGGGACCCTGGCGCCTGCCGGGGGCGACAACTGGCGGTGCCCATGGGGGCCCGTTTCAGGGATGCCGTCCCGCGCCGCGCGAGTTGTCGAAATGCGGCAGGGCGGCCACCAGTTCCTGCGTGTAGCGATGCCGGGGGGCATGGAACACGGCGTCCGCATCTCCTTCTTCCACCACGGCGCCGTCTTTCATCACCAGCACGCGGTCGGCGATGTGGTGGATGACGCCCAGGTCGTGGGAGATGAACAGGATGCTCAGGGAATACCGCGCCTTCAGGTCTTCCAGCAGGTCGAGGATCTGCGCCTGTATGCTGACGTCCAGCGCGGATACCGCTTCGTCCAGGATGAGGATTTCCGGGTGCACGGCCAGGGCCCGGGCGATCGCCACCCGCTGGCGCTGGCCGCCGGAAAGATGGCGGGGGCGGGCACGCAGGTGGCTTTCGTTCAGGCCCACGGCTTCCAGCAACTCCAGCAGGTCGGCTCGTTGCGGCGCATGGCCGTCTTCGGCATGCAGGCGCAGGGCGTCCTCCAGTATCCGCCCGACGTTCCAGCGCGGATCGAAGGAGCTGTAGGGGTCCTGATAGACGACGGAAATCTTCCCGCGCACCCGGCGCTTGGTTCTGTCGTCCGCTCTGGGCCACTCCAGGCCACGGTAGAGCACCGCACCCGCGTCGTAGTCGGTCAAGGCCAGCAGCAGCCTGGCCAGCGTGCTCTTGCCGGAGCCCGACGCGCCGACGATTCCCAGCACCTCGCCCTTGAACAGTTCGAAGGAGACGTCGGCGACCGCCTCGCGCAGGCGCCCGTCCGGCCCATGGAAGGACTTGCTCAGGTGCTTCGCCTCCAGGATCGGCGTGGCGCTGTCGTTTTCGGCCGCCTCGCCGTGCCGCCGGGGGCGCCCGATCCGCGCCGGAGCGGCGGGGCTCAGCCGGCGGCCCCGCGTATCGCCGCTGGGCACCGCCTGGATCAGCGCCTTGGTGTAGGCATGCTGCGGGTTGCCGAGCACCTCGTCCCGCGTGCCGCTTTCGACGATTATCCCGGACTTCATGACCAGGATGCGGTCGGCCAGCCTGGCCACCACCGCCAGGTCGTGGCTGATCAGGATCAGGCTGGTGCCGCGCGCGATCAGTTGCGCCAGCACGCCCAGCACCTGGGCCTGCACCACCACGTCGAGCGCCGTGGTGGGCTCGTCGGCGATGATGACCGGCGGATGCAGCGCCAGCGCCGTCGCGATCAGGGCGCGCTGGCGCAAACCGCCGGACAGCTCGCCCGGATACTGGTCCTTGCGGATCTCGGGCTGCGGCACCCCCACTTCGGTCAGCAGTTGGATGGTCCGCTCGCGGATTTCCGCTTTCGACAGCCGGGCATGCGCGTCGAGCGGTTCGGCGATCTCGTTGCGGATGGGCTGCAGGGGATCGAGCGACACCAGGGCGTCTTGCAGCACGTAGCCCACCTGCGCGCCGCGCAGTTTTTTCAGGGTCTGCCGGCCGGCCTGGCGCAGATCGGTGTCCTTGTAGCGCAAGACGTCCGCCGCGACGACCGCGTTATCTCCGGCCAGCCCGATCAGGGCGCGGGTCGCCACCGTCTTGCCCGAGCCGGACTCGCCGACGATGGCCAGGGTTTCGCCGCGACGCAGCGTCAGCTCGAAATCGCGGACGACCCGTTTGTAGCCATGCGGCGTCCGGAAGCCCACGTTCAGGTTCTTCACCTGGAACAGCGTTTCGCCGGCCGAATGTCGTTCATGCGTCATCCGTCATGCTCCTTCCGACCTGGCCTGCAGGTAATGGAACAGCGTCGAGAAACTCAGGGCCACCAGCACCACCGCCGTGCCCGGCACCACCAGCAGCCAGGGGGCCTCCAGCAGTTGCCCCTTGCCGGCGGCGAGCAGCGCGCCCCATTCCGAGGAGGGCGGTTTCACCCCGAGGCCCAGGAAGGACAGGCTGGACGACCAGACGATCGCCTTGCCCACGCCCAGCCCGGTGATCGGCACCAGCGGGCGGATGGCATTGGGAACGATGTGCCTGAACAGGATGGCGGCCCGCGTATGCCCCAGCGCCACGGCGGCTTCGACGTAGGCGCTGTTGCGCACCAGGAGCGTCTGTCCGCGTATCAGGCGCGCATAGCCCGGTGCCGAGCCGATGCCCACCGCAATGGCCACGTTCAGCGGGTCCTGGCCGAGAAGGGTGACGAACAGCAGGGCGACCAGCAGGGTGGGAAAGCCCAGCAGGATTTCGATGAGGCGGTCCACCCCGTGGCGGACCGGCCTGGGCGCCAGCGCGCCCAGAAAGCCCAGCGGCAGGGCCAGGACGATGGCGACGAGCATCGCCAGCAGGCCGATCAGGAACGACTCGCGCGCGCCATGCACCAGGCGCGAGTACAGATCCCGGCCGATTTCGTCGGTGCCCAGCCAGTGCTCCGTCGTGAAGGGCATCAGCACATTGGCGAGATCGGTCTCCAGCGGGTCGTACGCCACCAGCGTGGCGGGCGCGATCGATGCCCAGAGGGTGAAGGCGATCAGCAGCGCCGACAGCCAGACCAGCGGCGGCACGCGGGACAGGCTCGCCCACGTCTGGCCCAGCCGGCCTTGCGCCAGTCCGGCCGGCAGCGACAGTTTCAGCGCCGGCATCAGGCTTCCCCCTTGCGCTCGAAACTGACGCGCGGGTCCACCAGCGTATACAGCCAGTCGGTCAGGAAAGTGATCAGCACGTAGACCAGGCTCACGATCAGGATGATGCCGGAGATCAGTTCGAACTCCTTGAGTTCCACCGCCGATACCAGCAGGGCGCCTATGCCGGGACGGGAAAACACGTTCTCGACGATGACCGCGCCGGACACCAGGGCGCCCAGCGCCCAGCCGGTCAGGGTGATACCGGGAATCAGGGCGGGGCGCAGGGCATGCACCACCCGTACCCGCCACTCGTCGGTTCCGCGCGCCCTGGACGACAGCACGTGCGGCTGGCCTAGGGCGTGCTCGTATTCGCCGCGGATGGCCTGCCCGAGGAAGCCGGCCAGGGGAATCGCCAGGGTCAGGGCCGGCAGCCACAGGCCGCGCCAGGAATCCCCGCCGACCACCGGAAACCAGTCCAGATGCACCGCGAAGGCCAGCAACAGCAGCAGGCCCAGCCAATAGTGCGGCATGCCCGCCGCCAGCGCCTCGACGGTCGCGCCGATCCGCGAGAGCGCCGGATGCCGGCCGGCGGTCGCCAGCGTCCAGGCCAGGGCGATCAGCCAGGCCAGGACGATCGCCGACACCGCCAGCAGGGCCGTGGCGCCGATCTGCTCCAGGATCAGATCGGTCACCGGGCGCCGGCTCTGCAGGGCGGTGCCCAGATCGCCCTGCAGCACCCCGCCAACATAATCGGCGTACTGCACCAGCAGGGGCCGGTCGAAGCCGAATTCCCTGTTGATCGGCGCCAGTTCTTCGGGCGTGCGGGTGACGCTGTAACCCTCGAGTACGTTCAGGTAAATGGTCGCCCGGTCGCCGGGCAGCACGGCCTGCGCCACGAACAGCAGCGTCACCGTCGCCCACAGGGTGAGCAAGGCCTGTCCCAGCTTGCCGAGCAGGACATGGCCGGCGCCGAGCAGCGCCTGCCTTTTCCCCGAGGTTTCAACATCCGATATCGTCGCCTGGCGTGCGCTCATCTCATCCACTCCTAGTCTTTCTTCAACGCGTAGAAAATCGGGCCATGGATGTTGTGGATCAGGCCGCTCAGGTATTTCTGGCCCACCAGGTTATAGGTGGAGGTGTAGAAACCCAGCGCCAGCGCCTCGTCGCTGATGTGCTGCTGGATGGCGGCCAGTTTCGCGTGGCGTGCCTGCGGGTCCGGCTCGCGGTGCGCCTCGACGATGGCTTCCTGCAGTTTCCAGTCCTTCGAACGCACGCGGTTGTGCGGGTTGGGCGAGCCCCCCGTGGTCTGGATCTGGTTGAGGTTCTGCCGGCCGAAGATGGTCCCCGAAGCCGAACCGTCATCGGGGCGATAATTGACGGAAAGCACCGTCGGCGCATACATGGTCCAGTAGCCCAGGTAGACGTGGTATTCGTCCGGCTTGGTATAGCGGCCGGCGGCCAGGTCGGTGGGGGTCAGGGCGATCAGGTCGATCTTGAAGCCGACCTTCTTCGCTTCAGCCTGCAACGCCTGCAGCGAGGTATAGCCTTCCGGGCTGACGATGGTCGGGTACACGGGGAACAGGACCTCCAGCACCTTGCCGTCCTTCCCGACGCGGAAGCCGTCGCCGTTGACCCGGGTGTAGCCCGCTTCCTCCAGCAGCCCGACGGCCTTGTCCGGGTCGTAGGGATAAGCATCGTCCAGGTCGACGTAATCGGGCGTGGTTCGCGAATAGGCGCCGTTGCCTTCGTAGAGGGCCGAGCCACGGAACAGGGTCTCGACGATTTTCTTGCGGTTGCTGGCGTAGGCGAAGGCCTGGCGCACGCGCTTGTCCGCGAAGGGGCCGAACTCGGTATTGAGCGAGAGCGTCTGACCCCGGCCCGGCGCGTATCGGGTCGAAGTCGGGTATTTACCGGTCGCTTCCTTCCACTTGACCGAAGGCGGGTCGTAGATCAGGTCGGCCTCGCCCTTTTCCAGCGCCAGCCAGCGCGCATTGGCGTCCGGCACGAACTTCCAGTGGATGGTCTTCAGATGGGCCGGGCCGCCATGCGTCGTTTCCGGGCCCCAGCGGTAGTTTTCGTTGCGAACCAGGACGATCTCTTCGCCGCGCTTCCATTCCTTGAGCACGAAGGGGCCGCTGCCTATCGGGTTTTCGCCGATTTCCTTGAGATCGCGGGCCAGCGAGGGGCTGGAGTTGATGGCGAAGCCGCCGCTCGACAAGAGGTTGGCCAGCCAGGGCTGCGCAATGGTGGTGTGGATTTCCACCTTGTATTCGTCGACGGCTTTGGCTTCCTTGAAGAAGGAGTCCGGCACCGAGGTGGAAACCTTGAGCCAGAACTCGACGTTCTTCACCACGGTCTCGGCGTTGAATTTCGAGCCGTCGGAAAACACCACGTCGTCGCGCAGGTCGAAGGTCCATACCGTGCCGTCCTGTTTCCAGCTCTTGGCCAGCCAGGGGTGCAGCTTGCCTTCCCCGTCGAGGAAAATCAGGCCGTCGAGAAGCTGGCGGCGCGGGTATTCCGCCTGCGTCCACCATTGGTAGAAGGTCTTCGGCTCGATCGAGTGCAGGTAGATCAGGCTGTCTTTCTCGTCCTTGGCCGCACCGGCCTGCACCGCGGCGGTTCCCAGCAAGGCCAGGGTCGCCGCGCCACCGGCGACCAGCTTACGCAAAATGCTCATGTTGCTCCTTAGCGCTCGCCCACCGGGAAATCCAGGCTCCTCGGCCTGCTCCGGGCGGGGATGGCCGCCCGGCGAAGCGGATGGGCGCTTTTCCGGGTCGGGATAATCGGAAAAATGAATAGGGAGATACCCGGCCCGTCGCGTATCGCGCGATGCGTTCGGCCACCCGCGCATGGCTGTCCGCCGTTGCGCAAGCCCGTTCCGGCGTCTTCGCGGTACAGGCGCCGCTAGTTTTAAATGCAGGTTTTTATTCCGTCAAAGCATCTAAAATAATAATTATATGCATTTATTGAATAAACTTGTGGGGCTCCACAGGCTACCGGCAGGCAGAGGTTCGCCCTGTGCGCATTTGCCGGGTTTCAGGTGGCGCGTGCCGGGTGGGCGGTTCCGTTCATGGGCGGTGGATTCGGCCGCTGCAGCGCCGCATGGGCGGGCTGGCGCGGCGGAGGGCTTTCGGCTGTCGGCGGCGGCCGGCCCGCGTTCGCTGGGAGCGGATCGACCCGTGCTCGCCGGCTTTTCAGCCGGGGGTTTCCTCGCCGGGCGGCTTGCTGCAGGCCTTGGCGAAGGTGAGGATGACTTCGCGCACGACCTTGCGCTGTTCGACGGGCAGGCTCAGATAGGCCTGCAGTACCTCGCGTTCCTCGCCCTTGAGGGCGGTTTCCCAGCGGCCGCGATTTTCCTGGATTTTCTGCACCGCCTGCTCGCCGAAACGCAGCACCTGCGGCTCGACGCCCAGCCAGTCGGCCAATACCTGCAACTTGTCCTGTTCCGGCAGCGAGTCGCCGCGCAGCCAGCGGCGCACGGCCTGGAAGGTGAGGGGACGGCCCAGATAGCGCAGGTTGAACTCGCGCTCCAGCACGGAGGGGCGGGGCTCGTAACCCGCGGCGAGCATGGCGGTTTTCAGGCGTTCAGCGAACAGGGCTTTTTCGTTCATACGCCTGAATTTGAAGCTTCAGTTCAATTCTCGGTTGAACAGTGGTTTTCGGTTGTGTTGAATTGTTGGTTCAAACCGATTGAACCGAACTGCCATGTCCAGATCCCTGCTCGAACAGCTCCCCGAAATCGTCGCCCGCGGGCGACAGGTCGCCGAAAGAATCCTGGAAAGCCTCGAAAGCCGCCACCGCGTCGGCCTGCAGAGCCGCGAATGGGTGCTGCCGTCGAAGGATGCCAGGGAGGCCGACTGGATTCGCGCCGATCTGCGCCAGGACGCCCTGGCCTCGGTGCAGGGCGGTCTGTTCGGCGAGGTGCGGCCGTCGTTCGGCGATGCCGCCGCGCCGGATCGGACGCCCTGGCGCAACCGCCTGATCTACGGCGACAACCTGCTGGCCATGGCCGCGCTGCTGGCCGGCGACCCGCCGAGCGGCATGCCCGCTCTGCGCGGCGGGATCGACCTGATCTATATCGACCCGCCGTTCGACTCCAGGGCCGACTACCGCACCAGGGTCAGCTTGCCCGGCGTGGAACTGGAACAGCGGCCGACGGTGCTGGAACAGTTCGCCTACTGCGACACCTGGAGCGACGGCACCGCCTCCTACCTGGAAATGCTCGTCCCCAGGCTGATCCTGATGCGCGAACTGCTGAGCAAGAGCGGCTCGATCTGCATCCACATCGGCATGCAGGTGAGCCACTACGTGAAAGCCGTGGCCGACGAGATTTTCGGCAAAGCCAATTTCAACACCGAAATCGTGTGGTCCTACGGAACCCCGAGCGGCGGCAGGGCCGCCGGGAACAAGATGGTGAAGGCGCACGAATACCTGCTGTGGTACGCGAAAAACTATGGGGAGCATTTCCATCGCAAGGAGTACCTGCCCTATTCGGAAAAATACATCGAAGACCGCTTCACCGAGGTCGATGGGCATGGCAGGAGGTATCGGACCAGGGAGCGGGAGAAAGGTTGCTTCGAACGCCAGTATCTGGACGAGAGCAAGGGCGTTCCGCTTTCCACGGTGTGGACGGACGTCAAGCAGCTTTATGCCCATCACTACATCAAGCGGAAAAACGAGGAGACCGGCTACGACACGCAGAAACCCGAGGCCCTCCTCGAGCGGGTGATCAACTCGGCCTGTCCCGAAAACGGCCTGGTCGCCGATTTCTTCGGCGGTTCGGGCACCACCGCCGCCGTCGCGGAACGGCTCGGCCGCCGCTGGATCACCAGCGACCTGGGCAAGCCGGCCTGCATGATCATGCGCAAGCGGCTGATCGACCGGAACGCCCGGCCGTTCCTCTATCAGGCCATCGGCGACTATCAGCTGGAGTCGGCGAAGAACACCCTGGGGCGCAGTTTCCGCATCGGCGATCTGGCGCAGATCCTGTTGTCGCTGTTCGGCGCACGGCCCTTGCCGGAGGAGGACAATCCGGCGCGCAATCTGGGCAGCGTCGTCGCCGGCGGCGTGCGCACGCTGGTATATGCCGACTCGCCGAACAAGCTGACGGGGGCCGCCACCCTGAAAAAGGCGCTGGCGCAGCGCGACAGCCTCCTGGGCGGCTGGGACCGGGTGGTGGTGCTGGGCTGGAACTTCGAGCCGAATATCGGCGAAAGCATCGACGGGCTGAACGATCCGGCTCTGGAGGTCCTGGTGGTTCCGCCCGATCTGCTCGATCGTCTGAAAAAGAAAGGCAGCCTGGAACGGCTACGCGGCCATGTGCGCTTTTCCAGCCTGCAATATCTGAAGATCGGGCCGGTGCAGCGCCTGCGCGGCGCCGATGCGCAGGCGGAAACCCTGCGCGTCGCGCTGGCCAACTATGTGTTGCTGTCGCCCGAGGCGATCAATCTCGACGATGCCAACCGCGCCAGGCTGCAGGCGGTGATGAACAGGGAACCGCTGGCGCTGATCGAGTACTGGGCGGTGGACCCGGACTACGACGGCGAAGTGTTCCGCTCGGTCTGGCAGGACTATCGCGGCAACCTGGACGGCGACGGCGATCCGCTGCGGGTGACGACCGAGGCGGTGTTCAGCGTACCGGCCAGGCCCGGCCCGCGGCGGGTCTGCGTGCGCGCGGTGGACGTGTTCGGCTTCGAGGCCGAGGTGAGCGTCGAGGTCGGCGTGGAGGGCGGGCGATGAGCGGATTCGACAACGACAGCCGCGAGCGACTGCGACTGGCCGACGCCCTGAGCGCCCGTACCGATGCGCTGTGCATCGGTCTGGAAGAGGGCATGGCGGAGATCTTCGCGCTGGTCACGCCGACCACCGCCGAGCTGCTCGCCTGGTGGTTCGGCGCGGATACGCGCACGGCACGGCACGGCACGGCACGGGGCGGGCCGGATTTCCATGCGGGACAGCGCCAGGCGATCCTCAATGCCATCGTCGCCCACGAAGTGCTGGGCAGCGCCACGCTGCAGGAGCTGTACCAGCGGGTCGCGCCGGATGCGCTGCTGGCCGGCAAGCGTCTGGCCGAGGTCGGCCAGGCCAAGCACACCCATCCCAAGTACTGCCTGAAGATGGCCACCGGTACCGGCAAGACCTGGGTGCTGCAGGCGTTGCTGGTCTGGCAGTTGCTGAACAGGACGGCGGCACTGGAGGCCGGGGTGGACGATCCGCGCTTCACCCGCAACTTCCTGATCGTCGCGCCGGGACTGATTGTCTACGAACGCCTGCTGGACGCCTTCCTCGGCAAGGAGATCGATGGCCGGCGCGATTTCGCCAGCTCCGACGTGGCACGTTATGCCGAACTGTTCATTCCCGAGGCACACCGCGAGCGGGTGTTCGGTTTCGTGCGTGGCAACACCTGCACCCGGGACGAGATCGGCCTGAAGGTCGCCGGCAATGGGCTGATCGCCCTGTGCAACTGGCATCTGCTCGGCGACGCCGCCGGGCGGTCCGGCCGATCCCCGGGAGGTGATCGCCGCCCTGCTGCCGTTGCAACCGGGCAGGGCCGCCGGCAACGGCCTGGACGCGCTCGACCGTCGCCACGCACGCGGCAGCGTGCTGGACTATCTGGCCGGTCTGCCCGATCTGCTGGTGTTCAACGACGAAGCGCATCATATCCATGCGGTCAGGCGCGAGGGCGAAGTCACCGAGGTGGAGTGGCAGAAAAGCCTGATGCTGATCGCCGAGGGCAAGGGGCGGCGCTTCGCGCAGGTGGACTTCTCGGCCACGCCTTACAACGACGTGGGCAACGGCAGGAACAGGAAGAAGCTGTACTTCCCGCACATCATCGCCGACTTCGACCTGAAGACGGCCATGGCTGCGGGACTGGTGAAATCGCTGGTACTCGACCGGCGCAAGGAGATCGGCGCGTTGCCGCTGGAGTTCAAGGCCGAGCGCGACGTCGACGGCAATCCGGTCCTTGAGCGAAGGCCAGCGGGTGATGTTGCGCGCCGGCCTGCAGAAACTGCGCAGGCTGGAAGCCGATTTCGCCGCCATCGATCCGACGCGGTATCCGAAGATGCTGGTGGTCTGCGAGGACACCGGCGTATCGCCGCAGGTGGTGCGGTTTTTGATGGACGAGGGGCTGGCCGGGGACGAGGTGATGAGCATCGACTCGGGCAGCAAGCTGAAGGCCGCGCAGACCTGGTGCGAGCGGATCAATGTCTTGCCGCCCGAACAGCGCCAGGCGCTGTCCTGGCATTACGTGCTGCTGGGCGAAAGCCTGTTCCACGACTGGCGCGGCAAGGGGGCCAGCCTGGCGGAGCTGTTGCGCTTCGGCAGGAGCCGGCCCGTTGCCGCCGTCGAGCGGCAGAGTCGTCTGTTCTGAGGGTTCAGACCTGCGCCGCGTCGATCTCCCGGTAGGCGTGCTCCAGCCAGACCTTCAGCCGCTGCCGTTCCAGCAGGTTCAGGGTATCGGAACCGGCATCGGTGCGGTTCCGCGCCGCCCAGAAGCTGTAGCCGTTGCGGTCGATCTTGTTCATCAGCGGCGGATGCAGGCGCTTCAGGCCGACGACGGTGGCGTTCAGGTCCTGTGCGCGCTGCTGCGCCTCGGAGTTGTCCAGGGCCACGAATTCGCCGTCGCGCACCTGGTTGCGCACCAGCACGTAGTCGAGGCGGGCGCCGAACTGGTCGAGCAGCCGCTCGAGCAGATCCACCGAGTCCTGGCCCGAGTCCATGACGTTCCAGTAGCGGATGGCGATGCCCAACTCGGCGGCCAGTTCCAGCACGCCCGACTCCTCCATCCACTGGCTGAGCGGCTGGTGGGTCTGCGCGGCGAGGTCGACGAGGATGCGCCGTTCCGGCTGCGCGCTGGCGGTTTCGAGAATGGCGTCCAGGCTCTGGTAGCTGTCGATGACGGTGGGGGAGGCGTAGTCGCCGTAGTAGCGCAGCAGGGCGCCGTGGGAACGGTCGGTATCGAAGCCGATGAACGGCAGGTCGCGGTCGATCATGTACTGGGCCAACAATCGGGCCACCACCGATTTGCCCACGCCACCCTTTTCGCCGCCCACCAGATGAATGGTCGCCATGTATTCCTCCTGAATCGGTCGCACCGAGAAAATGTCTGCAGAGTCTGACGCCTTTTCATGACCAATGGATAACGCTCCGGTTCCGGTGTTCGGGCCCGGCCTTTCCAGGGGCTCGGCTGTTCGCCGGAACGGAGCGGATTTAGCCGCGATCGGAGCGGCGCCAGGCAGAAGCATCGCGAACGGGTTCGCTCCCGGCGATCCCGTTTTCCCGGCAAGACCTTGAAAAGGGCGAGGGCTGCTGGCACCTGTCTTCGCGACGGCGGCGTATCGTTCGCGCGGGATGCCGTCGCCGCCGGCCGGGATGGCAGCCCCTTGACCCTGAAGCCGCTACAGGGTGTGCAATCCCGGGAACATTCATTCGGAGAAGAAACCCATGCCCGGTTGCTGCACTTCCTGCTCGTCCACGCCCTCGGCCGACCCGCGTTTTCGCCGGGCCCTGTGGCTGGCCCTGTTCATCAACGTGGCGATGTTCGCCCTGGAGATCGGTGCCGGAATCAAGGCCGGCTCGGTGTCGCTGCTGGCGGATGCCGTGGATTTCGCCGGCGATGCGGCCAACTACGGTATTTCCCTGGCCGTGCTGGCCATGGGCTTGACCTGGCGGGCGCGGGCGGCGCTGGTCAAGGGGCTCAGCATGGCGGCATTCGGTGTCTTCGTGGTGGCCAAGGCCGGCTGGGAGGCCTTCGCCGGCATTCCGCCCGAGCCGCTGACCATGGGCGTGGTCGCCGTCTTGGCGTTGCTCGCCAACGCCGGCGTGGCGCTGATGCTTTACGCCTTTCGCGACGGCGACGCCAACATGCGTTCGGTCTGGCTGTGCAGCCGCAACGACGCCATCGGCAACCTGGCGGTGATGTTCGCCGCCGCTGGCGTGTTCGGCACCGGCTCGGGCTGGCCGGACCTACTGGTGGCATTGCTGATGGGCGCCTTGGCGCTCAGCGCGGGCGTCGCCGTGGTACGCCAGGCGCGCCAGGAACTGACGCCGGCGGTCGTCCAGGTGCCGACGCAGATCCTCTGAAGCGCCCCTGTCGTGCATGAGCATGCCCCAAGCGATCCGGGACGCTGGCGGAAAGCCGGCAACGGGCGCTCCGCCGGCGCGGCTCGGCCAGGCTGACGGGCGCCGGGGAAAACGGTCACGCCGGTTTTTACGGCTTCTTTACGGCAGCGCCCCGGCGGACTGGCAATACTGGCGGCCAATCCGATCTACCCTTGCCTGCATATGACCCATGCCATGAACGAAGCCCGCGATGTTCCCGAGCGGACGGCCGCGCAATCCAGCCACGGCGAAGGGGGCGGCCGGCTCAGGCGCGGCCGGCTGAGGATCTATCTCGGCGCGGCGCCCGGGGTGGGCAAGACCCTGGCCATGCTCCAGGCCGCCACGGAGCTGCTGCGCCAGGGCGTCGATCTGCGGGTCGGCAGCCTCGACTGCGCCGACGATGCCGCCCGCGGCGAGCTGCGGATGCGGCTCGCCGCGCTGCCGGGCGGCCGGGAGGCGGCCGGCGAACTGGACCTCGATGCGCTGCTGGCCCGTCCGCCGGCCCTGCTGCTGGTCGACCGCCTGGCGCGCGCCAATCCGCCCGGCAGCCGCCATGCCCAGCGCTGGCAGGATGTGCAGGAACTGCTGGCCGCCGGTATCGATGTCCACGCCACCCTCGACGTGTCGCACCTGGAAAGCCTGAAGAACCGGGTCGAAGCCCTGACCGGCCAGCCGGTGACGGAAACGTTGCCCGACTGGCTGCTGGAGGAGGCTCACGAGGTGCTGCTGATCGACTGCCTGCCGGGCGAGCTGCGCGACTTCGCGCCGACCACCCTGGCCGCGCTGCGCGCCCTGGCCCTGCAGGTGGTGGCCGGGCGCGCCGACAGCGAGGTGCAGCGCCGCTACCGGCCTTCCGGGCGCGAGGCGCCGGCCGTGCTCGGTCGCCTACTGGTGGCGGTGGACGGCGACGAGCAGTCCGAACAGTTGGTGCGCCATGCCAGCCAGGTGGCGCGCCGACGCCAGTTGCCCTGGACGCTGGTCCACGTGGACGACGGCCGCGCGCGCGGCGAGGAGTCCCGCCGCCTGCTGCAGGCGGCCCAGCGGCTGGCCGAGCGCCTGGGCGGCGAAGTGGTCGGCCTGCTCGGCGATGAGGTCGCCGATACCCTGCTACGCCACGCCCGCGAGCGCCGCGCCAGCGTGTTGCTGGTCGGTGGCCACCGCCGCCGCTGGTTCGGCAGGGGCGTGGTCGAGCGCCTGCTACGCCGGGCGCGTGGCCTGGAGATCGGCGTGCTGGCCGCCGAAGAGGCGGTTTCCGTGCCGTCTTTCGCCGTGCGCGGCTTCGTCGCCGGTCCGCTCGACTATGCTCTGGCGCTGCTCGCCACGCTGCTGGCCAGCGCCGTGGCCTGGGGCTTCTCGCGGATGCTGGCGCTACAGAACATTTCCCTGGTGTTTCTCGCCGCTGTCCTGCTGGTCGCCGTGCGCAGCGGCTTCGGCCCCGCGCTGTGCTGCGCGCTGCTGTCCTTCTTCGCCTACGACCTGCTGTTCATCGCACCGACCTTTTCGCTGATCGTGGCGCATCGGGTGGATGTACTGGGCCTGTTGTTCTTCCTGCTCATGGCCGCGCTGACCGGCAACCTGGCGACCCGCCAGCGCCGGCAGATGCAGGCGCTGCGCGAGACCCAGGCGGAAACCGCGGCATTGCTCGATCTGACCCGCAAGCTGAGCGCCGCCACCGACCGGCGCGCGGTGCTGGCCGCCGCCGTGGAGCAGTTCGCCGCCTGGCGCGATCTCGACGTCCGCCTGCTCGGCCCCGATGGCGCCGGTGCTCTGCGGGTCGAGGCGGGCGTCGCCGGCGATCTCGGCAAAAGCGAGCGGGCCGCCGCCGAATGGGTCTGGCAGCACGAACTGCCGGCCGGCCTCGGTACCGACACCCTGCCCGACGGCCGCTGGTGGTGGTGGCCGCTGTCCGGCGAGCGCGGCCCCCTGGCCCTGCTCGGCATCGCCCCGCGGGACGGCCGGCCGCTGCCGGCGTCCCGCCGCCACCGGCTGGTCGCCCTCTGTCAGCCGCTGGCCCAGGCCCTGGCGCGCGCGCAACTGGCCGAGGAACTGCAGGCCGCCCGGCTGCGCGGGGAGACCGAGCAGTTGCGCAGCGCCCTGCTGGCTTCGGTGTCCCACGACCTGCGCACGCCGCTCACCGTCATGCACGGCGCCATCGACAGCCTGCTGACCCTGGACGGGCAGATCGCCGCCGCCGACCGCCGCGAACTGCTGGAAAGTACCCGCGACGAGGCCGAGCGGCTCGACCGCTACATCCAGAACCTGCTGGACATGACCCGCCTCGGCCACGGCGGTCTCAAGCTGGAGCGCGACTGGGTGGCGCCGGCGGACATCGTCGCCAGCTCCCTGCAGCGCCTGCGCCCGGTGCTGGCGTCCTTCCGTCTGGAGACGCGCATCGCCGGGGAACTGCCGCTGCTGCATGTGCACGCGGCGCTGATCGAACAGGCGCTGGTCAACGTCCTGGAAAACGCCGCGCGCTTCTCGCCGCCCGGTGGCCGGCTGCGGGTGGCGGTCGACAGCGACGGCGGCGAACTGCGCCTGTCGGTGAGCGACCAGGGACCCGGCATCCCGCCGGCGGAACGGGAAAAGATCTTCGACATGTTCTACACCGCGGCCCGTGGCGACCGCGGCGGCCCCGGCACCGGCCTGGGCCTGGCGATCTGCCAGGGCATTCTCGGCGCCCACGGCGGGCGGGTGACGGTGGGCGAGGGGCTGGACGGGCAGGGCGCCACCCTGACCCTGCACCTGCCGTTGCAGCCGCAGCCGCCGGGCGAGAGCGAGCGCGACGACGAGGCGCCGGTCCTGCCATGAGCGGCGTGCAGCAAAGCATCCTGGTGATCGACGACGAGGCGCAGATCCGCAAGTTCCTGCGCATCAGCCTCGTCGCCCACGGTTACCGGGTACTGGAGGCCGGCTGCGGTCGCGAGGGGCTGACGCTGGCGGCCGAGGCGCGGCCCGATCTGCTGGTGCTCGATCTGGGGCTGCCGGACATGGACGGCAAGGAACTGCTCGCCGAACTGCGGCGCGACTCCCAGGTGCCGGTGCTGGTGCTTTCGGTACGTGCCGGCGACGGCGAGAAGGTACTGGCGCTGGACGGCGGCGCCAACGACTACGTGACCAAGCCCTTCAGCATCCGTGAGCTGCTCGCCCGGGTGCGCGTGCTGCTGCGCCGGCCGGCTTCGCCCGGACAGGGGCCGGGCACGCTGAACTGCGGCCCGCTGGCGGTGGATCTGGACAACCGGCGGGTCGACCTCGACGGCCGGGAAATCGCCCTGACGCGCAAGGAGTACGACGTGCTGGCCATGCTCGCCCGCCATCCGGGGCGCATCGTCACCCAGCAGCAGTTGCTCAGGGATATCTGGGGGCCGACCCATGTCGAGGACAGCCATTACCTGCGGGTGGTGGTCGGTCACCTGCGCCAGAAGCTCGGCGACGATCCCGCCGATCCCCGTTTCATCGTCACCGAGGCGGGCATCGGTTACCGCCTGCGCGAGCAGGCCCCGTGAGCCGCCGCCTGTTTTCCTGTCCGGGCCGGGCAGGCAGTCATTGTCCAGGAGTGCATTCATGAGCGAACTCGCGCTGCAGTCGAACCACCGGCCCCAGGCCTCATCCGCGCTGGGCCTGCTGGTCGCCGCCACCGGTGTGGTCTACGGCGATATCGGTACCAGCCCGTTGTATACCCTGAAGGAAGTGTTCGCCGGTCATTACGGGGTGCGGGCCGACCACGACGGGGTGCTCGGCGTTCTGTCGCTGATTTTCTGGTCGCTGATCTGGGTGGTGTCGCTCAAGTACGTGTCGTTCATCCTGCGCGCCGACAACGACGGCGAGGGCGGCGCGATGGCGCTGACCGCCCTGGCCCGCGGCGCCACCGCCGCTCACCCGCGCCTGAGCCGGGCGCTGGTGCTGCTCGGTCTGTTCGGCGTCGCGCTGTTCTATGGCGACAGCGTGATCACGCCGGCGATCTCCGTGCTGTCGGCGGTCGAGGGCCTGGAGCTCGCCTTCGCGGGGCTGGAGCAGTGGGTGATTCCCCTGGCGCTCGCGGTGCTGATCGCCCTGTTCCTGATCCAGCGGCACGGCACGGCGCGCATCGGCACCCTTTTCGGCCCGGTGATGGTCGCCTGGTTCGTCGTGCTCGGCCTGCTCGGCCTGTACGGCATCCTGCAGCGGCCCGAAGTGTTGCTGGCGCTCAATCCCTGGTGGGCGGCGAACTTCTTCATCGTCCATCCGGGGCTCGGCGTGGCCATCCTCGGCGCGGTGGTGCTGGCGCTGACCGGCGCCGAGGCGCTGTATGCCGACATGGGCCACTTCGGCCGCCGGCCCATCGCCCGTGCCTGGTTCCTGCTGGTGCTGCCGGGACTGGTGCTCAACTATTTCGGCCAGGGCGCGCTGCTGCTGGCGGACCCGGAGGCGGCGCGCAACCCCTTCTATCTGCTGGCGCCCGGCTGGGCCCTGCTGCCGATGATCGCGCTCGCCACCTTGGCCACCATCATCGCCTCCCAGGCAGTGATTTCCGGCGCTTTTTCCCTGACCCGCCAGGCGATCCAGCTCGGCTACGTGCCGCGCATGCAGGTCCAGCACACTTCCAGCGCGGAGGAGGGGCAGGTCTACATCGGCGTGGTCAACTGGGCGCTGATGGTCGGCGTGGTGCTGCTGGTGCTCGGCTTCGGCTCGTCCGGGGCGCTGGCCTCGGCCTACGGCGTGGCGGTGACCGGCACCATGCTGATCACCACCCTGCTGGTGGCGGCGGTGATGCTGCTTTTGTGGAAGATGCCGCGCTGGCTGGCGGTCCCGCTGTTGCTGGGCTTCCTGCTGGTCGACAGCCTGTTCTTCGCCGCCAACGTGCCGAAGATCTTCCAGGGCGGGGCCTTCCCGGTGATCGCCGGGATCGGCCTGTTCATCCTGATGACCACCTGGAAACGCGGCAAGGAAACCCTGATCGAACGCCTGGGGGAAAGTGCCTTGCCGTTGCCGGCCTTCATCGACAGCGTGCGCCTGCAGCCGCCCCATCGGGTACAGGGCACCGCGGTGTTCCTCGCCGCCCGAGCCGACGTGGTGCCCCATGCGTTGCTGCACAACCTGCTGCACAACCAGGTGCTGCACGAGCGGGTGGTGCTGCTCACGGTGGTTTCCGAGGACACGCCGCGCGTGCCGGAAGAAAAGCGCTTCCAGGTCTACAGCTACGGTGAGGGCTTCTACCGCGTGGCACTGCACTTCGGCTTCATGGAGGAGCCGGACATTCCCGACGCCCTGCGCCTGAGCCATCTGGAAAACCTCGACTTCAGCCCCATGCGCACCACCTACTTCCTCAGCCGGGAAACCCTCATCCCGACCCGGGGCATCGGCATGGTCTACTGGCGCGAGGCCCTGTTCGTGTTCATGCAGAAGAACGCCAACAGCAGCATGCGCTACTTCCAACTGCCGGCGAACCGGGTGATCGAGCTGGGGACGCAGGTGGAGATTTAGAGCGTTTTCACCCGGCCCTTTCAAGGGCTTGTCCGGAGGAGCGAGGTCGATGGCGATTCGAGGGGGCGCGAATTCATTGGCGATCCCCGGATTTCGCCGAATTCTCGCCCGCCTTTTGGGGCGGACGGTATGCACGGATCGCCCCCTCTCCGCAAAGGGGAAGAGGGAACCGAAAGCCCGCTGATCGGCAAGCTTCAGGCAGGCCGCGTCCGCTCGGGCGGAGCGCCTGGCAGGGAGGGGAACGTCTCAGACGCCCTTGTCGAGCGGAACGAACGGTGGCATGGCCTTCTGCAACTGCTCGGCGGGACGCGGATCGAGGGTGCTGTCGCGGATGCTGTCCAGCACGTTCTTCTGGGATTCGCTGGGGGCCGTTTCCACCGCGGCGTCCATCAGGAGCCGGCCGCGCTCCTTTTCCCCTTTCCGGTAATGAACCTGACCCAGGCTCATGAGGAACTGCGCGTCCATCACCTTGCGCACGCCGGGAGAGGGCCAGCCTTCGTAGGTGGCGTTCTTCTCCAGCGCTTCCTCCAGCAGCTCGATCGCCTCGTCATGCTTCTGCTGGGCGCTCTTCACCAGGGCGAGCTGGCTATAGACCGCGGGCGCCGGCTCCCGGGTGCTGTCCAGGGCCAGCCTGGCGTAGCGCTCGGCCTGGGCCAGGGCCGCCGGATCGGCCGGCTGGCCGTTCGCGGAGGCCTGTTTCAGGTAGGCGGTCGCCAGCTTGCTGTAGACGTTCGGTCTGGTCCGCTCGGGCAGGCCCTTGGCCAGGGCCTCCTCGAAGCTGGCGATGGCTTGTGCGTCCAGGCCGCTGCGGAACTGGCCGGTGCCGAGGATTTCCAGCAACTGGGGCGCGCGCCCGCCTCGCGCCAGCCTGGCTTCGAGAAAGGCGATGGCTTCGGCGTCGCGGCGTGCCTCCAGCAGGCAACCGGCCTTGAGTGTCACATAGGCGCGCCAGTCCTTGCCGGTGGCGTCCCCGGGTTCTTCGAGCGCCTCCAGGCGGGGCCCGATCTGCGGGCAGGCCCTGCCAAAGCCCTGGCGCCGGGCGATATCGGCCAGCGACTCCAGGCTGCCGTCGGCCGCCGGGGAGGGATTGGCGGCCGCCATGCCGGCGAGGAGAAGAATGGTTGGAGAGCGGGCTTTCATGAACAGCTCCTTGTTGCCCCAATTAAGAATGGTTCGCGATTTGAGTCGCTCGGTTTCCCGCCGTCAAGCGCCCCGGATGAGGGGTTGCCCTGACCGCGCGCGGCGTTTCCTTGCTGTCCGGCCCGGGATGTGGCGGCGTGGCGCGCCGGGGGATGGCCATGGCCGGAAGGTTCCATTGGGGAAAGGCATCGGCTTCCTTGCCCGATCTTTCCGCTCCTTCGAGCATAGACGAAACCGGAGCGGCTCTAGGTGTTTAGTCCCGGAATGGGGTGGCGCCAGCCCCGGTTTCCGCTCGGATGCCGGCCGTCGCGCCCGGCGAGTGCGGTCGCGACGGCCAGGGGAGGAGCTTACCGAAATGCGCGGAAAGCCCCGTACTTCTAGTATCTCAACACACTTCAATCTGCGGATATAGGCTGCGTAGCTTGACCCTCGCATCCTGGGTGGTGAACTGCCAGTTGATCTTGGCATCGAGCTGGTTGCGGCATTGCTGCCATGCGGCGACCTCCTTGCGCATCCGCTCGAGGGAGTCGATGCGCCTGTCCAGGCACTGGCCGGCGAGTACGTTGATCTCGATTTCGGCCATGTTCAGCCAACTGCCATGCTTGGGGGTGTAGACGAACTCGAAGCGATCTCTCAGGGCCTTGGCCTGCTCGGGCATAAAGGTCTCGTACAACGAGGCGGCACTGTGGGTGTTGAGGTTGTCCATCACCAGCGTGATGCGCTCGGCCCCGGACCAGGCTTGGGCGATGTCCTGCAGGAACAGCGCCCAGTCCTGCCTTTTCTTGTACTCGGTGACCTTGGCGATGCGCCGCCCGGCCAGCGGCTCACAGGCTACGAAGACGTTGCAGGTGCCAGCGCGCTCGTACTCGTATCGCGCCCGGGATGCCCCGGTACCGCCTCGAGGGGCTCGCGCACCTGGCGGATCAGTTGCCGCGGCGTTTCGTCCATGCAGACCACCGGATGGCCTTCGTCATAGGGTCGACTGTAGACATCCAGCACCTGCTCCATGGCCGCCACGAATTCCCCGCTGGCCTTCGGCGGGATCACCCAGCCAACCTTGCGCCACGGCTTGAGTTCGTTTTTTTTAGGGCACGTCGCACCGTCTCCGACGACAGCGAGTCTACATATTCCAACTCCACCGCACGCTCGGCCAGCAGTTTGAGCGTCCAGCGCGCATGACCTTCGGGAGCAGGTCCGCAGCTCAGGGCGATCAGGCGTGCCTCGAGTTCGCCGTCGATCTTGCGGGCGTATTCGCGCCGGGGTTTCTTTCTCACCAGCACCGACTCCAGACCTTCCTGCACGCAACGCCGCTTGAGGTTGTCGATCTTGCGTTGGCTCACGCCCAGCATCTGGGCGATCTGTGCACTGGTCTTGCGCGGCCCCTGGTCTTGCGAGCGGTCGCAGGCCAGCAGGATCAGGGCGTTGATGACTTGGCTTGCCGCGGTCCTGCCTTTGCTTGTCAGCTCTTGCAACCGCGCTCTTTCTTGAGGACTGAGGATGATTCTGTAATGTTCCATGCCGACATTATGCATGACGCAGATTTAGCTGTGTCATAACACTAGGGCGGGAAGGATGTGTGCGCCCAGCATGGGCGCGATCTTGGAGGTGAAAGTCCTCTCGCGAGCTGACCACAGCGAGCGAAGTGAAGCACAACTGCGTGAGGGTGAGCGAGCGTGGGGAGGAAGTGTGGAGTGAAACAAGCTCGGTATTATACCCCGACTCACATAACCTTAACTTCTCGAATCGCCCGGTGCGGACCCGCATGCCGGGTGGTGTGGCAGGGGCACAGCCTGACGGCTGCCCCCTATGCCGATCAACTTAACAAACAGGCGGTTATCATGGGCTGTGACACCTCGGGCGCAGTCTTTGCCCGGTAGCAGATCCTTGAGGAAATCCTGAAAAAGACTTCCCGATTCTGGTGAAATACACCCGCTCCCTTGTCCGAGTTTCCCGATGAAGCAACTGTCCTTCGCCGATGCCGAGTATGCCGGCAAGCGCAAGCAGACCCGCCGCGAGCGCTTCCTGCTCGAGATGGACCAGGTGGTGCCGTGGCAGGGGCTGATCGCCCTGATCGAGCCCTACTATCCCAAGGGCGAAGGCGGTCGGCCCGCCTACCCGCTGGCAGCCATGCTGCGCGTGCACCTGATGCAGAACTGGTTCGGCTACAGCGATCCGGCGATGGAGGAAGCGCTGTACGAAACCACTCTCCTGCGCCAGTTCGCCGGCCTGAGCCTGGAGCGCATCCCGGACGAAACGACCCTCCTCAACTTCCGTCGCCTACTGGAGAAGCACGAACTGGCCGGGGGAATACTGGAGGTGATCAACGGCTATCTGGGCGAGCGCGGACTGTCGCTGCGCCAGGGCACCATTGTCGACGCCACCCTGATCCATGCGCCGAGCTCGACGAAGAACAAGGACGGCAAGCGCGACCCGCAAATGCACTCGACGAAGAAGGGCAACCAGTACTACTTCGGCGGTGCGACCTGAAAGTCGCATGGGTTTCTGTTTCGCGGCCGCGTCCGACGAAACCGATTGTTCCACCAACCGTTCCCTACCCGGACAGGCGAAGCCGGCAACAGCTTGGTCTGAAGCTCTAGGGACAATGTAGCCACCGACGTCGTCGGTAGGTCGAGCCGTGAGGCAAGGCCGAATCTGCCAGCATCAAGGCGGAGAGGCGCTAGGGATGAATGGGTACGACCAACACACGTGAACCTCCTATAAACGTCGTCATGACAGCCAAGCCAAAGATGCTGACAGGCTTGAACCAAAAGGTATGCGGTCAGGCAGGGGCTCTTACCGATAGCCCCTCGTGGACGAAGTGCCGCCGGCGAAATCGAGGGGTCCGACCCATTCGGAAATCCATGCGGAACAGGGTAAGCCCGTAGCATCGCCGGACACGGCAGGCGGACCGCGAGGAACGCTGAGGGTGCTGCGGGTAAAGGAATGTGGAGAAAGCGAAGGCCGCCCTGTAACGGGGTGGATACGGGCTAAGACATGGCCTGGCGCGAAAGCGAGCAGACTTCCACAAGGTCTTCCATGGCGAAATAACCTTGCCAATCGTTGGACGGAGGAAAGCAGATGACAGAACCAGCTCGCCATGCGCAAGCAGCGACGCCACGTTCTGGTGCACCTTCGCATGCCAAATCGAACTGGCCCCAATCCTGGTGCCGGATCGAATCGGACGTGAAACGACTCCAGGTGCGTATTGCCAAGGCAACACGAGAAGGCAGGTGGGGCAAGGTGCAAGCCTTGCAGAGGCTGCTGACTCGCTCGTACAGCGGCAAGATGCTCGCCGTGAAACGAGTGACGGAAAATCGAGGGAAGAAAACACCGGGAATCGACGGCAAGATCTGGTCGACTCCGGTCGCCAAATCGAAGGGAGCATCGGCGCTGAAGCAGCGTGGTTATCGACCACAGCCGCTGAGGCGCCTCTACATACCCAAGAGCGACGGCAAGGAACGCCCACTGGGGATTCCAACGATGCGGGACAGGGCCATGCAAGCGCTGTGGAAACTGGCGCTCGAGCCGGTGGCAGAGACGCGTGCCGATCCCAACTCGTATGGTTTCCGGCCAGAACGTTCAACGGCCGATGCCATCGCACACGGCTTCACCGTGCTGGCAAAGCGTAGCTCGGCAGAGTGGATACTTGAAGGAGACATCCGTGGCTGCTTTGACAATATCAGTCATGATTGGCTGCTCACCAATGTCCCCATGGACAAGACCATTCTGCGTAAATGGCTGCAGGCAGGGTATGTCGAGCAGGGAACCTTGTTCGCAACGGAGGCGGGAACCCCGCAAGGGGGAATCATCTCCCCGATACTCGCGAACTGGACCCTGGATGGACTGGAGCAGGCCGCTCTCACCAGCGTGGCTTCGACAGAACGCCGGCGAAGGCCCTTCAAGGTCCATGCCGTAAGGTATGCCGATGACTTCATCGTCACGGGGGCTTCGAAATCTCTCCTGGAACATCAGGTACGACCGGCGATCGAGGCGTTCCTGAAAGAGCGGGGCCTGGAGCTCTCGGCAAAGAAGACTCACATAACGCATATCTCCGAAGGCTTCGACTTTCTTGGCCAGAACGTACGCAAGTACGCCGGCAAGCTGCTGATCACTCCAGCTCGCAAGAGTGTGAAAGTGCTCCTGGAGAAAGTCCGGGAAGTCGTAAACGGGAACAAGGCAGCCACACAGGCGAACCTGATCCTGATCCTGACCCTGACCCTGAACCCGATCATCCGGGGGTGGGCCATGTATCATCGCCATGTCGTTGCTGCCGCCCGCTTCGCATGGATCGACCACCAGATTTGGCGAATCCTATGGCGCTGGGCTGTGCGCCGGCATGCCATGAAAAGTGCTCACTGGGTAAAGCAACGATACTTCCGCGTGGTGGGGCGACGACACTGGGTGTTTGCTTGCAAGGAAAGAAAGCATGGCATGAGCCAGCCCGTCTGGCTGTTCGCTGCAGCCAGTGTTCCGATCATACGGCACGTCAGGATATGCAGCGCGGCGAACCCGTTCGACCCTGCATGGACGCTTTACCTGGAGCGCAGGAGAGCACAGCGTCAGGTAGCCCGGTCACCCGGCTGCTGGAAGGCTTGAGCCGTATGAGGGGTGACTCTCATGTACGGTTCTCAGGGGAGGCAGGAGTGGTAACACTCCTGCCTTACCCGACTGAAGGCGCATATCGGCGTCGATGCCGAGTCGGGCCTGGTGCATCACGTGGTGGGCACGGCGGCCAACGTGGCGGATGTCACCCAGGTCGACAAGGTGCTGCATGGCGAGGAAAACCTGGTCAGTCTCGATGCGGCCTATGTCGGTGTCGAGAAACGTCCGGAGCATGCCGGACGGAAAGTCGTCTGGCAGATCGCGGCTCGCCGCAGCACCTACCAGAGGCATGGCAAGCGCAGTGTCCTGTATCGCGTCAAACGCCGGATCGAGAAAGCCAAGGCGCAGATGCGGGCGAAGGTCGAGCATCCGTTCACGGGTGATCAAGCGGCAGTTCGGCTACGTCAAGGTCCGCTTCCGCGGCCTGGCGAAGAACACGGCGCAACTGGTGACGCTGTTCGCCCTGTCGAACCTGTGGATGGCGCGAAAACATCTGCTGGTGGCAGGAGAGGTGCGTCCGTAATGCGGGGAATCATCCCGGCAAAGCGCCTCGTCAAGGGCAAGACATGGATTTGCAAAGAAATATCGGCCTGAATTGCCGCGGAGCTGCCGTTTTTTTGAGCAGTCTAGCGCTCGGGCAGGAAATGTCGGGGCTAATTCAGACTTTCCTTGAGCGCTCCCATTTATCATCGCGCACCAGTAGAGCCTCATCCTATTTCAAAAAAATTTCGAGAATATCAAGCTACTCAAATTACTTCAAATGAGAATGGCCTGTAACTTGATGCGGATCATATGCGTTTAATGCATTAAGGTATTTGTTAAATGCATTGGATCTTCATTCTTTTTTGTGAAAACTTAAATAACAATAATTTAACGATTCAGAAGGATCTGAAGTGTATGCTTTCACAAGTAAATATGCGTGCGGTGGGAGGTGGTATTCCGGAACTAACATGGAGAGATGCTGTGCGGCTAATAGTGACTCTCGCATTTTTTATAGTGCTACTCCCCGATCGATTCAAGGCTCCAGCAAGCTTTACATTTCCATGTGTGAGGCGCGTGTGATTGTCGATACGCGAATAAATCTGCTGATGTTGGCACTGTCGGCCGGCATGATGTCAATCGATGAAGGTGAATCGGTAGTTTATGCTGATAATCTTGTTCGAGCAATCGACAAGACATGGTTGAATAAAAATCAAAATACAGTCGTGCAGTTCATGCACAAGACGAAAATGATGTCATTCGCTGACAGCCTCTTTCCTTTTGTCCAAGAGTGTCAGCTCTTTAAGCTCGTAGAGCTTTATAATGCTCTGGTGGAAGTGACTGCGATCAGGCGATCCATGCTGGAGCCTGTATTCACAGCACTCAATGAGAGTCGTATTGATGTCATGCCTTACAAAGGCATAGATTTCATTTACAACTATCAGAGTGCTTCGGCTCATCGTTTTATCTCCGATGTCGATCTGATCATCAGACGCAATCAACTGTCTTGTGCTGCTTCAGTGTTCGAAGGCATGGGGTTTGTTCAGGCGCAGGTCAGCAAGGGGCAATTATCGGTTGATGGCCAATCCCTACATATGCTGCCATGGGTGTTGAGCGATGCGATGGGTGTGGCCTGGAATGAACAGTCTGTTCGACCCTATGTGAAGGTTGGCAAAGCTGAGGTGTTACAGCCTTATCAAGAGATACTTTCTGAGTACACGATGATTTATCAGTCAGGGCAGCCGATGGTGATTGCCTACATCGATCTAGAATTTTCCGTAATGCCGGGAATCGATGAGAGAGATGTTTGGCATCGAACACGAGTCACAAAGATTGCCGATGAGGTTTGCTCGGGGCTTTGTCCGGAGCTCTATCTTTGCTCATTGTTTTGCCGAGTGTGTACGGTCTCGGATGTTTTCGATGCCCCAAGTGTTTATCCCTTTGTGGATGCTCTGAGGGTATTGGTCGCTGGAGGCATTGACTGGGATTATTTATGGGTAATGGCCGACAGATATTATCTCGTTGTACCGATCTCTCAATGTCTGATCGAGTTGGTTGCTATCGCGGGATCAGCCATACCTGCTGAGGTATTCAGTCGATGCCAAAAAAACCTGATAATCCATGGGGCATCGAGTAAACCAACGCTATTGGAGTGGCTGAGCGTTATCAAGGGTATCCTGTAATTGATGGTTCAAGAAATGTGTACTCAACAATAAGGATGAGGTTGAAATGCGGATTAGCACGCCGAGAAAAAGTACCAGTACTCTTTGCGTGATCGGTGGTACTGGGCATGTCGGGCAGTCGTTAATGTCATTGTTGGGAGCCTGTGAAGGATGGGGGGTGGTGTTCTATGTTGAAAGCCATGAGCAAGCTTGCCGGCTGGAATGTAGCTTTCAAGATCACTTAGTCCAGAAATGGCGGGTATCCTTCGATCAGGCCTCAATTATTAATAGCGACACTATTCTCTTCATTGCCGGTACCAAAACAGCCGCACAAGGTAGCAAAAACGACCTGTTTACCAGTAATAAAAAAATTATTGGTCACTACCTTCAACTGATGAGTGGAAAGAACATTATTCTGGTCACCAATCCATGCACCCAGTTAGGGTGGTATATTGAATCCACTATCGATGCATTTACCATTGGTGTCGGCGTACAGAATGACTACAATCGACTGTCCTATCAAAACCCAGATGTCGATTATATTTTGGGTGCACATAATATACAGGAGCAGGTTTTCTACGATGCTCAAGAGATGTGCGTATTTGACGGTTTCTCTAATGCTGAAATTTATAAGTCACATCGTGAAACGCAAGACAGATATGTGAGTGACCGGCTATTTGATCTGCTCAGAAAAAATCTGCGTCAAGATGAGTATTTCAAATGGTGGAAAATGCAGCGTTACCATTCGGTCGCAAATTATTCAAGCTACTCCTGTGGGCGCGCAATTATTCAGGCGCTTAACTATATTGGTGGGGCGCGTGAAAGAAAGATTCATGGGGAAGTCAGAGTAACCCTCACCTCCGGTGAGAGTGTCTTTGTCGGCGTACCTATTTGTAATGACAAGCTTTACTGTACGCCTCAATCGCTTGAGTTATTTTTAAAGGCCAAGGAGGAGTATTTTGAAAAGTACAGATTGTCGTGAGATTAGTTTGAGTTATTATGGCTTGGTCGACCTCAGAATATATTGCATAAACGAGCGAGATGCCGAATTGTTCAATAGTATTCTTCGTGAATATCTGATGCCATTTCTGCAAGTGAAAGCACCGACGGGGCAACCTCATTACACAATCTTGTTGCGTCAGGGCGATTTTGATCTGGTTGGATCTGATTGGACCCCCATGACTTTTTTGTTGGACGATGCCGTCTCGGACTTTCGTTTCGGCGTGGAAAAACATTACTCGCCGACAAGGCGGGACATCTTCAATCCTCTAAACGGAACGCTATTTAGTATTTCCGGTACAGAGGTTGAAATTATTTATGTGACCAAAAATGCCTTGGTCAAGGATATTCAGCGGGTGATCAAACAATTGCTCATCACCAAAATAGAAAATGCCGGTGGTGCTGTACTGCATGCCTCAGCGTTTTCGTTGGATGGTCGAGCTATTTGTTATGTTGGGGAGAAGGGGCAGGGGAAGACTACTTGCTTGTTGGAGTCCCTGAAGGCTAATGGTGCAAAATTCATTACTAACGACCGTCTTCCGATCATACCGATTTCCGGAAAGTTCCATGTTCTGGGATGGTTTGAGGAGTTACGACTTGTTCAGCCATCCGGTGGAAAGAAAAAAAAGCTAAGGGTATTGGAGCTTTGTGAGCCTCTACGAATAGAGACACGACCGGTACCCCCTAAACTCATCGTGTTACCCGACTGCCTAGGTAAGGTGGGAAACGAAAATAATGCACGGGAAGTGATCGAAGGGCAGCTATTGACACCGGTTGATCCGCAACGCCCGAAGTGGCTAGGTTATTCGAAATCGCTGGATTTTGACCGTGATGCCTTACTGGATCAACTTCCTACGAGACGCCTTCAATGGCAGTTCCAAGAGCGAGATGAGTTACTGGGCAAAATCAAGGAGGTGGTGGATAGTGTATGACCTTGTACTGATCGCTGGTCCCTGTAGAAGCGGGACTACTTTTGTTTTCAACGCCTTATCGCATAGTGACTTCATTGGTGTTTTCCAGCCGTTAAAACATCAAATCCGGTGTGAGCTGAGCGGCACCTCTAGCGAGATGAAATTTGAGCATTATGTAGGGAATCGCATTGTTATCAAAGAGGCATTTGGACCATATAGTCTGGAAGAGGCTGGTTACGATCCGGTTCAAAAGGCAGTCGATATTTTCCAGGCTGAAAAAATTTTGCTCGTACTTGTGCTACGTTCGCCCACAGAATGTCTGGCATCATGGGAAAAGGCTTTTTATTCCGATCGTCCGGTCAATGATCGAGTGTTCAACCAAGCCTATCTGAATACTCTACGACTTCAGGGCACCTCTAAAAACACCCACCTGAGCTGGGTCGAGCAGTGACGAACCCAGCGCTTGGCATCCGTTGACCGGGTTGATGTCTCGCAGAAGTTCCTGCTGCCGGTCGCGGTATGCAACCAGCGACCTGACTCAGGCCATTTCCAGTA
This sequence comes from Azotobacter vinelandii CA, assembly GCF_000380335.1. Classification (GTDB taxonomy): domain Bacteria; phylum Pseudomonadota; class Gammaproteobacteria; order Pseudomonadales; family Pseudomonadaceae; genus Azotobacter; species Azotobacter vinelandii. Next base: position 2,463,795 of record NC_021149.1, read on the forward strand.
GTCTCGACATCCGCTTGAGGTTGTAGACCGCCGATTTGACCACCAAACCGAACTCCGCCCGGACCAAGCCAATGCTTCGGACCATCTTGCCGCCCATCTGGGCCAGGCTGGCAAAGACATGTTCGACCCGGGCTCGGGGACTGGCTATGCGTTTGTTTCGTGCCTTGTCCCGTTCACCGATCGGCTTGCCGGCCTGGCCCTTGCGCTGGATAGATGGCCTCCAGCCGATCAGTTGGAGCCAGCGCTCCCGGGGTCTGTCGTGATACCCGCGATCCGCCCAGAAGTCCCGGCTGCTGTTGCCCCGGTCGAGCACATCCACCAGATGCAGGGTGTCGGCCTCGCTGGCATCGCTCACCTTCACGCAGCGGATCAGCTTGTGCCGGCGATCCACGCTGACCGACAGCTTGTAGCCGAAGTACGACTTGCCGTGCTTCTTCGTCCAGCGCGCCTCGACATCCTTTTGCCGGCGCTTGGCGGGCGACCATTCGACCGGCACAGCCTGCTCCTTCACCACGGCCTGCTCATCGGCCGTGTTGTGCTGGATGGGCGCGCGAACGATGCTGGCATCGATGATCTGCCCTTCGCGAGCCCGGAAGCCGTGTGCCTGCAACTGACGCTGCACCTCGGCAAAGATCCGATGCTCGACGTTGGCCTGTACCAGGCGCTCGCGAAAGACCCAAATCGTGTTGCGGTCCGGCACTCGGCCGGAGTTTTTCAACCCGGCAAAACGCTGGAAACTCATACGGTCGAGCAGTTGAAACTCCATCTGCTCGTCGGACAGGTTGAACAGTTGCTGGAGTACCAGCAGTCGCGTCATCTGCTCCGTTGGATAAGGCGGCCGGCCGCCCTTGGCCCTACTGGGCCTGGGAGCCCAGTGGTCGATCTCGGCGGCCAAGGATGCAAAGTCCACATGCTTGTTCAGTAGGGCCAGTGGGTCGCCCAAGCTGTCCAGCTTGGCTTCACGCTCCTGGTCGGCAAAAAGACTGAACATCAGTAGGCTCCGGGTGATCAACAGGCGGATGATCTTACCCAGCGGCCGGGCTGGTTTTTAGAGGTGCCCTTCAGCAAAAATATGCCACGGTGCTCGATGTTGAAACTTTGATTCTGGGGCAGGAACAGCACTTCACCCGTACGCTTGACGAGATCAGGATCCGGCTCGGGGGGATAGATGTTGCCCAGCGCTATCGCGATTATGTGAAGCCTAGGGATCCACCCCGTTATGAGGTTCATGGTTTGTTAGACAAAGCATTGAAAGGCAAAGACTACAACGCCGCGTATGTTTCGAGAGATACAGCGACTGTGGACATCTCCCGGATAGCCGTGGCACTGCAATGCTATAGTGCAGCTAAGCATAGCCTGAACAACCCAAACGGGAGCCATCATGAGTTTTGAAGTGTTGTATAAGATTTTTCCTGAGCGCCGTAACGGTAATCATAAGGATGAACTCTTTATTTTTGCCGGCCCCTGTGTTGTCGAAAATGAATCGATCACGCTGCAGATCGCCGAAGCACTTGCCGATATTCACCAAGCCTGTGGGATCGACATCGTATTCAAGGCAAGTTTCATGAAGGCAAATCGAACGTCTAAAAGCAGCTTTACCGGGCTTCCTCTGGATCAGTCACTGTATATTCTGCAAAAGGTCAAAACCCAGTTTGGATTGAAGGTCCTGAGTGACGTACACGAATACACCAATCTCGATGAAATCGCCGATGTCATCGATGTATTGCAGACCCCTGCCTTTCTCGTGAGACAGACAGAGTTCTTGAAAAAGGTCGCCGCGGTCGGCAAACCAATAAACATCAAGAAGGGCCAGTTCTTGAGTCCGACGGAAATGATCAGCGTCGTCGACAAAGTTCTGTCCTTTGGCAATAGCGACTTGCTGGTGTGCGAGCGCGGAAGTTCATTTGGCTACAATTACCTGATCAACGATTTTCGTGGGATGCAGCAGTTGATGCAGATGGGGCAGCCATTAGTATTCGATGCGACACACTCAGTTCAACGTCCTGGCGCCTTGGGCGATAGCTCTGGAGGTGACGCTAGGTATGCCCCAAGGCTTGCCAAAGCAGCAGTGGCCTTAGGCGTGGATGGGATCTTTCTGGAAACCCACCCAGATCCTGCCTTGGCGCTGAGCGATGGACCCAACATGATTCCTTTGGCGCTCGTCAAGCAATTGCTTCGAGAGTTGAAGGATCTCCATCAGATGGTCAAGGAGCAATCTACCTATATCTGATCCAGGTCTGATCTGGACTGATCAATCTTATGAGCATCAACAAAAAGGAATATGCTGTGGGTTGGCAAAGTTGGCATGAGAACTACCGGAATTCTTTACCGTTGCGGGCTCGACTTGAAGAGGTCAGTCAGCAGGTCACAGACGCGATTAATGCGATAGAGTCACCTCGTGTTCATGTACTGAGCCTCTGCTCAGGTGACGGTCGTGATTTACTGAAAGTATTACTGTCAGGGAATACAAATAAAGCCGTGGATGCCACATTAATCGAACTTGATCCGATTTTGGTTGAGCAGGGCCGAGAGGCATTCGCTGAGCATGGGTTCAGCGATTTCGTGCAGTTTCGTTGTGCTGACGCCACGTTGTTTTCCAGTTATCAGGACTTGCCCAAAGCCGAGCTTGTCATGGTATGCGGGGTATTCGGGAATGTAAGGGCCAATCACGTGGAGCGGCTGATATTTTCGCTGAAGGGATTTTGTAGTCCCGGTGCCCGAGTTGTGTGGACCAGAAGCCTCAATGAGTTCGATGACGGAGAGGCGGCTGCCCAGAGGATAAGGTGCTGTTTTAAGGATACCGGTTTTCGAGAAGCGGCTTTCAAACGTACCCCGGAAGGTACTTTTGCCGTGGGGAGTCTCATTTACGAGGGGGAACAGGAACGCTTGCCATCCACGGGGCAGATGTTTGAGTTTTCTGCATTCTGGGATGTGCACTAATGGTAGGTATGATGGTGTCTTCTGAACATAATCTCACTTGGCATAGTACGGCGGTAACGCCTGAAATGCGGGCTACACTATCGGCGCAGCGTCCTCTTACATTGTGGTTTACCGGTCTGAGTGCTGCTGGCAAGAGCACGCTGGCCTTTAATTTGGAAAGCCTGCTGATCGCTAACCGTATTCATTGCTGTGTCCTCGATGGCGACAATATCCGCCACGGCCTGTGTCGGGACTTGGGCTTCGATAACCATAGCAGAACTGAAAATATTCGGCGGGTTGCGGAAGTCGCACGGCTGATGAATGATGCCGGACTGGTAGTCATGGCAGCCTTTATTTCTCCGTACCGGCGTGATCGAGAGCTCGCCAGAAGCATTATTGGTGCAGATCGCTTTCATGAGATTTATGTCAGCGCTCCGCTTTACGTCTGCGAACGTCGGGATCCCAAGGGGCTCTATAAAAAAGTGCGTATAGGTGAGTTAAGCGGTTTTACCGGTGTTGATTCCCCCTATGAAGAGCCTGATCATCCTGACGTTTACCTGGATACCTCTCGTACACCGATCCCTGACTGTCTAGATCGGTTGGCCGGGTTGATCACCGCACGTTGAACTAAAGCGCGATAGCAATGGACGGCGCGATCATGTGCATTCGAGAGTGCCAGAGGGCAGACGTTTGATGATCGGGTTTGTATTGTTTTGGACCCAGTTCCTAGTGGTCAGTAATATATTGATCATGCCGGTGTTGCTTCAGGGCGTACGGGAAGAGTTTGTTTTGGATGTCGACTCAATAGGCCTGTTGTTGGCTGCGTTTCCGTTGATGGCGTTCATTAGTAACATGTTCGTAGGCCGGTTTATCGATCGAGTCGGCCGACCCTTGAGTTTACTGATGGGGCTCTGTACGGTCGCAGCGTGTTATCTGCTTATGTTTTTTGCAGAGAACGACACCGTTGCTATTGTGTCACGAGGGCTGACCGGCATCTGTATGCCACTTGTAGGTGCGAGCCTCTATGCGGTGATTGCCGACGTCTATGCCGACAAGGTTCGTATGCGAGTCATTGCGCTCGTCAGCACTGCCGCATCATTGGCGGGATTGATTACTCTTCCGGTAGGGGCATGGTTCTCTACTTCGTCTAGATGGCATTACGTGTTTCTGACGTTTGCCATTGCTTGCTTTTGCTTGGGAGTGATCAGCTATTTTTCTTACTATCGCCGGTATGCACCCAATCGATTGAGGGGCGCGGATGTAAGGCAAGGTGCTATAAGGCTTTACCGAGAGGATGCGGTGCTACGAAGTTATGCCCTGTTATATTGGCTCCAGGGCTTTGCCTATTTTTCGTTGATTTTTTGGATGCCATCATACTTTCAGCGATTATTGGATGGAGGGCAATCTTCCACCGTGCTGCTTTTCGGCGGAATAGGGGCAGTGTTGGGGGCGTGGTGTTTGGCGAGGCTGACGGGCAGGCGAGTGGGGGCCTTCTACGCTTTGCTTGGGATCAATGGTATCGCTGTCTTGAGCCTGCCTGCTTCTGCTCTGGGCTTATGGGCAGCCTCTGGAGTATGGTTTGTTTACAATGCCTGTCGTCAGTTGTTATCTGCGCATATCCTCTCGGGGGCTAATGCTCGTTGTGGCAATGCTGATCGTGGGGTATTGAATGCTACGATGAGTGTCGGGTACCAGGCTGTGGGGGCTGCTGCTGCGTTTTTGACGGCACAGTTGTCTTTTCTGCCTCATTCGCTTTCGATAATCTGCATTATTGTCACATTGGCGTTGTTGCCGAGCTTTTACTTTTATAAAAACCTCGATCGTTTGAATGCGTTGTGAATGAGTGTCCGATCGGTATCGGGCCGACAGCAAGACGTTTTTCAGCAGATAGCCCTCAGCCAAATACGGCCGGTAATTATGTGATATCCGATCCGAACTCAGGGGTACTGTAAATGTTGCAACCAGCCCTTCCTCAATCATCGTCTATAGGGCACCTCTAAAAACCCTCGCGTCCCGAAGGTAAACTCAACGGTTTGTTGATCCCCCGGAGCTTGCCGATGTTCAGTCTGTTTGCCGACCAGGAGCGAGAAGCCAAGCTGGATAGCCTGGGCGACCCACTGGCTCTACTGGACAAGCATGTGGACTTTGTCGCCCTGGCAGCCGAAATCGACCGCAGGGTTCCTCGCCCCAGCCGCGCCAAGGGCGGTCGGCCGCCTTATCCGACAGAGCTGATGACGCGCCTGCTGGTGCTTCAGCAGTTGTTCAACCTGTCCGATGAGCAAATGGAGTTCCAACTGCTCGACCGCATGAGCTTCCAGCGCTTTGCCGGAGTGAAGCACACCGGCCGGGTCCCGGACCGCAACACGATCTGGTGCTTTCGCGAACGCCTGGTGAAGGCCAATGTCGAGCATCAGATCTTTGCCGAGGTGCAACTCCAGTTGCAGGCGCAAGGATTCCAGGCCCGCGAAGGGCAGATCATCGATGCCAGCATCGTTCGCGCACCGACCCAGCACAACACCGCCGATGAGCAGGCCGTGGTGAAAGAACGGGCGATACCCGTCGAGTGGTCGCCCGCCAAGCGCCGGCAAAAGGATGTCGAGGCACGCTGGACGAAGAAGCACGGCAAGTCGTACTTCGGCTACAAGCTGTCGGTCAGCGTGGATCGCCGGCACAAGCTGATCCGCTGTGTGAGGGTGAGCGATGCCAGCGAGGCCGACACCCTGCATCTGGTGGATGTGCTCGACCGGGGCAACAGCAGTCGGGACTTCTGGGCGGATCGCGGGTATCACGACAAGCCGCGTGAGCGCTGGCTCAAGTTGATCGGCTGGCGGCCACATATCCAGCGCAAGGGCCAGGCGGGCAAGCCCATCCACGAACGGAGCAAGGCAAGGAACAAACGCCTGGCCAGCCCCCGCGCCCGGGTCGAGCATGTTTTTGCCAGCCTGACACAGATGGGCGGCAAGGTGGTCCGGAGTATTGGCTTGGCTCGTGCCGAGTTTAGCTTGGTGGTCAAATCGGCGGTCTACAACCTTAAGCGGATGTCGAGCCTGCTGGAAATGGCTTGAGCTGGAGCGCCGGTCGCGTACCGCGGCTGGCGATGCTGAATGCCTTGCGAGAACTTATCCCTGTGCTCCGATGCCAAGTGCTGCACTTACCGCCGGTCTCTGGCTCAACCTGGAGGTGCGTTTTTAGAGGTGCCCTATAGGGGAAACAAGAAGGCCGGCTCGTCGATGAATGGGGCGAGCCGGGTAGGCTTAGAATGCCAGCTCCAAATCGATTGCCAACACCCGGTAACCGACGTTGCCTGGCTGGTCGCTGACCACGCGGAATTCGCTGAGCACTTCCTGGGTGCCGTACTTCACTTCGCTGAGCACCGGCCGGGTCAGCCGCTGTGGCGTCAGATGCTCGATCGCCGCTGAGTAGATCAGCAGGGTGCGGCTGGTACCGCTCAACAGCAGCACGGCATACAGCTGGTTCGGCCTGGCGAAGGCGCGGGGTCTCCTGCGAGGTTGCAAAACCATGAAATGCTCCTTGAAAGATCCAGCGAGCATTTCCGATGGCGGAAATGTATCGAAACGGCACACTTATTACTTATTAATATATAAATATCGAAAATTTATATTTTCCGGAAATAAGTGCGTGCCTTTATAAAAAACGTCCCCCCTTGCAGCAATTGCATTTGATCGAAAGTTTCCATGTAGAAAATGCATATCGACCTTCGCCAGCTCCGCCACTTCGTGGCTCTCGCCGAGCACCGCAGCTTCGTCGCCGCCGCTGCGGCGGTGAACCTGTCCCAGTCCGCCTTCAGCCGCAGCATCCAGTCCCTGGAACACAGCGCCGGCTTCCAACTGGTCGACCGGGGTAGCAAGGATCTGCCGCCGACCCAGCAGGGTCTGGTGCTGCTGGAGCATGCCCGGCGTCTGCTTCGCCAGGCACAGGAACTGGACAACGAGATCGGCCGCCTGAACGGCGCCGAGAGCGGTGCGTTGCGCTTCGGCTGCGGGCCTGCGCCGGCGGCGCAACTGGTGCCCCAGGCAGTGGCCGGCTTCATCGCCGACTATCCCAGGGCACAGGTGAATTTCCAGGTCGATAATTGGCAGGAGTTGAATGCGCGCCTGATCGCCGGCGAAATTGAATTCTTCGTCGCCGACACCCGCCGCTTCGAGGCCGACCCCGACTACCGGGTGGTACGCCTGCAACCGCAGCGCTGGACGTTCTGCTGCCGGGAGGATCACCCACTGGCGCAAACCGGGGCGCCGACCTGCCGGGAGCTGTTCGCCTTCCCGCTGGCCACCACCTTCCGTCCGCCGAACATTCGCAAGGTATTGGTGGATTACAGCGGTCGACGTGACTTCCAGCCCGCCGTGGAGTGCGAGCACTCCTACGCGCTGCTCAACGTGGTGCTGCATTCGGACGCCATCGGCATCGGCAGTGCGCTCAACCTGGAGCCCTACATCCTGCGCGGCAACCTCAGGCTCCTGACCCCGCGGGATCTGCCCGAGCATCTGGAGGAGCTGCACACCCGCTACGGAATCGTCAGCCGCAACGGGCGCACGCTCTCGCCGCTGGCCCAGGCGATGATCGCCCGCATCGAATACACCGACCGCGCTCTTACGGAACGGTTGTCCGGCCTGCCGTCGACCTGCGGATGCTGTTGATGCACGAGGCTCGCTCGCTTGTCACCTGGGGCCAAAGGACCGAGTGTCTTGAACGCTTAGTGCGCCAGTTAAAGCTGGCGGAGGATAGTCGATGAAAGTTCGATACTGGTAAGAAATGGCGAATCAACCAGCCCCCGAGTCATGCACGTTGCACCGTGAGGTGCAGGGTGAAGCGTTGACAGGGGAAACCGATGGGCCAGCCATTGAGCCGCGTAATCAGAAATCCGGGACGCCGATGCTGTTAAGCGAAGCAGAAGGCAATACGGGGCATGGCGTTATACGCCAGTCATGCCCTGGTCCTGCGCGGTCGGAGACCCTGCGCACGTCGGGAAGTCCTTCGCACAGAAACTGGGAGATCTCAGTGATGCCCGGTGCGCATGCACTGGGCGGAGCAGGCAAGGCCAAAAGCTGTAACCCTGCTGTCTACGTCGCTGAGAAGTCGGATACGTCCGTAGTACCTGAGAAACCGTCGAACAAAGGGGCTAGCCCTGCGGAGAGGGTGGAGGAAAGGGGCGTAGCCAAGGGGAACACCGACAAGAACCCCACGCCCCGGACGCTGAGCCGGAGCAGTTGCGTGTCGATGGGACTTGAAGGTGTACGTGAAGCAGCCCGTAGGGACAAGGGTATGCAGTTCACGGCATTGTTGCACCACATCACACCGCAACTGTTGGCGCAGAGCTTCTACGCACTTCGCCGCGACGCGGCGGTGGGAGTGGACGGTATGTCGTGGCGAGAATACGAAGAAGACCTCCACCAGAGGGTGGGCAAGTTGCACGCACGGCTCCACAGAGGAGCCTATCGGGCAACGCCGTCACGGCGGGTATATATCCCCAAAGCTGATGGCAGGCAGCGGCCACTGGGTATTGCCTCTTTGGAGGACAAGATCGTACAGCAGGCAGTCGTCACCGTTCTGAATGCGATCTATGAGGAGGATTTCCAGGGGTTCTCGTATGGGTTTCGGCCGGGACGAAGCCAGCACGATGCGCTGGATGCGTTGACGGTCGCGCTCAAGAGCCAGAAGGTGAACTGGATACTGGACGCGGACATCACGTCGTTCTTTGACGAGATCGACCATGAATGGATGCTGATGTTTCTGGGGCACCGAATTGCAGACCGACGCATGCTCGGACTCATCTGCAAATGGCTTCAGGCGGGAGTAATGGAGGATGGCCGTAGGTTGGCTGCGACCAAGGGGACTCCCCAAGGCGCAGTGATATCGCCGTTGCTGGCGAATATCTATCTTCACTACGTGCTGGATCTGTGGGCAAGGCAGTGGCGCCAACGGCATGCCCGTGGCGAGATGATTGTTGTGCGCTACGCGGACGACAGCGTGGTGGGTTTCAGGACGCAATGGCAGGCGCAGCGTTTCCTGGTGCAGTTGCAGGAACGCATGGCCAGGTTCGGTCTATCTCTTAATGCCTCGAAAACACGGCTGATCGAGTTCGGTCGCTTTGCTGTACAGAATCGCAGGCGGCAAGGGCTGGGCAAACCGGAGACGTTTGATTTCCTGGGCTTCACTCATTGCTGTAGTACCAACAGAAGCGGGGGATTTCAAATCCTGCGGCTGACGGTCAAGAAGCGGATGCGTGCGACACTGCAAGCCATCCGGATAGCACTGAATCGCCGGCGACATGAGCCGATCCGAGTCGTAGGTCAATGGCTCGGCAGTGTGGTTGGAGGATATTTCAACTACCACGCCGTGCCGGGAAACCTGATCCGTCTTGACGGTTTTCGGGTGGCGGTTTGCCGTCTTTGGCGGCAAGCCCTCAAACGGCGCAGCCAGCGTAACCGGCTCCAGTGGTCGCGCTATGGACGCCTTGCAGACCTCTATATACCAAGACCCAGAACTGCACATCCTTACCCTGAGGAGCGCTTCGCGTCACGTACCTGAGGCAGGAGCCGTATGCGGTAGTTCCGCACGTACGGATCTGTGCGGGGGGTGGCAGGTAACTGCCATTCCTACCGCGACCTATAGGAACCTAGCTGTGGACAACCATATCGCTCGGAATCGTGCGTTGACATCCTCCCCGTCCTTTAGGACGGGGAGGATGTGCGCGCCCAGCATGGGCGCGATCTTGGAGGTGAAAGTTCTCCCACGAGCTGGCTACAGCGAGTGACGGCTGCCCCCTATGCCGATCAAAGGAAGGTGAAGATGTCTTCGGTCGGCAGGCGCGACTTCGGCAGCTTGGCGTTGAAGTCGTCTTCGCTGCGATAGCCCAGGCTGACGATCACCACGCTGGTGAAGCCGCGCTCGCGCAGGCCCAGTTCTTCGTCGAGCCTGTGGAAGTCGAAGCCCTCGATGGGTGTGGCGTCCACGCCCGAGGCGGCGGCGCCGAGCAGCAGGGTGCCGAGGGCCAGGTAGACCTGCTTCTCCATCCAGTGCTGCAGGTCCTTGCGGTCGTAGCGGTGCAAATTGACGTAGGAGCTGCGCACGTTGCCCTGGCCGGCCTTGCCTTCCGGGTTGGCGTAGCGGCCGTCGAGGTCTTCCTGGTTGAGCACGGCCTTGAGGTGGGCCGCGTCCAGGTCGGTGCGGGCGCAGAGCACCACGACGTGCGAGGCGTTGAGGATCTTCGCCTCGTTGTAGGCGTAGCCGTCCTGGGTCGCCTTGGCGATGCGGGCCTTGCCCTCGTCGCTGGCGGCGATGACATGGTGCCAGGGTTGCGAATTCACCGAGGACGGGCTGTAGCGCAGCAGGGTCTGCAACTCTTCCATGATGTTGGCGGGCACCTTGCGGCTGGGGTCGTAGGCCTTGGTGGTGTAGCGGGTCCTGGCGGCATTGGCGATGCTCAAGGTTTGTTCTCCTGTCGATGATTTCCCGAGGCTGTTTCCACCCGCGCTCCGGGGCGGCGGGCGGCTGGGTGGATGTTCGGCCGTGCGGCTTTCAGTGAAAAGCAGCAAAATCAGCCAACACCTTCACACCGGGAGTGAAAATGATCCGTCTGGAGGACCTCGCCCTGTTCGTCCGTTCCGCCGCCCTCGGCAGCTTTTCCGCCGTGGCCCGGGAGGTCGACCTGCTGCCCGGGCAGGTCAGCGCGGCGATCAAGCGCCTGGAGCGGGACCTGGACATCCGCCTGTTCGCCCGTTCGACGCGCAGCCTGCGGCTGACCGCCGAGGGCGAGCAGTACCTGCCCTATGCCGAACGGGTGCTGGAGACCCTGCGCGAAGGCCACGAGCGCCTGCACCGGGAGCGGGCCGGGTTGCAGGGCCTGCTGCAGGTCAGCGCGCCTTCCGACCTGGGGCGCAACCTGCTGCTGCCCTGGCTCTCGGCGTTCTGCCGCGAGCACCCGCGCCTGACCCTGCGCCTGCTGCTGTCCGATCAGGTCGCCGACATCTTCCGCGATCCGATCGACGTGGCGATCCGCTATGGCCCCATGGAGGACGCCAGCTTCATCGCCCTGCCGCTGGCGCCGGACAACCGCCGGGTGCTGGTGGCCGCGCCGGATTATCTGCAGCGCTGCGGCCGGCCACGGACGCTCGACGAACTGGCCGGGCACGTCTGCCTGGTCTACCTGCTGGGCGGGCGGGCCCATGACAAGTGGGGATTCGAAGAGGGGGGGCGCCGGCGGGTGATCGCCGTTCGCGGCGGGCTGCTGAGCGACGATGCCGATGTGGTGCGGCGCTGGGCCATCGCCGGGCACGGCATCGCCTACAAGTCCTGGCTGGACGTGGGCGAGGACGTGGCCGCCGGGCGCCTGGAGCTGTTGCTCGGGGACTGTCCGGGCGAAGCGGCGCCGCTGCATCTGGTCTGTCCGCATCGCAAGCAGTTCTCGCCGGCGGTCCAGCAACTGTACGCCCTGCTCAAAAGCCGTTTCGCGGCATTGGGCGAGCGCATGCGGCGGCGAGCCTTGGCTCCCTCTCCCCACGGGGGAGAGGGCTGGGGAGAGGGCTGAAACTACACCGCTCGGACTCAGCGATTCACATCGACCACGACCCGCCCGCGCACTTTCCCGGCGAGCAGTTCGCCGGCCGCGGGGATGGCTTCGCCCAGGCCGATCCCGGTGGTGATCTCGTCCAGCAGCGACAGGTCGAGGTCGCGGGCCAGGCGTTCCCAGGCGACGATGCGGTCCGCGCGGGGGCGCATCACGCTGTCGATACCGGCCAGGGTGACGCCGCGCAGGATGAAGGGCGCCACCGTGGCCGGGAAGTCCATGCCCTGGGCCAGGCCGCAGGCGGCGACGGTGCCGCCGTAACGGGTCGCGGCGCAGGCATTGGCCAGGGTATGGCTGCCCACCGAGTCGATCACCCCGGCCCAGCGCTCCTTGGCCAGCGGCCGGCCGGGCTCGGAGAGGCTGGCGCGGTCGATGATCTCGCCGGCGCCGAGCTTCTTCAGGTAGTCGGCCTGTTCCGGGCGGCCGGTGGAGGCCACCACCCGATAGCCGAGGCGGGCGAGCAGGGCGATGGCGACGCCGCCGACCCCGCCGTTGGCGCCGGTGACCAGGATCTCGCCCTGCTCGGGCGTCACGCTGTGGCGCTCCAGGGCCAGCACCGACAACATCGCGGTGTAGCCGGCGGTGCCGACGGCCATCGCCTGGCGGGCCGTGAAGCCACGGGGCAGGGGGATCAGCCAGCGGCCGTCCAGGCGCGCCTTCTGCGCCAGCCCGCCCCAGTGGTTCTCGCCGACGCCCCAGCCGTTGAGCAGGACCGCATCGCCGACCTCGAAGTCCGGATTGGCGCTGGCTTCCACCGTACCCGCCAGGTCGATCCCCGGCACCATCGGAAACTTGCGCACCACCGGGCCCTTGCCGGTGATGGCCAGCGCATCCTTGTAGTTGAGCGTGCTGTAGTCCACCCGCACGGTCACATCGCCCTCGGGCAGTTGCGCCTCGTCCAGGGTGGCGCTGCGCGCGCGGTAACCCGCCGCGTCGTCCTTCTCGATCAGGATCGCTTCGAACATGCCCCGTCTCCTTTTTAGACCGGTCGTCTATTTCTGGTCGAAAAATATGCCAGGACCTGCGTGAGCGGGCCTGGCCCTTTCCCGCAGTCGTTCCTTGGGATCGCTGCGAGCGCTACGGCAGCAGATTATAGACCGATCGTCTCGAATGGCAAATCGGGCCGCTTGGCGCGGCCTGGAGGCGTACCGGCGAGGATGACGATGAAGGCGCCGGTCGGACCGGCGAATCGCATCCGGCCAACTTGGAGGCCTTTCCCTTTTCTACTGAAATCGGAAATCGAGAGGGGGATAAGGCTTCATCCAGGAAAGACCGTGCATGAAACACCAAGTCATCAGGAACGGCGGCTCCGGGCCGGTGTGCGGCCCCTGGGAGCGGCGGCGGGGACGGGAAGCCGGGCCGCTCGGGGCCGGATTCGTCGAGAGGACGGAGTCTGCTGTCTGGGGGAGGGAAACCGGCCCGTGCCGCGAAAACGCGCGGGACGCTCTTCGGTGGGGGCGGTTGTCCCTGTACTACGCTTTCCCTGTCGCAGTCGCCCGCGCCGGTCGCGGGCGGCTCGGGAGGAAGGCATGCAACAGGAAACCTATGAAATCGCCACCATGAGTCGCCGCGAAGTCGATCTGGCGATCGACTGGGCGGCCAACGAGGGCTGGAATCCGGGCATTCACGATGCGGAGTGCTTTCATGCGGCCGACCCGGACGGCTTCCTGATCGGGCTCTTGAACGACGAGCCGGTCGCCACGGTTTCGGCGGTCCGCTATGACGATTCCTTCGGTTTCATCGGCCTTTACATCGTCAGGCCGGAATACCGGGGCCGGGGTTACGGTTCGCGTATCCTCGGCGCCGCGACCGCGCGTCTCGCCGGATGCAATATCGGGCTCGATGGCGTGGTGGGCCAGCAGGAGCACTACCGCGGGCTCGGTTTCCGGCTGGCCTACCGCAACGTGCGCTACGAGGGCTGGGGCCCCGGCGGCGCCTCCGCGGACTCCGGCGAATGCGTCGGACTGACTACCTTGCCCTTCGACCGGGTCGAGGCCTATGACCGGGCCTTCTTCCCGGCGCCGCGGAGCCGCTTTCTCGAACGCTGGATCGCCCAGCCCGACGCCAGGGCACTGGGCGTCCTGCGGGAAGGGCGGCTCGCCGGCTACGGCGTTCGCCGCAAGTGCCTCGCCGGCCACAAGATCGGCCCCCTGTTCGCCGATACGCCGGCGCTGGCGCAAACGCTCCTGGCGGGGCTGCGCGAGGGCCTCGCGGAGGCGGAGCCGTTCTATCTGGACGTGCCGGAGGTCAACCGGGCGGCGCTCGGGCTGGCCGAGCGGCACGGCATGCGCATCGTCTTCGAGACGGCGCGGATGTATACGGGAGCCGATCCGGCGCTGTCGCTGGACCGTCTGTACGGGGTGACGACCTTCGAGCTGGGCTGAGTGTCGTGCCGCATTCGGCTATATCCAGCCGGGCTGGCCGATCTCGGCGCATGACGGGCGGCGGCATGGCCTGTCGACGGCCATGCTCGGCGAACCGTTGGTGGGGCTGCCGATATCCGTCGGTCCGTTCGGCGAACCTCTCATCCTGGCGCTGCTGTGCGGCGTACTGGCGATCGCCGCCGGCATCGCCCTGATCGGCTGGCCGCGACGGCGCCGGGCGGCTTCCCGCGGATCGATCCGGCCAGGATGGCGTCCGGATGCGGTCGCTGGACCAATCGCGATGGCGCGAACGTGGACGGGCGGAGGGGCTATGTCCGTGCCCGTTTCGCCCGCGCCTCGAGTCCCAGGTAGACCAGGCTGGCGACCAGCAGGGGCAGCAGGTAGTAGATCGCCCGGTAGCCGAGCAGCGCGGCGAGCACGCTGTCGCGTTCCGCCTGCTGGTGGAGCAGGGCGACGAACACCGTTTCCAATACGCCGAGCCCGGCGGGGATATGCGTGAGCACGCTGGCGATGCTGGCGATCAGCAGGGTGCCGAGCACGGTGCCGTAACCGACCTGCTGCTGCAGCAGGACATGGATGACCAGCGCCATCAGCAGCCAGTTGCCGGCGCCCAGGACGAGCTGCCAGAGCGCCAGGCGCAGGCTCGGCAGGCCGAGCGCGTGTCCGCGCAGGCTCAGCACGCGGCGGCGGGAGAAGGCGCAGAGCGTCAGGTAGAGGCCGGCCAGCGCCAGCAGCAGGACGCCGAGGAGCCGCAGGTTGCCATGGTCGAGCGCCCAGTGCGCGGGAGGGCGCACGGCGCCGGCGGCGAAGACCAGGCCGGCGAGCAGCAGGTAGGCGATCCAGTTGGTCGTCAGGCTCAGGCTGTAGACCTGGGTTATCTGCACGGCGGACAGGCCGAGGCGCGAGTAGAGGCGGTAACGCAGGGCCAGGCCGCCGATCCAGGCGCCGAGGTTGAGGTTGAAGGCGTAGCAGACGAAGGTCACCGCCAGTACCTGGCCGGTCGGCAGATGGTGATGGGCATAGCGCCGCCCGAGCAGATCGAAGCAGGCATAGAGCAGGTGGCTGGCGGCGGCGATGGCCAGGGCCGACAGCAGGGTGCCCGGCCGGTAGTCGGCCAGCGTGGCGAACACGTTGCGCCATTCGATGTTGCGCGCCAGGCCGAACAGCAGTCCGGCCATCAGGATGAAGAAGGCCCAGACGAGGAGACGGCGGATCGGCGGCCAGTGCTCGCGCGTCCATGCGCCGAGGCCGGCTTTCATGGGCTGGGCCGGTGCAGGTTGTCGCCGCCGTCCGGCCGGGGGTATTGCAGGATTTCCACCCGCGGGCTGTGCGCCGGCAGCCAGCCGACCCAGGCCGGGAAGTGGCTGAGGGCATGGTAGGCGAGAAAGGCCAGCGGCATGCGCCACCAGGTGTCGCGGGCGATCCGCTCCTTGGTCATGAGCCGGCAATGGTGGCGCCGCAGCCGCTCCAGGCGGTCGCTCAGCTCCCGGTTGAAGGCCCGGTCGCGGACGATCAGGTTGGCCTCCAGGTTGAGCGACAGGCTCAACGGGTCGAGGTTGCTCGAGCCGACCGTGGCCCATTCGTCGTCGGCCAGGGCGACCTTGCCGTGCAGCGGGCGGTCGCAGTATTCGTGGATGAGCACGCCGTCCTTGAGCAGGTATTCGTAGAACAGGCGCGCACCGAATTTGGCGATCGGCATGTCCGGCTGGCCCTGCAGGATCAGCTCCACCTCGACGCCGCGCCGCGCGGCGCGGCGGATTTCCCGCAGCAGGCGATAGCCTGGGAAGAAATAGGCGTTGGCGATCACCAGCCGGCGACGCGCCCGGCGGATGGCTTCCAGGTACTGCTCCTCGATGTCGTTGGTGTGGCTGCGGTTGTCGCGGGTGACGAACAGCACCCGGGCGCTGCCCTCGGCCGACGGCTGCGTCGGCTGCCGGCCGTTGCCCAGGACCCGATGGCGGCGGCGCCACCAGAGTCGCGACGGTTCGGTGGCGGCGATGCTGGCGAGGGCGAAGCGCTGGATGTCGCGGGTCACCGGGCCGATCACCTCGACCGAGTAGTCCTGCTTGGCGGTCGGCCCGAAATCGCCCAGGTGGTCGGCGGAGAAGTTGATGCCGCCGAGGAAGGCGCGGGCGCCGTCGACCACCACGATCTTGCGGTGCAGGCGGCGGAACAGGTTGGTGCGCATGCCGAACAGCTTCGCCCGTGGATCGAACATGCGCAGGCAGATGCCCACTTCGGTCATGGCCGCGATGAAGCCGGGCGTCAGGTCCGCCGAGCCGTAGCCGTCCACGGTGATTTCGACATGTACGCCGCGCCGCGCCGCGGCGATCAGCTCCCGGTGCAGTTCGTTGCCGACCTTGTCCTCGAAGAGAATGAAGGTCTCGATGAGGATCTCCCGGCGGGCCCGGCGGATGGCCTCGAACACCCGCGGAAAGAACTCCTCGCCGTTTTCCAGCAGCCACAGACGGTTGCCGTCGCGCCAGGAAAAGTTCACAGGCGCACCTCGGCCGCCAGGGGCAGGTGGTCGGAGAGGTGGGGCCAGGGGGTATGGGACAGCACCCTGGCGTGCAGCGGATCGAGATTGCGCACGTAGATGCGGTCCAGGCGCAACAGCGGCAGGCGCGCCGGGAAGCTGCGCGCGCAGCGGCCGTGGCTGTGCTCGAAGACCTCGATCAGGCCACAGTCGCGCAGGCGGGCGGAGGCGCGCAGGCGCCAGTCGTTGAAGTCTCCGGCGACCAGGATGCGCGCCTGCGCGGGCAGCGAGCCGATCAGCTCGCAAAGCAGGCCGAGCTGCTTCTGCCGGTGGCTTTCGAGCAGGCCCAGGTGCACGCAGATGGCGTGTACCTCCGGTTGTCCCGGCACCTCCAGCTCACAGTGCAGCAGGCCACGCCGCTCCGGACCGGGAACGGAGATATCGAGGTTGCGGTGGCGCTGGATGGGATACTTGGACAGCACGGCGTTGCCGTGGTCGCCGTCCGGGTAGACGGCGTTGCGCCCATAGGCGAAATCGCCCCACATGCTGTCGGCGAGAAACTCGTAGTGCGGGGTTTCCGGCCAGTCGCGATGGCGCCGGGCATGGCGCTCGTGGGTACCGAGCACCTCCTGGAGGAACACCAGGTCCGCCGACACGTCACGCACCGCCTCACGCAACTCGTGCAGGATGAAGCGGCGATTGAGCGCGGTGAACCCCTTGTGGGTGTTCACCGTGAGGATGTGCAGGGAGTCGACGCGCTGTTCTTCGCCGTGGGCTTTCCGGCGCCGGGTCCCCGCTCCGGGCTGCGGAGCGGGGCTCGGCCGGTCGAGCCGGGATTCCGTGGTCATGGGGCGTTCAGTGTCGTTCCGGTCGCGGGCTGACGGATACCGGATCGCTGGCGGGGAAGGTCTCCTCGATGCCTTCGTCGAGCAACTGGTCCGCGCTCAACACTTCCTCGCTGCCCTCGGTGCCGCCCTGCATCCGCTGCGGCTGAAGCTCGACCTTGATCCAGCCATGCTCGTGCCGATCGAAGGCCCTGATGGCGGCGATGGCGTCGCCCATCGGCTTGATCTGGGTGAGGATCTTCGCCGGATCGATGCGCTTGGCCAGGATCAGCTCGATCAGCTTGGGAATGTATTTGCGGTGATGGCAGTTGCCCATGTTGATGGTCAGGTTCTTTTCCGTCGCCAGGCCGATGGGGAAGCTGTGCGCCTGCGGCGGGTAGACCCCGACGATCGACAGGGTGCCTGCCTTGGCCAGGGCTTCCACTGCCCATTCCAGGGCCTGGCTGGGCGCGTCGCCCGGTTGCCAGTTGGCGCCGTCGGGGTGGGGCTTCGGCGCCACGGCCGCGACTTCCCGGGCGAAGCGCTCCTCCTCCTCGGGATCGTGGCCATGCTGGAAGGCGTGTTCGTGCCCGGCGTCCACGCCCACCGCATCGATGGCACGGTCGACGCCGATGCCGTCGGTCAGCCGGCGCAGAGTCCGCACCGGGTCCTCGCGCTCGAAGTCGATGGTTTCCGCGCCCTGCTGGCGCGCCATCTGCAAGCGGTCCGGGCAGCGGTCGATGGCGAACACCCGTGCGGCGCCGAGCAGCCTGGCGCTGGCGATGGCGAACTGGCCGACCGGGCCGCAGCCGAACACGGCGACGGTATCGCCGTCGCGGATCTCGGCCATTTTCGCGCCGAAATAGCCGGTGGGGAAAATGTCCGAGAGCAGGATGGCCTGATCGTCGCTGATCTCGCTGGGCAGCTTGACCAGGCCGACGTTGGCGAAGGGAATCCGCGCCTTTTCCGCCTGTAGTCCCTGGAAGGGCCCGGCCTGCGCGGGGCCGCCGTAGAAGGCGGTGCCGGCTTCCTTGCCGTTGGGGTTGGCCACGTCGCACTGGGCGTAGTAGCCGGCGCGGCAGTAGGAGCAGTTGCCGCAGGCGATGGTGGAGGGAATCACCACGCGGTCGCCGATCTGCAGGTTGCGCACTCCCTCGCCCAACTGCTCGACGATGCCGACGCCCTCGTGGCCGAGGATGGTGCCCGGGCGCATGCCGCCGACGCTGCCGCGGATGAAGTGCAGGTCGGTTCCGCAAATGGCCGAGGCGGTCAGGCGGACGATCGCATCGGTCGGCGCTTCGATTTGGGGTTCCGGTACATCGTCCAGGCGGATGTCGCCGATGTCGTGGAAAACTACCGCTTTCATGGGCACCTCCCCGGAAGGCAGTCGGTTGCCGGCGCGATCAGTGCGCCTGGGCCACGCCGTGCAGCACGGTGTCGCTGATCGATGGATTGTTGCAGGCGCTGATGTTGCCCAGCGAAACCACGCCGACCAGGCGTTTCTCGCGGTTCATCACCGGCAGGCGGCGCACATGGATGTCGGCCATGTTCTCGGCGACATGCTGCACGTCCTCGTCGTCGAAGCAGTAACACACGTTGGGCGTCATCACTTCGCGCACCGGGGTATCGCAGCCCCTGTCCCTGGCCACGGCGCGGATGGCGATGTCGCGGTCGGTCAGCATCCCCACCAGGCGGTCGCCTTCGTTGACCAGCAAGGCTCCGCAATCGATTTTCTCCATCATCTCGGCCGCTTCGCGCAGCGTCTGATCGATACGGATGGTCTGTACGTCGCGGGTCATGATGTCTTGGATTTTCATGGTAATGCCTTCCTCTCCGAGTTGATGAAAGCAGGCCTGGGAGTTCCGGCGGCCTACGCCAAAATGTCGACAGGCCCTAATGAACGAGACTCGCTGCAGGGGATGGGGTTCCCGTTTTTTCGCGAGCGGTCCGGGGCTCGCCGGTGCGTTCCGGCGCGCGATGCGATGCTTTGCGGGAAGCGCTCGTCCCGGGCATGTGGCGCTGTGCTTCAGGTGCTCCGTTTGTTGTTGCGCAGCAGTTCGAACAGCAGGAGCGAGCGGCCGGTGACGCCGTACTCGGTGCCGAAGGCGAAGCGCTCTTCCGCCGCCGTCGGCTTGTGGGTGTCGATCAGGCGCCGCCAGCGCCGGCCCTGGGCGACCTCCGGCAGGTGGAAGTTGACCAGGTCGTAGTGGGCGTTCACCACCAGCAGCAGGGTGGCGTCGGAGCCGGCGCGGCGGATGCCGGTCGGCTGGGCGCGGCCGTCGAGCAGCATGCCGAGGCAGCGGTTGTGCTCTTCCTCCCATTGCTCGATGGTCATCTCGGTGCCGGAAGGGTTCAGCCAGGTGACGTCCTTGATACCCAGTTCCTCGTTGAAGGCGCCGACCAGGAAGCGCCCGCGGCGCAACATGGGAAAGCGCAGGCGCAGGCGGATCAGGTGGCGCACGAACGCCTGCAGGGCCCTGGCGTCCTCGTCGAGCCGCCAGTCGACCCAGCCGATCTCGCTGTCCTGGCAGTAGGCGTTGTTGTTGCCGTGCTGGGTGCGGGCGAATTCGTCGCCGGCGACCAGCATCGGCGTGCCCTGGGACAGCAGCAGGGTGGCGAGGAAGTTGCGCATCTGCCGGATGCGCAGTTCGCGGATCTGCGGGTCGTCGGCGGGACCCTCGACGCCGTGGTTCCAGGACAGGTTGTTGTCGGTGCCGTCCTGGTTGTTCTCGTCGTTGGCTTCGTTGTGCTTGTCGTTGTAGGAGACCAGGTCGTTGAGGGTGAAGCCGTCGTGGGCGGTGATGAAGTTGACCGAGGCGAACGGCCGCCGGCCGCGCTGGTTGTAGAGGTCCCCGGAGGCGGTGAGGCGTCTGGCGATATCCGCCAACTGGTTTTCGTCGCCTTTCCAGAAGGCCCGCACGGTGTCGCGGAAGCGGTCGTTCCATTCCGCCCAGCCGGGCGGGAAGCCGCCGACCCGATAGCCGCCCGGTCCGCAGTCCCAGGGCTCGGCGATCAGCTTGGTCTGGCGCAGCACCGGGTCCTGGCGGCAGGCGACCAGGAAACTGTGGCGTTCGTCGAAGCCTTCCGGGCGACGGCCGAGGATGGTCGCCAGGTCGAAGCGGAAGCCGTCCACGTGCATCTCCGTGGCCCAGTAGCGCAGCGAGTCGGTGACCATCTGCAGCACGCAGGGGTGGGAGAGGTCGAGCGTGTTGCCGGTGCCCGAGTCGTTGATGTAGTAGCGCCGGTCGCCCGGTATCAGGCGGTAGTAGGTGGCATTGTCGATGCCGCGCATGGAGAGGGTCGGCCCCAGTTCGTTGCCTTCGGCGGTGTGGTTGTAGACCACGTCGAGGATCACCTCCAGGCCCGCGTGGTGCAGGTGCGCGACCATCTCCTTGAACTCCTGGACCTTGCCGCTGGCCAGGTAGCGCGGGTGCGGGGCGAAGAAGCCGATGGTGTTGTAGCCCCAGTAGTTGGTCATGCCCTTTTCCAGCAGGTGCTGGTCCTGGACGAAGGCATGGACCGGCAGCAGCTCGATCGCCGAGACGCCGAGCTGGAGCAGGTAGTCGAGCACTTCGGCGTTCATCAGGCCGGCGCAGGTGCCGCGCAGCGCCGGCGGCACCGCCGGATGGCGCATGGTGAAGCCGCGCAGGTGGGTCTCGTAGAGGATGGTGTGGTCCCAGGGGGTCTGCATCGGGCGGTCGCGACCCCAAGTGAAGGCCGGGTCGATGACCTTGCTCTTGGGCACGTAGGGGGCGCTGTCGCGCTCATCGAAACTGAAATCGGCGTCCGGGTGGCCGACGGTGTAGCCGAACAGCGACTCGGACCAGCGCAGTTCGCCAACCAGTTGCTTGGCGTAGGGATCGATCAGCAGTTTGTTGGGATTGAAGCGGTGCCCGGCATCCGGCGCGTAGGGGCCGTGCACCCGGTAGCCGTAGACCAGGCCCGGATGGGCGTCCGGCAGGTAGCCGTGCCAGATCTCGTCGGTGTATTCGGGCAGCTCGATGCGCTCCAGTTCGGTGCGCCCGGCCTTGTCGAACAGGCAGAGTTCCACCTTGGTGGCGTGGGCGGAGAACAGCGCGAAGTTGACGCCCAGACCGTCCCAGGTCGCGCCGAGGGGGAAGGGCAGGCCCTCGCGGACGCGCGAGGATGTCTTCACCTGGGCTGTCCTGGTTTTCCTGTGCCGATCCATGCTCGTTTCTCCGACTGCCGGGAGGAGCGGCGGCGCTCCGTTTCGACGGAAGACCGCCGCGCCGCGGGAAGGCTTCCGTGCGAGCGAGCGGGTTGGATGGGGCCGCAAGGGCGCCGCCGGCAGGATCGCCCTGCGCACATCGCGAGCGCATCTCGCTCGGCGGCGATTCAGGACGCCGGGGGCTGCGCGCGCGGTTTTTCCCCAGCGTCGGAAGCCTTGGTCGGGGGAGCGCTTGCGGCGGCCGTTCCGCCCACCGTCGCCACGGCCCTGGCGGCGCTCTTGCGCGGCGCGGCCGGCTTGTGCGTGCGGGGTTTCGGCATGGCGGCCTGCGATTCGGCTTCGGCCAGCTCGCGGGCCATCTGCCAGTGGCGCTCCTGCCGACCCTCGGGACAGCCCTCGGACTGCCAGATCTGGTAGGCCAGTTCGCGGATATGTTGCTCGTCGCTCGTCATGCCATCGCACTCCTTGTCATTGTATTCATGCGCCATGGAAGAGGCCGACCGGGAAGGTCGCCAGGGCTTCTCCCACGAACAGTTCGCTCTTTCCGCGCGGGACCGTCTCGCCGGAAAGGACGCCCCGCAGCGCGGGGATCTCGGGGAGCAGCACGCGGGTATCCGTCCAGCGCGCCGGTTCGATCGCGGGCCGTTCGGCCTCGCCGAGCAGGTCGCCGGCCAGGCGCGGCGCCAGTATCAGCGCCCATTGTCCGGCGTGCCGCCGGGCGAAGGCCAGCAGCCGCGCACGCTGCTCGCCGACCACTTTCAGCGGCAGGTAGTCGCCGGCGGAGAACAGCGCCGGACAGCGTGCGCGCAGGGCCAGGGTACGGGCGATGAGGGCCTGCTTGAGGCGCCCGTCGCGCCAGTGGCCGATGAGTTCGGCGGGCTCCCGGCCCTGGGCCAGGGCCTGGCGGCGGGCGGCGAAATCCACCGGCCGGCGGTTGTCCGGGTCGACCAGGCTGAAATCCCAGAATTCGTTGCCCTGGTAGAGGTCGGGCACGCCGGGCACGGTCATCCGCAGCAGGGTCTGGGCCAGGCTGTTGAGGGCGCCGGCCGGGGCGATGGCGGCGGCCGCGGCGGCGATCTCCTCGCGCAGCCGGACGCCCACGGGATTTTCCAGCAGGTCGTCGAGAAAGGCGCGGCAGGCCGCCTCGTAGGGAGCGTTGGGCGCGCTCCAAGCGCTGTTCAGCTTGGCCTCGCGCAAGGCCTTCTCCTGCCACTGGCGCAGCCGTCCGGCATAGGCGCGCATGCCCGCCTCGTCGTCCGGCGCCAGGTCCGGCGGCCAACTGCCGAGCAGGGTCTGGTAGAGCATCAGCTCGTCGACCGGAAGCGGTGCCGGACCGTCGCCATGGCTGCGGCGCAGCGGCTGGGCCAGCAGCAGCCAGCGCTGCAGTCGCTCTCCGTACCAGCCGGCGCGTTCGCTGAGCACGGCCAGGCGCGCGCGGCTGTCTTCGCCGCGCTTGTGATCGTGGGTGGCGCTGGCCAGCAGGCTGTCGGGAAAGCGTTCGCGCCGGCGCAGGCAGGCGGTGTGGAAGTCTTCCGGCGGGGCGGCGAAGCATTGGCTGTCGAAACCGACGTCGTTGCGCGAGAGCAGCACGCCCGAGCGGTAGAGGGCGGTGTCCTCCACCGCCTTGGCGGCGGTCGGCGCGGTGACCTGCTGGAAGCGCACGCAGGCGTGGCGGCGCGCCTTGCGCCGTGGTCCCGGCGGCAGGCGGCGCCAGGGCTCGCCGCCGAGCCAGCGATCCAGGTGGGCGAGCAGCGGCCAGTCGGCTTCGTCGAGACCGTCGCGGGCGCCTTCCAGGGCCTGGCGGAAGAAGGGCTCGTCCTGGGCGGGACGGCCGCAGGCGCCGATGTAGGTGCGGTACACGGGAAAGTGGACGATCAGTTCGAGCAGTGCCCGGCGGATCTGGCCGAAGGTGATGTCGCGGGTCATCAGGTCGCCGCGCGCCACCTGCAGCAGCGCCTGGGCGGCGCTTTCGAAGTCGCCGGCCAGGGTTCCGGTGAGCACCAGCCGGCGGGCCTGGCGCACTTCTTCGAGAAAGTCGGCGGGGCGCCCGCCGAGGCTGTGCCAGAGCACGCGCAGCGGTCCTGCTCCGTCGGGGGCGTGCTGCAGCAGGGACACCTGGTTCATGAATTCGTAGCCGGTGGTGCCGTCCACCAGCCAGTCGCCATGCAGTTCCTCGCCCTGGCCGAGGATCTTTTCCACGTAGATCGGCCGCCGCCGGCCCCGGCCGAGCCGTTCCAGGCGGCGGCGCAGGCGCCGGCAGTAGCCGTGCGGGTCGGCCAGGCCGTCGATGTGGTCGATGCGCAGGCCGTCGATCAGGCCTTCCTCGAACAACTGGAAGATCTTCGCGTGGGTGGCCTCGAAGACCCGTGGGCGTTCCACGCGCAGGCCGCCGAGTTCGTTGATGTCGAAGAAGCGCCGCCAGTTGATGTCGTCCGCCGCGGTGCGCCAACTGGCCAGCCGGTAGAACTGCCGTTCGAACAGGGCGTGCAGGCGTGCGAAGCCTTGCGGCTGGCGCGCGTCGTAGGCGGCGAGCAGGGCCTCGATGGCGATGCGCACCGCGGGCCGGGCGGCCAGTCGCGACAGCCTGGCCTTCAGCTCGGCGGCTCGCCGGTAGCCCCCTTCGCCGGCGAGGGCATCGAACTGCGCGGCCAGTTCCCGCAGCGCCGGGTGGTCGCTGGCGCCCAGCAGTTCGCCGTAGCTCGGCGGGCCGATGGGGAAGCGGTGTTCATGGTGACTGGCGTAAAAGACGCCGGCCTGTGCGTCGAAGCGCAGGGGGATTTCGCCGCCCTGCAGGACCTCGCCGTAGTCGCTGCGCAGGAAGGGCACCAGCAACTGGCCTTCCAGCAGCGGGTCAGGGGAGTTCCACTGGATGTCGAAGAAAGCGGCGTAGGGGCTGCGCCGGCCCCACTCCAGCACGTCGAGCCACCAGGGGTTGCCGGCGCCGCCGACCGCCATGTGGTTGGAGACGATATCCAGGATCAGCCCCATGCCGTGGCTGCGCAGGGCTTCGACCAGGCGCCGCAGGGCCGGCTCGCCCCCCAGTTCGGGGTTGATCCGGGTCGGGTCGATGACATCGTAGCCGTGCCGCGAGCCGGGGCGCGCGGTGAGCAGCGGCGAGGCGTACAGGTGGCTGATGCCGAGGTCGGCGAAGTAGTCGACCAGCGGCACGGCGTCGTCGAGGGTGAAGTCGCTGTGAAATTGCAGGCGCAGGGTGGCGCGCGGGCCGCTCATTCAACTTCTCCCGCCGGGCGTCCCGCGCGCTTCCTTGAGCAGGCACAGGCGTCGCGCCGGAGCCGCGTCGTCGAGCAGCCCGTCGCTTTCCACCGGCAGGCGGCGGCGCCAGTTCGGGTGGCCGTCGATGGTGCCGGGCAGGTTGGCCTGTTCGTCGAGACCCAGGGCATCTTCCATGGGCAGCAGGACCAGCGGCGCCGGCGTCGCGCCGAGGAAACGCACGCAGGCGTCGATCAGCCCGTCGCTGTCCAGGGGCTCGTCGAGCGCCGGGCCGCCGCTGTCGGCGAGGGCCTCGCGCAGCGCCAGGCGTTCGCGCCGGCGGGTCCGGCGGGCCGCTTCGCTGGCTTCGGCATCGGCCAGCCGCAGGCGCTCGCGCCAGTCGATGTCGCGCTCCCGCCACCAGCCGGCGAGGGTGGGCAGGTCGTGAGTGGTGCTGGTCGCCAGGGCGTCGCCGGGCCATTGCCGCGGTCGCGCGAAGCGTCCATCGTCGTCCTGTTCGAAGAGCAGCACGCGCATGCCGAGGATGCCGCGCTCGGCGAGCAGCGGACGGAAGCCTTCCGGGACGGTGCCGAGGTCCTCGCCGAGGATCGCCGCTCCGTGTCGCCAGGATTCCAGCGCCAGCAGGCGCATCAGGTCTTCCTGCGGGTAGTGCAGGTAGGCGCCGTCGCGCTGCTCGGCGCCCGGCGGGATCAGCCAGAGGCGCCGGAGGCCCATCACGTGGTCGATGCGGATGCCGCCGGCATGGGCCAGGTTGGCGCGGAGCATCTCGATGAAGGCATGGAAACCGTGCTGGCGCAGACCCCAGGGCGAAAAGGCGGAGACTCCCCAGCTCTGTCCGGAGCGGTTGAGGATGTCCGGCGGTGCGCCGACGGTCAGGCTCGGCAGGAGTTCGGCCTGGCGGCTCCAGGCCTGGCTGCCGCCGCCGTCGGCGCCGACCGCCAGGTCGGCGATCAGGCCGATCGGCATGCCGGCGCTGCGCGCGGCATGCTGGGTGCGCTCCAGGCCGCGGACGATCAGCCACTGGGCGAAGGCGTGGAAGGTGATCTCGTCCTCGTATTCGCGGGCGAAGCCGGCCACCGCGGCGCTGCCAGGGCAGCGCAGGGCCGGGTCCCAGCGTCGCCAGTCGTACAGTCCATGGTGGCGGACGTGGTAGGCGTGCAGCGCCTCGAAGCGGCAGTGGTTGTCCAGGGCCTCGCCGCCGTTGCGCCGGAAGCTGGCGAAGTCCTGTTCGAGCGGATTGCCGCCCTGGCGGAATTCCGCGTGCAACAGGCGCAGCAGGCGCAGCTTGGCGTCGGCGGCGGCCGGCCAGTCGATCAGCTCCAGTCGCTCCAGGCGTTGCCATTCG
Source organism: Azotobacter vinelandii CA (assembly GCF_000380335.1). GTDB lineage: Bacteria > Pseudomonadota > Gammaproteobacteria > Pseudomonadales > Pseudomonadaceae > Azotobacter > Azotobacter vinelandii. The sequence goes on from NC_021149.1 coordinate 2,489,750, forward strand.
TCGGCCAGGCCGCCGGCTTCGAGCGCGGTGCGCACTTCGCGCTCGCCGAGGATGCTGCCGGGGGCGCTGTGCAGCACGTTGTAGAACAGCCGGCTGGACGGCGAATAGGGACTGAAGCGCTGGGTGTCGGCGCTGAACATGGCATGCAGCGGGCTGATGGCGATACCCGCCGCGCCCTCCCTGGCCGCCCGATGCACCAGGTTTTCCAGGGCCTGGGTGTCGCCGATGCCGCCGTCGCCCTGGCGACGCAGGGAATAGAGCTGCACCGCGAGTCCCCAGAGCCGCGGCGAAGGGTGGCCGCTCAGTGCGTCCAGGCCGATGCAGCGCGGCGGAGCGACGGCCAGGGTCAGCGACTGTGCGCCGATCGCCAGGCGGTGATAGCCGGGCTGCTCGATCGGCGGCAGGCGGGCCTGTTCGTCGAGCCGTCCGCTGTGGCGCCGGCCGTCCTCCAGGGTCAGTTCGAAGGTGCTGCCGGGCTCGAAATGGCCGGACAGGTCGAGGGATTGCCCGCGCTCCAGGGTGAGCAGCGGCGGCAGTTCGCCGCTCATCCGGCGCAACTGCTCGAGGCTGTCCGCGATCTGGCCGCCGCTGTCGGCCGGCAATTCCAGCTCGGCCAGCACCCGGCGCAGGACTTCCGGCGTGACCTTCCGTGGCCGTCCTTCCGCGTCTATCCAGTCGACCGCTATCCCGGCGGCGGCGGCCAGGGTGCGGAGGCGCTCATCGTTGCTCATCCGGGGTTACCAGGTAGACACGGGCCATCCGGGCGGGAAGCCTGCCCAGATGCTCGTGGAATTCCTCCATGTCTTGGCTGGCGAACAGCAGCCGGCCGTGCTTGTAGTGCTCCGGCAGCGGTACGGCCTGGGCACCGAGGTTCAGTTCGATGCGCAGGACGCTGCCGTCGCCCAGCAGCCAGCGCGTCACCACGGCCTCGGCGCCCAGCACTTCGCTGCCCAGCGCCCGGCTGCCGGGCAGGCGCGGGATGATCTCGCGGCGGCGCAGGCCCAGCAGGTGATGGTAGAGGGCGCGCCATTCGGCGTGCTTGGGGTCGAGGCAGCACTGGAAGTCCGGCTGCGAGGCGGCGAAGGTCTTTTCGTCGTTGGGGTCGGGAATCCGTTCGCAGAGGGACATGTCCCGGAACGGCTCGAACTGGCAGAACTCCCGGCGCCGGCCCTCTCGAACCGCCTGGGCCAGTTCCTCGCTCTGGTGGCCGGTGAAGTACAGGAAGGGGCGGTGCGTGCCCCATTCCTCGCCCATGAACAGTAGCGGCACCATCGGCGAGAGCAGCAGCAGGGCGGTCGCCGCGCGCAGGGCGTCGCAGTTGGCGAGGCTGACCAGGCGCTCGCCGAAGGCCCGGTTGCCGACCTGGTCGTGGTTCTGCAGGAACAGGATGAAGGCGCTGGGCGGCAGGTGGGCACTGGGTTCGCCGCAGGGGCCCGGCTGCCCCTGGCGGGCGATCTGGCCCTGGAAGATCAGCCCTTCGTTCAGGCAGAGGGCGAGCTTTTCCGCGGCGCCCTGGCAATAGTCGGCGTAATAGCCTTGCTGTTCGCCGGTGAGCAGGGTGTGCAGGACGTTGTGGCCGTCGTCGTTCCATTGCGCCACGTAACCGCCCTCGCCGAGCAGGCCGGTCTGGTTCTTCTCGTTCTCCAGCATCAGGTGCACGTGACGGCCGGGTTCGATCGCGGCGTGCACCCGCTGCGCCAGCTCGGTGAGGAAGTCGCGTTCGCTGATGGCGTGCACGGCATCCAGGCGCAGGCCGTCGAAGCGGTATTCCTGCAGCCACATCAGGGCGTTGTCGATGAAGAAGTCGCGCACCGGCTGCTGGCGGAAGTCGATGGCGTCGCCCCAGAGCGTCTTCTCGTCGTGGCGGAAGAAGGCCCCGGCATAGCGGCCGAGCTGGTTGCCCTCCGGACCGAAGTGGTTGTAGACGACATCCAGGAAGACCATCAGGCCGTGGCCGTGGGCGGTGTCGATCAGGTGCTTGAGGTCGTCGGGCGAGCCGTAGACGGATTCCGGGGCGAAGGGCAGTACGCCGTCGTAGCCCCAGTTGCGGGTGCCGGGGAATTCGCCGATGGGCATCAGTTCGATGGCGGTGACGCCCAGCTCGGCCAGTTCGGCCAGTTGCGCCTCGACCCCGTGGAAGCCGCCGAGCAGGCCGGCGTGCAGTTCGTAGATCACCGTCTCGTGCCAGGGACGGCCGCGCCAGTGGGGATGGCGCCATTGGTAGGAGCCGGGATCGACCACTATGCTGGGGCCGTGCAGGCCGACGACCTGGGAGCGCGAGGCCGGGTCCGGCACGCTGATTTCGTCGTCGATCCGGAAGCGGTACTGGGTGCCGGCGCCGAAGGGAACTTCGAGCACGAACCAGCCGCCCTGTTCCCGCCTCATGGGCTGCCGACCGTCGCAGAGGATTTCCAGGTCGACGCGCTCGGCGTCGGGGGCCCAGAGAGTGAAGCGGGTGTTGTGCGCGTCGATCAGGTGCGCGCCGAAACGTCGCTGGTCATGGTTGGAAATTGACATTGACATGGATAGGTCTCCGTTCATGCCTCGCCATGCCGGCCTTCCAGAAGCTGCCGGTAGAGCTGCAGGTAGGGGTCTATGGTCTGCCGCCAGAAACAGGGCGCGGTCATCGCGCGGCAGCGCATGGCGTGGAGAAGGTGCGGCGTGGCGAACACCCGGAAGGCCCGCAGCACGGCTTCGCGGTAGCTTTCCAGGCTGGCTTCCTCGAACAGGAAACCGGTCACGCCATCCTCGATGGTGTCGGCCAGTCCGCCGGTCCGGCGCGCGACGGGCAGCGAACCGAAACGCTGGGCGTACATCTGGCTGAGGCCGCAGGGCTCGTAGCGCGAGGGCATCAGGAGGAAGTCGGCGCCGGCGAACATGCGTCGCGCGGTGGTTTCGTCGAAGCCGATGTCCACGCCTACCCGGCCGGGAAAACGTTCGGCCAGTCGCCGCATGCTGTCTTCCAGCTCGGGTTCGCCACGCCCCATGACGGCCAGTTGGCCGCCCCGTTCGACCAGGGTGTCGGCGAGGGCCTGGGTCAGGTCCAGGCCCTTTTGCCGGACCAGGCGGGAAACCACCACGAACAGCGGGCCCGCGCAGGCTTCGAGGGCGAACCGGCGGCGCACGTACTCGGCGTGCACGGCCTTGCCGGCGCAGTCGCCGGCGCTGAAGTTGCACAACAGGTGCGGGTCGGTTTCCGCTTCCCAGCTTTCGTCGATGCCGTTGGGAATGCCGCTCAGAAGGCCCCGCTCGGCCTTTTCCCGGAGGAAGCCTTCCAGGCCGCAGCCGAAGTCCGGGGTGGTGATTTCCCGGGCGTAGGTGGCGCTCACCGTGGTGACGCGGTCGGCGTAGGCGATGCCGGCCTTGAGGAAGGACAACTGGCCATGGAATTCCATGCGCTCCATGCGCAGCGCTTCCTCCGGGATGGCCAGTTCCGCGCGGCATTCCGGCCGCCACAGGCCTTGGTAGGCGAGGTTGTGGATGGTGAAGACGCAGGGAGTGCCTTGGCCGCGCCAGCGCAGGTAGGCTGGCGCGAGTCCCGCTGGCCAGTCGTGGGCGTGGATCAGTTCGGGACGCCAACTGACGCCGGCGCTGCCGGCGGCGAAGTCGGCGGCGGCGAGCCCCAGACGAGCGAAGCGGATATGGTTGTCCGGCCAGTCCCGATTGCGCTCGTCGCCATAGGGGGTGCCTTCGCGCTCGTAGAGTTCGGGACTGACGAGGACATAGACGATCAGGCCGTCGTCCAGGTCGATGCGGCCGACCCGGCAGCGGGGCAAGGCGGCATGCCCGGCGAGACTGCCGACCAGGCGGATGGGGTGGCCGCTGTGCATGACCTGGCGGTAGCCGGGCAACAGCACGCGGACATCGTGATGGAGACGCAGTGCCCGGGGCAGGGCGGCGGAAACTTCTCCCAGTCCGCCGGTCTTGATCAGATCGGAGAGTTCGGAGGTGACGAAGAGGATTTTCTTCTTGCTTTCGTTTTCCTGGACGGTGCGGATCTGCGGGGCGGGCCGGCTCGTTCCGGGCCGCATGTTCCGATCCTGGGGCTCGATACGCTGGGCCTGTACAGCGGCTTTGCTCATGGTCATCCTCCAGTCGAATCTTCCTTGCCGGACCTCTCGTTCCTCTCTTTGGGCAAGAGGTTTCCAAAAGGCCCGCTAAGCCAGCAGTCATCGGTGAGTCTTTGGGCCTTGCGGCCGCGCAGCCCTCCTGGTGCGATGGCTTCCCTGTTGTGTCGTTGCCTCGAGAGGATGGCCGAAGGCGCTCGGCAGAGCCTTCGCGGGGCCTTTCGAGGCCATGACCGCCCGGCGAGCGTCGGCGGCTCGCCATTCATGAAGTGTGGACGCCGATCGGCGAAAGAACCTCGACCGTTGATCGAATGGCTTCGCCACGGGAGTCCTCACGGCCGCGAGGGCGAACTGGCGCCGGGCCGTGACTGGACAAGTGTGGCTCAGAAATGGGTTTTCGCCAGTTCGCTGTCGGGATCGACGCTGGCGCCAGGCCTGCCGGCCCGGACTCCCCGCGGTTCTCGGCCGCTCCGGGGCGCGGCGATGCGGGCCGAATCCGCTTGCGCGCCCGCGGCTTTTCCGTGGGGCGTCAGACGATGCCCTGACGACGCAGTTGCTCGATGCGTTGCTCGGAAAGTCCCAGGACATCGCGCAGCACCTCGCTGGTGTGCTCCCCCAGTTGCGGCGGGGCGCGGCGGTAAGTCACCGGGCTGCCGGACAGCCGGATCGGACTGGCGACCTGGGGGATCGGGCCGAGCCCCGGGTGCGGCAGGCTCAGTTGCATTTCCCTGGCTTTCACCTGCGGATCGGCGAAGACGCCGGCCAGATCGTTGATCGGCCCGCAGGGAATGGCCTTCGCCTCCAGGGCCCGGACCCATGCCGAGGTTTCGCGCGTCACGGTGATGCGCCGCAGCAGCGGAATGAGCGCCGCGCGGTTGCGGACCCGCTCCGCATTGGTCGCGAAGCGAGGATCTTCCGCCAGCTCCGCTTGTCCGGCTTCCGCGCAGAAGCGGGCGAACTGGGCGTCGTTGCCGATCGCCAGGATCATGTAGCCATCGGCGGTCGGGAAATCCTCGTAGGGCACGATGCTGGGATGAGCGTTGCCCAGCCGTTTCGGTGACTGTCCCGTGGTGCAGTAATTCAGCGCCTGGTTGGCCAGGCAGGCCACCTGGACATCGAGCAGGGAAACGTCGATGTACTGTCCTTCGCCGGTCTTTTCCCGGTGTACCAGCGCTGCCAGGATCGCGCTGGTCGCGTACAGGCCGGTCAGGACGTCGGTGAGCGCCACGCCGACCTTCATGGGACCGGCGCCTTCCCGGCCGTCGGGCAGGCCGGTCAGGCTCATCAGGCCGCCCAGACCCTGGATCAGGAAGTCGTAGCCGGCCCGGTTGGCGTAGGGGCCAGTCTGGCCGAAGCCGGTGATCGAGCTGTAGACGAGGCGAGGGTTGATGGCCTTGAGCGCCGCATAATCCAGGCCGTACTGCTGGAGACCGCCAACCTTGAAGTTCTCCAGCAACACGTCGGATCTGCCCGCCAGCTCGCGGATCAGCGCCTGTCCTTCCGGTTTGGCCATGTCCAGCGTGATGGACCTTTTGTTGCGGTTCGCGCTGAGAAAATAAGCGGCGGTGTCGGTATCCCGCCCCGTTTCGTCCTTGAGAAAGGGCGGGCCCCAGCTCCGGGTATCGTCGCCGACACCCGGGCGTTCGACCTTGATGACTTCCGCGCCCAGGTCGCCGAGGATCTGGCTGGCCCAGGGACCGGCCAGAATCCGGGAAAGGTCGAGGACGCGGATGTGGGATAAAGCGCCGGTCATGTTTTCGCCTGTGCCGTTGAGGTGGATGGAGTCGGCCTAGTTGGCGAAGGCCGCGATATCGGTGATGGCGCGCCCGAGAATCAGCGCGTGGATATCGTGGGTGCCTTCGTAGGTGTTGACCACCTCCAGGTTGACCAGATGGCGGGCCACGCCGAATTCGTCGGAAATCCCGTTGCCGCCCAGCATGTCCCGCGCCATCCGGGCGATGTCCAGGGACTTGCCGCAGGAGTTGCGCTTGATGATCGAGGTCGCCTCGACCGGTGCGTTGCCTTCGTCCTTCAGGCGGCCGACCCGCAGACAGGCCTGCAGGCCGAGGGCGATCTCGGTGAGCATGTCCGCGAGTTTTTTCTGGATCAACTGGTTGGCCGCCAGCGGGCGTCCGAACTGGGCTCTGTCCAGGGTGTACTGGCGGGCTGTCTCGTAGCAGAACTCGGCGGCGCCCAGCGCGCCCCAGGCGATGCCGTAGCGGGCGGAGTTGAGGCAGGTGAAGGGCCCTTTCAGACCGCTCACTTCGGGGAACATGTTCTCTTCCGGGACGAACACTTCGTCCATGACGATTTCCCCGGTGATCGACGCCCGCAGGCCGACCTTGCCGTGGATCGCCGGCGCGGAAAGCCCCTGCCAGCCCTTTTCCAGGATGAAGCCGCGAATCCTGCCGTCGTCGGTCTTGGCCCAGACCACGAAGACATCGGCGATCGGACTGTTGGTGATCCAGGTCTTCGAGCCGGACAACCGGTATCCGCCGTCGGCCTTGCGCGCCCGCGTCGCCATGCCGCCCGGATCGGAGCCGAAATTCGGCTCGGTCAGGCCGAAGCAGCCGACCCATTCGCCGCTGGCCAGCCTGGGCAGGTATTTTTCCTTCTGGGCCTGTGTGGCGAATTCGTTGATGGGCAGCATGACCAGGGACGATTGAACGCTCATCATCGAACGATAGCCCGAGTCGACCCGCTCGACCTCGCGGGCGATCAGGCCGTAGCAGACATGGTTCATGCCGGCGCCGCCGTAGGCTTCGGGTATGGTCGCTCCCAGCAGCCCCAACTCGCCCATCTCGGCGAAGATCTCCCGGTCGGTACGCTCCTGCCGAAAGGCTTCCTGAATCCGGGGAGCCAGTTTTTCCTGGCAATAGGCCCGGGCGGCGTCGCGAACCATGCGCTCGGTTTCCGTCAGTTGCTGGTCGAGCATCAGGGGGTCGAAGCAGTCGAAACGGACTTTTGCATCGCTCATGGGAATGTCCTCTCTTGTTTTCTCGGCGTGTTTGTCTTGGCTTGTCATGCGTGTCCGGCGTCCATCCGCGAGGTCGCCTTGGTGTCTTTCATGCACAGGGCGACGATCAGGGATACCGCGGCACAGGCGCTGACGTAGTAGTAGAACCAGCTCTCGTGGCCGATGCTTTTCAGCCACAGGGCGATGTATTCGGCGGTTCCGCCGAACAACGATACGGTCACCGCGAAGGGGAAGCCGACGCCAAGGGCACGGATATGGACCGGAAACAGTTCCGCCTTGAAGATGGCGTTGATGGAGGTATAGCCCGTGGTGATGAGCAGCGCGGCGATATACCAGAGCAGCGTGACCCCCATGCTCTGCTTGACGGCCAGGGCACTGAGAATGGGCACGGTGAACAGGGTGGCCAGCGCACCGAAGGCGATCAGCATCAGGCGTCGGCCGACATAATCGGAAAGCAGGCCGACGATCGGCTGGATGACCATGAAAACCAGCAGGGCCAGCGAGGAAATGAGCGTGGCGTCATCCTTGCTGAAGCCCGTGGTATTCACGAGGTACTTCTGCATGTAAGTGGTGAACGTGTAGAAGGACAGCGTTCCGCCGGCCGTCAGGGCGACCACGATGCCGACTTCCCGCGGATGCCGGGCCAGCTCGCGAAGATTGCTCTTTCTGGCGGAGCCCGAGCGGTGGTCGTTGAAGGAGTCGGTTTCCTGCATGTTGCGGCGCAGCCAGATGGCCAGCGCCGCGATACCGGAGCCGATCAGAAAGGGGATTCGCCAGCCCCAGTCGTGAAGCTGTTCGGAGGTCAGGACGAAACGCTGGAGAACGATCAACAGGCCGAGCGCGAGCAATTGCCCGAGAATGATCGTGACGTATTGGAAACTCGAGTAGAACCCGCGCCGGTTCGGGGTGGCCATCTCGCTGAGATAGGTCGCCGAACTGCCATATTCCCCGCCCAGGCTGATGCCCTGCAACAGCCGCGCGACCAGGAGCAACACGGGCGCCAGCACGCCTATCTCGTCATAGCCGGGCAGGCAGGCGATGATCAGCGAACCCAGGCACATCAGGGCGACCGACAGCAGCAAGGCCGCTTTGCGTCCTCTGCGGTCGGCATAACTTCCCAGCAGCCAGCCACCCAGCGGCCGCACCAGAAAACCGAGGGCGAAGATCCCGGCCGTGTTCATCAGTTGCGCCGTTTGGTCGCCGGCGGGAAAGAACTTCGGCGCGAAGTAGAAAGAAAAGGCTGCATAAACATACCAATCGAAATACTCCACGAGATTGCCGACCGAACCGGAAAAGATCGATCTCAGGCGCCTGCTGAATGTCATGGAGTGAAGCCGGTCTTTCTCGGCCGATATCTTGCCGGGCGCAACGATCGCGCTATCTGTATTCATGATGTCCCCTGTATTTATTTTTAAATTTATCCAACGTGCAGGACGGAGAAACTGCAACTTCCAATATTCACGGTCATGTGAACATGAACGAATGCTAGGGGGCGTATGGAGCGCTCACAAACCATGTTTTCGCACATGCTCGTGCAAAAAACTCACTTCGAATCATCGGCTTTTCGAGGCCGCCCGGAGAGCGGTCGTGGATGCGTTCGCTCCCGGGGGCGTGCCCGCAGTAAGCCGCGCCGCTTGCACACGCATCGGGCCTGGGACGCACTCGTGCACCGATGGCGTCGCACGCCCGGTGGAGTACGCTTCGTCATTGGTCCACACTTCCCATGGTTTTTGATTTTGCACTTGGCCCTGGTGCCCGGTGCTCGATACGCGATGCCCATGGAACAATCGATATGCGTCGAAAAATACCAAGTACAACGACCCTGATAGCTTTCGATTCCGCCGCCCGTCACGAGAGCTTTACCAAAGCGGCGAAAGAACTTTCATTGACCCAGGGAGCTGTCTGTCGACAGATCGGCGGGCTGGAGGAGTTTCTCGGCGTCAAGCTGTTCCGGCGTACGCGGCGCGGGGTGGAAATTACCGAGGCCGGTCGCATTTACAGCCGGCAGATCGCGAATCAGCTCGATGCCATGGAGCGGGATACGCTTTCCCTGATGGCGCACCAGGGGCGGAGCCGTACCATCGAGCTCGCCGTCATGCCGACGTTCGCGATGTGCTGGCTGATTCCCCGCTTGAAGTCTTTTTACGATGCCAATCCCGAAGTACGCATAAATCTGACCACCCAGACCCGCCCGTTCCTGTTCGACCAGACCGAGTTCGATGCCGCGCTCTATCATGGTCTGGCCGGATGGCCCGGTACCGAAGCCTTTTTCCTGATGCGCGAGGAGGCCGTTCCCGTATGCAGCCCGCGCCTTCTCGCCGGGCGCCGCAACCTGACGCCGGAAGAAATCGCCGCAATGCCTTTGCTCCAGCAGACGACGAGGCCCTATGCCTGGCGGAGCTGGTTCGCCTCGTTGGGCATGAGCGTTGCCGGCAGCATGGGCGGGATGCGTCTGGAACTGTTCACCATGCTGGCGAAAGCGGCCGCCCAGGACATGGGCGTCGCGCTGATGCCGCCCATGCTGATCGAGGCGGAACTGGCGTCGGGACAACTCGTGGTAGCCATGAACCATTGTGCGCTCAGCGACAGCGCCTATTTTCTGATCCTGCCCGAAGCGAAAGTGGAGGACCCGACGCTACTGGCCTTCCGTGATTGGCTGGAAAAGGAAGCGCATGGCTACACCCCGCCGGCGGTCGGGCTCGAATGAGTTCCAGTCGGGGCACGCATCGCACTGCTCCGGCCTGGTCGTGTTCGTCGGCCGGGAAAAGGCTGCCCGACTGGAAGGACACGAAGCGCTTTCCAACGGGACGGATCGCGAATCGTATGGGGTGAGGGGCCGCGTTTTCGGCCGGTGGGGTTCCGACTTGCCGGTGTCTTTCTGGCAGGAAGGATGGCATGGGACGGGGACTTCGTCATTAACATCACATGTTAATATAATGTGCATGTTCCGGTTCCGGGAGGATCATGATGATCGCAATACGTGAGGCATGGCAGGCCGGTCTGCTGCGCCGGGAGCACTGGCTGCGCAACCTGGTCGCCGGCGTCATCGTCGGTGTCGTGGCGCTGCCGCTGGCCATGGCCTTCGGCATCGCCTCCGGGGTGAAGCCGGAGCAGGGCATCTATACCGCCATCGTCGGCGGCCTGCTGGTTTCCCTGTTCGGCGGCAGCCGGCTGCAGATCGCCGGTCCGACCGGCGCCTTCATCGTCATCCTGGCCGGGGTGACCGCCGAGCACGGGGTCGATGGCCTGCAGATCGCGACTCTGATGGCCGGCGGCATTCTCCTGCTGCTCGGTGTCGGCCGCCTGGGGACGGTCATCAAGTACATTCCGGACCCGGTCATCGTCGGTTTCACGGCCGGCATCGGGGTGATCATCTGGGTCAGCCAGTGGAAGGATTTCTTCGGACTGCCGGCAGTGGCGGGCACGCATTTCCACGAGAAATTCTGGCACCTGCTGCAGTCGCTGCCGCAACTGCACCTGCCGACCACGCTGCTGGCCCTGGCCAGCCTGGCGCTGGTCATCTTCGCACCGCGCCTGCGAATGCTGCGGCGCGTTCCCGGTCCGCTGATCGCGATGGTCGCCGCCACCGTCATCCAGTCGTTCTTCCGGTTCGACGGAGTGGCCACCATCGGCAGCGCTTTCGGCGGCATTCCCCAGGGATTGCCGCAGCTCGGGCTGCCGGAGATCACTCCGTCGCGGCTGATCGAACTGATCGGCCCGGCCTTCGCCATCGCCATGCTCGGCGCCATCGAATCGCTGCTCTCCGCCGTGGTCGCCGACGGCATGGGCGGAACCAAGCACGACTCCAACCAGGAATTGATCGGTCAGGGCATCGCCAACCTGGCCACGCCGCTGTTCGGCGGCTTCGCCGCCACCGGAGCGATCGCCCGTACCGCGACCAACATCCGCAACGGCGGCAACAGTCCCCTGGCCGGCATCGTCCATGCGCTCGTGCTGGTGCTGATCCTGCTGTTCCTGGCGCCGCTGGCGGCGAACATTCCGCTGGCCGCGCTGGCCGCCATCCTCTTCGTGGTGGCCTGGAACATGAGCGAGCTGAAGCACTTCAAGCGCATGCTGCGGCGGGCGCCCAGGGCGGACGTCGGCATTCTGCTGATCACCTTCGGGTTGACGGTGTTCAGCGATCTGGTGATCGCGGTGAACATCGGCGTGATCCTGGCCATGCTGCAGTTCATGCGCCGCATGGCCTCTTCGGTGGCCGTGCGGCAGCAGCTCGAACGGGATCTGGAGCCGGAACTGCTCGGCAACGGGCATAGCCGGCTGCCCGACGGGGTACTGGTCTATACCGTGGAGGGGCCGCTGTTCTTCGGCGCGGCGGAAACCTTCGAGCGTGCGCTGGCCAGTACCCATACCGATCCGCGCCTGTTGATCATTCGCCTGAAGCGGGTACCTTTCATGGATATCACCGGTCTACAGACGCTGGAGGAAGTCATCCGGCAACTGGAAAGACGCAGGATCCGGGTCAAGCTCTGCGAAGCGAGCCCACGGGTGCATGGCAAGCTGGAGCGGGCGGGAATACTGGAGTTGATCGGTGCACGCGATTATCACGCGAGCTTCGCCGAGGCCCTGTCCGCCAGCGAGGAAAAGGCGGAGGTCACGGCTTCCTGACGGCGGGGACCCGGGTCTGCGTGGCGTAGGTGACGCCATGGGCTTCCAGGTAGTCGCGGATCAACTGGCGGACTACCTGGGAGGGCGTCTGGTCCTGGGCGGCACAGAGCTCCTCGAAGGCCTTCTTCTTGACCGGATCGATGAGTACGGTGAGGCGCGCAGTCTTGCTTTCCATGGAAGAACCCGTCGTGATCTTTGCAAAATGTCGTTATATTCTAATCAAATCCCGTATACCCCATCTACCGGGGGCATGCTGCCGGCGAACCCCTGTCCGTTCGTATGGTCTTGATTCCCATGGCATCCGGCATGCCTGGGCACATGCCTCTCCGGTAGGATAGCGGGCGTGGCGCTGGCTCACTCCGGACGCCCGATCAGATTTGCCGTCATTTGCGTTCTTAAGGACTCCCATGATCAAGAAATGCCTGTTTCCCGCCGCCGGTTACGGTACCCGCTTCCTGCCCGCCACCAAGGCGATGCCCAAGGAAATGCTGCCGATCGTGAACAAGCCGCTGATCCAGTACGGGGTCGAGGAAGCGCTGGATGCCGGCCTGACGCAGGTCGCGATGGTCACCGGCCGTGGAAAACGCGCACTCGAAGACCACTTCGACATCAGCTATGAACTCGAACATCAGATCCGCGACACCGACAAGGAAAAATACCTGATCGGCATTCGCCGGCTGATCGACTCCTGCACCTTCTCCTATACCCGCCAGGTCGAGATGAAGGGCCTCGGCCATGCGATTCTCTGCGGCCGTCCGCTGATCGGCGACGAGCCTTTCGCCGTGGTGCTGGCCGACGACCTGTGCATCAACCTCGAGGGCGACGGTGTACTGACCCAGATGGTCAAGCTGTACAACCAGTTCCGCTGCTCGATCGTGGCGATCCAGGAAGTGCCGCCGGAAGAAACTTCCAAGTACGGGGTCATCGCCGGGGAGATGATCCGCGACGATATCTACCGGGTCAGCTCCATGGTGGAGAAGCCGAAGCCGGAAGACGCCCCTTCGAATCTGGCGATCATCGGCCGTTACATCCTGACGCCGGACATCTTCGAACTGATCGAGCAGACCGAGCCCGGCAAGGGTGGCGAGATCCAGATCACCGACGCGCTGATGAAGCAGGCCAAGGACGGATGCGTGATGGCCTACAAGTTCAAGGGCAAGCGCTTCGACTGCGGTGGCGCCGAGGGATACATCGAGGCCACCAATTTCTGCTTCGAGAACCTGTACAAGCTCGGCAAGGCCTACTGATGCCGGGTATCTGAACGAGGGGCCGCCCGCCGGCGGCCCTCATGGCCGGGGTGGCGACAGGTTTTCCGATCCCGGTCCAAGCGGCTGGCCGTGGCTGAATTCGACGTAGTTGCCGGCCGGGTCGCGCAGACCGCAGTAATAGCCGACCGGGTAGGGTTCGTCCCGCGGCTCCCAGATTAGGCAGCCTGTGGTCCGGGCCTCGGCCGCGATGGCATCGACCTGCTCGCGGCTTTCCAGGGCGAAGCCGAAATGGCTGTAGTCGTTCTCCGCCAGGTTGCGCAAGTGGCCGCCCGGCATCAGCACGAAGACGAATTCGTGTTCGCGGCCCGGTTCGGCCATCCAGACGATACGGGCGCCTTTGCCGGTCCGCTCGTGAAACACCCGCATGCCGCAGAAGCGGCGGTAGAACTCCACGCAGGCCTCCAGGTCCGGGACGTGCAGGGCGAGATGGGTGAGCGTGGGGCGCATGCCGATCTCCTCGCGATACTTGTGCAGAACGGCCGGATATCCGGCGCATGGGGTATTCTGCCCGTTCGTTGAAGGGAGAACGATGCATGGCCTACGATTTCGATCTGTTTGTCATCGGCGCCGGTTCCGGCGGCGTACGGGCGGCCCGTTTCGCCGCCGGTTTCGGCGCCCGGGTGGCGGTGGCCGAAAGTCGCTACCTGGGGGGGACCTGCGTGAACGTCGGCTGCGTGCCGAAGAAGCTCCTGGTCTATGGCGCGCACTATGCCGAGGACTTCGAGCAGGCGCGCGGCTACGGCTGGAGCTTGGGCGAGGCGCGTTTCGACTGGGCCGGCCTGGTCGCCAACAAGGATCGCGAGATCCAGCGCCTGAACGGCATCTATCGCAAGCTGCTGACGGACAGCGGCGTCACTCTGCTGGAGGGGCATGCGCGGCTGACCGATGCGCATGGCGTGGAGGTGAACGGGCAGCGCTACAGCGCCGAGCACATCCTCGTCGCCACCGGCGGCTGGCCCGTGGTGCCGGATATTCCGGGGCGGGAGCACGCCATCACTTCCAATGAGGCCTTCCATCTGCCGGCATGCCCGGAACGGGTGCTGGTGGTGGGCGGGGGCTATATCGCGGTGGAGTTCGCCTCGATCTTCCACGGGCTGGGGGCCAAGACCAGCCTGCTGTACCGCGGCGAACTGTTCCTGCGCGGCTTCGACGCGGCGGTCCGCGAGCACCTGCGCGACGAGATGCTCAAGCGGGGACTGGACCTGCAGTTCAACGCCGATATCGCCCGCATCGATCGCCAGGCCGACGGCAGCCTGCGGGCCACCCTGCGGGATGGGCGCAGCCTGGAGAGCGACTGCGTTTTCTATGCCACCGGGCGCCGGCCGATGCTGGATGACCTGGGGCTTGAGGAGATCGGGGTCGAACTGGACGAGCGGGGCTACATCCGGGTCGACGAGCTGTACCGCAGCAGCCAGCCTTCCATCCTGGCCATCGGCGATGTCACCGGCAACGTCCAGCTCACGCCGGTGGCCCTGGCCGAGGGCATGGCGGTCGCCCGCCGCCTGTTCAGGCCCGAGCAGTACCGACCGGTCGACTATCGCCTGATTCCGACGGCGGTGTTCAGCCTGCCGAACATCGGTACCGTGGGGCTGACCGAGGAGCAGGCGCGCAAGGCCGGATATCGGGTGAAGATCTTCGAAAGCCGCTTCCGGCCCATGAAACTGACCATGACCGACAGCCAGGAGCGCAGCCTGATGAAGCTGGTGGTGGATGCCGCTTCCGAGCGGGTGCTGGGCTGCCACATGGTCGGCCCCGAGGCCGGCGAGATTCTCCAGGGGCTCGCCGTGGCGCTCAAGGCGGGCGCCACCAAGCAGGTGTTCGACGAGACGCTGGGCATTCACCCGACGGCGGCGGAGGAGTTCGTCACCATGCGCATCCCCGTGGACCGGTGACGGGGCGCCGCGCAGCCTGAGTCAGTGGTGCTCGTGCCCTGCGCTGACGGGAGCATCGCTGCGGACTTCGACCTCGATCTCGACCTTGCCGGCCTTCTCGAACTCCAGGGTCAGGGGAAAGCGCTCGCCGGCCGCGAGCGGTCGTTTCGGCTTGAAGATCATGATGTGATGCCCGCCGGGGGTGAGTTTCACTTCCGCGCCGGCGGGAACCTCGATCGAGTCGATGTGTTGCATGCGCATGACTTCGCCCGTCCTGAGATGGGTGTGCAATTCGGTTTTCGCCGCATTCGGAGTATCGGCGCCCGTCAGGCGATCTGCCATCCGGCCACCGTTCTTCACGGTGAAATAGACGGCACCGGCCGGCGCATTCGGCGGCAATGCCCGCGACCAAGGGGTATCGATTTGCAATTCGCCTACCCGGTACTCCGTGGCGAGAACCGCGCTGCAAGAGAAGACGAGCAGGGAAGTGGACAGAAGGCGGGCGAACATCAGGCAACTCTCCGCAAGGACGAGATCGGAAAACTTAGCATGCCGGGTCGGCATGTAGTATCCATCTCCGATTCTTTTCATCATCATTGTTATTCTTTAGCGAGTTGACCGGCGTTTGCCGGGCACAAAATGAAAATTCGGGCTATTTCATATTCATTGCCCGGTTATCCGGAGATCACCTGAAAACAACTGTTTGACACTCGAAGGTGATCCGGTAAGAATTGCCGTCCGCACTTACGCGGAGGTGTGGCCGAGTGGTTTAAGGCAGCGGTCTTGAAAACCGCCGAAGGGGAGACTCTTCCGTGAGTTCGAATCTCACCGCCTCCGCCACCTACTGGTCGAGTCGACCGGCTTGCCCACCTCGCAGGTGGCTGGCCGATTCTCCTGACAGTTCGGCCCCGGCCGAACGCATTCCAGGCAGGTCGCTCGTAGTCTGTGCCGACACGAAACGAGGTGTCTGTTGATTAGGGTGCTTGTGGTCGATGATCACGATCTGGTCCGCGCTGGCATCACCCGGATGCTGGCCGATATCGACGGCCTGCAGGTCGTCGGACAAGGCAGCTCCGGCGAAGAGGCCCTGAAGAAGGCGCGCGATCTCAAGCCCGATGTGATCCTGATGGATGTCAAGATGCCCGGCATCGGCGGCCTCGAGGCGACTCGCAAGCTGCAGCGCAGCAATCCCGACATCAAGGTGATCGCGGTGACGGTGTGCGAGGAGGACCCGTTCCCCACGCGTCTCATGCAGGCCGGGGCGGCTGGCTACCTGACCAAGGGCGCGGCTCTCGACGAGATGGTCCAGGCCATTCGCCAAGTCTTCGCCGGGCATCGCTATATCAGCCCGCAAATCGCCCAGCAACTGGCCCTGAAGGCCTTCCAGCCGCAGCAGAGCGGTTCTCCCTTCGATCTGCTCTCCGAGCGGGAGATCCAGATCGCCCTGATGATCGCCAATTGCGAGAAGGTGCAGAGCATTTCCGACAAGCTCTGTCTCTCGCCGAAGACCGTGAACACCTACCGCTACCGCATCTTCGAGAAACTTTCCATCAACAGCGACGTGGAGCTGGCGCTATTGGCCGTGCGACACGGCATGGTCGACGCATCCAGCTGATGGGGAATGCCTTCGACGGTGCGGCTTTTCTGGCTCACTGCAGCAGTCATCCCGGCGTCTACCGGATGCTGGATGCGAAAGGCGAGCTGCTCTACGTCGGGAAGGCCAAGAATCTCAGGAAACGCTTGTCCAGCTATTTCCGCACGAGCGGGCTGGCACCGAAGACGGCTGCCTTGGTGGCGCGGATAGCCCAAGTCGAAACCACCATCACCGCCAACGAGACCGAGGCGCTGCTGCTCGAGCAGACCCTGATCAAGGAGTGGCGACCGCCGTACAACATCCTGCTGCGCGACGACAAGTCCTATCCCTATGTGTTCCTGTCCGATGGCGCCTTTCCCCGGCTCGGTATCCACAGGGGAGCCAAGCAGCGGAAGGGACGCTATTTCGGTCCTTATCCCAGTGCCGGTTCAATACGCGAAAGCCTGGGTCTTCTGCAGAAGGCCTTTCAGGTCCGCCAGTGCGAGGACAGCTACTTCAGAAACCGGACGCGTCCCTGCCTGCAGCATCAGATCAGGCGCTGCAAGGCTCCCTGCGTCGGCCTGGTCGAGCCGGCCGAATATGCCGAGGATGTACGTCATTCGGTGATGTTTCTCGAAGGGCGCAGCAACGCCCTGGCCGAGGAGCTTTCCGCCGCCATGGAGCGGGCGGCTGTCCACCTGGATTTCGAGCGCGCCGCCGAGCTGCGTGACCAGATCGCTCTGCTGCGCCGGGTCCAGGATCAGCAGAGCATGGAGGGGGGCAGCGGCGACGTGGACGTGCTGGCTGCCGTGGTCAAGCCCGGTGGCGCCTGCGTCCATCTGATCAGCGTGCGTGGGGGGCGCGTGCTGGGCAGCAAGAACTTCTTCCCGCAGGTGGGGATCGAGGAGGAGGTGGGGGATGTCCTGGCAGCCTTTCTCGGCCAGTACTACCTGGCCAACCCGGAGCGCGATCTACCCGGCGAAATCATCGTCAATGCCACGCACGAAGACTTCCCTGCGCTCGTCCTGGCCTTGACGGAGCAGCGGAGCCGCGAGCTGCACATTCGCCATCGGGTGCGCGCCACGCGGGCGCGCTGGCAGCAGTTGGCGATTGCCAATGCGGAGCAGGCGCTGTCCGCGCGGCTGGCCCATCGTCAGCATCTGGCGGCTCGTTTCGAGGCCCTGGCCGAAGCGCTTGACCTGGATGCTCCGCCCCTGCGCATGGAGTGCTTCGATATCAGCCATTCGAGTGGCGAGGCGACCGTCGCCTCCTGCGTGGTATTCGGACCCGAAGGCGCCCTGAAGGGCGAGTATCGTCGCTACAACATCGAGGGCGTCACCGCCGGCGATGATTACGCCGCCATGCAGCAAGCGTTGACTCGCCGTTTCGGCAAGTTGCGGGAAGGCGAGGGCAAGCTTCCCGACATTCTCCTGGTGGACGGCGGCAAGGGACAACTGGCGATCGCGCAGGAGGTTTTGCGGGAACTGGCGGTACCGGACCTGATCCTGCTCGGTGTGGCCAAGGGCGTCACCCGTAAGCCCGGTCTGGAAACCCTTTATCTGAACGATGCCGTCCACGAATTCACATTGCCGGCCGATTCGCCGGCCCTGCATCTGATCCAGCAGATCCGCGATGAGGCCCACCGTTTCGCCATCACCGGGCACCGGGCACGGCGGGGCAAGGCACGGCGTACCTCCAGTCTGGAGGAGGTCGCCGGGGTGGGGCCGAAGCGCCGGCGCGAACTGCTCAAGTTTTTCGGCGGGCTCCAGGAGCTTTCCCGGGCAAGCATCGATGAAATCGCCAAGGCTCCTGGGATCAGCAAAAAGCTCGCCGATTCGATTTATGCGGCCCTGCACAGCGAGTAGAATGCCCGCTGACTTCGTAGCCCAGCCGTGCCGATGAACATCCCCAACATTCTGACAATTCTGCGTGTTCTGCTGATCCCGGTTTTCATTCTGTTGTTCTATC
This sequence comes from Azotobacter vinelandii CA, assembly GCF_000380335.1. GTDB lineage: Bacteria > Pseudomonadota > Gammaproteobacteria > Pseudomonadales > Pseudomonadaceae > Azotobacter > Azotobacter vinelandii. Next base: position 2,508,100 of record NC_021149.1, read on the forward strand.
TGCCGTTCACCTGGAGCTACCTGGCAGCCAGCGCCGTATTCACTTTCGCGGCGGTGACCGACTGGTTCGACGGATATCTCGCCCGTCGTCTGCAGCAAAGCACTCCCTTCGGCGCCTTTCTCGATCCCGTGGCGGACAAGCTGATAGTCGCCGTGGCGCTGGTGCTGCTGGTCGGTGAACATGCCAATCTCTGGCTGACCCTGCCGGCCATCATCATCATCGGTCGCGAAATCATGGTGTCGGCCCTGCGCGAATGGATGGCCGAACTGGGTGCCCGGGCCCAAGTTGCGGTTTCGAACCTGGGCAAATGGAAAACCACTGCGCAAATGGTGGCCCTGGTCCTGCTTCTGGCCAATCCTCCGCAATTGACCTTCTGGGTCGTCCTTGGCTACGCGCTGTTGATCGTCGCCGCGGCACTCACGCTATGGTCCATGACCCAGTACCTGTTGGCGGCCTGGCCCCATCTGAGCACCACGGCTGAAAAGAAATGAGTTTTCGAATCAAAGGATTGACGGAAAGTCACGGTTCTATAAAATAGCGCCCGTCGTTAAGACGCGGGAATAGCTCAGTTGGTAGAGCACGACCTTGCCAAGGTCGGGGTCGCGAGTTCGAGTCTCGTTTCCCGCTCCATATATGGATCTACAGACATCCAACGACGTCTGTAAGTCCCTGAAAAAAGAGGCGAAAGCCTCTTTTTTCGTTCCAGCGACTGCTACTGAAATCCAGCCACAGCCACGACGTTTAAGGCCATTTTCAAGGCCATTTCGGCATGTCCGAGGCCTCCGTGCAGCCGGTGACCGCGCTGCAGAGCGAATACTCCCTGTGGTATCGCGGGCCGGAGGCCGAGGTGCTGCCTGTGTTGGAAGAGCTGGGCATCGGCTTTGTCCCGTTCTCGCCGCTGGGGGCGGGATTCCTGACCGGCAAGATCGACCTGACGACCGAGTTCGACAAGAGCGATTACCGCAGCCATGTCCCGCGCTTCGCGGCCGAGGCACGCGAGTCCAACCTGGCACTGGTGGCGCTGATCCGCGAGGTCGCCGAGCGCAAGTCCGCCACGCCGGCGCAGATCGCGCTGGGCTGGCTGCTGGCGCAGAAGCCGTGGATCGTGCCGATTCCCGGCACCACCAAGCTGCACCGGCTGGAGGAGAACCTGGACGGTGCGGAGGTGGCGTTTACCGCCGAGGAACTGGCCGATCTCACTGCAGCCGCCTCCAGGTTGCAGTTAGTCGGCGCATGCCTGCCTGAAGCCTCGCTCGCCCTGGTCGGGCGCTGAGGCGCGCAGTCGCTGCGTGCGGTTACTTCTCCACGCGTCGCAGCCAGCCAAGGATGAGGTCGGCCACCTGCAGATTGTTGCGATCCATCATCATATGGGTGTTGCCATGCAGCCCGCGCGCCGGCAAGGACAGCATTTCCGCCTTGCCGCCCGCGACCTGCAGCCGATCGACGAGCCGCTCGCAGTCGGCGAATCGCTGCGGCCAGCCCGGCCCGGACAGGCTGGCGTATCGAGGTGATCGCCATAGACGATGAGGGTCGGCACCCGGGCGAGGCGTCCGATATTAAAAAGGTCGAAAAAAGGACAACGGTTCAATCATCATTGAACATCTTCCACATGGCCTCGAAGCCGCTGGCCTTGTAGGCTTTGGCTTTCCTGGGGTGCCGCGCGGCAAAGGCCATCGTGGTATCGGCAAGCGCGAGGAAGACGGCATCGGCGAAGTCCGTTTGTCCCGCGAACACCTGGTTCCCCGAGAGTTCTGTCTCGGCAACGGCCTCCGGGAACATGGCCTGTGCCTTGGCAAGCGTTTCCGGGGTGAGGGACGACGAGACGGCAAGCTGGTTGACCGCCTTGTTGGCCAAGGGATGGGCGAGCCCCCAGTCGATGTAGCTGTTCCACAGGGATTGTGCGCGTTCGCGGAGGGGGGATGCGGCGGTGGCGGTGTAATGCTTCTTCATCGCCTCGCACATGTCCTGCTTGAGGTGGAGGTAAAGCTCGTTCAGGAGATCGTCCTTCGTCGGGAAATAGCGAAAGAGCGTTCCTTCGGCGACGCCGGCCTTCTTCGCGATCAGCGAGGTCGGGGACGCAGCCAAGCCATGCTCGGCCACGGTCTCGGCGGCGGCGTTCAGCAGGGCCAGGCGCTTTTCTTCGCTTCTTGGACGAGCCATCGGCGTCTCACTTCTCTCTCGACACGTTCACAGGCCTGCGCGGATGCACCGACGCTGCGGAAAATAACGATAGCACTCACTCATCATAGGGTGGCCGGCGGGACGGTGCAATCAGGTGCTTTCAGCCTTCACCGCAGCACGGTCTGGTCATCGACGCGCCGAATCGCCGGGGACAGGAACCCCAGCAGCATCACCAGCCCGCCTACTGTGCCGAGCAGGACGAACAGCCAGCGAGTTCCGATGGCTTCGCCCAGCGGCGTTGCGATCGCCAGCCCCACGGGCGCTGCCAAGCCCATCAGCGTCGTCAGCAGGGAGAGCACTCGCCCTTGCAGGTGGTTGGGCACACGGGTTTGCAGAATCGCCGTGAACGGCGCGTTGCCCAGGGCGTAGGTGATCGAGCTGACGACCCAGAACAGGACCGCCAGCCAGAACATCCCGCCCGAAGGCAGTGCGGTAAGCGCCAGCGCGAAGCAAGACAGCGCGAACCCCCACAGCACCCAGGGGATACGTCGCCGCGGCGCTACCGCCGCGACGAGGATGCCGCCGGCGACCATGCCGATGCCGCCCAGGCTTTCGATCAGCGCCACCTGCGTCGGCCCGCCGCCGAAATGCGCCTTCACCAGCAACGGAACCAGCGTGAACGACGGCATGATGACCAGTACGGCGGCCGTGATCAGGCCGTAGAGCTGGCGCAGGGCCGCATCGCTCCAGACCGTATCGACCCCTTCCCGGAACTCTTGCCACGGGCTGGTACGCTCTTGGGCAGCGGCCCGCGGTTGTGGGATGGCGTATATCAGCAGCGGTACGACCCCCAGCACGGCGGTCACCACGTCGATGCCGAGCGCCCATCCCACCGGCATCGCGCTGATGGCCAGTGCACCCAAGGGTGCCGCGCCCACGGTCATGATGCCGTACAGCGTTTGGTTGAGTCCCGCGGCACGCGACAGGAAACGGCCTGGCACCAGCATGGCCGTGCTGGCGGCCGCGGCCGGTTGCTGGAAGGCCTGCATGGCACTGCGAACGGCCATCATCACGTAGAGGTGCCAGAGCGCAACGCGACTGGTGAGGAACAGGACGATCAGCACGACCATGCAGGCCGCGCTGATGAGATCGGCGACCACCATCAACCGGCGACGGCTGTAGCGATCGGCCAGCGTGCCGCCCAGCGGCCCCAGCAGTGCTTGCGGCAGCAGGGCCACCACGCCGGCGATGCCCAGCGCGGCGACGCTTCCTGTCGTGTCGGTGATCCACCACAGCAGGACGAACTGGGTCAGGGCCGAACCGACAAGCGAGAGTGCTTGTCCGGTGAAGATCGACCAGAAACGCAGTCGCCAAGGTGCGTGCTCCGCGTTCTCAATCGTCATCGCTGAAGTGATCGTTGGCTTCCCAGGCGATTGATGTCGATGGATTCGAGAACAAACGGGTCGGTCTGGCCCTGGACAACACGAAGCATCGCCCGCCCGAGGATCTCCGAGGTGGTGAACATCGAGGGCAAGGTACGCACCAGGGCCGGCGAAAACAGGAATATCGGCTTCAGCAGAACCATGCCTATCCGGTAGCCCCAGGTGCGACTACGGATACCCGGCCCGGGCCGGATGATGGCCGGGCGGACGATGCCCGCATGCTGGAAAGGCATCGATTGCAACGCACTTTCGACCCGCTGGCGCACGCGTGCCCACATCGCCTTTCCACCCGCGCCTGCCGCGGAGCAATAGCAGAACGACAGGCCGGGGTTGCGGCGCAGCAGCGCCTGTGCCCATGCCAGGGTCAGCGCTTCGGTGACTTGGGCGTAGGCCGCCTCGTCGAGCCCGACCGAACTGACGCCGATGGCCCAGATGCAGGCGTCGTAGCCGGCGATCTGGTCCTCGACGGCAGCGAAATCGAACAGGTCGGGCAGGAGTAACTCGCGTAGCTTCGGATGTTCGACCCCACAAGAGTGGCGCCCGATCGCGAGTACGCTTTCCACCTCGTGCGCGTCCAGGGCCTCCCGCAAGACAGCCGAACCGACCATGCCGGAGGCACCGAAAAGGATGATCTGCATGGCCGTTCTTCCTGGCTGTCCGATGTCATGGTGTGGGCTGTGCTGTTCATCCTCTTGGTCAGGTTCAGGCGGAACTGCTCGCTGCCCTCGGCCAAACGCATGCCGTAGACGCTTTGAGCATCCTGGCCGGCGATGTAGCGCACCTGGTCCGGGTCGTCGGTGGCTGCCCGATAGACCACTTCGGCAACCTGCTCCGGCGCGGTGACCTTCGACAGGTCGGGCACGAGGAAGTCGACGAAGGTCTTCATCATCGCGGCGTATTCCGGTGCCGGCACATCCTCGGCACTGTCGATGAAGCCGGTCATGACCGCGCCCGGCGCGACCGCCGGCAGATACAGGACGCTGGCGATGTCCAGATCGTGGCTCTTGAAAGTGACGCGGGATCTCATGGCAATGCTCCTTCGGATTCGTGTCGGTTGATAGCGCTGGGAGGGGCTTGGAGAGGTCACACCTACATGCGCCCCTGTAACGCTCCTGACTGGGAGCTGATTAATAAGAGCGTACTCACTCACTATATGGGCGCTGTGTGACCGGCACAAGTCGTTCCCTGGGCAGGCGAGATCGCTTGCCCTCCGTTTACCTTTCGAATGACAGGTAGGGATTGTTGGGCGGCGTTTCCTCGAACAGGACTTGGGGAGCCTGTAAGAGATAGCCATGCAGTCGCCGTGACTTGCGTGGCCCAGTGACTTCGCAGGTCCAGATGTCCAGGCCACTGTCCTGCTTGCGATGCAGTTGCAGCCTCTCGAAACGCCTCTGCACCCATTGCCAGTCGGAAAGCTGCTCCTGCTTGGCGATCGAAGCTACCCGCGGGTGTTCCTGGGCGTAGCGCTGGAACACGCCGGGGCTGACCAGAAACGCCGTATCGGCCACGGATGCACCAGCGCTTTGGCATCGTTGACGATGAGCTTGCGCTCTTGTAGGAAAGCGCTAGAGCTGGCTCAGCTTCGCATCGAGCGCATCGGCCTGCGCGGCGAAATCCGCGGGCCGGCGCTTGCGGAAGGTTTCCAGATTGGCGAGTTTCCAGCGCAGCGCCGGCAGTTGCGCAGCGTGCTGGCATTGCAGCAGCGACCAGTCCGGTTCGGCGCGTACCAGGCCGCTGAGGAACTGCTTGTTCGCCGCGCTTAGCCGCAGTGGCAACTCGTGCCGCAATCGCGTGCGGGCATCGAGCAGCGTTTCCAGGGGGCAGGCGATCTCGGTCATGCCGACGAACGCCCGCTCGTACTCGCCGGCGATGTCCTTTTCGTTGGCGAACAGCACTTCGTGCGTAGGGCGGTTGTGTCCGGCCAGGTACACCACGAAGCAATCGAGCATGCCGTCGGTGATGCCACCGGACTCGAACAGCCGCCAGACGTCGAATAGGTCCCGGGGATGCTGGCGGTCGAGCGCGGCGATCAGCTTGCCGGCGTAGAGTTCGTCCGAAGCTAGAGCATTTTTAGAAAATACGAATTCGACATACAGGGGTTGCTCTTCCTGGTCATTTCGGTTCTCCTCTCCCGCTCGGACAAGGAGACCAGAATGGCTCGGGCATACAGTGCGGACCTTCGCCGGCGCGTCGTCGAGGCGGCCATGGGCGGGCTGTCGGCTCGGCGGGCCGCCGAGCGATTCGACGTCGGCACGGCGACGGCGATCGTCTGGGTACGGCGCTTCCGGGAAGGCGGGGAACTCGTCGCCCGCCGACAGGGCAAGCCCCGGGGCTTGCGGCTCGATCCCCATGCGGACTACCTGCTCGGCCTGCTCGAGCAGACCCCCGACCTGACGCTGGCCGAACTCGCCGCGACCCTCGAACGGGAGCGTGGCGTCCGTGTCAGCCTGGCGACGGTGTGGACGTTTCTCGACCGGCACGCCATGACGTTCAAAAAAAGACGGCGCATGCAGCCGAGCAGCAACGGCCGGACGTCCAGGCAGCCCGACAGGGATGGATCGAGGAGCAGTCCGGTTTCGATTGGCGCAAGCTGATCTTCGTCGACGAAACCGCCGCTTCGACGAACCTGGCCCGCCTGCGGGGCTGGGCCCCTCGCGGCGAGCGCTGCCGGGCCGCGATCCCCCACGGCCACTGGAAAACCACGACCTTTACCGCCGGCCTGCGCGTGGACGGGCTAACTGCTCCGCTGGTGCTCGATGGCGCCATGAACGGCCCGGTCTTCCTGGCCTATGTCGGGCAGGTTCTGGTACCCGAACTGACGCCCGGCGATATCGTGGTGATGGACAACCTGCCGGCCCACAAGGTGGCGGGGGTACGCCAGGCCATCGAAGGCGCAGGAGCCACACTGCGCTACTTGCCACCCTATAGCCCCGACCTGAACCCGATCGAGATGGCCTTCTCCAAGCTCAAGGCACTGCTGAGAAAGGCGGCGGCGCGGACCGTGCCGGAGCTGTGGCAGAGCATTGGCGAGGCGATTGCGCAGTTCTCTGCACAGGACTGCAGGCACTACTTCGAGGCCGCCGGATATGAATCAGGATAAGGTAAAAATGCTCTAAGAGGGGCGCCTCGAACTCGACGCCGAACAGGTCGCTGGTCCTGGCACTCAGCGAGCGGCGTTCGGGAGGCAGTACGGTGCCGCGGAACACGACGTTGACCTCGACCTTGACCTGGCTAGTCTCGTCCTCGACGATCAGCTTGGTATCGCCCAGGTCCTTGCTGCGGATCAGCCGCGTCTGCACCCCGAGCGGCGCGACGCACCCGGCGATGGCGGCCAGTTCGCCGTTGATCGCATGCAGCGCCTCCTCGCGCGGCACCTGCCAAGGGATGTACACCACGTCGATGTCGACCGACAGGCGTGGCATGTCCTGCACGAACAGGTTGATGGCCGTGCCGCCCTTCATGACGAAGATGTCGTTGTCGAACACCGCGGGCGTGACGGCCAGCAGCAGGCGGACGGTATCGGCGTAGGCTTTATCCATGAGGCTTCAGGCTCAGCAAAGTGCCGTCATCGAGTCGGCTGACCCAGCGACGGGAACCGCCCGTGCGGACGGGGTAGTGCTCCAGCAGGGCATCCACATCCACGACGCCGGTGGCGCGTGCCCAGGCCAGGAACAGCCGGACGGCTTTCACGTTGGTACAGCAGGAGAGCAGTTGCCCGAGCAGATCCTTGCGCGGCGATCGCAGCCCGTCGAAGAGGTTGCGGGCTTCTTCCAGGCTCTGCTTGACCCCGACTTCGTACAGCATCTCCAGGACGGCCCGCTCGGAGACGGCGACTTGCACCCCGTCAGGCAGGCCTGGCGGGGTGGCCAGCGTCTTGTCGGCCAGGAGGCTGTCCGGCCAGTCGAACAGGCGGGCATGGACATAGCGTGCCGGGAAGCGCGAGGTGAACCAGGCCGGCAGGATGAAGCGGCCTTCGCCCCACAGCACCAAGGCGTCCCGCCCCCCCAGGTTGTGCCGGACCCCCTGCCAGGCCAGGGCGCTCTTGCCGCCGACGTGCAGGCCTGGGGAGCGCCGTTGCAGGAACAGGAGCGCACCGTGGACGCCGAACTCGTCGCCCGGAAAGGCATAGACCCCTTGTGCCAGACGCACGAGCCAGCCCACCCCGGCATAGTGGGTGGCGAGCTGGGGCGACACCCCGTACTGGGCCAGGGTGACAAGATCGAACGGCGCCCCGCGGGACAGTTCCGCCTGCAGCCGCTTGATTATCTGGTATCGAGATTTTCCAGTCATATTGGAAAAATAGCACATGATCCAATCACCCAGAAGGAGATTGCTTGGAATATGTATTAAAATTAGTACTATGTTTTAATTTTAATGAAAAATCTAAGCAATGAATCGGATCGAAGGCTGGGGCATGTCCTGCCTCCCGAAGGACCAGGTGTTTCTGGTACTCGCGCATGTCGCAAAGGCCGATGCCCTGGTGACGGGCGATGCGGATATTCTGGCGATGCGCGAAGTCTTCCCCGAACTGATCGTGACGCGCGATCAGTGGGCCGGGCGACAAGGCGCCCAAGCCGGTTGACCGGCCGTATCCCGTAGCCTCCACCCCGCAAGACACCACAGGATGACCATGAGGTAGCTCGCCAATCCCTCCTTCGCAGAGCGCAGTCGTTGACCTGATTCTGGATCTATCGCCCCTGACGTTGATGGCTTCCCGTTGGTAATCTCCGCCACGGCTGGCAAATCCTGTGGTTCCCTCCCGTTTCGAGGCAAAGCCTCGACCATCGATCGATGAAACGGAGCGATCAGTGAAACCGAAGGAGCCTTTCGTCGTCGACGGCGCCTCCCCCATGGGGCTGTGGCTGCTTTACCGGGAGGCGAGCGGTCATCCTGGGCGCGTTTCCCATGTGGCTTTCAGGCGCCGGCGTCGGAGGAGTGGCTGTTTCCGCGGGCTGGCGCGTCCGCGTTTTCTCCGGCATCGGCCCAGTGCTCGCGTATCCGCAGGATGTCGGGTATGTGGTCCATGAATGCCGTCGCCAGCTCGGGGTCGAAGTGTTTGCCGCTTTCGCAGCGGATCAACGCCTGGGCCTCCTCGACCGACCAGGCAGGTTTGTAGGGACGCCCGCTGGTGAGAGCATCGAACACATCGACCAGCGCGACGATGCGGGCCATATGCGGGATGGCTTCGCCGGCCAGGGCATTCGGGTAACCGCTGCCATCCCATTTCTCGTGATGGTTCAAAGCGATGGTCGCCGCCATGCGCAGCAGACCGGATGGGTGGTTACCGATGATCCTGGCGCCGATCACGGTATGTTGGCGCATGATCATCCATTCCTCTTCGGTGAGCCTGCCCGGTTTGCGCAGAATGGCGTCGGGGATGCCGATCTTGCCGACATCGTGCATCGGGGCTGCATGCAGCAGATCGTCCGCGGCGCGCTCGCTGTAGCCCACGGCCAGAGCCAGTATTCTGGCGTAGTGGCTCATGCGGATGACGTGCAGGCCGGTTTCGTTGTCCTTGAATTCGGCCGCGGTGCTCAGGCACTGGACGATCTGCAGGCGTGTCTCGCGCACTTCCCGTGCCTGTACCAGTGACAGGTGGGTACGCACGCGCGCCTGGACGATGTGCGGGTTGAACGGCTTGCTGATGTAATCGACTGCGCCGAGGTCCAGTCCTTGTCGCTCATTGGCGGCCTCGCTCAGTGCGGTCACGAAGATCACCGGGATGGCGGTGGTGCAGGGGTCCTGTTTCAACGCCTTGCAGACCTCGTAGCCCGAGAGGCCGGGCATCATGATGTCGAGCAGGATCAGATCGGGCCGGTCGCTGCGTACCAGGTCCAGCGCCGTCTGTCCATCCTTGGCGAACAGCAGGCGGTAGTCGCTCTGCAGGGTGTGGCGCAGCACCTGCAGGTTGGTCGTCTCGTCATCGACCAGCAGCAGCGTGTGGCGTGGATCTTTCATGCGTTTCATGCCATGTCCTTCCCCCATGACGGTACGTCGGCGCTGCGCTCGGCGATGAGTCGCTGTACCAGGGCATGGGCCTGCTGGAACTCGAAAGCTTCGACCGCGGCCCGCAGGGCCTGGGCATGCGCGCGTTCGTTCTGGATTTCCAGTCCACTGCAGACGGTTTCCAGGATTGCATCGTCCAGCTCGTTGTGCCCCAGAACATCCAGCAGCGCCTGCATGGCAGGCAACAGTTCCGACGGCGCCGGGGAGGGCGAGGCAGGTGAGATGGCCGGGGTTGCATCGGCATGTTGGTAGCCATTGGAGGGCAGTTCTCGCCGTGCCGCCGCCAGCAGGGCGAGCAGATCCGCGATCCGCTCTCTCAGTCTTTCGCGATGTCCTGCCCGGACGAGATTTTCCAGCGTGCCGGCGAGTTCCGCGACGCTGCTCAGGGCCAGGTTGCCGGCGGCTCCGTGGATGCCATGCAGACTGGATAGTGTCGTTTTCCAGTCGACATCGTCTGTCGTCTCGTCCGGCAGGGGATACTTTTCTGCCACGTTGTTCAGGAATTGGCTCAGCGCCGTGGTCAGGCGTGCTTCGCTGCCCCACAATGCGATCCCCCTGGCCCAGTCGATGAGTCGTCGGGAGTCGTTTGCCGTGATGGAGGCCTCGTCGGGGAGACCGGAAGGAGACTGGATGTTCAGAACCCGTGCGATCTCCTCGAACAGCCGGAGGGCATCCAGCGGTTTCACGGCGAAACCATCCATGCCGGCCTGGCGCGCCGCATGGCGGTCGTCGGCCATCACGCTGGCGGTCAGAGCGATGATCGGGGTACGGGAAAGACCGTGGGTTCGCTCGTGCTGGCGGATGAGTTGCGTGGCCTGCAGGCCGTCGGTGCCGGGCATGTGCACGTCCATCAGCACCACATCGAAGCGATTGGCGATGAATTTCTCGATCGCCTCGTCGCCATCATGGGCCATCTCTATCCGGTGTCCGCCACTTTCCAGCGTCAACGCCAGCAATTCCAGGTTCTGCAGCACATCGTCGGCGATCAGTATGCGCAGCGCCGGAAGGACCGGATGCTCGCTGCCGAAGTCCACCGGTGCCGGAGGTCGCCCGGGGGGCAGTGGTAGATAGACATGGAAGGTGCTGCCGCGCCCGAGTTCGCTCTCGACCCCGATGCGGCCGCCCATCAGTTCCACCAGTTGGTGTGCAATGGTGGTGCCCAGGCCGGTGCCGCCGAAGCGGCGGCTGATCGAGGCGTCGGCCTGGGTGAAGGGGGCGAAGATCGATGCGGCCTGTTGCGGCGTCATGCCGATGCCGGTATCGCGCACCTGCACGTGCACCATGTCCTCTTCATGGCTGAACACCACGTCGACCCTGCCGCGCTCGGTGAACTTGATGGCGTTGCCTACCAGGTTGGTCAGTACCTGCAGCAGGCGCAGCGGATCGCCCTGGAAATGTTCGGGCATGTCTCGTGGATAGTGGGTGGCAAGTGTCAGGCGTTTGGATTGCGCCCCCAGATACAGCGAGGATTCGATCTGCATCGCCAGTCCCTTGAGCGAAAAGTCGGTGCGTTCCAGCTCCAGCCCGCCTTTTTCCATCTTGGTCGTGTCGAGGATGTCGTTGAGCAGGCCGAGCAGCGAACGCGACGATTGGCGGATGGTGTTGAGGTGGTTGCGCTGGACGGGACTCAGGTTGCTCTGGAGCAGCAGTTCGGTGAAGCCGATGATGGAGTTCATCGGTGTGCGGATTTCGTGGCTCATGTTGGCCAGGAAGGTGCTCTTTGCCGCTGCGGCCTGCTCGGCGCGTTCGGCCGTTTCGCGCAGGGATGCCTCCAGGGTGTAACGGTCGGTGATGTCGGTGACGAAGCCGACGAACAGCACTTCGTCCGGCAGATCCACACGGCCGACGGCCAGGCGTATCGGCATCAGGCTGCCGTCCTTGCCCACAGTGCGAGGACGGCCAGACTGATCGCTACAACGATGGATAGGGTGAAGGTGACCGGTTCGTAGTACATCAGCAGCGGAGTCTGCATGGCAGCCATGCCGCTGTAGTGCATGGCGCCGATGCCCAGGCCGACCAATGTGCCGCTCATGGCCAGTTGCGGGCCGTCGACCTCGGGGCGGACCAGCATATGCAGGGCGAGCCACGAAGCGGCGCAGGCCGGCAGCAAGGACAGCAGGGTCAAGCCGGTCGAGTAGTGGACATGCGTGGGCAACTCGAATGCCAGCATGCCAATGAAGTGCATCGTCCATATGCCGCAGCCCAGGGCGATGGCTCCGGCGCCGATGGTGATATGGCGATACAGCGCGCTTTCGGCACGTCGGGCGATCTGCGCCGTCTGCAGCGCCATCGTGGCTGAGAAGATCGACACGAAGATGGACAGCAGAACCAGGCCGGGATGATATGCACCCGGCAGATAGGACGCATTGGTTGCTGCGTCGATGAAGAAGCTGTCGGATGCTCCCATTCGCACTGGCCCCCTGCTCCTGAAGTCGGGTCGCTCTGGGACTGGCCTTGCCGGAGAGGCTCTTGCTGTCTGCGCTTCCCGAATTGGACAAAGCCATATATCGGCAAAGCGGCCCGATTCTTTAATCCTGGTGCGCTATCGCGCCGGCATGCCTTGCCGGGGCTGGCCGCCGAGCATGGGCGAAGTGCGCTGGAAACCTCGCCATCGCCGATCGGAGCAATCCGAAGGGACCTGCCGGCAGATGCTGGCGCCAGCGTGGTTTTCGACACCTGTGTGAGTTTCGGCTGGGGGCTTCTCCCCTTGGCCTCCTTTTCATTTCCCCCTTGCCGAACTTTTTGGCGGCGATAAGGGAGGGGCGGCAACGGATAAAGTGGTCAGTCGCTGTGCCGATAGCAAGGTTGGGCATCTTGTCGGGTTTGGAAACCGCCTGTTTGTTCGAGGCAGGAAGCTGCATGTGTTGTATTTTTATGCTGGCAAAAGGCCTCTTTGTCTGTTTTCTTGATAGTGGGACGGATTGCCTGCGATGTGCGTCGCCATCCGGAGTTGGCCTCTTCGAATTGTTGCGGCTGCTGTGATTCGCGCTGCATGGAGCGAGTGCTGATGGTTATGGAGAATGTGATCGTTGAAGTCGAAGATGTTCCGCTTGCCGCGCTGGATCGGTCCGCACTGGTTGCCGCGCTGATCGACGAGCGAAACCGCGTGGTGTTTTTCAGTCAGGCTGCGGAACGGCTATGGGGGCTCGGGCGCGACGAAGTGCTGGGGCGGGACGCGGGGCTGGTGCTGTCGCCAGGGCTTTCCAGCAGGGGCGATACGCCGTCTTCCGGTGCCGATCTTCCCGGCTCGGGACAGACCCTGGCTGTGAAGTGCCGGGACGGTCGGCAGATAGGCGTTTTCTTCTCTCGGTCGGCCATCGAGATCGATGGCCGGCTCTTCCATCTGCTCGTGGCGCTGTCTCCTGAAGGCATGCCCGATGGAGTCATGGGCAGGGCGAATCGCCAGTTGTTGATGGCGATCGATCATACCGACCAGCCAATGCTGGTCTTCAATGCGCAGCGCCAGATCGTGCACGTGAACCGTGCCTTCACCGAATCCTTTGGCTACGAACTCGGTGAAGTGCTCGGCCTGGAGCCGATGGCCGTCTTTCCCAGCCCGAATGTGTCCGCCGAGGACCTTGCGCGGCACCGGAGCCTGCCGTGGGGACGGGAGCGGTTCCAGACGGAAATGCTGGTCCGGCGCAAGAATGGAAGCGACTTCTGGGTTCGCATATCGAGTTCGCCATTCGATGGCGACGAGGTCGATGAACTGAATGGCTACTCGGTGGACGTATTGGCCGACATCACCGAGGAGCGGCAGATTCGTAGCCTCGAACATGAGGTACTGGAAGCCCTGACCAGTAGCCTGTCGTTCGAGGAGGTGGGCAACTGCCTGTGCCGTTGCATCGAAGCCATTGCACCGGGAGTGATCGCTTCGGTGTGGCGGATCGCGGAAGGGCGTATCCGGCCGTGGGCCGCGCCGCAATTCCCACCCGAGTGCAGCGCCGCCTGGGATGGCGTGGAGATCGGCGAAGGGGTGGCAAGCTGCGGTACGACCGCTTACCGCGGCGAGCCGGTGATGGTTCGCGACATCGCTTCCGACGCTTTGTGGGCGTCGTACAAACACCTGATCCTGCCCTATGGCCTGCGGGCTTGCTGGAGTTATCCGGTGAAGCGGCGCGATGGCAGCGTGGCCGGTACCTTCGCCTTCTATTTCAGGGAGGGGGGCGGGCCCGATTCCCATCTGGAACGCATCGCCGAAGCCAGTGTGCATCTGTGCGCGCTGGCGATCGAACGGGAGGAGGATCGCCAGCAGATGAACCGTCTGGTTCAACTCGACACGCTGACCGGCCTGCCCAATCGCAGCCATCTGCTGCGTCGCATCGATGAGCTGCTGGTATCGGCGACATGGGGCGACATCGCTTGCTTCAATCTGGGTCTGGACCGTTTCAAGGATATCAACGAAGCGCTGGGTCATGCTGAAGGCGATCAGGTACTGGTGGCGATGGCCAACCGGCTTCAGCGGCATCTGAGGCCCGGTCAGTTCCTCAGCCGCTCGGAGGGTGACCTGTTCGTCGTTGTCGCGCCCGATTGTGACGTCCGCAGCGCATCGCTGATGGCGGAACGACTCCTGCAAACCGTCGCCGAGCAGATCGAGGTCGGCGGTCATGCGTTGAACCTGTCCGCCAGCGTGGGTATCAGCCTCTACCCGGAGGGCGGCCAGGATCGGGATGCCCTGCTCGCCAACGCCAAGAGCGCGATGTACCGCGTCAAGCGAACGGGCGGTGGCGGCTACCAGTTCTTCATCCCGGAAATGAACCGTGCGCTGCAGGATCGCTTGTTGCTGAGCGCCGCGCTCAAGCGTGCCATCGCCGGCGATGGCCTGAGCCTGCACTATCAACCCCAGGTGCATACCGTGAGTGGCGAACTGTACGGTTTCGAGGCGCTGGCGCGCTGGCACGACGACGAATTCGGCGACATTCCACCGACGAAGTTCATCGGCCTGGCCGAGGAGACGGGCCAGATCGAGGCCATCGGCCGCTGGGCTCTGCGTGAGGCCTGTCGGCAACTGGCGGAGTGGCGGGAGGGGGGAGCCATGGTACCGACGGTGTCGGTCAATCTGTCGCCGATCAACTTCCATAGCCGGGATCTGCCGGAGTTCGTGGCCGGCTTGTTGCGCGAGTTCGCACTGCCAGGCGCCAGCCTGACCATCGAGATCACCGAAAGCACGATGATGGCGCTGACCCCGGAGATGCTGGATATCGTGCACGGCATCCGTTCGCTCGGAGTCGGTTTGTCGGTGGATGATTTCGGCACCGGCTTTTCCAGCTTGTCCAACCTCATCAATCTGCCGGTGACCGAAGTCAAGATCGACCGCAGTTTCATCGACAAGTGCCTGGAGGAAAACCGCCTGCAATCCCTGGTGGCGGCAGTAGTCGGAATCGGGCACAGCCTGGACCTCACCGTCGTGGCCGAGGGGGTCGAGACCCGCGAACAGCGCGACCTGCTCGGCGAATACCGTTGCCCGGTGCTTCAGGGCTACATTTTTTCGCGCCCAATGAGCCCCTGTGAGGCCATTAAATGGCTTTTTGATTGGGGGGGGGGGGGGGGGGGGGGGGGGGCGAGCCTCTTGGAGGGCTGTCGTAGGGGCTTGCAGGGGGATTCCTGGTGGTGTCGGGAGGGGGGCGTGAGGTCTTGGCTGAAGGTGTTCTACCCGGTATTGCCCCGCGTCCTCGATGCGTTGCCTTTCGCCGTGTCGTGGGCTGCGATACCGGGTGCCCATATCCAGTACGGCAATCGGGCGTTCGACCAGTTATTCGGCTACCCGTCCGGTCATTTCCGGACGGCGGACCAACTGATCGAGGAAGCCTACATTCATGAACGACAGCGCAAGCTGTTGCGCAGGCTCTGGAACGATTTCGCGTTGCCGGGCGATGCGTCGGGGCCGATGAGCATTCCCGAGATCGAGGTCGACATCCTGGCTGGGGACGGTCAGATACGGACAGCGCTGCATTGCGGGCTGATCCTGCCCGAGCAAAGGGTGGCGGTCGCCTTCTACAAGGATATATCCGACTTCAAGCGCGACAGCCGGCTGCTGAGGGAGTACGCCTTTCTCGATCCGCTGACCAAGGTCGCCAACCGGCGCGGTCTGCAAGAGTGGTGGCGCAACGAAACCTCCGGTGGCCGCCAGCGGCGTCTCGCTTTCCTGATGGTGGATCTGGATGGTTTCAAGCCGATCAACGATACGCATGGCCATGATGTTGGCGATGCCGCCCTGTGCATGGTCGCAGACAGGCTCAAGGCCGTGGTAAGGGATACCGATCTGGTGTGCCGGCTCGGTGGAGACGAATTCGGGCTGGCAATGGTCGAGGTGGAAGGTTGCGGGCAAATGGAAGCGATCTGCGAGCGCATCGTCGCTTCGCTCGGCGAGCCAATGGATATTGGTGGTTCGAGCGTACGTATCTCGGCCAGTGTGGGCGGTTGTCTCTATCCCGATCAGGCCGCCGACAAACGCGAATTGCTGCAACGCGCGGATCGGGCGTTGTATCGGGTCAAGAAAGCCGGAAAGAGCGGATGGGGCTGGTGGGAGCCCGAGCAGCGAAAAACGGCGCGGAGCCTGTCTGAAAAGAGCGAACGGGAGTGACGAGTATGTGTGTGGGGCTCGCTCCCGGTTCGTGTGGAAGCGAATCAAGACAGAGATCAAGCCGCAGGGCTACAGCAGCAGGCTTTTCCGTGCAGTATCATAATGACACTATGAAGGAGCCTACAGGGGAAGGATGGGGACTGTGATGGACATGAATCTTGCCAGACTTCGAAAGCTGGCCGCCGAACACGGTGACGCCGGTTCGCCGGATGCGCGCGATGCCCTGATCCTTGCGTTTCTACAGGAGCTCAATCTCGTCTTGGCGAAGCCTGTCATCGACGCCATGCCGGATATGGAAATTCGTCAATGCTATGTCAAGTGGACCCAGGCCATCCTGGTCGAGGCGAGCATGGAAGACCGACATGAATGGCTGGTTCGAGGCGTGCGGCTCGTGCTCCCCGATTACTCGGCCCCTCTTGTGAAGCCTGCAAGAAAAGGACTACCGGCCAACGTCATTTCGTTGGAGAAAAACGAGTAATACCTCGGTATCCGTTGTTCGCTCCGATATGAGCGCATTCATCCGCTATTACCAGTCGCATGATGGATACAGCGCAATTCAAGTTCCGGTGGCGGATTGAAACTGTCGCGAAGTTGGATGGCCCGATTGATGGAGTACAGGAAAATAGCAGGACTTGAGATATCGGCACACCGACTCAGAGCGGAAGCAGGTATTGATAAAGCCCAACCCGGTAGCGGTATTCTTCAACCTGCGATCAGTCGATCCACACCTGCGTTGTAATGACCGCAGTATCGGGGAGCACAAAGGGAAGAAGGCGCGCTTGGCAAGGGGAAACTGCGGGAAAAGTTAAAGGCAAAAGCTGCCGGAGTCGCTGCAAGCCGCATGATTACTGGTGCCCGGAGCCGGGATCGAACCGGCATGCTGTCGCCAGCGAGGAATTTTAAATCCCTTGCGTCTACCAATTTCGCCATCCGGGCGGATGGGATACAGAAAATCATTCCTATCAAGGAATAGGAATATATATAGCCTGAAGCCATGAAGCAAGTTGAAGAAACAGTCTTGTCGAAAAGCGATCGCGAAAAGCAAAACGCCCCGAAAAATTATTTTCGGGGCGTTTCTCGATTGGAGGCCGAGGTCGGAATCGAACCGGCGTACACGGATTTGCAATCCGCTGCATGACCACTCTGCCACCCGGCCTGTAAGCAAGGTTCGAACAAGCAACCCTGCAAACTAAACTTTGGCTTGAAACGAAGCTTAAACCTAAGCTCTAACTCTCTGATACTTAAGAGTTTTTCGTTACTGCCCGAAGAGCGGACGCAATTATGGACTTGTTCCGGTGGCTTGGCAACCCCTATGCCAATTTTTCTGCCGTATCGATCGGAAGGTGATCCGGCATTCGCCAGGTTTGGCTTTATCTCTCTCTGTTGCGGCGACGAGCACGCCCCGGTGACCGGCGAGGCCCGATGCCGCCGGCCACCGGGCGCATCAGAAGCGGTCGTCGGCCAGTTCCAGAAGCGGGGCGCTGCCGGCGCGGATGACGGCATCCAGGGAATGGATGCGCGGTAGCAGCTTGGTGAAGTAGAACTGCGCGGTGGCCAGCTTGGCCCCGTAGAAGGCTTCGTCGTTGTCGCGGCTGGCCTGGGCTACGGCAGCCATGCGTGCCCACATGTAGGCATAGGCGACGTAGCCGAACAGGTTCAGGTAATCCACCGCCACGGCATTGACCAGTGCGGGATCCTGTTCGGCCTGTTCGAGCAGCCAGGCGCTGACGCTTTCCAGGTTCTCCACGGCGGCCAGCAAGCGGTCGGCGAATGGGCGGGAAGCGGCCGGCGCGTCCAGGAAGGCGCGGATTTCCCCGGTGAACGCGTGCAATGCGTCGCCGCCGTTGGCCACCACTTTGCGCCCCAGCAGGTCGAGGGCCTGGATGCCGTTGGTGCCTTCGTAGATTTGCGCGATGCGTACATCGCGCACCAACTGCTCCTGCCCCCATTCGCGGATGTAGCCGTGTCCGCCGAACACCTGCTGGCCGTGGATGCAACTCTCCAGGCCGGTATCGGTGAAGAAGGCCTTGGCGATGGGGGTGAGCAATGCCACCAGCGCTTCGGCATGACGGCGCTCGTCATCTTCGCTGTACTTGGCCAGATCCAGTTGCTGGGCGACGTAGGTGGAGAAGGCACGTCCGCCTTCGGTCAGCGCCTTCATGGTCAGCAGCATGCGACGCACATCGGGATGGGCGACGATCGGATCGGCACTTTTCTGCGGCGCCCGGGCACCGCCCGGAGCGCGTCCCTGCAGGCGCTCGCGGGCATAGGCCCGCGCATTCTGGTAGGAGGCCTCGGCGCAACCGATGCCCTGGATGCCGATGGACAGGCGTTCGTAGTTCATCATGGTGAACATGGCCGCCAGGCCCTTGTGCGGTTCTCCGATCAGGTAGCCGGTGGCGCCGTCGAAGTTCATCACGCAGGTGGCCGAGGCCTTGATGCCCATCTTGTGCTCCAGCGAGCCGCAGGACAGCGCGTTGCGAGCACCGAGCTCGCCATTCGGAGCCACCAGGAACTTGGGCACCAGGAACAGCGAGATGCCCTTCGAGCCGGCCGGTGCGTCGGGCAGGCGGGCCAGCACCAGATGAAGGATGTTCGCCGTCAGGTCCTGCTCGCCGCCGGTGATGAAGATCTTGCCGCCGCTGATCGCGTAGCTGCCGTCGGCCCGCGGTTCGGCACGGGTGCGCAGCAGGCCGAGGTCGGAGCCGGCATGGGCTTCGGTCAGGCACATGGTGCCCGCCCATTCGCCGCTGTACAGACGTGGCAGGTAGAGTTGCTTGAGCTCCTCGCTGGCATGGGCGTCCAGCGCCAGGCAACAGCCGGAGGTCAACGCCGAATACAGGGTGAAGCTGGCGTTGGCGGAATAGAGCATTTCCTCGAACTGCACGGCGAGCATCTTCGGCATGCCCAGGCCGCCATAGGCCGGGTTGCCGGCCAGGCCGACCCAGCCGCCTTCGATATAGGTGGCATAAGCCTCGCGGAAGCCGGCCGGGGTGCTGACGACGCCGTCGTTCCAGTGTGCGCCTTCCTCGTCGCCGCTGCGGTTGAGCGGGGCGAGCAGTTCGCCGGTGACCTTGGCCGCCTCCTCGAGGATGGCGTCGGCGGTCTCGGTGTCCACCGTTTCGGCCAGGGCGGGCAGGCGTGCCCAGAGCTTGTCGGCGGCAAACACCTCGTGCAGGACGAAGCGCATGTCGCGCAGGGGGGCGTGGTATTCGGGCATGACGGACCTCGTTTTCTTGTCATGGGATGGTCGCCCGCGCGGGACGGGCTGCCGTCGGGAGCGTGGCTCAGGTGTAAGAGTGGAAGCCGCGGCCGCTCTTGCGACCCAGATAACCGGCCGCGACCATTTCCTTGAGCAGGGTGGACGGACGGTACTTGGGGTCGCCGAAATCGCGATGGAAGGTTTCGAGAATCGCCAGCAGCGTGTCCAGGCCGATCAGGTCGGCCAGCGCCAGGGGGCCGATGGGGTGATTGCAGCCGAGCCGCATGCCGGTGTCGATGTCCTCGGCGCTGGCCAGGCCTTCCTGGAGGACGAAAATCGCTTCGTTGATCATCGGACAGAGGATGCGGTTGACCACGAAACCCGGACTGTTGCGCACCGAGATGGCGGTCTTGCCGATCTGCCCGGCGAATGCGAGGGCTTTGGCATAGGTGGCTTCGGCGGTCTGCAGGCCACGGATGACCTCGACCAGGGTCATGACCGGCACCGGGTTGAAGAAGTGCAGGCCGATGAATCGTTCGGGTTTTCCCAGTACGCTCGCCAATTCGCTGATCGACAGCGAGGAGGTGTTGCTGGCGATCAGGGCGTCGGACTCCGTCGCTTCCTCGATCAGGGTGAGGATCTGTCGCTTGAGCTCGAGATTCTCGCTGGCCGCCTCGATGACCAGTTCGCTGCCGGCAAGCGCGCCGTAATGGGTCTGCGGTTGGATACGGCCCAGGGCTGCCTGCCTGTCCGCCTCGTCGATCAACCCCTTCTTCACCTGGCGTTCCAGGTTGCCGGAGAGGGTCGCGATGCCACGCTCCAAGGCGTTGTCGGAGATATCCACGAGGATGACTTGCCGACCTGCCAGCGCGCAGACCTGGGCAATGCCGTTGCCCATGGTGCCGGCACCGATGATGGCGACGCGTGGTTTTCCATCGTTGCTGTTCTTCTGATCGTTCATGCTCGGGCTCCATGTTGAGTGGGGGCGATTTCATGGCTCCGGCCCATATTCCATCCGTTGCATACAGTAGGTGCCCGCGCCGCTCGCCGCCAGGGGCTTTGCATTGGCGGCGAGCGGCGCACCGCCCCCTGACAGTCGCCAGGGAACGGTGCGGACAGGGCTTCAGTGTGCGCTTGCCGCGGCTGCGCCCAGACCGGTCTGGGCCCTGACGAACTGATCGTCGAAGGCCGCCCGTTCTCTTTCGGCACGGGCACTGCGGTCGAGCCTGGACACTACGACTATGACCAGGAAGGCCAGCGGCATGGAGAACAGCGCCGGGTGGTCGTAGGGGAAGATCGCCTTGGCGTTGCCCAGCACCGTGACCCACACCGCCGGCGAGAGGATCACCAGCAGCAGGGCGCTGACCAGGCCGGCACAGCCGCCCCAGAGGGCGCCGCGGGTGGTCAGGTCTTTCCAGTACATGGCCATGATCAGTACCGGGAAGTTGGTGGAGGCGGCGACGCCGAAGGTCAGGCCGACCAGGAAGGCAACGTTCTGTTTCTCGAACAGGATGCCGAGGCCGATGGCCACCACCCCCAGGCCGATGGTGGCGATGCGGGTCACGCGCATCTCGTCCCGCTCGCTGGCGGTGCCTTTTTTCAGCACCGTGGCGTACAGGTCGTGGGAGATCGCCGAGGCGCCGGCCAGCGCCAGGCCGGCGACCACCGCAAGGATGGTGGCGAAGGCCGTGGCGGAGAGGAAGCCGAGGAACAGGTTGCCGCCGACCGCTTTCGCCAGGTGCATGGCGACCATGTTGCCGCCGCCGATCAGCGCGCCCTTGAGATCGCCGCCGACGAAATACTGCGGATCGGTGCCGACGATGACGATGGCCGCGAAGCCCAGGGTGACCACCACCAGGAAGAAGAAACCGATGAAGCCGGTGGCGTAGAACACCGATTTGCGCGCTTCCTTGGCGTTCGGCACGGTGAAGAAACGCATCAGGATGTGCGGCAGACCGGCGATGCCGAAGGCCAGTCCCAGCGACATGGAGGCGGCGTTGAGCGGGTCGGCGAGCATCGAGCCGGGGCCCATGATCGCCTTGCCGATGGCGTGGGTGTCGACGGCGCGGGCGGCCAGGGTTTCATAGCTGAAGCCGAACTCGGCCATCGCCAGCAGCGCCAGTACCGTGCCGCCGGCGAGCAGCAGCACCGCCTTGATGATCTGCACCCAGGTGGTGGCGATCATGCCGCCGAAGATCACGTAGACCAGCATCAGCGCGCCGACCACCATCACGGCGATCGGGTAGTCGAGGCCGAACAGCAGCTTGATGAGCTGGCCGGCGCCGACCATCTGCACCACCAGGTAGCAGCACACCACGGTCAGCGAGCCGAAGGCGGCGAAGGTGCGGATGCGGGTCTGGTCGAGCCGGTAGGAGACGATGTCGGCGAAGGTGAACTTGCCGAGATTGCGCAGCCGTTCGGCCATCAGGAAGGTGATCAGCGGCCAGCCGACGAAGAAGGCGACGGTATAGATGAAACCGTCATATCCCTTGGCGAACACCAGGCTGGACAGGCCGAGCAGGGTGGCAGCGGACATATAGTCGCCGGCGATCGCCAGGCCGTTCTGGAAGCCGCTGATGCCGCCGCCGGCGGTGTAGAAGTCGGCCGTGGAACGGGTCTGGCGGGCGGCCCACCAGGTTATCGCCAGGGTGCCGAGGACGAAGACGAAGAACATGCCGATGGCGTGCAGGTTGAGCGGTTGTTTCTCAGCGACTATCACCGGGGCGGCGAGGACGCCGGCGGAAAGCATGCAGAGAGCGGCGAGACCGAGGATGCGAAGCGGGTTCATTGCTGGCTCTCCTCGATGATCTGCGCGCTGAGGGCGTCGAAGCGGGTATTGGCGCTGCGCACGTACCAGCCGGTGAGCAACCAGGAAAAGACGATGACCGCGGCACCGACCGGAATGCCGATGGTCAGCAGGCTGGTTTCGCCGAGGGGGCGATGCAGCAATTGCGGGGCAAAGGCCACCGTCAGCATGAACAGGCTGTAGGTGCCGAACACCAGGGCGCTCAGCGACCAGGCCAGGCGCGAGCGGCTCTGCACCAGTTGACGGAACTTCGGGTTGTTGCGGATCTGATCGTAACTCTGGGCGTGTCGTGAAACAGGTCGGTCCATGTTTGGCTCCGGATTGTTGTTGTTGTCGCCGTACCATTCGCGGCGGCCTTTTCGGGCGCGCCGCGGCCTGTGGCGTCCAGCCGGGGCTGGACGCCATCATCTGCTCGATCTGCTCGTGAAAATCGCCGGGATTGGGGTTAGAGCGCCCTGGCCCTGTCGCGCAGGACGTATTTCTGGATCTTGCCGGTGGAGGTCTTCGGCAATTCGCTGAAGACCACGCGCCTGGGGATCTTGAAGCCGGCCAGGTGCTCGCGGCAGAAGGCGATGATCTCCGCCTCGCTGGTCCGTTCGTGGCCGGCCTTGAGGGTGACGAAGGCGCAGGGGGTTTCTCCCCATTTCTCGTCGGGGCGGGCCACCACGGCCGCTTCGAGAACCCCGTGATGGCGATAGAGCACGCCTTCCACCTCGATGGTGGAGATGTTCTCGCCGCCGGAGATCACGATGTCCTTCAGGCGGTCCTTGATCTCCACGTAGCCGTCCGGATGCCAGACCGCCAGGTCGCCGGTGTGGAACCAGCCACCCTCGAAGGCCTCGGCGGTGGCGCTCGGGTTCTTCAGGTAGCCCTTCATCACTGTGTTGCCGCGCATGAAGATTTCGCCGATGGTGTCGCCGTCGCGCGGCACCGGTTCCAGGGTCTGCGGATCGGCCACCATCACCCCCTCCAGGGTCGGATAGCGCACGCCCTGGCGGGCCTTGATCCGGGCCCGCTCGTCGAGCGGCAGTTCGTCCCATTCCTCGTGCCAGGCGCATACGGTGACCGGGCCGTAGACTTCGGTGAGTCCGTAGACGTGGGTGACCTTGATGCCCATTTCCTCCACCGCGCCGATCACCTTGGCCGGCGGCGCGGCACCGGCGACCATGGCGTGCACCGGGTGGTCGATGGCGGCCTTGGCCGAGTCGGGCATGTTGACCAGGGCGTTGAGCACGATGGGCGCGCCGCACAGGTGGGTGACGCGGTGTTCGTGGATCAGGGTGAGGATCTTCTGCGGGTCGACCCGGCGCAGGAACACGTGCGCGCCGGCCAGGGCGGTGACGGTCCAGGGGTAGCACCAGCCGTTGCAGTGGAACATCGGCAGGGTCCAGAGGTACACGGGATGGTTGCCCATCGCCCAGACCATCTGGTTGCCCAGGGCGTTCAGGTAGGCGCCGCGGTGGTGGTAGACCACGCCCTTGGGATTGCCGGTGGTGCCGGAGGTGTAGTTGAGGCTGATCGCCTGCCACTCGTCGTCCGGCCACTGCCAGGCGAATGCCGGATCGCCCTCGGCGAGCAATGCTTCGTATTCCAGGTCGCTGATCGGCAGGCCCTCGCCGTACTCCGGGTCGTCGACGTCGATCAACAGCGGCGGATGGTCGAGCATGCCGATCGCCGCATGGATCACCTCCTGGTATTCGCGGTCGGCGATCAGTACCTTGGCTTCGCCGTGCTGCAGCATGAAGGCGATGGCCTCGGCATCCAGGCGCACGTTGAGGGTGTTGAGCACGGCGCCGATCATCGGCACGCCGAAGTGCGCCTCGAGCATCTGCGGAATGTTGGGCAGCATGACCGCCACGGTATCGCCCTTGCCGATGCCGCGACCGGCCAGGGCGGACGCCAGGCGGCGGCAACGTGTGTAGGTCTCGGCCCAGGTGCGGCGGATCGAGCCGTGGATCACGGCGGGGCGGTTCGGATGGACAGCGGCGCTTCGCTCGATGAAGCTCAGCGGGGAAAGGGGAATATGGTTGACTTCAGAGCGTGACAGGCCCTGTTCGAAGATCGACATGTTTTTGTCCTTTCGGCTGATTGTTCTTATTGCCTACCTGCCTTCCCGTTCCGGCAGGGCTGGTACATCCTTCGCCGATCTGTATAGCAATCTCGATTTGATATGTAAATACTACTGAAAATATATAGATATATTACTATATATATTTCATTTATTTCTTAATCAAAGGTGGTCATACTCGAATGCGATCAGGCAGCGATCATCCGACCGCCTCGCCGTTGCTGGCGCTCGACCCGCAACCCAGCCTGTTGCTGGACCCCCACGCCCATCCCCTGGAACTGAGCGAGTCCCTGCTGGCGTTGCTCGGCGAGCCCGGCCGGCAGGCGCTGGCCGGCTGCCTGCCGGCGAACCACGGGCAACTGGTGCGTGCCTGTCTCGAACAGGGGCGCGCCATCGAAGATGTCGAGGCGCAATTCGGCGAGCGGGTCCTGCTCTGGACTTTCATTCCCGACCTGCGGACAAGACGGGTGCTGGCGCGTTGCCGGGACGCCACCGGCCAACTCCTCGGCGAGCGCGAGGCAGCCAGGGCGCGGCGCCTGTATCGGCTGATCACCGAGAACACCACCGACCTGATTTCCCGGCACGATCCAGACGGCCACTTCCTGGACGCGTCGCCGGCCTCCTGGACACTGCTCGGCTACTGGCCGGAAGAACTGCGCGGCAAGTCGGTGCGTACGCTCGTGCATGCCCGCGAACGGGTGCAACTGGGCAAGGCCCGGGAAGCGCTGGAGCAGCACGGCTATCACACCATGAGCTACCGGGTGCGGCATCGCGCCGGACATTACCTGTGGTTCGAGACAGCCAGCCGGGCGATCCGCGACACCTATACCGGTGCGGTGGTGGAGGTGATCAGTGTGTCGCGGGACATCACCGCCCGGGTGCGGGCCGAGGAGAACAACCGGCGGCTCGCCGGGGTGGTGGAGGCCAACACCGACCTGGTGCTGTTCATCGACCCGAGCGGGCGGATCACCTATCTCAATCCGGCCGCCCGACGCACCCTGGGGATCGGCGAGCGGCAGCCGATGCCGACGCTGGCCGGACTCTTCGCCCGTGACGATCTGGCGCGCCTGGAGGCCGCGGGTTGGAGTACTGCCGAGCGACAGGGTGCCTGGAGCGCCGATGCGCGCCTGCAGCCGACGGGCGGCGGCGCTTCGGTGCCGGTCTCGCTGGTCCTGCTGGCGCATTCCGCGGTCGGCGGCGAACGCTACTACTCGCTGGTCGCGCGTGACATGACCGAGCGCGAGCTGCGCGAGGCGCAGCAGCACCGCCACCAGGACGAACTGGCGCACACCGCCCGCCTGGTCAGTCTCGGCGAGCTGGCCTCGGGACTCGCCCACGAGATCAACCAGCCATTGGCGGCGGTGGTCAACTACGCTGGCGCCAGCCAGCGTTATCTGCAATCGCTGGAGCACAATCCGCAGGCAGCGCTGCGCATCGCCCAGGGACTGGAGCGCATCACCGAGCACGCCCAGCACGCCTCGGAGGTGATCAAGCGGCTGCGTGCCTTTCTGCGCAAGGGCCAGCGTCGCGTGCAGGCGCTCGACGTGGCCGAGGTGGCGCGGGGGGCGGTACGCCTCTGCGGCTGGGAGGCGAATGCCAGCCAGGTGACGATCGAGACACAGTTGCCGAACGACCTGCCGCCGGTCTACGCCGACCGGGTGCTGCTCGAACAGGTGCTGCTCAACCTGCTGCGCAATGCCATCGACGCCAACCGCGAGGCGCATCCCGGACAGCCCACCGACATTCTGCTGACTGCGCGTGCCGGCGACGGCCGGGTGGCGATAGAGGTGCGCGATTGCGGGCCGGGGTTGAGCGACGACGAACTGGAGCGAGTGTTCACGCCGTTCTATACCAGCAAGCCGGAAGGTCTGGGGCTGGGTCTGTCGATGAGTCGCGGCATCGTCGAGGGATTCGGCGGTTCGCTCGATGCGCGGCGTATGGAGGGCGGAGGCTTGTCGATGCGCTGCCTGCTGCCGATCCAATAGTTGCCGGGGCCCGTCCGGGTCGAGAGCCAGCACCGGTGGACATGGATTCAGGCGTTGTGTTCCGCTTCGAGGGCCTTGCGGCAATGCACCAGGGCGTCGCGGATCATGACGTTCACCTGGGTCGGCGAAACACCGAGTTCGCGTGCGATTTCCTTCTGCTGCTTGCCATGCACGCGGTGCATCTCGAAGGCGTAACGCGTGCGTTCCGGAAGCTGGCTCAGGGCCTCGGTGATCCGCTCCAGCTTCTCCTGGCGCGGCTGCAGGCTTTCCGGCGAGACATCCTCCTGTTGCGCGGCGGACAAGGCTTCCTCTTCGTTTCCGCTGTGACGCTGCTTGAAGGTTTGCTCGCGATGATGGTCGATCACCAGATTGCGGACGATCCGGAATATGCAGCTCAGATAGGTCTTCATCGAAACGGCCACTGCTGGTGGAACGGACTCCTGCCGCAAGAACGTATCCTGAACGACAGCCTCCGCCGGGGAACGGCATCCAATGATGTTTGCCGCGCTATTCACCAGTGTTACGCGATGGTCGATGAAGGACTGGATCTCGGGGAAAACGCTGGTCTGTCCATGAAACCGTCGGCGAGAGGTCCGTGTTTTGGCATGTAGGCGTTCCTTCGGTCTGGGAATGGCGGCCAAGGGGGCTGCGAGCCACATGGATGGCAAATTATCTTTAATGAAAAGCTCTGTCAAACGAGAATATTTATCATTTTGTGGAGGCAGTGTTACTACCTGGAGATATCTGCCGCGCAAGCTACGGAAGCCCGGTCCGTCCAGGGTATCGACGAGGCGCGATTATTTTCGAATGCTCATCCGTTCGCCTGAGGGGATGGAGTTGGCACTCGCAGCGCTACCAGTTCGAGGACGTCCGTTGCTGGCCCGGCAAAGCCGGCAGGAATGCAACGCCAGCAGCTATCCGCGGCGCATCCTCCTGGCTCAGAAGCGTGCCAACGGCATCCATGTCGAGAATATCGAGGGAGGTATGTTCAACAGTTGCCCGGCTGAGGCCCGGCAACCTGGCGCTCCGCCAGGTAGCGACCGGGCCCGCATCCGGTTCTGCTGACCGGCATGCGGTGGCGGTCGCGCTGTTGAAGCCGGCGTGCACCTGCGATCGGGGCTTGGCGGGCTCTAGCGAAACAGCAGCGGGAGCAATGCCAGCGGAGGGGCGGTCAAGGCCAGCGGAACGACCAGGCGCGGCCGGTAGGCCAGCAGCAGGACCAGGATTCCCGCTGCGATGCTGAGCTGGCCGGCCCAAAGGGCGATACCCACGGAGAGGCCGAGCGCGTTCGCGCAGGCGAATACGGCGATGACCAGCGTCGGCCAGCCGAGCAGTCTCAGAAGCAGGCGCCTGCCATCCGGTGCATCGGTTCCGAAAACCTGCTCATGGTGCGTGTCCATGCTCAGGCAAAGCGCGGCGAAACCGCTGAAGCAGAGCGCGAGGCCCAGCCAGATCATATCGGTGCCTCCTGGGGGGCCTTGCGGGTCGGGTTTTGCACGGCGCTGGACGGCAGCCTGGTCAGCTTCCAGGCGGCCAGTCCGAACAGGGCGGCGAGTGCGAGTAGCGTCAGATCCATACCGGCCACCAGCCATTGTCCATGGGCCAGCGTGGTCAGCAGATGGCTATCCGGCAGGGAGAGGTTGAGCAGTGGCAGACCGGCATACAGCAGGCTGGCCAAGGCCAGTTGTTCGATCCAGGCGCGCCTGTAGGAGCGCAGCAACGGATGGACAAGGCAAAGCGCCCAGGCGATGAAGAGGCAGCGGATTTCCCAGTCGATACGCTGTGCCAGGCCCAGCGGCAGCAGGCGGTTGGCCCAGAAATAGGCGGCGATGGCCACGGGGAGCCCGGCGACGGTGCCGACATTCAACACTTCGACCAGACGATGGCCGAAGGGCGTGGTGCCGCTCTTGCGCCGTTTCGGCAACCGTTTTCCCACCCACAGGACGAGGCCGGTGGCGATCATTGCCGTGCCCAGCAGGCCGCTCAGAAAAAAGAACCAGCGCATTTCCACGCCGGCGAAACGCAGCAGGTGCAGGCCGGTCAGCACGTTGTAGACGGCCTTGGCCGTCCCGCCATCGGCCTGCGGAGGGATGTCCAGCGGTTCGCCGGTCGTGCCGTCGAAGCGCAGGCGCTCGCCGGCGCCCCGGTCGAGCAGGCTGTCGCCGCCCAGTTCGCGCAGTTCGATGACGGCCAGTTCGGTTCCCGGTCGACGGACCTCGATACTGCCGACGCCGCGTGGCCAGTGTCGTTCGGCCTCATCGAGCAGTGGGCGCAGGTCGGTCAGGGGAACGCCGTTCTGCATCGGTGCCGGATTGGCCTCGACGGGGTCACGCGGGAAGAGTTCGCTGAAGAAGCGTCGGGTATCGTCCTGGTAGACGCTTTGCATGCCCCAGGGCATCAACATGTACATAAACAGCAGAAGGCCGCTGTAGGTGATCATCAGATGAAACGGCAGGGCCAGGACCGCTGTTGCGTTGTGGGCATCGAGCCAGGCGCGCTGGCTTTTGCCCGGGCGGAAGGTGAAGAATTCCTGGAAGATTTTCTTGTGGACGATCACGCCGCTGACGATGGCGACCAGCATGAGCATAGTGGCGATGCAGACGATCCAGCGACCCCACATGTAGTCGATGCCGAACAGTTGGAAGTGGAAGCGATAGAAGAACTGACCCCCGAGCGTTTCGCGCACTTCCAGCGGTTCGCCGC
Organism: Azotobacter vinelandii CA; assembly: GCF_000380335.1. GTDB lineage: Bacteria > Pseudomonadota > Gammaproteobacteria > Pseudomonadales > Pseudomonadaceae > Azotobacter > Azotobacter vinelandii. The sequence continues at coordinate 2,537,016 of NC_021149.1, forward strand.
TTGCTGCGTCCAGGGTCAGGGCATGTCTTTTTTCCTGGCCGGGTTCGTTCCAATTCACTTGTATGGCGGTGTTGCGCTCACCTGGCAGTTGAATGCGCCACTGCTCGGCAGTCGGGGCCAAGCGCTGCAGGGTAGCCCAGGCGCGCTCCGCCGAGCCGGCATCGGGATGCGAGCCGTGCTGCTCGGGCTTCATCCATAGAGTGATTTCGTTCTGGAAGAAACAGAGGGTTCCGGTGAGGAAGATGGCATACAACAACCAGCCCAGCAGCAGGCCGGTCCAGTTGTGCAGCCAGGCATTGGCTTGACGAAAACCCCGCACCTTCATGGGCGCAACTCCCGCACCAGAAGGTGCATGGCGGGAGGGACGGCCAGCAGCAGGCTAACTCCCCAGGCCCGCCAGGCGCTGGAGGCGCTGAAGGCCCAGATAGCCAGGGCGCAGAACAGGGCGAACGAAAGCATCGTTGCCGTCAATACCGCCTGCGCAGGCGGCAAGGGCAGGGCCCAGGAAAGGCTGACGGTTGCCAGGGCGCTGAAACCGTAGCCGCCAAACACCGCGAGCACGACACGCGCGGCGGTATCCAGGCGCTGACTGTTTTGCAGGAAAGTGCGAAACCGCTCCCAGTGGGGTTGGGAGGACGGGGGCATGGTCATGGGATATACCTGTTTTTACGAACGGGCCACTTGATATGAAGGGCGTATATCGTCTACGACGACTGGCCCTGCTCCAGCAACGATCAAGGCCGCCGAAAATTTAGTTCGGCTTCTTCTCATATCCGACAAGCTGCGGTCTTGATGCGCCATCCCCCCGTTGCACCTCACGGGGAAGAACGAATTGCTGCCGGGCCTGCTTTGCCAGGGGAAATACCACCATTGCCTGTCGAAGCGCACAGGCAAAACTTTGACTCGGCGTGCTTCTAATCGGCGTGGCGGGGGCCATCGACTGGAACGACAGGGGAGTCCTCGGGAGCCGAGAAGAGAGGGCGGGGGTCTTCAAACAGGCTGTTCCCGACTGGCATCAGCCCGACGTGGACCGTGTGCGGTACTTGCAACACTCCTCGGACGACCAGGGGGTACGGTTATTTCCTGCTTGCGTTATCGCCTGGCAGGAGATCCACGCAAGGTGCGGTCCAGTGGGTAATGGCCATTCCTTGCTTAATGATTGCTGGCGACCATTTCGCCACGCGCCAGTTCGCCATTGTGGAAGAACGGTACTTTGCGTCCGAACAGGCGCCCGGTCTTGACCTCTCCGCTCACCTGATAAGAAATGGGCTCTTCGGCTTTCTTCAACAACTTGACGAGGGGTTTCATGCGTCGCCAGAGATTGGTCGTGACCGGCACCTCGAATTCCTGGTGGCCGTGAGCCGGAACGGTGAACGATTGTCTCGACTCGCCATCGTTCACCAACTCGATATCTTCCAGATGCACTTTGTAGGCCAAGCCACGAACCGGGAGCTTGCTTTCGTTGGGGTTGCTGATACGGAAATGCAGGACGAAGTCCTGCTCCAGCAGACCGGCCTTGCTGATTTCGACTTGGGTCAGCTCCAGGACCGGAGGCTGGAATGCTTCATCCGCCCAGCTTGTGGAAGCAGCCGTACTGGCAAGGAAAGTCATGAGCCAAAGGCCGAAGATCCTTGGTTTGGATACCCGTGAACACATGGGGGGTTGCTCTCCCTTATCGCTAAGCATAAATGATAATCATTATTGCAAAACGCCGCTACCGAATTCAGCTTGGCAAGAAAGCATCTGTCGATTAATGACCCGGGTCATACTTTAGGTGGCTATTGCGGTAGAAATATGGCCATGGGCCTGATTTCCGTTTGCAGGCGAGCCTTGCTATCCCGTGCGAGCCAGACTGCCGTTATGCCGGAGCCGGAAAATCGGAAAACGCGTAGCCCCCATGGGCGCGCTAAGTCTGACGGATTGGCTCGACGCGACAGTTTTGCCGGTGCATTCACTGATATCAGATCTGCATGACGAACACATTGTGACGGTGTCGGGAGCCGGGCCGCTAAATTTCCTGGCGCGCCTCTCGTCCTTGCGGATGCACTCACCATTCGGTGCGGACAGGGGAGATATGCATGCGTCGATTCCTTGCGGGCATGGTCGGGGCTTCGTTGGCCTGCTTGGCCTTGCCGGCGCCAGCCGGTCCATCGATGGTGGCGGAGATCCGCTGGACTGCCTTCGGTGTGCCACATATCCGCGCCGAGAATGAGGCTGGACTCGGTTATGGCATCGGCTACGCCTATGCGCGGGACAACCTATGCCTGCTAGCCGAGGAGATAGTCACCGCACGCGGCGAGCGAGCCCGGTTTTTCGGCGCCGATGGCCAGTCCTCGTCCCGGATCGACAATGTTTCCTCGGACTTCTTCTTCCGCTGGTTGAACGACGACTCATCCGTGGCCACCCTGTGGCAGGCACAGCCAGAGCCGGTTCGCCAACTACTCGAGGGCTATGCGGCGGGCTTCAACCGTTACCTGCGGGATACGCCGGAAGAGCGACGGCCTGTGGCCTGCGCCGGGCGTGAATGGTTGCGGCCGATCTCGAGCGGCGATTTGCTGCGCTTCACCCGGCGGCTCATGATCGAGGGCGGGCTCGGGCAGTTCGTCGAAGCGGTGCTGAACGCGGCGCCACTCGGTGAGCAGGGCAGGGCAGCCCTCGGGCGACCCATGGATTTCGAGCAGGCGGCCCGCCGGCGCGAGGCGTTCGCTCGGCACACGGGCAGCAACGGCATCGCCATCGGCCGGCAACTGTCGGATAACGGCAAGGGCTTGCTGCTGGCGAACCCGCATTTCCCCTGGTTCGGCGCGCTGCGCTTCTATCAATTGCACTTGAGCATCCCCGGGCGGCTCGATGTCATGGGCGCTGCCCTGCCCGGGCTGCCGCTGGTGAACATCGGCTTCAACCAGCATCTCGCCTGGACCCATACGGTCGACAGTTCCAGCCATTTCACCCTGCATCGCCTGGAACTGAACCCGCAGGCTCCTGGGCATTATCGCGTGGATGGCATCGACTATCCCCTGGAGAAGCGGACGTTGAGCGTCGAGGTGCGCGATGCGCAAGGCAATCTGTCGACGCTGGAACACAGTCTCTATCTGTCGAAGTACGGACCGCTGGTGAAGTGGCCAGGTCTGCTCGACTGGACCGATGGAACGGCCTATGCGTTGCACGACGCCAACCTGGAGAACACGCGTGCTCTCCAGCAGTGGACCGAAATGAACCGGGCCACCAGCCTTGCCGAGTTCCGCGCATCGATCGAACGGACCCAGGGCATTCCCTGGGTCAATACCCTGGCCAGCGACGAACAGGGCAGGGTACTCTACATGAACGCTTCGGTCATTCCGAACCTGGAAGCCGATCAATTGGCGAATTGCCTCGATGCGTCGCTGGCCGGAAAAGGGTTGCCGGTGCTCGATGGTTCGCGCAGCACCTGCGACTGGCGCCACGACGAAGGCGCCGCTCAGCCCGGGATAGTGCCTCCGGGCAAATTGCCTGTGCTCGAGCGCGAGGACTTCGTGCAGAACTCCAATGACAGTGCCTGGATGACCAATCCGGCTGCGCGTCTGACGGGCTTCTCGCCGCTGGTCAGCCGCGACGGCCAGCTCCTGAGTCCCCGGGCCCGTTTCGCCCTCGACCAGTTGACCCGGACCGGCCGGGAGCATCTGGACGCACAGCGGCTAGAGCGCCTGGTGACGGACAACCAGGTCTACCTGGCCGATCTGTTGGTGGACGATCTGCTGACTCTGTGTCCCGAAAGCCGGGAACTGGTGGAAGTCTGTACGGGGCTGCGTCTCTGGAGCCGCCGGGCAGGTTTGGAGGATGGCCCAGGTCTCCTGTATTTCCAGCGCTTCGCCGAGCATTTCAGAGCGATTCCGGATGCCTGGCGCATACCCTTCGATCCGCAGGACCCTGTGCACACCCCGCGCGGCATCGCTCTGGACGATCCACAGGTCAGGGAAAAGGTCGTCAAGGCCTTGCTGGTTGCCCGCGACGAAGTGGCTGCGGATGGGGTCGGTGCGAAGACAGTCTGGGGGGAACTCCAGAAGACGAGTTGTGGTGCCGAGCGGATACCCATTCCCGGCGGTGATGGTCGGCTTGGAATCTACAACGCGATCCAGGCGCGACCGGCCTCGGTTGGCCGCGGCTTGGAAGTGGTAGGAGGCAGTAGCTACATACAGTTGGTGCGTTTCACGGAAGAGGGCCCCCAGGCTCGCGGGCTCCTGGCATTTTCCCAGTCCACCGATCCGGCTTCGCCGCATTACCGGGACCAGACTCGGCTGTTTTCCCGTCAGACATGGCAAACGATTCCATTCAGCGAGGCGCAGATAGAAGCCAGCTCGCCATCCGAGGTGCTCCGATTGGTCGAGTGAGTACAGCAAGGCAGCCCTTGCTTCCTTTGCTTTTGACCGGCTTTGACGAGCCGTTTCGTTGACGCCGTCGGTTGTCCATTCCGGCACCGCAGAGCCGGGAAGGAGGTGGAAGAGGTAGCCTTCTGAATCCACCGTTTTCCTCAGCCGGCATTGGCGGTCAGGCCTCGAGCACGACAGCCGTGCCCGGCGTGAAAGGGGCCCCGGTCCTCACCTTCTTCCGAAGTAGCCAGAGAGCAGATTCCAAATCTGACCATCACCGCGAGTAATACATCTACGCGGTGATCGAATCCGCCTGTTGATGTGATTTATTCCTGAAATCGGAAGTTAATTATCGATCCACCATCATGCAAGTGGCCTCCTGATGAAAGGAAAACGACAGAGGGCTTTATTTTCCTGTAATCGGAAATCAAGATTAAGAAAAATATCCACCAAATAACCCTCACAGTACGAAAACATTCAGTTAACAACTGAGAGATCGCCCATGACGGATGCCGAGGACGATGGAAATCACAGTACGGATTGCTCAGGGGCGAACTCTTCTCCATGCTTGTGGCCGACTTTCCGAGACTGGGCGATGCCTGGATTTCCCGGAAAGTCGGCGTGCAACGACAACAACAGGAGAATCTCGATGGAGCAGGTGGTGTACGTCGTGGACGACGACCAAGGCATGCTGGACTCGACTGTCTGGCTGCTCGAATCGGTAGGGCTCAAGGCCCTGCCGTTCATCAGTGGTCGGGCGTTTCTCGATGCCTGCGACCCCAACCTCAACGCCTGCGTGCTGCTGGATGTGCGGATGCCGGGCATGGGCGGCCTGAACGTGCAGGAGGCGATGCGCGCTCGGGGCATCGACCTGCCGGTGATCTTCGTCAGCGGACATGCCGACGTGCCCATCGTGGTGCGGGCTTTCAAGGCCGGCGCCTGCGACTTCATAGAGAAACCCTACAACGAACAGATGCTCCTCGACAGCGTGCAACAGGCGCTCGGCCGCCATGGTGAGCGCCGCTCCGGCAGTAGAGGGCAGGAGGCGGTACAGGCGCGGCTGGATGCGCTGACCCCGCGCGAACGCGATGTGCTGCTACCGCTGGTGCAGGGTTACACCAACCGAGAGATCGCCGAGCAACTGGAAATCAGCGTAAAGACGGTCGATCTGTACCGGATGCGGGTGATGAAGCGCATGCAGGCTGAGCGCCATGCCGATCTGGTCGGCATGGCCATCGCCGCTGGACTGGTCGATCCGTTGAACCTGCGAGCATCGGCGACCGTGAGCTGCCAGCCGGGGAGGGCGCGGCTCTCGCTCGACGAGGCCGGTCACTGACGCGGTAATCCGGCGAGAAAGCCTTCGAGAAAGATGTCCAGCGGCGTCGAGTTACGGACCATCCGAGCGCGTTGCACGGCACCTTCCCAGCCGATCCAGAAGAAGGCGGCAAGTTCCTCGCAGGCTGCGTCGGCAGCCAGTTGGCCATGCTCCCGGGCGAGCCGCAGGCAGGCAGCCAGGCGTCGCTGCCAGTCGCACAGGGTGGCTTCCAGCAGTGTGCGGAAGCTTTCCGGCAGGATGGCCACCTCCTGGCCGAGGTTGCCTACCAGGCAGCCGCGCCGGAATTCGTATTTCGCCATGCCGACCTTGGAATCCTCGACGAAATCGCGCAGACGCTGCAGCGGTGGCACGTCATCTTGCAGCAGCCAGCGGTCCAGCTTGCGGGCGAAGTAGGCGCCATAGTTTTCCAACACCGCCTGGCCGAAGGCCTCCTTGCTGTCGAAGTAGTGATAGAAGGAGCCCTTGGGCACGCCTATGCGCTTGAGCACCGCCTCGATGCCAGTGGACATGAAGCCCTGTTCGGTGAGGATTTCCATTCCACTCAGCGCCTCGCGGGTGTCGGGGAAATCCCGAGAAATTCTGGGGGGGCGGCCGCGGCGAGGTTTAGGCGTCGTGATAGTCATGGGGCGATTCTGGAGGGATAGCCGGCCAAGTCAACCATCTGGTCGCATGAGAAGGGGGCGGCACCGCTTTTATCTTCCCGTGCTCGCCGACGCGCCATACTCATGGGGGCGAGTCATGGGAGGACGGCGGGCTCATCGGTTCCGATGGGCTATTGCAGACTGAGATGAAAGAAAAAGAACTTCGGCTGGCGGTCGTCCTGTTCGGCGGCGTGTCACTGGCAATCTATCAGCACGGTATCAATCGGGAAATTCTCAATCTGGTTCGTGCCTCGAAGCTCTACCACAGTGACAGAACGGGCGGCGCTGAGAGGCCTGAAAAGCCTCTGCGCAGCCTTCACGACAATTACCCGGACGAGCCGGAACACTCCACCGGCGACATCTATCGCGAATTCCTGGAGATTTTGGGAAAGGACATGTACCTGCGGGTGATCGTCGATGTCATCGCCGGCTCTTCGGCTGGAGGCATCAACGGCGTGACCCTGGCCACAGCCCTGGCTCACGACCGCAGCCTGATACCGGTCACCCGCATGTGGCTCGAGGAGGCCGACATGCTGAGCCTGCTGGCCCCCGAAGCCAGAGCGCGCCTCTGGAGCAAGTGGTATTTCTGGCCGCTGGTGCGCCCCTTGCTCGCCCGGCTCGATCGTGAGGGCCTGCTGCCGCGGGAGACTGATACCGAAATCGAAAAGCGGGTTTCGGTTTTCCTGCGCTCTCGCTGGTTCAAGCCGCCCCTGGATGGCCGGCGCCTGACCATGCTCATCCTCGATGCGCTGACGGCGATGAAAACCTCCAGCTCGCCGTGGGAGTCGTTGCTGCCCCAGGGGGCCAGGCTGGATTTACTGGTGACGGTCACGGATTTCCGCGGGATCGAGCGGCCGATCTTCATCCATGACCCACCGGTTGCCTACGAGCGGGAACATCGTCATCTCTTGCGCTTCAGTCTCGATCATCGGCGAACCGGACATCTGCTCAGCGATTTCGACATCGACAATTTTCCTTCCCTGGCCTATGCCGGACGGGCCACGGCCTCCTATCCCGGGGCGTTTCCGCCCGTGCGGATCCGAGAGATCGACGAGGTCCTGGCCGAGCGCCATATGCCGTGGCCGGCCCGGGCGCACTTTCTGGAGCGGAATTTCCGTCATTATCGCGAGCGGGGCGAGAACCCCGAGGAGGCGATCCTGCTCGACGGCAGCGTGCTCGACAACAAACCGATCACGGCCTGCGTCGAAGCTATCCGTACGCACTCCGCGTTCCGGGAAGTGGACCGGCGCCTAGTCTTCGTCGATCCCCATCCCGGGATTGGCAAGGCGGCGCCCGGAGCCGGCGTGCCCGGCTTTTTCGCCACCCTGCGGGGAGCACTCTCGGACCTTCCGCGGCACGACCCGGTGTATAACGAACTGGCGGCCATCAGCCGCTACAACGTACAGGCCAGGCGTCTGAAGGCATCGATTTCCAGCGCCAGGCCCCTGGTCGCGAACCTGATCGAGCAGGCGACGGCGGGCGGACTGCGAGGGCGCTTCACAGCCGACGATCTACGGCACTGGAGGCTTTCGTCGATCAGCCTGCTGGCCGGCACCACAGTCGTCTATGACGTGTGGATGCGTTCGCTGGTTCTCGAAGCCCTGGACTTCATCGTGCAGATCGTCGCCAGTGCCTGCCAGTACGCCGCCAATTCGCCGGAGGCGTGCTGGGTCCAGGAAATCATCGAAATCTGGGCCAGACGGCAGGGAATCATCGCCGATTCCTATGTCATGCCGGACAACCTTTACCAGAATGTCGATTTGCCGCCTTATGGGAAGATGATTCTGGATTTCGGCGTGATCTACAAAAGACGACGGTTAAATTTCGTTTTGCATGAAATCAATGATCGCTATCCCGAGGTTTCCGACAATCCGCCCGGCGTCGTCGATCCGGAATCCCTCGATCTGCTGAAAATCAAGATCCACAAGTGCATCGACGAGCTGTCGATCTACGACGACATCGATTTTCTCAGCCGGCAGGCCATCGCCGCCTGCCGGGATATCTTTCTGGAGGAGGGCGCCAAGGCCGGTGTTTGCGGCACCGCGCTTCCGCCCGAGCCGGCCTCCTTCGAGGAGATATCCCGGCTGGTCGAACGACTGGCGCAGGAGTGCGATCTTGCCAGGACCACGGATAACGCCGATGCGGTACTGGCTTCGCCCCTGGTGCTGGGCCTGGAGCCGGCGAGCCGCGACGCCATCCTCATCGGCTACCTGGGGTATTTCTTCTGGGACATCATCCTGCGTCCGACCGTGAGTGCACTGTCGCTGGATACCGATGCGGGTCCCATCGAGGAGATTCTGGTCGATCGCATCAGTCCCGAGGATGCGACCAGCCTCCGGCTCGACGGCCGGAAGAGCGTGCTGCTCGGGCGGTCGTTCGCCAGCTTCGGCGGCTTTCTCGGTCGCTCGATCCGCGAGAACGACTATCTGTGGGGGCGTTTGCACGCCGTGGACCGGCTCTTCGACATCCTCCTCAGCACAGCTCCGGCGAGCGTACGCGGCAATTTCGATATCGTGGCGTTGAAGAAGTGCGCCTTCGAGCGAGTGCTTGCCGAAGAGGAGCAGCAGTTGCATGCGATTCCCACGCTGATCGCCCAGCTCAGGGAGGCTGTTGGGCGTCTTTAGCGAGCTGGCTCTCGGGTGGGAGGGATGGTCGAGATGTGGTTCGCTGCACAATACGTAATTTAACATAATATACATTATGCGAAGTATTGGTATGGCGCTGTGAACTCCTTTTTGCCAAGAGATCACAGCTAGAGCTCCACGCTGAACCCCGCTTTGCTTATCTTGTAATCGTGGAATGGCGGCGCGTTGCGTTGTTGAAATCAACCTTGGAATACTCCATTTCCCTGACTCGGATGCGGCAATGTCGCATGGCATTGACGATGTGCTTTTCCACCATATCCTTGGAAATGCCCATGCGGGCCGCGATCTCCGTGTGTCCCAGGCCGTCCAGCTTGCGCATCAGGAATGCTTTCCGGCAATTTTCGGACAATTCGTTCAGAGCGCGCTCCACCAGTGTGGCGCGTTGCCGAAGGTATAGGGAGTCCTGCGGGCTCAGGAACTGTTCCGCCGCATGCGGTTCGATATCCTCGAGCGATTCGCTGCGCCGTACGGTTTCACGCCGGTGGGTATCGATGGCAATATTGATCGCTGTGCGATATAGGTAGGCTTGTGGATACTTCACGAGGCTTCCATGGCCGCCTTCGAGGATCCGTACATAGGCATCATGGACAACGTCCGCCGCCAGATGGCGATCCCTCAACCGGGTCGTCAAGTAACGGACCAACTGCTGGTAATATTTTTCCATGATCCCCCCGAGCTTGAAGCATGCGACCGTTTTGCCGGTGAACACGTCGGTCGGGAGGCTATCGTCTACCGCCTTGAGCCGGCACATGTCGCATTTTATACTGGCGAACGGCCAAATTATAATTATTCTCATTTTTAATGGAAGCTTCTTCGGGCGTCTTGCTCCTTTCCAATCCAACGTTGAGCCGAACCGGTAGCGCCTGATGACCGACCATGCCTCCTCCCCTCTTGCAAGCGATAACCTCCTCGATGAGGCGGCCTACTGGTGCATGCGAATGCATGCGGAAGACTGCACGAATGAGGAACGCACGGCGTTCGAACGCTGGCTGAAAATCAGCCCGGCCCACATGCGCGAGTACCAGGCAATGCTCGACATATGGCTGGTCAGCGAGCACCTGCCTGTCCAGGCGATAGCTGGAGATTCGGTTCGGACCTCGCCTCGGCGGCGCTCGCGCAGGCCTGCCTTGGCGGCCGCGGCTTTGTTGCTTCTTTCGCTGGGTAGTCTGCTGGGCTGGCAGCAAGGATGGCTTCCCAACCACATTCAGCGCTTCCATGCCGAGGACAGTACTCGCGAAGTGATCCTGGCGGATGGATCGCGCGTGCACTTGAATCTGGATACCACGCTATGGTTCGTCAATTTCCGTGATCGCCGCAGTGTGAAACTCAGTGAGGGCGAAGCCTTCTTCGAGGTTCAGCACGATGCCCGCCACCCATTCGTGGTGTATGCCGGCAAGGGCAGCGTTACCGTCACCGGCACCCGCTTCAACGTATGGAAATATGCGGACCAGGTGGTCGTCACCCTGACCGAAGGTTCGGTCAAGGTACATGGCGATACGGAACAGCCCGACCAGGTGACTTACCTATCTCCTGGCTTGCAGGCTCGTTACGGAAACGATGGCGAACTGCCGCAGATATCGACCGCCAAAGCCGAGGCCCTGGCTTGGCGTGAAGGCAAGCTGGTCCTCGACGACCTTACGCTCGCCGAGGCCCTCCCCTATATCAATCGTTACCTGGACAAGCCCATTCTGCTTGCCGATCAGGCCACCGCTGACCTGCGCATCGGCGGCATCTATGACACCCGCAACATCGGACAACTGGTCCAGGTCCTGCCCAAGGTTCTACCGATCTACCTGAGCCGGAACAGTGACGATGCCACGGTCATCGGTAGCCGGCCGCGTTAACCTCTAAATAAGCCGTTCCGCATGGGCTTTATCAACCGGCCATGGGGCGTACATAGCGCCCCGACGTGACTTACCAACCCCGTCCGGAATTGACCCAGAAATTGACGGACAGTGAAGTGGAGACGGATTCCACCTGGTGGAACCAGCCATCCGGCAGGAAGAACAGATCGCCCGCTTCCAGCACGATGTGTAAGAAATCTACCTCGCGGGCGCGGGGAAAGCGTGCGTAGTCGGGAGCTTTCGGATTTACCTCGCAGCCTTCCAGCCCGCCTTGCGGTGAGGTCGACCAAGTGCTCAGCGCCTCGCAATGATGTGGCGCCGCCAGGATGAAGGACTTGCGCCCCCAGACCTGGGCGTACAAGTTGTCCGAGTCGTCCCTATGCAGAGGAGTGAGCGTTCCCTTGGGGCCGATCCAGATGCGCGGCTTTATGAACAGGGATCGGTCGAAGTAATCCGGAAAGCGGATCAGTTCCAACAACTGTTCGGGTACTACATTGTTGCCCATATAAGGTGACGGGACACCCTCCTCCAGCTCCTGGTCCAGCCCGGCGATGAACTCGGCCATCGAGGTGGAACGGAAATCGCGCTCGGTGGAAAAAGTCTTCTGTGCATAGTCACCATGCCGAGTGATGCCCTGCAGCTTGGCGAAATGCACCAACGACTCCTCGCGACTCATGTTGAACAGCGGCCAATCCTGCAGGGCATCGCTGATGATTACCGGCAAACCTTGCGGAACGTAATGCTGGCGAAATTCCTCCACCGACAGGCCACTACGCGGCCGTCGCTCCACCGCCTTCAGTGGCGGCTGGCCTGCCGAGACCTTGTCGCTGGCGCGCTCCGGTGCGGGATAACGCTGGTTCATACCGCGTACCTGCTCGGGCGGTGCGACACCTCGGCGAGCCGCGCCGATGATCTGTGGCAACAGGGTAGCGAGCCCCATCTGCCCACCGATCCTGAGCCGGCCGTTGGCGAACAGTTCCTCGACATCCTGAGTACCCTGGAGAATGCCGGTGAAGTCCCGTTCGTCAAGTTCGATGGTCACGTCGGCGGTCGGATGGTGTCCGGAACGAATGGTCACCTGTTCGCCTACCTCCGCCCAGACCGCCTTTTCCGGAGGGAAGACGAACTGGAAGACCCCATTGACTCCCACCGCCTGCGCGCCGGTGAACAAACTAGACAATACAGCGGATAAATCCATGATCGGGCTCCCCTAAGTCTGGGTCGTGGACAGTGATTCATGAACGAACGGCACGGGGCCGGAATTATTTACGTCAATCATGCGGATCGCCCCGGGTCAGGTGTCGCCCATACCAGGGCCGGCGCGGCACCCGGTCCTCAAGGCGTTCGGCCTCCTCTTCGTCGGCGAACACGATGCGCAAGGCGAGCTTCATGGTTTCCATGTCCAACTCGCCGCCATCGCCCCGGTTGCTGCGTCCCCAGGCACCACAGCCGGCCCGCGCCGGTCCCAGCCAGGGCTCGGCGACGCGCACCCAGGGGCCCGGCGCGAACCAGGGCACGCCATCGATCGTCTTGCGAACCACCTGGCCGGGATGTGTCTGTTCGTGGGCCAGGAACCAGTCCTCGATGCGATCGTCGATCCAGCCATGGAAGGACCAGAACACCGGATCGACATGGGAAGAGAACGGATCGCCCAGGTAATCGTTGCCAGGACGGTACCAATGCTCGGCGAAATCCGCCGAACCACGTCCAAAGGGCATCGGCAACCCGCTGTTGGGATCGCGTGGTATCGATGCCCAACGCATGTGCAGCCAGTCGTGGATGCCCAGTTCGATGCGCGATCCCAGTTCGCCCAGACACAGGGTGCTGAGGTACTCCGGATCCCGGTATTGTGCCTCCCAGGCCTGGAAGTCACCGTAATAGCCTTCGCTGCTCTTGATGTAGTACAGCCACCGGTTGAAGCTCTCGTCTCCCTGGACTTCCCACGCCGGCGGCACGGAAAAACCATCGAGGTTGGCCATGTAATCCACGAAGGCCTGGATCCCGTGGCCGATGTAGGGCCTGGGGGGCGGCAGGCTTGTCCAGGAGCGCAGATCCTGCATGGCGCGCGCACGTATCAGCATGTCCCGGTGCATGAACAGGAAATCCTCTCCCGAGCCGTTACGGTGCCGATGCTTGCCCCGCGCATCGCGCTCCTTGCCGAGCGGACCGGCCTGCCAACCGAGCGCCCGCAACCCCTGGCGTTGCGTCGATTCGAGTCGATGCCAGCGATCGCGGCAGGCGTGCCACACCTGATGGAACAGGCGATGCCCGGGCGATACCAGCCAGGCTTTCAGCTCCGGGACATAGGACAGCCGTTCGCGGGATGCCGTGAATGGTCGTCGAACGGCGACGAACGAGGCTTCCTGCGTCGAAAGCCCAGCCTGGACGCCCGACCTGTGCAGGCGGCCGCTCAGTGTCGCCTTGCCGCCGCCGGTACTCCATGCGCCCCAGATCTCGTCGAAGATCGCCCTGCACTCCAGCGAGCGTCCCTGGTTGTCCAGCATCCGCAAATTCAGGAATGGCGCCTTGTCGCCACTGAGGCGTCCAAAGACCTGCAGGATGTCTCCGGCATAGGGCGGTGCTCCCAGGTAACCGCGCAACGCCCGCCCACCAGGACCGATATCCAGAAGCAGTTGCAACTCCCCGGCCGGGATCTCAGGAAAGTCCTGGCGCCCGGCGATGAAACGCATGTCCCATACACCCACCAGCCGATTGGCCAGCAAAGCGTCCTGCAACACGGGTACGGGTGTATCCGGCTCGTCGGACGACAGCTCGGCAGCTTCCGACTCTTTCCATTTACGATGGGTGTACACCCCTGCCGACAAGGTCGCTGCCGCTGCCAACCCCGCCACGAATCCCCTACGAGAAAACTTCATTCTTCGCTCGCTATACCAGCTATTCCTGCGAGAACGAATGCCGGGGACCCGAATTTATGCATGCCCCACTCTGCGCAGCCCTCTAACCAGACCAGCTCGGAGCTGCGCCCCCTCAACGCTAAATCCTCCCCTCGCCTGCTCGTCTTCCCAACGAAATCGGCCGGGTATCCGGCCGGCCAACACCATCAATTCTGGGAGCCCCATGAGCACTCGTCGTACCGTTCGGAAATGGCTACTCCTGAGCATCCTGTCGCTGATCGCCGTGGCGGCGGTCGCCTCGCTGGTCTGGTGGCTTTTCATTCGTCAGTCCTTGCCCTACTCGCGCGATGTCATGCGCAAGGCCAATGACTTGCAGGAAAGGATCCTGTCCTTCGACGCCCATATCGATCTTCCCCTGGAATACGGAAGCGGGGGTATGGAAGCCGACCGCGACGGTCGCACGCAGTTCGATCTGGTCAAGGCCGCTCGTGGCCGCCTGAGCGGAGCGGCGCTCACCATCTGGGCCTGGCCGGAGTTCTGGATCGGCCCCAATGCTCCGCACCGGCCGACACCCGGTTTCGTCGAGGCGGCGCGACATGAACAAGAGGCCCGCTACCGGATCATCACCGGCATCGCCCGCGACTATCCTGAACGGGCCGGCATCGCTTATAGCCCTGCCGATTTCCGCCGTCTGGCCCACGAGGGCAAGTTCGCCATCGTCATCAGCATGCTCAATGCCTATCCGCTGGGCGACGAGGTCTCGCGGCTGGACGACTGGGCCGCACGTGGCATGCGCATCTTCGGCTTCAACTATGTGGCCAACAACACCTGGTCGGACTCCTCCCGCCCCATGCCCTTCTACGGCGACTCGCCCGACGAGCATGGCGGCCTCTCCGAGTTGGGACGACAGGCCGTGAGACGCCTGAACGACCTGGGCGTGGTCATCGATGTCTCACAGATGTCCAGCAGCGCCCTCGAACAGGTCACCGATCTCAGCCGCGCCCCGATCATCGCTTCGCACTCAGGCATACGCGGTCTGGTGGACATACAGCGCAATCTGACCGACCGGGAGCTGCGCCTGATCCAGAAGACCGGCGGTGTGGTTCATATCGCCGGCTTCTCTTCCTACCTGCGTCCCTTCTCCAAGGAAACCCTCGCCAAGGTCAACGCCATGCGCACAGGCTTCGGCCTGCTGGATGTCGAGAACCTCTCCCAGGCCAGCATGCCGGCCGATCCGGTGTTCTCGATCTGGCCTGAGAAGCGCTTCGGCGAGTACGCCAGCCAGCTCTATGCCATCCTCGAAACCGATCCACGGGCGGGCCTGAAGGAATTCGGCGATGCCATCGACTATGCCGTGAAGAAGATAGGCATCGACCACGTCGGCATCAGTTCCGACTTCAACGATGGCGGCGGTGTGATCGGCTGGGAGAACGTCGGCGACGCCCGTAACGTCACCGCCGAACTCATTCAGCGTGGCTACTCGGACGAGGACATCGCCAAGCTGTGGGGTGGCAACTTCCTGCGGGTATGGGAGCAAGTGCAGAACGCCAGCAGGCAGAGCCACGACGACATCACAACATCTCCATCTCAAGAAACGCCCACTCAAAGGAGTACAACGCAGTGAGTCGTTCATTTCTGTCGATCGCCTGCTCATCCGTTTTCCTGTACTTCGTGGGCGGGGCAAACGCAAGTGAAACGGAATACTTGGCAGGCACGGTTTTCAAAGACTGTGAGCGCTGCCCTGAAATGGTCGTTTTACCCGCTGGCGAGTTCATCATGGGCTCCTCCGGCGTGGAGGCTGGCCACCAACCGGATGAAAGCCCCCAGCACAAGGTGACATTCGAACACCCGTTCGCCATCAGCCGTTTTTACGTCACCGCAGCCGAATGGGACGCCTATGCCCAAGAAACCGATGTGAAGCTGAAAGATGGCGACACTCGCCCCGGAAGAGAATGCCTCGCGGGCAAACCCCGCTATCCTCAAGGTCTGCGACAACCCGCTGTCTGTGTCGATTACAACGACACGAAAGGCTATATCGACTGGCTGGCGCGCAAAACAGGCCAGCCCTACCGGATGATCAGCGAGGCCGAGCGCGAATATGCAGCCCGAGCGGGTAGCACCGGCCCATTCCCATATCCGGTCGACGAGACAACTTTCAACATCAGCCGTCATGCGAACACCATCGGTTCTGCGGACGGTTTCGAGTTCACCTCTCCCGTCGACAGTTTCCCACCCAATGCCTTCGGGGTTTATGACACCCACGGCAATGTCTGGGAATGGGTCGCCGATTGCCTGAACCCGGATTATCAGGGGGCTCCGACAGACGGCAGCGCTTGGATGCAGGGGGATTGCCTCAGGCACATCATCCGGGGTAATGACTGGATTTCCATTCCTGTTTTTTCCCGCTCAGCCAATCGCAATTCACGTCCCTCCGAAGCTCGAGGCGACTGGATAGGTTTTCGAGTGGCCAAGCCTCTTTCCACTGCGAAACAGGCGGAGAGAAAGGAATGAGCATTCACAGATCCAAAGACGAATCAAGCGAGAAGAATATTTCCAAAACCACGAAACGCCTCGCACGGTCTATTGAGTCAGGATCGATAGTGGCGGTCAGGATACTTCCAGTCCTTTACTGCGTTACTGCACTCTTGACGGCTTCCCAGGCAATTGCGGCACCAGCGCCCGGTACCGTATTCAAAGACTGTCCGGAATGCCCGGAAATGGTAGTGCTACCTGCCGGCAGCTTCATCATGGGCACCCTGGAGGACGAACTGGGCAGGCAACCGGACGAGGGCCCGCAGCACAAGGTGACCTTCGCCAAGCCCTTCGCCATCAGCCGCTTTCACGTCACGGCGAAAGAGCTGAACGCCTACATCAAGCAAACCGGCGTGGTCATCAAGAGTGGCGACGAGCGCCCCGGTCGCTGGTGCGAGGCGAGCAAGCCCAGCTATCCGCAAGGTCCCCGTCAACCGGCGGTCTGCATCGACTACCACGAAGTCCAAACCTATACCGAGTGGCTATCGAAGAAAACCGGCAAGCGCTACCGCATGGTCAGCGAAGCGGAACGCGAATACGCTGCCCGTGCCGGTTCCACGGGCCCCTTCCCGTTCCCGTTCGACAAGGAAGGGGAATATCAGATCGACAAACACGCTAATACTTATGGCCCCAAGGATGGCTACAGCTACAGCTCCCCGGTCGGCAGCTACCCACCCAATGCCTTCGGCGTGTACGACATGCACGGCAACGTCTACGAATGGGTCGCCGACTGCAAGCATCCCGATTATGTCGGTGCACCAACCGACGGTAGCGCCTGGATAGACGACAAAAACTGTGAGCGGGCTCACATGCGTGGCAACGACTGGGGTGAATCACCGATCTTTTCTCGTTCGGGCAATAGAAATGACAGACTGAAAACTACACGTGGAGACTTTTTGGGGTTCAGGGTAGTCCGGGATCTCTAAATCACGACCTGGAAGCAGAGGTTGAAGCGATTCTTGATCGCCTGATGGGGCTGTAGTGTTCGATAACCTTCAGCTCAGGTCGATCTGCTACTATAAGTACTTCGTTTTTGCGACCGATAGCTCGTGCCCTAACACTTTTCCGACAGGCAGCTAGTCAGCATTCTATCATCCCCCTCGAAATGGGTAGCTTAAAAGGCTGTTTGGGTGAATTGCCAATGGCTTATTTTATTTTGAGTAAATCCGCCACCCTTCTTTTCGTTTCGACTCTATAGGTCAGACGGATCCATACTGGGATACAAATATGCCGTGCCCATCCAAGAGTGATCAGAGTTGCTACACCGAGATACCTGTTTTCGCCGGAACTTATCGGAATGGAGAACTGCGGGTCCGTCTGAAGGGCAACATGCTCAGTGTCTTGCTCGATGGGCAACTCCGGATGGAAATGACCATCCTTTCTTGTGAGAGCCCTACGTCGGTTCGTTGCAGACTGTTTTCGGTCGATCAAGGCTGGGTAGGCGAAACGCTCCTGGCATCATGCGAAGCACTGTTCGTTCAGCACCCTGCACTGGAGCAACTGGTAATCGAAGAAGAGAGCCTGACAGGGCTCGAGTCTCTGCTAAATGACGGTGTATTCAGGAGAAAAAGCGACGGAACACTGCTTTGCGAAGCCGAGCAGTTCTGGCAGTACGCGCCTCTCTGGTTGACCAGAAAATCCCATGGAGCGTATCCCTCCAAATTGGTCATGACCAACGGGATACGCCATCCCTTGCGTCCTGAAAGAAATCAGAGAGAGCTCTACCGCCGTTTCATCCCTTGGCTGGGCCAGACCCTGAGCTTCAGGATTGCCGAGATAAACGAAGACCTGTACTCCTTCAACCGCTGGATGAATAACCCACGGGTTGCCCTATTTTGGGAAGAGCAAGGAAATCTCGAACAGCATCGCGCCTATCTGGAACGGCAACTGGTCGATCCCCACACTCTGCCGGTGATCGGCTGTTTCGACGGTACTTCATTTGGCTATTTCGAAATCTACTGGGCCAAGGAGGACCGCATCGCACCCTTTTATGACGTAGATAACTACGACAGAGGATTGCACTTGCTTGTCGGCGAAGAAGCATTCCGTGGAAAGGCTTTCTACACAGCCTGGTTCTCATCCATCTGTCATTACATGTTTCTCGACGACCCACGTACCCGGCGCATTGTCTGCGAGCCTCGCCACGATAACCACCGGCAAATCGCCAACTTCGATCGCGGCGGCTTCGCCAAGATCAAGCATTTCGACTTTCCCCATAAACGTGCGCTACTGGTGATGCTCTGGCGCGAACGTTTCTTTTCCGAGCGTCTTTATCGGCCCTTGTAGTTACAGAAAATAATTTTTAGTCCTACTGCTCCGGGAGAGGCTTGGCCTGTCTCCGCCTCCAGATGCCGTAGATCGCGTCAGAATAACCTGTCCCCATTAGCACTACAGTTGCATATTTGTGAACGAGCCCCCCAGAAACACCGGACACCGTTTCCCTCTTACCATAAGGGATAGGCAAACGGTCGTGTTTATGACTACCAGCAAAGACAGACACATCGAAGTGCTCGGCCAGGAGCGGCGTCGCCGCTGGAGTGTCGAGGAGAAGCTTGCCATGGTGCGCGAGAGCCTGGCGTCTGGACAAAGCGTCTCGGTGGTGGCCAGGCGCAACGGGCATCAATCCCAACCAGTTGTTCCATTGGCGCAAGCTCTACTAGTGTTATGACACAGCTAAATCTGCGTCATGCATAATGTCGGCATGGAACATTACAGAATCATCCTCAGTCCTCAAGAAAGAGCGCGGTTGCAAGAGCTGACAAGCAAAGGCAGGACCGCGGCAAGCCAAGTCATCAACGCCCTGATCCTGCTGGCCTGCGACCGCTCGCAAGACCAGGGGCCGCGCAAGACCAGTGCACAGATCGCCCAGATGCTGGGCGTGAGCCAACGCAAGATCGACAACCTCAAGCGGCGTTGCGTGCAGGAAGGTCTGGAGTCGGTGCTGGTGAGAAAGAAACCCCGGCGCGAATACGCCCGCAAGATCGACGGCGAACTCGAGGCACGCCTGATCGCCCTGAGCTGCGGACCTGCTCCCGAAGGTCATGCGCGCTGGACGCTCAAACTGCTGGCCGAGCGTGCGGTGGAGTTGGAATATGTAGACTCGCTGTCGTCGGAGACGGTGCGACGTGCCCTAAAAAAAACGAACTCAAGCCGTGGCGCAAGGTTGGCTGGGTGATCCCGCCGAAGGCCAGCGGGGAATTCGTGGCGGCCATGGAGCAGGTGCTGGATGTCTACAGTCGACCCTATGACGAAGGCCATCCGGTGGTCTGCATGGACGAAACGCCGCGGCAACTGATCCGCCAGGTGCGCGAGCCCCTCGAGGCGGTACCGGGGCATCCCGGGCGCGATACGAGTACGAGCGCGCTGGCACCTGCAACGTCTTCGTAGCCTGTGAGCCGCTGGCCGGGCGGCGCATCGCCAAGGTCACCGAGTACAAGAAAAGGCAGGACTGGGCGCTGTTCCTGCAGGACATCGCCCAAGCCTGGTCCGGGGCCGAGCGCATCACGCTGGTGATGGACAACCTCAACACCCACAGTGCCGCCTCGCTGTACGAGACCTTTATGCCCGAGCAGGCCAAGGCCCTGAGAGATCGCTTCGAGTTCGTCTACACCCCCAAGCATGGCAGTTGGCTGAACATGGCCGAAATCGAGATCAACGTACTCGCCGGCCAGTGCCTGGACAGGCGCATCGACTCCCTCGAGCGGATGCGCCAGGAGGTCGCCGCATGGCAGCAATGCCGCAACCAGCTCGATGCCAAGATCAACTGGCAGTTCACCACCCAGGATGCGAGGGTCAAGCTACGCAGCCTATATCCGCAGATTGAAGTGTGTTGAGATACTAGGGCCTGTTCCCGTTTTGCGCTAACTCATTGATCTATAATAACAAGTTAGTATCGTTGTAGCTCTCACACAACACCAATACGAGCGTGCAATGCCCCGAATAATGCTCAGCGATGAGCATTGGCCGAAGCTACGGCAAATTCTGTTGCGCGAGGCCATCTACAACAAGCGTGATTTACGCATGACAGTCGAAGGCATGCTGTATCGCATGCGCGTGGGGTGCCGCGCGACCTGCCTCTGCCTTCGGCAGCTGGGAGCGTTTCAATGCATGGTCCGCGTCTGGCAAGTGGCTCAAGGTGCTTCGGATCCTTGTGACGCGGATCCCGATATGGAGTGGGTTTTCCATCGATGGTAGCTATGCCAAAGCCCACCAGCACAGCGCAGGTGCCGCCAGTGGAAAGGACGAAGCGATAGGGAAAAGCCGGGCAGGCAACACCAGCAAGATTCGCTTGGCCGTGGATGCTTGCGGGCTGCCGATTGCCTTCGAAATTACCGGAGGTCAAATCAACGACTGTACTCAGGCATCCTCGTTGATCGCCAAGGTGCCCGACGCCGAAAGCATCATTGCTGACAGAGGCTATGACAGCGAAGCGATCCGAGAGCAAATCGTCCAACAGGGCGGCCAGGCAGTGATTCTAAGAAAGCGCACCTCTGTGAAAGGAAATGCGGATCTGGATAGAGGGCTTTACCGCAACCGGCACCGGGTGGAAAACACCTTTGCCCGGCTGAAGCATTACCGGGCGGTGGCATCACGGTTCGACAAACTCAAGAGACATTACGAAAGCGTCGTTGCCATGGCCTGTGCCTTCCTATGGCTCCCCATGTGAAACGGGAACAGGCCCTAGGTGTTTAGTCCCGGGAAGTAATGGCTAGGATCGCCTTTGAAAGACCGCGGATCCTTATGCCACTGTTCCAGGATAAAGCCAATCGGCGTACGCCCTTTCAGCGCGCGTAACGAACGAGCGCTGTTATAGGCCCAGAGGTAGTCCCTGAGATGCGACCGGAGCCTGAGTAATCCCCAGAAATTTTCCCGGAAAATCAGTTAGATAAGGCTTGAATAGGCCTGCATGGACGGGCACGTTGGTTGTCACCAAACAAAAACAGCGTCCCCAGCCCCATGCAGACCGTCCAATTCTTGCACGCCGCCTTCGCCAAGGCACTCCCCACGATCCATGCCCGCCGTCTCGAAGCCCTGATGGCGGCGGTGGCCGCCCTGCTGCAGGGCCGCTGCCTGACCCTGACCGCACTGGGGCGTTCCCTGCCCGGCTCGGCCTGGCCCAGGCATGCGATCAAGCGGATCGACCGCCTGCTCGGCAACCGGCAGTTGCAGGCCGAGCGGGGGTTGTTCTACTGGGTCATGCTCCGCGCCCTGCTGGGCTCGTTCAGGCATCCCCTGATCCTGGTGGACTGGTCGCCGATCGATGCCGCCGGCAAGCTGTTCCTGCTGCGGGCCGCGCTCCCGCTGGCCGGACGCTCGCTACCGGTGTGCGAAGTCGTCCACCCGCGCGAGGGCTGCCCGCGTTGCCAGAAGCGGCTGCTCGAGGCGCTCGCGGCGATGTTGCCGGCCGACTGCCGGCCCGTCCTGGTCACCGATGCCGGCTTCCAGCGGCCCTGGTTCCAAGCCGTCGAAATCCGGGGCTGGCATTACGTCGGCCGCGTGCGCAATCGCGACCTGTGCCGGCTCGGCGAGCAGCCTTGGGGACCGGTGAAAAGCCTGTATGCCCTGGCCTCGGCTTCGCCGAAACGGCTCGGTTGCGTCGAGATGACTCGCTCGGCGCCCTGGTCCACTCAGCTCTGCGTGGTGAAGCATGCGCCGCGGGGACGCCAGCACCGGCGCATCACCGGAACCCTGGCCCGGGACAAACGCAGCCGGCAAAGCGCGCAGCGCGAAAGCGAGCCCTGGCTGCTGGCCAGCAATCTGCCCGAGGCGCAGTGGAATGCCGCGCAGGTCGTGGCGATCTACCGGCGGCGCACGCAGATCGAGGAAGGCTTCCGCGACCTGAAGAGCCATCGGTTGGGGATCGGCCTGGGACTGCATCGAAGCCGCTGTCCGCGCCGCATCGAGATCCTGCTGCTGATTGCCGTGCTGGCCAACTATGCGCTGTGCCTGCTGGGCCTGCTGGGCCTGCAGGCGCGGGAGGCGGGGCACGAGCGGCGATTCCAGAGCAACAGTCTCAAGTGCAAGCGCGTGCTGTCGCTGTGGCGGCTGGGACTGGAGTATGCACGCACCGGGGTGGGAGCCATTTCCCGGGAGACGCTGCGCAACCTGGAGCTGGCCCTGCGGCGGGAGGTCCATCGGCAAGCGCAGGAACTGGGGTGATTTTGTGGGGATCACTCAGGACCGGAGCTCCTCGAGCGAGGTGTAGTGAAACGCTTTGGTCGTGGCGTCCTTGATCGTCCGGTTCATCCGCTCGACCTGGCCGTTGGTCCAGGGATGGAAGGGTTTGGTCAGGCGGTGTTCGATGCCGTGCCGCTGGCAGAGCGCATCGAACGGATGCGTCCGATAAGCCTCGGTTTCGGCCTTTTTGGCGAACTGGATGCCGTTGTCGGTCAGGACCGTGTGGACGCGATACGGCAAGGCCTTCAGGGTGGCGTGCAGGAAGTCGACGGCGCTCTTGCGGGTGGCCTGCGCGTACAACCCGGCATGGACAAATTTGCTGGTTCGGTCGATCGCGACGAAGAGACAGGCCTTGCCCTCGGTGGTTCGAGTCTCGGTGATGTCGATGTGCAGATAGCCGAGTGGATAGCGCTTGAAGGGTTTTTTCTCACGGCCCGGCTCGCTCGCACGAGGCAACTGGCTGACGCCGTGGCGCTGGAAAAGGCGGTGCAGGCTCGAGCGGGTCAGCGTGGGGATAGTCCGTTGCAGCGCATGCAGGCAGTCATCCAGCGGCAGCAGCGTCTTCTGCCGGAACACCAGTGCGGCGGCTTCCTGCAGCAGTGTCAGGGAGGTCGAGCGCGGGGCGCTGGGCCCCATGGGTGCATCCTCGACCGTGTCGCGACTACGCCATTTGCGAACGGTCTTGGGGTTGAGGTGGTAGCGCCTGCTCAGCGCCGCGATCGAATCTTGCGATCGCTGTATTTCTGCTCGGATGGCGTGCGTGGTCGTGGCGCGTTTGTGAAGAATCTGAGCCATGGATCATCCTCCGATAGAGGCTTATACCATAGACCAGTACTTCTCGGGACCAAACACCTAGGACGGCAGCCCGTCGGCGGTCAGTGCCGGCGAAGCCGTGGTGCCCACCTCGGAACTGGCCGATGCCGACAACGGCTCGGCGTACACCGCCGAGCAGACCCGTGGGAGATTGGCTTGCTGCTGTTGACCACGCCGGTTTGCAGCCCACAGAGCAACGGCATGGCCGAAAGCTTCGTGAAAACGATGAGGCACGATTACATCGCCCACATGCCAAGCCAAGCAGGACTGCCTCGCCTGAGGGCGCTGTGCAACCTGGAGATTGCCTTCCAGCATTATAACGAGGAGCATCCGCACAGCGCCTTAAACTACCACTTGCTTCGAGAGTTTAGGCGGATGACCACAACATCAACTTAACGGGGTTGCGATGTACGGTTTGATAGGGGCAAGTCCACTTATTTAAAAATCCCAACGTGTTGTCAACATCATATTACGAGGCTCTCCATACATCTTGGTGGCTATACCAGTCCACCGATCTCCATAGTTAGAGTAGTAATACTTGTCAAATAAATTATTAACATTGAGTGTGGCCGAGAGATTATTAGTGATTTGATACCTACCCATCAGATTGACTAGCCAGAAGGCTTCATTCTTGAATTGATGCTCATTACCTAAAGCATCCGTACCATCCCGCCAGGTCGTGCCTTGGTAACTGCCGCCACCACCGATGGTTATTTTACTCAATCTGCCAGGTAGCCGGTAGGTCGTATAGAGTTTGAACTGGTTCTCCGGTGCCTGGGTCGTCAGTTTCTCGTTGGTTTCATCCTCTCGGATGACCTGATGAGTAAACCCTGCCTGGATATTCCAGCCGGGCATCAATTCGCCGCTAACCTCCAGTTCAATACCCTTGGTCTTGGCCTTTGTCCCTCTATAAGCAGTGTAGGTTATTCCATTACTATTAGTTAGGCCTCCGATAGATTCAGCGCGATTATCCTGGCGGATTTCAAAATAGGCCAGGCTGGCATTCAACCGGCCATTGAACCACTCGCCCTTGAGTCCACCTTCATAGCTATCGCCTTCGTCCGGATCGAGTACGGCATAACTTTCATCCCGGACACTTTGCGGCCGGAAGATCTTGGTGTAGCTGGCATACAGCGAAAAATTGTTGTTCAAGTCGTAGGTGACGCCCGCGAAAGGAATCACCTCACCCGTTTCACGCATATTGCTATCGCCACCCCGGCGATAATTAGTTACTCGTCCTCCTAAAATCACGGCAAGATCATCGCTTAGACTAAAACGGCCACTGGCATATACAGCACGCTGGTTGATACGGTCTTCGGCACGATAGAGGATGCCGCCCCAGTCCGGTCGCTCTGCACGTCCATCCCATTCCCCGATATTATCAATAGGCACTCTAATAACATTGTGCCCTGATCCCTTGAGATGGTTATGATAGCCGCTGACCCCCACGGCCAGTTCGTGGGTACGGCCGAATAATTCGAAAGGACCACGGGCATAAGCCTCCAATGCCTGACTTCTCGTTTTGTACCTATTTTGGCTAGTAAGCAATTCGGAGCTGCCAGTATCACCGTTTGGAGTGTATTTAATACTTCCCAAGTTTGCATCGTATGCGTTTCTCTGGAAGGTGTAATAGACTCGACTGCTCCAGCCATTGTCGAACTCATGGTCAAGTTGGGTAAAAAAAGCATGGCTGAATTGCTCCACTCGACTCCAACTCGCAGCAGGGTTGAAAGATCTGGATATATTAACTTCATTATTATGGCTATCGAAGAAAGGTGTTCCTCCCGAACTACTACCAGTCGGTATTGTCTTGTCGTAGTTACCACCGAATGTCAGCATCGTCTTGGGGGAAAGATCTACTTCCAATATGCCATATAGGGCTCGTTTCTGCTCCTTGAAATGATCCATATAGGATTGTTGATCTTGGAAGGCGGTAGCAAAACGACCGCGAATACTCCCACTTTCGTCCAAGGGACCACCTACATCCCATTCGGTACGGTAGTTATCCCAGCGACCATACTCGGCCGTGGCGTGTCCGGAAAACTCATGGGTAGGTTTCTTGCGCACAAGGTTGATAGTGGCACCAGGACTACCCGCTCCTGTGGTCAAACCACTAGCCCCCTTGATGACTTCCACGCGGTCGTATTGGATCATATCGCTTGTGGTCTCGCCCATGAAATTGATGCCATCGGACAAGACGGGGATACCATCGTATTGGAAGTTTCGAATCTCGTAGCCACGGGCATAGTAATAGGATCGATAGTTATCCGTGCCACGCCGCGTGACGCCTGGGGTATGATCCATCACCTTGTTGATATTGGTAAGATTGAAGTCGTCCATATGCTGGCGAGTAACGACTGTGACGGTCTGCGGTGTCTCGCGAGGAGTCAGCACCAGTCTGGTGGCAGTAGCGATAGTGCCGGGCGTATAGGATTTAGTATTTTCTGTAA
The DNA here is from genome assembly GCF_000380335.1 of Azotobacter vinelandii CA. Classification (GTDB taxonomy): domain Bacteria; phylum Pseudomonadota; class Gammaproteobacteria; order Pseudomonadales; family Pseudomonadaceae; genus Azotobacter; species Azotobacter vinelandii. The sequence continues at coordinate 2,562,655 of NC_021149.1, forward strand.
TGGTGCCGAGAGCATTGTCTTCCACGGTCATGGCATTCAAGGTCATAGTGCCAGACTCTCCATTTCTGAAAAGCGTAATGACATCGCCTTGCAAGGTATAACCAATACCTGTCCCCATCAATAGTTCTTCCAAAGCACTTAAGGGGGGGAATGGCCCCTTGACCTCATTGCTGTGCAGGCCTCTAAGCATTTCATAGCTATATAGTAGCTGCATGTTCGATTGAGTACCAAACGCCTGAAGGGCAGAGGATAGAGGCTGTGCAGGAACATTAAAAATTACTTCCTGGGCCTGTATTTGCACTGAGACTGGAAGTGCTATGGCTACTATTAGTGTGGCGGCGACTCTAGGTCTAAAAAAATGACGCATCAGCAGTGCTTTGGCCAAGGGAGACAATTCAGCTTGTGAGGGCATTGTTTGGGCTCATTTAAGGGATGACATGTGGCAGATATCCATTAGACGTATCCACCAATAAAATCCGGAATAATTTCTTTGCAAACCATGGTGCCTAGAAGGTTGCCTCTGGGAAGGTCGTAGTACTCCGTGATAAGTCAGCGCTCTCCCTACATAATGGGCACATGGATCGTGGCAGTATCGCTAAGGAGGCTTACCTTGCCTCCTACTGGTAATCTGAGCCAGAAATTTGTATTAGCCGATCAGGAGCAAGCAATCCTGCTGAGAGAGTTATTCGAGTTGCAGGAGCTTGCCATGGCCGACCTTCGTGCCGTATCAATCACTCTGTCCAATAGTGAGCGCGCTATACTGTCCGGTGCTCGATGGCCTATGCTGACCTGCACCGAGGCTGGATACCGCTTGGCTTACCCTCTTCATCCTGGATAACACCCTTAGGCGCTTCGATATTATCAAGTCGGGCTTCGGCCAACAGCTTCTCTAGCCAACTGCTCTCCAGTTTGAAACTCTTCGACCGCTTGGTGCCGGCACCGTCATGTCACTGAGCGTGAGGCATCAAGTGTAGGACGAAGCATCACTGAAACCGCTCCTTCATCGACCCTCGACTTCAGCTTGTTTGAGATGAATCTACCCTTCAGTAAAAATTTTCACCGCCGCTTCTTGTTTGAAAGAATTAGTTCTACCGAGCTCAGTGTGCTACTGAAACCATGGAATAGGTTATCCTCATACCACCTACAAGATCAGCCTCGCTATAGCAGATCACACAGAGATGAAATAAAGCTTGATTCCTGCAGAATTTGATAGTGATTGGTTTTCAAAAAAAACTCCAGCTTGGGTTTTCTTTGAATCATCCTATATAGTTGCTGACTTTCAAATTCCCGGCCTTTAATCCACCAACAGTGAGGGGTAGTGGTTATCTTGGGAAGCTCCCCAAAGTCTTGCATCAGTAAGCTCATTTGTCTATATACGCGAAATGCATCAGTCAGCTCTTTTATATTTAATTCAAGATGAATGTTATGGTGGTCCGTCAAAAAACGTATTGTCTGAAGGATATTTTGTGGAGTTTCCGGCAAGCCATCCAGTAAATTGTAGTTATTGGCATTACTGGCATTGTTTATGACGACAGCTTTTATAAAGTCATAAAGCTCTTTTTGCCACTCTCGATTCTTGCTTTTCTTGCCGGCTGTTACAAAACTGTCTACCAATCCTAAAAAATTAACCTGCTGCCCTTGATGCTCTAGCTCTCGAGCTATCAGAATACTCAAGGCTCCCCCTAAAGACCAACCTAACAGATGGTATGGACCTTCCTTTTGTTGCTCTCGAATAAGCGAGGTATAATTTTCGACCATTGAGCCTGGTGTTTTATCTATCCAGTTCGAGTCAAGCAACATACGTGATTGAATGCCTATCACAGTACGGCGACCGTTTAATCGTTGAGCCAATGATTTATAATCAAAAACAGTTCCAAATCCACCATGAACACAAAACAAAGGAGGAGCACTATAGATTTTTTTGTTCAATACCAATAAGCGATTGCTGTTATTGTTAAGCAAGTCTGAAATAGTTGGCTTCTGCATCAAGTCTTGCAGGGTTGAGTCGAAGCCGTATTCTTTCAACGCTTTCAATTTAGACACTAATTGAACAGCGATAATAGAGTCGCCGCCCAGCTCGAAGAAGTTGTCGGTCAGGCCCACCCGCTCGACCTTGAGCACCTCGGCCCAGATCGCCGCGATCCGTTGCTCCAGTTCGCTCGCCGGGGCCACGTAGGCCCGCTGCAGCAGGCTGACGTCCGGCCTAGGCAGCGCCTTGCGGTCCAGCTTGCCGTTGGGCGTCAGCGGCAGCCGCTCGAGGAACACCAGGTGTACTGGTACCATGTAGTCCGGCAGCACCGCCCCGAGGTGCGCCTTCAGTTCGCCGCGCAGGCCGGTTTGGCGTTCGTCGCCGTCCAGCATCGCCGGGGCGTCGGGCACCAGGTAGGCGGCCAGTTGCTTGCTGCCCGGCCCGTCGATGTCGATCACCACCGCCTCGCGCACGGCCCCGTGCTGCTGCAGCCGGGCCTCGATCTCGCCCAGCTCGATGCGGAAGCCGCGGATCTTCACCTGATGGTCGATACGGCCCAGGTACTCGATCACCCCGTCGGTCCGGTAACGGGCCAGGTCGCCGGTGCGGTACAGGCGCCCGCCGCCCTGCTCGCTGTCGTCGAACGGGTCGGGGACGAAGCGGTCGGCGGTCAGGCCCGGACGATGCCAGTAGCCCTCGCCCACGCAGTCCCCGCCGACATGCAGTTCCCCCGCCTGCCCGAGGGCGACCGGCCCGGCCGAGCCGTCGAGGACATAGGCGCTGACCCCGGGCAGCGGCCGCCCGATCGGCAAAGTGCTCAGCCCCGGCACCGCGCTTCCCGGCGTCGCCCGGGCGATCACCACGTCCGTGCATTCGGTCGGACCATAGGTGTTGTGGATCGAGACGTTCGCCGCCTGGGGCGAGTCCAGCCACTCCGCCAGTTCTCCCGGCTGGATGGCCTCGCCCCCCAGGAGGACGTGTTTCAGGCTGGCCAGTTCGGCGCGATCGCCCTGCAGCAGGGGGTAGAAGGCGCTCGGGGCGCAGTTGAGCACGCTCAGCCGGTGTTTTCCGATCTGCCGGCGATGGCTGTCCGGGTCGTAGCCCGCCGGGGCGATGTGCAGTTGCCCTCCCGCGCACAGCACGCCGTACAGGTTCTTCTGGGTCAGGTCGAAGCTGTAGGAGCTGAGCAGCAGCACCCGGTCGTCCGCGGTCAGTTCGCAGGCGGCCCGGTACCAGTGCAACAGGTTGACGAAGCTGCCGATTCGCACCGCCGCACCCTTGGGCTGCCCGGTGGAGCCGGAGGTGTAGATCACGTAGGCCAGGTTCTGCGGCATCGTCCGGTTGGCTGGGTTCTCTTCGCCATAGCCCTCCAGCCAGTCGTCGTCTGGCTCCAGGAACAGGCTCTGCGCCCCGTCGGCTGAGGGCAGCCGGTCCTGCAGGTGCCGCTGGGTTAGCAGCAAGCCGACACCGCTGTCCCCGATCATGTACGCCAGCCGCTCCCCTGGGTACTCCGGGTCCAGCGGCACATAGGCCCCGCCGGCCTTGAGGATCGCCAGCAGCCCCACCACCATCTCGAAGCCCCGCTCCACCGCGATGCCCACCAGCACGTCCGGACCCACGCCCAGTTCGCGCAGCCGGTGCGCCAACCGGTTGGCCCTGCGGTTCAGCTCTCCGTAGCTCATTTCCTGTTCGCCGAACACCAGGGCCACCGCCTCCGGGGTCCTCGCCACCTGATCCTCGATCAACTGGTGCACGCTGCGCTCGCTCGGGTAGCTGGCCTCGGTCCGGTTCCAGTCGTGAACGATCTGGCGGTATTCCTCCGGGGCCAGCAGCGGCAGTTCGCCGATAGCGGCCCGGGCGTCGCTGGTCAGGCCTTGCAGCAGCCGGGCGAAATGCCCCGCGATCCGCTCGATGCCTGCTGCGTCGAAATGCCCGCGGTCGTAGCCGTAGCGCACCGTCAGCGTTTCGCCCAGGCCGATGGCCAGGGTCAGCGGGTAGTTGGTCTGTTCCCGGACGGCTAGCCGCTCGAACACCAGGCCCTCGGGCGCGCCCTGCTGCAATGCCTCGGCGATCGGGTAGTTCTCGAACACCAGCAGGCTGTCGAACAGCGCCTCGCCGCCCAGCCCGGCCCAGCGCTGGATCTCGTACAGCGGCGTGTGTTCGTGTTCGCGCAGGCCCAGGTTCTGCGCCTGGACCTGGCCGAGCCACTCGCCTACGCGCTGTTCCGCCCGGGGGCTGGCGATCACCGGCAGGGTGTTGATGAACAGGCCCAGTTGCCCTTCCACGCCCTGCAGCTCGGCCGGACGTCCCGCCACGGTGGCGCCGAAGCACACCGTCGCCTGCCCACTGTAGCGCTGTAGCAACAGCAGCCAGGCCGCCTGCACCAGGGTGTTGACCGTCACCCGCTGGGCCCGGGCGAACTCGCTCAGGCAACGGGTCTGTTGCGGGTCGAACACCTGCTGATGGTCGCCATGACCGGCTCGTTTCTCCGCTTCGTCGATCTTGATGGCCTGGGCCAGCCGGGTCGGCTCCTCCAGGGCGCCGAGTTGCTCCCGCCAGAAGGCTTCGCTGGCGGCCCGGTCCTGCCGGCCCAGCCAGGCGATGTAGTCGCGGTAGCGGAGGCCCGGGTGCCCGATGGGTTTGCCCGTATAGGCCTGCAGCACCTCGCCCTGCAGTTGCGAGCCGCTCCAGCCGTCCAGCAGGATGTGGTGGTTGGTGTAGATCAGGTGGTGGCGGTTCTCCCCGGTGCGGATCACCGCCAGCCGCAGCAGCGGCTCGCGCTCCAGGTCGAAGCCCCGTTGCCGGTCCGTCTGCGCCCAGGTGTCCAGGCTGTCCTGCAGTTGCGGCTGGCTGCGCCAGTCCAGTTCGACACAAGGCATGGAAACCTGCCTGCGGATCACCTGCAGCGGACGTCCGTCCACCTCGACGAAGCTGGCCCTGAGCACCTCGTGCCGGTCGACCACCGCCTGCCAAGCGGCCCTGAAGCGTGCGACGTCCAGCCCTTCCACGTCCACCCGCATCTGGTTGATGTAGTGGCCCGCCTCCCCCTCCAGTAGGCTGTGGAACAGCATGCCCTGCTGCATCGGCGACAGCGGATAGATATCCTCGATTTCCCCTGCGGGGACCGGCAGTGCGTCCAGTTGCTCCTGGCTCAATCCGGCCAGGGGGACATCCGAGGGCGTCACGCCGCGATTATTCTCATCTGCACAGTGCGCGACCAGGGCTTCGAGTTCCCGAGCATACGCGTCGGCCAGGCGCTGGATCGTCGCCTCGGCGAAGCGTTCCCGGCTGAAGGTCCAGGTCAGACTCAGTTCGCCCCCATAGACCTGGCCGTTGATCGACAGCCAGTTGCCCAGCGGGGCGTCCGGGCTTTGCTCGGCGCCGGCACTTTCGCCCGCGGGGACCAGCAGGATATCTCCTTCGTTTCGATCGAAGCTGCCGTCGAACTGGCCCAGGTAGTTGAAGGTGATACGCGGCACCGGCAGTCCGGCCAGGCGTCGCCGAGTCGAGTCGTCGCCCAGGTAACGCAGGATACCGAAACCGATACCCTTGTTCGGAATGGCCCGCAACTGCTCCTTGATCACCTTGATCGAGCCGTCCAGCGTTTCGGCCGGACTCAGCTTCACCGGATACGCACTGGTGAACCAGCCCACCGTACGGGTCAGGTCGATATCGTCGAACAGGTCCTCCCGCCCGTGGCCTTCCAGTTGCACCAGGGTGGCGGCCTGGCCCGTCCAGCGGGTGAGTACCCGGGCCAGGGCGGTCAGCAACAGGTCGTTGACCTGGGTGCGGTAGGCGGCCGGCGCCTCCTGCAGCAGGCGGCGTGTCCAGTCGCGCGCCAGATGGGTGCTCGCATGCGCCGCATGCCGGTTCTGCTGGCCGCCGGTGGGGTTGTCGCAGGGCAGTTCGCCGGCGACATCTTCGAGCTGCTCCCGCCAGTGGGCCAGTTCCCGTTGCCCGGCTTCACTGTTCGCATAGCCTTGCAGGTGCTCCACCCAGGCTCTGGTCGAGCTGGTCTTGCCTGGCAGGCTGACCGGCTGTCCCTGCTCCAGTTGCCCGTAGGCCGTCTGCAGGTCTTCCAGCAGGATCCGCCAGGACACGCCGTCCACCACCAGGTGATGGATCGCCAGCAACAGGCGTTGGCTGCCATCGGCGAGTTCGGCCAGTACCCCCCGCAACAGGGGGCCTTCCTGCAGGTTCAGACTACGCTGGGCTTCGTTGCCCAGCCGTTCCAGTTCCTCCGCGGAGCGCAGTTCGGCCTGCCAGAGCACGGACTGCCGTTCGCTGGCCGGGCGGTAGCGGGCGCTCCAGTGGCCCGCCGGGTCTTCGACGAACGCCAGGCGCAGGGCATCGTGATGGTCGATCAGGGCCTGCACGGCCTGTTCGAGCCGGGCACCGTCCAGGGGCCTGCTCGGCCGGAGCAGCAGCGACTGGTTCCAGTGGTGCCGCTCGGGGATGGCCTCTTCGAAGAAGTACTGCTGGATCGGCAGCAGCGCGGTTTCTCCGCTGAGCGGGCCCTGGTCGATGCGCACACCGCCTTCGTCACCCAGGCGGGCCACCGTAGCCAGTCCCTGCACTGTCTGGTGCTGGAACAGGTCCTTGGGCGTGAAGCGGATACCGGTTTGCCGGGCCCGACTGACCACCTGCAGAGAAATGATCGAGTCGCCGCCCAGCTCGAAGAAGTTGTCGGTCAGGCCCACCCGCTCGACCTTGAGCACCTCGGCCCAGATCGCCGCGATCCGCTGCTCCAGTTCGCTCGCCGGGGCCACGTAGGCCTGCTGCAGCAGACTGGCGTCCGGCCGGGGCAGCGCCTTGCGGTCCAGCTTGCCGTTGGGGGTCAGCGGCAGCCGCGCGAGGAACAGCAGGTGCGCCGGCACCATGTAGTCCGGCAGCGCCGCCCCGAGGTGTGCCTTCAATTCGCGGCGCAGTTCGGTTTGGCGTTCGTCGCCCTCCAGCATCGCCGAGTCGTCGGGCACCAGGTAGGCGGCCAGTTGCCTGCCGCCCGGCCCCTCGACGTCGATCACCACCGCCTCGCGCACCGCCTCGTGCTGCTGCAGCCGGGCTTCGATCTCGCCCAGCTCGATGCGGAAGCCGCGGATCTTCACCTGGTAGTCGAGGCGGCCAAGATAGTCGATCAGGCCATCGGAACGTGCCCTCGTCAGGTCACCGCTCCGGTAGAGCCGCTCGCCTTCGCTTCCGAGCGGGTCGGGCACGAAGCGTTCTGCCGTCAGCCCGGGCCGGTCCAGATAGCCGCGTGCCAAGCCCTCGCCTCCCAGATGGAGCTCGCCGGCAAAGCCGATCGGCAACAGGTTCAGGTTGGTATCCAGCACATAGGCGCAACGCCGGCCCAGCAGTGTGCCAATAGGCGCGTAAGCCGCACCGCAGGCATCACTCTGCCGGGCTTTCCATAGCAGAGGGGTCACTACCGTTTCGGTCGGCCCGTAGCCATTGAAGATGTATTGCGGACGCAAGGCTCGCCAGGCCAGATCGTAGGTTGCCTGCGGTACCGCATCGCCGCCGAAGCAATAGACACGTACCGGTGGAGGATTGCCATCATGCTCGGCATATTCGGCCAACTGCTGCAGGTATACCGGTGGCAGGGCCGTCACCGTGACGCCATATCGATGCATGGCTCGATAGGTTTGTTCCGGGGTCCACAACTCATCGCCGCACATCAGTAGATGGGCACCATGGCTCAATGCCGTGAGCCAGCGTTCATGAGCCCCGTCGAACGCCAGGGACATGAACTGCAGTTCGCAGTCCGACATGCTCATTTCGTAGCGTTCGCCGGCGGCCAGGCAATGCATTGCCAGTGGTCCATGGGACACCATCACGCCCTTGGGCTGCCCGGTAGAGCCCGAGGTGTAGATCACGTAGGCCAGGCTCTCCGCCGTCAATGCCATCTGCGGTGCCGAGTCGGGATATCCCTGCCAGTTGTCGGTCCGATCCACTGCCAGGGCCGGCAGACCATCGGGGAGCGGCAATTGGCCCAGCACATCGCTCTGGGTCAGCACCAGCGCAGCGGCACAGTCCTTCATCATGTACAGCTGGCGATCCTGTGGATACTTCAGATCCAGTGGGACATAGGCGCCTCCGGCCTTCAGCACGGCCAGGAACGCCACCATGATTTCAGGCGAGCGGCGCATGGCTATTGCCACTCTAGTTTCAGGCTTTACACCCAGCTCGATCAGGTAGTGGGCCAGCCGGTTAGCCTGGGCGTCGAGTTGCCGATAAGTGAGTCGCTGCTCGTCGCAAGTCACCGCCAGTGCTTCCGGTGTTTTTCCAGCCCTATCCTCGATCAACAAATGTACGCACTGGGTAGCTGGATAATCGGCCTGAGTCTGGTCCCATCGATCCAGGATGAATCGATGTTCCGCCTCGCTCAGCAGGGGAAGCTCGCCGATCCGTCGTTGTGGCTGTTCCACGATACCGTGCAACAGGTTGAGCCAGTGCCCGACCATGCGTTCGATAGTCGTTTCGTCGAACAGATCGGTGGCATAGGTCAACGAGGCCCAGAGGCCCGTTTCGGACTCGGAAGTATTCAGGGTCAGATCGAAATGGGTGACATGACTCTCCCATGCCAGCCCTTCCACGCTGAGTCCGGGCAGGGTCCGCGCCTCGCCTTTCACCGCCGTCTGGTGGTTGTACATCACCTGGAACAACGGGCTGTGGCTCAGGCTGCGCTCCGGCTGCAGGGCCTCCACCAGTTGCTCGAACGGCAGGTCCTGGTGCGCCTGGGCCTCCAGGGCGCTCTGTTTCACCTGGCGCAGCAGCTCGACGAAGGTGGTCTGCAGCTCGAATTCGGCCTTCAGCACCTGGGTGTTGACGAAGAAGCCGATCAGTCCTTCCGTTTCCGCCCGGGTGCGGTTGGCGATCGGTACGCCCACCCGGATGTCGTCCTGCCCGCTGTAGCGGTACAGCAGGCTCTGGAAGCTGGCCAGCAGCAGCATGAACAGGGTCACGCCCTCCCGCCGGGCCAGTTCCCGCAGGGAGCGGGCCAGTTCGCCGTCGAGTTCGACGGCCAGCCGGGCTCCGGCATAGGTCTGCACGGCCGGCCGCGGCCGGTCGCCTAGTAGCTCCAGCACCGGCTGTTCGCCGCCCAGTTGCGCGATCCAGTAATCCAGTTGCCGGTCCCGTTCGCCGGCCTCCATCCACTGGCGCTGCCAGAGGGCGTAGTCGGCGTACTGGACCGGCAACTCCGGCAGCCTCACCTCGTGCCCCTGGCTGTAGCCTTCGTACAGCCGGACCAGCTCGTCCACCATGAGCGGGCCGGACCAGCCGTCCGAGACGATGTGGTGCAGGGTCAGCACGAGCACGTGGTCGTTCTCGTCCAGATGCAGCAGCTTCACCCTCAGCAGCGGGCCGTGCTCCAGGTCGAACAGGCGTTGGACCTCGGCCTCCACCCGGGCCCGGATCCGCTCGTCCAGGCCGGTGGCGGCATCCGCCGGCAGCGGCTCCTGCTCGAACCAGAGGCTGCCGCTGGGGTGGATGACCTGGAGCGTCCGCTCGCCGTCTTGGCGGAAGGTGGTGCGCAGGGACTCATGGCGCCGGATCAGGGCCTCGAAGCTGCGTCGCAGGGCCTCGATGTCCAGGGCGCCTTTCAAGCGTAGCGCCGCCGGGATGTGGTAGGCGGCGCTCCCGGGCTCCAGTTGCCAGAGGAACCACTGGCGTTGCTGGGCGTAGGAAAGAACAGGCTGCTCTCCAGGCTCCCTCTTGAAAATGGGAGTGACTCCGTAGAGATTCACACCTTGTCGCTTGAGCAAGGCTGCCAGTGCCTTGCGTTCCTTGGGGGACAACGACTTTACGGAGTCGAGCAGCTCTTGCACCGGGATATCTCCTAAGAAATCAGCTCATCAATTTCCTCCGCTGTAAGACGTTTGAGGGTCTCCAGAGATTTAGCCAACTCTCCCTGAAGTGGTTCGATCTGACCGAATTTTTCCTGAGCACCTTGGCTGAACTCAGCTAAAACGGGCAATTCGAACAACTCCCTTAGAGCCATATCGATACCAAGCTGCTCGCGGATACGGGCAATCACCTGGGTGGCCAGCAGGGAGTGGCCGCCCAGCTCGAAGAAGTTGTCGCTCAGGCCCACCCGCTCGACCTTGAGCACCTCGGCCCAGATCGCCGCGATCCGCTGCTCCAGTTCGCTCACCGGGGCCACGTAGGTCCGCTGCAGCAGGCTGGCGTCGAGCTGGGGCAGCGCCTTGCGGTCCAGCTTGCCGTTGGGCGTCAGCGGCAGCCGCGCGAGGAACACCAGGTGCACTGGCACCATGTAGTCCGGCAGCACCGCCCCGAGGTGCGCCTTCAGTTCGCCGCGCAGTCCGGTTTGGCGTTCGTCGTCCTCCAGCATCGCCGGGTCGTCGGGCACCAGGTAGGCGGCCAGTTGTTTGCCGCCCGCTCCCTCGACGTCGATCACCACCGCTTCGCGTACCGCCCCGTGCTGCCGCAGCCGGGCCTCGATCTCGCCCAGCTCGATGCGGAAGCCGCGGATCTTCACCTGGTGGTCGATACGGCCGAGGTACTCGATCACCCCGTCGGCCCGGTAGCGGGCCAGGTCGCCGGTACGGTACAGGCGCCCGCCGCCCTGCGCGCTGTCGTCGAACGGGTCGGGGACGAAGCGTTCGGCGGTCAGGCCCGGACGATGCCAGTAGCCCTCGCCCACGCAGTCCCCGCCGATATGCAGTTCCCCCGCCTGCCCGAGGGCGACCGGCCCGGCCGAGCCGTCGAGGACATAGGCGCTGACCCCGGGCAGCGGCCGCCCGATCGGCAGGGCGCTCAGCCCCGGCACCGTGCTTCCCGGCGTCGCCCGGGCGATCACCACGTCCGTGCATTCGGTCGGACCGTAGGTGTTGTGGATCGAGACGTTCGCCGCCTGGGGCGAGCCCAGCCACTCCGCCAGTTCTCCCGGCTGGATAGCCTCGCCCCCCAAGAGGACGTGTTTCAGGCTGGCCAGTTCGGCGCGATCCCCCTGCAGCAGGGGGTAGAAGGCACTCGGAGCGCAGTTGAGCACGCTCAGCCGGTGTTTTCCGATCTGCCGGCGGTGGCTGTCCGGGTCGTAGCCCGCCGGGGCGATGTGCAACTGCCCTCCCGCGCACAGCACGCCGTACAGGTTCTTCTGGGTCAGGTCGAAGCTGTAGGAGCTGAGCAGCAGCACCCGGTCGTCCGCGGTCAGTTCGCAGGCGGCCCGGTACCAGTGCAGCAGGTTGACGAAGCTGCCGATTCGCACCGCCGCGCCCTTGGGGCGCCCGGTGGAGCCCGAGGTGTAGATCACGTAGGCCAGGTTCTGCGGCATCGTCCGGTTGGCTGGGTTCTCTTCGCCATAGCCCTCCAGCCAGTCGTCGTCTGGCTCCAGGAACAGGCTCTGCGCCCCGTCGGCTGAGGGCAGCCGGTCCTGCAGGTGCCGCTGGGTTAGCAGCAAGCCGATGCCGCTGTCCCCGATCATGTAGGCCAGCCGCTCCCCCGGGTACTCCGGGTCCAACGGCACATAGGCCCCGCCGGCCTTGAGGATCGCCAGCAGGCCCACCACCATCTCGACACCCCGCTCCACCGCGATGCCCACCGGCACATCCGGACCCACGCCCAGTTCGATCAGTCGGTGTGCCAGGCGGTTGGCTCTTCGATTCAGCTCTGCGTAGGACATCTCCCGCTCGCCGAACACCAGGGCCACCGCCTCCGGCGTCCTCGCCACCTGCTCTTCGATCAACTGGTGCACGCAGCACTCGCTCGGGTAGCGGGCCTCGGTCCGGTTCCAGTCGTGGACGATCCGCTGGTATTCCTCCGGGTCCAGCAGCGGTAGTTCGCCGATGGCTGCCTGGGCATCGCTAGCCAGCCCTTGCAGCAGCCGGGCGAAATGCCCCGCGATCCGTTCGATGTCCGCCGCATCGAAATGCCCGCGGTCGTAGCCGTAGCGCACCGTCAGCGTCTCGCCCAGGCCGATGGCCAGGGTCAGCGGGTAGTTGGTCTGTTCCTGAGTGGTCACCCGGTCGAACACCAGGCCCTCGGGAGCGCCTTGCTGCAGCGCCTCGGCGATCGGGTAGTTCTCGAACACCAGCAGGCTGTCGAACAGCGCCTCGCCGCCCAGCCCGGCCCAGCGCTGGATTTCGTACAGCGGCGTGTGCTCGTGTTCGCGCAGGCCCAGGTTCTGCGCCTGGACCTGGCCGAGCCACTCGACCACGCGCTGTTCCGCCCGGGGGCTGGCGATCACCGGCAGGGTGTTGATGAACAGGCCCAGTTGCCCTTCCACGCCCTGCAGCTCGGCCGGACGTCCCGCCACGGTGGCGCCGAAGCTCACCGTCGTCTGCCCAGTGTAACGCTGCAGCAGCAGCAGCCAGGCCGCCTGCACCAGGGTGTTGACCGTCACCCGCTGGGTCCGGGCGAACTCGCTCAGCGCCGCGGTCTGCCGGCTGTCAAGGAGCTGGACGTGATCCCCGTATCCTTCCCCCGTCCGACCATCAGCTCGTCTGATCGAGTCCGCCAGCCGGGTCGGCTCCTCCAGGGCGCCGAGTTGCTCCCGCCAGAAGGCTTCGCTGGCGGCCCGGTCCTGCCGGCCCAGCCAGGCGATGTAGTCGCGGTAGCGGAGGCCCGGGTGCCCGATGGGTTTGCCCGTATAGGCCTGCAGCACCTCGCCCTGCAGTTGCGAGCCGCTCCAGCCGTCCAGCAGGATGTGGTGGTTGGTGTAGATCAGGTGGTGGCGGTTCTCCCCGGTGCGGATCACCGCCAGCCGCAGCAGCGGCTCGCGCTCCAGGTCGAAGCCCCGCTGCCGGTCCGCCTGCGCCCAGGTATCCAGGCTGTCCTGCAGTTGCGGCTGGCCACGCCAGTCCAGTTCGACGCAGGGCATCGACATCCGTCTGCGGATCACTTGCAGCGGACGTCCGTCCACCTCGACGAAGCCAGCCCTGAGCACCTCGTGCCGGTCGACCACCGCCTGCCAGGCGGCCCTGAAGCGTTCGACGTCCAGCCCTTGCACGTCCACCCGCATCTGGTTGATGTAGTGGCCCGCCTCGTGCTCCAGCAGGCTGTGGAACAGCATGCCCTGCTGCATCGGCGACAGCGGGTAGATATCCTCGATCTCCCCAGCGGGGACCGGCAGCGTAGTATCCAGTTGCTCCTGGCTCAAGCCGGCCAGCGGGACGTCCGAGGGCGTCACGCCGCGGTGTTCCGCTTGGCCGCAGTGCTCGACCAGGGCCTCGAGTTCCCGGGCGTAGGCGTCGGCCAGGCGCTGGATCGTCGCCTCGGCGAAGCGTTCCCGGCTGAAGGTCCAGGTCAGCCTCAGTTCGCCGCCATAGACCTGCCCGTTGATCGACAACCAGTTGCCCAGCGGGGCATCCGGGCTTTGCTCGGCGCCGGCGCTTTCGCCCGCGGGGACCAGCAGGGCATGTTCCTCACTTCGGTCGAAGCTGCCGTCGAACTGGCCCAGGTAGTTGAAGGTGATGCGCGGCACCGGCAATCCGGCCAGGTATTGCCGGGTCGGCTCGTCGCCCAGGTAACGCAGGATACCGAAGCCGATGCCCTTGTTCGGGATGGCCCGCAACTGCTCCTTGATCGCCTTGATCGAGCCGTCCAGCGTTTCGGACGGACACAGCTTCGCCGGATATACACTGGTGAACCAGCCCACCGTACGGGTCAGGTCGACATCGTCGAACAGATCCTCGCGTCCGTGGCCTTCCAGTTGCACCAGGGCGGCGGCCTGGCCCGTCCAGCGGGTGAGTACCCGGGCCAGGGCGGTCAGCAGCAGGTCGTTGACCTGGGTGCGGTAGGCGGCCGGCGCCTCCTGCAGCAGGCGGCGTGTCCAGTCGCGCGCCAGATGGGTGGTCGCATGCGCCGCATGTCGGTTCTGCTGGCCGCCAGCGGGGTTGTCGCAGGGCAGTTCGCCGGCGACATCTTCGAGCTGCTCCCGCCAGTGGGCCAGTTCCCGTTGCCCGGCTTCGCTGTTCGCATAGCCTTGCAGGTGCTCCACCCAGGCCCTGGTCGAGCTGGTCTTGCCTGGCAGGCTGACCGGCCGCCCCTGCTCCAATTGCCCGTAGGCCGTCTGCAGATCTTCCAGCAGGATCCGCCAGGACACGCCGTCCACCACCAGGTGATGGATCGCCAGCAACAGGCGTTGGCTGCCGTCGGCGAGTTCGGCCAGTACCCCCCGCAACAGGGGACCTTCCTGCAGGTTCAGACTGCGCTGGGCTTCGTTGCCCAGCCGTTCCAGTTCCTCCGCGGAGCGCAGTTCGGCCTGCCAGAGCACGGACTGCCGTTCGCTGGCCGGACGGTAGCGGGCGCTCCAATGGCCCGCCGGGTCTTCGACGAACGCCAGACGCAAGGCATCGTGATGGTCGATCAGGGCCTGCACGGCCTGTTCGAGCCGGGCACCGTCCAGGACCCTGCCTGGCTTGAGTAGCAGCGACTGGTTCCAGTGGTGCCGCTCGGGGATGGCCTCTTCGAAGAAGTACTGCTGGATCGGCAGCAGCGCGGTTTCTCCGCTGAGCGGACCCTGGTCAACATGCACACCGCCTTCGTCGCCTAGACGGGTCACCGTAGCCAGTCCCTGCACCGTCTGGTGCTGGAACAGGTCCTTGGGCGTGAAGCGGATACCGGCTTGCCGGGCCCGGCTGACCACCTGCAGGGAAATGATCGAGTCGCCGCCGAGCTCGAAGAAGTTGTCGGTCAGGCCCACCCGCTCGACCTTGAGCACCTCGGCCCAGATCGCCGCGATCCGCTGTTCCAGTTCGCTTGCCGGGGCCACGTAGGCCTGCTGCAGCAGACTGGCATCCGGCCGCGGCAGCGCCTTGCGGTCCAGCTTGCCGTTGGGCGTCAGCGGCAGCCGTTCGAGGAACACCAGGTGCGCCGGCACCATGTAGTCCGGCAGCGCCGCCCCGAGGTGTGCCTTCAATTCGCGGCGCAGTTTGGTTTGGCGTTCGTCGCCCTCCAGCATCGCCGAGTCGTCGGGTACCAGGTAGGCGGCCAGTTGCCTGCCGCCCGGCCCCTCGACGTCGATCACCACCGCCTCGCGCACCGCCTCGTGCTGCTGCAGCCGGGCCTCGATCTCGCCCAGCTCGATGCGGAAACCGCGGATCTTCACCTGGTGGTCGAGGCGGCCCAGGTACTCGATCACCCCGTCGGCCCGGTAGCGGGCCAGGTCGCCGGTGCGGTACAGGCGCCCGCCACCCTGCTCGCTGTCGTCGAACGGGTCGGGGACGAAGCGTTCGGCGGTCAAGCTGGGACGGTTCAGATACCCGCGCGCGAGCCCTTCTCCTCCCAGATAAAGCTCAGCGATATTGCCCTGAGGTTCAGGATTCAGACTGTCATCGAGCAGATAGGCTTGGCGCTGCCCTACCGGCTTGCCAATGGGCGCATAGCCGACGAACTCATCGGATTCAACCTGCCAGACCAGAGGCGTGATAACGGTCTCGGTCGGCCCATAGGCATTGAAAACCTGTCCGGCACGTACGGCCTTCCCCAGCAATCCTGCCTTCCAGGCCTCTCCTCCAAGGATGCAGATTCGCACATCGATATGACGATGCGCCTCCTCTAAAGCATCCGAGATCTGATCTATGTAAGCCGGTGGCACGTTGAGAGCAGTGATGCCACTACGCTCCACCTCCTCGGCTAAACGCACAGCCGACCATTGCCTGACATCTCCCAGTACGACTGCGGCCCCGTTGGCAAGCGGTGTGAACAACTGCTCGGCAGCCGCATCGAAGCTGATCGAAGCAAATTGCAGCAAACGATCATTTACCGTCAGCCCATAACATTGGCCTACAGCTTGGCTATGCATGGAGAAGGCTCCATGGCTAATGGTGACCCCCTTGGGCTGCCCGGTGGAGCCTGAGGTGTAGATCACGTAGGCCAGGTTCTGCGGCATCGTCCGGCTGGCCGGGTTCTCTTCGCCATAGCCCTCCAGCCAGTCGTCGCCCGGCTCCAGGAGCAGGTTTTGCACCCCGTCGGTTGACGGTAGCCGGTCTTGCAGGTGTTCCTGGGTCAGCAGCAGATCGATACCGCTGTCCCCGATCATGTACGCCAGCCGCTCCCGCGGGTACTCCGGGTCCAGCGGCACATAGGCCCCACCGGCCTTGAGGATTGCCAGCAGCCCCACCACCATCTCGAAGCCCCGCTCCACCGCGATGCCCACCAGCACGTCCGGGCCCACGCCCAGTTCGATCAGCCGGTGCGCCAGGCGGTTGGCTCTCCCGTTCAGCTCCCCGTAGGACATCTCCTGTTCGCCGAACACCAGGGCCACCGCCTCCGGTGTCCTCGCCACCTGATCCTCGATCAACTGGTGCACGCCGCGCTCGCTCGGGTAGCGGGCCTCGGTCCGGTTCCACGCCTGGACGATCCGCCGGTATTCCTCCGGGTCCAGCAGCGCCAGTTCGCCGATGCGCCGTTCCGGCTGGCGGACGATGCCGGCCAGCAGGTTCAACCAGTGCCGGGCAAGCCGTTCGATAGTCCGTTCATCGAACAGGTCGGTGGCATAGGTCAGCGAGGCGCTCAGGCTGTTCGCACTTTCATAGGTGTCCAGCGTCAGGTCGAAATGGGTGGTACGATTCTCCCATGCCAGCCCTTCCACGCGGAGTCCGGGCAGGGTCCGCGCCGCGCCCTTCGCCGCCGTCTGGTGGTTGTACATCACCTGGAACAACGGGCTGTGGCTCAGGCTGCGCTCCGGCTGCAGGGCCTCCACCAGTTGCTCGAACGGCAGGTCCTGGTGCGCCTGGGCCTCCAGGGCGGTCCGTTTCACCTGGCGCAGCAGCTCGACGAAGGTGGTCTGCAGCTCGAATTCGGCCTTCAGCACCTGGGTGTTGACGAAGAAGCCGATCAGCCCTTCCGTTTCCGCCCGGGTGCGGTTGGCGATCGGCACGCCCACCCGGATGTCGTCCTGCCCGCTGTAGCGGTGCAGCAGGCTCTGGAAGCTGGCCAGCAGCAGCATGAACAGGGTCACGCCCTCCCGCCGGGCCAGTTCCCGCAGGGAGCGAGCCAGTTCGCCGTCGAGTTCGACGGCCAGCCGGGCTCCGGCATGGGTCTGCACGGCCGGCCGCGGCCGGTCGCCGGGCAGCTCCAGCACCGGCTGTTCGCCGCCCAGTTGTGCGGTCCAGTAGTCCAGTTGCCGATCCCGTTCGCCGGTCTCCATCCACTGGCGCTGCCAGAGGGCGTAGTCGGCGTACTGGACCGGCAACTCCGGCAACGTCACCTCGCGGCCCTGGCTGTAGCCCTCGTACAGGTGGACCAGCTCGTCCACCATGAGTGGGCTGGACCAGCCGTCCGAGACGATGTGGTGCAGGGTCAGCACGAGCACGTGGTCGTCCTCGTCCAGGCGCAGCAGCTTCACCCGCAGCAGCGGGCCCCGCTCCAGGTCGAACAGGCGTTGGACCTCGGCTTCCACCCGGGCCCGGATCCGCTCGTCCAGGCCGATGGCCGCATCCGCCGGCAGCGGCTCCTGCTCGAACCAGAGGCTACCGCTGGGAGGGATGACCTGGATCGTCCGCTCACCGTCCTGGCGGAAGATGGTGCGCAGGGACTCATGACGCCGAATCAGGGCCTCGAAGCTGCGCCGCAGGGCCTCGATGTCCAGGGCGCCTTTCAGGCGTAGCGCCGCCGGGATGTGGTAGGCGGCGCTCCCGGGCTCCAGTTGCCAGAGGAACCACTGGCGTTGCTGAGCGTAGGAGGCGACCAGGGGCTGGCCGCGGTCGGCCTTTTCAAGGGCGGGCGCCCGGCTGGTCTGGCCCTGACCGACCCGCCCGGCGAAACTGGCCAGATCCTGCGCTTCGAACAGGGCGCGCAGGGGCAGCTCGATGCCCAGGCTCTGGCGTACACGGGAAATCACCTGGGTGGCCAGCAGGGAGTGGCCGCCCAGTTCGAAGAAGTTGTCCGTCAGCCCTACCCGCTCGACCTTGAGCACCTCGGCCCAGATCGCCGCCATCCGCTGCTCCAGTTCGCTCGCCGGGGCCACGTAGGCCCGCTGCAGCAGGCTGACGTCCGGCCGGGGCAGCGCCTTGCGGTCCAGCTTGCCGTTGGGGGTCAGCGGCAGCCGCGCGAGGAACACCAGGTGCGCCGGCACCATGTAGTCCGGCAGTGCTGCCCCGAGGTACGCCTTCAATTCGCCGCGCAGTCCGGTTTGGCGTTCGTCGCCGTCCAGCATCGCCAGGTCGTCGGGCACCAGGTAGGCGGCCAGTTGCCTGCCGCCCGGCCCGTCGATGTCGATCACCACCGCCTCGCGTACCGCCTCGTGTTGCTGCAGGCGGGCCTCGATCTCGCCCAGCTCGATGCGGAAGCCGCGGATCTTCACCTGGTGGTCGATACGGCCCTGGTACTCGATCACCCCGTCGGCCCGGTAGCGGGCCAGGTCGCCGGTACGGTACAGGCGACCGCCGCCCTGTTCGCTGCTATCGAACGGGTCGGGGACGAAGCGTTCGGCGGTCAAGCCCGGGCGGTTGTGGTAACCACGGGCAAGCCCCACTCCCCCCAGATACAGCTCGCCGCAACAACGCGGTGCTACTGGATGAAGGCTCTCCTCCAGTATGTGGGTCTTCAGGTTATCGATCGGTTGGCCGATCGGCACGCCCTCGGGATCGACATGATCACAAGTCCAATGGGTCACATCGATAGCCGCTTCGGTCGGACCATACAGATTGAACAGGCCAACCGTGGGCATTCTTTCCAGGGTCTTGCGAGCAAGCTCCGCTGGGAGTGCCTCGCCACTGCACACGAGCCGGCGGATGCTCCGGCAGCCTTCGATGTGTTCGACGGAGATGAAAGCCTGGAGCATCGAGGGCACGAAATGCAGGGTCGTTACCCCATGACGCTCGATCGTGTCGATCAGGCGCTCTGGATCGCGGTGCTCGCCGGGCCGTGCGATCGCCAACCGCGCCCCATTCAATAGCGGCCAGAACAACTCCCATACCGAAACATCAAAGCTGAACGGCGTCTTTTGCAGGACCGTATCCGTTGTATCGAGCCGGTAGGCTTTCTGCATCCAGTGCAGGCGGTTGATCAAGGCCGTATGCGTATTGCCCGCCCCTTTCGGCCTGCCGGTCGATCCGGAGGTGTAGATTACGTAGGCCAGGTTTTGCGGCGCCGTCCGGTTGGCCGGGTTTTCTTGCGGATAGTCCTCCAGCCAATCGTCGTCCGGCTCTAGGAGCAGGTTTCGCACCCCGCCGGTTGGCGGCAGTCGGTCCTGCAGGTGCCGCTGGGTCAGCAGCAGGCCGATGCCGCTGTCCCCGATCATGTACGCCAGCCGCTCCCCTGGGTACTCCGGGTCCAGCGGCACATAGGCCCCGCCGGCCTTGAGGATCGCCAGCAGCCCCACCACCATCTCGAAGCCCCGCTCCACCGCGATGCCCACCAGCACGTCCGGACCCACGCCCAGTTCGCGCAGCCGGTGTGCCAGCCGGTTGGCCTTGCGGTTCAGCTCCCCGTAGGACATCTCCCGCTCGCCGAACACCAGGGCCACCGCCTCCGGGGTCCTCGCCACCTGCTCCTCGATCAACTGGTGCACGCCGTGCTCGCTCGGGTAGCGGGCCTCGGTCCGGTTCCAGTCGCGGACGATCCGCTGGTATTCCTCCGGGTCCAGCAGCGGCAGTTCGCCGATGGCGGCCCGGGCATCGCTGGCCAGGCCTTGCAGCAGCCGGGCGAAATGCCCGGCGATCCGCTCGATGCCCGCCGCGTCGAAATGCCCGCGGTCGTAGCCGTAGCGCACCGTCAGCGTCTCGCCCAGGCCGATGGCCAGGGTCAGCGGGTAGTTGGTCTGTTCCTGGACGGCTATCCGTTCGAACACCAGCCCCTTCGGCGCGCCCTGCTGCAGCGCCTCGGCGATCGGGTAGTTCTCGAACACCAGCAGGCTGTCGAACAGCGCCTCGCCGCCCAGCCCGGCCCAGCGCTGGATCTCGTACAGCGGCGTGTGTTCGTGTTCGCGCAGGCCCAGGTTCTGCGCCTGGACCTGGTCGAGCCATTCGCCCACGTGCTGTTCCGACCTAGGGCTGGCGATCACCGGCAGGGTGTTGATGAACAGGCCCAGTTGCCCTTCCACGCCCTGCAGCTCGGCCGGACGTCCCGCCACGGTGGCACCGAAGCACACCGTCGCCTGCCCGCTGTAGCGCTGCAGCAACAGCAGCCAGGCCGCCTGCACCAGGGTATTGACCGTCACCCGCTGGGCCCGGGCGAACTCGCTCAGCGCCGCGGTCTGCCGGCTGTCGAGGAGCTGGACGTGATCCCCATAGCCTTCCCCCGTTCGGCCATCGGCTCGCCTGATCGAATCCGCCAGCCGGGTCGGCTCCTCCAGGGCGCCGAGTTGCTCCCGCCAGAAGGCTTCGCTGGCGGCCCGGTCCTGCCGGCCCAGCCAGGCGATGTAGTCGCGGTAGCGGAGGCCCGGGTGCCCGATGGGTTTGCCCGTATAGGCCTGCAGCACCTCGCCCTGCAGTTGCGAGCCGCTCCAGCCGTCCAGCAGGATGTGGTGGTTGGTGTAGATCAGGTGGTGGCGGTTCTCCCCGGTGCGGATCACCGCCAGCCGCAGCAGCGGCTCGCGCTCCAGGTCGAAGCCCCGTTGCCGGTCCGCCTGCGCCCAGGTATCCAGGCTGTCCTGCAGTTGCGGCTGGCCACGCCAGTCCAGTTCGACGCAGGGCATCGACATCCGTCTGCGGATCACTTGCAGCGGACGTCCGTCCACCTCGACGAAGCCAGCCCTGAGCACCTCGTGCCGGTCGACCACCGCCTGCCAGGCGGCCCTGAAGCGTTCGACGTCCAGCCCTTGCACGTCCACCCGCATCTGGTTGATGTAGTGGCCCGCCTCGTGCTCCAGCAGGCTGTGGAACAGCATGCCCTGCTGCATCGGCGACAGCGGGTAGATATCCTCGATTTCCCCTGCGGGTAATGGCAGCGCATCCAGTTGCTCCTGGCTCAATCCGGCCAGCGGGACATCCGAGGGGGTCACGCTGCGATTGTTCTCATCCGCACAGTACGCGACGATGTCTGCCAGGGCCTGTTCGTAGGCGCGAGCCAATCGTTCGATGCCATCCGGCCGATAGACATCCTGGCTGAAGGTCCATTCCAGATGCAGTTCTCCATCGTAGACCTGACCATTGATGGACAACCAGTTACCCAACGGCGCTTCTTCGCTGCGGGCTTGTCCGGCGCTTTCGCTGGCCGGTTCGAACAGGGCGCCCTCATCCTGGGCGAAGCTGCCATCGAACTGGCCCAGGTAGTTGAAAGTCACCCGTGCTTCGGGTAGCAGGCTCAACCTTTGCCGGATATCTTCGCTCCCCAGATAGCGCAGGATTCCATAGCCGATGCCTTTGTTCGGCACCGATCGCAGTTGTTCCTTGATGCCCTTGATCGACGTGCCCCAATCGTCACGGGGCGTCAGTCGGACCGGGAACAAGCTGGTGAACCAGCCCACCGTCCGGGTAAGGTCGATGTCTTCGAACAGGTCTTCACGGCCGTGACCCTCCAACTGGATCAGTACGGAGTCCTGTCCGCTCCACAGGCAGAGCACTCGTGCCAGGGCCGCCAGCAGTAGGTCGTTGACCTGGGTACGGTAGGCGGCCGGGGCCAGTCTCAGTAGTTTCTGCGTCAGTTCCGCATCGAGACGGGTACTGGCCGAGCGGGATTGGCGTCCGCTTTCATCGCCATCGGGATTGTCCCGTGGCAATTCCTGCGCCGCCTCGCCCAGGCTTCGCAGCCAATATTCCTGCTCGGCCTGCAGAGCCTCGCTCGACGCATAGGCATGTAACCGTTCGGCCCAGTGTTTCAGCGAGCTGGTCCTGGCCGGCAGTCGCAACGGCTGACCCTGAACGGCTTGCCGATAAGTGGTTTGCAGGTCTTCCAGCAGAACTCGCCAGGACACGCCATCCACCACCAGGTGATGGATGACCAACAACAGTCGCTGTCGGTTATCGGGCAGGTTCACCAGCACCGCTCGCAGCAGGGGGCCTTGATCCAGGCTCAGACTGGCTTGCGCTTCATTGCCCGATGCTTCCAGTTCGCTGATATCCAGCAGGTCCTTCTGCCACAGCAGTTCCGCTTCTTCCCTATCCTGGAATCGGGCACTCCATTTCCCATCATGTCCGGTGAAACGCAGGCGTAGCGCATCGTGGTGTTCGACCAGAACCTTCAAGGCTGCTTTCAGGCACTCCGGATCGAGCGGCTCGTTCGGCCTGAGCAGCACCGACTGGTTCCAATGATGGCGTTGCGGAATATCCAGTTCGAAGAAACGCGACTGGATCGGCAACAACGGCATCTGCCCGGCGACTCTTTCTGCCGACTCGGTAGCGGCCTGCTTCTTGTCTTCGACCCGCTTGGCCACCTGTGCCAGTTGACCGATGGTCTGCTTCTCGAACAGTTGCTTGGGCGTCAGCTTGATGCCCTGGCGTTTGGCCCGGGCGATGATCTGCAGGCTGAGAATCGAGTCGCCGCCCAGCTCGAAGAAATTGTCATGGCTGCCAACCCGCTCCAGCTTGAGCACCTCGGTCCAGATCGCTGCCAGCTTTTCCTCGATCTCGCCCACCGGCGCTACGTACCCCTGGGCCACAATACCGGGCTTGGGCAGGGCGCGCCTGTCCAGCTTGCCGTTGGCCGTCAGCGGTAGGCGCTCCAGCAAGAGGATATGGGCGGGGACCATGTAATCCGGCAGACGCGCCTGCAGCCCCTGTTGCAGCACGGACACCGTTACGCCCGCCTCCGCCACGCAATAGGCCACCAGTTGCAGCCGGGAGGCGTCGCTTTCCAGTGGCAGGGCCTGAACCACGGCCTCCTTCACACCCTCAAGGTTCTGCAGGATTTGTGTTATCTCGCCCGGCTCGACCCGGTAGCCACGAATCTTCACCTGATCGTCGGCACGGCCGACGAATTCAACCAGGCCATCACTTCCCTGGCGTGCCCGATCGCCGGTTCGATAACGTCGTTCCCCCTGCTCCGCAGGCACGAAACGTTCCGCCGTCAGGGCCGGTCGGCCCAGGTAGCCCTGCGCCAAGCCTTGCCCACCCAGGTAGAGTTCGCCGGAAATCTGCAAGGGAACGGGGTTGAGATAGGCATCCAGAATCTCGGCTCGGCCGTTGGCCAGTGGCCGACCGACCGGAACGCTGCGGCCACCCTCTGACCGCTGCCTTGCCTCATGGGTGAGGATGCCCACCGTGGTTTCGGTCGGGCCGTAGTGGTTGATGATCCGACAGGTGGGCTTGAGCTGCTCGACCCGCTCGACCAGAGCCCATGGGCAGGCCTCGCCGCCCAGGATCAGGGCCTGCTCGGGCAGTACATCCGCAGGCCTGGCGGCCTGCAACAGGCCTTGAAGATGGCTCGGTACCAGCTTGAGTACGCCAACCCGATGCGTGGCCATATAAGCGGCGAAACCGTCGGGATCGAAGGCGAGCTCCTGGGGCAGCAGATGAAGTGGCCTGCCTGATGCCAGGGCGCCGAACAACATCGTATGGCCCAGGTCGGCGGCAACGGTGGAAACCATGGCCATGCTGGCCCCAAGGGGGAGTTGCAACCGGTCGAGCGCAGCCTGCACGTAGTTGGCCAAGGCCCGGTGGCTGATTACCACCCCCTTGGGCTGACCAGTGGAGCCAGAGGTATAGATGACATAGGCCGGTTGTTCGGGGACGATGCACGTCGACAGCGGCTCGTCGCTGTATCCGCTCCAGAGGGTGGGGTCGTAGGCAAGAACATCCAGGCCCGGGAGATCGGTGAAACGTCCATCATGGCGATCATGGATCAGCAGGGCGGCCCTGCTGTCGTCCAGTAATTGTTGCAGGCGGTCGGCCGGCTGCTGGCTGTCCAGCGGCAGATACAGGCCGCCGGCCTTGAGCACTGCCAGCACGGCGGTCACCCAGCCGGCGGAGCGCTCCTGGCAGAGCGCCACGGTCGTTCCGCTACCTACTCCCAGAGCCTGGAGGTGGCGCGCCAGGCGATTGGAGGCACGCTCCAGATCCATATAGCCGAGGGTCTGCTCGCCACAGCGCAATGCGGCCCCTTCCCCGCCGAGTTGCAGGCCGTGCTGCCAGAGCGAGAGCATATCGGCGTGCGGGAAAACCCGGTTGTCTTGCTCCTGAGATAGAGCGGTACTTTCGGGGCATTCCAGTAGTCGGGCATGCGGTATCCGGACCAGGGCTTCCAGAGTCCTGCGCAAGGAGGCTGCTATGCGTTCGATAGTGGCGGAGTCGAACAGGTCCGTCGCATAGGTGAAAGACGCATCGATTCCTGTCGGTGTGTCGGTGAAGTCGAGAGCGAGGTCGAAATGTGCGCTTCCATCGTCGAATGGAAAGTCCTCCACCTCCAATCCGCCCAGTTGCTTGCGCTTCCTGGCTTCGCCGGCGACATTCTGATTGAGCTTGAACTGGAACAGGGGGTTGTGGCTCAGGTTCCGCTCCGGCACCAGGGCATCCACCAGTTGCTCGAACGGCAGGTCCTGATGCGACTGGGCACCGGCGACCACGTCTTTCACCTGATCGATCATTTCGGCGAAGGTGGCGCGCTCATCTACCTGGACGCGCAATACCTGGGTGTTGATGAAAAAGCCGATCAGCCCTTCCAACTCCTTGCGGTTACGACCGGCGTTGGGCGCACCGATACGGATGTCCGACTGACCGCTGTAGCGTGACAGCACCACGGCTACTGCCGCCAGAACCAGCATGAACAGCGTGTGGCCCCCCTTGCGGGCCAGTATTCGCAACTCCAGGGCCAGCCCTTTGGGGATCTCGACCTGGACGAGCGCGCCACGATAACTGGGGCTGGCCGGCCGCTCACGATCCAAGGGTAGCTCCAGTACCGGTTGCTCCTCACCCAGTTGCGCCTTCCAGTAGGCCAGTTGCCGCTCGCCCTCCCCGGCCTCCAGCCAGGCCCGTTGCCAGATCGCATAATCCGCATACTGGATCGGCAGTTCCGGTAACTCGACAGTGCGCTCTTCCAGCAACCCCTCGTAAAGCTGCACGAACTCTTTCACCATCAATTCGCCCGACCAGCCATCGGAAACGATATGGTGCAGACACAAGGTCAGTACTTGGTCGGTATCGCTCAGGCGCAGTAACTTGACCCGTAACATGGGACCATTGAGCAGGTCGAAGGGCTGGGCGAATTCGTCCCGGATGCGGGCCTTCAACGAGGTCTCGTCCTGCCCTGCCACGGAAACGATCTCCAGCGCGACCAGCGAATCCTCAAGGATCTCCTGATGGAACTCGCCATCCGCCGAGACGAAGCGAGTACGCAGGCTCTCGTGTCGCTGAACCAGAAGCGTCAAGGCACGATGCAAGGCCTGCTCATCCAACCGGCCGTGCAGACGGACAGCCATGGGCACGTTGTAGAAGGAATTGTCCGGCTCCAGTTGCCAGAGGAAAAGCAGGCGCTGCTGGGCATAGGAAAGGGGAAGGCGCCCGATCTCATGCCGGATGGGCACGATGGGCAGGAGCCTGAAGCTCTGCCCGGTTTCGATCATCTTGTCGAGAATCTGGCGACGCTGCTCCAGCGGCAGGCTGATGAAGCGCTTGGCGATACGTTCCGCTGTTGTCCTGTCCATTTCAAACCTCTGCCATTTCATTCATCAATTTTTCGATATCGCTCAAGTCGGCCTCGCTCAGAGACAGGCCATGGTTTTCCAATGTCATGGAGAATTCGTTCAATATGGGTTTTTCGAAGATGAGGCGAAGCGGCAAGTCGATGCCGAGTTGCACGTTGATGCTGGAAATCGCCTGAGTGGCCAGCAGGGAGTGGCCGCCCAGTTCGAAGAAGTTGTCGGTGAGCCCTACCCGCTCGACCTTGAGCACCTCGGCCCAGATCGCTGCGATCCGTTGCTCCAGTTCGGTCTGCGGTTCGACGTATTGCTGCTGTAGCAGACTGGCGTCCGGCCGCGGCAGCGCCTTGCGGTCCAGCTTGCCGTTGGGCGTCAGCGGCAGCCGTTCGAGGAACACCAGGTGCGCCGGCACCATGTAGTCCGGCAGCGCCGCCCCGAGGTGCGCCTTCAGCTCGCGGCGCAGTCCGGTTTGGCGTTCGTCGCCGTCCAGCATCGCCAGGTCGTCGGGCACCAG
This sequence comes from Azotobacter vinelandii CA, assembly GCF_000380335.1. GTDB lineage: Bacteria > Pseudomonadota > Gammaproteobacteria > Pseudomonadales > Pseudomonadaceae > Azotobacter > Azotobacter vinelandii. The sequence continues at coordinate 2,588,611 of NC_021149.1, forward strand.
GTAGGCGGCCAGTTGCCTGCCGCCCGCCCCGTCGATATCGATCACCACCGCCTCGTGCACGGCCCCGTGCTGCTGCAGCCGGGCCTCGATCTCGCCCAGCTCGATACGGAAGCCGCGGATCTTCACCTGATGGTCGATACGGCCCAGGTACTCGATCACCCCGTCGGCCCGGTAGCGGGCCAGGTCGCCGGTGCGGTACAGGCGCCCGCCGCCCTGCTCGCTGTCGTCGAACGGGTCGGGGATGAAGCGTTCGGCAGTCAGGTCGGGGCGATGCAGATACCCCCTGGCGAGTCCATCGCCACCTATCAATAGCTCACCCGCAACCCTTTCTGGCACTGGAGCAAAGCTTTTTTCCAGAATGTGCAAGGTGGTGTTGGCAATCGGCCTGCCCAGCCATGGAGACGGATGTTCCGCATCGATGTGGTACAGCCCCGACCAGATGGTCGTCTCGGTCGGACCATACAGATTCCAGACATGGCCGGCCTGACGGAGCAGCCGCTCCGTCAAGTCCGGCGACAACGCCTCACCACCGCTCAGCAACTTACAGTCCCGCAAAGCTCCGGGCGATGCCGTATCCAGCAGCATTCGCCAGGTCGAAGGCGTGGCCTGGACGACACTGACCGACTGCCGGTCGATGACTTCCAGCAAGGCCTGGGCATCCCTGTTCTGATGGTTGAACAGCAACACCACGGTTCCTCCGACCAGCAGGGGCAGATAGAGCTCCAAAGCGGCAATGTCGAAGGACAGCGAGGTCAGGACCAACATCCTGTCGTTGGCATCCAGCCCCGGCTGCGAGGCCATGCTGGCCATAAAGTTGGTCAGTGCCTGGTGACGAACGGCAACCCCCTTGGGTCTGCCGGTCGAGCCCGAGGTGTAGATGCAATACGCCAGATGCTCTGGATGGAGCGGAAGATCCGGGTTGGATGCGGGAAATCCGTTCAGCTCACTCCAATCGCTGTCCAGGCGCCAGATATTCACACTTGCCGCTGGTAGCTGGTCTGCCAGGTGTTCCTGGGTCAGCAGCAGATCGATACCGCTGTCCTCGATCATGTACGCCAGCCGCTCCCGCGGGTACTCCGGGTCCAGCGGCACATAGGCTCCGCCGGCCTTGAGGATCGCCAGCAGGCCCACCACCATCTCGAAGCCTCGCTCCACCGCGATGCCCACCAGCACGTCCGGGCCCACGCCCAACTCGATCAGCCGGTGCGCCAACCGGTTGGCCCTGCGGTTCAGTTCCCCGTAGGTCAGTGCTTCGTCGCCGAACACCAGGGCCACCGCCTCCGGGGTCCTCGCCACCTGCTCCTCGATCAACTGGTGCACGCCGCGCTCGCTCGGGTAGCGGGCCTCGGTCTGGTTCCACGCGTGGACGATCCGCCGGTATTCCTCCGGGTCCAGCAGCGCCAGTTCGCTGATGCGCCGTTCCGGCTGGCGGACGATGCCGGCCAGCAGGTTCAACCAGTGCCGGGCAAGCCGTTCGATAGTCCGTTCATCGAACAGGTCGGTGGCATAGGTCAGCGAGGCGCCCAGGCTGTCCGCGCTTTCGTAGCTGTCCAGCGTCAGGTCGAACTGGGTGGTACGGTTCTCCCATGCCAGCCCTTCCACGCGGAGTCCGGGCAGGGTCCGCGCCTCGCCTTTCACCGCCGTCTGGTGGTTGTACATCACCTGGAACAACGGGCTGTGGCTCAGGCTGCGCTCCGGCTGCAGGGCCTCCACCAGTTGCTCGAACGGCAGATCCTGGTGCGCCTGGGCCTCCAGGGCGGTCCGTTTCACCTGGCGCAGCAGCTCGACGAAGGTGGTCTGCAGCCCGAATTCGGCTTTCAGCACCTGGGTGTTGACGAAGAAGCCGATCAGCCCTTCCGTTTCCGCCCGGGTGCGGTTGGCGATCGGCACACCCACCCGGATGTCGTCCTGTCCGCTGTAGCGGTGCAGCAGGCTCTGGAAGCTGGCCAGCAGCAGCATGAACAGGGTCACCCCCTCCCGCCGGGCCAGTTCCCGCAGGGAGCGGGCCAGTTCGCCGTCGAGTTCGACGGCCAGCCGGGCTCCGGCATAGGTCTGCACGGCCGGCCGCGGCCGGTCGCCGGGCAACTCCAGCACCGGCTGTTCGCCGCCCAGTTGCGCGGTCCAGTAGGCCAGTTGCCGGTCCCGTTCGCCGGCCTCCATCCACTGGCGCTGCCAGAGGGCGTAGTCGGCGTACTGGACCGGCAACTCCGGCAGCCTCACCTCGTGCCCCTGGCTGTAGCCCTCGTACAGGCGGACCAGTTCGTCCACCATGAGCGGGGTGGACCAGCCGTCCGAGACGATGTGGTGCAGGGTCAGCACGAGCACGTGGTCGTCCTCGTCCAGGCGCAGCAGCTTCACCCGCAGCAGCGGGCCCTGCTCCAGGTCGAACAGGCGTTGGACCTCGGCTTCGACCTGAACCCGGATCCGCTCGTCCAGGCCGATGGCGGCATCCGCCGGCAGCGGCTCCTGCTCGAACCAGAGGCTACCGCTGGGAGGGATGACCTGGATCGTCCGCTCACCGTCCTGGCGGAAGATGGTGCGCAGGGACTCATGACGCCGAATCAGGGCCTCGAAGCTGCGCCGCAGGGCCTCGATGTCCAGGGCGCCTTTCAGGCGTAGCGCCGCCGGGATGTGGTAGGCGGCGCTCCCGGGCTCCAGTTGCCAGAGGAACCACTGGCGCTGCTGGGCGTAGGAGGCGACCAGGGGCTGGTCGCGGTCGGCCTTTTCGAGGGCGGGCGCCTGGCTGACCTGGCCTAGGCCGACCCGCCCGGCGAAACCGGCCAGGTCCTGCGCTTCGAACAGGGCGCGCAGGGGCAACTCGATGCCCAGGCTCTGGCGTACTCGGGAAATCACTTGGGTGGCCAGCAGGGAATGTCCGCCCAGCTCGAAGAAGTTGTCGGTCAGGCCCACTCGCTCGACCTTGAGCACCTCGGCCCAGATCGCCGCGATCCGTTGCTCCAGTTCGCTCGCCGGGGCCACGTAGGCCCGCTGCAGCAGACTGGCGTCCGGTCGGGGCAGCGCCTTGCGGTCCAGCTTGCCGTTGGGGGTCAGCGGCAGCCGCGCGAGGAACACCAGGTGCGCCGGCACCATGTAGTCCGGTAGCGTTGTCCGGAGATGGTCCTTCAGCTCGATACGCAGAGCGCCCTGGCGTTCGTCGCCGTCCAGTATCGCCAGGTCGTTGGGCACCAGGTAGGCGGCCAGTTGCTTGCCGCCCGCCCCGTCGATATCGATCACCACCGCTTCGCGCACGGCTCCGTGCTGCTGCAGCCGGGCCTCGATCTCGCCCAGCTCGATGCGGAAGCCGCGGATCTTCACCTGGTGGTCGATACGGCCCAGATACTCGATCACCCCGTCGGCCCGATAGCGGGCCAGGTCGCCGGTGCGGTACAGGCGCCCGCCGCCCTGCGCGCTGTCGTCGAACGGGTCGGGGACGAAGCGTTCGGCGGTCAGGCTGGGGCGATGCCAGTAGCCCTCGCCCACGCAGTCCCCGCCGATATGCAGTTCTCCCGCCTGCCCGAGGGCGACCGGCCCGGCCGAGCCGTCGAGGACATAGGCGCTGACCCCGGGCAGCGGCCGCCCGATCGGCAGGGCGCTCAGCCCCGGCACCGCGCTTCCCGGCGTCGCCCGGGCGATCACCACGTCCGTGCATTCGGTCGGACCGTAGGTGTTGTGGATCGAGACGTTCGCCGCCTGGGGCGACTCCAGCCACTCCGCCAGTTCTCCCGGCTGGATGGCCTCGCCCCCCAAGAGGACGTGTTTCAGGCTGGCCAGTTCGGCGCGATCGCCCTGCAGCAGGGGGTAGAAGGCGCTCGGGGCGCAGTTGAGCACGCTCAGCCGGTGTTTTCCGATCTGCCGGCGGTGGCTGTCCGGGTCGTAGCCCGCCGGGGCGATATGCAACTGCCCTCCCGCGCACAGCACGCCGTACAGGTTCTTCTGGGTCAGGTCGAAGCTGTAGGAGCTGAGCAGCAGCACCCGGTCGTCCGCGGTCAGTTCGCAGGCGGCCCGGTACCAGTGCAGCAGGTTGACGAAGCTGCCGATTCGCACCGCCGCACCCTTGGGCTGCCCGGTGGAGCCCGAGGTATAGATCACGTAGGCCAGGTTCTGCGGCATCGTCCGGTTGACTGGGTTTTCCGGCGGATAGCCTTCCAAGGACAACCGATCAAGCAGCAGGGCCTTGTCGTGGTGCTCCCGGGGCAGGTGCTCGAGCAGCGACGCATGCGTCAGCAGCAAGCCGACGCCGCTGTCCCCGATCATGTAGGCCAGCCGCTCCCGCGGGTACTCCGGGTCCAGCGGTACATAGGCCCCGCCGGCCTTGAGGATCGCCAGCAGCCCCACCACCATCTCGACGCCCCGCTCCACCGCGATACCCACCAGCACATCCGGACCCACGCCCAGCTCGATCAGCCGGTGCGCCAACCGGTTGGCCCTGCGGTTCAGCTCTCCGTAGCTCATTTCCTGTTCGCCGAACACCAGGGCCACCGCCTCCGGGGTCCTCGCCACCTGATCCTCGATCAACTGGTGCACGCTGCGCTCGCTCGGGTAGCTGGCCTCGGTCCGGTTCCAGTCGTGAACGATCTGGCGGTATTCCTCCGGGGCCAGCAGCGGCAGTTCGCCGATAGCGGCCCGGGCGTCGCTGGTCAGGCCTTGCAGCAGCCGGGCGAAATGCCCCGCGATCCGCTCGATGCCTGCTGCGTCGAAATGCCCGCGGTCGTAGCCGTAGCGCACCGTCAGCGTTTCGCCCAGGCCGATGGCCAGGGTCAGCGGGTAGTTGGTCTGTTCCCGGACGGCTAGCCGCTCGAACACCAGGCCCTCGGGCGCGCCCTGCTGCAATGCCTCGGCGATCGGGTAGTTCTCGAACACCAGCAGGCTGTCGAACAGCGCCTCGCCGCCCAGCCCGGCCCAGCGCTGGATCTCGTACAGCGGCGTGTGTTCGTGTTCGCGCAGGCCCAGGTTCTGCGCCTGGACCTGGCCGAGCCACTCGCCTACGCGCTGTTCCGCCCGGGGGCTGGCGATCACCGGCAGGGTGTTGATGAACAGGCCCAGTTGCCCTTCCACGCCCTGCAGCTCGGCCGGACGTCCCGCCACGGTGGCGCCGAAGCACACCGTCGCCTGCCCACTGTAGCGCTGTAGCAACAGCAGCCAGGCCGCCTGCACCAGGGTGTTGACCGTCACCCGCTGGGCCCGGGCGAACTCGCTCAGGCAACGGGTCTGTTGCGGGTCGAACACCTGCTGATGGTCGCCATGACCGGCTCGTTTCTCCGCTTCGTCGATCTTGATGGCCTGGGCCAGCCGGGTCGGCTCCTCCAGGGCGCCGAGTTGCTCCCGCCAGAAGGCTTCGCTGGCGGCCCGGTCCTGCCGGCCCAGCCAGGCGATGTAGTCGCGGTAGCGGAGGCCCGGGTGCCCGATGGGTTTGCCCGTATAGGCCTGCAGCACCTCGCCCTGCAGTTGCGAGCCGCTCCAGCCGTCCAGCAGGATGTGGTGGTTGGTGTAGATCAGGTGGTGGCGGTTCTCCCCGGTGCGGATCACCGCCAGCCGCAGCAGCGGCTCGCGCTCCAGGTCGAAGCCCCGTTGCCGGTCCGTCTGCGCCCAGGTGTCCAGGCTGTCCTGCAGTTGCGGCTGGCTGCGCCAGTCCAGTTCGACACAAGGCATGGAAACCTGCCTGCGGATCACCTGCAGCGGACGTCCGTCCACCTCGACGAAGCTGGCCCTGAGCACCTCGTGCCGGTCGACCACCGCCTGCCAGGCGGCCCTGAAGCGTGCGACGTCCAGCCCTTCCACGTCCACCCGCATCTGGTTGATGTAGTGGCCCGCCTCCCCCTCCAGTAGGCTGTGGAACAGCATGCCCTGCTGCATCGGCGACAGCGGATAGATATCCTCGATTTCCCCTGCGGGGACCGGCAGTGCGTCCAGTTGCTCCTGGCTCAATCCGGCCAGCGGGACGTCCGAGGGGGTCATGCCGCGATTGTTCTCATCCGCACAGTGCCCGACCAGGGCCTCGAGTTCCCGGGCATAGGCGTCGGCCAGGCGCTGGATCGTCGCCTCGGCGAAGCGTTCCCGGCTGAAGGTCCAGGTCAGCCTCAGTTCACCGCCGTAGACCTGGCCGTCGAGGCTGAGGAGAGCGTCCAGTGGTGCTGCTTCGCTTCGTCCCTGGCCGCTGCTTTCCCCGGCAGGGGCGAACAAGGCCGCCTCGGCCTCGAAGCTCTGGTCGAACTGGCCCAGGTAGTTGAAGACGATTTCGCCGCGGGGCAGGCGTTGCAGTGTTTGCCTGGCGGTTTCCGAGCCTAGATAGCGCAGCAGGCCGTAGCCGATGCCCTTGTTCGGCACGGCGCGCAACTGTTCCTTGACGGTCTTGATCGAGTCGGCGATTTCGCTCCGGGGCGTCAGCTTCACCGGGAACAGGCTGGTGAACCAGCCCACCGTCCGGGTGATGTCGAGGTCGTCGAACAGGTCCTCCCGGCCGTGGCCTTCCAGCCTGACCAGGGTGGAGGCCTGACCGCTCCAGCGGCAGATCACCCGGGCCAGGGCGGCCAGCAGCAGGTCGTTGACCTGGGTGCGGTAGGCGGCCGGTGCCTCTTGCAGCAGGCGGCGTGTCCAGTCACGGTCCAGATGGGTGGTCGCGAAGGCTGCCTGTTTCCGTTGATGACCGCCTTGCGGATGGTCGCAAGGCAGTTCATCGGTAGCCTCTTGCAACTGCCGTTGCCAGTAGCCCAGTTCCTCGGCGAGGGTCGCTTCCGCCGCGTACTGCTCCAGGCGCTCGGACCAGGCCTTGAACGAACTGCTCTTGGCCGGCAGGTGCAGTGGCTGGCTCTGGACGGCTTGCCGGTAGGCGGTCTGCAGATCTTCCAGCAGCACCCGCCATGAGATCCCGTCCACCACCAAGTGGTGGATGACCAGCAACAAACGCTGCCGGCCATCCGGCAGGCTGGCCAGTACCGCTCGCAACAACGGCCCATGTTCCAGGTCCAGGCTGGCCTGGGCCTCGTTGCAGACAGCCTCCAGTTCACCGATATCGGATACCTGGCTCTGCCACAGCAGTTCCGCTTCCTCCCTATCCCGGAAACCGGCGCTCCATCGCCCCTCTTGCTGGATGAAACGCAAGCGCAGTGCATCGTGGTGCTCGACCACCCTCTGGAGGGCCGCCTCCAAAGGCTCGACGACGAGCCGCTCGTTCGGCTCGAGCAATACCGACTGGTTCCAGTGGTGACGCTCGGGGATTTCCTCCTCGAAGAACATGCGCTGGATCGAGGTCAGGGGCATCGTACCGGTAACCGCTCCCTGGTCGATGCACAGACCTCCCGTGCGCTGGGCTACCGTGGTCAACCCCTGAACGGTCTGGTGCTGGAACAGCTCCTTGGGCGTGAAGGCGATGCCGGCCTGGCGCGCCCGACTGACCACCTGAATCGAGACGATGGAGTCGCCGCCCAGCTCGAAGAAGTTGTCGGTCAGGCCCACCCGCTCGACCTTGAGCACCTCGGCCCAGATCGCCGCGATCCGCTGCTCCAGCTCGCTCGCCGGGGCCACGTAGGCCCGCTGCAGCAGGCTGGCGTTCGGCCGCGGCAGCGCCTTGCGGTCCAGCTTGCCGTTGGGCGTCAGCGGCAGCCGCGCGAGGAACACCAGGTGCGCCGGCACCATGTAGTCCGGCAGCGCTGCCCGGAGATGGTCCTTCAGCTCGCCGCGCAGAGCGCCCTGGCGTTCGTCGCCGTCCAGCATCGCCGGGTCGTCGGGCACCAGGTAGGCGGCCAGTTGCCTGCCGCCCGCTCCCTCGACGTCGATCACCACCGCCTCGCGTACCGCCCCGTGCTGCCGCAGCCGGGCCTCGATCTCGCCTAGCTCGATACGGAAGCCGCGGATCTTCACCTGATGATCGATACGGCCCAGGTACTCGATCACCCCGCCGGCCCGGTAGCGGGCCAGGTCGCCGGTACGGTACAGGCGTCCGCCGCCCTGTTCGCTGGTATCGAATGGATCGGGGATGAAGCGCTCGGCGGTCAAGCCCGGGCGGTTGTGGTAACCACGGGCAAGCCCCACTCCCCCCAGATACAGCTCGCCGCAACAACGCGGTGCTACTGGATGAAGGCTCTCCTCCAGTATGTGGGTCTTCAGGTTATCGATCGGTTGGCCGATCGGCACGCCCTCGGGATCGACATGATCACAAGTCCAATGGGTCACATCGATAGCCGCTTCGGTCGGACCATACAGATTGAACAGGCCAACCGCGGGCATTCTTTCCAGGGTCTTGCGGGCAAGCTCCGCCGGGAGGGCCTCGCCGCTGCACACGAGCCGGCGGATGCTCCGGCAGCCTTCGATGTGTTCGACGGAGATGAAAGCCTGGAGCATCGAGGGCACGAAATGCAGGGTCGTTACTCCATGACGCTCAATCGTGTCGATGAGGCGCTCCGGATCGCGGTGCTCGCCGGGCCGTGCGATCGCCAGCCGTGCTCCATTCAATAGCGGCCAGAACAACTCCCATACCGAAACATCGAAGCTGAACGGCGTCTTTTGCAGGACCGTATCCGTTGTATCGAGCTGGTAGGCTTTCTGCATCCAGTGCAGGCGGTTAATCAAGGCCGTATGCGTATTGCCCGCCCCTTTCGGCCTGCCGGTCGATCCGGAGGTGTAGATCACATAGGCCAGGTTTTGCGGCGCCGTCCGGTTCGCCGGGTTTTCCGGCGGATAGTTCTCCAGCCAGTCGTCGCCCGGCTCCAGGAACAGGCTCTGCACCCCGTCGGCCGACGGCAGCCGGTCCTGCAGGTGCCGCTGGGTCAGCAGCAGACCGATACCGCTGTCCTCGATCATGTACGCCAGCCGCTCCCGCGGGTATTCCGGGTCCAGCGGCACATAGGCCCCGCCGGCCTTGAGGATCGCCAGCAGCCCGACCACCATCTCGAAGCCCCGCTCTACCGCGACGCCCACCAGCACATCCGGGCCCACGCCCAGTTCGATCAGCCGGTGCGCCAGGCGGTTGGCCCTGCGGTTCAGTTCCCTGTAGCTCATTTCCTGCTCGCCGAACACCAGGGCCACCACCTCCGGGGTCCTCGCCACCTGCTCCTCGATCAACTGGTGCACGCCGCGCTCGCTCGGGTAGCGGGCCTCGGTCCGGTTCCACGCGTGGACGATCTGGCGGTATTCCTCCGGGGTCAGCAGCGGCAGTTCGCCTATGCGCCGTTCCGGCTGGCGGACGATACTTGCCAACAGGTTGCGCCAGTGCCCGGCCAGGCGCTTGACGGTCGAGGCATCGAACAGGTCGGTGGCATAGGTCAGCGAAGCGCCCAGGCTGTCCGGGCCTTCGTAGCTGTCCAGCGTCAGGTCGAACTGGGTGGTACGGTTCTCCCATGCCAGCCCTTCCACGCTGAGCCCGGGCAGGCTTCGCGCCGCGCCCTTCACCGCCGTCTGGTGGTTGTACATCACCTGGAACAACGGGCTGTGGCTCAGGCTGCGCTCCGGCTGCAGGGCCTCCACCAGTTGCTCGAACGGCAGGTCCTGGTGTGCCTGGGCCTCCAGGGCGGTCCGTTTCACCTGGCGCAGCAGCTCGACGAAGGTGGTCTGCAGCTCGAATTCGGCCTTCAGCACCTGGGTGTTGACGAAGAAGCCGATCAGCCCTTCCGTTTCCGCCCGGGTGCGGTTGGCGATCGGCACGCCCACCCGGATGTCGTCCTGCCCGCTGTAGCGGTGCAGCAGGCTCTGGAAGCTGGCCAGCAGCAGCATGAACAGGGTCACACCCTCCCGCCGGGCCAGTTCCCGCAGGGAGCGGGCCAGTTCGCCGTCGAGTTCGACGGCCAGCCGGGCTCCGGCATGGCTCTGCACGGCCGGCCGCGGCCGGTCGCCGGGCAACTCCAGCACCGGCTGTTCGCCGCCCAGTTGCGCGGTCCAGTAGGCCAGTTGCCGGTCCCGTTCGCCGGCCTCCATCCACTGGCGCTGCCAGAGGGCATAGTCGGCGTACTGGACCGGCAACTCCGGCAGCGTCACCTCGTGGCCTTGGCTATAGCCTTCGTACAAACGGACCAGCTCGTCCACCATGATCGGGGTGGACCAGCCGTCCGAGACGATGTGGTGCAGGCTCAGGATCAGGACATGATCGTCCTCGTCCAGGCGCAGCAGCTTCACCCGCAGCAGCGGGCCCTGCTCCAGGTCGAACAGGCGTTGGACCTCTGCTTCGACCTGAACCCGGATCCGCTCGTCCAGGCCGATGGCGGCATCCGCCGGCAGCGGCTCCTGCTCGAACCAGAGGCTGCCGCTGGGGTGGATGACCTGGAGCGTCCGCTCGCCGTCCTGGCGGAAGGTGGTGCGCAGGGACTCGTGGCGCCGGATCAGCGCGTCGAAGCTGCGCCGCAGGGCCTCGATGTCCAGGGCGCCTTTCAGGCGTAGCGCCGCCGGGATGTGGTAGGCGGCGCTCCCGGGCTCCAGTTGCCAGAGGAACCACTGGCGCTGCTGGGCGTAGGAGGCGACCAGGGGCTGGTCGCGGTCGGCCTTTTCGAGGGCGGGCGCCTGGCTGACCTGGCCTAGGCCGACCCGCCCGACGAAACCGGCCAGGTCCTGCGCTTCGAACAGGGCGCGCAGGGGCAACTCGATGCCCAGGCTCTGGCGTACTCGGGAAATCACTTGGGTGGCCAGCAGGGAATGTCCGCCCAGCTCGAAGAAGTTGTCGGTCAGGCCCACCTGCTCGGCCTTGAGCACCTCGGCCCAGATCTCGGCCAACCGCGTTTGCAGAGGCGTTCCGGGTGCGACGTAAGTCGCCGAGGTGGCGACGGGTTCGGGCAGGGCCTTGAGGTCGACCTTGCCGTTGGCGGTTACCGGCAGGTGCTCCAGGACCAGCAGATGCGTCGGCACCATGTGTTCCGGCAGCACCCGTTTCAGGACCGTACGTATCTCGTCCAGGAACGCCTGTCCCGCCTGGCCATCCGGTACCGCTGTCGGCACCAGATAGGCCACCAGTTGCCGGGCATGTTCCTCGCCGATCACCCGCAGCAATGCGTTCCCGACACCTGGCAAGGCCCGCAGGCGGCTTTCGATCTCGGCCAGTTCGACACGATAGCCGCGAATCTTCACCTGGCCGTCCATGCGCCCGGCGAACAGCAGTCCGCCATCGGCGTTGCGCCGCACCCAATCGCCAGTCCGGTACATTCGTCCCCCAGGAGTGCCGGAGGGATCGGGGACGAAGCGTTCGGCTGTCAGCGCAGGACGTCCCAGATACCCTCTGGCAAGCCCCGCCCCCGAGATGTGCAGCTCTCCCTTGGCCGGACCGGGAGCGGGCTGCAGGCAGGCATCCAGTCTCCGGACCCCGACATTCTCCAGCGGGCTTCCCAGCACCGGCAGTCCCTTCAATTCTCCGATCAGGACCCCCACGGTGGTCTCCGTGGGGCCATAGTGGTTGAGTACCTTCAGTTCGGGAGCCAAGGCGACGATCCTGGCCAGTAGCGCGGGCGGACAGGCTTCCCCGCCGAGGACCAGGCAACGCCTGGGCAGTGCCGAGCGGCCGGCCGACAGCATGGCATCCAGGTGCGAGGGTACGATCTTCAGTGCATCCACCCCATGTGCATCCATGTGGGCAGCGAACGCCTCGGCGTCGAGGACCGTCTCTTTGTCCAGCAAGTGCAGGGTCTTGCCCGCGCACAGGGCGCCGAAAAGGACCGTGTGCCCCAGGTCCGCGGCGGGCGTGGACACCATGGCCATGCTGCTGATCGCTTCCAGGGGAAGCCGCCGGGAAATGCCCTCGACGTAGTTCGCCAGCGCTCCATGGGGAACCGCCACGCCCTTTGGCATGCCCGTGGTCCCCGAGGTATAGATCACATAGGCAAGATTGCCGGGGGAAACACGGACGTGTAGCCCGGCGCTCCCGGAAACAGGCGGCAGGGGCTCGTCCAGGCATATCATCCGGACGCCATCCGGCAGGAGCCCCTCCCAGGAAGAACGCCCCAGAACCAGTCGCACATCGCTATCGGCGAGCATGAACGCCAGGCGTTCTTGTGGCTGGTCGGGTTCCAGAGGCAGATAGGCCGCCCCTGCCTTCAGGATGCCCAGAATGCCGACCAGCATGTCGATGGAACGATCACCCACCACCCCAACCCGCTGGTCGGGCAGAACACCGGCATCGAACAACACCCGGGCGAGTTCGTCGGCTCGCTCGTTCAGGCGAGCGTAATTGATGACATCATTGCCGCTGACTGCCGCCAGTCGTTCCGGATGTTGGCTCGCAGCTCGTTCGATCAGTTGATGAACGCAGTCGCTCTCCTCCAGGCTGTGGTCGACACGCTCGTCCGCCGCATCTGTTACCTGCGACAAGGACAGTTCGCCGACGACAGTCGGCTCTTCTTCCGCGATTCCTTCCAGCAACCGCAGCCAGTGCTCCTCCAACTTGGCGACGGTCGTGCCGTCGAACACCTCCAGGGCATAGGTGAAAGCTGCGTACAACTGTCCCGCACTCTCGTAGGTATCCAGCGCCAGATCGAAACGGGCCGTGTGCCTTGCCGGCTCGATACGCTCCAGCGTCAAGCCGGAACGGGTCTTCAGTTCCCGAACGTCGGTAACGTTCGGCTGATGGTTGAACAGCACTTGGAACAAGGGCGACTGTCCCGTGTCGCGCTCCAGATTCAGTACTTCGACCAGTTGTTCGAACGGCAGATCCTGATGTACCTGTGCACCTAGTACAGTTTCCTTGACCCGCCGTAACAGTTCGCCGACATCGATCAGCGGATCGATCTCCGTATGCAGAACCTGGGTGTTGATAAAACAACCGATCAATCCCTCTACTTCCGAGCGATGACGGTTGGCAATGGGGGAGCCGATGCGGATAACGGATTGTCCGCTGTAGCGTTGCATCAGCAGCTTGAAGGCAGCCAGCAAGACTATGAATAAAGTAACATTATGGCGCTTGGCCAATGCCCGCAGTTGGTCGGAGAGCAATGGCTCGATCCGGAACTCATGACGGGTCCCCCGGTAACTGGGAACTGCTGGGCGAGGGCGATCGGTGGGCAACTCCAGCGATGTGTGCTCGCCTCCCAGTTTGTCGCGCCAGTAGATCAGTTGCCGCTCTCGCTCGCCGGCTTCCAGCCAACTGCGCTGCCATAGAGCATAGTCGCGATACTGGATCGGTAACGCCGGCAGTTCAGCCTGCCTGCCGGAACAGGCCGTGTCGTAGAGATGGATGAACTCGTCGATCAGCAGATTCAGTGACCAACCATCGGCAACGATATGATGCAGGGTGAGCAACAACACATGTTCCGAGTCCGACAGTTTCAGTAGGCGTACCCGCAACAAGGGCGCCTCGGCCAAGTCGAAAGGTGCCATAGCCTCTACTTGGGCCAGTTTACTAACCTGTTCATCCTGCTTGGCAGGTAGCAGCGCCGTCAGATCTTCGAAGCCGATGGTGACCGACAATGGTTCCAGCACCTCTTGGCGAATTCCGCCATCCTGCTGGCGAAAGCGGGTTCGCAAGGTTTCATGGCGTGTCACTAAAGCGTCGAAAGCATCCTGCAGCGCAACTCGCTCCAGTTCACCCTCCAGACGAACAGCCATTGGCAAATTGTAGGCGGGACTTTGCGGATCCAGTTGCCAGAGAAACCACATGCGTTGTTGGGCATAGGACAGACCTTGGCGTTCGGGGATACCCACGTCTGCCGGGATGGGAAACAGTGAGAAGTCGACTCCCTCCTCCCATAAGCCTTGCAGAAACAGACGGCGTTTTTCCTGTGGCAATTCGATGAAGCGGCGGGCAAGTTTCTGTGCGTCTTCGGCGTTCATAAGGTCCGTCCTTACCAATGGCATGGCGCATCCCGAAGGACTGGCCGTACCAACAAGAACGAACAGACGAAGATTTGATTTAACGGATTGCCGTGGCTATACCGATCAGCAAGGTCGGCCTCATGCTCGGTGGGCCTGGAGGAACTAAAACAACCATGATCAGCTCTGCTGCGGTATGCCCAGCACCGACACGGACGTCACTATCCTGCCCATCCGCATTGCGCCCCCATTGGTCCGTGGTAGCTATCGGCGCTGACGCTGCCATTCCAAGTAAACCGCTCTCGCCGAATGATTGAGGTATCAGATTTTGGATCGGCGTTAGGGCGAGATGCTCTATATAAAGCTGAAGCACGGTGTACGGAGAGCTGGCATAACGCTTCTTCTCAGTGCAAGGTGAAAAGCTTGATTTGCCCTGGGATCACCAGACGCCTGGGCGTCTCCAATGCCGATGGTGGAAAAGCATATCGTCAACAAAATGAAGTATTGCCGCCCCTTCCTCTGCCGCTGAAAAACTGAGCTTCGCTCAGTAACTAAATTTCCAACATTTCCTCCCGTCTTCTGACATACCTGCCCCCCGAATGGCACCCAGCAGGCCGTACGCTCGATATTGAGCCCATCCATAGAGGAAGGACATGCATATGACCCCGGGACTTTCATCCACTGAAATCTACGACATGATCGGTGTCGGCTTCGGCCCCTCGAACATTGCGCTGGCGATAGCTCTCGAGGAAATGGCCAGCCAGCATGGCCCCCTGAAAAGTCTGTACCTGGACAAGCAAGAGGATTACCGCTGGCATGGCAATACGCTGGTGACCCAGAGCGAGCTGCAGATTTCCTTCCTCAAGGACTTGGTGTCGCTGCGCAATCCGACCAGCCGCTACTCCTTCGTCAACTATCTGCACCATCACGGCCGACTGGTGGACTTCATCAATCTGGGCACCTTCTATCCATGCCGGATGGAGTTTGACGACTACCTGCGCTGGGTCGCAGGACATTTCGCCAGCCAGTGCCGTTATGGCGAGCAGGTGATCGGCATCGAGCCTCAGCGTAACAGCCAGCGACTGGTAGAAAGCTTGAAAGTGATTTCCCGTACCGTCGATGGCCGCGAAACGACTCGCCACACCCGCTCGCTGGTGGTGAGCGTCGGTGGCACGCCGAAGGTCCCCGAGGTGTTCGACAGCCTGAAAAACGATGCCAGGGTCTGTCACCACGCACAGTATCTGGAGTGGATATCCAAACAGCCGTGCGTGTCGGGTAAACCCATGCGAATTGCGATCGTCGGTGGTGGGCAAAGTGCCGCGGAAGCCTTCATCGATCTCAACGACAGCTTCCCGTCCGTGCAGGTGGACATGATCCTGCGTGGCTCGGCACTCAAGCCCGCTGACGACAGCCCCTTCGTCAACGAGATCTTTTCGCCGGCCTTCACCGAGCTGATGTTCAACCAGCCGGAGGGCGATCGCCAGCGACTGATCGATGAATACCACAACACCAATTACTCGGTGGTGGATCTCGATCTGATCGAACGTATCTATGGCATCTTCTACCGGCAAAAGGTATCCGGCCAACAGCGTCACGCCTTCCGTTGTCTGCGCACGGTGGAAAAGGTGCTGGCCAACGAAGGTCATATCGCCCTGACTCTGCGCAATATCGCCAGCGGAGAGATCGAAACCTGCGACTACGATGCGCTGATTCTGGCCACCGGTTACGAACGTCGAGAGCATCGTCAACTGCTCGCTTCGATCGAGGAGTATCTGGACGGTTATCGGGTTGGCCGCGACTATCGCCTGGTAACCCACGAGACTTTCAAGCCGGCCGTGTTCATGCAAGGCGTTTGCGAGTCGAGCCACGGTCTGAGCGATACCCTGCTCTCCGTACTGCCGGTTCGTGCCGAAGAGATCGCCTGCTCGCTCCACAACGCTGTCGGCAAGCATAACCAGACGGTCCAACGTTCGATCCGTCCGCTCAAGGCACTCGGAGGTCTGCTCGAATCGGCCAGCTAGCTGTGTAGAGTCATACATGGTGCAGTGAGAGAAAGTGCAAAACAGTCGATCAGCGGGTTGCAATCGAGAGTGGCATTCGCTCTGCGTCAGTTGTATCGATACAGTTGCGGGAAGCAGACGGATTTCTGCTCGGACTCTTCATGGCTCCGAGCACAACCCGTTTATATGAGCTCGCAGGGATAAAGCGTTCGGCTTTGCGGTTACGCTGTAAAGAGCATGTTGAACCAAACGGTGGCATAAAGCCTCGGAAGACCGGGAACGGTACTTTTCTTTATTGAGACGGGATGCTCAATGTAAAGTCTTCGTTTCAATCAATGTCCCCCTGGAAAATACTCTGCCTCGAGTCCTGCTTCATTGAGCTTCTCAACCCACGCCGTGAAAGCCGCAAACAAGCTGCATGTCCTGCACATCACCACGATGATCACATCTGCGCTCCCCATGTACGGCCATGGCGACTGGGTAATACCGAAGACTTTTGTCCACGAGAACAACAAAATCCGGCTGAGCGAGTGCGGAGTGCATTGCTACGTCGTATCTGAGCGGTTGGCGTCAAGAGCAGACAGGAGGAGGCTGGTGGTGCTGAGGCAGGTGGAGTCGATTCTCTCCACATGGGGGCGGCCCAGGGAGCGTGTGAAAGCTACTATCCAGATTCTTGAGTTAGCTGGCTTGTTTTGGCCGTGTACAGGGATAGAAGGCCCGCAGCGCGACTGTCCAGGGACCGTCAGGCGCGATACTTTTGCCAAGGCAGGCCGAGGCCTGCCGGAATCATGGCAACTCTTCCGAATACCCCTCGGCCATCGCCACCACGAGCTTGCGCTTGCCGGTGAAGGGGGAGCGCGCATGGGCGGCCAGCATGTTGTCGAGCATCATCACGTCGTCCTGCAGCCAGGGGAAGCTGATGGTGCACTTGTTCAGCACGCCGCGTATCTCGTCGAGCAGGCCATCTTCGATCGGCGATCCGTCGCCGTAGTAGACGTTGCGTGGCAGATCTTCCTCGTCCACGACCTCCAGGAGGCTTTCGCGCACTTCCCATGGCAGGTTGGAGACGTGGAACAGGTGGGCCTGGTTGAACCAGACCATGTCCTTCGTCACCGGATGACAGGCGACGGCCTGGCAGATCTGACGGGTTCGAAGTTCGCCGTCGTCCTTCCAGTCGCATTGGATCGCATGGGCGCGGCAGTACGACTCGACGGCCTGGCGATCGTCCGTGTTGAACACCTGCTCCCAGGCTACGTCCAGGCCGTTGCCATAGTTGCGCACGTACATCAGTTTTTTCTCGATGAAACGCTCGCGGATACGTAGCGGTATCCGTCGGTAGATTTCCCGGCTGTCGGCGATCGGCGTCTCGCCGCCGGTTTCCGCCGGAATCACGCTGTAGAACCAGATTTTCAGCGGCCATTCGAGCGTGTAGGCCTGCTCGTTGTGGAGCGGGATGGCCTGGTGAGCGGGATATTCCGTGGAGGTGTAGATCCCGCTCGCGACATTGGTTCGCGGAGTGGAGCCGAATTCGTAGCGCAGCAGCGGATGACCGAAGGCGGCCGCGAACTCCCGGAAGTCCTCGATGCCAGCGACCTGGAAACCGCGGAACAGGATGCCTCCGCAGTCGAGCAGATACCTGTCGACCAGGGGTTTCAGTTCGGCGAATGCCTCCAGCAGATTCACTCCCGGCTCCGGCGCTTGCACGAGCATCGGCAGATCGCCCTTTCCCGCCTGCAGCGGATGGATATCGAAGCGCGACAATTCGCTCATGCTTGTGTACCTCAGGCGTCCGCCCCAACAGCGGAACAGGGTTGAACACGACGCAGATGAACGCTCAGGTTGTTCCTGATCAGCTTCAGGACCCGGCTTTCATGCTCGTGAATGAAGAAATGCCCGCCCGCGACCATGTCCAGCGAGAAGCCGACGGCGGTTTCCTCCTGCCAGGCCAGCAACTGCTCCATGCTGCTCCGGTCTTCCTTGCCACCGAGCACATAGATCGGCAGTTCCAGGAGCGGTCGCGGCCGGTATCGGTAGCGGCCGCACATCAGGAAATCGGCGCGCAGGACCGGCAGGGTCAGGCTCATCAGTTCCTCGTTGTCGAGGACTTCCTCCGGGGTGCCCTGCAGGTCGCGCAGCTCGGCGACCAGTTCTTCGTCCGTCTTGGGCTGCGAATAATCCTTCTCGTACTCTTCCCGACGCGTGGGCGCCGCTGTGCCGGAGGCGAACAGCGCCAGTGGCGGCGGGCTGGCCAGATCGCCCAGGGCGTGGGCGATCTCGAAGGCCAGCAGGGCGCCGAGGCTGTGCCCGAACAGCGCGTAGGGTTGGTCCAGGCGCGGCGCCAGTTCCCCGGCCAGTTGCCTGGCCAGGGCGTGCATGTCGGTCTGCAGTGGTTCGCCGAGACGCGCGCCGCGTCCCGGCAGTTCCACCGGCTGCACCTGCAGCCAGTCCGGCAGGCCGCGCCGCCAGCGGCTGTAGACCATGGCGCTGGCACCGGAATACGGCAGGCAGAACAGGTTCAGTCTCGGCACGGTCGTCGGCCTCAGTTCGCGGCGGCGCCTTCGCGCTCCTTGGCCATCGCCTCCATCTTCTTGCGCAGGCTCAGGGGACGCATGTCGGTCCACACCTCCTCGATGTAGGCCAGGCATTCCTTCTTGAAGCCGCTCTTGCCTGCCTTGCGCCAACCCTTGGGGATTTCCTTGTAGTCCGGCCAGATGGAGTACTGCTCCTCATGGTTGACGACGACCTGGAAAACGATGTCCTCGCGATCGAAAACAGAAATCATGGCGTGTTCCTCTGTGCTGGTTGAGTCGGCTTGCCCTTGGGGCTCGTACGGATAGACGTATGGGGGCGTCGGGAAATTAGCCGGCGGAAACCGCCGCCGACACCGCCCTGGCGAAGATGCCGGCCACCTGCTCGACTTCCTCGTGGCGGATGATCAGGGGCGGCAGGAAGCGCACCACGCTGCCGTGGCGGCCGCCCAATTCGAGGATCAGTCCGCGTTTCAGGCACTCGCGCTGGATCGCCGAGGCCAGCGCCGGGTCCAGCGGCGGATGGCCGAGGGCGTCCGGCTCGCCGTCCGGCTCGACGATCTCCACGCCGAGCATCAGGCCGCGCCCGCGCACGTCGCCCAGTTGCGGATAGGTCCGCTGCAGCGCCTGCAGCAGCCCGCGCAGGTGCTCGCCGACCTGCTCGGCGTGTCGTGCCAGGTCGTGCTCCTGGATATGGCGGATCACCGCCGAGCCGGCGGCCATGGCCATCTGGTTGCCGCGGAAAGTGCCGGCATGGGCACCGGGCTGCCACTTGTCCAGTTCGTCGCGGTAGACCACCACCGACAGCGGCAGGCTGCCGCCGATGGCCTTGGACAGCACCACCACGTCCGGCACGATCTGCGCGTGCTCGAAGGCGAACATCCGTCCGGTGCGGGCGAAGCCGCTCTGGATCTCGTCGAGGATCAGCGGAATGCCGGCTCGCGCGGTGATCTCGCGCAGGCCGCGCAACCAGGCGTCGGCCGCCGGGATGGCGCCCGCCTCGCCCTGCACGGCTTCGACGATCACCGCCGCCGGTGGCTGCACGCCGCCTTCGGGATCGCTCAGCAGGTTGGCGATGTAGCGCAGACCCACTTCCACGCCCTGCTCGCCGCCCAGCCCGAACGGACAGCGGTAGTCGTAGGGGAACGGCAGGAACTGCACGCCCTGGGCGAGCAGCGCGCCCAGCGGGGTCTTGGCCTTGAGGTTGCCCATCAGGCTCAGCGCGCCCTGGCTCATGCCGTGGTAGCCGCCCTGGAAGGCCAGCACGGTGCTGCGCCCGGTGGCGGTGCGCACCAGCTTGAGCGCCGCCTCCACCGCGTCGGTGCCGGTTGGGCCGCAGAACTGGATTTTCGCCCGCCGGGCGAATTCCGCCGGCAGCGCGCCGAACAGGTCCTGGACGAAGCGGTCCTTGACCGGCGTGGTGAGATCCAGGGTGTGCAGCGGCAGTTCGTCGGCCAGTACCTGGCGGATCGCCTCGACCACCACCGGGTGGTTGTGGCCGAGCGCCAGGGTGCCGGCGCCGGCCAGGCAGTCGATGAACACCCGCCCCTCGACGTCCTCGACATGGATGCCGCGGGCGCGCTTGAGCGCCAGGGGAATCCGCCGCGGGTAACTGCGCGCGTTGGATTCCTGGCGGGCCTGGCGGGCCAGCAGCGGGTTCTCGTCCAGTTGATAGAGCGGCGGCTCGTCCGTCGCCGCTTCGATGTCCGCTACCGCGATGTTCATGGTTCCGTTCTCCGTGGCAAGAATTGGTCGTGCATCACAGCGCCTCCAGCCGCGACATCAGGTCGTCGAGGCGGCTGGCCTTCTGTTCGGTGAGGGCCGAGCCCTCCAGCGATTCGATGTAGGCGGCCAGTTCGCCCACCGTGCTGCACTCGAACATCGCCCGCAGCGGTACGTTGCGCTGCAGTGCCTTCTGCACCCGCGAGGCGATCTGGGTGGCCAGCAGGGAGTGCCCGCCCAGTTCGAAGAAGTTGTCGTGCACGCCGACCCGCTCCACCTTGAGCAGCTCCGCCCAGATCGTCGCCAGGGTCCGTTCCAGATCGTTGCGCGGCGCCAGGTAGGCCTGCCCGCGCGACTGGCCGATCTCCAGTTCCGGCAGCGCCTTGCGGTCCAGCTTGCCGTTGGTGTTGCGCGGCAGGCCCTCCAGCAGCAGCCAGTGCGCCGGTACCATGTAGTCGGGCAGTTCGGCGCGCAGACGCTGCTTGACGCGCTCGAACAGCTCGCCGTGCAGCAGCGGCGCGGTGGCCGGGGAAACCTCCGCCAGTTCCATGTCGGCGGGCACCAGGTAGCCGACCAGGTACTTGCCGTTCGGCCCCTCCTGCACCGCCACGGCGGCCTCGCGGACTTCCGCCTGTTCGTGCAGGTGCGCCTCGATCTCGCCCAGTTCGATGCGGAAGCCGCGGATCTTCACCTGATGGTCGATGCGCCCGACGTACTCCAGCAGGCCGTCGACGCGCCGCCGCGCCAGGTCGCCGCTGCGGTACAGACGCTCGCCGGGCTCGCGGGCGAAGGGGTTGGGCAGGAAGGCCAGCGCGGTGCGCAGCGGATCGCCCACGTAACCACGGCCGACGCCGGTGCCGGCGATGCACAGTTCGCCCGTCGCGCCGGCCGGCACCAGTTCCAGCGCCTCGTCGAGCAGGTACAGGCGGTTGTTGTCGGTGGGACTGCCGATGGGCAGGTAGCTGCCGGCGGTGGCCTCCATGTCGACGCGGAACAGCGCCACGTCGTCCGAGCATTCCGCCGGTCCGTAGGCGTTGACCAGCCCCACCTGCGGGTAACGCTGCAGCCACTGGCGGGCCAGTTCCGGCGGCATCGCCTCGCCGGTGGGCAGCAGCCAGCGCAGCGCGCCGAGCCCGTCCCGCTCCTCGGCGAGCATGCCCTGGATCAGCGAGGGTACGCTTTCCAGCACCGTGACGCCGCGCTCGCGCGCCAGGGCCAGCAGGGCGCCCGGATCGTGGGCGATGGCGTTCGGCACTATCTCCACCCGGCCGCCGAACAGCGGCGCGGCGAGGAACTGCCAGACCGAGATATCGAAGCTCTGCGAGGCGGTCTGGGCGATCGCATCGGCTTCGTCCAGGCCCAGGTAGGGCACCTTGGACAACTGGTTGTTGAGCATCCCGGCCTGCTCGACCATCACCCCCTTGGGCAGTCCGGTGGAGCCGGAGGTGTAGATCACGTAGGCGAGGCTGTCCGGGCCGCTGTAGACGCCGGGGTTCGCCGTCGGCCAGTCGCCCGCCTGCACCTCGTCCCACACCAGCAGGCGCGGACGTCCCTGGCCGGCCAGCGCCTCCAGCAGCTCGACGGCCTGCGCGCGGCACGCCGCCGAGCAGACCAGCAGCGGCACGCGGCCGAGTTCGAGGATGCGGGTCAGGCGCTGGGCCGGATGGCCCGGGTCGAGCGGCAGGTAGCCGGCGCCGGCCTTGAAGGCACCGATCATCATGCCGAGCAGGTCGAGGCCGCGCTCGGCGAGCAGCGCCACCGGCTGGTCGACTCCCACGCCGGCCGCGCGCAGGGCGTGGCCCAGGCGGTTGGCGCGCGCGTTCAGCCCTGCGTAGTTCCACTGTGCGTCCTGACAACGGGCGACGATCCGCTCGGGATGCGCCGCCACCCGTGCCTCGAACAGCCGTGCGTAGCCCTGCTCCAGCGGGTAGTCGCGCTCGCTGCGGTTGCAGCCCTCGGTCAGGAATTCGCGCTCGCCGTGGTCCAGCAGCGGCAAGTCGGACAGGTCGCCGAGGATGCCGTCGGCCAGGGCCAGCAGCAGGCGCTTGAAGTCGCCGAGCAAACGCTCGATGGTCGCGGCCTCGAAATAGCGCCGGTCGTAGGACAGGTGCAGGCCCAGGTCGTCGCCCGGGTAGCAGACCACGGTGAGCGGGAAGTTGGTGTGGGTGCGTCCGGACTCGGAGCGGGCCTTGAGGCCCTGGGCGCGGTCCAGCACCGCGCTGTCCACCGGCGCGTTTTCGAACACGAACAGGCTGTCGAACAGCGGCTGGCCCTTGGGCAGCTCGCTGCATTCCTGGATGTCCACCAGCGACAGGTATTCGTACTCGCGCAGTTCCAGGTTGCGTTCCAGCAGTTCGCGCAGCCAGTCGCGCACCGCGCGGCGCTCGCCCGCTTCCGGCAGGCGCAGGCGCAGCGGGATGCTGTTGATGAACAGGCCGACGGTGCCTTGCAGCGCCGGCATGCTCACCGGCCGTCCAGCCACGGTGACGCCGAAGGTCAGGTCGCGTTCGCCGCTGTAGCGGTGCAGCACCAGCGCCCAGGCCGCCTGGGCGAAGGTGTTGACGGTCAGTTGGTGGCGCTGGGCGAGTTCGCGCAGGCGCGCGCCGTCGGCGGCCTCCAGCCGCGTCAGGCAGTCGCCGACCTGCATGCCGCCGGTGTGCTCGCGCAGCAGCGGGCGGTCGCCGGGGATGGCGGTCGGCCGCTCGAAGCCGCGCAGGTTGTCGCGCCACCAGTTGCGCGCCGCCTCGAAGTCCTGGCGTTGCAGCCAGGCGATGTAGTCGCGGTAGCGCGGCGCGGACGGCAGCCGCGGCTCGCGGCCCTCGCCGAGGGCGGCGTAGATCTCCATGAAGTCGCCCATCAGCAGGCCGCGGCACCAGGCGTCGATGAGAATGTGATGGTTGCTCATCATGAACCAGTAGCGCGCTTCGCCCAGGCGGATCAGCCGCAGATGGAAGGGCGGCTCGCGCAGCAGGTCGAAGCCCGTTTCGCGCTCGCGCTTGTGCAGCGCCTGCAGGCGTTCCTCGTGGCCGTCCGCGTCCAGCGCGCTCCAGTCCTGGTAGTCGATGCGTGCGGCGCCCGGCTTGTGGACGATCTGCAGCATGGTCTCGCCGCTGTTCCAGGTGAAGGAGGCGCGCAGCGCCTCATGGCGCGCCACCACCGCCTGCCAGGCCTGCTCGAAGCGCTGCAGGTCGAGTTCGCTGTCGATCCGGTAGCGGTCCTGCATGTAGTAGATGCCGGTGCCCGGCTCCAGCAGGGTGTGCAGCAGCAGGCCCTCCTGCATCGGGGTCAGCGGGTAGATGTCCTCGATCGCCGCCGCCGGCACCGGCAGCGCGTCGAGCTGGGCCTGGGTGAGCTGTGCCAAGGGGAAATCCGAGGGCGTCGGGCCGCCGCTCTCCTCTTCCAGGCAGTGCTCGATCAGCCGCTGCAGTTCCGCCAGCAGCTCCTCGGCCAGCGCCCGCACGCTGCCTTCGTCGTAGCGGCCGGCGCCGTAGGTCCAGCGCAGGCGCAGCTCGCCGCCGTAGACCTGGGCGTCGATCGACAGCCGGTTGGGCAGCGGCGCGTCCTCGGCGTGGGCCGGGCCGGCCGGTTCGTCAAGCGGCCGGAACAGCGCGTCATGCGCGAAGCTCTGGTCGAACTGGCCGAGGTAGTTGAAGGTGATCCGCGCCTGCGGCAGCGCGGCCATCGCCGCGCGCGTGTCGGCGTCGGCGAGATGGCGCAGCACGCCGTGGCCGAGGCCCTTGTGCGGCACGCCGCGCAGTTGTTCCTTGACCGCCTTGATGGCATCCGCCAATTCCCCGGCGGGTTGCAGGCGCACCGGGTAGGCGCTGGTGAACCAGCCCAGCGTGCGGGTCAGGTCGATGTCGTCGAACAGCGCCTCGCGGCCGTGCCCCTCCAGTTGCACCAGCGCCGCGTCGCGCCCGCTCCAGCGGCACAGCACGCGGGCCAGGGCGGTGAGCAGCAGCTCGTCCACCCGGCTGCGGTAGGCCGCCGGCGCCTGCTGCAGCAACTGCCGGGTGCGCGTGGTGTCGAGGCGCAGGCTCAGGCTGCGGGCGTCCCGGTAGCGGTCGTCGGTGCCGGCCCGGTCGCAGGGCAGCTCGCCGTCCGTCCCGGCCAGGTGCGTCCGCCACCAGACCAGTTCCTCGCGCAGCGATTCGCTGGCGGCGTAGGCTTCCAGTCGTGTGGCCCAGTCGCGCAACGAGCTGGTCCGCGCCGGCAATGCCGGAGACCGGCCGGCTTCGAACTGCCGGTAGAGGCTCTGCAGGTCTTCCAGCAACACCCGCCAGGACACCCCGTCCACCGCCAGGTGATGGATCGCCAGCAGCAGCGTCTGCCGGCCGCTGGCGTCCTCCGCCAGCACCGCGCGCAGCAGCGGGCCGTGCGCCAGGTCGAGGCTGCGCTGGGCTTCGGCGAACAGCGCCCGGCGTTCTTCCGGGCCGGCCGGCCGGACCCGCCACAGCAGTTCCCCGCCGCCCTCGCCCACCGCGCGGTATTCGGCCCGCCAGTGGCCGTCGATCCGGCGGAAGGCCAGGCGCAGGGCGTCGTGGTGGTTGCGCAGGTAATGCAGGGCCTTTTCCAGGCAGTCGGCATCCAGCCGGCCGCTCGGCTCCAGCAGCAGGCTCTGGTTCCAGTGTTGTGGCTTGGCGAGATGCTGTTCGAAGAACCAGTGCTGGATCGGCGTCAGCGGCGTGGCGCCGCTCAGCGGCCCTTGTTCGCTGGCTACCGTGGCGACGCTCCGGGCCACCGTGGCGAGGGCCTGCACCGTCTGGTGCTGGAACAGATCGCGCGGGGTGAAGTGGATGCCCGCCTGGCGGGCGCGGCTGACCACCTGGATCGACAGGATCGAGTCGCCGCCCAGTTCGAAGAAGTTGTCGCCGAGACCGATGCGGCCGACGTTCAGCGCTTCGGTCCAGATCGTCGCCAGTTGCCGTTCCAGCTCGCTGCGCGGCGCCTGGTAGGCCTGGCGGTCCTGCTCAGGGTCGGGCGCCGGCAGGGCGCGGCGGTCGAGCTTGCCGTTGGGGGTCAGCGGCAGTTTTTCGAGCAGCGACAGGTGCGCCGGCACCATGTAGTCGGGCAGTTGCGCGCGCAGGTGGGCCTTGAGCGCTTCGCGCAGTGCCGCGCGCGCCGCTTCGTCGAGCCCTGCCGTGGCGGTCGCCACGTAGCCGGCCAGTTGCTTGCCGGACGATGTGTCCAGGGCCAGCACCGCCGTGTCGGTCACGGCCGGATGCTCGCGCAGGCGCGCCTCGATCTCGCCCAGTTCGATACGGAAGCCGCGCACCTTGACCTGCTGGTCGATGCGCCCGAGATACTCCACCTGGCCGTCGTCGCGCAGGCGTACCCGGTCACCGCTGCGGTACAGGCGCGCGCCGTCCGCATCCGGCACGAAGCGTTCGGCGGTCAGCGCCGGGCGCCGGTGGTAGCCGCGCGCCAGGCCCTTGCCGCCGAGGTACAGCTCGCCGGCGGCGCCCTGCGGCAGCGGCGCCAGGTCGGCATCGAGGATGGCGCCGCGGCGGGCGCCCACCAGGCTGCCGATCGGCACGCTGGCGGCGCCCTCCTCCAGGGTTTCCGGCGCCCGGCAGGCCAGCGGCATGACCACCGTCTCGGTCGGCCCGTAGGCATTGAAGAAGGCTTGCGGCGCGAAGGCCGCGCGAATCCGCTGCAGGTGCTCGCCGCTCAGCGCTTCGCCGCCGGTGATGCACAGCCGCACCGGCAGGCGCTCGTCGCGACTGATCAGCCATTGCGCCAACTGGCTGCCGTAGCTGGGGGTGAAACCGAGGATGCTCACGCTCTGCTCGCGGATCAACTGGCAGATCGATTCCGCATCCCATTGTCCCTGCCCACGCAGTACCAGCCGCGCGCCGCACAGCAGCGGCGCGAACAGCCGTTCGGTGGCGGCGTCGAAGTTGATCGAATAGAAGTGCAGCTCGCAGTCGGAGGCCGCCATGCCGAAACGCTCGATCACCGCCCGGCAGTGCATGGCGATCTCGCCGTGGCACACCGCCACGCCCTTGGGCTGGCCGGTGGAGCCGGAGGTGTAGATCAGGTAGGCGAGGTTGTCCGGGCCGGCGAGCCTCGGCAGCGGTGCGCCGGACTGGCCGTCCAGGGCGGCGAGGTCGTCCTCCAGGCACCAGCGCGCGACGCCGGCCGGCAGCTCGCCGAGCGCCTCGAACAACACGGCGTGACCGAGCAGCAGGGCGATGCCGCTGTCCTCGATCAGGTAGCGCAGGCGCTCCAGCGGGTATTCCGGGTCGAGCGGCACGTAGGCGCCGCCGGCCTTGAGGATCGCCAGGATGCCGACGACCATCTCCGCCGAGCGTTCCAGGGCCAGGCCGACCGGTACTTCCGGGCCGCCGCCGCGCTCGCGCAGCACGCGGGCCAGGCGGTTGGCCCGGACATCCAGCTCGGCGTAGCTCAGGGTCCGCCCGGCGCAGGTCAGCGCCGGCGCTTCGGGCGTCCGCGCCGCCTGGGTTTCGAACAGTTCGTGCAGGCAGGCGTCCAGCGGGTAGTCGCCGGGCGCTTCGGCCAGCCGGGTGGCTTCGGCCTCGGCCAGCATCGGCAGTTCGGCGAGGCGCCGCGACGGCAGCTCGACCATCGCCTCCAGCAGGCGCGTCCAGTGCCCGGCCATGCGCACGATGCGCGGTTCGTCGAACAGGTCGCTGCTGTAGGTCAGGCAGCAGCCCAGGCGCTGGTCGAGATCGGTCACCTCCAGGTAGAGGTCGAACTTGGTCGCCCGCGCGTCGTTGACCAGGTATTCGACGGTCATCCCGGCCAGTTGCCGGGTCTGCTGGAACTCCCAGCGCTGCACGTTGCACATCACCTGGAACAGCGGGTGATGGGCGGCGCTGCGCGGCGGTTGCAGGGCTTCCACCAGTTCGTCGAACGGCAGGTCCTGGTGGGCCTGGCCCTCGATCACCGTGTCGCGTACCTGTTCGAGCAGTTCGTCGACGCTCATCCGCCCGTCCAGCCGGCAGCGCAGCACCTGGGTGTTGAGGAAGGCACCGATCAGTCCCTCGCTTTCCGGGCGGATGCGATTGGCCACCGGCGCGCCGATGCGCAGGTCGCCCTGTCCGCTGTAGCGGTACAGCAGCAGCGCCAGGGCGGCGGTGGCGGTCATGAACATGGTCAGGCCGTGGGCCGCGTTCCAGGCGCGCACCCGCCCGGCCAGCGCCGGCTCGAGGTCGAAGCGGAACAGCTCGCCGCGATGGCTCTGCACCGGCGGACGCGGACGGTCGGCGGGCAGCTCGAGCAGCGGATGCTCGTCGCCCAACTGCCGTTTCCAGTAGTCGAGCTGGCGCTGGCGCTCGCCGCCCTCCAGCCAGCGGCGCTGCCACTGGCTGTAGTCGAGATACTGCACCGGCAAGGCTTCCAGAGGCGATTCGCGCCCGTCGAGGAACGCCTCGTAGAGCGCCCCCAGTTCGCGGGCGAACACGTCCATCGCCCAGCCTTCGGTGACGATGTGGTGCAGGGTCACCACCAGGTAATGCTTGTGTTCGCCGGCCTTTACCAGGCACACGCGCAGCAGCGGCCCGCGCTCCAGGTCGAAGGGCTGGTGCGCCTGCTCGTCGGCCAGTTCCTGCAGGCGCGCCCGGCGCTGGTCGGCCGGCAGCGAGGACAGGTCCAGCCGCTGCATGCACAGGTCGGATCGCTCGGCCACCTGCTGCCAGGGCTTGCCGTCGTCGCTGGGGAAGGTGGTGCGCAGGGTCTCGTGGCGCCGGATCAGCGCCTGCAGGGCCATCTCGAAGCGTTGCGCATCGAGCGGCCCGCTCAGCCGCGCCATGCCGCCGACGTTGTAGGCCGGGCTCTGCGGGTCGAGCTGCCAGAGGAACCACATGCGCTGCTGGGAATGCGACAGCGGGATGCGTTGGCCACGATCCGCCCGCTCGATCGCGCCCCAGCCGTCGCGCGCGCCCTCGGCCTGCAGGCGGGCCACTTCGGCGGCGAACTCGCCGAGGCGGCTGGCTTCGAACAGGCTGCGCAGCGGCAGGTCGAGGTCGAACGCCTGGCGCACCCGCGAGACGATGCGGGTGGCCAGCAGCGAATGGCCGCCCAGGGCGAAGAAGTCGTCGTCCAGGCCGACGCGCGGCAAGCCCAGCACCTCCTGCCAGATCGCCGCCAGGCGCCGTTCGCGCTCGTCGCGCGGAGCGACGTATTCGCCCGCCCGCCAGTCCGGCTCCGGCAGCGCCTTGCGATCCAGCTTGCCGGTCGGCGTCAGCGGCAGCGCGTCGAGGCGGACGAACTGCGCCGGCACCATGTACTCCGGCAGGCTGGCGGCCAGGGCGCGCTTGAGGCGTTCGGCCAGGGCCGGATCGTCTTGTGCGCCGTCGCTGGTCAGGTAGGCGACCAGTCGCGCACCCGCGGCGCCCTCGCGCACCAGCACCACGGCCTGGCGCACCGCCGGCTGCGACAGCAGGTGCGCGCGGATTTCCTCCGGTTCGATGCGGAAACCGCGCACTTTCACCTGCTCGTCGGCGCGGCCGAGGAATTCCAGCGCCCCGTCGTCCCGCCAGCGCGCCAGGTCGCCGCTGCGGTACAGCCGCGCGCCGTCCTCGCCCGGCACGAAGCGCTCGGCGGTCAGCGCCGGACGCCCCAGATAGCCGCGCGCCAGGCCGCTGCCGCCGAGCAGCAGTTCGGCCACCGCGCCGCCGGGCGCCAGTTCCAGTTCGGCGTCGCGCAGCTCGCAGACCACGTTGGCCAACGGCCGGCCGATCGGCACCCGCGCGCCCTCTTCCGCGCAGCGCCAGTGGGTGACGTTGATCGCCGTCTCGGTCGGCCCGTAGCGGTTGTGCAGCGCGACCTGCGGCAGCCGTTCGCGCACCCGCCGGCACAGCTCGGCGGAGAGCGCCTCGCCGCCGGAGAACAGCAGCCTGAGGCGGCGGCAGTCGCCGAGCGCCGGTTCCTCGACGAACAGTTGCAGCAGCGGCGGCACGAAGTGCAGGCAGGTCGCCCCGTGCGCCCGTGCCAGTTCCACCAGCCGGCGCGGGTCGCGGTGCTCGCCATCCGCCGCCAGCACCAGGCGGCTGCCGGCGATCAGCGGCAGGAAGCATTCCCAGACCGACACGTCGAAGCCGAGCGGCGCCTTCTGCAGCAGCACGTCGGAAGCATCCAGGGCGTACTCGCGGCGCATCCAGTGCAGGCGTTCGCTCAGCGCGCCATGGCTGACGCCGACGCCCTTGGGCTGGCCGGTGGAGCCGGAGGTGTAGATCACGTAGGCCAGGTTGCCGGCGTCCAGCGCCAGGGCGGGCGGCGTGTCCGGGTAGCCCTCGGCGTCCAGCTCCTCCAGAGGCAGCGTCGCCAGTCCGGCCGGCGCTTCCAGCGCGTCCAGCACCCGCCGGTGGCCCAGCAGCAGGCTCAGGCCGCTGTCGCCGATCATCCAGGCCAGGCGTTCGCGCGGGTAGTCGGCGTCCATCGGCACGTAGGCGCCGCCGGCCTTGACCACCGCCAGCAGAGCCACCATCAGTTCGACGCCGCGTCCGGCCAGCAGGCCGACCTTCGCCTCCGGGCCGACGCCCAGCTCGCGCAGGCGGTGCGCCAGGCGGTTGGCGCGGCGCTCCAGGTCGGTGTAGTCGAGGGTCGCCTCGCCACTGACCAGGGCGATGGCCTGCGGCGTCGCCCGTGCCTGGGCGGTCAGCAATTCGGGCAGCAGGACGCCGGCCGGTTCGGCCGGCCCGCGCGCCCAGTCGTGCAGTCGCTGGCGCTCGTCGACACCGAGCAGCTCGAAGTCGCCGATGGCGCGCTCGGGGTTCTCGCCGATCTGTTCCAGCAGGCGCACGAAATGCCCGGCGAGACGCTCGACGCTGGCGCGCTCGAACAGTTCGCAGGCGTAGTCGAAAGACAGGCGGATACGCCCCTGGCGGTCCTCCTCGCTGTGCAGTTGCAGGTCGAACTTGGCCTCGCGGCTGTGCCAGGGCAGTTCCTCGGCGAGCAGCCCCGGCAGGCGGCGCAGCGCTTCCAGGTCGCGCTGCTGGTGGTTGAACATCACCTCGAACGGCGGCTCGCCGCCCAGCGCCTCGACCAGCCGCTCGTACGGCAGGTCCTGGTTGGCCTGGGCGCCCTCGACCGTGCGCCGCGCGGCCTCCAGCAGCGCGGCGAAGGTCTGCCGCGAATCCAGCCGCCCGCGCAGCACCTGGGTATTGATGAAGAAGCCGACCAGTCCCTGCAACTCGCGGCGCGGGCGGTTGGCGTTGGGCACGCCGAGGCGGATGTCGGATTGCCCGGTATAGCGGTGCAGCAGGGTCTGGAAGGCCGCCAGGAGGACCGCGAACAGCGTGGTGCCCCGCGCCCTGGCGATGGCCTGCAGGCGTTCGCCGAGGGCCTTGTCCAGGCGCAGACCGAAACGCTCGGCGGACGACTCCCGGCCGCCGCGCGGCCGGTCCAGCGGCAGCGCCAGGGGCTGGTGCTCGTCGGCCAGTTCGGCGCGCCAGTAGTCCAGTTGCGCGGCGAGGCGTTCGCCATCGTCCGCTTGCCAGGCCGCATAGTCGGCGTAGCGGATCGGCAGGGGCGCCAGGGATGCCGTCTGCCCCTGGATCCGCGCGGCGTAGAGCCGGGCGAATTCGTCGAGCAGCAGGCCCAGCGACCAGCCGTCGGCGACGATGTGGTGCAGGGTCACCAGCAACAGGTGCTCCTGTTCGTCCAGGCTGACCAGCCGCACGCGCAGCAGCGGGCCGTGCTCCAGGTCGAAATGGAAACGCGCCTCTTCCTCGCGGATCGTCCACGCCCGCTCCTCGCGCTGCGCTTCGGGCAGCGCGGAAAGATCGTCGCGCAGCAGCGTCCAGTCGGACGCCGTTCCGGCGCACTGGAAGCCGATGCCGTCTTCCTCATAGAAGGTGGTGCGCAGCGATTCGTGGCGCTCGACCAGCGTCGCGAAGCTGTGTCGCAGCGCCTGCTCGTCCAGTTCGCCGCGCAGGCGCAGGCCGCCGGGAATGTTGTAGGCGACGCTGTGCGGCTCCAGTTGCCAGAGGAACCACAGGCGGTTCTGCGCCGCCGACTGGCGCAGGGCGCCCTCGCGCGGCAGGCGCGGGATACCGGTGGCGGACGCGCCGCCTTCGGCCAGCAGGCGCTCCAGCTCGGCGCCGAACGCCCGCAGGGTCGGGGCCTCGTAGAGGCTGCGCAGCTCCAGGTCGACGCCCAGTTCGTCGCGCAGCTCGGCGATCATCTGGATGGCCTGGATGGAATTGCCGCCCAGGGCGAAGAAGTGCGCGTCGGGGTCGAGCCGTTCGACCTTGAGCAGCGTCCGCCAGAGCGCGGCGAGGCGTTCGCCGGGCGGCGTCGCGTCGGCGGCAGGCTCGGCGCCCCGTCCCTCGCGGAAGGAAGCGATCGGCACCAGTTCCCCCGCCTCGTGGCGTTGCCGGCAGGCGGAACGCTGCAATTTGCCGCTGGAGGTCTTCGGCAGCGCGCCGGGCTCCAGCAGCAGCACCAGTACGGGCGCCTCGTGGTGCGCTTCGGCCACCGCCTGGCGGATGCGCCCGAGCAGTTCGTCGGCGGCCACCTGCTGGGCGGTGCGCCGGCCGATCTCCGCCGCCACGCCGAGCGCCTCGCGGCCCTCGTGCTCCACCGCGAAGGCCGCCACGCGCCCGCGCCGCACCTCGGCGACGCACTCCTCCACGGTGCGCTCGATGTCCTGGGGATAGAGGTTCTGGCCTCGCACGATCAGCATGTCCTTGAGCCGCCCGGTGACGAACAGTTCGCCCCGCTGGCGGAATCCCAGGTCGCCGGTGCGCAGCCAGGTGCGACCGTCACGCTCGACGAAAACCTGTGCGGTCGCCTGCGGATTGCGCCAGTAGCCCTGGGCGACGCTCGGTCCGCTCGACCAGATCTCGCCGACCAGCCCGTCGCCCAGCGCCTCGCCGCTGCGCGGGTCGACGATCAGCAGCGGATGGCCGGGTTGTTCCCAGCCGCAGCTCATCAGTACCGGACCTTCGCCGGGCTCGGCGCGGTCGGCCGCCAGCGCGGCGGCGTCGAGCCGCAGGGCGGAGATGCCCTGCCCCGGCCGGCCGCCGCTGACGAACAGGGTCGCCTCGGCCAGGCCGTAGCTGGCCAGATAGGCATCGGGACGGAAGCCGCAGGGCGCGAAGCGTTCGGCGAACGCCGCCAGGCTGTCCTGGCGGATCGGCTCGGAACCGGAGAAGGCCACCCGCCAGCCGGACAGGTCCAGGCCGGCCAGGTTGCCCTCGGCGATACGCTCGTGGCACAACCGATAGGCGAAGTCCGGACCGCCGCTGATGGTGCCCCGGTAGCGGCCGATCGCCTCCAGCCAGCGCACCGGCCGTTCGAGGAAATGCTGCGGCGACATCAGCACCACCGGCACGCCGCTATAGATGCCCTGCAGCAGTCCGCCGATCAGCCCCATGTCGTGGTACAGCGGCAGCCAACTGACGATAGTGTCGTCGTCGCCGATCCGGTAGCCCTGGCGGATCAGCCATTCGTTGGCCTCCAGGTTGGCGTGGCTGACCTGCACGCCCTTGGGGGTCGCGGTGGAGCCGGAGGTGTACTGAAGGAAGGCGATGGCTTCGGCCGGCACCGCCGGCGCCCGCCAGCCGTCGGCCAGGGCCGGGTCCAGCGCGTCCACCGCCAGCAGTTCGGGCAGCGCGTCGCCGCGGCCTTCCCCCAGGGCGGCCAGCGAACCGGCCACCCCGGAGGTGGTGAGGATCAGCCGTGGCTGGGCGTCGGCGATGATCGAGATCAGTCGGCGCAGGTGCTGTTCCTGGCTGCTCTCCGGCGGATAGGCCGGCACCGCGATCACCCCGGCGTACAGGCAGGCGAAGAATGCCGCGACGTAGTCCGGCCCGCTGGGAAACAGCAGGACCGCGCGCTCGCCCGGCTCGCCGCGCTCCGCCAGCGCCGCCGCGATGATGCGCGCCTGGCGGTCCAGTTGCCGGTAGCTCAACACCTCCTCCCCGTCGCCGCCGAGAAAGCGCAACGCCAGCCGCTCCGGCTGGGCGGCGGCGCGCCGCATCAGGGCATCGGCCATGGAAACGGGGCGTTCGAAGGTATCCGTCATCTCTGCACCTTTCTCGATTCGACTGGGCAAGCGAACCACCGGGAGAGGCCCGGGGTCATGGAGCGATGACGGATCGACGAGAAAGAAAATTAGTGGCCGCGGGCACGGGAAGGACGACGGAAACGAAGCCGGGGGTAAAGATCCCGGCAGGCGGCTCGTTCTTTCTTGAACGGCCCCTGCGATCGGCTTTTCCCCTGCCTCATGACAATATGCACGGCGTTAGGTCTTTAAATAATTAAATTATAATAATTCTCATTTGACATATGTTCCCACAATGTCTACCGTGGTTCGCGTCGTCAAGGATCAACCGACCTCCCCCCAGTTCGCACCCCCGCCGCACAGGTAGAACCATGCAGGAATATGGAACTGTAGAGCGCTCTATGGACGGATCTCCGTCTCTGCTGCAAGCGTTGATGGAAAACCGTTCGACTCTGGTCAAGGCGGCAGCCCGGATAACCGGCTGCCACAGTCGTGCCGAAGACGTGGTGCAGGATGCCTTCCTCAGGTTGGCCGGCGCACAGAAGATCAGCCTTCCCCTCAAGGCCCGGATCAATTACGTCTTCAGGATCGTGCGCAACCTGGCCATCGACCATTACCGCAAGCAGGCGATGGAACAGCGCTACGCCGGCAGCGAAGAAGAAGGCCTGAACACCGCGATCAGCGGCGCCACTCCCGAGACCACCAACCTTCACCAGGAGACTCTGGAGAGGGTCAGCGATGCCTTGAGCCAGTTGCCCGCGAGAACCCGCTATGCCTTCGAGATGTATCGCCTGCATGGCGTGCCCCAGAAGGACATCGCCAAGGAACTGGGCGTCTCTCCCACATTGGTCAACTTCATGATCCGCGACGCGCTGGTGCATTGCCGCAAGACGGTGGGTCAGTTGCACGACTGAACCCCCGCCATCCGCCATCGGGACTCCGTGAACACCCGGTACTGGAGGACGAGTATCGATCCTGGCCGTGCCGTCGTCGGTACTCGCTTCAGCCCCGCCCCGCCGCGTTTCGCCTGCATCGCCCGGGACCTCTCCCGGTATCCGGCCCGCGTCGCCCGAACGGCGATCGGGGGGCACGCACGTCCGCACCCCGCAGGAATAGGGCCGCCGGAATGGCCGCGGCCAGTGCCTACTTCGCTCGCTCGCAAACATCTTTCCGCATCCGTCGTCTGTGTCGGCATGCTTTCGAGCGCCCTTGCGGAGCAGCCCGATGGCATCGATTTAACCAGAATGACGAAATTGACCCGGTAGAATTTAACTATCTTTTCAATAGACGCGCCCCGAAGAGGCTGGCACCTCGCCCCGCCTGCCCCCGGCCAGTGGCGCCGAGCGGGCAACGGCCATCCTCGACCCCCCTTCCACGACGACACGTCGTCCGCATCGGCGGGTATCCTTGCCGGCGGACCGGACCGACTGCCGGCCGTCGCGCCAGTACATGGCTCGTTCATCGAGGCATTGCACGGCCGGCGACGAGGCAGCCAACCGCCCCGGCCCGCAAGCCGTCAGCCCGGAACCTTTCCGACCAGCCTCAGGAAACCCGCCGAATGAGTTTCACCCTGTTCAGCCGCTACGCTTTCTTCGCCGCCTGCGTACTGCTCGCGCTCGTTACCCTGCCCCTGCTGCCCGGTTCGCCCGGCCTCTGGCCGCTGACCCTGATCGGCGGACTGCTCAGCCTGCTGGGCATCGCCGATCTGCTGCAGAAACAGCACGCGGTGCGACGCAACTACCCGGTGCTGGGCAACATCCGCTACCTGATCGAGTACATCCGCCCGGAAATCCGCCAGTACCTGCTGGAAACCGACGACGACTGCCTGCCGTTCTCCCGCGCCCAGCGCACGCTGGTCTACGCACGGGCCAGGAACCGGAGCGCCGAAAAGGCCTTCGGCACGCTGCAGGACGTCTACCAGAGCGGCTTCGAGTTCATCACCCATTCGATGTCCCCGGCACCGCTCCGCGATCCCGCGACCTTTCGCGTGACGGTCGGCGGGCCGCAGTGCGAAAAGCCCTATTCGGCCTCGCTCTTTAACATCTCGGCGATGAGCTTCGGTTCGCTCAGCGCCAACGCCGTGCGCTCCCTCAACCTGGGCGCCAGGCTCGGCGGCTTCGCCCACGATACCGGCGAAGGCAGCATCAGCCCCTACCACCGCGAGCATGGCGGCGACCTGATCTGGGAAATCGGCAGCGGCTATTTCGGCTGCCGCAGCGAGGATGGCCGTTTCGATCCGGAGCGCTTCGCCGCCCAGGCGCGCCACGACCAGGTGAAGATGATCGAGGTCAAGCTGAGCCAGGGCGCCAAGCCCGGTCACGGCGGCATCCTGCCGAAGGACAAGATCACCGCGGAGATCGCCGCCACCCGAGGCGTGCGCATGGATCGCGACTGCGTTTCGCCGGCCCGCCACAACACCTTTTCCACCCCCAGGGAACTGCTCGACTTCCTCGTCCGGCTGCGCGAGCTGTCCGGCGGCAAGCCGGTCGGCTTCAAGTTCTGCGTCGGCCATCCCTGGGAGTTCATGGGCATCGTCAAGGCCATGCTGGAAACCGGCACCCTGCCCGACTTCATCGTCGTCGACGGCAAGGAAGGCGGCACCGGCGCCGCGCCCCTGGAGTTCGCCGACCACATGGGCGTGCCGCTGCGCGATGGCCTGCGCTTCGTCCACAACACCCTGGTCGGCGCCGGCCTGCGCGACAGCATCCGCCTCGGGGCCAGCGGCAAGATCATCAGCGCCTTCGACATCGCCAGCGTGCTGGCGATCGGCGCCGACTGGGCCAACTCGGCGCGCGGCTTCATGTTCGCCCTCGGCTGCATCCAGTCGCAGAGCTGCCACACCAACCGCTGCCCGACCGGCGTGGCGACCCAGGACCCGCTGCGCCAACTCGCCCTGGTGGTGCCGGACAAGGCCGAACGGGTGCGCAATTTCCACCACAACACGCTCGCGGCCCTGGCCGAGATGGTCGCCGCCGCAGGGCTCGAACACCCGGCGCGGCTGGAGCCGCGCCACCTGCTGCGGCGCATGTCGGCGAGCGAGATCCGCCAGTACGCGCAACTGCACGCCTTCCTCAAGCCGGGCGAACTGCTCGGCGACAGCATCGGCAGCGAGTTCTACGCACGGATGTGGCGGATGGCGCGGGCGGACAGCTTCGAGCCGGCGCCCTTCTGAACGGCCTCGCGGAGGCTAGCGCCGTTTCACCCGGCGCGGGCGTCCGGTCGGCGTCCGTTCCGCGGCGACGCCGCCGTAGTAGGTCTCGTGGGTGGTACTGGCCTTGGCGTGGCCGAGATCGACCTGCAGGTTCCTGAGCGGCCGATGCGGCGCGTCGTAGCTGGCGCTGGTATGGCGCAGCCAGTAGGTGCTGGCGGCGCGCAGGCTGGAGACTTCCCGCTCGCCGCGACCCTCGGCCTGCATCCGTCTGACCGCGCTGTCGAAGCACTTCTGCACGATGTTGCGGATCTGCCGGTCGGTCAGTCCGCCACGGCCGTCCAGCTTCAGCAGCAGCGGCACGTTCTCCCCCGGCTGCGGCAGCGGCGTCAGCTTGCGCGACAGGCGATAGCGCTTGAGGTAGCCGAGCAGTTCGCTGCTCACCGAGATCCGCCGCTCCTTGCCACCCTTGCCGACGGTCACGTACCACCAGGCGCCGGCGCTGTCCTGCTGGAAGGCCTGCATGGTCGGATGCCAGTCGGGACGGCCGGCCAGCTCGGAGATGCGCAGGTACAGGGAGAACAGCGTGGCGACCACGAACAGGGTGCGTTCGTGTCGCTCCGGGTCCTGCTGGGCCATCCATTCCGCCGTCTCGATGACGAAGGCCCATTGCAGCGGGTTCAGCACCTTGCCCTCGATCGAGGGCGCACGCGTCTCGAAGAAGCGGCCCGGCTCCTCGATGGCGCGGAATGGATTGTCGAGCAGCCGGTCCTGCCCGACCAGGAAGTCGTAGAAGGAACAGCAGATGGTGAAGGCCTGCTTCAGCGAGCTTGCCGTGACCTTGTAGCGCTCCGGCGCCTGGCGAGGCATGCCGGTTTCGTCGGCGAGCTTGCGCGCCGCCTTGCTGCCGAGGATCTCGTAGGGACGCCATTGCGGATTGGGGACCAGTTCGCCGGGCTCCTCGCCGGCGATGAAGCGCCGCCGCACCGCCTGGCCGACCCACTCCATGTCCGGCTCGCGGCTGAAGCCGAGAAAGGCCTCGGCGTCCTCGCGGGTCAGCTTCAGCACCGAACCCCCTTGCTTCAGCCAGCGCCACAGCAGCAGCCGCTCCACCTGGATGCGGTAGGCCTTGTAGGTGGTTTCCCAGCCGGCGTAGGCACGCAGGAAGTCGCGTGCGTGCAGGTAATCCGCCTTGGCCGGGACCTCCGGTTCGAGCTTGTTGAGAAAACGCACGACGAAGCGGTTCTCGAACACCAGACTGCCCGGCGACAGCGCCAGGAAACGGGGATGGGTATCGAACAGCGGCTGGGGAGCGGGAGCGGGATCGGTCATCGGGCGGGGAGTCCGTCGGGTGGCTGGGCGTTGGAATACCGGTTCCGATTATAGGCACGACATCCGGCCGCGGAACGCCATGCTTCCCGCATGGGCGCAAGACTCGCGCTGAAACCGGCTCAGGACTTCTCCGGCTCCGGCGACGTCGGCCGCGCCCTCTCCCGCTCGTCCGCGAGCACCTGGCGCAGCAACTGCAATTCGGTGCCGGCCGCCGCCAGGTCGATGTGCAGCCGCTGCGCCTCCTGGCGCTGCGCATCGAGGGCCGCCTTCAGGCCGTCCGTTTCCGCCCGCGACAGGCCCAGGCGTTCCTGGAGGACTTCCCTGGCGGCATGGGATTGCGTCATCCGGTCGTGCAATGCGGCCAACTCGCCGGCCTGCCGCTCCAGCCGGTCGCGCTGCCCGTCCAGCTCCTTATCCTTATGAAGGCTTTCGCTGGCCAGGCGTTCGTTGGCACGGTTCAGTCGGGTCACCTCGTCCTGCTTGAGGATCAGGCTCTGCTGCAACTGGCGCAGCTCCATTTGTACCTGCTGTAGCTGAGCCTCATGGCGGCGCTGTTCCTGCTCGCGTTGTTCCTTGCTGGCCTGGCGGTAATGTTCCAAGGCCTCGCGGCCGTGGCGATGCTTTTCCTCCAGCGAGCGTACCTGCTCGTCGCGATCCTTCAGGTGCGCGGCCTGGTCCTGGTTGGCCTGGAGCAGGCGCGCCCGATCGATCTCGGCCAGTTGCCACTGTTCGCGGCTGTGCCGGTGGTGTTCTGTCTCGGCCTGCAAGCTGGCAGTCAGGCTGCCGACCTGTTCTTCCAAGTGCTGGATTCGCTCCTGGGCCCGAGCCTGACGCGCCTCGAACTCCGCCCGCTCGACTTCGCACTGCTGGCGCATCCGCGCGACGGTTTCCTCGGCCTCCTCCTGCAGGCGTGCGGCCAGCGGAGCGATCAGCGCGGCCAGTTCGTCGCTCAGGCCGGCGGCATTTCCTGCCCGCTCCGCCTCGCTCTCCTCCAGTTCCTTCAGATAGCGATGGATGGTGGTCTTCGAGCCGGTATTGCCCAGCTCGACGCGTACCGCATCGATGCTGGGATGCTCGCCACGGGCCAGCAGTGCCTGCTGAGCCCGCATGACCAATGCCTTATTGATGCCGCCGCGCGCCATGGATGATTCGCTCTCCAGCCTATTTCATACTGTTTTACATAGTATGTAATTACATGGTTACTTTCAGCCAATACGACGATGAAAACCAGAATTTCTGATAGCTGATAATTAAGGATTATCCGCTGACAGCCATGCAGGCGGCTGCGAGAATGGCGCCTTTCGTACTGGAGACGGACGATGAGTGAGATCGAGCGCTATCTGCAGGCCGGCACCCGGGAGAACACCCGGCGCAGCTACCAGTCGGCCATCGAGCACTTCGAGGTGAGCTGGGGCGGTTTCCTGCCGGCGACCGGCGACAGCGTGGCGCGCTATCTGGTCGCCCACGCCGGCAAACTGTCGCTGAATACGCTGAAGCTGCGCCTCGCCGCCCTGGCCCAGTGGCACATCAGCCAGGGCTTCCCCGATCCGACCAAGGCGCCGGTGGTGCGTCAGGTGCTCAAGGGGGTCCGCGCCCTGCATCCGGTACGGGAGAAACAGGCCGCACCGCTGCCACTGCAACATCTCCAGCAGGCCGTCGACTGGCTGAACGCCGAAGCCAGCGCGGCCGAGGTCCGCGGGGATGGAGCCAGCCTGCTGCGCTGCCGGCGCGATTCCGCCCTGCTGCTGATCGGCTTCTGGCGGGGCTTTCGCAGCGACGAGCTGTGCCGCCTGGAAGTCGAACGCATCCAGGCGGTGGCCGGCGTAGGCATGGAAATCCACTTGCCACGCAGCAAAGGCGATCGCGACTTTCTCGGCACCACCCATCGCGCTCCGGCGCTGAAACGGCTGTGCCCGGTGCAGGCCTATCTGGACTGGATCGCCCTCGCTGGCCTGACGCGGGGACCGGTGTTCCGCCGGCTAGACCGCTGGGGCAATCTCGGCGCGGACGGCCTCAACCCCAATAGCCTCATTGCTCTGCTACGGCAGATCCTCGAGCGCGCCGGAGTGCCCGCCGAGTCGTACAGCAGCCACTCGCTGCGCCGCGGTTTTGCTACCTGGGCCGCCGCCAATGGCTGGGACCTCAAGAGCCTGATGGGCTACGTAGGCTGGAAGGATGTGAAGTCGGCCATGCGCTACATCGACCCCACCCTGTCCTTCGGCGGTTTAGCCGCCAGGCCGCTCCTGGAAAGCGGGAATGATGCCCTGCCGGAAAGCCTCGATCCGTCTGACTCTTGATTGCGTGTTTTTTGGTGTGAGGGGTTATTTGGGTGAATGTATCTTTATTCATGATTTCCGATTTCAGTAAGAACTACCCAGAGCCTCTTGCAATGCCTGCCACAGCCCGCCAGGCCAGTCGAATTGAAGACGACCGGCCGGCCGGCGACGGTTGTGGAGAAATGACAGCATCTGGATGGAATGCCATATGCCATGAGTGGCACCGAACGACCGCAGTGCTTCCACGGCATCGGCGAGTCGAAACAGGTGCGGCGGCACATGGCGTGGCAAGCCGCACAACGGCTTCGGCCTGGGCATCTGCGGATGTTCGATATGTTGCGGTGCGGCGAATCACTGAACCGGCACCGCTCATTCCCTTGCGGGACAAGCGCTATATGGACATCCCGAGCACTGTACCGCGATGCCCAGCGAGAGGAGTCCCGGCCCTGGCCGGCCTGGACGGGCCGGCACTTCGCCGCTGCCGGACGACTGCTCCGTGAAGGTCATTCGCTGCTGTGCAATTACCCCTGCCTGAGCCAACCGGGACCGGCGAGGTACGTGGTCTGGCGCCGGTCGCCCCTGCGTGAGCCGCGTCTATTGCATACCGACATTGGCGGAGTTCGCCCGTGTATCGTCATGGAGGAGTCATCGATTGCCACCTGCCGCCCCATGGACCGGTCTTGCAGCGGACCGTGTCGCCATCGGCGGGCCTGAAACTCTCCTGGCGCCCTTCTCAACCCGCCAGATGCTGGAGAAACCACTGGCCGGCCAGCCGCTCCACCTCTTCCAGTTTCCCCTGCTCCTCGAACAGGTGGGTGGCGCCCGGCACCACCGCCAGTTCGTGCTGGCAACGCAGCCGCCCGGCGGCCTGCCGGTTCAAGGCGAGGACCTCGCTGTCCAGTTCGCCGACGATGAACAGCGAAGGCGCATGCACCTTTTCCAGAACGTCGGTCGCCAGATCGACGCGGCCGCCCCGGGAAACCAGCGCGGCGATGTCGGCCGGACGCGCCGCCGCGGCGATCAGCGCGGCAGCGGCGCCGGTGCTGGCGCCGAACAAACCGAGCTTCAGATCACGCAGATCGGCATTGGCGCGCAACTGGTCGACCACGCCGCTCAAGCGCTCGCTGAGCAACGGAATGTCGAAGCGCAACTGACGGCTGACCTCGTCGATGGGCTGCTCTTCCTCGGTGAGCAGGTCGAACAGCAGGGTGGCCATCCCCAGGCCGTTGAAAAACCGCGCGACGCTGCGATTGCGCGGACTGTGCCGGCTGCTGCCGCTGCCATGCACGAACACCACAAGCCCCTGCGCGTCCTCGGGGGCGATCAGGTCGCCATGCAGCCTGACCTTGCCCAGGGGGAAACGCATCGGATGCGGCACAACAGGACTCTTCATGCTTGTCTTTCTCCATCGTTATTCGTTCTGTTCGCTGACCATGCCTGCCGCAGCAATTCCTGTACCTCGCGATCGGAGGTCTGGCCGAAATCCTGGTACCAGTAGCCGATGGCCACGAGATCCTGCGGCGAGAACAGGCAGATTACCCGATCTGCCTGCCGGCGTAGCCGCTCGACCGTATCCAGCGCACCGACCGGCACGGCGACGATCACCTGCGCGGCCCCCAGCAGCTTCGCCGCCTCGATGGCCGCGCGCATGGTGGCGCCGGTCGCCAAGCCATCGTCGATCAGGATCACCGGCCGGCCGCGTACCGATGGTGGCGGCCGCTCCCCTCGATAGACCCGCTCGCGACGCTGCAACTCCTGGAGTTCGCGTTCGGCGACGGCGTCGACCGTGGCCGTGGTCACATGGGCGTAGTGGACGATGTCCTCGTTCATCACCCGCACCGCGCCGCTGGCGATGGCGCCCATCGCCAGCTCCGCATGGCCCGGCAGACCGAGCTTGCGCACCAGCAGAACGTCCAGCTCCAAGCCCAGGCGGCTGGCCGCCTCGTAGGCCACCGGCACCCCGCCGCGCGGCAGGGCGAGCACCAGGGCATCGTCCCATGGACCTTCCGAGGCCAGCCGCTCCGCCAGGGCTCGACCGGCATGAACCCGGTCGGGAAAAGGAATGGTCAGGTTCATTTGCACGGCTCCGCTGCACTTCTATGCTTTGAAGTCTGGCCCAATAAATCCGCGTCATGGACGGCTGGACGGAAATCGCGACGGATAGCCGAACTCCCTATGCAGCGAGGTGCTGTCATGGACACGCGACACGACCAACTGTACCAGCAGGACGTCCACGATCCCTATCTCCGCCACTGGCATGCCCACGGCAATGCGCTCTGTCCGGAGTGCGGGGTTTCCTATCGGGCGGGACGCTGGTCCTGGGAGGGGCTGGACGACGCCGAACAGGCGGAACGGACCCTCTGCCCGGCCTGCCGGCGCATCGCCGACAAGGCTCCGGCCGGCAACCTGACCCTGGCCGGTAGTTTCGTCAGGGAACACAGCGACGAAATCTGCAACCTGCTGCACAACACCGAAGCGCTGGAAAAGCGGGAGCATCCCCTCGAACGGCTGATGACCATC
This sequence comes from Azotobacter vinelandii CA, assembly GCF_000380335.1. Taxonomy (GTDB): domain Bacteria; phylum Pseudomonadota; class Gammaproteobacteria; order Pseudomonadales; family Pseudomonadaceae; genus Azotobacter; species Azotobacter vinelandii. Next base: position 2,630,826 of record NC_021149.1, read on the forward strand.
AGCGACGAAGCCGAAGGGCTGATGGTGACGACCACCGGCATACACCTGGCCAATCGTCTCGGACATGTGTTGGAAGCGGCCTTCAAGGGCCATGCCGACTACAGCTACAGCGACGATCGGAGCGCGCTGCGGGTCCGCTGGGAGCGCGACTGAAAGGCTGCCGCATCGGCCTCAGCAGGGCCGGCGCGCATCCTGCTCCTCGGCGATCCGGTCGAGATAGCGGTCGTAGCGATAGACCGGCCCTTCCTGGCAGACCGATCCGCGCCCGACATGGCAACGTCCGCAATGGCCCATGCCGCAGTCCAGGCGCCGCCCGATCGACAGCCAGATCCCGGTCGGCGGCACACCGTGCGCCAGGCAGAGTTCGGCGACACTGCGCATCAGCGGCTCCGGCCCGCAACAGAGCACGGCGTCCGGAACCTGGCTGGCGAGCCGGCTCCGCAGCGGCTCCAGCGGATTGCAGCCGACACGGCCGTCTTCCCGCCGCTCCAGGGTTTCGATGAGCTCCAGGGCTTCCCGCCAGCGTGCCCGCTCCCGGGCCAGCACCTGGTGGCCCGGGCTGCGCGCCCCATAGACGAGCGTCAGGGCCGCCTGATGGCCGGCACGGAGCAGCGCCTCGATCAACCCGGCCAGCGCCGCCAGGCCACTGCCGCCGGCGACCACCAGCACCCGGCGAGCGCCCGACAGCTCCGGCCAGCCGGTGCCGAAGGCGCCCCGGTAGCCCAGGCGCGAGCCCGGCTCCTGCGCGAACAGGGCCGCGCTCACCGTGCCCTCCCGGCGGATCAACGCAGAGAACCGCCCCTGCCAGTCCGGCGGGCGGACATAACTGAAGGGCGCCTCGCCGGCGCCCGGCACCGTCAGCATGAAGAACTGCCCGGGCATGACGGCCTGGTCGCCGGACCGGAGCGACTGCAGCGCAAAGCTGAAATGCCGGATTCCTTCGCCTTCGTCGTGGAATTCGAGCAACTGCACGGAGCGCGGAACCAGGCTGACCATGATGATTCAATCCTCTGCATTGGGAGCCGATGCATACGACAGGAAGAAAGGTCGTAGCCGTCGTCGCGGACGGCGGGTATGGCCAGAGAATACTATCCTTTCCATGCAGAGCGCTGGCCGGCATTTCGTCGCCTGCCATGGGCAGGCAATAGAATTCGCCCGGTCATGTGCTTGACTGAGATGCGCTTGAACTTTCCTTTTCCATCAAATCACATGGAGGAAATAATCATGGCTCAAGCAAATCAGAATGTTCCTGTCAACAGGGAGCGGCAGTCCCAGCGGCCCGCGGCCTCGTCCGGCGATCTCTGGCGCCCGCTGACCAGCCTGCGCCAGCAGATCGATCATCTTTTCGAGGATTTCGATCGCATATCGCCGTTCTGGCCGATGGGACGCAGCGCCTTCGGCAGCCTGATGGAGCCCTTCGGCCGGGCCGGCAGGGAAATGGCCAGCATGCCCGCGGTCGACATCGTCGATCAGGACAAGGCCATTCTCATCAGTGCGGAACTACCCGGCATGGACGAGCAGAACATCGAGCTCAAGGTGTGTAACGGCAACCTGATGCTCAAGGGCGAGAAGAGGGAGGAACGGGAAGAAAACAGCCAGGGCCTCTACCTCTCCGAGCGCAGCTATGGCGCCTTCCAGCGCAGTTTCGCCCTGCCGGACAGCGTCGATGCCGACAACATCGAAGCCCACTTCGACAAGGGGGTGCTGACCATCACCCTGCCGAAACGCCCCGAGGCGCAACAGTCGGAGAGGGCCATCGAGATCCGGCGCGGGGAAGCGGCTGCGCAGCAGCAGGATACTACCCAGGCCACTACCCATTGATGCCCTGATGGAGTAGTTCGCGGCTGCCAGACAGTCCGCATGATCCGCTTCGCTGGGGCGCAAAGATGATCGGGCCGCCCGTCATCGAGGGCGCCCCAGCCACACAGGTTCACCCCCCTGCTAGCCGACACTCCTTCTGCCTGTTCTCTGCGCACGGCAGACACACGGCAGCGGAAACCCCCACCGCTCACTCCGGCAGGCGCGGCTCCTCGGGCCCGGGCTCGGGCAGTTCGGTCATGGTCGCCTCGGTCAGCAGCAGGATGCTGGCCACCGATACGGCGTTTTCCAGGGCCACCCGCACCACTTTGGTCGGATCGATGATGCCGGCCTCGAACATGTCGACATAGCGGTTCTGCGCCGCATCGAAGCCGATATCGCCCTCCTCGCCCAGCAGCCTGGCGACCACCACGCCATCGTCCACCGCGGAATTCTCGGCGATGGTCCGCACCGGCGTCTCCAGGGCGCGGCGCAGGATCTGCAGACCGGTGCGCGCGTCGCCTTCGAGCCGGGCCTCCTCGGCGAGCAGCGCCGGCACCGCGCGCAGCAGCGCGAGACCGCCGCCGGGGACTATGCCTTCGGCGATCGCCGCCTTGGTGGCCGCGATGGCATCGTCCAGGGCGTCCTTGCGGGCCTTCATTTCGGCCTCGGTCGGTGCACCGGCACGGATCACCGCCACGCCACCGGAGAGCTTGGCCAGGCGCTCCTGTAGCTTCTCGCGGTCGTAGTCGCCAGCGGTCTTGTCGATCTGCGCGCGGATCTGCTTCATCCTCGATTCGAGCGCCGCCGAGTCGCCGGCGCCGCCGATCAGCGTGGTGGTTTCCTTGTCGACCACCACGCGCTGGATGCGACCGAGCTGGGCCAGGGTGGTGTCCGCCAGGCTGCGCCCCAGATCGCGGCTGATCACTTCGCCGCCGGTCAGCACGGCGATGTCCTCCAGCATTTCCTTGCGCCGGTCGCCGAAACCCGGCGCCTTGACCGCCACGGCATGCAGCACGCCGCGGATATGGTTGAGGATCAACGTGGCCAGCGCCTCGCCCTCGATGTCCTCGGCGACGAACAGCAGCGGCCGGCCGGCCTTGGCGACCTCCTCCAGCAGGGGAATGAGATCCTGCAACAGGCTGACCTTCTGCTCGCAGAGCAGGACGAAGGCATCCTCCAGCACGGCCTGCATCTTCTCCGGATCGCTGACGAAGTACGGCGACACGTAGCCGCGCTCGAACTGCATGCCCTCGACCACTTCGAGGATGGTCTCGGTGGTCTTCGATTCCTCGACGGTGATGACGCCCTCGCCGCCGACCTTCTCCATGGCCTCGGCCACCAACTCGCCGATCTCGTCGTCGTTGTGCGCGGAAATACTGGCGACCTGAGCCTTTTCCTTGCGCTCCAGCACAGGCCGAGACTGCGCCTTCAGGGAGTCGACAGCCACCTGCAGGCCGCGGTCGAGGCCACGCTTGAGATCGATGCCGCTGGCGCCGGCGACCACGTTGCGCACACCGTCGGCGAAGATCGCCTGGGCCAGCACGGTGGAGGTGCTGGTACCGTCGCCGACCGCCTCGCCGGTGCGCTCGGCGGCCTGGCGCAGCATGGCCGCGCCGAGGTTCTCCTCGGCATCCTCCAGGCTCACCTGCTTGGCGATGGTCACACCATCGTTGCAGACCGTGGGCGGGCCCCACTGCCTCTGGATCAGTACCGACTTGGATTTCGGCCCCAGGGTCACGCGCACCGCGTCGGCCAGTTGGGTCGCCCCCTGCAGGACCTTCTCGCGCGCGGCGTTGCGAAACAGGATGCGGCTCTTCGCCATGCCTCACCTCCCCTGGGGCTCGCCGACCCCTTCCGGATGAACCACGAGCACGCTGCAAGGCAGCCGGTAGAGCAACGCCTCGCTGGTACTGCCGAGGATTTCCTGTTCGAGCGACTTGCGCAGGCTGCTGCCCATCACTACCACGTCGACCTCATGACGGCAGGCGTAATCGGTCAGGGTCGGGACCGGCGGCCCCAGCAGGAAATGCCGCTGCTTCTCCGGTACGCCATGGCGGTCGGCGAGCAGCCGGAAAGCCTCCTGGGCCGTGCTCTTCATTTTCGCCCCGAGCGTTCCCAGCCAGGGCAGGTTGAGCGTGGCGCTGCCGAAGGGCTGGCCGCCCATGGCATTGCAGGCGTGCAGCAGGTGCAGTTCGGCATCGCACTGCAGGGCGAGATCGTGCGCCGCCCGGATGATCCGGTCGTTGAACTCGCTGGCCCCGTCCGTGTGGACGAAGGGATCGACCGCCGCCACCACCTTGCGCGGCAGCGGATTGTGCGCATCGGTCACCAGGTGCAGCGGCACGGGACAGCGGCGCAGCAACTGCCAGTCCAGCGGCGTGACGAAGGCGCGCATGACCGCCGGCTCCGGGCGGACGTCCTTGATCAGCAGATCGACCGGCATTTCCCGTACATGGGCGATGATTTCCTCCGCCGGATGCCGGGTCCAGACCACTTCGCAGGTCACTTCCAGACCCTGGCTGCGCAGGATCGAGGCCTCCTCCTCCAGCCACTCGTGGTGCCCGGCCATATAGCTGTCCACGGCTTGCCTCATGCCTTCGGAAGTGAATCTGCCGACCGCCGCCAGGGTTTCCACGTAGGTGAACAGGGCCATGTGCAGGGGCGCGCCGGAGGCCCTGGCCAGAGCGGCGGCGCGCTCGAATGCCGGTGTTCGGCACATGTCCGGGGTGACGACCAGCAACAGGCGTTGGAACTGGCTCATGGCGCGATCCTCCGAGGTGACAGGCCACGCTTTCATATTAGTAGGCCTGCCGGAGAGCACATCGATCGCCGGTCAGCGCAGCACGACCTGCGCGAGCCGGACGAGCGCCATGTCCAGTTCGCCGCTGTTGTCGATGACGACAGCGTCCGCCGGGCGCTCCGCCGACAGCCGCCGAGCGCGCTCGACCCGCTCGGCGATCTCCTCCAGCGTCTCCCGGCCGCGAGCACTCGGGCGCTGCCGCAGCAACGCCGGACGACCCGTAGCAGTGCCATCAGATGCGCGCCGTGGCGTAGCCGGGCCAGCTCCAACAGGTCGGCAAAAACCCGAACATCATGGCGTCATCCGCACGGCGATTCGGTCTGCGAGGAATTTTCCTGTCTTTTACAGGCTGTCCCTTTAAGATAAGAATTGCCATCATTAAAGCCATTGGCTAGCATTTTGCCTGACATGAGGCCGGGTTCAACGGTTTCAGCCAATGGCTAAGGAACAAGAGCATTCACATCACGGGGACCGGTGCTCCCGCAAGGAGGCGAATACGTGTTTTATCGCACCCCATTTGCAAACCAGACGACCGTCAGGAACAGCCTGCTTTCCATGCTGTTGCTGCTGGGCAGCCCACTGGTTCCGGCCGAGGAGGTCACCGGACAGGTGGTCGAAGTCCTGGATGGCGACACCCTCAGCCTCCTCACCTCCGACGACTGGCAGATCCACGTCCGCCTGGCCGGCATCGATGCCCCCGAAGCCAGCCAGCCCTACGGCGACCAGGCCCGCCAGACCCTCTCCGAACTGGCGCTCGGCAAGCGCGCCACCCTGCAGGTCGCGGCCCGCGACTCGACCGGGCGCAGCGTCGCCCAACTGACCGTCGAGGGACAGGACATCAATCTCGAGATGGTTCGCTGCGGTGCGGCCTGGGTCGCCCGCAACCAGGACGCTCCGCCTCCCCATCTGCTGCCCGTCGAAGCGGAAGCCAAGCGGCAGCGCCGGGGACTCTGGGCGCAAGCCAAGGGGGACATAGTGGCGCCCTGGATCTGGAGCGACAACAAGCCGCAGGCCGTACAGACAACGGTGGTCGCGGGCTGCGCCGAACGATCCGAGCCGAACTGTCCCGTGCGTCGCCTGAACTGGGTGCCGCAGGAGGAACAGGAACAACGGCACTGAGCCGACTCAGCCGGCCGCGCCCTCGAAGCAGAGCGCCGCGGGACTGTCGACATCCCAGAGCACACCGCGATCCTCGACCGCCAGCTCGCATGCCCGGCCCTCGCGCAGCAGGCGCTTCGCCCCGCGGTCGCCGTCCAGCGCCATGAGCGCCGGTCGGTGGCCGCGGCCGAAGCCGACCGGATGACCGTAGCGCCCGTGCCAGGTGGGCACCACCAGCGGGTGCTCCTGCAGTGCGTCCAACACCCGCCCGACGGTCGCCGGCAGAATGAACGGCATGTCGCCCAGGGCGATCAGCCAGCCAGCGCTGTCCGCCGTCCGCGCCACCGCCGCGGCGATGCTCTGGCCCATGCCGGCCGAGTCCAGGACCAGAACTTCGCTGCCGTGCGCCTCGCCGATGTCGATCGCCCCGGCGTTGCCGGGGCGGGTCACCAGCAGGACCCGCTCGAGCTTGGCCCGCAACGCCAGCAGGGCATGCTCCAGTACCGCCCGCTCGCTGCCGTCGCGGCCACGACAGCGCGCCAGCAACTTGTCCTGCCCTTCCCCGGCGACCTCGCGATAGCGGCTGCCGTGTCCCGCCGCCAGCAGCACGGCGCAGACTTCGCCGCTCATGCCGGCTGCCCGCACGCCCGCGAGGCCGACGGAGCGTCGCTGGCGATCCCATTCTTCAAGGCGACGATCTCGGCCAGCAGCGACAGGGCGATCTCCGCCGGCACCCGACTGCCGATGGGCAGGCCGATGGGGCCGTGCAGACGCTCGATGTCAGCGGCGGCCAGGCCGAGGAAGGCCAGGCGCTCGCGGCGCTTGGCGCTGTTGACCCGCGACCCCAGGGCGCCGACGTAGAAGGCGCGGGATTGCAGCGCGGTGAGCAGCGCCATGTCGTCGAGACGCGGATCGTGGGTCAGCGCGACGATGGCGGTGCGCTCGTCCGGCTCGATGGCCAGCACGGCGTCGTCCGGCATGCCGGGCACGAAGCGGGCGGTGCCATCCTCCCAGCCGAAGGCGAACTCCTCACGCGGGTCGCAGATCAGCACCTCGAAGTCGAGCATCCGCGCCATTTCGCCGACATAGCGCGACAACTGCCCCGCGCCGATCAGCAACAGGCGCCAGCGCGGCCCGTAGACCGCACGCAGGCGCTGTCCGTCGAAGCGCAGGGCATCGCCGCGCGAGGCCTCGTGCAGGCTGACCGCGCCGCTGGCCAGCTCCAGCTCGCGGGCGACCAGTTCATGGTTCTCGCAACGCGCCAGCAGCGCCGCGACCCAGGCGGTGTCGAGCACCTCCTCCTCGGTCAGGCGCAGGGTGCCGCCGCACGGCAGGCCGAAGCGCGCCGCCTCCTCGCGGGTCACCCCGTAGGTCACCAGGGACACCGGCCGGCCGGGCGCGCTGCGCCCGTCGCGCAGCCGCTCGATCAGGTCGTCCTCGATACAGCCGCCGGACACCGAGCCGATCAGCATGCCGTCGCCGCGCAGGGCGAGCATCGCGCCGGGCGGCCGCGGCGCGCTGCCCCAGGTCTGCACCACCGTGTAGAGCAGCACGCGCTGGCCGGCCTGCCGCCAGGCCAGCACGCTGCGCAGGACATTCAGGTCGGCGCTGTCCATCAGGCCTCCCGCCAGCCCTTGAGCTGGTCGCGGATCGGCAGATCGCGGATGCGCCTGCCGGTGGCGGCGAAGATGGCGTTGGCCAGCGCCGGACCGACCGGCGGCACGCCCGGCTCGCCGACCCCGCCGAGCGGCACCTCGCCGGTCGGGCGGACTGGATGCACGGCGATGGTCTTCGGCGCCAGCGGCATACGCGCCACCTCGTACTGGTGCAGGTTGCTCTGTTGCACCCGGCCCGCCTTGAAGCTGATCTCGCTGACCACGGTATTGCCGAGGCCCATCACGCAGGCCCCTTCCATCTGCGAGCGGATGCGTTCCGGGTTGACCTGCGGGCCGCAATCCACCGCCATGTCCGCCCGGTGCACGACGAGAGTACCGTCGTCCCTGACCTCCACATCGAGCACCACGGCGACGTAGGTGACGAAGCTGTAGTGCACCGCCAGTCCCAGCCCACGTCCCCTGGGCAGCTTCCTGCCCCAGCCGGCCTGGCGGGTCGCCTCCTCGATCACCGCGCGCAGACGGCCGGTGTCGATGGGGTAGAGGGTCGGCGACTCGCCGTGGTTCCAGGTGTCGCCCAGGCTGTGCGGATCGATCTTGCGCGCCGGCCCGAGCAGTTCCAGCAGGAAGTCGCGGTGATCCCGGCCGGCGGCGGCGGCCAGTTCGGCGATGAAGCTCTGCACGGCGAAGGCATGGGGAATGTTCGACACCGAGCGGTACCAACCGACCCGGGTGTGGGCCGCCGCCTCGGGGTTCTCCAGGCGCAGGTTGGGCAATGCGTAGGGCATGCTGACGAAGCCCATGCCCAGTTCGACGGCGTTCTCGTGGCGGGGGTCCGGCCCGAACAGCGCGCCGATGCTCGGCGCCACGCTGCGATGCAGCCAGGCGCTCGGCTTGCCGTCGGCGTCCAGGGCGCCGCGCAGGTATTCCAGCGAGACGGTATGGAAGTAGGAATGCTGCAGGTCGTCCTCGCGGGTCCACTGCACGCGCAGGTGACGGCCGGGGAACTCCTTGGCCAGCACGGCCGCCTCGAGGATGAAGTCCGGCTTGGACTTGCGGCCGAAACCGCCGCCGAGCAGGGTCACGTTGACCTTCACCTTGTCGAAGGGGATGCCCAGGCGCTCGGCGATGCGTTCGCGGGTGACCTGCGGCGCCTGGCTGGGCGCCCAGACCTCGCAGGCGCCGTCGGCGAAGTATGCGGTGGCCACCGGCGGCTCCATCGGCGCCTGGGCCAGATGCGGAATGTAGTACTCGGCCTCGACCAGCCGCCCGGCCCCGGCGAACGCCGCCTCCACGTCGCCGGCCTCGCGTACCACCTTGCCGGGCGCTTTCGCCGCCGCGCTCATCGCCTGGCGATAGGCGACCGAATCGTAGACGGCGTTGGCGCCGTCCTCCCAGTCGAGCTGCAGGGCCTGCCGGCCCTTGATCGCCGCCCAGGTGTTGGAGGCCACCACCGCCACGCCGCCCAGCGGCTGGAATTCGGAGGGCAGCGGCGAACCGGCGATCTCCACCACCCTGACCACGCCCGGCACCTGGAGCGCGGCGCTCGCCTCCAGAGCCTTCAGCTTGCCGCCGTAGACCGGCGGACGGGCCACCACCGCGTAGAGCATGTTCTCGAAGCGCGGGTCGAGGCCGTAGACGGCGCGGCCATTGACGATATCGGCGCCGTCGATGGAGCGGGTCGACTCCTTGCCGATGTAGCGGAAGCGCTCCGGCGCCTTCAGGCGCAGGCTGTCGCGCGCCGGCACCGGCAGGGCCGCGGCGGCTTCAGCCAGCTCGCCATAGCCGAGGCTGCGCCCGCTCGGTACGTGCACGATCTTGTGCAGCTCGGCCCGGCACTCGCCGACCGGCACCTGCCAGCGCTCGGCGGCGGCCTGTTCCAGCATCTGCCGCGCCGCCGCGCCGCAACGACGCAGCGGCTCGAACCAGTGACGCATGCTGCGCGAACCGTCGGTGTCCTGGTTGCCGTAGCGCTGCTCGTCGCCCGGCGCCTGCACCACCCGCATCATCGCCCAGTCGGCCTCCAGCTCGTCGGCGACCACCATCGCCAGGCTGGTGCGCACGCCCTGCCCCATCTCCGAACGGCTGCAAACGAAGGTCACCAGCCCGTCGGCGCCGAGGGCGAGGAACACCTTGGGATCGTCGACCCAACCGTGCTCCATGCCATCGGCACCGTACTTGCGCTCCTCGGCGAAGACGTCGCGCGCCCCCCAACTGGCGGCGATCAGCAGCGCGCCGCCGGCCGCCACGCCCTTGAGAAAGCCGCGCCGGCTGAGATTGGCGACAGCGAAATCGTTGATGTCCGTCCCGCTCATGCCCGGCTCTCCCGCAGCTTTCCGGCGGCGACCTGAATGGCCGCGCGAATCCGGTTGTAGGTGCCGCAGCGGCAGACGTTGCCGGCCATGGCCGTTTCGATCTGCGCCTCGTCGGGATTCGGGTTGCCCTTGAGCAGCGCGGTGGCGGTCATCAGTTGCCCGCCCTGGCAGTAGCCGCACTGCGCCACGCCGAGTTCCAGCCAGGCGGCCTGCAGCGCCTGCCCGACCGGGTCGGCATGCAGCGCCTCGAGGGTGGTGACCTTCTTGCCGACCGCCACGCTCACCGGCGTGACGCAGGCGCGGGTGGCCTGACCGTCGACATGCACGGTACAGGCGCCGCACAGGCCCATGCCGCAGCCGAACTTGGTGCCGCTGTAGCCGGCGACGTCGCGGATGGCCCACAGCAGGGGCATGTCCTGCGGCACGTCGAGCGAATGATCCTTGCCGTTCAGGTTGAGGGTGATCATGGAGATATCGTGTGATCCTTGAAGAAGTCGTCCGAGCGAAGCTTCGGGCCGGAAGGAAGAATGTTAGGCGAACTCCGTGACAGCCGGCCGCTCCTCTCGGAGGTCGTGGAAAGTAGGCGGAAGTCTTTTCAAGCCTCTCAGCCCTGGCGCGCCGGCGGCGCCATGAATTCGGGGCCGACCGGGTCCTTGACGTGCTCGGCCAGCAGGACGTCGATCCGGCGCAGGTCCTCCGCATCCAGTTTCCAGCCGAAGGCTTCGTCGATGCCGGCGAGCTGTCCGGGATGACGCGCGCCCCACAGGGCGATGGTCGGCCCCTGGTCGAGAATCCAGCGGATGGCCAGGGCCAGCACCGACTTGCCGTGACGCTCCCGGGCCAACTGGCGCAGGGCCTCGACCGCCGCCAGGTAGCGGGCGAAGCGCGGAGCCTGGAACTTGGGATCGACCTTGCGCAGATCGTCGCCCTCGAAGGCGGTATCGGCGTGCATCCGCCCCGACAGCAGGCCGCGGCACAGTGCCCCGTAGGCCAGCACCACCAGGCCGTGCTCCCTGGCGTAAGGCAGCACATCCGCCTCGATGGCGCGCTCGAACAGGTTGTAGGGCGGCTGCACCGCGGCCAGCGGGGCGAAACGGCGGAAGCCGTCCATCTGCTCGGGCGAGTAGTTGCTCACACCGATGGCGAGGATCTTGCCCTCTTCGCGCAGCCTCTCCAGCTCGCGGGCGGTTTCCTCGTGGGGCACCAGCGGATCGGGCCAGTGGACCTGGTAGAGGTCGATGCGGTCGGTGCGCAGGCGGCGCAGGGAATCCTCGATTTCCTGGCGGATGCGCCTGGCCGTGGCGTTGCGGTGGATGCCGCTGTCCGACCACTCCAGCGCCACCTTGGTGGCGATCACCGCCCGCTCGCGGATGCCCTCCAGAGCCTTGCCGACCACCTCCTCGGAATGCCCGAAGCCGTAGACCGGGGCGGTATCGATCAGGTTGATGCCGGACTCGACGGCCTGGCGGATGGTTTCCACGGAGCGCGCATCGTCGGCGCCGCCCCACATCCAGCCGCCGATGGCCCAGGTGCCGAGGCCGATGCGCGAAACGGGTGTGGCGATACCTTCGATCCGGATGGTTTCGATGCTCATGAGATCCTCCTTGGACAAAGCGGACGGACAGAACCGGAGGTGGATAAATCTATCTCATGTATCGTTGAATGAGGTTCAATAATCCATTGACTTCACGGCAAGCATGGGAGACTCCGGATGCCCGCCTTCACCCGCGCGGAACTCGCCGACCTCAACGTCTTCATGACCATCGTCCGGCGCCGCAGCTTCCGTCAGTCGGCCGTCGAGCTGGGCGTCACCACCTCGGCGCTGAGCCATGCGATGAAGAACCTGGAATCGCGCCTGGGCGTGAAGCTGCTCAACCGCACCAGCCGCTCGGTGGTCCCCACCCAGGCCGGCAGCGCCCTGGCCGAACGCCTGGAGCAGGGTTTCCAGACCATTGCCGAGGCCCTGGCCGAGCTGGACACGCACCGCGACGCGCCGGTCGGCCGGCTGCGCCTGAACGTACCCCGCGATGCCTCGCGCCTGCTGCTCGGGCCGGTGCTGCCGGGCTTCTTCGCCCGCTACCCGGAGCTGCAACTGGAGGTGGCGGTCGAGGACCGCATGGTCGACATCGTCGCCGACGGTTTCGACGCCGGCATCCGCTACGGCGGTACCGTGCCCCGCGACATGATCGCCATGCCGCTGACCGGCGAGTTGCGCTGGATCGTGGTCGCTTCCCCCGACTACCTGAGCCACCACGGCCGTCCGCGCTCGCCCGAAGATCTGCTGCGCCACCAGTGCATGCGTATCCGCCTGGGCGACAACACACCGTACAAGTGGGAGCTGGGCGACGCTCCGCGAGCGATCCACCTGGACGTACCCGGTTCGCTCGGCGCCAACGAGACCGACATCCTGCTGCAGGCCACGCTCGACGGCCTGGGCCTGTCCTACTGCCTGGAACTGCGGGTGGCCGAGGAACTGCGCAGCGGCCGGCTGGAGGTGGTGCTGCCGGAGTGGTCGTCGATGGGCCCACCCTTCTGCATGTACTACCCCAGCCGCCGCCAGTCCCAGCCCGGCCTGCGCCAGTTGATCGAGAGCATTCGCGCACTCGAGCTTTGAATCCCGTCTCCGCTGCCGACCTCAGCGCTCCGTCCCGCCGTCGTCCGCTCCGGCCGTATCGTCCAGCAGACTGGCGGTGGCCGCCTGCAGGAAGGCGCCCAGTTGCCGCTTCAGCAGTGCCTCGTCGGGCACCTCGGCGAGCGGCAGACTGGCGGGATCGCTGCCGAGGCGGTAGCGATAGACCTTCGCCGCCCGCCCCGGTGGCTGCACCAGCACCCGGTCGCCACTGACCAGGGCGACGCTCCGGTCGCCGCCCGAGGGCTTGATGACGCCGAACCCCGGGCTTCCCGCCGGCTGAGCGAGCAGGTCGCGTCCCCAGCACTGGTGACGCACCTCGCCGCCCAGCCGGCCCATGATGGTCGGTACCACGTCGACCTGGGTGCCGACGATGTCGCGGCGGGCGCCGAACTTCTCCCGCACGCCCGGACCGATCAGCAGCAGGGGCACGTTGAAGCGCAGCAGGTCCAGCTCGGTGAGTTGCTCGCGGCTGCCGAAGCCGTGGTCGCCGACCACCACGAACAGGGTGTCCTCGAAATAAGGCGCGTGGCGGACCCTGTCGAAGAAGCGCCCGAGCGCCCAGTCCGAATAGCGCATGGCGGTCAGGCGCTGGTCCAGTTCGCCGAAACCGCTCACCGGCGCCATCGGCAGGTGCTCCGGCAAGGCATAGGGCGTGTGGTTGGAGAGCGTCTGCAGCAGGGCGTAGAACGGTTTCCCGTCCTCGCTCCGGCGCTCCAGCTCCTGGGCGGCGCGGTCGAACATGTCCTGGTCGGAAACGCCCCAGGTCGGGTCGGAAAACACCGGATCGACGAAGTCGTTCCGACCGATGAAGTTCTTCATCCCCTGACTGCCGAAGAAACCCGACTGGTTGTCCCAGGCGAAATCGCCGTTGTAGACGTACAGGCTGTCGTAGCCACGGGCGCCGAGCAATTGCGGCAAGCCCGAGAACCGATGGCCGCCCTCGGGCGTCTCCATCAGGTATTCGAAGCCGGGCAGATTGGGGAAGCAGGCCATGGTGGCGAACATGCCCTGGTGGGTATGGGTACCGTTGGAGAAGAAGCGGGTGAACAGCAGCCCCTCCCCGGCCAGCCGGTCGAAGTTCGGCGTAATGCCGCCCGGCGCGCCCAGGGCGCCGACATAGTGGCCGGCGAAGCTTTCCATCAGGATCACCACCACGTTGCGAACCGGCAGGGTACCGCCGGGCGACGGCCGATAATCGCGGCGCACGGGCGCCCTGTCCCCATCCACCAGCCGGTCGGCGCCGGTCAGCAACATCTGCCGTACGGTCCGCAGCGCCTCGCCATCCGCCATTTCGGCCTTCCAGAGATTGTCGCGTCGATCGGAGAGCCGGTTGCGCAGCGCATCCGCCAGGCTCAGGGTGCCGTTGAGGCCGAGCCGGTTGGCGAACATCGAGTCGGTGGTGAAAGCATCGCCCCACTTCAACGGCGGCCCCTGGCGCAGGGTTCCGCGCGCCACGAGCACCGTGAACGCCAGACAGAGCGAGAAGGCCAGAACCCGGATCGGCCAGCGACCGCCCTCGCCCCGGCCAGTCCCGGCCGGCGAGCGGGTGAGCAGATCCAGGCGCTTGAACATCCAGCCCAGCGCCAGCGTCGCCAGGAACCAGGCGAGCAGATAACGGAAAACCGGGAAACCGTGCCAGAGCATGCTCAGGACGGTTCGCGGATCTTCCTTCAGGTACTGGAATACCAGGTCGTTCAGGCGCTGGTGGAACTCGCGGTAGAAGTCCAGCTCCAGCATGCCGAGGAACAGGGTGAGGCTGGCGGACGAGATCAGCCAGACACGCAACGGCGTCCTCGCTCGCATCGCCCGCCGACTGAGCACGGCCAGCACCAGGGGCGCACAGATATAGACGACCAGCCGTAGATCGAAGCGCGAACCGTTGAAGAACGCCTCGGCCAGGGTCGCGGCGGACGCCGCGCCGATCTGCTCGCGGTTGTAGATCAGCAGGGCCAGGCGCAGCAGGGAATACAGAAGCATCAGCAGCGCGGCGCTGGCCAGGGTGAAGGCCAGGTGCTGGCGGACACTGCAGGAGGTTCGAGCGGCAGACTGCTGGAAACTTGCCTCGTCCCGCGTCCCCGGGGGCGATTCCTGAGATTGCCGGGCCGACGCCCGGCGCTTTTGCAAAGAGGCGAGTCCGGCAGGGCGGCTCGAGAACATGGTTGCCACGCTCCTCGAAGAAAGCTGTGGCAACCACTCTATTCATGGGGACATGCAGGGCCCGTCAAAACCGAGTGAACAAAGCGTCAACCCCGGCGACTCCCCGCCGTCGCCCGTCCCCTTGTATCTTTTTCAAGCCTCGGACCGGCTCACGGAAGGTGGTGGCGATGGGCAACGAAAACCCGGCACTGACCAGGGTCGACGGCAGCGACGTGGCGACTGGCATCCGCCGGGGTTCAGTGGACCGAACTCACCAGCCGGGCCAGCTCGACGGTGCGGTTGGCGTAGGCCCACTCGTTGTCGTACCAGGCATAGAGCTTCACCTGGGTTCCGTCGACCACCATGGTCGACAGCGCGTCGACGATGGACGAGCGCGGGTCGCTGCGGTAGTCGATGGACACCAGCGGCCGCTCCTCGTAACCGAGGATGCCCGCGAGCGGCCCCTCGGCGGCGGCCTCGAGCAGGGCGTTGACCTCCTCCACCGTGGTCGCGCGCTCCACCTCGAACACGCAGTCGGTCAGCGAGGCGTTGGCCAGCGGCACGCGCACGGCCATGCCGTTCAGACGGCCGCGCAGCTCCGGGAAGATCTCGGCGATGGCGGTGGCCGAACCGGTGCTGGTCGGGATCAGGCTCATGCCGCAGGCGCGGGCGCGGCGCAGGTCCTTGTGCGGCGCATCGAGAATGTTCTGCGAGTTGGTCAGGTCGTGGATCGTGGTGATCGAGCCGTGGCGGATGCCCAGGTTCTCATGGATCACCTTGACCAGCGGCGCCAGGCAGTTGGTGGTGCAGGAGGCGGCGGTGACGATACGGTGCCGGGCCGGCTCGAACAGTTGATGGTTGACGCCCATCACCACGTTGAGCGCGCCCTCCTCCTTGACCGGCGCGCTGACCACCACGCGCCCGACGCCTTGCTCCAGATAGGCCTGCAGCAGGGCCACCCTGGTCATCTTGCCGCTGGCCTCGATCACCACATCGCAGTCCGACCAGTCGGTGTCGGCGATGGCCTTGTTGGCGCTGACCGGGATGCGCCGGCCATCGATCGCCAGATAATTGCCGTCGCTGCCGGCCTCGTACCGCCAGCGGCCGTGCACCGAATCGAAATTGAGCAGATGGGCGTGGGTCGCCGCGTTGGCGGCCGGATCGTTGATCTGCACGAACTCCAGCTCCGGCCAGTCCCAGGCGGCGCGCAGGACCAGACGTCCGATGCGGCCGAAGCCGTTGATGCCTACCTTGATGGTCATGAAGGTCTCCTCGCTTCAGAGATTCAGGGGCTTCGCGGAGCCAGCACGATGATCGCCATGCCGGCGAGGGCGACGCCGCCGCCGAACAGATCCCAGACCGTCGGACGGATACCGTCGACCAGCCATAGCCAGAGCAGGGCCACGCAGATGTACACCCCGCCGTAGGCGGCATAGACCCGCCCGGCCGCCGACAGCAGCCAGGCGAACAGCGCCAGGCAAAGCGCCCCCGGCGGCGGCAGCCAGGCGCTCCTGCCCTCCCGAAGCCAGAGCCAGGGCAGATGGCAGCCGAGGATCTCGGCCAGAGCGGTCAGAACGAAGAGCGCCAGGGTCTTCAACATGACATGCCGCCCGTCCCCTACCGGCCGAACCGTACGATTCAGAGCGCATGCGCCGGACGGCCCTGGAGCGCGGCGCCTGCAGCAGGCGATGGCATCGGCGCACGGTCGATCCGGATGCGCGGCGCTCGTCCCGGTACACCCGGAACCGCCCCTGAACCGGATGGCGATGCGGCGCCCCTCCACGAACGGCGCCAGATGCCTCTGCATCCAGGCGCTGTCGAAGTCGTCCAGCGGCCCCTGCTCGTCGGCCATCGGCAGGTGAAACCATTCTATGCCGCGCACGGCGCACAGGGCAGGCAACTCGTCCGCTCGATTCAGGCGTGGTTCCCCGGCCGGCGCCAGGGCGATCGGCACCGTGCCAGCAAGGTGTCGGCTCACAGGCAAGTCACAGAGTGCCGATCCGCTCCAGTTCGGCCTTCAGGGCCGAGTTGTCCAACCGTTCGAGCGGCAAGGCGAGAAAGGCCTGGATGCGCGTCCCGATCCGCGCGACGGTGGCGTCGAAGGCGGCAGCGACCTCTGCCCCGGTCCCCGCCAGTTCGGAGGGGTCCGCCAGTTCCCAGTGGGCCCGGATCGCCGGGCCGGAGAATACCGGGCAGTCCTCTCCGGCCGCCCGGTCGCAGACCGTAATGAGCAGATCGGGCCTCAGCCCGGCATGGGTTTCAATGGATTTACTGGCCAGCCCGTAGATCGCCACGCCTGCTCTTTCCAAGGCGTCGAGCGTCAACGGGTGGACGAAGCCCCTCGGCCGGCTGCCGGCGCTGAACGCGCGCATGCCGGCGGGCGCCAGATGGTTGAACAGCGCCTCGCAGAGAACGCTGCGGCAGCTATTGGCCGTACATAGAAAGAGAACCTTCATCGTTTCGCTCGCTTGGCTAGGTGCAGATCGTGCTTCGCCCGGAACGGCTGCGCATGCCTTCCAGACGCTCGGCGTCGGGACGCAGCCAGTTCCGGTTGGCGGCCAGGACGGTGGCGAGCGTCTCGTGCACCCAGTCCGGCAGATGGGGATGCAGGCGGTAGTACACCCACTGGCCCTGGCGACGGTCTGCCAGCACGCCGCTGCCGCGCAGCAGCGCCAGGTGGCGGGAAATCTTCGGCTGGCTTTCTTCCAGCGCCGCGGTCAACTCGCAGACGCACAGCTCGCCCTCGCGGGCGATCAGCAGGGCCATCCGCGCCCGGGTCTCGTCGGCCAGACACTTGAAGAGCGCTGTGGGCGTCAGGTGCTCGACCATGGCAGCCCCCGGGAGTCCTTGCCTGATGAATGGGAAGGCCTGAATATATGGATATCCATATATCAAGTAAAGCGGACGCACTGGCCATGACCCGTGCTTTTTCGCCGATACATCCGGCCTTTACATCCGTCCGAGAGCCGACTCATTCGCGGAGACGTATGTTCGGATGAACAGATGAAAAAAGCATGACAATCGATCCGAACAGGCCGGAAGAAGGAGGTATCCCATGTCCAGTCAATGCGAAACGGCGGTCGCCAAGGCCATCGGCGCGCTGAAGATCGCCCGGGAACCGGCGACGGCCAGCGTGCTCTATGGCTTCGCCCCGGGCGCCACGCTGGCCACGGTGGCCGGTGTGCCGATCGAGGGGGCGGTGATGCGCTGGCTGGTCAACGATAGTCGTGCCTGGCACGCGCGCGGCCGCTGAAGAAGCTTCTCCTCGGGGTCGGCGTCGCCGGCCGTTTCTCGCTGCGGCATCGGACCGCATACTCGCACGTTCACTCGGTAACCCTGCCTCCCGTCATGCGTATTCACGTCACCTTCATCGACCGCGTCGGTATCACCCAGGAAGTCCTCGCTCTGCTCGGCGGGCGCAATCTCAATCTGGACGCCGTGGAAATGGTTCCGCCCAACGTCTACATCGACGCGCCGACGCTCGGCCCCGAGGTCCTCGAGGAACTGCGCGACGCCCTGTTCAAGGTACGCGGGGTGCGGGCGGTGGAGGTGGTCGACATTCTCCCCGGCCAGCGGCGCAGCCTGCAGCTCTACGCCCTGCTCGCCGCCATGCCCGACCCGCTGCTCGCGGTGGACGGCAACGGCCGGGTGCTGCTGGCCAACCCGGCGCTGATCGAGCTGGCCGGCCGCGATCCCGACGGCGAGACGCTCGGCGAACTGTTCGCCGCCCCGGAGCTGCACGACGAACTGCTGGCCCACGGTTTCCGCCTGCCGATGCGCGAGGTCGTCCTCGACGGCCGGACCCTGCTGCTGGACGCCATGCCGATCGGCGAGAACGCCGGGCTGGCCGGCGCCCTGCTCAGCCTGTACGCGCCCAACCGCATCGGCGAGCGCCTGGCCGCCCTGCATCACGAGCAGGCCGAAGGCTTCGATGCCCTGCTCGGCGACTCGCCGGCGCTGCGTACGCTCAAGGCCCGCGCCCAGCGGGTGGCGGTGCTCGACGCGCCGCTGCTGATCCAGGGCGAGACCGGCACCGGCAAGGAACTGGTGGCGCGCGCCTGCCACGCGGTCAGCGCGCGGCGCAATGCGCCTTTTCTCGCCCTCAACTGCGCGGCCCTGCCGGAGAACCTCGCCGAGAGCGAGCTGTTCGGCTACGCCCCCGGCGCCTTCACCGGCGCCCAGCGCGGCGGCAAGCCCGGCCTGCTGGAACTGGCTCACCAGGGCACGGTATTCCTCGACGAGATCGGCGAAATGTCGCCTTACCTGCAGGCCAAGCTGCTGCGCTTTCTCAGCGACGGCAGCTTCCGGCGCATCGGCGGCGAGCGCGAGATCCGGGTCGACGTGCGCATCCTCAGCGCGACCCACCGCAACCTGGAGCAGATGGTTGGCGAGGGCCGCTTCCGCGAAGACCTGTTCTACCGGCTCAACGTGCTCAACCTGGCCGTGCCGCCGCTGCGCGAGCGCAGCGAGGACATCCTGCCGCTGGCCCGCCACTTCCTCGACCAGGCCTGCGCGCAGATCCGCCGCCCGCCCTGCCGCCTGGCCCCGGACACCTACCCGGCGCTGCTCGCCAACCGCTGGCCGGGCAACGTGCGCCAGTTGCAGAACGTGATCTTCCGCGCCGCGGCGATCAGCGAAGGCAATCTGGTGGAGATCGGCGACCTGGACATCGCCGGCACCGCCGTGGCGCCGCAGGCCGACGAGATCGGCAGCCTCGGCGCGGCGGTCGAGAATTTCGAGCGCGGCATCCTGGAAAGGCTCTACGCCAGCTATCCCTCCAGCCGCCTGCTGGCCGCCCGCCTGCAGACCTCGCACACCGCCATCGCCAAGCGCCTGCGCAAGTACGGCATTCCCGCCCGCTCCTGAAAGGTCCGGGCATTCCGGGGTAAGGGGTCTCGCGGATTTCTGCGTATTCCACAAGAGCGCCCCCGAGGTGGATGACCCCAAGGCTAGGTCGATGGTGGGACGGCCTGTGTCCATCTCTCCAGCGAGTGCCCCGTCAAGGCCTTGAAGGGCTGGATCGCCGCGCAGGAATCGCGTCCTTGCGATTTCAATCGGGGAAGGGATTAGAGCAGCGGCAAGGTGTAACTAATGACCAGGCGGTTTTCGTCCAGATTGCGGCTGTCGTTGCCACGCAGCGCGGCGTTCAGCCAGGACAGGCCGACGCCCTTGAACAGGCCGTTCTGCACCGCGTAGTCGACGCGGAAGTTGCGCTCCCACTCCTTGTTGTCGCTGCCGGCGGCGTCGATGTCGTCGCCGCTGAAGTAGACCAGCCGGGCCTTCAGCCCCGGCACGCCGAGCTGCGCGAAGTCGTAGGCGTAGCCGGCCACCCAGGTGTTCTCGCCGGCGCTGGCGAATTTGCCGAGCTGAGCGTTGGTGATCAGATGCAGGCTGCGCCCGCTCCCCAGGTTGATGTGCGGGAAGTCGCTGTCGCCGCTGACCTTCTGGTAGCCGAGGCTCAGCGCGTGACCTTTCAGGCTGTAGGTGAACAGCGCGCTCCACAGGTCGTTGTCGACTTCGCCGCTGCTGCCGTCGGCGCCGCTGCTGACATAGCCCTCGGCACGCCCGGAGGCGCTCTCGTTCTTGCCGTCGGAGTCGCTGTAGAAGTAGCGCAGGTCGGTCTTCAGCGAACCCACCGGCAGCTTCCAGTCGTGCACCAGGCCGACGAAGTGCTGTTTGTAGAAGTCGCGCAGGTTGCCGTAGTAGTACTGCAGCAGGAGGTCCTTGGTGGCCTTGTAGTCGGCGCCGGCGAAGTGGAACTCGTTGCTGAACCGGGCTTTGCTGCCGCTGTTGGCGCCGCCGATGGACAGGCCGTGGCTGTCGCCGGAGTTACGCTCGGTCGAGTGTTCGAGCTTGCCGGCGGTCAGGCTCAGGTTGTCGATCTCGTTGGAAGTGATCTGCGCGCCATGGAACAGTTGCGGCAGCAGGCGGCCGTCGTTGTAGACCAGCACCGGCATCTTCGGCAGCAGGGTGCCGAGGCGCGCCTCGGTCTTGGAGAAGCGCAGTTTGCCGGTCACACCGACGCGGCCAAAGTCGGTCTTCGCCTTGCCGTTGCTTTCCAGCGGGAACATGCCGCCGGGGGTACGCTCGATGTCCGCCTTGCCAGCATGGCCGCCGCCGTCCAGGCGGACGGCATGCATGGCCAGCACGTCGAGGCCGAAGCCGACCGGGCCTTCGGTGAAGCCGGACTTGAAGTCGAGGAAGAAGCCCTGGCCCCACTCCTCCGAGCGTGGCGCCTCCTGGTTGCGGACGTCCTGGTTGATGTAGAAGTTCTTGAAGCTCAGCGTGGCCTTGCTGTCCTCGATGAAGCCGGCGGCGTTGAGCTGTTGTGACAAAACCGCAGTCAATATGGCTGCAGTCATGGGCAAGGCCGGGTGAAACTTACTCATGCCATTCATCCCCTTCACTCTTGTTTTTATAGGAGCAGGTTTTACAAATCGAATATTTTCATTCGAAACATGCCGAGCTTTTTAGCGCCACACGCCAAGCAGAAATAAGGCTTTCATTCATGCTCATGTAGAAACGCAATGGGTTGCGGTAAATTCCCTTGGTTGCGCAGCAGGCAAACTCGAAGCAACTTTCACTATTGCCAGAACTTTTCTCGATTCATGAAGACGCCAACGCTATCGATGACCCTCGAGCGCTTCGACAGAAAGCTTTATCCAAAGGACGGAGCGTAATCCTTTGTTCAACGAGAGGCTGGATCAGCGAACCAATCCAGCCTCACTCCTGACTTGGTGATTTGTTCATGCCTCGGGCAGCGAAGTCAGTCGCTTTGTCGGGCATCGCGCCGACGCAAGGCCTCAGGTAGCGCAAAGATTAGAATGCAAGCGCAAAGGATACACAGCGTGCCGATCGCGTACAGCGCAGGCGTGGTGCTGCCAGTGAGATCCTTGACCCGTCCGACCAGCACCGGGCTGACAATACCACCTAATTGTCCCAAGGTATTGATGAGGGCGATGCCGCCGGCCGCACCAGCGCCTTTGACCAGTTTCGGTGGCAGTGTCCAGAAAGTCGGAATCGCAGCCACCACACCGATCCCCAATACAGCCAGGGCGATGATCAAGAAAGTGCTATGGCTATCGAACAATCCGGCACCGAAGAAGCCGGCAGCGGCGATCAATAGCAGACCGCAGACAAATAGCCGTCGTTCGCCGGAGGCATCGGACAGGCGTCCGACTATCACCATGCTGATCGCTCCGCACACATAGGGAATCGCCGTGAGCAGACCAATGACGGTCGGACTCTCGATACCCGTGCTGCGAATGAGTTGCGGCGCCCAGAAGTTCAGCCCGTAAGAAGCCGTTTGGATGAGGAAATAGATCAGCCCGAGCGTAAGAAAGCCCGGCATTTTCAACGCATCCAACAGCGAGTGCTCGTTGGCATGCTGGCTCTGCTGGTCGATTCGGCCGGATAAAAATGCCTTTTCCTCAAGGCTCAGCCAGCCGGCATCCTCGATACGGTCCTTGAGCACCTTCAACACCAGGATACCGAGCAGCACGCATGGTATTCCACCGACCAGAAACAGCCAGTGCCAGCCGGGTATTTGCAACACGCCATCCATATGGCCAAGCACGAGGCCTGACACAGGCGCACCGAAGAGACCGGCGAAAGCGGAGGCAAGAAACAGCATCGAAGTGATGCGTCCCCGGAAACTGGCCGGAAACCACAGAGTCAGGTAATAAAGCACGCCCGGCGCAAAACCTGCCTCCATGGCACCGATCAAAAAGCGCAAGATATAAAATTGCCAGTCGGTGCTGACGAATACCGTTGCGGCGGTGGCAATGCCCCAAGAAATCATGATCCGGGCAATCCAACGGCGCGCCCCGACCTTGTATAGCATCAAGTTGCTTGGTACCTCGAATAGCACATAGCCGACGACAAATAGGCTGGCACCGAGTCCGTAAGCAGTATCGCTCAAGCCCAGAGCACTCTGTAGCTGAAACTTGGCGAAGCTGATATTGATCCGGTCGAAGAAGGCGAACAGATAGCAGATCATGATCAGCGGCATGAGGCGCCATGCCACCTTACGGATGATCCGAGCCTCTTCGGATAATGAGCAAGCATCCTCATCCAACGCTATCGCGTCCGCCTTTGCAGTTGTATTTATATTCATATCACTCTCTGGCATCGATTGTTTTTATATATCTTCCCAACCGCTGGATTCCATCCTCGAAATCGGTGTCGAAACTTCAATCGGCTTTCTGTCCCTGCCGGGAGAAAAACGATAGTCATCACTGCAAAATCACAAACCTTCTTCGTGAGAAGACTCGGAAAGAAAAGATCAGAGCTTCGCGTAATCCGGCGACAGGTGCAGGTCGCAGTTGCGCCCGGCCTTGGCCACCTGGCCCGGTACCTCGTGTCCCAACAGCCGAGGCAATGTGCGTGACAGATCGATCAAGCGCGCCAGATCGATACCGGTCTCGATACCTACTTCGTCACACAGGTTGACCAGGTCTTCGGTACAGATGTTGCCCGAGGCTCCGGGCGCGAATGGGCAGCCGCCGAGTCCGCCGAGCGCCGCGTCGAAACGCCGGGCGCCGACCTCGTATGCCGCCAGCACGTTGGCCAGCCCCAAGCCGCGTGTGTTGTGAAAATGCAAGGTCAGATCCGTTGCCGGCAGTCGTTCGAGCACGCGACCGACCAGTCGCGCGACCTGACGCGGGTTAGCCATACCGGTGGTATCGGCCAGAGTGATGCCTTGCATGCCCATTTCCAGGTAGGTGTCGACGAAGCCAAGCACCCGCTCCTCGTCGATACGCCCTTCGAACGGACAACCGAAGGCGGTCGCCACCGTACCATTCAGGCTCAGCGAGGTACCTTGCGCCAGTTCGACGACATCGCCGAACGCAGCCAGCGAGGCCTCGCAGCTCATGCGCATATTGGCGCGATTGTGCGTCTGGCTGGCGGACATCACCAGATTCAGTTCATCGGCGCCACTCTCCAGGGCACGCTGCGCACCTTTCAGGTTCGGCACCAGCGCCACGTAAATCGTACCGGGTACTCTCTGGATGCCGGTGAATACGGCCTCGCCGTCGCGCAGTGCCGGTACGGCCCTGGGCGAGACGAACGAGCCGGCCTCGATACGGCTGAAGCCGAAACCGGACAACTGGTCGATCAGCGCGATCTTGTCCAGCGTTTCGACCCAGGTGGGCTCGATCTGCAAGCCATCGCGCGGAGCGACCTCCTGTACGATGAGACGCCCGGAAAATGGAGCGATCATTGGACGATCCCCTCCTCTTTCAGTTGCGCGATCTGTGTGTCGGTCAAGCCAAATTCGGCCAGCACCTGGGCGGTGTGTTCACCCAGGCTCGGCCCCTGCCAGCGTATTTCGCCGGGCGTATCGGAAAGCTTCGGCACGATGCCCGGCATCTTCACCTTCGTACCGCCCGGCAACTCGGCCTGCACCAGCATCTCGCGTGCCTGATAGTGCGGATCGGCAACGATATCGACCACCGAATAGATGCGCCCGGCCGGGACTTCCGCCGTTTCCAGCGACGCGAGCACCTCGTCCATGGAATGAGCGGAAGTCCAGGCAGCGATGGCCTCGTCCAGTTGTGCGCTTTGTGCCGCGCGACCGTCGTTGTGGGCCAGCGCCGGGTCTTCGCCCAGCTCAGGACGGCCAATGGCCCGCATCAAGCGTCTGAAGATCGGATTGCTGTTGCCGGCGATCACCACGTAGCCGCCGTCGCGGGTCGGGTAGGTATTCGACGGCGCGATGCCCGGCAGGGCGCCGCCGCTACGCTCGCGTACATGGCCGAGCAGGTCGTACTCCGGCACCAGGCTTTCCATCAAGTTGAATACGCTCTCCACCAGCGAAACGTCGACCACCTGACCGTCGCCTCGACCGGTCTTGACGCGCAACACCGACATCAGCGCGCCGATTACCGCATGCAGCGACGCCAGTGAATCGCCCAGGCTGACGCCAACCCGAGCGGGCGCACCGTCCGGCTCGCCAGTGGTGTAACGGATACCGCCCATGGCTTCGCCGATGGCACCGAAGCCGGGCCGGTCGCGGTAAGGGCCCGTCTGGCCGTAGCCGGAAATGCGTACCAGAGTCAGTTTTGGATTCAGCGCATGCAGGGTGTCCCACCCCAGCCCCAGCTTTTCCAGTGCACCGGGGCGCAGGTTCTCTATCAGCACGTCGGCGCTTTCGACCATCTGCTTGATCAGCTCGATGCCTTCGGCGGACTTGAGATTGATGGAAATGGATTTCTTATTGCGCGACTGCAAATACCACCAGAGCGAGGTGCCCTCATGTAGCTTTCGCCACTTGCGAAGGGGATCGCCATCACCGGGAGCTTCGATCTTGATTACCTCGGCACCGAACTCGGCCATCAGTCGAGCAGCGAACGGCGCGGCAATCAAGGTTCCAATCTCGATTACGCGAAGGCCTTGGAGTGGACCACTCATATAGCGTTACCTCGTTGTCGTTATCGCTCGAGGGGAACGTTACGAGTGGGCCAAGGCGAAATCTAACCGTTATTGGCCAACGATCGTTCGCGTTTTTCGAACACAGGCTCTATCGCACGGTATTCCGCTCTATCTGGCGCAAGTGATCGAAGAACAACCGGGCACACGGCGACAGCCCCTCCTCGTCGCGGACCACCAGACGTAGTTCGCGTCGGGCCCAGGCATCGCTGAGATCCACCGCCCGGAGGCCGAGTGGCTGGCCCAATGACTCGTAGGCTATGCGGGGAATGATGCCAATCCCCATCCCCGCCTGCACCATCCGGCAGACGGCATCGAAACCGGGCACATGGATGCGCAAACGCAGCGGACGCTCCGCCTGGTATGCAGCGAGCTGGGTGCGCCGGTAGATGGAGCTGGCCGAGTGCAGACCGACATAATCGCTGTCCAGCGTGTCGCTGAAACTTACCTGCTGTTGCCCGGCGAGCGGGTGATCGGGGGGCATGACCACGATCAGGCGATCTTCCCGATAACGCACACTGACCAGGTCTTGAACCCGCACGTCTCCCGAACAGATACCGATGTCGGCCCAGCCATCCGCGACGCCCTGCACGACGCCATCGCTCGGGCGCTCCTCCAAATCGATCTTGATCCGCTCGTGCAAGACAATGAAGGCACGTAAATCCTCAGGCAAAAACTGCACGATGGCAGACAGATTGGCCAGCATCCGCACGTAACCACGCACGCCCTGCACATGCTCGCTGAGCTCGAGACCGAGCTTCTCCACGCCCAGCAACATCCGCCGGGCATGCTGTAGCAGAGTTTCGCCAATAGGCGTGAGCTGCATGCCCTTGGCCTGCCGAACGAACAGCGTCACCCCCAGCGAGGATTCGAGATCCACCAGGCGCTTGCTGGCGGCGGATACGGCAATTGCCTCGCGCTCGGCGGCACGAGTCAGAGTCCCCTCCTCGGCCACTGCCACGAGCAGTTGCAAAGTAGTCAGATCGAGACGGCGCAAGAGATTTCTGCTGATCATGGATTTCGCGCATAAGAGAAAAAGAGTCAGTAATACATGACCGGTTCTGTTGGCGTACCAGCGCAAGCAAAGCGGAACAAGCGCTCGGCCACATGCTGACGCTCCCTATCCATGTCCGCGAGTAGCGGGTCGGCTTTCAGGAAGGGTTTCCCCCGGTGCCGCGCCAAGATGCCGGCTTTCGGCACGTCTGTCTCGAAAGATCCATCGCTCGCACCAATCCTGTCAGGCCGGAGCAGCCAATAGCGGTGCGCACCGAGGTGTTCACGGGGAATGTGCTCCGGCGACCCCATCGCGCCAGGATTCACTCCGCCCTCCGCAGCTCTCCTCAGAGGGCTTGCCGGGTAATGTCTATCTCACCTGTAACCGAATGGATACGTCGTAACGATTTCGAAACAAAGAAGGCAATTGCCGCCAAATCGAGCCTTGGTACCGAAGTGCCAGCCTTTCCGTAACGATTTCGTTCCGAACGATTTCCAAGCCGCTTTCATAAAAACACATAACATATTGATTTATAAAATATTTACTGAAAGTGGCATCTACCTTGCTCGTTGGCAACCGCTCGTCGCCTCGTACGAGCCCTCGATCCCTCGCCCGCCAGACCGCGGGCGAACCTGCAGGATTCACCGATGACCGACCGCCACGCCCTCAGCACCAGCAACGAATTCATCGCCCGCCATCTCGGCCCGCGCGAGGCCGAGATCGCCGCCATGCTCCGCCGGCTCGGCTACGACTCCTTGGAACGGCTCGGCGAGCGGGTGATTCCGGACAGCATCAAGGGCACCAGCGTGCTGGATTCCGGCGCCGGCCTGGGCGAGGCCGAAGCCCTGGCCCGGCTCAGGGCCATCGCCGCGCAGAACCGCCCGTTCGTCAGCTTCATCGGCCAGGGCTACTACGGCACTCACACCCCGGCGCCGATCCTGCGCAACCTGCTGGAAAACCCGGCCTGGTACACCGCCTACACCCCCTACCAGCCGGAAATCTCCCAGGGCCGCCTGGAGGCCCTGCTGAACTTCCAGACCCTGATCGGCGACCTCACCGGCCTGCCGATCGCCAACGCCTCCCTGCTCGACGAGGGCAGCGCCGCCGCCGAGGCGATGACCTTCTGCAAGCGCCTGTCGAAGAACAAGAACGCCCGCGCCTTCTTCGCCTCCCGTCACTGCCTGCCGCAGACCCTCGACGTGCTGCGCACCCGCGCCGCGCCGCTGGGCATCGAGGTGGTGGTCGGCGACGAACGCGAACTGGACGATGCCAGCCCCTACTTCGGCGCCCTGCTGCAATACCCGGCCTGCGACGGCGAGTTGTTCGACCAGCGCGAAACGGTCGAGCGCCTCCACGCCGCCGGCGCCCTGGTGGCGGTGGCCGCCGACCTGCTGGCGCTGACCCTGCTCGTCCCGCCCGGCGAATTCGGCGCCGATGTCGTCCTCGGCAGCGCCCAGCGCTTCGGCGTGCCGATGGGCTTCGGCGGCCCGCACGCCGCCTACTTCGCCACCCGCGACGCCTTCAAGCGCGACATGCCCGGCCGCCTGGTCGGCCTGTCGGTCGACCGCCACGGCCAGCCGGCGCTGCGCCTGGCGATCCAGACCCGCGAACAGCACATCCGCCGCGAGAAGGCCACCAGCAACATCTGCACCGCCCAAGTGCTGCTGGCCAACATCGCCAGCATGTTCGCCGTCTACCACGGCCCCGAAGGACTGCAGGCCATCGCCCGGCGCGTGCACCGCCTGACCGCGATCCTCGCCCGTGGCCTGAGCCAGTTGGGCCTGGCGGTCGAACAAGAACACTTCTTCGATACCCTGAGCATCGCCAGCGGCGCGCGCACCGCCGGGCTGCACGCGCGAGCTCGCGCCCAAGGCATCAACCTGCGCGAGATCGACGCCGGCCGCCTCGGCCTGTCCCTCGACGAAACCACCACGGCGCAGCAGGTCGAGACGCTGTGGGCGATCTTCGCCGCCGACGGCCAGGCCCTGCCGGACTTCGCCGCGCTGGCCGCGAGCGTCGGCGAGCGCCTGCCGCCGGCGCTGCTGCGCGGCTCGGCGTTCCTCCGCCAGCCGGTGTTCAACCGTTACCGTTCGGAAACCGGGCTGATGCGCTACCTGCGCCGGCTGGCGGACAAGGACCTGGCGCTGGACCGCAGCATGATCCCGCTGGGCTCCTGCACCATGAAGCTCAACGCCGCCAGCGAGATGATCCCGATCACCTGGGCCGAGTTCGCCGACCTGCACCCCTTCGCCCCGGCCGAGCAGAGCCAGGGCTATGCCCGCCTGACCGCCGACATCGAGCGCATGCTCTGCGCCGCCACCGGCTACGACGCCGTGTCGCTGCAGCCCAACGCCGGCTCCCAGGGCGAGTACGCGGGTCTGCTGGCGATCCGCGCCTGGCACGCCAGCCGTGGCGAAGGCCACCGCGACGTCTGCCTGATCCCGGCCTCGGCCCACGGTACCAACCCGGCGACCGCCAGCATGGCCGGCCTGCGCGTGGTGGTGGTGGCCTGCGACGCCCGGGGCAACGTCGACATCGACGACCTGCGCGCCAAGGCCGAGCGGCACGGCGCGCAACTGGCCGCGCTGATGATCACCTACCCCTCGACCCACGGCGTCTTCGAGGAGGGCGTGCGCGAGATCTGCGAGCTGGTCCACCGGCACGGCGGCCAGGTCTACATCGACGGCGCCAACATGAACGCCATGGTCGGCCTGTGCGCGCCGGGCCGGTTCGGCGGCGACGTCTCGCACCTCAACCTGCACAAGACCTTCGCCATTCCCCACGGCGGCGGCGGACCGGGCGTCGGCCCGATCGCGGTCAAGTCCCACCTGGCGCCCTTCCTGCCCGGCCACGGCCGCCTCGAACACAAGGAAGGCGCGGTCTGCTCGGCGCCGTTCGGCAGTGCCAGCATCCTGCCGATCACCTGGATGTACGTCAGCATGATGGGCGGCGCCGGCCTGCGCCTGGCCTCGCTGGTGGCGATTCTCAACGCCAACTACATCGCCAGCCGCCTGCAGGACCATTATCCGGTGCTCTACAGCGGCGCCGACGGCCTGGTCGCCCACGAGTGCATCCTCGACCTGCGCCCGCTCAAGGAAACCAGCGGCATCAGCGTCGACGACGTGGCCAAGCGCCTGATCGACTTCGGTTTCCACGCGCCGACCATGTCCTTCCCGGTCCCCGGCACCCTGATGATCGAGCCGACCGAAAGCGAATCGAAGGAAGAGCTGGACCGCTTCTGCGACGCCATGATCGCCATCCGCGAGGAGATCCGCGCGGTGGAGAACGGCACCCTGGACAAGGACGACAACCCGTTGAAGAACGCACCGCACAGCGCGGCCGAACTGGTCGGCGAGTGGCGCCATCCGTACGGCCGCGAGCAGGCGGTGTACCCGCTCGCCAGCCTGGTCGAGGGCAAGTACTGGCCGCCGGTGGCGCGGGTCGACAACGTCTACGGCGACCGCAACCTGATCTGCACCTGCCCGGCGCCGGAGGACGGCCGGGACGCCTGACGGCGACGCTCCGTGGGCTCCCCGATGCCGAGGCGTCGATACCGTCCCGGTATCGCCGCCAGGGTCTATAAAAAGAAATACCCGGGCCATTGCTGCGGCAGTTCGCCGCAGCCGGAGCATTCATCATGTCCCTCAGCGTATTCGACTTGTTCAAGATCGGCATAGGTCCCTCCAGCTCGCATACCGTCGGCCCCATGCGCGCCGCGGCCCGCTTCGTCGAGGGCCTGCGCCGCGACGGCCTGCTGGCGCTCACCGCGCGCGTCAGGGTCGAGCTGTACGGCTCCCTCGGCGCCACCGGCAAGGGCCACGGCAGCGACGGGGCGGTGCTGCTCGGCCTGGAAGGCGAGCAGCCGGAACGAGTCGATACCGACCATATCCCCGAACGCCTGGCGGCGATCCGCGCCAGCGGCGAGTTGCGCCTGCTCGGCGACCGGCCGATCCGCTTCGTCGAGAAGAACGATCTGGCGCTGATCCGCAAGGCGCTGCCCTGCCATCCCAACGGCATGCTCTTCCGCGCCTTCGACGCCGACGGCCTGCAGTTCCGCAGCCGCGAGTACTACTCGGTGGGCGGCGGCTTCGTAGTTGGTGCCGACAGCGCCGGCGCCGACCGGCTCAAGGAAGACTGCACGCAATTGCCCTATCCGTTCAGGAGCGCCGGCGAACTGCTGGCGCTGTGCGACGCGAAGGGACTCTCGATCAGCGCGCTGATGCGGGTCAACGAACTGGCCTGGCGCCCGGACAGCGAGACCCGCGCCGGCCTGTGGCGCATCTGGCAGGTAATGCAGGAATGCGTGGAGGCCGGCTGCCGCAGCGAGGGCGTACTACCCGGCGGACTGCAGGTCAGGCGCCGCGCCGCCGATCTTTACCAGCAGTTGAACCACGGCGCCGAGAGCAGGCGGGACGATCCGCTGTGGGCGCTCGACTGGATCAACCTCTACGCCCTGGCGGTGAACGAGGAGAATGCCAGCGGCGGCCGCGTGGTGACCGCCCCGACCAACGGCGCCGCCGGCATAGTCCCGGCGCTGCTGCACTACTACATGCGCTTCGTCCCCGGCGCCACGCTGGAGGGGGTCGAGCGCTTCCTGCTCACCGCCGCCGCCATCGGCATCCTCTACAAGGAGAACGCCTCGATCTCCGGCGCCGAGGTCGGCTGCCAGGGCGAGGTCGGGGTGGCCTGCTCGATGGCCTCCGGCGCGCTCTGCGAGGTACTCGGCGGCAGCCCGCGGCAAGTCGAGAACGCCGCCGAGATCGGCATGGAGCATAACCTCGGCCTGATCTGCGATCCGGTCGGCGGGCTGGTCCAGGTGCCCTGCATCGAACGCAACGCGATGGGCGCGGTGAAGGCGCTCAACGCCGCGCGCATGGCCCTGCGCGGCGACGGCCGGCACTGCATCTCGCTGGACAAGGTGATCGCCACCATGCGCCAGACCGGCGCCGACATGAAGAGCAAGTACAAGGAAACCGCCCGCGGCGGGCTGGCGGTGAATATCATCGAATGCTGAACCGTATCTGCGCCGCCTCGGCCGGCCTCTCGGGAGCGAACCCGCTCCCGCCCCCATCGACCCTCGGAGTTCCTGCATGACCACGGAAACCCTCGCCAAAACCCCGCTGCACGCCCTGCACCTCGAACTGGGCGCGCGCATGGTGCCCTTCGCCGGCTACGAGATGCCGGTGCAATACCCGCTGGGGGTGCTCAAGGAGCACCTGCACAGCCGCGACCAGGCCGGACTGTTCGACGTTTCACACATGGGCCAGATCCTCCTGCGCGGCGCCGATGCCGGCGCGGCCCTGGAAACCCTGGTACCGGTGGACATCGTCGAGCTGCCGGTGGGCCAGCAGCGCTACGCGCTGTTCACCGACGACAACGGCGGCATCCTCGACGACCTGATGGTCGCCAACCTGGGCGACGAGCGCCTGTTCCTGGTGGTCAACGCCGCCTGCAAGGAGCAGGACCTCGCCCACCTGAAAACGCACATCGGCGCGCGCTGCCAGATCGAATCGCTGTTCGAGTCGCGCGCCCTGCTCGCCCTGCAGGGCCTCAGGGCGGTCGACGTGCTGGCGCGCCTGGCGCCGGAAGTGGCGCAGATGACCTTCATGCGCATCGCCGAGATCGAGTTGCTCGGCATCCCGTGCATCGTCAGCCGCTCCGGCTACACCGGCGAGGACGGCTTCGAGATCTCCGTGCCGGTCGAGCACGCCGATAAGCTCGCCCGCGCCCTGCTCGCTGAACCGGAAGTCCAGCCGATCGGCCTCGGCGCCCGCGACTCGCTGCGCCTGGAAGCCGGCCTGTGCCTGTACGGCCACGACATGAGCAGCGCCACCACGCCGGTCGAGGCCAGCCTGCTGTGGGCCATCTCCAAGGCGCGCCGCGAGGGTGGCGCGCGCGCCGGCGGCTTTCCCGGCGCCGCGCGGATCTTCGCCCAGCAGCAGGAAGGCGTGGCTTGCAGGCGCGTCGGCCTGCTGCCGCAGGAGCGCACGCCGGTGCGCGAAGGCACGGAGATCGTCGATGCCCAGGGCGCGCCGATCGGCAAGGTCACCAGCGGCGGCTTCGGGCCGAGCCTGGGCGCGCCGCTGGCCATGGGCTATGTCGCCAGCGCCCATGCCGCCGAAGGCAGCGAGGTCTGGGCCATCGTCCGCGGCAAGCGCGTGCCGATGAAGGTCGCCAGGACGCCCTTCGTAGCGCAGCGCTACTATCGCGGCTGAGCCCCGCCGCCCCTCTTCCGAGCATGGAAGAGGGGCCGATTCGCTCGCCCTGCCGGCCGCCGCGGGAACGCGCCATGCCACGGCCCCTGCGCTGGCCACCTACGCTTGAGACAGGACAAGACCCGCAGCCGCGACAAGACCAGAGGTGAACCTCGCGATGATCAAGTTGAACCTGAACGGCAAGGACCACGAGTTCGATGCGCCCGGGGAAATGCCATTGCTATGGGCCCTGCGCGACGTCGCCGGGCTGACCGGCACCAAGTACGGCTGCGGCATGGCGCTGTGCGGCGCCTGCACCGTGCATGTCGACGGACAGCCGACGCGCGCCTGCGTGACACCGCTTGCGGCGGTGGCCGGCAAGCAGGTCGTCACCATCGAAGGAGTCGCCGGACAACCCGCCGGCAAGGCGGTGCAGGAAGCCTGGCGCAAGCTCGACGTGGTGCAGTGCGGCTACTGCCAGTCGGGGCAGATCATGGCCGCCAGCGCGCTGCTGTCCGCCAACAAGAACCCCAGCGATACCGATATCGACTCGGCCATGAGCGGCAACCTCTGCCGCTGCGCCACCTACGTACGCATCCGCGCGGCGATCCACGAAGCCGCCCGGAGCCTGGCCTGAGGAGCCTCCCCATGGCAGAGCTGCACTTCCCGGACGAGACGGCCGCCACCGGCGGCATCCGCAACTTCAGCCGCCGCGCCTTCCTGCGCGGCACCGGCGGCCTGGCGCTGGGCATCTACTTCGCGCCGCTGCTCGGGCGCGGGAGCCTGGCCGGAGCGGCCGGCGATTTCGAGCCGAACGCCTTCCTGCGCATCGGCTCCGACGGCCTGGTCACGGTGATCGCCAAGCACGTCGAGATGGGCCAGGGCAGCTACACCGGCCTCGCCACCCTGGTCGCCGAGGAACTGGATGCGGACTGGGGCCGCGTGCGCGTCGAGGGCGCCCCGGCGAATACCGAGCTGTACAAGAACCTTGCCTTCGGCCTGCAAGGGACCGGTGGCAGCAGCGCCATCGCCAACTCCTTCGAGCAGATGCGCAAGGCCGGCGCCAGCGCCCGTGCCATGCTGGTGGCCGCCGCCGCCGAGCAATGGCGGGTGCCGGCGGAGCAGATCGGGGTGCGCCAGGGCGTGGTCGAGCACGCCGCCTCGGGCCGCAAGGCCGGCTTCGGCGAGCTGGCCGAGGCCGCGGCCAGGCAAGCGCTGCCCGCCGATGTGAAGCTCAAGGAGCCGAAGGACTTCGGGCTCATCGGCCGGCAGACGCTGCCGCGCACCGACAGCCCGGACAAGACCGACGGCAGCGCGGTCTTCACCCAGGACATCCACCTGCCGGACATGCTGGTGGCCGTCCCCCTCCATCCGCCACGCTTCGGCGCCAGTCCGGCGAAAGTCGATGCGAGCAAGGCCAGGGCGCTGCCGGATGTGGTCGCGGTGGTCGAGTATCCCGGCGACGAGCACCGTTTCGCCGGCGTCGCCGTGCTGGCCCGCAATACCTGGGCGGCGATCCGGGGACGCGACGCGCTGCAGGTGGAATGGGACGAGAGCAAGGCCTTCCGCCTCGGCAGCGCGGAGATCCTCGCCCGGTACCGCGATCTGGCCGGCCAGCCCGGCAAGGTCGCGCGCGACGAAGGCGACGCCGGCGGCGCGCTGGAGCGGGCGGCCAGGCGCATCGACGCCGAGTTCGAATTCCCCTATCTGGCCCACGCCGCCATGGAGCCGCTGAACTGCGTGGTCAGGCTGGACGAGGGGCGCTGCGAAATCTGGAACGGCGAGCAGTGGCAGTCCGGCGACCAGCGACTGGTGGCGCAGTTGCTGGGCATTGCCCCGGAGCATGTGTCGATCACCCAGCTCTACGCCGGCGGTAGCTTCGGCCGGCGCGCCAACCCGCACTCGGACTACGTGCTGGAGGCGGTGTCCATCGCCAGGGCGGCCCGTGACCAGGGGCTGAAGGGGCCGGTGAAGATGGTCTGGCCCCGCGAGAACGACACCCGCGGCGGCCACTACCGGCCGCTGTTCCTGCACCGGGCCAGCCTTGGCCTGGACGAAGAAGGCAGGCTGACGGCCTGGCAGCATCGCCTGGTGGGACAGTCGTTCATGCAGGGCACGCCGTTCGAATCGGTGATGCTCAAGGACGGCATCGACAAGGTGGCGGTGGAGGGCGTCGACAATCTCGCCTACGCGGTCCCCAACCTGCGCGTCGAACTGCACCTGGCGCAGGACATCGGCGTGCCGACCCAGTGGTGGCGCTCGGTGGGCCACACCCATACCGCCTATGCGGCGGAAACCCTGATCGACGAAGCCGCCCAGGCCGCCGGCAAGGACCCCTACCAGTACCGCCGGGCGCTGCTGGACAGGCAGCCGCGCCACCTCGGCGTGCTCGACCTGGCGGCGGAGAAGGCCGGCTGGACGAGCGCCTTGCCGCCGGGAGCGCAGGGCGAGCGGCGCGGGCGCGGCATCGCGGTGCACGAGTCGTTCGGCAGCTTCGTGGCGCAGGTGGTGGAAGTGACCCTGAAGCCCGACCACAGCTACACGGTGGACAGGGTCGTCTGCGCGGTGGACTGCGGCGTGGCGATCAACCCGGACGTGATCCGCGCGCAGATGGAAGGCGGCATCGGCTTCGCCCTGTCGGCGGCCATGCACAGCGCCATCACCCTGAAGGATGGCGTGGTCGAGCAGTCGAACTTCCACGACTTCCAGGTGCTCCGCCTCAACGAGATGCCGCGGGTCGAGGTGCACATCGTGCCCTCGGCGGAAGCACCCAGCGGCGTCGGCGAGCCGGGCGTGCCGCCGCTGGCGCCGGCGCTGGCCAATGCGCTGTTCGCCGCGAGCGGCAAGCGCATCCGCCGGCTACCGATCGGCAAGCAGTTGCAGGCATAGGACGGGACGCCCGGCTTCTTCGTTTCGACGGGGATGCCGGGCGCCATCCAGGCAATGGCATCCGCGCGCCATGCCGAGCCTCCCGCCAGTGGCTCGCCTATTTACGGATGCCCTGCCAGACCATACCGGCGAGCGCCAGCACGGAAATCCCGAACCAGAAGTGAAATTCGATATCCATATCGCGACCTCCAGGCAACCGCACGCCCGACTTCCAACCCGACCCGATCACTATATTTCATGGCAGGGATTTTCGAGCGCCCCTCGTCCGAGGGGGGAAACCGACCGCTCCCCCGCCGGCCCCTCAATGCCCACCCAGATAGGCGCTGCGCACCTCCGGGTCGCCGAGCAGTTCCTCTCCGCTTCCCGACAGGCGGATCTGCCCGTTGACCATCACGTAGCCGCGGTCGGAAAGCCTGAGCGCATGGTTGGCGTTCTGCTCCACCAGGAACAGGGTCATGCCGCCGGACGCCAGCTCGCGCAGGATCTGGAAGATCTGCCGGACCACGATGGGCGCCAGGCCCAGCGACGGCTCGTCGAGCAGCAGCAGCTTCGGCCGGCTCATCAGCGCGCGGGCGATGGCGAGCATCTGCTGCTCGCCGCCGGAGAGCGTCATGGCGCGCTGGTTGCGCCGTTCCCTGAGGCGCGGGAACAGCTCGAACATCCGCCCGAGATCCTCGTCGGCGTGCGCCATGCCGATCGGGATGGTGCCCATCAGCAGGTTCTCTTCCACGCTCATGTCGGGAAATACCCGCCGCCCTTCCGGCGACTGCGCCACGCCGCTGGAGGCGACGTGGTGGGCCGACTTGCGGGTGATGTCCTCGCCACGATAGAGGATCTGCCCGGCGCTCGGCCGCGGCTGGCCGAAGATCGACATCAGGAGGCTCGACTTGCCCGCGCCGTTGGCGCCGATCAGGCTGACCGTCTCGCCCTCGTCGACGTGCAGGCTGACCTGGCGCAGCGCCTGGATCGGCCCGTAGTGCAGGTCGACAGCGCGGAATTCCAGCAGGGGCACGCTCATGCCAGTTCCTCCTCGTCGGCGCCCAGGTAAGCGGCGATAACCTTGGGATCGTGACGGATCGCCGCAGGCGGTCCCTCGGCGATCAGTTCGCCGTGGTCGAGCACCAGGATGTGGTCGGAAATGCCCATCACCAGGCCCATGTCGTGCTCGATCAGCAGCACCGTGACCTCATGGGCGTCGCGCAGGGTACGGATGATACGGCTGAGCGCGGCGGTCTCGGCCGGATTGAGGCCGGCGGCCGGCTCGTCCAGGCAAAGCAGTTGCGGCCGGGTGCACATGGCCCGGGCGATCTCCAGGCGACGCTGCTGGCCGTAGGACAGTTCGCCGGCCAGACGGTTGGCGCAATCGACCAGATCGACCGCCTCCAGCCAGTAGAAGGCGTGCTCCAGCGCCTGCTCCTCGGCCCGGCGAAAGCCACGGGTATTGAGGATGCCGGCCAGCAGGCCGCGCTCGACCCACAGGTGCTGGGCCACCAGCAGGTTCTCCAGCACCGACATTTCACGGAACAGACGGATGTTCTGGAAGGTCCGCGCCAGGCCGGCGCGGTTGACCAGATGGGTGCCGCCGAACAGCTTGTACCAGAGCCGGCTGGCGAAGCGCCGCGGACTGAGGAAATCGCCCGCCCGGAACGGCCCGCCGAGCACCTGCAGCACGTCGGTGCTGCGCCCGCGCGCCTCGAAGAGGATGCGGCCGCCGCTGGCGCGGTAGAAACCGGTCAGGCAGTTGAACAGCGTGGTCTTGCCGGCGCCGTTGGGGCCGATCAGCGCGGTGATGGAGTGGCACTTCACGCCCAGGCTGACGTCGTGCAGCGCGCGGATGCCGCCGAAGCGCATGGACAAGCGCTCGACGCGGAGAATCTCGCCGTCGCTCATGGGGCCACCCCCGGACGTCGCGCGAAACCGCGACGGCTGATGCGGATCAGCCCGCGCGGCCGCCAGATCATCATCAGCACCATCAGCATGCCGAACAGCAGCACCCGGTAGTCGGCGAAGCTCCTGAGCAGCTCCGGCGCCACCGTCAGCATGAAGGCGGCGAGCACCACGCCCAGGGTCGAGCCCATGCCGCCGAGCACCACGATGGCGAGGATCAGCGCCGACTCGAAGAAGGTGAACGAGGTCGGATTGACGAAACCCTGGTAGCTGGCGAAGAACACCCCGGCCAGCCCCGCCGTGGAGGCGCCGAGCATGAACGCCGAGAGCTTGACCAGCACATGGTTGAGACCCATGGCGCGGCAGGCGATCTCGTCCTCGCGCAACGCCTCCCAGGCCCGGCCGATCGGCATGCGCACCAGCCGACCCTTGACGTAGAGCACCAGCAGCACGGTGAGCAGCAGCACCACGTAGATGAACAGGAACTTGAGGTTGGGGTTGTAGGCGATGCCGAAGAACTCGTGGAACGGCACCCCGCCATCCCTGGCGCGCCGGCCGAACTCCAGGCCGAGAAAGGTCGGCGCCGGCACCGACATGCCGTTCGGCCCGCCGGTGAAGGACAGCCAGTTGTTCAGCACTAGGCGAATGATCTCGCCGAAACCCAGGGTGACGATGGCCAGGTAGTCGCCGTGCATGCGCAGCACCGGGAAACCGAGCAGCGCCCCGGCCAGCGCCGCCATCAGCGCGGCCAGCGGCAGCACGCTCCAGAAGCCGAGTCCTAGGTATTCGTAGCCGAGCGCCAGGCCGTAGGCGCCGATGGCGTAGAAGGCCACGTAGCCCAGGTCGAGCAGCCCGGCGAGGCCGACCACGATGTTCAGGCCGAGGCCGAGCAACACGTAGATGAGGCCGAGGATGACCACGGTGAGCAGGTACTTGCCGGCGAAGAACGGGAAGACCACGGCGGCCAGCAGCACCAGCGGCAGCAGCCAGCGCAGGTGCGAACGATGCTCCGGCGGCAGCACCTGCACGCCGGCGCCGCCGCCTTCGAGGCGCTGGAGCCAGCCGCGGCCGCCGGCGCTGTGCAGGAACAGGCTGAGGAGGAAGCGGCCGAGCATCACCGCGCCGACGATCCAGGCCACCCGCGAGGACTCCAGGTGGAAGCTGTAGCCGTCGAGCACCACGCCGACGATGGGGCCGAACACCACCAGGGCGATCAGCCCGGCCAGCAGGCTGTCCAGCAGCGGCTGGCGGATATCCAGGGAAGGCTCTGCCATGCTCACACCTTCGCCACCTGGGGCCGGCCCAGGAGTCCTTGCGGTCGGAAGATCAGGATCAGCACCAGCAGCGAGAAGCTGAACACGTCCTTGTAGTCGGTGTTGACGATGCCGGAGAACTGCGCCTCGGCCACCCCGAGGATCAGGCCGCCGAGCATGGCGCCGGGCAGCGAGCCGATGCCGCCGAGCACCGCGGCGGTGAACGCCTTGATGCCGATGACGAAGCCGGCGTAGAAATCGAAGGTGCCGTAGTTCAGGGTGATCAGCAGGCCGGCCAGCGCGGCCATGGCGGCGCCGATGACGAACACCCAGGAGATCACCCGGTCGGTGTCGATGCCGAGGATCTGCGCCATCTTGCGGTCCTGCTGGGTGGCGCGGCACATGCGGCCGAGCCGGGTACAGCGGATCACCCAGGTCAGCGCGGCCATGCCGGCGAAGGCGGCGACCAGGATGAACACCTTGGTGTAGCTGATCTGCAGGAAGCCCTCGCCGATCGGCAGGCGGAAGGCGCCGTCGAGCAGGGTCGGTATGCCCTGCTGGCGCGCGCCCTGGCTGATCTGCACGTAGTTCTGCAGGATCAGCGAGATGCCGATGGCGCTGATCAACGGTGCCAGGCGCGTGGAGTTGCGCAACGGCCGGTAGGCGATGCGCTCGATCACCCAGCCGTACAGGCCGGTGACGCAGACGGTGAACAGCAGCGTGCCGAAGATCAGCAGCGGAAAGGATTCGAGGCCGAAGGACGCCAGCAGGGCCAGGCCGATGGCCGAGAGGTAGGCACTGATCATGTACACCTCGCCGTGGGCGAAGTTGATCATGCCGATGATCCCGTAAACCATGGTGTAGCCGATGGCGATCAGACCGTAGACCGACCCGAGGGTCAGCCCGTTGACCATTTGTTGCAGGAAGATGCCGTCCATGCGTAAGTCTCGTCTATGGGCGGTTCATGGAGGGTTCGGCTGCGCAGCCAAGCCTGCAGGAGCAGACCGAAGCGTAGGGTGGATAACGGCGCAGCCTTATCCACCACAACGGTCCCGGTGGAAAACCGCTGCGCGGGTTTTCCACGGGGTGGCCATCCACCCTACCCGGTCTGGGCGACCCGTCACTTCTGATGATACTTGCCCTGGTCGTCCCACTCGTAGATGACGTAGTCGCTGACCTTCAGGTCGCCCTTGTCATCCCATTCCTTGGTCCCCATCACGGTCGTCACCGGATGGCTCTTCAGCCATTCGGAGGCCTTCTCCGCGTCGGTCCCGCCGGTGGCGTTGAAGGCCGCGGCCAGCGCCTGCAGCGAAGCGTAGGCATACAGCGTGTAGCCCTCCGGCTCGTAGCCGGCGGCGCGCAGCTTCTCGACCAGCGCTTGGCCTTCGGGGATCTTGCGCG
This sequence comes from Azotobacter vinelandii CA, assembly GCF_000380335.1. Classification (GTDB taxonomy): domain Bacteria; phylum Pseudomonadota; class Gammaproteobacteria; order Pseudomonadales; family Pseudomonadaceae; genus Azotobacter; species Azotobacter vinelandii. The sequence continues at coordinate 2,670,269 of NC_021149.1, forward strand.
GATCGGCGCCGAAGGTCATGAAGGCGCCCTTGACGTACTGCGGACCGCCGGCGGTGGTGACCAGTTCGTCGGTGACGATGCCGTCGCCGGAAACGAAGCTGGCGGTCAGGCCCTGCTCGCGCATCTGCCGCAGCAGCGGGCCGGCCTCGGTGTGCAGGCCGCCGAAGTAGACCACGTCGACGTTGGCGCCGCGCAGCTTGGTGACCAGCGCGTTGAAATCCTTCTCGCCGCGGGTCAGGCCCTCGTAGAGCACGGCACTGACGCCGCGCTTGGCCAACTGGGCGCGGGCGGAATCGGCGATGCCCTGCCCGTAGGTGTCCTTGTCGTGGATGACCGCCACGCGCTTGCCCTTCAGGGTGTCGACGATGAAGTCGGCGGCGACCTGGCCCTGCTGGTCGTCGCGGCCGCACATGCGGAACATGCCGGTCAGGCCGCGCTCGGTGACCTGCGGGTTGGTCGAGCCGGGGGTGATGGCGATGATGCCCCCCTCGTCGTAGACCTCGGAGGCCGGAATGGTCGAGGAAGAACAGAAGTGGCCGATCACCGCGGCGACCTTGTCCTGGTCGACCAGCCGGTTGGCCACGGCCACGGCCTGCTTCGGTTCGCAGGCATCGTCGCCCTTGATCAGCTTGACCGGCTCGCCGTTGATCCCGCCGGTGGCGTTGATGTCGGCCGCGGCCTGGCTGGCGCCACGCCAGTATTGTTCGCCGAAGGCGGCATTGGGCCCGGTGTGCGGGCCGGCGACGCCGATCAGCACATCGGCCCGGAGCACCGGGGACAGGCCCAGCGCGGCCGAGACCGCGAAAGCCAGGATTCCTTTTCTCACCATCGTCATGAAGTGAAGCTCCTTGTTATTGGAGTATTGGGGATCGTTTTCAGCGAGACGCGCGGTCCGCCGCATCCAGGCCCCGCCGGTTGTCCGGCGGGGAAGTCCGGGAAAATGGATGCGCGAGCGGCAAAGGCACACTCGCATGAGGGACGTCGGCGAGTTTAAACAATGACTTACAAGGCGTCGACGGCGCGCCGTCGCACATCACCGGCTGCGTCGCCCCTGCTCCCGGCCCCAGGCCAGCATGGCTTCCAGCAGCGCGCGCAGCACGTCGCGGGTCGGCCCGGCGAGATCCTCGCGGTAGCGGAAGGGCTCCTGCTCCTCCATGTAGCGACACTGGACCAGTTCCAGTTGCACGGCATGGATGCCCTGCTCCGGCCGGCCGTAGTGGCGGGTGATGTAGCCACCCTTGAAGCGCCCGTCGAGCACGCGGCCATAGCCCTCGGCCGCCGCGCACACCGCCATCAGCCGCTCGGCCAGGCGCGGATCGCAACTGGCGCCGGAATGGGTGCCCAGGTTGAGGTCGGGCAACCGGCCCTCGAACAGCCAGGGCACCACGGCGCGGATCGAGTGGGCGTCGAACAGCAGCGCATAGCCGAACTCCGCCTTCAGCCGCGCCAGCTCGGCCGCCAGGGTCTCGTGGTAGGGCCTCCAGACACGCTGCAGATACTCGGCGCGCAGCGCGGGAGCGGGCGCCCTGCCCGGCTGGAACAGCGGCGTGCCGTCGAGGAAGGTCGTGGGGAACAGCCCGGTGGTCGGACTGGCGTACAGCGGGCTGTCGTCCGGCGGACGGTTGAGATCCACCACGTAGCGCGAATAGCGCCCCGCCAGCAGGCTCGCGCCCAGCCCGGCGGCGAAATCGTAGAGCCGCGGCAGGTGCCAGTCGGTGTCCGGCAGGCTGCGGGCCGCCGGCACCAGGGCGGCCTCGACCTCGGGGGTAAGAAGGGTGCCGGCGTGGGGCATGCCGATCAACAGCGGCGTCCGGCCGCGGCTGAACTCCAGGACTTCATCCATGGCTGACTTCCTTTCCGTGAAAGACGATCCGCCTGGACAGCTCGCCGCCCAGCCAGTAGGCCAGCTCGGCCGGACGATGGATGTCCCAGGCGACGAAATCGGCGTACTTGCCGGGCTCCAGGCTGCCATGGTCGTCGGCCAGGCCGAGGGCGCGGGCCGCGTGCAGGGTTACCCCGGCCAGGGCCTCCTCGGCGGTCAGGCCGAAGGAGGTGCAGGCCATGGCCAGCATCAGGCGCAGCGACAGCACCGGCGCGGTGCCGGGGTTGAGGTCGCTGGCCAGGGCCATCGGCACGGCGTGCCGGCGCAGCGCCTCGACCGGCGGCCGGCGGCTCTCGTCGAGCAGGTAGAAGGCCGCCGGCAGCAGCACGGCCACCGTGCCCGCCTTCGCCAGGGCGGCGACGTCCGCCTCGCCGGCGTATTCCAGGTGATCGGCGGACAACGCCCGGTGGCGCGCCGCGACCCGCGTCCCGCCCAGCGCGGAAAGCTGCTCGGCATGCAGCTTGACCGGCAAGCCCAGGGCCTCGGCGGCCCGGAACAGCCGCTCGACCTGCTCGGGCGAGAAGGCCAGATGCTCGCAGTAGGCGTCCACCGCATCCACCAGGCCCTCGTCGGCCAGCGCCGGGAGCAGCTCGGCGCAGACATGCTCGATATAGGCGTCGGCGCGCCCGGCGTATTCCGGCGGCACGGCATGGGCGGCCAGGCAGGTGGTGCGCACCGTCAGCGGCAGGCGCTCGGCGAGCTGGCGGGCGACACGCAACTGCTTGCGCTCGCCGGGCAGGTCGAGGCCATAGCCGGACTTCACCTCCAGGCAGGTCACCCCGTCGCGCAGCAACTGGCGGGCGCGGCGCAACGCGCCGTCGAGCAACTGCTCCTCGCTGGCCGCCCGGGTGGCGCGCAGCGTGCTGAGGATGCCGCCGCCATGGGCGGCGATCTCGGCATAGCTGGCACCCTCCAGACGCAGCTCGAACTCGGCGCTGCGCTCGCCGGCGAACACCAGATGGGTGTGGCAATCGATCAGCCCCGGCGTGACCCAGGCGCCGCCGAGGTCGACGGCCTGGCAATCGCCGGGCGGCAAGGCGTCGCGCGGGCCGATCCAGGCGATCCGCTCGCCGCGGGCGAGGATCGCGGCGTCCTCGATCACCGAGTAGTGACCGCCCTTCATGGTGGCGGCATGGCAGTGGAACCAGCAACGGGTGTCGGTCATCGCCCTCGTCCCCTCCGGCGCTCATGAATCGATCCGTGTTTCTCCCCTCTCCCAGGCCCGGGAGAGGACGATGCACCGCGCTGGCGCGCCATCAGGCGTCGCCCAGCATCGGCAGCTTCAAGCCTCGCTCGCGGGCACAGGCGATGGCTTCCGGGTAACCGGCATCGGCGTGGCGCATCACCCCGCTGGCCGGATCGTTGTGCAGGACGCGGGCGATGCGTGCCGCGGCCTCGTCCGTGCCATCGCAGACGATGGCCACCCCGGCGTGCTGCGAGTAGCCCATGCCGACGCCGCCGCCGTGGTGCAGGGACACCCAGGTGGCGCCGCTCGCCGTGTTCAGCAGGGCGTTGAGCAGCGGCCAGTCGGACACCGCGTCCGAGCCGTCGCGCATGGCCTCGGTCTCGCGGTTCGGGCTGGCCACCGAGCCGGAGTCGAGATGGTCGCGACCGATGACCACCGGGGCCTTGAGTTCGCCGCGCCGGACCATCTCGTTGAAGGCCAGCCCGAGCCGGGCGCGCTGGCCGAGGCCGACCCAACAGATGCGCGCCGGCAGGCCCTGGAAGCGGATACGCTCGCGGGCCATGCCCAGCCAGCGGTGCAGGTGCGGATCGTCGGGGATCAGTTCCTTGACCCTGGCATCGGTACGGTAGATGTCCTCGGCCTCGCCCGACAGCGCCACCCAGCGGAACGGACCGATCCCCCGGCAGAACAGCGGGCGGATATAGGCCGGGACGAAGCCGGGGAAGTCGAAGGCGTTCTCCACGCCCTCGTCCCTGGCCATCTGGCGGATGTTGTTGCCGTAGTCGAACACCGGCACGCCCCGTTCGTGGAAGGCCAGCATGGCGCGCACATGCCCGGCCATCGAGCGCTTGGCCGCCGCGACGGTCGCGGCCGGCTCGCGGGCGGCGCGCTCGCGGTACTCGGCCCAGCTCCAGCCCCTGGGCAGGTAGCCGTTGAGCGGATCGTGGGCGCTGGTCTGGTCGGTGACCAGGTCCGGGCGCACGCCACGACGCACCAGCTCCGGCAGGATGTCCGCGGCATTCGCGCAGAGGCCGACCGACACGGCCCGACCTTCGCCGCGGTAGCGGGCGATGCGCGCCAGGGCGTCGTCCAGGTCGCGCGCCTGCTCGTCCAGATAGCCGGTCTTCAGGCGGAAGTCGATGCGGCTCTGCTGGCACTCGACCAGCAGCGCGCTGGCCCCGGCCAGGGTCGCCGCCAGCGGCTGCGCGCCGCCCATGCCGCCCAGGCCCGCGCTGAGCAGCCAGCGCCCGCGCAAATCGCCGCCGTAATGCTGGCGGCCGGCCTCGACGAAGGTCTCGAAGGTGCCCTGGACGATGCCCTGGCTGCCGATGTAGATCCAACTGCCGGCGGTCATCTGCCCGAACATGGCCAGGCCCCTGGCATCCAGCTCGTGGAAGTGTTCCCAGGTGGCCCAGTGCGGCACCAGGTTGGAGTTGGCGATCAGCACCCGCGGCGCGTCGCGCTGGGTGCGGAACACCCCCACCGGCTTGCCCGACTGGATCAGCAGGGTTTCGTCCTCCTCCAGGTTCTTCAGGCACTCGACGATCCTGTCGAAGCACTCCCAGTTGCGCGCCGCCCGGCCGATGCCGCCGTAGACCACCAGTTCCTTCGGGTTCTCCGCCACCTCGGGATCGAGGTTGTTCATCAACAGGCGCAGCGGCGCCTCGCAGAGCCAGCTCCTGGCGTTCAGGGCGGTGCCGCGCGGGGCGCGGATCTCGATGTCGCGGTACTTGTGGAAGGCTTCGCGCATGGGGGCATCCTCACGCCTGGATCGCCGGGACGTGCCTCAAGCATAGTCGCCGGGAATCGGCGGGCCAGCGGATGGAGGCGTATCGATGGCGCCCGGCCGCCGAGCGGCCCCCAGGGCCTGTTTTTGCGCGGCGTGTCATTGCCCGTCGTTCGATTGGAATGAGCCGACTTCTCTCCTCGCGCCCAACCCCGTGCAAAAACGGGCTCCGTCCGGCCGCGTGGAGTAGTGTTGACAGCCCCTAATACAGATTGAAAGGCGTGACGATCCGGATCGGCGAGGACGGCACGGGTCCCGACTGCCAGACCCTGTGGAACTGCAGGATGTGCAGGAAGGCATGCCGCGCGTCCGCATGCAGATCGTGATCGATGATGGCATTGACCCGTTCCTCGGCCAGCAATCGCCGGTTCTCCTCGTCCAGGTCGTGGCCGATGAAGACCTGCAGCGGCCGTTCGAGCGCGGCGAAGGCATCGACGATCGCCCGGTTGCCTCCGCCGACGCTGTAGACGGCGCTCAGCGAGGGATGCTCCTGCAGTACGCTTTTCACCCGCTCGTAGGTGAGTTCGTACACGCCGTAGCCACCGCTGATGTCCCGCACCGAGAGATGGGGCATGCGGTTTCTCAGCCAGAGCCGAAAGCCCATTTCGCGCTCTTCCTCGCCGCGAAAGCTGTCGCTGCTGATCACCACCGCCACTTCCCGGGGGCTGTCGTCCAGCCAGTTGGCGAGCAGGTAGGCGGCGGTCTGCCCGGCGGTGCGGTTGTCCATCCCCACGTAGCCGATGCGTTGGCTTTGCGGCAGGTCCGTCACCAGCGTCACCACCGGGACGCCCGCCTGCGTCACCCGGTTCACCGCCTCGTTGAGCAGCGGCTCGTCGGGCGCCTTGAGAATGAGCCCCTGCGAACCGTTGGCGGCGCAACGCAGCATGAGCTTGTACATCCGCGAGGCGTCGATGTCCTCGAACAGGTGGAAGCGCGTCCTGATCCGGAACGGCGCCATGCTGCCGACCTGGGCGGTGATCGCCTCCTCCACGATCCGGCTGAAGCGCCGCGGCGTATGCATGATGACGTCGATATGGAAGGTCCGCCCCGAGGCCAGGCCCGCGGTTTCCTGGGCCTCCAGCTCCTGCAATGCCTGCTCGATGCGCCGGCGCATCTGGTGATGCACGCCGCCGCGCTGGTGCAGGACCCGGTCGACCGTGGCCTTGCTGACGCCGGCCTGGGCGGCGATCTGTTTGATGGAGAACTTCTTCGCTTGATCGAGCACGCTTTTCCGCCGCCGTTCCGTATGAGGTTTTTCTGAGGTTTTCATGCGCTTTTATGAAGCGCCCCCGATGCTAATCTCGTCCCCGCCGATATGTACAGGCGGGCGGATGCAAATGGTTGCACGCTCGCCCGGATAACAAAAACAAACGCATAGGAGAGTGTCATGCCCGAATCCCAATTCCCGTCTTCATTCGCCGGACGCTACTTCGTCGTGACCGGAAGCACCCAGGGACTGGGCGCGGCGGTCGCGCAGTTGCTGGCGCGGCGCGGCGCGGCCGGCCTGGTCATCTGCGGGCGAAACCGCCCGAAGGGAGAACTGCAAGTCGGACGGCTGGCCGAACTGGGTTGCCAGGCGCATTTCGTCGAAGCCGACATGGAGCGCGTGGAAGATTGCCGCCGGGTGATCGCGACGGCGGAACAGCACTTCGGCACCCTGCATGGCCTGGTCAACTGCGCAGGCATGTCGGATCGCGGAACCATCCTCGATACCTCGGCCGAGCTGTTCGAGCGGATCTTCGCCGTCAACGCGCGCGCGCCCTTCTTCCTCATGCAGGAAGCCATCAAGCTGATGATCCGCAAGCAGGTGGAAGGCGCCATCGTCAACATCATCACCATCAGTTCCCATGGCGGACAGTCGTTCCTCGCGCCCTATGTCGCTTCCAAGGGCGCGCTGGCGGCCCTGACCAGGAACGTCGCGTTTTCCGTCCTGCGCAACCGGATCCGCGTGAACGGCCTGAACATCGGCTGGATGGATACGCCTCACGAGCACGAGATCCAGCAGCACTACCACGCTGCCGAGGACGACTGGCTCAGCCGGCACGAGCGCGAGCAGCCCTTCGGTCGCCTGCTCAAGCCGGAAGAGGTCGCCCGGGCCGTCGCGTTCCTGCTCTCCGAGGAGTCGGGAATGATGACCGGCGCGCTGATCGACTTCGACCAGGGCGTGATCGGCTGCGGCGACGGCCCCACGCCGCGTCCGGAAGCCCCGCTGCAACTCTGAATCCCCCTACCCGACAAGCACAATGAAAGGAGTGAACCATGAGTGAGATCCGTCCGTCCGACCGGCTGTTCGTCGGCCCCGAGGCCGCCGACATCGAAGAATTCGCCGCGCTGTGCGCCAGGGAAACGGACCCGGCCCTCTATCCGCACAGTTCGGCGGTGCAGAAGAACGTGGTCATCTACGACGGCCAGGCGCTGCTCGCCGACCTGCAGCGGGACAAGCCGGCCGTGCAGAAGGAAATGCACGATCTGCTGCGCAACGGACCCGGCGTGCTGGTCGTCAGCGGCGCCTATGCCGACCTGGCCGTCGTCGACCGCCACACCGAGGTGTTCGAGCGGATTTTCGAAGCCGAGGCCAGGCAGGGCATCGCCTCCGACCACTTCGCCAAGGCCGGCGCCAACGGTCGGATCTGGAACTCGTTGCAGAAATCCGCCGAGCTTTCGCCGGAATCCTTCATCGAATACTACGCCAACCCGCTCATCGGCCTGGTGGCCGAAGCCTGGCTCGGCCCCCACTATCAACTGACGACCCAGGTGAACGTCGTCCGTCCCGGCGGACAGGCGCAGCAGGCGCACTGCGATTACCACCTGGGCTTCCAGAGCGTCGAGGAAGTGGCCCGTTATCCCGTTCCGCTGCACACCTTGTCGAAATCCCTGACCCTGCAATGCGCCGTCGCCCACTCCGACATGCCGGTGGAGACGGGGCCGACCTTGCTGCTGCCTTTCTCCCAGCAGTACGAACTGGGCTATCTCGCCTGGCGGCGCGCCGACTTCATCGATCACTTCCAGCGCCATGCCGTGCAACTGCCGCTGAGCAAGGGCGACATAGTGTTCTTCAATCCGGGGCTCTTCCACGCCGCCGGTACCAACCGGACGACGGACCGGCAGAGGATCGCGAATCTGCTGCAGATTTCGGTGGCCTTCGGCAAGCCTATGGAAAGCGTCGACCGGGATGCCATGTCGCTGGCGCTGTATCCGGCGCTGTCCAGAATCGTGGCGCAGAAGAAGCTGGATGAGGTGAATCTGCGCGCGGTCGTCGCCGCCGTGGCGGATGGCTATTCCTTCCCGACCAACCTGGATACCGATCCGCCCTTGCAAGACCTGGCCCCGCAGACCGCCCAGCAATTCATCTGGCAGGCCCTGCAGGAAGGCTATTCCTTCGAGCGCTTCAGCGAGGGGGTCCGGGACATGCAGCGCAGGCGCCAGGCGAAGTCCTTCGACAAGCTGTCGCACTGACGCGACGCTCCGAAGGCTTGGCCGGACAGCGGGCCTGAAGTGATCCGGAGCATTTCAGGCCCGTGAATCGGATTAATGCGGATAACACAACCGACATCCAACAGCACTTTGCCTTCCCATACGGCAATGAATTTAAGTTTTGGCTCATCCCGAATAAGAACAATCAGGAAAAATCCATGATGAAAACCAGGCTTATCGCACTTCTGCTTTCCTGCTTTCTCGCGCCGCTGGCACTGGCGGATATCCGCATCGGTGTCAGCATCGCGCAGACCAACGACGTTTTCCTCGCCCGAATGCGCAACGACATGGCCGAACACGCCAGACAACTGCCCGATATCGACCTTCAATTCGAAGACGCCCAGGGCGATGTGGTGAGACAACTCAACCAGGTCCAGAACTTCATTGCCCAAGGCGTGGACGCCATCATCGTCAATCCGGTCGATACCGCCGCGACCAGGAATATCACTCGCCAGGCCACCCAGGCCGGAATTCCCCTGGTCTATGTCAATCGCCGTCCCGAGGAAGCCACATTTCCGCCAGGCGTGGCCTATATCGGCTCCGACGAATTCAAGGCCGGCGAATTGCAAATGCAATACCTGGCCGAGCGGATGGGGGGTAAGGGCAACCTGGCCATCATGCTCGGCCTGTTGTCGAACGATGCCACGCGCAATCGCACGCGCGGGCTCAAGGAAGTGCTCAAGAAGTACCCCGATATTCATATCGTCGAGGAGCAGAATGCCGACTGGCTGCGGGAGAAAGGCATGGACCTGATGAACAACTGGATGGTTTCGGGGCAAAGGATTGATGCCGTCGCGGCCAATGCCGACGAGATGGCCATCGGCGCCGCCCTGGCGCTGAAACAGGCCGGCCTGAACCCCGGCAAGGATATTTTGATCGCCGGCACCGACGGCGGCCCGAACGGCCTGGATGCGATCAGGAACGGCTTGCTGCAGGCGACGGTCTATCAGGACGGCAAGGGGCAGGCGAAAGGCTCCATCGATCTGGCGGTGAAAATGGTCAGGAAGGAAACTTTCGAAGCGGAAGTCAGCATTCCCTTCCAGTTGGTCACCCAGGGTAACTACGAGAACTTCCTCAACCGCTGAGAAGCGCCTCGAAGCGCTGCCGCGCCGATGAAGCGGTGGCGCTGCCAGTATGATCGAAAGCTTCCCGAGTCCTCCGCTTTCCAGCCAACCGCAATGCTGCCCTCTCGCGTGGGACAGCATTGCGGCCATTTCCGGAGTTCATGGTTCCATCAGGAGTTAACCACGGAAGAATGCTTCTCATGCAGATATAGAAGCTCGCAGTACATCTGCTCGGCATCCCCTACCCCGACAAGTTTTCGATCCACCAGAGCGGCAATATAGCCATACATCCAGGTAGTGGAGTCACGATGCATTCGCCGAAGAAGAGTCGCCTGATCTGTTTCGGGAATCTTCATCTTGTCCCAGTTCATTATCGAATTGCCCTGCAGGCTATTCAAACGTCTATTGAAGCTGGAAGAACGAGCAGCCAAGTCTTTAAGCATCATTATTCCTTTCACCCTTGTCATTTCCCTAGACATCCGGACATGCAGCGGAACGCATTGAAAGCGTAGACGACGATCTATCCCGATGATTGCCCGGCTCTTCACATGGAAGATCCGGCGAACTCCGCTATCTATCATTAAAGTGCCAAATGAATATCCATTTGCCAGCCTTTCGGAGAAGCGGCTTTCCGCTGTCGTCCCCGCCTCATGAGCGCATGTACGGCAGCGCAGAGCAGCCCGGCATCCGGCAGGGAACAGGAAACCCCCCATACTTCAGGCAGTTGTGGCCGGCATGTCCCGTCACGCGTCTCGTCGTCCGAACGATGGCATCCTCCACAGTCTCCCAGACGGAACAGGCGATTCCCCGTTCGCCGCTGGCGAAGCGAACCGCTACTTATGTTTCGTCGTTTTTTCAGGATTCTTTGTCTTGTTACAAATGCGCCCTTCCGCCCTTGGCGTCAGGCTTCGTGCGCCATCCATCCGCCAGATGACGGCGCCTTTCGACTCATGACGCCGCCATGCCGGCCGACGACCGCTCCTGTGGCCCGATATTCGGCGCAGATCCAGGCTGGCGATCGACTGCCCGGCCGTCCATCGAGCGATGCCGGCGATCGGGATCGCGAAAAGATTCCATCGGCCAAAATGGCCGGGACGGACACGATGTGGCATACGATCTTCGAAAAAACCATCGGACGCCGGCAGCGACTGTGACTTTTGGTACCGACACACATCGCTGCAACGCCAGACAAGTTCTATGGGCCCTTCCGGCTTCAATGGCACGGAACATGGGACAGGCGCAAAGGTCAATTCAAACAGGAGGAGAATGTACAGAACTTCGATAGCACTGTTATTATCTCTGTAAACAGAGAGACCGATACAAGAGACCAGGAGCGAATTGAACAACGGGAAGGAACGTTTGCACCCTCAGCGATGACCATCGCCAGGGATGGCCTCTTTCCCAAAGAGGTACTCCTATGTCCAGCATGACCAATCTCGAACATAGCGGCACCGCTCGCGTCCATGCCAGCGATCTCGTGCATCATGCCCGCGACAACAAACGTGTCGCCCGGGAACTCGACCGTCTCCATCTGCACGATCTGGCAAACGAATTGAGAGGATTTGCCGATAATCAAATGCGCATGGCCAGGATGTGGCTGCCGCGCCGCCGGAGCGGATATTCCGACGGCTCCTGGCAATTGCTTCGGCTGATGGAAAAACACTCCAGGCCAAGTTCCCACCGGCGGGAAAACTGAACGTCTGCCAGTATGTCCGTCGTACAGACAGCATTATTCCGGATAACCGGAATGGCTGCGGCAACCAGAACGTGGTCATTTCGCTTTTCCGGCGATCCGACCGATGTCTTCTTCACATGAGGCATCGGTCGGCCGGTACAATCGAACCCGGCAAGATGGAATCCATATACTGGCCATGAGCATCGCGCATTTGTCGGGAAATCCGTTACCGGATCGGATGCGATCAATCCCGATAACGCTCTGAGCATCTTTCGTGACCGTCTTTACGTCCGGTATTTCCAGCTTCCGGATCGTGGAAACGGGAATGAATCGGCAAATGAATCAAGCCCGTGATACGCCCGGAGGCATCGACCAGTCGGATGGTCATGTATTGGCGTTGCTGCATGGCGCACCTCCTTCGACCGGCATCGCCAGGACTCGGTCGCGAGCCGTGGCCGATACCTCTTCCTGTCGATTCCGCCCAAGCCATTTCCCCTGTTAGGCCCTGGTTCGCGCCAAACATTCCCTCATGCCGGACTCCGCATGGACTTTCCGCCCGAACGACCGGCAGATGCGCGATGAAAATGCCGAAGTTGGCCACCGATGCCTCGGCGCTTCCTCAAGCGGAGATGTCGCGCAGGTAGTCGAGCACCTCCTGCGAGCTGATCTTGAGAAAGACGAACGACACGGCGTGAAACACGACGATCGAGAAGACGACACTGAGGTAGACGCTCAGGGTCGTACCGAACAGAAAGCCGATACCCGCCAGCAAGCCGATGTGCGAAGCGACGAAGGCCGCCCCGACCAAGGTGCCGAGGAAGGTGGCCGCCCCGTACGACAGCAGTACGGAGAGCAGCAGGCCGACGATAGCGACGAGGCGCCGCCTGGGGTCCTTCACCAGAAAGGCGACCCGGACGATCAATACCGGCGCCGAGATGAAGGAGGCGAGCACCTTGACCGGATGGCTGGCGATCCGGCGGAACACCTCGCCGAGCCGTCCCTTTTCGTTGGCGGCATTCCTGGCCAGTGCGGAGATCCCGCTTCCCAATACCTCACCGGCAGCTTTTCCGAACATCGGTATTCCCCATCGCGGCAAAGGGCCGAGTGGCCTCGGGTTTCACTCGGTGCATGGTAGCGCACTGCACGAAATCAGGCCCGACGCCGTTCCCTTGTATCCACTTATGGACTATATTCGCATAAATAGATCATATCTGGATATTCGCGGAGCTTTCCCCCATGGCCCCCCATTCGCGCACCGCCCCGAGCACCCGCACCAGTGTCGACACACCCCGGGCCGGACAGGTGGCACTGAAGTTCTTCTTCCGCCTCGCCGAACTCTGGGGACTGACCCCGGAGCAGCAGATGGTGCTTCTCGGCGGCATCGGCCGCTCCACCTACTTCAACTACCGCAAGCTCCCGGAGGTCCGCCTGGGCCGCGACCTGCTGGAACGGATCTCCCATCTGATGGGCATCCACAAGTCGCTGCGCATCCTGTTCGGCGACTCGCCCTCCACCTACGACTGGATCAAGCGCCCGAACAAGGCCGCGCCCTTCAACGGCGACTCGGCGTTGCAACGGATGCTGGCCGGATCGCTGGTCGACCTGTCGGACGTCAACCGCTATCTGGCGGCGCAGCGGGGCTAGGAATGAACGAAGTCACTCCCGACTGGCAGGCGCACCGGCTGGTCGCCAGCCATTTCCCACCCATCGGCGTGTTCGAGGACACCCTGGACCCCGCCGACCTGGAGATCGCCTTCGAGATCGAGGCGCTGACCAACGATCGCCTGCGCGAGGAAGCCGGCGAGATTCGCCTGGTCGCCCCCGAGGACCGGGTTTCCGGCCCCGGCTCCAGCCCGGTCATGGCGGCCTTCACCCACATCGGCAATCCGAGCCGCTTCACCGACGGCAGCTACGGCGTCTACTACGCGGCCGACAGCCTCGAAGCGGCCATCGCGGAAACCCAGTTCCACCGCGCGCGCTTTCTCGCCGCCACGGAGCAACCCAGCCTGGAGCTGACCATGCGCTGTTACCTGAGCCTGATCGTCCGGCCGCTGGTGGACATTCGCGCCGGCGCCCCCGAACTCTACGCCCCCGATCCCGACCGCTATGGCCCGGCCCAATCCTTCGCCGCCCGGCTGCGCCTGGAAGGCACATGGGGCCTGCTCTACGACAGCGTGCGCCGTCCAGGCGCCGAATGCGCGGCGCTGTTTCGCCCGCCGGCGACCAGCATCCCGGTACAGGGCAAGCACCTGCGCTATGTCTGGGATGGCCAGCAGCAAGCCTTCACCCACGTTCTGGAAGTCTCGGAAATCCGTTGACCGCCCTCTCCTGCCATCCAGGGCGGCTGGCAGGAAACAACCGTCCGCCCCAACCCCAGTGTTTTTCTGATTACCTGTAGTCGATCAGGAGAGTTGGTATAGGAGTCTGCCTTGACTCTTGATTTCCGATTTCAGAAATAAAAACGAACGGACAGGGTACTTTTGCCACTTCCGCCGAGTCCTTCTGTCTATCTGCTCGCACAAACTTGCCCGGAGGCGGCAAGCTCGATGCGTGCCATCGCTTGATTTCCGATTTAAGGAGAACATCGAAACCCAGGCTTCCCTGACGAGGGACCGCCCATCGTCCCGAGAAGCCGGCCCATGGCTGGCTGCGTTCGCCCACTCCGCTCGCATGGCTCTACGAACGCCCGCTCGATAGCGACAGCGGCTCCGCCAGCCGGAGAGCGAGCCCTCTCCAGCCGCGATCCGACGCGGGGAAGCCTCCAGGAAAGGAGCTTTCGCAACATTGCCGGCACAGGGGATCGCCACCTGTCGGAATACCCGCGAAAAAGAGCTTTTCGGTCCTTTTTTAATAGAACTTTCACGCTCGGTGGAGCACCATGAGACCTGCTGAAGGATCAGCTCCATCGTGTGACAAAGCCCACCGCAGTTTTGGTGGGCTTTTTCTTGTCCCCCGGTTTTCCCGCCTCCCTCCTGGCCGTCCCTGGCATGCAACGAACCCCTCCCCCGCTTCGGCCGGGCCATCGCCCGTCCCGTGCCAAGACATAACTGCCAGTGCTCTGATCGCAAATTTCCGATTTTTGGAAAACAGAGATAGAACGAGACAGGTTCTCCCCCACTCCGACGCCGTCGATAAGGAGCATCTTCGACAAGGCCGGGGCTTTCTGCCTATCTATATAGAGAAGCCTTTTCGCAGGATGTCCCCATGCCTTCCGCCCTGCTTCTCCGCCCCGGCCAGCTCAGCCTGGACGACCTGCGCGCCATCTACTGGAGTCAGGTCGGAATCGACCTCGATCCGGCCTGCCGGACCGGGGTCGAGGCCAGCGCCCGCAGCGTCGCGGCGATCCTCGCCAGCCAGCGCACCGTGTACGGCATCAACACCGGCTTCGGCTTGCTGGCGCGCACCTCGATCCCGGCCGAGTCGCTGACCGCCCTGCAGCGCAACCTGGTGCTCTCCCACTGCACCGGTACCGGAGCGCTGCTGGACGACGCCAGCGTCGGGCTGATCCTGGCACTGAAGATCGCATCCCTGGCGCGCGGTCACTCGGGCGTCGGCTGGGCGCTGATCGAGGCGTTGCTGCGGCTCTACCGGGCCCGGGTCTATCCGTGCATTCCCTCCCAGGGCTCGGTGGGCGCCTCCGGCGACCTGGCGCCGCTGGCCCATCTGGCGGCGACACTGCTCGGGATCGGCCAGGTGCGCCACCGGGGCCACCTGCTGGAGGCTGGCGAAGGACTGGCCCTCGCCGGTCTCGAACCCCTGACGCTCGGGCCCAAGGAAGGCCTGGCGCTGCTCAACGGAACCCAGGTTTCCACCGCCCTGGCGCTGCGCGGGCTGTTCGCCGCGGAACGGCTGTTCGGCGCCGCGGTGGTCGCCGGCAGCCTGAGCACCGAGGCGTTGAAGGGTTCCTTCGTGCCCTTCGATACCCGCATCCAGGCGGTGCGCGGCCAGCCGGGACAGATCGCGGTGGCCGCGCTCTACCGCGAACTGCTCCACGACAGCGCCATCAACCGCTCCCATGCCCGCTGCGCGCGGGTTCAGGACCCCTACTCGCTGCGCTGCCAGCCGCAGGTGATGGGCGCCTGCCTGGATCACCTGCGTTTCGCCGCCGGGGTGTTTTTGCGCGAGGCCAACGCGGTGTCGGACAACCCGCTGGTGTTCGCCGACGATGCCGAGGTGCTGTCCGGCGGCAACTTCCACGCCGAACCGGTGGCCATGGCCGCCGACGCGCTGGCCCTGGCCATCGCCGAGATCGGAGCCCTTTCCGAGCGGCGCATCGCCCTGCTGATCGACCCGGCGCTGTCCGGCCTGCCGGCCTTCCTGGTCAAGGAAGGCGGGCTGAATTCCGGCTTCATGATCGCCCAGGTCACGGCGGCCTCGCTGGCCTCGGAGAACAAGACCCTGGCCCATCCGGCCTCGGTGGACAGCCTGCCGACCTCGGCCGGCCAGGAGGATCACGTCTCCATGGCCACCTTCGCCGCCCGCCGCCTGCAGGACATGGCCGGCAACGCCGCGGGCGTGGTGGGCATCGAGCTGTTGGCCGCCGCCCAGGGCGTGGACTTCCACGCGCCGCTGTCCAGTTCGCCGCAACTGAACGAGGTCATGGCATTGATCCGCAGCCGGGTGGCGCACTACGAAGAGGACCGCTATTTCGCCCCGGACATCGCCACCGCGCGAGCCTGGGTCGAGGGCGGCGCCTTCGAGCGCTGGGTGTCCTGCGCCCGCCTCCATCTCTGAGCACGGAGTCCTTTCATGACCACCGTCCTGTTCGCCGAACGCGCCCTGCTGGCGGGGGGCTGGGCGCACAATGTGCGCCTGCAGATCGATACCGCCGGACGGATCGAACGGATCGAGCCCGATGCCGGCTCCGCGGGAGCCGAGCGCCTGCACGGACCGCTCCTGCCCGGCATGCCGAACCTGCATTCGCACGCCTTCCAGCGCGCCATGGCCGGGCTCGCCGAGGTGGCCGGCGGTTCCGCGGACAGCTTCTGGTCCTGGCGCGAACAGATGTACCGGCTGGTCGCCCGGCTCCTTCCGGAACAACTGGAAACCATCGCCCGCCAGCTCTACATCGAGCTGCTCAAGGCCGGCTACAGCAGCGTCGCCGAGTTCCACTACCTGCACCATGACCTCCATGGCCACCCCTACGCCGAGCGCGCCGAGCTGTCCCTGCGACTCGCTCGCGCCGCCGGCGAGGCCGGCATCGGCCTGACCCTGGTGCCGGTGCTCTACAGCCATTCCAGCTTCGGCGGCCAGCCGCCGGGGGCCGCGCAGCGGCGTTTCGTCCTCGATGTGGACGGCTATCTCGGCCTCCTGGCGCGCCTGCGTCCGGTGCTCAGGCGGAACGGACAGCACCTGGCGCAGGGTTTCCACTCCCTGCGCGCCGTCACCCCCGAACAGATCGCCCGGGTGCTGGAAGATTCGCCCATCGACGGCCCCATCCACCTGCACATCGCCGAACAGCAGAAGGAAGTCGACGACTGCCTGACCTGGAGCGGCCGCCGCCCCCTGCAATGGCTGTTCGAGCATTGCCCGGTGGACCGGCGCTGGTGCCTGGTGCACGCCACCCAGGCACAGCCGGAAGAACTCGCCCGCCTGGCCGCGAGCGGCGCGGTCGCCGGCCTGTGCCCCACGACCGAGGCCAATCTCGGCGACGGCCTGTTTCCGGCCGCCGACTACCTGGCCCATGGCGGGCGCTTCGGCATCGGCTCGGACAGCCAGGTATCGGTCAGCCCGCTGGAAGAGCTGCGCTGGCTGGAATACGGCCAGCGCCTGCGCGACCGTCGGCGCAATCGCCTTGCCCGGCTGGAGCGTCCGGCGGTCGGCGCCGTGCTCTACCAGGCGGCCCTGAGCGGTGGCGCCCAGGCCCTCGGACAGCCGATAGGCGCACTGGAAGTCGGCCGACGCGCCGATCTGCTGGTGCTGGACGGCGACGATCCCTATCTGGCGAGCGCCGAGGGCGATCAGTTGCTCAACCGCTGGCTGTTCGCCGGCAACGACCGCCAGGTGCGCGACCTGATGGTCGCCGGCCGCTGGGTGGTGCGCGAAGGCCGCCACGCGGACGAGGAGCGCAGCGCCCGTGCCTTCGCCAAGGTGCTGGCGACACTCTCGGCGACGCCCTTCGCCTCGGCGGCCAGGTGATCCCCGCGCCAGCTTGCGAAGCACCCCGCAATTCGTATTGGATGTCCCGGACGCCCTGGCGATCACACACCTGCCAGCGGGCTCGCCACTTCATTCGCCAAGGAACCGCCCCCTCATGTCGATACAGGAAGCACAATACGCCGCCCAGCAGGACCACTGGCTGGAAACGCCCCACGGACGTGTCTTCGCCCGCGTCTGGACCCCGCCCGCAGCGGCCCGGGAAGGCAGGGAAAGCCCGATCGTACTGTTCCACGACTCCCTCGGCTGCGTGGAGCTGTGGCGCGGCTTTCCGGCGCGCCTGAGCGCCAGCACCGGCAGAAGGGTCATCGCCTACGACCGGCTCGGCTTCGGCAGGTCGGCGCCGCGCAGTGACCGGCCGACGGCGGACTTCATCGTCGAAGAGGCCGAACGCCACTTCCCGGCGGTTCGCGAAGGACTCGGCATCGGGCACTTCGTCGCCTTCGGCCACAGCGTCGGCGGCGGCATGGCCGTCCACTGCGCGAGCCGCTTCGCCGATGCCTGCGAGGCCCTGATCACCGAATCCGCCCAGGCCTTCGTCGAGGAGCGGACCATCGCCGGTCTTCTGCAAGCCAAGGCGCTGTTCGGCCAGGAGGAACAGTTCGCCCGGCTCGGCAAATACCACGGCGACAAAGCCCGCTGGGTGCTCGACGCCTGGCTCGACACCTGGCTTTCGCCGGGCTTCTCCGCCTGGTCCCTGGCGTCCGTCCTGCCCGGGGTCGAATGCCCGCTGCTGGCCATTCACGGCCTCGACGACGAATACGGCTCGCCCCGGCACCCTGAACTCATCGCGCAATGGGCCGGCGGCCCCTCGCGCGCCGAGGTGCTGGCCGATACCCACCATGTCCCGCACCGCGAACGGGAACAGGCCGTCCTGGATCTGGTCGCCGGCTTCCTGCATGCCGGACGGCGGGCCGGTTCCTGATGGCGAAAAGACACGTGCCGACGGGACCGACGCGCCGTCTCCAGGCCCGGACGGAGTCCGGCCGCGCCGCCATGGATAGAAAAATGAAATCGCCCCGACAGGTTCAATCGATTAGTCAAAACGCCCTGCGCATCGTAAGGTTGCATCCATCGAAGTTCTTCACCCCACCTTATTCACCCCATCGAGGAGTCGAAATCCATGTTGGACGAGAGCCTTAAGACCCAACTGCAGGCCTATCTGGAACGCGTCACCCTGCCCTTCGAGATCGTCGCCAGCCTCGACGGGAGTGCCAAATCCCAGGAAATGCTCGGCCTGCTGCAGGACATCCAGGCGCTGAGCGACAAGATCGCCTTGCGCACCGACGGCAAGGACGCGCGCGTCCCGTCCTTCGCCCTGGAGCGCCCAGGCGCGGACATTTCCCTGCGCTTCGCCGGCATCCCCATGGGCCACGAATTCACCTCCCTGGTGCTGGCCCTGCTGCAGGTCGGCGGCTACCCGCCCAAGGCCAGCGAGGACACCATCGCCCAGGTCAAGGCGCTGGAGGGCGAATACCGCTTCGAAACCTACTTCTCGCTGTCCTGCCAGAACTGCCCGGACATCGTCCAGGCGCTGAACCTGATGGCGGTGCTCAACCCCAGGGTCAGCCATGTCGCCATCGACGGCGCGCTGTTCCAGGACGAAGTCGAGAAGCGCCAGATCATGGCCGTGCCGACCATCTACCTGAACGGCGAGCTGTTCGGCCAGGGTCGCATGGAGCTGGAACAGATCATCGCCAAGCTCGACACCGGCGCCAGCGCCCGCGAGGCGGAGAAGCTCAACGCCAGGGAAGCCTTCGACGTGCTGGTGATCGGTGGCGGCCCGGCCGGCGCCTCGGCGGCCATCTACGCGGCGCGCAAGGGCATCCGCACCGGCGTGGCGGCCGAGCGCTTCGGCGGCCAGGTGCTGGATACCATGGCCATCGAGAACTTCATCTCCGTGCCGGAGACCGAAGGCCCGAAACTCGCCCGCGCCCTGGAAGAGCACGTCCGCCAGTACGAGGTCGACATCATGAACCTGCAACGCGCGGTCAAGCTGGTGCCGGCTGCCGCCAAGGGCGGTCTGCACGAGGTGCGGTTCGAGTCCGGCGCCGCGCTCAAGGCCAGGACCGTGATCATCGCCACCGGCGCCCGCTACCGCGCCCTCGGCGTGCCCGGCGAGCAGGAATACCGCACCAAGGGCGTGGCCTACTGCCCGCACTGCGACGGCCCGCTGTTCAAGGGCAAGCGCGTGGCGGTGATCGGCGGCGGCAACTCCGGCGTCGAGGCGGCCATCGACCTGGCCGGCGTCGTCGCCCACGTCACCCTGCTGACCCACGGCGAGGCGCTGCGCGCCGACGCGGTGCTGCAACGCAAGCTGCACAGCCTGCCGAACATCACCGTGCTGCTCAACGCGCCGATCGCCGAAGTGCTCGGCGACGGCCAGAAGGTCAACGGTCTGGTCTACAAGGACCGCCTCGGCGGCGAAGCGCACCGTATCGAGCTGGAGGGCGTGTTCGTGCAGATCGGCCTGCTGCCGAACACCGAGTGGCTGAAGGGCTCCGTCGAACTCACCGAGCGCGGCGAGATCATCACCGATGCCCACGGCGCCACCACGGTTCCCGGCGTGTTCGCCGCCGGCGACGCCACCACGGTGCCCTACAAACAGATCGTCATCGCCGTGGGCGAAGGCGCCAAGGCTTCGCTGGGCGCCTTCGACCACCTGATCCGCAGTTCGGCTCCGGCCTGACGACCGGCCTCCGGGCAATCGGCAAAACGAAAAACCGCCGGCCGCGAGGCCGGCGGTTTTTTCATTCCATGCCTATCGACGAAGGGCGACGGCCAAACGTCTCACGCGGCCGAACGTCCCTCGGCGCTCGTCGAAGAACAGCCGGAATGCCCGAAACGCCTCCATCCGCCGCCGTACCCTTCGCAACCGCCCCGGACGAACGACTCAGGCGCATCGAGCGCAGCTTTTCCAGGCGTCTCGTCCGGCATCGGAAAGAAGCCGGCACTGGCCGCACCGCATGGCGCCCGGAAGCCGCCGGGTCCGTGCCAGCATTTTTTCGCCTCCCGGAATACCGACATACAGCAATATGATATTACTTAAAAAATCAGGGATTATCGGAGCTGGCGGCAATGGCATGCAACCCAGACATCGAAGGCATCATCCATGCGCAGGACGTTCGGGAACGGCTGGCGCCTTCGTTCACCCGAGCCCTGGTCTCCAATGTCGCCGTTCTGGTCGTCGCGCTCGGACTGGCCTTGCTAGTCGCGATGGCCTGGCAGGGCACCGCCAGTAGCGAGGAGGCGGCACGACAGGAAATCGCCGAAACGCTCAACCGGACGCTGGGACGTTTGCGGATTCTGGTCCGTGCCGCCGAGATGACGGCGGAATCGGCCGAACGCGGTGTACGTACGCTCGGTGCGAGCGGGGCCATGCTGCGCCCGACCCTGGAAAATTCGCTGGCCGCGTTCGAACAGCGCCCGGAACTGAGTTATCTCGGCATCGTCCAGCCCGAGACGGGCGAATACGGGAACCTGGAGCGGACCGCCACGGGAGAGATCCTCCTCTGGCTGTTTCCCGGAAATCGCCCCACCGACCCGGCCGTACGCAATTTCATCCTGACCGACGAAGGCTTCGTCCCCCATCGGACCTACCCCGCCAACGGCTATGACCCGCGCCGCCGACCGTTCTACCAGGCGGCGTCGAACGGCCCGGCCGAGGGCACCTGGATGCCGGCATATCGGTGGATCGTCCATTTCTCGGACGACAGCGAGCCGCCTCTCTGGGGACTCAGTTACGCGAAGGCGCTTCGTGACGAGGCCGGCAAGTTGGTGAGCGTACTCGATACCGACTTCGACATACCGGCCCTGAACGGTTTCCTGAAATCCCTCGCCACGGAATATCACTCCCGGCTCCATGTCGTGGAACTGGGGGCGACGCCCCGCCTGATCGGCGGTCCCGATGTCGGCCGGGAGCCGCTTCCACTTCCCGCGGAACTCGCTTCGCTGAGCGGATTTTCCGGCGATGCTTTCGTCGATCGGATGGAGCTGGAAGGCGAGCAGCGATGGGTCGGTGCGCGGCGCCTGGATCTCAAGGGCGGCATTTCGTGGCTGGTCGTCGCCTCGCGCACGGCGCCCTTCATCGAGGCCCCGCTGCGTCACCAGTTGTTCCAGGTGCTGGGCATGGGTCTGGCGATCGCGCTGGGCCTGGTGCTGGTTTCGGTCCGCACCGCCCGCCGTTTCGGCAGGCCGCTCGCCGAACTGGAGCGGCGTGTCACCGGCATCGGGCTGCATGACTTGAACGCCTCGGCGACGAGCCCCCTGTCCTCCGCGGACGACTTTCGGGAAACCCAGCTCCTGGGCAAGGCCCTCGACCGCATGGCCGCGGCCGTCCGGCAGCAGGTCCGGGCCAAGGAGCAGCAAGTGGCCTCGCTCGCCCTGAAAGGGGCCCTTTTCGATTTTTCCTCCGCGGCGATCTTCAGCCTCGACCGCCAACTGAAGGTCATCGAATGGAATGCCGCCGCGGAACGCCTGTTCGGCCAGGAGCGGGACGGGGTGCTCGGCCGGGCCGCTGGCGAAGTGGTGACGGCTCCGAACGGGCCCGCCGACTGGGCGGCGATCCTGGGCTCGACGGCTACCGGCACGTTCCAATTCCTCGGCGCGCATGGCCCGTTCGACGCGGAACTGCGATTCGTGACCTTCACGCAGGAAGAGCGCGAGATCCACACCTTCGTTCTCAACGATATCTCGGAACGCAAACACACCGAGCGGCAGTTGCGGCAGGAGCGCGACTACGCCGACGCGGTGCTCAACAGCCTGCCGGGCGTCTTCTATCACTACGACGAAAACGTGCGCCTGAGGCGCTGGAACAGGAACCTCGAACGGATCACCGGCTATAAATCCGAAGAACTCGCGGGAGTCGAGCCGACGATCTTTTTCGCCGACGAGGACAAGGCGCTGGTCGCGAGCCGGATCGGCGAAGTCTTCGAGAAGGGAGAATCCTCGGTCGAGGCGGATTACCTGCTCAAGGATGGCCAACGGATTCCCTACCTGTTCACCGGCGTGCGCTTCGAGTACGACGGTCGGCGCGGTTTCGTCGGCGTCGGCTACGACATCAGCGAACGCAAGCGCGCCGAACAGCGTATCCGCCACCTCGCTATGCACGACGGCCTCACCGACCTGCCGAACCGCAACCTGATCCAGGAGCGCATCGAACAGGCGATCGTCCGGGCGCGCCGTGGCGGCCGCCTGCTCGCATTGCTCTATCTCGACCTGGATCGCTTCAAGGTTCTCAACGACGGCTACGGCCATTTGTTCGGCGACGCCGTACTGAAGACCGCCAGCGAACGGCTGCTCAAGCTGGTGCGCGAAGGCGATACCGTGGCCCGCCTCGGCGGCGACGAGTTCCTGATCCTGCTGGCCGACCTGGAGCAGCCGGCCGACGCCGATGCCGTCGCCCGCAAGATCGTCGGGAGCCTCGATTGCCCGATCGTCGTGCAGGAGCGAAAAATCCACCTGTCCGGCAGTATCGGCGTGAGCCTGTTCCCCCGCGACGGCGAAACCGCCGACGAGCTGATCGACAACGCCGACATGGCGATGTACCGGGCCAAGGAACTGGGCCGCAACACCTACCAGTTCTTCACGCGCGCCATGAGCCTGGAGACGCAGCGCCGCGTCGACCTGGAAATCAAGCTGCGCGGCGCGGCGACGGCAGGACAACTGCAACTCGTCTACCAGCCCAAGGTGAGCCTGGAAAATGGCGGCATCAGCGGCTGCGAGGCGCTGCTGCGCTGGCATCATCCCGAGCTGGGCATCGTATCTCCCGAGCACTTCATTCCGATCGCGGAGGACTCCGGCCTGATCGTGCCGATCGGCGACTGGGTGCTGCGCACCGCCTGCATGCAAGCCAGGGCCTGGATGGATGCCGGCTTGCCGCCCGTCTGCGTTGCGGTGAACGTCTCCACGCGCCAGTTCCTGCAGCAGGATGTGGTCGCCTGGGTGACGCGCACGCTCCGGGAGACAGGCCTGCCAGCCGCCCGGCTGGAACTCGAACTCACCGAAAGCCTGATCGCCCGGGATATCGAGAAGGTGACCGCGACCATCGACCAGCTCAAGGACATCGGCGTGAAACTGTCCATCGACGATTTCGGCACCGGCTATTCGAGCCTCAACTACCTGAAACGCTTCCGCGTCGATACGCTGAAAATCGATCAGTCCTTCGTGCGTAACATGCTGACCGAAATGGAGGACGAGACCATCGTGCTGGCGGTCATCGCCCTCGCCCACAACCTCAAGTTCAAGGTGATCGCCGAGGGCGTGGAAACCGAACAGCACAGCCGTTTCCTGTGTTCGAACGGCTGCGACGAGATCCAGGGCCATTATTTCAGCGAACCCGTGACGGCCGAGGCGTTCGAGACGATGCTGCGCGCCGGCAAGCACTTGTCCTGACGCGTTGAGTCCTTCATCGCCTGCAGCTCATTGCTGACGCCGGCAAGTTCGTGGGCGCGGAACTGGCCACGCCGGAAGTCAGAGCATTTCCAGCACGATTCCCGCTCACCTTTCGTAGCGAACGGCATGCACGGATTTCTCCCCTCTCCCATGCCTGGGAGAGGGATCGGGGGAGAAGGAGCTGAAAGCCTGTTGATCGGGTATTGCATGAAAATGCTGGCCGGAGCGGATTCTTCCCACCGGAAGCAATAATCCATTAATTATCCGATCAATCATTATTAATTATGAATTAATAATAATCGATCTAGACTAGACGGGTCACAGCAGCCACACAAAGGAAGTGCGCCAATGCCGTCCCGTCGTCGTGTCCTCTCCGCTCTCGCCCTCTCCGCCGCAAGCCTGGCCCTGGCCCAGCCGATCCGCCTCGCTCGCGCCGCCGATGCCGCCACAGTCCTGCAATCCCGCCCCATCCCCTCGACCGGCGAGCTTCTGCCGGTGATCGGCATGGGCAGCTCCGGCAGTTTCGACGTCGGCGCGAGCCCCGCCGAGCGCGATCCGCTGCGCGAAGTGCTCAGGCGCTTCTTCGCAGCGGGCGCCAGCCTGATCGATACCGCGCCCGGCTACGGCCGCGCCGAGGCGGTCATCGGCGAGCTGCTGGCCGAAACGAACCTGCGGCAAAAGGCTTTTCTGGCCACCAAGATCGGCGCCGTGGGCCGCGAGGCCGGGCTGGCCCAGTTCCGCCGCTCGCTGGAATTGCTGAAGACCGACAAGGTCGAGTTGCTGCAGGTGCACAGCCTGCAGGACTGGAAGACGCAGATCGCGCTGATCGGCGAATTGAAGGCACAGGGCAAGACCCGCTACACGGGCGTCACCCACTGGCAGGACAGCGGCCACGACGAACTGGCCGAAGTGGTCCGTGCGGTACGCCCGGACTTCCTGCAGGTCAACTATTCGGTGATTTCGCGCAGCGCCGAAGCGAAAGTGTTTCCGCTGGCCCGAGAGCTGGGCGTGGCGGTCCTGGTCAACCGCGCCTTCGACGACGGACGGCTGTTCTCCAGGGTCAAGGACAAGGCCCTGCCGGGCTGGGCAGCGGAAGCCGGCATCGACTCGTGGGCGCAGGCCTTCCTCAGGTTCGCGCTGAGCCATCCGGCGGTCACCGCGGTCATCCCGGCCACCGGAAAGCCGGATCGGCAGAGCGACAACCTCAAGGCGGGCAGCGGTCCGACCCTGACGGAGGCACAGCGGCAATCCCTGATCGAACTGCTAGCCTGAGGCCGAAATGAACACAGCCTCTTCCCGACTGGCCGGCCTGTTCAATCTGGAGCCGAACGAAGCGCCGGCCGTACTGGCCGGCCTGCTGATGTTCTTCCTGCTGTTCGCGGGCTATTTCATGCTGCGCCCGGTGCGCGAAACCATGGGCGTGGCCGGCGGCGTGGACAACCTGCAATGGCTGTTCACCGGCACCTTCGTCGCCACGCTGGTGGCGCTGCCGCTGTTCGGCTGGCTGGCCTCGAAGGTATCGCGCCGCCGCATCCTGCCGTGGGTCTACGGCTTCTTCGTGCTCAACCTGCTCGGCTTCGCGATCGCCCTGCTGGCCTGGCCGGACAGCGTATGGGCCGGACGCGTTTTCTACATCTGGCTGTCGGTGTTCAACCTGCTGGCGATCTCGCTGGCCTGGAGCGTGCTGACCGACGTGTTCGCCAGCGGCGAGGCGAAGCGCCTGTTCGCGCTGATCGCCGGCGGAGCCAGCATCGGCGGCCTGGTCGGGCCGATCCTCGGCACCCTGCTGGTCGAACCGCTCGGGCATGCCGGCCTGCTGATCCTGGCCGCGATCATGCTGGCCGCCAGTGCGCTGGCGGCAGCCTGGCTGCATCGCTGGCGCGACCGCAACCCGCCGCCCGCGGACAGTCCCTCCGGCCACGAGCCACGCGGCCGGCCGCTGGGCGGCAACCCGTTCGCGGGCGCCACGGCGGTGTTCGGCTCCCCCTACCTGATCGGCATCGCGGTGTTCGTGCTGCTGCTGGCAACCGTGAGCACCTTCCTGTACTTCGAACAGGCGCGGATGATGGCCGAGCATTTTCCGGACCGCGCCCGCCAGACCCAGGTGTTCGGCCTGATCGACAGCGTCGTGCAGACCCTGGCGATCCTGACCCAGGTGTTTTTCACCGGCCGCATCGCGCAGAAGCTGGGCGTCGGCGTGCTGCTCGTGGCCGTGCCGCTGGCGGTGGCCGCCGGCTTCCTGTGGCTGGCCCTCGCTCCGGAGTTCGCGGTGTTCGTGATCGTGATGGTGGCGCGGCGGGCGGGCGAATACGCCCTGGTGCGTCCGGGCCGGGAAATGCTCTACACCGTCGTGCCGGTCGAGCAGAAATACAAGGCGAAGAACTTCATCGACACCGTGGTGTACCGGGGCGGCGATGCGCTCAGCGGCTGGATCAAGCGCGGCCTCGACCTGGTGGCCGAGCATCCCGCCCTGGCGATGTTCACCGGCATGTTCATCGCGCTCGGCTGGGGCCTGGTAGGCGCCGGCCTGGGCCGTGCCCAGCACAGACGCGAAACGCACGCCCAACAGCCCGACGCCGCCCCCTAGCCTCCTCCGGCCGCCGCGTGGCGAGATCGGTCGGGAGCCATGCGCCCCCGTCCGGCACGCGACGGCCCCATCCCCTCAAACCCCACTTCATGAACGCAAGGAGTACGCCATGTGGCGATTGACCCGACGTGAGATGCTCGCCCTGACCGGCTCGACCCTGGCCCTGTCCGCCCTGGGATTGCCGGCCCGCGCGGCCGAGGCCGGCCCGACCCTGGTGCTGGTCGAGAAGGATGCGCCCGCCGTGAGCTTCTACGAACTGCCGCAGGGCAAGCGACTGACCAGCGTCCCGCTGCCGACCCAGCCGCACGAGATCGTGGCCGACCCGGCGGGCCGCTACGCCTACATCGCGCAATACGGCGTGGCCCGCTGGCGCGGTCCCGGCGCCGGGGGCGACAAGGTGTTCGTCATCGACCTGGCCGCCCGCAGCCTGCACCGCACCATCGACCTGTCTCCGTACCGGCGCCTGCACGGCATCCGCATGGACCAGGCCGGGCGGCTCTACGTGCTGGCCGAAATGGAGTCGGTGCTGCTGCGCTTCGACGATCCGGCCAACAGCGACCTGCCCGACCAGGCGGTGCCGGTGGGCGGCGTGCGCAGCCACTATTTCGTGCTGCGGCGCGACGGCCAGCGCGCCTATGTCGCCGACTCCCTCAGCGGCCTGGCGATCCTGGTCGATCCGCAGGATCCATCCAGGGCGCCGCTCAAGCGCTTCACCGGCAAGGGGCCGGAAGGCTGCTGCCTGAGCCCGGACGAGAAGGTCTTCTACGTCGTCAACCGTTATGGCGGAGAGATCGTCGCGCTGGACGCCCAGGACCTGCGGGAGCTGCGCCGCGCGCCGACGCGGGGCGAAGCGGTGCGCGTGGTTTCGCTGCCGGACGGACGGCTGATCGTTTCCAACGAAGCGGACCGCAGCCTGTCGCTGCTGCACCCGGAAACCCTGACCGAGGAACGTCGGCTAGCGCTGGAAGCGGCGGCTCCCGGGCTGAACCTGGACGCCGGCCGGCAACGGCTGTATGCCGCGCTCGACGACAACCGCGTGGCAGTCGTCGACCTCGCCGGCTGGAAGGTCGACGGCTATTTCCCGACGCAGGCGGGCCCCGACAGCGCGGTCGTCCTGGCCGGCGCATGACCCCGATGGCGGCGCCGGGCGGGCAGGAGACGCCGGCCGCCGCCGGACGGCCGGAGCGTCAGGCCGGTCGCCATGCAGGCTCCACACCGCCAGCGGACAGGGCCTCGCCAAGCGGCGCGAAGGAATCATCCCCCTCCCAGTGCGGCATCTGCGCCAGGCGTTCGGCGAGGAACTCGATCAGCTTGCGGACCTTGAGGGAACCGCGCTGGGTGGTGGGATAGACCGCGCGGAACGCGAAAGTACCCACCACATAGTCGCCCAGCACCGGCACCAGGCGCCCCGCCAGCAGCTCCTTGCCGGCGACCAGGCTTGGCAGGCACACGATCCCCGCCCCGCCCAGGGCGAAATCACGCAGCAGATGGACGGAACTGGAACGCACCTGGCCGGGAAGATTGATTTCCAGCCGCTCGTCGCCACGACGGAACACGAACTGATAGCGACTCGGATAACCGTCGTACAGGCCGATCGTATGCCGCAGCAGGTCACCGGGATGACAGGGCGCGGCGTGATTGCGCAGATAGCCGGGCGACGCGCAGAAAATCCGCCGGACCCGGAACAACTGGCGCTCGACCAGGGTGTCGACCAGCGCGGGGAAAAACTGCAGGGCGACGTCGAAACCCTCCTGGATCAGATCCACGATCCGGTCCTGGACGACCACTTCGAGTTCGATGCCGGGATACAACTGCATGAACTCGGCCAGCAGGTAACCCAGGTAATCGATGGCGAACGCCGAAGTCACCTGGATGCGCAACCTGCCCTGGGGCTTGGCGCGCAGGTTGCGCATGTTCTCGGTCAGCCGCTCGAAACCGGCCAGCATCTCCACGCAATCCTGGTAATAGGTCTCGCCCACCTCGGACAGGCGGACGTGCCGGCTGCTGCGATGGAACAGCGGCGCCTGGATGAACTGCTCCAGTTGCTGGATACGGTGGCTGATGACCGAGCGCGTGACGCCCAGTTGCCTGGCCGCCTTGGCGAAATTCCCGGTTTCCGCCACACGGACGAATGCCTCCATGCAAAGCAGACGATCCATTCAACCTCCCGTGCCCCGTCGGACCGACATCCGCGCCGTCGACCGGAACGAAACCGGCGTGCGCCCGGTGGCCGAACGACCCCGCCTCACGCCGGCAGCGCCCCACAATGCAACGAATGGCTCGATGACGACGACACAACCAATCTATATGAATGTATACATATCGATATCGACAGGAAGCGCAGGAACACCTTTGGCAGACGGCCTGCAAGGCACTCTAAAAATAAAAAATATTCAATATATTTCATACAGATAGCCAAGCAAAAGAACTATCGTCGCGAACGGATCGTTCGAAATTGTACGCTAATCATTTTTCTATGTATAAGGATATATTTCGGGCGTTCTGTCCCATCCGGCCCCCCTTCAGGAAACCACGCCTGCTCGAACTGCCCGTAGCGCTCCCTCGATCGGGTCGATACGGCTCGCCGGTACGGGATGCTGTTCATTCCCTGCGCGAGAATCCCGATGTCCACCTCGATCGCCCCGCCCGCCCCTACGCCGCGCCCTTCCCTGCTGCTGGCCCTGGCCATCTCGATGGCCTCCTTGTCCCTCCCCGCGCAGTCGGTGGAGCAGGACGAGGAAAACGAAGAAGAAACCGTCGTGCTCGACACCCTGGACGTTTCGGCCAAGGGTGTCACCGTCGGCGCCGCCGGCCTGGAAGCCGGCGCCGGCTTCCGTTCGCGGAATGCGGAGTTCGGGCTGCTGGGGGATCGCGATATCCGCGATACCCCGCTGAGCATCAGCGTGATCAACTCGGACATGATCCGCAACACCCAGGCCACCGGCCTGAGCGATCTGCTCAAGTACCTGCCCAGCACCCAGATGCAGGCCCGCGGCGGCATGGAGATCGGCCGCCCGCAGACCCGCGGCTTCCAGGGTGGCGTAGTCTCGAACAGCCATCTGGATGGCTTCAACGTGGCCATCACCACCGCCTATCCCATGGAGCAGGTGGAACGCCTGGAAGTGATCAACGGCCTGAGCGGCGCCCTGTACGGACCCGCGGCTCCGGCCGGCGATTTCAACCTGGTCCACAAGCGCCCCACCGCCACGCCGCTGCAGCACGTCCGCCTAGGCTTCGCCGACGACAGCCGGCTGCTCGGCCATGTGGACCTGAGCGATACCCTCGGCTTCTTCGGCTACCGGCTCAACCTGCTGAACGAACAGGGCGACAGCTATTCCGGCAAGAGCGATACCCAGCGCAGCCTGGTGGACCTGGCCCTGGACTTCCACCTGAGCCCCGCCACGGTGCTCGAAGTCAACGCCAGCCACTACGAATACGAAGCCTGGGGCCTCCCCAACCAGTTCTCCTACGGCGACAACCGGCGCCTGCCCCACGCGCCCGACCCCGAGGACTCCGGACTGGGCCAGGGCTTCACCGGCGCCTACCTGGAAACCAACACCGGCACCCTGCGCCTGCGGCACGACTTCAACGAGGACTGGAAGATGGTCGCCGGCGTCTCCCGGCAGATCGCCGACCGCGACATGTACAACGGCACCAACCGGCTGGACAACGACCGGGGCGACTACACCACCCTGGTCAACGCCAGCCAGGCGGCCAGCCGCTTCATCGTCACCAGCGACCAGTTGCGCTTCAACGGCAAGCTGCAAAGCGGCCCCTTCAGCCACGACCTGGTGCTCGGCACCACCGGTTTCGACTGGGACATCTACGGTGTGGAGAATCCCCCCCGGCAGGCCAACCAGATCCTCGGCACGGCCAACATCGATTCGCCGCGCAACTTCCCGGAGATCGACCTGTTCCACACCGATGACCGCTACCGCTCCGGCACCACCGAATACCGCACGGTGACCCTGGGCGACACCATCGGCTACGGGCGCTGGTCGCTCATGGCCATGTTCAGCAAGACCTGGATCCAGTCCCGCAGCTACGACAGGAACAGCCAGCGGACCAACGACAGCAGCGACGACGGCATCAACCCGACCTATTCCATAAGCTACAAGCCGCGGGACGACATGACCTTCTACGTGTCCTACGCGGAAAGCCTGGAAGTTGGCGATACCGCGCCCACCGGCGCGCTGAACGAGGGCGAGACCCTCTCTCCCTACGAAAGCGAGCAATGGGAAGCCGGCTTCAAGTGGCGCGCCCGCGGCATCGATCTGGCCGCCGCGATCTTCCGCATCGAGCGCCCCTTCGCCTACCTCGACAACGGTGTCTTCAGCGAACAGGGCACCCAGGTGAACCGTGGCCTGGAGCTGAGCGCCAACGGCGAGATCCTCCCCGGCCTGTCCGTCTATGGCGGCGCCACCTGGCTCGACCCCAGGCTGCGCGACACGGCGCGGGAAGACACCAGCGACAAGCGCATCGTCAGCGTGCCCAAGATCCAGGCCAACCTGCTCTTCGAATACGACGTTCCCCGGCTGCCCGGCCTGGTGCTGATCACCAACCTGCATCACACCGGCAAGCGCGCGGCCAACCAGACCAACACCCAGTGGGTGGGCGCCTACAGCACCTTCGACATCGGTACCCGCTACACCCACAAGGTCATGGGCAGGAACGTGGTCTGGCGGGCCGACCTGTACAACCTGACCGACCGGCACTACTGGGCCTCCATCTTCGCCAACTCCGTGGACGGCTCCGCCACCAGCAACGGCGCCTACCTGGGCGCACCGCGGGAATTCCGCGCCTCCGTATCCTTCGACCTGTGAAAACCTCATGTCCGGACTGATCAACTGGGAACTCCTCATGCAGCTCACCTGGCCGCCGGCGCTCGAACGCGCGCCCATGTGGGACGGCTTCGCCCGCCGCTACGACGGCTACACCCGCCTGAGCGCCGACTACGTGGATGCGCAGGTGGACATCCTCGGCCTGCGGCCCGACGAAAGCCTGCTCGACGTCGGCGCCGGACCGGGGCGCCTCGCCATCCCGGCGGCGCGCCGGGCGCGGCAGGTCACGGCGCTCGACATTTCGCGCCCCATGCTCGACGAACTGGAACGCAACGCCGCCGCGGCCGGCGTCGACAACATCCAGCCCCTGCAAATCGCCTGGGACAAGGTGCTGCCGGGCGAAAACGTCCCGCTGCACGACGTGGTGCTGCTGTCGCGTTCGCCGGCGATGCGCGACCTGGCCAAGGTGGACGCCCTGGTGCGCCGCGCCGCCTACGTGATGCTGTATTCCGGCCCCAGCCTGAAGTCCTTCCACGACCGCCTGGTGGCCGGCATCGAAGAAACGCCGCCGGTGGGCGCTGGCCGCTCGGCCCTGCCGGGCCACGCCCTGATCTTCAACCGCCTGCTCGACATGGGCATCGAGGCCCGCGTGGACTACCTCGCCGACGGCTTCAGCCGCTGGTATCCCGACGAAGAGGCCGCCGTGGCGGATTTCGCCTGGCTGGATCTGCCCGCCGGCAGCGAGGCGCGCCTGCGCGCCAACCTCGCCGCCTACCTGCAGGAAGAGAACGGTGGGCTGCGTCTGCGCATGGAAACCCGCACCGCGGTCGTCTGGTGGTGCAAATGAGCCGCGAGGCGCAGCGTCGAGAACCGCGAGACCCGGACCGATCGTTCTTCGCCGCACTCCCGCGGAAACGGCCGGCGAACCAGCGCTCCGGCCCCGAAAGAGGTAATCCATGAGCATCGAAGCCCCCCTCACCGCCACGCTGCCGGCCGGCCCGACACGCCGCCGCCTGTGCAGCGCCATGGCCGGCGGCGCCTTGCTGGCATTGCTGGGCATGCCCGGCGCCAGGGCGGAAACCCGGCGCACCCTGAGCTATTACGGCGGACAACTCCGGCTACCGGAACGCATCACCCGCATCGCCACCGCCTGGGAGGCACAGAACGCGGTCATCGCCATGCTCGGCCATGGCCAGGACATCGTCGCCTCCACGCGCATCGTGCGCCAGATGCCGGTGTTCCGCCGCTTCGTGCCCTCCATCGCCGACGCCGCGCTGGCCAGCGGCGGCGGCGCCAACGATGTCAACGTCGAGGAACTGCTGCGCGTGCGCCCCGAGCTGCTGTTCGTCGCCGGCAGCCTGCCGCCGGCCAAGCGCAAGGTACTCGAAGGCGCGGGCATCGCCATCGTCGAACTGCGCGCCAACTCCCTCGATGCCCTGCTGGAGCGCGTGCGGATCAGCGGAGAAATCCTCGGCCCGCAGGCCCAGGAGAAAGCGCGGGACTACCAGGCGTATTTCCAGGACAACGTCGCCAGGGTGCGGCGCGCGCTGGAAGGGGTGCCGGCGGAAAAACGCCGGCGCCTCTACCACTGCATGGGCGATCCGCTCAGCACTTCCGGGCGTCCCTCGCTGAACCAGGACTGGATGGATCTCGGCGGCGCCATCAATGTCGCCGAACACTGGTTCGCCACCCCCGTTCCGAGCGGCAAGGTCTCCCTGGAGCAGATCATCGCCGCCGACCCCGACGTCATCGTGGCGATGCGCGCCGACGATGCCGCGCTGATCCGGCGCGATCCGCGCTGGGCCGGCCTGCGTGCCGTGCGCGAAGGCCAGGTGCACGCCAACCCGCGCGGCATGTTCTGGTGGTGCCGGGAAACCTCGGAAGAAGCCCTGCAATTCCTCTGGCTGGCCCGGCTGCTCTACCCGGACGCGCTCGCCGGAATCGACATGCGCGAGGAGACCCGGACCTTTTACCAGCGCTTCTACGGCTATCGGTTGAACGACGATGAAATCGCCGAATTCCTGCAGCCACGCTCCTGAGCCGCTCGACCGGCCCCCGGCGCAAAAGACTCCCGCGAGCCGGAAGCGCCGCGCCCCCGCCGGCGCGCTCGATCATCACATCATTCCCCCGGAACCCCGCATGCGACTCATCGGCCTCGGCGCACTCCTGCTCATGCTCGTCCTCGTCTCCTTCGGCATCGGCCGCTACCCGGTCTCGCCGGATACCGTGCTGGCCATTCTGGCGGGCAAGCTCTTCTCCATCGACCCCTTCTGGACGCCGGAAACCGAGGCCGTGGTGATGGGCATCCGCCTGCCGCGGATTCTCGCCGCGCTGCTGGTCGGCGCCGCCCTTTCCGTGTCCGGCGCCGCCTACCAGGGCCTGTTCCGCAACCCCATGGTCTCGCCCGGTATCCTCGGCGTGTCCGCCGGCGCCAGCCTGGGAGCGGCCCTGGCGATCCTGCTCGGTCACGGCATGCCGGGCATCCAGGGCCTGGCCTTCGCCGGCGGGCTGGCCGCCGTCGGCGCCACCTGGGCGATCGGCGTCACCATCGGTCGCCAGGGCGACCCGGTGCTGGTGATGGTGCTGGCCGGAATCGTCATCGGCACCCTGTTCACCGCCCTGGTCTCCCTGGTGAAGTTCGTCGCCGATCCCTACAACACCCTGCCCGCCATCACCTTCTGGCTGATGGGCAGCCTGGCCTCGGTCGATCTGCCCGACCTGTCCATCGCCGCCCTGCCGATCCTCGCCGGCCTGGCGGGACTGCTGGCCATGTCCTGGACCCTCAACGTGCTCTGCTTCGGCGACGAGGAGGCCAGGGCCCTGGGGCTGGAAACCGGCCGCCTGCGTTTCGTCGTCATCCTCTGCGCCACTCTGGTCAGTGCCGCCGCGGTGGCCATCGCCGGGATCATCGGCCTGGTCGGGCTGATCGTCCCGCATCTGGCGCGCATGCTGGTCGGGCCGGACCACCGGGTCCTGCTGCCGGTCTCGACCCTGCTGGGCGCCGGCTTCCTGCTGGCGGTGGATGACCTGGCCCGTTCCCTGTTCGAAGTGGAAGTGCCCCTGGGCATCGTCACCTCCATCATCGGCGCGCCCTTTTTCCTGTATCTGATGAACCGCAGCCGCAAGGCCTGGATCTGAGGGAGCGAAACCATGCTGGAAGTGCAGCGCCTGAACTGCGGCTACGCCCGCCGGACCGTCCTCGAAGACATCACCTTCGACCTGAACCCGGGCGAACTGCTCTGCCTGCTCGGCCCCAACGGGGTGGGCAAGACCACCCTGTTCAAGACCCTGCTCGGCCTGCTGCCGCCGCGATCCGGGGAAATCCGCCTCGACGGCCGGCCGACCCGCCACTGGTCGCGACGCGAGTTCGCCCGCTGGGTGGGCTACGTGCCGCAGGCCCATACGCCGCCCTTTCCCTTTCAGGTCGAGGACGTGGTCGCCATGGGCCGCACGGCCCACGGCAGCCTGTTTTCCGGCCCCGGCCAGGAGGGCCGGAAAGTCGCCGCCGAAGCCCTGGAAACCCTCGGCATAAGCGCCCTGGCCAAGGCCAGCTACACGGAAATCAGCGGCGGCGAACGGCAACTGGTGCTGATCGCCCGCGCCCTGGCCCA
Source organism: Azotobacter vinelandii CA (assembly GCF_000380335.1). GTDB lineage: Bacteria > Pseudomonadota > Gammaproteobacteria > Pseudomonadales > Pseudomonadaceae > Azotobacter > Azotobacter vinelandii. The sequence continues at coordinate 2,704,864 of NC_021149.1, forward strand.
GCAGCCGCGCATCCTGGTGATGGACGAACCCACCTCGAACCTGGACTACGGCAACCAGTTGAAAGTGATGGCGCACATCCGCCAGATCGCCCATGGCCGGGACATGGGCATCATCCTCACCACCCACCACCCCGATCACGCCCTGCTCTACGCTTCCCGGGTGCTGACCCTGGACCGGGAAAAACGCTACCGGGTCGGCGACCCGGCCACGCTCATCAGCGAAGACTACCTGCGCCGCACCTATGGCGTGGAAACGGAAATCCACGAGATCGACCGCCATGACGGCCGCAAGACCCGTATCTGCATTCCCGCCGGCGACACGGGGAAAACCTGAACGCAACCGGCGTCGACGGGTTCGAAGCGATAATCCTCTTCCTCCCACGTCGACGAGATGGACATGGACAAGCAGCGTAGAAGAACACTCCGGCTCCTGGCCGGCGCGACGGCCGCGGTCGCCCTGGCGGCCGGGATCGCGCCCGCCTCGTGGGCCGCCCCGGCACGGACCGGACGGGAACGCAGGATCGGCATCATCGGCGCCGGGCAGGTCGGCTCGACGCTCGGCCGCCTGTGGATCGAAAGCGGGCACCGGGTGATGTTCGCCTCCCGCCATCCGGACCGGCTCGGCGGGCTGGTCGCCGAACTCGGCGAGCGGGCCGGCGCGGGCAGTCCGGCCGAGGCGGCGCGTTTCGGCGAAATCGTTCTCCTGGCGGTGCCCTACGGCGCGCTGCCCCAGCTCGGCCGCGATCTCGCGCCCCTGCTGCGCGGCAAGCCCGTCCTCGACGCGACCAACCCCTACCGCTGGCGCGACGGCGAGGCGGCGGACCTTGCCGAACGGCAAGGCGTGGGCCTGACCAGCGCGGGCTACTTTCCCGACGCGCATCTGGTGCGCGGCTTCAATTCGATCGATGCCAGCGCGGTCGCCGGCAACGCCCACAAGGCTTCGCCTGCGATCGGCATCCCGCTGGCCGGCGACGACCAGGCGGCGCTGGAAGAGGTCTCGGCCCTGGTCCGCGATGCCGGCTTCGAACCGGTCGTCGCCGGGCCCCTGGCGAGCGCACGCCTGTTCCAGCCGGGCACACCGTTGTTCCGGCAGGTGATGAGCGCCGAACGGTTGCGCAGCCGCCTGGACGAACAGCGCTGACAGGCAGCGGCTCCGGCCGCGACGGAAACCGCCCACGGCCCGATGGCCGCATGGCGCTCAGCCGCCGTGGAGCCGCGCCGCCATGAACCGGCTGCGCTGCCCAATGCTCCGCACCGCTTCGATCAGGGCGCGCGCGGCCGGATTCGTCCGCGGCGAAAAAGCGTAGAAGCAGGCGGCCGGCAGCGCGGGCAAGCGCTCCTCCTCCCCCAGTTCGCGCAAACCTTCGCGCAACTGGCTGCGGGCGACGACCGTCACCGCAAAACCGGCCAGCGCCGCGGACAGGCAGCCGGCCATGCTGCCGCTCTCGAAGACCACGCGCCAGGGACGGGCCACGCTGCCGAGAGCGGCAAGGGCCGCCTCGCGGTAGATGCAGGGCTCCGGGAACACCGCCAGCGGCAGCGCTTCGGCAAGGTCCGCCGCGCACGCCGAGGCATAGGCCCAGACCAGCGGCTCCCGCCACAGCAATTCGCCCTCGCCGTTCGTCCGGCTGCAGCGCTTGCCGAAGACCACATCCAGATGGCCCCGCTCCTGCTGGCGCAACAGGTCGGCGGTGATACCGACCTTCAGCTCGATCGACGCCTGCGGATGCCAGCGGTGGAAGCCCTGCAACACCTGGGGCAGCCAAGTGCCCGCGAAATCCTCGGAGGCACCGACGCGCAGCCGGCCCTGAATCGTCGAGCCGCGCAGCCTGGCCCGCGCCTCGCGCTCCAGATCCACGATGTTGCGGGCATAGGCGTACAGGGTTTCTCCGGCCTGGGTCAGATCCAGGCGTCGCGTGGTACGCGCCAGCAAGGTGTCGCCAGCGGCCAGCTCCAGGCGCTTGATATGGCCGCTGACCGCGGACGGTGTGAGCGCCAGACGTTCCGCCGCCAGGGCGAAGCCACCACTGTCGACCACCTCCAGGAAGGTACGCAGCAGCACGATATCGAGCGTCGGAGAGCTCGTACCCACGGTCTTGTCCATGGCGCCCCATTCAACGAGATAACTCAATAATGGATGGAGATTATTCATCAATCGCGTTTTTCCATCCACTTAACATCATGGCGAACCATGCCCGTCCGGAGAATCGCGATGACCGAATACGCCTTCGTCACCACCCCACAGCTCGAAATCGCCTATCGGCAATGGAACCCGCACGGAATCCGCACGGCCGTGCTGCTGCACGGCTGGCCGGACAGCCCGGCCTGCTGGAAAGCGGTGGCGCCCGCGCTGGCCGATGCCGGTTACCGGGTCCTGGCCCCCGCGCTGCGGGGCTTCGCGCCGACGCGCTTTCGCGATGCGGCGACGCCGCGCAGCGGGCAACTGGCGGCGCTGGGCCGCGACCTGCTGGATTTCATCGACGCGCTGGACCTGCGCCGCCCCGTGCTGGTCGGACACGACTGGGGCGCGCGGGCCGCCGCGAATGCCTGCGGACTGCGGGAGCGGGTCGCCTCGCACCTGGTGATGCTGTCGGTGGGCTATGGCACCAACGATCCGAACCAGTCCATTTCGCTGCAACAGGCGCGCAACTACTGGTATCACTGGTTCATGGCCACACCGCGCGGGGAAAGGACGGTGCGGGAAGAGCGCCGGGCCTTCGCGCGCCGGATGTGGGATACCTGGTCGCCCGCCGGCTGGTACGACGAGGCCGATTTCGACCAGGCCGCGCAGGCCTTCGATGGGCCCGACTGGGCGGACGTCGTGCTGCATTCCTATCGCCATCGCTGGGGATTCGTCGGGGGAGACGCGCGCTTCGCCGCAGACGAGCAGCGCCTGAATCCCGCACCGCTGCTGTCCATCCCGACCCTGGCGATCCACGGCGCCGCGGACGCCTGCAACGATCCCGAGAGTTCCAGCGGGCGCGAGCGCTTTTTCAGCGCTCGCTACGAACGCCTGCTGCTCGATGGCATCGGGCATTTCCCGCAGCGCGAGTCGCCCTCGCGGGTGAGCGATGCCATCGTGCGGTTCTGCTCCACGGAGTGAACGGAGCCCGGCCGCATCCCGCTGCGGAAACCGCGAACGGAACAGCCGGGAAGCCGGCGTTCAGATCTTCTGCATGCAGATATTCAGGGTCTGAATCCGGTAGGCGACCTGCCTGGGCGTCATCCCCAACAGGCGGGCCGCCTTCGCCTTGACCCATCCCGCCTGTTCCAGGGCGGCGATCAGCCGTTCGCGATCGTCCAGGGTTCCATCATCGGCCAGCGATGGAGAACCTCCGTCATCCAGGCCGGCCAGGGAAAGCACGTTGCGCGTGATGACGCCGTTTTCACTCATGATCGACGAGCGCTCCAGGCAATTTTCCAGCTCGCGCACGTTGCCCGGCCAGTGGTGCTTCTTCAGCACCTCGATGGCGCAATCGGTTATGTCCAGGGATCGCCCCTGCTGGGACGACAGCTTGTCGAGCAGGAATCTGGCCAGTTCGGGAATGTCGGCAAGGCGCTCGCGAAGCGGCGGAGCCTGAATGGGCATGACGTTCAGGCGATAGTAGAGATCCTCGCGGAAATTGCCCTTTTTCACCTCGCTTTCCAGATCGCGGTTGGTCGCGGCCACGATGCGTACGTTCACCCTCACCGTCTGGTTGCCGCCGACCCGCTCGAACTCCCCCTCCTGGAGCACCCGCAGGAGCTTGGCCTGGAACGTGGGTGAAATTTCGCCGATCTCGTCGAGGAACAGGGTACCGCCATCGGCCTGCTCGAAACGCCCTTTGCGCTGCTTGACCGCACCGGTGAAGGCGCCCTTCTCATGGCCGAAGAGTTCCGACTCCAGCAGCGTCTCGGGCAGGGAGGAACAGTTCAGGCGGACCAGCGGACAACGCGCGCGTGGCGAGTTGCAATGAATGGCGCTGGCGATCAGTTCCTTGCCCGTACCGGATTCGCCGAGAACCAGGACGGTGCTGTCCCATCTGGCCACCTGTCTGATCTGCTCGAATACCCGACGCATGGAGGGGGTGCTGCCTATCATCATGTTTTCGATGCCATGTTGGGTTCGCACATTGCCGCGAGGTTCGTCGCGCTCGCTCGTCGTGCAGCGGCTGCCCGTGAGTTTCGCCATGAGATGAACCGTCTGCGACAGCAGGTTGGCGACGATTTCGAGAAAATGGGCGCGTTCCGGCAGCGATACGTCCTTCCGCCCATCGGGCTGGGCCGCTAGAACACCGATGGTGTCGTCTTCGGGCCCCTTGATCGGCACGGCGATGAAGGGCGACTCGGGATCGTAGAGCGCCAGCCGGTCGAGAAAACGGGGAGCCAGGGAAACGCGTTCGAGCATGACGCTTTCGCTGTGCTCGAGCACATGGCCCATGACGCCCTCACCGCGCCGATAGCGGACCTCCTCGGCAGCCTTGGCTACCAGCCTGGAACTCGTATGGATGGCGACGACCCGCAGCATGCGGGGCTGCGGGGCGGCAATGATGGATACCAGGCCGTGCAGCAATCCCAGGTAGTCATGCAATATGGCCAATACCTGCGCCACTGCCTCCTTGGCCTGTCGGGTCCGGCGCAGAACTCCGGCGATACGGGCGAGAGCCCGTAATTGACAATCATCGGGCTCTAGCCTGTTCGACTTTGGCTGGTCAGGTTTGAAGTAGGTCGGAGTGCTAAGGGGAAAGATTGCATTCATGAACATTCCTCCATATCCAGTCGAGAGAACGGCCCGGCAACGACTCGACATCATCGCTGCACATTAATTTTTATTATCGTTCCCGACTCGAACATCGTCTGCCATCGAACCCACGGGCAGGCTTCAGCCTCCCTGGCGCAGGCCCGGTCGCGCAATCGAACCCGGGCCACGCATTACTCAAGTACTCAACCATGCCGATAATATCGGCGCTTCGAAAAAAGTGATCGAAGAATCCAGAAGTTCGGATAATCGATAATGCCACTTCGCCAACCTTCTCGATGAAGCAGTGTTGCAAAGAACTATGACGAGGATATGTCCAGATCCACACCGGCAGGACACATCGACAGACAATGGCATTCTGACTTTATCGACAGCCATTGTCGGCCGAGCTTCACGACGCCGCATGAGCGATAACATGAAAACAAGAAAAACACAGCAGCCCAGTGCATGAATCCTGACTGCAAGCGGAATTGCTGAAGTTTAACTTCAGCATATTGCGACAAAATGCCGCATCAATGATATCGATACATCCGCCAGCGCCTGCCGGGATGCCTCACAGCGAATCCCCCTCACATTTCTACAGATAACGAACATGAAATTATTCGCCTATATAAAAACCGCTTCCCGATACAACAGGTCGTTTGCCCGATCATCGGCAATCCTCCGAATCCCTCGCCCAATCGATTGATTTTCCTGGGCTCCGGCGTGGTATCGACTGCCATGGCGACATTCGCTCGGGTCGCATCGTCATTAAACGAACCACCCCGCTAAAAGAGGCGCACCGCCTCTCGCCGGGAAAGCGACCTCGATACTACCCGTGAATCCGCGCCCGAAACGGCTGCGCCTGCTCTTTCGAGCATATCCACGAAACTCCGCCCATCTTCATGACTGGAGCCGGTGGACAAATATCGGCAGGAATTCACTTTACTGCAATCCACGAGCGGTACTTTCGTACAGCAACCAGACGAACTGGCTGAAAAATCAGAAAACGGCTTGGCCAATATTCCCCGGATGGCCCTCCCGGTATCGGAGCGGCAACTCCAGAGATATTGCAAAAGGTCGGTTGAATCATGCTTGCGCCAGCAATCGCAATAGCGCGCACGGCAATACGGATGTCGCTCCCGGAAATAATCGCGAAACCCCGGCCGGCCAATCGGCGGGGCGTTAAAACCACGCACCGGACATCCAGCCGCCATGGCCAGCCGGGACAAGTTCATCGAGTACCTGCAGCGACCGAATAAGTCATCGGTATTCGACTCGGTCCTGCGGCAATGCATTTGTATCCGAATAAAAGGAGCCGGGCATGTCGAAATCATCCGACACGACGACCGATACCGTAGGCGTCGGAAAAAAAGCGCGCAATGTTCTGAACACCGAAGATATCCGTATATTCGTCCAGTCCATCGCCAACGAAATATTCGGCGTGGCCCCGAGCGGACGGCGCGCCGAACTCCGGGCCTGGTTCACCGGCGCGGCCGCGAAATGGCTGATCCGGGAAGGCGAGGCCTGGGAAGTCGAACGCTTGCCGGACGACGCCCAGCCATGGGCCTTGAAAGCGCTGGCCGAGCACCAGCCCTTATGGAAAGTGTCGCTGGACAAGAGACTGCGGACACGCCTGCATCATCTGGCCGACTGGTCCCTGTACGCCGCCCCGAGGCAGATCAACAAGGTCAGCTTCGAGGATGCGCTGGACAAGATGGTGTCATGGATGCTCACCATCGCCCCCGAAGACCGCGACGATTACGCTTCGGCCGAGGTCGGGACGACCAGGATCATGGAGGTCGCGAAGCATGCCGGCCTGCCCGCAGGTTGCCACTGGGTCAGCCTGAACGATGCCAGCGCCCTGGAGCGCGAAGGCATCCTGATGAAGCACTGCGTACGCAGTTATGCCGACAAGGTCGGCGACGGCAGCGCCCAGGTCTATTCCCTGCGCGACGGCGACGACCTTTCCCTGGCCACGCTGGAACTTTCGCCCCATCGCTCACCGCAGCAACTGCTCGACATGTGGCCGTGCTCCGCCGTAGCGCGCCGGGAACGCCAGCGCGAACTCGACGCGGGCTACAGGGTGCTCGCCTTCATTCAACTGCGCGGACGTCTGAACCAGGATGTCTCTTCCGCCGTCATCGACGCCTTCCTGCAACTGCAGTCGCATCTTCGCTCGCGGGGATACGTCATCTGGCGCGGCGAGGAATTCGACAACTGCCGGCTCACCGGCATCGTCAAGGACCGCGGCATACTGGAACCCGTCGCCAGCTTCCCGGCCGGCGCCTTCATCGAAAGCATGGCCTGGGACGGCGCGAGCGATGCCGTCATTCCGGAAGGCCTGCGCTTCGCTACCCTGGAAATCTACAATGCCCGCGACACCAGTCGTTGGCCGGCATCCCTCGATGCCAGGCGCATCCGCCTGCACAAGGAAATCCACTATCTGGATGCCCGATCCTGGCAAGTGGAAGAGGTCATCTTGGATTCCGACCTGCTCGTCCCCTCCTGCGCCGACGGCGAACTCTTCCTCGGCCGCCTGGAAAAGCTGATCTTCGATGAAAAGTCGGTTTTCACCGGCGCCCCCGAACGCTGGGAGGGAGCCAAACGCGACGCCTTCATCGCCCCCGGCAAGTATCTGTCCCGCCTTTGCGCCCAGGCGCGGAAAGTGTTCCTGCCCTGGTTCCGCGCCGACAGCATCGAACTGCGCGACACGGAACATCTCTACGCCCCCGGCGTGGATGCGGACGATCTGCGCGTGTCCACGGCACGGAACGCGCGCTACCTCAACCTCGATTTCGCCTCGCTGAAAAACCTGGCCATCCTGGGCAGCGCGGCCCGAAGCGGCCACTTCAGCGCCTGTTCGATCCAGGTCGGCTGCAACCGCTCGGAACACGAAGGCTTCCGCGGGCTTTCCGGCCATGCCCCTTCCCCCGCCGATGACCGATCGACCTCCCTCGAACTGGCGATCGCCCTGGAAGAACTGGACCTCCAGCGGAGCGGCCAGCCCGGCGAGTGGATATCCCGCCTCACCGAGGCGCAGCCGGATAAGACCCGCTTGCTCGGCGACTGGTCCTTCATCCGCCGTCTGGCAGACTTCGCCGACCGATCGAGCGTCCGGCAGGTCAGCTTTTCGCCGCTCGGGAAGCGGAAACCGCTGCCCGCCGTGTTCAAGGAGGGAAGCGACACCTTGCGGAACCTGGCGTCGCTGTCGGAGATCATGGCGGCCGACCCGGCCTCGGATGGCAGAAAGGCCGAATCGATCCGCGCCGCCCGCACGGCCTCGACCAAGGAGGCGACATCGGACTGGAGTCCGGACGAGAAGGCCGGCTTTTCCATCTGGGCATCGGCCGGCAACTGGCAGCCTGTCTTCAACCCCGGAAACGACCCGGATGCGCCGGTATCCCGCAACCTGCCGCAGGGCGGCGATCGAGCCGACGGCAATGCCCTCGAACGCGCCTTCGCGCGCATCGACGCGCGGCGCAGCGAAGAGGCCAGGCGCGTCTGGGTGGACAAGCGTCCGCCGCGCGGGTTGCCCGGCAACTACGCCATTCTCCAGGCCTTCCATGATGTCGGCTGGCTCTGCGCGGTCCTGCTCTGGGCGGACAACGAAGCGCCGCTCGAACGCCTGCTGCCGAAAACCGCTCCCTCGCTGGAAAGCATGCGAACACTGCCGGCCGAAATACAGGATGCGTTGATCCTGCGCTTCGGCGCGGTCGGGCATGGCGCGTTGCCGGCCGGTTGCACCAAGCATCCGGAAGATACCGGGCATCTTTTCCCCGCCCGCGGCACGTCCTTCGCTCCCCCGCCGCAAGGCGTCCGGGACGCCTGGAAACGGCTCGGCGTCCACCTGGACGAAATCGAAACCCGGGAAATCCGCGACTGGGCCGAAGATTGCGCGCGCCGCGCGCTTTCCTGAACGACCCGGCGAGCACCGAAGCGGCCCCGGCGCGGGGCCGCCGTCTCCGGCAGGAATACAGAGAGGGAAACGAACGTACGACAGCGGTGCAGCCCCATGCGCCGGAGAACCGTCCGGCCAAAGGCCGCGGTGGCGCCCCCTTGCCCGATCGAACAGATCGGGCAAGGGAACAGCGCGTTTCAGCGGAACCGGGCGGCCCTTCAAGCGGCCCGTATCAAGGCGATGCCATGCCCGAGCAGTTGAAATGCGATCCAGACCATGAAGCAGCCGATCAGCAGATCGAGAATCCTCCAGGCTCTCGCGCTCTTGAAAAACGGTACCAGCAGTTTGGCGCCGTAACCCAGGCCGAAGAACCAGCAGCCGGATGCCAGCAGGGCGCCCACCAGGAACTGGATCTTGTGGTCGAGAAGCAGCAGGGTGCCCGCCACGCCGCCGACCACGACCACGGTATCGAGATACACATGGGGATTGAGCAGCGTCACGGCCAGCGTCGCCAGAATGACTTGCCTGGCCTTGCCGCCGCCCGGATCGTCCCTGCCGACTTCCAGGACGCTGGTGGAGCGCAGGGCACTGTCGAACGAGCGGATGCCGTACCAGATCAGGAAACCGCCGCCGCCCAGGGACAGGGCTATGGAGGCCATGCGACTACCGGTGATCATCGAGCCCAGTCCCATGACCCCCACCGTTATCAAAAGCGCGTCGCACAGGAAACAGGTCAGCGATACCCAGAAAATGTGCCTCTGCAACAATCCCTGTTTGAGCACGAAGGCATTTTGTCCGCCGATCGCGATGATCATGCTGCCGGACAACAGGGCGCCTTTCAAAAAGTTTTCCATATATCAGCCCGCCCCTTCGTCACTGAGTTCATAACCCGCCGCTCGCAATACCTCGATCGCTTTGCCGATATCGTCGTTCCCGACGAACAGGTAATCGGTATCGAAGGAAGAAATGGCCAGAATGCTGATGCCCGCCGCCGCCAGCGGCGCGGTGACGGCATTCAGGATTCCCGACTCGGACATGTCCAGGACGGTATCCAGCTTTATCGCGCACCAGTCATCCGACTTTTCGAGAGCATCCGGCAGGCTTTGCTCCCGGGAACCTATGACGGTATTGACGTTTTCCTCCGCGATCAGCGCGAAAACCTTCAGGTCGCCGGTCGGCGTTTCCTTGCCGGTTTTCCAGACCGCGAACTTCGTGGCCAACAATTTCAGTTTCGGCTTCGCCACGCTCGTCACTCCACCAGCTTGATGTCCACGCCGATCGACGCGCGATAACCGGGCTTGCTCTCGTCGAGCAGATGTATGGGGGTCACTTCATGCCAGAGATCCGTGCCCAGGTCGGGCTGCATGATGCCCTGGCCGACCTGCAACTCGCATTCGAAGATCGGCGTTTTCCTGTCGGAGCCATAAATGATGCTCGTGCCGCCGCCGATATTGTTCCGCTCGATGACCAGCGCGGAAAGAATGTAATCCGCGCCGTCCTGATGAATGCCTTCCGGTGAGTTCGTGCTTATCTGACCGTGCTCGTAGCGAATGATCGTGTGGTGAACCACGGCTTCGATCTTCTGGACCGACTCGTGTTTCCTGCCTATCTGCTCGGAGAGATGCGCGAGAATCCTGTTCAGGTTGGTGTCGTACATCGAGTCCGGCAACTCCTTGAACTCCCGCGCGAATATCCGGTAGTCCACGCCGGGGCCGGTAATCAGCGCCTGGGGCTGTGCGAAGCCCTTTCTCGGCACCCGATTGATCGACCAGTCGCCATCCCTGGCGATTTCGAACTCCGAAACCAGCCGATAACGGGTCGGACGCAACTCGCTGACCTTTTCCAGGGTTTCGTCCGAAACCCCGGGCAGTAGCGCCGGAAGATCCGAGTCGGCGATGACGCCTTCGTAGATACCCATCCAGACGTTCGGATCGATGCCATCGAGCTCCTGCCGCGAGAATTGCGATTTCAACAGGCTGACCTTGTTTTGCCGCAGCAGATAGTTGTCGGGCTCGTAATTCTGATATTCCTTGCTGATGCAGCCCTGTACTTCCTGGGTATCTATCCCCAATTCGGCGAGATTGATGAGGGTTATCGGGGACTTCAGAGTATTCAGCAACATGTTTCCGACTCCTTACGAGAGTTGAGTTCACTTACGCTGGGCGGTACGCGCCGGGCGGCGATATCCCGCCTGGCGCTGCGAATACGCATCCGTGCCGCGGCAATGATTTTTCCGACGATATCGCGAATGAAATCGGTCGATCTTTTTTCAATCCCTCCCCAAGACAGCGATCATCGTTCGATATGCCAGTCGCTCATTGGCCGGTCGATCCTGTTTCCTCGAAAAGAGTGCGGGCCACAGATTGCAGCGGGATTAAATCAGGTTTCAGCGAAGTTAAATTACCTTGGCTATTCGCGTAACTTCTCATGAATCGGGAAACCGAATGACATGAATCATTGAAAAGCATCGGCATTACATATAGCGACGACAATCGACCGATACCAGCAATAAGCCACTAGCCATATAATTCGTATATATATTCGGCCCGACTCCCACCCGGGGCACATCTAAAAACTACCTGCGTGGTCATCGCTGCGTTAAAAACAGGCTCAAAATGCTCATTTACAACTCGTAAACTCCGCTTTTTCGCCTGTTTTTGCCTTGCGCTGACTGCCTCGCCTACGTTTTTAGAGGTGCCCCCCGCTCGGTTTAGTCATGGATAAAAAAGCATGCGGAGACAGCCGCTCGTGCCTCGGGCCATCCGTAATATCCCGAAGAACCGCGCCGAAAGAAGGACGGTGTGCCGGCTCGCTCAGTCGCCGCGCATCCCGCTGGCCGCCAGCAGCCTGGCCACTTCGGGCCACCAGCGCACGACGCCCGCCTCGTCGAGCACCAGGCCATGGGCATCGTCCCTGAAGTGGCCGACATCGACGAAGCGCGCCGGCGCGCCCCGTTCGACGTAGGCGGCGTGCAGGCTCCTGGCGAGTTCGATGGGCCAGAAGCTGTCGTTGCGGCCGTAGAACCACAGCGACGGACAGCGCGTGCGCCGGCCCAGATGGCGGAAGGTCCGCAGCAGGGGCTGCTGCCAGCCGTCTTCGCGCTCGGCGCGCAGCCCGCCCATGAAGTTCACCAGGGCGCGTACTCCCGGATGACGGAATTCGCCGCCATAGGCCAGCGTCCCCAGCGCGCCATAGGAATGCCCGGCGACGACGATCCGTCCGGCATCGATCTTCGGATGCGCCAGCAAGGCCTCGACCGCCGCCCAGATATCCCTGGCGCAGCAACCGGCCCCCGCCAGCGGGTTCAGCCAGTGGCTGCAATGAACCCCGCCCGAATCGGCGAAGCCCCTGCGGTTCGGCGCGGCCACGGCATGGCCGTGACGGATCAGCACGCGAGCGAACGCGATGGGTTCGCAGCGGGGTTGCGCCCTGGCGTCGCCACCGAAGCTCTTGCCATGGTTGAACACCCAGAGCGGAAAGGGCCCGTCGCCGGGCGGCAGATACAGGGTGGTGACCAGCGGCACGGACGGCCGGTCGGCCGAGGGCAGGTGCAGGACCTCCCGCAGCCAGGGCGTCGCGGCCGTCCAGGGCGCCGCGGGCGAGGGCCTGGGCGCCGGGCAGAGAAATCCGAGCGGCTGGCCGACGCCGGTCATGGCGCGGTTATCAGCACGATGTTCTGGCTCGGCGTCACCCGCAGCCCCGCTATGTTGTTGTTGTTCTGCAGGGTCGGACTGGTCAGCCGGGTCGTCGGCATGCCCTGCAGCAGCACGCTGTAGGAGCCCGCTACGTAGCGCGATTGCGCCATGACGGTATTGGAGACCACGCCCCCCATCGCCCCCGCCGAGTCCCCGGTGGTGATCGGGGTGATGGTGCGCATGTTGTGGGCCGGCATGCCCTGGACCAGCACGTGATAACAACCGGGAATGGACATCATGGCTTCCGCCTGGTTGACATAGGGAACCGGCGCCGCGGTCGGCGGCGTCTTGCACAGGTCGCCGACGGCCAGGCATTTGCCCTTCTGCTGGGTATTCATGAACATGGCGCGTTTGCTCCTCAGCCGATATGCACCTGACGTCCCTTCGCCTTCAGCACGTCCCGCGCCGTGATCGCGGTGTGCCGACCGCGCAGGCGCAGGCGTACCGAACCCTCGTAGTCGAGCTGCGCGGCGCGCACCTGCTCCAGTTGCTCGACGCGGCGAAAGCTCACCCTGGCCACTTGCATCAGGCGATCGACCATGGTTTCGCAGACCCGGCCGACCAGCCGCACCGTGCCCAGGGTGCCCTGCCACAGCACACCGGAACAGTTCAGCCGTTCCACGGCCAGCTCCGCCGAGGCGGCCCGCAGCGCCAGTCTTTCGCTGGCGAGGTCCAGGCTTTGCGCCGCGCGCAGGCGGACGGAGCCGCGTCCGCTGGCCAGCAGCAGGTCGCCGTCCACCTGCAGTCGCGCCGGACCGGCGGAAGCCCGCTCGATGACGGCGAGCAGATAAAGCTCGGGCATCGAATCCACGGCAGCGATCAACACCCGGTCACCTGGCTCCGGCAACAACAGGCAACTGGCTGCCCGCCGGCACTCGTGGGCGCGGCCTTCGAGCTCGACCAGGAAGAGGTCATCGCCCCGCGCGGCGACGACCCTGGCCGACAGATTCGCCGGCAAGGCCGCGCCCTGGGGTTCGAACGGTACGGACATGAAAGCCTCCCTGAAAAAAAGTGAACCGATGAACAGCGGCCGGCCCCGCCCTATCGGCGCGACCCGGCCTGCGCGCGCTCCTCCGCCGCCCAGAGTTCCTCGTCGCGCTCGATCAGCCCGTCGCGCGAATCGAAGCGGGCGTCCTCCAGCAGCGAACGGTGAAAGGACGTGCGCTCGAACAGGGCGCCGGCGAAGTCGGCGCCGGTGAAATCGGCATAGGACAATTCGGCGTGGCGCAGACTGGCCCGCTCGAAGCGGGCGCCCCTGGCCCATGTCCGCTGCAACACGGCCATGTCCAGGCAGGCCTGGGAAAAATCGGCGCCGGCGAGTTGCGCGCCCGCCCAGACGCTCTGGGCGAAACGGCCCTGGCGGCAATCCGCGTCGCTCAGGTCGGCGTCCGGGAACAGCGCATAGCGTGCCTCCACCCCCGTCAGCCGGGCACCCACCAGGCTGGCGTCCTTGAACACCGCCTGGCTCAGGACCGCCTCCGTCAGGTCGCAGCCGTCCAGGAGCGCCGCGGAGAACTGGCAGCCGGCCAGCGAGGTGCGCATCAGGCACTGCCCGGACAGGTTCGAACCGCTGAAGATGACCGACTCGAAGCGGGTTTCGGCGAAATCCACCGAGCACAGGTCCAGCTCGAACAGGGTGGTTTCGCTCAGATGGGCACGAGCGAACCGGCAATCCCGCAGGTCGCATTCGTTGAACGAAGTCTCGGCCAGGGTCGCCTCTTCGAACGAAGCGTGCGCCAGCACCGACTGGATGAACGCCAGGCCCCCCAGCAGGGCCCCGTCGAACACGGCCCGCGCCAGGCCGGACTCGATGAGTTGGCAGCGCTCCAGCTCGGCGCCCGCGAACGCGGCATCCGCCAGCGCGCAGTTCTGCCACTGCACCTCGTCCAGCCGGGCCATGCGGAAATCGGCCGCCTCGAGCGCGCAGTCGATGAACAGGCACGCCCGCAGCGTCGTCCCCTGCCAGTCGCTGCCACTCAGGTCGCAGCCGCGGAACAGGCCGCCGGCCAGTTCCAGACCAGCCATGCGCAAGCCCGGCAGCGCGCGCCCCTCGATGGCCTCGCCGCGCCGCACCGCGGCCTGGATCTCCTCCGCCGTCACGACGCGGCCTCCGAGCGGCGGCGCGGGTGGAAAGCGACCCGGCCGAAATCCGTCTCGTCCAGCAGGCTGTCCTCGTCCAGATGCACCTCGGCCAGATCGCTGCCGAACAGCGAAGCGCCGCGCAGATCGGCGCCGCGCAGATCCGCGCGGCGCAGCAGACACTGCATCAGATGGGCGTCTCCGAGCCGGGCGGTACGCAGGTCGGCGCCGCTGAACAGGCAGCCGCTGGCCGTCGCCCGGCGCAGATCCGCGCCCGCCAGGCGGGCCTCCGACAGATCGCAATCGGCCAGGCGCGTCCCGCAGAAGCGCGCACCGGACAAATCCACCCCGCGCAGGTTGCTTTCGGCCAGCCGCGCGCCGCCGAAATCCGCCGCCTCGAGGGAGCTGCCGAGCACCATGTAGCACGCACTCAGGGCGGCCCCGACGAAACGGGCATCGGGCGAGCGCGTCTCCACCAGACTGCAGTCGTCCAGCTCCGCGCGCTCGAAATCGGCCGCCTCCAGGCTCGACTCGACCCAGGTGACGGCACTCAGGCTCGCCCCGACGAAGGAAGGCCGGCTCAGCCGGCAGGCATGCAGGGACAAGTCTTCCAGCACCGCCCCGTCGAAACGGCAGGCGTCCAGTTCGCACCCCTGCCACAGTATCCCGCCGAACCGGGCGTGGCTGAAATCGCAGGTCTCGAAGCGTGCTTCCCAGCATTGCCCGTCGCCGAAGGTCGCGCCACTGAAACAGGCGTTGCGGGCCTGCGCGCGGGACAGGTTGGCGCCCCGGCAATCGGCGCCGCGCAACGAGGCGCCGTCCAGGCGGGCCCTGGCGAGGATCGCCTCGCGCAGATCGGCGCCGTCCAGCCGCGCATCCGCCAGGTTGGCGCTTTCCAGCAGGACGCCGGTCAGCCGCGCGCCGGACAGGTCCATGCCGGACAGATCGGCGCCGGTCAGATCCATACCCGCCAGGTCGCGATCCCGCGCATAGGCTTGCGCCACCTTCCGGCGCAGGGCCTCGGCCGCCGCGCCCTGCAGGGCCGGGGCGGCCCCGCAGCAATGCACCGAGTCCCGGTACTGCTGGCGCAGGCGCCGCTCGCTTTCCTCCCGGGACGGCAAGTCGGCGGACGCCGGGGAAAAGTCCATCCGGTAGACCTCCCGCAACTGCGCGGAACGGGCGGCGAAATCGAAAGGCGGAAGTTCCCTGTCCGGGTTTTCCAGTTGCGCCAGCAGTTCCCGGTTCGCCGTCGTCGGCTCCTGGTCGCGCAGGCGCTCCAGGGCGGCGGCCCGCTCGCGTTCCGCCTGGGCTTCGAGTTCCGCCTCCTTGCGCCGGATATTGCGCCCGACCCGCGGCAGGTCGGCCAGCCGCTGCAGGCGCAGTTCCTCGTCGTCCCCGGCGGGCGCGAGGCCCGCCAGGCGCTGCGGATCGAGGCCGAGCGAGTTCATCCGCTCGCGTTCGTTGCGCATTGCCTCTTCCTGCCGGCGCAACAGGTTGTCCATCAGCGGATCGGACGGCCCCTGGTCCAGCGGCTCGGTATCGAAGCCGGCGCCGATGAAGGGTTCGTGGATCAGCGCCGCCTCGTCGAAGGCGTACAGGTCGCCCTCCTCCTCGTCCAGCCGCCGCGCCAGCGCCTCGGCGTAGTGCTCCAGGCCACGCGGCGCGGCGCCGGCCTCGAAGGCCGGCATCAGGTACTGGATGTCGGAAGCCTGCTCGTCGTCGACGGCCAGGTCGCCATGGTGGATGAGCGCCACGCGCCGCCGGTCGGGAAAGAACCAGGCCGTGGTGAGACGCAGCGGAATCTCTTCCAGGGCGGATTCGCCTTCGGCCGGCTGGCGCATGACGAAGCAGCGCGCCAATCCGTCCGGCAGGTGCCCGGCGAGGCGCGCCAGTTCGGGGTGCAGGTTGAGGAATTCGTACTCCAGGCCGCCCGCCAGGCGGTCGCGATCCGGCCATTGCTGGTCGTCCGGCGCCAGATTGAAGAAGCGCCAGTCGAACGACTCCGCCAGCCCCGGACCGTCCCGCTCCAGCGTCTCTTCGTCGTACTGGCCCAGCTTCGCCCGGTGCGCCGGCGCATCGATGTCGCGCATGCCGAAACCCGCCGGCGTCCCGGGCGGCTGGCCGGGGGCGAACGGCGGCTGTCCGTCGTGCTCGACGTTCGGCAAGGGCCAGCGCTCGCCCCCGTCGACCGACTCCGGGACATGGCCGATGCCGATGGGATTGGCCTCGTAACCGGGGCCGCCATAGGCCCGTCGCCGGCCGAGCGGCATGGCCTCGAAGTCAGCCGGCTCGCCGGCCTCGCCTTCCGCCCAGTACCGGTCGCCATGGACCACCAGGGCCTTGCAGCGGTCGTCCAGCCGCGCCTGCACCCGGCAGCGCCGGCGGTCCGTCCCGTGGACGTTGTAGGCGTGACCGTTGACCAGGAATTCCGGACATGGCTTGGGCATCAGCAGGTCGATCTGCTCGTTCTCGTCCAGCGCCTCGTCGAGCAACGCCCAGAGTTCCTGCTCGGGTAGCAGCACCGGAGACTCCTCCAGGGTCGCCAGGGCGATCGCCGTCACGGCGAGGCGATGGCCGTGCCGCCAGTGATAGGTGCGGTGCAGCACGCCGAGCCTCAGGGGTTTGATGATTTCCATGTCATTCCTCTTCGAGCGGAACATTGAGCCGTTGCAGATCGATCACCGTCTTTCCATCCGCCCCCAGCCGCAGCGGAACCGCGGCACCGGGCTGCACCCGCGGCAGATCGGTGAAGGGCACCCGCTGCTCGAACACCGCCCGCCGCTCGCCGCCCTCTTGCGCATAGGTGACCGTGAAGCGGGAAACCGGCTGGTTGTCGAGCAGTACATCGGTCGGCTCGATGGCCACTACCCGTCCCTCCACTGCCTGGCCGTTTTCCAGTAGTTCGGCATAGGTATCGTCGAGCTGCATGATCGGCTGTATCAGCGTCCAGACGCCGAAAACGACCAGACCGACAATGAACAACGCCAACAGGGCGTATGGAACTTGCGAGCGACTCAATGCAATCTCCCGTATTACCGAATTTTCACTGCGGAATCGCCGGTCATGCCGATTTCCGGATGTCGCAGCGGGATGTGACAGTTATTGCTCAAGAATACTCATCAAACCTTACTGGGCGCGCACCATGGGATAAGCGCCATGAATTCATGCCTCAAAGGTACGAATCAATTATATCGTCAATGCTATATCGCCGTTCCTGGCGGCAATTGCGGCGACCCTATTTTCTTTTTAAGCTCATCCCGCGCCTTTTGCTTCGCATCGTCCTTTTTCTTTTGATAATCCGCCCTGAAGGTTCCACTGCTGAAATTCACGAGATTGTAACGAATCCGGCGAAGCGTGCCTTTTTCCTCAACGGCATGCGACTCTTTGTGTTCGAGGTGCGTCGACTCTGACTTATAGAAGTTGTGCTCCTTTTTTATCGTCTCATTGCGAATGAAAGTCGCACCGTTATAAACCGTATTGACCCCGACAATGGCAACCTTCACTCCATCCAGACTCGTATTGACTCCGGCTACGCCCACCTTTATCGCGGAAATATCGATATTCACGGCCGAGCGGATCGTGATATTGACGGTCCGCACGTTGAAGTTCCCGCCTCCGGCGACGCTCAGGGGTTGGTTGATGGTATTGCTCGTGGCGCCCCCGCCATCGTCGCCGACCGCGATTTCGAGATCGCCCACCGTCAGGCTGTGGGTCTTGACGGTGAAGTGATTGGTATCGTTCAGCACTTCGGTATCGTGATCGCGTTCGGCCTTGATACGGACCAGTTCCTCCCCCGCCCGGTCCTCGAAGTAAAAGAAATTGCCGTTGACCGGGGTTCCCTCCAGCGTGCGGGTGACGATACCGCTCTGGCTGGAGTTCAGCGGCAGTTCGAAGGGCGGCATCTGGTCGGCGTTGTAGGTGCTGCCGATCACGATCGGCCGGTCGATTTCGCCGCCGATGAAGTCGACGATCACCTCCTGGCCGATCCGCGGGATGTAGATGCCGCCGAAGGTCGAGCCGGCCCAGCTGCTGGCCACCCTGATCCAGCAGGAACTTTCCTCGTTCATCTGGCCGTAGCGGTCCCAGTGGAACTGCACCTTGACCCGGCCGTATTCGTCGGTCCAGATCTCCTCGCCCTCGGGCCCCACCACCACGGCGGTCTGCGGGCCGTGGGGACGGGGCTTGGGCGTGATCCGCCGCGGGCGGAACGGCAGGCTGACCGGCTGGGTGACGAAGTCGAAGTCGTAGCGGGCCGGTTCGGGGTTGCTGGCGTAGCCCGGCTCCTTGAGGTGGTAGGTGACGCTCACCACCAGGTAGTCGCGGTTGGCTTCTTCCCGCGGGCAGTTGCGCAGGGTGAAGCGGTAGCCCGGCGCCAGGCCGCGCGCGATGGCGTGGCCTTCGTCGAGTTCGCGGCGGGTCTGCAGTTCCTCCAGGCGGATGCGCGTGTAGTGGGCCGCCTCGCCGTAGTCCCGGTAGCCGGTCAGCCATTCGTAGACTTCGGCGTCGCTGTGTTCGTGTTCCGCCGGATTGCTGAGCAGGGCGCGCATCAGGCTCTTCGGCGCGGTGAAGTTGTAGTCGTCGCCGATATAGCTGCCCGACGCCATCTCTTCGCTGACCCGGTAGATGTCGATGCACTCCTCCTGCACCGCCACCAGGCGGTCGGCGGCGAAGAAGGGAATGCTCTCGTAACCGGCGAAGGTTTCGTGCGTCTCGATGTCGTCCACCAGCACCAGGGTGTGGCTGCCCAGTTCGTGCCGGAAGTAGTAGTAGATGCCCTCGTGCTCCAGCAGCCGGGAAACGAAGCTGAAGTCGCTTTCCTGGTACTGCACGCAGTAGCCCCACTGGCGGTAGGTGCCGGTGAGCGACAGTTCGACGGTCAGACTGCTGTACTTGGCGAAGATCGCCTGCACGATCTCCGGGACGCTCTGCTCCTGGAAGATCCGGCAGTCGCGGTTGCGGCTGAGCAGCCACAGCCAGGGGCGGACGGTGGCGCGGTAGCGGTACAGCCGCGCGGTGCGGTCCTCGCGGCCGAACAGCTCGCAGCGGGTGACCAGGCCGTTGAGGTAGCGCACCCCCTCGTCCCGGGTGGCGATTTCCAGGGTCAGCGCGCTGCCCAGCAGCGTTTTCAGCGACAGCGAATGGCTTTCCGCGAGCAGTTCGACTTCGAACCGGAAGAGCTGCGACAGCGTTTCCGTGCCGGTCATGGCGCGAAACAGCAGCACGTCCTCGCCCAACACGCTGTGTACCTTGACGTTACGATCCATGCCTTCAGTCCCGTCCTCTTTGCGCGTCGGCCGGCGTCTGCCCGCTCTCGAAGCGGTAGACGAATTCGCCCTGCTCCGCGTCCAGCTGGATGCGCGTCAGCGGCGCCTCGCCGCCGGCGCGCAGCAGCAGTTCGCGGCTGATGTGTGGCAGCACCGTATGGGTGAGGATGGCGTCGACCATGCGCCCGCCCGACTCGACCTCGGTGCAGCGCGCGCCGACCAGTTGCACCGCCGCCTGCGCGTAGTGGAAATCGATGCCGTGGTTGTCGCGCAGGCGGCGGCCGATCCGCTCCAGTTGCAGGCGGACGATGCGCGCCAGCATCTCGTCCGACAGCGGGTAATAGGGCACCACCGACAGGCGCCCGAGCAGCGCCGCCGGGAACACCCGGCGCAGCGGCTCGCGCAGCGCGCCGGCCAGCGCCTCGGGGTCGGGAATCCGCTGCGGGTCCTGGCAGAGGCGCATCAGCAGGTCGCTGCCGACGTTGGAGGTGAGGATGATCAGGGTGTTCTTGAAGTCGATGCGGCGGCCCTCGCCGTCCTCCATCCAGCCCTTGTCGAACACCTGGAAGAAGATCTCGTGCACGTCCGGGTGGGCCTTCTCCACCTCGTCCAGCAGCACCACGCTGTAGGGACGCCGGCGCACCGCCTCGGTCAGCACGCCGCCCTCGCCGTAGCCGACGTAGCCGGGCGGCGCCCCTTTCAGGGTGCTGACGGTGTGCGCCTCCTGGAACTCGCTCATGTTGATGACGATCAGGTTCTGCTCGCCGCCGTACAACGCCTCGGCCAGCGCCAGCGCGGTCTCGGTCTTGCCCACCCCCGAAGGGCCGGCGAGCAGGAACACGCCGACCGGCTTGCCCGGATCGTCGAGCCGCGCGCGGGCGGTCCGGATCCGCCGGGCGATCGCCTCCAGGCCGTGGCGCTGGCCGATCACCCGCGCCGCCAGGGTGTCGGCCAGGTTGAGCACGGCGGCGGCCTCGTCCTTGAGCATGCGGCCGACCGGGATGCCGGTCCAGTCCGCCACCACGGCGGCGACCGCGTGGGTGTCCACCGCCGGCAGGATCAGCGGTTCGTCCTGCTGGCGGGCCTCCAGTTCGGCCAGCACCGTGTACAGTTCGGCCAGCAGGGGCCGGCGGACCTCCTCTTCCGCCGGCGTCGCGGCGCCGCCGCCCAGCCGGGCGCGCAGATCGAAGATCCGCGCCGCCAGTTCCTGTTCGTCGCGCCAGCGCGCCATCAGGCGTTCGCACTCGGCCTCCTCGCCGGCCAGCCGCGTCGCCAGTTCGTCGAGCCGCGAGGCGTCGCCGGCGCCGATGGCGCATTCGTGCTCGACGATGCCGCGCTCGACGCGCAGCGTCTCGATGCGCCGCCGGCAATCCTCCAGCTCCGGCGGCAGGGCGTGCTGGCTCACCGCGACCCGCGCGCAGGCGGTGTCCAGCAGGCTGACCGCCTTGTCCGGCAATTGCCGCGCCGGGATGTAGCGGTGCGACAGGCTCACCGCGGCGCGCAGCGCCTCGTCGAGCAGCAGCACGCCGTGATGGTGCGCCAGCTTGCCGGCCAGGCCGCGGATCATCGCCAGGGCGCGCTCCTCGTCCGGCTCGTGGATCTGCACCACCTGGAAGCGGCGGGTCAGCGCGGGGTCCTTCTCGATGTGCCTCTTGTACTCGGCCCAGGTGGTGGCGCCGATGGTGCGCAGTTCGCCGCGGGCCAGCATCGGCTTGAGCAGGTTGGCGGCGTCGCCGGTGCCGGCGTTGCCGCCGGCGCCCATCAGGGTATGGATCTCGTCGATGAACAGCACGATGGGACGCGGGCTGGCGCGCACCTCGTCGATCAGTTGCCGCAAACGGCGCTCGAACTCGCCCTTGACGCTGGCGCCGGCCTGCAGCAGGCCGATGTCGAGCAGGTACAGCTCCACCTCGCGCAAAGGCGGCGGCACCTCGCCGGCGGCGATGCGCAGCGCCAGCCCCTCGACCACCGCGGTCTTGCCGACGCCCGCCTCGCCGGTCAGCAGCGGATTGTTCTGGCGGCGGCGCAACAGCACGTCGACCATCTGGCGGATCTCGCCGTCGCGTCCGGTCACCGGGTCGATCTCGCCCGTCCTGGCGCGTTCGCTCAGGTTGACTCCGTATTGCTCCAGCGCCCTGTCGGCGGCCGGGGACGGCGCGCCGGCGGCGGCCGCCGACACCACCACCTCCTCGCTCGAACCGGCCAGGATGCTGTCCAGGCGCTCACCCAGCACATCGGGCAGGATGCGCTCGAATTCGCGGGAGATGCCGAACAGCAGGTGGCGCAGCGCGGCGGTGCGCAGCAGGCCGATCAGCAGGTGGGCGCCGCGGATGCGGGCGGCGCCGAACTTCAGGCTGCCGTACACCCAGGCCCGCTCCACCGCGTCGTCGATGTGCCCGGACAGGTCGCTGACCGCCCCGGCGCCGCGCGGCAGGCGGTCGAGGGCGGCCTGCAGGTCGCGCTCCAGGCGCTCGCCGTCCAGTTCGAAGTGGCGCGCCGCGAGGCGCAGGTCGCCTTCGCTTTCCTGCCATTGCTGGAACAGCCAGTGGGCCAGTTCCACATAGGGGTTGCCGCGCTGCCGGCAGAACGCGGTGGCCTTCTCCAGCGTGGAAAACAGCAAGGGGTCGAGCTTGCCGAACAACGAGACGCGACTGATATCAGACATGGGACTCCCCCAGGTGGCTGTAATCGATGATCAGATCGCCGGCGTCGCCGGCATCCGCCGGCCGCCGGCCGAGCCAGGTGCCCAGGCCCAGCGGGCGCGGCTCGCCGAGGGCGGTGCCGCGCACCTGGTCGGCGGCCAGGATCAGTTGCGCGTCCCAGGCCAGTTCCAGCCCGACGTATTCGCGCAGCCAGTGCAGCAGGGCCGGCACCCGGTCGCCGCCGGGCAGAAAACGGCGGTAGTCCGCCCAGCCCATCGGCCCGAGGACCAGGCGGAAACGCGACTGGGCGTCGCGCACCGCGCAGCCCAGGGTCGCGCCCGTGCCCAGGCCCATGTTCTCGCCGCTGCGGCCCAGGGCCAGGCGGGCGTCCGGCTCCAGCGCCACCCAGTGCGCCACGTACTCGACGATGCGCACCGGTATCCCGAAATAGCCGCTCAGAATCCGTTGCAGGCCTTCCGGGTTGCGCGTCTGCCGCAGCAGGTGGCCGGCCTGGTGGTAAATGGCGTGGCGTCCCAGCGGCTCGGCGTCCCGTTGCGCCTCCAGCCCCCGGCCCAGCAGGCAGGCGATGTAGTCCTCGAAGCGGTTGGCGCCGGGGCGGTCGAGGCCGACGGTGGGCTGCGCGTCGGCCCAGGCGCGGTAGAACAGCAGGATCAGCCGGTGATGGAAAAGATCGGCGAAGGCGGCCAGGGTCGGGTCGCCCGCCATGCGCTCGCGGTCGTGGGCGTATTCGGTCAGGTGCAGCGGCAGCGGGCCGTGGGGGCCGAACAGGCCGAAGCCGAAGATCGACAGGTACGGCGGCCGCTCCAGCGTTTCGTCCAGACCGGCGATCATCGACGGCGCGAACGACAGCGAGGGCCGCTGGCCCAGGCGCAGCGGCTCGTCCTGCGGCCGCGCGGCGCGTCCCAGCGGGACCGGCAGGCCGGCGCGGGCATCCAGCCAGCGCAGCACCTGGAACAGGTCGTGGGCATGCGGCTCGGCGCGCAGCGCCTGCCACAGCGGAGCGTCCATCCAGTGCAGGGGCGAAGGCGCGTTCATGCCACCGGCCTCGCGCCCAGCCGGGGCGCCCAGCGCGCCACCTGGCCGCGCTGCAGGCTGTGCAGCGTCAGTTCGGAGAACAGGTTGATCGCCACGTGGCGGGCGAAGAACTGCTCCAGCACGGCGCCGAACAGAAAGGGGCTGTCGCCGGAGAACGCCTGTTCGTCCAGCGTCACCGCCACCTGCACGCCGCGCCCGTGCATCAGGGGGCCGGGTTGCGGCAGGCGGCGGAACACCGGGCTGCAGGCGACCCGCCGCAGGCTTTCCACCTGGCGCCGCAGGCCCGACTCGGCGTCGTCCAGGTACAAGGCCAGCAACTGGCGCAGCATGGCCGCGCCGCGCTCGCCGTCCAGTTCGGTCATGAGCCGATGGTTCAGGCCCAGGTGGCTGATCAGCTTCCAGGTCTGCGCGCCCTCGGCCAGCGACGGCCGGGGCCGGGTCGGCCCGCGCAACACCTTGACCCGTCCCACCGGGGCCGATACCGCCAGCGAGAAATCGCTGTCGCCGTCCAGCGGCAGCAGCAGCGGCAGGTCGCGGTTGGTGCACAGTGTCTCCACCACCAGATGGCGGAGCGCCGCGCCGAAGGGCGCCTCGTGCTGATCCACCAGGGAAACGAAGATTTCGCTGCCGACATAGCCGGTGCGGCTGCCGTGCAGGCGGGCCTGCTCGGAGAGCAGGCGCGGCTCGCGGCGCAGCGCGTAGTAGGCGCCGTGGTCGCGTCCGTCGGCGCCGAACGAGGCGTAGAACGGACGGAACTCCTGGGCCTCGCTGCCGCTGCCGTGGCCGGACATGCGGGTGACCGAATGCACCTCGTAGTCGAGCGCCCGGGTGCGGTCCACCACCAGGTGGTAGTCGCGGCTGCGCGGCGAGACCAGCACCCGGTCGGCGCGCTTGGCGAACAGGTTGACGACCGGCGTGCAGTGCAGCGCCAGGTCGTCCGTCTCCACCAGGCGCTCCAGTGCGGCGTCGTCCTGATCGAACAGCAGCAGCAGTTCGAAGCGCTCGCCCCGCAGCCCCTGCAGCGCGCGGCGCAGGCCGCCGACGCTGAAGAACAGGAAACGCGCCGGGCAGGCGAAGTATTCCTGCAGCAGCCGGTAGCCCTGGAAGGTGCGGCCGTCGTCGGGCAACAGCGCCTGGCTGGCGGAAAAGCCCTCGTGACGCACGCAGGCGGCGTCCAGCGGCGTGCCCCAGGCGCCGTCCGGGCCGGCCTCGCGGCAGAGCACCGCGACGCTGTGACCGGCGATCAGCTCCAGCAGGCGCAGCGCCCGCTGCTCGGGGCCCGCCAGGTGGAACTCCAGCCGCTCCAGGGCCAGGCTGTCGCAGCGCTGGCCGGCGGTGATGCGCAGGCGGATGCGCAGGGCGGCGCGGGCGCGCTGCCGGTATGCCCCGGCGGGCAGGTCGGTGGGCACCCGGCCGTAGTGCACGCCGTCCAGCTCCAGCGGCCACAGGGTGAGCGCATGGCCGGTGCGGAACTCGCAGACGGTCTGCTCGCCGTGGGCCAGGTTGGCATGCAGCGCGGTGCCGGCGGGCAGCGTGAAGCCGTTGGCCAGGCTGCCCTCGTTGAGGCTGGGTTGCAGCCTGACGATGGCCATCGCCGGCATCGGCGCCGAGTAGTTGGGATGGATCACATCGAGCAGGTGCTGGGAAAGGCGCGGAAACTCCGCGTCCATCTTCAGTTGGATGCGCGCGGTGAGGAAGCTGAAACCTTCGAGCAGGCGCTCGACATAGGGGTCGGCGATTTCGATGCCGTGCATGCCCAGGCGGCCGGCCACCTTGGGAAAACGTTCGGCGAACTCCGCTCCCAGCTCGCGCAGGTAGCCCAGTTCCCGGTTGTAGTAATCCAGTAGACGCGCATCCATCAGTCGATCGCCAGGTCGTGCAACAGGGATTGGCCGCTTTCCAGATCCAGTTCGGAACGCACGCGGAATTCCACCGGGTACGGCGCCGACCAGAGCCGGGCGCGGATCTCGAAGACCAGTTCGTTGTGGTGCATGAGCCGCTTGTCCGGCTCGTCGATGTGCAGCACCTCGACGCTGTCCGGCAGCAGGCGCGGTTCGAAGCGCAGGATGGCCAGGCGCAGCCGGGAGGCGAGTTCCTGGCAGTCCAGCTCGGAAATGCGCTTGCCGGCCAGCGGCAGCACGCCGTAGTTCAGCACCGAGCGCTGCGCTTCGCCGAACGGCGCCAGATCCAGGTCGGCGGCCATGCTGATGGTGTTGAACAGCCAGGCCAGGTCGCGCAGCACCGCGGCGCGCAACTCGCCGGTGCTGGCGCCCGGCGTCAGGGGTTCCGTGCGTTGCAGGGGCTCGTCGTCGGTCAGACGGTCGAGCAGCGCCGGGCGCAGGCGGTCGCGCTTGCCGCGCGCTTGCCGCCTGTCCCTGGGCGTGTGCAGCGGATCAGCCATGGGCCACCTCGGCGGACGGGTCGCGTGGATTCTTCATGCAACGGCTTTCCGGGATAGAGTCGGGCGCGACCGGCCGCCCACGGTCGGGCGCGCCCGCGGCGCTCAGAGCTCGGTGTTCTGGGGGATGTTCCAGCCCATGGTGACCTCGCCGCCCGCGCTGCCGTCGTCCTGCTGGGGCGTGTAGCCGAATTCCACCTCGGGGGCCTGGAAGGCGTACTCGATGAGCAGGCGCTCCTGCTCGTCGTCCCTGTCGACGCCCTTGATGTCCGCCTTGGTGACCAGCACGTTGGTCAGGGTGATGGTCATGAAGACCATCTTGTCGCCGTCGGAGAGCCGGGAGCAGGACAGTTCCACCGTTCCCAGGCTGGTGCCGTTGGCGCACTTCTTGAACGCGGTCGGCGCGGAGGCCTCCACGTAGGAAACCACGTGCAGGTCGGTGAAGCTGGCCCGGCCGGGGGTGCCGCCGCCGCCGGAATCCAGGGAGCCGGGCTGGCTGATTCCCCAGGTGAACGACTTGATGTCGAGCCAGGCAGCGTGTTGGGACTCCTGGGACTCGCCCTGGACGCCCTCGATCTTCAGGTGCATCGACGTGCTCATCGCTAACTCTCCTTTATCGGACCAAAGAATCTTTCGGTTGCGGTATTCAGGCTTCGCTGCCCTTCACCGACGGCAGTTTCGAGACCAGCCGCAGGGACACGGTCAACCCTTCGAGCTGGTAGTGGGGACGCAGGAAGAACTTGGCCGCGTAGTAGCCCGGGTTGTCCGGCTGCTCCTCGACGCGCACCTCGGCGGCGGCCAGGGGCTTCCTGGCCTTGGTCAGTTGCGAGGAATTGAGCGGATCGCCGTCCACATAGGTCATGATCCATTTGTTGAGCCAGCGCTCGATGTCGCCGCGCTCCTGGAAGGAACCGATCTTGTCGCGCACGATGCACTTGAGGTAATGCGCGAAGCGGCAGCAGGCGAACAGATAGGGCAGGCGCGCCGACAGCCGGGCGTTGGTGGTGGCGTCGGCATCCATGTATTCGGCGGGTTTCTGCAGCGACTGGGCGCCGATGAAAGCGGCGACGTTGGTGTTCTTGCGGTGGACCAGCGGCATGAAACCGTTCTTGGCCAGTTCCGCCTCGCGGCGGTCGCTGATGGCGATCTCGGTGGGACATTTCATGTCCACCCCGCCGTCGTCGGTGGGAAAACTGTGGTACGGCAGGTTTTCCACCGCCCCGCCGCTTTCCACGCCGCGGATCGAGGTACACCAGCCGTAGAGCTTGAACGAGCGGTTGATGTTCACGCCCATCGCGTAGGCCGAGTTGGCCCAGGCGTAGCGGTCGTGGTTGGTGCTGTCGGTGTCTTCCTCGAAATCGAACGCGTCCACCGGGTTGGTGCGACTGCCGTAGGGCGTGCGGGCCAGGAAGCGCGGCATGGTCAGCGCCAGGTAGCGCGAGTCCTCCGACTCGCGCAGGGCGCGCCAGGCGGCGTATTCGCTGTTCTGGAAGATCTTGCTCAGGTCGCGCGGGTTGGCCAGTTCCTGCCAGGTTTCCATCTGCATGACCGATGGCGCTGCCGCGGTGATCACCGGGCAGTGCGCGGCGGCGGCGATGCGTGCCAGCTCGCTCAGGGTTTCCACGTCCGGCGGGCTGTGGTCGAAATGGAAATCGCCGATCAGGCAGCCGTAGGGCTCGCCGCCGAACTGGCCGTATTCCTCTTCGTAGATCTTCTTGAACAGCGGGCTCTGGTCCCAGCCCACGCCTTTGTGCCGCTTGAGATTGCGCGCCAGCTCCTTCTTGGAGATCGGCAGCACGCGGATCTTCAGCATCTCGTCGGTTTCGGTGTTGTTGACCAGGTGATGCAGGCCGCGCCAACTGCCTTCCAGTTGCTGGAAGTCGGCGTGGTGCAGGATCAGGTTCACCTGTTCGGTCAGCTTGCGGTCGATTTCCGCGATGATGGACTGGATGCTGTTGTAGGCGTCGCCGGACAGGCCGACGCTCTGCTCCAGCGCCTGCCGGGCCAGCGTGCGCACGGCGTCCTCCACCACGCTGCGCGCCTGTTCCGTCTTGGGCCGGAACTCCTTCTGCAACAGCGCGGCGAATTCGCTTTCGTCGTATTCGGCAAGCTGCGCGCCCGGTACGAGGGCGCCATCGATCTGTTTCATCGTCCCTTACTCCTCAGGATTCCTGCGCCTGCTCGTCGCGGACCGGCTGGTCCGCCTCGCGCGGCACCCTCGGGTTGGTGGCCAGGGTTTCCAGCAGGGCCGGGTCCTGCAGTACCTGGGCGATCAGTTCCTCGGCGCCGGTCTTGCCGTCCATGTAGGACATCAGGTTGGCCAACTGGGTACGCGCCTCCAGCAGCTTGCGCAGCGGCTCGATCTTGTGCGCCACCTGGGCCGGGGAAAAGTCGTCCAGTTGCTCGAAGGTCAGGTCGACCAGCAACTGGCCATCGCCGGTCAGGGTGTTGGGCACGCCGAAGGCCACGCGCGGCTTGAGCGACTCCATGCGGTCGTCGAAGTTGTCGATGTCGATTTCCACGAACTTGCGCTCGGCCAGTTCCGGCAGGGGCTCGACCTGCTTGCCGGTCAGGTCCGCCATGACGCCCATCACGAAGGGAAGCTGCACCTTGCGGTCCGAGCCGTAGATTTCGACGTCGTACTCGATCTGCACGCGCGGCGAGCGATTGCGTCCGACGAACTTCTGACCGCTGTCTTTCTGGGGCGAGTTTTTGCGGATATCAGCCATGATCCTGGGCTCCTGATTGGAACGACGGGTGGTCGGCACCTGTGGTGTCGTGGGTGGAAAGGGCCGCGGCGCGCATCACGAAGGTGCCTTGCCGATCAGCAGATCGATCTGCGCCAGGCTGGCCGGAGCCAGGTCGCGCAGGATGTCGTAGAAACCGAGCTGCATGAGCCGCTGCGCGCGGCGCAGCAGAATCGGCGCCGGATGGCTGGGCTCGTGGCGCTCCAGGTAGACGCAGATCTTTTCCAGCAAGAGATTCACATCGGCGCGGCTGTCCAGCTCCGCCGTGCGCCAGTCGACGGCGGCCGGCGCGAACGCGGCCGGGGATGCGCTCCCCGCTGCCTCGTCGCCGGCGGACGGGCTTTCGGCGGCGGCCGCCGGCGACGTGCCGCGGGAGGCCTCCAGCAGGCGCAGCAGAAGTTTTTCCAGCTCGGCGCTGTCGGGCAGCCAGCCCTCGCCGAGGCTGGCGCGCAGCCGCTCGGCGATAGCGCCCAGGGCCTGCAGGATCTCGGGCACGGCTCGCAGCTCCGGGTCGGCCATCTCCCAGGCACGGGCCAGTTCGGCCTGCGCGCGCTCGCGCCCGCCGGGATAATCGAGCTGCTCCGGGGCGTTGCCTTCGAGCAGCAGGCCGACCTCGCGCAGCGTCAGCCCTCCCACGGCGGCCAGCGGCGCGGCGCGCAGCGCGCGCAGGCAGAGCTGCGGGTCGAACAGGCCGGACAGCGCGTTGTGGCGCGGCAAGGGGTCCGTCTCGCCGTCCTCCTCGAGCAGCGGATGCAGTCCGTCCCAGTGGCCGTCGAGCAGCGCGGCGACCAGGCGCATGCCGTCGGCGTAGCCGGCCAGCCCGCGCAATTCGGTCCAGGCGCGGCTCAGCAGGACGGCGATGCGCAGGTCCTTGCTGGTCGCCAACAGGCGTTCGGCCTGCTGCGCCACCGCCCGCCAGTCCGGCTCTTCGGCCGGGATGATGGTGCGGCCATACTGCTGCTCGGCCCTGGGCTGGACGGCCTGCATCAACTGCAGGAACTCCGCCGCGTATTCGAGATTGTCGCCGCACGGCCGCTCGTCGCTCACCGGGGCCAGCAGGGGAAGCAGATGTTCCGGGCATGACGTGGACATGGCGCGCCTCATTCGAAACGATGGCTGATGACGAGGTCCTGCTTGCCGCCGGCCTCCGGATCGACCACCAGCCGGGTGCGGAATGGCGGCAGTTCGCCGTTGCGGACCTCGATCCGGTAGACGCCCGGCGGCAGCGACAGCGTCTTCAGCGGCGGGCTCACGCCGCGCCGGCGGCCGCCGACATAAACCTCGCCCCAGGGCAGGATGCGCAGTTGCACCTGAACGGGGCTGACCTTGGGCTTGGCGACTTTCTTCTCTTCTTTCTTCAGCGCGGCTGCCGCTTCCCGGGGCTTGTCCGCCACCGCCAGGCCCGGTGCCTGCGCAACCGCATCGGCGGCGCCCTCGCCGGGTCCGCCGTCCCTGGCCGGGGGCGTCCCGGCCGGGGATGCTTCGACCGGGGCTGTCGCGGCCACGGGCGGCTCGGCCGGCGGCGCTTCGCGCTCGGCGAACGGCGTCCGCGCCCATTCCTCGGCGGCCCTCTCCCTCTCCTCGGCGGCCCCGGCCTCGGCGACCTCATCCTGCCGCGTCGGGAGTCGGCGATGGGGCTCCGCGGCGGGCTCCCCTTCCCCGGCCGGTGCGGCGGCGACGGCGGGCTGCGGCTGCGCGTTCGGCTCCGGCTGCGTCTCGCCGTCCGGGCGCAGCAGGGCGAAGGCGATGCCGCCGATCGCCAGCAAGCCCACGCCCAAGACCGGCAGGCGCGGCGAAAACCCGCCGCGCGGCGCCCGTTCCGCCGGCGGCGGCTCGGCCGGCGCGCTCGGCGCGGGCTCCTGCGCCATTGGCGGCGGCGTCGCGGGCGCCGGCGGCTGGATCTCCGCTCCGCCCGGAGGCGGCGGCGGGACGGCCGGCAGGGGGGAATCGGGCAGGCGGTACTGCCCCGGCGAGACCGCCTGCAGGCCCAGCAGCGCGGCGAACGCGGCCACGTTCTGGGGGCGATCCTTGATGCTCAGTTGCAGGGCGCCATCGACCGCTTGCAGCAGGGCCTGGCCGTAGCCGAGGGCGCGGCCGGCCAGCGGCAGGTAGTTGTCCTGGATGCTGCGCACCACGGCGGCCGGCGGCAGCTCGCCGCTGACCAGCACGTGGATCACCGCGCCGAGGGCGTAGATATCGGTCCAGGGCCCCTGGCGCAGCGAAGGGTCGTCGGTGTACTGCTCGATGGGCGCGTAGCCGGGCTTGAGCATGATGGTGCTGTCGTCCATCAGGTCGCCGATCAGCTTGCGCGCCGCGCCGAAGTCCAGCAGCACCGGCCGCCCGTCGGGCTGGATCAGGATATTGTCCAGGGCGATGTCGCGATGGAAGCACTGCGCCCGGTGCAGGGTTTCCAGCGCGCCCAGCAGCTCCGCCAGCAGCCGCAGGATCTCGCCCTCGGCCAGCGCCCGGCCGCCGGCCAGGCGCTGTTCCAGGGTCTGGCCCTCGTAGAAGGGCGTGGCCATGTAGGCGGTGCCGTGCTCTTCCCAGAAGCGCAGGACCTTGATCAGGCAGGGATGGTCGAACTGCGCCAGCAGCCGCGCCTCGTTGATGAAACCGGCCTGCCCCGCCTGGAAGGTGGCGGAGTAGCGCTCGCCGCGCAGCGACACGGTCAGGTCGCTGCCGCGCACCGCCAGCATGGCCGGCATGTATTCCTTGACGGCCACCACCCGCTGCAGGGCGTGGTCGAAGGCGCGGTAGACGATGCCGAAGCCGCCGATGCCGAGCACGCCGGTGATCTCCAGCTCGCCCATGCGGTGGCCCGCCGGCAGCGGCTGGGCGGCGACCATCTGCGCGGGATTCGTGTGCAGCGAATGGGTCATCACGATACGTCCCCCCGTTGAGGACCGAACAGGCGGGCGAACAGCGCATCGTCCGGTTCGCCGTTGTGGGTGTGGGTCTGCAGGGGCGCGCCGTCGCCCTGGTGGGTCCACCAGAAACCGGTCGCGCCGCGGGCGTCGAAGGACAGCGACAGTTCCGGCCAGGCCAGGCCCTGGTCGCCGGCTCCGGGCTCCAGCACGGCGAGGATGTCGCCGGCACCGCCACGCGGCGGCCGCCCCCGCCAGTCGCCCGGCACGGCGGCCAGCCGGTCGCTCAGTTGCTCGACCGAAAGTCCCTGGCGCACGGCGCCGAGAATGGCCTCGCCGACCTGGCGGTAGAACGGCGCCGCCCCTTCCAGCAGGGCGTTGTCGAACTCCGCCGGCGGTACGCCGAGGATCGCCGCCAGCGGGTAGTGGCGACCGACCCGGTCGTGGCTCGGCGCGAGGCAGCCCAGTTGCACGGCGTCGCAGCCCAGTCCGGCCGGCAGCAGGAAATTCCAGGCCGGCGCCACGGCGTAGTGTTGCGACAGCATCTGCGCGCCCTGTTGGCGCAGGGCGTTCAGGCCACTCTGCATCCAGCGCTCCCAGGCGCGCAGCAGCGGATAAGGCAACTGGCGCATCACGAAGTCGCCGGCCGCCGGGATCTTGCCGTACCAGCCCACGGCGGTTTCAGCCTGGAAGATGGGGGCCACCATGCTCATGAGCGCCTCGGACAGGAGAAGGATTCCAGTTGCGCCAGCCGGAAAGGGTTGCGCACGCCGCCGGCGGTCACCTGAAACACCGCCTTGGCGCCACCGATGTCGAAGGTGGCGATCATCTGCTCCGGCGCCCCGCCGGGCGCCAGGGCGGCCCGGTCGAACAGCCGGTGCAGCGCCCAGGGTCCTTCGCTGAGCAGGACCTTGCTGGTACCGTCCGGCCCGCTGGCCTCCAGCCGCACCCGGTTGCCGCCGCCCGGACCGGGCCACTGGACCTGGACCGGTACCTGCGGCCCGTGGGCGTAGCGCAGGGTCTGGCCATCGATATCGAAGAGGATCTGCGCGATGCCGGCGTCCATGCGCAGCGGCTTGAGTTCGATGCGGATCGACGGGGTGCGCCCGCCGCCGGCGAAATACACGTCGCGGATCACCGCCGCGCGCTCGAAGGATTGCAGGTAGGCGGCCCGGCCGCCGGCCTCGCCCTTGAAGCGCCAGGGCCGCACCGAGGTATCCACCAGGCCGGCGAGGTTTTTCTGGAAGAACTCGTCCATCAGCCCGGCCGGCGCGAAGAGCTGCGCGAAATCGTTCGGGCTGATGTCGCGCGCCGAGCCGTGCGCCAGCGGATAGCGGCCGTCGACCGCCTGCCGGCAGAAGTCGCCGACGTTCGCCGCGACGTTCTGGCCGAGCTGCCGGTGCACCACGCGGCTGACGTTGCCGTCGGATACCCGGGCGAGTTCGTTGAGCATGTTGCGAAACGGCAGCGGCAACCGGCCGGCGTCCGCGCGGACCTTGTTCAGCACCCCGTCACCGGGCGGCGTCTGGCCGTCGCGCAGGGCCGTGTCGGTGGCGATCAGATGGATGTACAGCTCGTTCAGGGTGTCGCGCACGCTCTGGATCGGCGCCGGCTCGCCCTTCTCGCCGGGCCGGGTGAAGTGACGCAGCGCGGCGAAGCGCTCGTCCACCACCCGTTCGGGACGCTCGGTGGCGGACGGGCGTGGGTCCGCGCTCGATTCGGGCCGGCCGAACAGGCTTTCCAGCGCCTCGCGCGCGGCGCCGACCCGGTCCCTGGCCTGCTCGGCCGCCGGACGCCGGTCGTCTTCGCCCGCGCGCAGCAGGGTGGTCTCCTGCGCTGCGGCACTCATCAGTTTCACCAGCGGCGAGTCGGCCGCCGACAGGGCGCGGGCGATCTGGATGTTCTGCGCCAGGTCGGCGCCGCTGCGCAGGCGCAGGTCGGCCAGGTAGCCTTCCCATTCGCGGATGTAGTCGTCGAAATACAGCCGCTTGACCTCGCGGACCCACTTGGCCAGGGTCTGCGGATCGATGCGTTCCAGCTCCGGCAGGCCCAGCACCCAGCTCTCCTCGCGGGAACGGGCGACGAGGTCGTCTTCGATGCGCGGGGCGAACACTTCCCAGTAACCGCGATAGGTGAAGAGTCCCGGCACGCCGCCGTTGCCC
Organism: Azotobacter vinelandii CA; assembly: GCF_000380335.1. Taxonomy (GTDB): domain Bacteria; phylum Pseudomonadota; class Gammaproteobacteria; order Pseudomonadales; family Pseudomonadaceae; genus Azotobacter; species Azotobacter vinelandii. The sequence goes on from NC_021149.1 coordinate 2,738,389, forward strand.
AGGCTGGCGCCGCTGACCCGCAGGAACACCAGGGTGGCCTGCGGGCCGACGACTTCGGCCACGTTGAAATCCGTCAGGCGTTCGTCGTGGCGCAGCGCGCGCTTCAGGCTGCCGTAGCTGCGCTCGCCGAAGCCATGCCCGAGCAGGCGACCGCGGACCTGGGCGACCAGCGCGTCGTCGCGGGCATAGGGCGAGCTGACCGCGCGACCGCCCAGCAGCCGCGCCAGATGCTGGCGCAGCGCCTCCCGCCGGTCGTTGGCGAGCCGCCCGTCCAGGCCGCGCTCGATGTCGAACGACAGCCAGGCCTGCAGGTAATCGGCGTCGTAATGCTGCGCCTCGTACAGCATCAGGTAGGCCTTCAGCGCGCCGTAGGCGTACTCCACATCGTCGGGCCGCGCCTGGCGCAGGCCGTCCTCCAGGCGGCGCGCCAGGTGCGGCAGCAGCACGTCCTCCAGCGCGCGGGCATAGGCGCCGTCGGCCGCGGCGCGCAGCTTGTCGCCCTGGAACAGGCCGAAACGGTGATCCAGCGGCGGGTCGTCGACGTCGAAGCGGCTGCTGGCGTGCAGCGAAGCCAGTTGGTCGAGCACCGGCATCAGGGCGCCGACCGGCGCCCGGTCGTCCACCTTGATCCCGGCGATCCGCTCCGCCACCGCCGGCACCCTGGCCAGCACCTCCTCGACATGGCGCAGGTTGTGGCGATAGCTGTTGAACCAGGCCAGTCCCAGCGCCAGCACGCCGACGCCCACCAGCGCGTGGCCGGCGCGACGCAGCCAGGCCTGGCGGCGCTGCCAGCGCTCGTTGCGCCCGGCCAGGGCGGCTTCCTGGAAGATCACTTCCTGCATCAGCCGGCGCAGGAAGAAACTCCGCCCCGGCTCGCCGACCTGTGGCAGATGCGCGCCGCCGCCGAGCTGCAGCAGGCGCTTGATGCCGCCCATCACCCGGTCGAACACCGTGCCTTCCTGGGTGCCGCTGGTGAAATACACGCCGCGCGGCAGCGCATTGGCCTCGAAGCGGGACTCGACGAACACCTGCTCCAGGAAGCGCTCCAGCACCGCCTGCAGCCCGGCGAACTCCTGGGGCAGCAGGTAGGCCAGCTCGCGCTGGAGAGGGTCCTGCTCGCCCTGCAGGCGCTCGGGCAGACCGGCGTACAGGCGCTCCAGCAGCAGCCGGTACTCGTCGGCGAAGGCCCGCCGCAGGTCGAAGTCCGGCGCGCGCACCGCCTCCAGCGGGAAGGTCATGCCCCAGACCTGACTGCGCTCCTCGCGGCCGAAGCGGGCGAAATATTCGGTGAACCCGGACAGCAGGTCGATCTTGGTCACCAGCACATAGACCGGGAACTGGATGCCCAGTTGGGCGCGCAGCTCCTGCAGCCGCTGGCGCAGTCGGACGGCGTGCTGCGTGCGCTCCTGTTCGTCGCTGCTGAGCAGGTCGGCGGTGCTGACGGTGAGCATCACGCCGTTGATCGGCTGGCGCGCGCGGTACTTCTTCAACAGCTCGACGAAGCCCAGCCATTCCTTCTGGTCCTGCTCGCGATGGCTTTCCTGCAGGGTGTAGCGACCGGCGGTGTCGATCAACACCGCCTCGTTGGTGAACCACCAGTCGCAATTGCGGGTGCCGCCGACGCCACGGATCGCGGCCTTGCCGAACTGGTCGGCGAGCGGGAAATCCAGCCCGGAGTTGACCAGGGCCGTGGTCTTGCCCGATCCCGGCGCGCCGATGAACAGGTACCAGGGCAGTTGATACAGGTATTGCCGCGAGATGCGCTCCAGCCAGCGCCCCCAGCCGCTGCCGCCCTGCGCGGCGAAGCGGGCGCCCTTGAGCCGTTCCGCGGCCTCGCCGAAGCGGCTGCGCAATTCCTCCAGGTGCGGATCGGCCGTCGTCGCGGCGCCCTCCGCCGGCTCGCGCACCCGGTTGAGCAGTTGCGCGTTCAGGTTCGCCGAGCGCCAGGTGCGATACAGCACGCGCATCAGCCAGGCCATCAGCATCGCCGCGATCAGTCCCAGGCGTAGCCGGTCGCTCTGCAGCGGCCGGTAGCCGTCGATGGCGATCAGCGGCCCGACCAGCCAGATCAGCGCGACGAGCGCCGCCAGCCCCAGCAGGACCCACAACTGCCGGCCGAGGATCAGGCCGAGCGCGCGCGCCAGGAAGTCCAGCAGGCGATTCATGGCCGTGCCTCCGTTCCGGGGGGCACCAGCAGGGTGATTTCCACCCGCCGGTTGCGTGCGCGATTGGCCGGGCTGTCGTTGGGCGCCACCGGGTCGGCGGCGCCCCGCCCTTCGGCGCGCACCCGTCCGGGGTCGGAGAGACGCGCCTGCAACTGCGCCTTGACGGTATCGGCGCGGGCCTGGGACAGCTCCCAGTTGGAGGCGTAGCGCAGGCCGCGGATCGGCACGTTGTCCGTGTAGCCCATCACCAGCACGCTGCCGCGGGTGGTGTTCAGGGCGTCGCCGATGCGCGCCAGCAGGGGCTGGAAGCGCTCGATCACCTGCGCCGCGCCGGAATCGAACAGGCCGTCGCCGCGCAGCACGACCAGGCTGCGGTCGACCTCGTCGCTCACCCGCACCAGGCCGTCGCGGATCTCCGCCTCCAGCAGTTTCGCCAGGCGCGGCTCGGGGGCCGCGGGCGTCGGCGCGACGGCGAGCACGCGCGGCAGGCGCAACTGGTCGATGGCGGCGAAGGCCGCGTCCGAACGGCCGGCCAGCAGCCACTGGAAGGTGGCGAACAGGCCCAGGCACAGCAGGGCGGCGAGCGCGGCGCCGACCCAGACCGGCAGGCTGCGGCGCACCCTGGGCGGCGCCGCGACCGGATCGTGCCAGTGCGGTGAAAGCGCGGCCGGATATTCGCCGCGGACCTTGCGGATCAACTGCAGCAGGCGCTGCTTGAGCGCTTCGAGCTGCGAGCGGCCCTGGTCCAGCACCCGGTAGCGGCCCTCGAAGCCGAGCATCAAGCAGAAATACTGCAGCTCCAGCAGATCGATGTGCTCCTGCGGGGCCTGGGACAGCCGCGCCAGCAACTGGAAGAACTTCTCGCCGCCCCAGGTCTCGTTGTGGAAGCTGACCAGCAGGCTGTGCGCCGACCAGACCCCACCGCCGCCCCAGGGGGTCAGGGTGGCGGCCTCGTCCAGGGTGGTGCACAGGCAGTAGCGCGCGCCCATCACGGTCTCCGCCGGCACGCCGGCGGCGCGCGCGCGCACCTCGAACTGGCGGATTTCGTCGAGCAGTCGCTCACGCAGTTGCGGCGGGTCGGGATGCTGCGGGGTGCCGCCGATCTGCGGCACCAGATTGAGCAGCGGATTGGCCGCGGCCACCAGCGGGTTGCCGCCGCTGACGATGGGCTGCGCCGGGGTGGCGGACTGCTCCTGGCCGTCGTCGCCCCGCTCCGGCGCCGGGCTGGCCGAAGGCTTCAGAGGATCGAAGAAGGTATCGGCGTGCAGGTTCATTCGCGTATCGCCCAGAATTCCATCTTCAAACCGGGAAACTCGCCGGCCACGTGCAGCGCCAGGCTTCCCGACTTCTCCAGTTGCTTCCAGAATTCGCTGCCCTTCTCCAGCTCGAAATAGCTGTGGCCGGCGTGGTAAGGCAGTTGCCGCGGCGCCACCGGCAACAGGCGCACACCGATGCCCGGCAGTTGCAGCGAAACCAGGTCGCGGATGCGCTCCACCGCGCCCAGCTTGAGCTGCGCCGGAAAGCGCGCGCGCAGGGTTTCGGCGGGCACGTCGGCATGTACCGCCAGCACGAAGCCGGCCTCGCGGATCAGTTCCAGCGACGGGATCTGCGCCACGCACACGCCGCTGCCGCGCTCCTGCAGGGCAATCGCGATGGCGTGCTGCTCCAGCACGCTGGACAGGGCGCGGCGCAGCTCCGCCATCAGCGGCGCGAAGCTGTCCCGCAGCGCGTCGTGGCGGTACTCGGGAAACACCTGGGGGCGGCGCCGCTCGTGGGTGTGGGTCGCCAGTTCGCTGGCCAGTTCGAGCCACTCGTCGAACAGTCGCGAGGGATGCACGCAGGCCGCCTGGCGCGCGCGCCAGGTCACGGCCGTGTAGCGGTTGACCAGCGCCAGCAGCAGGAAGTCGCCCACTTCGGCCACGCCGCCGCGTCCCGGCTGGGCGAGGCGTTCGGCCAGCGCCTCGCCGCGCTGCCGCAGCAGGCCGTGCAGTTCGTCCAGGCAGCCGCGCAGCACCGGGTGGCGCGTGGCCGAGAGCAGCGGCGGGATGTACTCCTCGTCCAGCAGCACCTGGCCGTCGTTGCGCCGCTCCAGCACGCGGACCAGGCCGAGCGACTGCCAGTCGCCGTTCAGGGCCGCTTCCGTCATCAGGCGCAGATCGAGCCGTCCCACCTGCAGGAGCGCGGGACCGAACGGCTCGCTGTTGGCATCCGGGACCTCGAAATCCGTCACCCGGTAGCGGCTCCAGGCCGGCTCGCCGTCCCGGCTCCAGCCCGTCTCGCTGGCCCCGGCGCGCCACAGCGGCAGCGCCAGCACCAGGGTCTGGTTCTTGAGGTCGGCGGGAATCTCCAGCGCCGCCGGCGCATCGTCGCCGCCGAAGGCGAAGGGCGTGCCGTCCGGCATCGTTCCGCTCCCGCCGAGCAGGGCGACCTTGCCCAGCGCCAGCGCCTGGCGATCGACTTCCAGTTGCTGCCAGCCCCAGTGGAATCCCTGCGTGGGCAGGCAACGCGCCTGCACGTAATGCTCGAGATAACGCTCCAACTGCTGGAAATGCTGGGGCCGGAGAAACATGCCCTCGCTCCACACCACACGTTGGCGCAATACAGCGGGAATCGTGGAAATCGGACTATGGAATTTCATTGTTTATGTGCAACCGGCAAGAAATCGACACCATCGTTATTGATATCCACGGACAGGCTCAATCGATCCGGCGAACTTCGCCAGAAAAACCAGGAGTTCGACTGTCGGGGCAATGGCAAGCCGATCAGGCGTCGCCAGCGCTTGGCATCCAACTCCCGGTATTCGGCCAGGATGCCGATATTCCGCGCATCCGGACTGCCGGCTCCCGTCACATATCTCACCTCTCCGGGATACAGGGTCACCTGCTCCACGCCTATCAACTCCCGGCCCAGGACAAGTTCCGGCTTATCCTGCAGACTGAAGAAGTCGCTCGATTCGAAGGCACCGCCCGAACGCAACTCGAACACTCTCACCACAATCGGCGACGGTCGCCCGAGAATATCGGGATTGATATTTCCGCCGGCATTCAGCTTCAGTTGATAGGGTATCGCCGGGGCCAGCGGAGGCGGCGTCGAGCCGCACCCGGACAGCAGGCCGGAAACCAGCAGGAGCGCCGGAACGGGCGCTCCGATCGGCAGGAATCCGAACTTTCCCGTGACGGATGGCAAAACGAAATCACGCAACACAAGCAACATTCAAGTTTCCATCGAATTGTAAGCGCGTGAATAAAGCAATCCCTGATCGATATTCGAGCCTAAGCGCGCTTCGTGACATTTTTAATACCGAACAAACATTCCTGGCCTATTTACGCAAAGCCACACGCACCATCATGAAATCTTCATCCGGAGGGGATGAAAATTTAATACCCAATTCGACAGGCAGCAGTGGACGCCAAGATAATGCCTTCAGAAATCGATGGAACTTTTATTAGTTCCAACCTGTCCCTTGCGGATTTCCACTCTACTTCGGGCCGTGGCCAATGAAAGCGAAGCCGATCCCTTATATATTGCTCGTGCAAACTTTATGGACGCTCGGCGCTTGCCAGAGCCAGAAGGTGGAAACTCCCGCGATAGTCGCTCCCGTGATTTCCCCGGCCCAGCAGGCGGCCCGGACGGCCGTCGACGAAGGCAGCCGGCAGTACGAGGCCGGCAACTTCAAAGAGACGATCGAGTTGTTGAGCAGCACCAAGGAAATCGCCCAGGCCGACCCGGAAACCCAGGCCGAGGCCCACAAGTTGCTGGCGTTCAGCTATTGCCTCAACGGCAAGAAGGCGTATTGCCACGACGAATTCTCGAAGCTCCTCGCCATCGACCCCGCCTTCCAGCTTTCCGAAGCGGAGAGACATCACCCGCTCTGGGGACCGATTTTCGAGTCGGCGCGCAAGCTGCGCGACTCCAAGTGATCCCGGTGTGTGGCACGCATATGCACAGGAGCCCCGCATGCGATTGACCGTACTCGAATACGGTGGAGAGGCGCCCAGCCCGCCACTGAGCATGTTGTTCAGCGCCCCCGGCGGCACCATCGGGCGAGGCGCCGACAACCATCTGGTACTGCCCGACGACACACGACAGATCTCCAGGCTGCAGGCCGTGCTGCAGGTGGGCGAGGCCGGCGCGCAACTGAAAAACCTCAGCCCCGTCTGCCCGATCGAAATCAACGAAAAACCGCTGGCGCAGCAGGAGGAACATCCCCTGTGCGCCGGCGACATCGTGCGTATCGGCGCCTACCTGCTGCGCGCGGAAACGGCCGCCCCCGCACAGCCAGCGCTCGCTCCGCCGCCGGCCGAGCCGATGGCGGCGTTCGCCGAGGCCGAGACGGCGCTGTCCCCGCCCGGCGCGGATTCGCCCCCGGGCGCGCCCATGAGCGAAACGCCGGCGCCGCGGGAACCGGCCGGCGATACCTCGGCAGCCCCGTCGCCGCCCGAGCGCGCGGCGCTCGCCGAGGAGGCGCCGGCCAGCGGGATGGACGCCGCGCCGGCAGGCCGCGCCGATGGCGAGGCGGCGCCTGCCGGCCAGCCCGAGGCCCAGCCCGAGCGCGACGAGGTGCCCGCCAGCGCAGCCGTCCCGGAAGCCTTCTGGGAAAACCTGATCGCGGAGTTCGCCCGGCATCCCGCGCCCGAAAGCCTGAGCCCCGCCGACGAAATCCAGGCCCCCCTGGCTTCCGGGCAGGCCGAAACGACGGTTGCGACCGAAGATACGCTGGCCGCCCTGAACAGGATTCCCGTCGATCCCCTGGCGCTGTTCGATGCCACTCCCGGCGAGGACCCGGACGCGCTTTTCGACGACAGTCCCAGCGCCCTGGCCGGGCCGCCCGCCATCCCGCTCGATATCCGCCCGACAGGGCCCGTCGTCGCGCCGCAGGCGAATCGCGTGGCGGAACTGAACGGCCACTTCCAGGCGCCCCGCGTCGGGCCACGCCGGGAAGGGCCGCCGGCGACCGGCGCCGGCCCGTCGGCGCGGCCGGACGATCCGCCGGGCGGCGCTCCGACGGGCGGCGACCCGGCCGCGCACGGCAAGGCGAAAACCACGAAAGACGCCGCCGGCGCCTTCCGCGAGGGCGCCGGTCTCGAAGCCAGCTATGCCCTGGGCGACGAACAATTGCACTGCGCCGGGCGCCTGCTCGCCAGCCTGCTCGGCGGCACCATGGCCCTGCTCTCCAGCCGCACCATCATCAAGCGCGAGGTCAAGGCCGACCTGACCCTGATCCTTGAGCGGGAAAACAACCCGCTCAAGCTGCTGCCCGACGCAAACACGGTGCTGAAACAGATGTTCGGCCCGCCGTTTCCGGGCTTCATGGCGCCGGAGCAGGCCGTGGACGACGCCTTCCACGACCTGCAGGCGCACCAGATCGGCATGCTGGCCGGCATGCGCGCGGCCCTGCGGCAGTTATTGCACAAGGTCAGCCCCGCCCTCGTCGAGCAGCAACTGGGCGCCCCCGACTGGCGCGAGCGGCTGCTGCCGGGCGGCCGCGACAGCCGGGCCTGGGCGCACTACCGCAACCTGCACCAGGCCATGCTGACGGCGCTGGAGGAAGACTTCCATACGGTGTTCGGCCAGGCTTTCCTCGCCGCCTACGACGCGGAGGTCGAACTCTATCGCCAGCAATGCCGCCGAACCGCCTGCCACAGGAATGCCTGATGCTCAAACTGGCCAGCGCGCACTGCTCGCATCCGGGCAAGCGCGACATCAACGAAGACGCGATCGGCATGCGCATCCGCAGCGAGGATGCCTGTTTCATACTCAGCGACGGGGTGGGCGGGGAAAGCGGCGGCTACCATGCCGCCAGGCTGGCCATCCATGCCGCGCTGAAACGGTTCGAGACGCACGGCTCCGCCGGGCTGGAGCAACTGGCGCTCGGCAGCATGGCGGCGGCCCATGCCGCGATCCTCGCCGAACAGTCGCGCAGCCCGGAACACTCGCGCATGGCCGCCACCATGATCGGCCTGTTCATCGACCGCCGCCGGGGACTGGCGCAATGGATACACGCCGGCGACAGCCGGCTGTATCTGTTCCGCCGCGGCGTACTGGTGCAGCGCACGCGCGATCACAGCCTGACGGCGCAACTGGCGGCGGCCGGCCTGCCGCACGAGAACGTCAATCCCAACCTGCTCGTCCACAGCCTCGGACGGGGCGACATGGAGTCGCTGCATCCGGCCGCGCCCTGGTCGCTGGAGGATGGCGACGCCTACCTGCTCTGCAGCGACGGCTTCTGGAACGCCTTGAGCGACCGCGAACTGGAAGTCCAGTTGCAACTGGCCGCGAGCGTGGAGGACTGGATCGCGCTGCTTTCGCACAAGGTCGGCTGCCGCGGCATGCAGGACAACTATTCGGCGATCGCCATCTGGGTCGGGGACCCACAGTCGATCACCCTGGCCGCCGTACGCCAGTGAAGGCGCCCCGGCATCGGACCGGAAGTCCCGGGCAAAGAAAAGATCGCGAACAGGGTCTAAAACCAGTAGGGAGACCGACACTTCACCCCCGCGGCAACCGTCCGCGAAGGAGGCCGTCATGCCGAGGAAAATCGCTTCGCCGCTTTCCGGTTTCGCCCTGGCGCTCGTCGCCACGGCGGCGCTGGCGCACCATGGCTGGAGTTCCTACGAGGCCAGCCAGACGCTGGTCATCGAGGCGCCCTTGAAGCAGGTGCAGTACCGCAATCCCCACGCCGAAGCCAGGATCGACTACCAGGGCCGGGAGTGGAACGTGGTGCTGGCTCCCGTCTCGCGCCTGGAGGCCCGCGGCCTGTCGGAGGACGACCTGAGCGAGGGCAAGGTGGTGAAGCTGGTCGGCTATCCGCGCAAGGACGGCACGCCGGAGATCCGCGCCGAGCGGATCACCCTGGACGGACGCACCGTGGAACTGCGCTGAGACACCGATGCAGGACTCCGCCTCTCCCCTGTTCTGGGCCGCGCGGCTGGAGCAGTCGCCGCTCGGCGAACTGATGCGCGGCTCGGCCTGGCTCTATCCGGGCGTCAACCTGCTGCATCTGCTCGGCCTGGTACTCCTGCTCGGCGCGATGACGCTGCTCGACCTGCGCCTGCTCGGCCTAGCCCGCGGGCTGCCCCTGCCGCCGCTTTCCCGCTACCTGACGGGCCTTGCCGTCGGCGGACTGCTGCTGCAGGCCGTCAGCGGTTTCTGCCTGTTCGCGGCCGACGCCACGGCCCTGCTCGGCAACGGGCTGATGCGGATCAAGCTGCTGCTGATCCTGGCGGGACTCGGCAATGCCTGGCTGTTCCGCCGGCGCCACGGCGGCGCCCTGGCGTCGTGGGACGAACGGGCGCCACTGTCCGGCCGCCTGCAGGCGGCCGCATCACTGTCGATCTGGCTGGCGGTGATGACCGCCGGACGTTTGCTGGCCTATGTCTGAAGCGACCGCCGCAGAACGGTCGCCCCGGCCCTCCGCCGGGACGCGGGTCCGGGGCGCATCGGGACAGGCGCCGCTCCGGCGGACGCGCGGACACGTTCCAGACGCAGCGCGGCCGGAGCCACGCCCAGGGCGGAGAGCGGTATAGCACCGCCCCCGAGCGGATCGCCGGCAGCAGGATGGGCGGCACGGCTACATTGCCGTCGTGCCGGCTGCACCTCATGACGGAAGGCTGGATTCGAGCGACCGCGGTTCCGCCAGGGGATGCCGATCCGGCTTCTCAATCGCCACCACCTGGCCGTTCTCCATACGGATCACCCGGTCGGCGAGGTGGAAGTAGCGGTCGTCATGGGAAATCACCAGCACGGCCTTGCCCATGGCCTTCAGTTCGGGAAGCAGCTCGCAGTAGAACACCTCCTTGAACAGCGGGTCCTGGTCGGCCGCCCACTCGTCGAAGACCAGGAAGGGACGGTCCTCGAGGTAGGCTACGACCAGCGCCAGGCGCTTGCGCTGGCCCTGCGAGAGCGCGCGCGTGGTGAAGGCGCCGTCGCGTACCTGCACCTTGTGCTGCAGATGGAGCTTGGCGAGCAGGACGTTGCCCCGGGCATCCAGGTCGGCCGAGGGCACGTCCAGCAGGCGGTCGAACAGGTGAAAGTCCGAGAAGATGGCCGAAAAGAGCTGGCGATAACCGTCGAGGCCCGCCTCCTCCACCGCTTCGCCGTCGATTCGGATCGCCCCCTCCTCCGGCCGGTAAAGGCCCACCAGCAGCTTGGCCAGAGTGGTCTTGCCGCTGCCGTTGCCGCCCACCAGGAAACTGATCTGCCCGGGGGAGAAATCCAGGTCGACCGGCCCCAGGGTGAACACTTCGTCGGCTGCCTCGTGGTAGTAACGATGGCTCACGCCCTCCAGGCTCAGGCTCGCGAAGGCGGCCGGCGACCGCGTCGGCGCCTCGGCCCCGCCCGGCTGCAGCTCCCGGGTGATCTCGTCGATGCGCTGCGCCGAAACCTTCGCCAGGTTGGCCCGCGGCAGGACGAGCAGCAGGTTCTCCAGCGGCGACACCATGAAGACGAAGACCAGCGCGAAACCGGTCATGATCCGCTCCCGTTCGGGCACCTCCCCCACCAGCACGAACAGCACCAGGCCGATGAAGGCATAGATCAGGAAGTTGCCCCATGCCGACGAGGCGAGGAAGATCGACGAACCGCGCGTACGCTCGCGGCGCACCTCCTCGATCGACGCGCCCAGCACATCCCTGGCAAAGCGCTCCCGCTTGGAGGCGTGCAGGCGCAGCTCCTTGGCCCCGTCCACCAGCGCCCGGAAATGGCCGAACAGGCGGTCCTGCTCGCGGGAAGCGGCATCGAGATGACGGATCGCCCACAGGTGCGCCAGGTGATAGCCCAGCGAGCCCAGGCCGATGACCACGGCGGCCACGAAGAATATCGACCAGGACAGCCAGGCCATGTAGACCAGGCAGCCGACGACGACGATGGCATTGACCAGGATGGCCGGAAAGCCGACGAAGAAGTCGGCCACCCTGGCGCAGTGCTCGGACAGGGCCGACAGCACCCGCGGCCCGCCGATCTCCTCCAGCCGGCGGAAATCGGTGGCCATTACCCGCGCGGAAACAAAGCGCCGCAGTTCGGCGTGCGCATACTGGCCAAGGCGCTCGAACAATACCGAGGAAAGCATGCGACTGACCATCGCCAGCAACGCGATGACGGCGAACCCCCAGGCCAGGGCCGTGCGCTCCGCCGGGTCGCTCGCGACCAGCGCGGCGTTGATCCGGGTGAGCAGTAGCACGCTGCACACCCCGGCGGCGACGCTCGCCAGGGTGGCGGCGGTCAGCAGGCGGCGGGACTGTCTGATCAGGTGGGCAAGCACGGATGGACACCTCGGTCGGGGCACGTGGAAAGGCTCTATCCGATCAAGACGAATCCCCCGCCGATCCGTTTAGGGAAATATCCCCGCTCGTTCGGTCACGCCGCTGGCCCCTCCACCTTCACCGTGTCGACGCCAATCGCGTCAGGCATCGGAACGCTACCGCTGCCGGGACGCTGCCTTGCGAGCCGATCGGGCGATACCGGCAGGCAGGAATGCACCTAAATCGGGTTCCGCGCCATTCGTCAATCGACCATGAAAGGCACGGAAGCGAAGCCCATCGACTCCGCAGTGCATACGAAATCAGGAACCGAAGTTTTTCGGATGAAACACGACCGCAAAACAAGGCAAGCCTGGAAAGGGTTGCTTAAATATTGACTCGAACCATTAGAAGACTCGACCAGCCTTTTATGAAAACAGATCGACTGAGACTCATAAATCCGGATGGCAGCCTGTCACGTATCATACAGCTACGCGAGGTCGCGCAACTCCTGAACTGCAAGGAGGCAGCCGTCCGCTATTTATTGTACAAAGGTCGCCTCCCACGGCCGGCAGCGGTCATAGGCAAGACGATGCTGTGGCCACGCGACCAGATCGAAGCGCTCGCGGCCGAATGGACGGCAACCAAACCCGAAAGAGATACCGGCGGAACGCTCAAGGACTTCCCGGCCAGAACAAGCGCCAAGGCTGACAGGGTTCGCATTCCCAAAATAGCCTGCCGTAGCAGGCATGCAGTTTAAATATGAGAGACGACGGTCATTGAATCTTTTTATTCCGGGAAAAGTATTCGGCATCCAACATAACCAGAAGCGCTCTTGCGGATCATCGGACCGAACCGGATGCCCGGCGAGCGCCAATTCCGCCCCGCTATCGGTCGGGTTCGATACGGCCTTGAACGAAGCCAATCCCCGTGGGGACGCGAACCTCCGCTCCTGCATGCCGCCGGCCATCGCGGCTCATCGACATTCTTCGATATCCGAACTGACTGCAGCTTTCTCGAGCCGCAGTCAGTCCGGGGGGAAGGCTAGTTCCTGGACAACGAATGCTTGCCGCCCTGGTCACAGCAGGCCGCTACTATCAATATCAGTGCGGCAACGACCATGATGATCACCACGCCTTCGGTAGAATGGCCGGGCGAAGTGGAAACCAGCGACAATGCCCATAAGGGTATCAGGCCTGCCGAGAGTGCGGTGCCGACCTCCCGTCCGCTGCCCACACCGGAAGAACGCGTGACGGTCGGGAACTGGCGGCTGAGAAACGACCCCTGCGGAGCGAACATCAAGGGCGCCAGCAGGCCGGTACCGACACCCAGGGCGATATAGATCCAGGAGTTGACGCCTGTATCGAGCAGGCTCATGAAGGGATAAGCGAAGATGGCCGACAGAAGACCACCGGCGATCAATACCGACTTGCTGCTCCATTTGTCACAAAGGTGCCCGAAGAGTGGCACCGCGAATATCGCGATCGAACTGGCGATGGTCACCGACAACGAGGTGATATTGGCGGACACGCCCTTGTATTGAGTCAGATAGGCCAACGAGAAAGCCTTGAAAATATAACTCAGGGCGTTGTAGCCGATAGCCACGAAGAAAACCACCAGCAAGCCTTTCAGATCGTTCCTGAAAATTTCCAGCAAAGGTAATTTGGGCAGAGGCTCATGTTCCCTGACCTCCTGATAATCGGGCGTCTCGGGAATGCTGTTGCGTACCCAGAGGCCAACCCCGACCAGTACGATGCTGAAAATGAAGGGAATCCGCCAACCGCCCGCCAAAAGGAATTCGTCACCCGGAAGGGTTAGCAGGTATACGGTCAACGAAGAAAGCAGCAGCCCCAGATTCAGTCCCAGTGCGGGCCAGGCCCCTTGGCTGCCGCGCTTGTCTTCCGAAGCATGCTCATAGGACGTGACTGCCGCTGCCGCAAGTTCGGCTCCCGCGCCCAATCCCTGGATTATGCGAATGACGACGAGCAATACGGGAGCCCAGATCCCCCAGGTGGCATAGTCGGGAATCAGCCCGATCAGCGTCGTGCAAATGCCCATCAGGCAGAAAGTCACCACCAGCATGCGTTTGCGACCGAACTTGTCGCCCAGGTGACCGAATAGAATGCCCCCGAAAGGCCGGGCGATGAAGCCGATGGCAAAGGTCGAGAATGCCAGCAGAGTGGCGTTCTGAGGATTGCCGGGATCGAAGAAGATTTTCGCGAAGACAATGCTCGCCATCGTCGCGTAGAGATAAAAATCGTACCACTCCAGCATGGAGCCGACTATGGTCGCAGCCGCAACCTTCCTGAGTCGAGCTTTCTGTTCGGATGGAGACTCCGCAACTTGTTGAGCAGCATTTATTATTGTACTCATGACCCGCACCATATTATTTGTTGTCAGGAAACAAGGAGTCCGGACGGAACGATCGAGTCCGTCCTTTCAAATTCGACTGGCAATGATCAACTCGTGACGACTTTATCCATAACGTCTCCCAGACAATGATAATTGAATGAATTCGTTGGACCTGAAGCTAGCTCTTCTTGAGCAAACGCTCGGCGATCATGGCTCCGATCGGAATGGCCGAGGTGGCGGCCGGAGACGGGGCATTGCAGACATGCAACATCCGTGGCGACTCGACAAATAGGAAGTCATGCACCAGGGTTCCGTCGCGCATCACGGCCTGAGCCCGGATACCAGCCTCGCAAGGTTGTAAATCCTTCAGAACGAGCGACGGACAATATTTTTGGCACTGTTTCAGATAGCCTTGCTTGCACAAGGAGTTTTTCATTTCAACCAAGCCGGAGCGCAAATTCCCCGCGATGCTTTTCCAGAAGCCTGGAAAGCGGCCGTACTCCAGGATGTCCCTCAGGTCGGTGGAAAACTTCCGATAGTCTTCCCGGGCGAAACCGAGTACGGCGTTGGGCCCCACCGTCACGCCACCATCGATCATTCGGGTCAGATGAATACCCAGGAAAGGCAACTCGGGGTCCGGAATCGGGTATATCAGGTGCTTGACGATATCGTTCTTGATTTCCGGCAAGCGAAAGTATTCGCCGCGGAAGGGTACGATCTGGTGTTCGATCTTCAGACCCGCAAGCCTGGCCAGACGGTCGGACTGCAACCCGCCACAAACGACCAGCTTCCTGGCGCTCCAGGACTCATCTTCGGTGGCCACCGTCACTCGGTCATCGTTTTCAACGATGGAACGGACCTGCTTGCCCAGCAAGACTTCGCCACCGGCCTTGGCGATTACCCCGGCCATCGCCATACAAACCTTGCGATAATCGACAATCCCGGTGCTTTCTAAAAACAACCCGCCCAGACCCACTATAGGGCACCTCTAAAAACCAGCCCGGCCGCTGGGTAAGATCATCCGCCTGTTGATCACCCGGAGCCTACTGATGTTCAGTCTTTTTGCCGACCAGGAGCGTGAAGCCAAGCTGGACAGCTTGGGCGACCCACTGGCCCTACTGAACAAGCATGTGGACTTTGCATCCTTGGCCGCCGAGATCGACCACTGGGCTCCCAGGCCCAGTAGGGCCAAGGGCGGCCGGCCGCCTTATCCAACGGAGCAGATGACGCGACTGCTGGTACTCCAGCAACTGTTCAACCTGTCCGACGAGCAGATGGAGTTTCAACTGCTCGACCGTATGAGTTTCCAGCGTTTTGCCGGGTTGAAAAACTCCGGCCGAGTGCCGGACCGCAACACGATTTGGGTCTTTCGCGAGCGCCTGGTACAGGCCAACGTCGAGCATCGGATCTTTGCCGAGGTGCAGCGTCAGTTGCAGGCACACGGCTTCCGGGCTCGCGAAGGGCAGATCATCGATGCCAGCATCGTTCGCGCGCCCATCCAGCACAACACGGCCGATGAGCAGGCCGTGGTGAAGGAGCAGGCTGTGCCGGTCGAATGGTCGCCCGCCAAGCGCCGGCAAAAGGATGTCGAGGCGCGCTGGACGAAGAAGCACGGCAAGTCGTACTTCGGCTACAAGCTGTCGGTCAGCGTGGATCGCCGGCACAAGCTGATCCGCTGCGTGAAGGTGAGCGATGCCAGCGAGGCCGACACCCTGCATCTGGTGGATGTGCTCGACCGGGGCAACAGCAGCCGGGACTTCTGGGCGGATCGCGGGTATCACGACAGACCCCGGGAGCGCTGGCTCCAACTGATCGGCTGGAGGCCATCTATCCAGCGCAAGGGCCAGGCCGGCAAGCCGATCGGTGAACGGGACAAGGCACGAAACAAACGCATAGCCAGTCCCCGAGCCCGGGTCGAACATGTCTTTGCCAGCCTGGCCCAGATGGGCGGCAAGATGGTCCGAAGCATTGGCTTGGTCCGGGCGGAGTTCGGTTTGGTGGTCAAATCGGCGGTCTACAACCTCAAGCGGATGTCGAGACTACTGGAAATGGCCTGAGTCAGGTCGCTGGTTGCATACCGCGACCGGCAGCAGGAACTTCTGCGAGACATCAACCCGGTCAACGGATGCCAAGCGCTGGGTTCGTCACTGCTCGACCCAGCTCAGGTGGGTGTTTTTAGAGGTGCCCTATATTCGGTTCGCGCCGCTGTAACTCGGTCCCATCCAGGCGTTCGACTTTCAGGGCGTTTTGCTGGGATCGCTCATAAAGCGCCTCCATCCTCTGCATTTCGAGAGGAGTGGAAGCCACCAGCAACTTCCCACACTCCTCGAAAGCGATGCCATGCTCGGTGCAGAAGTCCTTGGTTGCCCGGGCTCCCTCCTTGCAAAGCCTGGCTTTCAAACTACCCGGTTGATAATAAATACCCGCATGAATCACACCGCTGTTATGCCCGGTCTGGTGTCTTGCCAGGCTGTTTTCCTTTTCCAGCAAGACCAGGGAGGCACCAGGGTCGATCTGCAAGAGCCGCATGGCGGTAGCCAGGCCAACTATGCCGCCACCGATCACGCAAAAGTCATGAACCATTTTATTTTTCCCAACTGAGAACACCCATGCCTATGTCCGGTTGTCAGACAAATATAGGAACAAGATCAAACGCCATATCGTTCTTCGTGGACACCTCGATAATCAGGTTGTCAGACAAATAAAACCGATAAACATTTCTCGCAAAAATTCAGTTCATCGGACTAAACGGATACGAACGAATCAATCCTGCGAGCGATGATAAACGCTATTGGGCAACACCATCCCCAAACGCCCGGCCGAAGCCTGCAAATGCCGCTCGGCACATTTCGCCGCCGTCTCCGGGTCACCCAGGGCGATCGCTGCAAACAATTCACGATGTTCGTTCTGGGCATCCATGGAGCCGCCGCGCAAAGCGGCGGAATTCTCCCAGGCGGTGCGCCTGGCCGCGGTGAGCTGGCTACCCAGGAAATCATGAAAAGCCAGGAAATATTCATTCCTGCAGGCCGCGGCTATGGCCCGGTGAAACTCCACGTCGGCCGCCGCGGAAAGATCGAAATCCGAAGCGTTGGCGGCCATCACTTCGAGCGCCTTTTCCATTCTCCGCAGATCGGCCGCATTGCGCCGGCTGGCCGCGATGCCGGCGGCCTGCGCCTCGATCCACAGGCGCATTTCGAAAAGCTGCGCCAAATCGAGCGTATGGCCGTTCTTGCTGGGGAGTCGGAATACCGTGCCCGCCGGGGTCTTGGAAATATAGGAACCAAATCCCCGGCGACTGATCAGTATCCCGTCCGCCTTGAGTTGAGAAACCGCCTCCCGAATCACCGATCGGCTGACATTCAACTGCTCGGCCAACTGATGTTCGGTGGGTAATCGCGACTCGGCGAGCAGACGTCCAGAGGCGATTTCCTCGCGTATGGAGTTCACTACCCGCTGGACCAGCGTATCGGGGCGTTCGAGTTCTAGCATGGAATTCAAAGATCAGGTTGTCTGACATTATTGATGCAGGTTCTTTTGACAGGAGTCAAGAAAAAATATGGATAACCCGTTCCTCGCACTGACCGCGACAGCCAGGGAAGGCGGGAAACGATGGAAATCGCCCTTGCAGCCGAGGCCACGGCGATGGGCAGGCCTCCCGCAGCCCGGATAACCTTCCCGGCATGGCCCATGGCCCGGACCAATGGTCCACGTCCGCGCATCCAGGGCAACGAGCCAGCCACGCCCGACTTCCGGCGGCGATCCATCCTCCTTGACGGGGTCCAACTTTTGAGCTTTACTGAAACCGGTTTCAAGCAATGAACACCGACGAACAATACCAAGAACAAGAGGTTCCAGGCCCGTGAACGGTCCGTCCCTGCCCACCCGCAGCCGCGTCACCATCAGCGAGGTGGCCGAAGCCGCCGGCGTCTCCAAGGCCACGGTGTCGCGCTATATCGGCGGCGACCGTCAGTTGCTCGCCGATGCCACCGCCCTGCGCATCGAGCAGGCCATCGAACGGCTCGGCTATCGCCCCAACCAGATGGCCCGCGGCCTGAAACGCGGCCGTACCCGGCTGATCGGCATGATCGTCGCCGATATCCTCAATCCCTATTCCGTGGCCGTGATGCATGGCGTGGAAACCGCCTGCCGCCAGCACGGCTACACCCTGGTGGTGTGCAACACCGACCGCAGCACCGAACAGGAAAGCCAGCATCTGGCGGCCCTGCGCTCGTACAACGTCGAAGGACTGATCGTGAATACCCTCGGCCACCACGCCGGCGAGTTGCTGTCCTTGCACAGCGAACTGCCGATGGTGCTGGTGGACCGCAAGGTCGAGGCGTTGCAGGCCGACCTGGTCGGCCTGGACAACCGCGATGCGGTGCAACAGGCCCTGGACCATCTGCAGCAGCGCGGCTACCGCGACCTGCTGCTGGTCAGCGAGCCCCTGGACGGCACCAGCTCGCGCCAGGAGCGCGTCGCGGCTTTCGAGGCCGGGATCGCCCGGAGTCCCTTGCTGCAGGGCCGGGTACTGCAGACCGATGGGGCCTTCCGCGAATCGCTGCGGGATTTTCTCGTCGCCTCAGGACCGGGGCCCAAGGCACTGTTCGCCGCCAACGGCATGGCCGCCCTGAGCGCCACCCGGCAACTGCGCGAATTCGGTTACCGGTTGTTCGAGGAGATCGGTCTGATCGCCCTCGACGACCTCGACTGGTATCCCCTGGTGGGCAGCGGCATCACCGCCCTCGCCCAGCCGACCGAGCGGATCGGCGTGACTGCCTTCGAGTGCCTGCTCGATCGTCTGCGAGGAGCCAGGGGGCCGGCCCGCCATTTCGACTTCAAGGCACAACTGATCGTCCGAGGCTCCACCCACCCACGCGGCTGACAGCCCGCCGGCTGTTTGCCGGCAGGCTGTTCGGTCGAAAATGAAACCGGTTTCAGAGGAATAACCATAATGCCCCTCTACCCCGTCTCCGTGAGTCTTTCCAGCTATGGCGCCAGTCTGGTGCGCGAACGCGGCCAGGCCAGTTTCCTGCCGCTGCTGGCCCAGGCCGGCGCCGCCCGCGCCGAACTGCGCGAGGAACTGTTCGACGCCCCGCCGGACCCGGAGGCCCTGTCCGCCGCCGTCCGCAGCCTGAAGCTCGACTGCCTGTATTCCGCCCCGCTCGAACTGTGGACCGAGCAAGGCCGGCTCAGCGCCGCCCTGGGTCCGACCCTGGAGCGCGCCAGCGCCTGCGGCGCACGCTGGCTGAAGGTCTCGCTCGGCCATTACCGCGCCGGCTACGACCTGGACGAGCTGGCGCAGCAACTGGCGGGACAGTCCGTGCAATTGCTGGTGGAAAACGACCAGACCGCCCAGGGCGGCCGCATCGATGCCCTGCAGGCGCTCTTCGCCGAGGCCGAAACGCGGGATCTCGATATCGGCATGACTTTCGACATCGGCAACTGGCTCTGGCAGACACAGCCGGTCGACGAGGCCGCCCAGCGCCTCGGCCGGCACGTACGCTACGTGCACTGCAAGGCGGTCCGGCACAACGTCGACGGTCGTCTGGTGGCCCTGCCGCCCGACGAAATCGACCTGCAGCAGTGGCTGCGCCTGTTCCGCCAGTTCCCGGTGGGCGTGCCGCGCGCCATCGAGTACCCCCTGCAGGGCGACGACCTGCTGGCCGTCACCCGGCAGCACGTCGAAACCCTCGCCCGCCTTGGCCAGATACAGGAGGAACGCCAGCATGCATGAAGTCGACGTGCTCTGTTTCGGCGAAACCATGGCCATGTTCGTGGCCGAGGACAGCGGCGATCTGGCCCGGGTGGAACGCTTCGGCAAGCGCATCGCCGGCGCCGACAGCAACGTGGCCATCGGCCTGTCGCGGCTGGGCTTCAAGGTCACCTGGCTGAGCCGGGTCGGCGACGACTCGCTGGGCCGCTTCGTGCTCGACAGCCTGACCCGCGAAGGCCTCGACTGCCGTCATGTGCGGATCGACCCGGCGCATCCCACCGGCTTCCAGCTCAAGTCCCGGGAAACCGACGGCAGGGACCCGAAGGTGGAGTATTTCCGGCGCGGCTCGGCGGCCAGCCACCTGTCGATCGCCGACCTGGTGCCCGACCTGCTCAAGGCCCGCCACCTGCACGCCACCGGCATTCCGCCGGCGCTCTCGGAAAGCTGCCGCATGTTGTCCCGCGAACTGATGGAGTGCATGCGCAGCGCCGGGCGCAGCCTGTCCTTCGACCCCAACCTGCGCCCCTCGCTGTGGCCGAGCCAGGCCCGGATGATCGCCGAGATCAACGAACTGGCCGCCCTCGCCCACTGGGTGTTGCCGGGCATCGAGGAAGGCCGCCTGCTGACCGGCTACCAGAGCCCCGCCGACATCGCCGCCTTCTACCTGGAACGCGGCGCCGAGGCGGTGGTGATCAAGCTCGGTCCCGAAGGGGCCTACTACCGCACCGCCGACAGCGAAGGGCGCATCGATGGCGTGCCGGCAACCCGGGTGGTGGACACCGTCGGCGCCGGCGACGCCTTCGCCGTCGGCGTGATCAGCGCCCTGCTCGAAGGGCGCAGCTTTCCGCAAGCCCTCAAGCGCGGCAACGCCTTCGGCAGCCGCGCCGTGCAATGCATCGGCGACATGGAGGGCCTGCCCCGTCGCCACGAACTGTCGGAGGAAACCCTGAACGTCTGACGAACGATCGCCGATCCCGACGGCACCTGCTGCCACAAAAACAACAAGCTCAGGAGACATCCATGCAAAATCCGCGTCTCGCCAGCCGCCGCTGGTGGTATCTCATCCCGGTCATCTTCATCACCTACAGCCTGGCCTACCTGGACCGCGCCAACTACGGCTTCGCCGCCGCCTCCGGCATGGCCGCCGACCTGAACATCACCCCCGGCCTGTCGTCGCTGCTGGGTGCGCTGTTCTTCCTCGGCTACTTCTTCTTCCAGGTGCCCGGCGCCATCTACGCCGAACGGCGCAGCGTGAAGAAGCTGATCTTCGTCAGCCTGATCCTCTGGGGCGGCCTGGCGACTCTCACCGGCGTCATCCCCAACGTCTACCTGCTGATCGCCATCCGCTTCCTGCTCGGCGTGGTCGAGGCCGCGGTGATGCCGGCGATGCTGATCTATCTCTGCCACTGGTTCACCCGGGCCGAGCGCTCGCGGGCCAACACCTTCCTGATCCTCGGCAACCCGGTGACCATCCTCTGGATGTCGGTGGTGTCCGGTTACCTGATCGAACACTTCGACTGGCGCTGGATGTTCATCATCGAAGGCCTGCCGGCGGTGCTCTGGGCCTTCATCTGGTGGCGCCTGGCGGATGACCGTCCGGCCGACGCCAAATGGCTCGACGCCCGGGAGAAGGAGGAACTGCAGCAGGCGCTGGCCGCCGAGCAGCAGGGCCTGAAGCCGGTGAAGAACTACCGCGAAGCATTCCGTTCGCCCAAGGTGATCCTGCTCTCGGTGCAGTACTTCTGCTGGAGCATCGGCGTCTACGGCCTGGTCCTCTGGCTGCCGTCGATCATCAAGGACGCCGCCCAACTGGACATCGTCCAGGCCGGCTGGCTGTCATCGCTGCCCTACCTGGCCGCGGTGATCGGCATGCTCGGCGTGTCCTGGGCCTCGGACCGCTTCCAGCAGCGCAAGTGCTTCGTCTGGCCGCCGCTGCTGATCGCCTCGCTGGCCTTCTACGGCTCCTATGCCCTGGGCAGCGAGCACTTCTGGCTATCCTACGCCCTGCTGGTGCTGGCCGGCGGCTGCATGTACGCCCCCTACGGGCCGTTCTTCGCCATCGTCCCGGAAGTGCTGCCGGTCAACGTCGCCGGCGGCGCCATGGCGCTGATCAACAGCATGGGCGCGCTCGGCTCGTTCGCCGGCTCCTGGCTGGTCGGCTACCTGAACGGCGCCACCGGCAATCCCGGTGCTTCCTTCCTGCTGATGAGCGGCGCGCTGCTGATCGCCGTGCTGCTGACCCTGCTGCTCGACCCCACCAGCGGCGCCCGCCCGGCGCCGCTGTCCGGCCGCCAATTCCGGCCGGCGACCAATTCCTGAGGAATCCGTGTCCATGAAGAACATCGTGCTCTACAAGAAGCTGTCCGCCGAGCTGATGACCCGCCTGCGCCAGCAGGCGCAGGTCACCTGCATCGACGACCTGTCGGCCGACGGCCTGGCCCGCCTGCGCGACGCCCTGCCCGGCGCCCACGGCCTGCTCGGCGCCAGCCTCAGGCTGGATGCCGGACTGCTCGATCTGGCGCCGCAACTGGAAGTCGTCTCCAGCGTCTCGGTGGGGATCGACAACTACGACCAGGACTACCTGACCCGACGCGGCATCCTGCTCACCAATACCCCCGACGTGCTCACCGAAACCACCGCCGACACCGGCTTCGCGCTGATCCTGGCGACCGCCCGGCGGGTCGTCGAACTGGCCGGCTGGGTGCGTGCCGGGCAGTGGCGCAAAAGCATCGGTCCGGCGCACTTCGGCAGCGACGTGCACGGCAAGACCCTCGGCATCGTCGGCATGGGCCGCATCGGCGAGGCCCTGGCCCGCCGCGGGCACTTCGGCTTCGGCATGCCGATCCTCTACCACAGCTCGTCGCCCAAGCCGGAGGTCGAGCAACGCTACGGCGCCGGCTACCGCTCGCTGGAGGCCTTGCTGGCGGAGTCCGACTTCGTCTGCCTGACGCTGCCGCTGACCGCCGCCACCACCGGGCTGATCGGTGCCCGCGAACTGGCGCGGATGCGCCCGGAGGCCATCCTGATTAACATCTCGCGCGGCAAGGTGGTCGACGAGACAGCGCTACTCGAAGCCTTGCAGGCCGGCCGCCTGCGCGGCGCCGGGCTGGATGTGTTCGAGCGCGAGCCGCTGCCCGCCGACTCGCCGTTCCTGCGCCTGGACAACGTGGTGGCGACCCCGCACATCGGTTCGGCCACCCACGAAACCCGCGAGGCCATGGCGCGCTGCGCCGTCGACAACCTGCTGGCGGCGCTGGCCGGCCAGCGTCCGGCCAATCTGGTCAATCCGGCCGCCCTGGAGGTCGTCCGGACCGCGGGCTGATCGCCCACCGACCGCAATTCCCTCTCCCACCCCGGACTTCCCTGCCGCGATCGCGGCCCGGGTGTGGGAGGAATCCGTGCCATCAAGGGACCATAACAACAATGCACAACAACAAGAAACCTCAAAGACAGCGCTACCTGAATTCCATCCTCCACCTCCTGCCCCTGGCGCTCCTGCTGCCCGTCGCAAGCGCCCAGGCCGAACTCCTCGAGGATGCCAAGGGCACCCTGACCCTGCGCAACTTCTACATCCACCGCAACTTCGTCGACGACCGCGCCACCCGCAGCAAGGCCGAGGAATGGACCCAGAGCTTCATCCTCGACCTGCAGTCCGGCTATACCGAAGGCCCGGTCGGCTTCGGCATCGACATCCTCGGCCTCTGGTCGGTCAAGCTCGACGGCGGCAAGGGCACCGGCGGCACCCAGCTTTTGCCCGTCGGCAAGGACGGCAAGCCGGCCGACGACTTCGGCCGCCTGGCGGTGGCCGGCAAGCTGCGCTTCTCGAAGACCGAGGCGAAGCTCGGCGAGTGGTCGCCGGCGCTGCCGATCCTGCGCTCCGACGACGGCCGCTCGCTGCCGCAGACCTTCCAGGGCGGCATGTTCACCTCCAAGGAGATCCGCAACCTGACCCTCTACGGCGGGCGCTTCCGCGGCAACAGCCCGCGCGACGACAGCAGCCTCGAGGACATGAGCTGGGTCGGCAACGCCAGCGTCACCTCCGACCGCTTCAGCTTCGCCGGCGCCGAATACGCCTTCAACGACAACCGCACCCTGCTCGGCGCCTGGTTCGGCCAACTGGAAGACATCTACAAGCAGCGCTACTTCCAGGTAGTGCACAGCCAGCCGCTGGGCAAGGACTGGACCCTGGGCGCCAACCTCGGCTACTTCGACGGCGAGGAGGACGGCAGCGCCCAGGCCGGCGACCTGGACAACAGCCTGCTGACCGGGATGTTCTCGCTCAAGCATGGCGCGCACATCTTCTACCTGGGCCTGCAGCGGGTCGGCGGCGACGACCGCTGGCTGCGGGTCAACGGCACCAGCGGCGGCACGGCGGCCAACGACAGCTACAACGGCAGCTTCGACAACCCCCGCGAGCGCTCCTGGCAAGTGCGCTACGACTACGACTTCGCGCCCCTGGGGATGCCCGGCCTGACCCTGATGACCCGCTACATCAAGGGTCACAACGTGCATGCGGGCGGTATCGACGACGGCGAGGAGTGGAACCGCGAGACCCAGTTGAGCTACGTGGTGCAGAGCGGTCCGGCGAAGAACCTGGCCCTGCGCTGGCGGAACTCGACGGTGCGTCGCGACTGGGGCGCCGACAACAAGTTCGACGACAACCGGCTGATCGTCCAGTACCCGCTCTCGCTGTTCTGAAGAAGACCGAGCATGGCGCCGGCCCCGGGCCAGGCCGCAGGGTGGGAAACTCGCGCGACGACTTTCACCGATATCGCAGCGATCCGGTGGGAAAGGCCCCACGGCCATTTCCCACCCTGCGCACTCGAAAGTTCGATCGAATCGAAGCGCCGTCGCCTGTCGTGCGAAAAAGTACAGATTTTCTGGAAGTTATGCGTTTGTCCCGCTGCCGGATGCCCGTTGTAATTATTTCCATCCTGACTCGCCCCTCGAATGTTCCTCATTCGAGAAGGAAGACCGACAAGGAAAGATAATAACAACAGCCGATCGCACGGTCGGCAGGGAACTCGGCAATCATGAAACATTCATCGAGCCCGAGCGTACAGACCGCTCGAACCCCATCGCTATTTCGTGAGGCGATTCTTCGCCGACGCCATGATGGCGGTAATCCCTCCCCTGAAGCCCTCCAGCGAAGCGAACGAGGCCAGCGCGCCTCGCTCGAACCGGACTCGCCGGACAAGGCGAACCGATTTCCCAAATACCATTCTTTATATCGAGCGACTCATTAACGCTCGTATTTCGAATCGACGGCAGCGGGAAACCCAAAAACAAACGAAAAACTCGCAGGCTTGATGCCAGTCGAGAAAAACTTGTCCGCGGAGCGCCGGAAAAATTCCGCCCCGAATATATTGCCACGCCACGAGGAAAGGCCCCATTCGCCCTCGCGACGGGAGAGATTCGCTTTTCAATCGCAATCGATCGGTAATAAAAACAATGAAGAACCGTAAATATATTTCCCCGCATCAATATTCAAGATCGACCGAAAACATTTTCCAGAGCGGGACGCTGCTTACGCTCTGCGCCTGCCTGACGCTCCCCGTACAGGTCCAGGCCCTGGATTTCAGCGGTTATTCCCGCATCGGCCTCGCCGGCTCGGACGAAGGCGGCACCCAGTCCTGCTTCCAGTTGCCCGGCGCACCGTCCAAATACCGTCTCGGCAACGAGTGCGAAGAATATGCCGAGCTGATCTTCGACCAGGGCCTGCTCGACCTGGGGGACGGCTCGTCGCTCGGCCTGCATACCATGGCGCAGCTTTACAACCAGTACGGCCACGAACTGAAGTTCAGCGACGAGCACGGCTTCAGCCGCCTGAGCGAGTGGTATCTCGAATGGAAGAACATGCCCGTGCTCAACGGTGGCAACTTCTGGATCGGACGGCGCTGGTACAACCGTAACGATATCCACATCTCCGACTACTTCTACTGGAACCAGAGCGGTACCGGCTTCGGTTTCGATCAGGTGGCCATCGGCGACCTCAAGTACAGCTACGTGTTCTCGCGCAAGGACAACCAGGACCAGGAGCCCTACATCAATCGCCACGACTTCAGCGTCAGCGGCTTCAAGACCAACCCGGGCGGCGAACTGACCGTCGGCCTCAACTACCTCCAGAAACCGGACAGCCGCGACGCCCACAGTGGCTGGTCGGCGATCCTGCAGCACAAGCAGAAAGGCTTTCTCGGCGGCCGGGCCAACACCCTTGCGCTGCAATACGGCCGCGGTCCGGGCACCGGCCTGGGCTATACCGGCGATCCGGGCCTGGACAGCAGCGACAAGAGCTGGCGCCTGGTCGAGTATTTCGACTGGCAGACCACCGAGCGGTTCGGCGGCCAGTTCGGCATCGTCTACCAGAAGGACATCCGCCCGGACGGCGACGACCAGCGCTGGCTGTCCATCGGCGTACGGCCGGTCTACGCCTTCAGCGAGCAGTTCAAGCTGATCGCCGAGCTGGGCCGCGACCAGATCAAGGCCCCCGGCGGTACCCGCAAGCTGACCAAGTTCACCATCGCCCCCACCTGGTCGCCGTCGGGGCCGGGCTTCTGGACGCGCCCGGAGATCCGCTTCTACTACACCTACGCGGCCTGGAACGAGGCGGCCCAGCGCGCGGCGACCGCTATGGCTCCCGACTCCGCGCTGTCCGCCAGCGGTCCCTTCGGCTCCGATCGCAACGGCTCCAACTTCGGCGTGCAGATCGAACACTGGTGGAAATGAGCGGGCCATGGGGAAGTCCGATTATCCGAACAGCCTTCGGCGGACCGGAATGGCCATCGATGAGTACGCGGCATGACTCCTCGCGCTCCGGAACGAACATGCATTTCATGCATTATCGGCTCTGAACGCCCGGCATAAGCGGCCGATCCGATCCTGTCGCCGTTCGTGCAAAAAAGTACAGACTTTCGGTAGTTATGAATTTGTCTTGGCGGGGAATGCCCGGTGTAATTCCTTTTACCCGGCTTTCCCGTCGAATAAGTCCATTCGCGGTGGAGGGTCACAATAAAGACAAGATGGCCGATCGCCCGATCGGCAAGGAGTGAATAACAATGAAATCCTCTTTCAGCCCAGGCATGCCTGCTTTTTCCATTGCACTTCTCTCTCGGGAATCCCCGGCAAAGTCCGCTTTCGCTCCATCCGTGGATAACTGGCAGCCATAACGGCGAGATATCCCGAGTCCGAGAAAGTCCCCTCCATAGGTTCGAAGCGCGCGAGAAGCATACTCGCATAGGCGCGAGTTCGTCCTGGGCAAGTATTTTTCGGAATTCCTTGAACGAGGAAATCAGCGGAAGCATCGAAATGAATACAGAAATACACACCCCGGACATCGCCGGCATGAGCGAAGAGCAATTGCCGATTCCGCAACACAAACTTCATGGCTGGACCCATTTCGCGGGGATGTACGCCGCCGAGCACGTCGCGGCGACCGAGTTCGTCATCGGCGCCACTTTCGTGGCGTTGGGCGCCAGGACCACGGATATCCTCCTGGGCTTGCTGATCGGCAATATCCTGGCGGTCCTGAGCTGGCTCCTGATCACCGCGCCGATCGCCGTGGAAACGAGACTGAGCCTGTTCACCTACCTGCACAAGATCGCCGGTGGTTCGATGACGAAACTCTACAACGGGGCGAACGTCGTCATATTCACCGTGATATCCGCGGCGATGATCACCGTGTCGTCGACCGCCGTGCGCTTTTTGTTCGACATACCGGCGCAGTTGAACTGGTTTCCGACCGACCCCTGGTTCGTCGTGATCGTGCTGGGCGTCGGCGCGATCGTGGTCCTGGTCGCCATGTACGGTTTCGAGGCCCTTTCCGACTTCTCGGGAATCTGTGCGCCCTGGCTGTTCGTCATGTTCATCAGCGGCGCGTTCGTGCTGTTGCCGGCCCTGGCCGAGTCGGTTCTGGGCCACACCGGCCTGAACGGCTGGAGCGACTTCATGCGCATCGGCGATCAGTCGATCTGGACCGGGGCGAATGCCCAGGGAGAACCGGGGATCGGGCTGCTCGAGGTGATAGGTTTCGCCTGGACGGCCAATGCCATCACCCACTTCGGCTTGATCGACATGGCCCTGCTGCGCTACGCCAAGAAGAAATCCTACGGCCTCTGCACGGGCGCGGGCATGCTGTTCGGCCACTATATCGCCTGGATCGCCGCGGGGATCATGGGCGCGGGCGCCGCCATCCTCCTGAAGACTTCGATCACCGCCCTGGACCCCGGCGACGTGGCCTACCATGCGCTCGGCCTGTCGGGATTCGTGATCGTGATCGTCGCCGGCTGGACGACCGCCAACTCCAACCTCTACCGGGCCGGTCTGGCGGCGCAGGCAATCTTCCGTGAGCACTCGCGCCAGCAGGCCACGCTGGCCGTCGGCATCGTGACGGTGATCGTCGCCTGTTTCCCCTTCGTCTTTTCGAAGATCCTGCCCTTGCTGACCTATGCGGGCCTGTTGGTGGTGCCGGTCGGGGCCATCGTCTTCGCCGAACACGTCCTGTTTCCCCGCATCGGCCTGACCCGCTACTGGGTGACCTATCGCAAGCTCGGCCACAGCACTCCGGCGGTCGCCTCCTGGGGTGCGGGACTGGTCTTCGGCTTCGGCCTGAACGCACTGGACGTCATCTCGTTCTACTACCTGTTCGTCCCGACCTGGATCTTCACGATCGTCGTCTACACGGTCCTGGCTAAAAAGCACGGCGCTGCGCAGCGGTATCCGCAGGAAGAGGCCGCGTCGCGGGCATTCGACATGAAGGTCAAGGCTTTCCAGGAGGAACAGGCCAGCGCCCAGCGGATGCCGGTCAAGGACAATAGTGCCTTCTCGAAATGGCTGCGCGCCGCGTCCCTCACGAGCCTGGCCATCGCCATGCTGCTGGCTTGCAATACCCTGTTCTTCAGCCAGGACATGGCGGCCTACGAAGCGAACCGCGAGATTTTCTACGATGCGGGATTCGCCTGCACCCTGGTTTATTTCGCGGCCGCCTATTGGGCGATGCGCCGGCAGAAAGCGCTTGCCGAAACCCGGGAGCCGGAGCAACCCGCTCTGCTCTGCGAATAGCCAGCGGCGTTTTCTCGAGGAAATACCGGCCAGTCGGCCCGGAGCGGCGATAAGCGGTCCGCGATACACCCGGAAACCAGGGTTCTGCCCTGGTTTCCGTGTCTTGGCTGCGTACGCCCATCCATACCAAGCGGCAAATTCCCTGTCCCGCCCGCTCCAACCCCGCGGATACTTCAGATCACGACCTGCCAATCACGCTCGGTACATCACTCCGCACGATACCGGAGCGTACCTGACTTGCTAAAAACGATACGCCACGAATAAGATAGCGCTACCCTAACGAATGGCTGGCATTCGCGTATCGATCGGCCAGTTCTTCCCTATCTCGCCCATTGCTCCGGAAACGTCGGCGCCGGACGAGCAGGGACAAAAACAACAAGAAGGGAGACAGACAAGCTTTGCAGGGGTCCACCCGCAAAGACAGCGCTGCCTCAATACAAGGTTTCCGATGGCTATCTTCGACCACGCGCCTGTCCCGCTTCAGGCATTCGCCATGCGTACCTCCGCCGCTCGCGAGCGTGCCGGGTTCCACTCCCCTTTCCTCCTTCGACGCTTGCAGACACCGGTGCCGCGCCAGGCGATTCGCCCTGTACCGACGCCGTCCCGTTGCCTGTGCGAAGACAGAGCGGTCCCGCCGCCTCGTGCCTGAAGCGGTTTCGCCCATCGACGCCGCCGGACGGCGGCTCCTTCGAATTCCCACACAAGAAAAAGAGAAGGTCATATGCAACAACCAGCTAGATTCCGCAAAACACTGCTGAGCGTCCTGATCGGCGCACTGGGAATCGCCCAGGCCGCCGGGGCGGCCAACATGGCCCCCGGCGCGCCGGGCGCGGCGCCGTTCTGGTCCTATTCGGGCAAGACCGGCATCGGTACTTCCTACGAGCAGTACGAGGACGGCCAGTACTCGCCGCAAGCGGCCACCGGCGAAGTCTCGAAGGTCTGGTTCTCCCTGGCCCGGGGGGTCGTCACCGAAACCATGTTCGGGCTGATCCACGAAGCCCAGCTCCGCGAAATGCAACTGGTGATCCAGGGCCCCGACTTCCTGGACCTGGAAGCGCAGGACACCGACAGCGAGATCCACTATCTGTCGGTCGACGATCAGGGCCGCCCCACCTCACTGGCCTACAAGATCGTCAACCGCGACAGGCAGGGCCGCTACGAGATCGAGAAGCACATCTTCACCGACCCGGACGCCGATTCGCTGGTGATACGGGTCATCTTCCGCAGCCAGGAGCCGGGCATCCAGGCCTATGTGCACATCGATCCGGCCATCGGCAACGACGGCAGTGGCGACAGCGCCTTCGTCGACGGGCAGGCGCTGTACGCCCGGGAGGGCGAGACCACCCTGGTGGTCAAGGCCAGCCGCCCTCTGGAACAACCCACCGTCGGCTTCGCCGGAGTTTCCGACGGCCTGACCGACCTCAAGGACGGCAAGCTCGAAAACCGCTACGACAGCACCGGGGATGCTGCTGGTAACGTCACCATGCTGGCCCGCCTGCCCTTGGCGGGCAGCGAAACCACCCTCGACCTGGTGGTCGGCTTCGGCAAGAACCGCCAGCAGGCCGACCGGGCGGCAGATGCGACGCTGGCGCGCGGCTACGCCGAGGTGCTGGCCCACTACAACGGCGAGGGCGAGGCGATCGGCTGGCGGGACTACCTGGCCTCCCTTTCCGGCCTGCCGGCCATGTACGCGCAGAGTGCCGACAACGGCAAGCTGCTCAACGTCAGCGCCATGGTGCTCAAGGCACAGGAAGACAAGAGCAACGCCGGAGCGCTGATCGCCTCCCTGTCCAACCCCTGGGGCGAGACGGTGCCGGCGGAAAGCGGCACCACCGGCTACAAGGCGGTCTGGCCGCGCGATTTCTACCAGTGCGCGATGGCGCTGCTGGCCCTCGGCGACCGGCAGACACCGCAGGTCGCCTTCGAATACCTGAAGAAGGTCCAGGTCAGCGAAGCCACCTCTCTCACGCAGGGCGACACTTCGGCCTACATCCACGAGCAGAAGCAGGAAGGCAAGACCGAAGACGCCGGCCCCGGCGCCACCGGCTGGTTCCTGCAGAAGACCCACGTCGATGGCGAGATCGAATGGGTCGGGGTCCAGCTCGACCAGACCGCCATGCCCATCATGCTGGGATACAAGCTGTGGAAGGCCGGGATACTGGACGACGCCCGGATCAAGCACTGGTACCAGAACATGCTCAAGCCGGCGGCGGAATTCCTGACCAGGGGCGGCCAGGTGAAGGTCGGCTGGAACGACTGGAAGGTCGTCCCGCCGCAGACCCAGCAGGAACGCTGGGAAGAGCAATGGGGCTACTCGCCCTCGACCACGGCGGCGGTCATCGCCGGCCTGGTGGCGGCCTCCGAAGTCGCCGGCCATGCCGGGGATGGCGAGGCGGCGCAGCGTTTCCTGGACGCCGCGAAGGGCTATTCCGACAAGCTGGAGGCGAGCATGGTCACCCGGAAAGGCAGCCTGGGTGACGGGCACTACTATCTGCGCATCACCCAGAACGACGACCCCGACGACGGCGCCCCCCTGCTCGACAACAACAGCCGCCCCGGATTGCCGGAACATCAGGTGCTCGATGCCGGCTTCCTGGAGCTGGTGCGCTACGGCGTACGCCCCGCCACCGACCCGAACATCGTCGGCAGCCTGGACGAACTCGATAGCCAGGAGCTGCCGGAAAACCTGAAGGTCAAATACCTGTTCAGCTATCCGGGCGTCGAGGGCGAATTCCCCGGCTGGCGCCGCTACGGCAACGACGGCTACGGCGAGAGCGAAATTTCCGCCATCAACTTCCCGGCCACCGAGGCCCCGCAGATGAACTCCGGGCTGCGCGGCCGCGTCTGGCCGATCTTCACCGGCGAGCGCGGCCATTACGAGTTGGCCCGCAGCAAGGCCCGCTTGCCGGCAGGAATCGAGGCACTGAGCGCCGAGCAACTGGCGCAGTTGAGGAACACTTACGTCAAGGCCATGGAGCTGTTCGCCAACGAGGGCCTGATGCTGCCGGAGCAGGTCTGGGACGGCGTAGGCGACAACAGCCGCCACGGCTACGTGAAGGGCGAAGGCACGGACTCGGCCACGCCCCTGGCCTGGAGCCATGCCGAATACGTCAAGCTGGTCCGCTCGCTGACCGACCAGAAGGTCTGGGATCACTACCCGGTCGTCCCGGAAAAACTCGCCAGATGAGTTGAGCCCCACCCGGCGCCGGGCTGCTCCGCCACGCGGCCCGGTGCCCCTCCATAACGACAATGGAAAATCCAGATGCCAAAACATGCCTGCGCGACGTCCGAGGCGTCGTCCTCGCCTGCGTTTTCTCTCTCCCGTCGCCGCCTGCTGGGCGCGACCTGCACTGGCGCCTTGCTACTCATTGGCCCGCTCGCTCCGGCCTGGGCGACGCCCTCCGAAACCGGCTTGGCGACCTTCATGGAGCTGTCCAGACGCCTCACCGGGCGCGACGACCTCGACGCCCGATTCGGCCAGCGTCTCCACGACACCCTGGTCGAGCGCGACGCAGACTTCGCCACGCGTCTCGGCGAACTGCGGAACGGGCTCGACCAGACCCATACCCAGGAACTGGAGGGCACAACCCGGAACACGGCCCGGCAGATTCTTTCCGCCTGGTATCTCGGCATGGTCGGCAACGATCACCGCGCCACGCTGGTCGGCTACCCGGACGCCCTGATGTTCAAGGCCGCCGGCGGCGTCCTGAAGCTGCGGGCCTTCTGCTTCGGCATGCCCGGCGCCTGGGCCGGGAAGCCGGTCTTCGGGAGGACCTGAGCATGGCCAACGCACAACAAGCCGATTTCGTCGTCGTCGGCTCCGGCGTGGCCGGCGCCCTGATCGCCCAGCAACTGGCCCTGGCCGGCAAGGACATGCTGATCCTCGAAGCCGGCCCAGCAGGAGATGACCTCGCTGATCGACTTCCGCGACGGGCCGTTCCGCAGCCGGTACGCCGCGAAGAAGATTCACCTGTCGAACATGTCGCCGCTGGAGCGGATCGCCGGCGAGCTGATCCACGAAGGCCCCCTGCTTTTCGGTGCGGAACTGGAGGCGAAGATCCGTGACCGGGTCGCCCGCTCGGTGCGCTTCGACAGCTTCCACGAAATCCTGCCCGACCCGAGAAACCGCATCGTGCCCAGCGCCACCGAGCGCATGGCCGGCATTCCCAAGCCGGAATTCACCTACGCGCTGGACGACTACGTGCGCCGGAGCGCCGCACACACCCGCGAGGTCTACGCCCGGGCGGCGAAGCTGCTGGGCGGCAGCGAGGTGGTGTTCGAGGACCACTTCGCCAACAACAACCACATCGCCGGCACCGCCCTGATGGGTAACGATCCGAAGACCTCGGTGGTCGACAGGGACTGTCGCAGCCACGACCACGCCAATCTCTATATCGCCGGCGGCGCGGTGATGCCCAGCGTGGGCTCGGTGAACACCACCCTGACCATCGCCGCCCTTGCCCTACGCCTGGCCGAGCGCCTGAAACAGGCCTGAGCCCTCTGCGCACGCAGGGATGCGTGCAGCCTCCCGCCAGCCCTGGAACGCCAGCACGAAGTTCATCGTGGGCGTATCGATCCTGCTTGTCCGGAATCGGCAGTTACCGGCAAACGGACCTTGAGAAAACATGCGCGACGGCCTTTACTCTGAAGCAAAGCGCAAGAACTCATATATCGAAACACTCTAAAATCACCCATCACAAGATCGAACAATCGGTAAAGTTCGGCCAATCCATTTATCGCCCCCTATGCACTTGCCTGTTGAAATAGATATCCATAGGTGCATTCTTCTCTCTATCCGGATCGACGAACAGGGCATGCTGTACTGAAAGAGTGCGAGGAGCTTGAAACATGAGCAAGCAAGTAACCGAGCTGAAACGATGCTTTCGACGGGAAGTGGATACATTTCTGGACAATATGGCTTGCTGCAGGCTGGAAACGCTGGACTCTGAAACCCTGGAGCGGATCGAGCTGGTTCGTTTGTACGGCCGGATGATCGACGCGGCGCTGGATCTGGAGCAGCTCTTGCGCGTCGGAGACAAGCTGTTCGAGCTGCTCTCGGCGTCCCCGCAAAAGACCGTACATTGAGTGATCGCTTTGGACGGTGACTCTTGAAAAGGCGGAACGACTTGGCAAGTTCGGAGCGTACAAAGTCGTCCTCGCGATGACTTGTTACCAGTACCGGAGGCATGGCCATGAACAACTTCGAGCTGGAAGTGGAAATAGCGCAGGTTATAACCCAGGATGGGACCGTGGTACTCAGGTTGAGCAGCCAGGATAACGTGCATGATCTGTACATCCACCCGTCGAGCGCCCGCGAACTCGGGCTCTGCCTGATCCAGGCCGCTGAAAGCACCGTGACGGACCCGTCCTTGCTGCAACTGTTCGACAATTGGAAAAAGGCATCGGGCGAATGAAGGGCCATTCCCGGTCGCGTTCCGTTTTTCAGCCTTGTCATGACCCTGGATGAGCCGAGGCGCCGTACGAATGTCGGCGATACCCGAGCGGATCGATGGCACGGCGCCGCGATCGAGCCCGCAAGGGGTGTCGCGTGCCTGCCGGCTCCGCACCGGCAGGCCGCGAAAGCGCTATCCCGGCAAGGCGAAAGGCTCGTTCAAAGCGTGAAAACCTCGCGCCGGAGCGATTCCCAGGAGGACTTGTCCGGTGCGATCAGCAAGCCGCCGTCCAGATGGTGCGGCAGATAGGGTGTTCCATCGAAACGGGCGACGTAGGCCCCCGCCTCCTGGCAGATCAGGGCGCCGGCCAGATGATCCCAGGGCATCAGCTTGTAATACATCAGGTAATGCACGTGACCCGCGGCGAAGGTCCGGTGTTCGTGCGCCGCGCAGCGGTAGTTGGCGACGAAGCGGACCTTGGACAGGTTCGCGAGGATTTGCGGCTGCCGGTCCTTCGGCAGATAGCCGGTCGAGGCCATGCCGACCATCTGGTCGAGCGCGACCGGGGCGGCCACGGAAAGCCGCTGCGCCTCGCCGTCCGGCCGCCTCAGCCAGGCGCCGCCGCCTTTCTCCGCCATCACCCAGTCATCGCCCATGGGATCGTAGATGATGCCGGCGATCGTCTCGCCGGCGAGAACGACCGAGGCCATGACGCCGAACGCCGGGATACCCGAGGCGAAGTTGAACGTACCATCGACGGGATCGACGACGATGGCGAGTTCGGCATCCTTCAGCCTGTCCAGCAGCGCGGGTTCCGCCGCGACCGACTCCTCGCCGACGAACAGGGCGTCCGGCCAGAGCCTTGCGCTCTCCGCCTTCATCATGCGTTCGGCCTGTTCATCGGCCTCTGTCACGAGATCCGTCGCTTCGCTCTTGGATCGCACGTCGGCGCTGCCCAGGCGTCGGAAACGGGGCACTATCTCGGCTTTCGCCGCCCGCCGCAGCAGGTCGGCGAGCATCGTCACATCAACTTTCGAAGTCATTGCATGTCCTGTGTGGAGACAGTGGGGACGCTCAGGTTACGACCATTGGCACGAAGCTCAAAGCCGGTCCCGGCAATTCGCGGCACGAGGTCCGAAGCGCCCCGGGCTCTCTTTCGAGCGAGGATCTCACAGGCGTTGCTGCGTCTCGCCATCCGCGTCGGCCAGCACCTCGACGAAGGTGTCCAGCCTGAAATGCTTGCGGATGGCGGCATTGACCTGTTCCAGGCGGATGCGCGCGAAGTCCTCGTTGCGCTCCGCCCAGGGCTGCAGGGTGGCACCTTCGTGAAGCAGCCTTTGCAGCAGGGACAGGACGCCCCGCTCCTGGCCGAAGTTCAGGCGCCGCTCGTGCAGGATGGCTTGCCGGGCCTGCTCGAGCTCCTGTTCGGTGATGCCATGCTCGATCAGCCGGGCGACCTCGTCCTTGACCAGGTCGGCCAGGCGCCGGCCCTGGCCCAGCGGATAATCGGCCTGGATGGCGACCCAGCCGGCATGGTCGAGCGGATCGACCCGAATCGAGGTACGGACGTCGTAACTCAGCTTTTCCCCTTCGCGCAGGCGTTGTCCCAGGCGCGAAACCAGCGGGTGGCGGCCGAGGATGCGTTCGGCGATGAACAGGGCGGCCTGCTCTTGCGACTGGCTGCCGGCATCGAAATGCAGGCGGGCGAGGTAGTAGCCGGTCCGTGGCGCCTCGGCATGTACATGCAGGCGGGCGGCGGAGACGTTCCGGTAGGGACGGGCCGGCCTGGCGTAGCGGGCCTTGCTGTTCCAGTCGCCGAACAGACGCCGTACCTGCCGCTCCACCTGCTGCGGGTCGAAGTTGCCGGAAAGCACGAACTCGCCACGATCCGCACCGTAGAAATCCCGGTGAAAGGCCAGTACGTCATCGCGGCCCAGTGGTCGCAGGGCGACGAGCATTTCCGCCGACTCGGCATGGCGGCGCACGTCGCCGACGGGATAGGGAGCGGCATGCCGGTTCAGGTACAGGGCGGCGACCGCGGCCGGCTGGGACAGCGCGGTGCGCCGCAAACGCTTGGCCAAGTCGAATTCCGTTGCCGGGAAGGCGGGATGCCTGAGGATATCGGCGATCAGTTCGAGCAGCGTGGGCAGATCGTCCCGTCCGGCGGAGAAGTGCACGGTCAGCAGTTCCCCTTCCGGCTTGATCAACACGGTGGCCCCCATGCGAGTGACCTGATCGACGATCTGCTGGTAACTGTGGCTCTGCGTGCCGCGGGCCAGCAAGGCGCCGACCAGATCCGCCAGGGCCCGCTTGCCGAACAGGCCGGTTTCATCGCCGAAGCGCAGGTTCAGCACACCCTGTACGGGTTTGCCGGAATCCGGCAAGGGGCGCAGGACCAGTTTCAGGCCGTTGTCTAGGCTGGTACGGCGGATGGTGCTTTCCACCGCCATGACCTGCCGGTTGAAAGCGGCCAGATCCACCGGCTCGGCGCCGTCTCCCACGCGGCTCGTGGGGGCGGCGGTCGCCGAAGAGGATCGCGCGGGCGAGGCAGCGGGAGCCGGGTCGCGCTTCTCCCGAGGGGCACTCTGCGCGGATGCGACGCGCAGCTCGCCGACGATGCGCCGATCGCTGCGGAAATGGCTTTGCGCCTGCTGCTGTACCTCGGCGGCCGTCAGGCGGGCGATGCGCTCATAGTGGTTCAAGAACAGTTGCCAGTCGCCCAGCGCCGCGTGTTCGGCGAGCAGATCGGCCAGGGTGGCGTGGTCCTTGAGCACGCGGGCCTTCGCCGGCTGCACGCTGCTCTTGAAGCGTTGCAGTTCCGCTTCGTCGATGGGCTGGCGCGCCAGCCCTTCCAGTTGGGCGACCAGCGCAGCCTGGGCCGCAGCCATGGACTGTCCCTTGGCCAGGGGCGCCGCGACCAGGAAATAGCCGCCCTGGCGGAAACTGAGGGTCTGGGCCACGACACCGGCGGTCTTGTCGGCGACCACCAGTTCCCGGTACAGGCGCCCATGGGGTTCGGAGGCGAGGATGTCGGCCAGGGGCGCGAGCATGGCATTGGCCGGGGCCGAGGCGGCGGCCAGCGGATAGGCCAGGGCGATCCACTCGGTGTTACCGCCCTCGGTCCGCGCGACGGCGGCCTTGCCGGGCGAGGTCGCCACCCGGGGCGCAGCGATGGCTTGGCCGGGCAGCCCGGCGAAATGCCGCTCGATCGCTTGCAGGGCCTTGTCGGCCTCGAAGCGGCCGGTGATGACGATCAGCGCGTTGCCCGGCTGGTAATGACGGGCGTAGAAGGCGCGCAGGTCCTCCACATCGATCCGCCGTAGCTCCTCGCGACTGCCCAGCACCGGACGGCCGAACCCCGTACCGGGCATCGCCGCGGCCAGCATGCCCTGGGTCAGGGCGGTCAGGGGAACATCCTGGGTTTGCTCCAGTTCGCGCAGCACGACCTCCCGCTCGGCATCGAGCTCCGCCTGCCCGAAGCGGGTATTGCGCATGCGCTCGGCTTCCTGTGCGATCAGGTAGTCCAGCGTGCCCTGCTCGGCGGCCAGCAGGGCGGCATAGCGGGTGCGGTCGTAGCTGGTGGTGGCGTTGAAGCGGATGCCGCGCCGATTCAGCCCCTCGATCAACTGCTTGTCCGCCCCCTTGGCCAGCAGATGCTCGAGCAGATGGGCCGTACCGGACTTGCCCGGCGGATCGGCCAGGGAACCACTGAGGTAAAGCATGTTGAAGGCAATGGCCGGGCTGGCCGCATCGGGAGCGAGGATCACCCGCAGACCATTCTCCAGGCGGTATTCGCTGATACCGTCGCGCTGCACCACCGGGGCGGAAATGTCAGCTTGTACGGTGGGGATGCAGAATAGTGTCCATACCAGGATCAGATAACGGTTCTTGAGCATAAGATAATCAATAGTCCTTTAATCTTGGAAAGCATCCATCAAGGTTCGGAACTTCGCTCGCCAACGGAAAGACGAATGAAGTAACGAACCAGCCCGAGTGCCGGTGTTCAGCACGGCAAACTCCAAACCGATCCTTTATCCGGCCATCACCAGCAGCCCAGCCCTACGAAACTCATCCGGCGGATTTATCCAAAAGCTTTATCAGCCATGAAGAGCAAAGCCATGAAAAACAGCATCATCAAGCCTTACGCATGAGCCCAAGGAAAAATATCCCGAAACAAAACCCGAAGCGCCGATCACGACCGCGATGCCGACGGAATAAATCAATCCAAGCGGACCATTGGATATCACTCATCCCCTCCGAGCCTGCCCGAAACATGGATGGCAAGACCCGCACCGATGGAAAACAGCGGAATCATCACCTGCCATACCAGTCCAAAATCGAACTCCAGAAAGTCCAGGAACAGCACCAGGAAACCCAAGACAGGCAATAAAACCAGATCGTGGGCGCAAGCATGGGATACAGATCGGTAAATGACTCGGACCATGAGTCATGCTCCGGGATAAACCAGCGGACCGCTCCAGAATCGGCCTTCCCATAGCCTACAGCTTCTCGATCGATAAAAATTGACTCAAATCAAAAAATAATGATAATTATTTTCATTATTAAAAGCCGACAGAATCCATGGAGTACACCAATCGATCCAGACTCGAAGCTCTTCGCTACCCGAACAGACATCGGATAAATGTAAAGACCAGTAAAAGCGCATTCGTTCTAACGACCTACCGAAAGACTTTCATCGTTTCTCTACCGACTGAATATCCAGCATTCGAAATACATTACCGGAGAAATGAAAATAAAACTCCGAGCAGATATTTCTACCGCATTCCGGGCTACCCCTATATTCATGACAAAAGTAGCGCAACTTACGCTGACTTGTTTCGCTCTCTCGGCAGCACGCCAATAATTTGCCTTCCATGAGAACGACTTATTATTGATCTCAATTCTTTCCAGAAAGTCAGATACCAAGTCACGCTGTAAAATCCTGCTTGCCAAAGGCAAAAACAAAGTCGAAAAACGACACTTCCACCCCAAGACAGTCTCTACAACCCGCACCCATTGAATACCAGCAAGACAGTGCAACCGATACAGGCGTATCGATTCCGGCATGATGGATGCCATCGACTCCAAGCGCATCCCAATCCGTCACCGTTCATATTCCCTGCAGCGCTCCAGACAGTTCCCGATCGCAACATCCGGCGAACCGCATGGACGCCCTGCGGACCTGACCATCGGTTCGAGCCACGACGTATCCAGGCAATGGGCAAGAACGAGCGCGGACCGCTATGATCGGCACTCATGACTCCCTCCGTGCCGATCCGTCCCCCCTGCCCGCCCGGTGTCTGCACCTGCGGGCGCGAGCGCCTGTCGGATGCGCCGGGTGCCGATCTGCGCATCCTGTGCCTGACCCGCCAGGAAGAAAAACGCCTGCTCGAGCGCCTGGAGAATCTTGCGGATCTGGCCGATCTCGAACATATGCAGCGGCGGATGTTCGAGCAGCTCGGCATCCGTCTGGAAATCGCTCCGAGCTTCAACGAAGTGCGCAGCATGCGCGGCTTCGCCATTCGCATCGACGAGTTGCCCGGCCTGTGCCGCAAGACCCGCCAGTCGATCCCGGCGGCGATTCGCCGCGGCCTGGAGAAGCGTCCGGAGATCGCCTACCGGCTGCTCGATGCCCACGACCTGCTGGGCGATGCCTGAATCCTCGAAAAGGTACCCTCGCAGCATTCGCCCGCCATGCGATACCGGTCCCGAACAGGCGTCTCCGCGCGCTTGCAATCGCCCGCTACTGCGCGGCGATCCAGCGGGCGATCCCCGGCCA
Source organism: Azotobacter vinelandii CA (assembly GCF_000380335.1). Lineage (GTDB taxonomy): Bacteria > Pseudomonadota > Gammaproteobacteria > Pseudomonadales > Pseudomonadaceae > Azotobacter > Azotobacter vinelandii. Next base: position 2,778,084 of record NC_021149.1, read on the forward strand.
GCGTTCCGTAAGCGTCCTGGCCCCCATGAACAGGCCGATATGGCCGCCGGGCACCAGTTGCCGGACGATGCGCTCCTGCGGGGTGCCGACCAGATTGGCGGCGTTGAACACCTGCTCCGGGCTGGTAATGTCGTCGCCTTCTCCGGCCAGCAGGTAGAGCGGACAGGTGATATCGCGCAGATCCAGCCTCCGTCCCAGGCCGGCGAATTCGCCCCGGGCGAGACGGTTTTCCTTGAACAGTTGGCCGATGACCTGGAGATACCAGCGTCCCGGCAGGTCGATCGGGTTTTCGTACCAGCTCTCGAAGGTTTCCTTCTTCCGCAGGTAGACCGGGTCATCGATATGCTCGTAGAGATCGATGTGCTCCAGGATGTAGTGCTCGCCGGGGCGCATGTTCTTCCAGCCCTGCAGCATGAACTCGCCCTTCATCAGGCCGCCGCCGAGGGCCACTAGGTCTTCGTAGAAGGAGATCGGCGACTCGTGGACCATGCCCCGGATCGGACCATCGCCGGCATCGGTATCGATGGGCGCGCCGGCGAGCACCAGCGAATTCACCTTGTCCGGAAAGCGTGCCGCCAGCATGGCCGCCGTCCAGCCGCCCTGGCAAAGACCAACGATGTTCACCCGGCCGCCGAGGTCGTCGATCGCCACCACGAGTTCGCCGAGATAATTGTCGATCTCGAAGTCCTTCATATCCTCCGTCGCCGACTTCCAGTCGGTCAGGGCGACATGCCCGATACCGTTGGCCAGCAGCGTCTCGACCAGGCTCTGCCCCGCGTGGTAATCGGCGATCATCGCGGTATGCCCGGCGTATGGCGCATCAACCAGCGTGGGAATCCCCTCGCCGGGCCTGCCGTAGTCGCGCAGGAACATGGTCCTGAGACCGAGCCGGACCTGGTTCGGGGTCGCCAGGCTGGGTCTCAGCTCGCCGTGGATCCTGATTTCCTCCTGGATGAACCTGAGGTTTCGCGCATAAAGCTCCAGCCCTTTCTCGGCCAGTTCGGCAGCCATCGTCATCGGCCAGAACGCCGGCACGCTTGCGCACGACAGCCCCGAACCCCGGGGAGATTGCGATTCCGCCATGATATTCCCTTCCTTCGCAATTGATCGGAAACCCTTCCATTGCAGCAGAAGAAAGAGCACGGCGCCTCAATGGGAAAGCGTTTTGCCTCGCCGGGAGCCTATCCACGGGACAGATCCCGGCTGCGGGATTCGAAGCGCATCGGGCGTGGCAATTGCGTCTTTCCCGGCAATGTCGGGCATGCACCTGCCGCGGCGGCATCCAGCAGAGCTGCCGATCCGCACGCATCGCTCTCCGCTTCGCTCGCGACCGGCGTAAGATCGGACAGGCCCGCCGGCCCGCGCGGCTGCCTTCTCCCCTGGCGGAGGCGCCCACGGCCGGCGATTCCGGCAGAGATTTGCCGGACTGCCCAGCCGGGAAGGCCCGGCTGATGAAGAAAATGCCCTCTGCGCGCGACCGCGTTCGGCTTTCACCATTCCGATGCGACCGGCCATCAACGGCCCGGGGCATCGTTCACAGGGGACCGAAAATGGACTCAAGACCAGTAATCAACGCTTCGGTAAGCCCCAAGGGTAGCCTGGAGACACTGTCCCAACGCGAAGTCCAGCAACTGAGCGAAACCGGGTCGGGCAGCCTCTACACACTGTTCCGCCAGTGCGCCCTGGCGATCCTCAACACGGGCGCCCACACCGATAACGCCAAGACCATCCTCGAGGCCTACGAGGATTTCGAGGTGCGCATCCATCAACAGGACCGCGGCGTCCGCCTGGAACTGCTCAACGCACCGGCGGATGCCTTCGTCGACGGCGAGATGATCGCCAGCACCCGCGAGATGCTGTTCAGCGCCCTGCGCGACATCGTCTACACCCAGAGCGAACTGGACAGCCTGCGTATCGACCTGAGCACCTCCCAGGGCATCACCGACTACCTCTTCCACCTGTTGCGCAATGCCCGCACCCTGCGCCCCGGCGTGGAACCGAAGATGGTGGTGTGCTGGGGCGGCCACTCGATCAGCCTCGACGAGTACAAATACACCAAGAAGGTCGGCCACGAACTCGGTCTGCGCCGTCTGGACATCTGCACCGGCTGCGGGCCCGGAGTGATGAAGGGGCCGATGAAGGGCGCCACCATCGCCCATGCCAAGCAGCGGCACGTCGGCGGCCGCTATCTGGGCCTGACCGAACCGGGAATCATCGCCGCCGAGACGCCCAACCCCATCGTCAACGAACTGGTGATCCTGCCGGACATCGAGAAGCGCCTGGAAGCCTTCGTGCGCGTCGGCCACGGCATCATCATCTTTCCCGGTGGAGCCGGCACCGCCGAGGAATTCCTCTACCTGCTCGGCATCCTGATGCACCCGGACAACCGGGAGCTGCCGTTCCCGGTGATCCTCACCGGCCCCCGGAGCGCGGCGCCCTACCTGGAGCAGTTGCACGCCTTCGTCGGCGCCACGCTGGGAGAAAAGGCACAGCGCCACTACCGAATCATCATCGAGGACGCCGTCGAGGTGGCACGGCAGATGGCCCAGGCACTGAAGGAGGTCAAGCAGTTCCGCCGCGAGCGCAACGACGCCTTCCATTTCAACTGGCTGCTCAGGATCGAGGAAGGCTTCCAGCGTCCGTTCGACCCGACCCACGCCAACATGGCCGGCCTGCAACTGAGCCGCGACCTGCCTCCGCACCAGTTGGCGGCCGACCTGCGCCGCGCCTTCTCCGGCATCGTGGCCGGCAACGTGAAGGACAAGGGTATCCGCCTGATCGAACAGCACGGCCCCTACGAGATCCACGGCGAACCGACGGTGATGCGCCCACTGGACGAGTTGCTGCAGGCCTTCGTCGAGCAGCACCGGATGAAGCTGCCGGGCGGCACGCCCTACGTGCCCTGCTATCGGCTGGTGAGCTGAAGACCGCTCTGTAGGAGTGGATTCATCCGTGATCGTCGCCGAAAACGAAAGCATCGCGAATGAATTCGCTTCTGCAAGAGCGCTATCGCCGCCTCCTCCGCTCATCTCCGCGGGAAGGGGCAAGCCCCTGAAAGAGGCGATCCGAAGGCCGGCAGGCCGGGCAGCCGTGGTATAGTCCGCGCCCTTTTCCGCACCACCATGTCGGCCTGCCGACCCAACGCACAGGTATCCCCGTTTGGAACACAAACCTCTCATCGAGCGTTTGTGGGGCATCGCTCGCACCCACAGTTTTGCCGCATTCGAATCCTCTCTGCACGAAGCCAGCCCCGACGGCTCGCTCAAGGCCCTGACCGGCGCCCTGCGCCATCTGGCCGGTGCCGACCAGCACAGGCTCGCACAGGAACTGCTGGCCGAATCCCTGGATAACCATGTCGCCTCGCCGCAGATTTTCTGGCGCCTGGAAATGCTCCTGCTGCTCGGACACCCCGAAGCCGCCGGCAAGCAGGACGCGGAGGGAGTCCCGGATCTCGCCACGCTGGAGAAACGGGTTCGCGAACTGGTTCAGGCCGACCGGCTGGACGAAGCGCTCGACCTGGTGGGCAAGGCCGCCCAAGCCAGCGCGGCCCCGCAACTGTACGAACTGCTGGGCCGCCTGCACCTGCGCCGCGGCGCCGACCGGATCAGCGTGCCGGCGGTCGAGGCCGCCCGGCCCGAAGCTGCCGCTCCTGACGCGCGACCGCCGCAAGCGGCCGCGGCGCCAACCGACGCGGTGCGTAGCGAAGCCAAACCGGCCATCCCGCCCAAACCCCAGGCAGTTCCACCTCGCGTGGAAACGCGCCCGCCAGCCGAACAAGCCGATCGAACGGCGGAATCCGCGGCAAAGGCGCCGGTCGCCGAGCCGCCGCGATGGGTGGCCGAAGAACTGCTCAAGGCACGCGCCAGGGCACAGGAAGCCATGCAGAAGCGGGCCGGGATCGTGCCGGCCGAAGAAAAGCCGGCGATAACCGCCGTCGCTGCTCCGGCCGTCAGGCCCGATCCTGCGCCCGTCGAGATACCCGCTCCGGACGAGCCCAAGGAACAACTCTTCGCCCGCCTGCGCGAAGCCTTCGCCAGACTCGGCAAGACCGAGCGCAAGCTGCTGGCCTGGATCATGGCCAACCCCAACCAGAACGCCGCCCAGATCGCCAGGAGCACCGAACTCGGCAACGCGGAGGTCGCCACCGCGCTCAAGGGCCTGACCGGCCTCTGGCTCGATCCCTTCACCTTCGCCGGCTACACAGTCCGCGACTATGTGCTGGAGTGCATGTCCATGGGCAAGCAGGCGCCGGCTGGAGCCCGCCAGTCCATGCCGGCCGGCGCCAGCCGCACGCCGTCGCCCTCCCCTGCGCGGGTCGTCGAAACGCCGCGCGCGCCCATGCCGGCAGCCCGGCCGGAAGCCGCTCCGGCGCCGGCGAAACCGGCCGGAGCCACCGGCTCATCCGCGCTGGCCGACCTGAGCGGGCTCGACAGGCAAGTGCTGGAATACATCCGCAACCATCCGGGATGTTCGCCGAACGAGGTGATGGAGGCGATGGGGCCGGACGAACCGGCCTCGGTGTCGCTGGTCACGCTGCGCCGGGACTGGCTGGACCGCGACGCCCAGGGCCGCTACACCATCAAGCCGGCGATGGTCGAGCGGATTCCGAGCGGCGATCGAGCCGAAGTCCCGCTCCGGACAACCGGGCCGGAAGTCGACGACGACCCCGTGGACGCGACTCCCGAGCGCAAGTCGCGCATCATGGAGAGTCTGGCGGCATCGCCACTCGCTGCCGCCAGCCCGCCCGGGAAAGAATCGGCCCGGCTGGCCCGGCTGCCCAAAGGACAGTTGCGGATCCTGCAGTTCCTGCACGACAACGGCCAGGCGCGCACCAAGGACATCGCGCGCACCCTCGACCAGGAAGCGGCCAGGGTCAACAGTGCCCTCCTCGGCCCGCTGGCCGACTTCGTGTCGGTGACGCACAGCTTCTGGCGGCTGAACGACGATATCCGCCCGGCGCTGGCCACCCTCGAGGCCAGCGAGACAGCCCACACGGCCGAGGCCTGAGCATGGCGGCTGCGGCTCCGAGCGGACGTCCCGCCTGCCTTTCGGATCTGCAGAAGCACGGAGGAAGGCCCTTGCGGTTTTCCTCCCTGGACGGGCTCCGCGCGGCGTCCCGAAACCGCCAGCGGAGCGCCGGCCCGAACCTCGAACCGGACGGCGAGCACGGATCGGCCAGGGTCTGGAGACGACCCGGATCACTCAGGCGACGCGGACACCGGGCCATGCCTGGATCGCCGACAGTACCGGCTGTCAGGAACAGAAAAAAGCCCATGATCGTCCAGTTGTAGTCCAGACAGGCGCGCCATAGAATCGATTCAGTTCCGGCTGTCTCCCCCCATACCCATAATAAATCCCCCGCTACGCACCACGTCGTGCGCCCTGGCTTCTCGTCAAGGCGGCGAGTTTCGGTGCGCCCGCGCTTTGGTATGAGGGCGTGTTCCTAATTTCGCGCACAGGCGCCTGGTGTGTTCTTCCCATGCCAGGCGGACAGCTCCTGTCGCCTCCCTTTCGAAGGTGCACGTCTTAAATGAATACCCAACCGAATGCCCCCGCCGGCAGTTGGCCGAGCGTGATCGCGCTGGCCCTGGCAGGCTTCATCTTCAACACGACCGAGTTCATCCCCGTCGCCCTGCTGAGCGCCATCGGCGACAGTTTCTCCCTGTCGACCGACCGGGTCGGCCTGATGCTGACGATCTACGCCTGGGTGGTCACCCTCGCCTCGCTGCCGATGATGCTGCTGACGCGCAATATCGACCGGCGCCGGCTGCTGATGCTGGTGTTCGCCCTGTTCGTCGCCAGCCATGTCCTGTCGGCGCTGTCTTCCAACTTCATCGTCCTGCTGCTGAGCAGGATCGGCGTCGCCTTTGCGCATGCCGTGTTCTGGGCGATCACGGCCTCCCTGGTGGTGCGCATGGCCCCGCCTGGCAAGCAGACCCAGGCCCTCGGCCTGCTGGCGACCGGTACTTCCCTGGCCATGGTGCTGGGTATTCCGCTGGGGCGCGTGGTAGGCGAAATGCTCGGCTGGCGCACGGCCTTCGCGGCAATCGCCGGGATCGCCATGCTGACGCTGTTGTGCCTGGCCTGGACGCTGCCGCCGTTGCCCAGCCAGAACTCGGGGTCGCTGCGCAGCCTCCCGGTGCTGTTCAAGCGTCCGGCGCTGGTGGCCTGCTACGTGCTGACCGCCGTGGCGATCACCGCGCATTTCACCGCCTACAGCTATATCGAACCCTTCGCCGAGGCCATCGGCCACCTGACCGGCGAGGCGACGACCATCCTGCTGCTGATCTTCGGCGGCGCCGGCATCATCGGTTCCCTGGTGTTCAGCCATTTCTACAACCGGACCCCGAACGGCCTGCTGATCACCGCGCTCTCCGCCATGGCGCTGTGCATGCTGCTGCTCCTGCCCCTGGCCGGAGAAGCCTGGACGCTCGGCGCATTGAGCCTGGCATGGGGGGTCGCCATCATGTGCTTCGGGATGACGCAGCAGTCCAAGGTCATGGCGCTGGCCCCGGACGCCACCGACGTGGCGATGGCCCTGCATTCGGGCATCTACAACATCGGCATCGGCGGCGGCGCCCTGCTCGGCAGCGCGGTGAGCAGCCATCTGGGAATCGCGGACGTCGGTACCACCGGCGGCCTGCTGGCCATGGGTGGACTGCTGTTCTGTTGCGCGATGACTTATCGCCTCAGCAAACCGCTCGTCCCCCAGGCTCTTGCGACTGGACAGCAGGATCTGCGGGTTTGAGAGCAGACAGGTAGCAGCCGCAGGGTCGACTCCCGTCCTCCATGGAAGCCGGGAGTCGATCCGAAGGTCGGACTCCGATCACACCTTCAGGCGATCCGTGCCCGTCGATCGGCTCTCCGCACGCCGAAACCAGTACGCTGGATAAACGCCCCGATTGGCGTATCGTTCGTCGCCGACTTTTTCCAGCCATTCCATTCCTGTATCCAGCCTTGGCCGGAAGCCACGATGCGTCTGCCCGAGCGACATGCGGCGCCTTCGGCATCGAGCCGGGGAAATCGCATGTACCCATGTCTTGGGCCCCATCAATCGCTCAGGCCGTCTGGCTATCCTGGCTGGATTCGGCCTGGCACATACCGGAAGAATCGGTGCAACGACATGTCACGGCGGGGCACCTGCAGTACGTGCTGGAAGGCTGGTTCCCGCCCCTCCCGGACTTGCACGTCCTCTAGGGCCTGTTAACACTACTCCGCGCGGCCGCGACGGAGCCTGTTTTTGCGCGGGGTTAGGCGCGAGGAAAGAAGTTTGGTCATTCCAAACGAACGACGAGTAACGACGCTCCGCGCAAAAACGGGCCCGTCCCTGCGGGTTGCGCGGCAAATGGCGCCATGCGTCGTTGCGGGACTTGGCAAGGGAATGCCATTCCCTGCGTCCCGCGCCTCGCCTGGCGCCATTTGCCGCAGCAACGCGGCTCGCGGAGAGTAGTGTTAACAGGCCCTAGCCGGGCAGGCGCCAGTCTTCGCGCGCTGATCCTGGTGGTCGACAGCCTGTCGCTATCGCGGCGAACAGCCGTGACTCATGAATTTCATTGATAAGTACATTCGATTTACTGACCTTTATCGATAACCAGCGCGCTGCTTATCATTTCCGCCGGCTTCGGCGTTCGCCGACACGGCCACCAGCGCTACGGCCGGCCATGCGCAGTCCATGAAAAACGCCCATACGGCCCCTTGAAGACGAGGCCTCGCGGTACACGCCTGGAGATCCCCATGTCCGATAAACCCTCTGCTGCGCATGGGGACGTCCGAAAAAGCTCCGGGCTTTCCCCGCGCGACCGCAGCCTCATCACCGTGGCGAACCTGGTCGCCCTGCGTCGTACCCGTGAATTGCCCTTTCACCTGAAGGAAGCCATCGAGAACGGTGTCAGCCGGGAAGAACTGATCGAGGTGATCGCCTTCAGCGCGTTTTCGCGACGACCGGCGGCCGATCCGACGGACGATGCCATCCACGCCCCTGTTGATCGGGTGATCGCCAAGGTGTAGGAGCCGGTTCGCGCCCGCCGCCATTTCCCCTCCACTCATGAACGAAGGACTCCGTCGATATGAAAACCATCGGTCATGCGGCATATCGTCGGCCGCGTCACCGAGGTCGGCAGTGCCATTACCCGCTATAGGATCGGTGACGCGGCTACGCTGGGTTGCATGGTCGATTCCCGCCAGGAATGCGCTCCGGACCATCATGGCGAAGAGCGTTTCCGCCGCGAAGGTCGGCCACGCTGCCGATCAGTGGCTCGGACACCCGGGCGCCGCCGGCCGCGCTCGAACAGCGCCAGTCGCCGCAAGCGCCGGGCCTGCAGGCGCCCGGGCAGACAGTCGCGCCGCACGTAGCGAGTGACCAGCGGGTCCGGGGTGCTCAACAGGACATCCAGACTGAAGCGCTGCTGGTCGTAGACCGCCCGATGCAGCATGTTGGTGGAAAATACCAGCAGATCCCCGCGGCGCATCGGCAACAGGCGGCCATCGGGCAGATCCTCCCAATTGCGACGGCCGCCCCGCTCCAGGCGAACGTCACGTTCGAGCTCGCTGTCCCAGCGCCGATGCGAACCCGGGATCAGTTCAATCCCCGGATCGTCGGCCAGGGCGATACGGAAATGCCACACCTCCTGGGATTGCAACGCCTCCCGCTGCCGCGCTTCGCTCAGGCCGGTGTACTGCACATCCCGATGCCAATAGTTCTTCCGGGCGCGATCGTATGGCGCGAAGAACAACTGGGTATTGATGAACGTCGGCCGCCCCGCGAGCAGCGGACGCGCCAGGCGCAGCAACTTGTTCTGAGCGACGAACCTGAAGAGCAGCAGACGATCCGGCTCGGCCAACTCGCCCCGGGCGGTCAGATACGCAGAATTCACCAGCCCGTCGCGAAAGCCCCGGCGGTTATCCCTCAGCCAGGCCCGGTGGAAACGCCGTACCACCTCACATATGCGTTGCAACTCCACCGGACGGAAATAGCCGCGCAACAGCACGAAACCATCCCGAGCGAAGCGGTCGATCAAATGACCTCCTCCAAATGTTCGTCCCCAAGCGCCGGCAATGCCGCACAGGCGACCGAGAAAGCCACGGATCAGGACATCGTCCGGTAACCCTCGGAACCGATGTCACGCAAGCGTCCCCCACCCATCGGCATGAACCTGGTCCGAGGCACAGCGCACTGTCGCACAGGCCACGATGCTTCACAAACGACCCATGCCGATCGAGAAAGGCGAAGAAGCATCGACCGGAAGCGCTCTGGGACCACATCGAAACCGTCGCCCATACCGTCTCGAGAGCCAGCCACCGATGACCTTGCCGGCCAATTGCCCGTGCTCGATGCCTGCCAGGCAGGCGGGCACAGGAAGCAGGATACCCATAAAATGATATTGATTATTATTTGCATATTGTGATTAATATAATTTTCGCCAGGAGGGTAGACCGATGTTCAAACCTCGTAACAGGCCATGCCGGGACTGCTGGTATTGGCAAAGCTTCATGATCCGCTGTGCACTGAGACCCGAGGAGCCACGTCTGATCGAGTGTTTCATGAGCCTTGGCGTCAGCCTGGTCGAACATGGCCAGATAAGCCCGTGGCATATGTCGCTTGCCAGCCTGAACCTTTTCCTCGATACCGCATGCGATCCCGCACTGCCATGGCACTGGCGCAACCTGTGTCTCGACCATGCCTGGCGCCCCCTTCATGTCTTGCAACAACTGGTGAGCGACCGCATGCAGCAGCGCACGCTCGATACGGTGCGCAATCGCCTGGCCACCCTGCAATTGCAGCCTTCCCTCTCCCCCTCGGAACTAGCAGAAGGAAATCCCTATGAGTAACCACAGGATCGAACGCGACAGCATGGGCGAATTGGCTGTTCCGGCCGAAGCGCTTTACGGTGCGCAGACTCAGCGTGCCGTGAACAATTTCCCGGTATCCGGCCAGCGGATGCCGGCGGCGTTCGTGAGGGCGCTCATCCTCGCCAAGGCTGCGGCAGCGCGAGCCAACGTCGAGTTGGGACAGCTCGCTCCGGAGTTGGGCGACGCCATCGCCGCTGCCTGCCGGCAATTGCTGGAGGGCGATTTCATGCAGCACTTCCCCGTGGACGTGTTCCAGACCGGCTCCGGCACCAGCACCAACATGAATGCCAACGAGGTGATCGCCACGCTGGCGAGCCGTATTCTCGGCGACAAGGTCAGCCCGAACGACCACGTCAACTGCGGTCAGAGCAGCAACGACATCATCCCGTCGACCATCCATGTGAGTGCGGCCATCGAACTGAGCGAGCGCCTGCTGCCGGCCTTGGAACATCTGTCGAAGGCGATAGGCGAGAAATCCCGGGAAGTACACCCCTTCGTGAAGACCGGCCGAACCCATTTGATGGATGCCATGCCGGTGCGCATGAGCCAGGTGCTGGATGGCTGGGCGCACCAGATTCGGTCGAACATCGAGCACCTGACAAGCCTGCAACCGAGCCTGCATGCCCTGGCGCAGGGCGGGACCGCGGTGGGAACCGGGATCAATGCGCACCCGCGCTTCTCCGAGTGCTTCTGTACCGAACTCAAGGCTCTGACCGGGCTCTCGTTCACACCGGGAGACAACCTTTTCGCCCTGATCGGTTCCCAGGACACCGCGGTCGCCCTGTCGGGCCAACTGAAGACCACCGCCGTGTCGCTGATGAAGATCGCCAACGATCTGCGCTGGATGAACTCCGGTCCCCTGGCCGGCCTCGCCGAGATCGAGCTGGAAGCCCTGCAACCCGGCTCCTCGATCATGCCGGGCAAGGTCAACCCGGTGATTCCCGAAGCCACGGCGATGGTCGCGGCGCAGGTGATCGGCAACGATGCGACCATCGCTGTCGCCGGTCAATCCGGCAACTTCGAGTTGAATGTGATGCTGCCGGTCATCGCGCAAAACCTGTTGCACAGCATTCAGTTGCTCGGCAACGTCAGCCACTTGCTGGCCGACCGGGCCATCGCGACCTTCAAGGTCAATCAGCCGAAACTCAAGGAGGCGCTGGATCGCAACCCGATCCTGGTCACGGCCCTGAACCCGCTGATCGGTTACCTGAAAGCGGCGGAAATCGCCAAGCTGGCCTACAAGGAGGGTCGGCCGATCATCGAGGTGGCACTCGAACACACCGAGTTCAAACGCGAGGAGCTGGAACAACTGCTCGATCCGGAGAAACTCACCGAAGGCGGGCTTTGATGCTCCGGCATATCGCTTGACGAAGCGTCCCCCGACGGTCGATCGGCCAGGGAAAACGCGGGATAGCGATATACCGGGATACCCCCCGAAGAAACGGTGTATCGGCTGAAACGGCGCCGAGATTTCCTTCTCCCGCCGTTTTTCAACCTTCAGGGCGGCGCGGCCGGCCTGGCGCGACGCCTGCCGCCGGCTCCGGGCTTGCCCGCCTTGCGCTTCTTCTTCCAGGGCCCGGCGCCTCGTCCGACCGGAGCCGCCGGACCACTGATGGTCAGACGCAGGCCGGCGCAGCGTTCGATGAGCTTGCTCATCCAGGCCGACTGCTTGGCGACGAACGCCTCCAGACTCATCTCGCCGCTCTGCACCATGTCCAGCGCCTGCTCCCAGATCGCTGTGGTACCGGGGTCGGCGATGGGCCGCGGCACGGCGTCGATCAGGCTGAAGGCGGCCGGCGTGGCGGCCAGCGCCTTGCCCTGCTTGAGCAGATAACCGCGCTCGATGAGAGCCTGGATGATCCCGGCGCGGGTCGCCTCGGTGCCGATGCCGGTGGTGTCCTTGAGCTTCTGCTTGAGGCGCGGATCGTCCACCAGTTTGGCGACGTTCTTCATCGCCTTGATCAGGTCGCCCTCGGTGTAGGGTTTGGGCGGCTGGGTCCAGAGGTCCTTGAGCGTCACCTCGGCCACCGCACAGTCCTGCCCTTCGCGCAAGGCCGGCAGTTCCTGCGACGGCGGTGTTTCGCGGCCCTTGGCCGGGGTCAGGGCTTCGGGCAATGCGCGCCGCCAGCCGGGCTCAACGATGCGCTTGCCCACCGCGCGCAGGGCATGGCCGGCGCAGTCGAAGTCGGCCTGGGTACGATCGTACTCGTGGTTGGGCAGGAACTGCGCCAGGTAGCGCGCCCGGATCAGGGTGTAGACGGCGCACTGCTTGCCGACCAGACGGTCGAGGCTCTGCGCGGCGGCGGTGGGGATGATGCCGTGGTGGGCGCCGACCCTGGCATCGTTCCAGGCCCGCGAGCGGCGTCGCGGGTCGATGTGGTGCATCAGCCCGGCCAGCGCCGGATCGGTCCGCTCCAGCGCGGCAAGGATCGCCGGAGCCTCGCCGTGCTGGCTCTGCGGCAGGTAGCCGCAGTCGCTGCGCGGGTAGGTGATGACCTTGTGCGTCTCGTAGAGCGCCTGGGCGATGTCCAGGGTCTCCTGGGCGCCGAGGCCGAGCTTCTTCGAGCAGATTTCCTGTAGCGTGCCCAGGTCGAACGGCAGCGGCGGCATCTCGCGTATCCGCTCGGTCTTGAGCGCGACCAGCCGCGCGCTGCCGGCGTGGCGCATGTCCTGCGCCGCCTGCTGCGCCAGCTCCTGTTTGAGGCAGCGCCCCTGGTCGTCGCAGGCATCCTCCGGCGCACGCCACTGGGCGGTGAAAGGTGTGCCCTCGGCCAGCAGTTGCACCTCGATGGCCCACCAGGGCACCGGCACGAAGTCGGCGATGCTGCGGTCGCGGTCCACCACCAGGCGCAGGGTCGGCGTCTGCACCCGCCCCACCGACAGCACCCCCTGATAGCCGGATTGGCGTCCGAGCAGGGTGAACAGCCGGCTCATGTTCATGCCGATCAGCCAGTCGGCGCGGGAACGGCCCAGCGCGGAATGGTAAAGGCTGAAAGTCTCGGTACCCGGCTTGAGCGCCGCCAGCGCCTTGCGGATCGAGGCATCGTCCAGCGCCGACAGCCACAGCCGGCGGATCGGGCCGCGATAACGGCAATGCTCCACCAGTTCGCGGGCGATCATCTCGCCTTCGCGGTCGGCGTCGGTGGCGATGATCAGTTCGCGGCACTCGCCGAGCAGGCGCTTGATTACCTTGTACTGGCTGGCGGTCTTGGGCTTGACCAGCATCTTCCAGTGCTCGGGGACGATCGGCAGGTCGCTCAGATCCCAACGCTTGTAGCGGGCGTCGTAGGCATCCGGCGGCGCAGTTTCCAGCAGATGGCCGATGCACCAGGTCACAGCTAGGTCCGGGCCGAGCCAGCAGCCGTCGCCGCGCCGGGTGGCCTGGAGCACCTTGGCGATGTCCTTGGCCTGGGAAGGTTTTTCACAGAGGAAGAGCCGCATGGTCGCCATCGTGGGTTGTCGCGATGGCGCAAGCATGTGCATTAACGTGCGATCAAGCAACCGTTATCTGTATGTCCATACAGACTACTGCGTCACTTCCACCAATACTCGACCTGTACGCCGAAGTTGCCGCCGTGGCGGTCGGTGCCGAAGGCGCCGGTCTCGGACAGCGCGGACTCGGGGTTCATTTCGGTGGCCGCGCGCTGTGCCGCCTCGTTCCAGGTCGCATAGGTGTAGTAGAGGCGCAGTTCCGGCCGCGCCCAGAAACCCGGGCCGCCCGGCGACCAAGTCGGCGCGATGGTGAATTTGGTCAACTTGCGGGTGCCGTCGGTCGCCTTGATCTGGTCGTGGCCGATCTCGGCGCTCACCTTGAAGGTCTCGGTGAAGGCGTACACCGGCCGCACGCCGACCGACAGCCAGCGCATATTGTCGCCATCGGGGCGGACATCCTTCTGATAGACGAGCTGGAACTGGCCGCCGAAACGCTCCGTGGTCTGCCAGTCGAAGTACTCGACCATGCGCCAGCTCTTGTTTTCCTTGTCCAGCTCGCTATCGCCGGTATAGCCCAGCCGCGTGCCCGCTCCCTCGCCGTATTGCAGGGCGAAGGTGTTGTACTTGCCGCCGAGGAAACCTTCCTGCTTGTGCTGCACGGCCACCGACCAGCCGCTGTGAGCGTCTTCGCTATCCGGCCGCTGCAGGTAGCTGACCCCCACCTGCAGCTCGCCGCCGGGATTGGTCTTGAAGCCGTTGACGTTGAAGTCGTGGCGGTTGACGTAGGGTTCCTGATCGTAATTGTCCTTGCGCGAGAAGACATAGCTGTAGCGCAGGTCGCCGATCGGCACTTCGTCGAAACCGAAACCGGTGGCGCTCTGGTTCCAGTAGTAGTAGTCGGTCATATGGATATCGTTACGCTTGTAGTAGCGGCGCCCGATCCAGAAGTTGCCGCCATTGAGCACAGGGGCATTCTTCCACTCGACGAACATCTGCTGGATCCGCGAGGAACCGCCGCCATGTTCGTTGGAGTCCTTGAACTTCGGCTTATGCCCGATGGGGTTGTAGAAACCGCCCATGACCATGCCGGAGAGCGTCGACCCATCGGCCAGGGCGATATCGTGGTCCCAGGCAAGCTCGCTCCACAGTTCGCATTCGTTGCCGAGCCGGTATTTCGAGGGTGCGCCGGGTAGCTGGAAGCAGGATTGCGTGCCGCCCTTGGTATTGCCGCCAACCCCGAGACGGTAATAGCCGCTGAAATTGACCGCTTGGGCCGCCAAGGGAAACGCAAGAAAGGCACACAGTGGATAAAGTGCCTTTTTTACCGAACTTCTTTTCATATCCGCTCCAATTCTTATTGTTTTCTGGCCGGTAAAACCAGCGCCAGAACCAGCCGCCAATTACTGCCTGGAAGTTGCAATCGATTAGATAGCGCTATCTCAGCCACGGCGCCGACGACTCCAGTGCCCAAGGCTTCGCGGACCGTCAGGAACCAGGCGTGATCGAGGCGTTTCGTACCGGCGTGGAGGAACGCATTCGCACAGCGTCGCTCGGACAGAGGCGGACAGCCGGAGAACGGACAAGAGGGGGATAACCAATGAATTCTTGGGACAAGGGTGGGCGATACAGCATGTCTGCGAACCTTCTTATATTTATTCGAAGCTACGAGGAGATATTCCTAAGACCGAAACGGTGCAGTGAACCGGCTGAAGCTGAAACGTTTCAGCTGCCGCGCATGATAGAGCAACTTTGCTCGAAGGTATAGCCGAGTCCGCTATCCGGACATCGTTTTCTCCGCCTGTTTTCAAGCGAGGGAAGCATAGGCAGGACACAGATCGGATAACTGCCGGACAGCGCTGGAAAGCGCTGTCCGGCATCATCGCCCGTCAGAAGATTCAGAAGATATAGTCGGTGCTCAGGAAGCTCGACTCGCGGTTGCGGATGATGTCGCTGATCAGCCGCTTGTTGTCGTCCTGGAACTTGGTCGCCACCAGGGTGCGGATCGAGAACACGCGCAGCGCGTCGTACACCGACAGGGTCCCTTCCGCCGAGTTCTTGCGGCCGTTGAACGGAAAGCTATCCGGGCCGCGCTGGCACTGGGCGTTGATGTTGATCCGTCCGACCTGATTGGCGAAAGCGTCCACCAGCCGGCCGACCTGCTTCGGATCGTTGCCGAAGATCGACAACTGCTGGCCGAAGTCCGACTCGCGCACGTAGTCGATCACCGTCTGCAGGTCGCGGTAGGGCACCACCGGGATCAGCGGGCCGAACTGCTCCTCCTGGTAGACGCGCATCTGCGGGCTCACCGGGTAGAGCAGCGCCGGGTAGAAGAAGGTCTCGCGCACTTCGCCGCCGCCGGGGTTGACCACCTTCGCCCCCTTGGCCAGGGCGTCGGCCACCAGGGTGGCGAGAAAATCGGTCTTGCCCGGCTCCGGCAACGGGGTCAGCGCCACCCCCGGCTCCCAGGGCATGCCCGGCTTGAGCGCGGCGAGCTTCTGGTTGAATTTCTCGAGGAAGGCGTCGACCACCTGTTCGTGGACGAAGAGAATCTTCAGCGCCGTGCAGCGCTGGCCGTTGAACGACAGCGCGCCGGTGATCGCCTCGCCGACCGCGTTGTCCAGGTCCACCTCGGGCAGCACGATGCCGGGGTTCTTGGCGTCCAGGCCGAGCGCGGCGCGCAGGCGGTGCGGGCGTGGGTGCAGCTTCTTCAGGTCGCTGGCGCCCTTGTTGGTGCCGATGAAGGCGAACACGTCCACCTTGCCGCTTTCCATCAGCGCGCTGACGGTCTCGCGGCCGCGCCCGTAGATGACGTTGATCACCCCGGCCGGGAAGCTGTCGCGGAAGGCTTCCAGCAGCGGGCGGATCAGCAGCACGCCGAACTTGGCCGGCTTGAACACCACGGTGTTGCCCATGATCAGCGCCGGGATCAGGGTGGTGAAGGTCTCGTTCAGCGGGTAGTTGTAGGGGCCCATGCACAGCGCCACGCCCAGCGGCACGCGGCGGATCTGGCCGAGGGTGCCCTGCTCCAGCTCGAAGCGGCTGGAGCGGCGGTCGAGCTCCTTGAGTTCGTGGATGGTGTCGACGATGTAGTCGCAGGTGCGGTCGAATTCCTTCTCGGCGTCCTTGAGGTTCTTGCCGATCTCCCACATCAGCAGTTTGACCACCGCCTCGCGCTGTTCACGCATGCGCGCCAGGAAGGTCTCGACGTGCTGGATGCGCCCGGCCACCGGCATGCTCGGCCACAGGCCCTGGCCGTTGTCGTAGGCCCTGACCGCGGCGTCCAGGGCGCCCAGCGCAGCCTGGGCGTCGAGCAGCGGGGTGCTGCCGAGGACGACCTGCTCGTCGCCCTTGGCGGTCTTCAGGTGGATGGGGCTGCGCACGGTGGCCAGCGGGCCGTCCCAGCGGCGCAGTTCGCCGTCGACCAGGTAGTCGCGCTGTTCGAGGGGCGCGCCCGGGCGGTATTGCTCGGGGATATCGGCGGCGGCGGGGAAAAGGTTGTGCAGACGGCTCTCGGTGCTCATGGCTTGTGTCGTCCTCGTTGTTGTGATGTGGAAACGCGCCCGGCTCGCACCGGGCGCATCGACCGTCCGAACGGATTCAGCGGCTGCAGCAGCGGCGCTTCAGCAGCGCCGTGGCGTCATAGGGCGCCTTGCCCTGCAAGGCCTCCTCGATGCGCAGCAGCTGGTTGTACTTGCCCACCCGGTCCGAGCGGCACAGCGAGCCGGTCTTGATCTGCCCGGCGCGGGTCGCCACCGCCAGGTCGGCGATGGTGGTGTCCTCGGTCTCCCCCGAACGGTGCGAGATCACCGCCGTGTAGCCGGCCTGCTGCGCCAGGCGGATCGCCTCCAGGGTCTCGCTCAGGCTGCCGATCTGGTTGAACTTGATCAGGATCGAGTTGCCGATGCCCCGCTCGATGCCTTCCCGGAGGATCTTCGGGTTGGTCACGAACAGGTCGTCGCCGACCAGTTGCACCTTCTGCCCGAGTTTTTCGGTCAGGTAGGCCCAGCCCACCCAGTCGCTCTCGTCCAGGCCGTCCTCGATCGAGACGATCGGATAGCGCTCGCACAGGCCCGCCAGGTAGTCGGCGAAGCCCCGGGAGTCGAAGGTCTTGCCCTCGCCGGCCAGCCGGTACTCGCCGTCGTGGTAGAACTCCGAGGCCGCGCAGTCCAGCGCCAGGGTGATGTCCTGGCCCAGCACGTAGCCGGCGCGCTCGACCGCCGCCTGGATCACCACCAGCGCTTCCTCGTTGGAGGACAGGGACGGCGCGAAGCCGCCCTCGTCGCCCACCGCGGTGCTCAGCCCACGCTCGGCAAGCACCTGCTTGAGGGTGTGGAACACCTCGGCGCCGATGCGCAGCGCTTCCTTGAAGCTGGCCGCGCCGACCGGCTGGATCATGAACTCCTGGAGGTCGACGTTGTTGTCGGCATGCTCGCCGCCGTTGAGGATGTTCATCATCGGCACCGGCAGGCTGTACTCGCCGGGGCTGCCGTACAGCTCGGCCAGGTGCGCGTAGAGCGGCAGGCCGCGGGCCGCGGCGGCGGCCCTGGCGGTAGCCAGGGACACGGCGAGGATGGCGTTGGCGCCGAGGATCGCCTTGTTGTCGGTGCCGTCCAGTTCGAGCATGGCCTGGTCGACCGCGCGCTGGTCGAGCGCGTCGAGGCCGACCACCCGCTCGCGGATCGCGCCGTTGACGTTGTCCACCGCCTTCATCACGCCCTTGCCTTTATAGCGCAGCGCGCCGTCGCGCAATTCGAGGGCCTCGCGGCTGCCGGTGGAGGCCCCGGAGGGCACGCTGGCCACCCCCGTGGCGCCGCCGGCCAGGGTGACCACCGCCTCGACGGTGGGATTGCCGCGCGAATCGAGGATCTCGCGGGCGGCGACGTGCTGGATCGAGGTGCTGGGGTTACTCATCGTGTGTCGGGTCCTGTGCAGGGGTCGGAACGGCCTCGCCCGCGGCGAGCAGCTCCTGTTGTTCGGCATGCGAGGCGCGGATGTCGAAGTCGCGCGGCCAGTCCTGATGTTCGCTCGGTTGCATCGAAGCCCCCTCCGCTCAATGGATGACGTCGCCCACGCGCACGATGCGCAGGGTGTCGGTGCCGCCCTGGGCATGGCCGGCGCCCTTGGTGATCAGCACCAGGTCGCCCTCGGCCACCAGGCGGCGCTGCAGCAGCTCCTTGACCGCCCGGGCGTTCAGCTCGGCCTCGGCGATCCGATCGGCCTCGAAGGGGATCGGGTGCACCCCGCGGAACAGCGCCACCCGGCTCTGCGTGCGCGGATGCCGGGAGAAGGCGTAGATCGGCAGGTGCGAGCGGATCCGCGACATCAGCCGCGGGGTGTCGCCGCTCTCGGTCAGGCAGACGATCGCCTTGACCCCTTCCAGATGGTTGGCCGCGTACATCGCCGACAGCGCGATGGTCTCGTCGATGCGGTGGAACACCTGGTCCATGCGGTGCTTCGAGCGGTGCGCCAGCGGGTGCTGCTCGGCGCCGAGGATGATCCGCCCCATGGCCTCCACGGTCTCCACCGGGTAGGCGCCGGCGGCGGTCTCGGCCGAGAGCATCACCGCGTCGGTGCCGTCGAGCACCGCGTTGGCCACGTCGAACACCTCGGCGCGGGTCGGCAGCGACTGGGTGATCATGGTCTCCATCATCTGCGTGGCGGTGATCACCGCGCGGTTGAGCACCCGCGCCCGCTCGATGATGCGCTTCTGCACGCCGACCAGTTCGGCGTCGCCGATCTCCACGCCCAGGTCGCCGCGCGCCACCATCACCGCCTCGGAGGCGAGGATGATGCCATCGAGCACCTGGTCGTCGGCCACCGCCTCGGCGCGCTCGATCTTCGCCACCAGCCCGGCGTTGCCGCCGGCCTCCTGCATCAAGCGGCGGGCGTGCTGCATGTCGGCGGCATCGCGCGGGAAGGACACCGCCAGGTAGTCGACCTGCATGGCGGCGGCGGTCTGGATGTCCGCGCAGTCCTTGTCGGTCAGCGCCGAGGCGGACAGGCCGCCGCCCTGGCGGTTGATGCCCTTGTTGTTGGACAGCGGGCCGCCGACCAGCACCGCGCAGACCAGTTCGCTGGCCTTGACCTCGCGGGTCTCGAGCACCACGCGGCCGTCGTCGAGCAGCAGGATGTCGCCGGGGCGGCTGTCGGTGATCAGCGCCTCGTAGTCGATGCCGACGCGGGTCGCGTCGCCGGCGTTCTTGTCGAGGGCGGCGTCGAGGACGAAGGTCTGGCCCTTCTCCAGCAGCACCTTGCCGTCGGCGAAGCGCGAGATGCGGATCTTGGGCCCCTGCAGGTCGGCGAGGATGGCGACGAAGCGCCCGTGTTTGGCGGCCATCTCGCGGACCAGGGTGGCGCGGGCCTGGTGTTCCTCGGCCTTGCCGTGGGAGAAGTTCAGGCGCACCACATCGACCCCGGCCTTGACCAGGCCTTCGATGGCTTCGGGGGTTTCGGTGGCTGGGCCGAGGGTAGCGACGATCTTGGTTCTACGCAGCATCTTGTAGCGTCCTCCAGGGGAACTTTTTATCGGTGCAACAGCGGGCAGATGGAAAAGTTTCGGGCCGGTCAGCCCAGCAGTTGCAGTGCCTCGGCACTGGCCTGCTGAACGCGTTGCCAGTCGCCGGCGCGCGTCCAGGCGCTGTCCAGCATCCAGGTACCGCCCACGCACATCACATTGGGCTGGGCCATGTAGTTCTTGACGTTGCTCGGGTTGACACCGCCGGTGGGGCAGAAACGGACGTTGCCGAACGGCCCGCCGAGCGCCTTCAACGCCGGGATGCCGCCGGCGATCTCGGCCGGAAACAGCTTGAAGCGGCGGTAGCCCAGGGCGTAGCCGAGCATGAGTTCCGAGGCGCTGCCGATGCCCGGCAGCAGCGGCACCGGGCAGTTCATCCCGGCCTTCAGCAGTTCGGGGGTACTGCCGGGAGTGACGATGAACTGCGCGCCCGCCGCCACGGCGTCGGCCAGCATGCTTTCGTCGAGCACGGTGCCGGCGCCGACGCAGAGCTCCGGGCGCGCCTCGCGCAGCACGCGGATGGCGGTCAGGCCGTGCTCGGAGCGCAGGGTGACCTCCAGGGTACGCAGGCCGCCGGCGGCCAGAGCATCGGCCATCGGCAGGATGTCCGCTTCGCGCTCGATGGTGATGACCGGAAGGATGCGGGCTTCCGCGCACAGCCGATCGATCAGGGCGACCTTGTCGGCCATGCTCGGCACGCTCTGGGAAGTGGCCGGTTTGTTGTTCTGGATGCTGTTCATATCGGTTGGTCCTTCGGGCTCAGGGGCACCGGTAGAAGTCGGAAAAACGCGGGAAAAGAGGCAGTGACGCCTGGCAGGCCATGAGACAGCGCTGTCCACGGCGAGTCGGAAAAACACCGGGAACGGTTGGAAGCGGCCGAGCGGCAATCCGTCGGGCGGAGTCAGAAATCTCCATACCAGCTCCTGCCGTCACGGGTGATCAGGGCGATCGACGACAGCGGCCCCCAGCTACCCGCCGCGTACGGCTTGGGCGCCTCGCCCTGCAGGCGCCAGCCGGCGATCAGCCGGTCGCACCAGCGCCAGGCGTACTCGATCTCGTCCTTGCGCACGAACAGGTTCTGGTTGCCCTTCATCACCTCCAGCAGCAGCCGCTCGTAGGCGTCCGGAATCCGCGCGCTGCGGTAGGTGTCGGAAAAATTCAGTTGCAGCGGACCGCTGCGCAGTTGCATCCCCTTGTCCAGCCCCTGCTCCTTGGTCATCACCTGCAGGGCGATGCTCTCGTTCGGCTGCAGGCGGATGATCAGCTTGTTGCCGATCAGCGGACGCTGTTCCTCGGCGAAGATGTAGTGCGGCGGCGCCTTGAAGTGGATGACGATCTGCGACAGCTTCTGCGGCATCCGCTTGCCCGTGCGCAGGTAGAACGGCACCCCCGCCCAGCGCCAGTTGCGGATCTCCGCGCGCAGCGCGACGAAGGTCTCGGTGTCGCTCTGCGCGTTGGCGTTGTCCTCCTCCAGGTAGCCCGGCACCGACTTGCCCAGGATGTTGCCGGCCACGTACTGGCCGCGCACCACCTGCTGGCTGAGCTGGGCGGCGTCGATCGGCGCCAGCGCCTTGAGCACCTTGACCTTCTCGTCGCGGATGCTGTCGGCCGACAGGTCGCCCGGCGGGTCCATGGCGATCAGGCAGAGCAGTTGCAGCAGGTGGTTCTGGATCATGTCGCGCAGTTGCCCGGCCTTGTCGAAGTAGCCCCAGCGGCCCTCGATGCCCACCTGCTCGGCCACGGTGATCTCCACGTGGGAGATGTGGTTCTGGTTCCACTGGGTCTCGAACAGGCTGTTGGCGAAGCGCAGGGCGATCAGGTTCTGCACCGTCTCCTTGCCCAGGTAGTGGTCGATCCGGTAGGTGCGGTCCTCGGGGAAATGCCGGGCCACCGCGTCGTTGACCTTGCGCGAGGAGGCCAGGTCGTGGCCGATCGGCTTCTCCAGCACCACCCGGGCGCGTCCGGCCAGGCCGACCTCGGCCAGCCCGGCGCAGATCGGCTCGTAGAGCGCGGCCGCGGTGGCGAAGTAGGCGATCAGCCGCTCGGCGGCGCCGACCCGGTCGGCCAGCGCGGCGTAGTCGCCGGGCTGGAGGAAATCCATCGACAGGTAGTCCAGGCGGCCGAGAAAGCGCTGCAGCACGCCCTCGTCCAGCTCCGCGCCGGGGACGTGGCGGCGCAGGTGCTCGGCGATGGTCGCCAGGTGGCGGCTCTCCTCGCCGGCGTCGCGGGCCAGGGCCAGCAGCCGCGTATCCGGGCACAGCAGGCCGGCCCGGTCCAGTTGGTAAAGGGCGGGGAACAGCTTGCGCAGAGCCAGGTCACCCAGGGCTCCGAACAGGGCGAAGGTGCAAGGCTCGACAGGAGTGGCGGTCATGATATTCGTTCTTTTGTCAAAGTATGGATTAATGAAAGCATCATTGAATCGATTCATCAACAATAATTGCGTAATAAAACTACATTTCTCCATAACCAGGCATTTTCAGTGGCCCCCTCCGGAAGCGCCCAGTTACGATAAGCCTCCTCATGCATCATCCATCCCAGGAACCAACATGGATCGCACGCGCAATCTGCTGGAACAGATCCAGAGCCGCCTAGAAGACCTGAACAAGGCCGAGCGCAAGGTCGCCGAAGTCATCTTGCAGGACCCGCAGCAAGCCACCCGCTACAGCATCGCCTCGCTCGCCCAGGCCGCCCAGGTCAGCGAGCCGACCGTCAATCGCTTTTGCCGCTCCTTCGGGGTCAGCGGCTACCCGGAGCTGAAACTGCAACTGGCGCAGAGCCTGGCCAGCGGCGCCGCCTACGTGAGCCGCGCCGTGGAGGCCGACGATGGCCCCGAGGCCTACACCCGCAAGATCTTCGGCAGCACCATCGCCTCGCTGGACAGCGCCTGCCAGACGCTCGACCCCCAGGCCATCGACAGGGCGGTCGACCTGCTGATCCAGGCCCGGCAAATCCATTTCTTCGGCCTCGGCGCCTCGGCCTCGGTGGCCCAGGACGCCCAGCACAAGTTCTTCCGCTTCAACCTCGCCGTGTCGGCGCAGTGCGACGTGCTGATGCAGCGCATGCTCGCCTCGGTGGCCCACACCGGCGACCTTTTCGTGATCATTTCCTACACCGGGCGCACCCGCGAGCTGGTCGAGGTGGCGCACCTGGCCCGCGAGAACGGCGCCTCGGTGCTCGGCCTGACCGCCGCCGGCTCGCCGCTGGCCAGGGCCTGTACCCTGAGCCTGAACATCCCGCTGCCGGAAGACACCGACATCTACATGCCGATGACTTCGCGGATCATCCAGCTCACCGTGCTCGACGTACTGGCCACCGGCATGACCCTGCGCCGCGGCATCGACTTCCAGCCGCATCTGCGCAAGATCAAGGAAAGCCTCAACAGCACGCGCTATCCAAGCGACGACGAACTCCTCTAGCCCCTTACTTCAACCCCTCCAGACTGGCGGTGAAGGCGCTCGCGCCCTGCTCCGCCGTGCTGAATGCCGAGCGCATGAAGGCGAACAGCTCGCGGCCGCAGCCGACGCCCGCGCCCTGCGGGACACGCGCCGGCTCGCGGGCGGCCAGTTCGGCGGCGTCGACCAAGACTTCCAGAGTGCCGGTGCGACCGTCGACGCGAATCACATCGCCGTCGCGCAGCCTGGCCAGCGGGCCGCCGTCGATGGCCTCCGGACAGACGTGGATGGCCGCCGGCACCTTGCCGGAAGCGCCGGACATGCGCCCGTCGGTGACCAGCGCGACCTTGAAGCCGCGGTCCTGCAGCACGCCCAGGTAGGGGGTCATCTTGTGCAACTCGGGCATGCCGTTGCTGCGCGGGCCCTGGAACAGCATCACCGCCACCAGGTCGCGCTCCAGCTCGCCGGCCTTGAAGGCATCGGCCAGTTCCTGCTGGTCGCGGAACACCCGCGCCGGCGCCTCCACCACCTGATGCTCGGGCGCCACCGCGGACACCTTCATCACGCCCCGGCCCAGGTTGCCGACCATCACCCGCAGGCCGCCCTCGGCCGAGAAGGGCCGCGTCGCCGGGCGCAGGATGTTCTCGTCGAGGCTCTGCGCCGGACCGTCGCGCCAGACCAGCCGCTCCCCGTCGATGAAGGGCTCCTGGGCATAGTGGCGCAGGCCACGGCCGACCACGGTTTCGACATCCTCGTGGAGCAGGCCGGCGTCGAGCAGTTCGCGGACCAGGAAAGCCACGCCGCCGGCGGCCTGGAAGTGGTTGATGTCGGCCTTGCCGTTCGGATAGACCTTGGTCAGGGTCGGCACCACCTCGGAGAGGTCGGCCATGTCTTGCCAGGTCAACTGGATGCCGGCGGCCTGGGCGATGGCCGGCAGGTGCAGGGTGTGGTTGGTGGAGCCGCCGGTAGCGTGCAGCGCGACCACCGAGTTGACCAGCACGCGCTCGTCGACGATCCGGCCGAGCGGCATGAAGTGGCCGCCCTGCCGGCTCAGCCGGGTGACCTGCCGGGCGGCCTCATCGGTCAGGAGATCGCGCAGCGGGGTGCCGGGATTGACGAAGGAAGAACCCGGCAGGTGCAGCCCCATCACCTCCATCAGCATCTGGTTGGTGTTGGCGGTGCCGTAGAAGGTGCAGGTGCCGACGTCGTGGTAAGCCTTCATCTCGGACTCGAGCAACTCGTCGCGACCGGCCTTGCCTTCGGCGTAGCGCTGTCTCACATCCGCCTTTTCTTTGTTCGACAGGCCCGACAGCATCGGCCCGCTGGGCATGAACAGCGCCGGCAGATGACCGAAGCGCAGGGCGCCCATCAGCAGGCCGGGGACGATCTTGTCGCAGATGCCGAGGTACAGGGCCGCATCGAACATGTTGTGGGACAGGGCAACCGCCGTGGACAGCGCAATCACCTCGCGGCTGGCCAGGGCCAGCTCCATGCCCGGCTCGCCCTGGGTGACGCCGTCGCACATGGCCGGCACGCCGCCGGCGACCTGGCCGACCGAGCCCAGGTCGTGCAGGACGCGCTTGATCCGCTCGGGATAGTGCTCATAGGGCTGGTGGGCGGAAAGCATGTCGTTGTAGGCCGTGACGATGGCCACGTTGACGGAATCCATCAGCCGCAGGCGCTGCTTGTCGCTGCCGCTGCAGGCGGCCACGCCATGGGCGAAGTTGGCGCACTGCAGCTTGCCGCGCTGCGGTCCCTCATCGGCGGCTGCCTGGATCATGGCCAGATAGCGCTCGCGCGTGGCGCGACTGCGCTCGACCAGACGCTCGGTTACCTCAAGGACGCGGGGATGCATGGATAGGCTCCAGGTAGCGGGTATATTTGTTTTTATAACAACAAAAACAGCTATTTTCAATAAAAAACTTAGCCAAAAAGATAATATTTAATTATTTAAACAACATAAATTAGCAACAAGCTCCATCCACCAAAGGTGGAGCCGCACACGCCCCTTCCCGCAGCCCTGGCGCCGGTCCCCGCCAGGCCCATCCCGGAATCGCGATGACCTCAGGTGCTTTCGCGCGCCATCAGTTCGAAGCCGATGTCCTGCACCGGTTCGGCGATCGGCTGGCCGGCCATCAACGCGAGCAGCAACTCGGCGGCACGGCGCCCGATGGCCTCGCGCGGCGTACGGATGCTGCTCAGCCGCGGCACGGTGAAGGACGAGGCCGGCAGGTCGTTGAAACCGATCACCGCCACCTGCTCGGGAATCTTCACGCCACGGCGCATGGCCTCCAGCAGGGCACCGTGGGCCAGGTCGTCGTTGCCGAAGAAAATGGCGTCGATCTGCGGATGACTGGCCATGAGCTGGGCGAAGAGTTCGCAGCCGAGACCGACGGAGGATGGCCGCGGGGTCAGCAGTTCCAGGGCGGGATCGTAGAGTCCGGCCTGTTGCAGGGCCCGGCGGAAGCCTTCGCCGCGCAGCAGGGTGCGCTGGTCGAGCTGGGCGCCGACGAAGGCCATCCGCCGCCGGCCGCGGGAGATCAGGTGTTCGGCCGCCGCCGCGCCAGCGCGTATCTGCGAGAAGCCGACGCAGTGCAGACCGGCGCCGGAATCCAGATCCATCATGTAGACGCAGGGAATCCCGCTGGACTCAAGCATGCGCCGCGCGCTCTCGGTCCGCTCGAAGCCGGTGAGCAGCAGGCCGCGCGGCTGGTAGGCGAGGTAGTTGCGGATCAGGTCCTCTTCCTCGTCGCGCGAGTAGTGGGAGTTGCCGATCAGCACCTCCAGCCCTCTCGGCCGCATCACCGCGTGGATGGCCTCGAGGGTTTCGACGAACAACTGGTTGCCCAGCGAGGGCACCACCACCGCCACGGTCTGGCTGCGCGCGGAAGCCAGGGCCCGCGCCGCCGGATTGGCCACGTAGCCCAGTTCGCTGGCCGCCTCGCGGACCCGCTGCGCCAACTCCTCGGCGACGCTGGGAATACCGCGCAGGGCCCGCGAGGCGGTGATCGGACTGACGCCGGCGCGGCGCGCCACTTCGTTGAGTGTCGGACGTCCGGTGGTACGGGGGTTCTTATCGTTCTTGGGGGTGGTCATCTAGGCAGTCGCACCATGAGCAGTATCGGAATGGAACGGCGGGCAGCGCGAAAGGCCACGGCGCCCAGGGTGGCCATTCTCGCCCCGCTACGCTGCCGCCGTCTCCCCCATCCTCTCCGACCGGCTTGTCAAACCAGAAGACAGCCCACAGGATAGCGCTGTCCTCGAAACACGACAATCGCAGGCAAGCATCGGGTCGCTCGTCGCCATTTCCGGCAAGTTTCCGTGCACGGCTCATGACGACGACCGCGAACCACGGCAGCCCCTTCGACGGATTGTTCCGTCCGCCGCCAAGGTGGCACTATCCAGCCGACGAGGTGTCATATGCGTTCACTCATTCCTGCCCTAGTGATCATGGGCGTCGCCGGCTGCGGCAAGTCCAGCGTCGGCCAGGCGCTCTGCCGACTCAACGGCGCCACGCCCATCGAGGGCGACGCCTTCCATCCGCCGGAGAACATCCGCAAGATGAGCGCCGGCATCCCGCTGACCGACGAGGATCGCAGCGGCTGGCTGGGCGTGCTGTGCGAGGAACTGCGCCGCGCCGTCGCCGCCGGACGGCGTCCGGTGCTCGCCTGCTCGGCGCTCAAGCGCAGCTACCGCGAGCGCCTGCGTGAAGCCGTGCCCGGACTCGGCTTCGTCTACCTCGAACTGACGCCCGCCGTCGCCGCCCGCCGCGTCGCCGAGCGCCCCGGCCACTTCATGCCGGCGAGCATGATCGACAGCCAGTTCGCCACCCTCGAAGCGCCGCATGGCGAACCCCTGACCCTGGTCCTGGACGCCTCGCGCCAGGACGTGCCGCAACTGGCCGCGGCCATCGACGCATGGTGGCGCCGGCAGCAGCCGGAGCCATAGGCCTTCCGGGCGCCACGCACAGCGCCGTAGCGCGCCGTCCGTGGACAACACCGCCCGGACACGGCCCTGCATGCCGCCGCTCAGCCGTGGACTATCGACAACTGCTGCCGGTAGCGCCGGTAGACCTCCCGATAGCGCTCGACGGCCTCGGGCCCGGGCGACACGGCGCTGTGTTCGTCCAGCACGACGAAGCGTTCGCACAACGAATCGAGGGAAACCTTTTCCCCCTGCTCGTGCAGGTCGCACCAGACCGCCTGGATCGCGGCGCCGAGCGCTGCCGCTTCGCCGGCCTGCGGACAGACCACGTCGGCATCCATGATGTCCGCCACCATCTGGCGCCAGAGTCGGCTCTTCGCCCCGCCGCCGATCAGGCGGATATGGTCGCTGCGAATCCCCGCCTCCTGCAGCAGATCCAGGCCATAGCGCAGACCGAAGGTGGTGCCTTCGAGCGCCGCCCGGCACAGGTTGCCCGGCGTCAGGTTATGCGGGCGCAGGCCGAGCAGGCTGCCGCTGGCTTCGGGCAGCGCCGGCACCCGTTCGCCGCTCAGAAACGGCAGCAGGGTGATACCGCCGGCGCCTATCTCCACCTCGGCGGCCTGTCGGGTGAACTGCTCGACATCGAAACCGAACAATTGCCGCATCTGGTTGACGACGCCGGTCAGGTTCATGGTGCAGATCAGCGGCAGCCAGCCATTGCTGGACGAACAGAAGGATGCGACCGGCGCCGGCGGCTGTAGCGGTGGCCGCGCCGAGCAGGCGTACAGGGTGCCGGAAGTGCCGAGGCTCATGGTCACCACGCCGTCGCGGATATTGCCGGTACCGATGGCGCCCAGCATGTTGTCGCCGCCGCCGCTGGAAACCAGCACCGAATCGCCCAGGCCGAGTTGCCGGGCCAGTTCCGGGCGCACCCTGCCGACCGCCCGCTCGGCTTCGAGCAGCGGCGGCAGCGCCCGGGCCAGACGACCGTCGGCGGCGACCAGCTCCAGCACCTCCGGCGTCCAGCGGCGGGTACGGATATCGAAGTAGCCCGTTCCCGAGGCATCGCCATATTCGCTGGCGAGCGTGCCGGTCAGCCAGTAGTTCAGATAATCGTGCGGCAACAGGACATGGGCGATCCGCGCGAACGCCTCCGGTTCCCGTTGCCGGAGCCAGAGCAGCTTGGAAAGCGTGTAGCCGGTCGCCAGCACCAGGCCCAACCGCTCGAGCGAGCCGCGCTCGCCGCCGAGCCGGTCGAGCAGCTCGGCGTTCTGCGCGGCCGTTTCGGTATCGCACCAGAGCTTGGCCGGGCGGATCACCTCCCCGGCCCCGTCGAGCACGACCATGCCGTGCTGCTGGCCGGAAACGCCGATCGCGCGGATCGCCCGGCCATCGATACCGGACTGCGCCAGCGCCTGGCGCCAGGCGGCCTGGAAGGCCGCCGTCCACCATGCCGGCTGTTGTTCCCGGCGCCCGTCGGCGGTGGCGATCAGCTCATGGGGGGCATAGCCCTCTCCGCGCACCCGCCCCCGCTCCGGATCGAGTATCACCACCTTGGTCCCCTGGGTCCCGCAATCGACGCCCAGATACATGGCTACGCCCTCCCCTCCAGCCCGGCCAGCACGGCCTGCGCCCTGGCGAGCAGGTTCTCGACGCTGAAGCCGAAATGCCGGAACAGCTCCGCCGCCGGCGCCGACTCGCCGAACCCCTCCATGCCGAGCACCGCGCCGTCGAGACCCACGTAGCGGTGCCAGCTCTCCGGACGCGCCATCTCGACCGCGACGCGGGCCCGCACCGCGGACGGCAGCACCGCCTCGCGGTAGTCCGCCGCCTGCCGCTCGAAACGCTCCAGGCACGGCACCGACACCACGCGGACCGCCCGGCCCGCCTCGCCCAGCGCCTGCGCCGCCGCCAGCGCCAGCGCCACCTCGGAGCCGGACGCCAGCAGGATCAGCTCCGGCGTGCCCGGGCAGTCGAGCAGCACATAGGCGCCGCGCTCGATGGCCGCGCGCTGCCCGGCGTCGCGCGCCGCGGCCGGCAGGTTCTGCCGCGACAGCACCAGCGCCGACGGGCCGTCCCGCCGTTCGAGCGCCGCGCACCAGGCCACCGCGGTCTCCGTCTCGTCGCAGGGCCGCCAGGTTTCCAGGTTCGGCGTCTGGCGCAGGCTGGCGAGCTGTTCGACCGGCTGGTGGGTCGGGCCGTCCTCGCCCAGGCCGATCGAGTCGTGGGTGTAGACGAACACCGCGCGCAGCTTCATCAGCGCGGCCATGCGCACGGCGTTGCGGGCGTATTCCATGAACATCAGGAAGGTGCCGCCGTAGGGAATGAAACCGCCGTGCAGCGCCAGCCCGTTCATCATCGCGCTCATGCCGAACTCGCGCACCCCGTAGTGGATGTAGTTGCCCCCGGGCGCCTCGCCGCCGACCGAGCGGGAGCCGGACCAGCGGGTCAGGTTCGAGGGCGCCAGGTCCGCCGAGCCGCCGAGCAGTTCCGGCAGCAGCGGGCCCAGCGCTTCCAGGACCTGCTGCGAGCTCTTGCGGGTCGCCAGCTCGCGCGCCGCCTGCTGGCAGCCGGCGATCAGCGCGTCGCGCCGCGCGCCCCAGTCGGCCGGCAGCTCGCCGGCCAGGCGCCGCTCCAGCTCGGCGGCCAGCGCCGGGTAGGCCCGCGCGTAGTCGTCGAAGCGTTGTCGCCAGTCCCGCTCCAGCGCCGCCCCGCGCTCGCGCGCGTCCCAGGCCCTGGCGATCTGCGCGGGCACCTCGAAGGGCGCGTGCGGCCAGTCCAGCGCCTCGCGGGCCGCGGCGATCTCCTCGCCGCCCAGCGGGGCGCCGTGGCAGTCGTGGCTGCCGGCCTTGGTCGGCGCGCCGAAGCCGATGGTGGTCTTGCAGCAGATCAGCGTCGGCCGCTCCGTATCGGCCTTGGCCGCCGCCAGCGCCGCCTCGAGCGCGCTGGCGTCGTGGCCGTCGACCGCCTCGACGACCTGCCAGCCGTAGGCGCGGAAGCGCGCCGGCGTGTCGTCGCTGAACCAGCCCGCGACCTCACCGTCGATGGAGATGCCGTTGTCGTCGTAGAACACGATCAGCTTGCCGAGTCCCAGGGTGCCGGCCAGCGAGCAGACCTCGTGGGAGATGCCCTCCATCAGGCAGCCGTCGCCGACGAAGGCGTAGGTGCGGTGGTCGACGATCGCCTGTCCCGGGCGGTTGAAGTCCGCCGCCAGCAGCCGCTCGGCCAGGGCCATGCCGACGGCGTTGGCCAGCCCCTGGCCGAGCGGACCGGTGGTGGTCTCCACCCCCGGCGTGTAGCCGTACTCCGGGTGCCCGGGAGTGCGCGAATGCAACTGGCGGAAGCGCTTGAGCTCCTCGACCGGCAAGTCGTAGCCGGAGAGGTGCAGCAGGCTGTAGAGCAGCATCGAGCCGTGCCCGTTGGAGAGCACGAAGCGGTCGCGGTCGGGCCAGCGGGGGTTGCCCGGGTTGTGGCGCAGGTGGCCGTTCCAGAGCACTTCGGCGATATCGGCCATGCCCATGGGGGCGCCGGGATGGCCGGAGTTCGCCCGTTCCACCGCATCCATGCTCAGGACGCGGATGGCATTGGCCAGGGCGCGTCGGCCCGGTTTCAGGTTCTGGGTCATGCCACACCTCCGGCGAGTCGGGCGCGCAGCAGCGCCTCCAGTTTCAGTTGATCGGCCTCGAAGCCGCGGATGCCTTCGGCCAGCTTCTCGGTGGCCATGGCGTCCTCGTTCATCTGCCAGCGGAACTCGGCCTCGCCGAGCCGCTGCGCCGGGCGGGCCTCGCGTTCGCCCGTATCGGCCAGCGCCGGCGCCAGCACGCCTTCGCTGGCGGCGAGTTCCTCCAGCAGCGCCGGGCTGATGGTCAGCCGGTCGCAGCCGGCCAGCGCGAGGATCTCGCCGACGTTGCGAAAGCTCGCGCCCATGACCACGGTCGGATAAGCGTGGCGCCGGAAATAGTCGAAGATCCGCCGCACCGAGCGCACGCCCGGCTCCTCGGCGGGCGCATAGGCGGTTGCCGGGTCGGCCTGGCGGTACCAGTCGAGGATGCGGCCGACGAAGGGCGAGATCAGGTGGACGCCCGCCTCGGCGCAGGCGCGCGCCTGGGCGAAGCCGAAGATCAGCGTCAGGTTGCACGGGATCCCCTCCTTCTCCAGCACCTCCGCGGCGCGGATTCCCTCCCAGGTGGCGGCCAGCTTGATCAGGATGCGCTCGCGGCCGATGCCGGCCGCCTCGTACAGCCCGACCAGGCGGCGCGCCTTGGCGATGCTCGCCTCGCGGTCGAAGGAGAGCCGCGCGTTCACCTCGGTGGAGACGCGCCCCGGCACGGATGCGAGGATCCGCTCGCCCAGGGCGACCACCAGGCGGTCGCAGGCGTCGTCGACGGCCGCCTCGGGGCTGCGGGCGCCGCCCACCTCGCCGAGGACCCGGGCGACCAGGCCGTCGTACTGGCCGGACTGGACGGCCTTGAGGATCAGCGAGGGGTTGGTGGTGGCGTCCTCGGGCGCGAAACGCCGGATCGCCTCGAGATCGCCGGTGTCCGCCACCACGATGCTGTGCTGTCTCAATTGTTCAAGCAGGTTGGACATGATTCGGGCTCTTGATGGTTGGTGTTCCTGGGTCCGCGGCGTTCAGCTCGGCCAGGCTTTCGTGCAGCGTGCGATGGACCCGGTCGGCGATGGCGAAGCGCTCCGCGCCGGGATGGGCCGGGTCCGGCACCGCCACCACCGGCATGCCGGCGGCCCTGGCGGCGATCACGCCGTTGAGCGAGTCTTCCCAGACCCGGCACTGGTGCCGCTGCGCGCCCAGGCGCTCGGCCGCCAGTTCGAAGACCGCCGGATGCGGCTTGGAACGCGGCACCTCGGTGCCGGAGGCGAACACGGCGATCGGCAGCGCGTGCCGGCGCACCACCGCCGCGATGAAGGGCAGCGGCGAGGAGGACGCGATCGCCAGCCCGACGTGCCGCTCGCGCAGCCAGGCGATGAGTTCGACGGCGCCCGGCATCAGCGGCGCCTCGACGATCGCCCGTCCCATGCGCGCGATCAGCGCCTCGAACAGCGTTCCGGCCTCGACGCCCCGTCCGGCATGCAGGCGGGCCATGTCCTCGCAGAAGGCCCGGCTGCTGACGCCTTTCCAGGCGTGCAGGTCCTGCGTGCCGGGCGCGATCCCGTACAGCTCGTGCAACAGCGCGGCCTGGGTCGACATCCACAGCGGTTCCGAATCGATCAGCAGGCCGTCCATGTCGAAGATCGCGTACTGCATATCCATGTTGCTTGCCTCTATTCCGCCATCGTCAGTTCGAGCGTGGCGCGCACGCCGAGCGAGCGCAGGCGTTCGAGCTGCAGGCGGAAGGCGGCGACGAAGGCTTCGGAAGCCGGGATCTCGTGCCCGAACACCTCCTCCAGCCCCAGGAAAGTCTCGACCAGGCGCTCCTCGACGCAGGCCGCCTCCCGCAGCCAGGCGGCACGCGGATCGGGGATCGGGTAGGTCTCGCCCCGCTCGTCGATGCCGCGCAGGTAGTGGCACCAGGCGGCGACGATCAGCGCGGTGCGCTGCAACGGCGCCCCCGCCTCGATCTGCTCCAGCAGGGTCGGCAGCACGAACTTCGGGAACTTGGACGAGCCGTCGGAGCACAGCCGGCTGACCTGGTCGCAGATCGCGGTATTGGAAAAACGCTCGATCAAGGTGTCCTTGTATTCCGCCAGATCGATGCCGGGCACTTCGGCCAGCAGCGGCGTGACATCCCGGTCCATGTAGGCGCGGACGTAGTCCCGCAGTTGCCCATCCTGCATCGCCTCGTGCGCGTGGCGATGACCGAGCAGGGCGCCGAGATAGGCCATCGCCAGGTGGCTGCCGTTGAGCAGGCGGATCTTCATCGCCTCGTAAGGCGTGACATCCTCGGTGAACTGCACGCCGACCTCTTCCCAGGCCGGACGGCCGTTGCAGAAATCGTCCTCCACCACCCACTGCAGGAAAGGCTCGGCCACCACCGGCCAAGCGTCCTCGATACCGGTTTCCTCGCGCAGCCGGACACGGTGCGCATCGCTGGTCATCGGCGTGATCCGGTCGACCATGGCATTCGGGAAGCTGACCTTGCCAGCGATCCAGTCGTGGAGCCCGGCGTCGCGCAGCCTGGCGAACCCCAGCAGGGCGTTGCGCGCGACCCGACCGTTGTGCGGCAGGTTATCGCAGGACATCACGGTGAACGGCTCGATGCCCGCCGCCCGGCGCCGGGCCAGGGCCTCGCTCAGGAAGCCGAATACCGTCCGCGGCCGCTGCGGATTGGCCAGGTCATGGCGGATCTGCGGCAAGTCGGCATTGAACTGGCCGGTGCTGTCGTCGGTGCAGTAGCCCCCTTCGGTGATGGTCAGCGAGACGATCCGGGTTGCCGGATCGGCGAGCTTGCGGATCAGCGCCTCGGCATCGTCGTCGGCCAGCAGGAAATCGACGATGGCGCCGACCACCTGGATCTGCGTATCGCTGCCGTCGCCCAGCTCGTAGAGGGTGTAGAGATAGTCCTGGGAGGCCAGCGCCTCCTGCATGCCGCGATCTTCCGGGCGCAGGCCGACCCCGCAGATGCCCCACTCGCCTGCCTTGCCCCGATTGAGCAGCATCTCGGTATAGACCGCCTGGTGGGCGCGGTGAAAACCGCCCACGCCGATGTGCACGATCCCCTGCCCGATCTGCCCGCGGTCATACGCCGGACGCAGGACGGACTGTGAGAGCTGCGACAGATTTTCGCTATTCAGTTTCATGTTTCGTACCTCTGGCCGCCAGGGCCCGTCTGAGATCGGAAAACCCGGCCTTTCGTCAGGCAACGGGGCTCCCGGCGCGCCCGCAGGCGCGCCTCCAAAAAGGGAAAGGGTCGTGTGGGGAAATCAGGCCGCTCTGGCCGATGCTCCCGGTTTGGGCAGGGTGCGGCCGTCGGCATCGAACAGGTGACAGTGGGCCAGGTCCGGGATCAGGCTCGCCCGCTCGCCGAACTGCCCGGCGAAATCGCCGGGCGCGCGTACCGTCAACAGCTCGCCGCTCTCTGTCCGCACGTAGCAATAGGTGTCCGCGCCGAGATGCTCGGACACATCGAGCCGCACCTTGAACGGACTGTGCTCCGCAGCGGCGATCTGCAGATGCTCGGGGCGCACGCCGAGCGTCACCCTGTCGCCCGCCTTCAGCGCGCTGCCATCGAGCGGCAGGCAATACTCGGGCCCGCAGGCCAGCGCGACGGTGACGCCCGAGGCGTCCGCCGCCTTGACCGAGCCGCCGAGGAAGGCCATTTTCGGCGTGCCGATGAAGCCGGCGACGAACTGGTTCAGCGGATGGTGGTACAGCTCCAGCGGACTGCCCACCTGCTCGACACGGCCGCCGTTGAAGACCACGACCTTGTCGGCCAGGGTCATCGCCTCGACCTGGTCGTGGGTCACGTAGATCATGGTCGCGTTCAGCTCCTTGTGCAGCCGCGCCAGTTCGAGGCGCATCTGGACGCGCAGCGCGGCATCGAGGTTGGAAAGCGGCTCGTCGAACAGGAACACCTTGGGATGGCGCACGATGGCGCGGCCGATCGCCACCCGCTGGCGCTGCCCGCCGGAGAGCGCCTTCGGCTTGCGCTCCAGCAGGTGTTCGAGTTCGAGGATGCGCGCCGCCTCTTTCACCTTGCGCTCGATCTCGGCCTTGTCGGCGCCCGCCAGGCTCAGCGCGAAGGACATGTTCTTGCTCACCGACATGTGCGGATAGAGCGCATAGGTCTGGAACACCATCGCCAGGTTACGCTTGGCCGGGGCGACATCGGTGATGTCCTGGCCATCGAGATGAATGTGGCCGCTGGTCACCTCCTCGAGGCCGGCGATCAAGCGCAGCAGTGTGGATTTGCCGCAGCCGGAAGGTCCGACGAACACCACGAACTCATGATCTTTGATTTCCAGATCGATGCCCTTGATGATTTCGGTTCCATCGAAGCCCTTCTTCAGATTTTTTATTGTCAGATCGGACATGGGAATAACCTCTTACTTCACGGCGCCAAAGGAAAGGCCACGGACCAGTTGCTTCTGGCACAGCCAGCCGAAGATGAGAATGGGGGCGCAGGCCAGCGTCGAAACGGCGGATAGCTTGGCCCAGAACAGTCCTTCCGGACTCGAATAGGAGGCGACCAGCGCGGTCAGCGGCGCGGCCGCGGAAGAGGTCAGGTTCAGCGACCAGAAAGCCTCGTTCCAGCACAGGATCAGCGACAGCAGGATGGTCGAAGCCAGCCCGCCCTTGCTGATCGGCAGCAGCACGCGGCAGATCTCCTGGGTCGTGGTGGCGCCGTCGAGACGGGCCGCTTCGAGGATGTCCTTGGGGATTTCCTTGAAGGCGGTGTACACCATCCAGACCATGATCGGCAGGTTGATCAGGGTGTAGACGATCACCAGTCCCAGGCGGGTATCGAGCAGGCCGGCGCTCTTGAACAGCAGGTAGATCGGCACCAGCACGCCGACCGGCGGCAGCATCTTGGTGGAGAGCATCCACAGTAGCGTCGACTTGGTGCGCCGGGTTTCGAAGAAAGCCATCGAATAGGCCGCCGGCACCGCCAGCAGCATGCCGGCGAGCGTCGAGCCGAAGGAAATCACCAGCGAGTTCCAGGCGAAGTGGAAATAGTCGCTGCGGCTGTCGATATGCAGGTAGTTCTCCAGCGTCGGGCTGAAGAACAGTTGCGGCGGCGTCGCGAAAGCCTCGACCTCGGTCTTGAAGCTGGTCAGCACCATCCAGAAGATCGGGAAGAAAAGGGTCAGGGCGAGCAGCCAGGCCAGGCTGCCGAGCACCAGCGTACGCAGGCTGCGCGTCTGTTTCAGTGTCAACATGATGGACTCCCTCAGGCCTTGTCGGTCAGGCTCTTGCCGACCATCCGAACCAGGAAGAAAGCGGCGACATTGGCGATCACCACGGCGACCAGGCCACCGGCCGAGGCCATGCCGACGTCGAACTGCAGCAACGCCTGGGTGTAGATCAGGAACGCCAGATTGGTGGTTTCGTAGCCGGGTCCGCCGCCGGTGGTGGTGAAGATCTCGGCGAAGATCGAC
Source organism: Azotobacter vinelandii CA (assembly GCF_000380335.1). Taxonomy (GTDB): domain Bacteria; phylum Pseudomonadota; class Gammaproteobacteria; order Pseudomonadales; family Pseudomonadaceae; genus Azotobacter; species Azotobacter vinelandii. Next base: position 2,814,249 of record NC_021149.1, read on the forward strand.
AACAGGAAGATGGTCTCGATCATCACCACGACGGCGATCGGGCGAGCCAGATGCGGCAGAGTGATATGCCAGAAGGTGGCCAGCGCTCCGGCGCCGTCGAGGCGGGCCGCGTCTTTCTGCTCCTGGTCGAGCGACTGCATCGCCGTCATCAGCAGCAGCACGGCGAAGGGAATCCACTGCCAGGAGACGATCATGATGATGGTTTCGAGGGGGTATTCCGCGAGCCAGTCGACCGGCTCCGCGCCGAAGAAGCGCCAGAGCGCGGCGAGCACGCCCGACACCGGATGCAGCAGCAGGTTCTTCCACACCAGGGCGCTGACCGTGGGCATGATGAAGAAGGGTGAGATCAGCAGCACGCGCACCACCCCGCGGCCCCAGAAGGGGCCGTCGACCAGCACGGCGATCAGCACGCCGGAGACGACGCTGATCGCCAGTACCGATACGACCAGCAGGAAGGTGTTCAAGGCGCCGGCCGCGAAGCCTTCGTCGGTCAGGAAGTAGTAGAAGTTTTCGAGACCGACGAAATCGCTCTCGCCCGGATAGAGCAGGTTGTAGCGCAGCAGCGAGAACCAGAGGGTCATGGCCAGCGGCACGACCATCCAGGCCAGCAGCACTGCCACGGACGGCGAAACCATGGCCAGTCCGATGCGCCTGGAGTGCTCCGAGACGGTGCCGGGTTGCTGGTTCGAGGCGCCGGGAAAACGCCCTTTCTGGGAACTGACTCGCTGCGCAAGCCGGGTCAGCCCGGATTGCAGACCTGAGATATTCATGAATGACCTCTTTGCGGATGCCGGGAGAATGCGGTCGGAGCGACGGTGCTCCCGACCCGACGGCTCATTTGTAATAAGCGGCGCGTTTCATTTCCCGCTCGGTCAGCGACTGGGCGCTTTTCATCGCCTGCTCGACCGACATCTGGCCCGTCAGTGCGCCGGAAACCAGCTTGCCGACCTGCGTGGCGATCGACTGGAACTCGGGGATGGACACCACCTGGATGCCGGTATAGGGAACCGGCTTGAGCGTGGCGTCGCGTGGATTGGCCCGGTTCAGCGACTCCAGCGTCTTGCGTGCGAAAGGCGCGGCCTGCATGTAGGATTCAAGGGCATAGGTGGACTGCCGCGTCCCCGGTGGAATGGCGGTGATGCCGGCCTTTTCGGCGACCAGCCGGCTGTAGTCCCTGGAGGTGGCCCAGGTGACGAACTCGGTGGCGGCCTCCTTGGCATCGGAACTGGCCGGGATCGCCAGGGACCAGGCCCAGAGCCAACTGGTCCCCTTGTCGGTCACCTGCTTCGGCGCGAGCGCGAAGCCGACGCTCTCGCTCACCTTGCTCTGGCTCTTGTCGATGGCGAAGGAGCCGGCGACCGTGGCATCCACCCATAGCGCGCATTTGCCGGAATTGAACAGGGCGAGGTTTTCGTTGAAACCGTTGGTGGAGGCCCCCGGCGGTCCGTAGTTCCCGAGCAGATCCACATAGAAACCGATGGCGCCGCTCCATTCGGCGCCAGTGAATTCCGGCCGCCACTTTTCGTCGAACCAGCGGGCACCGAAGGCGTTCGCCAGGGTGGAAACCAGGGCCATGTTTTCTCCCCAGCCAGCCTTGCCGCGCAGGCAGATGCCATATTGCTCCCGCTCCGGCTTGTGCAATACCTTGGCGAAATCGCGTATCTGCTCCCAGGTCGGCTGCTCCGGCATCGACAGGCCTGCCTGCTCGAACAGATCGGTGCGGTAGTAGGTCATCGAACTTTCCGCATAGAACGGCAGCGCATACAGCTTGCCGTCGACGGACAGACCGTCGCGCACCGCCGGCAGAATATCGTCGAGCGCGTAATCGGCCGGCAGATTCTCCAGCGCAGTCAGCCAGCCGCGCGCGCCCCAGATACCGGTTTCATATAAACCGATCGTCGCCACATCGAATTGGCCGCCTTTGGTGGCTATATCGGTAGTCAGGCGCTGGCGCAGGGTGTTCTCTTCGAGAACCACCCACTTCAGATCGATATCCGGATGAGAACGCTCGAATTCCTCGGAAAGTTGCTGCATGAGGATCATGTCGGCGTTATTGACGGTACCTATGGTTACCGTGGTAGCGGCATTGGAAGCCTGGGATGAAAGCGTAATGGAAAGCGCAAGCACGGCCGGGATCAATGGATACTTCATTATTGTTCACTCCTGCGCCGATCGTGCGATCGGCCCGTTCTTATCTTTATTGTGACCCTCCCCCGAATCGCTATCGTTCGACGGGGAGCAAGGGTGAGAGGAATTACACCCGGCCGCCCTCGTCGGAACAAACTCATAACCGCCTCAAAACCTGTACTTTTTTGCACCGTGAAAAGCGTCGAAGGCGGAGCGAAACCTCACTCCTGGAAAATAAAAACCAATAAATCAATTAGTTATAAAATCCCGCAGCCGGCACCGAAAAAACAAAGTGTACAAGCCAAATTTCTTTATCTATGTTTATGGCGTGTGCGTCTCGACAAGAAACCAATCCAAAGAAGATGAACAACAGAGCCAGACGTCAATCATCCCCCTCCTACGAACTGATCAATCCCAAGGAACACAGCTCGATCCTCTATCGTGAACATGGCTTCCCGGACCCGCTGGTCTGCTGGCACTATCACAAGGAATACGAGTTGCATCTGATTACCCACAGCAGCGGCAAGGTATTCGTCGGCGACTATATCGGCAACTTCTATCCGGGAAATCTGATTCTGACCGGACCCAACCTTCCGCATAACTGGATCAGCCATACGGAAGAGCAGGATATTTATCCGGAACGGGACATGGTCGTCGTATTCACCGACGACATGATCCAGACCGCGCGCAATGTCCTGCCGGAGTTCACCGAACTCGACACCCTGTTACAACGGGCCAGGTTCGGCATAGAGTTCCAGGGAAACGACACCATCGGCGAAGCGCATCGCCTGATGCAGAAAATAGCGACTTCCAGCGGACTGGAGTGCCTGGCCCATTTCCTGTCGATCATGAGTCTTCTCGCCAAGGCGGACCGCTACCAACTGCTGTCCAGCGAGCATTATCTGAGCATCGGCGGCGAAAGGAACCAGCAGCGCGTGAACCAGGCGGTCAACTACATCTTCGATCATTACCACGAGAACCTGAGCCTGGAGGAGGTCGCCGAGGAACTCGGCATGCAGCCCACTTACTTCTCCAGGTTTTTCCGCCAGGCGACCGGCCGGCGCTTCGTCGAGTTCGTCAACAGCCTGCGCATCACCCGCGCCTGCGACCTGCTGGCGCACAGCGACCTGCCAATCACCAATATCTGCTTCGAAGTGGGCTTCACCAATATCTCCAACTTCAATCGCCACTTCATGGCGCTCAAGGCCATGACACCATCCGACTATCGCAAACTGGCGGGCGTCGCCCGCTGGCTCGCTTAGGCAGGCGATCGCCGGTCGGCCAAGGTTTCGTGCCATCCCATCGGCCCGTTTCCGCCACTGCGCAGCCTGCGGCGCTCGATAGTGGAACGGGCCCCATTCCATGGCGGCATCCGGCGAATGGCTGAATCGCTTCAGATTCGTAATAAACCGTATATAAACTTGACCACCCGGCTTGAAAACCAATAAATTTACGTAAAATTACGCAAAACCAATAAGAACACGCATGCAAGCCCGCATCGCTCGCCAGTGCCTATGAAATCCGGTCCGTGCTCGATCACGCGTGAACGCATGCCACGGCCAGCGGCGCAGATCCACTCTGCCCCAAAGCTGCCCTTCGTCCGGTCCGGGGCACGCCCGCGCACGCCAACCGGGAACCGCATCCCACCATCGAAACCCGAGGCGCCCGGCCACCGGGCCCTCCCCCAGCCTTCGCCTTCCCAGGAGGGTCGCAACATGACTGCCTTGCCCAAACCGCTGGTCCTCATCATCCTCGACGGCTTCGGCCACAGTGATAGCCCTGCTCACAACGCCATTCACGCCGCCCGCACCCCGGTCTACGACCGCCTGCTCGCCACCTGCCCCCACGGCCTGATCTCCGGCTCCGGCATGGACGTCGGCCTGCCCGACGGCCAGATGGGCAACTCCGAGGTCGGCCACATGAACCTCGGCGCCGGCCGCGTGCTCTACCAGGACTTCACCCGGGTGACCAAGGCCATCCAGGACGGCGAGTTCTTCGACAACCCGGCCATCTGCGCCGCCGTCGACCGCGCGGTCGCCGCCGGCAAGGCGGTGCACATCCTCGGCCTGCTCTCCGAAGGCGGCGTGCACAGCCACCAGGACCACATCGCCGCCATGGCCGAGTTGGCCGTGCGGCGCGGTGCCGAGAAGATCTACCTGCACGCCTTCCTCGACGGCCGCGACACCCCGCCGAAAAGCGCCCTGAGCCCTCTCCTGACGCTCGATGCCTGCTTCGCCCGGCTCGGCAAGGGCCGCATCGCCACGCTGATCGGCCGCTACTTCGCCCTGGACCGCGACAACCGCTGGGACCGCATCGAACAGGCCTACCGGCTGATCGTCGACGGCAAGGCCGAATACGCCGCCGAAACCGCCGCGGCCGGCCTGCAGGCCGCCTACGCCCGCGACGAGAGCGACGAGTTCGTCAAGGCCACCGCCATCGGCGCGCCGGTGCGCGTGGAAGACGGCGACGCCGTGGTGTTCATGAACTTCCGCGCCGACCGCGCCCGCGAACTGAGCCGCACCTTCGTCGAGGCCGATTTCAAGGAGTTCGAGCGCCCGCACGTGCCGCGGCTGGCCGGCTTCGTCACCCTCACCCAGTATTCGGCGAGCATCCCGGCGCCCTGCGCCTTCCCGCCGACGGAACTGACCAACGTGCTCGGCGAGTACCTGGCGAACAACGGCAAGACCCAGTTGCGCATCGCCGAGACCGAGAAGTACGCCCACGTCACCTTCTTCTTCTCCGGCGGCCGCGAGGAGCCGTTCGCGGGCGAGGAACGCATCCTGATCCCCTCGCCGCAGGTCGCCACCTACGACCTCAAGCCGGAGATGAGCGCGCCGGAAGTCACCGAGCGCATGGTCGAGGCCATTGAAAACCGGCGCTACGACGTGATCATCGCCAACTACGCCAACGGCGACATGGTCGGCCACACCGGGGTATTCGAGGCGGCGGTCAAGGCAGTGGAATGCCTGGACGCCAGCCTCGGGCGCATCGTCGCGGCGCTGGAGAAGGTCGGCGGCGAGGCGCTGATCACCGCCGACCACGGCAACGTCGAGCAGATGCGCGACGAAAGCACCGGCCAGGCGCACACCGCGCACACCTGCGAGCCGGTGCCCTTCATCTACGTGGGCAAGCGCGCGCTGCGCATCCGCGCGGGCGGTGTGCTGGCCGACGTGGCGCCGACCATGCTGAAGCTGCTCGACCTGCCGCAGCCGCGGGAAATGACCGGCCGGCCGCTGGTCGAGCCGGCCTGAGGCCGAGCTTCACGGAAAAACGGATGGCATGCCCGGGCCCATGCCATCCTGCTAGGAGGGACATTCCGTCCACGTATGCGCCGGCCAGGGCCGGCGCACGGCCCGGCCACAACAACAAGACTCCGAAGGCGAATCCCCCCAGATGACGAAAACGACATCGCAGCGTGCCGCTGCAGTCTGCCTGCTCGCAGCCCTTCCCTTCGCCGGCATGGCGACGGAAAACACCTATCCGCTGTGGATCGGCAGCTATACCGCCGGCCCCAGCGAGGGCATCTACGTACACAACTTCGACAGCCGTAGCGGGACCCTCTCCCGCGAGCCGCTGCAGGTGGTGAAAACGGAAAACCCCAGCTGGCTGGCCTTTTCCCCCGACCGCAAGTATCTGTTCGCGGTCAACGAGAACGGTCCGGGCCAACGCGACATCGTCGGCCGCGTCACCTCTTACCGCGTCGACACGGCCAAGGGCAGCCTGGAAAAGATCAACGAGGTGAAGTCGCTCGGCAGCGAACCGGCGCACCTCAGCGTCAGCCACGACGGCACGCACCTGTTCGTCTCCAACTATTCGGTGGCGGCCGATCCGGGCGGTACCCTGGTGGTGATCCCGGTGGATGCCGATGGCCGTCTCCAGCCGGTCAGCCAGGTCAAGACCCACCGTGCCAGCCAAGCCCACCCCGAGCGCCAGCAGTCGCCCCACGTGCATTCGGCGGTCGAGTCGCCGGACGGGCGCTATGTGTTCGCCCAGGACCTCGGCGCCGACCGGATCTACGTCTACCGCTACGACCCGGCGGCCCATCCCGAGCATCCGCTCAGCGCCAACGAGGCGCAGCCCTTCGTCGAACTGCCGCCAGGCTCGGGGCCCCGCCACCTGGTGTTCGGCCCGGACGGCAAGCAGGCCTACCTGACCCTGGAGATGCAGGGAAGCGTGGCTGTCTTCGACTATGCCGACGGCAAACTCACGCCCAAGCAGAACGTCGCGCTCGCCGCCGAGGGTTTCCAGGGCCAGAGCAAGGCCGCCGCCCTGCACGTCTCGCCGGACGGCCGCTTCCTCTACGCGACCAACCGCGGCACCGCCAACGAGCTGGTGGTCTTGCGGATCGATCCGGACGACGGGCGTCTCAGCGTGGTTTCGCGGCATTCGGTGCAGGGCGAAGAACCGCGCGAATTCACCTTCGATCCGAGCGGCCGCTTCATCCTGGTCGCCAACCAGAACAGCAATGCGATCGTCGTCATGGAGCGCGACCCGGACACCGGCAAGGCGGGCAGGATCACCCAGAGCCTGCCCTTCCCGTCGCCATCCGACCTGAAGTTCGCCAGCAGCCCCTGAAGGGCACCTCTAAAAACGTAGGCGAGGCAGTCAGCGCAAGGCAAAAACAGGCGAAAAAGCGGAGTTTACGAGCTGTAAATAGCATTTTGAGCCTGTTTTTAACGCAGCGATGACCACGCAGGTAGTTTTTAGATGTGCCCTGAAGGCGGCGGCCGGAACCCCGCCGGCTATTTGCCGATCAGGATCAGCTTGCCGGTCTTCGGATCGCGGTAGACCTGGCCGACACTTTCCAGACCCTGGCCGGCGCTCCCCTCGACGCTTTCCGGCAGACGCGGCAGTTCGCGGCCGCGCTCCACCGCCAGCGGCTGGCGCTCGGCAGCGAGCCGGGCCAGCAGGTCGGTGCGCGCGGCCAGCGCCACCAGCAGGCCGCAGGCGAACACCAGCATAAGATCCACCAGGTTGGCCACCGAGCCGAGCGGGTCGGTGTCCACCTCGTCGAAACGGCTCGATCGCCAGCGCCTCATCGTGCTCCCTCCGTCTCGCGCTCCATGGCGTCCAGCAGTTCGTCGTACCAGCGCCGACGCAGGCGGCCGAGCACGAAGCCGGCCATGCCGCCGAGCAGGCCCATGACGGTGGCGTCGAAGGCCACCCGCATGGCCACGCCGAGCACCTTGAGGTCGCCCTCGCCAAGCGCCGCCAACCCTGGGCCGAGCGGGATCAGGGTGCCCATCAGGCCGAGAATCGGCCCCAGCCGGGCGATCAGGTCGGAACGCTCCAGGCGCCGCCTGGCGCGCCGCTCGACCTCGGCCGCCGGCAACAGGCGCCAGCGCGCCAGGCCGCCGAAACGCTCGCCGCAGGCCACGCCGACGTCCCAGATCGCCAGTGCCAGCAGCGCCAGCATGGCGACGGTGACCGGCTCCAGCAGCCAGCCGACCAGTTGGTGAATCCAGGCGAAGATCGCGCTGTCCAGCATCCTCACACTCCTTTCGCAACGCGCGGGCCACGCCCGCGCCAGATCCCCAGACCGAGCAGCAGCATCAGGCCGGCCAGCGCCAGCCAGAGGTGCTCATCCGCCGCCTGAGCCAGGTTTTTCCCCTTGTCGGCCTCTGCCTGCTCGTCCTGTTCGGCCGCCTCGTCTTGTGCTGCCGGCTGTAACTCGCTGAGTGTGCTCGGCGATTTGGCCTCGGACGTCGGCAACTGCGCGGCCCGCAGGCGCCGTTCGAGACCGGCGCGCAGCTCGGCCGGCAACTGCGGCAGCAGCCACTGCAGCATCGGATGATCCGGCCGGGTATGGCCGCTGCCCGGCAGGCCGTGGGCGTCGACCAGACGGGCGAAGCGCTCGCCGAGCTGGCGGACGGTGGCCTCGTCGGCCTGCCAGAAGCCCTTGTGGATCGCCACCAGCATCAGCGCCAGCATGTTGCTCTTCACATGGACGTTCGGCCCCCGTTCGAGGAAGTCGGCCAGGCCGAGTTGGTAGCGGTCGTCGAGGTACACCGCCTTGACCTCCTCCCAGACACTGTCGCCGATGATCTCCGGGTTGGTCACTTGCCAGCCCCAGAGGTATTCGAGGAACTCGCTGCCCATGGTGCGCGCGCCGGCGTAGTCGTGGCGCATCAGCGCCTCGATCCAGGCCGGATTGAGAAAGCGCCCGCGCAGTTCGGCCAGGAGCGCCTGCGGCAGCGGCTGCAAGCGCACCTGGGCCGGATCGTTGTGCCAGGCGACGAAGTTCTCCGGCGCCTGCCCGGAGAGTTGCTCGACCGCCAGGCTCAGGCCGCCGAGGTAGTCGAAGGCGTCGTTGTTGTCCATCAGCCCGTAGAGGTTGCTGGAGCGGCCCAGGTAGGTGCGCCGCACCTGTTTGAGGTTGTCGGCGAAAGCCGCCTGCGCCGCCTCGCCCTGCCGCTCTAGGCCGTAGGCGTGGCCCATGCGGGTGACGTAGGCGCGGGCCAGTTCGCCGCGCTCCTGCCAACTGCCGGAGCGCTCGACCAGCCGGTTGATGCCGGCCCCGTAGGCGCCGGGCGCCACGCCGAACAGGCGCAACGCGGCCAGACGCCCGGCCTCGCCGGCGGACAGGCCGCTCTTGAGCCGCCCGGCGGCGTCCTCCACCCAGTGCGCCGCCACCCGGTTGCCCTCCAGGCTCTCGCCGCCGCCCTCGCCCGCGCCCTGCAAGGGTGCCAGCGCCTCGGCCAGCGCCGGGCGCAGGGCCGGGTAGTCGCGGCGGATGCGCTCGGCGGAGGCATTCAGCGCCAGTAGCACGGCGCGTTCGAGCAGGGCCAATTGGTCGGCGTAGAGGTCGCGGAACAGCCCGGAGGTGGTGAACAGCAGGTCGCGGCGTTGCTCGCCCGGCGCCAGCTCGCGCAGGCGGATGCCCTCGACGATGCCGCGACTGTTCCACTGCGGCTCGATGCCGAGCAGAGCGAGGCCGAAGGCGATCATCGCACCCTCGTCGCGCACCGTGTCCGAGGCCCAGAGGATCACCGCCTCACGGCCATCCGCCGGCAGCGGGCGCGCCCGCGCCTTGGCCGCCATCTCGCTGCCGATGCGCCAGCCGATGCGGCTGGGCAGCAGGCTGCTGTCGAGGGCGTGGAAGTTGCGCCCGGTCGGCAATGCCTCGGGGGTGCGGATCGGGTCGTTGCCCTTGCCGGGAGCGACGAAGCGGCCGTTCAGTGCATTGAGCAACGCCGCCATCTCGGCCCGCGGCGAGTCGACCAGCGCCGGGCGGAAGGCCTCGCCGCCCTCGCCCATGGACCTGACCAGGGTGTCCACTGCCTCCTGCCGCCAGGGCTTGCCGAACACGTGCAGGCCCATGGGCATGAAGCGCTCCTGGATGGCGGTCAGGTAGTGGCCGAGTTCGTGCACCAGCAGGTCGTCGTCGGCCTGCTCGAAACCGATGCCGCGTGCCGCCAGCGGCTCGGCCATCGACTGGCGCAGCTCCGGCTCGAGCCCGGCGCTGCCGATCAGCCGGCGGATCTCGGCGATGGTCGCGCGTCGCGCCGGGCCGTCCACCTGGCCGCTGCCGGCCTCGAAGCTCTCGATCAGTTGGCGCAGGCGCAGCAGGTCGTCGTACAGCGGGGTGGCCACCAGCGGCGGGGTCAGGTGGTCGATCATCACCGCCAGACCGCGACGCTTGGCCTGGATGCCCTCGCCGACGCCATCGACGATATAGGGGTAGATGCTCGGCAGGTCGCCGACCACCTGCATCGGGTAGTCCTCGTCGCTCAGCCCGGCGCGCCGGCGCGGCAGGAACTCGTAGGTAGAGTGCCGGCCGAGGTGGATCAGCGCATCGGCGCGGAAATCGTCGCGCAGCCAGTGGTAGAAAGCCAGGTACTGGTGCGGCGGCGGGAACACCAGGTTGGCGTGCAGCAGTTCCTGGTCGATCTCCCAGCCGCGCGGCGGCTGCGGGCCGACGAACACCTTGCCGAAGCGGATGCCCGGCAGCAGCAGGCGCTCGCCCTGCACCATCACCCGTCCCGGCGCCTCGCCCCAGCCGCGCAGTCCTTCGATGCCGGTGGCGGCGAGCGCCTGCACCAGCCTCTCGGCCTGCGCCCAGTCGGCTTGTCCCGGCGCGTCCAGGGCGGCGCGGTAAATCGCTTCGAGCTGGGCCAGCAGATCCAGGGCGCGCTGCCGCGCCGGATGGACCACGCCGTCCAGCACGTGATGCAGTTCGCCGGAACCGCTCTCGAAGAGCCCGCGAGCGATCTCGCTGCGGCCGCTGTCCAGGGCGCGGCGCAGTTGGGCGTGCCAGTAACCCAATGGTCCTTGCACCATCTCCGCTCGCAGCGCCGCCGGCAGGGTTTCGAACCAGCGCCGGTAATCCCCGGCGCTCAGGGTCTGCACCTTGTCCGCCATGGCCGTCAGGGCATCGCCCTGCTCCGGCAAGTTGACGCCACGCTCCTGCAGCAGGTCGAGCAGCGCCGTCGGCGACTCGGGCAGCGGACCGGTATCGTAGCCATCGGCCTTGAGCCGGGTGAGGATCTCGAACAGCGATTGCGGTACGTCGAGATTATCCGCGCCGATGTTGTGCCGGCCCGGCGGGTGATTGTAATAGACGATGGCCAGGCGCTTGTCCGCATTGGCCTTCTGCTGCAGCACGCACCAGCGCCGGATGCGCGCGGCGAAGGCATCGAGCTGCGCCGGCAGCGGCGTGGCGACGCCGAAGCGGATGCCCGACAGCGGATCGTCCTGGCGCTCGTGCCAGGCCGCCAGCACCATGGCCTGGCCGCTGCCCTGCAGCTCGGACATGGCCAGTTGGTAGTGCACCTTGTCGCGTGCCAGGCCGTCGCCGGACAACTGCCAGCCGGTCTCGTCGCGATCCTCCAGGCGCAGGCCCTTGAGCACCGGCACGTTCAAGCGCTCGAACAGCCCGGTGACTTCCTCGCGGCCTTCGCCACCGCCGACCACGAAATCCTGCAGCACGACGATGGCGGCGAGCGGCGGATGCCGTCCCTCCTTCAGCCAGCGCACCGCTGCCAGCGAGCCCGGCCCCCAGTCGGCGAACAGGCTGACGCAGGCCAGGCCCTGGCTTTCCAGGCGCCGGCAGATGGCGTCGTTCAGTTCGCGGTCGCCGGCACGGTCGGCGCGGCCATGATCGATCACCGCGACCAGCGCGTCGCCGGAGAAGGCCAGTTCGTCCTCGCCGCGCAAGGCTCCCTGCTGGTAAAAGCGCAGCGGCGGGCGCGCCCGCACGGCCGGCACCGCCACGCCCGGATCGTGCCGGGCCGCCAGCCAGGCCAGCAGGCCGGCGATATTGTCGATGCCGCCGGCCTGCCAATAACTGCGCGCGGCGATCCAGTCGGCCTGGCGCGGATGTTCGGCCTGCCGGCGGGCGATCCAGCCGGCCAGCTCGCCTTGCGGGCGCAGCCGCCCCAGGGTCTCGACCGTCTCGCGCGAATCGAACAGCGGCTGCCCGCGACTGCGACTGAGCTGCACCAGGGCGTGCTCGCTATGCATGAGAAAGCTGTCCGCCGGCGCGACCTGGCCGAGCAACGCGCCCAGGCGCTCCACCTCGGCGCCGAACAGGCCGACGCCGAGCAGCGCCCGGCCCTCGCCCAGCCAGACGCGCAGCGCCGACTCATCGAGTTCGGCGAGTTGCTCCGGGGTGCGCGCACTGATCCGCCACTGCGGATTATCTCGCTGGAACTGTGCGGCCGCGCCGGCGAACTCGGCGGCGCTGTAGCGGGAAACGATGGTGTTCAGTTGCGTCGCCGAGGCCCAGGGGGCGAGCAGCCCGAGCAGCACAGCCAGGCCGAAACGGCGAAAAAAAAGTAGAGATGGCATGCCCAATCCCGGATCGAAAGGCGATGGGCAGAGGAAACGGACGCACCACCGGCGGCAAGGCGCCGGAACGGCCATGGCTGGCGACCGCACGGCCGCCCACCGCGACCTGCTTCGGGAGAACGGGCTGGTGTCGGGCTCGGCCGTGGAACGGCCCCACCGTTGCGGGGGCAGCGTCAGCTTGGACTGACTTCCCATTTATCCCGGACCTCGATCCGGGCACCGCGTTCTCCATGTCGCCGGCCCGAGGCCGGCAGGGGCGCCACCTTACGCGGCGGACAGCGCTGGGGCAAGGCCGTCTCGCTGGCGGCTTTCCAGAGTCTTTGCTACGGATTATTGGCCGTCCTGCCAGTCCCTGCCTAATCTGACTTTGCGTGGATGAATTGCCTCGGTCGGCAACCGGCAGCTTTCGATTTCGAGATACCACTCGGAACTGCTCCGCCAGAGCCAGGCAAGGATGGGATAAGCATGAGCAGAGAATTCACATTCGACGCAGGGTCCGACTACCTCTCCCGGGACTCCGGGCTGCACCGCCTGACGGTCGAGCTGCTGCAACAGGCCGACATCCGCATTGGCGGCAATCGTCCCTGGGACATGCAGCTCAAGGCCGGCGGCGTGCCCGAGCGGGTCTTCGCCCAGGGCAACCTGGGACTGGGCGAAGCCTACATGGAAGGCGCCTGGGAGGCGGAACGGCTGGACGAGTTCTTCTTCCGCCTGCTGCGCGCCGACATCGACCGCCAGGTGAAGCCGGCACGACTGATCTTCCACACCCTGCGCTCGCGCCTGCTCAACCGGCAGAATCGCCGACGTGCCTGGAAGGTCGGCGAGACCCACTACGATCTCGGCAACGATTTCTACGCGGCCATGCTCGATCCGCGCATGACCTACACCTGCGGCTACTGGAAAGATGCCGGCGATCTGGCCGGAGCCCAGGAGGCCAAGCTCGAGCTGATCTGCCGCAAGCTCGGCCTGGAACGGGGCATGCGGGTGCTCGACATCGGCTGCGGCTGGGGCAGCTTCATGGGCTATGCCGCGGAACGCTACGGCGTACAGTGCGTCGGGGTGACCATCTCCCGGGAACAGCAGGCCCTGGCCCGGGAACGTTACGCCAGGCTGCCCGTGGAATTCCGCCTGCAGGACTATCGCGAAATCCAGGGGCGCTTCGACCGCATCGTCAGCGTCGGCATGTTCGAACACGTGGGGCGCAAGAACCACCGGTGCTTCTTCGAAGTCGCCGCGCGCTGCCTGGCCGACGATGGCCTGCTGCTCCTGCATACCATCGGCAAGAACCGACGCCACTCGACTCCCGACCCCTGGATCGACCGCTACATCTTCCCCAATGGCGACCTGCCCTCCCTCGGGCAGATCGGCGACGCGCTGGATAGTCTTTTCGTGCTCGAGGATCTGCACAACTTCGGTGCCGACTACGACAGGACCCTGATGGCCTGGCATGCCAACTTCGAGGCGGCCTGGCCGCGCTTCGCCGCCGAACTGGGCGAAAGATTCCAGCGCATGTGGCGCTACTACCTGCTGTCCTGTGCCGGCGCCTTCCGCGCCCGGAACATCCAGCTCTGGCAGTACGTGCTGTCGAAGAAGGGCATGCCGGGCGGCTACCGGCGCCCACTGCTTTGAGGCCGGAGCCCGTGGACGACAAGCACGACGACGACAAACCCCTGACGCTCCGGCAGATGCTGCGCAGCGTGCTGGCCGCCGCCCTCGGCGTACAGAGCGGCGAGAACCGGGCACGGGACTTTTCCAGGGGCAAGCCGAGCCATTTCATCCTGCTCGGTATAGGCTCCACCATCCTGTTCGTGCTGGTCCTGATCGGGGTGGTCAGGCTGATCCTGCATCTGGCCCAGTCCTGAACGGCCCATTTTCGTCTCGGCCGGAAGCCGCTTCGGCCCGGACTCGCCCCAGAGCACGTCCGTACAACTTACAATAACAAAAAACTCTACTTTTATAGAAAAACATTACTTTTACGTATAACTCTGAGCTGATATCGTAATCCGCTTCTCCGAAATAGCGGTGCGCGGCCGCGCGCGCAAAAAAAGCCGTAAGCAGCCTGACCGACAGGACACTTCATGTACGTATACGACCAGTACGATCAACACATCATCGAGGACCGGGTCCGCCAGTTCCGCGACCAGACCCGTCGCTACCTGGCCGGCGAGCTGAGCGAAGAGGAATTCCGTCCGCTGCGCCTGCAGAACGGCCTGTACATCCAGCGCTACGCTCCCATGCTGCGTGTGGCCGTGCCCTACGGACTGCTCTCCTCCCCGCAACTGCGCAAGCTGGCCCGGATCGCCCGCGACTACGACAAGGGCTATGCCCATATCAGTACCCGGCAGAACGTGCAATTCAACTGGCCGGAGCTGGAGGATGTCCCGGACATCCTCGCCGAACTGGCGACGGTGCAGATGCATGCCATCCAGACCAGCGGCAACTGCATCCGCAACACCACGACCGACCAGTTCGCCGGGGTAGCGCATGACGAGTTGGTGGACCCGCGTCCCTGGTGCGAGATCATCCGCCAGTGGTCCACCTTCCATCCGGAATTCGCCTTCCTGCCGCGCAAGTTCAAGATCGCCGTCAACGGCGCCGTGGGCGACCGTGCAGCCATCGAAGTGCACGACATCGGCCTGGAGGCCGTGCACAACGGTGCAGGCGAACTGGGCTTCCGCGTCTCCGTGGGCGGCGGCCTGGGCCGGACGCCGATCGTCGGCACCTTCATCAACGAATTCCTGCCCTGGCAGCACCTGCTCACCTACCTGGATGCGGTGCTGCGGGTCTACAACCGCTATGGCCGCCGCGACAACAAGTTCAAGGCGCGCATCAAGATCCTGGTCAAGGCACTGACGCCCGAGGTGTTCGCCGAACGGGTCAACGCCGAATGGGCCCACCTCAAGGACGGCCCGAGCACCCTCACCGAGGCGGAGGTCGAGCGCGTCAGCCGCTGCTTCGTCGATCCGGCCTATCGGCTCCTCGAAGACCAGGAGGCCGCCCTCGCCCGTCTCGATGCCGAGCACCCGGGTTTCGCCCGCTGGCGCGCGCGCAACGTGTTCGCTCACAAGAAGCCGGGCTATGCCGCCGTGACCCTGTCGCTGAAACCCACCGGCATCGCCCCCGGCGACATCACCGACAAGCAGCTGGATGCCCTCGCCGATCTGGCCGAGCGCTACAGCTTCGGCGAAGTGCGCAACTCCCACCAGCAGAACGTCATCCTCGCCGACGTCGAGCAGGCCCGCCTGTTCGACCTGTGGGGCGAACTGCGCGAGCTGGGTTTCGCCACTCCCAATGTCGGCCTGCTGACCGACATCATCTGCTGCCCGGGCGGTGACTACTGCTCCCTGGCCAATGCCAAGTCGATCCCGATCGCCGAAGCCATCCAGCGTCGCTTCGAGGATCTCGACTATCTGTTCGACATCGGCGAACTCGACCTGAACATTTCCGGCTGCATGAACGCCTGTGGCCACCACCATATCGGCCACATCGGCATCCTCGGCGTCGACAAGAAAGGCGCGGAGTTCTATCAGGTGTCCCTCGGTGGCAGCGCCGGCCGCGACGCCAGCCTGGGGCAGATTCTCGGTCCGTCCTTCGCTCAGGAGGATATGGCCGAAGTGATCGAGAAGATCATCACCGTCTATGTGGAAAAGCGCGTCGAGGACGAGCGTTTCATCGATACCTTCCGCCGCATCGGCATCGAACCGTTCAAGGAGCGCGTTTATGCAGCGAATCATTAAAAACGGCCAGGTGATCGACGAAACCTGGCATCTGCTGGACAAGGACGCCACGCTCGAGGGCCTGTCCAACGCCGACGACCTGATCGTCCCCCTGGTGCTATGGCGCGAACACGCCCATGCCCTGAAGGTCCGCGACGGTGGCCTGGGCATATGGCTGGACAGCGACGAGGAAGTGGAGGAAATCGCCGGCGACCTCGGTCATTTCAAGGTCATCGCCTTGAACTTCCCCAGCTTCGTCGACGGCCGCCATTATTCGAGCGCCCGCCTGCTGCGCGAGCGTTATGGCTACCAGGGCGAGATCCGCGCCGTCGGCGACGTGCTGCGCGATCAGTTGTTCTTCATGCAGCGCTGCGGTTTCGATGCTTTCGCCATCCGCGCGGACCGCGATCCCCATGACGCCCTGCAGAGCTTGCAGGACTTCTCGGTCTGCTATCAGGCCGCCGCCGATCAGCCTCCGCTGTTCCGCCGCCGCCAGGGCTGAGATTCGCCCCACTGAAAATCGGGATAGGGGGCGGCCAGAGCCGCGCCCCTCCCACACCACCCGGCATGCGGGTCCGCACCGGGCGGTTCGAGAAGTCGAGGTCAGGAGAGGCGTGGTAAGCCCAGACGATCAAAGTAGGCAATCGTCAACACATTATGTCCAGCAGACAGGCTGTTATGCCACCAACGGCGGCTCAACGCTGCCACCGATTGCGCCACACCCTGCTTGGCACCAAGACGAAGCAGCTCTCGGTAGATCGTTTTACCACGCCGCCACTGCTTGAGCTGGAGGGCACGCAACCTGCGCCGTATCCACTCGTCCAATCTTCGCCAGACTCGCGGTATCTGCGCCAGGCTAAAGTAGCCTTTCCATCCCGGCAGGTAGCGGCGGAGCTTTTCGATCACCTCGGCGAGGCTGCGCCCGCCATTGCGGCGAGTACACTACCTGATCCGTTGCTTGAACGCCTCCAGCGCTTTCTTCGATACGCCACGGCGCACCTCGCCATCGCGGTTTTGCCACAAGCAGTAGCCGAGGAAGCTGCGCCCAAACACGCCCGCCACTGCGCTTTTCGATTCGTTGATCTTCAGGCGTAGCTTGTCGTAGCAGCGTTTGAGCAGGGCCATCACGCGCTCGCCCGCCTTCTGGCTGCGAACGTAGACGTTGCAGTCGTCGGCATAACGGGCAAAGCGATGTCCCCTGCGCTCAAGCTCCTTGTCCACCGCATCGAGCAGCACGTTGGCCAGCAGTGGCGACAGCGGCCCACCTTGCGGCGTGCCTTCCAATCGTTCGACCACCACACCGCCATCCATGATCCCCGCATTCAGATAGGCCCGAACCAGCCGGATCACTCCGGTGTCGTTCACCTGCCTCCTCAGTCGGTCGATCAGGATGTCGTGGTTGACCCGGTCGAAGAACCGGGACAGGTCGACGTCCACCACGATGCAGTAGCCTTCCTGAGCGTACCGCTGGGCAGACAAAACCGCGTCCCAGGCCCGGCGACCAGGCCGGAACCCGTGGCTGTGCTCGCTGAACGAGGGATCGATCAGCGGTTGCAGCACTTGTAGCAGGGCCTGCTGGATCAGACGGTCGGTCACGCTGGGGATGCCCAGCTCACGCTCACTCCCGTCTGGCTTCGGTATGCACACGCGCCGTACCGATAATGGCTGGTAGGTTCCCATCAGCAGCTGCTGTCGGATACTCGGCCATACCTGCCTGAGATGGGATTCGGTCTGGTCTATGTCCAGCCCATCCACCCCAGCGGCTCCCTTGTTCGCCTTCACGCGCTTCCAGGCGCGCTGCATGTTCTCCTTTGCGACAACCTGCTCCAGCAGGCGTCGCCCTGCGTCCTCCGATCCTTGACGCGGGAGGTGTGCTTCATCGCTGGACGGCTGTGACGGGGCTTCACCCCGACACTGCATGACCCGCCCCGTTTCCACGGGCATCTGATGCATGGCACGACTCATCGACAAGACGTTGACGCTCCTTCTCGTTCGGCCCTTCGCCTCACGGCTACTACGGCCTCTGCTGACTCTTCGCTCCGGCTATTCACCGTCGCTCTTTCAGGCATAAGGCGAGATCTCCCCAGGTAAGAACGCACTCCTTCACTGCACAACCGCAGGATTTACGCCACCTCACCTTGGCCACGAGAGCTTCGCGGTTTCTCGCCCACTCGCCCTGCTCGGCAGCGCCTCATATCCGGTTCTTGTCCATCGGCTCGCAGTTTCGCTCCACGCTTCCTCCCCACGCTCGGTCACCCTTACGCAGTTGCGCTTCGCTTCGTTCGCTGTGGCCAGCTCACGGGAGGACTGCACCTCCAAGAGTGCGCCCATGCTGGGCGCACGAAAGAAGCCCCGCTCGGCGGGGCTTCTTCTCGATCACTGATAGCGACTTCGACTCAAGCGCTCCCACCAGTTCAGAAGCACACGGTCCACGGCCAGGGCAGCCCCCAAGCCGAAACGCTCCTGCAGACTCTTTCTTTCGGCGTAATGCAGTTGGAACAGCTCCGCACTGCCGGCCTTCGCCGCCAGGTATTCGTCGCTGGTCATCAACTCATCGACCAGTTGCTTCTCCAGCGCACTCTGCCCGAGCCAGATCTCGCCGGTGGCGATCTCATCGATGGTCAATTGCGGCCGGTAGCGGGCAACGAAGTTCTTGAACAGCTCATGGGTGGTTTCCAGGTCCTCCTGGAACTTTTCCCGGCCTTTCTCGGTGTTCTCACCAAATACCGTCAAAGTGCGCTTGTACTCGCCGGCGGTGAGCACTTCGAAGTCGATGTCATGCCTTTTCAGCAACCGATGCACATTGGGCAACTGCGCCACCACACCGATGGAGCCGAGGATGGCGAAAGGCGCGGAAAGAATCCGATCACCGATGCAAGCCATCATGTAACCGCCGCTGGCGGCCACCTTGTCGACGCATACGGTCAGGGGTACACCAGCCTGGCGGATACGGACCAATTGCGAAGCGGCCAGGCCATAGCTGTGCACCAACCCGCCCCCGCTCTCCAGGCGCAACACGACTTCGTCTTCGGGCTTGGCCATGCTCAGCACGGCCGTCACTTCATGACGCAGCTTGTCGGTAGCGGAAGCCCGGATGTCGCCATCGAAGTCCAACACGAAAAGCCTGGGCTTCGTCTTGCCCTCCTTCCGCTCCCGTTTCTCGGCCTTGGCCTCCGCCTTGCGCCGGGTCTTGAGGCGGTCCTTGTCCAGCACTATCTGCTCTAGACTTTCCCGCAGGGACTTATAGAAATCATTGAGCCTGTGCACCTCGAGATGCCCTTCGCCCCGATGACGGCTTCTGCTGCGCAAGACCGCGATGGCGACCAATATCACCAGAACGGCCACCACCACTGTCACGGTCTGGGCCAGAAAACCGGCATAATCGAGAAAAAACTCCACAGCCATCCCCTTTTCAAGACACAAACAAAACGCCCGGCTTCAGGCGTTGTCGAAGCGCTCAAGCATACCGAGAGGGCTATGCCCCGACCAGCGCAACAGGAGGAAGCAGAGTTCCATGGACGACGCAGGAGCAAACATTGACAGCCTTCCACGGCCCCTCCTAACCTCGGAAAAATAACAATAACTACAAGGATATGGACGTGGGCAGCATTTATTTGATCCGACATGGCCAGGCCTCGTTCGGCACTCAGGATTACGATGTACTCTCGCCCCTGGGCAAACGTCAGGCCGAAATGCTTGGCGCCCATCTTGGACGCCAGGGAGTCGGCTTCGACCGCTGTATCAGCGGCTCGCTCAGGCGCCAACAGCACACCGCCAGCGCGACGCTGGAACAACTTCGACTCGCCGGCATGAAGATTCCCGCCATCGAAACCGATCCGGCCTTCGACGAGATCAATATCGATGCCGTGATCCGAGCCCATCTTCCTGACCTGTTTCCAATCCATCAGGACATGCAGCAAGCCCTGCAGCAGGCCGCTACTCAGCCGAGCAACTTCCAGCGACTGTTCGGCCAGGTCATCGAGCAGTGGATCTCCGGCAGGCACAAAAAAGAAACATTGGAGAGTTGGGATGGCTTCCGTACACGAGTCCAGGGCGGCCTCGATCGCCTGCTGGCCGATGCGGCACCGCAGGCACGCATTGCCGTATTCACGTCCGGCGGTCCTATCATCGCCCTGCTGCATCTGGTCGTTGGCTTGTCCGCCCCCAAAGCCTTCGAACTCGCCTGGCAGATCGCCAATACATCCTTCAGCCAGTTAAGATTCGACGGTAACGAGGTGACTTTGGCTTCCTTCAACAGCCGTGCGCACCTGGAAACGATGCAGGCACCGGAACTCATCACTTATCTGTGAATTTCGAAGCTTTACCCTGCACACTTCTCCCCTCGAAAAGGAGCAATATATGACTTCTGTTGCCGACATCATCGAAACCATGAAATCCAGATTTGATCCCAGTGCCGCTTCCGGCCTGGATATCGTGTTCCAGTTCACCATCAAGGATGCCGACAATCACTATCTGGTGGTCAAGGACGGCACTTGCGAAGTCCACCATGGCGATGCCGAGGAGCCCAACGTCACTCTGGTCATGGACAGCAAGACCTTCAAAGGCATTACCAGCGGCGAGATCGGCGGCATGCAGGCCTTCATGTTCGGCAAGTTGCGCGCGGAAGGCGATGTGAAGCTGGCGATGAAACTGAGCGAACTGTTCCCGCTCTGAGTCCGGCAACCCCGCGAGCCGACCTGTTTTCCTTCCCACTGCCGGCTGCCGTCGAAACCAGCGAGCCGGCAGTCCGGTTCAACTCGGCAGAAGAGGTTCTTCGAATCCGAGGCGTCGCGCCCTGTAGAGCTCGATCAAATAGCGGGCGATCGAATACTTCGAAGGCAATGGAGGAAGATCAGCCAGACTGAACCAACGAGCGTCTTCGATTTCTTCGGGCTGGAGGACTATTTCGCCACCGGCATATTCGGCATGGAATCCGAGCATCAGCGAATGAGGAAAAGGCCAGGATTGGCTGGCGATGTACCTCAAATGCCGAACCTCGACGCCAACCTCCTCCCGCACCTCACGCATCACGCATTGCTCCACGCTCTCGCCCGGCTCGACGAAACCTGCGAGCGTGCTGTAAACGCCAGCGGCGAAACGTGGCGAACGGGCCAGAAGAACCTCGTCATCACGAGTGACCAGTACGATCATGCTTGGCGACAAACGTGGATAGTATTGTTCTTCACACTGGGCACAGTGCATCGCCCGCTCTCCCGGCAACAGCATCATCGGCGCTCCGCAGCTGCCACAGAAGCGATGCTGGCGAGCCCAAGTGCCGATCTGCGTGGCATAGCCGAGCAATTGGAAAGTCTTGGCATCGCTTTCAAGCATGAGCTGCCGCAAAGTCCGCCAGGAGCACCCTTCTACCTCGACAGGGCTTTCCAACTCGAGCAGACGGACAGGCCCACCGTCGAAACTCCCGAGCATGTGCTCGACGAGCACCGGCAAGCCCTGCGCCTGCAGGAGCCGATAGGGAAACAGCGGCCCTCGCGGGCCCAGCAGGAAATGCTGGCGGCAGTGCGCTAGCGCCAAGCCTTCCGATGAAGGCTCGATATTCATTGCAAGGTTCCAATGCGGGCTCATCATTTGAAGGGATCCTCTTACCTGTCCCTTGAAAGCCGGCTTGTAAACCATCCAGTACTAGAGGGACCAACATGCAGTTTATGACAGGACTGCTACACGGGCTTGCGCAATCCCTCGATAATCGTGAAAACGAAACGACGATGCAAGTTAGGCAACGGCAGGCAAGGTCAGAGCACGCAGCGCCTCAGTGGCCAGATCAAGGATATGAAGTTGACTATCAGGGGTACCACCCTCCAAGTAGTACTCCAAGCAGGTCAAAGCATCGGCCAGGGTTTCAAGCGTGGGCTCGGCAGGTATTTGCTGGGAGTCCAGCATCTGGGAACGGATGCAATCGGCGCAAGCACCGGTCAGCGATGCCGCATGCTCCAGCCCGAGAAACCAGAGCCCGCCACGAACCGCATCGAGACTGACCGGCACATTGGCCAAATGCAGCCTTTCTCCTTGGAAATCCAAGTAGGCGGCGATCGCTCGCTTGGCAAGTACAAGGGTGGCCTTTGCCTCACCCAGAACAACGATCCGCGCCTCGGTTAATTGGTGTCTGACGAAGCAATTCGACTCTTGGTCCTGCAGTTGGGAATACTCACTGTGCTCAAGACCGGCAACTACCCCCTCCACATGCAGTAGAGCCTCCGCCAGGCGCGCAAGAAATTGCGAATCGAGCGACTGGCTCGGCGAGGTCGGCAACAACTCCTGCAAGAGATTGCCCACCGAAACCAGGCCAACCATCGTGAGCGTTTTTGCCAACTTACACAGTGAGACCTGCAGTCCAATCAGGTGATCCTCCTGCCCGCAGCCACGCTCGATGAGATCCATGGTGTCTTCGATGCCAGCCAACTCCTCGCGAATGGCAGAAGACAGGGAACGCATGACCGTCCTGCCAGGACCTTTTAGGCGCCTGAACTCTTTTTCCAAGAATTGATCGGTAAACGGTAACTTTTCGAGACCAAATACCCGGCGTAACTCGGTGACCCGCGGACCGCAGCTCTCCGTTAGAGCCACAAGGTAAAGAAGCTCCCGTAGTAGACTTTGAGAAACTTCATAATAGGAACAGGCCAGAGCTTGCTTGAGCTGGCGCTCGACGCGGGCAAACAGATATTTCCGCGACTTGCGAGGCAAGAGCCGGCCATCCAGTTGGGCTTCGAGAGCAGCAGCGCAGATCCAGAACAGTCGGCCTTGAGGATGATTGACGAAAAGTCTATCTAAGCGCGACATTGCGCGAGACATGAGATCCAGGCTAACGGATAAGCTGTGCTCACGAATGAAGCCAAGCAGGCCAATCTGATACATATGCCGCAAGCGTGCCACTTCATCAGTCCGAATTCCTGGCCCCTGGCCTGTGGAGGAACGGTGGGCAGGAAAGGACACATCAAGGCTGACACTGAAGAATTGGCTCTCTGGCAAGGGCAGCAAGCCTGCAGCCTGGCGCAGTTCATCGACTGCAGGCAGCAGCATTTCCGGCAGACCTTGATGCTGGAAATCAACGCTCTCAAGGTATCTCCGCAACACATACAGGGCATTGCTCAAGGCGGCCAGACGGCCATTTTGATTCTGGCTGATACCCAAGGGGATATCGATCGCTTGCTGAAGTATCTCGAAGGCCAGCAACTCGGCCCCGACTAATTCGATCAGGCTAAGGGTGCCACGTACCTGCTGTAAATCCAAAACGATTTGTTGAAGGAGGGTGCTGTTCTCGCGCTCGACAATAAACTGCTCAAGCCTCTGCTCGGCCCCCTCAATGGTAGCGAACAATTCATTACGTACCAAAGCAAGAGACATAGCATTGAGCATGGATCTATCGCACCTCCAGTGCCAAACTCCCATGAATCTTCATCAGCAAAACCAGTATGAATCTGCTTGTCTTCGTTTGCTGGTTTTTTCTACAAAGCCAAGATCCGACATGAACCGTATAACCATAACAACAGCTCTCTTCGAATAATGCGATTCAGCACACGGCTTTGGGTGAAAGGTCATCGAGCAGGACAGGTTCGTAAAGATCCAGGCCCCAAGCAAAAACCCCCGGACCGATGGCTCGGTCCGGGGGTTCGCAAAAGGCGCTTGACGATGACCTACTCTCACATGGGGAAACCCCACACTACCATCGGCGATGCGTCGTTTCACTGCTGAGTTCGGGATGGGATCAGGTGGTTCCAACGCTCTATGATCGTCAAGCAATTCGGTTGCCGCCGTGTCGATGACACGACAGCCAATCGGGTAGGTGATAGCGGTAGCCTGTTTCCGGCAGCGTGCGGTCCAGCCAAATCTTCGGCCTGTCGGCTGCGCCCTCTCCGTGCCGCCCCGCTGGGGCTGGCAACAGATTGTTTGGGCGTTATATGGTCAAGCCTCACGGGCCATTAGTATGGGTTAGCTCAACGCCTCACAACGCTTACACACCCCACCTATCAACGTCGTAGTCTGCGACGGCCCTTCAGGGAGCTCGAGGCTCCAGTGAGATCTCATCTCGAGGCGAGTTTCCCGCTTAGATGCTTTCAGCGGTTATCTCTTCCGAACGTAGCTACCCGGCAGTGCCACTGGCGTGACAACCGGAACACCAGAGGTTCGTCCAACCCGGTCCTCTCGTACTAAGGTCAGCCCCTCTCAAATCTCAAACGTCCACGGCAGATAGGGACCGAACTGTCTCACGACGTTCTAAACCCAGCTCGCGTACCACTTTAAATGGCGAACAGCCATACCCTTGGGACCGGCTTCAGCCCCAGGATGTGATGAGCCGACATCGAGGTGCCAAACACCGCCGTCGATATGAACTCTTGGGCGGTATCAGCCTGTTATCCCCGGAGTACCTTTTATCCGTTGAGCGATGGCCCTTCCATACAGAACCACCGGATCACTAAGACCTACTTTCGTACCTGCTCGACGTGTCTGTCTCGCAGTCAAGCGCGCTTTTGCCTTTATACTCTGCGCGTGATTTCCGACCACGCTGAGCGCACCTTCGTACTCCTCCGTTACGCTTTGGGAGGAGACCGCCCCAGTCAAACTGCCCACCATACACTGTCCTCGATCCGGATGACGGACCGGAGTTAGAACCTCAAGCATGCCAGGGTGGTATTTCAAGGATGGCTCCATGGGAACTGGCGTCCCCACTTCAAAGCCTCCCACCTATCCTACACAAGCAGGCTCAAAGTCCAGTGCAAAGCTACAGTAAAGGTTCACGGGGTCTTTCCGTCTAGCCGCGGATACACTGCATCTTCACAGCGATTTCAATTTCACTGAGTCTCGGGTGGAGACAGCGCCGCCATCGTTACGCCATTCGTGCAGGTCGGAACTTACCCGACAAGGAATTTCGCTACCTTAGGACCGTTATAGTTACGGCCGCCGTTTACCGGGGCTTCGATCAAGAGCTTCGCTTGCGCTAACCCCATCAATTAACCTTCCGGCACCGGGCAGGCGTCACACCCTATACGTCCACTTTCGTGTTTGCAGAGTGCTGTGTTTTTAATAAACAGTCGCAGCGGCCTGGTATCTTCGACCGGCATGGGCTTACGGAGTAAATCCTTGACCCTCACCGGCGCACCTTCTCCCGAAGTTACGGTGCCATTTTGCCTAGTTCCTTCACCCGAGTTCTCTCAAGCGCCTTGGTATTCTCTACCCGACCACCTGTGTCGGTTTGGGGTACGGTTCCTGGTTACCTGAAGCTTAGAGGCTTTTCTTGGAAGCAGGGCATCAACCACTTCGCCTTCGTAAAGGAAGGCTCGTCATCGGTTCTCGACCTTGACCACCCGGATTTGCCTGAGTGATCGGCCTACCGCCTTAAACTTGGACAACCAACGCCAAGCTGGCCTAGCCTTCTCCGTCCCCCCATCGCAGCAACCAGAAGTACGGGAATATTAACCCGTTTCCCATCGACTACGCTTTTCAGCCTCGCCTTAGGGGCCGACTCACCCTGCGTCGATTAACGTTGCGCAGGAACCCTTGGTCTTTCGGCGTGGATGTTTTTCACACCCATTGTCGTTACTCATGTCAGCATTCGCACTTCTGATACCTCCAGCAAGCCTCTCGACTCACCTTCACAGGCGTACAGAACGCTCCTCTACCGCGCATCTTGCGATGCACCCGTAGCTTCGGTGCCTGGTTTGAGCCCCGTTACATCTTCCGCGCAGGCCGACTCGACTAGTGAGCTATTACGCTTTCTTTAAAGGGTGGCTGCTTCTAAGCCAACCTCCTAGCTGTCTAAGCCTTCCCACATCGTTTCCCACTTAACCAGGACTTTGGGACCTTAGCTGACGGTCTGGGTTGTTTCCCTTTTCACGACGGACGTTAGCACCCGCCGTGTGTCTCCCGTGCTGGCACTTGCCGGTATTCGGAGTTTGCATCGGTTTGGTAAGTCGGGATGACCCCCTAGCCGAAACAGTGCTCTACCCCCGGCAGTGATACACGAGGCGCTACCTAAATAGCTTTCGAGGAGAACCAGCTATCTCCGAGCTTGATTAGCCTTTCACTCCGATCCACAAGTCATCCGCTACCTTTTCAACGGGAGTCGGTTCGGTCCTCCAGTCAGTGTTACCTAACCTTCAACCTGCTCATGGATAGATCGCCCGGTTTCGGGTCTATACCCAGCGACTTGGCGCCCTATTAAGACTCGCTTTCGCTACGCCTCCCCTATACGGTTAAGCTTGCCACTGAATATAAGTCGCTGACCCATTATACAAAAGGTACGCAGTCACCCAACGAAGTGGGCTCCCACTGCTTGTACGCATACGGTTTCAGGTTCTATTTCACTCCCCTCTCCGGGGTTCTTTTCGCCTTTCCCTCACGGTACTGGTTCACTATCGGTCAGTCAGGAGTATTTAGCCTTGGAGGATGGTCCCCCCATGTTCAGACAACGTTTCACGTGCGCCGTCCTACTCGATTTCATTGACCAGGGACTTTCGTGTACGGGGCTATCACCCGCTACGGCGGCACTTTCCAGAGCCTTCCACTAATCCCAAGCCAACTTAAGGGCTGCTCCCCGTTCGCTCGCCACTACTAAGGGAATCTCGGTTGATTTCTGTTCCTCAGGGTACTTAGATGTTTCAGTTCCCCTGGTTCGCCTCTTGCCCCTATGGATTCAGGACAAGATACCCGGCTTGTGCCGGGTGGGTTTCCCCATTCAGAGATCGCCGGATCACGGGCCGTTTGCCGCCTCCCCGACGCTTATCGCAGGCTACCACGTCTTTCATCGCCTCTGACTGCCAAGGCATCCACCGTATGCGCTTCTTCACTTGACCATATAACCCCAAGCAATCTGTGGCCTCGCGGCCGTGCCTGGCTGGTGTGAAGACGACATTTGCCGAACATTTGCGCTTGAACTCGCACATTTGCCTTGACCACGCCGATCGCAGTGAAACAATCGACGCGTCGTACTTCTATCACATACCCGAATTGTTAAAGAACGGTTCTGGCGCAAAGACCAGAAATCAGCATTCGCCCTATGGGAAATGCTCATTTCTAAGCTTTCAGCGATGGTGGTGGGTGGTGGAGCCAAGGAGGATCGAACTCCTGACCTCCTGCGTGCAAAGCAGGCGCTCTCCCAGCTGAGCTATGGCCCCTCTTGCCTTGCGCGAGGTCGACACCGGCCACGACCCTTGACAATTGGTGGGTCTGGGCAGATTCGAACTGCCGACCTCACCCTTATCAGGGGTGCGCTCTAACCAACTGAGCTACAGACCCAATCGTCTCACTCTCGGGTCTAGACCCAATCGCTGTTTGCCAGGGAATCAAGCAATTCGTGTGGGTGCTTATGATAAGCCGGATCTTCGATTAAGGAGGTGATCCAGCCGCAGGTTCCCCTACGGCTACCTTGTTACGACTTCACCCCAGTCATGAATCACTCCGTGGTAACCGTCCTCCCGAGGGTTAGACTAGCTACTTCTGGAGCAACCCACTCCCATGGTGTGACGGGCGGTGTGTACAAGGCCCGGGAACGTATTCACCGCGACATTCTGATTCGCGATTACTAGCGATTCCGACTTCACGCAGTCGAGTTGCAGACTGCGATCCGGACTACGATCGGTTTTCTGGGATTAGCTCCGCCTCGCGACTTGGCAACCCTTTGTACCGACCATTGTAGCACGTGTGTAGCCCTGGCCGTAAGGGCCATGATGACTTGACGTCATCCCCACCTTCCTCCGGTTTGTCACCGGCAGTCTCCTTAGAGTGCCCGACCGAATCGCTGGTAACTAAGGACAAGGGTTGCGCTCGTTACGGGACTTAACCCAACATCTCACGACACGAGCTGACGACAGCCATGCAGCACCTGTCTCTGCGCTCCCGAAGGCACCCATCAATCTCTTGAAAGTTCGCAGGATGTCAAGGCCAGGTAAGGTTCTTCGCGTTGCTTCGAATTAAACCACATGCTCCACCGCTTGTGCGGGCCCCCGTCAATTCATTTGAGTTTTAACCTTGCGGCCGTACTCCCCAGGCGGTCGACTTAATGCGTTAGCTGCGCCACTAAGCTCTCAAGGAGCCCAACGGCTAGTCGACATCGTTTACGGCGTGGACTACCAGGGTATCTAATCCTGTTTGCTCCCCACGCTTTCGCACCTCAGTGTCAGTATCGGTCCAGGTGGTCGCCTTCGCCACTGGTGTTCCTTCCTATATCTACGCATTTCACCGCTACACAGGAAATTCCACCACCCTCTACCGTACTCTAGCCCAGTAGTTTTGGATGCGGTTCCCAGGTTGAGCCCGGGGCTTTCACATCCAACTTGCCGAACCACCTACGCGCGCTTTACGCCCAGTAATTCCGATTAACGCTTGCACCCTTCGTATTACCGCGGCTGCTGGCACGAAGTTAGCCGGTGCTTATTCTGTCGGTAACGTCAAGACGCTTGGGTATTCACCGAGCGCCCTTCCTCCCAACTTAAAGTGCTTTACAATCCGAAGACCTTCTTCACACACGCGGCATGGCTGGATCAGGCTTTCGCCCATTGTCCAATATTCCCCACTGCTGCCTCCCGTAGGAGTCTGGACCGTGTCTCAGTTCCAGTGTGACTGATCATCCTCTCAGACCAGTTACGGATCGTCGCCTTGGTGGGCCTTTACCCCACCAACTAGCTAATCCGACCTAGGCTCATCTGTTAGCGTGAGGCCCGAGGGTCCCCCACTTTCTCCCGTAGGACGTATGCGGTATTAGCGCGAGTTTCCCCGCGTTATCCCCCACTAACAGGCAGATTCCTAGGCATTACTCACCCGTCCGCCGCTCGCCGGCAACCCGAAGGTCCCGCTGCCGCTCGACTTGCATGTGTTAGGCCTGCCGCCAGCGTTCAATCTGAGCCATGATCAAACTCTTCAGTTTCAATTCGTTCGGACCCTAAGATCCCAAACTTGGCTCAGCAATCGCCATAACTCATGAATTCACGAGTCGCTTGGACTTGCTGACTGTCTTGCGATGCCAGGCTTGCCACAAGCGCCCACACGAATTGCTTGATTCCACTTTGTTAAAGAGCGTTTCGACCGGGCTTCCCCGTCCGAGGCCGCGCATTCTACCGCAGCCCGTGAACCTGTCAAGCGTTTCGATACGTGTTTCGCATCCGCTTCGCTGACCCTTTCCTGCCCTGCCTCACGGCCAACCCTTTGATTTTCAAGGGCTTGCCCTGCTGGGCGGAAAGTGGGGCGCATTATAGGACCTGAAAACGGAACGTCAACACTTAATTGAAATTCTTTTCGGAATGCCAATTCCTTTTCCTTTCTAATCCTTTAACTGCCCCTTCGCCTGTGGCGTTTCCAGAATCAATTCCACCCGCCGGTTACCGGCCCTTCCCTCAGGGCTGGAGTTTTCGAGTAGCGGTCGAGTATCGGCAAGGCCTACCGCGCGCATGCGCTGGCGTGCAACGCCATTCGCTTCCAGGTAACGCACCACGCTGCCGGCCCTGGCCCCGGAAAGTTCCCAATTGGAAGGAAAGCGCGTACTGCGGATCGGCAGCGAATCGGTATGCCCCACCACCACGATGTCATGCCGACTGCTATTGAGTACCGGGACCAACTGCTGCAATACACGTAAACCGTCCAGGCTCAGGTCGGCCTGTGCGGAACTGAAGAGGATCTCGCTACTGATACGAAAGCTCACCGTGCCTTCCTTCACGATCACCTCGATATCCTTGCCCAACTGATCCACCGGTAATCCTTGAAGAGGATCACCCGTGGAGTCCACATCCTTCTCGTCGCGCAAAGACCGGCCCGCCTGCTCGAGCAGACCGCTGCCAGCCGGCAGAACCCCCTCGGACAGCGGGCTGAGCGATCGCTCTTCGTTCCCCTGCCCCCTACCGGCGAAGGCCAGCATCACCACCAGCAACACCAACAGCAGGGTCATCATATCCAGATAGGTCACCAGCCAACCCTCCGTCTCGCCTTCGGACGTATCCGGCTCGTGGGCCGAATTGGCAGCCTGGCGCTTGACCACGCGCGTCGCCTGCCGCGCCCGGGCCAGTTCTCGCTCCAGTTGACGTTGACGCTCCAGCAGTGCTTTGCGCGCCGAGCCGGCGGAAACCGAGGATGCCCCCTCCAATGGCTCGGTCATTGCCGGGCATCCCCCTCACCCGACTCGAGATCGCGCGATTCGCTACCGTCATCACGAATCTCATCCTGGTACTGCGCGACGAACGAATTCAGCGTTTCCCGCATCAGCCCCGGATTACGCTTGTTGCACATCATGGAAATCCCCTGCAGCACCATGTTCATCAGCACCACCCGCTGCTCGGTACGCCGCTCCAGCTTCACCGCCACCGGCTTGAATACGAGGTTGGCGAGCAGCACGCCATACAGGGTGGTCATCAGCGCCACAGCCATCTGCCGACCGATAGCCGTCACATCGCCATCCCCCAGCAGGAACATCAGATTCACCAGCCCCACCAGCGTGCCGAGCATGCCGAATGCCGGCGCATAACCGGCCATCACCCGGAACAACTGCGCCTCGGCGTGCTCCTTGGCGCGCAGACGGGAAATCCGCCACTGCAGCAATTCGAGGATGTCATCCTCCGGCGTCATGTCGATCACCAGTTGCACCCCGGTACGCAGGAAAGGATTCCTGACCTGGGCCAGTTCCCGCTCCACCGCGCGCAGATCGCCACCCGCCCACAAGCGGGAGATCTTCACCAACTCCTCGATATCGTCCTCGGTATACAGCCGTTCGTTGCGCATCACCGTGGCGATCAGCGTGAATATCCGCAGCACTTCGCCCAACGGATAACTGATGAAGGTCGCTGCGAAAGTGCCGACCACGACGATGCCCAGGCTCGGCAGATCGACGAACAGAGCCGGGTCTTCGGCGGAATAGACCAAGGTGACGGCCAGCAAAGCGACGCTGGCGAGCATGCCAATGAGTGTGGAGGGATTCATGTGGAACTCCGGAACGAACAGGCTCGATTGAACACCTATCGGCCACAGAGCAGCTTTCTGAACAGACCCGCTTACGGACACATGCTCCGCGTTTCGAACCCCACCACGCTGCGCGCCTCCTTGCTGAACTCCACGCCGACCAGATGAATCGGCTCGCCCCGGTCGCGATACTTGTCCGCATAGCCGCGCCTTTCGAGCTGTTCCAGCGCCTTGCCCTCCGGTACCAGCTCCACCACCTTGAACTCGAACAAATAGACATGGCCATTGAACAGCACCGCCATATCGATCCGCCCGTGATTGGCAGTGTCTTCCAGGCGAATATCCAGCCCCAGCGCCGCGAAATGGCTGTAGAACACGCTGGCATAGTAGCCCTCGTACCGGGCAATGGGATTGTTGCGATACCAGTCGTGGGGAATGCTGGCGAAAAAGGCCGTGAACAAGGCCTGCATCGCCGGAAAGTCGTTCGCCAGCAGCAAATCGTACAGTCGCGGCACATGGATGCCGTAACGCACCGGATCATGGGTCAGCACCTGCAACAAGGCGCCATTGAGACTGCTGCGCACCTCCTGGTTGGGGTAACGCAAGGTCATCTGCATCAGCCCCGGTAGACGCCGCACCGAGTCGATGGTCAGGTAGCCCGCCTGGAACATCAACGCCTCGGTGGGAATGTGATCGACATCGAAGCTGGAAAGCAGGCTTTCCAGTGCCACCAGACGCTCCAGATCGGGCGTGAAGGTATGCCGAGCGGTGAGCAGATCCACCAGGAAGGTCGGCGTGCCCGTCTCGAACCAGAACGGCCGGAATTCCCGTTTCTGGAACAACAACAGCAGGTCGAACGGGTTGTATACCGGATCGCCGGTCCAGTTGTAGCCGTTGTACCACCGGCGGATCTCTTCTCGATCCAGGCCCGGCAGTTCGGCGGCGAACACGCTGTCCACATCGGCATCGGTATAGCCACAGATCGCCGAATAACGCATATCCACGGTGATATCGTTGAGATTGTTCAACCCCGAGAACAGGCTCACCTTGCTGAACTTCGACACCCCGGTGAGCATGGCGAAACGAATGTGCGCATCGCTGTCCTTGATCACCGAATATAGGTTGCGCAGCGCATCCCGGATCTCCCGCGCCACCTCGGGACGTCCCGGGTTATCCAGGACAGGCTTGTCGTACTCGTCCACCAGAGCACCACCACCCGCTCGCCGCTGGAAGCATGGGCATGACGGATCAGTTCGGCGAAGATCCCCGGAATCGTCCGGCTCCGGCACTCGATCCCCAGCCGCTCCTGCTGCTCGGCCAGCAGTTCGAGCATACGCAACTCCAGATCCCCGAGACTGTGTCCACCATGTCTCCGGTCTGTACAGCCAGACAAGAAAAAGTGACTCGGCCGGGGGCCGAAACAGGGAGTGTCGGAGCACTCGGCAAACAGCCATGCCAAGGCTCACACAATCTTTCCAGTCCGATATCAGGCAAGCGCTTCATGCGATTGCCCTGGCCATGACGCCTTGCGTAATATTACGCAATGCGTCATATTCTATGCGAACGTGAGCAGGCCAATACGATGATCAAGAGCTGCAAGGACAAGCAGACGGAAGTGGTAGCAAGCGGGTTGCAGGCTCGAAAGCTGCCGCAAGACATGCAGCGGGTCGCCCTGCGCAAGCTTCGCCAACTCGATGCCGCCAAGTCCCTCGATGACCTGCGGATACCGCCGGGAAATCGGCTGGAAGCCCTGCATGGGGACCGCGAAGGGCAGCACAGTATTCGCATCAACGAACAATGGCGGATCTGCTTCCGTTGGGTCGATGGCGATGCGCACGACGTTGAGATAGTGGATTACCACTGAGCGAGGTGAAACATGGCGCGTGAAGACCTGATGGTCGAGGCAACCGGCGAGTTGCTGCTGAACATTCATCCGGGCGAAATACTGATGGAGGACTTCATCGAGCCGCTGGGGCTGACCAAGAATGCGGTTGCCGTAGCGATCGGAGTTCCCGCGAACCGAATCGGTGAGATCGTACGCGGCTCCCGCTCGATCACGGCGGATACCGACCTGCGCCTGTCGCGTTTCTTCGGTACCAGCGAAGGTTACTGGCTGGCGTTGCAAAATGCCTACGACCTGGAGGAAGCCCGGCGGGCGGGAGGCTATGACGGAATCCCGACACACGCCGCTTGACCAGGGCCGGAAATCGTAGGGTGGATGGCCGAAGCCATCCACCCTGGTGGACAAGCCCACGGACTGCCCGGAGCCGTCCTGGCGCGGACAAATCCGCCCCCACGGGCCGGGCCTGTCCCGGAACCCCGGAAATGCTTCTTCCCTGTCGGCGACGCCCCGGCACTGCGCACTTGCAGCAAAAAACTCTCTCCGCCCCCTAAAGCTCCCACGCCCGCCGCCGATAGTCGGGATAACGGCCAACGGCGCCGTTGTCGCCAGCCCGCGAAGCCAGCGCGCAGCAGCGCTCGCCACTGGCGCTCAACCTTTGGAGAAGGAACGCAACATGCCCGTCATCAATACCAACATCACGTCGCTGATCGCTCAGAAGAACCTGAGTTCCTCGCAGAGCGCCCTGACCACCGCCATGGAGCGCCTGTCTTCCGGCATGCGCATCAACAGCGCCAAGGACGACGCCGCCGGCCAGGCCATCGCCAACCGCATGAGCTCGCAGATCACCGGCCTGACTCAAGCCCAGCGCAACGCCAACGACGGTATTTCCGTCGCGCAGACCACCGAAGGCGCGCTGGACCAGATCAACGACAACCTACAGCGCATCCGCGAACTGACCGTACAGGCTCAGAACGGCACCAACTCCTCCGAAGACCTGACCTCGATCCAGAACGAAATCGCCCAGCGCCTGGACGAGATCGATCGTATCTCCCAGGAAACCGAGTTCAACGGCGTCAAGGTACTGTCGAAGGATACCAACCTGAACATCCAGGTCGGTGCCAACGACGGCCAGTCCATCGGCATCAGCCTCAAGCAGATCAATGCCAAGACCCTGGGCCTGGACGGCTTCAACGTCGATGGCAGCGGTGCCACCCAGAACAGCACCGCTACCGTAACCAGCCTGGAAGGCGCTGGTGCGGTCAAGAACTCGACGACGGGCAACTATGTCCTCACGACGACCTTCGACGAGGCCTCCCTGGAGCGCATGCTCGGCGAAATGAAGGATGGCGATGTCGTTACCGTCGGTTCTGGTGCCTCCACCGCAGTGGAATATACTTTCAATACCGCGAGCGGCAGCTTCACCTATACGGCCAATGCCACCAATGCCGCGGCGTACGGGGATCTGGCAGACGAACTTATCCCGCCCACCGGCAGCAGTATCACCGGTACCTATGAATTTGCTGATGGCAACGTGGCCACCTTCGCGGTGGATGCCAGCGGCAAGCTTACCCTCGACGGCCAAGCCGCTTATGTCACTGCTACTGGCGAGTTGACCAACAACGCCACCAGCGGTGCGACCCAAGCTACCCTGGAGGATCTGTTTGCCACCGTTGGTGCCGGTGCCGCCGGTACCGATACCTCCGCTAGAAGCCT
Organism: Azotobacter vinelandii CA; assembly: GCF_000380335.1. GTDB lineage: Bacteria > Pseudomonadota > Gammaproteobacteria > Pseudomonadales > Pseudomonadaceae > Azotobacter > Azotobacter vinelandii. Next base: position 2,848,329 of record NC_021149.1, read on the forward strand.
CACTGTAGGCGGCGTCACCTATACTGGTGCAGGCACTACAGCAGGCCTGAGCTACACGGACACCGCGACCTCCAGTGATGTACTGGCCGCATCCGCATCCACTGTTGCCAGCATCGAGATGCACAACGGCATCACCAGTGCGACCATTGACTTCGACAACACTGGTGCCCAGAGCAGCACGGGCACTCAGGTCTATGTCGATGAAGACGGTCAGTTGACCACTGTCGGCTCTTACACGACCACTTTCGCAGTCAATGCGGATACCGGCGAAGTGACCGTCGTCGACAATAGCGACACTGCCGGTGACTATGCACTGGAAGAAGGCGCCACCGTCTATGTAGGCAGCAACGGCCGCCTGACCACCAGTACCACGAGCAAAGGTGATGTCACCGAAGACCCGCTGGCTGCTCTCGATGCCGCCCTGGCGAGTGTCGACGCCCTTCGCTCTGACCTGGGTGCCATCCAAAACCGTTTCGACTCGGCCATCAACAACCTGTCCACCACCACCACCAACCTGTCCGCCGCCCGTTCGCGCATCGAAGATGCCGACTACGCGGTGGAAGTGGCCAACATGACCAAGGCGCAGATCCTGCAACAAGCTGGCACTTCCGTCTTGGCCCAAGCCAACCAGGTTCCGCAATCGGTACTGTCGCTGCTGGGCTGATATACAGCCAGGCATGCCTCGCTATTGAAAGGCGGAGGAGCAATGTCTCCTTCGCCTTTTTCTTTTGAAGCCCTTATAAGCCGCTACCTTAAGATTCGGACCGTCTTCAGCCTCCTCTTCACTTAAAGCGAAGTTTTCCCACCATGAGCCGCCCCAAGAAATCAGCCAAGGCCTCCTCCTGCATTAAGGCCAACGCGCATTCCCAACATCGGCATGACAGGGCACTTCCGTCCAGAGAAGCCAGTCACCTGATGCAATTGGTACAGAAGCGCAATTATCCGGAGGCCGCGGAACTCGCGGCTGTGCTGACCGAGCGCTATCCAGACTCGCCACTGGCCTGGAAGGTATGGGGACTGGCTCTACTGGAAAGCCGTCGACCGCAACAGGCAATAGAGGTACTGCATAGGGCCGATGGCATCGATCCCGAAGATCCAGATACGCTGCACAACTTGGGAATTGCCTATCTGAAACAAGGAAATATCCAAAAAGCTGACCACTATCTCGGCCAGGCTCTGGAAGTCTTACCAAGTTTCGCCAAGGCAAGATTGGTGCTCGCCAAGATGAGGATCGATACCGGACAATACCAAGCGGCCCTGGAACAGATAGCCATTGCCGAAGAGAAAGGAGCCAACGAAAACCAGTGCCTGTCGCTCAAAGCCTTCGCATTGAACAAGCTGCATCGACATACGGAAACCTTGCAAGTACAGGAGGAAATACGGAGGCGCTACCCGGATGACCTACTGAACTTGTCCAATCTGGCCGATAGCTACAGGATGCTAACTAGATTCGACGAGGCGGAAAAAACTTTCCTGCAACTGTTGGAGCGTGATCCGACTCAGCATAAAACCTTTTCCGGTTACCTGTTCGCCATTCACTACAATCCCCGGCACTCCCAAGAGTTTCTGGTCAAGACGATAACCCAATGGGACGAACGCTTTAGCCCCCCTCACCCGCCACGCGCACAGGCGGAAGACCGCTCGCCGGACAAGCGTTTGAAAATCGGCCTCCTGTCCGCCGGATTTCGCGTCCATCCGGTAGGCCAAATGATAACTTCCGCCCTTGAGCATCTTCCTCGTAACGAGTTCGAGCTGATTGCCTATACCACTAGTTCAGAACAGGACGACCTGACGCAACGCATCCGCCAGCGCTGCGATGACTGGCAAGCGGTCATGCACCTGGACGATATGGATCTGGCCAAACAGATCCGCGACGACAAGATCGACATCCTGATCGATCTTTGCGGCCATTCGGAGGGATCACGGCTCCCCACCATGGCCCAAGAACCTGCACCGCTGCAAATCAAGTGGGTAGGCGGGCTCAATAACACCACCGGGCTGAAGGCCATCGACTATCTGATCTCCGACTCGGTGGAAACGCCGCCTGGGGTGGATCACCAATACGTGGAAAAACTGATCCGCCTCCCGGACGATTACATTTGCTACCAACCGCGCCCCATGCAACCGCATGTCGGCCCGCTCCCGGCATTGACCAACGGCTATGTGACCTTCGGATGCTTCAACAACCCATCCAAGGTCAACGAGATCGTGATCGAGCACTGGGCCTCCATCATGGCCCAGATACCGGCAAGCCGACTGATGCTCAAGGGTGGCCAGTACGAGAACCAGGCGTTCATCGAGCGCATCAGCCAAGCCTTCGAGACCCGAGGCATAGAACGTACGCGCCTGAAATTCGAAGGCCAGTCGCCACACCTCCACCTGCTCAACACCTACAACCAGGTGGATATCGCCCTCGATCCCTGGCCCTACTCCGGGGGACTGACCACCTGCGAAGCCCTGCTGATGGGTGTGCCGGTCATCACCTACCCCGGCCCCAGCTTTGCCGGCCGCCACTCGGCGACTCACTTGGTCAATGCCGGTCTCGCCGAACTGGTGGCCGACGGTTGGGAGCACTACAGATCACTGGCAGTCGGCTTGGCGAGCGATCTCGACACTCTTGCCACCATTCGCCAGGGACTACGCCAACAACTCAAGAACTCTCCCGTATGCGACGCCCCCCGATTTGCCCGCCACTTCACCATCGCCATGCGGGCCATCTGGCAGCGCTATTGCGAAGGCAAGGAACCCGCCGCGCTGACCATCGGCAAACAGGGTGAGGCCCGCTTCGCGGACGACAAACACCCCATGCATCTGCTACATCCAGCGACCGAAAAAACGACCTTGGAGGAAGCCGAAGTCTTCAGATTCGCTCTCGAGGGTAAGATCGTCACTGTGGATAACGGCTCGATACTTGCAAGCACACCGGGCTTCACCAACCTGCAAAAACTTGGGGCTTTCGCCACCATCGCTTTCGACCCAAGTAGCAAGGTCAAGAACGCCCAGCAACTGCAGCAACAAGGTGAACTGCATCATTATCCCCATGTAGTTCTGGGCGATGGCCAGGATGCGACGCTTCATGTCTGCCTTGATCCGGCCATGAGCGCTACGCTGGAACCATTACCCGCCGATGAGCAACTATCCGGCAACCAGCAGGCCACACGAGTCATCGCCAGACTGCCAATCAGCACCTTGCAGCTCGATGATATCGAAGGATTGGAAAGCATCGACTGGCTGCTGCTCGACAACCTGAACGACAGCCTAAAAATTCTCGAACACGGGGCAAAATCCCTGGCTGCTACTTTGCTAATCCAGGCTCGAGTCAACTTCTTACCAACGCACAAAAGGCAGCCAGAACTAACCTTGGTTAGCTACTGGCTGTCACGGCACGGCTTTAGCTTCTACCGTTTGAACAACTTGCAGCACTATAGCCACTTACCTACACGCAGTGGCTTGTATACGCAGCAAGCCACTCAATTAACCAGTGCCGATGCTCTCTTCATCCCCAATGCCAGCCGCATGGCCGAACTGAAGGATAATCAGCGGCTAAAATTAGCATTTGTGTTACATACGGTCTATGGAATCCAAGATCTGAGCTACGCTCTGCTAGAGCAAATCAACCCGGAGACTGCGCTCGTCTACCTAAGCACGAACAACCTGATCGAAACCAAGCCAGACTTTAAAGATCAAGCAAAATACATTGACTCGCCAACAAAAGAATCATGTAAACCCGAATATAAAAATCAAGCACCAGCATTATTAGCAATCAGAGAGCCCCAACCAAAGGTCTTCGTCGGCATCCCCGTCTACAACGAAGAAAAATATATCGAAAAAACCATCGAATCTTTGAAAAGTCAGAGCATGGACGGCGTCGGCTTCCTTATTTCCGACAATCACTCAACCGACCGAACACTTGAAATAATACAAGACACAGTTGGAAGTGACGATCGATTCAAAATCTCTCAACAAGACAAGAATCTTGGTTCATTCGAAAATTTCAAATTTGTTTTCGAAAATACAGAGTCTCAGTATTTCTTGTGGCTCGGAGCGCATGACTATTTGTCAACCGACTACCTACAGTTGACAACCGAAGCACTGGATAAGGACAAATCCATATCAATGGCTTGCGGCATGCCTTATGCTGTCTTCAACGACAAAACAACCGGCCCGACAGCAGGCGCACTATATGACTTTAACGGAGACTCTCCGGTCGAGCGCTATATGAAATCCGTAGCCAGACTGACAAACTGTACAGTTTTTCACTCATTGTTCAGAAGAGAGGCACTGAATGACTTCGACTTCAGAAAAGTCATCTCGTGTGATCATGTAATAATAAGCCATCTCCTTTGGCATGGAAAACTGGCATATGCCGGCAGTGCAAAATACTACAGAAGATATTTCGAAAAACGCCAAGAAAGCTATGAAGAAAGACTCTCAGGGAAAGGCGAAGAGCTACCAAGGCGTGACCTTTACAAGCTTTACGAAGATGATTTCACAACGCTTGCAAAGAGCACTCTCAATACGAACGAACTCATGACACAGATAAAAAAAATGCAAGATATCCTGAAAAAAAGATTCAATTAACAACATAAAAAATGCGAATCACAAGCGCTTGATCGATGGACTCTCTACCCTCTGAGAAATCAGGACAATTACTATCCGACCGAATTTCCGAAAGATTTAATCTCGAAAGTCCGAATTATAATGAGCCCTCAGAGTATAATTCGCTGCGACTGGAAAAACCGACGAGGCGGCATAACCTGTTCGCAGCAGCTTCATTCTGCAGCAAGAGCGGCACTGTCAAAGTGAATTTGATACTTGCCCAATCCATACAGCATTAATCGTATGACTTCGGTGCCAATCAAATGGCGAACGGGATGACAGACGCCAATGCGAGCGCAAAGTACCGCCGTCGCAATTAACCAGTGAGGATATACCACAGCCACGAACGGTTTGAGATGCTAGCCAAGGCACTACTCCAGTATGGTGTAACTTACGTGCGGCTCATAAGTGAAACGCTGAATGCGTAAGTTGTTTAGCCCGATCCTCTCCAGTACCGCGCGCGTTTCTCCAGGCCATGTGCGATTGTTCAGCTCATCGAATACGATCACAGCCCCTTTGGGCATACGAGGTAAAAAATTCTCCAGACATACGCAAGTGGGCTCATAGAGATCCAGATCGAGATGTAGTAGAGAAACGACCGTTTGTGGCTCTCGCGCCAGATATGCAGGTACAGTTTGCGTAACATCGCCCTTCACTAACTCAACCTTTTCGATATGCCCGATGAAGCGATTGGCATCGTACAGCCTCACCGCTTCCTGCAAATCCGCAAGGCTATCGGCCAGATATCCTCCTGTTCGGCGCTCTGCAGTTTTAATCACACTGTGCTCATCTTCTGGCGCCACGCTGGTAAATCCTGCAAACGTATCAAACCCGACGATACGGCGTTGCAAATTAACAGGCTCCAAAATTGCACTAAGCTGGGCGAATGTCATAAGTCCGCCTCCCCAGTTAACCCCACACTCCATCACATCGCCCTGCACATGCAGAACCAGCTTGAAAATTTCACTTAAACAAATGAAGCGCGATAGTGACTGCCGAGGCACATAGCAAGCAAAATTCTCCAGCTTTTCGACATTGCTTCCAGTGGCCCGCCCATAAAAACCCTCAAGTGCGGCGCGGTAATCAACCTCGGCAAGATTGCTTCGCCCAGCCTGCCTGTAACGTGAAGGATCGTTTACCTGAGTCATTCGCTCACCTCTCCCAACTCTTGCGCACGGCGCGTTGCCGAGTCATGGCCTGGATAGTCCACATAGAAAATATTGGTACGATCTCCTGTCGGAAACCGTTGCCGACGATATTCCAAGTCTGCCAGATCAGTAATGCGAAGCTGCGCAGACCAACGGATCTGATCACCAAGGTTAGGGGTACTACGATGCAACAACATTTGTTTAAAAACCACCAAGTCCCCACGCTTAGCATTAATAGTGACTGGCGTGTCGGTCACAGTCGACGCAAGACTGATATCACGCTGCAAAAATGGTATATAAGGCTCTATCGGTTTTTCACTGATTCGCTTAAACGGCAGCAGACCGCGGCGGTGACTGCCTGGAATCACTTGAATAGTTCCACATTGTAAATTCACATCCTGCAAAGGCACCCAAACTGTAACAGCATTGACAGAGCCCAAGAGGTATACCGTATCCTGGTGCCAATCGAACAGGTGCTTGGTGTCATGTGGCTTATCCAAGCGCATATTGCAGCAGCCCATAAGTGAAGGATGGACCAACCCCAAACTCCGACACATCTGCCGGATAGCTGCACTTCCAGACATCAGCGCAAGCGCCGGAAGATACCTCAAACGGTCATACAATAGCGACTGACTCTCTAATGTAAGCTCATAGCTATTTCTAGCTTTTGATGTAAAACCATCACCCACCACTAGCTTCCCAAGCTCATCAAGCTGACCTTGTAACTCGCCGAGCTCGGAGCTCTGCCAAAAGTCACGCAGAATGATGTAGCCATCCTGCTCAAACTCTTCAAATTTTCTTTTATCGGACGTTAAATCAGCCACGCACATTTTATGGTTCCAAATCGGCATCGAGACGACGCAAAAAACCGTATGGAGCAACCGTTACCTGTAGCTTGCGCTCCATCTCAAAATCTACGGAAAACTTTGATTGATCAGCTAACCACTGCTGGACTGCCGTTTTTGGATTATTACCGACATTCCATGGCCGGTCGGCGAAAAATGAAGGCGGCATATCCTCCACAAACGTGTCGAAAACTACACAGTAGCTCCCAGGCGACACCAACGGAGCATAAGCCTGCAACTCGGCCAATACATGGTCATGTGTATGCATGGAGTCCAGAAAAACCATGATTCGCTTGTAATTCGCTGCAATTCCATGGACTTTTTCTATTACGCCAGCATCGATTGATGACCCCTGAATCATTTCAATACGACTCGCCATCGGGTGCCTCTCGATGGCAACACGATTGTGGGCACGAATATCAATATCGATACCAAGTACTTTTCGCGACGATGCCCGTGGATTCATGATGCAACCCGTGTCGATTGCATCACACATATCCAGCATGGCCAGCAATGAAGCACTCAGAACCAGTGAGCCGCCGTGTGCAATGCCAGTTTCAATGATGAGATCCGGGCGGACACGCCACACCAGCTCCTGAATAGCTACCATATCCTGTGGGTATTGGATGATAGGTCGCCCCAGCCAGTCGAAGTTGTAGACGTACTTGCGCTGCATGGAAGCCTGCAACCATTGACACGATAGATCAGCAAACCCATCATCGCCACCATAGGAGTCTACTCTCTCGCGGCGCTCCTGCTTGAATTGCTCAATAGGACTCATATAAACCTTCGTATTTTATTTGAACTTACGACGATGAAATAGACCAGTCCAATACCGGCCGAGCTGAAAAATCAAACTCCGTTTGTAATCGCCTCACATCGATGGGTAAAAACGACTGTAGTGGTGCTCCAGCCTGTATCACATAACGACAACCCGTAATTCTTACCAACCACTGTAGCCATTGCGCATGGCTCGTTTGTTCACCACTGGCGACGTTATATGTGGCGGCTTGTCCCTCTACTCCAATGCGTGGCAGCAGGTCCAGTACGTCTTCAATATGGATGTAGTCTTTCGTGCTTTCGGGGGCACTTTGCAGAACCACATGACCAGCGAGCGCATCATGTAACAGCGTTGCAACAAGATTACCGCTGGCCGGGTCCATTCCCGGCCCAACCACATTCGAGAGGCGGGCAACCCGCACGCCTGTGCGACCACTGCTGTGACACAGCGATTCTCCCATCAGCTTGGAAAGGTTATACAGGTAGGAAGGAACGCTAGGCCGGACGACCAGAGGCGCATCCTCATCGGTACGTTCCGCCCCTTGATAGACGCGGGTGGACGACAGGTAAAGTAATGTGTGGAATTTTGCATGTCGCAAAAATTCGGCCAGTAACCCCACATGCGCCTGTACGGTATCAAAGGGGCGTGTACGAAAGTTGCCTGTCAGGCCTACGCAATAAAGCACATGCCCCAGCGGACGGCTTAGAAGACCACGCTCTCCACGCTCGGGCGCCCACACCTCATGGCCATCGGCTCGCAGACGCGTCACCAAACGGCTACCTATATAACCGGACGCTCCCAATACTGTGAATCGGCTCATTCACGTTTTCCAATCGGAGCCAGCGGCTGCCCCGCGTACACCGTGTACTCAGCCAACTCGCCACGGACAATACTGCCTGCAGCCACCACGCAACCGCGACGCAAAACCGCACCATCGAGCAATACACAGTTGGCACCGATCCAGACATCATCCTCCACTACGACTCCTCCCCTGCTGGGCAGGAATCCCTGCTCGCGAATGAGTTGCCTCTTGTCGCGATACGCATGATTCACTGGAGCAAAGGTGCAATTTGCAGCGATCGCTACATGGTTGCCAATTCGAATACCGTGCCCCGTATAGAACACACACCCCGCATTGACGACGACATGCTCGCCGATGATCAGATCGCCACGCCCCCCGGCGGGTTTGACCTTGACGAAACTATCGATCACGGAGTGTGCCCCCAATGCGATGCGACTCCCACGTATCGAGTCTTCGATGTCGGCCAAGCAAGACACATGAGCGGTGGGATGGATATCGATCATGCAAACACTTCCAAAGCCGGGACAGCCGTCGCAAAATATCCTCCCCATTCGCGGATGTAAGCCAGTTGGGCTACCACCTCACTCTTCAGGTTCCAAGGCAGGATCAATACCACATCGGGCCGATCAGTCGACAAGTGCGTCTCGGCCACTATTGGAATCCGACTACCTGGCATGAACTTGCCTTGCTTGGCCGGGTTCCTGTCGACTACATAAGGCAGCAAATCAGGACGCACACCGGCGAAGTTGAGTAGTGTGTTGCCCTTGGCTGCGGCGCCGTAAGCCCCCACCCTCAGGCCCTGGCGCTTGGCATCTAGCAAAAACGCCAGCAAATCGTCCCTGATCCGTTCGGCCTCGGCTTGGAAGCCACCGTAAAAAGAGGCACTGGTCATGCCCACCGCCACTTCACAGCCCAGTAACACGGCAACAGCAGGCGACACAGCATGTATGCAGGTATCGCTACGCTGGGCAAATACCCGCAGGCTGCCACCATGAGTCGGCAGTTCTTCTACATCGAACACAGCCAGACCATTAGCGGCGAAGATAGATTGCACAGCAGTCAGTGATAGATAGGAATAATGCTCGTGGTACGCTGTATCAAACTGACTTTGCTGCCTCATGCGCAACAGATGGGGGAATTCGAAGGTTGCTACGCCAGCAGGCTTCAACAAGTAGGCAAAACCTGCGACGAAGTCATTAATGTCCGGTACATGGGCCAACACATTATTGGCCACTATCAGATCAGCCTGATGACCGGCCTGCGCCAGCTCCGCCGCCAACGCCACCCCGAAGAAACGCTCGACAATATCGATGCCTTTGGCCCGCGCAGCGTGGGCGGTACTCGCAGTCGGTTCGACTCCATAGCAAGGAATTCCAGCAGCCTGTACGTACTGGAGCAGATAGCCATCGTTGGCAGCAATTTCAACCACACGATTGGAGGCATTTAAGCCAAAACGGTGGATCATCGCGCGCGCATAACGCTCCGCATGTGCCAACCAGGACGAGGAAAACGAACTGAAGTAGGCGTAATCCTCGCTAAATAGAGCCTCACGCCCGGCATAGTCTTCTGTCTGCACCAGCCAACAGGACTCGCAGACCAGCAGACGCAACGGGAAGTACATCTCTGGCCCACGCAGACCCGACTCACTCAGGTAGGCATTGGATGGTGGCGCACAGCCCAAGTCCAAGAAAAGCAAGCGCAAGTCGCGGCTACAATGACGACACTTCAAAGTGCTACTCCTTCAAATGCACCCTCGACCATCGGATGCATCGCATCTCGTACCGACAGTTCTCTGATCTCCAAAGGCCAGGCGATGCCCAAGCGCTCATCTTGCGGATGCAGCCCTCCCTCGGCGCCAGGCGCATAGGCCGCTGAATGGCAATACAGCAACGCCGCCCCATTGGTCAGCGTCTGGAAGCCATGGGCAAAACCTTCGGGAATAAGCAGCGCCCGAGCGTTATCCGCCGAAAGCCGCTCGGCGTGCCAATGCAAAAAGGTGGGCGAGCCGGCGCGCAAATCCACCGCTACATCCCAAACCTCTCCCTGCAGGCAGGTCACCAACTTTGCCTCGGCATGAGGTGGACGCTGAAAGTGCATGCCTCGCACCGTGCCGCGCCAGGTCGTGAAGGTGTGATTGATCTGAGCGATGGGCTGTAGCCAGCCGGTAGCAGCCAACTCCTCCGCGCAGAACAGACGGGCCAGAAAACCGCGGCTATCCCCGAAGCGTCGACGCTCCACCAGTTTCAATCCGGCCAGCGGCAAGTCAGTAACTGTGAAACGGTTCATACTCGCGTCTCATGTGCCTTTATTTCGGCTTCGCACAAGCCCCGCGCATCGGCCCCTCCGTGCTGTGCTCGATGCCAAGCAATGGTGCGACTCACACTTTCGGCCAGTGACCAGCATGGCACCACGCCTAATGCCACTCGCGTCTTACTGGTCTCCAGCGCCAGCCAACCCGCTTCATGCGGACATCCGGCTCCATAGCCGTAACGCACATCACCCTGGCCGTAAGCCTCGCGGGCCATCTCAATGACCTTCCGCACGGTGGCCGCCTCATGGGTGAACGGGCCGAAATTGTAAGCGCCAGCCCGCGCAGGTTCATGCCAGAGCATTTCTGCCAGTACTAGATAACCACTGAGCGGCTCCAGCACATGCTGCCAGGGACGGATGGCCTCGGGCCGGCGGACCTCCAGCAACTGACCGGACTGCCAGGCTCGCAGCGCATCGGGAATCAAGCGGTCTTCCGACCAGTCGCCGCCACCAATTACATTTCCCGCCCGGGCAGAGGCAATCGCCACCCCCTGCTGCGCCAAAAAGGCATCGCGGTAACTGGCAATGACGATTTCACTCGCCGCCTTGCTGGCACTGTAGGGATCGTGGCCACCCAAGACATCGTCTTCACGATAGGGATAGGGATGTTCCAGATTGCGGTACACCTTGTCGGTGGTCACCATCACCGCCACACGCACGCTATCCAAGCCACGCATGGAATCCAGCACATGTACCGTGCCCATCACATTAGAGGCAAAGGTGGCTACCGGCTCGCGGTAGCTTGCACGTACCAGCGGTTGGGCCGCTAGATGGAACACCACTTCTGGCTGCGCGGCTTGCACTATTTCCATAAGTTTTGCTGCATCGCGAATATCGGCGAAATGACTGTGCATACCATCGGCAACTCGGGCCAACTCGAACAGGTTTGGCCTAGTCTGGGGGGGCAAAGCGATTCCCGTTACCACCGCTCCCAGCCTCTGCAGCCACAATGCCAGCCAACCGCCCTTAAAGCCGGTGTGGCCGGTCAGCAGAACCCGCTTCCCTTGCCAAAAGTTGACACTGGCGGCATGGCGCACGGATGTCACCATTGTTTCCATGGCGCTCCACCTGATGCCCACATGGCCTCCAGCAGATTCTTCTCGCGTAGAGTGTCCATAGGCTGCCAAAAGCCGCTGTGCTCGAAGGCCATCAGTTCTCCCTGCTCGGCTAAATGCATCAGTGGTATGTCCTCCCAGGCGCTGGAGTCATCGGCAATCAAAGAGAGGACTTTGGGCGAAAGCACAAAAAAGCCTCCATTGATCAGGCCACCATCGCCGCGGGGCTTTTCTGTAAAGCCCGCAACGCGCTTGCCATCCAGTTGCAACGCGCCATAACGACCAGGTGGTTGCACGGCCGTTACCGTCGCGAGCCTGCCATGTGCTTTATGGAAAGAAATTGCGGCTGCAATATTCACGTCCGCTACACCATCGCCATAGGTAAAACAGAAGGCCTCATCGTTCTCAAGATATTTACCCACACGTTTTAAGCGTCCACCGGTCATTGTGTTCTCACCAGTATCCACTAGCGTTACCCGCCAAGGCTCCGCTTTTCGCTCATGCACCTCCATGTAGTTATCCGCCATATCGAAGGTAACATCGGACATATGTAGAAAATAGTTGGCGAAATACTCCTTGATGATATATCCCTTATAACCACAGCAAATTACAAACTCATTCACATCATGCGCAGAGTACATCTTCATAATGTGCCACAGAATTGGCTTGCCACCGATTTCGATCATAGGTTTTGGGCGCAAATACGTTTCTTCTGAAATACGGGTACCCAGGCCACCGGCCAGAATCACTGCTTTCATCGAGCCTTTCCTTTAACAATCACATGAACCCCATACAGAAAGGAGAGCTTCACAACTTCGCGCCCTAATCAATGACCTCGCGACCCAAACCATACTCATGGCCAGCCAGGCCTCTCATCACGTAATAGCTATAATTGGCAAATAGGCATTGAAGGTACTCCGAGCGGAAGAGTCAGTTTTATTGCAGCCACACAAAAGCTTCAGGGGATTTGCGCAAGCGCCACGAGAAGTGCTCCCACTTCAACGTCCGATAGAGCGATAAACAATTCCCTTGCGCTCCATTCTTTTCGGCTCGAACAGATTCCGCCCATCGAAAATCACCGGCTGCCTGAGTTGTTGCTTGATAAAGTCGAAATCCGGCGCCTTGAAAGCCCGCCACTCGGTGACAATAACCAAGGCCTCGGCCCCCCTGAGCGCGGCCTCCTTGGTGCCGCAGAGGATCAGGTCGTCACGGTTGCCGTAAAGACGCTGGGCTTCGTCCATGGCCTCCGGGTCATAGGCCTGCACCCTGGCGCCGGCCTGCCAAAGAGCCTCCATCAGTACCCTGCTGGGCGCTTCGCGCATGTCGTTGGTGTTCGGTTTGAAACTGAGGCCCCACAGAGCGAAAGTCCTGCCGACAAGATCCCCGGCGAAATGCCGGTCGATCTTGCGGAACAATACGGTCTTCTGTCGCTCGTTACGTGCCTTGACGGCCTTGAGCAGCTTAGCGTCGAAGTCGATACCGTCGGCGGTGCGTATCAGAGCCTGAATATCCTTGGGAAAACAGGAGCCGCCATAACCGGCGCCGGCATAGATGAAGTGATAACCGATGCGCGGATCGGACCCGATGCCCTGGCGGACCATCTCGATGTCGGCCCCCAGCGCCTCGGCCAGGTTGGCCATTTCGTTCATGAAGCTGATTTTGGTTGCCAGCATGCAATTGGCGGCATATTTGGTCAGTTCGGCGCTGCGCACATCCATGACGATGACCTTTTCATGGTTGCGATTGAAGGGTGCGTACAGTTCACGCATTACTTCCTCGCTGTCCCGATTGTCGGTACCGATGACGATACGATCCGGACGCATGCAATCGGCGACGGCCGAGCCTTCCTTGAGGAATTCCGGATTGGAAACCACGTCGAAGCCGAGATCTCCGCGCCCACGCAGGGCGAGTACGGCGGCGACACGCTCGCGCACCTTGTCGGCAGTGCCTACCGGTACCGTGGATTTGTCGACAAGGATGCAATGGCCATCCATGTGCCGGGCAATGGTCTCGGCCACACCGAGCACATACTGCAGGTCGGCGGAACCATCCTCGTCCGGCGGAGTACCGACCGCGATGAACTGGACCTCTCCATGCAGGACAGCGCTCGCCGCATCGGTGGTGAAACTCAAACGGCCGGCCTCGTGATTCTGCCGGACGAGCGGCTCAAGGCCTGGCTCGTAGATCGGGACGATCCCCTGCCTGAGGTTCTCGACCTTATTGGAATCGATATCCACGCAGACGACATCGTGGCCGACCTCCGCCAGAACGGCAGCCTGCACCAGCCCGACATAGCCGATGCCGAAAACTGTGACCTTCATGCATATCCCTTGGTGCCACCTCGAAACACCGTCGATAGTGCCTTGCCAGTCATGAAGTCATATGCGCGAAAACAGGCAGGAGAATGGGCTTGTCCGAATGAATGGAGCCGCCACCTGCGATTCTTGCCGAAAATCCGACCACTACTATCTCAACGCCTTGGCCAAGCTGGCAGCAGCTGATCCGGTATTCGTTCAAGATTTGGTTTCCCCGTCCGATAAGGGGCCTTGGAAAGTCCCTTCGGAGAAGGATAATGAGCCTGCTGTAGAGCGATGTCGGCCTCTTCTCGTTCGCCTGGTCAATCCAGCATCGCATCAACGTCAGGAAAAGATATTGGACAAGTCGTCACCGCCCCGGAGCACTTATGGCGCTGGCCGAGGGTACATAACCGGAACATGAACCCCACCGACCATCAACACCTGATCGACGAACTGGACACCCTGCTCGCCCGGATCGCGACGCTGCTACAGGGCTTCGAGTCCACCGGTTGCAATCTGAGCATGAAAGCCGACTACATCGCCCTAGGCGCGTGCGCTGAAGCAGCGGCAGGAGCATGCGCACGCGATGGGTGATGACCGAAGTCAGAGCGTCCTGGCGACAATCGAAGGCCTGCATTGAGCGCCTTGGGCGCCAGACTCATGGATAAAGCGGGTTTCACCCGCCCTACACGCCATGGCCGGACGTTCGCGCAAAACGTAGGGCGGGTGGAACCCGCCGGGATTCGGATGACTAAGCCGCCCGCCCACCGATCGACAGCGCGACCGACAGTCCGGCCGCTACCGCGATCGCCACCAGGGCGTCGAGACTGAAGGCGTTGATCTTGCCGGCCTTGAGATTGGAAAAGCGGGGTCCGGTAATGCCGAGCCGGCGGGCCTTATCGCTGTCGGTGCCCGGCCAGGCGGCCGCCTGCTCGGTGATGGCACGCATCAGGGCGGCGCGCAACTTCATGTTCTCGGCCTCGGCCGGGGTGTCCTCGATGGCATCCCAAACGCTGGCAAAGCGTTGTCGTTCAGTCATTTTCTGCTCCTCAGCAGGTCGCGGAGACGGGCTGCCGCCAGATCGATATCGGCCTTCGCGTGGCCTGGGTCCTTTTCTGGAAACAGTGCAGCACATAGACAGCATCCGGCAGGGTGGCCAGATAGATCACACGGAACGCTCCCGAGGCCTCACGGATACGGATCTCACGCACGCCGGCACCCACAGTCTTCATGGGCTTCCAGTCGGCCGGCTCAATACCGTTCTGGATATTGTCCAGCTGGAAACCAGCCTCTCGACGGGCATCGGCCGGAAATTCACGCAGGCGGTCAAGGGAGTCGGCGAGGAATTCAACAGCCTTCATCGGATGGAGTCCTTGTTGTGCCCGGAACATTTTATTGGTTTCGATAAGAGCCGCAAGATATTTTATCGAAACCGATAATCAGCCTTATAGGCGGGTTTCCGCGCATTTCGATAAGGCGGATGGCCGAAGCTGGCGGACGATCCCGCGACCGGGCCGGCACCAGAAGCATTGCGAGCAGGCTCGCTACCCGTGGAGACACGATCAGGTGTGATGGGCGATGTATTCGCTCAGCGCCCGCCGGGTCAGATCGTTCAGCGTGATGTTCTGGCGACTCGCCGCCAAGCTGGCGGCCATGTGCAGTTCGTGGCCCACTCGCACATTGAAAGACCCCTTGCAGGGTATCTCCGGGGTTCGTCCCAGCGCCTCGCAATCGGCCAGATACCCGTCCACCGCCGCCCGGAATGCCGCCGTCAACTCCGCCACCGTTTCGCCCTCGTAGCTGACCAGCGCACGAATGAACAGCAATTTGCCGAACAGGCAATTATCCGCGGGACTGACTTCGACGGAACCGTAATAGCCTCGATGATTCAGTAGATTGCTCATTGGAGCAGCCCTCCTGCTTTCAGGTGTTCGAGCACCTGCTGCTTGACATACGCCTTCACTTCGTTAAAACCCGCCGGGATTCGGATGACTAAGCCACCCGCCCACCGATCGACAGCCCGACCGACAGTCCGGCCGCCACCGCAATCGCCACCAGGGCGTCGAGACCGAAGGCGTTGATCTTGCCGGCCTCGAGATTGGAAAAGCGGGGCCCGGTAATACCGAGTCGACGAGCGTCGTTCGGTCATTTTCCACTCCTCAACAAGTCGCGGAAACGGGCTGCCGTCAGGGCGACGGCCCCCTCAAGTTTCCACCCCCCCATCCGATAAGGCTCTTGGAATCAGCCATCCAAGGAGAACGACCATGAGCTCGCCGCTGAACGATGCCGGCACCCTTTCCAATTCGCCTCTGACCAACCTGACCCCGCGCCAGCGCCTGGAAAACGCGCTGGACGAGTTGCCGCCGGCCCCTGGGAGCGCTGCGGCACAGGCCGAGGGCGCACAGCCGGGGCTGGTCGCCCGCGAGGAGCTGGTCGAGCCGCTCAAGCGGATCAACGAGGTGCTGAGCAGCTACGGCGTAGAATTCCATCTGAGCGAGCCGGGGCAGCGGGTGGTCACGGAGATCGTCGACCGGGAGAGCGGCGAGGTGATCCGGCAGATCCCCAGCGAGGAGGTGCTGCGCATCGCCGAGAATCTCGAACGGTTGCGCGGCATCCTGCTGCGGGAAACGGCCTGAGCCCCGCCCATCCGGCTCAGGAACCCGGAATGACAATGCCTTCGATGGGCCCCAGGGCGGCCAGTTCTTCGCCGGACACCGGGGTACTGAGGGTCGCGCCGCGCATGCTGGACTGATTGGCCAAGCGCACCTGGGCGATCTCTCCCTTGCTGTCGAGACGCTCCACCCAGGCCAGGTCGCCCTCGGCGAAGCGTACCAGCGAGCCGACCGGAATCAGGCCGAACCGCTGGATATAGTGTTGAAGCCAGCGCCGGTCGAGCTGCGCCTCGCGGCCGATCAACTGACGGTAGACGCCACTGATCGCTTGCTCCGGTCGATCCGGCCGCGGCCGCCCCATGGCGTCGATCACATCGACCACGGAGGCCATCCGCGCCAGTTCGCCGAGCTGATCGCCCTGCAGGCCAAGCGGGTAGCCGCTGCCGTCGAGTCGCTCGTTGATCTGCTCGACGATGCCACGAACCACCGGCTCGGCCAGCCACTTGCAGCGGCCTAGCCGCTCGCACAGCAGCGCCACATGCCGCCCGAAGATTTCACGCTGCCGATGATCGAGGGATTCGCTGCGCATCAGTTCCGGCGGCAGCAGCGCCTTGCCCAGGTCGTGGACCAGGGCGCAGGCGCAGATCGCCTTGACCAGTTCGTTGGGCAGGTCACGGCTGCGCGCCAGGTCGGCGAGACGCACCGCCACCGCGATGCAATGCTGGATCAGTGGCGGGTCGTCCACCAGGCAATGTGCGGCGAACAGCAGGTCCTGACGCTCTTCGTCGAGCAATCCCAGCAGATAGTCGCTGTGCCAGGACAACCGGGCCGACTCGATTTCGTTGCCATGTTGCAGGTCCACGGCCAGCCCGCTCAGATAGAGCGCGACCCGCGCCAGGCGACGAGCCATGGGCGTGGCGTAGTCGCGGCCATGGCTATGCGACGGGTCGCCGGCCTGCGCCACCCGGCCGGCCTGGAACAACGGCGAAGGCGCCAGCGCGGAGTCACCGCCGAACGCGCCACGGGCGCTTTCCCGTTCGATCTCGCGCACGTAGAACCACAGCCGGCGCTCCAGATCGGCGGAGGGCCTGTCGAAGGCGAAGCCGAAACGGGCCGCCTTCCAGTCGGGGTTGAGCTGGCGATGGCGGATTTCCCCCCGCAGTCCGATTTGCTGGCCGTTGGGAAAGCGCAGGACGACCTGTTCGACGACCTGTCCGGCCTGCAATTCGCTGGCGGAACCGGCCGGCAGCTCGATCCGGCAGCCGCCCTGCGACAGGTCGAGCAAGCGACCGGCGAACGGCCGCATTCCCCCGGCCGGCAAAACTTCGACCGGCACCGTCAAGCGCGTCGGCAACTCGGCGCGGAAGGCGCTGCGGCGGTGCAGGATCTCCAGCCATTCCGGCCAGGGACAGGCCAACTGGACGCGTCCCGGCACGGACAGGCGCTGCCAGCCGCCCAGCGGTGCACTGCGCAGCAAGGTGCTGGCGACCCGTCCGGCGAGACGGCTGTCGTACCCGCCGGACTCGAGCAGCGGCGCCACGGCCGGTAGTGCGGTCAGGTCGATGACCAGCCGTTCGCCGGGCACCACCTCCATGAGTACCACCGCCAGGGAAGGCGTGTCCGGCGACAGGCCGATCAGCCGGGCGCCGCCCTGTTCGCAGAGCTGCTCCAGCAGGTCGCGACATTTGTCCGGATGCTCGATGCGCGAGTAGGTATCGCTGGCCTGTTCCAAGATCTGTTTCCTTCGTTCATTGCCGGATTAGGGACGTTGGCCGATGTGCCCGCCTCCCCTCTCCCCAACCCTCTCCCCAAGGGGAGAGGGAGCTGCTTGTCTCCCCTCTCCCATGCTTGGGAGAGGGGCCAGGGGAGAGGGAAGTTGGCAGCCAGTCTGCCGCCCCTCTCCCCAACCCTCTCCCCCACGGGGAGAGGGAGCTGCTCGTCTCCTCTCTCCCATGCCAGGGAAAGGGACCGGGGAAGAGGGAGCTGAAAGTCCGGTGATCGGGCATTTCATGAAAATGCTCTGAATCCGCAGAAGACAATCGATGCGATAAGACTGCCAATGGACGGGAAAGCGCCGGGCGCCTCGGTCCGCTACTCCGCCAGGCCGTTGCGCAAACGGGCGACCGCCTGGCTGTGCAACTGACAGACGCGGGATTCGCTGACGCCCAGCACGGCACCGATTTCCTTGAGGTTGAGATCTTCCTGGTAGTACAGGCCGAGCACCAGTTTCTCCCGCTCGGGCAGCGCCTCGATGGCCTTGACCAAGCGCTCCAGATCGCGCCCTTCGGCAAGCTCGACGAAAGGCGAGGCGTAGTGTCCGACGCTCATCGCGTCCACCTCGTCCTCGCCCAGGTCGTCGATGGCCACCAGTTGGCTGCCGTTGCTGTCCAGCAGCAACTGCCGGTATTCGGCGAGGTCCAGCCCCATGGACGTGGCGATCTCGCGCTCTTCGGCGGGCCGGCCGAGGCGCTGCTCGAGCTGGCGCAGGGTATCCTCCAGGGCGCGGGCGTTGCGTCGCACGCTGCGCGGCACCCAGTCGCGGCTGCGCAATTCGTCGAGCATGGCGCCGCGCACGCGCTGGCTGGCGAAGGTGGCGAAACTGGCGCCCTGGGCGGCATCGTAGCGTGACAGGGCGTCGAGCAGACCGATGGTACCGGCCTGGATCAGGTCGTCCAGCTCGACGCTGGCCGGCAACCTGGTCTGCAGATTCAAGGCCTGCCGTCGCACCAGAGGTAGATATTCCTCGAGCAGGTCCCGCTGTCTGATTTTGCCCTGTGCCGTATACATTCCACTGACCTGGAGCATGACGAAAAAACGGCCTGCCCTGCCTGGTTTCGCCGGGACCGATCCTGACCGGATGAAGGCCTTATGCCAGCATTCTCACCTTGCGGCAGAAACCTGAAAGCACCGAACAGTCATCGGGGAAACCGGCTATTCCGGGCTTTGGGCTCTTCAGCGGTACTCGACGATCAACTCGATTGCCCCGACCGGCTGCGGTTCGGCACGGGGCGCCAGGCGAAAGCGGAACCACAGCGGCTGGCCGGCGTCCAGCCCGGCCAGCGCGGCGCTGCGCCCCCGGTTGCGGGGCAGTTCGATGCAGCGCTGCGGATGACAGAGCCAGGCCCTCACCTGTGCCGAGGGCGCCAGCGCGAAGCGCCAGCGCACCTCGGCCAGACGCCGCTCACGGGCAAGATCCGGCGGCTGCAGGGGGACGGAGGCGCGCTCCCGGCCCGGCACCGCGAGGCGCGGGCCGGGAACGTGCGCCTGCCAGCTTCCCGGCGCGCCCTGCCCACCCACGGCGCTTGCCGGCGGGGCCAGCGAGAGGCCGAGCAGAAGTCCGGCGGACATGAAGGTCCCGGCGCGGCGGCCCGACCTCATCCCCTCGGCCCTGCCGGCCGCTCGGTCAACAGCAGCAGCTCGATCCCGAGAAAAGCGCTCGCGGCCTGGCGCAGGTTGTCGAGCAGCCCCGCGTGCGAGACGAAGCCCGGATGCACGACCAGCAGGCGGATCGGTCCGCCACCCTCGCGCAGGCGGCGCAGGCACCGGTAGGCGCGCCGGAAGCCGTCCGGATCGCCCTCGACCCACAGGCCCCAGCGCGGCTGCTGGCAGGCCAGGGTGTGCAGGTGCGGACTGTCCTCCGCCAGGGCGACCAATTGCCAGCGGGCCGGATCACCGACCCAGGCATGGCCGTTGGCCCGCCAGCGCCGCAGGGCCTGGCGCACCCGCTCCAGGCGCCGGGAGCCGGACGGCAGACCGACCACCATCAGGGTCGGGCGCGGCGTCCCGGCGATGTCCGAGGATGGCGCGGCGACCGATGGCGCGGCGACGACGGACTCGGCGTCCGCGCCATGCCGCGCCGCCCAGCGGCGCAGGCCGGCGGCCTGATCGAGCGGACCGAAGCCATCCTGATCTTCCGGGCCAGCCATCAGTGGCCGATCTCGTCGCCGAGCTGGCGGAAGGCGTCGCCGGCGGCCAAAAGATGCAACAAGGAATCGAGCTGCTGGGCGGGACCGCGCGGACGTCGCCCGCCGCCCAGGCCGGCCAGCCTGGCGCGCAGGTCCATCGCCCAATCCTCGGCGGACTGATCCAGGCGGCTGGCGCCGGCGGCCAGGGCGGCGGCGAGGAACAGCCGCAGTTCCGTCCGCGGGGGAGCCTGAAGCTCGCCGAGCGCCTGCCAGGCACGCAAGGTCAGCGCCGGCAGATCCTCGCCAGCCAGCAGCAGACGCACCCCGTCGGCCTGCTCGGCGAGCGCCAGGCGCTCCGTCTCGGGCGACCAGGCCAGCCAGTGGCGCTGACCGAGCGAGCGGCCGCTGTCAGCATCGCGCAGGGTGCCGAACCAGGCTTGTAGCGGCCAGGGTGCCCACTCCCCAGCACGTTCGCCGGCGACGCGCAAGGCGACCGGCAGATACCGTAGTTCCAGCCACAGCGGTCGGCCACGATGGCGCAGTTGCAGGCTGCCATGGTTCTCGGCGACCTCGCCCAGGCGCGCCAGGGCGTGACGTTCGCCCTGGAACTCGACGCGATTGACGGAACGCGCCGCGCCGATCCAGGGACTGCGCAGGTGCGTCAGGGCTCGCAGGAAGCCGCCCTCCGGAGCCACCGCCAGCAGGTGGCGACGCGCTTCGAGCCGCTCGAAGGCCCAGTCCAGACGCTGCTCGTGTCCGGTCGGCAACAGGTGGGCCAGCCAGGGACGGAGTTGCAGTCGCCCCGCCGGGTCCAGCGTCAGCAGCGGCATGTTCCAGGTGGCGCCCGGCACCGGCTTGCCGCTGCCCCAGAGCAGTTGCCGCACGCCCGTGTCGGCGGCCTCGTCCTCCTCTTCCAGCAGCCGGGCCAGCCGCTCCCCCTGTACGCCGGCCGGCAGGGCGGCCAGGCGCCAGGCGCGCTCCAGCAAGGCGAAGCCATCCAGCTCGCGGCGCAGCCCTTCGAACGCGGCGGCCAGGCTGCGGCCACGACCGAACAGACCGCGGGCCCAACTGTCGAGACGCCGTCCGCCGCCGTCCAGCGCCTCCTCGGGCACGAACGGCGACGACTGGCTGGCCGCCAGCGCCTGTCGCAGCAGCGGCCGGGCCTCGGCAACCTGCAGGTCTTCCGGCACCTGCTGGCCGCTGGTCAGATAGTTCAGGCGCAGACCGTGGCGCATGAGGATGTCCAGTACCGGGCCGAGCCGCGCGGCCTCGTCGCACTTGCTGACGATGCAGTCACGCAACCGGGCGCCGGCGGCCAGGGCGGCGCGCTGGTAGGTGCCGACCACCTCCTCCAAGGTGTCACCGTGGCAGGCGGCGTTGAGCAGCAGCATCAGCCGCACCGGGCGGCCGGCGGCGCCGAGCTGATTGATCTGGGTGAGCAGGCGGCGGTCGCGCTGGCTCATGCCGACGGTGTCGATGATCACCAGACGTTTGTCGGCCAGTCCGGCGAGCAGGGGTTCGAGCGGCGCGACGGCGGCCAGCGTGTGCACCTCGACGCCGAGCAGGCGGGCATAGATGCGCAGTTGCTCATGGGCACCGATACGGAAGCTGTCGGTGCTGATCAGGGCAACCTGGCTGGCGCCGTGGCGCATCACGTAGCGCGCCGCGAGCTTGGCGGCGGTGGTGGTCTTGCCCACGCCGGTGGGGCCGACCAGGGCGATCACCCCGCCGGCATCGAGCAGCGCGGCCTCGTCTTCGAGCAGCGGCAGGCGTGCTTCCAACTGACGCTCCAGCCAGGCCTGCAGGGCCGGCGCCGAGGCCGGGCCGGCGGCCAGTTCGGCCGGCAGGCCGGCGAGGATCTCGTCGCCCAGGCAGGGGCCGAAGCCGGCGCCGAGCAGGCGCTGGCGCAGTTGGCCACGGCAGCCGCCGCCAGTCGCCGGGACCGGTATCTGCCGGTCGAGCAGGGCGCGCATGTCCTGCATCTCGCCGAGCAGGCGCTGGCCGAGGGCAGCGAAATCGAGGGGGACGGCCGTCGGCACGGGCGGGACCGGCATCCGCCCGACCGGCGCGGCAGCGGACTCCCGGTGCGCCTCCCCGGCAGCGGCCGGCCGCGCCGGCACGGCGGGGGACGCGGCGGCGGCCTGGGCCGCCTGTTGCTCCTCCTCGGCCAGGGCGAGGATTTCCACGCCTTCGGCGACGGGACGATTGGACAGGATCAAGGCGTCCTCGCCCAGAACCTCGCGCACCTGGCGCATGGCCTCGCGGCTGTTGGGCGCGACGAAACGTCTGACGCTCATGGATCATTTCCCTCCGATCAGGCTGGTCACGCGCAGGGAGCGGTCGTCAGGCAGCTCCACCATGGACATCACCACCAGATGGCGCAGGCGCCGGCGCAGGAAGCGCGAGAGCAGCGCGCGCAGCCGGTGCGGCACCACCAGCACCGGCGGCTCGCCGTTGGCCTCCTGGCGGGCCAGGGCGGTTTCGGTCTGTTGCATCAGGCTGTCGGCCAGACCCGGCTCCAGGGCGCCGTTGTTCACCGCCTGCAGCAGCACCTGCTCCAGTTGCAGGTCGAGGCCGATGACGTGCAGCTCGCTGCGGCTGCCGAACCACTGCTGGGTGATGGCCCGGCCCAGCGCCACGCGCACCATGGCGGTCAGTTCCTGGACATCGTTCGGCTGGGCGGCGGCGTGCTCGGCCAAGGCATCGAGGATGCTGCGCATGTCGCGGATCGACACCTCCTCCTCCAGCAGGTTCTGCAGGATGCGCTGCAGGGTGTTGGGCGGGATCAGCTTGGGCACCACCTCCTCGACCAAGGCCTTGTTCTCGTCGCCGAGCTTGTCGAGCAGCCGCTGCACCTCGCCGCGTCCGAGCAGGTCGGCGGCATGCCGGTGCAGCAGGTGGTTGAGGTGGGTGGCGGTGACCGTGCCGGCGTCGACCACCGTGTAGCCGTAGATCTGCCCGTGCTCGCGCAGGTTCGCATCGATCCAGATCGCCGGCAGGTTGAAGGCCGGGTCGGTGGTGGCGACCCCTTCGAGACGCCCGCTGACCTGGCCGGGATCGATCGCCAGCCACTTGCCGGGATGGATCTCGCCACGGCCGATCTCCACGCCCTTGAGGGTGATCACGTAGGTGTTCGGGCCCAGCTCCAGGTTGTCGCGGATGTGCACCACCGGCGGCAGGAAACCGATGTCCTGGGCGAACTTCTTGCGCACGCTCTTGATCCGCGCGAGCAATTCGCCCTGCTGGCGGTTGTCGACCAGCGGGATCAGCCGGTGGCCGACCTCCAGGCCCAGGGTGTCGACCAGTTGCACGTCGTCCCAACTGGCCTCCGGGGCCTCCATCCTGCTGGCCGGCGGCGCCTCGTTGACCACCTGCTCGACCAGGCGCTCCTGCTCGCGCCGGCTCAGCCACCAGCCGAGGCCGGCGAGCAGCGCGGTGAACAGCAGGAAGACGAAGTTGGGCATCCCAGGCACCAGGCCGAGCAGGCCGATCACAGCGGCGGCCAGGATCAGCACCTGCGGCCGGCTGAACAACTGGCCGAGCATCTGCTGGCCGACGTCCTGCTCGGTATTCACCCGCGAGACGGTGACACCGGCGGCGATGGAGATGACCAGCGCCGGAATCTGCGCCACCAGACCGTCGCCGATAGTCAGCATGACGTAGGTGTGGGCGGCGTCGGCGAAAGCCATGTCGTGCTGCAGCATGCCGATCAGCAGGCCGCCGAGGATGTTCACCGCCATGATCACCATGCCGGCCATGGCGTCGCCGCGGACGAACTTGCTGGCGCCGTCCATCGAGCCGTAGAACTCGGCCTCCTGGGCCACCTCGCGGCGCCGCTGGCGGGCTTCCGCCTCGCCGATCAGGCCGGCGTTCAGGTCGGCGTCGATGGCCATCTGCTTGCCGGGCATGGAGTCGAGGGTGAAGCGCGCGCCCACTTCGGCGATGCGTCCGGCGCCCTTGGTGATGACCATGAAGTTGATGATCACCAGGATCAGGAACACCGCCAGGCCCACGGCGAAGTTGCCGCCGACCAGGAACTCGCCGAAGGCCTCGATCACCTTGCCGGCGGCGCCGGTGCCCGTGTGGCCCTCCATCAGCACCACACGGGTGGAAGCGACGTTCAGCGACAGGCGCAGCAGGGTGGTGAACAGCAGGATCGCCGGGAAGGCGGCGAAGTCCAGGGGTTTCTCGGTGAGCATGCTCACCAGCAGGACCATGATCGCCAGGGCGATGTTGAAGGTGAAGAACAGGTCGAGGACGAATGGCGGCAGGGGCAGGATCATCATCGACAGGATGAGGATGATCAGCACCGGCCCGGCCAGCAGCTTGAAGTCCGGCCGCGCCTGCCAGGAGCCGGAGCCCAGTAGATTGGTCAAAGCTTTCATCGGGTCTGCGATTCCTCGGATTGGCCGCGCTCGTCCATGCCCTCCGGCACCGGCAGGTCGCGCGGGGTTTCCGGCATCTCGCCGCCCTCCTCGCGCACCTGCCGCAGGCGGTAGGCCCAGGCCAGCACCTCGGCCACGGCGGTATACAACTCCACCGGGATTTCCCGGTCGAGATCGACGTGGTAATAGAGCGCCCGCGCCAGGGGCGCGGCCTCCAGCAACGGCACGGCATGCTCGCCACCCAGCTCGCGGATGCGCGCGGCCAGCGCATCGGCGCCCTTGGCGACCACCCGCGGCGCGCCCATCTGCCCGTCCCGGTAGCTGAGCGCGACGGCGTAGTGGGTAGGGTTGGTGACGATCACGTCGGCCGTCGGCACCTTGCTCATCATCCGCGAGCGCGCCATGGCCTGCTGCTGCGAACGGATGCGTCCCTTGACGTGGGGATCGCCCTCCGACTCCTTGTGCTCCTGGCGCAGTTCCTCCTTGCTCATGCGCAATTTCCTGGCGTGGCTCCACAACTGGTAGGGCACGTCCAGGGCCACCACCAGGATCAGCCCCAGCACGATCATCGCGCTGGCCAGGGCCATCAGCCGCATGGCATCGGCCAGGGCCTCGCGGATCGGCATGCCGGACAGCGCCATCAGTTCGTCGATGTATTTGCGCAGGAAAAACACCGCGATCCAGCCGACCAGGATGCTCTTGGCGACGGCCTTGCCGAGTTCGGCCAGCGCCTGGGTCGAGAAGACCCGCTTGAGGCCCTTGAGCGGGTTGAGCCGGGCCAGTTGCGGCTGCAGCGCCTTGGCCGAAACCAGCAGACCGCCGAGCAGCGACGGCGCGACCAGAGCCACCACCGCCATCAGCAGAAACAGCGGCAGCAACGTGAACAGCGTGCCCTCGCCCAGCTCCCAGAAACGCGCCAGCATGCGGGCGCTATCGAAGGCCTGGGCCCGCTCGAACAGCAGGGCCTGCTCCATGACCTCGGCCAGCCGCTCGTGGAGCAGCCCGCCCATGCTCCACAGGGCGGCGATGCCGGCCAGCAGCAGCAGGAAGGTGGTCAACTCGCGCGAACGGGCGACCTGCCCCTCTTCCCGGGCCTTCTCCAGGCGTCGCGGACTCGCCGCTTCGGTCTTTTCCTGATCGCTGCTCTCGTCAGCCATGACCCACCAGTGCGCCGCCGGCGACTCGTGCAGATGAACGGCGGCCATTCTGCCGGGACATGTCCAGGGGCCATCATCCGAACAGCGTGACGAATTCCATGTTTATGCGGCGATTGGCGAAGGCCGGGAGAAACGCCCGCCGCACGCCCACGAGTGCCTGGACGGCAGGAACCGGCTCGCTGGCGATGCGGCAGGACAAAAGCGATCGCGAGCAAGCTCGCTCCACACCCGGCTGCGGCTGCAACGGTGAAGGTTCGCCGTTCCCCCTTGTAGAAGCGGATTCATTCGCGACCCGCGCCGAAGGCGCGGCAAGTCGGCATCGGCGCCCCGTGGGCGGGTCGGTCGCGGATAAATCCCAAGCCACGGTGGATGGATGGCTCCGGCCGTCCACCCTACATGCTGTCGCTCGGTGAGCGGCAAGACGGTATCTACTCCCAGGTCAGAAACCGAGCTGTTCGAGCAGATCGTCGACCTGATCCTGGCTGGCCACCGCATCGCCCGGAGTGGGCTTGATCTGCGGTCCGTTGAGCAATTTCTTGTGGTCGTCGACCGGTTCCCACTCGGCCTCGGCCAGACGTTTCAGAACCGTCTGTTCGTCGCCGTCGGGCACGCTGTCGATCAGCACTTGGAGCAACTGGTGCTCGATCGCCTGGATCACCTCCATCATCTTCTTGATCACCTGGCCGGTCAGGTCCTGAAAATCCTGGGCCATCAGGATTTCCAGCAACTGCCCCTGGGTCGCCTGGGTCAGTTGCGGCACGGCGGCCAGATAGGCACGGGTGTCGGTGACCAATGCCTTGGCCTGTTCCAGCTCCATCGGATCGGCAAACCAGGCCTGCCAGCGCTCGTCCAGCGCCTTCGCGCCCTCGGCCAGTTCGTCCTGGATCGGCTGGGCGCGGTCGACGGCGTTGAGTGCCCGGTCGGCGGCCTGCTCGGTCATCGCGGCGATGTAGCCGAGACGATCGCGCGCATCCGGGATCGCCTGGGCCGCCTTTTCGATTTCCTTGTCCAGACCCAGCTCGCGCATGCTGTCGCGCAACATCCGGGTAAGCTGGCCGATACGCTGGATCAAATCCTCGGGGTTGGCGGTGCCACCCCCGTTCAGCTCGTTGGCGCTCATGGACCTGCCTCCTCCCCTGAGTTCACTTGCCCAGTTTTTCGAAGATCTTGTTCAGCTTTTCCTCCAGGGTCGCGGCGGTGAAAGGCTTGACCACATAGCCATTGGCCCCTGCCTGCGCCGCGGCGATGATGTTTTCCTTCTTCGCCTCGGCGGTCACCATCAGCACCGGCAGGTGCTTGAGCCCGTCGTCGGAGCGGATCTGCTTGAGCATCTCCAGGCCATCGAGATTGGGCATGTTCCAGTCCGAGACGACGAACTCGAAGCTCCCCCCACGCAGCTTGTTCAGCGCGTCCTGGCCGTCCTCGGCCTCATCCACGTTGTTGAAGCCCAGCTCCTTGAGCAGGCTGCGGACGATCCGGCGCATGGTCGGAAAGTCGTCCACCACCAGAATGCTCATGTTTTTGTCGGCCATTGTTATGGTCCCCCTCGCAATCAAGGGCGGGCACGTTGTCGAAACCCGCCGTGGCATGCAAACGGGGCGCGGTACGCGCCCCTCGTTGTTATCGATCCGCCGGGCGATCTCCCCGGTCAAAACTCATTCCACTGTCCTTCGGCAGTGGCCAGGGCCGGGACGGCGCTTTCCTTCGCGCCGGCCGGCTGGCGTCCCTGCTCCGGGCCGGCCTGTGCCAGCCGGGGCACGGCGGTGCGCGGCGCCCGGGTTTCCTGCGGCGACGCATGCGACTGCTCCGCGCCCAGGCGGAACACCGCCACCGCCTCCTCCAGGTGTCGCGCCTGTTCGGCCAGCGAGGCCGAGGCTGCCGACGCCTCCTGCACCAGCGCGGCGTTCTGCTGGGTCACCTCGTCCATCTGCGCGACCGCCGTGTTCACCTGGGCGATCCCCTCGCTCTGTTCGTGCGAGGCCGCCGAGATCTCGTCGATGATGTCGGTCACCCGCTGCACCGCCCTCACCACCTCCTCCATGGTTCGCCCGGCCTGCTCGACCAGTTGCGAGCCGTCGCCGACCCGCTTGCCGGAGGACTCGATCAGCGCCTTGATCTCCCGCGCCGCCTCCGCCGAACGCCCGGCCAGGTTGCGCACCTCGCCGGCCACCACGGCGAAGCCGCGGCCCTGCTCGCCGGCGCGCGCCGCCTCCACCGAGGCGTTCAAGGCCAGGATGTTGGTCTGGAAGGCGATCGAGTCGATGACCCCGACGATCTTGGCGATCTGCGCCGAGCTGTCGCTGATCTCGCGCATCGTCTCCACCACCCGGCCGACCACCTCGCGGCCCTGACCGGCGGTGCCCGAGGCGTCGTTGGCCAGCGCGCTGGCCTGGCGGGCGTTGTCGGCGTTCTGCTTCACCGTCGCGGTCAGCTCTTCCATGCTCGCCGCGGTTTCCTCCAGCGAGGCAGCCTGCTGTTCGGTGCGCGAGGACAGGTCGGCGTTGCCGCTGGCGATCTGTTGCGCGCCGACCAGGATCGAGCCGCTGCCGGTGCGCACGCTGGTGACGATCCGCGCCAAGCTCAGGCGCATTTCGCACAGGGTGCGCAGCAACTGGCCGATTTCATTGTTGGAGGTGATCGGGATCGGCTGCGACAGGTCGGCGCGGGCCAGGCGCTGCACGTGCTCCATCGCTTCGTTCACCGGACGGACTACGAAGCCCATCAGCATCGCCCGCAGGGCCAGCATCAGGAACAGGGCGACGACCAGGGAGATACCACCGAGGATGGAAGAAAGCAGGATGTCGTCATGATGTTCGGCCTGTTGGCGATCATCCTCGACGGACAGATAGGCCGTGATATCCGCCACGGCCTTGAAGGTCTTCGGCGCGAGCCTCTCCGTCATGTCCACTTCGAGCCTGTCGAAGGCTGCGCGGTCCCCCGTACCCCAGGCCTCGAGCATCGATTCGCTTCCGGCCAGCGACTCCTTCAGGCTGGCGATCGCCAAGGCGAACAGCTCGCGCCCCTTCTCCTCGGCGAACGGCGGCATGGCCTCCAGCTCCGCCAGCGTCCCGCGCCCACCGTCGATCCACTTCTGGGTCGCCGCCCGATACTGCTCCCGAACCGAATCGCTGACCTGAGCACCGGCGGCGAGCTTGCCGCCCATCACCAGGCGCGTGAAGGACTTCAGCCGAAACAGGTCGCTCTGCAGCACCAGATTGAAGCGTTTGGCGGTCTGCGCCCGCTCTTCGAACGCTCGACTGGCCTTGTCGGTGCTGATGTAACCCAGTGTGGCGACGGTACCGATCAACAGGGCGAAACAGACCAGGGTGGTAGTGACGATCGCCTTGATACTCAAGCCACGCAAAAAATCCCGCATACAACTTTTCCCCTAATACCCGAGCGGGTAAAAACACCTCCGCCCAGCCATGAGGCCGGGCGACTCTCCTGCCAGGCATTCGCTCGCCGACGCCCCTCGGCGGAATCCGCTCCGCCTTCATTCGTCAGCGAGCGATCCCGGTCAGAACTCCTCCCACTGCTCCTCGGCGACGGCCGTGGCCGGCTGGGCATGCGCCTTTTCCGACAGCGCCTTCGGCCGTGCCGCCGGACGGGCCTGCGTCGGCGACCGGGTCGCCGACAGCGACTCGCCGTGCTTCTGCTCCGCCGAACGCCGCTGCTCCGCGCCCAGGCGGAACACCGCCACCGCCTCCTCCAGGTGCCGCGCCTGCCCGGCCAGCGAGGCCGAGGCCGCCGACGCCTCCTGCACCAGCGCCGCGTTCTGCTGGGTCACCTCGTCCATCTGCGCGACCGCCGTGTTCACCTGGGCGATCCCCTCGCTCTGTTCGTGCGAAGCTGCCGAGATCTCGTCGATGATGTCGGTCACCCGGTGCACCGCCTTCACCACCTCTTCCATGGTCCGTCCGGCCTGCTCGACCAGTTGCGAGCCGTCGCCGACCCGCTTGCTGGAGGCCTCGATCAGCGCCTTGATCTCCCGCGCCGCCTCCGCCGAACGGCCGGCCAGGTTGCGCACCTCGCCGGCCACCACCGCGAAGCCGCGACCCTGCTCGCCGGCGCGCGCCGCCTCCACCGAGGCGTTCAGCGCCAGGATGTTGGTCTGGAAGGCGATCGAGTCGATGACTCCGACGATCTTGGCGATCTGCGCCGAGCTGTCGCTGATCTCGCGCATCGTCTCCACCACCCGGCCGACCACCTCGCGGCCCTGTCCGGCGGTGCCCGAGGCGTCGTTGGCCAGCGCGCTGGCCTGGCGGGCGTTGTCGGCGTTCTGCTTCACCGTCGCGGTCAGCTCTTCCATGCTCGCCGCGGTTTCCTCCAGCGAGGCGGCCTGCTGTTCGGTGCGCGAGGACAGGTCGGCGTTGCCGCTGGCGATCTGTTGCGCGCCGACCAGGATCGAGCCGCTGCCGGCGCGCACGCTGGTGACGATTCGCACCAGGCTTTCCTGCATCTCGCGCAGCGCGCCGAGCAACCGGCCGATCTCGTTACGCGAGGTCACCGGGATCGACTGCGACAGGTCGGCGCGGGCCAGGCGCTGCACGTGCTCCACCGCCTCGTGCACCGGACGGACCACGAAGCCCATCAGCATCATCCGCAGGGCCAGCATCAGGAACAAGGCGACGGCCAGGGAGGCGCCGCCGATGATGGCGAAGGTGATGAGGCTGGCGTGGTACTCGGACATCTGAGCATGACCATGGGCCTCCAGGTAGATCATGGTGTCCGCCAAATCCTTGGCGATCTGCGGGCCACGCTTGAACATCATGTCGTCTTCGAAGCGGTCGAAGGTTTCGGTGTCGAGCTTCGCCCAAGCCTGCAACTGTTGATCGAGAGAATCGAGCGACTCGGCCAGACTCGCTGCCGCCTTATCCAGCAGCTTGCGTCCGTCCTCCTTGGCGAACGGCGGCATGGCCTGGACGTCCGCCAGAATGTTGTTGGCCTGAGCGATCCGCTCCTGGATATCGGCCTGTTGCTGCTGCCGCTCCGCGAGAGGGACCTGATGGGCAAGACTCATCTTGCCGAAGGCTTCCAGTCGCGAGAAGGCTCTCAGGCGCAAGCCATCGGCCTGACGCAACAGGTCGATCCGGGTCGCTGTCCGTGTCCGGTCGGCGAGTGCCTGATCGCCCAGCCTGGTCCCCCCATAGCCCAGGCCGGCGACGATGACCAGCAGCAAGGCGAAACAGCCCAGGGTGGCGGTGACCACCGTCCTGATGCTCAGATTAAGCAAAAAACCCACCATTGAACTTTCTCCATCGGCTGCCAGTACAGCCTTTGCAATCGGACCCGCTCCCCCATCCAGGGGGCGACAGCCTTCTCGAAATTTCGCTTTCGCGCGACACCTCTCGTTGGCCGCGGAAATCGCTCCCGCGGCCCGGCCGGCGCGCCTGCGCACCAGCTTGAAGAGCCATGACCGGAACCCGTTCCGGCCGAATCCGCCCCGGTGGGCATCGTCTCCCCACTACCCTCGACAGCGGCACTGACACCCCACCCCGTGCCTTTTCCCGCAGCGACCGCCGAACTTCTGCGCCAGCGCACCGCCATCTGCCCCGGAGGGCTCTGGCTGCGGGCTCAGACCCGCTGCGCCCGCCCGGAGGCGGCCACCTGCTTGAGAATCCGCTCGGCCATGTGTTCGAGCGATACCACCTCGCAGGCTCCGCCGAGGGCGATGCCTTCTCGCGGCATGCCGAACACGACACAACTGGCCTCGTCCTGGGCGAAGGTGAAAGCGCCGGCCTGGCGCATCTCCAGGAGCCCGCGCGCGCCGTCCTTGCCCATGCCGGTGAGCAGCACGCCGATGGCATTGCGTCCGGCGTTCTCCGCTGCGGAGCGGAACAGCACATCCACCGACGGACGGTGGCGGTTGACCGGCGCGCCTTCGTCCAGCCGCGCGATGTAGTTGGCACCGCTGCGCGCCAGCTTGAGGTGGGCGGTTCCCGGCGCTATGTAGGCGTGTCCGGGCAGAATGCGCTCGCCGTCCTCGGCTTCCTTGACGGCGATGTTGCACAGGCGGTCCAGCCGCTCGGCGAACGAGCGGGTGAAGCCGCCCGGCATGTGCTGGGCGATGAGGATGGCCGGGCTGTTGGCCGGCAACGGTTCGAGCACGGCGCGGATCGCCTCGGTGCCGCCGGTGGAGGCGCCGATGATCACCAGCTTCTCGCTGGAGAGGATCGGCGCCTGCAGCGCCTTGGGTCGCGGAGCGCTGGCCGGAGGCGCCTGGCGCGGACGCGAACGGGCGGCGGCGCGGATCTTCTCGGCGATCAGTTCGCTGTAGTCGAGCATGCCGTGGCGAATGCCCATCTGCGGCTTGGCGATGAAGTCCAGGGCGCCCAGTTCCAGGGCGCGCAGGGTGATTTCCGAGCCGGCCTGGGTCAGCGAGGAGACCATCAGCACCGGCATGGGCCGCAGACGCATCAGCCGTTCGAGGAAATCGAGACCGTCCATGCGCGGCATTTCGACGTCTAGGGTCAGTACGTCCGGGTTGTGCTGCTTGATCAGGTCGCGGGCGACCAGGGGATCGGCGGCGACGGCCACCACTTCCATGTCCGGTTGCGCGTTGATGATTTCGCTCAGGAGGTCGCGTATCAGCGCCGAATCGTCGACGCACAACACGCGGATCTTGGGACTGCCCATGGGGATCTCCTTTTCGACGGCCAGCCCCATCGCCGCCACCCCGTCAAGGGGGCGGGGTCGGCCGTTCGGGCTGCATGTTCCCGGTATATCGGCCGATCGGCGTCGAACTTTAGGGAGGAGTTCCTCTCCCCGGACCAATCGCCTCGCTCGCGGTCGGCGGGCAGGTCCGCTGCGGCGTTCCTCCGCGAACCGCAGGAGCGAGCCTGCTCACGATCGGCAGGGCGGCGCCAGCGAGCCGGCTCCGGCAGGGCGCGCCCGGAGCGGCGTTCAGAGCGGCCGCAGGATCAACACTCCCAGCGGCGGCAGCTTGAGGTTGAGGCTGAAGGGCTGGCCGTGGCTGGCCAGTTCGTCGGCGACGACGCCGCCGGCGTTGCCGAGGTTGGAGCCGCCGTAGCATTCGGCATCGCTGTTGAGGGCCTCCTGCCAGTCGCCGCCGCTGGGCACGCCGATCCGGTAGCCATGGCGCACCACCGGCGTGAAGTTGGCGATCACCAGCAGCGGCCGGCCCCCGCGGTCCCGGCGCAACCAGGAGAACACGCTGTTGTGGCGGTCGTCGCCGATCAGCCACTGGAAGCCTTCCGGCACGCAGTCCTGCTCGTGCAGCGCCGGCTCCCGGCGATACAGCCGGTTGAGGTCCTTGACCAGTTGCTGCACCCCCTGGTGGTCGTCGTAGTTGAGCAGGTACCAGTCGAGTTCGTGGTCGTGGCTCCACTCGCGCCACTGGCCGAACTCGCAGCCCATGAACAGGAGCTTCTTGCCCGGCATGCTCCACATGAAACTCAAGTAGGCGCGCAGGTTGGCGAACTTCTGCCAGCGATCGCCAGGCATCTTGTCGATCAGCGAGCGCTTGCCGTGCACCACCTCGTCGTGGGAGATGGGCAGGATGAAGCGCTCGGAGAAGGCGTAGATCAGGCCGAAGGTCATGCGATCGTGGTGATAGGCGCGGTGGATCGGGTCCTCGGCCATGTACTTCAGGGTGTCGTGCATCCAGCCCATGTTCCACTTGTAGTCGAAGCCCAGCCCGCCCTCGGCGGTCGGCCTGCTGACCCCCGGCCAGGCGGTGGATTCCTCGGCGATCACCAGCGCGCCGGGCGCCTCGATCTTGACCACGTCGTTGAGGTGGCGCAGGAAGTCGATGGCCTCGAGGTTCTCGCGCCCGCCGTGACGGTTGGGAATCCACTCGCCCTCCTTGCGCGAATAGTCGCGGTAAAGCATCGAAGCCACCGCGTCGACGCGCAGTCCATCGACGTGGAACTCGCGCAGCCAGTACAGCGCCGAAGCGATCATGAAGCCGTGCACCTCGGTGCGCCCGAGGTTATAGATGAAGGTGTCCCAGTCCTGGTGAAAGCCCTCGAAGGGGTGCTCGTACTCGTAAAGAGCGGTGCCATCGAAACGGCCGAGGCCATGGCTGTCGGTGGGAAAGTGCGCCGGCACCCAGTCGAGAATCACGCCGATGCCGGCCTGATGGCAGGCGTCGACGAAGGCGGCGAGGTCCTCGCGCCGGCCGTAGCGGGCGCTGGGGGCGAACTGCGACAGCGGCTGGTAGCCCCAGGAACCGCCGAACGGGTGCTCCATGATCGGCAGCAGTTCCACATGGGTGTAGCCCATCTCTTGCACGTAGGGGATCAGCCGCTCGATCAGCCGCTGCCAGCCGAGCAGCCGGCCGTCCTGGTCGCGCCGCCAGGAACCGACGTGCAGTTCGTAGATCGCCAGCGGCGCGTCCGCCGCCTGGCGGGCGGCGCGCTGACTCATCCACTCCCGGTCCTGCCAGTCGTGCTGCAGCGGCGCGGCGACCACCGAGGCGGTATTCGGCGGACTTTCGGTCGCCAGCGCCACGGGGTCGGCCTTCAGCGGCAGGATGCCGTGGGAACCGAGCAGTTCGTACTGGTAGGACTCGCCCGGCCTCAGGCGCGGAATGAAGAGTTCCCAGATCCCGGCCGGATAGCGCAGGCGCATCGAATGGCGGCGACCGTCCCAGCCATTGAAGGGACCGACCACCGAGACGCGCCGGGCGTTCGGCGCCCACACGGCGAAGCGCACCCCCTCCACCCCGTCCACGTTCAGGCACTGGGCGCCCAGGCAGCGACCGAGGTCGCGGTGATTGCCTTCGGTGAACAGGTAGAGGTCCGTCTCGCCCAGCAGGGGGCCGAAGCTGTAGGGGTCCTCGCTCAGTTGCTCGCCCGAGGCCCAGCGGATGCGCAGCAGATAGGCGCGCGCCTCGGCGAGGCGGCAGACGAACAGGCCCGGCACGCGGCTGGCCCGCATGTCGGCGAGCTTCTCACCGGAGTCGCGGGCGAGCAGCTCCACGGCCAGGGCATTCGGCAGGTAGACGCGCACCAGCGTGCCATCGTCGTGGGGGCCGAGTATCGCGAAAGGATCACCGTGCTCGCCGCGCACCAGGGCATCGATGTCCGCTTCGCCGGGCAGCAGGGAGTCGTCGTTGTCGGGCTGGGTCTGCGATGGGCTCATTGCGCCTCTCCATCCAGTAGCTGTTGCGCCAGATTCGCCAGGCCCCGCAGCGGTACGGCCAGCCAGGCGGGGCGGTTTTCGGCCTCGTAGGCGATTTCGTAGGCGGTCTTTTCCAGGCTGAACAGCGCCAGCGCGGCCTCCTCGCCGTCCGGCACGGCCCAGGCATGGCCGATCTCGGCCGCCGCCTGGCGGTAGGCGGCGAGGAAGGCCTGGCGGGCGTTCGCCTGGTACAGCGAGGCGATGCGCCGACGGGCCTGGTCGGCCGCCTCGGAGCTGTCGACACTCTGCGCGTTGCGCATGGCCATGTCGGCGGCGTAGCCGATCGAGCGCAGCACGCCGCTGACGTCCTTGTAAGGGCTGTGCTTGGCGCGGCGCGCGGCGAGCGGCCGCGACGGCTCGCCCTCGAAGTCGATCAGATAGGCGTCGCCCTGCACCACCAGCACCTGGCCGAGGTGCAGATCGCCATGCACGCGGATGCGCAGGCTGCCGACGCAGGCCCCGGCCAGTTCGCCGACTTTCTCCAGCAGGGCATCACGCTGCAGCAGCAACTGCTCGACGGCGGCCCGTTCCTCCTCGGCCAGCGTCGCCTGGCGCTGGGCGAGGATTTCCAGGGCCCGCCCCAGTTGCGCGCCGATGCTCTCGGTCCACTGCGCCGCTTGCTCGGGACCGGCGGTTTCGCGAGCGAAATCCGGGTCCTCGGTGGGCGCGGCCAGGGCCATGTGCATCTCGCCGAGGCGCTGGCCGAGCTGGCGGGAAAAGCTCTCCAGCTCGTGCAGCGCGCTGTACTGGCTCTCCAGGGTCGACTCGCCGCCGGCCAGTTCGTCGCGGATGGCCCGGTCGAGGGTGTTCTGCGTCCACTCCCAGGCGTCGCCCTGGTTCTCCAGGTAGCGCTGCAGGATCATCAGCACGGTGCAGCCGCCCTGGGCATCGACCCGACACACCTCGCCGAGCACGCTGGCGATGTTGGCGAAGCCGTATCCGGTGAGGTGCAGGCCCATCTCCAGTTCGGGATGCACGCCGACGGACACCCGGCGGATCAGCTTGAGCACCAGGGCGTTGCCAAGCACCGCCGAGCTGTTGGATTGCTCGGCGGAGATGTAGCGCACCTCGGCGTCGGCCGGCAGCTCGACCTTGTCCAGTTGCGCGGTGGGCAGAAAGCGCAGCTCGCCCTGCTCGAAGGCCAGCACGCGGCGCTCGCGCAGCGCCTGGACCGTCGCGCGGACGAAGCCCTCCAGGGTGAAGGCATCGGTCAACAGGCCCACCCGCCGGCCACGGCGCACCCGGGTCATGGCCAGTTGCTGGGGCAAGGCGCTGCCGAACTCCTCCTCGGGGAGAAAACCCAGCGGCAACTGGTAGCGCTGCGGGCCGCCCTCGCCGCCGACCTCGATCTCGCTGAGCAGCACGGGGCGCGGCAGATTGCCGAAGGTCACCGTATAGGCGATGTGCACGTTGCCCGAGGGCGCGCCCTTGCCGGCGAACCAACGACGCTTGGGCAGGTAGGCCGGCAACACCTCCTTCTCCAGGATGCGCCGGTTGGGGTCCACCAGCAGATCGTCGAGACGCCGCAGCACCAGGGTCTGGAATTCCGGCATGCCTTCGGTGGGCTTGATGTGCCAACTGGGCATCTGCGACGCGGGCGCCAGCAGGAACCAGCAGAAGCCGTAGGGCGGCAGGGTCAGCAGGTAGGGCAACTGGCCGATCGGCGGGAAGGCGCTGCCGCCGGTCATCTCCACCGGCACCATGTCGGCGAACTGGGGCAGTTCCAGTTCCACCGCCTGGGCCGAGCGCGAGACGTTGGCCACGCAGAGGATGGTCTCGCTGCTGCCGTCCGCGCCATGGTATTCGCGCAGGTAGGCGAAGATGCGCCGGTTGGCCGGCGCCAGCAGCCGCAGCGAGCCGCGGCCGAAGGCCTTCTGCTGCTTGCGTACGGCGAGCATGCGCCGGGTCCAGTTGAGCAGCGAGTAGCTGTCGCGCTGCTGGGCTTCGACGTTGACGCTCTGGAAGCCGTACAGCGGGTCCATGATCGGCGGCAGCACCAGTCCGGCCGGATCGGCGCGGGAAAAGCCGCCGTTGCGGTCGGTGCTCCACTGCATGGGCGTGCGCACCCCGTCGCGGTCGCCCAGGTAGATGTTGTCGCCCATGCCGATCTCGTCGCCGTAGTAGATCACCGGCGTACCTGGCATCGACAGCAGCAGGCTGTTGAGCAGTTCGATGCGCCGCCGGTCGCGCTCCAGCAGCGGCGCCAGGCGCCGGCGTATCCCCAGGTTGATCCGCGCGCGGCGGTCGGCGGCGTAGAAGTTCCACAGGTAGTCGCGCTCGCGGTCGGTGACCATCTCCAGGGTCAGTTCGTCGTGGTTGCGCAGGAAGATCGCCCACTGGCAGTCGGACGGGATGTCCGGGGTCTGGCGCAGGATGTCGGTCATCGGGAAGCGGTCTTCCTGGGCGATGGCCATGTACATGCGCGGCATCAGCGGGAAGTGGAAGGCCATGTGGCATTCGTCGCCCTTCCCCTCCGGGGCGCCGCCGAAGTAGAGCTGAGTGTCCTCCGGCCACTGGTTGGCCTCGGCCAGCAGCATGCGGTCCGGATAGCGGGCATCCAGCTCGGCGCGGATGCGCTTGAGCACCTGGTGGGTCTCGGGCAGGTTCTCGTTATTGGTGCCGTCGCGCTCGATCAGGTAGGGAATGGCGTCCAGGCGCAGACCGTCGACGCCCAGATCGAGCCAGTAGCGCATGATGCCGAGCACCGCCTTCATCACCTGCGGGTTGTCGAAGTTGAGATCCGGCTGGTGCGAATAGAAGCGGTGCCAGAAGTACTGGCCGGCCACCGGGTCCCAGGTCCAGTTGGACTTCTCGGTATCGAGGAAGATGATCCGGGTGTCCCGGTACTTGTCGTCGCTATCCGACCAGACGTAGAAGTTGCGCGCCGCCGAGCCCTTCCTGGCCTGCCGCGCCCGCTGGAACCAGGGATGCTGGTCGGAGGTGTGGTTGATCACCAGTTCGGTGATCAACCGCAGGCCGCGCCGGTGCGCCTCGGCGATGAGGCGTCGCACGTCGGCGAGGCTGCCGTAGTCTGGATGCACGCCGCGGTATTCGGCGATGTCGTAGCCGTCGTCGCGACGCGGCGAAGGGTAGAACGGCAGCAGCCAGATGGTGTTGACCCCCAGGTCGGCGATGTAGTCCAGCTTGGCGATCAGCCCCGGGAAATCACCGATGCCGTCGTTGTTCGAGTCGAAGAACGACTTGACGTGCACCTGGTAGATCACCGCGTCCTTGTACCAGAACGGGTCCTCGAGAAAGGCGACGGACTTGAGCGATTGATCCATTGTTCTCTGCTCCTGGATGCCAGCGGTTTACTCCGGTGGGGTCAGCTTCCAGATACCGAAGGGCAGATAGTCGGGGTCGAGGCGCGTCCACTGCTTCTTACCGTGCCAGGTCCAGCGATGGCCGTTCATCAGATCCTCGCCGTGCATGTCAGCGTGGTCGGGCAGGCCGAACTCCCAGAGCGGCAGCTCGAAATGGGCCTCCTGGGCGTGCCAGGGATCGAGGTTGATGGCGACCAGGACGAAGTTGGAGAGGTCCGGCGTACGCTTGCCGAACAGCAGGGTGTTGTCGTTCCAGATGTTGTACGGCTCGAAGCCGAGATGGGTCTGCAGCGCCGGGTTGTAGCGGCGGATGCGGTTGAGCTGGGCGATCTCGGCGACGATGTTGCCGGGCGCCCGGTAGTCGCGCGGGCGGATCTCGTACTTCTCCGAGTCGAGGTATTCCTCCCTGCCGGGCAGCGCCGCCGCCTCGCACAGCTCGAACCCCGAGTACATGCCCCACAGCCCGGAGCCCATGGTCGCCAGCGCGGCGCGGATCAGGAAGCCGGCGCGCCCGGAGTGCTGCAGGAAGAAGGGGTTGATGTCCGGCGTGTTGACGAAGAAGTTCGGTCGCACGCAGTGTCTGGCCGGCGCCTCGTTCAGCTCGGCGAAGTAGGCGGTCAGTTCTTCCTTGGCATTGCGCCAGGTGAAATAGGTGTAGCTCTGCGAGAAGCCGAGCTTGCCCAGGCGCAGCATCATCGCCGGGCGGGTGAAGGCCTCGGCGAGAAAGATCACTTCCGGGTGCCGGCCGCGCACGTCGCCGATCAGCCACTCCCAGAACGGCAACGGCTTGGTGTGTGGGTTGTCGACGCGGAAGATCTTCACCCCCTCGGCGACCCAGCCGAGCACCACGTCGCGCAGCGCCATCCAGAGGTCGGGGATGGCGTCCTTGGCATAGAAGTCGACGTTGACGATGTCCTGGTATTTCTTCGGCGGATTCTCGGCGTAGCGGATGCTGCCGTCCGGGCGCCAGGAGAACCAGCCGGGATGCTGCTTCAGCCAGGGGTGGTCCTGGGAGCACTGCACGGCGAAGTCCAGGGCGATCTCCAGATCGTACTCGCCGGCGGCGGCGACCAGTTCGCGGAAATCCTCGCGCGAGCCCAGTTGCGGATGGATGGCCTCGTGGCCGCCCTCCTCGCCGCCGATGGCATAGGGGCTGCCGGGATCGTCCGGCCCGGCCTCCAGGCTGTTGTTGCGGCCCTTGCGAAAGCGCCGGCCGATCGGATGGATCGGCGGGAAGTAGAGGACATCGAAACCCATGTCGTGGATCGCCGGCAGGCGGGCGATGACATCCTTGAAGGTGCCGTGGCGATGCGGGCTGTCGGTCTGCGAGCGGGGGAAGAGTTCGTACCAACTAGCGAACAGGGCCCGTTCGCGCTCCACGTCCAGGGGGAAGGCATTGCTGTAGGTGCGATGCGGATACGGGTCGGCGGCGCTCATGGCGGCGGAGGCCTCGCCGCTCAGCAGCAACTCCACGGCCTCGGTGTGCGGGGCCTGCTCCAGACGCCGCAGGAGATCCTCCAGCGTGGCGCGCACCTCGCCCCGGGCGTGTTCGGCGGCCCGCTGCAGATGCAGGCGGCCCTCCTGCAGCTCCAGGGAGACCGGCACCCCGGCGGCATGCTTCTTCTGCAACTCGTGCCGGTAGGTTTCGTAGAGATCCCACCAGGCCTCGACCACGAACAGATGCCGGGCGACGCGCAGCGGCGTGAACTCGACCTGCCAGCGGTCGTTGCCGACGAACTTCATGCGCAGGCGGTGCCAGCCGCTCTCGCCGTCGGCGCGCCAGTAGAGGGCGGCGCCGAGTTGGTCGTGGCCGTCGGTGAAGACGGTGCTGGCCACCGTCACCGGCAGGCCGGCGATCGCCTTGACGGCGAAGCGTCCGTTGTCGACAACCGGTTCGGTGTTCTCGATGGCGATCCGCGGTAGACGCAGCGCTTCCTCCAGGGTCGGACGACGGTTCTCGCAATGCACGCCGGGCTGGCTGGTGTCGGACATCGGGCACGTTCCTCTGCTGGACAACCATCGGAAGCAGGCGACTGGCGCGATCGGCATTGGCCGGCCATGCTGATTCCGATGGCGGATGCGTGGAAAAAGTTCTGTGTCTGGCCGTCGATCGGCGGAACCCGCCGGCCGCCGCCTCTATCCATGAGTTATAGATAACAAACGCGACCGGTACGGACTTGTGAGTCGAGCTATTGTCCGGAATCACATGCAGGCCCAGCGTGGGCGGGATACTGCGGTCGATCTGTCGCAGGAACTCGAGAAACGCCCTGGCTGACCTTGCCCGTCAGGATGCCAAAGGCGGCATACAGGCTGGCCGTCCCGTGACGCTTGTAGCCTGCGTCCGCCGCTCAACCTGCCCGGGCTTGAGCGGCAGCATTCGTCAACAGACAGCACCAGGGCGTTGTCGGGCGGATTCAAGTACAGCCCGACGACATCGACCACTTTGTCTGCAAAGTGCGGGTCGTTACTGATCTTGAAGGTTTTCAGCCGGTGCGGCTTGAGATCGGCAGCCGCCACACCTTGTGCGACTTGCCAGATACTGACCGACCGGCTAACGCCCTGCGTAGAGGTCGCCTCCCGACATCGGAGCTCATGGCCGGGCTGGTTCGCTGCGGCACCGGCGCAATCGACTTTGGGGTATGAGTCGCTGAACGTTCTGCCGACCAAGTGTGAGGATTGACGCTCTGCAGGTGAATCAGGGTGATTGCACGAGTCACCAAAAACAAGAAAGGCACCTGTGGCGCCCTTCTTGTCAGCCCTGCTTATTGGGATAAAGCCGCCACTCTGGCCCGCGCCCCGTGCAGCTTCTTGTAGCTGTCGATCAGGCGCAGGTGCCTGTCGAGCCCTTCCAGCTTCATGCTGGTCGGCGTCAGACCGTAGAAGCGCACGCTGCCATCCACCGACCCCAGCGCCGCGTCCATCCGCTCGTTGCCGAACATCCGGCGGAAGTTGACCTCGTAGTCGGCCAGCTCCAGCTCTTCGTCCAGCACCACTTCCAGCACTACGTTCAGGGTCTGGTAGAACAGCCCCCGCTCGACCGTGTTGTCGTTGTACTGCAGGAAGGCTTCCACCAGTTCCTTCGCGTCTTCGAAGCGACGCAGGGCGAGGCTGATCAGCAGTTTCAGTTCGAGGAGGGTCAACTGGCCCCAGACCGTGTTGTCGTCGAACTCGATACCGATCAGGGTGGTGATGTCGGTGTAGTCATCCACCTCGCAGTTTTCCAGACGCTTGAGCAGTGCCTTGAGGCGGGCATCGTCCAGGCGGTGCAGGTTCAGGATGTCCTCGCGGAACGACAACGCCTTGTTGGTGTTATCCCAGATCAGATCCTCTACCGGATAGATCTCCGAATACCCTGGCACCAGGATGCGGCACGCCGTGGCCCCCAGGTGCTCGTACACCGCCATGTACACTTCCTTGCCCATGTCTTCGAGAATGCCGAACAGGGTGGCGGCTTCCTCGGCATTGGAATCTTCCCCCTGGCCGGAGAAGTCCCACTCGACGAATTCGAAGTCGGCCTTGGCGCTGAAGAAGCGCCACGACACCACGCCGCTGGAGTCGATGAAGTGTTCGACGAAGTTGTTCGGCTCGGTCAAGGCGTGGCTTTCGAAGGTCGGCGCCGGCAGGTCGTTCAGGCCTTCGAAGCTGCGGCCCTGCAGCAACTCCGTCAGGCTGCGCTCCAGTGCCACCTCGAAGTTCGGGTGCGCGCCGAACGAGGCGAACACGCCGCCGGTACGCGGGTTCATCAAGGTCACGCACATCACCGGGAACTCGCCGCCCAGCGACGCATCCTTGACCAGCACCGGGAAGCCCTGTTCTTCCAGGCCCTGGATACCGGCCAGGATGCCCGGGTACTTCGCCAGCACCTCGTGCGGCACATCGGGCAGGGCGAGTTCACCTTCGAGGATTTCACGCTTCACCGCGCGCTCGAAGATTTCCGACAGGCACTGCACCTGCGCTTCGGCCAGCATATTGCCGGCACTCATGCCATTGCTGAGGTACAGGTTCTCGATCAGGTTGGACGGGAAGTACACCACCTCGCCGTCGGACTGGCGCACGAACGGCAGCGAACAGATGCCGCGCTCCACATTGCCGGAGTTGGTGTCGTACAGGTGCGAACCACGCAACTCGTCGTCGGGGTTGTAGATTTCCAGGCAGTACGCGTCGAGGATTTCAGCCGGCAGCGCATCCTTGCGGCCAGGCTTGAACCAGCGCTCATCCGGGTAGTGCACGAACGCCGCATTGGCGATGTCTTCTCCCCAGAACTGGTCGTTGTAGAAGAAATTGCAGTTCAGGCGCTCGATGAATTCGCCCAGAGCCGATGCCAGCGCGCTTTCCTTGGTCGCACCCTTGCCGTTGGTGAAGCACGTCGGCGATTGCGCATCGCGGATATGCAGCGACCACACGTTGGGCACTATGTTGCGCCACGACGCGATCTCGATCTTCATGCCCAGGCCGGCGAGGATTTCCGACATGTTGGCGATGGTCTGCTCCAGCGGCAGATCCTTGCCCAGGATGTAGGTGCTCGCGTCGGCGTCGGGGTTGAGCATTAACAACGCCTGGGCATCGGCATCGAGGTTTTCCACTTCCTCGATCACGAAGTCAGGCCCGGTCTGCACGACCTTCTTCACCGTGCAGCGGTCGATGGAACGCAGGATGCCCAGGCGATCCTTCTCCGAGATATCCGCCGGCAACTCCACCTGGATCTTGAGGATCTGCTTGTAGCGATTCTCCGGATCGACAATGTTGTTCTGCGACAGGCGGATATTATCGGTGGGGATATCGCGCGTCTGGCAGTACAACTTTACGAAGTAAGCCGCGCACAAAGCCGATGAAGCCAGGAAGTAATCGAACGGACCCGGTGCGGAGCCATCGCCTTTGTAGCGGATCGGCTGGTCGGCGATCACCGTGAAATCATCGAACCTGGCTTCTAGCCGAAGGTTATCGAGAAAATTAACCTTAATTTCCATGCGGAATTACCACGATAAAAAACGACTTGATCGGCATTATCCGGCCAAATGAGCCCTGGGGGTATCCCGACGGGCGTTGGCTGCAGGCAACTTTCAATGCAGCAGAGTCGACGCGTGGCAGATCAGGAACAGATTCCGGCCATGTGCTTCGGGTAACATGCGCCGCCCCACGCCGCCAGCCAAACACCCCGCACTCGAGGAAACCGCCGTGCTCACATCCCAGGTCATCATCATCGGCGCCGGTGCCGCCGGACTGATGTGCGCCATGAGCGCTGCCGCACGCGGTCGCCGAGTGCTGCTGCTCGACCACGCCAACAAGGCCGGCAAGAAGATCCTCATGTCCGGCGGCGGGCGTTGCAACTTCACCAATCTGTATTGCGAACCGGCCAACTTTCTCTCGCACAACCCACACTTCTGCAAGTCTGCGCTGGCGCGCTTCACGCAGTGGGACTTCATCGCCCTGGTGGCCAGGCACGGCGTGCCTTACCACGAGAAGAAGCTCGGCCAACTGTTCTGCGATAACAAATCCAGCGACATCCTCGACCTGCTGCTGGACGAA
The DNA here is from genome assembly GCF_000380335.1 of Azotobacter vinelandii CA. Classification (GTDB taxonomy): domain Bacteria; phylum Pseudomonadota; class Gammaproteobacteria; order Pseudomonadales; family Pseudomonadaceae; genus Azotobacter; species Azotobacter vinelandii. The sequence goes on from NC_021149.1 coordinate 2,892,218, forward strand.
TGCGAGCAAGCCGGCGTCGACCTGCGCCTGAGCACCTCGGTGGGCGAGATCACGCGCGTCGACGGTGGCTACCAGCTGCAGACCAGCATCGGCCCGACCCATTGCGAATCGCTGGTCATCGCCACCGGCGGCCTGTCCATCCCCACCCTCGGCGCCACCGGCATCGGTTACCAGATCGCCCGCCAGTTCGGCCACAACCTGCTGCCGACTCGCGCCGGCCTGGTGCCGTTCACCATCACCGACCCACAGTTGAAGGCGCTGTGCAGCGAGCTATCCGGCACCTCGGTGGAAGACTGCCGGATCACTTGTAACGGCCAGAGCTTCGTCGAGAACATCTTGTTCACCCACCGGGGCCTCAGTGGTCCGGCGATCCTGCAGATTTCCTCCTACTGGCAGCCCGGCGAGGCCATCAGCATCGACCTGCTACCCAGGATCGATCTGCCGGCCTGGCTTGCCGAACAACAGCGAGAGCGTCCCAACAGCGAGCTGAAGACGCTGCTGGCCGACCTGTTCACCAAGAAGATGGCCGGCCTGCTGGCCGAGCACTGGCTCACCTCGAAACCGATGAAGCAGTACACGCCGGGCGAACTCAAGGTCATTGCCGAACGCCTGAGCGACTGGCAACTGGTGCCAGCGGGCACCGAAGGCTACCGCACCGCGGAAGTCACCCTGGGTGGCGTCGACACCCGCGAGGTGTCCTCCAAGACCATGGAGTCGCTGAAATCACCCGGGCTGTACTTCATCGGCGAAGTGCTGGATGTCAGCGGTCACCTCGGCGGTTTCAACTTCCAGTGGGCTTGGGCCTCCGGCTACGCGGCGGCGCAGTACGTGTAATGACACAGATAAATCTGCGTCATGCATAATGCCGGCATGGAACATTACAGAATCATCCTCAGCCCTCAAGAAAGAGCGCGGTTGCAAGGGCTGACAAGCCAAGTCGTCAACGCCCTGATCCTGCTGGCCTGCGACCGCTCGCAAGACCAAGGGCCGCGCAAGACCAGTGAGCTGGGCGTGAGCCAGCGCAAGATCGACAACGGCGCGCCCTAAAAAAACGAACTCAAGCCCTGGCGCAAGGTAGGCTGGGCGATCCCGCCGAAGGCCAGTGGAGAGTTCGTGGCGGCCATGGAGCAGGTGCTCGATGTCTACAGCCGCCCCCATGACCCGGCCCATCCCATGGTCTGCATGGACGAAACGCCGCGGCAACTGATCCGCCAGGTGCGCGAGCCCTCGAGGCGGTAGCGGGGCATCCCGAGCGCGAAGACTACGAGTACGAGCGCGCCGGCACCTGCAACGTCTTCGTGGCCTGCGAGCCGCTGGCCGGCCGGCGCCTCGCCAAGGTCGCCGAGTACAAGAAAAGGCAGGACTGGACGCTGTTCCTGCAGGACATCGCCGAAGCCTGGTCCGGGGCCGAGCGCATCACGCTGGTGATGGACAACCTCAACACCCACAGTGCCGCCTCACGGTCAAGCTCATCGAGCAGGATGCTCGACAGCAACGGCGAGAGCAAGCCGCCTTGCGGCGTCCCCTCCTGCCGTAGGCTGACCAGCGCCAGTCACGGCGCTACGCGCCATGCCTGGCGCACACACAAAAGAACCCCCGCCGGTTATATGGCGGGGGCTCAGTATTTCGACCTGGCGGCTGTCGCGGGAATCAGCGGCCGTTGTAGGCGAAGGCTTCGGCGGTTTCCGGGGTCCAACCGTAGGGACGCGGGCGGTTGCCGTGGATCACCACCTTGTCGCCTTCGGCGAAGACGCAGTTCGGCGAGCGGTACTCCTTCAGTTCGCCGCTGTCGGTGCGTACCAGGTAGATGCGCTCGCTGGCGCCCAGGGCCTTCTGGCCGGAACCGCCGAACAGCGCACCGAGGCCCGCGCCGATCACCGCACCGATCGGACCGCCGACGGAGCCGGCCATCATGCCGCTCATGCCGCCCGTGGCTTGGCCCGAGGTCTGTCGCGCCAACCAAGCTCCGGATACTTCTGCATCTATGCCAGGCCACGATAAGCAATATATCAAACCGACTCATGACGAATCAGGCTCATAAACCATAAACCTGATGCAGGATTCCTGTGAGTCCGCGCGATAGTCACCTGTTTTTGCACTCAAATTGCGCTAGAGGAAATGTAGGATATGCCTTGTCGATTCAATGTTCTTTTATGGGAGTCTTAGCAATGCCTACCTTGGACTTGTCTTTTGTACGTAGCCAATTCCCCGCCTTTGCAGAACCCTCTCTCGATGGGCAGGGCTTTTTCGATAATGCCGGCGGCTCCTACACCTGCCAACAAGTGATCGATCATCTTAACCGATACTATCGGCAAATGAAGATCCAACCCTACGGTGCTCATCCAGCTTCGCGTAGGGCTGGGGAAGAGATGGACCATTCACACGTAGAGATTGCCAGTTACTTGGGGGTATCTGCAGAAGAAGTCCATCTTGGACCCTCTACATCCCAGAATACTTATGTGCTCGCAGAGGCATTCGGTAACCGTCTCCAACCAGGGGATGAAATCATTGTCACGAACCAAGACCACGAAGCAAACAACGGTGTATGGCGTCGCCTCGCCAAGCGAGGCATTGTGATCAAAGAGTGGCAGGTCAATCCTTCGACGGGTTCGCTGAATACCGAAGCACTTCAAGCCCTGCTGTCGACGCGTACAAAGGTAGTGGCATTCACTCACTGCTCGAACATCCTGGGTGAAATCAACCCAGTTCGTAAAATCTGCGAGATCGTCCACGCGGCTGGTGCACTCGCTGTGGTTGACGGAGTTTCCTATGCCGGTCATGGGCTGCCCGATGTCTCTCAACTAGGTGCCGATATCTACCTTTTCTCACTGTACAAAACATTTGGTCCCCATCTCGGCGCAATGGTAATCCGACGCCCCTTGATGGACTTTCTAGGCAATCAAGCTCACTATTTCAACGAAGCGTATCTGGCCAAATGGTTTGTTCCAGCCGGTCCTGACCATGCTCAAGTAGCTGCGGCTAGCGGAGTCACGGCTTACTTCGACAAGGTCCATGAGTATCACTTCCCTAGTGCAGACAGTAAACATCGCGCTGAAAATGTGAGGACACTGTTTAGAGAAGCAGAAGCCTCTCTACTTCCAACACTGCTTGAGTTCTGTGGCGGCGATTCACGAGTTCGCCTCCTCGGCCCGATTGAAGCAATAAAGCGCTCGGCGACGGTATCCATTCAAACACTGAGCGCCACTCCACGAGAAATCTCTGAGCGGTTGGCAAAGAAAGGAATTATCGCGGGTGCAGGTCACTTCTATGCAGTTCGTCTACTCGAGGCGCTGGGGGTAAATTCTGCTGAGGGGGTGCTGCGCCTGTCTTTCGCTCACTACTCCAGCCCAGAAGAGATCCAACAGCTCATTAACGCTTTGAACGAAGCACTTTAATGCACGCCCTATGTAAGCCAATATAAATCATGGGCATTGGGCAGCCTCCAATACCTATTCCATAGCTCCCTTCGCCACCCCAAACCAATAAAGCAATCACTCCACCACTACATCATCCAGACAAATAAATGACTGCGTACTGCTAACATCGGGATGACAATTCAGTTCATCCACTATGATTTTGGTAAAGTCCGCCATCCTCGGCGCCACCACACGAACCATGAAATCTACATCACCAGTAACCCCTGTAGCCAACCGCACCCAGGGCCTATTTTGTAGCAACAACGCAACCCGCCCTCTAGCTCCAGGCTTATCCTTGCGCAAAGTAACAATAACCCAAGCCGATACATCGTTACCGAGCTTGCTCTCATCAATGATGGCTGCATACCCCCGAATAACCCCTGCCTCCTCAAGTCTTTTAACTCTGCGCAAGCATTGCGACGGGGACAGCCCCACTTGAGCCGAAAGCTGTTGATGGCTTATCCGTCCATCCGCCTTCAGGGAAGAGATTATTCGTGTATCCATTCGATCGAGCTTTATCTCACTCATAAATCTTGTTCTAAATACAAGGCTCCTGCGTAGCGTGCCATGCCCGCCTCCTATATTGCAAACCTCTCAGAGATAGGTGGGCCAGGTAAAGCGAGCCGTTACGAGCGCTGAGAGGGCGTACGCCGGTTGGCTTTATCCTGGAACAGTGGCATAAGGACCCGCAGCACTTCAAAGACGATCCAAGCCATTACTTTCCGACCAAACACCTATGCCGCTTCTGGCATGAGCATCATTTGTGCTTTCGTATTGCCGGATTAATAGCCATTCCTGGATTTGCACGCTGGAAGTCATCCCGGCGCTGAGCTGGAGGCTCCCGGGCAGCGCCTTCAGCCGGATGCGCACCGGGATGCGCTGGGCCAGGCGGACCCAGTTGAAGGTCGGCTCGACATCTGCCAGCAACTGCTGGTCCGGAGCGGCATTGCGGTCGGTAATGCCGCTGCTGATGCTTTCAACCGTCCCCTCCAGCGGCTCGCCGCCGCCCATCAGCCAGACCCTGGCCGGCGCGCCGACATGGATACGCGGCAACTTGGTTTCCTCGAAATAGGCCTGCACATAAAAGGAAGCCTTGACGACTAGGGCCATGACTGGCGTACCGACGATGGCGTAGTTGCCTTCGGCCAACTGCAGGTTGGTGATCTGCCCAGCGCGCGGGGCGCGCAGCACGCTGCGCTCCAGGTTGATTTCGGCCAGGCGCAGATCGGCCTCTGCCTCCAGAAGTTCGCTGCGGGCGATGTCGGCATTGCAAGTTTCTGGTTATTTTCCGCTCAGTCCGGACAGGGCCATTCTAGAGGGAAGCATCGGGAAGCTGCACAACTATCCGGCCTTGTGTGCACTACATGCACCTCATTGTTTTTAAATGGCCTTCCTTTATTCGAAAACGAAAAGAGCAAAATCCGCCCAGCGTTGCGAAGGTGACAGCTTGCTGAAGCAGCCCCTCAAAAAAGACGGCGCATGCAGCCGAGCAGCAACGGCCGGACGTCCAGGCAGCCCGACAGGGATGGATCGAGGAGCAGTCCGGTTTCGATTGGCGCAAGCTGATCTTCGTCGACGAAACCGCCGCTTCGACGAACCTGGCCCGCCTGCGGGGCTGGGCCCCTCGCGGCGAGCACTGCCGGGCCGCGATCCCCCACGGCCACTGGAAAACCACGACCTTTACCGCCGGCCTGCGGCTGGATGGCCTGAGCGCGCCGCTGGTGCTCGATGGCGCCATGAACGGCCCGGTCTTCCTGGCCTATGTCGGGCAGGTTCTGGTACCCGAGCTGACGCCCGGCGATATCGTGGTGATGGACAACCTGCCGGCCCACAAGGTGGTGGGGGTACGCCAGGCCATCGAAGGCGCAGGAGCCACACTGCGCTACTTGCCACCCTATAGCCCCGACCTGAACCCGATCGAGATGGCCTTCTCCAAGCTCAAGGCACTGCTGAGAAAGGCGGCGGCGCGGACCGTGCCGCAGCTGTGGCAGAGCATTGGCGAGGCGATTGCGCAGTTCTCTGCACAGGACTGCAGGCACTACTTCGAGGCAGCCGGATATGAATCGGGATAAGGTAAAAATGCTCTAGGAACCAGACGAAAGAGAACCGGGGCAGTTTGCATCGCGCACCGGGCTATGATCCAAGGCGTTGGACTTACAGAAAACCCGCTACAGTAAGCTGTATCTAAGCTAGGAGGTCAACTGGTGCGGAATCCATGCTGTGGCTTTTATTCCCCTCCGCACACGAAGCGAGGACTGATCCATGAGCCAGCGATCCGATATTCCCCAGCCCGACCCGGTGGTCTGGAACCATCCGGGAGATTTTCCGCAGATGCCGGAATACGAGCCGCCCGAGGAAATCAAATACACCCCGCCCAACGACGGGAAATTGTCCCATGCGGAGGAAGAGCAGGAGCCGCAATGAGCGGCCGCCCGGCCTCCGTGCTCCCGGGCGGCGGTAAACCGCTGCGCGCGAAACACACTGTCAAACTCTGATGGTAGGCGTGGCCCTGTCCTTTGCTATGATCCGCTCATCTCCACGGAACCTCATATCAAGGAGCTGTGCCATGCACGAACCCAACAGTTATGCACTTCAATCCGCCCAGGCGGAGCAACTGGAAGTCAGCCGCGTCCTGCGCAACACCTACGGTCTGCTGGCCCTGACCCTCGGCTTCAGCGGCCTGGTGGCCTACGTGGCGCAGCAGATGCGCCTGCCCTACCCGAACATCTTCGTGGTCCTGATTGGCTTCTACGGCCTGTTCTTCCTCACCGTGAAGCTGCGCGACTCGGCCTGGGGCCTGCTCTCGACGTTCGCCCTGACCGGCTTCATGGGCTACACCCTGGGCCCGATCCTCAACCACTACATCGGCATGCCCAACGGCGGCGAAGTGGTGTCCTCGGCCTTCGCCATGACCGCCTTGGTGTTCGGTGGCCTGTCCGCCTACGTGCTGACCACCCGCAAGGACATGAGCTTCCTCAGCGGCTTCATCACCGTCGGCTTCTTCGTCCTGCTCGGCGCCAGCCTGGCCGGCCTGTTCTTCGAGATCAGCGGCCTGCAACTGGCGATCAGCGCCGGCTTCGTGCTGTTCTCCTCGGCCTGCATCCTGTTCCAGACCAGCGCCATCATCCATGGCGGGGAGCGCAACTACATCATGGCGACGATCGGCCTGTACGTGTCGATCTACAACCTGTTCGTCAGCCTGCTGCAGATCCTCGGCATCATGGGCAGCGACGACTGATCGCCGACCGGCCTCACGAAAGCCCGCGCAATGCGGGCTTTCGCTTTTCTGGCGTATCATTTCCCCCTTCCCATTCCCCGCGGCCGCCCGCCCATGAAATTCGCCATCGCCCTGTTCTCCCCGCCCCATGCGCCGTCCTCGCGCCGGGCGCTGCGTTTCGCCGAGGCCGTGCTCGCTGGCGGCCACGAGATCAATCGGCTGTTCTTCTACCGGGACGGCGTGTACAACGCCGCCGACAGCATCGTCACGCCCCAGGATGAGTCCGACCTGCCGGCCCAGTGGCGCGCCTTCGTCGAACGGCACGCACTGGATGCGGTGGTGTGCGTCGCCGCCGCCCTGCGCCGCGGCGTGCTGGATAGCCGGGAGGCGCAACGCTATGGCCGCGTGGCGGTCGTGCCGACGCCACCCTGGGAGCTGTCCGGCCTCGGCCAGTTGCATGAGGCCGCCCAGTCGGCCGACCGTCTGGTCTGCTTCGGAGGCGACTGAGATGACCAAATCGATGCTGATCGTCAGCCGCCATGCCCCCTGGGGCGGCCTGAGCGCCCGCGAAGCGCTGGACATCGCCCTGGCCGGCGGTGCCTTCGAACTGCCCGTCGGCCTGCTGTTCCTCGACGACGGCGTGTTCCAGTTGCTACCCGGCCAGCGACCCGCCGCCGTCGAGCAGAAGGATCTCGCCGCCAACCTGCAGGCCCTGCCGCTGTTCGGCGTGGAGGATCTCTACGTCTGCCGCCAGAGCCTGCGCCTGCGCGGCCTGGACGGCCAGCCCCTGGCCCTGTCGGCCACGCCGCTGGAAGGGCCGGAGCTGGCCGATCTCTTCGACCGTTACGACCTGGTGATCACCCTCTGATGACGACCCTGCACCTGCTTTCCCGATCGCCCTTCGGCACTCCGCTGGACAGCACCCTGCGCCTGCTCGGCGTCCGCGACGGTCTGCTGCTCTGCGGCGACGCCTGCCATGCGCTGCAACCCGGCAGCGCGCCGCTCCAGTTGCTGGAGCACCTGCCCGACTCCGTCGCCCTGCACGCCCTCGCGGAAGACCTGGAAGCGCGCAACCTCATGGCGCCGGAGCGCGTACGGGTAGTGGACTACCCCGGCTTCGTCGAGCTGTGCACCCGCTACGACAAGGTCAACGGCTGGCTATGAGCACGCTGAACGTCGCCGGCCGTGACCTGGCGCTGGACGAGGACGGCTACCTGAGCGACCTGCGGGACTGGTCCGAGGAAGTCGCCGAGGCCCTGGCCCGCCGGGAGGAGCTGGAGTTGAGCGTCGAGCACTGGGAGATCCTCCGCCTGCTGCGCGAGTTCCATGCACAGTTCCAGCTGTCGCCAGCGACCCGCCCGCTGGTCAAGTACGTCGCCCTGAAACTCGGTCCGGAGAAGGGCAACAGCCCGCACCTGAACCGTCTGTTCAAGGGCTCCCCCGCCAAACTGGCCGCCAAGCTGGCCGGCCTGCCGAAACCGACGAATTGCCTATGACGACCATTACTCCCGAAGAACATCCCTTCGCCCAGTTCGTGCGCATCCTCGGCAAGGGCAAGCGCGGCGCGCGCAGCCTGACCCGCGAGGAAGCCCGCGAAGCCATGGGCATGCTGCTCGACGGCAGGGCCGAAGAAATCCAGCTCGGCGCCTTCCTGATGCTGCTGCGCCACAAGGAGGAAAGCGCCGAGGAACTGGCCGGCTTCAGCGAAGCCGTGCGCGCCCGCCTGCGGGTCCCGGCGGGCCTTAGCGTGGATCTGGACTGGCCGAGCTATGCCGGCAAGAAGCGCCACCTACCCTGGTATCTGCTGGCGGTGAAATGCCTGGCGCAGAGCGGCGTGCGCATCCTCATGCACGGCGGTGGCGCGCATACCGCCGGACGCCTCTACAGCGAGCAGTTGCTCGGCCCGCTGGACATCCCCCTGTGCCGGGACTGGAACGAAGTCGAGCAGGCGCTGCGGGGACGCAACCTGGCGTTCATTCCCCTCGGCGCCTGGATGCCGTCTCTGCAGCGGATGATCGAGCTGCGCAACACCCTCGGCCTGCGCTCGCCGATCCACTCCCTGGCGCGCATGCTCAACCCCCTGGGCGCGCGCTGCAGCCTGCAGAGCATCTTCCACCCCGGCTACCAAGCCATCCACCGCGAGGGCAGCCGTCTGCTCGGCGATAGCGCCGTGGTGATCAAGGGCGACGGCGGCGAGATCGAGATCAATCCCGATGCCGTCAGCCACCTGTTCGGCACCGCCGACGGCGAGAACTGGGACGAGGAATGGCCGGCCATGGCCGAACAGCGCCACGTCAAGCCCGAGCGGCTCGATCCGGCGCAGTTGCAGGCCTTCTGGCGCGGCGAAAGCGAAGACGACTACGGCCGCCTGGCCGTGCTGGGCACCATGGCCCTGGCCCTACGCGCCCTCGGTACGCCGCGCGCGCAAGCCCTCGCCGAGGCGCAGCGCCAGTGGGATGCCCGCGACCGCTCGAAGTGAGCGGCGGAGCCTCGGCGACGAGGCTTAATCGGCGCTCTGCCGGCCCTCGAACCAGGCCAGCTTGTCGCGCAACCGCACCACCTCGCCGACGATCAACAGGGTCGGCGCCGAGACCTGCTCCCGTTCCACCCGCGCCGGCAACTCGGCCAGAGTGGAAACGATCACCCGCTGCTGCGGGGTGGTGCCCTGCTGGATCAGCGCCACCGGGGTCGCCGCCGCCCGGCCGTGCTCGATCAGCCGCTGGCAGATCACCGGCAGGCCGACCAGCCCCATGTAGACCACCAGGGTCTGGGCCGGCGCCACCAGATCGGCCCAGGGCAGATCGAAGCTGCCGTCCTTCAGATGACCGGTGACGAAGCGCACCGACTGGGCGTGATCGCGGTGGGTCAGCGGAATGCCGGCATAGGCGGCGCAGCCGCTCGCCGCGGTGATCCCCGGCACCACCTGGAAGGGAATGCCATGGGCGGCCAGCTCCTCGATCTCCTCGCCGCCCCGACCGAAGATGAAGGGATCGCCACCCTTCAGGCGCAGCACCCGCTTGCCCTCGCCCGCCAGCCGCACCAGCAGCCGGTTGATCTGTTCCTGAGGCAGAGCGTGTTCGGCGCGGCGCTTGCCGACATAGATGCGCTCGGCATCGCGCCGGCACAACTCTACGATCGCCGGGGCCACCAGGCGATCGTAGAGCACCACGTCGGCCTGCTGCATCAGGCGCAGGGCGCGGAAGGTCAGCAGGTCCGGATCGCCCGGCCCGGCGCCGACCAGATAGACCTCGCCGAGCGCCTTGGGCGCCGCTCCGGCAAGCTTGGCTTCGAGCAGCCGTTCGGCCTCCGTCTCCTGCCCGGACAGCAGCCGCTCGGCGATCGGCCCCTGGAACACTTCCTCCCAGAACACCCGGCGCTGCCGCACGTCGGGCAGCAGGCGCTTGACCTGCGCGCGGAACCTCCTCGCCAGCCCGGCCAGTCGGCCGTAGCCGGCCGGAATCCAGGTCTCGATCCGTGCCCGCATCAACCGCGCCAGCACCGGCGCGTCGCCGCCGCTGGACACCGCGACGAGCAGAGGCGAGCGGTCGACGATGGCCGGGAAGATCACGCTGCACAACTCCGGTGAATCCACCACGTTGACCGGCACGCCATGCTCATGGGCATCGCGGGAAACCCGGGCGTTCAACAGCGGATCGTCGGTAGCGGCGATGGCCAGCACACAGCCGTCCAGATCCCCCTGCGCATAGCCTCGCGGCAGGCAGTCTCCACCGCCCTCCCGCACCTGCTCGGCGAGCGCCGCCTCGATCTGCGGCGCCACGACCCGCAGCACGGCACCGGCGTCGGCGAGCAACCGGGCCTTGCGCAAGGCGATCTCGCCGCCGCCGACCAGCAGTACGCGACGGCCCTTGAGGTTGTGGAACAGCGGAAGGTAATCCATGGATCGATTCCCGATGGATGAAAACAAAGCGGGGTGGCCCTGGCCACCCCGCGTTCGGCATCGCCCGGCTCGCTCTAGCCGATGACCTCGATACCCCCCATGTAGGGCTTGAGCACCTCGGGCACGCGGATCGAGCCGTCGGCCTGCTGGTAGTTTTCCAGCACCGCCACCAGAGTGCGGCCGACCGCCAAGCCGGAACCATTGAGAGTATGCACCAGCTCCGGCTTGCCGGTTTCCGGGTTGCGCCAGCGCGCCTGCATGCGCCGCGCCTGGAAATCGCCGCAGTTGGAGCAGGAGGAGATTTCCCGGTACTTGTCCTGGCTCGGCACCCAAACTTCCAGATCGTAGGTCTTGGTCGCGCTAAAGCCCATGTCGCCGGTGCACAGGGCCAGCACGCGGTACGGCAATTCGAGCCGCTGCAATACCTTCTCGGCATTGGCGGTCAGTTCCTCCAGCGCCTCGTAGGACTTGGCCGGATCGACGATCCGCACCATTTCCACCTTGTCGAACTGGTGCTGGCGGATCATGCCGCGGGTGTCGCGGCCGGAGGCGCCGGCCTCGCTGCGAAAGCACGGGGTATGGGCGACGAACTTCAGCGGCAGTTGCCTGGCGTCGAGGATCTCGCCGGCCACGATGTTGGTCAGCGATACCTCGGCGGTGGGGATCAGGTAGAAATCGGCCTCGCCCTCGCGGCTGATCTTGAACAGATCCTCCTCAAACTTGGGCAACTGACCGGTGCCCTGCAGGGCCGGCGCCTGTACCAGATAAGGGGTGTAGGCTTCCTCGTAGCCGTGTTCGCCGGTGTGCAGGTCGAGCATGAACTGCGCCAGCGCCCGGTGCAGCCGGGCGATGGGGCCGCGCATCAGGGCGAAGCGGGCGCCGGAGAGCTTGGCGGCGGTCTCGAAGTCCAGCCAGCCATGGCGCTCGCCGAGGGCGACGTGATCCTTGATCGCGAAATCGAAGGTACGCGGGACTCCCCAGCGGCGCACCTCCACGTTGTCCTCTTCGTCGGCGCCGACCGGCACCGACTCGTGAGGCAGGTTGGGAATGCTCAGCATCAAGGCGTCCAGCTCGGCCTGGATGGCGTCCAGCTCGCGCTTGCCGGCCTCCAGATCGCTGCCCATGCGGTCGACCTCGGCCAGCAGCGGCGCGATGTCCTCGCCGCGCGACTTGGCCTGGCCGATGGTTTTGGAGCGGGCGTTGCGCTCGGCCTGCAGCTGTTCGGTGCGGGTTTGCACGGCCTTGCGCTGGGCTTCGAGGCTCTCGAAACGCGCCACGTCCAGTTGGAAGCCACGGGTTGCCAGGCGGCCCACAATCTCCTGCAGTTGGGTACGAACCAGTTTGGAGTCGAGCATGGAATGTTCTCGTCTATCGATCAGAGCTTGGTGAGTATCAGGCCGGCCCAGGTGGCGAGCAGGCCGCCCAGCACACTGAACGCCAGGTAGCTGAAAGCCAGCGGAGCCTGGCCGCTTTCCAACAGGCGCAGCGTGTCGAGGGAAAAGGATGAAAAGGTAGTCAGGCCACCGAGAAAACCGGCGATCAGCCCGGCCCGCAACGCCAGCGGCACTTCGGGACGCAGCAGGAACTGGCCATAGAGATAGCCGATCAGCAGGCAGCCGGCAATGTTGACCGCCAGGGTGGCGGCATAGAAATGTTGCGGCCAGTGCGCGGATATCCAGTTGCTGGTGGCGAAACGCAACAGACAACCGAGTGCGCCCCCCACCGCCACTGCCAGGGTCACGCCGATCATGGCTTTCTCCTCCGCCAGGCACTGGCGCGGTCGAGCTCGGCCAGATGCTGCAGCTTATCGCGGATCTTCGTCTCCAGGCCGCGCGGCACCGGCTGATAGTAGTGGCGCGGCTCGAAGTCTTCCGGAAAGTAGTCCTCGCCAGCGGCATAGGCTTCCGGCTCGTCGTGGGCGTAGCGATACTCCTCGCCGTAGCCGAGTTTCTTCATCAATTTGGTCGGCGCATTGCGCAGATGCAGCGGTACTTCCAGCGAGCCCTGCTGCTCGGCATCGCGGCGCGCTGCCTTGAAGGCGGTGTAGACGGCATTGCTCTTCGGCGCGCAGGCCAGATAGACGATAGCCTGGGCCAGCGCCAGCTCGCCCTCGGGGCTGCCCAGGCGCTCCTGCACATCCCAGGCGGCCAGGCACAGGGGCAGCGCCCGCGGATCGGCATTGCCGATGTCCTCGCTGGCCATGCGCACCACGCGACGGGCGAGATACAGCGGATCGCAGCCGCCGTCGAGCATTCGCGCGAACCAGTAGAGCGCCGCATCCGGACTCGAGCCGCGCACCGACTTGTGCAACGCGGAGATCTGGTCGTAGAAGGCCTCGCCGCCCTTGTCGAAGCGCCGGCGGCTGTCGCCGAGCAGGTTGCCGAGCAGTTCGGTGCCGATCGCCTGGTCGTCCTCGACCAGGTCGGCGGCGTTCTCCAGCAGATTGAGCAGGCGCCGCCCGTCGCCGTCGGCGGCCGCCAGCAGCATCCGCAGGCTGTCTTCCGGCAGGCTCAGGTGGCGTCCGCCCAAGCCGCGCTCCTCGCCCAGGGCGCGTTCGGCCAGCCGACGCAGGGCCGCTTCATCGAGGCTCTTCAGCACGTAGACGCGGGCCCGCGAGAGCAGCGCGTTGTTCAGTTCGAAGGAAGGATTTTCGGTGGTGGCGCCGATGAAGATCAGGGTGCCGTCTTCCACGTAGGGCAGAAAGGCATCCTGCTGGGACTTGTTGAAACGGTGCACCTCGTCGACGAAAAGAATCGTCCGCCGTCCATGCTGGGCCGCCTGCTGACGTGCGATCTCGACCGCCTGACGAATCTCCTTGACCCCGGCCAGCACCGCGGAGATCGTCTCGAAGTGCGCATCGGTGACCTTCGCCAGCAGCCGCGCCAGGGTGGTCTTGCCGACGCCGGGCGGCCCCCAGAAGATCATCGAGTGCAGGGCCCCCTGCTCCAGCGCCTCGCGCAGCGGCTTGCCGCGGGCCAGCAGGTGCTCCTGGCCGACGTACTCGTCCAGGCTGGCCGGGCGCAGGCGCGCGGCCAGGGGCTGGGCGAAAGGGTCGGCGCGAAACAGGTCCATGGGCTCCGCCGAATCACTCCTGAATGACGTCAGTGCCTTCCGGCACCTTGAAATCGAACTGGGCGGCATCGAGCGACTGATTCATCTTCACCCCGAAGAACAGGATGTTGGTGCGCTGGCCGACACCATCGATCAATTGCATGTCGTTGACCACCCCATCGCGGAAGGACAGGCGCAGGTTGTCGAACAAGGTGTCCTTGGACTTCGGCTTGAGGATGAAATCCACCACGCCGCCGGCCTCCTTGTGGGTGATCTCGAAGTTCTCGCCGATCTTCGACAAGTCGCCGGAAAGTAGCAGCGCCGGGGTGTGGGTCAGGCGCTGGTCGAGGCTGCGGACGGTCACCTGCTCCAGATCGGGATCGTAGAGCCAGACCGTCTTGCCATTGGAGACCAGAAGCTGCTCCTGCGGCGCATCGGTATGCCAGCGGAACAGTCCCGGGCGTTTCAGCGCCATCTCGCCGGAGGTTTCCTGCAACTGCGTGCCGGAGCCGTCGAGCGAGAGCTGGGAAAAACGCGCAGTCAGGGTCTGTGCCCGGTCGAGCAGTTGGGTCAGGCGCTGGATCGAACGCTCGTCGGCCTGCGCCGGAGACAGGGCGAAAGCGACAGCGGACAGCAACAGCACACGGAAAAGGCGCATGACAATCCTCAAAAGCGTAGGGAGATCAGTCGCGAACCGGCGCGGGAGCGATCACTTCCCGCGAACCGTTGGTGTTCATCGAGGACACCACACCCGCCATCTCCATGGCCTCGATCATCCGTGCCGCGCGGTTATAGCCGATTTTCAGCTTGCGCTGCACTGCGGAGATAGAGGCGCGGCGGCTTTCCGTCACGAAGCGTACCGCCTCGTCGTAGAGCGGGTCTTCCTCGCTGCCCTCGCCGCCTTCGCCGCCCCCCTCGAAGCTGCCACCACCGCCTTCCTCGGCGCTGGAGAGGATGTCCTCGATGTAGTCCGGTGCGCCGCGCTGCTTCCAGGCCTCGACGACGCGGTGCACTTCGTCGTCGGAGACGAAGGCGCCGTGCACGCGGATCGGCAGGCCGGTGCCGGGCGGCAGGTAGAGCATGTCGCCGTGGCCGAGCAATTGTTCGGCACCGCCCTGGTCGAGGATGGTGCGCGAGTCGATCTTGCTGGATACCTGGAAGGCCATGCGCGTCGGGATGTTGGCCTTGATCAGGCCGGTGATCACGTCGACCGAGGGGCGCTGGGTCGCCAGGATCAGGTGGATGCCGGCGGCGCGGGCCTTCTGGGCGATGCGCGCGATCAGTTCCTCGACCTTCTTGCCGACGATCATCATCATGTCGGCGAACTCGTCGACCACCACCACGATGGTCGGCAGGGGTTCGAGCAGCGGTGGCTCGTCCTCCATGCTTTCGCGCCGATACAGCGGGTCGTAGAGCGGCGTGCCGGCTTCCTCGGCGTCCTTCACCTTGCGGTTGAAGCCGGCCAGGTTGCGCACGCCCATGGCGGCCATCAGCTTGTAGCGCCGCTCCATCTCGGCGACGCTCCAGCGCAGGGCGTTGGCCGCTTCCTTCATGTCGGTCACGACCGGGCAGAGCAGGTGCGGAATCCCCTCGTAGATCGACAGTTCGAGCATCTTCGGGTCGATCATGATCAGCCGCGCCTCCTGGGGCGTCGACTTGAAGAGGACCGACAGGATCATGGCGTTGACCCCCACCGACTTGCCGGAGCCGGTGGTGCCGGCCACCAGCAGGTGGGGCATCTTCGCCAGGTCGGCGATGACCGGCTTGCCGCCGATGTCGTGGCCGAGCGCCAGGGTGACCGGCGACTTGGCCTCCTCGTACTCGACCGAGGTCAGCACCTCGGAAAGGCGCACGATCTGCCGGTCCTCGTTGGGCACCTCGATACCGACCGTGGTCTTGCCGGGAATGACCTCGACCACGCGCACGCTGATCATCGCCATGGAACGGGCCAGGTCCTTGGCCAGGTTGGAAATCCGGCTGACCTTGACGCCTGGCGCCGGCTGGATCTCGAAGCGGGTGATCACCGGCCCCGGATGCACGGACTCGACGATCACCTCGACGCCGAACTCCTTGAGCTTGATCTCGAGCAGGCGCGACAGCATCTCGAGCGACTCGGTCGAGTAGGTCTGCGACTTCTCCTCGGGATCGTCCAGCAAAGAGAGCGGCGGCAGGGTTCCCTCCAGGGCCGCATAGACGGATGCGGGCCTTTCCCGAAACGCGGAGACGGGCACGGGTTGTGGCCGGGGCTCCATGGCCAGGGTCTCCGAGAGCGGCGTGATGGCCGGCGGCGGACGCCGCTCCGGCTCGACCGCGGGACTGATCGTGACAGCCGGCTCCGGCGCACCGCCCGGCCGGGACTCGACGGGCGCGACGAACGACCGTCCGTGCGCGTCGAAACGCGGGGAATCGGCTGGCGGCGTCGCCTCGAAGGCATCGCCTTCCTGGAAATCCAGAGACAGATCGTCGAGTTCGCCGAACTCCCCGGACCAGGCCGGAACCGGGTCGGGCTCGGGGCGAGGCAGGAGCCTGGACGTGACGGGGCCCGGCTCGATGCGAGGCGGCTGTGGCACGGCTGGCTCGGGCTCGACGGACGGCCTGGGTGGAGCGACTTCGGGCTCGACAGGCAGCCTGGTCTCGATCCTCGGCTCGCTACGAGGCTTGGGGGGGAGGATTCCGGGCGCCGCGCGCGGCTTCGCCGTGTTCGCGGGCTCGATGCGCGGTTTGCGCGACGAGGCGGATTCCGGCGGCCGCTGGAATCGGGCCGGAACGTCTACGACGGTCGCGTTACGACGCTGAGCAGCAGGCTTGGCCACGATCGGTTCGGCGAACATCCCGGCCAGCGACTCCTCTTCGATGAACGGATCGTCAAGGTGGGAAGGCTCGCCCTTCGCCCTGCCGGGCGCACGGGCTCTGACCGGCCTGTCGGCTTCGCGCAGTTGGGCGACCAGTCGCTTGCGCTCGACCAGCGCGCCCCACCAGCGCCCGGCGGCACCCTGCACCAGTTCGAACAGGTCGAGGACGATCTTGCCGGTCAGATCCATGACCTTGAACCAGGACAGATCGGCGAACACCGTCAGTCCGAAAAGGAACAACGCCAGAAATATCAGTGTACTGCCCTGCACGTTGAGCGCATCCAGGGCGAGCTTGCCCAGAACCTCGCCAAGGGCCCCACCGGCCGAGGCCGGCAAGCCGGGGGCGGAATGGAAATGAATATACGCGAGCGCAGCTCCCGCCGGGACCAGGATCGCCAGCCCGATCAGGCGCCAGGAGAGCAACCAGCCGCTCCAGGGCCACGGCTCATGGCGCGCCCTGAACGCCTGCGCCGTCTTGATCACCAGCAGCAGGGGGAACAGGTAGGCGAAATAGCCAAGCGCCATGAACAGGATGTCGGCAAACCATGCCCCTGTCCGGCCGGCGGCATTCTGCACCTGGGCCACACTGCTGCTGTGAGTCCATCCGGGATCGGAAGGATCGTAGGTCAGTAATGCCATCCAGAGATACAGGCTCAGCGCGCTCAGGGCGATCAGGGCACCCTCCTTGAGGCGGGAGCTCACCTGCTGCTGCCAGGCCGGAAGCCGTACTTTTGTAGAGGAGGAGTTCTTCAAAACGCTTCTTTTCCTGCGCCAACGGCGCGTTCCATCCAGGTTACGTGTCGGTCGAGAGCCAAGAGTACGTCAGCGACGGCTGGAGCCTCAGTTGATCCGCAGGCCCACTCGTGCGGTGTTGCAGCCAGACCCGGAGTCCTTATTTACATTTACGAAGAATGAATTCCAGTCTCAAGCCGGATTTCATTTTTCCGCCCGATCCTGCTTCGCAGCGTTCTCGATCCGGCGGCCGCCGATACGCCGGACAACGTCCGGCAAGGAAATGCTAAGGCCGCCCCTTTGCGGATTTCCTATTGTACGGTTTTGCCTATCCGATGCCATGCGGAGAGTCGCCTCCCCTTTTTGCCGAGCCCTCATGCTTCGGTGTAGCATAGCCGACAATCACCGCCATGCTGCTTCATTGGAGCACGCATTTTCTTTTGTGACAAAGGCTTACGGGGACTTTTTATGAACGATGTCAAGCATTCGCGGCTGATCATCCTCGGCTCCGGCCCGGCCGGATACACTGCCGCCGTCTATGCTGCACGCGCCAATCTGAAGCCCCTGCTGATCACCGGCATCCAGCCCGGCGGCCAACTGACCACCACTACCGAAGTGGACAACTGGCCCGGCGACGTCGAGGGCCTGACCGGTCCCGCCCTGATGGAGCGCATGCAGAAACACGCCGAGCGCTTCGATACCGAGATCGTCTACGACCATATCCATACCGCCAAGTTGCAGCAACGCCCCTTCACCCTGATCGGCGACAGCGCGACCTACACCTGCGAAGCCCTGATCATCGCCACCGGAGCCTCGGCCCAGTATCTTGGCCTGCCCTCCGAAGAAGCCTTTTCCGGCAAGGGCGTATCCGCCTGCGCCACCTGCGATGGCTTCTTCTATCGCAATCAGGTGGTCGGCGTGGTCGGCGGCGGCAATACTGCCGTGGAAGAAGCCCTGTACCTGTCGAACATCGCCAAGGAGGTACACCTGATCCATCGCCGCGACAAGTTGCGCGCCGAGAAGATCCTGCAGGACAAGCTCCTCGAGAAGGCCCGCAATGGCAATATCCGTCTGCACTGGAACCAGACCCTGGACGAGGTGCTGGGCGACGCCTCCGGCGTGACTGGCGTACGCTTGAAGGACACGCTGAGCGGCGCCACCGAAACGCTGTCGCTGACCGGAGTCTTCATTGCGATCGGCCACAAGCCCAATACCGAGCTATTCGAGGGCCAGCTCGACATGCACAACGGCTACCTGACGATCAAGGGCGGCAGTTCGGGCGACGCCACCGCCACCAGTATCGAAGGCGTCTTCGCCGCCGGCGATGTGGCCGATCATGTCTACCGCCAGGCCATCACCTCGGCAGGCGTCGGCTGCATGGCCGCCCTGGATGCCGAGCGTTATCTGGACGACTGATCGCTCGGCGGGCTCAGGCCCGCCCTCTCCCATTCACACTGCGGCGTCAACATGCTGACCTGTCTGCAACGCGACAGCCTGAGCTTCCCTCCCCTGGAGAGAGCCTTGCACCAACCCAATGGCCTGCTGGCCGTCGGGGGTGATCTCTCCGCCGAACGCCTGATCCAAGCCTACCGGCATGGCTGCTTTCCCTGGTACCAGGCGGGGCAGCCCATTCTCTGGTGGTCGCCGGATCCGCGCACCGTTCTGTTTCCTCGGGAGTTGCACGTCTCCCGCAGCCTGCGCAAGGTTCTCCGCCAGGAGCGCTTCCAGGTTTCCTTCGACCGGGACTTCGCGGCCGTGATCCAGGCCTGCGCCGGCCCGCGCGATTACGCCGACGGCACCTGGATAACCCCGGAAATGAGGAAGGCCTATCAGGAGCTTCACCACCGCGGCATCGCCCATTCGGTCGAAGTCTGGCAGAACGGTGTTCTCGTCGGAGGTCTCTATGGCCTGGCGATCGGCCAGTTGTTCTTTGGCGAGTCCATGTTCAGCCATGCCGACAATGCATCCAAGGTAGGCTTTGCGACACTGGTGGAACGGCTTGAGCGGTGGGGCTTCGTGCTGATCGATTGCCAGATGCCGACTCAGCACCTGCAAAGCCTTGGCGCCCGCAGCATACCCCGTACCGAATTCTCCGATTATCTGATGCACCATCTGGATCTGCCGAGCACGGCCGACTGGATCGCCTAGTAGAGGTCCGCAGCGTGTCATACACTTGATGAGTGCCGCGAACGATTGCGGCACGCCATGGGCTTTCCGGGGGTTGACCATGACCGAGCTGGCTCGTCTCAAGTTCTACGCCACGCAACCGCACGCCTGTAGCTACCTGCCCGACGAGCAGGCGACGACCCTGTTCCTCGATCCCAGCCAGCCCATGGACATGCACGTCTATGCGGAACTCTCGGATCTGGGATTCCGGCGCAGCGGCGACCACCTTTATCGCCCCCACTGCCAAGGCTGCAACGCCTGCATCCCGGCTCGCATCCCCGCCAGGGGTTTTGCCTTGAACCGCCAGCAGCGGCGCATCCTGAAACGCAATGCGGACCTTGCGGTGCGAGCCGTACGACCCAGCTTCACCGAGGAATATTACAAACTCTATGCACGCTATATCGAACAGCGTCATGCCGATGGCGACATGTATCCCCCCAACCGGGACCAGTTCTGCACCTTCCTGGTACGCGACCTGCCTTTCTCCCGCTTCTACGAATTTCGCCTTTCCGGGCGTCTACTGGCCGTGGCAGTAACCGATGTACTCCCCAACGGCCTGTCAGCGGTCTATACCTTCTACGATCCTGACGAAGAACGACGCAGTCTCGGTCGCTATGCGATTCTCTGGCAAATTGGCGAAGCCGCGCGCCTGGGTCTACAGGCGGTGTATCTGGGTTATTGGATCAAGAATTGCCGCAAGATGAATTACAAGACCCAATACCGTCCAATTGAATTGCTGGTAAATCATCGCTGGGTCACTTTGACCTGAGAACTCTTGGCGCCAACGACCATTTTCAGGCACAATGCACGCCGTTTTGCTCGGCGTGCCAACTACGTTGGGCCATTCACTGCATACCGAGGGCTTTATTGAATGTCGAAAGAAGACAGCTTCGAAATGGAAGGCACTGTCGTCGACACCCTGCCCAACACCATGTTCCGCGTGGAGTTGGAAAATGGGCACGTCGTTACCGCGCATATTTCCGGCAAGATGCGCAAGAATTACATCCGTATCCTCACCGGGGACAAGGTGCGTGTCGAACTGACCCCTTACGACCTGAGCAAGGGCCGCATCACTTATCGCGCCCGCTGAGGCGGAATCCAATAAAACGAAGACGCCCGGCATAGCCGGGCGTCTTCGTTTCAGAAGGGAGGCTTTCGCCGCCATTGCACTCAAGCCACTTCGGCTGCCGTCTCGAAGTCGAAGGAAAGCTCCTCACCCTCCAGATCGATATGCACCACTCCCCCATGCTCGGCCAACTCACCGAAGAGAATTTCCTCGGCCAGGGGACGCTTGATCCTGTCCTGAATCAGGCGAGCCATCGGCCGCGCGCCCATCTGAGCATCATATCCATGCTCGGCGAGCCAACCACGAGCCCGCTCGGAAACATCCAGCTGTACGTGCTTGTCTTCCAGTTGCGCCTGAAGTTCGGTAAGGAACTTGTCGACGATATTCTTGATCACCTCGTGACTCAGGCGACCGAACTGGATAATGGTATCCAAACGGTTGCGGAACTCGGGAGTGAAGCTCTTCTTGATCACCTCCATAGCATCGGAAGAATGATCCTGCAGAGTAAAGCCGATCGAGGCACGGGCCGCGGTTTCCGCCCCGGCATTGGTGGTCATGATGATGATGACACTGCGGAAATCAGCCTTGCGCCCGTTGTTGTCGGTCAGCGTGCCATGGTCCATGACCTGCAATAGCAGATTGAACACCTCGGGGTGCGCCTTCTCGATTTCATCCAGCAACAGCACGCAATGCGGCTGCTTGGTAATCGCCTCGGTCAGCAGCCCCCCCTGATCGAACCCGACGTATCCCGGAGGCGCGCCGATCAGCCGCGAAACCGTGTGCCGCTCCATGTACTCGGACATGTCGAAACGCACCAGCTCCACACCCAGCGCCTTGGCCAACTGCCGGGCCGCCTCGGTCTTGCCCACCCCGGTGGGACCGGCGAAGAGGAAGGAACCGACCGGCTTGTCCGGTGACTTCAAGCCAGCCCGCGACAACTTGATTGCCGTGGCGAGCGAATCGATAGCGGCATCCTGACCGAATACGGTCAACTTGAGATCGCGCTCGAGATTACGCAGCAGTTCCTTGTCGGAAGTGGAAACATGTTTGGGCGGAATACGAGCGATCTTGGCAACGATATCCTCGACCTGAGCCACATCGATAAGCTTGGCACGCCGGTCCTCCGGCTGGAGACGCTGGAAGGCACCTGCCTCGTCGATAACATCGATGGCTTTGTCAGGCATGTGGCGATCGTTGATATAGCGAAAGGACAGCTCCGCTGCGGCCCGCAGCGCCTCATCGCTGTACTCGATGCCATGGTGCTGCTCGAAACGCGGCTTGAGCCCGCGAAGGATACCCACGGTATCCTCGACCGAAGGCTCGATCACATCGACCTTCTGGAAACGACGCGCCAAGGCCCGATCCTTCTCGAAGATGCCGCGGAACTCCTGGAAGGTGGTCGAACCGATGCAGCGGATCTCTCCGGACGAGAGAAGCGGCTTGAGCAGGTTCGAGGCATCCATCACACCGCCGGAGGCGGCACCGGCGCCTATGATGGTGTGGATCTCGTCGATGAACAGGATGGCATGCGGCTTCTTGCGCAACTCATTGAGCAATGCCTTGAAGCGCTTCTCGAAGTCACCGCGATATTTGGTACCGGCGAGCAATGCCCCGAGGTCGAGGGAGTACACGACGCTGTGCGTCAGAAGATCCGGAACCTGATTGTCGACGATGCGTTTCGCCAATCCTTCGGCGATGGCCGTTTTGCCGACCCCGGCCTCGCCCACCAGCAGAGGATTGTTCTTGCGCCGCCGGGCCAGGATCTGCGCGACCCGCTCGACCTCGAACTCACGCCCGACCAGCGGATCGATCCGCCCCTGACGAGCCAGTTCGTTCAGATTGCTCGCATAGGCCTCCAGGGGATGACCGGAAGCCGAAGCGTCTCCACCCTCTTCGTCCTGCATCTCATGCTCGCCATCAGGATGATCGCCATGACCCGGCACTTTGGAAATGCCATGAGCAATGTAGTTCACCACGTCTATACGAGCCACACTCTGCTGCTTGAGCAGAAAGACGGCCTGGCTTTCCTGTTCGCTGAAGATGGCCACGAGCACGTTGGCTCCGGTCACTTCCCGCTTACCAGAACTCTGCACATGAAAGACCGCGCGCTGCAGCACCCTCTGGAAGCCGAGGGTAGGCTGGGTCTCACGCTCTTCATCGTGCTGTGGAATCAGAGGAGTCGTGGAGTCGATGAACTCCTGCAAGTCATGCCGGAGCTTGTCGATATTCGCACCGCAGGCCCGCAGTACGGCAGCCGCGGCTTCGTTGTCCAGAAGCGCCAGCAGGAGGTGCTCCACCGTCATGAACTCATGACGTTTTGCACGAGCCTCCTTGAAGGCAAGATTGAGAGTGACTTCGAGCTCACGGTTCAACATAGCTTCACCTCATACCCAAGCGGTCGGCGTTAACCGTCCTTCTCGATCTCACAGAGCAGCGGATGCTGGCATTCCCTTGCATACTGGTTGACCTGCATGGCCTTGGTTTCTGCAACGTCACGAGTAAACATTCCGCACACTGCCCGCCCCTCTGTATGGACAGTCAGCATGACCTTCGTTGCCAACTCGCGGTTAAGGTTGAAAAATTTCTCCAGCACTTCGACCACGAAATCCATCGGTGTGTAGTCGTCGTTGAACATTACCACCTTATACATGGGCGGTACCTTCAGCGCAGGCTTGGACTCCTGCACGACCACCCCATAAGAGTCGTCCTCACGCGGCTCCGGACGGTCCTGACAGAATGTTAGTCGAATCTCAGTGCTTGCGAACATGCTGGACAAGCTTCCGGTTGAACGAATACGGATACTGGGAGGATTTAGTAGCACGCTTGGGCAGCCAAGCACAGCCCCGCCTTGACTATCGGCTAAACAATGATAAAAACAATGGGTACCCAAAAGGGTGTTCAGGGGTCCTATCATGTTCCGGCTATCGGGTCGAACGTGGTAAGGGGCCGAGGCGGATGATACTCCAGTGACGGAGTCTTTGCAGAGGGATGTCGGCATGCTAAGCGGCAAGGTCAAATGGTTCAACAACGCCAAGGGATACGGATTCATCGTGGCAGATGGCCGCGACGAAGACTTGTTCGCCCACTACTCGGCAATTCAGATGGATGGCTACAAGACCTTGAAGGCCGGTCAGGCAGTAACTTTCGAGCTGCTGCAGGGCCCGAAAGGCCTCCATGCAATCAATATCCATCCCTGCCCAGCGCCGATCGAGAATTCGGCCAAGCTCGGCCTGGCACAACCCTCGTCCCTTACGGACATTGCCGGTACGCTATAGCCCGAGAGCAATGCGCCACTACAAGGCGGGCTCGCTTCGCACAGCACTGGTCATGGATCAGCACTGGCCGGGCAGCCCGCATTGAGCGCATCCGCCTTCATCTGCAGGTAGATCGCCTCTTCCAACGGTGCGGCTCGACTGTTACCAGCCCGTCCTACCACCCACCTCCCCCATGGCAGGTGTCTACCTTCCCCGTGAGACCGGAAAGACCGGCCTCACGCCCCGACTTTGCCGCTCGTCGTCAACGCAGGCGCTCGGCCAGCGCGCCACACAGCCTCGAAATCCTGCGAATGCAAAAGATATGTCGCACTGATATACTCGGCGCAACTGAAAGGACATTGGATCCAGAGCCAATCTGGAATGAGCCACTCTAAACCCAAGCAGCATGCAGACTTGAACCTGGCAACCACCGCCCTTGGAAAATTTCGACCCAAGGGATCCGGGACATCTCCCCCCAGGAACCTCGACTTTACGCTCATTGATGCCTTTAGGCGACTTCGCCTACCCTGCGAGCATCAAGAGTTTGTGCACTTGCAAATGTAGCAATACAGAGGGGTTAACGTAAAAAATGTCCACACCGAAGATTATCTATACGCTCACTGATGAAGCACCCGCACTGGCGACTTACTCTCTGCTTCCCATCATCAAAGCGTTCACCGGATCTTCAGGTATCGCCGTTGAAACCCGCGATATCTCCCTTGCAGGCCGCCTCATCGCAACCTTCCCCGAATACCTGACCGATACCCAGAAAATCTCCGACGATTTGGCCGAACTGGGAAAACTGGCCACCACGCCGGACGCCAACATCATCAAGCTGCCGAACATCAGCGCCTCCGTCCCGCAACTCAAGGCCGCCATCAAGGAACTGCAGCAGCAGGGCTACAAGCTCCCGGACTACCCTGAAGAGCCCAAGACCGACACCGAGAAGGACGTCAAGGCCCGCTACGACAAGATCAAGGGCAGCGCCGTGAACCCCGTCCTGCGCGAAGGCAACTCCGACCGCCGCGCGCCCCTGTCCGTCAAGAACTACGCCAGAAAGCACCCTCACAAGATGGGCGCCTGGAGTGCGGACTCCAAGTCCCATGTCGCCCACATGGACAACGGTGATTTCTACGGCAGCGAGAAGGCCGCTCTGATTGGCGCCCCCGGCAGTGTGAAAATCGAGCTGATCGCCAAAGACGGCAGCAGCACTGTTCTGAAGGCAAAGACCTCTGTTCAGGCTGGCGAGATCATCGACTCTTCGGTAATGAGCAAGAACGCCTTGCGCAACTTCATCGCCGCTGAAATCGAGGATGCGAAGAAGCAGGGAGTACTGCTGTCCGTGCACCTGAAGGCGACCATGATGAAGGTGTCCGACCCCATCATGTTCGGCCAGATCGTCTCCGAGTTCTACAAGGACGCCCTCACCAAGCACGCAGAGGTGCTGAAGCAGATCGGCTTCGACGTCAACAATGGCATCGGTGATCTCTACGCCCGGATCAAGACTCTTCCCGAAGCAAAGCAGAAGGAAATCGAGGCCGACATCCAGGCGGTTTACGCCCAGCGCCCGCAATTGGCGATGGTGAACTCCGACAAGGGCATCACCAACCTGCATGTGCCGAGCGACGTCATCGTCGACGCCTCGATGCCGGCGATGATCCGCGACTCCGGCAAGATGTGGGGCCCCGACGGCAAGCTGCATGACACCAAGGCGGTCATCCCCGACCGTTGCTATGCCGGCGTGTACCAGGTGGTCATCGAGGACTGCAAGCAGCACGGCGCCTTCGACCCCACCACCATGGGCAGCGTGCCCAACGTCGGTTTGATGGCTCAGAAAGCCGAGGAATACGGCTCCCACGACAAGACCTTCCAGATTCCTGCAGACGGCGTGGTCCGTGTGACCGATGAAAGCGGCAAGCTCTTGCTGGAGCAAAGCGTCGAGGCCGGCGACATCTGGCGCATGTGCCAGGCGAAAGACGCCCCGATCCAGGACTGGGTCAAGCTGGCCGTCAACCGCGCCCGCGCCACCAATACCCCGGCGGTGTTCTGGCTGGACCCGGCGCGTGCCCATGATGCCCAGGTTATTGCCAAGGTCGAGCGTTACCTGAAGGACTACGATACCAGCGGTCTCGACATCCGCATCTTGTCGCCGGTCGAGGCAACCCGCTTCTCGCTGGCCCGCATCCGCGAAGGCAAGGACACCATTTCCGTCACCGGCAACGTCCTGCGCGACTACCTGACCGACCTGTTCCCGATCATGGAACTGGGTACCAGCGCCAAAATGTTGTCGATCGTCCCGCTGATGAGCGGCGGCGGTCTGTTCGAAACCGGCGCGGGCGGCTCGGCTCCCAAGCATGTCCAGCAGTTCCTCGAGGAAGGTTACCTGCGTTGGGATTCGCTCGGCGAGTTCCTCGCTCTTGCCGCATCCCTGGAGCACTTGGGCAACGCCTACAAGAACCCGAAAGCGCTTGTCCTGGCCAGCACCCTGGACCAGGCTACCGGCAAGATTCTCGATAACAACAAATCGCCGGCACGTAAGGTTGGCGAGATCGATAACCGCGGTAGCCACTTCTACTTGGCACTCTACTGGGCCCAGGCATTGGCAGCGCAAACCGAGGACAAGGAACTGCAAGCCCAGTTCACCGGCATTGCCAAGGCTCTGACCGACAACGAGACCAAGATCGTCGGCGAGTTGGCTGCAGCCCAAGGCAAGCCTGTGGATATCGCTGGCTACTACCATCCGAATACCGACCTGACCAGCAAGGCCATGCGCCCGAGCGCTACTTTCAACGCGGCTCTGGCACCTCTTGCATAAGACGCTGCACCAAGCGCGCGGAGGCTACATCTCGCCTCCATGGCTACAAAACCCTGGCCGCGCCTAATACCAATCAGTCGAGGCATTGGCCCGGCAGGGGTGAAACGATAGAAACAGGCTCATGGAAATCCATGGGCCTGTTTTTTTATGCCGCTTCAGCAAGCACTCCGGCAGACCGCCGAACTCGATCCCGCCTCGTTCGAGCACTTCGCCCTGTTGATCGCCCCTGCCGGATCGAAGAGGCACCGATACTGATCGGCACGGTTTCCTTGCGCCGTCGGCGCCTGCCGGCCGAGCACATCACCTGGCTGGTCGTCGGGATGGCCCTATTCAAGAGCGAGCCCATCCGGCTGGTCGTGCAACAGCGGCCTGACGCCTGCACCCAGTGCAGCCGTACAGACTACTCGACAGCGTCTGAACGAGGCCCCGATGGCCGCGCTGTTCGAGCAGTTGGCCCGTGCGTGGTTGGCCGTGAAGCCGCCGGCTTCGGCTCGCTTTCGCGGACTGCGCATTTTCGCCGCCGATGGCGTGGTCTGGTCGATGCCGGACACTGCGGAAAACCGCGAAGCCTTTTCCGGCGGACGTAACCAGTAGAGCCGGAGCCTGGCCTCAGATGCGCGGGTCGACCTGATGGATACCTACAGCCATCCGATCCGTGCAGCCCGCTTCGGCAACCATGCCGTCGGCGAGCTCAGTTACGCTCGGGGACTGGCCGACGTCGTCTGCGAACACTCACTGACCCTTTTCAAGCGCGCTTGCTACTCGGCCGCCTTCCTATTCGATTGGCCGGGACGAGATGTCGAGCGTCACTGGCTGATGCGCGCCAAATCGCCACTGCTCCATGGGGAGCCTGGGACCCGATGACCGGCTGGTCCGTCTGCCCAGGCACGACAACAATACATTGCGATCGCCGGAACCTTGCGCCATTCCGGGCACGATCCCGCCGTGACCGATGGAACACCGGTCGCAGGCTCGCTACTGCATGCTGCCGCTCCGGCGTGAGCGGCACTATCCGCGCGTAGTGAAACCTCGTTCGGATAAGTTATCCCAGAACGAAAAATTCCAGTCAGCTTAACTGACTGACATTAGGTCCACGTCGAGGTTTCGTTTCAACCATGACAGTTTCCAACCTCAGCCGACAATAAAGGCCGCATCGTGTACCCCCAAAGTCACCAGCGCGTATAATGCCGCTCCCATCAGCGCTCATCCGGACGCATTCATGGATTGGCAGGCACATATCACCGTCGCCACTATCGTGGAGAACAACGGTCTCTTTCTTCTGGTAGAAGAGCTGCAGGATGGGCGCCGTGTCCTCAATCAACCTGCGGGACATCTCGAACCCAACGAGAGCCTGACCGAGGCCGCCCTGCGCGAAACCCTGGAGGAAACCGGCTGGCAGGTGGAGCTCACGGCCGTGATCGGTATCTACCTCTACAGAGCCCACAATGGCGTGACCTATCAGCGCATCTGCTTCGCTGCGCGCGCCTTGCAGCCAGTCGCCGACCACCAGCTCGACGAGGGCATCATAGGTCCCCGCTGGCTGAGCCGCGAGCAATTGCTCGAGCGGCAGGCATGCCTGCGCAGCCCGCTGGTACTGCGCTGCATCGACGACTACCTGAGCGGAGAGCGCTTCCCGCTGAGCCTCGTTCGTTGAACAGTCCGAACCTTCGCAGCCAAGCCCGCGCCCCTGATAGAATCCTTTCCTTTTCAGGACCCGACTCTTCCTATGCATGATCCCGCCCATACCCGCGTGATCGTCGGCATGTCCGGCGGCGTGGACTCTTCCGTTTCCGCCCTCCTGCTCCTGCAACAGGGGTATCAGGTGGAGGGTCTGTTCATGAAGAACTGGGAAGAGGACGACGGCACCGAATATTGTACCGCCAAGGAGGACCTTGCCGATGCACAGGCCGTCTGCGACAGGATCGGCATGAGGCTGCATACCGCCAACTTCGCCGCCGAATACTGGGACAACGTATTCGAACACTTTCTCGCCGAGTACAAGGCCGGGCGCACGCCGAATCCGGACATCCTGTGCAACCGCGAGATCAAGTTCAAGGCTTTCCTCGATTATGCCCTGTCGCTCGGTGCCGACATGATAGCGACCGGACACTATGTACGACGGCGCGATGCCGAGGATAGAACCGAACTGCTCAAGGGGCTCGATCCCAACAAGGACCAGAGCTACTTCCTGCATGCCGTAGCCAGCGAACAACTCGCCAAATCCCTGTTCCCGGTCGGAGAGCTGGAGAAACCGGCCGTGCGCGCCATCGCCGAACTGCACGGCCTGGCCACGGCCAGAAAAAAGGACTCCACCGGGATCTGCTTCATCGGCGAGCGCCGCTTCGGCGACTTTCTCAAGCAATACTTGCCTGCCCGGCCCGGCCCCATCGAAACCACCGAAGGCAAGGTCATCGGCCAGCACCATGGCCTGATGTACCATACGATCGGCCAGCGTCAGGGGCTTGGCATCGGCGGAATGAAAAATGCTACCGAAGATCCCTGGTATGTGCTGGCCAAGGACCTGACCCGCAACGTGCTGATCGTCGGCCAGGGCAACCAGCACCCCTGGCTGTTCTCCCGGGCCCTGCACACCTCGGAGATGTTCTGGGTGAATCCGCCCGACTTCCCGCTCCCACGGCGTCTGGCCGCCAAGGTTCGTTATCGGCAGGGTGACCAGACCTGTACCCTGGAAAAGACCGACCAAGGCTTCCGGGTCCTGTTCGACGAGCCCCAGCGTGCCGTGACCCCCGGTCAATCCGTGGTGCTCTACGATGGAGATGTCTGCCTGGGTGGCGGTGTCATCGAGACTGCCGAGCCATGGAAACGCGAGGACGAGCAGCCATGACGCCCAGACAGGAACAATTGATCGCCCTTGGCGCCATATTCGAGTCGGCCTACCTGGTCGACAGGATCGCCAAGACGGGATTGGCTGGCGAGGCCCATCTCGCCTGCATGCTCGGCAGTCTACTGGTGCGTAACCCCAAGGACACGCTCGAAGTCTACGGAGGCGATGACCTCAACCTGCTCGATGGCTACCGAGCCCTGGCCAGTGCACTCGAACGCAACCCGCAAAGTCTGCAGCGCGAGCCATTACGCTACTCGCTGGCGCTGGTCACCCTGGAGCGACAACTGGACAAGCGCGACGACATGCTGCAACTCATGGGGCGGCGCCTGGACCAGATCCAGTTGCAGGTTCAACACCTGGGCCTGACTCACGAGAGCGTGGTCGCCGCCTTCGCCTCCCTGTACGAGGACACACTGAGCACCTTCCGCCAGCGCATCCAGGTACACGGCGAGATGCGCCACCTGCAGAATCCGGCCAACGCCGCCAGGATCCGCGCGCTCCTGCTCGCCGGCATCCGCTCGGCGCGCCTGTGGCGCCAGCTCGGCGGGCACCGCTGGCAACTGGTGTTCAGCCGCCGCAAACTGCTCGACGAGCTCTATCCGTTGATACGGCGCAACTGAGAAGCCGGTCGGCCGAAGGAAGATTGTGCTCGGTCGCCCCTTCGCCTTCGTGTATCATTGCAGCCCTTTTTGTAGCCCGACTGTCCGAGACCTCCCCCATGCAGCTCTCCTCGCTCACCGCGGTGTCCCCCGTCGATGGCCGCTACGCCGGCAAAACCAGTGCCCTGCGCCCGATCTTCAGCGAATTCGGACTCATCCGCTTCCGGGTCATGGTGGAGGTCCGCTGGCTGCAACGCCTGGCTGCCCACAACGGCATCCCCGAGGTAGCCCCCTTTTCAGCCGAAGCCACCGCCCTGCTGGACGAGCTGGCCGAAAATTTCCGGCTGGAGCACGCCGAGCGCGTCAAGGAGATCGAACGCACCACCAACCATGACGTCAAGGCCATCGAGTATCTGCTCAAGGAACAGGCCGGCAAGCTGCCGGAACTGGCCGAGGTGAGCGAATTCATTCATTTCGCCTGCACCAGCGAGGACATCAACAACCTGTCCCACGCCCTGATGCTGCGCGAAGGCCGCGATAGCGTGCTGCTGCCGCTGATGCGTCGACTGGCCGAAGCCATCCGCGCCCTGGCCGTGCAGTTCGCCGGGGTGCCGATGCTGTCGCGTACCCACGGTCAGCCGGCTTCGCCGACCACCATGGGCAAGGAACTGGCCAATGTGGTCTATCGCCTCGAACGCCAGATCGCGCAGATCGAGTCCGTGCCGCTGCTGGGCAAGATCAACGGCGCCGTGGGCAACTACAACGCCCACCTGTCGGCCTACCCGGATGTCGACTGGGAGGCCAACGCCCGCGAGTTCGTCGAGGGGGAGCTGGGCCTGAGCTGGAACCCCTACACCACACAGATCGAGCCGCACGACTACATCGCCGAGCTGTTCGACGGCATCGCTCGCTTCAACACCATCCTGATCGACTTCGACCGCGACGTGTGGGGCTACATTGCCCTCGGCTACTTCAAGCAGAAGACAGTGGCCGGCGAAATCGGCTCCTCGACCATGCCGCACAAGGTCAACCCGATCGACTTCGAGAACTCCGAGGGCAACCTCGGCATTGCCAATGCGATTCTCCAGCACCTGGCCAGCAAGCTGCCGATCTCCCGCTGGCAGCGAGACCTGACCGACTCCACCGTGTTGCGCAACCTCGGCGTCGGCCTCGCCCACAGCCTCATCGCCTACGAAGCCACCCTCAAGGGAATCGGCAAGCTGGAGCTGAACGCCCAGCGTCTCGCCGAAGATCTGGATGCCTGCTGGGAAGTGCTGGCGGAACCGATCCAGACCGTGATGCGCCGCTATGGCGTCGCCAATCCCTACGAAAAGCTCAAGGAACTGACTCGCGGCAAAGGGATCAGCCCCGAAGCGCTCAAGACCTTCATCGATACCCTGGACATTCCCGCAGGCGCCAGGGCCGAGCTGCACAAGCTGACCCCTTCCGCCTATATCGGCAATGCGGTCGCCCAGGCCAAGCGCATCTGATTTCGTCTCGTCATCTCCACGCCCGGCAGCGCCGGGCGTTTTTATTTTCAGCTCTCCCTGTAGAGCAAGGGGTTACCCATGACTTCCGACATTCCACTTCAATTCCTGGGGGGCATCAGCGCACGCGAGTTCCTGCGCGACTACTGGCAGAAGAGGCCCCTGCTGATCCGCCAGGC
This sequence comes from Azotobacter vinelandii CA, assembly GCF_000380335.1. GTDB lineage: Bacteria > Pseudomonadota > Gammaproteobacteria > Pseudomonadales > Pseudomonadaceae > Azotobacter > Azotobacter vinelandii. The sequence continues at coordinate 2,923,795 of NC_021149.1, forward strand.
CGTCCCCGGCTTCGAAAGCCCCATCTCGCCGGACGAACTGGCCGGCCTGTCGCTCGAGGAAGAAGTCGAGTCGCGCCTGATCATCGAGCACGGCAACCACCCCTGGGAACTGCGCCGTGGCCCGTTCGACGAGGAAACCTACCGGAACCTGCCCGAGCGCGACTGGACCCTGCTGGTCCAGGCAGTCGACCAGTTCGTTCCCGAGGTCGCCGAACTGCTGGAAAACTTCCGCTTTCTGCCCAGTTGGCGCATCGACGATGTGATGATCAGCTATGCCGCGCCAGGGGGTGGCGTAGGGCCACACTACGACAACTATGACGTGTTCCTGCTGCAGGGATACGGCAAGCGGCGCTGGCGGATCGGCCAGATGTGCGACAGCGATAGCCCGCTGCTGAAACATGCCGACCTGCGCATCCTCGCCGAATTCCAGAACGGCGAGGATTGGGTGCTGGAGCCAGGCGACATGCTTTATCTGCCACCCCGTCTGGCCCACTTCGGTACCGCGGTCGACGAGTGCATGACCTATTCGGTGGGCTTCCGTGCCCCCAGCGCCGCTGAAGTGCTCACCCATTTCACCGATTTCCTCGCCCAGTTTCTGCCCGACGAGGAGCGCTACGGCGATCCGGGCATAGGTCCCTGCGAGGACCCGCACCAGATCCAGCGCGATGCACTGGAACGCCTCAAAGGCCTGATTCAGGAGCACATGGGCGACGAGCGCCTGCTGCTCACCTGGTTCGGCCAGTTCATGACCGAACCGCGCTATCCCGAACTGGTCGCCGGCGCGGAAATGCAGGAGCAGGATTTCCTGACCAACCTGCAGGAGGGTGGCGTACTGATCCGCAATCCCAGCGCCCGCCTGGCCTGGTCCGAGGTCGGCCAGGACCTGCTGCTGTTCGCCAGCGGCCAGAGCCGCCAGCTCCCCGGTCGCCTGCGCGAGCTGCTCAAGCTGATCTGCAGCGCCGATGCCCTGCATGCGGACAACCTGGCCTCCTGGGTGGCGGACGAGGACGGCCGTCAGCTCCTCTGGCAGTTGCTCGTGCAAGGCAGCCTGGAATTCGCCGATGACTGAAATCCAGGTGCGGATCGCCGACTGGCAGAAGGACAATGAGGACATCCGGCGAATCCGCGACAGCGTCTTCATCGCCGAACAGGCAGTGCCCCCCGAACTGGAGTGGGATAGCGAGGATCAAGAAGCCGTCCACTTCCTCGCCTTCGCGGGTGAATTCGCCGTTGGTACGGCACGCCTGCTGCGTGATGGCCACATCGGCCGTGTCGCGGTCCTCAAGGACTGGCGCAGCCTGAGGATCGGCGCCGCCTTGATGCGCATGGCGATCGCCGAGGCCGAGAGGCGCGGGTTTCGCCGCCAGCTCCTGAGCGCCCAGGTGCAGGCCACGCGCTTCTACGAACGCTTGGGATTCGTAGTAATCAGCGGTGAATACCTGGATGCCGGCATTCCTCATGTAGAGATGGTGCGCCAGGCCGACTGAGCGACCGTCTTCACAGCCGAACGCCCTGCATGGCCCTCCTCCACGGGGGCCACGCAGGGCGCCAGACCTGCGGACACTTCGGCAGACGTCCTCCGTCCCATGCTCCTAGAATGTCGGCATATCGATTTCCCGCCGAGTTCCCCATGAAGACCTGCAGACTGTTCATCGTGTTGCTGACGCTGGCCTCGTCCTGCGCACTGGCTGCCACCGAAATCATCCAGCTGAATCACCGGATGGCCGACGAAATGCTGCCCGTGGCGCACGCGCTGATCGGCGATGAGGGGCGAATCCATGCCCATGGCAACCAGCTCATCGTCAACGCCCCGGCAGCGCAGGTGCAGGAACTGCGCGCCCTGCTCGAGCAGTTGGACATCCCGCCCAGGCGCCTGCTGATCACCGTCGACAGCAGTGCGGCACGCAGCGGCACGCAGTACGGCTACAGCGCCGGCGGCTCGGTCGACAGCGGCGGCGTGGAGATCCGGAATGGCCAGATCCAGGACGGGAACCGGCTGCGCATCCTGAGCCACGGCACCGACCGACAGGGCGACGCCCTGCAACGGATCCAGGCCACCGAAGGCTATCCGGCACTGATCCAGACCGGCCGGAGCGTACCGCTGCATGACACCCGGATCGGCCCCTACGGACAGCTGTACCGCGAGACCTACTACCGCGATATCACCCGCGGCGTCTACGTTACCGCGAGGATCTCCGGCGATATCGTGCATATCGCTCTGAGCAGCAGCAATGAGCAGTTGGACCCTTCCCTGCCCGGCGCGATCGACGTCCAGCAACTGGATACCCAGGTCAGCGGCCGTCTAGGAGAATGGATCGACCTCGGCAACAGCAGCGAAAGCCGCGGCAACGACCAGCAGGCATTGCTGCGCCGCTACTCCGCATCCACTCGCGAAGAACTGTCCACGCGCCTGCGGGTCGAGATCCTGGAATGAAGCGCTCTTCTCATACCTTCGTGTAGTGCTCGAAAAATTTCACTACAAATTCGTTGACGACGGATGCCTGCCTAGGCATGATTGCCTCGCTCCCGCTAACCAGGGGCCCTGGCAAGGGTCTCCGGAGCCAGCTCCAGCCAACCAGCCGAGCTAGGCTCTGTGCCTGTACTGCCCACAAGGTTCGACGTTTTTACCGCGTGTTGTCCGTATCGATCATCGACTACATGCAGGTTCAGGTGGGAATCGCTCAACCATTTCCAACTTTGAAGGATCGACCATGTCTGCATATCAAAACGAGATCAAGGCCCTTGCTGCCCTCAAAGAGAAGAACGGCAGCGCCTGGAGCGCCATCAACCCGGAATACGCCGCCCGCATGCGCATCCAGAACCGTTTCAAGACCGGTCTGGACGTCGCCAAGTACACTGCGGCCATCATGCGCAAGGACATGGCCGAGTACGACGCCGATTCGTCCGTCTACACACAGTCCCTGGGCTGCTGGCACGGTTTCATCGGCCAGCAGAAGCTGATCTCCATCAAGAAGCACCTGAAGACCACCGACAAGAAGTACCTGTACCTGTCCGGCTGGATGGTGGCAGCCCTGCGCTCCGACTTCGGCCCGCTGCCCGACCAGTCCATGCACGAGAAGACCGCGGTCTCCTCGCTGATCGAAGAGCTGTACACCTTCCTGCGCCAGGCCGATGCCCGCGAACTGGACCTGCTGTTCAGCGCCCTTGACGATGCCCGCAACGCCGGCGACAAAGCCAAGGAGCAGGAAATCCTGAAGCAGATCGACGGCTTCGAAACCCACGTCGTGCCGATCATCGCCGACATCGACGCCGGCTTTGGTAACGCCGAGGCCACCTACCTGCTGGCCAGGAAGATGATCGAAGCCGGTGCCTGCTGCATCCAGATCGAAAACCAGGTTTCCGACGAGAAGCAGTGCGGCCACCAGGACGGCAAGGTGACCGTTCCGCACGAGGACTTCCTCGCCAAGATCAATGCCGTTCGCTATGCCTTCCTCGAGCTGGGCGTGGACGATGGCGTGATCGTCGCCCGTACCGACTCCCTGGGTGCCGGCCTGACCAAGCAGATCGCCGTGACCCGTCAGGAAGGCGACCTGGGCGACAAGTACAACGCCTTCCTGGACTGCGAAGAGATCAGCCCGGCCGAGATGAAGAACGGCGACGTGGTACTGAACCGCAACGGCAAGCTGCTGCGTCCGAAGCGCCTGGCCAGCGGTCTGTTCCAGTTCCGCAAGGGTACCGGCGAAGACCGCTGCGTCTTGGACTGCATCACTTCCCTGCAGAATGGCGCCGACCTGCTGTGGATCGAAACCGAGAAGCCGCACATCGGCCAGATCAAGGGCATGGTCGACCGCATCCGCGAAGCCATCCCGAACGCCAAGCTGGTGTACAACAACAGCCCGTCGTTCAACTGGACCCTGAACTTCCGTCAGCAAGTGTTCGATACTTGGGCCGCCGAAGGCAAGGACGTCGCCAAGTACGACCGCGCCAAACTGATGAGCGTGGAGTACGACGAGACCGAGCTGGCCCTGGAAGCTGATGCCCGCATCCGCACCTTCCAGCGCGACGCCGCGGCCCAGGCCGGTATTTTCCACCACCTGATCACCCTGCCGACCTACCACACTGCCGCGCTGTCCACCGACAACCTGGCCAAGGGCTACTTCGCCGAGGAAGGCATGCTGGCCTACGTGAAGGGCGTTCAGCGTCAGGAAATCCGTCAGAGTATCGCTTGCGTCAAGCACCAGAACATGGCCGGCTCCGACATCGGCGACAACCACAAGGAATACTTCGCTGGCGAAGCCGCTCTGAAAGCCGGCGGCAAAGACAACACCATGAACCAGTTCCATTGATCGGAACCCGTTCGCACCCAGCGTGACCCTCGACATCCCCCGGCTTTGCCGGGGGATGTTCTCGTTTCGCCGCTCCCCTCGCTGTCACTCTCCTGTCGTACCTACCCTTTAGGTTTGTCTCCGTTCCCTCCCCCTAGACGGAGCTACCCCGTGAGGACCGATAAAGACACCGCCCTGTCCGGCGATGGCGACGAAATACCCAGCAATCACTCGAACAATCCGCATATCGACGATCTGATCCAAGGCATCGGCCGCCGCCAGGTGATCGCCGGTGGTATGGCCATGGGCATGCTGGCCTTCCTTGGCGTGACAGTACCGCGAACCGGCAACGCCGGCGAAGCCCGCGGTCTGCTCAAGCGGCCCAGTCGCCTGGCGTTCGAAGCGGTGGCCGTGACGCGCGCTGACACCATCAGCGTACCCGAGGGGTATCAGGCCAAGACCTTCATTCCCTGGGGCACGCCGATCTGTGGCAGCTATCCGGCCTATCGCGAAGACGGCAGCAACACGGCCCAGGAACAAGCCGAGCAGACCGGCATGCACCACGACGGCATGCACTACTTCCCCATCGATGCCCGGAACGGCAAAGGACATAACAGCGAACACGGTCTGCTGGTGGTCAACCACGAATACATCGATGCGCCGCTGCTGCACCCCAACGGCCCGACCCTGGTCGACGGCAAGCGCACGATCCCCGAAGAAGTGCGCAAGGAAATCAATGCCCACGGCGTTTCGGTAGTGGAGATCCGGCGCTCTCCACGCAACGGCTGGGAAGTGGTCGGCGACTCGAAGTTCGGTCGTCGCATAACCGCCGCCACGCCGATGGAAATCCGCGGTCCGGCACGCGGCCACGCCCTGCTGCGCACCCGCTACAGCCGCGACGGCAGCGCCACCCGCGGCACCCAGAACAACTGCTCCAATGGCTTCACCCCCTGGGGCACCTATCTGACCTGCGAGGAAAACTGGGCGAACTATTTCGCAACCCAGGACAGCGAACTGCCGCGCGAACTACAACGCTACGGCATCGGCAAGACCGGGCGCTTCGGCTGGAACACCCTGGAAGGGGACGAATTCCAGCGATTCGACGCCACCCGCAAGGCCGAAACGGCCAGCGGCGACTACCGCAACGAACCCAATCATTTCGGCTGGATCGTCGAGATCGATCCTTTCGATCCCCAATCCGTGCCGGTCAAGCACACGGCCCTGGGCCGCTTCGCCCATGAAGGGGTGATCTTCGCACCCACCGGCCCCGGCAAGCGGCTGGTCTGCTATTCGGGCGACGATTCGCGCAACGAATACATCTACAAGTACGTCAGCCGCGACAAGTTCCGTCCGGGCCGTCCCGATAACAGCCGCCTGCTCGACGAAGGCACCCTCTACGTCGCCCGCTTCAACGCGGACGGCACAGGCGACTGGCTGCCCCTCGACATCCAGGACGCGACTTTCCAGGCGGCCTGCGCCGCCAAGGGCATCGGCTTCGCCGACCAGGGCGAGGTTCTGATCAATACCCGCACGGCTGCCGACGCCGTGGGCGCGACCAAGATGGACCGTCCGGAATGGGGCGCCGTGCATCCGCGAAGCGGCGAAGTCTATTTCACCCTCACCAACAACACGAACCGGACCGAAGCCGACGCGGCCAACCCGCGACCCGACAACGCCTACGGGCACATCATCCGCTGGCGGGAGGAAAGCCCGGAGCACACCGGCACCCGCTTCAACTGGGACCTCTTCCTCCTGGCAGGTCCCGAGGGCGACAGCCGCGGCCCGGACAACCAGCCGCTCGGCGCCGACAACATCCTCGCCAGTCCGGACGGGCTCTGGTTCGATCCCCAGGGACTCCTGTGGATCCAGACCGACATGAGCGGCAGCCAGCACAGCGACGGCCCCTTCGGCAACAACCAGATGCTGGTGGCCAACCCGGACAGCGGCGAGCTGAAGCGCTTCCTGGTCGGACCCGTCGGCTGCGAGGTCACCGGCATCACCGCCACGCCGGATTTCCGCACGCTGTTCGTCAACATCCAGCATCCCGGCGAAGGCTCGACCCCGGACAACCTGCTCAGCACCTGGCCGGATGGTCCGGGCAAGCGGCCGCGCTCCTCGACGGTGGTCATCACCCGGGAAGGCTGGCGCCGGGTACTGTGACTCCCGACTTCACAGCCGCATGACCGGCCCGGGCCGGTCATGATCAATAGCGCCATCCAAGCTCCGCTTCGGGGTCATGGCAAACGCACCGATCGCCAGCCGTCTGGATCGGGACGGTGAAATTTGCTTTTTCGGCAGATGAGCTATCGTGAAATGAAAGACATTGGTTCCCGTGAAAAATGCCTTCTCTTCGAGGTGCATCCGGCTCTTTCAATCACCTGGCAAACCAATATCACAAGACTCCCGGCCTCCGCGCATTGTGATCGGTACAACACCGAGAAAGTGCGCGGCGAGCCCTTTTGTAGCAGAAAATTGATCCAGAACAATATTTTCGATGCTGCGCGAGCATAGAGTGACCGCCCCAAGCGGCTGCTACATTTTGACGCAGCCATCCATCCTTTAAGCCGTTCCTTGATCAAGGAGTTCCGGCATGTCTGAAGCAGTTGCCACGCTCTCCCACAACTGGGGATTCGCAGTTTTCCTGTTAGGCGTCGCCGGCCTGTGCGCCTTCATGCTCGGTGTTTCCCGCCTGCTCGGCAGCAAGGCCGTCGGACGCAGCAAGAACGAACCCTTCGAATCCGGCATCGTTCCCACCGGCGGTGCGCGCCTGCGCCTTTCGGCCAAATTCTATCTGGTCGCGATGCTCTTCGTGATCTTCGACGTCGAAGCCCTATTTCTCTTCGCATGGGCGGTATCGGTTCGCGAAAGCGGCTGGGCCGGGCTCATCGAAGCAATGATTTTCATAGCAATTCTGTTGGCGGGTCTTGTCTATCTCTGGCGGATCGGTGCCCTCGACTGGGCTCCGGAAGGCCGCCGTAATCGGCAGGCGAAGCTGAAACAATGAGGCTTTGGCAATGCAATACAAACTCACCAGGATCGACCCGGATGCTTCCTACGAGCAGTATCCGATCGGAGAGCGGGAAACCGTAACGGACCCCAGCGAGGGTCAGGTTCACCGCAACATATTCATGGGCAAGCTGGAAGACGTGCTGAGCGGTGCGGTCAACTGGGGGCGCAAGAATTCCCTGTGGCCTTACAACTTCGGCCTCTCCTGCTGCTACGTGGAAATGACCACCGCGTTCACCGCCCCCCACGACATCGCCCGCTTCGGCGCCGAAGTCATTCGCGCCTCGCCGCGGCAGGCCGATTTCATGGTCATCGCCGGGACCTGCTTCATCAAGATGGCGCCGATCATCCAGCGCCTCTACGAGCAGATGCTCGAACCGAAGTGGGTGATCTCCATGGGCTCCTGCGCCAACTCCGGCGGCATGTACGACATTTACTCAGTCGTCCAGGGTGTCGACAAGTTCCTCCCCATAGACGTCTACATTCCAGGCTGTCCCCCGCGCCCCGAAGCCTTTCTGCAAGGCCTGATGCTGCTGCAGGAGTCGATCGGTCAGGAGCGCCGGCCTCTTTCCTGGGTCGTCGGCGACCAGGGCATCTATCGAGCCGAGATGCCCTCGCAACGGGAACTGCGCCGCGAACAGCGCATCCAGGTCACCAACCTGCGCAGCCCCGACGAAGTCTGAGCCGGCTTTCCCCGCGCGCCCATCCGCGCGGCAGGCCCAGGCTCATTCTGTCCGTTGACCAAAAGCGACCGAGACCATGACTGCAGACAGCGTTCTGTCCATTCCGCCGTACAAGGCCGACGACCAAGACGTGGTCGCCGAACTCAACTCCCGTTTTGGTGCCGAAACCTTCACCGTACAAAGCACCTGCACGGACATGCCCGTGCTCTGGGTAGCACGGGAAAAACTCATCGAAGTCCTGCGCTTCCTGCGCAACCTGCCGCGCCCCTACGTCATGCTGTATGACCTGCATGGCGTCGACGAGCGGCTGCGTACCCAACGCCGCGGCCTGCCGGAGGCCGACTTCAGCGTCTTCTATCATTTGCTGTCGATCGAACGGAACAGCGACGTGATGATCAAGGTCGCCCTGAAGGAGGGCGACCTCAAGCTACCCAGCGCCACCGGCATCTGGCCGAACGCCAACTGGTACGAGCGCGAAATCTGGGACATGTACGGGATCCACATCGAAGGCCACCCGCACCTGACCCGCATCCTGATGCCGCCGACCTGGGAAGGCCATCCGCTGCGCAAGGATTATCCGGCCCGCGCCACCGAATTCGACCCTTACAGCCTGTCGGCGGCCAAGCAGGATCTGGAGCAGGAAGCCCTGCGCTTCAAGCCCGAGGAGTGGGGCATGAAGCGCGGCGGCGAGCACGAGGACTTCATGTTCCTCAACCTCGGCCCCAACCACCCGTCCGCCCACGGCGCCTTCCGTATCATTCTGCAACTGGACGGCGAGGAAATCGTCGACTGCGTGCCGGAGATCGGCTATCACCACCGCGGCGCCGAGAAGATGGCCGAGCGGCAGAGCTGGCACAGCTTCATTCCCTACACCGATCGCATCGACTACCTCGGCGGGGTGATGAACAATCTGCCCTACGTGCTGGCCGTCGAGAAGCTGGCCGGCATCAAGGTGCCGCAGCGGGTCGACGTGATCCGCGTCATGATGGCGGAGTTCTTCCGCATCCTGAACCACCTCCTCTACCTCGGTACCTATATCCAGGACGTCGGCGCCATGACGCCGGTGTTCTTCACCTTCACCGACCGCCAGCGCGCCTACAAGGTGGTCGAGGCCATCACCGGCTTCCGCCTGCATCCGGCCTGGTACCGCATCGGCGGGGTCGCCCACGACCTGCCGCGCGGCTGGGACGCCCTGGTCAAGGAGTTCGTCGAGTGGATGCCCAAGCGTCTCGACGAGTACGAGAAGGCGGCACTGCAGAACAGCATCCTGCGCGGCCGCACCATGGACGTGGCCAGGTACGACACCCGGCAGGCACTGGAATGGGGCGTCACCGGCGCCGGCCTGCGGGCCACCGGTCTCGACTTCGACCTGCGCAAGGCGCGCCCCTATTCCGGCTACGAGAACTTCGAATTCGAAGTCCCGCTGGCGCACAACGGCGACGCCTACGACCGCTGCATGGTCAAGCTGGGCGAGATGCGCCAGAGCCTGCGGATCATCGAGCAGTGCCGGAGGAACATGCCGGAAGGCCCCTACAAGGCCGACCATCCGTTGACCACGCCGCCACCGAAGGAGCGCACGCTGCAGCACATCGAGACCCTGATCACCCACTTCCTGCAGGTGTCCTGGGGTCCGGTGATGCCGGCCAACGAATCCTTCCAGATGATCGAGGCGACCAAGGGCATCAACAGCTACTACCTGACCAGCGATGGCAGCACCATGAGCTACCGCACGCGCATCCGTACCCCGAGCTACGCCCACCTGCAGCAGATCCCTTCGGTGATCCGCGGCAGCATGGTGGCCGACCTGATCGCCTACCTGGGCAGCATCGACTTCGTTATGGCCGACGTGGACCGCTGACATGAATTCAATTATTCAGACCGACCGTTTCGTCCTCAGCGAAACCGAGCGCTCGGCCATCGAGCACGAGACGCATCACTACGAGGACCCGCGCGCCGCCTCCATCGAGGCGCTGAAGATCGTCCAGAAGCAACGCGGCTGGGTGCCGGACGGCGCCATCCCGGCCATCGGCGAGATTCTCGGCATCCCGGCCAGCGACGTCGAGGGCGTGGCCACCTTCTATAGCCAGATCTTTCGTGTTCCGGTGGGACGCCACGTGATCCGCGTGTGCGACAGCATGACCTGCTTCATCGGTGGCCATGAAACCGTACTCGCCGCCCTCCGCCAGAAACTCGGCATCGTTCCCGGCCAGACCACCCGCGACGGCCGCTTCACCCTGTTGCCGGTGTGCTGCCTGGGCAACTGCGACAAGGCCCCGGCCGTGATGATCGACGACGACACCTTCGGCAACCTGACGCCCGAAGGAATAGAACAACTGCTGGAGGCCTACCCATGACTCTTACCTCCATCGGTCCCGCCAACCGCACTCCCCGCACGGCGGAAACCCATCCCCTGACCTGGCGCCTGCGCGAAGACGCCGAACCGGTCTGGCTCGACGAATACCAGCAGAAGAACGGCTATGCCGCGGCGCGCAAGGCGCTCGCCGAACTGTCGCCCGCCGACATCGTCGCCATCGTCAAGGACTCCGGCCTCAAGGGACGTGGCGGCGCCGGCTTCGCCACCGGCATCAAATGGGGCCTGATGCCCGCCGATGACTCCATCGACATCCGCTACCTGCTGTGCAACGCGGACGAAATGGAGCCGAACACCTGGAAAGACCGACTGCTCATGGAGCAGTTGCCGCACCAGTTGATCGAGGGCATGCTGATCAGCGCCCGGGCGCTGAAGGCCTATCGCGGTTACATCTTCCTGCGCGGCGAATACATCGATGCCGCCCGCAACCTCAACCGCGCCATTGCCGAAGCCAAGGCCGCCGGCCTGCTCGGCAAGAACATCCTCGGCAGCGGCTTCGACTTCGAGCTGTTCGTGCACACCGGCGCCGGCCGCTACATCTGCGGCGAAGAAACCGCGCTGATCAACTCCCTCGAAGGGCGCCGCGCCAACCCGCGCTCCAAGCCGCCCTTCCCGGCCGCCGTCGGCGTCTGGGGCAAGCCGACCTGCGTGAACAACGTCGAAACCCTGAGCAACGTGCCGGCGATCGTCGGCAACGGCGTCGACTGGTACAAATCCCTGGCCCGGCCCGGCAGCGAGGACATGGGCACCAAGCTGATGGGCTTCTCCGGCAAGGTGAAGAACCCCGGCCTCTGGGAACTGCCCTTCGGCATCACCGCTCGCGAGCTGTTCGAGGACTATGCCGGCGGCATGCGCGACGGTTACCGGCTCAAGTGCTGGCAATCGGGCGGAGCCGGCACCGGCTTCCTGCTCCCCGAGCACCTGGACGCACAGATGTATGCCGGCGGCATAGGCAAGGTCGGCACCCGCATGGGCACCGGCCTGGCTCTGGCGGTGGACGACAGTATCAACATGGTCTCGCTGCTGCGCAATCTGGAGGAGTTCTTCGCCCGCGAATCCTGCGGCTGGTGCACCCCGTGCCGCGACGGCCTGCCGTGGAGCGTCAAGCTGTTGAGCGCCCTGGAGCGCGGCGAAGGCCAGCCCGGCGACCTGGAGACCCTGGAGCAACTGGTCAGATTCCTCGGCCCGGGCAAGACCTTCTGCGCCCACGCACCGGGCGCCGTCGAGCCGCTGGGCAGCGCCCTCAAGTACTTCCGTCAGGAGTTCGAGGCCGGCGTTCGGGGAAGCCCCGTGGAAACACGCCAGAGCATCGCCGCTCCACAGATTTGAATTTGCTCGAAACGCAGGTCGGACGGAGCCGGGGCCCCTCCTGCCCCGTGGACTCTTCCGTCCCGACCCGCGTCGGTCGCTGCCACGCGCAGCGCCAGCACCGGATTCCATTAGCCACACCTGCTGCGGCGGGTATTGAAGAAAACTGAACCATGGCCACTATCCACGTAGACGGCAAGACGTTCGAAGTCGATGGCGCGGACAACCTGCTCCAGGCCTGCCTGTCCCTCGGACTCGACATTCCCTACTTCTGCTGGCACCCGGCGCTAGGCAGCGTCGGCGCCTGCCGACAATGCGCGGTCAAGCAGTACAACGACGAGAACGACAAACGCGGTCGCCTCGTCATGTCCTGCATGACCCCCGCCACCGACAACACCTGGATCTCCATCGAGGACGAGGAAGCGAAGCAGTTTCGCGAGAGCGTCGTCGAGTGGCTGATGACCAACCACCCGCACGACTGTCCGGTGTGCGAGGAAGGCGGTCACTGCCACCTGCAGGACATGACGGTGATGACCGGCCACGCCAGGCGCCGTTACCGCTTCACCAAGCGCACCCACCAGAACCAGGAGCTAGGCCCCTTCATCGCCCACGAGATGAACCGCTGCATCGCCTGCTACCGCTGCGTGCGCTACTACCAGGACTATGCCGGCGGCACCGACCTGGGCGTCTACGGCGCCCATGACAACGTCTACTTCGGCCGCGCCGAGGACGGCGTGCTGGAAAGCGAGTTCTCCGGCAACCTCACCGAGGTCTGCCCGACCGGGGTGTTCACCGACAAGACCCATTCCGAGCGCTACAACCGCAAGTGGGACATGCAGTTCGCCCCCAGCATCTGCCATGGCTGTTCGGTCGGCTGCAACATCAGCCCCGGCGAACGCTACGGCGAGCTGCGCCGCATCGAGAACCGCTACAACGGCTCGGTGAACCACTACTTCCTCTGCGACCGCGGCCGTTTCGGCTATGGCTACGTCAACCGCACGGATCGTCCGCGCCAGCCGCTGCTGGGCAACGACAAGCTCGGCATCGACACCGCCCTCGACCGGGCCGTGGCCCTGCTGAAGGACCGCCGCGTGATCGGCATCGGTTCGCCGCGCGCCAGCCTGGAGAGCAACTTCGCCCTGCACGAACTGGTCGGTCCCGGCAACTTCTACAGCGGTGTCGCGGCCGGTGAGCAGGAACTGCTGCAACTGGCGCTGCGCATCATGCAGGAAAGCCCGCTGCCGGTTCCCTCGCTGCGCGAGATCGAAAGCCACGACGCCGTGTTCGTGCTCGGCGAGGACCTGACCCAGACCGCCGCGCGCATCGCCCTGGCCCTGCGCCAGTCGGTCAAGGTCAAGTCCGAGGAAATGGCCGCCGCCCTCAAGGTCCAGCCCTGGCTGAACGCCGCCGTGCGCAACATCGCCCAGCACGAGTTGAGCCCGCTGTTCATCGCCAGCCTGTCCGCGACCCGCCTGGATGACGTGGCGGCCGAATGCGTGCATGCCGCACCCGACGATCTGGCCCGTCTCGGTTTCGCCGTGGCCCACGCCATCGACGCCGAGGCGCCGGCGGTTGAAGGCCTCGATCCCGAAGCCGCCGCCCTGGCCCAGCGCATCGCCGACGCCCTGCTGGCCGCCAAGCGTCCGCTGCTGGTCTCCGGTACCTCGCTTGGCTCCAGGGCCCTCCTGGAAGCCGCGGCGAACATCGCCAAGGCCCTGCACAAGCGGCAGAAGAACGCCGCCATCAGCCTGGTCGTGCCGGAAGCCAACAGCCTGGGCCTGACCCTGTTCGGCGGGGCCCCGCTGGACGCCGCCCTGGAACGGCTCGCCAGCGGCGAGGCCGATGCCGTGGTGATCCTGGAGAACGATCTCTATCGCCGCATCGAGCCGGCCCGGGTGAATGCCGCCCTGGCCGCCGCGAAGGCGGTGATCGTCGCCGATCACCAGCGTACCGCCACCGCGGCGCAGGCCCACCTGCTGCTGCCGGCGGCCAGCTTCGCCGAGGCCGACGGCACCCTGGTCAGTCAGGAAGGCCGCGCCCAGCGCTTCTTCCAGGTCTTCGATCCCAGCTACTACGATGCTGGCAACCTGGTGCGCGAAGGCTGGCGCTGGCTGCACGCCCTGCACAGCACCCTGCAGGGCCGCTCCGTCGACTGGACCCAGCTCGATCACGTCACCGAGGCCTGCGCCGATGCCCGTCCGCAACTGGCCGGCATCCGCGACGCCGCCCCGAACGCCGCGTTCCGCATCAAGGGCCTGAAGCTGGCCCGCGAGCCGCATCGCTACAGCGGCCGCACCGCCATGCGCGCCAACATCAGCGTGCACGAACCGCGTGTGCCGCAGGACCAGGACAGCCCCTTCGCCTTCTCCATGGAGGGCTACGCCGGCAGCAACGAGAATCGCCAGCAGATTCCCTTCGCCTGGTCGCCGGGCTGGAACTCCCCGCAGGCCTGGAACAAGTTCCAGGACGAAGTGGGCGGCCACCTGCGCGCCGGCGATCCGGGCATCCGCCTGATCGAGGCCCAGGGTGACCGTCTGGCATGGTTCAGCGAGCCGCCGCGGGCGTTCGACCCGCCCCAAGGCCACTGGCAGGTGGTGCCCATCCATCACCTGTTCGGCAGCGAGGAGACCACCGCGCGCGCCGAGCCCATCCAGGAACGCATCCCGCAGCCCTACGTGGCCCTGGCCAAGGCCGAGGCCGAACGCCTCGGGGTCAACGAAGGCGCCCTGCTCGGCCTGCGCATCGAGGGCGTGGAACTGCGCCTGCCGTTGCGTCTGGACGAAAACCTGGGTACCGGCCTGGTGGCCCTGCCCGCCGGCCTGCCGGGCATTCCCGCCGCACTCTTCGGCCGTCTGGCCAGCGATCTGCAGGAGGCTGCGCAATGAGCTGGATCACCCCCGAACTCATCGAGATCGTCGTCGCCATCCTCAAGGCCATCGTCATCCTGCTGGTGGTGGTGGTCTGCGGCGCCCTGCTCAGCTTCATCGAGCGCCGTCTGCTCGGCCTCTGGCAGGATCGCTACGGTCCCAACCGGGTCGGCCCGTTCGGCATGTTCCAGCTCGGCGCGGACATGCTGAAAATGTTCTTCAAGGAGGACTGGACGCCGCCGTTCGCCGACAGGCTGATCTTCACCCTGGCGCCGATCGTCGCGATGAGCGCCCTGCTGATGGCCTTCGCGGTGGTCCCGGTGACGCCGACCTGGGGCGTGGCCGATCTCAACATCGGCCTGCTGTTCTTCTTCGCCATGGCCGGCCTCGCGGTCTACGCGGTGCTCTTCGCCGGCTGGTCGAGCAACAACAAGTTCGCCCTGCTCGGCAGCCTGCGCGCCTCGGCCCAGACCATCTCCTACGAGGTGTTCATGGCCCTGGCGCTGATGGGCATAGTCGCCCAGACCGGCTCCTTCAACATGCGCGACATCGTCGAATACCAGGCGCAGCACACCTGGTTCATCATTCCGCAGTTCCTCGGCTTCTGCACCTTCTTCATCGCCGGCGTCGCGGTGACCCACCGCCACCCCTTCGACCAGCCGGAGGCCGAACAGGAACTGGCCGATGGCTACCATATCGAATACGCGGGCATGAAATGGGGCATGTTCTTCGTCGGCGAGTACATCGGCATCGTGCTGATTTCGGCACTGCTGGTGACCCTGTTCTTCGGTGGCTGGCACGGCCCGTTCGGCATCCTGCCGCAACTGTCCTTCATCTGGTTCGCCCTGAAGACGGCCTTCTTCATCATGCTGTTCATCCTGCTGCGCGCTTCCCTGCCGCGCCCGCGCTATGACCAGGTGATGGCTTTCAGTTGGAAGTTCTGCCTGCCCCTGACCCTGCTCAACCTGCTGGTGACCGGCGCGTTCGTGCTGGCGGCCCAGTAAGGAGAAGACACGTCATGTTCAAATACATCGGAGAAGTGCTGTACGGCACCTTCACCCAGTTGCGCAGCCTGGTGATGGTGTTCTCCCACGCCTTCCGCAAGCGCGACACCCTGCAGTATCCGGAAGAACCCGTCTACCTGCCCCCGCGCTATCGCGGCCGCATCGTTCTGACCCGCGACCCCGACGGCGAGGAGCGCTGCGTGGCCTGCAACCTCTGCGCGGTGGCCTGCCCGGTCGGCTGCATTTCCCTGCAGAAGGCCGAGAAGGAAGACGGCCGCTGGTATCCGGAATTCTTCCGCATCAACTTCTCGCGCTGCATCTTCTGCGGCCTTTGCGAGGAGGCCTGCCCGACCACGGCGATCCAACTCACCCCGGACTTCGAGATGTCCGAGTACAAGCGCCAGGAACTGGTCTACGAGAAGCAGGACCTGCTGATCTCCGGCCCCGGCAAATACCCGGACTACAACTTCTACCGCGTGGCGGGCATGGCGATCGCCGGCAAGCCGAAAGGCGCCGCGCAGAACGAAGCCGAGCCGATCAACGTGAAAGGCCTGCTGCCTTAAGGACCCAGGAAAGATGGAATTCGCGTTCTACCTCAGTGCCGGGTTCGCCGTGGCGTCCACCCTGCGGGTGATCACCCACACCAACCCCGTGCATGCCCTGCTCTATCTGATCGTTTCCCTGCTGGCGGTAGCCATGTGTTTCTTCAGCCTCGGCGCTCCCTTCGCCGGCGTGCTGGAAATCATCGTCTACGCCGGCGCCATCATGGTGCTCTTCGTCTTCGTGGTGATGATGCTCAACCTCGGCCCGGCCGTCGCCGAACAGGAACGGCAATGGCTGAAACCGGGCATCTGGGCCGGACCGACGCTGCTCTCCGTCCTGCTGCTGGTACAGCTGCTGTACGTGCTGTTCGGCACCTCGGACGGCGCCCTGGTCGGCCAGCAGACGGTGGATGCCAAAGCCGTGGGCACCGCCCTGTACGGCCCCTACCTGCTGGCCGTGGAGCTGGCGTCCATGCTGCTGCTCGCCGCGCTGGTCGCCGCCTATCACCTCGGCCGCCGCGAAGCCAAGGAGTGACCCGATGAATGCAATTCCCATGGAGCACGGCCTGGCGCTGTCCGGCGTGCTGTTCAGCCTCGGCCTGATCGGCCTGATGGTACGGCGCAACATCCTGTTCGTACTGATGAGTCTGGAAGTCATGATGAACGCGGCCGCCCTGGCCTTCGTGGTCGCCGGCAGCCGCTGGGCGCAGGCCGACGGGCAGATCATGTTCATTCTGGTGATCACCCTGGCAGCCGCCGAGGCCAGCATCGGCCTGGCGATCCTGCTGCAGTTGCATCGCCGCTTCCATACCCTCGATATCGACGCTGCCAGCGAGATGCGCGGATGAACCTACTATTCCTTACCTGTCTGTTTCCGCTGATCGGCTGGCTGCTGCTGGCCTTCTCCCGCGGACGCCTTTCCGAAAACCTGTCGGCGCTGATCGGCGTCGGCTCCGTAGGCCTCTCGGCCCTGACCGCCGCCAACGTCATCTGGCAGTTCCACAGCGCTCCGCCGGAAGGCGGCGTCTTCACCCAGACGCTGTGGCAGTGGATGAGCGTGGACGGCTTCGCGCCGAGCTTCACCCTCTACCTGGACGGCCTTTCGGTCACCATGCTCGGCGTGGTCACCGGCGTGGGCTTCCTGATCCACCTGTTCGCCAGTTGGTACATGCGCGGTGAAGAGGGCTACTCGCGCTTCTTCGCCTATACCAACCTGTTCATCGCCAGCATGCTGTTCCTGGTGCTGGGCGACAACCTGCTGTTCCTCTACTTCGGCTGGGAAGGCGTGGGGCTGTGCTCCTACCTGCTGATCGGCTTCTACTACCACGAACGCAAGAACGGCAACGCGGCGCTCAAGGCCTTCATCGTCACCCGCATCGGCGACGTGTTCATGGCCATCGGCCTGTTCATCCTGTTCTTCAATCTCGGCACCCTGAACATCCAGGAGCTGGTCGGCCTGGCTGCGCAGAAATACGCGGAAGGCGACAACTGGCTGTGGATCGCCACCCTGATGCTGCTCGGCGGCGCGGTCGGCAAGTCCGCCCAACTGCCACTGCAGACCTGGCTGGCCGACGCCATGGCCGGCCCGACCCCGGTTTCGGCGCTGATCCACGCGGCGACCATGGTGACCGCCGGCGTCTATCTGATCGCCCGGACCCATGGCCTCTACCTGCTGACCCCGGAGATCCTCGACCTGGTCGGCATCGTCGGCGGCCTGACCCTGCTGCTGGCCGGCTTCGCCGCCCTGGTGCAGACCGACATCAAGCGTGTCCTCGCCTACTCGACCATGAGCCAGATCGGCTACATGTTCCTCGCCCTGGGCGTCGGTGCCTGGGACGCGGCGATCTTCCACCTGATGACCCACGCTTTCTTCAAGGCCCTGCTGTTCCTCGCTTCCGGCTCGGTGATCCTCGCCTGCCACCACGAACAGAACATCTTCAAGATGGGCGGCCTGCGCAAGAAGCTGCCGCTGGCCTACGCCAGCTTCCTGGTCGGCGGCGCGGCGCTGGCCGCCCTGCCGCTGCTGACCGCGGGCTTCTACTCCAAGGACGAAATCCTCTGGGAAGCCTACGCCAGCGGTCGCGTCCTGCTGCTCTTCGCCGGTCTGGCCGGTGCCTTCCTGACCTCCCTGTACACCTTCCGGCTGATCTTCATCGCCTTCCATGGCGAGGCCAAGGGCGAGGTGCATGAAGGACACGGCATCGCCCACAACCTGCCGCTCGTGGTGCTGATCGTCCTGTCCACCTTCATCGGCGCCTGGATAGTGCCGCCGCTGCACGGCGTGCTGCCGGAAAGCGCCGGCCATGCCGGTGGCGGGGCCAAGCACGTGCTGGAAGTCATCTCCGCCGTCGTCGCGCTGGCCGGTATCGCCTTCGCCGCGCGCCTCTATCTGGGCGACCGGCAACTGCTCGACGGCATCGCCCGGAGCGAGCCGGCGCGCCAGTTGATCCCCCTGTGGTATGCCGCCTGGGGCTTCGACTGGCTCTACGACCGCCTGTTCGTCACTCCCTACCTGCAGCTCTGCCGCCTGCTCGGTCGCGACCCCATCGACCGTGGCATCAGCGTGATTCCGCGCCTGGCGCGCGACGGTCACGGGGTTTTGAGTCGCAGCGAGACCGGCCAGTTGCGCTGGTATGCCGGCTCCATCGTCGGCGGTGCCGTGCTGCTGCTCGGCATCGTGCTGTTGGCCTGACATTTTGCGAAAGGAATTGAGCCCGTCATGATTCTGCCCTGGCTGATCCTGATCCCCTTCATCGGCGGCCTGCTGTGCTGGCAAGGTGAGCGCTTCGGCACCACCCTGCCGCGCTGGATCGCGCTGCTGACCATGTCCCTGCTGCTGGTTCTCGGCCTCTGGCTGTGGGCCACCGGGGACTATACCCTGGCCCCCGCACCGGGAGCCGCCCCCCTCTGGACCTCCGAGTTCCGGCTGAGCTGGATCGAGCGTTTCGGTATCGAAGTACACCTGGCCCTCGATGGCCTGTCGATACTGATGGTGGTTCTCACCGGCCTGCTCGGCGTGCTTTCGGTCCTCTGCTCCTGGAAGGAAATCCAGCAGAAGGTCGGTTTCTTCCACCTCAACCTGATGTGGATTCTCGGTGGCGTGGTCGGCGTCTTCCTGGCCGTCGACCTGTTCCTGTTCTTCTTCTTCTGGGAAATGATGCTGGTGCCGATGTACTTCCTCATCGCGCTCTGGGGTCATAGCGGCAGTACGGGCAGCACCCGGATCACCGCCGCCACCAAGTTCTTCATCTTCACCCAGGCCAGCGGCCTGGTCATGCTGGTGGCCATCCTCGGCCTGGTGTTCGTCCACTACAGCCAGACCGGCGTACTCACCTTCAACTACGCCGATCTGCTGAAGACCCAGTTGGAGCCGGGCACCGAGTTCCTGCTGATGCTCGGCTTCTTCATCTCCTTCGCGGTGAAGTTCCCGGTGATCCCGGTCCACTCCTGGCTGCCCGACGCCCATGCCCAGGCGCCGACCGCCGGTTCCGTGGACCTCGCCGGCATCCTGCTGAAGACCGCCGCCTACGGCCTGCTGCGCTTCGCCCTGCCGCTGTTCCCCAACGCCTCGGCCGAATTCGCGCCGATCGCCATGGGCCTCGGCGTGTTCGCCATCGTCTACGGCGCCCTGGTGTCCTTCGCGCAGACCGACATCAAGCGCCTGGTGGCCTATTCCAGCGTGTCGCACATGGGCTTCATCCTGATCGCCATCTACTCCGGCAGCCAGATCGCCCTGCAGGGCGCCGTGGTGCAGATGATCGCCCACGGCCTCTCCGCCGCCGCGCTGTTCATCCTCTGCGGCCAGCTCTACGAACGCCTGCACACCCGCGACATGCGCGAGATGGGCGGCATCTGGGGACGCATGCCCTGGCTGCCGGCGGTCAGCCTGTTCTTCGCCGCCGCCGCGCTCGGCCTGCCGGGCACCGGCAACTTCGTCGGCGAATTCCTGGTCCTGATCGGCACCTTCCCGCAGGCGCCGTGGATCACCGTGCTGGCCTCCACCGGCTTGGTGCTCGGCTCGGTCTACTCGCTGATCATGATCCACCGCGCCTACTTCGGCCCGGCCAGGGCGGAAGGCGCCCTGCTCGGTCTGAACACCCGCGAACTGAGCATGGTGCTCGGCCTGGCAGGATTGCTGATCCTCCTCGGCGTCTACCCGCAGCCGGTTCTCGACACTTCCGCCGCCAGCATGCAAGGCGTGCAGCAGTGGCTGAGCACCGCCCTCACCCAACTCGTTTCGGCCCGGTAAGTAGAGCCATGCAAATCACGACGCAACAACTCATCGCCCTGCTGCCGCTGCTCATCACCTCCGCCACCATCGTGGCGGTGATGCTCGGCATCGCCTGGAAGCGCAACCACTCGCTGACCTTCATCCTTTCGGTGTCCGGTCTCAACCTCGCCCTGCTGTCGGTCATTCCGGCGGCCAAGGTCGCGCCGCTGGCGGTCACCCCGCTGCTGCAGATGGACAGCTTCGCCGCGTTCTACACGGCGCTGATCCTGGTCGCCACCCTGGCCTGCGTGACCCTGATCCATGCCTACATGGGCGACAAGAGCGGCACGCCGGGCTATCCCGGCAACCGCGAGGAAATGTACCTGCTGATCCTGCTCGCCACGGCCGGGGCGCTGGTGCTGGTCGGGGCCCAGCACCTGGCCGGGCTGTTCATCGGCCTGGAACTGCTTTCGGTACCGGTCTACGGCATGGTCGCCTATGCCTTCTTCAACCGGCGTTCGCTGGAAGCCGGCATCAAGTACATGGTGCTCTCGGCCGCGGGCTCGGCCTTCCTGCTGTTCGGCATGGCCCTGCTCTACGCCGAATCCGGCAGCCTGAGCTTCGCCAGCCTGGGCAACGCCCTGGCGCCGGACGGCGTGCAGGGCAGCCTGATACATGTCGGCATCGGCCTGATGCTGATCGGCCTGGCCTTCAAGCTGTCGCTGGTGCCCTTCCACCTGTGGACGCCGGACGTCTACGAAGGCGCGCCGGCACCGGTCTCGGCCTTCCTGGCGACCGCCAGCAAGGTCGCGGTGTTCGCCGTGCTGCTGCGCCTGTACCAGATCTCTCCGGCGACGTCCGGCGGCTGGCTGAACGACCTGCTGAGCCTGATCGCCGTCGCCTCGATCCTGCTCGGCAACCTGCTGGCGCTGCTGCAGAGCAACCTCAAGCGTCTGCTCGGCTACTCGTCCATCGCCCATTTCGGCTACCTGCTGGTGGCGCTGATCGCCAGCGAGGGCATGGCCGTGGAGGCGATCGGCGTCTACCTGGCGTCCTACGTGCTGACCAGCCTCGGCGCCTTCGGGGTGATCACCCTGATGTCCACGCCCTACAGCGGCCGCGACGCCGACGCCCTGTACGAGTACCGCGGCCTGTTCTGGCGCCGTCCGTACCTGACCGCCGTGCTCACCACCATGATGCTGTCGCTGGCCGGCATCCCGCTGACGGCCGGCTTCATCGGCAAGTTCTACGTGATCGCCGCGGGCGTCGAGTCCGGGCTCTGGTGGCTGCTCGCGGCGCTGGTCATCGGTAGCGCCATCGGCGTCTACTACTACCTGCGGGTGACGGTCACCCTGTACCTGGTCGAGCCGAAGTTGCAGCGTCGCGACGCTCCGCTCCGCTGGAACCTGGGCAGCGGCGGCATCATGCTGCTGCTCATCGCCCTGCTGGCCTTCGGCCTCGGCGTCTACCCGCAACCCCTGCTGGAGCTGGTGCAGCAGAGCGGCCTGCTGGTCGGCTGAAGCCGGATCACCGACACGGCGGAGCGACTGCGCTCCGCCGTGTCGGCACACCTCAGCGGAACTCCTTTCCCCCTCCCGTTCACGCTTCCCTGCGCGCCGGCAACTCGATCGTCACCCGCAATCCCCCCAGCGGCGAGTCCTGCAGCGCCAGCCTGCCCTGCCAGGCCTCGAGGATATCGCGCACTATGGCCAGGCCCAGTCCGTGCCCGGCGACCTGCTCGTCCAGACGGATGCCGCGGTTCATGGCCTCGGCACGGAATTCGGCGGCCATTCCCGGACCGTCGTCGTCGACCAGGATCGACCAGCCGCCCGGCACACCGGCGATTTCCAGTTTCACCTGCGTCCGCGCCCACTTGCAGGCGTTGTCCAGCAGGTTGCCGAGCAGCTCCAGCATATCTTCCCGGTCCCACGGCAGGCGCACGCCTGGCGGCGCCTGCCAATCGAGCGCCAGCCCCCGGTTGTGGACCATCGCCAGGGTGGCGAACAGTCCGGGCAGTTCCGCCGCGCAATCGAAGTGGCTGGCCGGCAACGCCTCGCCGGCCAGCCGCGCACGCCCCAGTTCCCGGGCCAGGCGCTGCTCGATCTGCGCCAGTTGCTCCTGCAGCGACGCCTGCAGTTCCGGGCAGGCAGCCAGTTCGTCCCGTGCGGCCAGACTGGTCAGCACGGCCAGCGGCGTCTTCAGGGCGTGGCCGAGATTGCCGACCGCATGCCGCGACCGCTGCAGCGTGTTCTCGGTCTGGCGCAGCAGGTGGTTGATCTGTGCCACCAATGGCTCCAGCTCGACGGGAACCCCGCTGTCCAGTTGCTGGCGAAGCCCCTGCTGCAACTGCTCGACCTGGCGGCGTACCTCTTCGAGCGGTTTCAGGGCCCGGCGCACCGTGAGTCGCTGCAGCAGCACCACCAGAACCAGCACGCCCAGCCCCAGCAGGCAACCGAGCCCCTGCACGCGCCGGTAGGCCTGCAGGATCGGCGTATAGTCGGAAGCCACGCTGATCGAAATGTCCTGGCCGAAACGCCGGTAGTCGGCACGGTAGAGAAGCAGACGCTGCCCGTTCGGACCGTCGACCAGCCCGTCCTGCAGGCCCGTGCCGGGCGAAACCGCCAGGGCATGGTCCCAGAGGGAGCGCGAACGCCAGCTCTCGTCAGCCAGGTCGATACGGAAATAATGGCCGGAATAGGGACGCTGGTAGACGCCCGGCAGGCGCGGCTCATCCAGCTGGATGCCCTGCTGTCCACGGACCAGACCGGTCAGCAGGGCTTCCGCCTGCTCGCGCAGATCGTCCTGCAGGTAGCGGCGCAGCCCCGCATCGAGCATCCAGAGCGTGCTTTGCGCCAGCAGAAGCCCGGCGCCCAGCAGGACACCGATCAGCCCCAGCCCCAGCCGGCGCTGGATCGATCTCAATGCACACCGGCGAAGCGGTAGCCCTGGCCTCGGCGGGTTTCGATCACTGTCCGGCCGAGCTTGCCGCGCAGGCGGTTGATGTGCACCTCGATGACGTTGGAGTCGCGCTCGGTTTCGCCGTCGTAGAGATGCTCGGCGAGTTGCCCCTTGGAGAGCAACTGGCCCGGGTGCAGCATCAGGTAGCGCAGCAGGCGGAACTCGGCGGCGGTGAGCTCGATATCCTCCGTACCGCAGCGAACCACCTGACGGGCTTCATCGAGCTGCAGTCCCCCCGCTTCCAACTGAGGCTGATTGGCCAGCCCGTGGGCCCGGCGCAGCAGCGCCTGGATGCGCAGTTGCAGTTCCTCGGGATGGAAGGGCTTGCACAGATAGTCGTCGGCCCCCGCCTTCAGCCCCTCGATGCGTTCCGCCCAGGAAGCGCGGGCGGTGAGCACCAGTACCGGTGTGGCCAGTCCCTGGGCGCGCCACTCGCGCAACACCTCCAGCCCCGGCTTACCGGGCAGTCCCAGATCGAGAATCATCAGATCGTAAGGCTCGCAGGCCCCCTGGCGGGCGGCATCGCGCCCATCGGCCAACCAATCGACGGCATAGCCCTGGCGCTGCAGGCTGGCCACCAGCTCATCGGCCAGGCTGACCGAGTCTTCCACCAACAGCAGACGCATCAGTCGTCTTCCTCGTCCTTTAGGATGCGGCCGTCGCGGGCATCCAGTTCCAACTCGCGCACGACCCCGCCGGTCGTGAGCAGTTCCACCTCATAAACGTAGGCGCCGTGCTCTTCCTCCAGTTCGGCCTCGAGCAGACTGGCGCCCGGGTAACGGTCCAGGGCACTGCGGACCAGTTGTTCGAGCGGCAGGATGACGCCCTCCTGACGCAGACGCAGGGCCTGGTCCTGATCCAGGTCCCGCGCATCCGCGCTCAACAGGCAGAAGGCGGCGAGCAGGGCTGCCCCCCAGGCTCCGAAGCGGGCACACGCGCGCATCATTGGCCGAAGGCGCATCCTGCGGACGGGACGATGAAAGCAAGCATGGAAGAATCCCTCGAAAAACGTGGTGGACAGAGAGGCTGGCAGGAACCGCCGTCCCCCGAGGCCCCTCTTCGACCAGTCTGGGGCCAGTGCCTTAATACAGGCTGAACGGCGACTTCCGGTCGTTCCCGGTGGAACCATAAGCCGGCTCAGGGGTTAAAATCCACCCCGCGCGCCTGCGGGACGCGCCCGAAGCGGGAAGCGTCCAACTCACCCATCAAGGCACTGTTCAGTGGAATTATTCAAAGAATTCGTATTCGAAGCGGCTCACCGCCTCCCCCGGGTTCCGGCCGGACACAAATGTGGCCGGCTGCACGGCCACTCCTTCCGCGTGGCCATCTATATCGAGGGCGAGGTCGATCCCCACACCGGCTGGATTCGCGACTTTTCCGAGATCAAGGAGATCTTCAAGCCGATCTACGAACGGCTGGACCATCACTACCTGAACGAGATCGAAGGTCTGGAGAACCCGACCAGCGAGATTCTCGCCAAATGGATCTGGCGACAGCTCAAACCTCTGCTGCCCGAGCTTTCCCGGGTGCGCATCCACGAAACCTGCACCAGCGGCTGCGAGTACCGCGGCGACTGATCAGCCGCCGCTTTGCAGGCGGCGGTAGTGTTCGAGCACCTTCGGCACGTAGCGCCGGGTTTCGGCGAAGGGCGGGATGGCGCCGCCGCTACCGATGACCGCCCCGGGACCGGCATTGTAGGCGGCCACGGCCAGGCCGAGATCCTGATCGAACATATCCAGCAGGCGCTTCAGGTAGCGGGCGCCGCCATGGATATTGGCGGCCGGGTCCCAGACATCGACCACCCCCAGTTCGCGGGCGGTATCCGGCATCAACTGCATCAGACCGGCCGCCCCCTTCGGCGAAACGGCACGCGGATCGTAGTTGGACTCGGCGCGGATCAGCGCATGCAACAGCGCTTCGGGCAAGCCGTGCTCGGCAGCCGCGGCGGCCACCAGCGCGGCATAGGGCAGCGCAGCGGCCAGCGTATCGCGCTTCGGTGCGGCGGCCGCGGACACGGGCGGTGGCTCGCGGCGCAGGCGCACGCTCTTGCGCTCCCGGCGATGGACATTGGTGAGGACGATGCTGCCGTCCGCCGCCACCTCCCTGTAGATATCGCCATATGCCGGCATCGCCGACGCCAGCACGGCGCCCATGCCGAACACGATCGCAGTCACCCGTCCCATGCATCCCTCTCCCGATGGCATGCGCCTTCGGCAGCCGAGCAAGAATCGTGCAGCGCTCGAAAGAGCGCGCTCGCTTCCGGCGCAGTGGGCCTCACCGCGGCCCGAAGATGCCGTGGAGTGCGCCCACAGCGGGGAAAGGTGGGTGAAAACCCCCAATTCCCCGCTGGGCCGAAGCGCGCGCCCGCGAAATACGGCTCCTGGCGCCTGGCCTGAAGATTGCTGACCCCACGGCGCGCTCCGGCGTTTATCGCCTGCCGGCGGCAGTGCCCGAGACCCTCGGTGCGGAAGCGCCCGGTACCGGGCGCTGTCACGGCATGGCTCCTTCCGTCAGCGGAACCCGAGGTCAGCCAGATGAAACGGAAACGGATGCATACCCTCGCCCAGGCTCGCCGCAGTCCGGGCTTCACTCTGCTGGAACTGCTGGTCGTGCTGGTCGTGCTCGGCCTGCTGGCCGGCATCGTCGGCCCCAAATACTTCAACCAGCTCGGTCGCTCGGAAACCAAGGTCGCCCGCGCGCAGATCGAGGGTCTGAGCAAGGCGCTGGACATCTACCGTGTGGAAACCGGCCACTACCCCAGCACCGAGCAGGGCCTCAATGCCCTGGCTGCGGCGCCCAGCGACGAACCGCGCTGGTCCGGCCCCTATCTGCAAAAAGGCGTGCCGCTGGACCCCTGGGGCCGCGCCTACGTCTACCGCTCGCCGGGTGAAAACGGTGACTACGACCTGCTGACCTTCGGCAAGGACGGTCAGCCCGGCGGCGAAGGCGAGAACGCGGAAATCACCAGTTGGCAGTGACGGGACCCGGACATGCGCTTTCAGATCAAAGGCATGCGCAACGCCGCGGAAGTGGTATCGCTGGTCCTCGAGGCAGCGGGCCCGGACGACGCCCGGCGCCTCGCCGAACACCAGGGCCTGAAGGTGCTCAGCCTGCGCGCCGAAAGGCGTTGGTCGCCGCTCCGCTGGCGGCGCCGCGAGGCCTTCCCGCTGGTGTTGTTCAGCCAGGAACTGACCACCCTGCTGAACGCCGGCCTGGCGCTGATCGACGCCCTCGAAAGCCTTGCCGAGAAGGAGTCCGACGCCCAGGCGCGCAAGATCCTCGCCGATCTGGTGCGCCTGCTCTACGAGGGCAAGTCCCTCTCTCAGGCGCTGGGCGAATTCCCCGCGGTCTTTCCGCCCCTCTACGTGGCGCTGGTGCAGTCCAGCGAGAAGACCGGCGCGGTCGGCGATGCCCTGGGCCGCTATGTCGCCTACCGCACGCGCATGGACGAAGTGCGCCAGAAGATCGTCAGCGCCTCGGTCTATCCGCTCCTGCTGCTGGTGGTCGGCAACGGGGTACTGCTGTTTCTGATCGGCTACGTGGTGCCGCGCTTCAGTCTGGTCTTCGAGGGGCTGGGCTCCAACCTGCCATGGCTGTCCCGGGTGCTGCTGAGCGTCGGGCAGTTCATCCATACCCATCAGGAGGCGCTGCTCGGCAGCCTGCTGCCGAGCCTGGTCCTCCTTGCCCTCCTGCTGCGCCAGGAGCGGGTTCGCAGGGCCCTCGGCCGGCAGGTAGAGAAGGTTCCGACCATCCGCGAGCGCCTGTTCATCTACGAGATGGCGCGCTTCTACCGCTCCCTGGGCATCCTGCTGCAGGGCGGTATCCCCATCCTCACCGCCCTGGGCATGGTCCGCGGCCTGCTCGGCCCGGGCTCGCGCACCCGCCTGGACCGGGCCGCCGAACTCATCCGCGAGGGCCACGCCCTGTCCCGCTCGCTGGAAGAGAACCGCCTGGCGACACCAGTTTCCCTGCGCATGCTGCGTGCCGGCGAGCAGGCCGGCAATCTCGGCGTCATGATGGAACGCACCGCGGACTTCTACGACGAGGAGACCGGACGCTGGATCGACTGGTTCGTGCGGCTGTTCGAGCCGCTGCTGATGACCTTCATCGGCCTGATCATCGGGGTGATCGTGGTCCTGATGTACATGCCGATCTTCGAACTGGCATCGAGCATCCAGTAGTTCCGCGACGAGCGGACGGGATGTCACCAGGGGCTTGTGGAGAACTCGAGCAGCGCAGGCAGGAACTCCGAGGCCGGCAACGGCTTGCAGAACAGGTAGCCCTGCCCCGAATCGCAGCCCAGCGCTTCCAGCAACTGGCGCTGTTCTTCGGTCTCGATGCCCTCGGCGATGGTCTGCATGTCCAGATCCTTGGCCAGGCCGATGATGGCCTGGACGATGCTCCGGTCGCTACCAGCGGACGAAATGGCCTGGATGAAGGAACGGTCGATTTTCAGCTTGTGTACCCGCAGCTTCTTCAGATAGCTGAGCGACGAATAGCCGGTGCCGAAGTCGTCGATGGAAAGCTTCACGCCCCGGGAGCGCAGGCTGCGCACGATGTCGACGACCTGCTCGGGATCGTCCATCGCCACGCTTTCGGTCAGCTCCAGTTCGAGCGCCCATGGCGGCAACTGGCTTTCGGCGAGCGCCGTGTCGATCTTTTCCAGCAGGGCCGTATCGCGGAACTGCGCCATGGAGATGTTGACCGCGATGCTCATGTCCCCGGGCAAACCCGCATCCAGCCAATGCCTCATCTGCTGCGTGGCCCTGCGCAGGACCAGATCGCCTATCTTGATGATCTGACCGGTGATCTCGGCGATGGGGATGAACTCGGCGGGACTGATGAACCCCAGTTCGGGATGGCGCCACCTCACCAGAGCCTCGGCGCCTTCCAGCTTTCTTCCCGTTATGTCGAACTGCGGCTGGTAATAGACATCCAGTTGCCCCCATTGGACCGCTTCGCGCAGCGCTCCCTCCAGCAGCAGGGATCTGGCCGCGCACGCCTGCATTTCCTCCGAGAAGAACGCATAGTGGCTGCGGCGCTCCTGCTTGGCCCGATACATGGCGATGTCGGCATGGCTGGACAGGGTTTCGAGATCCCGCCCATCCTGGGGAAACATGCAGATGCCCATCGACGCGGAAACGTGCAGCGTATATTGCCCCACTTGAATGGGCACTTCGACGGACCTCTTGATGCACTCGGTCATTTGTTCGGCCGTGCGCACGTCCGCCTCGGGAAGCAGGAACATGAACTCGTCGCCTCCCTGGCGGGACACCATGTCCCTCGGGCGCAGGACCTTTTCCAGGCGGGCGGCGAGTTCGACCAGCAGGGCATCGCCGACCTTATGACCCAGCGAATCGTTGACGTTCTTGAAGTTGTCGAGGTCCATGAAGATCAACGCCAGAGGCTGCCGTTGCTTCTCGCAGCGCGTGGCCTCGACATCGAAGCAGGTATTGAACAGCGTTCGGTTCGGAAGCCCGGTGAGCGCATCGAAGTGCGCCATCTGCTCGATCTTGGACTGATTCCTGGCCTGTTCCGTCACGTCCCGGATCAGGATGACGAAATGACTGCTCCTATCGGACCTCTGCGCGAGCAACGAAGCCGAAACATCGAAAACCAGCTCCTCCGCCCCCTTGCCGGTCCGGAACCGCAGCCCCGTGCCCTGTCCCCCGCTCTCCGCCGCCCGCATCGCCCCGGTCAGACAGTCCATGGCCTGGGAGGGGAGCCGATCCTGAAGATAATCCCCGGCCTTCGGCTTCTTCTCTCCGAACAGCTTTCCATCCGTCGGAACGTGGGCACTGAGGAGCAGGCCATCGAGGCGAGCCTCGAGAATGATATCCGGCAACGCCCCCATGAGAACTTCGACATGCTGCCTCGAATCCTCAAGAAACTTGTAAGGGGCGAGAATGGATTCGACAAAGATAGCCCTGTACAAGACCAAGTAGGCAATTATCTTGTAGATATGGCCGAAGATGTTATAGGCATCCGTGACATCGCTATATATCGTGAAAAAGAACTCCCCCATCATCATGACCAGCAGGGAGCAGATCAGCAGGCCTTTCTCGAGCCCCATATCCCTGCGTCTTCGTACCGACAGCAAGACTATGCTGGCGGCATGGATGGCGATGATGGAGAACTCGACTCCCCGCTTGAACTCCGTCAGGCCGACGCCCTCCTGATAAGTCCTCGGAAGTATCTCCGGAAACAGAAGCAGGACCAGATGGATCGATACCATGGCGCACAGGGTGACAAGAAGGACTCTCCATCTGTCCGGGTCGATCGCGGCGGAGCGGCCGGAAACCTCCAGCCGCCAGGGCAGGCAGGCGATGATCAGGACGCCCAGCGCCGTCAGACAACGTGCCAGCAGCCAGAAACCGATCGCCTTCTCCGGGGAGTTCGGACCGAGAAAATCGGGCATCCCCGAGTAGGACAACATGTGCGAAAAGTCGGAAATCGCCACACCCAGAAAGGTGCAGGAGACCATCAGGATGACGCGGTTCCCATGCATCCTGAAAGTGTGCCAGCCAACGGCGAAGATCAGCACGCTCACCACGATGGAAGCGGTTTCCACCATCTGGTGCAGCG
Organism: Azotobacter vinelandii CA; assembly: GCF_000380335.1. Taxonomy (GTDB): domain Bacteria; phylum Pseudomonadota; class Gammaproteobacteria; order Pseudomonadales; family Pseudomonadaceae; genus Azotobacter; species Azotobacter vinelandii. The sequence continues at coordinate 2,953,615 of NC_021149.1, forward strand.
TCAGAAAATACTTTACCGGCGGCAGCGAACCGCCGAATAGACAAATCAGACCCCAGACAGCCAGCAGCAGCGACATTCCCGACCAGCGCTTGCCCAAAGCGTTGTTTTTCTTGTTTTTCCGCATGTCAGGCACCACCACTCAAGACAGGCTGCAGCCGAATGAAATCGCGCCATGTCATCGCGTACAAAATGCTTGCGCTCCCCGTTTTCGCAAACTCGCTGGCAAGGGCTGCACGTTCGCGAATGCGATTTCCAGCCATGCCGGCGTGTCGGGGGTTGCCTGGATTCGAACGCGTATGGCATGGACAACGCCCGCGCTCCTGATTTCAGGATCGGTCCGCCTCAACCGTGACTGCGGAAACGACTGCCGTCAGTCAAGGAGCAGGACAGCCCCCGCCACGGGAAGCCGCGTCAGGCCTTGAATCGTCGCGTCCCGGGAAAGAGGTCATCCGAATGCGCTGCCAAGCGGACATCGGCATCCGACGGCATGCAAAGCGAAGCGGCGGACCTGGACACAGGCGTATCGATCAGTGACGAGGGAGGCCCCACTGTAGCCATCTCGGCTCGACGCGAGAGGGTCAAACAAGCCCTCCATGGATGGCCTGTTTAGTCGATTGGACGGCTCAAGACCGGGGAAATGGAGCCGATACAGACTGCCAGCCACGGCCGACCATACCTCGAAGTCCCGGCGACGGCTCACCGGAGGCCCGGCGCTGTCGCCGCACCCGAAAGGTCTTTCGCGGAAGACGGGTGAAGAACATCGAGCCGGCGCCCGAGCGCCGGCTCGCCCGCTATGCGCGGCCCGGATGCGGCAATCGCTCGAGGCGCCCTTGCATGGCGGGCCGGCCATTGAGCCAGGGAGCCAGCAGACGCGTGACGAGCGGGATGAACAGGAAGACCATCAGTGGCGTCATCATCAGGGTGCTGAGCAATATCCGCGGGAAGAGCGGCAAGGTGCCCAGGGTATCGCCGAACAGCCACTGGAACACCAGGGAAACGGGGAAGAACGCCAGCCAGATGGCCATGGCCTGCTTCCAGCGCGGCGGACCGTTGCCCACGGCGTCCTGGAACCAGCTTCCCAGCCCGATGGCGCGGTGCTCGTGGGGCGCCTCGAAAAGACCCCGGCCACGGGCCAGCCAGGCGTGCCGCGAAGCGGAATGTTCCCAGGCGGACAGAGTGGATTGGTCGCGAAAGCGGAAGACGATCTGGTATTCATCGTCGCCGGGCGGCGGCGCCAATACGCCGGACCCGAGAAAGCCATCGAAGCCGGCGGCCAGACGGCGGCCATCCTCGAGCCAGACGCTGAAAGCCCGGTAGCGACCGCGAGCCACACGGCGCGCCACCATGAGGGTGACAGGGGCGTTAGACATCCTGTATCTCCTTTTGAGTATCCGGCTACCCGGGTAGGGCCTGCCGAAGAAACGGCGGATCTGGATAAAACCCACCGAAAGGCAGGCCCAAACTACCCCATCCGGCGGCGAACAACCAACCCCCGGATACTCGAGGAGACAGAGCTGCGCGATGGCTCATGCCGGATGCGGCCTCACCGACAGGCTTCCTGGCCACCCCCGCGGACGCTGGCAATACTTCGAAGCAGAAAGAACATGCAACGGAGGCCGGCTATGTGCGGCAGATTCGTTCAGTACCGGACGGCGATCGATTACCTGCAGGCGCTACGCAGCGAAACACCCTTGGCGTCCGGCATCGACCCCGTGCCGATCGCCCGTTACAACGTGGCCCCGCACACACGGGTGCTGCTGATCCACGCGGACGCCGACGGGCTGCGCATGGAGCCTGTTCCCTGGGGATACGCGCCAGCCTGGGCCCAGGGGCCGCGAGCGCGAACGCCGGCGATCAACGCCCGGGTGGAAACGCTGGCGAGCAGCCGCTTCTGGCGGGAGGCCTGGAAGTCCGGGCGCGCCCTGGTACCGGCCGACGGCTGGTACGAATGGCGGCCGGATGCGGCCGGCAAGGGGCGAAAACAGCCCTTCTTCCTTCACCTGAAGAGCGGCGAACCGCTGTTCTTCCCGGCCATCGGCCGCTTTCCACGCGAGGGCGCCGTACTGCGCGAAGGGGATGGCTTCGCCCTGATCACCCGGCCCAGCGAGGGGCGGATGGGCGAGATCCACGACCGCCAGCCGCTGGTCCTGGGAGCGGATATGGCCCGCGCCTGGATCGACCCGCGACGGACACCGGCCCAGGCAGAGGAAATCGCCCTTCACCGGGGCATGCCGTCGGCGGCGTTCGAGTGGTATCCGGTCGGACTGGCCGTGGGGAATGTGCGCGAGGAAGGAAACGAGCTGATCCGGCCGCAGGGAACGATCGAGACGGAATGAGCCGGCAGGACACCGTTTCCGCGCCGCGACCACCGCAAGGAATTTTTCTCCGGGCCGTTCAGGCCGCACGGGATCGGCTCGCCTACGCTCTTCGAGCGTCGTATCCTTGGCGTCCCGGCCATGCACCATCCGTCCCCGCCCGTGGGCCGCCGACCCGAACCCGACTGCAGGCAGCTTCGGGCCTGACGGTGCCGTCCCGGCATGCTCCGCCGCTCTGCCGCGCGAACCTGGCCATGCCGAGGGCTTGCCACTTCTACGCGTCGCCTCGTCGGAAGTGGCCTGCCGGCAATGGTCCGGCGGGGCCGCAGCAACACATTTCCATCTGATTACCAAGGATCTTCATGAATAATTTCTGGATTAGCGCCGCAGCGATCGCCGCTCTCGCCGTCGTGGCAATGGCGATCCACCTCGCCCTGAGGCCTCGCCGTTTCAAACCCAAAGGCGATGCCTACTGGAAAGCGAAAGCCAGAGCCATCCAGAAGCGACATACGGGGCAAGTCATCACCAGTGGTGCGCCCCTGGCCAAGGATCGGTCGAGATCCAGGACGTCCAGCGAGCGGTGACGAAAGAGGATTCGGTTTACGGTAGCCGGCGCGAGATATTGTTGGCCATCAGTTGATAATAGTTATCACTTGCATATAATGGGGACACCGTCGGCAGATCGGCATGCAGGCGGCGTCAGCCGGCCATTGCCAAGAGATGGCCATACCGGGGTTCACGGTACCCGGCAAGGCGCGCAGCCTGTTCGAGTAATCTGCAAGTCCAGGGGTCATCAGCCCTATCCTACTGGTAGGCATGCCAGCGGCGATACAATGCCCGACTAGCCGGCGTAACCGGCCATTCCTTCTCCTCCCAGCCGCCAGTGGATGGCTACCCGGAAAGCACCGGGCTCGATCCCGTTTCGAGCGGCTGTCCCCATTTCCCTCCACCAGCCGCATGGCGCAAACGCTCGCTCGGGCATCGAGCGACACCGGCAAGGCACGGGAACGCGCCATGCGGATCGCCGGGATCTGCGCCGCTTTCGTCGATGCAGCCTGGGATGAAGGAAGTGCGGGCCAAGGTCACGGCGCGTTCCCGCGCCGTGTCGATGGCGGCTATGCGATGATCGGCCGGCAGGACAACGAAAACTATTAATGCCACCGGAGCGGATTTCATATGACATGCCCCGGATGGGTTTTCCGACACCGGGTTCCGGCCTCGACCGGCAACAGGAAGGACAAGGCGCGACCGGTAAACGCGCCAGATCGGCAATGTCCCACTGAATGACCGAGCCCTGCATGCCCTGGGCGAAGCTGGTAAGATCGCTGCCCAGAAGAAAGGCAGTGTCTCCGACTACAAGGATTCGCCCGACGTTTTTCCACCTGCGCGCGATGCCGACTCCATCCAAGGAATCGAGCATCACCGACAAGCACTTCAAACAGGCCTTGCGCGTTTTCGGCATTCGGGATCGGCCGCAACTGCCCGTCATACCTACGCGACCATGGGCCTGATGGCTGGCATGAGTCCGCTTTATAACCAGCAGTTAGGCAACAACGTCCAGATGCTGTTCTCCAATACGCCCGCTGATCAACTCAAGCTCCGACTGGAGTGAGACCGCAAAGCTCGAAATTGGTATCAAATCGGTATCAGCGTGATTCAGTGGCTTGTAATTTATTGATAGGAAAGCCCTTTGATCTCCACAGCAAACATCACCATGCAATTCGGCGCCAAGCCGCTGTTCGAGAACGTCTCCGTCAAGTTCAACAACGGTAACCGCTACGGTCTGATCGGCGCCAACGGCTGCGGAAAGTCCACTTTCATGAAAATCCTCGGCGGCGATCTGGAGCCCTCCGCCGGCCAGGTGATGCTTGAGCCCAACGTGCGCCTCGGCAAGCTGCGCCAGGATCAGTTCGCCTACGAGGATTTTTCCGTGATCGATACCGTGATCATGGGCCACGAGGAACTGTGGAACGTGAAGGCCGAACGCGACCGTATCTACGCGCTGCCGGAGATGAGCGAAGAGGACGGCATGAAGGTCGCCGATCTCGAGGTGCAGTTCGCCGAGCTGGACGGCTATACCGCCGAATCCCGCGCCGGCGAGCTGCTGCTCGGGGTGGGCATTCCGCTGGACCAGCACTTCGGCTCGATGAGCGCCGTGGCGCCCGGCTGGAAACTGCGCGTGCTGCTGGCCCAGGCGCTGTTCTCCGACCCGGACGTGCTGCTGCTCGACGAGCCGACCAACCACCTGGACATCAACACCATCCGCTGGCTGGAAAGCGTGCTCACCGCGCGCAACTCCACCATGATCATCATCTCCCACGACCGTCACTTCCTGAACAGCGTCTGCACCCACATGGCCGACCTGGACTACGGCGAGTTGCGCCTGTTTCCCGGCAACTACGACGAGTACATGACCGTGGCGACCCAGGCCCGCGAGCGCCTGCTCGCCGACAACGCCAAGAAGAAGGCGCAGATCGCCGAGCTGCAGACCTTCGTCAGCCGCTTCTCGGCCAACGCCTCCAAGGCCAAGCAAGCCACCAGCCGCGCCCGGCAGATCGACAAGATCCAGTTGGAAGAGGTCAAGCCGTCGAGCCGGGTCAGCCCCTTCATCCGCTTCGAACAGAACAAGAAGCTGCACCGCCAGGCGCTGACCCTGGAGAAGGTCGGCCAGGGCTTCGACGGCATGACGCTGTTCAAAGACCTGTCGCTGCAGGTCGAAGCCGGCGAGCGGGTCGCCATCATCGGCCCCAACGGTATCGGCAAGACCACCCTGCTGCGCACGATGGTCGGCGAGATGCCGCCGCAGTCCGGCGAGGTGAAGTGGGCCGAGAGCGCCGAAATCGGCTACTTCGCCCAGGACCACGCCGACGACTTCGAGCAGGATCTGACCCTGTTCGACTGGATGGCCCAGTGGACCCAGGGCGGCGAGCAGCTGGTGCGCGGTACCCTCGGGCGCATGCTGTTCTCCAACGACGAGATCAAGAAGTCGGTGAAAGTGATTTCCGGCGGCGAACAGGGGCGCATGCTGTTCGGCAAGCTGATCCTCGCCAAACCCAACGTGCTGGTGATGGACGAGCCGACCAACCACCTCGACATGGAGTCCATCGAAGCGCTCAACCTGGCCTTGGAGAACTACCCCGGCACGCTGATCTTCGTCAGCCACGACCGCGAGTTCGTCAGCTCGCTGGCCACCCGCATCATCGAACTCTCCGCCAGCGGCGTGACCGACTTCAGCGGCAGCTACGACGACTACCTGCGCAGCCAGGGCGTGGCGATCTGAGAGCACAGGGCGCAAGCGCCGCAGCGTGCGGAGCTTGCGCCCCGCGCGCCAGAAGGCTCAGCCCTGCGCCGTGCTCCAGTCGACCACGCCGAGCTGCCAGGTGAGGAGAATCAGCAAACCGAAACCGATGCGATACCAGGCGAACAGCGCATAGCTGTGGCTGGCGATGAACCTGAGCAGCCCGCGCACGGCGAGCATGGCGAAGATGAAGGAAACGACGAAGCCCAGGGCGAAGACCGGCAGGTCGCCGCCGTTTTCGAAGAGTGCGCGATGCTTGTAGCCGGAATAGGCAGCGGCGCCGACCATGGTCGGCATGGCGAGGAAGAAGGAGAACTCGGTCGCCGCCTTGCGCGACAGACCGAACAGCAGGCCGCCGATGATGGTCGAGCCCGAGCGCGAGGTGCCGGGAATCATCGCCAGGCACTGGGCGCAGCCGATCTTGAGGGCGTGCCTCCAGTTCATTTCGTCCACCGCGTGCACCTCGATGACATGTTGGCGCCTCTCGGCCCAGAGCATGACCAGACCGCCGACGACCAATGCGCTGGCCACCGTGATCGGATTGAACAGCCAGTGTTCGATCAGATCGGCGAACGCCACGCCGAGGACCACCGCCGGCAGGAAGGCGATCAGCAGGTTGACGGTGAAACGCTGCGCCTGGGGTTCGCGCGGCAGGCCAAGGATCACGCCGAACACCTTCTCGCGGAACTCCCAGACCACGGCCAGGATCGCCCCGAGCTGGATGATGATGTTGAACGCCTTGGCCCTGTCGCCGCCGAAACCGATCAGGTCGGCGATGATGATCTGGTGCCCGGTGCTGGATATCGGCAGAAACTCCGTCAGTCCCTCGACAACCCCCAAGATGAACGCCTGCGCGGCGAGCCAAAGCTCCATCGATTCCCCATCCGAACTGCAGAAATGACCCGGCGGCCCGCAACCCCGCCGAGAGGAGCGGACACAGCCGACGAAGTCGCACGCACGCGGGGAACGAAAACACGATTCCCACCCTCGGCGAGCGCCGGCATGCTAGCAGAGAGGAAAGGGCACCGCCGCAAACTTCAATGTATGAAGTCCGACCAAGGAAGGCGAATCGATACCGGAGAACATGCCCCTCAAGCGGGCGCTGGCACAGGTCATCGGCGGCCGGAAGAAGCTCGGCGACAGGCGACACATTCCGGCCCATATTGATCAAGGGGGATCTGCGCGAATCCGGCCAGCGACTGCCCTATCTCCAGCGTCTGCGGATCGGCAAGCTCAGCCACTGGTCCAGCTTCGAGCGAAACGGTATCCGGAACACCATTACCCGCAAACTTCTGCTGCTTTATCGCCAGGTGGACAGGCTGGACTGACATCCGTCGGAAAAATCTGTATCAAACCAGAGACACCGACCTATACTTCGTCCCATATGAGATTCAGGGCGACGGAAGGAATCCGTTGGCCCAGGCAGGTTTCAGACAAGTGTCACGTTCACGTGATAGCGCCGTGCCTGAAAAAGTGAAAGACCGATGGCCGCGCCAGACGGCCTCAATCATGGTACTCAAAGAGGGATCGCCCCATGACCAATTCGCTCCGTTTCAACGAAGCCCTGCTGATCGCCAACCGCGCCTTCAAACCCCTGCAATGCATCGCCTGGACCCAGGAAATCAACAGTGAACTGAACTTGACCGTCGTGGACCGCACCAGTACGCGGACACTGGGGCACAAGCGCATTCCCTGCTCGACCTACTCGGACCCGAAGAAACTCGCCAGCGTCATTCAGCAAACCCGCCAGGAATTGACCCTTCAGGGCTTCGCCCTCGCCCCTTGGAACATGCCGGACTGATCCAATCCGAACAGATGAAGCCTTGCCCCGGCAAGGCTTCTTTTGCAAAAAGTAAAAGCAAAAAACAAGCCAAATTCGCCGGATCGCAGCGAAACGGCTGGTGAACGAAAGGCGGCCATGGCCGCCTTCTTCATTCCCGCCCTGTCCCGGTATCGATCAGTAGTAGGCGTTTTCCCGGTTGCTGTGATCGGTGGCGTCGCGCACGCCCTTGAGGTCGGGGATGCGCTCGAGCAGGGTCTTCTCCACGCCGTCCTTCAACGTCATGTCGACCATGCCGCATCCCTGGCAACCGCCACCGAAACGCAGCACGGCGATTCCCTCCTCGACGATGTCCACCAGGCTCACCTGGCCGCCATGGCTGGCCAGACCCGGATTGATCTCGGTCTGCAGGTAGTAGTTGATCCGTTCGCCCAGCGGACTGTCCTCGTCGATCATCGGCACCTTGGCGTTCGGTGCCTTGATGGTCAGTTGCCCGCCCATGCGATCGTTGGCGTAGTCGACGATGGCGTCCTCGAGAAAGGGTTCGCTGACGGCATCGATCCACAGGGTGAAGCTCTTCAGCGCCTGGGCGATGTCGTCCGGATGCCGCTCGTGCGGCTTGCAGTAGGCGAGACAGGTCTCGGCGGCGGGCGTACCGGGCTGGGTGATGAAGATACGGATACCGATGTCGGTGCCGTTCTGCTTGGCCAGCAATTCGGCCAGATAGTCGTGTGCGGCGTCGGTTATGGTGATGGCGCTCATGGCAGCTCCTCGCGAATATGCTCCCGAGTGTACGCCAAGCCCCCCTTGGGATAAAGTCCTAGTATGCTTGTCGGAATAATCCCGAAGTCCCGCGACAGACGCACCGGCTCACAGGTTCTGGTAGCGGTTCATGTCCAGCACCCCGGCCTCCAGCGGTTCGGTTTCCCGCATCCAGGCCGAAAGATCGTTGAAATAGCGCCAGAACTCCGGATGGCTGCGGCGCACGCCCCAGCGCTCGACGACGGCCACGAAGCTCGCTCCTGCCCTCGCCTGCTCCAGCGCCGCGACGAAATCCGGCACTTCCTCGGCACGGACATTGAAGAGGAAGTTGGGGTAGCTGCTCAGCACGCCCGGATAGAGCGTCAGTGTATCCAGCGTCGGCTGGTAGCGCAGACGCTCGCCGAAAATGAATGCCACGTTGCTGTGCGCTCGGTTGCGCAGCAGGCTGTAGACCTCCCGTTTTCCTTCGCCGTATTCGATGCGCAGCAGGCTGGCCTCCGGCAGGGCGAGCACCACCGGCAGGCCGGCCGCGGGCCGGCTGACCAGACGGCTGAGGACCTGTTCGGCATACTGCAACTCCCGCGCCACGCCAGGCCGGTGGCAATGCGCCGAGCGGCAGCGGTTGAACGGATCGGGACGGGCATTGATCGCTACGTGCCGTTCCAGCAGGCGTCCGGCGAAAGCGCGGACCGGTTCGCGTTGCGGCAGATCCAGCACCGAGGGCGTCTCGCTGTCGACCTCGGTATAGGCGAGCCAGAGCTTGAGCTGGCCACTGTTCTCGTACCAACTGTCGAGGATCGCCTGGCGCGTGCCGGACGGCAGCAGGCGCAGGAAGTTCTGCTCGGCGCCGTTGCGGATCAGGTCGAAGTACAGGCGCGTCTGCAATTGATGGGAAACGTTGCCGAATACGTCGAAATTCACCACCAACTGGTAGTAGGTGCGCTCGAACAGCGGGAAATCCAGCAGCCACAGGGTCTGCGGCACGGCTCCGACCAGTCCCTTGCGTACCGAGGCGCTGTCGTGCTGGCGGAAGATGGTCAGCAAGGCGTTGTCGTTGCCGCTCCACAAATCCGACCATGCGGCCGGATGCTCGGCGTAAGCCTGGCGGCGCAGGTTCTCGTAGCGCTTGAGGCGATCCGTGTAGGCGCTCCAGAGGCCCCAAAGGCCGGCGATATCGTCGATCTGGCCGGGCAGCACGAGCAGCGGCGTCGTCGCCTCGCGATACTGCGCGTCGGTGAGATAGAGATCCCGCTCGGGAGCCTGGAACAACGTCCAGAAGTGGTCGCGGATCACGTCCGTGGCGATCTGCCCGCGGCATACCGGGCCACGGATGAAGGTACGCACGAAGTATTCGGCATTGTCCAGCATGAAGCGGTAGCGCGCCTGCGCCGGAATCGCCGCGAAGGTCTCGAACGGATTGGCGCGGTGCTGGGCACCGTGGCCGGGCAGTTCCGCCACCTGCCAGTCGCCGGAGAAGAACAGCTCGCGCACCCGGGCGAGCTTGCGCGGGCCGAGCGGATAGGTGATGTGCGTCTTGTGCACGATCACGTCGGCAACCGGTCGCAGCCGGTAATGGAAATCGCCGCCGGGGTCGTCGTTGGGGCGCCGCGTGGCGATCGGCTCGACCGGCTGGCCGGAAGGCGTGCGCGAACGCACCAGTTGGAAGAAGTGCCCCGGCGCGCCACCCTCGAAATGCAGGTGGGCGAGGAACAGGTGCTCGTACAGCCAGCGGGCGACCAGCCGGGAACGCGGATCACGCGCGTTCAGCAGCCGTTCCCAGGCGGCGATCTGCGCCACCTCGGCCGGCGACGGTTCGAGCGGCGCCGCGTCGATCGGAGCCCCCTGTTCCAGCCATTTCCTCAGGGTCGCGTACTCGCCGTCGGTCAGGCCGGTGACGGCGAAAGGCATGCCGGCCAGAGGATTGGCGCGGGCGAAGGCCTCGAATTCGCCGGGCAGCGGACAACTGTTGCGCCGTTCGATGCCGATCTCCAGATCCTTCGGCAAAGGGGCGTTGTGCACCAGCGGACGGCCGCGACCGAGCTCCAGCATGCGCGCCATCAGCGCCGCCTGGCCGCCGCCGTCGAGCACCGAATGAAAGCCCTTGCGCCGCCAGGCCGCCTCACCTTCGGCATCGAGGAACAGCCGGGTGGTTTCCTGGGCCTCGGTGCGCAGCCCGTCGTACACCGGCAACTTGTGGGCGCCGCGCTGTGCCCCTTCGCCGCTGCCCAGGTTGAGCTGGCAGGGCGAGTCGTAGCAGGCATGGCAAGCCACGCATTTGGCGGTGAAGATCGGCTGGATGTCGCGGCGGTACGACAATTCTTCGGCCCGCGCCACGACGCCGAGCGCCAGCAGCACGAGGAGGAAAAGGCGAAGCGGCATGGGGCTGCTCCTGGAAGCGGGACGGCATTCTAACCGCAAGCGCCCCCGCCTCGGCCGTTGCCGTCAATCCTCTTGCGGATCTTCCAGCCGCGCCTGTTCCAGCCGCTCGTCCAGCTTCTCGAGATTGTCCAGCTCGGCGCTGTCCCAGCCACCGCCGAGAGCGGCGATCAGTTGCACGCTGGCGGTCAGCCGGTTGCTCAGGAGGGTCAGGACGGTGCGCTCGTTGGACAAGGCCGCGGTCTGCACATCGACCACGCTGGAGTAGTCGACGGTACCGGCCTTGTACTGGTTCTCCATCAGCCGGCGGGACTCCTGGGCCGCCTCCACCGCCTCCTGCTGGGCCCGGGTCTCGCGCTCCAGCACGCTCAGTTGCACCAGGTAGTCCTCCACCTCGCGGAAGCTGTCCAGCACCGTCTGCCGGTAGGTCGCCACCGCCTGCTGGTGGGTGGCCCGCGCCTGGTCCACCTGGGCACGCAGCAGGCCGCCGTCGAACAGGGTCAGGGCCATTTCCGGGCTGATGTTCCAGAAGCGGTTGTCCTTCTCGAACCAGTAGTCTGTATGGGTGGCACGATAACCGCCCGCCGCGCTCAGGCTGAAGGTCGGGAAACGCGCCGCCTTGGCCACGCCGATCAGCGCGTTGGCGGACATCACCTCGCGCTCGGCCGCGGCCACGTCGGGGCGGCGCTCGATCAGTTGCGACGGCAGCAGCGTGGGGATTTCCGGCAGGTCCGGCAGGCTGTCCAGCTCGGCCAGCTCGAGCTCGGACGGCGGCACGCCGATCAGCACGGCGATGGCATGCTCCAGTTGCGCGCGCTGGTAATCGAGGTCGATGGCCTGGGCCTCGGTGCTCTTCAGTTGGGTCTGCGCCTGGGTCACATCGGCCTTGGTGACCATGCCGGCGCGATACTGGTTCTCGGTCAGCCGCAAGGTGCGTGCGTAGGCCTCCACCGTGGCCTTGAGCAGGCGCCGCTGGCCATCCAGCACGCGCAGTTGCAGGTAGCTCTGGGCCAGGGTCGACTGCTGGCTGAGGCGCACCGCGGCGAGATCGGCGGCGCTGGCCTGCAGGCCGGCGCGATCCGACTCCAACTGGCGGCGCATCTTGCCCCAGAAGTCCAGTTCCCAACTGATGTTGCTGACCGCGTTGTAGCTGTTGGAAATGGTCCCGCCACCGCCGCCGGAGCTCACCGTCGAGCCGTCGGGCAGGCGCGAGGTACCGCCGCTGCCGCTGGCCGTCGCCGAGCGGGTTTCGTCGACGGTGACCCGCCCGGTCGGGAAGAAGTCCGCCTTCGCCGTGCGTACCGTCGCCTTCGCCTGCAGGTACTGGGCGATCGACTGGGCGACGGTCTGGTTGGACTCATCCAGCCGGCGCATCAGATCGTCGAGGATGGGATCGCCGTACATTTCCCACCAGGGACCGCGTTCGGCCTCGTCGGCCGGCGTGGCCAGCTTCCAGCCCTCGCCCTCCCTGAAGCTGTCCGGGGCGGACAATTGCGGTCGCTGGTAGTCCGGCCCGAGGGTGCAGCCACCGAGGGCCAGGCCCAGGGCAAGCGTCATCGACCAGGCCAGTCGGTTGGGACGGAAAGATAAAACGGATGCGGTCATAACGAGGTATCCAGAGCGGCATCGCTGCGCACGCCGCGCCAGCGGTTGAAGCGGTGACGCAGACGGTCGAAGAACAGGTAGACCGCCGGCGTGCTGTAGAGGGTGAGCAACTGGCTGAGCACCAGACCGCCGACGATGGCGATCCCCAGCGGCCGGCGCATCTCCGCGCCTTCGGCGGTATCCAGCAGCAACGGCACGGCACCGAGGATGGCCGACAAAGTGGTCATCAGGATCGGCCGGAAGCGCAGCAGGCAGGCGCGCCGGATCGACTCCTCGGGACTCAGCCGCTCCTGGCGTTCCAGGTGCAGCGCCAGGTCGATCATCAGGATGGCGTTTTTCTTCACCACGCCGATCAGCAGGAACAGGCCGAGCAGCGAGATCAGGCTGAATTCGTCGCCGACCAGCTCGATCGCCAGCAACGCGCCGACGCCCGCCGAAGGCAGCGTGGAGAGGATGGTCAGCGGGTGGACGTAGCTCTCGTAAAGGATGCCGAGCACTATGTACACCACCATCAGGGCACCGAGGATCATCAGCGGCTGCGCCTTCTGCGCCTGCTGCAGGGCGCCGCTGGTGCCGCCGAGTATCCCCTGCACCTCGGTGGGCAGACCGACCCGCGCCACCGCCTGCTCGATCGCCTGGTTGGCCTCCAGCGCGCTGTAGCCGGGCGCGACCGAATAACTGATGTTCTCCGCGGCGAACTGGCCCTGATGCTGCACCCGGTCTTCCTCCAGGCCGAGCTCCCAGCGGGCGAAGGCCGACAGCGGCACGCGCAGCCCGTCGTCGGTGATCACCTGGACCATGTCCAGCGCCTGAGGAGACTGGGCGTACTTCGGATCGATCTCCATCACCACCTTGTACTGGTTCAGATCGTTATAGATGGTGGAGATCTGCCGCTGGCTGAAGGCGTTGTTCAGCACCGCAGTGATCATGTCCATGTCCACGCCCAGGCGCTTGGCGCTCTCGCGATCCACCACCAGGCGGATCTGCTGGGCACCGTCGCCCTGCTTGGCCTCGATGTCGGTGAGCTGCGGCAGGGCGGCCAGAGCCTCGCGCACCTTGGGCAGCCAGACGTTGAGCAGGTCGAGATCGCTGGACAGCAGCACGAATTCGTTTTCCGAAGTGCGCCCCTGGCGTCCGCCGAACTGCAGGTCCTGGTCGGCCATCAGGTACATCTGCCCGCCCGGCACCTTGGGCATGTTCTTGCGCAGGCGGTCGATCACCTGCTGGGCGGACAGACCGCGCTCGGCGATCGGCTTCAGGCGGATCATCAGCATGGCATTGCTGACCCCGCCCGAGCCGCCGCTGAAACCGGCCACGCTCTGCACCGCCGGATCGGCCAGCAGCGCCTTGCGGAACTCCTCCAGCTTCGGCTGCATGACCTGGAAGGACAGTCCGTCGTCGCCGCGCACGAAGCCCGACAACTGGCCGGCATCCTGCTGCGGCATGAAGGTCTTGGGCACCTCGACATAGAGGTAGACGTTCAGGGCCATGGTCGCCAGCAGGCCGACCAGCATCAGCGTCGAATGGCGCAGCGCCCAGTCCAGGCTGCGCGCGTAGCCGGCCAGCACCCGCGCCTGCAGGCGGCCGGCGAAGCGTCCCAGGCGACCGGGCGCGCGGGCCTCCTGCCCGGACTTCAGCCAGCGCGCGCAGAGCATCGGCGTCAGGGTCAGCGAGACCAGCAGGGAAATCAGGATGGCCACCGCCAGGGTGATGGAGAACTCACGGAACAGCCGCTCGATGATACCGCCCATGAACAGGATGGAGAGGAACACCACCACCAGCGACAGGTTCATCGACAGCAGGGTGAAGCCCACCTCGCGCGAGCCCTTGAGCGCCGCCGCCAGCGGCTTCTCGCCCTCCTCGATGTGCCGGGCGATGTTCTCCAGCACCACGATGGCGTCGTCCACCACCAGGCCGGTGGCGATGATCAGCGCCATCAGCGACAGGTTGTTCAGGGAGAAGCCCCACAGGTACATCACCGCGAAGCTGCCGACCAGCGACACCGGCACCGCCAGCGCGGGGATCAGCGCGGCGCGCCAGTGGCCGAGGAAGGCCAGCACCACCAGGATCACCAGGGCCACGGCGATCAGCAGGGTACGCTCGGCCTCGTGCAGGGTGGCGCGGATCACCGGCGAGCGGTCCATCGCCACTTCCAGCTCGACGCTGGCCGGGATCACCGCGCGCAGCATCGGCAGCCGGTCGCGGATCTCGGTGATGGTTTCGAGGATGTTGGCGTCGGCCTGTCGGTAGACGATCACCAGCACCGCGTCCTCGTCGTTGTAGAAGCCGCTGTTGTAGCGGTCCTCCAGGCCGTCGTGGACCCTGGCCACATCGCTCAGGCGCACCGGCCCGTCGTTCTGGTAGCGAATCACCAGCGGCCGGTAGTCGGCGGCGCGCTCCAGTTGGTCGCTGGCCTGCACCTGCCAGTGGCGCTCGCCGTCCTCCACCGCGCCCTTGGGCCGCCGCACGTTGGCCGCGGCGATCGCCTGGCGCACCTCGTCGAGGGCGATGTTGTACTGGTCGAGCAGGCGCGGCTCCAGTTCGATCCGCACCGCCGGCAGCGAGCTGCCGCCGACCTGAACCTGGCCCACCCCGCTCACCTGCGAAAGCTTCTGCGCCACTATGCTCGAGGCGACGTCGTAGAGCTGGCCCTTGTCGAGCACCGGCGAGGTCAGCGAGAGCACCATGATCGGCGCCTGGGAGGGATTGATCTTGCGGTAGGTGGGCATGCTGCGCATGCCGCTGGGCAACAGGGTGCGCGCCGCGTTGATCGCCGCCTGCACCTCGCGGGCGGCGGCGTCGATATCGCGGCCGATGTCGAAGAGGATGTTGATCCGCGTGCTGCCCTGGCTGCTGCGGCTGGTCATTTCGCTGATCCCGGCGATGCCGCCGAGGGCCCGCTCCAGGGGCGTCGCCACGCTGGAAGCCATGATCTGCGGACTGGCCCCGGCCAGGCTGGCCTCCACGGTGATCGCCGGGAAGTCCATCTTCGGCAGCGGCGACACCGGCAGCAGACCGAAGCTCAGCGCGCCGACCAGCAGGATCGCCACGCTCAGCAGCAGGGTCGCCACCGGACGCAGGATGAAGGGAGCGGAAAGGTTCATGCCGGCCACCCCGTAGACGCGAATTCATTCGCGGCAGGCGCGACGGGAAGCGCGGATGCATCCGCTCCCGCATGAAACGGCTCGAATCTCATGCCGCCACCCCCGCCGCGCTGCGGCCCGCGAAGCGCCGCGACAGGCGGTCGAAGGCGAGGTAGATCACCGGCGTGGTGAACAGCGTCAGGAGCTGGCTGAGCAGCAGGCCGCCGACCAGCACCAGGCCCAGCGGCTGGCGCAGTTCGGCGCCCGAGCCCGAGGCGAACATCAGCGGGATGGCGCCGAACAGCGCGGCCAGGGTGGTCATCAGGATCGGCCGGAAACGCAACAGTGCCGCGCGATGGATCGCCGCCTGCGGGTCCATGCCCTGGTGACGCTCGGCCTCCAGCGCGAAGTCGATCATCATGATCGCGTTCTTCTTGACGATGCCGATCAGGAGGATGATGCCGATGATCGCGATCAGCCCCAGGTCGTTGCCGGAAAACAGCAGCGCCAGCAGGGCGCCCACCGCGGCCGAGGGCAGCGTGGAAAGGATGGTGATCGGGTGGATGTAGCTCTCGTAGAGCACGCCGAGCACGATGTACATGGTGACCACCGCCGCGAGGATCAGCAGCAGGGTGCTCGACAGCGAGGCGCGGAAGGCCTCGGCGGCGCCCTGGAAGCGGCTCTCGATGCCGCCCGGCAGGCCGATCTCCTGCTGCACCCGCTCGATCGCCGCCACCGCCTGGCCGAGGGAGACGCCCGGCGCCAGGTTGAACGACAGGGTCACCGCCGGGAACTGGCCGATGTGGTTGATCAGCAGCGACGCCGCCCGCTCCTCGATGCGCGCCAGGGACGACAGGCGCACCTGGCCGCCCTCGGCGCTGGCCACGTGCACCTCGTCCAGCGCCGCCGGACCGAGGGTATCGGCGGCCCGGCTCTCCAGCACCACCCGGTACTGGCTGGCCTGGGTATAGATAGTGGAGATCTGCCGCTGGCCGAAGGCGTCGTAGAGTGCATCGTCGATGTCGGCGACGGTCACGCCGAGGCGCGAGGCGGTGTCGCGGTCGATGCTCAGGTAGACCTGCAGGCTGCGGCTCTGCAGATCGCTGGCCACGTCGGTCAGCTCCGGCAGCACGCTCAGCGCCTCGACCAGCTTCGGCGTCCACTCCTCCAGCAAGGCACCGTCCGGCGACTCCAGGCTGAACTGGAACTGGGTGCGGCTGATCCGGTCCTCGATGGTCAGATCCTGCACCGGCTGGAGGAACAGTTGGATGTCCGGCACCGCGGCCAGTCGCGGGCGCAGCCGCTCGATCACCTGGCTGGCGGTGACCTCGCGCTCGGCATGCGGCTTGAGGTTGATCAGCAGGCGCCCGCTGTTCAGGGTGACGTTGTCGCCGTCCACGCCGATGTAGGAAGACAGGCTGGCCACCGCCGGGTCCTGCAGGATGACCTCGGCCAGGCGCTGCTGGCGTTCGCTCATGGCGCGGAAGGAAATGCTCTGCGGCGCCTCGGAAATGCCCTGGATCACCCCGGTGTCCTGGACCGGGAAGAAGCCCTTGGGCACCGCCAGGTAGAGCACCACGGTGAGGCCTAGAGTAGCCACGGCGATCAGCAGGGTCAGCACCTGGTGGCGCAGCACCCAATGCAGGGCGGCGTCGTAGCGGGCGATCAAAACCTCGATCCAGACGCCGCTGGCGCGGTAGAAACGGCCCTGATGCTCCGGCGGTCCTTCCTGCTTGAGGAACAACGCGCACATCATCGGTGTCAGGGTCAACGAGACCAGCAGGGAAATCAGGATCGACACCGAGAGGGTGATGGCGAATTCGCGGAACAGCCGGCCGACCACATCGGCCATGAACAACAATGGGATCAGCACGGCGATCAGCGAGAAGGTCAGCGAGATCAGCGTGAAGCCGATCTGCTGCGCCCCCTTGAGCGCGGCCTCCAGCGGCGTCGCGCCTTCTTCCAGGTGGCGGGCGATGTTCTCCAGCATGACAATGGCGTCGTCCACCACGAAACCGGCGGCCACTGTCAGCGCCATCAGCGTCAGGTTGTTGATCGAGAAGCCGGCCAGGTACATGACCCCGAAGGTGCCGATCAAGGACAAGGGGACGGCGATCGAGGGGATCACCGTGGCCGACAGCCGGCGCAGGAAGACGAAGGTCACCAGCACCACCAGCCCCACCGCCAGCAGCAGCTCGAACTGCACGTCGCGCACCGCGGCGCGGATGGTCTGGGTGCGGTCGGTGAGGGGAATCACCTCGAGGCTGGCCGGCAGGGTCGCGGTGATCTGCGGCAGCAGCGCCTGGACACGCTCGACCACTTCGATGACGTTGGCCCCCGGCTGGCGCTGGATGTTCACCAGCACCGCCGCGTTGCGGTTGGCCCAGGCGGCCAGGCGCTCGTTCTCGGCGCCGTCGGCGATCTGCGCCACATCCTTCAGGCGCAGGGTGGCGCCGTTCAGGTGGGCGAGGATCAGGTTGCGGTATTCGTCGGCGGACTTGAGCTGGTCGTTGGCGTCGAGCTGGGACACCCGGGTCGGACCGTCGAAGTTACCCTTGGGCTGGTTGACGTTGGAGGCGGTGATCAACGAGCGCACGTCGGACAGGTTCAGGCCGTAGTTGGCCAGCGCCTGCGGATCGACCTTGATGCGCACCGCCGGGCGCTGGCCGCCGGCCAGGCTGACCATGCCGACCCCGCTGATCTGCGCCAGCTTCTGCGCCATGCGGGTATCGACCAGATCGTTGATCTCCGGCAGCGGCATGGTCGCCGAGGTGACCGCCAGGGTCATCACCGGTGTGTCGGCCGGATTGACCTTGTTGTATACCGGCGGCGTCGGCAGGTCGTCGGGCAACAGATTGCTGGCCGCGTTGATCGCCGCCTGCACCGACTGCTCGGCGACCTCCAGGTTCACGTCCAGGCTGAAGCGCAAGGTGATCACCGAGGCGCCGCCGGAACTGGTCGAGGTCATCTGATTCAGGCCCGGCATCTGGCCGAACTGGCGCTCCAGCGGGGCGGTCACCGCGCTGGTCATCACTTCCGGACTGGCGCCGGGATAGAGCGTCAGCACGCGGATGGTCGGATAGTCCACCTCGGGCAGCGCGGAAACCGGCAGCAGGCGGTAGGCGATCAGCCCGCAGAGGAAGATCGCCACCATGATCAGCGTCGTGGCGACCGGGCGGAGAATGAAGGGGCGCGAAATATTCATGCGTCAGGCTTCGCTACCTGGCGCCGGCCGGCCGGCGCGGCTCCGGACGCCTCGCCGACGGCAGGGCGGTTGTCGTCGATCACTTCGACCCTGGCACCGTCGCGCAGGCGATCGGTGCCCTCCAGCACCAGCCGCTCGCCGGCGCTCAGCCCCTGCTCGATCAGCGTCGTGGTGCCGTCGCCGGGACCGGCCGTCACGTAGCGCAACTGCACCTTGCTGTCGTCGCCGACCACGTAGACGAAGGTGCCTTTGGAGCCGAACTGCAGCGCCGCCGCCGGCACCAGCATGGACTGCTCGCGGGTGGTCACGCGCAGCCGGACGTTGACGAACTGGTTGGGAAACAGGCGCTGCTCGGCGTTCTCGAAGCGCGCCTTGAGGCGCACGGTGCCGGTGGTCAGGTCGATCTGGTTGTCCAGGCTCTCCAGTTCGCCCACCGCCAGGCGGTTGCGCTCGCTGCGGTCCCAGGCCTCCACGGCCAGGTGCTGGTCGGCCTGCACCTGCTCGAGGACCTGCGGCAGCTCGCCCTCGGGCAAAGTGAAGCTGACCGAGATCGGCAGGGTCTGGGTGATGGTCACCAGCGGCGTGGTGTCGCCGCTGGTGACCAGGTTGCCGACGTCCACCTGGCGCAGACCGAGACGCCCGGCGATGGGCGAGCGCACCTGGGTGTACTCCAGGTTGACCTTGGCCTCCTCGACCGCCGCCAGGTTGGAACGGACCGTGCCCTGGTACTGGGCGACCAGCGCTTCCTGGGTGTCGAGAGTCTGCTTGGCGACGGAGTCCTCGGCGTACAGGGTCTTGTAGCGGGCCAGATCGATCTCGGCGTTGCGCAGTTGCGCACGGTTCTGCTGCAGGGTGCCCTCGGCCTGCTTCAGCGCCGCCTGGTAAAGGCGTGGGTCGATCACCGCCAGCAGGTCGCCGGCCTTGACCTGCTGGCCCTCGCGGAACAGCACCTTGATCAGTTCGCCGTCGACCCGCGAACGCACGTTCACCGTGTTGTAGGCGGTGACCGTACCGAGCGCCTTGAGGTCGACCGGGAAGTCGCCCAGGCGCACCTCGCCGACGCGCACCGGCACCGACCCGCCGAAGGGGCTGCCCGCGCCCGCCGGACCGCCGGGAGCTCCCGGCCTGCCAGGCCTGCGCCCCATCGCCGGAGCCCCCGCCTCGGGTCCGCCTGCCGCCGGAGAGGACTGGGTCCAGAGAGCGGACAAGGCCGGCCACTGCCACCAGGCGACGGAAGCACCGACGGCGAGCAACGCCAGCGTCCAGTACAACCAGCGGCGGCGATAAGCAGGAGGAGAAGGATTCAGGTTCGGCTCGGACATGACGGACAACCACTATCAAGGGAGGCTGAACGATAAGTAGTCACCCCGGTCAAGCAAAGGGTTTTTACGGCTCTTTTACATTGTTTCGCGTCGTCCTCCGCTGACGGCGGCCGGCCTGGGACAGAAGGTCGCAGGCCCGCATGGCGCCTGCCCCCGCGCCGCGCGGCGCATTCCTTCGCCCACGAGGAAGCAAAATGACACAATTGCCGAAAACCCGTCCGATATCGCCCCCTGCCGCCGCCGGATAGGATGCCTTCGAACGAGCGCTTCGCCACATACACAGAACTGACATTCATGCCCAATCGTTTCCTCGTGATACCCAGGTGCGGAACCCGCCTGACGCGACCCGCCACGTTACTTCTGGCGGCGATCCCGACACTCCTGCTCGTGCTGCTCGGCTTCATGGCCTGGCAGCATTTCTATCCAGTCAGTGCGGCCGCCCGCTGGGAATACGAAATCGCCCACTCGCAAGTTACCCGGGCCAGCGCCCTGCTCCAGGACGGGCAAGGCAATCTGCTGGCGGCCGAGGAGCTCAAGGACGGCCAGGGCAGAATCCTGAAGATCGACGTCGCGGGCAAACGCGAGGTACTGGTTTCCGGCCTGCACAAACCCGACGGGCTGGTGCATTTCCAGGGAGGAATCGCCTACAGCCAGGAAGGTGGGACCCATCCGGTCAACTGGCTGTTCCAGGGCCGGGTCCACGCCCTGTTCGAGGGTACCAACGTGCAAGGGCTCGAAGCCGACGGCCACTACCTGTACGCCATCGAGGACCGCAAGCAGGATGGCCGGCTCCTTCGATACGACGCCAGCACGGGGGAAACCAGGGTCCTGCGCAGCGACCTCGAAGAGGCCGAATCCATCGCCATCTGTCCGGACGGCAGCAAGTTCTACACGGAAAAGGCCAAGGGAATCGTCAGACGACTTTCCGACGACGGCGCCGACCCCATCCATCTCGAACGGCTGAACGAGCCCAGCTTCCTGAGATGCGACGCACGCGGACTCTGGATCAGCGAGGACGCCACCCATCGGGCCCGACTGCTCCTGCTGAATCCGCAAGGCCGGCTGGAAACCGTGCTCACCCATCTGCGGGCTCCCCAGGTCCTCCTGCCGACCGGCACGGACACCTATCTCCTGGCGGAAGGCGGACGCGACCGCATTCTGGAGATTCGCCGCAGCGAGTGACGCCGGCTCATCGCCCGGCGAAGTATTCCCGGGTCAGTCCGAGCACTACCGGACTCAACAGCAGCAACGCGATCAGGTTGGGGATCGCCATCAGGCCGTTGAGGGTGTCGGCCACCAGCCAGGCGAAATCCAGTTGGGCGATGGCGCCGAAGGGAATCGCCGCGACCCAGACCACCCGGAACGGCAGGATCGCCCGGGTGCCGCAGAGGAACTCCCAGCATTTCTCGCCGTAGAAACTCCAGCCGAGCACCGTAGTGTAGGCGAAAACCACCAGGGCCAGACTGAGCAGCGCCGCACCGAAGCCCGGCATCGCCGACTCGAAGGCCGCCGCGGAGAGCGCCGCACCGCTCTTGCCGCCGGTCCAGACACCGGAGCTGAGGATCGCCAGGCCGGTCATGCTGCAGACCACGATGGTATCGATGAAGGTGCCGAGCATGCCGATCAGCCCCGAGCGCACCGAACTGGTGGTGGTGCCGGCGGCCTGGGCGATGCCGGCGGTACCCAGCCCGGCCTCGTTGGAGAAGATGCCGCGAGCCACGCCGTAGCGGATCGCCGCCATCACCGCCGCGCCGGCGAAGCCGCCGCTGGCCGCCGCCGGGCTGAAGGCATGCCCGAAGATCAAAGCGAAGGTGGCCGGAATCGCCTCGGCGTTCGCCACCAGCACCACCAGGGCGGCGATCACGTAGGCCAGGCACATGAAGGGCACCAGGGCCTCGGCCACCTTGCCGATGCGCCTGATGCCGCCGAGGATCACCAGCGCGGTGACCAGCATGGTCGCCAGGCCGGTGCTCCACATCGGCACGCCGAAGCTGTCCTCCAGGGCGTGGGCCATGCTGTTGACCTGCACCATGTTGCCGATGCCGAAGCCGGCCAGCCCGCCGAACAGGGCGAAGGCGCCGCCCAGCCAGGCCCACTTCGGCCCCAGGCCGTTCCTGATGGCGAACATCGGACCGCCGACGTGCTCGCCACGCTCGTCGCGCTCGCGGTAGTGCACGGCCAACACCACCTCGCAGTACTTGGTGGCCATGCCGACCAGCGCGGTGCACCACATCCAGAACAGCGCACCGGGGCCGCCGAGGAAGATCGCGGTGGCCACCCCGGCGATGTTACCGGTGCCGACGGTGGCCGCCAGACAGGTCATCAGTGCCTGGAACGGGCTGATCTCGCCGGTGGCGCCCGCTCCCGCGACCCGCCCCTGCCAGAGCAGGGCGAAGCCGGTCGCCAGCCGCCGCCAGGGCATGAAACCGAGCCTCAGCAGCAGGAACAGACCGGTGCCGAGGATCAGCACCAGCATCGGCGGCCCCCAGACGATGCCGTTGAGTGCGTCGACCAGCGTGTGGATGGACTCCATCGAAAGGCTCCTTGGTTGTTGTGCGGCGGAACGGGCCGACCATGGAAGCACGAAGCGGACCGGCACGCACGATACCGGCCCGCGATTCAGAGCAATTGCCTGAAGCGCCAGTCCGACTCCGCCCCTCGCGCCGCTTCATGCGATTGCTCCGGTCCGCTCCCGAGCCAAAGGGATCAGAAATCCCGCTTGTAGAAGATGTCCAGCGAGCTGGCCAGGCCGCTGGCCGCTTCCAGATACAGGCGGCGGGTCAACTGATAGCGCAGGGCGATGCTGTTCATCGGCTCGAACACGCCGACCCCATAGACCAGACTTAGCCGCTCGGACAGCTTGCCGCTGGCCACCACGCTGGTGTCCGTGCCGCTGCCCTGGGTGCCCAGCTCGAACTGCTCGATGCCGAGACTTTCCGCCAGGCCGCCGGTGAGCGAGGAACTGCCGGCCAGGCCGAGACCGAGCGCGGCGCTGGCCAGCAGATTGCTGTCGCCACTGTCGCCGCTGCCCGGCGCACGGCCCAGCAGCAGGTAGGAGAGAGCCTGCTCCTGACTCATCGCCGGCTCGCTGAACACATCGGTACGCGGTTCCAGGACGTTGCCGCCGACCCGCAGGCCGGCCACCACGTCGTCGACCTTGCGGATCGCCTCGATGTCCAGGTAGGGCTGGTCGATCGGACCGATGAACAGCAGGCGCGCCCGGCGGATGTCCAGGCGCTGGCCGTAGGCGCGGTAGCGGCCGTTGTTCAGGCTCAGCCCGCCGCGGGTGTCGAGGTTGTCGCCGATGTGCAGGTGTCCGGCCAGGTCGGCGCTCAGGCCGAAACCGCTGAAGGTCAGCTTGTCCCGACCGACCTCGACCTGGACATCCATGCGCATGGCCAGTTGCTGGCGCGGCTTGACCTCGCGGCCGGCCACCACCGCGTCCCCGGAAACCCGGACGGTGGAAGCCGGCAGTTCGCGCAGGGTGATCGCCCCGCGCGGCACGCCCAGCGTGCCGCTCAGGGCCAGTTGCCGCTCGTCCGCGGCGCCGGCCAGGCGCACCTGCAGGTCCGGCTCCACCTCCAGTTCGGCATAGGGTTGCACGCTCACCGGCAGACGATTGCCGCGGATGCGCAAATCCAGCTCCAGCGCCCGGCCCCAGTCGAGCGTGCCGTCGAGACTGCCGCGCCCCTGCCCGCCGCTGCGCCAGCCGCCGCTCAAGCGCAGACTGTCGCCGGCGATCTGCGCCTGCAGCGCGAGATCCTCGATGCGGATCGGCAACTCGCTGCCGGCGACCAGTCCGCCGCGCAGATCCAGGCGACCCTCGACCTGCGGCTGCAACAGGCTGCCGCGCAGCCTGCCACTGCCGTCCAGCGTGCCCTCCAGTTCCTCGACCGGATCGGCGAAAGGTTGCAGCACTCCCAGCTTCAGCCCGTTCAGGGCGAACTGACCGGAAATCGGCTTGTCCTTGCCGCGCGGATCGATCTGCGCGCGGACCTCCAGTTCGCCCAGTTGCGGCCCGGCGAAGGCCAGGCGGACATCGACGCGCCGTGGCTGCAGACGGCTGTCGAGGAGCAGTTCGCGGTAGGGGAAATCCTGCCAGCGGCCCTGCTTACGCAGGCGCAGCACGCCGTTGCCGGCGTCCAGGCGGATCTGCCCGCGCGGCCCGGCGGCCGGCAGGTCGAGCTGCAACTCGCCGTTCAGGCTGCCCTGCCAGGCGAAATCCTCGGGCAGGAAGGCGGCCAGGCTGTCCAGGGGGAAGTCGCGCAGCCGGTAGTTCAGCCGGGGCTCCGGCAACAGGCGCTGCTCCTCGCCGCAGAGGCTCGCCGCGCCGGAACGCCAGCAATGCGCACCCAGGTTCAGCCGGCCGTCGGCCAGGCGTTCGAGACGCGCCGGCGCCTGCAGGCGCCAGTCCTGGGCGCCGCTGCGCAACTGGCCGCGGCTCAGCCGGCCGCGCCAGTTCCAGCCCTTGGCCAGCTCCTCCAGGCGGCCGTCGAGGGCCAGCGCCAGTTCCAGTTGCGGGCCGGAAAGCTCCAGGCTCAGGTTCTGCGCGCGCCGATCGCCCTGCCCCTGCGCCTGCAGCCGGCCCAGGCTGGTCGTCCCCGCCTGGATGCCTTCGGCGTCCAGGCTCAGGCGACCGCGCTGGGCGGCGTCGAGGCTGCCAGCCAGGGTCAGCTTGTCCAAGCGCTGGTCGCCCAGGCGCAGCCGGCGGGCGTTCAGCGCCAGCTCGCCCTGCGGCGACTTCAGGCTGCCGGCAAGGTCGAGACGGCCCTCGGCGCTACCCTGCAGGCCCGGCCAGAGCTGGCCCAGTTGCGGCATGGCCAGTTCCAGACGGCCGCGCAGGCGCTCGTCGAGCCGCCCGCTGCCCTGGATGCGGTTGGCGCCGAGCGCCAGGTCGAGCCTGGCCAGCTCCCAGGCGGCGTCCTCGCCCTTCGCCTCGAGCAGCAAGCGCGTCCGCTGGCCGCGCAACTGCCCGGAAAGATCGATACTGGCGTCCAGTTGCAGGCGGCCGTCGCGGAACCGGCCCCGGCTCTTCAGCGGCCCGCCGAGACGGCCGTTCAGCTCGGCCAGCCAGTAGGCGGGATCGAATCCGCTCAGGCGCAGATCGGCGTTCCAGTCGACGCCGTCGGCGAAACCCAGGCCGAGCGAGCCCTCTGCCCGGCCCTGGCCGGCGACCAGCTTGAGCTGCGGCAGATGCAGTTGGGCGAGGTCGCCGCTCAGCGGGCTGGTCAGGCTGAAGGGACCGGCCGGCCCTTCGAAGTTGGCCGCGAAATTGCCGAGGTAGCCACCGTCCCGGTAGGACAGTTCGCCATCGAAGCGCTTGAGCTTCACCGCCGGCTCCTCGATGGCCGGGTAGAGCCGCCGCCAGGGGAAGTCCCGCCAGGCGACGCGCAACTCGCCGGCCAGCCCCTGGCTCCAGGCCAGACGGCCGGACAGATCGACGCGCTGCTGGCCGCCGGCGTCCAGGCGAAGTCTGGAAAGCTCCGCGCCCTCGGCCGTCACCCGGCCGCGCAGGGCCAGCGCCACGGCGCCGCCCTCGCCCGGCAGGCTGGCGTCGCCCTGTACCACGTAGCCGTCGTGCAGGTCGCCATCGATACCGAGCTCGATCCGCTCCAGACGCAGGGTGTCCGGCAGTCCGGCGATCGCCTGGAGGCCTTCGGCGCTCAACTTCAGGCTGGCCGGGAGCCGCTCGGCGAGCGGCTGCAGTTCGCCGCTCAGCCGGCCGCTCAGATAGCCCTGGCTATCGGCCTGCAAATGCAGGCTGCCCTGCAGATCGCCCTCCACCTGCAGGCCCAGCGTCCAGGACTGGCCCTCCGGCGCCGGCAGGCGCAGATCGCCGCCGGCGCTCAGCGGCCAGGCCCCCGTGGGGACGAGGCGGCCCTGCAGGTTCACGCCCAGGTCGTCGCGGCGGGCTTCGAGCGCATCGATGCGGATGCCCTCGGCGTCCCACTGCGCGGCGAGCCGCAGGTCCTGCGCCTGTTCGCCACCGTTCAGCAGCAGCCGGCCGACCCGCGCCTCGCCGAGGCGGACTCGCAGCGGCAGCTTCAGTTCCGGCAGCCGCAGCGGGCCGTCGCCCGCCGTCGTCTCCTCGCCCGGCGGCAGTTCCAGGCTCACCTGTCCGGCGGCCAGGCGGTCCACGCACAGGCTCAGCCCCAGCAGGCAACTCGGGCGCCAGGCGAATTCGACGGCGTTCAGCGCCACGCTCCGCCCGTCCAGCCGCCAGTCCAGCCGTTCGGCCCGCCAGGTACCGGCGAGACGCCCGGAAAACGCTTCCACCTGCAGTCCCGGCACCCGCGCCAGCAGCCAGCGGCTGCCGGCGCCCGTGCCGAGCAGCAGGGCCAGCGCGGCCAGCAGCAGTGCCAGTCCCGCCAGCAGGCCGTACAGTGCCAGTCTCAGGCTTCTCATAGTTCCGGTCCCATGGAGAAGTGCAGACGGAAGCTGCCGTCGTCGATCCCGTGGGCCAGGTCGACCCGCAGCGGGCCGACCGGCGACACCCAGCGCACGCCGAAGCCCGCACTGGTCTTGAGACTGGGCGAACTCTTGGAGTTGAAGGCGTTGCCCTGGTCGACGAAGGTGGCGACCCGCCACTTGTCGCGTAGTTCGTACTGGTATTCCAGGCTGCCGGCGATCATGTAACGACCGCCGATGTGGTCGCCATCGGAGTTGGTCGGCGACAGCGTCTGATACTCGTAGCCGCGCACGCTCTGATCGCCGCCGGCGAAGAAACGCAGCGATGGCGGTACCGTGGTGTACTCATCGGTGAAGTTGCCGCCGAACTGCAGCCGACCGAGCAGACGGTGCCGCCCCGCCAGGGTGGTCAGGCCCTTGAGCATGACCGAGCTGTAGATCAGGTTGGCGTCCGACAGCAGGGCCTCGCTGGCCGCGGCCATCTCCACCTGCAGGCGGTAGCCGCGGCTCGGGTCGAGGGGATGGTCGCTCTCCAGGTAGGAATAGGCCACGCCCGGCAACAGCAGGTTGCTCAGGCCGTTGTCGTCGCCGTAGCGGAACTCTTCGCGCTGCCATTTCAGCGAGAAGATCTGCTGCCAGCCATTGTCCAGCCGCCGGTGCCACTCCGGGCCGACCTTGAGCAGACGGCTGAGGGTATCGGTATCGGCCAGTTCCTCGTACTGGTAGCCGCCGACGAAGCGCAGCTTGTCGGTCATCGGCGGATCGAGCGGGATGTCGTACCAGAGGCCGACGTTCTGTTTCGGCTGCGACAGCTCCATCTCCACGCCGTAGCTGTGCCCCTGGGGGTTGGCCCAGTGGCGCGTCCAGTTGGCCCGGCCGCGCGGGCCGACGTCGGTGGAGAAGCCGACGCCGATGCCGAAGCTGCGCGGCTTGCGCATCTGCAGATGGACCAGCACCGGTACCATCTCGCCGCTGACGCCGGCGGGATCGGCGTCGACCCGCACACCTTCGAAATAACCGAGCGTCTGGAGATTGTCCTGCAGCTTGGCGATCTGCCCGGAATCGTAGGGGTCACCGGCCTGGAAAGGCACCACGCGCCGCATGAACGCCTCGTCGAACGGCGTCTCGCCCTGGAAGGTCACATCTCCCAGCCGGTAGCGCGGCCCACTGGCGTAGACCAGTTCGATATCGGCGACATTGGCGACCGGATCGATGAACAGGTGCTGGCGGGTGAAGTGGCCGGAAAAGAACCCCAGGCGCGACGCCTGGCTCTTGATGCTGCTCTTGACGCTCTCGTAGCGCCCATGGTTGAGCTGGGCGCCGGGCCTGAGGCGGGAGCTTTGCGGCACGCGGAAGGCTTCGAGCCGCGCCGCCGGTCCCTCGACGCGGATCTCCACGCGGCGCAGGCGCACCGGTTCGCCGGGAACCACCCGCAGGACGAGGGTCGGCGAAGCACCGGGACGGACTTCGCTGGAAATCCTCGCATGGTAGAAGCCCAGCGCCTCGGCAGCGCTGCGGGCCTGTTCCTCGAGGGCCGGGGCGAGGCGGCGCAGGGTTTGCTCGTCGCGTTCGCCGAGGTCGCCGATATAGCCTTCGATGTTCTCTTTCAAGCTGGCTTCGGCCGGCTCGACCCGCACTTCCAGTTTGGCCTGGGCGAACACTGCGGAGCCCCAGAACAGAAGCCCCAGGAACGTCCCTGTATGGATTGAAGCTCTCATGGCCGCGAATGCTAGCACGACTGTCCGAATGCTCCGACCGCGCTTACCGAAGGTTTACACGATGCGCATGACGGTCAGATGCCCGCTTCCCTCAGCGGCTGCGGATTGGGATGGATCAGGATGTGCTCGCGCACCGGGCCCAGTTCGACCTGGCCGACCTCCTGGTAGCCCTGGCGATGCAGGAAATCCAGATAGTGCGGGTCGCCGGTGTCGAGCACTATGCCGCGGGAGTTGCTGTCCCCGGCGCACCAGCGGTGCAGGGCTCCGAGCAGTTGCTCGCCGTAGTGCCGGCCCTGGAACTCCGGGCGCACGCCGATCAGGGGCAGGATGTGGTAGGCACCCGGTGGCAGGCAGGCGATCACCGCCTCGTGATAATCCAGGTAGCGGCGGGTACAACGGAAGCCGGCGGTGAGCAGCATGCGCATCCGCCAGCTCCAGCTTTCGGTGATTTCCAGACGGCGTTGCGGCGGGGAGATCAGCGCCACGCCGATCAGCCGCTCGCCGAGCAGCAGGCCGAGCGCCGGCAGATCGTCGGCGAAATGCCGGCCGAGCAGTTCGCGCACGGTGGCCCGCACCCGCTGTTCGTAGCCGGGGCGGTCGGACTCGAAGAGGTAGGCGAAAGTCGGCGTATGGCGATAGGCCTGGTAAAGCAGCGAGCAGGACTCGCGCAGATAGCCCCCGTCGATGAGGCGGACTTCGGCAGGCGCGGTCATGGGCAGGGCCTCCTGGCAGCGGTTCGTTTCCACTTCCGTGCACGTTAGCACCGGCCCCCGCCGGCCGCCAGGCGGCTGGCCTGCCGCGGCATCGATCGGCTAGCATGGCTCCCCCCGCTTCGAACCGGCAGCCCCCATGAAGATCGTCTCCTTCAATATCAACGGCCTGCGCGCCCGTCCGCATCAGCTCTCGGCGCTCATCGACAAGCATCGGCCGGATGTGATCGGCCTGCAGGAGACCAAGGTCGCCGACGAGCAATTCCCGCTCGAGCAGATCGGGGAACTGGGCTACCACGTGCACTACCACGGGCAGAAGGGCCACTACGGGGTCGCCCTGCTCTCCCGGCAGCCGCCGCTGGAGGTGCAAAAGGGCTTTCCCGACGACGGCGAGGACTCGCAGAAGCGCTTCATCTGGGGCGTCTACGCCGATGCCGCCGGGCAGCCGGTCACCGTGATGAACGGCTATTTCCCGCAGGGCGAAAGCCGTGCCCATCCGCTGAAGTTTCCCGCCAAGACACGCTTCTATGCCGACCTGCAGGCCCTGCTGGAAAGCCGCTTCGATCCAGGCCAGCCCCTGGCGCTGATGGGCGACTTCAACATCGCCCCCGAGGACAGCGACATCGGCATCGGCGCGGAGAACGCCAGGCGCTGGCTGCGCACCGGCAAATGCAGCTTCCTGCCGGAAGAACGCGAATGGATGGCCCGGCTCAAGGACTGGGGCCTGCAGGACAGCTTCCGCGAATTGCACCCGCAGGCCTGCGACCGCTTCAGTTGGTTCGACTACCGCAGCCGCGGTTTCGAGGACGATCCCCGGCGCGGCCTGCGCATCGACCTGATCCTGACCTCCCGCGCCCTGCGCCCGCGCCTGCGCGCGGCCGACGTGGACTACGAACTGCGCGCCATGGACAAGCCCTCCGACCACGCGCCGGTCTGGCTGGAGCTCGACTGACGACCGCGGCCGCGAACGGCCTCGCAGCCGGGCATGCCGGCCCGCGTCGTCCGCCAATCGTCATACAAGTGCAACCGAACGGACTTATTCTCGCGCGATCCGCCCACCGGAAGTAGCAAGGAGGTGCCCACCCCATGTTGCGTGCCCTGCCTCCGCCTGCCCGCCTTTCGCGAATCCCGCTCCTCTCCCCGCTGCTCGTCCTGCTCTGTTGCCTGCCGTGGGGCATGGCGGCGGCACAGCCGGTACCTGCCGGGCAGGCTCCCGTGCTGCGCATCCAGGGCTCCAACACCATCGGCGCCGAACTCGTCCCGGCCCTGGTGGCCGGCCTGTTCGAGCAGCAAGGCCTGCGCGAAGTGCGCATCGAGGATGGCGAATCGCCGAACGAACGGCGCGTGCTGGGCCTGGATGCCCAGGGCCGGCTCCTGCAGGCACGGATCAGCGCCCATGGTTCCGGCACCGGCTTCGCCGCCCTGCGCGATGGCAGCGCCGACATCGCCGCCTCCTCGCGGCCGATCAAGGACAGCGAGGCCGCCGCGCTGGCGGCCCTGGGCGACATGCGCGGTCCGCAAGCCGAACAGGTGATCGCCATCGACGGCCTGGCGGTCATCCTCCACCCGGACAACCCGCTGCGCGTCCTCGGCCTCGAACAGGTGGCCCGGGTGTTCGCCGGCGAAGTGAAGACCTGGGAAAAGCTCGGCGGACGCGGCGGCCCCATTCGGCTGTACGCCCGCGACGCCCGCTCGGGCACCTTCGACACCTTCCACGAACTGGTGCTCGAGCCCTGGGGCAAGACGCTCGATGCCGACGCCCGGCGCTTCGAATCGAGCGCCGAGTTGTCCGCCTCGGTCAGCCGGGACCCTGCCGGCATCGGCTTCATCGGCCTGCCCTACGTGCGCGAGGCCAGGGCCCTGGCGATCTCCGCCGGCGAATCCCGGCCGATGCCGCCCGAGCCCGCGCTGGTCGCCACCGAGGACTACCCCCTGTCGCGCCGCCTGTTCCTCTATGAGCGGCCGCGGCAACCCGACACCTGGAGCCGTGCCCTGATCGAATTCGCCCAGAGCCCGCGCGGGCAGGAACTGGTCGAGCGGAACGGCTTCGTCGCGCAGAAAGTGCAGGCGGTGCGCATCGCCCCCCACGCCGACATGCCGCCGGCCTACCAGCAACTGGCCCGCCACGCGCGGCGCCTGTCGGTGAACTTCCGCTTCCAGGAAGGCAGCGCCCTGCTCGACAACAAGGCGCTCCGCGATGTCGAGCGCGTACTCGCCTACCTGCGCGAGCACGGTAAGCTGGAGAATTCGCTGGCGCTGGTCGGCTTCGGCGATCCCAAGCAGGACCCGGAGCGCAGCACCCTGCTGTCGAAGTTGCGAGCGCTGGCGGTGCGCCGCGAACTGGCCAGGGGCGGCGCGACCTTCCGTGAGATCATCGGACTCGGCGACGCCCTGCCGGTGGCGGACAACGGCAGCGAGGAAGGCCGGCTCAAGAACCGCCGGGTCGAGGTCTGGGTGCATTGAAACCCGCCCCTTTCAATTTCATGATGACTTCAACCCCGGCCCTGTCTGGTCTGTGCTGAGACCCACCCCAGCGAGTTTTCAGCAGGGATGAGCGAGTTCAGCATGGAGCCGGTGCTTACTTTGACTGGCACCGCTTTCCGCTCGCTGGGCTCTTGCTTGGCACTTGGAAACCGGGCCGTTCCCAAGGAGTCGTCATGGCCAGGCTCAAGCTCACCAAGTCCGTCGTGGACGCCGCGCAACCCCAGGCGCAGGCCGTCGAGTTGCGGGATACCCAGGTGCCCGGTTTCCTCTGCAAGATCACACCGACCGGGCGCAAGGTGTTCATGCTCCAGTACCGCACCAACGCGGGCGAACGCCGCAAGCCCGCGCTGGGCCTGTTCGGGGAGTTGACCGTCGAACAGGCGCGCTCCTTGGCGCAGGACTGGCTGGCCGAGATTCGCTGGGGCGGCGACCCTGTGCGATGCGCAGTCTCAGGAACTGGAACAGATCAAGGCGGCAGCGGCGAACGCCGAACAAGTGCACCAGCAGGCCGCCCAACAGGCAGCCGAAGCGCTCGTCGCCCTGCGCGCCGAACTGGCCATGCAGACCGCCAGGGCCAGCCAAGCCGATGCACTACGGCAGGAGCTGGACATGGCCCAGGCCGACGCCGCACAAGCGCGCGGACACGCAGCGGAACTGGCCGGCAAGCTCGCCCAGGCCGACGCACAGAATGCCGAACTGCTGGTGCGGCTGGGTCACCGAAGGCGAAGCGGTAGCAGCACAGGCATGGTCGTCCGCCAGCCATGCGAGTGCGCCGACCCACGCCATCGTCATGACGTGCGCGTGCAGCGCGACTGCATCCGACGCGGCATCGCGCGTGCCTCCAAACCGCGCAGGTTCCACCTTGTTTTACGCACGTGGCCGTGCATAAAACAAGGCGGCTGGAGTGGGAAAGCACAGGCACCATGTCATGTACTCGGCCGGTCGTTCGCCATGTCCAGCGGGTGGCTTGCACGCAGACGACAAAGGCCCAAAGCGCGTGCCGCCGAGGGGGAAAGGCGCGGAAGGCGAGATAAAAGGACGCGGCACCCCGGTGTGCGCAAAGCCGGTCTGCACATGGGATTGGCGCGGCACGCGCAGGATCGCGGCACCGTGCCGTCCAACGGCGACAGGCCGCATGCATGCTGGCGCGGTCGCGTGCCGGCTACGCGACAGCACGCCACACAGCGCCAGGGCTGCATGGCGTCCAACGGCTGAAAGAGGCGTCAGGAGCGCGGGGAAGATGGCGCGGCAACGGGGCGCGCGATGAACCGGGCCAGTGGCTCGGTCGGGGCGGCATCAGGCCGCGGCAGATAGGTATTCAACCGGGGCGACAGCCCAGCCAGCGGGCGGCTAGTCACGTCGGAGGTACGGCAGGCGGCGACCTGGGACGCCCCGACCAGCGCCAGGGCATAGCCGGCCGATACCAGGTCAGCATCAGGTCGAGCGAGGCGACTTCCTCGGCCACCAGGGGGCTCAATGTCCACGGCGCGAAGGACGCGCGCGATTTGGCGGCAGTAGCCCATCGCAGATGTGCGGGTCACACATCACCAGCGGATAGCGCAGCACTTCCTCCAGCGGGATGCGCTTGTGGGTCAGTAGGGGATGCCGTACTGGAACGGCCACCACCAGCGGATCGCTCCAGGCCAGTTCGGCCAGCAGGCCGTCGCCGACTTCATCGGACTGCGCGAAACCCACGTCGTACAGGTCGTCGTGCAGCCCCTTGATCTGTTGTTGCGACAGCGGCACTTCGACCAGATGGATATCGACTTCGGGGTCTTCCTCGCGGCACTGCATCAGGAAGGTGCTCAGGCGCGGCGGCGTGATGCCATCGGACAGTGCCACGCGCAGTTGGCCGTCGTAGCCGGCCGCGACGGCCTTGACGCTCTCGCGGGCCTGTTGCAAGGCGGTGAAGATGCGCGGGACGTGCTCCAGGAACATCTGCCCGGCGCGCGACAGGCGGGTGCTGCGCGTGGTGCGGATGAACAGGCGCGTGCCGAGGTCTTCTTCCAGTTCCTTGATAGCGCGTGACAGCGGCGATTGCTCGATATGCAGCCGCTCGGCAGCACGGGCGAAGTGAAGTTCTTCGGCCACGGCCTGGAAGCAGCGAAGATGCCGAAGTTCCATGTTCGCACTTAGCTAGTTTGCGATCTACCTAAACTGCGACATTACGAGACGGTCATACATGCGATCAGACAGGATATGCCGAAGGAACAGGATCACTCCTGATCCCGATGCTCCGTGATAGCGGGGGCGAGGCGCTTTAGCGTTAAGCGCCTTGACGACAAGATCCGTGATAACTCCCGGCGGAGGCATCTTCCTCTTCATCGAGGGAGACTTCTGCATGGCTTCCACCAGTCTGGAATAGGCGCCATCCTTGGAGTGCTTTTCGAGCTCTGCCATCGCCACCGGAAACCACTCGCTGTCCGTTCCTCCCGGCTCGATCACGATTACGTCCACGCCGAAAGGCCGGACCTCCATCCTGAGTGAGTCCGAGTACCCCTCCAGAGCGAATTTCGATGCGTGATACCAGCCGGCCAGAGGGAACGCGCATTTCCCCCCTATCGAGGAGATATTGATGATCTTTCCGAATTGCCTCGCGCGCATGTGTGGGAGACAGAGTTGTGTGAGTCGGGCTACTCCAATGAGATTTACCTCCAGTTGGCGGCGAGCCACCTCAACAGGCACGTCCTCCAACGCTCCCATCTGTCCATAGCCCGCACAATTAATCAGCACGTCGATCTGCCCTTGTTCTCGAATTATTCGATCGACTGCGGCCGTCATCGTGGCATCTTCGGTAACGTCCACCTCCAGCGCGACACCACCACCGCCTTCGATGTCCCGCATCCGGTCAATACGGCGAGCTGCTCCATATACGGCATACCCAGCCGAAAGCAGCCTCAAGGCGAAATCCTTGCCCATACCGGAGGACGCGCCCGTAATCAGGACGACAGGCTTTTTCTTCGTTGTCATGTCTATTTTTCCTCGGTCACTATCAGGGAGTAAGGACGATGCGACCATTGAGAGCGCGACTCTCCATTCGCTGGTGCGCAATAGCAGCGTCACTGAATGGGAGTACGTCGATTTCGGTTTGGCCGAGCCCAGAAGCGACAGCCTTCAGCGCTGCTTCAAGCGCGGGACGCAGCACCTGCGGATGAGACGGAAGATAGGCGCCAGCATTGAAGCCGGACACGGTGGCACTGCCCAGCCACAGGTCGTTGGTCTTCACTTGGTGCCCCCAGTCACCGCTGGCATTGCCAGCGACGATGAGCCGGCTGCCTGGCTTCATCAGCGCGAAGCTATGGCTGCGGACAGCACCACCAACTGGGTCGATGACTACGTCGAACCTCTCGTCGCCAAGAGTTCCTAGCAATGCATCGGAATCGACGATCCGGTCATACGGCAGCTTCGTTTTCGCCGCGACACTCAGCTTGTCCGTGCGCACCGTACCGACCACTCGCGATGCACCGATTTGTTTGGCAATGCCTGGGAATGCAGCGGCAAAGCCGCCAAGTGCATCATGAACGAGGACACTCTCGCCTTGCGCCAGGTGTGCAACTTGAGTCAGGGCGACATGCGCCATCGCCGCGTTTGGTATGACCGCGACAGCGAGTGCCGGGTCGATGCCGGAGCCTTCGATCGACACGACGCCATGCACGGGGGCGATGTACATGGAGGCATAGCCGCCGGTGCCGGCACCGGCCGACATCGATACGACCTTTTCGCCGACCGTGAACCCGACTACGCCCTCGCCGAGTGCACGCACCGTACCTGCTACTTCGAGGCCAGGGACGAAGGGCGGCTGGGCCATGCTTGGCACGTCTTTGAATAGTCTTCGGCGGAAGAAGACATCGACAAGCCCGACCACAGCATGGGTGACATCGATTGCGATTTCACCCGGGCCCGGTGTTGGATCAGGTAACTCCGTAACAACGAGGACGGTTGGGTCTCCGAACTGGGCGGCTTGGACAGCCTTCATAGGAATTTCCTTTGCAATACGGCCTTAGGGAACGTGCCCCAGCTTTACGCACCTAATGATGCGTTAAGTGGAGCATAGCAAAGCCCCGATGTAACGCACACCGAGATGCGTTAAAATTGAGGAATGAAAGAGAGAGCCCGTTCCCCCGAAGACAAGCAGCAACGTTCCGAGGATTTGCTCGACGCAGCCGAGTCCCTTGCGCTAGAACTCGGCGGCGTGCGGTTCGTGACCGTGGCGGCCGTTACCGAGCGTGCGGGCCTGCATCGGACGGGCGTCCGGCGCTACTACGCCAACAAGGAAGAACTACTTCTCGAATTGGCCGAACGCGGCTGGGGGCGATGGCGCGACGCGATCAAAAGCACGCTTGGCACTCGGGAAGGGTTGGAGCCAGTTGAAGTGGCCGAGGTCGTCGCTGAAACCATCATCTCCCTTCCGGTTTTCTGCGATCTTCTGACCCATGTAACCCTGAGTTTGGAAGGCGACGTGGAGATGGAACGGGCACGCCGTTACAAAACCAACGCCTTCGCCATCCACGACAACATCGTTGTCGCGCTGGTTCAGGCCAGCCGGATGACCACCGAACAGATCCAAAACCTGCTAGCCACGACCCTTATGTTGGCAGCGGGCTTCTGGCAGGTATCCCATCCGACACCAACGCTCGCCCGGCTCTACGAGGAAGTGCCGGAATGGGCGCACGTGGCGCTCGATTTCGGCCCGCGTCTCCGCTACCTGCTTCGGGCCATGGCCACGGGACTCGCCGGGTCTGGTAGTCCCGCATGAGGGGCAGGCGCGCTCTTCTCTTCCGTTTCCGATTGCGCCAACTACACGAGTGCCAGAGCGTCTGCACCCGCCGGGAAGTGGAGTTGACCGGAAACGTCGTTAGCGGCCTTCCATACGGTTTCGGCCACGTCGGCTTCCTTGGTCACAGCAGTGACCTCGGTGAACCCGGCGAACACGCTGTGGGCGAACGGTTCGTAGGCTTCGGGAATCAGGCCCTGCATGCGTTGCTGGGAATTGGAGGTGAAGCTGGTCGTAGGACCGTAGCCAGGCTCCACAACTTTGACTCGCACGTCGAAGTCCTTGAGTTCGAGTTCCAATGAAGCGCTAAACCCTTCGATGGCCGTCTTACTGGCCGTGTAGCAAGCAACCAACGGGAACGGGGCCAACGTGGCGCTCGAAGTAACGTTTACGATGGTGCCGGCTCGACGCGCCCGGAACTGCGGGATGATCGCTTGACACATGGCCATGACGCCAAACGTGTTGGTCTCGAAGAGGTCGCGCACGGTGGACATGGGCGTGACCTCAAACGCACCAAACAAGCCGACCCCGGCGTTGTTCACCAGCACGTCGATGGGGCCAGCGGTGTCCAAGGCACGCGCGATGCTGTCAGGTTGGGTCACATCCAGCGCCAAGACACGCAGGTTCTTGGACGCGGGGAGCAGTTCCTCCCGCGGTGTGCGCATCGTGGCAATTACGTTCCAGCCCTGCGCGAGGAAGTAGCGAGCGGTTTCCAGGCCATAGCCGGAAGAACAGCCAGTGATCAGTACAGTTTTCATTTATAGCTCCGATGTGCGAGTCGATTCGGAGCGAACGATAGACGATCACTTCAGGATGATCGATGATATATCATCCATGTTTATTTAGTGATCGTCCATACATGAGCGACCCACTTTCCGAGGTAGTTCGACTTCTGCACCCACGTGCGGCTTTTGCCAACATCATTAGCGGCAAAGGAAACTGGGCTGTGCGCTATTCCGAATTTGGCCTGCCCAGTTTCTGCATCGTATTGAAAGGAAGCTGCCTATTGACGGTTGACAGGCATGAGCAAATCACCATCAGCGCGGGTGATTTCATCCTGCTGCCCACAACACCGGCCTTCACCATATCGAGCTTCGCGCCAGTGCCTCCGGTCTATTTGGACCCCAATAAAGTTGTTCGCGGTAGCGAGCTGCGCTATGGCGAACAAGAAGGCTCCCCAGACATGCGGTCGCTGGGAGGTTCATTCCTGTTCGATTGTTCTGATCCCGGGCTGCTGGTTTCCCTGTTGCCCAAAGTGGTTCACGTGCAGAATTCGGTTCGCTTGTCGCAGTTGGTGCAGATGGTGAGCGAAGAATCCACTGGCCAAAAGCCGGGCAGCGAGTTCATGCTGTCCCGGTTGGTGGAATTGCTGCTCGTGGAAGCAATGCGCTCGGCGGCGGCCGGAAACGCCCCTCCGGGGTTGTTGCGAGGCTTGGGGGATGAGCGAATGGCGCGTGCGCTGAAGCAAATGCATGCTCGTATCGATCATCCTTGGACCGTTGACCAGTTGGCGAAGATTTCGGCCCTTTCCCGTTCCGCGTTCTATGAGCGTTTCACACGCATGGTAGGGGTGGCGCCGATGGAGTATCTGCTCGCGTGGCGCATGGAGATCGCAAAGGATCTGCTTCGCGACAACGGTCTGGCAGTTTCCGAGGTCGCTGAGCGTGTGGGCTACGGTTCGACAAGCACATTCAGCGTTGCATTTAGCAGGCATGTCGGGCAACCACCGAGCCGGTACGCACGGTCAGAATAATCCAGTCCATGGCCCTGGATTGATGTCGCCCGATGACCCAAGGAGCGCTGCTACCGTTCACGTTCGCTGTAAGCACTCTCCCAAGCCGCTCTTCTACGACCGGCTTCCACGGCACCAAACTGAACCCTATGCTGTCATCGAGCATCACGTGGCGCCCACAGGCGAGCATGACGCTACGCTGGTAGATGCCGGCCACTGAGCCGCTTCTCATTTGGTTCTTGGTGCATGCCATACAGGCGATTGGACGTTCGGCTGTATCACACAGGCTTCACGTCCTTGCCGGGCTTTCCAGCCCATCAGCGGATGCAAGAAACCGCTTGACAAAAGATACTTTCAAGGTATTTGCCGCTTGCCGGCAAGGAGCGGATTTATCCGTGATGGAGCACTAAACCGGAAGCATCGCGTCGCGCTTCTCGGCGAGCCACATCGCCCGGCTGCGGCACCTCCGGGAGCGCGTCGGGCGCGCCGTCGAATTTCGCCGGGGAGGCGCACCGGTGGACGGGCAAAGGTCCGAACCGTTCCGGCCGGCCAGGCCCACAGCGTCGAACGAATCTCCGTGTAGATGCGCCAGCCGAATAGTAACCCCTTGTAAATCAATCAGTTGCCGAACCGCTCCAAAGCACTCCAGTCCCCTTGCGATCTGGCACAATGCGCATACTTCCAAGTCGAGGAATCCTTCCATGGCCAAGGCGATGGCACGTCACATTCTGCTCGCCAGCGAAGCCGAGGCCGCGCGGCTGAAGCAACGCCTGGCCGGCGGCGAGGACTTCGCCCGGCTTGCGCGCCGCCATTCGCTCTGCCCCTCCGGCAAGCGTGGCGGCGATCTCGGCGAGATCCGTCCGGGGCAGTTGGTGCGCCCGATCGACCAGGTGATCTTCCGGAAGGCCCTGCGCGAGATCCATGGCCCGGTGAAGTCGCAGTTCGGCTATCACCTGGTGCAGGTGTTCTACCGCGACTGAAGCCCGGCTCCCGCCCGTCGAGCGACGGGCGCACAGGATTTCCCTCTGCAACGCAGCGTCGCCGCTTCCGGCGCCGCCCCCGGGAGCGCATCATGTGCGGGTTGCACCCTCGCGAAAATAGTTATCTGATGACGTACCTCCCCTGACCGGAACCTGTCATGTCCCGCACGCACGCCACAGCCCCCGTACGGAGCGAAACCCTGCAGATCCTCTCCATCGTCTGCTTCTCCTTTCTCGGCTTCATGAGCATCGGCATCCCCATGGCGGTCATGCCCGGGCTGATCCACCACGAACTGGGCTTCAGCACCCTGGTCGCCGGCCTGGTGATCGGCCTGCAGTATCTGGTCACGCTGCTGGTGCGTCCCTTTTCCTGCCGGGTGATCGACAGCGCGGGTCCCAGGCAGGGCGTCGTCTACGGACTGGCCGGTTGCGCCCTGGGCGGCCTGCTGATGCTGCTGGCCACGCTCTGGCTGGCCCTGCCGGCGCTCAGCCTGCTCATCCTGGTGCTCAGCCGCCTGGTGCTGGGCATGGCCCATAGCGTGCTCGGCTCCTCGGCGATCGCCTGGGGAATCGGCCAGGTCGGCATCGCCGGTACCGCCCGGGTGATTTCCTGGAACGGCATCGCCAGCTATGGCGCGATCGGTCTGGGAGCGCCCTTCGGTGTCTGGCTGGTGGAACGCTTCGGCCTGCCCGGCATGGGCGCCAGCGTACTGCTGATCGCCCTCTTCGGGCTCGCCATGGCCTGGCGCAAGGCCGGCGTGCCAGTGGTCGCCGGCGAGCGCCTGGGCTTCCTGGAGGTGCTCGGGCGGGTCTCTCCGCACGGCCTGGCCATGGCCCTCGGCACCCTCGGCTACGGCACCATCGCCGCCTTCATCACCCTCTACTACGGCAGCCGCGGCTGGGCCTGGGCGGAATACGCGATGACCGCCTTCGGCCTAAGCTTCATCGCCGCCCGCCTGCTGTTCGCCCAGGCGATCGACCGGCTCGGCGGCTACCGGGTGGGCATCGCCTCGCTGCTGGTCGAGGCCTGCGGCCTGCTGCTGATCTGGGCGGCGCCCGGCCCGCTGCTGGCGATGCTCGGCGCGGGACTGAGCGGATTCGGCTTCTCGCTGGTGTTTCCGGCCCTGGGCGTGGAAGCGGTGAAGAGCGCGCCGGCCTCGAACCGTGGTGCGGCGATCGGCGCCTATTCGCTGTTTCTCGATCTGGCCCTGGGCGTCGCCGGGCCGCTGATCGGCCTGCTCATCGGCAGCCATGGCTTTCGCCCGATCTTTCTGGTCTGCGCGCTGGCTTCCTTCTGCGGCCTCGGCCTGACCCTGGCCCTGCAGCAGCGCAGCTTCCGCCAGCCCGCCGAAGCCGAGGAGGCAGCGGCGACGGCCGAGCTGGAGTAGCGTCGGCATCAGTGCCGCCGGTCCGGTCGCGACAGCCCGAGCTTCTCGATGCGGTAGCGCAGCATGTCCCGCGTCAGACCCAGCAGGCGCGCCGACTTGGTCACGTTCCAGTCGGTCCTGTCCAGCATGCGCAGCACTAGATCGCGCTCCAGCTCCGGCAGCTTGAGCCCCTCTCCCGCCAGTGCCGCCCCCGGCTCCCGCAACGGCGCCGGGCATGGCTCGCCTCTCTCCATCAGCTCCGGGCAGAGCGCCAGTTGCGCCGGCTCGACCAGCCTGCCCGTCGCCAGCAGCGCGGTCTGTTCCAGCATGTTGCGCAACTCGCGCACGTTGCCCGGCCAGTCGTAATTCTTCAGCAGCGCCCGCGCCCGGGCGCTGAAGGCCAATTCCGGCTTGCCGTAGCGCCTGCCGTGCAGGGCCAGGTAGTGCTCGGCCAGGGCGATCACGTCCTCGCCGCGCTCGCGCAGCGGCGGCACCTTGAGTTCGATGATGCGCAGGCGGAAGAACAGGTCGCGGCGGAACTTGCCCTGCCGCACCATCCGCTCCAGGTTGCAGTTGGTGGCAGCGACGATGCGCAGGTCCACCTTGCGCGCCTTGACCGCCCCCAGCCGACGGATGCTGCGGTCCTCCAGCAGCTTGAGCAACTTGGCCTGCAGCGACAGC
The DNA here is from genome assembly GCF_000380335.1 of Azotobacter vinelandii CA. Lineage (GTDB taxonomy): Bacteria > Pseudomonadota > Gammaproteobacteria > Pseudomonadales > Pseudomonadaceae > Azotobacter > Azotobacter vinelandii. The sequence continues at coordinate 2,994,215 of NC_021149.1, forward strand.
TCGATCTCGCCGATCTCGTCGAGGAACAGGGTACCGCCGTCCGCCGCCTCGACCAGGCCGACCCGCCGCTCCTTGGCATCGGTGAAGGCGCCCCGCTCGTGGCCGAACAGCTCCGCCTCCAGGAGATGCGCCGGGATCGAGGCGCAGTTGACTTCGACGAAGGGGCCGTGGCGCCGGGCGCCGTCGAAATGCAGGGCACGGGCGACCAGCTCCTTGCCGGTACCGGTCTCGCCCTCGATCAGCACCACCGGCAGGTCGGCGTCGGTCATCCGGCGTTCCGCCTCCAGCAACTGGCGCACCTTCGTCTTCAGTGCGTGCATCACCGGCGAGTCGCCGATCAGCGCCTCGAGCCCGGCCGCCCTGGCCTCGCGCGCCTGGTAGAAGGACAGCGCGTGCTCCAGCCGTTGGGCTTCGAGCGCCTTGTCGATCAGCAGCTTGAGTTCGGCCAGTACCACCGGCTTGGTCAGGTAGTGGTAGGAACCGGCCTTCATCGCCGCCACCGCGTCTTCCACGTTGCCGTAGCCGGTCATCACGATCGGCTTGATCCGCGGGTCGCTGGCGCGCACCCGGGCGACCAGCTCCAGCCCGCTCATTCCCGGCAGCGAATGGTCGGTCAGCAGCACATCGGGCCGTTGCTCCTCCAGCACGGCCAGGGCCTCCTCGGCCGAAGCGCAGACCCGCGCCTCGTAGCGCCTGCGCTCCAGATAGGTGCGAATGTTGCCCGCCAGCGTCGCATCATCCTCGACGATCAGAATGCTGTGCTCCACCCGGTCATCTCTCCTCTGCAATCCTGAAGACCAGACACACGTCGGTCCCCTGCCTTTCCCGGCTGTCCAGCCGGATGGCACCACCGAAACGCTCCATGATCCGCTTCACCAGCACTAGCCCCACGCCCAGCCCGCCGCGCTTGGTGGTGTGGAAGGCCTTGAAGGCCATCGCCATCTGTTCCGGCGTCATGCCGTCGCCGCTGTCGCCGACGGTCAGGCGCAGGCGCCGCTCCAGTGCATCGACCGCGACGCGGATGCGCAGCGAACCGCCCCGCGGCATGGCCTCGATGGCATTGGCGATCACGCTGTTGAGCGCCTGGACGAGCAGCAGCCGGTGACTGAGCACCGCCGGCACCGCTTGCGCCGGCCAGTCGACGCGGATGTCGGCGGCGCGCAGTTGCCGCTCGAAGGCCTGTAGCACGTCGTCCAGCAGGGCGACCGGGTCCACCGCCTCGCGTTCGCCGCAGAGCGGACGGGAAACGATCAACAGTTCGTTGACGTATTTGGACAGGCGGTCGACCTGGCCGACGATGTCCTCGATATTCCTGCGCGCCGGCGAGTCCTCCACGTCCAACGCCAGCTCCGCGCTGGAACGAATGGCGGCGAGCGGGTTGCGCAGGCTGTGGGCCACGGCGGCGGACATCTCGCCCAGGGCCGCCATCGCCTCGCCGGCGTCCGCCCGCGACCGTCGCCCCGCGAGCCGCCGGAGCATCCAGAACAGCCCGAGCTGGATCGGCAGGCCGCCGAGCACCATGGCCAGCCAGGAGCCCAGGTGGCTTTCCCGCAAGCGGGCGATCGAGTCGATCGGCGCCTTGCGGACCTCCAGCAGAGATGCCTCGTCCTTGAGCGGGATGTAGTGCACGACCCGGAAAAGCAGGCCCGTGCCGAAACGGCCGGTGGTGATGGTCTCGCCACCTTCGAAAGCCTCTTCGAGATCCGGATCGGCGGCTCCGCTGCCGACCAGACGCGGCTCGCTCGACCAGCGGACGATCCGCTCGGGGCCGTACAGGCTGACCCGCTGTACGCCGGGCAGGCCGGCCAGAGGTTCGAGGAATCCCGCGGAGGCGGCACCCTCCGCTCCGACACGGCGCTGCTCCAGCGCGGCGACCGAGCGGATCGCCTGGGCCATGAGCAGACCGTCGCGCCGGGCGTCCTCGATCAGCAGGCAACGGCCGGCGAAAATGGCCAGCGAGATGGCGACCGCCGCGATCGCGGCGAGGCCAGCCAGGGAAAACCATCCGCTCAGGTTGAACCGCTCCGGGATTTCCGCGCCCAAGGTGCTCGCCTCCCAGCGAGAAGGATGCTTCTGGAACCCGACTGGCTCATCCCCTTGGTCATGGCGCGATTCCCGAGCCCATCGCCAGGGTCCGCCAAATCCGGTCGGCGACCGGAACGTCGGGGCTCATGCGAAAATCGCCAGCCTAGCGGCCGCATGTGTCAACTTCGGGTCAGGCACGCCGATTCCCCCCCCCTCGTTCGGCGGGGCGGAAACGGACGAAGCATGGAAACGCGACAGGCGGGCGCCCTCGCGATCGTCGCTCCCGCGCCTACCTAGGGCCTGTTGACGTTTGGGCGTAGGCCGCGACGGAGGCCCGTTTGGCGCAGAACAAGGAACGAGGAGAGAAGTTTGGTCATTCCAAATGAACGACGAGCGACGCTGTGCTGCGCCAAACGGGCCCCGTCCCTGCGGGTGGGGCCGCCCAGGCTGCGCGTCAAATGCCGCCATGCGGCGTTGCGGGTCTTGGCAAGGGAATGACCATTGCCGGCGACCCGCGCCTTGCCGAACGCGGCCCGGCCTGGCGGCATTTGACGCGGCAACGCGGCTCACGCCCAAACGTCAACAGGCCCTAATGGCGCCCGTGGCCCGGATGGTGGAGCGCGCGCAGGTACATGGCGCCGGCCAGCGGCAGTTCGCCCTCCAGTTCGGCCAGGCTGGCGGTCTGCATCGGCACCGGGTCCTGCAGGTGGCCATGGATCAGCAGGCCGGCCAGCGCGCCGACGAGGGGCTGGTGACCGACCAGCAGGAGCTCCGCCTCGCCGCATTCGGCCAGCCGGTCGAGGACCTGGCGCGGATCGACGTCCGGCGTCAGCCAGTCGACCACCCGCAGGCGCGGCGCGCCGTCGAGCAGATCCTTCACCAGCCCGGCGGTCTGCCGGGCGCGCGCATAGGGGCTGCAGAGCATCGTCGGCAATGGCCGGCCGATCAGGTGCAGGGCGGCCTGGCGAGCCTCCTTGCGGCCGTGCCGGGTCAGCTCGCGCTCGGCGTCGGTGCGGGCGTGCGGCTCGGCCTCGCCATGTCGCAGCAGCCAGAGTTTCATGGATGTCTCCTCGCAGCCGAAGCTCAGAAGCCGCTGGTGGAAATGAAATCCACGTCCGTCTTCGGCTCGCCGGTCATCAGCGCCTCGATGACCTGAGCCAGGGTGCGCCCCTCGAAGAGGATGGCGTGCAGACCGGCGACCAGCGGCATGTAGACGCCGAGCTCCTCGGCCTTGGCCTTGAGCACGCGCAGGGTGTTGACCCCTTCGGCCACCTCGCCGAGGCGCGCCACCGCCTCCTCCAGGGCGAGCCCCTGGCCGAGGGCATGACCCACCTGATAGTTGCGGCTCTTCGGCGAGGTGCAGGTGACGATCAGGTCGCCGACCCCGGCCAGGCCGAGGAAGGTCATGGGATTGGCGCCGAGCCGCGCGGCGAAGCGTGTCATCTCGGCGAGGGCGCGGGTGATCAGCATGCTCTTGGTGTTCTCGCCCATGCCCAGCGAAGCGGCCATGCCGGCCATGATCGCGTAGACGTTCTTCAGCGCCCCGCCGAGTTCGACGCCGAAGCGGTCGCCGCTGGCGTAGACGCGGAAGGTGCGCCCGTGCAACACGGCCTGCACCGCCTGGCACAGCGCCTCGTCCTCGCTGGCGATGACCGAGGCGGTCAGCGCGTGCTCGGCGATCTCCCGCGCCAGGTTCGGCCCGGAAAGCACGCCGATGCGCGCTCGAGGCGCGATCTCCTCGATGATCTGGCTCATCAGCTTGAAGCTCTGCGCCTCGATCCCCTTGGTGGTGCTGACCAGCATCTTCCCGTCCAGCAGCGCGGACACCGGCTGCAGCACCTGGCGCAGGGCGCTGGAAGGCAGCACGACGAAGATCAGCTCGCTGGCCGATACCGTCGCGGCGAGATCGGTGACCGGCTCGATGCCGGGCAGCACCCGGACCCCCTTCAGGTAGCGCGGATTCTCCCGCCGGGTGCGGATCGCCTCGGCCTGCTCCGGATCGCGCATCCACAGCCGCACGACGTGCCCGTTCTCCGCCAACAGATTGGCAAGCGCCGTGCCGAAGCTGCCGCCGCCGAGCACCGCGATGGGTTGTCTTGCAATCATCTCGTTCCTCCAGTACGGCAATGGAGCGGCATTATACGGACAGGACGGGGTCGTCGCGACCGATCATCGGCCAGCCCTTGCGCGGGCGGCGGCACCGGCGTAAGCATTTCGAAACGCAGGCGAACTCCCCCAGGGCCGTCGACGGCTCTTCCTCTCCTCAACAAGTGGTAGACTAGGCAATTACGGCCGACCTCCGTCACTCCGCCTCCATGCCTTAGTACTGCCAACCACGACGCCATGGCAGGGGTGACCGTGCTCGGCATTGTGACTTTCAACGCCAGGCAACAGTCTATGACTAGGCTGCCGAAATCGTACCCCCGTTGCCTGCGGCCACCAGACGTTTCGTCCGCCTTCACGAACGGACCATTGAGGAATCTGCATGACCAAACAACACGCCTATACCCGGGAAGACCTGCTGCGCTGCGCTCGCGGCGAGCTGTTCGGTCCGGGTAATGCGCAACTGCCCGCCCCCAATATGTTGATGGTCGATCGCATCACGCATATCAGCGATGTCGGCGGCAAGTACGGCAAGGGCGAAATGGTCGCCGAACTGGACATCAATCCCGACCTGTGGTTCTTCGCCTGCCACTTCGAAGGAGATCCGGTCATGCCCGGCTGCCTCGGCCTCGACGCCATGTGGCAACTGGTCGGCTTCTACCTGGGCTGGCAGGGCAATCCGGGCCGCGGCCGGGCGCTGGGCTCGGGCGAAGTCAAATTCTTCGGCCAGGTGCTGCCGACGGCGAAGAAACTCACCTACAACATCCACATCAAGCGCACCATCAGCCGCTCGCTGATCCTCGGCATCGCCGACGGCACGGTCAGCGTCGATGGCCGCGAGATCTACAGCGCCGAAGGCCTGCGCGTCGGCCTGTTCACCTCTACCGACAGCTTCTGAAGGACACCCACATGCGTCGCGTCGTGATCACTGGCCTCGGCATCGTATCCTGCCTGGGCAATGACAAGGACACCGTATCCGCCAATCTGCGTGCCGGCCGGCCAGGGATTCGCTACAACCCCTCCTATGCCGAAATGGGCCTGCGCAGCCAGGTATCCGGTTCCGTCGACCTGGACCTGGAAGCGCTGATCGACCGCAAGGTCTACCGCTTCATGGGTGACGCCGCCGCCTTCGCCTACCTGTCCATGGAACAGGCGATCAAGGACGCCGGCCTGACCGCCGAACAGATCTCCGATCCGCGTGTCGGCCTGATCGCGGGCAGCGGCGGCGCTTCCACCTTCAACCAGATGGAAGCCATGGACATCCTGCGCGACAAGGGCGTCAAGCGCGTCGGTCCCTATCGCGTGCCGCGCACCATGGGCAGCACCGTCTCCGCCTGCCTGGCCACGCCCTTCAAGATCAAGGGCGTGAACTACTCGATCTCCTCGGCCTGCGCCACCAGCGCCCACTGCATCGGCAGCGCCATGGAGCAGATCCTGATGGGCAAGCAGGACATGGTCTTCGCCGGCGGCGGCGAAGAGGAGCACTGGAGCCAGAGCTTCCTGTTCGACGCCATGGGCGCCCTCTCCACCCAGTACAACGCCACCCCGGAGAAAGCCTCGCGCGCCTATGACGCCAAGCGCGACGGCTTCGTCATCGCCGGCGGCGGCGGCATGGTGGTGGTCGAGGAACTGGAGCACGCCCTCAAGCGCGGCGCGAAGATCTACGCCGAAATCGTCGGCTACGGCGCCACCTCCGACGGCTACGACATGGTCGCCCCGAGCGGCGAAGGCGCGGTGCGTTGCATGCAACTGGCGCTGGCCACGGTCGACGGCCCGATCGACTACCTGAACACCCACGGCACCTCGACCCCGGTCGGCGACCTGGCCGAAGCCAAGGCCGTGCGCAACGTGTTCGGCGACAAGGCCCCGGCGATCAGCTCGACCAAGAGCCTGTCCGGCCACTCGCTGGGCGCCGCCGGCGTGCAGGAAGCGATCTACAGCCTGCTGATGATGGAAGGCGACTTCATCGCCGGCTCGGCCAACATCGAGGAACTGGACCCGGAAGTGGCCGACCTGCCGATCGTCCGCCAGACCCGCGAGAACGTCGTCCTGAACACCGTGATGAGCAACAGCTTCGGCTTCGGCGGCACCAATGCCACCCTGGTGTTCAAGCGCTGGCAGGGCTGAGCCCACCCCACTCGCCATGCAGACGCCCCGCTATGCCGGGGCGTCCTGCTTTTCGCGCCCTACTCCTGGCGAAAGGACGGATCGGCGACGAATTGCCAGTCGGCATAGCGGGTCATTCCCTCGAAATGCTCCCATTCCGGCGGAAAGTTCGCGCTCTTCAACGGACGCCGTTCGGACAGGCTGTAGACGCCGGCGATGCGCCCGTCGGTCGAGCGGATCAGCCCCCACTCGCGGCTGCCGGTGACGGGGTCGGCGTAGAGCCGGCGCAGATGGCGCTGCCGCTTGATCTGCCGGCGGTCCTCCAGCAGCTCCTCGAGGCTCTGCGGATACTGGGCGACGCCCGACGCGCTGCGGTAGTAGCTGCGTAGCGCCTTGGCGTACTGGTCGCCGATCCACAGCAGATCGCGCTCCTTGTCGCGCCGGCTGGCGGTCGACCAGAGCTGGCCGGCCGCGGCCAGCGCGCCGCCCATCAGCGCGACGAGGAACAGCACGCCCAGGTAGGTGAAGCCCCGCTGGCCGCGCACCGGATCACCACTCGGCATACAGGCTGCCGTCCCTGGCCCGCCCGTCCGCGCCGCTCCTGATGTCGGCGACGCCGCCGGGAATGCCCTCCGCCGGCGGCAACAGCAGCCACTGATCGCTGCGCTCGGTGATCGGGTCCACCGGCAGGGCACGCAGGTAGCGCTGCTCCACCAGCGTCTCCAGGTTCTCCGGATAGCTCCCGGTGTCGCCGTAGTACTGGTCCAGGGCATCGCGCATCACCGCCAGGCTCTGCCTGAGGGTGGTTTCCCGCGACTGTTCGAGACTGGAGAAATAGCGCGGCACGGCGATGGTCAGCAGGCTGGCGATGATCGCCATGACCACCAGCAGTTCGATCAGGGTGAATCCGCTCCGTCGTTTCATGCTCACCACTCCCGGTACGGAATGCCGTTGAGCCCGCGCCCTCCGGACAGGGAATGAACGTCGTAGACGTCCTCGCCCTCCTGGGGGTTCTCCGCGGAGCTGTCGTAGCTGCGCAGCCCCCAGCTTTCCGGCGCCTTCATGCCCGGCTCGGCGAAGGGATCGCGGGGAATCCGCCGCAGGAAATACAGCTTGCTGCCCGAGGGGTTGCGCTGGTCGCGCACCCCCTCCACCAGCACCTCGAGCGAGGGCGGATAGCCGCTGCCGAGGGCGGACTTCTCGATGAAGCCGGCGTCGGCCGCCTCCTTGTAGGCGTCGATCGCATCGCGGATACGGTACAGCGCGTTCTTCAATTCCTGCTCCTTGCCACGGCGGATCACCGTTTCGGTCAGCGGCGCGGCCATGCCGACCAGCAGCCCGAGGATCGCCAGGGCGACCACCAGCTCCAGCAGCGAGAAGCCGCGCGCGCGCCGCGGCCAGTCGTTCATGGCCGCTCCAGCCCGGCGGCGGCCAGCGGCTCGGAAGCCTGACCGCGCAGAGCGGCCCCGGCCTTGCGCGGCAGTGCGGCCGGACGCAGGCGCAGACTGCTCTCGGTGCCGGACTCGAATTCCATGTCGTAGGGATTCTGGTACGGCAGGTTGCGCACGATGCGCGGGGTGATCGAGAGCACCAGCTCGGACTTGCTCAGGGTGTCCTTGTTGCTGCCGAACAGCCGGCCGATGCCGGGGATATCGCCCAGTCCGGGGATGCGGTCGCCCGACTTGCCCTGATCGTTGCGCATCAGGCCGGCCAGCACCTGGGTTTCGCCGTTGCGCAGGCGCAGGGTGGTGACCGCGTTGCGGGTATCGACCTGGATCGGGATGGTCCCCGCCTCCGTGCGCGTCAACTGGGTGGCGTTGCTCACTTCCAGCCCCACCTTGATGGCCACCTCGTCGTTCAGGTGGATGGTCGGCTCGACTTCCAGTTTCAGGCCCACGTCCAGGTAGGTGATGTTCTCGGTGATCACCGGCCCCTGGGTCGAGGGCGTCGAGGTGGCGCTGACCACCGGCACCCGTTCGCCGATGTGGATGCGCGCCTGCTCGCGGTTGCTCACCCGCAGCACCGGGCTGGCGAGGGTGTTGACGTCGCTGTCGTTGGCGTTGATTTTCAGCGTCGGCGACGGCGAGAAGTTGATGCGGTCGGAATCGATGCCGCGCAACTGGCCGAGAATGCTCACCGCGCTGGTGCCATCCTCGGCGAGGATGCCGAAGGTGTTCGGCCACTGCAGGCCGAGGTCGAGGATGCGCTTGCGCGACACCTCCATCACCTCCAGTTCCAGCACCACCTCGGGATTGGCCTGGTCCTGGGCCAGGAACAGCCGCTCGGCCAGGTGCACCGCGTCCGGTGTGTCGCGCATGGTCAGGGTGTTGAGGCGCTCGTCGACGAACACGTCGCGGGTCTTGAGCAGGGTCTTGACCATGTTCAGCGCGGTATTGGCGTCGATGTTGGTCAGGTAGAAGGTCTTCAGCACCAGTTCCTGGTAGTCCTTGAGCTTCTGCGGGGTGTTCGGATAGATCAGCACGGTGTTTTCGTTGACCACCTTGTGCTTCAACTGGCCCTGCTGCAGCAGCAGGTCCACCGCCTCCTCGATGGGCACCTGGCGCACGTAGATGGTCGCCTTGAGGTCCGGGCTCACATCCTGGTCGAAGATGAAGTTCATTCCCGCGGTCTGCGCCAGCACCTCGAACACCAGCTTCAGGTTGGCCTCGCGGAACTCCAGGCTCACCGGCTGCTGCAGCCTGGAGCGCAGCTGCGGATAGGCGACGGCGGTCTGCGCGCGGGTGCCCTCGATGCCCGCCTGCAGGGCCAGCGCGCCCTCGTGCTGCGGCTCCAGGGCGAGGATCGAGCGCACCAGCCGCTCGGCCCCGGCGAGGTCGCCGCGGCTCAGGGCCAGCCCGGCCTGGCGGTAATGCTCGGCGACGTTGCGCAACTGAACGATCTGGCGCATGCCTTCGGCGGCCCGGGCATTGCCCGGCTCGATGGCCAGCACTCGCTGGAAGGCGACCTGTGCGGCCTCGTTGTCGCGCGCGACGCGCGCCTTTTCGGCCTGGCCCAGCAACCTGGAGACCGCCAGCGCGCGCTGGGTGGCCAGGGCGATCTGCACGCCGGTGTCGTCCGGCGCCCGATGCGCGGCCTCGGCCAGTTGCACCAGCCCTTCCTCATAGCGGCCCTGGTCGATCAGGGCGATGCCTTCCTTGGCGGGCTGCCCGGCGCAGCCGGACAGCAGCACGCCGCCCAGCAGCACGGGCAACCAGAAGGCAGCTGCGGCCTTGCGCATTGCGATGGTCATGGATTGTCTCCCACGGACAGCGACTGGGTCTGGTTCAGCGGCAGGTAGACGAGGGTCAGTTCGTCGTCGGCGATTCTCTCCAGCCGGTAGGTGCCGTCGATCACCTCGCCGGCCTCCACCGTGTGCAGGCGATCCCCCTGCAGCAGAAAGACCCTGAGGCGAACACTGTCGTCCAGCCTCCCGACGAATTCGAAGGGCAACGGCGGCGCCACCGGCGCGGCCGGCGGCCTCGCCACGAGCGCCGACGGTGATGCGCTCCCGGACGCCGGACGTGACGCGCGCCAACTGCGTGCGGCGAACAGATCCGCCTGCGGCACCGGCGTCCCGCTCGCCGGCCCGCCGCGTACCCCGTGCGCTTCGGGACGGACTTCCCCGGAGCGCGTCTCGGGCTTGGCGACCGCCCCGCCGGGACGCGCCTCCAGCGCCAGGAGTTCTTCCTCCTGCGGGAAGAACTCGGGCAACAGCGCCAGCAGTCCCGCGCCACCGAGAAACGCCAGCCAGCCCAGCAGTCGTCGCCTTTCCATCACCACCTCGACAGATAGAGCGTCATGCGGATGCGGCCATCGAGTTCGGTTTCATGGATTTCCTTGCGCTTGAACTCGACATCCTCCAGCACCAGCGCCGGCACCTCGGCCATCACGCTGTGCAGGAAGCGGCGCAACTGCGGATAACCGGCGCGCACCGGCAGGAGGATGCGATAGCGCGCCAGACGGGTTTTCGGGTCGATGCCGAGGGAATATTCGCCACGGGCCAGCGACAGCTTCTCCGCCCGCGCCACTGCGTAGATGCGATCGATGGCGGCAGTCGCCGCCGGCTGCGCCGGCAGTTGGCGGTGGAAGTCGACCAGTTGCTGGCCGGGCCCCAGGGGCGGCGCCTCCATCCCCTGCGCGATGCGCGCCTGGCGCTCGCGGGTCTCGACGATACGCCCGGCCAGTGCCTCGCGCTCCTGCCAGGCCGGCCACAGGACCAGCAGCCCGTGAGCCGCAGCCAGCGCCAGCAGCGCGGCGCCGGCGGCGCCCGGCCAGCCCAGCCGGCGCAGCCGCTCGCGAAGGATCAGCCTATGGACGCCCATCCGGCACCTCCCAGGTCGCCAGCAGGTTGAAACGGATCGGCCGCTCCGCCACCTGGACCAGCACCTCATGGTCGAGCAGCGACACATCGCTCAGCCCGTCGCTGTCCTCCAGGCGCTGGTGGAACGCCAGCATGGCCTCCAGGTCGCGTGCCTCGGCGCTGATCCGCAGCAGCCGCTTGCGCGCGTCCGGGGCCAGGGAAAGCAGGGCGACATCCTTGAGCGGCAAGCCTTCCAGGGTGGCGAACAGCCCGTTCCACGGCAGGTTCAGCGCCGCCGAGACCCGGCGCATTTCCGCCAGGCTGGCCTGCTGGGCCAGGGCGTCGGCCTTCGACAGCGGCGCCTGGCGGAGTTCGTCGTGCCGCTCCGGCTGCAGCCGGGCCAGCTCCTGCGCGGCCCGTGCCCGCTCCGCATCGACGCGCTGTTGCAGCGCCCAGAGCGCGCCGGCCAGCAGCAGCCCGGCGGCCAGCAGCGCCCAGCCGAGCGGGCTGGCGACGGAGCGGCGCTGGAAATCGAGTTCGAGGAGGCGCATCTCAGCTCACCGTCATGGCCATGGCCTGCAAGGTATCCGGCGACGCGCACGGCAGCTCCAGGGCCTGCAGACCGGCCGGCGGCGGCGCCGTGCGGCCCGGCGCATGCAGATAGCGCGCGGTGTCCCGCAGTCCCTGCAGTTCGCATTCCCGCTCGACCAGCGCGAGCAGCGCCGCATCGTCCGCGCTGCCGCTCAGTGAACGCATGCAGAGCCACTCGCCCGCCCTGGCCAACAGCAGGCTGCTGCGCCCCGGCTCGGCGAGCACGAAGAGAAAGTCGTCCGCCGGCAGTTGTCCGGCGAAGCGATTGAAGGCCGCCATCAGGTAAGGCTGCACCGAGCGCAGGCGCAGCCCGGCGTCCTGCAAGGCGAGTCGCAGGCGCTCCAGCAGTCCCCGTTCGATGGCCGCCGCCAACCGCGGCTGGCCGGCCGGTGCCGGTGACAGACGCAGCAGCCAGTCGTCGGCGAGCGCGCCGTAGATCTCCTGGAAACGGAAGCGCGCGTAGGCTTCGAGCTCCTCCGGTGCGCCAAGCGCTTCGCTCCAGGGAATCAGCGCGAAACGCACGAAGCGGCTCGACAGCACCAGGCTCAGGCTGCCGCGCCCGCATTCCTGCTCGCCGAGCAGACGCTCCAGCGCTTCTGCCGCCCCGCTCCAGGCCGGTCCCTCGGCCTGGCCGTACTCGGCGCCGCCGAGCAGTTCCAGCCCGCCGCGCCGCCGGCGAAACAGCGCCAGGCGCGTGGCGCCGAGCACGGCGATGCGCCGTTCAGCCCGCGAAAGTGACACGGTTGATCTCCTCCAGGCTGGTTCGCCCGCTGCGCACCAGTTCCAGCGCCGAATCGCGCAGCAGGCGCAGACCACGGCGGCGGGCCAGTTCCTTGACCCGGGTGATCGGCTGGCGTTCGACGATCATCTGGCGGATCTCGTCGTCGAGCAGCAGCAACTCGGCGATCGCCTTGCGCCCGCGATAGCCCGAGCCACGGCAGCGCCCGCAGCCGCTGCCGTGGACGAAACCGAAATCGCCGACTCCGGCCGGGTCCAGCCCGGAAGTCAGCAGTTCCTCCTCGCCCGGCTCGACCGGCGCGGCGCAGTCCGGGCAGACCAGGCGCACCAGGCGCTGGGCGAGCACCGCGTTGAGCGCGGAGACGAAGCTGTAGGGATCGACCTCCATCTGCACGAAGCGGCCGATCACGTCGAACACGTTGTTGGCGTGGATGGTGGTGAACACCAGGTGGCCGGTGAGCGCCGACTGCACGGCGATCTGCGCGGTTTCCGGGTCGCGGATCTCACCGACCATGATCTTGTCCGGGTCGTGGCGCAGGATCGAGCGCAGGCCGCGGGCGAAGGTCAGGCCCTTCTTCTCGTTGACCGGGATCTGCAGCACCCCCGGCAACTGGTATTCCACCGGGTCCTCGATGGTGATGATCTTGTCCACCCCGTGATTGATCTCGGTGATCATCGCGTACAGGGTGGTGGTCTTGCCGCTGCCGGTGGGGCCGGTCACCAGCACCATGCCGTAGGGTTCGGCGGCCAGCCGGCGCAGATTGCGCAGGGTCGCTTCCTCGAAGCCCAGCGCCTCCAGGCTGACGCCGCTGACGCGGTCGGCCAGGTCCTGCTTGTCGAGCACCCGCAGTACCGCGTCCTCGCCGAAGATGCTCGGCATGATCGACACCCGGAAGTCGATCTGCCGGCCGTGGATACCCACCTTGAAGCGACCGTCCTGGGGCACCCGCTTCTCGCCGATGTCCAGCTCGGCCATCACCTTGATCCGCGAGATCACCTGGTCGGCGGTCTCGCTGCCCTGCACCCGGCCGATGGAGTTGAGCACCCCGTCGATGCGGTACTTGATCACCAGGCCGTTGCCGGTCATGCCCAGGTGGATGTCGCTGGCGTGCAACTTCAGCGCGTCGTAGAGGGTCGAGTTGACCAGCTTGACCACCACGCTGGAGTCCTCGCTGATCCGCGCCAGCGACAGATTCTCCACCGCCTCGGCCTCGACCGTCCCGGCGGCGTCGGCGCCCAGCGACTCGACGGCCTGGAAGGCCTCCTCGTGGCGCGCCAGGTAGCCGGCCAGGTCGGCCGGATGCACCAGATACAGCGGCGCGCCCTCCAGGCAGGCGTCGATCCAGGCCAGGCGGTCGTCGTCGAAGGGATCGGCGAACACCCCGACCTCGCGCTCGTCCAGGCGCACCACGGCGAATTCGCGCTTGAGCGCCTGGGCCAGCGCCAGCCGCTCGAATGCCGGACGGCAGGCGAACAGGGTCTCGCCGACCAGCACCGGATAATGCAGGGTCGCCCCCAGACGGCGGACGAACGCCTCCGGCGCCAGCCCGGCCAGCGTCTCCAGCGCCTCCAGCGCCCGCCCACCGTCGCGCGCCGCGCGCTCGCGGGCCTCGCACAGCAGCTCCGCCGCGAAACGGCCCTCATCCCGCGGCGCCCCGTCGGCCGCATGTTCCGGAGAAAGATTGTCCATTTTCAAGACGCTCCTCATTCGACTTCCATCGCCCGGCGCCGCTACTCGCCACCCAGCCGACGCGCCACCTGCGGCTTGCACACCACCCGGCCCAGATCCGCCAGCGGAAAGGGCTTGAGCAGGATGTTGACGATGCCGCGGCGCGCCGCCTCGTCGCAGATCGCCCCGCCCGGATGGCCGGTCATCAGCACCCGTTCGCCGAGGTAGCGGCCGTGCAGGGTATCGAGCAACTGGAAGGCGTCCATGTCCGGCAGGCGGTAGTCGAGCACCAGAATGTCCGGCCCGAAACTCGCCGCCAGGGCGAGAGCGCCGGCCCCGTCGTGGGCGACGCATACCTCGCAGCAGCGCGTTTCGAGATAAACCCTGAGGTTTTCCGCCAGGACCGGCTCGTCCTCGACAAGCAAGACTTTCCTGATCGCCACGACGACTGACTCCCGTTCTACAAACCGTGCCCATTGCCGAAACGCGTAAACGCGCACCGGCTCGCCCCTTGCACAGCCCGCGCCAGTCTTGAGTGCATCTATATCATTTTGATTTTGCAGAAATTTTTCTGCCCCACCGAAACCCCGAATGCGGGGAAACACCACCGTTTCCCCAATCCGGGAGCCGCTGGCCGCCCAGCCTCTCCGCGGACGGCCCCCGGCCGGGGCCCCGGATCAGGCACCGGCGGCAGGCGTCGCGGTTTGTCGGCATTCGCCGGGGCGAGCGTTCGATAGGCTTGCCCGGCGTGGGCCGATTCACGCCATGGCGTCAGGAAAGGACGACGGCGAGCGAGCGGATCGACGCGGACGGAAGACAGGAAGGATCGGGCCCCGGACTACCGCACGATTGAAAAATCACGACGTTACTCTATAACGAATCAGACGCCGGGAAAGCCTTCCCACGGGCCCTCTCCACCAACCGACGCTGGATTCAGTCAGCGCCGGTACCCCCGCTGCTCGCCAGGCCATTCGTTAGCTTGCGCGGGCCGGCGCGCCGGCCTCGTTCCCGTACATGCAACCGGAGCCGCCATGAAAAACACCCCAGCGATCCCCGACAGCTATGCCGCCTGGCGTCACTGCATCACCGTCGAATGCGGCATCCCGCTGACCGAGGAATTCATCCGGAAACGCCTGGCGATACTCGGCAACCCCGACGAACACGAGACCCGGCGCTTCGCCGCAGCCTATGGCGCCGAGCACCTGCGCGCCGTGCTGTCCTGGTTCGAACGGGCCGCCAGGGAAATCGATGGGCGGAGCGATGACACACCCTAACCCGCTCCTGTCGAAGCACTGCCGTCAGGAGCCCGGCGAACGATTGACGAACGGCTCCCTGGCCAGCAATTCGGCGAACATCCGGGGATTTGCCCAGTCTTCCTCGACCCTCGCGGAAAAACCGATCTCTTCGAGCCTGATGATGCCCATTCTCGGATTGCCGGCATCCTCGCGAAAACACTGGGCATAGCCTGTGTCGGTTTCATGCACGATCACCGAGTACAGCCGCACGCCCGACTCTCCGTTGACCATTTCCGTGTTCGCCAGCACCGCATCGATCAGGCGGAAAAACACCCGCGAGAGCTGTTCCGCGCTGGGCGATACCGGCAGCATCACCCAGCGTTCGGAGAAGCGCTTGCACTGTTCGATGTAGGCCGGGTCGTCGCCGCTCCAGAAAACCACCGCATGGTCGAAGGCATCGATGAAATCGGCGACCGCTCCCTTGAGCAGGGCGAAGTCGTAGACCATCTGGCCACGATCCAGGGCATCCGCCTCGATCAGCACCTCCACCCGGTAGGAATGGCCGTGCAACGACCGGGAACAGCGCCGCGTCGTGCAATGGCGCACGATGTGGGCACTCTCGAACTTGAACAGCTTGCGAATCAGCACAAGATGGCCTCGCCCGCGAGGCCGGGCGTTCGCGCCTCGCCGATGTTCAGCGCCACGGCCTGCGGTAGCGCCAACGAAAACGCACCGCCGCCGTGCTCGATGAGGATGCCGATGCAGCGCTCCAGCGAGCCGAACAGCACCCGGTGCAATATCGGCGGGCACCGGCGCATCCCATCGCTCGGGCGCAGCCTGTAGTCCTCGCCCCGCCTCCTGATCGTCTCGATGAACTCACAGCCCTTGTCGGTCAGTTCGCGCATACGCTGCTCGATGACATCCAGATCGTAAGGAATGAAACGGAGAGCGATCGCGCATATTTGCATACGGTCCCGTCGGGGGAGAGAGATACGAATCATCGGATGTTCCATGCAATCCGGAATTGAAACTTCTTCCCGGTGCGGCCACGGGCGACCGACGGACCGCCCGTCGAACTCGCGGCGAGCGTTGTCAACGGGGACCTTTCAGAACTCGTTCTGCAAAGCCTTGTAGCCACTTACCAGGTCGATGTTGGTGCGCGCGACGTCCTCGGAGAATTCCGAGGCGGAAGCGCTGACTGGCGGATAGCGGTCGAGGTCGGTATGCGGGCCGATATGCTCGGTAGGCGGTACGTAGAAGTTGTCCGGCAGGTCGCGACCATCGACCACCGAGTTGTGCCGCACCACGCTTCCGTCGCCGATGCGGCAGTTGAACAGCACGCTGTTGAAACCGATGAACACCCGATCCCCGACCACACAGGGGCCATGCACGATGGAGCGATGGGCGATCGAGCT
Organism: Azotobacter vinelandii CA; assembly: GCF_000380335.1. Lineage (GTDB taxonomy): Bacteria > Pseudomonadota > Gammaproteobacteria > Pseudomonadales > Pseudomonadaceae > Azotobacter > Azotobacter vinelandii. The sequence goes on from NC_021149.1 coordinate 3,010,397, forward strand.
GTACTCGCCGATGATGACGGCCGCACCGGATTTGGAGTGGATCACCACGCCGTCCTGGATATTGGAATTGGCACCGATGACTATCGCCTCCATCTCACCGTTGTCATCGACCTCGTCGGCACGGATCACCGCGTAGGGACCGACGAATACGTTGTCCTGGATCAGGACCTTGCCACAGACGATCGCGGTCTTGTCGACATAGGCCGATTCGGCGATCACCGGCAGATGGCCGGAAGGATTCTTGCGGATCATGCTGGGGCTCCTTGGGGAGTGGATGGCGCTTCGGGGTAGCGACGACACGGGGCCGTGCCGCCGGGATCGAACGGAACAGCACGGCGGCCGGCATGGCGCCGGGAGGCCGCCACGCGGCGCGCCCTGCTGCCCGGAATATGGCGGGAACGACCGGGATGGAAACGGCGGCACGGCCAGGCAAGGGACCGCTCAACTCGAACTGCTCGCCACCGCATCGTGCGGATGCAGGCTCTCGACATGCCGAACGCTCACGCTGAACTGCGAAAATCCCTCCGCGACGGCCTGGCGGATCTTGCGCGCGGCATCCTCGACATACATCAGGTTCTGGCCGTTCAGACGGGCGAAGGCCTGCTCGTCGGCGCGCTTGACCGCTGTCTGCACGGGAGTCCCCAGGCAGGTTTCGATCCGCTCGATCAGCGCGAGCAGGCCAAGGCGGGTGGCGCCCTCGGGAATGCGCACACGCACCTCCGCCACGCTGCGTTGGCTGTGAGGCGTCGCCAGGGTCGCATTGCGCTGCAGCCAGGCGGCAACCGCCGCAGGCTCGACCTGCCCAGCGGCACTGAACCGCTCGACGAATGCCTGCTCGATGAGCTGTCGAGTCAAGGCAGCGGAACAGGGACAGGTGGACGAATAGCCGATCTGTAGCGTGGCATCCAGCGACAGCCGGCCCGCCTCCCAGACGGCCTCCAGCCGGACGGGATAGGATTTCCAGCCGCTCAGGCCTTGGGTCAGCAAGGCCGGACGCCGGCACAGCAGGGAAAACGCCAGCGTCAAGCGGGCCCGGGTCGAATTGCAGTCCGCGTGGCTGAACACCATTTCCCGCAGCAGCACCGCCAGCGACGCGGGATTCAGCCTGTCGCGCCCGGCGAAGCCGTCCAGAAGCCGGTACAGGCGGGACATGTGAATGCCCTTGATGGCGGGGTCGGGCAGATCGACCTGAACCTCCGCCCGCGCATGGACGGGATACGCGAACTCCGGCTCGTCCAGCAGGATCGGCACATCGATGCCGTCCATGCCCACCCAGTCCAGGGGGGCACGGGTAGCGGACAGCTCCGTCAGGGCGACATCGGGCAGCGGGATACTCATGGCTGTACTGGTCTCGTTGGGTCTGGCAAGGCTCAGGGCTCGAGCATCATGCGACTGCCGGCAGCCTTCGGTTCTAGTGGGGATTCCCCACAAAGTATGTGTTATAACATAACAAAAGCATCGCCCTATGAACAGGCAAAGCAACACTCTGTGGACTCGCCATATGCACAGACGCCGTTTACTGAAACTCTTGCTCGCCGGTCTCGCCCTCCCCTTTCCCGCCACCGCTCACCCGGCCCGGCAACTCGTCGGCATCCGTAGCTGGCGCAGTTCGGGCAAGCTGCGCGTGGTGCTGGATCTCAGCGGCCCCGTCGAGCACCGGACCTTCGAACTGGCCGCGCCACGGCGGCTGATCGTCGACCTGGACGACACCCGCCTGAACACCAGCCTCGCCGGACTGCCGCTCGCCCAAGGACCGATCCGCTCGCTGCGCAGCGGCCTGCAGGGCGCCGGTACACGGCTGGTGTTCGACTTGAACGAGCCGGTCCTGGTGAACAGTTTCCTGCTGGCGCCTGGCGAAGGGAGAGGACATCGGCTGGTGCTGGACTTCCAGCTGCGCACGCCGCCGGTCCAGGCCGCAGTCATCGCGCGCCCGGCGGCCATCGGCGACGGACAACGAAACATCGTCGTGGTGATCGACGCCGGTCATGGCGGCAAGGACCCCGGCGCGGTGGGCCCCAAGGGCGAGCAGGAAAAAGCGGTAGCACTGGCCATCGCCCGCCTGCTGGCGAAAAAGGTCGATGGCCGGAGCGGCTTCAAGGCCCGCCTGGTACGCAACGAAGACGTTTTCATACCGCTGCGCAAACGTGTCGAGGTGGCCCGCCGCTACAACGCCGACATGTTCATCTCCATACATGCCGATGCCGCCCCGCGTCGTACCGCGTCCGGCGCATCGGTCTTCGCCCTGTCGCAGGGAGGCGCCACATCCACCATGGCGCGCTGGCTCGCCGAACGGGAAAATCGCGTCGACCTGCTCGGTGCGCAGCGCTCACTTTCCCTGAAAGACAGGGACCCGATGCTCGCCGGCGTCATCCTGGACATGTCCATGACGGCGACCATCACCACCAGTCTCGACCTCGGCAAGAACATTCTCGACAGCCTGCAAGGCGTTGCCGGCGCTCACCAGAAGCGCGTCGAGCAGGCCGGTTTCGCGGTGCTCAAGTCGCCGGACATTCCGTCGGTACTGGTGGAAACCGGCTTCATGTCCAACACCGTCGACTGTCGCAAACTGGTCGACCCGCGCCACCAGCGGAAGGTGGCGAACGCCATCTTCGACGGCCTGTTCCAGCACTTCCAGGCCAGACCGCCGCAGGGCACGCTCCTGGCGAAGATGAAAGAAAGCCAGGACGCCTGAAACCGCCGGCAGGGAGCGGGCGGCGCGCGCTGCCGGAGCAGCGCCACGCCGTCGCGGAGCGCATCTAGTCGCATCCCTTCAGGCGGTTGCAGGATACCCGCCCGCGATCGCCGGCGGAGGTGGAAAAGCGGCTGATGACGTTCCAGCCGAGCTGGCGGCTCATGCCGATCCACAGGTTGCCATCGCTGCTCACGCCGCTGAAGAACTGGACGCGCCCGAAGCGCGTGCTGGTCTGCGCCCAGAAAAGGCCGCTGGCGGCGTCGTAGCCACGCAGAAACAGATCGTTTCCCCGCCGTGCCATGCCGTAGTGGCCGCCACGACCGTCGTCGCAATGCAGCAGCGTGGCGCTGCGCGTACAGCGGACGGCGACTCCGGACAGCACCGGTATCTCGGCTCCCGCAGGCGCGATGCCGCTCAGCGACAGGCTCAGAAACAGCGACGGCAGCAAACGGACAGTGTTCGCCATGGCTCCGCCCTCCCGGTCGCTCATTGAAATCATTCTCTGCGCACGAGGATGAAACTATATAACATTTTCCGGGAGAGCCTCCATGCCAGGCGGCGACAGCGAAGCTGCCGCCGTGCAACATGAACGTGCCTCATGCAAAAGCGGCCCCACCTCGAAAGCCGTGCAGCTTTGCTATTATCTGCACCCTTTCCCCCGGCTTTACCCAGGTATTTCCTTCATGTCCGACCGCGCCGCCCGCCTCCAGGCCCTCCAGCAAGCCCTCAAGGAACGCATCCTGATCCTCGACGGCGGCATGGGCACCATGATCCAGAGCTACAAACTGGAGGAGTCCGACTATCGCGGTACACGCTTCGCCGACTGGCCGCAGGACGTCAAAGGCAACAACGACCTGCTGCTGTTGACCCGCCCGGACGTGATCCAGGCCATCGAGCAGGCCTACCTGGACGCCGGCGCCGATATCCTCGAAACCAACACCTTCAACGCCACCCGGGTGTCCCAGGCCGACTACGGCATGGAAGAGCTGGTCTACGAACTGAACGTGGAAGGCGCGCGCCTGGCCCGCCAGGTGGCCGACGCCAAGAGCGCCGAGAACCCGGCCAGGCCGCGCTTCGTCGCCGGGGTGATCGGCCCGACCAGCCGCACCTGCTCGATCTCCCCGGACGTCAACAACCCCGGCTATCGCAACGTCACCTTCGACGAACTGGTGGACAACTACACCGAGGCCACCCGTGGCCTGATCGAGGGCGGCGCCGACCTGATCCTCATCGAGACCATCTTCGACACCCTGAATGCCAAGGCGGCGATCTACGCCGTGCAGCAGGTGTTCGAGGAGGACGGCGTTTCACTGCCGATCATGATCTCCGGCACCATCACCGACGCCTCCGGCCGCACCCTGTCCGGGCAGACCACCGAGGCCTTCTGGAACTCGGTGCGCCACGCCGAGCCCATTTCCGTGGGCCTGAACTGCGCCCTCGGCGCCAAGGACCTGCGCCCCTATCTGGAAGAGTTGGCGACCAAGGCCGACACCCACGTCTCCGCCCACCCCAACGCCGGCCTGCCCAACGCCTTCGGCGAATACGACGAGACGCCCGCGCAGATGGCCGAGGTGATCGAGGAATTCGCCGCCGCGGGCTTTCTCAACATCGTCGGCGGCTGCTGCGGCACCACCCCGGCGCACATCCGGGCCATCGCCGAGGCGGTGGCCAAATACCCACCGCGCGCCATCCCCGAGATCCCGCGCGCCTGCCGCCTGTCGGGCCTGGAGCCCTTCACCATCGACCGCGACTCGCTGTTCGTGAACGTCGGCGAGCGCACCAACATCACCGGCTCCGCCCGCTTCGCCCGGCTGATCCGCGAGGAGAACTACGCCGAGGCGCTGGACGTGGCGCGCCAGCAGGTAGAAGCCGGCGCCCAGGTGATCGACATCAACATGGACGAGGGCATGCTGGATTCGAAGGCGGCGATGGTCACCTTCCTCAACCTGATCGCCTCCGAGCCGGACATCTCCCGCGTGCCGATCATGATCGACTCCTCCAAGTGGGAGGTGATCGAGGCGGGCCTCAAGTGCATCCAGGGCAAGGGCATCGTCAACTCGATCTCCATGAAGGAAGGCGTCGAGCCCTTCAAGCACCACGCCCACCTGTGCAAGCGCTACGGCGCCGCCGTGGTGGTGATGGCCTTCGACGAAGCAGGCCAGGCCGACACCGCCGCGCGCAAGCGGGAAATCTGCCAGCGCTCCTACGACATCCTGGTCGACGAGGTGGGCTTCCCGCCGGAAGACATCATCTTCGACCCGAACATCTTCGCCGTCGCCACCGGCATCGAAGAACACAACAACTACGCGGTGGACTTCATCGAGGCCTGCGCCTACATCCGCGACAACCTGCCCTACGCCTTGTCGTCCGGCGGTGTGTCCAACGTGTCCTTCTCGTTCCGCGGCAACAACCCGGTGCGCGAGGCGATCCACTCGGTGTTCCTCTACCACGCCATCCGCAACGGCCTGACCATGGGCATCGTCAATGCCGGGCAACTGGAGATCTACGACGAGATCCCCGAGGAGCTGCGCGACAAGGTCGAGGACGTGGTGCTCAACCGCCACCCCGGCGCCACCGAGGCGCTGCTGGCCATCGCCGACCGGTACAAGGGCGACGGCACGGTCAAGGAGGCCGAAACCGAGGAGTGGCGCGGCTATCCGGTGGGCAAGCGCCTGGAGCACGCGCTGGTCAAGGGCATCACCACCTGGATCGTCGAGGACACCGAGGAATGCCGCCGGCAGTGCGCGCGGCCCATCGAGGTCATCGAAGGCCCGTTGATGAGCGGCATGAACGTGGTCGGCGACCTGTTCGGCGCCGGCAAGATGTTCCTGCCCCAGGTAGTCAAGTCCGCGCGGGTGATGAAACAGGCGGTGGCCCACCTGATCCCCTTCATCGAGGCCGAGAAGGGCGACAAGCCGGAAGCCAAGGGCAAGATCCTCATGGCCACGGTGAAGGGCGACGTGCACGACATCGGCAAGAACATCGTCGGCGTGGTGCTCGGCTGCAACGGCTACGACGTGGTCGACCTCGGCGTGATGGTGCCGGCTGAGAAGATCCTGCAGACCGCCCGCGAGGAAAAGTGCGACATCATCGGCCTCTCCGGCCTGATCACCCCGTCGCTCGACGAGATGGTCCACGTCGCCCGAGAAATGCAGCGCCAGGGCTTCGCCCTGCCGCTGATGATCGGCGGCGCCACCACCTCCAAGGCGCACACCGCGGTGAAGATCGAGCCGCAGTACGCCAACGACGCGGTGGTCTACGTCACCGACGCCTCGCGCGCGGTGGGCGTGGCCACCTCGCTGCTGTCGAAGGAGCTGAAGCCCGACTACGTGGCGAAGATCCGCACCGACTACGCCGAAGTGCGCGAACGCACCGCCAACCGCGGCGCCCGCGCCGAGCGCCTGAGCTACGCCCAGGCCGTGGCCAACAAGCCGCAGCTCGACTGGACCGGCTACCGGCCGCCGCAGCCCGCCTTCACCGGCGTCAAGGTGCTGGAGGACATCGACCTCGCGGTGCTCGCCGGCTACATCGACTGGACGCCCTTCTTCATGTCCTGGGACCTGGCCGGCAAGTACCCGCGCATCCTCGAGGACGCAGTGGTCGGCGAAGCCGCCAGCGCGCTGTTCAAGGACGCCCAGGGGATGCTGAAGAAGCTGATCGACGAAAAGCTCATCCGTGCCAAGGCCGTCTTCGGCTTCTGGCCGGCCAACCAGGTGCGCGACGACGACCTGGAAGTCTACGGCGACGACGGCCGACCGCTGGCCACCCTGCACCACCTGCGCCAGCAGGCCGCCAAGCCCGACGGCAAGCCCAACCAGTCCCTGGCGGACTTCGTCGCGCCGAAGGACTCGGGCGTCACCGACTATGTGGGCGGCTTCATCGTCACCGCCGGCATCGGCGCCGAGGAACTGGCCAAGGCCTACCAGGACCAGGGCGACGACTACAGTTCGATCATGGTCAAGGCCCTGGCCGACCGCCTTGCCGAAGCCTGCGCCGAATGGCTGCACGAACGGGTGCGCAAGGAATACTGGGGCTATGCGCCGAACGAGCGGCTTTCCAACGAGGAACTGATCAAGGAGCAATACAAGGGCATCCGCCCCGCCCCCGGTTACCCGGCCTGCCCCGACCACACGGAAAAAGGCACCCTGTTCCGCCTGCTCGACCCGCAGGGCACTAGCGGCGTGACCCTCACCGAACACTACGCCATGTTCCCCGCCGCCGCCGTCAGCGGCTGGTACTTCGCCCACCCCGAGGCGAAATACTTCGCCGTCGGCAAGATCGACCGGGATCAGGTGGAAAGCTACTCGCAACGCAAGGGACAGAGCGTCGAGGAGAGCGAGCGGTGGCTGATGCCGAACTTGGGATATGAGGCGACAACCCCGTAAGGTGGACGACGCCGCAGGCTTGTCCGGCGCGGTGGATGGCTTCGGCCATCCACCCTACGCCAAGCAGCACTGCCTCCTGTAGGAGCGAATCCATTCGCGACCGAAATACGAGCACGAACTTCGCAGCCCCCCTCACTGACGACGATGCTCGACCAACGATGGCGTGTCATCCGTATATCCAAAGGACTGCTGAACATGAAAACCCTGTCCCCTGCCGAGATGCTCAAACCGCGCAAGCGCAGGCTTCGCAAGAAACTGCGCTTGAGCGAATTTCAGGAGTTCTACTTCCGGGTAACCCTGCAATACGAGCGCACGCAGATCGATCTGGATACCCTTCTCGACCTGTGGATCGATTTCGTCGAGGCGCACAAGTGGAGCTTTGCGGGCGGAGGCTCGCCCGAGAGCGGCGCATGCGACGGCCTGCTCTGCCTGTCGGACAGGGGCAGCATGACCGAGGCCGACCGGGAACTCGTCAGGGAATGGCTCGACCGGCACCCCTGGTGCCTGAAGGCCGACATAGGTCCGCTCAAGGATTGCTGGCACGAAGTGGAGCCGGACTGAAGTCCATTGACGTCTTCGAAAGACCGGGCAACCGGAACCCGCTGCCGACCGCAATGCCCGACCGACCATGACGGCCCGTACCCATACCTCCCGCTGTCTGGCCACGAAGTGCCACGGCCTCGGTGGACAACGCCGCGGGCTTGTCCGCTGACCGCTCCTCCTGCAGGAACGAGTTCATCCGCGACCTGAGCGGGCGGGGTATCGGTGTTGCACGGGTCGCGGATAAATCCGCCCCCACCCCAAGCGCCCATCCCTCAGGCACCGCTCCCCTGCAGGAACAAATCCATTCGCGATCGGAACGATCACGAACGCCGGAGAATACGTCCCTCGCCGGCAACGATGCCCGACCGATGACGACGGCTTCCCCGTACCAACCGCCATCTGGCCATGAACCACCACAGCCAATAGCATGACGCCATAACGGAAAGCCGGGGCAGGCCCGTCCGTCCAGGACCAGCCCCATTTCCCGACCACCGCCTTTCAATCCGGATTTCGGAAGAATCCTGTGAAAATACCCAGGCGCAAACCTTCCCACCGCTTGGCTGCCGCGTACATAGCGCTCGGAGGACTTTTCTATGGACTCTCGTCGCTGCCCGCGAACGCCGCCGAGCGGCTGGACATCATGCACTGGTGGGTTTCCAGCGGCGAGCGGGCCAGCATCGAGGTGCTGCGCGAGCGAATCCGCGCCCAGGGCCTGGAGTGGCGCGAGCAGGCCGTCGCCGGCAGCGGCACCGCCCGCTATATCAACGAGTTGCGCAAGCGCGTCGCCGGCGGCCGGCCGCCCAGTGCTTCGCAGATGATCGGCTTCGACATCCAGGAATGGGCCAGGGCCGGCCACCTGGAGTCGCTCGACGAAGCGGCGGCGCGCAACGAATGGGACGAGGTCGTGCCCTTCGGCATCCAGGCGCTCTCGAAATACCAGGGGCACTGGTACGCCGCGCCGATCAACACGCACTCGACCAACTGGCTGTGGATGAATCAGCGCCTGCTGGAGAAACTCGGCTCGCCGCCCGCCCCGGATACCTGGGACGACCTGGTCCTGCTGCTCGAACGCGCCAGGACCGCCGGCATGCTCCCGCTGGCGGTCGGGCGGGAAGCCTGGGAACACACCTTGCTGTTCGAATCGGTCGCGGTGTCGACCGGCGGCGCCGAATTCTATCGGCGCGCCTTCGTGGAACTCGATGCCGAGGCGCTGCCCCTGCCGCTGGCGATCCGCATCTTCGAGCGGATGCGGGTGCTGTCGCGCTTCGTCGATCCGGGTTTTCGCCGGCGCCGCTGGGACCAGGCCACGGACCTGGTGCGCAAGGGCGAGGCCCTGCTGCAGGTGCAGGGCACCTGGGTCGACGGGGAATTCGCCCTGCACGGCATGCAGCCGGGCAGGGACTTCCAGTGTTTCCGGTTTCCCGACACCCAGGGCGTGGTGCTGTTCAACAGCGATCAGTACGTGCTGTTGAAGAACGGGCCGGGCAGCCAGGCGGCCCGGCGGATTCTGCTCGACACCCTGATGGACCCCGACTTCCAGGCCGCGGTCAATCGCCGCTCCGGCGCCATCCCGGCACGCGTCGACGTGCCCAAGGACGGCTTCGACGCCTGCGGCCAGCGGGCCATCGACGACATGCGCGGCGCCAACATGAGACGCACCATGATGGGTTCGATCGCCATGGGCAACGCCAACCTGCCCGCCGTCAAGACCGCCATCTACAGCGTGGTGAGCCGCCATCTCGAAGGCGAACTCGACGACGTCCGGGCGGCCGAAGCGCTGCTGCGGGCGCTTTCCGGAGAACCCTGATGTCGGTCCTGACGCCCTTCGCCAACCTGCGCCTGACCACCAAGATCCTGCTGCTGGTCGGCCTGCTCGGCAGCATCGCGCTGGCCATCTCGATCTACTCAATGGCCAACATGCGCAGTGTCGACCGCGGTTATCGCGGCCTGATCGAACGGCAGGCGCAAAGTGCCCTGCTGCTCAGCGATGCGGCGCTGTTGCTGAGCGACTCCAGCAAACTGGTCTACGCCGTGCTGACCGAACAGGAAGAGCACAAGATGCGCGCCGTGAACGGCGTCGTGAGCGGCTTGCAGAAGGAGTTCGACGCCACTCTCGCGCGGATACGGCCCTTGATCCCCGGGCGGGCCGCAGCCCTGGACGCCATCGCGGCGCAAGCGCCCGCCGTGTTCGAGCATGCGCGCGCCATCGTCGAGGCGGCGGCGCGCTGGCGGGGCGACCGGGCGCTGCGGATCATCCACGAAGGCTTCGAGCCGGCCCTGCGGGCGCTGCAGGCGGACATGGAAGCTTTGCGCGGCGCCTCGATCGCCGAGTTCGGCCATGCCTCGGTCGAACTGAACCGGACCACCAACCGCACCATAGTCGCGGCGGCCATCGCCGTCGTCGGCGGCCTGCTGCTGGTGCTGGCGCTGTCCGGCTACCTGAGCATCACCCAGATCTCGCGGCCGATCGCCGCGCTGACGCGGATCATGGAGCGCCTGACCGACCGTCGTTACGACGATGCCATCCCCGGCACCGGACGGCGCGACGAGGTCGGCACCATGGCCCAGGCGCTGCAGGTGTTCAAGGACTCCATGCAACGGGCCGACCGGCTTTCGATCGAAGTGGCGAAGAGCGAGCAGGCGCGCCTGCTGTCCGAGCAGATCGCCAGGGAGAAGACCGCTTTCCTGGCGCTGATGAGCCACGAGATCCGCACGCCCTTGAATGCGATGCTCGGCATGACGCAACTCGCGCTGAAGTCCGAGCTGTCGCCACCGCAGCGCATGCGTATCGAAACCATCCTGCGCGCGGGCCGGCACCTGCTGTCGATCATCAACGACATCCTCGACCTGTCCAAGATCGACAGCGGCAAGCTGGTTCTGGAGAAGACCGACTTCGAGCTGGAGCACCTGTTGGCCGATGTCGTCGGCATGCTGGCCGACAAGGCGGCGGACAAGGGGCTGCCGCTGCACGTACGGGTGGCCGACGGCGCGCCCCGGATGCTGGTGGGTGACCCGATGCGGATCAGCCAGATCCTGCTCAACTACCTGGACAACGCCATCAAGTTCACCCAGCGGGGAGAGATCGCGCTGGAGATCGAGGTCCGCCCCGACGGCACGGAATACTGGCTGCTGACCGGCAGCGTACGCGACACCGGCATCGGCATGGATGCGCAGCAGGTCGCCAACCTGTTCCAGGCCTTTCGCCAGGCCGATGCCTCCATCACCCGCCGTTTCGGCGGCACCGGGCTCGGTCTGGCGATCTGCCGGCGCCTGGCCGAATCCATGGATGGCAGCACCGGCGCCAGCAGCACGCCGGGCGCCGGCAGTACCTTCTGGTTCAGCGCGCGCCTCGGCCGTTCGGCGCTGAGCGAACCGGCGCCGCTGTCTATGGTCCGGCCCGAGGAGAACGCGGGGCCGGACGGCCCGGCTCCGGCCGCCCCGTCCTGCGCGCCCGGACAGGACGCCCGCGCGCTGCACGGACGTCGGGTACTGCTGGTCGACGACAATGCCCTGAACCGGACCGTGGCGACCGGACTGCTGGAGTCCGGCGGGCTGCTGGTCGATGCGGTCGACGACGGCCAGGCCGCGCTCGATACCCTGCGCGCTGCGCCGGACGGCCGCTATGCCGCGGTGCTGATGGACATGCAGATGCCGGTCATGGATGGACTGACCGCTACCCGCCTGCTGCGCACTGAGCCCCGTTTCGCCGGGTTGCCCATTCTCGCCATGACCGCCAACGCCACCCGGGAGGACATCGCGGCCACCGTGCAGGCCGGCATGAATGCGCACATCGCCAAGCCGATCGATGAGGGCGCCTTGTGGGACATCCTGCTGCACTGGATTTCCCGCGAGGCCGTGGAGGCCGGTTCCGAGCGGAACATCCCGGCTCCCACCGCCGCGGAAACGGACGATGCGCCGCCCATGGAGATATTCACTCCCGCCCCGCTGCGGGAGTTGCGGCAACGCCTCGCTCCGGCGCGTTTCGAGGCCCTGCTGGCGATGTTCGAGGAAGACTGCCGGGCCCGCTGCCTGCGGATCGGCGAAGCGGCCTGGGCCGGCCATGTCGATGCCTTGCGGCAGGAAGCCCACGATCTGGTCAGCACCGCCGGCAGTTTCGGTCTGCTCGCCCTCCTCGCGCTCGGCCTCGAACTGCGCCGCGCCGCGCAGGCCCATGACATGCGGGCGACCCGCCACGTCGCGGCGCGCATCGAGCGCGCCACCGGCGAGGGCCTGCGGGCGCTGCGCGCCACCTTTCCCCCGCCCCGGCCCGCGGACGCCGAACGATGAGCGATATCGTCGATCCTTCCTGCGGACCCGCCACGCGCCAGACGGTGCTGATCGTGGACGACCTGCCCGTCAACCTGGCCTTCGTCGCCGGGGTGCTGGAAGCCGAATGCGAGGTCATCGCCGCCAGCGACGGGACGAGCGCGCTGAGGCTGGCCGCCGAGGCGCTGCCCGACCTGATCCTGCTCGATGTCCGGATGCCCGGCATCGGCGGCTTCGAGGTCTGCCGGCGCTTGAAAGCCAGCGCGCTGACCGCGCCCATCCCGGTGATTTTCCTGACCTCGCTGTCGGACCCCGACGACGAAGCGGAGGGCCTGGAAATCGGTGCGATCGATTACATCGTCAAGCCCTTCAACGCTCCGGTACTGCGCGCCCGCGTGCGCAACCACCTCAGGCTGGCGCGCCAGCACGAGCTTCTGGAACGGATGGCGCAGTGCGACGGCCTGACCGGCATCGCCAACTGGCGCGCCTTCGACGCCTTCCTGGAACGCCAGTGGCGGCACCAGGAAAGACTCCGGCGTCCGCTGGCCGTGCTGATGATGGATGTCGATCACTTCAAGGCCTACAACGACGCCCTGGGCCACCTGAACGGCGATCGTTGCCTGCGGCAGATCGCGCGCGCCGTCGCCGACGCACGCCTGCGCGGTCCCGGCCTGGTGGCCCGCTTCGGCGGAGAGGAGTTCGCCTGTGTCCTGCCCGACATCGACGCCGGCGCCGCCCTGCATGTCGGGGAACGCATGCGCGAGGCCGTCGAGGCCCTGCGCATCCCGCACCCGGCCTCCAGCACGGCGCCGCGGGTGACGCTCAGCATCGGTGGCGCGACGGCGATTCCGGGGCCCGGACTGGATGCCGGCGCGCTGCTCGAAATGGCCGACGAGGCGCTTTATGCCGCCAAGCGCGCGGGACGTGACCGGGTCGTCATACGTACCTGAAGGGCACCTCTAAAAACGTAGGCGAGGCAGTCAGCGCAAGGCAAAAACAGGCGAAAAGCGGAGTTTACGCGCTGTAAATGAGCATTTTGAGCCTGTTTTTAACGCAGCGATGACCACGCAGGTAGTTTTTAGATGTGCCCTGAAGGGCTTCAGAGCAGCGGAACGACCCCGGCCCCGCCCTGCAGGATCGGGCGCAGCAGGATCTGGTAGCTGTCGGCATCGAAACGCGGGAGCGGCCCGGCGGGAGCCTTGCGGGCCGCCTTCAGGCTGGCGTAGGTGCCGAGAAAATGCCAGCGGTCGACCACATGGTAGTCGCGCAGCCCTTCGCCATGCTCGTGCAGGGCGACCGGCCCCGGGTACGGCCAGCAGAAGAGTTGCCACTCGGTCAGTGCGGCGAGCAGCCGGGCGGCGTGCGCCTCATGGCTTTCGCGGCCGGCGCAGGCCCCGGCGCATCTGCCGATCTGCGTGCGGAAACAGGCGCGGCCCGGTTCATGCCGTTCGAGCCCCAGCAGGCCGAGGCACAGCCGATGCCGGTCGGCCATCTCCAGGAGCCGCTCGCCGGCCACGCGCCGGCTCCTGAACAGGCCGTACAGGGCTTGTTCCCGGTCGGGCGGAACGGCCTCGACGACCTCGGGCCTGCCGTCCGCCAGGCGGATCGAATACAGCCGGCGCTGGCAGCGCAGACGCTTGTTGTAGAGCGGCTGCAGCTCCTTGATCAGGCGCGACTCCAACAGCAGGGCACCGATCTCGCCGGCCGTGCGGATATGCTCGATGCGGCGCGTCTGGCGCAGCAGGCGGGCCTCCTCGGGCGTGCGCAGGTGGGCGAGCAGGCGGGCGCGAATGTCCACGCTCTTGCCGATATAGAGCGGCAGGCTGTCGCTATCGCCATAGAACAGATAGACGCCGGGCGCTTTCGGCATGGACGCGATCCGTTCCCGGAGATGCTCGGGGTATTCGTAGAGTTCGGCGGGGCGAAGGGGGCGTTTGGTCGGCAGCATGCCGCGCTTTATAGCGGGACGGGCGAGACGACGCCATGGGGAAGCGCCCGAACGGTAAGGCGGACATGGCAAGCGGGGTTCCCCGGACAGGCATTGACCGAAGGGCTTTGCTTTGGGGCACGGCTTATGGCTAAATGGAAAATAATTTCTATCCATAAAAATAATGGAAAAAATTATCCATGAATCTGGACAAAGACCTCGAACGCATCGCCCTGCAGGAAGCCCGTCTCCAGTTCCGCAGCTTCGATGCCCATAGCGCCTGGGTCCTCGGCTCGCGCCTGCGCGCCCTCGCCGAGCAACGGAATCTGGCCATCACCATCGAAATTCAGGTCAATGGAAACCCGCTGTTCCTCAGCGCCATGCCGGGCACGGCGCCGAACAACCTCGACTGGGCCCGGCGCAAGAAGAATGTGGTCACGCTCATGCGGCGCAGTTCGTACGCCGTCGGCCTGCAGTTACAAAAGGACGGCACGAGTCTGATCGAGCAGGCCGGGCTGGAACTTCGCGACTACGCTGCGCACGGCGGCTGTTTCCCGATCCTGCTGCGCGGAACCGGCTGCATCGGGACCGTCGCGGTGTCGGGGCTGCCGCAGCGCGACGATCACGAACTGATCGTGGAAGCGCTGGCCGGAATGCTGGAGGAACGGCTCGAAGAACTGGCGCTCGACAATCTGGCCTGACAGCGCGCCTCCGAACGCGCCCGGCCCCGGGGCCGGGCACTCCCGAAAGCGGGGCTATAAACCCGCTCCGCGGAATTCGCGATCAGTGCGAGGAGCACTTGTCCGTCTTGAGGCAACTGTTGATGGTCTCGGGTACCGGCATGCCCACCTCCAGCAGCGCGTTCAGGCGCGGGATGTCGAAACCGCAGATACGGGTCTCGCCCACCTCCAGCAGCGGGCGCTTGATCAGCAGCGGCTCGGCGAGCATCTTCTCGATCAGTTCGTCCCGGCTCAGGGCGGCGACGTCCACCTCGCCGGATTTGATCTTCGGCGCGGCGGCATTGACCATGGCGTCCTTCTCCAGTCCGGCGAAGAAAGGCTCCAGGCGCTCGCGCGTCCAAGGCGTGCTCAGCAGGTCCCTGACCTGCAGCTCGATACCGTGCTCCTGGAGCAGGGTCTTCTGGCGGCGGTTTCCGCCACAGCCGGGTTTTTCGTAGAAGATGACGGTTTTCACGGCAGCTTGGGCAGTCATGGCGATCCTTTTGGCGATCAACGGGTTGATTGCGGGATCTTAACCAAGGCCGTCCGCCCGGTCAGCAGGATCGAAGCTGCCGGCCGGCGAATCGGCGCCCTCTCGCCAAGGGAAGAGGAAAGAAAGCCGTGCTGCCGCCCGTCCCGGCAGGCGATTTCAGCCGAGCGCCGTGTCGAGAAACATCATCACCGCGAAACCGGCCATCAGGCCCAGCGTCGCCGGTGTCTGGTGGCCGTTGCGATGGCTCTCCGGAATGATCTCGTGGGAGACCACGAAGACCATGGCGCCGGCGGCCAGGCCCATGCCTATCGGATAGGCCAGGGCGAAGCCGCTGGAGATGCCGACGCCGACCAGCGCGCCGAGCGGCTCCATGAGGCCGCTGGCCATGGCCATCAGCAGCGAACCGCTCATGGGCATCCCGATGGCGCGCAGGGCCATGGCCACGGCCAGGCCTTCCGGGATGTCCTGGATGGCGATGGCGCTGGCCAGCGGAATGCCCACGCCGAGGTCGCCGCCGGCGAAGCCGACGCCGATGGCCATGCCCTCCGGCAGGTTGTGCAGGGTGATGGCCAGCACGAACAGCCAGATCCGGCCGATGCGCTCGCTGTCCGGCCCGCAGGGGCCGGTGGTGGCATGCGAATGCGGGGTGAAACGGTCGAGCCCGAGCATCAGCAGTACCCCCAGCATCAGTCCGAAGACCACGCAGGCGGCGGCCTGCGGGCCGCTACCGGTGATCGTCCTGGCTGCCTCCAGGCCGGGCAGGATCAGCGAGAAGGAACTGGCGGCGAGCATCATGCCGGCGCCGAAGCCGAGCATGATGTCCTGGATGCGCACGCTGATCCGCCGCAGGGCGACGGCCGCCAGGGCGCCGAGAGCGGTAGCGGCGAAACCGGCCCCGCCGCCGTACAGCGCATGGCGCAGGTTGTCCGGCTGGGTGTCGGTGAAGGCGTTGTACAGGCTGCTGACGAGCAGCGCCAGCACGGCCAGCAGGGAAAGCGCCAGGCCGGTGGTGACCGCCGGGCTGGCTTCGGCCTGGGCCAGCAGGGCGGCACGGAAGCTCGGGGCCGAGGTGACCTGGGGAGTGCTGCTCATACCGTCGCTCATGGTCATGACTCCGCGGATTGGCGACCGGGAAGAGGATTTTCCGCTACCCGCTCCTTTCGACCGCGGGAAACGGACAGTCGTGCCCTTTTCCGCCCCCGCGGCTGCAATGCATCTCGAAGAACATAACCCGTGCTCTCCTCCCTGTCGCTCCGGCTGCCGCTCGGCGGCGCCAGGTGGTAGCATCCGCGCCCCATGAAAATCGCCGACTTCCACCAGCGCCTCGCCGACCTCGGCGCCAAATCCCCGCATATCGGACGGATCGACCGTGCCTGGCTGCACGGCTGGCCGCTGGATACCGGCACACGCCAGCAGCAGGCCCGGGACTTCCTGCCGCTCGGCGTGCGCGAGGCCATGCCCGAACTGCACGCGACGGTCGCCGGCCTCGCGCGGCTGCGCTCCGAGCACCCGGCGGCCGACGGCTCGGCGCGCCTGCTGGTCGAGCTGGGCGACGGGCAGATGGTCGAGAGCGTGCTGCTGCCGCGCGACGGACTCTGCGTGTCGAGCCAGGTCGGCTGCGCCGTGGGCTGCGTGTTCTGCATGACCGGCAGGAGCGGCCTGCTGCGCCAGCTCGGCAGCGCCGAGATCGTCGCCCAGGTGGCGCTGGCCCGCCGCTTCCGCCCGGTGAAGAAAGTAGTGTTCATGGGCATGGGCGAGCCGGCGCACAACCTCGACAATGTACTGGAAGCCATCGATCTGCTCGGCACCGCCGGCGGCATCGGCCACAAGAACCTGGTGTTCTCCACGGTGGGCGATCCGCGGGTCTTCGAGCGCCTGCCGCAAGGGCGGGTCAAGCCGGCGCTGGCCCTGTCCCTGCACAGCAGCGACGCCGGCCTGCGCCGGCGGCTGCTGCCGCACGCCCCGCGCCTCGATCCGCAGGAACTGGTCGAACTGGCCGAGGCCTACGCACGACGGACCGGCTACCCGATCCAGTACCAGTGGACACTGCTCGAAGGCATCAACGACAGCCTGGAGGAAATGGACGGCATCCTGCGCCTGCTCAGGGGCAAGTACGCGGTGATGAACCTGATCCCCTACAACAGCCTGGAAGCCGACGATTACCGGCGCCCCGACGGCGAACGGATCGTCGGGCTGGTGCGCTACCTGCACGGACGCGGCGTGCTGACCAAGGTGCGCAATTCGGCGGGCCAGGACATCGACGGCGGCTGCGGACAATTGCGCGCGCGAGCCATGCAACCGGCCAGGAGCCGGCCGTCGCGCATGCGCTGAAGCGCCACGACCCGCCATCCCCGCCGTGCCTGGACAGCCGCGCCGGGCCGTCGATACTGTCGACGAGATCGGCCATCGTTCCGGAGTCCGTCATGTTCCGCATTCTCGGAATCGACCACCTGGTGCTGCGCGTCGTCGACCTGGAGAAGATGCTGCGCTTCTACTGCGAAGTCCTGGGTTGCAGCGTCGAACGCCGCCAGGACGAACTCGGCCTGGTCCAGTTGCGCGCCGGAAGCGCCCTGATCGACCTGGTTCCCGTCACCGGCAGGCTGGGCAGCGCCGGCGGCGCCGCGCCCGGCAGGGAAGGACGCAACCTCGACCATTTCTGTCTGCGCATCGAGCCGTTCGACGAGACACGGATCCGCCGGCGCCTGGCCGAGCACGGTATCGAGGCCGCTGCCGTGGAATCGCGCTACGGCGCCGAAGGCAGCGGCCCTTCCCTCTACATCACCGACCCGGAAGGTACGCTCGTCGAACTCAAGGGACCGGCGCTGACCTGACCCCCATGGCGAGCAACGCGCCCCGGCACGGGACCGGCGGAAGCAGACCCGATCCCGTACGTCGAAAATAACTAAAACAAATAATAATATTATTTTTTATAATTTCTCTTGCGGTAATTAGCCAATTTACTCTCCCCGGACAGACGCTCGCTTGCCCCCATGGTTCTCGAATGTCTGAAGCTGGTTCGTCCGCATGGCGAACCAACGGAGCCGTACCCTGCCAAGGATCAACTCCTGAACATGTTCGAAAGACCGTTTTCGACAGGAGATGTGGATGCACATGTCGACTTGTGTGCAGGCTTTTCCATCCGCCTCGCCCACCTGCGGTCGGGCGACCAGCGCCCGGGCCAGCGGACCCGCCCGGACGCGGAGAGCGCACGCCGCCTCCCTTGAGGCCGATAGCCGCCGGTGGGTCCGGCCGGAACGGGGCAGTCCTCGCCCCGACCGCAACCCTTTGCTTGCCAGCTAGAGCATTTTTACCTTATCCCGATTCATATCCGGCGGCCTCGAAGTAGTGCCTGCAGTCCTGTGCAGAGAACTGCGCAATCGCCTCGCCAATGCTCTGCCACAGCTGCGGCACGGTCCGCGCCGCCGCCTTTCTCAGCAGTGCCTTGAGCTTGGAGAAGGCCATCTCGATCGGGTTCAGGTCGGGGCTATAGGGTGGCAAGTAGCGCAGTGTGGCTCCTGCGCCTTCGATGGCCTGGCGTACCCCCGCCACCTTGTGGGCCGGCAGGTTGTCCATCACCACGATATCGCCGGGCGTCAGCGGGTACCAGAACCTGCCCGACATAGGCCAGGAAGACCGGGCCGTTCATGGCGCCATCGAGCACCAGCGGCGCGCTCAGGCCATCCAGCCGCAGGCCGGCGGTAAAGGTCGTGGTTTTCCAGTGGCCGTGGGGGATCGCGGCCCGGCAGCGCTCGCCGCGAGGGGCCCAGCCCCGCAGGCGGGCCAGGTTCGTCGCGGCGGCGGTTTCGTCGACGAAGATCAGCTTGCGCCAATCGAAACCGGACTGCTCCTCGATCCATCCCTGTCGGGCGGCCTGGACGTCCGGCCGTTGCTGCTCGGCTGCATGCGCGGTCTTTTTTTGAACGTCATGGCGTGCCGGTCGAGAAACGTCCACACCGTCGCCAGGCTGACACGGACGCCACGCTCCCGTTCGAGGGTCGCGGCGAGTTCGGCCAGCGTCAGGTCGGGGGTCTGCTCGAGCAGGCCGAGCAGGTAGTCCGCATGGGGATCGAGCCGCAAGCCCCGGGGCTTGCCCTGTCGGCGGGCGACGAGTTCCCCGCCTTCCCGGAAGCGCCGTACCCAGACGATCGCTGTTGCCGTCCCGACGTCGAATCGCTCGGCGGCCTGCCGAGCCGACAGCCCACCCATGGCCGCGTCGACGACGCGCCGGCGAAGATCCGCACTGTATGCCCGAGCCATTCCGATCCCCTTGTCCGAGCGGGAGAGGAGAACCGAAATGACCAGGAAGAGCAACCCCTGCTTGTCGAATTCGTGTTTTCAAAAAATGCTCTAGCTATCCCGGACTCGGACATCGCACGAGACCACGCCTTTTCGCGGCCGGACTTCGTGCGTTCACGATGCCCTGTGGCTGTCGACGATGCGGGTCCGCGATTTCCCGAATCCCCATCCGCTAATTACTTCCTCTTGCGAAGCCATGCCCATGAACAATCATCGATCCGCCCATACAAGAAAGGCTCTGCTTCCTTCCGTTTTGCGCAGCGCGCTTGTCCTGTTGTGTTTCACGCCCCTGTTCGCCCACGCCGCGGACGTGGATGCGTCCCGGCTGCCGGAAAGCATCCCCGAAGGTACGCGGTTGGTCTTCGGCGACCAGAACGAGAAGGTGCAGACGCTGCTGAAAGCCTCGGGCCATGAGGAGAAACTCGGGTTCGAAATCGAATACGCCAACTTCAGGGGCGGGCCGGCGATTCTGGAAGCCTTCCGGGCCGGCGCCCTGGACATCGCCACGGTCGGCAGCACGCCGCCGATCCAGGCCCAGGTGGCGGGCGAGGACCTGCCCATCGTCGCCGCCGCGCAAAGCAGCGAGCCGGCCTACGGACTGGCCGTCAGCCCCGGCGCGAAGGTGACCTCGCTCAAGGCGCTGAAAGGCACGAAAATCGCCTACGCCGAAGGCACCGCCCGCCAACCGTTCGTCCTCAAGGCGCTGCGCGAGGGCGGGCTGGGCAGAAAGGATGTCACGCTGGTTCCATTGCGCGTGGACGATTTCGTCGATGCGCTGCGCACTGGACAGGTCGACGTCGCCGCACTCACCGAGCCGCACTTCTCCCGCTATATCGGCGAAGGACCCGACCGACAGGAGCGGCACATCCCGTTCGGCGAACACGCGGTATTGCCCAGGGAGCTGACGTTTCTCTACGCCAGCGCCAAGTCGCTGAAAGACGAAGCCAAGGCCGCTGCCATCGTCTCGCTGGTCAAGCACTGGATCGCGGCCAACCAGTGGGCCGAGGCGCATCCGGAAGACTGGGCCAAGGCCTTCTACGTCGACCGGCACGGCCTGAGCCCGCAGGAGGCGCTGCGCATCATCGCCGCTCAGGGCAAGGTTCGCTTTCCCGCGCTCGAGGATCTGATCGCCGGGCAGCAGGCCGATATCGATCTGCTTCATGAAGTGGGAGACATCCCCTCCCGGCTGGATGCGCGCGACGAATTCGATCTGCGCTTCGACCCGGTGATCGCCCGCAGCCTGAAAGCCGAGGAAACCGCCGATGTCCGCTGAAGGATCGACGCTGGGCGGGCGGATAACCTCCTCCACACCGCGCACCGCCCAGGCTTCGTCCCGTCCGGGCGGCACGCGGCTGGTGCCGCGGCGGCTCACGCCGCTGGGCCGGCTGCTGGGACCGCTCGTCCTGCTGGCCCTGTGGGAACTGGCAGCGCAGACCGGCCTGCTTTCGCCGAAACTGCTGGCCGCCCCCTCCACCGCGCTGATAACCGGGTACGACATGCTGGCCAACGGGACCCTGCTGCCGCACTGGCTGGCCTCGGCCTGGCGCGCCTGGTGGGGCCTGGGCATCGGCGTGGCCGCCGCCGTGCTGCTGGCGCTGGCCTCCGGCCTGACGCGCATCGGAGAAGCCTCGATCGACTCGCTGGTGCAGATCAAGCGGGCCATCCCCACGCTGGCGCTGATTCCGCTGGCGATCCTCTGGCTCGGTATCGGCGAGACAATGAAGATCGCCCTGATCGCCGGCAGCGTGTTCGTGCCCGTCTACATCAACACCCACGCGGCGATCAAAGGCATCGACATCCGCCATGTGGAACTGGCCCGCACGCTGGGGCTGGGCAAGGCGGTGTTCATTCGCCGGATCGTCCTGCCCGGCGCCCTGCCCGGCTTCTTCACCGGGCTGCGCCTGTCGGTCACCAGTTGCTGGGCTTCGCTGGTGGTGCTGGAACAGATCAACACCACCCAGGGCATCGGCTACCTGATGAACCGCGCCCGCGATTACGGGCAGACCGAAATCATCGTCGTCGGCCTGGTGATCTACATGGTTCTCGGCCTGGCATCGGACGCGGCGGTCAGGGCTATCGAACGCTCGACACTGCGCTATCGGAAGGTGATCGGCTCATGACCATGCCTTCCGTGTCCGACAGTGGACTCGCCACCGACGCCGCCGAGGGCTCGGTCGTGCTGGAACGTGTGACCCGCGCCTTCCAGGGCCGCAGGGTGCTGAACGAAATCTCGCTGCACATCGCCGCCGGGGAGTTCGTCGCCCTGCTCGGCATGAGCGGTTCCGGCAAGAGCACCCTGCTGCGCGCGCTCGCCGGGCTGGACGAGGAAGTCGAGGGCGAGGGGCTCATCCGTGTCCCGACCGCGCGTTCGGTGCTGTTCCAGGATTCGCGCCTGCTGCCCTGGGAAAGCGTGCTCGACAACATCACCCTGGGGCTGGACGGCCCCGATCCGGCCCAGGCGGGCCGCCAGGCGCTGGCCAGCGTGGGGCTGGCCGGGCGCGAAAGCGCCTGGCCCGGCCAGCTTTCCGGCGGCGAGCAGCAGCGGGTCGCCCTGGCCCGCTCGCTGGTGCGCAGACCGCAACTGCTGCTCGCCGACGAACCCTTCGGCGCGCTGGACGCCCTGACCCGGCTGAAGATGCACGCCTTGCTGCGCGCGCTGGTCGGCCGCCTGCGTCCCACGGTGATCCTCGTCACCCACGACGTCGACGAGGCGCTGGCACTGGCCAGCCGCGTCCTGGTGCTCGGCAACGGCAGGATCGCCGACGACTTCAGACTCGACCTCGACCACCCGCGACATTCCGACGACCCGCGCCTGGTGGGTTATCGACAACGGCTACTCATCACGCTCGGCGTCACCGAGAGCGCCTGAACACGACAAGGAAATCCGCAATGAGCAGACATTTGCACCTGAATCTTTTCGTTCACGGTCGCGGCCATCACGAAGCCTCCTGGCGCCATCCGCTCGGTACACGGCAACGGCTGACCGACCTCGACTACTACAAGCATCTGGCGAGCGTTGCGGAGAAGGGGCTGCTCGACTCGCTGTTCCTGGCCGACGCCCTGTCGATGGATGGCAGCATCCGCCATGTGGCGACCGGCGGACTCGAACCCATCACCCTGGTAGCGGCCCTGGCCGGCGCGACCTCGAACATCGGTCTGGTCGCCACGGCCTCGACCACCTACACCGAACCCTTCAACCTGGCCCGTCAGTTCGCTTCCCTGGACCATATTTCCAATGGCCGCATCGGCTGGAACATCGTCACTTCGTGGACACAGGGCGCGGAAGCGAACTTCGGCTTCGAACAGCAGCCGCCGCACGCCGAACGCTATGCACGAGCCTTCGAATTCCTCGAAGTGGTCACCGGCCTCTGGAACAGTTGGTCCGACAACGCCATCGTCGACGATCCAGCCAGCGGCCTGTTCCTCGAACCCTCGCTCATCCGCGCCATCGATCACCAGGGCGCCCACTTCCGCGTCAAAGGCCCGCTGAACGTGCCGCGCTCGCCCCAGGGCTACCCGGTGCTGTTCCAGGCCGGCTCTTCCGCCGGGGGCCAGCGTTTCGCCGCCCGCTACGCCGAGGCGGTATTCACCGCGCAGCCGGATCTTGCCTCCGCGCAAGCCTTCTACCGAAGCCTCAAGGAGCAGACGGTCGCCGCCGGCCGGCGCAAGGAAGACATCGCCATCCTGCCGGGAATCAGCCCGGTCATCGCCGCCAGCGACCGCGAGGCCGATGCCCTGTGGCGAGAGCTGAACGAGCTGACGGCCGTGGAAACCGGACTGGCCCGCCTGTCGAATCGTTTCGGCGGCCACGACTTCAGCCATCTGCCGCTGGACCGGCCGCTCAGCGTCGACGACTTTCCCGATCCGCACGGGGTGCAGGCGGCGCAAAGCCGTGCCGTGGTCATCACCGATCTGGTCCGGCAACAGCGGCCGACGCTGCGCGAGCTGCTGCACCGGTTGGCCGGCGCCCGCGGCCATTTCACCCTGGCCGGCAGCCCGGAGCGGATCGCCGACACCATCCAGACCTGGTTCGAAGAAGGCGCCGCGGACGGCTTCAACCTGATGCCGCCCATCCTGCCGGCCCTGCTGGAGACCTTCGTCGAAGAGGTCGTCCCGCTGCTGCAGAAGCGCGGGCTGTTCCGCACCCACTACGAAGGCACGACGCTGCGCGATCGCTATGGCCTGAAACGACCGTCCAATCCCTATTTCTGACGCCAGGACAGTGGCGGACTTCAGGGCCGCTCGACCCGGTACCAGGTGCGCGTCTCGCCGATCAGGGGAGTACCGATGAAGCCGCGCACCTGCAGTTGCCGCCCGCCTTCCCGCAGGCTCAGGCGGCAGTCGTATACCTTGCCGCTGTCCGGGTCGAGGATTTCCCCGTCTTCGTAGACCTCGCCCCGCCGCTTCACACCGCTGAGGATGGTCATGCCGAGCAGCGGCTTGCCGCGACGTTCGCCCTCGCAGTTGTCGCAGTAGGGCGATTCGGCGTTCGGCCCGCGCAGGCCCTTCTCGATGGTGCCCCGGTACTCGTCGCCCTGCCGGTCGATGCGGACCAGCGCGCGCGGCTCGCCGGTCCGCTGGTCGCGGATCATCCACAGTCCGCTCAGCGGATCGCCGGATGCGGCGCTGGCGGCCGGCAAGACCGCCAGGGCGCAGCAGAGGCACAGCCATCGCACGCTCATCCGGCGAGGCCTCCGCCGACGGCGGCCCGGATGGCCGGGGCCGGGCGCTCCAGGCGTGCGTGCAGGGCGGCCAGCTCATGGCGGATGGCGTCGCCGCGATAGTGCAGGAAGGCGCCGGTTTCCCCGCCGACCACGACTTCGAGATAGGGCTCGGCGCTCGCTATCCCCTCGTCGCAATAGGTCTTGAGGGTCAGCAGGCTGTCGTCGTCCTCCTCGATCTCGGTTTCCACGACCCGCCTGAGCCCCAGTTCCTGGACCAGCCTGCCCAATCCCAGGCTGTCCTCGTCGACGGTGCCCTGGTGCAGGGGCAGGTGCAGGGAGAAATGCCGCTCGTCCACCCATACCGGCTCCATCGGCGAGGCGCTGCGCAGCAGCTCCAGGGTACGCGCCGCCCGCTCCAGGGTCGCCCGGTTGATGGCCGGCAGGTACAGGCCGCGGCGGCCGGAGGCGGCATAGGCCTTGCGCATGATGCCCTCCAGGTTGGGCTTGCGGCTCTCCGGAGCATGCACGCGGCCCGGCTGGTCGCGGCCGATGCCACCGCCGAATTCGACGACCAGGTTCACTCCGTCGTCGATCGCCCGGCGCAGACCCCCCATCCACTTGACCGGATGGAACATCTGGAAGAACAGGGCGGCGCGCATCTGCTCGGGATCGTCGGCGTGATAGTCGCCGGTGTAGTTGGAGAGGACCCTCGCCCGCGGAGCCGCCAGGGCGGCGGCGTCGAGATGCGGACGGTAGCGCTCCGCGGCGCCGATCATCAGGTAGGTGTGGAAGGCCCCTTCGGTCTTCAGGTAGCGCCCAGCCCTGGAGCGGCCGAAACGCGCGGCCACGTCCTCCATGAGCGCCTCCAGATCGCGCTCGAAACCGCAGACCACGGTCTGGTCGGGCAGGTTGCAGCCGCCGATGCCGCAGTAGCGCGCCTCGGCGAGCGGCCTGATCGAGTCGAGATCGAGGCGGAAGGCGGCCATCCGCCCGCGCCCGAACTCCGACATCAGCCGGCCGCGCATGCGGATCAGCCGCAGCGCGTCCTCGAAGGCCAGGACGCCGGCGGCCACCAGCGCGGAGTATTCGCCCAGGCTGTGCCCGGCCAGCACATTCGGCGTCCAGGCCTCGCCGGTGAGTTCGCGGAATGCCGCCAGGCAGGCGATGGAATGGGTGAGCAGCGCGATCTGGGTGAACTCGGTGCCATTGAGCCGCTCTTCCGGCCCCTGGAAGGACAGTTCCGCCACGTCGAAGCCCATTGCCTGGCTCGCTCGCTCGTACAGGTCGCGCACGCAGGAAAAACGGCGATGGATGTCGCTGCCCATGCCCACGTACTGCGAGCCCTGTCCGGGAAAGACGAACATGATGTTGGGACTGGAAACCTGGCTCATGGAAAAACTCTCCCTGTAATGGATCGAGCACCGGGCAGCGCCGCCCGGCCCTTCATGCCACCCTGGACATGCCGCCGTCCGCCGGCGAATGCCCCTGCCGGTCTATGACGCCCAGATGTTGCAGAACGCGGTCGGTCATGCGCTCGGCCGTGAAGCGCTCCGCCAGCGGGCGGGCATTTCCCGCCAGTTCGCGGTGGAGCGACGCATTCGCCAGCAGTACCTCCAGTTGCCGGGCCAGATCGCCGCTGTCCCAGGCCTTGAAGGTCAGGCCGCCGGCTCGCTCGCCGTCGCGCATCACTTCGGTGATGCCGCCGTAGTCGGGCACCAGCACCGGCGTGCCATGGCCCATCGCCTCGGCCACCACCAGGCCGAAAGCCTCGCGGTTCACCGAGGGATAGACCACGCAGTGGCTGTGGGCGAGCAGGGTGTCGCGGATCTCCCCGGATACGGCTCCCGCCTGATGGATCGGCAGGCCGAGGTGGGCGGCGAGATCGGCGACGACCCTCTTGCAGGATTCGCCCTTGGCGGTGGCGCCGCAGACCACCAGTTGCAGCTCGACGCCACGCGCCTTCAGCAGGCGGGCGGCGTAGAGCAGCAGGTCGATCCCCTTCTCGGCTTCCTGGCGGCCGAAGTAGGTGACGATGGGGAGGTCCTCGCGCAGTCCCGGGAAGAGTTGCCTGAGCCGCGCGCGTGGCGGCCTGGCCGATGGCGGGGACAGCTCGATGCCGTTGTAGAGGACGCTCATGCGTTCCCGCGGCACTTCCAGCTCGTCGGCGATCCGTTCGAGGTAGTCGCTGCTGACTAGCAGGGCCGGCCAGCGCGAGCCGGCGACGGCCTCGTTGAGGCGCTTGCGGTAGGCCTCGAACAGGTCGCTCCGCCGCGCGTAGTCGGCGAACTGCTCGTCGCCCTGGAAGGTCAGCACGTAGTCGAAATCGAGCCCGCCCTGGCGCTTGGCCGCCAGGGCGAGCGTACCGAGGGAGGCGAAACTCATCATCAGGTGACTGACTTCGTCCCTGGCGATGAAATGGCGCAGGCGCCGGACCAGGCCGGCGTCGGAATCCGGCGTCGCATGCAGCGAGCGGATGAGGTGGGTGAGCATGCGGTCGACGAAGCCGTTGATGCCCTGGGTGACCTGCACCCGCAAGCGCAGCGGGAGCAGGAAGGCGGCTGAACCGACCACCTGATCCATGAACGCCGAGGGTCGTCGGAACTGGTAGCGCGTGCCGTGACAGAGCAGCCGGTGCTCGATACCGGGATCGGCCAGTTCGGGATTCCACTCCATCATCCAGTAGACCACCACCTTGTAGCCGCGTCGGTGGAGGATATTGGCGAGGGTCAGGTCGCGAACGGTGGAGCCAAGATAAGAACCACTACCAATGGTGACGAATGCGAAAGTCGGCTTGTTCATGCTGCCTCCGGTCCATGGGAAAGGACGCGGGTCCTGCCGCGTCCTTCCTCGTTCAGTGAACGCTCAGAAGGTGTAGCTAACGCCGGTGAACACCGAATAGCGCAGCAACGTCCCGAACTCGTCGTCGTCGCCGCCGGTGAAAATGTTTCCAGTGAAATAGGCCTGGACGTGATCGGTCACGTCGTATTCGAGAATGCCGGTGAAACGCTGGGACTCGTCGTCGAGGTTCCTCAGGTAGCGGATGTTGTATTCGAGATCCGGGATCGAGGTGTTGTCGGTGACCTGGATCATCGCGTAGCTCTGCCGGTAGAGAACGCTCCGGGTGTTGATCTTGCCGTCCAGGTAGCAGCCGATCATCGGCCCGTCGTCGCAGCCGTTGTTGTCGCGCAGGTACTCGACGTTGACGGTCGGGCCGATCTCCAGGGTGTAGGAAGCGCCGAACTGGTAGCCGGTCTTGCCCTCGTGCTTGATGTTGCCCTCGGTGTACAGCAGCAGGGCGTCCGAGGCGTTCCAGCCGGCGAAGAAGCCGGTCTGGTGCTGGTCGCTCTCCCGGTAGGAGTGGATGATCGAGGCATAGCCCGAGGAGCCGGTGTAGTCGAGCTTGACCGCGTAGATCTTCTCGAACTCGTCCTCCGCCACCTGGCCGCCGCCCAGCGTGGGCTGTCCCGACATGTAGCTTTCGACGTCGTCGGAACGTCCCGGACCGTAGTTGTAGATCGTCGAGAGCGTCCAGGTTTCGTTGGGGATCCAGATCGCCCGGTAGTAATCCAGGCCGGGCACCTCGACGCGCGGGTTGTTGCGGCCGTTGTCGCGGGTGAAGGGGTTGGACAGCGAAAGGATCACCGACGGTCCCCACTGCAGGTTCTCCCGCCCGTAGGACAGGGTCAGTTCGTCGAAGGGCCGGTAGCGCACCCAGCCTTCGGTGAGGAACAGCTCCGAACTGTCCTGGTCGTCGCCGTCGCGCGGGCCGTCCTCCCATTTCTCCCAGATCGCCTCGGCGCGCGGCTTGAGGGCGAACTCCCAGTTGCGGAAGCTGAGGTTCAGGTCCGCCCGCGGGTTGAGCACCCACTGGTAGCGCGGTATCTCGGCGGCGTTGTCGGGGTTGAGGGTCGACTCCTCCGTTTCCTGGACCAGGGTGTAGGCCATGAGGTTGACACGCGAATAGAAACCGCTCGCCAGCTCATCGGCCAGGCTCGGCTGCTCCCCGCCCAGCTCGGGAAGCTCGTCCGCACCCGCCATTCCCGCCTGGATCGCCATGCCCGCCAGAGGCAATGCCAGTCCCAAACGATGCGCCATCCTTGCCATCTCTGCCATCCGTGCCATATCCGAATTCGTCCATACTTCGTTGAATATCCCTGGGGCATCGAGCCCAAGTGGGCAAGTATGGAACGCTCCGTATCGCGGAGGCAATGCCGGGCTCGTCGTCCGTGACCATCCCCGCATGCCGGAGCGCTCCATACCGGCGGGCTCACTTCATGAACAGGTTGATATTGAAGATGAAGTCCGGCAGTGGCGCGAGCTTCGGCTTGCTCATGCTCAGGGTGGTGACGTCGCCGCTCATCAATTCCTCGTAGATGGCGATCTCGGAAATGAAGGGACGGGCTTCGCCATTGATACTCACCGTGCTGCCGTACTGCATGTTCGCCGACTTGAAGCGCTTGCCCGACAGCGTGTAGTAGTCCGCCTTCACCCCCACCAGGCGCTCCTTGTCCACCCAGTAGACGATCCGGTCGTAGGTGGTCTTGGAGTTGCGCGCCTTCAGGTCGAAGACGTAGCAGTCCACGCCCTCCACGGTTTCGTCGGGCAGCAGGGTCGCATCGTAGTCCTCGGCGTAGTTGGTCGAGGCGACGTCGCCGTAGGAGGCCTGGCCCATCAGCTTCTGGCGCAGCGAGATGGGGATCGGCTTGCTCAGGCCCGGCTTGTGGAACCACATGTTGCTGTCGAGCATGAGCAGCTTCTGCCCCTTGGACTTCGGTGGCGCGATGTTGATGCCCGAAATGTTGAAACCGCGCGCCTTGATGTCGTAGAGCATGGTGTCGGTGCGGCCCCTCTCGTTGGCTTCGATCTCCACGTTCCAGGCGATGCCCTGCAGGTTGCCGCGCGACTCGTCCGCCCGCTTGAGGATCTGGTAAGGGTCCCCGGCGGAGCCGGCGAGCGACACCGGCACGCTGGCCTTGGCCACCTGTGGAACCGCCTTGGCCTCTGGCTCGGCGCGCGCCGGCGCGCTCGGCCCGGAGGACTGGCTGGCGGCCGGGACGGCCGCCGGGCTGCTCGACTCGGCCGCTGGCCGGGAAGTCTCGGCGCGCTCGGCGGGCTTGCTATCGCCGCCGCCGAACAGCCGGCTGAAGAAGCCTCGCTCCTCCTGGACTGCCTTCGCGGTCGGCTCGGCGTTCTGCGCGACGGCCAGGGTACTGATCAGCAGTGCCAGACCGAATGCGGAAATGCGGGAAAGTCCGTTCATCTCTCAAATCTCCGTCGGTTCGAAAATCTGTTCCAGCGGCTCATACGTGTCCCAGCGCGCCGACGATCTCCATCCGCGCCGCCTTGCGCGCCGGCAGGCTCGCCGCGAGCAGGGACAGCACCATCAGCGCCAGCAGGCTCCAGAGCATTTCCCGGGGCACCAGGTAGACCTCCAGCGGGATGCGCCGGGTGATCTGCGGCGGAATCCAGGTCGGCTCCAGGGTGGCGATGCTCGACCACACGGCGAGGGTCAGCAGCACCCCGACCAGCGAGCCGATCAGCCCGAGCAGCATGCTTTCCAGGGCGAACAGCCCGACGATCCCGCGCCGCTTCACGCCCAGGGCGCGCAGCGTGCCGATCTCCCGGGTGCGCTCCATGATCGCCATGCCCACGGTGTTGATCACGCTCATCACCACGATGGTGAAGACGATCAGGAAGGCGAACAGGAAGATCACGTCGAACATGTTCTTGACCTTGGTGTAGAAGGTCGAAAGCTCGTTCCAGGTCTTGATTTCCACCTCCAGGCCACGGGCGGCCAGCTCGTTCCGCAGGGTCGCGCGCATCGGCTCGGTGAGCATGCCGTCACCGAGCAGGACGTTGATCCGGTCGACGCTGGTGGTGTCGTAGAGGTTCTGGGCGAACTCCAGGTTGACCAGCATCAGCTTGTCCTCCAGCGCCTCGACCGGCGAGTTGAAGGTCTGCAGCATCTGGCCGTCGAGGGCGTTGATCTGCCCGCTCACGGTCGGCGCCATGACCACCACGGTGTCGCCCTGCTTGAACCTGAGCTGGTCGGCCAGCCCCTGGCTCATGCCCACGCCGTTGGACTGCTCGTCGGTCATCGGCTGGCCGTCGAACAACTGCATGTTGCCCACCTTGGTCCGCGAACGGCTGCGGATGACATCGACCTTGGACGACACCCGGCCGCTGGCGAGGAAGATGGTCGACACCTCGCCGTTGCTGACCAGGCCGGAAATGTTCAGCTCGGGCGTCGAGACGAGGATTTCCGGGTGGGCGGCCAGCACTTCGTCGATCGTGGCGACCTCCTGCTCGTTGAGCAGGTAGCGCGTCGGGTCGAGCTTGCCCTCGTCGAGAAAGCCCTTCTTGAAGATCGACATGTGACCATTGCCCTGGATGTGGATGTAGGAGTCCTCCAGGCTGGTGAAGATGTAGGCGGTGAAACCGCCCAGGGCGTTGACCGCGGCGAAACCTAGGCCGATCGCCATCACGGTGAACAGCGAGCGGCGGCCGTTGCGGAACAGGTTGCGGGTGGCGAGCTTGAACCAGGTGATCATGGGCGGCTCCCTGCGATGCGGGTCTGCGCTCCCGGACGCGCCGGCTGGCTGTCGCTGCCGATCTCGCCGTCCTGCATCAGGACCCGGCGCTTGACGCTCTCCAGCAGGCGCTGGTCATGGGTCGAGAAGACGAAGGCGGTGCCGTGGCTGGCGTTGATGTCGAGCATCAGCTCGATGATCCGTCGGGCGTTGCCGGAGTCGAGGTTGGCGGTGGGTTCGTCGGCGATCACCAGGGCCGGGTCGGTGACCAGCGCCCGGGCGATGGCGACCCGCTGCTGCTGGCCGCCGGAAAGCTTGGCCGGACGGTGGGCGACGTGCTTCTCGAGGCCCACCTCGGTCAGCCGCTCCAGCGCCCGCTCCCGGGCGACGACGGAGGAAGCGCCGGCGATCTGCAGCGGCAGCATGACGTTCTCCAGCGCCGAGAGCACCGGTATCAGGTTGAAGTTCTGGAAGACGAAGCCGATGGTCCGGTTGCGCAGCTCGCTGCGGGCGTTGTCCGACAGGTCGTCGACCTCCCGGCCGTCGATCAGCACGCTGCCCGAGGTGGGCGAGTCGAGCATGCCGATGAGGTTGCACAGGGTCGACTTGCCGGACCCCGAGGGTCCCCAGATAGCGACGAACTCGCGCTCCTGGATGCTGATGTCGATGCCCTTGAGGGCGATCACCGGCTTTTCGCCGATCTGGTAGTGCTTGGTGGCCCGGCGCAGCTCGACGAGCGGGGCCATGCCTATCGAAGTGATGGTATTCATGTCGGGTTTCCTGATGCGTCCAATGCCTGAAATCCCCGGTGGCCGGCGAAATCCGGGTGCGTCCGGGCCGCGGGCCCGGACGCCGCGCCGGTCAGCGGCCGGATGCGCCGGCGGTTTCGGTCGTCGCGTAGGCGATGACGAAATTCCCGTCGCGCACGCTGTGCACGCCGATCAGCCGGTCGCCGTCGCGGACCTGGATGATGAAGTTGCCGGCACCATCGACGGCGATCGCCTCGAAGCGCTGCAAAGCCCCATCCAGGCCGCTGCCCAGCAACTTGCCGGCGGCCTCCTTGGCGGACCACAGGCGGGTGATCCACTCGTCCCGCGCCGCGCCCTCCGCCACCAGTTCGTCCAGCAGTTCGCGCTCGCCGGCCGTGCTGAAGCTTTCCAGGAAACCGGCGGCGCGCGGACGGATCTGCTCGATGTCGATACCCACCGGCAATTCCGCGGCCAGCGCCACCGCCCGGTCCTCGCAGTGCGCGATGCTGATCCTCGGCGTCCGCGCATGCCCCTCCAGCGCCGCCACCAGCGGCTGGCCGGCCGCCGCGCTGTCGATGGCGAAGGCCGCCGGGTGCAGCATGTCCGCCTGCTCGCTGCGTTCGGCGAGCCAGGCGCGCACCGCGTCCTTCACCACCACCCGGCCGAGCTGCCATTGCTGCTGGCGCGGCGGGACGGCGGCCTTGGCGGTGAAGGCCGGCATCTCGTCCGAATGCAGGTAGTGACGAGCGAGCAGCAGCGGATCGAACCCCTGGGTATCGGCCTTGGCGATCTGGAAAGCCTTCACGCCCCTGGCCAGCGACGGCAGTTCGAGGGGACGGCTCAGCAGGTGGCGGGTCGGCTGGCGGCGGAAATCGAGCCCCCGGGCCGGATGGCGGAACTTGATGCCGCCCCACTCGCGGACGCGCAGCCAGACCCCGCCGGAACCGTCCTGGATCTCCACGTTGGCGTACAGGGTCATGGCCTCGTCGCGGACGATCTCGATGCGGATCGGCACCCGGGTGCCGGCCGGCGGCGTCGAGCGATACAGTTCGAGCTTGCCGAAACCGATCGGCAGCACATAGCGGTCATGCTGCATGGCCCACACGCCGAGGAACTGACCGATGCCGTCGAGCAAGGCCGGATCGATCAGCAACTGGGGCCGCTCGATCGAGCGGAACAGCCCGGTCGGCGGCCGGGTCAGCAGGTCCGTAACCCCGCCTTCGTCGGCGAGGATGATCTCGCCGGTCAGGCAGTGGAAGCACGGCCCGTGGAACATGTGGCGTTCCCGGTAGACATCCTCGCCGCTCAGCGGCAGGCGATAGGGATTGCTGAAGGCGCCGAAGGCCAGGTCGAGATCGACCCGGTAGGCCGTGGAGAACAACACGCTGGCGGTGGTCGAGGGCTGCTCCTGCCCCTCGCCGCGGATCGCCACGGCGATCCGCCAGAGGCAGGCGTCGGCATCGACCTCCTGCACCCGGGCGCTGACCTCCAGCATCTCGCTGTCGCGGTCGGAGACCTCGATCCAGCGGCTCGCCTTGACCTCCTCGAAGCCGATCAGCCCCAGGCCGGGAACCAGGCAGGCCGCCACCTCGGCCATCACCTCCAGGCTCATGGTCAGCGGCAGCACCGGCATGCAGGCGGACAGCGGCTTGACCCCGGGGGCATGGACGAAGGCGTGGTCGGCGAGGAACAGGTCCTCGTCCAGGTGCAGGCGGCGCCGGATCGTCAGCGCCTCGCCGGGGACATAGGCCAGCACCTCGCCGACGAAGGGCAGAGCGCCCTCCTCCAGCGGCTCGGCGGCGGGACCGGACTCGGCGCACTGTGCCTGCGTGGCCGGGCGGACGGCTTCCCGGTCGCGCGTCGACCCGGCTTCGCGCTCCACGGCGGCAACCACCGCCACGGTTTCCCCGACCGGTTCCTCGCCACGCAATTCCTCGGCGGACTCCACCTCGTAGACGCGGGCGATCAGGGGCATTTCGCTGTTGGTATCGAATACCAGATGGGAAAGGCTTGCGCTGCTCATATCTTCTCCAGAACCAGTCCGGCCGCGGTCAGCCCCGGCCCGAAGCCGAGACATGCGATACGGGTGCCGACGGTGGCCTCTTCCAGATACGCCTTGAGGATGTGCGGAATCGTGGAAGAGGACATGTTGCCGTTCTCCAGGAATACGCTCTTGCTGATCGCCACCTGGTCCTCGGCCAGGCCGAGTTCCTCCTGGACGTGGTCGACGATCTTCGGTCCGCCGGGGTGGATGGCGAAGCTCAGGGCGTCCTTGTCGCGCTCGAAGTCCATGCCGGCGCGCCGCAGCAGGTCCACCGCGAAGGCCCGCACATGGCGCTTGATGATCGCCGGCACCAGGGGTGAGAGGGTCATGACGAACTGGTGCGAGCCCGGCACCCCGGTCATGGTGTCGGCCGAGTCCGGCAGCAGGTGCTCGCTCATCGCCAGGATGCGCAGGCCGCGCAGCCCCTGGCGGCGCAGTTCGTCCTCGGGGTAGACCGAGTACTTGATCAGCCCGTCGGAGAACAGGGTCGCCGAAATGATGTTGTCCACCCGCGACTCGGCGATATTGTTGTGCGCGGACATCAGCTCGGTATGCGCGATGTCCACCCGGGTCTTCGGCGGAGTGGCCCCCCACTGCGCCGAGGCGAGCATGCCGTGGGCCATCTTGATCGCCGGAAAGGCGCCGTAGCAGCCCATGTTGTAGCTGTGGGTCACCGTGGTCTCGAACCAGCCGCGGTCGGCCACCATGCGCTCGGCCGGACTCGGCGCCAGATAACCCGAACAGGTCACGTGGATCAGATCGTCGGGCGCCTCGAGGGTGCCTTCGAACATCTGCTCCAGCCCCTTGCCGACGACCTTGGCGTAACTCTCGTGACGGGTCTTCAGATCGGCTCCGCGCGGGTCCTTCTTGATGTCGAACAGCCTGAGGTGGGCCTGGTCCGGCTCCGGGTCGGCGATGTCGAAGTTGCCGTCGCCGAAGCGGATGTCGGTCAGCTTCGGGAAATAGACCAGTTGCCGCTGCTTGATCTGCGCGGGCGACACGGCGTACTTGTCGAATTTCTCCTTCACCGTCTTGTAGACCTGGACGAAGCCCTCCTCGTCGGTGATGCCGTTGCTCAGGCAGTGGGCCCTGGCGAAACCATAGGCGGTCAGTTCGAGGGTGATGCGCTGGGGCACCGGCTTGGCCAGTTGGACCGGGATGAAATCGGCCAGGACCGCGCTGTTGGGGTGGGCCATGTCGTTCATATTTTCTCCAGCACCATTCCGGTGACAGTCAGTCCGGGACCGAACCCCAGGCACAGGACGCGCGTGCCCACGTCCACCTCCTCGAGGACCTGCTTGAGGATGTGGGGAATCGTGGCGGAGGACATGTTGCCGTTCTCCAGGAAGACGCTCTTGCTGATCGCCACCTGCTCGTCGCTGAGCCCCAGATCCTCCTGGATGTGCTCGACGATCTTCGGTCCGCCGGGATGGATGGCGAAGGTCAGTTCGAGCCTCTCCCGCTCGTAGTCGATGCCGGCGCGTTCGAGCAGCTTCACCACGAAGTCGCGGACATGGCGCTTGATGACCACCGGCACCATGGGCGTGAGGGTCATCAGGAACTGGTGCGAGCCCGGCACCCAGGTCATCTCGTCGGCCGAGTCGGGCAGCAGGTGCTCGTTCATCGCCAGGACCCGGAGGCCGTGTCCGCCCTGGCGGTGCAGTTCCTCCTCGGAGAGCACCGAGTACTTGATCAGGCCGTCGGCGAACAGGGTCATGGTGATGATGTTTTCCGCCCGCGCATCGACGATGTTGTTGTGCGCCGAGAGCAGCTCGGTATGCACGATATCCACCCGGTGCTTGACCGGGGTGACGCCGAAGCGCGACGAGGAAAGCATGCCGTGGGCCATCTTGATCGCCGGGAAGGCGCCGTAGCAGCCCATGTGATAGCTGTGGGTCACCGTGGTCTCGAACCAGCCGCGATCGGCCGCCATGCGCTCGACCGGACTCGGCGACAGGTAGCCCGAGCAGGTCACGTGGATCAGATCGTCGGGGGCTTCGGCACTGTCCTGAAACATCCGCTCCAGCCCCTGGTCGACGACCTTGGCGTAGCTTTCGTGGCGGACCTTGAGGTCGGAGCCGCGCGGGTCGGTGGCCATGTCGTACAGCTTCAGGTAGGCATGCTCGGGCGCCGCGATATCGACGTGACCGTTGGCGAAATGGATGTCGGAGACCTTCGGAAAGAAGATCAGTTGACGCCGCTTGATCTGCGCGGACGACAGGGCGTACTTGTCGAACTTCTCCTTGACCGACTGGTAGACCTTGGCGAAGCCCGCCTCGTCGTCCGTCCCGACGCCGTTCTTGATGCAGTAGGCGCGGGCGAAGGCATAGGCGGACAGCTCCAGGGTCAGCGCCTGGGGAACGGGTTTGGCCAGTTGCACGGGTGTGAAGCCGGTGAGAACTGCGTTGTGGGGACTGCTCATGATGTTTCCTCCTTGATGAGCGGTTGCCTCTACAGCGATCCCGCGCGCACCGGCGCGGGAAAAACCTCAACCGTGGGCCGTTCCTAGGATTGGCGCCCCGATTCGCGCCTGTTGCGCGATTGCATCTGTTCGACGATCTGCTCGAGACTCGCGGTGATCACCAGTTCCGATGCGCCGCCATCGCCCCGCCGAATCTGCTCCAGACAATGACGGGTGCCGACCTCCAGTGGGATCGGGTGGATATTGCGTTCCGCGTAGAACCTGAGCATCTGCTCCCCCACCATGCCGGACTTCCAGGGGCCCCAGTCGATGGCCAGCGCCTGCACGCCGGGCCAGATATGGCCGAGGCTGTCGGCCAGCTTGTTGAGCACCTCGTTGGCCGCGCCGTAGTCGCTCTGTCCGGCATTGCCGAAACGCCCGGCGATGGAGGAGAAGAACAGCACGAACTTCAGGCCCTGCGGACGCAAGCGGGCGGCGAGCACCCGGGCGCCGGCGACCTTGGTGTCGTACACCGCGGAGAAGGACTCCAGGGTCTTGTCGCGGATCAGCTTGTCGTCGATGACGCCGGCGCCGTGCAGCACGCCGTCGATACGTCCCCAGCGCGCATAGATCCCGTCGATCAGCCGGCCGAAGGCCTCGCCGTCGCGCACATCCACGGCGTGATACTCGACCCTGGCGCCGGTCGCCTCCAGGCGCGCGAGGTTGTCGCGGATCTCGCGGTCCTTGAGCAGACGCTTGAAGACCCGGTCCACCTCGGCCGGCTTCAGCTTCGCCCCGCCCTCGCCGCGCAGCTTGCCGATCAGCACCTGCTTGAGGCGTGCCGGGTCGGCGATGGCGCGGGTATCCTCGGCCTCCTCCTCCGGCAGCGGACTGCGCCCCACCAGCACCAGTTGCGGACGGTACTCGCGGCCCAGGGCGGCGGCGATTTCCGCGGTGATGCCGCCGGCGCCGCCGGTGACCAGCACCACGGCGTCCTCCTCCAGGACCGGCGGCCGCGCCTCGACGTCGGCCGGCTGCGGCCCCAGTTCCAGCTCGAAGCGCCCTTCGGCGTCGTGACCGACTTCCAGCGCGGGCGCCTGCGCGGCCCATTCGCCCAGCACCCGCTCGACCCGCTCGCCGACCTTGAGGGCCGGCGCCAGGTCGATGCACTTGACGTGCACCTCGTCGCCCCACTCCCGCGCCGCCGACTTGGCGACGCCCAGGGTGCCGGCCGACTCGAAGGGCAGCTCGCGCGAACGCCCGAGGCCGAAGCGGCCGTCCAGCGCGGTGACGTTGAGCAGCCAGCCGGCTCCGACGCGGGCGGCATCCTTGAGATCCTGGTCGAAGACCTTGCACAGCAGAAACAGGACCTTGGCCGGGATAATGGCCGCCCCTTCCCCGCCCGGCACGCCGAGCAGATTGACGAGGGTGCCGATCCGCGCCTCGCCGAGCAGTTCGCGCAGGGCCTGCAGCGACTCCAGCGAGCCGGGGTCGAATTCGAAGCGACCACCGCCCAGCGTGCGGTTTTCCTTGCCGGGAACGATCTGCTTCACCTGGTGCCCGGCCTGACCGAAGGCGACGCGGAAGGCGCTGGCCAGTTCCGAGTCGTCCCCCACCAGCAGGACCGGCAGGCCGGCCGAGGGGTGCGCTCCGCCGACCTCGCCCAACGGCACGGCGACGGGCCTGGGGATGTAGCAGCGCACGACCTGTTCCGGCGCGATTTCGATTGCGGACTCCGCCGTCTCAGCCAGCGATGCCGACGGCGGAGTCAGTGCTTTTTTTGCGGCTTGCTCTCCTTCTCCCGCGGCCAGGGAGTCGTGGAGCCGGTCGTACCAGGCGATGATCTCGCCGAGAGTCTTGAAGCCGGCGAGCTCCTCGAACACCGCCTCCTCGTCGCGCCCGTGCATCAGGTTATGGCGATCCTTGAGCTGGCTCAGGACCTCGATGCGCTTGATCGAGTCGATGCCCAGATCGGCCTCCATGTGCGCGTCCAGATCGAGCATCTCTTCCGGATAGCCGGTGCGCTCGGCGACCGCCTGCAGCAGGTCGGCCTTGAACGCCTCGCTGGAAGCCAGGTCGGCGGGCGCGGCCTTGGCCGCCGGAGCGGATGCGGCGACCGACAGCCTGGGCGCCTCGGCGCGCTCCTCGCTGCGCTGGGCCGAACCCTCGATGGTGGTGGCGGCCTGGGATTCGCGGCCGACCGGCAGGCCGGCGGCGTGCAGCGACAGCACCTGGGCCGGCAGTACCGGCGCCGGCGCCAGCCCGGCCTGGGAGACCACCTGCAGGTTGGGACGCGACTCGCCGCCGCCCGCCAGCTCGGCCCCGGCGAGGCTGCTCTGGAAATCGAGGAAGCGGCGCAGCGTTTCCTGCTGGTCGCGTTGTAGCGCGATGAATTGCGCGATGACTTCCTGAACATGTGCGACGTTCAACAGCGATGGGGTCTCCATCGCTGCCGGGAGCTCTCCCGTACGCAGCGTGTTGTCGTTTGCCATGCTGAACCTCCGTTGTGGCGCGTGGCGGTTTACGTTGACCGGAGTTGCCGCCGGTCGGGCGAAACTGACGTGGGCGACGGTCGAGGCGCCCGCGAGCGGCTGTGCCTGGGGTTTCGGCGCCGCCGGCTGCGAGCCGGGCACCGCGGCCGGCGCCTTCGACGCAGTGGCCGCGAAAGCCTGGGCGAGCGCCGGGCGTGCCCTGGCCGGCGCGTTCCAGGGCAGCGCGCGGGCACCGTTGACCCGCCAGATCAGCGGGCCGGGTACGGCCCTGGCCTTGGCCCGGGCGAACACCTCCGCGACCGCCAGCGCCTCGTAGCCGCGCCCCCTGAACCAGCGGCCGAAGTCCAGCGGCAGGCCGAGCACGAACGCCTGGCCGAGCAGATGGGCGAGTTGCACCCAGCCGCCGCGTCCGGGTGCCTCGATGCCCAGCGCGCTGTGCGGACGCTCGGCGAGGATGCGGTCGACCAGGCCGGTCAGCACCAGGCCCGGACCGGACTCGATGAACACCCGCGCACCGGCCTCGTATAACCGCTCGATCTCCTTGACGAAGTGCACCGGCTCGGTCATGTGCTCGACCAGCAGGGCGCGCATGGCTTCGGGCTCCGCCGGATAGGCATCACCGCTGGTATTGCTGAACACCGGCAGCCGGGCCGGGGCGAACTCGATCTTCGCCAGCTCGGCGGCCAGGCCCTCGCGCGCGCCGGCCATCGCCGGCGAGTGGAAGGCGGCGCTGACCGGCAGCACCTTGACGCGCAGCGACTCCTTGCCCAGCACCCTGGCCGCGACCTCGATGGCCTCCGGCGAGCCGGCGACTATGGTCTGGTCGGCGGCATTCAGGTTGGCCAGGCTGACGTTCAGTCCGTGCTGCTCGATCAGCGCGCGGACGCGGACCTCGTCGGCGTCGATCGCCGCCATGGCCCCCGGATTGCTCCGCCCGGCCTCGGCGGCGAGACGGCCACGGACCTCCGACAGATGGATGAAGTCGTCCAGGCCGATCACCCCGGCGGCATGCAGGGCGACGTACTCGCCATAGCTGTGCCCGGCGACGAAATCCGGCTTCAGCCCGTAGTCGCCGAGCACCCGGAGCGCGGCGCTGTCGACCACCCCGAGCGCCGGCTGGGCGACCTGGGTCGCGTTCAGCGCGCTCTGCTGGCGGGCACGCTCCTCGTCGCTGAACACCGGCAGCGGATAGATGTAACGCGACAGGGGCTGCTCCAGGCGCTCGGCGAGCAGTCTGTCGGCACGCTCGAACAGATCGTGCAGTTCGGGCAGGGAACTGGTCAGGTCGGCCAGCATGCCGATCCGTTGCGATCCCTGGCCGGGGAACAGGAAGCAGACGCCGCCGGTCGCCGGCCCTTCGCGGAAGAACACCCCCTGCGGGTACTTCGCTTCGCTTGCCCGCCCCTGCAATGCCTTCAGGGCCAGCTCCAGCTTGCCCTTGAGATCGCCACCGGAAGCGGCGAGCAGGGCCAGCCGGCAGTCGCTGTCGCCGGCCGTCGCCTGCTCCAGGTGCAGCGAGTAGGCGAGTTGGGCGACATCGAGCTGCTCGGGGTGCTCCAGGGCATCGAGCAGGCGCTGCACCCGTTCGCGCACCTGGGCACGATCCTGGCCACGGAAGACGAAGGGCTCGGCATCGCGCGGATGCAGGTCGACGATGTCGCTGTCGCGGTAGGCGCCGCCGTACTCTTCCATCACCACGTGGAAGTTGGTGCCGCCGAAGCCGAAGGCGCTGACCCCGGCGCGGCGCGGATGGTTCGTGGCGTTCAGCCAGGGCCGGGTTTCGGTGTTGATGTAGAACGGCGAACGGCCGAAGTCGATCTTCGAGTTCGGCGTATCGACGCCGATGGTCGGTGGCAGCACGCGCTGCTTGAGCGCCAGCGCGGTCTTCGCCAGCGCCGCCAGGCCGGCGCTGACCTTGGTGTGGCCGATCATCGACTTGACCGAGCCCACGGCGCAGGACTGGGCGGCCATGCCGGTCTTGCCGAAGGCGAGGTTGAGCGACTCGATCTCCGACTTGTCGCCGAGCGCGGTGCCGGTACCATGGGCCTCGATCAGGCCGATGCTGGTCGGATCGACCGCGGCATCCTCGTAGGCGCGCTGCAAGGCGGTGACCTGTCCCTGCGGATGGGGCGCGGTGAGGCTGCGGTTGCGGCCGTCGCTGGAGGCGCCGATGCCCTTGAGCACCGCGTAGATGCGGTCGCCGTCGCGCTCGGCGTCGCCCAGGCGCTTGAGCACCAGGGCCACCACGCCCTCGCCCAGGGCGATGCCGTCGGCGCTGTCGTCGAACGGCCGGCTGCGGCCGCGCGGCGACAGGGCGTGGGTCTGGGCGAAGCAGAGGAAGCCGACCGGATTGTTGGTGGCGTCCACCGAACCGACCACGGCGACGTCGGCGTCGTGGCTGCGCAACTGGCGGATGCCCGCGTCGAGGGCCGCCAGCGACGAGGCGCAGGCCGCGTCGACGATGAAGTTGGTGCCGCGCAGGTCGAAACGGTTGGCGATCCGACCGGCGATGACGTTCTCCAGGATGCCGGGGAAGGAGTCCTCGGTCCACTTGGGCAGGTCGTGCTCGTAGAGCGCCTCCGTCAGTTGCCTGGCGGCCTCCTCGGGCAACCCGTCAATCCGCGGCAGGTAACGGGAAAGCAGACCACGGAAGATATAGTCGCAGCCCAGCTCGTTCATCCCGCCGGCGGCGAAGATGGTCGCGGTGCGCTCCCTGGCGAACGAACGGCGGTCGAAACCGGCGTCGGCCAGCGCCTGGCGCACCACGTCGAGGGCGAGCAACTGCACCGGCTCGATCGATTTCAGGCTGGCCGGCGGGATGCCGTAGAGCGACGGATCGAACTGGATGTCGTCCATGAAGCCGCCCCACTTCGAGTAGGACTTGTCCGGCGTACCGCGCCGGGGGTCGAAGAAGTCCTCGGGGCGCCAGCGCTCCGCGCTCACCTCGCGGATCGCGTTGACCCGGTGGATGATGTTCTGCCAGTAGGTGCGCAGATCGCTGGCGCCGGGCAGCAGGCTGGCCATGCCGACGATGGCGATGTCGCTCTCCGCGGCCACGCGCCTGGCCGCGCGCTTGCGCGGCAGACGCTGCTCGGCCTGGGCCAGCACCCCGCCGCTGCCCTCCGACACCGCGTCGTGCAATTCCGCGATGCTCAGCACGCGGGAGCGCAGGCGGGCGACCTCGCCGAGCATGTACATGCCCTCGCGGCGCTGGTCCTCGATGGGAATCCGCACGTATCGGGAAGCGCCTGCCGAGCGGTCCGGGTTCTGGCTGACGCCCTTGGAGGCCATGCGCAAACGGCCGATGTTGAACAGCTCCAGCACCTTGAGCACCTTCTCCGGGCTCTCCAGGGCCAGCAGCATGTCGCGCCGGGTGCGGTTGAACTCGTCGCAGAAAGGCGTCACCGCGCAGCGGGTGTACATGCCCTTGCCGGATTGCAGCAGGGTGGTTTCCTTGCAGGCGATGGCCTGGGACTGGAACTCCGGCAGGATCGCGCCGCTGTCGACGATTTCGTGGGTGAACAGATAGGCGGTGCCCATGATCACGCCGATCTTCATGCCGCGCTCGACCAGCGGCGCGGCCAGGGCGGACACCATCGCCGCCGACAGTTCGTCGTGGATGCCGCCGGCGAACAGGAGCTGAACCGACGCGGGATCGTCGATCTCGATCGAGGTCAAGGTCTCGATGGCCGATTCCCAGAGGATGAAGCTGCTCAGCGGGCCGGTATGGCCGCCGCACTCGCCGCCCTCGAAGATGAACTTGCGGGCGCCGTCCTTGACGAAGCCCTTGAGCAGTCCGGGCGAAGGCACATGCAGGTAGGTGCTGATGCCGATGGCTTCCAGCTCGCGGGCTTGGCCGGGACGTCCGCCGGCGATCAGCGCGAAGCGCGGCTTGATCTGGCGGACCACTTCGAGCTGGGCCTGGCGCAGTTCCAGCGGCATGAAACCGAGGATGCCGACCCCCCAGGGCTTGTCGCCGAGCAGTTCGGCGGTCTTGGCCAGCAGGCCCTGCACCTGCTCCTGGCGCATCACCGACAGGGCGATGAACGGCAGCCCGCCGCCATCGGCCACCGCCTTGGCGAAACCCTCCACGTCGCTGACCCTGGTCATTGGGCCCTGGACGATCGGATAGCGGGTGCCGTGCAGTCGCGCCAGCGGCGAGTCCGGGCCCAGCGCATGCTGTGCGCGGGCGGCGCGCAAGGCCTGTTCGGTGCTGCGGGAAAGCGCGGCGAGGATGCGCCCGACGGTACCGTGGCGGCGCGCCAGGGCGGCGGCCAGAGCGATGTCCTCGCCCATCGGCAGCAACGGGCCGTCCGCCCGGGCGAGCGATTCGAGCAGCAGGGCTTCCCAG
This sequence comes from Azotobacter vinelandii CA, assembly GCF_000380335.1. Lineage (GTDB taxonomy): Bacteria > Pseudomonadota > Gammaproteobacteria > Pseudomonadales > Pseudomonadaceae > Azotobacter > Azotobacter vinelandii. The sequence continues at coordinate 3,052,949 of NC_021149.1, forward strand.
TCCTCGCTCCTGATCACCGCCTGTTCGAGCGCCTCGAGCCGCTCGCGGGCGGCTCGGCCGAACAGGCGGAAGGAGCGTTGTTCGGGACCGACTAGCACGCTTTCGCTGCCATCCAGGGCCGCCCAGGCGCGGGCCTGCGGGGTGCCGACGAAGGGGCTTTCGTCGGCCAGCCAGAGCTGCTCGCAGAGCACCGCGCCGGAGGCGCCGGCGAGCACCGCGGCGGCGGCGGCATGGGCCCCCATGCCGCCCTGTACCCAGTAGGGGACGTTGACCCGGCCGTGCAGTTCCTGGAGCAGGATGAAGCTCGAATGGCAGCTGACCCAGCCGCCGGACTCGTGTCCCTTGAGGATCAGCCCGTCGCAGCCGGAAGCCTCGGCGGCCAGCGCCGAGGGCAAATCCCAGACCTCGACGAAGATCTTGCGAGCCAGGCGCTTGATCTTCTTCTTCAGCGCGGCCAGCTCCTTGGGCTGCATCCCGGTGAACACCAGATCGTCCGGCCTGAGACCGGCGAGCACCAGGATCGGCACGCGCTGCGGAATGAATTCGGCCAGTTGCTCGAGGCCGCGCCCGGCGGAGCCGAGGGTATCCCAGCGGATACCCCACTGGGCATTCGGCCCGGCATTGGCGGCCAGGCCATCGATGGCCGCCCTGGTGGTTTGCGGAGCGTTGTGACAACCCAGGTCGAGGATGCCGATTTCTCCGGCACGGCAGGCGGCAATCGCAATCCTGGAGTCGAGATACCCGGCGGGTGTTATCGCAATATGACTAGCCATTTGATCATCCTGCTCTCAAAAAGATGCGCTTTCGGCGCAAGCTTTTGTTCCTTGTTCGAGCCGCTACACACACTGCTCGCGTTCGACTGGCATGGCCCCGACTACCGCTGGAAAGCGGGAAATGCCATTCAATTGATATCGCCCGAGGATCGACGAACGGACCGCGAAGAGGGTCTTCGCCTCTTGTCCGGGGAAATGACCTCGCCCCCATCGGACATGCGATATCGACATGCTTGGTTTTCACACTACCGGCGAAACAAAGCGTACTCGGAATTGCCGATAATTCATTCCGATGTCACTGGGAAAGTGAATCCCGAATCCAAATCGAATTTGCACAAATCCATGAGGGCAATATGGCATCGATACTGCACTAGCGTCACAAGACAGGAAAAACACCTTTTACGCAGCACAAAAAACAGCGAGCGAAACGGCAATCACGATAAAACCATCAAGCACACAAGCGATCATCGCCAACAGGCAACTCAGGAGGCCAGACCGTCTCGAAAATGGGAATCTCCGTGATAGACCACAGCCGGACGGGAATTTTTCCCGAATAAAAACACAAGCTATTGATTTGAAAAATTTTAACAAAAAAATAACACCGCCAAAAAAGAATCCTTTAGATTTGCTTTGGCACGATGAACATGCCAGCGAACGCGCTCTCATACAATCCACCCGCAACTATGAAAAGTATGCAATCTTCGTTAATACGGCCCCTTTCAATAGCAAAAAGCAAATTTATGCAGTGCAAAATATAACTGAAAAAAGCTCATCGCCATCCTTCATGAGGATTACAATGCCAACAAATCGAAGCGCGATATCCGGCTAGCCACCGACCGAAACAGAGATTGCCACGCATATCTATCGACAGAACAACTAAGACAATCCTGTAAAACCATCTCGAAAATCGAAAAGTTGCCATGGAAATCTGCTCGAACAACGCGCGGAGTTTCCCGACGGAAAAATATCGAAATGCCATCGCGCTTGTTTTTCAAGCATTTTTTCGAAAAGCCGGGAAACAGTTGTGCAATGAACCCCGCGCCCTCCATGAAGGGCCGCGAGACCGGGATATTCGAAACGGCGATCGACAGACCGACAGTCGTCTGGCCGCCGTGAAGTCTCGGAATATTTCGGATGATGGCTGTATACGTATATATGGATGTGGATTATCGAAGCGCATCGTCGATGCCAGGGGCGCAAACTTGGCGCAAAAGCCTGCGCCAGGCCCATCCGCGTTGATCAATGGATCAGCACAGACAGTCGACCGTGTAGACCCGCCCTTGCGGGCCCTCCTCATGCTGCAGGCCGTGTACGTCCAGGCCGAATCCCGGAAAGCGCGCATCGAAGGCGCGGGTGGAATGCAGGTACTCGACGATCGCCCTGGTGGTCCGGGTGAAGCGCTCGCCCGGCATGATCAAGGGAATGCCCGGTGGATAGGGTACCAGCATCACCGCCGCGATGCGTCCCTCGAGATGCTCGATGGGCACCGCCTCGACCTCGCCGCGCACCAGCTTGTCGTAGGCATCCGCCGGCTTGAGGGCGATCTCCGGCAACAGGCTGTACAAGTGCTTGAGCGCCTTGGCCCGGGCGCTTTGCCGGTTGAAGTCGTGCAACTGGTCGCACAAATCGCGCAGCCCCATGCCGGCATAGCAGGCGCCGCCGGCCCCGGCGATGGACGGCAGCACCTGCTCCAGCGGCAGGTTGGCGTCGTAGCAACGCTTGAACTCCAGCAACTCGGTCAGCAGGGTGCTCCACTTGCCCTTGGTGATACCCATGGAGAACAGCACCAGGAAGGAATACAGGCCGGTCTTTTCCACCACCAGGCCACGCTCCCACAGGAAGCGGCCGACCACCGCCGCCGGAATGCCCTGCCCGGCGCCCCCCAGCCCCGGTGTCACCAGGGTGACCTTGATCGGATCGAGCAGCACGTAATCCTCCGGCAAGGCATCGAAACCATGCCAGTCGGCCGCCGGGGTCAACAGCCAGTCGGCGGCGTTCCCCTGCCCTCCGGTCGCGCCGAGCGGCGGCTGCCAGATATCGAACCACCAGTCGTCCGCCGCCAGGCCCTGGCGCAGGTTGGCCAGGGCATGACGGAAACTGAGCGCCTCGTCGAAGGTCTCCTGGATCAGCGAACGGCCGGCCGGCCCCTCCATCATCGCCGAGGCGACATCCAGCGAAGCGAGGATGCCGTACTGCGGGGACGTGGAGATGTGCATCATGAAGGCTTCGTTGAAGCGGTCGCGGTCCAGTTGCCGGCGTCCACCGTCCTGCACGTGGATCATCGAGGCCTGGCTGAAGGCCGCCAGCAGCTTGTGGGTGGAGTGGGTGCTGAACACCAGCGGAGCGTCCGGCGAGCGCGTGGTGCCCATGCCGTAGCGCCCGGCATAGAACTCATGGAAGGCGGCGTAGGCGAACCAGGCCTCGTCGAAGTGCAGCACCTCGACGCTATCGCCCAGGGTCCGCTTGATCAGCTCGGCGTTGTAGCAGAGGCCGTCGTAGGTGGAGTTGGTCACCACGGCGAGCTTCACCCGCGGCTCGCGGCCGCGAGCCAGGGGGTTGGCGGCGATCTTCGCGGCGATCGATTCGCGGCTGAATTCGCTGAGCGGAATCGGCCCGATGATGCCCAGCTCGTTGCGCTCCGGCACCAGATAGAGGGGAATCGCTCCGGTCATGACGATGGCATGGACGATCGACTTGTGGCAGTTGCGGTCGACCAGCACCAGGTCGTCGCGGGCGACCATGGAATGCCAGACGATCTTGTTGGCGGTCGAAGTGCCATTGATCACGAAAAAGGTGTGATCGGCGCCAAAATTGCGGGCCGCCCTGAGTTCCGCCGCGGCCAGCGGGCCGGTGTGGTCGAGCAGCGAGCCGAGTTCCGGCACCGACACCGAGAGATCGGAGCGCAGGGTGTTCTCGCCGAAGAACTGGTGGAACGCCTGGCCCACCGGGCTCTTGCGGTAGGCCACGCCGCCGCCGTGACCGGGCGTGTGCCAGGAGTAGTTGGACTGCAGGGTGTGCTCGACCAGTGCGCTGAAAAAAGGCGGCAGCAGCCCGGCCAGGTAGCCGCGGGCGGCGCGGGCGACCTGGCGGGCCAGGAAGGGCACGGTGTCCTCGAACAGATAGAGGATGCCGCGCAACTGGTGGAGGTTGGCCATCGCCTCGGCCGGAGCGTTCTCGATGGTGATCCGCTCGCCGAGGGCGAAGATCGGCAATTGCGGAGCACGGGCACGGGCGAGGCGGATCAGCTCGAACATGTCCTGCAGCAGGCGCGGGTTTTCCCCTGCCCCCTCGGCGGCGACCAGGACGCAGGCCAGGCCGTGGTGGGTCGAAGCGACGATGCGCCCTTCGCTGGAACTGGCGCTGGAAAGGATACTGAAGCCGTTCTGCTCCAGTTCCCGGGCGATCGCCCGCACGCGCTCGCCGGCGACGCTGTCGGCCTTGATGTCGCGATGGACGATGAGAATCGGAAAATCGAGGTCTTTGTACACGAACCATGTCCCGAGGAGGATTTGCCTCAGGATAAGCCAGGGCGACGGCCTTCCGGCTACTGCTGCTGCGCCTGCTCCATCTGCAGCCACAGCGGCGGAGCGCCGGCGGCCTTCTCGATCGCCGCCAGCCGCTCGGCATGCGCGGCCAGCTCCTGCTCGCCGGCGCGGATCACCCGGGTGCGCTGACGCTCCGGCGACAGCCGGCGGATCGCCGAAGCCTGGGCGCGGCCCCCGTTCTCGCTCCCCTCGCCGGACAGCGACAGGTGCGTCTGCCCACCGGTCATGGCCAGCCAGACGTCGGCGAGGATCTCGGCGTCGAGCAGCGCGCCGTGCAGGTCGCGGTTGGAGTTGTCGACGTCGTAGCGCTTGCACAGGGCGTCGAGGCTGTTGCGCTGGCCGGGGTGGCGCTCGCGGGCCATCAGCAGGGTGTCGAGCACCGTGCAATGGGCATTGACGTCGGCGCGCTCGGTCTGTCCCAGCCGGGAGAACTCGTCCTCGATGAAGCCGATATCGAACGCCGCGTTGTGGATGATCAGTTGGGCGCCCTTGATGAACTCGAAGAACTCCTCGGCGATGTCGGCGAACCGCGGCTTGTCGGCGAGGAAATCGTCGGTGATGCCGTGCACCGCGACGGCGCCCTCGTCCACCGTGCGGTCCGGCTGCAGATAGACGTGGAAATGCCGCCCGGTGAGACGCCGCCCCTGCAGCTCGACACAGCCGATCTCGATGATCCGGTGGCCTTCGGTCACCGGCATGCCGGTGGTTTCGGTATCCAGTACGACGCTGCGCATGTTCTGTCGCTCTCCTCCTAGACGCCGTGTTTCTTCTGCGCGCGGGCGGCGGCGACGCCGCGGTTGGCCAGCAGATCGGCGCGTTCGTTGCCGGGATGGCCGGTATGCCCGCGCACCCAGCCCCAGGTGACCCGATGGCGGCCGACCTGCTCGTCGAGCTGCTGCCAGAGATCGGCGTTCTTCACCGGCTGGCGCGCGGCGGTCTTCCAGCCGCGCTTCTTCCAGTTCGGCAGCCACTCCAGGATTCCGCGCATCACGTATTCGGAGTCGGTGGTCAGGTGCACCTCGCAAGGCCGCTTGAGTTCGGCCAGCGCGCGGATGGCCGCGGTCAGCTCCATGCGGTTGTTGGTGGTTTCCGCCTCGCCGCCCCAGAGCTCGCGCTCGACGCCCTGGCAGACCAGCAGCGCGCCCCAGCCCCCGGGACCGGGGTTGCCCTTGCAGGCTCCATCGGTATAGATCTCGACCTTGTCGCTCACTCAAGCCTCATGTTTCGACGACGCGCGCCCACTGACCTTGACCACCGGCAGCGGCAGCAGCTTGCCGATGGGCTCCCGGCGAGTCTGCGGCAATGGCCGCAGGCCGACCACCAGCTTGCGCACCACCAGCAGGTAGAAACCGCCGCCCGGCATCTGCCAGGACTCGCCCCAGGACTCCAGGCGCGCGGTGCGGGATTGCCAGGCGCGGGATGAAAGCGGCGGACGATAGCATCCGAAGCGACGTTTCTCCAGCGCGAAACCGAGCAACGACAGCCAGTCGCCGACCCGGCTGGAACCGATGCAGCGGGCCTGGCGCAGCGCATCGCTGGCGAAAAGGCGGCGCAGGCCCCAGAGGCTGCGCGGATTGATGCCGACCACCAGGAGATGGCCGCCGGGGCGGACACTGCGCGCCGCCTCGCGCAGCAGCGCGTGGGGCGACAGGCTGAAGTCCAGGGCGTGCTGCAGCACCACCACGTCGGCGGCATGTTCGGCCAGCGGCCAGGCCTGCTCCTCGCAGACGATCTGCACTCCCGGCAGGGGCGCGCCCAGGCGCACGCAGCAACGGATCTGCGCCGTCCCCTCGAAGTCGCCCGGCGGACCGTAATGCACCAGGTAACCGCCGAAGAAGCGCGCCAACTCCTCCTTGAGCAGGCGTCGCTCCTCCTGCAGCATCTGCTGCCCCAGGGGCGTGGCGAACCATTCCCGGGCGTCACGCACCAGTGACAGCCAGCGGGGATCGGCGTTGGCGAAGGGTCGGTCGGTCATGAAAACTCCCTGCGTGCGAACGCTCGGTCTAAGATGGAACGAATCCTTTTAAGTTTAGCGGTCGCCAGCGTCAACACACCCCGGTGCCGCGATCCCTTCAACCCCGATGGACAGACCCGACAGGAGAATGCGGAACCGCCCGGCAAGACCGCGATGCCGGGGCGCCCGCGAAGACGGCATGGTACGGATAGATGCTCTCCCCGCCTTCCAGGACAACTACATCTGGCTGCTGCAAGATCCCACCACCCGGCGCATCGCCGTGGTCGACCCCGGCGATGCGACGCCGGTGCTCGCCTGGCTGGAGGCGAATCCCGGCTGGCAGCTCGCCGATATCCTCATCACCCACCATCACGCCGACCACATCGGCGGCGCGGAAATCCTCAAGCGAACGACCGGGGCCCGGGTGCTGGGCCCCGACGACGAGCGCATCCCGGCGCGGGATCTGACGCTGCACGACGGCGAAAGCGTCGAGGTCCTCGGCTACGCCTTCAGGATTCTCGAAGTGCCCGGCCACACCCGCAGCCACATCGCCTATTTCCACGCCGCCGCACAACCCTGGCTGTTCTGTGGCGACACCCTGTTCGCCGCCGGCTGCGGGCGTCTCTTCGAAGGCACGCCGGGCCAGATGCGCCGATCGCTGGAGCGGCTGGCCGGGTTGCCCGAGGCGACCCTGGTCTACTGCAGCCACGAATACACCCTGAGCAACCTGCGTTTCGCCCAGGCGGTGGAACCGGACAATCCCGCCATCGCCCGGCGCCTGGCCGAGGTGACCGCTTGGCGAAACGCAGGAAGCGGCAGCCTGCCGTCGGAACTGGCCCTGGAACGGGAAACCAACCCCTTCCTGCGTACCGGCGAAACATCCGTTAAAGAAAGAGTGGCCCGCCGCTGTGGCCAGCCAATGCTTGACCCAGATCAAGTTTTCACGGAGTTGCGGGCATGGAAGGACAATTTCTAGACAACTACCAACAGTTTACGGACTCCCGACGGGTTGACCCTGCTTCGGGACGCTTCCTAGAATCGGCCCACTTTTTTGCCCGGACTGTCCACTCGCCCATGTCAAAGTCACTTTTAGGAGGCGTTGTCCCAGGTGTTCTGGCGAGGCGTAGCCCGCTCCTCGTCGCCCTCCTGGCCACCGCACTGGCAGGCTGCCAAAGTACCAATCAGCGACCCGATGACGAATATTCGCGCCTGGTCGCGAAGCCCAAGCGCGAAACACTGTGGCTGGAACAGGCCGCCAGCGCGCAGCCTCAGGACATCTGGGTACGCATGCGCGAAGGTTTCTCGCTGCAGGACGAGATAGACGTCAACCCGCGCATCGAGCGCCAGCGCCTGTGGTTCGTCAGCAACCCGTTGCACATCGACAAGGTCAGCGAGCGCGGCGCCCTCTACATGCATTACATCGTCGAGCGCCTGGAAGAACGTGGCATGCCGCTGGAGCTGGCCCTGCTGCCGGTCATCGAGAGCGCCTACAACCCGCTCGCCTATTCCCGCGCCCATGCGGTGGGCCTCTGGCAGTTCATTCCCTCCACCGGTCGCGACTACAACCTGCACCAGACCCAGTGGTACGACGGCCGCCGCGACATCACCGCCTCCACCCAGGCGGCGATCGAGTACCTCTCCAAGCTTCACGACATGTTCAACGGCGACTGGCTGCTCGCCCTGGCCTCCTACAACGCCGGCGAGGGCACGGTCAGCCGGGCCATCGAGCGCAACCGCCGGCTCGGCCTGCCCACCGACTACTGGAACCTGCCGCTGCCCAAGGAAACCCAGGACTACGTGCCCAAGCTGCTGGCCCTGTCCCAGGTGATCATGACTCCCGAAGCCTATGGCATCAGCCTGAGCCCGATCGCCAACGAGCCCTATTTCGATCGGGTGGAGATCGGCGGCAGCATGGAGCTGTCGCGCCTCGCCGAGATGGCCGGCATAGACAAGGGCGAACTGTTGCGGCTGAACCCGGCCTACAAGCGCGGCATCACCCTGGACGGGCCCCAGTACCTGCTGGTGCCGACCGAAAGCGCCGAACGGCTGCAGCTCAGCCTGGGACGCACGCCCGAGCAACTGGCCGAATGGCGGAAACAGCGCCTGGCCGCCAGCCACGGCGGCGTCCGCCCGAGAAGGCCGGAACTGCATCGGACCTTCAGCCTGCAGCAGGCCACCACGCCGCCCAGCGCCGCACGGCTGCTGGCCCTGGAGGAAGAGCGGCCGCCGCGGCGGACGTCCGTCGCCGGCAAGAAGCGCAAGGCGGTGACCTACTACAAGGTGCGCAAGGGGGATTCGCTCCACCGCATCGCCCAGCGCTTCCAGGTGGACACCAAGACATTGCAGCGCTGGAATTCCCTGAGCGGCCGGACCATCCGCCCGGGGCAGACCCTGACCCTCTTCCTGGCGAACTGACAGCGGCCGGCGATGTCCGATCTCGAGTTCCGCGGAAGTTCGCCGTCTCCCGCCCCCGTCCGACACGAGGAGGGGCCGGGAGCGCGAGCTTTTTCCAAGGCTGACAAGCTGTTACTGTAGCGGCCCGAATGTCCAGAAGTCGCCATGGATCGGACCCTCCTACCGATGCGTCCCCTCTGTCTGCTGTTGCTCAGTCTGCTCGCGAGCGGGCCGGCGATCGCGCGCATCACCGAAAGCCATGGCTACGCCCAGTTCGGCGTGCTCAAGTATCCCGTCGGTTTCCAGCATCTCGACTGGGTCAACCCCGAGGCCCCCAAGGGGGGCACGCTGCGCCTGATGGCCCTCGGCACCTTCGATACGCTGAACCCCTACAGCTTCAAGGGAACCAGCCCGTCGGCAACGGCCGACTTCCTGCAGTACGGCATCAACGAGCTGAACGAGCCGCTGATGGCCGGCTCCGGGGTCTACGATCCCTCCGGGGACGAGCCCGCCTCCAGCTATGGCCTGATCGCCGAATCCGTCGAATACAACGAAAGCCGCAGTTGGGTGGTGTTCAACCTGCGCCAGGCGGCCCGCTTCCATGACGGCAAGCCGATCACGGCCCAGGACGTGGCCTTCTCCTACCGCCTGCTCAGCCAGGAGGGCCATCCCCAGTACCGCGCCGAGCTGCGCGAGGTGCAGCGGGTCGACGTCCTCGGCCGCCAGCGCATCCGCTTCGTCTTCAAGCGCTCGGGCAATCCGCTGCTGATCCTGCGCCTCGGCGAGTTGCCGGTGCTCCCCCAGCACTACTGGAAGAACCGCGACTTCAAGGCCACCACCTTCGAGCCGCCCCTGGGCAGCGGCCCCTACCGCATCGTTCAGGTGCAGCCGGGGCGCCGCCTGGTGTTCGAGCGGGTGAAGAACTGGTGGGGCGCCAAGCTGCCGATCAACCGCGGCAAGTACAACTTCGACCGGGTGGATGTGGACTTCTACCGCGACAGCGGCGTCGCCTTCGAGGCGTTCAAGGCCGGGCAGTTCGACTTCTATATCGAGCACCAGGCGAAGAACTGGGCCGGGGGCTACCATTTTCCGGCCGTACAGGCGGGCCAGGTGATCCACGCCGAGATCCCGCACCGGATTCCGACCCAGACCCAGGCGCTGTTCATGAACACCCGCCGCAGCACCTTCGCCGATGCCAGGGTGCGCGAGGCCCTGGGGCTGATGTTCGATTTCGAATGGACCAATCGCGCCCTGTTCTACGGCGCCTACCGGCGCGCCGAGAGCTACTACCCGAACAGCGAGTTTTCCGCCGCCGGCAAGCCGGAGGGGGAAGAGTGGCTGCTACTTTCCAGGTATCGCCAGCAATTGCCCGAGCGCCTGTTCCGCGAGCCTTTCCCGATGCCGAAGACCGACGGCCACGGCATCCCGCGCGAAACCCTGCGCCGCGCCCTGGCCCTGCTCGGCGCGGCCGGCTGGAAGCTCTCCGGCCAGCGACTGGTCGATGCCCGCGGCCAGCCGCTGCGCTTCGAGATCCTGCTGGTCAATCCCAGCCTGGAGCGCATTCTCCAGCCCTACAGCGAAAACCTCGCCGGCATCGGCATCGAGGCGCAGTTGCGTACCGTGGATCGCGCCCAGTACAAGCAGCGGCTGGACCATTTCGACTACGACATGATCCTGCTGACCCTGCCGCAGACCCTCAGCCCCGGCCTCGAGCAGTGGTTCTACTTCCACTCCAGCCAGATTGGCGTGAAGGGCGGCAAGAACTACGCGGGCATCGCCAACCCGGTGGTCGACGGCCTGCTGGAGAGCCTGCTGGCGGCACAGACCCGGGAACAGCAGGTCGCCGCCGTCCGCGCCCTGGATCGCGTCCTGCTCTGGCAGCACTACAGCATCCCCAACTGGTACATCAATCATCACCGCCTGGCGTACCGCAACCGGTTCGCCTTCGTCGCCACGCCCCCCTACACGCTGGGCCTGCGCGCCTGGTGGCTGAAGACCAAGGAGAACGACCGATGACCCATTCCCTGCGCACCCTGCTCCACGGCGCCGGCCTGTTGTTGCTCGGTTTCGCCGGCCTGGTCCAGGCAGACCCGCAGCACGCCATCACCCTGTACGACGAGCCGCCCAAGTACCCGGCCGACTACCGGCACTTCGAGTACGTCAATCCGGACGCACCGAAGGGAGGCACGCTGCGCCTGGCCGACTACGGTGGCTTCGACAGCCTCAACCCCTTCATTCCCAAGGGCAACGTGGAACGCCGCATCGGCATGGTCTACGACAGCCTGACCTATCATGCGCAGGACGAGCCCTTCACCGAATACGGCCTCATCGCCGAGAAGATCGAGAAGGCCCCGGACAACGGCTTCGTGCGCTTCTACATCAATCCCAAGGCGCGCTTCCACGACGGCCGGCCGATCACCGCCGAGGATGTGAAATTCACCTTCGAGACCCTGATCGAGCACGGCGACCCGATGTACCGCCACTACTACGCGGACGTCGCCCAGGTGGTGGTCGAGGAGCCGCTGAAGGTACGCTTCGACTTCAAGCACCGCGACAACCGCGAGCTGCCGCTGATCCTCGGCCAGTTGCAGATCCTGCCCAAGCACTGGTGGGAAAGCCGCGACTTCGCCAAGACCAGCCTGGAAGCGCCGCTCGGCAGCGGGCCGTACCGTGTCGCCAAGCTGGAGTCCGGTCGCTCCATCCGCTACGAGCGGGTCGCGGACTGGTGGGCCAAGGACCTGCCGGTCTCCCGCGGCCAGTACAACTTCGACGCCATCGTCGTCGACTACTACCGCGACATGTCGGTCGCCCTGGAAGCCTTCAAGGGCGGGCAGTTCGACCTCAACCTCGAATACTCCGCCAAGGATTGGGCCACCGGCTACGAATCCGCCGCCCTCAATGACGGCCGGATGATCAAGAAGGCCGTCCCCAACCACAACCCGGTCGGCATGCAGGCCTTCGCCTTCAACATCCGCCGGCCCCTCTTCCAGGACCGCCGCGTGCGCGAGGCGCTCGGCCTGCTGTTCGACTTCGAATGGTCGAACAAGCAACTGTTCTTCAGTTCCTACAAGCGCACCAGCAGCTACTTCGAGAACTCGGAAATGGCCGCCCACCAGTTGCCCGACAAGGAAGAGCTGAAGATTCTCGAACCCTTGCGCGAACAGTTGCCGCCGGAGGTGTTCAGCGAGGTCTACCGGCCGCCGGTGACCAACGGCGACGGCATCATCCGCGACCAGAAGCGCCGTGCCTACCAGTTGCTCCAGGAAGCCGGCTACCGCATCGAGAACGACCGCATGGTCGGCCCCGACGGCAAGCCGCTGGCCTTCGAATTCATGCTCCACCAGACCAACCTGGAACGCATCCTGCTGCCCTACAAGCGCAACCTCGGCGAACTCGGCATCGACATGCAGATCCGCCGCGTCGACGTTCCCCAGTACATCAACCGCATGCGCAACCGCGACTTCGACATGACCAGCGCCACCTGGCCGCAGTCCAACTCGCCGGGCAACGAGCAGCGCGAGTTCTGGCACTCCAGCAGCGCCGACAACCCCGGCAGCCGCAACTTCATCGGCCTGCGCGACCCGGCCGTCGACCGGCTGGTCGACGGGCTGATCCGCGCCGACTCGCGGAAAGGCCTGGTCGCCCACGCCCGCGCCCTCGACCGTGCCCTGCAGTGGGGCTTCTACGTGGTGCCCAACTACCATGTGAACACTTGGCGCATCGCCTACTGGAACAGGTTCGGCCAGCCGCAGAAGACGCCGCTGTACGACTACGGCCTGATGACCTGGTGGCAGGACAGCGACAAGCCGCAGCCCCGGGACGAAGCGGTGGCGCACAAGGAGGAAGGTCGATAGATGCTGGCCTACATCCTGCGCCGCCTGCTGCTGATCGTACCGACCCTGTTCGGCATCCTGCTGCTCAACTTCGTCATCATCCAGGCCGCTCCCGGCGGCCCGGTGGAGCAGACCATCGCCAGACTGGAAGGCTTCGAGGCCGCATCCGGCGGCGCCACCGGCCGCATTTCCGGCGGCGGCGGCGAAGTTTCCGGGGGCAGCTCCCGCTACCGCGGCGCCCAGGGCCTGGACCCCGATCTGATCGCCGAGATCGAGCGCATGTACGGCTTCGACAAGCCGGCCCACGAGCGTTTCTGGCTGATGCTGACCAACTACCTGAAGCTGGACTTCGGCGAGAGCTTCTTCCGCGACGCCAGGGTCACCGACCTGATCCTCGAGAAGATGCCGGTGTCGATCTCCCTGGGGCTGTGGAGCACCCTGATCATGTACCTGGTGTCCATTCCCCTGGGGATCGCCAAGGCGGTGCGCCACGGCAGCGCCTTCGACGTCTGGACCAGTTCGGCGATCATCGTCGGCTATGCGATCCCGGCCTTCCTGTTCGCCATCCTGCTCATCGTACTGTTCGCCGGCGGCAGCTATTTCGACTGGTTCCCGCTGCGCGGGCTGACCTCGAACAACTTCGACGAACTCAGCTTGGGCGGCAAGATCCTCGACTACTTCTGGCACCTGACCCTGCCGGTGACCGCCCTGGTGATCGGCAACTTCGCCACCCTCACCCTGCTGACCAAGAACAGCTTCCTCGACGAGATCAACAAGCAGTACGTGGTCACCGCGCGCGCCAAGGGCCTGTCGAAGAACCGCGTGCTCTACGGGCACGTGTTCCGCAACGCCATGCTGATCGTCATCGCCGGCTTCCCCTCGGCCTTCATCGGCCTGTTCTTCACCGGCTCGCTGCTGATCGAGGTGATCTTCTCCCTCGACGGCCTGGGCCTCTTGAGCTTCGAGGCGGCGATCAACCGCGACTATCCGGTGGTGTTCGGCACCCTCTTCATCTTCACCCTGCTGGGACTGGTCGTGAAACTGATCGGCGATCTCACCTACACCCTGGTCGATCCACGCATCGACTTCGAAAGCCGGGAGAGCTGAGCATGAAACTGACTCCCCTCAACCGGCGCCGGCTGGAACTCTTCAAGGCGCACCGGCGCGGCTGGTGGTCGCTCTGGCTGTTCCTCGCGCTGTTCGCCGCAAGCCTCGGCGCCGAACTGATCGCCAACGACAAGCCGCTGCTGGTGCGCTACGACGGCGACTGGTATTTCCCGGTGTTCAAGCGCTATCCGGAGACCACCTTCGGCGGCGAGTTCCCGCTGACCACCAACTACAAGACCCCCTACATCCGGGACCTGATCGAAGAGAAGGATGGCTGGATGCTCTGGCCGCCGATCCCTTTCAGCTATTCGAGCATCAACTACGAACTGACCGTCCCGACACCGGCGCCACCGTCGCAGGTCAACTGGCTGGGTACCGACGACCAGGGCCGCGACGTGCTCGCCCGGGTCATCTACGGCTTCCGCATCTCGGTGCTGTTCGCCATCACCCTGACCCTGCTCAGTTCGCTCGTCGGCGTCGTCGTCGGCGCCTTGCAGGGCTTCCACGGCGGCTGGGTCGATCTGCTCGGCCAGCGTTTCCTGGAGATCTGGTCCGGCCTGCCGGTGCTCTACCTGCTGATCATCCTGGCCAGCTTCGTCCAGCCCAACTTCTGGTGGCTGCTGGGCATCATGCTGCTGTTCTCCTGGATGAGCCTGGTCGACGTGGTGCGCGCCGAGTTCCTGCGCGGCCGCAACCTGGAGTACGTACGCGCGGCCCGTGCCCTGGGCATGAGCAACGGCGCCATCATGTACCGGCACATCCTGCCCAACGCCATGGTCTCGACCATGACCTTCATGCCCTTCATCCTCACCGGCGCCATCGGCACCCTCACCGCCCTGGACTTCCTCGGCTTCGGCCTGCCGCCCGGCGCGCCGTCCCTCGGCGAACTGGTCGCCCAGGGCAAGGCCAACCTGCAGTCGCCCTGGCTGGGGATCACCGCCTTCGTGGTGCTGGCGCTGATGCTCAGCCTGCTGGTGTTCATCGGCGAGGCGGCGCGCGATGCCTTCGACCCGAGGAAGTGAAATGAACGATTCGCAGAACCTCATCGAGATCCGCGACCTCGCGGTCGAGTTCGTCGGCGGCGATCGCCTGGAGCGCGTGGTGGAAGGCGTCAGCTTCGACATCCGGCGGGGCGAGACCCTGGCCCTAGTCGGCGAAAGCGGTTCGGGCAAGTCGGTCACTGCTCACTCGATCCTGCGTCTGCTGCCCTATCCGCTCGCCCGCCATCCGTCCGGCAGCATCCGCTATGCCGGCCAGGACCTGCTCCAGCTCGACGAGCGCAGGCTGCGCGGCATCCGCGGCAACCGCATCGCCATGGTCTTCCAGGAGCCGATGACCTCGCTGAACCCGCTGCACAGCATCGAGAAGCAGATCAACGAGGTTCTCGCCCTACACAAGGGCCTGCGCGGCGCGGCAGCCACCGCGCGCACCCTGGAGCTGCTCGAACTGGTCGGCATTCCCGAGCCGCACAAGCGCCTCAAGGCTTATCCCCACGAGCTTTCCGGCGGCCAGCGGCAACGGGTGATGATCGCCATGGCGCTGGCCAACGAACCCGAACTGCTGATCGCCGACGAGCCGACCACGGCGCTGGACGTCACCGTGCAGTTGAAGATCCTCGAGCTGCTCAAGGACCTGCAGGCCCGCCTGGGCATGGCCTTGCTGCTGATCACCCACGACCTCAACCTGGTGCGGCGCACCGCCCATCGGATCTGTGTCATGCGCGGCGGGCGCATCGTCGAACAGGCCGGCTGCGAGGAAATCTTCCACGCGCCGAAGCATCCCTATACTCAGGAATTGCTCGGTGCCGAACCCAGCGGGGCGCCGGCGGACAACCCGGTCGGCGAGCCGCTGCTGGAGGTCGAGGACCTGCGCGTCTGGTTCCCGATCAAGAAGGGCCTGCTGCGCCGTACCGTCGATCACGTCAAGGCGGTGGACGGCATCGGCTTCAGCCTGCGCCGCGGGCAGACCCTGGGCATCGTCGGGGAAAGCGGTTCCGGCAAGTCCACCCTCGGCCTGGCGATCCTGCGCCTGCTCGCCAGCCAGGGCTCGATCCGCTTCCGCGGCCAGACGCTGGACGGTCTGTCGCAAGGCGAGATCCGCCCCCTGCGACGGGAGATGCAGGTGGTCTTCCAGGATCCCTTCGGCAGCCTCAGCCCGCGCATGTCGGTGGGCCAGATCGTCGGCGAGGGCCTGCGCATCCACCGCCTCGGCACGCTGGCCGAACAGGAGCAGGCGATCGTCGAGGCGCTGCGCGAGGTCGGCCTGGACCCGGAAACCCGCCACCGCTACCCGCACGAGTTTTCCGGCGGACAGCGGCAGCGGATCGCCATCGCCCGGGCGCTGGTGCTGAAGCCGGCGCTGATCCTGCTGGACGAGCCCACTTCCGCGCTCGACCGCACGGTACAGCGCCAGGTCGTCGAGCTGCTGCGCTCGCTGCAGCGCAAGTACGACCTGACCTACCTGTTCATCAGCCACGACCTGGCGGTGGTCAAGGCGCTCAGCCACCAGTTGATGGTGGTCAGGCAGGGACAGGTGGTCGAACAGGGGGCGGCGCGGGATATCTTCGCCGCTCCGCGACATACTTATACACGGCAGTTGCTGGAAGCCGCCTTCCTGGCTCCCGGCAGCGCCGATTAACTAGAAGAGGAACTGATCCATGGGATTTCTCGCCGGTAAGCGCGTACTGATCGTCGGCGTCGCCAGCAAACTGTCCATCGCCTCCGGTATCGCCGCCGCGATGCACCGCGAAGGTGCCGAACTGGCCTTCACCTATCAGAACGACAAGCTCAAGGGTCGGGTCGAGGAGTTCGCCGCCGGCTGGGGCTCCAGCCCCGAGCTGTGCTTCCCCTGCGACGTGGCCAGCGACGAGGACATCGCCAGGGTTTTCGAGGAACTGGGCAAGAAGTGGGACGGCCTGGACTGCATCGTCCACTCGGTCGGCTTCGCGCCCGGCGACCAGCTCAACGGCGACTTCACCGAGGTCACCAGCCGCGACGGCTTCAAGATCGCCCACGACATCAGCGCCTACAGCTTCGTCGCCCTGGCCAAGGCCGGCCGCGAGCTGATGAAAGGCCGCAACGGCAGCCTGCTGACCCTGTCCTACCTGGGTGCCGAGCGCACCATGCCCAACTACAACGTGATGGGCATGGCCAAGGCCAGCCTGGAGGCCGGCGTGCGCTACCTGGCCGCCAGCCTCGGCCCGGAGGGCACCCGCGTCAACTGCATCTCCGCCGGCCCGATCCGCACCCTGGCCGCCTCCGGCATCGCCAGCTTCCGCAAGATGCTGGCCGCCAACGAGCGCCAGACGCCCCTGCGCCGCAACGTGACCATCGAGGAAGTCGGCAACGCCGGCGCCTTCCTCTGTTCCGACCTGGCCTCGGGCATCAGCGGCGAAATCCTCTATGTCGACGGTGGCTTCAACACCACCGCCATGGGGCCGCTGGAAGACTGACCCGTCCGCCCTAGCAGGCTGGCGGTCCGGACGGTCGCCGACGACAATGCCCGCATCGCAGGATGCGGGCATTGTCGTTTCCGTGCCCATCTCGATGCGTCCCTTTCCGTCCGAGGTCGATGCCACCATGCACGAGCAATCCCCCGCCGAACTGATCTACGGTCTGGACGACCGCCCTGCCCCGCTCCCCTCCCTCTTCGCCGCACTGCAGCACATCCTCGCCAGCTTCGTCGGCATCATCACCCCGCCACTGGTGATCGGCACGGTGCTCGGTCTGGGCGAGCAGTTGCCCTATCTGATCAGCATGGCGTTGCTGGTTTCCGGTGTCGGCACCTTTCTCCAGGCCTGGCGGCCGCTGGGCATCGGTGCCGGGATGATCTGCCTGCAGGGCACCAGCTTCACCTTCCTCGGCGCGGTGCTCGCCGCCGGCCTGCTGGCCAAGAGCCGCGGCGGCGGCCCCGAAGAGATTCTCGCGCTGATTTTCGGTGTGTGCTTTCTCGGTGCCTTCGTGCAGATCGTTCTCAGTCGCTTCATCGGCCAGTTGCGTCGGGTGATCAGCCCGCTGACCACCGGCATCGTCATCACCCTGATCGGCACCAGCCTGATCAAGGTCGGCATCACCGATATCGGCGGCGGCTTCGGCGCCGCGGATTTCGGTGCCCCGGGCAATCTCGCGCTGGGTGCGCTGGTGCTGCTGACCATCGTCCTGCTCAACCGCTCCCGCCGGCCCCTGCTGCGCCTTTCGGCGATCGTCGTCGCCCTGGCCTTCGGCAGCCTGGTGGCCTGGCTGTCCGGCCGGCTGGTCCCCCAGGCCTTGCCGGAACTGCCGGCGCTCAGCGTACCGCAGCCCTTCCGCTACGGTTTCGATTTCGCCTGGGCGGCTTTCGTGCCGGTGGCGCTGGTCTATCTGATCAGCACTATCGAGACGGTCGGCGACCTCACCGCGAACTGCCTGCTGTCGCGCCAGCCGATCTCCGGTCCGCCCTATCTGGACAGACTCAAAGGCGGTGTGCTCGGCGATGGCATCAGTTGCCTGATCGCCGCCAGCCTCGGTGCCTTTCCCAACACCACCTTCGCGCAGAACAACGGCGTGATCCAGATGACCGGCGTGGCCAGCCGCCATGTCGGCCTCTACATCGGCATCATCCTCGCCGCCTTCGGCCTGATCCCGGCACTCGGCGCGCTGCTGCAGCAGATCCCCAAGCCGGTGCTGGGCGGTGCCACCCTGATCATGTTCGGCAGCGTCGCCGCGGCCGGCATCCGCATCCTCGCCCGAACCACCCTGGACCGTCGCGACACACTGATCGTCGCCGCCTCCCTCGGCATCGGCCTCGGCGTCGCCGCACAGCCGCAACTCTTGCAGCAGATGCCCGAACTCGTGCGCAACCTGTTCGATTAGGCGATCACCAGCGGCGGCCTGACGGCGATCCTCCTCGACCTGTCGCTGCCACGCGAGGAAAGCGTCCGGCCCTGAAGCCGGAATCCGGTCAGGGCCGCGATTCGCCGGCCGGCAGCGGCACGCCGCCGGGCACGGCCGGACGGCGCATGGTCAGCGCGATTCCGGCGAAGACCAGGGCGATGCCGGCCAGGTGATAAAGATGCGGCCGCTCGCCCAGCAGCAGCGCCGAGAGAATGGTGCCGAACACCGGCATCAGGTGGATGAACAGCGAGCCCCGCGCCGGCCCGATGGCGGCGACGCCGGCGTTGTAGCAGAGAAACCCCAGGAAGGCCGCCACCACGCCCGCGTAGAGGATGCCGCCGACGGACTGGACATTGAGCACGATCGAACGTCCCTCAGCGACCTCCCAGGCGTAGGCCGGAACCTGGGCCACCAGGCCGACCGCGATGCACGCCGCCAGGAGCAGCATCGGGTGCACGCCCTGCGGGCGCCACTGCAGGCCCACGGTGTAGAGTCCCCAGGACAGCACCGCCGCGAGCATCCACAGATCGCCGACGTTCAGGCTGAGGGCCAGGAGCCTGTCGAGGCTGCCCTGGACCACCAGGGTCAGCGCTCCGGCCAGCGAAACGATCACGCCAAGGGCCTCCTGGCGGCTGAGACGCTTGCCGAAGAGCAGGAAAGCCAGGGCGATGGTCGCCACGGGAATGAAGGAGTTGAGCAGGATGGCGCTGGTCGCCGTGGTGTACTGCAGGGCGATGTAGGAAAAGGTGTTGTAACAGCCGACGCCCAGCACGCCGAGCAGGAGCAAGGGCCGCCAGCCCGCGCGCAGAGCCGGCCATTGCTTGCGCAGATGCGGCAGGGCGAGCGGCAGCACCAGCAGGAAGGCGATGGTCCAGCGCCAGAAGGCCAGCCCCACCGGCGGCAGGTCGCCACGCAAGCCACGGCCCATGACCATGTTTCCCGACCAGAACAGCGATGCCAGGGTGAGCAGCAGATAGGGATTGGTCAGCAATCGCTTCATCGGGACATCCAGCGCAGACAGAAAGGCTACTTCTCTTCCCTCAGGGGCACCAGGGGCGGGGTCGGCGTATAGACCATGACCTCCAGCACCTCGGAATGGAACTCCCGGTGGTAGAGCACTATGACTACGCCGGCCGTGACCAGCATGAACACCCAGGGGTTGATGAACCAGGCCAGCATGGCCAGGCCGAAATAATAGGCGCGCAGACCGAAGTTGAACTGGTTGGCGGCCAGCGAGATCACCCGTGCGACGCGCTCGGCGAAAGCCTCGCGCTCCTGCTCGGTGACGTGCCGCTCTCCTACCATCGGCGCGGCGCCGACCAGCACTGCGGCGAAATTGTACTGGCGCATGCACCAACTGAAGGTGAAGAAGGCATAGACGAACACCACGCACAGGCAAAGCAGCTTGATTTCCGACAGCTCGCGGGTGGTCACCTGAACGAGGGGCAGCTCGGCCAGCAGGGAAATCGCCCGTTCGGACGAACCCAGCAAGGTGAGAATGCCGGCGAGAATGATCAGGGTGCTGGAAGCGAAGAAGGAGGCGCTGCGCTCCAGGCTGCCGATCACGCTGGCGTCGGCGATGCGGCTGTCGCGCTGCAGCAGGCGGCGCATCCAGTCCTCCCGATAGAGGTGCATGATGCTGGCCAGGCAGGGTGTGTCGCGCCCCTTCCAGATGGCATAGCGGGTATAGCCTGCCCAGCAGAGCACGAACCAGATGATGGCGAGCAGATGAGGCAGATAGCTTTCGGCGCTGAACATCGGTACTCCTGGCCACGGCAACGCGAGAAGCCCGTCACTTTACCCAGACGACGAGAAAATGCCAGTCGAAGGAGCGGCCGGCATTTCCTTGTCGGGAAATCGCCGGGCTCAGGACTGCTTCCTCTCCCAGCCGGTCAGTTCGGCCAGGGCCTTGCCGATATCCGCCAGGGAACGCACGGTCTGCACGCCGGCATCCTGCAGGGCGGCGAACTTCTCGTCCGCAGTGCCCTTGCCGCCGGAGATGATCGCACCGGCATGCCCCATGCGCTTGCCCGAGGGCGCGGTGACGCCGGCGATGTAGGAAACCACCGGCTTGTCGACCTTGGCCTTGATGTAGGCCGCCGCCTCCTCCTCGGCACTGCCGCCGATTTCGCCGATCATCACGATGGCTTCGGTCTGCGGATCGTCCTGGAACAGACCGAGGATATCGATGAAACTGGACCCCGGAATCGGGTCGCCACCGATACCCACGCAGGTGGACTGGCCGAAGCCCGCGTCGGTGGTCTGCTTCACCGCCTCGTAAGTCAGGGTGCCCGACCGGGAAACGATGCCGACCCTGCCCGGCATGTGGATATTGCCCGGCTGGATGCCGATCTTGCACTCGCCGGGAGTGATCACGCCCGGACAGTTGGGGCCGATCAGGCGCACGCCCAGCTCGTCGCACTTGAGCTTGACCTGCAGCATGTCGAGGGTCGGTACGCCCTCGGTGATGCAGACGATCAGCCGGACACCGGCGAAAGCCGCCTCGAGAATGGAATCCTTGCAGAAGGGCGCGGGTACGTAGATGACCGAGGCGTCGGCGCCGGTGGCCTCCACGGCCTCGCGGACCGTGTCGAATACCGGCAGGTCGAGATGGACGAGTCCTCCCTTGCCCGGCGTCACGCCTCCGACCATCCGGGTGCCATAGGCAATGGCCTGTTCGCTGTGGAAGGTCCCCTGGCTACCGGTGAATCCCTGGCAGATGACCTTGGTGTCCTTGTTGACCAAAATACTCATGGGTTGTCCTCCGCTGCCTTGACCACCTGCACCGCCGCATCGGTCAGGGTGCTGGCCGGAATGATGTTCAGGCCGCTCCGGGCCAGCATCTCGGCGCCCAGTTCCGCGTTGTTGCCCTCCAGGCGGACCACCACCGGAACCTTGACGCCTACCTCCCGGACCGCGCCGATGATGCCTTCGGCGATCATGTCGCAGCGCACGATGCCGCCGAAGATGTTGACCAGCACGGCTTTTACCTTGGCATCGGAGAGAATGATCTTGAAGGCCTCGGTCACCCGCTCCTTGGTCGCGCCGCCGCCGACGTCGAGGAAGTTGGCCGGCCGGCCCCCA
Source organism: Azotobacter vinelandii CA (assembly GCF_000380335.1). Lineage (GTDB taxonomy): Bacteria > Pseudomonadota > Gammaproteobacteria > Pseudomonadales > Pseudomonadaceae > Azotobacter > Azotobacter vinelandii. The sequence goes on from NC_021149.1 coordinate 3,074,510, forward strand.
TGGAGATTGACGATGTCCATGGTGCCCATGGCCAGTCCGGCGCCGTTGACCATGCAGCCGATGTTGCCCTCGAGGGCCACGTAGTTCAGCTCCCACTTCGCCGCATGCACTTCGCGGGGATCGTCCTGGGAAGGGTCGTGCATGGCGCGCAGTCTGGGTTGGCGGAACAGGGCGTTGGTATCGAGATTGATCTTGGCGTCCAGGCAGAGCAGATTGCCGTCCTTCTGGACCACCAGCGGATTCACCTCCACCAGGGCCAGATCGTGCTCCTGGAACAGCTTGGCCAGACCGATGAAGATATGGGTGAACTGCTTGAGCTGATCGCCTTCGAGACCCAGCCGGAAGGCCAGGTCGCGGGCCTGGAACGGCTGGGCGCCGACCAGGGGGTCGATGCTGGCCTTGAGGATCTTCTCGGGCGTTTCATGGGCGACCTGCTCGATGTTCACCCCGCCCTCGGTCGAGGCCATGAAGACGATGCGGCGGCTCGAGCGATCGACCACCGCTCCCAGGTAAAGCTCCCGCTCGATCTCGGTGCAGGCCTCGACCAGGATCTTGCCGACCGGCTGCCCCGAAGCGTCGGTCTGGTAGGTCACCAGTCGCTTGCCCAGCCAGTTGACGGCGAAGACCTTCGCCTCCTCCCGGCTCTTGACCAGCTTGACGCCACCGGCCTTGCCACGACCGCCGGCATGCACCTGGACCTTCGCGACCCAGCAGTCGCCGCCAATCCTGTCGCAGGCCTCCGCCGCGGCCTCCGGGGTATCGATGGCAACGCCTCGGGACACGGGTAAACCATATTCGGCGAAAAGCTGCTTGCCCTGATATTCATGGAGATTCATGTCTGGGTACCGTTCTGGTTTTTATGGCTGTCCTTGCGCGGCATGGTGCCGGACCATGCCGACACCACGACCATACCATACCAGCGAAAGCAGCGCGGCAGACGCTCCGCTGTAGCTGCGAGGAGCTACAGCGGATTGTCTGCCGCCGGGTATTGCCTTGTTGCTCGCTTACTTCTTGCGGTTGGCAACGTGAATCGCGTGGCCGCTGACCGCCAGGGCGGCCTCGTGCAGCGCTTCGGACAGCGCCGGGTGGGCAAAAACCATCATGCCCAGGTCTTCGGCGCTGGTGCCGAACTCCATGGCGATAGCGCCCTGCTGGACCAGTTCGGCGGCGCTCGGGCCGATCACATGGACGCCCAGCACGCGGTCGGTCTTGGCATCGGCGATGACCTTGACGAAGCCTGCGGTATCGTTGGCGGCCATGGCGCGGCCGCTGGCAGCGAAGGGGAAGACGCCGACGTTGATGGCCACGCCTTCGGCCTTCAGAGCCTGCTCGGTCTTGCCCACGCCGGCGATTTCCGGGTGGGTGTAGATGACGGCCGGGATCAGGTCATAGTTCATCTGGGCCTTGTGACCGGCGATGCGCTCGGCGACCACCACACCTTCTTCCGAGGCCTTGTGGGCCAGCATGGCACCGCGGACCACGTCACCGATGGCATAGACGCCCGGCACGCTGGTGGCGCAGTAGTCGTCGACATAGATGAAGCCACGCTCGTCCAGGGTCACGCCGCTGTCGGCGGCCAGCAGGTCGGTAGTCACCGGGCGGCGGCCGACCGCGACGATCAGCTTGTCGAAGGCCTGCGACTTCTCGCCTTCGGCATCGACGAACTTGACGGTGACCTGCTTGTTCTTGACCTCGGTGCCGGTGACGCGGGCACCCAGCAGGATCTTCAGGCCTTGCTTGGTGAGAATCTTCTGGGCTTCCTTGGCGACCTGTTCATCGACGGCCGGCAGGAACTTGTCCATGGCCTCGAGCACGGTGACCTCGGCACCCAGGCGAGCCCAGACCGAACCCAGCTCCAGGCCGATCACGCCGGCGCCGATCACGCCGAGTTTGCCCGGAACGTTCTGGAAGTCCAGGGCGCCGGTGGAGTCGACGATGACATCCTGATCGACCGGAGCCGGCGGAATTTCCACCGGCTTGGAACCGGAAGCGAGGATGACGTTCTCGGTGTCGAGTACCTGGCTGCTGCCGTCGGCAGCGGTGACTTCGACCTTCTTGCCGGCCAGCAGCTTGCCATGACCTTCGAACAGGGTGACGCCATTGGCCTTGATCAGCGAGGCGACCCCGCCGGTGAGGTTTCTGACGATCTGGTCCTTGCGGGCGATCATGGTCGGCACGTCGATGGCGACTTCGCCGGTGCTGATGCCGTGGAGCTTGAAGCTCTCGTGTGCCTCGTGGAACTTGTAGGAGCTGTCCAGCAGCGCCTTGGAGGGAATGCAGCCCACGTTCAGGCAGGTACCGCCAAGCGCGGTCTTGCCTTCCTTGCCCTTGTACTTCTCGATCAGGGCGGTCTTGAGGCCAAGCTGGGCAGACTTGATGGCAGCCACGTAGCCGCCGGGGCCTGCACCAATCACAATCACGTCGAACTTCTGGCTCATAGCGAATCCTCTTCTTTAAAACGGCGTAAAGCCGCCGGCACGGGCTTTCCTGGAAAAGCCTGTGCGGGCAGCTTGCGATCTCAGATCAGACGTCCAGCAGCAGGCGAGCCGGGTCTTCCAGGAGATCCTTCATGGTCACCAGGAAGGTAACGGCCTCCTTGCCATCGATCAAACGGTGATCGTAGGACAGGGCAAGATACATCATCGGCAGGATGACGACCTGACCATTGACGGCCATCGGACGCTCCTGGATCTTGTGCATGCCGAGGATGGCGGTCTGCGGCGGGTTGACGATCGGAGTCGAGAGCAGGGAACCGAACACGCCACCGTTGGAGATGGTGAAGGTGCCGCCGGTCATTTCCTCGATGGTCAGCTTGCCGGCCTTGGCCTTCTTGCCGAACTCGTTGATGCCACCTTCGATCTCGGCCAGGCTCATGAACTCGGCGTTGCGCAGCACCGGCACCACCAGACCACGATCGCTGGAAACGGCCACGCCGATGTCCTGGTAGCCGTGGTAGACGATGTCGTTACCGTCGATGGAGGCGTTGACGCCCGGCTGGCGCTTCAGGGCTTCGACAGCGGCCTTGACGAAGAAGGACATGAAGCCCAGGCGCACGCCGTTGTGGGTCTTCTCGAACAGATCCTTGTACTTGGCGCGCAGCTCCATGACCGGCTTCATGTTGACTTCGTTGAAGGTCGTCAGCATGGCCATGGAGGACTGGGCCTCGACCAGGCGCTCGGCGACCTTGGCGCGCAGGCGGGTCATCGGCACGCGCTTCTCGACGCGATCGCCGGCCGCGAACAGCGGAGCGGCGGTGGCGGCGGGCGCCGGCTGGCCGGCAGGAGCGGACTTCTTGGCTTCCGCGGCGGCGACCGCGTCTTCCTTGGTCACGCGACCGCCCTTGCCGGTACCGGTGATGCTGTCGGCAGCGATGGCGTTTTCCTCGGCGATCTTGCGGGCGGCCGGGGACAGGATCGGCGCTTCGGCAGCGGCCGGAGCGGCGGCAGCCGGAGCCGGGGCAGCAGCCGGAGCGGCGGTGGCCGCACCACCTTCGGTCAGCTTGCCGAGCAGTTCGCCGCTGAGCACGGTGTCGCCTTCGTTCTTGACGATCTCGGCGATCACGCCGTCCGCTTCAGCAAGCACTTCCATCACGACCTTGTCGGTTTCGATGTCGACGATCAGCTCGTCACGCTTGACGGCTTCGCCGGGCTTTTTGTGCCAGGTGGCGACGGTGCCGTCCGCGATCGATTCCGGGAAAGTCGGGGCTTTGATATCGATAGCCATTATCTAGAGTTCCTATTGATTCGTTGCTTCTGCGAGAAGGCGTTAAACAGTGAAAGCGTCCTGCAGCAGTTTTTCCTGCTGCTCGGCATGCATCGACGCGTAACCGCAAGCCGGAGCGGCCGACGCCTCGCGACCAGCATACTGGAGGAACAGCTCCTTCTTGTGCGCGCTGGCGACGCGACGCATGTGATGCTGACTGCAGTACCAGGCGCCCTGGTTCATCGGCTCTTCCTGACACCAGACCACATGCTTGAGGTTGGTGTACGGCGCCATGACCTCGGCCAGTTCCTCTTCCGGGAACGGATAGAGCTGCTCGATACGGACGATGGCGATGTCCTCGCGACCTTCGGCATGGCGCTTGTCCAGCAGGTCGTAGTAGACCTTGCCGCTGCACAGGACCAGACGCTCGACCTTCTTCGGATCGAGGCTATCGACCTCCGGCAGGACCGGATGGAAGGAGCCGAGAGCCAGATCTTCCAGGGTGGAGATCGCCGATTTGTGACGCAGCAGCGACTTCGGCGTCAAGGCCACCAGCGGCTTGCGCAGCGGGCGGATCACCTGGCGACGCAGCATGTGGTAGACCTGCGCCGGGGTGGTCGGCACGCAGACCTGGATGTTCTGCTCGGCGCACAGTTGCAGGTAGCGCTCCAGACGTGCGGAAGAGTGCTCCGGACCCTGGCCCTCGTAGCCGTGCGGCAGCAGCATGGTCAGGCCGCACAGGCGTCCCCACTTGGTCTCGCCGCTGCTGATGAACTGGTCGATCACCACCTGGGCACCGTTGGCGAAGTCGCCGAACTGGGCTTCCCAGATCACCAGCGCGTTCGGCGTGGTGGTGGCATAGCCGTATTCGAAGGCCAGCACGGCCTCTTCCGAGAGGAAGGAATCATACAGCTCGAACTTCGGCTGTCCCTCGTAGAGGTTCTGCAGCGGGATGTAGCGGCTGGCATCCTTCTGGTTGTGCAGCGCGGCATGGCGGTGCGAGAAGGTGCCACGGCCGACGTCCTGACCGGTGATGCGTACCGGATGGCCTTCCTTCAGCAGAGTGGCGTAGGCCAGGGTCTCGGCGCAGCCCCAGTTGATCGGCATGGCGCCGACGCCCATGCGGCCGCGATCCTCGAGGATCTTGGCAACCTGGCGCTGGACCACGAAACCTTCCGGGATCTGCAGCAGCTTGGCGTTCAGTTCCTGCAGGGTCTTCAGCTCGAAGCTGGTGTCGTGACGAGCGGTCCAGGCATGGCCCAGATAGGGGGTCCAGTCGACGAACAGCTCGGTGTTCGGCTCCTTGACCAGGCTCTTGAGCACGTGCTGACCGTTATCCAGCGCGGTACGGTATTCGTCGACCTTGGCCTGGACTTCTTCCTGGCTCAGGCTGCCCTCCTTGACCAGCGCGTCGGCATACAGCTCGCGGGTGGTGGGCTGCTTGGCGATCTTCTGGTACATCAGCGGCTGGGTGCCGCTCGGCTCGTCGGCCTCGTTGTGACCGCGACGGCGGTAGCAGACCAGATCGATGACTACGTCGCGCTTGAACTGCATGCGATAGTCGACGGCCAGTTGGGTCACGAACAGCACGGCTTCCGGATCGTCGCCGTTGACGTGCAGTACCGGCGCCTGAATCATCTTCGCCGGATCGGTGCAGTACTCGGTCGAACGGGTGTCGACCGGGTTACTGGTGGTGAAGCCGACCTGGTTGTTGACCACGATGTGAATGGTACCGCCCGTCTTGTAGCCGCGGATCTGCGACATCTGGAAGGTTTCCATCACCACGCCCTGACCGGCAAAGGCCGAGTCGCCGTGGATGGAGATCGGTACCACCTTCTCGCCGGTAGCGTCGACGCGACGGTCCTGGCGGGCACGCACGGAGCCCTCGACCACCGGGGAGACGATTTCCAGGTGCGAGGGGTTGAACGCCATGGCCAGGTGCACTTCGCCACCCGAGGTCATCACGTTGGAGGAGAAGCCCTGGTGGTACTTCACGTCACCGGAGCCCAGTTCGACCAGATGCTTGCCTTCGAACTCGTCGAACAGGTCGCGTGGATTCTTGCCCAGCGCGTTGACCAGCAGGTTCAGACGGCCGCGGTGAGCCATGCCGATGACGACTTCCTTGGTGCCGTAGGAGCCTGAGCGCTGGATGATCTCGTCGACGACCGGCACCAGGCTCTCGCCGCCTTCCAAACCGAAGCGCTTGGTGCCCGGATATTTGGTGCCCAGGTATTTTTCCAGGCCTTCGGCAGCGCTCAGGCGCTCGAGCAGGTGGCTTTTCGCCTCCTTGGAGTACACCGGACGACCGCGTACGCTTTCCAGGCGCTGGGCGAACCAGTTGCGCTGCTCGGAATCGACGATATGGGTGAATTCGGCGCCGATAGTGCGGCAATATGTCTCCTGCAATGCCTGCAGGATTTCGCGTAGGGTCGCCTCTTCCTTACCGATGTAGAGCTCTCCGGTACGGAAGGGGGTATCCAGATCGGCGTTGGTCAGCCCGTAATGGGTGATCGACAGGTCGGAAGGCGCAGTGCGCTGCCACAGACCGAGCGGATCCAGTTGCGAGGCCTGATGGCCGCGCGTGCGGTAAGCCTGGATCAGACGCAGGACTTCGACCTGCTTCTTCTCGTGTTCGGTGCTTACGCTGGAGGTTGCGACCGGCTGTGCACGCCGCTGGTTCTTGGCCAGCAGAACGAACTGGTCGCGGACGGGAGCGTGCGGAACATCGGTGGAGGTACCGGCTTCGGCGGGCAGCTTCTCGAAATAGGTGCGCCACTCTTCGGGCACAGCGTTGGGGTCGTGCAGGTAAAGCTCATAGAGCTCTTCCACATAAGCAGCATTTCCACCGGAAAGGTGGGCACTGTTCCACATGCGCTGCATAACGCTATCTTGCATGCTTGGTCACCCTCTTGAGGGGATACCATCGGCGCGAGCCGCACATGGTCGTTCCAAAGTCATGGAGCAGCGACTTTGGTAAAGCCACTACGGATCCCACAGATAGTCCGAGCGTTGCCCGGATGCCCCTGCTAGTCAAATTCTTCATAGGAGCGCGGCTTCATGAGCTGCGGATCCATCTTTGGCTACGACGCCGGAATCGCTTCCGACGCCGCAGATACGCGCTATCGCCAGGAACCGCTTAGGTACCGCTACGCAGCAACATGTCGCGCACGTGACCGATGGCCTTGGTCGGGTTCAGGCCTTTCGGGCAGACATACACGCAGTTCATGATGCCGCGGCAACGGAATACGCTGAACGGGTCATCCATGGCAGCCAGACGTTCCTGGGTCTTGGTGTCGCGACTGTCGGCCAGGAAACGATAGGCCTGCAGCAGTGCGGCGGGACCGAGGAACTTGTCCGGGTTCCACCAGAAGGACGGACAGGAGGTCGAACAGCAAGCGCACAGGATGCACTCGTAGAGACCGTCCAGCTTCTCGCGCTCTTCCGGGCTTTGCAGACGCTCGATGGCCGGGGCGGGAGTATTGTTTTGCAGGTAGGGCTGCACCTTCTCGTACTGCTTGTAGAAGGTGCTCATGTCCACGACCAGGTCGCGGATGATCGGCAGTCCGGGCAGCGGGCGAATGATCAGTTTGCCCTCCTTCACTACGCTGGACAGCGGAGTGATGCAGGCCAGGCCATTCTTGCCGTTCAGGTTCATGCCGTCGGAACCGCACACGCCTTCGCGGCAGGAGCGACGGTAGGAAAAGCTGCCGTCACGCTCCTTGATCAGGGCCAGGACGTCGAGGACCATGAGATCCTTGCCGTCGATGTCAATGTTCAGATTCTGCATGTAGGGAGCAGAGTCCTGCTCCGGGTTGTAGCGATAAACGCTAACTTGCAATGTCTTGGGCAGCGACATATCGATAACCCTTAATAAGTACGTACTTTGGGTTCAAACGCCGGAACGGTCTTCGGCGCGAAGTTGACGGCACGCTGAGCCACGCGCTTCTCACCCGGGAAGTACAGGGTGTGGCACAGCCAGTTCTCGTCGTCGCGGCCTTCGAAGTCCTCGCGGGCGTGGGCGCCACGGGATTCCTTGCGGGTTTCCGCGGCGATCGCGGTGGCCTCGGCCACTTCGAGCAGGTTCTGCAGTTCGAGAGCCTCGACGCGAGCGGTGTTGAACGCCTGGCTCTTGTCGTTGATCTTGACTTCGGCAATACGACCACGCAGCTCGGCCAGTTGGGCGATGCCCTTCTGCATGTATTCGCCGGTGCGGAATACGCCGAAGTAGTTCTGCATGCACTGCTGCAGTTCCTGCTTGAGCGGAGCGACTTCCTCGCCACTGGTACGTTCGTTCACGCCAGCCAGACGCTTGAGGGAGCTCTCGATGTCGGACTCGCTGGCTCCGCGGGTATCGATACCTTCCTTGAGGGCTTTCTCCAGGTGCAGGCCAGCAGCGCGACCGAACACCACCAGGTCAAGCAGCGAGTTGCCGCCCAGACGGTTGGCGCCATGGACAGATACGCAGGCCACTTCGCCCACGGCGAACAGGCCTTCGATGATCTTGTCGTTGCCGTTGGCATCCTGGGTGATGGCCTGGCCATGGATGTTGGTGGCCACACCACCCATCATGTAGTGGCAGGTCGGGATGACCGGGATCGGCGCAACCACAGGGTCAACATGGGCAAAAGTCTTGGACAGCTCGCAGATGCCGGGCAGGCGGCTGTGCAGGACTTCCTCGCCAAGGTGGTCGAGCTTCAGCAGCACGTGGTCCTTGTTCGGACCGACGCCATTGCCGGCGATCACTTCCTTGACCATCGAACGAGCCACCACGTCGCGACCGGCGAGATCCTTCGCGTTCGGCGCATAACGCTCCATGAAACGCTCGCCATGGGCATTGATCAGGTAGCCGCCTTCGCCGCGGCAGCCTTCGGTCACCAGTACACCGGCACCAGCAATACCGGTCGGGTGGAACTGCCACATCTCGATGTCCTGAACCGGAACACCGGCACGCAGAGCCATGCCTACGCCGTCACCGGTGTTGATCAGCGCGTTGGTGGTCGAAGCGTAGATACGCCCGGCACCACCCGTGGCCAGGACCACAGCCTTGCAGCGGATGTAAACGGTTTCGCCGGTTTCGATGCAGAGAGCGATGACACCAACCACAGCACCGTCCTGGTTCTTCACCAGATCGACGGCATACCACTCGTTGAGGAACGAGGTACCAGCCTTCAGGTTACCCTGGTACAGGGTGTGCAGCAGCGCGTGACCGGTACGGTCGGCAGCGGCACAGGTACGAGCTGCCTGGGTCGGGTTATCCGGCCCTTTGGACTGACCACCGAACGGACGCTGATAGATCCGGCCGGTTTCGGTACGGGAGAACGGCAGCCCCATGTGCTCGAGCTCGAAGACGGCTTCCGGGCCAACCGAACACATGTACTCGATGGCGTCCTGGTCACCGATGTAGTCCGAACCCTTGACGGTGTCGTACATGTGCCAGCGCCAATCGTCGTTCGGGTCCGCCGAAGCGATGGCGCAGGTGATGCCGCCCTGCGCGGAGACAGTGTGCGAGCGAGTCGGAAACACCTTGGTGACCACTGCAGTCTTGTGGCCGCCCTGAGCCAGTTGCAGAGCAGCACGCATGCCAGCACCACCGCCGCCGACGATGATTGCGTCGAAGGAAAGCGTACGAATGTTAGCCATGGATCAGATACCCCAAAGAATCTGCACACCCCAGACGAAAAACGCGAACATGGCGATGCCACACGCGGCCTGGAAAAGGAAACGCACGACGGTCGCCAGCTTGCCCAGCGCCATCGGAGTCAGGTAGTCGGTCGAGATGGTCCACATGCCGACCCAGGCGTGTACGCTCAGGGCGACGAGAGCCAGCAGACTGAAGATCCGCATACCGGTGCTGGAGAACAGACCATGCCATTCGGCGTAGCTCAGATCCGAGCTGAAGAACAGGTAACCCAGCAGGAAGAGGGTGTATGCCGCGAGAATGACCGCGGAGACACGCTGGGCCATCCAGTCGTAGAGGCCCGAGCGCGAGAAATTCGTGACATTGGTTACCATATCCAAACCCCCGACAGCAGGATCAGCGCTACCGAAACGCCGATAACGATTTTCGAGCCCTTGGTGCCGCCTTCCAGCGTTTCACCGATGCCCGTATCCATGATCAGATGGCGCACGCCGGCCACCAGGTGGTACAGCAATGCGGACACCAGGCCCCACGCCACCAGCTTGACCAGCGGGCTGGCCAGATACCCCTTCACCTGCTCGAAGCCTTCCTCCGACGACAGAGACTTGTCGAGCCAGGACAGCAGCACGACAATTCCCAAGAAGAGGATGACACCAGAGATACGGTGAAGAATGGACGTGTAAGCAGTGACAGGAAGTTTGATTGTCCTAAGGTCTAGGTTTACAGGTCGTTGGCTTTTCACGGCTTTCATTCACTGTGAGAGCCCTGGCGAGCAGGGCGAAGTTGTTGGGATGTGCACTGGTCAGGTACCCACCACCCAGAGAGCGGCAACCTCCAGAATACGCGGCTCCAAAGCCCCTGGCGGTCGGTTGCCGAGTATAGACAGTTAGGGTACTAATGACAACGCAAGCACCCTCAACAAAGTAGTGATTGCACTAAGGCTATTAATCACGTAAATAGCTTCTTTTTTGCGTGCAAACCATTCTGAAACGAACGCCCCACTACTACTTTGGTGCAGATTGCTTTCAGACTCGTCACCCCTATAGTGACACTCTATAGATAGAGGCGACTCCGCGTGGGGTTCGCCGACGATACCTAGCAGAAAGCTCAAAAAGGAGGCCACTCATGGCTGACAAAAAAGCGCAGTTGATCATCGAGGGCAACGCTCCCGTTGAACTGCCCATGTTGACCGGTACTGTCGGTCCTGATGTGATTGATGTACGCGGTCTGACCTCAACGGGCCATTTCACCTTCGATCCTGGCTTTATGTCCACTGCTTCCTGCGAATCGAAGATTACCTATATCGATGGCGACAAGGGCATCCTGCTGCACCGCGGTTATCCGATCGAACAACTCGCGGAAAAATCCGACTATCTAGAAACTTGTTATCTGCTGCTGAACGGCGAACTGCCTAATGCCGATCAGAAAGCCAAGTTCGTCAACAATATCAAGAACCACACTATGGTTCATGAGCAGTTGAAGAACTTCCTCAATGGATTCCGTCGCGATGCCCACCCGATGGCCGTGATGTGCGGTGTCGTCGGTGCCCTTTCCGCCTTCTATCACGATTCGCTGGATATCAATGACCCGCAGCATCGCGAGATTTCCGCGATCCGTCTGGTAGCCAAGATGCCGACCCTGGCCGCCATGGTCTACAAATACTCCCTCGGCCAGCCGCTGATGTATCCGCGCAACGATCTGGACTACGCGGAAAACTTCCTGCACATGATGTTCAACACCCCGTGCGAAGTGAAGCCGATCAGCCCGGTTCTGGCGAAGGCCATGGACCGCATCTTCGTCCTGCACGCCGATCACGAGCAGAACGCCTCGACCTCCACCGTGCGTCTGGCCGGCTCCTCGGGCGCCAACCCGTTCGCCTGTATCGCTGCCGGCATCGCGGCCCTCTGGGGTCCGGCACACGGCGGCGCCAACGAAGCCGTGCTGACCATGCTCGACGAGATCGGCGATGTTTCCAACATCGAGAAGTTCGTGGCCAAGGCCAAGGACAAGAACGATCCGTTCAAGCTGATGGGCTTCGGCCATCGCGTCTACAAGAACTTCGACCCGCGCGCCAAGGTCATGAAGCAGACCTGCGACGAAGTGCTGTCCGAACTGGGCATCAACGATCCCCAGTTGGAACTGGCCATGAAGCTGGAAGAAATCGCGCGCAACGATCCTTACTTCAAGGAGCGCAATCTCTACCCGAACGTCGACTTCTACTCCGGTATCATTCTCAAGGCGATCGGCATTCCGACCAGCATGTTCACCGTGATCTTCGCCCTGGCTCGTACCGTGGGCTGGATCTCGCACTGGAAGGAAATGCTCTCCGGCCCGTACAAGATCGGCCGTCCGCGCCAGCTGTACACCGGCTACGAGAAGCGCGACTATATCTCGGTGGAAAAACGCTGATAGCGTTTTCCGTCCGACGGAAAAAGGCTGCGTTTTCACGCAGCCTTTTTTATTGGTCGTCCATTCGCGTATCGGCTCGCTCCGTACGGACACATATCGCTGCCGAGACCTCGTCTCAACGCGTTTCCTGTTCCAGCCAGGCGAGCAGCCGCAACGCCTCCTCCCGACTGTCGCCGCAGACAGCCGCATCCGCCCCGAAGGCCGAACAGACCGCCGGCCGCCCGGGCTTGTCGAACAAGGCGCACAAACTCTCCACGGACAGATGCAGGCAATGCTCGCCTGCCGGCTTGCCGAACGGCATGCCCGGGAGCGGCGAACTGATGGAAGGAGCAATGCAGCAGGCACCACAACCCGCGCGACACTTCATGAGCGGACCTCGCAAGACGAACAACCTCCAGGGAAGGTCGAGTATCTTAGTGCCGAACTCGACGAGCCGCTAAGCCATCCCCCGCCCCGCGCCTCCTCCCCACCACCGATCGGTCGCCCGCCCACGCCAGTCCGGAGCCATATTCCATGCCAATCTGGGTGCAAACCGCACTGCTGCTCAGCCTTTCGAACATCTTCATGACCTTCGCTTGGTACGGCCACCTTCGCACCCTCAACAGCAAGCCCTGGGCCGTTGCCGCCCTCCTCAGTTGGGGAATCGCACTGTTCGAATACCTGATCATGGTTCCGGCCAACCGCATCGGCTACACCGAACTCAACGTGGGCCAGTTGAAGATCATGCAGGAAGTGATCACCCTGATGGTCTTCGTTCCCTTCAGCGTGCTGTTCATGCACCAGCCCCTCAAGCTCGACTACCTGTGGGCCGGACTCTGCCTGCTGGGCGCGGTGTATTTCATCTTCCGCGGCTGAGCGCCTTCGCGACACCCAGCTCCCGACCACATCCCATCGGCGGGTATGGACCCGGAGAGGGTTTACACTGATACCACTGTCCGCCAGCGAGTCTGGCATCCCCCTGCACGGAGCCCTGGAGCTGCCCATGGACAAGTGGTTGGTGATCGATCTGGAAGCCACGACGGACGAAGGTGGCTGGCCGGTGGCGGACATGGAAATCATCGAAATCGGCGCCAGCCTGGTGAATAGGAACGGTCACGAACTGGATCACTTCAAGCGCTTCGTGCGTCCCTTGCGTCGTCCTCTCCTGACCCTCTTCTGCCAGGAACTCACCCACATAGCCCAGTCCGACATCGACTCCGCCACCCCGCTGCCCATGGTCTGGGAGCAGTTCGAGCACTGGCTCGCTCCCTATCGTCCACGCCTGGCGGGCTGGACCAGTTGGGGCGACTACGATCGCCGGCAACTGGAGCAGGAATGGCGCCGCCACGGCCTTGCCAGCAGCCTGATCCCCCTTTCCCACGTCAACCTGAAACAGCGTTTCGCCGATACTCGCCAGTTGAAGCGCCCGGTCGGTCTGCGGACTGCCCTGCAACTCGCCGGCATGAGCTTTCAGGGACAACAGCATCGGGCGCTGGAGGATGCGCGCAACACCGCCCGCCTGCTGCCGCTGACGGCCATGCCCGACGCTCAAAACGGATGACGCGGTAGAATGCCTTATGCATACTTGCGGGCCTTTTTTCAGCCTTCCCGAGGACTCAGCATGTTCAAGGTCAACGAATACTTCGACGGTACCGTCAAATCCATCGCCTTCGGCACCAGCCAGGGGCCGGCCACCATTGGCGTGATGGCGTCGGGCGAATACGAATTCGGCACCAGCCAGCTGGAAATCATGCACGTGATCGCCGGCGCCCTGACCGTGAAGCTGCCGGGCAGCGAGCAGTGGGAAACCTTCGAAGCCGGCAGCCAGTTCACCGTTCCCGCCAACAGCAAGTTCCAGTTGAAAGTCGCCACGGATACCGCCTACCTCTGCGAGTACCGCTGACCGGAGCGGTCCCTGGAGCACCTGCCGGCGATCCGGGGACCGGGCGAAACCGCGACGATGCCCCATCGCTCCTCCATCCTCCCTCCGCGACTCATCCGCCTGTATGCACGACAGGCCGACCAGCCCCTCCCCGCACCGTCCCGGGCGACTAGACTGCAGAGCGCAGCCCATCAGCCGAGGGAAGCCGATCATCATGTGTCCGTGCAAACACAGTCCCCAGCGCCTTACCGCCCTCCTGCGTTCCCGCCAGCCCAGCGGCGGAGCCGTCATCGATGAACAAGGGCGGGAAATTCCCATTACCGAGGGCATGATCCAGAAGGCCTGCCGGCTTCTCGACAAGACTTGGGCAGCGGCTCCGCGCCAAGCTCCCGTCGACGGCCACAGGTCGGACTAGACCGGCTCGGCCCCCAGCGCCCGCACCAGTTGCCGCAGGCGCGGCGCCTCGCCGCTCAGCCGCACGCGCAGGCCGTCGATCTCCCGGCGCGGCGGATAGTGCTTGCGCAGGGCGTCGAAAGCGCTGCGCCTGGCCTGCTCGTCGCCTTCCAGGGACCGGCGGAAATCGGCATCGTCCCGGCGCGGGTCGTATACGGCCCGGCACAGGGTCGCCAGCGCCCAGGCCGGATCGGCTCTGCCGTCGAGTCCCAATTCGCCCAGCCAGGGCGGTGGTAGCAGTTCGTCCAGCAGCACGCCGGGCGGCACGCCCTGTTGTTCGCAGAAGGCCCGATAGACCTGCGCCGTACCGCGCAGCTTGCCATCCAGGCTATAGCCGGCGATATGCGGCGTGGCGATATGACAGAGCCCGGCCAGGGCGACATCCACCAGCGGCTCGCCCTCCCAGACGTCCAGTACCGCCTGCAGGTCGGTACGGCCGGCGAGCGCCTCGCGCAGCGCCCGGTTGTCCACCACCGCGCCGCGACTGGCGTTGATCAGCCAGGTACCCGGCCGCAGCCGCGCCAATTGCTCGCGACCGAACAGGTGCCGGGTCGGATGCGCGCCTTCGTGGGTCAGCGGCGTATGCACGCTCAGCACGTCGCACTCGCGCAACAGGGTGGGCAGATCGACGAAATCGCCCCGCTCCAGCGCCTGGCGCGGCGGATCGCAGACCAGCACGCGCCAGCCGAGCCCGCGCAGCACCTCGACCAGCCGCCCGCCGACCTGACCGGCCCCGACCACCCCATAGCAGCGGGAGGCGAGGTCGACACCCTGCCGCTCGGCCAGGCTCAACAGGCTGCCCAGCACGTAATCGACCACGCCGCGGGCGTTGCAGCCCGGTGCACTGGCCCAGGCGATCCCGCGTCGGCGCAGATAGTCCAGATCCAGATGATCCGTGCCTATGGTGCAAGTGCCGACGAAGCGAACCCGGCTGCCTTCCAGCAGAGCGGCATCGACCCGGGTCACCGAGCGCACCAGCAGCACGTCGGCATCCCCCAGCGAACCGGATACGATGGCGCGACCGGGCAGTTGGCGGATCTCGCCGAAGGCGGAAAAGAAGGCGTGGACCAGAGGAATGTTTTCGTCGGCGAGGATACGCATGGCGGACTCCTTTCAGGGGTATCCATTCTAGAGTCCCTCCGGGCTCCGGCGTGAGTCGCATCGAACAGCCGAATGCCGCCATGCGGTGTTTGACAGGCAATCCGCAGGACTTAGACTACCCGCCCCTCCGTTCCGCCCGGCGATACCTACATGCCACCCGAACCGCGCCTGCGGCGGTTGCGCCGTGAACTGCGCGCGCTCGCCGACCTCGCCCTGCCGATCGTCGTCGCGCAACTGGCGCAGATCGCCATGGGTTTCGTCGATACCCTGATGGCCGGCCGGGTCGGGCCCGAAGCCCTCGCCGCGGTCGCCCTCGGCAACTCGTTCTGGGTACCCGCCTATCTGCTGAGCACCGGCATCCTGCTGGCCACCACGCCCAGGGTGGCGCACCTGCGCGGCGCCGGCCGGCAGCCGGAAATCGGCCCGCTGGTCCGCCAGGCGCTCTGGCTGGCCCTGGCGGCCGGCAGCGCCGCCGCGCTGCTGTTGTGGAACGTCGAGCCGGCCCTGCACCTAATGCGGGTCGAAGCCAGCCTGATCGAACCGACCATGGGCTATCTGCGCGCGGTCGCCTGCGGCATACCGGCCGTGGCCCTGTACTACGTGCTGCGCTGCTTCAGCGACGGACTCGGGCATACCCGGCCGAGCATGCTGATCGGCATCGCCGGACTGCTGCTGAACATCCCGGCCAACTACGTTTTCATCCACGGCAAGCTCGGCCTGCCGGCCATGGGCGGAGTCGGCTGCGGCTGGGCGACCGCCCTGGTGATGGTCTTCATGCTGCTGGCCATGCTGTTCTGGGTGAGGCATGCCCCCCACTACCGGCCCAGCCGGCTGTTCGAGCGCTTCGATCGTCCCTGCTGGCCGGAACTGCGCCGCCTGCTGGCCGTCGGCCTGCCGATCGGCGTGGCGGTGTTCGCCGAAGCGAGCATCTTCTCGGTGATCGCCCTGCTGATCGGTGGCCTGGGCGCCCAGGTGGTCGCCGGGCACCAGATCGCCCTGAATTTCTCCGGCCTGGTGTTCATGGTCCCCTACTCCCTGGGCATGGCGGTCACCGTTCGCGTCGGCCATGCCCTGGGCCGCGGCAGTCCCCGCGACGCCCGCTTCAGCGCCGGCACGGGGATAATCGCAGCGCTCGGCTTCGCCACCCTCGCCGCCGGCCTCATGCTGCTGCTGCGCGAGCGGATTCCCCACATCTACAGCAGCGACCCGGCGGTGATCGCCATCGCCAGCAGCCTGCTCCTCTATTCCGCGCTCTTCCAGTTCTCCGACGCCATCCAGGTGACCGCCGCCGGCGCCCTGCGCGGTTACCAGGACACCCGCGCGATCATGTCGATCACCCTGCTCGCCTACTGGGGAGTCGGCCTGCCGATCGGTTACGGCCTCGGCCTGGGCGGATGGCTCGATGAGTCCAGCGGCCCGCGCGGGCTCTGGCAGGGCATGGTGATCGGCCTGAGCTGCGCCGCCCTCCTGCTGGGCGCACGCCTGATCCGCAGCGCACGCCGGCACATTCACGGACCCGCCGCGGCTTGAACCGGCCTCCTGCACGCTCCACCGCCCGTATCGGCATCACCCGCTCATCGCGCTGACGCCAGTCGTCGGCGACCTCGTTCAAGATGTCAGTAAAACGTTTCGTTCACGGCCGAAGCGGACAAAGCTTTTCGCCGACGAAAGTGCACTTAATTTAAATAACCATGGAAAACCAACCGGCGACTTGAGCGGACGGCAGCGTAACAACGGGAAACTTCATCTTATCTCCGAAAAGCGACCGCCTATCGGTTGACGGATGAACATGACAATCCTGTAAAAAACCCTGAACTACACTTTGCCACTTCTGCATGGATTACTTCGTTGCGGTTCGGCAAAGTAACATTAACTCGCTAGCAGCAATCGAACGGGAATGACCATAGCGAAGCCATAAATATATAAATATAAAAACATGGAAATCCACGAAGTACCCTGCTGTTGTTCGCACGGTGGATCGAGTGCCGAGCAAGCATTCCGGCGATGAACATGACCGAAAGACCGGACGCCAGCCCGTACGAGGCGGTGTACAGGCGGTTCGCGCGTCCCGGAATGGCTGTTTGCTCGTCTTCAGGAGGCCGACGCCAAATCCTGGGGCGGTAGCGTACCCGAACGGGAAAGAACGCCAGCATACATATCGCGAAACCACGAAAACATCGTCTCGCTCGTCCCGGAAAGTTTCGATGACTGACAATGGAAAGTCCGCCACGGACTTCAACTGAAGCATCTGCAATTGTCGACACCGATCTTTCCATACTCTGCCGCCCCAACTCCGGAAGCATACAAAGTGCTCGAACGGATATTGATCGTCTGCATCGGCAACATATGTCGAAGTCCCAGTGCCCAGGCATTGATGAGCGAAGCGCTATCCCACGACAAGCGAACCGTGAGAATCGATTCCGCCGGTCTGGCGGCACGGGTCGGCCTGCCGATGGAACCCACCGCCCGCGCGGTACTGCTCGAACACCGGCACCGTCCACCCACACACCGGGCCTGCCAACTGGAGCGCAGCATGCTGCAACAGGCCGATCTGGTGCTGGTCATGGAGCGCCAACACCTCGACAGCATCTACCGGATCGCCCCCGAGGCGCGCGGCAAGACCTTCCTGCTGGGCAAATGGCAGGACGAAGCGGAAATCCAGGACCCCTTCCGCCGGGATCGGACGGCCTTCGAACAGGCCTACCGACAGATTCGCACGGCCGTCGAGGCATGGACCGTGCGCCTGAGCCATTGACTGCCGGAGCGCCTCCTCCAGGGAACCTCCCCATGCACCCCACTTCCATATCCAGCCGGCAAGACCGCGAGGAAGCCGGCATCGACCTGCGCAAGTTGCTCGGCGCCCTGCTCGACCACAAGTGGCCGATCCTCGGCCTGACCCTCCTGTTCTTCCTGGGCGGCACCCTCTACGGCCTGTTCGCCACACCGATCCACCGCACCAGCGCCCTGGTTCAGATCGAGAAGAAAAGCGGCACCGTTCCGGGACTGGAGATGGGGGACTTCACCCAGGCCTCCAGCGCCAGGACGGAAATCGAACTGATCCGCTCGCGCAGCCTGATCGGCCAGGCGGTCGACAACCTGCACCTCGACGTCCGGGCCACGCCCCAGCGCTTTCCGCTGCTCGGCGACTACCTCGCCCGCCGCCACCGGGGCCCGGAGCCCGCGCCGCCCTTGCTCGGTCTGCAGGAATACGCCTGGGGGGGCGAGAAGATCGACATCCTGCGCTTCGAGGTCGAGCCGAGCCGGATCGGCAAGGCTTTCCTGCTCATCGCCGGGGAAGACGGCGCCTTCACCCTGCAGGAAAGCGAGGGCGAGCCGCTGCTGCGGGGACGGGTCGGCGAAGCCATCGAACGGAACGGCATCCGCCTGCAGATCCGCGAACTGCAGGCCCGGCCGGGTACCCGCTTCACCCTGAAGAAGGCGAGCCGTTCGAGCACCGTGCGCAGTTACCGGAACGCCTTGCAGCTCACCGAACTGGGCACCGACACCGGCCTGATCACCGTGGCCATGGAACACCCCGACCCCGAGCACGCCAGCCGAGTGGTGGACGAGATCGGCCGCCTGTTCGTCCGCCAGAATATCGAACGCATGTCCGCCGAGGCCAACGGCAGCCTGGAGTTCGTCCGCAGCCAGTTGCCGGAAGTGCGACGCGAACTGGACCAGGCCGAAGGCGCCCTGAACGACTACCGCAAGCGACACGGCTCCGTCGATATCGCCATGGAAACCGGCACCGTGCTCAGCCAGGCCGTCGACCTGGAAACGCGGATCTCGGAACTGAGGATGCAGCAGGCCGAACTCGACCGCCGCTTCACCCCCGAGCACCCGGCCTACAAGACCCTGCTGCTACAGATCCAGGGCCTGACCCAGCGCAAGAACGAAATCGCCAGAAGGGTGCAGAGCTTGCCGGAAACTCAGCAGGAACTCCTGCGCCTGTCGCGCGACGTGCAGGTCGGCACCACTATCTACACCCAATTGCTGAACAAGGCCCAGGAACTGGATCTGGTCCGCGCCGGCACCATCGGCAACGTGCGCATCGTCGATCCGGCGGTCATCGACGGCGGCCCGGTCGCCCCGAACAAGAGCCTCATCCAGGTGCTCGCCACCCTGGCCGGAGCGCTGCTGGCGATCGGCTTCGTGCTGCTGCGCCGCTTGCTCGATCCGGGCCTGGAAACCCCGGAAGCCATCGAACAACTGGGCCTGCCGGTGTACGCGGCGGTACCCTTCAGCGCCCACCAGGTCCATGCCAAAATCCGCCGCCGCCTGCCGGCCGGCGATCCCGCCATCTCGCCGCTGCTCGCTCTCGGCCACCCGAACGATCCGGCGGTGGAAGCCCTGCGCAGCCTGCGGACCAGCCTGCACTTCATCACGCTGGGCGCCCAGGACAACCGCCTGGTGATTTCCGGTCCCGGCCCGCAGGCGGGCAAGAGCTTCATCTGCGCCAACCTGGCCGCCGTCGTCGCCCAGGCCGGCAAGCGCGTGCTGCTGATCGACGTGGACATGCGCAAGGGCCACCTGCACAAGCTGCTCGGCATGCCGGCGAGCCCGGGGCTGGCGGAGCTGCTCGGCGGGCACTGCACGCTCGCCGACGCGCTCCACCCGACCCCGCTCGAAGGCCTGTTCCTGCTGCCACGGGGCCAGCTCCCGCCGAATCCCTCGGAGCTGCTGATGCGCCCCGAGTTCGCGGCCACCCTCGAACAGGCCAGCGCGAGCCACGACCTGGTCATCCTCGACACCCCGCCGCTGCTGGCCGTCACCGACGCCGCCATCGTCGGCCGGCAAGCGGCCACCACGCTGATCGTGACCCGCTTCGGCGTGAGCTCCGCCCACGAAATCGAGATGACCGTCAGGCGCTTCGCGCAGAGCGGCATCGAAATCAAGGGCGCCATCCTCAATGGCCTGGAAAAGCGCGCCGCCACCTACGGCTACGGCCACGCCGCCTACCACCACTACGAGTACAAGTCGGACAACGCCTGAGCCGTTGCCGGACCGGGAGTCCCTTCCACCCAGCCGATCGTTACGGGCATCGCCATGCATACTCTGGAAGACCTGAAACTCGCCATCATCGGACTCGGTTACGTCGGCCTGCCGCTCGCGGTCGAATTCGGCAAGCGCCGGCCGGTCGTCGGCTTCGACATCGACCATGCGCGCATCGCTGCCCTCGAGGCCGGGCACGACCGGACCCTGGAAGTCGACGACCACGAACTGCGGGAAGCGCGCCAGCTCCGCTACAGCGCCGATATCGCCAGCCTGGCCGACTGCAACTTCTACATCGTCACGGTGCCGACGCCGATCGACTCGCACAAGAAACCCGACTTGCTTCCCCTGATCCGCGCCTCGGAAACCATCGGCCAGGTGCTGAAGCGCGGCGACATCGTCGTCTACGAGTCCACCGTCTATCCCGGCGCCACCGAGGAAGGCTGCGTTCCCGTGCTCGAACGGGTTTCCGGCCTGGCGTTCAACCGCGACTTCTACGCCGGCTACAGCCCGGAACGGATCAACCCCGGCGACCGCGAGCACCGTATCACCGGCATCCGCAAGATCACCTCCGGCTCCACCCCCGAGGTGGCCGAACTGGTCGACGCGCTGTACCGGGAAATCATCGCCGCCGGCACCTACAAGGCGGACAGCATCCGCATCGCCGAGGCGGCCAAGGTGATCGAGAACACCCAGCGCGACCTCAACATCGCCCTGGTCAACGAACTGGCGGTGATCTTCAACCGCATGGGCATCGACACCGAAGCGGTGCTGCAGGCGGCCGGCACCAAATGGAACTTCCTGCCGTTCCGCCCCGGCCTGGTCGGCGGCCACTGCATCGGCGTCGATCCCTACTACCTGACCCACAAGGCCGAGGCCATCGGCTACCACCCGGAAATCATCCTCGCCGGCCGGCGCCTGAACGACGGCATGGGCGGCTACGTGGTCTCTCAACTGATCAAGGCCATGCTCAGGCGGCGCATCCAGATCGACGGCGCCCGCGCCCTGGTCATGGGCCTGACCTTCAAGGAAAACTGCCCGGACCTGCGCAACACGCGCGTCGTCGACATCATCCAGGAACTGCGCCAGTACAACATCTCGGTCGATGTCTACGACCCCTGGGTCGACGCCGAGGAAGCCCGGCGGGCCTACGACATCAGGCCGCTGGACTCACCGCCGGCCAGCGCCTACGACGGCATCATCCTCGCCGTCGCCCACCACCAGTTCCGCAGCATGGGCGCACCGGGCATCCGCCGTTTCGGCAAGCCCGGCCACGTCCTCTACGACCTCAAGTACCTGCTCAAGCCCGACGAAGCGGATCTGCGCCTATGACACGCTACCAACGCCTGCTCCACGACCTGCCGCAAACGCCCGCCACCTGGCTGATCACCGGGGTGGCCGGGTTCATCGGCTCAAACCTGCTGGAAACCCTGCTCGGACTCGACCAGTGGGTGGTGGGCCTGGACAACTTCTCCACTGGCCACCCGCACAATCTGGAAGAGGTCCGCCAAAGGACTTCCGCGCCGCGCTGGGCCAGGTTCCAGCTCATCCGCGGCGATATCCGCGAGTTGCACGACTGCCGCCAGGCGATGACCTTCGCGGCGGTCGTGCCGGGCTGCCGGCCCCGGCCGGTCGAGCACGTCCTCCACCAGGCGGCCCTCGGCTCGGTGCCGCGCTCGCTGGAAGACCCCATCGCCACCAACGCCAGCAATGTCGACGGCTTCCTCAACATCCTGGTGGCCGCCCGCGATGCCGGGGTCAAGAGCTTCACCTACGCCGCCAGCAGCGCCGCCTACGGCGACCACCCCGGTCTGCCGAAGATCGAGGACATCGTCGGTCGGCCGCTCTCCCCCTATGCGGTGAGCAAGTACGTCAACGAACTGTACGCCGACGCTTTCGCCCGCAACTACGGGCTGCACAGCATCGGTCTGCGTTACTTCAACGTCTTCGGCAAGCACCAGGACCCGGAGGGCGCCTATGCCGCGGTGATCCCGAAATGGATCGCGGCAATGCTGCGCGACGAGGAGGTGTTCATCGACGGCGATGGCAGCACCAGCCGCGACTTCTGCCACGTCGACAACGCCGTGCAGGCCAACCTGCTCGCCGCCTGCGCCGAAGCCCGCGCGCGCAATCAGGTCTACAACATCGCCGTCGGCGAACGCAGCACGCTCCAGCAGTTGTTCCAGGCGTTGCGCCAGAGCCTGGCGAAAAACGGCGTGCGCTACGGCCGGGCGCCGCTCCATCGAGATTTCCGTCCGGGAGACGTACGCCATTCCCTGGCGGACATCGGCAAGGCGCGGCGCCTGCTGGGCTACCTCCCGCAATACGACCTGCGGACCGGCATCGCCCAGGCGATGCCCTGGTACATCGCCCGGAACCCGACGTCGGTGTCTTCGTCGTCCGCGCCGGCGCAATTCGCTGCGCAACGGTGAAAGTTGTGTGAGCCTCGGCATAGCTGTTTGCCGAGTGGCCGGATACCTTCTGTTTCGGCCCCCCGGCCGAGTCACTTTTTCTTGTCTGGCCAAGAAAAAGTAACCCAAAAGAAGGCCACCCCCTCATCCGGCCCTGCGCTTCGCTCCGGGTTCCCTCCCTACATCGCCGTTCCAGGGGCCCGCCGCGAAGGGCCATCCATGGCCCATCGCGGCTCTCGCGGCATCCTTGCCGCTCGACCCCTTCCACGACGATTCCGCTCGGCCTCCTGAAGGGGGCATCCGGCGCGGCCTGGCAGGCCGTGCCGCAAGAAGGGCAAAAGTGCCTTCAGGCAGCTCGGAACCGACTCCCGTTCAGGAGGCCGAGCGCAGGTGTCGCGGAGGGGGACGCGAGGCAGGACGCCGAGCGAGTCGCGAAGGGACAGGGACGTCCCTTCGCGACGTGCCCCCGGAGCGGCACCGGAGCGAGGGAACCCCGGCGCAGCCGGGGCCGAATGATCGGGCGCGCTTTCTCTTTGGTTACTTTCTCTTTCGCGCGAGCAAAGAGAAAGTGACTCGGCCGGGGGGCCGAAACAGGGAGTGTCCGGCCCCTCGGCAAGCAGCCGATGCACCGGATCTGGAGACCACGCCGAAACGGACCAGGCACACAACTTTTCCAGTCCGATATCAGGCGGGCATTCCACACGACTCTCCCGATCCTTTCCATCAGCCACCGACCATCCGAACGAGCCCTTGCCCATGCGCGATACCACTCCTTCGCTGAGCCGCATCCTCGGCAGCCTCCATGCCCATCTGTCCAGACGCCGGCGCGTGCAGGTGCTCGCCCTGATCCTGCTCATGCTGGCGGGTATCGTGGCCGAGCTGGCGACCTTCGGCGCCATCATCCCCCTGCTCACGCTCCTGGCCAATCCGCAGAAGGCGCTCGACTATCCGTTGCTGCAGCAACTGTTCAACCTGTTCGGCTGGCGGAACGAGAACATCCTCCTGCCCGCCACGGCGCTGTTCGGCGTGACGGCGGTACTCGCCGCCTGCGTCCGCATGCTACTGATCTGGGCCGGCAACAAGACCAGCTACGGCATCGGCTACGATCTGGGCGTCGAGGTCTACCGGCGCACCCTGCTGCAGCCCTACCGCTACCACGTGGCGCGCAACACCAGCCAGATCATCGCCGGCATGGGCAAGGTCCAGAGCGTGGTCAGCGGCCTGCTGATGCCGCTGCTCAACACCCTGATCGCCATCCTGATGACCTCGGCGATCTTCGTCGCCCTGGTCCTGATCGATCCGCTGGTCGCCTGCGCCGCCGGCGTCCTGTTCAGCCTGCTGTACCTGCTGATCAGCCTGGGCACCCGGCGCAAGCTGCGCCAGAACGGCCGGATCATCGCCCAGGCGCACAACGTGCGGGTCCAGGCCATCCAGGAAGGACTCGGCGGCATCCGCGACATCCTGATCGACGGCACCCAGGAGCTTTACGTCAAACGCTTCCGCAAGGTCGACGCCGACCTGCGCAAGGCGCAGGTCGTCAACTCCTTTCTCGGCACGGCGCCGCGCTACCTGATCGAAGCCATCGGCATGCTTTCCATCGCCGTGCTGGCCTACACGCTGAGCCGCCGCGAAGGCGGCCTGAGCGCCGCCCTGCCGGTGCTCGGCGCCCTGGCCATCGGCGCGCAGCGCCTGCTGCCGCAGATGCAGCAGATCTACCACGGCTGGTCGACCATCATGGGCAACCGGGGCAACATCGAAGACGTCCTGGAACTGCTCGAACAGCCGATTCCGCCCGAGTACCGGAACCCCCTCCCGGCGCGGCCGATGGCCTTCGAACGGAGCATCGAGCTGCGCGACATCGGCTTCCGCTACGCCAGCGACGGGCCGGAAGTGCTCCACCACCTGAACCTGGAAATCGCCAAGGGCAGCCGCGTCGGCTTCGTCGGCAAGACCGGCAGCGGCAAGAGCACCACCCTGGACCTGCTCATGGGCCTGCTGGAGCCGGTCGGCGGCGACATCCTCATCGACGGCGTCGCCCTGACCCCGGCCAATCGGCGCGACTGGCAGGCGCACATCGCCCACGTGCCGCAGAGCATCTACCTGGCCGACGCCTCGATCGCCGAGAACATCGCCTTCGGCGTCGAGCGGCGCCACCTGGACCGGGAGCGCCTGCGCGAGGCCGCGCGCAAGGCGCACATCGCCGAGTTCATCGAGGGTCTGGCGGAACAGTACGACACCCGGATCGGCGAACGCGGCGTGCGCCTGTCCGGCGGCCAGCGCCAGCGCATCGGCATCGCCCGGGCGCTCTACAAGCGGGCCGACGTGCTGATCTTCGACGAAGCCACCAGCGCCCTGGACAGCGTCACCGAAAGCGCCGTGATGGAGGCCATCCGCGACCTCGGGCCGGAGCTGACCGTACTGATCATCGCCCACCGCACCTCGACCCTGAGCGATTGCGACTGCATCTACGAACTCGCCGGCGGCCGCCTGCTGCACGGCGCAAGCCATCCCCGGGTCCGCCGCGCGCCCCCCGCGCCGCAGGCGGAACCGGCCGCGACCGGCAAGACGCATTCGATGCAGGGCGAGCGATCCCCATGAATTTCATTTCCTACGCCGAACTCAGCGACGACATCCGCAGCAACCTGCACCGGCTGCACGACAGGCGGATCGACCTGGTGGTGGGCATTCCGCGCAGCGGCATGATCCCCGCCTACATGATCGCCCTGTACCTGAACCTGGGCTGCCTCGACCTGGAATCGTTCTGCCGCAACGAAAGCCCCGCCAACGGTGGCACGCGCAGCCCCGGCAAGCCCCTGGCCCGGGCCTGGGACGCGCGGACCGTATTGCTGGTGGACGACAGCATCGCCTCGGGCAAATCCATGCGCGCGGCCGTCGAACGGCTGCCCGAGGCGTTCGCCGGCAAGGTGATCCGCATGGCCGTCTACTCGTCCTCGATGGCGCCCGCCGAGGTCGATCTCCATTTCAGGCACCTGGGCTGGCCGCGCCTCTTCGAATGGAACATCTACCACCACGGCATCCTGGTCCGCACCTGCATCGACATCGACGGCGTGCTGTGCGTGAGCCCGACGCCGGAGCAGAGCCGGGACCGCGAGCGCTACCTGGATTGCCTGCGCAACGCCAGGCCGCTGATCCTGCCCTCCGGCAGGGTCCACTCCATCGTCAGCGGCCGGCCGGAGGCGTACCGCCAGGAAACCGAAGCCTGGCTGGAAAAACACGGCATCCGCTGCGAGCGGCTGATCCTGCTCGGCCCGGCGGAACACGAGGACGGCTTCGCCGCCCCATGCGGTCCCGGCAAGGCCGCCTATTACCGGGCAGAGGCCGGGCTGGACCTTTTCCTGGAGGGCGACCCCGACCAGGCGCTCGATATCGCCAGGGCGACGGGCAAGCCGGTGTTCTGCGTCGGCAACAACAGGATCTATCAGGCCGGCCCCTGGCGAGCCCTTTTCAGGAACCCGCGCTGGCTCCTGCGCAGCAGCCTCAAGAAACTCAACCAATCGATGCCGAGTGCCCTGAAAAGACGGCCGCAGAAGCCGGGTTAGACAAATTTCCCGATGGAACAAGACGCCACATGGAGCAACGCCCTTCTTTCCACCATCATCAGTCGGTCAGGAATAATGCTCCCTCTCAAGGTTTCCGCCCTTTACAGGAAGATCCAGAAGCTGCTGGATCGGACATTGCCCGAACCGCTCTTCTATCAACGACGCTATTTCCTGCTGCACAAAAGATTCTGCAACTTCAGGAAACCCCGGCGCTTTTCCGAAAAGATATTCCACCGGATGCGCTATCCCGCGCCGGTGTTCTCCCTCCTGGCGGACAAGGTCCGCGCCAGGGAATACATAGAGAGAACGATCGGCGCCGAATATCTGGTGCCCTGCTATCTGGTCTGCGACCGGGTGACGACGCAAACCCTGGAAGGCCTGCCCGACAGCTTCGTGATGAAGGCCAACCACAGCTCGCGGCAGACCCGGATCGTCACCGACAAATCCCATGAGGACCCGGAAGTCCTGGCCCGCATCGCCAACGACTGGCTGAGAAAGGATTTTTCCCGGCAGGCCCGGGAAAAACATTACAGCGACATCCAGCCGAAGATCATTTTCGAGAAGGCCCTGCTCTGCAACGGCAAGCCTCCGGACGACTACAAGTTCAACATCTTCAACGGCGGGCCCGGCAACCGGCCCTACGTGTTCATACAGGTCATGCAGGGCCGTTTCGAAAAAAAACTGACGCAAAACCTGTTTCTCGAAGACTGGTCGATCGCCCCCTTCAGTCGGACCCAGAAGGACCCCAGCGACGACCCGCGACTATCGGCCAGCCCAGCGGAACTGCCGGAAATGCTCGACATCGCGAAAAGGCTGTCGGCCCCCTTCGGTTACCTGCGGGTGGACTGCTACCGGCACGACGGAAAGATCTATGTCGGCGAACTGACCATCACCCCCGCCGCCGGCGCCTACCGCTTCCTGCCGCCCGAATGGGATCTGATCCTGGGCAGCAAGTTCGGCTGGCCCGAGAAACCGCCGCCGGCCTGGCCATCCGGAAAACTCTCGATCTGCCGTAAACCTGAAGCCGAAAAAGCCGAGGATCAACCATGAAAGTCACCGTATTCGGAATAGGTTACGTCGGACTGGTGCAAAGCGCCGTCCTGGCGGAAGTCGGCCACGACGTACTGTGCGTCGATATCGACGAAGAGAAGATCGAACGCCTGCGCCAGGGCCATATTCCCCTCTACGAGCCGGGGCTGGAGACGCTGGTCAGGGAAAACCACGCCGCCGGCCGCCTCAACTTCACCAGCGACGCCGCCGAAGGCGTGAAGCGCGGCGAGGTGCAGTTCATCGCCGTGGGTACGCCCGCCGACGAGGACGGCTCCGCCGACCTGCGCTACGTGCTGGCCGTGGCGGAAACCATCGCCGAGCACATGGAACGCCACCAGGTCATCGTCGACAAGTCCACCGTCCCGGTGGGCACCGCCGAGCGGGTCGCCGCCCGCGTCGCCGAGACCCTCGTCCGCCGGGGACGCGACGACCTGACCTTCGAGGTGGTCTCCAACCCCGAATTCCTCAAGGAAGGTTCGGCCGTCGCCGACTGCATGCGCCCCGACCGCATCGTCATCGGCACCGGCAGCCGCGATGCCGAGGAAGTGATGCGCGAGCTGTACGCGCCCTTCAACCGCAACCACGAAAAGATCATTGTCATGGACACGCACAGCGCCGAGCTGACCAAGTACGCCGCCAACTGCATGCTGGCGACCAAGATCAGCTTCATGAACGAAATCGCCAGCCTGGCGGAAATACTCGGTGCCGATATCGAGATGGTCCGCCGCGGCATCGGCTCCGACCCGCGCATCGGCTACGACTTCATCTACGCCGGCGCCGGCTACGGCGGCTCCTGTTTCCCCAAGGACGTGCAGGCGCTGATCCGCACCGCCGAGAACATCGACTTCGACGCCAAGCTGCTGAAAGCGGTGGCCCAGCGCAACAGGGAACAGAAGACCAGCCTGTACAAGAAGATCAGCCAGCACTTCGAAGGCACCCTGCAGAGCAAGACCTTCGCGATCTGGGGGCTGAGCTTCAAGCCCAGGACCGACGACATGCGCGAAGCGCCCAGCCGCACCCTGATGGAGGCGCTGTGGAGAGCCGGGGCGCGGGTGCAGGCCTACGACCCGGAAGCCATGGTGGAAGCCCAGCGCCTGTACGGCAACCGCACCGACCTGACCCTCTGCGGCACCAAGGAAGCGGCGCTGAAGGATGCCGACGCCCTGGTGATCGTCACCGACTGGCAGGCCTTCAAGGCCCCGGACTTCGAGTTCATCAAGCAGCAGCTCCGCCAGCCGCTGATCTTCGACGGCCGCAACCTGTTCGAGCCGACGCGCATGCAGCAAAAAGGCATCGTCTATCACTCGATCGGCCGCTGAGCGGCGAACTCCCCCGACGAGGCACGCGACATGCGCCCGGCTCCGCTGGTCAGCGTCTACATCCCCACCCGCAACCGGCTCGAAAAGCTCGAACGCGCCCTGCGCTCGGTACTCGGCCAGACCTACGCCAACCACGAAATACTGGTCTGCGACGACGCCTCCACGGACGGAACCTTCGAGCGGATCTCGCGGCTGGCGCGCAGCGAGCGGAAGATACGCTACCTGCGCAACCCCGCCCCGCGTGGCGCCTGCAGCGCGCGCAACCTGGGGATCTTCGCCGCGCGGGGCGAGTTCATCACCGGGCTGGACGACGACGACGAATTCACCCCCGACCGGCTCGAGACCCTGCTCGACGCCTGGGACGACGGCTACGCCTTCGTTTGCAGCAACTTCTGGAGCCAGCGGCCCGGCCAGCGGCTCCGGGCCTACTACCCGCTGCAAGCGCAGACCTTCACGCTGCGCCAGTTGCTGCTCAAGAACCTGGCGACCAACCAGGTGCTGACCCGGACCGGGCGCCTGCAGGACATCGGCGGCTTCCGGGAAGGCGTCAGGCGCCTGCAGGACTGGGATACCTGGCTACGCCTCTGCAGCGGCTACGGCGGACGCTTCCACCGGGCGCGGACGCCGCTCTACGTCATGCACCACGACCACGAGGCGGAGGCGCAGCGCGTCTCCCGGAGCATCGCCCTGGATGTCGCCCTCGAAGAGCTGTGCGAGCGTAACCGGGACCTCTACGACGCCAGATCCCGCCGGCTCCTGCTCTCCCACGCCAGGGAACTGCGGGGCGAGTTTTCCCTGGGGGATCTCTGGCTGAACACACTGCACCGGAGGAACAGCGGCCCTCTGCGCATCTACCTCCGCCAGCACCTGCGCAAGCTCGATCCCGCCCTGCGGCCCGGCCCCAAATGAGCGGAATCCGTCCGGGCTTCCCGCGTCCGAGGGCGAGCCGGGGCCAGGGCTGGCATGAGGCGCCCCCGGTATGGGACTGGAGAGATTGCGACGACTCTCGCCAGTCCGCTCCCGACCCATTCGCAGCTTCATTCGATTGTCCTCGCCGAGGAACCGCCATGAACATCTCCATCGCCATGGCCACCTACAATGGCGGCCGCTACCTCCGGGAACAACTGGACAGCTTCGTCCGCCAGACCCGCCGGCCCGACGAACTGGTGGTCTGCGACGACGGCTCGACCGACGCGACCCTCGACATCCTGGAGAACTTCCAGCGACAGGCGCCCTTTCCCGTGCGCCTCCAGCGCAACCAGAGAAACCTGGGCTACGTCAGGAACTTCGAGAAGGCGCTGTCCCTGTGCCGGGGCGACCTCCTGTTCCTCAGCGACCAGGACGACGTCTGGTTCGACGAGCGGCTGGAGATCGTCGAGCAGGCGTTCCTCGCCCATCCCGAAAAGATGGTCGTGCTCAACGACCAGATAATCACCACGGAGAACCTGGAGCCCACCGGCCGCAGCAAACTGGGCAACACCCGCGCCCTGGGCTTCGCCGACACCTATTTCATCACCGGCTGCTGCACGGCGATCCGCAGCGCCTGGCTCGGGATCGCCCTGCCGATTCCCGAGGTGGTCGGCCATCACCACATCCCGCACGACATCTGGATCAACAAGCTCGCCGACTTCCTCGACCTGCGCCTGATCGTCGAGCGTCCGCTGCAGTTCTACCGCCGGCACGGCAACAACGCCTCGCACAGCGTCTCCAGCGCCACCGGCCGGCCGTCCCGGCTGCGGGTGCTGGCCAGCCATGGCCTGCAGGACGCCCGCGAGGGCTGGGCGACCCAGATCGTCCACGCGAACCTGTACCTCGAACGGCTCGAAACGAGCCGGGCGCGCCTCGCGGCGCTGGGCGCCGACCGGCGCCTGGAACCGGCGCTGGCCCGCCTGCGGGCCAGGATTCCGGCGTTCGAACGACGCCTGGCGATCGTCGCGCGCCCGCGCTGGCGCCGTTCCCCGGAACTGCTGCGCTTCTGGCTGGCGGGCGGCTACCGGACCTTCGCCGGCTGGAAAAGCGCGCTCAAGGACATGGTCCGGCCATGAGCGCCTCGCCCCGATCGGTCGTCCACCTGCTCGCCTCGCTGGACTTCGGCGGCGTGGAACGGCGCATGGAACTGCTGGCCGAGCAGCCCGCCGGCGACATACGGCATCTGTTCTGCGCCATCGGCGGCGGCGGCAATGCCGAACGCCGCCTGCAGAGCCTCGGCGCTCCGGTCCGCTGCCTGCACCAGCCGACGGCGATCCCCAGTCCGGCCGCGATCCTCGCGCTCGTCCGCCTGCTCCGCCGGCTGCGCCCGACGGTGCTGCACGCCCACGGCGCCGAGGCTAACTTCCACGGTCTGATCGCCGCCCGGCTGGCCGGGGTGCCGGTGCGGATCGCCGAGGAGATCGGCATCCCGACGCACAGCGCGCGGGCCCGCCGGGTGTTCCGCCAGCTCTACCGCAGCGCCCACTGCGTCGTCGGCATCTCCGACGCGGTGACCGGCTGGCTGGTCGACAGCGGCGAAGTGCCGCCGGACAAGGCGATCCGCATCTACAACCCGGTCAAGCTGCCGGACCGGCACGACCGGCAGGCAGCGCCGGAGGACGGGCTGCGCATCGCCTTCGTCGGCCGTCTCGAAGCGGTCAAGAACCCCCTGGCGCTGGTCGAGGCCGCCGCCCTGCTGCTGGCCCGCGGGATTCCCGTGGAACTCTGGCTGATCGGCGAGGGCCGCGAGCGGCAGCGCCTGGAAGCCATGGTCCGCGCCCGGGGACTGGACAGGCGCGTGCATCTGCCGGGCTACCGGGCGCATCCCGAGGCGTACGTGCGCCGCTGCCACCTCTATGTCCAGCCCTCGCGCTCCGAAGGCTTCGGCCTGGCGCTGGTCGAGGCCATGGGCTGCGGCCTTCCGGTCGTCGCCACGGCGGTGGGCGGCGCGCCGGAGATCGTCGAGTCCGGCGTCACCGGCTGGCTGCTGCCGGAAGCGACGCCGGCCGCCCTCGCCGATGTCCTCGAAGCGGCCTGGCGGCTCGGCCCGCGACGGCTGGAAAGCATGGGCGAACGGGCCCGCGGCGCCGTCGAGGGACGTTTCGAACCAGCCCGCTACAAGGCCCGGCTGGAAACCCTGTACCGACGATTCACCCCGCGAAAGGCCAAAGGCGAGCATGGAAAAGATTCGGATTCTGCACTGTCTTGAGACCATCGGCTCCGGCGGCGTCGAACAGCGCCGCCTGACCCTGGCCCGCCGGCTCGACGGCTCGCGCTACCAGCAGTCGCTGGTCTGCACCAAGGCCGTGGGCGCCCTGCCGGCGCGCTTCGCCGAGGCCGGCTGTCCGCTGCACGCGGTCGGGGTGTTCCGCGGCGTGCTGGACCGCGAGCCGTACCGGCGGGCCCTGCGCGTGGTGCGCGAGTACCGTCCGCACATCATCCACGGCGCGGTGTTCGAGGGCGTGTCCATGGCCACGATTCTCGGACGGCTCTCCGGGGTGCCGGTGATCATCGGCGAAGAAACCTCCGACCCGGTCGGCCGCCACTGGCGCGCTCACTTGCTCTTCCGTCTGCTCGGCACGCTGAGCCACCAGATGGTGGCGGTGTCCCCCGCCGTCGAGCGCTACCTGCTCGAGCGCCTGCACCTGCCGCGCAGCAAGGTCACCCTGATCAACAACGGCGTGGCCGAGCCGGCGCCGCCCGACGAGCGGCAGGTGAACGCGCTGCGCGAGCGCTTCGGGCTGGCCCCGGAGCACTTCGTGATCGGCACCGTCGGCCGGCTGCTGGACCGCCACAAGCGCGTCAGCGACCTGCTCCGCGCGCTGGCCGCGCTGCTTCCGGCCTGCCCGGAGGCGCGCCTGCTGATCGTCGGTCGCGGGCCGGACGAAGGCATGCTGCGCGAACTGGCCGGCCGCCTCGGGGTCGCCGCCCAGGTGCGCTTCGCCGGCTACCAGGCCGATCCGCAGCCTTGCTACGCGCTCATGGACGTCTTCGCCCTGGCTTCGGCCATGGAGGCCTTCGGCCTGGTGCTGGTCGAGGCGATGCAGGCCGGCCTGCCGGTGGTGGCGACCCGGGTGGGCGGCATCCCCGACGTGGTCGACGAGGGCAAGAGCGGCCTGCTGGTGCCGCCCGCCCGGCCGCAGGCGCTCGCCGAAGCCATCCTGGAGCTGCGCCGCGACCCGCTCCGGCGCCGGGCCATGGGCCGGGTCGGACAGCTCCTGGCCAGCACCAACTTCGGCGCGGAACGCTACGTCCGCGAAGTCGACTGGCTCTACCGGCGTCTCGCCGCGCAGCGCATCGCCTCATGAACATCCTCTTCGTCACCTGGGACGGCCCGCAGGTCACCTACCTGGAAAGCCTGTTCCTGCCGATCTTCCAGCGGCTGTCCGGGGCGGGACTGCAGTTCCACGTCCTGCAGTTCACCTGGGCCGACGAGTCGCTCATCGAGTGCCGCCGCCAGGCCTGCCGGCGCGCCGGGCTCGCCTACCGGGCGCAGCCGGTGCGGCGCCGGCCGCGCGCCCTCGGCGGCCTGCTGAGCGTGCTCGAAGGCGTCCGGCCGATCCGCCGGATGATCGCCGAGCAGCGCATCGACGCGCTGATGCCGCGCAGCACGCTGCCGGCCCTGGCCAGCCTGCTGGCGCTGCGCGGGCACGGCTTGCCGATGATCTTCGACGCCGACGGCCTGCCCCTGGACGAGCGCGTCGAATTCGCCGGCCAGTCGCCGAGCGATCCGGTCCAGCGCCTGCTGCGCGAGGTCGAGGCCCGGGCGGTGCGCCGGGCCGATCGGGTGCTGACCCGTTCGCACCAGGCGGTGGAGATCCTCCTCGCGCGGGGCGGACCGGGCACCGCGCCCGGCAAGTTCCAGGTGGTCGGCAACGGTCGCGACACCGAACGCTTCGGTCCGGGCGACGAGGCCTCGCGCCGGCGCATGCGCGAGCGCCTGGGAGTGGCCGCCGATGCGCCGCTTCTGGTCTACGCCGGCTCGCTCGGCCCGCAATACTGCGCGGAGGAAATGCTCCGCCTGTTCGGATTCGTCCGCCGGCTGCGCGCCGACGCCCGCCTGCTCGTCCTGAGCGGCACGCCGGAGTTGCTGCGCCCGGAGCGCTTCGCCAGGCTGGCGCCGGCGGTGTCCTGCCTGAGCGTGCCGGGCGAGGCGGTGCCCGCCTACCTGGCCTGCGCCGACCTGGGCCTGGCGCTGCGCCGCGGCAGCTTTTCCATGCGCGGCGTGGCGCCGATCAAGCTCGGCGAGTATCTGCTCTGCGGCCTGCCGGTGCTGGCCAGTCCCGGCATCGGCGACACCGACGCCATCGCCGCCGACGGCGGCCTGCTGCTCGCCGGGCTGGCGGACGCCGAGCTGGAGCGGGCGGCCCGCTGGTTCCGCGACCAGGTGTTGACGCGGCGCGACGCCTGGCGCGTGCGCTGCCGGGCCATCGGTATCCGCCACTTTTCCCTGGAAGCCTGCGTCGACACCTATGCGGCGGCCCTGGCGCCCCTGCGGGCGTCCGCAACGGTGCTCCCCCTGCGCGCCAATCCCCCACACGGAGAGCCGCGATGAAGATCCTCCTGCTCACCCGCTATCCGCGCACGGGCGCCAGCAGCCGGCTGCGCACCCTGCAGTACCTGCCCCACCTGCGGGCCGCCGGCCACGAGGTCCGGGTGCAGAGCCTGTTCGACGAAGCCTGGCTGGAAGGCCTCTACCGGCACGGCCGGCGCCCGCCGGGACGGACCGCCGCGCTCTATCTGAGCCGCCTGGCGGCGCTCGCCAGGGCCGCCGACCATGACCTGCTGTGGATCGAGAAGGAACTCTTCCCCTACCTGCCCGCCTGGATCGAACGCCAGTTGGGCACGCCCTGGATCGTCGACTACGACGATGCGGTGTTCCACAACTACGACCTGGCGCGCAGCCCCCTGGTGCGCCGGCTGCTGGGCGACAAGATCGACGCCGTCATGCGCGGCGCCAGCGGCGTGATCGCCGGCAACCGCTATCTGGCCGAGCGCGCCCGTGCCGCCGGCGCGGCCCGGGTGACGCTCATTCCCACCGTGGTCGACCTCGGCCGCTACCGGCCGCGCATAACGGCGCCGGCCGCGCACCCGGTGATCGGCTGGATCGGCTCGCCCTCCACCCAGAAGTACCTGCTCGACATCCGCGCGCCCCTGCAGCAGGCCTGCCGCGGCCATGGCGCACGCCTGCTGCTGGTGGGCGCGACGCCGGAAATCCGCGCCGGCCTGCCCGGCATCGAGGTACAGCTCGAACCCTGGAGCGAAGAGCGCGAGGCGGCGCTGATCCGGCGCATGGACATCGGCATCATGCCGCTGCCCGACGGCCCCTGGGAACGCGGCAAGTGCGGCTACAAGCTGATCCAGTACATGGCCTGCGGCGTGCCGCTGGTGGCCTCGCCGACCGGCGCCAACCGGGAGATCGTGGAGCACGGCGGGGCGGGCCTGCTGGCCGACTCCGCCGACGCCTGGCACGACGCCCTGTCCCGACTGCTCAGTTCGGCCTCCGAACGGGAACGGCTGGGCCGGGCCGGGCGCCAGGCCGTGGAGAACCGCTACTCGCTGCAGCGCCAGTTCCCGGTGCTGCTGGAAGCCCTGGGCGCGGCACTGCCGAGCGCCGGCAAGGCCCTGGTCAATTGACGGGAGACGACCCATGCCCCTGGTTTCCTCCACCTGGCAGCTCGTCGATGCCATCCTGGTGTTTCTCGCCGGCATGCTCCTGGTCGTCTGGGCCGGCCGCCATTTTCGCACCGGCAGCGGTCGCGGCCTGGCGCTCTACGCCTGGCACACGCTGTTCTGCCTGGTCTATGCCTGGTACACCCTGACCTACGGCGGCGACGCCATCGGTTACTACCGCATGGCGGTGAACCACGCCGAGAGCGAGTTCCAGGTCGGCACCTACGGCATCGTCTACCTGACCCGCCTGCTGATCGAGCACCTGGGACTGTCCCTGCTCGGCACCTTCCTGGTCTACAACCTGTTCGGCAGTCTCGGCCTGCTGGCCTTCGACGCCAGCCTGCGCACCGTCACCCACGGCAAGAGGCGCTTCTACCGCAGCCTGGCCACTCTCATCGTGTTCCTGCCCTCGGTGAGTTTCTGGACCTCGGGCATCGGCAAGGACGCCCCGTCCTTCCTCGCCACCGGCCTCGCCCTGTGGGCGGCGCTGGATCTGCAGCGGCGCACCCCGCTGGTCGGGATCGCCGTCGCCATCCTGTTGCTGGTCCGCCCGCACATGGCCGGCATGCTGGTCATGGGCCTGAGCCTGTCCCTGCTGCTGCACCCGGACACCTCCCTGGCCCGGCGGGTGCTGCTGGGCGGCGTCGCCATCGCCACGGCCGCCGCCCTGGTGCCCTTCGGGCTGGAGTACGCCGGGGTGAAGGGTACCGATACCGGCGCTCTGATGGACTACGTGGAAGGCCGCCAGGAGCACAACATGAAGGGCGGCGGCGCGGTGGATATCTCCTCCATGAGCCTGCCGATGCAACTGTTCACCTACCTGTTCCGCCCGCTGCCGTTCGAGGCGTTCAGCATCTTCGCCATGGCCGCCGCCCTCGATAACCTGATCCTGCTCTACCTGTTCGTCATGGGCGGACACGCCATGCTGCGCCGCCCGCCCGGCCGGCGCTACGCGGAGAATCGCCTGTTCCTCTGGAGCTACGCCCTGGTCGCCTGGCCGATGCTGGCCATGACCACGGCCAACCTGGGGATCGCCCTGCGCCAGAAATGGATGTTCACCCCCATGCTGATCCTCCTGTTCCTCTCGGCGCTCGGCACGCTGCGCCGGCAGGTACGCCCGGCCAGCCCGTCGCCGACGCCGGTCATGCGGATCCAACAGCGCTACGGCATCCAGCCCGGACAGAGGCGCGAACCATGATCTTCCTGCTCGTCGCCGGCTTCCCCGACTCGCTCCTGTCGTTTCGCGGCCCGCTGCTCGAAGCCCTGCTCGCCCGCGGCCTGGAGGTGCACGTGGCGGCGCCGCACCTGGCGCCCGGCTGCCTCCTGCGCCAGCGCCTGGAGGCACGCGGTCTGCGGGTGCACGACATTCCCCTGCGGCGCACCGGCATGAATCCGCTGCAGGACTGCGCCACCCTGCTGCACCTGTGGCGGCTGAAGCGGCGCATCCGCCCGACCCATGTCCTCGGCTACACCGCCAAGCCGGTGATCTACGGTTCGCTGGCCGCCGCCTGGGCCGGGGTGCCGCGACGCTTCGCGCTGATCACCGGGCTGGGCTACGCCTTCCTCGGCGAGGCGGGGGACGGCGGCGCCCGCGGCCTGCTGCACGCCCTGCTGCCGCGCCTCTACGCGCTGGCGCTGCGGCGAACCCACAAGGTGTTCTTCCAGAACCCGGACGACCAGGCCCTGTTCCGCGGCCAGGGCATCCTCGGCCCGGCGACGCCCTCCTGCGTCATCAACGGTTCCGGCGTGGACCTGCTCGAATACCCCGTCGCGCCCGTACCGGCGCGACCGCACTTCCTGCTGATCGCCCGGTTGCTGGGCGACAAGGGCGTGCGCGAATACGCTGCGGCGGCGCGCCAGGTGAAGAACCGCTGCCCGGCGGCGCTGTTCAGCCTGGTCGGCTGGATCGACGACAACCCCGACGCCATCGGCCAGGCGGAACTGGACGGCTGGCTGGCCGACGGCACGCTGCACTACCTCGGCCGCCTGGACGACGTGCGCCCGGCGATCGCCGCCTGCAGCGTGTACGTCCTGCCCTCCTACCGCGAAGGCACGCCGCGCACGGTACTGGAAGCCATGGCCATGGGCCGCGCGGTGATCACCACCGACGCCCCCGGCTGCCGCGAGACGGTGGTGGACGGCGACAACGGCTTTCGCGTGCCGGTGAAGGCGGTGGACGAGTTGGCCCGGGCCATGCAGCGCTTCGTCGAGGAACCGGCGCTGGCCGTGCGCATGGGCGCCCGCTCGCGGCAACTGGCCGAGGAGAAATATGATGTGCAGCGGATCAACGCCCGCCTGCTGCAGGAGATGGGTCTCTGATGCTCAAACGCTCCTTCGATCTTTTCGTCGCCGCCGTCGCCCTGCTGCTGCTCGCCCCGCTGCTGCTGGCGCTGGCCTGGCTGGTGCGCCGGCGGATCGGCACACCGGTGCTGTTCCGCCAGATGCGCCCCGGCCTGTACGGCCGGCCGTTCGAGCTGCTCAAGTTCCGCAGCATGCGCGAGGCGCGGGACGAACGGGGCGCGCCGCTGCCCGATGCCGAACGCCTGACGCCGTTCGGCCGCTTCCTGCGCGCCAGCAGCCTGGACGAGCTGCCGGAGCTGTGGAACGTGCTCAAGGGCGACATGAGCCTGGTCGGCCCGCGCCCGCTGCTGATGGACTACCTGCCGCTCTACAGCCCGGAACAGGCCCGCCGCCACGCGGTCCGACCCGGCATCACCGGCTGGGCCCAGGTCAACGGCCGCAACGCTCTAAGCTGGGAAGAGAAATTCCGCCTGGATGTCTGGTACGTGGAACACCGCACGTTTCGTCTCGACCTGCGCATTCTCCTGCTGACCCTGAAGCGGGTGCTGGCGCGCGAGGGCATCAGTGCCGAGGGCGAGGCGACCATGGCCCGTTTCACCGGGAGCGAACCATGAGAAGACTGGCCATCCTCGGTGCCAGCGGTCACGGCAAGGTGGTGGCGGATACCGCCGAACGCTGCGGCTGGCGCTCGCTGGTGTTCTTCGACGATGCCTGGCCCAAGCGCCAGCACAACGGTCCCTGGGTGGTGATCGGCAATGGCGCGATGCTGTTCGACGCCCTCTCCGGTTTCGACGGGGTGCTGGTGGCGATCGGCGACAACCGCATCCGCCAGGACCGGCTGCGCCGCCTGCGCGACGCCGGGGCGCGGTTGGCGACCCTGGTCCATCCGGCGGCCACGGTCAGCACCTATGCCCGGCTCGGCGAAGGCTCGGTGGTGTTCGCCGGCGCGGTGCTGAACGTCGACGCCCGGATCGGTCCGGGCACCATTCTCAACACCGGCTGCAGCGTCGATCACGATTGCCGGCTGGGCGAGGCGGTGCACGTCAGCCCCGGCGCACACCTGGCCGGCGGCGTGCAGGTCGGCGATCTGAGCTGGATCGGCATCGGCGCCAGCGTGCGCCAGTCGCTGCGCCTCGGCCGGCGGGTGATGGTCGGCGCCGGAGCGGCGGTGGTGAGCGACGTGCCGGACGGCACCACGGTGATCGGCGTCCCGGCCCGGCCGCTCTGTCTGAACCGCTGAGGGCGACGGGGCCGGTGAAACTGGACTGGAAAGATTGTGTGAGCCTTGGCATGGCTGCTTGCCGAGGGGCCGGACAGTCCCTGTTTCGGCCCCCCGGCCGAGTCACTTTTTCTTGTCTGGCCAAGAAAAAGTAACCCAAAAGAAGGCCACCCCCTCATCCGGCCCTGCGCTTCGCTCCGGGTTCCCTCCCTGCGTCGTCGCTCCAGGGGCACGTCCCGAAAGGCCATCCATGGCCCTCGGGCCTTTCGCCGCATCCCTGCGGCTCATCCCCTTGCGCGACGACTCCGCTCGGCCTCCTGAAGGGGGCATCCGGCGCGGCCTGACAGGCCGTGCCACAAGAAGAGCAAAAGCGCTTTCAGGCAGCTCGGAACCGACTCCCGTTCAGGAG
This sequence comes from Azotobacter vinelandii CA, assembly GCF_000380335.1. Classification (GTDB taxonomy): domain Bacteria; phylum Pseudomonadota; class Gammaproteobacteria; order Pseudomonadales; family Pseudomonadaceae; genus Azotobacter; species Azotobacter vinelandii. The sequence goes on from NC_021149.1 coordinate 3,113,577, forward strand.
GCCGAGCGCAGGTGTCGCGGAGGGGGACGCGAGGCAGGACGCCGAGCGAGTCGCGAAGGGACAGGGATGTCCCTTCGCGACGTGCCCCCGGAGCGGCGCCGGAGCGAGGGAACCCCGGCGCAGCCGGGGCCGAATGATCGGGCGCGCTTTCTCTTTGGTTACTTTCTCTTTCGCGCGAGCAAAGAGAAAGTGACTCGGGCGGGGGCCCGAAACAGGGACTATCCGGCCCCTCGACAAGCAGCCGATGCACTGGATCTGAAGACAATGCCGGAACGCCCAGACACACAATCTTTCCAGTCCGGTACCCGACAGGCGTTTCACAGGACCGCCATCCCGGGCCCGGCCGCTCCGAACCGGCCGGGGCGACCGAGCCGGAACATCGCGGATGAATTCGCTCCTGCCACCGGAAGGCGTGGGTAGCGACACGAACTCGCTCCCGACGACAGACGAACGCTCGCCACGCCCCCATGAAGCGTTCGCAGAAAGATAGTCCGAGGATTCCGCAACAACGCTCCGCCACGGAGCCGTCACGGCGCCCCACCCGCGCGACACGCCAACGTACCCATCGAACCACCACCGTCAATGTCCCGGAGGCTTACCCGGATGCTGGACAGCCCCTTCCCCCCCTGGCCCTGTTTCACCGAGGAAGAAGCCGACGCCGTGCGCCGGGTGCTCCTCTCCAATCGGGTCAACTACTGGACCGGCCAGGAGTGCCACGCCTTCGAGGAGGAGTTCGCCGCCTGGAGCGGCTGCACCCACGCCATCGCCCTGGCCAACGGCAGCGTGGCCCTGGATCTGGCGCTCAGGGCCCTGGGGATCGGCCCCGGCGACGAGGTGGTGGTGACGCCGCGCAGCTTCTTCGCCTCGGCCGCCTGCATCGTCAACGCCGGCGCCACGCCGGTGTTCGCCGACATCGACCGCGACTCGCAGAACGTCACCGCCGAGACCATCCGCGCGGTGCTGACGCCGCGTACCCGGGCGTTGCTCTGCGTGCACCTGGCCGGCTGGCCCTGCGACATGGAGCCGATCATGGCACTGGCCGAAGCGCGCGGCCTCAAGGTGATCGAGGACTGCGCCCAGGCCCATGGCGCGCGCTACCGGGGTCGCTCGGTCGGCGGCATCGGGCATGTCGGTGCCTGGTCGTTCTGCCAGGACAAGATCGTCAGCACCGGCGGCGAGGGCGGCATGCTCACCACCGACGACCGGGCGCTGTGGTCGCGGATGTGGTCGCTCAAGGACCACGGCAAGAGCTGGGAGGCGGTCCATGCGCGCCGCCATCCGCCGGGATTTCGCTGGCTGCACGAGAGCTTCGGCGGCAACGCGCGGATGACCGAAATGCAGGCGGCGCTCGGGCGCATCCAGTTGCGCCGGCTGCCCGACTGGCACGCCAGGCGGCTGGCCAACGCCGGGCGCATCTGGCGCTGCGCGCGGCATCTGCCGGGGCTGCGCGTGCCGCGCCCGCCGGCGGACATCGAACACGCCGCCTACAAATGCTACCTGTTCGTCGAGCCTTCCCGTCTGAAGAGCGGCTGGAGCCGCGAACGCATCCTCGAGGCGATCGCCGCGCGCGGCGTGCCCTGCTTCTCGGGCAGTTGCGCCGAGCTGTACCTGGAACGGGCCTTCGAGGGCACGCCCTGGCGTCCCGCCGAGCGCCTGCCGGTGGCCCGCGAGCTGGGCGAGACCAGCCTGATGTTCCTCGTCCACCCCACCCTGGGCGTCCGCGAGATCGAGCGCACCTGCGCCGCGCTGGGCGCGGTGATGGACGAGGCGGCGCACTGAAGCGGCCGGCGCCCCTTCGTTCCCACCTCCGGAGACCTTGCCGATGATCTTCCCCGTTTTCCCGACACCGGCGTTCGTCGTACGCGCCCGGGCGTCCGCCCCGCAGCCATCGCTGCGCGGGACGGCCGGAGCGCGATATCGCCCCCATGCCGATACCTTCCGGCGCTCTTTCGGCGCCAGCCATCCGGAGGCTTTCGCCCACCCACCATGATCGTCGCCGTTTTCGCCCATCCAGGACGGTTTCACGCACTCAGGGACCGAATACCACCTCCGCATTCCGACCTCGACGGCGGATGCCATGTCGCAGAGGAGGTTCATCGTCCGATGAAATCGCCACACAAGGAATCTTCGCAACCCATCCGCCAGCGCCTGCTGGACCTTTCCCATGCCCAGAAGCGGCTCATCCAGGTCGGCGTCGACCTCCTGCTCGTCTGGCTGGCGCTCTGGCTGGCGTTCTACATCCGCCTCGAAGACATGACCCCGATCGAACCCCTCGGCGACCACGCCTGGCTGTTCACCGCCGCCCCGGCCGTCGCCCTGCCGATCTTCGTGCGCCTGGGCATGTACCGGGCGGTCATGCGTTACCTGGGCAACGAGGCTTTGCTGAGCATCGCCCGGGCGGTCACCCTGTCGGCGCTGCTGCTGGCCCTGGTCATCCTCCTCCACGGCAAGACGAGTCCGCCGATCCCGCGCTCGGTGATCTTCAACTACTGGGGGCTGAGCCTGCTGTCGATCGGCGGCCTGCGCATCGCCATGCGCCAGTATTTCACCGGCGACTGGTTCAACCTGCGCGAGCTGTCCTTCCGGCGCCCGGAGAACGGCCCGCCACGGGTGGCCATCTACGGCGCGGGCTCGGCCGGCAACCAGCTCGCCCACGCCCTGCTCATGGGCCACGCGCTGCGTCCGGTGGCCTTCATCGACGACGATGCGCACCTGGCCGGCCGCACGATCGCCGGCCTGCCGGTCTACGCCCCCGACCGGCTGGAGCGGATGCTCGGGGAAACCGGCGCCACGGAGATCGTCCTGGCGATCCCCTCGGCCAGCCGCAGCCGCCGGCGCAGGATCCTCGAGATGCTGCAGGCCCACCCGCTGCCGGTGCGCTCGATGCCCAGCATCGCCAAGCTGGCCTGCGGCCGCCTCACGGTGAACGACCTGCAGGAAGTGGACATCGCCGACCTGCTCGGCCGCGATGCGCTGCCCCTGCGGCCCGAATTGCAGGAACGCTGCATCCGCGGCCAGGTGGTGATGGTGACCGGTGCCGGCGGCTCGATCGGCGCGGAACTGTGCCGGCAAATCCTCGCCAACGGACCGGCCACGCTGATCCTCTTCGAGCACTCGGAGTACAACCTGTACAGCATCCACGGCGAACTGGAACGGAGAATCCACCGGGAAGCCCCGGGCCTGCGCCTGGTCCCCGTCCTCGGCTCGGTCCGCCACGGCAGCCGCCTGCTCGACACGCTGCGCCACTGGCGGGTCGACACGCTCTACCACGCCGCGGCCTACAAGCACGTGCCGCTGGTCGAAGTGAACATCGGCGAAGGCGTGCTCAACAACACCTTCGGCACCCTGCGCGCCGCCCAGGCAGCGATACGCGCCGGAGTACGCAGCTTCGTGCTGATCTCGACCGACAAGGCGGTACGCCCCACCAATGTGATGGGCGGCAGCAAGCGCCTGGCCGAGATGGTGCTGCAGGCCTTCTCCGGGGAGCGCGAGGTGGAGCTGTTCGATGAGCCCGGCCTGTCGCCGCAACCCAACCGCACCCGTTTCACCATGGTCCGCTTCGGCAACGTGCTGGGTTCGTCCGGCTCGGTGATCCCGCTGTTCCGCGAACAGATCCGCAACGGCGGGCCGATCACCGTCACCCACCCGGAGATCACCCGCTACTTCATGACCATCCCCGAGGCGGCGCAACTGGTGATCCAGGCCGGCGCCATGGGCGAAGGCGGCGACGTCTTCGTGCTGGACATGGGCGAGCCGGTGAAGATCCTCGACCTGGCGGAGAAGATGGTGCGCCTGTCCGGCCTGTCGCTGCGCACCAAGACCAGCCCGGACGGCGACATCGAGATCCGCTTCGTCGGCCTGCGTCCCGGCGAGAAGCTCTACGAGGAACTGCTGATCGGCGACGGCGCGACGCCGACCAGCCACAGCCGGATCATGCGCGCCCACGAGGAGCACCTGCCCTGGCGGGAGCTGAAGCCGCGCCTCGAAGCCTTGGCCGGGGCGCTCGAAGCCGACGATTTCCCGCGCATCCGCGAGTTGCTGCAACGCACCGTCAGCGGCTACCGGCCGAGCAGGGAAATCCTCGGCCGGCCCCTGCAGGAACATCCGGCCAGTTGTCAGCCCGTTCCGCCTGGATGCACCTGGTGGTTCCACAGGATGCCAGGCCGAACGGCGAAAACCCCTGACGGGGCCTGTCCTGCCGTAATGGCCGCTGCGAGTCGACCCGGCCTCGACAAAACTCTCCCGCGAATCACGGACGAGGCGACATGGAGACGACTCGATCTGCCCTGCCCTCGTTCGGCGGACCGCTCTTTTCTCCTGGCCGAAACCCTCGCCCGCCAGGCCGAGACCGATCCAGCCGCCACAAACATATTGACCGGAAAAGAGCGACAGAACAGATGAGCAACATTACCGTAAACATCACAACCACTTACAATCGGTTGGATTTGTGTTCACAAACCGCATGGTCGCTGCTGAACCAGTCGATCCTCCCCCCCAAGATCGTCATCTGGGTTTCCAAGGAGGCATACCTGATAGACCAGGGAATAGACAGGGAGCCGAGATGGGTCAGGGACCTGAACAAGTTGAGAAACATCATAGAGTTCAGATGGACGGCGAATACCGGTCCCTACAGAAAGCTGTTCCCTGCCCTGGATGCGGCAACCGACGATCAGATCATCGTCTATGCCGACGACGACGCGATATACAGGGAAAACTGGCTCAGCCTGCTGATCAGCAAATTCCGGGAGCACAATGAAGAAAAGATCGTGGCCTCGCGCATTCGCATCAGGAAGCGAAACCTGTTCGGCCACCACAAGACCTACATGCTCTGGCCCATAGCCAAAAAGGAAGTCGAACTCGACAGCGACTACCTGATCACGGGGGTGGGCGGGGCAATCCTCAAAAAAAATCATATAAAGGAAGAATTCCGGAAAAACCAGGATTACCTGACAGTCTGTCCGAAATGCGACGACCTATGGATAAGCGAGATAATCGCCCGCTCCAAAACCCCTGTCCTGTCCTGCCCGGAGGCCATGCGCGAAATTCTCACCATCAACCATGAGCATGGTCTGGAAAACCAAAACACCCTGACTTCGCACAGCCTTGCACGCCAGGCCCTGAACAAAGTCAAGATAAACACCTTCGGGCGACTTGGAATTCCGACGTGCAACAACGACGTATCCTTCAAGCGAGTCAAGAGCTATTTCAACGAGATCGAAAAAACCGCTTTGGGAACTGTACGGGTGGACAAACAGGTATCCTGAACATGGCAATCGCCAAAACCGGGCACAACACACGAGTGCCCTGGCAAATGTGTTTCATACAGCCGCCAAGCGATTTCCGAAAGGATGGACCGGCGCGACGTCGATAAGCATCCTGCCAAGAAGCTGCGAGAAAACTTCCACCCCGATATAGCCTGAGCATGGAGCAACGCAGTGAAGAACGCGATAGCCGTCTCGGTCATAGTGCCCGTCTACAATGCCGAACGCCATATCGAGCGCACGCTCGACAGTCTGGCCAGCCAGTCGCTCGAAAATATCGAGGTCATCGTAGTGGATGATGCGTCCACGGATAAATCATCGCAAATTATCCGCTCGAAGGAAAAAAGCCTCAATCTCGTTTATTTTCGCCAGACTGTGAATCAGGGTGCCCATAATGCACGCCTGCAAGGCTTGCAACATGCCCGCGGGGCATGGATAGGCTTTCTCGACGCCGATGACGTGGCTCATCCCGACATGTTCGGTTCGATGCATGAGGTGGCCAGCGAGCACCTGTCCGATATAGTCGTGTGTGGCTCATATCGCGTAGCCGAGTCTGGAGAACGCCTGGGCACGAAAATCAGTTTCGTTGAGAACACCGAAATAAGTACAGATGTATTTGGCAGGTTTTGCCGCTTCGAATTCGGAACCGGAATGCTGTGGAACAAGCTCTATCGAAGGGAAATCATCCTACCGTTCAAGGAAATGGACTTTCCCTGGCGACAGAATCTCAATGAAGACCTGCTGCTGAACATAGGCTGCTTTTCACGGGCGTCCACGATTTACCTCATGAAAGATATTCTTCACGACTATACCCACAACCGAACCAGCGCCACGTCGATCACTGGTCGCCCCAAGGCATATGTGGAGACCTATAGAGCCTATGCCGTCGCCGTCAGCAGATTTTCCGAGCTGGGCGCCGGTGCGCTGGAAAATATTACCGAAATGTACAGAACCCAACTGAGATGGGGGAATTACAACATCAACAACCTTGAAGAGCTTTCCGAATACAGGGAGGAACTCCAACAGGCCACGAACATGCTATACCGACACTACCCACATGGGCTTGCCCTGCTTGCCGCACGCCCCGAGCGCAAGCCTCCCGTCGAACAGCCCATCATGAAGAAAATCACCAGAAAGCTTATTAGAACATTGCAATCCATGGAGATCCTGAAAACTCCCAGATAGACCTCCACGACTCTCGAAGTTGATTGGCCATGGAAAAGCAAAGATCGTCTCGGCAAAACATCCGAGCCTGATTTCATTTACGGCTTTCCAATGCATTATCCTGTCCGCCTCCATGGATATCCCTGTAAGGGAACTTCCAAAACCCTTCGTTCCGATCATGGCACCGAAAGCCTGCGCGGCCTGTTCCGGGCACGCTCGGAGGCGAGTATTTGGAAGTGCCCTCGTGAAGTTCATGTTGTCAGCCTGCCGCCGTCGATACCGGTGCCGTTCTTCAATGCCTGAATCAACCAGGCAGGCGCACCCTGATATCCCACTTCATTCTTGGCACAAGGAAACCACCATGGCTCCGGAAAAGGTCAGCGTCATCATTCCCGTCTACAACGTGGCACCTTATCTTGCGCAATGCCTGGATTCGGCCGTCAACCAGGACTACGACAACCTGGAGATCATCGCCGTCGATGACGGCTCCACGGATACCAGCCTGGAAATACTCGAGGCATTCCGTGCCAGGCACGGCAACCTGCTGGTCAGGAGCACAAAAAACCAGGGCGTATCGATCGCCAGAAACACCGGCCTCGAATTGGCCACAGGCGAATACATTCTGTTCGTCGACAGCGATGACTTTCTGGAAAGACAGGCCATATCCACCTGCGTGGAAATTCTCGGGCGCCAGCAGGTGGACATGGTCTTCTTTGCATCGACTGTCTTCTTCGATGGAGTGGACGAGAGCCTGAGAGAAAACTTCAGAGGCGAAAGAGTCCCAGACCTGCACGGCGCCTACATTCCGGCACATACCTTCTTCATTCAGTCGATCCGGCTCAAGAGCTATCTGATGATGCCCTATCTCTACATGTACCGGAGAAAGGAATTCGAAGGCCTGAGGTTCTATCCGGAGATAGTCCACGAGGACAATCTGTTCACGACCAGACTTCTCCTCGAAAAGGAACATGCCAGGATCGCCTGCATTCCGGACAGGCTTTACAACCGGCGTGTCCGACCCGAGTCGATCATGACGCAGAAGAAGCAGAAAAGGCATATAAACGGCTATCTCGTCGTCGCGCAGGAACTCCTGAAGATCAAGCTGCCCCCGGAAAACAGCGAAGCAGGAGCGGCCTTGAACCAGTTCGTCCAGCTCAACCTCCTCCGCGCCCTGGAAACCTGCAAGCTGACCTACGCGGGCAGACTCCCCCTGCACGTGAGGGGCAGACTGGTGATGCTGTTCGCAAGGACGAAAATCGAACGCCGGAAAGTCAAACGCATCCTGTTCTCCGTCTTTCCCGAACTGCTCGCCCTGAGAAACTCCCTCAGGAAAAGTCTGCACATGTAGCGGGGATCGATGGCCTACCGAGCCATGTCCTGCGCTGTCGCCGCGACCGACCATCACGCACACCTCGGAGCCGACATGGCGCCGCTCCGGATGGTCCGGCTGCCGGATCGGCCACTTCGCAGGCGCACGCCTGTCCGGCCGCCAGGAGAAAATCGTCCCGCCGCTTGGCTGCCGGCAGCGACACAACCTAGCCTTTGATAGCCCATGTTGTGTGAAGGGCTCTCCTTTTCCCGAGATGGAGCCTGAAGCATGAAAGCATTCCCTCCGCTCCCGTCGCCGAGCAAGCCCGGCCGGACCAGCGCTGACGAGACACTAGCACCAGCCCCCAGCCCTCCGGCCCACGCCGTCAGCCACGGGAACCCCGCCCCCTCCGGCAGCGGGAATCCCCATTAGCGCCCTGGCCATCGGTAAACGCTTCCGGCTCCCCGTCGATCGCCTGAAAACGGATCGTCATTCCAGCGCCCCAAAGGCCCATGGAGGGATTCGCCTTGTCCGTCCCGCACAGCGGCAGCGCGGCAGCGCGCCGTACACGCATCCTCGCTCTGGTAGCCGCCCTCCTCCAGGGCTGCATGTTCTCCCCCGGCCCCTACCTCGACACCTCCGAACTCCGCGGCAAGGGCCCGCCGGAAAGCCCGCGCTTCGAGCTGGTGCCCATCACCACCCGACTGGTGGCGACCCAGGAAGCCACCCGCGTCGTCGAGAAACTGCCGCCCGAGCTGACCGGCTACACCCCCGGCCCCTATCTGATCGGCGTCGGCGACGTGCTCAATATCACCGTCTGGGATCATCCGGAACTGACCAACCCGGCCGGCGTGCAGCAGTCGTCCGAAGCCAGCGGCCGCCCAGTGCGCCCCGACGGCCGCCTGTTCTACCCCTATATCGGCGAGATCCAGGCCGCCGGCCTGACCATCGAGCAATTGCGCAACGACATCGCCGGGCGCCTGGCCCGCTATATCGAGAATCCGCAGGTGGATGTCGGCGTGAACCGTTTCGGCGGCCGCCGGGTGATTCTCACCGGAGCCTTCGGCAAGACCGGCCCGCAACCCCTGACCACCATCCCCCTGTCGCTGCCGGAAGCCATCGGCCAGGCCGGCGTGGCCGCGGGAGCCGACATCGCCAGGCTGATCCTCAAGCGCAACGGCCGGGAATACCGTCTCGACCTCGACACCCTGAACCGCGGCGGCGCGGAACTCGACCGCATCTACCTGAAGGACGGCGACCAGTTGCACCTGCCCAGCAACGACAGCCGGCGGATCTTCGTCCTGGGCGAGGTCATCTCGCCCGGCCCGCTGTCCTTCAGAAGCCGCAGCATGACCCTGACCGAAGTGATCGGCCTGGTCAGGGGCCTGCGCCAGGAAACCTCCGATCCGCAGGCCGTCTACGTGATACGCGGGGTGGGCGATCTCGAACGGGAAACCGCCCAAGTCTTCCAGTTGGACGCCGAGTCGCCGGCCGCCCTGGTGCTGGCCGCGCATTTCCACGTCGAGCCCCAGGACGTGGTGTACGTCGGCGCCGCCGGCATCACCCGCTGGAACCGCTTCATCAGCCAGTTGCTGCCTTCGGGTACCTTCCTCAGGACAGGCATCAATCTGGAGGACGACCTGAACCGATAGCGGACGACGCGCGCCTCAGGAGCCGGCATGCTCCACGCCGGCCGCCTGCCCCGGCGCGCCGTCGCGCAGTTCGCGGCGCAGGATCTTGCCGACGTTGCTGGTCGGCAGGCGGTCGCGGAATTCGACGTGTTTCGGCCGCTTGTAGCCGGTGAGGTTGTCGTGCATGTGGCGCAGCACCCGCTCCTCGGTCAGGCCCGAACCGGGCCTGGGCACCACGAAGAGCTTGATCGCCTCGCCGGTGCGCTCGTCGGGCACGCCGATGGCGGCGCACTGCAGCACTCCCGGCAGGGCGGCGAGCACTTCTTCCAGCTCGTTCGGATAGACGTTGAAACCGGACACCAGAATCATGTCCTTCTTGCGGTCGACGATGCGCAGGTAGCCGTCGGGTTCGATCACCGCGATGTCGCCGGTGCGCAGCCAGCCGTCGGCATCGAGCACTTCGGCGGTGGCCCCGGGGTTCTGCCAGTAGCCCTTCATCACCTGCGGCCCCTTCACCCAGAGTTCGCCGCTGCTGCCGGACGGCACTTCCCTGCCCTGTTCGTCGACCACCTTGCACAGGGTCGAGGCCAGCGGCATGCCGATGGTGCCGGGGCGGATGTGGCCATAGGGGTTGCCGGAAACCACCGGGCTGGCCTCGGTGAGGCCATAGCCTTCGAGGACCTCGCAGCCGGTGAGGCCTTTCCAGCACTCGGCGGTGGCCTGCTGCAGAGCCATGCCGCCGGACAGGGTCAGCTTCAGCGCGGAGAAGTCCAGGCAGCGGAAACCCTCGTCGTGACACAGCGCGGCGAACAGGGTGTTGAGGCCGACGAAGCCGCTGAACCTCCACTTCCTCAACACGCGGACCATGCCCGGCAGGTCGCGCGGATCGGTGATCAACAGGTTGTGGTTGCCGATCAGCATCATCGCCATGCAGTGCAGGGTGAAGGCGTAGATGTGGTAGAGCGGCAGCGGTGCGACCAGGGTCTCGCAGCCCTCGCCCAGGACGCCGGCGACCAGCGCCCGGCATTGCAGCATGTTGGCCACCAGATTGCGCTGGGTGAGCATGGCTCCCTTGGGCGTGCCGGTAGTGCCGCCGGTGTACTGCAGCACGGCGATATCGTCGGGCGCCGCCGCGACCTCGCGCAGCGTCCGTTCGCGGCCCCGGCTCAAGGCCTCGGTGAACTTCAGCGCCTGCGGCAGGTGGTAAGCCGGCACCATGCGCTTGAGGTGGCGCACCACGGCGTTGACCAGCACGCGCCTGAACGGCGGCAGCAGGTCGCCGACCTCGGTGACCAGCACATGGCGGATGCCGGTCCGCGGCAGGACCTCCTCGACCAGATGCGCCTTGTTGGCCAGGCAGACGAGCACCTTGGCCCCGGAATCGTTGAACTGGTGCAGCATCTCCCGGGCGGTGTACAGCGGATTGGTATTGACCACGACCAGCCCGGCGCGCAGGGCACCGAACACCGCCACCGGATACTGCAGGAGGTTGGGCAGTTGCACGGCGATGCGGTCGCCCTCCTGCACGCCCTCCAGTCCCTGCAGGAAGGCGGCGAAGGTGCCGGACAGTTCGTATAGCTCGCCGTAGCTCAGGGTCCGGCCGAGGTTGCTGAAGGCCGGCCGATCGGCGAAGCGCTGGCAGGAGGCTTTCAGCACGGCGGGAATGTTGGGGTACGGATCGGGATCGATTTCGCCGACCGGGCCGGCGGAATACTTGTCCTTCCAGAAATTCTCGATCATGCAGCTACTACTCCGTACTTTGGCGCAGGTTGAGTTCTTATTGTCCGCTGGCAGACAGGCGGGCCGAGGGTAACAGGCACGGCCGCTCCCCCGGAAGGCCCGCAAACCGTGCCTCTCGCCCGCCGGACGGGCATTTCCTGCGTACCGGGCCGAGTCGCGTACGAATCGGTGCTCTTTCCGTGAAAACCCCGGCGCCCGGCACTACAATGCGGGCTTTGTGCAACCGATCCGAATCTTCCCGCGCCCATCGCCCCGATGGGGACTCCTTTCCTCCTATAGATGAATTCCAAGGAAACTGCATGAGCCAGGTTACCAACGTCCCCTATGGCGATCTCGAAGTCGGCCAGAAGGCCAGCTATAGCAAGACCGTGGAGGAAAAGGACATCCAACTGTTCGCCGCCCTCTCCGGCGACCACAACCCGGTACACCTGGACCCCGAGTTCGCCGCCCGCAGCCCGTACAAGGAGCGCATCGCCCACGGCATGTTCAGCGGCGCGCTGATCAGCGCCGCGGTGGCCTGCACCATGCCCGGCCCGGGCACCATCTACCTGGGCCAGACCATGCAGTTCACCCGTGCGGTGAAGCTCGGCGACACTCTCACCGTGCGTCTGGAAATCCTCGAGAAACTGCCGAAGTTCCGCGTGCGCATCGCCACCCGCGTCTACAACCAGCGCGACGAACTGGTGGTCGACGGCGAGGCGGAAATCCTCGCCCCGCGCCGCCAGCAGAGCGTCGAATTGACCCGCCTGCCAACGATCAGCATCGGCTGAGCGCCCCGGCCCCGCCGCCCGCGCGGGGCCGCGCCCCATCCCCTCGCCAGATGCGCTGCCACCTGCTTGAATGACCCGGCCCGCCGCAGCGGCGGGGCCCCGCACAGCAGAAGGAAATACGCCATGAAGATCGTCAACGCCCGCCTGCGCGGCCGCGAAGGCCTCCAGCGCATCGAACTGGACGGCGCGCGCATCGCCGCCATAGCCGCGCAACCGGCGCCCGCCGAGGCCGGCGGCGACGAGTTGGACGCCGCCGGCAACCTGGTGGTACCGCCCTTCGTCGAACCGCACATCCACCTGGACGCCACCCTCACCGCCGGCGAGCCGGCCTGGAACATGAGCGGCACCCTGTTCGAAGGCATCGAGCGCTGGGCCGAGCGCAAGGCGCTGGTCACCCACGAGGACATCAAGACCCGGGCGAAGAAGGCCATCGACATGCTGGTCGAGCACGGCATCCAGCACGTGCGCACCCACGTCGACGTCACCGACCCGACGCTGGCCGCGCTCAAGGCGATGCTCGAGGTGCGCGAGGAAACCCGTCACCTGATCGACCTGCAGATCGTCGCCTTTCCCCAGGAAGGCATCGAGTCCTACCAGGGCGGCCGCGAGCTGATGACCGAGGCCATCGCCCTGGGCGCCGACGTGGTCGGCGGCATCCCGCATTTCGAGAACACCCGCGAGCAGGGCGTCGGCTCGATCAAATTCCTCATGGACCTGGCCGAGCGCACCGGCTGCCTGGTCGACGTGCACTGCGACGAAACCGACGATCCACAGTCGCGATTTCTCGAGGTGCTCGCCGAGGAGGCACGGGTGCGCGACATGGGCGAGCGGGTCACCGCCAGTCACACCACGGCCATGGGCTCATGGGACAACGCCTACTGCTCCAAGCTGTTCCGCCTGCTGAAGCTGTCGCGGATCAACTTCGTCTCCTGTCCCACCGAGAGCATCCACCTGCAGGGGCGCTTCGACACCTTTCCCAAGCGCCGCGGCCTGACCCGGGTCGCCGAACTGGACCGCGCCGGGCTGAACGTCTGCTTCGGCCAGGACTCCATCGTCGATCCCTGGTATCCACTGGGCAACGGCAACATCCTGCGCATCCTCGAAGCCGGCCTGCACATCTGCCACATGCTCGGCTACGCCGACCTGCAACGCGCCCTCGATCTGATCACCGAGCACAGCGCCAAGGCCCTGCACCTGGGCGAGCGCTACGGCCTGGAAGTCGGGCGGCCGGCCAACCTGCTGATCCTCTCGGCGGCCAACGACTACGAGATGTTGCGCAGCCAGGGCCACGCGCTGGTATCGATCCGCCACGGGGAGATCCTGATGCGCCGCACGCCGGCGCGGATCGAACGCCATCGCTGAATCGCCACGGCGCCCTTCCCGCGGCCGGCGAACCGGCGAGCGCGCGGACGGCGCCCAGGGACAGGATCGCCGACACGCCTGCCCCACTGGCGGAAAGAGGAAAAATCGAACAAAAAAAAAGGGCGACTAACGTCGCCCGAAAGTGCCTTGCGTGCTCTGGAATCCGAAGGACTTCGTTATTTGTATTTCCGTGCGTCCTTCCAGATGAAATAACCGATCCCACCGGTGAAAACGAATATCAATCCCGCGACTGCCGTCCCCGCCACTACCACTTCATCGACCAACATGGCTGGCACTCTTCACCGTTGCTCTCTTCGATGGACTCAAGGTAACTGTAACAACGTCTGGAAAAATTGATCGGAGTCAATATCGCTCGATAGTTGGCAAACGGCATGGAAAAGAGCTGACATGGATCAATTCAGGTGCGGCGGGAAGTCGCGGCTGGCGCGGCCTCCAGCCTGTTCGAAGTTTCCGGGAACAAATCCGCGATATCCGCATGGATTTATTTCAAGCATCTCCGGAGTGATGAAATCTTCATCGACATACTATCCATACACAACTTCGCCACTGATTGGCCATTATCGAGGCGAAATAGTTCAGGAAAAGCCAATTACACGAAAATGACACGACTCGACGGATTATGCCTTTCGGCGATAGACATATATGAAAGAAACTTTCTCATATGAAGCGAACGGCTGCGCAAGCCGTTGCAGGACGATCGTGGCAATGCTCCTGCGGCTCGGGGCCGTGCCCCCGCCTTTGCGGCGGGGGCGGTCCTTCAGAGCTGCGCCAGCAGGACGCGGGCCTTGTCGATGGCGGTCCGGGCGCGTTCGAGGGCTCCGACACCCCGCTCGAGCAACTGCCGGGTGGGGATTTCCAGGCTGAGCGGCAGGTTCGCCGGCAAGGCGCGCAACAGGCCGGGCAGATCGCAATCGCCGTCGCCGGGGAAGCGCCGCTCGTTGCGCGCCTGGCGCAGGATCTCGTCCATGTCGTCCGGGCGCGGCCCGGCCACGTCGCACAACTGCGCGTAATGGATGCGTGCCGGGTCGAGCCGGGCCAGATCCTCCAGGTGCGAAGCGGAGCGGTCGAAATGGAAGGCGTCGACCAGCACGCAGCCGTTGGCGCGTCCGGCGTTGTCGACGATGCGCATGGCCTGGGTCAGGTCGCGGGCGTCGGTCCAAGGCATGAACTCCAGGTGCGGATCGAGGCCGAAACCGGCCGCCAGATCGCACAGGGCGGCGAAGTTGTCGGTCTGCCGCGCCTCGTCGGGATCGTTGCCGGCCACCAGCACCGCGCTTGCGCCCAGCTCGGCGCCGGCGGCGAGAATCACTTCGAAATCGGCGACGCGGGTATCCGGCTTCAAGCGCAGGATTTCCACGTCGAACACCCCGATTCCGGTATCGCGCAGGCGCGCCAGGGTCTGCCGGCGCAACCCGGCATCGGCGACCAGGGGGAAATGGTGTTCCTCGGCGGTGGCCGGCACCAGGCGCAGGCCGACATGGCTGTAGCCGGCACGGGCGGCCACCTCCACCATGTCGGGCGGGGACAGTTCGAGCACGGTCAGGGCGGCCAGGGACAGAATGCGTTCGCTCATGGCGGATCTCTTCAGAAGGTGGAAATGACCTGGGGCGAGCAGGCGCGGCCGCTTCCGGCCGCCTCGCGGATGGCCTCGACCAGCGCCAGGGTGTTGCCGGCATCGGCGGCGTCGACCAGCGGCGCCTCTTCGCCGCGGGCCACCCTGACGAAATGCTGCAGTTGCAGGCGCAGGGCCTCGCCCGCCCGGCAGGATTCCAGGCTCTGCAACAGGGGTTGGTGCCAGCCGGCGCCGGGTTCGGCGTAGTGCCAGCGCTTGAGCTGCGGAATGCTCAGCGCACCACGGGTGCCGGCCAGCAGGTAGCAGCTCTGCTCGGCCTGGCGCGGATAGACCGGGTTCTCGCCGGAATCCAGCTCCCAGCTCCAGGGGGCGGCCACGGCGTCCGAACCGGTCAGGGTGCCGAGGGCGCCGTTGGCGAAGCGCAGCAGCACCGCCGCGCTGTCCTCGTTGACCAGGCCGCGCACACCGTTGCCGGTGATCGCCTGGACCTCGTCGACCTCGCCGCACAGGTGGCGCAGCAGGTCGAGGTCGTGGATCAGGTTGGTCAGCAGCATCCCGGCGCCCGGCTCGCGGCGCCAGGGGACGTCGAAATAGCTGTCCGGCTTCTGCAACTGCCACAGCGCGGTGACCGTGGTCAGCCGGCCGAGGCCGCCGCTGCGGATCAGTTCGCGGGCACGGACGATCAGGGGGTTGTGCCGGCGGTGATGGCCGACCAGCACCGGCACACCGGCCTTCGCCGAAGCGGCGACCAGTTCGCGTACCTCGTCCAGGTGCACGCCGACCGGCTTCTCCAGCAGCACCGGCACGCCGGCGGCAATGCAATCCAGCGCGGTGCCGACGTGCAGGTTATTGGGGTTGGCGACGATCACCGCCTGCGGGCGGATCGCGTCGAGCATCCGCCGGTGATCGGCGAAATGCGCGACCGCGCATTCGGCGGCGAAGGCCTCGGCCTGCGGGCCGGGGTCGGCCACGGCACAGAGCCGGCCCTCGGGCAGATCGCGGAGATGCTGGTGATGCTGGCGGCCCATGGCGCCGGCGCCGATCAGGGCGACACGAAGCGGCTCGGTCAAGGCTGCGTCCTCTTGTTGTTATGAGTGGAAAGCGGGTCCCCGGGGTTGGGCGGGAATCCGCAAGCGCAGACAAAATAGAACTAAGTTCTATTTTTACACAAGACAGAATGCACGAAGCCGTGCGCTCAGCGCACGCTCACTAGAGCATTTTTACCTTATCCCGATTCATATCCGGCTGCCTCGAAGTAGTGCCTGCAGTCCTGTGCAGAGAACTGCGCAATCGCCTCGCCAATGCTCTGCCACAGCTCCGGCACGGTCCGCGCCGCCGCCTTTCTCAGCAGTGCCTTGAGCTTGGAGAAGGCCATCTCGATCGGGTTCAGGTCGGGGCTATAGGGTGGCAGGTAGCGCAGTGTGGCTCCTGCGCCTTCGATGGCCTGGCGTACCCCCGCCACCTTGTGGGCCGGCAGGTTGTCCATCACCACGATATCGCCGGGCGTCAGCTCGGGTACCAGAACCTGCCCGACATAGGCCAGGAAGACCGGGCCGTTCATGGCGCCATCGAGCACCAGCGGCGCGCTCAGGCCATCCAGCCGCAGGCCGGCGGTAAAGGTCGTGGTTTTCCAGTGGCCGTGGGGGATCGCGGCCCGGCAGCGCTCGCCGCGAGGGGCCCAGCCCCGCAGGCGGGCCAGGTTCGTCGAAGCGGCGGTTTCGTCGACGAAGATCAGCTTGCGCCAATCGAAACCGGACTGCTCCTCGATCCATCCCTGTCGGGCTGCCTGGACGTCCGGCCGTTGCTGCTCGGCCGCCTGCGCGGTCTTTTTTTGAACGTCATGGCGTGCCGGTCGAGAAACGTCCACACCGTCGCCAGGCTGACACGGACGCCACGCTCCCGTTCGAGGGTCGCGGCGAGTTCGGCCAGCGTCAGGTCGGGGGTCTGCTCGAGCAGGCCGAGCAGGTAGTCCGCATGGGGATCGAGCCGCAAGCCCCGGGGCTTGCCCTGTCGGCGGGCGACGAGTTCCCCGCCTTCCCGGAAGCGCCGCACCCAGACGATCGCTGTTGCCGTCCCGACGTCGAATCGCTCGGCGGCCTGCCGAGCCGACAGCCCACCCATGGCCGCGTCGACGACGCGCCGGCGAAGGTCAATGAAATGGACTCCCCCCTCCTACGGCGTCAATGCACCAGACTGAAGTTGCTGGAAACAGCAGTCACCAGAGGAGAGCGTCCCCATGAAACTCAAGCGGATAGGCGTCGATTTGGCAAAGCAGGTGTTCCAGATTCATGGCGTCGACAGCCACGAGCAGGCGGTCTGTCGCAAACAGCTCAAACGCTCGCAAATGCTGGACTTCTTTCGTCAACTCGAACCCTGCACGGTGGCGATGGAGGCCTGCGGCAGCTCCCATTACTGGGCGCGCGAGCTGAGAGTCCTGGGACATGAGGTGCGACTGATCGCACCGCAGTTCGTCAAACCCTACGTCAAGAGCGGCAAGAACGACGCCAATGACGCCGAAGCGATCTGCGAGGCGGCCAGTCGACCGAACATGCGTTACGTCGAGGTGAAGAGCGCCGAGCAGCAGGCCGGCCAGGCCCTGCACCGGATCAGGAGCCGCCTGATCCGGGCGCGGACGGCGCTGGTCAACGAGATTCGCGGGTTGCTGGGCGAGTTTGGCCTGGTCGAGAGCCGGCACGGCGTGGCGGCTACCCGCCGACTGGCACAGGCGGCCTTGGCGGATGCCGAGAACGGCCTGCCGGGCCAGATGCGCGGGTTACTGGTGGAGTTGCAAGGCGAATTGGTCGAGCATGAAGCGCGCTTGTCTCGTCTCGACGAAACGATCCAGCGCCAGGCTCGCGAGGACGAGCGGGTGGAACGCCTGATGCTGGTCGAGGGCATCGGTCCGATCACGGCCACCGCCCTGGTGTCGGCCGTGGGCGATGCTCGCCAGTTCCGCAGCGCCCGGCAGTTCGCTGCCTGGCTGGGGTTGGTTCCTCGCCAACACTCCAGCGGCGGCAAGGAGCAGCTGGGCCCGATCAACAAGCGAGGCGATACTTACTTGCGCACGCTGCTGGTTCACGGAGCCCGAGCGGTGCTCAGGCACTGCCAGGACAAGGCGGATCGACGCAGCCAGTGGCTCCAGCGCTTGCTGTGTCGACGCAACCCGAACATCGCCACGGTCGCTTTGGCGAACAAGAATGCCCGGATCGTCTGGGCGATCCTCAGTCGGGGAGATTGCTATCAACCTGGCTGAAAATAAAATCGCAGGCTGCACAGCCTGCAAAATGTTGAGCAGTAACCAGTAGATCCACCCCGATTGCACAGTGACATGCAGCGATGACGAACCGGTCGAACCGGCATGTGTAAAGCCTGCACAGTGCGTCGGCCCCCTGCAAGCAAGGCCGCTAGATCAATCAGGCACACATGAGCGGATTTTCATCATGGCTCGGGGCAGCCAATGCCTCATCGGAAGCCGGATATACGCAAGCAGTCGTACCTACGTTCGTCGGCAGGGCAAATCACTGGCAAACCGGGGGGAGTCCATATACGCACTGTATGCCCGAGCCATTCTGGTCTCCTTGTCCGAGCGGGAGAGGAGAACCGAAATGACCAGGAAGAGCAACCCCTGTATGTCGAATTCGTATTTTCTAAAAATGCTCTAGCGGCGGCAGGGCAAGAGGCGGGCCCCGAGTCGACGGCGCGAGCGGCCCTTGGCCGCCGGAAAACGGAGAGCAGGTATCAGGGGAACAGCTCGGAAGCCTGGCTGGCCTCGGACAGCTCTTCACCGGCCGCCAGCAGCAGCGGCGCCAACTGGTGCATGCGCGCCTCGCCGAGACGCGCGCTGGGACCGGCGAGGCTGAGCACACCGATGGGCCGGCGGCTGCGCGGATCGCGGACCACGGCGGCCATGGCCGCGGTACCGACGGCCGAACTTTCCACCACCCAGGCGTAACCGTGCTCGCGGGCCAGGCGCAATCGTTCGAGCAACTCGACGCTGTCGCGCGGAGCGTTGGGACCCAGTTCGCCCGGCTCGACCGGCGTCTGCCGATCGACCCGGAGCAGGGCCTCCTCGTCGCTCATGCTGGCCAGCCAGGCATGCCCGGAAGCGGTGGAAGACAGCGGTGCATCGCGGCCCATGTCCGGGTCGTAGCGCAACCCGCCGCGAGCGCCCTGGGACTTGGCGATCCAGGTCAGGCGCTCGCCGTCGATCACGCCCAGCCGCACCAGTTCGCCGGTTTCCTCGGCCAGACGGTCGAGGATCGGCTGGACCACGTCCGCGCCGCTGTTGGCCAGGTAGCGAAAGCCCAGCGCCACCAGCTTGGTGGACAACCGGTAACGGCTGGTGTGCGGGTCCTGGCGCACGTAGCCGAGGCGGATCAGGTCGGCGAGCATGCGATGCGTGGCGCTCTTGGGGATGCGCAACTGATCGGCCAGGCTCTGCAGGGGAATCCCGCCGGGGTCGGCGGTCAGGCTTTCCAGAAGACTCAGCGCTCGTTCGATTTGACTGCCAGCCATGTTCAACACCCACGCGGAAAATACCGCGATTCTAAAAGAGCCGGCTGACCGCCGGGAACCGTGGCCGCTGGCTGTCACCCGCAACGGACGACCGCCCCCTCTCCTTCCGGCCATTCTCCGGGCTTGGCGAACGACAGTTCCACCCCTATTATCGGAACCAAGTTCCAAAAACAAAAAACGGACGTGCGACCACCCTGCGTCGCCCCGTCGTTCCTGTCTGGAGAAATGCCATGCCTGCAAGTCCTCTGACCCACCCGCTCGAATGCGATGTACTGGTTGTCGGCTCGGGGGCCGCGGGCCTGTCGGCCGCGGTGACCGCCGCCTGGCACGGGCAGGAGGTGATACTGGTGGAGAAGGACCCGGTGTTCGGCGGCGCCACCGCCTGGTCGGGTGGCTGGATGTGGGTGCCGTGCAACCCCCTGGCACGCCGCGCCGGCATCGTCGAGGACCCGGAGCTGCCGCGCACCTACCTGAAGCACGAACTGGGCGAGCGCTACGACGCCGCGCGCATCGACGCCTTTCTCGAAGCAGGGCCGCACATGGTCGAATTCTTCGAGCGGCACACCGCCCTGCAGTTTTCCGACGGCAACCTGATCGCCGACATCCACGGCGACAGCCCCGGCGCCGGCACCGGCGGGCGCTCGGTGATCGCCGCGCCCTGCGACGGCCGCGAGCTCGGCGCGCTGATCCACCGCCTGCGCAAGACCATGCGCGAGACCTCGTTCATGGGCATGCCGATCATGGCCGGCAAGGACCTCGCCGCGTTCATGAACATGACCCGCTCGGCGCCCGCTTTCCTCCACGCCGCCCGGCGCTTCGGCCGCCATCTGATCGACCTGGCTCGCCACGGCCGCGCGATGCAACTGGTCAACGGCGTAGCGCTGGTGGCGCGGCTGGCCAAGTCGGCCGAGGCGCTCGGCGTACGGCTCTGCGAATCATCGCCGGCCAGGCGCCTGATAATCGAGGATGGCGCGGTACGCGGCGCGCTGGTGGAGACCGCCGGCGGTGAGATCGAGATCCGCGCGCGCAAGGCGGTGGTACTGGCCGCCGGCGGCTTCCCCAACGATATCGGGCGGCGCAAGGCGATGTTCCCGCGCACACCGACCGGCCATGAGCATCTGGCCCTGCCGCCGCCGGGCGCCTCGGGCGACGGCCTGCGCCTGGGTGAATCGGCCGGCGGACAGGTGGCGACCGACCTGGTGTCGCCGGTGGCCTGGGCGCCGGTGTCGCTGGTGCGCTACAAGGACGGCAGCGCCGGTCACTTCCCGCACATCATCGAGCGTGGCAAGCCCGGCATCATCGGCGTGCTGGCCGACGGCAGGCGCTTCGTCAACGAGGCCCACGGCTACTACGACTACGTGGCGGCGATGGTCGCCGCGGTACCGCCGGAACAGGAAGTCGCCTCCTGGCTGATCTGCGACCACCGCTTCCAGCGCCGCTACGGCCTCGGCATCTCGCGGCCGACACCGCTACCGGTCGGCCCCTGGGTGCGCAACGGCTACCTGAAGAGCGGCGCCACCCTCGACGAACTGGCACGAGCCTGCGGCATCGACCCGGCGGGTCTGGCCGAAACGGTCGCCGAATACAACCGCCACGCGCGCAACGGCGAGGACCCGGCCTTCGGCCGCGGTTCGACTCCCTACAACCGCAAGCAGGGCGACCCCGGCCACCAGCCCAACCCCTGCGTCGCGCCCATCGAGCACGCGCCCTTCTACGCGGTGAAGGTGCAACCGGGCTGCTTCGGCACCTTCGCCGGCCTGCGGACCAACGCCCACGCCCAAGTGCTGGACGGCGCCGGCCGACCGATCGACGGCCTGTACGCCGCCGGCACCGACATGGCCAGCATCATGGGCGGCCACTACCCGGCCGGCGGCATCAACCTCGGCCCGGCGGTGACCTTCGGCTATATCGCCGGCCGGCACATCGCCGGGGCCACCGCCTGGGAGTGAGGATCGAACGCCTGGGGCCGCGCCGGATCAGCGCTTCTTCTTCGGCTTGCCGGCGGGCTTCTTCTTTTTCCCCGGCGGTAGCGGCAGGGCCTGTGCGAAAGCCTGGCGCACATCGTTCAGGCGCTTTTCGTGCAGGTCGTGGATGCGCTTGCTGCGCTCGCTGCTGAAATCGATCAGGTTATCGTCGGAACTCATGGCTGCGGATGCACCTGGCGGAAGGTCAGATTCAGGCGCGGCGCGCAGGGCTTGCGCGTCTTCGCCACCTGATGCTGCCAATGATGCTGCGTCGCGCCGGCCATGACCAGCACGGAACCGTGTTCGAGCAGCAGCGAACGCTCGATGCGCGTCTGTCCGACGCGGCGCAAGTCGAAGCGCCGGGTGCCGCCCAGGCTGAGCGAAACGATCAGCGGATCACGCCCCAGCTCGGCCTCGTCATCGCTGTGCCAGCCCATGGAATCCCGGCCGTCGCGGTAATGGTTGAGCAGCACGCCGTTCAACGGCCGGCCGACGAGCGCCTCCAGGGCCGCGCGGATCTCCGCCAGGAGCGGTGTCCAGGGCTGCGGCGGATGGGTCAACCCGGAATAGCGATAGGCGGCATCGCCATACCAGGCGACCTGGCGCGGCACAGGATGAAGGCGTCCGTACAGCCGCACCTGCGGCCGTTCCCAGGGCGTTTCCGCCAGCAGGCGGGCGAGCCAGCGGTCGGCTGTGGCGCCGTCCAGCCAAGCGGGCAGGTAGCGCAGCTCGGCGTCGGGCAGATCGAACGGGGCGTCGAACAATGGCATGGCGAAGACAGCGGATCGCAGGGCGTTCATCCTACACCGGTGGAGGACTACGCTTTCTCATATAAATGCGCCGGCAGTCGACGTCGATCTACCCAGGGCATTCCGTTACCATAGCCGGCCTTTTTACAGCGGAGACAGGCATGGTGCAGCAATATCAACCGGGGCAGCGCTGGATCAGCGACAGCGAGGCGGAACTCGGGCTCGGAACCATTCTCACCGCGGATGGCCGGTTGCTCACAGTGCTCTATCCGGCCACCGGCGAAACCCGCCAATATGCCCAGCGCAACGCGCCCCTGACCCGCGTGCGCTTCGCCCCCGGCGACGAGATCACCCACTTCGACGGCTGGAAGATGATCGTCCGCGAGGTCGAGGACCAGGGCGGCCTGCTCATCTACCACGGCCTCGACGCCCAGAACCAGGGGTGCAGCCTGCCGGAAACCCAGTTGTCCAACTTCATTCAGTTCCGCCTGGCCAGCGACCGCCTGTTCGCCGGGCAGATCGACCCGTTGCCCTGGTTCGGCCTGCGCTATCACACCCTGGAACACCGCAGCAGCCTGCTGCAGTCCCCGCTCTGGGGTCTGGCCGGCGCCCGCGCCCAGCCGATCGCCCACCAGTTGCACATCGCCCGCGAGGTCGCCGACCGCGTCAATCCGCGCGTGCTGCTGGCCGACGAGGTGGGCCTGGGCAAGACCATCGAGGCCGGCCTCATCATCCATCGCCAGTTGCTTTCCGGCCGCGCCGGCCGGGTGCTGATCCTGGTGCCGGAAAACCTCCAGCACCAGTGGCTGGTGGAGATGCGCCGGCGCTTCAATCTGGAAGTGGCGCTGTACGACGCCGAACGCTTCACCGAGAGCGATGCCAGCAATCCCTTCGAGGACACCCAACTGGCGCTGGTCTCCCTGGAGTGGCTGACCGTCGCCGAGCACGCCCAGGACGCCGCCTTCGCCGCCGGCTGGGATCTCCTGGTAGTGGACGAGGCGCATCATCTGGTCTGGCACCCCGAGCAGCCGAGCGCCGAATACACGCTGGTCGAGCAGCTCGCCCAGGTCATCCCCGGCGTGCTGCTGCTCACCGCCACTCCCGAACAGCTCGGCCAGGAGAGCCACTTCGCCCGCCTGCGCCTGCTCGACCCCGACCGCTTCCACGACCTCGAAGCCTTCCGCGCCGAAAGCGCCAACTACCGTCCGGTCGCCGAGGCGGTGCAGGAACTGCTCGACGAAGGCCGCCTCTCCGAGCGCGCCCACGCGGTCATCCGCGGCTTTCTCGGCGCCGAGGGCGAAGCGTTGCTCGCCGCGCTCAGCGATGGCGACATCCAGGCCGGCGCGCGCCTGACCCGCGAACTGCTCGACCGCCACGGCACCGGCCGGGTGCTGTTCCGCAACACCCGCGCCGCGGTGCAGGGCTTCCCCGAGCGCCAGTTGCACCCCTACCCGCTACCGAGCCCGGCCGAGTATCTGGAGCTGCCGATCGGCGAGCATGCCGACCTGTATCCGGAGGTCAGCTTCCAGGCCCGCCAGGAGGACGACAGCGAAGAGAACCGCTGGTGGCGCTTCGACCCGCGCGTCGAATGGCTGATCGACACCCTGAAGATGCTCAAGAAGGTCAAGGTGCTGGTGATCTGCGCCCACGCCGAGACCGCGCAGGACCTGGAAGACGCCCTGCGGGTGCGCTCCGGCATCCCGGCCACGGTGTTCCACGAGGGCATGAGCATCCTCGAACGCGACCGCGCGGCGGCCTGGTTCGCCGACGAGGAGTTCGGCGCCCAGGTGCTGATCTGCTCGGAAATCGGCAGCGAGGGCCGCAACTTCCAGTTCGCCCACCATCTGGTGATGTTCGACCTGCCGGCCCATCCGGACCTGCTCGAACAGCGCATCGGCCGCCTCGATCGCATCGGCCAGAAACACGTCATCCAGTTGCACGTGCCCTATCTGGAGAACAGCGCCCAGGAACGCCTGTTCCACTGGTATCACCAGGCGCTGAACGCCTTCCTCGCCACCTGCCCCACCGGCAATGCCCTGCAGCACCGGTTCGGCCCGCGCCTGCTGCCGCTGCTGGAAGGTGGCGACGACGACCAATGGCAGGAACTGCTGGATACCGCCCGCGCCGAACGCGAACGCCTGGAGAGCGAACTGCACGCCGGCCGCGACCGCCTGCTGGAACTCAACTCCCGCGGCGGCGGCGAAGGCGATGCGCTGGTCGAGGCCATCGACGAACAGGACGACCGGTACGCCCTGCCGATCTATATGGAAGAGCTGTTCAACGCCTTCGGCATCGACAGCGAGGACCATTCGGAGAACGCGCTGATCCTGCGCCCCAGCGAAAAGATGCTCGACGCCAGCTTCCCACTGGGCAGCGACGAGGCGGTGACCGTCACCTACGACCGCGCCCAGGCGCTGGCCCGTGAGGACATGCAGTTCCTCACCTGGGAGCATCCCATGGTGCAGGGCGGCATGGATCTGGTGCTGTCCGGCTCGATGGGCAACACCGCAGTGGCGCTGATCAAGAACAAGGCGCTCAAGCCCGGCACCGTGCTGCTCGAACTGCTCTACGTCAGCGAAGTGGTGGCGCCGCGCGCCCTGCAGCTCGGCCGCTTCCTGCCACCGCTGGCGCTGCGCTGCCTGCTCGACGCCAACGGCAACGACCTGGCGCCGAAGGTCGCCTTCGACACCCTCAACGACCAGTTGGAAAGCGTGCCGCGCGGCAGCGCCAACAAGTTCGTGCAGGCCCAGCGCGACGTGCTGGCCAAGCAGATCAACGCCGCCGAAGCCAAGGTCGCGCCGCGCCATGCCGAGCGCGTCGCCGAGGCCAGGCAGCGCCTCGCGGCCAGCCTCGACGAGGAGTTGGCCCGCCTGACCGCGCTCCGGGCGGTCAACCCGAGTGTGCGCGACAGCGAACTGGAAGCCCTGCGCCGGCAGCGCGAAGATGGCCTGGCCATGCTCGACAAGGCGGCTCTGCGCCTGGAGGCGATCCGTGTGATGGTCGCGGGCTGACCTCGCCCAGCGTCGGCACGTCCATGGCGGATGGCCACCCCGTGGACGGCCACCCCGTGGAAAACGCTACGCGGTTTTCCAGCCAGCTCCGAGCGACTCCGTAGGGTGGGAAACGGCCGCAGGCCTTTCCCACCTGGCGGAGGACGCTACGCGGCCTCCTCCCCGCCTCCGAAAGCGCTCAGCTCTCCAACTGCCGCAGCAGCGCGAGGAAAGCCTCCTCGTCGAGCACCTTCACCCCCAGTTCGCCGGCCTTGGCCAGCTTCGAGCCGGCTCCGGGACCGGCGACCACGCAAGCGGTCTTCGCCGAGACCGAGCCGGCCACCTTGGCGCCGAGGCTTTCCAGCCTCGCCTTGCCCTGCTCGCGGCTCATGGACTCCAGGGTGCCGGTCAGCACCCAGGTCTGCCCGGCCAGGGGCAGGCCCTCGGCGCAGCGGCGCTCGCTTTCCCAGTGCATGCCGAATTCGCGCAATTGCCCCTCGATGGCACGGGCGTGCTCGACGTTGGCGGGGACGGCGAAGAACTCGCGCAGCGCCTGCCTGGCCTTTTCCGACAGCCCTTTGGTCGTGTTCAGGGTCAGCCAGTCCTGGCTGAGGCCGATCACCGCCTCCAGGCTGCCCGCCGCCTCGGCGAGCTTTTTCGCGCCGGTGGCGGCGATCCCCGGAATGTCCAGTTTGTCGAGCAGTTCGCCCAGGCTGGCGCAGGCGGCGAACTCCGCGTGCAATTCGCCTTCCTCCTGCAGTTCGACGCCACGCGCCAGCAACTGCCCGATCACCGTGAGGTTGTGCTCGTCCCGGAAGAAGCTGTGGATCTCGTGGGCGACTTCCAGGCCGACGTCCGGCAGCCAGATGAGCACCTCGGGCAGGGCCTTCTCGATGCGCGTGAGCGAGCCGAGCGCGCGGGCCAGCCGCTTGGCGGTCTCCTCGCCGACATCGGGAATGCCCAGCGCGTAGATGAAGCGCGCCAGGCTCGGCCGGCGGCTGGCGGCGATGGCCGCCAGCAGATTGTTGCTGGAGACCTCGGCGAAGCCGTCCAGCACCACCAGTTGTTCGAAGGTCAGGATGTAGAGATCGGCCGGCGACTTCACCAGGCCGGTGTCCACCAGTTGCTCGACGATCCGCTCGCCGAGGCCGTCGATGTCCATGGCGCGTCGCGAGACGAAGTGGACGATCGCCTGCTTGAGCTGGGCCTGGCAGGCCAGGCGACCGACACAGCGGTAGATCGCTCCTTCGCTGAGCGAGGCCCTGCCCTTGCCGCGCTTGACCAACTGGGTGCGCTCCACCGCCGAGCCGCACACCGGACACTGCCGCGGCACCTCGACCGGACGGGCATCGGCCGGCCGGCGCTCGCCGACCACCTGCATGATCTGCGGAATCACGTCGCCGGCGCGGCGAACGATCACCGTGTCGCCGATCATCACGCCGAGGCGCGCCACCTCGTCCATGTTGTGCAGGCTGGCGTTGGACACGGTGACACCGGCCACCTGCACCGGTTTCAGGCGCGCCACCGGGGTGATGGCGCCGGTCCGGCCGACCTGGAACTCGACGCCGAGCAGTTCGGTGAGTTCCTCCTGGGCCGGGAACTTGTAAGCGATGGCCCAATGCGGGGTACGGGCGCGGAAACCCAGCTCGCGCTGCCAGTCCAGGCGATTGACCTTGAACACCACGCCATCGATGTCGTAGGCCAGGCCCTGGCGGCGCTCGCCGATGGCACGGTAGTAGGCCAGGCAATCCTGAACGCTTCGCGCCAGTTGCAGTTCGCGACTGATCGGCAGGCCCCAGCGCCTCAGGGTCTCGAGGAGGCTGGTATGGGTTTGCGGCACCTCGGCCCCCTCGAAGCGACCGATCCCGTAGCCGCAGAACTCCAGCGGCCGGCCGGCGGTGATCTTCGGGTCGAGCTGGCGCAGGCTGCCGGCGGCGGCGTTGCGCGGGTTGGCGAAGGTCTTGCCGCCGTTCTCGATGGCACGGGCGTTGAGCGCCTCGAAGCCGGCGCGCGGCATGTAGATTTCGCCGCGCACCTCCAGCACGGCCGGCCAGCCCTGGCCGTGCAGCCTGAGCGGAATGTTGCGCACGGTACGCACATTGGCGGTGATGTCCTCGCCGGTGCTGCCGTCGCCGCGGGTGGCGCCGCGCACCAGTTGGCCGTCCTCGTAGAGCAGGCTGACGGCCAGGCCGTCCAGCTTGGGCTCGCAACTGTACTCCACCACCTCGATGCCGCGGTCCAGGCCCTTGCACACGTTACGGTCGAAATCGAGCAGATCCTCCTCGGCGAAGGCATTGCCCAGGCTGAGCATGGGCAGCTCGTGGCGCACCTGGCCGAAGGCCGCCAGCGCCTCGCCACCGACGCGCTGGGTCGGCGACTCCGGGGTGACCAGTTCGGGATGTTCGGCCTCAAGGGCCTTGAGCTCGTTGAACAGACGATCGTACTCGGCGTCCGGCACGCTCGGCGCATCGAGCACATAATAGCGGTAGTTGTGTTCGTCGATCTCGCTGCGCAGCCGGGCGATGCGTTCGGCGGCGGTCTGGGCGTCGGTCATGGCGATGGTTTCCGGAAAACGAAAAGAGCAGCCGTAGCTGCTCGAGGGGGGCACTGAAAGCCGCCGAAGGCGGTCTCGCGGCCCGGGGAAACCTCGCCACCTGGGCGCCGCTTCCCGAAGCCGGCGGAATGCCCGGGCTCAGCGCTTGTGGGTCAGTTGGCGGCGCTCGAAATCGGCGATCCGCTGGCGATAGTGCTCGATGGTCTGTGCGGTCATCACGCTGCGCTGGTCGTCCTTCAGCTCGCCGTTCAGCTCCTGGGCCAGCTTGCGGGCGGCGGCCACCATGAGCTCGAAGGCCTGCTTCGGATGGCGCGGGCCGGGCAGGACCAGGAAGAAACTGACCGCCCGGGTGGAGAAGTGGTCGATGTCGTCGAGGTCGAAGGTGCCGGGCTTGAGGGCGTTGGCCATGGAGAACAGCACCTCGCCGTTGCCGGCCAGGCTCTCGTGGCGATGGAAGATGTCCTTCTCGCCGAAACGCAGGCCGCTTTCGAGGATGCTCTGCAGCAGCGCCGGCCCCTTGAACCCCGCCCCGTCCCGCGATACCACGATGATGACCAGGTATTCCTCGATCGGCGGCAGCTCCCGCGGCTCGCTGTGCTCGGGCTGCTCGATCCGGCGCGACTCGAACTTCGGCTCCGCCGCGCGCAGCCTGGAGACGGGCTCGGCAACGGCAGTATGGACCGGCTCGTCGAGTTCCAGCCCGAGGTCGTCCAGTTCGTCGTCGAGGCGCCGCCGGCTCGGCCCGCGAACGCTCAGCGAGGGCAGGTTCTCCTCGTCCGGCTCGAAGCCGGCTCCTTGCGGGAAATCGACCGACCGCGAGGGCCCCAGCAATTCGCTGTTTTCGCTGACCGCTTCGGGCGCATCGGCGATTTTGCGCTCGAGCTTGAACTTGAGCTTGCCCTTGCTGCCCCGCATGCGCCGCCATCCGTCGAACAGGATGCCGCCGATGACGACGATGCCGATGACGATCAGCCACTCACGCAGACCGATTTCCATGAAATCCACAACCCCTGAACTGATTTGAAAAAAAGGCTTCCCATCCCATACAAAAAAGGCGTCCGGCCCTCTCATAAACACGGCAACTACATGTTCCCGCAACGTTTTCCATGCATACGAAAATTCCCATTAAGCTAACATGCCCTTTTCGCGGATTGTACCGCCGGCCAGCCCATTCCGGTGAGCGGGAGTATCCCGCCACCGGCCGCGGCCTCAGGCATCCGCCAGCGCCACCGCCTCCTCCACGTCCACCGCCACCAGGCGCGAGCAGCCCGGCTCGTGCATGGTCACCCCCATCAACTGATCGGCCATCTCCATAGCGATCTTGTTGTGGGTGATGTAGATGAACTGGACCTTTTCCGACATTTCCTTGACCAGCCTGGCGTAACGTCCGACGTTGGCATCGTCCAGCGGCGCGTCCACCTCGTCGAGCATGCAGAACGGCGCCGGATTGAGCTGGAAGATGGCGAATACCAGGGCCAGCGCGGTCAACGCCTTCTCGCCGCCGGACAGCAGATGGATGGTGCTGTTCTTCTTGCCCGGCGGGCGCGCCATGATGGCCACACCGGTATCGAGTAGATCCTCGCCGGTAAGTTCCAGATAGGCATGGCCTCCACCGAAAACTTTCGGGAACAGGGCCTGCAGGCCGGCGTTGATCCGCTCGAAGGTATCCTTGAAACGGTTGCGGGTTTCCCGGTCGATCTTGCGGATGACGTTTTCCAGGGTTTCCAGGGCCTCCGCCAGGTCGGCGTTCTGCGCATCCAGATAGCGCTTGCGCTCGGATTGCTGGCGATATTCGTCGATGGCCGCCAGGTTGATCGCACCGAGACGCTGGATGCGCAAGGCGACGCGCTCGAGCTCCGTTTCCCAGTCGACTTCGCGAGCCTCGGCGGGAAGCGTGCCGAGCACCTCGTGCAGAGCCTGGCCCTCCTCCTGCAACCGGTCCTGCAAGGCCTTGCGCCGTACGCTGAGAGCCTGCCAGTCGAGGCGCTGCTGTTCCAACTGACCGCGCAGCGACTGGGCCTGCTGCTCGGCCTGGCCACGGCGCTTCTCCACCTCGCGCAGCCCGCGCTCGGCATCCTCCAGGGACAGCCCGGCCTGGCGCAGTTCCTCCTCGACGGCCAGGCGCCGCTCGAGCAGTTCCTCGAGCTTCATGCGCAGTTCCTCCAGCGGCGCCGCGCCCTCCTCCAGATCGAGGCTGAGCTGCTCGCGGCGTTCCCGGGTGCGCTCGAACTGCCGTTCGAGACGCTCCAGGGACTGCCGGGTGGAGTCGCGCCGGGCCTGCAGCGAGCCGAGCCGCACGGCCAACTGGTGGGCCCGCTCCTTGTGCGCGCCGGCCTCCCGGCGCAAGCGCTCCAGGCTCTCGCGCAGGGCGTCGCGTCCGGCCAGCAGTTGCTCGCGGCGCTCGTTGTCGACGGCCATGGCGTCCAGCGCATCCTGCAGTTGCAGGCGGCATTCGCCCAGGCGCTCGACCTCCAGGGCACGCTGCTCGTCCAGTTCGGCCAGTTCCTCGTCGAAGCGGCGACGACGCAGCAGCATCTGCTCGGCCCGCGCCTGGAGGGCCGAGAGCCTGGCCTTCAGCTCGCCCTGCTGGCGGGTTTCCTCCTGCAAACGCCGGCGCAGTTCCTCGCGGCCCTCCTCCTGCCGGCGGCGCGCCTCGTCCAGCGCGGACAGGCGCGTCTCCAGTTCGGCCAGACGCGCCTCCAGTTCGTCGCGTCCAGCCTGCAGGCGCTCCAGCTCCTGGGCGCGGGCGAGCAGGCCGGAATCGGCGTCGCCGGCCCGGCGCACGCGCAGGAAATGCCGGCCGACCCAATAGCCGTCGCGGCTGATCAGGCTCTCGCCCTCTCCCAGCGCGGAGCGCCGCTCCAGCGCTTCGGCGAGGCTCTCGACCGCCATGACGCGCCCCAGCCAGGGCGCCAGGTCGATGCCGCTCTCGACCTTGTCGAGCAGACTGCCGGCCAGCCGCGTGGCGCCCGGCGCCGCACCGAGCAGGCGCAGTTCGCCCTGGGCGAAGGCATCCAGCGCAAGAGCGGCGAAATCCTCCACGAGCGGTGCCTGCAGATCGGCGCCGAGTACGGTTTCCACCGCCAGCTCCCAGCCGGGCTCCACCCTGAGCCCCTCGGCCAGTCGCGGGCGCGCCTCCAGATGCTGCTCGCGCAGCCACTCGGCGACGCCCTGACCGGGGTCCAGCGCCGCCTGCTGCAGCGCCTCCAGGGAAGCGATCCGGCCGTTCAGGCGCTGCAGTTCGTCCTGCGCCTGCCGTTGCTCCCGGGTCGCCTGCTGCAGCTCGCCGCGCAGCCGTTCGAGCGTTTCGCTCAGGGCGGCCTCGGCGGCGCCCAGCTCTTCCTGGGTCAGTTCGCCGAGGGCCAGCCGCTCGGCCAGTTCGGCGATGCCGGACTCCTGCGGATCGGCTTCCAGTCGGGCACGCTCGTCGCCGAGGCGGCGCTCGCGCTCCAGCAGCCGCCCGAGGCTCTGCTCCAGTTGCTGGATATGCGCCTGCTGCACCTCGGCGCTGCGCCGCGCCTGCGCGGAGTGCTGGTTGAAAGCGTCCCACTGTTCCTGCCAGGCGTGCATGGCGGACTCCGCCTCCTCCAGACGGGCGGCGCTCTCCTCGGCGGCGGCCGCGGCGACTTCCCGCTCGGGCTCGAGCCGGGCCAGTTCCTCGTCGACCTCGGCCAGCGCAAGGCGGTCCTGATCGAGGTGGGCGGCGGTTTCCTGGCGATTCTTCTCCGCTTCCTGCAGGTCGTTCTGCAACTGGCGCAGACGCTGCTGGCCGTGTTGGATGCTCTGTTCGACCCGGCCGATGTCGGCGCCCAGCGAATAGAAGCGGCCCTGCACCTGGTGGAAGCGCTCGGCGAGGTCGTGGTGCTCGTCGCGCAGGCGCTCGATGCCGGCATCGGCGTTGCGCTGTTCAGCGATCAGCGCTTCGAGGGCGACCTCCTGGTCGCCGATGACCTGCTCGCGCTGGCCGACCTGCTCGTTCAGCGCCCGCCAGCGCAGGGCGGCGAGCTGGGCCTTGAGGCGGCGCTCCTCGGCCTTGCACTCCTGATACTTTTCGGCGGCCTGGGCCTGGCGCTGCAGGCGTTCGAGCTGGCGCTCCAGTTCCTCGCGCAGGTCGGAGAGGCGCGCCAGGTTCTCCTGGGTGCGGCGGATGCGGTTCTCGGTCTCGCGGCGGCGCTCCTTGTACTTGGAGATGCCGGCGGCTTCCTCGATGAAATTGCGCAGATCCTCGGGACGGGCCTCGATCAGCCGGGAAATCATGCCCTGCTCGATGATCGAGTAGCTACGCGGCCCCAGGCCGGTGCCGAGGAAGATGTCGGTGATATCGCGGCGCCGGCACTTCACTCCGTTGAGGAAGTAGCTGTTCTGCCCGTCGCGGGTCACCCGGCGGCGGATGGAGATTTCCGCGTAGCCGGCGTATTCGCCGGTGAGCGTGCCGTCGGCATTGTCGAAGATCAGCTCGATGGAGGCCTGGGTCACCGGCTTGCGGCTGTTCGAGCCGTTGAAGATGACGTCGGTCATCGACTCGCCACGGAGATTCTTCGCCGAACTCTCGCCCATCACCCAGCGAACGGCGTCGATGATGTTGGACTTGCCGCAGCCGTTGGGACCCACCACCGCCGCCATGTTGCTCGGGAAGCTCACCGTGGTGGGATCGACGAAAGACTTGAAACCGGCCAGCTTGATGCTCTTAAGGCGCATGACGGGTCCCGGGCAGGCCGTGATCGGTGCGAGGTGACGTGGAGAAGGGGCTGTCGGGAACCGGAAAGGTCATGATCGGGTTTGGGGCTCTTCGACCGCGTGCAGGGCGCGAAGTCTAGCACAGGGCCCCATCCGGGCCGGAGGCACCGGTACGGTGCGGGCGAAACGGACATGCACCCGCTTCGCTCAGCCGCCGGTCATGCTCATGAAACGCACCACCTGGACCTGGGCGTCCGCCTCGAAATGATGGCGTTCGGGCTTGAGCCGCAAGGCATCGACCAAGGCCTGGCGCAGCCGTGCCGAATCGCCGGGATGGGCGCGCATCAGGCTCTTCAGGTCGAGCGCCCCTTCATGGCCGAGACAGAGCACCAGCTTGCCCTCGGCGGTGACCCGCACACGGTTGCAGGCGGCGCAGAAGTTATGGCTGTGCGGTGAGATGAAGCCGACCTGGGTCCGGCTGCCGACCACCTGCCAGTAACGCGAGGGACCGCCGCTGACGTGGCTGCTGCGCACCAGCTCGAAGCGCTCCTCGATACGCCGGCGCACCTCGTCGCTGGAGCAGAGGGTTTCGCTGCGCCTGTGGCTGGAGATGCCGCCGAGCGGCATCTCCTCGATGAAACTGATATCGAGACCGCGCGCCACGGCGAACTCGACCAGATCGAGCACCTCGTCGTCGTTGCGGCCCCTCTGCACCACGCTGTTCAGCTTGATCCGCGCGAATCCGGCGGCACGCGCCGCCTCGATGCCGGCCAGAACCCGGTCGAGCCTGTCGCGCCGGGTGAAGGCGGCGAAACGCTCGGGACGCAGCGAATCGAGGCTGATGTTGAGGCGCCGGACCCCGGCAGCGCGCAGGTCGCCGGCCATGAACGGCAGTTGCGAGCCGTTGGTGGTCATGGCCAGGTCCTCCAGCTCCGTGCGCGCACCCAGGCGTTCCAGCAGGCCGAGCAGCCCCCTGCGTACCAGCGGCTCGCCGCCGGTGATGCGGATGCGTTTGACGCCGAGGTCGATGAAGGCGTCCGCCACGTCGTAGAGCTCCTCCAGGCTGAGGATCTGCTCGCGCGGCACGAACACCATGTTCTCGCTCATGCAGTAGGTGCAGCGGAAATCGCAGCGGTCGGTCACCGACAGACGCAGGTAGGTGATGCGGCGCCCGAAGGGATCGATCAGTTCGGTGTCGGACATATCTGGTTTCACTCCGCCCTGCCCGCGGCGAACCGCTCCTCGGAACCGGGCCGGGTCGCTCGCCTCCGCGAGCGGATTATGATTGCGGGTTTCGGAATATCGGTATCAGCGATCCTTCGCATAAGGAAAGCAGGATGTACGCCAACCGGCCACCGGCACAGGATCGGGGGACACATGGACCAGAAGAGCTGGCGCGAACGCCTCTACATCGTCGTCTTCTTCAGCGACACAGTGGCCGGCCGGTATTTCGATATCGCGCTGCTGGTGGCCATCCTCACCAGTCTGGTGGTGGTGATGCTCGACAGCCTGCAAGGCTTCGCGCGTTACGGCGATCTGTTCCATGCCCTGGAATGGGGCCTCACGGCGCTCTTCGCCAGCGAATACCTGCTGCGCATCCTCGTCCATCCGCAGCCATCGCGCTACATCTTCAGCTTCTACGGAACCATCGACCTCTTGGCCGTACTGCCGGCATTCCTCGCCCTGCTGTTCCCGCCGGCCCAGTACCTGCTGATCATCCGCATCGTGCGCATGCTGCGGGTGTTCCGCGTGCTGAAGCCCTACCTGAGCCAGGCGAATTTCCTGCTCGTCGCGCTGCGCGGCAGCCGGCAGAAGATCATCGTGTTCCTGCTGAGCGTGAGCACCCTGGTCATCATCTTCGGCACCCTGCTGTACGTGATCGAAGGACCGCGACATGGATTCAGCAGCATTCCCGCCAGTATCTACTGGGCCGTGTGACCCTGACCACCGTCGGCTACGGCGACATGACGCCGAAGACCCCGCTGGGCCAGGGCCTGGCGACCCTGGTGATGATCACCGGCTACTCGGTGATCGCCGTGCCCACCGGCATCTTCACCGCCGAACTGGCCAGCGCGATGCGGCCGGAACGCCTGCAGCGGACGTGCCCGAACTGCCGGAAGGAGCAGCACGAACCGGACGCCGCCTTCCGCAGCCGCTGCGGCGATGCCCTGTTCCCTCGCGTCCCGGAACCCATCCCGCGGGCCGAGGGGGAAAAGACTGCACGGCTGACGCCGCCGGCTCAACGCGGCGAATAGAGGTTGCGCAGGCCCGGCGGCACGCCCGGCCCCTCGACCGACTCCCAGGGGCCGTCCGGCCGCCCGGAGCTGTACCAGCCGTCGTTCCAGCGGTAGTACAGCCGTTCCCGGTAGTACAGCCGCTGTCCTTTCACCACGTACACCCCGAGGCCGTTGTCCCAGTAGGCATCGGCATCCGGCGGCGGCGCGTAGCGCGGATGGTTGCCGCTTCGGCTGCGCTGCGCACCGGCGGCCTTGGGCGCGGAAGGCAGGGCCTTGATCGTCTGGCTCGGCTGCTTCGCCGGCGGCGTCTGCACGGAAGGCCGCGGCGGCGCCGGGCGCTCGGCGGCGGGGGGTTGGTAGTCCTGGTGGGCGCAGGCGGCCAGCAGCAGACCCAGGCCGAGCACGCCGAAGGGACGCAGGCGGCGCAACGCCCCGGCGGCTCCGGCCGGGAACGGGAAACGGATCTTCATCGGTCCTCTCCAGGGCGCCCCCGGGGCGCGTCGGCTCGATCGATGGTCAGGACGTATTCGCCCGATGCCCTGGCGCTCACCCGCTCGAGCTGGCCGACCCAGTCGCCCGCAGTGGGATCGCCGGCCCGCGAGATCCGGGCCACCAGTTGCACCTCGGCGAAGTTGGACAGCTTGAGCTGGGGCATCATCGCATCGGCATCGCTCAGGGCGACCTGCGCCGGCAGATCGGCCACGCGCAGACGCTCGACCGCCAGCGGCATCGGCGGACCGGAAACGGCGCGGGCGAAGACGAACACGCTGTCGTCCGGCCGCACCTTGCCGGCCAGCTCCGGCGCCAGGGCGACGCTGACCTTCAGCTCCACCTGGGCGGCGGCCGGCGCCGCGCCCTGCGACGCGCCGGCCTGCTCGCGCGCCCGGGCGATGCCGCCGGCGATGGCCGCCCGCGACGGATCGCCCTCGGGCAGGATTTCCACCAGGCGCTCCCAGTAACCGGCGGCATCGGCGAAGCGGCGCTCCTCGAAGGCGACGATGCCGAGCAGGCCGAGGCTGGTGACCTCGGCCGGCTCGCCGGCCAGCGCCTCGTCGGTCAGCGCCTGCATCCGCGGGCTCCAGCGCTTGCCCTCGGCGAAATACAGCGCCTGGGCCCACTGGCCGAGGATCTCCGGCGGCCGCTGGGCCAGCCGGGCGGCCTGCTCGAAGGCCGCTACGGCGTCGGCCGGACGCTCCTCGGCCATGTAGGTGCGCCCCAGGAAATACCAGCCCTCGGCGGAATCCGGCTGGACCTTGACCGCCTGCTCCAGGCGCGCGGTCATCTCTTCGATGCTCTTCGGCTGTTCGGCGAACCGGCGGGCCAGTTCGAGTTTGTCGCTGGCGCCCCAGTGCAGGTAGAGGCCGTAGCCGAGCAGCGGCACCAGCAGCGCCACCGCCAGCGGCACCGCCCTGCCCAAGGAGGAGCGGCGCGGCGCCTCGCCGGCTTCGGTGTCGGCCAGCAGCTCGCGGGCCGCCTCGGCGCGGCCGGCCTCCAGTTGCCCGGCGCTCAGGGTGCCGGCCGCGCGTTGGGCGTCCAGCTCGGCCAGACGCTCTTCGTAGAGCGCCACATTGAGCGCGGTACGGTCCTCCTCGGCCTGGGCGCGACGAGTGCGCAGCACGGGGAGCAGCAGAAAGGCCAGGGCCAGCAGCAGCAGCAGGCCGGCGGCGATCCAGAAATCGATCATGGGTCTTTTTTGTCCAGCAGGGTGGCGAGACGCTCGCGCTCGTCCGGGGATAGGGAGGTCGCCGCCGGGCCGGCGGTATTGCGCCGGCGCCGGACGAGGATCGTCGCCAGCACGCCGAAACCGAGCGCCAGAAGCCCCGCCGGGCCATACCAGAGCAGCAGGGTCCGCCCGTCGAGCGGTGGCTTGTAGCGGACGAAGTCACCGTAGCGGGCCACCAGGTAGTCGACGATCTGCTCGTCGCTCTGTCCTTCGCCGAGCATGCGATAGATCTCGCGGCGCAGGTCCATGGCGATGGGTGCGTCGGAATCGGCGATGTTCTGGTTCTGGCACTTGGGGCAGCGCAGCTCCTCGATCAGGCCGCGGTAGCGTTCGCGCTCGGCATCGCTCTTGAATTCGTAGGTATCGATGGCGGCATGCGCCGTCGTGCTCAGCACGAGCCCCAGCGACAGGGCGCGGATCGCGGTTTTCATTCGTCCAGCAGCTCCTGGTAACGCGCGGCCAGTTGCTCGCGCCAGACCCGCTCGTCGATCACCCCGACGAACTTGTGGCGGATGATGCCGTGCCTGTCGACGAGGAAGGTTTCCGGCGCGCCGTAGACGCCGAGGTCGAGCCCCAGGCTGCCCTGCTCGTCGCGGATGTTGAGCCGGTAGGGATCGTGGAACTCCTTCAGCCACTTCAGCGCACTGGCGTTGTCGTCCTTGTAGTTGACGCCGACGATGTTCACGCCGCGCCCGGCCAGCTCGTTGAGCACCGGGTGCTCGACCTTGCACGACACGCACCAGGTCGCCCAGACGTTGACCAGCGCCGGCTTGCCCTTGAGGTCCTCGACCGTGAGAGTGCGCTCCGGCTCCTGCACGGCCGGCAGGGAGAACGCCGGGAAGGGTTTGCCGATCAGCGCCGAGGGCAGTTCGGCGGGATCGAGGAACAGGCCACGGTAGAGAAAGGCCGCGACGCCCAGGAAGAGCGCCAGCGGCAGCAGGAAAATCGCTCGTTTCATCTTCAGGCTCCTTGTCCGGCCAGGCCCAGAGCCTCGCGCACGCGGGCCCTGACCTTGACCCGATAACGCCGGTCGCAGGCCGCCAGCGCCGCGCCGAAAGCCATCATCAGGCCCCCCAGCCAGATCCAGCGGACGAACGGCTTGATATGCAGGCGGACCGCCCAGGCGCCGTTTTCCAGCGGCTCGCCCAGGGCGACGTAGAAGTCGCGGGTGAAACCTGCGTCGATGCCGGCCTCGGTCATCGGCATCCGCTGCACGGTATAGAGACGCTTCTCCGGGTGCAGCACGGCCACCTCGTCGTCGCCGTCGAAGACGCGGACGCTGGCCCGGTCGGCGACGAAGTTGGGCCCCTCATGGTGGCGGGTGCCCTCGAAGACGAAGCGGTAGCCGCCCAGTTCCACGGCATCGCCCGGCGCCATGCGCAGGTCGCGCTCGGCGCTTTCCTGGCTGCTCAGGACGATGCCCAGGGCGCAGACGGCGATCCCCAGGTGGGACAGTTGCATGCCCCAGTAGCTCGGCGAAAGCGCGTGCAGGCCCTTGAGCAGTCCCTTGTGGCGGGTCTTGTCGAGCAGGTCGCGCGCCCCGGCGAGAACCACCCAGGCCGCCAGGAAAGCGGTCGCCAGCACCGCCCAGGCGAAATCGCCGAGCACGAAGGCGGCCAGCAGGGCCAGCGCCACGCTGGCCAGCAGTACCGGCGCGAGCATGCCGGACAGCCAGCGCAGCGGCGTGTCCTTCCAGCGCACCAGCACGCCGACCGCCAGCGTCAGCATCAGCAGCCCCATCAGCGGCAGGAACAGCGCATTGAAGTACGGCGGCCCGACCGACAGCTTGGCGCCGGACAGCGCATCCAGCAGTAGCGGATAGAGCGTGCCGAGCAGGATGGTCGAGGTCGCCACCACCAGCAGCAGGTTGTTCACCAGCAGCAGGGTTTCCCGCGAGCGGAGGGCGAAGCCCACCTGGCTCCTGACCACCGGCGCGCGGATGGCGAACAGGGTCAGCGAACTGCCGACCACCACCAGCAGGAAGATCAGGATGAACACGCCGCGCTCCGGATCGTTGGCGAAGGCATGCACCGAAGTCAGCACCCCGGAACGCACCAGGAAGGTGCCGAGCAGGCTCAGCGAGAAGGCGGCGATGGCCAGAAGCACCGTCCAGCTCTTGAACACCCCGCGCTTCTCCGTCACCGCCAGCGAGTGCAACAGTGCGGTGCCCAGCAGCCAGGGCATGAAGGAAGCGTTCTCCACCGGGTCCCAGAACCACCAGCCGCCCCAGCCCAGCTCGTAATAGGCCCACCAGGAGCCGAGCACGATGCCGATACCGAGAAAGGCCCAGGCGACCAGCGTCCAGGGCCGCGACCAGCGCGCCCAGGCGGCATCGAGGCGCCCGCCGAGCAGCGCGGCGATGGCGAAGGCGAAGGCCACTGAGAAGCCGACGTAACCCATGTAGAGCATCGGCGGATGGACGATCAGGCCGAAGTCCTGCAACAGCGGGTTGAGGTCGCGGCCATCGACCGGCGTCTGCGGCAACAGGCGGGCGAAGGGGTTGGAGGTGACGATCAGAAACAGCAGGAAGCCGACGCTGATCAGCCCCATCACGCCCAGCACGCGGGCCAGCATCTCCTCGGGCAGTTGCCGGGAAAAGACCGACACCGCGAAGGTCCAGCCGGAGAGGATCAGCGCCCAGAGCAGCAGCGATCCTTCGTGGGCGCCCCACACGGCGCTCAGCTTGTAGTACCAGGGCAAGGCGCTGTTGGAGTTGCCGGCCACGTAGGCGACCGAGAAGTCGTCGACCAGGAAAGCCTGGGTCAGACAGACGAAGGCGAACGACAGGAAAGCGAACTGCCCCCAGGCGGCCGGCACGGCCAGGCCCATCCACAGGCGGTCGCCACGCCAGGCGCCGATCAGCGGCAAGGTGCCCTGCACCAGCGCCAGGCACAGGGCGAGGATCATCCCCAGGTGGCCGAGTTCGGGAATCATTGCGCGCCTCCCGGCTTGCCGTTCTCGTAGTGCTTGAGCATGCCGCTCTTCTCCAGCGCCTGGCTGACCTCCGGCGGCATGTAGTTCTCGTCGTGCTTGGCCAGCACCTCGTCGGCCTGCAGCATGCCTCCGGCGTCGACCCGGCCCAGCGCGACTATCCCCTGCCCCTCGCGGAACAGGTCGGGGAGGATGCCCTGGTAACGGACGGTCACCGTCGCCACGCCGTCGGTGACCCGGAAGGTCGCCGCCAGCGAAGTCGCGTCGCGTTGCAGCGAGCCCTTCTCGACCAGCCCGCCGGCGCGAATCCGCGCACCTTCGGGCGCCTCGCCCGCGGCGATCTGGCTGGGGGTGTAGAACAGGTTGATGTTCTGCTGCAGGGCGGACAGGGCCAGTGCCACGGCGGCGCCCACGCCGGCGAGGATCGCCAGCACGATGAACAGCCGCCTCTTGCGCACAGGGTTCATTTCGACTCCTCCCGGCGCAGACGACGCGCCTCTTCCCGCAGGTAGCGCCGGCGCGCCAGCAGCGGCCCGGCGACATTGATGACCAGCACCGCCAGGCCGATGCCATAGGCCGACCACACGTAGAGGCCATGGTTGCCCATGGCGACGAATTCGGCGAACGAGGAAAAACTCATGGCGCCCCCAGGAGAGCCTTGATCTCGGATTTGGCCCAGTTGCTGCGCGCCTCGCGCCTGAGTACCTCGAGGCGCATGCGCAACAGCAGCACGGCAGCGAAGAAACAGTAGATGCCGAGCACCATGACCAGCATCGGCAGCCACATTTCCATGGGCATCGCCGGCTTCTCGGTCAGGGTGAAGGTGGCCGGCTGGTGCAGGGAATTCCACCACTCGACCGAGTACTTGATGATCGGGATGTTGACCACCCCGACGATCGCCAGCACCGCGCAGGCCTTGGCCGCGCTGTCGCGGTTGGCGATCGCCTGGCCGAGGGCGATGATGCCGAAGTAGAGGAACAGCAGGATCAGCATCGAGGTCAGCCGGGCATCCCAGACCCACCAGGTGCCCCAGGTCGGCTTGCCCCAGATGGCGCCGGTGACCAGGGCGACGAAGGTCATCCAGGCACCGATCGGCGCGGCGCACTGCAGGGCGATGTCGGCCAGCTTCATGCGCCAGACCAGCCCGATCGCTCCGGCCACCGCCAGCAGCACGTAACAGGACTGGGCGAGGAAGGCCACCGGCACATGGATATAAATGATGCGGAAGCTGTTGCCCTGCTGATAGTCCGGCGGCGCGAAGGCCAGTCCCCAGACCAGGCCGACGCCGAGCAGCAGCACGGCGGCCACGGCGAACCAGGGCAGC
Source organism: Azotobacter vinelandii CA (assembly GCF_000380335.1). GTDB lineage: Bacteria > Pseudomonadota > Gammaproteobacteria > Pseudomonadales > Pseudomonadaceae > Azotobacter > Azotobacter vinelandii. The sequence goes on from NC_021149.1 coordinate 3,154,072, forward strand.
CAGCGGCCGCTGATTTCATAGAACCACTTGGGCGAGCCCAGCTTGTGAAACCACGTCCAATTCATCGAGACCACTCACATTGTCACGCGGCCGGTCGCGGCCGGCCCGTTTCGGTCGTTTCGCAATCGCGCTCCCCGGACGAGCCTTTCACTCGCCGACGCTGATGGCCAGGGCGGAGGCGATCGCGAAGGGCAGCAGGGTCGCAGCCAGCACGGCCAGGCTGGCCAGCCAGAGCAGATGGCCGGTCGCCGGCAATCCCTGCAACGCTGCCTGCAGGGCCCCGCTGCCGAGAATCAGCACGGGGATGTACAGCGGCAGGATCAGCAACGGCAGCAGCAGGCCACCGCGCTTGAGGCCCACGATCAGCGCCGCGCCGACGGCGCCGAGCAGGCTCAGTACCGGAGTGCCGAGCAGCAGCGAGAGCAGCAGCACCGGCAGGCAGCGCGCCGGAAGCCCTAGCATCAGGGCCAGCAGCGGCGCCAGCAGCACCAGCGCCAATCCGGAGAACAACCAGTGCGCCAGCACCTTGGCCAGCACCAGCAGCGGCAGCGGATGCGGCGCGACCACCCATTGCTCCAGCGATCCGTCCTCGAAATCGCTGCGGAACAGGCCGTCCAGCGAGAGCAGCACGGCGAGCAGCGCCGCCACCCAGATCAAGCCTGGCGAGAGCGTCTGCAGGAGCTGCGACTCGGGCCCCACGGCGAGCGGGAACAGGGCGATGACGATGGCGAAGAACACCAGCGGATTGACCAGTTCGGCCGGCCGGCGGAACAGCAGCCGCGACTCGCGGGCGAGCAGCAGGGTAAACACACTGCTCATGCGGCGTGCCGCTCCAGGTCAAGTTCGCGGTAGGTCGCGGGCCGGACCTCCAGGCTGTGATGGGTGGTCAGCACCACCATGCCGCCGCGCTCGCAGTGGGCACGGAGATGCCGCTCCAGTTGGGCCACCCCCTGCCGGTCGAGCGCGGTGAAGGGCTCGTCGAGAATCCACAGCGGCGGCGCCTCCAGATGCAGGCGGGCCAGCGCCACGCGGCGCTGCTGGCCGGCCGACAGGCTATGGCAGGGCACGTCCTCGAAACCGCGCAGGCCGACCGCCGCCAGCGCCGCCCAGATCGCCTCGCGGCCGAGCGGACGGTGCAGGGCGCAAAGCCAGGCGAGATTCTCTTCGGCGCTCAGCAGTCCCTTGATACCGGGGGCATGGCCGATCCAGAGCAGATTGCGCGCCAGCTCGGCGCGCTGGCCGCGCAGGCCTCGCCCCCGCAGGCGCACCTCGCCGGCCGTGGGCTGCATCAGGCCGGCCAGCAGGCGCAGCAGGCTGGTCTTGCCGCTGCCGTTGGGACCCACCACCTGCAACATGTCGCCGGGAGCCAGCGCCAGGTCGAGCCGCTCGAACAGCACGCGCCAGTCCCGCTCGCAAGCGAGCGCCATGGCTTCGAGAAAGGGACTGGTCACAATAGGCTTACCATCGACCTCAACACGGCAGTACCGGCCTGGGCGCGGCATGCGCCGATCCGGGCGGGCCCGCATTATACATGTCGGCCTCGCCGGCTGGAGAGGCTATTTTCACCCGGTCGGCGCACCATCCCGGCGAATCCGCCCGAGACCGCCAGGCCGCGGACACGGCGCCGGGCGAATGACGTCTCAGGCCGATTTCGCCTGCGCCGCACGGATCAGATGCTCGACGAAGAACTCCACGTTTCCCCGCGGATTGGCGGGCAGCGGCCAGCCATCGACCCTCTCCGCGATCGCCCGGAAGGCCGTCGCGCTCTTCGAGCGGGGAAAGGCCTCGCAGACCGCCGCCTGTCGCTGCACGGCCCTGCGCAGGCTGTCGTCCCAGGGTACGGCACCGACGTACTGCAGGGTGGCGGCGAGCGACTGCTCGGTCAGCCGGAGCAGCTTGGCGAACAGCTCTCGGCCTTCGCGCGGCCCCACCACCATGTTGGCGAGAATCCGGAAACGACTCACCCCATAGTCGCTGTTGAGCAAGCGGATCAGCGCGTAGGCGTCGGCGATCGAGGTCGGCTCGTCGCACAGCACCACGAGCACCTCCCTGGCCGCCCGCACGAGGCCGATCGTCGCATCGTCGATGCCGCTGGCGGTATCCACCAGCAGCACGTCGAGCTGGTCGGCGTGCCGGTCGAAGATATGCACCAGACCGGCCTGCTGCTGGGCCGAGAGCCGCACCATGCCGCGCGCCCCGGAAGCGGCGGGCACGACACGGACGCCGCCCGGCCCCTGCAGCACTACGTCATCCAGCCCGCAGTTTCCGGCAAGGACATCGGCCAGGGTGCGTTCAGCGCCGAGACCGAGCATCACGTCAATATTGGCCATCGCCAGATCGCCGTCGAGCAGCATCACCCGCCGCCCCAGCCCGGCCAGCGCCAGTGCCAGGTTCACCGCCACCACAGTCTTGCCCACCCCGCCCTTGCCACTGGTCACCGCAATGACCTGCACGGGAGATATGCTCGCCATGTCGCTCATCATCCATCCTGCCTGCTCGCCACCATTGACCGTCCGATCCGCCGGGGTCCAGCATAACCACAGCGCCAGCAGGCCAACGCCAGCCTGGCCATCCTGCCCGAACCGGGGAACGAGAACGCCCCCTTCTGCATGTACAACAAGGAGATGCCCATGAAAAAACGGCTGATTGCAGCAATGATCGCCAGTTGCGCACTACCCCTGCAGGCCGCGCCGCTCAGCGTCGCCCTCAACGCGGTGGGCGCCGACGGCATAGGCGCAGCGCTCGGCACCGTCAGCATCGAGCAGAGCGAATACGGCCTGGTCTTCACCCCCAACCTCTCCGGCCTGCAGCCCGGCATCCATGGCTTCCACATTCATGCCTCGGGCGACTGCGGCACCACGGAGAAGGAAGGCCAGAAGGTCGCCGCAGGCGCCGCAGGCGGCCACTGGGACCCGCAGAACGCCACCAGGCACGGCCAGCCCTGGGGAGAAGGCCATCTGGGCGATCTGCCGGCCCTCTACGTGGACGCCAACGGCAAGGCCACGCAGCCGGTACTGGCCCCGCGACTGAAGGACCTGGAAGCGATCAAGGGACGAGCCCTGATGGTGCATGCCGGCGGCGACAATCATGCCGACAGCCCTGCCCCGCTGGGCGGTGGCGGAGCCCGGGTGGCCTGCGGAGTCATCAAGTAAGCGGTCGTCGATCGCATAGCGGGCACCGCCGCCCTCGCCCCCTGCCGAGTGGCCAACCTATGCCACGCGGCAGGATCCGAGCAGAAGCGCCTGGCGAAAGAATATGGGCAGCAAACAAAAAGGGTCACCCATGCGAGCGACCCTTTTAACCCATTGGAGGGTAGAACTGGCGTCCCCTAGGGGACTCGAACCCCTGTTACCGCCGTGAAAGGGCGGTGTCCTAGGCCACTAGACGAAGGGGACGGAACCTTCGATGACAAGAGCGAAACTCAACCGCTCTTGCGTGAAATTGGTGGAGCTAGACGGGATCGAACCGTCGACCTCTTGCATGCCATGCAAGCGCTCTCCCAGCTGAGCTATAGCCCCGAATCCGGCATATTCCGATACCGACAGCAACGACTCCGTCGCCACTGTTGAAAACTGGCGTCCCCTAGGGGACTCGAACCCCTGTTACCGCCGTGAAAGGGCGGTGTCCTAGGCCACTAGACGAAGGGGACGGAACCTTCGATGACAAGAGCGAAATTCAACCGCTCTTGCGTGAAATTGGTGGAGCTAGACGGGATCGAACCGTCGACCTCTTGCATGCCATGCAAGCGCTCTCCCAGCTGAGCTATAGCCCCGTCTCAAGGACGGGGCGCATATTAGGGGCCATCCCTGACCCTGTCAACAGATTTCTCGATTTTTTTTGCCACTAGAACAATTACTTACCGGACACACCGTTCAGGACGCAGCGCCTCCCGCGCTACGCTCCGAGCGGGGCTCGCTCTCGTTCGGCGGGGCGGCCGCCGGCGCGAGCACCCGCTCGAGGACTTCCGCCTCCAGCGCGGCGAGACGAGCAGACCCACGGCTGCGCAGGCGCGGCAGGTCGACCGGCAGATCCAGGCCGATGCGCCCCTCCTCGATCAGGATCACCCGGTCGGCGACGGCGACCGCCTCGCTGACGTCGTGGGTGACCAGCAGCACGGTGAAGCCATGCTGCTGCCAGAGCCGTTCGATCAGTTGCTGCATTTCGATGCGGGTCAGCGCATCCAGCGCCCCCAGTGGCTCGTCGAGCAGCAGCAGGCGCGGACGGTGGATCAATGCCCGGGCCAGCGCCACGCGCTGCTTCTGGCCGCCGGAGAGCGCCGCCGGCCACTCCCCGGCGCGCTCGGCCAGTCCTACCTCGGCCAGAGCCTCCTCGGCACGGGGACGCCAGTCGCCGGACAGACCGAGACCGACATTGTCGATCACCCGCTTCCAGGGCAGCAGGCGCGCATCCTGGAACATCAGCCGGGTATCCTCGCGCGCCTGCGCCAGGGGTACCTGGCCGGCCAGCAGCGCGCCGCCGCTGGGCGCATCCAGCCCCGCCAGCAGGCGCAGCAGCGTGCTCTTGCCGCAGCCGCTGCGACCGACCACGGCGACGAACTGCCCGGCCGGAATATGCAGATCGATCGCCTTCAGCACCTGCCGTTCGCCGAAAGACTTGTGGATGCCTTCGATCCCCAGCGGAATGCCGTTCTTCAGATTGTGCAGGGCGCTCATTGGGCACCCGCCTTGACCTGATAGGCCGGATGCCAGCGCAGCCACAGGCGCTCCAGGGTACGCGCCGCCACGTCGGCCAGCTTGCCGAGCACGGCGTAGAGCAGGATCGCTAGTACCACCACGTCGGTCTGCAGGAACTCGCGGGCGTTCATCGCCAGGTAACCGATGCCGGAACTGGCGGAAATGGTTTCCGCGACGATCAGCGTCAGCCACATGAAACCGAGGGCGAAGCGCACGCCGACCAAGATCGACGGCAGCGCACCGGGCAGGATCACCTGACGGAACAGAGAGAATCCGGACAGCCCGTAGCTGCGCGCCATCTCCACCAGGCCGGCATCGACGTTGCGGATGCCGTGGTAGGTGTTCAGGTAAATGGGGAACAGGGTGCCGAGGGCGACCAGGAAGATCTTCGCCGACTCGTCGATGCCGAACCAGAGGATCACCAGCGGAATCAGCGCCAGGTGCGGCACGTTGCGCACCATCTGCACCGAACTGTCCAGCAGGCGCTCGCCCCACTTCGACAGGCCGGTGATGAAGCCGAGCAGCAGGCCCAGGCCGCCGCCGATGGCGAAGCCGATGCCGGCGCGCCAGCCGCTGATGGCCAGGTGCGTCCAGATCTCGCCGCTGGAGAGCAGCGCCCAGCCGGCTTCCAGCACCGCGCTCGGCGCCGGCAGGATGCGGGTGGAGAGCAGTCCGCTGGCCACCGCCCCCTGCCAGAACCCGAGCAACGCCAGCGGCAGCACCCAGGGCGACAGGCGCAGGGCCAGTTTGTCGATGTTGCGTGTGGTCATGGATGGAAACCTCTTCTCGTCTTGCCTGAACTCGGAAACTGCCTCCCGGCCCGCCCCCGACGGGAACGGGCCGGGTCGGGGAGACGGTTCAACTCTGCGCCGCGGCCTTGGGCAGGATGTCGTTGGCCAGCACCTCGCCGAACGGACTGACCTGGCCGCGACCTTCCACTCCGGCCGGCCGGGCCAGATCCAGGTGCGGGAAGAGCAGTTCGGCGACCCGGTAGGATTCTTCCAGGTGCGGATAACCGGAGAGTACGAAGGTGTCGATGCCGAGCGCGGCATACTCCTTCATCCGCGCCGCCACGGTCGGACCGTCGCCGACCAGTGCGGTGCCGGCCCCGCCGCGCACCAGGCCGACGCCGGCCCAGAGGTTCGGCGACACCTCCAGATTCTCCTTGCTGCCACCATGCAGGGCGGCCATGCGCTGCTGGCCGACCGAGTCGAAACGCGCCAGCGAGGCCTGGGCCTTGGCGATGGTTTCGTCGTCCAGGTGGCCGATCAGCCGGTCGGCGGCCTCCCAGGCCTCCTCGGTGGTTTCGCGAACGATCACGTGCAGGCGGATGCCGAAACGCACCGTGCGGCCATGGCGGGCGGCGCGGGCGCGCACGTCGGCGATCTTCTCGGCCACCGCGGCCGGCGGCTCGCCCCAGGTCAGGTAGAGGTCGACCTGTTCGGCGGCCAGTTCGTGGGCGGCCTCCGAGGAGCCGCCGAAATACAGTGGTGGATGGGGCTGCTGCAGCGGCGGGAAGAGCAGCCTGGCACCCTCGACCTGGATGTGCTTGCCCTGCAGGTCGACGGTTTCGCCGGACAGCACGCCCCGCCAGATGCGGGTGAACTCGGTGGCCGCCTCGTAGCGCTCGGCATGGGACAGGTGCAGGCCTTCGCCGGCCAGTTCTTCCGGGTCGCCACCGGTCACCAGGTTGAACAACGCGCGACCGCCGGACAGCCGGTCGAGCGTCGCCGCCTGGCGTGCCGCCACGGTCGGCGAAATGATCCCTGGACGCAGGGCGACGAGGAATTTCAAACGCCGGGTGACCGGGATCAGCGAGGCGGCGACCAGCCAGGAATCCTCGCAGGAACGCCCGGTCGGAATCAGCACGCCGCCGAAGCCGAGTCGGTCGGCGGCCTGGGCGATCTGCTGCAAGTAGGCGTGGTCGACGGCGCGGGCGCCCTCGGCGGTGCCCAGGTAGTGGCCGTCGCCGTGGGTGGGCAGGAACCAGAAAACATTCAGACTCATGGAGTGGTCTCCTTTCGATCGGGGGCTTGGAACTGCGCGGACGAGGACAGCCGGACTACTGACGAACCACCTTGGCCGGAGGGGTCCACACCACCTCCTTGATGCTCAGGCGCTTGGGAATCAGCTTCAGTTCGGCGAAGGTGTCGGCGATCTTCTGCTGCGCCGCGACCACCTCCGGGCTGAGCGGCTGCGCGCCATAGCCCTGGCGCACCACCGCTTCGTGGGTGATTTCCGGGGGAAGACCGATCAGCGGAGCGACCTGCCGGGTGACTTTCTGCGGATCGGCCTTGGAATCCTCGCCGATGCCGCGAACTTCCTCGATCAGCGCCTCGATCACCTGCGGGTGCTTGCCGACGTAGGCGCCCGTGGCCAGATAGAACTGATGGTTGTCGACGATCCCCTGGCCGTTGCGCAGGGTGCGTGCCGCGAGTTGCTTCTCGGCAGCGGCCTGGAAGGGGTCCCAGATCACCCAGGCATCCACCCGGCCGCTCTCGAAGGCGGCGCGGCCGTCGGCCGGCGGCAGGTACACGGGCGTGATGTCCTGGATACCCAGGCCCGCCTCCTCCAGGGCGCGAACCAGCAGGTAATGGACGTTGGAGCCCTTGTTCAGGGCGACCTTCTTGCCCTTGAGCTCAGCGACGCTCTTGATCGGCGAATCCTTGGGCACCAGGATCGCCTCGCCCAGCGGGGCCGGCGGCTCGTAGGCGACATAGCGCAAATCGGCGCCGGCGGCCTGGGCGAACACCGGCGGCGTCTCGCCGGTCACGCCGAAATCGATGGAGCCGACGTTCAGGCCCTCCAGCAGTTGCGGGCCGCCGGGGAACTCGGTCCACTGCACCTCCACGCCCTGCTCCGCCAGGCGCTTCTCGAGCGAGCCCTTGGCCTTGAGCAGCACCAGGGTGCCGTATTTCTGATAGCCGATCCGCAGGGTCTCGGCCTGAGCCTGGGTGATGGCGCCGAAGGAAACGGTTGCCGCGAACAGGGCAACCAGGCTTCGACGCGAGACGATGGCGCGCATGGGCGGCCTCTCCTTCGCATTGACTGGGTGTAACCTGCTCGCCCGTTGACGGGCCAGTAAGGCAGGGGCGCGCTCGGCGTGAGCGGCCTGGAAGATCAGAGACTCCGGCGGATGGGTTCCGGCCGGTCGTCGGAAAGCTGGGCATCCGGAGTTCCGCTCCGGCGGATCAGGGCGGCGACCAGATCCTCGAGGGACTCGTCGACCCGCAGAAGCAATTCATCGTCGAAGCGGGCCGGCTGATCGCCTTCGGGATAGGCGATGTGCGCATCCACGGCGAACACGCCGGTCAGCACTTCCTGGGCCTTGAGCGCCGAAAGCACCGGCTTGAGGGCGTAATCCACCGCCAGCAGGTGAGCCGGGCTGCCGCCGGTGACCAGCGGCAGCACCACCTTGTCGGTCAGCACCCGCTCGGGCAGCAAGTCGAGCAGCACCTTCAGGGCGCCGGAGAAGGACGCCTTGTACACCGGCGTCGCGACGATCAGGCCGTCGGCCAGCCCCACCGTGGCCTGCAGATCGCGCACCGCGGCGCTGTCGAAACGGGCATGGAGCAGTTCCTCGGCGACGAAATCGCGTACCCGGATCAGCGACACTGCGATCCCGCGGCTCTCCAAATAGGTGCGGGCGTACTCCAGCAGCAGTTCGCCGCGCGAGCGTTGCGAGGGGCTGCCGGAAAGCAGAACGACGTGCATGGCGATCTCCTTATCGGTTCGGCTGCGGAGTCAGGCGCAGGTAGGGCTTCACCGCGCGGAAACCTTTCGGGAAGCGCTGCTTGAGCTCTTCCGGGTCCTGCAGCGAGGGCACGATCACCACTTCGTCGCCTTCCTTCCAGTTGGCCGGGGTGGCGACCTTGTAGTTGTCGGTCAGTTGCAGCGAGTCGATCACCCGCAGGATCTCGTGGAAGTTGCGCCCGGTGCTCGCCGGATAGGTGATGATCAGCCGCACCTTCTTGTTCGGGTCGATGATGAACAGCGAACGCACGGTCAGGGTATCGTTGGCGTTCGGATGGATCAGATCGTAGAGGTCGGATACCTTGCGGTCGGCATCGGCGATGATCGGAAAGCCGACCTGGACGCCCTGGGTCTCCTCGATGTCGCCGATCCATTTCAGGTGGGAGTCCACCGGGTCCACCGACAGGGCGATGGCCTTGACGTTGCGCTTGGCGAACTCGTCCTTGAGCTTGGCGGTGAAGCCCAGCTCGGTGGTGCACACCGGGGTGAAATCGGCCGGATGGGAGAAGAGGATTCCCCAGCCGTCGCCCAGCCATTCGTGGAAGCGGATACGGCCGGTGCTGGAATCCTGTTCGAAGTCGGGCGCGATGTCGCCGAGACGGATGCTCATGGTCTGCTCCTGCAGTGTGGTCCTGAACTGCCGGCCACTATGCGCAGGACGACTAGAAAATAAAAAGAATAAATTTTGATTTGTTAATTACCGATAGACATAAAAGGACAACGCCGACAGCGGAATATTCAAGTAACCAAATATTCTTTTATGGAATAAAAAGCTTATTCTATAGTTCTTACATCTCTCATCCGTACTACTATTGCTTGGATCGTCTTCATGAAGCGATTGCTGACCTCTTCCCTGCTGGCGGCCGGCGTGGCCCTGGCCTCCGTCGCCAGCCAGGCGGCCCCGTTACTGAACGTCTCCTACGACGTGATGCGCGACTTCTACAAGGAGTACAACCCGGCCTTCCAGAAACACTGGCAGGCCGAGGGCAACCCACCGGTACAGATCCAGATGTCCCACGGCGGCTCCAGCAAGCAGGCGCGCGCGGTGATCGACGGCCTGCCGGCCGACGTCATCACCATGAACATGGCCACCGACATCAATGCCCTGTACGACCACGGCAAGCTGATTCCGCAGAACTGGGCCGAGCGCCTGCCGGACAACAGCGCCCCCTTCACCTCGGCGACCGTGTTCATCGTCCGCAAAGGCAACCCGAAACAGCTCAAGGACTGGCCCGACCTGCTCAAGGAGGGCGTGCAGGTGGTGGTGCCCAATCCCAAGACCTCGGGCAACGGCCGCTACACCTACCTGTCGGCCTGGAGCTACGCACTGAAGAACGGTGGCGACGACAAGGCCGCGCGCGACTTCGTCGGCAAGCTGTTCAAGCAGGCGCCGGTGCTCGACACCGGCGGTCGCGCCGCTACCACTACCTTCATGCAGAACCAGATCGGCGACGTGCTGGTGACCTTCGAGAACGAGGCGGAAATGATCGCCCGCGAATTCGGCCGCGGCGGCTTCGAGGTGGTCTATCCCAGCATCTCCGCCCAGGCCGAACCGCCGGTGGCGGTGGTCGACAAGGTGGTCGACAAGAAGGGCACCCGCAAGGAGGCCGAGGCCTACCTGAAATACCTATGGTCCGACGAGGGCCAGCGCATCGCCGCCAACAACTACCTGCGCCCGCGCAATCCGAAGATCCTCGCCGAATTCTCCGACCGCTTCCCCAAGGTCGAATTGCTCGACGTGGTGAAGACCTTCGGCGACTGGCCGACCATCCAGAAGACCCACTTCAACGACGGCGGCGTGTTCGACCAGGTCTACGGCGGACGCTGAGCGCGGTCGCCCGCCCCGGTGGACGAGGGAAGCCTCGTCCACCCCATGCAGCCCCCGTTCCTGCCCACAACGGAAGCCCATGAAAAAGAACGTCTTCGTCTTCAGCCGCCTCGCTCCCGAGCATCAGGCGCGCCTGCGGCAGCACTTCAACGTCAGCCTCCTCGACCCGGACGGCGACATCGCCGCCCAGTACGCCGCGGCGCTGCCCGAGGCCCACGGCCTGCTCGGCGTGGGCCGGCCCTTCGGCCGCGCCCAGTTGGAGCCGGCCCGGCGACTGGAAGCGATCGCCAGCATCTCGGTGGGCTATGACAACTACGACCTGACCTACCTCGACGAGCGTGACATCCTCCTCACCAATACCCCGGACGTGCTCACCGAAACCACCGCGGATCTGGGCTTCGCCCTGCTGATGAGCGCCGCCCGCCGCGTCGCCGAACTCGACGCCTGGGTCAAGGCCGGCCACTGGCAGGCAGCGGTCGGCCCGGCGCTGTTCGGCGGCGACGTGCACGGCAAGACCCTCGGCATCCTCGGCCTCGGCAAGATCGGCGCGGCCATCGCCCGGCGCGGACGCTTCGGCTTCGGCATGCCGGTGATCTACCACGGCAACGGCCGCAAGCCCGAACTGGAAGCGGAACTCGGCGCCGGCTACCGCAGCCTCGACGAACTGCTCGGCGAGGCGGATTTCGTCTGCGTGGTGGTCCCCCTGAGCGAACGCACCCGCCACCTGATCGGCCGCCGCGAACTGGCGCTGATGAAACCCTCGGCGATCCTGATCAACATCGCCCGCGGTCCGGTGCTCGACGAAGCGGCCCTGATCGAAGCCCTGCGGGACAGGCGCATCCAGGCCGCCGGACTGGACGTCTATGAAAAGGAACCCCTCAAGGACTCGCCGCTGTTCGCCCTGCCCAACGCGGTCACCCTGCCGCACATCGGCTCGGCGACCCACGAAACCCGCCGGGCCATGGCCGAGCGGGCCATCGACAACCTCGAACGCGCCCTGCTCGGCGGCACCCCGCGGGACATCGTCAACCCGCAGGTCTGGGCCCGTCGCCAGGCGTGACCGCCCGACTTCGGCACAGCGCCTTGTGCAGCTTGCCTACCACCTTCAGGCTCAGGTCGCCCTGCGCCAGGATGCAGCAGGCCAGCACCGTGCCGTGAGCCTGCTCGGCGGCGCTGACGTGCTGGCGGCTCATCGGCCGCGACTGCCGGTAGACGCCGCCGGTGACCCGCACCTTGCAGACCCCGCAGCCGCCGCCCCGGCAACCGAGCGGAATACCCTTGCGGCCCAGGCGGGCCATACCGGCGAGCACCGTCTCGTCCTCGTCGCAGGCATAACGCTCGCCGCTGTCCTCGATCAGCACCTCGTGCTTCATCGGCGTGCCTCCTTCCATTCGCCGCACCCGGCCCGACGAGACCGCGCGGACGATCCCGGCAGCAGGGTGAATGGCCGAAGCCATCCAGCCCTGGTGGAAAACGCTGCGCGGTTTTCCACCCTGCGGAACTGCCCCGATCGCGAGCGGATTCGCTCACCGCGCCCTCGCCGGCGCGGGGTTTCTCAGGCGCTCTTCAGCAGCCCGCGCGCCTTGGCCATGCTCATCGCGGTGTCGAGGATCATGTCCTCCTGGCCGCCGATCATCTTCTTGCGGCCCAGCTCGACCAGGATGTCGCGCGCCGGCACGCCGAAGCGCTCGGCGGCGCGTTTGGAATGCAGCAGGAAGGTCGAGTAGACGCCGGCGTAGCCCAGGGTCAGCGACTCGCGGTCGACGCGCACCACATGCTCCATCATCGGCACGATGATGTCCTCGGCCACGTCCATCAGCCTGAACAGATCGACGCCGGTGTCGATGCCCATGCGCTCGCACACCGCGGCGAACACCTCCAGCGGCGTGTTGCCGGCGCCGGCGCCGAGGCCCGCCACCGAACCGTCGATGCGGCTGGCGCCGGCCTCGATGGCGGCGATGGAGTTGGCGATGCCCATGCCCAGGTTGTGGTGGCCGTGGAAACCGATCCCGGTTTCCGGCGCCAGCACCTCGCGCAGCGCGCCGACGCGCGCCTTCACGTCCTCAGGCAACATGTAGCCGGCCGAGTCGGTGACGTAGACGGTCTGCGCGCCGTAGGACTCCATCAGCTTGCCCTGCCGGGCGATGCCGGCCGGGTCGTTGAGGTGTGACATCATCAGGAAGCCGGAGGTGTCCATGCCCAGCTTGCGGGCGAAGGCGATGTGCTGCGGCGAGGTGTCCGCCTCAGTGCAGTGGGTGGCGACGTGCACGCTGCGCGCGCCGCAGTCGAAGGCCGACTGCAGCTCCTTCATGGTGCCGAGCCCCGGAATCAGCAGCACCGAAACCTTGGCCTGTTTCATCTTCGCGGCCACCGCGCCGATGTATTCCTCGTTGCTGTGCGGGGCAAAGCCGTGCTGCAGCGAGTTGCCGCCGAGGCCGGCGCCATGGGTGACCTGGATGTAGGGCACGCCGGCGGCGTCGAGGGCGGTGGCGACCGCGATCATCTGCTCGACGCCGATCTGCTCGCGCTTGGCGTGCATGCCGTCGCGCAGGCACATGTCATGGAAAACGACCTTGCGGCCTTTCAGGCTGTCGGACTGGCTCATCATGCGACCTCCGGGGTGGGCAGGCGGATTTTTCCGGCGAGGATTTCCTCGGCGAACATCTCGGCGGTGCGGGTCGCCGCCGCGGTCATGATGTCGAGGTTGCCGGCGTAGGTCGGCAGGTAGTCGCCGAGGCCGGCCACTTCCATGAACACCGACACCCCGTTGCCGTCGTAGAGCGGCCCGTTGACCAGCCGGTAGCCCGGCACGTACTTCTGCACCTCGCCGACCATCTGCAGGATCGAGGCGCTGAGGCGTTCCTGGTCCGGTTCCGCGTCGGTCAGGCAGGAGATGGTGTTGCGCATGATCATCGGCGGCTCGGCCGGATTGATGATCGCCAGCGCCTTGCCCCGGCGCGCGCCGCCAACCTTCTCCAGCGCGCCGGAGGTGGTGTAGGTGAACTCGTCGAGGTTGGCGCGGGTGCCCGGCCCGATGGATTTCGACGCCAGGCTGGCGACGATCTCGGCATAGGCCACGCTCTGGATGCGCGACACCGCGTGGACGACCGGAATGGTCGCCTGCCCGGCGCAGGAAATCATATTGACGTTCATTTCCAGTCTGGCGGCGTGCTCGCGCAGGTTCACCGGCGGCACGCACAACGGGCCGATGGCTGCCGGGGTCAGGTCGATCACCAGCACGCCCAGGGCGTTGAGCTTGCGGCTGTTCTCGGCGTGCACGTAGGCGCTGGTGGCGTCGAAGGCGATCTGGATGTCGTCCTCCTGCACATGCGGGAGCAGGCCGTCGACACCCTCGGCGGTGGTCTTCAGACCCAGCTCGCGGGCGCGCGCCAGCCCCTCGGAGGCGGGGTCGATGCCGACCATCCACACCGGCTCCAGCAGCGCGCTGCGGCGGATCTTGTAGATCAGGTCGGTGCCGATGTTGCCCGAGCCGATCAAGGCGCAACGGATCTTCTTCATGACTGGCGCTCCCGCAGTTCGGCGCGCTGCGCCTTGTTCAGCCCGGCGACGTAGAACTCTTCCTCGCGGTGTTCGGTGATCAGGATGCGCACGGTTTCCGCGCCGCAATCCAGGGCTTCGCTGACGGCCTTGGTCACCGCGGCGGCGACGCGGCGCTTCTGCTCGTCGGTGCGGCCTTCGAGCATGTGCATTTCGATGATGGGCATGGCTGTTTTCCTGAGTTTTGTCATTCCGTGAAACGCATCGAGACCGAGCCCAGCTCCTGGAACCGCGCGACCACGCTGTCGCCCGGTCCGACCGGGATGGCCTCGGTGATCCCGCCGCTCATCACGAAGCTGCCGGCCGGCAGGCTTTCGCCCAGCCCGGCGAGGATGTTCACCAGCATCGCCACGGCCTCGGCGGGATGGCCGAGCACCGCGGCGCTGGCGCCCAGGCCGAGGATCTCGCCGTTCTTCTCCAGCACCACGCCGAGGGTGCGCAGGTCGAGATCCTCGACGTAGCGGGCGCGACCGCCGCCGACGAAGCGCGCCGAGGAAGAGTTGTCGGCGATCACGCTGGGCAGGTCGAACTTGAAGCCGGCGAAGCGCGAATCGATGATTTCCGCCGCCGGCAGCACATGGTCGGTGGCGGCCAGCACGTCCTGCGCGGTGCAACCCGGCCCGCGCAGGGTTTCCCGCGTCACGAAGGCCACCTCGCACTCGACGCGCGGGTGGATCAGCCCGGACACGGAAATCGCCGAACTTTCCGGACACGCCATGCGGTCGGTGAGAAAGCCGATGGAAGGCACGTCGACGCCCATCTGCCGCATCTTCGCCTTCGAGGTCAGCCCGGCCTTCCAGCCGACCAGCCGCTGGCCCTGGGCGACGAAGCGCCGGCGCAGTTCGTTCTGCACGGCATAACCGTCGGCGACGGTCATCCGCGGGTATTCGTCGGTCAGTTTGGGAATCGCCTGGGCGCGGCTCTGCGCCCCTTCGACGCGCTCGCACAGGCGCACCACGTCCTCGCGGGACAGGGTCAGTTCGTCGCTCATACCGCGCTCCTCCCGGAGAATTTCACCCGGCAACGGCCGAGGCCGCCGACCGTGCAGACCAGTTCGTCGCCGTCGGCGACCGGCACCAGCGCCGATTGCGAGCCGGAAAGGATCACCTCGCCGGCCTCGAAGGGAATGCCCAGTTCGCCCAGGGTGTTGGCCAGCCAGGCCACCGCGTTGGCCGGCGAGCCCTGCACCGCGGCGCCGACGCCGGTGGAGAACAGCTCGCCGTTCTTCTCCAGCAGCATGCCGGCCAGGCTCAGGTCGAGCCGGCGCGGGTCGCCCTTGGCGCTGCCCAGCACGTACACCCCGCAGGAGGCGTTGTCCGCCACGGTGTCCTGGATCTTGATCCGCCAGCCGTCGATGCGAGAATCGACGATCTCGAAGCAGGGCGACACGTAGTCGGTGGCATGGATCACATCCATCGCGGTGACGCCCGGCCCCCGGAGGTCGTGCTTGAGCACGAAGGCCAGCTCCGCCTCGGCCTTCGGCTGGATCAGGGCGCCGAGGTCGATGCTGTCGCCCTCCTGGCAGAGCATGCCGGAGGTGAGGATGCCGAAGTCCGGCTGGTAGACGCCGAGCAGCTCCTGCACCGCCTTGCTGGTCACGCCGATCTTCTTGCCGACCACCCGTTCCCCGCTTTCCAGGCGGCGCGCGACGTAACGCTGCTGGATGCGGTAGGCGTCGGCGATGCTCATCTCCGGCTCGCGGCCCAATAGCGGCGGCACACTCCGGCGGGCGACGAAAGCCTCGAACAGCTCGTCGCCATATCGTTCGATCTTGTCATTGTCCATGTTCGTTCTCACAAGGTTTCGGCGGGATACCCCCTCTCCCGCTCGCGGGAGAGGGTTGGGGAGAGGGCTGTCAGGCTCAGAGCTTCACGCAGACGTTGCGCGTCTCGGTGTAGAACTCCAGCGAATGCACGCCGCCCTCGCGGCCGATGCCGGACTGCTTGGCGCCGCCGAAGGCGGTGCGCAGGTCGCGCAGGAACCAACTGTTGATCCAGGTGATGCCCACCTCGACGCGCGCCGCCAGGCGGTGGGCGCGGGCCAGGTCGTTGGTCCAGAGCGTGGTGGACAGGCCGTAGTCGGTGGCGTTGGCGAGTTGCACCACCTCGTCCTCGGCGTCGAACGGGCGGATGTGGCAGCAGGGTCCGAAGATCTCCTCGCGCACCACCGCGGCGCTTTCCGGCAGGCCGGTCCAGATGGTCGGCTGCACCCAGGCGCCCTCGGCCAGTTCGCCCGGCATCTCCGGCACGCCGCCGCCGGTGACCAGCGTGGCGCCCTCTTCCAGCGCCTTGCGGTAGTAGGACAGCACCTTCTGGCGGTGCTCCTGGCTGATCAGCGGACCATAATTGGCGTCGTGATCGTCCGGGCGGCCGAAGCGGACGCTTTCCGCTTTGACCTTGAGCGCCTGCACGAAGCGCTCGAAGATCGGCCGCTCGACGTACACCCGTTCGGTGCCCAGGCACACCTGCCCGGAATTGAGGAAAGCGGAGCGGAAGATGCCCTCCACCGCCGCCTCGAAGTCGCAATCGGCGAAGACGATGCCGGCGTTCTTGCCGCCCAGCTCGAAGGATACGTCGCGCATGCCTTCCGAGGCGGCCTTCATGATCGCCGCGCCGGTGCGCGTTTCGCCGGTGAAGGTGATGGCGTCGACGCCCGGGTGCTGGGTGACGAATTCGCCCGCCGAATCCGGGCCGAACCCCTGCACCACGTTGTAGACGCCCTTGGGAATGCCCACCGCGTTCATCACCTCGCCGAGCAGCGCGGCGGTCTGCGGCGACTCCTCGGACGGCTTGACCACCACCGCGTTGCCGCAGGCCAGCGCCGGGCCGACCTTCCAGGTCATCAGCATGAAGGGCGCGTTCCACGGGCAGATCACCCCGATCACCCCCTTGGGCACGCGCAGCGCGTAATTGAGCGCGCCGCGCCCGTCCGGGGTGGCCGTCTGGAAGGATTCGCTGGCGACGTTCTTCACCACGTCGGCGAACACCTTGAAGTTGGCCGCGCCGCGCGGGATGAACACCTGCTTCATCACGTGCGCCGGCTGGCCGGTGTCGGCCATCTCCGCCTCGACGAAATCATCGAAGCGGCGGGTGATCTCGTTGGCCACGCCGTACAGCAGCTCGACGCGCTGTTCGGTACTCAGCCTGCCCCAGTCGCCGGCGAGCGCGCCGCGCGCGGCCCCGACCGCCGCATCCACCTCGGCGCGCCCGGCCTCGGCGATCGAGGCGATCACCCGGTTGTCGAGCGGCGAACGCTTGTCGAAACGCCTGCCGCTGGCGGCGGCGACGTACTCGCCGGCAATGAAGTTCTCGATCTTGCGCATGCTCACTCCGCGTTGTCGTTCCGTTTCCGGTCGCCGGGGCGACCCTTGGGAGTGAGCATAGGGAAGGGCTTTCAATACCATCCAATACTTTGTTTCTTCACAACAGATACCTGAAAGGTATGAATATGCAGGCAGGCCCACAGCGGGCAAGACCGGCCGCCCGATGGCCTGCGCCCGCACGAACCACAACGGGCGGCGAGCGCACACCGGCCAGCCCGTGCCGGCACGGCGGTCGAGCAGCGCCCAAGGCGCTGGTTCCCGAACGCCCTTTCAGTCCTCATGAGTGAATGGACTAAATCCGTGTGCTCGCATGGATTTTCCCTTGTCTTGCCACGCCCGCCGTGAAATCCTTTCGATCACAAGGATTTCCCGTGAACTGCCAGCGCATTTGCCGAAATCCTTTCGAACACAAGGATTCCATCATGCGCATCGAGCTTGATTCCGCCGACGACATCGGCCCCGTGGTGCGGGCCAGCCGCAAGGCCCAGTCCATTCGCCAGGACGATGCGGCCGGCAGCATCGGGGTCAGCGAGTCCTTCATGGGCAAGGTCGAGAGCGGCGGCGAAACCCTGCAATGGGGCAAGCTGTTCCAGGTGCTGGAAGGGCTGGGCGTGCGAGTGATCCTCGACGTTCCCGACGAGGTGGCGGGCCAGTTGGCGGCAGCGCGGCAACTACACGCCCGCCGGCAGAGCGCCAAGGCCGCCCGCCGACCGAAAGCGGCCGGGCCGGAGGATCGCTGATGGAGCGCAGGCTGCTGGCCTGGATCGACCGCCAGCCGGTCGGCACCCTACGCGACCGCGACGGCGTCTGGTCCTTCCAGTACGCGCCAGCATGGCTGGAAGCAGCCGACAACTTCGCCCTGTGCCCCGGCCTGCCCCTGCAAGCCGGAGAACACCGGGATGGCGGTTCGCGACGGCCGGTGCAGTGGTACTTCGACAACCTGCTGCCCGAGGAAGGCCAACGGTTGCTGCTGGCCGGCACCGCCAGAGTGGATGGCAGCGATGCGTTCGGCCTGCTCGGCCACTACGGCGCCGAATCCGCCGGCTCGCTGACCCTGCTCCCAGCGGACGGCGAACAACGGGAAGGCGGCCTGCGGCCGCTGAGCAATGCCGACCTGAGCGCGCGCATCGCCGCCATGCCGGGCGTCCCGCTGGTCGAGGGCGCGCCCAAACGCATGTCGCTGGCCGGTGCCCAGCACAAGCTGGCGGTGGTGCTGCAGGATGGCGAACTGTTCGAGCCGTCCGGGCGGATGCCTTCGACGCATATCCTCAAGCCCGACCATCCGCACGACTCCTACGCGCACTCGGTCGTCAACGAATGGTTCACGATGGCGCTGGCCCGGCGCCTCGGTCTCGCGGTGCCGCGTGTGGAGCGCCGCTACGTGCCCCAGCCGGTGTACCTGATCGAGCGTTTCGACCGCCAGCAGGAAACCGGGGGCTGGCGCCGCCTACACAGCATCGACGCCTGCCAGATGCTGGGCTTGAGCGCAGCCTACAAATATCTCGAAGGTAGCGTGGCCCGGCTGACCGAACTGGCCGGCGCCTGCCGCAGCCCCGCAGTGGCACGCACGGCGCTGTTCCAGTGGCTGGTGTTCAACCTGCTGGTCGGCAACACCGATGCGCACCTGAAGAACCTCGGCTTCCTGGTGTCCCATGGCGGCATCCGACCGGCGCCTTTCTACGACCTGATCTGCACCGCCGTGTACGACACGTCGGCTTTCGACAATGGCCGCTGGCCGGCCGCCACGACCCTGGCCTGGCCGCTGGAAGGCCGCGCGCGTATCGCCGAGGTCGACCGCCGCTGCCTGCTGGAGGCAGGCGAGACCATGCGGATCAAGCCGGCCACGGCCACGCGCCTGATGGATCGCCTGAGGAGCAGGATCGCCGACGAGGCACGGGCGCTCCATGCGCAGGTCGAGCGGGAAAATGCCGCGCTGATCGCCCGTCGCCCGGAACTGGCGGCGACTTTCGCTGGCGAGATGCGTTGCCTGCGGGCGATCATCCATGTGGTGATCGCGGAACAGGTGGCGCGCCTGGGCTGACGCCAAGCCGTTCGGCCACGCGGCAGCGGCAGCAGCGGCTGCCATTCCGGCCCGGATATGCCGGCCAGGAGCCACGCCGCCGACACGCGACGAACGAGGAAACTCCATGAAATCCCTACCGCCCGCCCTCGCCCTGCTGGCCATCGCCACCCTGGCGCAGGCCCAGGAGCCCACCTACAACCCCGCCTACGCCGCCTGCATGGACAAGGCCGGCGGCGTCACCGCCGGGATGATCGACTGCATCGGCACCGAACTGGCCACCCAGGACCGCCGCCTCAACGCGGCCTACCGGACGCTCGGGCAGAACCTGACGCCCGAACGCCGCCAGCGGCTGCAACGGACCCAGCGCCTGTGGCTGCAATACCGCGACGCCAACTGTGACTTCTACGCCGACCCGGACGGCGGCAGCCTGGCCAGGGTCGCCGCCAACGAATGCGTGCTGCGGGAAACCACCGAACGGGCCGCGGAGCTGGAGCGGTTGCGGTAGAGAAATGGCCTCCGGACAATCCGGGTAGCGCCCGCGCCCGACGGGACGCGCCTTTCCCGAGCGCGCCGGAGTCACACCATGAACACCATGACCTGCAAGGGCTACGCCGCCCGCATCGAGTACAGCGACGAAGACGGCCTGTTCGTCGGCCATATCGCCGGTATCCGCGATGTGGTCGGCTTTCACGGCGAGACCGTCAAGGAACTGCGCAGCGCCTTCGCCGAGGCGCTGGACGACTACCTGGAAACCTGTGCCCGGCTGAACCGCCCGGCGCAAAAGCCCTACTCCGGCAAGCTCAGCCTGCGCCTCACCCCGGAACTGCACGCCAGCGTGGCGGTCAAGGCCCAACTGGCCAACCAGAGCATCAACCAGTGGGTGTCCGAGGTGTTGAGTCGGGAAGCACATGCCTGAGCAAAGGCTCGCCATGACCAGGCAACGCGATAAAGGCCCGAGCGGCCGAACGCCTTCGAGCGCGGGGAAAAGGCCCTCGATCAGTGTTTCCGCAACCCGCGGGCCACTATTCGGCGATCGAAACGCGATTCAGACACGACGACCCTGCGCATCCACCACCGGCTCGCCATCTTCCTTGTCGAAAGCGCCGCGCTGTAGCCGGGGCAAGATGTCCAGCACGGTTTCCGAAGGCCGGCACAAGCGCGTACCCAGCGGCGTGACGACTATGGGCCGCTCGATGAGGATGGGATGCTGGAGCATGAAGTCGACCAGTTGCCCGTCGCTCCATTTCGAATCGTCCAGGCCCAGCTCCGCATAGGGCGTGCCCTTTTCGCGCAGCAGGGCGCGCGGCGAAATCCCCATCGCCCGGATCAGCGCAACCAGCGTTTCGCGGTCGGGCGGCGTTTTCAGGTACTCGATGATCGTCGGTTCCTCGCCGCTGTTGCGGATCAGGCCGAGCACGTTGCGCGAGGTGCCGCAGTCGGGGTTGTGGTAGATCGTGATGGTGCTCATGGGGCGATCCTGGGGTTATGGAGTGGTTGCGCGGCACTCGTACCAGCCGCGCGAGCGGTTGACCAGGCGTACGACCAGCAGCATCACCGGCACCTCGATCAGCACGCCGACCACGGTGGCCAGCGCCGCGCCGGAATGGAAGCCGAACAGGCCGATGGCCGCAGCCACGGCCAGTTCGAAGAAGTTGCTCGCACCGATCAGCGCCGAAGGGCAGGCGATGTCGTGCCGCTCACCCACCTGGCGGTTGAGCCAGTAGGCCAGCCCGGCATTGAAGAACACCTGGATCAGGATGGGCACGGCCAGCATGGCAATCACCAGCGGCTGTCGCAGGATGGCCTGGCCCTGGAAGGCGAACAGCAGCACCAGCGTCAGCAGCAGCGCGGCGATGGACAACGGGCCGATGCGCGCCAACGCGGCGTCGAATGCGGTCGGGCCCCGGCGCAGCAACGCGCGGCGCCAGAGCTGCGCGATGACCACGGGGATGACGATGTAGAGCAGCACCGAGATCAGCAGAGTGGCCCACGGCACGCTGATCGACGACAGGCCCAGCAGCAGGCCGACGATCGGCGCGAAGGCGAACACCATGATGGTGTCGTTCAGGGCCACCTGCGACAGCGTGAAGAGCGGATCGCCGCCGGTCAGCCGGCTCCAGACGAACACCATTGCCGTGCAGGGCGCAGCGGCCAGCAGGATCAGGCCGGCCACATAGCTGTCGAGCTGGTCGGTCGGCAGCCAGGCGACGAAAACATGGCGAACGAACAACCAGGCCAGCAGTGCCATCGAGAACGGCTTGACCGCCCAGTTGACGAACAGCGTCACGCCGATGCCGCGCCAGTGCTGGCGCACCTGCCCCAGTGCGCCGAAATCCACCTTCAGCAGCATCGGGATCACCATGATCCAGATCAGCAGGCCGACCGGCAGGTTGACCTGTGCGACTTCCATGCGGCCGATAGCCTGGAAGAGGCCCGGCGCGAACCGGCCCAGACCGATGCCAGCGACGATGCACAGCAATACCCAGACGGTCAGGTAGCGTTCGAAGATGCTCATGGAAGGTAGAGGCGTGGCACTGGCTTCGTTCTGCATGGACATCGAGCGACCTCCTCACTGCTGGCCGATGCTACGCAGCTCGCGCTGCAACGACAGGGCATCGAGCCGCTCGAGCGGCAGCGACAGGAACAGTTCGATGCGCCGGCGCAGCGCGATGGCCGCATCGTGGAATGCCTTGCGTCGCTGTTCCTCGGTGCCCTCGACGGCGGCCGGATCGGGCACGCCCCAGTGGGCCGATACCGGCTTGCCCGGCCAAATCGGGCAGACTTCGCCGGCGGCGTTGTCGCAGACGCTGAAGATGAAATCGAACACCGGCGCGTCGGGCCTTGTGAACTCATCCCAGCTCTTGCTGCGGTAGCCGGTGGTCGGCAGGTGCAGCCGTTCCAGCGTGGCGAGCGCCAGCGGGTGTACTTCGCCCTTTGGGTGGCTGCCGGCCGACCAGGCGCGAAAGCGGCCTTTGCCCAACCCGTTGAAGATGCCTTCGGCGAGGATGGAACGGGCCGAATTGCCCGTGCAGATGAACAGTGCGTTGTAGGTGGTGTCGGCCATGGCGTCAGCAGTCGCAGTAAGGGGAAGCGGAAACCTCGCAGACGCCGCCTTCGCAGCAATGCTCGGTCAGGTAACCGATCAGGCCGTTCATGTGGCCGTACTCGGCGCGGTAGATCAGATTGCGGCCTTGCTGTTCGACCGTGACAAGGCCGGCATGGGCCAGCTCCTTCAGATGGAAGGACAGGGTGTTGCGGGCCACGCCGAGCCGGTCGGCCAGGACGCTGGGCGTCAGTCCTTCCGGGCCGGCGACGACCAGGGCGCGGAATACACGCAGCCGCTGGGTGTGGGCCAGGGCGCTCAGGGCGGAAACAGCTTGATCTTCGTTCATGGTTCGAAGATACAACATTCATTGAATCATTGAAAAGGGAAATGCTCTCTCGGTGGCATGGCGTCCCGGCGTTTCACCGTCGGATTCGCGGGCTTCGAAAAAACACGGGCCGCCCACCGGCGGCCCGCGCGATCGTGAACAAGCTCTCAGATCGCCTTGAACAACGGACTCCTCACCTGCTGGGCATCGGCCGCCGAGATGAATTTCTCGGTGTAGATGTCACGCTCGAACAGGCGGCCCTGCATCAGGGTGTCGATGCAGGAGTCGATCATCAGCGGCGGGCCGCACAGGTAGGCCTTGTGGCCGCGGAAGTCGTTGCCGAAGCATTCCCTGGCCGCCTCGTGGACGAAGCCGCGGAAACCCCGCCAGTCGCTGCCTTCCGGCTCGTGGGAGAGCGCCGGGACGTAGCGGAAGTTGGCGTGCCGTTGCTCCAGGGCGAGGAATTCGTCGTGGTAGTAGAGTTCCTCGCGGTTGCGCTGGCCGTAGACCAGGGTGATCGGTTTGGCGAAACCTTCGGCCAGCAGGTCGAGGATCATCGCGCGCGGGCTGGACAGCCCGGAGCCGCCGGCCATGAAGATTACCGGCAGGTCGGCGGACTTTTTCACGAAGAAGCGTCCGTAGGGACCGCTGACGCTCAGGCGGTCGCCGACCGCGAGCCGTTCGTGGACGTAGCCGGTGCCGCGTCCGCCGGGGACGATGCGGATGTTCAGCTCGATCTCGCCGCCCGCCTGCGGCGCGCTGGCGATGGAGAAGGCGCGGCTGCCGATGCCCTCGGGCAATGCCAGGTTGACGTACTGGCCGGCTTGGAAGCACATGCCCTCGGGGGCGTCGAGCCTCAGCCAGACGGCCTTGATGGTCGGCGTCAGGCGCTCGATGCGGCTGACGCTGGCGGGATAGTCGCGCACCGGCAGGTTCTCGGCGTCCGGGTCCTCCTCGATCTCGGCCTCGATGACGACATCGCCCTGTGCGCTGGCGCAGCAGGCCAGGCACTTGCCCTCCTCGCGTTCGAAGTCCATCAGGGCGAAGCTGGAAGCCTCGCCGTGCTCGACCTCGCCGTCCAGCACCTGCACCTTGCAGGTGGCGCACAGGCCATGGCCGCAGGCGTGCGGCAGGTAGATGCCGGCGCGCAGCGCAGCGTCGAGGATGCTCTGGCCCTCCGCGATATCGACGGTCTGGCCGAGCGGTTCGATGGTCAGTTGGTAGCTCATGCCCTGTCCTCCCTAGTGCACTCGGTACAGGCTGTCGAGGCCGGGGGTACGCAGGCGCAACTGGTCCTTGTGGCCAATGCCGTTGTCGGCCAGGCTGCGCCCGAAGTCCGGGGTCCAGGGGCGGTTGTCCTTGAGCCATTCGACCTGGCGCCAGTCGATGGCGGCGGCGTCGGGATCGGCCTGCAGCAGCGGCAACAGCGCCTTCTGGACCAGATCGCCAAAGGGAGTCTGCGGCGACAGGCAGAGCAGGAAGGGCGCGGCGAACAGCAGGTGATGGTCCCAACTGACGTAGACCAGTTGCTTGCCGTGGAAATTCTCGACGCGGTCGCGGGGTACGCCGAGGTAAGTCTTGCGTGCGGTTACGGGCATGTTCGTGCTCCTTCTTGTTGTGTTGCGCGTGGCAGCGATGGGCGCCTGCGGGAGCGGGCCCGTTCGCGACGCCGGCGAATCGTCCGGTCGCGGATGAATCCGCTCCCGCGGCCGTAGGGTGGATGGCCGAAGCCATCCGCCGTGGCGGGCAGCGGGTGGTGGAAAACGCTACGCGGTTTTCCACCCTACCGACTGACTACGCGACGCCCCACTGCTGCCCGGCACTTACTGGTTGGAGGTGGCCATGGCGCGCCAGGCTTCGAAGTTCCGGCGGTCCAGGGAGTCGGCGTAGTCGCCGTTGTCCTCGCCGTCGCGCAGGAACACCCAGTCCATCCAGGCCGTCAGGTCGCCCTGCAGGTCCTGGAACAACTGCGGCATCGGCAGCCAGGCCTGTACGTATTTCTCCGGCTCGTTCTCGAACAGCGCCTGGCAGTGGTCGGAGCAGAAGTGGTACTTCTCGCCCTGGTGAACCCGCTCGCGGTGGCAGCTCAGGGTCGGGTCGCCCGGCTCGGTGAACACCACCGGCAACTGGCAGCACTGGCACAGCTTGGCCAGGCCGTAGTTCTTGAACGGCGTGCCGGCGGCGGCGAGCTTCCTGATGTGCATCCAGCGCGGACGGTAGTAGCGGTCGAAGGTTTCCGGGTATTTCTTCGCCAGCCAGTCCATGTCCTCGTCGGAGGGAATCCAGGCGTGGAAGGCGGTGCCGAAGCTCCACTGGTAGAGGCCCAGCATGAGCTGGTGGGACATGTGGTCCACGGCTTCCTCGGCGTCGTTCCAACCCTTGGGCGGGCGGATGCCGTAGCGCGCCAGGTCCTTGAACAGCGCGCCGCCGTTCTCCACGCCGTAGATGTTCCAGGCCTCGCGCCAGGACATCACGCGCTTGGGCAGCATGTAATCCATCATGGTGCTGACCAGCCCGAGCACGCGGAAGCCGCGCCAGAACCACTTGTCGATCCAGCGCTGGACGATCGGCAGGTTGTCCGGGTCCTGCTCGAGCATGAACTTGATGCACTCCAGGCCCAGGGTCATGTGCCGCGCCTCGTCGGACTGCGCCGAGAAGCCGAAGGTCACGGTGGCCATGTCGCCGTTGTAGGCGGCGCCGGACATGAAGGGCACGAACAGCAGGTTGGTCAGCACGTATTCGAAGCTGAAGCCGATGGCGATCATGAACTCGAACGGTCCGGCGCTCATGGCGTCGTCGAAGAACGAGCGGGCCACCGAGGTGTACCAGATGCGGTCGCGCTGCTCGGCGAAGGCGTGGAAGCCGTTGTAGAACCTGTTGTAGTTGGACAGCGCGTGGATCTGCGTCTGCGCGTGGCGGATCTCGTCGATCGCCTGCATCTGGCAGGCCACCTGGGTGCCGACGCCGGGGAACTCGCGGCCGACGCGGGCGAAGCCTTTGTGCGCGCAGAACTCGCCGGGGCTGATCGCCTGCAGGAAGATCTTCAGCGCCGACAGGTAGCGCGCGTCGGTGATGTGCAGGTGGCCGTTGTTCTGCGCGTGGGCGTCGATGATCGCGTAGAACTTGCGCTCCTTCTCGGCCTGGTATTTCCAGTAGGCATCCATGGTCAGGCGGAAGGGGTCTTCCCACTTGTCCCAGTCGTGGACCTTGATGCCCTCGTACTGCACGTAGGGAAAGATTTCTTCCCTGGTGCGATAGCTGGGCTCCCAGCCCAGATCGCGGGTGAACAGCCGGTATTTGTCCTTGAGGCTCAGCTTCCTGTTGGCGGATTTCATGTCCATGGCGGGGTCCTCAGTCGTTCCAGGTCAGGGTCAGGCTGTCGTCGTCTTCGTCGACGTTGCCGGAAAGCGTGATCAGGTTGATCTGCAGTTCCTGCAGGTCGTAGCGGCGACCGATCCGCTCCTCGATGCTCTCCTTGCGGATGACCAGGCGGTTGGGCGCGTCGATCTTGACCATCGCCGGCTCGCGATGGACCAGGGCGAGGGGATTGTCGGACGCGATCGCCTCGATGATCGGGCGGGTTTCTTCGTTGGCTTGCAGGGCGATGAATACGGTGGACATGGAAACCTCTCAGAGCGCGATGCCGGTTTTTTCGAGGCGCGCCTTGAAGGCCGCCACCCGTTCGCCGACCAGTTCGTCGGCCTCGGCGCCGGGCACCTGCCCGACCACCGGCAGCAGCGCCGCGGCGGCGCGCTCGCTCCAGGCGCCGATCCAGGTTTGCAGTTGCGCGCGGTTGTGCTCCGACTCGGCGGCGGCGACCTTGAGCACGGCGTCCACCCACTTGCCGGTTTCCGCGAACCAGTCGCTCATGAACTGGGTGAGCATGGCCACCGCCGAGCCGCCGCGACCGGCCAGGTGGTCGTCGACCAGCGCCTCGTAGACCAGCGGATAGAGCAGCCCGTCGAGGGCGACGTTCTGTGCGACGAACAGCTCGAACGGGTCGCGCAGCACCAGGCAATCCTCCACGTAGCGGCGCAGCGGCTGCCAGGCGTCGCCGCTCGTCCAGGCGGCCTTGCCGGCCTCCAGCGCCTCCGTGCCGCCGAGCAGCAGGCCGAGGCGGGACAGGTACTGGGCGATGCCCAGGTTATCCATCGCTTGGTAGATGCACGGCTGGGTGAAAGCGGTGCCGTAGCCGTAGCCGCAGATGAAGGTGTTGTTCTGGTTGGCGCCCCAGGCGGCATGGCGCAGCGGCACCAGCAGATCAAGGGCGGTCCGGCGCAGCTCGTCGGACAGCGCCTCGGCCAGGCCACGGCTCTCGACGAAGGCGAAGCTGGCCTCGGCGCTGTCTTGCTGGCGGGCGCGGGTCAGGGTGTAGGTGCTGTAGTAGAACTGGCGCGGGTCCTTCAGGGCGTACCAGTCCTGCATGACGATCCGGGTGATGCCGGTGTCGTAGAGTTCCTGCTCCGGGTCCCAGGTCGGGCGGTAGTGCAGGTTCTCGGCGGCCTGGATATCATAACTGCCTTCCTGGTAGCGCGAGGCCGGCTTGTCGCCGAAACGGCGGACCAGATGGTCGAAGGTGTTGCGCAACGGCTGGATACTGACCGTGCGAAGGTCGATTTGCATGAACGTCTCCTGCTGGCGCCTTGCCCTGGGCGCGGCGCCTTTCTTGTCGTTGTTTTCGTTATGGCTGTTGCTTGAAGCGGGTTCGCGTGGCATCGGAGAGGCGCCAGTCCCAGTCGCTCACCTCGCCCTGCGCGGCCGGACCGGCGGCTGGCAGCAGCTCCACCCGGTTGGCCGCGCAGAACTCGGCGAAGGCCTCGCGGCCGAGGATCATCTCGACGCACAGTTCCGGCTCACCGATGGCGAAGTCGAACTCGACGAAGCCGTTACCTCGCTCTCCGGTCACCCGCACGAAGCGCCGGCGGGTGTCGAGCGCGGCCGGCACCATCTCCTCTGTCGGCTCGGAAGAAGCCATGGCCGGCCTCCTCAGGTCACGACGCTGAGGAAGGTTTCGTGCAGCTTGCGCTGCGGGAAATCGAGGCCCTGGCCGAAATTGTCGAAGGTCCAGGTCAGGGGCTCGTAGTCGGGATACGGCTGGTAGCCGCCCATGAAGGTTTCGAAGCGGTTGCCGGAGGGGTCCCAGGCGTAGATGGTGCAGCCGCGGGTGACGCCGTGGCGGGTCGGGCCGATGTCCACGGCGACCTGGTTCATCGACATGATGTCCCCGGCGCGCAGCACCTGCTCCCAAGTGTCGAGCAGGAACGAGCAGTGGTGCAGCTTGCCCTTCTCCGGGTATTCGGCGAAGGCGATGTCGTGGACCTTGTGCGAGCAGGACAGCCAGATCGCCGCATTGTCCTGGCCATCGGGAGTCAGCACGCGCTCGACCAGGTAGAAGCCCAGCACCTCGGTGAAGATTTTCTGCACCTCGGCGATGTTCGGCCCGTAGAGCAGCGCATGATCCAGGCGCACCGGCGCTATGCCGTGTTCGCGCGCGCCGTCCCAGGGTGCCGGGTTGATGAGGCCGACCCCGTTGCCGACGATGGTCTTCTCCGCATACAGCTCGATCAGGTGCCCCGACGGCAACTCGAAACGCACCCGCTCGCCGGTTTCCAGCAGGTCCCCGGCCGGCAGGCGGGTGGTCTGCAGACCGTAGGCGCGCAGGTCGGCCTCCAGTCGTTCGAGGGTGGCCTTATCCAGCACCTTGAAGCCGAGGAAGTCGAGCCCCGCGCTGTCCGCCTCGCGGATCACGTAGCTGTGGTGGTCACGCTCGTCCCAGCATTTGAAGTACACCCGTCCCTGGGCATCGCGCCCGGTCTCCACCAGGCCCAGCACGTCGCGATAGAAACGGATGCTTTCTTCGAGATTCAGCACGCGAACCTGGGCATGGCCCGGCCGCAACACACCTGTCAACGCCATTTGTTGTCTCCGTTATCTGGCCTTGTGTGGTCGTGACGTCCGCGCGGCGCCCTGGAACGGCTCCGGCAGACGGGTCTTGCGAACTACGCCAGTGACATTGCAGGGACGGTGCCACATCTCATAATCGATTGATTCAAAAGGAATTTATTGAAATTTTCAGGCATCGGCGGAAAGGCCCGGCCTGACGTTTTCGTCGGGTCGCCCGCTGGCCTGACAAAAACGTCATGGTGCGGCGCACAAATGCGACGACAGGACGCGGCAACACGGCGACGCAGGCGGATGGCGGATGGCGGATGGCGGATGGCGGATGGCGGATGGCGGATGGCGGATGGCGGACAGGGAAAAAATCTAAGTGTTCGTCTTGTCAAATTTATGAGTGGCGTGACGGTCTTTGCTGGCTAATACAGGGCGCGCTCCTGTAATGAAGGAAAGCACGCAAATTAGAGCGAAACTTGAGATCGCCTCCTGCTACTTAATTCGCAAGTCGTTTTTGGGAAAACGGAGCTATACCTACTCAAACCGTTCTCCGTTCAACCGCAGTCAGCCGACCCATCCAAAATCGTTTCAGACTATTGAAAAAATAACCATTTTTTTAAAAAAGTTGATACGCGGCAGGATTTCTAGCTGGTACGGCTTACAATCATTCTCAGCCTCGGAGTAGAATAACTCAATCAACGCCAATAATCCGACCTATAGCTCCACCTACCTCATTTGCTCTCACACCAGATATGTTGGCGTTTACCGGCCCACTCTTCGCATCGGCAAAACGCATCTGGGCCATAAAATGGCTTTAGCTCATTCAGGTATATCCAACAAGCCAATTGAAGACAATCGAAAATTATTGAAAACACCAAAAAGCAAGAATACCTTTTTGGCACGCTAGCAACCCATAAGATGACCGAGCACTTAAATCAAAAAGGAAATATCATGCTTGTAAATATTTCTTGTCAAAATAAAAACGATGAAAAGAAGAAAATCGAAAAAAGCAATCTTAGAGGTCTGACATATTTTTGGGAGCAACCTAATGAGCAAGTTTCTGTAATGGCATCTTGCGATCATCAGCAGATATGCCGGAAGGTTCTTGGAGAAGAAGAGCGACCCGGCACATCTGACTCTTATATTCGTTGGGATAATGTTTCTCCTAGAAAACTGGTTCAAGTACTATTTGAAATTGCCAAAACTGAGCAAAGTTCGGATGTGACTAGCCGAGGCTCAGTTGCTAACACTGCCAGTTGACAGATCAATAAAAAAATAAGTCTCCGGACCTACCGGAGATTACTTAGTTTTTATTCATACCTACTTAGACGATGACCCCAAGCACTATACTTGACTCGCCTGCCTCCATTGCTCTGGTATCGCCCTCCATAAATCAGGGTAGACGCTGCGAACCTTGGGGCTCGGATGGGCGGACGTAAAGACGTGCAAACCTATCACCTGAATCAATGGAAGTGCCATTTTCGCTTTACCACCCACCAATACTACAGTTTGGACTTTAGGTAGTAACGGCAGCAGGTCCATCAACTCATCAATCCCTCGACGCACTTCTTCACGGGTCGTCTTGATGGTTTTATTCCATCCCGGAATGACATTCCAAAGCACGGTTCGCTTGCGAGGTATTTCCGCTTGCACCATAAAGTTGAACAGTGCCTCTGCGGTTGGATCATCATTGTTCCGTGAGATAAATCCCGACCCCTTACGCTTTCCGGTTGAGGAAGTCATTGGACCAGGCTTTTCAAGCAGGAAGAGCATATCCGCACCTATCCCACCATCAAGCGGGTCGAAATCCTGAAACTCCCAATCTGGATGCTTCGCCCGTAAACTATCTACATACTGAGCAAGCGGCGCGATATGCTTTTCCCCAAGCATTTGCTTACGCTGCACAACCATACTAGTGTTATGACACAGCTAAATCTGCGTCATGCATAATGTCGGCATGGAACATTACAGAATCATCCTCAGTCCTCAAGAAAGAGCGCGGTTGCAAGAGCTGACAAGCAAAGGCAGGACCGCGGCAAGCCAAGTCATCAACGCCCTGATCCTGCTGGCCTGCGACCGCTCGCAAGACCAGGGGCCGCGCAAGACCAGTGCACAGATCGCCCAGATGCTGGGCGTGAGCCAACGCAAGATCGACAACCTCAAGCGGCGTTGCGTGCAGGAAGGTCTGGAGTCGGTGCTGGTGAGAAAGAAACCCCGGCGCGAATACGCCCGCAAGATCGACGGCGAACTCGAGGCACGCCTGATCGCCCTGAGCTGCGGACCTGCTCCCGAAGGTCATGCGCGCTGGACGCTCAAACTGCTGGCCGAGCGTGCGGTGGAGTTGGAATATGTAGACTCGCTGTCGTCGGAGACGGTGCGACGTGCCCTAAAAAAAACGAACTCAAGCCGTGGCGCAAGGTTGGCTGGGTGATCCCGCCGAAGGCCAGCGGGGAATTCGTGGCGGCCATGGAGCAGGTGCTGGATGTCTACAGTCGACCCTATGACGAAGGCCATCCGGTGGTCTGCATGGACGAAACGCCGCGGCAACTGATCCGCCAGGTGCGCGAGCCCCTCGAGGCGGTACCGGGGCATCCCGGGCGCGATACGAGTACGAGCGCGCTGGCACCTGCAACGTCTTCGTAGCCTGTGAGCCGCTGGCCGGGCGGCGCATCGCCAAGGTCACCGAGTACAAGAAAAGGCAGGACTGGGCGCTGTTCCTGCAGGACATCGCCCAAGCCTGGTCCGGGGCCGAGCGCATCACGCTGGTGATGGACAACCTCAACACCCACAGTGCCGCCTCGTTGTACGAGACCTTTATGCCCGAGCAGGCCAAGGCCCTGAGAGATCGCTTCGAGTTCGTCTACACCCCCAAGCATGGCAGTTGGCTGAACATGGCCGAAATCGAGATCAACGTACTCGCCGGCCAGTGCCTGGACAGGCGCATCGACTCCCTCGAGCGGATGCGCAAGGAGGTCGCCGCATGGCAGCAATGCCGCAACCAGCTCGATGCCAAGATCAACTGGCAGTTCACCACCCAGGATGCGAGGGTCAAGCTACGCAGCCTATATCCGCAGATTGAAGTGTGTTGAGATACTAGGCACTCGCAATATCCGTGGCACATCCATGATTTTGTTTGTCATAATAGGCATCAGAATCAGAAGAAAAAACCGCTCGATTGTAATGGAGAAAACAAACCTCCCGAAAGGAATTTTTCCAACTCCGGTTTTCGTACTATTTTCTCCGCTTTGCCAGCATTGGTGATGGAGACACGGGGCAGTCATTCCAACCTGACACTATTCGTTCGTAGACAATCCAAGAAAGAAAGCAGAGAAAAAGACAGCAAAATCTGTCGCGAAGGATAACAGATAGGATCGTCGGTCCGGCGGGACGAGCGCCCGCCGGCCGTCGTTCGCTTTCGTCAGGTCCGCTCCGGGCTCGGCCGGTTTTCGCCGCTGGCCTGCTTCAGGCGATAGGCCAGTTGCCGGCGGGTGATGCCGAGCAGGCGCGCGGCGTGAGTCAGGTTGCCCTTGGCGCGGCGCACCGCCAGCTCGAGCAGGCGGGCTTCGTGCGCCTGCAGGTCGAAGCCGTCGTCGAGCAGGCTGTCGTAGAGCAGTTCGCGACGGGCCTCGTCGGCATTGCCCACCAGGCCCTGGCGGTCGACGGCGGCACCGCAGGGCGGCGCCGGCAGGCAGCCGGCGAACAGGTGCTCGACCTCGATCCGCGTCCCCGAGGGCACCAGCAGCACGGCCCGTTCGATCAGGTTTTCCAGCTCGCGCACGTTGCCCGGCCATCGGTGGGCCATCAATGCCTGCATGGCGCGGTCGGTCAGGCCCGGCAGCTTCTTGTGGTAGATGGGCGCGTACTTCTCCAGCAGCGCCGCGACCAGCAGCGGGATGTCCGACTTGCGCTCGCGCAGCGGCGGAATGGTCACCGGATAGGTGGCCAGCCGGTAGTACAGGTCGGCGCGAAAACGCCCCTCGGCCATCGCCCGTTGCAGGTCGACGTTGGTCGCCGCCACCAGACGCACATCGACCTTGCGCGCCTTGTCGTCGCCCAGCCGCTCGACTTCGCCGGTCTGCAGCACGCGCAGCAGCTTCACTTGGGCGGAGGACGAGAGATCGCCCAGCTCGTCGAGGAACAGGGTGCCGCCATCGGCGCGCTCGAAGCGGCCGGGACGCGACTGCTGCGCGCCGGTGAAGGCGCCTTTCTGCACGCCGAAGAGTTCCGACTCGATCAGGTCGTTGGGGATGGCTGCGCAATTGACCGCCACGAACGGTTGCTCGGCGCGCTCGCTGTTCTCGTGCAGCCAGCGGGCGAAGACCTCCTTGCCGACGCCGGTTTCGCCCAGCAGCAGCACCGTGATCGGCGTCCTGGCCGCCTTGCCGAGCAGATCGAAGGCCGTGCGAAACCCCGGCGAGGCGCCGACCAGCCGGCCGGGGGCGTGCTGTTCGCGCTGGCCGCCGCGCAGTTGCCACAGCTCTCGCTGCAGTTCCCGGAGCGAGGGCTCCAGGTCCTGCGGGCGGCAATATTCCAGATAGGCGTCGTCGCCCCAGGCCTCGACCGGCTTGCCGACCAGGACGCAATGGGGATCGCCCCGGCAGGTGCACTGGGTTTCGCGGAAGACGATGAAGCGCCGGAAGAAACGGGTGACGTAACCGGAGGCGTAGCCGGCCAGGGTCCAGCAGGCGGTGTCTTCGCCTATGCCGAATTGCTGGAGATGGGATTCGGCCTCCCAGGAGTTCTCGCACTTCGCCTCGCCGAAGAAACAGCCCTGCTCCCAGTCGATGTGCGCATCCATGAGCACCGTCTTGACCAGCCCTTCGAAGGCGTGCAGTTCGGGGCCGATCTGGAACACGTCGTAGTTGTCGCCCTCGCCCAGCAGCTTGGAAGCCAGGTCGGCATCCTGCTGGCCGGCGGCGAAGCCCATGCGGAACAGCAAGCCCTGGGCCCGCTTGGCGCCGAGCGAGTCGAACAGCTCGCGGCGCAGGGCGCCGACGGCCTTGGCGTGGAACAGGAGCATGCGGCTCTCGTCCAGCCAGATCTGCCCGGCGTCGATGTCGAAACGCAGCCTCGAACGCAGGTTGAAACGCTCGATCAGCCGTTGTACTGCCATATTCATCTCTCCCGACCGGCTCGCGAGCCATCGGGCAAGGCATGCGGGTGGCGACCCCCTGCCCGGCTCTTGGCCGGTTTTATCGTCATGGCCCCGGCAAAGGCGCCGGGACAGGCGGCCGTCAACTTACGTCATTCGCCCGTCTGCGCGCCATTCGCCGAACGACCGGCCGGCGCGGCTCAGCCGCCCTCGCCCGCCGCGGCCTCCAGCGCGTCGCGGATGGCTTGTACTGCCGCCAGCGCGCAGCGGATGTCGTCCTGCTCGGAGGCGCCGGAAACGCCGATCGCCCCCACCGCCACCCCCTCGTACAACATGGGCTCCCCGCCGCCGAACAGGGCCATGCGCGGCTGGAACGGCAGACCCTGGCGCACGGCGTCGGACATCTCCTTCAGGCGGATTTCCCAGCTCCCGGTGGAAACGGCGAAACCCACGGCCGTCAGGGCCTTGTTCACGGCGATGTCGCGGCACTGCAGGGGCGCGCCGTCCATGTGCGCCAGATGGATCAGCCCGCCCGCCGCGTCGACGATGGCGACGCTGACGCGCACGGAAAGCCCGCCGGCCTCGTCCAGCGCCGCCCGCATGGCGCGCATGGCCAGGGGCAAGGTGATGGTATTCAGCCGCCGCAAGGACAAGTCGCAGGCTTCGTTCATCGTTCGCGAATCCTTTTGAAAGTGGCCGGATTGACTCATGTCCGAACATTCGGCATTGAACGGCGAACCTCTCTCCGCTCGGCCATAAGAAAACTCAGAAGGCCAGAGTGAGCTTCAGCCAGGTGTAATTCCCTTGCGGGCGGTTTTCCACGGCCGTTTCGGTCGTATATTTGCCCTCCAGCGACCATCCCTTGCCCTGGTATTGGATACCTGGCCCCAATGCCAGGGATTGCCCGCGAAAGCCGACTTTATGGCCGTGTGACTCGTCCGAAGTCAGTTGTTTGAAGGCATAACCCTGCAGGGCCAGAATCCAGCCCGGCGCGAATCGGTAACCCAGGCTGAAATCGCCGGCGAAATATTGTCCGGAAAGATAATCGGTATCCTGATTTTCAGTGTTGAAACTGTAGGACAACTTGGTGGACAGATCCCAGCCGTCCGGCTGGGAATAGCTGTAGACGACTATTGGCCGCAAGGTGTAATAATTCTTGCCCAGGTTGACCATGCGGTCGCGATCGTATTCACCGGTCGGGAAAACGCCTTCGATGGCCGCGGCCCAATGATGTTCGCCGTTGTGCCAGCCCACCATGACCGCGGCCAGCGTGTCGCTGATCCCCTTCCTGTCGCCGCGCTGGCCGCCCTGGGCGATCCGCAGATCGAAGAATGGCTGAGCGACGTAAAAACCCAGTTGTCCATTCATGACGGTCGTTTCCGTCATATATATGAGACGCTCCACCACGCCATTCAGATTCAGCCCGAAGCCGGGAATCATCGAATCCCCGTGCTTGTCGACGAAGCGCGACGCATGATAATTCACATAGAACGTCTGGCCGTAGAATCCAGGGGGCGGCAAGGCGCCCGCCAATACGCCTTCCGCCCCCGAAGGATAGGAGTCCGCGCCATTTTCCGTGGCCAACGTCATGACCGGGTATGTACAGATAAAACCGAAGAGCAAACTTATTCTTATTCTGGAAAATATCATGACACATCCATACCTGATTTTATTTTTATAATCGGCTTTATTTAACGCGGCGCCTTCCGCCTTCATGGCTAAGCCATGCGAAGAAAACCGAAGACTGGCCATGGTGCTTCGAACAGGGCCGGCAAGAAACCGATGGCAAAAGATATCCATTCGCCCGGATCGATCGCCCTGAAATTATCACCAACTTATTGCCACCCCATCCTCGCTGTCCAATACCATTGGACAGCGATCCCGATACCTGGAAAGTATCGGGCTCTTTGCGTAAACTCGCCCGGCAGTCGATCGGAAGGTCGAGGCAATCGGAGATTGCGACTCCGACACAGTTCGGAAAAAGGACATCGCAGCCTGCGTTCCGCTCTTCAGGAATGCGCCGTCATCGCACGCATCGGCCGCCGGATTCGATCACAACGCGCCCCGGGTAACGCCACATGGATCTACGTCATCTCAAGTACTTCATAGCCGTCGCCGAAGAAAAAAACATCGGGCGGGCCGCAGTTCGCTTGCATATATCGCAACCGCCCCTGACGCGCCAGATCCAGCAATTGGAAGACGAGTTGGGCGTACGACTCTTCATCCGTACGCCACGAGGAGTTGAACTCACCTCGACCGGCGAGTTGTTTCTCGAAGAGGCGCGCAATATTCACTCCCTAATCGAACAGGCGACCGAGCGCACTCAACTGGCAGGACGGGGCAAGCTCGGAAGACTCGATATAGCGACCTTCGGTTCCGGGATACTCGACACCATCCCCAAGCTGCTCCTGGCTTTCAGAAAGAACTATCCGGATGTCAAGGTCGTATTGCATACCATGAACAAGAACGAGCAGATCGAAGCCCTGCTCCAGCGGCGCATCAGTCTGGGATTCAACCGATTGCTCACACCGACACCCGGTATAGCTTCCGAACTGGTGACCAACGAGTCGCTACTTCTGGCGATAAACAAAAACGACCCCTTGTCCAAGGCGTCCGAAGTATCCTTGCAGTCGCTCGCCGACCACCCTTTCATATTATTCCCAACGGGTAGCCGCCCCAGTTTCATCGACAAGACGGTAGGGCTTTGCCAACAGGCCGGATTCACACCGCAAGTCTCCCAGGAGGTGGAGGATGTCGTCACGGCCATCAGCCTGGTTGCCAGTGGGTTCGGCATCTGTCTCGTATCCGAAACCACATCCGTTCTGGCGTTTCCCGGCGTCGTCTATCGTCCCCTCGCCCATCTCCCCGAGAACGCCCATATCGATTTGAGCTGCATATTCCGGGCGGATGACGGATCGCCGCTTCTAGCGGCTTTCCTGAACGAAATCAGAAATTTCAGGGAAAGCCCTGGGAAGCGATATCCATGAAAATTTCCATGCGACACGCTACTTCCGCGCCGGCCCGGCAGCGCCGCCCCCGGCGAAGGAAATACCGTCCCATGTGCTACCTGCGGTTTCCAATCCGGGTGATCGACAGGCCTACGGATCGCTCGCCGAATCGCGACACGAAAGTACAACCACCTGTTCCCCGCTGACACTTCCGAACACACTCCATCGATTTCGCAGCAGTATTCGAGTACTTCCCGGAACATTCGACCGCTATCGTTCGGCGAAGTACGCGGAAAACGACTTTCGCGGACTGGCACACCCCTTGCCCCATGGCGCAATAAATTGCGTTTACAAGGAGCAAGAATGTCTCTCTATCGACAGGCTGTCGTCGCCTACCTGGGATTGCTGCTGGGCACCTCATGCAACAGCATGGCCGAAGAAGCCGCTTCCGATCCTCTGGAGCTCGGCGAAACCCGGATCGTCGACGATCAGCTCGCGGACGGCAGCGCCGAGCTGGGCTACCGGGTGGAGAGCATCCAGCTCGGCCCGCTGGGCAACGGCAAACTGCAGGACACACCGTTTTCCATCAACACGGTGTCCGGGGAACTGATCCGCAACACCCAGGCGACCAACACCACCGAGGCGCTCAAGTACGTACCGACGGTCTACAGCAACACCGGCGCCAGCCAGATCACCCCCTACTTCACGCTGCGCGGCTTCACCGCTTCGACCTGGACGTACAACATGGCGGTGGACGGCATGCGCAACTTCGACGTGTACCAGCCGATGGAAGACAAGGAACGCATCGAGGTGCTGAACGGCGCCAACGGCTTCCTGTACGGCATCACCTCGCCGGCCGGGATAATCAACTACACGCTGAAGCGCCCCACGAAACGGACCCTGCGGGAATTCACCCTCGGCACCTACGACCAGCAGGTCTACGGCCATCTGGATCTGGGCGGCTCGCTGACCGACGACCTGCGCTACCGGCTGAACCTGCTGCAGTCCGACGAAGGCGACACCAACGGCATCGACGACCAGAGCCAGGAGCGCCACCTGTATTCCGGGGCGCTGGACTGGCAGGTGTCTCCCGACACCCTGCTGATGCTGGACGCCAGCCGTTCCCGCCGCGACCTGGAGCACGCCCAGGCGCTGTTCATGACCAGCGCCGCCATCGGCATCCCCAGCGCCCCGAACATGGCGAAGAACTGGGGCGCGCCCTACACCGGGGCCATGGACGCCACCAACCGCTTCGGGATAGGCCTGGAAACCCGCCTGAACGACGTCTTCAGCCTGCGCGCCAAGGCCCGCTACAGCCGCATCGAACGTTCCTATTTCCTCAACCGCCTGAGCTTCGTGAACAAGGACCTGGACTACCGCTGGCGGGTCGACTCGCAGGAAGAGTTCGACACCCTCGTCAAGCAGTACAACCTGTTCCTCGACGCCAACTTCAGCACCGGCCCGCTGCAGCACCTGTTCACCGTCGGCCTGACCCGCGACTCCTACGACTCGGCCGACACCGGCTATCGCGGCACCACCTACGCCACCGTCTATCCGGGCAACCTGCACGGCAACACCGGCTATCCGGCCTGGACGGAACCGCCCAGGGGCACCAGCACCTCCCAGGAAACCCACTACACCACGCTGATCTTCGCCGAGCGGATATCCATCGGCGACAAATGGACGATCATGATCGGCGGCACCCGCGCGCGGGTGGACGACCGCTCCACCTCACGCAGCGCCACCGGCGTCGAAACCACCACCCGCTACGACGAACAGGAGTTCTCCCCGGCCTACTCCATCGCCTTCAAGCCCATCCCGGCGGTCACCGCCTACGCCTCCTACGTGGAATCCCTGCAGCAGGGCATGGTGGCCGGCGCGACCCAGGCCAACGCCGGCGAGGTCTTCTCGCCCTACGTCAGCAAGCAGAAGGAAGTCGGCCTGAAAGCCACGCTCGGCAACATGGACCTGAGCCTGGCCTGGTTCCACATCGAGGACGCCAACCAGAACGTCGACACCGCCACCAACGTGGCCACCCAGGATGGCAAGGCCATTCACAAGGGCTGGGAATTCTCCGCCACCGGCCGCCTGACCGAGCGGCTGACCCTGACCGGCGGCTACACCAAGCTGGATGCGCGCATCGACCGCGCCTCCGCCAACGAGGGCAAGACCCCGCAGGGCGTGCCGGAAAGCATGGCCAAGCTGTACGCCGAATACGACCTGCCCGGCTCCACCAGCCATTCCGGGCTGACCCTGACCGGCGGCGTCACCTACACCGAGGAAGTGCCCTGGGACGCCTCCAACACGCTCTACGTCCACTCGGTCACCCTGTGGGACGCCGGCCTGCGCTACCGCGCCCGCATCCGGGACAAGGACACCACCTGGCGCCTGAGCGTCTCCAACCTGACCGACAAGGACTACTGGACGACCCGCTCCGGCATCCTCTACCTGGGCGCGCCGCGCACCGTCTCGCTGTCCAGCACGGTGGCCTTCTGATGCGCGGCGAACGGCTGCGCCCCATCGGCTGGCTGCTGCTGGTGGGGCTGGCGCTGCAGGGCGCGGCGCCGGCCTGGACGCAGGAACAGCGCAGCCTGACCGACCAGGCCGGCCACGTCCTGCACCTGCCGGCGCGGGTCGAGCGGGTCGGCACGCCGGGGATTTCCATGGCCTCGCTGATCCTCGCCCTCGGCGGCCGGGCGCAGTTGTCCGCCATCACCCCGGAAGTGCAGGGCAACCCCTGGCTGCTGCGCCTGATGCCGGAAATCGGCCGCCTGCCGACGCCATTCGTCCGGCCGGCCGGCGTGCACCTGGAACAGTTGCTGGCCGGCAAGCCCGATCTGGTCACCCTGTGGACCACCCACCAGGCGCTCGGCACGCGCCTGGAGCGCCTCGGGATGGCCGTGCTCTACCTGGGCTACGACTCGCCCGAGGACATGATCGGCGCCGCCCGCCTGCTCGGCCAGGCGCTGGGCCCGGCGCAGCGGGCGCGGGCGGAAGCCTTCGTCGACTACTACCGGAACGTCCTGCAACGGGTGAGCGCCGGGCTGTCCGGCCTGGACGACGCGGAGAAGCCGCGCCTGTACTACGCCGGCCTGTCGCCGCTGAGCACCGAAGGGCAGGACTCCATGGTCGACGCCTGGATCGAGCGGGCCGGCGGCATCAACGTGGCCGCCCGCGCCGGCCTGCCGGCTGACGCGCAGGTTTCCCTGGAACAACTGCTGGTCTGGCAGCCGCAGTTCATCGTCGTCCTGGAGGAAAGCACCCGCCGGGCCATTCTCGCCGACCCGCGCTGGCAGTCCCTGCCGGCGGTGCGCGACGGCCGGGTGCTGCTCAATCCCAAGGGCATCAACGCCTGGTGCACGCGCGCGGCGGAAACCGCCCTGCAGGTGCTCTGGGCGGCCCGCCAACTGCATCCGCAGCGCTTCGCCGACGTGGACATGGCCGCGGAAACCCGCGACTTCTACCGACGCTTCTACCAGTACGAATTGAGCGACGAGGAAGTCGGCCTGATCCTGCAGGGCGCCGATCCGCCGCCCCGGCCGTGAAGGAGCCGCCGGGGGAGCCTCAGCTCCCCTCGGCGTCGTGGGCTTCCTCGAAGAAATAGTCCTTCCAGGAGGCCGCCTTGTTCTTCAGCACGCCCAGTTCGTGGAGCTTCTCGGCGTAGATGAAGGTGCGCTGCGGCACTATGGTGAAGTCGTTTTCCTCATCCTCGACGATCTTCTCTACCAGCTCCGGCGCCAGCTTGGAGTTCTCCACGCGGATATAGGTCTGCGCCGCGGCGGGCTTGTCGGCCTTGACGATGCGTTCGGCCTCGGCCAGGGCGGCGTAGAAGGCGCGGTAGGTCTTGGGATTGTCCTTGTGGAACTTCTCGGTGGTGTAGAGCACGTTGAAGGTCGCCGGCCCGCCGAGGATGTCGTAGGAGCTGATCAGCTTGCGCACTTTCGGGCTCTCCAGGGCCTGGTAGTAGAAAGGCGCGCTGGAGAAATGCGCGGTGACCTCCGAGCCGCCCGAAGTCAGCGCCGCGGTGGCGTCGGGATGCGGCAGGCTGACGCTGATGTCGTCGAAGCGCTTGAAGCGCTCCTTGCCGTAACGCTTGGCCGCCTCGATCTGCAGGGTGCGCGACTGGAAACCGACACCGGCGGCGGGCACCGCGATGCGGTCCTTCTCGCCCAGGTCGTCCAGCGACTTCACCGCCGGATTGTTGCTCAGCAGGTAGTTGGGCAGCGAACCCAGCGCGGCGATGGCCTTGACGTTCTGCCGGCCGCGGGTGCGGTCCCACATGGTCAGCATCGGCGGCACGCCGGCCGACACCACGTCGAGGGCGCCGGCCAGCAGCGCCTCGTTCATCGCGGTGGCGCCGGAGATGCTGCGCCACTCCACCTGGATGTCGATGCCCTGCTCCTTGCCGTGCTTCTCGATCAGCTTCTGGTCGCGGACCACATCGAGCAGCAGATAGCCGATGCCGAACTGCTGGGCGATGCTGATCTCGCCCTCGGCCCGGGCCAGCAGGGAGACGCTGCCCAGAAGCCCGGCGAGCACGCCGGCAGCCAGTCGGGCGGGACGGAAATGGGTTTTCTTCTGCATGGGAAATCTCGGTGAGCGCCCGCGCGTTACGCGCGCGGGATGG
Source organism: Azotobacter vinelandii CA (assembly GCF_000380335.1). Classification (GTDB taxonomy): domain Bacteria; phylum Pseudomonadota; class Gammaproteobacteria; order Pseudomonadales; family Pseudomonadaceae; genus Azotobacter; species Azotobacter vinelandii. The sequence goes on from NC_021149.1 coordinate 3,195,180, forward strand.
CGGATGGGGGATTCAGTCGCGGTCCACGGCGAACGGCTGCCAGGCCTGGCGGGTCGGCATGACCTCCAGGCGATTGATGTTGATGTGCGCCGGCAGGCTCGCCACGTAGAAGATCTGCTCGGCGATGTCCTCGGCGGTCAGCGGCGTCGTCCCGCGATACAGCCGGTCGGACGCGGCCTGGTCGCCCTTGGTGCGCACCAGGGTGAATTCGGTCTCGGCCATGCCCGGCGCGATGTCGGTGACCCGCACGCCGGTACCCAGCAGGTCGCAGCGCAGGTTGTAGCCGAACTGCTCGACGAAGGCCTTGGTCGCGCCGTAGACGTGGCCGCCCGGATAGGGCCAGTGGCCGGCGACCGAGCCGAGGTTGACGATGCTGGCGCCCTGGCCGCTGGCGATCAGGGTCGGCAGCAGCGCGTGGGTGACGTTGACCAGGCCGGTGACGTTGGTGTCGATCATGGTGTGCCAATCCTCCAGCGCCACCTGCTGCGCCGGCTGCGGGGCCAGGGCCAGGCCGGCGTTGTTGATCAGCGCCCGGACCTGGCGGAAGCCCTCGGGCAGCGCCGCGACCACCTGGCGCACGGCCTCGGCGTCGCGCACGTCGAGCGCGGCGATGTGCACCGGCACCTTGCCCTGGAGTTCTTCCTGCAACGCCTGCAAGCGTTCCAGACGACGACCGCTGAGAACCAGGGACCAGCCCGCGGCGGCGAAGCGGCGCGCCGCGGCGCGGCCGAAACCGGAGGTGGCGCCGGTGATGAAGACGATGTTGCCCATCTGCAAATCTCTCGTTGCGACTACATGAAAGGGAAAAACGGAAGGTTTCCAGGCTGTGTGAAAACGTAGCGAGCGAAGGTCAGGCAAGGCGAAATCAAGCGAAGACGCGGAGTTTACGAGCAGTCCGAGACGCCGTGTCTCGGCTCGATTTCAACGCAGCCCGGCCGAGCGCAGTGGTTTTCACACGGCCTGCATCAGCGCTGCATGCCCCAGCGCCTGACGGTGTAGCGTTCCAGCAGGGCGAAGACCAGGCTTTCCACCAGCAGGCCGATGAGGATCACCACCGCGAGCCCGGCGAACACCTTGTCGGTGTACAGCTCGTTGCGGTTCTGGAAGATGTACCAGCCGAGCCCGCCCTGCCCGGACGAGGCGCCGAACACCAATTCGGCGGCGACCAGGGTGCGCCAGGCGAAGGCCCAGCCGATCTTCAGGCCGGAGAGAATCGACGGCAGCGCGGCGGGCACCAGGATCAGGGCGACGAAGCGCAGCCCGCGCAGGCCGTAGTTGCGCCCGACCATGCGCTGGGTTTCCGGGACGCCGAGAAAGCCGGCGTAGGTGTTCAGCGCCAGCGACCAGAGCACCGAATGCACCAGCACGAAGATCAGGCTGCCCTCGCCCAGGCCGAACCAGAGCAGCGCCACCGGCAGCAGGGCGATGGCCGGCAGCGGGTTGAACATCGCCGTCAGGGTCGACAGCAGGTCGCGGCCGAGCTGACTGGAAACCGCCAGGCTGGTCAGGACGAAGGCCAGCAGGATGCCGATCAGATAGCCCTTGACCAGCACCGACAGGGAGATCGCCACCTTCTCCAGCAACTCGCCGCTGGCCAGGTCCTCGACCAGGGCGCGGGCGACCTGCAGGAAGCTCGGCAACAGCAGGTCGTTGCCCTGCAGGCGGGCAGCCACTTCCCAGAGCAGCGCCAGCGTCATGAGGATCAGCGACTTGCGCAGCCAGGCCTGCTGCCACAGGCGCTGCGCCAGCGACAGCTCGCGCTCGAGCGGCAGATCGGTCAAAGGTTGCAGGGCGATTTCGTATTCCGGTCGCAGCGGCGGGGTCTGGCTCATGGTGTGTTTTCCGTAGAGTCGTGGGTAAAAACGGGAAGGTGCGGGGGCCGACCGCACAGGGTGGGAAACGGCCGCAGGCCTTTCCCACCAGCGGCATGGCCATGGTGGGCAATCGCTGCGCGAGTTGCCCACCCTACCCGGCTATCGCCAGCAGGCCGGTGCCTACGCGGCATGCACGGCGGCGGGGGTTTCCCCTTCCTCGAACAGCAGCCGGTGGATGCGCCGGGCGGCGTGCTGGAAATCGGCGCTGCCGCTGCTCTGCAGGTCGAAGGCGTGGCTGGCGACTTCGGCGCGGACCCGTCCCGGATGCGGCGAGAGCAGCAGGATGCGGTTGCCGACGACCAGCGCTTCCTCGATCGAATGGGTGACGAACAGCAGGGTGAACTTCACCTCCTGCCACAGTTCGAGCAGTTCTTCCTGCATCCGCCGCCGGGTCAGCGCGTCCAGCGCGGCGAAGGGCTCGTCCATCAGCAGGATCTTCGGCTGCATGGCCAGGGCGCGGGCGATAGCCACGCGCGCCTTCATGCCGCCGGAGAGGGTGTGCGGATAGGCGTCGGCGAAGTTGGCCAGGCCGACCTTGGCCAGGTAATGCAGGGCGCGCTCCTCGGCCTCGCGGCGGTTCAGGGTGCGCGTGGCCAGCAACGGGAACATCACGTTCTGCTTGACCGTCTTCCATGGCGGCAACTGGTCGAACTCCTGGAACACGGCGATGCGGTCGGGCCCCGGCTCGCGGACTTCCCGGCCGTCCAGGCGGATCGCGCCGTCGCGCGGACGGATGAAGCCGGCCACCGCCTTGAGCAGGGTCGACTTGCCGCAGCCGGAGGGGCCGAGCAGGACGAAGCGGTCGCCCGGATCGACTTCGAAGCTGACTTCGTGGGTGGCGCGCACCACCCGCTCCGCGGTGCGGTATTCGAGGCTGACGCCCTCGACCTGCAGCAGCGGCCGGAAGGCCGTCGCCACGCCGGGTACGGAATCCTGGAGAAAGGCGTTCATCGTCTCAACTCCCCTCGGCCAGCCTGGGATCGGGGAAGAAGTAGTCCTGCCAGGAGGCCGGCTTGTTCTTCAGCGCGCCGACCCGGTGCAGGAACTCGGCCAGCGGATAGGTGTTCTTCGGCGTCACGCTGAACTCGAACTTGTCGTTGTCGATGATCTTCAGCAGCGCGTCCTTGCCGATCTTCGCCCCGGTCACGCGGATGTAGGTCTCCGCCGCGGCGCCTTTGTCCTTCTGCGCGAAATCGGCCGCCTCGGCCAGCGCGTCGACGAAGGCCCGGTAGGTCTTCGGATTTTCCTTGCGGAATTTCTCGGTGGCGTACAGCACGGTCGGCGAGTTCGGCCCGAGCAGCTCGTAGGTGTCGAGCACCACGTGCACGTTGGGGCTTTCCAGCGCCTGGTTCTGGAACGGCGGGTTGGAGAAGTGCCCGGTCAGCTCGGTGCTGCCGCTGGTCAGGGCCGAGGTGGCCTCCGGGTGCGGCAGCGCGACCGTGTACTTGTCCAGCCGGTTGTAATACTTGTCGCCCCACTGCTTGGCGGCGGCGTACTGCAAAAAGCGCGACTGGATGGAGACGCCCACCGCCGGCACGGCGATGCGGTCCTTGTCGCCGAAGTCGGCGATGGTCTTGACCTTGGGGTTGTTGCTCAGCAGGTAGTACGGGAAGTTGCCCAGCGAGGCCACGCCCTTGACGTTCTGCCGGCCGTGGGTGCGGTCCCAGACGGTCAACAGCGGGCCGATGCCGGCCCCGGCGATGTCGATGGTCCCGGCCAACAGCGCGTCGTTGACCGCCGCCCCGCCGGACAGTTGGGTCCAGTCGACCTTGATGTCGAGGCCCTGCTCCTTGCCGTGTTTCTCGATCAGTTGCTGGTCGCGCACCACGTTGAGCAGCAGATAGACGATACCGAACTGTTCGGCGATGCGGACCTGGCCTTCGGCGTGGGCCGCCGCCGGGGTCAGCAGACTGCCGGCGAGACCGAGCCCCAGAGCGATGGCGCCGGCCAGACGGCGAATCGCGGGAATGCGTTTGCCTGGAAACATGGGAAGCTCCATGGAAGATGCGTGAAATGGGTCGCCGAAAGTCGTTCGGCCGGCGATGCGACCGGGAAGGCGCGGACACGCGCGGCCGGTCGGCGCACGCGTGCCCGCGCACGGCTCAGAACGGTGCGTCGCCCTGGATGGTGGTACGGTGCATCCGGCGCGGCAGGTGGTTCGGGCAGCCGGTGGCCAGATGGATCAGCGCGCGGTTGTCCCAGAACAGCAGGTCGTTCTCCTGCCAGCGGTGGCGATAGGTGAACTCCGGGCGGATGCTATGGGCGTAGAGTTCCGCGAGCAGCCGGCGGCTCTCGTCCTCGGGAATATCGAGGATGCGGGTGGTGAAGTTCTCGTTGACGAACAGGCCCTTGCGTCCGGTTTCCGGGTGGGTGCGCACCACCGGATGGACGACCTCCTTCACCTCTTCCAGTTGCGCCGTGGTCAGCGTCGGCCGGCGGATGCCCTTGAAGACTTCGTCCTCGTAGTGCGCGGTGTAGGAATGCACCGCCCGGCGTCCCTCGACGGCCTTGCGCAACGCCTCCGGCAGGCTTTCGTAGGCGAGCTGCTGGTCGGCGAACAGGGTATCGCCACCCTCTTCCGGCAGAATCCGCGCATACAGCATGGCGCCCATGCTCGGAATTTCCTTGTAGGAGAGGTCCGAATGCCAGAGTTTGCCGGCGTCGCCCAGGCCGATCGGCCTGCCGTTCTCGACGATGTTGGAAATGATGAAGATTTCCGGATGGCCGGCGAGCAGGAACTGCTTGAGGACATGGATCTGCAGTTCGCCGAAGCGGCGGCTGAAAGCGATCTGTTGCTCGGGGGTGATGCGCTGCTCGCGAAACACCAGCACCCGGTGGTCCAGGAAGGCTTGGTGAATACGGGCGAAATCCGCCGAATTGACCGGAAGGGACAGGTCCAAGCCGAGGATTTCGGCACCCAGCACCCCACCGAGGGGACGGACTTCGAACGACTGGGCAGGAGCAGACAACAAGGATTCAACCGCTGACATGGGGATCTCCAAAACGCATGATCGGGCATGGCCCGAAGGAAAAAGCTGGCGTGGACACGAATGGCGCATCCATTTCTCTTCATGCGGCTCGGCGGTTGACCGACAAGTACGCGACAGGCGCACTTTAATGGAATATGAATTTTTATTTAAATAACTTTTAAGCCTAAGTTAATGACTGCTCTTTCCGGTGCACGGGTACCCGCCCGGACGCAGGCGAAAGCCCCGCAGCCGTCTCCCAAGGGGAGACGGCCGGGACGAGGGATCAGTCTTTCTCGATCCGCTCGCCCATGGGCTCGGGAACGAGCATCAGCTTGCCGTTCATGTCGCGGCAGACGCCGGAGCGGGTCTTGCCGTCCGGGGCGGAGAAGGAACCGGTGTCGCCGGCCTTCTTGCCTTCGCAGGCCTTGGCGGAACCCGCAGCCGATGGCGGCGGGCCCTTGCGTCCGCCATGCTCGGGCATCGCCGCGAGCTTGCCGTTCAGGTCACGGCAGGTACCGGTCATGCTCCGGCCGCCGGGGCCGCTGAAGGATGCCGTATCGCCCGCCTTCTTGCCCTCGCAGGCGGTGAAGGCGGCGGCCGGCGGCTCCATGTGCCCGTGCCCGCCAGGCGGATGACCGGCATGCTCCTCCTCGGCGGCCATCGCCAGGGGCGAGGCCAGGCAGGCCAGCAGCGCGATGTGACGGATGTACAGCATGTTTCACCTCTCTGGGCTTCGTGCGAAACGCCCATCAAAACATAGCTACCCGTCGAGCGCTGATTCTTTACGCTTTCGATACAGTCCCCCGCGCGGCACGAGCCCAGGCGATCCGTCAGAGGTTTGTGAAAAAATCGAACGCCGTCGCGAGACCGTCTCCAAGCGTTCGTAGCGCAACGCGGCAGCGGGCGTTCGGAGGCGGTCGCAGTAGGCGGGAGTTTTTTCACAGCCGCTCAGATCACGAAGAAGCCGTGGGTACCGTCGCGGCCCAGTTGCTCGACCAGACCGAACTCCCAGTCCAGATAAGCCTGCATGGCTTCGCGCGGATTGTCGGTGCCCTCGTAGGGACGCCGGTAACGGTCGCTGCGCGGCACCGCCAGGGCGGTCTCGCCCTCCTCCAGCGGCAGGCCGGCGGCGATCCAGGTCGCGCTGCCGCCGGCCAGGACGAACACCGGCTTGCCGCTCAGCGCGTGCAGTTCGTCCACCGCGTAGCGCGCCAGCAGGCTGCTGCCGCAGGTGACCACGTAGCGAGCGGCCGGCGGCAGCTTCTCCAGGGCCTGCGGCAGTTGCGCGCGCAGCGCCCACCAGGCGCCGGGGATATGTCGCTTGACGTAGTTGGCGCTGGTGGTGAAGTCCAGCACCAGGGTGTCGCCCTCGGCCAGCCAGGCCTGCAGGGTCTCGGGCGCGATCTCCTCGGCCTGCGGCGCCGGCGGCACCGGCGCCGACCAGCCGCCCCGTTCGGTGAAGTCCGCGGCGTCCAGGCCGTCCAGTACGTGCACCTCCCAACCCATCTGCGCCAGCCAGGAAGCGCTCATGTTGGCGCGCACGCCGTCGTCGTCGGCCAGCACGATGCGCGCGCCGCGCACGCTGGCGAAATGATCGGTTTCCTGGACCAGTTGGCCGCCCGGCGTGGAGCGCGCGCCCGGCAGGTGGCCGGCCTCGTACTCCTCCGGGGTGCGCACGTCGAACAGGTAGGTGGTGCGGCCGGCCTCCTCCCGCCAGCGCGCCAGGTCGGCCAGAGCGGCGCGACCGACGCCGGCCTTGTCGGCCACCGCGCGGGCGGACTGCGCGGCGATGGCGCGGTTCTCGGCGGAGACTTCGGGAAATCTGCGGCTCTGGCCTTGTTCGAGCCGCTGGCCGGCCAGGGTCCAGCCGATGGTGCCGTTGCGCAGCGCCGCCACCGGGTTGGGAATTCCGGCGTTGACCAGCGACTGGGTGCCGATGATGCTGCGGGTGCGTCCGGCGCAGTTGACGATCACCCGGGTCCGGGGGTTCGGCGCCAGCTCGCGCACGCGCAGCACCAGCTCGGCGCCGGGCACGCTGGTGCCGCCGGGGATGCTCATGGTCTGGTATTCGTCGAAACGCCGGGCATCCAGCACTACCACATCGGCCTTTTCGTCGAGCAGCGCCTTGACCTCTTCGGCGGCCAGCGACGGGGTGTGGCGCTCGGCCTCGACCAGTTCGCCGAAGGACTTGCTCGGCACGTTGACGTCGATGAACAGCTCGCCGCCGGCGGCGCGCCAGCCGGCGAGTCCACCCTCCAGCAGGGCGACATCGCTGTAGCCCAGCGCCAGCAGGCGCTCGGCGGCCCGCTCGGCCAGGCCCTCGCCGTCGTCGTAGACGGTGACCGGCGCGGTACGCCGCGGCACCCGCGCATAGACTTCGATGTCCAGGCGCGACAGCGGGATGTTGGCGGCGAACAGCGGGTGGCCCTCGGCGAACGGGGCCTCTTCGCGCACGTCCAGCAGGGCCACTTCCTCGCGCGCCAGCAGGGCGGCGCGGATGTCGGCGAAGGAGCGGATGGCGATGCGGCTCATGGGCGGGCACTCTCTTTGGACTGGTCCCAGATATTGGGCAGGAATTGGTTGGAATAGCCGGAAATGAACGGCTTCTCGCTGCCGTCCGGCAGATAGACGGCGCGCCGCACGGCACCGATGTTGGCGCCATAGACATGGATGCTGATCGACGGCTGGTCGGGACTGGCGTTGAACACCCGGTGGATGTCGCCGATCCGCGGCGACACCGCCTCGACCTGGCCGGGCGAGAGGCGCACCGGATCGCCGATCGGACGCAGACCCTCGGCGCCCAGTTCGAAACTCTGCGCGTCCTCGGCGCCGCGCAGCATGCCGATCAGGCCCCAGACCCGGTGATCGTGCACCGGCGTGGTCTGCCCCGGCCCCCAGACGAAGCTGACCACCGAAAAGCGCTGGCGGGAGTCGGCATGCAGCAGGTACTGCTGGTAACGTTCCGGATCGGGCTGGGCGAACTCCTCCGGCAGCCAGTCGTCGTGGCGGACCAGTTCGCCCAGTAGCGACCGGCCTTCGCGCAGTACGCTCTCCTCGTCGGGGTGACGGTCGAGCAGTTCGCCCAGGGCGCTGACGAAATCGCGCAGACGGTCCAGGCGCAGGGGGGATTCACTCATCGTCGCTTATCCATTGTGTGACAAGATGGCGTCACGTTACCAAGCGCCCTATCATTATCAAAATGCACTTTATTCATAAGCTAATATGCTAGCAACGCATGAAAACAGATGACATCGAAGCCTTCGTCGCCGTCGTCCGCTGCCAGTCGCTGAGCCTGGCCGCCGACAGCCTGCAACTGACCCAGTCGGCGATCACCCGCCGCGTGCAGAATTTCGAGGAAGACCTCGGCAGCCTGCTGCTCGACCGCAACACCAAGCCCCTCAAGCCCACGGCCATGGGCCTGCGGGTCTACGAACAGTGCCGCGAGGTGCTGCGCAGCATGGACGCGCTGCGCGAGATCGTCGCCCGCGACGCCCCGCCCAGCGGCACCCTGCGCCTGGGCGTGCCGCAGACCATCGGCGACGTGGTGCTGCTCGACACCCTGGAACAGTTGAAGAACACCTATCCCGAACTGCAGACCCAGGTCTCCGGCGGCTGGGGCAGCACCCTGCTGGAGCGCCTGGAAAACCTCGAACTGGACGCCGTGGCGGCGCTGTTTCCCACCAGCAAGAGCTTTCCCGAGGGCATCGCCGCCACCTCCCTCGGACGCCTGCGACTTCTGGTGGTGGCCGCCCGCGGCAGCGGGAACAAACGCGGCGGCAGGCTCGCCGACTGCTGCGAGCGCGGCTGGGTGCTCAACCCGGACGGCTGCGGCTTCCGCGCCGGCCTGCAGCACGCCCTGGCCGAACAGGGCCTGAAACTGCGGATCAACCTGGAAACCTTCGGCAGCGAACTGCAACTCGGCCTGGTGGCGAAAAACCTCGGCCTCGGCCTGGTCCCCGAGCCGCTGCTGCTGGCCAGCCGCTACCGCGAGCAGTTGGAAGTCGTCACCCTCGCCGACTTCAAGCCGACGGTCGACCTCTGGCTGCTGCAACCGCGCTTCGTCGGCAACCTGCACGGCGCCATCGAACTGTTCGGCAACCTGGTAGCCCGCCACCTGGCCTCACCGCCGGCGGTGGGTGGCGTCTGAACGGGGGTGGAGTCATTCGCGGAGGGTGATGCTCCTGTAGGGTGGAAAACGACCGCAGGTCTTTTCCACCGGGTATTGCGAGAGGGGTGCGGATTGGGGGAAAACGCTGTGCGGTTTTCTAGCCTGTGTGGTAGCTACCTAGCATGTTGGAAAGCGTGGTGGGGGCAGCAGTCGACCAGAAGCCGTCATTGTGCACCTCGAAATCTCACCCGATACTCCCAGCAAAGCGCTCGGCAAGCCTCCGCGTCCGGAACGTTTCCAGCACGTAGTCTACGAATACGCGAGTCTTCGCAGGCAGCAGTGTGCGGCTGGCGTAGTACAGGGAGATCGGACCGGCATCCGCGTACCACTGGGGGACCAGACGCACCAGTTCGCCGCGATCGAGATACGGCAGCGCGTCGGGCACGGCGGTCATCGTCACGCCCAGGCCAAGCACGGCCGCGCGTGTCATCGCGGCGGGATCGTTGAAGACAAACGATTGCCTGAGTTCGGCCGCTTGAACAGCACCCGAGGCATTACGCAGGGTCCACTGGCGGATGCGGCCAGTGCGGGCCGGGCGCATGACGATGCCATCCAGTTCGGCCAGTTCCTCGGGGCTGAAGGGGTTGCGCCGGCCCTTCATGTAGGTGGGGGAGGCCACGGCAATGATGTGCGCCGGCGCCAACGTGCGTGCCACCATGCCCTGCGCCAGTTCGAAGCCGCCGCCGATGGCTGCATCGAATCCTTCGGCGATCAGGTCCACCTGGCGGTTGTCGAACTGCCAGTCGATGCGGACGTGCGGGTAACGCTGCAGGAAATCGGGCAGCAGGGGCAGCAGGTATTCCATGCCGAACGCCAAGGCCACGCTGACCTTCAGCACGCCCGCGGGTTCGCCCCGATCGCTGGCCACCTCCGAGATGGCTGCCTGCAGGCCATCCAGATGCCCACGGACACCCAACAGAAAGCGTTCGCCCGACTCGGTGAGGGTGAGTTTGCGCGTGCTGCGATGGAACAGGCGCGTGCCCAGGTTCTTCTCCAGCAACGCCACGTTGCGGCTGACCGCGGCCGGCGTCAGCCCCAACTGGCGGGCCGCGGCAGAGAAGCTACCCGACTCGGCGCTGCGGACGAAGGACTCCAGATTGGCCAGGGTTTCCAAGAGAGCAGACCTTCAAATCAGACTTGAAACTGATTCTAACCATTACCGGCTACTGAGAGGGAAGTGTGGGGCGCATTGTTCGCACCACGCAGTCCCCATCCCTCTCACGCACTGGAGCATCACCATGAACACCCAAGCCAACAGCACCTCCCTTCCCCTGACCGGCAAGGTCGCGCTGGTCACCGGCGGCTCGCGCTCCATCGGCGCTGCAGTTGCCAAGCGCCTGGCCGCCGATGGCGCCAAGGTCGCCTTCACCTACTTCGGCTCGCAACAGCTGGCCGAAGAGACGGCCAGCGCCATCGAGGCCGCTGGCGGTACCGCGCAGCCGATCCTGGCTGACTCCGGCAATCCGGAGGCCGTGCGCGCCGCCATCGCCCAGGTCGTCGAGACCTATGGTGGCCTCGATATCCTGGTCAACAACGCCGGCATCGCCGTCGGTGGTGGTCCGATCGAGCAGATCAGCTTCGACGATTATCAGCGCATGATTGCAGTCAACGTCACCGGCGTGTTCGTCGCCACCCAGGAAGCCGTACGCCACATGCGCGAAGGCGGCCGCATCGTCCACATCGGCAGTTCGATGACGCGCTACGCGTCCTTCCCGGGCGCGTCGCTGTACACGCTCACCAAGGGTGCGGTGACCGGCTTCAACCGCAGTCTGGCGCGCGACCTGGGCCCGCGCGGCATCACGGTGAACACCGTGCATCCCGGACCGACCGACACCGACATGAATCCCGCCGATGGCGAAGTGGCCAAGCTGGTGGGGCCTGGCATGGCCGTCGGCCGTTACGGCCAGCCGGCGGAGATCGCCAGCGTGGTCGCCTTCCTTGCAAGCCCGGGTGCCTCGTTCGTGACCGGCGCCGACGTGGTGGCCGATGGCGGCTTCACCTCCTGATCCCTTGACCTGACGCAGAGGACACGACCATGAGCAGCATCGGCATCCTGGGGGCAGGCAACATCGGATCGGCATTCGCCCGCGCCATGGCCAGGCACGACATCCCGGCAGTGATCGCCAATCGCCGCGGCCCCGAATCGCTGGAACCGCTGGTGCGGGAACTCGGCCCGTCGATCCGCGCGGGTACGCGGGAAGAAGTCGCGGCGCAGGACATCGTGCTGGTCGCGGTGAACTGGTCCAAGCTGCCAGCGGCGCTGGCAGGCTTGCCAGACTGGAATGGCCGCATCGTGATCGACGCGAACAACCCGATCGAGGCCCCGCTGTTCCAGCCCACCGACCTGGGTGGACGCGTCTCCAGCGAGGTGTTCACCGACCTGGTGCCTGGTGCCCGCGTGGTGAAGGCATTCAACCACCTGCAGCCGCACTTGCTGTCCGGCGATCCGCAGGCCGAAGGCGGCCAGCGCGTGCTGTTCTATTCCGGCGATGACGCTCGCGCCAAGTCCGAAGTGGGCGGCCTCATCGAACGGTTGGGGTTCTTCGGCATCGATCTTGGCGCGCTGGCAGTCGGTGGCCGGCTGGTCCAGTTTCCAGGCGGTCCGTTGCCGGCGCTGAACTTGGCGAAGTTCGATTGATCCAACGAGGGGTGATTTTAGTACGGATGGCCGCTAAGGGTCGGACTGAGCCGGACATCACTGGCACAGAGCGACCCAAAGTTGATATTGTTCTCAGCCAGCTCCAAGTCTTCTCTCGATCCAGTGGGTTATGGGCTATTCAGCGGCGCCACGATCCCTCGGGCAATTCAACCTGCCGATGGGCCGCAGCCAAGGCAACCTTCAGTCCCTCTTTATCCAGCGGTATGCAGTAGGCGGGTTTAGCCCGTTCGAATCGCCAGCTTTCATCAAGGCTGCCCGCATCTACCGCGTCGAATCCAATTTCGTCCAGCAACTTGATCACCAGCGCTTTCGCCGCCGGATCATCCGCAGCGATCGGCAGTGCGCGTCGGTCGGGCGCCGCTTTCGGGCGCGAGTCCTGCACCAGGTCCTGGGCAAGGATTGCATTGAATACCTTGACCACGCTGGAGTGGGGCAGATGCTCGGCGAGCAGGCGGCTGGTGGTGGTTTCGAATCGGTCGAGAGCGGCAATATGACCGTCGCGTTTCGGGTAGTAATTGTTGGCATCCAGCACGGTTTTGCCCTCCAGCCACTTGGCCGGCACGCTTCGGTAATGCCCAAGAGGAATTGCCACGAGTACAACTTCACCAAATTGTGCTGCGTCCTCGACAGTGCCGACCTGACTGCCAGGAATGCCACTGAGCACGCTGCTCATGGTCTGTGGCCCACGTGAATTGCTGAGCATCGCCTCGTGTCCCGCCGCGATGACCAATTGCGCCACTGCACGTCCGATGAAGCCTGCCCCAATAATGCCGATACGCATGTCCTTGCTCCGCTGGTTGGTAAGAAGAAACCATGATGATTGCCAACCAAGGACAGATAAATAATCATCGGATACTTAGTCTCGTTACCAGGAGTGTTGAATAATGGATCGCCTGACGAGCATGGGGGCGTTTGTGATGGCGGCGGAATCCGGCTCCTATGCCAGCGCCGCCGAGCGATTGGGCCTGTCGCCGCAGATGGTGGCCAAGCATGTTGCCGCGCTTGAGCGGCGGCTAGGCGCGCGGCTACTGAACCGTACCACCCGACGTCAGAGCCTGACTGAGTTGGGCAGCGCTTACTACGAACGCTGTAAGCACATTTTGAGCGAGGCTCAGGCTGCCGACTCCCTTGCGCAGATCATGAATGACACCCCGCGCGGCAAACTGAAAATCAGCGCTCCCGTAACGTTCGGCTCCTATAGCCTCATGCCCTTTGTGACGGAGTTTTTGCGCCAACACCCGGAGGTCGAAATCGATCTGCATTTGACCGATCGCTTCGTCGATCTGGTGGAGGAGGGTTATGAAGTGACTTTCAGGATTGGCCCATTGGCCGCGTCCAGTTTGACCGCCAAGCCGTTGGCGCCTTATCGATTGGTAGCCTGTGCGGCACCGAGCTATCTGACCGACCGCGGAGTACCGCAAATACCGGGTGATCTGAAGAACCATGAGTGTCTGGGGTATGCCTATTGGTCCCGGCCGGCCGACCGCGAATGGGTATTCTGCAAAGGCTCCGCAGTTGAACGGGTACAAGTCGTCGGTCGATTGCAGGTCAACGAGAGCAAAGCACTGCTGTCGGCAGCGCTGGACGGGTTCGGGATTGTCCTTGGACCCGAGGACTTTCTTGAGCCCGCGTTGCGCAGCGGCGAGTTAGTTCGACTGTTAGCTGATTACGAAGCACCGAGCCGACAAATGCATTTGCTCTACACGGCCAATCGTCAGAAAACAGCCAAACTCCGACGATTTATCGATGCTGCGCTCGCCCGCTTTGGTGCTCCTTGAGCAGGCTTTTGAGTTATCTCAGCCGCATTGACCTGTGATTGATCTCAGTCGCAGGCTACTGCTTCATTGACTGGCTGCTTTGGCCGCTTGTTACCTAACATGACCGGCAGGTTTGGGGCGACTCAGACTCAGGCACGTCATGCTCGGCAGAAGTCGACCCAGAGGAAACGGTATAGGATGGAAAGGTGGGAGATGGTAAAAGTTGCCGAAAACTAGGCGGCTGAGCTATTGATTGTCTCAAATACGTCATTGACGTATGCTCTGCTCATATTGACTATCATCGAATCCCCGCTGTTCACCAAGCTCTGGCCCGATTACTGGACGGAGGATGAGCGTGGTGCCTTCATGACTTTCCTCGCCAGCAACCCCGAGGCCGGCGCTGTCATTCCCGGCACTGGTGGTTGCCGCAAGGTGCGCTGGGGGATGGAAGGACGCGGCAAGAGCGGTTCCGTGCGCGTCATCTACACTGCGCAGTTGGCCAGCGGAGCCCTGGTGGCCTTGTTGATTTACGGCAAGGGTGCTACCGACAACATTCCGGCGCATATCCTGCGCAAGATCGCCAAGGAGATGAATCATGCCCCTGACTGAGAAAGAACTGCTTGAGCGAGACGCCAAGCGCAACATCGGCGAGGAGTTGTTGGCCGCCATTGTCGATGTCAAGGCAGGACGCCACGGCGCCGTGCATCGCGTGGAATTGACCGAGGCCGCCGAGGCGCGCAGCAAAACTGGGCTGTCGCAGCCGAAATTCGCTGAGTTGCTGGGAGTGTCGGTGCGCACCCTACAGGAGTGGGAACAAGGTCGCCGCTCGCCATCTGGCGCTGCGCGCTCACTGCTGCATATCGCCGCCCAGCGTCCAGACGTGTTCCGGGAAGTACTTTCGGGCTGAGTGTGTACAGAGCAGAAATGAGAAAGCTGCTCAGATGACCAGCATGCCTGTAAGTCGCGTGATAAGCGGAGTTCGGCCAAAAGCGGACGGTCGCTCATCCGGCATAGCATCCGGTTAAATGTCGGCTCCACTCCGAGCGCTGCCCGACGGCTTACGTGTGCAGCATTCATTGAGCACTGTGGTGAGCTACGCCGGTAATCGGCCGGGAAGCAGTCTCTGAATACCGCCAGCATCCTTACTTGATAGCGATGATTAGTCAGAAGTATTAATGCATAATAGGCATCATCTGTAGGGAAATGGAATATGGATAATCAACTCAAGCGCGGATTAGAAGAGATATACCGACGGTACGGATTCGAAACTGCAAAAGTGTACGAAGCTGAAGAGGTAATTGTCTTCACCCTTAAAACGGGGTACTTCGACAACGCCGACATTGTCCCGTTGAGCGAAAGTGCCGGCACAAAGAAGCCTTTCGATGATTTTTCGGCCAGTGGCTACGCATGCACTGTGAGAAAATTCCTTTCTCCAAAGCAGACAGAGACCGAACTTTTCAAAGGTTTTTTTTCTGTTGCCTCAATCCTCGATAGGCTTGAGAAAGACTATGAGCAATTTACTAATAGCATTGTAAAACCATTTGCCGATGATGCTCGCTACGAGTATATCAATGCGCCATATAGCGTGAATGGGAAGGATGGAAGCAAGTCTCCGGCTGCCGAAGTCGTCGCTCGATTAAATACTACTCGCCCAATTCTCTTCCTAATTGAGGCTGCCGCGGGGTTTGGGAAGACGTGCACCGCCTACGAAATAGTTCACCAACTAATACAGGAGAAAAATCATTTGCCACTTTTCTCCGAGTTATCACGAAACAGAAAAGCCCCGATCTTTCGCTACGTACTTCTTGATGAAATTGATCGAAAATTTCCGACCCTAAGCTCCCGACTCGTTCAAAGTGAAATCACAAATGGACGGGTGATTGCTATTCTCGACGGATTCGATGAGTTACTGCGAAAGTCTGATGAAGACGACGACTTCGAGAACCAGGAGCCAATGCTGGAAACCATAGGGCAGTTTCTGACGGGCAACGCCAAAATCATTCTTACTACACGCCGCACAGTTTTATTTGAAGGCGATGCGTTTCATAATTGGGCGGCCACACATTCAGACGAATTTGACCTAATAAGGATTCGTATTGGTGAGCCCTCCCTTGTCGACTGGCTGCCAGAGAAGCGATTCAAGGCCATTCAGGCCACATCATTGGATATAAAAAACAGTCTTGCCAACCCGGTCCTCCTGTCTTACTTACGATGTATTCCAGAGGACAAATTCGAAGCGGTGATCGAGTCGCCTCAAGAATTGGTGGAGCGCTATTTCAACTTTCTTCTTGAGCGCGAGAGGGTAAGACAAGATTTACAAATGAGTGTCGACAAACAAAAGTCGATTCTTACTAGCGTTGCCGCCGATATGATTGCAGGCGGGTACACTTCAGAGCAGAGAGACTACATTGTTGACCTGATACTAAGAAATTGCATTCAAGAGATCGAAGATGCCTTAGCACTTTATCCATCTTCAGAACGCCCAGACAAGGAATTCATTGCCAATAAAATTGCCAGTCACGCTCTTCTAGACCGAAGTAGCAAGGAAGAGAACAAAATAGGATTTATTAATGAATTCGTCTTGGGGTATTTTGTAGCCGCAAATATCCTAAAAGACAATGAGTGGTTGAACGACGATATACGCTTTCTTGAGCCGGCCGTAATCTCTTATCGCCCACGACCGATGCCCGAGCGGCGAGAACTTCTTGAGCGCATTCGCCAATCGCTAGACTTCACAGCAATTTCGTATAAAACCGACTTTACGGCACGACTAATCGGTGCCATAGACTTTCCTCTTCAATCAGATGAGGCCGAAAGTCTTGAGTTTGATTCGGTAAATTTTGGCTTGGAAGAAATAGAAAATTTTCAGTTCAACGATTGCATATTCAGGAGTTGCGAATTTTTGCTTGAAAAGATGTCTGGCGTTACATTTCTGAACTGCAAATTTTATGGTAGAAACAATGCAAACGGGATACCCGCAGGACCGATATATGTTCTCGGTGAAATAGGTGACAGTGGGTTCCTCAGAAATGCACTAGGGGGCTCTGAAAGCATTGATTTTTCTACATTGCCAACCCAGGAGCTTTTGCTTGAAAGGCATGTTCTTGAAAAATTCTGGCCCGTTGGACGCGAGAAGCTCATGCACAAACATCGTCCAATATCAGGGATTTGCAGTGGATACGGCGGATTTCGACCTGATGAAATATACAGAACCATTCACCAGCTAAAGA
This sequence comes from Azotobacter vinelandii CA, assembly GCF_000380335.1. Taxonomy (GTDB): domain Bacteria; phylum Pseudomonadota; class Gammaproteobacteria; order Pseudomonadales; family Pseudomonadaceae; genus Azotobacter; species Azotobacter vinelandii. The sequence continues at coordinate 3,211,837 of NC_021149.1, forward strand.
AAAAAGGTCTTCTGCTTCAGCCCAATAGCGCTGCATTTGTCGAGCTAAATTTTGATCGACTTCCGGAAATTCGTCATATTTTGGGAAGGACGCAATGAGAAGCAAATATGAATACATTGCAGCTGAAATGCGGCGTGAGATTGAAGACTTATTGTCTGCTGTCGGTATTCTTTTCCGCGTCTTTGCCCGAGGAAAAGATGAGTCATCTCTCAAATCGAAGCTTGCACGGGAGCCTGGAAAGTATTCGATTGGTGGTAAATTGATTCAAGACTCCATTGGTATTAGGGTCGCACTTTATTTTCCAGATGATATCCCAATCGTTAAATCAATCCTTAAATCCAGATTTCAGATTGATAGTAGTGCTTCGACTATTGATCGACCGGAACGAGATCAGTTTTCCGTAACGCGTTATAACTTAGTATTTCGTCTCCCTAGTGAATCTGCTGATAATTTTTCTAGGATTAGAGGCAACGAGCCACTCGATGCAACTTTCGAAGTTCAATTGCGTAGCATTCTTTCAGAAGGATGGCACGAAGTCGAGCATGATTTGAGGTACAAAGCCAAAGAGAATTGGAGTGACCATGATGATCTCAGCAGAATATTGAATGGAATTGTTGCTACTCTTGAGACGTCTGAATGGAACATGGGAAAGGTTTTTGAAGAGCTCGCCTATCGGCATTACAAGTCGCAGAATTGGAATGGGATGCTGCCAAACATATTAAGAATGAGGCTTAAGGGAGTGATTAGTCAGCCCATAATGGATGCACTAGATGCTGATAATAAAGTGGCAAAGAGTTTGCTTAGGATTGATCGCGCTAAGCTCCTGAGACTTTTGTCTCATGCCAAGCCAAAGCTACCGGTAACACCGGACAACGTGATTTTGTTTTGGAATGCAACTGGTCCGAAGTACCAATGCTTGCAATTGATTACACCTGTTATTGTGAGCGATGCTGCCAGTGGCATTGCCTCTGAGTTTAATGGTGCTTCGCGGTGATCGGGATTTTAGAGGTTTTTGCTTCCAGTAAAACGTCCAAAAACCCAGATACGTTAGAAATTATTTTGAATTTTTCTTCTCCAGTTTTGTATCGCGAGCAGTACTACTGCCGCATAATAAATGGGGCTATTGTTTACTACCAACAGAAGAATAACATCTTACTTTCTGATTACCGCGCTGTTGTAGACAGTAGTCCATTGTCAGCTCTGGCTGAGGAGGCGTCTATGGGGGATCACCTGTGAGTGCTCGACTCCGGAACCTGCCGCTGAAATCCCAGAGAATTGGCTGGCTGCTCCGGGTCGGTAGCCGACCATAGCTCCCTCTCACTTCATCTCCCCATCCCCTCTCCTCCTCACCCCCACAACCCCCACCCTCATCCCGAACAACCTGAACACGCTGTCCAGCGTCGCCACCGTGGGGTTTCCCGCGTCCTGTTCGAGTTGGCGCAGGGTGCGCAGGGAGAGTTTGCACATGCGGGCGAAGTCGGTCTGGTTCAGGCCGGTGACGCGCAGGCGCAGTTGGCGGATGGCGGCGCCGAAGCTCAGGGTGCCGTCGGCCAGTTGCCGGCGGATTTCGTCGAGTACCGCGCCGCGGTCTTCTTCCGGCTTTTTCACAGCAGTCCCCAGAGGCGCAAGGTGACCTCCAGGCGGCCCAGCGGGATGGTCGGTGCCTTCCAGGTCTGTTCGGGCAGGCTCAGTTCGGCCAGCAGGTCCGGCAGCGCCAGCAGTTGGCGGGCGTCGTCGCGCAAGCGCTCGAACAGGAGTTCGGGGTCGCTCCAGCGCGACAGGGCGTTGCAGGCGGCCCGCCAGTCGGTGCCGTCGAACCGCTCGATGCCCTCGGGCCAGCGAGTCGTGCGCACCACGCCTTCGGGGTCCATCGCCATCGGTGCGAGGTCGTAGATCGGCGCCAGGTCGATGCGCTCGCGCGTGCGCAGGATGGAAAGGTTACGCCCGTGGTTGTCGGTGTTGCCGAGGATCTGGTTGAGCAGGTCGCGGCGCAGATACTCGGCGACCATGGCGGGAATTTCCGCAGCCTGCCCGGCGGCGTCCCAGGTTTCCGCCAGGCGGGCGACGACCTCGACATGCTCCATGCGGCTGCCCGGCCGGGTCACGCCGCACAGGGAATAGGCGGACTCGACGGCGATGCGCTCGACGCCGTTCGGGCCGATCCGGCGGTCGAAGCGCCGCATCCACAGGCTGGGCTTTTCCGCTTCCTCGTAGGCCAGCCCTTCGGCGGAGATCGTCTCGATTCCCAGCCGGTTCAGCGCGCGGTAATAGCAGTATTCGCTGCGCAGGATGACCCGGTCGGTTTCCGTCCCCGAATTGCACGGGAACTTGACGAACCAGTGCCGGCACACCTCGGCATCGGGCAGGCCGGCGTCCGGATGGAGGTTGCCGGCGGCGTCTTCGGCGAGCAGCAGCTTGGGCGCCTCGCCGCCGGCCCCGGTGGCGCCGCCGATGGCTGCACCGCGCTCGTAGGCATGGTCGAGAAAACGGATATCGCGGCGGATCACCTCCTCGCGAGGGAAGCCGACCGGCTCGCGCGGGGCGGCGACGGACTCCTTGACGCGCAGGTTACCGACGGGCGCCATGGTGCAGTGCTGCAGCAGGAAGAACTCCTCCGGTGCGCCGAGCGGCACGGCCATCCGTGCCAGGATGTGCCGGCGCGCGGCGCCGGCGGGAACGATGTCGTGCAGGAAGGCCGGAGCGATGCCGCGATAGTCTTCCCAGCCGAGGGAAAAAACTGCGCTCACGGCCGCTGCCTTCGGCGTGCCCAGTTCGTCGAGGTGGGCGACGAGATAGTCGGCCTCGTAGCGAGCGCTGCAACGACTGCGCAACCCGTCTTCGGGAGCATCGAAGCTCACCCGCATCGCATCGTGCCATTGGCCGTCCAGGTAAACCTGCAGGGTTATCGTTTCCATGGCATGTCCGGCATACGACTATCGCCTTCCCCGTGTGAACCGATCCAGACAGGCATCATAGTGCCTATTTATGCCCTCTCCAAGCACAAAAAAGGTATTTAAATACCTATTTTAGCGTCTCACTCGTCCGAAACAGGCAATCTATTGCCTCCCCATGATGCAAGCGCATTCACCCCGATCCGGGCGCCGCCCTGACAGCAGCGGACCGATGGCGAAGCCGAACGAAGGTGGATGGCTTCGGCCATCCACCCTACCCCTCCGACCCCGCGCGGCACGCATGAAAACCACCCATAAAATGCAAATAAAGCAAATTATTGATTATGAAATTTAAAACTCAGGAATATTAATTTATAAGAAAATCGAATTTCAGATTGCTCTTTTATGCATGCAGTATTAGGCCACCACTTCCTGCAGGCCCATGAACCGGCGCTACAGATGGCTGGCCAACCGGACCACCGGACGACTCGGCATCGTGACAGTCGCCCCAGGTGCATTCCGATGAGCATCACTCCACTTCGCAACGCTTCCCAGGCAGCTTCCGGCTCGCCTGTCCGCCCCGGCAGCCCGGCCTTTTCCGCGCTGCTGAACCGCCTCGGCGAGGAATTCGCCGGGCGCGCCGCCCACTACGACCGCAGCGGCGAGTTTCCCCGGGAAAACTTCCAGCGCCTGCATCAGGAGGGCCTGCTGGCCCTGACCATTCCCCTCTCCCAGGGCGGCCTGGGCGGCGGGCTGGCCGAGGCCGTCGAGGCCATCGGCGCGGTGGCCAAGGGCGATCCGTCCACCGCGCTGATCCTGGCGATGCAGTACCTGCACCACAACCGCCTGCAGGACAACCCGCAATGGCCGGAAGCGCTGCGCCAGCGGGTGGTGCGCGAAGCCGTCGAGGACGGCGCGCTGATCAACGCGCTGCGCGTCGAGCCGGCGCTCGGCTCGCCCTCGCGCGGCGGCCTGCCGGCCACCGTCGCCCGGCGCACGCCGGAGGGCTGGCGGATCAGCGGCAGCAAGCTCTACTCCACCGGCAGCCACGGGCTGACCTGGTGCAACGTGTTCGCCCGCAGCGACGACGCCGACCCGTTGGTCGGCGTCTGGCTGATCCGCAAGGACAGCCCCGGTATCCGTATCGTCGAGGACTGGGACCATCTGGGCATGCGCGCCACCTGCAGCCACCGCATCGATTTCGACGACGTGCTGGTGCCGCTGGAGCACGCAGTCAACGTGGCGCCGGCCAGCCGCAAGAGCACCGAGACCGAACTCGATCCCGAGGGTCTGTTGTGGATGGGCGCGCTGCTCGGCGCTCTCTACGACGGCGTCGCCCGCGCCGCCCGCGACTGGCTGGTCGACTGGCTGAAGCAGCGCACGCCGAGCGCGCTCGGCGCGCCGCTCGCCAGCCTGCCGCGCCTGCAGCAACTGGTCGGCGAAATCGACAGCCTGCTGCTGGTCAACCGCAGCCTGCTGGACGCCGCCGTCGACCGGCGCCTGCCGATCGGAGCCAGCGGCCAGCTCAAGCATCTGGTCACCGACAACGCCATCCGCGTCGTGGAGCTGGCCCTGCAGGCCTCCGGCAACCACGGCCTGAGCAAGAACAACTCCCTGGAGCGGCACTACCGCGACGTGCTGTGCGGGCGCATCCACACGCCGCAGAGCGACGTCGTGCTGGTCAAGGCCGGCCAGGCAGCCCTGGGACTCTAGGCTCGGCCGGGGAAGGGGGAAACGGGCCGACAGCCCCTCTCCCCCTCTTCCCCATGGCGAGAGGAAGCCCGGAAGTATTTCACCGCCCCCATTCGACCCTCACGGAAGCGACCCGCATGACCTTCGACTCCAACCTCTCCCGCCGTCGCCTGCTCGGCCTGGCCGGCACCGCCGCCGCGGCCGCCGCCGTCGGCCGCTTCGCCTGGGCCGCCGATCCGCACGCCCATGCCGCCCATGCCGCCCATGGCGCCCATGGCGACGACGCACAGAATTTCCTGCGCGACGCCAAGAGCTGGGCACTGCCGGCGCCGCGCAAGCTCAAGCTGGCGACCAACCTCAACGCCATCTGCCTGGCCCCGGTGGCGGTGGCCGACAGCCAGGGCTTCTTCCGCAACCACAACCTGGAGGTCGAGTTCGTCAACTTCGGCAATTCCACCGAGGTGCTGCTCGAATCCCTAGCCACCGGCAAGGCGGATGCCGCCACCGGCATGGCGCTGCGCTGGCTGAAGGCGCTGGAACAGGGCTTCGACGTCAAGCTGACCGCCGGCACTCACGGCGGCTGCCTGCGCCTGATCGCCCAGGAAGGCGGCCCGCGCAGTTTCGAGGAACTCAAGGGCAAGACCATCGGCGTCACCGACATGGCCAGCCCGGACAAGAACTTCTTCTCGCTGATGCTCAAGCGCCACGGCGTCGACCCGGTCCGCGACGTGACCTGGCGGGTCTATCCGATCGACCTGCTCGGCACCGCCCTGGAGAAGGGCGAGGTCCAGGCGGCCAGCGGCTCCGACCCGATGATGTACCGCCTGCGCAACCAGCCGGGCAAGCGCGAGCTGTCCAACAACCTGGTCGAGGAGTACGCCAACCTGAGCTGCTGCGTGGTCGGCGTCGGCGGCAACCTGGTGCGTAAGGAGCGGCCGGTCGCCGCCGCCGTCACCCACGCCATCCTGCAGGCCCACGCCTGGGCGGCGCAGCACCCGGAAACCGTGGCCCAGGACTTCCTCAAGTTCGCGGTCAACACCAATTCCGAGGAAATCAACGCCATCCTCAACGAGCACACCCACGCGCACTACTCGGTGGGCAAGGCCTTCGTCGACGAGATCGCCGTCTACGCCCGCGACCTGAAGGCCGTGGAAGTGCTGCGCGCCAGCACCGATCCCCGGAAATTCGCGGAGAGCATCCATGCCGACGTATTCGGTTGACCTGCCGGAGCGGACCAGCGCCCGCCCCTTCGCCGTGTGGAAGACCGGCCTGGCGGCGGCGGCCGGCTGGCTGGCCTTCGCCCTCTACAGCAGCGAGGCGCCCAACGCCATCCGCGACTGGCCCTACACCCGCGAACTGGCCAACCTCTCGCTGGCCATCGCCGGGCTGCTGGCGCTGATCGCCCTGCTCCCCGGCCCCGTCGCGCGCCTCGCCGACCGTCTGCGCCCGGCCGGCCAGTGGCTGGTCGCCCTGCCGCTGCTGCTCGGCCTCTGGCAACTGGCGACCGCCAAGCTGGCGATGCTGCCGGTGCCCTTCTTCGCTCCGCCGCAGGCGCTGCTGGAGGTCTACGCCGAGGATTGGCCGCGCCTCGCCGAGAGCCTGCTGCATTCCTTCTGGCTGCTGTTCAACGGCGTGCTGCTGGGCTCGCTGTGCGGTTTCCTCGCCGGGGTGTCGATCGGCTGGTCGCAGCGCATCGGCTACTGGCTGCACCCGGTGCTGCGCATCCTCGGTCCGGTGCCGTCCACCGCGCTGCTGCCGATCTGCTTCTTCATCTTCCCCAGCAGTTGGGGCGCCAGCGTGTTCCTGATCGCCCTGGCGACCTGGTTCCCGGTCACGGTGCTGACCTGGTCGGGGGTGGCCAGCGTCGACCGCGCCTACTACGACGTGGCGCGCACCCTGGGCGCCAGCGAACGCTTCCTGATCTTCCGGGTGGCCATCCCGGCGGCCCTGCCGCATGTCTTCGTCGGCCTGTTCATGGGCTTCGGCGCGTCTTTCTCGGTGCTGGTGGTGGCCGAGATGATGGGCGTCAAGGCCGGCCTCGGCTGGTACCTGCAGTGGGCCCAGGGCTGGGCGGCCTACGCCAACATGTACGCCGCGCTGCTGGTGATGGCGCTGCTCTGCTCGGGGCTGATCACCGCGCTGTTCCTGGTCCGCGACCGTGTCCTGTCCTGGCAGAAGGGAGCCGTGAAATGGTGAGCCCCGTCCATCCACAGGCCCATGCCCAGGCCAACGGCCTGCAGCTGGAAGTGAAGAACCTCAGCCACGCCTTCGACCTGGGCAAGACCAGCCTGCCGGTGCTGAACCAGGTCGATCTGACCCTGCAGCCGGGCGAAAGCGTCGCCCTGCTCGGTCCCTCGGGCTGCGGCAAGTCGACCCTGTTGCGCCTGGTCGCCGGGCTGGAAGCGCCGTTGTCGGGACAGATCCTGGTCGACGGCCAGCCGGTCGGCACGCCCGATCCGTCGCGCATCCTGGTGTTCCAGGACCCGACCCTCTACCCCTGGCGCACGGTGTGGGACAACGTCGCCCTCGGCCTGCAGGCCCGCGGCCTGATCAAGACCCAGCGCGAACGGGTCGACGCGGCGCTGGCCAAGGTCGGCCTCAGCGAATTCCGCGACGCCTATCCGCGCCAGCTTTCCGGCGGCATGGCCCAGCGCGCCGCGCTGGCCCGCGCGCTGGTCAACGAGCCGCGCCTGCTGCTGCTCGACGAGCCGCTGGGCAAGCTCGACTCGCTGACCCGCATCGCCATGCAGGGCGAACTGATCCGCCTGTGGCAGCAGCAGCGCTACAGCTCGCTGCTGGTCACCCACGACGTGGAAGAGGCCCTGCTGCTCTGCGAACGGGTGCTGGTGTTCAGCAACCGCCCGGCGCGCATCCTCGCCGAACTCAAGGTCGAACGCCCCTACCCGCGCCACCGCGACGATCCGCACCTGGTCGAGCTGCGCCAGCAGGCGCTGGAGCTGCTCGGGCTGGGCAGCAGTTGGTGACCATGGTGGATGGTTCCGGCCATCCACCCGCCCCTCGAGAATCGCCGCGTTCGTAGGAGCGAATCCGTTCGCGACGGGAGGGTGACAGGCGGCTTCGGCGTGGCCGGTTAGAGGTCGCGGACGAATCCGCGCCTACGGCGGTTTCGGCTGGACAAGCCACTCCTACAGTTTCGGCAAGCGGATATCCACCACCAGTCCGCCGCCCTCGCCCAGGCTCGCCCGGATGCTGCCGCCGTGCATTTCCACCGCCCGCCGGGCGATGGCCAGGCCCAGGCCGAAACCGACCACCGGCGTGTCGCTCTCGGCACGCTTGAAGGGCTCGAAGATGGCTTCCAGCATTTGCGGCGCAACGCCCGGCCCACGGTCCCGGACGCGGATGTGCAGGCGCCGGCCTTCGTCCTCGATATGGGCCTCGAGCGTGACCGCGCTGCCGGGATCGGTGAACTTCACCGCGTTGCGCACGACGTTCTCGAAGGCCCGATAGAGCATTTCGCCGCTGACCAGGCTGACGAATTGGCCCTCGGCCCGGAAATTCAGCGTACAGCCCTTGGTTTCGGCCTCGAAGCCGGCGTCCTCGGCGATGGCGCCGAGCAGCTCGATCAGGTCGACCCGTTCGCGGGCGATGTTGTCCGAGCCGGCTTCCAGCCGGGCCAGGGTGAGCAACTCCTCGATCAGCCCGTCGAGCCGCTCGGATTCGCGCTGGATGCGCTCGAGCATGCTGGCGCCCTGCTCGGGGCGCTGGCGCAGCAGGCCGATGGCGGCCTGCAGGCGGGTCAGCGGCGAACGCAGCTCGTGGGAAATGTCGTGCAGCAGGCGCTGCCGGGCATCCATCAGTTGCTGCAACTGCAGGACCATGCGGTCGAAATCGCCGGCCAGATCGACGATCTCGTCGCGTCGCCGGCCCATCAGCGGCTTCACCCGGGTATCCAGGTGGCCCTCGGCCACGGAGCGCAGGGCCCGGCCGAGGTGCAGCAGCGGACGCGACAGGTACCAGGCGAGAAAGGTGCTGAACAGCAGGCTGACCAGGGTGCCGATGACCAGGGGCGTGATCGGAACGGGCGGCGGGCCCTCGGCGCCGGGTGGACGCCTGGGGTCCGGGGCCGCGCCGCGGTGCTCACCACCGGGGCCGGGGGGAGCGCCCAGCCCCGGTCCCGGCGGCGGCCCGACGGCATGCCCGCAACCGGGAAACGGCCCGCAGTCGCGCGGAGGAGGAAGCGCCGCGCCCTCCTCGCGGATAGCCGACGCCATGGCCCCGGGAAAGGACTCCTCCGCGCGCCTTTCCGTGGAGGGGTCCCGATGGTCGTCGTTCAGACGCATGAGACCGACGGCGATGAAGAAGGACAGACTGGTCGCGCCCCAGAAGGCGAGGAACAGCTTGAGGAACAGGCGACTGGGCTTCATTCGCTCACCAATTGGTAACCCTGGCCACGCACGCTCTGTATCCAGGGCTCGCCATCGCCGCGCTGACCGAGTTTCTGGCGGATGCTGCTGATGTGCACGTCGATGCGCCGGTCGAAGCGGGTCAGCGGCCGGCCCAGGGCGTTGATCGACAGATCCTGCTTGCTGACCAGTTGCCCGACGTGGCGGGCCAGTTCCTCCAGCAACTGGAACTCGGTGCCGGTCAGCTCCAGCGGCGCGCCCTGCCATTCGGCCTTGCGGCGCGCCGGCCAGAGCGTCAGCGCGCCGGCGCGCACCGCATCGGCGGCCTGCTCCGGCTGGGCCTGGACACCGGTGCGACGCAGGATGGCGCGCAGCCTGGCGACCAGTTCGCCCGGCGAGCTGGGCTTGGGCACGTAGTCGTCGGCGCCCAGGTCCAGCCCGGCGATGCGGTCGATATTGTCGCCGCGAGCGGTCAGCAGCAGCACCGGGATCTGGCTGTGGCTGCGGATGCGGCGCAGCACCTCGATGCCGGACAGGCGCGGCAGCATCACGTCCAGCACCACGATGGCATAGCGTCCGGACAGCGCCTCCAGCTCGCCCAGCTCGCCATCGTGCACGGCGGTGGCGACGAAGCCTTCGCGGGCCAGGTATTCGGTCAGCAGGGCGGTCAGTTCGTGGTCGTCGTCGACCAGCAGTACGTTCGTCATGGCAACGTTCAGGCAATGCGGCAGGCCCCAGAGTATCGCCGCCACGATCGGGGGCGTCATCGCCTGGCGGGCGAACTTTACCCAACTTAACGCCCGGTTAACCGCAGCCAACACGGGCGCTTTTTAAGCTTGTCGGCGTCCGATCCGCTGAGGCCATCGGCGACGGCCGACGAACCGACCGCCGATGCACGCCATGACCCCGGCCGAAGCGCCGGATGGAGGCAAGTCGTGAACTCTCCGCTGCGTTATGCCCTGACCGTCGCCGCCATTCTCGGCACGCTGGCCCTGATCGTACTGAGCCGACTGCCGATGCTGCCGGCTCCCGCCGCCGAACCCCAGGCCACGCTCGGCCGCCCGCACATCGAGGCGGCGCAGGCCGGACAGAACCTGCCCGGCTGAAAGTCGCCGCGCCCCGTGCACGGCGACCGCCCCGCGCCGGAACGGGAGCGCAGACGGCCCCCCAATCTGTCTACCCGAGGAAATAGCATGCAAACGAGTTCTCTCCTGACCCTTCTGGTGGCCGCCGCGATGGCCGTCGACCTGCAGGCCGCCCAGCCTCGACACCCGCACGCGGAAATGCTCGCCTCGAACAGCGCGGCGGCGAAGGGACAAACCCACGGCGCCAGCGAATCGGGCACGCAGAAAACCCGGCAGAACGAGCGGGAACGCTATGTGTCCGCTTCGACGCTGAACGTGCGCAGCGCCGGCTCCAGCGGCGGCAAGGTGCTCAGGAAACTCAAGCAGGGCGAGCGCGTGCAGGCCTACGAAACCCGCAACGGCTGGGTGCGCATCTCTCCGGACAACGCCACGCCCGAATGGGTGGTCGGCAGTTCGCTGCGCTGAGCCCACGGCCCCGGCGAGACCGTGCACGCCGTATCGCCGCCGCTCGGTGCGCGGGTCGACGAGTCGCCGGCAAACCCGACTCGCCGCCTCCGGCGCCATGCAAAACGGGCCGAGCCGCTCCCGGCCGGTCACAGCCTGGAAGAGCCCCTGCCACCGTCAAAGCAACGGCAGACTGTAGGTGAGCATCAGGCGATTCTCGTCCAGGTCGCGGCCATCGTTGCCACGGGTCGCGGCATTGAGCCAGGCGAGGCCGACGCCCTTGAGCGGGCCGCTCTGCACCGCGTAGTCGATGCGGAAGTTGCGTTCCCACTCCTTGTTGTCGCTGCCGGCGGCGTCGATGTCGTCGCCGCTGAAGTAGATCAGCTTGGTCTTCAACCCCGGCACGCCGATCGCCGCGAAGTCGTAGGCGTAGCCGGCCACCCAGGTGTTCTCGCCGGCGCTGGCGAACTTGCCGATCTGGCCGTTGGTGATCAGATGCAGGGTGCGCCCGCTCCCCAGGTTGATGTGCGGGAAGTCGCTGTCGCCACTGACCTTCTGGTAGCCGAGGCTCAGCGCGTGACCGGCCAGGCTGTAGGTGAACATCGCACTCCACAGGTTGTTGTCGACCTCGCCGCTGCTGCCGTCGGCGCCGCTGCTGACATAGCCCTCGGCACGTCCGGAGGCGCTCTCGTTCTTGCCGTCGGAGTCGCTGTAGAAGTAGCGCAGGTCGGTCTTCAGCGAACCCACCGGCAGCTTCCAGTCGTGCACCAGGCCGAAGAAGTGCTGTTTGTAGAAGTCGCGCAGGTTGCCGTAGTAGTACTGCAGCAGGAGGTCCTTGGTGGCCTTGTAGTCGGCGCCGGCGAAGTAGAACTCGTTGCTGAACTGCGCCCTGCTGCCGCTGTTGGCGCCGCCGATGGACAGGCCGTGGCTGTCGCCGGAGTTACGCTCGGTCGAGTGTTCGATCTTGCCGGCGGTCAGGCTCAGGTTGTCGATCTCGTTGGAAGTGATCTGCGCGCCATGGAACAGTTGCGGCAGCAGGCGGCCGTCGTTGTAGACCAGCACCGGCATCTTCGGCAGCAGGGTGCCGAGGCGCGCCTCGGTCTTGGAGAAGCGCAGTTTGCCGGTCACGCCAACGCGGCCGAAGTCGGTCTTGCCCTTGCCGTTGCTTTCCAGCGGGAACATGCCGCCCGGGGTGCGTTCGATGTCCGCCTTGCCGGAGCGGCCGCCGCCGTCGAGGCGGATGGCGTGCATGGCCAGCACGTCGAGGCCGAAGCCGACCGGACCCTCGGTGAAGCCGGACTTGTAGTCGAGGAAGAACGCCTGGCCCCACTCCTCGGAGCGCGGCGCGTCCTGGTTGCGGACGTCCTGGTTGATGTAGAAGTTCTTGAGGCTCAGCGTGGCCTTGCTGTCCTCGATGAAGCCGGCGGCACCGGCCTGGCCGAAGGGCAAAAGGCCCAGGCAGGAAAGCGTCAAACCGCCGCGCCGGCGTTCGCTCATGGAGAAGCACCTTCTTGTTGTTGTGTGGGTGTGTCGCGAGGCGCGAGAGAACGCGGACGATGCCCGCCTGGCCGTGGTCGGCGGCGCGCCGGCGTCCGGGCGGCGTCCCTGCCGCGGCGGGCGTCGGCCGGTTACTTGATGAAGCGGACCTGGCTGCAGATCTTCTCGATCACCGGGCCCTTCTTGTCGTTGAAGCGGGCCTTGTTCTGCTCGAACAGGTTGTTGCCCTTGGTATCGATGGAGATGATCAGCGGGCCGAACTCGCGGACCCGGTTCACCCACAGGGTTTCCGGCATGCCGAGATCCTGCCATTCGGCCCGCTCGATCTCTTCTACCTTGGTCGCGGCGAGCACCGCGCAGCCGCCGGGGAAGACCGCATGGACCGCCTTGTTCTCCAGGCAGCCGGCGGTGGTTTCCGGCCCCATGCCACCCTTGCCGACGATCAGTTTGACGCCGGTTTCTTCGATGAACTGCTTCTCGAACTTCTCCATGCGCATGCTGGTGGTCGGGCCGATGGAAACCATCTCGAAGCTGCCGTCGTCCTTCTTGCGCACGATCGGGCCGGCGTGGAAGATCGCCCCGCCACGCAGATCGACCGGCAATTCCCGCTTCAGCTCGATCAGCCGGCGGTGCGCCACGTCGCGGCAGGTCACCAGCCGGCCGGTCAGGTAGACCACGTCGCCGACGTTCAGGGCCGCGAGATCTTCGTCCTTGATCGGGGTCGTGAGGATCTTTTTCACAGTACTACTCCTTCATGGGAGAGGATGTCGTAGGACAGGTCGGCGTTGATGCGGATCTTGCCGCGACGGTGGGCCCAGCAGCCGGTGGAGACCGCCACGCCGATGGTGGAAGGGTGGCGCGCCGAGGACTCGATGTTGACGCCCATCACGCTGCTGTTGCCGGTCAGCCCCTGCGGACCGATGCCGATCTCGTTGAGTCCCGCTTCGAGGAGCTTTTCCATCTTCGCGGCGTTCTCGTTGGGGTGGCAGGAGTCCACCGGGCGCAGGATCGCCCGCTTGGAGAGGCGCGCCGCCGTTTCCACCGAGGTCGACACGCCGACCCCGACCAACAGCGGCGGACAGGCGTTCACGCCGCGGGAGGTGATCACGTCGAAAACAAACTCGGTGACGCCTTCGTAGCCCTGCCCCGGCATCAGCACCTTGGCCGAACCGGGCAGCGTGCAGCCGCCGCCGGCCATGTAGACGTCGATCAGCGCATAGTCCGCGTCGGGAATGATTTCCCAGTCCAGCCAGGGGATCTTCGAGCCGGTGTTGGTGCCGGTGTTCTTCTCCTCGAAGGTTTCCACGGCGTTGTGCCGCAGCGGGCCCTTCCGGGTCGCCTCCAGGGTGGCGTTCTGCAGGATGTCTTCCAGTTCGCCCAGGAGCGGGAACCTGGCGCCGGCGGAGATGAAGTACTGGATGACCCCGGTGTCCTGGCAACTGGGCCGGTCCAGCTTGTCCGCGGCATCCTGGTTTTCCGCCATCGAGTCGTAGATGGCGATGGCCAGCGGATTGGTTTCCGCGGCGCGCAACTTTTCCATCTTGCTCTTGACGTCGGTCGGCAAACGCTTGCCGATATAGGCGGTGAACTTGGCCATGACATCGGTGAGCGACTGTACGGCTAATTCTTTATCCACGTTGTTTATCCTCAGCAGGTCGATGCGTACCCAACTTCCGAGGCCGTTTTCAATTGGCCCGGAATATTCGGCTCGTTACATCAGGTGAACTTGACTTGAACTTCCGGTTTTTCCGCCTTTACCGGCCGAAGCGCCTCCGGCGCGTCCGCCCGCCCGTCGAGCACCTGGTCCATCCGCTCCTTGTCGAGCGCTCCCACCCACTTGGCGATCGCCATGGTGCCGACCGCGTTGCCGATGGTGTTGGTGATTGAGCGCGCCTCGGACATGAAGCGGTCGACGCCGAGCAGCAGCACCATGCCGGCGACCGGAATGTTGCCCAGCGAGGCCAGGGTGGCGGCCAGGGTGATGAAGCCGGAGCCGGTGACGCCGGCCGACCCCTTCGAGGTCAGCAGCAGCACGCCGAGCACGATCAGTTGGTCGGTCAGCGTCAGCGGCGTGTTGGTCGCCTGGGCGATGAAGACGGCGGCCATGGTGTAGTAGATGCACTGGCCATCGGGGTTGAAGGTCAGCCCGGAGGGGATCACCAGCCCGACCACGGGTTTGGAGACGCCGACGTTCTCCAGCTTGTTCATCAGTTGCGGCACCACCGACTCCGAGGAACTGGTGCCCAGCACGGTGAACAGCTCGTCCTTGAGGTACTTGAGGAATTTCCACAGGCTGAAGCCGGACAGTCGGGCGATGCTGCCGAGGACGATCGTCACGAACAGGAAGCAGGTCAGGTACATGGTGCCCATCAGCTTGCCGAGCGAGACGATCGAGCCCAGGCCGTACTTGCCGACCGTGAAGGCCATCGCCCCGCAGGCGGCGAGCGGCGCCACGCGCATGATCATGCCGACGATGTGGAACATGCCGTGGGAGAACGCCTCCAGCACGTCGACCACCGGCCTGGCGCGCGGCCCCATGTGCGACAGCGCGATGCCGAACAGGGTCGAGAACAGCAGGATCTGCAGGATCTCGTTCTTGGCGAAGGCGTCGGTGACGCTGGCGGGAATGATGTGCAGCAGGAAGTCGGTGAAGCCGCCCGAGCCGCTCGCCGCGCCGGCCGTGTAGGCGGCGATGCTCTTGGTGTCGAGCGTGGCCGGATCGACGTTCATGCCCTGGCCGGGCTGGACGAGGTTGACCACCACCAGGCCCAGGACCAGCGCGAAGGTCGACAGGATCTCGAAGTAGATCAGCGCGCGCGCACCGACCCGGCCGAGCTCCTTCATGTTTTCCATCTTGGCGATGCCGAGCACCACGGTGGCGAAGATGATGGGCGCGAAGACCATCTTGATCAGTTTGATGAAGGCGTCGCCGAGCGGCTTCAGGTCGGCACCGAAGTTCGGCGAATAAATACCGAGCACTATCCCGATAGTTACGCCGATCAAGACTTGAACATATAGCTTGCCTATAAGTCGCTTGATCATTTCTCCTCCGAATTATTGTTGTAGGTCGAATTTTTATGGGGATCGGAAGACCGTTCCGATTGTTCTCGCCAGCGAGGAATCGAACGGTCGATGAATTGCCTCGAAGTCATGCGAGGCAACCGACGGAGAAATGGTACTGGTTTTCTGGAGTGATATAATCGACCGAAAGTTAATTCATTATTTTCTTCAAGTTAATTATGAATCCGGTCTCCGAGCTGACCTTCTTCACCCTGCTGGTGCGCCTGGGCAGCCTCGCGGCCACCGCGCGCGAGCTGAACCTGACGCCGCCGGCGGTCTCGAAGCGGCTGGCGCAACTGGAACGGCGCCTCGGTGTGCGCCTGCTCAACAGGACCACGCGCAGCATCAGCCTCACCGGCGAAGGCGAGCTCTATCTGCTCAACGCCCAGCGCATCCTCGGCGAGATCGAGGAGATGGAACGCCAGGTGTCGAGCAGCCGGGCCGCGCCCAAGGGCCTGCTGCGCGTCAATGCCCCGCTCGGCTTCGGCCGCACCTACGTCGGCCCGGCGATCTCCTCGTTCGTCAAGCGCTACCCGGATGTGGAGGTGCAACTGCAACTGACGGATCGCC
The DNA here is from genome assembly GCF_000380335.1 of Azotobacter vinelandii CA. GTDB lineage: Bacteria > Pseudomonadota > Gammaproteobacteria > Pseudomonadales > Pseudomonadaceae > Azotobacter > Azotobacter vinelandii. The sequence continues at coordinate 3,227,440 of NC_021149.1, forward strand.
CGATCAACCTGCCGAACGATGCGATCGACGTCGGCATCCGCTTCGGCGAGCTGCCGGACTCGCGCCTGATCGCCCGCAGGATCGCCTCGAACCGCCGCCTGCTGTGCGCCGCTCCCGCCTACCTGCAGGCCTGCGGACGCCCGGAGACTCCCAAGGACCTGATGCGTCACAACTGCATCGTGCTGCGCCAGAACGATGCGGCCTTCGGTGTCTGGCGGCTGAGCCGGGGCAAGCAGAGCGAATCGATCAAGGTGCGCGGCAGCCTCAGCACCAACGAAGGGGAAGTCGCGCTGAACTGGGCGCTGGACGGCCACGGTATCCTCATGCGGGCCGAATGGGACCTCGCCAAATACCTGCGCAGCGGGCGGCTGGAGGAAGTGCTGGAGGAATACGAAACCCCGCCGGCGGACATCTACGCCGTCTATCTCGAACGCCTCAACCTGTCCGCCAAGGTGTCCTTTTTCGTCGATCACCTGCGCGACTTCTTCCAGCGCAGCGTCGACGGGCAGAGCGACAGCCGCTCGCCCTGGCGATGAACGGCGGCTCGTTCGGCCAGCGGGGACGGGAAACGATGAAATCGGCTACAGTCCCCCCGGAACGCGCCGTCCGCCTGGCGAGCCGGACGGACGCTCGACCCTTCGAACCGGGAGAAAGCAGATGCCCTTACTGGCTGAGATTCTCAGCGTGCTCGCGCTGCTGCTGGCGCTGGCCACCGTGGTGGGCGTGATCGCCCCGTCGCTGTTCCGCAATCGCAAGACCGGCGAGGCCCCCAAGCGCCTGTCCCTGCTGGTGTGGGGCTGCATCGCCGTGCTCGTGGCCATGATCCTCGCCGGCAGCCTGGTGCCGCCGCCACCGGCTCCTCCGGCCAGGAACGGGACGCCGGAGGCCACTTCCGGTCTGCCCCCCGCCGGCGGGCCCTCGCTCCCGGCGTGAGCGCCGGGCGATAGCCCGGCGGCCCGCACACTCCTTGCCCCGGACGCCGCCGCCTTTCGCGGCCGGCCGAGGCGTTTTCCCCACTCCCCCGCCGACACGCCCGCCACCGGTCCTCCTCGCGCCGGTCCGGAAACAAGGGCTGCCGGCTTCGCGACGCGGATCTTCCGCAATCGACGCAAACGTCTCCGTCAGAAGCCAAAGCGCTTCCATCGAGCGCCTCATGGGTACGGCGAACCGACGACCGGCTGCCGATGCCGAGTCCCCTGTCCGAATGCCCGCCTGAATTTTTCCGCCGCCCCTCTCCGAACTCCTCATAAAAAAAATCGATACCTGCTTAAGCACTTCCCAAGCGACGCGCGGGCCAATTCGCTTTAGCGTTCCCAGCCACGTGAAGTACACCACTTCCGCGGCTCGCATCCCCTCGCGACGGGGTGCCGACAGATAACAACAATGTGAGGTAGCCGTATGCACACCGACTCGCCCGTAGAAGTCAAACACTGGATAGACGGCCAGCCCCTGTGCCGACGCCAGTGGCTGATTCTGGCCCTGTGCTTCTTCATCGTCCTGTTCGACGGCATGGATGTGGCCGTGATGGGCTTCATCGCGCCGGCGCTGATGCAGGACTGGCAATTGTCCAAGGCGGCCTTCGGCCCGGTCATGAGCGCCACCATGGTCGGCCTGGCGCTGGGCGCGCTGGTGGCCGGCCCCTACGCCGACCGTTTCGGACGCAGGAAGGTCCTGCTGGGCGCCGTGACGGTCTTCGGCATACTCAGCCTGGCCTCCGCCTTCGCGCGAAATCCCTACGAACTGGCGATCCTGCGCTTCCTGACCGGTGTCGGCCTGGGCGCAGCCATGCCCAACACCACGACGCTGCTTTCCGAGTACCTGCCCGAGCGCTACCGTTCGCTGCTGATCACGGTCATGTTCACCGGCTTCAACCTGGGCTCGGGCGGCGCCGGCTTCGTCGCGGCCTGGGTGATTCCCCAGTACGGCTGGCATGGCGTGCTGCTGGTCGGGGGACTGCTGCCCCTCGCCCTGCTGCCGCTGCTCTGGCTATTCCTGCCGGAATCGGCACGCTTTCTGGTCGCGAACAACGCACCGGCCGAGCGCATCGCGAAATTGCTCAACAAGCTCGGCGGACAATTCGGCCCGGCGACCCGCTTCGTCACCGCCGAGCAACCCGTCCGGCACAAGGCCCCGGTACGCCGGCTGTTTTCGGAACAATACCGCCTGGGCACCTTCGCCCTGTGGGTCACCTACTTCATGGGCCTGCTGGTGATCTACCTGACGATGGGCTGGCTGCCGACGCTGATCCGCGAGAGCGGCATCTCCATCGAGCGCGCGGCCACCGTCACCGGCCTGTTCCAGATCGGCGGGACCGTCGGGGCGATCGCGGTCGGCTGGATCATGGACCGCCACAGCCCCAACCGCGTCATCGCGACGGCCTATGCCCTGGGCGGCGCGTTCATCCTGCTGCTCGGCGTCCTGGGACTGGAATCGGAACTGCTGACCGTCGGCGTGCTCGCCGCCGGGTTCTGCATCAGCGGCGCGCAAACCGGGCTCAACGCCTTCGCCCCCGGCTATTACCCCACCGAATCCCGCGCCACCGGGGTGAGCTGGATGCTGGGCATCGGCCGCTTCGGCGCCATCTTCGGCGCCATGATCGGCGGCCTGATCCTGAGTCTGGGCCTGGGCTTCGGCCTGATCTTCGGCGCCCTGGCGATCCCCGCCTTCATCGCGGCGCTGGCGATCCTGCTGAACGGCTACGCCAGCCGCCGCCTGCCGCGGACCGCGCTGGCGCTCTGACCCCCTCGATCCAACCACCTTCGATTCACGAAAAAGGAAATCCTCATGGCACGAATCATTGGCGGCCTCGCCGTCTCCCACACACCGACCATCGGCTTCGCCGTCGACAACGACAAGCAACACGACGAAGCCTGGGCGCCGATCTTCAAGAGTTTCGAGCCGGTCTCGGCATGGCTGCGGGAAAAGCGGCCGGACGTCCTGTTCTACATCTTCAACGACCATGTGACCTCGTTCTTCTTCAATCACTACGCGGCCTTCAACCTGGGCGTGGACGAGCGCTACGAACCCGCCGACGAAGGGGGCGGCCCGCGCGCCCTGCCGGCCGTCGAAGGCCATGCCGAGCTGGCCCGGCACATCGGCGCAAGCCTGATGGCCGACGAGTTCGACATGGCGTTCTTCCGCGACAAGCCCCTGGACCACGGGCTGTTCTCGCCGATGTCGGCGATCCTGCCGCCCGATGCCCGCTCCGGATGGCCGGTGAAGATCGTTCCGCTGCAGGTCGGCGTGCTGCAGTTCCCGATTCCCAGCGCCGCCCGCTGCTACAAGCTGGGCCAGGCACTGCGCCGGGCCATCGAGAGCTACCCCGAGGATCTGAAGGTGGCGATCGTGTCGACCGGCGGCCTCTCGCATCAGGTCCACGGCGAGCGGTGCGGCTTCAACGACCCGCAATGGGACGCCCAGTTCGTCGATCTGCTGGTCAACGATCCGGTGCGCCTGACCGAGCTGACCGTCGCCGAATACGCAGCCCTCGGCGGCGTGGAAGGTGCCGAGGTGATCATGTGGCTGATCATGCGCGGCGCCCTGTCCGCCACGGTGAAGAAGGTGCACCAGGATTACTACCTGCCGTCGATGACCGGGATCGCCACCCTGATCCTGGAGAATCGGGACCGCGAAGTGCCGGTGGACCTGCATGAGCGCCACCGTCGGCACATGGACCATCAACTGGCCGGAGCGGACCGGCTCGAAGGCACCTACCCGTTCGACCTGGCGCGCAGCGCCAAGGGCTACCGGCTGAACAAGTTCCTGCACGGGCTGATCTCGCCCGCCTTCCGCGAGCGCTTCAAGGAAGAGCCGGAAACCCTGTTCGAAGAACACCGGCTCAGCGAGCAGGAGCGCGACATGCTCCGCCGCCTCGACTGGCGCGCCCTGATCCAGTACGGGGCGAGCTTCTTCGTGCTGGAAAAGCTCGGCGCGGTCGTCGGCGTCTCCAACCTGCACATCTATTCGGCCATGCGCGGCCAGTCGCTCGAGGAGTTCCAGAAGACCCGCAACCGGCAGGTCCTCTACTCGGTGGCCGGCAAACGCTGATCGACGGCCGGACGGACTCCCCGCGCCGCTACGGCGGGGGCCGCCGGCTTCAGGCCCCCAGCTCTCCGGCGACTTCGCGCACCTGTCGCATCAGGGCCTCGGCCGGCGGCGAATGCCGGCAGCCGGTGCGGTAGATCAGGCCGATGGCGCGGTTCGTGCCACGCAGTTGCAGGGGCAAGGGCCACAGCTCGCCGGCGGCGATTTCGTATTCCAGTTGATGCGCCGAAACGGCGGCGATCATGTCGGACTGCAGGAGCAGGCCACGGATGATCGCCAGATCCCCCGTCTCCACGATGGGCCGGGGAGCGCCGACGCCGAGTTCGGCGAGGCAGGCGTCGAGCTGCTGCCGGGCGGGCGCGCCGGCTCGCGGCAGCACCCAGCGGGCCCGGCCGAGATCGCTCGGCGCGATATCCCGGCGCAACAGCGGATGGTCCCGCCGCGCCAGCACCACCAGATCCTCGCTCAGCAGCCGCTCGCCGTGCAGATCGCTGGCGTATTCGGAAGGCCGCAGGGCGCCGAGCACGAAGTCGATGTCGCCGGCGCGCAGTTCGGTGGCCAGCAGATCGAAGGGGCTTTCGATGGTCGCCACGCGCACCCCCGGATGGGCTGTGGTCAGGCGGACGATGGCCTCGGGCAGGATGCGGGTTCGCCCGAGCGGCAGGGCCCCCACGCTGACCCTGCCCTGCAGCGTGCCGCACAGGGCGGCGATGTCCGCATCGATATGGCGCAGCTCGTTCAGCGCCCGGCGGATATGGAGCAGGATTTCTTCGCTGCTCCGGGTCGGCTGCAGGCCGTGGGGCGTGCGCTCGAACAGAAGATGCCCGCAGCCGCTCTCCAGGACCTTGAGCGCCGCGCTCACCGCCGGCTGGGTCAGACCGAAAGCGTTGGCCACGGTTTGCATGTGGCGGGTCTCGCAGAGCTTCACGAACAGCTCCAGCCGGCCGGCGTGCAGCAGATAGAGCGGCTCGGCGGTGTTTCCCAGCACCTGGGGGACCATCGCTATCTCGGCGAGCGTCTGCTGCGCCCTGGGCAGGACGTGCCTGCCGTGGTCGGTCAGCCGCATGCCGTTGGCGTGGCGTTCGAACAGCACGACGCCGAGACGTTTCTCGAGATCCGCGATCGCCCGGGTGACCACCGATTGCGCCCGGTAGAGCACCCTGGAAGCCCTGGACACGCTGCCCAGCTCGGCCACTCGCACGAAGGCGCGAATCTGCATCAGGTTGGGATATTCGGCGAACGACATGCAGCGTTCCACTCGCGGGGCGGGAAGGAAAGCGCACTATGCGCTCGCAAGCCTCATAAGTAAAACGCATACCTCATCCAATTGAACGCATTATTCGGCGCGTTTCGGGCATGCCACCCTTTTTCAAAACACGAGGAGCCCGATATGAACGATTCGAGCAAGAAAACAGCCTTGGTGGTCAGCGCGCATTCCGCCGATTTCGTCTGGCGGGCCGGCGGCGCCATCGCGCTGCACGCCCTGCAGGGGTACGCCGTGCAGATCGTCTGTCTGTCCTTCGGCGAGCGTGGCGAGTCCGCCAAACTCTGGCGCAAAGGCGGCATGACGGAAGAGAAGGTCAAGGCCGCGCGCCGGGAAGAAGCCCAGGCGGCAGCCGACCTGCTGGGCGCCAGCGTCGAGTTCTTCGATCTCGGCGACTATCCGATGCGCGCCGACAAGGACAGCCTGTTCCGCCTGGCGGACGTCATGCGTCGCGTGCAGCCCGAGTTCGTACTCAGCCACTCGCCGAAGGACCCTTACAACTACGATCACCCGCTGGCCATGCACCTGACCCAGGAAGCCCGCATCATCGCCCAGGCCGAAGGCTACAAGCCGGGCGAGAAGATCGTCGCCGCCCCGCCGGTCTACAGCTTCGAGCCGCACCAGCCCGAGCAGTGCGAATGGTGTCCGGACGTGCTGCTGGACATCACCGAGGTATGGGACAGGAAGTACGCGGCCATCCAGTGCATGGCCGGTCAGGAACACCTCTGGGAGTACTACACCCGCGTGGCCCTGCAGCGGGGCGTGCAGGCCAAGCGCAACGTCGGCATCGCCTCGAGCAAGAACATCGTCTACGCCGAGGGCTATCAGAGCGTCTTCCCGCGCGTCACGGAGAATCTGGCATGAGCAGTCTGATCGGCAAGACCGGCATCGTCGTGCGCAACATCCCCCGCGCCGAGGCGGACCTGATCGACGAATTGACGCTCTACGGGGTGGCCACGGTACACGAGGCGCAGGGCCGCAAGGGGCTGCTCGATCCGGCCGTCCGCCCGATCCAGCAGGATGTCGCGATCAGCGGCTCGGCGGTCACCGTGCTGGTGGCGCCGGGGGACAACTGGATGTTCCACGTCGCGGTGGAGCAGTGCCGGCCGGGCGACGTCCTGGTCGTCGCACCCAGTTCGGCCTGCAGCGACGGTTATTTCGGCGATCTGCTCGCCACCTCGCTCAAAGCCCGCGGCGTACGCGGGCTGGTGATCGATGCCGGCGTCCGGGATACCCGCACGCTGCGCGAGATGGGCTTCTTCGTCTGGTCGCGCGCGATCAATGCCCAGGGGACCATCAAGGAAACCCTCGGCTCGGTGAACCTTCCCGTGGTCTGCGCCGGACAGTTGGTCAACCCGGGGGACGTGATTCTCGCCGACGACGATGGCGTGGTAGTGGTCCGCCGCGGCGAAGTGCCCCAGGTCGTCGAGGCCAGCCGCAAGCGGGCGGATGTCGAAGAGCAGAAGCGCGTGCGCCTGGCCGAAGGCGAACTGGGCCTGGACATCTACGACATGCGCGCCCGGCTGGCCGAAAAGGGCCTGCGCTACGTCGACAGTCCGGACGAACTGGAACGCTGAAGCGCCTGGGTACGGGAGGCGCCGCCCGGCAACGGGCGGGCTCCCGGACCAGGCCAGACCAGGAACACGATATGAGCCAGACTCGCATTCCCTGCATGTTGATTCGCGGCGGCACCTCCAAGGGCGCCTTCTTCCTGGCCCGGGATCTGCCGGCTGATGCCGCCCTGCGCGACCGGGTCCTGCTGGCCTGCATGGGCTCGCCGGACAAACGGCAGATCGACGGTATCGGCGGCGCCAACTCGCTGACCAGCAAGGTCGCCATCGTCAAGCCTTCCGAGCGGGCGAACGCCGACGTGGACTATCTGTTCGCCCAGGTCGCGGTCGAGGAGCCGCGCGTGGACTTCGGCCAGAACTGCGGCAACATCCTGGCCGGCGTCGGCCCCTTCGCCATCGAGCGCGGCCTGGTGCCCGTCCGGGGCGATACCACCCCGGTGCGCATCTTCATGGAAAACACCGGACAGATCGCCATCGCCCAGGTACCCACGCCGAGCGCGAGGGTTCAATACGCCGGCGAGGCGCGCATCGATGGCGTGCCCGGCAGCGCCGCGCCGATCATTGTCGAATTCGAGGATATCGCCGGCTCCAGTTGCGGCGCGCTGCTGCCCACGGGCAATGCCCGCGATGCCTTCGACGGCGTCGAGGTGACCTGCATCGACAACGGCATGCCCGTGGTCCTCGTCCCGGCGGCCAGGGTCGGGCGTAGCGGCTACGAGAGCAGCGAAGAGCTGGATGCCGACGACGCACTCAAGGCCGTGCTCGAATCGATCCGCCTGCAGGCCGGACCGCGCATGAACCTGGGCGACGTGATCCGGCGCACGGTTCCCAAGATGTGTCTGATCGCGCCGCCGCAAAAAGGCGGAGCCATCAGCAGCCGGACCTTCATTCCGCATCGCTGCCACACCTCCATCGGCGTGTTCGGCGCGGTCAGCGTCGCCTCGGCCTGCCTGATCGAAGGCTCGGTGGCCGACGGCCTGGCCAGGGTCGAGCAGCGCGAGCGCATACGCCTGTCCGTCGAGCACCCCACCGGCGAGTTCACCGTCGAGTTGCGCAAACGGGGCAGCGAACCGGCCGGCTGCGGGCTGCTGCGCACGGCACGGCTGCTGTTCGACGGCGCGGTATGCATCCCCGAAACCCTCTGGCCCGGCCACACCTGAGTTCCGCGCATCGCCGCCGACTGTCACGCGTCATACAACAATAAACAAGGAAGACAGCATGCACATTCCGCCCGGCAGCCGCCCATGGCGGCGCTCTCGCCCGTCCGCCGTCCCACCGGATGGATGAATTTTCATGTCCTGATCATCCCGGCCCGTCAGCGCACAAACGGGCCTTTCCCTTCGCCCGATGCATCCGCGATCGCGGAGGGGATCTTTTGCACCTTTTCCAGTGAAGCTTCGCCGATGACAACAACAATGAAAAACACGCCTCCAGGCTTTCCGTCGCATTCTTCCGCCACCCTCGCCTTCGCCCTGGCCATCGCCGCCGGCGGCGCCCAGGCCGCAGGCTTCGTCGAAGACGCCAAGGGCACCCTGACCCTGCGCAACTTCTTCATCAACCGCGACTTCAAGGGCGACAACGCCACCCGCAGCAAGGCCGAGGAGTGGACCCAGAACTTCCTCCTCGACCTCAAGTCCGGCTACACCGAGGGCCCACTCGGCCTCGGCCTCGACGTGCTCGGCCTCTACTCCGTCAAGCTCGACGGCGGCAAGGGCACCGGCGGCACCCAGTTGTTGCCGCTCGACCACGACGGCAAGCCCGCCGACCGCTTCGGCCGCCTGGCGGTGGCCGGCAAGCTGAAGCTCTCGGAAACCGAACTGCGCGCCGGCGAATGGGCGCTGGTACTGCCGATCCTGCGCTCCGACGACGGCCGCTCGCTGCCGCAGACCTTCCGCGGCTCCATGCTCACCTCGAAGGAAATCGAGAACCTCACCCTCTACGCCGGCCACATCACCGGCAACAGCCCGCGCGACGACGGCAGCATGGAGGAGATGACCCTGTTCGGCACCAGTCCCTACACCAGCGACCGCACCTCCGACGATTTCGACTTCGGCGGCCTCGAATACAGCTTCAACGGCAAGCGCACCCTGGTCGGCGTCTGGTACGCGCGCCTGAAGGACATCTACAAGCAGCGCTACATCCAGCTCCAGCACAGCCAGCCGCTGGGCGGCGACTGGACCCTGGGCGCCAACATCGGCTACTTCGACGGCGAGGACGACGGCGAGGCGCTCGAAGGCCATCTGGACAACAAGGCGCTGTCCGGGCTGTTCTCGCTCCGGACCGGTGCGCACACCTTCTACCTGGGCCTGCAGCGGATCAGCGGCGACAGCAAGTGGCTGCGGGTCAACGGCACCAGCGGCGGCACCTTGGCCAACGACAGCTACAACTCCAGCTACGACAACGCCCGCGAACGCTCCTGGCAGCTACGCTACGACTACAACTTCGCCGCCCTGGGCATGCCGGGGCTGACCTTCATGACCCGCTACATCAGCGGCAAGAACATCCACGTCGGCGCCGTCGACGACGGCGAGGAATGGGGCCGCGAGAGCGAAGTGGCCTACGTGGTGCAGAGCGGCGCAGCGAAGAACCTGACGCTGCGCTGGCGCAACACCACCATGCGCCGCGACTACGGCAGCGACAACCAGTTCAACGAGCAACGCCTGATCGTCCAGTACCCGCTGTCGCTGTTCTGAAACCTCTGTCTCCTGTCGCAAAGGCCGGGGAAAGCACCTTGCAAACCCGATCCTTTCAAGGTTTTCGGCCGGCTGCTTGCCGGCTAGGGGTGCAGGAGCAGATGCAACGTGCCCACGCCCTCGCGCTCGTCGTTATACATAAGTTCCGGCGAGCGCATCGCGTGCTTCCAGTGCAATGACAAACTCCCGCAATCGCTGCAATCCGATCCACATGGCCTTGGGGCCGGGTGGGCCATCGTGTTTGCGCCCCAGATAGCCGCCCAGACCGGCCACCCACTCAACCATCTCGCCCAGTCGAGGTGGCACCGGCAGCGGTGGGCAGCGCTTGATCACGAGGTAGGCGGCCCGCCACTCCCGGGCTTCGAAAATCAACTCGCAATTCAGCTCCGGGCAGGCACGTCCGAGCATCAGGCTGTACAGCACTCGCCAGGCAACCACCAGGTAAAGCCCGATGCAAGGCAGTAGCCGCTCCTCGGTTTCCAGTTGCAGGCAATTGATCTGACAGCCGTTTTTCAGGACATGAAAGTAAATCTCGATATACCAGCGCACGGCATACCAGGCGACAATCGTAGAGGCCTGTTCCAGGCTGCCCACCGGCAAGCTGGTCAGCAACAGCCACTCCAGCGGCTCGACGCCCTCCGGAGGATTCTCTTCGCGGGCCAGCACGGCATTGACGGAGACTTCCGGCAAGTGGCGACCGATTCGAGCGGGGGGACGCAGCACGACAGTGGCCGAACGCAACGTGACCCGGGCCTGCCGGGCCGGGCGCTTCGGGCGTGCCCGGACCTCGACGGCGAGCTGCCCCAGACCCGGCGCCATGGCCAGCGATGCCCATAGCTTGTCGGCATCGCCCGTCAGCACGCGTCGATCCTGTGCCGCACGCACGATCCACTGCGCCCGCGTGGACGGTGCGACTTCCGCATACTCGGTGAACCATTCATACAGATCCCCTTCCGCATCGGCGAGGTTCACCAATTGCGTTTTGGGGATCTGCCCCTGCAACGCGCAGCTAGCCTGGTAACTGTCGATCCCGCGCCGGCTCTCCTTCTCGTCCACGCCCTTGCCACGACGCGCCTTGCGCGGACTCGGTTCGTCGCGGCTCCACCACAAGGCCTCCACGACCCCAAGGCAGATGCGTTCTGGGGTAAAGGCCACGGTCGGATGCAACCGACGCGGGTATTTCTGCTGCTCCTTGAGCGTGCCCACGCCCTTGGGGCCCAGGCTCACCCACTTGTCGAGCTCGGTGGTGTCCTGTACCAGCAACACCACCGGGCAACACTCCATGCGCTGCAGCGTGGCATCCCGATGCGGTGTCAGCACCGTCTCGAATGTTGCCTTCTCGTGGTCGAAGAACCGATAGGCCGCCATCGTTTCCGCCCAGCCCCGGCAGGCCGCGGGAATGCTGCTCCCCGGGTGCGCTCCCAACCGCTCCAGGACCTTGGCTACCCGTACATTCAGGCGCTCATCGCCCAGGTCGGCGGTCTGCATTTCTTCCTCTGCCCAGTTCATCGTCATTCTCCACGAATCCCTTTTGGGTATAGACCTGTGGGGACTGGAGTTGTGTATAACGACGAGCGCAGGGGCCTGGGCACGATCATCCTCGCCGTTGATGGCTCCCACGCTCCTGCGTGGGAGCCCGGGGCCGGGCGCTCCGGCGCCGCAACACATTCACTTCAAGCATATTAGAATATGCAAAAAATGAATTTCCATCATCTAATGATGCTCTGTAGCCTTCTAAGCAACCAGCCGGACAAGATCCTTTTCTTATAAGAGAAGAACCGGGTCTTGTCCTTTCCAACCCTCACACAGGCAGGAGCCCGGCACATGAGCGTTCAGATTCTCGGCATGATCGGCCATCGACTTTCCTCGGAAACCATAGCCCCGGTAGGGCCGGTATTCGACAAGAACTACATCCGCAACTTCGCCCAGGCGCACGAGAACGCCGGTTTCGACCGCATCCTGGTCGGCTACTGGTCCGATCAGCCCGACGGCTTCCTGGTCACCGCCCTGGCCGGCCTGTCCACCAGCCGCATCGGCCTGCTGCTGGCGCACCGGCCGGGCTTCGTCGCGCCGACCCTGGCCGCGCGCAAGCTGGCGACCCTCGACCAGTTGCTCGACGGCCGCCTGGCGCTGAACGTGATCAGCGGCGGCAGCGACAGCGAGCAGCGCAAGGACGGCGACTTCCTCGACCACGACCAGCGCTATGCGCGCACCGACGAGTTCCTCGAGGTGCTGAGGAAGACCTGGACCTCGGAACAGCCGTTCGACCACAAGGGCGAGTTCTATCGGGTCGAGCAGGCCTTCTCGGCGGTCAAGAGCGAGCAGAAGCCGCACCTGCCGGTGTATTTCAGCGGCGCCTCGGACGCCGCCATCCGCGTCGCCGGCAAGCACGCCGACGTCTACATGCTGTGGGGCGAATCCCTGCAGCAGACCCGCGAGCTGGTCGAGCGCGTGCGCGCCGAGGCGGCCGGGCACGGCCGCGACATCGAGTTCAGCGTGTCCTTCCGGCCGATCGTCGCCGCCACCGAGGACGCCGCCTGGGCCAAGGCCGAGGTCATCCTGAGCCGCGCCCGCGCGCGTCACGAAGTGGCCCGACCGGAACTCTCCCTCAAGCCGGAAAGCATCGGCGCCCAGCGCCTGCGCGCCACCGTGGCCCAGGGCGAGCGGGTCGACAAGCGCCTGTGGACCGGTATCGCCGGGCTGGTCGGCGGCGGCCACAACTCCACCGCGCTGGTCGGCACCCCGGAACAGGTCGCCGACGCCCTGATCGACTACTACGACCTGGGCATCCGCAACATCCTGATCCGCGGCTTCGACCCGCTCAACGACGCCGTCGACTACGGCCGCGAGCTGATCCCGCTGATCCGCGCCAAGGCGGCCGAACGCGACCTGCGAAACAGCGCCCGCCGCGCCTGACCCCTTCCCCGCCGCAGCATCCGGCGCGACCGCACCAGCGGAGCGCTCCACACCCTTTCGTGGAGACCGCTTCATGACCGATCCGCTGCTCGCCCCGGCGAGCCCACTGCCCCGATCCCGCCGCGAGACCGACCGATGAGCCGCCAGATCCACCTGGCCGGCTTCCTGCTCGCCGGCCCCGTCGTCCACAGCCATGCCGCCTGGCGGCACCCGGAAACCCAGGGCAACTTCCTCGAACCCGAGTACTACGCGCGCAGCGCGAAGGTACTGGAAGAAGGTCTGTTCGACCTGCTGTTCTTCGCCGACCGCTTCGCCATCGGCGACCAGTTGGGCGGCTCCCGAGAGCTGGCGCTGCGCCACGGCGCCCAGGACGCCACCCGCCTCGACCCGCTGCCGATCCTCTCCTACCTGGTCGGCCAGACCAGCCGGCTCGGCCTCGGCGTCACCCGCTCCACCACCTATTACGAGCCGGTCCACGTGGCCCGCTCGCTGGCCACCCTCGACCATCTGTCGCGCGGGCGCGCCGCCTGGAACATCGTCACCTCGATGAACGACAGCGAAGGCCGGCTGTTCGGCAAGGACCGCCACCTGGAGCACGACCTGCGCTACGACCGCGCCGACGAGTTCGTCGAGGTCGCCCTGAAGCTGTGGAGCAGTTGGGCGCCGGGCGCGCTCAAGCTCGACCGCGAGCAAGGCATCCTCGCCGACCCGGCCGGGGTGCGCGACGTCGCCCACCGGGGCGAGTGGTTCCGCGTCGAGGGGCCGCTGAACATCCCGCGCACCCCGCAGGGCCGCCCGGTGCTGATCCAGGCCGGCTCCAGCGGTCGCGGCCGGCGCTTCGGCGCGCGCTGGGCCGAGGCCATCTTCAGCATCCACGGCAACCTGCCGGCGATGCGCGCCTTCCGCGACGACGTGCGCCAGCAGGTGGTCGCCCAGGGCCGCGCGGCGGAGCAGTGCAAGATCCTCACCGCGGTGATGCCCTTCATCGGCGGCAGCGAGGCCGAGGCGCGCGCCAAGCGCGACCGCCACAACGCCCTGGCGCACCCGCAGATCGGCCTGGCGACGCTGTCGGCACAGCTCAACTTCGACTTCTCCGCCTTCGCCCCGGACAGCCGCCTGGAAAGCATCGCCGCGCACCCCGAAACGCCGCCGGCGGTCGCCGAGAAACTGCGCTCGCTGGGCGCCTCGCTGAGCCTCGGCGAACTGGCGCAGACCTTCGCCAGCAGCGTGCGCGTGCCGCAACTGGTGGGCACCGGCGTGCAGATCGCCGAGCAACTGGCGGAGATCTTCAACGCCGGCGGCTGCGACGGCTTCGTGATTTCCCCCGGCTACCTGCCGGGCTCCTTCGCCGAATTCGCCGAGAGCGTGGTGCCGCACCTGCAGCGCCTGGGCCTCTACCGCCGCGCCTACGAGGGCGCGACCCTGCGCGAACACCTGGGCCTCGGCCCCCTGGAGGCCTGAATGGGCAGCCCATCCACCCCCGAAGACTGGCTGGCGCTGGCCCATGGGATCGGCGAGGAATTCGCCCGCGACATCGCCCGCCGCACCCGCACCCGCGAACGTCCCGACACCCAGTTGCGGCGCCTCAAGGACAGCGGCCTGACCAATCTGGCGATCCCCCGCGAGCTGGGCGGCGCCGGCCAGCGCTGGTCGCTGATCGTGCGCACCATCCGCGAACTGGCCGCCGGCGACGGCTCGGTCGGCATGCTCTATGGCTACCACCAGCTCAACCTGGTCAACCTGCGCCGCGAGCCGCAGCCGCGCCGCGACCGCCTTCTGGCGGAGATCGCCGAACGCCGGCTGTGGCTGGCCGGGGTGGTCAATCCGCGCGACGACGACATCCTCGCCACGCCGGACGGCGAGGGTTTCCGCCTCAACGGCCGCAAGGGCTTCTGCAGCGGCGCGGCCTTCGCCGATCTGCTCAGCGTCAGCGCGCGCCATGCCCACGACGGCCAGCGGCTGATGGCGCTGATCCCTTCCGACCGTCCCGGCCTGCACTACGCCGAGGATTGGGACCATTTCGGCGTGGAGCGCAGCGACAGCGGCAGCTTCGTCCTGAGCGAGGTGCGCGCCGAACCCGGCGAAGTCATCGCCAACGACCTGGAGGACGGCAGCGATTTCTCCGCGGTGATCCGCACCCCGGTCAACCAGTCCGCCTTCACCCAGTTCTACCTCGGCAACGCCCTCGGCGCGCTGCGCGCGGCGCGCGCCTACGTGCACCGCGAAGGCCGCGCCTGGCTGCACGCGGGGGTCGACGAGGCCCATCGGGACCCGCTGCTGGTCAGCCAGTTCGGCGAGCTGTGGATCGCCCTGCAGGGCGCCATCGCCCTGGCCGACCGCGCCGCGCTCAAGGTCGACGAGTTGCTCGCCGCGGACGAGGCCTTCACCCCGGAACTGCGCGGCGAGGCCGCCGTCGAGGTGGCCAGCGCCAAGGTGCTCGCCGCGCGCACCGCGCTCGATGTCACCAGCCGGGTGTTCGAGGTGATGGGCGCGCGCGCCACCCACAACCGCTACGCCTTCGACCGCTTCTGGCGCGACACGCGCACCCACAGCCTGCACGACCCGCTCGCCCACAAGCTGCTGGAAGTCGGCGAATACGCCCTGAACGGCCAGTACCCGCCGGTGCGGGCCTACACCTGAGGAACGGAACATGACTGGAAAAGGCTTCAAGCGCCTGCTCGGCGCCGCGCTGCTCGGCGGTTCCCTGCTCGCCGGCGTCCAGGCGTTCGCCGCCAGCCTGGTGGTCGGCGACCAGAGTTTCAATGCGCGCACGGTCATGGAGGCCGCCGGGGTGCTCGCCGACCTGCCCTACGAACTGGAATGGAAGCAGTTCACCGCCGGCTCGCCGGTGGCCGAGGCGCTCAACGTGGGCAGCCTGGACGTGGGCCTGCTGGGCGACGCCCCGCCGCTGTTCCTCGGCGCGCTGGGAGCGCCGATCAAGGTGATCGGGATCAGCCAGCAGAACCGCGAGGGGGTCGCAATCCTGGTGCGCAAGGACTCGCCCATCCGTCGCCTGGAAGACATCCGCGGCCATAGCGCGGCGATCTGGAAAGGCTCCTGGAGCCAGCAATTGCTGTTCACCGCCCTGGAACGGGCCGGGGTTTCGCCCGAACAGGTGCAACTGCGCTACCTCGGCGCGCTGGATGCCTCGCATGCCCTGGAAGGCGGCTCGGTGGACGTGATCGCCACCTGGGAGCCCTATGTCACCCAGCAGGAGCTCCAGGGCGCCCGCGTGCTGGCCACCGCCGAGGAGCTGATCCCGGCGCAGACCTTCGTGGTCGCCACCGACAAGGCCATCGCCGCCAAGCGCGAGCTGCTCGGCGACTTCCTGCGCCGCCTGCGCCAGGCTCGCGACTGGGTACTGAGCGACCCGGCCAACAGCGAACGCTACGCCGACACCTGGGCCGAACTGACCCGCGCCGACCGCGAAGTGGCGCGCCGCTGGTTCGCCCGCGCCGCCATCCGGGTGCGCCCGGTGGACGAGGCGGCCATCGCCGAGGCCCAGAAGACCGTGGATTTCTTCAGCCGGATCGGCCTGATCAAGGGCTATCCGGCCGCCAGCCTGTTCGACGCCTCTTTCAACGCTTATCTGCAGTCACCGGCCGCGCAGGCGGCCCGGTAGGAGAACACCGCATGAACGCCATCACCCGAATCGCCTCCGTCAGGGGGCGCGTCAGCGCCGCCGAGTGGGAGGCCCGCGTCAAGCTGGCCGCCGCCTATCGCCTGGCCGCCCGGCTGCGCTGGACCGACCACATCTATACCCACTTCTCGATACGGGTGCCGGGGCCGGACCGGCACTTCCTGATCAACCCCTATGGCCTGGCCTTCGACGAAATCACCGCTTCCAGCCTGGTCAAGGTGGACATCGACGGCACCCTGCTCGACGACCCCACGGGCCTCGGCATCAACCGCGCCGGCTACGTCATCCACAGCGCCATCCACCGCGCCCGCGAACACACCCACGCGGTGCTGCACACCCACACCACGGCCGGCATCGGCGTGTCGGCGCAGCAGGACGGCCTGCTGATGATTTCCCAGCACGCCATGCGCTTCTACAAGCGCCTGGCCTACCACGACTACGAGGGCATCGCCCTGGACCTGGACGAACAGCAACGGCTGATCGCCGACATCGGCGAGCACGATGCGCTGATCCTGCGCAACCACGGCCTGCTCACCAGCGGCCGGACCATCGAGGAAGCCTTCTACAACCTCTACTTCCTGGAGCGCGCCTGCGCCGCCCAACTGGCCGCGCAGTCCGGCGGCGCGGCGCTGCGCTTCCCCTCCGAGGCAGTGGCGGAAAAGGCCGCGCGGGGTTTCGACCTCGCCATCGCCCAGGGCCGTCCGCAATCCCACTGGGACGCCTACCTGCGCCAGTTGGAGCGCGACGATCCGGGCTTCCGGCTGTAACGGGGAAAGCGAAACGATGCCATCGAAAAAGCCTTTCCGCCAGGCGCTGGCCATGGCGGCCCTGCTGCTCCTCGGCCATGCCGCGCAGGCCGCCGAGCCCGTGGACCTCGGCAAGGTGACCCTGGTGCTCGGCGACCAGGTGCGTAACCTGCGCTCCCTGGTCGAGGCCGCCGGCGTGCTCGAGGATGCCCCCTATGCCTACCGCTGGGCCAACTTCCAGGGCGCCGCGCCGCTGTTCGAAGCCCAGCGCGCCGGCGCGGTCGATACCTCCTACGCCGGCGACCTGCCGGTGCTGGCCGCGGCGGCCGGCGGCGTGCCCCTGAAGATCATCGCCACCAACATCGGCTTCGGCAGTTCCAACGGCCTGCTGGTCCAGGCCGATTCGCCGCTGCGGCGCGTGGCCGACCTGAAGGGCCGCAGCGTGGTGGTGTCTTCGGCGCGGGGCAGCATCTCCCAGCACCTGCTCTATGCGGCACTGGAGGAAGCCGGCCTGCGGCGCGACGAGGTGACCGTCAAGTTCGTGCTGCCGACCGACGCCAGCGCGGCCTTCAACAGCGGGCAGATCGAGTCCTGGGCGGTCTTCGACCCCTACCTGGGCACCGCCGAGCGCAATGGCGCCCGCCTGCTGCGCAACGGCGAGGGCCTGACCACGGCGCTGTCGTTCGTCACCGCCACCGAGTCGTCCCTCGCCGATCCGGCCAAGCGCGCGGCGATCGCGGACGTGGTACGGCGCTTCGCCAAGGCCCGGCAGTGGGCCATCGACCATCCGCAGGAATACGCCAGGGTCTACGCCGAACTCACCCACCTGCCCCCGGAAACCGCCGCCCTGATCGCCGGCCGCGGCTCGAAGGGCCTGCGTCCGGTCAGCGCCGCGGATCTCGACAGCGTGCAGAAGGTGGCCGACCTGTTCCACGAGGAGAAGATCCTGCCGAAGCCCGTCGATGTCCGGGCTCTCGCCGATTCCAGTCTGTTCACCGAGGATCGCCCATGAAACGCCCCATCCTGTTCGCCGCACTGGCGGCCCTGTTCCTGCACGGCGCCCAGGCCGCCGAGCCGCTGACCCTGCGCATCGCCGACCAGAAGGGCAACATGCGCGCCCAACTGGAAGCGGCCGATGCATTGAAGGATCTGCCCTACGTCATCCAGTGGGCGGAGTTCCCCGCCGCCGCGCCGCTGGCCGAAGCCCTCAACGCCGGCGCGGTGGACGCCGGGATCATCGGCGACGCGCCGCTGCTGTTCGCCCTGGCCGCCGGCGCCCAGGTCAAGGCCATCGCGGTGAACAAATCCAACCCCTACGGCACCGCGCTGCTGGTGCTCGAGGACAGCCCGCTGCGCGGCGGCGCCGATCTCAAGGGCAAGCGCATCGCCACCGGACGCGGCTCGATCGGCCACTTCGTCGCCCTCAAGGCACTGGAAAAGGCCGGCCTGACCGAACAGGACGTGGAATTCCGCTTTCTCGGCCCGGTGGACGCGAAGATCGCCCTGGCCAACGGCGCGGTGGACGTCTGGTCGACCTGGGAGCCCTACACCGCGCAGATGGAAACCAGCGGCCAGGGCCGGGTACTGGTCGACGGCCGCGGCCTGTGGGCCGGCAACAGCTACCTCGCCGCCACCGACAAGGCACTGGCCGACCCGGCCCGCCGCGAGGCCCTGCAGGATTACCTGCAGCGTCTGAGCGGCGCCCAGCGATGGGCCTACGCGCACCTCGACGACTACGCCAAGACCCTGGCACGCATCATCGGCTTCCCCGAGGACGCGGCCCGGCTGTCCTTCGCCCGCCGCGAGCTGCGCTGGCAGACGCTGGACGAGGCGACCATCGCCCAGCAGCAGGAGACCGCCGATTTCTACCAGGCCCATGCCCTGCTGCCCAAGCGCCTGGACGTGGCGCCGACCTTCGACCACAGCTTCCGGATCGATCCGGCCGCACAACCGGCGAGCCTGGCCCGACAGCCGGCCAAGCCCTGAAGAGGAATATCCATGAAGTTTCCGCGTTTTCTGCGCAACGGCCTGGCCGGCCTGCTGCTGGTCGCGCCCCTGAGCCAGGCCGCCGACGCCGTGCTGCGCATCGGCGACCAGAACTACTACAACGTGCGCGCCTCGCTGGAGGCCTCCGGCGCGCTGGAGGGCGCCCCCTACCAGGTCGAATGGAAGCACTTCCAGTCCGCCGCGCCGCTGGCCGAGGGACTGGACGCCGGGGCGCTGGACCTCGGCTTTCTCGGCGACTCGGGATTCATCTTCCTCGCCGCCAAGGGTGCGCCGGTCAAGCTGATCGGCATCTCCCGGCAGAACCCGGACACCATCGCCCTGCTGGTGCCCAAGGACTCGCCGGCCAAGGGCATCGAGGATCTCAAGGGCAAGAAGGTCGCCTACTGGCCGGGCGCCTGGAGCCAGCAACTGACCCTGCGTGCCCTGCAGAAGGCCGGCCTGCCCGGCGATTACGTCGAGTTCGTCAAACTGATGCCGATCGACGCCGCCGCCGCGCTGCCGCGGGGCAGCATCGACGCCTTCCCGGTGTGGGAGCCGTACATTTCCCAGCAGATCCTCTTCTCCGGCGCGCGCCCGCTGCTCACCTCCAAGGGCCTGATGCCGGGACTTTCCAGCATCGCCGCCAACGCCGCGTCCGTCGAGCCCAAGCGCGCCGCCATCGCCGATTTCCTCGGCCGCCTCAAGCAGGCGCGCGCCTGGGTCGAGACACACAAGAGCGAGTACGCCGAGCTCTGGGCGAAGAAGGCCAACCTCGACCCGGAGGTATCCCGCCACTGGATCGGCCAGGCCGACATGACCGTGGGCCCGGTGGACGACCAGGCCGCCCGCGACTATCAGGAAACCGCCGACTTCCTGCGGGAAACCGGCGCCCTGCCCAAGGCCTTCAAGGTCGACACGGTGATCGATTCCTCCTTCGCCCGAACGCTGCAACCCTGAGTCGTCCCCGGCGCGAATGCGGGAACGTCCGTCCGCCGGGACCTTCAACGCCCTCCGCCGCCACCTCGGGCGGGGCAAGCGGTCAGCCCCGTCCCGAGCGGAAGGCGTCGGCGCTCAGGCCGTAACGGTTCATCTTGTTGTACAGCCCGCCCCGCGAGACGCCGAGCCGCTTCGCGGCCAGGCGAACGTTGCCCCGGCACTCCCGCAGGGCCGCGGCTATGGCGTTCATTTCATGGCTGCCCAGGTCCATGGCCGCCCCGCAGCGCACCGCCGGCTCCGCCGCCCGGCGTGCGACCTGGGCAAGTTCGAGGGGCAGGTCCTCCGCCTCGATCAGTTCGCCGCCGGCCAGGTTGGCGGCCCGCTCGATGGTGTTTTCCAGTTCGCGGACATTGCCCGGCCAGGCATGGGCCATGAGGATGTCCAGCGCCTCCCGGACGATGCCCCGCACGGGCTTGCGCAGCGACCGGGCGCAGCGTTCGAGGAAGTGCTGCGCCAGGGTCGGAATATCCTCCCGGCGCATCCGCAGCGGCGGGACGCTGAGGCTGAGCACGTTGAGCCGGTAATAGAGGTCCTCCCGGAAGCTGCCGTCGGCGACGGCCCGGCTCAGGTTGCGGTTGGTCGCCGCGACGATGCGCACATCCACCGGCTGCGAGCGCTTCGCCCCGACCCGGGTGACCTCGCCCTCCTGCAAGACCCGCAGCAGGCTGGCCTGGGCGTCGAAGGGCATGTCGCCGATCTCGTCCAGGAAGATGGTGCCGCCGTCGGCCAGCTCGAACTTCCCGGCCGAACCGCCTCGCGCCGAGCCGGTGAAGGCGCCCTCGATGTAGCCGAACAGTTCGCTCTGCACCAGGTCGCGCGGGATGGCCCCGCAGTTGACCGCCACGAAGGGGCCGCCGCAACGCTCGCTGGCGTTGTGGATGGCCTGGGCGAACAGCTCCTTGCCGGTGCCGCTTTCTCCCAGGATCAGGGTGGTCGAGTCGCCCCGGCTGGCGATCCGCGCCAGCCGCAGGGTGTCCTGCATGGCCCGCGAGCCGCCCAGGATGGTCTCGAAGGTGTAGCTGGCCTGGGTGCCGATGATGCGCCGGGTGATTTCGCGGATGCGCCGGTTTTCCCGCAGGGAGACGATCCGCCCGCCCCGCTCCGTGGGGCAGACGGAAGCCAGGCATGACAGGTGCGTGCCGTCATGGAGCTGGAGGGTGATGTCCAGGTCGTGCAGGCCCTCGTCCGCCCGCAGCAGCAGGCTGTCCACCCGTTCGCCGCGGCCCAGGCGGTGGAACGGCGCGCCGAGCAGGTCGCGCTCCACCCGGAACAGTTGCCGGGCATAGCGGTTGAGGGCCTTGATGCAGCCCCGCTCGTCGAGCACGACGAGACCTTCGTTGAGCACTTCGAGCAGCGTCCGCTGCTCTTCCAGCAAAGCTTGCAGGGCCATCTGCCGGGAAACCGCCTCGGCCGCCGCCTGGACGGTCCCCAGGGTGTGAAAGTGGAACCGGCCGGGTTCCGCCGTGAGGGTCAGGATCGCCAGGGTGCGTCCGCCGAGATCGCGGATCGGCGCGGCGGCGCAGTGCATGCGGCGCTGGCGCAGCCAGGTCCCGAAATTCTCCTCCGACAGCACGTACACCAGGCGGTTTTCCGCGATGGCCAGCCCGGTGCAGTTGGTTCCCTGCAGCGATTCCAGGAGCACGCTGCCCACCGGGGTGATGTCCAGACCGCAGAAGTGCAGCGTGACGCCCTCGGCGTCGGTCAGGTTTATGTGTCCCCTGGGGTTGTAAGCGAGCAGCCCCTGCATGACTTCCGCGGCGGTCTCGATCAGCAGGCGGTTGCTTTTCAGCTTCTCGGCCAATACGGCGGCGTCGACGAAACGGTACTCGAAGCCGTCGGGCTCGAGCCCGGCCCGCACGCAGCGCCGCCAGGAGTCCCAGATGACCGGCCTGACCCCGGCCGGCCGCTCGTGCCGCCCGTCCAGGCAGGCCCGCCAGGCCTGCTCGACCTCGGGAACAGGCCCCTCGCTCAGATCAACCGAACCGATGGAGGCGATGTAGTCGAGGTCTTCCCGGGGGCAGGCCGTTTCTAGTCGTGTGACCGGCATGGAGCGCTTCCTCGTTGGTGTCCATATTTTTTACATGTACTCCAGAACATGTCATCAGACTGGACACTCATCGATCAAGCCTTTCATGAAATCACTTGAATATCAATGAATTATGTTTTTGGCGCAGGGATTGCTACCAGGCATCCGAGGGCGGCGCCATCGGCTCCGTCCGCGATTCGAGAAACGACAAGAACAAGGAATCATCCAATGAACGCGACCAAACCCCTCCGACTCGGCCTCATCGGCGCCGGCCGCATGGGCAGCTTCCATGGCCGGACCGCGGCCCTCCACGTTCCCGGCGCCTGCCTGGCGGCCATCGCCGACCCGACGCCGGGCCAGGCGGCCCGCCTGGCGCAGGAACTGGAGGTAGCGAAGGTCTACAGCGATCCGCAGCAATTGCTGGACGATCCGGACATCGACGGCGTGCTGATCGGCGCGCCCTCCGCCCTGCACTGCGAACTGGTCGTCGGCGCCGCCCGCGCCGGCAAGGGCATCTTCTGCGAGAAGCCCATGTCCTGGAGCATGGAAGAGATCGACCGGGCCATCGCCGCGGCGAAAGCAGCCGGCGTGATCCTCCAGTGCGGCTTCAACCGCCGTTTCGCCAAAAGCTTCCGCGCCGCCCACGAAGCGGTCGCGGCCGGCCGCATCGGCACGCCGCAGTCGCTGCGCTCGCTGACCCGCGATCCGGCCTTCGGCAATCCGGCGGGCTTTCGCAAGTGGGGCATCTTCCTGGAAACCCTGATCCACGATTTCGACACCCTGAACTACCTGAATCCGGGCGCCAGGGCGACCGAAGTCCACGTCATGGCCGACGCCCTGATCGCCCCGCGATACAAGGACAGGGGGCTGCTGGATACCGCCGTGGTCAGCATCCGCTACGACAACGGCGCGATCGCCGTCGCCGAGGCCAGTTTCCAGGCGGTCTACGGCTACGACGTGCGCGCCGAGGTGTTCGGCAGCGCCGGCATGCTGAGCATGGGCAGCATCGCCCAAAGCGACCTGCTGAGCTACGGCAGCGACGGCATTCGGGCCGACACCCAGCGCATGGACACCGACCTGCTGCGCGACGCCTACATCGCCGAGTTGAACCACTTCGCCCACTGCCTGCGCAGCGGCGAAACCCCGCGGGCGACCGGCGAGGACGCCCGCGCGGCCCTGGCCATCGCCTGTACCTGCATCGAGTCCGTCGAACAGGGCAAGGCCATCCAACTCTGAGGAACGCGACATGAGCAGCACGCCTTTCAAACTGGCGATCAGCGCCGAAATGGTCTTTCTGGACCTGCCCTTCGTGGAGCGCGTCGAGCGCATCCGCGAGCTGGGCTTCAGCGTCGAAATCTGGGACTGGACGCAAAAGGACATCTCGGCCCTGGTGGCCACCGGCGCGGACTTCACGTCCATGACCGGCTACATCTCGGGCAACCTGACCGAGCCCGACGGGATCGGGGCGCTGCTCGACAGCGCGCGCGAGTCCATCGCCATCGCCGAGCGGCTGAACTGTCCGAGCCTGAACCTGCACGGCACCGGGCTGGACGGCAAGGGGCTGCCGGTCAGGCCGGTCGAGACGGTCAGCGGACGCATGTGGCTGACGGCCTGCAAGACCCTGGAGAAGATCGCCCGCCTGGGCGAAACGGCCGGCAAGGTGTTCCTGCTGGAAAACCTGAATCTCCCGGTCGACCATCCGGGCACGCCCTTCGCCAGGGCCGCGGACACCCTGGCGCTGGTCGAGGCACTGGACAGCCCGTACCTGAAGATGAACCTGGACCTTTACCACGCGCAGATCGGCGAGGGAAACCTGATCGAACTGATCCGCCGCGCCGGCCCCGCCATCGGCGAGATCCAGGTCGCCGACGTTCCGGGCCGCATGGAGCCCGGCACCGGCGAGATAAACTATCCCGCCATCGCCAAGGCCCTGCGCGAGATGGGCTACGGCGGCGTCGTCGGCCTGGAGGGCTGGGCCTCGGGCGATTCCGAAACAGCCCTGCGGCGCTTCCGGGAGGCCTTCTCCTTCGCGTGAAGCGAAGGCGTCCGTATCCGCCGGGATACGGACGCCTTCCCGCCGCGCGATCCCGCCGGACCGGCAGCCGGCCGGATCAGCTCTTGTTGGCGGCGTAGCTCTGCATCAGGTTGGCGTAGGCCGGCAGGTGACCGCCGAGCAGCCCGCCGAACCCCTCGATATCGTTGCGCCAGTCGCGGTGCAGTTCGCAGCCCACGGCGAACCAGTTCAGCAATTGCGCGCCGGCCTGGCTCATGCGGTTCAGCGCGGTATCGCGCACCACCGGGTTGAAGGTGCCGGAAGCGTCGGTCACCACGAACACCTCGAAGCCCTCCTCCAGCGCCGACAGGGTCGGGAAGGCCACGCACACGTCGGTCACCACTCCGGCGATGATCAGTTGCCGGCGCCCGGTGGCCTTGACCGCGTTGACGAAGTCGGCGTTGTCCCAGGCGTTGATCTGGCCCGGCCGGGGGATGTACGGCGCATCCGGGAACAGGGCCTTGAGTTCGGGCACCAGCGGGCCGTTGGGGCCGCTCTCGAAACTGGTGGTGAGAATGGTCGGCAGCTTGAAGAACTTGGCGATAGCGGCGAGCGCCAGCACATTGTTCTTGAATTCGTCGGGCGTGAAGTCGCGCACCAGCGACAACAGCCCGGCCTGATGGTCCACGAGCAGCACTGCGGCCTTGTCCTTGTCCAGTCGGTTGTATTGGCGAGCCATGGCGATTCCTCTCGGGTGGATGGGCATGGATGCGGCCAGGACCGGCCCGCGACGGATATCCCGAACATCGGTCCATGGCACCCCCATCGAGCATAGCCCGCGGGGCAGCATGGTCTTTCCGAAATGAACCCGCGTTCCCGACCGGTTCGACGCATCGATGGCCTCCATGCCTGGAATTACGTGTCGCCGGGAGGTGGCCATGACCTGCAATGGCGGCGCGAGTTCTGCTCCGTGGTACGCATGCTCGGGAGATGGAAGACTGACCCTGAGCGTCGAAGCAGGCATCGACATTTCCGTCGAAGCGCCCGAGCGGACGCCCGGCATGCAATCGCGACACAGTCCACCCTGCCTGCCCGGACAAGGTGGACGTATCGGAGGCCTGGCCCCGCATCGAAGGCCTTCTAACCGCGAGCGTTGCCCAATGCCGTACAGGGCAGGCCATCGGGGCCCTGCTCGCCGTCGCAGGTGCGCTCGGCCGGCAGGTTCGCGACGGGTTCGATCAGGTGCTTGCCGCCCTGAGCGTCGCGCAGCAGATCGAAGGCATCGTAGAGCCGGCCGCTGGCCGTATAGGTGCGAACGGCCAGGCGCTGTGACTCGACTTCGACGGTCTCGTAGAACTGGGTGTCTTCGGCGACCCGGTCGGGCTGGCGGCGGGCCCTGTCGTTCAGCCGGTACATCTTCGAACCGGCGACGGACACCAGGTAGACCGGCCCCTGCACGGCGCCGGCCGCCCGCGCGGCGAGCGCCGCCTCGTGCCCCGCCTCGGCGCTGAGGCGGCTGTAGCAATGGTCGTGTCCCTGCAGCACGAGATCGACGTTGTATTTTTCGAGGACCGGTTTCCATGCCGCCTTGAGGACTTCGCTGTCCTTCGGTCGGGCGCAGGTGAAGATCGGCTGGTGATCGATCACCACGTTCCAGCGCGCCGAACTGTCCCGCAGACTCGCCTCGAGCCACTGTTTCTGGCTCTCCAGCGCGCCTAGGTGCAGGGCGGCCGTGCCGTCCAGGACGATGAAGCGCACGCCCTGGAAATCCACGTAATAGCTGGTGCCTTCGACGCCGTGCGCGCCATTGTCCGGCAGCACGAACTGCAGCGGCCAGTGCGGGCTACGCCGGCGTCCCTTGCCCTCGAGCGGATTCCACGTCTTGAGGTATTCGTGGTTGCCGATGGCGGGCAACTGCGGCACCTGCGCATAGTAAAAGCCGCCCGCCTGGTTCCACTCGCCCCATTCGTCGTCGTGGATCAACGTTTTGTCCTGCGAAACCATGTCGCCCGCGTGAACCACCAGGGCAGGGCTGGCGGTGGAAAGGAAAGCCTGGCGGATGGTGCGCGAGCCGAGGGTGAGGATGTCGTCCTGGACATCGCCCAGATAGATGAAGCGAAAGGGTTTGAAACCGGCGGCGGCGGTATGGAACTGCAGCCATTCGCTCCAGCCGTCCGCGCCCTTCGCCCGGTAGAGATAGGCGGTATCCGGTTGCAGGCCGGTGAAGCGCACCCGGTGGTAGTAGGCGTCGCCGTTCTCCGTGGCGAACAGCCGGCTGCTGCCGCCCAGCGGGCGGGCGCGCGCCTCCGGGTCGGGGCCGTCCAGCGCGGGGGCCAGTTGCACCTCGGCGACGGCCTGGCGGCTGTCCGTGCGGTAGGCCACCGCCAGTTCGCGGGCCGGATCGGCGCCGGGGGTGAGCACGATACGGTCGGGCAGGCCCGTGGCGGCATAGGCCGCGCCGGGCGAATGGTGCGGCGTTCCGCGCGCACCGACGAGAACGCCAACGCCGAGCAGGCCGGCGACCAGAGCCGCACAGCATGAAGTCAGACGAGGTCGGCCGGGCATGATCGGTATTCATCCTTTGCGAGATTGTGGGGGAAACGTGCGCCTTGCCTCGCCATCGGGTCCGATGCGGCAGGGTCCGGCGCAGTCTGCTCGGGCCCATGTGAGCTTCCGGTCAAAACCACATGAAAAATGCGTCTACGGCGGAACGGCGGTTCGCCGCGCGCGTCGATGCCCACGCAGCCGAAACGGCCAATGAGACGGCTGTCCCGAAGCCTTGCCCCGGCTCCTGCCGGATATCTATTTATATATTCCAAAACGCTATTTAATTTTTTCAATTTCCCGAATCAAGATATAAAAACCGGACCACCGGAGCATCGCTTTCCCGCGCCGATCTCCAGTGCCTCTTCTTCCGGGGCCCCGCACGGCGCCCCCCTGAAGACGAGGTAAGGCATGACCAGTCCGTCACTTTCCAAAGCCCTGGACGCCCAACGTCCGGCACCCGAGGCTACGTCCAGCGATCTGGACAGCCCTCCCCCTCTCACCCCCGCCCGGCTGCTGCACAGCGACGGCGAAGCCCTCGAGGCGGCCCGCGCCGTGGCGCGCCAGGCGCTGGCCGGCGCCGCGCAGCGCGACCGGCTGCGCCAGTTGCCGTGGGACGAGGTCGAGCTGTTCAGCGCCGGCGGCCTGGGCGGTATCGGCATTCCCCGCGCCTACGGCGGGCCGGGCCTGTCCTTCGTCACCATCGCCGAGGTGTTCCGCCTGATCTCCACCGCCGATCCTTCGCTCGGGCAGATCCCGCAGAACCAGTTCGGCATCCTCGGCCTGCTCGAAGGCAGCGCCAGCGAGGAGCAGAAAGAACGTTTCTACAAGGCCGTGCTGCGCGGCGAGCGCATCGCCAACTCGGGCCCCGAGCGCGGCACCCGCCACACCCTGGATGTCCAGGCCCGCCTCGAACGCGACGGCGACGGCTATCGCCTGAGCGGCGAGAAGTTCTATTCCACCGGCGCGCTGTTCGCCCACTGGATCACCGCCAAGGCCATCGACGACGAAGGCCGCCTGGTGATGGCGCTGATTCCGCGCGGTACGCCGGGGCTGCGCATCCTCAACGACTGGTCGGGCTTCGGCCAGCGCACCACCGCCAGCGGCAGCGTGCTGCTCGACCGGGTGCCGGTGGCCGCGGAGAACCTGGTGGAAGTCTGGCGCCTCGCGGAAAAACCGAACATCCAGGGTGCCGCTTCGCAACTGATCCAGGCCGCCATCGACGCCGGCATCGCCCGCGCCGCGCTGGACGACGCCATCGCCTTCGTGCGCCAGCGCGCCCGGCCGTGGATCGACGCCAACGTCGAGCGCGCCTCGGACGACCCCTACGTGATCGCCGAGGTCGGCCGCCTGCAGATCGACCTGCATGCCGCCGAGGCGCTGCTGCGCCGGGCCGGCCGGGTGCTCGACGAGGTCGCCGCGGTGCCCGTCGACGCCGACTCCGCCGCCCGCGCCTCGATCGCCGTGGCCGAGGCCAAGGTGCTGACCACCGAGGTCGCCGTGCTGGCCGGCGAGAAGCTGCTGGAGCTGGCCGGCAGCCGCGCCACCCTGGCCGAGTTCGACCTCGACCGCCACTGGCGCAACGCCCGCACCCACACCCTGCACGATCCGGTGCGCTGGAAATGCCACGCGATCGGCAACTACCACCTGAACGGCGCCCGGCCGGCGCGCCACTCCTGGATCTGAGGTCGCCATGTCCGTCCCCCAAGGCTTTCCGCGCGGCCAGGCCGCACTGATCGAAAACGACATCCAGGCCCTGCAGGTCGCCGACGAACTGGCCGCGGAATTCGTCCGCGACGCCTCCGTGCGCGACCGCGAACGGCGCCTGCCGCATGCCGAGCTGGAACTCTTCTCGCGCGCCGGCCTCGGCGGCATCACGGTGCCGCGCGCCTATGGCGGCGCCGGGGTGTCCAGCGTCACCCTGGCCCAGGTGATCGCCCGCATCGCCCGTGCCGACGCGTCCCTCGGGCATATCCCGCAGAACCATTTCTATGCCCTGGAAGTGCTGCGGGTGAACGGCAGCCCCGAGCAGCGCCGCCGCCTCTACGCCGAGGTGCTGGCCGGGGCGCGCTTCGGCAACGCGCTGGCCGAGATCGGCACGCGCACCGCCCAGGAGCGCAGCACGCGGCTGCGCCGCGAAGGCGGCGGCTACCGCATCCAGGGGCGCAAGTTCTACGCCACCGGCGCGCTCTACGCCCAGCGCGTGCCGACCCTGGCGATCGACGACGACGGCGTCCAGCAACTG
Organism: Azotobacter vinelandii CA; assembly: GCF_000380335.1. Classification (GTDB taxonomy): domain Bacteria; phylum Pseudomonadota; class Gammaproteobacteria; order Pseudomonadales; family Pseudomonadaceae; genus Azotobacter; species Azotobacter vinelandii. Next base: position 3,256,104 of record NC_021149.1, read on the forward strand.
GCCTTCGTCGAACGCCGCGCGCCGGGGCTGGAGATCGTCGACGACTGGGACGGCTTCGGCCAGCGCACCTCGGCCAGCGGCACGGTGAACTTCAACGAGGTGCCGGTCGCCGCCGAGGACGTGGTGCCCTTCCAGAGCGCCTTCGCCCGGCCGACCACCGTCGGTCCGCTCGCCCAGTTGCTGCACGCCGCCATCGACGCCGGCATCGCCCGCGCCGCCTGGGAAGACACCCTGGCCTTCGTCGGCCGCCGTGCCCGTCCCTGGATCGACTCGGGAGCGGGCAGCGCCGCCGAGGACCCGCTGACCCTGCAGACCCTCGGCCGCCTGAGCAGCCGCCTGCAGGGCGCCGAGGCGTTGCTCGAACGCGCCGGCGAGTTCGTCGACCGCGCCCAGGCCGCGCCCGACGCGGAAAGCGTGGCGGCCGCCTCGATCGCCGTCGCCGAAGCCCGCGCAATCACCACCGAGGTCGCCCTGGACGCCGCCAACCGCCTGCTCGAACTGGGCGGCAGCCGCGCCACCCTGGCCGAGTACAACCTCGACCGCCACTGGCGCAACGCCCGCACCCACACCCTGCACGACCCGGTGCGCTGGAAGTATCACGCGGTGGGCAACTACTACCTGAACGACGCCCTGCCGCCGCGCCGGGGGACCATCTGATGAGCCGCAAGCAGATCCTCTTCAACGCCTTCAACATGAATTGCGTGGGCCACATCAACCATGGCCTGTGGACCCACCCGCGCGACCGCTCGACCGAGTTCAACAGCCTGGAATACTGGACCGACCTGGCCCGCCTGCTCGAACGCGGGCTGTTCGACGGGCTGTTCATCGCCGACATCGCCGGGGTCTACGACGTCTACCGCCAGTCGGTCGAGCTGACCCTGCGCGAGGCCATCCAGTTGCCGGTCAACGACCCGCTGATGCTGGTCTCGGCGATGGCCGGGGCGACCCGCCACCTGGGCTTCGGCGTCACCGCCAGCCTCAGCTACGAGCCGCCCTACCTGCTCGCCCGGCGCCTGTCGACCCTCGACCACCTGAGCCGCGGGCGGGTCGGCTGGAACATCGTCACCGGCTACCTGGAAAGCGCCGCGCGCGCCCTGGGCCTGGAGCGGCAGGTGGAACACGACCGCCGCTACGACCAGGCCGACGAGTACCTGGAAGTGCTCTACAAGCTCTGGGAAGGCAGTTGGGAGGACGGCGCCGTGCTCGAAGACCGCGCCGGCCGCCGCTACGCCGACCCGGCGCGGGTGCACAAGGTCGAGCACCACGGCGAGTTCTACCGGGTCGAGGGCTACCACCTGTGCACACCCTCGCCGCAACGCACGCCGCTGCTGTTCCAGGCCGGCACCTCGGAGCGCGGCCGGCGCTTCGCCGGGCGCCACGCCGAGGGTGTGTTCATCAACGGCCAGCAGCCCCAGGCGGTCGCCGAGCAGGTTCTCCAGGTACGCGCCGAGGCAGTCGCCGCCGGCCGGCCGGCGGATGCCGTCAAGCTGTTCATGGGGCTGACCGTGATCGTCGCGCCGAGCGAGGCCGAGGCCCGCGACAAGTACGCCGAATACCTGCGTCACGCCAACCCGGAAGCCGGCCTGGCGCACCTGTCCAGCTCGATCGGCATCGATCTGGATGCCTATGGCCTCGACGAGCCGATCCGCTACCGCAAGACCAACGCCATCGAGTCGGTGGCCAAGACCTTCACCGCCCCCGGCAGCGGCTGGACCAAGCGCAAGCTGCTGGAACAGCACGCCCTGGGCGGTCGCTACCCGGCCATCGTCGGCTCGCCGCAGCAGGTCGCCGACGCCATCGCCGAGTGGGTCGAGCGGACCGACCTGGACGGCTTCAACCTGACCCGCACGGTGACCCCGGAAAGCTACGCCGATTTCATCGACCTGGTGGTGCCCGAGCTGCAGGACCGCGGCCTGTACAAGACCGCCTACGCCGAGGGCAGCCTGCGCGAGAAGCTCTTCGCCGCCGGAGCGCGCCTGCCCGCCAGCCATCCCGGCGCGGCCTGGCGCAACCTGAGCCGTACCGACGCGCGCGCCAGACGCGCCTGACCCCGATCCCGATCCGACTTCCCCAGCACAAGGAAACCCTTCATGTCGTTCCCGTCCCTCTCCCGCCGCCACTGGCTCAAGACCCTCGCCTGCGGCGCCCTGCTCGGCTTCTCCACCCTGGGCATGGCCAGCGATGCCCCTCTGAAGATCGGCACCACCGCGGCCTTCGCCCCGCCTCTCGAAGTGGCGGTCGCCGAAGCCGCCAAGGAAGGCATCGAGGTCGATCTGGTCGAGTTCAGCGACTGGATCTCGCCGAACACCACCCTGGCCCACGGCGACATCGACGCCAACTACTTCCAGCACATTCCGTTCCTGGAGAACGCCAGGAAGGAAGGCGGCTACGACCTGGTGCCGGTGGCCCCCGGCGTGCTGAACAACGTCGGCCTCTATTCGAAGAAGTACAAGAGCTTCGCCGAGCTGCCCGAGGGCGCCAAGGTGGCCATCGCCAACGATCCGGTGAACGGCGGACGCGGCCTGCTGCTGCTGGAAAAGGCCGGGCTGATCAGCCTCAAGCCGGGCATCGGCTACAAGGCCACCCTGGACGACATCACCGCCAATCCGAAGAAGCTCGACATCATCGAACTGGAGGCGGTGCAACTGGTGCGCGCCCTGGACGACGTCGACCTGGCCCAGGGCTATCCCCTCTACATCCGCCTGTCCAACGCCGTCGATCCGCACTCGGCGCTGCTGTTCGACGGCCTGGACCACCCGGAATACGTGATCCAGTTCGTCGCCCGCCCGCAGGGCAAGGACGATCCGCGCCTGCGCCGCTTCATCGACATCTACCAGCACTCGAGCGCGGTGCGCGCCGCGCTCGACCAGAGCCTGGGCGGCCTCTACGTGCCCGGCTGGGAGAAGAAATGAGCATGAACAGCCTGACCTCCGACTTCCGTTACTTCGACGAAGCCCCACCGGAACGGGACGCCCCGGCGCCCTCCGCCGCGCGGGCCAGCGCCGGCGTCGAGCCGCAGAGCGTCCACCTGCGCTTTTCCGGTCTGGGCAAGCGCTACGAGGGCGCCCAGGGCGCGGTGCAGGCCCTGCGCGGCATCGACCTGGCGGTCCGCCGCGGCGAGATCTTCGGCATCATCGGTCGCAGCGGCGCCGGCAAGTCGTCCCTCTTGCGCACCATCAACCGCCTGGAACAGCCCAGCGAAGGCCAGGTGCTGATCGACGGCGAGGACATCGGCAGCTACGACAGCGAGCGCCTGGTCGCCCTGCGCCGGCGCATCGGCATGATCTTCCAGCACTTCAACCTGCTGTCGGCGAAGACCGTCGGCGAGAACGTCGAGCTGCCCCTGCGGGTCGCCGGAGTGCCGCGCGAGCGGCGCCAGCGCAAGGTCGAGGAAGTGCTGCGCCTGGTCGGCCTGGAAAGCAAGCGCGACGCCTACCCGGCGCAGCTTTCCGGCGGCCAGAAGCAGCGCGTGGGCATCGCCCGCGCGCTGGTCCACGATCCGCAGATCCTGCTCTGCGACGAGGCGACCTCGGCGCTCGACCCGGAAACCACCCAATCGATCCTCGCCCTGCTGCGCGAGATCAACCGGCGGCTGCGGCTGACCATAGTGCTGATCACCCACGAAATGGAGGTGATCCGCGAGATCTGCGACCGCGTGGCGGTGCTGGAGCACGGCGAACTGGTGGAACAGGGGCCGATCTGGCAGGTGTTCGGCGCGCCCCGCCATCCGGCCACCCGCACGCTGCTGGCGCCGCTGCAGCAGAAACTGCCCGAGGACCTGCTGGGGCAGTTGCAGAACGGCCGCCGGCAGCCGAACGACCGCCTGCTGCTGGAGCTGCGCTACACCGGGGCGAGCGACCGCGAGCCGGACCTGGCCGGGCTCGGCGCGCACCTCGGCGGCCGGGTGACCCTGCTGCAGGGCGGCGTCGAACGCATCCAGGGACGCACCCTGGGACAACTGCTGCTGGCCGTGGCGGACACGCCCCTGGCCGCGGAAGCGCTGCGCCGGCAGGCGCTGGAACTGGCCGACAGCGTGGAGGTACTGGGCTATGTCGCCGCTGCTTGAGCGCCTCTGGCAGGCCCTGCTCGACACCCTGCTGATGGTCGGGGCCTCGGCCTTTCTGGCCCTGGTCCTCGGCATCCCGCTGGCGGTGCTGCTGGTCACCACCTCGCGCGGCGGCCTGTTCGAGGCGCCGCACCTGAACCGGGTGGTCGGCTGGCTGGTCAACCTGTTCCGCTCGGTGCCCTTCCTGATCCTGATGGTCGCGCTGATTCCCTTCACCCGCCTGCTGGTCGGCACCAGCTACGGCGTCTGGGCCGCGGTGGTGCCGCTGACCATCGCCGCCACGCCGTTCTTCGCGCGGATCGCCGAGGTCAGCCTGCGCGAGGTCGACCCCGGCCTGATCGAGGCCGCCCAGGCGATGGGCTGCCAACGCCGGCACATCGTCTGGCACGTGCTGCTGGCGGAGGCCCGCCCGGGGCTGGTCGGCGGCTTCACCATCACCCTGGTGACCCTGATCAACGCCTCGGCGATGGCCGGCGCCATCGGTGCCGGTGGCCTGGGCGACCTGGCCTACCGCTACGGCTACCAGCGCTTCGACAGCCAGACCATGATCACCGTGATCGTCGTGCTGGTCGCCCTGGTCTGCCTGCTGCAGTACGGCGGCGACCGCCTGGCACGGGGCCTGAACCGGCGCTAGGCCCTTATATGGACGCCTCCCGGAGCTCAATGGGTAATCATGCTGGCGTGCAGGTAGGAGCAGTCTTATATCCGGCCTGTTGTGCAGGCCGGCGAGCCTGCTGGCCCTGATGGAATCCGCTGACGAGGTCCTCATCTGTTGAGCGAGCTGAGGGCTGCGCCCATCACTCATTGGACCTACCAGGTTTACCCCGTCACGGTCTGACCTGTTCCGGCGGCGCTACTACCTGTTTCAATCCACACGCCCGCATGGGGCGTGACCGTGAATGACTCCGGTGTTGCCGGCGTACTGCGCGGGTTTCAATCCACACGCCCGCATGGGGCGTGACTGACGTGCTCGGCATTCTTTGATGGCGGGAAGATGTTTCAATCCACACGCCCGCATGGGGCGTGACATCGGTATGGCTGTGAGTGGCTTGGCGCATCAGGCCGTTTCAATCCACACGCCCGCATGGGGCGTGACACTGGCGGGCCATCGGCCAGGCACTGCTCCAGCAGTTTCAATCCACACGCCCGCATGGGGCGTGACATGGGCAGGGCCGGCATCAGGCGCCGGTCAGGTGGTGTTTCAATCCACACGCCCGCATGGGGCGTGACAGGCGTATATCGCCGCCGGCGGCGACGTGTTCATGTTTCAATCCACACGCCCGCATGGGGCGTGACGGACGCGGCGCTGCAGACGAGCCTCGCCCAGGCGAGTTTCAATCCACACGCCCGCATGGGGCGTGACGCCTCGCGAGCGTGCGGGCCAGCTCGTCAGGCGTGTTTCAATCCACACGCCCGCATGGGGCGTGACCTGGCTTCCTCGCGAGCGTAGTGCTCGGTCATGCCGTTTCAATCCACACGCCCGCATGGGGCGTGACCGCTGATGGCCCTGAATCCTCCGGCGGCGACAAAGTTTCAATCCACACGCCCGCATGGGGCGTGACAGCCACAACTGCGCGTACTCTCCGAATGCTGGAACTGTTTCAATCCACACGCCCGCATGGGGCGTGACGTATCAGCCACAGCGGTGTTGCCGCACAACTGGTTGTTTCAATCCACACGCCCGCATGGGGCGTGACGGCCTTGACGCCAGCCTTCCCTTGCTGGATCTGCGTTTCAATCCACACGCCCGCATGGGGCGTGACGAGCGTGAGAGTCCATGCACGAGATTTCGTCATCGCTGTTTCAATCCACACGCCCGCATGGGGCGTGACGCGAATTTCGACGTAGGCTTGGGCCGCCCACGCATGGTTTCAATCCACACGCCCGCATGGGGCGTGACTCGGCAACGAAGCCATCACCGGCAACTATGTGTTGTTTCAATCCACACGCCCGCATGGGGCGTGACCCGCGAGGCCTGATCGCCATGGCCATCGTCGGCATGTTTCAATCCACACGCCCGCATGGGGCGTGACTGGCACCACTTGATGAACTTGCCCACGCTCGGGGCGTTTCAATCCACACGCCCGCATGGGGCGTGACTGTAGCGGGTTTTCTCGCTCGCCGAGGCGTAGGTGTTTCAATCCACACGCCCGCATGGGGCGTGACGCAAGCGACGCTCGGCGACCTTCTTCACCGTGACGTTTCAATCCACACGCCCGCATGGGGCGTGACTACCGACGCGGCTTTCTCCGCGTTTGAGGCCTGGACGTTTCAATCCACACGCCCGCATGGGGCGTGACAGGCTGATCGGCTTCCAGTCGAGGCCCATCTCCAGTTTCAATCCACACGCCCGCATGGGGCGTGACCAGCAGATGACCACCTACCTGGAGGAGTTCGCCGACGTTTCAATCCACACGCCCGCATGGGGCGTGACTCGCGACTGGGATGCAACCAGTACGGGCTATGCCGTTTCAATCCACACGCCCGCATGGGGCGTGACGATTTCATATCCCCAGGCCGGCCTTGCTACAGCGAGTTTCAATCCACACGCCCGCATGGGGCGTGACCTGCTCTGGGGCGGTGATCCCGACGAAACGAGAGGTTTCAATCCACACGCCCGCATGGGGCGTGACGCGCGTGCACATGCGGTGATGCGTGCGCGTACCGGCGTTTCAATCCACACGCCCGCATGGGGCGTGACCCGGCATTGCCTTCCTGACCCTGCGCGACAACACGTTTCAATCCACACGCCCGCATGGGGCGTGACCAGACTGGCCGAGCTGGCGGTTACGTTTAGCCAGTTTCAATCCACACGCCCGCATGGGGCGTGACATTAGAAATGCCAGCCCAGCAGCTCCAAATATATGTTTCAATCCACACGCCCGCATGGTGTCAACGCCGACTGAAAACTGACCCACCTTGGCCCTTATTTGCCGAAGTAATAATGACCCACCTGGATCACTCGGGGTTACGGTTCTGGCGGATGACGCCCGCCTTGCGTTTGTCCTTGAGTCGGTAGCTTTCTCCGGTCAGGGTGAGGATATGGGCATGGTGCAGCAGCCGATCCAGCATGGCCGCCGTCAGCGTGGCGTCGCCGCTGAAGGCCTCGGCCCACTGGCTGAACGGCAGGTTCGAGGTCAGGATCATCGAACCCTTCTCGTAGCGTTTGGCGACGACCTGGAAGAACAGGTTGGCCTCCTCGCGACCGAACGGCAGGTAGCCGATCTCATCGATCACTAGCAGTCGGGGGGCCAGGATGGCGCGGTTGAGGTAGGTCTTCAGCCGGCCCTGCCGCTGGGCCGCGCCCAGTTGCAGCATCAGGTCGGCCGCCGTGATGAAGCGGGTCTTGAGGCCGCTCTGTGCTGCCCGGTAGCCGAGGGCGATGGCCAGGTGCGTCTTGCCGACGCCCGAGGGGCCGATCAGCACGATGTTTTCGGTGCGCTCGACGAAGGCCAAGCCCGCCAGCTCATGCAGCAGGGCCTTGGGCACACCGGGGCTGAAGCTGAAGTCGTACTCCTCAAGCGTCTTGATCGCCGGGAAGCAGGCCATCCGCGTCAGCAACTCGCGGCTGCGCTGCTGGCGAAAGCCGTGCTCGTGCCGCAGCAGTTGCTCCAGGAAGTCGCCGAAGCTCAGGTCGTCCTTGACCGCCTGCTGGGCCAACAGTGGGTAGTGATCAACGATGCGCTCGAGCTTGAGCGCCTGGCACAGTTCGGCGATGCGCGCGTGTTGCAGGTTCATGCGCAGGCCTCCCGGATCGACTCGTAGACCGACAGCGGGTGCTGCAACGACTCATGCGGTACGGGCCCTGGCCGCTCCCCCAGCAACGGCCCCCAGGCCCGCCGCAGAGCCTGCGGCAGGGGTGTCAGTTGGCCTTGCTCGTGACGCCAGCGATCGATCGGGCGTTCACCGAGCGTGGCATGCACGCGCACGTTGGCGACCTCGGCCAGCCAGTCGCCGACCAGCCGATTGGCTGTGCCGCAATCCACCAGCAGACCGGCGGCCTTCACCCGGCTGTGCAACGGGTTGTAGAAGCTCTCGCGCAGGTAGCGGTTAAAGCGCTCGACCTTGCCCTTGGTACGCGCCCGGTAGGGGCGGCACAGGCGGATGTGGAAGCCCAGATCGTCAGCCAGTTGAAGCAGCCCGGGGTGGAAGCGGTGGCTGCCGTCGCCATAGGCATCGCGTTCCAGCACGACGGTCTTCATGTTGTCGAACAGCACGTGCTGCGGGACACCGCCGAAGTAGTCGAAGGCCAGCAGCAACGCGTCATGCACCGAGTCGAACGACTCGTCCGGCACGAAATGGACGTAAGTCATCCGGCTGTAGCCCAGGGTGGCGACGAAGGCCGACAACGGTGATTTGGCGCGGCGGAAAACCACGAAGTCAGCCTGCATCTGCTGGCCGGGCTCGGTCTCGAAGCGCACCGCCGGGCCATCGTCCGGCCTGCTCGGCTTGAGTCTGGCCAGCCAGGCGCGCAACTGGGAAGCGCCGCCCTGGTAGCCTTGCTCGCGGATCTCGCGCAGCAGCACGGTGGCCGGCAGCCAGAGCGGATGCGCCTGCTTCACCCGCTCGCGCAGATAGTCATGGAAGGGGTCGAGCTTGGTGGGCCTGGGGTCTCGCGGCGAGTAGCGCGGGACGGTGGGCTCCTTGAGGTAGCGCCGGACGGTGTTGCGGGACACGCCCAGCATCTTGGCGATCTGCCGAATGCTGTGCCCTTGACGGGCTAATACTCTGATCTCCACTGCTTGCTCCTGGGTCAACATGGGCGGCCTCGAAAAGGCCGCGACGTTAGCCCAGGTGGGTCAATTTTACTTCGCTGGGGTGGGTCAGTTTTACATCGGCGCTAACAGGGGCGTGACAATCGAAATTCAGCCGCCAGTCCGTGCGCGGCATGTTTCAATCCACACGCCCGCATGGGGCGTGACCAGAGCGTGGCCCGCATGGCCGAGTTGCGCCTGGCGGTTTCAATCCACACGCCCGCATGGGGCGTGACTTGTATTTGCGCGCCCGGCGGTTGGACAGGGCAGTGTTTCAATCCACACGCCCGCATGGGGCGTGACCAGGGTGGGCAGAGCGAGGGGATAGACCCGCTGCCGTTTCAATCCACACGCCCGCATGGGGCGTGACGTGCAGACCTATGCCGGAGCTAGCCTGGCCTTCCTGTTTCAATCCACACGCCCGCATGGGGCGTGACCTACGCTTGGCCGATGCGGCTCAGTCCCTGAGCAAAGTTTCAATCCACACGCCCGCATGGGGCGTGACCGGAGTTCTCAAGCGGAGTGGATCGCTGATGGCCCGTTTCAATCCACACGCCCGCATGGGGCGTGACTGACTGCGTACGTCGATGACGGTGCGCTGATCGTGTTTCAATCCACACGCCCGCATGGGGCGTGACATAGCCCCACCCAGAGCGCTTGATCTCGATGGCGGCGTTTCAATCCACACGCCCGCATGGGGCGTGACTCGGAGGGCGCTTCCGCCTCTTGCGGGGCTTCGTTGTTTCAATCCACACGCCCGCATGGGGCGTGACGCTCCACCCATAGGGTCCCTGAAAGCCATGGGAAGTTTCAATCCACACGCCCGCATGGGGCGTGACCTGCCGGTGCGAAGCGTGCACAGCGGCATACAGGGTTTCAATCCACACGCCCGCATGGGGCGTGACAATTCGCATCATGCCGGAACGCGCAGAGACGTGAAGTTTCAATCCACACGCCCGCATGGGGCGTGACGTTGCTTTAATTGTTGATCCAAACGTATCCCTTGTTGTTTCAATCCACACGCCCGCATGGGGCGTGACCCGCCAGTGATTCGGCTTGCGAGACGAAATGAGATGTTTCAATCCACACGCCCGCATGGGGCGTGACTCCTGCTGGTCGCGAGCAGGGATCGCCCAGTCGCTGTTTCAATCCACACGCCCGCATGGGGCGTGACTGTCCGGCGAGGGCAGGGCGTTCTGTACGCCGAGGTTTCAATCCACACGCCCGCATGGGGCGTGACGCTTACGCAGCGTTCCCGGCCCCGGGATGGTGTTGTTTCAATCCACACGCCCGCATGGGGCGTGACACGAACGTGACCAGCACTTCGACGCTCAATATCGTGTTTCAATCCACACGCCCGCATGGGGCGTGACCGTCCCTGGGGCGCATCCCGCTGACCGCGATCAAGTTTCAATCCACACGCCCGCATGGGGCGTGACCCCGTATGTATAACCTGTTGATCTGCAAAGTGGAATTGCCGACTCTATGCGAACCAGCGGATGCAGCGGCCTTTCTCTGTCCAGTCGAGGGCGAAGCCAGGGCAGACAGGCAGGAAATCCGGGTTGTGAAGTAGCGCGCGAACCTGCCGGAGTTTTGCCGGTCGCTTGGGGTTCGCGGTTCAGAGGATCAGCGGGCCATTCAGGTCGAGTACAGGTTTGGCACCGACGTGCTCGACCCGGTTCTGCCAGTTCCGGCCCAGGTAGTAGAAGCGCAGGCTGTCGACTTCCGGGTCGATCAATTCGCACAGCCGGCTCTTGAGCAACACCCACTGAGCCGGGTCGACCTCGATCTCGAACACCGAATACTGGACGCGCTGGCCATAGTCGAGGCAAGCGCGGGCGACGCGACGCAGGCGGCGGGCACCGTCGCCTTCGGTGCTCACGTCATAGCTCACCAGAACCATCATGGTCGGGGCTCACTTCCAGATGAAGGGTGGGTAGGCATCCAGATCGCCGCGCAGGTGGCGGGCCAGCAGTTGCGCCTGGATGAACATGAACAAACCGAGCGGAGCCTGCTCTTCCAGAAAGGCATGCCGCAGCTCTTCGCGTTTGCGCTCCTGATACGCTGTCAGTACCTGCTTGCGCGCTTCGTCGCGCAGCAGCACGGCACCGTTATCCAGCGTCTGGAAGTCGGCAGCGGACAGTTGCCTCCGGTTGAGCAGCGACAGCGCCAGCCGGTCGGCCAGTACCGGACGGAACTCCTCGACCAGATCCAGCGCCAGACTCGGCCGGCCTGGCCGGTCGCGGTGCAGGTAGCCGACCGCCGGATCGAGGCCGACCGTTTCCAGTGCCGAACGGCAGTCGTGGGTCAGCAGGGTGTAGAGAAACGACAGCAGGGCATTGACCGCATCCAGCGGTGGCCGGCGGCTGCGGCCACTGAAGCGCAAGGAGGCATCCGGCACACGGATCAGGTGATCGAACACGCCGAAATAGGCCTGGGCTGCCTCCCCTTCCAACCCACGCAGCACATCCACGTCCTGCTCCAGCAACAAGCGGTCGGCAATCCGCATCAACCGCTTGTGGGTGATGTTCAGGGCAATCCGCGCCTCCTCTGCCAGCTTGTCGCCATGATCACGCAGGGCGCGGCCGATCACGGCGCGCTGGTTGTACACCTTGCCGACCAGCAGATTGGCGACGATGGCGGCACTGCCTGCCGGATCGTCACTGCGCCGGTACTGCTCGCGACGCAGCAACACATTACCGGATACCGGCCCTTCGACGCGGGCTAGGAATTTGCCATTGGGGGTCAGGTAACTGATGCGGATGCCCTGCTCGGCGCAATAGCCCAGCAAAGGTGGGGAAACTAGCACCCGGCCGATGCAGACCAGGCTTTCCAGCATGTGTACCGGAATCCGGCCGCGAATTTCACCGGCGATTTCCATGACGATGTTTGCGCCATCCTTACGCAGCCAGGCACCTTCCGAGGTGACATACAGGGTGTTGAGTTGCCGGCGCATGGCTCAATCCTTGATCTGTTGCCGCAGCCACTGGCCGACGGACTGCTGACGCCTCAGCAGGCGCGGCTGGCACAACTCGATCAGCGAGCAGGCATCGCAGCGTCTGGGCTGGTATTCCGCCATAGGAGTACGCCACCCGTTCAGCAGGTTGCGGGTCTCAGCGATGGTGTCGAGGGTCAGGCTGCGCAGAGTGACATCGAATACCACCGCCTTGCGCCGGCGGGTTTTGCCATAGAACAGCGCGCCCTCGGGTACCGGCCGGCCCAGCATGGCCTCCAAACACAGCGCCTGAGCGCACAGTTGGACCTCATCGGCGCGATGCGCCTTCGGCCGGCCGCGCTTGTACTCGACCGGAAAAGGCTGCTCACCATGAAACTCGACCACATCGGCAATCCCGCTGATGCCCAGCTCCGGACAGGCCAGCGGCATGGCAGTGACAGTGCGCACACCATGACGCTGCTCGGTCTGCGGCTGATCGGCGCGCTGGTGCAGCAGGCGGCCCTCGGCGGTCTGCCGGTTTTCCGCCCACTGCTGTTCGACGTGAATCAGCGCGCACTGACGCGGGCAGTATAGGTAGTGCTGGAGAGCGGACAGCGGTATCAGGTCATCGTCGTCCATGCCCGCCCCCACCTTACAGGTATTCCTGCACGCTGACTCCGGCTGGCAGCCCGTCACGGTCGATGCTGATCTGATAGTCGGCAAAGCTGCGGGCCGGGGTGTCGGCCTCGCCCTCCGTGCGCGCCACCTTGACCAGATCGAACAACTTGTGTGCCGGCGCATTGCCCATCGGATGCTCATGCTTGAACACGATCAGCTTGCGCGCCGCCATTTCACCGCGTGCGGCCGAGCGGTCGTGCTCGAACATGTTTTCCAGCGCCCGCCACAACAGTGCAAGGTCATCCTCGGAGAAGCCGGTACGCTCGGCCAGCTTGGCGGAGATGAAGCCGTGGGCGCGGTACAGGCCATAGGGGATGATGTGCTTGCGGCCCATGGTGCGGTTGTCACCGCTCTGCTCTTCTGCCTCCTTCTCGGTGGTCACGGCCATACGAGTAATGGAGACTTCCAGCGGGATGATTGGATCAATCGAGGTGGCAAAGGCCAGTTGGATCGGCCCGCGTACCTGACCGCAGTTGACACCCGTCGTCATCACCGCGCCAAAGGCGCGTACATCAAAGAAGTTACTGCACATCCAGTCCGTCAAGCTTTTGGCCTTGGCCGTATCGGCAGGCAACTTCTTGTAGCCATTTTTGGCATCCGGCGGAATTTCGCATGCTTTCCAGGCTTGCTCATGCTGCTGGTTCAGCACAGCCTTTTCCTGCATGTAGATGACATAACTCTGCTCGGGCTTGCCTTCGGCATCGGACTTTTCCAGTGCCACATAGTTACGGATTTTGCGCTTGAGGCAGACATCCGTGACCAGCCCCTGATTGGTTTCCGGGTCGAGGCGCGGCAGGTTGCCGGCGTCCGGATCGCCATTCGGGTTGCCGTTGGTGACTTCGAACAGATAGACAAATTCGTAACGGTTGGCGATGGCGCTCATTCCTGTGTTCCTTGCTCGGTGGATTCGGTGACGTCGGCGTCTTCGTCCTTGCCGTGGGTAGAGCGTACCTGGGACTGGTGGTAGTAGCCGATGGCAAAACGACCCTGGTCTTCCAGGCGCAGGCTGCGCGGAAACTGCGGTGGCAGGCCGTCGATGATTTCGCCGATTTCCTTTTCCAGCGTGACCGCCAGTCCAGGTTTTTCCTTGCGCAGCTTGGCCAGATGATTCTGCGTATTGCGCAGCAGCATCGGGAATACCGTGGCCGGCGTGGCCGAGGCTGCACCATAGTAGCGGTCTCGAATGGTGGCATTGACGTGCTTGCCCAGCGCGCCACGCTGCACGCTCTCCAATACCGCAAACAGCCGACCCAGCCGGTAGCCGGGATTGCTGGCTTCCTTGTCGAGACTCATGGGGATTTCCTCGTTGATGCCCTTGACGCCGAGGCGCAGATCACGCGCCAGAACGGCCTTGCACAGTGCGACCCGCACGCCGGAGATATCGCCGTCGGCACGCAGGCGCATGATGATGGTGTTGAGCAGGCTGCGCGGGTAACGGCTGCCGGTCAGGATGGCGCGGGTCAGTTCGCCGGCCAGTTGCGGCGGAATATCCTCGGCCTTGCTCTTGCCATCGCGGCTGGGGGCTGTGGCATGCAGCAGCCGCCACATGGCCGGCTCGGTCTTCCATGGCTGCGGCTGCAGCGCCAGATCCTGAAAATGCTCGGCCAGTCGCTTGGCAAAGCTGTGCAGGCTGCCACTTTCCCAGAAGCGGATCGACAGACGCGAGGCATTGGGCGACAACCCCAGCACATGCAGCCGGGTGTCATCCTCCAGCTCAGGGTTCAGCTCGCGCAGCGCCAGCCCGCTGGCAACCGCTTCCAGTGCCTGCCGCAAGCGTTCGGTTTCGGAGGCATCGTCGGCGGGCGGATCGAGCATTTCCCAGAACAGGGTTTCCGCCGCATCCGCCTGGGCCGCACTGGCCGCCTCGGCCCAGAACACCACGCTGGCATCGCCGATCTGCAGACGCTGGTGATTGCTGTCATCGCGGCGCAGCAGGTGGTTGAGTACCGTGGTGTAGGCGAAGGCCGCCCGCTCGGACACCGGGGCGTTGTCGCCCTGGCTCTTACCGTAGGAGCTGAAAGATTCAAGGTTGAACGAGACGATGGAGGCTCCGGAGCTTTGTGCCCCGTTCACCCCCTTGATCGCCGGATGCAGGCGCGCCAGCGGCTGATACTCGCCCGTGACCAGACACAGGCCCTGCTTGCAGTCAGTCCCTGCCTGCAGCCGGCTCCAGATGGACTGAGCCGCTGGCGTGTCGTGCAGATAGTGCAACTGGCCATCGAGACGGAACACCAGATTGCTGTCGAGCATCTCCACATTGAACAGCGGTGGCAGGAACTGCTCGGGCGTCCACTGAGCGAGAAACTTGAGCAGGGCCTGCAGGCCTGGATCGGAGCTGTCGCCAAGAAAACTGCATTGCAGCTCCTTGAATGCCTGATGCTCCTGAGCCATGCGCCCACCCTCTTTGGCACTGACACCCAGCACATAGCTAGTCTTGTCCCAGAGAAAATTGGACTTCACCCCGGAGGTACGCTTTTCCGGCTGTGGCACACTGAGTAGTCCGGGCTGCAGCTTCTTGCCAGCCTGTACCCGAATATCCTGCACATCGACCAGTTCGCCTCCCGGCGACAGCACCAGCACATAGCTGATCTTTTCTTGGCTATACCCCGGCAACGCGATACCGACATCCTGTGTCAGCAGCCGCTGGTAATAGTCATTGAGCGCCGAGAGGATCATGCCTTGACCCCCTCGCTACGCAGCGCCGGCACCTCGATCACGCCATCGCGCATGACTGCGCGGAAGAAATGCGGTGTCATATCGTTAGCAAAGTCGATGTCATGCAGCATCCAGCCCAGCTCGCGCTCGCCCCGCAGATCAGCAGGCACCGCCGGCAGCACGTCGTCAGGCTCGATCAGCTCGAAGCTGGCGGGAAACTCCCGCACGCCCAGGCAGGGGGCGTGAAAATACTGCCCCTTGCGCGCCCGGCGATTGAAGATGTCCAGGTGTTTGCCTTCCGAGTCGCTCGCATCAGCACGGGCAGTCAGCTCGAAGTGCGCTTCGATCACATAGGACACATCGCGCAACACGGTAGCGGCGCGCTGCTGACGATCCTCATCGGCCAGAGCAATCAATCCATCCGTGCGACCGGCCTTCATGGCCTTGCCGACGCTGGCCGCCGACAGCTTGCCGCCCACCTCGTTGCGGCGGATCGACTCGAAGCGGATCGGCTTCAGCACATGGATGCGATCCACCACCCAGCAGATCGCCGGCTTCCAGTGGATAGCTTCGAGAATGCCCCGCGCTGCCGAGGGCGTGATGACATCGTAGGAGACGCGCTCCACCTTCATTTCCGGCCGGGTGAAACAGGCACGCTCCCCCCAGACCAGCAAGCGAATCCCGTAGGCCAAAAGTTCTCTCCTTGAGCCCGGCTAGAGATAGACCCCGGTCTCCCGGGGTCAGCACACTCTAAAAAAACCACTTGTTTCAACCCGCAATACGCCCCAAAGCCGCATACCCGCCCAGCACAAACATGGCTACGAGACCGAGGCGCATGACCACGCCAGACACCGGAACAGCTCTTCCGCGCAGATCAAAGTCCAAACGACCATTCTGCAGCCTGCACAGGAATGTCCATTTCGACTGCAAATCCGGCTTAGACATCAGAGGAAGCTCTAGTGAGGGTGGCATCATCATAGCGCCCCCAAAATAACCTTCAAATGATTTTTATATAACGAGGTTAGTAACATCCATAAACGTCGGATTATCCCAGTGCAACCCGTACTGCGCATGATATAGGTCAGGGTTGACCAACTGCATGAACTGCTCGGCATAACGCTCCGGGGCCACCGGCTGGATGGCTCCGGCCTTCAGCAAGGCGTCGTAGCCCTGTCGGGGCAGTTGCACGATATAGGGCTGCAACTGACGCGCCAGCTCACCGCAGCCGTCGGCAAACTCCAGCGCCCGCAGCGACTCCTGCGCCTCGTCATCGAAGGGAATGATGACCGGGCACTGCATGCTGTCGATCATGCGGAACTCGCGGGCCAGCATCTCGAATGGAATCCCTTCCAACCGCTTGCTTTCGATCTGCGCCAGCAGGTCCTTGGCATCCAGCTCCCTGTCACCCTTCTGCCAGTACAAATGCTGGAAGTAACGGGTAATGACTCCCGGTGCCAACGGATCACCAGTGGTATTGCGCAGCACCTCGCGCGCCGCCTGAGCGAACTGCTGCAGGTCTTGCGGAGCCTTCCAGTCCGGATTTTCCGCCTGGAACACCAGCACCTCACTGGCCTCCAGAGCCCGCAGCCCCTCTCGGTTGCAGCGCCCGGCCGCCTGGGCAATCGAATCCAGTCCGGCTTCGGCGCGCAGCACCGTCGGGAAATCCACATCCACGCCCGCCTCGATCAGCGAGGTGGCCACCAGCCGGCAAGGCTGGCCATCGTGCAGGCGCTGGCGCACCTCGGCCAGCACCTGACTGCGGTGGCGGGCGCACATCAGGGTGGTCAGATGCCGCGCCCCGTCACTGCCGGCTATCGACTCATACAGGGCGCGGGCATGCCGGCGATTATTGACGATGCACAGCACCTGCTCACGCTCGGCCATCTGCCGTTGCAGTGCGGCATCGCTGAGAATACCCACTTGGCGGACCTGTACCCGCACCAGTCGCTGGAACAGTTGCTCTGGCTGCGGAGCCAGCTCGCGCACACCCTGCAGCCCGCCCCGGAATTCCGGGGCCTGCAGCGCCGGCTGGGTGGCGGTACAAAGCACCGGGCTGCAGCGGTAGTTGAGCGCCAACTCGTCGATGGCGGTCACACAGGGGCGCAACAGGCGCAGCGGCAAAGTCTGCGCCTCGTCGAGGATGATCACGCTGCCGGCGATGTTGTGCAGCTTGCGACAACGCGAGGGCCGGTCGGCATACAGACTCTCGAAGAACTGCACGGCCGTGGTAACGATGATCGGTGCATCCCAGTTCTCCATCGCCAAGCGCAGCTTGTCGCGGGCCTGCCGATCTTGCGCGCGGTTATCGCTGAAGGCGCTGTGATGCTCCAGCACCGCCTGCTCGCCGAACTCGCCCAGCGCCTTGCGGAACACGGCGGCGTTCTGTTCGACGATGCTGGTGAAAGGAATCACATAGATGATGCGACGCAGGCCATGGCGGATGGCGTGATCCAGCGCGAAGGCCAGCGAGGCCAGCGTCTTGCCGCCACCGGTGGGCACGGTCAGCGAGAACAGTCCCGGCT
Organism: Azotobacter vinelandii CA; assembly: GCF_000380335.1. GTDB lineage: Bacteria > Pseudomonadota > Gammaproteobacteria > Pseudomonadales > Pseudomonadaceae > Azotobacter > Azotobacter vinelandii. Next base: position 3,273,714 of record NC_021149.1, read on the forward strand.
CCTGTACTGCCTGCTGGCGCACATGGCCGAGGATGTCGGCACGGATGCGGTTGACTGGCGAGTCGGCGCGAAAGCCCGCCAGATGGACATTCAGTGCCTGCTGCAGGTGCGGCAATGAAGGTCGTGCAGATCGGCGCGACGGGCGTTGCTCGATTCTGTCGTAATAAGCCTCGGTATCGAGAAAGTCGGCATCGACCAGGCAGGAGAACAGCATGCGGGCCAGAAAGGCCAGCTGAAACACCTGACGTTCCCTGACCGGTTTGATCGGCAGCGGCCCCAGTTCTGACATCGCAGGCAACTGGATTTCGTTCTGCCACTGATCCAGTAGCGCTGGAAGGCTCTGCCCCTTGAGCCGCTCCTCCAGCGTGCTGCACTCGCCCGGATCGCGGCCATTGGCCAGCCCGGAGTGATGCCCGGCAATCCCGTAGGCCAAAAGCCGCCCCAGCGCCCCATAGCGCTCGACCGCCAGCATAGCCCCGCGCGTGGCATGATCGACTCGGATCAGATCGCCACTGATCCTGCGCTGAAACTCGTCGGTGTACTTGCCAAGGTCATGCAGCAGACCGGCAATCCCCGCCAGTTGCTGGCCACCGAAAATACCGGCCTTTTCGGCAGCCAGATGGCCCACCGACTTCAAATGTTCGGCTAAAGGTTGCCAGTCACTTTTGTCCGGGTTGGCGCCGGAGTGCGCAAAAAACTGTGGTATGGACAATGCTTTTCCTCCCAATGCTATCTATCAGTGTCTGTCCAGTGGCACCGAGGCGGTCAATGTGACTCTTACTGAGTCATTGAGGATCTTCCGAACAAGTCCCTTTTTTCATCATGGAACCCCCTGGAAGCCGCGTAACTGCTGGGGCTGTTTTGTCAGAGAGTGACTTGTTCAGAGTGTCCTGAACTTAGATATTTCGACCATCCACCCGACTGCCGCTCCCACACTGGCATGCGAATTCTGACTGGAATAACGGTATCTACTGACGGCGGCCGGCCGGGGCGTTGGCCTGCGCCCACTCCCACACCAGGCTGCGGAAGAACTGGCCGACGGACGAGCCGTCGGCACTGCGCCAGGCCATCAGCAATTCGATTTCCGGCTCGTCCGCCGCGAGCCGGCGGGTGACGACGTTGCGAAAGCGCAGGTGTTCCGCGTAATCCGGCAACAGGGCCAAGCCGTTGCCCATGCCGGCCAGGCTCAGCAGGGTCAGCACATTGTGGACCTCCTGGCACACCTGCCCGGCCAGTTGGTGCCGCTGCAGCCAGTCCTGAATCCGCTCGTGGAGTGTCTGGCCCGCCTGTTGGCGATTGATGTGGATGAACCGGGCGTCGGCCAACTCGGATGGGGCGATGCGCTCCTGCGCCGCCAGCGGATGGTCGGCCGGGAGGACCAGCCGCTCGGTCACGACCGCCTCGCCGCTCAGTTGCGGGTGGACGAGCGGTGGACGAAGGAAGGCAACGTCGATGCTCCTGTCGAGCAGCGCCTGGATCTGCTTGGCGGTGGTGAGGCTGTGGAAGCTCAGTTCCAAGCCGGGGTACTGGGCACGCATCATCGGTAGCACCTGGGGAAAGATGCGCACTTCGGCGACCAGCCCGTCGGAACTCGATACGACGGCTCGAACGGGAATCCCTGGCGAACGAACGCCAGACCCGCTCCTGTCGACACAAAGAAATACGACCGATATGAAACTGCACGACCACTGTCAAAAACTGGAATAAATTTAAAAGTTTTTCTTGGATACCGAAAAACATTGAATAATGAATTTTATTTCGTACTTTGGCGCAACATCGGGATGGAGATCGGCATGACCGGGGCTGCACCGAGGTTCCGCGCGCCCGGTCGCGAATGAATTCGCTCCAGGAGGGCGGCGAAAGTCCGACGCCATGGCGATCGCTTGGCGCAGCTTTGCTGGGCGACTGAACGCCGCCAGCCTGCAAAGATCCGCGCCCATATCGGCGGGTCGCCCCGCTCTACGAAGCGGTCGGAGGCGGCAGGCGGGGTACGGTGGGCGCAAAAAAAACCGGCCTCGGGGGCCGGCCAAGAGGTCGATATGACCCAGCCTTTTGGTATTCGGGTTTACGCCCGCAGCATGCGCGCCGCGTTCAGAGCAGCGGCAGGCTGTAGGTGATGTACAGGCGGTTCTCGTCGATGCTGCGCTGCGAGGCCACGTCGCTGCGCAGCGTGGCGTGCCGGTAGGAGAAACCGACGCCCTTGAACAGGCCGCCCTGCAGGACGTAGTCCAGGCGCAGGTTGCGTTCCCACTCGCTGGCGTCGCTGCCGTCGGTGTCGATGTTGTCGCCGTACAGGTAGACCGCCGAGGCCTTCAGGCCCGGCACGCCGAGCTTGGCGAAATCGTAGGCATAGCTGGCCCGCCAGGTACGCTCGCCGGCGCGCAGGAACTTGTTGATCTGGCTGTCGGTGATCAGATAGGCGGTGTAGCCGTCGCCCTGGTTGAGCACCGGGAAGTCGCTGTTGCCGGACAGCCGCTGCACGCCGAAGCTCAGCTCGTGGGCGTCCAGCAGGTAGGTGAACTTGGCGCTCCAGGCGCGGTTGTCGACTTCGCCCCGCTCCGAATCGCCGGCCGACCAGTAGCCGCTGCTGCGATACCCTTCGGCACGCCCGGAGACGCTGGCGTTCTTGCCGTCGGAGTCGCTGTTGAAGTAGCGCAGGTCGGTCTTCAGGAGACCCACCGGCAGTTTCCAGTCGTGCTGCAGGCCGAGGAAGTGCTGCACGTAGAAGTCCTCCAGGTTGCCGTAGTAGTACTGCAGCAGGAGGTTCTTGCCGACCTTGTAGTCGCCGCCGGCGAAGTAGAACTGGTTGCTGAACTTGCCGGTCTGCGCGTTGTTGGCGCCGGCGATCGACAGCGGGCCGCTGTCGGTCGAGCTGCGGCCCTTGGCGCGCTCGAACTTGCCGCCGATCAGCGTCAGGTTGTCGATCTCGTTGCTGCTCAACTGCGCGCCCTCGAAGGTCTGCGGCAGCAGGCGGCCGTCGTTGTGGGTCACCACCGGCAGCTTGGGCAGGAAGGTGCCCAGGCGCGCCTCGGTCTTGGAGAAACGCACCTTGGCGGTCAGCCCCACGCTGCCGTATTCGTGCACGGCGCGGCCGTTGCTTTCGGTGGGGAACAACTGGCCGCTGTTGTTGGCGCTGGTCGGGTTGTAGTGGGTGCCCTTGCCGGAGTCGAGGCGGATGCCCAACAGGCCGAGGGCATCGACGCCGAAACCGACCGGCCCCTGGGTGTAGCCGGACTTGTAGTCGAGGATGAAGCCCTGGCCCCATTCCTCCTGCTTGGACGGATCGGCGGCGCCGTCGCGGTTGTCCTGGTTGAAATAGAGGTTACGCAGCCCCAGGGTGGCCTTGCTGTCCTCGAAGAACCCGGCAGCGCCCGCTTGCTGCGCAGCCCCGCCGAGGACGACCGCCAGGGCCAGGTAAGACTTGTTCATGCTCGATGCTCCAAATGCCTGTTCGAAATTCTCGGAATGCATGGCTGGGGCTCTCGGGCCGGCGAACGCTGCGAGGAGGTTGCTGGTGGGAAAAGAGCCCCATGATCGGGCTCGGTGCGGTGATCCGCTGTCGGCTGGGGGTGCAATCTAAAAGAAATCCTTTATCCCTAAAAAGAATTATTTTTTACTTTCTTATATCTGAAATATCAAACCTCTTATCCACACCATCCTTTCTTCCCTGGCACGGCTGGACATATCCATATGCCATGAAATTATTGGCATGCCTATTTTTAGATAATCTAGTTTGCAACGACCGGACCACCGGACTTCCCGCATTTCTCACCAAGCTCTGTCGTTCCGGTCCCTCGCAGTGGCCGGGACCCTATCCACGAGGTCTTTCATGCCCCCGTTCGTCTCTCTCAGCCGCCGCGCTCTGCTCGGTCTCGGCCTCGCCCTGGGGCTGTGCGCCGCCCTGCCCGCCCAGGCGGAAACCGAGCTGCGCATCGGCTACCAGAAATCCTCCACCCTGATCGTCCTGCTGAAGGCCCGCGGCACCCTGGAAAAGACCTTGTCCGCCCAGGGTATCCGCCTCAGTTGGCACGAGTTCACCAGTGGCCAGCCGCTGCTGGAGGCGCTCAACGTCGGCAACCTGGACCTGACCGCCGATGTCGCCGATACCGTGCCGGTGTTCGCCCAGGCCGCCGGCGCCCATCTCGCCTATTTCGCCCAGGAGGCGCCATCGCCGGCCGCCCAGGCGATCCTGGTGCGCGCCGACTCGCCGCTGCGCGGTCTGGCCGATCTCAAGGGCAAAAGGGTGGCGGTGACCAAGGCCGCCGGCAGCCACTACCTGCTGCTCGCCGCACTGGCCGAGGCCGGTCTGAAGTTCTCCGACATCGAGCCGGCCTACCTGACCCCGGCCGACGGCCGCGCCGCTTTCGAGAATGCCAAGGTGGACGCCTGGGTGACCTGGGAACCCTTCCTCAGCGGCGCCCAGCGCCAGTTGCCGACCCGCACCCTGGCCGACGGCGAGAAGCTGGCCGCCTACCAGCGCTACTACCTGACCAGCCAGCGCTTCGCCAAGGAGCACCCGCAGGTGCTGGAGGCGGTGTTCGCCGAGCTGGTCAAGGCCGGCGACTGGCTGCGCGCCAATCCCCGGGAAGCCGCACGGATTCTCGCGCCGCTATGGGGCAACCTGGACCCGGCGATCGTCGAACAGGCCAACGCCCGACGCAGCTACCGGGTACGTCCGGTACAGCTGGAGAGCCTGGCCGAGCAGCAGAAGATCGCCGACGCCTTTTTCGCCGAAGGGCTGCTGCCGAAGCAGGTCGACGCCCGCGACGTGTCCATCTGGCAACCGCAGACGGCCGCCCGCTGAGTTCCTCTCCCCATCCCCGGCCGCCTTCGGCACGCCGGGGATTCCCGCCGCAAAGCAGCCGTCAGATATCCGGCCGGGCCAGCAGGGCCCGCAGATGCGCTCGCTCATGGGCGTCGAGCCGAGCCAGTTGTTCCTCGATGATGGTCAGCGGCGTGTGCAACGGCGCCCCGGCGCCCGGCAGATTGAGGTGGTCCGGGAGGATCTCGTCGTCGCTGCAGACCAGCAGGGCGAAGTGGATGACGCTCTCCAGTTCGCGGGTGTTGCCCGGCCAGGAATAGCGCTCCAGGGCGAACTGGGCCGCCGTGCCGAGCTGTGGAAGGGGCAGCCCCAGGCGCTGGGCGTAAACCCCGAGAAAGTATTCGGCGAGCGGCAGGATATCCCCCGGCCGCTCGCGCAGCGCCGGCAGTTCCAGACGCCCTTCATCGAGATAGCGGTGGAGCCGCTCGTTGAACTTGCCGGCGGCCACCGCCTGGGCCAGATCCACGCTGCTGGCCGCCACCAGGCGCACGTCCACCGGCGTCGGCTGCTGCGTGCCGACACGCAGCACCTCGCGGGTCTCCAGGGCGGCAAGCAGCTTGCCCTGCAGGCCCAGCGGCAGGTCGCCGATCTCGTCCAGGTAGAGAGTGCCGCCGTTGGCCGAGCCGAACCACCCGGCACGGCTGCAGGCCGAACCGGCATAAGCCCCGGCGGCGTGGCCGAACAGCTCGGCCTCGGCCCAGGTCGGGCTGAGCGCGCCGCAGTTGACCGCGACGAACAGGCCGCCGCGTCCGCTTTCGCGATGGATCTGCCGGGCCAGCAACTCCTTGCCGGTGCCGCTTTCGCCGCGGATCAACACTGGCAGGCCGGTCGGCGCGAGGCGCTCCACTTCGTCGCGCAACTTGCGCGAACGGGGATCGACGAATACCAGCGCCTTGGCGCGAATGCTCAGCGGGCTCTTGTCGGCATCGGGGAAAGTCAGCAGCGGCTGGCCGGCTGGAAGATGAAGAGTCATGGAATTCTCCTGACCTGGCCGTCGGGCCGGTCAGGCCCGGGGCTATCGGCGATTGTCGGGTGGGAAACGGCTGCGCCCCGGCATTCGCCGGCTCTCTCTGGCGCCGGGGCGCCTCATACGCAGCGCCGCTCCAGTCGTTCGATCTGCTGCTGCAGGCGGTAGAGGTGGGCGAATCCCTGTTCCCAGCGCTGGTGCCCGGAATCGACATTTATATGACCGGCCCCCGGCAGGATGGTCGGCTGCGAACCCCAGTCGCGTGCCAGTTCCAAGGCACGGGCCGGTGTCGCGGTCGGATCGTTGTCCGAGCCGACCAGTTGACTGGGAAACGGCAGGCGTTCGCGGACGATGGGGGCGAAACATCGCAGGGGCTCGCGACAACCGGGGCGCTCGACGTCCGCCGGCGCCACCAGCAACGCCCCGCGCACCCGTCGCAGCGAGGCTGCCGGAGCCTGGGCGGCCCAGCGCGCCACGGCGACGCAACCGAGGCTGTGGGCGATGAGAATCGCCGGCGTGTGTTCGGCGGCGACCGCATGCTCGAGCGCGGCGATCCAACTGAACGGATCGGGATTGTCCCAGTCGGCCTGCTCGACCCGCACGGCGTTCGGCAGCGTGCGCTGCCAATGGCTCTGCCAATGCTCCTCGGGCGAACCGTGCCAACCCGGCAGGATCAGGTAGCGAAGTCTCTGGTTAGGCATTGCGGGCCTCCTCGTGTGGCAATGGAGACCAGTCTAGGCCAGGCCTTAAATTCTAAAAAAGAATAAAAAATTATTTATTTATTCAAAAAATTCCAATCAGTGATCAAGCCACAAATAATGATTCGATATATAAAAATCACCAAATAGTATTTTTAAGAATAATTGCTTGCCCCCTAATATCCGCCCCACGTTATCGAACAATCAGCCCGGCAACCTACTCATCCAAGGAGAGCACAGCCATGAGCGCCCCCCTCAGAAGCCTCGAAGGGCAGGACGAAACCAACATCCTGCGCGAAATCCACAGCGCCCTGAAGGGCCTGCGTTTCGGCGCGGTGGAGATCACCGTGCACAACGGCCAGGTCGTACAGATCGAACGCAAGGAAAAATTCCGCCTGCAGGCCCAGAACACCAACAAGACCCCCTGATTCCCCAGCGTGAACGACCCGACTGGACAACCGGAGGGTACCTGAATGAAGAAGAACAAGCCGGGCACCGAACCCCTCTGTGCAGACAGGACCCGAGCCACCTGCACCAGCGCATGCCAACGCCGATCGTCCCCCCACGAAAACACATTCCCGATACCTTCAGGAGCTGTATCCATGTCCATCCGTCGTTTCGCCCTCGCCGCCCTGGCCGGCCTGAGCCTGAGCGCTGCCGCCCAGGCGCAGACCCTGCTGCTCAACGTGTCCTACGACCCGACCCGCGAGTTGTACCGGGAATACAACGCCGCCTTCAACAAGCACTGGCAGGCCGAGGGCCATGAGCCCGTGACCATCCAGCAGTCCCATGGCGGCTCGGGCAAGCAGGCGCGCGCGGTGATCGACGGACTCAAGGCCGACGTGGTGACCCTGGCCCTGGCCGGCGATATAGATGAATTGCACAAGCTCGGCAAGCTGATTCCCGAGGACTGGCAGAGCCGCCTGCCGCAGGCCAGCACACCCTACACCTCGACCATCGTATTCCTGGTGCGCAAGGGCAATCCGAAAGGCATCAAGGACTGGGGCGACCTGGTCAAGCCGGGCGTGGAAGTGATCACCCCGAATCCGAAGACCTCCGGCGGCGCACGCTGGAACTTCCTCGCCGCCTGGGCCTGGGCACAGCAGCAGTACGGTAGCGAGGACAAGGCCCGCGCCTACGTCGAACAGCTCTTCAAGCAGGTTCCGGTGCTGGATACCGGAGCGCGCGGCTCGACCATCACCTTCGTCAACAATAAAATCGGCGACGTCCTGCTGGCCTGGGAAAACGAGGCCTTCCTGGCCCTGAAGGAACAGGGTGGGGAAAACCTCGAGATCGTCGTGCCTTCGCTGTCGATCCTCGCCGAACCGCCGGTGGCGGTGGTGGACAAGAACGTCGACCGCAAGGGTACCCGCGAACTGGCCACCGCCTACCTGAACTATCTGTACAGCGAGGAAGGCCAGCGCATCGCCGCGAAGAATTTCTACCGTCCGCGCAACGAGAAGGTCGCCACCGAATTCGCCAAGCAGTTCCCCAACCTCAAGCTGGTGACCATCGACAAGGATTTCGGTGGCTGGAAAACCGCCCAGCCGAAGTTCTTCAACGATGGCGGGGTGTTCGATCAGATCTACAAGGCGCACTGAACCCATAACCAGGCAGGCCCAGCCACAAGCCGGAGGTATCCGGCTTGTGGCTCGATGCTTTGTCAGTCATTCGAGAGATGTCCATGTCCCTCCGCATATCCCCCGTCATACCCGGCTTCGGGCTGACGCTGGGCTACACCTTGGTGTATCTCAGTCTGTTGGTGCTGATTCCCCTGGGTGCCATGTTCGTCCACGCGTCCCAGCTCACCTGGGCGCAGTTCTGGGAGGTCATCTCCGCGCCACGGGTGCTGGCCGCGCTCAAGCTCAGCTTCGGCACCGCCCTCGTTGCCGCGCTGCTCAACGGCGTGATCGGCACCCTGCTGGCCTGGGTGCTGGTGCGCTATCCGTTCCCCGGCCGCAAGATCATCGATGCCATGATCGACCTGCCGTTCGCCCTGCCCACCGCGGTGGCCGGCATCGCCCTGACCGCGCTCTACGCGCCGGCCGGGTCGGTCGGCCAGCTCGCCGGCGAGTTCGGCCTGAAGATCGCCTATACCCCGCTGGGCATCGCCCTGGCGCTGACCTTCATCACCCTGCCCTTCGTGGTGCGCACCCTGCAACCGGTGCTGGCGGACATTCCGCGCGAAGTCGAGGAGGCGGCCGCCTGCCTCGGCGCCAGCCCCTGGCAGGCCTTCCGGCACGTGCTGCTGCCGGCGCTGCTGCCGGCCTGGCTGACCGGTTTCGGGCTGGCCTTCGCGCGCGGCATCGGCGAGTACGGCTCGGTGATCTTCATCGCCGGCAACATGCCGGGCAAGACCGAGATCCTGCCGCTGCTGATCATGGTCAAGCTCGACCAGTACGATTACACCGGCGCCACCAGCATCGGCGTGCTGATGCTGGTGGTGGCCTTCGTCCTGCTGTTGCCGCTCAACCTGCTGCAGCGCCGCATCGCAATCCGCTGAGGAGGCCGCCATGTCATCCATAACCCTGAACGCGGCCGCTTCCGCCAATGCCGCCCGCCGCGGCAACGTCCTCGGCCGCCGCCTGCTGATCGCCGCCGCCTGGCTGGTGTTCGCCGTGTTCCTGCTGCTGCCGCTCTACGTCGTGCTGAGCGAGGCGCTCAAGCTCGGCTTCGGGACCTTCTTCGACGCCCTGCTGGAGCCGGACGCCATCTCCGCCCTCGAGCTGACCCTGCTCGCCGTGGGCATCTCGGTACCGCTCAACCTGGTGTTCGGCCTGGCCGCCGCCTGGTGCGTGAGCAAGTACGAGTTTCCCGGCAAGAGCCTGCTGGTGACCCTGATCGATCTGCCGTTCTCGGTTTCGCCGGTGATCGCCGGCCTGATCTACGTGCTGCTGTTCGGCGCCCAGGGGCTGTTCGGCGACTGGCTGAGCGAGCACGACATCCAGATCATCTTCGCCCTGCCCGGCATCGTCCTGGCGACCATCTTCGTCACCCTGCCCTTCGTCGCCCGCGAACTGATCCCGCTGATGCAGGAACAGGGCACCCAGGAAGAGGAAGCCGCGCGCCTGCTCGGCGCCAACGGCTGGCAGATGTTCTGGCACGTCACCCTGCCGAACATCAAATGGGGCCTGATCTACGGCGTGGTGCTCTGCACCGCCCGCGCGCTCGGCGAATTCGGTGCGGTGTCGGTGGTTTCCGGCCACATCCGCGGTTTCACCAACACCCTGCCGCTGCACGTCGAGATTCTCTACAACGAGTACAACCACGTCGCCGCCTTCAGCGTCGCCAGCCTGCTGCTGGTCCTGGCGCTGATCATCCTGCTGCTCAAGCAGTGGAGCGAAGCCCGTCTGTCCCGCCTCAAGTCCGATGCTGCCGAGGAGTAAGCCATGTCCATCGAAATCCGCAACGTCAGCAAACACTTCGGCGCCTTCCAGGCCCTCAACGACATCAACCTGGACATCCACAGCGGCGAACTGGTCGCCCTGCTCGGTCCCTCCGGCTGCGGCAAGACCACCCTGCTGCGGATCATCGCCGGCCTGGAAACCCCGGACAGCGGCAACATCGCCTTCCACGGCGAGGACGTTTCCGGCCATGACGTACGCGATCGCAACGTCGGCTTCGTGTTCCAGCACTATGCGCTGTTCCGCCACATGACGGTGTTCGACAACGTCGCCTTCGGCCTGCGCATGAAGCCCAGGCGCGAGCGGCCGAGCGAGCAGATCATCGCCGACAAGGTCCATGAGCTGCTGGCCATGGTGCAACTCGACTGGCTGGCCGACCGCTATCCCGAACAGTTGTCCGGCGGCCAGCGCCAGCGCATCGCCCTGGCCCGGGCGCTGGCGGTGGAGCCGAAGATCCTGCTGCTCGACGAACCCTTCGGGGCGCTGGATGCCAAGGTGCGCAAGGAGCTGCGCCGCTGGCTGGCGCGCCTGCACGAGGAGATCAACCTGACCTCGGTGTTCGTCACCCACGACCAGGAGGAAGCCATGGAGGTGGCCGACCGCATCGTGGTGATGAACAAGGGGGTGATCGAGCAGATCGGCGCACCGGGCGAGGTCTACGAGCATCCGGCGAGCGATTTCGTCTACCACTTCCTCGGCGACTCCAACCGCTTGCACCTGGAGGGCGGGCACATCCTGTTCCGCCCTCACGAGGTTTTGCTGTCCCGCGAGGCGGTGGCCGAATACCATGGCGCCGAAGTGCGCGACATCCGCCCGCTCGGCGCCATCACCCGGGTGACCCTCAAGGTCGATGGCCAGAACGAGCTGATCGAGGCGGAAGTGGTCAAGGATCACGACACTCTGGTCGGTCTGGAGCGCGGGGAGCGGCTGTTCATCAAGCCCAAGGCGAGCGCCTGAAGCCCCCGCCCGGCCCGGATGGCATGGTCCGGGCGGGAAATTCCCCTGGAAACACGACGGGCGGGGTAGATCCCGCCCGTTTTTTCATGCCGCGGCAACCGCCCGTCAGAGGCGCTTCAGCTCGCCGCCCACCGGAACCAGTTCGGGCGAGCGCTCCGCAGTGGCATCGCGCAGCATCGACTCCAGGTTGCGCTCGATGTTCTGGCACAGGGCCTCGGTCTGGATGCGGTGTTCGCTGTTGCGGAAGGGACTCTGCAGGTCGCTGCCGACCCTTTCGATGGCCAACAGCATGAAGCCCGCCACCGTCGAGACCAACGGCGTATACCAGCCGAGGGTTTCCACCAGGCCGATCGGCATTATCAGGCAGAACAGGGAGATGAACAGCCGCGGGAAGTACACGTAGGGATACGGCAGCGGCGTATTGGCGATCCGCTCCATGCCGCCCTGACAGTCGGACAGCACCACCATGGTCGACTCCAGGCGGGACAGGCGCATGCTGTCCAGCCGCCCGGCCTTGTACTCCTTGGCCAGCAGGGCCGCAGAACCGTTCAGGATGTCGTTGGGGAAGTTGTTGGTGTGGTGGCGCCGGTCGAATTCCTCGGCCGGGATCAGCGCCTGGACATCCTCGCCGCTCGGCTCACCCTTCAGGTGCGCCGAGAGGGCCTTCACGTAGGCCACGTGGCGACGCAGCAGCACAGCCTTGACCGGGTTCATACCATAGGCGTCGTCGATCAGGGTGAGCACCTGGCGCGCGAAGCTGCGCGAGTTGTTGGTCATGGTGCCCCACAGGGTTCGCGCCTCCCACCAGCGGTTGTAGGCACTGGAGTTGCGAAAACTGGTCAACACCACCAGTGCCGAGCCGAGTAGTGTCAGTGGCATCGAGGGGAGATCCATGCGCGGACTCAGCAGGAGCATGTAATCCACGGTGATGAAGATATCCCAGAGCAACAGCCAGAACAGCGACCAGCCAACATAGGTGAGTGTTTTAATCAGGTATTGGCTTTTCCGGGTAAAGGCGTTCGACACGGGTGCATCTCGATTAAGAAGAACAATGGGGATTCGACCATCGAACGGTAGCTCGATATCACTGCAACCCCATGATTCTTGCCGACAGGTGACGCTATTAATGATTAATGAATTGATGCACGTCAAGGATGTTACCTACGACTTATGCCTCAATCCACAATTCTCAACCCATGCCAGCCGGTGAGCCAACACATTCTCCGGCTTCGAAGCAGTACTTCCCGAGAATTCGTACGCAACCAGCCAAACCCAAGGCGACCCTGGCTTTCGTCAACGAATTTCGTATCGCAAGCGCAACCAGCCAACGGCATGCTCCTGCTGGACTCTATGACCAGAGAATGAGCGACACCACCCCCGGCGGAAACATCTGCAAACAATCTTGGCCGCGTAACACATTGCCTGGTTTGCGCCAAAAGGTTCAAGACCTCGAAATGGCAGGCTGGATGCCACTCCGGTTCCATCCCATCGAAACAGGTAGGAAAAGGTTCGGCATCGGCAACCAAGGCAGCCACTCGAACCGGCGATGTGCGACCCATCGTGACCGATATTTATCTCATTGGCGCCAGATAATATCGCTCGATGAACGATACATGTCTTGTGGATTCTGGAATTCGTCCTCATCCATATTCGCCATCGACGAAAACCACTCCTCGCCTAGACGGCGACAAACCTTCCAAGTTCCAATGATCAGTTCGAAGGGAGTAATGCCGGCCGCTCCGAGCAGGAATAATGGAATGCGGGCGGATGCTGGATCGAGAACTTCGCATATTCCGGTGCAATGCCCGGAGCAAGCCATCTCCGCATGACACTCGTGGACTGAAGGCAGGAACTTCGCAGGTGCACATTCGTGGTGACGGGGCCCGGTCATCGCCCGCTTTGGCGATATCGAACCAGACCCCGGACGGCAGGAAGGCGCCAGCGCCCCGGCCCTGCTGGTCATCGCTATGCAGCTATGCCCCGGGCCAAAGCCGCGATGGCGGGAGACGGCGGCAGGAAATACCTGCCGTCAATGCCGGGCCAGCCTGTCGATGAGCGCGCGGCAATGCCGGAACCCGGCTTCGCAGGCCGCCTCGATGCAATCCCAGGAACAATCGATATCGGTTTTTCGGGAGGTGAACATTTCCTTGTCCCGGCGCACGCTGGCTCGGATGGTCCACTTCCGTCCCAGCCCGCGGTATGGCTCGACAGCCATATCGAATCCTTTGTACTTCTGCACGTAAACAGCAACATCGGCACCTTTATTATTCATATTCTCTCCGTGATAGTGATGTTGGCCTGTCGAAACAGGCAGATAGGCACTCACAGCACGAAAAATCCTGCCCTAACCAAGGTTGTGTGGCAAGCACGCAGCAAGAGCGGGATCAGCCATGGCCTGCCCGTCGGGAGCGAGCCGGACGACATCAAATCCAGCGAGCGCGGACGATTGCCTTGGATCTCGGGCTGATCGCCGATAGCGAAGACGTGACCCGGCAAGCGGTGCTTCTCCGGTTCGCCGTCGTCGGTGCGCACGATGCAGGCACGGTCGCTACCACCCGGCCCCTCCTGACCGGAACTGCCGAACGGCACGCCGACAGCGACCGGTTTTCGGTAGGAAATAATGATGTCGGCTTCGTATCCCATCCGGTATCTGCCTGCGAAGTGCTCGGTACCGATGATGGCCTCGCCCACCCACGCACCACTCTCGCCCGGCCTCTACCGCGCATTGCCTTCAATCACATCGCTTGCGCACATCGGTCGAATATTGGCTCAAGTCAAAAATTCCGTACCTCGGGTACCGTAGGGTGCCGGCTCGGACGGCCCTGTCCTATGCGCCTGAACCTGCGCAGCACAACGACGTTGACCGCCGCCCTTGCTCGCCCACTCCCCCATCAAACCAGGCCTGGAGGCACACGGATGAATGGCCCCCTGATGCTCGTGATTTCCATTCTGGTCTACCTGATCCTGTCCGCCATGGTGATGGATCTGCTCATGGAACTGATAGCCCATGTTCTGCAAGGCAAGACCGGTCCCGATCCGGAAGACAATGCGAACGAGCCCCGGCCGATCACGCCGCAACAAGATGAGCGGAGGCCAAAAACCCTCCCCGAGCACGCGCCCGATACGCGACTGGACGATAGTCCCTGTCTTCCCCCAGCGTCCGGCCCCCCGGATTCAATCCCGGTATCCGCCTGGCTATTTCCACTTTCCGACTACGTTCTCGGCGTGATCGCAGTCACCCGCTTCCAACCTCCGGCGATCCTGCCTGCCCGTTCCGGGCCATTCCTTTATCTGATTACCCGACGGCCTTATATGAGAAAATCATGAATACATAAGATAATCTGTAGCGAACTATCTAAGAGGAGATGCTCAATGCTGGACCTTGCGGCGGCGTTCATCGCGCTGACGACGCTTTTCACTTATCTCAACTACCGCCTGATCCGTCTCCCTCCGGCAATCGGAGTCATGATCGGGGCCCTTCTCCTCTCGCTGCTCGCTTATGGCCTGTCGGCGCTGGGTTATCCGGTACTCGAGCTGGAAATCCAGGAAATGATCCGCCGGATCGATTTCTCCGACATTCTGATGACCTGGTTCCTGCCCGCGCTGCTGTTCGCCGGTGCCCTGCACGTCAATCTGGACGATTTGCGCAGCTACAAGTGGCCGATCACCTTTCTCGCCACGGGCGGCGTACTGATCGCCACATTCGTGGTTGCCGGCCTGGCCCATTACACCTTTGCCCTATTCGGCTGGCAGGTCAGTTTCATTTACTGCCTGCTGTTCGGCGCACTCATCTCGCCGACCGATCCCATCGCGGTAATGGGCATTCTCAAAAGCAGCGGCGCTCCCAAACCGCTGCAGACCACCATCGTTGGCGAATCGCTGTTCAACGACGGAACCGCCGTGGTGATGTTCAGCATCCTGCTGGGCGTCCTCATGATCGGCCACACCCCGACGATAGGCGAAGTGAGCCTGTTGTTCCTCAAGGAGGCCATCGGCGGGATCGTCTTCGGCCTGCTGCTGGGCTATGTCGTCTATCTGTTGCTGTCCAAGGTCAACGAATTCCAGCCATCGGTCATGCTGACACTGGCCCTGGTCTTCGGCGGTGCATCGCTAGCGGCGAAACTGCATGTTTCGGCACCGATCGTGATGGTGGTCGCCGGTCTGATCATCGGCAACCATGGCCGCCATCATGCCATGTCCGAGGAGTCGCGCCGCTATGTCGATGGCTTCTGGGTCCTGATCGATGAAATTCTCAACGCCCTGCTGTTCGCCCTGATCGGCCTCGAACTGCTGGTGCTTCCTTTCACCTGGCTACATGTGGTCGCAGCGATCCTGCTTGGCGGAGCCGTCCTGTTAGCCCGGGTGCTAACCGTCGGCCCCGGGATCATCCTGATCCGCCAACTGAAGTCCGTGCAACTCCAGGTGGCTCCGGGAACCGTCCGCATCCTGTCCTGGGGTGGCCTGCGTGGCGGGGTTTCGGTGGCACTGGCCCTGGCGCTGCCCCTGGGCCCGGAGCGCGACCTGCTGCTGACCCTCACCTACATCGTGGTACTGGTCTCGATTCTGGTGCAGGGACTGACTATCGGACCGCTGGTGAAGTCATTGTATGGCAGCAATCCCGTCGAGGCCGAAGAAGCCCACTGAATACCAGGCTCCGAAAGCGCCCCATGGAAGGGGCATTCGTCTTCGCCCTAAAGCCATCGATTGCACGTCAAGTCCAGGCTTGCGGGCAATCGATGGCTACCCGGCGACGGCAAACGCTCACCATAAGCCGAAACTCGGCCGGATCGGTACAGGGAGTGGCCCCAAGTCATCCCGCGGGCCTTGAGACAGGCTCTCCCAAACTTTACCGATAGCCTACCCCGCTTTCCGCTTGCCACAGCGCGCCAGGCGCTGCGCCCAGTCCATCGCTGTGTGTCATGCTCAACGCATGAAAGGTGGCCTTTCCGGCCCCCCTTCCGCCTATCTCCTCCTGGCTGTACATGCCGGCTTTGGCATACCACCTGTCGCTTCTGTACGAAGCCACGTCGAACCGGTATTTCCCGACTTTGCCGTTGACCGTGACGGTAAGTTCCCCGTCGTGGGTCACAGTCGCCGAATAGGCCAGTCTGTTGCCAAGCCTGTAGCCTTCGAAAATGGGATCTTTCTTTTCCTCGCCGTTATATTGCGGTCGGTATTGCACATAGATTGTGCCGCCACTGATCTGCAACTTGAACGGCGGCTTCGTGCTGGTGCCATGAAACTGGCCGATGATCGCCTTTTTGCTGGCTGCTAAGGAGTCGACCGTGAGCGTTGCACTCAAACGGTGGATCTTGGCGCTGCCGAGGTGCCAGTTGGCCTCCTTATCGGCACCGTTGAGCAGTGTTTCCCTGAGTTCGGAGCGTGGGTAAATACTATTCGCAGTGCTTCTGATACCTGCGCCAGAAGAAGGTGCATAGAAAGTGATGGACCCATCGGCGTTGCGAACAAACCACTTCGACTCATATGTTTGAAGTTGTCTGGTCTGAATGATCATGGCCCCAACGGGTATAGTGAGATTCCACTGTGAAAGATCGATCACTTCACGACTCCTGAGTACGACAGGTTTTCATGATGGCATTTTTATACTAAAAAGCCATCAATTAGCCACTATCCATCCATGAAGTAATGAAGCCGATCAGCAGTTCACACAGCCGTGCACCGAGCGATGGTAGAGCGGAGTTTCATGGCGCCGGACAGAGTCACCAGACCTGACGGCGATGGCCTGGCCAGGAACCCAGCCCCCAGACCCACCACGAGACATGGAGCGTTTTCATTCCGATCGATCGTCCAAACGGACTATCTGCCTCCGGTCGGAGGCACGGCTCCCGTAGACTGGTCGGCTTTGCACGCCGATGCCCATTCGCATGCCATATCCGATGCCTCCGTGCGTGGCCGCGCGTAATCCCCCCTCATCTCGGACTTGGTGCTCAACGATGTTTCGAACGTAGCAGAGCGGTTACGCGCAGCAGAATTGGCGAAAATGCGCCAAAAACGGCAGAAGACCGGGCTCCCAAATGCCCGATAAATCAAGCTCGCCCCCAGCAACTCCAGGTGCTCCGAGCCGTCCCACCGCTTCTGTGTGACGCCGATGCTCGATTGGACATACGGGCACTAGAAGCCGCGCCAATAGCAGCCTGCAGGCTAGCGCGCGACGTCGCGTACCAAATTCGTCACACTTGACTTATTCGAAGGTGGGGTTCAGAGCGTTCCTGCTCGCTTGCCGCGACCGCAGGATCGCCCTCCACCTCTACTCGCTGCCGGGTCCGGCTCAGTCGATCAGGTCCGAGATATCCGAGCCTCGCCACGGCTGGGGCATGTCCTTCTGCGCACAGAGGCGCGCGGCATGTTCCCAACCGTTGCTGTCCTTGAAGGAGAACGCGGTACGGCTCTTGATTTCGTAGGTGGCGGTCGCCGGCTCGGTGCCGGAGGTATCGCCGCAGGATTGCTTCACGCGAAAGGTGGCCGGGCCGATCCGCTCGATCTTGTCGAAGATGCAATAGGAAGTCACCCATTGCAGCCCCTGGCGGCTCAACACGGCCGTACCGGCATTGCTCGCGGTACGGCAGGTCTCGTCGCTGCGGACATAATAGCCGCGCTCCAGCGGCAGCTCGCCGAGCGTCTCGGCCAGCGTGGCGGCAGGCAGCAACACGACGGCCGCGCCGCAAAGACCGGCGCGCAGTGCCAAGGAAGGAATCATGGACTCCCCACTCACTTCTTGCAGATGACGCCGGAGAAAAAGGAATTGCCCGCGCCGCCGTCGAGGCATCCCTTGCTGTCGATCTTCAGCGTACGAGTCTCGCCGGCGGCCGTCACATCCACATTGTCGCCGCTGCGCTTGTAGGTGCCGTTGATCTTATCCTCGCTGCCGATCATGGTCAGCACGACTTGGTCGCCGGATTTGAAATCGAGAATGGTGAACCACTGGCCGGACTCGGTCTTGCCATACGGGCCGGACAGCCCCGCACCGCCACCGCAAGCGGTCAGTGTGCCGATCAGCAAGCAGGCAGCCCCGGCCATCATCGCCTTTTGAAAACCCATCATGCGCAAATCTCCTTTTATTATCGCGTCAGGTTCTAATGACGTATCAATATAGCCTGGATTTATGACGCATCAACTCCTTGCTGCGTACACAAGCGGAGCGTTGCCCCACCCTATTCGTACCCCATCCCCAGTTCCTGGGCCTGAGCCGCAAGCTCATCCATTGCCTGGCGGCGTTCCGCATCCCTGCGCTGCTTGTATGCCATGAGATCGGCGAGGTAGGGTGGACAACTCGCGCAGTGACTGCCCACCGTTTGTATCGGTAGACAAGGCTGCGCCGTTGTCTACCCTACTTGCTTAGCAGCACCTTTCCATGGCGAACGAAGCGGGGTGGTGTGACCTGTGCCGGAAGCGGATGGCCCCGCAGGCTTGCGTGGACGATATCGCCAATAGCAATCTCTCTCGGCAGGAGCACCAAGGCAATATAGGCTTCCAGCGTTGGGGAATAGGTTGCGCTAGTGATTTTTCCCTCACCATGCTCCGTAAATACCGTTTGCCGATCCCGCAGCAGCCCCTTGTCGACAAGTTTCAGGCCAAGGAACTGCCATCGCTGTGCGCGTGCGAACAGGGCATTTCGGCCTATGAAATCTCGCTCCGATGTCGTTTCCACCGACCAGGCCAGGCCCGCCTCGAAGGGGGAAAGCATTTCGTCCATGTCCCGTCCATACAGTCGCAAACCCGCTTCCGTACGTAGCGTGTCTCTCGCGCAAAAGCCGCAGGGTTTTACACCCACAGCCATCAAGGCATACCACAATGCCTCGGCTCGATTGGCTGGAAGTGTGATCTCGAAACCGTCTTCACCGGTATAACCCGTCGTCGCAACGAAGATCGATTCGACCTGGGCGCTGGAATACGCGGTGAGGCCGATGGTTGTCGGTCTGATTTCCGGCAATACATCCCACACCTTCGATCGGGCAGAGGGGCCTTGGATGGCTATCGTTGCAAAGGTTTCCGAATCAGAGCCGAGCAGCGATAGGGTGACATCCAGCTTCCAGGTGTGCTGACAGGTTTTTATCCAGGCGAGATCCCGATCGCTCCGGTCGGCATCGATGATCAGACGATAACGGTCGTAATCCAGACGATGAACGATCAGGTCGTCCATTACCCCGCCGTCATCATTGAGCATCGTGGTGTAAAGCGATTTACCGGGACGATCGAGTCGGTCGATGTCGTTGGCAAGCAGGCGAAGCAAGAACTTCCGAGTGTCAGGACCTTGAATGTCCAGATGGGTCAGCCAGGATACGTCGAACATGCCGCAATCACGGCGAACGGCATGATGTTCCGCAGTCACCGAGCCAAAGTTGACCGGCACTTCCCAGCCGCCGTGAGAGACGAAGCGGGCACCAAGAGCCCGGTGCACGGCATGAAGTGGCGATTTCTTGAGCATCCCTTTTCCCTCGTTAAATCAACACCGCCAACTCCGTATAAGCCGCCACCTTGCTGTCCGCCGTGAGTAGCTTCATGGGTTCGGCCTTGGCCACGGCTACCAACAGCCGATCAAAAGGGTCTTTGTGCAGAGGTTCAAGGCCCAGTAAGGCAAGGATGTGTTCTGCGCTCACGGGTAACTCCTGAATGCCCAGGTTTTGGCATTCTTCAATGACCTGTTCGAGCTGAAGATCCAGTTTGCCGAGATTCTGCTTGATGGCCATCTCCCAGAAGGAGGCGGTGCTGATGTAAATCTCGCTGGCCTTGCCCAGTAGCTTACGGGCTTTGGGGGTCAGCCTGGGGTCGTCGATCAATATCCAGAGCAGGATATGGGTGTCGATTAACAGCCTCATGCCGAACCCTTGCCTTCGAAACCGGCCAAGGCTTCGCCGGGCAGTTCGGCATCAAAGTCGTCGGCTACGCGAATCTGGCCTTTCAGGGTGCCGTAGCGCAGCCGGACAGGCTTGCCAGCGGCCACAAGACGGGCCATAGGGCGACCGTGCTTGGCAATGATGATTTCTCGCCCATCGCTGGCGGCATCCACAAGGCGGGATAGGTTGTTTTTGGCATCGGCCAGCGAGATGGTTTCCATCATGCCCCATAGATTTGGCTAGATTTAGCCAAATATCATAGGAAGTCAGCAGGTGGTTCGCAAGGCTCTGTTGCTTGTGCAACGATTGGCGAAGGCCGATTCGAATTCGGGGCACAGATCGGCGGTATCGAGCAGAGCTACGTAGCCATAGGGTGGGTAACTCGCACAGCGATTACCTATCGTTTGTATCGGTAGACAAGGCTGCATCGTTGTCTACCCTACGCGCTCGCTCTCTTGATACACCGGCGACCGGTGGTGAATAGTGGCCGCCCTCTTACACTCGACGAAGACATACCCATGCAATTGATCAGAAGCATTCCCCTGCTGTTGTTCGTTTTCCTGGCTTACAACGCGGTCATGATGACCGGCACCGGCAACCTCGATGGCGTGCTGTTTCAAGGGACTTTGCTGTCCGGCGCACAATGGCTTTTCACCACTTCGGACTTGCTGTTGACGCTGGCCCTGGTCGCCTTGGGCGGCGAAGTAGTCAAGTCCACCCGCTCCGGCAATGCTTCGGTCATAGACCATGCCCTGTCCATGCTGCTGTTCGTGGCCTTCCTGGTGGAGTTCATAGGCTATAGCGCGGCGGGGACTACGACGTTCTTCCTCATGACCCTCATGTCCTTCATCGACGTGCTGGCTGGATTCACCGTCACCATTTCCTCCGCCCGGCGCGACGTAGGGTACAACTGACGGAAACCTGTTCCTGCCAGAGCTACCTTCCCCCGCTGCCGCCAAGCCGGCAGCCTGGGGAAGTTCCGAGGCGAACTCGCGCAGCGATTACCACCGTTTGCATCGGTAGACAAGGCTGCGCCGTTGTCTACCCTACCGGCTGCCACACGGCACGATGACCATTACACGGACATGGCATGCTTTCCCGTCGCGCCCTTCGGGGCCGGTCGATCGAAAAACACGGCGGGGCTGAGATCAAAGCGATCGCACAGCGCATGAATATGGTCTTTGGACAGCTTGCGAGTCCCGCCCAGCACCATGGACACCATGCTCTTGCCACCGATTTCATTTTTGAAATCATCGGTTTTCGATTGGTATTGATCCATCAGGGTGCGTAGTACGGCAGCTCCACTGTCCAGGGTGGCGAGCTTGCGGTTGAACTCGGTGAACTCGGGCGACTCGTCTTCCCAGCGTTCGATGGAGGCCGAAAGCAGGTCTATTGCTGCAAGGGCGGAAGAAGCTCATTCGGCTTTGGATGGAACAGGGTGGTAGGTGCCCGGGCAATCAACCCATTACCGAAATCAGCGGATGGCATGTCCATCATCTGGTCAGGCGGGTAGACGGCGGGCCGGACATCAACTCCAACCTGGTCATGGTGCATCCGAACTGTCATAACCAGATTCACGTCAATGGTCTCAAGGTGGTGAAGCTGGTTCGCGAAAGCGGGCTTTGAAAGGCTTGAGCCGTATGAGGGGAAATTCTCACGTACGGTTCTTAGGGGGGGGATGGGCCAGCAATGGCCTGTCCCTACCCGACTTCAATCAGCTCATCCATCAAAGCCAGGGCCTGTTCGTATTCCTGCCCGCTGCGGATTTCGACCAGAAAGCGGGCCTCGGCGAACAGGGAGCGGGCTTGGTCTTTGAGGTTGGCGAAATTCATCAGTCAGACTCCTTGGCATATTTGCGACAGAGCTTGTCGTACTCAGCATGGGTCACGATGTGCTTGACATACAGGCGATTGTCCCTGAACTCGATGAAGGCAATCATGCGCAGGTTGTTACCACCGATATCGATAACCCACCATTTGTCTTTGTATTTGAAATTATCCAGGCTGGGGAACACGGCATGGGCGGGCCGTGCGTGAGGGCTTCGGCCCCGCTTGCCGTAGGGTAAGTAACTCGCGCAGCGATTACCCACCGTTGGCATCGGCGGACAAGGCTGCGCCGTTGTCCACCCTACTTGCTTGGCGGGTGTTGGTGGGGGCGGCGTGATAGGCGGGCAGGTCGTAGGGTGGGCAGCTCGCGCAGCGAGTGCCCACCCTGTGCGCCCGGAGGTTATGCCCGGGCGCGGGGAGTCGGCTTGATGAGGCTTTCTGCCGGGATACCGAACAGGCTGTGCAGCTTCCAGATCATCGGCAAGGTCAGCGAGCGGGTGCCGTTCAGCACCTCATAGACCCGGTTGGTGCGGCCGATTGCCGGACTCAGATCGCTGGCGGTCAGCCCCAACTGCTCCATGCGGAATTTGATGGCATCGACAGGGTTGGGAAGATCCACCGGGAAGTGCTTGGCTTCGTAGGCTTCCACCAGCGTCAGCATGACCTCGAAGCGGTCACCTTCCGGGGTGCCCGGCTCAGGCTCATTGTCGAAAAGCGGCGAAAGTGCCTTAAGCGCCGCGCGGTAGTCCTGATCGTTACGAATCGGACGAACGTTCATGGCATTCACTCCATTTCAACGGTATCGGCATCGATGGCATCGTATTGTCGGTGCGTGCCGATGAACTTGATATAAATGGCGCCGAAGCGATAAGCCACCCGGCCAACTAGTCGTGGCTGTGCTCCCGTACGTACTCCTTGAGCGCCTGGTCGAGACGGGTCTGCCAGCCGCTGCCGCCGGCCTTGAAGTAGGCCAGCACCTCGGGAGACAGGCGCAGGGAAACCTGCTGCTTGGTCGGCGCCTTCTGCGGGCCGCGCTCGCCGCGGCGGCGAACGGTGGCGGCATCCCAGAAGGCATCCACGGCCGTAGGGTCGTTCGGGTCATAGAGATCGTCGGCATCGCGCGCCACCGGCTCGTCGGCGGCTGCTTCGGCCTTGACGCGCTGCCAGTCAGTCTTACTGGAGTGCTGCATAGCGTTTCCTCTCCTGTTTCGAGGCACGGCGCAGCGAGATAGCGCGGATATCCTCGCCACGCTCGACGTATACCAGTACCAGAACCACACCCATTACCTCGACCATCGCGACATCCATCAGGCGTTCCTCGTCCCGACGCGGCGAACTCAGGGTGATCTTGTTCGGCGCGTCGTACACCAGCCCCGCGTCGGCCAGATCGAGGCCGTGCTTGGCCAGATTGCTTGCGCGCTTGGCTTCGTCGTAGACAATCATGGTCTTATCGTATAGACAAAAAAATATCGGGCAAGTCGGAGTCGCGTCTTGTCGGACGTTCGGTCCGGCAGCGCAGCCGCGCGGTGGTCAGCCGTAGGGTGGGTAACTCGCGTAGCGGTTACCCGCCATTGGCATTGGTAAACAAGGCTGCGCCGTTGTCTGCCCTACTTGCTCGGTCAAGAGCATGATTGTGACCCTTAGCCCGCCAGCGCTCGAATGACGTGCTCCGGGTCATTGTGGATGGCGCGCAGCAGAGCCTTGGCCGGGCCGGTCGGCTCGCGGCGGCCTTGCTCCCAGTTGCGCAGAGTGCCCACCTGCACATCGATCATCGCGGCAAACTTGGCCTGCGAAAGACCGGTGGCCTTGCGGATCTGCTTCACCTGCAAGGCATCCACGGTGAACTCGCGGGACGGCTGGCGTTCGCCGCGAACGATTTCGTCCATTTGCACGACGCTTTCCATGAGGTCGTCGAAAAACTTACTCATGATGGTTACCTCCACGTCTCGATGATGCGTTTGAGCGCTTTGCGCTCGTCGGCAGTCAGGTCATCCTTCTCGTTCTTCGGATAGATCAGCAGCAGGGCGATCTGCGATTCCGAGACGAAGTGATAGTAGATAACCCGGGAGCCACCCCGTTTTCCATGCCCCTTCGAGGCGACACGCACCTTCCGAATGCCTCCAGTGCCCTCGATGACATCGCCGGCATCGAGGCGCTCGGCCAGCGTCTTCTGGAAGGCTGCATAGCTGTCGTCATCCAGCAACTCGCGCAGGCATCTGGTGAATATGGGGGTTTCGATGAATATCATGCGAGCAATATACGCCATTGGCGCACACCGTACAATATCACTGTACCAGTGGCGCCCTACCTGTCAGCCTCCCGCGAACGTAGGATGGGCAATTCGCGCAGCAATTGCCCACCACCTGCATCGGTAGACAAGGCTGCGCCGTTGTCTACCCTACTTGCTGTTCTCCTCACGGATGTCACGGTGATCATCACTGCACTCGATCCAACCTTGCTTATGCGAGCTCTTGCGCAATACAGGCTCAAGATACCGTTCGGATTCACCGAGCGAGTGCGGAGAGCCGGAGAACTATCTACGGAGCAGGCTCGAGGCCTCAGGGTGGATCCGTCTTCCTGGCCCTCCTTCCGATGATCAGTCGGAGACTATCGCCGACTGGCGGCGGCTAGTCGACATACAAGGGTGGGTAGCTCGTAGAGCGATTGCCCGCAGTGGCATCGGTAGACAAAGCTGGTCCGTCGGTTACCCTGCGCGCTGCGCTTCTTGGATGCTGAGTAGGAAAACCAATGAAAGAAAACGAATTGCAGCGAGAGATTTACGCTCTGGTGCGAGATGGGAAGCTTGCGGAGCACATAAGTAGTAGAGGTGTGAGATCTTTAAAAGGCTTTATTAAAGCAGCCAGAACTGAGTCGTACGAGTTTTCGATGATCAAGATTTTGCGTGATAGGTATGCGAAATCTGCTCTCTGGATCTACAGAAAGCTGAGCGAAGAAATTATGTCTATTATAGGCGGGGAGAATACATCAAATATTTCTTTAAATGGGGTGGAAAGGCTTTATCCAGATATACTGGCTCATAATGAGGAAAGGAATTTTTTCTTATTTGAATTAAAGGTTGGTAGTAAAACAGAGCGCGAGGCGATAACTGAGATTTTTGTGTACATATTCGAAGTTAGGAATCATTTGCCAGGTCTGAATATTGGGGAGATCTCGATAATAATAATTTCCGAAAGCTTTGGTGTTCTGCTATCGCATGCGGTAATGCAGTTGATAGGTTTTTATGGGGTTAAGGTGATTTGTTTGAGGGCTAGAAGGCATCAAGAGTTGATTCTTGAATTGTACAATCCTTCCGAGGTCATTACGGATAATGAAGTTCCGTTAAGCAAGGAGTCTTTCTCAACGTGCTCTCTGGTACTTTACCATTCGGGGCAACGCAGTAGAAGAGCAAATCAAGATATCATGAAGGTTTTCAATGTTGCGGAGGGCATGCCTCTTGAGAGGGCTAATCAACTTGGGTCAAATGGGTTCCTTGTTTTGTATCGAAATAGTCTTTCGGATGATTGGGATGGTTGCGTTGCTAGGTTTTATATAACAATTGCGATAATAAATCCATTTAAGCTGCTTGATGAGCTTATGCTCGGCGCACGCACTACCCCTCTGGCAAAGAGACTGTATGAAATGTATTTGGAGGAGAGCGATCATTTGCAGAATCACTTTGGGGAAATAGTGGAAGAGTGCGAGGATTTTTTGGGTAAGTTTTATAATGTTTCTCGCGAGACATATGCAAGTTATGATATGTTTGAAAGATCTGTTGTGGGGTGGGATTCCTATGCTTTGAGGTGTAATTCATGGGGTGAGTTTGGGCGGTTTGTGCGGGGGATAACTTATGGTGGTTCTAATGCGTATGGTTTTTTTGATTCTGAAAGAGATCATACTGACCCGATTGATTTCTTTGAAACTTTAAATAATATTTTTGAGTGTGGTGCTTATTGATGAATATGTCTAGCCGGGTGGGAGCTCGCGGAGCAATTACCCACCATTGGCATCGGCAGACAAGGCTGCGCCGTTGTCTACCCTACTTTCTACTCCGTTGTCTAGGCTGCGTACTAGTAAAGGTTGTAGTCAATCCCAACCTCTTTTAATACTTCGTTAAAATCCTTGTTTTCTCGTAAGTATTCTGTTGAATGGTATTCCATGAACTGCAAGCTGATCATTATTAGTCGGAGTAGGGAGAAATCTGTGAAGTTTACTAGGGTAAGGATGTGCGATCTTCTATCCTCGTAGTCAAATCCATGGCTATCGCTCAGCTTGTCAGAGATCATTTTTACTATGATGTAGAAGCTTCGAGTGAGACCAAATATTTTTTCCTTCGAGTCAATTTTCTCTAAAAATTTACGCACATCCTCATTGGAGCCATTCGTATCCCTGACTCTTTCTATCTCATCCTCAATCTCCATGACGGCTTCAATGCTGCACTTTGTAAATTCAGTGTCATGCTGACCGAACTCAACCTTCAAAGCATCGAAAAGCTCTTTTTGGGAGTTGATCATGCCAAAAAAAGCGCCTCAAAAGAACGAAGCTTTTCGGATTTTTCATTTCTCTTCAGTTCAGACCTTAGGCCTTCATTGGCTTCGTTTTGCAATGATAATGACTTTATTAGCAAGACGAGAGCGATGAAGCTAAGGATCGGATTTAACAGTCCGCCAACATAATCGCCAAGCTGCCCCCATACGGCGGTGTCTTCAGAAAAGGAGTAATCTAGTAGAAAATAGAATTGAGCAATGTACGACGTGAAGACCACGATGAACATGGCCGCCGCCGCTGCTACATATCTATTGATCATTGTAGAATCCCTTGACGATGTATTTGATTACTCGACCGTCCATCAGTTTAATTGGGCTAACTGATATCTTCAAGAATTTCCACTTCTCACTGCTCATTCCATTATTGTAGTTTAGGTTTTCTGAAAATAATTTTTTGCCTCCATGTTTACATCGCGATAGCCAACGCCGAATCCGAAAGCTACCGTCTCATCGGCATCTTTCAGTAGCAAGCGCCCATTGCCAGTGTTGATGTTAAGCCTGGCAATGCTGGCAATGATGTCTATTTTTTGCTTGTCCTCTTTTGCTTGTAGAACTTCTGCGGCGTGTTTGTCAAAGTGGCTGATTACAACTTGCTCGCTAGCGCTTTTTCTGAATCTTAGCTTAACGTCATAATTAAATTTTGTAGAAACTTCGTGAACGTTGTTGAGAGGCGATTTTCGCAGTTGCTTGACTAGGCCTTCAATTGTGTCGCCAAGGTTGTCTACTATTTTTTGGGCCTTGGCTGATAATTGCTCGCTCTCCTTGTAAAGTGACTCGCTGATAAAGTAAGAGATTAGTTCGGAGAAAACTGTCTTTCCAATTGAGTTGAACTTTCTCTTGAGTTCTTCGTCATGGATGTCTAGGCTAAATGTGTGCCCGTAGGATCCTTTGAAGCTTTTCTTTAGCGTTGTTCTAACTTTTCCTTTGTGTGATAATCGCTCTGAAATTTTCTCGGAGAGAACTGTTTCGCCTATAGTGCGTATTGCATCAGATGTTCCCTGTAATGTATCAAGACCAGCCTTCATGTCCACCGATTGTTCTGGGGTGTCTATAATAACGTCGAGGTTCAGTGACATAAATTCTCTTTACTTTCATGTGTCGATATAATCTGAGCTGTTATTCTTACTGTGTCATTAAATTGAGCTACTGTGAGTAGATCTTCTGCACTTTGAGGAAGATCGACGATGGACTCCATGATCAGATTCGACGAGTACCTGGCGCATCTGGCGGCAGGTCTTGGGCATGCCGACCGGGAAGCCGGGCTGCGCGGCTATTGCTCCGGCCTGATGCTGCCCCTGGCGCGCAAGAGCGTGGAACCTATGGCGGCACACCTCGACCCCTTGCATGCCAGTGCCCGGCACCAGGCGTTGCATCATTTCGTGGCCAAGGCCGACTGGTCGGATACCGAACTGCTGCGCCGTGTGGCCCGCTGGGTCCTGCCGACCATGGATCTGTCCGCGGGCGGCTACTGGCTTGTGGACGACACCGGTTTCCCGAAGAAGGGGCGGCACTCGGTGGGCGTGGCGCGCCAGTACTGCGGGGTGCTGGGCAAACAGGACAACTGCCAGGTGGCGGTCAGTATTTCGCTGGCGTGCGAACAGGCCAGCCTGCCGGTAGCCTGGCGCTTGTACCTGCCCCGGGACTGGGCCGAAGATGCTGGGCGGCGCCGCAAAGCCGGCGTGCCCGAGGACGTCCGCTTTGCCACTAAGCCCCAGATAGCGCTTTCGCAGTTGCAGGCGCTGCTCGAAGCCGGGGAGTCGCGCCATTGTGTGGTGGCCGATGCTGGTTACGGCGTGGACAGCGCCTTTCGCCAAGGCCTGACGGCCATGGGGCTGTCCTATGTGGTTGGGATCACCTCGGCCGTGCGGGTATGGCCACCCGGCCAGCAGCCGCTACCGCCCAAGCCCTGGACGGGCAAGGGGCGCCCGCCGGTAGCCACGCGGCGCTCGCCAGAGCATCGACCGCTGTCGGTAAAGAAGCTGGCCTTGGCGCTGCCGCCGGAGGTCTTTACGGAACTCACCTGGCGCCAGGGAACCAACGAACCGCTGAGCGGGCGTTTCGCTGCAGTACGGGTACGCCTGGCCGGCAGCGTTTCGGCAAAACAGCGGCTGCACCCGCAGCAGTGGCTACTGATCGAATGGCCCTCCGCGCAGGACGAGCCGACCCGCTACTGGCTGTCCACGCTCGTGGAGGACACGCCGCTGCCGGAACTGGTACGCATCGCCCATCTGCGCTGGCGTATCGAGCGCGACTACCAGGATCTCAAGCAGGACTTGGGGCTGGGGCATTACGAGGGGCGTGGTTGGCGGGGGTTCCACCACCATGCCAGCCTGAGCATCGCCGCCTATGGTTTTCTGCTCGGGCAGCGCCTGCGCCGTGAGGCCCTGTCCGGACCGGATGGCCAAGGAAAAAAAAACCTCATGGCCTGCACGGTACCTGCGCTTCCCGCGGATTACCGCCCCCGCGGTCGGCCAGCGCGCGCAGCGGCATGTGGCGGAGTCGATCACGACGCTGCGTCATCAACTGGGTGTCTACCTGATGCTTGAGTATTGCCGGGACCTGTACGGAGGTCTGGGGTACCCACGGTTATGACACAGTAAGATTATGATTGGTCGGATTAAGAGTACGCATGCTCTAAACAGAGCACCCATGGTTTAGAGCGTCTATGACGCCTCCCCTTCGCTCGTCACAACCATGACAGCCGTTCGTCGGCTTTATACACCACGTAGCCTCGCTCCCGGCAGCCCTCCGAACCGCTCACAGCCTCCCGGTTGACTCCAGCCAGCTTCCCCCGCTAATGTTCCGCCCGCTGCCGCCAAATCGGCAGCCTGGGCTTGGCGGCCCGGATAAAACGGGCGGTCACAAAACCGCTGTAAAAAAGCGGTTTTTTTGTGCCCGCGGCATGGCTGCACCCGTTATGGGCGGGCCGTGTGTGGGGGCCTTACGGCCCGCCGGTTCCCGTTTCCGGTCCGCCAACCCGCACGGTTCCGCTCACCCATCTTGGCGGATGGGCGCGGCAGACAAGCTAAAACGGGAAACTCACCATGTCGGACACAAACCTCCAGCTCGGAACAGTCGATTTTCACGGCCAAACTCTGGCCGTAATTACCGGACCGGCCGGCGAACGCCTTGTCGCCATGAAGCCCATCTGCGAAGCCATCGGCCTCCAGTGGGAGGCCCAGCTCAAACGCATCAAGCGCCACCCCGTCCTTTCACAAGGTATGTCCATCATGACCACCCCTTCCGCCGGCGGCGATCAGGAAACCACCTGCCTCCCCCTCGACTACCTCAACGGCTGGCTGTTCGGCATGGATGCCTCCCGCGTCAAACCCGAGATCCGCGAGCGGCTGGTGCAGTACCAGCGCGAATGCTTCGCCGCCCTCGCCGCCTACTGGCAGCAGGGCGAGGCCGTTCGGCCGCGCACGACTCTGCCGGCCGGCGGCACCGCCGCGCCCCTGCGCCTGACCTACAACGACCGCCACTTCCGCATCGTGCCCGTCGGCACCGAGGTCTGGTTCGTGGCCGCCGACGTGGCCAGCGCCGTCGGCCTGCGCGACTCCTACGTCGCCACCCGCCACCTGCGGCCCGAACACAAGGCCGCCCTGCCGGTCGGCCGGCAGACGCTCAACGTCATCAGCCGGGCCGGGCTGGAACTCGCTCTGCTGCACGCGCACCCGGAGCGGGTGGCACCCTTTCGCGCCTGGCTGGCCGAGGCGCTGAACCTGCTGCCCACCACCACTGCCGCGCCCGAACCCGAGCGCCCGCCCGTGGCCAGCCTGAGCCAGGAAGCACGCGACTTCACCTTCGACTACCTGGACCGCTGCCGTCAGGCCGTGCGCGATGCCGGCGGCACCCTGCCGGAATGGGACCGCGAGGCCGACCAGCGCATCTCCGACAATATGGCCGCCCTGCTGATCCGCGACAAACGCTGGGTGCTGACCTTCGACGACAGGGGCGAACCGCAGCTCCGAGCCATCCCCAGCGGTGCCGACGTCTTCACCCCCGAATCGCTGCTGAACTGGATCCGCAACCCCTTCGGCGCCCACCGCGACTTCCTGCCAGTCATGCTGCAAGCCATCGGCGAACGTCTTTCCAGCTCCCACCGCTGAATTTCGGGCATAAGAAAAGAGCCCCCGCCGGTGTGGCGGGGGCTCGGTGTTTCAACGTGTCGGCCACTGTGGGGATCAGTGGCTGTTGTAGGCGAAGTCTTCGGCGGTTTCGGGGGTCCAGCCGTACGGGCGCGGGCGGTTGCCGTGGATCACGACCTTGTCGCCTGCGGAGAAGACGTAGTTCGGGGAACGGTATTCCTTGAGTTCACCGCTGTCGGTACGCACCAGGTAGATGCGCTCGCTGGCACCCACGGCTTTCTGGCCGGAACCGCCGAACAGTGCGCCAAAGCCCGCACCGAGCACCGCGCCGATCGGACCGCCGACAGCGCCGGCCATCATGCCGTTCATGCTGCCCGCAGCCTGGCCGGAGGTTTCGTCCGTCACTTCCCGAACGATTTCGGCGGCGTTGACGGTGCCGACGGTGAGCATGCCGATGGCCAGAGCCAGAATTCCGAATTTTTTCATGGCGGTTCCCCCAGAGCGAAACGAGCGGTCGTTACCAGTCGATTGAATCGAGACGGGTCGTGGCGCCGTTATCGCCGTTTGTTCCGTCTTCCCTGAAACAAAAACTAACAATCTCATTGACATAGGTCAATAAAATAATTGCCTTCTTATGCTTAAGGAGGGGGTGTCTCGGCAACCGGCGAGACAGCACCTCCCGCCGTGCTCTTCAAAGAGGACGGACAAGCGACTGATCTAAAAGGAAAAACCGACCAGACTGGAACTTTCGTCCCATTCCTGATGTTTCGACTAAACATGCTCGCTTCGGCGCGATCGCAGCCACTACTCCAGTGTTCGCAGCATTCCGAAGCCGGATGCCCCCACATAGACATACTTTGTAATGGCTATTTGATACCATTCGACAGGCCGTCGGCAGATCGGCATGCCGAGAGCGTTAGCTGGCCATACGAAGAAGTTGGCTATCCGGGCCTGACGGCCTCGGTAAAGCGCGCATTCGGTTCGAGTAATCTGCAAGCCAGGGTCTATTCCCCTCACCTTAACTGGCAGGCACGCCAGTGGCGACAGAGTGCCCGCCCGGCCGGCGTAACCGGCCATCCATTACCCATTTTCAGTAATTCATCCTGCACGGTGCCTTCCGTCGCGTCTTATCGCGCACCGTGCGCGGCATTGGCTCAGGTCAAGAATTCCGACGCCTCCCTCCCCTAGGGTTTCGGCTAGAGCGGCCGTCCTGAGTGTCTAGACCCTTGCTGGTCCGTAGTAGCGCAACGAGAAGTATCAGCCGCCCCTCTTGCTCGTAATGCCCCCCACCAAGCCAGCTCGGAGGCATACCCGATGAATAGAGTCCTGATACTCGCGATTGTCGCTCTGGTCTATCTGTTCCTGTCCGCCCTGGTGATGTTCCTGCTCATAAAGCTGATATCCCATACCTTGCAGAGCCGGGCCCATCCCGAACCTGAAGACGACTCGAACGACCGTCAGTCCGCCTTGCCACAAGACGAGCGAGAGCGGGGAATCCTTTCCACTCCCCTTCCCGACACGAAACAAGACGAGGCTCCCCGCCGCTCCCCACCCTCCAGGCCACCGCCTCGAATCCTCCTATTCCCCTGGTTGTTCATCCTCCTTGCCGAGTATTGGACGTGATCGCAGTCATCCGCTGCCGTCGTTCCAGCGTTCGCAGCGTCCCGAGACCGAGCACCCCGAACAGCAGCTCGAAGAGCACATCGTCGAGCGACGGCAGCGGCGGCACGCCCTGCACGCCAGACACGGTCAGCACCCAGGGCAGCAACGGGCGCAGCAGGAACTCGTAGGCCAGCCCGCCCACGCAGACATAGCCGGCCAGCGGCCGCCAGCCCGACTTGAACGCAGACTGGCTCTGCGCCTCGATCTCGTTGATCTTCGCCTGAGCCAGTCCGCTCTGCAGTGCCGCGTCCAGCTCCCTGAATACCCCGTCCTGCTGCAGCCGGAGCAGTTCCGCCTGCGCCTGGGCCTTGTCTTGCGGGTCGGGGATGACGCGATCGAGCAGCCCCGAAATCGTCGGCAGCAGCGCCGTGGCGGCGGGCAGCAGGCTCATGTCGACAGTTCCCCGACCAATGCATCCATGGCCTGCGCATAGCAGGCATCCCAGCGGTTCCGGTGCGGCTTGCCGGGCCGCCACGCCCGGACATACAGGTCCCAGCTTCTGGCCACCTCGCCCACCGCCGGCAGCGGCGCCGGATCGGTCCACAGCAGCAGGCGGGCAATGCCGGCGGCCAGCACGTCGTCGCGCTCCAGGGCGGCATGGACGGCGCCGACCGACGCCTCGACGCCACGCGCCTTGCAGACTGTCAGGGCATGCGGACGACTCTGCGGATGCACCAGCACGCCGAGCACGCTCGAACATCCAGTAGCCATGGGCAAGCCCGCCGATCTGGTGGCAGTGGCGGAACGCGGACTCCTACAAGCCGATGGCCAACAGCATGGCCTCGGCCTGGGGGCTGTTCATGCACGCAGGCAGCAGCGCGAGCGCCGGAGCGATGGCCGTGGCGTGGATCTCGGATAGCGTCATGGAAGATTTCCTCCTGGTATAAAAAAGCCCCGACGGTTGCCGGGGCTCGGAAACAGGGAAAAAGCCGCGCACGGGTGGCTAATGCTGTTCACTTAAG
This sequence comes from Azotobacter vinelandii CA, assembly GCF_000380335.1. GTDB lineage: Bacteria > Pseudomonadota > Gammaproteobacteria > Pseudomonadales > Pseudomonadaceae > Azotobacter > Azotobacter vinelandii. The sequence goes on from NC_021149.1 coordinate 3,306,499, forward strand.
CGGAGCGGCCTTACGATCCACTGGATATCGGGTTTTGGAAATCTTCACCGTCCTTGGCCTTCCTGGCCTTGGACGGTGATCCAGAAACAGTCCCCCGATACCTCCTCGCAGCTCAGCCAACCTCCTACCCGTTGCCGATACCGGATTGGCCGCCGCCATGACGATCAATAGCACGGCGATGTACTGACAGGCGGGTTTGAAGCGTATGTCCGAGGGCGCTCGCCCAAAGGCCACAGCGGCTTGGCTGGCCTCGCGGCGAATGATGTTGTAAGCCAGCAAGAGCCCCCAGACTTCCTGATAAATCAGCTCGACCTTCTTGCTACGCAGCGTCACTGCGTTCTGTTGCATCGAGCTTTTGATGTCCCGGAAGCCCAACTCAATCTCCCAGCGCTCCAGGTACAACGCGGCGACAGCGCCTGCGCTGTAGCTTTCTACGGGGACTGAAGTGAGCAGCGATCTGGCGTGCCCTTGGCTTTCATAACTGACCTCACGCACATCCCAATGCGTGGGCAGATTCGGGTTTCGTTTGCGTGCCTGGGGCGAGACCTTCATCCGAACACGGCGATCGTGCTCGCCACAACGCTCGATTTCCTCTATGACCAGATTCTTGCGAGCCGGCGTCAACCCGTGACGACTGCTCCCACCTTCGGCGACGCTTGACAGCAGATCAGCGCCCCAAAAGCCTTTGTCGAACAACGTGATCGAATTGTCCGGGATCTGGCCGAGGAAGGTTTCGGCCAAGCGCATCTCGCTGCCGCGATAGGGGCTGAGCTGGGCATCGAGGATCACGTGAGAACGCACATTCATCAGGGCAACGAGACGCAGCATTGGAAAAGGCGTCTGGCGCTCGGTCCCCGTGTTACCAGAGCCAAAATGCTCTCGCAGCTCAGGTGAATCAGGGGTTCGCAGCAATGCGCCATCCACCGCAAACACTTGCAAACCGTTCCAATCATCGCCTTCGTATCGCTCGCCACCCCATTGTTTACCTGTCTGGCGGAACAAGGATTCGACTGGATCGGCTCCTAGTCGCTTATGCGCTTCAGTCACGCCGCTGCGCGCCAGCAGTTGATCGGAGGCCAGGCCTTGAGCACAGATATTCAGGCATCTGGCCACCTCATGCACAGGCTCATCGCGGAACAAGGCCATGCCCAGCACCAACCAAAGTACCTGATCGCTCGGCAGGCGGCGACGCCGTATGGTGGCTTGTGCAGAGAGATTGAGCGCACTGGCGACCCATTCAACAGGAATGTTCCGGGTGGCGGCCTGGCAAGGCGTTCTGTCATGGCTCAGACTTCCGCGGAGACAGAAACAACAAGCTATTGCAAATAATTCTATTTATCATATGGTGTCCAGGCACAGCGGAACTGGTGATGGCCCATCCTGGGTCCGCTACAGAATTCCAACCGATCTCGAGTGAGTTGCAATATGAGCGTAACCATTGTTTATGGGTCCGACGGCGGGTGCACCAAGAAGATCGCTTCACGGATCGCCAGCAAGGTCAACGGCCGTGCCCTGGATATCAAAAAGGCTCAAGTTTCTGATTTCGAAGACTGTTCCCTGCTGATCCTGGGCTGCCCGACTTATGGCGATGGCGATTTGCAGACGGACTGGGATGAGCAGCTCGAGTTGCTCGAAGAAGCGGATTTGGATGGCAAAACGATAGCACTGTTCGGCACCGGCGATCAGGAAAACTATCCCGGCTCCTTCGTGGACGCGATCGGCACTCTATACGATATCGTGGTAGAAAAAGGCGCCAACGTGGTCGGGCTCACGGATGTCGAGGGTTACGATTTCACCGGTTCGACCGCTGTGCGCGATGGCCGCTTCGTCGGGCTGGCCCTAGACGAAGACAACCAGTCCTCCCAAACGAACGCTCGGATCACGGCATGGCTTGCTCAGCTCATGTAGGGGCCTGCTTCGGCCAGTACATCTATGAATATCGCAAGGGAGTGCGTCAGCTTTTCCTGCTTACCATGGCCCCGCACGAGGCGATGGCACTCCAAAAGAGGCTGGAAAAAGAGTCCATCGACTGTTACGTGCAAGATGTCGGCATGACGAAAGTCAATGTGTTCTTTGGTCGCGGACCTTGCGTCGAGACTGTGCGCACCATCGTGACCAAACCCTTGCACGAGCTGACGCCGGAGCAGGATTTCATTCTTGGCACCTTACTGGGGTACGACCGCGAGCAGCAGTGCTTGCGGTTTCTCACCAGAGCAGGAAAACAGCACCAGGACAAGGCCGCTGGCTGGCTGCATTAAACCAGTTACCCCCGGCGCACGACGAACCTCCGGGGGATGCTTTTCGAGGTGTTCCGTTCTCCACCTGCGCTTCGCAGCTCCTTCAGGATATGCCGATACCGGCACGCCGGATTTGGCCGGATCGAGAGTCAGAGCGACGCGAAGACTCCCTTATATAAGGGCGCATCACACGCTGGGCAGATCGATGGCCTGGAGTGGCCCGTCTTTCTTCTTGCTCTTACTCTTGCCGACCTTGGCCTTGCCGGCGTTGCTGGCGAAAATCTCGTAGCTGTCCCCCCACCACCGCCTGAGTAGTTCCGGGTGACAGACTCCACCAGGTAGTCGCCGTCGGCACCGGCCTTGAAGCTACTCAGGCGCACCGTCGTCTCGGCGGCGATTTCGGCCCGCCCTATCGATGTCAGCGAGCCGGAGGCGGTGGCCCGGTTGAGTCCATCGAGTCACGCCTGGGCGGCGGCTCTGGCCGCTTCTGGAGTCGGTAGCTGTGCCGGCCGACATGCTCGCCGCCGGTCTGCGCCGCCGTGCTGTCCGGGTTGGGCAGCTCGATCACCACCGGCTGGCCGGTCTTGGTGTCGTGCGTCTTGGTCTTCACCTTGGCGAAGCTGGCCCGGTCCGGGAAGGTCAGGCTGTAGCGGCTCAAGTCCTGCGCGGTCAGCGTGACCACGGGCAGGCTCTTGCCGCTCGCCGTCTTGCCGCCGTCGCGCGGCACCACCAGCAGCGTGCCTCCCTTCACCGTGGCCGAGGCCCCGTGGTGGCGGGCCAGCCGGGTGATGAAGTGCAGGTCCGACTCGCGTTGCTGGTCGGCGCGCGGCACACTCGCCTCGACCCGGCAGGCCGGCGTCCAGCCGTTGCGCCCGGCCACCTTCTCGACGATGGCCGCCAGGCTGGTGTCCTCGTAGGCCACACTGCGGGTGCTGCGCGCCTCCTGGCGCATGTCCGCAGGCTTGGCCCGGATCGTCATCGTCGCCGGCGGCCCGGACAGTTCGATCTCGTCGACCGTGTACGTGCCCATCGGCGACAGCGACCGCCCCTTCCAGCCCAGGGACACGCGCAAGCGCGCCCCCTTGGGCGGAAACGCCATCCGGCCGTCGCGGTCGTCCAGGCTGATCTCCAGTTCGTCCGACTCCAGGCCGGCCTTATCGACGATACGCAGTTCCAGCAAGCGGTCGCGCAGCAACGCGGTGATGTCCTGCCCGTCGGCGAACAGTTCGAAATCAGCTTGCATGGGGCCTCCTCACGACCACAGGCGGACGGTTTCAGCGTTCGCTACCTGCAGGTCCGGCAGCAGGATCAGCACGCCGCTCGAGTACGGCTGCGGGATGTCTGCCAGGCCAGGATTGGCCTCCAGCACGGCCTCGAGCGTGCCGTTGAGGTGGCCGTAGTGGCGGTGACAAAGGGTGTCGAGGATGTCCCCGTCAGTCGTTCGCATAGTCATCGCCATAGCGGCGGAACTCCAGAGTGAAAGTCTGTTTGCGTGGGGCGCCGTCGGGCATCAGGCTGCCCTGCTCCTCGTCGATCTGGGCTGCCTCGGCCATGGACAGGCACGCCGGCTCCGGCCGATCGCCGCGGCGCCAGCGGTATCCAGCGACTCGGTCGCCAAGCGCCCGACGACCGTGCTCAGCCGGTCGGTGGCATCGCCCAGCCCGGTCGTGACGGCCTGGGCGCCGGCGGCAACAGTGGCGGCCATGGCCAGGGTCTCGATCAGGATGCTCATGGTGCGTCCTCAAACATGCGCCGCATCGTGCTGGCCTTTGCCCTGTTGGCCAGGGTGCACCCCCTGACTCCCCCAAAAACCATCCGGCGGCTGATAGCCCTGATATACCCGAACTGATCCGCTGGTCCATACGGGAAATCCAGCGAACGGCTATCCAGCTGGCACAACGACAAATCGCGCCGACTCACATCATGGCTTGGTCGCTCTGGCGTAGGAGGCACCAGCTCCGGGCCCAGCAAGCACATATGAAAGTAAAAATACAACTGTAGTGTTAAGCGGTCCGCCAGCCCTCCATCAGTGCCAGCGGGACGTAGCCGACACCTTCCTCGCCGCTGAGGTGATCGACCGGCCGGTGGACATGCGGCTGTTGTAGGAGCGCAGTTTCACGGCGGCGTTGATGGGTGAAGGGATGATTGCCGACAGCCACCCGCCTCCGATCGGCATCATCCGCACCGGGAGCCGGGTGCCACCAGCAATTCAGGGGAGAGATCGAGCCAGACACTCTCCGAGAATCAGGGAAGCCCTGACTCTCGGGCAAAGCGGCCAATCGAGCGTAGGGTTTTCGGACCTGCGATCAAGCTTTGAGAAAGGTACTTTCGCCTCGTTTACTCAAACCAACTTCGTCAAAAATTTCAGCATGTCTTTAAAGGTCTTCACCTGCTCTTCGGCAAAGCAGGAAAACACTTCATTCTGCTGATCCAATGCAATCTTCCACAGGATTTCCGCCTGGGAAACGCCCTCTTGGGTAATGGCATACCCGGAATCGGCTTCGACTATCAGCTTCTTGCGCATGAGGGTTTCCAATGCCTGTTCGACCTCTTGCAAGGGCATGGCGACCTCGCGTTGCAACGCCGTCAGCCCCATCGCCTCTTCGTATTCCAGCACCATTAACATCCGTGCCTCATTGACCCGCAGACCGCTGGACAACTGTCTGGGCTGGTACCGGGACTGGTAACAACGCACCGCCTGATTCATCAGATAATAAATATTATTGCCAAGGCGCTCATGGAAAGCGGCAGTCCTGCCGGTTTCTTCTTTTGCCTTGTCGAGCTGCGGATGCGGCAGCACGGAAGAGTAAGCCCCTTGATGGTAGAGCAGCGGAGCACGGCCAAAATCATCGAAAGCGACGACCTTGCCAATCAGAACCCAATGATCCCCGCCCTCGACGATCTGATACTTTTCACATTGAAAGCGAGCGGAACAATCGGAGAAAAGAGGCGCCCCGCTCAATCCCGGCTCGTAGACGACACTGGAAAACTTATCGCCCTGAGGTCGGGCAAAATGGTTGGAAAGATCGATCTGATCTGCTGCGAGGATATTCACAGCGAAGTGCGTGGCCTCTTCGAATACCGAAAAACTGGAAGAACGCTTGTCGATACTCCAGAGTACTAACGGTGGATCAAGAGATACCGAATTAAAACTATTCGCCGTTACCCCAGCCAATCTTCCGGAGTCGGTTGCGGCCGACACTACGGTGATACCGGTAGCGAAATTACCCAAGGCACGGCGAAAGGCGCGCGAGTCGAACCCCTGCTCATTCATAGTATTCATACGATCTCCTATAGTGCCGAATCGGCACTATGGCAGGATATTGAAATCTGCATCCCGTTATTCATGCAAAAGACCGAACCATCAAAACTTCGGGTGGGACATATGCAACCCCAGGTTCCAGATGGGCCGAATGCTCGGAGACTCAGACCATGGTCGGGTCGGGCTCAAGACCCATGAGTTCCCTGCCTAGGATCTGGGCGCAAACATCGTAGTCGGTATAAGCATGAGCACCGGTCATGTGCGAGTCGCGGAAAAGGCGCTGCATTTCGTTATCTTCGAACCAACTCGTCGCACCGGCGGCCCCGAACAGGCGATCGACCGCCTGAATGCACATTTTCACCGCATAAGCCTGATTGGTTCGCCAGAAGGCGAGCGTCTCACGACTCGGATACTGATGGCGTTCCCCATATTCGGCGTGCTCTTGCCAAGTTTTTTCGAGAAAGGCGCGCGCTGCGGCAACTTGGTGGGTCGACTCTGCCAACCGCATCAATGCCGGCGTGGCAGTACCGACATTGGCACCGGTATAGGCGCGGACACGATTCTTGGTCTTCTCCTGGAAAGCAGCCAGCATGCGTTCGGCCACACCCAGACTGATTGCGGCGAACCCACTGGCGAAATAAGGACGATAGGGCGTGTAAAAAATCTTGCTGTCCGGATACAGGCCGTACCCTTTGGAGCGGCCCTCCATCATATCTTTGGCCGCCTCTATCCGATGATTGGGGACAAAAGCGTCCTTGATGACCAAGGTCTTGGAACCACTGCTCCGCATCCCGACGGAAAACCAGTCATCACGAATTTCGTAGTCACGGCGCGGTATCACGCCAAAGCTATAGATCAGTTCGCCTTCGGCGTTCTTGCGGCGAAATCCGACGATCGCCCACTCGGCATGATCGCAACCACTGCTCCAGCCCATTTCCCCGTTGAGAATAACCCCACCCTCGGTTTCCTCGATACGACCGAAGGGCGCGATACTGCTGCTGGCCGTTGCGTCCGGATTCTCGCCCCAAATCTCGTCCTGCAATTGTTTCGAGAACATCGCCAACTGGTGGCTATGGGTACACAACAGACTGAAAGCCCAGGCGGTTCCACCGCAGGCTCCAGCAAGCATGGCAACGCAATCGGCAAACTCCGGCAGAGAAATCTCCATTCCGCCGTAAGCCTTTGGCTGAAAGGCGCGATGCATGCCGATACTCTTGAGCAACGAGATGTTTTCTTCGGGAACCATCCGCTCCTTTTCGGCTCGAACGGCATTGCTGGCAATTTGCGGGAGAATGATATTCAGATTTTCGAGAAGAGGATTCAGCTTTTTCATGAACAGACCTTAGTTAGTTGTTTTTATACAGATTGATCCACTAACCCACACAGGCACATGCCTGGGCGCATTGAAACGCAAGAGAACCACTTCAAGGCTCGAAAATATTATGGGTACCGGAACAAGTCACAAACAATGCAACTTCCAAAGTCGTTATTGTACTTTTCGTCGAACGACCTCGGCGAAAGACGGACGCCCCCTGAAATCGACCGTAGAGGATGCCCGTGGAATTCAATGGACAAGAGCGCCGGTACCCGGATGGAGGCAACTCCATATCCGCACCCGGCCAGTACTTCAGCATTGGCAGGCTGGCAGGGACATGCCGACAATGTCGGCCGGAAAACGAGCCCCATCGCACGAAGATGTGGCGAGAGGCGAACCTTGCGAAGGCCCTTAGGGATGGTCTGAAGTAGCCATGCATTTCTGGCTGACTTCAGCGCCTGCCGATTTTGAAAGCGACCAATCGATCTATAACACTCAGATCAGTCACGCTTCCCTCTCTTTTTCGCTACCGCGAGCACCTCGCAGCAGCCATTTTCCGCATTACAGGCGCACCTCTCCTGCGCTGGCCAGCAAATGTCGGCGGGCCATCCACAGATTCGACAGGGCAAACAGCGTCACCATTTGCGCGGCATTCTTGGCCAATCCACGGAAGCGCACCTTGGTGTATCCGAACTGGCGCTTGACCACTCGGAACGGATGCTCGACCTTCGCCCGCACCTGGGCCTTGGCTTTCTCGATCTTGCGGATCGCTTTGTACAAGGCACTGCGCTTGCCATGTTTCTTGTAGTTGCTGCGCCGGGCCGCGATCTGCCAGATGACTTGGCGACCTTCATGTTCAGGGCGCTTTTCGACTCCGGTGTAACCGGCGTCCGCGCACACCACGTTTTCCTCGCCGTGCAGCAGTTTGTCGACCTGGGTGATGTCCGCGACATTGGCCGCCGTGACCACGACGCTGTGCACCAGGCCCGAGTCCTCATCGGCACCAATGTGGGCTTTCGCGCCGAAGTAATACTGGTTCCCTTTCTTGGTTTGATGCATCTCCGGGTCACGCTTGCCGTCCTGGTTCTTGGTCGAACTCGGCGCATGAATCAGCGTGGCATCGACGATGGTACCCTGGCGCAGCGACAGGCCCCGGTCGCCCAGATAGCCATTGATCACCGCCAGAATCCCAGCCGCCAACTCGTGTTTCTCCAGCAGACACCGAAAGTTGAGGATGGTGGTTTCGTCGGGAATGCGCTCTAGGCTCAGCCCGGCAAACTGGCGCAGGATCGTGGTCTCGTACAGCGCCTCCTCCATCGCCGGATCGCTGTAGCCGAACCAGTTCTGCATCAGATGTACGCGCAGCATCGCCATCAAAGGATACGCCGGACGACCGCCTTCACCCTTGGGGTAGTGCGGCTCGATCAAGGCAACCAAGCCCTTCCACGGCACCACCTGATCCATCTCGATCAGGAACAACTCCTTGCGGGTCTGCTTGCGCTTGCCGGCGTACTCGGCGTCGGTGAAGGTCATCTGTTTCATCGGGAAACTCGGGCAACGGGATCGGCGTATTTCACCAGATTCGGGAAGGCTTCTTCAGGGTTTCCTTAGGAGCGGGGGGAACGGCTACCGGGTTGCCGGGGTATGCAAACGACGAAGGTTATGGAAACCGGTGTCCGAGCCGGCGGCTGGATGCAGGCCGATCCCGACTCACACGGTTTTCCACCTGAACCATCAACGACCGATATCGGATCGGCTCGTCGGTTGCGAGCATTCGCTTCATTTCACGATCGGGTATGCTTTGCGGCCCGCACAACGGAAGCCGATGAGTCTTCGCAGCCAAGGAAAAGGTGGCGTGCAACCGGTGCCTGGATAATCTCGCCGTATGAGTCCGTATCCTCGCGCGCAACGCTTTCGGTCGACCTCGCGCCGACGACACGACACAGCCTTCGAGCAGATCCGGCTTCCTCGTTGCTAGCTCTATCGACACAGCGCAATAAATTGTTAATCTATTCATAAATTCGAGCACGAAAAGCCATAAAGCCATGTCGAACCCAAGACCCTCGCTCACTCTTTCACTGCTTCAGGCCCGCGAAGCAGTCATGTGCTACTTCCGCCCCTTGCTGAATCAACATGGTCTGACGGAACAGCAGTGGCGGATAATCCGAATCCTCCGGCAACAGAAATGGAAAGCTATCAGCTCGCGGAACTGGCCTGCATTCTCAAGCCGAGCATGACAGGGGTTCTCAACCGCCTGGAGCGTGACGGGATCGTCCGTCGCAGCAAGCCGGCCCACGATCAGCGCCGCATGTACGTCGCCCTTACAGAAAAGGGGCAGCAGTGCTTCGTGTCCATGGCCGACGAGATGGAAAACAACTACCGCAAGATCCAGGAGAAATATGGAGAGGAAAAGATGCAGCTACTCTTCGAACTGCTCGCCGACCTGAAAAAGATCAAGCCATAAACGTTTCAAGCAGTTCTGCAGAACACGAGAGGCTTTTTTGGAAACCCTCGGAGAAACTCGCCGGTTACGAAATCGAACGCAACGCCTCCTCTTCTTCGTAAAGATGCCTCCGTCAGTTCCCACAAGGCCACGCCACCCGCTCCGGGCATGCCCGTCCCATTGACCGCGGCACGCCTGGAACGGGTTGTGTCAGGCATCGATACCAAAGCACAGGTATTTCAGCTCGACATAATCATCGATGCCGAATTTCGAACCTTCGCGGCCAGTACCCGACTCCTTGATGCCGCCGAACGGAGCGATCTCGGTGGAAATGACGCCCTCGTTGACACCGACCATGCCGTATTCCAGCGCCTCGCTCACGCGCCAGGCGCGGCTCAGGTCGCGGGTGTACAGGTAGGAGGCCAGGCCGAATTCGGTGTCGTTGGCCATCTGGATAGCCTCGGCCTCGCTCCGGAAGCGGAAGATCGGCGCCAACGGGCCGAAGGTTTCCTCGCGCGCCACCAGCATCTCCGGGGTCGCCTCGCCGAGAACGGTCGGTTCGAAGAAGCTGCCGCCCAAAGAGTGCGGCTTGCCGCCAGCGAGTAGCCTGGCGCCCTTGGTCAGGGCGTCCTCGATGTGTTCCTGCACCTTGAGCACCGCCTTGGCGTTGATCAGCGGGCCCAATTGGGCGCCCTCCTCACACGCCGGGCCAACCTTGAGCGCCTTGACCGCAGCGACCAGGCGACGGGCAAACGCGTCGTACACGCCCTCCTGTACCAGCAGGCGGTTGGTGCACACGCAGGTCTGGCCGCTGTTGCGGTACTTGGAGGCCAGGGCGCCGGCCACGGCGGCATCCAGGTCGGCGTCGTCGAAGACGATGAAGGGCGCGTTGCCGCCCAGTTCCATGCTGACTTTCTTCATGGTGTCGGCGCATTGCGCCATTAGCAGCTTGCCGATACCGGTGGAACCGGTGAAGGACAGCTTGCGCACCGCCGGGTTGCGCGTCAGTTCGCCACCGATCACTCGGGGGTCGCCGGTCACCACATTGATCACGCCGGCCGGGATGCCGGCGCGCACCGCCAGCTCGGCCAGGGCGAGGGCCGACAGCGGGGTTTCCGAGGCTGGTTTGATGACGATGGTGCATCCGGCGGCGAGCGCCGGGCCGGCCTTGCGGGTGATCATCGCGTTGGGAAAGTTCCACGGGGTGATGGCGGCGACCACGCCGATCGGCTGCCTGATGACCACCAGACGGCGGCCTTGCTTATCGTGTGGAATCACGTCGCCATAGGTGCGCTTGGCTTCCTCGGCGAACCATTCGATGAAGCTGGCGCCGTAGGCGATCTCGCCGCGGCTCTCGGCCAGCGGCTTGCCCTGCTCCCGACTGAGCAGGCGGGCGAGATCTTCCCGGTTGGCCATTATCAGTTCGAACCACTTGCGTAGCAGTACCGAACGCTCCTTGGCGGTCTTCGCGCGCCAGGCCGGCAAGGCGGCCTCGGCGGCGGCGATGGCACGGGCGGTTTCGGCAGCGCCGAGGGAAGCGACCGTGCCGATCGGCGACAGATCGGCCGGATCGGTCACTACGAAGGTGGCGCCGTCGTCGGCATCGACCCATTGGCCAGCGATGAAGGCCCTGGTGCGCAGCAGAGTGCTATCGGTCAGTTGCATGGCGAATCTCTCGAAAGGAAATCAGTAGACGCTGCCACCGGCCGCCACCGGGGCGGCGCCCTTGAAGTTGGCGGCGAGGCTCTTCAGCGAACGCATCAGCAGACTGGTATCGACGCCCACGGCGACGAAGGCGCAGCCCAGCGCCAGGTAGCGGCGGGCCAGCTTCTCGTCGGCGCTGAGGATGCCGGCGGCCTTGCCAGCCGCGCGGATGCGGGCAATGGCGTCTTCGATGGCGGCCTGCACCTCCGGGTGGCCGGGGTTGCCACGGTGTCCCATGGCCGCCGACAGGTCCGCCGGGCCGATGAACACGCCGTCGACGCCGTCCACGGCGGCGATGGCATCGAGGTTCTCCAGCCCCTTGAGGCTTTCCACCTGGTACAGGAGTAGAGTTGATTGATAGGAAAACAGGTGCTCTTAGCCAAATTTCTGTGTGTGAAGAAGTCATTTTGAGTGCTGGGGCTTTATCGACACCAAAGATACTAATGTTGTCCGGCATTGGTCCAAAAGATCACTTACAAGAGCACGGTATTCCCGTTCTACATGATGCCCCACAAGTCGGTAAAAACTATCAAGATCACTTGGAAGTATCTGTTTATGGTCGAACCAAGGACCCTATTAGCCTGCTTGGCAATGATACGGGACTGAGAGCTCTAAAGCATGGCATACAATGGACTCTCTGGAAAACCGGGTTATTGACTTCCAATGTGGTTGAGTCTGGTGGCTTTGTGGATTCTTCTAATTGTGGTCGTCCGGATATCCAGTTCCATGTGCTCCCCACCCTAGTGGGTGACGTGGATCGTGAGCCAGTTGACGGTCATGGAGTCTCGATCAATCCCTGTTTTCTACGTCCGAAGTCTCGTGGCTTTGCTAAACTACGCAGCCCTAACCCATTAGACTCGATGGTTTTTGAAAGCGGGGCCCTAAAAGAACAAGAGGATGTCGACAGTTTGGTGCGAGGTGTCAAGCTTGCTCGCAAAATCTTGCGTGCACCTGCATTGGCGAAATTGGTTGAGCATGAGCTGTTGCCAGCTCGCAATGAAGACATTTTGGATACTGAATTAGAAGCTTACGTACGTAACTATGCAAAAACCGTCTATCACCCCGCTGGCACTTGCCGCATGGGGAGCGATACAGACGCAGTGGTTGACCCAATGTTGAAGGTTAAAGGTGTGGATGGAGTTCGCATATGTGATGCCTCAGTGATGCCAACTTTAGTATCCGGCAATACCAATGCACCGACCATTATGATTGCTGAGCGTTGTGCAGAGTTTATTCTTGGCCTGGATGCTTGTGCCAATCAAAGACTTGAGATGGTATAGCTCGAACATCTGTCGGGTGTTGCCCTGCCTTAACTTGGGCAGGGCTTTCTGCTCAGATAAAAACAACGAAAAGGCATACTTATGAAAACTAACACCTATGAAAATCGATTATTACTAGTTCTATTTTTGTGCTTTGGGTTTGTATTTTTCGACCGACTGGCCTTATCTTTTTTATTTCCCTTTATCGCTAAAGATCTTGGCCTGAATAATAGTCATCTCGGAATGCTGTCATCGATATTGGCTTTGATGTGGGCATTGTCCGGCATGACACTGGGGCATGTCGCTGACAAGAAAGAATCCAAGAAGTTTATCTTGGTGATCTCAGTAATTACCTTTACCTTATGCTCAGCACTGTCTGGCATGGTGACTACCTTTATTAGCCTGCTGATTTTCCGTGCTTTTATGGGCGTAGCAGAAGGCCCGGTATTACCGATTTCCCAATCGCTATTGGCAGCAGCCTCTACCCCTAAGCGTCGTGGTCTGAATATGGGGCTGGTAAATGCTTGTGCTCCGGGCTTGATTGGTACGGTGCTTGCCCCACCAGTTTTAATCTGGATCGCTACTGAGTATGGGTGGCGTTCTGCTTTTTACGCTACAGTAATACCTGGCCTGCTGATTTCTGTTTTAATCATGCTACTTGTGAAAAACCAACACACACATGAGTCCATGGCCACAAGCCATCAGCCTCACTTAGGAGGCATGGAGAATATCAAAGCACTGATCAAAAAACGCAATATTTTACTATGTATACTGATCTCCTGCTTTTACATATCTTGGTTTATCACTCTAATTACTTTTACTCCAACTTTCCTTATGCAGGGTCGGGGCTTCACACCTGAAGTCATGGGAGAGATTATGGGATCTTTAGGCTTCGCTTGGATGATTTGGGGGTTCGTGATTCCTGCAGCCTCCGATCATTTTGGCCGCAAACCAATGATGATTCTGTTCACCTTGATCGCTACTGCCTGCCCTATGGTAATTCTATATGCCGATGCTGATGTCATGTTTCCAATGGTGTTCCTGACATATACCGGCTTGGGGTGCTTTACCCTATTTATGGCGACTATTCCAGCTGAAACTGTATCCCCTTCTCAGGTAGCCACTGCTTTAGGGCTAATCATGGGCATAGGTGAATTATTCGGCGGTTTTGTCACGCCTATCGTTGCGGGCTTCTTGGCGGATATCTATGGCCTGGAAATCGCAATATGGATCGCCTCAGGCGGCTCTTTAATTGCATTGATGTTATCAATATTTTTGAGCGAAACTGCACCTGTGAAGCAAAGAAAGCATTCAAATAGTGAGCGAGAGGGACTTTCTGTATCCCCTTGATGATAGCCACATATGCTTTAGGAGAGTGGTACATTATTTATGCAGTGTGTAGTTCTCCACTTAGAGAATACAGCACGAGCCTGACTGATATCAAATAATGACTGGTGGCAAATCTGCTCAAGCGATCTTTCGGTGAGCGCGGCACACCTGGCTGACATGACAATTGGCTGATGGCTAATACTTTTTATGCATTGCGCCAGCCTCATGATTTAGAACAATGCCTAACAACCACCATGAGTTAAAAGCTGCTTGCTCTATGTAATCCGTGATATTGGATTTATTTTTTTACAAACAAGAAAAATAATAGGTAGATAGATCTATGCATCATAAACTCCCGCATGGCATGGGACTCCCCATGTTCACAATATTGAATCTTTCTCTTCAGACTACTACGCTACAAGCCATGGAGGGCGCGGGAACAAGCTATCCTCTTGGACTTGAGCAACACATGCTAGGAGCTGTTCCAGTGGAGTCCGGCTTCTATAATCTTAACTACGCTCAGCACTATACAGCCAACCGTCTTCGCAATAACGACGGCTCCAAAGCCGCGGATGACTTTGACTTGCGTGCAGAGGCTATTGTCACTCGCTTGGTTTATGTCTCAGACAAGCAATTACTAGGTGGGCGTGTGGCAGGACATGTCGTCTTGCCCTTCGTGAGCTTAGATGTCCGAATGAATGGTCAGACTGATTCAGATAAAGGAATTGGAGACATGGTTTTCGGTTTCGGCTTGGGTTATGATTACTCATCAAAACTTCATGCGGCCTATGTCATTGATATCACAGCTCCGACTGGCCGCTACGACAGCGATAAACTTGCCAACGTAGGGCGTAACTACTGGGTGGCGCAACCGCTGGCGGCAATCACTTACGCGCAGCCAGAGGGCTTTAATGGCGATATGAAAATTATGTACAACTTTAACTTTGAAAACTCTGAAACGGATTATAAGTCTGGCCAGGAGCTTCTCGTTGACTATGATTTTGGTTGGGGATTTGCCAAACGCTGGGTTGTGGGAGCTGGTGGATACGCTTACTGGCAAACCACAGACGATCATATTCACGGTAAAAAAGTACATGACAACAAGGCCAGAGCCTTCAGTATCGGCCCATCAGTTAAATATGACGGAAATGGATGGTTTTTCAGTGCTAAGTGGCAAAAAGACTTCCGTGTTCGCAATCGAACAGAAGGTAGCGCTTTCTGGCTGAAAATCGCATTGCCACTGCCATTCTGATTCCGGATTGGCCGCCGACACGACCGCAACCAAGGAAAAATATTCAATGCATTATATCGGAGATTAACCTCACTATCTTTTCCACTCCATCACTATCTTCGGATTCACACCATAGCGTTTGCTCAGCGCTTGGATCGAAGCGTTCGATCGCTGTATTGCCGTTCGGATAGAGTGAGTGGTCGTGACGCAGCCATGAAACATCTGCCCCATAACAATTCCCTGTGATGGAGAATATTGAGCATGCCACCATTATGGCACTGAACACCGACCAAACACAGGCAAAAGGACGTCCAAGCGCGCTGAACGAAGAGGCGCGGCAAATCCTACTTCAGCTGCAAGTTGTCGGTCAGCGTGGATCGTCGGCACAAACTGATCCTCAAAGTGAAGGTCGGTGACGCCAACGAGGCCTGTACCCTGTATCTCGTGGGAGTGCTGGATCAGGAAAACAGCAGTCGGGACTTCTGGACCAACTGCAGCTATCACAATAAACGCCGTGAACGCTGGCTCAAACAACTGGGCTGGCGACCGCATATCCAGGCCAGTCAGTTTATCGGCGAGCGGGACAAGGCGCGCAACTGCCGAATAGTTAGCCCCGGCGCGGGTGGAATATGTGTTCGCCAACCAGCCCTAGATGGGCGGCAAGATCGTCCGTGTCAACGCCGATTGAAAACTGACCCACCTTGGCCCTCATTTGCCGAAGGAATAACCGAACGACAGTTCGACGAGTGCTCCAACCGGGTCATCGGGGTCGCCGATGCCCTCGTGGAACGAAACCACCAAGCCGGGCTGTTGCGGGAAGGCGTGACGGGAGAAGACATCGTTCGACTCGTCATCTGCCTGGCAACGCTGGCGAGGCCTGCACCTGACGGCTCGGTCGATGGCGAAACCAGCGGCGACGAGGAGCAAGGCGTGGCGGCCCATGCCGCCGAGTACACATCGGCCTGGGTTCGATTGCTGCGGATCGGGATGGACGGCCTGCGGCCGGTTCACGGCCCCCTCCAGCCTCAGCTTCCAGCATCGACATGGAGCCGCGACACGGAGCCCACTGGGTAAGCGATGGTCAAGTTATCCCTTGTAGAGCAGATCACGGTGCCGTCCGGCAGGACGGCCTATGAAGCCGTCGAGGATGCGCTCGTTACCGTCGGGCATGCCGAGGCGCTCGGCTTCCATCGCATGTGGTTCGCCAAACACCATGGCATCGACGCCGTGGCCTCGCATGCGCCCGAAGTGCTGATGGGCCTGGTTGCACGCCAGACCCAACGGATACGGATCGGGTCCGGCGCGATTCTGCTCAACAACTATTCGTCGCTGAAGGTCACCGAACTCTTCCTGCAGTTGGAAGTCCTCGCGCTCGGCCGTTTCGACATGGGGCTTGGGCGGGCGACATCGGGGCCGTTGATCGATACGGCATTGAAGCGCGATCGCCGCACGTCGACGACTTCGATCAACAGGTCCAGGAAGTTCTGGCGTTCCTGCATGCCGATTTTCCCCCGGAACACCCGTTCTCCAGAATCCGGCTGATGCCGACCGTCAAGGCAAGGCCGGAACCGTGGGTCCTCGACTCCTCGGCTCCTCGGCTCCTCGGCTCCTCGGGCAACAGCGTCGGCCTTGCCGCCGCTCTCGGGGTTGGGTACTCCTTCGCGGGCTTCATCACCGCCGCGGCGCTCCAGCACTACCGCAAGTCTTTCAGGCCGACGCAGTACGGCGCACCGACACCGCAGGCGATGCTGGGAATGTGCGTGTTTGCGGCGGACACGGATGCCGAGGCGCACCGGATGACATGGCCGACACGGGCCATCTTTGCGCAGTTCGGGCAACGTGGCGGCCGGGTCGCGGTTCCGACGATCGAGGAAGCCGAGCGCATCCTGACACCAGCACAGCGGGATGCAACTGGCAGGCAGTCCCGACACGCTGCGCAGCCAGCTACTCCAGATGATCGAACACAGTGGTGCCACCGAACTCATGCTGCAAAGCATCTTTCCCGACCAGGATGCCAGGCGCCACTCCCATGCACTGATCGCCGAGAGTCTTGGCATCGAGCTGGTATGCAACGGAGCCCACTCCCAGCCACCTTCGACGCATCGAGCAGGACAGATGGCGTGGCGAAGGCAGCCTGCCGCTCAATCTGATCAAGTGCATGTCGTTCCCGGTACTGCCCGAACGCCATCGCATGACCTACATCGAGGCCATCTACGCGCAGAACGTCGCGTTCAAGGAGGATCGGGTGCCGGTTCTACACCTGTTGTGCGCCTTGCAGCAGGCCACGCCCGAGCAGGTGAAGCGCAACTTCACCGGCATGCTGTCCCGCCACCGCCCAGTCCCTTGCAGCGCCTGCTCGGCGGCACGCTACCACCGCGTGCATCGGTGCTGGACTATTGGAACTAGAAACGTGGATGCTGCTGGAACTGCTCCAGGTCGCCGGTCGCGACCTGCTCCTGCGCGCGCGAGGTGCCGAGCAGATCGGGCACACTCTGCTTGGACAGCTCGTCCATCGCCTGGACCGGGAACCGCGTGTCCGCAAACGGTGTGCCGGGCTCCGGCCCGATACGGAAATTGGTCCACGCACCGAAGCGATCGGCAAGCCGGAGCAGGTTCGGCAGCCGCCCCGCGCGGACATTGTTGAATGCGGATTGGTCGAAGCCCGAACGCGCCCGCCCGATCTGGTCGACAACGTAGACCGGATGGCGCTTGCGCACGAAGTACTCGTACCAGCCCATGCGGCCGTCGGGCGTGGTGTCGTAGGTCTTGCCGCTGAGTGTAGCGCCGTGGACCATCACCACCGGCACCTTGCCCACACCGTCGGGCACCATGTACTCGACGTACATCTGGCCGGTGGTGATCCGGTCGTCCGGGCCAAGGCTGCCGAGCTCGACCGCGGTCTTCTCGGCCTGCTCGCCGCCGACGAAGAAGCTGCCGCACGCCTTGAGCACCAGCGGCTTGCGGCGGGGCGGATGTCGTGCAGCGCCTGCGCGGCGGCTAGAGCATTTTTTGAAAACACGAATTCGACATACAGGGGTTGCTCTTCCTGGTCATTTCGGTTCTCCTCTCCTGCTCGGACAAGGAGACCAGAATGGCTCGGGCATACAGTGCGGACCTTCGCCGGCGCGTCGTCGACGCGGCCATGGGCGGGCTGTCGGCTCGGCAGGCCGCCGAGCGATTCGACGTCGGCACGGCGACGGCGATCGTCTGGGTGCGGCGCTTTCGGGAAGGTGGAGAACTCGTCGCCCGCCGACAGGGCAAGCCCCGGGGCTTGCGGCTCGATCCCCATGCGGACTATCTGCTCGGCCTGCTCGAGCAAACCCCCGACCTGACGCTGGCCGAACTCGCCGCGACCCTCGAACGGGAGCGTGGCGTCCGTGTCAGCCTGGCGACGGTGTGGACGTTTCTCGACCGGCACGCCATGACGTTCAAAAAAAGACCGCGCATGCAGCCGAGCAGCAACGGCCGGACGTCCAGGCCGCCCGACAGGGATGGATCGAGGAGCAGTCCGGTTTCGATTGGCGCAAGCTGATCTTCGTCGACGAAACCGCCGCCGCGACGAACCTGGCCCGCCTGCGGGGCTGGGCCCCTCGCGGCGAGCGCTGCCGGGCCGCGATCCCCCACGGCCACTGGAAAACCACGACCTTTACCGCCGGCCTGCGGCTGGATGGCCTGAGCGCGCCGCTGGTGCTCGATGGCGCCATGAACGGCCCGGTCTTCCTGGCCTATGTCGGGCAGGTTCTGGTACCCGCTGACGCCCGGCGATATCGTGGTGATGGACAACCTGCCGGCCCACAAGGTGGCGGGGGTACGCCAGGCCATCGAAGGCGCAGGAGCCACACTGCGCTACCTGCCTCCCTATAGCCCCGACCTGAACCCGATCGAGATGGCCTTCTCCAAGCTCAAGGCGCTGCTGCGAAAAGCGGCGGCGCGGACCGTGCCGCAGCTGTGGCAGAGCATTGGCGAAGCAATCGGGCAGTTCTCAGCGCAGGACTGCAGGCACTACTTCGAGGCCGCCGGATATGAATCGGGATAAGGTAAAAATGCTCTAGGCTCGGACCGAGCATGCTCGCCAGCGCCGCCATGGCAAGCATTGCCACGAACAGCGGCCGGCACGCGGCCAGGTTGTCGATTGGGTTCATGGATCTGTTTCCTGGTTTCCTGGGGATTGCAGGTAGGCTTGGACGGCCCTGATGCGCGAGACCCGTCGCGTTGCGTACTTCCGACCGATTGGTTATAGCGTCCGCGCGTAGAACGGAGTCAGCTTGCTCAACGCGACTTCGACGTACTCGGGCACCCAGTAAGTCTGGATGTGCGTAGCGCCTTCGATGAGGAACAGTTCCTTGTCCTTCGTGCCGGTGGCCTTGGGGAAGGCATCCTCGGTCATGTACAAGGTATCGGCCTTGCTGCCCGCCAGCATCAGCAGCGGAACGTCGATCAGTTCGATCTGGTCGGTGGCATCCCAGCGCATCAGGTCCAGCAAGCTGCTCATGGTGTACTTGAACGTTGAGCCAGGGTGCGCATGGGTCCGCCAGTAATAGTGGTAACCCTCCCGGTACAGATCGAACGGCAGCGCGTCGATCTGCGCGTCCGTCAGGTTGGCGTCGCCGGCATAGAGGATCTCCCCGCCTGCCTTTTCCTGGGCGCGGGCGGCCGAAGCCTGCCGCAGGCGATGCTGGATGGTGTCCAACTGCGAATCCTTGAAGCCGTTGCGGCGGACCCGACCCGAGTTGAACATGCTCAATGTCGCAATCGACTTGAAACGCTTGTCGGCTTTGGCGGCGTTCAAGGAATACCCGCCGCCGCCGCAGATGCCGAACAATCCCAGACGCTCGGGATCGACGCCCGGATAGCGGGTGATGAAGTCTGCCGCGCCGTGGATGTCCTCGGTGCGGAATTGTGGTTTGTCCACGCTGGCAGGCTTGCCGCCGCTCCCGCCCTGATAGGCGGCATCCATCGCGATGGTGATATGGCCCCGTTCGGCCAGATGCTGGGCATAGAGGCCCGCGGTCTGCTCCTTCACTCCACCGTTGGGGTGCGCGACGACGATCGCCGCATACTTCTTGCTCGGATCGTAGTTTGCCGGCGTGTAAACGTTGGCAACGATATTCAGCCCGTTGAGGTCGTAGTTGACCGGGTGGATATTGACCTTGCCCGGCTCGTTCTTGGTGATCGCACCGTCGTACACCAGGGTGAACGGGTTCTTCCGGTAATCGGCCGCACGTGCAGTAGTGGTAGTGGTCATGGCAGGAACTCCAATTAATGCCGCGGGAATGGCGAGCGCGGCGGCCCCGAGAAACTCACGTCTTTTTTCATTGATGACTTCATTGCTCATTTCGAACTCCTAACAAGATCAGTGTCTGCTCCACGCCGAGCGTCTGCGCAGACGGGGTCAATCCAGCTTCTTCTCCGCGAGGAACCGCGAGACCTGATCCGCGATCTGGACGTTGTTCAAATCCGACATGGGGAAGTGCGTGTTGCCCTTGATACCGATCTCCGGCAGATGCACCACGGTCACGTCGCCGCCATGCCGATTGACCGTATCCCGCCACAGCCGGGCCATCTTCAACCGCGCCCGCCAACTGTCCTGGGCCGGCAGATCGACCGGCTGGTCGGGGATGTTGTCGCCGTAGAAGACCAGGATCGGAATCCGCGTCAGGGCCATGAACTGCGCCAGGGGGACGGTCGCGCCCTGCACGGTGTCGAAGGCGCTCGGAATCGGCTCCGGCGCCTCGCCTTCCGGGAAGACGAAGCTGCTGCCCGGCTCGAACGAGACGACGGCCTTCACCTTGTCGTTCTTGATGACGGTCAGCCAGCCCGGCCCGCCGCCTTGCGAGTGGGTGAACAGGATGCCGGGGCCGATCCGGTCGAACACCGCCGAGACGCCATCGGACACCACGTTCATGTCGAACGGCCCGGTGTTCGGCGTCATCGCGCGGAAGAACTGGTTGAGCGTTTCCGGGTCGCGGGCGAACTGCACGCCGTCGAAGTAGTTCGGCCACAGGCCGACGCGGAACTGGTTGAACCAGAGCTGCTCGTCCGGCGTCGGCTTCAACGTCGCCTCGACCATGCTGCGCCCGGCATCGCCGCGGCGCGGCTGGTCGACCAGGTACACGCCGAAGCGGCGGCGCAGAAAAATGTTCTGGAAACCCTCGCGGCCATCGGCCGTGGTCTCCCAGGTCTTGGAGAACTGTCCGGCGCCGTGCCACATGACGATCGGGAGCTTCCGCGCCTTCACCGGGATCTGGTAGAAGGCGTAGGCATGGTCGCCGTGGTAGGTCTGGCCGGCGGATTCCATCGGCTTGCGCGGGTCGAATGTTCCCGGCGCGGTGGCGACCTGGCCGCCGGCCGCGAAGCTGCCCTGTTCCTGGATGACCAGCGGCGTCGGCTTGCCAGCATCCGCCGCCGATGCGGCAACCCCGGCGACCAGCGCGGCAACGCCAACCGCGACGGACAGGAATCGCTTCAGCGATCGTGGATAGGTACTCGTGCTTCTCTTCATGGTCATTTCCTCTCCGCGAACACCGATTGCAGGATCGGCAGGGCCGACATGGCGCGCGGCCAACCGGCATAGAAAGCCAGGTGCGTGACGACTTCGGTGGCCTGCGTCTGCGTCAAGCCGCTGTCCATGGCCCGGTTCAGGTGATAGGCAACCTGGTCGAGCTGGCCGCGGGCGATGAGCGCCGCCACCGTGATCAGGCTGCGATCGCGCGGCGTCAGGTCCGGCCGTCGCCAGAGGTCTGCGAACAGCACGTCGTCGGTGTAGCGTGCCAGCGCCGGTGCAACCGGCTCGACGTTGGCCTTGACCGTCGCCGCACGCTTGGCCTCGGCGGCGTCATCGACCGGCAGCAGTTCCGCCGATGGGGAGCGGTATTGGCTGGGATCAATCCCGCGCTTGGCGAAGACGTCCCTCGCCACGCCGACCGCGCTCATGCCGTTCGGCCAGCCGGTGTAGAAGGCCAGATGGGTGATGAGCCCGATGATCTCGCTGGGCTTCACGCCGTTGTCCAGCGCCAGGTTGATGTGCGAGGTCATCTGCGCACCCTGGCCGTTTGCCAGCAGGGAGGACAGCGTGACCAGGCTGCGATCGCGCGGTGCGAGTTCCTTGCGTTTCCACACGTCGCCGAACAGGACATCCTGCGTATAGGCGAAGAGTTGCGGCGCGGTCTCGCGGGCCTGACGCGCGGCCGGGGTATCCGGCACCGCGCTCTGCGCGTTCGCCTGCAAGGAGGTGGCGAACAACAAGGCGGGAATCAGGGAGGGAAAGGGTTTCATCGGTGTCGTATCTCCGTTCAAGAGCGAGGCGTCCTCACCCCGATGCTTCGGTTGCGAGCCCGCGTGCGGCGCGGATACGGGTGGAAATCGCGGAAGTCGCCAGGCTGCCGATACCGGCCAGCGCCATGATCCAGGCCATCGTCCAGGGGGTGCCATCGGAGAACCACCCCAGCATTGCCGCGCTGAGGATGCCGCTGCCGTAGTGCATCGCCCCCAGCAGCGAGGATGCCGATCCCGCCTTGTGCGCAAAGGCGGACAGCGCACCGGCCACCGAGTTGGCCACGATGAGGCCATTCATCGACATGTAGAAGAAGATCGGCACGACAAGGCCGGGCAATCCGCCCCAGCCGAACCGGGCGTTGATCGCCAAGACGATGCCGGTCAGCGCCAGTATCCAGGTGCCGATGTGGAACAGCCGTTCGCTGCCGAAGCGCTCCAGCAGACGGCGGTTGACGAAGTTGGCCACCATCATGCCGACGATGTTCAGGCCGAACAGCCAGCCGTAGGCCTGCGGCGAGACGTGGTAGTAGTCGATGTACGCGAACGGGGTGCCGACGATGAAGGCATAGGCCCCGCCGTAGAAGAAGCCGCCGGAGAGCGCGTAGCCCATCAGCCGGACATCCCCCAGGAGTTCCCAATAGCTGCCGAGCGTGTGCCGCAGCGGCGTGGCCGAGCGACGCGCTGGCGGCAGGCTTTCGGGCAACGCCGCCAGCGAGGCCAGGGTCAACACGCCGATACCGGCCAACGTCCAGAAGATGCCCTGCCAGGACCAGAACGCGAGTACCTGCCCACCGAGAAGCGGCCCGACCAAGGGCGCGACACCCATGATCAGGATCAGCGTCGACAACATCCGCGCCGACTGCTCCCGGCCATAGAGATCGCGCACCATGGCCCGCGACAGCACCGGCCCCACGCAAGCGCCCAGCGCCTGCACGACGCGCCAGACCATCATCTGCGTCACCGTCGTCGACAGGGCGCAGCCCACCGAGCCGATGGTGAACAACACCAGGCCGATAGCGATGGGCAGGCGGCGGCCGTAGCGGTCGCTGATGGGCCCCCACAGCAACTGGCCCAGGCTGAACCCGACCAGGAAAGCCGAGAAGGTCAGTTCGATGCTGGCCGAAGTCGTATGCAGGGCGCGGCTGATCGTCGGCAGCGCCGGCAGGTACATGTCCGTGGAGACCGACGCGAACGACATCAACGCGCTGAGGATGAGCAGCAGGCGCAGTTCATTGCCAGGTCCGCCCGCGGCGTCGCCAGCGCCCGTTTGGCCTGGGGCGCTGGCATGGACGGAGGCCGGACGAGGTGCAGTCATGGCGACGGAAGCCTTCATGGGTCGCGTGCGGGTCAAGCCGCTGCGGCGGACAGTGAGGCCATGTCGATCACGAAGCGGTAGCGCACGTCGGCCTTCTCCATACGCTCGAAGGCCTCGTTGATCTGGTCCATGCGGATCATTTCGCAGTCCGGCAGGATGTTCTTCTTCGCGCAGAAGTCGAGCAGTTCCTGCGTCTCGCGGATGCCGCCGATCGGTGAGCCGGCGACGCGGCGGCGGCCGGACAGCAACGGGACGGTGCTGAAATCGCTCATCGGGCCGAGCTGGCCGACGATGACCAGGGTGCCATCCACGTCCAGCAGCGGCAGATAGGGATCGAGGTCATGCTTGGCGGGCACCGTGTCGATGATCAGATCGAAGCTGCCCGCGGCCTCGGCCATTGCGCCTTCGTCCGCAGACACCAGCAGGCGGGCGGCGCCCAGCGCCAACGCATCGGCCCGCTTGTCGGCGCTGCGGCTGAGCACGGTCACTTCGGCGCCCAGGCCCACGGCCAGCTTCACCGCCATGTGGCCCAGGCCACCCAGGCCGATCACGCCGACCCGGCTGCCGGAGCCGACATTCCAGGTGCGCAGCGGCGAGTAGGTGGTAATCCCGGCGCACAGCAGCGGCGCGGCCTTGGCCAGATCCAGCCCCTCGGGCATGTGCAGGCAGAACGCCTCGCTCACCACCAGGTGCTTGGCGTAGCCGCCCTGGGTCGGCTCGCCGCTGATGCGGTCGTGGCCGCTGTAGGTGTAGATGGGGCCTTGGCGGCAGAGCTGCTCGTCGCCCTTGCGGCACTGGTCGCATTCACGGCAGCTATCGACCATGCAGCCGACCGCCACATAGTCGCCGGCCTTGAAGCCGGTCACCTGCGTGCCGGTCTCGATCACCCGGCCGACGATCTCGTGGCCCGGCACGATCGGGTAGTAGCTCATGCCCCAGTCGTTGCGGGCGGTGTGCAGGTCGGAGTGGCACACGCCGCAGTAGAGAATCTCCAGGGCAACATCGTCGGGACGCAGTTCGCGCCGCTCGAACGTGTAGGGAGCCAACGGAGAATCGGTGCTGTATGCCGCATAACCAAACGTATTCATGCCTGAACTCCTGCGCAAAGAAAGAGGGGCCGTTGGCGACACGGATACGACTTCGAGCTACCACCCGGCTGTTCTTGGAGGCGAGCGTGACCAAACGCTTTGCATGCGACAAAGCGCCAGAGAGTCTGGCCGTGCCTTCTAGAGAAATGACATGCTACGGAGGTAGTGGACTTTGATTAAGACCACCAATCCGCATGGACTTTTGAGCTGGTTTTATGAATCGGTCTTGTGATGAGCGACCGTGGCTCGCTGTCTTGCACGGGTGCGGATGTCGGGACTGGGCCGGTAAAGATTCCATTTCGATCCTAGCCGCTTAGACGGGCCTCTGGCAGACCGCTTCTACATTGATGCCATCGGGAGCACGTAAGCCGCACAGTAGTACTCGCGATAACGAGCCCGGACGCCAATTGCTCCGTTGTCACACCCCCTGCCCTGCCCCCCTTCGATCCTCGCGGATCAGGTCAGATGGTGTGTCCAGTTGCGCCGAGAGCGATTTAAGTGCAAAATTAGTGCATTCAAACTGCATGGAGTCATGCGCCATGAGCACCGTATTGCAACAGCCCTTTGTTGAGCAGTTCCGCGAGCCGAACACACCCTACCTGTCGCCGGCCCGGATCGGGGAGCTCTTCGGCTTCCAGGTCCAGGAACTGGCCGAGCGTGCGCACGTGCATCGCAATACGCCGACGGCCCGCCCGCAGGCGCCGCAGTTGCAGAAGTACCTGCAGGACATGGTGCGCTTGCTGGCGGTGGCCACCGAGATGACCGGCGACAAGAAGCGTGCGGCTTTCCTGCTGCGCAACGAACCGCTGCGTGCCTTCGGCTACAAGACGGCCGAGGCTCTGGTTCAGGATGGACGGACCGATGACGTCATCGCCTACCTGGAATCGCTTGCGGGCGGTGCTGCTGGATGATCCCGAGCGTCACCCGGGGCGAGGACAAGGACGAGGCCTGCTACCGCGTCATCACGCCCGTCTATGCCAGTATGCCGCTGTCCGGCATGGGGGCGGCACGCCAGGGGGGTCGTTTCAACCGGCCCGGCCAGGAAGCGCTCTACCTAGCGCTGGACGAATCCACCGCACTGGCGGAGTACAAGCAGGACAACCCCTGGCTGCGTCCGGGTACGATCTGCACGTTCTTTGTGCGCGAGTTGCGGGTGGCCGATTTCAGCGCCGGGTTCGACCCGGAACGATGGCCGTCGCTGTGGGCCGATTTCGCGGTGGACTGGCGTGCCGAGTGGTTCGGCAAATCCGTCGAACCACCGACCTGGTACATGGCCGACGATGTGGTTGCCGAGGGGCTGGACGGCATTCTGTTCCCCTCGCAGGCCCGCCCCGGCGGAACCAACCTGGTGGTCTATCGGAGTTCGGCCCGGCCTGCGGCCCAACTGCGCGTGTACGACCCGGACGGGGCATTACAGAAGATCGCGCCGCCAACCGGCCACTGAGTTCTGTCCCCTAGACAGGCCTCTGGCAGACCACTTCTACATTGATGCCATCAGGGTCCAGCACGTAGGCCGCGTAGTAGTGCTCGTGATAGCGAGCCCGCACGCCAGGCTCTCCGTTGTCACTGCCACCGGCGTTCAATGCCGCCTGATGGAAAGCATCGACGAGAGAGCGATCCTCCACCGCAAAGGCGATGTGCGTTCCCGTTCCGGGAAGCTCGTTGTCGTGTATCCAGAGGCGAGGATAGCCCTCCTTGCCGAAACCATGCCGCGTGCCGCCGCTGCGTGTCCGGTCTGATCCGACGCTGATGATCCGGCTGAATCCAAGCGGAGCTAGAGCCTGCTCATAAAATCGCCGGGACACCTCGGCGTCACGCACCACGAATTCGACATGATCGAGGATGCTCATGGTTCAGTGCTGCCAGCTTTTGTAGACGAACTCCAGGCTGTACCCGTCTGGATCGAATACATTGGCCGCATAATAGCCCGGGTCGTAGTGCAACCGCGCCCCTGGCGCTCCATTGTCGGTAGCGCCAGCCGCCATCGCCGCCACATAGGCGGCATCGACCGCCTCCTGGCTGTCGGCGACGAAGCCGACATGCGCTGCGCACGCATCGACCGCTCCCTGGCGCAGCCAGAAGAACATCCGGCCGTTGGCGCCAAATCCCTTGAGGTCGGGATGTCCCGGCGGGCCGTCCTTGCCGTCGTAGTCCAGGCGATTGACGATGCCCAGCGGTGTCAGCGCGGCGGTGTAGAAGGCGATGGAGCGATCAAGATCGCTCACCGAAAGGAAGACGTGATCCAGCATGGCATTCTCCAGCTTCAGATGATGTAGCCGCCCGCGACCTCGATGGTCTGGGCGTTGATCCAACCCCCGTCCTCCGTCAGCAGCGAGGCAATCACGCGGGCGACGTCCTCCGGCTCGCCGATACGGCCAAGGGCAGTCTGCGCGGCCAACAGCGCCTCGAACTCGGCATTCAAGCCGCCGCCAAGCTCGGTACGGATGGCACCTGGCGACACGGCATTGACCCGGATGCGACGCTCCCCGAATTCCTTGGCCATGTAGCGAGTCAA
This sequence comes from Azotobacter vinelandii CA, assembly GCF_000380335.1. Lineage (GTDB taxonomy): Bacteria > Pseudomonadota > Gammaproteobacteria > Pseudomonadales > Pseudomonadaceae > Azotobacter > Azotobacter vinelandii. The sequence continues at coordinate 3,333,472 of NC_021149.1, forward strand.
CACCTCCAGCCCGCCCTTGAACGCCGCGTAGGGCGCGACTCCGGCCGTCGCCACCCGCGTTGTCGCACTGGTCAGGTTCACGACGCTGGAACCCTCCTTCAACAGCGGCAGCAGCGCCTGGGTCAGGAAGAAAGGCCCTTTGAGATGGACGTTCATCAGTCCGTCGAACTGGGCTTCGGAGACCGTCTCGATGGGCTCGAATAGTCCATAGCCGGCGTTATTCACCAGGCCATCCAAATGAGTGGCGTCCCACACGCTGTCGAGCGCCTGCTTCACCGCGACCTGGAATGCCGTGAAGGTGCCGACCTTGCCGACGTCCAACGGCAGCACCAGTGCTTTACCGCCTTCGGCCTGGATGCGTTGCACGACTTCCCTGGCCGCCTCGGGATTGTTCTTGTAAGTCAGGATGACGCCCAGTCCGCGACGGGCGCATTCCAACGCGGTACTGGCGCTGATGCCCCGGCTGCCGCCTGTAACGACGATGGTGCGCATTGATGTAACTCCGATCCGTGCAATGCCTACATGGTCGGCAATCGTGCGAATTCCTGCGCATCCATTCCTGCCTCAATCCTGCCTATTTCTGCTTTTTGCTTGCGTTCCTTCCAGCAGCCGAAGTCAAATCACACCATGGAAGAACAACTGCGAGAACTCCGGGCCTTGGCCGCCCATGCGCAAAATCGCCGCACTGAGACCGGCATCCCTCGCGTGGCGATGGTTCAGGGCGCAATCCCGGAACACCAACTCGCGGCCGTGTACGACCCGATGGTCAACATGATTCTGCAAGGCAGCAAGTCCATGACCGTGGGCGGGCAAACGCTGCACTACGACCCCGCCACCTATTTCGTCATGTCCATCGGCCTGCCCGCGGCAGGCACCGTCCATCCGTCCACAGCCGGAGAGCCCTATCTTGCGGTGGCCCTGACCTTGGAGCCGCCGATGCTGGTCAGCCTGCTGTCGGACTTGCCTAATATTGCCGGCCAATCCAGGCAGGAGACAGGCTTCTCCGTCGCGGCGGTGACGCCCGAACTGCTGGATGCCTGGGTGCGCATGCTGCGCTTGATGAAGACCCCAACCGACATTCCCGCGCTCGCACCCGCCTATGAGCGAGAGATCCTGTACCGGGTACTGCAAGGCCCGATGGGCTGGATGCTGAGAGACATCGCCACGCCTGGAAGCGCGTTGGCAAAGATCAACCAAGCCATCCAGATCATCCGCTGCGACTACGCAAAGCCTTTGCGTGTGGAGGGATTGGCCGAGTCCGTGGCCATGAGCGTGTCGGCCTTCCATCGCCACTTCAAGGCCGTGACCGCGCTCAGCCCGCTGCAATACCAAAAGCAGATTCGGCTGCTTCAAGCACGCACGCTGCTCACGGCATCGGGCTATGGCGTCACCGCTGCCGCTCATGAAGTGGGCTACGAAAGCCCCACGCAATTCAGCCGCGAATATGCACGGGAATTCGGCCTGCCTCCGGCAAAGGATACGGCACGCATCGTTGCGAGCTGGAAGCCCTCCCCTGCAGCATCTGCGTTCGGGTTTCCGCTCAATCCCGATGGCGCAACGCCTCGACGATGACACCCAGCGCACGCGAGGATTGCCGCCGGTTCGGATAGTAGAGATGGTATCCCGGATAGGGATCGCACCAGTCGTCCAGCACCCGGATCAACCGCCCCGCGTCGATGTGTTCCAGCACCATGTCCTCGGGAACGAAGGCCAGTCCGTAGCCGGCCAGCGCGGCTTTGACGATGGACGAACTGTTGTTGAAGGTCCATTGTCCACCGACCCGGAATTTGACCTCCTGCCCGTCCTTGGCGAAGTCCCAGGGCAATAGCCCGCCATGGGTCGGGAGCCGAAGGTTGATGCAGTTGTGTCCGGCCAGGTCGTGTGGCGTCGCAGGCACCGGCCGCTGGGCGAAGTACCCAGGCGAGCCGACCACGGCGATGCGCAGGTCCGGGCCGATACGCACCGCAATCATGTCCTTGGCCACCTGGTTGCCCAGGCGGACGCCGGCGTCGTAGCGTTGGGAAACAATGTCCGACAGCGCGTAGTCGACCGAAACTTCGACGTTGATGTCGGGATACTCGTGAAGGACCTTGGACAGCTTGGGCCACAGCACGCTGTTGGCGGCATGCTCGGCCGAAGTGATGCGGATCGTCCCGGCTGGCTTGTCGCGCAACTCTTCCACCGCCGCCAGTTCGGCGTCGATCCCCTCGAAGTGCGGCAGCACATTGACGAACAGGCGTTCGCCTTCCTCGGTGGTGGAAAGCCGGCGCGTGGTGTGCGTCAACAACCGCACCCCGAGCCGGGCTTCAAGCGCCCGAACGGCGTGGCTCAACGCGGATGGCGTCACCCCGAGCAATGCGGCGGCACGGGTAAAGCTGCCTTCGCGCACGACGTGGACGAAGGCAAGAATGTCATTGAACGACTCGCGGGCCATGATTCACCTCCTCTTGGCCGGATAGCGCAGCGCTTCGATCAGCACGGCCATCGCGCGTGAGGGATACCGGCGGCTCGGGTAGTAGAGGTGGTAGCCGGGGAAAGCCGGAGACCAGTCCTCCAGCACCCGTTCCAGCCGGCCCTTGGCGATGTACGGCTGCGCCATGTCCTCCGGCAAGTAGCCGAGGCCGAAGCCGGCCAGGGCCGCATGCAGGATCGGCCGCGTCCCGTTGAAGACCAGACGCCCTTCGACCCGCACATTGACCTGCTGCTTGCCCTTCTTGAGTTCCCAGGCGTACAGATCGCCGTGGCTCATCAAGCGCAGGTTGATGCACACATGATCGGCCAGGTCCTGCGGCTTCCTGGGCGCGGGATGCTTCGCCAAATAGCCCGGTGAGCCGACGATCGCCACCCGCATGTCGGGGCTGATGCGCACGGCCGTCATGTCCCGAGCCAATTCGTCGCCCAGGCGGATGCCCATGTCGTACCGCTCCGCCACGATATCGACGAACCGGGATTCGACGGTCACCTCGACGTTGATCAAGGGATGCTTCGGAAGCAGCTTGGCAAGTCGGGGCCAGAGGACGGTTTCTGCCGCGTTCTCCGACGCGGTGATCCGTAGGGTGCCCGCCGGCTTGTCCCGCAGTTCTCCCACGGCCATCAGCTCGGCCTCGATCTCCTGAAAGTGCGGGACGATGCTCTGCAGCAGCCGCTCGCCCGCTTCTGTCGGTGAAACGCTGCGCGTGGTCCGGGTCAGCAACCGAACCCCCATCCGGGTCTCCATCGTGCGGATGGTGTAGCTCAACGCTGCCTGAGACACGCCGAGCTGCGCCGCCGCACGCGTGAAGCTGCGTTCGCGCGCCACGGCGATGAAGGCCAACAAGTCGTTGTAGCTTCCTCTCGGCATTTATAAAAACACCTCACAAGTCTTTGCCGATTCTACCGCCTAGTCGCACCGGAAGGTGATCGCTACATTGCTTGTTGGGTAGAAAAGGTTCCGCAACCGAGCCCGCGATGTCGTCAAAGTCCTTCACTTGTTCGCACCTTGCTGCCGTTGCGGCGATGTACTTGGCGACCCGGCTTGCCGCCGGCTCCGTTGCCATCAGGCAGATACCAGGCCCCCATGCCATGGCGCTGCTCCACAGGTGAAAACACATGCAAAAGCGCAAACTCGGAAACAGCAACCTCGAAGTCTCGTCGCTCGGTCTGGGTTGCATGGGCCTGAGCCACGGCTATGGCCCGGCCACCGACCGCTCGGAGGCGATTGCCCTCATTCGCGCTGCGGTCGAGCGTGGCGTGACCTTCTTCGACACCGCCGAGGTGTATGGCCCCTATCTCAACGAGGAAGTGGTCGGCGAAGCGCTCGCCCCGATGCGCGATCAGGTGGTGATCGCCACCAAGTTCGGCCTCACCTTCGGCGAGGACAACAAGCAGCAGATCCTCAACAGCCAGCCCGAGCACATCCGCTGGGCCGTCGAAGGCTCGCTCAAGCGCCTGCGCACCGACTGCATCGACCTGCTGTATCAGCATCGCGTCGATCCCGAAGTGCCGATTGAGGACGTGGCCGGCACCGTCAAGGACCTGATCGCCGAGGGCAAGGTCAAGCACTTCGGCTTGTCCGAGGCCGGCGTCGAGACCATCCGCCGCGCCCATGCGGTGCAGCCCGTCACCGCCCTGCAAAGCGAATACTCGTTGTGGTGGCGCGAGCCTGAGCAGGAAATCCTGCCGACGCTGGAAGCACTCGGGATCGGCTTCGTGCCGTTCAGCCCGTTGGGCAAGGGGTTCCTGACCGGCGCCATCAAGCAAGGCACAACCTTCGGCAGCGACGACTTCCGCAGCATCGTGCCGCGCTTCTCGCCCGAAGCGTTGCAGGCCAACCAGGCGCTGGTGGACCTGCTCGGTCAGATCGCCCAAGACAAGGGCGTGACGCCCGCACAGATCGCACTGGCCTGGCTGCTGGCACAGAAGCCGTGGATCGTGCCGATTCCCGGCACCACCAAGCTGCACCGCTTGGAAGAAAACCTCGGCGGCGCATCGGTCGTGCTGTCCGATGGCGACCTGCGCCAGATCGCCAACGCCCTGGAGCAGGTCAAGATTCAGGGCGACCGCTATCCCGCAGCGCTGCAGGCGCGTGTGGGGCGCTAGGCCTGGAATGGTCACGATGTCATCGCCTTCCAATCCCATTCGCCGAGCTATCATGGCCGCGCTTGCGACATTGCCCCTGGGCCGCCTCGCCGCGGCATCCGGTGTCGGCGGCGAACAGCGGCAAACGGGGTCGCGCACACTGGTGGCTTACTTTTCCCGCTCGGGAAATACGCGGGTGGTCGCCGGCCTGATCCATCGCTCGCTGCGCACCGACCTGTTCGAGATCCGTCCCGCCACGCCTTACCCCGAGGACTACCTGGAGACGGTCGAACTGGCGCGGCAGGAACGCGACAGTGGCCGGGAGCGTGCCTTGGAGGCCAAGGTCTCCAACATGGCGGACTACGACACGGTGTTCCTCGGTTTCCCCATCTGGGGCGAGACCGCGCCGCCGGTGATCCGCGCCTTTCTCTCTGCGCACGACCTGTCCGGCAAGACCCTGATCCCCTTCGTCACCCACGGCGGCTACGGCCTCGGTAACAGCCGCTCGGTGCTTGCCAGCCATGCACCGAAGGCGCGGCTGCGCGACGGTTTCGTGATGGAGGCCGATCAAGAACGCCGAACTATGAACCAGGTAAACGATTGGCTGGGCGGCATCAAGGTCGGCGGCTGACCCAACTGAATATCGGAGCATGAATTCAATGACGACATGGTTGATTACCGGATGTTCGAGCGGACTTGGCTGCCATCTCGCGCATGCCGTATTGCAAGCGGGATTCAACGCCGTGGTCACGGCACGCAACGCCGCGACGGTGCAGGATATCGTCGCCGCCTACCCGGACACGGCAGTTGCCGCCGCGCTGGACGTGACGGATCGCGCCCAGGTCGATGCGGCGGTCGAACTCGCGCACACGCGCTTCGGCGGCGTGGATGTGCTGGTCAACAACGCCGGGCATGGGTATCGCGCCGCCGTCGAGGAAGCCGACGAACAAGAAGTCGCGGCGCTGTTCGCCAGCAACTTCTTCGGTGCGGTGTCCACGATCAAGGCCGTGCTTCCCGGCATGCGGGCTCGCCGCGCCGGCACCATCGTCAATGTCTCCTCGATCGCCGGACGGCTGGCGATGCCGGGTTCGGCCTACTACTCGGCGACCAAGTTCGCCTTGGAAGGCTTGTCCGATGCGCTGCGCAAAGAGGTCGAGCCACTCGGCATCAAGGTGATGGTCGTCGATCCCGGCGCCTTCCGCACCGATTTCGCCGGCAGGTCGCTGCAACAGGCCAAGGCGAACATCGCCGACTACGCCGCCACCGCCGGCCCGAGGCGCAAAGAGAACGACCACACCCACGGCACCCAGCCCGGCGACCCGGCGCGTGCGGCGCTGGCCGTCATCGAAGCCGTGACGGGCGATCGCCTTCCGTTCCGCCTCCTGCTGGGCAGCGACGCGATCCAGATCGTGACCGACGAACTCCAGGCCCAGCTCCGGGAAATCGAAGACTGGAAGCGGCTGAGTGCAAGCACGGATTTCCCGGAACAGCACTAAGACCCCCATTCCTCAATTACTCGATGGAGCAGCACCATGAAAACCCGCAAACTCGGCAACCAACTGGAAGTCTCCGCCCTCGGCCTGGGCTGCATGGGCATGACCGCCGTGTACGGCCCCGCCGCCGACAAGCAGGAGATGATCAAGCTCATCCGCGACGCGCACGATCGCGGCATCACCCTGTTCGACACCGCCGAAGCCTATGGCCCCTTCGCCAATGAAGAACTGGTCGGCGAGGCCCTGCAACCAATCCGCGACCAGGTGGTGATCGCCACCAAGTTCGGCTTCGACATCGACCCCGATACCAGCGCACGCGGCGCCGGCACCAACAGCCGGCCGGAACACATCAAGCGTGTGGTCGAGAACATGCTGCGACGCCTGCGCACCGACGTGATCGACCTGCTGTACCAGCACCGCGTCGATCCGGCCGTGCCGATCGAGGACGTGGCCGGCGCGGTGAAAGACCTGATCGCCGAAGGCAAGGTCAAGCACTTCGGCCTGTCCGAGGCGGGCGTACAGACCATCCGCCGCGCCCATGCGGTGCAGCCGGTGACGGCGGTGCAGAGCGAATACTCGCTGTTCTGGCGCGGGCCGGAAGCGGAACTGCTGCCGGTGCTGGAAGAACTGGGCATCGGCTTCGTGCCGTTCAGCCCGTTGGGCGCCGGCTTCCTGACCGGCAAGATCGACGAAAGCACGCAGTTCGACTCGAGCGATTTCCGCAACTACGTCCCGCGCTTCTCGCCGGAGGCACGCAAGGCCAACCTGGCGTTGGTCGAGGTCGTCAAGGCCGTGGCCACGCACAAAAATGCCACGCCGGCCCAGGTCGCGCTGGCCTGGCTGCTGGCGCAGAAGCCGTGGATCGTGCCGATTCCGGGCACCACCAAGCTACATCGCCTGGAGGAAAACCTGGGCGCGGTCACGCTCGACCTGTCCGCCGAGGACCTTGCCGAGATCGCCGCCGAAGTCTCCAAGGTGCAGGTCCAGGGCGAACGCCTGCCGGAAGCCGTTCTCAAGATGACCGGCCTTTGATGTCGGGGAGCGATCAGCGATGTGTTCTCCTTCTCCCGCGTTCCAGGATGTCGTGCGATCCCGGGGTAGGCGACAACGTCCGCGTCGCGGCCGATGTCGGCATGTATGCGCAAACCTTCCTGCTCGCCCTGGCCGCCTCCGGCTATCGAGAGAGCCGCATCCCGATCGAGCAAAGCGTCGCGTGGCACGACTGATCGAGGCCATGGACAGGGCCTGCCCCCTCCACTCCAAACACCAAGGAACCTGACCCATGACCCGGAACGACAAACACGACCCCCACGGCCACGGGCCGGCCGACCCGCAACGCCGCCAGTTGCTGGCGACTGCGGCTATCCTCGGCGTCGCGCCGTGGCTGCTGTCGGCCTGCACCGCGCCGTCGGCTTCCACGGCCAATACCGCCGCGCCGGCACAACCCGCCGGCACCGGCAGCGCCACCACCACCGGCATCTTGCCGACCAGCCAGCGCCGCAAGCTGGGCGCGCTGGAGGTTTCCTCCATCGGCCTGGGGTGCCAGTGGGTGCCCGCCGCGGTCGAGGGGTCGGTCTCCGACCGTTATGGCAGCACCATCGACCGGAAAACCGCGATCAACCTGATTCGCACGGCCGTCGATTCCGGCGTGACCCTGTTCGACACCGCCGAAGCCTATGGCCCGTACCTGTCCGAGGAAGTCGTCGGCGAAGCCTTGCAGGGCGTGCGCGATCAGGTGGTCATCGAGACCAAGTACGGCTTCAGCTTCGACCCGAAGGTCGCGGCGGCGCGCGGCGGCCGCGACAGCCGGCCCGAACACATCAAGCAGGTGGTCGAGGGCATGCTCAAGCGCCTGCGCACCGACCGCATCGACCTGCTGTACCAGCACCGCGTCGATCCGCAGGTGCCGATCGAGGACGTGGCCGGGGCGATCAAGGACCTGATCGCCGAGGGCAAGGTGCTGAACTACGGTCTTTCCGAGCCGGGCATCCAGACCATCCGCCGTGCCCATGCCGAACATCCGCTGGCGGCGATCCAGAACGAATACTCCATGCTCTGGCGCGGGCCGGAAGCGGAGGTACTGCCGGTGTGCGAGGAACTGGGCATCGGCTTTGTGCCGTGGAGCCCGATGGGCATGGGTTTCCTCAGCGGCACGATCACGGCCGAGACGCGCTTCGTCCCCGATGGCGACCGTGAATTCCGTGTCGCCGTGCCGCGCTTCGCCCCCGACAACCTGCGCGCGAACATGGCGCTGGTGGAGGTGGTCAAGACCTGGGCGCAGCGCAAGAACGCGACGCCGGCCCAGCTCGCGCTGGCCTGGCTGCTGGCGCAGAAGCCGTGGATCGTGCCGATTCCGGGCACGACCAAGATCGCCCACCTGAAGGAGAACCTCGGCGCCGCCGCGATCACCTTCAGCGGCGAGGAACTGCGCGAACTCAATGCCACCGTGGCCGCCGTCCCGATCCAGGGCGACCGACTGCCTCCGGGGGTCATGCAGTTGTCCGGCGTGGAAGCGCCGCCGAAGCGCTGAGCACGAAGATGGCGCGTCAGCCTCCAATGCATGCAGCTTCGATCGCGATGGACAACCGCTGTGCATATACACCGATGGAAGGAACGCATTCAAGCCGCCAGCCAGCGCGTGGCAGTGGCCACTCGACATCCCTTGGAAGGCTCTGCTCCATGAAGAAAAACGAAATGAAGGCAACGCAATGAAGCCACTTGCTGCAATGACTCTCGCAATGACGGTCCTGTCTTCAACGGCATATGCCCAGGAAGCACCCACGATCAGCGTCACGCGCGTGGGCTCGCAGCCATCCGCGGCCGGGCCGGAAAGCAACTTCACCGGCTCGGTCCGCGTCGATTCGCTGTTCCGCGCCCCTGCGCCTGCTCGCATCGGCGGCGGCACCGTCACCTTCGAGCCCGGTGCGCGCACCGCCTGGCACACGCATCCGCTGGGGCAAACGCTAATCGTCACCGCGGGCGTCGGTTGGGTCCAGTCCTGGGACGGCCCTCGCCAGGAAATCCGTCCAGGCGACACGGTCTGGATTCCGCCGGGCGTCAAGCACTGGCACGGCGCCAGCCCCACTGTGGGCATGAGCCATATCGCGATCGCCGAAGCGCTGGATGGCAAATCGGTGGACTGGCTGGAGAAGGTCTCCGACGAGCAGTACCTGTCTTCTTCTGCATCCAACTCGACGCCGTAGTTGCGCCCCACACCTCGAGTTTTTGGTTCATCGCCTTTTTCCGGAGAAGGCGGCCTTGATTTTCGGGAGGAAGTAGTCCGTGTCCCTGAAGCCATAGCCCATGCGCTTGATCACCTTGATCCGGTGCTCCCCCCGAGCAGGCTGGTGTGCATGGGGAAACGGACACGGGCCAGGATGCTTCGGGCATAGACGGGCAAAGCGCTGCACGGGAACTAAACCACTCTCTCTGCGCCTCCTTGAGGTTGTCCCGGTTGCGCAGCAGCAGCCAGCGGCTCTGCTTGACCACCCGGCGGGCCGGCTTCTCATGGCGCAGGGTATTTGGCTTGGTCGCCCCGGACGCGCTCGATCACCTCCCGCCCGTAGCGAGCCGCCACATGAAACAGATCGTACACGACCTCCGCCTGAGGGCAATGCCGCCTGAACTCCAGGTCGAAGGCGGTGTTCACGTCCATCGCCACCGCCTCGATCTACCGTCAGCGCTCGCCGAACCGCTCGAAGAATGGGTGTATGGCCTGGCGGCTGTTGCCCTGCCCCACCTGGAGGACACGCGTTCACTCAGCATCCATGATCACTGTGGCATGGCGATGCCCCTTGTGCAGGGCGAACTCGTCCATCACCAAGCGACGTACGTCGTCGGGATCGAAGGCGCCGACCGAAGCTTGCAAGCGGCGCTTGTCAATCCTCTTGAGGATATGCCAATGCAGTCCGGTGAGTCGGCTGACATGGCTGATCGGCAGCAACTGCAGCAGGGCCTCGATCCAGGCGCCCAGTCGGCAGGTCAGGCGGCTGGCCGGGAGCAGCCAGTCGATGTGCTCGGTGACACACCCGCAGTACAGGCAGTCGACGCGGCGGACAGGCAGGCGCAACCGGACGCGCTGGTCGAACAGATCCCGGTCCCGGATGAGGCGGATACGCCGGTCATGCACCAGCGGGCTGAGCTGCTGGCAGCGACCACAGCGTGGCAGTTGGGAAGCCTTGGGTTCGAGACTGAGCGTGAGGGTATTTTCGGTAGAGTGAGTGCCGGCTACGACGCCATAGCCAAGCCAGAAAGCGGCAGGATCAATAGGATTCACTGTGACGGCAGGGGGCAGGGTTGGTTTGTTTGGCGACTGCCAATTTACCTGCTTCCCTGTCTGCCAATCCTCGCGTTCCCCAAGATTGCGCGAAGAACTTCTAAAAAGGCCTTGGTATATGACTCAAATCGCTTCCCGCGCGGATACCGATCGTTTTGACCAAGCATCGACATATTGAGTAAGTAATGCACTCAGTTCATCAATGCGAGATTCGACGTCGATCGATGGACCAACCAGTGTGACTGCTGCAATCGCTTCACCCGATAAGCTGTGGACGCCAGTAGCGAGTGCAAAGCGTTTGGCCCCTTGCCGGTTGGTGGCAATTCGCGTCTTCCTGATTTCTTCAAGCTCATGAAGAAAATGGTCGACTAGGGCCTGTTAACACTACTCCGCGCGGCCGCGACGGAGCCTGTTTTTGCGCGGGGTTAGGCGCGAGGAGAGAAGTTTGGTCATTCCAAACGAACGACGAGTAACGACGCTCCGCGCAAAAACGGGCCCGTCCCTGCGGGTTGCGCGGCAAATGGCGCCATGCGTCGTTGCGGGACTTGGCAAGGGAATGCCATTCCCTGCGTCCCGCGCCTCGCCTGGCGCCATTTGCCGCAGCAACGCGGCTCGCGGAGAGTAGTGTTAACAGGCCCTAGAGCATTTTTAGAAAATACGAATTCGACATACAGGGGTTGCTCTTCCTGGTCATTTCGGTTCTCCTCTCCCGCTCGGACAAGGGGATCGGAATGGCTCGGGCATACAGTACGGATCTTCGCCAGCGCGTCGTCGACGCGGCCATGGGTGGGCTGTCGGCTCGGCAGGCCGCCGAGCGATTCGACGTCGGCACGGCGACGGCGATCGTCTGGGTGCGGCGCTTTCGGGAAGGTGGAGAACTCGTCGCCCGCCGACAGGGCAAGCCCCGGGGCTTGCGGCTCGATCCCCATGCGGACTATCTGCTCGGCCTGCTCGAGCAACCCCCCGACCTGACGCTGGCCGAGCTCGCCGCAACCCTCGAGCGGGAGCGCGGTATTCGGGTCAGCCTGGCGATGGTATGGACGTTTCTCGACCGGCACGACATGACGTTCAAAAAAAGACCGCGCAGGCGGCCGAGCAGCAGCGGCCGGACGTTCAGGCAGCCCGACAGGAGTGGTTCGAACCCGGTTTTGACTGGCGCAAGCTGATCTTCGTCGACGAAACCGCCGCCGCGACGAACCTGGCCCGCCCGCGCCTCATCGAGGACGGCCCCTGCTACCTGTGCTTCGCCGGGGCCTCTCTCTGGATCTTGCGCCAGCGCACCAAAATGCTGATCGACGCCTGCGAGACGAGGTACTTGAGCGAAGCACGGATGCGGCTTCCGAAGGCTTGGACATTGCTCACCAGTGAGATCCGCCCGTGGGACACGAACAACTGCCGACTCCCAGAAGAGCACATGGAACTGGTCTGCTCAGGGCGCAATCGTCTGTGGCTCACCGTGACCTCGAAGGCCGGCGATGTCGGGCTACATACTGCCGCCTTCTCGCTGGACGATTTGATCGAGACGATTGCCCTGTGATGAGCCAACGAGGAGGATCTTTTCTACCTCGGTTCCCAGCGGCTCGATAGCGCCTCCATCTCCATCGAGGAGATCCAGGTCCGTCGCGAGGAGGTGGAAGCGGAACAGGAGGGGCACTTGTGCGACCCTTCCTTCAGCAGGGTTGGCGCTGGCGCAGAGGTCCAATCCGGAACGCAGGAGATTTTCCTCATTCCGCCTGGCAGAGATACCGAGACACACGCAAACCCTTCCCTACGAGCGGAAAACTCGACTCGAACACTACCTCATAGGAGATCCAAGATAGGGCATCAGCCTGGCGCCGAGATCGATCTTCTCGGCGACCCAGCAACCTGGGCGGCTTCCTCGCGCCGATGCTCAAGGCCCATATGGAGGCCTGGTTCGCCAGTCTCCAGGTCGGCATGCTCAGCCTATCGCTGACCGGGCTGGTGGGCGTCGGCCTGCTCTGGAAGCTTCACGGCAGCCGCAGGTCAGTCGAAGTAGCAGAGCCTGCCGTCGAACTTGCCAGCTCGAAGTAAGAGCATCAGCTCCGGGCCGCTGCCGGCCCGGAGCTGATGCTCTTACTTCCCACCGACTTCCCTGCCGGCAACTTTCTTCAAGGTAACGGTCTCTATGGCCTGCCCGCTCCGGGCGTTCAATGGGGCCATGGTTGAGCCGGGGGCAATTGCGAAAGTGCTCAGCGAGCCGATCAGGGCTATGCCGCCGGCCGCCGCCACACCGCCCAGGTAGCCGGTCGGCAGGGTCCAGAACAGCGGTTGCATGGTGACGAAGCCCGGAGGCGGCGAAGCAGAAAGCCAGCAGCACCGGGGCGGCGATACCCAGCGAGGCCATGTCCAGCATGTACATGGCCATAGGCAGGTGGGCGGCGTGCCGGTCGGCGAAATGAGTCACCAAGTACATGACCACCGCCGCGCACAGCCAGGGAATGGCGACTAACAGCCCGACCTCAAGGCCGACCGTGGTGCTGAGCAGTTCGGCGATGCGGGTCGGCAGGTAGATGATCCCTCGTAGACGCTCATCTGGATGCTGAAGTAGATCAGTATGAAGCCCAGCACGCGGCGGTTGCGGCGGTTGCTCAACAGTCCCCGCAGGTTGCACGGGCCGTGGTCGAGCTTGTGCTGGTCCTCGACCTGCAACTCATGGCTGAGCGCACTCTTTTCATCAGCGGTCAGTCATTTCGCCTCGTGCAGCTTGCTGTCGAGGTAGAACAGCACCACGCAACCCACCACCACGGCGGCCAGCCCCTCGACCAGGAACATCCACTGCCAGCTGGTCAGACCGAACATGCCGTGCATGTCCAGCAGCCAGCCGGACAGCGGACTGCCTAGCAACAGGGCGCACGGCAGGCCGAAATAGTAGATGCCGATCGCCTGGCCACGGCGCGCCGCCGGGAACCAGTAGGTCAGATAGAGGATCACCCTCGGCGAGAAGCCCGCCTCGGCGACACCAAGCAGAAAGCGCAGGACGTAGAAGGTGGTCTCGTCGCGGCTGAACATCATGGCGGCCGAGACGAAGCCCCAGGTGATCATAATCCGGCTCAGCCAGACCCGGGCGCCAACCTGGTGCAGCATGAGGTTGCTCGGCACCTCGAACAACGCGTAGCCGATGAAGAAGATCCCCGCCAGAGCGAAGGCGGCGTTGCCCAGACTGAGGTCGGCCTGCAGGGCGGCTTGGCGAAGCCCACGTTGGCACGGTCGATCATAGCCAGCGCGAGGAACGGCAGGAGGCGCCAGCGGCACTTGGCAATGGTGCTGTCGATATGGGCAAGGTGCTCTGCACTGGTCGTGCTTCTTATACTTGTTGTCATGGTATCCCCTAGCCGGGTCTGCGGAACGAAGAAATGGATGACAGCGGGCGCCACGGCCGCACAGGCGGACGCGCAAGAACCTGCTGCAAGCAATGATCATCGGGACGGGAGGTGCTATGCGCAACGCATTAAGTCGATGCGTTCAGGCTGATACATTGCGTAGAGAGGGTTTTGTTTTGAGCAGCGCTTGCAATGTTGGGAGAATTTGTGGCGCAGGTCGTGGAAATGCAGGTCCTCGATCCCGAGCAGGTGGCACGCCCGCGTCCAGGCCGAGCCGAGCCGATGGACTTGCCGTTGTAGGGAAAGATCTCCTCCCGCTCCCGCGGCATGCTCTGCAGGATCGCCCAGGCCTCGTCGGGCAGATGACACCAGACGTCGTTGCCGATCTTCTGCCCAGGGTTTTTCATGTCGCGGACCAGCACGGCGCGTCGCTTTTCGTCGACGTCCGCCCAGCGGATGCGGGTGATCTCGTCCTGGCGTCGCGTGCTGAAAAGCGCGAATCCCACGATCTTCAGCATGTTGGCCGACGACGGGCCGGCGGCGCAGAATGTCTTCGAAGTGGCACAGCAGCCTGTCCAGCTCATCCAGCACAGGCCGTCGGTCGCGTTCCTCGCTTCTCAGGTTCACCCCGAGCTTCTTCAGCGTCCTGCGGGCGCCGGCCATCGCGTGCTGGTCGATCTCCGTATCCCCACGCCGGCCTGGCCACGGACAGCACCGCCCCAGGTGGGCCAGATCATTGCCCACCGTCTGCCCGAGCACGCGCCCGCCATCGTCGCCCATTCGCCACTGGGGGCATACCGGACCAGTGCCTGACTCGTGATTTCGAGGTCGGTCGGCGTACCGATCCAGGTTTCGCCGATGGCCTCCAGCGTGGCCCGCTTCGTTTTGCCGAGCGGGCCGATCCGTTCGACCTCATCGAGGTACCTGGCAATGATATCCCTGAGCATGGAACCGCCGCGGCCCGCCCGTTCTATCGCGCCCGGCTCGGCAAGCTCGGTCTATCGCCGCTTCGCCCATGCCTGCGCCGCCTGCTTTCGGGCGAAGGTCTGGCTCTCTTGATAAACTTGAACGCCATTTTTCTTGATGCGGGTCTGAGCGGTATAACTCACCGATCCGTCTCTGAGTTTTCGGGCTCGAATGGCTGCCATGAGCGGTGATATGCGAGGTTAGCGCGGTGGTACATCGTACCACTGAGCATCGAAAAACCCGGAAACACCCCAAAACACGACCGAAACGCGCAGGAAGAAATGCTCGAGAAATCAAGCTCAACCCAAGCAACCACGCGCCCCGAGCCGTCCCGCCGCTTCTGCGTGGCGCCGATGCTCGACTGGACCGATCGACATTGCCGCTTCTTTCTCCGGCAGTTGTCGTACCATGCCCTCCTTTATACCGAGATGGTCACCACTGGCGCGCTGCTGCATGGTGATGCCCGGCGTTTTCTGCGCCATGAGCGGATGGAGCATCCCCTCGCCCTGCAACTGGGTGGCAGTGTTCCTGGCGAATTGGCCGCCTGTGCGAGGCTGGCCGAGGAGGCCGGCTACGATGAGATCAACCTGAATGTCGGCTGTCCGAGCGACCGAGTGCAGAACAACCTGATCGGAGCCTGCCTGATGGGCGATCCGGCACGGGTGGCCGATTGCGTGAAGGCGATGCGCGATGCGGTGACCATTCCGGTCACGGTCAAACATCGCATTGGTATCGATGGTCGGGACTCTTATGGCGAACTCCGCGACTTCGTCGGTCAAGTATGCGAAGCCGGTTGCCGGAGCTTCATCGTGCACGCTCGCATCGCCATCCTCGCCGGGCTATCGCCCAAGGAGAACCGCGAGATCCCGCCGCTGCGCTATGAGATAGTCGCGCAGCTCAAGCAGGACTTTCCCGATCTGGAAATCGTCTTGAATGGCGGAATCAAAACCCTGGAAGAATGTCGCCTGCACCTGCGTTCCTTCGACGGAGTGATGATCGGTCGCGAGGCCTATCACAATCCCTATCTGCTCGCCCAGGTCGACCGCGAGCTGTTCGACAGCCCTCTGCCGGCGCTCAGTCGGCACGAGGCCCTGAAGCGTCTTCGCCCCTACATCCAGCAATATCTGAACGAAGGTGGCGCCCTGCACCATATCACTCGCCACGTGCTGGGCCTGGGACAGGGCTTTCCCGGGGCACGCCGCTTCCGCCAGTTGCTGTCGGTGGACATTCACAAGGCCGACGATCCTCTGGCGTTGTTCGACCGAGCGGTGACGCTGCTCGAAGGACGCTGAGGAGTCGCTTAGGGAACGTTGTGCCATGCCAGGTATCGAAGCGCTGGCCGCTCCACGGTTTTCCGAACAGGCCCCCGAGTTGCCCGTTGAGTGCACCCCGGTGCTCGGGTAAGGTCAGGCAATCGCAAAAAGGACAGAGTTCATGACATCCAAGCTGGAGCAACTCAAGCAACACACCACGGTAGTCGCCGATACCGGCGATCTGGATGCCATCGCCCGCCTGCAGCCGGTCGATGCCACCACCAACCCCTCGCTGCTGCTCAAGGCCGCCAGCCTACCCCGCTACGCCGGACTTCTGGAGCATGCGATAACAGGCTGCAGCGGCGACCTAGGATTGGCCTGCGATCGCTTCGCCGTCGCCGTGGGCCAGGAAATTCTCGGGGTCATTCCAGGGCGCATCTCCACCGAGGTGGACGCTCGCCTGTCCTTCGACAGCCAAGCCACCATCGGTCGGGCCGAGCGCCTGATCGGCCTCTACGAGCAGGCCGGCATCACCCGCGAGCGCGTACTGATCAAGATCGCCGCCACCTGGGAAGGTATCCGCGCGGCGGAACGCCTGGAGAAGGCCGGTATCCAGACCAACCTGACCTTGCTGTTCTCTTTCGCCCAAGCCGCGGCCTGTGCCGATGCGGGAGTGTTCCTGATTTCTCCTTTCGTCGGACGCATCTACGACTGGTACAAGAAGGCCGAGGGACGCGACTTCGCCAGCGTGGAAGACCCTGGCGTACAGTCGGTCACGCGCATCTACAACTATTACAAAGCCAATGGCTATGACACTGTGGTGATGGGCGCGAGCTTCCGCAACCTGGGGCAGATCGAACAACTGGCCGGCTGTGATCGCCTGACCATCAGCCCCGAACTGCTGCAGCAACTGGCCGGAGAACAGGGTTCCCTGGAGCGCAAGCTGGCTCCCGGCAGTAGCGGAGAACCCCGTCAGACGCTGGATGAGCCAACCTTCCGTTGGGCGCTCAATGAAGATGCCATGGCTACGGAAAAGCTGGCCGAGGGCATCCGCCTGTTCGCCCGCGACCAGATCAAGCTGGAGGCACTGCTGAGCGAGAAGATCTGATGCAGGAGGCGGGGCGTCCCGAGGACCGCTCCGCCCCCCGGAATCCGGTTACTGGCGCTCGAGAGCGCTGACCAGATCGTGGAAAGCCTCCCGGTTGGACTCGTTCAGCCCCATGAGGATGCGGTGCGCTTCCAGCACCTTGGCCTTGACCACCTCTTCCGACTGGTCCTGGGAAGGTAGTTCGGAAAGACATTCGGGACAGGGAACCGGGCGATCGACGATGTTGAATACCTGATCGAAGCCCATCGACTGCAGCAGGCGGGTGATGTCCGGATGGGTCGTCACCACTGTCGGCAACATGCCGACCTTTTGCCGGGAGAGAATCGAAAGCTTGGCCAGAAGCCCCAGGGTAGTACTGTCGATGCTCTGAGTTTCGGTCAGGTCGATGACAATAGCGGAGAAGTTGAGGGCAGCGAAGATCCGCTCGATAGTGTCATCCAGAGCCGAACACAAGGTCAGCCGGATTTCTCCGACGAACTTGAGGACGAAGGTGCCGCTTTGCTCGGCGAACTGGATTTTCCCAATACTCATGCAAGGTTCCTGTTCAACACCAGCAAGGCGATATCATCCGGCATTTCGCCCAGCTGGGCCAATCCCAATACCTGGCGCAATCCATCCAGAGTACCTCCTGCAGCCCTTACGCGGTCCGGCAGAACGGCCTCTCTCTCTTTGAGCGTCTCCCCCGGCAAAAGATCCAGTACTCCATCCGATACCAAGGTCAGGCTGAAGGATGCTGGCAACTGCAACTCGTAATTTTCGTAGTGGGCATCCTGAAACAGGCCGACCGGCAGGCCGCTCCCCTTCAGGTAGGAAGCCTCGCCATCGCTATAAAACACTGGCAACGGCAGATGCCCCCCTACACAGTAGGTTAGCCGATCGGCAGCCAAGTCGATCAGGCCACCAAGCATGGTCACATGCTTGCCCAGCTTGCAATTGATCAAGCCACGGTTGATGTGGGCAAGCACATCGGAGGGCTTGAAGTCGGGAAAAGCGCCATTGCGCCGAAACTCGTACAGCAGGCGCGTGGTCATGAACTTGAGTAGCACGGTGACGAATGCGGAAGAAGCGCCATGGCCGGAAACATCGGCCAAGTAGAAGCCCAAGCGGCGCTCATCGATCCGAAAATAGTCGACGAAATCGCCCGACAAGTAGAGGGAGGGGATGATCTTGTGGGCGAAACACAATCCATCCACTTCCCAAGGCGTTTCCGGCAGCATGTTCAACTGCACTTGGCGCCCGGCATTCTGGTCCTCTTGCAACAGGCTCAGGCTGGCCTGCAACTCCCGGTTGGCGACCTCCAGCTTTTCCCGATAGCGGCGGTTCTCCACACGCAGACGCGCTCGGTCCAGTGCCCGACGAACCGAATGCTCGAGCACGGCAAGGTCTTCCAGCGGCTTGATCAGGTAGTCGGCCGCACCGAGGCGAAGCGCCTCGACCACATCGCTCATGACTCCCGCACCGGACATGACGATGACAGGGGTTTCGCCCTGCTGCTCGCTCATCCGCCGGATCAGCTCCAGGCCATCGATCTGCGGCATGCGCAGGTCGCAAATGACCAAGTCAGGCTCCTCGTTCTCGAAGACCTCGAGCCCTAGCAGGGCGTTACCTGCCTGCAACACCTGGAAACCGCTGTCCTCCAGGTAGGCCGCAAGGCTGGCACGGACGACTTCGTCGTCATCGATTATCAGCAGCTTGGCACTGGAATTGTGCATGAGGTATCCGGGCTGACTGCGCAGGGAGAGGATATACAGCCTGCCCCTGGCCAAAGCACTAGTGGTGAGTTCGCATCACGGCGCAGACGGTACTCCCATCTGCCTGGTGATTCAAGCATGCGCTGGTAACCATATTTGCGAGCGCAAAATGCATGATGTGTCGCTATAAAGGCACGACCGCCGCACTCTGCTCGGCACCCGAAGGCAGGAACCACGACAGGGGGAATGCCAGTCAGAAAGACTGGCATGTAGGGCACCGGGACAGATGCCTCAGAAGTCGTCTTCCACTTTGCCGTCCTGCACCTTGAATTCCCGATTCTGCAGGTAGGCGTTGCGAATGAAGATGTATTTGTCACCAGTGATGAGCTTTTCCGCCGACAGCAGACTGGCACGCGTATCCACGACCTCGATGCCGAACATGATGTTGCGGCTCCGGACATCGTCATCCATGTATGGATAGGGTTTCGTATAAGCGTCTACGAGCAATCCACCGCCATCACGCACCGTGCTCGACCCGAAAAACGGCAATACCACATAGGGACCACTCGGGACCCCCCAGGCGCCCAGGGTCTGCCCGAAGTCCTCGTCATTACGATCAAGTCCCATCTTGGTAGCTACGTCGAAAAAGCCCAGCACGCCCACGGTGCTGTTGAACAGAAACCTGCTGCTGTCGACACTCGCATCGTGGAACTTGGCCTGCATCAGGTCATTGGCCAGATTGCCAACATCGCCGATGTTGCGATAGACGTTATGAATGCCGTCCTCGAGAAATTGCGGGGTAATCGCCTGATAGCCTTTGGCAACCGGCTTCAGAAAATAGGTATCCAGGGTGTCGTTGAAACGGAATATTGCCCTATTGACCCCTTCCCAAGGGTCTTCCTCAGCAACCGCTGCCACTACGGGCAACAGGGCCAGCCCGGCACAGACTAGTGAACGGCCCAATCGTTTGGTCCGGTCGGCGGCAATCACACGCATTGCAGGTACCTCCTCCGCGAAGAATTATTCATATGGTGGCCGAGTATATAGTCTGCTATGCATTCAGGCAGCAGCAGAACCGCGATTGTGGATAAAACCAAAGTCATACTCGGTCACAGGCTCTTGCAATCAGGCTAACGCCGAAGCGACCAAGCCGACGCCGGAGCGACGTCAGTCATCCATGTGTCACATATCACCACTATTTTTGCTGCGCTGAAGCCAGGCCCCACCGCCTGGCTACTGGGAAGAAACCGGCTCGACGCAAATCCTGCCCGATCAGGGGGGAAAGAACCATGCATCCCGGAGGCCGGAGCTCCAATTGGCCAGCTCCATATCGACGAAAATGGCAAAACCTTTCCCCCGTTGATCAGGATCAAGCAGGCACTAACGGCCTGAACTATTCTCTTTACAAGGAAATTTCATAAGGAGATTTATCATGCCCGAAAATCTGCAGCGACATTTACAGGAGCTACGCGATCAACTGGCGCAGAATCCGTCGATGAGCGCCGATGAGCGCGCCAGGATGTCCTCCCTCATTCAAGAAATCGAACTACAGCTGGCCCGTGACGCGGGTGGCGCACCGAGCGACAGCCTGGTGGATGGCCTCAACCTGGCCGTGGAACGTTTCGAGGCCCAGCACCCGGCGCTCGCCGTGACTCTGCGCAATATCCTGCAAAGCCTGGCCAACATGGGCATCTGAGCGCCTGCGGCGACCATCGGTGAGCAGAAAACCCCGGTCCGATCATACCTGAAAGTCGCATACGCTATCTTTCAACGCCTGATTGTAACCATTACGGCTAAAGCATAAGCTCCTGCACCCATAATAAGCATAAGCTCCAGCAGTAGCGGCAAGGAAGGCTTCCCCCTCATGAAAGACGTAAGTAGTAGTTGCCCAGACGGACTGCCCACCTTTCCTTCTTACTCGCTGCGCCAATACTACTCGCGCATGCTGGCCTACATCTCAGCTGCCGCAAGCATCGCCACAGGCATCTACGTACAGTATTTCAGCTACGACATTCTCTGGCTGATCCCCTATGCCCTGCTCTATCCCCCTCTTGCCCACCACCTCAGTCAGGGTTACCGACTCGACCATCCGCAACAGACCAACCAGGTTCTGCTGTTCTTCGATGCGATCCATGTCGGATCGGCAGCAGCGCTTCTGGGCTTCTCCATAGTACCCAGCCTGATGCTCCTGTTGACGCTTTGCTTCGGCGCCCTCATGACAGGCGGCACACGCAATCTGACACTTGCCATGCTGGTAGCCCTGAGCACGGCACTACTGGCCAACATGCTGCTGGCGCCCGCCTACCTGGGTCCCACGACCGATATCGTCTCCTTGGTGAGTATTGCCCTCACCATGCTGTACGTCTGTATCACCGCCTGCTTCGTCCATCGGCAGAGCCAACGGCTGATTCAGATTCGCGCCGAGATCAAACAGGAGCAGGAGAAGTCCGCCCAACTGGCCAGCAGCCTGGCCAAATACCTGTCGCCCCAGGTCTGGGAATCGATCTTCACCGGAAAAAAGAGCGTATGCCTGGAAACCCAGCGCAAGAAGCTCACCGTGTTCTTCTCCGATATCAAGGGTTTCACCGAGCTGTCGGAAGAGCTCGAAGCCGAGGCCCTGACCGACCTGCTCAATAATTATTTGAACGAAATGTCGAAGATCGCCCTGAAATATGGCGGCACCATCGATAAGTTCGTTGGCGACTCGGTGATGGTGTTCTTCGGCGATCCCACCACCGAAGGTGCGAAGAACGACGCGGTCGCTGCGGTATCCATGGCCATCGCCATGCGCAAGCACATGAAGGTGCTGCGCCAGCAGTGGCGCGCCCAGGGCATCACCAAGCCCCTGGAGATCCGCATGGGCATCAACACCGGCTATTGCACGGTCGGCAACTTCGGTGCCGACACCCGCATGGACTACACCATCATCGGCCGCGAGGTGAATCTAGCCAGTCGTCTGGAAAATGCCTCGGAGGCCGGTGAGATTCTCGTTTCCCACGAAACCTATTCCCTGGTGAAGGATGTGATCATGTGCCGCGACAAGGGCCAGATCACGGTGAAGGGCTTCAGCCGGCCGGTACAAATCTATCAAATCGTCGATTTCCGGCGCGACCTGGGTGCCGTTTCCAGCTTCATCGAACACGAGATGCCAGGTTTCTCCATGTATCTGGATACCAACGATATCCAGAATTTCGACAAGGAGCGGGTCATTCTGGCCTTGCGCCAGGCTGCGGAAAAGCTCAGGGACAAAGTGATCGTCTAGCGGACTCTGCAAAGCGACGAACCCCGCCGCCAGAATGGCCTGGGTGGGGGACGTGGCAGCCTCATGCAAAGCACGCCAGCCACCGTAACGAGCCCTCCCTGAAGGCCTATCGGGGCGGCCGATTTTCCCCGCCCTGCTCCAACCTCGCAGTAGCATGGGGAGCCGGGCTCGCGAGCACGCGCTTAGTCGGCCAAGGCATCCGCCTGCTGGAACCCCGTGCATACCTGCGCCAGGGGGTATGGCTCGCCATCCAGCAGTACCTGGTGAGCCAGGAATTCGAGTGCCGAGGCGCGCCAGGACTGCCGCCCGGCCAATTCGGCACACCGCTCGCGGTCCAGCACCAACGCGGCCAGACAGGCTCTGCCGAGGTCCTCGTCGAGCACACCGCTCACATCCGCCTCCACCACATCCAACGGACCCGGCACCGGAAACGCCGCTACCGGTGTGCCGCAGGCCAGCGCCTCCAGCATCACCAGACCGTAGGTGTCGGTACGCGAAGGGAATACCAGCACGCTGGCCTCGGCATAGGCTGCGGCCAGCTCACGACCATGACGGTAGCCGAGGAAGCGGGCCTCGGGATAACGCGCCTCCAGTTCCGCACGCTGCGGCCCGTCGCCGACCACTCGCTTTTCGCCCGGCAGATCGAGGGCCAGGAAGGCCTCCAGATTCTTTTCCAGAGCGATCCGCCCGACATAGAGAAAGACCGGCCGCTCCGCCGCCACATTCCGCTCCGGCTGGGGAGAAAACAGACGGGTATCGACCCCCTTGCGCCAGATGACCAACCGCGACAGCCGCCAATGGCTGAACTCATCGCGCAGTCGCGCGGTGCTCACCAACACCGCACGACTCGGCCGATGAAAGGCGCGCAGCAAGGCATAGCCCCAGCTCAGCGGCAACCATGGCCAACGGGTATGCACATACTCAGGGAAGCGCGTGTGGATGGCCGTGGAAAACGCCATCCCGTGTTTCAGCAGCCAGCGCCGTGCCGCCCAGCCAAGAGGCCCTTCGGTGGCCAAGTGTGCACAATCCGGCCGAAACGCCCGGATTGCCGGCCCCACTCGCCAGAGATCCCAGACCAGCGGGATCTCCGGATAGGTAGGACAGGGCCGGGAGCGAAAATCGCCCGGTGACAGCAGCCGTACTTCATGCCCCAACTCGCGCAACTCGCCGATCAGGTACTGCAGGCTGGTGACCACACCGTTGACTTGCGGCAACCAGGCATCGCTGACGATCAGGACTCTCATGCGGCCGTCTCGATGACATTCGCCAGCTCGGCTCCCTGACGCATCGGAAACGCCTGCTCCTCGGCCAGACGATAGAGCTCGATGGTGCCATCCCAGTGCTCGATCAGGGCCGTGCAGGACTCCACCCAGTCACCGCAATTGAGATATTCCACCTCCCCCATGCGGCGGATCTCCGCATGATGGATATGCCCGCAGACCACGCCATTGAAACCACGGCGCAGACACTCGCGGGAGATGGCCTCTTCGAAGTCGCTGATGAAGTTCACCGCCGTCTTCACCTTGTACTTGAGAAAGGCCGACAGCGACCAGTAACCGTAGCCCCAGCGCTCGCGCCAGTGATTGAGCCAACGATTGAGAATCAGGGTGAAACCGTAGGCCGAGTCGCCGAGGAAGGCCAGCCACCTGTGGCAGCGGGTAACCACATCGAACTGGTCGCCGTGGATCACCAGCAACCGCCGGCCATCGGCCGTGACGTGCTCGGCCTCGTCGACCAGATGGATATTGCCCAGCATCAGCGCCGAATAGCGCCGCAGGAACTCGTCATGATTGCCAGTGACATAGATCACCGTGGTGCCGCGCTTGCTCATGGTCAGCAGGCGACGGATGACGTTGGTATGGGCCTGCGGCCAATAGATGCCACTGCGCAACCGCCAGCCGTCGATGATGTCGCCGACCAGGTACAGGGTATCGGCGTGATAGCGTTTGAGAAAACTCGCCAGGTACTCGGCCTTGCAGTCCCGCGTACCGAGGTGCACATCGGAAATCCAGAGGGTGCGGACAGATTGCTTGTCGGTCTGCTGAAAGAGGTGGGCGCTACTCATCGGCAATCTCCGGCGGGGTTTAACCGATCTTCCACACCGGGAATGAAGAGGCCGTGACGAGGCCGGGTCGATTCGATGACAACGCCCCAGTCGCTATCGGGAACCCCGGGGACGATCGCTGTGGCCGAGATCGCGGTCCGGCGCGATCAGATCGCGCACTCGCTGCTTGAGCGCCTTGGCTTCGGGAAAGCCGCCATCGGCCTTGCGCTCCCAGATCTGCACGCCATCGCAGGTGATGCGAAACACTCCGCCGCTGCCGGGCTCCAGGCTGACCTTGGCGAGATCCTCGCCGAAGGTGCTGAGCAGCTCCTGGGCCAGCCAGGCGGCACGCAGCAGCCACTGGCACTGGGTGCAGTAGGTGATGAGGATTTCCGGCTTGGTCGCGGTCATGGCGCCTCCGGGAAACCGTGACAGCTCAACTATCAGGATAGCGCCGCTGTCCGGACACCGCCGCAGCCGGTCAAGGCACTTCAGCGCTTCTCCAGATTGGCGAGAATCCGCGCATGCACCTGCTGGCAGAGACGCAGCTCTTCCGGGTCGATCCCATCGAAGAGTTCCTGGCGCAATTGGGAGGAAATCGCCTCGATCTGTTCGATCAACGGCACCGCCACCGGATTCAGCACGATCCGCTTGGCCCGGCGGTCCTCGGCCACCGCCTGGCGACTGACCAGTCCCTGCGCCTCCAGGGTGTCCAGCAACCGAGCCAGGGTCGGCCCCTCGACGGCCACGCTTTCGGCCAGCTCGCGCTGCGTCGGCCATTTCCCGGCACGCGTTTCGAAACGGGCAAGGTGCAGCAACACCAGCCAGCGCGCCTGCGATAAGCCCATCCCGGACAACCGGCGGTCCAGTTCGGCACGCCAGGCACGCGACAATTGGGCAAGTTGCATCGCAAAACGATGCTGATTCAAGTAGGACATGGGAAAGCTCGCACTAGTACCTGGACTAATTATTAGTGTGCTAACCGTAACCGCAAGTCGAATAATATGCCACGCGACTTTTAGTCAGGGAATGTCGACAGCGGCCCGCTCACGAGTCGCCGATCAAGGATCGAGTTCGGTCTGCAGGGCCGCACGCACGCAATGCAGCACGCCCTGCGGCACCCGTTCGCCGAACTGCTCGGCCAGCGCCGCGACCGGCGGCAGCTCGCCATCGCCGTCGAGAAAGGCGTCATGGATCTCGCCCAGCAGTTCCTCGGGCAGGTCGAGCGCCTGTTCGAGCGTGAGCTGGCGACGAACGATGGCCTCGGCCAGCAGGCTATAGACATTTTTTTCGGTGCAGTCCAGTTGACGGGCGATCTGCGCCGGCGTCATGCCGGCACGCGCCAGACTGACCAATTCGTGACGCAGATCGGTCACCGGTTTCGGCGCCCCGGCGGACCTGTTCAGTACCTCGAGGAAGGCCTCGCCATAGCGCTCCAGCTTGCGTGCACCGACGCCATTGACCCGCGCCATCTCGGACAGTGAGCGCGGCCGGCTGCGCAGCATTTCCAGCAGCGTGGCATCGGGAAAGATCACGTAAGGCGGCACCGAGTGCTCTTCCGCCAGCCTGCGGCGCAGTGTACGCAGCGCCTCCCACTGTTCGCGCTCGTCGTGCCGGACCAACTGGCTGGCGGCGCTGGCCGTCGGCCGTGGCGCCTGCGGCTTGAGGTCGCGGCGCAGCTCCAGGCGCACTTCGCCACGCAGCAGCGCCCGGCAGCCCTGGTTCAGACGCAGGCCGCCATAGCCATCCAGATCCACATCGGCCAGTCCGCGGGCGACCAACTGGCGAAACAAGGTGCGCCATTCCCCCTCGCCATGCGCCTTGCCGACACCGAACACCGATAGATGCTGGTGGCCCAGGCCGCGCACCTTGTCGTTGTCGCGGCCGAGCAGGATATCCACCAGATGGCCGACGCCATAGCGCTGGCCGCTGCGGTAGATGGCCGACAATGCCTGACGGGCGGCCTCCGTGGCATCCCAGGTCTGCACGCCGTCGACGCAGTTGTCGCAGTGGCCGCAGGGCTTGGCCAGTTCCTCGTCGAAATAGGCCAGCAGCGCCTGGCGGCGGCAGCGGGTTTCCTCGCACAACGCCAGCATGGCGTCGAGCTTGTGCTGCTCGATGCGCTTGTGCCGCTCGTCGCCTTCGGAATTGTTGAGCATCTGCTTGAGGAAGATGACGTCCTGCAGGCCATAGGCCATCCAGGCATCCGCCGGCAGGCCGTCGCGCCCGGCCCGGCCGGTTTCCTGGTAATAGGCCTCCAGCGATTTGGGCAGGTCGAGATGGGCGACGAAGCGCACGTTGGGCTTGTCGATGCCCATGCCGAAGGCGATGGTCGCCACCATGATCAGCCCTTCCTCGTTGAGGAAGCGCTTCTGATGCAGGGTGCGCAGCTCGTTGGACAGTCCGGCGTGGTACGGCAGGGCCGGAAAACCCTGCTCGGAGAGGAAGGCGGCCAGTTCCTCCACCTTCTTGCGCGACATGCAGTAGACGATCCCGGCGTCGCCGCGGCGCTCGGCGAGAAAGCCGAGCAACTGCTTGCGCGGCTGATCCTTGGCGACGATGCGGTAGAAGATATTCGGCCGGTCGAAACTGGAAAGAAAGCGCTCGGCGTTTTCCAGATGCAGGCGCTGGACGATTTCCTCGCGCGTGCGCTTGTCCGCCGTGGCGGTCAGGGCGATGCGCGGCACCTGCGGGAAGAGTTCGGCGAGTTGGCCGAGTTGCAGGTATTCGGGACGGAAATCGTGCCCCCACTGGGACACGCAGTGCGCCTCGTCGATGGCGAACAGGCCGATCGGCAGGCGCTGCAGGAAGGCCAGCATGCGCGGCTGCACCAGACGCTCCGGGGCCAGATAGAGCAGCTTGATCCCGCCCTGACGGATCCGCTCGGCGATCTCGCGCTGCTCGTCGAGGCTCAGCGTGGAATTCAGCGCCACCGCCGGCACGCCCAGTTCGTCGAGGGTGGCGACCTGGTCCTCCATCAGCGCGATCAGCGGCGAAACCACCACCGCCAACCCCTCGCGCAACAGTGCCGGCACCTGGTAGCAAAGCGACTTGCCACCACCGGTCGGCATCAGCACCAGGGCATCGCCGCCACGAGCGACGCGTTCGATGATCGCCGCCTGGTTGCCACGAAACGCATCGTAGCCGAAGACTTCCTTGAGAATGCGCTGGGCCTGTTCGAGCATGGACACTCCAGACGGAGCAACGAGGCCGGATGGCCCGTCGGGTTGAATCGACCGCACGGCTCCGGGCGGGGCCGTCATGAAGCGCCGTATTATACGTGACTGCCCGGCCGTCGCCCCCATTTGGACATCAGCCGAATGCCCGTCCCGTGCGGCTGACCACGAAAAAAACCGCGCAACGGCAAGCCGCCGGGCGCTATCCGGGCTAAAATCCAGCCTCCCGAACCCTCAAGGTAGTCGCGCCATGTCCTTCGCCGAGCAATTGTCCCGCCTGCAAGCCTTTCTCGACGCCGACGATCTGCATGAAGAGGCGTTGGACTACGTCGCCGCCCACGGCTATCTGACAGCACTGTCGATCTGTCCGAACCCCGTGCCCGAGCACGAATGGATCGACGCCCTGTTCGCCGAACCGCCGCACTACCGCAGCGACCTCGAGCAGGAAGAGGTCGAATCCACGCTAGTCCTGCTCAAGGCTCATATCGCCCGTCAGTTGGCCAGCGACGAGGAGCCCGAGTTGCCTTGCGAACTCGACCTGGGCGACGATCCCGACGACTCCGACCTGCGCGGCTGGTGCATCGGTTTCATGGAAGGGGTGTTCCTGCGCGAGGAAGCCTGGTTCGAGGAAGCCGAGGAAGAAGTCAGCGAACTGCTGCTGCCGATCATGATCGGCTCGGGCCTGTTCGAGGATCAGCCGGACTTCGCGGAAATCGCCCATGACCGCAAGCTGGTGGACGAAATGATCCAGCAAATCCCGGACCTGCTCACCGCGCTGTTCCTGCTCTGCCACGCTCCCGAGGAAAAACCGGCGCTGCTCAAACCGCGTCCCAACTGAGAGGGAGCGGAATGACGCGGATCGTCCGCGAGAGCCAGTCCCGCCTGGTGCGCCATGCCCTGCAGGCGGCGGGCCTGCTCAGCCTGGCGCTGGGAGTGATCGGTATCTTCCTGCCGCTGCTGCCGACCACGCCCTTCCTGCTGCTGGCCGCCGCCTGCTTCATGCGCAGCTCGCGGCGCTTCTACTTCTGGCTGATCGGCCATCCCCGCCTGGGTCCCTGGATCCGCGATTACCTGGATGGCGAAGGCATTCCTCTCAAGGGCAAGGTCTACGCGGTCGGCCTGATGTGGACGAGTATTCTGCTGTCCTGCTATCTGATTCCGTTGTTGCCGGCACGCCTCTTCATGCTGGCCAGTGCCACCCTGGTCACGATCTATATCCTCAGGCAGAAGACCCGGCCGGTGCGGAACGACTGATCGGGGCCGCCGGATCGCCCTCGTGATTGCGTCGATAGACCGTCTCTCCCATGGCCGCTATCTGTCCCTCGATCAGCGCCTCGAAAGGCCGCAGCATGGCATCGAAGCGCCCGGCCCCCTCGAGAAGGTTCAGGGCGCAGACGATCGCTTCGATGGTCGACAGTGCTCCCGCCATCGGCGCCTTGCGCAACCGGTAGCGCGACGACAGGCCCTCCGGCAGGGCGACCCGCGGCAGAGCCGCCAATTGCGGATTGAGATGAAGCAGCCGGCGGGCCTTGCGCCAGGTGCCGTCCGGCACGACCAGTTGCAGGGGCGCCCCGTCGCGCGCCAGCTCGGCCAGCGGCATGGCTCCCGCGCCGGGAAACAGCAGGCAGCTGCGCCGGGGACCATGCGCCAGCTCCGCCTCCAGTTCAGGGAAGGTTTCGCCGACCCGCAACTCGCCATTGTCCAGGGCCAGGGCAGCCAGACGGGCGGTGTTCAGAGCGTGCGAAGCCTCGCCGGGATGCTGCAGGATCAGCACCCGGGTGCGGCTGGACAGGCGGGGGACGAGCGCGCACAGACAATGGCCCAGCGGGCGGGCGCAACGGGAACAACGGGGACGCGACATAAATTCTCCTCGGCGGAGAAGTCTGCCACAACCCGGACGGGACGGAAAAACGGAACAGGGCGCCCGCAGGCGCCCTGTCGGATCAGCGATCAGCGGCGGCGTGCCCGCTCCTCGGCCAGACGACGACGTTCGTCGCTTTCCAGGGGAATGGGCTGCATGCGCCCGGCGGCATCCAGACCGAACAAGGTAGCAAGATCGGTGAGCAAACGATTGAGCCAAGCGTTCATGACCAGTCCTCCGGTTACGACCAAGTGGGGCTTTCGGACGGCCGTTGCATGGGCAACCCATGCCATCCTTGTCTTCAGGATAGCCGCTGTTTCGTCCTTACGGTCTGACCCGTATCAAAAAGGCACCGGCGGAACCGCGCCGCTTCGCCGGGACATACGACGAAAGCGGCCCCCGCCACGCCTTACTGGGTCAGTTCCTGCTCGCTGAACAGCCCCTCGAACAGCATGCTCGACAGGTAACGCTCGCCGGAGTCGGGCAGGATCACCACGAGGGTCTTGCCCTGCAGCGCGGGCTCGTGCTCGGCCAGCCGCACGGCGGCAGCCATGGCCGCGCCGCTGGAGATCCCGCAGAGAATGCCCTCCTCGCGCATCAGGCGCAGGGCCATGTCCTTGGCCTCGTCGTCGGTGATCCGCTCGACCCGGTCGACCAGGGTCAGATCCAGGTTCTTCGGCACGAAACCGGCGCCGATGCCCTGGATCTTGTGCGGCGCCGGCTTGACTTCCTCGCCGGCCAGGGTCTGGCTGATCACCGGCGAGCCGGCCGGCTCGACGGCCACCGAGAGCAGCGGTTTGCCGCAGGTCTGCTTGATGTAGCGGGACACCCCGGTGATGGTGCCACCGGTTCCGACTCCGGCGACCAGCACGTCCACGGCGCCATCGGTGTCGTTCCAGATCTCCGGACCGGTGGTCTTCTCGTGGATCGCCGGGTTGGCCGGGTTGTCGAACTGCTGCGGCATGAAGTACAGCCCGGAATCGGCGGCGGCGATCTCGGTCGCCTTCTCGATGGCGCCCTTCATGCCCTTGGCCGCCTCGGTGAGCACCAGCTCGGCACCCAGCGCCTTGAGCACCTTGCGCCGCTCCAGGCTCATCGACGCCGGCATGGTGAGGATCAGCCTGTAGCCGCGCGCCGCGGCGACGAAGGCCAGGCCGATGCCGGTATTGCCCGAGGTCGGCTCGACCAGGGTCATGCCAGGCTTCAGACGTCCACTGGCCTCAGCGTCCCAGACCAGATTGGCGCCGATCCGGCACTTGACCGAATAGGACGGGTTGCGTCCCTCGATCTTGGCCAGGATGGTCACGCCCTGCGGGGCCAGGCGGTTGATCTTGACCAGCGGCGTATTGCCGATGGACTGTGCGTTGTCGGCATAGATGCGGCTCATGGCGCTTTCCCTGTTGAGTGCCAGAAAGATGGGCAAGCCTAAGTCGCCGTGCTGGCGCCGTCCAGACCCCATCACGCCTGCAGCGACGCCCGCACTTGGTTATAGTCGGCTCCTGGTTCGGTCACCACGGACCGACGCGCACCGGCGCCATCCCATGCGAGGATTCACGATGAAGTTCCAGGGCACTTCCACCTACGTGGCCAGCGACAGTCTCAGGCTCGCCGTCAACGCTGCCATCACCCTGCAGCGTCCCCTGCTGGTCAAGGGCGAGCCGGGCACCGGCAAGACCCTGCTCGCCGAGCAACTGGCCCAATCGCTCGACACCCGGCTGATCGCCTGGCACATCAAATCCACCACCAAGGCCCAGCAGGGCCTCTACGAATACGACGCGGTGAGCCGCCTGCGCGACTCGCAACTGGGCGTGGACAAGGTCCACGACGTGCGCAACTACCTGCGCAAGGGCAAGCTGTGGGAAGCCTTCGAGGCCGAGGAGCGGGTGGTCCTGCTGATCGACGAGATCGACAAGGCCGACATCGAGTTCCCCAACGACCTGCTGCAGGAACTCGACCGCATGGAGTTCTTCGTCTACGAGACCGGCGAAACGGTCAAGGCCCGCCAGCGACCGATCGTGGTCATCACCTCGAACAACGAGAAGGAACTGCCCGACGCCTTCCTGCGCCGCTGCTTCTTCCACTACATCGCCTTCCCCGACCGCGAGACGCTGCAGAAGATCGTCGACGTGCACTTTCCCGGCATCAAGGGCGAACTGGTGGCCGAGGCGCTGGATGTGTTCTTCGACGTGCGGGGGATTCCCGGACTGAAGAAGAAGCCCTCCACCTCCGAGCTGGTCGACTGGCTGAAGCTGCTGCTGGCCGACGACATCGACCTCGCCGCGCTGCGCGAGCGCGACCCGGCCAAGGCCATCCCGCCGCTGGCCGGCGCCCTGGTGAAGAACGAGCAGGACACGCAACTGCTGGAGCGCCTGGCGTTCATGGCACGCCGCGGGACCCGCTGAGCACCGCGCCATCCGCGAGCAAACGATCCGACGGCTCGATAGACAGATAGACGAGGCTGCCGCCATGCTGCTCAACCTGTTCAACGAAATGCGCGCGGCCAGGGTACCGGTCTCGCTGCGCGAACTGCTCGACCTGATCGAGGCGCTCGAACGGCGGCTGGTGTTCGCCGACATGGACGAATTCTACTTCCTCGCCCGCACCGTCCTGGTCAAGGACGAACGGCACTTCGACAAGTTCGACCGGGCCTTCGCCGCCTACTTCCGGGGCCTGGAAAACCTCGACGACCTGCTCGAGGCGCTGATCCCCGAGGAGTGGCTGCGCAAGGAATTCGAGCGCCAGCTGAGCGACGCGGAGAAGGCGCAGATCCAGTCCCTGGGCGGCCTCGAGAAGCTGCTGGAAACCTTCAGGAAGCGACTGGCGGAACAGCAGGAACGGCACGCCGGCGGCAACAAATGGATCGGCACCGGCGGCACCAGCCCCTTCGGCTCGGGCGGCTATAACCCCGAGGGTATCCGCATCGGCGAGGCCGGCGAGCGCCGGGGCAAGGCGGTCAAGGTCTGGGAAAAACGCGAATACCGCAACCTCGACGACCAGGTCGAACTCGGCACGCGCAACCTGAAGATGGCGCTGCGCCGCCTGCGCAGCTTCGCCCGCCAGGGCGCCGCCGAGGAACTCGACCTCGACGCCACCATCGCCCACACCGCGCGCGACGCCGGTCTGCTCAACATCCAGTTGCGCCCGGAACGGCACAACAGCGTGAAGCTGCTCCTGCTGCTGGACATCGGCGGCTCGATGGATGCCCACGTGAAGGTCTGCGAGGAACTGTTCGCCGCCTGCCACAGCGAGTTCAAGCACCTGGAGCACTACTACTTCCACAACTTCATCTACGAGAGCCTGTGGAAGGACAACCGCCGGCGCCATTCCGAGCGCATCGCGACCCACGACCTGCTGCACAAGTACGGGCCGGACTACAAGGTGGTGTTCGTCGGCGACGCCTCCATGTCCCCCTACGAGATCCTCCAGCCCGGCGGCAGCGTCGAGCACTGGAACGAGGAGCCCGGCCTGGCCTGGATGCAGCGTTTCACGGAGATCTACCGCAAGCTCATCTGGATCAACCCGTCCCCCGAACATGCCTGGAACCACGGCAGCTCGATACGGATCGTCCGCGACCTGGTCGGGCAGCGCATGTATCCCCTGACCCTGAGCGGGCTGGAGGAAGGCATGCGCTATCTGGCCAAGTGATGCCTTGGGCGTGTCATCAATTGTTTCCCGCGTTGCGACGGAGCCTGTTTTGGCACAGGGCAAGGCGCGAGGAGAGAAGTTTGGTCATTCCAAACGAACGACGAGCAACGCCGCACTGTGCCAAAACAGGCCCGTCCCTGCGGGTGGGGCCGCCTAGGCTGCGCCGGAAATGGGGCCAGGCGGCGTTGCAGCCTTTGGCAAGGGAATGACCATTGCCTGCAGGCTGCGCCTTGCCGAACGCGGCCCGGCCTGGCCCCATTTCCGGCAGCAACGCAACCGGGGAAACAATTGATGACACGCCCTAAACCCTGCCGCGGGCGATGCACTCGCCCAGCCGCCACAGCGTCCACTCGCCCGGCCGATGGGCGATCCAGGTTTCGTTGGCGGTCAAGGGCTCGGTGGCCAGTACCGTCACTACGTCGTTCGGCGTCGTCTCGGCCTGAAAGTCCACGGTCAGGTCGGCGTCCTTCAGCCGCGCCGGGCCGAAGGGCGAACGGCGGGTGATCTCCGCCAGCTTGGTGGTGCAGAAGCTGAACAGCCAGTCGCCGTTGCCCAGCAGGCAGTTGAACACACCCTTGGCACGATACTCGTCGCAGGCTTTCACCAGGACCGGCAACAGTTCCCGCTCCGCCACCGGCTCGGGAAAGGCCTGCCGCACCCGGTTGAGCAGGTCGCAGAAAGCCCGCTCGCTGTCGGTGTCGCCCACCGGCCGGTAGAACCCCGTCGGCGGCTGGAAATCCGCCAGTTGGCCGTTATGGGCGAAGCACCAGTTGTGGCCCCAGAGTTCGCGCACGAAGGGATGGGTATTGGCCAGGCAGATGCGCCCGACGTTGGCCTGGCGGATGTGGCCGATGACCAGTTCGCTCTTGATCGGATAACGCTGCACCAGCCGGGCCACTTCGGAATCGGCGCTCGCCGCCGGGTCCTGGAACAGCCGCACGCCGCGCCCCTCGTAGAAGACGATGCCCCAGCCGTCGCGGTGCGGTCCGGTGCGCCCGCCGCGCTGCATCAGGCCGGTGAAGCTGAAGACGATATCGGTCGGAACGTTGGCGCTCATGCCGAGCAGTTCGCACATCGCGGGGGTTCCTCGCAGACGACCCGGACCGGTTTCAGAAACGCCGGTCGGCGCGCAGGCCCTGCGTCCCGCCGGCTTCGCCACGCTTCACCGGCTCGCGCACCGCCGGCTCCTCGCCAGCGTCCGCCGGCGCAGGGCCGAGCACGCCCCGCCGGCGCAGCAACAGCCAGCGCGCCCCGATCAGCGACAGATACAAGGCCATACCGATCATCCCGTACAGCGCCAGATCGGCCACCGCGCGCCAGGCGTTGCTGTCGACGCCGAACAGCAGGTCGAGAGCGGTGACGGCGATGGCCGGCGCGAACAGCCCCTCGCCCGGATCGACGATGGTCGGAGCCAGCAGCAGCACCGCCATGAGCACCCGCAACGGCTCGTACAGCCCGCGCCACATCCAGCGGGTCAGGCGGAACCAGACCAGCAGGCAACCCAGCGCGGCGATGCCGTAGACAGTCCAGGCAAGCAGATAGTCGTTATCGATCATGGCGGTGTGAGACTGGCGGAAGGGTGCTTATCATAACGATATTTCCCCGCCGCGGCGCCACTGCCGGAATTCGCGCCGTCGGCTGCCAGCCGCCAGGAGCCGCCATGCCGCAACCCCCCATCGCCCGAATCGAGAGCCATTGTGCCGATCCCTACCGCTGGCTGGAGCAGCGCGACGACCCACAGGTGCTCGCCTATCTGGAAGCGGAGAACGCCTACCTGGAGGCCGAGCTCGCGGATGTCGGCGCGCTGCGCGAGAGCCTGTTCCAGGAGGTCAAGGGCCGCATCCGCGAAACCGACCTGTCCCTGCCGGTACCCTGGGGACCCTGGCTCTACTACCAGCGCACCACAGCCGGCGACGAATACCCGCGCCACTACCGCTGCCCGCGCCCGGCGGACGGCTCGCTACGGACCGACACCAGCCGCGAGGA
This sequence comes from Azotobacter vinelandii CA, assembly GCF_000380335.1. Classification (GTDB taxonomy): domain Bacteria; phylum Pseudomonadota; class Gammaproteobacteria; order Pseudomonadales; family Pseudomonadaceae; genus Azotobacter; species Azotobacter vinelandii. The sequence continues at coordinate 3,368,131 of NC_021149.1, forward strand.
ACTGCTGCTCGACCCAAATGCCCTGGCCGACGGCGGCTACCTGTCGCTCGGCGCCTTCGAGATCAGCCCCGACCACCGTTGCCTGGCCTACAGCCTGGATAGCAGCGGCGACGAGATCTACCGGCTGTTCGTCAGGGAGCTGGACAGCGGCGTGCTGCACGAACTGCCCTTCGAGGACTGCGACGGCAACATGACCTGGGCCAACGACAGCCGGACGCTGTTCTTCGCCGAACTGGACGACACCCAGCGCCCGCACAGGCTGTACCGCTACCGGCTCGGCGACGACGAGACCGAGCTGGTGTTCAACGAGCCGGACGGACGCTTCTTCATTCATTGCTACCGCGCCAGCTCCGAGCGCCAGTTGCTCCTCCTGAGCAGCAGCAAGACCACCTGCGAGGCCTGGACGCTGGATGCCGAACGCCCGCAGGAAGCCTTCGTCTGCCTGGCGCCGCGCCAGGAGGGCCACGAGTACTACCCCGACCACGGGCGCATCGACGGCGACTGGGGCTGGCTGATCCGCAGCAACCAGGACGGCATCGAATTCGCCGTCTACCAGGCCCCCGAGGGTGCGCCGGGGCGCGAGCACTGGCGGCCGCGGATCGCTCACGACGCGGCGCGGATGATCGAGGACCTCAGCCTGAACGCCGCGGGCTTCGTCCTCAGCCTGCGCGAGAAGGGTCTGCCGATCGTCGAGGTGCACCCGGCCGAGGCCACGCCCTACCGCGTTGAACTGCCGGACGCCGCCTACAGCCTGGACGTGCAGGACATCCTGGAATTCGACAGCCCGGTGATCCGCCTGCGCTACGAGGCGCTCAACCGCCCGGCGCAGATCCGCCAGTTGGACCTGGCCAGCGGCGCCCAGCGAGTGCTCAAGGAAACCCCGGTGGAAGGACCGTTCGACGCCGACGACTATCTCAGCCTGCGGCTCTGGGCCGAGGCGGCCGACGGCGCGCGCATCCCGGTCAGCCTGGTCGCCCGCCGCGACATCCTCCGAGGCGAGGGGCAAAAGCGCCCCGCTCCGCTCTATCTCTATGGCTACGGCGCCTATGGCGAGAGCCTCGACCCCTGGTTCTCCCACGCCCGGCTGAGCCTCCTGGAGCGCGGCTTCGTCTTCGCCATCGCCCATGTGCGCGGCGGCGGCGAACTGGGCGAGGCCTGGTACCGCGCCGGCAAGCTGGAACACAAGGAAAACACCTTCGGCGACTTCATCGCCGTGGCCGAGCACCTGATCGCCGAGGGCGTCACCTGCGCCGACCGGCTGGCGATCAGCGGCGGCAGCGCCGGCGGCCTGCTGATCGGCGCCGTGCTCAACCGGCGTCCGGAGCTGTTCGCCGCGGCGATCGCCGAGGTGCCCTTCGTCGACGTGCTGAACACCATGCACAACCCCGAGCTGCCGCTGACCGTCACCGAGTACGACGAGTGGGGCGATCCGCGCGATCCCGAGGTCCATGCCCGGATCGCCGCCTACGCCCCCTACGAGAACGTGCGCGCCCAGGCCTACCCGGCGATCCTCGCGGTGGCCAGCTACCACGACAGCCGGGTGCAGTACTGGGAGGCGGCGAAGTGGGTGGCCAGGCTGCGCGCCAGCAAGACCGACGCCAACCTGCTGCTGCTGAAGACCGAGTTCGGCGCCGGCCACGGCGGCATGAGCGGACGCTATCAGGCACTCAGGGACGTGGCGCTGGAATACGCCTTCCTGCTCAGGGTGCTCGGCCGGGTCTGAGACCCGGAGCCAGCCTTGGCAAGGGCTCCGGCGGCTTGCCGGCGAGGAGCGGACTCATCTGCGATTGGGGTTGCGCCAGGCAAAAACATCCGCACGAATTCGCTCCCATCGCAGAGCCATCGGCCTCGTTCCTCCGGGCAAGACCTTGAAAGATTGTCCCCGAAAAGGCCGAGGTTCAGAGCTTCTTCTCTCCGGGGTCCTTGCCCTCGGGGTGGCGATGCTCGATCACCGCGTTCAGCTCCGCGCCGAACAGCAGTACCGCCGCGGAGATGAAGAAATACAGCAGCATGACGATGATCGCGCCGACGCTACCGTAGGTGGCGTCGTAGTTGCCGAAGTTGCCCACGTAGAAACCGAAGCCGAGCGAGGTCGCGATCCAGACCAGCACCGCCAGCACCGAGCCCGGGGTGATGAAACGGAAGCGCTGCTCCACATCCGGCGCCACGTAGTAGATCACGGCCACCACCAGGATCAGCAGCAGTATCGCCACCGGCCAGCGCAGCCAGGTCCAGAGGGTGACGATCAGTTGCTCCAGCCCCACCCAGCCGGCCAGCCAGGTCATCACCTCGGGTCCGATGAGCATCAGGCCGGCGGCGCTCAGCAGCATCAGGGCGATGCCGACGGTATAGAGCACCGAGAGGGGAATGCGCTTCCAGGCCGGACGGCTCTCCGCGACGTCGTAGGCCTTGTTCATCGCCTGCATGGTCGAGCGCACGCCGGCCGAGGCGGTCCACAGGGCGGCCACTATGCCCAGCGAGAACAGCCCGGCGCGCTCCTGCTGGAACTGGGCGATGACCGAGTTGACCGTATCCATCGCCTGCGCCGGCAGCAACAGGGCCGCCTGCTGCTGCAGCCAGTCGAAGAACTTCTGCAGGTCGAGAAAACCGATCAGGGCGATCAGGAACAGCAGGAAGGGAAACAGGGAAAAGAGCATCTGGAAGGCCAGCGCCGAGGCATAGGTCGGCATTTCGTCATCCATGAAGTCCTTCACCGCGCACTTGAGGACCTCGACCGGCCCCATACCCCGCAAATCCAGCAGATGCATGTCGTCGCCTCCCGCCGAGCCCTCTGGAGATAGACGAATCGCTCCCCCATCAGTGCCCACGGCCCGACCGGCGGCGGGCCGGGAGACGCATGGCCCCGCGCTTCACCGCCCGGCCCCGGGCGCCAGCAGAGGCGTATCCAGCACCCGCGACTCGCCGCCCATGAGGTTCTCGCTGAGCGCGACGAAGTCGTCGGTATTGACCCGCTCCATGCGAATCAGCCCGTGCACCACATCGTCCAGCGAATGGCGGTTCTCACTGCGCGCGCGGATCTCCGCGTCGAGCGCCCGCAGCAGGAGCACGGCGCGGGCGGTGACCGGACCGCTGATCCGTTCGCCGCGCAGGCTGCCGACCTCGCGGCTCCAGTGCTCCAGTTGCCGATAGATCCGCTCGTAGCGATCCTCGGCGAGACCGCCGGCGCGGCGCAGCAGTTCGATGGCGTAGTACTCGGCCAGCCCCTCGCTGATCCAGTCGCTCGCATCGGTGTCGCGAATCCGGGCGAACACGTGCACCAGTTCGTGCAGCAAGGGACTGGTACCGTTCTCGCTGACCAGCGGACGATCGGCGTGCAGGTACAGGGAGTTGGGGGCCGACAGGCCGCCACGCCACATCGGGTTGCCGGCGCCGACCACCAGCAGCTTGCCGGGCGCGCGCAGGAACACCGTCCGGTATTCGTCCCAGACGAAGGTCAGCAGGGTCAGGATGTCCATCCGCCGCACGCCCTCGCCGAGCGGCGCCGCCACACTGACCTCGCTGCCGCCCAGGATCGCCCGCCGGGTGCCGAGCTGGCCGGCGAGCAGCCAGCCGGTCGGCCGGTCGAAGCGGCGCGCCGGGTTGTCGATGCGGAAACGGTTCCTGCCGATGCGCGGCCAGCCGGTCTCGACGCCCGTCCAGCCCTCGGGCAGCTCGAACTCCAGGCGCGCCACCAGTTCCACGCCGTCCTGCTGGTCCAGATGGGCGCTGGGCACCAGATCGTCGCCGCGCAGCAGCGCCCAGTTCCCGGTCATCCGCGCATCGAAACGCCCGGAGGAGGCGCGCGCATGGTTGACCCGTACCCGGTAGCTCAGGCTGCTCTTGCCCTCCGCCGGCCGCCAGACGCCGCTGCCGGGCTCCTCCTGCTGCCACTGCCCGTCGGCCTGGAAATCGCTGTAGCGGCCTTGGTCGCCCAGATCGAAGCGCAGGCTGCGGACCGCGCTGCCCTGCTCCAGGGTCAGGCGCACCTCGGCCTGGTCGCGCTCCGGCAGGAAACGCACGTGGTAGTCCAGATCGACCTTGTTCGCCGCCCAGGACGGAACGGACGCGATCAGCAGGACGGCGCAGAGCGGCAGACGCGGACAGGCGGACATGGGCAAGACTCCTCGGCGGGACGGACGGGGCAAGTGTGCCGGCTGGCCGGGCGCCAGGGGAAGTATACGAACGAAACCCGCGTGCCCGCCCGTACGAGGCTCAGCCGGCGCGGAAGATCAGATGCTCTTCCCAGTCGTCCTCGGCCACCGCGCTCTCGCTGAGCATGCGTCCGGCCCGGGAGATCCGCTCGCGGTGTACCGCCTGGGGATCGCCGCAGACCAGCGGGTGCCAGAGCGGCAGGTCCTCGCCCTCGGCGAGCAGGCGGTAGGCGCAGGTCGGCGGCAGCCACTGGAATTCGCCGGCCTGGGCCGGGGTGAGCTGGATGCAGTCCGGAACCGAGCGGCGACGGTTGGCGTAGTCGCGGCAGCGGCAGGTCTCCAGGTCGAGCAGGCGACAGGCGATGCGCGTGTAGTAGACGCTGCCGTCCTCTTCGTCCTCGAGCTTCTGCAGGCAGCACAGGCCGCAGCCGTCGCACAGCGACTCCCACTCTTCGGCATCGAGCCGGTCGAGGGTCTTGCGCTTCCAGAAGGGTTCGACTTTCGCCGCCATGGGAACCACCGCCACCTGTGCCGAAAAAGGGCTGGAAGTCTAGCCAGTGCCGGATCTGCGGCCAAGAGCGGCGCGGCAGGCGGTCGTGATCCGGAGAAGGCCGCCGCGCCCGTGGCAGCCTTCTCCATGGCGATGGAGCGGCCGATCAGCGCACCAGACAGGGCTTCGCGTCCCTGCGCCCGAACCTCGAAACGATGTCGAGCATGCGCGAAATCCTGGAGCTGCGCCTGGGCCTGGAGAGCCAGGCGGTCGCCCTGGCCGCCCGGCGCCGCACGGAAGAGCAACTGGCGGCGATGCGCCAGGCGCTGGACGACTATCAGGACGCGCTGGCCGGCGCACGGAGCTGCGTGGAGGCGGACCGGCGCTTCCACCTGCTGATCGCCGAAGCCACCGGCAATCCCTATTTCGGCGAGATCATGCGCCATCCGGGCGACGCCCCGATCCCCCGCAACCGGATCGACTCCGGCGAGCGGAACGGCAAGGAACTGGCCCGCCACGGCTATCTGGCCAACCTGGAGCACGAGGCCATCCTGAAGGCCATCCGCCACCAGGACCCGGACGCGGCGCGAGCCGCCATGTGGAGCCACCTGAGCAACAGCCGCGAGCGCTTCGCGCCGGACGAGTGAATGCCGCGCCGACGGCCGCCCGGCGCGGAAGAGGAAGAAGTCGGAAGCGGTCGGCCGCCTGGAAGGGCCGCCCGGCTCAGACCGGGTCGTTCATCCGCAGCAGTTCGTCCGGCAGGTGCTCGACGTACTCCTCCTCCGGCGGCGGCATCTGCAGGTGATAACCCTGCTTCTCGAGGTTCTCCAGCACCTTGTGGATATCCTCGCGGGCCAGCCTGCGCTCGGGCATGAGCACCAGGTCGAAGGCGTGCTGCGGCGTACCGAAGGCCGCCAGCAGACCCTCGGGCACCCGCGACAGGGCGTCTTTCTTCGCCACGTAGAGATACATCTCCCGGCGCCGCGGACTCTTGTAGATGGAACAGATGCATTTCATGGTCGTTCTCCGCCGAGGCAATCGAGCAGGGTCTGGCCCATCCGCTCGCGACGCCAGCCGCGCAGCGTGTCGGGCAACCGGTAGGGGCCGTTGGGAAAGCCGCTTTTCAGCAGGGCTTCGAGGGTCTTCTTGCGCAGCGCCAGTTCCGGGGCGATCTGCAGGTGCGCGGCCTCGGCCTGGCCGACCGCGCGCAGCCTCTTGAGCAGCCCCGAGGCCTCCATCGGCAGCGGCTCGGGCAAGGGCTCGGGCCAGCACTCCGGCGGCGTCGCACCGCTTTCCCGGATCAAGCGGAGCAGGGTCTCGCCGTCCTGGCGCACGGTGCGCGGGTGCATGTCTTCGATGCGGCCGAGGCCGACCAGGTCGGTCGGCTGGTAGCGCGCCAGCGGCCACAGGCTGTTCTCGCGCAGGATGCGGTTGCGCGGCTGGTCGCGCCGGCGCGCCTCGCGCTCGCGCCAGGCGTACAGCTCGCGCAGTACGGCCAGTTGCTGGCGGCTCAGCTTCCAGGCCAGGCGGCCCTCGCGGTAGAGCTCCTCAGGCAGCACCTCGCGGCGCAGGTTGGCGACCAGTTCGGCGCCGTCCTCCAGGGTCCAGGCGCGCTTGTCCTCCGCCAGTCGCGCGCCGAGCGCGACGTAGAGTTCCGCCAGGTGCACGGCATCCTCGGCGGCATAGCGTATCTGCAGCTCGCTCAGCGGACGCTGCAGCCAGTCGGAGCGGGTCTCGCCCTTGGGCAGCTCGATGCCCAGCACCGCCTGCACCAACCGGGAATAGCCCATGGAAAAGCCGAGGTTCAGGTAGGCGGCGGCCAACTGGGTATCGAACAGCGGCAACGGCAGGCTGCCGGTCAGGCGCAGCAGCACCTCCAGGTCCTCGCTGCAGGCGTGCAGCACCTTGACCACCGCCGGGTCTTCCAGCAAAGCGGCCAGCGGCCGCCAGTCGCCGATGTCCAGCGGATCGATCAGATAGGCGCTGCGGCCGTCGCCGACCTGCACCAGGCCGGTCTGCGGATAGAAGGTGTCGACCCGCACGAATTCGGTATCGAGGGCGACGAAAGGCAACTGCCGCCAGCGCGCGCAATGGCTGGCGAGGCTGGCATCGTCGCGGATCCAGTGAATGTCGATGGCCACGAAGGCTCCTTGTTGACTGGCCGCGGCAGTAGCGTCGCGCCGGGGCGGCGCTGGCGCGGCAGCATCCGTACTGCGAAATGCGGCACAGGGCCGCCGGAGGGCATGCAGTATATCCAGCACCCCGCCCCCCGGCCAAACGGCATGGCGCACCGGACTTGGCGTTTGTCGCGGCGCACCGCAGACTCGCAGCCAGTCCCCACCGAACGACAAGGAGTTCCCGATGTCCCACGCGCAATTGCTCGACCCCGCCCGACTGGCGGAGCGCCTCGACCAGCCGGACCTGCGCATCCTCGACTGCCGCTTCGCCCTCGAAGACCCGGCCTACGGCGCGCGCAGCTACGCCGAAGCGCACATCCCCGGCGCCCGTTTCGCCGACCTCGAGCGCGATCTCTCCGGCCCGGTGCACAAGGGCGTGACCGGCCGCCACCCGCTGCCCGATCCGGTCCTGCTGACCGAGCGCCTGCGTGCCTGGGGCATCGACAACGACAGCCAGGTGGTGCTCTACGACGACGGCCCCGGCGCCTTCGCCGCCCGCGCCTGGTGGCTGCTCGCCTGGCTCGGCAAGCGCGACGGCGTGTTCCTCCTCGACGGCGGCCTGAACGCCTGGCGCGCCGCCGGCCTGCCGTTGAGCGGCGAACCGCCCGCGCCGGCGGCCGGCACCTTCCGGGGCCAGCCCGATGCCAGCCTGCTGGTGGATGCGCAGGACCTGCTGGCGCGTCTCGGCGATGCGCGCCTGACCCTGCTCGATGCCCGCGCCCTGCCCCGCTTCCGCGGCGAGGTGGAGCCCCTCGACCCGGTCGCCGGGCACATCCCCGGCGCCCGCTGCGCGCCCTTCACCGACAACCTCGGTGCCGATGGCCGCTTCCTGCCGGCCGACGAGTTGCGCGCGCGTTTCGCCGGCCTGCTCGGCGAGCGCCCGGTCGAGCGACTGGTGGCCTATTGCGGCTCGGGCGTCACCGCCTGCCACAACCTGTTCGCCCTGAGCCTCGCCGGCTACCCGCTGGCGCCGCTCTATGCCGGTTCCTGGAGCGAGTGGCTGACCGACCGCTCCAGACCGGTCGCCACGGGGGATTGAAGCCACCCCGCGGGGCCTGTCGGCGGCCGGCCTAAGCATCGGCCGCTATATGGCTGCGAGCGACCAAACGAAAATAATTTCAAAACAGGGGTTTACAAGCCAAAGATCGCACTACACTTCAACTCGAGCGGACAGCGGAGCGCCACAGACTCCGTCCCCCGCTCCCGGCGAGGCGCACACCCGGGCCGAACATCCCGCCGGACACCTTATCCTTGCGAGGCGCACCATGGGCATTGCAGCCAGCGAACTGAGCAAGCATGTGATCCGCCCGACCCTGCTCTACCTGGGTCGCTCCTCCTCCGTCGCCGAAGCCCTGCTGCTGGGCATCGCGGCGGCCCAGTCGGCCCTGGGCGAGGCCCTGCACCAGCGCCAGGGGCACGGCCTCTACGGCATCCGCGAGGCCAGCCACCTGCAGCTCTGGGACCGTTACCTGGCCCGCAACCCCGACCTCGCCAGCCATGTCCGCGGCCTGGCCAGCCAGCACGCCTTCCTGATCGCGCCGCACCTGGAACTGACCGTCAACCTGCGCTACGCCACCGCCATCGCCTGGCTGCTGGTGGAGTCGCAGCCCCTGCCGCTGCCCGCTGCCGACGACCTGCCGGGCCTGGCGCGGATCTGGTGCCGCGTGTTCCATCCCGAAGGGCGGCCGGAGGAATTCCTGGACGCCTGGCGGCGCTGCGTCGCAGCGCGATCCGGGCCGGCTGGAGCGGGCCAGGGCAGCAGTCCCGAGCAGAAACGCCCACCCATCCGTCAGCCGTCGGTGAACCTCGTGTCCCGCTCCGGGTCGATCATGAGGTAGTCGATGAATCCAACAATAAGGCCATGAGCGTCATGGCTTGTGCGACCGGTATTCGGGCCGTCGCGCCCGGGCTGGCGCTTTCGACGAACATACCTTGTCGCGCGCGTGGCGAAAGGCCGCGATGCCCCCTCAAGGCCGGTTCGCCCGGGCAGCCGAGTCCGGCGTCCTGAATGGTCGATACGCGCTCGATGTCGCTGCGGCGCGGTGGGACAACCCGCGGAACGGAGCGACAACGCAGCATCGAGCGAAAGCGGCCGACCACCTCGATCCAGCAGGCCAGTGAAGGCTCGCCGTTCGCCTCTTTTCGTGCGAGGTCCACCATGGGCATTGCAGCCAGCGAACTGAGCAAATACGTGATCCGCCCGACCCTGCTCTATCTCGGCCGTCCCTCCGCGGCGGCCGAAGCCCTGCTGCTGGGCACGGCGGCAACCCAGTCGGCCCTGGGCGAGGCCCTGCACCAGCGACAGGGATACGGCCTCTACGGCATCGGCGCCGCCAGCCACCTGCAGCTCTGGGACCGCTACCTGGCCCGCAACCCCGACCTGGCCAGCCATGTCCGCGGCCTGGCCAGCCAGCAGGCCTTCCTGATCGCGCCGCACCTGGAACTGACCGTCAACCTGCGCTACGCCACCGCCATCGCCTGGCTGCTGGTGGAGTCGCAGCCCCTGCCGCTGCCCGGTGCCGACGACCTGCCGGGCCTGGCGCGGATCTGGTGCCGCGTGTTCCGGCCGGAAGGCAAGCCGCAGGAGTTCGTCAACGCCTGGCATTGCTGCATCGACGACTTCAGCCAGGCGGCCTGAGGAGGCCATGGCGTTCGCGTGCGCCAGGAGGAACATCATGACCATCGTCGATCAGGTGACCGCCATCCAGGCCTGCAACGCCTGTGCGGTGGCCTGCGACAGCTGCGCCGAAGCCTGCCGGCGGGCCAGCGACCCGCAGGCCCTGCGCCGCTGCATCGAACTCAACCGCGACTGCGCCGACCTCTGCCGCCTGACCGCCCTGCTGCTGGCGCGGGAGAGCGAATGGGCGGCAATCCTGTGCCATCTGTGCGCCCGCCTCTGCAGCGACTGCGCCGAGGAATGCGCGATCCACCGCCTGCCCCAGTGCCAGGAATGCGCCCAGACTTGCCAGCACTGCGCCGACGCGTGCGAGGCGGCGTAGAGCATGCGGCCGGCCTATAGCGCCAAGCCGACCAGCACCGCGCACTCCACCAGTTCGAGCAGCGCCCCGGCGGTGTCGCCGGTGGTGCCGCCGAGACGCGCCAGCAGGCATCGGCGCAGGTAGAGGAACAGCGCTGCCGCCAGCAGCAGCGCGAGCAGCCCGACCCCGCCGAACAGCAGCGGGCAGGCAGCCATCGTGCCCAGCAACACCCATCGGGCCGCGTGCCGCGGCAGGTGCTCGGCCAGCGCCTGGCCCAGACCGCCGGGACGCACGTAGGGGGTGGAGAGAAACAGCGCCAGCAGCGCGCCGCGCCCGAGCAGCGGCGCCAGCAGCAGCGCCGCCGCCGAGTCCGGCAGCGCCAGCAGCGCGGCGAACTTCAGCAGCAGCACGAGGACCAGCACCACCACGGCGATCGGGCCGCTGCGCGGGTCCTTCATGATCGCCAGACTGCGTTCGCGATCGCCCAGGCCGCCGACCCAGGCGTCGGCGCTGTCGGCCAGGCCATCCAGGTGCAGCGCTCCGCTCAGGCCGACCCAGACGGCCAGCAGCAGTGCCGCGCGCAGCGCTCCCGGCGCATCGCCGAGCAGCGCGGAGAGGATCAGCAGCAACGCGCCGAACAACAATCCGACCGGCGGATACCAGAGCAGCGAACGTCCCACTTGCTGCGGCGTCGGCATGCCGGGCAGACGGACCGGCAGGCGGCTGAGGAACTGCAGGGCAATCAGCAGCGGCAGTGGCAGTGGCAGTGGCAGTGGCAGTGGCAGCGGCATCTTCACAGCTCCCGCCAGTCCGGCCCGTCCAGGCGCAGGCGATGCAGCGCGCCGTGGGCCACCGTCACCTGCGGCAGCGCACGGCGCGGCAGACCTCGGGCGCGGGCCAGCAGCAGGCGCATCACCCCGCCATGGGTGACCAGCAGCAGGCGGCGACCGGCGCAGTCGCGGCGCAGCCGTTCGACGGCGCGCAGCACCCGTGCCTCGAAGTCCGCCAGCGGCTCGCCGTCCGGCGGGGTGAAGGCATAGGGATCGTCCCAGAAACGCCCCAACCCCTCGGCGTCGCTGCGCATCAGCTCGCTGGCGTTGCGGCCCTCCCAGGCGCCGAAGTGCAGTTCGCGCAGGTCCGCTTCGCGATACAGCGGCAGGCCCTGTGCAGCGGCCAGTTCGGCGGCGAAGTCGGCGCAGCGGCGCAAGGGCGAGCTGACCAGCAGATCCCAGGGCCCGGCCTCGGCGGTCGCCGCCCGCATCTGCGCCCAGCCGGAGGCGGTCAGCGCGTCGTCCAGGCTGCCGCGGAAGCCGCCGCCGCATTCGGTTTCGCCATGGCGCAGCAGATCGAGATGCAGCGTCATCGGCCGGCATCCGCCACGGCCGCCTCGGCGAAGGTGGCCATCTCGCCGTGCAGCCGGCAAGCCGACTGCAACAAGGGCACCGCCAGCGCCGCGCCGCTGCCCTCGCCCAGGCGCAGGCCCAGATCCAGCAACGGCTCGGCGGCCAGGGCTTCGAGCACCCGCCGGTGGCCCGGCTCGGCGCCGCGGTGGGCGAACAGCAGCCAGTCGCGGCAGGCGGGATTCAGGCGCACCGCGAGCAGCGCCGCCACGCTGCAGATGAAGCCGTCCACCAGCGCCGGCAGCCCTTCCTGGGCGCAGGCCAGGTAGGCGCCGGCCAGCGCGGCGATCTCGAAGCCGCCCAGGCGCCGGAGTATCTCCAGCGGCTCGCCGGCATGCGCGCCGTGCAGCGCCAGGGCACGCTCGACGACCGCGACCTTGCGCGCCAGCCCGGCGGCGTCCAGCCCGGTGCCCGGCCCGACCAGCGCCGCCGCCGGCTGCTCCAGCAAGGCGCTGGCCAGGGCGCTGGCCGAACTGGTGTTGGCGATGCCCATCTCGCCGCCGATGTACAAGTGCGCGCCGGCCGCCTGCGCGCGCCGCACGCTGTCGCGCCCGGCGGCGAGGGCGTCGAGTCCCTGGCGGACGCTCATCGCCGGCCCGCGCAGGAAATTCGCCGTGCCGGGTCCCAGGTGCCGGCGGCGCACGCCGGCCGGCGGCGGCTCCAGGGGCTCGGCGGTGCCGAGGTCGATCAGTTCCAGCTCGGCGCCCAGTTGGCGGGCCAGCACGCTGATCGCCGCGCCGCCGGTGGCGAAATTGCGCAGCATCTGTCCGGTCACCGCCTGCGGATAGGGCGATACGCCCTCCTCCGCCACGCCGTGGTCGCCGGCGAAGATGGCGATCCACGGGCGCTCGACGACCGGGCGCTCGCGGCCTTGCAGGGCGGCCAGGTGGATCGCCAGCCGTTCCAGGCGGCCCAGCGAGCCGCGCGGCTTGGTCAATCGCCGCTGGCGCTCGGCGGCCAGGGCGCAGGCGGTCTGGTCCAGCGGGCGGGCGGCGCTCAGCCACCAGTCATGCTTCATGGGGGATCTCCCTTGAGGGTCATGGGCAGGCCGGCGACGCAGAACAGCACCCGATCGCAACGTTCGGCCAGGGCCTGGTGCAGCCAGCCGGCCTCGTCCACGTAGCGCCGGCTCAGTTCGCCCAGCGGCACCACGCCGAGGCCGGTTTCGTTGCCGACCAGAATGATCCGTCCGGGCAGTCGCGGCAGGCACTCGAGCAGCGCGTCGCGCTCGCGCGCCAGAACCGCCGGATCGTCGGCCAGCAGCAGGTTGGTCAGCCACAGGGTCAGGCAGTCGACCAGCAGGCAGCGATCTGGCCTGGCCTGCTCGCGCAGCACCCGGGCCAGCGCCAGCGGCTCTTCGATCAGCGCCCAGCCGGCCGGACGCCGCTGGCGGTGATGGGCGATGCGCGCGGCCATCTCGCCGTCCAGCGCCCGCGCGGTGGCGACATAGGTCACCGCCAGGCCGGACTCCGTGGCCAGGCGCTCGGCCAGGCGGCTCTTGCCGGAGCGGGCGCCGCCGAGGATGAGTTCATGCATCGTGATGTCTCTCGATTCGATGAGTCTTGCGTAGGGTGGAAAATGGCCGCAGGTCTTTTCCATCGAATGGCAGCCGGTGCCGGCGGCGGAAAACCGCTTCGCGGGTTTTCCACCCTACGGAGGCAGCCCGCACAGGGCCGTAGGGTGGGAAACTGCCGCAGGCATTTCCCACCATTGGGCGCGACGCGGTGGAAAATGCGGCGCGGCTTTCCACCCTACGCAGCACCGGGTTCATCCGGACAACCCGCACAGCGCGCGCAACCGCGCCCCGTCCAGGTGCGCCTCGACCAGATCGGCCAGGCGCTCGATGTCGCGCTCGCGCAGGGCGTGGTAGTCGGGACTGGCCACCTCGCGCAGGCCGGCCCAGCGCAGCAGCGCGTCGCAGGCGGCGGGCGACTCGAACAAACCGTGCAGATAGGTGCCGAGCACCTGGCCGTCCTCGCTCAACGCGCCGTCGCAGCGCCCGTCGTCGAGCCCGAGCGCCGGCCGATCGAGACCGGCGCCGCGGCTGACGCCGGCGTGGATCTCGTAGCCCGAGACCGGCGCGCCCTCCAGCGCCAGCCGTCCGCGCACATTGCGCAGTTGCTTCTCGGCTTCCAGCACGGTGTCGATATCCAGCAGGCCGAGCCCCCGGCTCTCGCCGGGAGCACCCTCCAAGCCGAGGGGATCGGCGATCCGCCCGCCCAGCATCTGCAGCCCGCCGCAGATGCCGAGCAGCTTGCCGCCGTAGCGCAGGTGGCGGCGGATCGCCGCTTCCCAGCCCTGCTCGCGCAGGAAGGCCAGGTCGCTGCGCACGCTCTTCGAGCCGGGCAGCACGATCAGGTCGGCCGGCGGAATGCGCTGGCCGGGGCCGACGAAGACCAGATCCACCTGCGGGTGCAGGCGCAGCGGGTCGAAGTCGGTGTGGTTGCTGATCCGCGGCGGCACCGCCACCGCCACCTTCAAGCGCTCGCCGGTCTTGGCCGGCTGGCGATCGTCGATGGCATCCTCGGCCTCCAGGTGCAGATCGTGCAGATAGGGCAATACACCCAGCACCGGTTTGCCGGTATGCGTCTCCAGCCAGTCGAGGCCGGGCTCGAGCAACGCGATATCGCCACGAAAACGGTTGATCACGAACCCCTCGACCCGCGCCTGTTCGCTTGCCGAGAGCAGCGCCAGGGTGCCGACCAGATGGGCGAACACCCCGCCCTTGTCGATGTCGGCGACGAGGATCACCGGGCAGTCGACCGCCTCGGCGAAGCCCATGTTGGCGATGTCGTTGGCGCGCAGGTTGATCTCCGCCGGCGAACCGGCGCCCTCGACCATCACCACCCGGTAACGCTCGGCGAGGCGCCGGTGCGAGGCGAGCACCGCCTCGCGGGCCACGCGCTTGTAGTCGTGGTAGGCGGCGGCGTCCATGCAGGCGACGGCGCGGCCGTGGACGATCACCTGGGCGCCGGTGTCGCTGTCGGGCTTGAGCAGCACCGGGTTCATGTCGGTGTGCGGGGCGAGGCCGCAAGCCTGGGCCTGCACCGCCTGGGCGCGGCCGATCTCGCCGCCGTCGGCGGTGACCGCGCTGTTCAGCGCCATGTTCTGCGGCTTGAACGGCGCCACCGCCACGCCCTGGCGCGCCAGCCAGCGGCACAGCGCGGTCACCAGGGTGCTCTTGCCGGCATCGGAGGTGGTGCCCTGCACCATCAGAGTGGTCATGGAAACTCCCTGCTTGCGGATTCGTCGGCGATCGTCCCCGCCCGCTCGCGAACGAGTCCGCGCCCACGGGGTCGTGCCGGGTCGGCCAGCGCCTGCGCCAGCCGTTGCCAGCCGCGCTCGTCCGCCGGCAGGCCGAAGCGCAGGCTGGCGGGCGTCTCAAACAGGCGCACCAGAATGCCCTGGCGGGCGAGAAAGTCGTGCAACCGCGCCGCATCGGGCATCCGCACCCACTGGAACAGCGCGGTGCTGCCGGCCGGCGCCAACCCGTGCGCGTCCAGCAAGGCCGCCAGCCGCTTTCCCGCCGCCCGCAATTGCCCGGCGCGTCGTTCGCGCGCCGCGCCGCCGGCCGGCCCCAGCGCCTGCAGGCCGAGCGCCCGCGCCGGCCCGCTGACCGTCCAGGGACCGAGGCGCTCGTGCAGCCGCGCCAGCAGTCCCGTCTCGGCCAGCACGAAGCCCAGGCGAACGCCGGCCAGGCCGAAGAACTTGCCGAACGAGCGCAGCACGACCAGCCCCGGCCGTTGGCTGTGGGCCGCCAGGCTGTATTCGGGCGTGCAGTCCATGAACGCCTCGTCGACCAGCAGGCAGCCGCCGTGCCGGGCCAGCCGCGCCTGCCAGTCGAGCAGCCGGGACGGCTCGAAGCGCTCGCCGGTGGGGTTGTTGGGGTTGGCCAGCACCAGCATGTCGAGCTCGTCGAGGCGCGCCTCGATGTCTCCGGCGGCCAGATGGAGCAGCCGGTGACCGGCGCGTCGCCAGGCCTGGGCGTGCTCGGCGTAGCTCGGCGCCAGCACGCCAACCCTTCCCGCCGCGAACAGCGCCGGCAGCGCCTGGATCGCCGCTTGGCTGCCAGCCACCGGCAAGGCCTGGGCGGCGCCGTAGCAGGCGCAGGCGGCCTCGGCCAGGCCGTCGTCCTCTTCCGGCAGGCGCGCCCAGGCATCGGACGACATGGACGGCACGGGCCAGGGCTCGGGGGCGATGCCGGTGGACAGGTCGAGCCAGTCGCCCTGGGGAATGCCGTAATACCGCGCCGCGACGCGCAGACGGCCGCCGTGCTCAAGCATGCAGCCAGTCCCCCAGCAGCACCAGCGCCAGCCAGAGCAGCACGCCGCGCTGCAGCAGGCTCCAGGCCGCGACTATGGTCCCGGCATCGGCCGGGCCGCCGGCGCCGAGGGTCGGGCGCTCGTGCCGCACGCCGTGGTAGACCGCCGCGCCGCCCAGCTCGACGCCCAGGGCGCCGGCGCCGGCGGCCATCACCGGACCGGCGTTGGGGCTGTCCCACAGCGGCGCCTGGCGGCGCCAGCAGGCCAGGGCGAGCCGGGTCTTGCCGAGCAGCGCGTAGGTCAGCGCGGCGAGGCGCGCCGGGACATAGTTGAGGATGTCGTCGATCCGCGCCGCGGCCCAGCCGAAGCGCTCGAAGCGCGGCGTGCGGTAGCCCCACATGGCATCCAGGGTATTGGCCAGCCGGTGCAGCACCACTCCCGGCGCGCCGGCCACGACGAACCAGAACAGCGAGGCGAACACCGCATCGCTGCCGTTCTCCAGCAGCGACTCGCTGGTGGCGCGGGCCACGCCGCCGGCGTCCAGCGCCGAGGTGTCGCGACTGACCAGCCGACCCACGCCACGGCGCGCCGCCTGCAGATCGCCGCGCTGCAGCGCCTCCAGCACCGGCCGGGCGTGTTCGCCCAGGCTGCGCAGGCCGAGCGCGGCATAGAGGACGAGGATCGCCAGCAGTTCGCCGAGCAGCGGCAAGCGCGCCAGCAGGCCGGCGAGCAGGGTCGGCGGCAGCACCGCCAGGCTCCAGGCGAGCAGGCCGTCGAGGCGGCGGCCGCGTCCCGCCGCGTTGAAGCGGCTCTCCAGCCAGTCGGCCAGCCGGCCGAAGCCGACCAGCGGATGGAAACGTTTCGACTCGCCGAGGGCCGCATCCAGCGCCACGCCGGCGAGCAGGCTCAGTCCCGGACTCACGGACGCACGCCCCAGCGGTTCTCGAAGAGCATCTCGGCCAGCGGCCTCTCCTCGGCCCAGCCCTGCTCCACCAGCATCGGCCGCGGGTAGAAGCCCTCCACCGGACCGAGGCAGAGCAGCGCCACCGGCTCGGCGCCTTCCGGCAGGCCGAGCAGTTCGCCGAGCGCCCGCGGCTCGAACAGCGACACCCAGCCCATGCCCAGGCCCTCGGCGCGGGCGGCCAGCCAGAGGTTCTGGATGGCGCAGGACAGCGAGGCCAGGTCCATCTGCGGCAGGGTGCGGCGGCCGAAGACGTGCGCTTCGCGACCATCCGCCAGCGCGGCGACCAAAAGCTCGGCACAGTCGCCGATGCCCTCGACCTTCAGGCGCATGAACTCGTCGGAACGCTCGCCGAGGGCCTCGGCGGTACGCACCCGCTCGGCCTCCACCAGCGCCTGGATCTGCCGGCGCAGTTGCGGATCGGCGATGCGGATGAAGCGCCAGGGCTGCATCAGGCCGACGCTGGGTGCCCGGTGTGCGGCGCCCAGCAGGCGCGCCAGAAGCTCCGGCGCCACGCTGCCGCCGTTGAAGTGGCGCATATCGCGGCGTTCGGCGATGGCGCGGTAGACCGCGGCGCGCTCGGCGTCGCTGAAGGCGTGTGGATTCATCGCGATTCCCATGGGTTCGCCCGCCTCAGGGGCGCAGCAGCGCGGCGGCCGCTCGCGGCGCCGAAGGCAGGTAGAAATGGATGTAGCTGGCGGTCAGCCGGCCGCGACGGTAGACCGCCTCGGCGGTGCGCCGGTAGTTGGGGCATTCGCCGTGGGCGATGGGCGTCAGCGCGCAGGCCAGCGTGGAATGGTGATAGCTGTGCCCGCGCAGGCGTTCGCCATCCAGCTCGACTTCCTGCAGTGCCAGGGCGGCCAGTTTCGGCTGCATCCAGGCCTCGCCGGGCAGCAGGCCGAGCATGGCCGCGCGCCGGCCGTCCAGATCGGTCAGGGCGTCGAGCAGGTAGAGCATGCCGCCGCATTCGGCGAGGATCGGCTTGCCGGCCTCATGATGGGCGCGGATCGCCTCGCGCAGCGGCGCGTTGCCGGACAGCCGCTGCAGATGCAGTTCGGGATAGCCGCCCGGCAGGTAGAGGCTGTCGACCACCGGCAGCACGCTGTCGGCCAGGGGCGAGAAGAACGCCAGCTCGGCGCCGAATCGTTCGAGCAGATCCAGGTTGGCCTGGTAGAGGAAGGCGAAGGCGGCGTCCCGCGCCACGCCGATGCGTACCCCGGCGAGCAGCGGCTCCGGCTCCGCCGGTGCGGGCGCGGCGAAGGCCAGCGGCGCCGGCAAGTCGCCGCCGGCGCTGGCGGCCAGGGCTTCGGCGGCGGCGTCCAGGCGGGCGTCGAGATCGGCCAGCTCGCCGGCCTGGACCAGTCCCAGGTGGCGGCTCGGCAGCTCGATGTCGGCGCCGCGCGGCAGCGCGCCGTACCAGGGCAGGTGCGCCGGCAGGCTGTCGCGCAGGATTTCGGCGTGGCGGGCGCTGCCGACCCGGTTGGCCAGCACCCCGGCGAACGGCAAGTCGGGCTGGAAACTGGCGAGGCCATGGGCGACGGCGGCGAAGGTCCGGGCCATGGCCGCGGCGTCGATCACCGCCAGCACCGGCACGCCGAAGCGCCGCGCCAGGTCGGCGGCGGACGGCACACCGTCGAACAGACCCATCACCCCTTCGATCAGGATCAGTTCGGCCTGCCCCGCCGCCTCCCACAGCAGGCGCCGCGCCTCGACCTCGCCGACCATCCACAGGTCGAGCTGATGGACCGGCGCGCCGCAGGCGCGGGCGAGAATCATCGGATCGAGAAAATCCGGGCCGCACTTGAACACCCGCACGCGCCTTCCCCGGCGGACATGCTGACGGGCCAGGGCGGCGGTGACCGTGGTCTTGCCCTGGCCGGAGGCCGGCGCGGCGATCAGCAGGGCCGGACAGCAGCGTTCGCTCATCGGCGTCTCCCGGGGAGCGGGACCGCGAATGGAGGCGACGGCCGCAGGCTGGACGGCCGGCCCGTGGAAAACCGCGCAGCGTTTTCCAGCCCGGGTCCCAGGCTGGGCAAGGCCGCGCCGTTACCCGGCCTACGCGAGCCACGCGCTTCTGCCCGCCGCATCAGAACTCGATCCCCTTCTGCGCTTTCACCCCGGCCTGGAAGGCGTGCTTGACCGGGCTCATCTCGGTCACGGTGTCGGCCGCCTCGATCAGTCCGGGCGGCGCGCCACGGCCGGTCGCCACCACGTGCTGGTGCCACGGCCGGGCGCGGATGTCGGCGAGCACCGGCTCCAGCTCCAGATAGCCGTATTTCAGCGCGATGTTCAGTTCATCGAGCAGCACCAGGCCGATCGACGGATCGCCGAGCAGTTCGCGGGCCACCTTCCAGGCCTCGCGGGCCCTGTCGATGTCGCGCTGGCGGTCCTGGATTTCCCAGGTGAAGCCCTCGCCCATCACGTGGTAGCACACCTGCTCGGGAAAACGCCGGAAGAAGGCTTCCTCGCCAGTGCTGGCGGCGCCCTTGACGAACTGCACCACGCCGACCCGCATGCCGTGCCCCAGAGCGCGGGCGGCCATGCCGAAGGCGGCGCTGCTCTTGCCCTTGCCGTTGCCGGTGTGCACCAGCAAGAGGCCGTGCTCGTCGCCGGCGCGGGCGATCCTTGCGTCGACCACCGCTTTCTTGCGCTGCATGCGTGCCTTGTGGCGGGCGTCCCGCTCCGGCGACTCGCTCATCCGCGCGCGTCCTGCACCCGCAGCGTCTTCAGGCGGGTGGCGAAGCCCGCGTAGAGCAGCGCGGCGAGGCCCACGTAGAGGGCCAGGCCGGCCAGGTTGCGCGGGTAGTAGGCGATCAGGCGCTGCACGAAGCCGGCGAAGGTCGGCTCCGCGTAGCGGCCGGAGAAGAAGTAGAAACCGCCGCCGGAGAACAGGTAGCAGACGAAAGCGCCGAAGACCACCGCCAGGCCGAGCGCGACCAGGCTGTCGCGTTGCAGGCGGGCATAGAGGCGTCCGCCCAGCCACAGCGAGCCGTAGGCCGGCACCAGCAGCCAGTAGGCCGGCGACAGGCACCAGTCGCTCGCGCCCATCCAGCCGATGGCGACGAAGTCGAGCAGCGAGGCTTCCAGGAACAGCGCCGGGAACGCCCAGCGCGGGCGCAGCAGGACGCCGGCGAGGAAGAACACCGCCCAGGAGGCGCTCGGCAGATCGAGAGTGGCGAAGTGATGACCACGGGTCACGGCCATCAGCAGGGCCAGCAGCGCACCGACGATCAGTTGGCTGCGGGAGGACAGATTGAGCATGCGCTTTCTCCTTGTAGGGTTCCGGCCCGCCGGCCGGCGGCGCCTCACAGCGCCTGATAGCGGACGGTAAGGTACACCGCCTGCCCCGGCTGGTTGTAGTCCAGGGCGGTTTGGTAATCGGCGTCCAGCAGGTTGGCGACACGCGCCTGCAGGCGCCACTCCGGGCTGATGCGGTATTCGCCGCGCAGATCCACGGTGGCATAGCCGGACAGTTCGTCGTCGTTGGCCACGTCGTCGTAGCGCCGGCCCTCGGCGTGCAACGTGGCGCCGACGGCGAAATCGCCGAAGCGCCTGTCCAGCTCCAGGTTGAACATCTGCGCGGCGCGGCGCGGCAGCTCGTTGCCGTCGTTGGTGCCCGAGCCGCTGTTTTCCGGCTCCAGCAGGCTGTAGTTGGCGCTCCAGTCCCAGCCGAAGGTACGGCTGCCGACCTCCAGCTCGAGGCCGCGGATACGCGCCTCGTCGAGGTTCGCCGGCCCCTGGATGGAAGAATCGTAGACGATCAGGTCGTTCACCTTGGTGCGATAGGCGTTCAGCGACCAGTGTCCCCAGGCGTGCGAGCCGGACAGGCCGACCTCCAGGCTGTGCGAGGTCTCTTCTTCGAGGTCGGCGATGCCGTAGAAGGGATAGTACAGCTCGTTGAAGGTCGGTGCCTTGAAGGCGCTGCCGTAGCTGATGGTGGCGCGCAGGGCGTCGGTCAGGGCGTAGCCGTAGGCGATGTTGCCGGTCTCGTGCTGGCCGAACTGCTCGTTGTTGTCGCGGCGCAGGGACACCTGCCAGTCGTGGCGACCGTATTCGCCGAGATACTGGATGAAGGCGCCGTTGTTTTCCCGCGAATCCTCGTCGTAGTCGGTGCTGCCGTTGACTTCCTCGCGCTGGTAGTCGACGCCCAGGGTGAGGATGTGGCCTTCGGCCAGGGTCAGGTCGTTCTGCCAACTGGCGCTGTCGCGGCGGCTGTCGAAACGCGAATAGAAGTGGCCGTCCTGGTAGGTGTCGGACTTGTCCTCGTTGCGCCCCGCCTGCAGGGTGACCTGCCAGAACGCCAGCGGGCTGAAACGGGCGCGACCGCTGACCACGTTCTGCTCGCCGTCGGCATTGGCGGAGAAGCCGGACGTGCGCCGGCTGTTCACCTGATCGTAATCGTTGTGCGACTTGGCGCGCAGGAAGCTGCCCTCCAGCTCCAGACCGTTGTCGAAGCGCCAGCCGGCGCGCAGCGAGGCGGAGTGGTTGCGGTAGCCGTCGGCGTCGCTCTCGTAGCCGCTGGCGCCGGGACGCTTGACGTTGATGCCGTCGCTGTCCGCGCTGCTCAGCGCCAGGCTGTACCAGCCGTGGGCGTTGCCGCCGGAGACGCCGAGGCTGCCGGTGTAGCTGTCGTGGGTGCCGTAGCCGGCGGAGAAGAACGGCCTGGGCGCGCCGTCGCCACCCTTGCGGGTAAAGATCTGGATCACCCCGCCGATGGCCTCCGAGCCGTACAGGCTGGAGCGCGGCCCGCGGACCACCTCGATGCGCTCGATCATCTCCACCGGCAGGTCCTGCCAGGCGGCGGTGCCGCTGGTCACCGAACCGACCCGTACGCCATCGATCAGCACCAGCACGTGGTCGGATTCGGTGCCGCGCAGGTAGACGGAAGTGGACTTGCCCGGCCCGCCATTGTTGGCGATGGACACCCCCGGCACCTTCTTGAGCAGCTCCGGCACCGACTGCGCCTGGCTGCGCTCGATGTCGTCGCGCTCGATCAGGCTCACTGCGGCGAGACTGTCGCGCAGGCTCTGGGCACTGCGTGCGGCGGTCACCACCAGATCGTCGAGGGCGAGGGGTTCGTCGGCCGCCAGGAGCGGGGAAAAAGGAAAAAGGCCCAGCAGCGCGGACGCCGCCGGCCCGAAACAGGGCTTGCGAATCAAGGTCGTTCTCCGCCGCGCCACCCGCACGGCCTGAAGGCTGCGAAAGCGGACGGAAAAACGGACGGGCAACCCGCGCCGCCCTCCGCACCGCCATGGATCGCCACAGGCCGGTCTCCGGGCTCACGAGCGAAGCGCCATGCGGCGGCTTCCGAAACCGCGCCTTCCCGTGTCCGAGCAACACAGTGGCTATTGCGGTTTCGCGACTCGTCTACCGTTGCGGGGGCAGCGCCGGCCTTGCGCCGCGAATGGTCGCGGCACGCACCGGCTTCCCTGTTTCACCCTTGGGGCACCTGAAGCGAGGCGCGCAGGGTAGTGGAAACGCCCTCCGGGCACAATGCGACGGATCATCCATCCTGAGCGTCGCTCATGCGCTCGATGCAGGGCATTCATCATTCCAGCGCGGCTAGCAGGCGCGGCAGGACACCGCCGGCCGCACCGTGCAGGCAGAGGTCGGCGTGCCGGCTGAGCGGGGTCGGCTGCGGGTTGATCTCGACCACGAAGGCGCCGCGGCGCTTGGCCTGGAACGGCAGATCGGCGGCCGGATAGACCAGGCTGGAAGTACCGATGCTGAAGAACAGCCCGGCCTGCAGGCCGGCCTCGCTCGCCCGGGCCAGCACCTCGCCGGGCAGGCTCTCGCCGAACCAGACCACCGCCGGGCGCAGCAGGCCGCCGCAGACGCAGCGCGGCAGGGGATCGAGCGTTTCCGGCCAGTCGCCGCCGTCGGCCCCGCAGCGAAAGCACTTCAACCGGTGGAGGTTGCCGTGCAGTTCCAGCGGCGCTTCGCTGCCGGCGCGCTGATGCAGGCCGTCGACGTTCTGGGTGATCAGCGTGACCCCGGGCAACCGCCGCTGCAATTCGGCGATGGCCAGGTGCGCCGGGTTCGGCGCGGCGGCCAAGCATTTTTCGCGGCGCCAGGCGTACCACGCCCAGACGGTGCGCGGATCGGCGCGAAATCCCTCGGGGCTGGCCAGTTGCTCCGGGCTGTAGCGCGCCCAGAGCCCGGTCTGGGCGTCGCGGAAGGTCGGGATGCCGCTTTCGGCGGACACCCCGGCGCCGGTGAAAAGCACCAGCCGGTCACAGTCGCGCAGGCGGCGGGCGAGATCGGAAATGGCGGCGTGCATGCTCGGGCTCCTGTTGTAAGGAAATGAATGGCGCCTCGACAGCCATCGAGTCCATCGCATAGGGTGCCTTCTTACACCCACAACCCGAACCGGTACAGGAATGAAAACCGTCCTAGCCATCCGCCACGTCGCCTTCGAGGACCTCGGCGTCTTCGCCCCCGTACTCGAAGAACTGGGCTACCAGATCCGCTATGCCGACCCCGGCATCCTCGCCGCCGGCGAACTGGCCGCGCTGGAGGCGGAGTCGCCCGACCTCCTGGCGGTCCTCGGCGCCCCCATCGGTGCCTACGACGAAGCCACCTACCCCTTCCTGCAGGCGGAGCTGGAACTGCTCGCCCGGCGCCTGCGCAGCGGCAAGCCGCTGCTCGGCATCTGCCTGGGCGCCCAGTTGATCGCCCGCGCCCTGGGGGCCGGGGTCGCGCCGATGGGCGTCAAGGAAATCGGCTTCGGCGGCCTGCGGCTGACCGCGGAGGGCGCCGCCGGCTGCCTGGCCGCGCTGGGCGACGGTGGCACCGTGCTGCACTGGCATGGCGACATGTTCGAGCTGCCGCCGGGCGCCACCCTCCTTGCCCGCACCGACATCTGCCCGAACCAGGCCTTCGCGCTCGGCACGGCCGTGCTCGGCCTGCAATTCCACCTCGAAGCCGATCCGGCGCGGATCGAACAATGGCTGATCGGCCATGCGGCGGAACTGTCCGCCAGCGGAATCGACCCGGTGGTCATCCGCCGGCAGGCGAAAGAGGTGGGAGAAGCGCTGCGCCGGCGCGGCCAGCAGGTGCTGCGCGACTGGCTCGCCGCACAGGCCTGACGGTCCGCGTCAGGGCTGGCGCGCCACGGGCATGGCGCGCAGCACGCGCCTGGCGCCCAGGTAGCGGGCGCGCCAGTAGTCGTCGGACAGACGATCCAGCCGCACGGTGCCGCCGCTGGAGGGAGCGTGCACGAAGCGCCCCTCGCCCACGTAGATGCCGGCATGACTGACCCGGCCACCGCCGCCGGTGGCGAAGAACACCAGGTCGCCGCTGCGCAGGGCCCCGGAATGCACGCTGGGCGCCCCCATGGCGAGCATCTCGCGGGTCGAGCGCGGCAGGCGGATGCCCGCCGCCTCGCGGTAGACATAACCGATCAGACCGCTGCAGTCGAATCCGGAATCCGGGGTATTGCCGCCCCAGCGATAGGGCGTGCCGACCAGCCCGAGGGCGCGAACCAGCACGTCCTCCGCCTGTGGCGAAGCGGGAGGAGCGCCAGCGGACGGAGCCTTGGGCGAGGGAGAACGGGCGGAACAGGCCGCGAGCAGCACGGCGAGCAGGATAGGGACGAGAAGGCGGGCCTGGGCGGGCATGGGCGACAGTCCGGTTGTCGGGTCGCTCTACTCTGCCGACGGGCGGCACCTCGCGCAAGCCGCCATCCGGCCCCGCGAAAACGCAAAGGCCCGATCGCCTCGGGGCGATCGGGCCTTTGCGGAACGGGAAGACCTCAGTCGTGCTGTGCGGCCAACACCAGGGAACGGCCGGCCTGCGCCTGCTTGCTTTCGGACGCCAGCACCAGGGCGCGCTTGGCCTGCAGGTAGCTGGAACTCCAGTACGAGTTCTGCAGGCTGTCCACTCGCACGCCGCCGCTGCGACGGCTGGCGGAATGCAGGAAACGACCGTTGCCGATGTAGACGCCGACATGGTTGACCTGGCCACGGCCACGGTTGTTGAAGAAGATCAGGTCGCCGGCCTGCAGCTCGTTGCGGGCCACGCGGGGCGCATCGAGGGTGATCATCTCGCGGGTCGAACGCGGCAGCTTGATGCCCGCCTCTTCGCGGAACAGGTAGCCGATGAAGCCGCTGCAGTCGAAACCGGTGACTGCCGAGCTGCCACCGTAGCGGTAGGGCGTGCCGAGCAGGCCGAAACCGCGGACCAGAATGCTGTCGGCCAGTGCCGGCAGACGGTAGCCGTCGTTCAACGCGGCCAGATCCTTTTGGCTGGGCTCCTGGATCAGGGATACCCGCTCGGGAGCGGCGAATTCCTGCTGCAGAGCCTGCCCCGCGCAGCCGGTCAGGAAGACGGCGAGCGCCAGGGGCACGAGGGTTGCGAGACGATTCAGCATGGGCAAAGGCTTATCCAAAAGTCCAATGGCGGGCGAATATGCCTGCGATGAGAGTGATTTACAAATAGTCTCTGTGCGGATTGTGACAAAGGAAGCGTTTTCGCCCGTCCTCCGTGCAGGCGCTGTCGCCTTTCCGACATAGGCGCGAATTGCCTTAAAAAGCACTGAAAGCCAGATATGGCGCGGGTTTCAGCCTGATCACCGAACGCGCTCGAAAAGCCTTTCGCGGCTGCCGACCCTTGTCGCTCCTGCGACAACCAGTCGCAAACCCTTTGCCGCCATGAACGCCTCGCGCGGACTGCCTCGCGCACTCCGCCAAAGGCGCGAACTCAGCCGCGGGAAAGGCGCTCCAGCAGGGCCGGCAGGAGCCGGGATGCCCGTTCCGGCGCATGGATATCGACGATGTCGCTGAGATCGGTCCGCTGCGGATTGATTTCCGCGGTGAAACCGCCGGTCTGCCAGGTACGCAGGACCGGCTCGACGATATAGGGAAAGCTCGCCGTGGTCCCCACCGCCAGCACCGCGTCGAAGCCCCGGGTGAGCTGTTCGGCGAGGGTCCGGCAACCGTGGGCGGAAAGCTCCTCGCCGAACAGCACCACCGGCGGGCGGAGCACGCCGCCGCAGTACGCGCAGCGCGGCGGCAGCGGCCGCTCCAGGTACTCGGACAGCTCCTCGCTGCGCCTGCCGCAGGTCTGGCAATACAGCGGCGCCAGCTCGCCATGGATCTCGATCAGCCGTTCCGGCGGCGAGCCGGCGGCGCGGTGGTAGCCGTCGATGTTCTGGGTCAGCACCCAGCAGCCGGGCTTGCGCCGCTGCAGCTCGGCGATGGCCTCGTGGCCGGCGTTGGGGCGGGCCGCGAGGCAGGCCCGGCCCAGTTCGGCGAGATATTTCCAGCACAGCGCCGGATCGCGGCGCAGCATGTCGGCGGACAGCGCCGCCTCGATCGGCAGGCCCTCCGCCGTGCGGCCGTTGTAGAGGCCGCCGAGGCCGCGATAGGTGGGCAGGCCGGAGTCGGCGGAAAGCCCGGCGCCGCTGATGACGAGGATCCGCTCGGCCCGCGACAGGCCCCTGGCGATCCGCTCGATGGTATCCATGCAGCCTCCTTGGGACCTGCCCGTGGCGAACGATGCGGACTCAGTGAAGACCGGAAAGCGCCGGAGGGAAAAGGCCTTCGGTCGCCCGCCGCCCCGCCGGCCGACGCGCCGTCATCAATGGTTCACTGTGTGGGCGAGCATCACCGACAACTGGCACAGCGGCCGGCCGCTTTCCGCCCGCCAGCGATTGAAGGCGGCCTGCACCGCGGCCAGGTCCTTCCGGCTGTTCGGCGCCTTGTCGACGATGCCCTGGGCCTTGAGCGCGGCGACCACGTCCTCGGTGGGAACGAAGGTGTCCTTGCCGGCCATGCGCAGCAGACGCGGCGCCGACAGTCCGCCGAGCTGGTTGCCGTGCTTGGACAGGTATTTCCACAGGCCGACGATATCCTCGACCGGCCAGTCGGCGATCAGCGCGCCGAAGCCGCCCTTCTCCCGCGCCACGTCCAGCACGAGGCGGGCGTTGAGCGGCACGCTCCTGAGCTTGGCCAGGTGGCGGATCAGCCGCTCGTCGTGCATCAGCCGTTCCAGATGCCCGGCGTCCATCAGCACCGCCTTGTGCGGATCGAAGCCGAAGAAGGCCTCCTCGAAGGCCGGCCACTTGGCATCCACCACGCTGTGCTTGAGGCCGGCGTGGAACACCCGCAGGCTGATCAGCGAAAGGTAACGATCATCGGGAATCGCGCGCAGCTCGTCGGCACTCTTCGGCTGCGGCAGCCGCGCCTCCAGCGCGGCCGCCGAGCCGAAACGGTTGAGACAGTATTCGTGCATCCATCTGTAGTCGCGCATCCTGAAGGTCCGGTCCGGAAAAGCAGCGACAGAGGTTGCCTGCAGGAGATACCGTCTTGCAAGTGCGTCTCAGCTGCGACTCAAGCGCGCAGGCGCCGGGCGGCGTCCAGCAGCATCCGTTCGGTGGCGCTCCAGCCGAGACAGCCGTCGGTGATCGAGACACCGTAGCGCAGCTCGCCGGACAGCGGCTGGCAGCCGTCGAACAGATGGCTTTCCAGCATCACCCCGCGCAGGCTGGTATCGCCGGCCAGGCGCTGCGCGAGCACGTCGTCCAGCACGGCCGGCTGGCGCAACGGGTCCTTGCCGCTGTTGGCGTGGCTGCAGTCGACCATGATCCGCGCGGCGATGCCCTGGCGCTCCAGGGCCTGACGGGCGCCGGCGACGCTGGCCGCGTCGTGGTTCGGTCCGCCGTGGCCGCCGCGCAGCACCAGATGGGTATCCGGGTTGCCGCGGGTCTGCAGCAGGGCCGGATGGCCCAGTTCGTCGATGCCGAAATGCCGATGGGCATGGGCGGCCGAGCGCATGGCGTCGCAGGCGATGCCCAGGCTGCCGTCGGTGCCGTTCTTGAAGCCCACCGGCAGATCCAGGCCGCTGACCATCTCGCGGTGGATCTGCGACTCGCTGGTGCGCGCGCCGATGGCGGCCCAGCCCAGCAGGTCGTCGAAGTAGCTGGCCGCCAGCGGCTGCAGCAGTTCGCTGGCCAGCGGCAGGCCCAGTTCCAGAATGTCCAGCATCAGTCGGCGCGACAGCCGCAGGCCCTCGGCCATGTCGCCGCTGCCGTCCAGGTGCGGATCGTAGACCAGCCCCTTCCAGCCGACGGTGGTGCGCGGCTTCTCGACATAGGCGCGCATCACCAGCAACAACCGGTCGTCGACCTGCGGCGCCAGCTCGGCCAAGCGCGCGGTGTAATCCAGGGCGGAGTCGGGGTCGTGCAGCGAGCAGGGGCCGACCACCACCAGAAGGCGCGGGTCCCGGCCGTCGAGCACCGCGCGGATGGCGGCGCGGTCGGCCCGGATGCGCTCGGTGAGCGCGGGAGTCAGCGGCAGGCGCTGGCGCAGCACCGAGGGCCTGGGCAGCGGCTGGGCGCTGCGGCGGGCGGGAATGGACTCGGCGGTGGCGAGCTGGGCGGAAACGGATGCATTCATGTTCTGGAAGTCCTTGACCGGCGCGGGCAGTCCGCGGCGGTACTAGTCGATTGTTCGTTCGAGAGGGGTCGGGGCGGCGGCGAAGCGGCTAAATCGCCAGCCATGACGGTAAGCGCAGTAATAGGAATAAGTGCTCATCGGTGGCTCCTCGTTGTACTAAGGCCTTGTTACGGCTGGAAAAAACAAAACCCCCGGTCGGGTTGCCGACCGGGGGTTTGCGAAAACTGCTCTGGTGGCGACCCTGCTTGCTGGGGCGCCTGTACGGGGTATCAGGCGCGCCTGTGGCTAAACCACCAATACCCGAAGTAATAGCCGGCAACCGCGATCCGCCACGCACGAACAGGCGCGGTACGGGCTGCACCGGCATGGACGAGGGACAGGGAAGCGAGGCTGAGCGGCATGATGTTCTCCGTGGGATTTCCGAACCTTACTCCAGTGGCCCGGCGGCTTTCAAGCCGGGCGTTCGGCCAGGGGCTCACAGGTTCACCGCATCGACGAAGCGCGGCGCGGCGCTGTCGTCGATGCGCAGGCCGGCGAAGTCGAACAGCTTGCGGTCGGCCAGTTGCGAAGGGTGCACGTTCTGCAGGGCGCGGAACATGATCTCGGTGCGTCCCGGCGACTGGCGCTCCCACTCGCGCAGCATTTCCTTGACCACCTGGCGCTGCAGGTTTTCCTGGGAACCGCAGAGGTTGCAGGGGATGATCGGGAATTCCTTCAGCTTCGCGTAGGCTTCGATGTCCGTCTCGCTGCAGTAGGCCAGCGGGCGGATCACCACGTTG
Source organism: Azotobacter vinelandii CA (assembly GCF_000380335.1). Classification (GTDB taxonomy): domain Bacteria; phylum Pseudomonadota; class Gammaproteobacteria; order Pseudomonadales; family Pseudomonadaceae; genus Azotobacter; species Azotobacter vinelandii. Next base: position 3,396,725 of record NC_021149.1, read on the forward strand.
CGCCCGTCGTCGGAAAGCAGCTTGGGCGGCATGGCCTTCAGGGTGCCGCCGTAGAACAGGTTGAGGAAGAAGGTTTCGAGAATGTCGTCGCGATGATGGCCGAGCGCCATCTTGGTCGCACCGATCCGGTCGGCGAAGGTATAGAGGGTGCCGCGGCGCAGGCGCGAGCACAGCGAGCAGGTGGTCTTGCCCTCGGGAATCTTCTCTTTGACCACCGAGTAGGTGTCCTTCTCGATGATGTGGTAGTCGACGCCGATGGACTTCAGGTAGGTCGGCAGCACCTCCTCGGGAAAGCCCGGCTGCTTCTGGTCCATGTTCACCGCGACGATCTCGAAGCCGATCGGCGCCACCTTCTGCAGGTAGAGCAGCACGTCGAGCATGGTGTAGCTGTCCTTGCCACCGGACAGGCAGACCATCACCTTGTCGCCCTCCTCGATCATGTTGAAATCGGTGACCGCCTCGCCGGCCAGGCGGCGCAGACGCTTCTGCAGCTTGTTCTGATTGACCGAAAGGGTGCCCATGGTGCTGTGGATCCGGAAGGTACGAAAAGCCGGGCATTTTACGCGCAAATCGTCCGCAAGGGGCGCCGCCTCCCCCTTGTCGTCGGACTGTAATAGTGCCGCGTTATCACCTCCCGCCGAAAGAGAGCGAATCACTCTAAAGCCACGATCTGCGTGGCCTCCGGGCGACACCTATACTTCGGTTGCAAGGCCGCGGGCCCGGATCGGGGTCTGTCGCAGGCACGGAGGCGCCCAGGAGCGGCCCACACAAAAAAGAGGAGAGTCGGCATGATCAACCACGTCTGGGGGCTGTTCGCCCATCCCGACCGGGAATGGCAGGAAATCCGTGGCGAAGAGGAAAGCGTCCACCACATGTATCTCACCCATGTCCTGTTCCTGGCGGCGATTCCCGCCGTCTCGGCCTTCATCGGTACGACCCAGGTCGGCTGGAACGTGGCCGGCGGCGAGCCGGTCCGGCTGACGGCGGGAAGCGCGCTGCAGATGAGCCTCATGACCTACCTGGCGATGCTCGCCGGGGTGGCGGTGATGGGCGGCTTCATCCACTGGATGGCGCGCACCTACGACGCCAGCCCGAGCCTGACGCAGTGCATCGTGTTCGCCGCCTACAACGCGACGCCGCTGTTCATCGGCGGTCTGGCGGCGCTCTACCCCAGCCTCTGGCTGGCCATGGTCGTCGGCACCCTGGCGGTCTGCTACACGGCCTACCTGCTCTACGTCGGCCTGCCGACCTTCATGAACATTCCTCGCGAGGAAGGTTTCCTGTTCTCCAGTTCGGTGCTCGCCGTCGGCCTGGTGGTACTGGTGGCGATGATCGGCATCTCGGTGATCCTCTGGGGCTTCGGCCTGGGCCCGACCTATATCAGTTGAACGCAGCCATCACCCGATCGCGAGGCCGCCCATGAGGCGGCCTCGGTGTTTCCGGGCCTGGAAAAGCCCATCCGGCCGGACCGGCATGCCCTGCGGCAAGGGACCGACGGACGAAGCGCCGGGCAACCGGGTGCCCGGCTTCGGCATAATGGTGCGCACAGGAGGTAGCGCCCCATGCCCGAATTCATTCTTGCCCGCGTCGACGCCTGCTTCCGCCAGGCCGAGGCGTTCTTCGAACGCGACTTCGCGCGCCCGCAGGTCAGCCTGCGGCTGCGCGGCCAGAAGGCGGGCGTGGCCCATCCGCGGGAAAACCTGCTGCGTTTCAATGCCCAGCTGTATGCGGAGAACCGCGAGGACTTCCTGCGCCAGACGGTGGCCCACGAGGTGGCGCATCTGGTCGCCTTTCAAATGTTCGGAATGGGCATCAGGCCCCATGGGGAGGAGTGGCAGCGGATCATGCGGGAGGTCTACGGGCTACCGGCCAAGCGCTGCCACGACTACGTCGTGCAGCGCCGCCGGGTGACCCACTACCTGTACCGCTGCCAGTGCCCGGACGGCGAGTTCCCCTTCAGCGCGCAGCGCCATTCGCTGGTGCTGCGCGGTCGTCGGTATCTCTGTCGCCGTTGCCGGAGCGTGCTGGAGTTCAGCGGCGAGCAGCGTCTTCAGTGACCAGCACCGGCTCGGCGACTGCCTCGACGTCGGCCTCCTTGCCCTGACCGGCCAGTTCGCGCTGCATGCGCTCGCTGTCCAGTTGGCCGCACCAGCGAGCCACCACCACGCTGGCCACGCCGTTGCCGACCAGGTTGGTCAGAGCGCGGGCCTCGGACATGAAGCGGTCGATGCCGAGAATCAGCGCCAGACCGGCCACCGGCACATGGCCGACCGCCGACAGGGTGGCCGCCAGCACGATGAAGCCGCTGCCGGTGACGCCCGCCGCGCCCTTGGAGGCGACCAGCAACACCGCCAGCAGGGTCAATTGCTGGGTCAGGTCCATCGGCGTATCGGTGGCCTGAGCGATGAACACCGCAGCCATGGTCAGGTAGATCGAGGTGCCGTCGAGGTTGAAGGAATAGCCGGTCGGGATCACCAGGCCGACTACCGACTTGTGGCAGCCGAGCTTCTCCATCTTGTTCAGCATGCGCGGCAGCACCGACTCGGAAGACGAGGTGCCGAGCACGATCAGCAGTTCCTCGCGGATGTAGCGGATGAAGCGCAGGATGTTGAAGCCGTTGGCACGGGCGATGCCGCCCAGCACCACCAGGACGAAGAGTATGCAGGTGATGTAGAAGCACAGCATCAGTTGGCCCAGTTGCAGCAGCGAGCCGACGCCGTACTTGCCGATGGTGAAGGCCATGGCGCCGAAGGCCCCGATGGGCGCGACCTTCATGATCATGTTGATGATGCCGAACATCACATGAGCGATGCGGTCGATGAACTCCAGCACCGGACGGCCGTAGTCGCCCATGCGTTGCAGGGCGAAGGCGAAGATCACCGAAAAGAACAGCACCTGCAGGATGTCGCCGTTGGCGAAGGCGCCGACCACGGTGCCGGGGATCACGTTGAGCAGGAAGCCGATGGTGCTCTGCTCGCCGCCGGCCTTGGCATAGGCCGCGACGCTGCCGGCATCCAGGGCCGAGACGTCGACATGCATGCCAACGCCCGGCTGCACCAGGTTGATCACCACCAGGCCGATGATCAAGGCCACGGTGGAAACGATCTCGAAATACAGCAGCGCGATGCCGCCGGTCTTGCCGACCGCCTTCATGTCCTGCATGCCGGCGATGCCGCTGACCACGGTACAGAAGATGATGGGGGCGATGGCCATCTTGATCAGCTTGACGAAGCCGTCACCCAGCGGCTTCATCGCCGCCCCGGTTTCCGGATAGAAATGACCCAGCGCGATACCGATGGCGATGGCCATCAGCACCTGGACGTACAGGCTCTTGTAGAACGGTTGTTGTTGATTGGACATTTTGGCAAGGTCCTCGCGAGCGACACCTGAACTCCCTCCATGGAAACCGGCGCCACCGGACTGGGTACCTCCCTCCTCCGGGGAGATTCTTGTAATCCCCGCGAGCGGGGCTGTACGGTCGAGGAGCAAGGCATATGCCATTCCGTACCCATGAAAAATATATCCTTTTAAATCAATCATTTAAAAAAACACATTCGGCCGAAAACGCCCGATCGGGCGGATATCCGCCGCCCGGGAGGCGAGATTCCGCCAGCGACCTGGGCTACCATCGGCAAAACCGACGAAAGGGAGAAATCGGCATGCGTCACTACTTGCCCGGCCTGCTTCTGCTGGCCTTCAGCAACGCCAGTCTGGCGGAGATCCAGACCCGCGAGCTGACCTACCGGAGCGCCGACGGCACGCCGCTGGTGGGCTACTACGCCTACGACGATGCCATCGAGGGGCCGCGCCCCGGCGTGATGGTCGTGCACGAATGGTGGGGACTGAACGACTACGCCAAGCGCCGCGCCCGCGACCTCGCCGGCCTCGGCTACAGCGCCCTGGCCATCGACATGTACGGCCAGGGCAGGAACACCGAGCACCCGGCCGACGCCCAGGCCTTCATGCAGGCCGCCACGGCCAATGCCGAGAACGCCAAGAACCGTTTCCTCGCCAGCCTGGAGCTGCTCAAGGCCCAACCGCGGACCGACGGCCGGAAGATCGCCGCGATCGGCTACTGCTTCGGCGGCAAGGTGGTGCTGGACATGGCCCGCCAGGGCGTACCGCTGGCCGGGGTGGTCAGCTTCCACGGCAACCTGTCCGCCCAGACCCCCGCCACCCCCGGCAGCGTCAAGGCGCGGATACTGGTCGCCCACGGCGAGGCCGACAGCTTCGTCAGCGACCGGGACATCGCCGACTTCAAGCACGAGATGGAGCAAGCCGGCGCCGACTACCGCTTCAACAGCTATCCCGGCGCCAAGCACAGTTTCACCAACCCCGATGCCGACGCCCACGCCGGCCACGGCCTGGACATCGGCTACCAGAAGGAAGCCGACGAACGCTCTTGGGCCGACATGCAGGCTTTCCTCCGGGAAGTCTTCGAATAAGAACGCGCCCGGGCGGTGGCAAGTGCGCCGCGGCGTCGCGGTCCGCGAAATCCCCTATCCGCCCGGAGCAGCCCACGGCAGAATGTCGCGATGACTTTCCAGAGCCCCCTGCCCCCCTGCCTGAGCGAGCCGAGCGCGCACTGGCCGCTGCCTCTGGCGCTGCCCGCCACCGCGCTCCATAGCGCCCGCTTCGACCCGGCCCTGTTGCAGGCCGCCGACTTCACCGCCTGCGGCATCGCGCCGGTGCGCGGCGTGGCCAAGCGCCAGGCCGAATACCTGGCCGGCCGCCTCTGCGCGCGCCAGGCCCTGCAGCGACTGACCGGCACGCCCGGCGTACCGGCGGTCGGCGAGGACCGCGCGCCGCAGTGGCCGGCCGGGGTGGTCGGCTCCATCACCCACGGCGACGGCTGGGCCGCCGCCCTGGTCGGACGGGCCGACGCCTGGTCCGGCCTGGGGCTGGACACCGAACTCCTGCTGCCGGCCGAACGCGCCCGGCACCTGGCCGAACACATCCTCACCCCCGCCGAACTCGGGCGCCTGAGCGGCACGCCCGAGGCGCAGGCCTGGCTGACCAGCCTGACCTTCTCTCTCAAGGAGAGCCTGTTCAAGGCGCTCTATCCGCTGGTCCGCCAGCGTTTCTATTTCGAGCATGCCGAACTGCTCGACTGGACTCCCGCCGGAACGGCCCGCCTGCGCCTGCTCCAAGGCCTCGGTCCGGACTGGCCGGCCGGCAGCCTGCTCGAAGGCCAGTTCGCCTGCGAGAACGGGCGCCTGCTGACCCTGGTCGCCATCCCCGCCTGAACCCCGGACGGGGCGGAACGGCCGATGCGCCCATGCTTTCCCGCCACGCCGGAAAACACAAGATATTGTGTTTCTCTGTACGGAGCGGAAATCCGCGCCCGGGGCATCGATTTTCTCCTGTCGACGACAGGCGGTGCAGGCCAGGCAGACCGCGGCCTGCATCGAAGCATCCTCCCGCCACCCACAGAAGACTCACATTTTATCCACAGCCTATCCAGGCCGTCTCGCCTTGCATAAGCCCCATGCACGCATTATCTTGTATCCCCATTCAGCCAGACCCCTACATATAGGGATATAGATCGGGAGCCGGCCCTCTTCGCAAGTCCTCTGCAGATTCCAGTCCACGGACTGGTCCAGCCGGTTCCCCATAGTGAAAGACGATATTCAGCCAGCCGCCGATGCGGCTGGCATTGCTTTCGGCGCAGGCTAGTCGCCGAATTCGCGGGTGTGCCGCCGACGGCGCATACCACTAGATGTTGTGGTTCGGGCCCAGAGGCCGGAACCGCATTCGACAGCACCATGAGGACGTCTGTCGCAGCCGTCCATCCGCCGTTTCCGCACCGGACTCCCGGCGGACGGATCGCTGCGTCAGCCGTCCGAGCAAAAACCTTTCACAATGGAGGACCTTCATGCATACCGACGCCACTCGCGAAACCCAGTCGCCCGGCGCACCGCGGACCGCCGACTCGACCCCGGACCTGGCCGCCACCGCACCCGGCCAGTTGCGCGTGATCAAGCGCAACGGCACCGTCGTCGCCTACACCGACGACAAGATCACCGTGGCCATCACCAAGGCGTTCCTCGCAGTGGAAGGCGGCACCGCCGCCGCCTCGTCGCGCATCCATGAAACCGTCGCCCGCCTGACCGAGCAGGTCACCACCACCTTCAGGCGCCGCATGCCCTCCGGCGGCACCATCCACATCGAGGAAATCCAGGACCAGGTGGAACTGGCGCTGATGCGCGCCGGCGAGCACAAGGTCGCCCGCGACTACGTGATCTATCGCGAGGCCCGCGCCCAGGAACGCAAGCGCGCCGCCGCCGTCCAGGAAGTCGCCCAGCCGCACCCGAGCATTCGCGTCGCCCGCGCCGACGGAGTCCTCGTGCCGCTGGACATGGGCCGCCTGGACACCATCATCGGCGAGGCCTGCGAGGGCCTGGCCGAGGTCGATGCCGCGCTGATCCAGAAGGAAACCCTGAAGAACCTCTACGACGGCGTGGCCGAGAAGGACGTCAACACCGCCCTGGTGATGACCGCGCGCACCCTGGTCGAGCGCGAGCCGAACTACTCCTACGTCACCGCGCGCCTGCTGATGGACACCCTGCGCGCCGAAGCCCTCGGTTTCCTGGGCGTCGCCGAGTCCGCCACCCACCACGAGATGGCCGACCTCTACGCCAGGGCCCTGCCGGTGTACGTCGAGAAGGGCATCGAGTTCGAACTGCTCGACCCGAAACTGCGCGAGTTCGACCTCGTCCGGCTGGGCGCCGCCCTCGATCACGAGCGCGACCAGCAGTTCACCTACCTCGGCCTGCAGACCCTCTACGACCGCTACTTCCTGCACAAGGACGGCATCCGCTTCGAGCTGCCACAGGTGTTCTTCATGCGCGTCGCCATGGGCCTGGCCATCGAGGAGCCGCAGAAGGAAGAGCGCGCCATCGAGTTCTACAACCTGCTGTCGTCCTTCGACTACATGGCCTCCACGCCGACCCTGTTCAACGCCGGCACCCTGCGCCCGCAACTCTCCTCCTGCTATCTGACCACGGTGCCGGACGACCTCTCGGGCATCTACAACGCCATCCACGACAACGCCATGCTGTCCAAGTTCGCCGGCGGCCTGGGCAACGACTGGACCCCGGTGCGCGCGCTCGGCTCCTACATCAAGGGCACCAACGGCAAGAGCCAGGGCGTGGTGCCCTTCCTCAAGGTGGTCAACGACACCGCGGTGGCCGTGAACCAGTGCTTCGCCCCCGAAACCCTGGTGCATACCGCCGACGGCCCGCGGCCGATCCGCGACCTGCAGCAGGGCGACCTGGTGCTGGGGATCAGCGGCCGCTACCGCGAAGTCACCCACAAGTTCGTCTACAACCAGACCGACGCCATGCTCGCCATCCGGGTCAAGCATGCCGTCGAGCCGATCGAGGTGACCGCTGGCCACCCCTTCTACGCGATCCGCGGCGTGCCGCTGGAACAGTCCGGCGAACGTACCCTGCGCCAATTGGAAAGCGGCAAGCGCAGCCCCGAATGGATCGACGCCGGCGAACTCGAGCGCGGCGACTACATGGCCCAGGTGATTCCGAGCGAAGTCGTGCCCGTGGCCGGATTCGACGAAGACGACGCCCGCCTGTACGGCATCCTGCTCGGCGATGGCCACTTGTCCAAGAACGGCCTGCAGTGGGGTGTTTCCGGCCATCCGCAGCGCGACGGGCACATGGACTTCGTGCGCGCCTACCTGTCGGCGCGCGGCATCCACTTCTGGGAAACCGCCCGCGACGAGACTTATGGCCAGATCCACTGGGCCTCCGGTCGCGGCGTGCGGCGCGATGCCACTACCGGCCGTATCACCGGCGCCGGCGCGGCTACCCTGCCGTTCGAGCATGCCGACCTCTACGACGAGCAGGGCCGCAAGCGCATCGCCCGGCGCTTCAGCCATCTACCGCGCCAGCAGAGCCTCGCGCTGATCCGGAGCCTGCTGGAAAGCGACGGCGGGGTTTCGCGCGGCAAGGAAATCTACTTCACCAACACCTCGCGCCCGCTGATCGAGGGCCTGCGCTATCAGTTGCTGCGCCTCGGCGTGCCGACCGCCGGACAGTACCGCGAACGCCGCCAGGACCATGTCGGCCAGCGCGCGGACGGTTCGCCGATCCGCTTCGAGGGCGTCTGCAAGGCCTACGACCTGCGCATCCCCGCCGTGCCGGAAGTGGCGCAGTTGGTGGGTTGCCAGCCCATCGCCAAGCGCAACTGGATCACTTGGCAGGGCTGCGTCTACTCACGCATCCGCGACGTCCAGCCGATCGCCGTCAAGCCCTTCGTGTTCGACCTCAAGGTGGAGGGCGACGAGTCCTACATGACCACCAGCGGCCTCGCCCACAACGGCGGCAAGCGCAAGGGCGCGGTCTGCGCCTACCTGGAAACCTGGCACCTGGACATCGAGGAATTCCTCGAACTGCGCAAGAACACCGGCGACGACCGCCGCCGCACCCACGACATGAACACCGCCAACTGGATTCCGGACCTGTTCATGAAGCGGGTGTTCGAGGACGGCCAGTGGACCCTGTTCTCGCCGTCCGACGTGCGCGACCTGCACGACCTCACCGGGCGCGCCTTCGAGGAGCGCTACGAGTACTACGAGGCGCTGACCCAGTACGGCAAGATCAAGCTGTTCAAGACCATCGCCGCCAAGGACCTGTGGCGCAAGATGCTCTCGATGCTGTTCGAGACCGGCCACCCCTGGCTGACCTTCAAGGACCCGTGCAATCTGCGCAGCCCGCAGCAGCACGTGGGCGTGGTGCACAGCTCCAACCTCTGCACCGAGATCACCCTCAACACCTCGGACTCCGAGATCGCCGTGTGCAACCTGGGCTCGATCAACCTGGTCAACCACATCAATGACGGCAGGCTGGACACCGAGAAGCTATCGCGCACCGTGAAGACCGCCGTGCGCATGCTCGACAACGTCATCGACATCAACTACTACAGCGTCGACACCGCGCGTAACGCCAACTTCCGCCACCGCCCGGTCGGCCTCGGCATCATGGGCTTCCAGGACGCGCTGTACCTGCAGCACATCGCCTACGGCTCGGAGGCGGCCATCGCCTTCGCCGACCGCTCGATGGAAGCCATCAGCTACTACGCGATCCAGGCCTCCTGCGACCTGGCCGAGGAGCGCGGCGCCTACTCCAGCTTCGAAGGTTCGCTGTGGTCCAGGGGCATCCTGCCGCTGGACTCGCTGGACATCCTCGCCGAGCAGCGCGGCACCAAGTACATCGAGGTGGACCGCTCCAGCACCCTGGACTGGGCACCGCTGCGCGAGCGTGTGAAGAAGGGCATGCGCAACTCCAACATCATGGCCATCGCGCCGACCGCGACCATCTCCAACATCGTCGGCGTGTCGCAGTCCATCGAGCCGACCTACCAGAACCTCTACGTGAAGTCGAACCTCTCCGGCGAGTTCACCGTGATCAATCCCTACCTGGTCCACGACCTCAAGGCGCGCGAGCTGTGGGACGGGGTGATGGTCAACGACCTCAAGTACTACGACGGCTCGGTGCAGCAGATCGAGCGCATCCCAACCGACCTCAAGGCCCTCTACGCAACCGCCTTCGAGGTGGAGACCAAGTGGATCGTCGAGGCCGCCAGCCGCCGGCAGAAGTGGATCGACCAGGCCCAGTCGCTGAACCTGTACATCGCCGGCGCCTCGGGCAAGAAGCTCGACGTGACCTACCGCATGGCCTGGTTCCGCGGCCTGAAGACCACCTACTACCTCCGCGCCCTGGCCGCCACCAGCGCCGAGAAGTCGACCATCAACACCGGCAAGCTCAACGCCGTGTCCTCGGTGATCGACGAGAGCCTGTCCGCCGCCGAACCCAAGCCGGCGCCGGTGCCGCAAGCGTGCAGCATCGACAACCCGGACTGCGAAGCCTGTCAGTGACCGGCTGACCCGCAGGCCGGCACTGCATCCCCTCTCCCCTCTGGGGAGAAGGCCAGGGAGAGGGGCGTGCTCCCCTTCCCCACAGATTCCGCGCCTCCCGCGCCGCGGGAGGCCGACCGACTCGCACCGACCGGCCCGCCGGTCCCGACCAGGAGAACCCGCCATGCTCAGCTGGGACGAATTCGATCAACCCGAAGAAGGCGCCGCCGCCAAGCCCGCCACCACCGCGCAACCGCAGGCCGCCATGACCCTGGAGCGCCTGGACAGCGTCGGCGACGCCGCCGCCCACGAGGCCCGCGCCATCGCCGCCGACGACTCCGACGCGGTGGCCCGCGCCAAGGCCGCGCTCAACGAACTGGACATCCGCGAAGGCCTGGAAGACCTCGAAGGCGCAGCGGCGCGCGTGCGCGTCGACGAGAAGCGCATGATCAACTGCCGCGCCGACCTCAACCAGCTCGTCCCCTTCAAGTACGACTGGGCCTGGCAGAAATACCTCGACGGCTGCGCCAACCACTGGATGCCGCAGGAAATCAACATGAACGCCGACATCGCCCTGTGGAAGAGCGCCGACGGCCTCACCGAGGACGAGCGGCGCATCATCAAGCGCAACCTCGGCTTCTTCTCCACCGCCGATTCGCTGGTCGCCAACAACCTGGCGCTGGCCATCTACCGCCTGATCACCAACCCCGAGTGCCGCCAGTACATCCTGCGCCAGGCCTTCGAGGAAGCGATCCACACCCACGCCTACCAGTACTGCATCGAGTCGCTCGGCATGGACGAGGGCGAGATCTTCAACATGTACCATGAGATCCCGAGCGTCGCGAAGAAGGCCTCCTGGGGCCTCAAGTACACCCGCTCGATCTCCGACCCGACCTTCGACACCGGCACCCCGGAAACCGACCGCCAGCTGCTGCGCAACCTGATCGCCTACTACTGCGTGCTGGAAGGCATCTTCTTCTACTGCGGCTTCACCCAGATCCTCTCCATGGGCCGCCGCAACAAGATGACCGGCACCGCCGAGCAGTTCCAGTACATCCTGCGCGACGAGTCCATGCACCTGAACTTCGGCATCGACATGATCAACCAGATCAAGATCGAGAACCCGCACCTGTGGGACGCCGAGATGAAGGACGAAGCGACCCAGATGATCCTCCAGGGCACCCAACTGGAAATCGAATACGCCCGCGACACCATGCCCCGCGGCGTGCTCGGCATGAACGCGACGATGATGGAGGACTACCTCAAATTCATCGCCAACCGCCGCCTGAGCCAGCTCGGCCTGCCGGAACAATACCCCGGCACCACCAACCCCTTCCCGTGGATGAGCGAGATCATGGATCTGAAGAAGGAGAAGAACTTCTTTGAGACGCGGGTGATCGAGTATCAAACCGGGGGGGCGTTGAGTTGGGATTGAGGCAGGACTAATAAACTTTGGCTTGCCATTCATGGTGCATAACGCCCTAAAAAAACACCGGCTTCATGCCAAAAGCTGCAGCCTACAGGGGATTCGCGAGGGAATGTTATGCACCAAGTAGTGTGTTTGTTCACACCATTTGGTGTCAAATAGTGGTTAAGACTAAACATGAAACGATCCTTCATCTTTTTTGCATGTTGCATTGCCTCTACCTCGAGGGCAGATAATGCAACCCCAAATCATCAAAAGACAACTGTGCCACCCGAAGTGCGCTTTGAATTCCTCCAGTCACCTCTCGCAGCACGAGGGACCTTCAAACTCGACAAATATTCGGGGGCCATCTACCAAATTGTTAAGACAAAAGATGACAACATCGCCTGGCAGGAGATGCCTCGAAATAGCCATCCACTCGATAAGCGGCATGATGGAAGAGTGAATTACCAGCTGTTCACGTCGGGGCTTGCGATGAAGTTTACATTCTTAATGAACGTAAATACTGGAGTCACATGGCAGTTAGTAGAGACACCACAAAGGGACTCAGTGTGGTCGCCCATTCCATAATTCGCATTTATATGCTCTAACAGAGCACCCATTCCCTTTAACGTTAGAGCCTGAAAACATGCCCAACCACGGTGACGATCGATTTGTAGCTCACTTCGATATGCTTGGAATGAGTACATTGACCAAGCGCGATCCAGAAAGCGCATGGCAGAAACTTTGTGATCTAAGCCGTGCTCGGAACGAGCGGCTGCACCTTGAAATTGAGCGCTCAGACACAAATGAGATTCTGACAGATCAGGTTCACTCGTTCATCTTCTCGGACACCATGATTGCTTTTTCGAAAGGTAACACTCAAAACGATGCGCTTGCGCTCATTCTTCTCACGACAGAAGTCTTTACTCAAGCTCTTCACTACTGCATTCCTCTCCGAGGTGGAATCTCCCAAGGGCGCTTCAGCTTCAACTTCGCAGCAAACCTCTTTTCCGGCCCCGCACTGGTAGACGCGTACGAGCTTGGAGAAACTACCCAGTGGCTGGGCATAGTCGTCGATGAGAGAACAGCCGAAATCGCAAAAAGCATTCCTCTACGGTCGGCGCAAAACGAAGATGTCATCGTCAAGTGGGATGTCCCTCTAAAGAATGGCGTATCCATCAGTCGCAATGTGGTGAATTGGGCGGTAACCCATCGAAACAGCTATTGCGGCCCTGTGCCGTTGACAGTCGAAGCGTTCTACGAGCCGATGGCCAACGTGTTTGGGTCATGGCAAGCGCTTCCGACCGCCATCCAGTTCAAGTACGAAAATACGGTCCAGTTTTTCAATGCGCAGTACGGCGTTTGATCGCTCCCATTATATTGATCGCTCCTATCCCGCCCCGTGATGCAAAGCGTCACCCGCCCTTGTATGTCGACTAGGGTCTGTTAACTCTATTTACTAGAATGCAGCAAAACAGTGTTGAGACCGAGTGCCATGCAACTGACCGCCGAGCAATTCAAACAAATCGAAGGCTTGTTGCCGCGCCAACGCGGCAATGTACGCCTGGGCAACCTGCAAGTACTCAACGCCATCCTGTATGTGGCAGCCAACGGCTGCAAATGGCGCGCGCTGCCCGAACGCTATGGCAACTGGCACACCGTCTACACCCGCATGATGCGCTGGAGCAAAGCCGGCGTGCTCGATCGTGTTTTCGAACAGTTGCAGCGCCAGCGACTTATGCAGATACGCATCGAGGCCATCAGCCTCGACTCCAGTATCGTGAAGGTGCATCCGGATGGTACGGGCGCGCGAAAAAAAACGGTCCTCAAGCCCTCGGTCGCAGCCGCGGCGGCTGGAGCACCAAACTGCATCTGGTTGCCGCGGATGATCGCAATGTCGTGACCTGGAGCCTGACGGCGGGGCAGGCTGGCGATGCCCCCGAAGGCAGGCGCTTGATTCAGGCGTTGGGACCTCACCACGGGCTCGTGGCTCTGTTGATGGACAGTGCATACCAAGACAATGCCACGCGCGAGCTGGCTTGCGGCCTGGGTTTCGTGCCGGTGGTGCCACCCAACCCCCGGCGGCGCCAGCCGTGGGAGTATGACAAACCGCTCTATCGCCGACGCAACGGTATCGAGCGGCTGTTTCGACGACTCAAGGCCTGGCGCCGCGTGTTCACGCGCTACGACAAGCTTGACCTCATGTACGCCGCCTTCGTCACTGTGGCTCTTATCGCTGAGGCCCTACGGTAGTGTTAACAGGCCCTAGCCGCCGCCAGTCGGCGATAGTCTCCGACTGATCATCGGAAGGAAGGCCAGCAAGTAGCCCGGACATCCCCGGTGGAAAATCGCTTCGCGAGTTATTTGATCGCTCCCACCTCGCCCCGTGATGCAAAGGGTCACCCGTCCTGCTCCCACGCCCCCTCGCGCTCGTCGTTATACACAACTCCAGTCCCCACAGGTCTATACCCAAAAGGGATTCGTGGAGAATGACGATGAACTGGGCAGAGGAAGAAATGCAGACCGCCGACCTGGGCGATGAGCGCCTGAATGTACGGGTAGCCAAGGTCCTGGAGCGGTTGGGAGCGCACCCGGGGAGCAGCATTCCCGCGGCCTGCCGGGGCTGGGCGGAAACGATGGCGGCCTATCGGTTCTTCGACCACGAGAAGGCAACATTCGAGACGGTGCTGACACCGCATCGGGATGCCACGCTGCAGCGCATGGAGTGTTGCCCGGTGGTGTTGCTGGTACAGGACACCACCGAGCTCGACAAGTGGGTGAGCCTGGGCCCCAAGGGCGTGGGCACGCTCAAGGAGCAGCAGAAATACCCGCGTCGGTTGCATCCGACCGTGGCCTTTACCCCAGAACGCATCTGCCTTGGGGTCGTGGAGGCCTTGTGGTGGAGCCGCGACGAACCGAGTCCGCGCAAGGCGCGTCGTGGCAAGGGTGTGGACGAGAAGGAGAGCCGGCGCTGGATCGACAGTTACCAGGCTAGCTGCGCGTTGCAGGGGCAGATCCCCAAAACGCAATTGGTGAACCTCGCCGATGCGGAAGGGGATCTGTATGAATGGTTCACCGAGTATGCGGAAGTCGCACCGTCCACGCGGGCGCAGTGGATCGTGCGTGCGGCACAGGATCGACGCGTGCTGACGGGCGATGCCGACAAGCTATGGGCATCGCTGGCCATGGCGCCGGGTCTGGGGCAGCTCGCCGTCGAGGTCCGGGCACGCCCGAAGCGCCCGGCCCGGCAGGCCCGGGTCACGTTGCGTTCGGCCACTGTCGTGCTGCGTCCCCCCGCTCGAATCGGTCGCCACTTGCCGGAAGTCTCCGTCAATGCCGTGCTGGCCCGCGAAGAGAATCCTCCGGAGGGCGTCGAGCCGCTGGAGTGGCTGTTGCTGACCAGCTTGCCGGTGGGCAGCCTGGAACAGGCCTCTACGATTGTCGCCTGGTATGCCGTGCGCTGGTATATCGAGATTTACTTTCATGTCCTGAAAAACGGCTGTCAGATCAATTGCCTGCAACTGGAAACCGAGGAGCGGCTACTGCCTTGCATCGGGCTTTACCTGGTGGTTGCCTGGCGAGTGCTGTACAGCCTGATGCTCGGACGTGCCTGCCCGGAGCTGAATTGCGAGTTGATTTTCGAAGCCCGGGAGTGGCGGGCCGCCTACCTCGTGATCAAGCGCTGCCCACCGCCGCCGGTGCCACCTCGACTGGGCGAGATGGTTGAGTGGGTGGCCGGTCTGGGCGGCTATCTGGGGCGCAAACACGATGGCCCACCCGGCCCCAAGGCCATGTGGATCGGATTGCAGCGATTGCGGGAGTTTGTCATTGCACTGGAAGCACGCGATGCGCTCGCCGGAACTTATGTATAACGACGAGCGCGGGAGCGTGGGAGCCATCAGCGAGTAGCCCGGACATCCTTGGTGGAAAATCGCTTCGCGAGTTTTCCACCCTACGCTGGGCGACGTTTGAGCGGCGACAGGAAGCTCCATACATACTTGCCCCGAAACTGCGCACAGGCTTGCGGCTGGCGTAGGGTGGACAACGGCGCAGCCTTGTCCACCGGGCGGGCCCTCAGGCAACGGCTACAGGTTCACGGAGGAATCATGTCCAACTACCGTCGCGCCCGCGTCCCCGGTGCCACCTACTTCTTCACCGTCAACCTGCGTGATCGCACAAACGATCTGCTGATCCGCGAAATCGACCTGTATCGGGCTCCGTAGGGTGGACAACGCCGCAGGCTTGTCCACCTTGGTACCCCACCAGCGCCAGCTCATGACAGGGCAAGGAGGCCGGAAGCGAGTAGCCCGGACATCCTTGGTGGAAAATCGCTTCGCGAGTTTTCCACCCTACGCGGAGTTGCGGCCACGTAGACTGGACAACGGCGCAGCCTTGTCCACCAATCAGGCAGGCAACAGCCCACAAGATCGATTCCGTAAGGTGGACAACGCTCCGCTTGTCCACCGAGCATGGCCATGGCAGGCACGAGGCTCAGGGAGGCAGCCCATGTCCAACTACCGCCGCGCCCGCGTGCCGGGGGCGACCTACTTTTTCACGGTGAACCTGCGCGATCGGCGCAGCGACCTACTGGTGCGGGAGGTGGACCTGCTGCGCGCCACGGTACGGGCGACCAAGGCGCGTCATCCCTTCCACATCGATGCCTGGGTGGTGTTGCCGGAACACATGCACTGCATGTGGACGCTACCGCCGGGCGACAGCGACTTCGCCCTGCGCTGGAAGGTCATCAAGTTCGCCTTCTCCAGACGCCTGCCGGATGACGAAACGCGCACGGCCGCACAGGCCGCCCGTGGCGAACGCGGCATCTGGCAACGGCGCTACTGGGAACACCTGATCCGCGACGACCTCGACTACCAGCGTCACTTCGACTATCTGCACTACAACCCGGTGAAACACGGGCATGTGGCGCGGGTGGTGGACTGGCCCTATTCGAGCTTTCATCGGGCCGTGGCGACAGGTATCTACCGCACGGACTGGTGCGTCGAGCCAGCGCATGAGCGTGGCGCTTACGGGGAATGAGCGCTCTGGTGGAAAACGCTGCGCGGTTTTCCACCCTACACCCGTCGGAACCAGGGGGCTGCGGAGGATTGCGCAAGCTTGCCCGCCCCAGCAGCGCCGGGCTCATGACGAGGCGAGGTAGCCGGAAGCAAAGCAGCCTGGAAGGCCCTCACCGCTTCACACAGGCGAACAGAGCATTCCCCGAGGTTCCGTTCCAAGGAATGAGCTTTTCGTAATCATGTTCGAACACATGGACCTCGAAGTACGGTTGCAGCAGCGTCTGCAACTCGTCGAAGCTCACCGCGACCATGGGGTGTTCATCGTGCCACACCTGGGTTTCGCCCGCCACGCTGCGTTCGATACGCAGTTTGAGCGACTGTCGCTCGCCCTGGCCGGGGTAGTTCCAGCCGGAACTGAAGCGGAACAGGCCGTCCTCATGCCGTGCGCTGTGCGTCACGAATGAAGCGTTGTCGATCCGCTGCTTGTCGACCGCGTTGAAGCAGAACAGCCCGTTGGCGGCCAGTGCGCGGTGCGCGCTGGCGATGCATGCCTTCAGCCTGTCGATTCCGCCGCTGTAATGGATGGAATACAGAAAGCAGGTGATCAGGTCCTGCGGCTCGTCCACCGCGAAGGCGCACATGTCCTGGCGGGAGAATCGCGCCTCCGGACAACGCATGGCGGCGCGGTCCAGCATCGGCTGGTTGATGTCGAGGCCACTGCCCGCATAGCCGGCATCGATGAAATGGCGGACATGCGGCCCGGTTCCACAGGCCAGATCGAGATGCCGGCGTCCGCCATTGCCAAACAGTTGCTGCAGCCGGTGAACGCAGTGGCTTTGCGCCTGGTAGTCGATATCGGCGCACATCAGGTCGTAATAACCGGACAAGTCGTTATAAAGGGCATTGCCGGACATGATGGCCTGATGTTCCAAGCGAAGCGTGGGGGCGCGCATCATAGCCCAACCCGGACATGGGAGGCATGGCCACAGATGGTGAAAGCAGGGGACATTGTCATCCGCCCGCCATCCCAGGTGCTGCAACGCCGTGTAGACAATGGCGCAGCCTTGTCTACACGAAGGGGCTCACGGCAACGCCCACCACAACGAGCAATCCGGAACGCTGCGGTGGAAGATCGCTGCGCGAGTCTTCCACCCTACGAGGTGCGGCTGTCCGTTCAGCGGCAGTTGCCGGCGCAGTTTCCCCGGGCGCAGGCCGGGGGCTCCGGGTTCTTCAGCACCCGGCTGTTGACCACGCCGGCGGCGCTCATCAGTTTGGTCACCGGCGCGTCGTCCGGGATCGACGGGTCTTCCGCCAGCGTGCAGGCGGCGCGCAGTTCGCCCCAGTTTTTCGGGCTCAGCGCCATCGGATGCTGGACTTCATACACCTGACCGTTGGCTTCGCAACGGTAATCGTAGGTCGGCATGGATATTTCTCTCGCGGTTGATGCGTGCATCGGCAATCTGCGGCAGCCGGCGTGAACGGCAGGAGCCGGTCGCTGCAGCCCCCTTCCCGTGCTGGAGAGGGATGACAGGGCGGGATTGTACGCCGCGCTGGGCGACGTGGCCCAGTGACCAGCCAAGCCCTCCTCCGCAGAAAATCTGCTGCGCGGGGTTTCACGGCCAGGAAAATATTCGCTCCGCCACGGCGGCAAGATCCGTCACACGGACTTCAGTTCCAGCAACATGAACCCGCAAGCGATACCGGCCAGGGCGATCAGATAGCCGATCCGATAGGCACGATTCTTCTGAGCCTGGCGAACGGGGTCCAACGGCTTCTTCTTTCTCACAAATCCACTGCCTCTCGATAAAACCAAAAATGCGCGGCGACCGGCGGCTCTCGCGAGCCGGCGGCAGCGACTCCACGGCAGGCAGGCTCGCCCTGCGCGATGCGGCCTTTTGTAGGGCGGACAAGCCGGCTTGTCCAGCCCAGCGAATCCCATCCCCGCCCTCGCCTACGTCGCACCCCCGGTGGAAAACTGCTTCGCAGGTTTTCCACCCTACGCGCTTCGGACCGGAAGAAAGAAGAAAGGAGTCGTCAGCGTTATCCGGACGGACAGCGCCAAGCATTCCCGTCCGGCAAGCCGCCACGCATCACCCCTGCAACTCGGGATGATCCTGGCTCGCCCACACCAAGCCGAGCCGGCTGTGCCGGCGCACGCGGTACCTCGTGTACTGGCCTCCGCAGAGCGGCGCCCAGATCGGGGCCGTGACGACGACGAACGAATCCATCGGCCAGGTCCTCATACCGCCGGCTTCTGGCCCGTCGATGATGGGCAGGGCGACATTCGGGTCACGCAGGGATTGTTCGATATTCATTTCAGGGAACCTCCCATCACTGATTTTCCGTTTCTCGTCTCTCGATGGCGAAAGCAGTAGTGACTGAATACGGGCTATCGCGCCGGCCTCGACAAACCGTCGAGGGTTTGCCGAAGCTCTTTCCCCTGGCGGACCGTTACTCTGCCGGCACAGGCGATGATCGCTGCGCCAACTCCGAGCGCTTGGAAAGATATTTTCCATCCAGCATCCGCAACGATTGCCCGGGCGGTCTCGCGACACTCCTTATAACTTCGAGGAAATTCGATTTCCCAGAAAGCCATATCGGTCTTGAAACCATCTCTTGCCTGGAAAGATACGAATCCAGAAGTGAAAAAAAGCAAATGAAAGTGTGAAAAACAGCTTTGTCTCCAGGCTCCATGTCGATGAAGAGCCGGTCGTCTCGATCGGGATAGGGATATGGGCGCAACGAGATTATTCACGGCGCCAAATCGGGATAGGGGGCGGTCAGGACAACCGACCGATCCCCTCCCACACCAGCCGGTATGCGGGTCCGCGCCGGGCGGTTCGAGTAGTTGAGGTCATGAGAGTCGAGGCACACCGAGCCGTTCGAAGTAGGCGATGGGCATCGCTCGATTCAGCGCCATGGGTCGGAAGCCGTAACTGTGTGCGGAGAACATCGGATCGATGAGAGGTTGCAGAACTTGCAGCAGGGCTTGCTGGATCAGCCGATCCGTTACCGTCGAATCCCCAGTTCGCGCATACCGCCACCGGGTTTCGGAATCTGCACACGGCGCACCGGCGCAGGCCGGTGGTTGCCATCCAGCAGGCTTTCCCGAATCCGCGGCCAGTGTTTTTTCAGGTAATCCGCCGTGTCGGCAATCGACCGTCCATCCTCCCCGGTTCTGCCGCGATTGGCCCTGACGTGCTTCCACGCCAACGCCATGTTCGCGCTCGCGAGCGCCTGCGCAAGCAGGCCGTCTCGCCCTGAGCTTCCAGTCCCGTCTCGCGCCGTCCGGGCTTCATCGCACACCGCTTCAGGCTCGGCTCCACCTCGCCCTCCCGCGATACACCCCCGGCTCGCCGGGCTTCTGATGCACTGCACCTCCGAGCGACACGCCCTTCGGCTCTCCTACTCGTTCGGCCCTTCGCCCCGTATCGGCAGCGACTACGGCCTCTGCTGACTTCTCGCTCCGGTTCGACACCGTCGCCCTTTCAGGTACAAGGCGAGATATCCCCAAGTAAGAACGCCCTCCTTCGCTGCACAACCACCGGATTTACGCCACTTCGCCTTGATCACGAGAGCCTCGCGGCCCTTGGTCCGCTCGCCCTGCTCGGCAGCGCCTTCCATCCGGTTCTTGTCCATCGGCTCGCAGCTTACGCTCCACGCTCGGTCGCCCTCACGCAGTTACGCTTCACTTCGTTCGCTGTGATCAACTTACGGCGGGATTCGCCCCCGCAGGAGTGCGCCCATGCTGGGCGCACCAAAAAAAGAACCCCCGCCGGTATGGCGGGGGTTCGATGTTTCGACTTGGCGGCTGTCGCGGGAATCAGCGGCCGTTGTAGGCAAAGGCTTCGGCGGTTTCCGGGGTCCAGCCGTAGGGACGCGGGCGGTTGCCGTGGATCACCACCTTGTCGCCTTCGGCGAAGACGTAGTTCGGCGAGCGGTATTCCTTCAGTTCGCCGCTGTCGGTGCGCACCAGGTAGATGCGCTCGCTGGCACCCAGGGCCTTCTGGCCGGAACCGCCGAACAGCGCGCCGAGGCCCGCGCCGATCACCGCACCGATCGGACCGCCGACGGAGCCGGCCATCATGCCGCTCATGCCGCCCGTGGCCTGGCCCGAAGTCTCGCTCGTCACTTCCCGGATGATTTCCGCGGCGTTGACAGTGCCGACGGTGAGCATGCCGATGGTCAGAGCCAGCATTCCGAATTTTTTCATGGCGGTTCCCCCAGAGCGAGACGAGCGGTCGTTACCAGTCGATTCAATCGAGACGAGGTGTGGCGCCGTTATCGCCGTTGTTTCGTCTCTCTTGGGACAAAAACTACCGCTTTCACTGACATGAATCAATAAAACGATCGCCTTCTTATGCTTAAGGAGGGGGTCCCATGGGGCCGGCAAACGGTTCCTCCAGGCTGTGTGCTTCCGCATCGCGCCGGATGTGGACCATGTATAGGCCTATCGCATGGTCCGTGGATCGGTTGACAAACCCTGCCTTTCGCCAGGATTGACTGAACCGCCTCGGGAATCCCGGAGCGGTTCAGTGGCAGGTCTTCGACGGATTCGGCGCCGGATGCGGCGCGGCGCGGGACACCCTGCCGCGGCCGGCCGACTTGGCCGAATAGAGCGCTTCGTCCGCACGCCTCATGACCGCATCGAAGTTCTCCGCTTCGTCGGCATTCCAGGCGGCAACGCTAATGCTGCATGGCAAGTGAACAGGCTGAAAGGGTATTGGCATGATCTCTGCCCAAAACGACTCTGTGCTTGGCAGGTTGAAGGTGCCTGAAAGCGATTACAGCAAATCCTGCTGGCTGGCTTCCGCATACTTCGCTATCGCCTGACTTACCTGATCCCGACGACGTGCCACGACCAGACAATTAAAAATGTGGGCGTCTTATGACCTATAAAATCATATAGAAATATAGATAAATACCGAAAAATCATGACTTTCTCCCGCTTCCTGGCTCGTCTATCCCTGGATACCGAAGTCGGCACGGCTTTTTCCGATACTCGTATCCGCCTGCTCGAGGCGATCGAACGAGAGGGCTCGATCAACCGAGCGGCCAAGACCGTGCCGCTCTCTTACAAGTCGGCCTGGGATGCCATCGACACCATGAATAACCTCGCCGCCGAGCCCCTGGTGGTGCGAGTCGCCAACGGTCGGCAGGGCGGCGGTACCCGACTCACCGACTATGGCCGGCGCATCGTGGCCATATACCGGCTCCTGGAGATCGAATGTCAGAGCGCCCTCGACCGCCTCTCCGAGCGCCTGGACGAGATAACCGGCAGCGATATCCAGTCCTTCCAGCACCTCATGCACTCCATGAGCCTGAAGAGCAGTGCGTGCAACCAGTTCGCCGGTATCGTTACCGACCTGCGTGCCGATGGCGTCGACTACGAGGTGCACATCCGTCTGGATGCCAAGAACAAGATCGCCGCGATCATCACCAAGGCCAGTGTGGAGAACCTGGAGTTGGCTATCGGCAAGGAAATCTTCGCCTGGATCAAGTCCTCCTCGGTGATGCTCATTACCGAACGCTCTTTCAAACTCACCGCGAGTAATGTCTTGTGGGGTGAGGTCACCAAAATCCAGCAAGGCCCCCTGACTAGCGAGGTGACCCTGACCCTGCCATCCGGACACCCTGTGGTCTGTGTAATCAGTACCGAGAGTTGCAAGACCATGAGCTTTGTCCCCGGGCAGGAGGCCGGTGCTTTTTTCTCCCCGTCCAGCGTGATTCTGGCCGCCTACGGCTGAAGAGGTTGCCACTTCAGCCAGGGCCGAATCGATCGGCTAAGACGTTCATCCACGAACACTGATTTCAAATTTCTCGAAACCAACGACGAAACCGTCTCCCTCTTGGTGACCTATGTGACCTATCCGGGATTCCGGCTGGATATCGACTGCAATTAGTAACTGCCTGACCTGAGCAGGGAAAGCGACCGCTTTTCGAATGGTGCTTTGCTCTTTTCGGTACGAAATTCGTCAAGAGCGTTCTCATATAGACCAATCAAATTGAGCATTGAGGCGAGACACGTCATCGGCTTGGCCATATCCGATACCTCAGCGTGGAGCGATTGCGGCGGAATTTGCGGACTTTCACCGCCAGGAATGGAACTTGCTGGTACCTCTTGGATACGGCCCTATCCGCGGCCAATGAATGTCCAAAGGCGTTACCGGCTATGAGTGCCATCAGAAAAATAGCATCGCACCAATGGGGCGGGACGTTATGAGCCCACCTCCCGAGACGTCAATAATTGGCGCAGACGCACTTTCCGTTCAAGAGCCTCCAGTGCGGAACAAACCCTGCGAATGGGACATGGGCGAATGCCATACCGATCTGTTGCCGCTGCTCGGCGAACTGGGGCGCATCCCCAGCGAGGGCAGCGACCTGGCCGGCATCCTGCGGGTGCTGCTGGAGCTGATGCAGCGCCATTTGAAGATGGCGCGTGGCATGGTGACCCTGCGCGATCCGGAGTCGGGGCGGATCTTCGTCCAGCAGGGCTGCGGCCTGAGCGAGGAGGAGGAGGCCTCGGGCTACCTCGCTCTCGGCGAGGATATCGTCGCCCAAGCGGTGGACAGCGGGCGGACGGTGGTACTGCCCGGCGAAGCGGGCAACCAGTCCCTCCTCTGCGTGCCGATCCGCCGCGACCGCAAGGTGCTGGGCACCATCGTCGCCGAGCGCCATTACGCCAACCGCCGGATGCTCGAGCTGGACGCGGAGATTCTCGCCATTCTCGCCGCCCTCACCGCCCAGGCGGTGGAGCTGCACCTGCAGGAGCACGTGCGCAAGGTCGCCCTGGAGGACGAGAACCACCGTCTGCATTCAGCCTTGCAGAGCCGTTTCAAGCCCAGCAGCATCATCGGCAGCTCGCGGCCGCTGCAGGAAGTCCATAGGCTGATCGAGAAGGTCGCCCGCTCGCGGGCCACGGTGCTGATCCTCGGCGAGAGCGGCGTGGGCAAGGAACTGGTAGCCAGTGCCATCCACTACAACGGCAGCAATGCCGAAGGGCCCTTCGTCAAGTTCAACTGCGCCGCCCTGCCGGAGAGCGTCATCGAGAGCGAGCTGTTCGGCCATGAGTACGGCGCCTTCACCGGAGCGGCGACCCCGCGGCGCGGGCGCTTCGAGGCGGCCGACGGCGGCACCATCTTCCTCGACGAGGTGGGCGAGCTGTCCCCGGCCATGCAGGCCAAGCTGCTGCGGGTGCTGCAGGAGAAGAGCTTCGAACGGGTCGGCGGCAACGTCACCCACCAGGTCGACCTGCGCATCCTCGCCGCCACCAGTCGCGACCTGCGGGCGATGGTCGAGCAGAGCCGCTTCCGCGGGGACCTCTACTACCGGCTCAACGTCTTCCCCATCAGCGTGCCGCCGCTGCGCGAACGCGACTCCGACATCGCCATCCTGGCGGAGCATTTCGTCGCGCGCCTCTCCAGCAGGATGGGCATCCCGGCGAAGCGCATTTCCACACCGGCAATGGGCATGCTGATGTGCTACCACTGGCCGGGCAACGTGCGCGAGCTGGAGAACGTCATCGAGCGGGCGGTCCTTCTCTGCGAGGGTGCAGTCATCGAACCGCACCATCTGCCGCCTTCGCTGCAGACCCCGGCGGTTTCCGAGAGCCCGTCCGCCGGCGGCATTCTCGACGTCCGGCTGGGACAGGCCGAGTGTGAACTGATCGCCGAGGCGCTCAAGCGGCACAAGGGCAACATGACCGAGTCCGCCGCCCACCTGGGCCTGACCCGGCGCGTCCTCGGCCTGCGCATGGCCCGGCACAACCTGAACCACAAGGAGTTTCGGTGAGCCGGATGGATCTGAATTCCTGAGGTTACGAAGTCATTACAACTGACGCACAAGATCGGGTATGGACCCTATGTAGGCCTATGCCAACGCACTGAATCTGATCGGCATGAGCTTTATTATTCAAACAACGCCTGGACACGTGCCAGGGCATCGTCAATCACGACATTGACACCGATTCGATGCGTTTGGCGCCTCGCGCATCCAGGTCCACGGTCCGAATCTGGTTGCACAGCACCACACCCCGGGTCTGCGTGCTGTTTGGTCCCGGAATGAGGTGGTGCGGGTCGATTTTGAAGATCGATGGGTCTTTGGTTCAGGCTTCGCAAACGACTTGGTAAGGTGTTCGCCAGCGCAAGGCTTTGAGATGCTTTGCGAAGTTATAGGCGGTGACGAAAGCCAGAACATGAGCTTTCAGGCTTTGCAGGCCGTCGTAGTGGTACGTCTTGATCGTGGCGTCCTTGATCGTGCGGTTCATCCGTTCGGCTTGGCCGTTGGTCCACGGGTAATAGGGCTTAGCCAGCCGGTGCTCGATGTCATGGGCGATGCAGACGCGGTCGAAGATGTCCGGCCCCAGAAGGCGGCTGCTGGGGCCTTGGCGGTTCTTGGGCAAATCGGCGTGACGTAGCTCGCAGCTGTCGATGTGGACGTAGCCGATCTCGTAGGTCTTGAACCGTTTGCGCTGCGTTGGAGCCTCTTCGGTCGGCAGCCGGGAGATGCCATGGCGCTGCGGCTGAGGTGGGGGGATCGTATCCTTCAAGCAACCCAGCAGGTCATCGAGCGGCAGCAGCGTCTTCTGACAGAATGCCACCACGATGGCCTCCTCGGCCGGCGTCAGCACCGTGCTCTTCGACACCTGGGCCCATCGGAGCATCGGTTGTCGTGGTCCGCTTCCTCCACTTGGCCACGGTCTCCGGATTCAGCCCGTAGCGGGTGGCAAGGGCTCGGGTGCTCTCTTTCGACGCTTGGAGCTCGGCTCGAACACGCGGCGTCGTACGGGCGCAGCCATGAAAAACACTTCCCATAGAGCATCCTCCTCTTGACGACTCAGGGATGATGCACCACTACATGGTGGGGACTACACACCTAGGGCTGGGACATTACGAGGACACAGTAAGATTATCCGTTCTAAATCCTGATAAATGCTATACAGTGGTTTCTGTTACTAAAGCGCGGGCTTGGCCAGCAGCTTTAACTGTGGGCAGCGACAGCAACCTTACATCAAGGATAAATATGAACCACATAACAAAATTATCACAGTTTATAATGCGCGCCTTATATTGCCTCATTAGTTTACTGCTAACTCTTATTAGCCTGGCCATAATGTATGTCGCCATACACGATGTATGGGTGTCACTACACGAGCGGGTTTTGCTGGTATCGGCTTTGCTTGATGCAATTGGCTTGATCGTGATAGGAATGGCTGTGTTTGACGTATCCAAATTTATACTTGAAGAAGAAGTCATCAGAGGCGGCGAATTAAAATCCCATACAACAGAAAGAAGAACATTATTGAAGTTTCTTGTCATCATCTCTATTGCTGTAAGCTTGGAAGCCTTGGTCTTTATTTTTGATGCTGGTAAAAAAGATATCACCATGCTGGTCTATCCCACCTTCCTGCTCATTGCTGCTGTTATGTTGATTGTAAGCCTGGGTATTTATCAGAAACTGAGTCAAGATGAAGATCAATAAAAAAATCTGGAATGGCTTTATTCGGCGTCTCGGTCCACCGCACTATGACCGCCCTAACGGACGCCACGAGTTTTCCACAGCGAGAAGAAAACGCCGCCCAGTAACAGAGAGAATGTAATACTCAACGAAATTACTGCGGGGATCTTGCCAATGATGCCCACCAAAAAAATCTTACAGCCGATAAAGACCAACACCAGTGCCAGCGCATACTTGAGGTAGGCGAAACGATGGATGAGTGCTGCCAAAGCGAAATACAGGGCGCGCAGGCCCAAGATCGCAAATATGTTCGACGTGTAAACAACAAAAGTATCCTGAGTGATCGCGAAGATTGCCGGTACGCTGTCAACCGCGAATACTAGATCGGCACACTCGATCAAAATCAAGGTTAGCAATAATGGCGTTACCCAGACCACCGATTTGCCGCTGGCGCTCGGCTGTCGGACAAAGAAACGTCCACCATGCAGATGGTCAGTTATGCGCAGATGGCGCCTCAGATACCTGACCAACAGGTTTTCATCCAGATTTGGCACTTCTTTCGCCCTAGAGAAAAGCATTTTCAAGCCTGTCAGCAAAAGAAAAAGGCCAAACACATACAGTACCCAGCTGAAATGGGCGATCAAGGCCGCACCAAGGCTGATCATGATCGCACGCAATACGATCACGCCGAGGACTCCCCAGAAGAGTACTTCATACTGATACTTACGCGGAGTAGAGAAGAAGCCGAAGATCGTCGCCATAAGAAACACATTGTCCATGGACAATAATTTCTCGATCAGGAATCCGGTGAAGTACTCCATGCCCGAGGCGCTTCCCTTCTGCTGCCAGACCCATAGTCCAAACAGCAACCCCACTGTAATGTAGCCAGCCGAAAGCAGCAGACTTTCCTTGACGCCGATTTCCCGGTTCTTGCGGTGCAGTACACCGAGATCGAAGATTAGTAGCGCGCCGACTATGGTAAAGAAGGCCAGCCAAAACCAAGCTGAAGTGCCGAGAAATTCAGCCGTCAGGAAGGCATGTAGGAGGCTCATGAGTCAATCCTCTTGCCAAAGTCAGTCAATAATGACTCCGACATGACGGCGGCAGCTGCCAGAGGGACTCAGTGTCACACCCACAACATTATTGGGCAATCCAAATCCCGACCAAGTAGCAAACTTTACAGAGTGCAATGTTGCCGGGTGCCTATTCAGCAAGCTGAAGTACTGTCGCCGGATCGCTACAAGCTTCGCTGCTATTCTGCAGTGGTTACGCCGATACCTCCTCAGAACCCAGGCGCTTTCCGAGGCACTGTCACGTTGTTGATGTGCGGCCGAGCGAAAGCGTGATTCGCGAGGATGAAGAGCTCACACGGCGAGTCGTTCTGGCATCGGGACGCACATCATCCTTTCCCAAGCCGCGAAGGCTTGGGTGCGCTCCGCGAGTACTGATCACCGACAAGCTCGGGAGTTACGCGGCGGCGAACAGGGAAATGGGGTGAATATCGAACACCGCCAGCATAAAGGGTTGAACAACCGGGCGGAGAATTCGCATCAGCCGACCCGGGTACGCGAGAAAGTGATGCGCCGCTTCAAGTCGGCGCGCCAGTTGCAACGATTTGCTTCGGTCCACGCTCAGGTCGCCAACCTGTTCATGCACTGCCGTTACCATACGAACGCGCAATGGAAGCGAGAGGTGCGCAGCCGTGCTTCCTGAGCAGCTTGCGCATGAGCCGCCTGGCCACCCGCTTGCCTTGACGACTCTGCGTTCCATGCTGGAGCCTCATTGGAAGGGGTGCGCCAGGAAGAAGCGCAGCATTTCCTTCGTCGCATCCGGGCCCCGAGGATCGGTATAGGAGCCGTGGGTGCTACCCCCGGACCAGGCGTGACCTGCACCGTGAATCGTCCATTGCTCCACGTGCGGCGAGCCGCTCGGGTGACGATAGACGGTACGGGTGTAGGCATGCCCGTTCGGCACCTGGCCTCGTTCCACCTTCGCACTCGGATTCGCGCCAGTTTTCGGCTGGGCGGCGGGATGGGAAGCGGTCGGCGAAAACTGGGCGATCACCTGATCGCCATTGCCGGGATGAACAGTCGTATCTTGGTCTCCATGGAAGACGATGATTGGGACGGGACGTGCGGGCGCTCTGTTGTTTCCTACACTCGTCGTCTGGCGTCCAGCACACTTGGCTCCCTGCTGCATCGCAGCGAACGCGGAAGGCAGGTCGTGCGCGGCCGCGTGGGGCAACCCGGAATGGATGCCGGCGGCGGCATAAAGGTCGGGATAGGTCATCGCCATCGTCGTTGCCATTGCGCCACCAGCCGATAGACCGGCGACGTAGATACGCCGGGGATCAACCTTGTAGCATGCCGCGACGTCGCGCGTCATGCCGGCGATCAGCGACGGTTCGCCCTGGTCGGCGCACTGGTCAGACGGATTGAACCAGTTCCAGCATTTCGAACAATTTGCCGCAGTCGACTGGGCCGGATAGAGCACCAGGCAGGGCTCCTTCTCGGCGAATTCGTTCATGCGGGTGCCAGCGGCAAAATCGTCCGGACTTTGCGTGCACCCATGCAGCATGACGACCAGGGGCAACGGCTGCCCATCATAGCCACTCGGGACATACAGCTTGTAGCTGCGGGTACCCGCAGGGTTAGTGTACGAGCCCGTAATGAACTGGGCTCCCTCGGGTATCGCCTTGGGCGCTTGCTGGGGGAGGATCGGGTCGAAGACCGGCGCTGGCCCCCGGAACTTGAACAGTTTCTCGCGCAGGGCCGCACCGAAGCGCGACGACGGGAAGAACGGTTCGGTAACGGGCTCGGGCCCGTCTTGGGTGCCTGCCACATCCCGGTCGATGTCCTGCGCCGTGCTGTCCGCGGCAAACGGGCCGCTATCGATGACGCGGAAGCAGCCTTCAATCACCGTTTCCCCTGCACGGCTCTTCGGGGAGGCGTTGGCCGCGGGCCTTGGCGCCCCCAGCGCACGTTGAATGAGGGCGGTTGCTTCGAGAAGCTGGCCGGAGCGCGTCAGGCGTGTGGCTTCGAGCAGGTCGGAATTGCGTCGTGCGTTCATGGTGTCAAATCTCCCTGGGCCGCTCTTGCGGTCACCGAATTCGGTCCGCCAGCACTGCCTTCACCGCGGCACTGGCATGGAGCGCACCGAGCACGACGATCGAATCGATCGTCGCCAGCGCGAGTTCGGGAGGTACATCCGTTGCAATGCTGGCAAGTCCCAGCACCTGGATCTGGAGCCTTTGTCCGGCTGCCTGCACGGCCTCCAGGTCGCGGCGGGTGTAGTGCTGCAGGCCGAGGACGAAGGTTTTGCGAGCGACCGTTTCCCGAATCACTTCAGCATGAGTCGCCAGCTGATTTCGGATCGCCGTACGAATAAGATCGGTTCGATTCGAATAAAAGCCTTCCTGAACCAGCAGGTCGATCTGTCCCAAGTCGACGACCCCTAGGTTGATCGTGATCTTTTCGGTTGTGTCTCCGGCCTTCGGCCGAAGTTCGTGAATGCTCATCACCATCTCCTTACCATCCATACAGATGGTAGATTGAACTAAATAACAGCAAAGTCAAGGCTTGAACCGAGGAATTCTCTCCAATGGAGGAACGCTGGATGGGGGTGACGAAATGGTCCTGCTTTTACCGGGTGAAGGTCGCGGTCAGCGGCGTGACGAAGCTGCCCCTGAGGTAGCCGTTGAAGCGCTTGCCCTTGATCTTGACCCGGTATGGCCGGCAGACCTTGGGTCGAAAGCCGCATGCTTCGGCCAGTGCCTGCAGAGCGGGATGCCAGCGGTGCAGCCCTTCGCTGTAGGCGTCTCGCTGCGTGATGATCGCGCAGGCGTTATCGAACAGCGCTTCCTCGGGCACACCGCCGAAGTAGGCGAAAGCTTCGCGCAGGCCTGCCAGCCAGGCCTCTCCGTCTTCGCACGCGGATAAAGCGCACGAAGGTCGCCCGGCTGTAGCCCGGCATGACGACAAAAGCCTTGAGCGGCTGGTAGCCCCGCCGGATGGTGGTGAAATCGACTTGCATCTGCTTGCCCGGTGGCGTCTCGAAGCGCACGACCGAGTCCTGCCGTGGCTGCCTGAAAGACGCCAGATAGGCCTTCAATTGGCTGATGCTACCGGCATGGCCCTGCTCCTGAATCTCGCGCAGCAGCACGGTCGCCGGAATCCACTGCGGCCGAGCCGCCTCGATCCAGGCCTGCAGATACCTCTTGAAGGGGTCGAGCCTGCAGGGCCGAAGGGCACGCGCCAGGTAGCGTGGCGACGTGCCCTCGCCGCGCAGGTACTTGCGCACCGTATTACGCGAAAGCCCAAGCTCCCGGGCAATCGCCTTGATCGTAGCCCTGACGGGCCAGAACCTTGATTTCCACTGACTGCTCCCGAGTCGACATCCTGGCGGCTCAAAAGCTGCCCATTTTCCCCAAGGGGTCAAAATTGCTTCGGCGTCAGGGGGGATTTTTACTTCGGCGCTGACAGCCAGATATAAATATCGTAAATGAACTGAAATTTCCCGCGGCTGGATTCGTGTTTATCTGCAGGACATCGCACTGAATACTTCCAAGCGGACATCCCAGGCGCCAAGGCTTTCGGAATACAGGCACCCGCATCCGCACTGTAGCGCAGGGCCGAAAGAAGCTCAGCCAACAACATCTTGCCCCTCGCCTCCCGGACTGGCGTGGCGTGGCGTGGCAGGCTTGACTGAGGCCTGGTGTTGGCCTGTAGTGAGCGTAGGCACCGGGGCGCTGATATCCTTGCCCCTCAATAAATCATCGATCAAGGGAGAGATAGGATGCCGTCAATCACCCAACGAACCGACTGGTACGGCACTGCCAAAAGCGATGCGATCAACGGCAGCGATGGCAATAACATTCTCTATGGAAATGCCGGTAACGACGTTCTCACGGCAGGCGAAGGTGATGGCGTCAGCGTGCTGATCGGTGGTGACGGGCGCGACCGGCTGGTGGCGGGGAGCCAGAGCGATACCTTTCGCTATACCGCCGAGAGCGATAGTTACTACGACAGTACCGGTGGGCATAACGACCTGATCGTGGGTTTCGATCCTGCTCATGACATGTTGGACCTCACAACCCTGGGCCTCGATGGAATCGGCTTCGGCTATGGGGGCAAGGTTGACCTGATATACAACGAAGCACTGGACCGTACCTACCTGCGAAGCTACGAGCACGCCTACATTCCAGGTGTCGATCTGAAATATTTCCAGGTGGCCCTGCAGGGCGACTACCGTACGACCCTGACGAACGACAACTTCTGGAACCTGGAAGCGCGCGATCGTTTCGACGACAGTTTGACCGGTACAGACGAGGGCCAGGAAACCCTGTTCGGTGAGTTGGGCCGCGACACCCTCGATGGCGCGGGAGGCGATGACCGCCTTGACGGTGGGCGGGATGGCGACCGGCTCACCGGAGGCAGCGGCGCCGATACGTTCTTCTTCGCCGCCGTGCGTGACAGCTACCGGATCGACACCACCGATGTGCGCAACCGCGACCTGATCACAGACTTCAATGCCGCCGACGGCGATTTGGTAGACCTTTCAATACTGGGTTTCACCGGTTTGGGCGATGGCCATGATGGCACCCTGAAACTCAGCGTCAATGCAGCGGGCGACCAAACTTCGCTCAAATCACTGGACGCCGATGCCGGAGGGCGCAGCTTCGAGATCCTGTTCAACGGCGATCTGCGAAGCGAACTCAGCCAAGGCAGTGTGATCTTCGCCACCAACGACACCGCCAACGTCATTGAACATGAAGTAGGTATCGTCGGAGTAGCCGCCACCATCCCCGATATCGCTTGACCACCCGCCCTTACGCCGCCGCTTCTGTGCGTTGTGCCTACCACTGAAAAGACGCTTCGCCCAGATGTGAACCGTCCCGGGTTTCTTGGAGGCCATTGGGTTTGGGTCAGACCACCCCATGGCCAGACCCGCCTGTTGCCGATAGTACGCCGCTTCGGCTTCCGCTGGCGGGATGTACCCGATCGGCCCAGGGCAATCGCATGAAGCGCTTGCCTGATACCGGACTGGAAAGGTTGTGTGAACCTTGGCATGGCTGCTTGCCGAGGGGCCGGACAGTCCCTGTTTCGGCCCTCCGGCCGAGTCACTTTTTCTTGTCTGGCTGTACGGACCGGAGACATGGTGGACACATGTGCGGGGACATGGTTGACGGATTATGCGTCAGTTTTGGCTAACTCCCGCAGGTCAATCTGCATCAGCTTGTGATGGACGAAGTACACGTCGTATAAGCCGTCGGTATCGCCGCTCGGGCGGATGGCCACCGGCTGGTCGCGCAGTGGATTGGAGAGTTTGTAGCTGCGTCCTTTGAACCTGATCGCCCCAAGCGCCTTCACTGTCACCACGGTATCGTCCGGCCCGTATTCAATGGTGGGCAGTTGTACAGGATAAGTCCGTGGGCTGACTCGGTAGCGTGTGACAGGCGTGACCATCCGAAGGGCTTCGTGGGGTCGCTGGTGGTTGTAGACCACACGCCAGTTGTCGAAGGCTTCCTGGGCCTGGTGCAGGGTGTGGAAGCTGCGGCCATTGAGGACTTCGGCCTTGAGTGAGCGGTGAAAGCGTTCATCCTTGCCGTTGGTTTGCGGGTGACGAGGACGGCTGAAGCTCAGGCGGATGCCCAACCGGATCAGCCAGATGGCAAGTTCGGTCAATTGCCCCGGTTGGCGCGAGGCACCCCAAGGGGCGCCGTTGTCCGTGTTGATCCGTACCGGCAAGCCATAGCGCTCGAAGATGCCGATCAGTTCACCCTGCACGGTGCCATGGCGCTGACAGGCGCAGGCCCGCAGGCCCAGGTTGAAACGCGAGTGGTCGTCCAGCACGGTCAGTGGATGACAGGGGCCTTCGGATGTCTGGAAATACCCTTTGAAATCCATTTGCCACAGATCGTTGGGTGCCGCGTGCTCGAAGCGTTTCCAGGGCACGGCCGCTTCTGAGGCCAGGGGATCGATCAGTCCGTGACGGTGCAGGATAGAGGTGATGGTGCTTGGCGCCAAGGCTGGATGCCCCAGGTCTTGCAAGCGCCGACTCAGCTTACGTCCACCCCAGCACGGATGGGCCTGGCGCAGCTCCACCACCCGGGCTTCCAGACTGGGCGATGTCAGGTGTGGGCTGGTCTTGGGGCGCCTGGAAAGGTCGGCCAGGCCGGCACGCCCTTGCTGTTCATATCGGACCAGCCACTTGTACGCAGTCTGCGGGCTGATCCCGAAGCGTCGGCACAACTCACGGCGGTTGCTGCCTTCCTGCTGGGCCAGCAGGACAAATTCTTCTCGTAGGTTCATGGTGTCTTGAATGTTCCAGGGCATGGTCGTTGGCTCGGCAGGTCACTGCCGAAAGTGTCAACCATGTCCCCGCACACCTGTCACCTAGAGCATTTTTACCTTATCCTGATTCATATCCGGCGGCCTCGAAGTAGTGCCTGCAGTCCTGTGCAGAGAACTGCGCAATCGCCTCGCCAATGCTCTGCCACAGCTCCGGCACGGTCCGCGCCGCCGCCTTTCTCAGCAGTGCCTTGAGCTTGGAGAAGGCCATCTCGATCGGGTTCAGGTCGGGGCTATAGGGTGGCAAGTAGCGCAGTGTGGCTCCTGCGCCTTCGATGGCCTGGCGTACCCCCGCCACCTTGTGGGCCGGCAGGTTGTCCATCACCACGATATCGCCGGGCGTCAGTTCGGGTACCAGAACCTGCCCGACATAGGCCAGGAAGACCGGGCCGTTCATGGCGCCATCGAGCACCAGCGGAGCAGTTAGCCCGTCCACGCGCAGGCCGGCGGTAAAGGTCGTGGTTTTCCAGTGGCCGTGGGGGATCGCGGCCCGGCAGCGCTCGCCGCGAGGGGCCCAGCCCCGCAGGCGGGCCAGGTTCGTCGAAGCGGCGGTTTCGTCGACGAAGATCAGCTTGCGCCAATCGAAACCGGACTGCTCCTCGATCCATCCCTGTCGGGCTGCCTGGACGTCCGGCCGTTGCTGCTCGGCTGCATGCGCCGTCTTTTTTTGAACGTCATGGCGTGCCGGTCGAGAAACGTCCACACCGTCGCCAGGCTGACACGGACGCCACGCTCCCGTTCGAGGGTCGCGGCGAGTTCGGCCAGCGTCAGGTCGGGGGTCTGCTCGAGCAGGCCGAGCAGGTAGTCCGCATGGGGATCGAGCCGCAAGCCCCGGGGCTTGCCCTGTCGGCGGGCGACGAGTTCCCCGCCTTCCCGGAAGCGCCGTACCCAGACGATCGCCGTCGCCGTGCCGACGTCGAATCGCTCGGCGGCCCGCCGAGCCGACAGCCCGCCCATGGCCGCCTCGACGACGCGCCGGCGAAGGTCCGCACTGTATGCCCGAGCCATTCTGGTCTCCTTGTCCGAGCGGGAGAGGAGAACCGAAATGACCAGGAAGAGCAACCCCTGTATGTCGAATTCGTATTTTCTAAAAATGCTCTAGGTCTCCGGTCTGTACATCTGGCCAAGAAAAAGTAACCCAAAAGAAGGCCACCCCCTCATCCGGCCCTGCGCTTCGCTCCGGGTTCCCTCCCTGCGTCGTCGCTCCAGGGGCACGTCCCGCAGGGCCATCCATGGCCCTCGGGCCTTTCGCCGCATCCCTGCGGCTCATCCCCTTGCGCGACGACTCCGCTCGGCCTCCTGAAGGGGGCATCCGGCGTTGCCTGACAGGCCGTGCCACAAGAAGAGCAAAAGCGCTTTCAGGCAGCTCGGAACCGACTCCCGTTCAGGAGGCCGAGCACAGGTGTCGCGGAGGGGGACGCGAGGCAGGACGCCGAGCGAGTCGCGAAGGGACAGGGACGTCCCTTCGCGACGTGCCCCCGGAGCGGCGCCGGAGCGAGGGAACCCCGGCGCAGCCGGGGCCGAATGATCGGGCGCGCTTTCTCTTTGGTTACTTTCTCTTTCGCGCGAGCAAAGAGAAAGTGACTCGGCCGGGGGGCCGAAACAGGGACCGTCCGGCCACTCGGCAAGCAGCCGGTGCAGCGGAGCCGAAGACCACACCGGAACGACCAAGCACACAATCTTTCCAGTCCAGTATCGGGCGGGCATTTCATGCGATTGCCCTGCCGATCGGCCCAGCAGTCGCTTGTGGTTGTACCAGTGCACCCAGTCGAGCGCGGCCAATTCCACCTGCTCGCGGCTGCGCCACGAACGCCGGTGGATGACCTCGGGCTTGTACAGCCCGTTGATCGTCTCGGCCAGAGCGTTGTCGTAGCTGTCGCCCACGCGGGGCCCACCGATGGCACAATCCCCGCCTCGGCCAGGTGCTCGGTATAGCGGATCGATACGTACTGCCCGCGCGCGAACGCTATCTGCCTTGGCGGGCGTATAGGGCTTGCTCCAAGCTTGTCCGGGCCGAGTTGGATACCTTCCGGGAAAGCCGGGGTGATTCAGCGGTTCAGAATTGGATGCGGCGAGAGGCTTGAGCGCCCCTATGTCATTTGGCGGTATACTTTTGCCAAATGGCATAACACGAAGGCAATCTGATCATGGCTATCCCCGAAGCAATCCGACCTCGCCAGGGCCAGGACCCAACGAAGCCGCTGCAGTTATTGTTCGGCAAGGAGCTTCCGCAGGCCCGCTCGGCATACGAACTTCATGAGTTGATCGAGAAGGGTTTTCCCTCGGAGACAGTGCTTACCCTCCTGCAGAATATCGGCCCGCTCAAGGATCGGCAGGCATTTGCCAAGGTGATTGGTATGTCGGAGCGAACGCTCCAGCGGCGCATCAAGCACCCTGAGCCGCTGTCGGCTGAGCAAAGCAGTCGTGCCTGGTGCTTTGCCGAGGTGCTGAGCAAGGCGGAAGAGGTCTTTGGAGATCGCCAGGAGGCGGCGAAGTGGATGCTGACGCCGGCCATGGGGCTTGAAGGGCGCGCGCCTATCGATCTACTCACCACTCAAGTGGGCTTTGAACTGGTCGATGATTTTCTGACCCGGATGCAGTATGGGGTCTACTCCTGATGGTGACGAGCCCGTGGAACGGTAAGGTTTACTTTTGGCGTCTGGATAGACGAGAACATGCGGGCAGTTGGAACAGCGGTATAGGGGCAGAATTAGGAGGTGGCCGTTGGAACTCGAAAGGTTCCAAGGCAGTGTATGCTTCTGCCGATCCTTCGACGGCAATCCTCGAGGTGGCCGTGCATAAAGGCTTCCGGGCACTGGACTCGGTGCCTCATGTGCTCACGGCTGCTCGTATACTCGACCCTGTCCAAGTCTACAGCGTAGACTCCAAAGAGCTGCCTAATCCCAACTGGCTGATCCCAGGCACACCGAGCCTTGATCAGCAGCGGTTCGGCGACGAGTTGCTGGCTCGACATCCTTTTATCCTTATCCCCTCCACCGTATCCCGCCACAGTTGGAACATCGTGATGAATCCCTCGCTGGCGGAAGGATTGTACGAGTTAGTCCTGCAAGAGCGTTTTGCTCTGGACACTCGTCTCAATCCTCCGCATCAGTAGGCGCGACCAAACTCCTACAGGAGAAAGGTGCAGTCAATGCTGCAAAGCACCTCCGTCAGAAAGTGTCCTGCGTGTTTCAAGCAACCAATGCGCCTCGGTCGGCGTGGTTGCCCTCCAGGGTGACCTTGAAGCGCCGGCTGTTGGCGTCCGCCTCGTAACTCTTCAGATAGGTGCGGTGCCAGCGCTATTTATATCTGCGCGGCCAAGATGTCACCGTAGCTGTTGTCCAGGCCGCCGAAGCCAAGCCCAGACAGGTTCAAAGCAACTTTCTTGCTACTACCGCCACGGTCTGGCGGTGAACAGATTGAGGGCAAGCTGAAGTCCTTGACGGAGGTGGTGATCCAAGCATTGACCTCCTGAAGAACAGTACCTGAAAACATACCGGGTGCTATCCCCGTGCAAGGTAGTTGCACACCCCCGTCGTCGCCAGGCCAAAGACGGCAATGCGGTAATTTTCTGCTTTGGACCTTGAAACCGGGCGGCGGACCGCCGTGCCCGATTTTTTTGGGGAGCGCCTTGGCTTTCCGCCTGGACACGCCATACATCAAGCGGCAAATGCCTGCCCGGTGGGATCTCCGGTCTAGATGTTCAGTCCCATAGCGTGGCGGCATGCTCGAGATCGTGTCCCAGTTGCTGTGGATCTCCTGCCACCCCTGGTGCTGCGCAGGCGCCAGTTTCGTGCAGATGAGTACCCGTGAGTGCCTGCGCTTGTCGTATGCGGCAACCCGGCCGAGCATCGAAAGAGTCATCGACTTCCTCAAGCTCGGCGACAGCGACATCGGAGTCGCCATACAGGTCGAGCGCCACCATACCCAACTGGCCAGGCCCTGCGCAGCGTGCCCGGCATCGGCACAGCCAGCGTCGCGGTGTTGCTGGCCGAGCGGACCGAACGGGACAGGCCCGACCGCCGGCGTATCGCTGTCCTGGTCGGCGCTCCCTGCTGAACCACGACCCTGGCCAGATGCGCGGCCAACGAACCATCTGGGACGAACGGGCCGAGGTGCGCCGTATCCTGTATATGGCAACGCGCTGTGCCGAGCGACACAACCCGGTGCTGCGCGATGACTACCCAAGCCTGCTGGCCGCCGGCAAGCGCGGGAAAGTCGTCCTGGTCGCGACCATGCGCAAGCTGCCGGCCATCATCAACGCCATGGCCAGGCGCTGTGGGCGTCTCATTGCGCTTGAGTTCCAAGACGGCTGCTCAATCCCACCAATGCTCGAACTGGATGCCGAAGTTCGCACCGTTGCGGTCGCTGCCGAAGACGCCGGTATCGGAGAGCGCCGATCCGGGGGACATCTGGTTGGCAGCCCGCTGCGCCTCCTTGTTCCAGAAGGCATAGGTGTAGTAGAAGCGAACTTCCGGGCGGTCCAGGAACCCCGGCCCCTTCGGTGACCAGGTCGGAGCGATGGTGATCTTGGTCAGCGTGCGGGTGCCGTCGCTGGCCCTCACCCGGTCGTGCCCCACCTCGACGGCCAGCTTGAACTGGTGGCCGAGGCCATAGACCGGGCGGGCGCCGATGGACAGCCAGTGCTGACCGCCGCCTTCCGGGCGAATATCCCTCTGGTAGACGACGTCGAACTGGCCGCTGAAACGCGGACTCGTCTGCCAGTCGAGGATTTCGACCAGCCGCCAGGTCTTGCTGCCAGTTCCCTGGGTGGTGTCTCCGGTATAGCTTATGTTGGTACCCGAAGCCTGTCCGTATTGCACGGCCAGGGTATTGAATCCGCCGAGAACATCCTCCTGCTTGTGCTGAAGGGTCGTCGACCAGCCGCTGTGGGCATCGCGGCTGTCCGGTTTCTGCAGGTAGCTGACACCCCATTGCAACTCGCCGCCGGGGTTGGTTGCGATGCCCTCGAGGGTGAGGTCATGACGGTTGACGTAGGGGTCCTGGTCCTGATTGTCCTTGCGCGAAAACACATAACTGAGCGTGAGGTCGCCGCCGATGCCCACTTTGTCGAAAGCGAAACCGGTGCCGCTCTGGTTCCAGTACCAGAAGTCGGAGATATGGACATTGTTCCGGTTGTACCAGCGCCGTCCGATCCAGAAGTTGCCGCCATTGAGGGCCGGCATGTTCTTCCACTCGGCATACCACTGGGCCAGACGGGTGTAGCCCCAATCGTCGCTGAACCTCAACTTATGTCCGTAGTCGTTGAAAACTTGCCCCATCGTGTAAAAGCCCAGCGTCGAGCCGTCATCGAACGAGAGAAGATCATGCTGCAGGACCGGTTCGAAATACTCCTCGCACTCGTTGCCGAGCCGGTATTTGGAACCTGCACCGGGAAGCTTGAAGCAGGATTGCGTGTGGCCATCGGCCGAGCCGGCGAAGCCGAGGCGATAATAGCCGCTGTAATTCCATGCCTGAGCGGACAGGGGAAACATGATACAAATGCTGGTCAACAGCAGCGCTTTTTTTGTTTTTTTCATGTGCACTCCAATTCTTATAGTTTTCCATGAAGCAAAAGCCCGCCCATTCGCCGATAAAGGCGATATGAGAAGTTGCCGATCGGGCAATGCTTCCGGCCTTGCTCGCGAAAATCCCGCTCAGATGGGCCAGGCGTGTTCAGGAGTACTCGGGGTTTCCCCCATGAAGTTGCAGTGAGTTCGGATGAAAGTCCGGAATATATTGAAAAGCCGACTCACGCCGAGAGGCGAAAAGTTGCAGGTCGATCACCGGGCCTGGCATGGCTTCTCAATGTTTTACCCATGCACTTTCTTTTGTGTGGAAAAGCT
Organism: Azotobacter vinelandii CA; assembly: GCF_000380335.1. Lineage (GTDB taxonomy): Bacteria > Pseudomonadota > Gammaproteobacteria > Pseudomonadales > Pseudomonadaceae > Azotobacter > Azotobacter vinelandii. The sequence continues at coordinate 3,435,670 of NC_021149.1, forward strand.
TCGCACTCCCTGACGATGAATGACTGGCAAATGGCAGGGCGAACGCGCCGACTGCCATCGGCAGCATGTCGATGGCATGTGGAGGGACGCGCATACGATCTTTTGCCGATACAAACCAGAAGAGACAGGTTTCTTGAGGTTATATATGGCAAATGGAAATGCGCCGAGGCGCTCGGCCCAGCCTGGGAAATTGTTGTCAGGGCGGATGCGACAACTTGATGAGGGATGCGTCAGGCATATAACACCGGCATGACTTCGAGGTTTCGGGAAAAGCCGTCTGGCTCCAGGGTGAATGGGAACTTGTGCATTCGGAAAAACTTATCCAGCTTTTTATCGTTCCGATCAGTTCGCCGGCAGATTCTTCCCGGCGCCGAGCCGCTCACGCAGACGCGCGACCTCGGCCGGGTCCACCGGTCTGGCGGCGTTGCCCCAGGTGTTGCGGATGTAGTCCAGCGTTTCGGCGATCTGCCGGTCGTCCATCTTCCAGGCGAAGGACGGCATGCCCGCGCCGGTCGGCTTGTCGTGCGTGGCCGCTGCGCGCCCACCCACCAGCATCAGATGGATCGGGTTGGTCGCATCGTCGGATTGCAGCGCGGGGTTTCCCGCGAAGGCGGGGGCCACGTTGCCCATCCCTTCACCCGCGACGCCATGGCAGGCCGAGCAGTTCACCTCATAGCGCAACGCACCTCGCTGCATCGCCGGACTTTCGGCCGGAAGCGGCGCGGGTCGTGTAACGCCGGAGGCGGGCAGTGTTTTCAGGTAGACCGCAATGGCCCGCAGGTCGGCATCGGTCAGGTACTGGAAGGAATGTTCCACGGCTTCGGCCATCGGGCCGGAGGCCAGGGAGGTTTTACCGCCGGTCTTGAGGTATTCGACCAGGCTTTCCGCCGGGGTTTTACCCTGGCCCGCATGGGGATTGCCGGTCAGGTCGGGGGCATACCAGAAGCCGAGATTGCCGCCTTGCAAGTACCGGCTGGCGACCTCCGCGCCCAGGAGGTTGCGCGGGCTGTGGCAGACCGAGCAGTGCGTGCCGCCATCGACCAGATATTTGCCGCGCTGCCATTGCGGGGATTGCCCGGCCGTCTCTTCGAAGCCCGAATTGTCGAAGAACAGCAGGTTCCAGCCGGCCATCGCCAGGCGGACGTTGAACGGGAAGCGCATTCCGCCGTTCTCGTTCACCGGGTTTTCGACCGGTTCGACCGTGGCCATGTAGGCCCAGAGGTCGTGCATGTCCTGGTCGGTCAGCTTGGCATAGGCGGTGTAGGGCATCGCCGGGTAAAGGAACCCCTTGGAGCCCTGTCCGTGGCGCATGGCGTCGAAGAACTCCCGCTCGGTCATGGCGCCGATGCCGGTCCTGCGGTCGGGGGTGATGTTCGAGGACAGCAGAGTGCCGAATGGCGTGGCGATCTCATGGCCGCCCGCGAACGGGCCTTTGCCAGCGGTATGGCAGGCCACGCAATCGCCCGTGCGCATGACGTATTCGCCGCGGGCGATTGCGGCCGGCTCCGGGTTCTTCACATCGGCCAGCGCCACACGGTCGTCGGCCACGGCCGAGCGCGCGGTGTTGAGTTTGGCGTAGGCCCAGCCGCCTGCGCCGAGCACGGCCAGGGCCACGACGCCACCGGCGATATGTTTCCAGTTCGTCATGACTCAGCCCCTCACCAGTGGCCCGGGATTGCGGACGTAGGTTCGATGGATCGCCTGCGCGGCGCGGATCGCCAGCGCGCCGACGGTCAGCGTCGGGTTGTAGCCGCCGTTGTTGGGAAAGGCGGATGCGCCGACCACGAACAGGTTGTGCGCATCCCAGCTCTGCAGCCAGGGGTTGACAGCCGAGGTGGTCGGGTCCGCCCCCATCACCGCCCCGCCGATCGTGTGCGAGCTGTGCTGCATGTAGGGGTTCCAACTGCGCTCTGTCTGGTTGTCGACCAGCAGATCCTTGGCGCCCGTGGCTTTCATGATGTCGATGGCGCGCTCGGTGACGTAGTTCGCCATGTCGATGTCGTTGCGGTTCCAGTCGAAGGTCATGCGCAGCAGCGGCTGGCCGTGGCGATCCTTGTAGGCCGGGTCCAGATCCAGGTAAGCCTCGCGCACCGGCATCGAGGTGCCCTGACAGAAAATCGTGCTCGCAGTCTGATAATCCCGGGCATAGCCCGCTTTCCACGCGCTGCCCCAGCGCTTCGTGCCCGGACGCAGGGTGTTCATGTTCTGGATCGGCCGACCGTTGGTGGAGAACCCCATGATGCCGGCGCCGCCGATGAAACCGAGATGACCGTGATCGAAGTTGTCGCCGTTGAAGTCGTCGATTTGCACGGCGAGCGCGCCAGTGCCGATGAAGGGATTCATGTGCTCGCCATCGAAGAATCCCGTGACGGTGGAACAGGTCTGGTAGTTGTAGTTGCGCCCGACCGTGCCGCGGCCGGTGCCCGGGTCATAGGCTTGACCGACCTGCGACAGCAGCATCAGCCGCACGTTGTCCATCTGGTAGGCGGTGATGCAGACGATGTCCGCCGGCTGGAAACCTTCAACGCCTTCTTTCGTGATGAATTTCACCCCTGTCACGGTTTTGCCGTCCCGGTGCTTGACGGCATGCAGCACTTCGGTTTCCGTCAGCAGCGTGAAATTGGGACGGCGCATCAGGACCGGCAGGATGCAGGCTTGGGGGGAGGATTTGGAGAAGTTGCCACAACCGTGGAAATCGCAGAAACCGCAGTAGGTGCACGGCCCCATGGCGACGTCCAGCGGATTCACATACGCCTGCGAAATATTGGCCGACGGCACGGTGAAGGGGTGGTAGCCCATGCCAGCCGTCGTCTGGCGGTACTTGCTCATCCAGTGGGTGTCTTTCAGCGGCGGCGTCGGATAATCCCGCACCCGCGCGCCTTCGAAGACATTCCCCTCAGCCTTGATCCGGCCGGCGAGATTGCCCGCCGCGCCCGAGGTGCCGGCAATGCGCTCGAAACGATCGTAGAAAGGTTCCATGTCTTCATAGGTCACGCCCCAGTCCTGCAACTGGAGTCCGGCCATTCTGGCAGCGCCGTAGCGCTCGCGGGTTTGCGTGGCCACCTGGAAATCCCATGGCGAGAAACGCCACGACATGCCCGCCCAGTGAGTCCCCGCGCCGCCCACGTTCCAGCCGAACTGGAACGCCGACCAGTTACGCACCGGCGCGGCATCCTGGCCGTCGCGGTTACGGAAGGTCATGGTTTCCACGCTCATCGGCTGCAGGAGTTGCCGGCGGGTATGCCAGCGCAGCTCATCCGTATCCACGGCGGGCGGAAAATCGGTGGAAGTATCCCGCCAGGCGCCCCGCTCGATCGCCACGACGTTCAATCCGGCGCGCGTCAGCTCCTCGGCCATCAGCGAACCGGCCCAGCCCAGGCCAACGATGACGACGTCGGCTTTTTTTCTTGTCTGCGACATTTGTTTTGCTCCGGGAATCAATCGCCAGGAATCAGGCTGACGGGAACCAGATTCAGATTTTCGTTACGCCGCTCGATATAAAGCCGGTAGTCATAGCGGGCTCCGGGAAAACCGATCATTTTCCACCCGGCCATGTTTTTATTGCCGCCATGAATCGGATCGGCCAGATAGCCTTCCCTGGCGTTCTGCAGCATTAGCTCGAACAAGGCCCGGCTGTCGATCTCTTTGCCGAGATCGATCTTTCCGGCTTCCATGTTCGTCAGGAACTCATCGATCCGTGAGTCGCTCAATGTGTGAAAAGAACTGTTCCAGGTATTTCGCGCCCAGGTTTCCAGGGCTTTCAGACCGGTCAGATAACGTTCGCGCGGCGAAGAGATGAATTGCGGGCCGCCCATCATTTTCTTTTCGTTATCGGGATCGAAGGGGCCCGATAAATAGAGTGCCGCGCCGGAGCCGTAATCGCCGGCCAGCTCATTGTCGATGAACTCGATGCAGCCGGCCTCGCTGGCCGAAGGGCCCCATTCGTCCGCGGGAATGAGCCGGTCGAAGACCGCCGCCAGATTCTTTCTGGCGATTTCGTCGGTCAGTACCCGATACCCTTGCCGCCCGGCCGGCTTCGGCAAGTGATCCTCGTTCATCCGGGTTTCCGACGGCACCTTGTGCAACTCTTTCGCGAGCAACCCGGGTACGGCTACCCATGACGCGGCAAGGGTACCGAGTGAAAAGATCGCTTTTCTTCGATTCATTTTTATTTTCCTCAACACGGCGAATTCCGCCGTCAGACAGGTTGAATACCCGCCAGCCACGAACTCCAGGCAATACCTACCCGCTCCGCCAAAAGCGGAGTTTTCCCTATCACGAAGTCAAGGCTTCACTGACAGCGCCTTGGGCTCCCCCAATGCAGAACGAGTCGATACCGCCCGGTTCTCGGCGGGATTGGCTGAATTGGTTTTATTATCAAGGCCGGAGTTCGAGTTCTGTTCTCCCGTTGTTTTCATTGCTTCAAGTGCGAGCGCCTTATCTTCAATTCGCCATGGCGCCAGTCGCCCTCTTCAATGGCTCGACCGTCGATGAGCCGATTCAGCGCCTCGGTGATCAGCCGGTCGGTCCGCTGGTTATAGCTGGTCAGTTGCAAACGGGATGTACTGGCCTCATCGATATCGTCGAAACCGACAACGGCGATATTCCTTTCGCCTTTACGTTCATGAAGCGCATCGAGCACGCCGACGGCGAGAATGTCGTTCTCGCAGAACAAGGCATCCGGCCATTCATCGACCGGCGTCGAGAGCAGATATTCGGACATGATCCGATAGGCCACATCCCGCTCATAACGGCCCGTGACCAGCAATAGTTCAATATCCTTGCCCGCCTCGGTCAGACCGTCCCGATAGCCATCCATGCGGAACGAATGGCTGGTGGCCGTATCCGGGCCCTTCATGTAACCGAAGCGCCGGTGCCCCTGTGCCAGCAACAATTCGGCGATCTCGCGGCCGGCCCTTCTGCCGTCGAGGTTGATCGCCTGTATGCTGGGGTGGTCGCTGTTCCGGCCGACCTGAACCAAGGGAATGCAGTACATCTCTTGCGCGATGGCGATCAACTCATCGGTCAATACGGTGCCCAGGAACAGAATCCCATCGACCTGCAACTGATCGGCCATGGCCATCACCGCGCGGTAATTCTCCCCCTCGTCGATATTGAGCAGCAGCGCCATGTAGCCTCTGGCCTGCAACTGCCTGGTCACCACTTCCAGCCAGCGCATCGAATGCGGGTTTTTCATCTGGTCTATCGCGACGCCGATGATATGCGTGCGCTTCTTGGACAAACTGCGCGCCAGCAGATTGGGCCGATAGCCGAGCGTCCTGGCCGCCGCCAATACGCGCTCGCGCGCCTTGGCCGAAATGGAAGCGCCAGGCGTGAAGGCGCGTGAAACCGTCCATTTGGAAACCCCGGCCAGCATCGCCACATCGCCTGCGGTCGCTTTCTGAGGTCGGTCTTCTTTCGTCAGTGTCATCGATCCTGGTCTCGGCGCTGGCGGGTTTTCACGGATGGTTTCTCTAGCCGGTGTACTTGGTCATGGTTTCGATGACTTTCTTCGCCAGTTCCCCATGGTCCATTTCCCAGCAGAGCGGGCTGTACAATTCCGGCGACCACACGCCGTCGAAGCCGGTCGCCTTGACGGCATCCGTCCATGCCTGGATATCGATATCGCCTTCTCCCGGAAGATAGGCGCGCAACACGCTTTCATCCCAGGCCTCGCCCGGCCCGGGTTTGCGTCCGTCGCCAAAATGCACGCCGTAGATCAGCGCGGGGTCCAGCGCCGCCACATCCGCGGGAGTGCTGGCGCCCGTCGCGTAGAGATGCCAGAAATCGATGACCAGGCCGACATTGGGCCTGCCGACACGCTCGATCGCTTCCAGGGCCTGCGGCAAGGTGTTGAATCTGGTGTGGGCGATGATTTCGATCTGGTAGCGCACGCCGTATTTCAAGCCGATGTCGGCAATCCGGGCGATATTTTCAGCCACGATGTTTTCGATCTGCTCTTGCGGCAAGTGATCGATGCTATGTACGGCCTGCATTTGAACAGTCGGGCATTCCAGCTCGGCGGCGGCCTGGGTCAACCGGGTCGCTTCGGCCAGCATCTGTTCCTTTTCCTTTCCCTGATAACGCTCGATACCGACCAATGCGTTCACGCAAAGCGTTTTCAGTCCGAAGCCATCCACCCGTCGTTTCAGCGCGGCGGTGGTGCCGCCGTTATCGAGATAGCGCAACAGCTTGTTGAAAAGAAACTCCAGTCCATCGTAGCCGGTTTCCGCGGCGATTCGCGCCTCGGTAACCACATTGCAGTGATAGGTGGAAAGACCGTGCAGTGCCTTCATCATTGTTGTTCACCTCTTCATATATCGGAAACAGCGATACTCGTACGAGTTTCGCCGGTTTTTCTGGATAACTTGCGGCGATGGCTTTCGATCAACGCTTCCATGTCGTCCAGGGCGACGCCCCTGGTTTCCGGCAGATAGCGAATCAGGAAAAACAGGCAGAACAGATTGAACGCCACGAATATCCACATGGTGAAGGCCCCGTTGAACGACTCCTGCAATACGGGGATTTCGTTGATCATCGGGAAGAACTGGGTCACCAGGAAGTTGAAGGCCCACATGAGCGTGACGGCCAGTCCGGTGGCATGACTTCTTATCCGCGGCGGAAATATTTCCGAAAGCAGTACCCAGCAACCAGCACTCCAACTGATACCGAACATCGCCATGAAAAACAGTGCGGCGAAAATGGACAGGTAACCGGAATGATGGGTGTACATGCTGTATGAAATCAGCAACAGCCCCACGATCGAGCCAATGGTGCCGAACTTCATCACCGGACGGCGTCCGAAACGGTCGAACAGCGTCATGCCGACGAAGGAGGCGATACCCGTGAACAGACCGATGAAAATGGTTTGAAAAAGCAGCGCGTCCTTGGACATGTCGCCGGTCTGCAGAATAACCGGAGCGTAATACATGACGATCGCCGCGCCGGTGAATTGCTGGAGTACCCCGATGGCGCAGCCGACGATGAGGCCATAACGCAATACCGGCGTGCGCAGGATGACCCCCAAGCCCAGACTGCCGCCGGCAGTCTCGCGTGCGGAAAAGAACTGCCGGGCTTCTTCATGGTTCAGGTCCGGATATATCTTCGACAGAACCTTGATCGCTCTCTCGACGCGCCGTGTATCGATGCACCAGGTCGGCGATTCCGGGAGTATCAGCGTGCAAACCAGCATCAACGCCACCGGAACGAATTGCGCACCCATCATCCAGCGCCAGCCGACCTCGACCAGCCAGGCTTCCGTCATCCCCTTGCCGATCAGGAAGTTCACCAGGAAAACCAGGGTTTGCGAACCCAGTAGCGACAGGTCCCAGATGCCGGACGCCTTGCCACGAATATCCCTTGGCGCTATTTCCCCCATGTACAGGGGGACGACCGTGCTCGCCAGACCGATGCCTATACCGGCGACGATCCTTGCCGACGAGAAGATGGCAAAGGAGTCCGCGAACGTCGTGCCGTATGCCGAAATCGCAAAGGCCAGCGTCGAGAGCAGCAGCGTGGACTTGCGGCCTATCCGGTCGGCCAGTTTCCCGGCGGCCAGCGCCCCCAGGACACAACCGACGAAAATGCTGGAAACGATCCAGCCTGTTTCGGCCGGGCTCAGATGGAAGTATTGCTGTATCAATTCGACCGAGCCGGAAATGACGCCGGTCGAAAAGCCGAACATCACTCCGCCCAGGGTGGCGATACAGCAGAGCCAGTAGACGTAGGCGGCTTTGTACCTTTCTTTGCTCAACATCACTTACCCCCGGCGAACTAGCGAGACAGCGACTGCATCAAGGCGGAGATGGAGGTCGTGATGCCGGCTTCCACGGACATGGTCAGGTCTTCCATTTCCAGCGAGACCCAATCGTCGTATCCGGTCATCCGCAGAACGGAGAAAAACTCCCTCCACCACTGCAAATCGCGTCCACAACCCACCGCGACATAGTTCCAGGTGCGGGACTTCGTTTCCGTCACCGGCCGGTACTCCAGCAAGCCGTCGATGTCGGCGAGGCCTTTCTCGATGCGGGCATCCTTTCCATGCACATGGAAAACCACGCCCTCCAGTTTGCGCGCCGCCGCAATGGGCTCGGCGCCTATCGCGATCAAGTGCGATGGATCGAGGTTTATTCCGATGATGTCGTCGACCGCCTCCCGCAACCGCAACAGGGTGGAAGGGTTGTAGACCAGTTGGCTGGGAAACTCCTCGATGGCGATTTTTTCCACGCCATGCCGCTTCGCGTGCTCGGTGAATCTTTTCCACCAGGGAATGGCGACCTCGTTCCACTGGTAGTCGATAACGCCCGGCATGTAGTCCGGCCAGGAAATGGTGGAGGTGATCCAGTTGGGGATCTTGTCGTCCGGTCCGCCGCCGGGCAGACCGCTCATCATGACGATCTTTTTCACCCCCAGCCTGCCGGCCAGCTCCACCGTCCGGTAACTGCTGGCGGTATGTCTTTCGCCAAGCTCACCGGGGGCCAGGGGATTGCCCGAGCAGTTCAGCGCCACGATTTCCATGTCGCGCCGTTCCAGTTCCGCCCGGAAGCGGGCGAGCTTCTCCGGCGATGCCAACAGCTCGTCGGTCCTGACGTGCGGACAAGGAGACCAGCCGCCCGCGGTCATTTCCACGCCCTGTATGCCGTAACTTTTCACCCTGTCGAGCATTTCGGCGAAGGGCAAATTCGCCAGAACATCGGTACATAGTGCGAGTTTCATTGTTTTTATCCTGACTCTGGATCTGGTTGAACAGCTTGAAAACCATTCACTCATCGCCGGGCCTGAAAGCCCATTCGCACCCAACGCAAGCTATGCTCGCCTCGTTTTGCAACCGGGTGCAAGCGCGATGCGACAAATCTACACAACGGAGAAAATAAATTCCATATAGTTTTTTATGGAAAAAAAATTCCATTTAAAGAGTGAGGAAATGGGCTACCAGCCTTGAAGGCGGTATCGTCGAGATCGATATGGTGGGCAGCCGGCCAGCATTGCCTGGGCGATCCGCCTGCACGGAGCGGAACGGGTCATGTCCTGGCGGTCCGGGACAATCGGCCAGCCCCGGCCGGGCCATCCGGGATTTCTTCGCTCTCTACGCGAGCCTCACCCGAGAAGACCCTGCATAGGCTTTTCGAGACGATGGAAAAGAATCGCGGGCATCTGGAGCACCCTCTCCGTCATGCGTTCGATGCCTTGTGGTGCCTGCCGCGCTCCGAACGAGGGCCGGACCCGAAGTCCTTCGCCATCCACCAGTCCACAACGCAGCACACTCCGTCTGTCGAGCCATCACTGTGCATCGTCGACGGCAAAACTACCTGCCCGCACGAAAAAGCGCCTCGTAGTCCCCCTGGCCATCGGCATGCACTCAAAGATACGGCGCAGCCCAGCATAGGCTCCTGCTCATTGGCCTTGACGATTTCGACCAGACCGTAGAAGGAAGGCTTTTCTGCTGACTAAGCCCCAGTGTCCGGCTCGCGCCATGCATAAAGTAGACGCGGCCAGGACTTGGGGTGGTTATGACCAGCCTGAACTCCTGCAGGAGAAAGGTGCCGATCAATGTTGCAAAGCACCTCCGCCAGAAGGTGCCCCGCGTGTTTCAAGCAACCAACTGCTCCTCGGTCGGCGTACCGCCGACCACCTCGATCGCGGTGGTCGCGGCTGCCTCGGCAAAGATGAAGTCGCCCGCATCAAGCCGGTCGACGAGATCGCCGCCCAGGGCGATCTCGAACTGGTTGCCTTCGGCGTCGCTCTCGCGGTCCTTCAGGTAGGTTCTGGTGCCGTCGCCGTTGAGCACCACGGCAAGGGTGCCGTTGTAACCGTCGCCCAGCCCGGTGTAGCCGAGCGCGGACAGGTCGATCAGATCCTCGCCGGGGGTGAAGTCGGTGATGGTGTCGGTGCCGGTCACGCCGGTGCCGTAGTTGCGGAAGCTGTCGAGTGCGTCGTCGTAGCGGAACACGTCGGCGCCGCTGCCGCCGGTGAGAGTGTCGCGCCCGGCGCCGCCGTCGAGGATATCGTTGCCGGCGCCGCCGTCCAGGCTGTCGTTGCCGGCCCCGCCGAGCAATTCCTCGGCCGCACTGCCGCCGTCGAGCGTGTCGTTGCCGTCGCTGCCTTCCAGCACGACGCGCTCGTCGAGGATCAGGTTGGCCCCGGTGAACGCGGACAGGTCGCCGTCCAGGGCGATCTCGAAGCGTTCGCCGGCGGCGTTGGCCTCGTAGCTCTTCAGGTAGGTGCGGGTGCCGGTGCTGTTGACCACCACGGCCAAGGTGCCGTCGTAGCCGTCGCCCAGGCCGCTGAAACCGAGCCCGGACAGGTCGATGCGGTCGTCGGCCAGATCGAAGTCGGTAATCAGATCGGCGAAGCTGGTACTCGCGGTGCGGTAGCTGTCGGTCAGTTCGCTGAAGCGGAACACGTCGGCCCCGGCCCCGCCGCTCAGGGTGTCGCGCCCTGCCCCACCGTGGACGATTTCGTCGGCGGCCGTGCCCTGCAGGCTGTCGTTGCCGGCGCTGCCTTCGAGGAGTTGCTGGCCGCTGGGCGTGGCGAAGATGAAATCCTCGTTGCCGAGCAGCTCCAGATAGTTGCCGTCGAGGGAAAACTCGAAGCGGTAGCCGTCGGCGCCGTTCTCGTAGCTTTTCACGTAGGTGCGGTCGCCGGCGCTGTTGACCACCACGGCGAGGGTGCCGTTGTAGCCGTCGCCCAGCCCGGTGAAGCCCAGCGCCGACACGTCGAGCTTGTCTTCGCCCACGCTGAAGTCGACGATGCGGTCGCCCTGGTTGTCGCCGGTGGTGTAGTTGCGCTGGCTGTCGGACAGCGCGTCGAAGCGGAACAGGTCGGCCCCGGCCCCACCGGTGAGGGTGTCGCGCCCGGCACCGCCGACCAGGATGTCGTCGCCGCCGGCGCCGTCCAGCGTATCGTTGCCGGCATGGCCGAGCAGCGTCTCGGCGGCCGAGGTGCCGAGCAGGGCGTTGTTGCCGGCGTCCCCTTCGATGACGGGACGCTCGAAGATCAGGTTGCCGTCGTCGAGCAGGCCGGCGAAGTTGCCGTCCAGGGCGATCTCGAAACGCCGGCCCTCGGCATCCGCCTCATAGCTCTTCAGGTAGGTGCGGGTCCCGGCGCTGTTGAGCACCACGGCGAGGGTGCCGTTGTAGCCGTCGCCCAGCCCGGTGAAGCCCAACGCCGACAGGTCGATGCTGTCCTCGTCGGCGTCGAAGTCGGTGATCAGGTCGTTGAAGCTGGCGCTGTCGGTGCGGTAGCTGTCGGTGCGCGCGGAGACGCGGAACAGGTCGGCGCCCGCGCCGCCGGTCAGGTTGTCGCGCCCCGCCCCGCCGTCGAGGATGTCGTTGCCGGCGCCGCCGTTCAGGCGGTCATCGCCGTCCAGGCCGAGCAGCGTCTCGTGGGCGTCGCTGCCGGTCAGCGTGTCGTTGCCGGTCGTGCCTTCGAGGGTCGCCTGCTGGCCGGTGCCGGGCAGGTCGGAGACGACGGAGTTGGTGCCGTAGAGGCGCACCGAGCCACTCTGCACATTGCTGACGCTGTTGGCGTAGAGGCTGCTGTAGTCGGTGCCGTCGGCGCGCTCCTGGATGCCGTAGGTGGAGTTGGCCGAGCCGACGATGGTGTTGCCTTCGATCCAGGTGCCGGTGGTGGTGTAGAAATTGCCGGACACCCCGGCGGTATCGTCGTAGGACTGCAGGAGGATTTCCGCGTAGGAACCGCTCTGCGAATTGTCGTGGATGTAGTTGTCGAGGATCTGCACGTCCTCGGCGCCGTAGACGCGCACCCCATAGAGGCCGTTGCCGTAGATCTCGGCGTTCTGCAGGGTGACGTCGTGGGCCATCTTGATCTGCACGCCTTCCAGGCCGTTGTCGTAGTAGGCGCCGCCGTCGATCAGGATGCCGTAGGGGTGAGCCACGTCGTAGGAGCCGCGCTGGATCACCAGGCCGGCGCCGCCGTTGCCGTAGGCGACGTTGTTGCTCAGGACGAAGTCGTTGGTGCTGGTGACGATGTTGAAGCCGTGGCGGTCGTTGTTGTACGAGACGTTGTTCTCGAACACCCCGCCGATCTGGAAATCGGCGACGAAGCCGTCGAGGCCGTTGTCGTGGGCCACGCTGTCGCGGATCGTCAGGTTGATGGTCTGCTCGTGCGGATCGAAACCGTAACCGGACATTTCACGGATTTCCACCCGCTCCAGGGTCACGTCGCGGTCGGCGCCGTCCTCGCCGGGAATGTAGCCGTTGAACCAGCCGTCGACCTTGCCGCTGGTGTTGTCGCGGTTGCCGTCGAGGGTCAGGTCGCTCATGCCGAAGTTGCTGGTCTCCTCGCCATAGGCCGAGCGGACGATGCCGGTGACGTCCTGATCCCAGCCGTCGACCAGCTTGATCACCGTCTCGCCCATCCCCGCGCCGACGATGTAGACGTTGCTCTTGATGGTCAGGCAACCGTCGGAAGGCTCCTCGCCACCGCTGACCCGGTATTCGCCGGCCGGCAGGTAGACGGTGCCGCCGCCGGCCGCGTAGGCGGCATCGATCGCCGCCTGGATGGCGGCCGTATCGTCGCTGACGCCATCGCCCAGCGCCCCGAAATCTTTGACGTTGTAATCCATATTATCGCTTCCTGTTTTTATCGATATGTGCAGCCAGCAAGCTGTCCGGGAAAGAGGAGAAGGAAAAGTCGACTACTCGAACAGCTTTTCCGTCCTCGGCTTTGCATGCGGCGATCCTTTCCCGCGCCCGGCGTAAATTCGCCCCAGCCATCAGCGGGTGAGCAAACAGTGCACGGACCGACCGTTTCCAGTCGGATAGCCTCCATCCAACACGATTGAAAGCATCCACTACGGATCGATACCCCCACGCCAAACAACGCAACCCGGAATCAGAACCGCCATGGGAGGCAAGCGTCATTTCCCGCCTGCGGCTTGTCTTAATGTCAAAATGATGTCATTTTCACGAGTTATTTACGTTTTTTTCACACTTTTTTCACATTTTGGCAAGTGACAATTCGATGGCGCTCAGTGTTTCAAGACCACTGTCGAGATGTTCCAGAGGCTCGGCTTGCCGGCGTGCGGGTATCGGACCCGCACCGGTACCGCGATGAAGATCAAGGGGGGCGGCGGACATCCGGGCCACCGATCGGAAGCCGAAGAGGACGACGACGGCCTGTACCGCACCGCCCCCCGGCAATCGCTCGGGTCCAGCAGGCCTATGCCCCGTGCGGCTAGCCGAGGCTCACACGTGGCGACCGGAGGCGCTGCGCCGCACCTGGGCAATCCGATATGCCCGGCCAGGCATTGGGGTCGGCTATGCGATATATAACTGTGCTAAGGGACACAGCCTGTCGGAATTGCCCGACACCGCCAGGGGACGGTCTAGACTCGATTTCTCAAAGCTCCCAAGGAAAATCGAGCATGTGCTTCTGGAGACTCATGATCGTCGCCTTGGCACTCGCCGGCGCCGCCTGCAGCAACGTCCCCTCCTCCGAGAGCCGACATTCGGGCTTTCTCGGCGACTACAGCAGGCTGGTCAAGGACCCGTACTGGGACAACAGTGAATACTGGGTCAAGCCGGACCTGAAGCTGCGCCAGGACTACGACAAGCGGATCGTCCTCGAACCCGCCCGCTACTACGTCGACCCCGCCACCCAGAAGTTGATCGCCGAGCGCGGCGAGGAAACCGCCAAGGTCCTGGCCCATCTCGACCAGGCTATCCGCCGCGAGCTGCAGGCCGGCGGCTACCAGTTGGTGAAATCCGGCGATACGCGCAGCCTGCGCCTGCGCCCGGCGATCACCGGCCTGATCCGCAACGCCCGCGACCTGAAGCCCACCGAGTACATTCCCATCGGCTTTCTCGTCGGTGCCGGCATGCAGCTCACCGGTGTGCGTGACCAGCAGGTACGAATCTTTTTCGAGACCGAAATCCGCAACGCCAGAACAGGGGAACTCCTTGCCCAGTCGGTCAGCGCTGCCAGCGGCAACGAGATCTCGCCCTCCGTCAAGGCTAGCGCCAGCGACACTTACCAGGCCCTGGACGACTGGGCCCGGCAGGTGCGCGAGCGCCTGGACCGGGCCTATCGCGAGAGCGCCGAACAGCGGGCCGGGCGTTGAGCCAAGCCTGTGGCTGGTCAAGGTCGCAGGTGGTCGAGGTCGAGCGGATCGCCCGGATGCAGGCCCAGCCTGTCGCGAATATCCCGGACACGGCGTCGTACTCGCCTGTTCGCGCAGGACCGGCCCGCAGCGCGGCCGGAAACCGTTGCGCACGGCGATCCGCTCAACACATCGAGGAGCTCGAGGTCGCGGTGCGGTTCGCACGCTTTCGCGAACGCAAAGGGCCTGACGTCGATCATGCGCGGCATCCAGCCCTCCCTGGGATCTTCGCGTACCGCGTAGCAGGCAGTTGTGCGGCAGTCGAGCGGAGTCAGGGGCTGATTGAATAGCCCCGGGCGCTCATACAGTTGCTATAGGCTTGTTCGACGCTTGCGCTACTTTGCTCGCTGTCCCGCTCCGTACGCCGCTCCTGGCGGCGCTCCTGACGCTGCCGGGACGCACCGACCGCAGCACCGGCGGCGGCTGCCTGGCGTGCCTGCTCCTGTCGGTATTCCTCCTTGAGCTCGTCGCCGGCCCGATCATAGACATTCTCATGCTGTCGACCGCGTGCCTCGGCAGCCACTGAACCGGCCACGGCCCCGCTCGCCGCGCCGCGCACGCGCCCACCGCCCCGGGAGTCATTGCTCTGACTGGACGAATCGGCTTGAGCGCCGGCCTGCGACTGACAGGCCGCGACGTCCGCCTGGATCTGTTGCGGGCTTTGGCCCTTCAGTGGAACCACGGTCGCCGCCCGGACATCGAACAAGACACCGGCCAGTAGCAGCCCGGCGAAGGCATGTACGGCTGTAGGTCGAGGCATGAAACAATCCTCCGAGAAGTCAAAGCACTTGGACTATAGTCCAACAGGTCATCGGCGCTTGACCGCTGGGCGTCTTCCAGGGGTATGCCACCTGCCAAGGATGTAGCAGGGCAAGCGGCGGTACCTCGGCCGATCACAGCAGAGCGGTTGGCCGTCGGCCTCGACCCGGTAGTGAGGCTGATCCCAAACCCTGGGCCATTTGAAACTGGAAATTCCGACATGATGAACCCGACCGGACCGGCGGGTCATGCCGCGAAGAAGAAGAGCCAGTGCGCCGACGAACAGATCCTTCGCGCTCAAGCAGACCGAACCGGCCACGCCCCTGTCCGCGGTGTGTCGCAAGAGGGGTATCAGCGATGCCACCTTCTACAACTGGCGGACGAAATTCGGCGGCCTGTAGCCGATCGCTGGACAAGGCCATGCATGCTGCAGGATACCCCGGCAAAACAGACAGCCAGTGCGATCGACGCGGTACAGAGCATGGATTCTGTCGCCGATGCGTTATCCGGTTGACGCCCCCTTCTCACGAAGTCGAACTCGACACGGCGGCGAACGCCTCGGCGATGGCGTCGATGACCACCCGGACCCTGGCGGTGTGGCGTACATCCTTATGGGTCACCAGCCAGATGTCGTAGGGCGGACATGCGCGCGCGGGCCACAGACGCAGCAAACCGTCGGCCTCGCCGAGCGGTAGCGGGATCTCGCCAACGCCCAGGCCATTGGCCACCGCGCGGCGCACCAGCAGGCCGGAGGTGCAGGTCATGGCGATGCGTCCGTGGGTGATTGGTTCGCAAGCCAGCGTCACTTCCTTGCCACTGTCCAGATACGGCTGGTAGAGCACCAGGTCATGCCCGGCGAACGCCGTGCCGGGCTCGGGCACACCATGGGCCCGCACGTAGTCCGCCGAGGCGAAGATGGCACTGCTCCAGCGCGCGACGCGACGCACGATCAGTTCGGGATTCTCCGGCTTGAGGGTGCGCACCGCGATGTCCGCCTCGCGCTTGCTCAGATTGAGCAACTGGGTCGAGGCCTGCAGTTGCACCTCGATGCCGGGCTGCGCCTGGCGCAGACGGGCGATCGCCGGGATCACGAAGTCGGTGGCGAACGAGTCGGTGGTGGTGACCCGCACCACGCCGCTCATGCGGCCGTCCATGCCGAGGATCTGCCGCTGCAGCTCGGCGGCCGAATCCTCCATGTTCAGCGCCGCGGCCATCGCCACTTCGCCGGCGGCCGTCAAGCTGTAGCCGCTGGAAGTGCGCAGGAACAGGGTGGCACCCAAGGCACGTTCCAGGGAGGCCAGGCGGCGCCCGACGGTGGCCTGGTCGACGCCCAGCGTCCGGGCCGCCCCCCGCAGGGTCTGCTCGCGGCACAGAGCGAGAAAGATCCGCGCATCGTCCCAGTTCATACGCTCTCTCCAATGATGCAAATTTGCATTCATAGCAATGAAAATCGCTGCATTATTTCATCGATCGGTACCTCTATGATCCCTCGCATCGCCATCGACTGCGCTTCGTGACAGGCGCAAGGGGTCATCATGAATACCGAACACGCCGACCTCGCAGTCGAGCGCGCTTCGCCATGGCTGCCGATCTGGGCCGGCCTGTGTGCCAGCCTGGTCGGCATCGGTCTTGCCCGCTTCGCCTATACCTCCCTGGTGTCCGCGCTGATCGAAGCGCACTGGTTCTCCCCATCGGCGGTGATCTACCTGGGAGCGGCCAATCTCGCCGGCTACCTCATCGGAGCGCTGGGAGGACGGCCGCTCGCCGCCCGCTGGTCGGACACCGGAGCACTGCGCGCCATGATGGTGCTGGTGGCCCTGTCGTTCTTCGCCTGTGCCGTACCGCTGTCCATGACCTGGTTTTTCGGCTGGCGGCTGCTGTCCGGCATCGCCGGCGGGGTGATCATGGTGCTCGTGGCAAGTACCATCCTGCCGCATGTCGCGCCGAACCGGCGCGGCCTGGCCAGCGGCGCGATCTTCCTCGGCGTCGGCCTGGGCATCGCCGCCTCGGGCAGCCTGGTGCCGCTCCTGCTCTCCTTCGGCCTGTCGCAGGCCTGGCTGGGTCTGGGCGGGATAGCGCTGCTGCTGACGGCCACCAGTTGGTTCGGCTGGCCTCGGGAAAGCCCGCCTGCGCCGCTCATCTCCGGCGCATCCGCCGTGCGCGGCTCGACGGGCGTCTACGTGCTGTTCGCCCAATATGCGCTGATGGCCGCCGGGCTGGTGGCGCCGATGATGTTCCTGGTCGACTACGTCAGCCGCGGCCTCGGCGCCGGCAGCCACAGCGGCGCGCTGATCTGGACGCTGTACGGGGTGGGCGCCATCGTCGGGCCGGTGGTGTATGGGTTCCTGGCCGACCACTGGGGCGCGCGCTCGGCGATTCGCCTGGTGCTGCTGGTCCAGGCCGGTGCTCTCGCGCTGCTGGTGACGGTCGTCGACCTGCGCCTGCTGGCCGTCGCGGCGCTGGCGATAGGTTCGTTTCCGCCCGGCATAGTGCCGCTGGCACTGGCCCGCGTGCGGCAGTTGGTTGCCGGACATCACCAGCAGAGCGCCACCTGGAGCCGTGCCACGGTGTCCTTCGCGAGCTTCCAGGCGCTGGCCGGTTATGCCTATTCGGCGCTGTTCTCCGCCAGCCACGGCCACTACACGCTGCTGTTCTCCGTCGCTGCGGGCGCCATCGGTCTGGCCCTGGCGCTGGATCTGCTGCTGGCGTTCAAGAAAGTCTTCCGCCCCGCCACCGGAGCCGACGCGACACCGGAGGCATAGGAAGACGTTCGCATCGAAAGCGGCGATGCGGGTCCCTGGCTGCCGAGATCCGCTTGTAGCCCTGGTCCGTCCCGGAGTCGGCGGACAAGTGGTCAAGGGCTGGCGCTCGCATATGCAGTTCAAACTCCGTCGGGCCGGCACAAGCCTCGCGCCAACCCGCACCCACCGACATCGCCCAGGGCCATCGACTCGCGGAGTCGACATGGCCCTCTGCGCCGATCAGGGCACAAGCGGCGGTCGGTATTCCAATGTCGTTCCCAACGCCCAGAGAAGTACCAGCACCAACGGCGCATGCACCACCAGTTGGACGAAGGAAAAGCCGATCACGTCGCGCGCCTTCAGTCCCAGCACACCCAGCAGAGGCAGCATGTAGAACGGGTTGATCAGGTTGGGCAGCGCCTCGGCGGCATTGTAGATCTGCACCGCCCAGCCCAGGTGGTAGCGCAGTTCGTTGGCGACCTGCATCACGTAGGGCGCCTCGATGATCCACTTGCCGCCCCCCGACGGAATGAAGAACCCGAGCACGGCCGAATACACCCCCATCAGCAGAGCGTAGGTGTCGTGCGAGGCGACCTGCACGAAGAGCGTGGAAATGTGATGGGTAAGGGTCTGGCCGTCGCCACCGGCGACCTTGGTCATGATCGCGGCGATGGAACCGTACAGCGGAAACTGGATCAGCACCCCGGCGGTGGCCGGCACCGCGCGCGCCACGGCATCGAGGAAGCTGCGCGGCCGCCAGTGAAGCAGCGCGCCGAGCATCAGGAACAGCAGGTTGTAGGTGTTGAGCCCGGAAATCGCCTCGATGGCCGGCTTGCTGGCGAACTCCTGGGCCAGCCAGCCGGCGGCGAGCAGAACCAGCAGGATGATCAGCAGCGGGCTGTATTCCAGCCACTCGCCGGGGCGCGTGCGCTGCGCCGGTGGCGGCGGCGCGAAGCCCGGGTCGACCCCGCAGGCCTGCGCGGTGCGCGCGCTGGCGGCGCCCGGCGCGGTGACATAGGCGACCAGCAGCGACACCAGCACGAGCGCCACCAGCAGTACGCCGGACTGCCAGAGGAAGATGGTCTCGGTGAAGGGAATGACGCCGGTGATCGACAGGATCGAAGGCGGCAGGCTGCCCGGATTCGCCTGCAACTGCGCCGCCGAGGACGACAGGCCGAGCGCCCACACCGCGCCCAGGCCCAGGTAGGCGGCGGCGCCGGCCGCCCGGTAGTCCATGCGCAACTCCTCGCGGCGCGCCAGCGCGCGCACCAGCAAGCCGCCGAACACCAGGCTCAGGCCCCAGTTCAGCAGCGAGGCGAGCATCGAGATCAGGGCCACCCAGCAGACCGCCGAGCGACCGTTGTTCGGCACGGCCGCGAGCAGGCCGATCAGCCGGGAGGCCGGCGGCGAGCTGGCGACCACGTAGCCGCCGATGACCACGAAGGCCATCTGCATGGTGAACGGGATCAGGCTCCAGAAACCGTCGCCGAAGGCCTTGGCGGTCTCGGCCGGGCGCGCGCCCATGGCCAGCGCCGCCAGCGCGACGACGACCACCGCCAGCACGGCGAATACCCAGGAATCGGGAAACCAGCGCTCGGCCCAGTTCGAACAATTGATTGCGAAACGGGCATAGCGACTGTCTTCTTCGATGTAGCGACGGTCTTCGGCACAGGTTGCCATGACGTTTTTCCTTGTCGGTCGTTGTTGTTCTTCGGCAGCCGGCACCGGCCGCTTTCCCCATTGGCCACGCCAGGTTTCTCACATTCGCCGCTGCCGCGCCAGTCCCGGCAGCGGAGCGTCCCCCGGCGTTGCCGCTCAGGGCTTCAGGGCATGGCGCAACTGGTGGGCGCGCCGCTGCAGAACCCGCGCGCGGCGGGCCTCGTCCCAGCGGTAGAAGCCCTCGCCGCTGCGCAGGCCGGTATGGCCCTCGCCGACCCTCGCCTCGAGAAGGGCCAGCACGCTCTCGTCGTCGGCCAGGGTCGGCATGAGGTGGCGGGAGATATCCAGGAAAGTGTCCAGACCGCCCATGTCGGCCGCCTCCAGCGGACCGACCATGGCGTAGCGACGGCCGAGCGAAGCGCGCATCACCCGGTCGACGGTTTCCGCGCTGGCGGCGCCGCTCCGCACGATGTGCAGCGCCTCGCGCAGCACGGCGAACTGCAGGCGGTTGCCGATGAACCCGGGGATGGCCTTGTCGAGCACCACGGCCTCCAGCTCCATCCCCGCCAGCAGCGTGCGGACAGCTTCGAGGTGCTCGGCGCGGGTGGCGCTGCCCGGGACGATCTCCACCAGCGGAATCAGGTGTGGCGGATTCCAGAAATGCGCGATCAGCAGCCGCTCGGGATGGCGCATGCCCTCGGCCAGGGCGTCCGGCGGCAGGCCGCTGGTGTTGCTGGCGATGACCGTCCCGGTACCGACCAGCGCCTCCAGTTCGGCATACAGCGCCCGCTTGAGCTCGAGCCGCTCGGGAATCGCCTCGATCAGCAGCCGCGCATCGGCCACGTCCGCGAGCCGCGGGCTGACGGCGAGCCGCGCCAGGGTCGCGTCCGTTTGCGCGCGCTCGAAGCGCCCGGCGTCGGCCAGTTCCGCGAGGATGCTCCCGGCCATGACGGGAACCTCGGCGAGCCGCTCCGCCGCCGGATCGCGCAGCAGGACGGCATGGCCGTGGCGGGCCAGGTGGGTGGCGATGCCGATGCCCATCAGACCAGCGCCGAGGATAACGATGGGGGATGCGCTCATGGAGGAACTCCTGTTCTCGTTTTCGTATGGCGGCACGACCGGCACGCGGCAGCCCGAAGCCCCGAGCGGATGTCCCCGGACGATGGCGCCAGCGTTCACGTTAGCGATTTCTGGATTGCAGCCCAATTACTGGCCTGCCGCCAGTGCCGGGCCGCGAAAGCCCGGTCGACCCGGTGCGCGGCAAGCCTCCCCTTTCAGGACGGGGAAGAAGGTGAGTCGGCCCTGGCGGGCCGAATACGCCAGGAGTCCGCCCCTTGCCGCCCTCTATGGGCGGCGGGCGTCTGCGACAGGCCTGTTCCAGGCCGGGACAACCATGGGGGAGCCGTGATTACCGTCAGTGGCGATGCGCGCTGACGCCGGGCAGTTGCGCCTGTATCCGCATCACGAAGGGGTCGCGCTCGCGGTCGCCGATGTCCGCGAAATCGATGACTTCGTAGCCGGACTGGTCCGGGCGGGGCCAGGGCGAGTCCGCCAGCGGATGCACCGCCTTCAACACCGTGCGCTCGCGGTAGCCGGCGCGTTCGCGCTCCAGGACCACCGGCAACTTGAGGTCCACCCGCCACAGCACGTCCAGCTTTTCGCCGCCGGCCATGCCACTGTAGCGGCGGTAGGGATAACCGTCGCGCCAGCCGGCCTCCTGCAACGCCAGGCCTTGCAGCACCTGCGGATCGATCAGCAGCGTATGCTGCTGCCAGGACAGCGCCGCGTCGATCATTTTCAGATCGTCCATGCGGTATTCGATGCTGCGGCGGTCTTCATGGAAGACCTTGAAAAAGAACTGCGTCCGGCCGTCGCGCTGCCAGCGCTCTCCGGTGCGCGCCCCGAGGTTTTCGAGGTCGACGCGGTCGTTTTCGCGGAAGAAGCGCCACTCGGCTTCGCCCGCTGGCGGATGGTCGTGGCTGTGGCTGTCGGCTTCGACGGCGCGGCTGGTGACGTAGCTGGCGGCCAGTTCGGGCAGCGGTTCGGTCAGGTCCAGCGCCGGCACATTGCAGTCGTCGGCGCAGACGCTGGCGGCCGCCGTATCGGCCGTGAGGCTCGGGGTCTGCGATTCGCCGCCGGGCTCATGCGCGTGCCCCGCGAGCGGCAGCAGCAGCGAGCCGGCGAACAGGAGGAAAAAGGCGGATTTCGGTTTCATGTGTGTGGCGAGACTCGAGGCGTTCGGAAAAGGCTGAAGGGAGGCTCGATACCCGTGCCTCCCGGTTCGATGACGGCCGTCGTCGCGAAGACGCCGGCCGTCCCGTTCGGACGCGGTGCTCAGCGGGGGCCGGGGCCGCCGTTGTGCCCGTGGTTTTTGTCCTGGTCGTGCCCGCTGTCCTGGCCGCGCCTGCCGCCGTGCTCGCGCTTCTTATCCAGGCCGAGGGCGTCCGCCATCACGTGGTAGATCACGTTCTGCTCCTGCGGGCCACGGAAGAGATAGGCGCTCGGGCCGTTGGCGTAGATCGCCACATCCTCGCCACCGTGGGTTTCCGAGCCCATCGGCACGGTAGCCTCCTGCATATAGCCGGGCGCGCTCGTGTCCACCGATGCGAGATCGGGACGCAGCGCCGTGCCCTGGTAGGGAGCCTCCACCGCGGTTTCGTTTTCCGGGTTGAACTCCTTGCGCTGGAGGCCACCGGTCCAGCCCGGGCCGTTGGCGTAGGACAGGGTCGTGTAGGTCAGGCCGAGGGCGTCGGTGGTGGGCACGCCGTCGATCGCGGTCTTGCCCAGGATGGGGTTGCCGCGCGAGGGGTAGCCGGCAATGGTGAAGGTATGGCTGTGGTCGGCGGTGACGACGATCAGGGTATCCTGGTCGTTGGTCAGCCTCTTCGCCACTTCCACTGCCTCGGACAGCGCCACGGTATCGGTCAGCGCGCGATAGGCGTTGCCGGCGTGGTGGGCATGGTCGATGCGACCGGCTTCGACCATCAGGTAGAAGCCCGACTTGTTCTGCTGCAGGAGCTTGATCGCCTTTTCGGTCATCTCGGCGAGCGAGGGTTCGCCCGCGGTGTCGTCCTTGCGGTCGGCTTCGTAGCGCATGTGCGAACGCTCGAAGAGGCCGAGCAGGTGCCTGGTTTGCTGCGGGTTCACCGCGTCGAAGTCGGCCTTGTTCCAGACATAGGCGGACTGCGGATACTTGGCGAGCCACTCCGCGGTCAGGTCGCGGCCGTCCTGGCGGCGCCCCTTCTGGCTCGGGTACTCCGGGTCGGCCACGGTGCCGGGCATGAAGTAGCTGCGACCGCCGCCGAGCGCTACTTCGAGACCGTCGCCATAAGGGAATTCGAGCAACTGGCGAGCGATGTCGGCAACGGTGGCGCCGGCCGGCAGGTTGCTGTCGGCTTCCCAGTCCCGGTTGCCGATATGGGCGTAGTTCACCGCCGGGGTGGCGTGGGTGAGACGGGCCGTGGTGACGATACCGGTGGCCATGCCGCGCTCCTCGGCCTGTTCGAGGATGGTCTCGACGCTCTTGGCGCGGGTGACCTCGGCGTTCGGCTCGTTGCGGTCGATGGTCTGGTCGACCGAGATCGCCCCATCGTTGGTCTTGATGCCGGTGACCATGGCGGTAGCGGTCGGCGCCGAGTCGGAGGTCTGCTGGTTGGCGCTGGCGGTGACCGAGGTGCCCATGTGGTCGAGTGTCTCGAAACTCAGGCGGTTGAACTCGCCGTCGACGTTGCGCATCTGGCCTTCCAGGATGCGGGCGGCGGTGATGGTGGAGATACCCATGCCGTCGCCGACGAAAAGGATCACGTTCTTGGCGCGCGAGTGGTTGGGGACGACGCGCTTGGAGGCTTCCACCGCGGCACGGCCGGCGGCGAACCATCCCTCGGCGCTGGTCGGGACGGCGTTGGAGTCGGCGGCGTGTGACTGAGGGGTGCACAGAGCGAGGGCAATGCTGGCCGTTAAGGCCTTGGACTGCAGGTTCATGTTTTCTCCCGGACCGGATGACAGCGCAGTGTTGGCGAAATGCGCGCCAAGGGTGTCAGCCGCGTGTGACAGCGTAATGATGTTTTCCGGCCGGAAGACGACGACCGTCATTAACCGAACCGCCCGGGATTCCCGGGGCGGTTCAGTACTGCGCTCAGGTGCTGAAAAGGAAGAATCACGCCGCCCGACGCGGTCAGCGAACAGGCGGCGAACCAGATGCGTGCGGCGAAAAACGATCGATGGCGCCAGGCGATCGCCGCCCAGATGGCGGAGAGCGCAAAAGAGACGAGGACAATGACGATGTAGAGCGTGAAAAAATCCAGATGCATATCGATAGACAGTCAGCGGCGTCCCTTGCAAGCACACCAGATATGGCGCTCCTTGCGCCAGTATTTTCCCACCCCTCTTCCCGGACCTCCTCGGCGACCGCTGTTCACGACCTCGAAGCCGAAGCGCAGGTAGAAGCGTGACAGTCCCGTCGTGCCACGGCCATCCGCGCCGACAGGATGTGCCCTGGCGGGCACGCATCAGCCGGCCGGCAACTCGAGCACCACACGCCCACGATCGGGATCGCTTTCCAGATAGCGGTTCGCCGCGACGAAATCCTCGAAGGCGAACACCCGGTCGATGGGCGGGCGCAGCAATCCCTGCATGGTCAGTTCGTCGATCCGCTGCAGTGCCGCCCGGACGGCCTCGCGGTCGGGCTCTATGCCCAGTTCGGAATGGCCGGTGAAATCCAGGATGCAGTGGCGGAAGAACTGCAGATGCTTCTGGAAAGCCGCGCAGGCCGGGAAGCTCGCATCGTTGCCGCCATTGAGCCCATAGAGAATCAGCTTGCCGCGCAGCGCGGCCAGATCGCCGAGCAGCTTCATCTGCGGCCCGCCGCACTGGTCCAGCACCACCTCGACACCCGCGCCGCGGGTATGGCGCTGCACTTCCAGCACCAGATCCTGCTCCTCGGTGACGATGACCTTGTCGGCCCCCATCCGGCGGATGAATTCCCGGCTCGCGGGCTGACTGGTGGCGGCGATCACTTCGGCCCCCAGGGCCTTGGCCAGTTGCACTGCCTGCGGCGCCAGGCAGTGTCCGGCCTCGGTGACCAGCAGCCTTTGGCCGGGGCGCAGCCGGGCCAGGCCGACCAGGGCGAAGTAGGCATAGAGGTAAGGTGTGTAGTGCACCGCCGCCTCTCGCGCCGAGAGTACCTCGGGATAGACCGCCAGGCTGGCACGCGGCATCAGTACCAGGTCGCCACAGGCCGGATAGCGGTTCGGCGAGTGTGCCGGGAAACTGGCGACCGGCATGCCCGGCGCCAGATCGGCGACATCCTCGCCCATCGCCGCCACGCGCCCGGCCAGTTCGTAACCCAGGCCGGCCGGCAGTCGCGCCCGTTCCGGCGCGAGGTTCTGCCGCCACAGCACGTCCTGCCAGCCAAGACCCAGCGCCTCCACCTGCACCAGCACTTCGCCCGGTCCCGGCCGCGGGGTCGGCAGCTCCTCCAGACGCAGCACGTCGGCATCGCCGAACGCGTGGAAACGGATCATGCGGGACATCGCCTACCTCATCTCGAAGTCATCCTCCCCGACTCTAGCCGGGCTGGCCAGGCAACTCCACCTAACCCCCTTCGATAGTCGACATGCACGCCGCTGATTCGCGGCCCTCCCGTGCCGACGGGCCCTGCCCTTGACGTGTAGCGGCCCGGCCTGCACCTTTGCCCCAGCCAACGGACGAAACGAATGAACCGTAACGATCTGCGCCGCCTCGATCTGAACCTGTTGATCGTCTTCGAGACGCTGATGCACGAGCGCAGCGTGACCCGCACGGCGGAGAAGCTCTTTCTCGGCCAACCGGCGATCAGCGCGGCCCTGGCCCGCCTGCGCAACCTGTTCGACGATCCGCTCTTCGTCCGCACCGGCCGCAACATGGAGCCGACTACCCGGGCGCTGGAAATCTTCGCCCTGCTCTCCCCCGCCCTCGACTCGATCTCCACTGCCGTCAGCCGGGCGGCCGACTTCGCCCCGGCGACCAGCACGGCGGTGTTCCGCCTCGGTCTCTCCGACGACGTGGAGTTCGCCCTGCTGCCGCCACTGTTGCGCCGCCTGCGCGCCGAGGCACCGGACATCACCCTGGTCGTGCGCCGCGCCAACTATCTGCTGATGCCGCAGTTACTGGCCTCGGGCGAAATCTCGGTGGGTGTCGGCTACACCGAGGCGCTGCCGGCCAATGCCAAGCGCCGGGTGCTGCGCCGGAGCATGCCGCGCCTGCTGCGGGCCGATGCCATCCCCGGCGCGCTGAGCCTGGACGACTACTGCGCACGGCCCCATGCGCTGGTGTCCTTCGCCGGCGACCTCTGCGGTTTCATCGACGACGAACTGGCCAAACTGGGCCGCACGCGCCGCGTGGTGCTGGCCGTTCCCCAGTTCAACGGCCTGGGCACTCTGCTCGCCGGCACCGACATCGTCGCCAGCGTGCCCGACTACACCGCCGCGGCCCTGACCGCCGTCGGCGGCCTGCGCGCCGAGGCGCTGCCCCTGGCGACGCCCGCCTTCGAGTTGCACATGGTCTGGCGCGGCGCCCAGGACAACGACCCGGCCGAGCGCTGGCTGCGCTCGCGCATCCAGATGTTCTGCGGCGATCCCGACAGTCTGGTCCGGACAGACCCGCCCCATCACTCCGACTGATAATCAACTTCGCGACATTCGATTCGTCGCCGCCGGACACGCATCCCAGACTCCGCGCACTCATACATACGACCGGCGGAGTCATACATGGAACCGTTCCTATCCCGGCCCCGGCATCTCGCTCTGGCCATCACCGCCCTTTTGACCCTGAACGCTTGCCGCAAAGCCCCGGAAACCGCCCCGTCGGCGCCGCCAGTCAAGGTCAGCGTCGCGGAAGTCATCGAACAGCCGATCAACGAATGGGACGAACTCTCGGGACGCCTCGAGGCGCCGGAGTCGGTGGAGGTCCGCCCGCGGGTGTCCGGCTACATCGACCGGGTGGCCTTCGTCGAAGGCGGCCTGGTGAAGAAAGGCGAACTGCTGTTCCAGATCGACCCGCGCCCCTTCGAGGCCGAGGTCAAGCGCCTGGAGGCCGAACTGCAGCAGGCCCGCACCGGCCTTGCCCGCGCCGCCAAGGAGGCCCAGCGCGGCGAGCGCCTGCGTGCCAGCAAGGCCATCTCCACCGAACTGGCCGATGCCCGGGCCAGCGCCGCCCAGGAGGCTCGCGCGGCGCTCGCCGCGATCCAGGCACAGTTGGACAATGCCCGCCTGGACCTCGGCTTCACCCGTGTCGTCTCGCCCATCGACGGCCGCGTCGGCCGCGCCGAGATCACCGCCGGCAACCTGGTCAACGCCGGCCAGGCCCTGCTGACCACGGTGGTATCCACCGATCGTGTCTACGCCTATTTCGATGCCGACGAGCGCATCTTCCTCAAATACGCCGAGCGGGCCCGGCGCAACGGCGGCGATACCCGCGCCGCCGCACCGGTGTACCTCGGCCTGACCGGCGAGAATGGCCATCCGTACCTGGGCCGACTGGACTTTCTCGACAACCAGGTCAATCCGCGCACCGGCACCATCCGCGGCCGCGCGGTGCTCGACAATGCCGATGGCCGCTTCACGCCCGGTCTGTATGCACGCATCCGGCTGGTCGGTAGCGACACCTACGCCGCCACCCTGATCCAGGACACCGCGATCGGCACCGACCTGGGCAAGAAATTCGTCCTGGTCCTCGGCGCGGACAACACCCTGAGTTACCGCAGCGTCGAGCTGGGACCGAAGCTGGAGAGCCTGCGCATCGTCCGCCAGGGCCTGGCCAAGGGCGAGCGGATCGTGGTCAACGGCCTGCAGCGCGCCCTGCCCGGCAGCGCCGTGGAAGCGCAGGACGTGCCCATGGCCGATGCCGATACCCTTGCCGCCCTGGCCCGCCAGCGTCGGGCGCTGGAAGGCGATGCCGCATCCCGCGTGGCGAGTCGCGCGAGCGCGGTCGAGGACGGGCGCCCATGAACTTCTCGCAATTCTTCATCCACCGGCCGATCTTCGCCGCCGTGCTCTCGCTGCTGACCCTGATCGGCGGCGCCATCGCACTGTTCCAGTTGCCGATCAGCGAATACCCGGAAGTGGTGCCGCCCACCGTGGTGGTGCGCGCCAACTTCCCGGGCGCCAACCCCAAGGTGATCGGTGAAACGGTCGCCTCGCCGCTGGAACAGGCCATCGTCGGCGTCGAGGGAATGCTCTACATGTCGTCCCAGGCCACCTCCGACGGCAAGTTGACCCTGACCATCACCTTCGCCCTCGGCACCGATCTGGACAACGCCCAGGTGCAGGTGCAGAACCGCGTGACCCGCACCATGCCGACCCTGCCCACCGAAGTGCAGCGCCTCGGCGTGACCGTCGACAAGGCCTCGCCGGACCTGACCATGGTGGTTCACCTGACCTCGCCGGACGAACGCTACGACATGCTCTACCTGTCCAACTACGCCACGCTCAACGTCAAGGACGAGCTGGCGCGTCTCGACGGCGTGGGCGACGTGCAACTGTTCGGCCTCGGCAACTACTCCCTGCGCGTCTGGCTCGATCCGCACCGGGTGGCCTCGCGCGGCCTCACCGCCATGGACGTGGTCGACGCCATCCGCGAGCAGAACCGCCAGGTCGCCGCCGGCTCCCTCGGCGCACCGCCGGCACCGGGCGACACCGGCTTCCAGCTGTCGATCAACACCCAGGGCCGCCTGGTCAGCGAGGAGGAGTTCGAAAACATCATCGTCCGTGCAGGTGAGGACGGTGAGATCACCCGCCTGAAGGACATCGCCCGCATCGAACTGGGCTCCAGCCAGTACGCCCTGCGCTCGCAACTGAACAACCGGCCGGCCGTGGCCATGCCGGTCTTCCAGCGCCCCGGCTCCAACGCCATCGATATCTCCGACGCGGTGCGCGCGCGCATGGCCGAGCTGAAGCAGAGCTTTCCGCAGGGCGTCGACTACTCCATCGTCTACGACCCGACCGTGTTCGTGCGCGGCTCCATCGAGGCGGTGGTGCACACCCTGTTCGAGGCGATCGTCCTGGTGGTGCTGGTGGTGATCCTGTTCCTGCAGACCTGGCGCGCCTCGATCATTCCCCTGGCGGCGGTACCGGTGTCGCTGATCGGTACCTTCGCGGTGATGCACCTGTTCGGCTTCTCGCTCAACGCCCTGTCGCTGTTCGGCCTGGTGCTGGCCATCGGCATCGTGGTGGACGACGCGATCGTGGTGGTGGAGAACGTCGAGCGCAACATCGCCCTCGGCAAGCCGCCCCTGGAGGCGACCCGCCAGGCCATGCAGGAGGTGACCGGCCCCATCGTCGCCACGGCCCTGGTGCTTTGCGCGGTGTTCGTGCCGACGGCGTTCATCTCCGGCCTGACCGGACAGTTCTACCAGCAGTTCGCCCTGACCATCGCCATCTCCACGGTGATCTCGGCATTCAATTCGCTGACCCTGTCGCCGGCCCTGGCCGCCGTGCTGCTCAAGGACCACCACGCGCCCAAGGACCGTTTCTCCCGGGTGCTCGACAGGCTGCTCGGCGGCTGGCTGTTCGGGCCCTTCAACCGCCTGTTCGAGCGCGCCAGCCACGGCTATGTCGCTACCGTGCGCCACGTGCTGCGCGGCAGTGCCATCGCCCTGCTGGTCTACGGCGGGCTGATGGGCCTGACCTGGCTGGGCTTCTCCAGCACCCCGACAGGCTTCGTACCGCCGCAGGACAAGCAGTACCTGGTCGCCTTCGCCCAGTTGCCGGACGCCGCCACCCTCGACCGCACCGATGCGGTGATCCAGCGCATGTCGGAGATCGCCGGCCGGCATCCGGGGGTAGCCGACACCGTGGCCTTCCCCGGCCTGTCGATCAACGGCTTCACCAACAGCCCGAACAGCGGCATCGTCTTCACCCCCCTCAAGTCCTTCGAGGAACGCCAGGACCCGTCGCTGTCGGCGGATGCCATCGCCGCCGAGCTGAACCGCCGGTTCGCCGAGATCCAGGACGCCTACATCGCCATCTTCCCGCCGCCGCCGGTGCAGGGCCTCGGCACCATCGGCGGCTTCCGCGTGCAGGTCCAGGACCGTGGCGGCCTCGGCTACGAGGAGCTGTATCGGCAGGTGCAGAACGTCATCGCCAAGAGCCGCACGGTGCCGGAGCTGGCCGGCCTGTTCACCAGCTACCAGGTGAACGTGCCGCAGGTCGACGCCGACATCGACCGGGAAAAGGCCAAGACCCACGGCGTGGCCATCAGCGACATTTTCGACACCCTGCAGGTGTATCTGGGATCGCTGTACGCCAACGACTTCAACCGCTTCGGCCGTACCTATCAAGTCAATGTCCAGGCCGAGCAGCGGTTTCGCCTGGAACCGGCACAGATCGGCCAGCTCAAGGTGCGCAACAACCGTGGCGAGATGGTGCCGCTGTCGACCTTCGTCAGGATCGAAGGCAGCGCCGGTCCCGATCGAGTGATGCACTACAACGGCTTCCTCACCGCCGAGATCAACGGCGCCGCCGCCCCCGGCTACAGCTCCGGCCAGGCCGAGGCGGCGATGGAGCGGCTGCTGCGCGAGGAACTGCCGGGCGGCATGACCTTCGAGTGGACCGAGCTGACCTACCAGCAGATCCTCGCCGGCAACACCGCCATCTTCGTGTTCCCGCTCTGCGTGCTGCTGGCGTTCCTGGTCCTGGCCGCCCAGTACGAGAGCTGGGGCCTGCCGCTGGCGGTGATCCTGATCGTGCCCATGACCCTGCTGTCGGCCATCGTCGGCGTCAGGATCGCGGGCGGAGACAACAACGTCTTCACCCAGATCGGCCTGATCGTGCTGGTGGGGCTGGCCTGCAAGAACGCCATCCTCATCGTCGAGTTCGCCAAGGATCGGCAGGCGGAGGGCCTGGACCGCATCGCCGCCGTGCTGGAGGCCTGCCGCCTGCGCCTGCGGCCGATCCTGATGACCTCCATCGCCTTCATCATGGGCGTGGTGCCGCTGGTGCTGTCCTCCGGGGCCGGCGCCGAGATGCGCCATGCCATGGGGGTGGCAGTGTTCTCCGGGATGATCGGCGTGACGCTCTTCGGCCTGCTGTTGACCCCGGTATTCTTCGTGCTGGTACGGGCTTTCGTCGAACGACGCGAAGCCCGTCGGAACCGGCAGGCACTCGAAGCGCAGGGATGAAACCATGGCGTGCCGCCAAGGCGGAGCCCGCATCGCGGCCAAGCGGCGGCGGATCGCTTCGCCATGCGCCGTCCGCCCGGGGCTGTGTCCTCATCCGGCCTTCCAGTGGCTGGCCAGCGGCGTGGCCGCGCCGGAGACCGGGTCGGTTCCGGGAAACGGCAGGCTCTCCATATGCGCGAGCATTCGCGCCGTGGGCGCTTCCCGGCACAGGTCGGGACCCTGGCCCGGCGGATAGGCGCCCACGACCAGGAAATCCGCGCTCGCTTCCAGGCGGCAATGGCCGGTGCCGACCGGCAGCAGGGCGACATCGCCGGCGCCGACCACGACTTCGCGCCCGCCCGGCCCGCCGAGCAGGAGCCGCGCGCTGCCACGGGCGAAGCCGAGCACCTCGTGGGCGGTGGAATGGTAGTGGTGGAAGGAATAGACGCCGTTGCGCCAGGCCGAGGGCCAGCCGTTGCGGTCGAAGGCGGCCTCGAAGGCCGCCGCCGGATCGTGGCCGGACGCCGGGATGGCGCCGCGATAGAGCAGCACCGGCAGGCGCGGATTGTTCGGCATCCAGTCGTTGCGCTCGAGCAGCAGCGTCTCCGGCTCGGCCGGGGTCGTCCCGCGCGCGGGCGGCAGGGCTCCAGTGGCGGCGAGGCCGGCGAGCAGGGCGTTGAAGCGTCGTCTGTCGAGGGGACTCATCCGGCATTCTCCCGAGTAGTGGACAGGAAGCCGGGCGAGCCGGCGGAGGTGACGGTATCCAGACCGGCGTCGCGTCCGGGCAGATCGCCGATGGCCGACCAGTCCAACTCCTCGCCGCCGTGGGCCAGCAGCGACAGGAAGCGGTCGCGCAGCAGACTGGCCAGTGGCAACGGCACCTGCAGCGCCTCGGCGGCGGCCAGCACCAGCCGGATGTCCTTCTGGCCCAACGACGCGGCAAACCCCGCCGGCTGGAATTTCCGCTCGGCGATCAGCGCGCCGTAGGTCTTGTAGATCGGTGCGCCGAACAGCGTGGAAGTGAGGATGTCCAGGTACTGGTGGCGATCGATACCGCCCTTTTCGGCCAGCGCCATCGCCTCGCCGAGGGATTCGATCACCGAGGCGATCAGGAAGTTGCCGCTGAGCTTGACCAGATTGGCGGCCTGTGGTGTCGCGGAAACGCCGAAAGTCTTCTGGCCGATCGCCTCGAGCAGCGGAGCGACCTTGGCGACGGCGTCGTCGGCGCCGGCGGCGACCACGAACAGCTTGCCGGCCGCGGCCGCGTCCGGGCGGCCGAACACCGGCGCCGAGACGTAGCCCTGGCCAGCTTCGCCGTGCGCGGCCTGCAGCTCTCCGGCCAGGGCCACGCCGATGGTGCTCGACGAGACATGGACGGCTCCCTCGGGCAATGCCGCGAGGACGCCGCCCTCGCCGAATACCACTTCGCGCACGGCTTCGTCGTTGGCCAGCATGGAGAACACGGCGTCGGCGTCACGACAGGCGTGAGCCACGTCGGTCGCCAGCCCGGCCCCGGCCCGTACCAGCGCCTCGGCCCTCTCCAGCGTCCGGTTGTGGACGGTGACGGTGTGGCCGGCCTTGAGCAGGTTGGCGGCCATGCCGGAGCCCATGCGGCCCAGGCCGATGAAACCTACCTTCATGATGGTTGCCTCCTGTGTTTCGCCCGGTACCGGGGATCGATGGCGGAAATGCCGGACAGGGTACGGGGCGGGATGGAACGGACGAGCGGACTCATGCCACGCCCCGGAACGACTGAAGCCAAGGAGGAGAGTCGCATGGCAGGTCTCCCGGATGCGGGCGGGAACCGCCGGGGCGTGGAGCGAGGCACGCGCCCGGCGGAGCCGGTTCAGGCCGCAGGCAGCGGCGCCTGTTCATCGATGAGCCCGAGTCGCTTGAGTTCGGCCCAGAAGTCGGCCGGAATCTTCACCGACAACGATTCGGCATTGGCGCGCACCTGCTCGGGCGTGCGCGCGCCGGGGATGATCGCCGACACCACCTCCGGCGCGTTGGCGAACTGCAGCGCGGCGGTGCGCAGGTCCACGCCGTGGCGGTCGCACACCGCCTGCACGCTGGTGCGCTTGGCCGGTGCCCAGTCCGGCACGCTGCTGGCGTAGAGGTAGCGGTCGCGTCCGGCGAGGTAGCCGGCCAGCAGCGGCGAGCCGACCACCACCGAGATGCCGCGCTCGGCCAGCTTCGGGAAGGTCTCGTGCAGGGCGCGCTGGTGATCCAGCAGCGAATACTGGCAAGCCAGCAGGAAGATGTCCGGGTCGGCCTCGGCCACGCAGCGCAGCGCCGGCTCCGGATCGTTCACGCCCATGCCCCAGGCCTTGATCAGGCCCTCCTCGCGCAGTCTGGTCAGTTCCGGGAAAGCCCCCTTGGCGGCCTGCTCGAAGTATTCCGGCCAGCGCTCGCCGATATCGCCGTTGCTCGGCGCCAGGTCGTGCACGAACACGATGTCGAGCTGCGAAACGCCTAGCCGCTGCAGGCTGTCCTCCACCGAGCGGCGCACGCCGGCGGCCGAGTAGTCGTAACGGTAGGCGAACGGCGAAGGCGCGTGCCACATCGTCTTCGGCGGGGTGCGGGTGGCGCTGAGCACGCGCCCGACCTTGGTGGAGAGTACGTATTCGTCCGGCGCGCGATTGTGCAGGAAATGACCGAAGCGGCGTTCGCTCAGGCCCAGGCCGTACCAGGGCGAGGTGTCGAAGTAGCGCACGCCGGCGGCCCAGGCAGCCTCCAGGGTCTGCTCGCTCTGCTGGTCGCTGCTCGGGGCGAAGCCGTTGCCGATCGCCACGCCGCCCAGACCCAGGCGGATGGGGGGACGGTAGCGTCCGCCAACGCGGGGGGCGTTGCCCGGTAGAGGACGCGGATCGATTCTGCCTTGCGTGGGCAGAACGCTGCCCGGACCGGTGGCGGACTGTGCCAGCAGGGGCGCGGCAGCCAGCGCGACGGCGGCGCTGGCAAGGAAATGGCGGCGTGTGTTCATCGTGGGCTCCTCGAGTCTGGGTGGAGGGTGCGACGCAGTGAAAATGTGCAAGGACGGGGGCGGGTCAGGCCAGTTCTTCCAGCAGCAGGACCTGCAATTCACCTTCGATCAGCGGTGTCAGCGCCTTGGCCAGGGTCTGGAAATGCGCGGTCTGTTCGTGCGCCGCCAGCGCGGCGCGGTCGCTCCAGCGCTCGACGAAGACGAAGCGGCCCGGCTGCTGCAGGTCGCGGTGAGGAACGTATTCGCGACAGCCCGGTTCGGCGCGGCTGGGCGCCACGCAGGCGGCGATGGCCTCGGCCACGGCCCGCTCCTTGCCGGGAGCGGCCTGGATGATGGCGACGACACGCAGTTCGTTGGACATGGAAAGTCTCCTTGGGGGAAATCAGAGGCATGGAGCCGGGCGCCGACGCTGGGCGCGCGCACCGCTCGGTACGGGTATCGGTCGCCGTGGAGGCCGGGCGGCCGTTCGAGGATCGGGTACGGATGTAAAGCGCTGACGCGGATGCCGACGGGCCGGCCGATGGCCGCACGCCGAAGCGTCAAGGCCCCGGTGGCCGGCCGGCAGGCTGCTGGAACGAGGCGAGGACGGAAGCTCATGGCGTCTGCGGCAAGGTGCCGGTGCTGGCACGCGCGACTATTTCGAATCCGGTGTCGATCACCCGCTGCGGCGGTTCCCGGCCGGCCAGCCGCTCCAGTAACAGCGCGGCGGCGCGCCGGCCCATGCCATGGCGGTCCACCGCCACGGAGGAGATCGCCGGCCGCACCGCGGCGGCGATCTCGGTGTCGTTGAAGCCCATCAGCGCGATCTCCTCCGGCACCCGCAGGCCTCGCCGTTGGGCCTCGAACAGCGCGCCGGCGGCCAGATCGTCGTTGGCGAAGAACACCGCCTGCACCTGCGGGTAGCGCTCCAGCAACTGCGCCAGCAGGCTTCCGCCCAGGCCGATCGAGAACGGTTCCTCGCTGCATAGTTCGTAATGGTCGGGCAGGCCGCGCGCGGCGAGTTCGACGCGGAAGCCTTCGGCACGCCGCGCGCTGCGCCGGTCGCGCGCGGCCAGGGTGCCGGCGTAGGCGATGTGGCGGTAGCCGCGCTCGGCGAAATGCGCCGCGACGGCGGCGCCCACGGCGCGGTGCGAGAAGCCGACGTTCATGTCGATCGGCTCCTCGGCCAGGTCCATGAACTCCACCACCGGCATTCCCGCCGCGGCCGCCTGTTGCAGGCGCAGACGCGTGGCCGGCAGGTGATCCACACCGGCCAGCAGCAGTCCGGCCGGAAACCAGCCGAGCAGGGTCGAGACCAGCCGCGCCTCGCTGTCCTGGTCGTATTCGGTAGTGGCCAGCAGCACTTCATGGCCGTGCCGGTCGAGCTCATCGTGCACGCCGCGCAGGAAAGGTACGTAGACCGTGTGGGCGAGGGTCGGGATCAGCACCGGCACCACCCGGCTGGAACCGGAAGCCAATCCGCTGGCGACCCGGTTGGCGACATAACCCAGCCGTTCGACGGCGGCCAGCACGCGCTTGCGCAGGCGTGGCGAAACCATGTCCGGCGTGCGCAGCGCGCGCGAGGCGGTGATTTCGCCGACCCCGGCGGCATCGGCTACTTCCTTGAGGGTCACGCGCTTGCCTTGTACCGGGGTGGCGCGTGTGCGGCGGGGCTTGGTCGACGAGGTCACGGCGGCGATACGAGGAAAGGGATGGATTGGAATGGCGATGACAGCGCTACCATAAGGATTCGTCGAGGCATGTGCAACAGCTTCGAACATGCTGTCAATATGCGATAAGTGTGCCGATCGATCGCAGCCCGGGGCCATCATCGCCCTCGGCCGGGCATCGCGTCCCCCTCTCCTCCCCCGCCTGCCGGCGGGTCACGGGACACACTCCAGTGGCGTCGCGAACCGGGTTCGGCGCCGGCCCGATGCTACACCCGAGGCCTCGCTCTCGATGCCGGAAAAACGTTCCGGGCGGCGCAGAGCCGCTCGAGGATCGTCGCTGCGACGGGCGCAAGAGATGAGTCCCGGCAAGGTCCGTATGCTTGTTTACGTCATGGTTTCCCTTTTCGGATCGGGCATACGGATTTTCCGGTTCGGCCCCGTGTTCGAAGCCGTGCGCTTGTCGTCGGGCCGGTCGCTTATCCCGCCCTGCGGCATCCGTCTCACCCGGCCAGCCGAAGGCCACTCGCAATGGCGCCTTTGAGAGTCACGTTCAACTCGTCCCGTTCTCCCGCCTGCTGCAGCGAGCGCAGCCAGCGCGCCGCGTCGCGCGGCCCGAGAGCCCCCGCCTGTACGGCAGTTCTGGCCACCCCCTCGAGCCCGAAAAGCACGACGGCGCTCCGAAAGTCGCCGAGGCTCAGTTGCGTCTGCCGATGGGCCATGAGCTGCAGCCCACATTCCATGAGGAGCCGATCCAGTCTTGCGCCAATGCATGCAGCGCCATCCCGCGAAATGCCCGCGCGGAGAACCGTTGCGGTCAGGTCGGACAGGCCGCCGCTGACTTCGAGTGTGCTCCAATCCGGTTCCGTGACGACGATGCGACCGCCCGGTACCGTCACGCGCATTGCCTCCATCAGCGCCTTTCGTGGGTCGCTCAGGAAGTGCAGCACACGGTCGATGCGCACGGCATCGAAGTGCGCATCGCCGAATGGCAAGGCGTGGATATCCGCCTGCAGAAAGACCAGCGGCAGGCGCAGGCCAGCGGCGCGCCTGTTCGCCGCCGCGATCATCGCCGGATTCAAATCGACGCCCGTTACCCGGCCACCGAGGAGAGCGGCCTGCTTCGCCAGCGCCAGCGCATCCGTACCGGGTCCGCAGCCTATATCCAAGAGGTGCTCGCCGGCCTGCATGCGTAACATCTCGAAGCCGCATGCCTTTGCGGACCGAACCGCATCGATCGCCGATGCCAGGTCGAGGAAGGCGATGAGCGCCTCCGAAGCGCCGGGCTCGGCTGCGGCGGGCGGAGACGATGAGAACATGACGGACATGCGGACTCCTTCAGTACGCCCGTCGAGCCGGGCGGCGCAACTGTGACAGATCGCTCATCAAGCCTGCGAGGAAGAAGGCGAGCAGCGAGAGCGTGATGACCCACACCAGAGGTCCGACGAACCAGGCCTGCCGGTCTTCGCGAAAGAGCGAAGCGAAAAAGGCGTGGTTGGCGAAGGCGTTCATCGTGACCAGGAAGACGAGGTAGAGCAGCGATCCAAGCGCATAGAAGAGTTCCGTGCGTCGATGCGTGGCCGCTGTCGCCAGGGCCACGAGCGTTGGACGGAACTCGTCGAATAGCCAGGAGAAGGCATCGCGGCGCAGGTTGGGGCGATTCAACAGATCGCAAAGCGCGTAGTAGCCGTCGTATTCGAGGAAGGGCGTCAGGCAGAGGAGGACGGTCAAATACCGGATGGCGGCGCCGAAGAGAACCAGGGATGCCAGTTGGGGCGGCAGAAGCAGTGAGGCGAGCGCCAGCAGCCCAGCGATGACGAGGTCGGCGATCGGCCCGGCGAGACTGACCAGGATTCGCTCCCGCCGTCCCGCCAACCACATGTCGGACGTATCGACGAAGAAAAACGGTCCGACCCAGAACCAGCCCAGCCCGATCGCGATCACCTCCCGCCCGAAATGCTTCACCGCCAGCGCATGGGCGGCCTCATGCAGAATCATGCAGGTCAGGACGAAGGGAGGCAGAAGCCAGAGCGAGGCATTGGTGGGAACCGCCATGCTCCGTCCCGATGACCAAGCATGGAGAAAAACGGCAAGGCCGGCGAACAGAATGCCTGCCAGGAGGAACTTCGCGGGGCCATGGAAGGCCCGGCGGCCAACGAGTCGGTACAGCGAGTCCGCAAACGAATCGACACCTTCGATATCGACTCGATAGGTCAGGATGCGGCGACAGGTCGCGGCGATGCCTCTCTCGGGTTCGACCCGGTCTGTCACTGGCGCCGCCGTGGACAGCCGTAGCATTCCCGTTGCGGCCATGTGCCGGATGATGTCGGCGATGACTTGGACATCCCGCGGACCGCCGAGGTGCACGACTTGCTCGGCAATGTCCGACACGCTTCTGCGGCCGTCGCAGAGCGTCCAAATCTTGGCGTACGCAGCGGAAAGCGCGAAATACTTGCGATGCCTGCGCTGCTTGACGATAGCCTTGCGTCGGTCTCCGTCCTGGCGCCAGTGCAGTTCGGCGTCGGGATCCCTGATCGGCACCCCCAGGAGGAGTCCGTCGTCGTTCTTCGAGGCGGTCATGCCCGTTCGAGCCCGAGCAAGAGAGGCAGCAGTGAGGCCGGGTCCTCGAAGCCCTGCGCCACACGATCCGCTATCGCTTGTTCCAGCGTCGCGCGCCGCATCAGGGCGGCGGCCTGTACCGACGGGGGACGAAGGGCCATGTTCGTCCAGATCGTCGCGGCACTGACCTCCTGCCAGGCGCGCGAGGCGCATGCCGCCAGCCAGACGTCGTCGAAAGGCCCCTCGTGTTCCGCGATGGCCCGAAGGCAGACCATCGCCATTCGGATGGCGTTGTTCGCCCCCTGGCCGACGAGCGGGTCGTTCAGCACCACCGCGTCGCCAAGCCCCAGCACGGCGCGACCGGATGGAAGACGAGCCACGCCATGTCTTACCGTCGGAACGATACTGCCGGACAAGCTCGCGCCAGGGTCCGTGACATACGCATCCGCTATCCGCTCGCCTTCCTCGGGCAAGCACTTCGCCAGGGCAATCCGCATGGCTGCGAGCAGCTCCCGCGCGGCGAGGCCTTTGCATCCGATGTCCAACGGACCTCCCGTCATTGCCTCGAACAGAAGCACTTCACAGGGTCCGCCATGGGTGAGAGCCGGAAAGTGCATCACGGTGCCTGCGCCGGCGACGGCAGTGGAAGAAACACAGCCCACATGGTGCGGCGGCATCGCTCCGCGCAAATAGACCATCGCCAGAGTCCGCGCCGGTGCGCTGAACGGCGATCGCATGGGATCAACGGGAAAGAGCGAGGCCAACCTTCCCTTGCCGACCGCCACGACGAGCAACTCGCTTTCCAGGGCATAGCGCTCGAGACAGGCCATGTCGGCCTCCATGATCTCGAGGCAGCCCCCCATTCGGATGAACACATCTATCAGGGCCGGAAACTTGATGCGTTGGTCGACCGATTCCGCTGGCGCCCGGAGCGTCCCGACGAAGCTCTGCCGCGTGACGCGATCCGGCGGCATCGAACGGCTTGCGACATGAATGGCGCCGATTCGCGGACTCGCAGCGCTCCAGAGATCCAGGCCAAGCTCTCGCTCCGCCGCCAGGGCCGGAGCGAAAACGCACTGCCCCGACAGAATCCGGCCAGCGGCGATAACCGCGGCCGGGCGATCGAGGATCAAACGGACCCGGTGCCCCAGCCCGCGCAGCCCGATGGCGAGGACCAACCCTGCCTGCCCGGCACCGACGATGGTGACTTCGCGAACCGGCGATGGTTTCTTCATGGTGCCAGCACCGATGTCCGCAGCACGAATTCGCGCAGATGCATCGCAGACCGTTGAGAGGGACATAACGCTTCGATCTGCGCCAAGGCACGCCGACAATTCGCCTCGATCATCTTGACGACATCGCGCAGAACGCCGAAGGACCGCAGATGCGCCCGTATGCTCGCGTGCACGCTGGTGTTATGCATCGCTTGGCGAAGGAGATCCTGTATCTCCTCCCGGGCGGAACCGTCTGTCCTTTCAAGGAGCAAGGCAATCGGCAGGGTCGCGGTGCCGCTGCTCAGATCACGACTGGGGCGAGGCCCGAACAGATCCTGCAGATCCGATCGGAGCTGCCGCGCGATACCCAGGGCTCGCCCATAGGCGGCATAGGCCTCGACCTGCTCCGGGGTCGCTCCGGCGTGCTGCGCCGCCAGAGCCGCATAGAGCGCACGGCGCTCGCCCGTCTTCATTCGCACCACCTCCTCGATGCCTTCACGAGCGACGGCCTGCCCGGTAGTGGCGGCGATATCGGCGAGCTGGCCGGCGGCGATCCGGGCGAGCCCGTCGGAGAACCGGGCGAGCATGGCGACCGAAGACGCCTCGGCGCCGCGGAGGTGGGACAGGATCTGGTACGGCACATGCGAGATCATGCTGGTGGCGCCGAGCAGGATCTGTCCGGGAGGAAGCTCCGCGACGGGGCCCTCGACCTCTCGATCCATGATGTGATCGAGCGTGTAGATTCCCGCCTCCAGAATCGTCAGGGCCGCGGTCAGTTGCCGCGTTGCGTCGGCGATCCCGTTCCGCACGCCATCGGCCACCAGAAGTGGCACACGCAAGGCCAGGTGACACACTTGCAGCCTGTCGACGGCATCCAGCAGGAGGATCTCCAGCAGGCGCCGGTGCGCTTCGGAGCAGGTATGGGTCCGCAGTGCCGTCAGTACCGCCTGACGTACCTGGATGACCTCCAGATCGAGCCATCGCATGGACGATGCACAGACTTGGTCGAGACGGCTGTTCAGCTTGCTACCCATGATTGCCCATTCGATGATGAGACTGTCGTGGCTACGTAGAAGACCGTGCGGCCATATTGCCGTACGGTCTTCCGGATAGTATCCGCCGCGTGGACGACGGCTACCTTACCGGTATTAGCACTGGGAGCCGCCAGCGCTGCCGCCAGTTTCTTTGCTGATGCGCGACTCGAGTTCTTCGTCGGAGATATCCTCCCAACGGATCTCTTCGACATCCAGTTCGACCTCGAACTGCTCGATGGAATTCTCGTGTTTACTCGCATCCATAAGACTTACTCCTGTATTTAGAAGGCTGCCTGTTGCGCTTGAAACAGGCGACCACAAGATGACTACAGTAAGTGTCCACGCCATGGCGACAATATTTACTTTTCATTAAATTCGCCACGACAACAAAGGTATACAGTTGATTGATATGCGTACCCTTGGTAAGGACGACAATTCGACTATCACAGATAATGTGGCTGAAGCGGCGAACACAGTGGAGGTACTTTGCCGGCAGTCTGGTCGGCTCATTGAATTGGCATGATTGCGAAAAAAGCCGTATCACTATTTTCAAGCAATAGGCGTACAGAATATCGACCCCAGTTGTTGGGAGTGAAGCCACTACGGCCCGATGCGCTGCATGCCTCCGGGCTTACGAAGCCATGCCTCGGCGAAGGTATGGAACGTGCGTCGTCCCAAGTAATGCCATGCGCAATAGCGAGGTGTAATGTGAACGTGACTCCACGTCGTGCAGAGTAGCTTGTCTATCCCGCCATTAGTAAGGAGTGAAGAAGGAGAAATTGGCGCCACTATTTCAATGGCACATATGGGCAATTGCTGGATAACGATGCCATATCATGCTCATCTGGATAACCGCCGCACAGGCGTCGGCTATCTTACCGGTATTAGCAGTAGTAGCCGGCGGACGAAGCCTGATCCTTGCTGATACGAGCCTCGAGATCCTCGTCAGCGATATCCTCCCAACGGATCTCTTCGGTATCCAGCTCGACCTCGAACTGCTCGATGGAATTCTCGTATTTGTTCGCGTCCATAAATTCTACTCCTGTATTTTGGTCAGTCGGGTGCATTACCTGCCGTATTTGAAGCAGGCGCGTACAGAGTGTTTTCAATAAGCGTCCATGCCATGGCAATAAGATTTATTATTCGTTAAATTCATTGGCGATGATGAGGCGTAAAGACAGTTATTATTACAAATCCAGGGCCACGTCTTCGCCGGCACAAGAGTCGAAGATCCAGATACCCCCAGTGCAATACCCGGTACAACGTGCCGGAAACACCATTCTGGAAGAACCCCGCCTGAAAGGCTTCGGATTCTGGTTGGTCCGGCATGTATCGATCGGTTTGCAACCGCTACCACGACTCCCCGGTACGGCGAAGGCCTCGCACAGCAAGCCGCTGGGCGTGAAGGTGTTACAGGAACCGCGCAAGTGGACGGGAGCCGATTTCCCACCACCGACCGTATGCCCGGTATCGAAGCGCAGTTGCCGAACGACGTCTTCCGCTTCCTGCAGGAAGGTGGGCATCGCCGATGCGAAGCAGGTCCTCGGAATCCCGTCCTTCGATCTCGTGTACCACCCGTCGGACGATGCCGTCGGCAGCACCTGGAAACTGGAGCCTGCCGGGGATGTATTAAGCTGAATGCGTCCGATTCGAAGTCGCACTTCGGACACGATACCTGGCACAAGGATGGGGTCCTGGCGTCCCGGCTCCTGCTGTCCGCCGCCCGGCCACGACGACCGCAGGTAATCCGGAGCCCTCATGTCGACATATACACCGTGCGGCTGGCGCGCGCTGGCCCTGACTCTGTCAACGGCATCCATCCAGCCGACCATGGCCGCTCCGCAGGCCGAGGCGCGGGGATTCGCCGAAGAGGCCGGTGCCCACCT
The DNA here is from genome assembly GCF_000380335.1 of Azotobacter vinelandii CA. Lineage (GTDB taxonomy): Bacteria > Pseudomonadota > Gammaproteobacteria > Pseudomonadales > Pseudomonadaceae > Azotobacter > Azotobacter vinelandii. The sequence goes on from NC_021149.1 coordinate 3,477,407, forward strand.
GATGCTGCGCAATGGATACGTGTACCGCGACAACCAGGACGGCGTGCGCGACCAGTCGCGCTGGGCCCAGGCGTTCATCGCCAGTTTCGACTCCGGTTTCAGCCGCGGTCCCGTCGGCGTCGGCCTGGATGCCTTCGGCCTCCTCGCCGTCCGGCTCGACACCGGCAAGAGTCGCGACGACGGCGATATCGCCTACTTTCCCACCGACAGCGACGGCGACACCGAAGAGGATCTGGGCGAACTCGGGATCGCCTTCAAACTGCGGATTTCCAATACGCTGCTGCAATACGGCGATCAGCTCCCCGCCCTGCCGGTGCTGTCCTACGACAGCTCCCGCCTGCTGCCGCAGACCTTCCGCGGCGTGCTGCTCAGCAGCGAGGAGATCGACGGCCTGACCCTGCACGCCGGGCGCTTCACGGCGCAGAACGACAACAACCACAGCGGCAGGGACGTTCCGGGACGGGAACTGGATTCGATCGAACTCGTCGGCGCCAGCTATGCCTTCAACGAGCGGCTGAGCGTTGCCCTGTATTTTTCCGATATCGAGAAGGTGGCCAGAAAGCGTTACGCCAATATCGTCTGGCAATTGCCGCTCGCCGAAGAAAACACCCTGGAGTTCGACTTCGATTTCTACCGGACCCGCTACGACCGGGACTACACCCGGACCGGCAAGGGCGAGGACAACAGCATCTGGAGCCTGATGGGCACCTATCGCCGGGGGCCTCATGCCTTCATCCTCGCCTGGCAGCGCTCGATCGGCGGCTTCGAGAATCTCGACGAGGACGGCCAGCCGGTCACCCACGGCTACGACTTCGATTTCGGCGACGGCGGCGACGCCAATTACCTGGCCAACGCCTTCTATTCCGACTTCAACCGCAAGGACGAACGCTCCTGGCAGATCGGCTACGAACTGGACTTCGCCGATCTGGGCATGCCGGGCCTGACCTGGAGAACCGCCTATGTCCATGGCAGCAAGATCGACACCGGCCGGGACGGCACGGCGAGCGAGCGGGAGTTCTACAACCAGATCCAGTACGTGGTGCCGGAAGGCGTGGCCAAGGACCTGTCGATCAGCCTGTACGGCTCGATCTATCGGGCCAGCCGCGACCTGAACCAGGACCTGAACGAGATCTGGCTGTTCGTCGACTACCCGCTCGACTATCCCTGATCCCGGCTGCGGGCCCAGGCGCCGCCGATGACGCCGGTCAGGCAGCCGGCGACCAGCCCGGCGACGTGCGCGGCGTTGGCGATGGCGCCCAGCCCCAGGGCGGTGACCAGGCCGGACAGGCAGACCAGCAGCCAGACCAGCATCATCGTCACCACGCCCGGCGGCAGGCGATAGGCGGCGCCGGGCGCGAAGCGCTGGAAGATCCAGCAGTGGCCGAGCAGGCCGTAGAGCACGCCGGACAGTCCGCCGAACAACGCCGGACCGCCGAACAGATACTGCGCGACGTTGGATGCCAGGCCGAACAGCAGGGTCAGGAGAAGCAGCGTCGAACCGCCCTGGCGGGCCTCGACGCGCCGTCCCAGCTCCCAGTACCAGAGCCCGTTCATCGCCAGGTGCAGCCAGCCGAAGTGGATCAGCATCGGCGTCAGCAGACGCCACCACTGGCCGGCGGCCAGGGTCTCGGACAACGGCACGAAATACAGGTAGTCGCCCTGGACGTGGAACTCCTGGAAGGTCAGCCAGCCGACGGTGGCGAGGTTTTCCCCGAGCAGGGTCAGAGCCGCCACCAGCAGGGTCGCCAGCAGCATCAGGGAGGTCAGCGGGCTGTGGCGCAATTGCCGGAAAACACCGGAGGCGCGGCGCGGCGCGTCCGGGACGAGCCCCTGCGGGTCGCCTTCGGGAAAGCGCGCATAGAGCAGACTCACCTCCCGGGCCAGACGGGGATCGGGCACCCAGAGCACCTGCTCGCCGCCCTCCTCGCTGACCCGGTGAGGCACGCCCAGGCGCCGCAACAGGCCGACGAAGCCGCTGAGATCGGTCCCCAGCGGCAGGCGCAAGACCTCAATTGCCGTATTCATGAGGAGCCTCCGGACGCTCCACCTCGACCCAGGCGAACTTGTCCGGATCGAGCCGGGTCTCCTGGTCCAGCCGGTAAGCCACCAGCTTGCCGAACATCACCGCACTGTAGTCGAGACACACCAGATTGGAACGAATCAACGACGGTTGCCCCTGGCGCCAATAGTGACCGACGAACAGCGGTGGCTGATCGGCATCGTAGAAAGGCAACTCGGCCCGGTGAACGGAGGAGATCGGCATCTGCGCGACGGGTTCGGGCAAGGCATCCGGCTGGAAGACGATGTCGGCGTAGGTCTGCGGTGCGTCCGCCCAGAACTTGCTGCGGAAGGTCTCGCGGGCGAGGCCGTCCCGGCCGGTCAGCGTCATGCCATGGGGCAGGCGCATGTTGATGCCGCGCAGCAACCGTTCGAAGACCTGGTGGGCGAAGGTATCGGGCACGGCGGAAGCCTTCAGGAAGGGCTCGTCGATCACGCCATCCGGGTACTCCCGGCGCAGCGGCTCGATCAGGCTGGAATCCCAGCAGGCATGCACGACGCGGAAGCGGCCGGCGTCGATGAACAGTGGCAGCTCGTAGAACCAGTCGAGAAAGGCCCGCCAGTCGCCCGGATGATCGGCGAACTGGGTCAGGGTTTCGTGGATCAGCCGCTCGTTGCGCACCGTGTGCTCGCGCACGTAGCGCTGGCCGCTTTCCGGCGGCGCCTCGGTGGACCAGCCCAGCAGGTTGTATTCGTGGTTGCCCATGGCGCACAACGCCTGACCGGCCTCGACCATGTCGTGCACCAGATGCAGGGCCTCGCGAATGCGCGGGCCGCGATCGACGATATCGCCGACGAACAGCGCCATGCGCCACGGATGGCGCCACACGCCCCCCTGGCGCCGGTAGCCGAGGCGTTCGAGCAGGATCTCCAGGCTATGGCCGCAGCCATGCACGTCGCCGATCAGATCGTAACTGCGCAACGGATCGATCAGCATCAACTTCCACCACCCAGACGACTGCCCCAGCCCAGCTTGGTGCGGCATACCTCGTAATAGTTGTGGTCCAGCGGATGGATCAACTGCAACCGCTGCGGCTTCTTGCTGATGGTGACGATATCGCCGGGCGAGCAGGTGAAATGGTTCTGCCCGTCGCAGGAAACCTGGGGATAGATATCCATCTTCGGCGATACCACGATCTTCAGCTCGCTGTTGCCGGCGACCACGATCGGCCGGCTCGACAGGGTGTGCGGATACATGGGCACGATGACGATGGCGTCCAGCTTGGGATGCATGATCGGTCCGCCGGCCGACAGGGCGTAGGCGGTGGAACCGGTCGGTGTGGAGACGATCAGTCCGTCTGACTTCTGGCTGCAGACGAACTGTCCGTCGATGTACAGCTCGAATTCGATCATCCGCGTCGACTTGCCCGGATGCAGCACCACATCGTTCAGCGCGTCGCCCTGGCCGATCGGCTCCAGCTTGCGGCGCACCTGGGTTTCGAGCAGGAAGCGGCTCTCCACGGTGTACTGGCCGTCGAGCACCTCGGCGACCCGGGTTTCCAGTTCGTCGGGACGGATATCGGTGAGAAAGCCCAGGCTGCCGCGGTTGATGCCGAGCACCGGCACCTTGTAGCGGGCCAGGGCGCGCGCCGCGCCGAGCATGCTGCCGTCGCCGCCGACGACGACGACCATGTCGCAGACCTCGCCCAACTGCTTGCGCGAGGACACCTGCAGGCCATGCCCGGGCAGAAGTTCGGCAATCCCCTCGTCAAGAATCACGTGCAGGTGTCGATCGAGAAGAAACCTCTTCAGCCGGCGGATGGTATCCACCACCTGGGTACTACCCAGACGACCGATGATGCCAATATTGCGAAAGTGCTCCATGGGGCTCCTGCGGGGGCGGCGATTACAGGCGAGGGGCGATTATGCGGGAAAGCCGGACAACGCGGCAAACCACCCCCCGAGGGGGGCGGGCGGGGCCTTTCGGCGGCCTCGCCGACCTCCCCGCGCGCCTGCGCCGGCCACGGGTACGCGACCTGGCCTGGGCCCTGCTGTCGCCGCCGTTGCTCGCCGTCACCGCCTGGCCGCAGCGCCATCCGCTGGCAGCGAGCCACTGGGCAGGCGAGCCGGCCCGCCTGGCCGACTGGCTGCGGACCCTGGATGCCTGCAGCGCCCCGCTGGATGCCTGGCTGGCACGGCATCCGACGCGCCGCCTGGGTATCTACTACGAGCGGCTCTGGCAGTTCGCCCTGGAGCAGGCGCCGGGCGTCCGCCTGCTCGCCGCCAACCTGCCGATCCGGCATGGCAGCGATACCCTGGGCGAGTTGGACCTGCTGCTGCAGGATGCCGAAGGGACGCATCATCTGGAGCTGGCGGTCAAGCTCTACCTCGGCTCGGCAGGCAATTCCGAACGGCTTCCGGCCCGCTGGATCGGCCCCGGCCAGCATGACCGGCTCGACCGCAAGCTGGAGCGGCTGGAACGACATCAGTTGCCCCTGTCGAACGCCCCGGCGGCGCGGACGATCCTGGAGCGGCTCGGCTTCGCCGCCCCGCAGGCCGCCTGCTGGCTCGGAGGCTATCTGTTCTATCCCTGGCCGGATGGCTGTCCGGCTCCGGCCGGCGCCAATCCGGCGCACCTGCGTGGACGCTGGGTGAGACGACGCGACTGGCTGGAGTTTCTCGCCGGCGCTCCCGCCGGCCGCTGGCAGCCCCTGCCCCATCACGCCTGGCTGGCGCCGGCCCGTTTCGAAGGGGTGGATCTCTGGCCTCGGGAAACCCTGCAGGCCTGGTCTGCGGGACTGGGCCCCGCCACACCGGCGCATCTGCTGGTCCGGCTGGAGGCCGACGGGGCTGGCGAATGGGTCGAGGCGGAACGGGTATTCCTGGTCGATGACGGTTGGCCGGCCCCGCTTTAAGACCTGTCTCGACGTATTGGCATCAGCCGCGCGTGCCCCAACTCCTGCAGACGCCCGGCCAGCGTCCGCCGCCCCTGCAGCCCGCCGGTGTGCACGAAAACCAGCCGGCTGTCACGGGGAATGCCGCCATGCGCGACCTGCTCGCGCAGAGCCAGCAGGGCCTTACCGGTATAGACGGGGTCCAGGGGAATGCCCCCTTCCCGCTCGCTGGCGAGGATGAAGTGCGCCAGCTCCGCATCGAGCCGGGCAAACCCGCCACGGCTGGCGTCCAGCAGACGGTAGCCCGCATCGGCCACGCCGGCTTCGGCGAGGATCGCCCGGACCTGTGGCGCCACGCCGTGGCTCGCCGGCACAGCCAGGGCGCCGTGTACCGGACGCGCCCCGGCTTCGGCGAGGACCAGGCCGGCCAGTGTGGTCCCGGTGCCGGCAGCCAGCCACCAGCCGTGGTAATCGCTCCAGCCGAGCGACCGCAACTGGGGCAACAGCATTTCCCGCAGAACCCTGCAGCCCTGCGCGCCGGTCAGGCCACCACCGCCCTCCGCCACCGGGTGCAGATCGGCATAACGGTCGCGCCACGCATCCCAGAACCCCTGCCGGTGACGCGCCCGATACCCGCCGTAGCCGAGCCAGTGCAGGCGCATGCCGAAGTCCTGCAGATCGCGCACGGTGGGCGTTTCTCTGGGCTCGCCGCGCAGCAGTCCCACCGTGGGGAAGGAGAAGCGCCGCCCGGCCGCCGCCAGTGCATGCAGGTGATTGGAACGGGGACCGCCCAGACTGATCAGCCCCCTTGCCCCTTGCCCCTTGACGCGCGGCCGCCGCCAGATGGGGTGCCAGCTTGAACCACTTGTTGCCGGAAATCAGCGTATCGACCAGATCGAGCCGTAGTACGCCGACCTCGATACCGGCCGTGGCCAGCCAGCCGAGCGCCAGGGGCTGAAGCGGCGCCCGAGGCGCCCAGTGGATGTCCAGCACAGGGATCAACCGGCGTCGCACAGGCGGCTGCCCGACCGGTGCCGCGAACAGCGGTCGGATTCGCTCGCGACGAAGCGCCGGGGGCGCCAAGCCCCGCCTATCGGCAGCGCACAGCGCCTGCCGCCGGGCGGCTCGCACCCGCGGAACGGTTGTTGCGGGCGCCTCGAGCGGGGGCGATGGCGCTTTTCGCCAGTCGAGCCTTTGGCCGCAGCACAAGCGGCGAGATTTTTCCCATAGCGAGCGGTGCCCTGCTGCGAAATGGCCGGAAGTCCCTCGGAACGGCAGGTTACGAACGTCAACCCCAGGCCGGCCAGTTCCTCCCCATCCTTGCGGTACAGGGGGGCGCCAGTTTCCAGTCCATCGGCCAGAGCCGACAGACCGGCACCTCTTTCGAATACGGCCTCGAACTCCGGCAAGCGCATTTCCCGATAGACGCCCCATTCGCCGAAGAACGGCACGGCCTCGATCCTTTTCGGTGTTTTCCGCACGACTCAGGTCCCTTACCGTGTTTTCCGGCTCGCGGATAGGGTATCCCCGCCGGCTCACAAGATACGCCAAATCCAGGTAACAGAAGCCAGGCGCCACATGACACGATCGACGGTCGCTCGACTCGACGCCCGCGCCCGATGGCTGCAGGAAAGAAGAGCCAGAAACGGCCTTTCGGCATGGTATCGCCTTCCCGCCTCCACAGACATCGATCGATGGCTTGGCATTCCCGGCATCCCCCCCTACGCTGAACGGATTTTTCCGTCCCGCTTCCGATCATGCGCAAATTTCAGCTCGTTCCGCTCCTGCTGATCCTCGTCGTTCTTCTCGGCCTCTATGCGAGTTGGTGCGCGCCACGCTCGGGCGGACATTATCTGGCCGACCTGCGCAGCACGCTCATCCACGAAGAGGGAATGGTAGAAACCAGGGCCAACCTGCTGATCGTGCGCCCCGAGCTGTTTCCCAGCGACTACCGGAGCCCCGGCCATCTGCGCCTGAAGCTCGCCGCCATTCTGGACGGGGCGCGGGACAAGGGCCTGCTCAACGAACGCAGCGTGGTCGCCCTGCCCGACCAGATCGGCACCTGGTTGCTGCTCGGCGGCGAGCGAAACGAGCTTTACGGTGCCCGGAGCCTTCCCGAAGCGCAGGCATGGCTGCTTCTGGACAATCCGCGCCACCTGGCCCGGGCCTGGCTGCGGAGCGAGGGTTTCCCCGGACTGGGAGAAACCCTGCTGCGCATGAAGGCGAACGAAATGGCCCGTGACTATCAGCAGTTGTTCGGTTCCCTGGCCAGGGAATACCGCATCACCCTGCTGGCCGGCTCTCTGCTCCTGCCCGAACCGCATATGGAGAACGGCGTACTGCACACGGGCAAAGGGCAGCTCCATAACGTCGCGCCGGTCTTCGGCCCGGATGGCAACCTGCTCGGCATACCTCAGATACAGGCCTGTGCGGCAAGGGGCGCCGGACCGGTCACGGTTCAGGAAATTCACACAAAAGACATGCAGGTGCTGGTCAGCCGAGAGGGATGCCGCTCACCCAGTCTGGTGAAGTCGGCCGGCATGCGGAACGGGATAGCACTCTTCCTCCGGGGCCGCCTGTGGCCGCTCGAGGACCTGACGGACTGCTGCGGAGCATCGGCTTTCAGCCGGGAAAGCCCGGGGTCCGGCAGCCATCTGCTGAGCACCCAGCGCGTATCATCACCCTCCGTCGCGGAGCTTCCGGCAGAGAACCGCTGACAGCACACTCACATTTCCGTGGCGTCTTCCGCCGGCTCCGCAGGATCCTGCTCGGTAGCGTGGAATTCGAGAAGTTCCTCTTGATAGTCATCCATGGAAAAGCCCCTGATCGACTGGTTATTTGGAAAGACGACAGACAAAGTCCATGCCAAAGAAGCCTAGACGAATCGGATGACCATAAAATTAAAATGCGGTCCAACGAAAAAGCCTCCAGGCATCGCTGCCTGGAGGCTTTCATATATGGCGCAGCGGACGGGACTCGAACCCGCGACCCCCGGCGTGACAGGCCGGTATTCTAACCGACTGAACTACCGCTGCGCGTCGGTCGGACTTTCGTCCATTCTTGCTTGAAACCTCTGGTGGCTGATGACGGGATCGAACCGCCGACCCCCTGCGTGTGATGCAGGTGCTCTCCCAGCTGAGCTAATCAGCCATCGCCTTGCGAGGTGGCGCGCAATTTACCCACGAATCGAAGCTAAGTCAACAGCCAGCCTGATTTTTTCTTCGATGAAGCGAAGCGGAAAATGCCGGAATGAGGCGAGTCGGCTCCAGCAGACGCCTTGGCAAAACGCAATGATGCAACATGACCCGAGGCGGCACCGAAACGGCGCATCAATCCAGATAAATCATCTTGCGCGTCATGCCGCCATCGACGATGAATTCCTGGCCGGTCACGAAGCCGGCACGGTCCGACAACAGCCAGGCGACCAAAGCGGCTACATCCTCGACCATTCCCACGCGACCGGCCGGATGCTGGGCATGACTCCGGGCGGAAAGCGGTGCCTGCTGACGCTCGCCGGGGCTGCGCGAGTCGATCCAGCCGGGACTGACGGCATTCACCCGGACATCGGGCCCGAGACTGATCGCCAGCGCATGCGTGAGTCCCAGCAGCCCACCCTTGCTGGCCGCGTAGGCCTCGGAATTCGGCTCGGACTGATGCGCGCGGGTCGAGGCGATGTTGACCATGGCGCCACGATGCGCCTGCAGGTAGGCCGAGCAGTGCTTGGCCAGCAGCAGCGGTCCCGTCAGATTCACGCCCAGCACCTGGTTCCAGTGGCCGAGCTTCAGCTCGGCCAGCGGGCTGTTGTAGGGATCGGCCAGCGCGGCATTGCAGACCAGGGCATCGAGGCGGCCGAATTGGCCGAGTACCTCGGCCACGCCCATCGCCACCTGATTTTCCTGAGCGACATCCATTCCGACGAACCAGGCATTGCTGCCCAGGGCCTTGGCCACCTTGGAGCCACGCTTGCGGTCGATATCGGCAAGCACCACCTGCCAGCCCTCGGCGATCAGCCAGGCAACGATGCCGAGCCCGATGCCGCGCACGGCTCCGGTAACCAGGGCGACCTTGCCGTTGGTCTGCGGTTTGCCGGGCTCGAGGGTCAGGTCGATCACAGTGCGGACAACCCTCGGGCAAGATCGGCCTTGATGTCTTCGATGTCCTCCAGGCCGACCGCCACACGGATCAGGCTGTCACTGATCCCGGCCGCCGCCCGCGCCTCCGGGGTCAGGCGTCCGTGGGAAGTGGTGGCCGGATGGGCGATGGTGGTTTTGGTATCGCCCAGGTTGGTGGTGATGGAGATCATCCGGGTATTGTCGATGACCCGCCAGGCGGCCGCCTTGTCGCCCCGGACCTCGAAACTGACCACCGCGCCGAAGCCGCTCTGCTGGCGCCTGGCCAACTCGTGCTGCGGATGGCTGGACAGACCGGCGTAATGGACCCTGACCACCTGGGGCTGCTGCTCCAGCCACTCGGCCAGCGCCTGGGCGCTGGCACAGTGCGCCTGCATGCGCACCCGGAGGGTTTCCAGCCCCTTGAGGAACAGCCAGGCATTGAAGGGGCTGAGCGTCGGGCCGGCGGTACGCAGGAAGCCGACCACCTCCTGCATCAGCTTGGCGCTGCCGGCCACCACGCCGCCGAGGCAACGCCCCTGGCCGTCGATGTACTTGGTCGCCGAATGGATGACGATATCGGCGCCGAGCGCCAACGGCTTCTGCAACGCCGGCGTGCAGAAGCAGTTGTCCACCGCCAGCAGGGCGCCACGGGCATGGGCGATGTCGGCCAGCGCGGCGATGTCCACCAACTCGGCCAGGGGGTTGGATGGAGACTCGACGACGAACAGCCGGGTGTTCGGCTTGCAGGCGGCGGCCCAGGCTTCCAGATCCGCCAGGGGCGGATAGTCGACCTCGATGCCGAAACGCTTGAAATACTTGTCGAACAGGCTGATGGTCGAACCGAATACGCTGCGCGACACCAGCACATGGTCGCCGGCGCTGCACAGGCTCATCACCATCGCCAGGATGGCGCCCATGCCGGAGGCCGCGGCAACCGCCTGCTCGGCCCCTTCGAGGGCGGCGATGCGCTCCTCGAAGGTACGCACCGTGGGATTGGTGTAGCGGGAGTAGACGTTGCCGGGCTGCTCGCCGGCAAAGCGGGCGGCGGCATCGGCAGCGCTGCGGAACACGTAGCTGGAGGTCATGAATAGGGCCTCGCCGTGCTCGCCCTCGGGAGTGCGCCGCTGACCGGCCCGCACCGCCAGGGTGTCGAAGCCGGCACCCTCCAGGTCGCTGTCCAGCCGCCCGGCATCCCACTCGATCGTCATAGCCTTTCCTTCCTTCGCATGAGGGCGGCGATACCGCCCGGAATCTCGAACCTTCTCGCCTGCCGCTAGTTGTTGTACAGGTCGATGATGGCGCTGACCGCGGTGCTGCGGGCCTTGCTGGCATCGTTGCGGGCTTTCTCGATGCGATCCAGGTAAGCCTCGTCGATATCGCCGGTGACGTACTTGCCATCGAAGACGGCGCAGTCGAAATTGTCGATCTTCACCTTGCCGCCGCCCACCGCATCGATCAGGTCGGACAGGTCCTGATAGACCAGCCAGTCGGCGCCGATCAGTTCGGCCACCTCCTCGGTGCTGCGGCCATGCGCGATCAGCTCATGGGCGCTGGGCATGTCGATACCATAGACATTGGGATAACGCACCGCCGGCGCCGCCGAGCAGAAATAGACCTTCTTGGCGCCGGCCTCGCGGGCCATCTGGATGATCTGCTTGCAGGTGGTGCCGCGCACGATGGAGTCGTCCACCAGCATGACGTTCTTGCCGCGGAACTCGAGATCGATGGCATTGAGCTTCTGGCGCACCGACTTCTTGCGCGCCGCCTGTCCCGGCATGATGAAGGTACGGCCGATATAGCGGTTCTTGACGAAGCCCTCGCGGAACTTCACGCCCAGATGGTTGGCCAGTTCCAGGGCCGAAGTGCGACTGGTGTCGGGAATCGGGATGATCACGTCGATGTCGTGCTCGGGCCGTTCGCGGCGGATCTTCTCGGCCAGCTTCTCGCCCATGCGCAGCCGTGCCTTGTAGATCGACACGCCGTCCATGAAGGAGTCGGAACGCGCCAGGTAGACATGCTCGAAGATGCACGGCGAATACTTCGGGCTTTCCGCGCACTGGCGGGTGAACAGCTTGCCGTGCTCGGTGATGTAAACCGCCTCGCCCGGCGCCAGATCGCGGATCAGGCTGAAGCCGAGCACGTCGAGGGCGACGCTTTCCGAGGCGATCATGTACTCCACCCCTTCGTCGGTCTGGCGCTGGCCGAAGACGATGGGACGGATCGCATTGGGATCGCGGAACCCGACGATGCCGTAGCCGGTGATCATCGCCACCACGGCATAGCCGCCCCGGCAGCGGCGATGCACGCCGGAAACCGCGGCGAACACGTCCTCCTCCGTCGGCTGCAGCTTGCCGCGCACCGCCAGCTCATGGGCGAAGACGTTGAGCAGCACTTCCGAATCGGAGCTGGTATTCACATGGCGCAGGTCGGACTCGTAGATCTCCCGGGACAACTGGTCGACGTTGGTCAGGTTGCCGTTGTGCGCCAGGGTGATCCCGTAGGGCGAGTTGACATAGAACGGCTGGGCCTCGGCCGAACTGGAACTGCCGGCCGTGGGATAGCGCACGTGACCGATGCCCATGTGACCGACCAGGCGCTGCATGTGCCGCTGCTGGAACACATCGCGCACCAGGCCGTTGTCCTTGCGCAGGAACAGCCGTCCCTCATGGCAGGTGACGATACCGGCAGCGTCCTGGCCCCGATGCTGAAGGACGGTAAGCGCGTCGTACAGCGCTTGATTGACGTTGGACTTACCGACAATACCGACGATGCCACACATGTGACGCAACCCCTGCTAATAGTTCAGGCTAATTCCGGGCGCCCGCCCGAGGCCGGCCCCTCTGTCTCTCGGAGGCTCAGCGCGGCACGCTTATCCCGCTGGCGAACCATTGGCTGGAAAATCCCAGAATGAGATTTTTCGACCAGTCGGCGACTATCAGGAAGTGCGGCAGCAGGACCGAGTTTTGCCACCAGGCATCCTGCTGCACGGGCGCCAGGCTGAGCAGGCCGACCAGCAATATCACCAGCAGCCCGCCCCGGGCGGCACCGAAAACCATGCCGAGCACGCGATCCGTACCGGACAGGCCGGTGACGCGCACCAGTTCGCCGATGAGGAAGTTGACCAGCGCACCGACCAGCAAGGTCGCCACGAAAAGAATCGCACAAGCGGCCATGACCTGCAGCGAGGGGGTGGCAACGTAGCTGACCAGATGCTGCGAAAGCGCTCCACCGAACATCCAGGCAATGACGCCGGCGACGATCCAGGTGACCAGCGACAGGGCTTCCTTGACGAAACCCCGTGTCAAGCTGATCAGGCTGGAAACGGCGACGATCGCGATGATCGCCCAATCGACCCAGGTGAATGCCACGGCTCAACCCATGAATGGAAAAGGCCCTGCATTCTAGCAGAGCCCCCTCCATTCGAGTAAGAACCTGACCCCATCGGCCGGCCTGGCCCAGACGCCCGCAGCCCGACCGACGGAGATGGACTCAGCCGCGCTCGGGCTGGAAACGCACGACGAAGCCGCTGAGATTGTGCTGCCGCTTGAGTTGGTCGCGCAGACGGTTGGCTTCGCTCCGCTCGGCGACCGGCCCGACGTAGATCCGGTTCATCCCATCCACATGGCGGATATAGGCGTTGTAGCCCTGACCGCGCAGGGTCTTCTGCAAGGCCTGGGCATTGGCGGTATTGGACAGGCTGGCCAATTGGATCGACCAAGCGACGGGCAGGCTGTTGGCATCCAGGCGGCTTGCCTCGGCTGCCTTGGCCTGCGTCGGCGGCGGAGTCGGCGTGGGAGCGGCAGCCTGAGGCTTGGCCGGCGGCGGCGTGGGCTTGGCTGGCGCCTTGGCGGAAACGGCCGGGGCAGCAGGGGGAACGCTCGGTACGGCTGCCGCCGGTGCGCCGGCTACCACCGGAACGGACTGCGGCTCCTCCGGCAGAACCACCGGCTCCGGAACCGCAACCGGCTCCAGCTCGACTTTCGGCGCAGGCGGGGCCTCCGGCATGGGTGGCGCCTCGACCACCACCTGCCGCACCTCGTCCTCGCGGGTGAACAGCATCGGCAGGAAGATCACCGCCAGTGCCAGCATCACCAAGGCACCGATCATCCGCTGCTTGAGCCTCTTATCCAGCCAGGCCATCCCCTTTCTCCTCTTGCCGGCTCAACCACTCGAGCGCCTCGGCCACACAGTAAAAAGAACCGAACACCAGAATTTCATCACCCTCGACGGCCCGCTGGCACTGCGCCTGCAGCGCCTCGGCGACATCAACGCACACCGCAACCGACGCCCCGCGCTCCCGCAGGGCGGCTGCCAACCCCTCGGCCGGAAGGCTTCGCGGCGTCGGCAACGGAGCCACCGCCCAATGCCGGACCTGTGGCAGCAGGGGCTCCAGCACACCGGACAGATCCTTGTCGGTGAGCAGGCCGAAAACCGCCAGACGCCGCCCTGCGGGCGGACGGGCGGCAAGGCGCCGGGCCAGATAGGCTGCGGCATGGGGATTGTGCCCGACGTCCAGCAGGAACGACAGACGCCGGCCCTGCCAGCGAATCCGGCGCCGTTCGAGACGGCCGCCCAGGCGCGTGGCGCCCAGGGCCTGCGCAATGGACCCGGCCTCCCAGGGCAGACCGGACAGGGCATGGACCTGCAGCGCCAGCGCCGCGCTCTCGACCGGCAAGTCGAGCAGTGGCAGCCCCTCCAGTTCGAGCCGCTCGCCGGTGGCACCGCAACCGCGCCAGCTCCAGGCGCCCTCGCCGGGAATCAGCTCATAATCCGGCCCCCGTCTGTAAAGCGGCGCGTCCAGAGAAGCGGCCCGCTCCAGCAGAGGCATCGGCGGATCGGGATCGCCGCAAACGACCGGCCGGCCGGCACGGAAGATTCCAGCCTTCTCGAAAGCCACCGAGTCGCGAGTATCGCCCAGCCACTCGGCATGATCCAGGGCGATGCTGGTAACCACGGCCACGTCGGCATCGACCAGATTGACCGCATCCAGCCGCCCTCCCAGGCCTACCTCCAGCACGGCGGCGTCCAGCCCGGCCCGCTCGAACAACCAGAAAGCGGCAAGGGTGCCCATCTCGAAATAGGTCAGGGTGATCCCGCCGCGCGCCGCCTCCACCACGGCAAAGGCCTGGCACAAGGCGGCGTCGTCGACCTCGCTGCCATCGATCCGCACGCGCTCGTTGTAACGCAGCAGATGGGGAGAACTGTAGACGCCGACCCTGAGCCCCTGTGCCCCCATCAGCGCAGCGAGAAACGCACAGGTGGAACCCTTGCCGTTGGTCCCGGTGACAGTCACCACCCATGGCGCCGGTCGCCCCAGGCCCAACCGGCGCGCCACCTCGCGCGAGCGCTCCAGCCCCATGTCGATGGACACGGGGTGCAAGCGCTCGAGATAGGCGAGCCAGTCGGCAAGGCTACGTTCGATCATACTGTGACATTATCCATGACCATGTCGATCTCGGTCGCGGAGTCCTCTTCCGTCTCGGGAGTCGTGGCCGCGTGGTCGCGCCAGTGCGTCAATTGGGCGAGCAGACGAGCCAGGCGCGGACGCAACTGCTGGCGTGGAACGATCAGGTCGATGGCGCCATGCTCCAGCAGGAACTCGCTGCGCTGGAAGCCCTCGGGCAGCTTCTCGCGCACGGTCTGCTCGATCACCCGCGGACCGGCGAAGCCGATCAGCGCCTGGGGCTCCGCGACTATGACATCGCCGAGCATGGCCAGACTGGCGGAAACGCCACCATAGACGGGATCGGTCAGCACCGAGACGAACGGGATACCCTCTTCGCGCAGACGCGCCAGGACTGCCGACGTCTTGGCCATCTGCATAAGGGAGATCAGCGCCTCCTGCATGCGCGCCCCGCCGGACGCCGCGAAGCAGATGAAGGGACAACGCCGCTCGAGGGCCACATTGGCCGCCTGCACGAAGCGCTCGCCGACAACGGCCCCCATGGAGCCGCCCATGAAGGAGAACTCGAAGGCACAGGCAACCACCGGCATGCCCTGCAGGGTACCGCTCATGGAAATCAGCGCGTCCTTCTCACCGGTCTGCTTCTGCGCCGCGGCAAGGCGATCCTTGTACTTCTTGCTGTCGCGGAACTTCAAGCGGTCCACCGGCTCCAGTTCCGCGCCGATTTCCTCACGCCCCTCGGCATCGAGAAAGATGTTCAGCCGGGTGCGCGCACCGATGCGCATGTGGTGATCACACTTGGGGCAGACCTCCAGGGTCTTTTCCAGCTCGGGCTTGTACAGCACCGCGTCACAGGACGGACACTTGTGCCAGAGGCCTTCCGGCACCGAGCTTTTCCGCACCTCGGAACGCATGATCGAGGGGATCAGCTTGTCTACCAACCAGTTGCTCATGCTTTATGTTCTCCGCAGCTTTGGGACCCGACGCACGGCGCCCCATGGCCCCACGCCCGTTTTGAGCAAATTCACGAATATATCCGCCTGCCGGTGGGGTCCGGAGCCTGGCGATCTTCCGCCCGGCCGAACGCCACTGCCGCACCAGCCAGCGGTTACCTGAGCGACGAGCACCGGATGGTGCCGTCATGAACAGCAAGCAGAGCCGATATGCAGCGAAAGGCAGTTTCGCGGCAGCGGCAGCTTGCTAATGGACGGTGCCGAATCGTCCACCGTCACATGGCAGCGCACGCCATCTTCTCCACGCAACCCGAGCAGCACAGTCTCTGCCCTTCAGGCGTTGCGCACCTCGCGGATGAAGGCGCGAACCTTCTCCGCATCCTTCACGCCTTTCTCCGCCTCGACACCGCCACTGACGTCCACCGCATAGGGAGAGACCCGGGCGATCGCGACACGCACGTTCCGTACGCTCAGTCCACCGGCCAGAATCACCGGCTTGGGCAGGCCCCGCGGCACCAGCGACCAGTCGAAGGATTCGCCGGTTCCTCCCGGCACTCCGGGAACATAGGCATCCAGAAGAATGCCACTGGCGTTGCAGTACTCCAGGCAGCGGGCGGCTATGTCCTCTCCAGGACGGACTCTTAATGCCTTGATGTAGGGGCGACCATGCCCCTCGCAATCGGCAGGCGTTTCATCGCCATGAAATTGCAGAAGATCCAGTGGCAATTCGTCAAGAATTCCGCCGACTTCGCCACGAGTGGCATTGACGAAAAGCCCGACCGCGGTCACGAACGGAGGCAAGGCGGCGACGATCGCTTTCGCCTGCCGCAACGTCACGGCCCGCGGGCTTTTCGGATAGAACACCAGGCCGATGGCGTCGACGCCCGCTTCGGCGGCCACGAGAGCATCCTCGACCCGGGTAATCCCACAGATTTTGCTGCGAACGGCTGCCAATTTGTCTACACCCCGGAAAAGGCTCCAAATGGTAACAAAAGAAGCATCCGCTGCAAGCCTGATCGTCCTCCGGCGATGGGGGTCAACCTAGCCGGCAATCCGGCAGACCCGACAGAAAGTGCGGTCCCAGGTAGCGCTGCGGCAGCTCGAACTCTTGCGGATAATCGACCTGCACCAGATACAAGCCATAGGGATGCGCCGTCACCCCGCCCTTGTGACGCTGACGGCCCTCCAGCACTTCCCGCGCCCATTCGACGGGACGCTCGCCCGCCCCTATGGTCATCAGCACACCGGCGATGTTGCGCACCATGTGATGCAGAAAGGCATTGGCCCGAATGTCCAGCACGATCAAACGACCGTGCCGGATCAGTTGAAGATGGTGAACCGTCTTGATCGGCGACCTGGCCTGGCACTGGCTGGCGCGAAAGGCACTGAAATCATGGCAGCCGACCAGCGGCCGGGCAGCCTGGCGCATACGCTCGATATCGAGCGGCCGGTGGTTCCAGGTGACCTCCTCGGCCATGTGTGCCGGGCGGATCGGGTCGTTGTAGATGACATAACGGTAACGCCGGGCCGTCGCACTGAAGCGCGCATGGAAATGCGCCGGCATTTCCCGGGCCCAGGCCACACTGATGTCCGCGGGCAGGTTCATGTTGGCCCCCATGGTCCAGGCATGCATGCTGCGCTCGATCGGGGTATCGAAATGCACCACCTGACCGCTGGCATGCACCAGGGCGTCGGTGCGTCCCGCACACACCACGTTCAATGGAACGCCGCCGGCGACCCTGGACAGGGCCGACTCGAGCGCCGCCTGGATCGAGGCCACCCTGGGGTTCTGGCGCTGGAAACCATGGTAACGGGCGCCCCGATACTCGAGTCCCAGGGCTACCCTGCAAAAGCCAGCGGCAGCCACTTCGGCTGCCGCGGTCGATACGTTTTCTTCGCTCATCGATCAGGTCAAGCGGGAGGACATTTCACGCGCTTCCTGCCGCTGAACTTCATTCCCTTCGTTCAATACTTCCTCAAGGATATCGCGGGCGCCTTCGGTATCGCCCATGTCGATATAGGCGCGAGCCAGATCCAGCTTGGTGGCGGTTTCGTCCGCATCGGCCAGGAAATCGAAGTCCTCGCTCTCCACCGGATCACCTTGCGAACGAGCCGCCGGCTGCGTATCGCCCTCGCCCAGCCCGGCGGCCAGTCGCTTGAGCTCGACATCCAGCTCATCCAGTTGGGCCACGAGGCCCGACACCCCCTGGCCCTCCGATGCACCATCGCTTGATGGCAGCTCGAATCCCGAAGCCTCCGGAGTGGGGGCGATGGAAAAATCGTCGTCTACGGGCAGCTCGAAGCCGTCGAACAGCCCCTCCTCGAGAAGAAACGCCTCCTCCGGGGAAAGCGTCTCGTCCAATGCAGCGACGGGAAGCTCGGGGGCGCCCGGGTCGAGCGCGGGGAATGCCTTGTCCCCGGTTGCTGGTCCGGTCAGCGGTAGGGGAGCCAAGGAGATACCCTCCGGATCTTCGTCCAATTCGAAATCGATGGCCTCATCGGGAAGGTCCAGGTCGAAGGAGAAATCCTCGATCAAAGGCTCCTCCACAGGCGACGCCAACCGCGGCGCTTCGTCCTGCGTCAGGTCGCCCGGAGTCGATGTAGCATCGTCCTGGGCGGAATGCTGAAGATCCCTTTCCAGCTCGGCCTCCAGATCATCCAACCTCAGGCCGATATCGGCTGCAAGAAGTTGGGGCGGCTCGGACTCTTCCGCCAGCGAAGGCCGCTCCTGCGCCCCTTCGGACGACTCCGGTCCGCTTGCCAGGGCGGAACCTGCCAGAGCGATGGTGGCGAAACCGGCCATGGCCGGATACTTCATCTTCAGGTGATCGACCTGTGACTGGGCGCCAGCGGTTTCGCGCAGCGCCCGCTCCTGACGGGCGAAACCCTCACGATCGCCAAGCTCGGCACGAACCTCCATCAGCTTCAGGCGCAGCTCGCTGCGCCCTGGCTCGGCGGCGCAGGCAGCTTCCAGCGACTCGGCAGCCTCCTTGAAGCGGCCGCAGGCAATATGCTCTTCGGCTTCACTCACTGCATCCCGCTTCGGCCCTGCCCCGGAGAACCCGTTCAACAGGGTGGGCTCGACGGGCAGCCGCGACAAGCCGGCATCCAGCCGAGTATCAGTCATGCCACCCTCGTCATCTTCATCCTGGAAGTCGGTCTTCTTCGCCGCACGTCGACGGGCTACCAGCAAGCCCAACAGCAGCGCGGCGGCGGCACCGCCGCCCAGTGACGGAAGCAGCAGCGGATTGCTCAGGATGGAGTCGACCAGAGCGGTCGGCCCCGACGCGACAGTCGACTGCGGCGGCCGGGGAGCCGCCGGCTCGGTCGGTGCGGGCTGCTGCGGGGTATCGGCGGCCGGTTCGGCCACTGGCGGCACGGAAGGCGCGACGACAGCGGAGGGTGGGACAGGAACGGCGGAGACGGCTTCGGACTGCTCAGGGACGACGGCTGGCGGTGCAGCGGGCGCAGATGCCTCTACGTCGGAGGATGCAACCGCCATCCGCGCGGGAACGTCGCTCGCGGACTCCGCTTGGCCGGCTGCCGGTGCGTCGACGACAGCGGATTGCGCCTGCACCGGATTGCCGGCGGCCAGATCGGCGGAAGCGCCTCCACCAGCCTCGTCCGATTGCGCCAGGTTCGCCTGCAGCCTGGCCAGTTGCTCGTCCTTGAGAGCGATCAGGCGCTGCAACTTGTCCAACTGGCTCTGCAGGTCATTCATGCGGCTCTTCAGCTCGGCATTCTCGCGCTGGGTCGCATCGAGATTTTCCTTGGCCACTGCCAGCTTGTCGGCAGCCGCCTTGCCATCCGCTCCCTGGTCGCTACCGGCAGTCGCCTTGCCGCCGTCGGCGGCGACCAGGCGCAGGCTATCGCCGGTCTCCACGCGCGCCGGCGCGGCGCCGGCCTCGGTACGATGGGTCGCATCCAACTGCCGGGCGGAAGCGACGGCCGGGCGGGCACGATGCTCGCGCCAAGCCGCGTTCTGCGCGGCGACCTCGGCCAGCGCCTCGCTTGCCGAGCGGCGGCGGATCTGCGTCTCGTCGGGCAGGCGCAAAACCTGCCCCCTCGCCAGACGATTGATGTTGCCATCGAGAAAGGCCTGCGGATTCAGATCCTGGATCGCCAGCATGGTCTGATGGATGGTGCCCGAGGTCCTCACGCGCTCGGCGACCTTCCACAAGGTGTCGTTGGCGACGGTCCTGTATTTCCTGACTGCCGCGCCGGTGGCCTCCTGACGCGAAGCGTTCGGCCGGGACGCCGCGGCAGCCGCCGGAGCACGCGGGACGGCACCGGAGCGCTGTTCGGGCAAGGTTTTCTGCGCGGCGGACATGGCCGTCTGCGACGAATACAGCGGCGGATCGAGCAGCAGCGTATATTCGCGCAACAACCGGCCATTGGGCCAAAGCACTTCCACTAGGAAATTCAGATAAGGCTCGCGCACCGGCTTGGTGGAGGTCACCCGAATGACACGCTTGCCGTTGGGTCCGATTATTGGCGTGAATTTCAGGTCGTTCAGAAAGTGCTGTCGATCGACGCCCGCCTTATCGAACGCATCGGGAGAAGCAAGGGCCGGGGCGATTTCTTCCGCGCCGACATCGCGCGCCTCCAGCAGTTCGATTTCAGCAACCAGAGGCTGATTCAGCGCGGAACGCAGGGTCACCTCTCCAAGGCCCAGTGCATGGGCCATGCCCGAAGACAGCACCGAGGCCGCCGCGATTGCCAGTGCCAGTTTGCGAACCCGAACCATAACGCATCCCTTGAGTGATTTCTCGAGCGGAGAAAGAAATCTGAAACTTGATACCCGCACACTCTGGTCGCCCCCGGCGGCACGCCAGCCGCCCCCGGTCGAGCCACGCAGTCATAGGTCTTTGAATTCCGGCCAGTATCTTTTAGCGACCCTGTTTTATCAATAACTCGGCCAGTTGCACGGCATTGAGTGCGGAACCTTTCCGCACGTTATCTGACGCAATCCACAAATCGAGCTCGCACGCATCGTCCACGCCAGTGCGTACTCGACCGACGTAAGCCACATCCTGCCCGACTGCGTCGCCGATCACCGTCGGACAATCATCCGGCTCGATCAGTTCAAGACCCGGCGCCCGCTCCAGGGCAGCCCGCACGGCCGATGGATCGATCGCCTGCGACGCCTGAACGGCAAGACTCAGGCTGTCGCCGAAGAATACCGGGGCCATCAGGCAGGTAACGGAAATCTTCAATTCGGGAGCGTCCAGGACCTGCCTCGACTCCTCGACCAGACGTCTTTCCAGTCCGGTGTGTCCCGCCGTGTCGCTCTCCCCGACCCGTCCCAGCAGATTGAAGGCGATCTGCCGATCGAAGAAGCGGGGCTCGGGCGGACGCCCGTTGAGCAATTCGGTCGTCTGCCTGGCCAATTCCGCCACCCCTTCACGGCCCAGGCTGGACACCGGCAGACAAGCCGTCACCCCCAGATGCCGCCACCGCACGAGTGGACGCAACGGAGCCAGCGCCAGGGCCAGGGCGACCACCTGGGAGGCGGGACTGGTCACCTGGCAGGGAGCCTCGAGTTTCTCCAGCACCTGAGGATTGACCTCCGCCACCACCCGCGGCGCCTGTTGCAGCGGCAGAGCGCCGCTCAGGTCGACCAGCATGCAGCCGGCGGCCCGGGCCTGCGAGGCATATTGCCGGGTCACGGCCTGGCCGGCGGCGAAGAAGACCAGGCGCACCTGAGCGAAATCGAACGCCTCGATGCTCTTGACCCGCAGGTTGCGCCCCTTGAAGGACACCGACTTGCCTGCGGAGGCCGGACTGGCCAGCAGGTGCAACTGGCCGACCGGGAAATCGCGCTCTTCGAGTATCTCGACGATCGCTGCACCCACGGTACCGGTGGCACCCACTATGGCTATATCGATGGCTGGACTCATGAGTGAGGAGTCTCCTGAAACGAAAGCACGCCCGGGAGTGGGTCGGGAAGGAAAACAGGCGGATGACGGCCCGTGGCAAGGCAATCGGGGCGCCATAATGCAGAGCGCCGCGGTAGTGCCGCGGCGCTCTGCGTCCGTCGTGAAGACAGGAAGGCTGTCAACGCTCCAGCAGGATACGCAGCATGCGCCGCAGCGGCTCGGCCGCCCCCCACAGCAACTGATCGCCGACGGTGAAGGCGCCGAGGTACTGCGAGCCCATGTTGAGCTTGCGCAGACGTCCGACCGGGACCGTCAGGGTGCCGGTGATCGCCGCCGGGCTCAGCTCCTGCATGCTGGCCTCGCGGTGGTTCGGCACCAGCTTCACCCAGGGGTTGTGCTGGCTGATCAGCCCCTCGATGTCGGCGATCGGCACATCCTTGTTCAGCTTGATGGTCAGAGCCTGGCTATGGCAGCGCATGGCACCGACACGCACGCAGATGCCGTCGACCGGGATCGGGTTCTTGATGCGACCGAGGATCTTGTTGGTCTCGGCCTGCCCTTTCCACTCCTCGCGGCTCTGGCCGTTGGGCAGCTCCTTGTCGATGTAGGGGATCAGGCTGCCAGCCAGCGGTACGCCGAAATGATCCACCGGGAACTCGGCGCTGCGCTGAGTTTCGGCGACCTTGCGGTCGATCTCGAGAATGGCGCTGGCCGGATCGGCCAGTTCGGCGGCCACCGCTGCATTGATCGTGCCCATCTGACGGATCAGTTCGCGCATATTCTGCGCGCCGGCGCCGGAAGCGGCCTGATAGGTCATGGCGCTCATCCAGTCGACCAGGCCGGCCTCGTAGAGGCCACCCAGGGCCATGAGCATCAGGCTGACGGTGCAGTTGCCGCCGATGTAGTTCTTGACCCCGGCGTCCAGGGACTGGTCGATCACCCGGCGGTTGACCGGGTCCAGGACTATGACCGCATCGTCGGCCATGCGCAGGCTGGAGGCCGCATCGATCCAGTAGCCCTGCCAGCCGGCCTCGCGCAGTTTGGGGAAGACTTCGCTGGTGTAGTCGCCGCCCTGGCAGGTGATGATCGCGTCGAGGCTCTTCAGCTCCTCGATGCTGTAGGCATCCTTCAGCGGCACGGTTTCCTTGCCGATCGCCGGCCCCTGGCCGCCCACGCTGGAGGTGGTGAAGAACACCGGCTCGATCAGGTCGAAGTCCCGCTCTTCCAGCATTCGCTGCATGAGCACGGAACCGACCATGCCGCGCCAACCGATCAGACCTACACGTTTCATTGCAACTGCACCTGTATGGAAATGGCCCGCATTAAAGGCGAACCGGAAGCTTACAACGTGGCAAGCGCTGCGACTACCGCATCGCCCATCTCGGCCGTGCCGACCTTCCGGCAGCCCTCCGACCAGATGTCGCCGGTGCGCAGCCCCTGGTCCAGCACCTTGCTGACCGCCTGCTCGATGGCGTTGGCCGCCTCGACCTGGCCGAAGCTGTAACGCAGCATCATCGATACCGAGAGGATGGTGGCCAGCGGATTGGCGATACCCTTGCCGGCGATGTCCGGCGCGCTGCCGTGGCACGGCTCGTACATGCCCTTGTTGTCGGCGTCCAGCGAAGCCGACGGCAGCATGCCGATCGAGCCGGTGAGCATGGAAGCCTCGTCCGACAGGATGTCGCCGAACATGTTGTCGGTGACGATCACGTCGAATTGCTTGGGCGCACGCACCAGTTGCATGGCCGCGTTGTCGACGTACATGTGCGACAGCACGACGTCCGGATAGTCCTTGGCGACCTCCTCGACCACCGCACGCCACAGTTGGCTGGAGGCCAGTACGTTGGCCTTGTCCACCGAGCACAGCTTCTTGCCGCGCACGCGCGCCATGTCGAAACCGACCTTGGCGATGCGGCGGATCTCGCTTTCGCTGTACGGCAGGGTGTCGTAGGCCATGCGCTCGCCGTTCGCAAGCAACCGGCTCTCGCGCGGGGCGCCGAAGTAGATGCCGCCGGTCAGTTCGCGGACGATGAGGATGTCCAGGCCGGCGACCACTTCGGGCCTGAGGGTGGAGGCCTCGGCCAGTTGCGGATAGAGCAGCGCCGGGCGCAGGTTGCCGAACAGGCCCAGTTGCGAACGGATTTTCAGCAGGCCGCGCTCCGGGCGGATGGCCGGGTCGATGGCGTCCCATTTCGGACCGCCGACGGCGCCGAGCAGGATGGCATCGGCGGCGCGCGCGCGCTCCAGGGTCTCGTCGGCCAGCGGCACGCCGTACTTGTCGACGGCCGCCCCGCCCAGTTCGTCGTAGCCCAGTACGAAGCCCAGTTGGTACTTCTCGTTGGCCAACTGCAGGACCTTAACCGCCTCGGCCATGATTTCCGGGCCGATGCCGTCGCCCGGAAGAACCAGAATCTGCTTGCTCATTGCGTTTCCTCTATACCGTAGGGTGGATAACGGCCCATGGCCTTATCCACCGGAAACCATGGTGGAAAACGCTGCGCGGTTTTCCACCCTACTCCCGCTTACTTGATCGCGCCGAACAGCCAGGGGCTGGCCTGCCGGTGCTTTTCCTCGAACACGCGGATGGCGTCGGCATCCCGCAGGGTCAGGCCGATGTCGTCCAGGCCGTTGAGCAGGCAATGCTTGCGGAACGGATCGATCTCGAAGGACAGCGCCTTGCCGTCCGGGCGGGTCACGGTCTGCGCGGCCAGGTCGACGGTCAGTCGGTAGCCCTCGGTCGATTCGCACTGCCTGAACAGTTCGTCCACCTCGGCTTCCGGCAGGATGATCGGCAGGAGGCCGTTCTTGAAGCTGTTGTTGAAGAAGATGTCGGCGAAGCTCGGCGCGATGACCGTGCGGAAACCGTACTCATCCAGCGCCCAAGGTGCGTGCTCGCGGCTCGAGCCGCAGCCGAAGTTCTCGCGGGCCAGCAGTACGCTGGCGCCCTGGTAGCGCGGCAGGTTCAGCACGAACCCGGTGTTCAGCGGACGCGCCGAGCAGTCCTGGCCCGGCTGGCCGACGTCCAGATAACGCCACTCGTCGAACAGATTGGGACCGAAGCCGGTGCGCTTGATCGATTTGAGGAACTGCTTGGGAATGATCTGATCGGTATCGACATTGGCGCGATCAAGGGGAGCGACCAGACCGGTGTGCTGGGTAAAGGCTTTCATCCGTTGTCTCCTCAGGCCTGGAGCAATTGGCGTACATCGACGAAACGGCCGGCGACCGCGGCGGCGGCGGCCATGGCCGGACTGACCAGGTGGGTACGCCCGCCGGCGCCCTGACGGCCCTCGAAGTTGCGGTTGGACGTGGAGGCGCAGTGCTCGCCGCTCTCCAGGCGGTCCGGGTTCATCGCCAGGCACATGGAGCAACCCGGCTCGCGCCACTCGAAACCGGCCTCGATGAAGATCCTGTCCAGCCCCTCCTTCTCCGCCTGCTCCTTGACCAGCCCGGAGCCCGGCACCACCAGCGCCTGCTTGACGCTCGCGGCGACCTTGCGGCCCTTGGCCACCTCGGCGGCGGCGCGCAGATCCTCGATCCGCGAGTTGGTGCAGGAACCGATGAACACGCGGTCGACCTTGATCTCGCCGATCGGCTGATTGGCCGCGAGGCCCATGTACTTCAGCGCGCGAACGATGGAATCGCGCTTGACCGGATCGCTCTCGGAAGCCGGGTCCGGCACGCGCTCGTCGACCGGCAGGACCATCTCCGGCGAGGTCCCCCAGGTGACCTGCGGCCTGATTTCTTCGGCCTTCAGTTCGACGACGGTGTCGAACCCGGCATCGGCATCGGACACCAGTTCCCGCCACTGGGCGACCGCCTTGTCCCAGTCGGCGCCCTGCGGTGCATAGGGGCGGCCCTTGACGTAGTCGATGGTCTTCTCGTCCACCGCCACCATGCCGACCCGGGCCCCGGCTTCGATGGCCATGTTGCAGAGGGTCATGCGGCCCTCCATGGACAAGCCGCGGATGGCGCTGCCGGCGAACTCCAGGGCGTGGCCGGTACCGCCGGCGGTGCCGATCCGGCCGATCACGGCGAGCACTATGTCCTTGGCGCTGACGCCCAGGGGCAGTTCGCCCTCCACGCGCACCTGCATGTTCTTCATCTTCTTGGCCACCAGGCATTGGGTGGCGAGCACATGCTCCACCTCGGAGGTACCGATGCCGTGGGCCAGCGCGCCGAAGGCGCCATGGGTGGACGTGTGCGAGTCGCCGCAGACCACGGTCATGCCCGGCAGGGTGGCGCCCTGCTCCGGGCCGACCACATGGACGATGCCCTGGCGCGGGTCGTTCATCTTGAACTCGACGATGCCGAACTCGTCGCAGTTCTCGTCCAGGGTCTGCACCTGGATGCGCGAGGTTTCGTCGGCGATGGCGGCGACCCCCGACTGGCGATCCTGGGTGGTCGGCACGTTGTGGTCCGGGGTGGCGATGTTGGCATCCACGCGCCACGGCTTGCGCCCGGCCAGGCGCAGCCCCTCGAAGGCCTGCGGCGAGGTCACTTCGTGGAGAATCTGGCGATCGATGTAGATCAGCGACGAGCCATCGTCGCGCCGCTTCACCTCATGCATGTCCCAGAGTTTGTCGTAGAGCGTTTTGCCGGCCATCGGACTTTCCTCATCAGTTTTGTTCTGCGGGGGCGACCGCCCCCATGCGCGATGGGGGATGCTAGGGACTTGCAGGGAATAACTCAAATTCATATTTTTTATCCGCTGCATTCCCATAAGGAATGCAAAGGCACCCACTCGAACCACCCTCTCCTACCTGGAAACCTCTCGGATGGATCTCGCCAGCCTCAATGCCTTCATCGCGGTCGCCGAAACCGGCAGCTTCTCCGAAGCCGGCGAACGCCTGCACCTGACCCAGCCAGCGGTGAGCAAGCGTATCGCCGCACTGGAGCAGCAGCTTCAGGTGCGCCTGTTCGACCGCCTCGGCCGCGAGGTGAGGCTGACCGAGGCCGGCCGGGCGCTGCTGCCGCGAGCTTACCGGATACTCAGCGTGCTGGAGGACACCCGGCGGGCACTGAACAACCTCAACGGCGATGTCAGCGGTCGGCTGACTCTGGCGACCAGCCACCACATCGGCCTGCACCGACTGCCGCCACTGCTGCGCGCCTTCACCCGCGCCTATCCGCAGGTGGCGCTGGACATCCGCTTCCTCGATTCGGAAGTGGCCTACGAGGAGATCCTGCACGGCCGCGCCGAGCTGGCGGTGATCACCCTGGCACCGGAGACGGCGCCGCCGGTGCGGGCGGTGAAGGTCTGGGACGATCCGCTGGATTTCGTCGCCGCTCCCGAGCACCCGCTGGCGCGCAACGCCCAAGTGAGCCTGGCCGACGTGGCCCGGCATCCGGCGGTGTTCCCCGGCGGCAATACCTTCACCCATCACATCGTCCGGCGCCTGTTCGAACGCGAGGGATTGGCGCCCGGCATCGCCATGAGCACCAACTATCTGGAGACGATCAAGATGATGGTGTCCATCGGCATCGCCTGGAGCGTGCTGCCACGCACCATGCTGGACGATCAGGTGAAATCCCTGACGCTGCCCGGCATCCACCTGTCGCGCCAGCTCGGCTACATCCTGCACACCGAGCGGACCCTGTCCAACGCGGCGCGGGCCTTCATGGCGCTGCTCGACGGTGCGCGCGAGGCGCCTGCCTCCTGAACGACGAAAAAGGGGCGCCAGCGGCGCCCCTCTCTCCGGGATAGCGGTCAGCTCTCCAGGGCCGGCCGGCCGCTGCCGATCGGAATGCGCTTGGGGCTGGCCTCCTCCGGCACGATGCGCACCAGTTCGATGCTCAGCAGACCGTTGCGCAGCTCGGCGCCCTTGACCTCGATATGGTCGACCAGACGGAACGACAGCTTGAAGGCGCGCTGGGCGATACCCTGATGCAGATAGGTGACACCTTCGGATCGATTCTCGCGCTTGCCGCCGCTGACGCTCAGTACGCCGCGTTCGACCTGCACGTCCAGATCGGACTCCTGGAAGCCGGCCGCCGCGATCACGATGCGATAGCGCTCGTCGCCGTGCTTCTCGATGTTATAGGGCGGATAGGTGCTGCCGGCCTCGTTGCGCAGGGCGGACTCGAACAGGTCGTTGAAGCGGTCGAAACCGATGGATTGGCGGAACAGAGGGGCCATGGAAAAAGCGGACATCGTCAGTCTCCCGATAGATCAGCGAGCATTCTGTCGCGGGACCCGGCTCCGGCATCCCGCAGGCTCCCAGATGGAGTCCGTCCGGCGAATTTCAAGGGGCGAAACGCCCTTTCGGAACCGGCCCCTCGAAGGAAAACCAGCCAGGCACGGAAATACGCCAAGAGGATTTCCGCGCCTGACCCGCAGCAGCCCTCTCCGATGTCCGATCCGGCCATACTGGGTATTTCGGAAAGCGGCCCGAAGAACGAGGAGCGATCCCCGATGAAATCCCGAAGCCACCACCACGATGCGCGCTGGCCGCGCCGGCTCCTCTGGCTAGTGACGATCTGGACCGCCAGCGTGCTCTGCCTGGGCATACTCGCCTATGGGCTGCGCCTGATCATGCGGGCTGCGGGCCTGACGACCTGACCTCGCCGGCCGATCCGCAGCGGACCGGCGTCGCCTTTCAGAGCGCCGGACACAGATCCGGGAAAATACCGCGCAACTCTACGCCCAGCAGGGCATCCAGCCGCCCGCAGTCGTTCTCCCGGCGCAGTTCGGCGAACAGCGCGGCCGCCTCCGGATAACTGCGCGCCAGCATGCCCAGCCACTGCTTGAGCCGGCCAGGCGCGTAGCGCGGCGCGATCCGCTGCCGGGCGCGCCGCCAGAACTCGCGCACCAGCGGCTGTACCTCACCCCAGCCCTGCGGCTCGAGCGTGCGTCCGGCGCACGCCATGGCGATCTGCCGGGCCAGATCGGGGCGCGAAACCAGGCCGCGGCCGAGCATGACATCCTCCACCCCGCTGATTTCCCGGCAGCGCAGCCAATCCGCCGGCGTCCAGATTTCGCCGTTGGCATAGACCGGCACGGCAACCGCCTCCCGCACCCGCGCCAGCCATTCCCAATGGGCCGGCGGCCGGTAGCCCTCGACCTTGGTCCGTGCGTGCACCACCAGATGTGCGACGCCGCCCTCGACCAGCGCGCGGGCGCACTCCAGGGCGCCCTCGGGCCGGGCGTACCCCAGGCGCATCTTGGCGGTCACCGGCACATGCGCCGGCACGGCCCGGCGCACCTCGCGGACGATGGCATGCAGCAGTTCCGGCTCGTCGAGCAGCACCGCTCCGCCCCGCGAGCGGTTGACCGTCTTCGCCGGGCAACCGAAGTTGAGATCGATCGCCGGCGCGCCCAATTCGGCCGCCAGCGCCGCGTTCTCGGCCAGGCATGCCGGATCGGAACCGAGCAGTTGCAGATGCATCGGCGTGCCGGCCCGGGTCCGCCAGCCATGCCGCAGCTCCGGAGCCAGTTTCTCGAACTGGGCGACCGGCAGCAGACGGTCGCAGACCCGGACGAATTCGGTCACGCACCAGTCGATACCGCCGACGCGGGTCAGCAAGTCACGAAGCAGTTCGTCGACCAATCCCTCCATGGGGGCCAGGGCGATTCGCATGGGAGAGGTTTCCGGCAAGGATGAACGGAAGGAGGCAAAGCTAGGCGTCGATCAGCGCTTTGCCGTAGCGCTCCACGAAAGCCTCCGGCATCCGCCGGGGCCTGCCGCTGGAGAGTTCGATGCAGGCGAAGGTGGTCTGCGCGCTCAGCAGGGTGACACCGTCGGCCGGACGCAGCAGTTGAAACCGGCGGGTCATCTTCAGGCCGCGATACGCATCGACGATCCAGGTTCCCATCTGCAGGCGCTCGCCCAGGCGGGCGCTGGCCAGATAGTCGATCTCGTGACGCAGGACCGCCATCGCCCTGTCCAGGCGCCGGTACTCGTCCAGCCCGAGGCCCAGGCTCTGCGAATGGCGCCAGGCGCAATCCTCCAGCCAGCCGACGTAGACCACGTTGTTGACGTGGCCGAGACCGTCGATGTGCGCCGGCAGCACTTCGATGTCGATGACGAAAGGCGCGGGCCACCGCCAACTCAAGAATGGTGCTCCAAACTGGCCGCCTGTTCGCAGGCCTCGCGGGCGAGTTGGGTGATCTGGTCCCAGGCGCGGGCGCGGATCAGGCTGGCGGGCGCGACCCAGGTCCCCCCCACGCAGGCGACGTTGGGCAGACCGAGGAAGCTCAGCAGATTGTCCGGCGTCACCCCGCCGGTGGGACAGAAGCGGATGCCGCTGAACGGCTCCTTGAAACTCTTCAGCATCTTCACGCTGGTGGTGCCGTTGGCCGGGAACAGCTTCAGCGAGCGATAGCCGAACTCCAGGGCCTGCAGGACTTCCGAGGGCGTCATCACGCCCGGCAGGTAGGGCAGCCGGCAATCGTCGGCGGCCGCCGCCAGGCGCTGGGTACAGCCGGGACTGACGACGAATTGCGCACCGGCATCGCGGGCCTCGAGGAACTGCTCGCTATGGATCAGGGTGCCGGCACCGACCAGCAGGTCCGGCAGCGCCTGCCGGATCGCCGCCAGCGCATCCAGTGCGCGCGAGGTGCGCAACGTCACCTCGAGTACCTGGATGCCGCCTGCGTGCAGCGCCCGCGCCAGATCCACCGCCAGTTCGGCGTCTTCGATCACCAATACCGGGAGCACCGGACGCGCACGCTGCAGCACCGCATCCATCGTCATGACCATGTTTTTCTCTCCAGCAGGGGCGTCACGGATGACGCTGTCGTTCGGACTCGATCAAGGTACGGATGATGGCGAACTCCTGTTCCGCCTGCGCCAGCAGGACGGACACCGGAGTCAGTTCGCCGGTGCGGGCCTGATGCTCGAGCAGCCGGCACAGTTCGGTCAGCCGCGGCGCACCCATGTTGCTGCAACTGCCCTTGAAGCTGTGCGCGGCTCGACGCAGGGCTTCGGCATCCCGGGCGTCATGGGCCTGGCGCAGGGCATGCAGGCGGGCCTCGGAGTCGCTCAGGAAAGTATCCAGCAGAAGCGGATACTCGTCCTCCATGACCTCCCGCAGAAGCGCCTGAACGCTGGGATCGAGATGTTCGGACACACCAAGTCACTCCTGGGCCGAGGGGCGATCCGCGGGATTATGCCGAGCGGGCCAGGAAAACTCCACGCACACGCCGCGACCGTCGGGCGCCCAACTGCAACGGTCGGCCAGTTGGCGCACCAGTTTCAGGCCACGCCCGCTCAAGTGCTCGGCCAACGCGTGCCGCTCCAGCATCCGCTGCACGTCGAAACCCGGACCGCTGTCCTCGACGCGAATGCTCAGGCGCCCCCCCTTGCCCTCGGGCCGCAGATCCAGATGGAACCGCACATAGCCATCGCACAGGTTCGCCAGTCGCGTACGGCGCTCCCGATAGTATTCGGCGAACCCCTGGGCATCGCGCTTGAGCGACGAATCCAGGCCCATCACCCCATGCTCCAGGGCATTGGAGTACAGCTCGGCGAGCACCGTGTAAAGCACGCTGCCCTGTATGCGCAGCTCCTCCACCTCGAGCAGCAGTTGCAGCAGATAGGGCAGCGGATTGAAGCGTTTGAGGGTTTCGGCACGGAATTCGAAGCTGACCGACCAGTCCAGCGAGGCATTCTGCCCGGAGTCCGAGAAGATCAGCGGCGAATGCGGCAACTGTCCCTCCTCCATCAGATGGACCTCCATCAGGCTGACGTCGTCCTGCGCCTCGCCACGGAAGGCGCTGAGCGCCTGCTGGATTTCACTGAACAGCAGGTCCGGCTGACGGTTGAGGGCGAACACTTCGAGCAGCCGTCCTTCGCCGAAACAGTCGCCGGCCAGGTTGCATGCCTCCAGCACGCCATCGGAAAGCAGGAAGATGCGATCCCCCGTTTCCATGGGGTAGATCTCGTAGCGATCGTCGAAGCACGAGGCATCGAGGATGCCCAGCGGCAGGTGACGGGAACGCAGGGGAATCCGCTCGCCGCTGCTGCCGCGCCGGAGATAGCCATCGGGAAGACCGCCGTTCCAGACCTCGACCACCCGTCGCTGAAAACTCAGATTGAGCATCACGGCACAGCAGAACACGCCCACCGGCAGGATGCGCTTGAGCTTGGCATTCATCTCGCGAAGGATTTCCGCCAGCGAATAGCCCTTGGCGGTCATGCCGTAGAAGACCTCGGCCAGGGGCATGGCACCGATCGCCGCCGGCAGGCCGTGTCCGGTGAAGTCGCCGAGCAGCACGTGCATGCCGCCGGAAGGCTTGAAGGCCGCCAGCATCAGGTCGCCGTTGAACAGCGCATAGGGCGACTGCATATAGCGGATGTTCGGAGCATTGAGGCAGCCGGAGTGGGCCACCTTGTCGAACACCGCCTTGGCCACCCGCTGCTCGTTGAGCAGGTGCTCGTTGTGCCGGGCGATCAGGTCGCGCTGCTCCAGCACCGTGGCCTGCAGCCGGCGCAGGCGGTCCATGGCCTTGATCTTGGCATCCAGGATCACACTGTTGTAAGGCTTGGCGATGAAGTCGTCGCCGCCGACCTCCAGGCACTGGACCAGAGCCTCGTTCTCGGTCAGCGAGGTGAGGAAGATGATCGGCACCAGTTCCTCGCCGGCCATCTGCTTGATCCGCCGGGCGGCCTCGAAACCGTCCATCACCGGCATCAGTGCGTCCATCAGGACCATGTGCGGACGCTCGCGGGCGAACATCATGATCGCCTCGAGGCCGTTGCCGGCAGTCAGCACACGATAGCCCTGGCGACCGACGATGGTCGCCAGCAGCATCCGGTCCGCGGGACTGTCCTCGGCGATCAGGATGCACAGGGTCGACTGCACGGGGAAAACCCTAGGCGATGTGGAAAAGCTGTTCGAAGTTGGAGATCGACAGGATCTTGCGCACGTCCGGACTGCAGTGGATCAGGCGGATCTGCGCCCGCTCGCCGCCGGCATGGTCGCGCAGCAGCAGGAGCATTCCGAGCGCCGAGCTGTCCAGATAGGTCGCCCCCTGCAGGTCGACGACATAACGCTTCGGAGTGACGTTCACCCGTTCGTAGGCATCCCGGAATTCCTGGTGGGCACCGAAATCGAAGCGCCCCTGGATGAAAATGGTCAACTCTTGTCCATCTGCCGAAGGCTGCGAAGTGATAGCCATACGGTGCTCCTTAGGTAGGTGTCGTCGCCGCAGCGAGGTTTAACACTCGGCTCCCGGCAGGGCAACCGCCGGGCAATGAACGGAGCCTGCGGCGCGCTCCGGGGCCGTTTGATCGTAGCCGTCCTCGCGCCGGCTCATGCCGTACTTGCGCATCTTCTCCACCAGTGTGGTACGGCGGATGCGCAGGCGCTCGGCGGCACGTGCCACCACACCGGCGGAGTCGTCCAGCGCCTGCTGGATGAGCGCCTGTTCGAGGGCGGCCAGATAATCCTTCAGATCCAGCCCCTCCGGCGGCAGCAGGGCGAGGCTGGCCGGGTCCGGCATGCTGGCCTCGAACCCCCCACCCTCGTCGCCCTGCTCGTCTTCTCCCTCGATGTGGCGGTATTTCTTCGGCAACTCCTGCACACCGATGACGCCATAGGGATGCATGATCGACATCCGCTCCACCAAGTTGGCCAACTCGCGCAGATTGCCCGGCCAGTCGTGCCGGCAGAGAGACATGATCGCCGCCGAGTTGAAGCGGATCGAGCCCAGCTTGTCGTGCTCCAGCCGCGCGATCAGTTCGATCAACAGCAGCGGAAGATCTTCCACACGCTCGCGCAGAGCCGGCACCTCGATGGGAAAGACACTGAGCCGATAGTAAAGATCCTCACGGAAGCTGCCCTCTTCGACCATCGCCTCGAGATTCTTGTGACTCGCCGCGATGATCCGTACATCGACGCTCTGGGAGCGCGTGCTGCCCAGGCGCTCGAAGAGGCCCTCCTTCAATACACGCAACAGGCGAGCCTGGCCCGGCAACGGCATGGCATCGATTTCCTCGAGAAACAGGACACCGCCATGGGCCAGTTCGAGACGCCCGGCATGACTGCCGAGGGCACCGCTGAAAGCCCCCTTCTCATGCCCGAACAACTCGCTCTCCAGCAACTCGGTGGCGATGGCGCTGCAGTTGAAGGGCACGAAGGGAGCATCACGACGTCTGGAATGGTAGTGCAGGTTACGCGCCACCACCTCCTTGCCGGTTCCTGATTCGCCCTGCAGCAACACGCAGGCATCGGTATCGGCCACCTGCTGCAGCAATTGGCGAACCTGCTGGATCGCCCGACTGGTGCCGACCAGACTGCGAAACAGGTTGGGCTCGCGCGACAGGCCACGCTCCTGGACGGGTATCGTGCGGTAGACTTGGGCCCGATGCAGGGAATCGAGCAGCTTGTTGTAGGAGGGTGGTGCCTCCAGGCTGGCCAGCACCTGGCGCCGTGCCTCCTTCGGCCAGTCCGGCGAGGGATGCCGACCGAGCAGCAGCACGGGAAGCGTTTCGTCCCAGTCGCGGAGCGCCCTGATCAGCCTGAGCGTCCCGCCTTGCGTCTCGACCGTCCCCAGCAGCACGCACAACAGCTCCCGGCTGGAGCCCAAGGACTCGGCCTGCCCCCGCCAGTCCGCACTGGCACAGGCCAGGTATTGCTCGTCGAGGAAATCGAGGATGACCGACATGTCCCTGCGTCGGCCGCAGTCATCGTCGATCAGGAGGATTTTTATGTCACGCCACATATGCCGGATATCTGAGCTGGAAAGGGCTTCAGGAAGCGTCGTCGCAAACCACGGCGTGCAGTGCCACCGTTATCGGGACTGCCACGGTATCGAATCGAGGAAAGCGCATCCTGCGCTCGCGACGGCGGAACTCCGACAGAATGGATAGCGAAGCGCCAGGAAGGCAACCCTGGATCCGGGACGAACGGCCGGAAAATCCAGCCCATTCCCGGATACGCCTGAACGAGTGCCCATATTCTACAAAGGATGTCAGCCGCTCGATAGCTTTACCCATGGGACGCAGCCGTTCACCCGCAGTCTTCAGCTCAGGCGGATGCCCACCTCGGACAGACGCAACAGATCCTCGGGCCCCTCCACACCCCATAAGCGGGGCAGCAGGCAATGCTTCCAGCCAAGCCGGCGCAGGCGCTCGCAGGTGATGGGCAGCACGTCCTCGCAGCCCCAGGGAATGGCTTCGAACAGCGACGGGTCGAGCCGCCGCAACCCCAGCAAGGCATAATCGCCATGCTCGGCCGGCCCGAGCACCACATCCCGCTCGCGCAACGCCTCGCAGGCGGCCTGCAGGTAGTCGCCGTCCAACGCCGGGCTGTCATTGCCGATCAGGATTACCGCGTCCGTGGCGCAGAGGCCGAGGGTGGCGATGCGGCGCATCCGCTCGCCCAGATCGCCTGCCGGCTGTTCGACGACGGCCCAGCCACAGGCCTCCGCCATGGCGCCCAAGGCCTCGTCGGGCCCCTCGTCGAGCCAGAGAAAGCGATCCTGGAAGCCATCCACCGGCAGGTGCAAGGCGCGCTCCACCAGCAGTCGTTGCAGATCGCACGCACCATCTTCACCCAACGCGGGAATCAGGCGAGGCTTCACCTGGCCGGGAGCCGGGGCGTGAGCCAGCAAATGCAAGGAAATCGACAGGCTCATGCCAAGCTCCCCCTCGTGCGCCCGATAGGCCACCGGGCAGCCGCATCATGCCACAAGGCCAAGCGCAAATGCTGTATCGCTCATTACAGTACGCCTGATTTCCCGCTCTTCACAGTGTGACATTCACCGCTGCTGATCGACGGCAGCGCCCTTGCGCGGCAAAGCGAAGAGCCGTCCGGGAGTCAGACCTGGCCTGCCAGAATGCGCCGCTCCCAAGGGCTGATCTCGTCGAGAAAATCCATCAGCTCCAGTCGCTTGCTGGCGATATAGCCCTCGATGAATTCCTCGCCGAACAACTCCCGCGCCAGCCGGCTATGCTCGAGCCGAGCCAGCGCGACCGGCATGCTGCTCGGCAGGATCAGGCTTTCCGGTACCTGGAATTCGCCCTGCAGCGGCGCGCTCGGCTCCACCTGCTGCAGCATTCCGAACAGACCGGCGGCCAGACTGGCGGCAATGGCCAGATAAGGATTGGCATCCGCGCCCGGCAGCCGGTTCTCGACCCGCCGCGCGACCGCCGGGCTGGCCGGAATGCGCAGCCCCGCCGCCCGATTGTCGTAAGACCAGCAGGCGTTGTTCGGCGAAGCATAGGGGTGGTACAGCCGCTGGAAAGAGTTGACATGCGGAGCGAACAACAGGGTGAGATCGGCCAGCGCCCGTTGCTGACCGCCGATGAAATGACGGAAGGCCGGAGTCGGTTCGCCGTCCCCATCGCTGAACAGGTTCCTGCCGCTTTCCTGCTCCACCACGCTCTGATGGACATGCATGGAACTACCGGGAACCCCGGCCAGTGGCTTGGCCATGCAGACCACCGTCAGCCCGTGCCGGAGCGCCACCTCTCTGAGCAGATGCTTGAACAGAAAAGTCTGGTCGGCCAGTTGCAGGGGGTCGCCATGCAGCAGATTGATCTCGAACTGGCTGATCCCCATTTCGTGCATGAATGTGTCACGCGGCAGCCCGAGCGCCGCCATGCAGCGATAGACATCGTCGAAGAAGGGCCGCAAGCCGTTGCTGGAAGACATGCTGAAGGCCGAAAAACCCGCTTCGCGCCTACCATCGAGCCCAATCGGCGGCTGAAACGGCATCTGTGGATCACCATGCGGGGCGAAGACGAAGAACTCCAGCTCGGTGGCCACCACCGGCTGCCAGCCTTGGCGGGCATAAGCGGCCACTATGCGCTTGAGCAGCGCGCGGGTCGACAATGGCGAGCCTTCACCCTTCAACTCTTCGGCATCGCAGACCGCCAGAGCCCGGGGCCGTTCGCACCAGGGAATAAGATGGAGCTGCCGCAGGTCGGGAACGAGGAGCAGATCGCCATCGTCACCGCCATAAAAACGGGTTGGCGGATAGCCGCCCATGATGCACTGAAGCAGAACCCCGCGCGCCAGTTGCAGGCGCTGCCCCTCTAGAAAGCCCCTGAGAGTCATTACCTTGCCACGAGGCACCCCATTGAGGTCGGGAGTGATGCATTCGACCTCCTCGACGCCGGCCAGACGGTCGGCAAGCAGTTGCTGAGGCTTGAGCATGGCGTGCCTCTCCTTTCCACGGCGCTCCGCACACAGTACGCAGCCGCCAGCGGGAAGTTCAAGCAGTCCAAACCGCGTCGAAAGTCAAACCACTCCCCTGCAGCTGCACAGGCTCAGGAATGCACGAGGCACTACGACGAAGACCGCAGCGCGACATGCCTGCCATCGAAGCTGCGTATTAAATGAAGGCAGCGGCATCTTCTGAAATGCCCGGCTCCATTCAGCCATCGCGGCAGTCGGCATCGTCAGGAATGCGAACGGGATCATCTGTCGGGACAGGCGCCACGGCAGGCGACCGGGAGGTGGTGGCGCCCCCTGCTGGAGTCGAACCAGCATCTAGCCCTTAGGAGGGGCTTGTTCTATCCATTGAACTAAGGGGACTTGCCGAAAAAGCCATCGATTTTCACACCCCGCCTACGCGGGGATACTCTCGCCAAGCTTCCGATCAGTCGACCGACCAATGGCGATGGGGCGGCATTCTAGCCATGAAAGAGCCCTTTGTCATGCCTACAAAAACAGGAAGCGACAACGGAACAACAGGGTGTCCGCGCAGTCGATTCTTGGGCTCGTCTCACCGGAAATCCCGGCGTCAGTGGAGCATGCAAATCAACTGCATGCGATTAATCGATTCAGATATTGAAAAGAGTGAACCACTTCAGCAAGACGAGGTCATACCGAGAACACCCTTGCAAGCTAATTGCCAGCACTCTATAACAACTCACCGGTCGAAACTATGCAACCTATGAAACAGGCAATCTACTCTAGCCGTACAGCTGACAAATTCGTCGTTCGTCTACCCGATGGCATGCGTGAACGCATCGCGGATGTAGCACGCAGCCATCACCGCAGCATGAACTCGGAAATCATTGCACGTCTGGAGCAAAGCCTGCTTCAGGAAGACGCCCTGGGCGACGACCTGAGCCTGCGCCTGGACAGCCCCGAGCTCTCCCTGCACGAACGGGAACTGTTGCAGCGTTTCCGGCAACTGACCCGACGCCAGCAGAACGCCCTGGTTGCCCTCATTGCGCAGGATAGCGAGCTCGCGACCGAAGGCGCGACCACCGAGCAGTAACCGCATGAGCGACATGCACTGCCTTCAGCCAGAGATTTTGACTGAAGCGCCGAAAGCCGATGCGGAGAACAGGCCTATGCCCGTAGGCCTGTTTCTCGAGCAGAGGTTGTGCGTGCCCGCCGTATAACGTCTCGATTAGCGGACTCGATACCTCTCCATCGTCATCCAGCCCGCGAAGCCTGTCATCTCCGAAATTGTCCGCCCATCCGGGTTCAGACAGCCGGGATGTATGCCGCCCCCTCCTCCCGTACCGTCATGAGTGCCCGTTCAAAGCAGGAACAGGGTGGCCAGCCCCAGGAAAATGAAGAAACCGCCGCTGTCCGTCATGGCCGTGATCATCACACTGGCCCCCATGGCCGGATCGCGCCCGAGCTTGGCCAACGTCATGGGAATCAGCACCCCCATCAAAGCGGCCATCAACAGATTCAGGGTCATTGCGCCCGTCATCACCGCGGCCAGTGACCAACTTCCGTAAAGAACGCCCGCCACCACACCGATCACTCCGCCCCAGACCAAGCCGTTGATCAGCGCCACACCAAGCTCCTTGACCAGCAGGCGAGCCGTGTTTGCCGTATTGATCTGCCCCAGCGCCATGGCACGGACGATCATGGTGATCGTCTGATTGCCGGAATTGCCACCGATGCCCGCGACGATCGGCATCAGCGCCGCCAAGGCCACCAGTTTCTCGATGGAATCCTCGAACAAGCCGATCACGCGCGAGGCCACGAAAGCAGTCACCAGATTCACCGCAAGCCACGCCCAGCGGTTGCCGACCGACTTCCACACGGAGGCGAAGATGTCCTCCTCCTCGCGCAAGCCAGCCATGTTCAGCACTTCGCTCTCGCCTTCCTCGCGGATCAGATCGACCATGGCATCGATGGTCAAGCGGCCGATCAGCTTGCCATTCCGCTCCACCACGGGCGCGGAAACCAGATCGTAGCGTTCGAAAGCCTGGGCGGCATCATAAGCATCCTCGTCAGGATGGAAGCGCACGGGATCGAGTGCCATGACTTCGGAAACCTGCCGCTCCGGATCGCTGACCAGCAGACGCTTGAGCGGCAGTACGCCTTTCAGCACGCCATCGTAATTCACCACGAACAGCTTGTCGGTGTGTCCGGGCAGCTCCTTCAAGCGCCGCAGATAGCGCAATACCACTTCCAGGCTGACGTCTTCGCGGATGGTGACCATCTCGAAATCCATCAATGCGCCAACCCGATCCTCCTCATAGGAGAGCGCTGAACGTACCCTCTCACGCTGCTGGGCATCGAGGGACTCCATCAGTTCGTGGACCACATCCCGCGGCAGTTCGTGGGCGAGATCCGCAAGCTCGTCGGCCCCCAATTCCTTGGCAGCGGCAATCAGCTCGTGATCGTCCATATCGGCGATCAGGGATTCGCGGACAGCGTCCGATACTTCGAGGAGAATGTCGCCGTCGCGCTCGGCCTTGACCAACTGCCAGACACTCAGGCGGTCGCCGAGGGGAAGAGCTTCGAGGATATAAGCGATGTCTGCGGGATGAAGCTCGTCGAGCTTGCGCTGCAACTCTGCGAGATTCTGCCGGTGCACCAGATTCTCGACCAGATCATGGTGCGCCCCCTCCTGACGACGCGTCAGGTACTCGACCAGCTTGTGCCGGTGCAGCAGTTCCACAACTTGAGCGAGACGCTCCTGCAGGCTTTCCTGCTGTTTCTTGGCTTCAACTTGGGTCATGGCAAGCTCCGCCCCCAGCAGCGGAACACGCCAAGGGCATCAATCAGTCAATGCACGATTGCACGGATCGGTTTTGAAGTGACTACTGGGTAAGTCCATGGTGGATTTCCACGAGCCCCGGCGGGACTGACGAACGCAATGATAACACTGACCGACAGCTTTGCACTCGCCAGAATGCCGGTCAGAACAAGTGCTTGCGATGCGAACCTACGCTCACTCCTCACCGCATGGTCCCGACAGAGAGACCTGAGACACATCCGCCTCCATCGGCAGGCGCTAGCCTGGAACCCCCGCACCAAGGAGGACACCCATGCACGGATCGCCGATACGGGCTTCGACAACCGCACTCCTACTCTGCTCTTCGCTGCAACTCGCCGCTTCGCCCATCTATCGTTGCGCAGCTCCAGGCGGGCACATCACCTTCACTCACCACGGCTGTCCGGCGGAGCAGCAGCAACAACTGCAGAATGCCTCCAACCCTATTCCCGGCGGCAGTCCAACGCCCCTCGCAATCCCATCTGCAGAACGTACGCCTCGCACGGTGCGACAGAACAACACTCGGGAGCCAACCATAGTCGGCCAGCAAGACGACGGCTGCGGCAATCGCATCACGGGACGGGAACGCCGCGAAGCGATGCTCAAAAAGCAGGTGCACTCGGGCATGCCCCGTTCGGACGTAGAAAGTGCCTTCGGAAAACCGGACAGGATTTCCAGCCGTAACGGCCGAACCAGTTACCATTACCGTGACAGCGACGGCAACACGCGACAGATCGACTTCGACGAATATGGCTGCGTCAACATCAAGGGCCGGAAATGAAAAAAGGCCTGCATCGCTGCAGGCCCTTCCAGTATGGTGCACTCAGGAGGATTCGAACCTCCGACCGCCCGGTTCGTAGCCGGGTACTCTATCCAGCTGAGCTATGAGTGCATAGCGTGCTTCGTTGACCAGATCACCCCTGGTTTGAACCCGCCTCTCGGCATGGCTCATGTAATGGCGCACTCAGGAGGATTCGAACCTCCGACCGCCCGGTTCGTAGCCGGGTACTCTATCCAGCTGAGCTATGAGTGCGTCGAGCGTGCGCATTATAGTGTCATCGAACTTATGTTCAAGCCGTAATCCGACCGATCAGCGATCAACCGAATACCGCGAGACGACCTGCCTCTATAACGCTTGAATGGCGGAGGAGGGGGGATTCGAACCCCCGACACCCTTTTGAGGTGTACTCCCTTAGCAGGGGAGCGCCTTCGGCCTCTCGGCCACCCCTCCGCAACACGGGGCGAATCATACCCACCTTTGCCCCGTTTGCAAAGCCAAAAATTGAGAAAAATTAGTGGCTTGGCTCTTGATCTTTTTCTTTCTGAATGCGCTGGTAGATTTCTTCGCGGTGCACGGCGACCTCTTTTGGTGCATTGACGCCGATGCGAACCTGATTACCTTTCACGCCCAGCACGGTGACTGTCACATCATCACCCACCATGAGGGTCTCTCCGACCCGACGAGTCAGAATCAGCATTCCTTTCTCCTTTTAGGGAAGTCAACAGGACAACAGTCTGCAAAAATGAAAATGGCACTATTCCCAGCCTGCCTCGAGGAATATACACCCAAGTATTGACCAGGGCTGGCGAAAGGAAAGCCCGCCGCCCCCTGGCAAAACGATGAAGACGCGGCATGGCCGCGCCCTCATCGATCACTCGCTCACTCGCCCTGGCGGGCGGGAGCATCCAGTTCGAAAGCGGTGTGCAGGGAACGAACCGCCAGTTCCAGATATTTTTCCTCGATGACCACGGAAACCTTGATTTCCGAAGTCGAAATCATCTGGATATTGATCCCCTCCTTGGCCAGAGCTCCGAACATGCGGCTGGCAACTCCGGCATGGGAGCGCATGCCGACTCCGACGATGGAAACCTTGGCAATATCGGTGTCGCCAATGACTTCGCGTGCGCCGATTTCGCGCGCGGTATTTTCCAGCACGCGCATGGCGTTCAGATAATCGTTGCGATGTACGGTGAAAGTGAAATCGGTAGTGTTGTCGTGCGCAATGTTCTGCACGATCATGTCCACTTCGATATTGGCTTCGCTGATCGGGCCGAGGATCTTGAACGCCACGCCGGGATTGTCCGGCACGCCGCGAATGGTCAGCTTGGCTTCGTCGCGATTGAAGGCGATGCCGGAAATGATCGGCTGTTCCATGGATTCCTCTTCATCAATGGTAATGAGGGTGCCCGGCCCCTCCTGGAAGCTATGCAGCACGCGCAGCGGGACATTGTATTTGCCCGCGAACTCCACCGAACGGATCTGCAGTACCTTGGAGCCCAGGCTGGCCATTTCCAGCATTTCCTCGAAGGTGATCTTGTCCAGGCGCTGGGCCTTGGGCACCACCCGCGGATCGCTGGTATAGACGCCGTCGACATCGGTATAGATCTGACATTCGTCGGCCTTCAGGGCCGCGGCCAGAGCCACCCCGGTGGTATCGGAACCGCCGCGCCCGAGCGTGGTGATGTTGCCGTGCTCGTCGACCCCCTGGAAACCGGCGACCACCACCACACGGCCGGCCTTGAGATCGGTACGCAGTTTCCGGTCATCGATCTGCAGGATACGGGCCTTGGTGAAGGAACTGTCGGTAAGGATGCGAACCTGGTTGCCGGTGTAGGACACCGCCGGCACGCCGCGCTTGATCAGCGCCATGGCCAGCAGGGCAATGGTCACCTGTTCGCCGGTCGACACCATCACATCCAGCTCGCGCGGCACGGGCTGCTCGCTGATCTGCTTGGCCAGACCGATCAGGCGATTGGTTTCGCCGCTCATGGCGGAAACCACGACCACGATGTCGTCACCGTTGTCGCGGAACTTCTTGACCTTCTCGGCTACCTGCTCGATCCGCTCGATGGAGCCTACAGAAGTGCCCCCGAATTTCTGTACGATCAACGCCATTTGAAAAGCCACCTAAGCCCGTGAAGGGCGCCATTAAACATTTCAAGCGCGCCGACTGCCAGGGCCGGCGCTGCCCGGGATCGGGAGACTGCCACTACAGGGCCCGCTCGACGAACGGCCGGACCAGCGCCAGCGCCTCATCCAGCTTGCCCGCCTCGCTCCCCCCGCCCTGGGCCATATCCGGGCGACCGCCGCCCTTGCCGCCGACCACGGCCGCCGCCTGCTTCATCAGGTCGCCAGCCTTGAGCTTGCCGATCATGTCCTGGGTCACACCGGCGACCAGCACCACCTTGCCATCGAACTCGCCACCCAGCAGGATCACCGCGCTGCCCAGCTTGTTCTTCAACTGATCGACCAGCGCCAGCAGAGCCTTGCCGTCCAGTCCGTCGAGGCGGGCGGACAGCACCTTGACCCCCGCCACCTCGATAGCGGAGCCGGCCAGATCGTCGCCGGCGGCGCTGGCGGCCTTGGCCTTGAGCTGCTCCAGCTCCTTCTCCAACTGGCGATTGCGCTCCAGCAGGCCGGCCAGCTTGTCCAGCAGGTTATCGCGGCTCCCCTTGAGCAGTCCGGCCACTTCCTTGAGCTGCTCTTCGGCGGCGTTCAGGTAGTCCAGCGCTCCGGCGCCGGTCACCGCCTCGATCCGCCGCACACCGGCGGCCACACCGCCCTCGCCGACGATCTTGAACAAACCGATATCGCCAGTACGCCTGGCATGGATGCCACCGCACAGCTCGATGGAGAAATCGCCCATGCTCAAGACGCGCACGTTGTCGCCGTACTTCTCGCCGAACAGGGCCATTGCCCCCTTCTTCTTCGCCGAGTCGATATCGATGACTTCGGTTTCCACCGCCGTGTTCTTGCGGATCTCGGTATTGACCAGGGCTTCCAGGGCCTTGATCTGTTCCGTGGTCAACGCCTCGAAGTGGCTGAAGTCGAAGCGCAGGCGCTGGCTGTTGACCAACGAGCCCTTCTGCTGCACGTGCTCGCCGAGCACCCGACGCAGGGCGGCATGCAGCAGGTGGGTGGCCGAGTGATTGAGTGCGGTGGCGCCACGCACCGAGCCATCGACCTGGGCCTCCAGGGCCTGACCGACGTGCAGTCCGCCTTTGGCGACCACGCCATGATGCAGGTGGGCGCCGCCGACCTTGGTGGTGTCGCGTACATCGAAGCGCACGCCGCTGGCGTCGCTCAGGTAGCCGCAGTCGCCGACCTGGCCGCCGGATTCGGCATAGAACGGGGTGCGGTCGAGGACCACCACGCCCTCCTCGCCCTCGCCGAGCCGCTCGACGGTGGCACCGCCCTTGAACAGGGCGACCACCTGCCCCTGGCCGAAAGTTTCCTCGTAGCCGGTGAACAGCGTATCGGCATCGACCTTGACCAGGCTGTTGTAATCCAGGCCGAAGGCGCTGGCGGAGCGGGCGCGCTCGCGCTGGGCCTGCATCTCGCGCTCGAAACCTTCCTCGTCGATGGTCAGATCGCGTTCGCGGGCGATGTCGGCGGTCAGGTCGGCCGGAAAACCATAGGTGTCGTAGAGCTTGAACACCACATCGCCGGGAATGACTTTGGCCGCCAGTCCGGCCAGATCCTGCTCGAGAATCTTCAGGCCCTGCTCCAGGGTCTTGGCGAACTGCTCTTCCTCGTTCTTCAGCACGCGCTCGATCTGCGCCCGCTGCTGCCTCAGCTCCGGATAGGCATCGCCCATCTCGGCGGCCAGGGCGCCGACGATCTTGTGGAAGAAGGTGCCCCTGGCGCCCAGCTTGTTGCCATGGCGGCAGGCGCGGCGGATGATGCGGCGCAGCACGTAGCCGCGGCCCTCGTTGGACGGCGTCACGCCATCGGCGATCAGGAAGCTGCAGGAACGGATGTGGTCGGCCACCACCTTGAGCGAGGGCGCGCCGTCGTTGGCGCAGCCGATGGCCTGGGCGGAAGCGGCCAGCAGGTTCTGGAACAGGTCGATCTCGTAGTTCGAGTGCACATGCTGCAGCACGGCGCTGATCCGCTCGAGGCCCATGCCGGTATCCACGGAGGGCGCCGGCAGCGGATGCAGCACACCGTCGGCGGTGCGGTTGAACTGCATGAACACGTTGTTCCAGATCTCGATGTAGCGGTCGCCGTCTTCCTCCGCGGAACCGGGCGGGCCGCCCCAGATTTCCGGGCCGTGGTCGTAGAAGATCTCGGTGCACGGACCGCAGGGACCGGTGTCGCCCATCGCCCAGAAGTTGTCCGAGGCGTAGGGGGCCCCCTTGTTGTCGCCGATACGCACCATGCGCTCGGCCGGCACGCCGACGGTCCGGGTCCAGATGTCGTAGGCTTCGTCGTCGCTGGCGTAGACCGTGACCCAGAGCTTCTCGGCGGGCAGCTTCAGCCACTTGGGCGAAGTCAGGAATTCCCAGGCGTAGGTGATGGCATCGCGCTTGAAATAATCGCCGAAGCTGAAATTGCCCAGCATTTCGAAGAAAGTGTGATGGCGGGCGGTGTAGCCGACATTTTCCAGATCGTTGTGCTTGCCGCCGGCACGCACGCATTTCTGGCTGGTGGTGGCACGGGTATAGGCGCGCTTTTCCAGGCCGAGGAAGCAGTCCTTGAACTGGTTCATACCGGCGTTGGTGAACAACAGGGTCGGATCGTTCGCCGGAATCAGCGAACTGGAGG
The DNA here is from genome assembly GCF_000380335.1 of Azotobacter vinelandii CA. Taxonomy (GTDB): domain Bacteria; phylum Pseudomonadota; class Gammaproteobacteria; order Pseudomonadales; family Pseudomonadaceae; genus Azotobacter; species Azotobacter vinelandii. Next base: position 3,522,118 of record NC_021149.1, read on the forward strand.
CCACACGGGTGTGCCCCTTCTCTTCGAAGAAGCGGAGGAAGGCTTCACGGATTTCTGCGCTTTTCATAAATGAATGGGTCCAGGGAAAACTGCGGCCACGGCGAGATTGGCAAAGGGACGCATTATATCGGCCCCGTGCGACCGCGGTAGAGCTTTCTTCCGTCGCGGACTCCGGCGTCTTGCGCCGGGATAGGAGAAGGAACGGGACAAACCGCCGGGGATCGCGAGGAGCGTGCCCCGGCTGGCCATCGGAGCAAACCGGCCGACACCGGAAGCCGACACGCCACTCGTCTGGATCGGCGCGCCCGGACAACGGCGGCTGCGGATCAGCCCCTCAAGCGGTACGCACCGGGAACGCCGGCCGGGAGCCTTTGCAGCGCCCCGTGCCCGCTGGCGGGAACAGGTCCCGGAGTTCGCTCAATGCTCGCATTCGGGACCATGCACATGGCCATCCTCATCGCTCCCGGCCGGCTCCATCTCCAGTTGCAGGCTGACCAGGTTGGTGGCCATCGGACGCAACAGCAGGTTGGCGTACTCGCTATCGCCCTCCTCCACATCCACACCGATCAGCAGTTGGCCATCGGCTTGCTGCACCCAGAGCTCACGGCCCTGCCAGATCACCGCGAAACGGGTGCAGACGGTTTCCAACTGGGTGCCGTCGGCGTTTTCGAGAACGAGTTGCAGGGCATCGGTCATGGTTCAGCTCCAGGGGTAGGCCGCTCCAGGCGGCAGGTTCGGTCGACTTGAAAAGGATGGACGACGCCGATCGCCGAGCGGCCCGGCTCTGTCGCGTGCCAGCGGGAATCGGGCAGGCCCTGCCCGTCCGTGCCCGGCGGGGCTCGCCGCCCGCTCATCGCCCAGCCCCGTGCGGCCGGGCGACGAGCGGCACCGCACGCACCTGCGCACCGGCGCAGAGCTGCAGGCGCCTGGCCGTCAGCGGATCGACCACCAGGGTGCCGGCCGCCACGCGCGCCGGGGCTGCGGTGATACGGCAGTCCTGGCGCTGACGGTTGTGAACCAGATAGGGCTCGGCCTCCTCCCCCGGCGTGCCGATCGCCAGCACCAGGGTCTGGCTGTCGCGCACGGCCCGGATCTTCGCCGTTTCGCACTCGACCACCGGGCCGGCGTCGAAGATGTCGACGTAGCCCTGATAGCTGAATCCTTCCGCCCGCAGCATCGCCAGCGCCGGCTCGCCATGCGGGTGCACGCGGCCGATCGCGGCGCGCGCCTCCTCGGAAAGAAAGCAGCTGTAGAGCGGAAACTTCGGCATCAACTGGGCGATGAAGGCACGGTTGCCGACACCGGTGAGATAGTCGGCCCGGCGGAACTCCATGCGGAAGAAATGCCGGCCGAGGCTTTCCCAGAATGGCGAACGGGCCCTGGCATCGGACACGCCGCGCAGTTCGGCGATCACCTTGTCGGCGAACAGCGAACGGAACTCGGCGAGAAACAGCAGACGCGATCTGGCCAGCAGGCGGCCATTCAGGCCGCCGCGATGATCGGCCTGGAGGAACAGCGAGCGGAGTTCGGAATTGCCGGTCAGGTCGTTGGCGAGGAACAGCGTGGGAATTTCCCGGTACAGATCCAGCTCCCGCGAAGCGGTGACGGTCAGCCCGACCCGATAGTTGTACCAGGGCTCGCGCAACCCGACTGCCGCGGTCAGCCCGGAGATGCCGACGATCCGCTCCCGATCGGTTTCCAGCACGAAGAGGTAGTCGGCATCGGCCTTCTCGGCCTCGCCGCGGAAACTGCGCTCCGCCATGGCGACACGCTGCGCCAGGCGCTCCTCGTTGAACGGCAGCGACGTCAGGCCGGTGCCGACGCCGGCATTGCGGGCAAGGTCGACCAGGGCCGGCAGATCGGCACTGCGCACGGGACGAACGATCATGTTTCCTCCACGGGAGTCATGCTGCCACGTCCGTTCACAAGGCCACCAGACGCAGGCTGTCGCCCTCGCCGACGCCCAGCAGCGCGGCCGTCTCGGCGCTCAGCCGCAGCGGCTGACCGGGCGTCCAGTCCAGTTCGACCAGGCTGGCGCGGAAATCCTGCAGGCCGCCGTTGCCGAGCAGGTAGAGCCGCCCGGAGCGACTGCCGGCGCCGATGGTCGCCGGCGCCACGGCGCTCCGGGCGATCGAACGGACGCCGGAGGTACGCGCGTGCAGGATCGGCCCGCCGTCGAAGATGTCGATGTAGTGCTCCGTCTCGAAGCCCTCGCGGGTCATGATGTCGAAGCTGATCTGCGCACGCGGATGGACCTGCCCCATGGCCTCCTGGGCGGCATCCGGCAGCAGCGGCACGTAGATCGGATAATGCGGCATCAGCTCGGCGAGGAAGGTACGGCTGCGCAGGCTGGACAGACGCTCGGCCGCCGCGTAGCGCATGTCGAAGAAGTGCCGTCCGACCGCGTCCCAGAACGGCGAGTCGCCCTGCTCGTCGCTCGGCCCGAGGATCTCCACCACCACGGCATCGGCGAAACGCTCGGGATGGCTGGCCATGAACAGCAGGCGGCCGCGGGAGATAAGCTCGGCCCAGGGCGTGTGCACCAGCGCCGGCTCGACATGGAAACTGCTCAACAGGCTGTTGCCGGTCAGATCATGGCAGATCGACAGCACATGGATCTTGTTGTGGATCTTCAGCTCGCGTGAGGCATGCACGAACGTCTCGTTGCGAAAACTGTAGAAGGCCTCGGAATAGCCGGCCGAGGCGACGATCCCGGAACAGCCGAGCAGGCGTCCGCTGCCCGGCTCCTCGAGGACGAAGAAGTAACGCTCCTCGCCGTTGAAACTGACCTCCGCGGCGAACGACGACTCGGAAACGGCGATCTTCTCGGCCAAGCGCTCGCGGTCGTCGGGCAACGAAGTGACGCCGACCGGACTGTCCGCGGCCAGACGCTGAACCTCGGCCAGATCGGCCATTTGCGCGGGGCGCATCACCAGCATGGGGCGTCACTCCTCGGGGGCGGGCCGGACCGGCTCCACCCCGCAGCCTTTGTCGATCAGCCGCGCACCAGCCGGACGATGGCCCGCTCGAAACGCTCCAGTCCTTCGTCGATGTCGGCATCCTCGATCACCAGGCTCGGCGCGAAACGCACCACGTCGGCACCGGCCTGGAGCACCATCAGGGCCTCCTGCTCGGCGGCGACCAGCACATCGCGGGCCTTGCCCTTCCAGGGCTCGCTCAGCACGCTGCCGATCAGCATGCCCATGCCGCGCACCTGGCTGAAGATACCGTACTGCCGGCCGATCGCTTCGAGCCGGGTCTTGAAGCGCTGATGCTTGGCCTTGATCCCCTGCAACACCTCCGGCGTGTTGACCACATCGATCACCGCCTCGGCCACCGCGCAGGCCAGTGGATTGCCGCCGAAGGTGGTGCCGTGCACGCCGGCCGAGAAGTGCTTGGCCAGGTCGCTGCGGGTGAGCATGGCGCCGATCGGGAAACCGCCGCCCAGCCCCTTGGCGGTGGACAGGATGTCCGGGACTACACCGTAGTGCATGTAGGCGAACAGCTCGCCGGTACGCCCGACACCGGTCTGCACCTCGTCGAGGATCAGCAGCGCGTCATACTGGTCGCACAGCCGGCGCGCGCCCTCCAGATAGGCCTGCTGGGCCGGCAGGATGCCGCTCTCGCCCTGGATCGGCTCCAGCACCACCGCACAGGTACGCTCGGAAATTGCCGCTTCCAGGGCCGCCAGGTCGTTGTAGGGTACATGGGTGATACCCTCGGGCTTCGGCCCGAAGCCATCGGAATACTTGGGCTGACCGGTGACGCTGACCGTGAAGAAGGTGCGGCCATGGAAGCTGTCCAGCGCGGAGATGATCTCGCACTTCTGCGGACCGAAGCGATCGTGGGCGACACGCCGGGCCAGCTTGAAGGCCGCCTCGTTGGCCTCGGCGCCGGAGTTGCAGAAGAACGCCCGGTCGGCGAAGGTGGCCTCCTCCAGTTTCTTCGCCAGACGCAGGGTCGGCTCGTTGGTGAAGATGTTCGATACGTGCCAGAGCTTCCCGGCCTGTTCGGTCAACGCCGCCACCAGCCGCGGATGGCAGTGGCCGAGGGAGTTCACGGCGATCCCGCCGGTGAAGTCGATCAGCTCTCGACCGTTCTGATCCCAGACTCGCGAGCCCTGGCCACGCACCGGAATAAAGGCGGCAGGGGCATAGTTGGGGACCATGAACTGGTCGAAATCAGCGCGTTGCACCTGAGCATGCTCAACGGACATCGGGAAACTCCTGCCACGATAGGCTAGCGAAGAAGGATTCTGGAAACGCCCCCGCGGCAGGTATCCACGCCGGACGAAGACAGGCCGCAGCACCCGTCCGCAGGGTTCCCCGCTTTCCGGCGTACGGCACGGAAGGCATCGGGAAGGCGCAGTTTAAACGCTGCACGTTGCGGGAAAAGCGGCTCGGCGAAAAATTCCCCGGCCACGGGTCACATCGCGCCCGATCACGGCTCGACCGGCGGGGTCGGCTCGAAGCGGCCGCCGGCACGGCGCTGATTGCGGTCCTCGCGCGGAGTGACGCCGAAAAAGCCGCGATAGGCGCTGGAAAAGTGCGGCCCGGAGGAAAAGCCGCAAGACAGGCCGATCTGGATGATCGACTTGCCGGTCTGCAGCAGCAACTGGCGGGCCTTGTTCAGGCGCAGCTCCAGGTAGTACTGGCTCGGAACCCGATTCAGATACTGCTTGAAGATGCGCTCCAACTGGCGGCGCGAGACGCAGACGTGCTGGGCGATCTCGTCGGTGGTCAAAGGCTCTTCGATGTTGGCCTCCATCAGCAGCACCGCCTGGGTCAGCTTCGGATGGCTGGAGCCGAGTCGGTTCTGCAGCGGCACCCGCTGGCGCTCGCCCCCCTCGCGGATGCGCTCGACCACCAGTTCCTCGCTGACCGCGCAGGCCAGTTCGGAACCGTAATCCTGGGCCAGCACCGCCAGCAGCAGGTCGAGTATCGCCAGGCCGCCGCAGGCGGTGAGCCGGTCGCGGTCCCAGTCGAACAGATGCCCGGTGGCGACCACCCGCGGAAAGCGCTCGGCGAAATCCTCCTGCCAACGCCAGTGCACCGCCGCCCGGTAGCCGTCGAGCAGCCCGAGCCGGGCCAGCGGATAGACCCCGGCGGACAGCCCGCCGAGCTGACAGCCCTCGCGCCCCAGTTGCCTGAGCGCGGCGGCCAGCGGCGGCGACACGCCGACGGTCGGCGTGTCGGCCAGCAGCAACAGCTTGTCGAAGTCCCCCAGCCGTCCCTCCCAGCTCCCACCCGGCGGACACCATCCTCCCTCCGGCGGCGCCTCGGCGTGCAGGAAGCTCCACTCGTAGCGCGCCTGCGGCTGCAGGTGGGTGGCGAGTTGCAGGGCTTCCTCGGCCAGGGCCGGGGTCAGGGGCCTGGTCCCGGGCCAGAGCAGAAAACCGATTCGATGGACAGTCATGGCGGACGACGAAGCTTCCGGATGCCGGATGTTGAACGAGCTTCGCCGGCAGCGCGGGCTCCGGCAAAGACAAGGGGCATTCTAGGGGCTGTCGAGGTTTTGGAGTAGGCTGCAACGAGTGTGCCCTCGCGAAACACGAACCCCGCCACGGCGGGAGCCGGGCGGGGCATCGTCGCCGGCCGGAGCCGGCCATGGGGGCGGAAGCTCAGGCGCAGGCGGCCTGCATGCCGCGATGGATGTTGATCAGACTCTGCACCACCGACGGATCGGCCAGGGTGGAGATGTCGCCCAGCCCGTCGTATTCGCCAACGGAGATCTTGCGCAGGATACGACGCATGATCTTGCCTGAGCGGGTCTTCGGCAAGCCGGGCGCCCACTGGATCACGTCCGGCGTAGCGATCGGACCGATCTCCCGGCGAATCCAGGCCTTCAGTTCCTGGCGCAGCGCCTCGGAAGCCGACACCCCGTCGTTCAGGGTGACGTAGACATAGATGCCTTGCCCCTTGACGTCGTGCGGAACGCCGACCACCGCCGCCTCGGCGACCTGCGGGTGGGCGACCATGGCGCTCTCGATCTCGGCGGTGCCCATACGGTGACCGGAAACGTTCAGCACGTCGTCGACGCGGCCGGTGATCCAGTAATAGCCGTCCTCGTCGCGGCGGGCGCCGTCACCGGTGAAGTACATGCCCTTGAAGGTCTTGAAGTAGGTGTCGACGAAGCGGTCGTGATCGCCATGCAGGCTGCGCGCCTGCCCCGGCCACGAATCGATGATCACCAGGTTGCCTTCGCCCGCCCCTTCGATCAGGTTGCCCAGGTTGTCGACCAGCGCCGGCTGTACGCCGAAGAAAGGACGGCTCGCCGAACCCGGCTTGAGCGAGGTGGCGCCCGGCAGCGGGGTGATCAGGATGCCGCCGGTTTCGGTCTGCCACCAGGTGTCGACGATCGGGCAGCGCTCCCGGCCGATGTTCTCGTAGTACCAGTGCCAGGCTTCCGGATTGATCGGCTCGCCCACCGAGCCGAGCAGGCGCAGGCTGGAACCGTCGGCGCCCTCCACCGGCGCCCGGCCCTGGGCCATCATGGCGCGGATGGCGGTCGGCGCGGTATAGAGGATGTTCACCCCGTGCTTGTCGATGATCTTGGAAATCCGGGTCATGTCCGGGTAGCTGGGGATGCCCTCGAACAGCAGCGTGGTGGCGCCGTTGGCCAGCGGACCGTAGACGATGTAGCTGTGGCCGGTGACCCAGCCCACGTCGGCGGTGCACCAGTAGACCTCGCCCGGACGGTAGTCGAACACCCGCTCGTGGGTCAGCGAGGCATACAGCAGATAGCCGCCCGTGGTGTGCACCACGCCCTTCGGCTTGCCGGTCGAGCCAGAGGTATAAAGGAGGAACAGCGGCTCCTCGGCACCCATTTCCTTGGGTGCGCAGATGCTGCCGGCCACTTTCAGCAGGTCCTCGTACCAGATGTCGCGATGCGAGTGCCACTTGATATCGCCACCGGTGCGCTTGCAGACGATCACCTTGTTGACGCTGTAGGTGTCCGGATTGGTCAACGCCTCGTCGACGTTGGCCTTCAGCGGAACCCTCTTGCCGCCGCGCAGGCCTTCGTCGGCGGTGATCACCACCTTCGACCTGCAGTCGGCGATGCGCCCGGCCAGCGCGTCGGGAGAAAAGCCGCCGAACACCACCGAATGGATCGCGCCGATGCGGGCGCAGGCCAGCATGGCCACCACGGCCTCCGGAATCATCGGCATGTAGATGGTCACCACGTCGCCGCGATGCACGTCCTGACCGCGCAGGGCGTTGGCGAACCGACAGACTTCCTCGTGCAGCTCGCGGTAGGTGATCAGGCGCTGCGCGGACGGATCGTCGCCCTCCCAGATGATGGCCACCTGCTCGCCGCGCGCTTCGAGGTGACGGTCCAGGCAGTTGTAGGAGGCGTTCAGGGTGCCATCGGCGAACCACTTGATATCGACATGGTGGTCGTCGAAGGAGGTCTGCTTGACCTTGGTGAATGGCTTGATCCAGTCCAGACGCCTGGCCTGTTCGCGCCAGAAACCATCGGGATTGATGACCGACTGCTGATACATGGCCTTGTAGGCGGCCTCGTCGGTAAAGGATCGGGCAACTACTTCAGGACGTACCGGGTAGAGGGAAGCGGCGCACATGAGTAGGTTTTCCTCGCCTGGGCAAAATTATTTTTATTGCCTGACATGTTTAGCCTCTTGACAGTTGCTTAAAAATTCGACAATGGTCTTAACGAAATTCGACCAAAACAAGCTACCCGGTACGACCGGCATTCCCCGCCGAATGCCCGGAAATCGCGGGCTTGAGCCTCTTCTGGCGGATTCCGTCGAACGCGCGGCGAAGCGACGGCGAAGGTCGACATCTCCTCGAAACGACAGATCCTCTTCCCGGATCGCACAGCGAGCGCCACCTCGCCGGACAGGCACTCGATGAGGCGAGGCTCCCGGCGCAGGTCCCAGATACGGGGCGCTGTCCGACGCGGCGACGGGAAGGAATGGCCGCGCCTTCATCGGCCACGAAGCGGACCGCCACGGCGTGCCCGCCGACAGCATCGGCGGAGCGCTCCTCGGGCCCGCTTCCGCCCGTCCCGTCAGGCTCCGACCGGCTGCCCCTGCTCCAGCGCCTTCTGCTTCTCCTGCTTGTCGATGCTGGCCGCCTGAAGCGCGGTGAGGGCGATGGTGAAGACGATGTCGTCGACCAGGGCGCCGCGCGACAGGTCGTTCACCGGCTTGGCCAGCCCCTGCAGCATCGGGCCGACACTGATGCAGTTGGCGTTGCGTTGCACTGCCTTGTAGGTGGTGTTGCCGGTGTTCAGGTCGGGGAACACGAACACGGTGGCCTGGCCGGCGACCGGGCTGTTCGGCGCCTTCTGCTTGCCGACGCTGGCCACGGAGGCGGCGTCGTACTGCAGCGGGCCGTCGATCGGCAGGCCGGGCGCCCGCTCCTGGGCGATGCGGGTGGCCTCGCGAACCTTGTCCACTTCGGCGCCGCTGCCGGAATCGCCGGTGGAATAGCTGATCATCGCCACGCGCGGGTGCACGCCGAGGGCCACCGCGGACTCGGCGCTCTGCAGGGCGATCTCGGCCAGTTCGGCGGCGCTCGGGTTGGGGTTCACCGCGCAGTCGCCATAGACCAGCACCTGGTCCGGCAGCAGCATGAAGAACACCGAGGACACCAGGTTGTAGCCCGGCGCGGTCTTGATCAGTTGCAGGGCCGGGCGAATGGTGTTGGCGGTGGTGTGCACGGCGCCGGAAACCAGGCCGTCCACCTCGTCCAGCGCCAGCATCATGGTGCCGAGCACCACGGTGTCCCTGAGCTGCTCGTCGGCCATCTCGGGGGTGAGGCCCTTGCTCTGGCGCATCTTCACCATCGGCGCGATGTACTGCGCGCGGATGCTCTCCGGATCGAGGATTTCCAGGCCGTCCGGCAGAGTGATGCCCTGCTCGCGCGCCACGGCCCGGACCTCTTCCGGGCGGGCCAGCAGCACGCAGCGGGCGATGCCGCGCTCTTGGCAGATGGCGGCGGCGCGGATGGTTCGCGGCTCGGTGCCTTCCGGCAGGACGATGCGCTTGTCAGCTTCCTGGGCGCTCTTGACCAACTGGTAGCGAAACGCCGGTGGCGACAGGAGCAGCTCGCGCGGCAGGCTGCAGCGCGAACGCAGGTACTCCGGATGCAGATGCCCGGCGATGAAATCGGTGACGCGGGTGGCGCGCTCGATATCGTCCGCCGGCGTTTCCTTGTTCAGGGCGAACAGGTTGGTGGCCGTGTCGTAGGAGCCGGTGGTCACGCTCATCACCGGCAGGCCACCGTCCAGGGCCGCCTTGCACAGCTCCATGATCCGCGGGTCCGGCATGAAGTCGCTGCACAGCAGCAGGCCGGCCAGCTTCACGCCGTTGAGCGAGGCCAGACTGGCGGCGAGGATGACGTCGTCGCGATCGCCGGGGGTCACCACCAGCACGCCCGGCTGCAGCAGCGGCACGGTGCTGGGCACGGCACGGGCGCACAGCACGATCTTGCTCACCCGGCGCCGGTCGGCTTCGCCGGCGCTGAGCACCTGGGCGCCGATCAGTTCGGCCACGTCGCGGGTGCGCAGGGCATTCAGTTCCTCGGCGAAGGGAATGGCGCCGAAGAGCTGGAAGTCGGTGCTGCCGAGCGACGGCAGATATTCCTTGAGACGCTCGACGAAAGCCGGGATGCCGTCCCCGCTGTCGATCTTGTTGATGATCGCGCCGAGCACCTTCGGACTCTTGATGCCGCCGAACAACTGGGCCTGGATCTCGATACGCTCGGCCAGTTGCTTGAGGCCATCGCCGCCCTGGACGGCGATCAGGATGACTTCGGCGTTCAGGCTCTTGCTCAGCAGGGGATTGAGGTACGCGGAGTAGTCGCTGTCGCGGGTCGGCAGCATGCCTTCGACGATCACCACGTCCTTGCCGGCGGCGGCCTGCTGATAGCGGCTGACCACTTCCTCCAGCAGCAGGTCGGTTTCGCCGCTGGCCAGATGGCGCTCCACCTGATCCAGCAGTATCGGCTCGGGCGTGCTCCGGCCCAGGGTGCGCTCGACCAGCAGACAGGAGCGCTCGCGGCCCTGATCGATGGGGAAGGGTTGTGCGATCGGCTTGAAGAAGCCGACCTTCAGGCCGGCCTGTTCGAGGGCGCGGATCAGGCCGAGGCTGATGGAGTTGAGGCCGACGGCATAGCCGGTGGGGGCGAGAAATAGAGTGTGCATGGGTCTCTTGCTCAGACTGTAGAAAACGTGATGCCGGCGGGAGGTCAGGATGACGAAACCCGACGCCGCGATGGTCGTCGGGTTTCGTTACAGCGCCGCGTCCCGCCTGTACAGGTATTCGGTCAGGCGTCGAGCAGGGCGAGGGTGTCCAGGGCGATCTGGCGCTCCTCGTTGGTCGGCACCACTATGACGCGCGGGCTGCCGGCCGCCTGGATCTCGCCGGCCAAGCCACGGGTGCAACGGGCGTTGGCTTCGGCATCGAGCTGGAAGCCGAACAGCTTCAGGTGCTCCACGGTGCGCTCGCGCACGGCGGCCGAGTTCTCGCCGATGCCGCCGGTGAAGATCAGACCGTTCAGCCTGGGCAGGGCGCAGGCCATGCCGGCCAGCGACTTGGCCAGGCGGTAGCAGAACACCTCGAAGGCCAGGACGGCGCCGGGGTGGCCGCTCAGGCAGGCCTCGGACAGGGTGCGCATGTCGTTGGACAGGCCGGACAGCCCCTTCAGGCCGCTGTCGTTGTTGAGCATGCGGTCGACCTGCTCGATGGTCCAGCCCAGGGTGCGCTCCAGATAGCTGTGCAGGTTGGGGTCGACGTCGCCGCTGCGGGTCCCCATCACCAGGCCCTCCAGGGGAGTCAGGCCCATGCTGGTGTCGCGGCTCTCGCCGTTGACGATGGCGCAGGTGGAGCAGCCGTTGCCCAGATGGGCCGACAGCCAGGCGCTGTCTTCCACCGGCAGGCCGGCCATCTCGGCGGCCCGCTTGCTGACGTAGCGGTGGCTGGTGCCATGAAAGCCGTAGCGGCGCACGCCATGTTCCTTGTACAGGAATTCCGGCACGGCATAGCGGTAGGCATGGGGCGGCATGGTCTGGTGGAAGGCGGTATCGAACACGCTGACCTGCGGCAGGTCGGGGAACAGCGACATGGTCGCGGCGATGCCGATCAGATGGGCCGGGTTGTGCAGCGGTGCCAACTGGGCGCTGGTGCGTATGCCTTCGATCACCGACTCGTCGATCAGGCGGGCATCGGTGAAATGCTCGCCGCCATGGACCACGCGGTGGCCGATGCCGCTGAGCCGGCCACCGGCGGCCTCCTGGGCCAGCGGCAGGATCTCGCCCAGCGCCACCTGATGGTCGGCGCCCGGCAGGCTGAGGGTTTCCTTGACATCGCCGAACTGCCAGTGGATGACCGCTTCCGGACTGCCGAGACGCTCGGCCAGCCCCTGCAGGGGAAAGGTCGTCTGCGCTTCGTTGACCAGGGCGAACTTGATTGATGAACTACCGCAGTTGATCACCAGAATATTGCGGGCGGACATTGGGACTCCTGAAACATGTCGTGTATGGCCCCTGCGCATCATTGCTCGATGGCCACACAAATTTTTGTAATTGGATGGTTGCCCGGCGTTCTTGTGGAACATGGGCGAGAATCAGGGTGTTTTCATCGTGCCACGCAGGGTGGGGACCTACCGTGCTGCTTTAGTCGAATCGGTTCCCGGGAATCAATGCCCGGAACGCTGGCGAGGGTGCTCGAACCCTCGCCGTAGAGCCATCGCTGTCGGCCGGTAGCGCACCGCAAGCCGTCGATGCGGTGAGGTGTCGCAGGTGGCAAGAGCATGGCCTGCCCTTTATCCGAAAGGGCCCGTCGCAGCCGCCGTCGGCGCGCCCCGGCGACTCAGGCCGGCGCCTGTCCGGCCCGCGCCAGCAAGCGGCGGGCCCGCCCCACGACCGGGGCGTCGATCATCTGTCCATCGACCACGAAAACCCCTTCGCCGGAGGCCGCGGCGGTCATGACCCGCCGGGCCCAGGCCAGCTCCTCGGCGTCCGGCATGAAGGCCTCGTGGACCACGGCGACCTGGGCCGGGTGGATGCACAACAGACCGCCGAAGCCCATGTCGCAGGCCTGCCGGGCGCGCCGCGCCAGACCGCTCGGGTCCTGGATGGCGGGGAAGATGGTTTCCAGCGGCGCGGCCAGGCGGGCGGTACGCGACTGCAGCAGCAGCGCATAGCGAACCTGGTCCATGATCCGTTCGCCGCTCTCGCTGCCGGCGGCCAATCCCAGATCCAGGCCCAGATCGAGGCCGCCGTAGGTCAGGCGCTCGACGCCCGGAACCCGGGCGATCGCCGGCAGGGCATGCAACCCCACGGCGCTCTCGACGGCCGGCCACACCGGCTTGCCGGCCGCCGCCGCCAGACTGACCTGCACCGCGCTCTCCACCTTGGGCAGCACCACGCCGAGAACGCCCGGCTGACGGCGGCACAACTCCAGATCCGCCGCCTGCTGGGGATGGATCGGACCATTGATGCGCACCAGCAGCCGGACCTGGGGATTGTCGCCCAGAAAGGCGTCCAGAGCGGCGCGGGCCTCGGCCTTGAGAGCCTCCTCGACGGCGTCCTCGAGATCGACGATGACGACATCGGCACCGCTGGCCAGGGCCTTGGGTATCCGCTCGGGGCGGCTTGCCGGAACGAACAGGGCGGAACGGATGGGGGCTGGCTGCATGGATCTCTCGCTTCTTTATCGTTATGGGAAAACGACATGATGCCCGAACCCGGCGACGCATCGAACGATCTGAAACGCATTCGACGTATCGCGGATGCCGCAGGCGGAAACGAAAAAGGAACGGGAAAGCGCGGGGAAAATCAAGGAAAGGAAGGGCGAAAAAGTGCATCACCCCCAAAAAAAGAGGGCGACCCGAGGTCGCCCGCCCATCATTCCACTAGGAATGCAAACAAAACACTTGGATCGAATCTCCTGATCCAGGACCGCTTCCTTATACCCGACGGCTCGCCGGACCAGGCATTGAACCAAGGTCTAACAGGCGTTCCGCCGCGGCGAAAAGGACCTGCCTAGAGCGCCCCGCCCAGGCCGGTCCGGTTTTCCGCGCCGGCCGGTTGCGACGTGGCGACCCGCTCGCGCAGCCGGTCGGCCATCTCCACGCCCAGCTCGGTGGCCGCTTCGCGGCCCTCTTCGGCCTTCACCCTGAGCTTGTCGGTCAGGGTATCGCTGGCCTGGCCGAGCAGTTCGTCCTCCTGTCGGGTGGTCGGCAACACGCCGGCGATCAACGCCCCCACCGCGATGCCGAGCGCTCCCAGCACCAGCGGCTGCTCATGCATCAAGGTGTCGAAGCCGCCCCGCGCCTGATGGGCCCGTTGGCGCAGGGATTCGGCGGCATGGTGGCCGGAGTCGCTCAAGTACTGCCTGGCCGACCCCACGCTTTCGCTCACATGCTGCCGTGCCGAACCCAGGGTGTCGCTCACCCCCTCGCCCAGGTGCTCGGCCTTCTCGCGAATGCCGGCGGCCCGCTGCCTGGCCTTTTCGGTCAGGGACGGCCCACCCTGCGGCATCGAAGCCTCATCGACATGGGCCTGGCTCGCCGGAGCCCGGTTCTGGCTGGTCATCAGCCACAGCAATCCGATCGATGTCAGCACGGTCGGCAAGGGATTGGCGGCCACCGTGTTGGTCAGGTTGGACATGAACTCGCCGCCATGTCCCTTGGTGTACCCCAGGGCCCTGTCCAGCAACTCGCCGGGGGACAGCCTGTTTTCCAAGGCATGGACGATATTGCTGATTTCCGCGCGCTGCCGGTCGATTTCCTGTTCCAGGGTTTCCGGACCCTTCTGCGCTTCGAGATCGATTCTGCTCTGCGTACTCATGGGGCATTCTCCCGGATGGCGGCTTTATCTTTCTGCAGGGCATGCAGCGTGCGCGATGGCTTGAATGCGGACGGCGCGAACTTCTTCCTGCCGCCCTTGACCATGACATAGCCGATCACCATCACGATCACGCCGACGATCGCCGCCGCCAGCCAGGCATCCATCGCCTGAGCCAGGGCGTAGACGAAGGCCTGCAGAAGAATGATGAAACCGGCCAGCAGCACTCCGCCACCACTGGCCAGGGACATGACGCCGGCCTTGGTGGCGTTGATCGACTCGCCGATCTCGACCTTGGCCAGGGCCAGCTCCTTGGTAACCAGCGAGGGCAGCTCCCGCCCCAGTTGGCCGAGCAAACCCATGATGCTGTTGCCGCCCTCTTCGCCTCCGGCGCGAGCGGTGTGCCGGTGAATGGTCGCGCTGGGCCGCTCCGTTTCCGTGCGTACCGCTTCGGGGCGTGGCGTCGCGGCTTGCGCCGTCTCGTCCCGGAGCGGATCCGGTCGGGCCACATCGGGCCGGACCGCATCCGCTCGGGCCAGGTCCGGCCGGCTCGTGTCGGAGTTGGCCTGGTTCGGCGGATAATTCCGGTTGCCAGTCGATTCGCTCATCGCTTCGTTCCTCCGTTCGGGCCTTTATCGTTTTGGCAGGCCGGCCCCGTGGTGCCGCCCTGGATGGTGCCGGTCGTGCCCGGGCCGCTGCGGCCGGGATCGACGGGCGGCAGGCCGCTGGCGACGGCCCTGCCGGTGGTGTCGTCCGGCGTGGTGGTGACCCTGGTCCCGGCGACATCCGGACTGCCAGAAACACCGGCCGGCCCCGTAACGGCTTCCTCCCGCTCGGCGGTACGGACAGGAGCGGACTGGAGCGGCCCGGCCTCCGCGTGCCGGGATCGGCGCCCGGAAGCGCGGGCGAAACGGGTCAGACCGAAACCGAGGGCGATGCTGCCGGCGAGAAACAGCCCAGGGTTGTCCCTGGCCAGGCGATCGGCATCGTGGAACAGTTGCTCGGCACTCCTGCCACGCAACTGGTCGGCGAACCTGAACATGCGATCGGCGGCATTCAGCACATAGTCCGACAGCCCCTGCTCGTCCTGCTCCTCGAGTTCGCAGGCTGCCGCACGCGCGCCCTCGGCGATCTTTTCCAGTTCATCCGCGGCACTCCGGGTGTAGCTTTCCAGCGGATCCTTGCTCTCGCCCTGCCGTTCGGTTTCAGCGGCCACCGGGTCGATCGCCCCCTCCGGTGGCTCCTGGAAAACATTGCCTGCCGGAAAACCTTTGCGGCCATCGGATCGTGGCGAGTGTTCAGTAGGTCTGGGCATGGTCGTATCCACCTCGATTTCTCTGCTGGCTACCGGCTCACGAGCTGGCGGTGGTGCAATGTCGGAAAACAGCCTTCTCATTCGCCTCCTCTCCTTTAGGTGACAGGCCCTTTCCAGCCGAGTTCGAGCGAAACGATAACGCCCGTCTCGCCGCCGATCGGCGCAGCCTCCTGAACTTTTCCGGCGTTTTCGCAATCCACCGGGAAACCGTCGAATAAAGGGGGTAGCCCATGAAAGCCCTGCTCGGACTCGCCGCCGCCAGTGCCTTGCTGACCGCCCTGCCCGGCCTCGCCTGCACGCCGGACGAAATCGACCTCAAGGCCCGTGAACTGGCCATCAACGTGCACATGCTCACTCACAGCGATCCACGGCTGGCCGAGGAGATCTACAGGGAAATCCGGAGCGCGCGTCCCGAATACACCGCCGAAGAACTGCCCAACGAATGCGCGGCCTACGAACGACGGTTGCTGGAACTGGAGAAGGCGGCGGCTCAGGCCGAAACCAATTGGAGGTCGAACTACTACTAGGTAGGGGCCCGTCCGCCCCGGCATGCGGAAATGCGGCGATCCGCCCGGCTGCCGTCGAACGCGCGGAGACAGCCGGGCGGATTGCTCAGTCCCCATCCTCGTGGTCGATGGGCCCCTCGCTGAAGAGATACGTCTTGAATTCGTCGGAGAACTTGGGGTCCCTGCGGCGGATCCACTCCAGCACCATGGCCGCGTGTTCCTTCTCCTCGTCGCGGTTGTGCGCGAGGATGCTTCTGAGTTCCGGGTCCCGGCAGACGTCGACCCGCTGGTTGTACCAGTCGATGGCTTCGAGTTCCTCCATCAGCGAAACGATGGCCCGGTGCATGTCGCGGGTTTCGGCGGAAAGCGCTTCGACGGGTTCGTGATAACCGACGCTGGACATATCCATTCTCCTGCTGGTGTGTATGGGCGAAGAACAGCGCCCGACTCCCGGTAGTCACCGTCCCCGGCTCGGGCTCGGGACGGCATGCCGGACAGCCGGGCGACCGGCACGGCTCCGCCGTGACGTGCAGAGCCGCTTCATCCGCGCTATGCCTTAACTATAAGAAGGAAACCGCGCGCAGCCGCGCAGGAGGCACCGAAATGACCGCGACGCCCTATGTGGCCCGGCAACCGGACGAGCGGGGCTTCATCCACTACAGCGAGGCCGAGCATGCCGTCTGGCGGACACTGATCGAACGCCAGTCGGCACTCATCGAAGGACGCGCCTGTGCGGAATACCTGGACGGTATCCGGCGGCTCGGCCTGCCGCGGGAACGCATCCCGCAGCTCGACGAGATCAATCGCGTGCTCGAATCCGCCACCGGCTGGCGGGTGGCGCGGGTACCGGCGCTGATCCCTTTCCAGACCTTCTTCGAGCTTCTCGCCGACCGCCGGTTTCCGGTGGCGACCTTCATCCGACGGCCGGAGGAGCTGGACTATCTGCAGGAGCCGGACATCTTCCACGAACTGTTCGGCCACTGCCCGATGCTGACCAACCCCTGGTTCGCCGCCTTCACCCACACCTACGGCCGGTTGGGCCTGGCGGCCAGCAAGGAGGAGCGCGTCTACCTGGCGCGGCTGTACTGGATGACCGTGGAGTTCGGCCTGGTCGACACTCCGGCGGGCCGGCGCATCTACGGCGGCGGCATCCTCTCCTCGCCGAAGGAAACCCTCTACTGCCTGTCCGGGACGCCGGAACACCAGCCCTTCGATCCGCTCGAGGCAATGCGTACGCCGTATCGCATCGACATCCTGCAGCCGCTCTACTTCGTGCTGCCGGACCTGCGCCACCTGTTCGAACTGGCCCGCCAGGACATCATGGCGCTGGTGCGCCAGGCCATGCGTCTCGGCCTGCATCCGCCGAAGTTTCCGCCGAAGGCGGCCTGAACGCCGATCCCGGACACAGCGTGGAAAACCCGCGCAGCGGTTTCCCACCGTCGCCCCCGGACTCGACCCCGCAACCAGCAGAACCGGAGCCCCTCATGACCGTCCTCTCCCAAGCCCATTGCGAAGCCTGCCGCGCCGACGCGCCGAAAGTCTCGGAACAGGAACTCGCCGACCTGATCCGGCAGATCCCCGACTGGCGGGTGGAAAACCGCGACGGCATCCTGCAACTGGAAAAGGTCTTCGCCTTCAGGAACTTCGCCCGAGCCCTGGCCTTCACCGACGCGGTCGGCGCGCTCGCCGAGGCCGAAGGGCACCATCCGGCGCTGCTCACCGAATGGGGCAGGGTCACCGTGACCTGGTGGACCCACAAGATCCGCGGCCTGCACCGCAACGACTTCATCATGGCGGCGCGCACCGACGAGTTGGCGAAAGGAGCGGAAGACCGCGCCTGAGCCAGCGCGTCGGCGCAAAAACCGGCAGACCGCTCGTCGGTTAAAATATATGATTATAAAACAATAGGTTAGTACTAGCAGGCGGCTCCCTTGAGGGAATTTTGGGTTGCCATTCGTCGGCAACTTCCCTAGGGTGGGTCGCCATGTGGACCAACATTGCCCCCATCGGTTCGCTGCTCGGCGGGGTCGCACTGCTCCTGCTCGGCAACGGACTGCTCAACACCCTGCTGACCCTGCGTGGCGTCGCCGAAGGCTACTCCACCGGGCTGCTCGGCCTGCTGATGTCCGGCTATTTCGTCGGCTACCTGCTCGGCACCTGGCTGACGGTACCGCTGATCCGCCGCATCGGGCATATCCGCGCCTTCGCCTGTTGCGCCGCCTCGGGCGCCATCGTCGCGCTGCTCCACCTGATTCTGGTCAACCCCTGGGTGTGGATGGTGCTGCGCGTGGTCTACGGCATCGTCCTGGTCACCCTCTACATGGTCATCGAGAGCTGGCTCAACGCCCGGGTCAGCGGCGACAGCCGCGGCCGGGTGTTCGCCGTCTACATGGCGGTCAACCTCGGTGCCCTGGCCCTCGCCCAGCAGCTCTTGAACCTCGCCAGTCCGCTGGAATTCCTGCTCTTCGCCATCGCCGGCATCCTCATCTGCGCCGCGCTCTTGCCCATCACCCTCACCCGCCAGGCACAGCCGACCCTGCCCGACACGCCGCCCACCGAGCTGCGCCAACTGGCGCGAATCGCGCCGCTGTCGGTGACCGCCGCCGGGCTGTCCGGTCTCGCCCTCGGCGCCTTCTGGGGCCTTGCGCCGGTATACGCCAGCCACAGCGGCTTCGACGCCGCCGGCGTGGGATTGCTGATGGGGGCGACCATTCTCGGTGGCGCCGTGCTGCAGTGGCCCATCGGCCGCTACTCGGACAGCCACGACCGCGCGAAGGTGATGCTCTGCGTGGTGACCCTGGCCGCGCTGACGGCACTGGCCATCAGCCTGCTGCCCACCGGCGGCTTGCTGCTCGGCGCCTTCTTCCTCTGGGGCGGGCTGGCCTTCTCCATCTATTCCATCGCCATGGCGCGGATGGTCGATCAGTTGCACCCGGACGAGATCCTCTCCGGCTGCAGCGGCCTGCTGCTGGTCAATGGCCTGGGCTCGGCCTGCGGCCCGCTGCTCGCCGGCCTGGCCATGCACCTGCTCGGTCCGCGCGGACTGCCGCTCTACTGCGCGGCGGTGCTCGGCCTGCTGGCGCTCTACACCCTCCATCGCCTGCACCGGGTGAGCGATCTGCTCAGCGAGCCGCACGCCCAGTTCACCCCCATGCTGCGCACCAGCCATACCGTGCTCGAACTGATGCCCGAGGCCCCGGAAAGCGCGGCCGACTCCAGCCCCGACGCCGCCGTGGCGGAGCCGGGCACCACCAGGGAGGAAACCTGTATCTGACTCCGGCGCCATGGAGGCTCCGGACAACACCACTCGTCGGCCCAGGTCGGCGCGTCAACTTGCCCCACTACTGGAGAGAAGACAGCGCATGCTACTTGCCACCGATCTCGATGGAACCTTTCTCGCCGGCGATCCGCAGGATCGCCTGAGTCTCTATCAGACCATCACCGCCCACCCCGACATCCAGTTGGCCTATGTCACCGGCCGCAGCCTGGAGGCCGTTCTGCCGCTGCTGGCCGATCCCACCCTGCCGCAGCCGGACTACATCGTCGCCGACGTCGGCGCCAGCCTCTATCACGGCGAAACCCTGCAGCCGATCCAGCCCCTGCAGCACGACATCGACGCCCGCTGGCCCGGCGAAAGCCAGATCGCCGGCGCTCTCGCCGGCCTTCCCGACCTGCAGCGCCAGGACGTGCCCCAGGCGCGCCGCTGCTCCTACTTCTGCACCCCGGAACGCGCCGCCGACCCGGCCCTCGAGGTCATCGCCGAACGCCTCGGCTGCGACCTGCTGTACTCGGCCGGACGCTATCTGGACTTCCTGCCGCGCGGGGTGAACAAGGGCAGCAGCCTGCTGCGCCTGGTCGAGCACCTCGGTCTCGATCCCGAGCAGGTGCTGGTCGCCGGCGACACCCTGAACGACCTCAGCATGCTCACCTGCGGCCTCAAGGGCGTCTGCGTCGGGCAGGCGGAGGAAAGCCTGCTCGAACATACGCGCCACTGCACCCGCGTCCTGCACGCCGACAGCCCGGGCTGCGGCGGCATCATCCAGGCCTTCGCCCACTTCGGCTTCCTCGGCGTGCACGGCTTCGCCGCCGAAACCCGCAAGGCGACCGAGCCGGGACACGCCGAGCTGGTGATCGTCTACCACCGCCTGCCCTACGAGGAATACCGCGAGCACGGCCAGGTGCAGCGCCGCCGGCCAAGCTCGCCCAACGGCATCATCCCCACCCTGCTCAGCTTCTTCGCCGACGGGCGCAAGGGCTCCTGGGTCGCCTGGGCCGAGCACGAGGAAGGCCAAGGCCTCTTCGAGAGCCACACCACGGTGGACGCCGAGCGCTACCCGCGCCTGACCGCCGCCCGCGTGCCGCTCTGCAAGGAAGACATCGATACCTTCTACAAGCGTTTCTCCAAGGAGGCCTTCTGGCCGACCTTGCACACCTTCTGGGAGCGCGCCGTCTTCAACGAGGACGACTGGCAGGTGTTCCTGCGGGTCAACCGCGCCTTCGCCGAGCGCACCGCCCTGGAGGCCGCCGAGGGCGCCACCGTCTGGCTGCACGACTACAACCTGTGGATGGTTCCGGCCTATCTGCGCGAACTGCGCCCGGACCTGAAGCTGGCCTTCTTCCACCACACCCACTTCCCCTCGGCGGATGTGTTCAACGTGGTGCCCTGGCGCCGGCAGATCGTCGGCAGCCTGCTGCAATGCGACTACATCGGCTTCCACATCCCGCGCCAGGTGGAGAATTTCGTCGACGTCGCCCGCGGCGTGGCCCCGCTGAAGGTGCTCGGCCGGCAGAACTGCGCGCCGCGCTTCGTCACCTACGGCTGCGCGGTCGGCCTGGAGCGCGTGACCACCGCCATCGATACCGGCATGCGCCAGGTCCGCCTCGGTGCCCATCCGGTCGGGCTCGACCTCGACCGGGTGCGCAACGCCCTGGCCAGCCCTTCCGTGCAGAATCAGATGGAACAGTTGCGTCGCGAGTTGAACGGCGTGCGCCTGGTCCTCGCCGTGGAGCGCCTGGATTACACCAAGGGCGTGCTGGAAAAGCTCAAGGCCTTCGAGCGGCTGCTGGCGGACAACCCCGAGTTGCAGGGCAGAATCACCCTGGCCACCATCTGCGTCCCGGCGGCGCGGGAGATGACCGTCTACGACGAGTTGCAGGGGCAGATCGAACAGGCCGTGGGACGCATCAACGGTCGCTTCGCCCGGGTCGGCTGGACGCCGGTGCAGTTCTTCTTCCGCAGCCTGCCGTTCGAGGAAGTGGTGGCCTGGTACGCCATGGCCGACGTCATGTGGATCACCCCGCTGCGCGACGGCCTCAACCTGGTGGCCAAGGAGTTCGTCGCCACCCAGGGCCTGCTGGACGGCAGCGGCGTGCTGGTGCTCTCCGAATTCGCCGGCGCCGCCGCCGAACTCAAGGGCGCCCTGCTGACCAATCCCCACGACATCGCCGATCTAGTGCAGAACTGCCATCTGGCGCTGAACCTGCCCAAGAGCGAGGCCCGGGCGCGGCTGCGCGAGCTGTTCGACATCGTCGCCTTCAACGACATCCGCCGCTGGGGCGACGAGTTCCTCGGCGCGCTGGAGGAGCCCCGGACGGACATCCGCGCCATCGCCTGACCGTACCGGTAAATCCGCCCCTGCGCTTGCGCAGGCGCGGATTGCTGAAGGTCCGATCCCGCCGCCGCAGCCGGCGTGCCGACAATCAGTAATCCACCCGCCCCCGCCCGGCCTTGATCGCCCCGCGCCGCGCCTTTCCCTCCAGCCGGCGCTGTTTCGAGCCGCGGGTCGGCCGGGTCGGTCGGCGCGTCTTCTCCGCCCCGGCCACGCTGCGGATCAACGCGACCAGGCGTTCCAGGGCATCGGCGCGGTTCTGCTCGCGGGTGCGATAGCGCTGCGCCTTGATCACGACGACGCCTTCGCCGCCGATGCGCTGATCGCGCAGGGCCAGGAGACGCTCCTTGTAGAAATCCGGCAGGGACGAGGCACGGATGTCGAAGCGCAGATGCACGGCGCTGGACACCTTGTTGACGTTCTGCCCGCCGGCCCCCTGAGCGCGGATCGCATTCAGTTCGATCTCATCGTCAGGCAGATGGAGGGTGTCGGAGATTTCCAGCATGGTGCGTCCGGTCGAAAAAAGCGGCGATAGTGTCGGCATTATTCCGTCAATCGCCCGCGGAAGACAGAAAAACGGCAGAAGCCCGCGGCCTGCCCGGCCGAACGAATCCGAACCGCACGGCGGCGGCGCCGGCGCCGGCGCCGGCGCCGGCGCGAATCGTCCGCTCCCGCGCGGAGTGGCCTTATCCTGCCAGCCTTGCGCTGCCGAACCTTTTGTCCATACTCGAATGGCCTTCGCCGAACTGTGCCGAAGGCAACCCCAATGCCAGACAGCACCCAGCCAGAAAGGAGGCAGCGAGCACGGGAGTGCCCAGGCGGCCAGGCCATCCCTCCCCGCCCCGGAACGGCGGGAATTTCTCGCATGGAACGATGAAACGGATACCGGGAACTCGTATCAGCACAGGACTTGCCGTGGCGATGCTGCTCAGCGTCGCCAGCGCCGAAGCCCAGACCGTCAAACTGCCCGCCTGTGGCGCGGAGATCCGCAAGACCTCGGTGTCGGGACTGTCGTCCGGCGCCTTCATGACATCCCAGCTTTACGTGGCGTTTTCCGAGATCATGGTGGGCGCCGGCATAGTCGCCGGCGGTCCCTACCTCTGCGCCAAGTCCTGGGCGGGCAATTCCCTGCTGGTGAACGCCACGACCACCTGCATGCATCCCCTGACGGCCGGGAGCGGTCCGAATACGCCGCTCCTGGCCAGGTATGCGGCCACGCTGGCCGAATACGGCCAGATCGCGCCCCTGAAGAATCTCGAGGACGACCGTATCTACATCTTCAGCGGCACACGGGACGAGATCGTCACGACCACCGTCGTGAACCAGACCCGGGAGTTCTTCAAGGCCGTCGGCGTCCCGGAGGCCTCCATCCGCTACGACAGGAGCATCGCCGCCGGCCATGCCTTCCTGACCGACGACGACACGGATACCGCCTGCGCGCTGACCCGCTCGCCCTACATCAACGACTGCGACTTCTCGCAGGCCGGCGCCATACTCGAGCAGATCTACCCGGGCCTGAAGTCGCCCGCCCGTCACCGGGACGACAGCCTGATCGCCTTCGACCAGGAGGAATTCATCGACTCGCCCTACACCAGCATGGACGACACGGCCTATGCCTACGTCCCGACGGCCTGCCGGAGCGGCAAGAGTTGCCCCGTGCATGTGGTGTTCCACGGCTGCCGGCAGGGCTCGCATTTCATCGGCGACCAGTACTACGCCCGGACCGGCTACAACCGGCTGGCGGAAGCCAACGATCTCATCATGCTCTACCCCCAGGTGCGGCCATCCAGCGCCTCGCCGCTGAATCCCGACGGCTGCTGGGACTTCTGGGGCTATTCTTCGCCGGACAGTCCGACCCCGGACTACTTCACCCGCAACGCTCCTCAACTGCGCGCCATCCACAAGATGATCGCCCGCCTTGCCGAGCCCCGATCCTGAGCCAACCCACCGCACATAGGAAGAAAGACCATGGATGCCGACACCGCGAACGCCACGATCGATCCGAAGCTGTCCGAGGCACTCAAACACTGGAACGACTACGCCAGCGAAAGCGGCCGCAACGCACGGCTCATCTTCGAGGCCATGACACCGGTCAACGACAGCCTGCAGATCGTCCGGCAGGTCATGGAGTCCATGCAGTACGGCGGTTGGAGCCCCACCGGCATGCCCTGGGTGAAGCCCTCGGTCCTGTTCTCCGCCTACCAGGAGCTGACCGAGATCCAGTTGGCCGCCCAGGAAAAGGAAAGCGACTGCTACATCCGTTTCCTGACGACCACCCTGGGCAGCGGCAAGCAGGTCGCCGAAGCCATGCAGGGGGCCAGCACCCCGCAGCAGATCCTGGCCTCCTACCTGGAGGCCGGCCTCAGCATCGCCAGGCAGTACCAGGCCGACGCCAGCGAACACGCCTCCGCGCTCGGCCAGATCCGCTCGGCCTACAACGTCTGGCTGCAGAGGACCCTGGAAAACCTGGGCCATGAAACGGTGGAGGAGCCCACGCCCGCCGCCGCGTCGCAGCCGGCCGCCTCGCCGCCTCCCGCATCGGCGGCGGAACCGGCAGCGGGGAAGGACAGCGGCGCTTGAACGGGCGGGCCGGCGGCCCTCGCCCGCCGGAACGTACCGTTGAATGGCAGTGGCCGGCGCGCCGCAGGTAACCGCCGAAGCGCGCCGGTCGGGGAAACGTACGGTCACGACAGTCACTTTCGAGCCACGGGCCATCCACCTGTCGATACCGATCCAGCGAACCAGACCCACGGGAGGGCCGGATCATCAATACGCTCAGCAAAAACCTGATCGCCTGCGGCCTGCTGCTCGCCTCCTGGCACAGCAGCGCAGTCGAGGAAGAAGCGGTGGACACCTATCTCTATTGCGGCAAGCTCCTCTGGCCCGCCGAGCGGGAGGATTATCTGCCGCTTCCGCAAGGAATCGAGATCGGCTACTCCTCGCATCCGGCCCTCGCGCCGATCGTCGAACAGAAGGAAAAGCACAGCCTGCGGCTCGCCTACGAGAGTCCGGCGATCGCCCTGCGGATCATGCAGGAAGCGGTCGAGGTGATCATCCGGCAGAAAACCAACGAGGTCTGCCTGGAAGCCGGCGCGGCGGAGATCTCGAACAGCGGCCTTCCCCTGGCGATCTCTCCCGTGCCGGCGGAGGACGGCCGGACGGTTTTCGACGCCGATCTGGAGCCGCGCCAGTAGAGCGCTCCCGGCAAGACCGCCGGCCTTTCCCCGGCCGGCGCCCCCGATCGGCGCAAGATGCGCCTGCGATCCGGCCCGCTCATCCCGCCCGGATGGACATGCCCGCGTACAACCGCCAGCGGCCCTGAAAGCGCAGCGACAGAACCCCGGACGGGACGGTCGATGGCCTGGTCCGGGCGGATGCCCCGCCGCCGGGCATTTCCATTCGCCCGGCACCCTCGGCTACCGTAATCGCTCATCCGCTCTACGGGACGCTCCAATGGATTCGCTCACCCAGGCCGTGCTCGGCGCCAGCGTGCAAGGCGCGCTGCTCGGGCGCTGGCAGGGACGCAAGGCGCTGCTCTACGGCGCCCTGCTCGGCACCCTGCCCGACCTCGACGTACTGATCGACTACGGCGACGCGGTCGCCAACATGACCCGCCACCGCGGCTTCAGCCATTCCCTGTTCGTCCTCACCGGCTTCTCGCTGCTGCTGGCCTGGCTGCTGCGGCGCTTCAGGCCGCATCCGGGATACGGCGGCGGGCGCCTGTTCCTCGCCCTCTGGCTGGTACTGGCCACCCATGTGCTGCTGGACAGCCTGACCAGCTACGGCACCCAGTTGCTCTGGCCGCTGGACACGCCGCCGGTGGCCTGGTCGAGCGTGTTCATCGTCGATCCGCTGTACACCCTGCCGCTGCTCGGCGCGGTGCTGGGTGGCGTCCTGTACCGTCTGCGCGGCCGGGCCCTGCGCTGGCAGTACTGGGCGCTCGGCTTGTCGAGCCTCTACCTGGGCCTGACCCTGGCCGGCAAGCAGATGGCCGAGAACCGCGTGGCGGCGGAACTGGCGCGCCAGGGGATTCGCGCCGAAGCCCTGTTCAGCACGCCGACGCCCTTCAACAGCCTGCTCTGGCGGGTACTGGCGCGCGACGGCGAGGACTACCACGAGGCGCTGGTCGGCTGGTTCGACCGCCGGCCGCCGGAACTGGTCCGCCTGCCGCGCGGCACCGCCCTGATCGCCGGACTGGGCGCCTCGCCGCAACTGGCGCGGCTGCGCTGGTTCGCCGACGACTGGCTGCGCTACGACGAGATCGACGGCAAGCTGGTGGTCACCGACCTGCGCCTGGGTATGACCGGCGCCCATCCGTTCCGCTTCGCCCTGGCCGCGAAACGCGACGGCCGCTGGCAACTCCTCCCCGAACCGGAGCAGTTGCCGATGAACCGCGGCCGCCTCGAACACCTCGGGCTGCTGTGGCGGCGCATCTGGCATCAGGACGCGCGAATCCCCCTGGAGGACTGGGCCCGCCAGTTGCAGCAGTGGCAGGCACCGCTCACCGCGAGCCCGGCGACACCAGCCTCCCCGGCCGCCGGCACCGCGACCGGCGCGCCTCTCCGCCTCGGCGAGGGCTGATCA
Organism: Azotobacter vinelandii CA; assembly: GCF_000380335.1. Classification (GTDB taxonomy): domain Bacteria; phylum Pseudomonadota; class Gammaproteobacteria; order Pseudomonadales; family Pseudomonadaceae; genus Azotobacter; species Azotobacter vinelandii. The sequence goes on from NC_021149.1 coordinate 3,547,947, forward strand.
CGCTGCCCGAAGCGCGGTCATGGCGGGAAAGGCCTGCGGCCGTTTCCCACCCCGCCTTCCTAGCCCTTCAACACTCCACGGCGGATCTGGTCCTCCTCGATGGATTCGAACAGAGCCCGGAAGTTGCCTTCGCCGAAGCCCTGGTTGCCCTTGCGCTGAATGATCTCGAAGAAGATCGGGCCGATCAGCGGGCGGGTGAAGATCTGCAGCAACAGCCCTTCGCGGCCGACACGGCCGTCGATCAGGATGTTCAGCTCGCGCAGCGACTCCAGTAGCTCGCCATGGCCGGGAACCCGGGTATCGACCTTCTCGTAGTAGGTATCCGGGGTCTGCATGAAGGCCACGTCCCTGGCGCGCAGCGCGCGCACCGTGGCGTAGATGTCGTCGGTGGCCAGGGCGATGTGCTGGATGCCCTCGCCATGGTAATCGCGGATGAATTCGGCGATCTGCGAATGGTCGTCGGCCGACTCGTTGATCGGGATGCGGATCTTCCCGCAGGGCGCGGTCATGGCGCGGGACAGAAGGCCCGTATGCCTGCCCTCGATATCGAAGTAGCGCGTCTCGCGGAAGCCGGCGATGCGCTCGTAGAAACCGGCCCAGACATCCATCTGCCCACGTGCGACGTTATGGGTCAGATGGTCGATGACGCTCAGGCCGACCGCGTTGTCCCGCGCCGTGCGCCCCGCGATGAAGTCGAAGTCGACATCGTAGATGCTGCGTTCGCCGTAGCGATCCACCAGGTAGAGCAACGAACCGCCGATGCCTTCGATGCAGGGGATGTTCAGTTCGCCGAAATTGGCGTGGCTGCCCAGGAGCCTCGCCCCCTGGCGCTGCGCGTAGTCGGCGGCCTGGACGGCGTTGCCGACCCGGAAGGCCATGGCGCAGGCGCTCGGTCCGTGTTCCTCGGCGAAAGCCCGCACCGGCCCGTCGGGACTGCCGTTGAGGACGAAATTGATGTCGTTCTGCTGGAACAGGAAGACTTCCTTGGAACGGTGTCGGGCGGTCTCGGTGAAACCCATGGCGACGAACAGCCCGCGCAGCCGGGCGATGCCCTCGGCGTCCGGCGCGGTGAATTCGACGAACTCGAAGCCGTCGGTGCCGATGGGGTTGAAGGCTGGGCTTTCCGGTATGGCATTCATGAGGCTACCTCGCGAAGCGTGCACTGACACTTCAGCACAGGCGAAGAGCCGCCGCCGGGCAAGTGGCGAATACCGTCCGGAGCCGGGAGCCGCCACCGACGGCGGCGAACACTATAATTTCCGCTTGTCACCGATGGTTCACAGGCTGGAGACGATCAACGAAGGCCTGCCGGGCGAATACGCCCGCGCCGGTTCCATTCCAGAGGTTCGCCGCCATGAAAACCCCATTGTCCAACCATGCTCCCCAGCGCCTCGGCGCCGCCGTTCGCGATGTCTGGCTCACCGCCGGCGTGAAATCCTCCCTCGCCCTGGCCAGGGAAACCCGTGGCCAGGACATCCACGTCAAGACCCGCGCCGGCGAGGTGTTCCTCAGTGGCCTGGTCGACGATTACCAGCGGCGCAATCGGGCCCTCCAGTTGGCCGGCGCGGTGCACGGCGTGATCCGGGTGGACAGCCGCGACCTGGCGGTCCGGCTGACGCCCGAGCCTCCCGGCGCCGAGGAAGGCGCCGACTATCGGGCCTACGAGGAGCAGCAGCGCCGGACGGAAGATCGCCACTGACGGCCCGCGTGCCCCGATGACACCTCTCAGGACGACCAGGTCGCCTGGAAGGCCAGGCGCGTACCGAGTCGCCGGGCCAGGCCGACGCCGCCGGCATGCATCAACAGTCGGTGATTCCAGCGGAACAGCGGCCGCGCCAGTGGGGCCAGCAGGTTCATCCAGGCGGGGGTGGTACGCACCCGCCAGTCGAAACACACCCAGGTCCGGCCGGCATCTTCATCGAAGCGCCAGCGGCCGACGCCCTCGAGCTGGCCCTCGACCCGCCCTTCGAGCAGATGCAACGGCTCGAGGCGGGTCACGCGGGAAACGAAGGACAACCGGTAGGGCAAGACCCCTTTCCAGACGAATCGCTGGCGGGTCCCCAGACCGCCCTCCTCGCGCCCCCGCTCCAGGGTGACGACTTGTTCGACACCCCGCCACCAGCCAGGCCAGGTCTCAGGCTCGACGATGGCGTCCCATACCGCGACGAGCGGCGCGTCGAGCTGCCAGAGGGTGGTCAGGTGGAAGCAGTTGGCCGCGGCCATGGCTCGTTTCGGCTCAGGGAGAAAAGAAGCGCTCGGGGAAGGGCGTGTCGATCTCCAGATCGGCCATGTCGACGCTCTCGAGCAGGCGACCTCCGGTTCCGAAGCGCTCGACCCGTAGCGGGAGCAGGCTGTCGCGCGCCAGCCAGATCCGGTAGTGATGCGCGCCGGACGGCTTCCCCAGACCCTCTTCGCGAATCTCGAAGCCGGCGACCGGCCTCGCCGCGACCTCCCCGCTGCCGAGTGCGGCCAGCGTGCCACGGGCCTGCCGCTCGCGAAGACTGTCCAGCAGCACGCCGATATCCGACTGATCGACCCGGATACCGTGCGGGCCACGGATCAAGGGGTTGTCCGGCGCCAGATTGAGCCTCGGCAGGTGGTCCAGGCCGAACGGCCAGATTCGCACCCGGCGGCTGGCGGGATTGTAGATCAGCACCAGTCCCGGATGCGGCCGGATGAACTCGATACGTACCCAGCCGGGTTTGCGGTAGAAGTAGCGCAGCACATGCTGCTCGCTGCCCTCGGCGTTCAGGCGCACCGTGACCCGGTAGCTGGTCAGCGCCTGGAAGCGTTCCTGTGCCTCGGCCAGAGGATCGCTCGCGCCGGGCCCTCCGAGCAGGGCGAGCAGCAGCATGAGCCCGGCCACGGGTCAGTGGCCCGCCCGGCAGGTTCGCTCGGTCGCTTCCGGCCCCCGAAGCCCCGATACCGCGTTGCCGCCCTTCGCCATGCCCCCGCCATGGCTCGTCGCGGCACCTCGTCTCGGAGCCCCGCTCATCCGAACGCGAATCGACCGACCGACCGCACAGGCCACTAGCCCTCACCTCCGGACCGGTTCGACCATGATGCGGCTGGGCGGCAGGGGTCGCAGGCATTCAAGGCCGTCACCTCCAGCGCGGACAATGGACGAAGTATCGACCAGGAATGGCCGCCGCCCGCCCACTGGGCGACGATCGGCCCGGCGGTGGGCGAAACGCCCCGTCCCGTGCGACCATGTGCGCGGTTTTCGTTTTCCGGAGATACGCGATGAAACACCGCTACCCCCTGCTCGCCCTGCTGGCCCTGACCACTCTGCTCGGTGGCTGCGCACACTGGTGGGACGACGATCACGACCACCATCGCCACCGTTCCGACTCCCACTGGGACAACGGCCGGCACGAAGGCTACGAGCGCCGCGACGATGGCGATCGTGACCGCCAGGAGCGGCGTGAACGCTACGACAGGGACGGCAGAAACGGGCGCTGAAGGAACCCCGGGCCGTTCCGCCGGTCCTTTCGGAGCCGACTGGCCAGCGCTGCGGGGGCGATCTACCCTGCAGCGGAGCGATGCCGTTCTGCTTCGACAAGGAAATGCCGCGATGCCCCGGACATGGATCTTCCGCCTGTTTGTCCTCCCTCTGCTTCTGTTGCCGGCCCCGCTCGCCTGGGGCGGCAGCCTCGAATCGTTCAGCCTGCCCGCCGCCGGCCATCCCGGCTCGCGCGAGCGCCAGTACAAGGTCTACCTGCCGGACGTGCGCTCCGAAACGCCGCCCCTGGTGATGGCGCTGCACGGCTGCCTCATGGACAACGACGACGTGCTGCGCGACTGGGGCCTCACCGTCGCCGCGGACCGCCACGGCTTCATCCTGGTCGCGCCCTCCGTCAGCGGCTACGACGAACTGCGCGCGCCCAACTGCTGGGGCTTCTGGATCGACGGACAGCGCCACGAAGGGCGCGGCGAAGCGGAGGATCTGCTGCGCATCGCCCAGGCGGTGGAGGCCCGCTACCGCACCGATCCGGCGCGCCGCTACATCGCCGGGCTGTCTTCGGGCGGAGCGATGAGCGTGGTGGCGGCGATCGCCCACAACGAATACTGGGCGGCGGCGGCCAGCGTGGCCGGCCTGCCCTACGGCGAGGAGGCGCGAGCGGTGTCCTCGGCCGCCTGCCCGCTGAGCAATGCCAGCCTGCACGGCGTCGAGCGGGTGGTCGCCGACATGCGCGCCGAACTCGACGATCCCTACCCCATCCCGCTGCTGGTCATCCAGAACGACAACGACTGCACCGTGGTAGCGGGTGCCGGGCGCCGTCTGCGCGACGCGCACCTCAAGGCGTTCGGCTCGGCACCCTTCGACACCCCGGCCGGTACCCTGGCGGTGCAGAGGCGCTGCATCCCGGTGTTCGGCGACGACGACTACGGCTGCCGCCACGAGATCCACACCGCCGACGGCAACAGCGCCAGCCGCTCGCTGGTGGAAACCCTCTACTACCAGGGGCCGCTGGAGACCCCGGCCGAGAACGATATCGACCGCGGCCACTACTGGATCGGCGGCGAACATGGACGCGAAGGCCCCTACGCGCTGCGCCCGGGCCCCAGCCATCCGGACATCCTCTGGTATTTCTTCGCCCGCCATCCGCGCAACGGCATGGAGCCGGACGACAGCCCGCGGGTGACCATCGAGGGCGCCAATCCGCTGCGCCTGCCGCTCGGCGAGTCCTTCGTCGACCCCGGCGCCCGCGCCGGCGATGCCCGGGACGGCGAGTTGGCGGTCGGCGTCGACTGCACGGTCGACACCCGCCGCGCCGGCCGCTACCGCTGCACCTACAGCACCACCAACCGCCGCGGCAAGCGCAGCGAGGCGATCCGCACGGTACTGGTGGAAGACCCGGACGTACCCGCGGCGACCTGCGCGACCGCCACCGCCTCGCCCCTCGGGCACCTGTTCGGCGGACGGGCGCTGCCGGGCGGCGCACTGTACGGCCGCACCCTGGCCAGCGGCGACCGCACCGACATCGGCTCCGTCTTCCAGGGGCTGACTCCGGTGACGCTCCACGAGGGTGCACCGGGGGAATGGTTCGTCCGCCCGCCGGAAGCCTGCGGCTGGTAGCGATCGGGGAGCGAAACCCGCCGGACCGGGCCTGGAGCCACAGCGCGGGGCAATCGCGTGAAGCGCTCGCTCGATACCGGACTGGAAAGATTGTGTGAACCCTGGCCAGTAATGGCCGGGGGCTACTCGACCCTCGTACGACTCTCGGCTTTGGCATCCTGCGTCGCTCTACCTCCTGCATCCCTGCAGTCGTCGCCACGTCCCTGCGGTTCGCCCCTCTACGCGACACCTGCGCTCGGTCTCCTGACGGGAATCGGGCTCCGGGTTGCCTGAAAGCGCTTTCGCTCTTGCGGCACGACCTGTCGGGCAGCGCCAGATGCCCCCTTCAGGAGGCCGAGCGGAGTCGTCGCGCAAGGGGATGAGCCGCAGGGATGCGGCGAAAGGCCCGAGGGCCATGGATGGCCCTTTGGGCCGTGCCCCTGGAGCGACGACGCAGGGAGGGAACCCGGAGCGAAGCGCAGGGCCGGATGAGGGGGTGGCCTTCTTTTTGGTTACTTTTTCTTGGCCAGACAAGAAAAAGTGACTCGGCCGGGGGGCCGAAACAGGGGCTTTCCGGCTACTCGGCAAGCAGCCCATGCAGCGGAGCCGAAGGCAACGCCGAAACGCCCGACACACAATCTTTCCAGTCCGGTATCGGGCGGGTATTTCATGCGATTGCCCCGAGCCACACCGGCGTCGGCGGGTCGCGCCCGCCCTATCCCGCTACGACCTCCGCAAATCCAGCGCCAGTCGATCGCCCAGCCATATCGCCCGTTTCGTATGCGCCTCGTATTCGTCCTCCTGCACCGGATGTACCAGGACGGAAAATCCCCCCTGTTGGCATCCAGCCACGCCACCGCCGCATCCACCGAGGCCGACTCGATATCGATTTCGAACATCGGCATCGTATGAGCCCTACGCGCTCGAATATGAGCGGCGATATATCGACGATGTAGTCCATCCCCGATCACTCTGTCCCTGAACGCCGCAGCCCCGACACTGTCTTCCTTTTCGAAATAAACATGACAGTGATACAGGCCCATGGGACTTTCTCTTCTTCGCGAATGACGCTCGACCGAGCGACGGGCCTCCAGGCCGGCGGCGCGGAGCGCCTTTGCCCGCAACGGCAAGACCGCAACGGTCAGTGCTGCAAATGCCCGTAGAGCTTGGCGTACAGGCCGCCCCCGGCGATCAGTTGGTGGTGGTCGCCCTCCTCGGCGATGCGCCCGTCGTCGAACACCAGCACCCGGTCGGCCTGCTTCACCGCCGACAGGCGGTGGGCGATGATCAGCGTGGTGCGGCCGTGGAGGAAGCGCGCCAGCGCCTGGTGCAGGGCGTATTCGGTGGCCGCATCGAGGGCCGAGGTGGCTTCGTCGAGGATCACCACCTGCGGGTCGGCGAGCACCATGCGGGCGATCGCCAGGCGTTGCCGCTGGCCGCCGGAGAGGCGTACGCCGGAGCGGCCGACCACGCTGTCCAGCCCCTGCGGCAGGGCGCGCACGGTCGCCGCCAGTTGGGCGATCTCCAGCGCCTGCCAGCAGTCCTCGTCGCTGCGCTCGCGGCCCAGGGTCAGGTTGGCGCGCACCGTGTCGTTGAACAGCGCCGGCTGCTGGAGGACCACCGCGACGTGCTCGCGCACCCGCTCCAGGCCGATCTCCTCCAGGGTCGAACCACCGAACCGGATGCTCCCCGACTGCGGGCTGTAGAGGCCGAGCAGCAGTTGCACCAGGGTGCTCTTGCCGCCGCCCGAGGCGCCGACCACGGCGACCTTCTCGCCCGGCGCGATGGACAGGTCGAGACCGTCCAGCACCGGTTCGTCGCGGTAGGCGAAATGCAGATCGCGCACCTCGATGCCGACCGTGGCGCGTCCCTTGAACGGATCGACGCTGCCGGAGTACTGCGGCTCGTCGGCGCGGGCGAGCAGCTCGTTGATCCGCGCCAGGGCGCCGCCGGCGGCGTAGAAGGCGTATTGCAGGCCGAGCAGTTGCTCCACCGGGGCGATCATGAACCACAGGTAGCTGAACACCGCGAGCATCTGGCCGATCGACAGGTCGGAGAACAACACGGTGAGCATCGCCGCGGCGCGGAACACGTCGATGCCGAACTGGAACAGCAGGCCGCTGGCGCGGGTCGAGGCATCGGTCTTCCACTGCGAGGCGACGGCGCGGTCGCGCACTTCCCGGGCGCGCAGGCCGAGGCGGCCGAGGAAGAAGCCCTGGCGGTTGCCGGCGCGCACCTCCTGGATCGCCTCCAGGGTTTCGCCGAGCGCCTGGGTGAAGCGCGCGGTGCTGTCGTTTTCCAGCTTCTTCAGGTGCTTGACACGCTTGCCGAGCAGCACGGTGGCGTAGATCACCAAGGGGTTGAACAGGAGGATCAGCAGGGCCAGTTGCCAGTGCATCCAGATCAGGATCGCCGAAGTACCGGCCAGGGTCAGGACGGCGACCAGGAAACGGCTCAGGGTGTCGCCGACGAAGGAGTCCAGGGTGTCCAGGTCGGTGACCAGGTGGGCGGTCACGGTGCCGCTGCCGAGGCTTTCGTATTCGCCCAGGGAGATGCGCTTGAGTCGCTCGATCAGGCGCATGCGCAGGCGATAGACGACATCCTTCGACAGCCGGGCGAACAACCGGGCCTGCAGCACGCCGAACAGCAGCGAGGCACTGCGCAGCAGCAGGGTCGCCAGCAGCATCAGGCCGATGTAGCCGACCGCACTCTGCCAGGCGGCGGGCAACACCCGATCCATCAGGCGCAACGCCGCATCCCCTTGCCGGAGCAGCACTTCGTCGACCAAAAGCGGCAACAGCAGCGGAATCGGCACGCTGGTCAGGGCCGCTAGCACGGCGACCAGGTTGGCCAGCATCAGGGCCTTGCGGTGGCGCAGGGCGAGCCGGCGGATCTCCGCCCAGCCCAGGCGATCGGTGGCTTCAGGCATGGGCGGCCCGCTCCAGCCAGCGCTCCAGCAGGGGCGCCAGACGCTCCAGCGGCTGGTGGCCGTTGGTCAGCAGGGCGAGCATGCCGTTACGCTCGGCCAGCAGGGTCGGAAAACCGGCGATGCCGAGCCGCTCGACCCAGGCGAAATCGGCGCAGGTGGCCTCCCGCTGCTCGGCGCTGTCGAAAGCCTCGGCGAAGCAGCAGCGGGCGAAGCCGGCGGCTTCGGCCAGCTCCAGCAGGACGCGGGCATGGGTCACGTCGCGGCCTTCCAGGTAGAAGGCCCGCTGGATCAGCCGCGCGAGATGCGCCACCCGCCGCGGCGCGAGATGACGCGCCACCACCAGCGCGCGGCAGGCCGGCTCGGTGTCGTAGACCATGCCCTCGGGCAGCCCCGCGTCGAAGTTGAAGGGCTGGCCGGTGCCGGCGTGCACGGCCTGCCAGTGGGCGAGAATGCGCGCGCGGGTCGGCTCGCCGAGCGGCGAAGTCTCCCGGCGCAGGCCGCCGACCACCCAGTCCAGCCGCACGCCTGCCCGCGCCGCCCGGCTGGCCAGTTCCTTGACCACCGGGGCGAAGCCCCAGCACCAGGAACACATGGGATCCATTACATAGAGCAGGCGCTCACTCATACGAACTCCGTAGCGCTTCGGAGGATGGGTTTGATCGTAGCCAGCCGGACCGGGGCATGGCCCGCAGCCGGCGAAAAAGCTGTCGATGACTGAAAACGGCTGCGCCGGCGGGCGCCGGCGCAGGCTGGAGTGTACCGCAGCGGAGGCGGCCGGGCGGACTGCGGCAAACTGCCGCCTCTCGCTTCCTCAGCGGTCGTGCTTGCTGCCGCCGGCGCAGAGCGGCGAATCCGGTGCGCCACCGCGCAGCACCCACTCCTCGGGGGTATAGGTGTGCAGCGCCAGGGCGTGCATCTGCCCCATCAGTTCGCCGAGGACGGCGTAGACCTTCTGGTGGCGCTTCACCTCGCCCAGGCCGGCGAACTGCGGACTGACGATCACCGCCTTGTAGTGGGTCTCCAGGCCGCGACTGTGCATGTGGCTTTCGTCGAGCACCTGCAGATGGGTGGGCTCCAGGGCGGCCAGGGCGCTCTCGATGCGCTCGATCTTGGCGGTCATTTCTTGGTTCCTCCCAGTTCCTTCTGCATTTCGTCGAGCAACCGGTTCACCTCCGGTACCGCCTTCTCCAGCGCCGCCTGGGTCATCTGCGCCGATTGCGCGGTGAGCGCCGGCATGCTCTGCAGAACCTTCTGGCCCAGCGACGATTGATAGAACACGAGCAGTTCCTTCATCTCGCTTTCGTTGAAGGTGGAGGTGTAGAGCCTGACCATATCGGGCTTGAGCCTGTCCCAGCTGACCGCCTTGTCCAGCGCGGTGTTGGCCCGGGCCTGGTAGCGCTCGAGCAGCGACTGCTTGCTCTGCGGCGCCTTGGCCTCGGCGAAGCGCTGGGCGAACATCTGCTGTACCTGGGCGTAGACGGGCACGGTCAGTTTGTCGGCGCGCACCACCTGGAGGAACTTTTCCGCAGCGGCGGCATGGCTGGCGGCGTCGGCCAGTGCCTGGCCGCTGGCGCAGAGCAGCAGGCTGGCGGCGCAGAGCACTCGAAAACGGGACATTCGGACATCCTTCTAGACAAGGCAAAAAAGGGGGGAAGGCCCCCGACGGGCCCGTCGGCCGGGACGTGCGGCCGGGCCTCTTCGGCCGGCCCATTCTGCGCCCAAGCCGGTGGGGGCTCAAGGGAAGCCCCAGCGGCGTCTACACTTCGTTGGACTTCAACGTTCGTGGAGACCTGTCGCATGAGTCGCACCGAAACCGACAGCTTGGGGCCGATCGAGGTTCCCGACGAAGCCTACTGGGGTGCCCAGACACAGCGCTCGCTGATCAACTTCGCCATCGGCCAGGAGCGCATGCCGCTCGCCGTGCTGCACGCCCTGGCGCTGATCAAGAAGGCCGCCGCCCGAGTCAACGACCGCATCGGCGAGCTGCCGCCGGAAATCGCCCGGCTGATCGAGCAGGCCGCCGACGAGGTACTCGCCGGCCAGCACGACGGGCAGTTCCCGCTGGTGGTCTGGCAGACCGGCAGCGGCACCCAGAGCAACATGAACGTCAACGAAGTGATCGCCGGGCGCGCCAACGAGCTGGCCGGCGGCCCGCGCGGGGGCAAGAGCCCGGTGCACCCCAACGACCACGTCAACCACGGGCAGAGTTCCAACGACTGCTTTCCCACCGCCATGCACATCGCCACCGTGCAGGCCGTGCAGCGGGAATTGCTGCCGGCGGTCGAGGAACTGGCCGCGGCTCTCGACAGCCAGGCGAAGCGCCATGCGCATCTGGTCAAGACCGGGCGCACCCACCTGATGGACGCCACGCCGGTGACCTTCGGCCAGGAACTCTCGGCCTTCGTCGCCCAGCTCGGCCTGGCCGAGCGGGCCATCCGCGCCGCGCTGCCGGCGGTCTGCGAGCTGGCCCAGGGCGGGACCGCGGTCGGCACCGGGCTGAACGCGCCGCACGGCTTCGCCGAGGCGATCGCCGCGGAACTGGCCGCCCTCTCCGGCCTGCCCTTCGTCTCGGCGCCGAACAAGTTCGCCGCCCTCGCCGGCCACGAGCCGCTGGTGCACCTTTCGGGCGCCCTGAAGACCCTGGCGGTGGCGCTGACCAAGATCGCCAACGACCTGCGCCTGCTCGGCTCCGGTCCGCGCGCCGGCCTCGCCGAGGTGCGCCTGCCGGCCAACGAGCCGGGTAGCTCGATCATGCCCGGCAAGGTCAACCCGACCCAGTGCGAGGCCCTGGCCATGCTCGCCTGCCAGGTCATGGGCAACGACAGCACCATCGCCTTCGCCGCCAGCCAGGGGCACCTGCAGCTCAACGTCTACAAGCCGGTGATCATCCACAACCTGCTGCAATCCGTGCGTCTGCTCGCCGACGGTTGCCGCAACTTCCGCGAGCACTGCATCGAGGGGCTGGAGCCGGACCCGCGACGGATGAGCGAGCACCTCGAGCGCAGCCTGATGCTGGTGACCGCGCTGAACCCGCACATCGGCTACGACAAGGCCGCGGAAATCGCCAAGAAGGCCTACGCCGAAGGCACCACCCTGCGCGAGGCCGCCCTGGCCCTCGGCCACCTCAGCGGCGAGGAGTTCGACGCCTGGGTGCGTCCGCAGGACATGCTGGAAGCCGGCCGGCACGACTGAAGGCCGTCCCGGCGACCGCGCTCCGTGGACGCTCCAGCCGCCGCGGGGCACGGTTCCTCCCAGCGCAGATCATCATTTCGTCACTACTCCGTCATAGGCTACCCCACGTCTCCCTAACACGCCCGGAAGCCAGCCACGCGCCCCCCGTGGTCCGGCGCCGGCAGCCGAGCCTATTCGCCATCGCGGCACATGGAGCAGCCATGTCCAATCATGTCCCGTCGGCCCCGCCGACACTCAGCGGCCCGGGCGTCGTGCCCGACGGCGCGCGACCGGCCCGCCCGACCGCCGGAACCGCCGGGCGCCCTTGAACCCCGTTCCCCTGCCGGCACGGCCCTTCCCGGCGCCATGGCTTTCCCGGCGCCGAGGAGCGTCGCCGGACCGGCAGGCCAGTCCCATAGCCATTGCATGCCCTACCGGGAAGACTTCCCATGACCGACGCAAAAATAGATCCGACCGATGACCTGTCCCGGCAACTCCATGCCGAGATGCTCGACGCCCTCGACGAAGAGCTGGAAATGGAACTCGACGACCAGCGCCTGGACGCGCTGGTCGCCGGCACCGACGAGAACCGCGACCTCGACCGGCGCCTCTACTTCAGGGAACTGCTGCGACTCCAGGCCGAGCTGGTCAAGCTCCAGGACTGGGTCCAGCACAAGAAACTCAAGCTCGTGGTGCTGTTCGAAGGACGCGACGCCGCCGGCAAGGGCGGGGTCATCAAGCGCATCACCCAGCGCCTGAACCCGCGCGTCTGCCGCGTCGCCGCGCTGCCCGCGCCGAGCGAGCGCGAGCGCACCCAGTGGTATTTCCAGCGCTACGTGTCGCATCTGCCGGCCGGCGGCGAGATCGTGCTGTTCGACCGCAGTTGGTACAACCGCGCCGGCGTGGAACGGGTGATGGGCTTCTGCAACGACGAGGAATACGAGGAGTTCTTCCGCAGCGTCACGGAATTCGAAAGAATGCTGGTCCGCTCCGGCATCATCCTCGTCAAATACTGGTTCTCGATCACCGACGACGAGCAGCAGAAACGCTTCCTGATGCGCATCCACGATCCGCTCAAGCAGTGGAAGCTGAGTCCGATGGACCTGGAGTCGCGCCGCCGCTGGGAACATTACACCCGCGCCAAGGAGGTCATGCTGGAACGCTCCCACATCCCCGAGGCGCCCTGGTGGATCGTCGAGGCGGTGGACAAGAAAAGGGCGCGTCTGAACTGCATCCACCACCTGCTCGGCCAGGTGCCTTACAGCGAGATCGAGCGCCCGGCCATCATCCTGCCCGAACGGGTCTACCACCCGGACTATGCGCGCAACCCCCAGGCGAAGGAAATCTTCGTGCCGGCGGTGTATTGATCGCGAGCCGAAAGGGGCTGCCGATCCGGCGCGGGCGGCCCGCGCCGGTCTCGCCGCGGTGGCCGGAAGGCGCCGCCGGCGGCCGGTCCCGGCCGCGCTTCAGAAACGCCAGACCATGCCCCCGCCGATGACGTGCAGGGTACTGCTGGGCGGCTCGGCGGACAGGATGCCGTCGTTGCGCGTCCGGCCGTTCTGCCGCGACTCCGCTTCGCCCAGCCAGATCAGGCTGTAGCCGAGCTGCAACTCCACCCCCTGATCCATCCGGTAGCTCAGCCCGGCGGCCAGGCGCAGGTTTTCCGGCAACGGGTCGTCCAGATTGCGCTGGTCGCCGGGCAAGGGCGACGAGTCGTAGCTCAGCCCCATGCTCCAGTGCAGATGCTCGCCGAGTTGCTGTTCCGCGCCCAGGGCGAGGCGCCAGGTGTCGCGGTACTGGTGTGCGCCACCGACGCTCGCGGCAGCCGGGCTCGGCGCCTCGCCCTCGGACCGTTGCAGGGCGCTCCAGCCCATCCAGCCGAGGCTGGCCGACAGCATCCAGCCACTGTCCAGCCGGTGGGAAATGCTCGCGGTGACGCTGTCCGGCGCCCGCGCCTCGGCGATCGTCCGGTTGGTTTCCGGACGTCCGCGGGCGACGTTCGCCACGGGATCGGCGACGCCGGCACGCTCGTCGAGATTCAGTTCGTAGCCGCTGGCGTAGGCCAGCCCCAGCCAGGTGCTGTCGCTCACCCGGTACAGCAGGCCCAGATTGAGGCCAGCGCCGGTGTCGCTATCCAGGTAGGCCGGAGGCGCATCGGCCGGAGCGCCGCCGGGACGGATCACAGCGCCCTGGACGAGGCGCGCGCCGATACCGATGGAAAGCGCATCGTTGAGCCGGTAGGCGAAAGTCGGCTGCAGGGTCAGTCCGCGCAGTCCGGGTTCGGCGACCAGGCGGCCGGCACCCTGCCCGCTGCCGTTCGCCACGGCCATTCCCATTCCGGCGGCCATGACGGGATTGGCCGCCGGCGGAACGGCCGCGCCGGAACCGGAGGCGACCGGAGCGCTGCGACCGGCAGCGACGGAGAATCTGGAATCATCCGCCCAAGCGGTGCCAGCGGCACCGAGCAGGGCGAGCCCGAACAGAACCTGACGGGTTGGCATGGCTAGCCACCTCTCGCATCCATCCGACTGTTGAGGGGGGTACCAGCCGTGCGGACTGAGCGGTCTTGGCCAGGGCGATGCGGCAAGCCCACCGGCCCTTCCCGGAAATCCTCCCGGACACGGACTGGCAGTCCGTCGACCTCGTGTGGGCAAGTCATTGGCGGGGCGATATCGCCTTGCCATGTCCAGCGTCAGTCAACCCGCGTAAGCATAGTTGCCGGACGAACGTCCCACTGGCAGGCCGGAGCCAGCCCAGCGGCCTCGATCGCAGGTAGACGGGCTGGCCGTTCGTCGGCACGCGAACGGGGGGACGGATATCGGATGGACGGCGCTGGAAAAGGCGGCGCCTCAGCCGCGCAAGGCCTTCTCCAGCGCGTCGTTGAGGGTGCGCAGGATCTTCACCCGGGCGAAGCGCTTGTCGTTGGCCTCGACCAGGGTCCAGGGGGCGATCTCGCTGCTGGTGCGGTCGACCATGTCGCCCACCGCGTCGCTGTAGTCCTCCCACTTGTCGCGGTTGCGCCAGTCTTCCTCGGTGATCTTGAAGCGCTTGAAGGGTGTCGCTTCGCGCTCCTTGAAGCGCACCAGTTGGGTCTCCCGGTCGATGGCCAGCCAGAACTTGACCAGCACCACCCCGGCATCGTTCAACTGCTCCTCGAAATCGTTGATTTCGCCGTAGGCGCGCAGCCAGTCGGCCTCGCTGCACAGGCGCTCGACCCGCTCCACCAGCACACGTCCGTACCAGGAGCGGTCGAAGATGGTGAACTTGCCGCGCGGCGGAATATGCCGCCAGAAACGCCAGAGGTAGGGCTGGGCGCGCTCCTCCTCGGTCGGCGCGGCGATCTGCGCTATCCGGTACTGGCGCGGGTCCAGGGCGGCGGCGACACGGCGGATAGAGCTGCCCTTGCCGGCCGCGTCGTTGCCCTCGAACACCGCCACCAGGGCATGCCGGCGTATGCGTTTGTCGCGCATCAGCAGGGCCAGGCGCGCCTGCTCGGCGATCAGCAGGCGCTGGTAATCCGGCTTGGCGAGGGCCTGGGTCATGTCCAGGGAGTCCAGCAGGGCACGGTTGTCCACGCTGGACACCAGCGGCGCCGCGTGCGGGCGGTGGGCCGGCCGGCCCCGGTGCCCGAGGGCCGCCTGCAGGCCGTCGAGGAGAATGCGCCCGACGCTCAGGCTGCGGTAATTGGCATCGGAGCCCTCGATCACGTACCAGGGCGCGAAGTCCCGGCTGCTGCGCCGCAGCACCCGCTCGCCGTAGCGCACGAACTTGCCGTAGGTCTTCGACTGCTGCCAGTCCAGCGGACTCAGCCGCCAACTGTGCAGGGGATCGTCCTTGAGAAGCGCCAGGCGCTCCTTCATGCGCTTCTTGGAAAGGTGGAACCAGAACTTGAAGATCAGCGCACCTTCGTCGCTGAGCATCCGCTCCAGGCGCTCGGCGCCGTCGATGGCCTGGTCGAGGCGGGCATCGTCGATCCGCTCGTGCACCCGCGCCTGCAACATCTGGCTGTACCAGTTGCCGAAGAAGATGCCGATCCGCCCCTTCGGCGGCAACTGACGCCAGTAGCGCCAGACCGGTGGGCGCGCCAGTTCCTCGTCGGTCTGCTGGTCGAACGTGCTGACTTCGATCAGCCGCGGGTCCATCCACTCGTTGAGCAGCTTGACCGTCTCGCCCTTGCCGGCGCCCTCGATACCGCTGATCAGCACCAACACCGGGAAACGTGCCTGCTGGCGGAGTTCGTACTGGGCCTCGAGCAGTGCCTCGCGCAGCGCCGGCACGGCCGCTTCGTAACTTTCCTTGTCGATCTGGTGGCCGATCTCGGCGGATTCGAACATGCGTAGCCTCTCGGGAAATCATTGGACAACAAACCCGGCGGGACCTCCACGGCGCCCGGCGAAAGCCCGGAACAGAGCTTCGCGAAACGCGGCGAAGATTCCCCCGGCAGGGAATGCAGGGGTATTATTGAGAAACAATCTCAAATGCATCGGAGCGCATATGCCCACTCTGTCGCCAGCCCTCTTGCTGGCCCTGCTCGAGGGCCAGGGACTGGGCGTGGAATACCAGCCGATCGTCGAGGTCGCCAGCGGTAACATCATCGGTCACGAGGCCCTGGCCCGGTTCCGCGGCGCCGACGGCCGCAACCTGCCGCCCGAGCGGGTCTTCTGCGCCTTGCACGACAGTCCGCTGAGCCTGTTCCAGCTGGAGCTGAAGATCAAGAAGTTGCAGATCCTCCAGGCGCCGGAGAGTGGCCTGCTGTTCCTCAACATCGACCAGGATGCCTTCGCCACCTTCCTCGACGAAGCTTGCCATCCCCTGGTGGAACTGCTCGCCGGGCATCCCCGCGCGGTGGTGGAGATCATCGAGAACAGCTCGATTTCCGATGCCCAGGTGAGTATCGCCATGCTCGGCCGCTTCGGCAGCGCCGGCATCCCGATGGCCCTGGACGATATCGGCGCCCGCGACAGCCTGGTATCCCTGGACGTGCTGGCCCGGGTCGATTACCTGAAGCTGGCCCGGGACTGGCTGAACCGCCTGTCCGGCCCGCACGACCGGCCCCTGCTGCACAGCCTCCTCGACTTCGCCCGGCAGAGCGGCAAGGCGGTGGTCCTGGAGGGCGTGGAAACCGCCGAGCACCTGCAACTGGCCCGCCGGCTGGGCATCGGTCTGGTCCAGGGCTACCTGTTCCGCCCCCGTTTCGTGCAGGTCTGGGCGCCGCCGGCCCATCGCCAGGAACAGGCCGGGGCGCTGGCCTGACGCCGCCCGACACGGCGGCTAGAATGTCGCCCTCATTCCGCCAGCCGTCCTATCCGATGACCGACCATCCCCACGCCCAGCTCGACTGGGACGAGCAAGGCCAGCCGCTGTCGCGCGGTTTCGGCGACGTGTATTTCTCCCGTGCCTCGGGGCTGGAGGAGACCCGCTACGTGTTCCTCGGCCACAACGGACTGCCGCTGCGCTTCGCCGCTCTGCCGGCCGGCGGGCGGTTGAGCATCGGCGAAACCGGCTTCGGCACCGGGCTGAACTTCCTCTGCGCCTGGCAACTGTTCGAGCGCACGGCCCCGGCCGACGCCCGCTTGCACTTCGTCAGCGTCGAGAAATACCCCCTGACCCGCGCCGACCTGCAGCGGGCCCTGGCCCTCTGGCCGGAGCTGGCGCCTTGGGCCGAGGCCCTGCTGGAGCAGTACGTCGCCGTACACCCGGGCTTCCAGCGCCTGGTCTTCGCCGGCGGCCGGGTGGTGCTGACCCTGCTGGTCGGCGACGTGCTGGAGCGTCTGCCGGAACTGGACGCGCGCATCGACGCTTGGTTCCTCGACGGCTTCGCGCCGGCGAAGAACCCGCAGATGTGGACGCCCGAACTGTTCGCCGAACTGGCCCGGCTGTCCGCTCCCGGCGCCAGCCTGGCCACCTTCACCAGCGCCGGCCTGGTGCGCCGCGGGCTGCTCGGAGCGGGCTTCGCCATGCAGCGGGTCAAGGGGTTCGGCCAGAAGCGCGAGATGCTCGCCGGACGTTTCGAAGGAGCCGTGCCGGATGCCGCCAAACCCTGGTTCGCCCGCCCGCCGCGTCCCGCCGGCACCCGCGAGGCGCTGGTGATCGGCGCCGGCCTGGCCGGCTGCGCCGCGGCGGCGAGCCTCGCCCGGCGCGGCTGGCGGGTGACCCTGCTGGAGCGCCGCGACGGGGTCGCCGAGGAAACCTCGGGCAACCCGCAGGGCGTGCTCTACCTCAAGCTGTCGGCCCACGGCACGGCGCTCTCGCGACTGATCGTCGCCGGCTTCGGCTTCACCCGCCGGCTGCTGCAGCGCCTCGAAGCGGGTCATGACTGGTCTCCCTGCGGCGTGCTGCAACTGGCCTTCGACGCCAGGGAAGCGGCGCGCCAGGCCGAACTGGCGGCGGCCTTCCCCGGCGACCTGCTGCACAACCTGAGCCGCGCGCAAGCCGAGGCCCTGGCCGGGGTCGCCCTGGACAGCGGCGGGCTGTTCTACCCCGAGGCCGGCTGGGTGCATCCGCCGGCGCTCTGCGCACAGCTCGCCGACCATCCGAACATCCGCCTGCTGAGCCACCGGGAAGTCCTGGAGTTGCGCCGCGAGAACGGCCAATGGTGCGCCCGGAGCGGCGACCGATCGCTTGCCCGGGCGCCGGTCGCGGTGCTCTGCGGCGCGGCGGACATCGCCCGCTTCCCCGAGACCGCCGGACTGCCGCTCAAGCGCATCCGCGGGCAGATCAGCCGCCTGCCGGCGACCGCCGCCAGCAGCCACCTGAAGACCGTGCTCTGCGCCGAGGGCTACGTCGCCCCGCCGCGCGACGGCGAACACACCTTGGGCGCCAGCTTCCGTTTCGAGGCCAGCGAACTGGCGCTGACCGTCGAGGAACATGCGGAGAACCTGCAACTGTTGCGGGAGATCTCCGCCGACCTAGCCGGGCGGCTGCAACTCGAGCGCCTCGATCCGGCGGCTCTCGACGGACGCGCGGGCTTTCGCTGCACCAGCCCGGACTACCTGCCGATCGTCGGCCCCCTGGCCGACGCCGCAGCCTTCGCCGAAGCCTACGCCGTGCTCGGCAAGGACGCCCGGCAGGTGCCGCAGCGTCCCTGTCCCTGGCTGGAAGGCCTGTACGTCAGCAGCGGCCACGGCTCGCGCGGCCTGCTCAGCGCACCGCTGGCCGGGGAACTGCTGGCCGCCTGGCTGGACGACGAGCCGCTGCCGGTGCCGAGGGCGGTGGCGGAGGCCTGCCATCCCAACCGGTTCGGGTTGCGGAGGTTGATCCGGGGGAAGTGAGGGAGACTGCTTCGCACCGGTGGGAGCGGCCTTGGTCGCGATGTAGAGCGCCGGGTACGGGCCTCGTTTTCGATATGAAGACGCAGCGCTTTCCTCGGCCCACGGCCAAAGCCCCCTCCTACTCTCCACCACACAACTCCGCCACCCGCAACAACGCCGCCGTCAACGCATGCCGCTCCCACTCCGGCAGTGCGGCGAAGCGCAGACGGAACTCCGGCGGCAGCAGCGGCGGCGCCTCCTCGAGCAGGGCGCGGCCGGCCTCGGCGAGCACCAGCCACTGCCGGCGGCGGTCCCGTTCGTCGCGCTGGCGCTGCAGCAGGCCGCGCTCCTCCAGCCGGTCGAGCAGGACGGACAGGGTCGCCGCGGTGAGGCTGACCCGCCGGCTCAGCGCGCTCGCCGTCAGCCGCGCCTCGTCGGCCAGCGCCCGCAGGATCAGCAGTTGCATCGGGGTCAGCCCACCGTAGCGCGCCACCCGCTTGGCGTGCACCTCCCCGGCCTGCTGCAGACGCCGCATAGCCTGGAACAACGGTACTTCGAAGATCGAAATATCACTTTGATATAAAACTTTTTCTGCAGTCATTGCGTCGTAAACATGGGTAACCAATCTTTGACATCAAAGCATTTTCTTGTTTTGGTGTAAAAGTCTGCAACTAGCCCGCGGATTCTTCGATCCGTCGGCAATGACTTCGCCCCGAAGGGGCGCGGACAGATTCCCCAACGGCAAAACCGGTAAGGACCCATGTGCGGCATATCTGGAGAACTGCGTTTCGACAAGCGTCCGGCCGACCTCGCGGCGGTCGAGCGTATCACCCATCAGCTAACCTCTCGCGGGCCCGACGCCTGGGGCGTGCACGCCCGGGGGCCGATCGCCCTGGGCCATCGCCGGCTGAAAATCATGGACCTGGCCGAGGCCTCGGGTCAGCCGATGGTCGACAGCGACCTCGGCCTCGACCTGGTGTTCAACGGCGCCATCTACAACTACCCGGAACTGCGCGACGAGTTGCAAAGCCTCGGCTACCGGTTCTTCTCCGACGGCGACACCGAAGTGCTGCTCAAGGGCTATCACGCCTGGGGCGAGGCGCTGTTGCCCAGGCTCAACGGCATGTTCGCCTTCGCCATCTGGGAGCGCGACCGCCAGCGGCTGTTCCTCGCCCGCGACCGGCTCGGCGTCAAGCCGCTGTACCTGACGCGCAACGGCCACCGCCTGCGCTTCGCCTCGAGCCTGCCGGCCCTGCTGGCCGGCGGCGACATCGGCGCGGCCCTCGATCCGGTGGCGCTCGACCATTACCTGAACTTTCACGCCGTGGTGCCGGCGCCACGCACCCTGCTCGCCGAAGTGGAGAAGCTGCCGCCGGCGACCTGGCTGCGCGTCGGTGCCGACGGCGAGCGCGAACAGCGCACCTGGTGGCGACTGGACTACGGCCCGCGGGACGACGAGCGCGGCTTCGGGCTGACGGAATGGCGCGACACCCTGCTCGAGAGCCTGCGCGCGGCAGTGGCGATCCGCCAGCGGGCGGCAGTGGACGTCGGCGTACTGCTCTCCGGCGGAGTCGACTCCAGCCTGCTGGTCGGGCTGCTGCGCGAGGCCGGCGTGGAGAATCTGCCGACCTTCTCCATCGGCTTTCAGGATGCCGGCGGCGAACGCGGCGACGAGTTCCGGTATTCCGACCTGATCGCCCGCCACTACGCCACCCGTCACCACCAGTTGCGCATCGACGAGCGGGAGATCATCGAGCAGTTGCCGGCAGCCTTCCGCGCCATGAGCGAGCCGATGGTCAGTCACGACTGCATCGCCTTCTACCTGCTCTCGCGCGAGGTCGCCCGGCACTGCAAAGTGGTGCAGAGCGGCCAGGGCGCCGACGAGTTGTTCGCCGGTTACCACTGGTATCCGGCGCTGGAAGGCGCCAGCGATCCCTACGCCGCCTATCGCGCCGCCTTCTTCGACCGCACGCATGCCGAATACCTGGCCACCGTGCAGCCGAAGTGGCATGGCGAGGATCACGCCGGAGCCTTCGTGCGCGAACATTTCGCCCGGCCCGGCGCGCAGGACCCGGTGGACAAGGCGCTGCGCCTGGACAGCACCGTGATGCTGGTCGAGGACCCGGTCAAGCGGGTCGACAACATGACCATGGCCTGGGGCCTGGAGGCGCGCACGCCGTTCCTGGACTACCGCCTGGTCGAGCTGTCGGCGCGCATCCCGCCGCGTTTCAAGCTGCCGGGCGGCGGCAAGCACGTGCTCAAGGAGGCCGCCCGCCTGGTCATCCCGGCGGCGGTCATCGACCGGCCCAAGGGCTACTTTCCGGTGCCCGGTCTCAAGCACCTGCAGGGCGCGACCCTGGACTGGGTGCGCGAACTCCTGCTCGATCCCAGCCAGGACCGCGGCCTGTTCGATCCGGGCGAAGTCGACCGGCTGCTGAGCGATCCGCAGGGACAGTTGACGCCGCTGCGCGGCTCCAAGCTCTGGCAACTGGCGGCCCTCAACCTCTGGCTCAACGAACAGGGACTCTAGCCATGAAAACTTCTGCCTACGGCCAGCGCCTGCTGCGCGGCCAAACCCCTTCCTACGAGCGCCTGCAGGCATTGCTGGCCGAGGAAGGCCAGAGCGAACGGCACCTGCCGGTGGCCCTGCACTGCGGCTGGGGCCGCCTGCTGGTCGGGCATACCTACCCCGATCCGGCCAGCCTGGCCGACGACCTGCTCGGGGAGCGGCCCGGCGAACGCGACATAGCGCTCTACGTGGCCGCGCCGCACCAGGTACTGGCCCAAGCGCCGCAGCAACTGTTCCTCGACCCCTCGGACACCTTGCGCCTGTGGTTTTCCGACTATCGCCCGGCGCGGCGCACCTTCCGCGGCTTCACCATTCGCCGGGTACAGAGCCAGGCGGACTGGGACGGACTCAACCGCCTCTACCAGACCCGCGGCATGCTGCAGGTGGACCCCGGACGGCTGACCCCGCGCGAGGACGGCGGCCCGGTCTACTGGCTGGCCGAGGACAGCGACAGCAAGGCGCTGGTCGGCGGCGCCATGGGCCTCAACCACGTCGAGGCCTACGGCGATCCCGAGCACGGCAGCAGCCTCTGGTGCCTGGCCGTGGACCCGGCCTGCACGCGGCCGGGGGTCGGCGAAGCCCTGATGCGCCATCTGATCGAACACTTCATGTCCCGCGGACTGGCCTATCTCGACCTGTCGGTGCTGCACGACAACCACCAGGCGAAGAATCTCTACGCCAAGCTCGGTTTCCGCCCACTGCCGACCTTCGCGGTCAAACGCAAGAACAGCATCAACCAGCCATTGTTCCTCGGTCCCGGCCCGGCCGCCGAACTCAACCCCTATGCGCGGATCATCGTCGACGAGGCCAACCGCCGCGGCATCGAGGCGCAGGTGGACGACGCCGAAGCCGGCCTGTTCACCCTGATCCACGGCGGGCGGCGGATCCGCTGCCGCGAGTCGCTGTCCGACCTGACCAGCGCGGTGAGCATGACCCTCTGCCAGGACAAGCAATTGACCCACCGCTGGCTGAGCCGCGCCGGGCTGCGCATGCCGGCCCAGCGCCTGGCCGGCAGCCGCGAGGAAAACGCGGCCTTTCTCGCCGAGCACTGGCGCCTGGTGGTCAAGCCGGTGAACGGCGAGCAGGGTCAGGGCGTGGCCGTCGACCTGGGTACGCTCGAGGAGGTCGAGCATGCCATAGAGACGGCCCGCCGCTTCGACAGCCGGGTGCTGCTGGAAAGTTTCCATCGCGGGCAGGACCTGCGCATCCTGGTGATCGGCTTCGAGGTGGTCGCCGCCGCGCTGCGCCATCCCGCCGAGGTGATCGGCGACGGCCGCACCAGCATCCGCGCGCTGATCGAGGCCCAGAGCCGGCGCCGCCAGGCCGCCAGCGGCGGCGAAAGCCGCATTCCGCTGGATGCCGAGACCGAGCGCGTCCTGCGCCAGGCCGGCCACGACTACGACAGCGTGCTGCCCGAGGGCCGGCGCCTGGCGGTACGGCGCACCGCCAACCTGCACACCGGCGGCTGCCTGGAGGACGTGACCGCCCGGCTGCACCCGGCGCTGATGGAAGCCGCCGTGCTCGCCGCCCGCGCCCTGGATATCCCGGTGGTCGGCCTCGATCTGCTGGTGGAGGCGGTCGACCGCCCGGACTACGTGATCATCGAGGCCAACGAGCGGGCCGGCCTGGCCAACCACGAGCCGCAGCCCACCGCCGAGCGCTTCGTCGATCTGCTGTTCCCGCTCAGCAAATCGCCCTCCTGACGCCCCGCCGCGCCCGGCGCCGCACGCCGCCAGTCCCTGCCGGACTCCGGTGGCGTGGAGCAGGACGGATCCATCGGCGATTCGCACCTTCCGACACCGGGCGGTATCCGGGCGACTTGCATGCAACAAACGTCCGCCATGCGCGAACATGCCCTTGGAGTCCCCATGTCCAGCCCACTCCCAGAACCCGATCTCGACTACCTGCAGCGCGTGCTGCTGGAAATGCTCGCCATCCCCAGCCCGACCGGCTTCACCGACACCATCGTGCGCTATGTCGCCGAACAACTGGAGGAACTCGGCATTCCCTTCGAACTGACCCGCCGCGGCACCATCCGCGGAACCCTCAAGGGACGCCGCTACAGTCCGGACCGGGCGCTCGCGGTACACCTCGACACCATCGGCGCCATCGTCCGCGAGATCCACGCCAACGGCCGCATCGGTCTGGCGCCGGTGGGCTGCTGGTCGAGCCGCTTCGCCGAGGGCAGCCGGGTCAGCCTGTTCAGCGACCGCGGCGTGCTGCGCGGCAGCGTGCTGCCGCTACTGGCCTCGGGACATACCTTCAACACCCAGGTCGACCAGATGCCGATCAGTTGGGACCATGTCGAGCTGCGCCTCGACGCCATGACCGCCAGCCTGGCCGAAACCCAGGCCCTGGGGGTGGCGGTAGGCGATTTCGTCGCCTTCGATCCGCTGCCGGAGTTCACCGAGAGCGGCCACATCAGCGCCCGCCACCTGGACGACAAGGCCGGTGCCGCCGCCCTGCTCGCCGCGCTGAAGAGCGTGCTCGACAGTGGCCAGGAGCCGCCGATCGACTGCCATCCGCTGTTCACCATCACCGAGGAAACCGGCTCCGGCGCGGCGGCGGCACTGCCCTGGGACGTCAGCGAATTCGTCGGCATCGACATCGCGCCGGTCGCTCCCGGCCAGCAGTCCTGCGAACGGGCGGCGACCGTCGCCATGCAGGACTCCGGCGGCCCCTACGACTACCATCTGACGCGCCACCTGCTGCGCCTGGCGGAACATCACGCGATCCCCGTACGCCGCGACCTGTTCCGCTACTACCACAGCGACGCCCAGTCGGCGGTGACCGCTGGCCACGACATCCGCACCGCCCTGCTGGCTTTCGGCTGCGACGCCACCCATGGCTACGAGCGTACCCATATCGACGGGCTGGCCGCGCTGAGCCGCCTGATCGGCGCCTATCTGCTCAGCCCGCCGGTGTTCGCCAGCGATGCCAAACCGCAGAGCGGCTCCCTGAAACGCTTCAGCCGCCAGCTCGAACATGCGGCCCAGATGGAAAGCGAAACGCGGGTTCCCGCCGTGGACAGCCTGCTCAAGCACGAACCGGATGCTTGAAGCGCTCGCCGCATCCGGGCAAAGTCTCATCCTGAGACGGAATTCCCAACCGGGAAACTCGTGCCAGCCAGGCTCGTCATCGAGGTTTTCTGTGTCGCAGGGCTCCTGTCCGTCACAGGATAAGCAGCACCCACTCCCGGCAGGCTTGTTGCATCCACATCTCCCCGTGGATCGTATGAGAAGAGCGGTTTGGTCATTCCCAGGGAGCGACGGACAACGCGGCCCCGTGCCCGATGGCCCTTCCCGGCCCATGCTTCGGGCCGGATCGGGAAGGGAACAGGTGGAGCCGCGTTGTCGTCTTTGTCCAGAAAATGACCCGGTCCGCCGGCAGGCGGCAAGGCGACCGGTACGACAACGAGATGACAAGGTCAGAGGACGTGTCATCGATCGTTTCCCCCGTTGCGACGGGACCGTCCGGGTTGCGCCGGGCATGAGGGCCGGCCGGGATAGGCCATGCGGCGTGGCGGCCTTGGCAAGATAATAGCCGTTGCCTGCAAGCCGCGCCTTGCCGAACGCGGTCCGGCCTTGTCCCATTTCCGGCGACAACGCAAGCGGGGAAACGATCGATGACACGCCCGGGCGGAGGAATGGGTATGGTGCGCATTGTCTGGACGCTGTTGCTGCTACTGTCGTGTAGCGCGTCGGCCCTGGCCGTCCAGCCAGCCGTACTGGCCGACCGGGAAGTCCGTCTGTCCCTCGGACCGTACACCCTCTACGTCGAAGACCGCGACGCCGACCTCGACGCCGCCCAGGTGCTGGCGATGCCCGAGTCGGCTTTCCGGCCGGTCGAGGGCGACCAGGCCAACCTCGGCCAGAGCCGCTCGGCCTGGTGGTTCCGGGTCGACCTGCAGAACGCCCGCGACCAGTCCCTGGGCGGCTTTCTCGAGGTCAACTATCCGCTGCTCGACGATGTCCGGCTGACCGTACTGACCCCGGACGGCCGGCAACTGCAGCAGGAGAGCGGCGATACCCGGCCCCCCGGGATGCGCCCGGTACCGATCCGCAACCTCTGGTTTCCCCTGGAACTGCCGCCGGGCACCAGCACCCTTCTGGTGCGGGTGAAAAGCAGCAGCGCCATCACCATACCGCTGTACTTCGGCACCAGCGGAGCCAGCCTGGCCGCTCACGAGCGCCAGGAAGGCCTGAACGGCGTCTTCTACGGCGTATTGCTGGCCCTGTTCTGCTGCCAGTTGTTCCTCTTCCTGTTCCTGCGCGAACCCAGCCAGGGCTGGTATCTGGTCTACAGCCTCAACTCCATCCTGCTCGCCCTCGGCTTCGACGGCTATCTGTTCCAGTGGCCGCCCGGCCTGCAGCACATCACCGTACTGCTGCTGATCTTCAGCTTCTGGCTGACCGCGACCCAGCTCACCCGGCACTTCCTGAACATCCCGCAGTACTTTCCCCTGCTCGACCGCATCCTGCGCCTGTGGATGCTGGGCCTCGGCGCCGTGCTGCTCGCCGCCCCGCTGATCGGCCTGTCGGCCTGGACCACCCTCGCCCACTTCGCCACCCTGATCGGCGCCCTGCTGTTGCCCAGTTGCGGCGCCCACGTGTGGCGCAAAAACCTGCGCGCCGGCGCCTACCACCTCACCGCCTGGGCGCTGCTGCTGGTTTCGCTGGGCGGCCAGGCCTTCGCCGAGCTGGGCCTGGACCTGCTCGGCGAGCATGCGACGATGCTGGCCAAGATAGGCATCGCCAGCAACCTGCTGATCCTCGCCGTCGGCCTGGCCGACCGCTTCCAGCAGTTGCGCCGGGAAGGGCTGTACTCGCATCGGGCCGCCGAGGAGGCGCTCCTGCAGAACCAGGCCAAGAGCCGCTTCCTGGCCAAGATGAGCCACGAGATCCGCACCCCGCTCAACGGCGTGCTGGGCATGCTGCAATTGCTCAAGGAAACCCGCCTGGACCACAGCCAGCGCTTCTACGTCGATACCATCGCCAGCTCCGGAAGCACCCTGATGGCAGTGATCAACGACATCCTCGACTACGCGCGCATCGAATCCGGCAAGCTCAGCCTGGAACACATCGAGTTCGATCTCGAGGAGATGCTCTCCGACACCCTCAACCTGTTCACCGCCCAGGCCATGGAAAAACGCCTGCGTCTGCACATGAGCCTCGACGAGGGCGTGCCGCGCCATATCCAGGGCGACCCGACCCGCCTCAAGCAGGTGCTGACCAACCTGTTGAGCAACGCCCTGAAATTCACCTCCGAGGGGCAGGTACGCCTCGACGTCAGCCGCCGGCGCAAGAGCGATGGCTCCGAGCACCTGTATTTCGGCGTCAGCGACAGCGGCATCGGCATCCGCCAGGAAGCCCAGGCGCGGCTCTTCGAATCCTTCAGCCAGGGCGATTCCAGCACCACCCGCCGCTACGGCGGCAGCGGCCTGGGCCTGGCGATCAGCAAGGAACTGGTGGAAATGATGGGCGGCCACATCGAGGTGCAGAGCACTCCGGGTCTAGGCAGCCGCTTCACGTTCAATCTCCCCCTGCAGCGCGGCGGCGAGATGCGCGACGAACTGTTCCAGTTGCTGGCCGGGCGCACCGCGCTGCTCGCCTCGCTGGACGGTTTCGCGCTGGACGCCATCGGCCGCCTGCTCGGCCGCTGGGGCATGAATACCGAGCGCTGCCGGATTCCGGAGAAACTGCCCGAACAACTGGCCAGCTTCGACGAGCCGCCGCTGCTGCTGCTGATCGCGCCCTGGCCGGGCAGCGTCGAGTACTGGCTGGACGCCCTCTATCCGCACCTGGCGCCCGGCCAGCGGCTGCTGCTGATCTGCCCGCCGGAGCAGTGCCGGCAGTTGCCGGCCAGCCGCAGCAGCCTGCACATGCTCGGCCTGCCCCAGCCGGTCGGCGTCGCGGCGCTGCGCAAGAAGCTGGTGGAGCTGCACATGGAGCCCAGCCATGCGCTGGTGCCGATCGAAGACCACGCGGGCGAGAGCCACATACCCTGCATCCTCATCGCCGAGGACAATCCGGTGAACCAGTTGGTGGTCCAGGAACTGCTGAAAAAGCGCGGCTACAACGTGCGCCTGGCGGGTAACGGCGCCGAGGCGGTAGCCGAATACCACCGCGCGCCCAGTTCGATCCAGATGATCCTGATGGATTGCGAGATGCCGGAAATGGACGGCTTCGAGGCCACCCTGCAGATCCGCCTGCTGGAGCGCCTGCGCAAGTGGCCGGCGGTGCCGATCATCGCCCTCACCGCGCATACGCTCGACGAGCACCGGGAATACGGGCTCGAAGTGGGCATGAACGATTTTCTCGGCAAGCCGGTGGACAAGCAGTTGCTGCATGCCACCGTGGAGCGCTATCTGTCGACCCGGACGCTGGTAGACAATTGAGGCGGGCGCCCCGCCCGCCCTGCCCGGAGAATCCCCATGCTCATTCCCCACCACTTGCTGGAGGCCGAAACCCTCACCCGGCTGATCGAGGACTTCGTGACCCGCGAAGGCACCGACAACGGCGAAGAAACCCCGCTGGAGAGCCGCGTGCTGCGCGTCCGGCAGGCGCTGGAGCGCGGCGAGGCACTGATCCTCTTCGAGCCGGACAGCCAGCAGTGCCAGTTGGTGGCGAAGCGGGACGTGCCGAAGGAATGGCTGGATTGAGCGACCGCTCAGCGCCGTCGCCATAGCAGCCAGAGGTAGACCGGCGCATTGGCCAGCAGCACCAGGACACCCAGCCAGAGCTGAATGCCGGGCGTCAGTCCGGCCGGGTAGATCAGCGGCAGCAGATAGTGCTCGATGAAACCGCCGCCGTAGCCGGACTCCCCGGCCGCCCGCAGCAGGGCGTTCTCCCAATCGGTCAGCGGACAGGGCAAGCCGAAGAACTCGGTCGCCGCGCCCCAGGCCAGCGCCGGCAGATGCAGCACGGCCAGGACGCGCCGGCGCAGCGACAGCAGGCCGCCGAACAGCACGAAGAAAATGAACAGCAGGTGCATCACCAGCAGCGCGCCCGCAGCCAACCGGTACGACATGCGAGCCTCCCGCTCAGGCCGGCGGCGCGCTCGGGCGCATCACCAGCACCTTGTCGATGCGCGTCCGGTCCATGTCGACCACCTCGAAGCGCCAGCCGTCGAGTTCGAAGTGATCGGAAACGCTCGGCACGCGCTGCAGGCAATGCATGACCAGACCGGCGAGCGTGCGATAGGCGTTGTCCGCCTCGCCCGGAAACGCCGCGTCGATGTCCAGCGCGGTTTTCAACTGCTCGATACCCATGCCACCGTCGACCAGCCAGGAACCGTCCTCGCGGCGCACGATCGCCGGCTCGCCGTCGTGCAGTGCATCGGGAATCTCGCCGACGATCGCGGTGAGCACGTCCCTGAGGGTGACGATGCCTTGCAGGTCGTCGAATTCGTCGACGACCACCGCGAACTCGTTGCGCGTCCTGCGGAAATCCTCCAGCAGGCCGGTACTGCTCGCGCTTTCCTCCACATAGAACGGCGGCCGGGCGCTCCGCTGCAGATCGATCGGCTGCCCTTGCAGGGCCGGCTTGAGCAGATCGCCGCGATGCAGCACACCGACCAGCCGATGCAGGCCGCCCCGGCATACCAGGACACGGGTATAGGGGCTCTCGGCGAGCCGCCTGAGCTGCTCCTCCCGCGGATCGTCCAGATCGATGGCGTAGACCTGCTGGCGGGGCGACATGATCGCGCCGACCGGCTGCTCGTCCAGGTGCAGGACATTGGCCACGAACGCTTGCTCGCTCTCGTGGAAAACCCCGGCCTCGGCCCCCTGCTCCATCAGCACCTGGATCTCCTCGTCGGTGATCGGCGGTTCGTCGCGACGTCCGATGCCGATCAGGCGCAGCAACAGATTGCAGGAATACGACAGCAGCCATACCAGCGGCGCGGCAATCTGCGCCAGGCGTCGCATCGCCGGTGCGAGCGCGCTGGCGATGGTTTCCGGCGCGAGCAGGGCCAGGCGTTTGGGCAGCAGTTCGCCGACCACCACGGACAGATAGGTGATCGCCGCCACGGTGAGGATCAGGGCGATGGCCTCGGCATAGGGCGCTAGCGCCGGCAGTTCGGCGATCCGCTGCGTCAGCGGCCGGGCCAGCAGGGTTTCGCCGAGTGCGCCGCTGAGAACGCCCACGGTAGTGATGCCGACCTGGATGGTGGATAGAAAGCGCGAAGGATCATCTTGTAGCGCCAGGGCGACCAGCGCGCCGTGCCGCCGCTCGTCGGCCAGCCTCTGCAGGCGGGCCTTGCGCGAGGAAACCACGGCGATCTCCGCCATCGCGAACACGCCGTTGAGCGCGATCAGCAGCAGGAGCAGGCCCGCCTCCATCCTTCTCCCTCCCCCACCGCTTCGCCCGGATGGCCCGTTGTCACGACTACCTTAGCACCACGGGTCCGTCCGGCCCTGTTCCGGAAATGAAAAAGGCAGCCCGAAGGCTGCCTTTCTCATGTTGCCGGAGAGGATCAGTGGGCGACTGCGCCACTGGCTCCCAGGCCGGTCTGCGAACGAACGAACTGCGGCAGGAAGCGCTCGCGCTCCGCTGCGGCAGACTTCGACTTGTCGGTGATCGAGAAGAACCAGACACCTACGAAGGCCACGATCATGGAGAACAGTGCCGGGTAGGAGTAGGGGAAGATCGCCGCTTTGTTGTGCAGCACGTCGACCCACACGGTCGGGCTGAGGATGGTCAGCACCAGCGCGGTTCCCAGGCCCAGGGCACCACCGATCAGCGCGCCGCGAGTGGTCAGGTCCTTCCAGTACATGGAGAGGAACAGGACCGGGAAGTTGCAGCTCGCGGCGACGGAGAAGGCCAGGCCCACCATGAAGGCGATGTTCTGCTTCTCGAAGATGATGCCGAGCAGGATCGCCACCACACCGAGGGAGAGGGTGGTGATCTTGGTCACGCGCATCTCTTCCTCTTCCTTGGCCTTGCCCTGCTTGATCACGCAGGCGTACAGGTCGTGGGACACGGCCGATGCGCCAGCGAGGGTCAGGCCGGCGACCACCGCCAGGATGGTGGCGAAGGCCACGGCGGAGATGAAGCCGAGGAACAGGTTGCCGCCGACGGCGTTGGCCAGGTGGATGGCCACCATGTTGGTGCCGCCGATGATGGCGCCGCTGGCATCCTTGAAGGACGCATCGGTACCGACCAGCAGGATGGCGCCGAAGCCGATGATGAAGGTCAGGATGTAGAAGTAGCCGATGAAGCCGGTGGCGTAGAACACGCTCTTGCGGGCTTCCTTGGCGTCACTCACGGTGAAGAAGCGCATCAGGATGTGCGGCAGGCCGGCGGTGCCGAACATCAGGGCCAGGCCCAGGGAGATCGCGGAGATCGGGTCGGAAACCAGACCGCCGGGGCTCATGATGGCATCGCCCTTGGCATGGATCTTCACGGCCTCGGTGAACAGGGTGCCGAAGTCGAAGCCGACGTGCTTCATCACCATGATGGCCATGAAGGAAGCGCCGGAGAGCAGCAGGCACGCCTTGATGATCTGCACCCAAGTGGTGGCCAGCATGCCGCCGAACAGCACGTAGCAGACCATCAGCACGCCAACCAGGACCACGGCGACCAGGTAGTCGAGGCCGAACAGCAACTGGATCAGCTTGCCGGCGCCGACCATCTGGGCGATCAGGTAGAAGGCCACCACGATCAGCGAGCCGAAGGCCGACAGGATGCGGATCGGCGTCTGCCCGAGGCGATACGAGGCCACGTCGGAGAAGGTGAACTTCCCGAGGTTGCGCAGGCGTTCGGCCATCAGGAAGAGGATCACCGGCCAGCCGACCAGGAAGCCGATCGAGTAGATCAGGCCATCGTAGCCGGAGGTGAACACCAGGGCGGAAATCCCCAGGAAGGACGCGGCGGACATGTAGTCGCCGGCGATCGCCAGGCCGTTCTGGAAGCCGGTGATGCTACCGCCGGCGGTGTAGTAGTCGGCGGTGGAGGTGTTGCGCTTGGCGGCCCACTTGGTGATGCCCATGGTGCCGATGATGAACACCACGAACATGATGATCGCGGTCCAGTTGGTCGCCTGTTTCTGCACTTCGCCGGTCAGGGCTTCGCCCGCCAGCAGCATCGGGGAAGCTGCCAGCAGGGCGGCAGCGGTCAGAAAACGCTTCATCATTTCTGCACCTCGTCGAGCAGTTCCTGATTCAGGCGATCGAACTCGCCGTTGGCGCGCCAGGTGTAGATACCGGTGAGTCCGAAGGCGAGAAGGATCAGGCCGACACCGACGGGCATGCCCAGGGTAATCACGGAGTCCGGACTGAGCTTGGTACCCAGGACTTGCGGCACGAAAGCGATGATCAGGATGTAGGCGAAGTACAGGCCCAGTATGATGGCGGAAAGCAGCCAGGCGAACCGCTCGCGCCTTGCCACCAGCTCTCGGAAACGCGGATTCTGTTCGATCCGCTTGTAGATACCGTCGTCGTTCATTTCTCTTATTGTCCTCACACGGGATTGCGGGGTAGGCACACTCTAGATCGCCCGCGAACGGACAACAGACGACCTTAGTCTTAGCCAGTCGCCACCCAGCCCGAAAACCGGCCTGGAAAGACTTCCCGGCGCCCGCTTCCAGAGTCGTACGGGCCATTCGACGGAGGCCGGCGGCCGCCACCGGCCGGGGGGTCGCGCCAGGGATTGACGACACCTATCGAAACCATGCAAAGCGATCATTTCCGCACTATCCATCCGGTCGTTATCTTGAACCCACCGAGGAAAGCCCCCTGCGAGGTGTGCCATGCTCAAGACCCTGACCTTCACGCTGATGCACTTCTGCATCGCCTTCGGCGTCGCCTACGCGCTGACCGGCAGCGTCGCGACGGGTGGACTGGTGGCGGTGATCGAGCCCCTGTGCAATGCGCTGGGCTTCTACGTGCACGAAAGGATCTGGCAGCGCCTGGACAGGGCCCGCGGCGAGCCGGCCGAAGCCTCGCAGCACAGCTGGCGGCACCGCCATGCCTGAGACCGTGCGGCGCGCGGGCGGAAGCGGTTAAGATGGCGGCTCGGCCGTCAGATGATCTCGAACCATGCCCGCCACCCCGCGCTTTCCGCTACTGCCCTATCTGTTCGCCACCCTTTTCGCCCTGCTGGCCCTGAGCGGCCTCTGGTACAGCATCGGCCAGCCGGTCGTGCTGACCGACGTGGTCGGTCCCACGCACAAGTTGCAGTGCGTGTCCTACAGTCCGTTCGACAAGGACCAGTCGCCCTTCGACAAGCCGTTCGTGCTGCGCGAGGCGCGCATGGACGCCGATCTGGCGCTGCTCGCCGAACGCTTCCAGTGCGTGCGCACCTACTCCATGACCGGCATGGAGGCTCTTCCCGCCCTGGCCCGCAAGCACGGCCTGAAGCTGATGCTGGGCGCCTGGGTGAACCCCGATCCGCTGGAGACCGAGGCCGAAATCGCGCTGTTGATCGAGGCGGCCAGGGCCAACCCGGATATCGTCGAGGCGGCGATCGTCGGCAACGAGACCCTGCTGCGCAAGGAAGTCACCGCCACTTACCTGGCCACGCAGATCGAACGGGTGAAGCGCAGTATCCCGCAGCCGGTCACCTACGCCGACGTCTGGGAGTTCTGGCTGAAGCACCCGGAAGTCGCCCCGGCGGTGGACTTCCTGACCATCCACCTGCTGCCCTACTGGGAAGACGACCCGAGCGGAATCGACAAGGCGCTCGCCCAGGTCGCCCGCGTCCGCCAGGAATTCGGCCAGCGCTTCGCGCCCAAGGATATCCTGATCGGCGAGACCGGCTGGCCCAGCGAGGGCCGCCAGCGGGAAACCGCCCTGCCCAGCCGGGTCAACCAGGCCCTGTTCATCCGCGGCTTCGTCGCCATGGCCGAGCAGCACGGCTGGCGCTACAACCTGATCGAGGCGTTCGACCAGCCCTGGAAGCGCCAGAGCGAAGGTGCGATGGGCGGCTACTGGGGACTGCTGGACGCCGACCGCGAGGACAAGCGCATCCTCGCCGGCCCGGTCTCCAACCTGCCGCACTGGCCGATCTGGCTGGGCGTCGGCGGGCTGATCATGGCCGCTGCGCTGCTCGTCGCCGGCCGGCCGGCCTCCACCGCCGCGGCTCTGCTGCTGCCGCCACTGGCCGCGCTCGGCGGCGCCTGCATCGGCTTGTGGGGCGAACTGGCGCGGGTCACCAGCCGCTATCCCGGCGAGTGGCTGTGGGCCGCCCTGCTGATCGGCTTGAACCTGGTGGTGCTGCTCCACGGCGTACTGCTGCTGTCGGCCCGCGAGGGCTTCCGGGCCCGGCTGTTCGCCTGGCTGGACGCGCGCGGCGGCTGGTGGCTGGCCGCCGCCGGTTTCGCCGGAGCGGTGATGATGCTGGCACTGGTGTTCGATGCCCGCTACCGCAGCTTTCCCAGCGCCGCCCTGCTGCTGCCCGCGCTGCTCTACGGCTGCCGCCCGGTGCCCGGCCCGCGCCGGGAGATCGCCCTGTTGCTGGCGCTGATCGGGGCCGGCATCCTCCCGCAGTTGTATCAGGAAACGCTGCTCAACCGGCAGGCGCTCGGCTGGGCCCTGGTCAGCCTGCTGCTGGCGGTCGCCCTCGGCCGCAGCCTGCTGCTGCGCGGGAGCGCCGCGACGACCTCGGCCGCGCAGACCGCCTCAGCGGCGAACCAGGCGTAGTCCGGCGATGACCACGGCGAATACCGCCAGGCTGGCGGTATAGAGCACCAGGGCCGGAACCCCCAGGCACAGTCCGGCGAGCGCCAGCCGCCAGCCGGCGCGTCCGGGCAGCAGGAAACCGGCCACCGCCACCGCCAGGGCGCCCCAGGCCAGCAGGCGGAAATGGATCATCAGCCCCAGACCGGAGCGCAACTGGCATTCCCAGCGCTGGGCCTGCTCGACGCACAGACCGACCCACTGGCCGTCCTCCATCAGGGCGAAGCGCACCCCGTAGCTGGCCGCCAGCCAGAGCGGCAGGAACAGCAGCAGGAGCATCAAAGGCAGGCGCGAGGACATGGGGGATCTCCGAGGGCAAATGCCCGCCAGCATAACCAGCAATGCCCCGGAAGCAAGTGCCGTACCCGGTACGAAGGGGGTTCCATCGGGGCCGTACCTGCATTACAAGCACTCCTATGGCCCGCTCACCCAAGAGGTTGGATCCCGCATGCCCCGCCTGCCATCCATCGCCGTTCTGCTCGGCGGCCTGCTGCTCTGCAGTCGCCTGCCGGCGGCCGACATCGATCCGGCGAGCTACGGCTTTCCGTTGCACAACCCCTTCGAGGCGACCATCGCCACCACGCCGCCGGAACTGCGCCCCGACCTGCCGCCCGACAGCGAGATCGATCAGCGCGACTACAGCCTGTCGCTGCATCCCGCCCGTCCGTTCGCGCTACCCGACAGCCTGCGCCAGGTGCGCGACCTGCGCTACCGCCTGGCCCGCCAGGCGCATGCCGCGCCGCTGATCTTCATTATCTCCGGCACCGGCGCGCACTACGCCAGCAGCCACACCGAATACCTGAAGCGGCTGTTCTACGGCGCCGGCTTCCATGTGGTGCAACTGTCCTCGCCGACCAGCTACGACTTCATGGCCGCCGCCTCGCGCACGGCCACGCCCGGCCTCAGCCGCGAGGATGCCGACGACCTGTACCGGGTCATGGAAGCGGTGCAGGCGCAGCAGGCGGACCTGCCGGTCACCGCCTACCACCTGATCGGCTACAGCCTCGGCGCCCTCCACGCGGCCTTCGTCAGCCAACTGGACGAGACCCGCCGGCGCTTCGCTTTCAAACGCGTGCTGCTGCTCAATCCGCCGGTCAACCCCTACGACTCGATCCGCAACCTCGACCGCCTGGTGCAGACCGACGTGCCGGGCATCACCGGCAACCTGACCTTCTACGAGTTGATCCTCGGCAAGCTGACCCGCTACTTCCAGCAGCGTGGCCACATCGATCTCAACGAAGCCCTGCTGTACGACCTGCAGCAGTCGAAGGAGCGCCTGACGGACGAGGAAATGGCCATGCTGATCGGTTCGGTGTTCCGTTTCGCCGCCGCCGACATCGCCTACACCTCGGACCTCATCAACCGTCGCGGGCTGATCACCCCGCCGGACTATCCGGTCGAGGAGGACACCCCGCTCGCCCCCTTCTTCATCCGCGCCCTGCAGTGCAATTTCGGCTGCTACCTGAACGAGCAGTTGATCCCCCAGTGGCGCCGACGCCACAACGGCGGCAGCCTGTCCCAACTGGTCGGGCAGATCGGCCTCCAGGCCCTGCGGGAATACCTGGCCGGCAGCCGCAAGATCGCCGCGATGCACAACGCCGACGATCTCATCCTCGGCCCCGGCGATCTCGCCTTCCTGCGCCGCACCCTCGGCGAACGCCTGACGCTCTACCCGTTCGGCGGGCACTGCGGCAACCTCAATTACCGGGTCAACAGCCAGGCCATGCTGGAGTTCTTCCGTGGTTGAACGGCCCTGGCTCCTCGTCGCCGCGCTGCTTCTCGGCAGTCTGGCCCAGGCCGCCGAACCGGCGGCCGATGCAGACGGTTTCAAGCGTCCGCTGGAGCGCCTGCAGTTCAACAGCGGCCACGAACAGCACGAATTCGAGCGCGCCAGCCTCGCCATCCTCGACGTCCGCGATCCCTGGGAGCGCTGGAACCGGCGGGTCTATCACTTCAACTACCGCCTCGACGAATGGGTGCTGCTGCCCGCGGTGCGCGGCTATCGCGCCGTCACCCCGGGCGTCGTGCGCAGCGGCGTGCGCAATTTCTTCGCCAACCTCGCCGAAATCCCCGGCCTGCTCAACAGCCTGCTGCAACTGCGCGGCCGACGCGCCCTCGATACCGGCGCCCGTCTGCTGCTCAACACCACCCTGGGCGTCGCCGGCCTGTGGGACCCGGCCAGCCGCATGGGCCTGCCCCGGCAGGGCGAGGACTTCGGCCAGACCCTCGGCGTCTACGGCGTGCCCGCGGGCCCCTACCTGATGTTGCCGGTCCTCGGGCCGTCCAACCTGCGCGACGCGGTCGGCCAACTGACGGATTTCCTGGCCGCCAACCGAATCGACTACCTGAACGTCGCCACGGCCAGCGACGCCCACCCGGAAATCTCCGCGCTGAAGGCCGTCGACAAGCGCGACAGCATCCCCTTCCGCTACGGTCAGCTCAACTCGCCGTTCGAATACAACAAGATCCGCTACGTCTACACCCGGGCCCGCCAGCTGCAGATCGAGGAATAGCGACCGCCCCTCGTCAGTAGAGGCCCGGTTCGCCGTCCGGGCGGCTCTTGAAGCGCCGGTGCGCCCACAGGTATTGCTCGGGCTGCCGGCGCACCGCCTGCTCGACCCAGCGGTTGATGCGCAGGCAGTCGGCCTCCTCGCTCTCCCCGGGAAAATCCTCCAGCGGCGGGTGGACCGCCAGCCGGTAGCCGGAACCATCGGCCAGGCGGGTCTGGATGAAGGGCATCACCAGCGCCTTGCCCAGGCGGGCGAACTTGGTCGTCGCCGTCACGGTCGCCGCCGGGATGCCGAACAACGGCACGAAGATGCTCTGCTTGCGCCCATAGTCCTGGTCCGGCGCGTACCAGATGGCGCGTCCGGCGCGCAGCACCTTGAGCATGGCGCGGATATCCTCGCGCTCGATGGCCGTGGCATCGGCGTTGTGCCGTTCGCGACCACATCGCTGGACGTAATCGAAGACCGGGTTGTCGTGTTCCCGGTACATGCCGTCGATGGTCTGCCGCTGGCCGAGCAGGGCGGCGCCGATCTCCAGGGTGGTGAAATGCAGGGCCATGAGGATGACGCCCCGGCCCTCGGCCTGGGCCCGCTGCAGGTGTTCGAGCCCCTCGACGTGCGCCAGCCGGGCCAGGCGCCGGCGTGGCCACCACCAACTGATGGCCATCTCGAAGAAGGCGATGCCCATCGAGGCGAAGTTCTCCCTGAGCAGGCGTTCGCGCTCGTCGGCGGACAACTCGGGAAAACACAGCTCCAGATTGCGCCGGGCGATGCGCCGGCGCGAACCGGCCAGGCGATAGGTCAACGCGCCCAGCCAGCGGCCGAGCCGCAGCAGCCAGGCATAAGGCAATTGAGCGACCAGCCAGAACAGCCCCAGCGCCAGCCAGAGCCCCCAGAAACGCGGATGGAGAAAATGGGCACGAAAGTGCGGACGATCCATTGACTGCCCCGGAAACGGCAAAAGCCGGCATTCTAGCGGGAAAACGCCGGTCACGAGCGCGACGCGGCGGGAACCGTGCGGATCGCTCTCCGCGCGTCGCCAGCCCCTGCGGCAACCCGCCGCGGACGCGCCAGACGGCGCATCGTCGGCCCATGGAATGGTTTTCCCCCACCCGGCTAGCCTGACGCGGCGTTTCCCGTTATAAGACCGCCATTCATTGCAATGGGCAGATCATGAGCCAAGCCGACCTCCTCGACCCAGCCCCCGTGTTCCAGCTCAAGGGCAGCATGCTCGCCATCACCGTGCTGGAACTGGCATACAACGACCTGGCCCGTCTCGACCACCAACTGAGCGAAAAGGTGGCGCAGGCCCCCAACTTCTTCCAGAACACGCCGCTGGTCCTCGCTCTGGACAAGCTCCAGCCCGGCGCGCAAGGGCTCGACCTGCGCGCCCTGCTGGCGATCTGCCGGCGCCACGGTCTGCGCACCCTGGCGATCCGCGCCAGCCTGGCCGAACACATCGCCGCCGCCCAGGCGCTCGATCTGCCGGTCCTGCCGCCCTCCAGCGCACGGGAGCGGCCGATCGCGCCCAGCACCACGGCCGCCACGCCGACCCCGGCCAGAAAGCCCGAGAAGCCGGCCGAACCGGCGGTACGTCCGACGCGGGTGGTCAGCGTTCCGGTACGCGGCGGCCAGCAGATCTACGCGCCGGGGGGCGACCTGCTGGTCCTGGCCCCGGTCAGCGCCGGCGCGGAACTGCTCGCCGATGGCAACATCCATGTGTACGCCCCGATGCGGGGCCGGGCCCTGGCCGGTATCAAAGGCAACAGCCAGGCCCGGATCTTCTGCCGCATGCTGGCCGCCGAGCTGATCTCCATCGCCGGCCGCTACAAGGTGGCCGAAGACCTCCGGCGCGATCCGAACTGGGGCGAGGCCGTGCACATCCACCTGGCAGGCGATGTGTTGAACATCACACGTCTTTAACGGATACTCGCGCGTTTTCAGGGGCTTTAACGGACTGGACTCCAAAGCCACCCGCACGGCTCAACGCTCCCATTCTTCTTCACTTGGGGTGAATAACCTTGGCCAAGATCCTCGTAGTCACTTCCGGCAAGGGTGGCGTCGGCAAAACCACTACCAGCGCCGCCATCGGTACCGGCCTCGCCCTGCGCGGGCACAAGACCGTCGTCGTCGATTTCGACGTAGGTCTGCGCAACCTCGACCTGATCATGGGCTGCGAACGCCGGGTCGTGTACGACTTCGTCAACGTCATCCAGGGCGACGCCACGCTCGGCCAGGCCCTGATCAAGGACAAGCGCCTGGAAAACCTCTACGTGCTGGCGGCCAGCCAGACCCGCGACAAGGACGCCCTGAGCGCCGAGGGCGTGGGCCGGGTGATGGACGAGTTGCGCGAATCCTTCGAGTACATTATCTGCGACTCGCCGGCGGGGATCGAAAAGGGTGCGCACCTGGCCATGTACTTCGCCGACGAGGCGGTCGTGGTGACCAATCCCGAGGTGTCCTCGGTACGCGACTCCGACCGCATGCTCGGCCTGCTCGCCAGCAAATCGCGCCGCGCCGAGAACGGCGAGGAGCCGATCAAGGAACACCTGCTGCTGACCCGCTACAGCCCCGACCGCGTGAACAAGGGCGAGATGCTCGGCGTGGAAGACGTCGAGGAGATCCTCGCCATCCGCCTGCTCGGGGTCATTCCCGAATCCCAGTCGGTCCTCAAGGCCTCCAACCAGGGCATCCCGGTGATCCTCGACGAACAGAGCGACGCCGGACAGGCCTACAGCGACGCCGTGGAGCGCCTGCTGGGCAAGGAGACGCCGCACCGCTTCCTCGATGTGCACAAGAAGGGATTCCTGCAACGCTTGTTCGGAGGCCGCGAATGAACCTTTTCGACTTCTTTCGCGAACGCAAGAAACAGAGTTCGGCGTCCATCGCGAAAGAGCGGCTGCAGATCATCGTCGCCCACGAGCGCGGCCAGCGCAGCGCCCCGGACTATCTGCCGGACCTGCAGAAGGAGCTGATCGAGGTGATCCGCAAGTACGTCAACATCGATAACGACCAGGTGCAGGTGGTCCTCGAAGACCAGGGCAACTGCTCGATCCTGGAGCTCAACGTCACCCTGCCGGATCGCTGAGCGATTCGCCCCCGCAGCGACGGCGGCCCGGCAGGCCGAGTGGAAGCGCAAGCGCTTTCGCGAAGCCTGACGGTCGCCGTCGTCGTTTCCGGACATCTCCATGCCCCTGTCGAACATCGAAATCGTCCATCGGGACGACGCCCTGCTGGTAGTCAACAAACCCACCCTGCTGCTCTCGGTGCCGGGCCGCGCCGAAGACAACCGGGACTGCCTGGTCACCCGCCTGCAGGAGAACGGCTATCCTGAAGCACGCATCGTGCATCGCCTCGACTGGGAAACCTCCGGCCTGATCGTGCTGGCCCGCGACGCCGACAGCCACCGCGAGCTGTCCCGCCAGTTCCACGACCGGGAAACCGAGAAGGCCTACACCGCGCTTTGCTGGGGCGAACCCGAAGCCGACAGCGGACGCATCGAGCTGCCGCTGCGCTATGACCCACCGACCAAGCCACGCCATGTGGTCGATCAGCAACAGGGCCGCCACGCCCTGACCTTCTGGCGGGTGCTGGAACGCTGCGGCCGTTTCAGCCGCATCGAACTGACCCCGATCACCGGCCGCTCCCACCAACTGCGCGTACACATGCTCGCCATCGGCCACCCATTGCTGGGCGACCGTCTCTATGCCCACGGCGAAGCCCTGGCCGCCGCCGAACGCCTGTGCCTGCACGCCAGCCTGCTGGTCCTCGGCCACCCGCGAAGCGGCGAGCGCCTGCGCTTCGAGAGCCCCGCGCCGTTCTGAATCCGCCGCGCCGGACACTCGACTGCAGCCTGCCGTCCTTTTCGATACACTCCGCTGCAACGCTGTCCGGAGTCCACTATGCGTACAGAACTCAATCAGGGCCTGATCGACTTCCTCAAGGCCTCCCCCACCCCCTTCCACGCCTGCGCCAGCCTGGCCCAGCGTCTCGAATCGGCCGGCTACCAGCGCCTCGACGAACGCGAACCCTGGCCGACCCAGTCCGGCGGACGCTATTACGTCACCCGCAACGACTCCTCGCTCATCGCCATCCAGCTCGGCCGGCGCTCACCGCTCGAGGGCGGCCTGCGGCTGGTCGGCGCCCACACCGACAGCCCCTGTCTGCGCGTCAAGCCACAGCCCGAGCTGAATCGCCAGGGCTTCTGGCAACTCGGCGTGGAAGTCTATGGCGGCGCCCTGCTCGCCCCCTGGTTCGACCGCGACCTGTCGCTGGCCGGACGGGTCACCTTCCGCCGCGCCGGACGCGTCGAGAGCCAACTGATCGACTTCAAGCAGCCGATCGCCGTCATTCCCAACCTGGCGATCCACCTCAACCGCGAAGCCAACCAGGGCTGGGCGATCAACGCGCAGAACGAACTGCCGCCCATCCTCGCGCAGGTCGCCGGCGACGAGCGCGGCGACTTTCGTGCCCTGCTGGCCGAGCAACTGCAGCGCGAGCACGAAATCAACGCCGATGTGGTGCTGGATTTCGAACTCTGTTTCTACGACACCCAGAGCGCCGCGCTGATCGGCCTGAACCAGGACTTCATCGCCGGTGCCCGTCTCGACAACCTGCTGTCCTGCCATGCCGGCCTGCAGGCCCTGCTCGCCGCCGGCGACAGGGAAAGCTGCGTGCTGGTCTGCACCGACCACGAGGAAATCGGCTCCTGCTCCACCTGCGGCGCCGACGGCCCCTTCCTCGAACAGGTGCTCGGCCGCCTGCTGCCGGATGGCGACGCCTTCGTGCGGATCATGCAGCAATCGCTGCTGGTTTCCGCGGACAACGCCCACGGCGTGCACCCCAACTATGCCGACCGCCACGACGCCAACCACGGCCCCAAGCTCAACGCCGGTCCGGTGATCAAGGTCAACAGCAACCAGCGCTACGCGACCAACAGCGAGACCGCCGGTTTCTTCCGCCATCTGTGTTTCGACGTCGAGGTGCCGGTACAGAGCTTCGTGGTGCGCAGCGACATGGGTTGCGGCTCGACCATCGGCCCCATCACCGCCAGCCGGCTCGGCATGCGCACCGTCGATATCGGCCTGCCGACCTTCGCCATGCATTCCATCCGCGAACTGGCCGGCAGCCATGACCTCACGCATCTGGTGAAGGTCCTGACCGCCTTCTATTCGAGTCCGCTACTGCCCTGAGGCCGACCCGGCCAGGACGGCCGAGGGCGAGACCGGCGGCCGACCCCGACAGGGCCGGCCATCCCCGGATCAAACCAGGTTGTCGTCGATCACCAGCGCCACCTTGCCGGACACGTTATTGCTGGCCAGCGTCTCGAACGCCGTGTCGACATCCTTGGCGGCGAAGCTGTGCTCCAGACGTGGCTCGAGGCGCCCCTCGGCGAACAGCGGCCAGACATGCCGGCGCAGTTCGTCGATCAGTTCGCCCTTGAAGGCGTCGTCCCGGTTGCGCAGGGTCGAGCCGATCAACTGCACCCGCTTGCCCAGCAGCTTGGCCAGATCCAATTGCGCTTCGCGTCCGCCCATCAGGCCGATGATCACCCAGCGGCCGTCGCGGGCCAGCAGGTCCAGATCCAGTGCAGCGTAACGCGCGCCGATCGGGTCGAGAATCACGTCGAAAGGCGCGAAATCGCGCAGCCCTTCGAGATCCTGGGTGCGCAGCACTCCACCCTGTGCCCCCAGCGATTCGCAGTAGGCCAAGCGCTCTGCGGAACCGACACTGACCCAGCAGGGATTGCCGAAGGCCTTGCACAGCTGGATGCCCGCCGAACCGACTCCGCTGGCC
The DNA here is from genome assembly GCF_000380335.1 of Azotobacter vinelandii CA. Lineage (GTDB taxonomy): Bacteria > Pseudomonadota > Gammaproteobacteria > Pseudomonadales > Pseudomonadaceae > Azotobacter > Azotobacter vinelandii. The sequence continues at coordinate 3,589,904 of NC_021149.1, forward strand.
CCGGCGTGGATCAGCGCCTTCTCGCCCGACTTGAGGGCGCCCAGCTTGAACAGGTTGAGCCAGGCCGTGGCGTAGACCTCCGGCAACACCGCCGCCTCGACCAGCGACAAACCCTCCGGAGCCGGCAGGGCATGTCGCCCGTCGACCACCACCTCCTCGGCCATGCCGCCACCGGCCAGCAAGGCGCAGACCCGGTCGCCGACCTGCCAGTGACTGCCCGCCCCGACCTCGCTGATCACGCCGGCGCACTCCAGCCCGAGCACGTCGCTGGCGCCGGGCGGCGGCGGATAGAGCCCGGCACGCTGCAACAGATCGGCCCGATTCAGGCCGGCCGCCGCCACACGAATCCTGATTTGTCCCACGTCACAGGAAGGCGCAGGACGCTCGACCCACTCCACGCTGCCTTCGATGCCTTGCAATGCCTTCATGCTACCTCCATAGTAGGTTCCTGAGCCATTTCACCGTCAGATCCGTTTCCTTCCATCAAGAAAGGAACCCGGTACCCTGCTTGACGGCCTAATATGCGTTATCACTCCCCCACTAGTCGAATGACATGAAGCGCCTTCTCCCCAGCACCCTCTTCGCCTTCACCCTCGGCCTCAGTGCTTCGCTGCTGGCCCAGACGGCCGACGCCGGCAACTGGGACACCCTGCAGCCGGACCGTGACCAGGTGATCGCCAGCCTGAACGTGGTGGAGCTCCTCAAGCGCCATCATTACAGCAAACCACCACTCAACGATGCGCGCTCGGAAAAGATCTACGAGAGCTACCTCAAGTTGCTCGATCCGGCCCGCAGCTACTTCACCGCGGCAGACATCGCCGAATTCGACCGCTGGCGCACCCAGTTCGACGACTTTCTGAAAAGCGGCGATCTGCAACCCGGTTTCACCATCTACAAGCGCCACCTGACCCGTCTGGCCGAGCGTCTGGACTTCACCCTGGGCCTGCTCGAGAAAGGCGTGGACAGCTTCGACTTCGAACGCGACGAGAGCCTGCTGGTCGATCGCGAGAAGGCACCCTGGGCACCGGACAAGGCCGCCCTCGACGACCTCTGGCGCAAGCGCCTGAAGGACGAGGTGCTGCGCATGAAGATCGCCGGCAAGGAGCCGAAGGCCATCCAGGAGCTGCTCATCAAGCGCTACCGCAACCAGTTGGCGCGCCTGGACCAGACCCGCGGCGAAGACATCTTCCAGACCTACATCAACGCCTTCGCGCAGACCTACGACCCGCACACCAATTATCTGTCGCCGGACAACGCGGAAAACTTCGACATCAACATGAGTCTGTCGCTGGAAGGCATCGGCGCCGTTCTGCAAAGCGACAACGAGCACGTCAAGGTGGTCCGTCTGGTTCCCGCCGGCCCGGCGGAGAAGAGCAAGCAGCTCGCGCCCGCGGACAAGATCGTCGGCGTCGCCCAGGCTAACGGCGAAATGGTCGACGTGATCGGCTGGCGCCTGGACGAGGTGGTCAAGCTGATCCGCGGACCGAAGGGCTCGGTGGTACGCCTGGAAATTATTCCGGCCGGCAACGCGCCCAACGACGAAACCAGCAAGGTGGTCGCAATCACCCGCGAAGCGGTCAAGCTGGAAGAACAGGCCGCCAAGAAGTCCGTACTCGAACTTCCCCACGAAGGCCGCACCTACAAGCTCGGCGTGATCGAAATCCCGGCCTTCTATCTGGACTTCAAGGCATTCCGCGCCGGCGACCCCGACTACAAGAGCACTACCCGCGACGTGAAGCGCCTGCTCAGCGAATTGAAGGCCGAGAAGGTCGATGGCGTGGTCATCGATCTGCGCAACAACGGCGGCGGCTCGCTGCAGGAAGCCACCGAACTGACCGGTCTGTTCATCGACCAGGGGCCCACCGTGCTGGTGCGCAACAACGACGGTCGGGTCGACGTGCTCGCCGACGAGAATGGCGGCACTTATTACACCGGCCCGATGGCGGTACTGGTCAACCGTCTCTCCGCCTCGGCTTCGGAAATCTTCGCCGGCGCCATGCAGGACTACCACCGGGCCCTGATCATTGGTGGCCAGACCTTCGGCAAGGGGACCGTACAGACCATTCAGCCGCTCAACCATGGCGAACTGAAGCTGACCCTGGCGAAGTTCTACCGGGTTTCCGGACAGAGCACCCAGCATCAGGGCGTGATTCCGGACATCAGCTATCCCGATGAGGTCGACACGCAGGAAATCGGCGAGAGCGCCCTACCGGAAGCCATGCCCTGGGACAGCATCCGCCCGGCGATTCGCCCGGAAATCGACCCGTTCAGACCGCTCCTCAACGAGCTCAAGGCCCGTCATGACCAGCGCACGGCCCAGGACCCCGACTTCGTCTTTACCCGCAACCGCCTCGATCTGAGCCGGCAGTTGATGCAGGAAACCACTGTCAGCCTCAACGAGAGCAAGCGGCGCGCCCAGCACAGCTCCATCGAGTCCAAACAGCTGGCTATCGAAAACGAGCGGCGCAAGGCCAAGGGCGAAGAGCTCCTGACCAAGCTGAAGGAAGAGGACGAAAATACCCTGCCGTTGGCGGACGACAAGAACAAGAAACCCGAGGACGATGCCTATCTGGCGGAAACGGGGCGTATCCTGCTCGATTACTTGAGCCTGAGAGCCTCGGTGGCCAAGCACTGATCCGCCAGGGATAACAAGGAAAGAAGAAGGGGCCGTATGGCCCCTTTCTTATGCTTACGCGCTCGTACAGGATCGAGGAGGTCGCGAACACGACCTATCCCCCTACTGTTCCTCATAACTGAATTCGAAGACCCGCACCACTTCCGCGGCATGCCAGGATGCCGCCGCGACGCCATCGGGCGCCCCGGAAAAGCGCCCGAGCCGCGCCACGCAATCGAAGAAACCAGGCCGCGGCAGGCGACTGGCCCCCTGGCTGATGACCAGCGAGCTGCGCAATGGTCGCTCGGCGCGCGCATCCAGGACCGCCAGGTGCTCCAGCGCGGCGGTCAGCGTCTGCATGGCTGGCGGCGGCAGTTGCAGGCGCTCGATCAACGCACGATAGGTCAACAAGTGCCGACTTTGGCGCGCATCGTCCAGTTCGCCCAGCAACGCCTGCCAATGCTGGCGACTGATGCGAATGGTCAAGAGTCCACCTCCCACTCCACAATGCCCAAGGCTCGTGCCAAGGCACGCTGGATCGCGGAATCCGGCTGTCGCTCGCCCGTCTCGATCATGTCCAGATAGGACGGACTGATGCCCACGGCCCTGGCCAACTGCTCCTGCGACATGTTTTGAGCTTCGCGCAGGGTGGCCAGTTCCGCAAGACTCGGAGCCGCCATGGGACGCCCAGGTGCCTCCGATACCTCACCACCCTCCCACCCTGCCGCTCGTAGCAGGGCCTGGTAGTCCGCCCAGGGCAGCACCGCATATTCCACTTGCCCATCGCGCATGATCATTTGAACGTTCGTACTTCTTTTCTCGTGCATCGGTCCTATCCATATGTCGACAGCGTACCTGCCACCAAAGCTCCCATCCCACACTCCGTCACTTCCTGCAGACAACGGGCGTTCAGACTTCAGCGCCCTTCCGGCGCCGGCAGGCGCTCCAGATCGGCCAAGCTCTGTGGCGACTGGGCAGCCAGCCAGGCACGAAAGGCATCCAGCTCACCGCGCCAACTACGCACCACCCAGGCCAGCACAGCGATATCGTCAAGGTATCCCAGCCCCAGGAACCAGTCGGGAAGCGCATCCAGCGGAGACAGGAAATACAGCAGCCCGGCGATCGATGCGAGCAACGCCTGCTGGCTGACCTGCCGGTATTCTCCACGCCACCAGGCCAGGCAGAGCAATTGCAGCAAGCGCAGCTCCTCCCGGAAACCGCCCAGCCACAGCCCTCGGCGCTCCTTCTTGCGCGCCACATCCAGCAAGAGCTCCCTCAGCCGGCCATTAGCCAGCAGGGATCGGGCAAGGCGAAGAAATCGAAAGAAAAACCAGGGTGCTTTCATGATCGTCCTCCGCTGTGTGCGGTTTTCCGGTTTATCGATGAAATCCGAAGATAACCATGCCATCGGGCAAAGCCCATGACCGCTCGGCCCGAAACAGTTCCTTGTGTCGGCGATTCGTAAAAATACACCCGGACCAAAACCCTGAGGCCCACAGTCAATAGATTGAAGTGGTCTCAAGAAAGGGCGACAAATAACTGGGGGGACATGACTTCGTACCTCGGAAGCAATCCACACAAATGAAAACGCCCCACGCGGAGTGGGGCGTTTTCTGGAAGATCCGGCCTTACTGGCCTTGGGCTTCGCCCTGCTCCACATCAGGAGCGGAACCGCCGGGCTGCTCGGCCGGCTGATCCTTGATCCCCAGTAGTTCCAGTTCGAAGACCAGCACCGAATTGGCAGGGATGGAGGGGCTCGGGCTTTGCTCGCCGTAGGCCAGATCACTGGGAATGTACAGCTTGAACTTCTCGCCGACATGCATCAGTTGCAGACCCTCGACCCAACCGGGGATGACCCCGCTGACCGGCAGATCGATGGGGCTTCCCCGCTCGATGGAGCTATCGAACACCGAACCATCGGTCAGGCGGCCTTCATAATGTACGGTCACCACATCGCTCGGCTTGGGTTGGGCGCCATCGGCCTTTTTCAACACCTCATATTGCAGACCGGATGCCGTGGTGACCACGCCGGTGCGCTTGGCGTTTTCCTCAAGGAACTTCTTGCCGGCCTTGGCATTCTCCTCGCCAAGGGCCGCCATTCGCTCTTCGGCACGCTTCTGCAGGGCGGCGAAAGCCTCGATCAGTTCCTCGTCGCTCAGGCGCTGTTCCTTCTTGCCAATGGCATCCTCGATACCCTGGGCCACGGCTTTCGAGTCCAGATCATCCATGCCCTCCTGGGCCAGACTCTTACCCATGTTCAGGCCGATACCGTAGGAGGCCTTCTGTGCGGGAGTCTTGAGTTCCGCGTTGGTTTGCGAATCGCAACCCGAAAGAACCAGACCCACCAAGGCCATCGCAGCGGCCAACCGATGTTGTCTCATGCTGTTTCCTTGTTCGTTCGCCCTAGGGCTATCAGTGAAGGCGAGAGCTTAGCAGGCGGTCGCGACCACTGGCTACGGAGATAGGAGCCCGGTGACAGTGAATAAGTTCAGGTTTCAAGGGAAAGCTGGAAGGAGGCCAGGAGCCGTTCGACGACACGTCCGACAGGCGATATGCAAACGAAAAAAGCGGCCTAAGCCGCTTTCTCCCCGGTTGCCTGCCCTGTCCAGCTCGGCAACCCTACGTATGGCGCAGCGGACGGGACTCGAACCCGCGACCCCCGGCGTGACAGGCCGGTATTCTAACCGACTGAACTACCGCTGCGCTTGACTCCAAGATGGTGGGTGGTGACGGGATCGAACCGCCGACCCTCTGCTTGTAAGGCAGATGCTCTCCCGGCTGAGCTAACCACCCGTTCGCTCTCGAAGTGGGGCGCATTCTAGAGAGGCGATTTCGCCTTGGCAAGTCTTCGCTGAAAAAATTTTCAGATGTTCCAAAGGGTTAGGGTTGGCCCCCAGGATCAGGAAGAGAATAATGCTCGTTTTGCGCAATGGAGATCGCCAGCCCCATGTGGTTCCGCAACCTGCTCGTCTATCGCCTCACCCAGGATGTCCCCTTCAACGCCGAAACACTGGAGGCGACGCTGGCAGCCAAACCGGCCCGCCCCTGCGCCAGCCAGGAACTGGCCACCTACGGCTTCGCCGCCCCGTTCGGCAAGGGCGAGGATGCACCCCTGGTCCATGCCAGCCAGGAGTTCCTGCTGATCGCGGCACGCAAGGAAGAACGCATCCTGCCTGGCAGCGTGGTGCGCGACGCCCTTCAGGAGAAGGTCGAGGAAATCGAGGCCGAACAAATGCGCAAGGTCTACAAGAAGGAGCGCGAGCGCATCAAGGAGGACATCGTCCAGACTTTCCTGCCGCGGGCCTTCATACGCCGCTCCAGCACTTTCGCGGCGATCATGCCCAGACAAGGGTTGATCCTGGTCGACACCGCCAGCGCCAAGAAGGCCGAGGATCTGCTCTCCACCCTGCGCGAGGCCATCGGCTCGCTGCCGGTGCGCCCGCTGGGCGTGAAGGTCGCGCCCAGCGCCACCCTCACCGGCTGGGTCAAGGCCCAGCAAGCCGCGGCGGACTTCCACCTGCTCGACGAATGCGAACTGCGCGATACCCACGAGGACGGCGGCGTGGTTCGCTGCAAGCGCCAGGACCTGACCGGCGAAGAGATCCAGTTGCACCTGAGCACCGGCAAGCAGGTCACTCAACTGGCGCTCGCCTGGCAGGACAAGCTGACCTTCGTGATCGACGACAAGCTGGCGATCAAGCGGCTGCGTTTCGAGGACCTGTTGCAGGAACAGGCCGCCCAGGATGGCGGCGATGACGCCCTGGCCCAGATGGATGCCAGCTTCACCCTGATGATGCTGACCTTCGCCGAATACCTGCCGGCCCTGTTCGAGGCCCTGGGCGGGGAGGAAATCCCCCAGGGGCTCTGATCCCCGTTGGCTGGCGCCAGCCGTGCGCCGGCCCATCCACAGGGCGCCGTCAAGAACGGCCAGGAAGCCCCATCCCCACCAGGCGTCGCCCGCCCCTCGCCCCATGACATTTCCGCCCCTCTGCAGACCGATCGTCTGGAGGATCGCGAGCAATGGCGAGCACTTGCAAAGGTTATCGAACGCAGTTGACGGTCGGATCGGGAAGAGCGGCTGAAACGCCCCCCCGGCACCGCATGCGAACAGCCATCGGACAAGGGCTCGCTCCATCGAACGCCTGAAATGAATCACAGGCGGCGCAGTCTCATGAAAGCCGCGAAAATGCCCATGTAGAAGCCTTGGCAGGCGCAAACCCAAGGGGTGCGACAGATCCCCGCAAGCGACAGCAGGTCGCTTGCTACCTTGGTCGCAAATCGCGGTTCACGGGGTATTTTGCTGCAAGACTCTCGACTCCCGGATGATTTTTCACCATTGCTGAAAACGCTCGGCAAGCCAACACTTGGTGTAGTCAAGCCGTCCAGGGAGCTACCGTTTTGTTTGGAGCCAACATGTCGCTGTCCATCGGAGTGATCGCCCTGGCCGCCCTGGCCTACATGGCCACACTCTTCGCCATCGCCTTCTATGGAGACCGCCGTAGCGCGCCCTTGCCGCCACGCATGCGCGCCTGGGTCTACAGTCTCTCGCTGGCCGTCTACTGCACCAGTTGGACGTTCTTCGGCGCGGTCGGCCAGGCTACCGAACAGCTCTGGGACTTCCTGCCGATCTACCTGGGTCCGATCCTGCTGCTGCTCTTCGCCCCCTGGATGCTGCAAAAGATGGTGATGATCAGCAAACAGGAGAACATCACCTCCATCGCCGACTTCATCGCCGCGCGCTACGGCAAGTCGCAGCCACTGGCAGTGGTGGTCACCCTCATCTGCCTGGTCGGCGTGCTTCCTTATATTGCCCTGCAACTGAAGGGCATAGTGCTCGGCGTCAACCTGCTGATCGGCGCGGGTCCGGACAGCACCGGCACGCGCGCGCAGGACACCGCGATGGTGGTGACCCTCTGCCTGGCCCTGTTCACCATCCTGTTCGGCACGCGCACCCTCGACGTCACCGAACATCACCGCGGCATGATGCTGGCCATCGCCTTCGAGTCGCTGGTCAAGCTGCTCGCCTTCCTCGCCGTGGGCGCCTATATCACCTATGGTCTGTATGACGGCTTCGACCATCTGCTCGAAGAGGCCAGGACGGCTCCACAACTGGCGGAGTTCTGGAGCAAGGACACGAACTGGCCGGCATTGCTGGTGCAGACCGGCGTGGCCATGATGGCGATAGTCTGTCTGCCACGGCAATTCCATGTCACGGTGGTGGAGAACATCGAACCGCAGGACCTGCGTCTGGCACGCTGGGTGTTTCCACTATATCTATTCCTCGCGGCCCTGTTCGTGGTGCCGATCGCCTTGGCCGGCCAACTGCGCCTGCCGGCCGGAATCATTCCCGATACCTTCGTGATCAGCCTGCCCCTGGCCGAACACAGCCCCGTACTGGCACTGTTGGCCTTCATCGGCGGCGCCTCGGCCGCCACCGGCATGGTCATCGTCGCCAGCGTGGCGCTCTCCACCATGGTTTCCAACGACATCATGCTGCCCTGGCTGCTGCGCCGGAAAAACGCCGAGCGGCCCTTCGAAGCCTTCCGCCACTGGATGCTGAGCGTACGCCGGGTCAGCATCATCGGTATCCTGCTGATGGCCTATGTCATCTATCGCCTGCTCGGTCCGACCACCAGCCTGGCGACCATCGGTCAGCTCGCCTTCGCCGCGATATCCCAACTGACTCCTGCCATGCTCGGCGCGCTCTACTGGAAGCAGGCCAACCGTCGCGGCGTGTTCGCCGGACTCGCCGTCGGCGCGTTGCTGTGGAGCTACACCCTGGTGCTGCCGCTGATCGCCCAGCGCGTGGGCTGGCCGCTTGGCCAGTTCCCTGGCCTCGAGTGGCTGGCCAGCCGCCCGCTGGGTCTGCCGATCACCTCGATCACCCTGGGAATGCTGATCTCGCTGGCCGGCAACTGGGCGGTCTTCGCCGCCGTGTCGATGCTCTCGCGCACCCGTGTTTCCGAGCACTGGCAGGCCAGCCGCTTCGTCGGTCAGGAAATCAATCGCCGCTCCGGCGGCCGCTCCCTGCTCGCGGTCCAGATACAGGACCTGCTTGAACTCGCCGCACGCTTCGTCGGCGAAGAGCATGCGCGCCGGCGCTTCGAACGCTTCGCCCAGCGCCAGGGCAAGGAGTTCAACCCCAACCAGGCGGCGACCAGCGAGTGGATCGATCACACCGAGCGACTGCTCGCCGGGGTACTCGGCGCCTCTTCGACCCGGGCGGTGGTCAAGGCCGCCATCGAGGGACGGGAGATGCAGGTCGAGGATGTCGTGCGCATCGTCGACGAGGCCTCCGAAGTACTGCAGTTCAACCGCGCCCTGTTGCAGGGTGCCATCGAGAACATCACCCAGGGCATCAGCGTGATCGACGGCTCTCTGCGCCTGGTGGCCTGGAACCGCCGTTACCTGGAGCTGTTCAACTACCCGGAGGGCCTGATCTACGTCGGCCGGCCGATTGCCGACCTGATCCGCTACAACGCCGAACGTGGCCTGCTCGGCCTGGGCGATGTCGAAGAACACGTCAGCAAGCGGCTGTACTGGATGCGCCTCGGCACTCCGCACACCTTCGAGCGTCTGTTCCCCAACGGCCGGGTCATCGAACTGATCGGCAATCCCATGCCCGGCGGTGGCTTCGTCACCAGCTTCACCGATATCACCGAGTTCCGTGAGGCCGAGCGCGCCCTCAAGGAGGCCAACGAAGGCCTCGAGCAGCGAGTGATCGAGCGGACCCGGGAACTTTCCAAGCTGAACCAGGCGCTGGTCGAGGCCAAGGCCCACGCCGAATCGGCCAACCAGTCGAAAACCCGCTTCCTCGCCGCGGTCAGCCATGACCTGATGCAGCCGCTCAATGCCGCGCGCCTGTTCGCCGCGTCCCTTGCCCATCAGGAACCGCCCTTGCCGCCGGAGGCGCAGAGACTGGTGCAGCATCTGGACTGCTCGTTGCGCTCGGCCGAGGACCTGATCACCGATCTGCTGGATATCTCTCGCCTGGAAAGCGGCCGCATCACGCCGGAGCGCACCAATTTCCCGATCGCCGATCTGTTCGACACCCTCGGCGCCGAGTTCAAGGCCTTGGCCCGGGAACAGGGCATCGACTTCCACCTGCGCAGCAGCAAACTGCGCATCAACAGCGACATGAAACTGTTGCGCCGGGTACTGCAGAACTTCCTCACCAACGCCTTCCGCTATGCCAAGGGCCATGTGCTGCTGGGTGTGCGCCGCCAGGGCGATCAACTGCGCCTGGAGGTCTGGGACCGTGGCCCGGGCATTCCGGAAGACAAGCGCCAGGAGATCTTCGAGGAATTCAAGCGCCTGGACAGCCACCAGACCCGTGCGGAAAAGGGGCTCGGCCTCGGCCTGGCGATCGCCGACGGTCTCTGCCGCGTGCTGAACCACCGCCTGGAGGTACGCTCCTGGCTCGGCAAGGGCAGCGTCTTCAGCGTCACCGTCCCGCTGGCCCGCACCGTCGCGCCGGTCGTCAGTGCCAAGTCCGACGGTACGCAGCCGCTCAACACCCATGCGCTGACCGGTGCCCAGGTGCTCTGCGTGGACAACGAGGACAGCATCCTCACGGCCATGCACAGCCTGCTCTCACGCTGGGGTTGCCAGGTATGGACGGCACGTAACCGCCTGGAATGCGAACAACTGCTGGAAGGCGAACTGCGTCCGCAGGTGGCGCTGGTGGATTATCACCTCGATCAGGGCGAAACCGGCACCGACCTGATGGCCTGGCTGCGCACCCGCCTCGGCAAGCCTTTGCCGGGCGTGGTCATCAGCGCCGATGCACGTCCCGAAACCGTGGCCAAGATCCACGCCACCGGCCTCGACTATCTGGGCAAACCGGTCAAGCCGGCAGCCCTGCGCGCCCTGCTCAACCGCCATCTGGCCCTACGCTGATTCGGCTGCGGGCGCTCCGCCCGCAGCTGCATTTCGAAGCGCAGGAACGTCCAGCCCCCCTCCCTTCCGTGGTATCGCCATGCCGAGCAATCCCGAGCTTCTTCTCGATCTGACCATCGCCCTGGGCATCGGCCTGCTGATCGGCACCGAACGCGGCTGGAGCGCGCGCGAAACCGATGATGCACGCCTGGTCGCCGGTATCCGCACCTTCGGACTGAGCGGACTACTCGGTGGCCTGTCGGCGCTGCTCGGCCAGCAGTTGGGCCTGGCGGCCTGGATCGCCCTGCTGCTGGTATTCGGACTGCTGGTAGTGGCCGGCTATCTCGGCGACCTGCGCAACACCGGCGATCAGGGCATGACCAGCGAGATCGCCATGCTGCTGACCTTCCTGCTCGGCAGTCTGGCATTGATCGCGGATCACCAGGCGCTGGCCGCTGCCGGCGCAGTGGTGGTGGCCCTGCTGCTAAGCCTCAAGGAAGCCTTGCACGCCGCGCTGCGCCGACTGACGGCGCAGGAGCTCTCCGGCATGCTGAAGCTGCTGTTCATTTCCGTGGTATTGCTGCCGGTACTGCCGAACCGGGGCTATGGTCCCTGGGAGGCATTCAATCCCTACGAGACCTGGTGGATGGTGGTACTGATAGCAGCCATCGGCTTTGCCGCCTATATGGCCATACGCCTGGTCGGCACTCGCCATGGGTTGCTGCTGACAGCCCTGCTCGGCGGGATAGTGTCCTCCACCGCGATGACCCTTACCCTGTCCCGTCTGCAGCGAACGCTACGAATGCACCGTCTGCTCGCCTGCGCTCTCCTGGCCACCTCGGCGCTGATGTTTCCGCGGGTGTTGCTGGAGGTCGGGCTGATCAACCCCGGCTTGCTGGCCAGTCTGCTCTGGCCGATGGGTGTCGCCACCCTGGTCTACGCCGGAGGCGCTCTCCTCCATTATCGCGGCTCCGGGCAGGAGCCAGCCGCCGAGAGCGAACCGCCGCTGCAGAACCCCTTCGAACTGGGCCCGGCGCTGCGCTTTGCCGCCCTGCTGGTACTGATCCTCTTCCTGGTGGAGGCTGGCCGCCACTGGCTGGGCGATACCGGGGTCTATCTCGTGGCGCTTCTGGCCGGAATGACGGACGTCGATGCGATCACCCTGTCACTGGCGCGCAATGCACTGGGCGAGTTGGATAGCGAGGTGGCAGTGCGAGGCATCTTTCTCGCCGCCATGAGCAACAGCCTGGTCAAGGGTGGGCTGATCGCCGTGATCGGCGGGAGCCGCCTGGCCCTGCTCAGCCTGCCAGTAATGGCCAGCGGCCTGCTTGCCGGGCTGGCAACGCTCTGGCTTCGCTGAAACGACTGCCGATCCTCAGGAATGCGCGGCAAGGCAGCCGAGCAGTCGCAGCGCTTCGCCCGAGCCCTGGGCTGCCGCCTGCTCCAGCCAGTAGCGGCCCTGTTGCAGTTCCAGCGGCCCCGCCTCGCAGCAGTGGCGACCGAGTTCCAACTGAGCCTGGATATCGCCAGCCCGTGCAGCCTGACGCAACAGTTCAAGACCGAAGCGGCGATCGCGAGGGGTTCGACAGTCGCGGCAGAGCAGTTGACCAAGGCGGCTCTGCGCCGCCACCACTCCTTGGCGCGCGGCCTGCTTGAGCAGATGTCCGGCAAAACGCTTGGCGCTGTGGGTCTTGCCGATGGCAGGGCTATCCAGCAACCAGGAAGCCACCTTTACCGGCAGGCGTGTCTGTGAAGTGGCAGGCAAAGAGGACTGGGTACGAATTCTCATAGCGAACAGCGGGCTCATTTTGAGAAGGCGCGCACTGTACTCCTTTTTCCCGAGGAGTAAAGACTTGCCAAAGTGCGACGAAGAGGTTCCACTGCCTCGACAAGGAAATCCACAGAAGCTGTGGATAACACGGTGGACAACAGTCTTCCGACCTTTCCAAGAGTCGATGATTTCTGGTCTCGGCTTGAACTGGTGTTTTTTTGGCCAGAAAAAACTTCTTGATTTTCATCTATTTAGATGCATCATGAAGCCGACGGCAAGGTAATCCGGCGCATTCTGGGACTGATCTTGCTGTCATTTTTCATCAATCAAACACAAAACCGCGACTTGATCCCGTTCCCACGGCCTCGCCCTTGCGCGGGAACCGGGCTCGTGCAAAGGACCTCACGGTGGCGGCTCACCATCCGAAATGGCGCAACGCCAGGCGGATAGTTCTGGTCGGCGCTATCCTGATCGTCACCCTGGCCTACGGCAATCATCGCTGGCAGCAATTTCTGCATGCCCGAGGCATCGAGCAACTTTCCTGGCAGGGCCTGCGCTTCACCTCCAGCGGTCCAGTCCTGCGATATCTGAAACTGGAACAGCGGCAGGCCAGCGGCGGCCGTCTGCAAATCATCGCAGAGCACTCGCGGCTCGACTGGCCGACGCACGATGGCCAGGGCTGGCACTTGCCACAATTGCGCATTGCTCGACTGGACGTGGCCTGGCAAGCCCCGAGCATCGGAGCAGCCCCGTCCTCGGCCGGCTCGCCCGATCCGCACAGCCTGGCCGCCCTTCCCCGACATCTGGCGATCGATACCTTCACTGCCAGGCTTCCCTGCGCCAATGGCCGCTGCCTCCTGCAAGGCTCGTTGCAGGCACAGCATGCCGGCCCCCGCCTGCTGCCGGCCAGTCTGGACCTTCGACTGCAGCACGAAGGACGGCAACTGAGCCTGGATGCAAACCTGGACGGCCGGGCCGGCTTTCAGGAACTGGTGATGCAGGCACGCATACTGCTCAACGGGCAGGCTCGCATCCGGCTATCGGGCATCTTGAGCAGCGACGACACGGAACAGACTTGGCGGGGAGAACTGGCCATGCCGGGCCTGCCCGAGGCCCCTTGGCTGCGGGACTGGCTCGGACAGTGGCTGGAACCCTGGCGAACGGATGCCAGTCCCGCCCTTCAGGCCGTAGGACTCGAAGCCGACTGGCGGCTCCAGTGGCCACGGGGTCCACTGGAGCTATCCAGATTGCGCAAGATGGCACAGGGAGAAGCCCACCTCCGCGCCAGCCTGCCCGAAGCCTGGCCGGCACCGGGGATAGGCCTGCTGAAAGGCGACCTGGACCTGAATCTGGTCGGTAGTGCAGGAAAGTGGCTACCCCGCCAGTTGCATGCCGATCTCCACCTGACTCGACCACAGGGCGCCTGGCTGGAGGGCGTCCCCGAGCCCCTGCGGCCAGAAGCACTGCAGTTGCAGATCGCCCCCCACCCCATCAATACCTCGAGCAAAGCGCCGCACCTCCCCCTGAGCCTGCGGTTGCACAGCCAAGGTCCGCTGCGGGCGCTGTTGCAAGGCGAGCTGAATATCGCCCCTCAGTTGCCCGACTGGCGCGTCGAACTGAAGGGCGGCACGCTCGAGATCGACGCACCTCGCCTGCAGTTTTCCGGCAACCGCCTGGAGCGATTGAAAGTTCGCCTGCGAATGGCCGGTCAGCTCGACCACGAACGCCTGCGATTGGCGCTGGGTGAAGGATCGCGTTTCAGTCTCGGGCGGCTGGCACTGGCCGAGTTGCTCCTGGAAGAATTGCAGGGTCAACTGGCTGGCCTGCACCTCACAGCCGAACCTGTCGGCGAAGGGCTGCGCGTTTCGCAACTGGGAGGCCCGCTGCACCTGCAGACAGCGAATCTGCAGCATCCCCGCCTGCATGCCCAGGGCTGGCGCTGGCAAGGTCGTCTCGATGGCGGAGACGGGCACCAGCAGCTCGGCGGCATGCTGCAGGGCGAGCGGGGACTGGGCATGAACCTGCAGCTACGGCGTAGCTCAGGCGGTGCATTGGCCATGGAAGCCCGGCTGACGGAAATCCTCCTGCAGGCCGGCAACCCGCTGGCGGCGACCTTGAGCGACTGGCCCGCACGGCTCGAGTTGGACAAGGGGCGCCTGCAAGGCAGCGCCCACCTGTACCTGAGTCCCGGTAAGCCACGGCAGGCCGAGTTGAAGCTGCAATCGCAGGGCCTCTCGGGAATCTACGAGCGCAGCGAACTGGACGGTCTGAGCGGGCGAATTCAGGCACGACTGCGCGGATCGCATCTGGAATTGCAACTGACCGAGTTGGAGGTGACACATCTCAACCCCGGTCTCCCGCTCGGCCCACTGCGTCTGCGAGGCCAGTATTCGGCAAGCCTGGCGCAGCCACTGCGCGGTCGACTCGCCTGGCAGCAGGCCGAACTCGCCCTGCTGGACGGGCGCGCCTGGCTGCCCCCGTCGAGCCGGGATCTGTCGACAGGCTCGGCAAGCCTTCCGCTTCGGCTCGAAGGGCTGCAGCTCGGTGAGCTGTTCCGCCTCTACCCGGCCGAAGGACTGGCTGGCCGAGGGACCCTGGATGGACGCCTGCCGCTACTCGTCGGACCGGCCGGCGTGCGTATCGAGCAAGGTCGACTGGACAATCGCGGCCCCGGCATACTGCAGTTCCGCTCCGAAAGAATCCGCACCTTCGCCCGCAGCAATCCAGCCATGAAACTGGTGGCCGACGCACTGGAAAACTTCCACTTCAGCCGGCTATCGAGCGACCTCGGTTATGATGAGCAGGGCAAGCTGCGCATGGGACTGCGTCTCGAAGGGCGCAATCCCGCCTTGGAAAAAGGCCGGCCCATCCACTTCAACATCAACCTGGAAGAGGATATTCCGGCCTTGCTGACCAGCCTGCAGCTCTCCGACCGCGTCAGCGAAAGGATTCGGCAACGCGTGCAGCAGCGACTGCGAAAAAGCCCCGACGCCCCCTGATTGGAGAACCCCATGCGCCTGCGCCATCTGTTCGCCGTCCCGCTGCTTGGCCTGCTGGCCGCTGCCTGCACGCCCACAGTGCAACTGGCCGTCCCCGACGAGCCGATCAACATCAACCTCAACGTGAAGATCCAGCACGAAGTCTATGTCAGGGTGGACGAGGCCCTGGACGATATCATCGACAAGGACAGCGGCCTGTTCTGAGGAGATCCCATGAAGATCCGCGCGCGCATGACAACCCTGCTGATCGTGCTGGGCCTTGCCTTGCCAGCCCTGGCAATGAGTCTCAACGAAGCCATGGGAGCCCTCTCCGGCGCCAAGGCTCGCGGCCAACTGGGCGAGATGCCCAACGGCTACCTGGGTGTGGTCAGTCCAGGCGATCAGGCCGAAGAAATCGCCCGTCTGATCAACCAGGCACGACGCACCGAATACCAGCGCCTTGCACGGGAAAACGGCATCAAACAAGGCGATGTGGAAGCCATCGCCGGACAGAAGGCTCTGGAGAAGACCTCGAAAGGCCAGTACATCCAACTGAACGGCAAGTGGATACGCAAATGATCCCATCCGAAGAAGTATCACCGGCACTCGATGCGAACGACCTCCGGCAGATCACCGCAACCACGCTGCAACACTACACTGCATCCGCCGAAGCCTTCCGCGAAGGTACCCGCGATCACGATGTCCGCCAGAACATCGACGCTCTGCTGCGCCACATCGAAGGGCCATCGCCTTTCATTATTCTCGACTTCGGTTGCGGTCCAGGGCGCGATCTCAAGGCCTTCCGAGCTCTCGGCCATCAGCCGATCGGCCTGGACGGCTGTCCCCGCTTCGCTGAAATGGCCCGCACCGACTCGGGCTGCGAGGTCTGGCAGCAGGACTTCCTGCGACTCGATCTGCCGACTGGACGTTTCGACGGCATCTTCGCCAACGCCTCGCTGTTCCATGTCCCCACCCAGGAACTCTCCCAGGTGCTAGGCAAGCTGTATGCAGCCCTCAAGCCTGGCGGCGTGCTGTTCAGCTCCAATCCACGCGGGCACAACGAAGAGGGCTGGAATGGGAACCGCTATGGCAGCTATCACGACCTCGACGCCTGGCGACGTTATCTGAACGCGGCCGGCTTCGTCGAACTCGAACACTACTATCGCCCCAGCGATCTTCCATGCGAGCAACAACCCTGGCTCGCCAGCGTGTGGCGCAAGCCAGGACTCTGATGCAAGAGTATGGCTAACAGACGGGGCCTTCATTGGTTCGCACAACCATTCTTGCCCGACTGACCGACCGGCCAGGATAAATTGACAGAGAGCCGATGGAAACCCGCGCTTCGGAGCTTCCAACCAGTCGCTGGTCATCCTGGTTGAAAAGCTTTCTATAATGGTCATCGATGCAGGACTTCCAGCGCTCCACTCCCCCGCCATCCTCGATGGGGTTATACAATAATGATGGAAACCGCTTGAGCCTGTCCCGCTCAATTGCCTGCCATCATTTCCGTGGCACATTTTTACTTGGAAAGCAGAGGAGACTTGTGGTAACTACCCGACAGCCATGATTCGTATACAATATGGAAGCCTCTTCGATAACTGCCCGGTCTGGCAAGAAGCAGATTGATAAAATCCAGCCAGGCTGGCATACGATGAAAGGGCTCCTTTCCTGACAGCGGTCTAGAATAACGAGAAAGTGCGCTGTCGAAGGTTCGTTGCCTCATGAATATGGATTTACGCTCCATCCGATGGATCAGGATGCGCATTTAAATTCATATGGCAACTTTTCCTTGTTCAATGTTCAAAATTGACAGGTAAGCCCATTGAGCTCACAACAAATCACCGAAGCCGAAATGCGCGAGGCATTGGGCCTTGCCCCAGCAAAGCCCGCTCCCGAGAAGCGCAAACACCCATTCAGCTACATTCTGGTGGAGTTGAGTGTACGCAAACTGACTGGTGGCCCGGCATTCCGGTTCGAATACAAGTCTCGTTCGCTCAGCACCCTGGAAGCGAAACTCGAAGCGGAGAAGGCCGTACGCAAGAAAGGACTTGAAGTCTGGGCCGTGCTTGATGTCCGTCAAGTCAGCGAGTAAGCAGAAGAGACCTTCCGAAGGCCATCGGATGGCCTGTCATCGACAGTGTGAAAAGATCGGCTGACTGTTCGGACCAAGGCCTGTCGGCATAATGGTATCGGTCGACGTATATCGTCGTGCGAACGTCACGAGACAAGGCGAAAGAATTGATCGCATGAAAAAGCCTTGCAGCTCGAGAACTGCAAGGCTCTGGATATGGCGGGGAGATAGGGATTCGAACCCTAGGTACCCTTGCGGATACAACGGATTTCGAATCCGTCCCGTTCGACCACTCCGGCATCTCCCCTGGGCGGCGCGCATGATACCAGCTCGAATGCCTTTGGCGAACCCCCCCGCATGGATTTTTTTGTGTGCATTCAGGTAATTGGCCAACTCCGGCAAGTACTGCGGCAAAGCGACGGCCCGACTTCTCAGCAGGCCAGGCGGGTCAGTGCCTCACGGTATTTATCGGCCGTCTTCTGTGCGACTTCGAGCGGCAGCGACGGTGCCGGCGGCTGCTTGTTCCAACCGGTGGACTCCAGCCAGTCACGCACGAACTGTTTATCGAAACTTGGCGGATTCCGTCCTTCCATATAGCTATCGGCTGGCCAGAAACGGCTGGAATCCGGAGTCAGCACTTCGTCCATGAGCGTCAGGGTACCATTCTCATCAAGACCGAATTCGAACTTGGTATCGGCGATGATGATGCCCCGAGTGGCAGCGTATTCGACGGCGGTACTGTACAGGGCAATGGAGGCATCGCGTACTTTTGCCGCCAGCTCCTTGCCGATGATCCCTTCGCAGCGTGCATATGTGATGTTTTCATCATGAACGCCCAGTGCCGCCTTGGTAGAGGGTGTGAAGATCGGTTGCGGCAGCTTGGCGGCTTCCCTCAACCCGGCCGGCAACGGAATGCCGCAAACAATACCGCCCTTCTGATATTCCTTCCAACCGGAACCGGCAATATAGCCACGCACAATGGCTTCCACCGCCACAGGCTTGAGGCGCTTCACGACCACCGCCCGTCCTTCGACCAAGGGCAACTCGGCGGCTGGAACCACATCCTCGACCCGATCTCCGGTGAAATGGTTCGGCACTATGCCGGCCAGCTTGCCGAACCAGAAATTGGAGATGGCAGTGAGAATCTTGCCCTTGTCCGGAATCGGCTCGGCGAGAATCACATCGAAAGCCGACAGCCGATCGCTGGCCACCATCAGCATGCGCTTGGCGTCGACTTCATAGAGGTCGCGGACTTTGCCCGAATAGATTTTCTTCAGGCTGAGGCTGGTAGGTGTAGTCATCGCGTCTTTTCGCCTTTATCAAACAAAATAGGCGAAACCGGAAAGGTTTCGCCCATCATCGATTCGTGCCATGGCCGAAACGGTCGCAGAATGCGACCCAGGCCGTGCAGCATTAACCCAGATGTTCCTGAAGCATGTTCAGCACCCGGCGCGCCACCCCTTCCGGAGCGAAGGTATTCATGTCCTTTTCCACCGTGACCTGGATGCCCTCCGCAATCCGGGTCAGGCGTACCTGATAGCGTTCGGCGCGAGCCTCCACTTCCTTCGGGTCCTCCTTCCCGCCAAACAGGCGCCCGAGAAGCCCCGGTTTCTCATTCCTGTCGGCCTTTTCGGCGAGGTTGATGTAATACACCCCGAGGCTGCGGTTGATGTCCTCGACCCGTACATTGCCCATTTCCAGGGCACGACCGATGCTCGACCAGGCCCGGTCGAAATCGGCATCCAGGTTCAGGAAGGGGTTGCCATTGCCATCTTGCGAAAGGGTGACACGGCTCGGCGCATCGAAGTCGCGGGCGGCCAGCAGGGAAACCGAACCGCCACGCTCGGCGCTACGCGTCAGACTGGCATTCATCTCGTCGAGCAACGCTGCATCCAGACCGGCATCGGCACGACCGGCCGCTCCATCGCCGGAGCCGCTACCGGACGGACGCAACGCACTGCTCACGAAAATCTCGCTGGAGTTGCGCTGAACACCGGGTTCGACACGCACATGCACCCGGACCTCGCCCCCGCCCGTCTGCCCGGAGACACGACCGCCCAGGCGGCGCGCCAAAGGTACGGACAGTGCGTCGAGCGGTTGCCAGGCGGTGATGAACTCACCGGCGGAAAGGCGCTCCTCGGAGAGGCTGAAGCCGTTATCCTCGAAAAACTGCCGGAGCATCGGCCAGACCTCCGCTGGCGCACGCTGAGCCACGAGCCAGCGAGAGTCACCACTCTGCTGCAGGCTGAACTCGTTGACCTCCTGCCCGCTCTGCAACGCCTGGGGGCGCGGCACCTCGAAGTCAGAGCCGTGTTGCAAATCGGCGACATTCAAAGGCACCGGCAGTAGCGGATCGATGCGCTTGACCTCGACATCCGCTGGCAAGCGCATCGGAGCGGTCTGCCGTGCCTCGAGATAATCGCTGCCGCGGTCACGGAAATACCCATGCTCTCCCCACAGCCAGCCACAGCCGCTGGCACTCGAAAGGATCGCGGCAAGGGCGGAGAGCCCGGCCAGTCGCTTCATGCACAATGCTTCCCGATGATCAAGCCAGCGCACCGATCTGGCGGAGAGCCTGACGCAACGGCTCGTGGCAAGCGGGGCTCAACGGGGTCAGGGGCAGACGAATACCCTCGGGAATCAAGCCCATCTCGTACAACGCCCACTTCACGGGAATCGGATTGGACTCGAGGAACAACGCCTTGTGCAACGGCATCAGACGCTCGTTCATAGCCCGAGCGATGGCCGCCTCGCCACGCATGGCCGCAGCGCACAGATCACTCATGGCGCGCGGAACGACGTTGGCAGTCACCGAAATATTGCCCTTGCCGCCCATCAGGATGAGTTCGACAGCGGTGGGATCGTCGCCCGAATACACCAGGAAGTCCTTGGATACGCGCGCCAAGACCTCCCGACCACGCTCCAGGTTACCGGTCGCCTCCTTGATGCCGATGATGTTCGGCACTCTAGAAAGGCGCTCGACGGTTTCCGGCAACATGTCGCAGACCGTGCGCCCAGGCACGTTATAGAGGATTTGCGGAATCGCCACGGCCTCGGCAATGGCGCGGAAGTGCTGGAACAGGCCTTCCTGGGTCGGCTTGTTATAGTAGGGAGTCACCAGCAGGCAGGCATCGGCACCGACGCTCTTGGCGTTCGCCGTCAGTTCGATCGCCTCGCGCGTACAGTTGGCACCGGTACCGGCGATCACCGGAATCCTGCCATTAACCTGATCGACCACACGACGGATGACTTCGACATGCTCGGCGACGTCCAAGGTCGCGGACTCGCCCGTGGTACCGACCGCGACGATGGCGTTGGTACCTTCTTGCAGGTGGAAGTCCACGAGCTTGCCCAGGCCGTCCCAATCCAGACCGCCCTGCGCATCCATGGGGGTGACCAGAGCCACCATGCTGCCCGCAATCATGCAACCACTCCTGCCGGAAAAATGAGTCGTAATGGTACTGTCGCCCTCTGGCTTGTACAAGTTGACCACAAAGCCCAAGCATTCCCCTCGACGCTGCTTTTCGTTACCCTTCCGGCTTTGTTCGGCGCCTCTTGCGACGACGGCTCATCGTTTAGGAAAGCTGCATGTCCACCCCTCCCGTTCGCGAACAGTTCCTCGTCATCAGCGTTCTCGGCAGCGCCCCCATGGAGCTGACCAACGTGCTGTGCCGTGCTAGCCAGGAAAGCCGCTGCTCGGTTGTCAGCACCCGCCTGACCCGCCATGGCGAAATTTGCGCCCTGGTCGTACAGGTGGCCGGCAGTTGGGACGGGCTGGCACGCATGGAGGCCAGCCTGCCGGCGCTGGCCAAGCGGCACGACTTCACCTACAACCTGACCCGCAGCCAGCCCCTGGACAATCGCCCGCAGGCATTGCCTTACGTTGCCTATGTCAGCGCAGCCTACCGGCCGGATATTCTCGCCGAGCTCTGCCAGTTCTTCATCGACCACCGCGTCGAACTGGAAAACCTCACCTGCGATACCTACCAGGCACCGCAAACCGGTGGCACCATGCTCAACGCAACCCTGACCGTCACCTTGCCGGCCGGCACCCAGATCAGTTGGCTGCGTGACCAGTTCCTCGACTTCGCCGATGCCCTGAACCTCGATGCCCTGATCGAGCCCTGGCGCCCCCAGAATCCCTAAGGAGTCTCCATGCCCGTCGTCCTCGAGCAGCCCGTTCCCGACTTCCAAGCCCAGGCCACCGGCGGCCAGACGGTTTCGCTTGCCGCACTCAGAGGCCGGCAGGTGGTCCTGTACTTCTATCCGAAGGACAGCACGCCGGGCTGTACCACCGAAGGCCAGGGCTTCCGTGATCGCCACGACGAGTTCCAGGCGGCCAACACCCTGGTCTTCGGTGTTTCCCGGGACGGCTTGAAATCCCACGAGAACTTCAAGAGCAAGCAGGCCTTCCCGTTCGAGCTGATCTCCGACAAGGAAGAACAGCTTTGCCGGCTGTTCGATGTGATCAAGCTGAAAAAACTCTATGGCAAGGAATATCTGGGGATCGATCGCAGCACTTTCCTGATCGACGAGGATGGCGTATTGCGCCAGGAGTGGCGTGGCGTGAAGGTCCCAGGCCACGTCGACGCCGTGCTGGCCGCAGCCAGGGCTCTGCAGCAGTCCCGCTGAGCCCGGCGGCCAACGAGCCTGCGTCAGGCCTTGCGTAGCCAATAGCGGAAACGATCTCCTTCGATCTCCTCATGGAGCAGGCGATGACCGGCCAACCTGGCGAAGGCATGAAAGTCCCGTTGCGAACCAGGATCCGTCGCGGTCACCTTGAGCACCGCTCCGGAAGGCAGACGGTTCAACTCCAGCTTGGCCTTGAGCAAAGGCAGCGGACAACTCAGGCCACTGGCATCCAGTTCGGCATCGCAGGTATCGGCCTGCCACTCGGCATCAGTCATAGGACTCTCCAGAAAAGGTCCCAAGGATAACCAAGCCGGTAGAGAAGTGACCAGTCGCCTGCCGGGCGTGCCTGCCGACACCGAGGCGCCTAGACTTGAATGGATACAGCAATGCCTTTGAACGTCAGAACCTGCCGCATGAATTTCCTGCACCCCGGCCTCCTCGCTCTCGCATGCCTGCTCGCACTCCCTGGCGCAGCCAATGATCTGCCGTCATTGGGGGACGCCAGCTCGGCCATCGTATCCCCCACTCAGGAGCATCAGCTTGGCCGAGCCTGGCTCAGCCTGCTACGCGGACAGGTTCCCCACCTGTCCGATGCACAACTGAAAGACTATGTGGAAACCAGTGTCTATCGCCTGAGCGAAACCAGCCAGGTACAGGACCGTCGCCTGGAGTTCGTCCTGCTCGACAGCCCGCAACTGAACGCCTTTGCCGCCCCCGGCGGCATCATCGGCGTGAACGGCGGCCTTTTTCTCTACGCAGAGACCGAAGCCGAATACGCCGCGGTGCTGGCCCACGAACTGGCGCACCTCTCGCAGCGCCATTTCGCGCGTGGGCTCGAAGCCCAGCAACGCCTCCAGCTTCCCATGATGGCCACCATGCTTGCCGGCATCATCGCTGCCGCTGCAGGTGCCGGAGACGCCGGCATGGCGGCAATTGCCTCCAGCCAGGCGGCGGCAATGCAGGAAATGCGGCGCTTTTCCCGCCAGAACGAACAGGAAGCCGACCGCATCGGCCTGCTCAATCTGGAAAGGGCTGGTTATGACCCGCGCGCCATGCCGAGCATGTTCGAGCGCCTGATGCGTCAGTACCGCTACGACGCCAAACCGCCGGAGTTCCTTCTGACCCACCCGGTCACCGAATCGCGCATCGCCGATACCCGTAACCGCGCAGAGCAATATCGCCCGGGCGGCCGTCAGGACAACCACCGCTACCAGTTGATGCGCGCCCGTGTGCAACTCATCTACGAGCAGACCCCCGGCATGGCCGTGAAGCGTTTCCGCGCCATGCTCGACGAACAACCCGCATCCACGTCCGCACGCTACGGACTGGTGCTGGCCCTGACCAAGAGCGGCCAGCTCAACGAAGCCCGGGAAACGCTGCAGCCCCTGCTCAACAAGTCGCCCAACGACATCGACTACAATCTTGCCGCGGCTGCCCTGGACATCACCGCCAACCGCCTTGCGGAAGCCGAAGCTCGGATCAAGCGCCTGCTCGCCCTGTATCAGGACAACTACCCGTTGCGCCAGGCCCAGGCAGACCTGCTGCTCAAGCAGAACCAGCCGGCAGCAGCGGAGAAAATACTCAACGAGTTGCTCGCCAATCGCCCTCAGGACCCGGATGTCTGGTACATGGCCGCGGAAGTTCGCGGCCTGTCCGGCGACATCATCGGGGTACACCAGGCCCGCGCCGAGTACTTTGCTCTGGTCGGCAATTATGACCAGGCCATCGAACAATTGAATTTTGCCAAGCGTCGCGCCAGCAGCAACTTCCAGTTGGCCGCACGCATGGATGCCCGGCAGCAGGAACTGAAAGAAGAAAAGAAGATGATCGAGGAAATGCTGCGCTGATCCCTGAAAAAGCCCCGCAAGGTCTGGCCGGACCTCTACTTCTCAGAGGGCAATCCTCCCATCAGGCATTGCCGGCGAGCCTCAGGCGAGCTGCCTGGGTGAAGTCAAGCATGCGCGCAAGTGGCTTGACTGCCCGCAGGATCAGAGCAGGATCGACGAAAATTTCGTTGATGCCACCGCGTAGCGTCGCCAAGGTACGCTCCAGGGTATTCATCGCCATCCAGGGGCAATGCGCGCAGCTACGGCAGGTTGCGCCATTCCCCGCCGTGGGTGCTTCCACGAAGTGCTTGTCCGGGCAAAGCTGTTGCATCTTGTAGAAGATGCCGCGATCGGTGGCCACGATGAGGGTCGAATTGGGCAGCGTTTGTGCCGCCTTGATCAACTGGCTGGTCGAGCCCACCGCATCGGCCAGTTCGATCACCGCCTCCGGGGACTCCGGATGGACCAGCACGGCAGCGTCGGGATAAAGCTGTTTCATGTCGAGCAACTGCCTGGCCTTGAACTCCTCGTGAACGATACAGGCGCCGTCCCAGAGCAGCATGTCGGCACCAGTTTCGCGCTGAACGTAGCGACCGAGATGGCGATCCGGAGCCCAGATGAGCTTCTCGCCATTGTCCATGAGGCTTTCCACGATCTCCAGGGCGCAACTGGATGTGACCACCCAGTCGGCCCGTGCCTTGACCGCCGCCGAAGTATTGGCATAGACCACCACCGTGCGCTCGGGATGCTGGTCGCAGAAGGCGGAGAACTCCTCCACCGGACATCCCAGATCCAGCGAGCAGGTCGCCTCCAGGGTCGGCATCAGCACGCGCTTTTCCGGATTGAGGATTTTCGCTGTCTCGCCCATGAAGCGCACACCGGCGACGAGCAGCGTCCGGGCCGGATGCTGGCTGCCGAAGCGGGCCATCTCCAGGGAGTCGGCGACGCAACCGCCGGTTTCCTCAGCCAGTGCCTGCAACACCGGGTCGCAATAATAGTGGGCGACCAGTACGGCGTTCTGCCTGCGCAACTCAGCGGCGATCTCGCGACGGTAATGGGCTTCTTCCTCGGCGCTCAGCGGCCTGATCTGCTTGGCATCGAGATGGGCCTGGATGAGGAAGCGTTCGGAAATGTGGGTCATATTCGCTGGGACCTGCAGGCACGGGCGCGGAAAGCGAGTATATCATTCTGCGGCTCGGCAACAGAGAGCGGAGCGCGGCGGGGAAGATCGAGTGAAAAGACGTATATCGTTCGGAAGAGGTTTCCGGAGGACCGCGAGAACTCTGCAAAAGTTACCCACGGCCAGCCGAAGCCACCGCCATCATCGCCCAGGGCTGGAGCGGCTCAAGCGCTTGGCATTGCCCACCGCCCGCCTATGCAGCGGAGCCACCCCCTTGCCCAGCACATCCAGCATGGCGGACTGAACCGCCTGCGCCGACTTGAACCATGCATCCTTGCCGACCAGCATCGGGTTCCACGTCCTCATCAGCGAGAAGACCAGCTCCTGATTGGCATGGAACATCTGCAGGTACATGGCCATCCAGGACTCACCGAAGGCGGCCAGCTTTTCCGCTCCCATCAGTTGGAACTCGCGTCGGTCCCTGGCGGTCGGAGCCGTCCCCGCCATGGCCATGCGTGCCATGCGCTGCGCGACGACAAGCGGCACAGCCATTGCCAGCTCGACTACCTGCTTGGAAGCACGATTCGTTCGACGACGAGCCCGAGCCATACTGTCCTCCACGAAGCGCACCATGAACGGCGCGGCAAGGTTATGAACAACCGCAAAGCCCACTGCCAGGAACAATAGCAGAAGGAAGCACAGGAATCCGCCCAACCGATCACTCCATTTTCGGACCGACACCCGGACCTGGCTCAGTCCCCAAACCACCGGCTCGCGCCTGGCTGCCCCGAAGGGTCCATGACACGGCCGACGCCCGCATCGGCCGGCGCCTTCAGATCAGCCCCAGCAGGGGCCACCAGGTGAGGGCGAAGAGGAGCAGCAGCGCATAGCCGGCCACCGTGAGCCAGAGGCCAACCATGGTGAACTGTCGCGTAGTGAAGGTTTCCGTACCCAGACAGACCATGTTCTGCGGTGCGTTCACGGGCAGGATGAAACCGAAGCTGACAGTGAAGGCCAACAGCATGGCGATGCCCGGTGCGTTCAGATCCGGCACGCTGGCCAGCACATTGATCAGGATCGGCATCAGGGCGGCGGTCAACGCGGTGGCACTGGCAAAGCCCAGGTGGATCAGAATCAGGAAAGCCGACAGCAGGGCGAAAATGGCGAAGGGCGACAGCGTATCAAGCTGGAAAGCCTGTACCACGGAACTGGAAAGCCACTGTGCCGCCTTGGTATCGAGCAGCGCGGTGCCCAGGCTGATGCCAACGGCGAAGACGATCACCGTTCCCCAGGGAATCAGCTTCTGCGCCTGTTTCCAGGTCATCACGCCGATACCGGGAAGCAGCATCAGAGCGACACCGGCGATGGTGGTAGAGGCGGTGTCGAGCGAATGAAGCTTGTTCTCCGTCGCCCAGAGTCCGAGGAGAACGAGCGAGATCGCCAGCAGGCGCTTTTCGGGAGCCGTCATGGAACCCAGCGCCCTATAGGATTCGGCCATGGCCTGCTTGCCACCGGGGATTTCCTCGATTTCTGGCGGCAACACCTTGCGCACCACGAAATAAAGGATGACCGACATGATGACCGCCCAGGGCGCGCCGGCGATCAGCCAATCGACCCAGGCCAGCGCCTGGTCGGCGCCGAACTGCTTTTCCACGAACCCCCGCGACAACAGGTTCTGGGCGGCGGAGGTCATGATGCCGATGTTCCAGATGCTGGTCGCCTGGGCGATGGTGATCATGATCGAAGCGGCGAGCGGCCCCTTGCGATCCAGTTTCAGAGAAGCGATACCGCCCAGCATGATGGGGACCACGCAGGCCGTGCGGGCGGTGGCACTGGGTACCACGAAGCTGAGCAGGATAGTGACGATGATGGAAACGATCAGCACCCTTCTGCCACCCGCCCCGATATGGGACATGGTGAATAGCGCAATACGCTGGTCGAGCCCCGTCACCGTCATGGCGGCAGCGATGAACAAAGCGGCGGCGACGAGCGCCAGGCCCGAATTGGAAAAACCCGCCAGCGCCAGTTTGAGTCCCCCCTGGGTACCGTATGGCACATCGGGATTGGCCACCGAGGGGGCGCTGCCCACCAGGAAAATGATCAGGGCTGCGATCAGGATGGAGCTGACGGTGTAATCCATCGCCTCCGAAATCCAGATGATCACGGCGAAAGCCAGTATGGCCAGCATGTGCTGGCCGGCGGCGGGCAAGCTGCCTTGCAGCGGCAGAAGCTCGATGCCGACGGCGGCCGCGACGGCCAGAATGGCGCCGATGGCCTGTCCTCTGGTGAATCGGGGGTTGGCAACCGGGGCTGCGGTAACGGCGGACAAAAGAAATCTCCTCGAAAATAGGGCGATCGATACAGTGAACTGTAATTCTCCGTCGATGACTGAAGTTGAGATGGATCAACCGTCTCGCCCCCTCCATGACCGGCATTTCCGGCTCGAGGCCGCCCTGCTGCGAGCCTGCCCGGTTATGGGGCCCCGGCCGGCGCTCGAAGAGCGAGCCGGACGAGTCGCCAACGAAACGCCTGTGCGCCCTCCCCCCAGGCCCGCCGGCACCCCGCACCGCTCTCGAGCTGCGGGGCCGAGCATACGGACACGGCTCATCGAACCAGGCGCGCACTCCGATTTTTGGCGTGAGCCATGGGCTAGAACAATGTCGCCGATGGTGCGACTCTCAACTCCTATCCTGATGAGAGCAGTGTTCCTCGTTCAGGTCATTCAGGCAGCCAGGACCTTCTGGAGGAATCTCCGGATCAAGAGCCGCTAGGAGACAGGTGATGCGCTCCATCCTGTTCGCCGCGCTGACGACGCTCGATCTGGCCGTCGGCGGGTCAAGGCCGATCGCGGCAGAGCCTCGTGTCACGGTCGAGTTCACACAGCCCGAGAACTTCCGTGACGCCACCCTGAGCGGCCGCCACCGTGGTGCCGACGAACGAGTGCTGAACGAACTGCGCACCAGCTTCGAATACCTGGGCGAGCGCTATCTGGCTCCAGGCCTGAGCCTGCATGTCGAGGTGACCGACATCGACTTGGCCGGACGTCACGAGCCCTGGTGGAGGAGTCAGGGTTACGACATGCGTGTGATGCGTGAAATCGACTGGCCGAGCATCAACCTGAACTATGAGCTACGGCGTAACGGCACGGTGATCGCCAGCGAGAAGGCAAGGATCACCGACCCCTCGTATCTGCAGCACCCCGGACGGCACGGATATGGCATCAGAGATCCGCTCTACGCCGAGAAATACATGCTTGACCTGTGGTTCCGGCAACGCTTTATCGACCGATAGGATGGAAGAATCGCCCTGAGAATAGGCAGCGCTTTCGGCTCCATGGCGTAGGCATGGCCTGAAGGCAAGGAGGGAGGTGACCACCCTCCTCCGGCAAAGCGACAGGCATTTGCCCGCTCCCGGCAAAGCGCGCAGCCGAAGAAGCAGCCTTGCCAGCCCGGCCCCTCCTTAAGCATAAGAAAGCGATTTTTTTATTGATCCATGTCAACGAAATCGGTAGCTTCCATACCAAGGAAGACGGAACAGCGGCGATAACAGCGCCACATCCCGTCCCGATTGAATCGACTGGTAACGACCGCTCGTCTCGCTCTGGGGGAACCACCATGAACAAATTCGGAATGCTGGCCCTGACCATCGGCATGCTCACCGTCGGCACCGTCAACGCCGCCGAAATCGTCCGGGAAGTGACGAGTGAGACTTCGGGCCAGGCCACGGGTGGCATGAGCGGCATGATGGCCGGCTCCGTCGGCGGTCCGATCGGTGCGGTGATCGGCGCAGGCTTCGGCGCGCTGTTCGGCGGTTCAGGCCAGAAGGCCCTGGGTGCCAGCGAGCGTATCTACCTGGTACGCACCGACAGCGGCGAACTGAAGAAATACCGCTCGCCGAACTACGTCTTCGCCGAAGGCGACAAGGTGGTGCCACGGCAACCGTCCGCGTCCGTATGGCTGGACTCCCGAGACCGCCGAAGCCTTCGCTTACAACGGCAACTAATGTATGAGGTGGACAGCGCCCGGGTTGTCCACCATCACCGATCCCGCAATGGCCTGATACTTCCTCCCTGCTCTCCCGGCGGCACCAGCGACTTGATTGGGCTGCCCTTCCCACGACGTCACCTTACTTCCGACGACCAGTCTGCTATGCGGGACGAGCGCGCAGTCGCCCAAGGCTCCCCTCATACCGGAACCGGTGATCGAGCACTGACATAACCCACCTCGACACCGGTAACGCCACGAACCTGCCGATGCGCGGCTTCAATGCACCAGAAGCACGCTGCTCCCGGGGTAATGAACGACTCCTGCATATGTTGTTCTCGTTGGCTAAATTACGGGTTGCCCCCTCAGAGCCGATCACGGCGATGTCAAGGAAACCCCGCAAAAACTACGTATTGAAGTATTTATAAGCGAATATGTTCAGAGAATAAGTATTGGGCACTCAAAGAGCCTCAGTCGCGCAACATTCTCCGGCTATACACGCCATCTGAATTGCCGGCGCCTGTGTGCACCACATTCCAACACTGCTCGGAGAATCATCGGTCGAGGAGCAGTGGTTTCAACTTCAAGGCCCACCGCTTACCACTCGGAGAGTTCACCCACGAGACGGTGAACCGATACTCCTTGCCCTCGTCAATGTGGCGGCGTCGAAAAAAGCCTGCAAAACCCGGAAAGATCGAGCGTCAAGGTTCTCCGAAATACCGTAGCGACCTGAAATTTCCAGCTCGGGGTGCAGTCGCCAGACAGCATGCCGATCAGGTCGACGCTTTTCCGGCCCAGCAGCGAGAGTCACTGCCCGCACGGAGTGATTGGCATGGCACAAGGATCAGCCATGGCAATCTCCTGCAGCGCAGATAGCCCTCTCAGTAGGATTTCTCCTCTTCGATCCGCTCACGCAAACTGCTGATCCAGACCACTGGTGGAATGAATGGCAGACCTGCGAAACGAATTGATCAATCTGGTGCATAGGTGCGTGTGGTCTTTCCAGCCTACCGGGCAACCTGACGCGACATAGAGTGACTGGCCAGGCTCGATTCGATCGTCGCCTCCAAAGTGGAGAATCGACCTCATCGGTCACAGAAGGAAGTTCCAATAATGAGGAAGTTGATTCTATTGTTTGGCGTTCTATTGAACGCACTCACTGTAATGGCTGCAGAACTGCTGGTGACCCCAAGCGCCGGCCATGTGGATCTTTATGATCGCGTCAGTCTGATCCCGTTCGACAAACTGACCGCCTTCTTCCGTAACAACCTGAAGTAGCCCGACTATCCGTGTTGCCACGGTCGCTCGATAAAAAGGCCATGCCATTGAACGTGGCCTTTTCGCTCGACGCGGATTACCCCGCCACCCGTACCTGCCGGGCGCCCGAAGGCGAACGACGAACCCGGATTGATCAATCTGCTGCATAGGTGCGTGCGACCCTGGTGACTTATTCGATCGGCCCGTATCGGCCTACATTGGCCATCTCGCCCGCGCGTCATATCGAGCGCACGGCACGTTGATGAAAGGAGCCTTCCATGGTTGTAAAAGCATACGGAGCCTATGCCGGCGACAAGCCCCTCGAACCGCTGGAGATCACCCGCCGCCCCCCGGGGCCGCATGATGTC
Organism: Azotobacter vinelandii CA; assembly: GCF_000380335.1. Classification (GTDB taxonomy): domain Bacteria; phylum Pseudomonadota; class Gammaproteobacteria; order Pseudomonadales; family Pseudomonadaceae; genus Azotobacter; species Azotobacter vinelandii. The sequence goes on from NC_021149.1 coordinate 3,620,402, forward strand.
CAGATCGACATCACCTATTGCGGTATCTGCCATTCCGACCTGCATCAGGTGCGCGCCGAGTGGGCCGGCACCCGGTTCCCCTGCGTTCCGGGCCATGAGATCGTCGGCCGCGTGTCGGCCGTCGGTGCGCATGTGTCGGACTTCCGTGCGGGCGACCTGGTGGGCATCGGCTGCATCGTCGACAGTTGCAGGCACTGCGAAGAATGCGACGCCGGCCTGGAAAACTACTGCGATGGCATGGTCGGCACCTACAACTTCCCGACGCCGGACGAGCCGGGCTGGACGCTGGGCGGCTACTCGCAGCGGATCGTCGTGCACGAAGGTTACGTGCTGCGCATCCGGCACCCCGAAGATCAGCTCGCCGCCGTGGCGCCGCTGCTGTGTGCGGGCATCACGACCTACTCGCCGCTGCGTCACTGGCAGGCCGGCCCGGGCAAGAAGGTCGGCATCGTCGGCATCGGCGGCCTGGGCCACATGGGCATCAAGCTCGCCCATGCGATGGGCGCGCACGTGGTGGCGTTCACCACCTCCGCGTCCAAACGCGAGGACGCCAAGGCACTCGGCGCCGACGAGGTCGTGGTATCGCGCAATCCCGGGGAAATGGCGGCCCATGCGAAGAGCTTCGACCTGATCCTGAATACCGTTGCCGCGCCGCACGACCTCGATGCCTTCCTGAGCCTGTTGAAGCGGGACGGCACCCTGACGCTGGTGGGCGCGCCGGCCTCGCCCCACCCTTCCCCCGACGTGTTCAACCTGATCTTCAAGCGCCGCTCGATCGCCGGCTCGATGATCGGCGGCATCCCGGAAACTCAGGAAATGCTCGACTTCTGCGCCGAGCACGGCATCGTCGCGGACATCGAGCTGATCAGGGCCGAGCAGATCAACGAGGCCTACGAACGGATGCTCAGGGGCGACATCAAGTACCGCTTCGTGATCGACTCCGCCACCCTGGCGGGTTGATCGAGAGAAGGCCCATGGGCATCACCTATGACTTCAAGGGACAGGTGGCACTGGTCACCGGCGCCGCCTCGGGCATGGGACTGGCCACGACCCGCGCCTTTGCCGCCGCCGGGGCCTCTGTCGTGCTGTCGGATGTGAACGAGGCAGCCCTGCAGCACGCGACGGAATCCCTCGAGGACGCTGGTGGCGACGTTATCGGCGTGGCCTGCGACGTTTCCGACGAGGCACAGGTAGAGGCGCTGGTCGGACAGGCCGTTTCGACCTTCGGCCGACTGGACACCGCTCTCAACAATGCGGGCATACAGGTTCCCGCCAGCGAGATCGCCGATCAGCCGCTGGCGGATTTCGACCGTGTCACCGCCGTCAACCTGCGCGGCGTCCGGGCCTGCATGAAACACGAACTGGTGCAGACGCGGCATCAGGGCAGCGGTGCGATCGTCAACTGTTCGTCGATTGGCGGACTGGTCGGCCGCGGACTGCTTGCCGCCTACCATGGCTCCAAGCACGGCGTGGTCCCTGACCCGCAGCGCCGCCCCCGAATATGCCGCGCGCGGCATCCGCGTGAACGCCGTATGTCCCGGTACGATCGACACGCCCATGGTGTCGAACATGCTGGACAGAGGCATGCTGGTCATGGATGACCTGCTGCGCGAACTGCCGATGGCACGCCTGGGACGCCCGGAAGAAATCGCCGATGCGGTGCTGTGGCTGTGCAGCCCCGGCTCCACCTTCGTCACCGGCCAGGCCTTGGCCGTCGACGGCGGTTCCACCGCATACCGAGGCCCTCGTAGCCACCTTCGACCCCGGCAGGTGCCGTCAGCCGCCGGGGACAGTCTTTGTGTGCCACCCACGCGGCCCAGCCGAGAATCCCGACTTCATCGTTGAGTTCCTGTCACGGTTGATAACCAGGCGGCCTGCGGGCGCCATCGCGCCTGGCCGCCGAAAGAGGAACGGGGCGTATCCGGTTGGTACAATTTCGCCGTCCATGCCTGGAACGAATCGATGCCTCGGGAACACTACAGCGAGTTGCTCGCCTTGATAGCCGTTGCACGGGAACGCAGCTTCACCCGCGCAGCCGCCCAGCTCGGCATCTCCCAGTCGATGCTCAGCCATACGATCCGTGGGCTGGAAGCCCGTCTCGGGGTGCGACTGCTGACGCGGACCACGCGCAGCGTATCGGTCACGGAGGCCGGCGAACGGCTGTTGCGCGTGGTCGCCCCCCGGCTCAAGGACATCGAGTCGGAGCTGCGGCATGTCGCCGAGCTGAGCGAAACAGCGGCCGGCACGATCCGCATCACCGCCACCGAACATGCCATCGACACCCTGCTGTGGCCGAAGCTCTCCGAGATCCTGCCCGCCTACCCGAAGATCAAGGTGGAGCTGAATTCCGACTACGCCCTCACCGATATCGTCCAGGGCCGGTACGACTTCGGCGTTCGCCTGGGCGATGGGTTGACCAGGGACAGCTCGGCCGTGCGCATCGCGCCCGACCTGCAATTCGCCATCGTCGGCGCGCCGTCGTATTTCGCTTCACGCGCGATGCCCGACAAACCCCAGGACCTGGCGAACCACGAGTGCATCAATCTGCGGCTCCCGACACGGGGCAACCTGTACGCCTGGGAACTCAAGAAGAGCCAGAGCGAGTCGAATGTGCGGGTGGAGGGCCAGTTGGTGTTCAACGGTATCTACCAGATCCTGAACGCCGCGTTGTCGGGGTTCGGACTGGCCTACGTTCCTGAAGATCTGGCCCGTCCGCATCTCGAATCGGGACGCTTGCTGCCCGTGATGAAAAGCTGGTGGCGCAAGTTTCCCGGCTATCACCTCTACTACTCCAACCAGCATGAAATCTCACGAGCCATGCAGATCCTGATCGAGGCGCTGCGCTACAGGAAATAGCCTCGCCCGAGGAAGGCACGCTTCCGCCCCGGGACGGCCTTCAGCGGTGGAGGCCCCATTCGTGGACGAGCCATGCCGCACAGGCGACAGGATTAATCAGCCGGGTTCATAGCGCTATTCAGAGTTTTGTGTTTTTCGAATAGTCCGGCATCCCTATCATGGGGCTCCAACAGCGGCGGCAAGCGAACCATCCCGCTCGCGACATGCACGCCCGGCCGCACCTTCATCCGACCTCGACCACGTTGCGCCCCTCTTCCGCGAGGCGGTGCCGGGTTGCGTATTGCCAGAGTAGACCGATGACGACTTCAACTCTCGAATCCGTATCTGCCCAACGGCAGATAGGCAGCGCCGTGGGTTCCATGGCGCTTTGCGTGGCACTGCTGATCGCCTCCGAATTCATGCCGGTCAGCCTGCTGACACCGATCGCCGAAGACCTGCAGGCCACCCAGGGCCTGGCGGGACAGGCCATCTCGGTGTCCGGCCTCTTCGCGGTGCTGTCCAGCCTGTTCATCGCACCTGTCGCCGGGCGCTTCGATCGCCGGCACGTCCTGATGGGCATGACCCTGCTGATGCTGCTGTCGCTGATCATGATCGCCCTGGCGCCCGACTTTTCCCTGCTGATGACGGCCCGCGCCCTGCTGGGACTGGCGATCGGCGGTTTCTGGTCGCTGGCCACGGCGACCGTCATCCGGCTGGTGCCTGCCGAGCGTGTACCGAAGGCGCTTGGCACCATCTACATGGGCAATGCCATCGCCACGACGTTCGCCGCTCCGATCGGGGCCTACGTGGGAGGACTCCTCGGATGGCGAGTGGTGTTCGGCGCTCTCGTTCCGCTGGTGATCGTCAACCTGCTGTGGCAGGCCAGGAGCCTTCCCGCGATGCCGCCGCAGGCGACCATTCCGACGATGCGCCTGTTCGAGCTACTCAAACGCAGGCATGTCGCCCTGGGCATGATCTCGACCATGCTGACGTTCGCGGGTGCGTTCGGCGCCTTCACCTATTTCCGCCCCTTCCTGGAGGCCGAAACGGGCGTGAGCCCGAGCCAGTTGCCGCTCCTGCTGCTCGGCCTTGGCATGGCCGGATTCGCGGGAACCCACTTCGCCAGCGCCATGCTCCATCGGCAGCGCCTCTACCCGCTCCTGCGCTACCTCCCCCTGGCCCTCGCCGTCGTCACCCTGGCAATAATGGAGGCCGGGCATCTCTTCTGGGCGGTGGCGGCCATGATGGTCGGCTGGGGAGCGCTGAACGCTGCCATACCGGTGTGCTGGTCCACCTGGCTGGCCAAGGAAATCGATGACGAGCCGGAAAGCGGCGGTGGACTGCTGGTCGCCTCGATCCAGTTGGCGATCATGATGGGCGGCGCACTGGGCGGCCAGCTCCTGGACCGTGCCAATGCTTCCGCTCCCCTGGTGGGCGGCGCGATCCTGCTGGTCCTTTCCGCTCTTGTCATCGGCAACGGCACCCGCATCAGGAAACCGGCACGGGCCTGAGCCCAAAGCCGCATGCCAGCCTGGCATGAAGCGCGCTGGGCGAAGAACGGCGATGATTGATAGGGTTACGCCGCTCGTATGAAGAAGACAGACCGAGCATGAGAGACAATATCCTGCGCGAATCCTTCGGCGGACTGGTGGCGTTCGTTGCCGTGGCTCGCGAAAAGAGCTTTACCCGGGCGGCTGCGCACCTCGGCCTGTCGCAATCGGCCGTCAGCCATGCCGTGCGGGCGCTGGAGACGAAGCTCGGCGCTCGTCTGCTGGCGCGCAACTCACGCACGGTCTCGCCCACCGAAATTGGCGAAAGGCTGCTGCAGTCGGTCGCTCCGCAGCTGGAGGAGATCGATGCCGAGATGTCCGCCTTGTCGGCGCTGCGCGACAGCCCCATGGGGACGATACGCGTCACCGCCTCGGATCACGCGATCCGTAGCGTGCTGGCAGCCAGACTGAAGAAATTCCTGCCGAAGTATCCGGGCATCCAAGTCGAACTGTTCGCCGACAATGGCCTGGTCGATCTTGCCGCCGAGCGGTTCGATGCCGGCGTTCGCCTGGGCGAGATCGTCGCGCAGGACATGATCGCGGTACGCATCGGCCCAGACATCCGGTTCGCCGTGGTGGCCACCAAAGGATACTTCGCCAATCATCCCCTCCCCGGGAAGCCGGATGACCTCATGCAGCACAACTGCGTCAACCTGCGCCTGCCCACCTACGGAGGACTCTGGGCCTGGGAGTTCGAGAAGGCCGGACGACAGCTCAACGTCCGCGTGAATGGCCAGCTCACCTACAACAGCATCTATGACTGCCTTGACGCCGCGATGGAGGGTCTCGGCGTGGCGTACGTGCCGGAAGACATGGCGCTGCCCTACATCCGCACCGGCCATCTGGTGTCCGTGCTGGAAGACTGGTGCCCCTACTGGTCGGGATACCATCTCTACTACCCCAGCCGGCGGCAACCGTCGGGGGCCATGTCCCTGCTGATTTCGGCCCTCCGCTACGAGCCGTAGACCAAGGCCACGCCGGGCTGGCGCCGGCCGCGCGATGTCGACACGGGGTGCGGCTCAACCACCGATCAGCTTCATGCTCATCGCATCGCCGGAGAAGCGCTCGGCCTGCTTGTCCGCCAGCGCTCGCGCGGACAGCTCGCGAATACGCGCCAGCGCCCCGTCGCGAGGCAGCTCGAGCACGTCCCCCAGGTAGTGATTCCGACTGGAAGACAGGCAGCCATGCAGCCATCCGGTGGAGCTCAGCCGCGCGCGGCTGCACTGGCTGCAGAACGGCGCACTCTCGTTGGCGATGACACCGAAGTAGCCGCGCCCCGGTATCGCGAAGCGTTGTGCCGTGGTGTCCGGAGCGCTGGGCACATGCTCGAATCCGTGGCGCTCGGAAACGATCGCGAGGATTTCCGCCATTCCGACGAACTGGCGCTGGAAGGATACAGGGTCCAGGGCCAGGTGCCCCATGCGCATCAACTCGATGAAACGCAGCTCCATACCGCGTGCCAGGCAGTATTCGAGCAGCGGCAAGACCTGCTCGCGATTGTGCCCGCGTAGGGGCACCATGTTGATCTTCACCCGCACACCGGCCGCGAGGGCCTGATCGATACCCTCCAGCACCTCGGCCAGATCGCCGCCACGGGCGATGCGGCGTAAAGCCCCGGCGTCCAGGGTATCAAGCGAAACGTTGATGCGTTCGATGCCAGCCGCCAGCAGCACCGGGAGCTTGCGCGACAGCAACTGGCCATTAGTGGTCAGGGAGACATCCGCGAAGCCCAAGCGCCCCAGTTCGGCCATGAAGCCGTCGAACAACGGACTGATCAGGGGTTCGCCACCGGTGATGCGCAAGGTGCGCAGGTCGTTGACGACCTTGAGGTATTTCGATGGCCAGGAGCAGCTTGGGCGAAGACAACGCTTTCCGATCGGCATGCAGGCGCTTGCCATCCGGCACGCAGTAGACGCAGGCGTAGTTGCAAGCGCCGGTCAGGCTCACGCGCAGGTTACCCAGCCGCCGTCCCTGCGCGTCGATGATCCGGCCCCGTTCATCATCGTCGAGCGATGGCTCAGAGCGCATCGCGCGGCCTGCCGCGATAGACACGGACGACGTCGGCCATGACGGCCAGAGCGATTTCCGCCGGCGTCTTGCTACCCAGCGCCAGACCGATGGGCATCCGCAGACGGGCGATCTCTGCCTCGCTCAGGCCACCGGAGCGACGCAGGCGCTCGGCACGTGCCGCCGAGGTACGTTGAGAGCCCATGACACCGATGTAGAACGCGGGCGTGCGCACGGCCTCGATCATCGCCAGATCATCGATTCGCGGGTCGTGGGTCAGCGCTACCACGGCGGTGGCCGTGTGGCAGCCATCGGCGGCGATGAACAGCGAAGGCAGTTCCTGGCGCACCTCGATACCGGGCACGTCGAAGCCGGCATGAGCCTCTTCGCGCGGATCGCAGACAATGACCTCGAAACCCAGGGCCAGTGCGAACTGCGCGCAGACCACGGACACCGGCGAGATACCCGCGATGATCAACCGCGCGGCCGGTCCGACGCGTATCCCGACCGAATGTCCATCCGCCGACTCGACCACGCGCGGTCCCAGGCCATCGTCCTCGTGCAACCGCAGCTCGCCGTTGCGCAGATCGGCACAGCGCAGCAGATGACGCTGCCCCTGCAGCGTTGCCCGCAGGCTCTCCAGGTGACGCCAGGTGGTGCTGTCCGCAGGCAACCGCTCGATCAGCACCTGGAGAATCCCGCCACACGGCAGTGCGATCCGCGAACCCTGCGGCCCCGAGGGATCACCGTAGCGCAGAGCCGTGACGGTGCACTCGAACGCCCCATCCTGCAGCCTCTCGAGAAAGTCCTCCTCCACGCAACCACCGGACAGCGAGCCGATATGCGCACCATCGCGACGCGCCGCCAGCAGGGAGCCGGGCTCGCGGGGCGAGGAACCGAACGTGGCCAGCACCGTGCACAGCCACACTTCCTCACCTGCGCGCGACCACGCCAACGCCTGCTCGATAACCTGCAAGTCCAGATGCTGCATACCAAACGACCTCGATGAACGTTGGCTCAATGAATAGGCTTGTTGCCGGACAACCGCCGCGAAACACTGAGCAATCGGCGAAGACGCCAGCACTGCGCCTCCCACCTCATAAGGCGTGGAGAGCGGATAAGCCCATGAACCCTATTGATAAATCCTTCGACTGGCTCCAGCCCCTCGCCCCAGCGCAGCCCCAGCGGCAGGCCGCTCATGCCCTCCGAAACACTCTGCGCGGGGCGCCGCTCGGCCCCCCAATCGCCCAGGCCTCGAGCTCTGCACGCGGGCTATGGCATCCCCACTTCTCCTGCTGCGCCGTTGGCGGACGCGACTTCAGCCGTGTGCGGCAACCGCGTGCATCGGTACCGGCCTCACCGTCCTGAAGCCGTTCCGCCTCCATTAATCAATCGCACGCATAGGTCCATGCAATCTTTCCGTCTACCTGAGCCGGCATTTCGTCTGGGCTAATACTCGCTGCGTTCAAGTGGACCAGGCCTTCAGGGCAGCGGGAACGATCCGAAACCTACGGTCGCCGCTGCATCGCCGATGCCCTTCCAACTGGCCAGGCAGCCTCGCCCGTCGGTCACCGGCCCCCGGGCCCGGAATGACCACCGATGCCGAGCCGCCCGTCCCCGACACAGCGCTCAGCCCCGATTACGAACACCATGATGTCTGGCACGAGGCCAGCGATAGCTAAGCCATCCGAGGAGAAGACCCATGGAACTGACGATCAATGGAACCAAACGCCAGGTGGATGCTGCCGCCGATACCCCGCTGCTCTGGGTCATCCGTGAGGAGCTGGGTCTGACAGGCACCAAGTATGGCTGTGGCGCCGCGCAATGCGGGGCCTGTACCGTGCTGGCGGACGGGCATCCCATCCGCTCCTGCGTGATGCCGGTCAGCGCTGTTGCCAACCAAGCCATCACAACCATCGAGTCCATTGAAGAGGACCCGGTGGGCAAGCGAGTGGTCGAGGCCTGGATCGAGCACCAGGTCCCCCAGTGCGGTTACTGCCAATCCGGCCAGGTTCTGACCGCCACCGCTCTGCTGAAACAGAACGCCAAACCCAGCGAAGCCGAAATCGCCGCGGCCATGATTAATCTCTGCCGCTGCGGAACCTACAACGCCATCGCCGATGCAATGCAACAACTGGCCAAGGGCTGAGGAAATGATGCCGATGCACATGCCCCAGATTCCCGACACCCTGCCCACGGACGGCAAGCCCTTCAATCTGTCCCGCCGCCGGTTCGTGGGGGCCTCGTTGAGCGCACTGGTACTGGGCGCCCTGCTGCCCGGCAAGGTCGTGAGAGCCGCGCAGAGCCAGGCCGCCGAAATCAAGCCCGGTACCCGTGTCCCGGCCTTCCTGGAAATCCGTCCCGACGGTACGGCGCTGCTGCGCAGCCCCTTCGTCGAAGGCGGCCAAGGCATCTACACCGCCTTCGCCCAGATCGTCGGCGAAAAACTCGATATCGCGCCGGATCGTTTTTCCGTCGAATGCGCCCCGCCGGGAGCCGACTACCTGCTGGTGAATGGCGCCCGCTTCACGGGCGGCAGCTTCTCGGTACGTTCCAGCTTCGAAGTGATGCGTCGCCTCGGAGCCTCCACCCGCCACATGCTGCTGCAGGCCGCCGCCACCAGACTGAAAGTGCCGCTGGCGAGCCTGACCACACAGCCCGGCGTCGTGGTACACACGGCCTCCGGCCGAACCCTGAGCTACAGCGAACTGGCCGCCCTCGCCGCTGCGCTGCAGCCCCCTGAACAGGTACCCCTGCGCGCCAGGAAGGACTTCCGCTGGATCGGCAAGTCCGTGCCACGCCTGGATGCCCACGACAAGTCCACCGGCAAGGTGAAATACAACATCGACGCCGAAGTCGAAGGCATGCTCCTGGCGGCTGTCCAGCACGCACCGCGCATGGGTGGCGAGCCCGAGGCCATCGCCAATGAGTCCGAAGTCAGGGCGATGCCGGGCGTGCATTCGATCCATCGCCTACCCGGCGCGGTCGCTGTGGTGGCTCGGCGCTGGTGGCAGGCCCGGCGCGCCGTGGAGTCGCTCAAGGTCGACTGGAAGGAAGCCGCACCGGGAACCCCGCACGCCATGCCCGCCAATTTCTCCTCCGCCGGCATGCGCGCCACGCTTGCCGCCGCTCCCGGTCCCGGGATTTCCGCCGAGAGCATCGGCGACGCCGCCAAGGCGTTGGAGAGCGCCAGCCAGGTCATCGAGGCGACCTATGACGCCCCTTATCTGGTCCACGGCCAGTTGGAACCGCCTTCGGCACTGGCCCGCTGGAACACAGACGGGACCCTCGAGCTATGGCTACCCAACCAGGCCCAGGAAATGTTCCAGCAGGCCGCAGCCAGGGCCGCGGGCATCGCCCCCGACAAGGTCATCGTCCACTCCTCGCCACTGGGCGGTTTCTTCGGCCGGCACTTCCTCTACGGCACGGCGAACCCCTTCCCCCAGGCCATCCAGTTGGCCAAGGCCGTCGGACGCCCGGTGAAACTGATCTGGAGCCGCGAAGAGGAGTTCCTTCGCGATGCGCTGCGGCCGATGGGCCTGGCGCGCCTCCGCGCCGGAATCGACGAGAACGGCCTGCCGCAAGCGCTGTACGCCGAGGCCGTCGGCGAGAGTCCGACCGAGCGCTGGTTCGGCCGCCAGCCGGACAAGGCCAACGACTCGGCGGTCGAGGGCATCGCCGAGAAACCCTACGCCATCCCCGACCGGCGGGTCGCCCAGGTTTACCTGGAACACCCTCCCACCATCGGTTTCTGGCGTTCGGTCGGACATTCGATGAACGACTTCCTCTACGAGTCCTTCTTCGATGAAGTGGCCGATGCCGGCAAGCAGGACCCGTACGAGTTGCGCCTGCGCCTGCTGGCGGACAAACCGCGGCACAAGGCGCTGCTGCAGGCGGTCGCCGAGCTTTCGGGTGGCTGGAAACGCGGCCCCTTCAGCGCCAGCGATGGCAGCAAGCGAGCGCGGGGCGTAGCCATGGCGTCGCCGTTCGGCAGCGAGGTGGCCACCATCGCCGAGGTGTCCATCGAGAACGGATCGGTAGTGGTCCACGATGTCTGGGTGGCCTTCGACCCCGGCAGCATCGTCAATCCCGCCATCGTCGAGGCCCAGGTGAGGTCCGCCGTGGCACTGGGGCTTTCGTCCACCCTGCTGGAGGAAGCCGTGTACGAGAACGGCATGCCCCGTGTGCGCAACTTCGGCGCCTACGCCATCCTGCCGCCCGGCCGGATGCCCCGTGTGCATGTGCGCATCGTCGAAAGCGGCACCCCCATGGGCGGCGTTGGCGAGCCCGGACTTCCAGGCGTGCCGCCGGCCGTGATCAACGCGGTCGCGGCGCTCACTGGGCAGCGCGTGCGCAGCCTCCCCCTATCCAAGACTCACTTTGCCGGCGCGTGATGCGCAGCCCCGCTCTTTCATATCGCCACGACACGCAAGGAAACCGATGACCATGAAGCGCCCGTTTCAAGCCACACTGCTTCTCGCCCTGCTCTGTACCGGCGCAGCACTGGCCGATACCGATGGCATCAAGGTGATAGCCAATGGCGCCTAAGCCAGCATGGCCGGCCCAACCGACTACTTTTCAGGCTCGGTCACGGCCGACATGCTGTTCACCCCCACGGAGTACAGCCAGGTCAGTGGCGCCCACGTCACCTTCGCACCGGGTGCCCGCACCGCCTGGCATACCCACCCACGCGGACAGACGCTGATCGTCACCTCGGGCAAGGGTTGGGTGCAGGAATGGGGCAAGGAGAAGCAGGAAATCCATCCCGGTGACGTGGTTCGGATCGCTCCCGGCGTGAAGCACTGGCATGGCGCGACCGATACCAACGGCATGCGCCATATCGCCCTTCAGGAGGCCGTCGATGGCAAGAACGTCGAATGGCTGGAGCAGGTCGGCAACGACCAGTACGCGCAATGAGGGGCCTTGGAAAGAGCACCTGATCGACATGCCCGCCGGCAGCGATGCCGGCGCCGCTGCCTCTGCCTTTTCGCCAGCGCTCCCCGATCATGTTGGCGCAGCGTCCCGTGAGGCGGCGCCAGGTGCAATGGCGTCCCGCGGCCGCCAAGCCGAGGCGAATCATGCGCCCCTGAATTGAATCGGGGCAGCCTCGGACACCAGGGTCAGCGCTCGAGTCTACGGATCGTTACCTTGCAGGGGCCTGGGCGGCGCAAGAGTTCGATGCCCAAGTCGAGCGTGCCCAACTTCACCAGGCCGCTGGAGTAGCGAAAGTTCTTGTGGAAGATGGCCAGGTTTCCCCAAGGGGCGTAATAGGCCAGATCGCCCACTTTGGGGGTAATACCGTCGGGAGCGCCGCTGGTCGACAAACGCCTCGGCAGATCGCTGATCTTCTCGGTGGAGGCATAGTCTTCAAGCGTCAGCGAAAGCGGCAGCAAAGAGGCGAAGTCCCTGGCGGTCTCGCTATCCTCGAGCGTCGCGGTGATTGTGGTTCCCTCTATCTCGATGCCGATCTGCATGGTGTTCTCCTGGCGAATGACGGGTAATCGAATGTCAGGGTGATCCGCGCCACCGCCCGTTCCTGCGTCGGCCGAAATCGTGGCCATGGATGCCATCGACACAGCTATCGGTAGTAACCGCGCTCTGAAAAGCCGAACCAGCATGGCGCCTCCTGAAGTTCTCCGGTTGCGGCGCAATCTAGAGCATTTTTAGAAAATACGAATTCGACATACAGGGGTTGCTCTTCCTGGTCATTTCGGTTCTCCTCTCCCGCTCGGACAAGGAGACCAGAATGGCTCGGGCATACAGTGCATATATGGACTCCCCCCGGTTTGCCAGTGATTTGCCCTGCCGACGAACGTAGGTACGACTGCTTGCGTATATCCGGCTTCCGATGAGGCATTGGCTGCCCCGAGCCATGATGAAAATCCGCTCATGTGTGCCTGATTGATCTAGCGGCCTTGCTTGCAGGGGGCCGACGCACTGTGCAGGCTTTACACATGCCGGTTCGACCGGTTCGTCATCGCTGCATGTCACTGTGCAATCGGGGTGGATCTACTGGTTACTGCTCAACATTTTGCAGGCTGTGCAGCCTGCGATTTTATTTTCAGCCAGGTTGATAGCAATCTCCCCGACTGAGGATCGCCCAGACGATCCGGGCATTCTTGTTCGCCAAAGCGACCGTGGCGATGTTCGGGTTGCGTCGACACAGCAAGCGCTGGAGCCACTGGCTGCGTCGATCCGCCTTGTCCTGGCAGTGCCTGAGCACCGCTCGGGCTCCGTGAACCAGCAGCGTGCGCAAGTAAGTATCGCCTCGCTTGTTGATCGGGCCCAGCTGCTCCTTGCCGCCGCTGGAGTGTTGGCGAGGAACCAACCCCAGCCAGGCAGCGAACTGCCGGGCGCTGCGGAACTGGCGAGCATCGCCCACGGCCGACACCAGGGCGGTGGCCGTGATCGGACCGATGCCCTCGACCAGCATCAGGCGTTCCACCCGCTCGTCCTCGCGAGCCTGGCGCTGGATCGTTTCGTCGAGACGAGACAAGCGCGCTTCATGCTCGACCAATTCGCCTTGCAACTCCACCAGTAACCCGCGCATCTGGCCCGGCAGGCCGTTCTCGGCATCCGCCAAGGCCGCCTGTGCCAGTCGGCGGGTAGCCGCCACGCCGTGCCGGCTCTCGACCAGGCCAAACTCGCCCAGCAACCCGCGAATCTCGTTGACCAGCGCCGTCCGCGCCCGGATCAGGCGGCTCCTGATCCGGTGCAGGGCCTGGCCGGCCTGCTGCTCGGCGCTCTTCACCTCGACGTAACGCATGTTCGGTCGACTGGCCGCCTCGCAGATCGCTTCGGCGTCATTGGCGTCGTTCTTGCCGCTCTTGACGTAGGGTTTGACGAACTGCGGTGCGATCAGTCGCACCTCATGTCCCTGGACTCTCAGCTCGCGCGCCCAGTAATGGGAGCTGCCGCAGGCCTCCATCGCCACCGTGCAGGGTTCGAGTTGACGAAAGAAGTCCAGCATTTGCGAGCGTTTGAGCTGTTTGCGACAGACCGCCTGCTCGTGGCTGTCGACGCCATGAATCTGGAACACCTGCTTTGCCAAATCGACGCCTATCCGCTTGAGTTTCATGGGGACGCTCTCCTCTGGTGACTGCTGTTTCCAGCAACTTCAGTCTGGTGCATTGACGCCGTAGGAGGGGGGAGTCCATTTCATTGACCTTCGCCGGCGCGTCGTCGACGCGGCCATGGGTGGGCTATCGGCTCGGCAGGCCGCCGAGCGATTCGACGTCGGGACGGCAACAGCGATCGTCTGGGTGCGGCGCTTCCGGGAAGGCGGGGAACTCGTCGCCCGCCGACAGGGCAAGCCCCGGGGCTTGCGGCTCGATCCCCATGCGGACTATCTGCTCGGCCTGCTCGAGCAGACCCCCGACCTGACGCTGGCCGAACTCGCCGCGACCCTCGAACGGGAGCGTGGCGTCCGTGTCAGCCTGGCGACGGTGTGGACGTTTCTCGACCGGCACGCCATGACGTTCAAAAAAGTGCCTGTGTCAAGCCCCCGGTGAAAATCGTTGGGGGCTCAAAAGCTTATACAGGACAGGGGTTTAGCTCTACTTCGGGCCGCTTTGCGGGGCTGCGGCTTTGTGGGCTAGGAGCCACATAAGAGCGTCGCGGTAGAAAGCCGGAGCGTACTGCGTCGGGGGCGATTGCCAGCAGACGGCAGGCTTGCTCGACCATCGTAGCCCAATCGGTTCGGCGCTCCAGAACAGAGAACGCGCAGCGTTGGGCTGCGCGTTCGGGCCGTCGGCAATGCGTTCGTGCGTTGTCAGCCCGGCTTCGGCGGTGCGGGCTTGCTCGCGCCTCCCTTCCTGAATCCCCGATCCCCAGCCATGAACGCCTCCAGCATGTGCGGGATCAGCGTCACGGCACCGACAGTCTCGCCATATGCCTGCGCGTGCAGCGCGGCGTAGCGGTCGAGGTCGGCTTTCAGGCTGGCCGGGCACGCAAAGGTCAGCTTGATGCTCTCGGTCTTGGGCAGCGGCCCCAGCCGCAGCTTCTTGGTCGTGCTCATCGTGATGTCCCCCGATTGAAGAACAGCGGCTGGTACGGCCGCAGCACCAGATCCCGATTGACGATGATGCGAACCGGCAGGCCCGGTCGCTCGGTCAAGGTGGGTTGGATGTTGAGGTTGCGCTGGGTCATCTCCTGGCCGACCTGATTGATGCTGTCCTGCGCGCGTCGCGCCCGGCGATGATGACGCGATCACCGTTCTGGCGGTTCTCCGGCGCGGCCAGCTCGGCACCGACGCCCAGCAGCGTGGTCAACACCGCACCGGCGAAGATGCGATCCCAATGCCAATCAACGCCATCCTCCAGGCCGGCATAGCCTGCCGGGTCGGTGCCGGCCAGGTTGTCGAGCGTGAGCGAGGACGTGTCGGGCAGGATGATCCGGTTCCAGACGACTTGAACGCGGCTCTGCCCGTAGCTGACCTGGCTGTTGTAGCGGCCGAGGATGCGCGAACCCTGCGGGATGAGGATGAAGCGTCCGCTGGCTGTGTCATAGACCGGCTCCGTCACCGTGGCGATCACGTCGCCCGGCAAGTCCGACTTGATACCCGTCACCAGCGCCCCGGCGATCACCGTCCCGGCCATGACCTGATACGGCGAAGCCGGCAGGGTCAGGCTGCCGGAATTACGGGTTTCCGTGGTTCCGGCTTGCTGGAACGCTTCCTTCTGGTCTTGCCTGTTCTGCACGGCCGTCGGGTCGGCGGGCTGAGCCGCCGTCGAGGCCGGCCCGGCGGCCATCGGGTCGAAGGCCGCATTGGCGGCGAAGCCCGGCGCGGCTGCCACTTGCGTCTGTGCCACCGGCGCGGCCTGCTGCGAGCCCGAGCGGAAGAACACCGACGATGCCGCCGCCGCGTCGGCTTCCTTGCGCAACGCGTCGTTGGGGTCGTGGCCGGGAGCCGCGTAGCCGGCCGTCACCGGCTGCTGCGACTTCACGATGGCCGGGCCGAGATCGCCCGGCAGCGGCGGCCCCAGCTCCGGCACCGTGGGCGCCAAAGCCGGCGGCAGCTTCGAGTAGTCCGCCGGCAGCGCATCCAGCCCTTCCGGTTTCGAGACGCGATCGACGTTGTAAAGCTCGGTCTGCTCGCCAGCACCGCGCTGCTGCGGTTGCAGCGACCACATCAGCGCGCCGAGCACGGCGACCGACAGGGTGCCGGCGAGGATGGCCAGCGTGCGCCGGTTTAGGCGCGTGACCGGGCGCGGTTGCGCGCGCAGCGCCACCGCCTCGGGCGCGACCTTGCCCGCCTGTGGCGTGGCGAGGTCGGGGGTGTCGTCCTGGCTCATCGTCAGTTCCTCCCACTCCTTGATACGACGCCATCCGTGCGCTCGATCCGAACCACGTCGCCACCATCACCGCCCAGGCGCAGTTCGGCCGCGCCGAACAGCCGATCCACGATGTAGTACGGCGAGCGGAAACGGTAGTTCACCAGTTGCCCGTCGCCCTGCGCGCCGATGACGAACAGCGGTGGCAGCTCGCCTTGGGCGATACCCGGCGGGAACTGGATATAGACCTTCTCGCCGTCATCGAAGGCGCGCAGCGGTTTCCACGGCGGATTACTGCCTGACACCGCGTAGCGGAAGCGGATATTCTCCAGCGACAGGCCGGTATCGACCGGCGCGGCGGCGCTGGCCGCCTGCGCCTGGCGCAGCAAGGCCAGCATCCGGTCTTTCGGGTAGTCCCAGGACACCGACGCCATCCACGCCCTTTCCGTTGAGGTCAGCTCCAGCAGGTACGTCCGGCGGCTGGTGGTGATGACCAGATTGGTTTTCAGGCCCGAGCGGATGGGCTTGACCAGCACGTTCACGCGCAGCGCATCGCCGCTGCCGCTGGATGTGTCGCCGACGATCCAGCGCACGGTATCGCCTGCGGCCACCGTCACCAGTTCCTCACCTGGTTGGAGCGCGATCACGGTCACGCGGCCCACGGACGCATAGACCTGATAGAGCGCGCCATCGGTGAAGGGCCACACCTGAATCGCATTGACGTAGCCCTCTCGGGTCGGCGCGATGCGCGCCTCGGCGTTGGCGCGCGAGACACGCACCTTCTCGTCGGCCGGCTCCGGTACGGGTGTGGCCTCGTCCACCTCCGGCAGCGGCTTCAACTGCGCCGGCAGCGCCAGCGGCTCGGGCACGGCGACGACTTCCACCGGCTTGGGCGGTTCGGGCAGCGGCTGCGCCTGCACCGGCTCATCGAGCGAAACAGACGGCGGCGGCTTGCCCTGCGACGCGCAGCCCGCAAGGGCAAGCAGGATCGACGGCAAAGCGTAAAAGCGGAGAGGCAGGTTCATGGCTTGGCTCCTTCGGAAGAATCCAGTTCGCGGCTCCACGACAAGCCGTTGACGTAGATCCCCAGCGGGTTCTTACGCAGGCGCTGTTCGGTGCGCGGGGTTTGCACGATGGTGGAAAGCACGGCGTTCCAGCGTTCGGTGCCAGCGGGTGCGCCGTTGACGAACCGCTGTTCCGTCCAACGGACGTTGAACGAGGCATCGCTGGCGCGCGTAACGCTGATGATCTGCACCGTCACCGACTCGCGGCCGACACGGGCGAACGGATCGTTCTTGCTCGCGTAGTCGTTGAGCACGGCCGCGCCGCGGTCGGTGGTGTAGTCGTAGGCGTCGAGCCAGTTCTGGCGCACCACGATGGGGTCGATGGACAGCGAGCGCACCAGGCCGATGAAGCGGCCCAAGTGGTAGGCGATCTGCGCATCGGCGGGTCGGTACGGCGTGGCAGCTTCGCCGACAGCGCGCACCTGCCCGGCCTGATCGACCTCGATGACGTAGGGCGTGACGATGGACTGCGCCGAGCGCCACACCAGGCCGCCGGCCATCAGCAGCGCGAGCGTGAGGCAGCCGAAGGCCATGAATCGCCAGTTCTTCGCCTGGACGCGGGCCGAACCGATACGGTCGTCCCACACCTGCGCGGCGGATTGGTACGGGGTGGCAGGCTGCGGCGTATCGGCATAGCGCACCTGCGGGCGTTTGAATCGCATGGGTGTTCTCCTTGAGGGTCAGGTATCGCGTCATTCATCGGAGCGCAGGCTCGGGCCTTGCCCCGAGCCGCCGCCGTCGCCACCGCGCAGCGTGTGGGCGGTAGTAGTCGCGGCATGGGTGATTTGCTGGCGGCGGTGCATCCGCTTGGCCCAGGCGGGTTGTTCCTGCTTCGGTGCGCTGGCGGCGCTGTTTGCACCTTCGCCTGCGGCGGCCTGGCCGGAGCCGGCGGCGCCGGCATCCGCGCCGTTCCAGCCGGCACGGAAGGAACCGGCCATCTTCTGCCCGGCAGCGGAAGCTCCGGACGCGGCACGGCGGCCTGCCGCCTGTACGCCGGTCTTGGCGACATTGCCGAGGCCGGCAGTCGCCCCCTTGGCCCCGTCGCCCGCAGCGGCGGAACCGGCCTGGAATGCCGACTTGGCGCTGCTGGCCGCCGACGTGGCGGCGCGTGCGCCGCTGCCGGCCAGCTTGGCGGCCGCCGGCGCCATGCGCGCCCCGGCCATGACCGCACCGCCCACGCCAGTTGCGGCGGCGCCAATGGCAACGCCCGTGCCGACAGCGCCGACAGCGGCGCCGGCCATCGCGCCCGCGCCAAGCTGCGGTGCACCCGACACGAGGCCCGTGGCGATACCCGGCCCGAAGATGCCCAAGGCCAGCAGCGAGAGCGAAGCCAGCATCACGACCAGGGCATGGTCGATGGACGGTTCATCCGGCACGGTCTGGAACTCGGCGAACAGGCCCGAACCGATGCCGACGATGACGGCCAGCACCAGTACCTTGACGCCAGACGACACCACGTTGCCGAGCACCTTTTCCGCCAGGAAGCTCGTCTTGTTCCAGAGCGCGAACGGCACCAGCACGAAGCCGGCGAGCGTGGTCAGCTTGAACTCGATCAGCGTGATGAAAAGCTGCACCGCCAGCACGAAGAAGCAGAGGGTGACGACCAGCCACGCGAGGAACATCACCACGATCGGGTCGATGTTCGTGAACACTTCGGGGAACCCGGCCATGTCGCCGATCTGCTCCAGAATCGGCGCACCCGCGTCGATGCCGGTTTTCGCCAGCCGTCCCGGTTGCAGGAAGTTCTCCATCGTGATGGCCGAGCCGGTGGCCGTCAGGCCCAGGCCGGCGAACGAGCGGAATACGATGCCGGCCAGCCAGTTGAAGTTGCCGATGATGTAGGCGAAGGCGCCGACGTAGAGCACCTTGCGCAGCAGCTTGGCGATCACGTCTTCGCCCTGGCCGGTCGCGTGGCTCATGGCCCAGTACAGGCCGGCGATCGTCATGTCGATGACGATGAGCGTGGCGGTCAGGAACGCCACTTCGCCCTGCAACAGACCGAAGCCCGAGTCGATGTAGCGCGAGAACGTGTCGAGGAAGCGATCGATGATGGTCACGTCGTTCATGGCGCGTCCTCCACGGCTGGCTCATCGAAGCTGGGGGGAATCGGCGGCAGGTCTGCCAGCGTCCGGTACTCGTCCGGCCCGGTATGGCCGGCGAAGAAGCGCCGCCGGAACGCTTCGGCTGCGGCGCGGCAGGCGTCCTCGCCCACGGCTTGCCGGTCGGCCGCGCATTGCGCGCGCAGTGCCTTGAGCCGCACGGGATCGGTGGTCAAGGTGTCGGCCAGGTCTTCGGCCTGCTGCTGGCCGCACGCGGTCAGCAGCAGGGCCAGCAGCGAAGCCGACAGGGCGAGGACGCATCGCATGGCTGTCTCCCGTCAGTTGCCGTAGAAGTCCACGCGCTGCGGCGTGTACGGTGTGCCGGTGCCGAGGAAGCGCCGCCGGACTTCGCGGGCGCGCTCGGTGGCCGCCGCCTGTCGCGCCAGTTCCAGCGAGGCCGCACGGTCTTGCGTGATCTGGAGTTGCTGCGCCTGGATGGACTGCTTGGCCTGCAAGGCAAGGAGCTGGTTCGTCGCCTGCATCGCTTGCAGCGCGCCGGTCGCGGACTGGCTCTGGCTGACCAGATCGGCCAGCGCGCTTTCGTCTTGGGTCAGGTTCTGCGACACCTGCGCCTGCATCCGCATGGCGGTATGCAGGCCGTTCAAGCTGTTCCGCCAGCGTTCGCGGGCGTCCTGGGCCATGCGGTCGCCGCTGACGGTGGCGGCGTATTGCTCGGGATACAGGCGCGCGAACTCCCGATCCATGTTCGTCACATCAAAGGCCAGCCCCTGCGCCTCGGCGATCAGGCGTTCGGTGGTGGCGAGTGTCGAGCGCAGGCGGTTGACGATGTTGAAGTCCAGATGCGCCAGGTTGCGCGCTTGGTTCATCAGCATCTGCGCCTCGTTCTGGAGCTGGTTGATCTGGTTGTTGATCTGCTCCAGCGTGCGAACGGCGGTCAGCGTGTTCTGCACGAAGTTCGAGGGGTCGAACACAGTGATGGCCGCCGCGGGCTGGGCGAGCATCAGCGAGCTGGCCAGCGCGGCGGCGAGCGAAACGGAAAGCACACGGGTCTTCATGGCGAAACCTCCAGCGGTTGAGAAGCGAGGAAAGAAGCCGCCGCCGGCGAGGCCGGCAGCAGATCGGCGGCCCAATCGAGGCCGCGATGGCGCAGCCACGCGCCGGCGAAGCCGGGGGCGCCGGCCTGCGTCAGCACGCGGTCGATGTCGCGTTGGTCTTGCGGTGTGGATGCGCCCGCGAAGGCGAGCGCGGCCGGCCCCAGGTCGAGGTCGAACAGGCGGTTTCCCAGGCGCGATTGGTAGTAGTAGTCCTGCTTGGGCTGCGCGGTGGCGACGATTTCGATTTGCCGGCTGTTGAGGCCGAAGCCCTCGTAGATCGTGCGAATCTGCGGCTCGGTGGCCTGCGGGTTAGGCAAGAAAATCCGGCTGGCGCAGCTTTCGATGATGGCCGGCGCGATGGTCGAATCCTTAATGTCCGCCAGACTCTGTGTGGCGAAGATGACCGACACGTTCTTCTTGCGCAGTGTCTTGAGCCATTGCCGGATGCGGGCGGCAAAGGACGGCTCATCGAGAAACAGCCAGGCTTCATCGAGGATCAGCAGCGTGGGCGCACCGTCGAAACGCTCGTCGAAGCGGGCGAACAGATAGCGCAGCACCGCTTGCACGGCGGCAGGGCTGTGCATCAGTTCTTCCATCTCGAAGCCCTGCACGTCGCCGCTGCCGAGCCGGTCGCGGTCGGCGTCCAGCAGCTTCCCGTGCGCGCCGCCGAGCACATACGGCGACAGCGCCTGGCGCAGCGCGTTCGATTGCAGCAGCACTGAAAGCCCGGTCAGCGTGCGCTGTTCCACCGGGGCACCCGCGAGGCTGCCCAGCGCCGACCAGATGGTCGCCTTCTCGTCCGGGCCGACGGTCACGCCTTCATGCAGCAGGCGGCCTTCCACCCATTCGGCCGCCCAGGTGCGATAGCCTTCCTGCTCGATACGGGCCAAGGGCTGGAACGCGATGCCACCATCGGCGCCGAGGTCGTAGTGCTCGCCGCCCAAGCCCAACACAGTCGCCCGCATGGAGCGGCCCATGTCGAAAGCGAAGATGCGCGAGCCGGGATAGCGCCGGAACTGCATCGCCAGGATGGCAAGCAGTACCGACTTGCCCATGCCGGTCGGCCCGGCGACTAGTGTGTGGCCTACGTCGCCGATGTGAGTGACCAAGCGAAAAGGCGTCGCGCCATCGGTGCGGGTGACGATCAGCGGCGGGCCGTCGAGGTGGTCGTTCTTCTCCGGCCCAGCCCATACCGCCGACAGCGGCATCATGTGCGCCAGATTCAGCGTCGAAACGATGGGCTGGCGCACGTTCGCATAGGCATTGCCGGGAATGGACGACAGCCACGCATCGACGGCATTGAGGGTTTCCGGAATGGTCACGAAACCCCGGCCCTGGATGACGCGCTCCACCATGCGCAGCTTCTCGTCCGCCGCGGCCGGGTCGGCATCGAGCACCGTCACCGTGGCGGTGAGGTAGCCGAAGGCCACCTGATCGCCGCCCAGCTCCTGCAAGGCGGCATCGGCGTCGGCCGCCTTGTTGCTGGCGTCGGTATCGACCAGCGGGCTTTCCTGCTGGAAGATCGTTTCGCGTAGCAGCGCGACGACGTTCTTCCGTTTCGCAAACCACTGGCGGCGCAGGCGGCCAAGTTCTTTTTCTGCTTCCGCCTTGTCCATGCAGAGAAAGCGCGTGCTCCAGCGGTAGCCAAAGCCCAGGCGGTTGAGGTCGTCCAGAATCCCGGGCCACGTCGAAGTCGGAAAGCCTCGCACCGACACCACGCGCAGGTGTTGGTCGCCCAGCATCGGCGCAAGGCCACCGACCAGGGCGCAGTCGGCCAGCAGCGCGTCGATATGGAACGGAACTTCGGGAACGCCCAGCCGGCAGCGCCGCGTCGAAACCGTCGCGTGCAGGCCGGTTAGCGTGCCGGCATCATCGAGCCAGGCGATTTCCGGCATCACGCCGTCGAGCAGGTCGAACACGCGATCGGTTTCCGCCACGAAGGTATCGAGCCGGCCACGCCAGTCCACGCCGTCGCCGGGGGAGTTCTCGTAGAGCAGCTTGGCCGCGCGGGCGCGCGATTCCTCCGGCGGCAGGTACGCGAGCGTCAGGTGATAGGCGCTCTCGAAGTGATGCCCCGATTCCTCGAAGGCCGCGCGGCGTTCTTCATCGACCAGCCAGGAAAGCGGTTCAGGAAAGTCGGAGTGCGGATAGTCCGCCGCCGGCCGGCGCTCGGCCTCGATGAACAATGCCCAGCCCGAACCCAGGCGGCGCAGCGCGTTGTTGAGCCGCGCCGACGTGGCGATCAGCTCGCCTTGCGTGGCGCTGTCCAGATCAGGCCCGCGAAAGCGCGCCGTGCGCTGGAAACTGCCATCCTTGTTCAAGACGACACCCGGCGCGACCAGCCCGGCCCAGGGCAGCCAGTCGGCCAGCAGCGCGGGCCGCTGGCGGTATTCGGCAAGGTTCAGCATGGCGGCGTCCCCTCACACGTCCAGCAGCGGGCGGTGCTTGATGTGTCGGGCGAAGACCTGCATGAACTGCGGATCGACACGCGCGCCCCACACGGCCAGCGAATGGCCGACGATCCAGAGCACGACGCCGGGAATCCACAGTTGCAGGCCCAGCCCGACGGCGGCGGCCAGCGTGCCGTTGGCGATCGCCACGGTGCGCGGCGCACCGCCCAGCAGGATCGGCTCGGTCAGCGAGCGATGCAGCGGAATCTCGAAACCGGGCGCGAAGCCTGGCGCGCCTTCGTTGGCCGCACTCATACGACCGCCCCGCCGGAGAAGCTGAAGAAGGACAGGAAGAACGACGACGCGGCGAACGCGATGGACAGGCCGAAGACGATCTGGATCAGCTTGCGAAAGCCGCCGCTGGTGTCGCCGAAGGCGAGCGCCAGGCCCGTGGCAATGATGATGATGACGGCGACGATGCGTGCAACCGGCCCCTGGATCGACTCCAGGATGGATTGCAGCGGCCCTTCCCAGGGCATCGAGGAACCGGCGGCCTGCGCCGTGCCGGCCGTCATCAACATGATGGCGGCCAGCATCAGGCCCCGATGGGCAGGCCGGGCCAGGTGCCGCAGCCGTGCAAGGATGGGCACCGGATTTACGGAAGTACGGAAAGCAGGAACGTGCATCTGCGTCATGGCAGTTCTCCAAGTGAGTCGGGGGACGGAAAAGGCGCAGCGGCGGTGGCTGCGAGGGAAACCGGCGGCAGCGCGGGAAACGGCGTTTCCAGCGCGTCCGCCAGTTGGTAGCCGGCGGCGTCGAAGCCGACGACGCGGGCAATGCTCTCGACGTGGCGCTTGCGGCCACGCCCGGCGATGTGGATCACCACGTTGACCGCCTCGGCGATCAGCGCACGCGGCGGGTTCACCACGACTTCGAGGATCAGTTGCTCCAGCCGCAGCAGCGCGCCCAGCGCGGAGCCGGCGTGGATGGTGGCGATGCCACCTGGATGGCCGGTGCCCCACACCTTCACCAAGTCCAGGGCTTCGCCGCCGCGCACCTCGCCGACGATCACCCGATCCGGCCGCAGGCGCATCGTGGCGCGCACCAGTTCCTGCATCGACACGACGCCGGCGCGCGTGCGCAGCGGAACGTGGTCGCGGGCCGCGCATTGCAGTTCGATGGTGTCTTCGAGCACCAGCACGCGGTCGCCGGTGGCGGCGATTTCGGCCAGCAAGGCGTTGGCGAGCGTGGTCTTGCCGGTGCTGGTGCCGCCTGCGATCAGGACGTTCTGCCGCTCGCGCACGGCGCGGCGCAGGAAGTCCGCCTGGCCGGCGGTCAGGATGCCGTCGGCCACATAGCGGTCCAGGCCGATGATGTTCACGGCGCGCTTGCGCAGCGCGAACGCCGGCCCCGGTGCAGCCGGCGGCAAGATGCCCTCGAAGCGTTCGCCCGTCTCCGGCAGCTCGGCAGTCAGCAGCGGCTGGCCGCGATGCACTTCCGCGCCGACGTGGGCCGCGACAAGACGGATGATGCGTTCACCATCGGCTTCGGGCAGCTCGACGCCCAGCGGCGCGCGGCCTGACGACAGCCGATCCACCCACAAGGTGCGGTCGGGGTTGAGCATGATTTCCACCACGTCCGGGTCTTCCAGCGCGGCGGCGATCAGCGGCCCCATTGCCGTGCGCAGCATCTGAATGCGGCGATCCAGAGCGGCGGTGGTGGATGACTTCGGTACGGCGCTCATGACGCACGCTCCCGCGCCTCGGCCAGCGCCGCCGCGTCCTCCATTCGCACCGGGTCAGGGTGCAGTTCTTCCACCACGTCGCGCACCAGGCTGCGACCGCGCAGCAGGTGGCGGCCCAACTGTTCAACGAACTGCTCGAAGCGTGCCTTGCCCTGTGCGCGGGCCGCGTCCTGATGCGCCTCGGGAATCGGCGTGCTGACGGTCAGGAAGTAGCGGATGAACAGCGCCAGCGTTTCGATTTCGATGTTCTGGTTGCGCTCCAGGCGCTCGGCCTGCCGCGACAGGCGATCCAACCGCTTGGCGATGGCGGCCTCGCGCTGGTCGCCGGCATCCGGCGATAGCCAGGACACCAGGGCGGCTGCAACGATGCTGGACTTCGAGACGCCTTTCTTGGCGGCCAGTTCTTCGAGGCGCTTGGCGTGCTCGGGCTGGATGAACAGGTTGAGGCGGTATTGGCTCATAAGTCGATTCCGTCGTTGGGATTCAGCGATGCCAGCCGGGCCGTGCGCTGCATGGCCGGGTCGAGCTGGCCGGGAAGCGGCAGCGGCAGGTCGTCGTCGTCATCGAGCAGCCCCAGGTCGTTGCCTGCGGTCAGGGGTTCGGGGTTGTATTCGGTGACTTCGGTTAGCTCCGGCTGGCGGCGCGGGCCGCCGTCATCAGCGGTGCCCAGGCCATCGGCGGCTGCACTGACCGGCGCGGCCGGTACAGCGGGGATTGCCAGGCCGCTCCAGTCGTCAGGGCGCGCAGACGGCGCATCGGCGTACTGCCCGGCCGCAAGTGCGGGCGGCTGCAATACGCGGCACTTGAAATTCGCGTCGGTGTAGTAGCGCAGCTTCGTGGCCCTGATCGGTGCCACGCTGGACACCATCACCACGGCCTCGTCGGTCGGAAGCTGCATCACTTCGCCGGGCGTCAGCAGCGGGCGGGCCGTCTCCTGGCGCGACACCATCAGGTGCCCCAGCCACGGCGCGAGCCGGTGGCCCGCGTAGTTGCGCTGTGCGCGCAACTCGGTCGCGGTGCCCAAGGTTTCGGAAATGCGCTTGGCAGTGCGCTCGTCGTTGGTGGCGAACGTCACGCGCACATGGCAGTTGTCCAGAATCGAATGGTTCTGCCCGTAAGCCTTGTCGATCTGGTTCAGGCTCTGTGCGATGAGGAAACTGCGGATGCCGTAGCCGGCCATGAAGGCCAGCGCCGTCTCGAAGAAATCGAGCCTACCCAGCGCCGGAAACTCGTCGAGCATCAGCAGCAGCTTGTGGCGGCGCTCGATGCCGTCGCTGCCGTCGAAAGATTCGGTGAGCCGCCGGCCGATCTGGTTGAGGATCAAGCGAATGAGCGGTTTCGTCCGCGAAATGTCCGAAGGCGGCACTACGAGATACAGCGAGACGGGATGCTTGGATGCGATCAAGTCGGCGATGCGCCAGTCACAGCGCGACGTGACTTCGGCCACCGTGGGGTCGCGGTAGAGGCCGAGGAACGACATGGCGGTGCTCAATACGCCGGATCGTTCGTTGTCCGACTTGTTGAGCACTTCGCGCGCGGCGGACGCGACAACCGGGTGCGGTGTATCGCCCAGGTGCTTGGTCGTCATCATCCGGTGCAAGGTCAGCTCGAACGGGCTGGCCGGGTCGGACAGGAAGTTGGCGACCCCGCGCAGCGTCTTGTCCTCGCCCGCGTACAGCACGTGCAGGATGGCCCCGACCAGCAGCGCGTGCGAAGTCTTCTCCCAGTGGTTGCGCTTCTCCAGCGCGCCTTCGGGATCGACCAGGATGTCGGCGATGTTCTGCACGTCGCGCACTTCATGCGCGCCGCGCCGAACCTCCAACAGCGGGTTGTAGGCCGCCGACTTCGCATCCGTGGGGTTGAACAGCAGGCAGTGCGAGAAGCGCGAGCGCCAGCCTGCGGTGATCTGCCAGTTCTCGCCCTTGATGTCGTGGATGACAGCGGATGCGGGCCAGGACAGCAGCGTGGGAACGACCAGGCCGACGCCTTTGCCCGAGCGCGTGGGCGCGAAGGTCAGAACGTGTTCCGGGCCTTCATGGCGCAGATACTCGTTGCGGTACTTGCCGAGGAAGACGCCGGCCGGCTGCGTCAGCCCGGCTTTGCGAATGTCATCCGCTTCGGCCCAGCGCGCCGAACCATAGGTCGTGACCAGCTTGGCCTGCCGCGAGCGCCACACCGACATGGCGATGGCCACCACCACGGCCAGCAGGCCGCTGCCTCCCGCGATGGCCCCGCCGATGTCGAAGACCTGCGGCGCATAGGCATCGAAGAAGAACCACCACTCGAACAGCCGCCAGGGGTGATAGACCGGCGTACCGAAGAAATCGAACCAGGGCGAGCCCAGGCGTAGTTGATAGCCCAGGGCGGCGGCTATCCATTGTGTGGCACCCCACACACCGGCGATCACGATGCCGAAGACGGCGGCGATCTGCCCGAACAACACGCCCTGACCTTGCATGACTGGCCTCCGATTTCCCCTGCGCTGATTCCTCGTTCACGCGCGGCACAAGGACGTGCCGCATGAAGTGAGGATCAGTGCCGGGTCGGCGCCGGTCAAAGACCGTTATCGGGAGAAAGGTCGAGTAATTGGAAAGAGTTAGCGGTGCATCGCGCCAAAGAAAAACGCCGCAAGCGAAGGCGCATTGCGGCGTATCGAGCGAGAAAACGAAGTTTTCGTGGCGGAGCGCCTACGGTCAGAACTTCGGCGGATTCTCCGGCGGCGTGTAGGGCGTATTGCCGTCGCCATAGAACCGCTTGCGCGTGGCTTCGGCGACTCGATTGCAAAGCACGTCGCCCAGCTTTAGGCGATCCGTCTTGCATTGCTGGCGCAGTTCTTTCAGCCGCACGGGATCGGATGCCAGTTCTTCAACGCTGGGCACGTCCGTCTTCTCTGGCGTGTCAGTGGGGCCGCACGCCGTTAGCACCACAGCAGCCAGCAGGAATGGGATGGTCTTCTTCATGGTTCGGATTCCTCCGGGACATCGGGTTCATCGCCTGGCGCCGGCCTGGCGGCCTCGGGCGAGTCGATGGCCTGCACGCGCTCGATGAAGCGAGCCAGCGTTTCCGATGGTTCGGCATCCGGACGCAGCAGATAGGTCGTGAGCATCGGCGAGCGGCCCGTCAGTGGTCGTGCCACCACACCAGGTTCTCGGCTTGCCAAGATGTGTGCGCAACCTGTCAGGCCCAGGGCGAAGCCAGCGGAAACCAGCGCCATCATCAGGTCGCAGGATGCCACCCGCTCGGCCACCAGCGGTTCCATGTCCACGCGGCGCAGCACGCGATCGACCTGCCGTGCATGGCCTTCGCACGCCTGCGGATCGCAGAGCACCAGCGGGTAGCGCAGCAGTTCTTCCAGCGGGATGCGCTTGTGGGCCAGCAAGGGGTGCCGTGCCGGCACCGCCACCATCAATGGATCGTTCCAGACGGGCAAGGCGACGATTCCATCGCCAGCTTCGTCGGCACGGGCAAAGCCTACGTCATACAAATCGTCGTGCAGCCCCTTGATCTGTTGCGACAACGGCACCTCGAAGAAGCGGATTTCGACTTCTGGCTCCTCTTGTCGGCACAACGCAAGCAAGGTGGGCAGGCGTGACGGCGTAATGCCGTCGGACAAGGCAATGCGCAACTGGCCGTGGAAGCCGTTGGCGGCCGCCTTCACGCTGTCGCGCGCCTGCTGCAAGGCGGCGAAAACGCGCGGCACATGATCGAGGAACAACTTGCCGGCACGGGTCAGCCGCGTGCTGCGTGTAGTGCGAGCGAACAGCACCACGCCCAGTTCTTCCTCCAGCTCCTTGATGGCCCGCGACAGCGGCGACTGTTCGATGTGCAGCTTTTCGGCCGCGCGGGCAAAGTGCAGTTCTTCGGCGACGGCCAGGAAGCAGCGCAGATGTCGAAGCTCCATCGCCGATTCCTTATTCCGGTAGCTTGCGCGGCAACCAGAGCCAGGCCACGACTCCGACCAGGAGCGTGAGCAGTCCACCCACGCCAACGGCCAGGTGCAGCCCCGACAGGAACGCCTCCTTGGCCTGCATCACGGCCTCTGCCGCTACCTCCGCGTGGTCGAGGGTTTCATTCAAGGTGCCGGCCACGCCTGGGCCCGACAGCCGGAAGACCAGCGCCGCCAGCGATCCCAACAGGGTGATACCCAAGGCATTGCCGATCTCGTTGCTGGTTTCCGCGATGGAGCCGGCTGCGCCTGCGCGCTCGGGCGGCACCGCCGACACTGCGATCTCGGCCACCAAACTAAAGGACAGGCCGTACCCGATCCCGGCAATCACCGTCGAGGCCACAAATGCGATCGCGCCAGCCTCGGTCGTCGTGAACAGCAGCAGGAACACGCCCGCGCTGATCAACAGATGCGTGGCGACCAGCGCGGCCTTGCGGCCGATGCGCTCGACGATACGGCTCGTGCCGACACAGGTGGCGGTGAGCACCACGGCACCCGGCAGGGTCAGCAGCGCCGCGGTGAACACCTCGAAGCCCAGCACAGATTGCAGGTAGATGCCCGACAAGTACCCTGCGGCCGACCAGACCACCAGCGACAGTAGGCCGGTCAGGATGGCGATCGAGAAGATGCGGTCTTTGAACAGGCTCAGATCCAATAGCGGGAACGCGATCTTCGTCTGCCGGCGGATAAACAGCGCCAGCGCGGCGATGCCGACGATGCCCATCACGACCTGCGGTGCCGTGAATCCCACTGCTGCCGCGCTTTTGATCGAATAGGTGAACAGCAGGATGCCGGCGAAGGACAGCAACAGGCTCGGAAGGTCGATGCGGCCATAGCGGGCCGCGCGCACTTCGCGCAGCAGAATTGGCGCAGCCAGCAGGAAGGCCAGCACCACCGGCACGTTGATCAGGAACACCACACCCCAATCGAAGCGTTGCAGCAGCAGCCCGCCGATCACTGGCCCGATGGCAAAGCCCGCCGCGAACGTCGCCGCGAAGATGCCGATGGCCTGCGCCCGTTGGCGCGGATCGGGAAACAAAGCGCTGACGATGGCCAGCCCCGAGGGCAGCAGCGTGGCACCGCCCAAGCCCATCAGCGCACGAAACGCGATCATGGCTTCGGGCGTGGTCGAGTACGCCACGCCCAGCGACCCCAGTCCAAAAATGATGGCGCCGGCCATCATCAGCCTCAATCGCCCGTAGCGATCCCCGACGCTGCCGAAGGTGATCAGCAGCGACCCCACGACGAAGCCGTAAATGTCGAGAATCCAGAGCGCCTGGTCTGCCGTCGGCAGGATCGAGGAGGTGACGCGCGGCATGGCGAGGTACAGCACCGAGCCGTCCATCGCCACCAGCAGGACGAGGGCAAGAACGGTGAAAAGGCCGAACCATGCCTTGCGGCCGGCGGGTTGTGCAGTCGATAGCGTAGTGGTCGTCATGGTCATGGACTCGCTGCGGGCGCTTTCCGATTGCGTCTTGGAAGCGCCCCCTATATACTGAAAGTAACTTACGGGTGGTAAGTTACTATTGGTATATAGCGATGTCAAGCCAAACCAGAACCCCTGATGCCGCCCAGGATTCACCACGCCGTCGCCTGCCCAGGGACGAGCGCCTGCGTCAGTTGCTGGATGTCTCCTGGACCTTGATCCGCGATGAGGGCGCGGACGCGCTGACCTTGGGGCGGCTCGCCGATGCGGCAGGCGTCACCAAGCCGGTGGTCTATGACCACTTCGGCACGCGCAACGGGTTGTTGGCGGCGCTCTATCAGGATTTCGACGTACGCCAGACGGCATTGATCGACGCCGCCATCGCCGCCAGCAAGCCGACGTTGAAAGACAAGGCGCACGTCATCGCCGCCAGCTACATCGAATGCGTGCTGACCCAGGGGCGCGAGATTCCGGGTGTGTTGGCTGCGCTCGGCGGTTCGCCGGAGCTGGCGGCAGTGAAGCGGCAGTACCAGCAAGCCTTCATCGAAAAGTGCCAGACCATCCTCGCGCCCTTTGCAGGCCCGCAGGGCGTATCGCTGGCGAGCCTGTGGGCGATGCTCGGTGCGGCCGATGCGCTGTCGCAGGCGGCGGTGGCCGGCGACATCAATGAGGAACAGGCGCGGGACGAGTTGATGGAGACCATCCTGGCGATGGTCAAGCGCAGCAAGTAGTTTCGTGATCGCCAGGGGGCCTTGCCGAAGAATCTCCCGCAGGAAGGAGGCCGCACCGTGGCGGATAGCCGAAGGGATATTGTCAGCGCGGCCCATTCCGTCAATTTCCCAGCCGTCCCGGCGCTATGGGCCGGAACCGAAATATGTAGTAAGGCGGTCTTTGCAAGGCCTTGCCCTCGTTGAACACAGGAACTTCCGAGAGCTGCGCGGCCGACACGTACATCCACCCGTCCGGCGAGAAGCTGACACCGTCGGGCCAGATCAAGTCAGGATGTGTGGCCAGCCGCCGGTACTGGCGATCGTCCGCTCCGATCACGCCGACCGCGCGATGTTCGACTCCGGTCAGGTACAGGTTGCCTGCATCGTCGATCGACAGCCCGCCGTTGTTGGGCTTGCGCGCATGGCGTTCCACGCGCTGACCCAGCGTGCCGGCATCCAGCGACGTGTCGAGCAGGTCCGCGGTGCGTACACGGTAGAGCCAGCCGCCGTTGAGCGGTCCGAAGTAGAGCCACGTGGCGTCCTTGTCGAGCGCGATCCCGTCGGCGCCGACGCGCAGGCGTGCCGGCTTCCCATCACTGCCCGGTACGCGCAGCTCACGGCCATCGACGCTGATCGGTACATCTTCGGGCAGCACGCTGGCGTGGCCTTCCAGCAGCCGGCGCGAGGCACCCGTGCGCGCGTCCACGGCCACCAGTGCGGCCTGGCTGCCGTCGCCGCCGGGGCCGATGCCCTCGTCGGCGATGTAGAACGCGCCGTGCACTGGGTCGATGGCGAAATCGTTGAGTTGCGATTCCGGCCGCGAAGCCGGTGCGGGGATGTGGTAGATGCGCTCCAACTTCTCCGTGCGGGTGTTCCAGCCGACGAGCTTGGGGGTGATGCCGCCGCGCGTGCCCATGTCCAGCACCCAGACCACGCCCTGCGCGTCGCCGCGCAATCCCAGCACCGAGTCCAGGTAGTGGTCGCTGTCCTTGTGCGGCGTATTCCACGCCAGGTTCGGGAAGGGACGCCCGGAGCGCCGATCGGCATCGAGTTCGACGACGCGGATGTCCGGCGAGAAGAACGGATGATGACGGACTACGGCCAGACGCTGGCCCCCGTCATCCACGCGTTGAAGGCTTGGGGCGATGCCCATATCGAGGGCGGCGCGAAGACGGCGCAGGCTGCGGCCGGGCGAGGCTGTAGTTATCGGCTAGGCGCCTTGTCCCGACGCCGCGACTGCCACGGCATGGCTGTCTTCCAGCATGCGATAGCGCACGATCCTGCCATCACGAACCGATAGAACGAAGGCGAACGGCGTCTCGATCAGCCGGCCGGTGGCCCTGACCCGCGAGGCCAGTTCGCCCAGCGCCACCGCTTGCTCGTCGTCGGCCAGGATGCGCTGCACCTCGAACCGCTCCGGCGCGAGCTGCGCGGCGAGTTCGCGGTAGAACGCGCCCACCGCCTCGCGGTCGCGGCGCGGGCCGATCCACGGCACGGCGGAGAGGTCGCCAGGGACATCCCAATCCACGTCCTCGGCGAACAATTCAAGGATGGCCGCCAGCGTCTGCGGCTCGTCCGGCGCCTCCCAGAACGCGGCCACCCGTTCGAAATAGCGCAAGGCAATCTCGCGCAGCGTCGCAGCAGGTGCTACTCCCCGGTACAGCGCCACGCGCCGGCGATCTTCACTGGTCACGTCGGGATCGACGTAGATGAAAGTCCGCTTGATCAGCGCCCCCTCGAACTCGAACACATTGGCGAAGCGCCCCTGGGAAATCTCGCCGTCCGGCCACGATCTGCCATCTGCCGTCACGCCCCATTCCCGGCCTTCCACGGCGATGCGGTCGCCATCCACGGTGAAGACCAGGCCGTCGATGTCATGGGTCAGCTTCGCCGCATCCTTGGCGATGCGCTCGGCAAACCGTGTCAATGCGGCCTTGCCGCGCGCCACGCCGAACTTGGGGAAGAAGAACTCGACATCCTCGGTGAACAGATCGAGCAGCGAAGGGTCCTTCGCATCGACCTTGCGGAAGTAGTCACGGACGGTCTCGATGCGGGGGTCAAGGTAGTCAGGCATGGGCTTGCTCAATTTCTGTAAAATGGATTACATTATTTGCACAGAGGCAATCACCGTCAAGAATGGCTGCATCGCCGATACACAAAAGGAGGCAGCATGGCTCGCGGACGTCCCCGCAGCTTCGATCGTGACGCCGCGCTTGCGCGCGCGATGGACGTGTTCTGGGCCAAAGGCTACGAGGCGGCCTCACTCACCGAACTGATGGTCGCCATGGGCCTCAATCCGCCCAGCTTCTACGCCGCCTTCGGTTCCAAGGACGCCCTGTACCGGGAGTCGGTCGATTTGTACCTCGCTACGGTGGGGGGCGGCAGCATGAAGGTGCTGGCCGAGACGCCAGGCGTGCGCGAGGCCATCGAGCGGATGCTGCTGGCGAGCCTGGAGGTCGCCCTGGCCAGCCCGTCCTCCGGCGGCTGCATGGTCAGCCTGGGTCTGTTCAACTGCCAAGCGCAGAACGCGCCCTTGCGCGAGCACATGTGCGAACTGAGGCGCAGCACCACAAGGTTGATTCGCCAGCGCCTGGAGCGCGGCGTCGGCGACGGCGAACTGGCGGCCGGCACCGATACCGAACGCCTGGCGACTTACTTCGCCACCATCATTCAGGGCATCTCCTTCCAGGCTCAGGATGGCGCCGGGCGGCAGGCATTGCTCGGTATCGTCGAAACGGCGATGGCGGCATTCGAGGCGACGAGCAATCCGGTTTGACGAGGGCGAGGCATCCATCCCTTCCTCCAGCACGAGCGTCTTTAACTCAGTCCCCCGGACGGACGCGGCGGCTTTCCCCCGCTTCGGCGATATGTGCCGCCAAGCCCGTCCGACCCGGCGCGACATGATCGGCCAGCACATGGCGGTCCGGGTAGTCACCGCCGTTCTGGGGACGAAAGGCGATGGGTGCATCCTCGAACAGCCTGTCCAGCCGGCCGCGCCATGCCGCGCTGGCCTCGGCCATGCCTCGGTCGTCCAGGCCGGCAGCCCCGTAGACCGCGAAGGTGGGCAGCACCTGCATACCTGGGAAGAACAGCGTGCCGTGCGTAATCGGAAACAGCAGCTGCTCCAACGGCCCATTGATGCCGCGCGGAGAATAGTCGATCTCCGGCCCGCCAACGGCGACGGCGAGCAGCGCGCGCTTGCCGGCGAAGCCGCCTTCGCCGTAGCGATGGGCGTTGCCGGCACCCCGGTAGCCATAGGCCAGGCCGTAGGCCCATACCCGGTCCACCCAGCCCTTCATGATCGCCGGCATGCTGAACCACCACAGCGGGAAATGCAGGATCACCGCATCGGCGGCCAGCAGCTTGCGTTGTTCTTCCTCCACGTCGGCGGTCTGGCCGCCGTTGGCAAACGCATGGCCTGATTCCTCGATGAAGGACAGGCGATCCCGATTGGCGCGGCTGGGAAAGTCCTGTTCGTCGAACACCGCCTTCCATCCCATGGCGTACAGGTCGGACTGCACGACCTCGTGCCCCTGGCCCTTGAGTACCTCGGACGAGATTCCGGCGAGTTGATGGGTGACGGATGTACGCTCCGGGTGGGCGTGGACAAGAAGAATGTTCATGGCAGGTGCCTCGTCAATCATGGAGGCACGATAGGCTTTCACTAGATATAGTAGAAATGAATTTCCAGTATTACTGGTATTGCCATGAGCAATTCATTGAGACGCCTCGACCTGAACCTGCTGGTCACGCTCGACGCCCTGCTGGTCGAGCACAACGTGACCCGCGCGGCCGAGCGCCTGCATCTGGCGCAGCCCACGGTGAGCGTGCAGCTCGCCCGGCTCCGGGACTTCTTCGGCGATCCGCTGCTGCTGCCCGGTCCCCGGGGCATGCGGCCCACCGCCCGCGCCGACGAACTGCGCGAGCCGCTGCGGCAGGCATTGGCCGCGCTGGACCAGGCGGTCGCGCCGTCCGATGTCTTCGACCCTGCCCAGGCCAACCACACTTGGCGCGTAGCAGCCTTCGACTATGGAGAGTTCACGATCCTGCTGCCCGCCCTGGCGGCGATACGTGCGGCGGCGCCGGCGACACGTCTGGCTGTCGTGCAAACCGCTCCTGCGCACGTTGCGAGGAAAGCGGAACAAGGCGATATCGATCTGGCCTTCATGATCGGCGCCGAAGCGCCGCAGGACCTGCGCCGCCGCACGCTGTTCACGGAGCGCTACATGCTCGCCGGCCGCGCAGGACACCCTCGATTGAAACGCCGACCCACGCTGGCGCAGTTCTGCCGGCTCGACCATGCCATCGTCTCACCCGACGGCGGCGGCTTCCATGGGGTGACGGATACGGCGCTGGCCGAACGGGGCCTGGCGCGCCGGGTCGCGCTGTCGGTGCCGCATTTCCTGTTTCTGAGCGCAGTTCTGGCAAGCACCGATCTGGTGGCGATGGTGCCGTCGCGGCTGGTGAGCGGCAACGCGGCGCTGCAAGTGGTCGAACCGCCCCTGGAAGTCCCCGGCTTCGAGATGCTCATGCTCTGGTCCGAGCGGGTGCACCGCGATGCTGCGCATCAGTGGCTGCGCGAGCACATTGCCCGTTCGGTATGAACGGCGACCATTGCCGTAATTTCATAGAGAAGCATTGCGTCTTCCAACACCGGCTATCGCGCTGGATTCAGAACTTGGGTGGTTCCTCCGGTGGCGTGTAAGGCGTATTGCCGTCGCCATAGAATCGCTTGCGCGTGGCTTCGGCGACTCGATTGCAAAACACGTCGCCCAGCCTGGGGCGTTCCGTCTTGCACTGTTGGCGCAGCTCTTTGAGGCGCGCGGGATCGGATGCCAGTTCTTCAACGCTCGGCACGTCTTTCTTCTCTGGCGCATCCTTCGGGCCGCAGCCTGTCAGCACCGCAACCAGCACGAACGCAATGGCCTTCTTCATGGTTCGGGTTCCTCCAGGGAATCGGGATCGTCGTCCGGCATCGGCTTGTCGGCTTCGGGCGAGTCGATGGCCTGCACGCGCTCGATGAAGCGGGCCAGTGTTTCCGATGGCTCGGCATCCAGGCGCAGCAGATAGGTTGTGAGCAGTGGCGATCGAGCAGCCAGCGGCCGAGCCACCACGCCCTGCTCGCGGCTGGCCGCGATGTGCGCGGCACCCGTCAACCCCAGAGCGAAGCCGGCCGAAACCAGCGCCATCATCAGGTCGCAGGACGTCACCCGTTCGGCCACCAGCGGCTCCATGTCCACGCGGCGCAGCACACGATCCACCTGCCGTGCATGGCCTTCACATGCCACTGGGTCGCACAGCACCAGCGGATAACGCAGCACATCTTCCAGCGGGATACGCTTGTGCGCCAGCAAGGGATGCCGCGACGGCACGGCTACCATCAGCGGGTCGCTCCAGACAGGCACAGCCACGATGCCATCACCGGCTTCATCGGCGCGGGCGAAACCCACGTCGTACAGGTCATCATTCAGCCCTTTGATCTGCTGCGACAGCGGCACCTCGAACAGACGGATTTCCACTTCGGGTTCTTCCTGCCGGCACAGCGCCAGCAAGGCCGGCAAGCGCGAAGGCGTGATGCCGTCGGACAGCGCGATGCGCAACTGGCCGTGGAAGCCATTGGCCGCCGCCTTCACGCTATCGCGGGCTTGCTGCAAGGCGGCGAAGACGCGCGGCACATGGTCGAAGAGCAGCTTGCCCGCGCGGGTCAGTCGCGTGCTGCGCGTGGTGCGGGCGAACAGCACCACGCCCAGTTCTTCTTCCAGTTCCTTGATGGCGCGCGACAGCGGCGACTGTTCGATGTGCAGTCGCTCGGCAGCACGGGCAAAGTGCAGTTCTTCGGCCACGGCCAGGAAGCAGCGCAGGTGACGAAGCTCCAAGCGTCATCCCTCCCTCGTTCCCCGTGATGTGGTGGCGCTATGCGCCAGTCGGGGTACGGCGGCCTCGCTTGCCCGCCAGGGCTTTCTGGCCAGCACGGCAGCCATCGCCAACGCCGCAAACAACCAGCCACTCCAAACCGTTCCCTGCATCCCTATTGCTTCGATGAAGCCGCCGCTGGCCGCCGCCCCCAGCACCACGCCGAGGTTGGCCGCAGAGACATAGAGGCTGGTGGCGAACTCGGGTGCGTCCGGCGCCGCCGAGGTCATCCACATCTGGCTCACGATCAAACCGCTGGTGTGCGCCGCGCCCCATAGCAGACAGACCGGCAGCATGGCCGCGAAAGAAGGCGAAGCGAACACCAGCAGCACGCCGTAGGCGGCCGCCAGCGCCACGGGATAGCCCAGCACAGTCCAGGCGAGCCGGCGTCCCAGCGCACGCCCGGCCAGCAGGTTGCCCAGCACGCCGCCCACGCCGAAGACCGCCAGCAGCACGCTGATCGCCTCTCCGTCCATGCGCGCCTGCCGCGCCAGGTATTCGGCGGCATAGCTGTAGACGGAGAACATCGCGGCGAACACGCACACCGCCGTCGCGATCGACAGCCAGACGGTGGGTCTACGCAGGACGGCGAGTGGACGACTCTGTGCGGCCGCCTGCGCCTCGGGCCTGGAGGGCAGCATGATCCACAGCCCGGCGGCAGCGGCCAGGCTCACCGCCGCGCAGAAGTAGAACGCCGCCTCGTAGGACACCCTGGCCTCGATCCAGGTCGCCAATGGCACACCCAGCACCAGCCCCAGCGTGGTGCCAAGGAATGCCATCGAGGTGGCGTGCGCGGCACGTTCCGCCGGGTACAGCGACACGGCCGCGGCGAAGGCCACCGAGAAGAACACCGGGTGCAGCAGGGCCGACGGCACGCGCAACGCCATCAGCACCCCGAAGCTGGGCGCCCAGGCCGACAGCAGGCTGCACAGGCTGAAGACCAGCAACGAACCGGCCAGCACCTTGCGCCGGTCGAAGCGCGACAGCCACAACACCATGGCCGGCCCGCACGCCGCGACCACACCGGCGAACAGCGCGACCAGCCAGCCGGCCTGGGCCACGCTGATGCCGTGACGCTGGACGATGGCCGGCAGGATGCCGACCACGCCGAACTCGACGGCATACAGGCCGAACAGCCCCAGTGCGATGAAGAACAGTGCGCGCGCGCCGTTCATGGTTGCACTTCTGTCCGTCGATCGGGCGTGGTTGCCGGGCATGACCCGGCCGCACCCGCCGGAGCGGGAAAGCCATGCCGCCTAGCCGCCCACACCACCACCAGCGTCGCCGCCAGCAACACCAGCAAGGCCGGTGCGAACGCGCCGACGCCCAGCCGTTCGAGCAGCACGCCGCCGACGATGCCACCCCCGGCAATCGCCGTGTTCCAGGCGGTGACCAGCATGGACTGGGCGACGTCCGCCGCTTCGCCCGCCGTCTTGGCCAGCGCCGTCTGGAACAGCGTCGCCGCACCACCAAAGGCGAGTCCCCAGGCGGCCACCGCCGCATAGACCACGGCAGGCGCATCGCCCGCCACGCCCAGCGCCAGCGCGGACAGGCCGAACACGACGGTGCTGGCGAGCGTCAGCGCACGCAGATGGCGGTCGATCAGCACGCCGACGATCCAGATGCCCAGCAGCGCGGTGACGCCGAACACCAGCAGCACCAGGTCCGTCCGCTCGGCCATGCCCGCCGCCGCCAGGAACGGTGCGATGTAGGTGTAGAGGATGTTGTGCGCCAGCACGAACGCCAGCACCACGAACAGCACCGGGCGCACGCCGGCGATGGTGAAAACACGGCCCAGCGGCAGCCGCTTGCCCGCTGCCTGCCCGGCGAAGTCCGGCACCTGGACGCGCACCCACACCATGAGCACCAGCGCCAACGCGCTCATGATGCCGAAGCACGTCCGCCAGCCGACCAGGTTGCCGAGGAAGGTGCCGGCCGGCACGCCCAGCGACAGCGCCAGCGGCGTGCCGACCATCGCAATGGCGATGGCGCGGCCCTTCTTGTGCTCGGGCACCATGCGCGCGGCATAGCCCGCCAGCAGCGCCCACAGCAGCCCGGCCGACACACCCGCCAGGAAGCGCGCCACCATCGTCAGGACATAGCTGCCGGAGAACGTCGTAACGGTATTGGCGACGACGAAACCGGCGATGGCCGCCAGCAGCAGCGGGCGGCGGCGCACGCCCTGCGTCGCGGCGGTCAGCGGAATCGCCGCCACCAGCGAACCGATGGCATAGATGGTGACGGTCTGGCCGACCCAGGCCTCGGACACCATCAGGCCCTGTGCCATCTGCGGCAGCAGACCGGCCGGCAGCGCTTCGGTCAGGATGGTGATGAAGGCCGCCATCGCCAGTGCCAGCAGTGACACCAGCGGCAGGCGGTCATCGGCAACGGCGCTCATCGATGCAGATGGGATCGTCATCAGCGCACCTCCAGCGCGCCATAGACGGCATCGCGCAGGTCGGTGACGAAGCGGCCGGACATGCCTTCGTACAGCGTGTTGGTGAAGGCCACGACGCTCAGGCCCTGCGCTCGATCCACGAACCACGAGTGGCCGTAGGCACCGCCCCAGCGCCAGGTGCCCGCCGATTCGGGGGAAGCGGCCAGCACCGGGTCGCGCAAGACCGAGAATCCCAGTCCGAAGCCGAAGCCCGGCGCATCGGGCAGTTCCCGGCCGTCCGTTTGATCCCGCGCCATCTCCGCGATCCATTCGTTGGGCAGGAACGCACCGCAGCCCTGGCGCAAGGCTTCCAGCAGGCGCAGCAGGTCTTGCGCCGTCCCCGCCATGCCTGCACCGCCCGAAGGAAATGCCTGCGGATCGAAGATGCGGGATGGGCTGTAGGTGATGCCCACGGCGCCCTCGAAGGCCGAGACCGTCTCACCCTCGGCCAGCCGATGCGGCTGCGGCGCGTCGTTCACATAGGCGGTCGCCACGCGCTGGGGATCGCGCGCGACGAAGCCCGTATCGACCATGCCCAGCGGGCCGGTCACGAGTTGGCGCACAGCCTCGTGCAGCGGCGTGCCGTGGGCGCGCGCGATCAGCGCGCCCAGCACGTCCGTGGCCAATGAATAGCCCCAGGCCGTGCCCGGTTCGTACAACAACGGCACGCTGGCGAGGCGGCGCAGGTTCTCCTCCAGGCTGATGCCGGACGCATCCATGCCGTCCGACACGCCGGCCCGTGCATAGGGGCCGGCTGTGTCGGCCTCGAAGAAGCGGTAGCCGAGGCCGGCCGTATGGCTGAGCAGTTGTCGCACCGTGATGCGTGCCGAGCGGCGGTCGGCCAGCCGGGGCTGGAATTCCGGCAGCCAGTGCTCGATGCCCGCATCCAGGTCGAGCCGGCCTTGCGCCACCAGCGCCAGGGCCGCAGTGGAGACGATGGGCTTGCTCACCGAGGCCAGCCGAAACACCGCCTCCAAGGTCATCGGCCGCGCGCTTTCGCGGTCGGCGAAGCCGGCGGCCTGCTGATGGATCAGTTCGCCGTCGCGCGCCACGAGGATGACGGCACCGACCAGCCGCTGGTCGTCGAGCGCTTGCTGAACGGTGCTGTGAATGCGCGTACCGAGGTGCGCCGGCGGAACGCCTTGGCGCAGGAAAAGTGGAGGATTCGTCATGGCAACTCGCTCGCCTCAATGGGTGAAGCCTTGACGATAGAAATCCTGCGATTAAAGAAAAAGTAGGCTACAGTTCCTGTTTGTGCGGATCTATGTGTCCGCAATAGAGGTGTGGAATGGACAGCCTGAACGGCTTCGTGGTGTTCGTGCAGGTGGCCGAGACGCGCAGCTTCGTCGCCGCCGGCCGGCTGCTGGGTGTGTCCGCCTCGGCCGTCGGCAAGAGCGTGGCGCGCCTGGAGGAGAAGCTGGGGGTGCGCCTGTTCCACCGCAGCACGCGCAGTGTCACGCTGACCGCTGAGGGCACGCTGTTCCTGGAACGCAGCCGCCGCATCCTGGCCGAGATCGAGGCGGCGGAACTGGAGTTGTCGCAAGCCACCGCAGCGCCGCGCGGGCGCCTGCGGGTGAGCCTGCCGCT
The DNA here is from genome assembly GCF_000380335.1 of Azotobacter vinelandii CA. Classification (GTDB taxonomy): domain Bacteria; phylum Pseudomonadota; class Gammaproteobacteria; order Pseudomonadales; family Pseudomonadaceae; genus Azotobacter; species Azotobacter vinelandii. The sequence continues at coordinate 3,660,437 of NC_021149.1, forward strand.
GGTCAGCTCGCTGGTGCTGCCGGTCCTCGGCGAGTTCATGCGCGAATACCCCGAGATCGAGTTGGACCTGGACTTCACCGACCGGATGGTCGATGTGATCGAGGAAGGTTTCGACGCGGTGGTACGCACGGGCGAGCCGACCGACTCTCGCCTCACGGCGCGCAGGTTGGGCACCTTCCGCTCGGTGCTGGTCGCTTCGCCTGGCTACCTGGATTTGCGGGGGACACCCCAAGTACCTGCCGATCTTCTGTTGCACACCTGCCTGCACTACCGCTTCCCCAACAGCGGCAAACTGGAAACCTGGGCGCTGCGACAGGAACCTGGCGCACCCGAACTGCAATTGCCCACCTCGATGATCTGCAACAACATCGAGACGCGCGTGTGCTTTGCGCTGCAAGGACTGGGGATCGCCTATTTGCCGGACTTCGCCATCCGCGAGCCGTTGGCCGACGGCCGGCTTCAACCCATCCTCGCTGACCATGTGGAGCGCGCCGGCGTCTTCCACGTGCTTTGGCCGGCGAGCAAGCACCCCTCGCCGAAGGTGCGGGCGCTGGTGGACTTCCTGAGCGCGAGGGTGTTTCCGGCCACCAAGAGCAAGACCACGAGCCCCAGAGGTCAGCGCAGTCGATAACGAGACGTGGCCCATGCCGCCTCCATAGTTCAGTGCTCTCGAACAGCGTTCGAGAGCACTGAACTTGCACTTGGCTCTCTGCGGTCGAGCCAGCCGCTCCACATCGTCAGCAGCAGGCCAATGCCGACCATGACCGCACCAACCCAAGGCGTCGCCCCCAGCCCCAGCCGGGAATCCGCCACCAGCCCGCCGATGAAGGCGCCGAGCGCGATGCCGGCATTAGCGGCCGACACATTGATGGTCGAGGCGATGTCCACGTTGCCCGGCCGATGGCGCTGGGCAAGCTGCACGACGTAGAGCGCCAGGCCCGGCACGTTGCAGAACATCAGCGCGCCCAGCACACCGAGCGTCAGGATCGAGCCGAGCATCGACAGGGCCGTGAAGGTGAAGATCAACAACACCGCCGCCTGCGCGCTGAGCATCAGCGCCAGCGCGGGCACGACCTTCTTGTCGGACACCCGCCCGCCGAGGAAATTGCCGACGATCACCGAGACACCGTAGAGGGCCAGCATCCACGCCACGCCGTTCGGGCCGAAGCCGGTGATGTCGGCCAGGATGCTGGGCAGATAGGCGAAGGCGACGAAGGTGCCGCCCCAGGCACAGAAGTTCATGCCGAACGCGATCAGCAGGCGCCCGCTGCCCAGCACCTTGACCTGCTCGATGAGACTGCCGGCCGGCGCGATGTCGATCCTGCGGGGCAAGGTGGCCGCCATCGCCACCAGTGACACCAGACCGATGGCCGCGACGAACCAGTAGGCCATCGGCCAGCCCAGGCGCTGGCCGATGACGGTCGCAATCGGCACACCTGCCGCGACCGCGATGGTCAAGCCACCGAACACGATCGCCACCGCCGAGGCTCGGCGGTCTTCCCCCACCAGGCTCGCGGCGATCGCAGCACCGACGCCGAAGAAGATGCCGTGTGGCAAGGCGGAGACGACGCGCGCGCCGATGAGGAATTCGTAGCTTGCGCTCACCGCAGCGGCCGCATTGGCGAGGACGAACAAGGCCATCACCGCCAGCATCAACGTCTTGCGCGACAGGCTTCCCGTCAGGGCGGCGAGGATCGGCGATCCGAAGCTGACGCCCAGCGCATAGCCGCTGACGACCAGCCCGGCGCGCGCCAGGTTGACCCCGAAGTCATCGGCGATCTGCGGCAGCACCCCGACGCTCGCGTACTCGGTTGTGCCGATGGCGAAGCCTCCGACCATCATGGACAACAAGGCGGGCAAGGTGCCGCGCTGGGTGGAAGCAGCCTGCATGGAACGCTCCGAATAGGTCTGATTGATCGACCTTTCCGAGCGTAGATGGAACGACTATGATGAAATAGATGCTCTAGTTCAATTCACCATTGAAATGGATTCTTTGAATGTCGCGCCAGAACATCAATCGTGCCTTCGAGATGGAAGTGTTCATCGCGGTGGTAGCCGCCGAAGGCTTCACCGCCGCGGCCGAGCCGCTGGGCATGACGGCTTCGGCCGTCAGCAAGCTCATCCATCGGTTGGAAACACGCCTGGGCACGAAGCTGCTGCATCGCACCACGCGCAAGCTGCAACTCACGCCCGAAGGCGGCGCGTTCCATGAACGCTGCCTGCGCATCCTCGACGACATCGGCTGCGCCGAGCACGAAGCGGCGCAGGCGGGATCGCCGCGCGGACGCGTGCGGATCAACAGCCACGTGGCCTTCGGCGTCCACTACCTGTTGCCGCGTTTGCCGGAGTTTCTGGGCTGCTACCCGGACGTTCAGGTAGACGTGACGCTGAGCGACATCGTGGTCGATCTTCTGGACGACCGCAGCGACGTGGCGATCCGCACCGGGCCGCTGCCGGATTCGCGGCTGACCCAACGGCGAATTGGCGCCAGCGGCCTGGTGGTGGTGGCTTCGCCCGACTACCTGCGGCGCGCAAACACCCCCGAACGACCCGAAGACCTGCGCCAGCATCGGCGCCTGGGCTTCAACTACGCCCGGCATGTCGATGCCTGGCCCTTCATCGACGGTGACGGCGCGCGGATCGCCATCGCACCGTCGGGCGACCTGCGGCTGGGCGACGGCGAGAGCATGCGCCAGATGGCGCTGGCCGGGGTCGGTGTGGCTCGGCTGGCGCGTTACCACGTCGGGGCCGATCTCGCCGCTGGCAGGCTGCTGGCCTTGCTGGAAAATTACGATGCTGGCGCCGTGGAGGACATCCATGCGGTCTTCGTCGGCCCTGGCCGCCATGTGCCGGCGAGGGTCAGGGTGCTGCTCGATTTCCTGGCCGAACGGGTTGCGCAGGATTTGGCCTGAAGCATCGGCAGAACGGCTATCCGATGGTTGGCCCGCGCTGCCTTCCAATCTCCCACGACACCCCGCCGCCGCGCACCGTCGCGGCGATCTGCTGCCCCAGCCGCTGTTCGATCACCGGCCGCCACGGCACCAAGCTGAATCCCATGCCGTCATCAAGCATCGCGTAGCGTCCGCTGGCGAGCATGACGGAACGCCGGTAGATGCCGGCCACGCGCTGGCCGTCTGTGACAGGGCGATGCTCCAGGCCGGTTTCCGCCGCAATGTCCTTGGCGGCCTGTACCAGTTCCCTATTACGCAGCGTGCCCAGCAGGTTGCGTGCAAGGATGACGCGCTGCCCGCGTCGCTCGGCCAGTCCTTGTTCGGCCAGGAAGTCGGCGCGCTGCTGCATGGCCTGCTTGGCATCTCCGCCAAAGCCCAGGTCGCCCAGCCCCCGGCCGCCGCCGATCAGTTGCTGGTCGAGCCAGGTGGCCCCGATCACGCGGGCCTGCCGCTCGATAGGTAGATGGGATTTCAGTTCCACCGCCACACCGCCCAGGCGCTGCGCGTCGTACTGGCGGCCACGCTCGGCCAGGTCGTCCGGCACCTTCCATAGCCCTTCGGCCACTCGTTCCACGATGCCGGCCCGGCGTAGGGCTTCCAGCCTGCGGACGTGGGCGGCGACAACCTCCTTCGGGTCGCGTCCGGGCGTGCCCCGGCCCTGTTCGATGGCCAGGTGATGATCGGCGCGGTACAGGCCATCGCTCGCCAGCGCGGCGATGTTCTTGTCGGCCGCGCGCACGTCGGCCGAGCCCTTCACCTCCACCACGGCACCGGTAGGATAGTTCGCCAACTCGTCGCGAGCATTGAGCGCGACGTAGTGGGCCTTTCCGTCGGTGCCGTCGATGACCAGGTAGCCCCGGTCGTGCAGTTCGTCAGCCAGCCCCTTCGCGGCCACGCGACCGATGATGCTGCGGCCATCGTCGCCCGGCTCGAATACCGCTAGCTCGCGCGGCTGGCCGCTCATGGCCCGCTGCATGGTGCGGATGATGTCGCCACGCTCGCCCAGGGCGCGCAAGGTCTTCTCGGCATCGGTATGGATGGCCCAGGAGCCCGGCTGCGTCTCGTCGGTCAGGCCCAGGCGCTGCAAGCGCTGCAGGCGGCCGATCAGCAGCAGGCGCTGGCTTTGCAAGCTCGGCTCATTGAAGCGTTCGATCCGCACTCGGCCATCGTCACCGGCCTCGCGCTGCAAGGTGCGATCCAGGCTCGTCCACCGCTCCTGCTCTACCTCGCGCCCCAAGGTCTGCTGAATCTCCAATTCGGTGCGCGGCCCCAGCCATTCGGTCGCCAGTTCGGCGGCCCGGTGACGGAAGCCGTGGGCGATGTAGTCGCCGGCGATGATGAGGTCTTTGCCGGTGTCGTCGCGTCCGCGCACGATCAGGTGGGTGTGCGGGTTGTCGGTGTTCCAGTGATCGACCGCCACCCAATCGAGCCGCGTGGCCAGGTCGGCTTCCATGCGGTTCAACAGATGCCGGGTATAAGTCCGCAGGTCGTCCAGCTCGGCCCCGTCCTCGGGCGAGACTATGAAGCGGAAATGGTGCCGGTCGTCGGCGCAGCGTTCCTTGAAGGCGTCCAGGTTGGCTTCGTCGGCCTGTGGCCCGTAGGCCCGGCCCGGTTCGCCATCGCGGCCCGCGCCGTCGCGCTCGACGTAGCGCAGGTGCTTGGCGAGCGACTGCGGGCTGGCCCGCTGGTGATTGACCAGCAGCGTCTTGATGGTCACGCGCCACGACATGGGCGTCAGCTTCGCGCCCGCGAAGCGCGCCGCCGTGTGGCCGCGCCCCACGCGCGAGCCGGGACGCTGGCCGGTGCCACGCGCCGACGCTGGGCGGCGCACCGTGGACTTGCCGCTGCTGGCTTTGCCGGCCTGCTTGAGCACCTTGGAAACAAAGCTCTGCCCCTGGCCCTTGCCCCGGTTCTTCGGGGCGCTGGGGCGCACACGGAAATCGTCGTCGCGGCGGCCGGTCATCGCCGTTCTCCCGGCAAGCTCTGGCGTGTCCTGTCGTGCAAAGCACGCGGACATGCCTGCATTGGCGCGACCCTCGCGCCGAACGCGGCACGGCGGCAAAGCCGCTCCGTGCCGCGCAACCCCCATGTGCAGACAGGCTTTCGACACGGCCCGGTGCCGCGTCCTTTTGTCTTGCCTTCCGCCTTTGCCCTTCGCTGTCGCTCTGGGCGTCGGCGGCCCGGCGGCGCTGTGCTGCTTGCAGCCAGCCCGCCGGCGAACGCGCCAATGGCCGTAGGCCGGGCGCGTTCGAGGCAAGACGCCTGCACGTTGGACGGCTGCGCCGGATGTTGCGCGAAATGCGGCGCGGATGCGCCCGCGCTGCACGCGCGACGACACGGCGGCAGCAGCCGGAACAGCATGCCCGATGGCACGATGAGAGGCACGGCAACGTGCAGCGAATCGGCGGTCATCATGGGCGCGTCTCCAGCCAGACCGGATGCGCGACGCCGATCACGGCGGATGCGCTGACCGGGCCGAAATAACGGCTGTCGAATGATGCCGGATTGGTCATGCTCAACAGGAACAGCTCGGCCGGTTCGAGGTGGCGGCAAAGCTGCAAGGATGGCAGCGGCCGGCCCAGCCGGTCGGCAGGCAGCGCGGCGGCGGCAGGCACGCCGTCGATGCGAACCTGACGGGCGACGATGCAGACGTGTTGCGGCGCGATCGCGCCCACACGTTTGAGCAGCGGAACGTGTGTCGGCAGGTAGCCGCGCTGCGCAGCAAGCACGCCAGCGTCGGCGGGCAATCGGGTCAGGACGATGCTGCCCACTTCCAGCCGACGTGGCAGCGAGGCGGCCTGATGGTCAAGCGGCTGCACGCGATACCAGCCGACCGGAACGCTGTCGGACGGGTTGTAGATCAGGCGCGGCAGCGGCTGCACGAAAGCCGCCCAGGCCAGCGCAGCGAGGCCGACGGCGGCGAAGCCCGCCAGCACGATGCGAGCGCGCGGGCGCGAGCGAGGACGCGGCGCGATTTCGGGTGTGCGTGCGGTGGTGGAATCAGCGGTCATGGCAGCGCCCTCCCGGCCAGCCAGGCGGCGTGCCGCTCGGCGGTGTATTCGGGCAGCGCCAGGCGGGCCGCCAGACGGTTGCCCAGCGTGCGCCAGTACGCGGGCGACACGTCGATGGCGGCGATGCCCTGCGCCTCGATGCCGTCGATGCGTTCCAGCACGGCACGCACCGCGTTCTCGCCTTCGGCGTGCAGCAGCAGGCGTGCGCCTGGCCGCACGCCGGGGATGCGCTGCACGGCGTCCAGCGGCGTGCCGGCCTGCATTACCATGAGCTGCCAGCGCACGGTGCCGTAGTCGTTGGCCTGCCAGCGGATGCGGCAGAACATCGCGCCCGGCAGGAATACCGCGCAGCGCCGCCAGTGGTCGAGCCGCAGCGTGCGCGCAGGTTCGCCGAAGCGCAGGTAGAGCTTGAAGCGGTGTTCGAGGTATGCCAGCGAAACGCGCGTCAGCGGCACGTTGCAGGCCTGCCCCGCGAGTGTCGAAAGCGCAGGCAACGGCGTAGCCGGTGCCGCGTTCGCGGCAGGCAAAGCGGATGCGGTCATGGTGTGCTCTCCGGCGGAAACTCCCGCTCCAGCAGGCCGCGCAGCAGGTCGGCCACGGTCATGCCTCGCGTGAAGGCCGACACCTTGATGCGCGCCCGCATGGCGGGCGTAATATCGAGCGTGAGGCGAGCCGTGTAGAGGTCGCCTTTATTGAGCGCATCGGCGTCGCCCTGGCGAATCCACGCCTCGGCTTGCGGATTCGCAGGAGGACGCGCGCCGATGGCGATGCGCTTGCCGTTGCGCTGGCTCATGTCGGCCACCGCAGCAGTTCATCGGTGAGCACGGCGATCTCGCGTGCGGCGGCGCTGTCGGGCGCCGTCTCGCGGGCGAGCCGGCCAGCGGCCACGCTGTCGGCGAAGACGATGCGCTGGCGTACTTCGCTGCGCAGCGCCGGCAGCGGCTGTTCGGCCAGCGATTGCCGTGCTTCTCTGCCGATGATGGTGGTACTGACACGCCGATTGATGACGAAGGCCGCGCGCAGCGCAGGCCGGAACACCTGTGCCTCGCGGATCAGCGCCACCATCTCGGCGCTAGCCCAAAGGTCGTAGGGGCTGGGCTGCACGGGAATCAGCACGCGCTCGGCCGCCAGCAGCGCGGAACGCGCCAGGGCAGCGATGCGCGGCGGGCCGTCGATGATGACGTGATCGGCGCGGCGAGCCAGCTCCGGCGCTTCCTGATGCAGCGTTTCGCGGGCGAGGCCCACGGCGCTGAACAGCCGGGGCAATCCCTGCTGGCTTCTGCGCTGCGTCCAGTCCAGCGATGAACCCTGCGGGTCGGCATCCAGCAGGATGACGTGCAGACCGCGCATCGCCAGCTCGCCGGCGATGTGGGTAGCGAGCGTGGTCTTGCCGACGCCGCCTTTCTGGTTGACAAACGCGAAGATCATGGCGCGGCCCTCCCTGCTGGAAAGCCGGCCTGGCCGTGCCGTTTTGTGGTTGTCCACCGAAACGGCGCGCTTCTACCAAAAGTTAGAGATTTATAGTTAGGTAAGTTAGAGGGGGCACAAACCCGCGCCGTTACTGGCTTTGCGGCGTTTTCGTACTCCTGATAGCACGATAGGCGTACTCCCGATAGCACGATACCCGGTACTCCTGATAGCACGAGGCCGTCCACACCTTTTCCCGCAGTTATCCCCGTGCCGTGGACGGCACGGGCCGGAAGGTCAGCAGTTCCAGCCTTTCGCCCGGCATCGGCTCGATGCCCAGGACGTAGCCGGGCAGCGACTGACGCGCGACCAGCACGCGCAGGTCGTAGGCGAAGTCCGAGAAGCGCGCCGCGCTGCCGGACTTGCGGTACAGGTGCCGGAAGTCGAATTGCCAGCCGTGTTCCTGCCGCCCGCCGTGCTTGCGCACCAAGCGGTACAGCCAGCGTTCGATGCCGCCTTTCAAGCGGAAATAGGCCGGGTCGATGGTCAGCACCAGGGCGGCGTCGAGCACGCCGGCATAGAACCAGTCCGGCAGGATCAGCTCGATGCCCAACGGCGTGCCGCTGGCGTCGGCCAGCTCGCGCCATTCGTTCACCCACGAAAAGCGGTGCAGGCGTCGCCCGGTGGTTTCGCGGATGGAAGTCGCCACGCTGGTCGATTGCAGCCGGTCGAGCGCGGCTTTCAGGCGCTGGTAGTCGTTGAGGGACGTGCCGCGCCCGATGAAGCGCAGGATTTCGTAGGGGGTGGCGTGTATCCAGCGCGACGGGCGAATGCCTGCGTCGCGCGCTTCCACGATCTGCGAGGCCGCCCAAATCAGAACGTCGGCATCCCATATCGTGGCGATGCCGTGCTCGGCCGTGCCTTCCACGCGGATGGTGATGTTCCCGCTGCGGAAGTCGATCGGCGCCGTGCGCCGCGACTTCGCCAGCGAGAAAAACGGAAAGGCCATCAAGTCCTGGCTGTCGCGCGGTGCCATGCCGTCGCCCGGCAGCGCGCGGAACAGGTCGAGCTGTTCCCGCTGCTGCGATCGCTGCCCCGACGGCAGCGATGGGCTGGACATGACGATGGCCACCGGCGAGCCGACGATCAGCGGCCATCACGGTAGTCGCCCGCGTGACGCTCGGCGTATTCCGGGTCGGACGTGGCCTCGTAGCTGCGCTGGTCGGCCCAGGCATCGAGGTCGCTCACCGCGTACATGACGCGGCGGCCGAACTTGCGGAACTTCGGGCCGCCACCGATCACGCGCTGTTTCTCCAGCGTGCGCGGTGACAGGCCCAGGTATTCGGCGGCTTCGTCGTTGGTCAGGTAGCGTTGGGGCTGCGCGGGCGCAGCGACAGCGGCGGCGGCAGGTCGCAAGGGAGCGGGTCGCATGGGATGTACCTCCATCAAGCCCGGCCACACCACGCGGCCGGATAGAGGCACTTTCAAGAAAGCTAGGCTTCTTGCTAAGGGACGAATTGCAGGAGCTGCGATTCGTCCCCCTTACTGCGATGCAACTGGCGGAAGCTGCGCCAGACTGCGATAGCCGCCGCGCATCAGCGCCTCGCCACGGCGCACCAGCCGCCGCACGCGGGCACGCAAGGCGCTGTCCTTGTGCCAGTCGGCCGCGACGGCATCCGCGCCGAACAGCCCTTCGGCGACTTCGCGCAAGGACGCGCCTGCCAGGGCCGCGTCGAGCGCCTGGAGCGTATGCAGTTCCAACAGCGCGGCGGGTGTGGGCCGGGAACGGGCTGTTGCCACAGGCGGCGCCACGGTCGCGGCATCCGTGGCGGCGGCCAGTGCATCCAGTTCGGCCGCGAGCGCGCGATAACGTGCGCAGGGCGTGGCGCAGGCACGGACGGCGTAGAGGTAGGCCATGCCGTCTTCCAGGCCCGGCCCGAGGGCGAGCCGCAGGCAGCAGCCGGGCCAGCGCGACACCAGCACCAGGCGCTTGCCGTCGTGGATCAGTTGCTTGCGGCCAGGCACGCGCCAGAACTCGAAGGCGTAGGCTTCGGGCGGCGGGTCGGCGTCCGGGTAGAGCTGCACCACGGCGTCGTGATCGGGGAACCAGGCCGGATGCGCGTCGCGCGCATCCAGGGCCGGGTCTTCCAGCAGGCGCAGGCCCCACGCCTGCGCCGCGTCCGGCCGGCGGCGACGGCGTAGCCAGTCGCGGCGATAGTCGGGATTTCGGCGCAGGTATTCCCAGGCCAGCGCCGTGCCGTCCAGGTGCAGGACGTAGAGATACGCGGCGGTCGGATACCAGTGTTCAACGCTCGGCTCGGCCATGACGATGCCTCCTGACGGTCAGCAGGAACGTCGCCACGGTTTTCGCGTGCGGGAGCTATCGTCTCACCATCAAAGCGCCATCGTTATCGGGGTAAGCTGTAACTGCGGATGTCAAGACGAATTGGCTCCGGTGCATTGCGAAAATCGTCTGAATGCGACGGCTGCACCGCCGGACATCGACGGACAGCATCGGATACCGTGCCGCAGCCCGCGCCAAAGACCATGACTGTTTGCAGCAGGGTGACGCTGCTTCGGCGCAAGAGTGCGGGTTCAGACCGGCTCGGTCTGGAACGAGACGGAAATAGTCACAATGCGTCCGTCCCGCCGACAGGTTCCGGTCAGTCCGTGATCGAGCCGTTGGCCTGCGCCAGCCGGACATACTCCGACAGCGGGCGCGCCGGCTCGAAATAGCGATCCCGCATCACTGGCTGCTTGCGCGGCCCGACGATGGATGCCAAGGCCGATAGCTGCACCGTGCCCAGGTCGGGCATCCCGATGCCGAGGTCGATCAATCCCCAACAGGTGTCGCCGTCGGCGGGATCGAGCGACACCAGCAGCCAAGTCACATGCGCGTCGGGGGTGAACAGGCGCACCACGGGCAGCGGGTCGATGGAATGGCCGACGGCGCGCGCCACGCCATTGGCGAGCAGCCGCGCGCGTTGCTCGTCGGTGATGAGTGGGTTCATGGCTGCCATTCCCCCTCGGATGCACGGAGCCGCCAAAGCGCATCGGCGCCTTCGCGTACAGGCACGAAGGCGCAAGCCCACGCATTCGCAGAAGCGTAAAGGCACGAACACGCATCGGCGGGAGTCTGCAAAGGCACGGATACGGTTCCCTGGATTTGAGGCTATCCGTGGATACGGATTTCCGTAAAGACACGGATGCGGCCAACAATACCAAATGAACACTATAGATTGTAGTCCTATAGGGCGCAATGTGCTGTCATCTTGGTTTTTGCGAGGAAACCATAGGTGGCTGCGAGGTACTCATTGGCGCAGGCGTTGAAGACAGTCAGGAAGGCGCGTGGCTTGAGCCAGGAAGCGTTCTCCGACGTGTCCAGCCGCACCTATATGAGTACGCTGGAACGCGATCTGAAAAGCCCGACCATCAGCAAGCTGGCCGAGCTGTGCGAAGTGATGGAGGTGCATCCGCTCACGTTGCTGACGCTGGCCTATGCCGGCGACAGCACGCGCAAGGCCGATCAGCTTCTGGCGCAGGTGCGCCAGGAGCTTGAGGCGGTGTTGAAGGAACGCGACACGCCGTAGGCACGTGCGTGACGATGCTGAGCCACCCGCCGCAGGCGGCCGTCAGGCCGCCTTGGGCTTGCTGCGCGACCAGATCAGGTCGTGCGTGCCGTCCTCGTTCTCGATCAGGCGAGCATAGACCGTCGCCGGGAACGGAGGATCTTCGGTGCCGAACGACCGGCTGTGACGACTGAAATGCAACCGGGCCGGCGCAGCCGGTTCGACGGGCCTTGCAAGAGCGCCAGACGATCGCAGCAAAAAGGGGGCCGAAGCCCCCGAAGTCAGAGCAGACCGCGCTCTGCGAACGACGTAGCAACAGCGCCTGCGACGATGACGTGATCCAACACGCGCACATCCACCAGCGCCAGCACTTGCTTGAGCTGCTGGGTCAGTGCCCGGTCGGCGCCGCTCGGCTCCGGGTTCCCGCTCGGATGGTTGTGGCTGACGATGACCGCCGCCGCGTTGACCCGCAGCGCCTGTTTGACCACCTCGCGCGGATGTACCTCGGCGGCGTCGATCGTGCCGTGGAACATCTCCACGTAGTCGATCAGGCGATGGCGCGTATCGAGGAACAGTACCGCGAAGACTTCGTGCTCGAAGCCGGCCAGCTTGGCGCGCAGGTAGTCCTTCACCGCCGACGGCGAAGCGAATGCCTCGCCGCGCTGCATCTTCTGTTCGATGACCTGGCGCGCAGCTTCCAAAATCTGGTCGGCGTCGGCCGGCCGGTAACGGCCACGGCCATCGCGCACCATCAGCGGCGTATCGAGAGAGAGGGGCAGTTGCGACATGATCGTGCTCCGGTTGCTCGGGCGGAATTGCCCAGAACCGGCGCCTCACGGCGCAGCGCAAGCCGTCACAGGAGCGCAGCCGGCCACGGCCGCAAGCGTGCGAGCACGCGCAGTCCTTGCACGGCGAGAACGCCGTGATACGGTGAAAGGGACAGCAAGACCGCCCACACCCGCCCACTGCAAATGCCCGCCTTGAGCAAGCGGAGCGCGCAGGCCAAGCTCAACGAGCCGGGCCGAAGGCGTTAGGGGTCAGCGCCGGAGGCCGCGATTCGGAACGAAGCGCGGGGCGCAGCCCGCGAACCTGACGGCGGCACGCCAGGACGCAGCTTTGGCACGATGGGGTACTACAGTTGCACGTCTATGTTTCGCGGTGGCGCCAGCGGCACGACCAGAGCGAAATCAGGCTACTCGACGATTGGCAGAATCCCGTCCTGCAATCGCCTGCTCAATAGTCTCCATAAGTGCCTTGCTGACGGCGAGTGCAAGCATCGGAGGAACCGCATTGCCAATTTGACGGAAAGACGCATTCATGGCTCCAGCAAACTCGAATCCATCGGGAAATGACTGAAGTCGTGCTGCTTCGCGGACAGATATCATGCGCTTCTGGCGTCCGTCATAGTGGATGTGCGAATACGTGTCCTTGCCAAGGTGGGCCGTCAGGGTTCGAGAGGGAGCGTCCGGATCAAGCTTCCACCACTTGTTGGGAAACTTGCTTGCGTCGTAAGGAGGAATCGTCGCCTTCTCCAGAGCCTTGTAACGAATAGTTCCTGGCCGTGGCGGAAAATTTTCCCGCTGTAGTTTTTCTTCCAAGAGTTGCTGTGCAATGCGGAGTGCAACAGGATAGTCTGCTCCACGGGGCATGCGACCAAAAATCGGAAAGTCACGCGTGGTAATGCGCACGACATTGCCGCTCACATTTTCGGAAGCAGAAAATCCGGGCCAGTCGCGCATCAGGTGAGCATACGTGGAAGGTGTAATGCCTTCACGATACGGCAGCTTGTCTGCAACCTTCCGCTTCCTGATGATCGCCGTATCCCTCAGATGGTCAGAAATGAAGGGAAGGTCAGCCAATGCCGATTCGGTACCTATCGAAGAAGGCAGCCCGCCTGCAGGGGAAGGGATGGGCGAGAAGTGCGAACCCACATCCTTGACGTGTTTGAGAGCTACAGCACGGCTACTTTCATAGCCACGCGGTAACTCCATGAAGTGGGTAGGCGAAGGGAACTGCGGAATCACATCAAGAGTGGCGTCAACAGCAACAAGAAAGAGTCTTTCCCTAAGTTGAGGCACACCATAGAACGCTGCATTAAGCAGGGTGTAGCGAGTAACATAGCCACGAACCCTGAGCCCTTCTGCGATTTCCTCAGGTACATTGTGGCCGCCAAAATTCATGATATCCGGAACATTCTCAACGAGAATGGCCAGAGGACGAGTTTCGTCCACAATTTCCAGAAAGCGGCGATAAAGGGATGCGCGTGGATCGTTCTTGAATGCATCCTCATCTCCCGTCACTGATCGAAGCTTGGATCTTCCTATACGGGCAAATGCCTGACATGGCAGCCCTGCAGCCAGGACATCGAAAGCTTCGCGCGGGCCTCCGGCCAATCCGAAATCCGTGATGAGATCACTCATTGATTGAGCCACCATGTCACGGGAGATAGCCCACTGCTTCGTCTGCGCAGGATTTTCCGGAGCGAAATTCAGTGCGTATGTGGCATTGGCCTCATCGTTGCTCTCTACATGAGCTGCAAGCTCAAAGCCTGCAGTTTTCAAACCTAGCGACAGCCCACCGCAACCCGAGCATAATTCGAGTACCTTCGGAATCGCTCCGGATGCCAGCCTTTCGAGCTTACACTTCGCCAATTTCTCATTGCTTTCCATGGCTGTTCTCCTCCGATGCTTCATCACCCTTCAAGAACTCGACCAGCCGAACACGTAAGGCTTCTGCGTCTTGGGTTTTACACTCCCAGATCACAAGGACGCTCCATCCGAGAGATTCCAGTGTGCTGATGGCCAGTCGATCCCTGGTGACGTTGGCAGCGAACTTCGACTGCCAGAACGCCACATTCGATTTCGGCGTGTAGGCGTATCGGCAGCCCGGATGTCGATGCCAGTAACATCCATGAACAAAGATGACCTTGCGTCGAGATGGAAAAACCAAGTCAGGGCTTCCAGGGAGGTCGCGACGATGCAATCGGAAGCGAAAACCGAGAGCATGCGCGGCGCGTCGGACCGATACTTCCGGCTTCGTATCCTTACCCCTGATGCGAGACATCAATCTGGATCGTTGATCTGGCGCGAGAATGTCCATGGGCAGCGCTATCATTTAGAAGGCAACTGCACGATCCCCGGTCGGGATGTGTATCCATTAGAGTGCGAAAGAAGAAGCATCAGCAATTGCTCGCGAAGACGGTATCTGATCTTCCACGCTTCGCAGGCACCCGCAGGCCGGCTCAAGGAGAATCGTACATTCACGTGCAAGCGGAACGGAGATTGCGTTCCGTCCAGCACAAGGGCCGGAGACTTCCACTCCGCCGCCGGTGCTGATGCACTACGCTTCAGATCTGCGGGAATTTCAAGTCCTAGAAGATAGGTCAGAGGGCCTCGCCGCTTCTGAGCATAATCACAAGCAGCACCAACTCTCACCAGATAGGGTCTACATCTTTCATGGTCGGCGGCCTTTATCTTGAACTCTTCTTCAAGAAGTTCAAGACGAGTGCCATCGAACACTTGACGCAATTGATCGTCCGAATTCCAAATGTCTTCGCTCAATTCGACAACAGCGCCCCAGTCTGTCGCCAGGATGGTTTCTGAGCCCGGAACTGCCACATGCAGCATCCGATTGACACATCCGGCTTCCTGGTTTGATGCGTCCTTGAGCGAATCGTCGTTGTGTCGTGTGACAGCTTTTTTCCAGAGTTCTGCGGTTTCCGCAGACACCTCCTGGTTCAGCACCCGGTCGGCCAGAATGGGAGCCAGCGCGGTTGTGATGGCAGTACGATGATTGACCTCGACATTGGGGCGTCCGACTGCCTCACGCGCAAGACGACTGAGAATGGTATCGAGCGCACCAGGGAAGGAAGCACTGACTCGCTCCGCAGCAGGGACAAGCTTAAGCAGTTCAGCGAGTGTGTCTCCTGCAGCCAGCAGCACATCCGCTTCCCATCCAAGAAGTGCTGCAATCTGCGGATTCGCGACAACCGCATCATGAACTGCCTGCTTCAACTCTTCCGGATCGGCAATGCTTCCATCCCCGACATTGATGAACTTCTCTTTTGCAAGACTGAGAACGGCAAGTGGCCTAGCATGGGGCTTCTCGGCGTCTATGTTCTGATCGAGATAATCCCGAAGTTCTGCACTGAGGTGCTCATGCTCCGTCCATACAACGAGAATGAAGGGGCCGCCATTCCTGCTGATGTTGTCTTCCAGAATTGATGCAATCAGGCCATAGTGCCGCCGCTGGTCAGTGCTTGCTTGGCCATCAACAAGATGAAGATCCATGAACAGGCATCGGACCCCTTTGAAATGATCCTGTTTCAACTCTTCTGCCGGGTCGTACCTTATACCCATGCACGGAGTGCCAAGAAGCTGGAACGTTCTGGTGATGGCCAGAAGATGATGGTCCCTGTCGTCCACGACGACGAAACGCGGTGCCGAGAAGATCAATTCTTTCCCCCTTTCCCAAATACAAGTGCGAGCACTGCCCCATCAAAACCCTCCGGGACATTGGCCTCGTCAGCATCGGGGAAGGCTAGGCGGCCGCCATTCAGCTCCATGACCATGTTGGTGTAATAGAGACCAACTCCCATGCCATCGGGTCGGCGACTGAAGAAGGGACGCCTCAAGCGCTCAGGATCATCCTGGAACCCCGGCCCGTTGTCAGCAACGATGATCGCGGGTCCCTCGGCAAAATCCTTTTCGACATTGATGTACAGCTTTCGAGGGGATTTTCCCTGGCCATCAGGCCAGCGCACTTGCAGCCAGTAGAAGGCGTTATCGAGAAGATTGTTCAAAGCCCCAAGGAGCAGGCCGAAAGCGAAGTTCATTTCGATGTCCGGAACATCGTCTTCCAAAGCCGGACACACTAATTTGACTTCATGATTACGGAACCTGACACGGTTGATATCCCGCGCGCGCTTGATCAGATGCTTGATGCTGTTTGGGCGTTGCTCACCCTTGCGCAACAGTTCACTGAATCCATCAAGGATACGGACCAGTTCTCGCGCCTGCACCTGTACAGCTTCACGGCTCCGCCCTCCCTCTATGGCGTCATGAAGGACGCGAACACCTTGTTCGATTTCATGGAAAACGATGGCCAGCCCCATGCCGGATAGTCCAGCTCGAAGCATCGTGTCACGCATCTCGTTGTAGTTTTTCTCCGCCTTGTTGATCAGCGGATCAAGCTCTTTGGAGAGACGGTGCTTTTTGGCAGCATCTCGCAAAGCCTGAAGAGGCTGGGCAATGTTTGCTGCTTCGGGATCGTGGCCTTTGCCGGTCAACGCGCGGATATTGTCCTTGTCTATCTTGCGCTCGACCTCAAGGATCGCGAGTGCGCCAAGAACGATCTGTCTGAGCCGCCGATACGCATCGTTTTCAACAAAACCCTCGCGATTCGTCTTTTCGGTGAGTTGATGACTTTTCTCAAGCGAAAGATCAATTGCACCTACCACGATGTTCCGGCTGATATTTCGCGTGGGCGTGTTGACGCGACGAAGGTCCAGCCCAAGCCAGTCGTCGCCGGGCTCTCCATAGTTGTAGACACGGATACTGTCTCTGTAGACGCGAACACCGCCACTTTCATCAAGAAAATTCTGGACAAGTTGACTGTCTCCCAACTTGGTCAGGATGTCGTGATCGCGATCGAAGACATAGAACTCACCCTTCACCATCCCGATGCCATTGGAGAGGGAAGCGTCAGCCGTGATCCTTTTTGGTTTTGCCGACTTGGTACCTTGGTCCGTTCCGTAAACATCGGTATCGCGCTCCTGCGCGATAAGCAATGCCCCCGTCCTGTCCGGAATCTTCCTGGGTGCCAGCTTGATGCCGGTAACGCCTCTGAACTCATATGACCACTCAAGTTGCCCGTCTTCAAACGAAAATCGGAAGTACCAGGGCGCACGTTTGAGCAGCACATCGACATCCGGTACCCCCGCAACCCAATCCGGGTGCTCGGGGACTTTCAATTCGGTTTCAAAGCGATCCGAACGGTCAGTGAAAGGTGATGCGATGGATGTGATCTGTCGAAGCAGGCGCCGCACTTCACCTCTGGTCCATGTCGCTTCACGCAACTCGCTGATGGTCAGCTTGGTCCCGGTCTTCGCTCCCTTAAAAACCTCAGGAGATCTGGTCTGTACGTTGACGACAGCTTCGGAGAGGAACTGCTTCTCGATAAGTGCGGACCAGTCGATATGGACAACACACTCCGGCTGGCCCTTTGCTCGCGTGACCAGCTCAATGCGATCGCCCAGCTTATGCACGGCAAAGCGACCCAGCCCCTTTTCTCCGAGGGGCAGGCGATTCAAGCGGGTTCTCTTCAATGCCTTGCGCTGCAGTTCACGATGATCATGCGCAGGTACGAGCCAGATATCCCTGATGGTGGAAAGCGCCATGCCATCGCCATCGTCTTCTACGACGATGGTTGGGCTCGCTGTGCGAAGTCCCTTGAGTGTCACAGTGACGGTTTCAGCATCCGCATCGTATGCATTCTTGACAAGTTCGAAGACCGCCAAGCGGGGCGTGCCGATGAGTTGATCACCCAGGAGCTGCAACAGCCGCGCACGCGGCCGGAATGGCAACTTGAGCGAATCATCAGCGGGTTTGCTGGTAGTTGCCATCAGCGCATCTTCCGTTTGTCGCAGAGTTCTTCATCCTTCACCATGAATCCGACGGCTTTCAGAGCGCTCAGAATGATGGTTCTCTGTGTCGTTCCCTCTTGTGCTGCCTTCAAACTCACCTCCCGCTTGATATGCGCAGGCACCATGACCTGAAGGGAAACATCCTTGGACTCGGCATCATTGCTGCCTCGATCGGCCACTTTGTTGGAAGTACCAGCAGACATCAATTCCGCCCCATGTTTCATGATTTCATGATCTTAACAAACTGTAGTTGAGCCTGCTACTGCTCACACTCCCTGTCGTCCGACCTTTACAGGTTCAACCGGACAAGCTCGGAGACGAGGTTCGTGTACCAGGCTTGTGGCATGGGCCTCCAGATCTCATGAGCAAATCGAATGCGACTCATCTCACCTCGCATAGCCATTTCATAGAGATCTTCGTAACCTTGATAACGCATGGAGAACTCAAGAACATGGTCGCCAAGATGGTAGAACTCATCCTCATCAAGGCCGCGCCTAACAGCATCATCCCGGAGAAGCCCGAAGAGGAATGCCCATTCGTCCTGATCGTCCCCTTGCTCGGCGCCAAGGGGAAGAGACAAGTCGGGCCTGCCATTGAACTCAGCATGCACCCGACAGTGGCATTCGTGGCACAGAGTGACGCCGTTGCCAGTCTCAAAGGCTCCTAGCGGATAGAGCGTCTTCCGGATGACGTGGTGAGCCTGAATTCTTTCGCTCGAATCACAGCACACGCAACGATACAGATCCCGGGCTCTGATGAACTGACTCCACAACCGGAGAATCCACTTGTGTGTACGGCCCTTCTCTATGGCCCCCATGAGAGCTATTTTCCGCTTCCGGATTTCCTCCAGTCCTGGCGCAGGGATTGATTTCACTCGGGCATGTCCAATGTTCAGTCAGGCGACGTGAGCAGGAGGCCCCGAAGTGGATAGCGGTTGTACTGCCAGCCGCAGGCCCATTGCCTTGAGGATGGCGGTCAGGCTGTTCAAGGCCGGGTTGCCCTTCGGCGAAAGCGTGCGGTAGAGCTGCGTCGGGTTCAGGTGTGCCTGCTCGGCCACCGCCTGCACGCCGCCGAACGCCTGCGCTAGCTGGCGCAGCACAGTCAGCAGTTCGGCCTGGTCGCCGTCTTCGAGGATGCCGTTGATAACGTCGAGCGCGAGCGCCGGATCGCTGCGGTACAGCTCGGCCATCGCTTCGTCATGGGTTCTGCTTCTCATTCGTCGGTTCTCCGTTGCCAGTCCTGCCAGTAGTCCACCGCGCGGTCGATGTCGGTGTCCTGCGTGCGCTTGTCGCCACCGCACAACAGCAACACCAGCCGTTGCCCCGACAGGGCGTAATAGACCCGGTAGCCCGGCCCCATGTCGATGCGCAGCTCCCACACGCCATCACGACAGAACTTGTGATCGCCGAAGTTGCCTTGCTCGATGCGGGCCACGCGCCGGATGATCGCCACCTTGGCCTTGCCATCCCGCAGGTGGCCCAGCCATTCGATGTAAAGATCCTTCTGCCCGTCGGCCGTCAGGTAGTGCTCGATTTGGTACGTGGTCATTTTCGTTTATAGACGAATGGGAGTCAAGGTAAGAAAACGGCCGACCCATGCCCGAATTGTCGCAACGCTGTCACGACAATTCGGGCAGGCAGTGGCTGTGGCCCAGGATTCGCCAGACACCATCTGGCGAATTGACCGGGCCACCGCAAGCGGCAGCGGGGTCATGCCGTGGCCGCAGCGGGGCGCGGCGATCCGCCCGTGATGGCCTGCCGCCGACTCGCCACCAGTTCGGCCGCATCGCGCACCGGCTTGTCCTCGGTGTGGACGTAGTGCATGAACATCGCCACGGTCTTGTGCCCCGTCAGCGCCATGCCGACCTTGGTGGGCACGCCCGAATTGGCGATGTCGGTGGTCGAGCGGTGGCGGATGCCGTGCGTACCGACGTGCGGCACGCCGGCGGCACGGAGCACGCGCTTCCAGCCACCATAGTGCTCGCCAAAGGTCAGGTGCCGGGTCGGGTCGTTGGGCGACGGCAGGACGTAGGGGCAGCCTTCCCGGCGCGGCGCCCTGGACAGCAACCGATAGGCTTCCTCGCTCATGGGCTTGGAAATGCCGCCCGTCTTGCTGTCGGGCCAGACGACACGGCGCTTTTCCAGATCAACCCAGTCCCATTCGAGCGGGCAGATTTCGGAGCGACGGGCGGCAAACTCGAATTGCAGGCGGATCGCCAGCGGGATGACGTAGTTCTCCAGTCCCTCGGCTTCCATGTGCTCCAGGTGACGGAAGATCCGCACCAGTTCATCGTCCACGATGAGCCGGGTTTCCTTGCCGGGCGGAAACATCGGGACGTGCCGGCAAGGATTCGTGCCGTCAGGACGCAGCCCCCATACTTCGGCCAGGTTGAACATCTTGCGCAGTACGCCGAAGGTGCGGTTCGCCTCGGCCGGCTTGTGGGCCAGCTTCTTCATCAGCGCGGCCACGTCCGGGCGCTTCACGTCCTGCACCTTCATCCGGCCCAGGATGGGAATGATGTTGCGGTCGATGACGCCCCGATAGCCGCGCTGCGTGCTGGGCTTGTTGCGCTGCTTGGAGTAGTCCTCCATGAAGGTGGTGCAATACTCCTTCATGGTCGGCGCCTTGCGGGCGGCGACCTTGGCCGCACTCGGGTCGCCGCCCCGGCGAACCTCGGCTAACCACTCCTGCGCCATGACGCGGGCCTGCTCGACGGTCAGTTCCCCGTACTGGCCCAGGGCGGGCTTGCGGCGCTCGCCGGCGTTCGTGCGGTACTGGAGCATGAACACCTTGCGGCCAGCCGGGGTGATCTTGCAGAGGAAGCCGGGCACCACAGTGTCCCGGAGTTCGACGGCCCGCGCCTGGGGCTTGGCGGCATCGAC
Source organism: Azotobacter vinelandii CA (assembly GCF_000380335.1). Classification (GTDB taxonomy): domain Bacteria; phylum Pseudomonadota; class Gammaproteobacteria; order Pseudomonadales; family Pseudomonadaceae; genus Azotobacter; species Azotobacter vinelandii. Next base: position 3,680,900 of record NC_021149.1, read on the forward strand.
GGCGGACTTGGTGAGTTTGATTCTTGCCATGATGACTCCTCAGAAACCTCGGTTTCCAAGAGCCACATGGGAGCCACGCGACCGGAAGCCGGGTCAAGTTTCGGAAAGCACCGGCATATGATGGACGCGCCTAATTCCTTGATAAACCTGCTGTAGCGGGCTTAGGCGTAGTCCAGCGAAATGCCGGGCTGGAGTCATCGTCAAACAAAAAAAGACGGCGCATGCAGCCGAGCAGCAACGGCCGGACGTCCAGGCAGCCCGACAGGGATGGATCGAGGAGCAGTCCGGTTTCGATTGGCGCAAGCTGATCTTCGTCGACGAAACCGCCGCCTCGACGAACCTGGCCCGCCTGCGGGGCTGGGCCCCTCGCGGCGAGCGCTGCCGGGCCGCGATCCCCCACGGCCACTGGAAAACCACGACCTTTACCGCCGGCCTGCGGGTGGATGGCCTGAGCGCGCCGCTGGTGCTCGATGGCGCCATGAACGGCCCGGTCTTCCTGGCCTATGTCGGGCAGGTTCTGGTACCCGAGCTGACGCCCGGCGATATCGTGGTGATGGACAACCTGCCGGCCCACAAGGTGGTGGGGGTACGCCAGGCCATCGAAGGCGCAGGAGCCACACTGCGCTACTTGCCACCCTATAGCCCCGACCTGAACCCGATCGAGATGGCCTTCTCCAAGCTCAAGGCACTGCTGAGAAAGGCGGCGGCGCGGACCGTGCCGCAGCTGTGGCAGAGCATTGGCGAGGCGATTGCGCAGTTCTCGGCGCAGGACTGCAGGCACTACTTCGAGGCCGCCGGATATGAATTGGGATAAGGTAAAAATGCTCTAGCACTACAGTTGTATTTTTCTTCTCATGTGTGCTTGTTGGGCCCTGTGCTGATGTCTCCTGCGCCAGAGCGACCAAGCCATGATGTGATCCGGTGCGATTTGCCGTTGTGCCAGTCGGGTAGCCATTCGCCGGATTTCCCGCATGGACCAGCGGATCAACCCGGATATGTCAGGGCTATCAGCCGCTGGATGGTTTTTGGGGGAGCCGGGGCGTTGGCCTGATGGCGCACCCGGGCCAACAAGGCAAAGGCCAGCATGACCAGCGAGACATGGCGATGCCAGCCATGCCAGGAGCGGGTCTCGTTGTGATCCAGGCCCAACTCGCCCTTGGCCGTTTCGAAGGCGCTCTCGATCGACCAGCGATGGCCCTCCACCCAGGCCAGCCTCTTCAGAGAGGTTCCAGCCGGTGCCCAGGTGGTGAAATAGGCCAGTTCTCCGTCAACCAGACGGCGACGGATCAGCAGGCCCCGTGTCCAGACGCCCGTTGCGGAGGGGGCATAGTCACTGGCCTCCAGGTCCGCCAGCTCCAGATAGGCCCACTCGTGCAGGCGTGGCCCCTGAGTGCCTTCGCCTGCCGAGCAGCGCCTCCAGGCCGAAGATGGTAACGCCCGAGCCGCCTGTTCGGCCGTGCCGGAGAGCCAGGGCCGGTCAATCCAGGCCTTGACCGCATGGGTGCCCTTGACACCCAACACGTAGCCCTTCCCGGCACGTCGCAGGGCGGTCTCGAGATGACCCACTCCATAGACGCTGTCGGCGGCCACCCAGGCGAACGGCGTATTCGCTGCGATGGCCCGCTCGATCATGTCCTGAGCCAGCCGGGGTTTGGTCGAGAATCCGATGCCCTTCGGCACATGGGCGGCTGCCAGGCGTTCGGGGTCTGCCGTCCAGTCCCTGGGGAGATACAGCGCTCGGTCGATGAAGGCCTGTCCGTGGCGCGAGACATAAGCGGCAAAGACACCGATCTGGCAATTGGTGATCTTGCCGGCCGAGCCGGTGTACTGGCGAGCAACGCCACAAGAGGTATGGCCTTGCTTGAGAAAGCCCGTCTCGTCCAGAACCAGAACAGCTTCGTCGTCGGCCAATTGCTCGAGCACATAGTCGCGAACCAGATCGCGCAAGGCATCGGCCGCCCAGCGGCCGCGCCCCAGAATGGCCTGTTGTCGCCAGGGGCCGGGATCGCCCGCCGCCTCGGCACGCATCCAACCGGTCTTGCGTGGCTCGGCACCCAACAGGCCATCCAGAAACAAGGCTGCAGAAGCGGCTACGCGCTCCTGAGTGAACAGGGGTCTGATGCGCTGCTTGACGTCCCGCAGCGACGAGACCCATAGCTCCAGAGTGGTTTCGATGGAAGCGTGAGTCATCTGAAATCTCCTCGCCAGAAGGAAGATCATCAGGACAGATAAGCTGCAAAAACGCAACTGTAGTGCTAAGGCGTCGGCAGCGCATTCCAGCGGTGCCCTAAATAGCGCCGGAAAGCTGACTAACGGTGCTGCCAGCCAGTGCCCCATAGCTACGAATACACTGCGCGAACAACGGCTCCCCGACATAGGCAACATTCAATCTGGTCCAAGGTGTTGGTGCTTTCTGATCGGTCTTGAAGATCGCGCCAGGGGCCAACGTGAGCCCTTGGGCTTGAACTTCCTGGGTGAACAGAGACGAGTCCCAGACTCCCGGGAATCGGGCCCATAGGTAAAGGCTCTGCTCCGGACGGCAGAACACCTCGACACCCAGCTCATCCAGCACGTTCAGCCCGTGCAGGGTCGCTTCGCGCACCCTGTCCTGCAGCCGCGTCAGATGGCGCAGGAAGTGTCCCTCACTAAGGATCACATCTACCGTTCGCTCGCACAGTTCGGAACTGCTGGTGTGCAGCAGCATCTTCAGGTCAGCCAACTCGTCGATCATCTCTTTGCTGCCCGCGATGTAGCCAACACGCAATGCCGCGGACACGGACTTGGAGAAGCTACCGATGTACAGCGAGCGGCGTAGTTGATCTAGGGCGGACACCTTGAGGGACGAACTGGGTTTGAAGTCCGCCAGAGCGTCGTCCTCCACCAGGATCAGGTCATGCCGCTCGGCCAGCTGCAGGAGCTGGTGGGCCTTTGCCGGTGAGATATCGGAGCCGGTCGGGTTGTGTCCGATGGACTGGATAAAGAACAATCGCGGCCGTTCCGTGCGCAGCAGCGCCTCCAGGGCCACCATGTCCGGCCCGTCCGGCAGGCGTGGCACGCTGAGCATGCGCGCGCCCTGCAGCTGGAGCTTTCCGAACAGCGGATAGTAGCCGGGATTCTCCACCAGTACCGAGTCACCTGGGGCGACGAAGCGGCGGATGATCAGGTCCAGAGCATGGTTGGCGCCGTGGGTGGTGACGATCTGCCTCGGCGTCGTGCTGATGGCGTAGCTGGCCAGCTTGCGTACCAGACTCTGCCGCAGGGCCGGATTACCCAAGCGATTGCCGTAGCGGAACAGTGACCCCGCCCCGCTGCGCATCACCTGCTTGGTGAACCTATCCAGGCGCATGTCCTGCAGCCAGGAAACCGGAGGAAAGCCTTCCCCCAGGGGCGCCTGGCCCGGTTCGCGAACGAACTGCTGACGCATCATCCAGATGGTGTCCATGGCCCGGGCATAAGGCAGCGCCTCATCCGGCTCCGCCGTGTTTACGGGCGCAGCCCGAACGAAGAACCCCTGTCCGTGCCTGGCCTCCACCAGGCCTTTGGACGCCAGCAGTTCATAGGCGGTGATCACGGTGTTCTTCGAATGCCCGTGCAGGCGCATGTATTCGCGTAGGGATGGCAGGCGATCGCCGACCTTCAGTACGCCTTCGTGTATCTGCCGTTCCACCGAGTCGGCCACCTGTTGCGCCAGGGTTATGCGGGGCATCTGAAGCTCCTCAACTGTCATTGGTACAGTGTGGGTACTGTTAGGGCCTGTTAACACTACCGTAGGGCCTCAGCGATAAGAGCCACAGTGACGAAGGCGGCGTACATGAGGTCAAGCTTGTCGTAGCGCGTGAACACGCGGCGCCAGGCCTTGAGTCGTCGAAACAGCCGCTCGATACCGTTGCGTCGGCGATAGAGCGGTTTGTCATACTCCCACGGCTGGCGCCGCCGGGGGTTGGGTGGCACCACCGGCACGAAACCCAGGCCGCAAGCCAGCTCGCGCGTGGCATTGTCTTGGTATGCACTGTCCATCAACAGAGCCACGAGCCCGTGGTGAGGTCCCAACGCCTGAATCAAGCGCCTGCCTTCGGGGGCATCGCCAGCCTGCCCCGCCGTCAGGCTCCAGGTCACGACATTGCGATCATCCGCGGCAACCAGATGCAGTTTGGTGCTCCAGCCGCCGCGGCTGCGACCGAGGGCTTGAGGACCGTTTTTTTTCGCGCGCCCGTACCATCCGGATGCACCTTCACGATACTGGAGTCGAGGCTGATGGCCTCGATGCGTATCTGCATAAGTCGCTGGCGCTGCAACTGTTCGAAAACACGATCGAGCACGCCGGCTTTGCTCCAGCGCATCATGCGGGTGTAGACGGTGTGCCAGTTGCCATAGCGTTCGGGCAGCGCGCGCCATTTGCAGCCGTTGGCTGCCACATACAGGATGGCGTTGAGTACTTGCAGGTTGCCCAGGCGTACATTGCCGCGTTGGCGCGGCAACAAGCCTTCGATTTGTTTGAATTGCTCGGCGGTCAGTTGCATGGCACTCGGTCTCAACACTGTTTTGCTGCATTCTAGTAAATAGAGTTAACAGACCCTAGGCGATGCTCAAGCAGATGAGTACCTGAGTTTCGACATAATAGGTTGTGGGAAGGGGCCGGGTGGTTGTCCGGCCCTCGAAGTTATAGTGATTTAGCACTACAGTTGCCTATCTGTAGTTTATCTGTCCTGATGATCTTCCTTCTGGCAAGGGAGATCTCAGATGACTCATGCTTCCATCGAAACCACTCTGGAGCTATGGGCCTTGTCGCTGCGGGACGTCAAGCAGCGCATCAGGCCCTTGTTCACGCCAGAGCGCGTGGCCGCTTCTGCAGCCTTGTTCCTGGATGGCTTGTCGGGTGCCGAGCGACACAAGACCGGCTGGATGCGCGCCGAGGCAGCGGGTGATCCCGGCCCCTGGCGACACAGGCCATTCTAGAGGCCGTTATTAACCACTGCTTTAGTTATCGTTTGCAGTCATGCAGACGACAACCCGAAAACCCTACCCAACCGATGTCAGCGTGGACATTCCGAAGGGGTGATTCCAGTGGAATCACTCGGCTTGAGCTTCCAGCCAGTTTTCGATCGATACACCCGGATACTTTTTGAAATCCCTCACATTGTTGGTGACCAGGATGACATTCAGGGCCACCGCATGCGCAGCGATCAACTTGTCGAGATGATCCTTCTTGCTGTCGCGCGTCGCCAACCTGATTGGGCCATAAGCCATTCCGGCAGCGGCATCGAACGGTGCGACAGGAATGTCTTCGATAAGACTGGCCAAGTTGATGCGCTCCCGCTCCGGATTGGCCGATGTGGCCACGCCATAATCCAACTCGGCATACGTGATGGCCGATATCACCACGTCACCGACATAGCATTGCGCGAAACGTCGAACGACCTCCTCCGGCTGATTTTTCATCAAGTAGATACACATATTGGTGTCGAGCATGTAGCGCGGCATTACAGGGCATCCCGCTCCGTTTGCTCGTGATCCCCTCTATCTGCAGCCATGACGTCCGAGGAGAATTGAGCGAACTTCTTCAGCACGCCGGCAAGTGATCGACGCGCTGGACGAATACGGATTTCATCGCCCTCGCGCTCGATCTCCAGTTCCATGTCTGTGCGTTCGTAGGCCAGATCGGCAGGAATGCGGACGGCTTGCGAGTTGCCGTTTTTGAAGACCCTCGTTGTGTACATGGCAAGCTCCGGTTGCAGGTGTACGAAGGATGTACATTAGGCCAGGACAAGCAGAAAGTAAACACATGGATGTACGCAGTCCATTTATGACGCAAGCCTAGCCATGGACCATCATGGATAGTTTGAGCCGATCGGCTACCTGCTGTTTTTCAAGCGTGCACGGCCGGCCTGACGGCCCGAAAAAAATCCGCGCAGGCCCAGTACGCATTTCTTGCTGCGGGCTGTCGACCGGTGCCGGCAAGCTGGCATGAACGACTTGCCAGAGCCCAGCCGTGAATCGCTATCCGCTCCTCCTTGCCTCTCCCTGTCGACTGGCCCGCCACGGCCTGCTCGCCATCGCCGGCTGCGTGCTGGTCGCACCCCAGGCGAACGCCGCGAGTGCGTCCGAGCAGGCCCACATCGAGGTCATGATCCGCCAGTTGAATGCCCTGGAGGAGTCGGCCAGGCGCAGCGCCCGGATCGCCGACGAGCCAGGCCAGCGCTACTTCTTCGACTACCGGCGCCTGGCCACCGACATCCAGCGTATCCGCCAGGGCCTCCAGGACTATCTCACCCCCAGCCGTGCCCAGCCCAGGGACCCGGCCGATCTCTCGGGCAGCTACACGCTCAACGGAGGCCGGATGCCATGAGCATGAGTTCCGCCCAATCCACGGCCTTCCAGGCCGCCAGCGGCTTCACCTCCAGCGCGACCACCACCCTGTTCGTGGGTTTCGCCCTCACCCTCGCCTACCTGTGGGCCGGCTGGGCCATCTACAGCGCCTACAAGGGCTGGGCGACCAAGAACCTCGACCGGAACATCGCAGCGGCATCGGCCATCCGGGCCGTGGTGCTCTGCATGATCCTGACCGCCTTCGTCCTCAGTTGACCCAACCGGAGCATCGTCATGCCCAAGAAAACGAAAACCCTTCGCCACATCGCTATCGCGGTTGCCCTGGCTGTTCCCCAGTTGACGTTCGCGGCCCTGCCACAAGCCCAGGCCCCGTCTCGCGGCGAAGGGACGAACATCATCCAGACGCTGCAGAACTACGGCTACGACGGGGCGATGCTGCTTGCGCTGCTGTTGCTCGCGGCCATGTTCCTGGGCGTCGCGGCCCATGCCTACGGGGTCTACCACGAGATCCACGAAGGCAAGAAGAAGTGGCGCGACCTCGGCGCGACCGCGGCCGTCGGCGTCTGCATCATCGGGGTCGGCATCTTCCTGGCAACCCGGGCCACCAACATTCTCTGATGGGACACGGACATGGTCGAAGAGCATGACAGCCTGCTCGCGGACGGGACGCTACGCTTCCTGCCGATCCGTCTGAACAACCAACCCGTGGTGATCGGTGGGCTCACCGCCGACGAGATGTGGGCCACCCTCGTCGCCAGCGCGGGTGCCGGGCTCGCCCTCGGCGTGCCGGTGGCGATCCTCGCCGGCAACCTGGCCCTGGTCCTGGCCGGCGGGCTGCTGGGCGGCGTCTTCGGCCTGGCGGTGGCCAGCCGCATCCTGCGCCGGATGAAGCGCGGCCGGCCGGACACCTGGTTCTACCGGCAGGTCCAGCTCACCCTCGCCCAGCGCCTGCCCGCCCTGAACAGCCACCGGCTCATCGTGCGCTCCGGCGCCTGGAGCTGTCGTCGCACGGAGCGCACATGAGCTATCGGAAACGGGTCGACGCCCAGCAGGCGCACATTCTCAGCCTGCGCCTGGCCCTGGGGCTCATGACCCTCCTGAGCCTGGCGCTCGCCTACGGCTGGTGGAAAGCCCCGCAGGAGCTGACCATCCACGTCCCGCCGGACCTGCGCTCGGGCAGCACGCGCAAGTGGTGGGAGGTTCCACCGGAGAGCGTCTACAGTTTCGCCCTCTACATCTTCCAGCAGATGAACCGCTGGCCGAAAGATGGCGAGGTCGACTACCAGGACAACATCCATCGACTGGATGCCTACCTCACCCCCGCCTGCAAGGCCTACCTGCAGAAGGACTACGAACTGCGGCGCAACGCCGGGGAGTTGCGCAAGCGTGAACGCGGCGTATTCGAGATTCCCGGCCGGGGCATCGGCGACGCGGGCGAACAACGCACCCTCGTGCACAGCATCAACGACTGGACGGTCAACCTCGACATGGCCGCCGACGAGCATTACGGCGGCGAGCGCGTGAAGCGCGCGCTCGCGCGCTACCCGCTGCATATCGTTCGTGCCGATGTCGATCCCGAGCAAAACCCGTTCGGCCTGCAGTGGGACTGCTACGGCGGAAACCCGCAGCGCATCGAGATCGAGCTGGATACGGCCGTCACGGGAGGCCGTCCATGAAACAGCCAGGCCGCTGGGGAGGCGCCCTGCTCACCCTGTTCGCCCTGACCGCCCAGGCGGTGGAAATCCAGCGCTGGGAGCGCCTCCCCCTCGCCGTCCCCCTGCTCGTTGGCCAGGAGCGGATCGTGTTCGTCGACCAGAACGTCCGGGTCGGCATGCCGCCCGACCTGGTCGGAAAACTGCGCGTCCAGAGCACCGGCGGAGCCCTCTACCTCCTGGCCCAGGAGGCGATCCTCCCCACGCGGCTGCAACTGCAGAACGTCGCCAACGGCGAGATCATGCTGGTGGACATCGCCGCCACGCCGGCCCAGGCCGACCAGCCCGGCCTGGAGCCGGTGAAAATCGTCGCCGGCGACAACACCCCTTCCCGTTACGGCCAGCAGACCGTTGCCAGATCCCGCAGCACGGCATCCCGCAACACGGCGGCTCAGGACACGTCACCGGAGCAGGACGACCAGGAGCAAGAGGCGCCGGCCACCCCCAAACGGGAAACGCCCATTCCGGTGGTTCTGACCCGCTATGCGGCGCAGATGCTGTATGCGCCACTGCGTACCGTGGAGCCGGTCGAGGGAATAGCCCAGGCGCGCGTCGAGCGGCGCCTGGACCTGAGCACCCTGCTGCCGGTTCTGCCAGTCGAAGCCACCGTTCTCGGGGCATGGCGGCTGGATGGTTTCCGGGTGACGGCGGTGAAACTGCGCAACGCCGGCGCACAGCCGGTTTCGCTGGACCCTCGCGAGCTGATGGGCGACTTCGTCGCGGCGACCTTCCAGCACCCGTACCTCGACGGTCGCGGCAACGCGACCGACACGACGACGCTCTACCTGGTCACCCGGGGCAAGAGCCTGGCCGAGTCCCTGCTGCCGGCTGCCGTCGGCCAGATAGATCCCCGAGGAGGCCGGCATGGCGACGCTGAGCAGTAATCCGCTGCTGAAGTGGCTGGCGGCGCCCTTCGTGATCCTCGCGGTCGTCATCGCGATCTCGGCCACTAAACGCAACGACGACCCGGCGTCGGGCGAAGCGACCCCGAAGATCGGCGCCGGCCAAGCCGAAGCGCTGGGGGTCGACGGCGATACCCCCGGCGATACCCTGCGCACCGTCGTGGCCGAAAGCCGGCAACTGAAGGATCAGATCACCCAGGCCCTGCAGCAGAACAACGAGTTGAAACAGCAGAACGACGAGTTGATGACCCGCCTGAAGAACATCGATCAGACCGTCGAGCAACGCCTGGGCGCCGCCCAGCAGCAAGCCCGCGAGCAAAGCCAGGGCGTGCTCGACAACCTGCAAAAGCAGTTGGACACCCTGACGCGCCAAGGCGCCGACCTCGGCGGCACGGCCGGCAGCGACCTGCCGGTCGGCTTCGGGGTTCAGCCGGGCGATGGCCAGGCGTTCCAGCCCGCCGCGAAGCCGGATCTCGTCTGGATCGAACCGCAGGACGCCACCGCCCTGGACGCCAATGGCCAGCCGCTCGCGGCCGGATCGAGCCAGACGGCGAGCGGCTTCAGCTTCCCGTCGAGCTTCGGCCAGGGTCTCGACCGTGGCCAGAACATCCTCGACACCAGCGCCCGCAGCGTGGGCGGGGAGATCTCCCCGCAAGACGCCCGCAAGCAGGTTCGCAAGACCTACACCCTGCCCCAGAACTCCACCCTCCTGGGCTCGGTCGCCCTGTCGGCGCTGATCGGCCGGGTACCGGTCGACGGCACGGTCAACGACCCGTATCCCTTCAAGGTCCTGATCGGTGCGGACAACCTCGCCGCCAACGGCATCGAGCTGCCCCACGTCGCCGGCGCCGTGGCCACCGGCACCGCCTCCGGAGACTGGACGCTGTCGTGCGTGCGCGGGCAGATCCGCAGCCTGACCTTCGTCTTCGACGACGGCACGGTACGGACGTTTCCGGCCCCGGCCGAAGAGGCGAACGACAGCCAGAACGACAACCAGGCCAGCAGCGGCGACCCGCAATCCATCCAGGGTGGCCTGGGCTGGATCAGCGATTCTTACGGCATCCCCTGCATCAGCGGAGAACGCCGTTCGAACGCCAAGGAGTACCTGACCACCCAGTCACTGATCACCGCCGCCGGCGCCGGCATGGCCAAGCTGCTCGATGCCGACGAGAACAGCAGCTCGACCGTGTTCAGCAGCAACGGCGCCTCGTTCGGTACGACCGGCTCCTCCGGCAATTCGGCCATCGGCTCCATCCTGTCCGGCGGCGTGAGCGATATCCGCGCCTGGATGGGCAAGTTGTACGGCGAGGCCTTCGCCGCCGTCTACGTGCAGCCCAGAGCGAAGGTCGCCGTCCACCTCACGCAGCAGTTGGCCATCGACTACGAACTCAAGGGCTGCAAGGTCGATTTCAACGCGGGAGCCTCCCATGTATCTGCACACCTCGACTGAGCGCCGCTTCCTGGCAGGTGCCTGGCTGACGCTGGCCTTGCTCGGCATCGGCGGTTGCTCCACCAACAAGGACAAATTGCTGCCCCACGGCGCCACCGACATGCTGGACGTCTGGCAACAAGGGACCACCGGCAGTGCCGGCAGCGCGAGCGGCCGGATGCTGCTCGACGCCCGCCAGGCCCTGCGCCGGCCGCTGGAGCCACGGCAAGCGGCAGCCCGCAACGACAATGCGGCCTTCACCCGGACAGCCGAGAACGAGATCCACAGCCAGTTCAAGCGTCTGCCCAATCCCGACCTGGTCATGTACGTGTTCCCGCACCTGGCCGGCTCCGATCCGGTGCCGGTACCGGGCTACACGACCGTATTCCCGCTCTACCAGCGGGTGCAGTACGCCATGCCCGGCGAGCGGACGGAGGACTACTGATGGGCCTCTTCGAACGATTCCGCGGCCGCGCCCGGATGGCGGAGAAAGTCGAGCCCGAGGTCCAGATCGCCGACGTCGCTCAAGAGAGTCATGAGGCTCATGAGGCTCATGAGGCTCCCGACATCGAGAGGATCGAAGCCGCCACCGAGCGCCATCTCGAACGGCTGACCCGCCTCGGCATCCCCGATCCGACGGACTGGCGAGATCCCGGCAAACGCCCGGCGACCCAGGCGGACGTCGCCAGGCTCTACGAGGTGGCGCCCTCCTTCGTCGACCTGTTGCCCTGGGTGGAATACCTGCCGGACGAGCAGGCGATGCTCCTCGAGGACGGCCATTCGTGGGCAGCCTTCTTCGAACTGACGCCGATCGGCACCGAAGGGCGCGACCCGGCCTGGCTGCGGATGGTTCGGGACGCCCTGGAAAACGCCCTGCAGGACAGTTTCGATGAACTCGACAGCTCGCCGTGGGTGGTACAGATGTATGCCCAGGACGAAACCAACTTCGACGATTACCTGCAGTCCCTGCGCAACTACATCCAGCCCAGGGCCGCGGGGAGCGACTTCACCGAGGTCTACCTGGCGTTGTTCAAGCGGCATCTGGAGGCGATCGCCAAGCCCGGCGGATTGTTCGAAGACACGGCCGTCAGCCAGTTGCCCTGGCGCGGCCAGCAGCGCCGGGTCCGCCTGGTGGTCTACCGCCGCGTCCAGGTATCGGACATGGTCGTGCGTGGCCAGGCGCCCGCCCCCTATCTCGCGGTGATCTGCGATCGCCTGGTCGGTGCCCTGGCCAACGCCGGCGTGGTCGCCAGACGCATGGATGGCCAGGCCGTGCGCACCTGGCTCGTCCACTGGTTCAATCCCCGCCCCGACCACCTGGGCGCGACGGATGCCGACATCCGCCGCTTCCTCGAACTGGTCTGCCAAGCCCCGGAGGGACTCTCCGAAGACGACTTGCCGCTGGCCAGCGGCACCGACTTCGCCCAGAACCTCTTCTACCGGGAACCGCAGTCCAGCACGCCCAAAGGGCTCTGGTATTTCGATGCGATGCCGCATCGCGTGGTGGTCGTCGACCGGCTGCGCGATGCGCCGAAGACCGGCCACCTGACCGGCGAGACCCGCAAGAGCGATGCCTACAACGCCCTGTTCGACCGCCTGCCGGAAGACACCGTGCTCTGCCTCACGATGGTCGCCACGCCCCAGGACCTGCTGGAAGGCCACCTGGAACAGCTCTCGAAGAAAGCGGTGGGCGATACGCAGGCCTCGATCCACACGCGCGACGATGTGGAGCACGTCCGCACACTGCTCGGCCGCAAGCACAAGCTCTATCGGGGGAACCTCGCCTTCTATCTGCGGGGGACAGACCACAGGCAGCTCGACGAACGGACCACCCAGCTCAGCAACGCCCTGCTCGGTGCCGGCATGTCGCCGGTCCAGCCGCAGGACGAGGTCGCCCCGCTGAACAGTTACCTGCGCTGGCTGCCCTGCAACTTCGACCCCAACGAGCGGCATGCCCTGGACTGGTACGTCCAGTTCATGTTCGTCCAGCACATCGCGAATCTGGCACCGATCTGGGGACGCTCGACGGGCACCGGCCACCCCGGTGTCACCCTGTTCAACCGCGGTGGCGCGCCGGTCACCTTCGACCCGCTGAACCGCCTCGATCGCCAGATGAATGCCCACCTGTTCATCTTCGGTCCGACCGGCTCGGGCAAATCGGCTTCGGCGACCAACATCCTCAGCCAGGTCATCGCGATCTACCGGCCTCGCCTGTTCATCGTCGAGGCGGGCAACAGCTTCGGCCTGCTGGGCGAGTTCGCGAAAAACCTGGGGCTCAGCGTGAACCGCGCGCGTCTCGCTCCCGGTTCGGGCGTCAACCTGGCGCCCTTCGCCGATGCGATCAAGCTCATCGAAGCCCCCGGCAAGACGAAGGTCCTGGACATGGAGGCCTCCGACGATCACCTGGCCGACACCGAGGACGAGCAGCGGGACATCCTCGGCGAGATGGAAATCACCGCCCGCCTGATGGTCACCGGCGGGGAGGCGAAAGAGGACGCGCGACTGACGCGCGCCGACCGCAGCGCCCTGCGCCAGTGCATCCTGGACGCGGCCAAGACCTGCTCCGAGCAGGGAAAGACCGTCCTCCCGGAGGATGTGCGCGATGCTCTGCGCCGCATGGCGGCCGACGAGAAAATACTTGAACCCCGGCGCAATCGCCTGATGGAAATGGCCGAGGCCATGTCCATGTTCTGCATGGGCGCCGAAGGCGAAATGTTCAACCGGCCGGGCAGCCCCTGGCCCGAGGCGGACCTCACCATCGTCGACCTGGCGACCTACGCCCGCGAAGGCTACGAAGCGCAGATGGCCATCGCCTACATCTCGCTGCTCAACACGGTGAACAACATCGCCGAGCGCGACCAGTTCAAGGGGCGGCCGCTGATCTTCTTCACCGACGAAGGCCACATCCAGCTCAAGGTGCCGCTGCTCTCTCCCTACGCGGTCAAGATCACCAAGATGTGGCGCAAGCTCGGCGCCTGGTTCTGGATGGCCACCCAGAACGTGGACGACGTCCCCCCGGAGGCCTCCGCCCTGCTGAACATGATCGAGTGGTGGATCTGCCTGAACATGCCGCCGGACGAGGTGGAGAAGATCGCCAGGTTCCGCGAACTGACGCCGGCGCAGAAGGCGATGATGCTCTCGGCCCGCAAGGAGAACGGCAAGTTCACCGAAGGCGTCGTGCTCGCCAAGCGCCTCGAACTGCTGTTCCGGGTGGTTCCGCCCAGCCTGTACCTGGCGCTCGCGATGACCGAGCCGGAAGAAAAAAAGCAGCGCTACGACATCATGATGGCCAAGGGCTGCGACGAACTCGGCGCCGCCCTGGAAGTCGCCGCCGACCTGGACCGCAAACGCGGCATCACCTCCTGACCCATCCCCTCCACACACTATCGACGGCACCGGAGCGCCCGGCATGAGAGCACTCAATTCCCTGACCCAGAACCTGATCGAAAGCCTGATCCAGTTGCTGAAACAACCCGGCCAGGACGCCTTGCAGACCCTCGCGGTCTGCGCCCCCGCCCTGATCGAGCAACTGCAGCAGATCCAGGAGCGCGCGGTCGACCGCCGCGATATCGGCCCCCAGATCAAGGCCGCCCTGGACGAATGGCTGCAACAGCATCCCCAACCGGACACGGCCGAGGCTGCGTTGATGGAAGCCCTGCGCAGACAGGCACTCATCCCCCTTCTGGCAGTACCGGGAACGCCCAAATGAAGGGAGAGAGGCTTTCGAAACGGCACACCGGGGTCAAGGGCCCCCAATGGAACTGGGTCGAGGACTGCCTGGTGCCCCTGCTCCTGGTCGTAGCGCTGCTGGGGACGGTGGCGATCCTCGCCTACCTCCACCAGGAGGCAACGCGCTCCGAAACAGGCCCGTGGCCTCTGGGCGAGCCCGACGCCCGCTGGACGATCACCGAATACGCGGACCTGGAATGCCCGTACTGCAAGACCTACACGCCAGACCTGAAGCGCTGGGTAGGCCGGCATCCGCAGGTGAACCTGCAGTGGCATCACGTTCCCCTGCCGGGGCATGGCCAGGCTGCCGTTCACGAAGCCCGGCTGGTCCAGTGCGCCGGCGTCCATGGCGGCCGGGAGGCCTTCTGGACGGCCATCGACCAGGTCCTCGCGAGGACCGGCAGCAACGGACTCGGCTTCACCGGCCCGTTGGACGTGCCCAACGTCAAACCCGATGTCCTGGAGCTGTGCGCGGACACCGATCCGGGCATCGCCCTGCTGGTCGAGCAGCAGCGGATCGAGGCGAAAAAGCGCGGCATCCAGGCCACCCCGAGCGTGGAGATCACCGACAACCGCAGCGGGCGCTCCCTGACGCTGGAAGGACCAGCCGACGAGGCGACCCTGCTGTCGGCCATGGACTGGCTCGATCGGCAGGCGTCGGTTGGTTCCGAACCGCCGGGTGCGAATGGCGGGAATCCCTGATCTGGCCTGCTGGCCCTGCAGCAGGCGTACCGGAAACCAAGGAAGCATCATGGCCTACTCATTCAGTGCGCTTCTTCATTTCATAAACGGGAAGCTGCCTGAACTATAAGGTGACTTGGTCGGATCAATGGTGATGTCGAGAGCGACATCATCGTTGATCACGATGCGCAGCGGGAACGTCCTGGCGGTCATCTGCTCGCGCAACACGGCACGATCATCTGACAGACGAACTCCTGCAATCTCCCTCGAGGTGGCAGCAGCACCGTGCGGGCTCCGCACTTCGTGCTCTCGTGCTTAGCACGAACGCGCAGATCGAGACCGCCGATGGGTAGCTTGGCTTGTTCTTGGTGGCTTCGACCAATTGACTCAGTTCGTGATAGGGGTTGTCCTTGTCGAGACCTTCGTCCAAAACCGCCGTCACATCGGCGGTCAGCCGCAGCGAGCCCTGTTCGAACAGGATGCCAGGCCTCCGTAAGGACGCTAGAGTCACCTCGTTCTGGAGGGAGCCGCATTTCGACAGGCCGTGAAGCACGCCCCCACATAGCCGCGCCCCGATCCTTGCCGGTCCGGTGCCAGTTTGTCGACCGCCCCACCGTCTAGCACGTCGCGAAGCTCATCAAGGCAGCGCTGAAGAGCCCGTCTCTGATCGATAGATCATGCCAACGATCCCAAGCCAGCCGCGTAGCGTTCAGCCAGCACGCTGACGATCCGCTCCGCCTCCTGCGCATTGGCGCAGATGACCTGCTGCTCCAGCGGGCGAAGCTGCTGGTTTAGTACGACCCAACGGGATTGCTCCATCGATTGCTGCTTCAGGATCTCGGAGACAGCCGCGATGGCCGCGAGGGGCACAAGCACGGTGACGAAGGCTCCGTTCATGATGTCGCGCGTGCGCCGGTTCCGCAGGAAGTAATCGAGTGCCCATCGCAGCTTGCCGCGTTCCGGCTGGGTCGGATCATAGACGAAGGCCAGAATCGAGCAATTACGCCGGCCGGCTTCGACTGCTGCTGCCTCAAGCGATCCGAAGGGTCTAATCTCTTGGAAGATGTCCGCCTCGGATGGAAGAGCATTGGGGTCGCTGAGAACGGCGAGGAGCCGGGCGGCCAGCCAAGTCCGGACCGCGTCCTGAAAATCATCACCAAAGTCCGGCTGAGCAAGGTCGGTGCGATACACGGTCTCGCCCGACATACGCAGGAGAAGCTCCTCGCCAGCGGGCACGGACTCACAGGTGACCGATAAGATGCGATCGGTCGATCCCTGGCGTGACCAGAACAACGTGTTTTGACCCCTTTCGCCGGAAACATCCCAGTTGGTCTGACTGATCGACAGATTGCCGCCGATGGATTTTTGCACCTGATTGAAGACCTGCTGCACCATCCTTAGCGCGTCGCTGAGCTTCGCGATCGTTGCCCTCAGGCGGCGGTTAGCGTCGGTGTCGAGTAGTTCGCGAATCACAGCCAAGTTCTCGTCCGCCGATGAACTGGGTGGTTGATCTTGCATAATCCTGTCCATTCGTTCGCGCATCGCCTGCACGCTGGCGAAGCGGTTGACCATGCGAGTGGCAAAAGCCTCATCGAAGAGAGCAAGGACCCGCGTTAACCGGGACGAAGCGGCGTGCTGGATCTTTGCCAGCGCGCTCGTTCGCTGGTGTGGCAATCGGCCCTCGCCATCTTCAAGCACATCGGGATGGTCGCCGGTGAGTAGATAGAAGAGGATGCCTGCAGCAAAGCAGATGTCCGACCTAGGATCTTGTTTCGATAGGCTGCCGGCCGACAATTCCGGAAGCCGTAAAAACCGGTTGCCGACCTCCTGCCAATGCTCGGTCTGGAAGTCGATATCAGCAAGATCGTGATGGCTGATCCCGAAATCGAGCAACCAGACGCGCTCCGAAACGCCACCTTCGAGGATGATGTTGTCGGGCTTTACGTCGCGATGGACGCACCCCTGCGCATGGCAGGCCTGAAGGATATCGAGCAGGCGCGATGTGATCGTCACGGCCGTTTCAATCAACACTGACGCTTGCGATTCGCGCCACGACCGCAGCGTGGTTCCCGCGATGAATTCGGTCACGATGAAAGGAGCGACAGTGCCGTCTGCGTGTCGATGTGCGTTGCTCTCTATGAGCTTAGGAATACCGTCAACGCCGAAGCTGTCATAGGCGGTCGCCTCGCGGAAGAAGCGAGCCCGGCGCTCAGCAACATTCTTCGATTTGATGATCTTGAGGAATCCGATCTTCCCGTCGGACTTGCGTCGCGCGCGATACGCTTCGCCTTGGCCGCCGCCATCCAACTCCTCGAGCTTCTCCCAGCGCATCTTCCACGTCTGCTCATAGACCCATGGTGATTGTATCTCGGTCATGCTCTGCCGCTACCTCAGCCACATCAGGGACTCGACCTATTCTGATGCCTTTCCAAGTCACTGACTCACCTTTGTGCACTCCATCCTACGCTACAATACTCCCACTCTCTGAAGCGGCTTTACATCACTCTGAAAGTGCGGCGCCCACAGTTTAAGTAGCACAGCAGTTCGGAATCCAACTCCCCATCTGAAGGAGATTGGACGTGAAGAAGCGCTTTTCCGAAGAACAGATCATCGGCTTCCTGCGTGAGGCGGAAGCCAGCATGGCAGGTAAATAAGGGGACAGGGGTAATTAAGGCATTACCGAATGATCGCTCCGGGTCGACTGCTTCCGGTCACGACCAAGCGTGATTCGGCCCAAAGCGGACTGATCCCCCGACTGTCACCTCCGTGGAAACACCAACGTCACGCTTTCCGACACAGTGACGCTCCACCACCATTTCCGTGATTGCAAGCCCGACTCCCCGCCTCTTCCCTGCGACGCCCCACCCGCCCGAAAAAATACCAACCCGTCGCGTTTAGGTTTTCCTGCTGCGTCCTGCACGCCATTCCGATTTGCTGTGCCTGACCAACCACCAGGTGCAGCATCATGCCCAGACCTCCCGCAATCTCCCCACGCCGCAAGACCGCCGGTTTCTGCGTTTTCGTGGCCATGGCGGCCATCGCCAGCGCCCAGGCCGAAACCTGGGTCGTGACCGACCGGGCCCATCCCGTTACCCTCCCCGCCGGCGTCCGCCTCATCCAGTTGGATGAGCAGCAGCGCCTCGAGGACCTTCTCTCCCGATCGCTCCCCGACGACCCCGAGCAGGCCGCCCGTGCGGCGCAGCGCGTCATGAACTCCCCGCAAGGCCAGCGCCTGCAGCAGGAGCTGGCCAAGGCCCAGCAGGATCTCACCGACGCTTGGAGCGTCGGGGTGGCGAAGATCCCCGCTGTGGTCGTCGACCGCCGGTACGTCGTCTACGGCCAGCCCGACGTCGCGGCGGCCCTGCGGCTGATCGAAGCCCGGAGGACGCGATGAAACGCTCACCGCTGCGTCCCCTGGCCCTGGCGATCGCCACGACCCTGCCGGTCGGCACCTCGGTCGCGCTCGATACCGCCGCCATCGTCGCCTCGACGCTGTCGCCCGACTGCCTGGAATACAAGGTGGTCGGCATCTGCTACTGGCTGTACTGCTCGGCCGGCTGCCGGGTGCGCACTTCGACGAAGGTGCGCCACTACATTCCCGACGCCGTGGTGTCCGCCTACGCCAACACCGGCGACAACCCCTGGAGCGAGGTCAGCGCCCTGGGCGCCCCGAACGTCGCAGCCCAAGCGGGCAACGACGGGACCACGAACCACGGCAACGAGAACAACCTCGCCAAGTTCAAGGAGGCCGACGTCATCGGCCATCCGGGCGGCGCGGTCTTCAGCCGCTTCGCCAGTGCCTCCGGCTACGCCTGCCGGGGCGCGACCAGCCCGCTCGTCCCGTACCTGCTGAGCACACTGGACAGCCTCGCCTGGCGCCATGGCGTTCCCGAGTCGGTCTACCCGGAGGCGCTGGTCCCCGGGATGCGCGAGGTGGGCGGCACGCTCTCCGGCGACCTGTGGGGCAGCGTCTATCCCCGTAGCGGCTTCCTGCACCAGACCGACGACCACAAGGCCGGGGCGGTCTTCGCCCAGCGTGCCGGCGACATCACCACGCGCCAGGGGCAACCGCACGTCTACCTGCCGATGCTGGCCCATCCCCAGGACGGCTATTGGCCCGCCGGCGAGTTGCTCGAGGGCAATGCCCGCACCGGGAAATGGCAGGAGCTGACCCCGCGCCTCAGCCAGAGCTGCGCGGTGTTCCCCAACGGCGGCAGCCACGCCCAGGCCGCGGACGGGGCCTATGCCTGGGCGCTCTGGCGCCCCTACGCCTGCTGCCAGCGGCGCGGCCAGCGCTTTCTGGGTAGCACGGACGTCCAATGATCCTCGGTGACGGGAGCAGTACATGAAACGCATCACCCAAGCAGCGGGCCTGGCGGGCCTCGCGCTCAGCCTGAGCGGCGCGACGGCCCTGGCGGTCGATCCCATCAAGGTCGAAGCCCAGGGCAGCGTCATCGGCGACGACGTGCTCTACAACATCGGCGGCGGGAGTGCCGTGACGATGGGCAGCGCCGGGCAGATGGAAAGCATCACCGTGGGGATGGGCTGGCAGAACAACCTCATCTGCGGAAACATGAGCCTGAGCAACACCCTGGAGAACCAGCTCAACGGCGCGACCAACGGTTTCCAGACCATCATGAGCACGGTGATCCAGAACGTCACCGGAGCGGTCTCCTCCCTGCCCGCGCTGGCCCTGCAGCGTTCCAACCCGGCCCTGTACAACCTGCTCACCAACGGCATCCTGCAGGCGCGCCTGGACTACGACCGCTCCAAGGGGGCCTGCCGCTCGCTCGTCGAGCGCATGGCCGACATCGCCGGCAACCAGATGGGCTGGGGAACCGTCGCCCAGGCCCAGAAGATGGGCCAGGCCCTGTCCACCAGCGCCGACGCGGTCGAGGTGGTGGACAAGTCCGAGAGCGCGCCCGGCAGCGGCGGCGTCACCTGGGTCGGCGGCACCCAGGCCGGCGGTGCCGGCCAGCAGCCGATCCGCGTGGTCGGCGACGTGACCAGGGCCGGCTACAACCAGCTCAACCGGCGCTCGCCCACCAACACCTCGAGCATTCCGGCGGATAGCTGCGCCAACGGACTGGTCTGCGGCTACTGGGAGTCGCCGGCGGAAGCCGCCGCGTTCGGCAACCGCGTGCTCGGCGAGCAGCAGATCAGGACCTGCGAGGGCTGTGCCAGCGAATCGACGCCGGGGGTGGGCCTGACGCTGCTCATCCAGGAAACCTACGACGAGAAGATCAAGGCGATCGAAGAGCTTCTCAAGCCGGGTACCGAAATCACCGACGAGAAGCTGCGCCAGGCCAGCAGCGACTCGCTGCCCGTCACCCGCGGGGTGATCGCCGCCCTGCGCGACGAACGCGACCAGAAGGTACTCGCCCAGCGCCTGGCCTCGGAAGTCGCCTTGTCCGAGGTCCTCGGCCAAGCGTTGTTGCTGACGCGCCTGCTGAACTCCGGCGCACGCGAGCCGAACGTGGCCGCGAACGCGCTGGCCGTGAGCGCGGTGGGGCAGCAGACCGCGGTCCTGCAGAAGGAGATCGACAACCTGAAGATGGAGCTGGACCTGCGCCGCGAACTCTCCAAGAACTCGCCGCTGGCGATCGTCGAACGCGGCCAGAGCCGGACCGAGAACTCCCGTTCCGTCCTGCCGGCCGCCCCTGAAACCGACCGTCTGCAGCAACTGCAGAAGTCGTCCGCCAAGGAGTGATCCGCCATGGATCTGCAACCCCGCAAAAAACCCAATTTGCTCCGGGAGCTGGCCGTCGCCCTGGTTCTCACGGTCGGCCTGGTGATCGCCGGCGTGCTGCTCGGCAGCCTCGCCATCCAGCTCTTCGGCGGCGTCGAGCAGTGGCTGACCTGGCGGGCCGACAACTACCTGGGCCTGCTGGCCTGGAGGCTCTGCCTGTACGCCGGCATCGCCACCGCCTGGATCGGGCTCAGGCGGCGCTTGCCCCTTCCCGAGCCCGGCCCCGCACGCAACCGCCTGCGCCGCATCGAGGGCCTGATCGTGCTGCTGGCCGCGATCGTCGAACTCATCAAGGCGCCGGTGAACTGGATGGAGGTTCTATGACCGTCACGCTCTACACCAACGACTACCTGGAGTATTACCTGACGCTGGTCGGCTGGCTGGTCAACAACGGGATCTGGAACCTGATTTCCGACACCGGCCTGTTCGCCGTGCCGTTCATCGTCATCGTCGCCCGCGAATGGCTGAAGGTCCGCCAGGAAGGCGCCGACGAGGGCAACAAGGGCGTCCTCTCGCTCGCCCGGATCGAGACGCACCTCTATGTCGGCTACATGGTCGTCTCCCTCGCCGGTATACCGGCCGTCCACGTCGGCCTCGACACCCTCCAGTTCGACCAGGAGCGCGCCCAGCAATGCCAGACCACCGTGCCGGCGCCGGCCGACACCGGCTGGAGCACGACCTTCAGCAGCCTGGCCGGCAAGAGCGCCCAGGTGCCGATCTGGTGGGCCTTCATGCACGCGCTGTCCAAGGGCATCACCAGCGGCGCGGTAGCGGCGATCCCCTGCGGGACGGACCTTCGCCAGATGCGCATGGAGGTCGACGCGACGCGGATCGCCAACCCCCTGCTCGCCCAGGAAGTGGCCGACTTCAGCCACGACTGCTTCGGCCCCTCTCGGGCCAGGCTCTTCATGCGGCAGCCGGACCTCGGCGCAATGGCCAACGATGCGAAGGCCCTGCAGGACCTGAACTGGATCGGCAGCCGCTTCTTCCTGGACACCGCCGGCTACTACGACACCGACTATTCCAAGACACCCAGGGCGGCCTGGCCCTACGACGCCAAGCGCGACGTCGGGCTGCCCCAGGTCACCGGAGGCGGCGGCTATCCGACGTGCAAGCAGTGGTGGTCCGACAGCGGGAAAGGCCTGCGGGCCCGCCTGCAGGCCCAGGTCGCCCCGGATCTACTGACCCGGTTCCAGGGCTGGGCGAACTGGCTGTCTCAGGAGGAAGTCACCGATGCGGTGATTCGGGAACTCGTCTCGCCCAATCGGCAACTCGCTGGAGCAGTTTATTCGGATTACGGCGGACGGGCTGGTGAGGGACAAACGATCTCGCATGCCCTGACCAGAACGCTCGGCACCATCGGTATCATCACCGGCGCCACCGAATACTTCCCTGGTGTGGACATCGTTCGGCAAGGGCTGCCCATGGTGTTGGCGTTCCTGAAGATGGCGATGGTCATCTGCCTGCCCATGGTGCTGCTCATCGGCGCCTACCAACTGCAAGTGGCCATGACGATGAGCGTGATCTATTTCGCGATCATGTTCGTCGACTTCTGGTTCGAACTGGCTCGCTGGGTCGATAGCACGATTCTCGATGCTCTATATGGTTCGGGATTGCAGAGCTTGACCTTCGACCCGCTTATAGGCATGCAAAACGAATCACAGAGCATTCTGCTCAACTACGTGATAGGCGCGATGTTCATTATCCTTCCTATGTTCTGGGTTGGGGCGCTGGGCTGGGCCGGCATCCAGGCAGGCAAGGTATTGGAAGGACTGTCAGACGGAACTAAAGCCGCTCAAAATGCCGGGACTAAAGGTTTTGGAGTTGTAAACGACACGTACAGCGGAGCTAAAAGCGGCTTCAACAAAGGAAAGAAAGGAGACTAAACCTCCATCAACCTTTATTACGGACCATCGTCTCGATGCCCCCATTGGTCGAGACGGTGGCCAAATACATCTCGACCATACGGCGCGTCAATATCTTTTGATGACCGCGAGGGCGAGAAGTAAGCCAAAGCGCCAATCGCCGCCAGCACCAACAAGCCCTTGATCAAATCTTTCAAACAAAAAAGCAGGCCAAGTACGATCGCGACCTTAAGCAGACGCCCCCACAGACTGGAGGCGTTCCGAGGCGGAATGGCCGCGTAGATATCGACCAGAACAAGGCCCAAGGAGACGAATACGTTTGAATCTTTGTCCTTGATGCTCATAAGTGTCCCTCCACTGCCCTCTCAAACGAACTTCAGCAATATCAAAGCGCCATCATATACGCCGATTTTTGTCTACTGACAAGGCATCAGTCGGCTTCAAATTGGGCATGACCACGCGCTCGGCATGGCTCCAGTCGACGTAATCCGTCGAATCGTGCTCCTCCCAGAAGGTCCGCTCTTCCGCCTCGCTCTGGAAGACTGGAGTCGGCTTAGGTTTCTTTGTCATTTCGCCTCAAGCAATACCGAGAAACACGGTTAGCGACCGACTCACGGCCAGCATGGTTTCTGCGTTGACCGAGCCGATCACCTCGCCCACTTTCTCGCGGGGGATCGTTTGCGGCTTGTCCACCATGATCTGTGATGGCTTGTGCAACCCGGTTCTCGGCGCGGCCTCGATGTCGATGCGATAAAGCGGCGCCTCCCGCAAATCGCTCGTGATAGGAAGAATGGTCACGGAAGGCAACGCCGAGAACAGATCGGACTGGATGACCAACGCCGGGCGAGGCTTTCCGTAGGCGCCCTGCAAGGCGACCACCACCACGGCACCTCGATTCATTCCCACCCCTCTGTGTCAGCCGCGCTTTCCAGCCACTCCAGACTTTCTTTCTCTTGCGGATCATTCTGTACGAGAAGGCACTGCCGCCTCGCCTCTTCCGCAAAGCCGGGAGCACGGGTGTCCGGCACCCAGATTTGCACCGGGCGCAACCCAGCAGCCCGCAGCGCCTCGCGCCGCTTCCTGACCCGCTCACGCACGGTCTGCATATGACCTCCCCTTGCTTGCGGCATATTTGCTACATGTAACGATAGCAGCAAGAGGCCAGACGGGCAATGCAGCGTCACAGGGAAGCATTGCATAGCGGCAATTTGCCACTGAAGCCGGCGCTCGAAAGTCAGTTAAATATCGGCTGGACCGTTTCTGGACCACCATGCCCTTTTAGGACCAAGGAAAATATAAATGAAAAAACTCGCTGGAATGGTTTTGCTGAGCCTGTCGACAGGTGCAATCGCAGGCGGAACCCAGATCAACGATAACAATGTATTCTATTATTATGAATCCCGCGCCGATATAAGGACACCAGACACCAAACTTGCCGAAATGATTTCTGTCGACTACCGAACCGCGAGAGATGAATTTACTCGTCATGATCTTTTCGAGCAAATAAAACCTGTCCTCGAGGAAAAACTCAATCAAGCAAAAGCGAACAATCTGGTTTCTTTTCAAATTACTGGAAACCTTGGGGAGTATGACTTCGAACGCAAGGCATTTCCCACTGGCTTCGGAAAAGGAAGCTATATCCCATTCGGTAATAGTTATGCCGCTACCTTTGAAAATGCGGAAGACCTGAGCTTCATCGACATTCCCCCCGAGCAAGCCAGAACCTTCTCATCTGCCCTACAGAAAGGCCGGCGTATCAGCATCGAACTCGAAGGAACCCCGGTGGCAGCAAAAGAAGACAATCTGGACTGGAATCACACCAAGGCCTTGGTGGTAAAGGTCACTAAAATGACGATCACCCTGGCTAACGGTGGAACCCGGATCGGCGAGAAGCATCTGTAATACACGAACAAGTAGAGCGTTTCCAGCGGCTGCGCGTCGATCCACTCACTGACGCAAGCCTTGGGCGATGGGCGCAGCGGCTCGGAAATCACGTTCGCATCAGCAGGATCATTCAAAGGGCTAGGGTTCTGTCGCGCGCACTCTCGAAGATGGCGAACGCTTCCTCGGTCAGCTTGACCTTGCGGCCGATTTCGGACAGCAGCGAACCCAGCTTGACCCGGCCCTGCGGCCTCACGGCAGTTTCCAAGATGTCGCGCATTTCGGCCTCGATGCTACGGCCATGCTGAGCGGCCTGCACACGGATGGCGCGATGTACTTCATCAGGCACGTTTCGGACAGTAATGGATGGCATCTTTCAAAATCTCTTTAATGACGCAATTTCTTGCGCCTTATCAAAATGCAAGCAGCGGCGCAATTTTGGCAGAAAGCATCCGCAAAGCCAGCAGGGGCAGACCGTCCTGTACGGCTTACAGCGGGAGTAAACGACTCAAAAGGGAAATGGGCTGGAAGGCCACCACTACCAACGGGACGGCCGTATGCGGCTTTCTTTGGATCGACCTCTGCCGGACAGGCCGGAGTCGACCCAAAGCGGACGGCCGGCTCTGGCAATTCGCCCCAGAACGGACGGTCACGGCATCCAGAAATCAGACTGGCTTACTAAGCCTATCGAAAGTATTGTCATATTGAGAGACAATACCCCGATGAAATGCAAACGAAACTCCGATGGTCGGGCAATCGACCACCACTCCCTCCAGGTCATGCGTCAACAGGCGATCAAGGCCGTTCGCGAGGGGCAAACCGTCCAAAGCGTGGCGGCCGCCTTCGGCGTCAATATCCGCAGCGTCTTTCGCTGGCTGTCCGACTTTGCCAATGGCGGACAGAACGCCCTGCTCGCCAAGCCGGTTCCCGGACGTCCGCCCAGGATCAGTGCCGAGGAAATGCGATGGCTGGCACAGGCCGTTCGGGACCACTCGCCGCTGCAATACCGCTTCGAATTCGGCCTGTGGACCCTGTCGCTGATTGCCGAACTGATCCGCCGTCAGTTCGGCAAGACGCTGTCGCTGTCCGCCGTGAGCCGGATCATGAAGCTGCTCGGCTTCACCGCGCAAAAACCCTTGTATCGCGCCTGGCAGCAGGATGCGGCGCTGGTGCGCCAGTGGGAAAGCGAGACCTACCCGGCGATTCGGGCCGAGGCCCGTGCAGCGGGGGCAAGGATCTACTTCGCAGACGAGTCGGGCCTGCGCTCCGACTACCATGCCGGCACGACCTGGGCACTGCAGGGGGAAACGCCGGTGGTCGAGGTGACCGGCCGACGCTTCTCGGTGAACATGCTGTCGGCGGTCGGGACGCGCGGTGAGTTCCGCTTCATGCTGCACGACGGGACGGTGACGGCCAGCGTGTTCCGCGAGTTTCTCAAGCGCCTGCTGATCGGTGCCGAGCAGCCGGTCTTCGTGATCGTCGATGGCCATCCGGTGCACAAGGCCCGGCTGGTCAGGGCGTTCGTCGAGGAGCAGGCGGGGCGCCTGAAACTCTTCCATCTGCCGCCGTACTCGCCACAGCTGAACCGGACGAGCAGGTCTGGGGGCACGTCAAGCGCAGTGTCTTCAGGCGTCTTGTGCAGAACCGGGAGGAAATGAAGAGGTTGGCCCTGGGCGCGCTGCGCAGAATCCAGAAGTTGCCGGAGTTGGTGAAATCGTTTTTCCGTCACCCGGACTGCCGATATACAGCAGCATGACATTACTTTTTAAAAGATTAGTAATTGCGTATTTAGCGCAAAGCCACCAAAATGGTTGAGCAGTCATTCACGGCTCGACAGCTTACTTTAAGCGTTTACGCATCAATTTAGTAAATTGCGCATAAAAAGGAAAGTTTTATTGCATGCAAAAGACAACGCTGATTGATCGCTTTGGAAACCCACTTACACCGCAAACACAATTGGTCGTTGTCGCAAAATTACCGAATGGGAGTTACGCGGAGGAGCAGGCTCTGTCTTCGTGGCAAAATGGGCAGCGTAACACTAATTTGGTGGCTCATGCGCACGGCTACGACCTGCTAAACATCCTCACTAATGAGTTGGGGCTTGTTGATATAGATTCCACGGAACTATTGCAATTTCGAGTTGTGGTGACCGCTGATCCTCACGTATCTGTAATGCGGGTGCTTGGCAAGATTGCCGAAGCTGTTATCGTGCAGGAGTGCAATCGCAACATATTCGCAAACCGAAAATGGGGCATGGTTGCGCGCAAAGGTCGAAGGCCGCACCAAGCGCTAGACGACTTCAAGGCAATAGGTACTGGACTCAATTCTACACAGAGGCACCACCCTCAAAAGTATAACGCAACCAACCCTCAAAGAGATATTATTTGGATTCATAAGGAAAATACTACCCAAGAACTATTACAACTGGTGCGCGGTAACAACTCAGGTGTGTCCGCCGGGATTCAAGTAAAGGTTAGTCACGATGGCCTCATGTACCTATACCAGTCCGATATCGTTTCTAGGCGGTATGAGGTACCACTTGTCTACTTCGACTTGGGAAATGATTTTCATAATTTAACCAATAAAATTTATGCAGCTCAAATGAATGTGGCAATCGGCACTGACTTCGTACGAGGCCATACAATTTCACCAGAAATCCATGACTTACTAGTCTCCTACTATTGGCTTGTATATGATCTAGTAGCGGGAAGGATGAGAATTGATCAACTGATCAAAGACGAGCTGCTTTTTGATGCTTTCAAAAAAGACGTGCAGGAACAGCAGCTCCATAAGCAAATTATAGTTCTGTAGGGTATCGGCAGTATGGTTTACGTAATTGCGCCTGGTTTTCGTGGATACGCCTGAGTGCCCAGCCGAGCACTGAGCCCGGTAGGGCTCATCGGCAGAATCGGGTCAATAGCGGCCTATCGTGACCTGTTGCCGTCGACTCAGCCAGCCTTTGACAATAGGCCAGAGACAGCCACAAGAAAAATCCTGGAAGCGTCAAGGAGATTCGATGCGATTCATCATCCCTAAACTTCTATTCCCCACTGCCGAATAGCATCTTGAAGCCTCTCGCGGTGAATGGCATTTTCTTCGTGACCAAGATAGTGCGTCCCGATTAGCTGGTTATATTCCTGGCGGATTCCAGGGGTAATCAGAGGGCGACCCTGTTTGAGCTTGAGGTGAATATCGATAGTGCGCCGCGAAATCTCGGAAACCTCCTCCCAACCAATATCATCCTTGAAAAAATCCAAGTCACCAAAAGGCTCTAAAATTGTTTTTTTTAAGGAAAAAATGCTCATCCCTTGATGCATTTTACCAAAAAGTCTATAGAAGAACGATGTGACTCCTGCGCCGCAAATCCGCACCCTTTCGTTCGGGGAAGGATATTTAGAAGAGGCGTCTGCACGCTTGAAGACATTTTCATACACGCATCTAAGTGCATTACCATAGGCTTCTAGTAGCGCATGCTGTGCGCTTATGTCGAATACCGGAGTACGTAGCTTAAGGATTATCTCTTGAAGTCTAGCGCCGTATGTTATTCCAGTGAACAGAAGCCTTGTTCCAAAGAAATCAGCCCATGTCTCAATAGCCTTGCTGTCCAGATCGTCCTTGTCCGAGTGTTTGGTGTGAGCATTAGTCCAGTGGGCTAACTCATGACTTGCGATGATCAGGCAATAAAATAAATCGCGGTGATTCATAATTTCACTATCTGAAAAACGGTACGAAAATTCCATTGCAGGTTCGGGAGTTACCAGGGCTAAATGCTTAGGATCACCGTCGAAATTAAGCTTTACGTCGGGCCTCTGGCTCTCCTCATGCATCGACCTGAAGTCATCAACTAGAGCCTCAATCACATATTTGTACGTAATGGTCACAGCAAAACTCCATTTAGCACTGAGTTAGTCATCTTCAATTTCGTAAACATATTCTGACTCAATTTTTTAGCTGACTACAGGGCACCTCTAAAAACACCCACCTGAGCTGGGTCGAGCAGTGACGAACCCAGCGCTTGGCATCCGTTGACCGGGTTGATGTCTCGCAGAAGTTCCTGCTGCCGGTCGCGGTATGCAACCAGCGACCTGACTCAGGCCATTTCCAGTAGTCTCGACATCCGCTTGAGGTTGTAGACCGCCGATTTGACCACCAAACCGAACTCCGCCCGGACCAAGCCAATGCTTCGGACCATCTTGCCGCCCATCTGGGCCAGGCTGGCAAAGACATGTTCGACCCGGGCTCGGGGACTGGCTATGCGTTTGTTTCGTGCCTTGTCCCGTTCACCGATCGGCTTGCCGGCCTGGCCCTTGCGCTGGATAGATGGCCTCCAGCCGATCAGTTGGAGCCAGCGCTCCCGGGGTCTGTCGTGATACCCGCGATCCGCCCAGAAGTCCCGGCTGCTGTTGCCCCGGTCGAGCACATCCACCAGATGCAGGGTGTCGGCCTCGCTGGCATCGCTCACCTTCACGCAGCGGATCAGCTTGTGCCGGCGATCCACGCTGACCGACAGCTTGTAGCCGAAGTACGACTTGCCGTGCTTCTTCGTCCAGCGCGCCTCGACATCCTTTTGCCGGCGCTTGGCGGGCGACCATTCGACCGGCACAGCCTGCTCCTTCACCACGGCCTGCTCATCGGCCGTGTTGTGCTGGATGGGCGCGCGAACGATGCTGGCATCGATGATCTGCCCTTCGCGAGCCCGGAAGCCGTGTGCCTGCAACTGACGCTGCACCTCGGCAAAGATCCGATGCTCGACGTTGGCCTGTACCAGGCGCTCGCGAAAGACCCAAATCGTGTTGCGGTCCGGCACTCGGCCGGAGTTTTTCAACCCGGCAAAACGCTGGAAACTCATACGGTCGAGCAGTTGAAACTCCATCTGCTCGTCGGACAGGTTGAACAGTTGCTGGAGTACCAGCAGTCGCGTCATCTGCTCCGTTGGATAAGGCGGCCGGCCGCCCTTGGCCCTACTGGGCCTGGGAGCCCAGTGGTCGATCTCGGCGGCCAAGGATGCAAAGTCCACATGCTTGTTCAGTAGGGCCAGTGGGTCGCCCAAGCTGTCCAGCTTGGCTTCACGCTCCTGGTCGGCAAAAAGACTGAACATCAGTAGGCTCCGGGTGATCAACAGGCGGATGATCTTACCCAGCGGCCGGGCTGGTTTTTAGAGGTGCCCTACAGCCTATCACTAGCGGCTGCTATTGGCCGCTTGCTGCCTGACTCAGCAGGTTAGTATTACAGGATCAAACACTATGATCTTGCCCAGCCCTCGTGGACACAGGTTTAAGCACGCATCCGGGCCTCGAAGGCTTCCGGACTGATGTATCCCAGTGTGCTATGACGACGCTGGCGGTTGTAGTCGGTTTCGATGTATTCGAACACGGTTTGACGCATCTGGGCATGCGTACCGAAGCGTTCCCCATGGATGCACTCGACCTTCAGACTGTGAAAGAAGCTTTCGGCACAGGCGTTGTCGTAGCAATTGCCCTTCGCGCTCATGCTGCCGCGCAGCCGATGGGCACGAAGCAGTTCCCGATAGGCCGCCGAACAGTACTGGCTGCCTCGATCCGTATGCACGATCACGCCTTGAGGCTGCTTGCGCCGCCACAGGGCCATGCGCAGGGCATCGCAGGCCAGCTCGGCCGTCATGCGCTCGTTCATGGCCCAGCCGATCACCCTGCGCGAGTACAGGTCGATGATCACGGCCAGATACAACCAGCCTTCTTCCGTACGCAGGTAAGTCATGTCGCCCACCCACTTCCGGTTGGGCGCCGCTGCCGTGAAGTCCTGCCGGAGCAGGTTGTCCGCCACCGGTAGTGAGTGCCTGGAATTCGTGGTGGCCTTGAACTTCCTGGCAGCCCTGGCCCGCAGTCCCTGGCGTCGCATCGAAGCAGCCACGGTCTTGCGATTGCAGGGTGTCAACGCCGACTGAAAACTGACCCACCTTGGCCCTTATTTGCCGAAGTAATAATGACCCACCTGGATCACTCGGGGTTACGGTTCTGGCGGATGACGCCCGCCTTGCGTTTGTCCTTGAGTCGGTAGCTTTCTCCGGTCAGGGTGAGGATATGGGCATGGTGCAGCAGCCGATCCAGCATGGCCGCCGTCAGCGTGGCGTCGCCGCTGAAGGCCTCGGCCCACTGGCTGAACGGCAGGTTCGAGGTCAGGATCATCGAACCCTTCTCGTAGCGTTTGGCGACGACCTGGAAGAACAGGTTGGCCTCCTCGCGACCGAACGGCAGGTAGCCGATCTCATCGATCACTAGCAGTCGGGGGGCCAGGATGGCGCGGTTGAGGTAGGTCTTCAGCCGGCCCTGCCGCTGGGCCGCGCCCAGTTGCAGCATCAGGTCGGCCGCCGTGATGAAGCGGGTCTTGAGGCCGCTCTGTGCTGCCCGGTAGCCGAGGGCGATGGCCAGGTGCGTCTTGCCGACGCCCGAGGGGCCGATCAGCACGATGTTTTCGGTGCGCTCGACGAAGGCCAAGCCCGCCAGCTCATGCAGCAGGGCCTTGGGCACACCGGGGCTGAAGCTGAAGTCGTACTCCTCAAGCGTCTTGATCGCCGGGAAGCAGGCCATCCGCGTCAGCAACTCGCGGCTGCGCTGCTGGCGAAAGCCGTGCTCGTGCCGCAGCAGTTGCTCCAGGAAGTCGCCGAAGCTCAGGTCGTCCTTGACCGCCTGCTGGGCCAACAGTGGGTAGTGATCAACGATGCGCTCGAGCTTGAGCGCCTGGCACAGTTCGGCGATGCGCGCGTGTTGCAGGTTCATGCGCAGGCCTCCCGGATCGACTCGTAGACCGACAGCGGGTGCTGCAACGACTCATGCGGTACGGGCCCTGGCCGCTCCCCCAGCAACGGCCCCCAGGCCCGCCGCAGAGCCTGCGGCAGGGGTGTCAGTTGGCCTTGCTCGTGACGCCAGCGATCGATCGGGCGTTCACCGAGCGTGGCATGCACGCGCACGTTGGCGACCTCGGCCAGCCAGTCGCCGACCAGCCGATTGGCTGTGCCGCAATCCACCAGCAGACCGGCGGCCTTCACCCGGCTGTGCAACGGGTTGTAGAAGCTCTCGCGCAGGTAGCGGTTAAAGCGCTCGACCTTGCCCTTGGTACGCGCCCGGTAGGGGCGGCACAGGCGGATGTGGAAGCCCAGATCGTCAGCCAGTTGAAGCAGCCCGGGGTGGAAGCGGTGGCTGCCGTCGCCATAGGCATCGCGTTCCAGCACGACGGTCTTCATGTTGTCGAACAGCACGTGCTGCGGGACACCGCCGAAGTAGTCGAAGGCCAGCAGCAACGCGTCATGCACCGAGTCGAACGACTCGTCCGGCACGAAATGGACGTAAGTCATCCGGCTGTAGCCCAGGGTGGCGACGAAGGCCGACAACGGTGATTTGGCGCGGCGGAAAACCACGAAGTCAGCCTGCATCTGCTGGCCGGGCTCGGTCTCGAAGCGCACCGCCGGGCCATCGTCCGGCCTGCTCAGCTTGAGTCTGGCCAGCCAGGCGCGCAACTGGGAAGCGCCGCCCTGGTAGCCTTGCTCGCGGATCTCGCGCAGCAGCACGGTGGCCGGCAGCCAGAGCGGATGCGCCTGCTTCACCCGCTCGCGCAGATAGTCATGGAAGGGGTCGAGCTTGGTGGGCCTGGGGTCTCGCGGCGAGTAGCGCGGGACGGTGGGCTCCTTGAGGTAGCGCCGGACGGTGTTGCGGGACACGCCCAGCATCTTGGCGATCTGCCGAATGCTGTGCCCTTGACGGGCTAATACTCTGATCTCCACTGCTTGCTCCTGGGTCAACATGGGCGGCCTCGAAAAGGCCGCGACGTTAGCCCAGGTGGGTCAATTTTACTTCGCTGGGGTGGGTCAGTTTTACATCGGCGCTAACAGGGCAGGCCCGAGGCCTTCAGGTCGAGGCATAACCGCGGAGCCCCGCTGCGCCCCTTCCGCTCGTGGTAGGCCTGAGCTACCAGGCGGTCCAGTTGGGTCTGTTGCTGGCGGCGCTTCGAGAGCGTGCGCGAACACCAGGCGTAGTAGCCGCTGCGGGCAATGCCCAGCACACGGCACATGACCTTCAGTGGAAACTGCCGAGTATGGGCTTGCATGAAGGCGTACTTCACTTGAGGCTCTTGGCAAAGTACGCGGCGGCTTTTTTACGATGGCCAACTCCTCGGACTGTTCGGCCAACAGCCGTTTGAGGCGGGCGTTTTCGTCGGCCAACAACTGCTCGCGCTCGCTGCTGGTCTGGGCCTGCTGTTTCCTGCTCCGCCAGCCATAGAGCTGGGAGGGGTGCAGCCCAAGCTGTTCGGCCGCTTTGCTGACGCCAATCCGTTCGGCCAAGGTCAGCGCTTCGTCCTTGTAGGCTTGGGAGTGGCGGATACGGGTTGGTTTCATCGGGCTTGCTTGCCTTGCCATGGATCACCTCG
This sequence comes from Azotobacter vinelandii CA, assembly GCF_000380335.1. GTDB lineage: Bacteria > Pseudomonadota > Gammaproteobacteria > Pseudomonadales > Pseudomonadaceae > Azotobacter > Azotobacter vinelandii. The sequence goes on from NC_021149.1 coordinate 3,713,575, forward strand.
TTGCAGTGTATCGCTTAACGGGGTGTCCACTGAGGCTGGGCAAGATCACCACCCGCCCCCGGAACAAATGGCCCAAAGGGAAATGGGCTGGAAGGGGCAATGGAATGGCCCACAAGGGTAAAAGCCCTACCCGAAAGGGCCTCGTGAACTCGGGGAAAGGCCCCAGGGTTCGCCTACGCGAACCCTGGGGCGAGCAAAGGGCTGGCCCAAGGTCGCCGCTGCCACAGCCGCTTCTATTGACCAGCTCTCCTTCGTGATGTCGTTGCTGGCCTCGCCAATGATCACTGCTGCGATTACCGCCACGGACCGCGCCAGGGATTACGGGCTATCTATCAGGATGTGGCAAGGCGGGAGGCCACTGTCGGGCCGTGTGAACCACTGCCATGATCCACACCGTTTCTCCTACCTCATCCAGTTCGTATACCAGCCGATAGCTTTCATGGGGCAATAGCTCACGGGTACCGGGGATCAGTCCGATCTTGCCTATCTTCGGGAAATCAGCCAACCGGGCGGCAGCTTCGCTAAACAGATCGTCCATTTTCAGGGCGGCCCTTGGGTTTTCGATGGCGATGTATTCGACAATATCCGCCCGGTCCTGCTGAGCTGCTTGCACCCATAGAACCTTCACACACCAGCCTCTTTAGCCTGTTTGAGCAGCGTTTCACGACGTGCCGCGGCCTGCGCTTCAACGTCTGCATTCGTGGCGAATTCACCGGCATCCCGCTGTGCCCGCGCTCGCTGGACCTTGTGGCTCAGATACTCTCGGTACTCATCGGCCTGCCGTTGGCGCTCAATGTAGTCGCGCATCAGTTCACGCACGACTTGAGAAGCAGGCCGGTCGGCGGCAGCGGCCGCAGCCATGAAGGAGTCCCGCAGTTCGAGCTCCAGTTTCATCGTGAAAATGGCTTTGTTGGTAGACATGGACATCCCCTTGGCGACAGGTACTTAACAAGTATATACCGGGTAATGCCTGAGGTAAGGGCACAGATGGTCTTCCCTATGCTGCTGGGGATGTTTCCATCTATCGAAAACTGCTGTCACAGCGCTCTTCTATCCAATGCCGTTCAGAGTCGACAGACACGAGCACATGCGGAATGAATCGCTCGTTGCTCAGCTCCAGCACGGGAGTGTCGAACTCCCGAAAGCACAGCAGGGCGTCAAATTCCTCGTCGAGGACGATGTAGCGCAGGCGATGCGTGGCGGTATGGCTGGCTGCGACGGCCCAGCGGGTGACCACGGTGAATTCGCGCAGCGGCTGCGGCGTTTCGACCAGGAAGCCGTCCATGGCTTTCCGGCCGACCTTGCGACAGGCCACCAGGTAGTTCTAGTTCGGATACGGACGGCGGGCCGTCAGATCATCAGGTGCTGGCTGTCGGTGACGACCCAGGTTTCGGCCTGGACCAGGAACGGAACGAACGAACGAACGAACGAACGAACGAGCAGGCGAGGATCAGGGATGAAAGGCGAGGGATGGTCATGGTGAGCTACCGAGTCAGGAAATCTGTGGCAGTGAACATCGGTAGGAAAAATGCTGCAGCAGGAAAACGGGAATAGGCTGGGAGCTATTTGCTGGACAGAGGGAGGACTCCATGACCATCGGCATCGCGGTTGATCGGCTTGCCCAGGCTGTCACCAACGCGAACTTCTATGGGAACCCGAACGTCGAGCTCAATGCGCGCATTCTGCGAGCCCGTGCGGAGGGAGACCCCTGCCGCGACTTCGCCCACGGCACGCTCGATGCGGCTTTCGTGCTTCCCGAAGGGACATTCACCCTGCGGATTCGCTGGGAGGCCGAAGGGCAATCGAAGGTCGAGCACGGCTGGATATGCCGCGAGGCCCCGCACCTGAGCGGAGGAGGCATCTTCTCCGACGCGCCCATTCTCGACGGGGACAGTGTCCCGCTGTCCGCCGATGCAGACGAACTGGTGGGCCTCGCCTACGAGTTTTTCTCCTGCCAGGAAATCGAGTCCGCCATCACGCCGGTACTGCCGGTTCGCCCGGAAGGGGAATACGCGGGAACTTCGTTCAGGCCTTGGCATGGCAGGCGTAAAAGGTGTGGGAGGTGAACAGACCCCCGCTGCGACGGCCAGGAGCCGTCTGTCTTGCCTGGACGGCATCTCCTCCAACGAGAGGGCCAAAATTTCGGCAAAAATTCCCGCATAAAACAGATATTTAAAGCCCCACCATACGTAGATAAGTGATTAAATTACATGGATTTTATAGATATAAATTTTTGAAAAAATATCCGCAAAAGGAGGCGCAATGCCCGCGCAGTTGGTGACCGGGACACATTGGCTTGAGCCGCTGCTGCCGTCCGATTTCCCGTCCGAGATCCTGAGTATGGCCGAACAGCTTCCCTACCAGGCCGGCAAGCTGGCGGGGATGCTCCCGCCTGAGACCACTGCCTGCGTGGGTGGCCTGCTGCGGGTGACCAGCAGCTTCTACAGCAATCTGATCGAAGGGCAATTTACCGAGCCGGTCAGCCTGGCGCCCCGTGTGCCGAAACGCAGCCGCAAAGAGCTGACGGAACTGGCGGTGGCGCACATCGGCGCGCAGGAAGCATTCGAGCGCGCCATCTTGCGGTACAGCACAGTGCCGTGGAGCGAGTTTTTCTCCCCCAGTTTCGTGGCTCGAATACACCGCCGGCTGTTCGAGTCGGCCACCGAGGAGCAGCTACGCCTTGCCGATGGTGGTCACCTTGCCCCCGGCCAACTGCGCGATGCCGCCGAGCGGGACGTGATGGTCGGCCAGCATGCGGCTCCGTCCTGGGCGGCGGTCACGCCGATGCTCAACCGGATGCAGCAGGTCTATGGCAGCCCGCCAGACGCTCGTACACGCCTTCTGGCGGCCATGGCGTACCACCACCGCTTGGCATGGGTTCACCCCTTCGCCGATGGCAACGGCCGCGTGGTGCGCCTCCTGACACACCTTCAGTTGCACAAGTTGAATCTCTCTTCGCCGCTATGGTCGCTCTCCCGCGGCCTGGCCCGCCGGCAGGAGCAGTATTACGCCCGACTCGCCAATGCTGACCAGCCACGCCGGGGCGATCTGGATGGACGAGGCCAGCTCACCCAGGCCGGCCTGTTCGAGTTCGTAGGTTTCATGCTGGACACCTGCCTCGACCAGATGCGCTACATCGAGGCCGCGATGCGAGTCGGCCAGATGCGCGAACGCTTGGAGAAGATTTTCGCTTGGGAACCTCGGATCAGCTCAGCGGGAGTCAAGCTGGAGGTCGCCCGTGCGCTGCATGTCCTACTCACCCAAGGCAAGGTGAGCCGAGCCGACTTCAAGGTTTTCACCGGCCTTGGCGAGCGGACGGCGACCGACCAGCTCAGGAAGCTCGTCGAGCTGGGGCTGGTCGACAGCCCTACGCCCAAAGCGAGGGAGATTTTTCCCACTCTGCCGGTATGGTTCGCGCAGCAGCTTTTCCCTGACCTGCACCAAAGGCTTGGGCCGGCGTTGTAGGCTAGGGAAAAGATTGCGACAACTTGAGTTTGCGCGCTCGGCTCTTTACTGCTGATAGCGATCGATCAAGGGTGACAGCCAAGTCTTCTAGACTGCTTACGGCGTATAGCTGTGCCAGGACCTGATCCTGCTCCCGTGTCCAGCGCGAATGTCCGCCGGCCTCTCCACGCCGGCCTGCAGGATGTTTTCTCTGGATGCCCAACTTGGCAGCATGGGCATGCACGGCACTGGTCGTCGTGCCCAGCAGCTCTGCACATCATGCCGCGCCTTTGCCGATGTAGTTGCTGAGACTTACGGTGCTGTACGATGCTCCCTGGCCAACCAATCCACCGCCGAATCCAGCGCCTCCGGACCGCTGACGCCTTCGAGTTTCACGGTTTTTCCGGTGCGGTTGTCGGTCAGGAGGCTGGTGAGCGTGGCCGTGATGCCGGCCTGGCGCGCGGACTCGATCTGTCCCTGAAGCGCCGCCAGGGTCTCCGGCCGTGCCATGCACTCTCGTACCGCATCCTCCGCCCAGGCCGGCACCCAGTCCAGGCCGTCGCTACGCATCAGGGCGAACACGGCGTCGATCGTGGTCCAGAAAATTCACTCCGTCGATGTTGTCGATCCAGTGCTTGACGAACCGCGATATCTTTTTCGAGCCGTTTCTCGTCCATGGGCATGCAGGATGACGGCGCCTCCCGCCAGGAAAGCCACCAGCCCGACCGGGATGAGCATGCTTTTCAGATTCGAATTCGATGCCGCCATCAGACCGTCCCTCTGCCGAACGAATACCGGGCCAGGATCGCCATGACATCGATCATGCGGGCGATGCTGCAGGCAGGATCGACGGCCTCGTCCCGGAGCGAGCGCAGCCAGGTCATGACGTGTTCGTTGTGTTTCATGCTTCCTCCGCAGGGGCGCGCACGATCTTCATAGGCAATATCGACCGCGCACAGCAATCCACCACTCATCCGGCAGCTCGGGTATTGCCCCCTGCTCCTCGGCGAACCGAAGGCATTGCAGGACGGTGGTGATGCCCAGGGAAAAATCATGGTGCCGATCCCTGAGCGCGAAGATCAGGTGGTTGCCACAGCATTGCCCATCGGCTTCCCGAACCTCGTCCGAACGGAACTCGGCACGGTTCTGAAGAACTTCGTCGTGATTCATGGTGGTGCGCTCCTCCGAATGGTCACACCACCAGCATCCACCGACGTCCGCCCCGAAAGCCATGGAAAATCCACCCTGGCTAGGCCTGGATTTTCACCCGGCCAAAATGATGGCACTTTGATACAGAAATCCCCCGTCCCGGGCTTAGCCTTTTCCCTTGATGGCACCTGGCCGGATCGAGGAAAAGCCCGCTCCATGACCACGCCATGGAGCGCCCCATGTCCCTCCTCACCTGGCTCGGCCGGAAGTCGGCCGAACCCACGTCAGAAGCGCCTTCGCAGGGCTTCCACTCGCCGGCCCGCGCCGCCGTCCTCTTCGACACCCCGCGCCGCCAGCACCTGCTGGAGAACATCGGGCGCCGCGCTTCGCTGTCCCGCCAGCAGTTCGACGCACTCTACCGCCAGCCGCTGGAGCGCTTCGCCGAGCTGGTCCAGTTGCTCCCCGCCTCGGAGAACCATCACCACGCCCATCTCGGCGGTCTGCTGGACCACGGCCTGGAGATCGTGGCCTATGCCCTGAAGATCCGGCAGACCTACCTCCTGCCGATCGGCGCGCCGCCGGAATCCCAGTCCGCCCAGGCCGAGGCCTGGTCCGCGGCCGCCGCCTACGGTGCACTGCTGCACGACCTCGGCAAGGTCGCCGTCGACGTGCAGGTCGAGCTGCAGGGCGGTACGGCCTGGCATCCCTGGCATGGCCCCATTACCCGGCCCTACCGCTTCCGCTACGTGAAAGGCCGCGAGTACCCACTCCACGGCGCGGCCTCGGCGCTGCTCTACGCGCAGATCCTCGACCGGAACATCCTGGACTGGCTCAGTGGCTTTCCCGAGCCCTGGAGACTGCTGATCTACGCCCTGGCCGGGCAGTACGAGCACGCCGGCATCCTCGGCGAGATCGTGGTCAAGGCCGACCAGGCTTCCGTCGCGCAAGCGTTGGGCGGCAATCCCGAGCGGGCCCTGGCGGCGCCCAAGCAGTCGTTGCAGCGTCAACTGGCCGAAGGCCTGCGCTACCTGGTGCGGGAGAAGTTCAAGCTGAACCAGCCCGATGGCCCTGCCGATGGCTGGCTGGCCCAGGATGCCTTGTGGCTGGTGAGCAAGCCGGCGTCCGACCAGTTGCGAGCACATTTGCTGGCCCAGGGGATCGAGGGCGTACCCGGCTCGAACGCCCCGTTCTTCAACATGCTGCAGGACCAGGCAATCATCCAGACCAACGCCCAGGACAAGGCGATCTGGCGGGCGACGATCGACAACGGCCGTGGCTGGCGGAATACCTTCACCCTGCTGAAGATCGCCCCGGCGCTGGTCTGGCCAGACCCGAAAGACCGGCCCGATGCCTATGCCGGAAGTCTCACGCTGGAGCAGGACGAGGGCGCCGCCGCCCCTGCGGCCGAAACGGTCTGCCCGGTTCCGGATGAGCCCATCGCCGCCGGCGCGCAGCAGCCCTGCCCGCCCGAATCCCTGGCTCCGCCCCCCCGCAAGGCCGTGCAGCCGGCGCCGGCCGAGGCCTCGAGGATCGGCACCGCCGAGGTGGACGAGCTATTGTCGCTTTACAGTAATATCACTATGCCACTAGAGGAGTTAAACACTCGCCCCGGCCCCACGGCGGCCCCTCCCGCGATCACGCTGGAGCAGGCTCAAGATCCTTCCGAGACCCCCGTCGGGTCTCCCGCACCTGAATACACGACCACGATGTCTACCAGTAGCGACACGCTGGGACAGGGATTCATTGCCTGGCTGAAAGCAGGAATCACATCCCGCCGCATGATCATCAACGACGCGAAGGCCCTGGTTCATACGGTTGACGGCACGGCGATGCTGGTCACCCCGGAAATCTTCAAGCGCTACGTCAGGGAACACCCGGAACTGGAACAGCAAGCCAGGACGCGGGACAGCGAGGCCTGGCAGCTCGTGCAACGCGCCTTCGAGAAACAGAAACTGCACCGCAAGACGCCGAAGAGCTTGAACATCTGGACATGCACGGTCGTCGGGCCGCGCAGATCGACGCAACTGCGCGGCTACCTCCTGAGAGATCCGCGAACCGTCTTCAACGAGGTGCCGTTCGACAATCCCAGCCTGTCGCTGGCGACCGGGGAGGCAGTGGAATGACGCCCCAGGAACTCGCCCAGGCGTATATTGACGACCACGAGCTGCGACCCGCCAGCAAGACGATCTATCGGGCGGCGACGAAAGCGCTCACCCGGCACTTCGGCACGACGATCGACGTGCAGACGATCGATCGGCGGAGCATCCTGTCCTGGCGCAGCAAGGTTCTCGCGAAGGGCCTGGCGAAACGTAGCTGGAACACCTACTCCACCCACCTCAGGACTATCTGGGGATATGCCATCGAGTATGGCCTGCTCCCCCAGCAGCCCAACCCGTTCAAGAAAACCGCCGTTCGCCCACCCAAGCGGGCGAGCAAGACGGTCGCCAGCGATGCGATCCATCGCGCCAGGCGCTGGCTCGACAGCCTGGTGGACGAAGAGCGCTGTACCGGCAGGCGCAGCAAAATCACCCCCGCCTGGTTCTGGCTGGCCACCTTCGAGATGTTCTACTACACGGGCATCCGCCTGAATGCCCTGCTCTGCCTGCGCGTGCAGGACGTAGACTGGGACAGGCAACTGATCCTGATCCGCGGCGATACGGAAAAGACCCACCGGGAGTACCAGGTGCCGATCGTCGAGGGCCTGGCGCCGCATATCAGGGAGCTCCTGGACGAGGCGAAGCGTGCCGGCTTCGTGCCGACGGACCAGCTATTCAATGTCAACCGCTTCAGCCGGCACTACCGGCGCTCGGAGATGAATACCGACCAAGTCGAGGCGATGTACCGCAAGCTGATCGAGAAGATCGGCGTGCGCATGACGCCCCACCGCTTCAGGCACACCCTGGCCTCCGACCTCATGCGGCAGCCGGAGCGGAACATCCACCTGACCAAGAGCCTGCTGAACCACTCGAACATCGCCACCACGATGGGCTATATCGAGGTGGACTATGACCACATGCGCGAGGTCCTGCACGAGCGTAGTCTGCAACGGAACGCCGCGCCGTTCGTGCGCTGCGAGGATGCCAGCGGCGCCCCGCCGCGAGACCGGGCGAGCGCGCCGCGTCTCCTCGAACAGCGCGAGCAGCGGATCGTCCTGCAGGTGGAAGGTGTCGGCGGGGCACCGTGCGAGCTGACGCTGCGGCTTCTCGCCGCGCCGGCGGGAGAGATGGTCCCCTCGCCCCCGGCGGAGCTCTTCGAGCCCAGCGTGATCTTCACCCTGATGAGCAATCGACCCGGTACCAGCACTCTCGGGAAAGCCGTCCCTGGGCGCGGCCAAACGTCGCGGCTCACGGCGAAAGCCTCTCCATAGCCCCTACCGCCCAGCAGGCGGCAAACAGCCGCCGGGGAATATCGGCTTCGAACTCATCGAGGCAGTGGGGGGACGGTGGCTCCGGCTGGCCCGAAGTGGAATACCGGGCCTCTGGCTGCGCGCTCCTGGAGGGATCAGATCCCCTGCAGCCCTGCTGCGTCGGGGAGGAATTCGCACGCCTGATGCCTGGCCCTGGGGCGATAGAAACAGGAAAATCCCATCTGGACAGCCAGATAGGTACGCTGTTTCATATTGACATCATTCCAAAGGTGGGCCTAATGTTCGGCCCCAGACGGCTGCAAGACTGGAAAACTGGCCGGTGAGCCCTCTTCCCAATCCGATCACGTATAACCATGCCGAATAGAAATGGTGGGTCGTGTAGGATTCGAACCTACGACCAATTGGTTAAAAGCCAACTGCTCTACCGACTGAGCTAACGACCCAACGCGGAACGCATGATACTGATTTATCTCAGAATTTCAACACCTAAATCCGATAAAGCTCACCCATAGCGCGTGGGATCGGTAACGCCTGCTGTAGCAAAGCCAGCCGCCCGCAAGCGACAGGAATCGCATCGGCCACAGGCACGCCCCTCCTCGTCGGCCTGATAGCAGGACACAGTCAATCCATAATCGACTCCATGGCGCAAACCGGCGCGAATGATTTCGTCTTTGCCAAGGTTCTGCAAAGGAGCCCGGATACGGAAGCCCTGCCCTTCCACCCCAGCCTTGGTCGCCAGATTGGCCATCCGCTCGAACGCCTCGATGAATGCAGGGCGGCAATCCGGATAGCCGGAGTAGTCCACCGCGTTGACGCCAATGAAGATGTCTCGTGCACCCAACACCTCGGCCCAGCCCAGCGCCAGCGCGAGAAACACCGTATTGCGCGCCGGCACATAGGTGACCGGGATGCCCTCGCAAGGGGATTCCGGTACCGCAATGGCAGGATCGGTCAGTGCCGACCCGCCGATTCCGCCCAGATCCAGCCCGATCACCTTGTGCTCCACCATACCGAGTTGCCGGGCCACCCGTTCGGCGGCCCTCAACTCGGCTCGGTGACGCTGGCCATAATCGAAGCTCATGCTGTAGCAGGCATAGCCCTCGGTCTTGGCCAGAGCAGCCACGGTAGCGGAATCGAGACCGCCGGACAGCAGGATGACCGCTTTTTTCTCGTTCATTCGTATCGCCTCGCTAGGACTTGCAGGACCGGCAAAAATCGGCTGACGAAACGGATCGCTCAGCGCCCCCGGGCATCGTTCCAGAGGATCTTGTGCAACTGCAGCTGCAGGCGAACCGGCAGGTTGTCGGCGACGATCCAGTCCGCCAGTTCCCGTCCTTCCAGTTGGCCGTGACTGGGCGAGAACAGTACCTCCCCGACACGCTCGTCCAGTCGATATTCGATCAGCTTGGAAACTGCCCACTCATAGTCCTGGCGGGAGCACAGCACGAATTTCATCTGGTCGTTGCGCGTCAGCAGGGTCATGTTCGCATAGCGATTGCGGGCGACCTCTCCCGAGTCCGGGGTTTTCAGATCGAGCACCCGACTCACTCGGCAGTCCACAGCTGAAATGTCGAAGGCCCCACTGGTCTCCAGGGAGACTTCATAACCGGCATCGCACAGCAGACGCAGAAGTTCGATGCTATTCGGCTGAGCCAAGGGTTCACCGCCGGTGACGCATACATAGCGTGGGCCATAGCTGGCCACGCGTTCGAGAATCACGGACAGGGGTAGGACCGCCCCGCCACTGAAAGCGTAGGCCGTGTCGCAATAGCCACAGCGCAGGGGACAGCCAGTGAGGCGCACGAATACCGTCGGCAAGCCGGCAGTACGCGTCTCCCCCTGCAACGAGTGGAAGATTTCGGTAATTCGCAGGGTTTCTTGCATATGAGCCACGGGCGTGACGGCGAAACAGGCCATCCGCCTCCGTTGCGGGAAACAGGGTGTGAATTCTAACGAAAAAAACCGCGCCAAGCGCGGGTCTCGCGGAGGAACTCAGCGCATGGTCTGCAGATCGCGCTGAGCCAACTGGGCTGCCGAAGTGCCGGGATACTGGGCGATGACCTGCTGCAAGGCTGATTTCGCCTTCTCCGTATTGCCCAGGCGGCGTTCGACGTCCGCCAGCTTGTACAGAGAGTCGGGCACCTTGGAATGCTTCGGATAGTTCTGGCTGACCCGTGCGAAAGCCTGGCCGGCTCCCTGTAGATCGCCCTTGGCCAGATTCACTTCACCCAACCAATACTGCGCATTGCCAGCATACTGACTGTTGGGATATTTGTGCAGGAAGGCCGTGAACGCCTGGCTGGCCTTCTCGAAATCCTTGGTCTTGATCAGGTCGAAAGCTGCGTCGTAATACAGCTTTTCCTTTTCCGGATCGGCCGGCCCACTGCTCGCCGGAACTTGGCCGGCCGCAGGCGGAACAGAGGCTGCGCTGGCAGCCCCGACAGCGCCAGCAGGAGCCTGCTGCGGGGAAGGAGAGCCTGCCCCCCCTGACAAACGGCCGTCGAGTTCCTTGTAGCGATCCAGGCTTTCCTGCTTCAACTGGCGGATCTCGTACTGCTGCTCCTCGACCATGCCGCGCAGACGCGACACTTCGTCCTGCAACTGCTGCAATTGCAGGAACAGCTCGCCCTGTGCCGAGGTCGGTGTAGTCATCGCCCCCCCGGCATACGCACCGCTCGCATCCTGTATCTTCTGTGGGTAACCGTTACTGGCATAACCGTAACCGGCGGAATTATCCACAACGGGAACCCCGGCCCAAGCCGCAAGCGGCAGGCCGAGCGCCAACAGGGAGATGATGCGGCGGTACTGGTTCATGGCGAATTACTTGCGCAGTTCGACGCGACGGTTCTGAGCCCAGGACTGCTCGTCGGCACCACCGGCGACGGGACGCTCCTCACCGTAGGAAACCAGTTCCAACTGGGCCGGAGAGACGCCCTGCAGTACCAGATAGCGCTGGACGGCCTTGGCGCGGCGCTCACCCAGAGCCATGTTGTACTCTCGGGTGCCACGCTCGTCGGTATGGCCTTCCAGCACGACGCGGGCACCATTACCCTTCAGATCGCGAGCATGCACATCCAGGGCGCGCATGGCTTCCGGCTTCAGATCGGAACTGTCGTATTCGAAGTAGAACGTGGTGATTGCGCGCAGCGCAGCTTCGTCGCTACCCATGCCACTATCGTAAGAAGAACCGGAACCGGAACCGTAGCCAGAGGTATTGGCGCCGTAGCCTGCATTCGGATCAACGCCGCCATTGGCGTCAGCGCCTTCCCCGGAAGCGTCGCCGCCCTTGGAAGAACAGCCAACGGCAACCGCCATGGCCAGAGCCAGTGCAGCGAATTTACCGAATTTCAGCATTTGCATGATGGAACTCCTAAAGGAAGCTCAGGTGTTGTGTAAGGTTGTTGGTTTGGAATTTGCTATCACTTCAGGTAGGGAGACCAAGACGGCTCGCGAACCTCGCCTTGCGCGGTAGGAAGCGGGAGCCTGACCCTGCCGTTGATCGAGGCGAGCATCAAGACTCCCCTTCCCTGATGACGGGTGGCGTAGATTAGCATGGTGCCATTGGGCGCGACAGTGGGCGACTCGTCCAGACTGGTGTCCGACAATACCCGCAGAGTACCACGTTGGAGGTCCTGGGCCGCCACCTTGAAGTTGGTGTAGCCATCCTGCCGGTGGATCATCACCAGGGTCTTCTCGTCGGCCGACAGTTTCGGGTTGGCATTGTAGTTACCCACGAAGCTCACCCGCTCCGCCCCTCCACCGATGGTCTGCCGATAGATCTGCGGCTTGCCGGCCCGGTCGGAGGTGAAATAGAGCGTCTGGCCATCGGCGCCCCAGAAAGGCTCGGTATCTATGCCGAAGTGGTTGGTGACCCGCTGCAACTGCCGGCTGGCCAGGTTCATCACGTAGATTTCCGGATTGCCGTCCTTGGACAGCACGAAGGCCAGGCGGGAACCATCCGGCGAGAAGGCCGGCGCACCGTTGAGTCCTTCGAAATTGGTGATCTGTTCGCGGCGACCGGTATCGATATGCTGAATGAAGATGCGCGGACGCTTCTGCTCGAAGGAAACATAGGCGATGCGTCGGCCATCGGGCGCAAAGCGCGGCGACAGGATCGGCTCGCGGGATTGCAACAGGATCACGGCCCGAGCACCGTCGTAGTCGGCTCGTTGCAAGGTATAGCGGGTGCCGCCGCCCATGCGCTCGGCGGTGACATAGAGCAGTCGGGTGGAAAAGGCTCCCTTGATGCCGGTGAGCTTCTCGAACGCCTGGTCGGCGATATAGTGGGCCATGTCGCGTACCTGGTCGCCACTGCCGCTGACGGAGCCGGCCAGCACCTGCTGCTCGGTGGCCACGTTCATCAGCGCATACTGCACCTGCAGGCGCCCGCCGGCAGGAACTATGTTGCCGACCAGCACATACTGGGCACCCAATGCATTCCAGTCGCGATAGATGATCTCGCCCGGGCCGGTCGGCTGGCTGATCATGTTCTGCCGGGGAATCGGCTCGAAGACACCCGAATTGCGCAGGTCGTTGCCGACGATCTCGGCCATGTCGTCGCTCATCACGCTACCGCCCTGCCAACCGAAGGGCACCACGGCGATAGGCGTGGCACGCGCGGTACCGCTGGTCACCACCAACGGATCGGCCGCCTGGGCAATGCCGGCCAACAAGGCCAATCCGAACAGGGCGAGACGAATCAGGGTATTCACAGATCCAAATCCTCAGGTTTGAAAATCATGCGCCGCTGTCGATAGTTCCGATCGAAAGTGGCGCGATCCAATTGCTGCAACTCAGGGATTCTGCCCACGTTGCGTACCGCGGCGACGGCTGAGTTGTCGAAAGGCGCATCCCCACTGGAACGGGTTACCCGAGCGCTGGTTATGGTGCCATCCGGCAACATCTGGATCAGCACCTCCACGCTCATTCCATTGCGGGCCGATGGCGGCCTGCGCCATTGCTGGCTGACCAGACTGACGATCAGGTCATCGAAGCTGCCGGCGACCTGATTGCCCCGGCTCTCGGCCAGCGCCTGCTGCCGCTCCGTGTTGTCGGACAGCAGCTCGGCCAGAGCCTGGGCCTTCTTGTCTTCGGCGGCCTTGCGCGCGGCTTCGGCGGCGGCTTTCTTCTTGGCCTCCTCGGCGGCCTTTTTCTTCGCGTCTTCAGCGGCCTTCTTCTTCGCCTCTTCGGCCGCTTTCTGCTTGGCCGCCTCCTCGGCAGCTTTCTTCTTCGCCTCTTCGGCGGCCTTCTGCTTGGCCACTTCCTCGGCGGCCTTTTTCTTCGCTTCCTCGGCAGCCTTCTGCTTGGCAGCCTCCTGGGCGGCCTTCTTCGCGTCTTCGGCGGCCTTCTGCTTGGCCGCTGCCTCGGCAGCTTTCTTCTTCGCCTCTTCGGCAGCCTTCTGCTTGGCCGCTTCCTCGGCGGCCTTTTTCTTCGCTTCCTCGGCGGCCTTCTGCCTCGCTGCCTCCTCGGTGGACTTTTTCTTCGCCTCTTCGGCAGCCTTCTGCTTGGCCGCCTCCGCGGCGACCTTTTTCTTCGCGTCTTCGGCGGCCTTCTGCTTGGCGACTTCCTCGGCGGCCTTCTTCGCGTCTTCAGCGGTCTTCTGCTTGGCGGCAGCCTCGACTGCCTTCTTCGCCTCTTCGGCCGCCTTCTGCCTGGCCGTTTCTTCGGCAGCCTTCTTCGCCTCTTCGCTGGCCTTCTGCCTGGACGCCTCTTCGGCGGCCCGCTTATCCGCTTCCGCCCTTCGAGCCTCCTCGGCTTTCCTTTGTTCCGCCGCCTTGGCCATGGCCACCTGCTGTTCGTTCTTCTTCTGCTCCATCTGCTCGACCTCATATTGGCGAGCAGCGGTCTTCTTCGCCTCTCCGGCGATTTTCTGGTTGGTCTGGGTAGTCGCCTGGCTTTGCGACTTCATCTGGTAGAGCGTGGCCTGGATGATCGGTCTGGCCGGCGGCATTTCCGGCGCCATGGAGAAGCTGACGAACAGCATGGCGAAGACGAGCAGGTGCAGACCGACCGCCAGCACGGCCGGCCAGAAATAACTTTCCGAGGGAGAGCGCTCGCGCCGTTGCATCAGGGAGCCTCGGTGATCAGCCCGACATTGCCTACGTCGGCCCCTTGCAGCCCTCCCATCAGGGCCATGACCGCCCCGTAGTCGACGGACTTGTCACCGCGCACGAAGACCTGCACCTGCTTACCCTGGCTGCGGGCCTGGGCAATGATCTTGCTCACCGAATCGACCAACTCGTCCAGTTTCAGGGCGGTATCCTGAACGGTTTCGGTGTCCACCTCGCTGCCCATGTTCCAGTAGTAGCTTTTGTCGGCCTTGACGGAGATGGTCAGTACCCGCGCGTTGTTGTCCTGCGGCAGCACATCGCTGGACACCTTGGGCAGATCGACCTTGACGCCCTGGTTGAGCATCGGGGCGGTCACCATGAAGATCACCAGCAGCACCAGCATCACATCGATGTAGGGCACCACGTTCATCTCGGCGACCGGCTTGCGCCTGTTGCGGATTCTCGCCATCAGCTGGGGCCTCATGCGTCCGAAGTGTGCACCTTGCGATGCAGGATTGCCTGGAACTCGTCGGCGAAGGTGTAGTAGCGGGCGATCAGCAGTTCGCCGCGCGCGGAGAAGCGGTTGTAGGCGATCACCGCCGGAATCGCGGCGAACAGGCCGATGGCGGTGGCGATCAGCGCCTCGGCGATCCCCGGCGCCACGGTGGAGAGCGTCGCCTGCTGCACCTGGGCCAAGCCGCGGAAGGAGTTCATGATCCCCCACACGGTACCGAACAGGCCGATATAGGGGCTGGTGGAGCCCACGGTGGCGAGGAACGGCAGGCTCTGCTCGAGCTTTTCCTCCTCGCGGGAAATCGCCACCCGCATGGAACGGGCAACCCCATCCATGACCGCATCCGGCACGACCCCGGACTGCTGGCAGAGGCGGGAGAACTCCTTGAAGCCGGCACGAAAGATCCGCTCCAGTCCGGAGTCCGGATCCGGCTCGCTGCCCGCCTGGCGATAGAGCTTGGCCAGGTCGATACCCGACCAGAAGCGTTCCTCGAAGCTGTCCAGGGATCTCCTGGCGGCACGCAGCATGTTGCCGCGCTGGAAAATCATGATCCACGAAGTGACCGAGGCGGCCACCAGGACGAGCATGACCAGTTGCACCACCAGGCTGGCGTTGCTGATCAGGCTCCACATGGACATATGGTCAACGGCGTTGGCTTCCACGCTTACTCTCCTGCTGAAGGTAGACCCGGGTTCGCCAAGGCGACCCGCAGCGCTTCGGGAATGGCCCGGGGTTTCAAACTATCGGCGCGTACACAGGCCACCAGAACCCGCCCCTCGCAGAGCAACGCATCATCCGCGGCGCGTCGGACCTGCTGATGAAAGCGCAGGCTGGCACGGTTCAGCTCGCATACCTCGGCACTCACCAGCAGTTCGTCGTCCAGCCGTGCCGGCGCGAAATAGCGCGCTTCGCTGGAGTGCACGACGAACAGCAGGCTCTCGCCTTCCGCCAGCCGGGACTGGGCGAAACCCAGCGCACGCAGCCGCTCGGTGCGGGCCCGCTCCATGAATTTGAGGTAATTGACGTAGTAGACGATGCCGCCGGCGTCGGTGTCTTCGTAGTACACCCGACAGCGATGGATGAACGGCGATACTCCGCTTTGCGCGCGCATACTCTAGTGCCAGCTCTCGAAGTTGCCAATCGGACGGAAAAACAATTTCTCCCTCATTCGCCGTCAGCCGGCGCATCGGCGAGCGGATCGGCCATCGTTGCCTCCATCCGGGCAGGCAGGTTCAGGCCGAAGTGCAGGTAGGCGTGGCGCGTGACTACCCGCCCGCGCGGGGTACGCATCATGTAACCCTGCTGGATGAGGTAGGGCTCGAGGACGTCCTCGATGGTATGACGCTCCTCGCTGATCGCCGCAGCCAGGCTGTCCACGCCGACCGGACCGCCATCGAACTTCTCGATCAGGGTCAGCAGCAGGCGCCGGTCCTGGTGATCGAGGCCGTGCTCGTCGACATCCAGCAGGTTCAGCGCCAGATCGGCGATCTGCCGGGTGATCCGTCCCTCTCCGCGCACCTGGGCGAAATCGCGCACCCGACGCAGCAGACGATTGGCGATGCGCGGCGTGCCGCGGGCACGACGGGCGATCTCGAAGGCACCCTCGGCATCGGTCGGCAGGCCGAGAATGGCGGCGGAACGGCCGACGATGGTCGTCAGGTCGGCCACCGAATAGAACTCCAGTCGCTGCACGATGCCGAAGCGGTCGCGCAACGGATTGGTCAGCATGCCGGCACGGGTGGTGGCGCCGACCAGGGTGAAAGGCGGCAGATCGAGCTTGATCGAGCGAGCGGCCGGCCCTTCGCCGATCATGATATCGAGCTGGAAGTCCTCCATGGCCGGATAGAGCACCTCCTCGACCACGGGCGAGAGACGGTGGATCTCGTCGACGAACAGCACATCGCCGGACTCCAGGTTGGTCAGCAGTGCGGCGAGATCGCCCGGACGCTCCAGTACCGGGCCCGAAGTGCTTTTCAGCGACACGCCCATCTCCTGGGCGATGATGTTGGCCAGAGTGGTCTTGCCCAACCCCGGCGGCCCGAAGATCAGCGTGTGGTCGAGCGCTTCGCGGCGCCCCCTGGCCGCCTGGATGAACAGCTCCATCTGCTCGCGGACGACGGGCTGGCCGATGTACTCGGCCAGCCGCAATGGGCGAATGGCCCGGTCCTGTTGCTCCTCGCGATCCTGGCCAGTCGCGGTGATCAGACGATCGGCTTCGATCACTTAGGCCATCCCCCGCAATGCCCGGCGAATCAGCTCCTCGCTGCTCAAACCTTCCTCCTGTACGGCGGCGACCGCGCGGCTGGCCTCCTGGGGCTTGAAGCCGAGGGCGACCAGCGCGCTCAAGGCATCGCTTTCCGCGCTGGCGATGCCGATATCGGGATTGGACTCCAGGGTCAGCGAGGCGACGGTCGGCAGACTTTCCCAAGCCTTGAAGCGGTCCTTCAGCTCGATCAGCAGGCGCTCGGCGGTCTTCTTGCCGACCCCGGGCACCCGGGTCAGCGCCTTGATATCGCCAGCCTGCACGCAGCGCACCAGCTCGTCCAGCTCCAGGCTGGACATCAGCGCCAGCGCCAGCTTGGGGCCGACCCCGTTGAGGCGGATCAGCTCGCGAAACAGTTCCCGCTCGCGCCTTTCGCAGAAACCGTAGAGCAGGTGGGCATCCTCGCGCACCACCAGGTGGGTGTGCAAGGTAACCGGCTCGTTCAGCGACGGCAGGCGATAGAGGGTGGTCATCGGCACCTCGACCTCGTAGCCGACGCCATTGGCCTCCACGAGCAGGTGCGGCGGCTGCTTTTCCACCAGGATACCGCGCAAACGTCCGATCAAGATCCGCACTCCTCGTTCACAAACGCAAACGCCCGCCCCGCCGCCTGGCGCCATCCAGGCCGTGGGGAATCAGGCTCTGCCGGTGGTGAGCGTGACACAAGGCGATAGCCAGGGCATCGGAAGCGTCGATCTGCGGCTTCTGCACCAGCCGGAGCAAGTGCATCACCATCATCTGTACTTGTCGCTTGTCCGCCCCGCCGCTGCCGACGATGGCCTGCTTGACCTGGGTGGCGGTGTACTCGGCGATCTCCAGCCCCGCCTCCGCCGCCGCGACGATCGCCGCGCCGCGCGCCTGGCCGAGCTTCAGGGCGGAATCGGCATTGCGCGCCATGAATACCTGCTCGATGCCCATGGTCACCGGACCGTGGCTGCGGATGATTTCGGTCACGCCACGATACACCGCCTGCAGGCGCTCGGGCAGGGAACCACTGCCGGTACGGATGCAACCGGAAGCGATGTATTCGCAGCCACGCCCGCCGTCGCGTACCACACCGAAGCCGGTGATCCGCGAGCCGGGATCGATACCCAGGATGAGCGTCATGGGAAAAAGGCCCGACACCGGCAGGAGACTCCGCCCCCGGGCCGCATGCCCGTCGTCAGTCGAGCTGCTCCATGATCTCGTCGGGAATCTCGGCGTTGTGGTAGACGTTCTGCACGTCGTCCAGGTCTTCCAGCATGTCGATCAGCTTCATCACCTTCTGTGCGGTTTCCAGATCGGCGATCGGCGCGGTGATCGACGGAATCATCGCCACCTCGGCCTCGTCGCCTTTGAAGCCAGCGGCGACCAGCGCCTCGTTGACCGTGTGGAAGTCGGCGAAGCTGGTGAACACGTCCACCGAGCCATCGTCATTGCCGACCACGTCGTCGGCACCGGCCTCCAGGGCCGCTTCCATCAGGGCGTCCTCGTTGACCCCCGGAGCGAAGCTGATCTGGCCCTTGCGATCGAACATATAGGCCACCGAACCGTCGGTACCCAGGTTGCCACCGCACTTGCTGAAGGCATGGCGTACTTCGGCAGCGGTACGGTTGCGGTTGTCGGTCAGGGCCTCGACGATGATCGCCACACCGCTCGGCGCGTAGCCCTCGTAGCTCAGCTCGGCCATGTTGTCGGCTTCGCTGGTGCCGGCGCCGCGGGCGATGGCGCGATCGATGGTATCGCGGGTCATGTTGGCGGTCAGGGCCTTGTCCATCGCCAGGCGCAGCCGGGGATTGTCCGCCGGGTTGCCGCCGCCGTGCTTGGCGGCGACGGTCAGCTCGCGGATCAGCTTGGTGAAGATCTTGCCCCGCTTGGCGTCCTGACGCTCCTTGCGGTGCTTGATGTTGGCCCATTTGGAATGACCAGCCATAACTCACTCCGTATCTCTAATCTATCTGCTCTTGCAGGAACGGCCCCGCTCGCCGGCCGGCCCGCTCGCGTGGCGACGGGTTACTCGGCCTTCGGCTGCTCGCGCAGGCGGATGTGCAGTTCGCGCAGCGCCTTGGCGTCCACCGCGCCGGGTGCCTGGGTCATGACGCAGGCGGCGCTCTGGGTTTTCGGGAAGGCGATGACTTCGCGAATCGAGCTGGCGCCGGTCATCAGCATCACCAGACGGTCCAGACCGAAGGCCAGGCCGCCGTGCGGCGGCGCGCCGTACTTCAGCGCATCGAGCAGGAAGCCGAACTTCTCCTGCTGCTCGGCTTCGTCGATGCCGAGGATGCGGAACACCGCCTGCTGCATCTCCTTGCGATGGATACGGATCGAGCCGCCGCCCAGTTCGGTGCCGTTGAGCACCATGTCGTAAGCCCGCGACAGGGCCACGGCCGGATTGGCCGCGAGCTCCTCGGGAGTGCACTTGGGTGCGGTGAACGGGTGGTGCAGCGCGGAGAGCGAGCCGTCGTCGTTCTCCTCGAACATCGGGAAGTCCACCACCCACAGCGGCGCCCATTCGCAGGTGAGCAGCTTGAGGTCGTGTCCGAGGCGGATGCGCAGGGCGCCGAGCGCCTCGGAGACGATTTTGGCCTTGTCCGCGCCGAAGAACACGATGTCGCCATCGACGGCGCCGACGCGGTCGAGGATGACGTCGAGATTCTCCTTCGGGATGAACTTGACGATCGGCGACTGCAGACCCTCGACGCCCTTGGCGCGCTCGTTGACCTTGATGTAGGCCAGGCCCTTGGCGCCGTAGATGCCGACGAACCTGGTGTAGTCGTCGATCTGGCTGCGCGGCATGCTTGCCGCGCCCGGTACGCGCAGGGCGGCGACACGGCCCTTCGGATCGTTGGCCGGCCCCGAGAACACCTTGAACTCGACGGCCTTGAGCTGATCGGCGACATCCACCAGCTCCAGCGGGATGCGCAGGTCCGGCTTGTCGGAGCCGTAGCGGCGCATGGCCTCCTCGAAGGTCATGTGCGGGAGTTCGCCGAACTCGACATCCAGTACCTCCTTGAACAGCTTGCGGATCATGTTCTCGGTGATGCCCATGATGTCCGCTTCGTCGAGGAAGCTGGTCTCGATGTCGATCTGGGTGAACTCCGGCTGGCGGTCGGCACGCAGGTCCTCGTCGCGGAAACACTTGGCGATCTGGTAGTAGCGATCGAAGCCGGCGACCATCAGCAGTTGCTTGAACAGTTGCGGCGACTGCGGCAGGGCGAAGAAGCTGCCGGCGTGGGTGCGGCTCGGCACCAGGTAGTCGCGCGCGCCCTCCGGCGTGGCGCGGGTGAGAATCGGCGTCTCGACGTCGAGAAAGCCGTTCTCGTCCAGGTAGCGCCGGATGCTCGAGGTGATGCTCGAGCGCAGCTTCAGCTTGGCTGCCATCTCCGGACGGCGCAGGTCGATGAAGCGATAACGCAGGCGGGTCTCCTCGCCGACGTCGCTGTACTCGTCCAGCGGGAACGGCGGGGTCTCGGCCTGGTTCAGCACGTCCAGCTCGTAGCCCAGCACCTCGATGGCGCCGCTGGCCATGTTCGGGTTGACCGCGCCGGCAGGGCGCGGGCGCACCTTGCCGGTGATCCTGACCACGTACTCGCTACGCACCCGGTCGGCCTTGGCGAAGGTTTCCGCGCGATCCGGATCGAACACCACCTGGGCCAAGCCTTCGCGGTCGCGGATGTCGAGAAAGATCACCCCGCCATGGTCGCGGCGACGGTGTACCCAGCCGCAAAGGGTGACTTCCTGGCCTTCCAGGCTTTCGTTCAGTTGGCCGCAATAGTGGCTGCGCATCATGATGGTGTTTCTTCTCTCGATTCTTGGATTCGGGTGGAGCCGTTCATTCGGCCGTCGCGCAGGCACCGCCGCAACCGCTGCCCGCGCAGGCGGGCGCGTTGTCGCCGCCGGCGAGGTTCTTCTTCGCGCCGGTCTTGAAGTCGGTTTCGTACCAGCCGCCGCCCTTGAGACGGAAACCGGGCACGGAAAGCAGCTTCTCCAACTCGGGCGCCTGGCAGTTCGGACAATCGGTCAGCGGCGCATCGCTGAACTTCTGGATGGTTTCCAGCTGATGACCACAGGCAGCGCACTGATACTCATAGATAGGCATCGGATACTCCACTCATGGGAACGACGACGCCACGAGCCTCGCCCGCGGCAAAGCGGGGGATTATATATGGTTAATCGACCCCGCGCAGCCCGCCCGGCCCCGCCGATCCTGTACGCGTCCCATCCACCGCCGTACAATGCCCGCCACTTATTTCCGCCCTCCGCAACGGACAGAACGGCCCAACATGCGCACCAGTCAGTATCTGCTCTCGACCCTCAAGGAAACCCCCTCCGATGCCGTGGTGATCAGTCACCAACTGATGCTGCGCGCCGGGATGATCCGCAAGCTGGCCTCCGGTCTCTATACCTGGCTGCCGCTGGGGTTGCGCGCCCTGCGCAAGGCCGAGGCGATCGTCCGCGAGGAGATGGACAAGGCCGGCGCCCTGGAAGTGCTGATGCCGGCCATCCAGCCGGCCGAGCTGTGGCAGGAGTCCGGACGCTGGGAGCAGTACGGTCCCGAGTTGCTGCGCATCAGGGACCGCCACGCCCGCGAGTTCTGCGTCGGTCCGACCCACGAGGAGGTCATCACCGATCTGGCGCGCAACGAGTTGAACAGCTACAAGCAGTTGCCGATCAACTTCTACCAGATCCAGACCAAGTTCCGCGACGAGATCCGTCCGCGCTTCGGCCTGATGCGCGGCCGCGAATTCCTGATGAAGGATGCCTATTCCTTCCACCTGACCCAGGAGTCGCTGCAGGAAACCTACGACCGCATGCACCAGGCCTACTGCAACATCTTCAGCCGCCTGGGCCTCGAATTCCGCCCTGTGCAGGCCGACACCGGCTCCATCGGCGGCACCGGCTCCCACGAGTTCCACGTGCTGGCCGCATCCGGCGAGGACGACATCGCCTTCAGCGACAGCTCCGACTACGCCGCCAACATCGAGAAGGCCGAAGCCATTCCGCGGGAAAAAGCGCGCGCCGCCGCCAGCGAGGAACTGCGCCTGGTCGACACCCCCGATGCCAGGACCATCGACGAGTTGGTCCGGCAGTTCGGCCTGCCCGTCGAGAAGACCATCAAGACCCTGGTGGTGCAGGGTGCCGAGGAGGGCCGACTGGTCGCCCTCATCGTGCGCGGCGACCACGAATTGAACGAGATCAAGGCCGCCAATCTGGAGCAGGTCGCCAGCCCCCTGGCATTCGCCTCGGAAGCCGAGATCCGCGCGGCGATCGGTGCCGGCCCCGGCTCCCTCGGTCCGCTGAACCTGCCGATTCCGGCGATCGTCGACCGTTCGGTGACCCTGCTGAGCGACTTCGCCGCCGGTGCCAACCTCGACGGCAAGCACTATTTCGGCCTCAACTGGGAGCGCGATCTGCCGCTGCCGCAGGTCGCCGACCTGCGCAACGTCGTGGAAGGCGACCCGAGCCCGGACGGCCAGGGAAGCCTGGTGATCAAGCGCGGCATCGAGGTCGGCCACATCTTCCAGCTCGGCACCAAATACAGCGAAGCGATGAACTGCAAGGTGCTCGGCGAGAACGGCAAGCCGGTGACCCTGATCATGGGCTGCTACGGCATCGGCGTATCGCGCGTGGTAGCCGCAGCCATCGAGCAGAACTACGACGAGCGCGGCATCCTCTGGCCGCAGGCGCTGGCGCCGTTCCAGATCGCCCTGGTGCCGATGAAGTACGAGAGCGCCGCAGTCAGGGAAGCCACCGACCGCCTCTATGCCGAGTTGGTCGCCGCCGGCTACGAGGTGCTGCTCGACGATCGCGACAAGAAGACCAGTCCCGGGGTCAAGTTCGCCGACATGGAACTGATCGGCATTCCGCATCGCATCGTGGTGAGCGAGCGCGGCCTGGCCGAGGGTACCCTGGAATACAAGGGCCGCCGCGAGACCGAAGTCCAGGCCATCCCGGCCGCCGACCTCATCACCTTTCTCGGCAACCGCATCGGCCGCTGACTCCACACCATGCCCACCCGAAACTCCCTGCGCCTCGGCGCCGCGCTCTGCGGCGCCCTTCTGCTCGCCGGCTGCGCCAACCAGTTGCCCCAGCGCAGCGAGCACGAAGAACGCGTCGAACGCACGCTCCTGAGCCACAATCTGCAGATCGAACTCGGCGAGCCAGCCATGCTGGAACTGCCGCAGCGGCACATCCGCATCCACGACCAGCGGACCTTCGAGATTCGCGAGTTCGAGGTGATCCGCCGTTACGACCGCTACACCCCCTACCAGCCCTGGCGGGAACTCTACGAGGTCCCCCTGGGGGCAGTGGCGGTGCTGGCCGGAGTCGCCGCCAACGTGCTCAACGTGGTCGCCCTCGGCAATGTGCCCGATCTCGCCACCAAAGGCTGGATCGACTACGGCTTCGCCGGCCTCAACCCGGCGATGAACGTCGAATCCAACGGCCGCGCCCAGCAGAACCTGGCACGCCGGGACGAACAACTGAAGGACGAACGCACGGAATACTCCAGCCTGCCCTGGGCTGAACGCCCGGTATCGGTCAGGGCCGGGGCACGGACCTACGAACTGACCACCGATCGCCGCGGCGTCCTGCACCTGAACCTGCTCGACAGTCCCTTCACCCTGCAGGATGCCCGTGTCGCCCGGCTGCAACTGAGCGTCGAGGACCTCCAGGACGGCACCCGCACGGAGGCCGTCCTGCCGATCAGCCGCAGCCTGGGCGGCAAGCTGCGCGAGGCCCACGACCTGGTCTATGCCGATCTCGAAAGCGACGAGGTCGGGCAATGGGTGCGCCGGGTCAAGCGGCTCGCCGAACTCGGCTTCGAAGAGGAGGCCAGCGAACTGGAACAGAGCCTGATCGAGCTGACCCGCCACGATCCGGAGCTGCAGCGGGAGTTTCTCGACGACCTGCGTAGGAAGGCCGGCCGCCAGGCACTGGTTCCCGCCGAGGACTGAGAGGGCCGTACACAGCTCCGGCGCCCCTCCTGCTCGCCCTGTCTTCGCCGGCCGTCGCCAGCCTGCCGCCGGCGCCGGAGCTGCGCCCCCTGCGGCAGCACACGGTCGCCGAGACGAACAGCTTCGAGGCGGAGGTCCGACTGCTGGACATGTCGACCTGTCTGAACCGCTACAACGGCAGCCAGGGGCAAGCCCGCTACTCATTCAGGGGGATCGACCTGTGGCACGACTACCGGCATGTCGAGTGACGCAGGGCCACTCAGCGCCGCACGCGGAATTCCGAGAATCCCTGCAGGCCCACCTCCTCCAGCTCCACTCCCTCGACCCGGGCCTGTTCGGGACCACGCCATAGCCACTCGGCCAGTTCGCGCACAGCCGCCTCCTCGCCCTCGACCCAGGCCTCGACCCGCCCGTCGGCGAGATTCCGCACCCAGCCCGCCAGCGCCAGGCGCTCGGCCTGCAGCGCCGTGCCCTGCCGATAACACACGCCCTGTACCCTGCCGCTGACCAGGGCGCGCAAGCCGATACGCGCCACTTCAGGAACCCCCGCCACGCAATGTCTGCAGGCGGGCCGCCAGACCGACCGCATTCTGCTCGCCGAGCAGCCGCTCGCGCAGACGGCCCTGGGCATCGACGATGTAAGTGACCGGCAACACCTCGCCCGGCGGCAGCTTCAGGCGCTCGGCCGGGTCCTGGGCCAGCACGCCGAAACGAATGCCCAGCGCCTCGCTGGCGCGCGCCAGCTCGCCCCCCTGCAGACCGTCGAAATTCACCCCCACGACACGCACGCCGCGCCCCTGGAGCTGCTCGGCCAGGGCGTTCAACTGGGGAATCTCGCTACGGCAGGGCGAGCACCATTCCGCCCAATAGTTGATCACCAACCACTGACCTTCCAGTTGTTCCGCCGCGACCGGACGCCCATGCTGGTCGACGCCCCAGTCCTCGCTGCAACCGGCCAGCGCCAGCCCGGCGGCCAGCGCCAGGACAATCCCCGTTCGCCCTCTCATACAAGGCTCCCTCCACCATGACTCGTGATCGGCGAACCGCCCGCCGCACACAGCATCGCCGACAATGGACCGTTCCACAAATATAACCGGTCCGGGCCACCGCTCAGGGCTCGGACAGGGGCGGCTGCAACCAATTCGCCAGGCTGTCGCCGAACAACGCCGCGCGCTCCCGCTGAAGCCGCTCCAGAGCGCTGCGCAAGGCGGGGAACCAGGGCTCGTCGAGGCTCTCGGGAAGCTGATCGAGATGCGGCAGCGGCCAGGGCGAGCGACTCAGCAGCGACTCCAGGCTGTAACGGTTCAGATCCCGGCAGAGCACCCAGCCACCGTCGCTGACGCGACAGATCAGTTGCTCCCGCTCGAGAAAATCGAGCATCTCGTCCCAGACCGAATCGGGCAGCGCCCAGCCGGCGCGCTGCAGGTCGGGCTGGCGAACCGCCTGGCCGGACTGCTGGCTCTGATGGAACACCCTCAGCACCCCCAGCAGCACCAGCAGGCGCGGCAGCGGATTGCGCCGCCAGCGCCGGGAAGCGGACAGGTTGCAAACCAGTTCGGCTCCCAGCAGCACGATCATCCAGCTCAGATACATCCACAGCAGGAACAGCGGCACGGCGGCAAAGGCCCCGTAGATCAGTTGATAGGTGGGAAACAGGGCGACATAGAGACCGAACAGCCCCTTGGCCGCCTCGAACAGCACGGCGGCGAACAGCCCGCCCAGCAATGCATGGCGCAACGGCACTGCGGTGTTGGGCACCGCCACGTACAGCAGGGTGAAGGCCGCCGTGCTGAACAGCAACGGCATGACTTTCAGCAGCATCCGCGCTCCGGCCAGGGCATAGGGATCGGAGACCAGGGACAGGGACGTGATATAGGTGCTCAGGGCGAACCCCGTGCCCAGCAACAGCGGCCCCAGGCTGAGAATGGCCCAGTGCAGCAGGAAGCTGGACAGGCCACGGCGCGGCCGGCGCACACGCCAGATGGTGTTGAAGGTGTGCTCGACGGTCATCAGCATGAGCAGCGCGGTGACCATCAGCACCCCGACGCCGAGCCAGGTCAGATGCCGCGCCTGCTCGATGAAGGTTCTCAGGTAATCCTGCAGCACGGCGCCGCTGGAAGGGACGAAATTGCGAAAGATGAAGCCCTGGATCTGTTCGCCTATGCCCTGGAAATCCGGAACGACCGACAGCACGACGAAGATCAGGGTCATGATCGGCACCACCGCGAACAACGCGGTATAGGTCAGCGCCGCCGCACTCTTCGGGCCTTGGTCGGCCAGAAAGCGCTCGAACAGATAACGCCAGAAATCCAGACTGTCGACGAAACGTTGACGCATGCCCTCACCTTACTGTGAACGAAGACGGGCACAGGGTTCCTCCATGCGCCGAGGCGGTTAGAATAGCGGCCCCACCCCGCTGGATGCGATCCGCCCATGACCGATCTGACGCTCTATCACAACCCGCGCTGCTCCAAGTCCCGCGGCGCGCTGGAATTGCTCGAGGCTCGCGGCCTGCAACCGAAGGTGGTGCGCTACCTGGAAACCCCGCCCGGCGCCGAGGAGCTCAGGGAACTGCTCGGCAAGCTCGGCATCCCGGCCCGCCAGTTGCTGCGTACCGGCGAAGAGGAATACAAGACGCTGAAGCTGGCCGATCCCGCGCTGGACGAGGAGCGACTGATCGCAGCCATGGTTGCCCATCCCCGGCTAATCGAGCGGCCGATCCTGGTGGTCGGCGAACGTGCGGTGATCGGCCGGCCACCGGAAAAAGTCCTGGAGATCCTGCCGTGAGCGATGCCTACATCCTGGTGCTGTACTACAGTCGCCACGGCGCTACCGCCGAAATGGCCCGGCAGATCGCCCGCGGCGTCGAGTCCGGCGGGCTCGAGGCGCGCCTGCGCACGGTACCGGCGGTATCCGCCGAGTGCGAGGCGCAGGCTCCGAGCATTCCCGCCGAGGGCGCGCTCTACGCCAGCCTGGACGATCTGCGCCACTGCGCCGGACTGGCGCTCGGCAGCCCGACCCGCTTCGGCAACATGGCCGCCCCGTTGAAATACTTCCTCGACGGCACCAGCGGCTTGTGGCTGACCGGCGAACTGATCGGCAAGCCGGCCGCCGTGTTCACTTCCACCGCCAGCCTGCACGGCGGCCAGGAAACCACCCTGCTGTCGATGCTGCTGCCCTTGCTGCACCACGGCATGCTGATCTGCGGCCTGCCCTACAGCGAAGCGGCGCTGCTCGAAACCAGGGGCGGCGGCACCCCCTACGGCGCCAGCCATCACGCCGGCGACGGCAAGCGTCCCCTCGACGAGCATGAAACCGCGCTCTGCCGCGCCCTCGGCAGGCGCCTGGCGGAAACCGCCCGGCGCCTGGAGGGCGATCGTGGCTAGGAAAGCGAAACCGCTGCCCAGCCTGGAATGGCTGACTCCGCGCCTGAAGCTCAGCCGTAGCCTGACCCTCGCCAGTTTCCTCGCCCTGGCCAGCCTGCTCGCGGCCTGGAACCTGGGCTTCGCCGACCTGCACGGCGCCCGTCCCTGGGTGGTCATCGGTATCCAGTTGCTGCCCCTGGCCTTGCTCGCCCCCGGCCTGCTGCTCGGCAGTGCACGCGCGCATGCCTGGACCTGCTTCGTGGTGAACCTCTACTTCATCCAGGGCGTGACCGCCGCCATCGACCCGGCACGCCAATTGTTCGGCGGGCTGGAAACCCTGCTCAGTCTGATCCTGTTCTGCGCCGCCCTGCTGTATACCCGCTGGCGCTTCCAGTTCGACCGCAAGCTGGCCGGGGAATAGCGAGCCGGCGCTCGGGCTCTACCAGCCCAGGGTTTCCTTGAGGAAGGGGATGGTCAAGCGGCGCTGGGCCTGCAGCGAAGCCTGGTCCAGCTTGTCGAGCAGATCGAACAGCGCTGCCATGCTGCGCGAACCGCGGGTGAGGATGAAGCGCCCGACCTCGTCGGTGAGGTGCAGGCCGCGACGCGAGGCGCGCAGTTGCAGGGCGCGCAACTTATCTTCGTCGGACAGCCCCTGGAGCTGGAAGACCAGCGCCAGGGTCAGGCGCGACTTCAGGTCCGGCAGCTCGATCGACAGTTCGCGCGGCGGCACCGAAGCGGACAGCAGCAAGCGCCGGCCGCAGTCGCGCAGGCGGTTGAACAGGTGGAACAGCGCCTCTTCCCAGTCGGCCCGCCCGGCGATCGCCTCCAGGTCGTCCAGGCAAACCAGTTCGCTCTGCTCCAGGTTGTCCAGCAGCACCGGACCGTAGTCCGCCACCTCGGCCAGCGGCAGGTAGATCGCCAGCTCGCGGCGCTGCTCGAAGCGGATGCAGGCGGCCTGCAGCAGATGACTGCGCCCGACGCCCTCGGCCCCCCACAGGTAGATCAGGCTCTCGGTCCAGCCGGCATCGGGCTCGCAGAGTCGCTCGGCATAGCCGAGCGCCGCCGCGTTGGCGCCGGGATAGAAGTTGGCGAAGGTGGCGTCGTCGCGCAGACGCACCCCGAGGGGCAACTGGATCGGCTTCATGTCGGCCCGGGCGGCTCCACGGAGCCGCCGCTGGAGTCTCCTTGACCGGACTCTCCGTAAAGATCGGAAAGTTTATACAGATCGTGGACGTGACGCAGCAGGACCATGATCACCGCGGCGACCGGCAAGGCCAGCAGTACACCGGTGAAGCCGAACAACTGGCCGCCGGCGAGGACGGCGAAGATCACCGCCACCGGATGCAGACCGATCCGGTCGCCGACCAGCAGCGGGGTCAGCAGCATGCCTTCGAGCAACTGGCCGACGCTGAACACCGCCACCACGCCGATCAGCGGATAGGGATCGCCGCCGAACTGGAACAGCGCGGCGACGAGGGCGGCGCCGATGCCGACCACGAAGCCCATGTAGGGCACTATGCTCGCCAGCCCGGCGAGCAGGCCGATCAGCAGCCCGAGGTCGATGCCGACCAGCATCAAGCCCAGCGCATAGACGACGCCGAGCGCCAGCATCACCAGCATCTGCCCGCGCAGGAAGGCGCCGAGCACCTCGTGACACTCGCCGACCAGCCCCACCACCACGCCCTCCCGTCGCCGCGGCAGCAAGGTTCGCAACTTGGCCACCAGGATGTCCCAGTCGCGCAGCAGATAGAAACTCACCACCGGCACCAGCAGCAGGTTGCCCAGCCAGGCGAGCAGGGCCAGGCCGGAGGCGGTGGCCTGACTGAGCAACTGGGTGAGGACGTTGGTGGTCTTGTCCAGTTGCCCGACGAACATCGACTTGAGCTGTTCCAGATGCCAGAAGCCCTTGGCCAGCCCCAGCTTCACCTGGACCCAGGGCAGTACCACCTGCTGCAACCAGTCGAGCATCTGCGGCGCCAGTTCGTAGAGATGCACCAACTGCCGCCCCAGCGACGGCAACAGAAACAGCAGAGCCAGAACCAGAAGCAGACCGAACAGGGCGAATACCGCGATCACCCCCCAGGTCCGCGACAGTCCGCGCGCCTCCAGGCGGTCCACCAGGGGATCGCCCAGGTAAGCCAGCAATATGCCGATCAGGAAGGGGGAGAGAATCGGCATCAGCAGATAGACCAGCCAACCGGAGAAGAACACCCCGGCCAGCCAGAGCCAGCGATTCGAATCGGTCATCTGAAATCCTTGTGCCTGCGATATTTGTCGGTCCACTCGCGCACATAGCCGACAGCGCTGGCCAGGCTGCCCAGCACTACCAGCGCGATCAGCGGCGGGAGCAACGCAGTGGCGGCCGGCATCAGGCTGGCCTGCAACAGCACGGCGCTTACCAGAACGCTCTGCAAAAAAGTGGACAGCTTGCCCAGGCGGCTCGGACTGATCTCCAGGCGACCGACCCGCCAACGATAACAGAGAGCCCCGGCGACGATCAGCACATCCCTCGCCAGCACCACCAGCACCAGCCAGCCGGGAATGAGCCCGGCCAGACTCAGGCAGACGAAGCCGGAAACCAGCAGCAGCTTGTCCGCCAGCGGATCGAGCAGGGCTCCGAGCCTGCTGCCCCAGCCGAAACGGCGGGCGAGAAAACCGTCCAGCGCATCGCTGGAGCCGGCCAGGACGAACAGCAGCAAGGCCTCGCCGTAAGCCCCGGCGAGGATCGACCAGGCGACCGGCGGCACCAGCAGAAAGCGCAGCAGGGTCAGCAGGTTGGGCAAGCGATGCATGGACGGCTCCGGCCGCTGTTCCGTCCCGTCAGACCCAGGCCGGGGTCACCAGCGGAAACTCAGCGTGGTTTCGCGCGCTCGTACCATCGGCGCCTGACCGGTTGCCTGACTGGCAGCGCCTGCCTCGCGCAGACCGATCAAGGCCATCTGGGAACGTACCCGAACGACCGTGGACTCGAGCTGGTAGACCAGTTGGTCGCCCTCGACCCGGCGCAGGCGGGCGTCGAAAGGCTCCAGAACGCGTTCCAGTTCGGCGAAGCGGGCCAGATCCGCGCCCGCGACCTGCAGGACCAGGCGCTCGGTCGCCTCCTGCCTGCCCATGAAACGCTCGGCCATTCGCCCGCTGGCCGCCAGCATCACGGCATCGGCCAGGGTAGCGGCGTCCGGCGCCTCGGTGCTGCCCTCCGACTGGCCGCCGTCGGCCGCCAGACGCCACTGGGCCAGCCACTTGCCACCCTCCTGACGGGCACGCACGGTGAGCATGGCATTGGCCCCGTAGCGCCCGGACACGCCTTGCAGCCCCGTGCCGCTGGCCAGATTCTCCGGGGTAGCGACCAGTTGCTCGTCGAGGTCGGCCATCGGCAGGCGCAGCGGCAGACCACGGTACTGGGCGGCCGTGCGCAACGGCTGGGCGCTGTCCTGACCGTCGCCGACCAATTGAGCGGTGCCACCGTCCTCGTTCAGCCACCAGACCAGCAGGCTGGGTCGGTCGGCCCCCCACAGGGGCAACCCGGCCTGGCGCAGTTGCCCACGAGTGGAGGCCGGATCGAAATCGACCACCAGCGTCTGGCCTTCATAGCCATATTTGAGGATCAGTTGCTGCGGGTCCTGGCGCGCGGCCGCCAGCGCCGGATTCTGCACTGCCTCGGGTTTGCCGGTCAGGCGCACCAGCAGGACGTCGAGGGCTCGCTGCAGAGCCTGGTCGCGTGCCGCCGGCTGCCGGCTGGCAACCGGCTCGCGGACCTGATAAAGGCCGGAGAGCTGCTCGGCGAGAGCAGGCAGGCTGAACAGCGACAGGCAAAGCAGGAGCGGACGGACGATCGGGCGCATGACGGAAATCTCGACGTGGCGGCGCAGGGCGACGAAAGGGGGTTATACCTTAAACAGCCGCCGACGCCCCGGCAACCGCGAGCACCGGCACGCTGGGCGCATGCCGGGAGCCATGGCCGCCTCCAGGGCGCTCGGTGGTCGCTGCCGGACAAGCCTGTTAGAATCGTCTGTCCTGCAGACCGGCCCTCGCCCCGGTCGAATCCCGAACCTCCTGAAGGCCTGATCCATGAGCAAGCAACCCTCCCTGAGCTACAAGGACGCCGGTGTCGACATCGACGCAGGTGAAGCGCTGGTCGAACGCATCAAGGGCGTCGCCAGGCGCACCGCGCGCCCCGAAGTGATGGGTGGCCTGGGCGGCTTCGGCGCCCTGTGCGAAATCCCGGCCGGCTACAGGCAACCGGTACTGGTTTCCGGTACCGACGGTGTCGGCACCAAGCTGCGCCTGGCGATGAACCTCGGCAAGCACGACAGCATCGGCATCGACCTGGTGGCCATGTGCGTCAACGATCTGGTGGTATGCGGCGCCGAACCGCTGTTCTTCCTCGACTACTACGCCACCGGCAAGCTCAACGTCGACGTCGCCGCCCGCGTGGTCGCCGGCATCGGCGAGGGCTGCGAGATGGCCGGCTGCGCGCTGGTCGGTGGCGAGACAGCCGAGATGCCCGGCATGTACGAGGGCGAGGACTACGACCTGGCCGGCTTCTGCGTTGGCGTGGTGGAGAAGAGCGAAATCATCGACGGCGCGAAGGTCGCCGCCGGCGACGCGCTGATCGCCCTGCCCTCCTCCGGCCCGCACTCCAACGGCTACTCGCTGATCCGCAAGATCCTCGAGCTGAGCGGCACCGACGTGGCCGGCGCCACCCTGGACGGCAAGCCGCTGGCCGACCTGCTGATGGCGCCGACGCGCATCTACGTCAAGCCGCTGCTCAAGCTCATCCGGGAAACCGGCGCGGTCAAGGCCATGGCCCACATCACCGGTGGCGGCCTCACCGAGAATATCCCGCGCGTGCTGCCGCAGGGCACCCGGGCGGTGATCGACGTGGCCAGTTGGACCCGCCCGGCGGTGTTCGACTGGCTGCAGGAAAAAGGCAACGTCGACGAGCGCGAAATGCACCGTGTGCTCAACTGCGGCGTCGGCATGGTCGTCTGCGTCGCTCGGGACAAGGTCGAGCAGGCCCTCGCCGTGCTGCGCGCGGCAGGCGAGCAGCCCTGGCTGATCGGCGACATCGCCGCCGGCGACGGCGCCGAGCGCGTCCAGTTGCACAACCTGAAGGCGCACTGATGGCCGACTCCTGCAATGCGGTGGTGCTGGTTTCCGGCTCCGGCAGCAACCTGCAGGCGCTGATCGACAGCCA
Source organism: Azotobacter vinelandii CA (assembly GCF_000380335.1). Taxonomy (GTDB): domain Bacteria; phylum Pseudomonadota; class Gammaproteobacteria; order Pseudomonadales; family Pseudomonadaceae; genus Azotobacter; species Azotobacter vinelandii. The sequence continues at coordinate 3,745,859 of NC_021149.1, forward strand.
GGGCGGCGGCAACCCGTTGCGAATCCGCGCGGTGATCTCCAACCGCGCCGACGCCTACGGCCTGACCCGGGCGAAGAACGCCGGCATCGCCACCCAGGTGCTCGACCACCGGACCTACGAGGGCCGCGAGGCCTTCGATGGCGCGCTGATGGAAGCGATCGACGTCTTCCAGCCCCACCTGGTGATCCTCGCCGGCTTCATGCGCATCCTCACCCCCGCCTTCGTCCGCCACTACGAAGGTCGCCTGCTGAACATCCACCCATCCCTGCTGCCCCGCCACAAGGGCCTGCACACCCATCGCCGCGTTCTGGAAGCCCGGGACAACGAGCACGGCTGCAGCGTGCATTTCGTCACCGAGGAGCTCGACGGCGGCCCCCTGGTCATCCAGGCGGTGGTCCCGGTGCAGCCGGGCGACAGCGAGGAAAGTCTGGCGCTGCGCGTGTACTTGCAGGAACATCGGATCTACCCGCAGGCCGTGCGCTGGTTCGCCGAGGGCCGCCTGCGACTGACCCCGGAAGGAGCCCTGTTGGATGGAGAAAAACTGCCGGCCACCGGCCATCTCATTCGAACCTAGGATAGGAGACATTATGCGTGGTGCCCTGTTGTTCGCCCTTGCCTTGCTCGCGGCGCCCACCCATGCCTTCGAACTGAAACCCTTCTTCGCCAGCTACACCGCCGACTGGAAACAGATGCCGATCAGCGGCTCCGCCGAACGCTCGCTGAAGAAGCTGGACGGTACGCGCTGGGACTACGAATTCAAGGCCAGCATGCTGCTCGCCAGCGTCACCGAACAGAGCACCTTCAGCGTCGAGAACGGCCGCCTCGTGCCGCTCGCCTATCGCTATGAGCGCAGCGGCATGGGCAAGGACAAGAAGGTCCGGCACGACTTCGACTGGCAAGCCAAGACGGTCCAGGGCAGCGAGCGCGACAAGCCCGTGAAGCTGCCGCTCAACCGCGGCCTGCTGGACAAGTCCCTCTATCAGTTGGAGCTGCAGAAGGATGTCGCCGAAGGCAAGAAGAGCATGAGCTACCAGGTGCTCGACGGCGACGAGATCGAAACCTACGACTTCCGCGTGCTGGGCAACGAGAACGTGCGCACCCGCGTGGGGCTGGTCGAGGCGGTCAAGGTCGAGCGCGTGCGCGATCCCACCCAGACCAACCGCAAGACCGTGTTCTGGCTCGCCAAGGACTGGGACTACCTGATGGTGCGCCTGCACCAGGTGGAGAAGGACGGCAAGGAATACCAGATCATGCTCAAGGAGGGAACGGTCGACGGCCGCCCGGTGAAAGGTCGGCTCGACTGAGACAATCCCGCCCCGTACCGAAGCCGGCCTCGCGCCGGCTTTGTTTTGCATGGCAAGCGACCTGTAGTGCCGGCATGCCTTCCAGCCCACACTTTGGCACGGGTCTGGCTGGGCGAAGCCGATTGTCGCCAAACCACTTTTACCCGGATCGTATTGTGGTTACGCTGTAACCACAACCCACTGGAGGAACTGAGATGGCCACCGAAACGACCGTCCGCGCCCGCATCGACGAGCGCATCAAGAATGAAGCCACCGTGGTGCTCGAATCCATGGGCCTGACCATGTCGGACGCCATCAAGCTGATGCTGGTGCGCGTCGCCGAGGAAGGGCGCTTGCCGTTCGCGCCGCTGGAGCCCTCCCTGGAAACCATCGCGGCTGCACGTGCAGCACGCGAGGGGAACCTCGAAACCGTGACCCTGGACGAGCTGCGGGCGGCGATTCGTGCGGACGATTAAGCAGACCAGCCAGTTCAAGCGCGACTTGCAGCGCGAAGCGAAGGGGCAGCACCAGGCGACGTTGGAAGACGACCTGCTGCCGGTCATCGAGGCGCTGGCGAAGGATCGCCCTCCGGATGTCCTGCATCGTGACCATGCCCTGACGGGCAACTGGGTGGATCATCGCGACTGCCACATAAAAACGGACCTGGTGTTGCTGTACCGGAAGCCGAACGACGAAACGCTGCAATTGGTTCGCCTCGGCTCGCATAGCGAGCTGGGGCTCTGACAACCGCTGATATGGCCACTGTACCTTTGACCGACCAGCCCGCAACGGCCGCGCCGGCAGGGCGTGAATGCTCGCTCGGCGTAGTGACCACAGAGAAGAGGTTTCCCCGTTCGATGAATATTCCCCGGAATTTTTCCCGGAAATTCCCGTTCGCAAAATAGCCTTGGGTCTGCGCGACGACCGGCAGGGGATCGAAGCGAAGCGTCGAAACAACTCACGGCTGGCGCGGCTTGTTTCGATGTTTCGTTTCAAGAGGGGGTACGTCCACCGCGTACCTCTCCCGAGCCTCTATACACTGCGTACGACGAAACTCTTTTTTGTGGAGCTACCACATCAGATCGTCGGGAATCTTGTAGGCCGCGTAGGGATCGTCCTCGTCCGGCGCCTCGCTCTGCGTATTGAGCAGCACCACACGGCGCGGATCGCGCTCCTGAATCTTCAGCGCCGCCTCGCGCGGTACCACCTCGTAACCGCCGCCATGGCGGACGATGCCCAGCGAGCCACGACTGAGTTTGTCGCGCATCATGGCATTCACCGGCAGGCGCTTGACCTTCTTGTCGTCGACGAAGTTGTAGTAGTCGTCGGTGTTCAGCTTGGGCAGGCGGGAAACCTCGATCAGTTGCTTGATCTGCGCGGCACGCGCCTTCTGCTCGGCCTTTTCCTGCTGCTGGCGATTCAGCTCCTGGTCGCGGGCGAGCTTCTCGGCCTGGGCCTGGAGCGCCACCTGGCGTTGCGAGTCGTCCTTCTCGATCTGGCCCTTGCGCTCCAGGCGCTCCTGCTTCTGTTTCTGCTTGCTGGCCTGCTTGGCCTGCTTCTCGTTGACCAGGCCGGCTTTCAGCAACTGGTCGCGCAATGACATGCTCATCGTAAGAAATCTTCCAACCGCCCACCGCTGCGGGCGTTCGTTTTCAGGGGCGAACTTCAGCCAAGGACAGGCTCGGGAATGGCTAGGCTGGCGCTTCCCGCAACTTGCCGACCAGTGCCTGTATGCCGGACCGTCCGACGCGATCCCGGATTCCGTCGAACGCGGCCGGACGGGCTACCGGGACTCAATCCTCCAGCCTGAAGGCCCGGAGTGCAAGCCCGGAATGGCCAGGCGGCGCCATGGGCGGGCGGCTCCGGACAACGCATTCAAGCGCGGCCCGGCTCCTCGCGCTCGGCACGCTTGGCTTCCGCCCACAGTGCCTCCAGCTCATCCAGACTGCAGCCCTCGGGACTGCGTCCGCTGGCGCGCAGGGCCTGCTCGATGAAGCGGAAACGCCACTCGAACCGATGGTTGGCACCGCGCAAAGCGACCTCCGGATCTACCGCTAGATGCCGCGCCAGGTTGGTCGCGGCGAACAACAGATCGCCGAGCTCATCGACGATGGCCTGCGGATCGCTCCCGCTCATCGCCTCCAGCAGCTCGTCCAGCTCCTCGCGCAGCTTGTCCACCACCACCAGCGCTTCCGGCCAGTCGAAGCCGACCCGGGCGGCGCGCTTCTGCAGCTTGACCGAACGGGACAGCGCCGGCAGAGCCAGCGGCACGTCGTCGAGCAGGGACAGTTGCTCCGGCGCGGCGGCCTTTTCCGCCCGCTCCTCGGCCTTGATGTCCTCCCAGCGCTGGCGGATAGCTTCCTCGGCCGGCTTCGGCCGGTTCGGCACACCGTACAGGTCGCCGTCGGGAAATACATGGGGATGCCGGCGGATCAGCTTGCGGGTGATGCCGTCGACTACCGCGGCGAAGTCGAAGCGTCCTTCCTCCCGGGCCAGTTGACTGTAATAGACCACCTGGAACAACAGGTCGCCGAGTTCGCCCGGCAGATGGGCGAAATCGCGACGTTCGATGGCGTCGGCGACTTCGTAGGCTTCCTCGATGGTGTGCGGGACTATGCTCGCGTAGGACTGCTGCAGATCCCAGGGACAGCCGTGCCGCGGATCGCGCAGGCGGGCCATGAGATGCAGCAGGTCGTCGAGTCGATACATGGGCTTATCCTGTTCGGTCCTGGAGCGGGAGTCGCGAGCATAGCGCGATCCCACCCGAGGCTACAGGATTCGGAATGGATCGCCGCGTCAGAGCCCGGCGCCCAGGAGCACGCCCCAGAGCAGCCCGCCTCCGGCCGGCAGCCAGACCGCCAGACGCGGCGCGAAAGGCAGCAACAGCACCAGGGCGAAGCCGGTCAGGGAGATCATGCCGAACCAGCCGACCGGCCCCATGGCCGCGCCCCAGGCCGTGACGCAGGCGTAGAAGGCCAGCACCAGCGCCAGCCAGCCGGCGGCGCGCAGGGCGCGTGGCAACCAGGGCGGCGGCGCCTTCTGCCAGACCTGACGGTAGTGACGTTCGAGCCCCAGGCACAGCCCGAGCATGCCCGAGTAGGCGAACAACAGGCCCGCAGCGAATCCGCTCAGCATTGCACGGCTCCAGTCAGGGAATGGGAATCTCCGGCGCGGGCTTCGGCCCGACCGATCCGCCAGGCCACCCAGCCCAGCACCACGCCCAGCAGCAGGGCGCAGAGTTCCAGGGACAGGCGCGTCCAGTCGAAGGCCGCTCCGCTGAAGAGTCCGAGCAGCGGCAGTGCCGCGCACAGCAGGGCGACCGCCCAGAGCTGCTCGCGCCAAGCCGCCAACTGTGGACGCAGCCAGGCGTGCACGAAGGTCAGCAGCCAGATGGCGAAGAACAGGCGCATCTCCCAGCCACTGCGCTCGCCCAGCCCGGCCGGCAGCAGGCGGTTGATCCAGAACAGCGCGATACAGCCCAGCATCAGACCGGCCACGCTGCCGACGTTCAAGGTCTCGACCACGCGCAGGAAGCGTTGCCCGGCGTTCGCCTCGGCGACTTGGAGGCGCTGGCGGTTGGCGAACAGCACCAGGCCGGTGGCGATCATCGCGCAACTGACCGCGCTGCAGAGGAAATACAGCCAGCGCATCGGATAGCCGCCGAACTGGGCGAAGTGCAGCCCGATCATGACCTGCTGAGTCAGGGTAGTGGCGCGCTTGTCGGCGGGTGCCTGCAGGCGCTTGCCGGAAACCCCGTCGAACACCGCCGACTCGCCCTTGGTCAGCGCGATGCGGTAGCCCAGCAACGGACCGGCCTCGACGCGGGCGTTGGCCTTGCCCGGATTGCGGACCCGCAGCGAGGCCACCATGCCCTTGCCGAACAGCTCCTCCGCCGGGGCGATGAAGGAATCCAGCGGCAGCAGCGCAGCGGCAGGCGCCTCGTGGCCCGCCCCGCGCGGCCCCCGGCCGCCTTCCATGCCGCCTTCCGCAGGCCGGCCACCGCGCTCCATGCTCCCTTCTGCGGGCCGGCCGCCGCGTTCCATTCCACCCTCGGCAGACCGTCCGCCGCCCGGTCCGCCCGCTGCCGCCTGGGCGCTGGGCGAGGCGTCGCGGAACATCGCCATGCGGTCGCCGCCGTAGAGAGCGTCCACTGCCGCCGGCATGTAGATCATGAAGAAGATCACCAGGCCGGTGTAAGTGATCATCAGGTGGAACGGCAGCAGCAGCACCCCGCTCGCATTGTGGCCGTCCAGCCAGGAACGCCGGCCGCCGGTCGGGCGGAAAGCGAAGAAATCGCGGAACAGGTGACGGTGGATGATGAGGGAAGTGACCAGCGCCACCATCATCGCCATCGCCGCCACCCCGACCACCCAGACGCCGAAGGTACGCGGCAACTGGAGGCTGTAGTGGAAGCGGAAGAAGAAATTGCCGCCCACGCTCTCGCGCGGCTCCAGCAGGCCACCGGACTCGGGATCGAGCACCTGGCGCTCGGCATGCCGGCCTTCGCCGGTGGAAATCTTCAGCACCGGCGAACACTCGGTCGGCAGGTCGATGCTCCACACCGGCGCGTCGGCGTGCTCGCGCGCCAGCCACTCCTGGGCGAAGCGCACGGCCTTGTGCTGATCCACGCCCTGGCTGGTCAGCTCCGGCTGCATCCACCAGTTGATCTCCTTGTCGAACACCGTCAGGGTGCCGGTCAGGAAGATGGCGAACAGCAGCCAGCCGAGCAGCAGTCCCGCCCAGCGGTGCAGCCAGGTCATGGACTGGCGGAAACTCTTGTTCGCGGACATCAGGCGGCCCCTCCGAACCAGACCGGCCAGAAGCCGATCAGCGCCAGCGGCACAGCCAGGGCGATGCCCAGCCAGACTCGCCGCAGCGGCGCCGTGAAAGCCCAGAGCAGGAAGGCCGTATAGAAGGCGAAGGATGGCAGGGACGCGACCATCGCCGCATCGAAGCGCTCCAGCGGCAGGAGGCGCGCCAGCGCCGCGGTAGCGGCATAGGTCAAGGCATACCCCCCGAAGACGGCCGCCACGACCCTGAGGCCCGTGTCCAGCCATACCCGTCGCGAGGGCGACAGCGTTAATCGACGGCTCAAGTTTTATCCCCTAATCAATCGTCGAGATGCCCCATGGACAGGCGCAGCGCCGGCTTGAGCGAAACCGGCAGCAGGCCGCCATGGGTCAGAGTTGGAAATTCGCGGTAATGCACGCTCAGCCCCGGCCAGCCGGAAAGCTCGCGGGCCAGTTGCCGGGCCGCGTCCTCCGGCACGCTGGCCACGGCCTGGCGGCGCGCCGCCATCGCCTCGGGACTGGCGCCGGCCGGCCCTGCGCCGTCGCGGTCCTCGCCGCTGCGCATGACCAGCAGGCGAAAGCCGCTCCTGGACCAGCTCCCGGCTACGGCCCGCAGGCGCTCGATCATCTCGCCGCGACGCCACCAGAGCGACGGATCGGCCGATGCGTAGGACTGGAAAGCCTCCGGCCGCGTGGCCAGGACGTGCAGCACGAACAGCCCGCCGTAGGAATGTCCCCATAGGGTCTGCCGCGCACGGTCGACCGGGGCGAGCTTCTCGACCGCCGGCTTGATCTGCTGCTCCAGCAGATCGAGGAAGTGGCCGGCTCCCCCACCCTTGCGGTCGCCCGCCAACTCGTCCACGTAAGACTGTCCATCGACGAGCGGCGGCGTGTAATCGAAAGCCCGGGAGCGCACGTCGAAACGCAACGGCGTCTCATAGCCCAGAGCGACGATCACTGGCGGGTCGTCGCCGGCCAGTGTCTGCAGAAGCGGCTCGTCCAGCGCCGCCAGGGCGGCGTTGCCGTCGAGCAGATAGACCGCCGGGTAGCCTGTGGCGGCGGCCGGTCGTCGGGGAATGGCGACCACCACCCGATAGCGCCGCTCGCCATCGGCGGAAACGAAATTCAGGTTTTCGAAGCGATACGCGGCGGAGCCGGTGTCGGCGACGGTCGGCCCGGCCGGACGGTCCAGCTCGGGCCTGGCCAGGGCGCACTCCGCCGGGAAGGCGAGCAGCATGGCGCCCAGCAGAACGGCATGCAGCGCTTGCATGTTCATAGCACCCCCATCTGCCGCCAGCGCGGCAACACGACGGTCTCGAAGGCCAGCAGGCGCTGCTCCAGGTCGGCTTCGCCGGCGCCGCCTGCATTCGCCAGCAGGGTCCGGACCGTCTCCCGCAGCAGCCGGCCGGCGATCCCCGGATACTCCAGCAGAACCCGCAGGGCCACCATCTGCAAGCGGTCGGCGGCCACTGCCGAACCCAGGCTGGGAGCGGCCAGATAGCCGTAGGCGGTGCCCTGCAAGGCTCTTTCGCAGAGCACTTGGTTCAGGCTCCGGCAACGCTCGGTCGCGACCTCGCCCGGCAACAGCGGATGGATGTGTCCCGCCCAGGCGAGCATCTGCAGGGCCGGACTGATCAACCCGGTCTGTCCCTGCAGCGCCGGCAGGCGAGCCAGTTCGGCGAAGGAACACGGTCCCGCCGCCAGGGCCCCGAGCAGCGGACCGAACAGGCCGGCCTGCCCCTGCACCGGGCCGATGCGGGTATCGAAATCGATGCCGCCGCCCTCCGGCGCCCCCGGGAGAGCCGCCACCACCTGGTCGAACAGCGCCTGGCGGTGCGTCTGCTCATCCAGCCGACGCACGCCGCTCTGATAGAGATCACGGCGCTCGGACTGATTGCGCGCCAGGTCCTTGAAGGTCTCCCGTTCGGCCGGCGTGCGCAGTTCCTGCAACAGGGGCAGCAGATTGCCCGGCAGGGACAGCGCATCGATGTTTTCCAGCGGCGTGGCGCTGCCGATGTACTCGCAGCCACAGGTGGACAACGTTGCCATGACATCGGCCACGTGCAGCGAATCCCAGTGCGCGTTCAGCAGCTCGTGGGCCAGTTGCCGCGGGTCCTCCCGCCGGCCCGCCGCCAGATAGCGTCCCGCCGCCGGATGCTCCCGGAAGAAACCGGCGCCGCCCTGCTCCATACGCCCGAGCAAGCCGAGGCCGGCCTGCAGCAGAGCCACCGAGTCGCCCGCCACGGAGTCGCCACGGCAGCGCAGAAAACGCTGCATCGCGGACAGAAACGCCATGCCGGGCTGGCACATGTAGCCGAGATAGAGGATGCCGCCCGGCTTGAGCCAGTGGCGCACGCAACGGCGCACCGCCTCGCGGTCGGCCGCGGAGATCCATGAATAGACGCCGCTGAGGACGATGAAGTCGTACTGCGCCCCCTGCTCCCCGGCCATCCCGGCCAGGGAAGCGAAATCGGCCTCGACGAATTCGAGGTTGTCCAGCCCGGCGGCTCGCGCCAGGGCGCGGCCGTGGGCGATGTGTTGCGGGTTGAAGTCGACGGCGACGAAGCGCCCCTGGGGGTTGGCCGCGGCGTTCAGCGCCGCGCCCAGCCCCTGGCCGCAGCCGAGCTCGCACCAGCTGTAGGGAGCGGAGATATCCGGCGCCGCGATCCCCAGCGCGGAGGCGACGAAGGACAGCCAGAGCGGCGTCGACTCCCGCTGGAAATGGTGGGGATAGGGCACATCCAGTACATAGCCGGTGTCTCTCAAGCTCGACTCCCGTGGTCAGAAGGTGAATTTCGCCGAAGCGTAGTAGGCCCGGCCCGGTTCGTTGTAAGTGGAGGCCCCGGCGCCGGTGCCGGAGGAGCTGTTGCTGCTGGAGGAATAGCTGCCCTCGCGCTTGATTTCCTTGTCGAACAGGTTGTTGATGCCGGCGCCGAAGCTCCAGTTCTTGGTCAGCTCGTAGTTGCCGTTGATCGCCCACAGGGTGTAGCCGCCCTGCTGCTTGAGGTCGCTGCCGCTCGCCGCGGCCCCGGTGCTGGTCAACTGGCGCGGGTCCTGGTAGCCGTAGAGGGTCATGCTCAGGTTCAGGTTGAGCGCCTGGGTGGCCTGCCAGTCGAGGATCGAGTTGACGGTGAACTTGGGAATGACCGACAGCGGCTCGCCGGTCCTCTTGTTCTTGTTCTCGATCATGTAGGTGAAGTTGGTGTTCCAGCTCAGGACGTCGCCTTCCTCGCCCATCAGCGGGATGTTCAGGGTGCCTTCCCAGCCGGCCACCACCGCCTTGGAGGCGTTCTCCCACTGCAGGATGTAGGCGCCCTTGCTGCTCGTGGCTACGGGAGTCAGGCCGGCCACCACCTTGTCTTCGTATTCGTTGCGGAAGTAGGTCACCCCGGCGTTCCAGCCCTTTTCGGCGTAGGCGATGCCCGCCTCGAAGTTCCAGCTCTTTTCCGCGTCCAGGTCGTCGCTGCCCTGTATGTAGCAACCGCTGCTCGGCGTGGTGTAGTCGGACGGGCAACCGTTGCCCATGGTGTAGTAGATGTAGTTGCTGTTCGACTGGTACAGGTTGGGCGCCTTGAAGGCCCGCGACAGGCCGCCCTTGAGGCTGATGGCGTCGGTCAACTGGTAGGAGGTGTTCAGGCTCGGGCTCCAGTTGCTGCCGAACTGGGTGTGGTTGTCGAAACGCACGCCGGGCGTCAGGGTCCAGCGGTCGGTGAGATGGATGTTGTCCTCGACGAAGAAGGCGATGTTCTCGTTGGTCGCCTCGCTGTCGCGGCTGCCGGTGCTCACCCCTGAAATCGTGCCGCCCGTGGCGGTGGTGTAGCTCGTCGAGTAGGGATCGTCCAACACTTCCTTGGTGTATTCGAAGCCCAGGGTCGCCACCTGGTTGAAGCCGAAGTCGAAGGGGAGGTTCACCTCGCCGCTCAGCGCGTAGTTGTCGTATTCGGAGGTGGACATGGTGAGCGCGTCGGCGATGCTGGTTTCCGTGGCTCCGGCCAGCCCCTCGTCGAGGCGCCGGTTGCGGGTGTTCTCGTAGGAGAACACCAGTTGCGAGGTACCCCAGTCCCAGTTGCCGCGGTGGGTGAGCGAGCCGGCGCGGCGGTACATGATGTTGGTTTCCCGGCCCCACAGCGAGTTCAGCAGCGAGGAGCCCGTGGTGCTGACGGCGCGGTCGCCGGCGTAGATGTTGCCCTGGCGGCTGTAGCTGCCCTCGATCTCGATGGTCTGCTGCGGGGTCAGGTCCCAGCGCAGCATGCCGGTCAGGTCGCGGTTGCGCACCCCTTCCTTGCCGGCCGGCGGGGTGGTGCCGGTCGCATAGGCACTGTTCAGCCCAAAGTCGTCGGCCTCGGTCTTGTTGACGTTGCCGTGAATGCGGTAGGACAGGCCCTGGACCAACGGGCCGGTCAGGCTGAAGTTGTAGCGCTTGCTCAGCCCCTCGTATTCGCTTTCCGGGCTGTTGTAGTAGGTGGAGACCGAGCCGTGGGTCTTCTCGGTCGGCGCCTTGGTGATGATGTTCACCACGCCGCCCATGGCCCCCGAGCCGTAGCGCGCCGCCGCCGGGCCGCGCAGCACCTCGATGCGTTCCACCAGTTCCGCCGGCACCCAGTTGGTGTCGCCGCGCGTGTTGCGCTCGCCGCTGCGGCCCATGCGCACCGAGTTGCGCGAGCGCACCGGCTTGCCGTCGATCAGGATCAGGGTGTTCTCCGGGCCCATGCCGCGGATGTCGATCTGCCGGTTGTTGCCGTACTGGCCACTGGAGCTGTTACCGGTGAGGTTGACGCCGGGCATCTTGCGGATGATGTCGGACAGGTCGTTGACCGGCGGACGCTTCTTGATGTCGTCGGCGGTGATGATGGACACGCCGGGCTGCTGTTTCAGCTCGCGTTCCGCGGTGACCAGCACGTCGTCCAGTTCGAGGGCACCCTCCTCCGCCCGATAGGAGCCATCGCCCGCGGCCCCCTCCTCGCCAGTGACCTCTTCCGCGGCTTCCGCCAGGAGGGGTGAAGAAACCGCCAGCAATGCCAGGGGCAGATGCGCAAGCCTGAAACGCGAATACATACCTTTCCTCACTTCTGTATGGGCAAACCGGCCATTCGCCTGGGCAGAGAAGGAACGAGCGGGCACGACGAAACAGAGAGTTCCGCGGCGTGAACCCGACCGGGACCTTCGATCCCAAGGATCGCGGCACACAACAAAATTTAGGAAAATGATATATATTCCCATTTAATAGTAAAGATTATTTACGAATCTTAACCTCAAGCCAGGCAAGGCATCATCGACCCGAGTCCGTCGCCGCTCAGCCTTGCGCCATCGGTACGCAGCCGGCATCTTGCGGCGACGCGGCGGCTCAGAAGGTGAACTTCGCCGAAGCGTAGTAGGCCCGGCCCGGATCGTTGTAGGTGGAGGCGCCGCCGCTACCGGAAGCGTTGCCCTCGCGCTTGATTTCCTTATCGAGCAGGTTGTTGATGCCGGCGCCGAAGCTCCAGTTCTTGGTCAGCTCGTAGTTGCCGTTGACCGCCCACAGGGTGTAGCCGCCCTGCTGCTTGAGGGCCTCGCCGCTTTCCTGGGCCCCGGTGCCGCTCAGATTGCGCGGGTCCTGGTAACCGTAGAGGGTCATGCTCAGGTTCAGGTTGAGCGCCTCGGTGGCCTGCCAGTCGAGGATCGAGTTGATGGTGAACTTGGGAATGACCGACAGCGGCTCGCCGGTCCTCTTGTTCTTGTTCTCGATCATGTAGGTGAAATTGGTGTTCCAGCTCAGGACGTCGCCGTCCACGCCCATCAGCGGGATGTTCAGGGTGCCTTCCCAGCCGGCCACCACCGCCTTGGAAGCGTTCTCCCACTGGAGGATCTGCCCGTCCGCCGTAGTGATGGAGGTGGGGGTCAGACCGGCCACGATCTTGTCTTCGTACTCGTTGCGGAAGTAGGTCACCCCGGCGTTCCAGCCGTTCTGGGCGTAGGCGACGCCCAGCTCGAAGTTCCAGCTCTTTTCCGCGTCAAGGTCGTCGCTGCCCTGCACGTAGCAGCCGCCGCCCATGTTCGGCGAGTCGGCCGGGCAGCCGTTGCCCATGGTGTAGTAGATGTAGTTGCTGTTCGACTGGTACAGGTTGGGCGCCTTGAAGGCCCGCGACAGGCCGCCCTTGATGCTGACGGCGTCGGTCAACTGGTAGGAGGTGTTCAGGCTCGGGCTCCAGTTGCTGCCGAACTGGGTGTGGTTGTCGAAGCGCACGCCGGGCGTCAGGGTCCAGCGGTCGGTGAGATGGATGTTGTTTTCGACGAAGAAGGCGATGTTCTCGTTGGTCGCCTCGCTGTCGCGGCCGGTAGTCGCGGTACCGGGAATCGCGGTGGCGCTCTGGCTCATCGAGAAGGGGTCGTCCAGCACCTCCTTGGTGTACTCGAAGCCCAGGGTCGCCACCTGGCTGAAGCCGAAGTTGAAGGGGATGTTCACCTCGCCGCTCAGCGCATAGTTGTCGTATTCGGAGGTGGACATGTCGCCAGCGTTGATACTGCCCTCGCTGCTGCCGGCCAGGCCCTCGTTGAGGCGCCGGTTGCGGGTGTTCTCGTAGGAGAACACCAGTTGCGAGGTACCCCAGTCCCAGTTGCCGCGGTGGGTGAGCGAGCCGGCGCGGCGGTACATGATGTTGGTTTCCCGGCCGAACAACTGGTTCAGCAATTCGGAGCCCGTGGTGCTGACGGCCCGGTCGCCGGCGTAGATGTTGCCCTGACGGCTGTAGCTGCCCTCGATCTCGATGGTCTGCTGCGAGTTCAGATCCCAGCGCAGCATGCCGTTGAGGTCGCGGTTGCGCACCCCTTCCTTGCCGGCTGGCGGGGTGATGCCGCCATCGGCCGTATAGGCGGAGTTCAGGCCGGGACGGTCGGCCTCGGTCTTGTTGAGGTTGCCGTGAATGCGGTAGGAAAGGCCCTGGACCAACGGGCCGGTCAGGCTGAAGTTGTAGCGCTTGCTCAGCCCTTCGTATTCGCTTTCCGGGCTGTTGTAGTAGGTGGAGACCGAGCCGTGAGTCTTCTCGGTCGGCGCCTTGGTGATGATGTTCACCACGCCGCCCATGGCCCCCGAGCCGTAGCGCGCCGCCGCCGGGCCGCGCAGTACCTCGATGCGTTCCACCAGTTCCGCCGGCACCCAGTTGGTGTCGCCGCGCGTGTTGCGCTCGCCGCTGCGGCCCATGCGCACCGAGTTGCGCGAGCGCACCGGCTTGCCGTCGATCAGGATCAGGGTGTTCTCCGGGCCCATGCCGCGGATATCGATCTGCCGGTTGTTGCCGTACTGGCCGCTGGCGCTGTTACCGGTGAGGTTGACGCCGGGCATCTTGCGGATGATGTCGGACAGGTCGTTGACCGGCGGGCGCTTCTTGATGTCGTCGGCGGTGATGATGGAAACGCCGGGAGCCTGTTTCAGTTCCCGCTCGGCGGTGACCAGCACGTCGTCCAGTTCGAGGGCGCCCTCCTCCGCCCGATAGGAGCCATCGCCCGCGGCGCCCTCCTCGGTAGTAGTCTCCTCTGCTGCTTCCAGGAAGGGGGAAGAAACTGCCAGCAACGCCAGGGGCAGATGCGCAAGCCTGAAACGCGGATACATGCCTTACCTCACTCAATATTATGTGTGGACGAACCGGCCATCTGCCCGACCGAAACCGGCCCGAGCGCAGGCAGCGAAATACGGGATTCCGACGCCCGGCCCGAGCGGACCTTCCGATCCCGGAGATGGCGGCACACGATAAACTGAGCTAGATGATATGAATTCCCATTTAATAGTAAAGTGCATTTACGAAGTATACATTTTCAGGCGCAGCACCATGCGCAGTCCCGGCCGGCCGTATTCCGCCCACAACCGCCCGCCCTGCTGGCAAACCAGCCGGCGGGCGATCGCCAGTCCCAACCCGAATCCGTCCCCTCCCGGCCGCGCGGCATTGAGCCGGGTAAAAGGCTGAAAGATGCGTTCCAGATCGCTCTCCGGCACCCCTGGCCCCTGATCCTCGACCCACAGCAACCAATGGTCGTCCTCGATCCGGCCATCCAGGCAGACGCAACCGCCTTCCGGCGAATGGCGGATCGCATTGCGTAAAATGTTCTCCAGTGCTCGCGCCAGGCTGTTGAGGTGCCCCCACACCAGGCAGTCCGGCGGCAGACGGCAGGGAAGCCGCCGGGGGTTCCAGCCGCTTTCGAAACAGGCATCCTCGCGCAGGATCTCCCACAGCGAAGCCACCGCCACCGGCTCCAGTGGCGGCTGTGGCCGTTCGGTATCCATCCAGGCCAGCTCCAGGGTGCTGTCGATCAAGGCTCGCATGACGCCGACTTCGCGCAGGAGCCGCTCTTCCAGTTCGGTACCGTTCAAACCGGCCTCGCCGGCCACTTGCAGGCGGCTCAGTGGCGTGCGCAGCTCGTGGGACAGGTCGCGCAGCAACTGGCGCTGCAGGCCCAGCGAGTCCTCCAGGCGCCCGGCCATGTGATCGAAGGCGCGCCCGAGCTCCCCCAGTTCATCGCTGCGCCGCGCGACCGCCGGGTCCACGCGCGCTTCCAGATTGTCCGCGTGCAGGGCGTTGGCCAGTTCGCGCAGACGCGCCAACGGCGCGATCAGCACCCGGTACAGCCCGATGCAGAACAGCAGGGCCAGACCGGCGGGAATCAGGTACTGAACCGCGGCCTTGTACAGGACCCGGTAACGCCAGGGACGAAAGCGCTCGGGCAGTTGGATGACCAGATAGCCGCGCTCGTCGGCCAGCGGCAGGGAGAGCAGCGGCAGATCCGGGTTGCGCCGGCTCATCGGCCACTCCAGGCCGCGCAGGAAGGTCAAACGCCGGCTCTCGATCAGTGGCCGGCTCCCCAGCGACTGCAGATTTTCATCCACCAGATCGGCCGCCCCCGGCTCCCGCGACCTCAGGTCGCGCAGAAAGGCATCCACGGCCTCGGGCCCTTCCCTGGCCACGCGGGCGGCTTCACCGGCATAGCCCCGCAGGACTTGGCGGGCCTCGTCGGAAAGGTAGGAGGTCTGCTGATCGATCCAGCGGCCCCAGGAGCCGATCAGGAAAATCACCAGCAGGCAGAAAGCGACCAGCAGCGCGGCCAGCCGCCAGAACAGCGAATGACGGCCCGGCACTCAAGCCACCTGCAGTTCCAGCAGATAGCCCTTGCCCCATACCGTCTCCAGCCGGACACCCTGCACGCCCAGGCCGGCCAGCTTGCGCCGGATGTTGCTGATATGCATGTCGAGACTGCGGTCGTACTGGGAATAGCCGCGACGCAATACCTGCTGGTACAGAAACGGCTTGCTCAGCACCTCGCCCGGATGACGTGCGAAGGTTTCCAGCAGACGGTATTCGGTCAGCGTCAGTCCGGCCCAGCCATCGCCATGCCGGACATCGCAGCGCATCTCGTCGAGGTGCAGTGCAGAGCCGCCCCAATGCACGGGCTGCCCGCGCTCGTAGGCGACGCGCCGCAGGATCGCCTCGATGCGCACCTGCAACTCGCCCATGCCGAAGGGCTTGGGCAGGTAGTCGTCGGCCCCGCGGCTGAAGCCAGTGATGCGATCCTGCTCGTCGCCCAGCGCGGAGATCAGGATGACCGGGACATGCCGCCGCTGGCGCAGCCGGGCCAGCACCTCGAGACCGTTGAGTCCGGGCAGCAGAATGTCCAGGAGGATCAGATCGAAGTCGCATTCGCTGGCCAGCTCCAGGCCGCCATGGCCGTCGCTGCACAGCGTCACGACAAAGCCCCGGCGCTCCAGATGCTCGTTCAGGTGGACGCCCAGCAGGGGATCGTCCTCGATGACCAGGATGCGGCGATTGGGAAAGCACGTCATCTTTCAACTCCGCAAAATACGAACAATTCTATTTCATATGCTACGGAGTACGTCTACCCGGGCCAACAGTCAGGCCCCTCCCAAAGTCTTGCACGCATCCCCTTGGCCGAGAGCCGGGGGAGCCGGGTTGGGCCCGCCCCGACAGGAGCAAGCTTGCTCGCGATGCCTTGGTTCCGGTCGTCCTTTGTCGCGGACAAATCCGCCTCATCCGGTGAGCGTCCCGCGCAACGATTGCCCACTATAGGACCCGTGCGCCGCTGGGCAAGGCTTGCTCGCGACGCTCTGGCTACGATCACGCCCGTCGCGGACGAGTCCGCCCCAGTCCTTGCCGGCCGGCAGCCGAAGCCCTTGAAGGACCCCGGGCCCGCGGCGTCAGGAAACCGCGCGGTGGCGGCGCGCCTCGATCACGTTGGGCAACTGGGCGATACGCGCCAGCAGCCGGCCGAGGGCATCCAGTCCGGGGATCTCGATGGTCAGGACCATCTGCGCCGTGCTGTCTTCCTTGTTCGACAGGGTGTTGGCGGCCAGCACGTTGATCCGCTCGTTGAGCAGCACCTGGGACACGTCACGCAACAGGCCGGAACGGTCGTAGGCGCGAATGAAGATATCCACCGGGTAGGTCTGCACCGGCACCGGTCCCCAACTGACCTGGATGATCCGTTCCGGCTCGCGGCTGGCCAGTTGCAGGGCGTTGGCGCAGTCCTGGCGATGGATGGTGACCCCGCGGCCCTGGGTGATGTAGCCGACGATGGGGTCGCCGGGCAGCGGCTGGCAGCAGCCGGCCATCTGTGTCAGCAGGTTGCCCACACCCTGGATCTGGATATCGTCGCGCTTGCCCGGCTTGTGCGGAACGCCGGCCTTGCGCGGAATCAGCTCGAACTGCCCGGCGCTGCGCTCCGGCTCGACCAGTTGCTGGGCCAGCCCGACCACGTGGGCCAGACGCAGGTCGCCGGCGCCGAGGGCGGCGAACAGGTCCTCGGCGGTCTTCAGGTTGCTCTTTTCCGCCAGCCGGTCGTAATCCACCGGCGCCAGGTCGAGCCGGGCGAGTTCGCGCTCGAGCAGCGCCTTGCCGGCGGCGACGTTCTGGTCGCGCGCCTGCAGCTTGAACCAGTGGACGATCTTCGCCCGGGCCCGCGAGGTGGTGACGTAGCCGAGGTTGGAGTTCAGCCAGTCGCGGCTCGGCGAGCCGTTCTTGCCGGTGATGATCTCCACCTGCTCGCCGGTCTGCAGGGTGTAGTTGAGCGGCACTATGCGCCCGTCGATCTTGGCGCCGCGGCAGTTGTGGCCGATCTCGGTGTGTACCCGGTAGGCGAAGTCCAGCGGCGTGGCGCCCTTGGGCAGGTCGATGGCGTGGCCGTCCGGGGTGAACACGTAGACCCGGTCGGGCTCGATGTCGACCTGCAACTGCTCGGCCAGGCCGCCGATGTCGCCCAGTTCCTCATGCCACTCGAGCACCTGGCGCAGCCAGGCGATCTTCTCCTCGTAATGGCTGGAAGTGGACTTGAGGTCGGTGCCCTTGTAGCGCCAGTGGGCGCAGACGCCCAGCTCGGCCTCCTCGTGCATGGCGTGGGTGCGGATCTGCACTTCCAGGGTCTTGCCGTCCGGGCCGATCACCGCGGTGTGCAACGAGCGGTAACCATTTTCCTTGGGATTGGCGATGTAGTCGTCGAACTCCCTGGGGATGTGCCGCCACAGCGAGTGGACGATGCCGAGGGCGGTATAGCAGTCGCGCACTTCCGGAACCAGCACGCGCACGGCGCGAACGTCGTAGATCTGGCTGAACTGCAGACCCTTCTTCTGCATCTTGCGCCAGATCGAGTAGATGTGCTTGGCCCGACCGTTGATGTCGGCCTTGATGCCGGCGCCGGCCAGCGCCTCCTTGAGCTCCTGGACGACCTTGGCGATGAACTGCTCGCGATCGAGCCGGCGCTCGTGGAGCAGCTTGGCGATCTGCTTGTACTGCTCGGGCTCGAGGTAGCGGAAGGCCAGATCCTCCAGCTCCCACTTGATGTGACCGATGCCGAGGCGATGGGCCAGCGGCGCATAGATGGCGGACACCTCGCGGGCGACGCGCTGGCGCCGCTCCTCGTCGGCGTGCTTGACCGCGCGGATCGCGCAGGTGCGCTCGGCCAGCTTGATCAGGGCGACACGCACGTCGTCGACCATCGCCACCAGCATCTTGCGCAGGTTCTCCACCTGGGTCTGGGCATCCAGCACCAGGGACTCGCGCGGATTGAGGCTGTCGCTGATCGCCGCCATGCGCAGCACGCCCTCGATCAGCTTGGCGACCACCTGGCCGAAACGCCGCTGCACCTCGTCCAAGGCGATCTGCTTCTGGCGCACGCCACGATAGAGCACGGCGGCGACCAGGGAATCCTGGTCCAGCTTGAGGTCGGCGAGAATTTCCGCGATCTCCAGGCCGACCAGGAAGGTGGACGTGCCGACGGCAGGCCTCTCCGCATCCGGCCGGGCCCGCCGCTCGGCCTCGCGGACGTACTCGCAGGCCGTCTTCAGGGCCTCGCGCTCCAGGGCCGGGTCCATCTTCAGGACATGATCCAGCCAAGCCTCAAGATTGATGCTGCCGTCGGTGTTGACCGGCTGCTGCGCTCTCACCTGTACCATGTATCTACCTTTCCCCCAGCATGTCTTCCATGCCGAACAAACATCAGCCGGAATCGGGCTGCCTGGAAACGAAAAATGCGGCTCTCCTGCCGGCGAGACTCGACGCCCCGCCTCAGCCCGCCGCGGGCTCTCTCTCGAACAACGCCATGGCCTCGACATGGGCGGTCTGCGGGAACATATCGAGAATGCCGGCACGCCGCAGCCGATAGCCCTGTCCGGCCAGTTCCGTGGCATCCCGTGCCAGGGTCGCCGGATTGCAGGAAACATATAGCACCCGCCCGGCTCCCAGGCTGCCCACCTGCCGCACGGCCTCCAGCGCGCCGTCACGGGGCGGATCGCACAGCACTGCGGCGAAGCCGGCGGCAGCCCAGGACGCCCCTGCCAGCGGCTTCGACAGGTCCGCTTGCCAGAAGTGCAGGTTGTTCAGTCCATTACGGGTCGCATTTTCCCTGCCGCGCTCGACCATCGGCGCCACGCCCTCCACCGCCACCACCTCGCGCGAGCGCTGCGCCAGCGGCAGGGCGAAGTTGCCCAGACCGCTGAACAGATCGAGCACCCGTTCCTCCGGCCGAGGCGCCAGCCACTCCAGGGCCTGGACGACCATCGCCTCGTTCACCACGGCGTTGACCTGCACGAAGTCGCCGGGACGGTAGTGCAGCTCCAGTCCCCAGGGCTCCAGGCGGTAGCCCAGCGGGGCCTCCGGTGCGTCCGCCCGCGGCTCGTCCCTGCCCTGCAGCCAGAGCTGGGCGGCGTGTTCGCGACAGAAGACGCGCAGGCGCTGCAGGTCAGCGTCCGCAAGGGGCGCAGTATGGCGCACCAGAATGGCGCTTGTATTGCCGTGGAACAACTCGACATGGCCCAGCGCCCGGGGCCTCGCCAGACCGTGGAGAAGCGCGGGCAAGGCGCGCAGGATGGGCTGCAGCGGCCGCACCAGCACCGGGCAATCGTCGATGGCGACGATCGCCTGGCTGGCCGCGGCGCGAAAGCCCACCTCCAGCCGCCCGGAGGTGGCATCCCAGCGCACCGCGATGCGCGCCCGGCGGCGGTAGCCGAATTCCGGACCGACCAGGGGCGGCGCCCACTCCTCGGGTGCGAGGCCGGCGAAGCGCGCCAGTTGCTCGGCGAGGGTGCGCTGCTTCAGGGCCAGTTGCTCGGCATGGGGCAATGCCTGCAGGGTGCAGCCGCCGCAACGGCCGGCATGCGCGCAGGGCGCGGCGCGGCGCAACGGGCCGGCGGCCAGGATGCGCTCGGCGTGGGCATCGACGATACGGTTGCGCGCGCCGAGCACACGGGCCTCGACCCGCTCGCCGGCCAGGGCGCCGGAGACGAACCAGGTACGGCCGTCGACGAAGGCGATGCCACGGCCGTCGTGGGCCAGGCGCTCGATGCTCAGGACCTGCTTCCTGCCCACCTGCAGGGGCGCCGAGCGGGCACCGCCGCTGGGCTGGAAGCGCAGGCCGCCGGTACGTCTAGTCACGTCGGAAGGCCCCGCCCGGTGTGAAGATCGATTCAAGGCTGGTCATAGACACCCGTGGACAGATAGCGGTCGCCGCGGTCGCAGATGATCGCCACCAGCACCGCATTCTCCACCTCGCACGACAGGCGCAGCATGGCCGCCACCGCCCCGCCCGAGGACACGCCGCAGAAGATGCCCTCCTCGCGGGCCAGGCGACGCATGGTGTCTTCGGCTTCGCTCTGCGCCATGTCGATCACCTGATCGACCCGGGAGGCATCGAAGATCTTCGGCAGGTACTCCTGCGGCCAGCGGCGGATGCCGGGAATCGCCGAGCCCTCCTGCGGCTGCAGGCCGACGATGCGTATCGCCGGGTTCTGCTCCTTGAGATAGCGCGAGGTGCCCATGATGGTGCCGGTGGTGCCCATGGAACTGATGAAGTGGGTGATTCGGCCCTGGGTCTGGCGCCAGATCTCCGGGCCGGTACCCTCGTAGTGGGCCTGCGGGTTGTCCTGGTTGCCGAACTGGTCGAGCACCTTGCCGCGCCCCTCGCCTTGCATCTTCAGTGCCAGGTCTCGGGCACCCTCCATGCCTTCGGCCTTGCTCACCAGCAGCAGCTCGGCGCCATAGGCGGTCATCGCCGCCTTGCGCTCGGCGCTCATGTTGTCCGGCATGATCAGGATCATCCGGTAGCCCTTGATCGCCGCCGCCATGGCCAGGGCGATGCCGGTGTTACCGGAAGTGGCTTCGATCAGGGTATCGCCGGGGCGGATGTCGCCGCGCAGCTCGGCGCGGGTGATCATCGACAGTGCCGGGCGGTCCTTCACCGAACCGGCCGGATTGTTGCCCTCCAGCTTGACCAGCAGGGTGTTCGAGGTTTCTCCCGGCAGGCGCTGCAGGCGCACCAGCGGGGTATTGCCGATGCACTCGGCGATGGTGGGGAAATGCACTGTCATGGAAACGCTCGGTGTCCTGAATCGGAAATGGGCTGCTCGGTCCGCACGGCATCCCTGCCGCCATGCTGCATGGGCGCCGCTCGCCATGCTCCCGGCATGGCCCGCCGCGACACCCGGCCTGGCAACGGGCTTCGCTCCCGGGAAGCGGAGTCGGAGCCGTCAGGCCACAGGGGAGCCTATGATAGCCGGCAAAGCGCTGCAGGCCATCATCCGGAATCGGCGCACTTACATTCCAAATGGTTATGAGAACGCTTCTATTGCGCCGTCGGGTCTGTCGCTACACTCACTGCCTTCCCAAATTCCTCACGGAGAATCGGGGTGTTCCACGACTTCAGCATCAAGACCCGCATCGCCATGCTCACCCTGCTGCCCAGTTGCCTGCTGGCACTGGTCCTGGGTAGCTATTTCACCTGGCAGCAGTTGGCCGAGATGCACGGCAACCTGGTGGGACGCGGTCAGTTGATCGTCCAGCAACTGGCTCCGCTGGCCGCTCCCGCCCTGGCGCAGAACTACCACAATCGCCTGCAGCGTATCGCCAACCGGGTACTGGATCAGACCGACATCCGTGCGGTGAGCTTTCTCGACAGCGAACTGGGCACCATCGTGCATGCCGGCCCGAGCCTCAACGGCCCGCTGCCGCCCCAGGACCCGACCCAACTGACCATGGTCCGCGACAACAGCGCCACCCACCTGCTGATGCCGGTGCTCGGCTACCACCAGAACCTGGCCAGCGGCAGCAACGACCGGGACGACCACCTGCTCGGCTGGATCGCCCTGGAGATATCGCACCACAACGCTCTGCTGCAGGGCTACCGCAACCTGCTGGCCAGCCTGCTGCTGATCCTCTCCGTGCTGCTGGTCAGCGCCTTCCTCGCCCTGCGCGTGGGGCGCTCGATCAGCGATCCGCTGCGGCGCATCCAGCAGGGCGTGTCGCAACTGCGCGACGGCCATCTGGAAACCCGCCTGCCATCCCTGCGCAGCCACGAACTGGACGAGTTGGCCGCCGGCATCAACCGCATGGCCGAAGTCATGCAGCACGCCCAGGAGGAGATGCAGAACAGCATCGACCAGGCCACCGAGGACGTGCGCCAGAACCTGGAAACCATCGAGATCCAGAACATCGAACTGGACATGGTGCGCCGCGAGGCCCTGGAGGCGAGCCGGATCAAATCCGAATTCCTCGCCAACATGAGCCACGAGATCCGCACCCCGCTGAACGGCATCATCGGTTTCACCAACCTGTTGCAGAAATGCGAGCTGACGCCCCGCCAGCACGACTACCTGAACACCATCCAGAAGTCCGCCGACAGTCTGCTCGACATCATCAACGAGATCCTCGACTTCTCGAAGATCGAGGCCGGCAAGCTGGTTCTCGAACACACCCCCTTCAACCTGCGCGAACTCATCCAGGACACCCTCACCATCCTCGCCCCGGCGGCCCACGCCAAGCACCTCGAACTGGTCAGCCTGATCTATCGCGACACGCCCCTGGCGCTGAACGGCGATCCCCAGCGGCTCCGCCAGGTCCTCACCAACCTGATCAGCAACGCCATCAAGTTCACCAACGAAGGCACCATCGCCGTGCGCGCCATGGTCGAGGACATCGGCGAGGAGTTCGCCCAGTTGCGGATCAGCGTGCACGACACCGGCATCGGCCTGTCCCAGGAAGACCTGAACGCCCTGTTCCAGGCCTTCAGCCAGGCCGACAATTCGCTGACCCGCCAGGCCGGCGGCACCGGCCTCGGCCTGGTCATCTCCAAGCGCCTGATCGAGCAGATGGGGGGCGAGATAGGCGTCAACAGCGTGCCGGGCGAAGGCTCCGAGTTCTGGATACGCCTGTCCCTGCCGCTCGACGATCACAGCGAGGACGAGCCGCCGACCGCCCTGCACGGCCACCGGGTGGCGCTGCTCGAACAACACGAACTGGCCCGCCAGTCGATCCAGCACCAGTTGGAGGACTGCGGCCTGGAGGTACAGCCCTTCGCCGAACTCGACAGCCTGCTGGCCGGTGTCGCCGCCGCACGCCAGGAGGAACGGCCGGTCGGCCTGGCGGTGCTCGGGGTGACCAGCCGCGACACCAGCGCCGAAGAACTGGCCCAGCGCATCGCCGACCTCGAACGGCTCGGCTGCAAGTGCCTGGTGCTCTGCCCCACCACCGAACAGATGTTCTACCAGGAGGTCCTGCCGGAGGCGCAGATCCAGTTGCAGAGCAAGCCGGCGCACCGCGACAAGCTGCAGGCGGCCCTCGGCGAACTGCTCACCCCCCAGCCGACCGGCTCGCAGACACTCGGCCCGCTGGGCAACCGCGCGCCGCGCCTGCTCTGCGTCGACGACAACCCGGCCAACCTGCTGCTGGTACAGACCCTGCTCGGCGACATGGGTGCCGCGGTCACCGTGGCCGACAGCGGCCACGCCGCGGTGGAGGCCGCCCAGCGGGAACGCTTCGACCTGATCTTCATGGACGTGCAGATGCCCGGCATGGACGGCCGCCAAGCCACCCGGGCGATTCGCCAGTGGGAGGCCGGACAGCCGGAACAGCGCCATACGCCGATCATCGCCCTCACCGCCCACGCCCTGGCCAACGAACGGCGCGCCCTGCTGCAGAGCGGCATGGACGACTACATGACCAAACCGATCAACGAGCGCCAGTTGGCTCAGGTCGTGCACAAATGGACCCGGCTGCACCTGCGCTCGCCCGGCGCCCAGCAGGTCCACGAGGTCCAGCCGGCGTCCATCGGCCACCTCAGCGTGCTGGACTCCGAGGAAGGCCTGCGCCTGGCCGCCGGCAAGCCCGACTTGGCCGCCGACATGCTGAGCATGCTGCTGGCCTCGCTGGATGCCGACCGCCAGGCGATCCACCAGGCACGTCGGGACGGCGACCGCGCCGCGCTGATCGAACGAGTGCATCGCCTGCACGGGGCCACCCGCTACTGCGGCGTTCCCCAGTTGCGCGCCGCCTGCCAGCACAGCGAAACCCTGCTCAAACAGCACGCTCCGGCGGCCGATACCGCCCTGGACGAACTCGACGCGGCCATTCTGCGCCTGGCCGGCGAGGCGAAATTCGGCGCCTGAGCGGAAACCGGAGACGGCACCGTCGACTACCGCGCGAACAGCTCCAGTTGCTCGCCCTCCCCGCGCCGGTCGAGCAGCCGTACACCGACGCCGAGCAGACGCACCGGCCGGGCGCCGCGGGCGAAGGCGGCGCCGAGCAGCAGCCGGTAGCTATCCAGGTCCCGACCGGCGCCGGCCTGCTCCAGGGTGGTCTGGGTGAAATCGTGGAACTTCACCTTGACGAAGGGCTTGTCCGGTCGGTAGCCGCCATCCAGCCGCGCCAGGCGCCCGTCGAGCGCCTCCAGCAGTGGCGGCAGTTGTTCCAGGCAAGCGGCCAGATCCGGCAGATCCCGTTCGTAGGTGCGCTCCACGCTCAGCGACTGGCGGCGACTGTCGACCGTCACCGGACGCTCGTCGATCCCGCGCGCCAGCAGGGCCAGACGCTCGCCGAAGCTGCCGAACTCGCGCATCAGGGCCAGCCGGCTCCACTGACGCAATTCGGCGCAGGTACGAACGCCCAGGCGCGCGAGACGCTCGGCGGTGACCTTGCCGACGCCGTGCAACCGGCTCACCGGCAGTTCGGCGACGAAGGCCTCGACCTCGGCCGGAGGGATCACGAACAGGCCATCGGGCTTGCGCCAGTCGCTGGCGATCTTGGCGAGGAACTTGTTGGGGGCGACACCGGCCGACACCGTGATGCGCAGCTCCTGCCAGACGCGCCGCCGAACGTCCTGGGCGATGCGCGTGGCACTGCCGGAAAAGTGCGGACTGGCGGAGACGTCCAGGTAAGCCTCGTCCAGCGACAGCGGCTCGACCAGTTCGCTGTAGTCGCGCAGGATGCGCTGGATCTCCCGTGACACAACCTTGTAGGCCTCGAACCGCGGCCTGACGATCAACAGCTCTGGACAGAGCTTCAACGCCTGTCGCGCGGGCATCGCCGAATGCACGCCATAGGCGCGCGCTTCGTAATTGCAGGTGGCGATCACCCCACGCCGATCCGGCGCGCCACCCACCGCCAGCGGCCGGCCGGCCAGGCGAGGATCGTCGCGCATCTCGATGGCTGCGTAGAAACAGTCGCAATCGACGTGGATGATCTTTCTGCCGCTCATGGCACCCGTATGCCACTCGGAGCCGGGCCTTGGCAGTCCGGTGGACTCAGTGCGCCGCCACGTCCTTGTTGGAGGCACGCTCCGAACGGATGCCACGGACACGGAAGCCGTCGGGGCCGTTGATATCGACGGGCTGCCAGATCCGCCAGGCCTCGTCGGCGCCGATCGCTCGTATCTCGACGACGCTGCTGCCGACCACCCGACCGGCCTTGAGGATCTCAAGATCGATGGCCACGTTTTCCAGATCGAATCCCGAGACGTTCACTCCGGTGCCCTGGAGATAGGTCTTGTGACTCATGGTAATCAACTGCATGTTGCGCAACTTGATGTCACCTTCGGCCGAGGCGCCGACCGAAAACAGCAGCGCCACCAGCGCCATCTTCACTCTTGACTGCATTGAATCCCCCGAATCGGGCAACCTGACGCCCAGTCATCCGCCAATGAAAAAGTCCCAATTAAGTACCTCTCCATACTGCCCTGATTGGAGTAAAGCCCGGCGTGGATAGCATGAAATATAACTTCAGGCGAGTGCCACTGATCTAATCTCCAATGGAAGTTCTCCGGAGTAGTCATCATGACCTTCGACAAGCGTGCCTTCGACAGCCTGCTCGAACAAGCCTGGCGACATGCCGACCAGGCCGCGACGCTCAATGACCCCACACTCTATCGGGAAGCTTTCATGGCCATGTGCCAAGCCATGGCCATGCTCAGCGAGGAAGCCGAGGACTGGCGCGAGCAAGTGGCCCGGGCGACCGAGGAATACACGCGAACCGAAGGCATCTAGCGGCCGCCGTTCGCTTCACACACTAAGCAATTGAAGCAAAACCATTTTTTTAGGAGATATGGCTTGACAGAGGATTGTTTAGCTATAGAATGCCGACCACACAGACGCGGGGTGGAGCAGTCTGGTAGCTCGTCGGGCTCATAACCCGAAGGTCGTTGGTTCAAATCCAGCCCCCGCAACCATCGTTATAGCAACTGGCCCCGACTGCAATCTGCAGTGCGGGGCCAGTTGCTATGTGGCCCCAGACTTCATCGCCGCGCAGCTCGATATCCACGCGCTCGATGATCTCGGCAAGTGCCGCACGGCCCTGAACGGCGTCACGCCGCAGCGCGTCGCCCAGGTTGATAAGCAGGCGGCGGAACACCCCCCGAATGTCCGGGCTGTCGGCGTTTGCCTTGCTCATCAGCTCGATCTCCCGCATCAGCCCGGCCTGCTCCCGTTCAGCGGCCTGCAGCCTGGCAGCCAATGCCGACGACACCCCCACGACAGCGATCGCCTCCACCAGCCGGCCAACCTCGGCCGCCAGCTCGTCGACGCGCCGCTGCATCGCCGTCATCGCCGAGTCCTGGCCGGCCAGCATCGCAACCTGCTCCAGGAATGCCCGCTCGAACTCCTCGGCCGCCGCCGACGACAGCAAATCCTCGCGGACAGCCGTCACCAGGCGACGCTCGGCCAGATCCCGCCGAATGCGAAACCCGCGACACACGGTCGGCCCCCGGTCGTGGCCGACGTTGCAGCCGTAATACAACTGATTCAACGCGATCATCGGCCCGCCGCAGTATGGGCAGCGCATCAACCCACCCAGCAACGTGCCAGGAGGGCGCTGTGACCGTTTTCGGCCGAACTCGTCGCGCCCCTCGTCGATCCGATCGCGTACGCGCAGCCACAGCTCGTCCGGCACGATGCGCAGCTCGGGTACAGCCGTCTCTCGCCACTCGCTGCGAGGGCGATCGACCCGCTGCCTGCGCCCGGTATCCGGGTCTTTCAGCCACTGCGACCGATTCCAGATGTAACGCCCGACGTACAGACAATTGTTCAGCAGGCCGGAGCCCTTCACCGGGCTACCGTAGATAGCCGATAACGTCCAACTGCTGTCCCTGGGTGACGGCACCGCCCGCTCGTTGAGTTCGTAGACGATTCCCCTGAACGCCCGCCCGCTTGCCGCCTGCTCGAAGATCCAGCGCACCCAGTGAGCTTGGGCCTCGTCGATCTCGTACCTGCTGCCGCCCTCCTCCCGCATGATGCGATAGCCGTAGCATTTGCCGCCGGCGATATAGCCGCGGTCGACCTGCCCGTGCATGCCGCGCTGGGTCTTGTGGCGTAAATCGTCCAGGTACAACTCGTTGATCAGCCCGCGCACCCCGCGCATGACCTTGCGCCCAGCGTGCTGAGAGTCGTAACCGTCGGCCAAGCCGACGATACGGATGTCGCGATGCTCGAGCCGGCGCACGATACGCTCCTGCTCGACCTGGTCGCGAGACAGCCGATCCAGCCCCTCCAGCAGCAGGACATCGAAACGCCCGGCCAGGGCATCGGCCAGAAGCGCAGCACCGCCGGGGCGCGAACCCACGGCGGTGCTGCCTGAAACGGCATTGTCGGAATGAGAAAACACCACCTGCCAGCCCTCGCGCAAAGCGCGGGCCTGGCAGATGGCAACCTGGTCAGCGATCGAGGTCTCCGCCTGTTTGTCGCTGCTGTAACGTGCGTAAATCGCTACTCGCATCAAGTTGCTCAGTGATTGGATTGGATTGCCGGGCCAGCCAGTCCGCTGCCGCCTGGGCGGCAAGCAGACGAATCAGGCGCCGATGGCCCGGTGTGAGGATGGATATCGTAGGCCGTTTACCGTTCATCCGGCCGGCTCCTGCTCCATCCACTCCCGCCGCCTCCCCCACTGCCGGCGCATTTCCTCCACCAGCCGCTCGACCGTAGTCATGGCAGCCCTCTCTCGCTGGTGGCCACCTCCTTCAGCTCGACGTTGTCGAACCCGGGCACCTCGACATCCGCACCGACACAACGAATTCCGCACCACCCGAAGATCGTCTCGTCGGTGCCGCCCCAGCCCTCTTCCTCGTGCAGGTCGTCAGTCCAGGCGAGTTGCGTGCCGGTGTCCTTTTCACCGAAAAAAGCCCCACCCTGTTCGAACATCACGCGAATCAGCGTGGCGCCGGCCAGACGGATGACGGCCATCACGACATCCCCGCTCTCCTCGTCCAGCCTGTAGTCATCCCCACTCCAGAACCCATTGATCTGCTGGGCGCGCTCCTCGGTCAGGATGCCGTGGTCTACCTCGAGGGTGACCGAGTAGTCCCCACCCCATTTATCCTCCACGACATATCGCTTGATGGAACCCGATGCGCTAGCCTCTGCCGCGCCACTCGATTGTTGATGGTCTTGCATGGTCTTCTCCTTCGTAGTGGTTGGCGCCGAGGAGTAGCAGCTCCTCGGCGCCGCCTTTCATTCCTGCTCGCCGGCCTTCTTCGCCAGGGTGAGCAGATCCCAGGTTTCAGCCGCCGGCTTGTGTTCCAGCGTCACATTCCCGTCCTGGTTGAAGTGCACGTCCAGGTCTCCGAGCCGGAACCGTTTCGGCAACCGCTCGCCGATGTTTTCGGCCGCTGAAACCGCAGAGCGGTAGGCCTCCCCCAGGCGGTTTTTCAGCTCAGTGAACTTCTTCTGCTCACGGATCAAGTCCTGGTGCTCTTCCTCAAGGCGACACAGCGCCCGGCGGAATTCCAGCAGCGGGCGCGGCTTGGCTTCTGCCTGTTCAACAAGGTCTTGCCTGGTTTCTTGCATGGTCTTTCTCCTTCCGGTTTTCACGCTTTGAACACCCAGCACTTCAGCGTGGTGGGTTTGTCGAACATCGAATTCTTCGCGGCCTGGGCGGCGCGGATAGCGCTGTAGACGGCCTTGTTCTCATGCAGCAGCTTGTGGCTGCGGCAGTCCTTCAGCAGCGGGCGCAACGTCTTGAGGTCGGCGAGGTTCTGGCGGTGCTCGCTGGCCTTCTCGGCGAACTGGTTGAGGTTGATGGCGATCAACTTGGGATCGGCGGAGTGGTTGACCTGCGGGCTCTCCCCGGTCGACTCCAGGTACTCGTAGACTTCCCAGAACTCGGCCACCAGCGGGTGATCCGAATTGATTGCGGCCTGCCGCTCCAGGGCCATGGTCATCAGTTGCTGCTGGGTGACATGCAGCATCTCGTCGGTCAACGGGCAGACCAGGCGCAGGCAGTCGACCAGGGCCATCATCTGGCTGTGATTTTTGGCGATCCGCTCGTTGCGCAACTCTTTCATGCGCCTTAGGCTCGCCTCGTGTACCACCACACGCTGGGCGAATGTGGCCAGCACCTGTGTCTCCACGCGCATGGCCTTGAGCATGAAGTGGCTCAGTTCGCCGACCCGCATCAGGTTGAGCTTGTCCGCCGCCTCGCGGCTCTCGTCGGTCGCGACCAATTCGGGAAACCAGATTTTGCAGATCCGGGTGAGGATCGCCTCGGAGGCATTGACATCGGCGTTCTGGCTGATCGCGATAGTTCCACGAAACGGCGGCTCATAGGTTTCGTTGCCGGCCGTTTTCACGCCTTTGGTGCCCAGGGTGCCGCCGTCGAAAAACTCCTTCAGCTCGTCCCAGTCGAACGTCTTGGCATGGGCCTTGTCCGGCTCGTTGCGATCGGACTCCTTGAACACAATCGGCATGTTGGAGACTTGCCCCATGTGTCGCTGGCGGCCGGCCTTGGTCGATTTCTGTGCATCGAACCCTTCATAATCACGGCCGAGCAGCTTCCAGAGGAACCTCAACAGGGTCGATTTCCCCGCCCCGGGTTTGCCGGTCAGCTCCAGAAAAGGGAACGAACTGTGCTGAGTGCGGATCTGCTCGGCGAACAACGAGCCGAGCCAGAACGCCATGGCAACGACGCCTCTGTGGCGAAAACAGAGCCATAGCAGAGGCATCCAGTCCTCCCGGTATGCCTTGGCATCGCGCTGGATACTGATGCGTATCGACTTCTGCAGCGTCTTCAGCCGCAGCTTGCCGAACTCGAAAAAATCCTCGTCGTTGACCTCGCTGACAACGCCATCTCGCACGGCGATGTCGCCGAACACATAGGCTTGGTACTCCTTCGAATAGCCCACGAAATCGATGGTCTGGACGGTTTTGATATTGAACAGTTGGTCCTTCATGATCCGGTCCAACTGCTGACCGCTGCCGGTGAACACGGCGCCCGGGGCCATGTGGATCAGGCGCTTCTTGAACTCGCTGGCCGCCGAGACTTGGCCGCCGGTGAAAGTGTTCTTCACCGAACCGCCGTCATGCGGAAAGTCGATGCGTGCGTAATACCAGGCCTCGTCGGTGACCTCGTTGCGCTGGTAGTAGAGGAACTCCGGGTAGCAGTTGGCGATTTCCACCACCGCGCCGCACTGGCGCAGCGCCTTGTCGCGGCGCTGCCGGTCGTTGAGCAGCCTATCCTCGTGCCGCTCCGACTCCTCCAGCGCCTGCATGGCCTTGTGGAATTTCTCCAGGTCCATCTTGAACCAGTACAGGCGGTTCTCGAACCCGAAATGAAACTCCTGGCGCGGCGTCCACTCGTACATCAACACGCCCTTCTCCTCCGCGCTCTCGGCCAGCAGCAGAGCCCCCTGGTGGCGGGCCGCCTTGATGTCCCTTTCGCGCCGCTCGGTGCGCGCCTCCTCGTCCTTCTCGAACATCCAGCGCTGATGCAAGTCGTTCCAGTCGGTCTTCCTGCCGTCGCGTTGGGGGATCTGCGCGGCCTCGCAACGGAAGCCCAGCTCGCGGGCCTTGCGGGCGTGCTTGCGGGTGTAGGTGCGGGCAGCCGGATCGTTGTCCAGGGCCCAGACCAGCGTCGGCAGCTTGTCGCCGGCGGCCTCCCGCTGCGCTTTCAGCTCGCGCAGCCGCTCCTCCGGGTAGCCGTTGCAGCTCATCACCGACACGGCGGCGATGCCGTGGTGCAGCAGGGCGATGGCATCGAAGATGCCCTCCACCAACCACAGCTCGCCGACCTCCTGCAGGTCGACGCACGGCGGGCACCACCAGCGGCCGCGATAGCTGTAGCCGGGCTTGAAGCGCGCCTTCTGCTTGCCGAAGCGGTGCGGCTGGTCGATCAGCCGCTCCCAGTAGCCGCCGTCGCCCATGTCGAAGCGCACCGTGGCGCTGCCGGCGTTGGCCTCGCGGCTCCAGTAGTGCTCCTGGCTGAACCAACCCTCGATCAGCTCCAGGCGAAAGCCGCGGGCGAACTCCAGGTAGGCCCTGGCGCTGGCCGTCGGCTGCTGCTCGCTGGCCGGCGCGCGCTTGCTCCAGTCATCGAACAGATCGTCGAACAGGTCCTTGATGTGATACTCGGCGCCGCACCGGCTCTGCCGGCCGCAACGCAGCACCCACGGGTGTTCCGCGTGGGTGTACAGCTCCCGCTTGCCACAGGCTGGACAGGTTCCGCCGCGCATCCACTTTCGATCTCCGGAGACGGGCTTGAGGCCATACTCGGCCATCAGCCGCTGGAGTACTTGGTGATGCAAATCGTGATTCATGGTCGGCCCTACTGCGCCTGATCGAGGGCAGCCCGGAGGGCGCCAAGGGCTTTCTTCTGCGCGGCGAGGCACGGGCAGTCGTGAAGGATGGCGCCGCTTCTGGCCGCATCGGGCACCAGCCGGTAACGGTCGGCGTACCAGCGCGCCTGCAGGCCCTGACGGAACTGCTCGCGCAGGTGCAACAACAGGGCCTCGGCCTGTTTCGGCTCCAGCGACAACCGAATGACAACGGCGTTTTCCATGGATCTCTTCCAAATTTCGGGCGCACGTTTCCCGCCCCGCTGATCGAGGGGCTGGGGATTCATCAGGGGTCAGGTGGGTATCAGCGCGGCGCGGCGTCCGGCTGGAACTGCAGGCGCCGCGGCAACCGCCGCTGCGGAACGAAAGCGCTTTCGCCGGTGAGCGAGTACGCCAGACAAGCTCGCTCGGCATGGCTGCCCACCCGGGCGACGATGATCCGCCCCGGCCGCTCGGCGAGCTGGGTCATGGCCAGGTGCACGATGCGGCTGGCCATGAACAGCGGAACATCCAGGCGATTCACCAGGTGATCGCAGGTGCGCTCGTACAGGATCTGGTCGTCGCCCAGGTGTTCGGCCTGATGCTGGCGCAGGAACGCCAGCGCGCAGGCCTGCATGCGTTCCCGGTAATCCCGGGGGAGAAAGGCTGTACTGTTCATTGCTCTTCACTCTCCAATTGGTCGACCAGGTCGATCTGTCTGCTCTCGCAGCCCTTGACGTGATGGCGCCACAGGCGCAGGCGTTCTTCCTCCGGCACGACTGGCAGGTCGAGCCCGTGTTTTGGAAGCCCTGACGGACTGACAAACGCGACCCAGGTAAAGAAGCCCTTTATCTGGGCTCCGCAGCCAGCGGCCTGGCATGAGCCCACGTACTCAGTTGTAACCAGC
This sequence comes from Azotobacter vinelandii CA, assembly GCF_000380335.1. GTDB lineage: Bacteria > Pseudomonadota > Gammaproteobacteria > Pseudomonadales > Pseudomonadaceae > Azotobacter > Azotobacter vinelandii. The sequence continues at coordinate 3,778,150 of NC_021149.1, forward strand.
GTGATGCGGGCCGAGTTACGGATCTTCACCGGAGACCCGCACACGGGGCACTCCTTGATGTACCCACCTCCCGAATTCGGGATGCGGCCATTTGCGTTCGGCTTGCGCATGTCAGTCCTTTCAGCCCTGCGCCGGGAACAGGTCACCGTTTTCAGGCTTGCTGCGCCCCACGCTTTCGAGCGAAGGCGCTGGAATGGCCAGTAGATGGCAGTGCTGGCAGAGCTGTGCATAGAGGGTCTGGCGGATGGCCGGGGAAGTTTCCGCCTTGAGCAGCGCGAGCAGCCTGGGCACCTGCCGGTGGATGGCGAGCTGCTGGCCGACGCTGAGGTAAGTCGCCCCCCGGCTCTCGCGCGCCTCGCGCTCCATGGCGATGAAGTAGCGGCGGATCTGCCGGCCCTTCTCGTTGTTCTCGACCATGGCCAGTTCCTTGGCCATGTCGAGAGTGAGGTGGTAGTCCTGAGAAGGCCTACCGCCAGCACTTTTACTCAAGACTGAGTAAAAGTCTTCGCCTTCTATAAAGCCATATTGCTCGATTCGGCGACCGATCCAGTCGTTAAAGCGAGTTTGCACTTCGAGGAATGCATGCAGCTCTTGGGCATCACACAGTTGCTGATTGCGGCCGTCAAGTTCGCCGTTGAAGACGGGAATGAGTTGCTGCGTCATGGTCATTCCCCCGCCGCAGTGGTTTTAACAAACAAACGGCCGGCCCTGGCTGAGTGCTCGGCCCTCTCGAACAGGGCCGCAAGGGAGCTGTAGTCTTGGCTCTTGCGCGCCCGCTTCACGGCATGTTTGAGATCGATCAGGTCATGCTTCAGGTTCAGCACATGCTGGAAAGCCTGTAAGTGCCTGTCTTCATGGGGCTGGGCGTGCTTATCAACCGACATGGAATACCTCGGAGCGTGATGAATGGCGATTTACCGAAAAGGGCTCATTGGCAAGCGCCTGAACGAGCTGGAAACCTTCTACTTGGGGTTGCGGGAAGCGCTGCAGGGGCGAGAGCCCGATGCGTTCTTCGCTAAGGCCTACGGCGAAACCGAAGAGGACTTCGTGAGGGACCACACCGACATCGATCTCAACGACGTGCTGGTGCGCCTCGAACACTTCAAAGCGGAAATCACCGCCATCAAGTTGCTGAAAGGGGCGCACGTGAAGCCCAAGCGGCAGTGGTAGCGTCATCGCCTAACCTCGCTGTGCAGAACGATCACCGCATGCACCTCGGCATGCCGGGCAGCGATGTGCTTGCGATGGGCGGCCAGGATGGTTTCCACCTCCCGCTCGTCGATCACCCCATCCTCCAGCGCCTCGGCGATGATCTGGTCCACCCGGCCACGCTTGACGGCGGTCTTCACCGAGCGGCTGTAGAGGTCCAGGTTGTCCAACTCGCTCGGGTCGGCGATCGGCACGAACACGCCGCCGTACATGGCGGCCATGTAGTCCGGCAGATAGGTGGTGCCGCTTTCCGCTTCCAGCAGGTGCAGTTGCTCGTCGCTGAGCGGACGGCTGCCCTTGCTCTCGTACAAGTGGTTGTCGAACTTCTTCAGCGGCATGCCCAGCCGCGCAGCGGCGCATTCGCGTCCACCCGGGTAGCCGCAGACGATGGCGCTGGCCACCTGCCGCCTCGTTTCCAATAGCGTGCGTTTCAATTTCTGGTTCTCTCGTTCCCGATGGGCACTTACCGTTGCGGCGTTGTCGAAGGGGCTGGCCGCCGATCGTCTTCCGCCTCGCCAAGGATTCCGGGAATCACCTCGCCCCCGATCTCCAGCGAAAGCTCGCGCAGGATGCGAAAGGTCAGCCGGCCACGCGGCAGACTTTCGCTCTCGGCCCAGCGTTCCACCGCCTGGGTAACAGTGCGCGGCTCATAGCCGTGGCTCAGGGCGAACTGACGGAAGTTGCTGCCACGCTCGATCAGGCGTGCATGGATCTGGCGTTTGTTCATGGCCTGACTGTACCCATGTGGATAAAATGTACCTAAGCAGGTGCAATACTAGACACCAAATCGAGTATGTCAATAGGTGGCACACAAAAATGAGTGCAAGCAAGCGTCTGCGTGCAGTTCTTGATCTGCGTGGTCTAAGCATCAAGGATGCTGCTGAACTCTGCGAGATTCCTTACAGAACGCTACAGAATTATCTGTTGGATGAGCGAGATCCGAATGCGAAGTCGCTTGTGGCAATAGGCACTAAATTGGGTATATCCATCGACTGGCTTCTGACGGGAGACGGACCTATGCAGCGTGGAGAGGAGGTTTCGACACCTACGCAACAGGCTTCTATTTCCTCTGAGATCAGCCCACGCGAGCAAGCCATCCTTGAGCTGTTCCGCGCCCTGGACGAGGACGCCCAGCGAGAGATACAGGACGCTGCTGCGGAAAAAAAACGGCTGAGGGACCTCGAGCAGCGCTTCGAGGAGCTAGCTGCGGCTTTTGCTGACATCAAAAGGCCGGCATAATCTGTTCCTATTGAGAACTTATCGGGCAGACATGGATGTCCATGGCCACCTCTTCCTATTCCCCTGCTTCTGAATCCTCTCCCCTAGACCAACGCCACTACGGCCAGCGCATTGCCGAAGAACGGGAGCGCCTGGGATTCACTCAAGCTGAATTCGCTACCCTGCTGGGGATCGGCATTAAAAAAGGGCGTGCCATCGAGCAAGGTAGTCAGCGGCCATTGACCACACAACTGATGCCCTATCTGGCGCTGCAGAGGGTGGATATGAACTACGTATTGATTGGCAAACGGATCCAAAGAGATTGACGACATGGACCTACATGACGAGTTTAAAAACAGCTACTACTTCAACAAAACTAGAAAGCCTCCTGCCTTATTGCGCCAGAGCAACTAAGACCCTTAGCCAAGCAAGTGAAGAGTTGCGTATGGATGTGTATTTATTTTAGTTTTCTCCTCATAGCCATTGGCCGACGATCATGAGTTTAAGAGCGCTTTCATAGTTGCTAGGCGAGATAAATTTTTAGGATCAAAAGTATGCCGCTCATTAGGAAACATCCTGTCTTTCATCCTCCTATTAGTAAGCAATCACTTCTTTGGCGCTATATGGGGCTGCCTAAATTCCTCTCATTGTTACAGCCAAAATCGTTGTTCTTTTACAATCTTGAGTTAATGGCTCAAGGCGACCCTTTTGAAGGAACTTTACCATCATCACGTTTTCTCCATCGCTCATGGAATGCAGTGGAAGATGTTCCCAGCGAGCTAAAAGGCCGTCTCTCCGGCTTTCTAAAACGCGGCGAAACAGACCTTTCTATCGGCCTTAATCGAATGAAAGAGCTTGCTGAACTTCGTATACGGCAAGCCTTTGCAATGCGACGTGCTTATTTTATAAATTGCTGGCACATGAACGACCATGAGTCAGCAGCAATGTGGGATATTTATTCGAAGCGAAATGAAGGCATTGCTATTGTTTCCTGCGAGGAGCGTTTAGAAGGCGCCTTAGAAAACTGCTCACTTGATATATATGGCGGCAAAGTCATTTATGGGAATTATTCTAGCGAGAAATTTGTTATTGATGAAAATAGCGCCTTCACTCCAATCATCCATAAAAGAATGAGCTTCGAGTATGAAAAAGAGTTCAGACTTGCGTATTGCGATACATCAGTAACCCACAAAGAAATCAAGTCTGAAAAAGGCTTCTTTAATATTGATGGAGATCTCATTCCAGACATAACTCCGAACGGGGTTGTTACCAGAGGTCGCTCAGAAGACGAGATTGAGGCAATAACTCCCACTCCAGGAGTAAATGTTAACTGCGATTTAAATATACTGATTAATAAAATATATATTTCTCCGCTGGCTGAGCAATGGTTCTATGATATAGTCGCCTCAGCTTGCAGTACATATGGAATTACTGCGCCAGTTGAGAAGTCAGAAATATTTTCTGAGCCAATGCGCTGAATATATGGCTTGTATAGGGTGCATTAGGATCTATCTATACCGTTTGCACCCTCTTCCACTCCCGCTCCACCGAGTGCTCTGCCGCAGCCTTGCTCGTGTAAAGCGGCGTCAGACGCTTGGGCCGGGTCTAGTCGTCAGCGGTGACCCTACTCTCCTTGCCCGTCTTCTCGTCCCAGTACCAGGCCAGCACGCCGGTGTAGTCGCCGACCTCCTCCGCCAAGTCGAGGACCTCCTCACCGTCCGGCAGCTTGGACTCCAGTTCCAGGCTGGTGGTGTAGGCGTCGGCCGTGAAGCTGTGGGCGACATGGGCACCCAACCAGATGATGGCGGCGATCTTGTCCTTGATGCCGGTCAAGGTGTAGACAGCATCTCTCGCTGATACCTAAGAGCGCTGCTTCATGTCTTTCACTCGCTTGATTACATATTGTTCAAAGAGTGGATGATTTAAGACTGACCCTAAATCATCATGACTGGCAAAAGCACGAAGAATAGCACCACATATTTCCGACTCACTACTCCCTCTACTCTTATTATAGGCAGCAGCCAGAACCCCATTAATTCTCTGTAGAGAATGCTCCATCCCTGTACTGCCGAGAATTTCGGTATACACTTCACGCCATGGCCTTTGGTCAACCTCTTGAATCTCTCGACCAATAAATATCCAGCTCAGATAAATATTGTCATCGATAACAAAAGTTTCAAACTTGTTATCATTTCCAAAAACCTCTCGCGTAATAGGGCCATTTTGCAAAGATCGGTATGGCGCAGAAAAAGATCGCTGACAGCTCAATAAGTTCCAATCATGATCTACATGAACGCAGACAACAGGAGATGGCAATGGCTTGAAAAGCTTGTAGAATGTCGCCTCTTTCGAAGCCCCTACTGTATCAAGTACCGACCTGAAATACGCCTCCACAGTTTCAGATTTCTGAAACATATCAACGAGCCAGCTCGTTGGCATAAGTAGCTCTGCAGCAAATCTGTTAGCTTCTGCCTCCATCTGCAGATATGCAGAGCTTACTTCACCTGAATCTATATGCGAAACAATAGTACCAGTATGCCAAGGGATAACAATATGACCAATCTCATGTGCTAAAGTAAATTTTTTACGCGTGACAGAAATAGAGTCATTGATCAATATTTTCGGCTTACTTTTACCACCAATACCAACTGTGATTCCATCGACACCAAATGGAATATCGAGAAACTCCAACTCACCATAGTGAGCCGCCAACAACTCCAAATCGAAGGGAGGCCTCAAGCCACGAATAGCCAAAACACGGTTGGCCATTTTTTCCTCAGGAGTCACTATATTTTTCCCTTTTCACGTAACCACGCATCAATTCGAGCAGCCTCGCCTGGTGAGCGGGCTCTAGCTGCCATAGCGTATCGATCCTGTTCCATTTCCTGCTCCAAAGAAATCCTGTTCTTACGAGCAGTCAAAATGAAAGGCAAAATGGAAGGCGTCGTAGCCCACAGCTGGTACTCACTCCAATTCATACCCAAATAATCATGAAGCTCTACATCCACACCGTCGCGGCCTTCATGCCAAGCCTCGACAAACTGGTCGATTTCTTCTTCTAGCACGTCGCCTTTTAGGCAAAGCTCAATAAAACTCATATGGCACCTCAGTTCGGGTTAATCCTACGGCCGCGAACGGCTGGTTTTAGCGTAATCCCGGTAGTAGGACAGACCGAGCCCAAGTGAAAACCACGCCGATTAAATACTTCAAACTCTCCATGAAGTGAATCCCATGAGTAGTACAGCTGCTCTTCAGGATCGAAGTAATATTTCCTATTTCCCTCTACAAACGAAACTTTGAAACCACTGACGATCGAAGGATCAGGCTTCGGTATACCACCCATCCAAAATTCCTTATCGTTACATCTGTATCCTGGCAAACCTGCCTAATGGTATGAGTATACGCTATCATCCCCCCCACTGCCTGGGCCTCCAAACCCATATATAAAAGAAGAACCCTGGGCGCTCTCTTCATGCTTGCTTCGCCTGCAGTAGTCGGTCGTCTCCTCGGCCAAATCCAAGATCTCGGCCGCGTCCGGCAGTTTGGATTCCAGCTCTAGGCTGGTGTTGTAGGCGCAGCCGTGAAACTGTGGGCAAAATGGGCGCCCAGCCAAATGATGGCAGCGATCTCGTCCTTGATGCCGGTCAGGGTGTAGGTCAGCTCGGGGATTAGGTCCGGCCGGCCCCCGGCCAGGATATAACTGAAGGCAGACCCCGGCCCTGAGCCAGGGTTTTCTTCAGGTCAAGCGGCTCTGTGCTGCTCGACTTCCCAGCCCAGCAAGGCCAGGGCCACGGTACGCGGTACCGGCTTGGCGCCGCTGCGGTAGTAGGCGAGCATGCGGCGGCTCAGCCCCAGGGCCTCGGCGGCGCCATCCAGGCTCAGCTTGTGCCGGGCCATCCAATTCCAGATCAGCTCGTGCGAGTAGCCGCCGGCTTGTTCCACGGCGCGGGCGCGCAGGTTGTCGGCGGCCAGCTCCAGGGCGTCATCGTTGTTCCAGACCACGCTGCCGCCCCATTCGCCGACTGCCGCGGTGGCGAACACCGCCGGATCGGCCAGAGGGGCCAAGGTGGGATGACGGGCGATGGTGTCGGCCAGGTCGACCGTCAGTCGTGCGCCATCGGCGTAGTCCAGGTGCAGGGTGGAAGGCGCTACGACTTCGACGCCGGTCAGGGTGAAATGGCGGTTGCTCATGGATTCAGTTCCTCCCATTTGGCGCTCAACAGCGCTTGATTCTCGGCGGCCCAGGCCAGGGCTGCCGCCAGTTCGCGGCGGGCGATGCGACCGGACAGCACGGACAGGCTGGCGATTTCCACCAGGGTTTCGCGACCGTCCTGCATGCGTACGTGGAAGTGTGGCGGCAGGTGGTCCCCCGCGTAGAGGGTGATAGTGCAGGTCGGTAGGCGTTTGATCGTTGGCATGGGCGCAGTATGAGTGCAATGGCTGCATGGTGCAACCATTGCACTTTACTGAAGCGGCAACCTCAAACGCCCGACCGGGCCGCCTGCATCTTCTTCCACTCCTTCTCCACCGCCCGCTCCGCACTGCTCTTGCTGGCGTAGAGGTGCGTCAGCCGCCTGGGTCGGGTCTGGTCGCCAGCCGTGACCCTGTGCTGCTTGCCGGTCTTCTCGTCCCGGTACCAGGCGAGCACGCCGGTGTAGTCGCCGACCTCCTCCGCCAGGTCGAGCACTTCATCGCCGTCCGGCAGCTTGGACTCCAGTTCCAGGCTGGTGGTGTAGGCGTCGGCCGTGACGCTGTGCGCCACATGCGAGCCCAGCCAGGTGATGGCGGCGATCTCATCCTTGATGCCGCTCAGGCTGTAGGTCAGCTCGGGGATCAGGTCCGGCCGGCCCCTGGCCAGGGTGTAGCTGAGGGTCGCCGTGCCGCGCTGCAGGCGGCTCCACTCGCCCCGGGCGGCGTTCAGGGCGCTGGTCTGGTCGGTGTAGACGTGGCGCAGGTCCTTGAGATTGTCCTTTTCGCCGGCGATCGCCTCCTTCTTCTCGGCCGAGTTGACGTCGTAGTAGTAGGCGCGCACGCCGCTGTAGCTGTCGCGGTCGGCCTGCAGGAAGCGGTGCTGGTCGCCATCGGCGCGGGTCAGGGTGATGTGCGGTAGCGGCAGGCCGCTGGCGGTGGCGCTCTTGCCCGCCGACATGAATAGCAGCCGACCGGCCTTCACGGTGGCGATGGCGTCGTGCTGCTCGCCCAGGCGGGCCAGCAGGTTGGCGTCGCTCTCGTTGGCCTGGTCCAGGTGGGCCAGCGGGATCTGCGCGAGGCCCGGCGCGATGACGGCTGTGAGGCCGTTGCTGGTGGCGATGGCCTTGATGACGTCGCCCAGGGCCTTCTGGTCCCAGCTCCTTTCCCGCTTGGTCTTCAGCCCCTCGCGCAGATCGGCCGAGCGGGCGCGGATCGACAGCACGTCCGGGGCGCCGCTGTGCTCGGTTTCGTCCACCGTATATGAGCCCTTGTCGACCAGCCCGCTGTCGCTCCAGCCCAGCCAGAGCCGCACGGTAGCGCCACGCGGCGGGATGGCGAGCAGGCCGTCGTGGTCGCTGAGCTGGATGTCCAGAGTGTCCGCCTCGAGGCCGCGGTTGTCGGTGAGGCTGATGGCGATCAGGCGCGGGCTGATGGCCGCGGTGATGTCGCGGCCGTCCACCACCACGCGGCAGATCGGGTACGGGTAGGCGTCGGTCATAGCAGCTCCTCGAGGAGCTGATTGGCTGCCGTGCTGACCAGCGTTCCGAGCAGGTCGATCCGGTCGTCGTCCACGCGCTTGAGCACCAGGCTGAACTCGATGCGCCGGGCAGTGCCGTCGCTGAAAAACAGGCTGCGCGTCTCGCTCAGGCTCTCGATGACCCACAGCCCGTAGAGCCGCCCGGTACCCTCGACCAGGACCCAAGCGCGGCCGGTGTCGGCCATCTCGCGCACCTCGTCGAGGCTGGGGATGCCGCCGGTTAGCTCGGGCAGCAGCACGCCCGGCAGGGTGATGCTGTCGTCACCCGGCCCCAAGAACTGCCGCGCCGGGCGGACGCCGATGCGGCTGGTCGAGCCATGCCGCCAGTCTGTCTGGCGCTGGAACTCTTGGTAGGCCAGGGTCGACAGGGAAAAAACGAATTGCCCGAGGGCCATCATCATGCTGGGTCACTCCTGATCGTGCAGGCGGGAGCGCACGCGGGCGGCCTTGGCCCGCTCGCGCTCGTCGAGGATGCGGTTGATCTGTTGCGCCAGGTCGGCCGGGTTGCCGCCGGCACCAACCTGGAGGTTGATCGTGATGGTGTCGCCCTGGACGACGATGGGCGCCGCACCGCCAGCGGCCAGCGGCGGGCGGTTGTCGATCGCCAGCGCACCGCCGGCCGCGCCCAGGCCCACGGTGAGCGCGCCGGCCTGGGTGAGCTGCCGACTCAGATCGGCGATGGCGCCGAGCGGCCCGCCCTGCCCCTTCAGCAGGCCCTGTTCGAGGCCCTGCATCGTGTAGTTGCCCAACTGGGCCCATACGCGGCTCGGGCTGTGGATCTCCTGATCCTTCGAGAACAAGCCGGTGATGCTGCTGCCAATACCACCGATAACACCGAGGACGGTATTCTTCATGCTGAGAATGCCGTTGATCAGCCCTTTCACAATGTCGACCCCGAAGCCGAACATCTTGCCGGCGATGGCTGTCAGGGAGTTGACCAGCCCGGCCAGCCAGAGGCCGAAGGCCTGGCCCCGGCTGGTGGCATTCTGGAGTTCGGTGGCCGTCGCCTGGAACGGGGCGAACAGCCGGCTGACCCACTGCCACGCGGCCGACATGGCTCCGGCGATACCGTCCCAGAGCGGCTTGAGCGGCGCCAAGGCGCTCCCCAGCGCCGCGAAGGCCGGGGCCAGCGGTTCGAGCCCCTGGGTGAAGCCTTGCCAGAAGCCGCCGAAAAAGGCCTTGACCGGCTGCCAATACTTGAGCAAGGCCATGCCGGCCAGGGCCAGCGCCGAGATAGTCAAGCCGATGGGGTTGAGCAGCAGGGCACGTCCCGCGAACACGATGGCCTGCCCGAACAGACGCAAGGCGCCGGCGGCACCGCCGAGCACGGCGGAGAAGCCGCCGCGCAGCACCGCCAGCAGGCCACCGGCCCCCGCCTTGATGCCGTTCCAACTGGCGCCGAGCAAGCCGTTGACGCGGATATTCATCCACGCCGCGAGCGCGGCCTCGCGCAGTCCCTTGATCACCCACCGCAAGGGCGCGGTGGCGAATGCCAGGGCGGAGCTGCCGGCCGCCCGGAAACTGCCGACCAGGGCGCTACCGGCGCTGGCCACCCAGGCCTTGGCCGCGCTGGCGGCGGCCTTGAGGCGTCCCGGTAGCGCGGTGAGGACGGTCCCGAGCGAGGCGGCTTGCCAGGCCGCGCCCAGCCCCGACAGGCTGGTCGAAAGTCCTCCCAGGGCCTTGCCCAACAGCCCCGTGCTCGCCATGGCGCTACCGGCCTGGATGCCGAAGACGCTGAGGCCGAGCTTGGCCATGGCGAACGGCCCGATCAACCCGGCCATGCCGATGGCCAGCGCACCACCAGCCGCCGCCAGAGCCCCGATGCCTGCTGTCACCTTGACCAGCGTCCCGGCCAGTTGCGGATTTTCCCGCGCCCAGGCGCCAATGCCACTGGCGACGTTGCCGAGCCACTGGATCAAGCCCTTCAGTTCCGGAGCCACGGCTGCGCCGAACTCAGCCATGGCGTTGGTCCAACTGCCTTGGGCTGCGTCGATGACATTGGTCAGGGTCTTGAGCTGGTCGTCGACGCGCTTGCGCAGGTCGGCCTGGGCCTTCATCTTGGCCTCGACTTCGCGGTAGCCATCCAGGCCCTTGTCAATCAAGGTATTGAGCACCTGCAGGTTCTGCGAGTCGTCGCCGAATATCTCGCTGATGACGGCGGTGCGCTTTTCCGTGGTCAGCTTCTGGAGCTTCTGCAACTGGGCGAACAGCTTCTCCAGTCCGCCGAACTCGCCTTTTCCGTCCGTGAAGTCGAGGCTGATGCCGAGCTTCTTCAGCATCTTGTTGGCCTTGGCAACCTTGTCAGTCTTGAATCCAGACTGGAACACGTTGCGCAGGGCGTTGCCGGCCGACTCTCCGGACATACCGGCCTGATCCATCATGACCAGTAGCGGGGCCAGGGTGTTGGCTGCCTCCAGCCCACTTTTGCGGATCATCGACAGCGCTGGCGAGATCGAGGCGAACCCTTGGAGCATGTTGGTCGGATCGACGCCGAGATAGAAGGTGCGCTGGATCGTGTCCATCAGCCCCATCATGTCAGCCTCAGTCGTGCGCGTGGAGTCCTGCATCTTGGCCGCGAACTCGGCCGCCTCGCTGCTGCCCATCTTGAGCTGGACCGCCAGGTAGGCCGCCGCCTCGCCGGTACCGCCGAGGATCGACTGTGCGCTGATGCCCTGCCGGCGCAACATGGTCATCATTTCCTGGAACTGCGCGGTGGTCCCGGGCAGGCGGTCGCCCAAGCGGGTGGCCAAGGCGCTGATCTTTTCGAAGTCCGCCGAGACGCTGCCATCGGCACCCATCATCGAAGCGCGCAACTGGGCTGCGGCGTCCTCGGCTGGCGCGTAGGCGTCCATCACGGCAGACAGCGGGCGGGACAGCGCGTAGCCGTTCGCCAAGCTGGCAGCCCCGCCGATGGCGATCTTGCCGGCCACGGCCTGGGCGCGTTCGTAGCTCTTCTGTGCCTTGGTCAGCCGCTCCTGCTGCGCGGTGACGGCAGCGAGCCGGGCTTTCTGCGCCTCGAGCACGGCGTTGAGGCGTTCCTGTTCGCCGCGCAGTTGCCGGGCCCGACTGCCCAGGCGCTCCGTCCCGATGCCGGCCTCGTCGAGCCGCCGCTTGTAGCCGGCCAGACGTTCCTGGCTGTTCTGCTGCTGGCTGCCGAGTTGGGCAAGCTGACTGTCAGCCTGGCGAATACGGTCCTTGTAGGTCTTGATCGTGCTGGACGAGCGGTTGAAGGCCTGCTGGGCGGATTGCAGCTTGATCTGGGCCTTCTCCAGCTCGAAGTGGAAGCTGGCCGTCTCGCCCTTGCCCTCGATCAGTGCCTTGGCCAGCTTGTTGTACTGCGTCTGGGCCGCCTTCAGGTTGCCCTTGAGGTTGACATGCACGGCCCGCTGCTTTTCCAGCAGTTGGGTGTGCTCGCGGGTCCTGGCCTGCAGTGCCTGGATAGCCTTGGTCTGCCGGGCGATCTCGACATTCGTCTGGCGATAGCCGCTCAAGTCGCGCTGCTGCTGATTCAAGGCCTTGAGCTGGTCCTGGCTGGCCTTCATCGCCTGGGCCAGGGCGCCGCTACCCTGGACGATGCGGCGCAACGGCGCGGTGATCCGGTCTATCGCGCTCAGGCGGACTTGCAAACTCAGATCACGCGCCATGTTTCTGCCCTGTCTCGCTACGCTGGCGGGCGCGTTCGCGCCACTCCATCAGTTCGGTGAGGCTCAGCGGGTCCAGGTCCGCCGGCGCCCAGTGGAAAACCACCGCGATGTCCGCCATGGCGTCCTCTACATGCCGGGGGAGACATCCACCTGCGCGGACTTCGGCAGCAAAAAAGCGGCGACCTCGCTGCCCAACTGGACTAGGTCCGCCGGGTCCAGGCGCATCAGTTCCGGCTGGGTGAGCGCCGGCGTGCTGATACGCGGCAGCACGGTGATCAGGGCATTGACGTCCATCCGCAGCACATCGGTGAGGCTGACGCCGCGCAGGCTGCCGGCGTCGGGCTTGCGCAGCTCGACGCTGGTGATGATCTGCTCGCCGCGCTGGATGGGGGTGTCGAGGGTGATGGTCTTGGTGGTGCTGGTCATGACAGTGCTCCTGAGTGGTGCCGGCGAGCGCGCCGGCGGATGGTGGCCGGGCATGCGTTACATACCGATGGCGGCGCGCTGGGCGGCGAGCATGTCGACGCCATTGACGATCTCGATCATGTTGAGCAGGTCGATCTCGATTTCCGTGTTTCCGTCGACGATCAGTTTGTAGTAGCTGCAGGTCGTGACGATGCTGACCTCGGTGTCTTCGCCGGGCTCGGCGTCGCCCAGGTTGATCTCCTCATGGCGGCCACGGACGACGACCTCGACGGCGCTGATCTCGGCGGTATCGTCGCGCTGGTAGGAGCCAGCGAAGCGCAGCAGCACCGCATCCGCGGTGGTGGCGCCGAACTGGCGCAGCACGACCAGGTCGAGGCCGCCCAGCGTCCATTCGAGCTGGATACCATCGTCGCTCATGCCCTGGTCGACCTTGACCGGGCCGTTCATGCCGCCGCCCCTGTAACTTTCCATCTTGCGGGCCAGGGGCGGCAAAGTGATGGTGCGCGCGACGCCGAGGTAGCTGTTGCCGTCGTTGAACAGATTCAGGTTTTTCAGTTTCCGGGGCAGTGCCATGGCGCTCTCCTATCAGGCGGTGATGCGGCTGGCGAAGTCCGCGAAATAGCGATCGGTGATGCGCTGCTGGAGCGTCAGGTCTTCCAGCGGCGGGACCGGGGTGTAGTCGTAGTCGATGTACAACTTGCCGGCCTTCAGAGTGGTCTGGTCGTTGAGGGCCGGGTCGTACCAAGCCTCGGCACCGATGAGATAACCGAGGCGTGTCAGCTCGCGGAATTTGGCGTTGATGGTTTCCAGGATGTCGCGCACCAGGCTCGGGTGCAGGGGCTTGTCGGATGCCCAGAAGAGCCCCTCGGCGATGGTGTCGGCCAGTACCTGGGCGGTGCGGACGGCGCTCTCGAAGGCGAACAGCGGGTCGGCGCTGCAGGTGCGCGAGCCCCAAAAGCGGAAGCCGTCGCGCCTGATGAGCGTAGTGACCTCGTTTTCGTTCAGGTACCCGGCGTCGGTGGCCGGGTCCTGCAGGTCCCAGAACACGTCCGCGCTGATGCCGGTCACGCCGTTGACCGGGACGTTGGAGAGGGTCTTGTGCCAGCCCACCTCGTTGTCGATCTTGGCGCGCAAGCCGAGCGCACGGGCGACGGCCGGGGCCGCCAGGGTGCTGCTGGTGACGGTGTCCCAGGCCAGAAAGTCGGGCCAGATGAGCATGGTTTCGCGGGCGCCGAGGCCGTCGCGGTAGGCTACCGCCTCCTCCTTGGTGGCGCAGTCCCAGGCCGAGACATAGGACATGGCGCGCAGCTTCTGGGCGATGCTGGCCAGCTCGGTGGCCACCGGCAGGCTGTCGAGGCCCGGCACGCCGAGGAGGCGCGGTTTGACGCCGAGCCGGGCCTGGCTGGCCAGCAAGGCCTTGAGGCCGGTCATCTGGCCTTGGGCCGTGGTGGTGCCAACGATCTTGCTGACCTGGTCGGCCGCCTGGGCGGCAGCGTCTGCGCCCTCGCCGTCGGCCACGCGCACCACCACGGTGACGGCGTTGGTCTGATCGGCGATGGCGTCCAGGCTCGGGGCCAGGGTGCCCAGGTCGCCGGCCTTGCCGATGGCAGTCTGGACGTCGGTCAGCAGCACCGGGGTGTCGAGCGGAAATGCCGCGGCATCGGCATCGCTGCCGGTGCAGACGATGCCGATGACGGCAGTGGAAACGGTACGGATCGGGCGCGTGCCGTCGGTGAGTTCGACGGTTCGTATCCCGTGGTGGTAGTCACCGGGCATGGGGGGCTCCTGCGCAGGCGGGTGGTCCTGCGCAGGGTGGCGTGGGTGATGCGGATCGGGTAGCGGCGGGACTTGTAGCGTGGCGCGCTACAGGAGGCGGACCGGTAGTGGCTCGGGCTCTACCGCCGGCGGGAAATGCTCGCGGGCCAGCTCGCCATAGAACGCCAGCTCGCAATGGTGGATCTCGCCCTGACGGTCCCACCAGAACAGGCGGTCGATCAGGCGCTCGGCCAGGACCCAGCCCTCGCGATGCGCCCGGCTGCTCAGCGTCTCGTCGACGTAGCCGCCCAGCGCCGCGTTGACGAACTGGTCGAGCGCGATCAGCAGGCCGAGCCAATACGGCCGGCGGCCGTGGTCGGGGCGATAAAGGTCGAGTTTGCTGGCCATCTACGGCAGCTCATGCGTTTGCACGGGTGTGTCCAGGATCTCGGCGGCACGCCCCGCGGCAAGCAGGCCAAACGCCTCCATCTGCTGCACGCCGGCTCGGGTTTCGACTGCCCCCAGATCGACGAAGGCCGCCGCGGCGAGGTCTGCCTGGTGGACACGCAGCGCGGCAGCCCGGGCGCGCTCCTCGACCGTACCGGCTGGATCGTCGAGCGCCCCCATCTCGATGGCCTGCCGCTCGGCCAGGCTGAAGCGCTGACGGAAGGCCAGGACGGTGACGATGGTTCCGTAATCCGCCGGCTCCTCGACCAGCGGTTCGGCCGAGACGATCCATTGTCTCGTCGCGCGGTCGTAATAGACGCCAACCCCCTCCGGCACTGCCGGCGGCACGGAAAGCGTCATCTCAGTAGCCGATACGGGCGCGCCATCGATCAGTTCGACAGGATCTCCAGGCGTCAAATCGGGCTTGATCGGATATGCGAGCATCATGGTTCCCCCATCTATTTGATTCGCGTGTACCAGTTGGCATTCGTCACCTGGTTGGCTGTATAGGCATACGCATCCAAGGTCATCTCCACGACCGAGCCCGGCGTTCTCAGTCCTAACTGGTTGGATGACGACAGGAGGGCATACAGCGAGCCCTCTTCGGTCACGCCGTATGTGGAAACCGAGGATGGACCGCCCGATACGGCCACCCGCGTTGGAGACTGGCCGCTCAGCAGCTTGAGCAGATCGGCGTTGCTCAGGTAGCGTGTACCAGTGCCATAGCCGCCGTACTTGAGCACCGCCCCGGCGGCGCCATCCGCACAGATGACCTCGGCGTGATAGCTCTCGGTCCAGTTAGCCCCCGACTGACCCGTTGCGGTGAACGACACATGGAGCCGCTGCACCGGGCCGGTCAGCGCCTCGGAAAGCGAAAATGCATAGCCAGCGGCGGACGGGGCCGGCTCAGTAATGGGCCCCGCGGCGACTAATGATCCGCCGGAAACCCAGTATTGGCCGGTCCAGTACAGCCCTCCGCCGGGGTCCGTGATGCCGCGACTGGCGCCGCTGCTCCAGCTCACCCCGCCGTCGCTGCTGTAGCGGGGCAGATTGCCGTCGACCAGGATGACGTGCAGCCCCTGGCCGACCGCGAGCGATCTGATATATGTCCCGCCCCCTCGGGCGGTATCGCCCACATCGCTCCAGTTCACCCCGTCCGTCGACCGATACAGTTTCGTGCTCAGGTCGCTATAGACGAACGCGCCGTTCAGGTATGCCGTTTTACCGGTAGCGCTGAAACTGAACGACCCCTGTACGGTCGTATCCGTCCAGCTCGCGCCATCGTCGGCCGAGATCAGCACCTTGTTGGTGGCGTAGGGGATGACCCATTTCCCGCCGCCGTAGCTGGGCTGGCCGAGGGTGGCCGTGACACCACTGGTCACCGCCGTCCAGGTCACGCCGCCGTTGGTACTCCGCGAGATACCGCCGGCCGGCCCGGTCGCGATCCACACTCCCGCGCCACTGGTGTTGATGCCGTTCACGCCGGTCAGGCCCGTTGCCGTGCGCGTCGCGAAAAATTTGGTTGTGGTGGTATCGACGGCCAGGTTGTAGAAATCGGGGTACTCGCTGGCCAGGATGGCGCGCGCGACATCGCGCTTGACCGCCTTTCCCGACTCCCCCACATCGATCAGATCGGCGGCGGCCGCAATTCTGCGGGTTTCCCCCAGGACCCAGCCCGACTCCTGACCGGACTGTGTGAGCAGTGAAATTGGCATCTAAACCTCCCAGGTAGTGCCGGACCAGACGAAAATGATCTCGGACTGGATGTCGAACGTGACGGCGCTGTCGATCTGCTCGCCGTGCCGAATGTTGTCGCCGACCTGTGCCTGAATCAGGGGCGCGGCGCCGATGGATTTGACGAAAGCGATGGAGTCCCCCGCCTGCAGCCCGGAACCTTGCGGTAGGGTCACGACGATCGAGTCCGCCAGGTAATAGCGGGCACCGACCGCAGCAGTGAATCCCGCGTCTTTGCGCAGCGCCGCCCCCGCAATCGCGCCCGGCGCGACCCAGGCGATGGGGTTGCCCGAGCCGGGCTCGGCGGCGCGCACGGGCACCTGGCCGGGCTGGCCGGTCGCCGGCGCTGTCAGCGTGCGCAGTTCGAGCGCGGCCAGCGCATCGTCGACATAGCCGCGGGAGACATAGACGACGGCCGGATCGACGACGACCGTGACCTCGGCCACCTGGGTGACCTGGAAAATCAGGCGCACATAGATCTGCCGGCCGGCGCCGCTGGTCCATAACGGTTTGAGCGAGGGCGGATATTTGGCGATGGCGTACAGCTCGCCATCCTCGGTATACAGCGCGGCCTCGGAGACGTACCAGCCGCCGACCTCGTCGGGGATGGCCACCTCGGCGATCCACCAGCTCGGGTTTGTGGGGTGTTGCTCGATCTTGGTCAGCGGCCCCCGCCAGCGCTCATGGCGCAGGGCGGTTTCACTGCCATCGGGATCGTATTCGGCGTAATAGAGGGCGCCATCCGCGATAGCGGCGGCATCCAGGCCGTCGCCGACGGCCATTTCGGCCAGTCGTAGCGGCTGTTGGTTGCCATGGCTGGCACCCTCCAGGGCCAGGCCGGTCTGGGTAACGAGAACGTAGTAGTCCTGCGGGTCGCTCATAGTGCGGCTCCATGGGGGTGGACGATGGTGGTTTCGCCGGTGGCCATGCCGGCGGCGCGGTACTGCTGGCCACCCACCGGCAACCCGGTGGCGAGGGGTGGGTAAACCGTGGTCAGCTCGCCGGCGACCATCCCGGCCCCGTGGTACTGCTGCACACTGGCCTGCAGCCCGGCGGCGAGGGGGGGCATGATGGTGGTCGACTCGCCTGTGACCAGGCTGGCCGCCTGGTACTGCGGGCTGCCAGCCTGCAGCTCGGAGACGATGGGCGGGACGACGGTGGTCCGCTCGCCATGGATGGCCGCGCAGGCCACATGCACCTCCGCCCGGCCGATGGCGATCAGGCGCAGGATGAAATGGCTGCGAACCGGTTTGGTCATCGCGACCTGTCGCTCGATCGAGCGCGCGAGGTCCTCGTCGATGCCCCGCTCGTCGATCTCGACCTCTGCGCGGAACGTGTGCGGTGCGGCGGGCGGAGTCTCCTGCCACCACTCGACGAGACGGCCCTGATGTCCCAGGGCTCCGAGTGCCTGGAGCACCGCTGCAGCGCTCCCCTTCCTGCGATGAATTTCGACGCTGGCGGCGATCACGCGCCGCTGAGCTGCAACCGTCCAGGCGCCGTCCCATTCGTCGACCGACAGCGACCAGGCCAGCCAGGGCAGCAGGTGCTCGGGGCAGGTGTCCGGGTTCCACAACTCGCGCAGCGGCACCGGGAGTTCGCCCAGCGGCGCCGAGGCCTGCACGAGGCCACGCTCCAGGGCCGTGGCGTTGGGCGGCAGCAGGCTGGGGACGTTACTCATCCAGGCCTCCATCGGTCAGGGTGATGGCCGTACAGTAGGAGGCGCTCTGCCGGTCGACCACCAGGTTGGCGACCGGGCTGGCCAGGTCGACGCGCTGCACGCCGGGCTGGTGCAGGGCGGCATAGATGCCGGACAGAGTCACGTCGAGGCCGAGGCGGTGCTGGCCCTCGGTGTAGGCCTCGATGGCCGCCTGGGCCGCGGCCATGACCACGGTGCGGTCCGGGCCGGAGAGGAAGTACAGCGTCGCCTCGATCTGGTACGAAACGATGATGGCGTCCTGCACTTCGACGAAGTCGGTGAGCGGGCGTACGTTCTCGTCGGTGAGCGCACTCCCGACGGTGGCGAGCAGTTCGTTGCTGGCGGTACCGTCGCCCTCGCGGGACAGCACGGTAACCACCACCACGCCAGGCGTCGGGCTGGTCACCGATGCGTCGAGCACCTGGCCGCTGGCACTCAGGGCGTGGAAGATGTAGGCCCCCTCGGGCCCGGCCACGCTCAGCCCTTCGAGCGACAACTGGATGCGGTAGCGGAACTCGCTGTCGCCCTCGTAGACGGCGGCAACCGGCGGCACGGCGTCAGGGTCTGCCTCGGTGACAGTCAGGCGCTGCACGCCGAACAAGGCGCCGAGCTGGTCCAGGTCGGTGCCGGTGGCGTAGGCCAGCATGACGGCCTGGGCCGCGTCGTTGATGCGGGCGCGCAGGAGGATTTCCCGGTAGGCGCTCTCCTGCAGCATCTTGGTGCGCGGGTCGGACTCCAGCTCCAGCTCGGCGGCGACGGCGGCCTGCTCGCCGGCCGGGTAATAGCTGACCAAGCGGGCCTTGCGGTCTGCGAGGATGGCCTCGAAGTCGAGGGTTTCGACGACCTCTGGCGCGGGGATCTGCGACAAGTCGATGGCGACGAAGTTGCTCATGCGCTGGCTCCCATGGAAAGCGGCACACGCAGGCTGAGCGGCGCGTTGTCGTCGACGTGAGTGCCGGTGAGGTCGATCGCCGCGCTGCCGGATGTGCTGCCGGGGCTGAGCTGGACGCGGGTCAGGCGCAGGCGTGGCTCCCAGCGGATCAGCGCCGTGGCGATGGCGGCGTACAAGCGCGTCACGGTCGCGCCGTTGAGCGGCTGGTCAATCAGTTCGGGGAGCAGGCTGCCGTAGTCGCGACGCATGACGCGCGAGCCGATCGGCGTGCCGAGGATGTCGGCGATGGACTGACGCAGGTGCTCGAGGTCACCGATGGTCTGGCCGGTGGTGCGGGACATGCCGCTCATTGCGGACCTCCCGTGGTGGCGCCGCCCGGCATGACGCCGCCGTGGACGTGCTGGACCAGGCTGATGCCGGCGGCGATCACGTCCTCGGTCACGGTGACCAGGCCGGTGATGGTCACGTTGCCGAGGATGGTCACGCCGCCCGGGGCGACGATGTCGGCCTGACCACCGTCCGGCAGCGTGGCGCGCAGGGTGTGGCTCTCGGTGTCGTACTCGATCACCGCGCCGTCGCGGTAGGTGCGGCGGTGGCGGGTCAGGCTGTCGTCGGGCGCGGGGCTGGCGGTCGAGTACAGGCCGAGCAGCACGATGCCGGTGGCCGGGTCGCCGGAGGGCGACAGCAGCAGGCATTGCTCGCCGGTGCTGGGCGGGTTCCAGGTACGGTCGAAGCCGGCACGCTCGGCGAGCCAGGGCAGCCAGCCAGTGAGCAGCCCACCGGTTTGCACACGGCAGCGAGCGACGTCCGGATCAACCTCGGCGACGGTGCCGAGGCGGATCAAGTTTTCGAGGCGGCGGGTCAGGTCGGCGGTATTCATGGCCGCCATGCTGGCCGCGCGTGGGCGCGGCTGTCGCGTGGCGGGGGTTGTAGCGTGGCACGCTACAGGGTGCGGTCAGCCGGCCAGGTGCTCGAGGAGGCGGTCGCGGATCAGCTCCAGGTCGGCGTCGGTCAGGCCGAGCAGTTGCCGCGGGTCGTACTGGACCTCGGGGCCGCCGCGCTCGACGCGATCGCGCAGGCCGTACTGGTGGACGCGGGCCAGGCGCGCGACGCGGCCGACGAAGCCGATGGCGATGCTGTCCGCCGTGCTCTGCAGCTTGAGGTGCTTGGCCTGACGGAGCTTGGCGAACATCCGCCGGCGCACGCGGCCGACCTGACCGCGCAGGTCCTTGCGCGGCTTGCGCGGCGCATAGGGCGTGCCGTCCGGGTCGCGTTGCGCGGCGATGCGCTGCTGCTGATTGCGGCGCAGGTCGCGGGCAATGGCCCGGGTGAGTTTGCGGCGCTCGCCGGCGTCGAGCCGGGCCAGCAGGGCGCCGGCCCAGTCTTCGAGGGCACGCAGGTCGTCAGGCATAGCGGGTCGGCCCCGGGTGCGGGGTGGCCAGGGCGACGCCGGTCGGCTCCGGGGTGTCCCACTCGGCGATCAGCTCGCCGTCGGCGTAGACCTGCAGGTGGGTGCTTTCCAACTGCTCGGTGTACTGCGGCTCAGCGGCGTGGGTGACCTGCAGGGTGCCGTCGGGCTGCCGCTTCACGATGACCCGCTCGGTGAGCGGCAGGGTGATCGACAGGTCCACCTTGTCGTTGGCCAGGACCTCGGCCTCGAACTGGATGGCTTCCTTGCCCTTCTCCAGGTTGACCAGCAGCTCCGACTGGTTGACCTGCAGCCAGGCCAGCAGCGGGATGGCGATGGCGTCCGGGTGGCCCGCGAAGTCTGTGAGCAGCAGGTTGAGGGTGTAGCTGTACTCGAAGCTCAGGCCCGGCGCGGCGGTGCTGCGGATGCGGCCCTTGTCGATGACGATCAGCAGGCGGTCGGGGTCGTGGCGCAGCTCGGGCACGGCGGCCAGCAGGTGGGCGCGCAGGGATTCGGGTTTGTTCATAGGGACTCCTGATGCCAGTGGTTGTCGCCGCCGGCGGCCAGGTAGCCGGCGCGCAGGCCGGCGACCACTTCGGGCAAGGCCTCGCACAGGCAGCGGATGTGCAGGCGATGCGGCATCGGGGTGTGCAGCGCGGCGATCAGGTCCTCGAGGCGGTCGATGTTTTCGGCGATCTGGTCCATGGCGGATCTCATGGGGTGGTCTGTTGGTGGCGGTAGAGCATGTCGACCTGGGCGGCGCATTCTGCCCAGGCGGCTTCGAGGCGTTCGGTGTCGTCGAGCAGGTCGCCGTTATCGCTCGGCGCCGTCGCCGGCAGGCGGCACGGCACCACGGCCGGACAGCCAGTCACGGTAAGCGTCGGCGCCGGTGAGGGCCGGTCGCTCGCGCAGCCGGCGAGCAGCAGCAGGCAGAGGCTGAGCAGCCCACTCGCGCAGTTCCTGGTTTTCATGCTTGAGTTCCTCGATCTGGGTGCGGCGGCGGGCCAGTTCGTTGCGCAGGGCGTTCTGGGTGGTGCGCAGCTTGGCCTGGGCGGTGCGCTCCTTTGCCAACTCGTCGGCCAAGCTGTTTGCGTGGCGGATGATCTGGTCGCGCTGTTCGATGGCCTGCTGGGCGGTGGCCTCGGCGCGGTCACGTTGCAGGCTGACGCTGAAGACGATGAGGCTGGCGGCGAGGAGGCAGACCGGGCCAGCCCATTGCAGGAGACGGGCGATCATGCGGCCTCCTGCAGCCAGGCGAACTGCTCGTAGGCACGGGTGAGCTTCACGTCGTAGAGGTTGCGAGCGTAGGCCGCGCCGTTGTAGCGCCGGGCGAACTCGGCCCACTTCCGGGCCTTGAGAGCCTTGTGCAGGGCCTGGTCGGCTTCGATGAAGCGGACGAATGCCCCCAACTGTTGCGCCTCGTTCTCTGCCATGCAGTGGGCGAATTCCTGGACGCTGGCGTAGCCGATGCGCTGCCAGTGGTAGCCCATGATCTGGAACAGTCCCCAGCTCGCCGACTCCAGCCCGGCGCTGTCGTGGATCTGGCGGGCCTGGGCCAGGCGCTGATGTTCGGCGGCGCCGCCGGCATAGCCGCCAGGCGTGGCGTTGACGATGCCGGGGTAGCGCTCGGCCAGGGCGGCGGCGGTGGCCTCGGGGGTGCCGAGACTGGGCAGGATGTAGCCGTGCTCGAGCAGCCGTTCGCGCATGACGTGGCGCTCGAACAGGATCTCCGGGCGCCCGTTGTCCAGGAAACCGTTGCCCTTGCTCTCCACCAGATTGATGGCCAGGACGCTGGCCAGCGGCACGCCGAGGCGTTCGGCGGCCCGTTCGAGATCGCGTTGCTTGAGCAGGTGGCCGATGTCCTGCCCGGCCAGGGCGGCCATCGTCTTCGGGCCGGCGATGCCGTCGACGACCAGGCCGGTGCGGCGCTGGTAGTCGCGCACGGCCTGTTCGGTCTGCTCGCCATAGTGGCCGTCGGGGTAGAGGCCGGCGCCCAGGGCGTTGAGCTGTTTCTGCAGGGTCAGGACCGCCAGGTTGCGGTCGTCGAGGCGGAGCGTCGTCATGCCTGTTCCACCTTCTTTTCCAGCAGCCGGCGGGCGGTGGCCCGGACGGTTTCGACGCCGATCAGGCCGACCATCGAGCCGAAGAAGGCGCCGGCGCTGGGCGAGACGCCGAGCAGCTCGGTGCTGTAGCTGACGCCCAGGCCGATGAAGCCGCACAGAGGGGCCTCCAGCACGAGCTGCCGCAGGCGTCCTCCGGTGTAGGCGATGCGGAAGACGGCGATGACGAAGGCGAGCACGCCCGCGTAGATCCCCGGCCAGTTGCTTTGCACCCAGGCGGCGAGCCAGGCCCAGGTTTCCGGTTTGTCGGGCATGTGTTTCATCCTGTTCATGGGGGTCAGTCCCAGAGGTTGACGAGGCCCTGCCGCTGCGGCTGCGGGGCCTGTTCGGGCAGGGTCACGCGCTGGCCGTGGGGCAGGATCGGGCCGAGGTCGGCCAGGCCGGGGTTGGCTTCGAGCACGGCCTCGACGACGCTGGCGGTGCGGCCGTAATGCCGCCAGCAAAGGGCGTCGAGGGTGTCGCCCTGGTGGGCGATGACGGTGGCCATCAGATCAGCTCCACGGTGGTGTGGGTGACGCCGAGCAGGTCGCGGATCGCCCAGCGGGCGTCGCGGCGGAACTCGTCGATGCTGGGGGTGAGGTCGTCGGCGCGCTGGTTGCCGGCGGCGGTGGCGTCGTAGCTGCGATAGCGCTCGGCCAGCTCGGCGCCGGCGCTGCAGTAGACGGCGCGGCGGTAGAGGTGGACGCGCTCGCTCTCGCCGTCGATGGCCACGGCCGGCACGTCGGCCAGGGCCGCGTAACCGTTGGCCAGTTCGGCGGCCTTGTAGGCGGCCAGTTCGCGGTTGACGCTGAGCATGGCGGCGACCGCGGCTACTTCCAGGCGGGCGTTGGTGATGCTGCCGTCCATGCGGACCGCAGCGCGCAGGTGTTCGGCGTCGATGTCCGGAAACCAGCCGTCATTGTCCAGGACGAATGGCTCGACGGTGCCGCCGTTGGCGATGAATCCGCTCATGGGGGTTCTCCCGGGTCGGCGGTGGGGGGGACGTCACCGGGGCAGCGTGCTGCCTGGATCGGTCCCCCGCCGCCGGGTTCGCGTGGGGACGCTCAGTCCGCGGCCGGGGCCGCGATGTTCTTGAGGAGCCGCTCGGCGCGCTCCAGGTCTTTCTTGCCGCCGCAACTGCCGTGCAGGTCGATGGCGCGCTTGAGGAGGTCGATGCCGATCTGCAGGCGCGGCTGCCCCGGCGCTTCGCCTTCGAGGGTGGCGCGGGCGGTGGCAAGCAGCAGCTTGGCGCGGGCCTCGTCGGGCATGTCCTGCTCTTGGGTGAGTGTTTGAGTACGCTCGAGCACTGCCAGGTCGAAGGCGCCGCCGGCCTTCTGCGCCTTGAGCGCCGCATTGGCGATCTCCTCGGCGACCAGGCAGCCGGTGGTGCGGGCGAAACGGTCGGGCATGACCAGCCCGTGGCGGAGCACGTAGTCGGCGATGTCAAGGGCGCCGGTGTAGTCGCCGGCATCCATGCGCCAGACCATGACGGTTGTCAGCACTTCGTCTTGGGCGCCCTGCCCGGCCGACAGCACGCCCTCGACGTAGGGCTGGTACGCCGGCAGCAGTTCGCGCTTCAGCTCCGCCTTGCCCTGTTCGGACTGGATCTGTTTGAGCCGGGCGCGGTCCGTGGTGAGCTGCAGCAGTTGCAACTCGTAGGCGGTCGCGCCGGCCATGGATTGGGCGGGTTCGGTGGTCGCGGCCGCCTGGGCGGCGCGGACCTTCTGGAAATGACGGCGGCACGGGCTGGTCATGGTTCACCTCAGACGAGCACGATGTTTTCGGCCAGGGCCGCGCCGCCAAGGTCTTCGATGACATAGGCATCGTTGACCGATTCGTAGTTTTCGATGCGGTCCCGCTTGGCGTTGTCGACGACCTGGCGGCGCCGGGTGCCCTCCTGCCAGTAGATGGACAGGTTGTCCAGGCGGGTGACCAGCAGGGCCTTGGGCGGGAAATAGGGCACACGCACGGCCGGCAGGTTGCCGATGCGCTTCTGGCTGGTGACCACGTCGGCGGCCAGTTGCTCGGTCGGCGCGTGGTTCTGGTTGATGATCGGGAAATACTTGTCCGCCAGCAGTTGGCGGCCGCAGATGACCACCAGGTCGGTGTCTTCCTGGTACCAGGGCTCGAGCATGTCGGCGACCAGGTCGAACACCAGGGCGTCGATGTTCTTGTAGTCGCCGGTCGCGCCGATGGTGATCTCGTCGCTGTCCGCAACCACTTCGGCGAGCACACGGGCGGCGTTCTCGGTGCGCATCTTCTGCAGCCAACCGATGTTGACGTCCTGGCGCAGTTGGTTGGTGGCCGGGTTGGAGGTGGCGGCGCGGGAAATGCCGTTCCAACCGATCATGATCCGGTCCAGGGCCTGGCGCTTGACGATGGCGTCGCGCACGCGCGCCTGGAAATCCGGGAACTTGGCCCAAGCATCCAGCCGGGCGTAGGTCAGGTGGGTGTCGAAGTTGGTCTGGCTGCAGGTGTAACCGCGGTCGTCGAGCGTGGACAGGTCCGTGGTAGCGCGGTCGGTGGTGGCGGTGTTGGTGGTGCTGGCCACCGGGCCGGACACGCCGAGGCCGATTTTCTCGCCGCTCTGCTCGGCCACGCCGATCATGTTGATCCGCCCCAGGAATTCGCTGGATTCCTGGATACGGGTTTCCAGCCGCTGGGCGACCGTCGGGGTGGCGGTGAATTTGCGGCTGACGTCCGCCACGCCGTTGAGCTGGGCAATCTGGCCCAGGTAGGCGTCGAACAGTTCGCGGGTTTCGTTGCGCATGGGGTACTCCGGTGAAAACGGGGATCAGCAGTCGGTGGTGATGCGGCCGTTGCCGCCGCTGGCGGTCGGGCGTTGCTGCTGGCGGTGGTCCTGGGTGGTGCCGAGCGTTGTCTTGAGGGCGGCCAGGTCTGCGGAGAGCTGCTGCACCGTGGTGGTCAGCTCGGCGGTGTTCCGCTGCTCGTCGGCGAAAATTTCGGCCTGTTCTTTGAAGTGCTCGGCGAGGGCCTCGACGGCCTTGCCGATCTGGGCGAATTCGCCGTCGTCCCGCACCTGCTTGCCCTTGAGCAGTTCCTGCACGCGGCCGAACAAGGCGGCGCCGACGCTGGGCTTGTCCTCAATCTCCTCGAACTCCAGCAGCGTCTCGGTGGCCACGCTGAACAGGGAGTCGGCGTTCTGCTTGCGGCCCTTGAGCGGGTTGGCGTCCGGATGCTGCTGCGCGAAGGCGAGCATCTCGGTGCCGATGCTGGCCGGGGAGTCGGTGACGGCCAGGCCCATCAGGTAGGCCTTGCCGGTGCCCGCGAACTTCTCCAGGACCTCGATGCTGGTGAAAATCTTCTGTTTCAGCTTGTTGACCAGGTTGACCAGGTCGTCGGTCGGCTCGATCTGCGCGAACAGGGCCAGGCGCTTCTCGCCGTCGATCTCGACCTCTTCGGCCTTGACCGCCAGGACATCGCCGTAGGCGCGGAACGGGCTGTCCGGCAGGGCGCTGCGGTAGTGCTCCATCCAGATCCGCGCGCCGTATTTGGCGCGGTCGTAAGTGGCGGCCATGTCCTCGATCCAGGCGCGTTCGATGTTGCGGCCGTCGGTGGTCGCGCCCTCGACGGCGACGCGGAACCACTTGGAGCGAAATTTCTTCATGCGGGGTTGTCCTCAGTGCGGGCCGGTAGCGGCAATGCAGTGAGGGCATAGTCGGGAGGCCCCGCCGGAGCGGCAACGAGACGGGGTTGTAGCGCGGCGCGCTACAGGGACGGCCGACTGCTCAGGCGCCCGCGCGCGGGCAGCATCGGCGCATGACAGCCATCGCCCCCCTCCCCCTCGATACTCGCCGCCAGGCCAAATTCCTTTACTGGATGGGCTGGCGTATCTGCGAGATCGCCGAAGCCACCGGCGAGAACGAAAAGACCCTGCACACCTGGAAGTCGCGCGACGAGTGGGACCGCGCGGACAGCGTCGAGCGCATCGGCGGCGCCCTGGAGGCGCGGCTTGTGCAGTTGATCCTGAAGGACAACAAGACCGGCGGCGACTTCAAGGAAATCGACCTGCTGCACCGCCAGCTCGAGCGGCAGGCGCGCATCCAGCGCTACCAGGGCGGCGGTACCGAAACCGACCTGAATCCGAAACTCGCCAAGCGCAACGAGGGGCCGAAGACGCCACCGAAGCGCAACGAGTTCGGCGAGGAGGAGATCGAACAGCTTCGCGATGCGTTCATCGACGGCTGTTTCGAGTACCAGCTCGACTGGTATCGGGCCGGCAACCAGCGCACGCGCATGCTGCTGAAGTCTCGCCAGATCGGCGCGACCTACTATTTCGCCCGCGAGGCGCTGATCGATGCACTGCTGACCGGCCGCAACCAGATCTTCCTGTCGGCCAGCAAGGCGCAGGCCCACCAGTTCAAGAACTACATGCAGGCCTTCATCCAGGAAGTGCTCGGCCGGCAACTGACCGGCGACCCCATCGTGCTGTGGAACGGCGCCGAGCTGCATTTTCTCGGCACCAACTACCGCACCGCGCAGGGCCGCTCCGGCAACTTCTACTTCGACGAGTTCTTCTGGGTTCACGGCTTCGACGAGCTGAACAAGGTCGCCTCGGGCATGGCCCTGCACAAGAAATGGCGCAAGACCTACTTCTCGACGCCATCGAGCAAGGGGCACCCGGCCTACCGCTGGTGGACCGGCGAGCGACTCAACGAGGGCAAGCCGACCGCGCAGCACCTCACGCTCGACGTCGGCCACGACGCCCTGGCCATGGGTCGGCTGAGCGAGGACAAGATCTGGCGGCAGATCGTGACCATCCTCGACGCCGAGCGGCGTGGCTGCGACCTGTTCGACCTCGAGGAGCTGCGCTTCGAGTACAACGCCGAGCAGTTCGCCAACCTGCTGATGTGCGAGTTCGTCGACGACGGGGCGAGCATCTTCCCGCTGGCGATGCTGCAGCCATGCCAGGTCGACAGCTGGGTCGAGTGGGCCGAGGACTTCAAGCCGTTCGCCGCCCGCCCGTTCGGCGATCGCCAGGTGTGGGTCGGTTACGACCCGGCCGAGACAGGCGACAGCGCCGGCCTGGTGGTGGTCGCCCCGCCACTGGTGCCGGGCGGCAAGTTCCGCGTGCTCGAGCGGCACCAGTTCCGCGGCATGGATTTCGCCGCGCAGGCCGAGTTCATCCGCCAAGTGACCCGGCGCTATTGGGTGACCTACATCGGCCTCGACACCACCGGCATGGGCACCGGCGTAGCCCAACTGGTGAGGTCGTTCTTCCCGAACCTGACCACGTTCTCGTACAGCCCAGAGGTGAAGGCCCGCCTGGTGATGAAGGCGTGGGACGTGGTCCACAACGGCCGGCTGGAGTACGACGCCGGCTGGACCGACCTCACCAGTTCAATGATGGCGATCCGCAAGACCATGACCGCCAGCGGCCGGCAGATGACCTACGTCGCCGGCCGCACCGACGCAACCGGCCACGCCGACCTGGCCTGGGCCCTCATGCACGCCCTGCACAACGAGCCGCTGGAGGGGCAGACCGCCGCCAATACCAGCATCATGGAGATTTGTTGAGATGAACGCACTTAGCCGCCTGGCTCAGATTTTCCGCGCGCCCGCGCCCAGCAAGCCTGCCGCTCCGGCCGGCGGGGTCGAGGCCTTCACCTTCGGCGATCCGACGCCGGTCCTCGATGGCGGCGAGATCCTCGACTACCTGGAGTGCTGGTTCAACGGCCGCTGGTACGAGCCGCCGATTAACCTTGACGGCCTGGCCCGCTCGACCCGGGCGAGCGTCTACCTGCAGTCCGGGCTGACTTTCAAGCGCAACATGCTCAGCCGCACATTCATCCCCCACCGGCTGCTGGACCGGGAGGCGTTCGAGCAGTTCGCGTTGGACTGGTTGTGGTGCGGCAATGCCTACCTGGAGCGGCGCCGCAACCGGCTGGGCGGCACGCTGTCGCTGCAGCCGGCGCTGGCAAAGTACATGCGCCGCGGCCAGGACCTGGACCGCTATTTCATGGTCAGGGGCTGGCAGGACGAGCACGAGTTCGAGGCAGGGACCATCTGTCACATCCGCGAGGCCGATATCAACCAAGAGGTGTATGGCCTGCCGGAATGGCTGGCGGCGCTGCAGTCGGCGCTGCTCAACGAGTCGGCCACCCTATTCCGCCGGCGCTACTACCTGAACGGCTCGCATGCCGGGTTCATCCTCTACATGAGCGACGCGGCGCAGAACGAGAAGGACGTCAATGCCCTGCGCGAGGCACTGCGCAGCGCCAAGGGGCCGGGGAACTTCCGCAACCTGTTCCTCTACTCACCGAGCGGCAAGAAAGACGGAATTCAAGTCATCCCGGTCAGCGAGGTGGCGGCCAAGGACGAGTTCGGCAACATCAAGAACATCACTCGCGACGACATGCTGGCCGGGCTGCGCATCCCGCCACAGTTGATGGGCGTGGTGCCGCAGAACGCCGGCGGCTTCGGCTCGGTGAAGGATGCGGCCCTGGTATACGCGGCCAACGAGCTGGAGCCGATCCAGGCGCGCATGCTGGCGGTGAATGAGTGGGTTGGTGAGGAGGTGATCAGGTTCAGGCCTTATGAGTTAGCCGCTCAGGCTTGAGCTTATTCCTTCGTATTAAGAGGACGCGCGTACTGACAAATAGTCAAATGCAGGAAACAAGGCCGATCAAAACAGGCAGAGATCGGCCAGAACAGACTTCCTCTTTTCTTATCCTAAGCGCGCGACTGTGGTCGCTGCTCAGATTGTTTTTCCTCCATGCGCTAGGTTACCCTTGTTGCCAATTGAACGCTGTACGCATATGGAGTTGCCGTCATAGTACATAACTACCTTACATTTCCTCTCTTCCTGGACACAGCCCTAAAAGTGGCGGAGTGTACTGTTCCTCATAACGTTACCTACCATATTTGTCGATTGGATTCCCCAACCGGTGTCTATTTGTGTTTGAGCCTCATAATTACCGCTCGCGGCAAGCTAATCAGTTGTTTCTAGGAGATAACATGAAGCCAGAAATTGTGAATCGCGCTTCGGACGTCTATGGTATTGGACGCGAGTTGCCATTGAACTACGTTACCCGGAATGAGGTGGACGAATTTTTTGTTGCGAATCTGACTCGCGATAGACACGTTATTATCTATGGCAGTTCCAAGCAGGGGAAAACCTCGCTGCGAAAACACTGCCTCAAAGATGAGGATTACATTGTCGTTCATTGCTCTAACAAATGGGGTATTGCTGAACTTAATTCAGCCATTTTGAAGCGGGCTGGCTACGAAGTTACCCAGTCATCGACTCGGACCACTGCAGGACGAAATAAAATCGTAGCCTCCTTCAAGGCGTCTGTTTTCGGTGTCGGGGCTGAGACAGGTGGAGATAAGGAGGAGACAAATACTACATCGGTAACGAGCGCTCCATTAGAGCTTGATCCAGAGGATGTTAACGACATAATCTCTGCACTAAAGGGCTTCAAGAAGTTTATTGTTCTTGAAGATTTCCATTATCTACCGATTGATACGCAAAAGGACTTTTCTGTAGCACTAAAGGCATTTCATGAGCAATCATCACTTTGCTTTATCATAGTTGGTGTCTGGCTCGAGGAAGGGCGTCTAACTGTCTACAATGGTGACCTCACCGGAAGAATTATTGGCGTCAATGCCGACCGCTGGACACATGAAGAGCTTCATGAGGTCATTTCAGCTGGGGAGGCCATGCTCAACATTTGCTTTGCGCAATCGTTCAAGGATACCGTTATCGCCAACTCTCTCGATAGCGTTTATATTGTTCAAGAGGCATGCTATCAAGCATGCACCCGAGAAGGTATTAATCTCACGCAGTCGAGCACACGTGTTGATGTTGGCTCCACAATTGATGTTCCCACACTCATCAGGGAAGTCGTCAATCAACAGACCGGACGGTATAACTCGTTTATTACGCTATTTGCAGGCGGCTTTCAGGAAACCGCACTTCAAATGTATAAGTGGCTGCTATATCCAGTGCTCAGTGCTGACAACCAGTTATTAGAGTCTGGTCTTACTTATCGACATATCCGCGATGTTCTCCGCCAACACCACCCAGAGGGTCAAGCCTTGAACATTGGAAACTTGACACAGGCTCTGCAATCGACCGCATCACTTCAAGTGAAAAAGGAAATCAAACCAATTGTCCTTGACTACGACCAAACCAACTTGAAGCTCAATGTAGTCGATCGTGGCTTTCTAATTTGGCTGGCAAACCAGAATCGGGCGGACCTGCTGGAACTAGCAGATTTACCTACACAAGCATGATGCTCAATAATCGCTTCTAGCCTACCAGTAACTTGCTGTATTCTCTATGGTCGACTAAAGCTTGGCGTTAGCGAATCCCATAGAAAGTAAGCTTACGAAATAAGGCTTTACTCTCATCTCATGCAAGCCGCCCTCGTGGCGGCTTTTCTTTATTTTCTCATCAGTACACAACGTCCGTCCTCTTACCGCCTACACCCCCCTGACTTGGAGAGCGTATCCCTCTAGCTTGGGTGGGCAGGGCCCGGCGCGCGCAGTTGTCCCCCCACGACACCTGCGGGCTAAACGTGTCGCTTTTTCTTCAGGCCTTCAGCAGGGCGCAGGACAGACAGGCTGGGCGCTGTGCGGGGGTTATCAGGGGCCTGGAAAGCCTTCAGATCCCTTCACGGGTAAGGGCTGGAGGCTCAAGGCAGAAAACGGGAGGAGCCAGCAGACAGCCATTTTTCAGGACGGCATCGGAAACGGGTTAGATGGTTGGAAAATCCACTCAGCATGGCTGAAACCCGCATGGCACTAAGGCTGCAGCCATTACCGACAGACGGTTAGAAATGGTTGGAAGACAGGTAATTTTTCTCTAAGCCATTGATTTATAAAGAATCATATAAATGAGTTTCTAACCTTTCTAAAAGGTAATGTCCAACCTATTTCTTACCCGTTTCCAACCTTTTGCAGAATCGCTACAAGCCACGTCATTCAGGCCTTTCAGGCGTTTTCATTCTGATACTTACCTTTCTAACCCTTTTCCGATGCCAAACTGAAAATTCAGGAAGTAGCCGGCAGGGGTGTCCGTCAGGTCGCCCGCATACATATCTGCGCGCACAAAAAAGCCCGCATACTCGCGGGCTCTTCGTCTCATTCAAGGGGCTATCTGAAGCGTATCGATAACGTACAAAGCGGGCCCCCGCAACCAAATACGACGATCGGCCCGGGTTGCTCACGCAACCCGGGCCGATTGCTGTGGAGTCGGGTTTCATATCGCTTCCGGCAGAGCTTGCGCCCCTCTCCCCCATAGGTACCACACCAGACATGGCCGGTACCTCCCTCCAGATACCTTTCACATGATCCGGCTCAGCTAATGCCCGGCCGAATCGACGGCAGTCGCCGGTCTGGCGGAATTGCCGGATAGTCCTTCGTCATAGGCATCGGCATCGCCGGGGGCCGGCTGCTCGCCCGGCCGCTGGGCGGCAGGTAGAAACTTGGCGGCCCAGTCGCGCAGTCGTCGATTTTCATCCCTCAACGCTTCGAGTTGTCGCTGATGGCCGGCCAGCAGGGTATGCAGGTCGCCCTGTTCCCGGCGCAACCGCTCCTGAACGCTGCGCTCGCTGCCGAGCGCGGCGTTCAGGTGCTCGATATCGGCCTGGCGACGATCGGCCAGTCGCATGGCCTGCTCGGCGCTCTCGGTCGCGAGCTTCAGCTCGGCGCGCAATGCGTCCGTCTCGCGGGATAACAGCCAGACGAGCAAGGCCGCGAGCACGGCAATGAAAAGGGAGGACCTGGTCATGCAGGACGTCTCCATACGACACCACCATTGCGAACAATGGATTCGCGGGGCTGCTCCAGCTTCATGGATTCCTCCTTGAATGGGCGTCGGACGCGGGCGAGCCTGGATTCGCTCAACCTCTGAGCATAGGCGCCCCACCGGCATCCGCCGCGCTCAGTCCCGGTGGCCGGCCACACCCATCGAGCCTGACATGGAACAGCACACCCTGCCCGGCACGGGACCGCCGCCCATCGCCGGCCGCATCGCGGTTTCCTGGCGATTCTCTACTTCCGGTCAGTTCCGGAGCCGACCCGCCGAACCGACGCGATGGGGATTGGAAAACCACGGATCGCTGTATACTCTCGCCCCCATTTTTTCACCGCGATCCCGCCCCCGAGGTGCACTCATGTCAAAAGAAGTTCCTAGCATAGGTTGGGTGTCGCTCGGGTGCCCGAAGGCCACCGTCGACTCCGAACGCATCCTCACCCAGTTGCGCACGGAGGGTTACCGGATCGTACCGTCCTACGAGGAGGCCGACGTGGTGGTGGTCAACACCTGCGGCTTCATCGACAGCGCCAAGGCCGAGTCCCTCGATGCCATCGGCGAGGCCCTGGCGGAAAATGGCAAGGTGATCGTCACCGGCTGCATGGGCGTATCCGAGGAAGCCATCCGCAACGTGCATCCCAGCGTGCTGGCGGTCACCGGCCCGCAGCAGTACGAGCAGGTGGTCAGCGCCGTGCACGAGGTGGCGCCGCCGAAGGCCGACCACGATCCCTTCGTCGATCTGGTGCCGCCGCAGGGCATCAGGCTGACCCCGCGCCACTACGCCTACCTGAAGATATCCGAAGGCTGCAACCACAGTTGCGCCTTCTGCATCATCCCGTCCATGCGCGGCAAACTGGTCAGCCGCCCGGCGGGCGAGGTGCTGGGCGAGGCCGAGCGTCTGGTCGGGGCCGGCGTCCAGGAGCTCCTGGTGATCGCCCAGGACACCAGCGCCTACGGCGTCGACCTCAGGTACCGGACCGACTTCTGGAACGGCCGGCCGGTGAAGACGCGTCTGCTCGAACTGTGCGAGGAACTCGGCAGGATGGGCGTCTGGGTGCGTCTGCACTACGTCTACCCCTACCCCAGCGTCGACGAGCTGATCCCGCTGATGGCCGCCGGCAAGATACTGCCCTACCTGGACATCCCCCTCCAGCACGCCAGCCCGAAGATCCTCAAGGCGATGAAACGTCCGGCCTTCGAGGACCAGACCCTCGCGCGCATCAGGAAATGGCGGGAGATCTGTCCGGAGCTGACCATCCGCTCGACCTTCATCGTCGGCTTCCCCGGCGAGACCGAGGAGGACTTCCAGTACCTGCTCGACTGGCTGAGCGAGGCCCAGCTCGACCGCGTCGGCTGCTTCCAGTATTCGGCGGTGGATGGCGCACCGGCCAACGAACTGGAAGGCGCGGTAGCGGAAGAGGTCAAGCAGGAACGCTGGGAGCGCTTCATGGCCCACCAGCAGGCGATCAGCGCGGCGCGCCTGCAACGCCGGATCGGCCAGGAGATCGAGGTGCTGATCGACGAGGTCGACGAGCAGGGTGCCGTCGGCCGCTCCTGGGCCGACGCCCCGGAGATCGACGGCAATGTCTACGTCGACAGTGCACAGGTGCTCAAACCCGGTGACAAGGTGCGCGTGCGCGTCACCGATGCCGATGAGTACGATCTCTGGGCCGAAACCCTCTGACGCCCGAGTTCGCGCGCCGATCCGCCCTTACGGGCCGGCGCGCTCCACAGGGAAACGACGCCGGTCTTTCCCGCCAACCCTTGACCTCGCCTGAAGCGGGTAGCAGCCTCCCCAATCAGGCTAACGCGCATCAAATCAGTTCCAAGGAGGCTTATGCACCGGATTTTCTTCCTTCTCGCCGGCGCCCTGTCGCTCGCCGGCTGTGCAGGCGGCCCCGCGACCGGGAACGGCGGCCTGTCGTCGGCCGCACGTTACCAGGGCCATCTGGTCATGCTCCCGGAGATGCACATCTTCGTTCCCTGCAATGCGGAAGCGCCCCTCTGGCTGGTCGCGGATGCCGCCACCGGCCACCGTCTCGAGGCCCAGTACACGAGCCTGGTCAGCGAGCCCTACGAGGAAGCCTTCGCGGTCCTGCGCGGCACCCCTGGACCACAGCTCGATTGCCGGGGCTGCCAGGACTTCCCGGGCAGCTTCCGGGTCAGCGAAATCATCGAATACCGCCAGGCCGAGGCTGGCGATTGCCATTGAGGAGGCCGGCGAACGCCCGCCAGCCTCTTTTTGGCGATGGACGGGAAGAGGCCCCTGCGCTTGCGCGCGCCCGCTCAGGCCACCTCCAGATAGCACTTGTGAATGGCGTCGCCCAGTTGCTGGACTTGTTCGATGTACTCGGTGATCCAGGCGTGCATTCCGGTTTCCAGGACTTCCTCGATCGCCGTGTAGCGTAGCCGCGCCTCCAGTTCGGCGGCCAGGCGCTGCGCCGGACGACCGTTGTCGCCAGGCAGGTCGGCGAGCGTATGCTGCAACTCGGTCAGGCAGGCCCGCAGCGAGCGCGGTACCTCCGCCCGCAGCAGCAGCAGCTCGGCTACCTTGCCGGCCCGCGGCGAGCCGCGATAGATCTCGGCGAAGGCCTCGAAGGCGCTCAGCGCGCGGAGCAGCGCGCTCCACTGGTAGTAGGCGCGGGCCGAGCGGTCGTTGGGGTCCTCGCTGTCCGCACCGAGCAGTTCGTAACGGGCGTCGAGCAGACGCAGGGTGTTGTCGGCCCGTTCGATGAAAGTCCCCAGGAGGATGAAGCTGTACACGTCGCCGCGCATCAGGGTGCTGTAGGTGGCGCCGCGGAACAGGTGCGAACGCTCCTTGACCCACTCGCAGAAACGGCTGATGCCGTAGCCGCTCAGCCCCTGCTCGGCAAGATCGAGCAAGGCCAGCCAGGTGGCGTTGATGTTCTCCCACATGTCCGCGGTGATCCGCCCGCGTACCGCATGGGCGTTGCTGCGCGCCGCGGCCAGGCAGTTGAACAGGCTGGCCGGGTTGCTCGCGTCGAGGGCGAAGAAATGCAGCATGCGCTCGGCGTGCAGTTCGCCGTGGCGCTGCAGGTAATCCTCGAGGGTGCCGGTGATCAGCAGCGGCATGGCCAGTTCGTCGAGGCCATTGCCGCGATCGTCCTGCGGCATCAGGGACAAGGAGTAGCTGACGTCGAGCATCCGCGCGAGATTCTCGGCACGCTCCAGATAGCGCGACATCCAGTACAGATCGGCGGCGGTTCTACTTAACATGCTCGATAATTCCTTCAATCCTCAACGACCCAGGTATCCTTGGTCCCGCCGCCCTGGGACGAGTTGACCACCAGCGAGCCTTCCCGCAGCGCCACGCGGGTCAGTCCCCCAGGCACCAGGCGGGTTTCGCGGCCACTCAGGACGAAGGGCCGCAGATCGATGTGCCGCGGCGCGATGCCGTTTTCGACGAAGGTCGGGCAGGTCGACAGGCTCAGGGTCGGCTGGGCGATGTAGGCCTCGGGGCGCGCCTTGAGACGCTCGCGGAAGGCCTCGATCTCGGCCTTGGTGGCCGCCGGTCCCACCAGCATGCCATAACCGCCGGAGCCCTGGGTCTCCTTGACCACAAGTTCGGGCAGATGGGCCAGGACATGGGACAGGTCCTGCGGCTTGCGGCATTGCCAGGTCGGCACGTTCTGCAGGATCGGCTCCTCGCCCAGATAGAAGCGGATCATGTCGGTGACATAGGGATAGATCGACTTGTCGTCGGCCACCCCGGTACCGATGGCGTTGGCCAGCACCACGCTGCCGCGGCGATAGGCCGAAAGCAGCCCCGGCACACCCAGCACCGATTCGGGATTGAATGCCAGCGGATCGAGGAAGGCATCGTCCAGCCGCCGGTAGATGACGTCCACCGGCCTGGCGCCGGCGGTGGTGCGCATGAACACCCGTTCGTCGCGGACGAACAGGTCGGCCCCTTCCACCAGTTCCACGCCCATCTCGCGGGCCAGGAAAGCGTGTTCGAAATAGGCGCTGTTGTAGCGTCCCGGCGTCAGCACCACCACGCTGGGGTTATCCAGCGGACTGGAACTCTTCAGGGCTTCCAGCAACAGGTTCGGATAGTGGTCGATGGGGGCGATGCGCTGGGCGGCGAACAGTTCGGGGAACAGTCGCATCATCATCTTGCGATCTTCCAGCATGTAGCTGACACCGCTCGGCGTGCGCAGGTTGTCCTCCAGCACGTAGAAGGTGCCGTCCCCGTCGCGCACCAGATCGACCCCGGCGATGTGCGCATAGATGTCGCGATGCAGGTCGAGCCCGTGCATCACCTGCTGGTAGCCGCTGTTGGACAGCACCTGCTCCGGAGGAATGATGCCGGCCTTGAGGATGCGCTGATCGTGATAGATGTCGGCGAGAAACAGGTTCAGTGCCTGGACCCGCTGAATGCAGCCGGCCTCGATCCCGCGCCACTCGCTGGCGGGAATGCTGCGCGGGATGGTGTCGAAGGGGATCAGGCGCTCGGTGCCCTGCGCGTCGCCGTACAGGGTGAAAGTGATGCCCGCCCGGTGAAACAGAAGATCGGCCTCGCGCCGACGCTGGGCCAGCACCTCCTGGGAAGTGTTCTCCAGCCAGTTGGCGAAGCCCCGGTAATGCGGCCGGCAGACGCCGTTCGCATCGTACATTTCGTCAAAAGATTGGCGATCCATGCATGCTCCTCGGCTGTGCATAAAAGAAATTCGCAAAGCTCATGCCAGTTGCCAAGTTCCTATTTCTATCAATGGCTTGGAGACACGCCAGCGGTAGCGGCGACGGATCGGAAGCGGCAGCGGTACCCACCCGGCGCCTCTCCGTGCCGCCGTTCGGTCGATATCCACCGCGCCAGGCGATCCCGTCATAGCGTTCAGCGTCCATATCACGCACAGGAGGTGACGGAGCCGGGAAGCCCATGCACCAAAACGGCCCCCTGCTCGCCGAGCAAGATCCATCGCGCACCAAAAAAATGCAACACCCACCCTGAATTACCCGCGACAGGCATTCCGAGCGCACCTCGACGCCGGGCACAGGCCCGGCCGGTACCTCGCGGTCCCCTTAGCCTTCATGAACGATCCGGGTGCCCAGCAGTTCGAGGAACCTTGCCAGCCAGGCAGGATGCGCCGGCCAGGCCGGCGCCGTGACCAGGTTGCCGTCGACGTGGGCCTGATCCAGCGGAACATCCACATATTCGCCACCGGCCAGTCGCACCTCCGGGGCGCAGGCCGGGTAGGCGCTGCACGAACGTCCCGCGAGCACGCCGGCCGCCGCCAGCAATTGGGCGCCGTGGCAAACGGCGGCGATCGGCTTGTTCGCCGTGGCGAAGTTCCTCACCAGTTCCAGCACGCGCTCGTCGAGGCGCAGGTATTCGGGCGCCCGGCCCCCCGGGACCAGCAGTGCGTCGTAGTCTTCGGCGCGCACCTGGGCGAAATCGAAATTCAGGGCGAAGTTGTGTCCGGGCTTTTCGCTGTAGGTCTGGTCGCCCTCGAAATCGTGGATGGCGGTTCGCACGCTCTGCCCGGTCTGCTTGCCCGGGCACACGGCATGCACCGTATGGCCGACCATCAGCAGTGCCTGGAACGGCACCATGGTTTCGTAGTCTTCAGCATAGTCGCCGACCAGCATGAGGATCTTCTTGGCGGACATGGGAAACTCCTGAACGGGACGAGAAAAGCGCACGAACCTCTCCGGACCGGGAGGGCTGTGCGTCAGAGAGGCCCACCCTACCCTGCCGCTTCCCGGCCGTCGACCCGCCGCCGGCCATTCAACCGCCGCGATCCAGCAGATCGACCACCAGCCGGTCCAGCCAGCCCCACAGCCGCTGACGCAGCCGGCGATACCAGGGACGGGCCTGCCACTGTCGCCGGTCGACCTCATGGCTGACCTGGAAGTCGGCGAGGAAGCATTCGACGGCCTCGGCGATGAAGCGCGGATCGCGCGTTTCGAGATTGGCCTCCAGATTCAGGCGCAGGTTCCAGTGATCGAAATTGCAGGAGCCGACGCTGACCCAGTCGTCGACCAGCACCATCTTCAGGTGCAGGAAGCGCGGCTGGTATTCGAAGATGCGTACGCCGGCCTGCAGCAGGCGGCGATAATAGCGCTGGCCGGCATAGCGCACCGGCGGATGGTCGGTATTGCGTCCGGCCAGCAGCAGGCGCACCTCCACGCCGCGCCGGGCCGCCTTGAGCAGGGCGCGGCGTACCTTCCAGGTCGGCAGGAAATAGGGAGTGGCCAGCCAGATACGCCGGTTCGCGCGGTGCAGACTGCGGATCAGCGATTGCAGGACATCGCGGTGCTGATGCGCCTCGGCATAGGCGAGCCGGCCCGAACCCTCGCGACGCAAAGGACTCGGCGGGATGCGCGGGGGCTTCGGCGGCCGCTGCGAGCGCCAGCGGCCCCACTCGTGGCAGAGCATCCACTGATGATCGAACAGCGTCCGCCAGTCGGCCAGCAGCGGCCCGGCGATTTCCACCATGACCTCATGCCACAGGCCGCTGGTATTTTGCGGGTCCCAGAACTCGTCGGTGGCGCCCGTACCGCCGACATAGCCCAGGCGATCGTCCACCAGTAGCATCTTGCGATGATCGCGATGCAGATTGTGCAAGCCGAAATGCCAGCGCAGAGGATTGAACAACACCAAGGCGACACCCGCCCCGGTCAGGCGGACGCGCAGGGCGGCACCGAAACCGAGCGCCCCGAAGCCATCGAACAGGCAACGCACCTGCACGCCGCGCCGGGCCGCGGCGACCAGCGCATCCACCAGCAGGCCGGCGCAGCGGCCATCCTCGACCAGATACAGTTCGAGATCGACCCGCCATCTGGCCCCGGCGATGGCCTCCAGCATGCGCGGAAAGAAGGCATCGCCATCGACCAGCAGGCTGAAGCGATTGCCGCCCCGCCAGGGAAAGACCGCACCGCTCTGCATCACGGCTCCGGGCCCGAAGGAGAAGCAGAAACGACCGATGCCCCCGTCGGGAAAAAACGCCCCCCGGCCGGCGGCAATCGTATGGACGCCAGATGGATAAAGGGTTGAGCCATGCGACCTCTCGCTTGAAGATCGGCGCAGGACGATAACCGCTCCGGGCCGTAACCGAAAGCTTGCCGACGCGCTCCGGAGCGAGGGCTCAGGGCGCGGACGGCGTCTCCCCCAGCAACCGGCAGCCCTCGCGCGGACCGAGCCAGGCGGCGCTGTGGGTCCGTCCCAGACCGCGGGCGGTCACTGTCCGACTGGCCGGCTCATCGTGCAACAGGTCGATCGGAATGTATTGCCGGATATAGACCTGGCAATAATCCGCCGGGTTGCCGCTCACGTAACGGCAGGAACAGTATTCCTTGGCGCTGTAGGCACCGATGATGTCGGGGAAGGCGGCCAGGTGCGCACGGTTCGGCCAGACCACGGCGACCGCCAGCAGCACGGCCGAGCCCAGCAGCAGGGCATGACGACGACGCATCAGGGAGCCTCTCCGACAACGAAGGCCGCACGGGCCAGTCGCAGGAAGTCGTTGTGCCGATAGCTCGCATCGCGGTCGTCGGCGAAGCGAACGATCACCAACTTCTCCTTCGGCAGCACGTAAAGCGCCTGGCCCCAGTGGCCCAGAGCGGCGAAGGTGTCCTCCGGCACGTCGGGCCAGGGCGGCGGCGCCCCCTCCAACGGCAGGTTCAGCCACCAGTGTCCCCCCGGAACCAGGCTCTCCGCACGGGGCCGGTAGCCGGGTACCGGCGAGCGGTTGAAAGCGACCCAATCCTCCGGCAGCAGGCGATGCTCGCCCCAGCGGCCGTCGCGCAGCATCAGCAGGCCGACCCGGGCCAGGTCGCGGGCGTTCAGGTAGGCATAGGAGGCGCCGACGAAGGTGCCGGTCGCATCCCGCTCCCAGACCGCCGAGCCGATACCAAGCGGCTCGAACAGCACCGCCCAGGGGTAGTCCGCATACTGCTCGGCCGGGAGCATGCCCTTCAGCACCGCCGCGAGCAAGAGACTGTCGCCGCTGGAATAGCTGAAGTGCGTACCGGGTGCGGCACCCGCCTGGTGCTGGGCGACGAAACGGCCCATATCGGCATGGCCGCGAGTGTAGAGCATGGCGATGACCGAGGAGGTCAGCGGCGAGTACTCGTAGTCCTCTTCCCAGGCCAGGCCGGAGGTCCAGTTGAGCAGGTGGCGCATATGCAGGGCGGGATGGGCGGCGAGCGGCGGATAGTAGCGCGCCGCCGGATCGTCGAGCCCGAAGCGTCCCTCTCCGTAGGCGACGCCGAGCAGGCAGGCGAGCAGGCTCTTGCTCACCGACCAGACCAGATGCGGCGTGTCCGCGGTGGTCGGCGCGGCATAGCGCTCATAGACCAGCACACCGTCGCGGATCGCCACCACGGCGTCGCTGCGCACGCCGCTGCGCTCGTCGTCCCGCGGCGGGAAGGCATAGGCCTCGAAGGCCGCGAGCGCCGGCCCCGGAGCGACGGGCCGGCGGGTCCAGTCGGCGCCCGGCCAGTCCTCGGCGACGGCCCGGCCGGCGACGAGCACGGCAGCCGTCAGACCGGCCAGCAGGAAGCGGACGGAAAAAGCAATGGCGGACATGTATCGACCTCGCGACAGGCAGAGCGCGAAGCCTAGCATGGGCCGGATGACGAAATGGACATGCTCCGGACGTGAAGGAACGGCCTATTTCGGCGCTTGGTAATCGCCCGGTCCCGGAAGATCGATACCGTACTCCGGATGCTCGATCCAGCCGAGGCGGGCCTCGATCATCTCCTTGCCGACGGAGGGACGGTCGTGCTGCGGCACTCTCATGTCCCCCCGCATGCCGCGCACCTCGAGCAGAGCACTTTGGCCCTGGTGTGCAGCAGCCACGTGCCCAAGGAGGAGATGCTGTCCGGGGCCTGGTGCGAGGCGAAGATATAGGCCAGTTCCCGCAGCGGGATGCGCTTCGGCGGCTCAGCGGCGTGCGGATCGGGTCGCCGCCCGGGCCGAGCAGCAGGGACTGGCCGTGACGGTGATCGGGAAGCGGCCTTCGCCCCCTGAGCGGATCGTCGAAAAGCAGGCATCGATGGGTGCCGTCGCCGAACGGCACATGGGGCTCGCGTCGCATGGATACCTCGCCGGATACGAAGACCCGCCGGAATACTCCGTCACCCGCGCCCTATCAGTGACACATATCAAGCGCTTTTCTGCCGCCATTTTCGCCATGGCCTGTCACGCAAGGATCACTCAAACGTCACGGACGTGACACCGCCCCCGCCTAGTTTGAGCGTACCCGACCAAGTCGATCCGACCCCACAACGTCAGCAGCCGGACAGGAGCGCGCCGCCTCGCGCGGCTCCTGCCGAAGCGCTTCAGGCGGCTCACGGAGACCCCCTATGACCCACAGTGCCATTACCTCCGAACGCAAGACCCCAGAACGCCACCTGCGTGCCGAGCGCCTGCTCGGCACGCACGCGCTGCGCGAGGCCCAAGCCCTGCGCTTTCGTGTGTTCAGCACGGAATTCGGCGCCAAACTCAAAGGCGCCGAACTGGGACTGGACATGGACGACTACGACCCGCATTGCAGCCACATCGGCGTGCGCGACCTCGCCAGCGGCGAGTTGGTCGCCACCACCCGGCTGCTCGACCACCAGGCCGCCGCCGGTCTCGGCCGCTTCTACAGCGAAGAGGAATTCAGCCTGCACGGCCTGGCCCGCCTGCGGGGGCCGCTGCTGGAGATCGGCCGCACCTGCGTCGCTCCCGGCTATCGCAACGGCGCCACCATCGCCGTGCTCTGGAGCGAACTGGCCGAGGTACTCAACGAGGGCGGCTACCGCTATCTGATGGGCTGCGCCAGCATCCCCATGAAGGACGGCGGCATCCAGGCCCAGGCGGTCATGCAGCGCCTGCGCGAACGCTACCTGTGCACCGAGCAGTTGCGCGCCGAGCCCAAGACCCCGCTGCCGCGCCTGGAACTGCCCGGCAACGTCACCGCCGAGCTGCCGCCGTTGCTCAAGGCCTACATGCGCCTGGGCGCCAAGGTCTGCGGCGAACCTTGCTGGGACCCGGACTTCCAGGTGGCCGACGTGTTCATCCTGCTCAAGCGCGACGAGCTGTGCCCGCGCTATGCCCGCCATTTCAAGGCGGCCGTCTGACTCTTCCCGACGGCTGGAACGCATCCTTTTCCGCGCCCTGTCCGTCGAGGCCCTGCCCTTGCGAGAGCCCATGAAGAAACTCCACTTCCACATACGCCTTTACCGCCTGCTGGTGGTGCTCGCCTTCGGCCTGGTCATGGCCGGCGGGGTCAGCCTGCTGGAGCGCTTCAGGCGCGACGATCTGATGGCCCTGCGCCAGCGACTGACCCGCCGCTTTCTCGTCCAGTTGGCTGCCGCCCTGCCCTTTCGCCTGAGCCTGCACGGCAAGCTGCCGGATCGGCCCATGCTGTGGGTCAGCAACCATGTTTCCTGGACCGATATCCCCCTGCTCGGCGGGCTCGTCCCGTTGTCCTTTCTGTCCAAGGCCGAGGTGCGCAGCTGGCCGCTGGCCGGCTGGCTGGCACACAAGGCCGGTACACTGTTCATCCGCCGCGGCGCGGGCGACAGCGGCCTGGTCCGCAACCAGTTGCTGCGCCACCTGCACAACGGCCACGATCTACTGATCTTCCCCGAGGGCACCACCACCGACGGGCGCAGCTTGCGCGGCTTCCACAGCCGCCTGCTGGCCAGCGCGGTGGAATCGCGGGTGCCGGTACAGCCGGTGGCGATCCGCTATTTGCGCGACGGGGCGACCGATCCGGTCGCCCCCTTCATCGGCGACGACGACCTGCTCTCGCATCTGCTGCGTCTGCTGCGCAGCGAACGCAGCGAAGTGGAAATCCATCTGCTGCCGCCGCTGGACAGCCAGGGCCTCAGCCGCACCGAGCTGGGCCGCCAGGCGCACACGGCGATCGCTCGATGCCTGTTCGGCGACAGAAGCGCCCTGCCGGTCGCCGCCTGAAGGCTCAGGATTCGCGCCCGCGCGTGCGGGCGAAATCCTGCAGTAGCGGATAGAAGGCCTGGAAATCCTCGCTCAGCGGCTCGTAGAGCCGCTCCAACTCGTCCAGGGCGCCATCCAGTCCTTCGGGACGCGACAGACGCCGCTGCATCCCCGCCACCACCCGTTCCAGCACAGCGAAGTCGCGGTAGCTGCCCAGCCAGTCCTGCTGCGCCATGCGCGGCGCCAGCTCGGCCAGCCGGCCCGGCAACCGCGCCTCGCCGGCGAGCAGCGCATAGACCCGCGCGCTGAAGGTCGGCAACGGCTCCTGTACATAATCCGCCCAGGAGCGGGCCAGGCAGTGATCGAAGAACAGATCGAGGAGGATGCCGGCATAACGGCGCCGCGCCCCGGGAAAGCGCGACCGGGCCCGCAGCACCAGGGGATGGCTGTCGGTGAAGGCATCGATGCGCCGGTGCAGGCGGATGGCGGCCTCGATATCCGCCGGCCAGTGCCCCTGCAGGGGCCCTTTGACGAAATCGCCGTA
Organism: Azotobacter vinelandii CA; assembly: GCF_000380335.1. Taxonomy (GTDB): domain Bacteria; phylum Pseudomonadota; class Gammaproteobacteria; order Pseudomonadales; family Pseudomonadaceae; genus Azotobacter; species Azotobacter vinelandii. The sequence goes on from NC_021149.1 coordinate 3,821,640, forward strand.
AAGGCTGCCGAGCAGGTCGGCCGGTCGCGGGCCGCCCAGATGGAGATGGGCGAGATAGTTCATGACGACACTTTAGTCCCGATCGCCGAGCGCAACCAAGACAGCCGAACGCCAGCATTGATATATCGCGATACACAGATATAAGCTTCGCCCCAACACGATTCACCCCGACAGGCCCGCTCCATGCTCGACGACTTCGACGAGATCTACAAGGCCCTTGCCCATCCCGTGCGCCGGCAGATCCTGCACTGGCTGAAGGAGCCCGAGCGCAACTTCCCCGATCAGCAGCACTCCCTGGAACTCGGCGTTTGCGCCGGGCAGATCGACCAGCGCGCCGGGCTGTCCCAGTCCACCGTTTCGGCCCACCTGGCGACACTGCAGCGTGCCGGGCTGGTCAGCGTGCGCAAGGTCGGCCAGTGGTGCTTCTTCAAGCGCAACGAAGCGGCCATCCAGGCCTTTCTCGAGCAGTTGCACGACGCGCTGTAAGGCGCGGCCATTCGTTTCCGCCGGCAGTACAGCTCCGGCTGACGGCCTTGTCCCACCGATCGACCCTATAGAGAGACCCCTCAATGAGCACACTCTTCGACCCCATCGAGATCGGCGATCTCCAACTGCCCAACCGTATCGTCATGGCTCCGCTGACCCGCTGCCGCGCCGAGCCCGGCCGCGTGCCCGGCGCGCTGATGGCCGAATACTACGTGCAGCGCGCCAGCGCCGGCCTGATCATCAGCGAAGCCACTTCGGTCTGCCCGACGGGTGTCGGCTACCCCGACACGCCCGGCATCTGGTCGGATGAGCAGGTCGCCGGCTGGAAGAACGTCACCCAGGCGGTGCACGCCGCCGGCGGGCGCATCGTCCTGCAGCTCTGGCACGTGGGCCGGATCTCCGATCCGCTCTATTTGAACGGAGAACTGCCGGTGGCGCCGAGCGCCATCCAGCCCAAGGGTCATGTCAGCCTGGTCCGCCCGCAGAAAGCCTTCGAGACCCCGCGCGCCCTGGAAACCGACGAGATCCCCGGCCTCGTCGAGGCCTACCGCCAGGGTGCCGAGAACGCCAGGAAGGCCGGCTTCGACGGCGTGGAGATCCATGCGGCCAACGGTTACCTGCTCGACCAGTTCCTCCAGGACAGCACCAACCGGCGCACCGACCGCTACGGCGGCAGCCTGGAAAACCGCGCCCGCCTGCTGCTCGAGGTGACCGACGCGGCGATCTCGGTATGGGGCGCCGGCCGGGTCGGCGTGCATCTGGCGCCGCGCGCCGACCTGCACGACATGGGCGACTCCAACCGTGCCGAGACCTTCAGCCACGTAGCCCGCGAACTGGGCAAGCGCGGCATCGCCTTCATCTGCACCCGCGAGAAGGAAGACGCCGACAGCCTGACCCCACAGATCAAGCAAGCCTTCGGCGGCGCGGTGATCGCCAACGAACGTTTCACCAAGGAGCAGGCCGACCGCTGGCTGGCCGAGAGCAAGGCCGACGCCGTGGCCTTCGGCGTCCCCTTCATCGCCAATCCCGATCTGCCGGCGCGCTTGGCGGCCGATGCGCCGCTCAACGAGGCGCATCCGGAAACCTTCTACAGTTCCGGCCCGCAGGGCTACCTGGACTATCCGACCCTGTAGTCCGCCACCGGCGCCCCGGCCTGGCCGGGGCGCTTCGTCTCAGCGTCCGTTCAACTGCTGCTGCAGGCTGCGCATCTGGCTCTGCAGGGCGGTGAAGCTGCGCGTGGTCTGTGCGCGGAAGGCGTCGAACTCGGCGATGTCGGCGACACCGCCACGCGGGCGCGGCCGGTTTTCCAGCTCGCTGCGCAGCACCAGCAGTTCCTGTTCCAGACGGCCGATGGCCTGGGCCGGATCGGTACGCTTCTTCAACGCCGCCACCTCCCCGTCCAGGCCACTCAAGCGTATGGCCAGCCGCTGCTCCTGCCCGGCCTGCTGGTCCTTCAGCGCCGCCACCTCCCCGGCGAGGCCGCCCAATCGTTCGGCCAGCCGCTGCTCCTGCTCGGCCTGCAGCCCCTTCAGTGCCGCCTGCTCGCCGGCGAGTGCCTGCAGCCGCTCGTCGAGCCGGGTCAGCAGTTCCACGGTCACCCCCTGCTGCTTCTGCAGTTCGCCGGCCAGTTGCCCGAGGCGCAGATCCTGCTCCTCCTGGCGGGCCTGCAGCGCCTGCTCGCGCCTTTCCCGCTCGGCCAGGCGTTCCTCCAACTGGCGGATCTGCACTCTGAGGGCTTCGCTGCCGGTGGTCGCGCTGGACTCGGCGGCCACCACCTTGCCGCTGATGTTCTGGATACGCAGCGCCGCATCCTCGCTGATCCGCGCGAAGCTCTCCTGGGTCGCCACCAGTTGCTGCTCCATCAGCGCGAGACGCTGCTGGCTCCACCAGCCGAGCCCGGCCAGGGAGAGACTCAAGGCGCCGATCAGCGCCCATAGGAAGCCATTGCCGGCACGCCGTGCCGGCCGTGTCTCCTCGACCGCCGCATGGCGTACGGCCGGATCGCGAATCTCCGTTCGCAGGCTGGGAATATGCTCCACTTCATCGAAGGAATCGTTGCGCATGGGGAATCTTCGCAAAGGCGCTGCCGACGGGATCTGCAGTATAGCGATTCGGACTTGCGCAGGGGGGTTGCCATCCCCTGCGGAACGAGGCTCTAGCATGGGCTTTTCCACATGCGTGCTGCGTGGATATGTCGCAATCCCGGTGCTATGATCCCTGACCTACGGCGCCTCGCGCCCCGCTCCAAGCAGCACCCGAACCGGCCGCGCCCATGTCGCGTGTCCTACGACCTGATGAAAATGGAGAGTTGAATCATGGCTTTTGAACTGCCGCCGCTGCCGTACGAGAAAAACGCCCTCGAGCCGTACATTTCCACCGAGACCCTGGAATACCACTACGGCAAGCACCACAACACCTATGTGGTGAACCTGAACAACCTGATCCCTGGTACCGAGTTCGAAGGCAAGAGCCTGGAAGACATCGTCAAGACCTCTTCCGGCGGCATCTTCAACAACGCGGCCCAGGTATGGAACCACACCTTCTACTGGAACGGCCTGAAGCCGCAGGGCGGCGGTCAGCCGACCGGCCCCCTGGCCGATGCCATCAACGCGGCCTTCGGTTCCTTCGACAAGTTCAAGGAAGAGTTCACCAAGGTCGCCATCGGCACCTTCGGCTCCGGCTGGGCCTGGCTGGTGAAGAAGGCCGACGGTTCCCTGGCCCTGGCCAGCACCATCGGCGCCGGCAACCCGCTGACTTCCGGCGACACGCCGCTGCTGACCTGCGATGTCTGGGAACACGCCTACTACATCGACTACCGCAACCTGCGTCCGAAGTACGTCGAGGCATTCTGGAACCTGGTGAACTGGGATTTCGTGGCCGCCAACTACGCCGCCTGAGCCCATTCGGGCTGCCGTGGAAAACCCGACTCCGGTCGGGTTTTCTCGTTTTTGGCGGCGAAAAACCATCCCGCACTGCAAAAAAAGCGTTTTTTGACGTCTTCTCCAAGCGTGCCAATACTTGACCGAGGCGGTACTCCACCAGGACACCCATGTGAAGCCGGCTCTGCGCAACAGCCTGTCCCTAAAACTGCTCCGTGTCGTACTGCTCTGCGCCCTTCTGCTCGGACTGCTGTTCAGTTGCGCCCAGATCGCCTTCGAGTTGCAGAAGACCCGCCAGCAGATCGATCTCGAGGCGCAACGGATCCTCGCCATGTTCCGTGCTCCCTCGTCCCAGGCGCTCGACGACCTGGACCGGGACAGGGGCCTGCAGGTCGTCGCAGGCCTGTTGCAGTACGGGGCGGTCACCTCGGCCGGCATAATCCCGACCTCCGGAGCCGCCCTGGCCGAAGGCTCCCGCGAGCCACAGGCCCTCCCTTCCCGAGTCCTGACCGACGTGCTGCTCGGCCGCGAGCGGCGTTTCGGCATTCCCCTGTCCGGCCGGCCACCGGACGGCGAGCTGTACCTCACGCTGGATACCGCCGCCCATGGTCATGACTTCCTGGTTCGCGCACAGCTCATCTTCTTCTCCGGCCTGTTGCATGCCGTCATCCTGGCGATGCTGCTCTACCTGATCTATCAGCGGCTGCTGAGCAATCCCCTGGACAGGATCATCGCCAATCTGGCGCAGATCGATCCGGAATATCCCGGTGCCCGGCAATTGCCGATGCTGGAGGGCAACGAAAAGGACGAGTTGGGCCTGTGGATTCGCACCGCCAACCAGTTGCTCGCCTCCATCGAGCGCAACACGCGCCTGCGCCACGAGGCGGAGCACAGCCTGCAGCGCATGGCCTACTACGACGTCCTTACTGGCCTGCCCAACCGCCAGCATTTATTGCGCCTGCTCGGCCAGATCCTGCTGGATGCGCGGCGCCACAAGCGACGGGTCGCCGTGCTCTGCGTCGGCCTGGACGATTTCAAGTCGATCAACGAGCAGTTCTGTTACCACTTCGGCGACGAACTGCTGCTCGCCCTGGCCGACCGCCTGCGCAGCCACGACACCGCCCCCGGGGCCCTGGCGCGCCTGGGCGGCGACCGTTTCGTGCTGGTCCGCGCCGATATCGACGAGCCCTACATGGCCGCCGAGCTGGCCCAGGGCATTCTCGACGATCTGGTGGTCCCCTTCCGCCAGGAGCAGCAGGACGTCCACCTGCATGCCAGCATCGGCATCACCCTCTACCCCGAGGACGGCCGCTCTCCCGAGAAGCTGTTGCAGAAGGCCGAGCAGACCATGGCCCTGGCCAAGCGCTCGCACGGCCGCTACCAGTTCTACATCGCCAGCGTCGATCGGGAAATGCGCCATCGGCGCGAACTGGAGAAGGATCTGCACGAGGCCCTGGCGCGCGGCGAGCTGCAACTGCTCTACCAGCCGCAACTGAACTACCGGAACCAGCGGGTGGAAGGCGTCGAGGCCCTGCTGCGCTGGCGCCATCCGCGCCACGGCCTGGTGCCGCCGGACCAGTTCGTGCTGCTGGCCGAGCACAGCGGCAGCATCATCCCCATCGGCGAATGGGTTCTCGAACAGGCCTGCCGGCAACTGCGCGAGTGGCACGACCAGGGCTTCTGCGAACTGCACATGGCGGTCAACCTGTCCGCCGTGCAACTGCACCACGACGGCCTGCCGCGTCTGATCGACCGGCTGCTGCGCACCTACCGGCTGCCGGCCGGCAGCCTGGAACTGGAAGTCACCGAAACCAGCCTGATGGAAGACATCCAGGTCGCCGCCCGGCATCTGCGCAGTCTGCGCCGCTGTGGCGCACGGATCGCCATCGACGACTTCGGCACCGGCTACTCCTCGCTGAGCTACCTGAAGAGTCTGCCGCTGGACAAGATCAAGATCGACAAGAGCTTTGTCCTGGACCTGCTCAACGACGACGATCACGACGCCGGCACCATCGTCCGCACCATCATCCAGTTGGCCCGCAGCCTGGGCAAGCAGGTGACCGCCGAAGGCGTGGAAACCGCCGCGCAGGAGGCCTACCTGGTGAGCCAGGACTGCCACGAGGGACAGGGCTACCTGTACAGCAAGCCTCTGCCGCCCATGGAGCTGGCCGCCTTCATCCGGCGGCTGCAGCTTCGCCAGGCCCCCGTCAGTTGACTCCCGCCGGCCACGGCGCAGGCAACCGGCCATCGTCCACTTTTCAAAAATGCAAATCCTTCGCATTATAACCGCGACCGCGCATCGCGCCCGCCGCAAGGACTTTCAGCATGCCCCGCATTTCCCTGGCCTCCGCCAGCCTGCTCGCCATCGCCATCTCGCTCGCCGGTTGCGACGACAACAAGGAACGGACCACCGCCCAGACCGCCACCCCGGCAGCCAACGCTCCCGCCGCCACGCCACTGGCCGACGAAGCGGCCGCCAGGGCGGTGGTGAATCACTATGCCGACCTGGCGCTGGCGGTGTTCGGCGACTCCCTGAGCACGGCCAAGGCCCTGCAGCAGGCGATCGACGCCCTGCTCGCCAAGCCGGCTGCCGATACCCTGCAGGCCGCCCGCGAGGCCTGGATCGCGGCCCGCGTCCCCTACATGCAGAGCGAGGTGTTCCGCTTCGGCAACCCGGTGGTCGACGAATGGGAAGGCCAGCTCAACGCCTGGCCGCTGGACGAGGGGCTGATCGACTATGTCGCCGCCGACTACCAGCACGCCCTCGGCAATCCCGGCGCCACCGCCAACATCATCGCCAACACCGAGATCCAGGTGGGCGAGGAGAAGATCGACGTCACCGAGATCACCGGCGAAGCCCTGGCCAGTCTCAACGAACTGGCCGGCTCGGAAGCCAACGTGGCCACCGGTTACCACGCCATCGAGTTCCTGCTCTGGGGTCAGGACCTGAACGGCACCGCGCCCGGCGCCGGCCAACGCCCGGCCAGCGACTTCCAGGCCGGAGAGGCCTGTACCGGCGGCCATTGCGAGCGCCGCCGCGCCTACCTCGAGGCAGTCACCGACCTGCTGGTCAGCGACCTGCAATACATGGTCGAACAGTGGCAACCCCAGGTGGCCGACAACTACCGCGCCAGCCTGGAAAAGGATCCGGCCGCCAACGGCCTGCGCAAGATGCTTTTCGGCATGGGCAGCCTGTCCCTCGGCGAACTGGCCGGCGAGCGCATGAAGGTGCCGCTGGAAGCCAACTCCACCGAGGATGAACAGGACTGCTTCAGCGACAATACCCACAACGCGCACTTCTACAACGGCAAAGGCATCCGCAATGTCTATCTGGGCGAATACCGCAAGCTCGACGGCAGCCTGCTGAGCGGCCCGAACCTGTCGTCGCTGGTCGCCAAGGCCGACGCCCAGGCCGATGCCACCCTGAAGGCCGATCTCGAGGCCAGCGAGGCCCGGCTGCAGGCGCTGGTCGACAACGCCGCCAAGGATCAGCACTTCGACCAGTTGATCGCCGCCGATAACGCCGCCGGGCAGCAACTGGTGCGCGACGCCATCGCCGCGCTGGTCAAGCAGACCTCCTCCATCGAGCAGGCCGCGGCTCGACTGGGCATCGGCGACCTGAATCCGGACAGTGCCGACCACAGTTTCTGATCCCCGCCGCACCGGGTGCGGAATCCCCCCTCCGCGCCCTTGCCTGGAACCCCGCCAATGCCGTCACCGTTTCACCGCCTCACCCTGCTGCTGGCACTCGGCCTCGGCGCCTGCGACGGCCAGGCACCGGACTTCGGCCGGGCCGAACCCGACGAAGCCCTGTCGGCCGGCAGCGCCACCGTCCGACGCAGCGACCGGGACGCCTTCGCCCAGCCCGCGGCCAACCTGACGGCCTCGCAACGCATGGACTTCGCCGTCGGCAACAGCTTCTTCCGCAAGCCCTGGGTGATCGCCCCGTCCAGCACCACCGCCCGCGACGGCCTCGGCCCGCTGTTCAACACCAATGCCTGCCTGAACTGCCACATCCGCGACGGCCGCGGCCACCCACCGGAGGCGCGGGCGGACAACGCCGTGTCCCTGCTGCTGCGCCTGTCGATCCCGGAAACGCCGGAAACCGCCTCCATCGCCGCACGCCTCGGCGTGGTTCCCGAACCGCTCTACGGCACCCAACTGCAGGACATGGCGGTGCCCGGCGTGATCCCGGAGGCCCGGGTGCGCCTGAGCTACGACACCCACAGCCTGCGTTTCGCCGACGGCTTCGCAGTGGAGCTGCGCCGGCCACGACTGCAGCTAGACCGGTTGGGCTACGGTCCGCTGCATCCCGACACACGCTTTTCCCTGCGCGTCGCCCCACCGATGATCGGCCTCGGCCTGCTGGAGGCGATTCCCGACACAGCCCTTCTCGCCAATGCCGACCCCGACGACGCCGATGGCGACGGCATCTCCGGCCGGCCCAACCGGGTTCGCGACCACGCCACCCTGAACACCGCCCTCGGCCGTTTCGGCTGGAAGGCCGGACAGCCGAATCTCGGCCAGCAGAACGCCGAGGCCTTCCTCAACGATCTGGGACTTTCCAGCCGCCTGCGTCCCGGCAACAACTGCACCCCGGCGCAGAGCGCCTGCCTGGCCGCTGCCGATGGCGGGACGCCGGAGGTCGACGACCACCTGCTCGCCCGCGTGCTGTTCTACACCCGCCACCTCGGCGTACCGGCCCGGCGCGCCGTGGACGACCCGCAGGTGCTGGCCGGCAAGGCGCTGTTCCATGGCGCCGGCTGCGCGCGGTGCCACACCCCGACCTTCGTCACCGCCGCGGACGCCGCCGAAGCGACGCTGGCCAGCCAGAAGATCCACCCCTACAGCGACCTTCTGCTGCATGACATGGGCGACGGTCTGGCCGACAATCGTGCGGAATTCCAGGCCAGCGGTCGCGAATGGCGGACTCCGCCGCTATGGGGGCTCGGTTTGACGCGACGGGTGAGCGGCCACACCCAGCTCCTCCACGACGGCCGGGCACGCAATCCGCTGGAAGCGATTCTCTGGCACGGCGGCGAGGCGCAAGCGGCGCGGGATCGGGTCCTGGCCTTCGACGCAGGCCAGCGTGCGGCACTCCTGGCCTTTCTGAACTCCCTCTGAAAAAGGAACCGAAGCATGTTCCGCAGTACTCCTCTCCTCCTCGCCCTGACCGGCCTTCTGCTCGGGGCCTGCACGCCCAAGGAGCCCGCTCAGCAGACCAGCATCGCCCTGAGCGACGGCGTACTGCTGCCGGCCTACAGCGGCTGGGCCGAAGCCGACCGCCAACTGGCGGCCAGCGCCCTCTCCTTCTGCGCCGGCAACGAGGACCTGCAGCAGGCACGGCAGATCTTCCTGACCGCCCAGAACAGTTGGGCAGCCCTGCAACCCCTGCTGTTCGGGCCGCTGGCCGAGGGCAACCTGGCCTGGCAGGTACAATTCTGGCCGGACAAGAAAAACCTGGTCGCCCGCCAGGTCGAAAACCTGCTGCAGCAGAAACCGCAACTGACCCAGGCCGACCTGGAGCAGGCCAGCGTGGTGGTCAAGGGCCTCAGCGCCTACGAATACCTGCTGTTCGACAACGGCCTGGACCTCACCGACGCCACTCAGCGCCAGCGCTACTGCCCGCTGCTGACCGCCATCGGCAAACACCAGCAGACCCTCTCCGCGGAAATCCTCCAGCAGTGGCAGGGCGACGCCGGCATGGCCGTGCACCTGAAACGCTTTCCCAACAGCCGCTACGCCGACGCCAAGGAAGCCATCGGCGAGATCCTGCGCGCAGAGGTCACCGCCCTCGATGTCCTGAAGAAGAAGCTCGGCACACCGCTCGGCCGGCAGAGCAAGGGCGTGCCGCAACCGTTGCAGGCCGAGTCCTGGCGCAGCCAGTCCACGCTTTCGAACCTCGCCGCCAGCCTGGCGACGGCCGAGCGCCTGTGGCTCGGCGTCAAGCAGGACGGCATCCGCAACCTGCTCGACGAGGACCAGGCGGAACTCGCCCAGCGCCTCGACCGGGCTTTCGGCGACAGCCGCGGGCGGCTCGCCGCCCTGCAGCGTCCGTTCGACGAACTGCTCGCCGACAAGGCCGGACGCGACCAGTTGAACGCCCTCTACGACAGCTTCGACCGCCTGCACCGTCTGCACGAGCGCGAGCTGGCCAAGGCGCTCGACATCCAGCTCGGCTTCAATGCCCACGACGGCGACTGAGGACGGCGATGAAACGACGCAACCTGCTGGCCGGCGGCGGCGCCCTGCTCGCCGCCGCCACCCTGGGCGGCTGGAGACTGATGTCCGGCGACCGCCAGCCGCTGCTGCTCTCCGCCCGCGACGACGCCGAAGGCCATCACCATGCGGCCGGCTACCGGCTCGACGGTAGCCGGGTCTTCGCCACCCGGGTGAACGAGCGCTGCCACGACGTGGTACCGCACCCGCGCCTGCCGCTGGCGCTGTTCGTCGGCCGGCGGCCGAGCCGCGAGAGCTACCTCGTCGACACCCGCGACGGCCGCCTGCTGCAGACACTGGCGAGCCCCGCCGAGCGGCATTTCTACGGACACGGCGTGTTCCACGCCGGTGGCGAGTGGTTCTACAGCACCGAGAACGATACCCGCGACCCCGGCCGCGGGGTTATCGGCGTCTATCGCCTGCGCGAGGAACGCCTGCAGCGCGTGGCCGAGCACGCCAGCCATGGCATAGGTCCGCACCAGCTACTGTGGATGCCCGACGGCGAAACGCTGGTGGTGGCCAACGGCGGCATTCGCACCGAGGCCGACAGCCGCGAGAAGATGAACCTCGAAGCCATGGAGCCGAGCCTGGTGCTGCTGCGCCGCGACGGCGTCCTGCTCGGCAAGGAACGGTTGTCCGAGCCGATGAACAGCGTGCGCCATCTGGCCGTGGCCGGCGACGGTACCGTGGTTTCGGGCCAGCAATACGAAGGCGACCCGCAGGATGCCGTGCCGCTACTGGCGATCAAGCGTCCCGGCCAGCCCTTCCAGGCCTTTCCCGTCGGCGAGGCCCAGCGCCTGGCAATGAACCAGTACACCGCCAGCGTGGCGATCCACGACGGCCTGCGCCTGGTGGCCGTGACCGCACCACGGGGCAACCGGGTATTCATCTGGGAGCTGGACAGCGCCGAGCTGCGCCTTGATACGCCGCTGGCCGACTGCGCCGGCGTCGCCGCGGTCGCCGAAGGTTTCGTCGTCAGTTCCGGACAGAGCCGCTGCCGGCTGTTCGACTGCCGCGCCTCCCGGATCGAAACCCGCCACCTGGAACTGCCGGCCGGCCTCTGGGACAACCATCTGCGAATGGCCTGAACCCACCGGCCGGCACACTGGCCGTCCGATGCCGACGACCTCGCCTTGATCGGTCGCCCGCGGGCTCTTAAGCTGACAGAGCCCGGGCCGGGCAATCACAACCTTCAAGGATTGAAGCGAGTCGTATCCGGTTCTTCCCGAAGGTCGGCCGGATGCTCCAGCTTCTTGGAAAGGAATCCAAGCGATGCGCCATCCGCTGCGGCCTCTGTTCGCCCTGTGCACGTGCCTGCCTGTCTGTAGCGTCCTCGCGGCCATACTTCCCGATGCGGGCCGCCTGATCCAGGACATAGAATCCACGCCACTGTCCATCCCCACGCCCCAGCGCCTCGACCTGACCCTGCCGGAAAGCGGCAACGAGCAGGTGACCGCCGGCGGCCCGAAACTGTCGGTCAAGGCATTTCGCCTCAGCGGCAACCAGGCCATTCCGAGCAGCGAACTCCTGCCCCTGCTCGATGACCTGAAAGGCCGCGACCTCGGTCTTGCCGAGTTGCAACAGGCCGCCTGGCGTCTCTCCAACCACTATCGCCAGCGCGGCTATCCGCTCGCCCGCGCCTACCTGCCACCCCAGGAGATCGACCGGGGCATCGTCGAGATCGCCCTGCTCGAAGGCCGTTACGGCCAGATCCGCCTGCAGAACGGCTCGCACGTCGGCAACCGTGTCCTCGCGAGGCCGCTCTCTCTCCTGGAAAGCGGGGCCGCGGTCGAGGGCAAGGCGCTCGAGCGCAGCCTGCTGCTATTGCAGGACACCCCCGGCGTCGAGGTCAGGTCCACCCTGCGTCCCGGCGCCAGCGTCGGCACCACCGACCTGATCGTCGAGACCCGCCCGGCCCCGCTGCTGAGCGGCTCCCTCGATGCGGACAACCATGGCAATCGCTTCATGGGCCAGAATCGCCTGGGCCTCACTCTCAACCTGAACAGTCCGCTGGGTCTGGGCGACCTGCTGACCCTGCGCGGCATGCGCTCCGACGAAGGCCAGAATTACCGGCGCATCGTCTATCAGCTACCGCTCGGTCCGGCCGGCACCCAGCTCGGTGTGGCCTACTCCGACATGGACTACGAACTGTCCAAGGACTTCGACGAACTGGACGCTCACGGCAATGCCCGCATCGTCACGGCCTTCGTGCTGCAGCCGCTGATCCGCAGCCGCGCCTTCAACCTCTACGGCCACCTGCAGTTCGAGGACAAATTCCTCGAAGACGATATCGATCTGTTCTCCAGCCGCAGCGACAAGCGCCTGCGCAACTGGAGCGCGACCCTCAGCGGCAACGCCCAGGACAGCCTGGGTGGTGTCACCGGTTTCGCCCTGACCTACACCCACGGCGATCTGAACATCGACAGCGGCGACGTGGAGCGGCTGGATGCGGCCACCGCCCGCACCCAGGGCAGCTTCAACAAGTGGAACCCGGCCATCCTGCGCCTGCAACGCCTGACCGAACGCCTCAGCCTCTACATCCACCTGCAGGCCCAGCTCAGCGACGGCAACCTCGACTCCGCGGAAAAATTCTGGCTCGGCGGCCCCTACGGCGTGCGCGCCTATCCGCAGGGCGAAGCCACCGGCGACCAGGGCTGGCTGGCCAACATCGAGCTGCGCTACGCCCTGACCCCGGCCTGGCAGTTCTCCACCTTCATCGACCACGGCGAGGTGCATCTGAACGAGGACACCTGGGACGCCGGCGACAACCACCGCAGGCTTTCCGGCGCCGGGGTCGGCGTCGGTTGGAACGACCATGGCTGGCGGATCAGCGTCGTCTCCGCCTGGAAACTCGGCAGCGAGCGTACCGAGAGCGATGTCAATCGCACGCCACGCCTCTGGGCTCAACTGGTCCGCTATTTTTAAAGCGAGCGCGCCTCATCACCGAGCAGGCAGTACGGCCCTGGCGCATCGATCATGTCCACAGTCGTACGCACGCCCATCGGAAGGGGACACGCCACCATGAACAGGATATTCGACGTCATCTGGAGTCATGCGCAAAACGCCTGGGTCGTCACCAGCGAACGCACCGTCAGGCGCGGCAAACCCGGCAGGCTGCGCCTGCCGATCCTGGCCCTGTGCCTTTCGCCACTCCCCCTGCAGGCCGCCGACCTGCCCGAAGGCGGACAAATCGTCCTGGGCGACGGCCTCATCGGCACACCCGCGAGCAACAACCTGCAGATCCTGCAGAACAGCCGGAAGCTGGCCATCGACTGGCAGCGGTTCGACATCGGCGCGGACAAGAGCGTGACCTTCCGGCAGCCGGACAGCGGCGCTATCGCCCTGAACCGGGTGATCGGCAGCGATGGCAGCGCCATCCTCGGCAAGCTGGATGCGAACGGTCAGGTATTTCTGATCAACCCCAACGGCATCCTCTTCGGCCAGGGCGCCAGCGTGAACGTCGGCGGCCTGGTCGCCTCGACCCTGGACCTCGGCAACGAGGACTTCGAGGCCGGCAGCTACCGCTTCAAGGCCAACGGCCGCCCGGCCGGCATCAATAACCTGGGCAGCATCGCCGCCAGCGACGGCGGCTCGGTGGCCCTGCTCGGCGGCCAGGTCGGCAATGACGGAGTCATCCAGGCGAAGCTGGGCACCGTGGTCCTGGCCGCCGGCGACCAGATAACCCTCGACTTCGCCGGCGACGGCCTGCTCAATGTCCAGGTCGACCGGGCCGCTGCCGATGCCCTGGCCCACAACGGCAAGCTGATCGCGGCCGATGGCGGCAGCGTGGTCATGACCGCCGGGAGCGGCGATGCGCTGCTGAAGACGGTGGTCAACAACGAAGGCGTCATCGAGGCGCGGACCCTGGGCAACAGGAACGGCAGGATCGCCCTGCTCGGCGACACGGGCCAGGGCATCGTCCAGGTCGGTGGCAGCCTGGACGCCTCGGCCCCGGACACGGGCGACGGCGGCTTCATCGAAACCAGCGGCGCCACGGTACGGGTCGCCGACACGGCCAGGGTGACCACCAGGGCCGGCACGGGCAAGACCGGCACCTGGCGCATCGAGCCGAGCGACCTCAGCATCGGCGCCGGCGGCTCGCCGGCCGGCAGCAGTATCGGCGCCGATACGCTATCGGCCAACCTGGCGGCCACCAACGTCGAAGTGGCGAGCGGCAACGACGGCACCGGCCCCGGCGATATCGAGGTCAATGCCGCCGTCGGCTGGAGTGCCGTCACCACGCTGACCCTCACCGCGCACAACGACATCGATATCCGTGCCGATATCGACGCCACCGGCAACGGCGCGGGCCTGGCGCTGAATCCCGGCGGCAACGCCGGCTACCGCCTGTTCAACGGCGCCAGCATCACCCTTTCAGGCAACGGCGCCCGCTTCTCCGTGAACGGCGACCTCTACACCCTGATCCAGGATCTCGCGGCCCTGCAGGACATCGCTGGCGGCGATCCGGGCGGCCGCTACGCATTGGGCAACGACATCGCCGCCAGCGATACCGGTACCTGGAACGGCGGCGCCGGCTTCGAGCCGATCGGCAACGGCGAAACCCCCTTCACCGGCATCTTCGACGGACTGGGACACAGGATTTCCGGACTGACCATCGACCGGACGACGAGCGACAACGTCGGCTTGTTCGGCACGACACAGGGCGCAACCATACGCCGGTTGGGACTGACCGATACCAGCATTCTGGGCCTGAGCCGCGTTGGCGGCCTGGTCGGCAAGGCCTCGTCCAGCACACTCGACTCGGTCTATTCCATCGGCAACGTCAACGGTTACCAGTACATCGGCGGACTGGTGGGGGAAAACAGCGGCCTGATCGCCAACAGCCACGGCATCGGCGCTGTCGGCGGCGAAAGTTTCGTGGGCGGGCTGGTCGGCAGCAACAGCGGCCAGCTCATCGGCACCTTCGCCCGCGCCAGCGTGACCGGCACGGCATCCAGCATCGGCGGACTGGCAGGCTCCAACTCGGGCGTGCTTATGGGCAACTTCGCCATCGGCGACACCCTGGGCGACACCCATGTCGGTGGCCTGGTGGGGAGCAACGACGGCGGCATGGTCGCGGGCAACTACAGCCTCGGACAAGTCGGCGGGAATACCGGCGTCGGCGGTCTGGCAGGCGCCAATCTCGCCGGTCTCATCGCCGCCAACTACAGCAACGCCGTGGTCGGCGGAAACGTCGATACCGGAGGCCTGGCAGGCCTCAATCTCGGTGGCCTGGTGGCGGGCGGCGGCTTCGGCATCAGCATGCCCGGGGAACTGGCCAGCCTGCTCGGCCTCGACGGTCACGCTTCGTTCGCCGGCGGTTACAGCATCGGCGGCCTAGCGGAAACGGCCACCGGCCTGGGACTGCCGGGATTCGACGACGGCAGGCTTTTCGCCGGCAGCTACAGTCTGGGCAGCCTCGCCGGCATCGACAGCCTGGACGGCCTGCGGACACTCGTCGACAGCAGGCTGGCCACGACCGGCCCCGGCATCGTCGTTCCCGGCGGGCTCGCGTCGCTCGACAATATCCGCGCCGCTATTGACGGCATTCCGGGCGATTACGCGAGTCATCCCGGCAGCGTCAGCGGAAACGTCAACGTCGGCGGTCTGGTGGGATTCAACTCGAACGGCATCGTCGTCGGCGGCCACAACTTCGCCAACGTCTATGGGAATGCCAATGTCGGCGGATTGGTGGGCACCAGCAGCGGACTGATCGTCGGCAACAGCGCCTCGGGCGATGTCGCCGGCCGGGCGGAGAACACCGGCGGACTGGTGGGCTACAACGCCGGCACGCTCAGGACCAACTACGCCACGGGCAGCGTCGCCGGAGTCGACAGGGTCGGCGGTCTGGTGGGCCATAACGTCGGGCATGTCGATACCAGCCACGCCACCGGCGATGTCGCCTCCGGCGGCGACGGCGGCGGTCTGGTGGGCGCCAATGCAGGCCACATCGAAAACAGCTTCGCGCTCGGCAGCGTTATCGGCGCCGCCCCCCGCAGCGGCGGACTGGCCGGCTCCAATTCAGGCTCGATCGCCAACACCTACGCCTCCGGCAGCGTCTCCGGCCCCAGCGAGGCCGGCGGCTTGGTCGGCTACAACAGCGGCAGCATCGACACCAGCTACGCGATCGGCGCTGTCATCGCCACTGGCCGCGACGTCGGCGCCTTGCTGGGCAACAACGGCGGCAGCCTTTCCAGGAGCTACTGGAACGCCACAACGGCTGGCGGCCTGCCCGGTATCGGAACTGGCGACACCGGCGGAGCCGGCGGCCTGAGCGACGGACACATGATGCGCGAGGACAGCTTCGCCGGCTGGAGCATCTCCGCCAGCGGCGGCAGCACGGCAGTCTGGCGCATCCACGAAGGCCATACCGCACCCCTGCTGCGCGCCTTCATGACACCGCTGGCGGTCGTCGCCGACGATGTGACCATCATCTACGACGGTAGCGTCTGGGCGGGAGGCAGCGGCTACACGGCCAGCTCGATAACCCCGAACTTCTGGCACCGCTTTCCGAAAGTCGACCACAACCTGATCCACGGCACCATCAACACCAGCCAGCCGGCGCGCAACGCCGGCAGCCATGCGATCGACTCGGGCCTCTACTCCAGCCAGCTCGGTTACGACATCGGCTACCTCCCCGGCACCCTGACCATCGACAGGGCTCGGCTGATCCTGAGCGCCAGTCCGGACAGCAAGACCTATGATGGCACCGTCGCTTCCAGCGGCACGGTCGGAGTCGCCGGCCTCGCCACCGGCGATACGCTCACGGCGACTCAGCGATACGATTCGGCCGAAGCCGGCGAACGCACCCTGCGGGTCGACGAGGTGGCCATCGACGATGGCAACGGCGGAAACAATTACGAAGTGACCCACCGAACCGCCACCGGCTCCATCCTTGCAGCTACGGACAATGGCGACGGCGGTGTGGGGAGCGACGGGGGCATCGGCGCTGACGGCGGCTCCGACGATAGCGGAAACACGGGCGGCGGCTCCGACGGCAGCGAAAACTCCGGCGGCAATGGAGGCGACGACGACGGTGGAGATGACGGTAACGGTAGCAATCGCAACCGGCGTGACAAGAGCAACTTTGTCCGGCTATCGCCTGCCTATCTGGCTGCCTTGGCAACCAGGGAACCTTGCAGAACGGCGGACCAGCGGCTGGATATTCGGCAACGCTATCGCTGCCCCGTGGCAACTACCACGCAGGATCAGGCGGCAAACGAATCTGCCGTTCCCTACGCGATAGAGGACGGAGGCCTGCGCCTGCCGGAAGGACTCTGATCGATGCAACGCGGCCGGCACTCTTGCCGCCGGCCGCAGTGCAGCCAACGCCGAGGCATCGTCCCATGCTGAACGACACGGCCCGCAGCGATAGCGATATGGAAAAAAAGAGATCGAGCGAATGGCCAGAGCCAGCCTTCGTGGAGTAAGAGAAAATTCACTTAGACTTTCGGACAAAAAGCCTTGAGTTCGCCAGCCATACAAGCCAGTATGACAACCGAACAGCAATGCAGGTTCCCGTGGGGCTGCATCGTGCGGTCAGCTGGCCCCTGCTGATAGCCAGCTGCCGGTAACGCGGAAAAAGTACGCGCAGCGTACGGTTGGATCAGTTGGATCCTTTCAGGCCCTGCGACAAGCCGAAGAGGAGCAACATCAGATCCTGATCCGGGCGGATCTGCGCGGAAGTACCCCTGGCATTGGGGGGGAGTGGGCAATGATCGAGATCGCTACTGGCGCTGATCACGCCGGGCGCGGGCTCGTGCCAAGCTCCCACGGCCAGGGAAGCAACGGCCAAGGAACCGACAAAAAACAGGCTTCGAGCGACTGCTAGTTTCATTCTTGTCATCCCCTGCTTGTGTTTGCTCGCATACATGTCTAACAAGTTAGATCACCTGTAGCCTTGCTGCCTTGATCCATGGCAACAAAACGCCGGGTGGTAGGGGAATATGCACTGCCTGTGCCGCCCTGTCGCAGTCTTGGGCTTTTCTAGGTGGACTCCTTCCTGCAACGTCCGGCGATCATGGAGCGCTTGTACGCAGAGAAGGAACGAAACCAAGGAAAATGCTCGGAAACTTCGTGTCACAGCCTGCCGGACAGTAGAGTGGCCGGAGAAAACAGCGCATCGGCGGTCTGCCTCGTCGCACCGGCCCAGCCGCCTCCAAACACCGTCAAAATGCGTCATGACAGTGCGTCCTGCCACTTGACGGTGCAAGAACGCTCAGAGCATCGCCAAGCCCGGACCACTTTCCGGAGTACTCATGAACGCTTAGCTTGATGGACGGCGGACCTCCAACTTCAATAGGTTTTCCGGTCGCCAGCCAGTCTCCAATGCCACTGGGTCAGGGCCGCCAGGTCGAGCGCATGCCGTTCGAACAACGAAGCCTGAAGGATGTGCTTTGAAAAGATGGCTATCGTTTCACTTTCTTTGCCATGCTGCCGGCTTGCTTTCCGGGCTGCTCTCAGCCCCCCTTGGCAGCGCCGAGCCCCTGCAGTTTGCACTGATCGCCAAACGGGTCGACCATCGCTTCTTCATTCAGGCAGGCGAAGGCTGCGCCGAGGCCGCCCGGACTCAGGGCGACACCTGCCTGCTGCTGGGCTCCCAAGGCCCCGAACACTTCCGCCAGCAGAATCAGGCCCTGGAACAGGCCCTCGCAAGGGATCTGGACGGTATCGCCCTGTCGGTGACCCATTCGAAATGGCTGGCCACCCACGCCTTGCAACGGTTGGATAAGACGCCGCTGATCACCTTCGACTCGGATCTGGAGCCCATGGAGCAACACCTGCGCAAGGGCTACGTCGGGCTCGACAACCTGGCCTTCGGCCAGCAATTGGCCATGCTGCTCCAGCGCTTCAGACCACAGGGCGGCAAGTTATGCATCCTGACCGACAGCCCCCAGCAGGCCAATCATCGGAAGCGTATCCAGGGCATTCGCCAACAGTTGCGCGGCACCCAGGCCAGCGATGGAGGAAGCGGTCGCCTGAACGGAGAAAACGGCTGGAGCGAACCGAACCGTTGCCCGCTCTACCGCGCCGAGAACCTGGAAAATGCCGTACTTCAATTGGCCGCTCTGCTGCATGCCAGCCAGATCGACGCCGTCATCAGCACTGGCAGTTGGCCAATCCACGAGCCACGGACCTATCGTCGAAGACTTGGCCCACTGCTCGCCGAACTCGCGGCGAGAGGAAGCGCTCCGACCATCGTCATCGCGACGAACGAGCCGGATGCGGCCCAGCGGGCACTGCTCGACGACGGCCTGGCCCAAGCCTACCTTGGCATGGAGGGCCGCGAGATCGGCCGGCAGAGCTACTGGATGCTGAAGCGTCTGGCGCGAGGCGAGCCCATCGCCCGGGAGGTGCTCATCGATCACTATGCCATCCACTTGCCCGGGGCATCGCCGCAGTTCCCCGCGCGCCCCTGAGTCGGTGCTTCCAGCGCATGACGACCTCCCCGCCCATGCGGCCTTGCGGTGGCCCCCCGCCCCGCGGAGTCCACAAAGGCGCTGAAGCCACCGCCGGGAATGTCCCGCCGGACTACGTGCCGGGCGAGGTAAAGCCATTCCCGCGGCCACGCCTGGACACCATGCCATGCGACAGCATCCGTTTCCGGAGATGACCGACGACGAACGCCGCGCGGGCCGACAACGGCCATTCCGCCCGATGGATCAGCCACAGCGTGTCGACCACGGGGACGCCGCATTCGACCACGCGGATGGCATCGCTCCGGGCGAAGGCCTGGCGCGCATGCCGGGGAATCACGGTGAAGCCCAGGCCACGGGCGACCGGTTCCAGGATCAGCGCGACCTGGTTGCTGAAGCCACGGCAAGGCAGGCTGCGCACCCCCGGATTGCCCGGAAAGCGGCGCGCCAGCAGGCGGGTGGCCATCGCCTGCCCGTCGGGGTGGTCGATGAATCCCAACCGCTGCAGATCCCCCCAGCGCTCCACCGCTTCCCCCGCCGGCACGACGAGTTCCAGCGGCTCCTCGATGAACGACTCGGCGACGATGCGCGGATCGTCGGGCCTGAGCGTGACCAGGCCCAACTCGTACTGTTTCCGCAGAACGGCGTCCAGCGTCTCGGGATCGGGCGCGAAACGGTGGCGAACGACCAAGCCTCGATTGGCCTGCTGCAACTCCAGCAGAACGGGGTACAAAGCGAGCCCGACACTGCCCGGAGTGATCAGACTGATTTCACCCCGATGGGCGTCGGCATTCGACAGCCGTGCCTTCAGGCGCCTGTCCGCCTGCTCGATCTCCTTGCAGTAGTCCAGCAGCGCCGTGCCGGACGGCGTCAGCTCGATCTGGCGGGGACGGCGGATCAGCAGCAGCCCGAGCCGCTCTTCCAGATGACGCACGTGCTGGCTGACGGCGGCCTGGGTCAGGCCCAGGCGATCGGCCGCGCGCGTGAAGCCGCCGCACTCGGCCAGGGCGACGAAAGTCTTCAGCCATTGCGGATTGAGCATAAGGAATTTTTATCGATTCGATAATGCGCCATTAGATCAAATATTCGTCACGCCGGCGTAGCCTTGACCGGTCGGATCCAATACGAGGCTCACGTCATGCCCTCCTCGCGGCGTTTTTCCATCGGCCTGCCGCCGAGCGGTCCGGGCGGCGCCGTCGAGTTCCACGCCGGCCCCACGGGCCGAGCCCGACGAGGGTCCGTTCGGAAATATCCTGAAGCGCTACAACCACACGCTGATTCCTCCGGCCGGGGCCGGTCAGCGATCGAGTGGACACATCTGCCGGCCAGCACTGGGGACGAAAGAAGACATGCGAGACGAATCTCTGCCCGCGGACTACCGGGCGTGGGTCTGGCGCGGCAGCGCCGCTCCCCTGGATCTGAAACTGGAACGGCTGGCAAGGCCACCGCTCGAAGCCGGACAGGCACTGGTGCGCAACGCGACGATCGGGCTGAATCCGGTCGACTGGAAGGTACTCGGCGGCGCGCTGGTGAACTGGCGACCCGGCCATGTGCCGGGTGTCGACGGCGCCGGTGTGGTGGTGGCCGTCGGGGCTGGCGTGGCGCAGCGGTGGCTGGGGCAGCGCGTGGCCTACCACACCAGCCTGCAGCGTCCCGGCAGCTTCGCCGAGTACACGCCGGTGGCCGCACGGGCGCTGATGCGCCTGCCCGACGCGCTGGACTTCGAGGTCGCCGCCAGCTTCCCATGCCCGGCGCTGACCGCCTGGCTGGCGATCGAGAAGCTGCCCGCGCAGCCGGGCCGGCCGATCCTGATCGGCGGCGCGGGCGGCGCCGTGGGCCACTATCTCGTGCAACTGGCCAGCGCACGCGGCTTCGCCGTCACCACGATGAGCCACCCGCGGCACTGGGAACGGCTGCGAACCCTGGGCGCACAGGATTGCATCGCCGGGCCGCTGGCGACGGGACAGCGCTGGGTACCGGATAACGGACGCTTCTTCGCGGTCATCGACAGCGTTAACGAAGATCATGCCGAACGCCTGGCACCGGCGCTGCTGGCCAACGGGCACCTGGTCTGCATCCAGGGGCGCGTGCCGCACTGGCCCTGCGAGCCCTTCGGGCGCGCCCTGTCGCTGCACGAGGTAGCCCTCGGCGCTCTGCACGCCTTCGGTGACGACGCCGCCTGGGCATGCCTGACCGCCGCAGGCGAGCGGATGCTGGGCGAACTGGCCGAGCGACGCCTGCAGCCGGAGACGCGGCTGGCGCGCGACTTCGACGAGCTGGCGCAATTGCTGGAAGAACTGCGCCACCGGCGGTTTTCCGGCAAGCCGCTGGTGCGTGTGCGATAACCATGACCGACCGAGGAAATACCCATGGATGCGAAAGTCACCGAGGTTCTGGAGCTTTATCACGCACGAATCCGCGAGGAACGCAGTGCGCCGTGGCAGGAACCGCCCGGCGGGCAGGACGGCGGCCAGGACCTGCACATGTACGCAATCGGGCCGGAGACCGGGCAGTTGCTCAACATCCTGGCCAGGAGTCTCGGCACACCGACCATCCTCGAACTCGGCACCTCGTTCGGCTACTCCGGCATTTGGCTGGCGGAAGCCGCGCGTGCCAGCGGCGGGCGGCTCGTAACCATGGAACTGCATGCCTACAAGTCGGCCCATGCGCGTGAAATGGCGGAGCGCGCGGGGCTGGCGGACTGGATCGACTTCAGGGTCGGCGACGCCGTGCGAATGATCGGGGAACTCCCGGACAAGCTGGACTTCGTCTTCGTGGATCTGTGGAAGGAACTCTACGTGCCGTGCCTGGAGGCCTTTTACCCGAAACTCAACCCCGGCGCGATCCTGGTCGCGGACAACATGCTGCGGCCGGTCAGCGAGGGTGCGCGCGCCTACGGTCGCGCCATCCGCGCCAAGCCGGGGATCGACAGCGTGCTGCTGCCGGTCGGCACCGGCATCGAGGTCAGCCGCTACGCCCCGGCGAACCCGGCCTGAGGTAAGGAGGAAAACATGGCCCGTCTCACCGCCAGGGATTTCCATCCCGAACTGCTCGAACTTTACGACTTCTACGTCCACGGCCGGATCAGCCGGCGCGCCTTCCTCGAAGGCGCCGCCAGGTTCGCCGTCGGCGGCCTGAGCGCCGCCGCCATCCTCGCCTCGCTGAGTCCGGACTATGCGCTGGCGCAGCAGGTGGAGTTCACCGATCCGGACATCCATGCCGAATACATCCGCTATCCCTCACCGAACGGCCACGGCGAGGTACGCGCTTACCTCGTCCGCCCGGCCAGGGCCGGGGGAGCGGTGCCGGGCGTAGTCGTGGTGCACGAGAACCGCGGCCTCAACCCGTACATCGAAGACGTGGCGCGGCGTGTGGCCAAGGCCGGATTCGTCGCCCTGGCCCCGGACGGTCTGAGCTCGGTCGGCGGCTATCCCGGCAACGACGACAAGGGCCGCGAACTGCAGCAGCGGGTCGATCCCGAGAAACTGATGAACGACTTCTTCGCGGCCGTCGAATACCTGCTGAAGAGCGACCTGGCCACCGACAAGGTGGGCATCACCGGCTTCTGCTACGGCGGCGGCGTCTGCCATGCGGCGGCGGTCGCCTACCCGGAGCTGGCCGCGGCGGTCCCGTTCTACGGCCGCCAGGCGAAAGCGGAGGACGTGCCACGCATCCGGGCGCCGCTGCTGCTCCACTTCGCCGAGAACGACCCGCGCGTCAACGAAACCTGGCCGGCCTGCGAGGCGGCGCTGAAAGCCGCGGGCAAGACCTACGAGGCCCACATCTACCCCGGCACCCAGCACGGCTTCCACAACGACTCGACGCCACGCTACGACGAGGCGGCGGCCAGGCTCGCCTGGGACAGGACGATCGCCTGGTTCCGCCGCTACCTGGCCTGAAACCGCACGCCATGACGGCGAATCCCGGCGCTATCCGAGCCGTTCCGTCGCCATCGAAGCAAGGAAAGGAATATCCCCATGAGCGGGAAGATGAACGCGATCATCTGGCCTGAAGACTGCCTGCCGGGCACCACCGAGCACTTCGCCGCCAACGAGATCATCGTCGCCGATCCGCTCGCCGCCACGCACCAGGCCAGGCGGCAATGAAGACGCCACCGCCCGACTTCCAACCCTTCGCGGTATGTGACGGCAGGCTCGCCAGCGGGCAGTATGCGCACTGGCTGTCGCGCTACAAGGGACCGGGGCAAGGCCTCGGCGCAGTGAGCGCCTGGCGGGACGGAGGCGGTGTCTATCCGGGGCTTCCTGTTCGCCACCGAGCGTGCGGCACGGACCGGAGCCGCTCCATCCCTTTCATTCGGGAACGGGCGGCACGGCCCGCCCGGACTTTCGAGGAGAACAGCATGACGAAAATTACCGTATGCGAACGCAGCCAGGGCAAGAGCGGCATGGCCGGCGTGATGCGACCGTTCACCGAGCAGGTTTTCGCATGAACGGGAACGTTTCCGCCGTACCGGCGCCACCGGCCTGGCTGACCCCGCTACTGGCAGCGGCCTGCGGGCTGGTGGTGGCCAATCTCTACTATGCCCAGCCGCTGGCCGGGCCGATCAGCCAGAGCCTGGGGCTGTCGCCGCAACTGGCCGGACTGATCGTCACCATGACCCAGGTCGGCTATGGCCTCGGCCTGCTGCTGATCGTGCCGCTGGGCGACCTGCTGGAAAACCGCCGGCTGGTGACGGCACAGATCGTCGCGGTGACCGCCGCGCTGCTGCTGGCGGCGTTCTCGACGCATGCGCTCCCGTTCCTGGCCGCGGCCTGGCTGATCGGCATCGGCTCCGTGGCGGTGCAGGTGATGGTGCCCTTCGCCGCCCACTTCGCACCGGAGCACATGCGCGGACAGGTGGTCGGCAACGTGATGAGCGGGCTGATGTTCGGCATCATGCTGGCGCGGCCGGTCGCCAGTTTCGTCGCCGACCTGCTGTCCTGGCACGCGGTGTTCGCGCTGTCGGCAGCGGTCATGGTGCTGCTGGCGGCCGTGCTCTGGCGCACCCTGCCGGAGCGCCGTCCCGAGCAGCGCATCGGCTATCCGGCGCTGCTCGCCTCGCTGGGCCGACTCTGGCGAAACACGCCGGTATTGCGCCGCCGCGCGCTCTACCAGGCCTGTCTGTTCGCCGCCTTCAGCCTGTTCTGGACGGTGACGCCATTGCTGCTCGCCAGCCCCGCCTTCGGCCTGTCGCAATCGGGCATCGCCCTGTTCGCGCTGGTCGGTGTGGCCGGGGCGCTGTGCGCGCCAGTGGCCGGGCGCCTGGCCGACCGTGGCCTGACCCGCGCCGGCAGCGCCACGGCGATGGTGCTGGTGGCGGCAGCCTTCGCCCTGACGCATCTGGCGCCGGCCGGCTCGCACGCCGCCCTGGCGCTGCTGGTGCTGGCCGGCGTGGTGCTGGACGCCGGCGTGACCGCCAACCTGGTCCTGGGCCAGCGCTTGATCTACATGCTCGGCGCCGAACAGCGCAGCCGACTCAACGGCCTGTACATGGCGACCTTCTTCGCCGGCGGCGCGATCGGCTCGACGCTCGGCGCCTGGGCCTACGCGCACGGCGGCTGGACGCTCGCTTCGTCGATCGGCCTCGCCCTGCCGCTGGCGGCCCTGCTGTACTTCTCGACCGAGGCGGGACAGGAGTGCGCCGCGACCTGAAAACCTGGAAGGCTTAGAGGGTGCCCATAGAACCGGGCCAGCTTCGCCACCGCCGCTCCCACGTATCGCGGCTTGTCGTACATGTCCAGGTGGGCGACGGCCTCGGCGGCCCGTTCCCGCGTCAGGCCGTTGTCCATCGCCCGGTTCAGGTGGAAGTGCAGTTGCCCGGCCCGGCCGCGGGCGATCAACGCGGCCATTCGGACAGCGAAGCCATATCGATAGAGAATCTCCATTGCGACATCGTTGGGACGTAGCTCACGCCGCTCGAATTCGTAGGGGGCCAGGGGCGACTTTGGGTCGTAGGCGGCATAGCCGATGGTTTTCATGTACGGACTCCAGCGATGGGCCAGCGGGGATGGAGCGGCATGACGTCGAACCATCCGCCCGCCGATATCGAACCAACCCGGCCGGGTACCTCGCATGCGACATGGGGAGATGCGAAACCGGGTTGGCCTTTTCGGCTCCGGAATGCTACGGACGCAACACGATCCGATTAAGCTCATTATTCCGCATGCAGTATTGAATAAAGTTCATGAATTACCGGCCACGGCTGGATTCATCGAGTCCCGATCGCGGTTTTGAGCAATGCCCCTGGAACCGATTGATGCCTGATACGCCGATGCGCCCGCGCCATCCGCAGGACGAACGCGTGGGCAGCTCCGGACTCTAGGTTCGATGGCGCAGCGCCTCGATGACGACGGCCAAAGCCCGCGAGGACTGCCGCCGGCTCGGGTAGTAGAGGTGGTAGCCCGGAAACGGCTGACACCAGTCGTCGAGCACCCTGACCAGCCTTTGCGCGGCGATGTGTTCCAGGGCCATGTCCTCGGGCAGGAAGGCCAGGCCATGGCCGGCCAGGGCGGCGCGCAGGATCGGCTCGCTGCTGTTGAAGGTCCACTGACCGCCGACGCGGGCGACGATCTCCTTCCCGTCCTTGCCGAAGTCCCAGGGCAACAGACCGCCGTGGGTGGGAAGGCGGAGATTGATGCAGTTGTGCCCGGCCAGGTCCATGGGGGTCTCCGGTTCGCTCCGCGTGGCGAAGTAAGCGGGCGATCCGACGATGGCGATGCGCAGGTCCGGTCCGATGCGCACGGCGATCATGTCCTTCGCCACCTGGTCCCCCAGGCGGACGCCGGCGTCGTAGCGCTGCGCGACGATGTCCGCGAGCCGGTAATCGACGGTGACTTCGACCTGGATGTCCGGGTACTCGCGAAGCACCTCGGACAGTTTCGGCCACAGGATACTGTTGGCCGCGTGCTCGGCGGTGGTGATGCGCACGGTGCCGACCGGCCGGTCGCGGAACTCGGCCAGGCCCGCCAGCCTGGCGTCGATCGCCTCGAAGCGCGGCGCCACGCCCTGGAACAGGCGCTCGCCGACCTCGGTGGTGGAGATGTGCCGGGTGGTACGGGTCAGCAGCCGCACCCCCAGCCTGGCTTCCAGCCCGCGGATGGCATGGCTCAGCGCCGACGGGGACATGCCGAGCTGGGCCGCCGCCCGGGTGAAGCTGCCTTCGCGGACGACCCTGACGAAAGCGAGCAGGTCGTTGAAGTTCTCTCTGGCCATGGGAGCCTCGTTCACGCACCGCCTATGCGCGGTAGCGCAGCGCCTCGATAAGGACAGCCATGGCCCGCGAAGACTGGCGATGACTCTGGAAATAGAGATGGTAGCCGGGGAAGGTCGGGCACCAATCGTCCAGCACCCGCCGGAGCCGCCCCTCGGCGAGATGGGGCCGGACCATGTCCTCGGGCACATAGGCCAGGCCGAGGCCGGCCAGGGCGGCATTGAGTATCTGGTAGACACCGTTGAGAACGAGCTGACCCTCGACCCGCACGTTCAGCCGCTGCTCGCCCTTGCGCAGTTCCCAGGCATACAGCCCGCCATGGGTCGGCAGGCGCAGGTTGATGCATTCATGGTCGGCCAGATCCTGCGGTTTGGCCGGAAGCGGGCGCCTCGCCAGGTAGGCCGGCGCCCCCACGATGGCGAAACGCACGTCCGGCCCGATGCGCACGGCGGTCATGTCCCTGGAGAGTTCGTCGCCCAGCCGTATCCCCATGTCGAAACGCTCGGCGACGATATCCGTCAGCCCGTAGTCGACGACGACCTCGACCCGGACTCGGGATAGCCGGACAGCACCTCCGCCAGCCGGGGCCAGAGCAGAGTGTCGGCGGCATGGTCGCTGGTGGTGATGCGGATGGTACCGGCCGGCCTGTCGCGCAGTTCCGCCACCGCCTTCAGCTCCTCCTCGATCCCCTCGAACTGCGGCGCCACGGACTGCAGCAGCCACTCACCGGCCTCGCTGACCGAAACGCTGCGCGTGCTACGGGTCAGCAGCCGGACGCCGAGTTCCGCCTCGAAGGCGCGGATCCGGTGGCTGAGCGCCGACTGCGACACACCCAATCGGGCCGCCGCGCGCGTGAAGCTGCGCTCGCGCGCGATCGCGACGAAGGCCAACAGGTCACTGTAAATCTCGCGGGCCATTCATGAATCCAGTTCAAGTCCGTTTGCCGATTTTACCATCTAGTCCCCCCGCACGACCGTCACTACATTGCAAAAGGTCGAGCCGTACCACCAAAAGGTCGCGCGGCCGTCCCGAGCGGCCGGGCAGAAGGTGCGAAACGGCAGCCGGTGACCTGCCAACGCAACGCCGCCGCCATGGCCCCGTTGCACCTGCCAAATGGAGAAGCGACATGCAAATGCGAAAACTGGGAAGCAGCGGGCTGGAAGTCTCGGCGCTCGGCCTGGGCTGCATGGGCCTGAGTCATGGTTACGGCCCCGCCACGGACACCGGGCAGGCCGTCTCGCTGATCCGCGCGGCGGTCGAACGTGGCGTGACCTTCTTCGATACCGCCGAGGTCTACGGCCCCTATCTCAACGAGGAAGTGGTCGGCGAGGCACTCGCCCCGGTACGCGAGCGGGTGGTGATCGCCACCAAGTTCGGCTTCACCTTCGGCGACGATAACAAACAGCAGATTCTCGACAGCAGACCCGAACACATCCGCTGGGCGGTCGAGGGTTCGCTCAAGCGCCTGCGCACCGATCACATCGACCTGCTATACCAGCACCGGGTCGATCCCGAGGTGCCGATCGAGGACGTGGCCGGGATGGTCAAGGAGCTGATCGCCGAGGGCAAGGTCAAGCACTTCGGCCTCTCCGAGGCCGGCGCGCAGACGATCCGTCGCGCCCACGCCGTGCAGCCAGTGACGGCTCTGCAGAGCGAGTATTCGCTGTGGTGGCGCGAGCCCGAGCAGGAAATCCTGCCGACGCTGGAAGAGCTCGGCATCGGCTTCGTACCCTTCAGCCCGCTGGGCAAGGGCTTTCTCACCGGAGCGATCGGCGCCTCGACCACCTTCGGCAGCGACGATTTCCGCAGCACAGTGCCGCGCTTCTCGCCGCAGGCCCTGCAGGCCAACCAGGCCCTGGTGGAATCGCTCGGCCGGATCGCCAGCGACAAGGGCGTGACACCCGCACAGGTCGCCCTGGCTTGGCTGCTGGCGCAGAAGCCCTGGATAGTGCCGACTCCCGGTACCACCAAGTTGCACCGCCTGGAAGAAAACCTGGGCGCCGCGTCCATCGAGCTTACCGAAGCGGACCTGGGCAAGATCGCGACCGCACTGAAACAGGTGAAGATCCAAGGCGATCGCTATCCAGCGGCGCTACAGGCGCGCGTGGGCCGTTAGCCAACCGGAACGGACCGATGTCGCCAGACCATGACCCGACTCGCAAAGCGCTCATGACGGCACTCGCAAGCCTTCCCCTGAGCGAAGCCGCGGCGGCGTCGAAGCCTGGGGCGTCATGGACGAAGCAAACGCATCAAGGCCGACATCGAGGTGATCCGTCCGGAGCGGATCGGCATGGCCTCGCTCAAGGCAACCTGGCGGAGACGTGTCATGTACGTTGAAGATGAAAAAGATAGGCCTGGCTCCGATCTGACGCTGCCCGGCCGGAGAAAGGTGTTGGCTACGGGCGCGGTATTGGCGGCCTTGCCGCTGTTGGCGAGTTTGCCATCGATGGGTTTCGCACAGCAGACGACGGCGGGCACCGGGGGCCGTGCAAAGGCCGATATCCATAGCGCCCGCCGCAGGCCCGGTGCGCTGGAGGTCTCCGCCCTGGGCCTGGGCTGCATGAGCATGAACGGCGGCCAGTACAACCCGCCCGGGGACAAGCGCGAGATGATCCGCGTCATCCACGCCGCCATCGATCGCGGGGTGGACTTCTTCGATACCGCCGAAGTCTACGGCCCGTTCATCAACGAGGAACTGCTTGGCGAGGCGCTCGCCCCGTATCGGGACAAAGCGGTCATCGCGACCAAGTTCGGCTTCGGCATCGACCCGGCGAGTGCATTGCGCATCGGCGGCCTCGACAGTCGACCGGAGCATATCCGGGCGGTCGCGGAGACGTCGCTCAGGCGCCTGCGGACCGACCGCATCGACCTGTTCTACCAGCACCGCGTCGACCCGGCCGTGCCGATCGAGGACGTGGCCGGCACGGTGAAAGACCTGATCGCCGAAGGCAAGGTCAAGCACTTCGGTCTCTCCGAGCCTGGCCTGCAGACCGTGCGCCGGGCGCACGCGGTACAGCCCGTGGCAGCGATTCAGAACGAGTACTCACTGCTGTGGCGGGGACCGGAACTGGGCTTGCTGGAGTCGTGCGAGGAGCTCGGTATCGGCCTGGTGCCCTGGAGTCCGTTAGGCGCCGGCCTGCTCACCGGCACGCTCGACGCCGATACCCGCTTCGACGCCCCCGGATACACGGACTACCGCCGCACCAACCCGCGCTTCGCCCCCGAAGCGCTCACGGGCAACATGGCATTGGTCGAGCTGGCCCGCGAATGGGCGCAACGCAAGGAAGCCACGCCGTCGCAGATCGCGCTGGCCTGGCTGCTGGCTCAGCGACCGTGGATCGTGCCCATTCCCGGCACCACCAACATCCAGCACCTGGACGAGAACCTCGGCGCGATCAACCTCCAGTTCAGCGCAGCGGAGATGCAGGCGTTCAACACCGCGTTGGCGCAGATCGTGGTGCATGGCGAAAGAGGAACCCCGAGGCTGCTGGAGATGGTCGGGCGGGATACGCCCCTGCCAAAAGGGCGGTGACCACCCGGTGAAAATGCTCCCATCCATGAAGGAAACGCAATGAAACGGCTCGCCACGACCACCTTCGCCATCGCATTTCTTTCCTCAATCGCATCAGCTCGGGAGGCGCCCATGATCGAAATCACCCCGGTTGGCTCGCAGCCGTCCAGCGCCGGGCCGGAAAACTGTTTTACCGGCACTGTCCGCATCGATTCGCTGTTTCGGGGAAGCGCGCCTGCACGGGTCGGCGGCGGCACCGTGACATTCGAGCCTGGAGCACGCACGGCATGGCACACACATCCACTGGGACAGACGCTGATCGTCACCGCCGGCGCCGGCCTGGTCCAACACTGGGGCGGCCCGCGCCAAGAGATCCGGCCGGGCGACACGGTATGGATTCCGCCGGGCGTCAAGCACTGGCACGGCGCCACTCCGACGACGGGGATGACCCATATCGCCATCGCCGAAACGCTGGACGGCAAAGCGGTGGAATGGCTGGAGAAGGTCAGCGACGAGCAGTACCGCCGGTGAATCCACTTCGTCCTGTCGGGGCGGAACCGCTCGGCGGTTTCGACAGAGGCATTCAATGGAAACGAAAAAGCCCCTGAAATCAGGGGCTTGAATGTCGATTCTGGAGCGGGCGAAGGGAATCGAACCCTCGTCATGAGCTTGGGAAGCTCAGGTAATGCCATTATACGACGCCCGCGAGGGTTGCCTTTTTACCAGAAGCAGGCCGGCAGGTGAAGTGCAATCTTTCCGCAGGTTCTCGCCGCTGTTCCGGGCTTTTTGCCGCGCAGCCCCCGGGCACCTTCCCGAGCGATAACCGCACACTTTCGGCGCCCGTGCCGGCTGTCCCGGAACGCTCCGGAAAGCCCGCCGCATCGGGTTTGCAGGCCCCTTCCGGCCGGTGTGGCGACAATCGGCGTCCGCCGCGTCCCCTGGGGCGGCGGCTGGCGGATTGACCGGATTAACCATTCGGTACATTTTACCCGCGACCTCCACCATCCAATAACAATGGAGAATCGCGTGACACACACTGTCCTCGTGCTCAACGGTCCCAATCTCAACCTGCTCGGCACGCGCGAGCCAGCCACCTATGGACGGGAAACCCTGGCCGACATCGCCGGCCTCTGCGCGCGCACCGCCGAGGAATGCGGTCTGGTCGTGGAGTTCCGCCAGACCAACCATGAAGGCGAGTTGATCGAGTGGATCCACCTGGCCCGCAGCCGCTGCGCCGGCATCCTGATCAATCCCGCCGCCTGGACGCACACCTCGGTAGCCATCCGCGACGCCCTGCTCGCCAGCGAGCTGCCGGTCATCGAAGTGCATCTTTCCAACGTGCACAAGCGCGAACCCTTCCGCCACCGCTCCTTCGTGTCGGACATCGCCGTCGGTGTGATCTGCGGCCTCGGCAGCCACGGCTACCGCACGGCCCTGCAGCACTTCAGCCAGCTCCTGCAGAAGGATTGAAGCCATGACCGCCAAACCGCACAGCATCCTCGCCGGCCTGATCGGCGCAGGCATCCAGGCCTCGCGCACGCCGGCCATGCACGAGCACGAGGGCGACGCCCAAGGCATCCGCTATCTGTACCGGCTGATCGATCTGGACAAGCTCGGCCTGACGACCGAAGCCCTGCCGGAGCTGCTGAGCGCGGCCGAGCGCATGGGCTTCACCGGCCTGAACATCACTTTCCCCTGCAAGCAGGCGGTCATCCCGCTGCTCGACGAGCTGTCGGCGGAGGCCCGCGGCATCGGCGCGGTGAACACCGTGGTGTTCAAGGACGGCAAGCGCATCGGCCACAACACCGATTGCCTGGGCTTCGCCGAGGGCTTCCGGCGCGGCCTGCCGGGCGTGGCGCGCGAACGCGCGGTACAGATGGGGGCCGGCGGCGCCGGTGCCGCGGTGGCGCATGCCCTGCTGCAGGCGGGCGTGCGCCGGCTGACCATCTTCGACGTGGAGCCGAGCCGTGCCGCCGATCTGGCCGCCAACCTCAACGCCAGCTTCGGCGCCGACCGGGCGCTGGCCGGCAGCGACCTGCCGGCCGCCATGGCCGAAGCCCAGGGGCTGGTCAACACCACCCCGGTCGGAATGGCCAAGCTGCCGGGCATGCCGCTGCCGGCCGAACTGCTGCATGCCGACCTGTGGGTGGCGGAAATCATCTACTTCCCGCTGGAGACCGAACTGCTGCGCAACGCCCGCGCCCTCGGCTGCCTGACCCTCGACGGCGGCAACATGGCGGTGTTCCAGGCGGTCAAGGCGTTCGAGCTGTTCAGCGACGTCCGGGCCGATGCCGGACGGATGATGGCGCACTTCGCCAGCCTCGGCTGAGCCCGGCCACCGAGGTCGCCGCTCCGGCAACGGCCAGGGCCCGGACGGTTTCCAGGCGCTCCGGCGAGCGCTCCTCCGGCGCCTGACGGCGGCCCGGAAACCTCGCGAGCCCCCCTCTCACGCCCTGACATGACGGATCACCGCCTCGCAGATCATCTCCCGGTGCCGGGCCCTGGCCTCGGCCCCGCCGAGGTCGATCTGGTGGATGGTCGAGAAGGTGTAGCGGTTGGACACGCGGAAGAAGCAGAACGAACTGATCAACAGGTGCAGGTCGAGCGGATCGATGCCCGCGCGGAACACGCCGGCATCGGCGCCACGGGCGAGAATCGCGGCGATCTGGCTGACGATCGACTTGCTCAGCGAGCGGATCGACGGAGAGCGGGCGATATGCTCGCCGTGATGGATGTTCTCGATGCTCACCAGGCGGATGAAATCGACATTGGCAGCGTGGTGATCGAAGGTGAACTCGACCAGCCTGCGGATCGCCGCCTCCGGCTCCAGCTCGTCGAGCCGGAGGGTGGCCTCGGTGGCGCGGATGTCGCCGTAGAGTTTCTCCAGCACGGCCAGGTAGAGCTGCTCCTTGCTGCCGAAGTAGTAGTAGATCATCCGCTTGGAGGTGCTGGTGCGCTCGGCGATGGCATCCACTCGCGCACCGCTCAGGCCCTGCTCGGCGAACTCGCGGATCGCCGCGAGCAGGATGTCCTGCCGGGTCTTTTCCGGATTGTTCTTGCGTGGCTGGCGCGGGCGCGCGGCGGGATCGGCGACGGGCTTGGTGTCCGGCATGGAAGGCGCATCTTGAGGATAAGGACGAGCGCCATTATTCATGGCCGGACGGGAGGAGGAAAGCCACGGCGCGGATGCCGTGGCTTCGCGGCTCACAGCCTGGGCTTGCCGTGCCCGTCGCGCGCCTGGGCCATGGCCGCCAGGCGCACGGCGACGTTGGCCGCCCCGTAGCCGGCGTAGTCCCTGCGCTGCAGGATCTCGAAGAAGAAACGCTCGGCGAACGGCTCGGTATAGACGTGGAACAGCTCGCCGCCCTGCGCATCGCGGTCGTAGAGGATGTTGAAGTAGGCCAGCCTGCTGAGGAAGTCGTCGTCGAAATCGAAGCGCGCGGCCAGGTCGTCGTAGTAGTTCAGCGGAATCTCCAGCAGCGGCACGCCGGCCTCCTTGGCCAGCTCGACGGCGACGAAGATGTCGTCGCAGGAGAAAGCGATGTGGTGCACGCCGGAGCCGCGATAGCTCGACAGCGAGCGCGAGATGGCCGTGTTGCGGTTCTCCGAGATGTTCAGCGGCAGGCGCACCGAGCAGCAGCGGCTGCGCACGGCGCGGCTCTTGACCAGACCGTAGGGATCGGGCAGCACCACTTCGTCGTCGGCCTCGAAGTCGAACAGGCTCTTGTAGAACAGCACCCAGGAATCCATGGCCTCGGCCGGCAGGGCCATGGCCACGTGGTCGATGCGCTGCAGCGCGCCGGCGCAGGTGCCGCCCTTCAGCTCGAAATCGGTCTCGTAGATGCTGTGGCCCTCGGCATCGCGGTCGACCAGATAGATCAGGCTGCTGTCCGGCGCGCGCACCGCCGGAATCTCGCGCTCGTTGGGACCGACCAGGCCACGGTAGGGTTGTCCGCCGAAGCCGCAGGCGCGCTCCAGCGCTCGATGGCTGTCCTGCACCCGCAGCGCGGTGGCGCACAGCGACGGGCCATGGGCCTCGAAATAGCCGTGGGCGAAGGAATAGGGCTCGGCGTTGAGCACCAGGTTGATGTCGCCCTGGCGCAGCAGGCTGACGTTCTTCGAGCGGTGGCGGCCGGCCTCGACGAAACCGAGACGGGTCAGCCACTGGCCCAGTCGGGCGGCATGGTCGTCGTCGACGGCGAACTCGAGGAACTCGATGCCGTCGTAGCGACTGGCCGGCGGCGGCGCGAACAGCACCCCGGGCTCTGGCGGCCGTCCCTGGCGCTCCAGCAGCAGGCGGGTCTTCTCCTCCAGGTAGAGCAGCGAGCGGTAGCCGTCCAGCGCGTTGCCGCGGGTCGGCGCGGCGCGGAAGCCGTCGTTGAAGATTTCCAGCGACAGCGGCCCGCGGTAGCCGCTCTTGAGGATCGGCGCGAGAAAGCCCGCCAGGTCGAACTCGCCCTGCCCCGGGAAACAGCGGAAATGCCGGCTCCATTCCAGCACATCCATGGCCAGGATCGGCGCATCGGCCATCTGCACGAAGAAGATCTTTTCTCCGGGCACCTCGGCGATGGCACTCGGATCGCCTTTCAGCGACAGGGTGTGAAAGCTGTCGAGGATCATGCCCAGATCGGGATGGTCGGCTTCCCGCACGATGTCCCAGACCTGTTGCCAGGTGTTGACGTGGCGCCCCCAGGCCAGCGCTTCGTAGCCGATGCGCAGGCGGCGCGCGGCGGCCCGCTCGGCCAGCAGCCGCAGGTCGTCGACGAGGATCTGCCGGTCGCCCAGGGAATCCCCGGCGACGTTGCTGCACACCAGCACCAGGTCGGTGCCCAGTTCCTGCATCAGGTCGAACTTGCGCTCGGCGCGGTCGAGGTTGCGCTGCAGCCGGTCGCGCCGGCAGCCCTCGAAGTCGCGAAACGGCTGGAACAACGTGATGGCCAGGCCCAGGTCGGCCGCCATCCGGCGTACCTCGCGCGGGCTGGCGCCGTGGTAGAGCAAGTCGTTCTCGAAGATTTCCACGCCATCGAAGCCGGCGGCGGCGACCGCCTCGAGCTTTTCCGGCAGGGTTCCGCTGAGCGAGACGGTGGCAATGGAACGATGCATGGGTCCTCCGCATTGGAGCAGTCTGCCGCCAGCGGACGCCGCAACCGTGGGGCGGGAGGGTCGGACTGGCGAAGGGAAAATCCGTATCGATTATTGGACGGGGCCGCGAGGCGGGCAACCAAAATGTACCGGTTGGTTAGTTATTCGTTCGATTATCGCACGAAAGCCCCGCTCTCTGATTGACCCCCGGCAGGGCGCACGGCAACCATGAAAGCCGCTCAGGAGCTTTTCCAGCAGCGTCCGATTCCAACAATAATTTCAAAAGGAATTTCCCCGATGTCCCGCATGTCCGCCTTATCGCCTCCGCATCGCCGCCATTTCCCGGTACATCCGCGCTGATCCGGCGCGCCGTCACTCCTCCATCACCCCACTCCCCCACCATTCCGTGTCCGGTCGGAGGAGAGGGCCATGCCTTACAAGAATCACGGAGAACCGCAATGACTTCACGCAACCCGCTGTCGATGGCGCGCGACGGCGCAAGCCTGACCCTCGGCGCGCTCCTGGCCCTGCCCCTCGCCGCGCATGCCGCAGGTTTCGTCGAAGACGCCAAGGGCACCCTGACCCTGCGCAACTTCTTCATCAACCGCAACTTCAAGGGCGACAACGCCACCCGCAGCAAGGCCGAGGAATGGACCCAGAACCTCCTCCTCGACCTCAAGTCCGGCTACACCGAGGGCCCGCTCGGCTTCGGCCTCGACGTGCTCGGCCTCTACTCCGTCAAGCTCGACGGCGGCAAGGGCACCGGCGGCACCCAGTTGCTGCCGCTCGACCACGACGGCAAGCCCGCCGACCAGTTCGGCCGCCTGGCGGTGGCCGGCAAGCTGAAGTTCTCGGAAACCGAACTGCGCGCCGGCGAATGGGCGCTGGTACTGCCGATCCTGCGTTCCGACGACGGCCGCTCGCTGCCGCAGACCTTCCGCGGCTCCATGCTCACCTCGAAGGAAATCGAGAACCTCACCCTCCACGCCGGCCACATCACCGGCAACAGCCCGCGCGACGACGGCAGCATGGAGGAGATGACCCTGTTCGGCACCAGTCCCTACACCAGCGACCGCACCTCCGACGATTTCGACTTCGGCGGCCTCGAATACAGCTTCAACGGCAAGCGCACCCTGGTCGGCGTCTGGTACGCGCGCCTGAAGGACATCTACAAGCAGCGCTACATCCAGCTCCAGCACAGCCAGCCGCTGGGCGGCGACTGGACCCTGGGCGCCAACATCGGCTACTTCGACGGCGAGGACGACGGCGAGGCGCTCGAAGGCCATCTGGACAACAAGGCGCTGTCCGGGCTGTTCTCGCTCCGGACCGGCGCGCACACCTTCTACCTGGGCCTGCAGCGGATCAGCGGCGACAGCAAGTGGCTGCGGGTCAACGGCACCAGCGGCGGCACCCTGGCCAACGACAGCTACAACTCCAGCTACGACAACGCCCGCGAACGCTCCTGGCAGCTACGCTACGACTACAACTTCGCCGCCCTGGGCATGCCGGGGCTGACCTTCATGACCCGCTACATCAGCGGCAAGAACATCCACGTCGGCGCCGTCGACGACGGCGAGGAATGGGGCCGCGAGAGCGAAGTGGCCTACGTGGTGCAGAGCGGCGCGGCGAAGAACCTGACGCTGCGCTGGCGCAACACCACCATGCGTCGCGACTACGGCAGCGACAACCAGTTCAACGAGCAACGCCTGATCATCCAGTACCCGCTGTCGCTGTTCTGACCGTCACCGCTTGCCTTCTGCGAGAGGTTTGACCCGCCGTCACGGCGGGTCTTTTTTTGCGTGCGCCAGACATGACGCGGTTCGGATCGCCGTGGTGGCGAGCCGATGACTTAGTCCTCTACACACCCGGCAAGGTGGTGTGAGAGGACAGCGGCTGCGGGGCCGCCTCCTGCTCGATCCAGCAATCGCGCCGGAAAACGCCGGCGCGCCTCCGCCGCCGATCCGGAACGACTGCGAATCCACGCCGCCAATCGGCGAACAGGCGGCGAAAACTTCATGAAAGGCTGCTGAAAGCTTTTGTTACTAGCATCGCCACATCGCCCTCGGGATCGCCCCGAAGGCCGATGCTCCGAGCGGCCCGGCGCACGACCGGGACGCTTTCGATAACAACA
Source organism: Azotobacter vinelandii CA (assembly GCF_000380335.1). Lineage (GTDB taxonomy): Bacteria > Pseudomonadota > Gammaproteobacteria > Pseudomonadales > Pseudomonadaceae > Azotobacter > Azotobacter vinelandii. Next base: position 3,858,574 of record NC_021149.1, read on the forward strand.
ACAAGACTTTCGAGGCTCCATCCCCATGCCCGACCCGTCCCGGCGATAGCCACAGCATCCAAGCCCCCACCATGTAGACGTCCGCCCTGGCGGAGGGGCGCCCGCATGCCCGGAAATCACCTGTTCAGGAATAAAAACAATGAGAATGTCCACCGTTCGGCGCGCGAAGCCTTGCCGAATCGCACTCCCCTTCGCGCTGGCCACCGCCCTGCCGTCCGGCGCGCTGCATGCCGCCTTCTTCGAAGATGCCAAGGGCACGCTGAACCTGCGCAACTACTATCTGAATCGGGATTACGATCACGGGGCCACTCGCGGCAAGGCCGAGGAGTGGACCCAGAGCTTTATCCTGAACGTGCAATCGGGCTTCACCGAAGGCCCGGTCGGTTTCGGCATCGACCTGCTCGGGCTCTGGTCGGTCAAGCTCGACGGCGGCAGGGGTACCTACGGCACCCAGTTGCTGCCCACGCACGATGGCAACAAGCCGGCTGACGACTTCGGCCGCTTCGGCGTCGCCTTCAAGGCACGTTATTCCAATACCGAGATCAAGATCGGCGAGTGGAATCCGGTGCTGCCCATCCTGAGTTCGGACGACGGACGCGGCCTGACCCAGACCTTCCAGGGCGGCATGCTCACCTCCAGGGAAATCAAGAATGTGACCATCCATGCAGGACAGATGCGCCAGACCAGCCCGCGCAACGATGCCAGCATGCAGGACATGACCCTCGACGGCATCAGCAGCCGCGACAGCTCCGACCGCTTCAACTTCGGCGGCATCGAATACAGCTTCAACGACGGCAGGACCATGCTCAGCGCCTGGTTCGCACAACTGGAGGACCTCTACAAGCAGCGCTACTTCGAGATCCGCCATACCCAGCCGCTGGGCGGCGACGCATCGTTCAACGCCAAGCTGGGGCTCTTCGACGGCGAGGAGGACGGCCAGGCCTTCGCCGGCGACCTGGACAACAAGACCTTCTTCGGCCGCTTCGCCCTCAGGACCGGCAGCAACACCTTCACCTTCGCCTACCAGAAACTCACCGGCAAGGACCGCTGGCTGCAGGTCAACGGCACCAGCGCCGATCCCCTGCCCAACGATGTCTACGCCGGCCCCTACAACAATCCCAAGGAAGAATCCTGGCAGATCCGCCACGACTATAACTTCGCCGGCCTCGGCATTCCCGGCATGACCTTCATGAGCCGCTACATCGACGGCCGGAACGTGCACAGGGACGGCGCGACCAACGGCGAAACCTGGAGCCGCGAGAACGAACTGGCCTACGTCTTCCAGAGCGGCTCGCTGAAGAACCTCACCGTCCGCCTGCGTAACTCGACCAAACGTGCCAACTGGGGCACCAACACCAGTTGGAACGAGAATCGCGTGGTCATCAATTACCCGATCTCGCTGTTCTGAGACGCGCCGGCCCCGCCAAGCCCCGGATTCGAAAAAGCACTGGAAGCCGAGGAAAAGGCGACCCACCTGGGCGGCCCCACCTCGGCAGCCCCACCTGGGCGGCCCCACCGCTTGGTGCGAAATCGTGACGCTTTCCTCGACGGAGGCTACGGGGTTCGCCTTGCACGGCGACCTATTCTTGCCGCGGCGCATCAGCAGGCAGGAAATCCGGCCCCGGCTACGCCGGGGTTCCCTCCGGGGCCCGTCACGAAAAGGATTCGGCTGTCGCGCCCACTCCAGATCGGTTCACGCCGACATCCCCGCCCGATGCCCGCTCCGCCAGGCACGGAGCCGCCCCTTGAACAATGGCAATCAACTCGAACACCAGAAACCCGCCGCGCTTGGCCTGACCGCTTTCCCACATTACTATCGGAACAGAGTTCCAGAATATTAGAAATCATGGCCCGCAGGCGGATCGCCAGACAGCGGGCCAGGCACGCAACCACCGCACGACGAACGCAACGACTCGGGGAGAAGAACGGATGCAAACCATCGTCACCCACGACAAGCTGGTCCTGCCGAAGCTGGGCCTCGGCACCTGGCCGATGCTCGGCGAGGAATGCACGCAAGCCGTGCTGAGCGCCCTGGAGCTGGGCTACCGGCACATCGACACGGCCGCCGCCTACGAGAACGAGGCGGCCGTCGGCCTGGCCCTGGAGCGCTCGCCGGTGCCCCGCGAAAGCGTGCACCTGACCACCAAGGTCTGGTGGGACCGGTTGCAGCCGGCAGCCATGCGCGCTTCGCTACAGCGCAGCCTGGAAGCCCTGCGCACCGACCGGGTCGACCTGTTCATGATCCACTGGCCGGGCAAGGACTGGGACCTGCCGCGCAGCATCGAAACCCTGGTCGCCCTGCGCGAGGAAGGCAAGGCCCGGCACATCGGCGTGGCCAACTTCCCGCTGCCGCTGCTGCGCAGGACCGTCGAGGAACTGGGCGCACCGCTCTCCGCCATCCAGGTGGAATACCATGTCCTGCTCGGCCAGCGGCGCCTGCTCGACTACGTCCGCCAGCACGGCATGGCGCTGATCGCCTACAGCCCGCTGGCCCGCAATCGCATCGCCGAGGTGGCGGAAATCCGCGACATCGCCGCCAGGCACCAGGCCCGGCCCGCGCAGATCGCCCTGAAATGGCTGCTCGACCAGCCCGCAGTCGCCGCCATTCCCAAGGCCGCCAGCGTCGCCAACCAGCGCATCAACCTCGACGCGTTCAAGGTGACGCTGAACGACCGGGAACGTGCCCTGATCGACGCCCTGCCGAAGAACCAGCGCCTGGTCAGCCCCGATTTCGCCCCGCGCTGGGACCCCTTCGACGAATGACCTCTCCCCCAGCTCGGCCGTCGCCCTGGGCCAGGCAGCGGTCTCTCATTCGACCGGGCGCCTCCATACCGCGTTTCGCCCCCGGAAGGCCGGGCACAGGCGTTGCGTAGGGGATCGAGCGGCAGGATGGCCACGAGAGAAACGAAGGGCCGGGGACGGCTCTTCTTGCCGGCCTGCGCGGATTACAGGTGGCGCCGCGCCTGCAGCCAGGCGCTGCCCAGGCCGCTCAGGGCGATGACGCCCATGCCCAGCAGGGCGCCGCTATCCGGCGCATGGTCGAACAGCAGCAGGCCGAGCAGCACGGCGAAGAGGATCTGCAGGTAACTGAACGGCGCCAGCGACACCGGCGAGCTGTACTGGAAGGCGATGGTCAGCAGCATGTGCCCGCCGACGGCGATCGCGCCCAGCGCGGCCATGGCCAGCAGTTGCGGCCAGGGCGGCAGGCCCTGCCAGAACAGCGGCAGCAGCAGGGTCATGCCGGTCGCGCCGACCAGCCCGGTGACCAGGTTGGTGGCGCCGGCGCTGTCGCGGGTGCCGATGCGCCGGGTCAGCAACTGGTAGAGCGCGTAGCAGGTGGCCGACGCCACCGGCAGCAGCATGGCCGGGGTGAGCAGTCCGCCGCCGGGACGGACGATGATCAGCACGCCGAGGAAGCCGACACCGACCGCCAGCCACTGGCCGGGATTGGCGCGCTCGCCGAGCAGCGGCATCGCCAGCAGGATCACCAGCAGCGGCGCGATGAAGTGCACGGCGGTGGCCTCGGCCAGCGGCAGCAGCCTCAAGGCGGAAAGAAAGAACAGGCTGATCGACAGCAGCGACAGCCCGCGCAGCAGTTGCAGCCCCGGGCAGTTGACCCGCAGCACGCGCCAGCCGTGGCGCGGCAGTTGCCAGGCGGCGAGCAGCAGGCTCTGCGACAGATAGCGTACCCAGAGGACCATCAATACGCCGTTGGAAGCGGCGAGCTGCTTCGCCAGGCTGTCGTGGGAAGCGAAGGCCAGCACGGCGATACAGCTCAGCAGGATGCCCATGAGCGGGCGGGATAGGCTCATCCAGGAGGGCTCTCGATAGTAAAGCGCCCTGTTCGGGGCATGGGGGCGTCCATGCCCATCGGATCACGCCAGGGACTCGACGCCCAGTTCGTCCCACACCGACTCGGCCAGGTGGAAAGTGGCGTTGGCCGCGGGAATCCCGCAGTAGATGGCGCTCTGCATCAGCACTTCCTTGATCTCGTCGCGGGTCACGCCGTTGTTCCTGGCCGCGCGCAGGTGCAGCTTCAGCTCGCCCTCGCGGTTCATGCCGATCAGCATGGCGATGGTGATCAGGCTGCGGGTGTGGCGCGGCAGGCCCGGACGGGTCCAGATGTCGCCCCAGGCATGCCGGGTGATCATTTCCTGGAACTCCTCGTTGAACGGCGTCAGGTTCTTAAGGCTGCGGTCGACATGGGCGTCGCCGAGCACCGCACGGCGCACCTGCATGCCGGCGTCATAACGTTCTTTCTCGTCCATTGCTGGCTCCGTGAGAGGTTCGGCCGGCTCGCCCATGGCGGCTGGCCCGATGATCATGGTGGCGGGCTTGGCCTTTTCGCAGGCTGGGCAACGGCGCAGCCTTGCCCACCGTGGCCTTTGCTGGACAAGCGCTGCGCGCGTTGTCCAGCCTACGCCCGAGCCTACTTGCGCAGGAAATCCAGCACCGCCTCGGTGAAGGCCTCGCCGGCCTCGACGTTGGACAGGTGCGCGACGGGGAACTCGACCAGCTCCGCGCCCGGAATGTTTTCCTGCATGAAGCGACCATGCTCCGGGGTGGTCACCGCGTCCCGGGTGCCGCAGACGATCAGGGTCGGCACGGCGACGACGCCGAGCCGTTCGCGGAAGTCGGCATCGCGCACCGCCGCGCAGTTGGCGGCGTAGCCCTCGGGCGAAGTCAACGCCAGCATGCCGACGACCGGCTCGACCTTGTCCGGCCGGGCGGCGGCGAACTCCGCGGTGAACCAGCGCGCTATGGTGGCGTCGCGCAGGTCGCGCATGGCCTGCCGGCCGCCCTTGAGCACCGTATCGATGCGGCCGTTCCAGACCTCGTCGCTGGCGATCTTCGCCGCGGTGTTGCACAGCACCAGCTTGTGCAGGCGCTCGCCGGCGTTGATGCCCAGCCACTGGCCGATCAGCCCGCCCATGGACAGGCCGCAGAAGGAAAACCTCCGGATGTCGAGGGCATCGGTCAGCGCCAGCACGTCGCGGCCGAGTTGCTCGACGTTGTAGGGTCCCTGGCTGACCAGCGACCCGCCGTGGCCGCGGGTGTCGTAGCGCAGCACGCGGAAATGCCCGGCGAAGGCCGGGACCTGGGCGTCCCACATGCGCAGTTCGGTGCCCAGAGAGTTGGACAGCACCAGCACCGGCGCACCCGCGGGGCCGTCGATCTGGTAGTTCAGTGCGCCATCGGCGAGTTGCACGGTCGGCATTGGAAGCTCCTTAGGGTCTGTTGATGTTTTGGCGTGAGCCGCGTTGCCGCGTCAAATGCCGCCAGGCCGGGCCGCGTTCGGCAAGGCGCGGGTCGCCGGCAATGGTCATTCCCTTGCCAAGACCCGCAACGCCGCATGGCGGCATTTGCCGCGCAACCCGTAGGGACGGGGCCCGTTTGGCGCAGCACGGCGTCGCTCGTCGTTCATTTGGAATGACCAAACTTCTCTCCTCGTTCCTTGTTCTGCGCCAAACGGGCCTCCGTCGCGGCCTACGCCAAAACGTCAACAGACCCTAACAGTGGGTGGCGCGGTGTTCGGCCACCGCACGGGCGACCCAGCGCTGCGCCAGGCCTAGGTAATGGGACGGATCGAGCAGGCGCTCCAGTTCGGCGGCGGACAGCTCGGCGCTCACCTCGGGATCGGCGCCGAGCGCGGCGCGCAGGTGGCGTCCCTCGGCGATGGCCTGGCGGCAACACTGCTCGACCAGATGATGAGCACGCTCGCGGCCCAGCTTCCGGGCCAGGGCGATGCTCACCGCCTCGGCGAGCACCAGCCCCCGGGTCAGGTCGAGGTTCTCGCGCATGCGCGCGGCATCCACCTCCAGTCCCGGCAACAGCAGGCGCGCCTGCTGCAGGGCGCCGGAAAGCAGACAGCACAGCTCGGGCAGGGTTTCCCACTCGGCATGCCAGAGGCCGAGGCTGCGCTCGTGTTCCTGGGGCATGGCGGCGAGCATGGTGGCGACCAGCCCCGGCGCGCGGGTGGCGGCGCCGATCAGTACGGCGGCGCCGACCGGGTTGCGCTTGTGCGGCATGGTCGAGGAGCCGCCCTTGCCCGGCGCCGAGGGCTCGAACACTTCGCCGACGTCGGTCTGCATCAGCAGCGACAGGTCGCGGCCGAGCTTGCCGAGAGTACCGGCCAAGAGCCCCAGCCAGCCGGCGAACTCGGCCAGGCGGTCGCGCTGGGTATGCCAGGGCTGCTCGGGCAGGCCCAGGTCGAGTTCGCGGGCCAGCGCCTCGGAAACCGGCAGGGCCTGCTCGCCCAGCGCCGCCAGGGTGCCGGCGGCACCGCCGAACTGCAGGACCAGAAGGCGCGGCTTCAGCTCGGCCAGCCGCCGGCGCTGGCGGGTGACGGCGCCGAGCAGGCCGGCGAGCTTCATGCCGAGGGTCACCGGGGTGGCGTGCTGCAGCCAGGTGCGTCCGGCCAGCGCCGTGTCGGCGTGGCGCTCGGCCTGCACGGCGAGGTCTTCGGCCAGTTGCGCCAGCTCGCTTTCGAACAGCGCGACGGCGGCGCGCAGTTGCAGCACCAGGCCGCTGTCCATGGCGTCCTGGCTGGTGGCGCCGAGGTGCAGGTAACGTTCGGCGTCGGCATCCACGGCGGCGATCCGTCGGCCGAGCGCCTTGACCAGCGGAATCGCCGAATTGCCGGCGGTGGCGATGGCCAGAGCCAGGGCGGCGACATCGAAGCGCTCGGCCACGCAGGCCTCGGCGATCGGCGCCACGGCGGCCTCGGGAATCAGCCCGACCGCCGCTTCGGCTCGCGCCAGCGCGGCCTCGAAATCGAGCATGCCCTGCAGCCGCCCGCGGTCGGAAAACACCGCGCGCATCGGCGCGCTGGTGAAGTAGGCATCGAAGAGTTGGTTGCTCACGTCGATTCGTCCTGAAACAAAAAACGATGGCAATACGGCCCAGAGGCAGTCCAGCTGTAAGGTGGATGGCCGAAGCCATCCACCATGGTGGACAAGCCCACGGTGTTATCCACCTTACCCATTGCGCCGTTGCCGTTTCGCAGGGTGGAAAACCGCGCCGGCGTTTTCCATCACCCGCCTCCTGGTGGGTAACGCTACGCGGTTACCCACCCTACGATGGCCCCGAGCAGGCTCAGACGCGCTCGATGGCCAGCGCCAGCCCCTGGCCGACGCCGATGCACATGGTCGCCAGGCCCTTGCTGCCGCCGGACTTCTCCAGTTGATGCAGGGCGGTCAGCACCAGGCGCGCGCCGCTCATGCCCAGCGGGTGGCCGAGGGCGATGGCGCCGCCGTTGGGGTTGACCCGCGCATCGTCGTCGGCGAGGTCCAGGTCGCGCAATACCGCCAGGCCCTGGCTGGCGAAGGCCTCGTTGAGTTCGATCACATCGAAGGCGTCGATGCTCAGCTCCAAGCGCTGCAGGAGCTTGCGCACCGCCGGCACCGGGCCGTAGCCCATGATCCGCGGCGCGACCCCGGCGCTGGCCATGCCGAGCACCCGGGCGCGGGCCTTCAGGCCGTATTTGCGCACCGCCTCGGCGGAGGCCAGGATCAGCGCCGCGGCGCCGTCGTTGACCCCCGAGGCGTTGCCGGCGGTAACCGTCTTGCCCTCGCCGTTGACCGGCTTGAGCCTGGCCAGCGCCTCGGCGCTGGTGTCCGGGCGCGGATGCTCGTCCGTGTCGATCAGCGTCTCGCCCTTCCTGGTCTTGATGACCACCGGGACGATCTCCTCGGCGAAGTAGCCGGACTCCATGGCCGCCGCCGCGCGCTGCTGGCTGCGCAGGGCGAAGGCGTCCTGGTCGGCGCGGCCGATCCGGTAGTCGTCGGCGACGTTGTCGGCGGTTTCCGGCATGGAGTCCACGCCGTACTGCTGCTTCATCAACGGGTTGACGAAACGCCAGCCGATGGTGGTGTCCTCGATCTTCATGTTGCGCGAGAAGGCGGCGTCGGCCTTGCCCATCACGAAGGGCGCACGCGACATGGACTCCACGCCGCCGGCGATGGCCAGCTCGATCTCGCCGCTGGCGATGGCGCGGGCGGCGGTGCCGATCGCATCCATGCCCGAGGCGCACAGGCGGTTGAGTGTCACCCCCGGCACCGTCTCCGGCAGGCCGGCGAGCAGCGACGCCATGCGCGCCACGTTGCGGTTGTCCTCGCCGGCCTGGTTGGCGCAGCCCAGGAACACCTCATCGACGGCGGCCGGATCGAGTCGCGGGTTGCGCGCCAGCAGCGCCTTCAGCGGGATGGCGGCCAGGTCGTCGGCGCGCACGCCGGCCAGGCCGCCGCCGAAGCGGCCGATGGGCGTGCGCACGGCATCGCAGATGAAGACGTCGCGGCTCATTCCTCACCTCCGGCCTGCCCGTGGGCGGCGGCGGTGCGGGCTTCCAGCTCGCGCAGGGCGGTCAGTTCGGTTTCGTTCGGTGCCTCGGTGACCGCCACCTTATCGGTGAAGCGGATCGCCCAGCCGGTGTTCTCGATCACCTGCTCGCGGGTCACGCCAGGGTGCAGGGAAGTGACGACGAACTCGTTGGTGCCAGCCTCCGGCTCCATGATGCACAGGTCGGTGATGATCGCCACCGGCCCCGCGCCCGGCAGGCCGAGCTGCCTGCGGTGGTCGCCGCCCTCGCCGTGGCCGACCGAGGTGATGAAAGCCAGCTTGTCGACGAAGGTGCGGTGCGACTGCTTGAGGATGATCAGCACCTTCTTCGCGCTGCCGGCGATCTCCGGCGCGCCGCCGGCGCCCGGCAGGCGCACCTTGGGCTGGTGGTAGTCGCCGATCACCGTGGTGTTGATGTTGCCGTACTTGTCGACCTGAGCGGCGCCGAGGAAACCGACGTCGATGCGCCCGCCCTGCAGCCAGTAGCGGAAGATCTCGCCGGTGGGCACCACGGTGTCGGCGGTCTCGGCCAGTTCGCCATCGCCGATGGACAGCGGCAGCACCGAAGGCTTGGCGCCGATCGGGCCGGATTCGTAGATCAGCACCACGTCCGGGGCGTGGGTCAGGCGCGCCAGGTTGGCGGCCTTGGACGGCAGGCCGATGCCGACGAAGCAGACACTGTCGTTACCCAGGCGGCGGGCGGCGGCGACAGTCATCATTTCATTGGTGGAGTAATTCATCATTCGGCCTCCTGGGCGGCCAGTCTGGCCTGCCCCATCTTTTCTTGAAAGGCGGAAAAATCGGCGGTGCCACGGATAAAGGCGTCGATCCAGGCGGTGAAGCCCTCGCGGCTGCGGGCGATCGGGTCCCAGTCCTGGTAGAAGCGGTTGTCGCGCTCGTAGTAGCCGTGGGCGTAGGACGGGTGGGCGCCGCCGGGCACCGGGCAGACCGCGCTCAGCGCCCAGGTCGGCAGGACGCAGGCGTTCATCGGCGCCTTCAGGTCGTCGACGATCTCCTCGACGGTGACGATGCAGCGCCTGGCGGCCAGCGCGGCCTCCTTCTGTACGCCGAGGATGCCCTGGATCAGCACGTTGCCCTTGCGGTCGGCCTTCTGCGCGTGGATCACGGTGACGTCCGGGCGCACCGAGGGCACCGCGGCCAGCACCTCGCCGGTGAACGGGCAGGTGACGCTCCTGATCAGCGGGTTGACCTTCGGCAGGTCGGAGCCGGCGTAGGCGCGCAATACCGCGAACGGCAGGCCGGAAGCGCCGGCCACGTAGGCGTTGGCCAGGTCGGCATGGCTGTGCTCCTCGATCTCCAGCGGTTGCGGCCAGCCCTTCTCCACCGCGTCGCGCAGACGATGCAGGGAGCCCACGCCGGGGTTGCCGCCCCAGGAGAAGATCAGTTTTTTCGCGCAGCCGGCGCCGATCAGCAGGTCGTAGACCAGGTCGGGGGTCATGCGCACCAGGGTCAGGTCCTTCCTGCCCTGGCGGATGATTTCGTGGGCGGCGGCGCTGGGGATCAGGTGGGTGAAACCTTCGAGGGCGAGGGTGTCGCCGTCGTTGACGAAGCGCTGTACCGCTTCGCGCAGGGTGAGGATTTCGGCCATTTCGTAAGTGCTCTCGTCGGGGATCGGCGGCGCCGGAAGCGGCGCGGTTTAGAGCCACGTTACGAGCAAGCGCATGGCGTAACAATCCGATAATCGCCAATCCGTTCGTTTATCGAACGCATTGTAAGGAGACTATCGAGCGAGCGGAAAGACGCCGGCGGCGGGGCACGGGCCCGTGTCCCGCCGCCGGTTCAGGCGAACAACTGGGCGCTCAGGTCGCGGCTGGCCGCCAGCATGATCGGCAGGTAGCGCTTTTCCAGCTCGGCGATGGTCACGCGCCCGGCGTGAGTGCTGACGTTCATCGCCGCCAGTACCCGTCCCGAGGAATCCTGGACCGGCACCGCCAGCGAGCGCAGGCCCTGCTCCAGCTCCTGGTCGACGATGCACCAGCCCTGCCGGCGCACCTGCTGCAGGCACTCCCAGAGCGCCTCGCGGCTGTGCAGGGTGCGGCTGGTCTTGGCCAGCAGGTCGGCGTGTTCCAGGTATTCCTGCAGGCTGACGTCGTCCAGCGCGGCGAGCAGCACGCGGCCCATCGAGGTGCAGTAGGCCGGTAGTCGGCTGCCGACGCTGAGGTCGACCGAGATCAGCCGTTGCGGTATCGCCGAGCGGGCGATGTAAAGCACCTCCTCGCCTTCCAGGGTGGCCAGGTTGCAGGCCTCGTGCAGTTGTTCGCTGATGCGATCGAGGTAGGGCTGCGCGGACACCGCCAGCGGCGTGGAGGACAGGTAGGCGTGGCCGAGGGTCAGTACCTTGGGGGTCAGCGAATAGGTGCGCCCGTCGGTGGTGGCGAAACCGAGCTTCATCAGGGTATGCAGACAACGGCGCACGGCGGCGCGCGGAATCTCGGTGCGGTGGCTGATCTGGGCGATGGTCAGGTGGCGCTTGCGCTCCTGGAAGGCGCCGATCACCGCCAGGCCGCGAGCCAGGGAGGTCATGAAATTCGGATCGCCGCTCAGGGCCTCGATGCGCTTGGCGGGGGAAATATAGGGCGGCGGCGCAAGGGTGGGCACGGCCTGACGCGACTCACTCATGGGGTCTCCTTGACTGGCTCGCCCCCGGAGCCATGGCACGGGCGGCGAATTCGGAATGCTCGATTATCGACCGGCGGCCGGCCGATCACAATTGAGCATCCCGTGGTCGCCCAGGGCCTGCGGGCGGAGCTGGGCCAGGCGGCTGCGGGTGCGCGCGAAGTCCTCGTGCGGCCGTTCGCGGCACAGCTCGTCCAGGCTCGTCCGGCTGCTCAGGAGCAGCTCCGTGCCGGCGTCGTAGGCGATGTCGACGAAATTCAAAAAGCGCTGCCGGACGTCCGGCGAATGCCGGTCCAGGCAAGGCAGGCCGCTGATGGCGATGCGCTCGAAGCGTTCGCAGAGCCAGAGGTAGTCGCGGGTCGAGGACGGCACCGGGAACAGCGCGGCGAAGTCCAGCCAGAGGCTGCGTGCGTCCTGGCCGAGCGGCGCCAGGCTCAACCGGTTGACCTGGAGCGGCGCCGCCGGCGCGCCCAGGCCCAGTTCGCGCCGCCAGTCCAGCAGGCTCTGCGGCGACTCCGGCCAGTGGTACTGGCCCCAGTGGCCGCCGCCGCGAGAGCGGTAGTCGACGCCGCCGTCCAGTTCGACGATGCGCATGTGCCTTTCGAGCACGCGGATGAACGGCTTGAAACGCTCGTGATGCAACGGGTTCGGGCACAGCGATGCCGGCGCGTAGTTGGAGGTGACCACCACGCCGACCCGCGCCCGCAGCAGGGCTTCGAGCAGACGACCGAGGAGGATGGCGTCGCCGATGTCGTGCACGTGGAACTCGTCGAAGCAGAGCAGGCGCACCTCGCCGGCCAGTTCCGCGGCGACCCGCGCCAGCGGATCGGGTTGCCCGGCATGGGCGAGCAGGCGTGCCTGCAACTCCTGCAGGAAGGCGTGGAAATGCACCCGGCGCTTGGCCGCCAGCGGCGCGCCCTGGAAGAAGCAGTCCATGACGAAGCTCTTGCCGCGCCCCACCCCGCCCCACAGATAGAAGCCGCCGGCGGGCCGGCGCAACCAGCCGCGCCTGCCGCCCGGCAATGTTTCCAGCCAGTCCGCCAGCGCATCGAGCGCGAACGACTGCGCGGCGTCGGCCTGAAAGCCGGACGCCGCCAGTCGCTGTGCGAAGTGCCGGCGCACCGCCTGAGCGGGCGCCGGCCGGAGCATGACCTCAGAAGTCAAAGAACACCGTTTCCCCTTCGCCCTGCACGCGGATGTCGAAGCGGTAGGCGGTCTTGCCGTCCACCTCGCAGCGCTTGGCGATCAGGGTCTTGCGGCGTTCCGGCTGCTCGATCAGGTTCAGCACCGGATCGGCGGCGTTGGCCTCGACCTCGTCGTCGAAGTAGATGCGGGTCTGCAGGTGGATGTTGATGCCGCGGGCGAACAGCGACACGCTGATGTGCGGCGCCATCGGCTTGCCGGCGGCGTTCTTCACCACCCCCGGCTTGACGGTCTTCACTGTCCACTCGCCGGCGTCGAAGGTGGTCGCGGTGCGGGCGAAACCGTTGAACGACTTTTCCAGGTCATAGACGGTGTCGTAGACGCCCTCGTGGTTGGCTTGCCAGAGCTCCAGGTAGGAGTCGCGGATCAGGTGGCCGTTGCCGTCGACGACCTTGCCGATCAGGATGATGTGCTCGCCCGGCGCATCGTCCTTGGCCATCTCGTTCCAGATTTCCTGCTCGCGGGTCGGGTTGCCGGCGGCGGCGCCGGCCAGGCCGATGTGCACGTAGGGGCCGGCGGTCTGCGAGGGGGTTTCCGGCAGCAGTTCGTAATTCATGGTCGGCTCCTTCTCACTGGTTCTCGAAACGGGTCTGGCGCTGGCCGCGCAGCACGATATTGAAGCGGTACGCCAGGCAATCCATCGGCACGTTGCTGCTCAGGTCCAGACGGCCGATCAGGGTCTCGGCGGCGGCCGGGTTGGCGATGGCGCGGATGATCGGGCACTTTGGAAACAGCGGGTCGCCCTCGAAGTACATCTGGGTGATCAGCTTGGTGGCGATCGACGGGCCGCTGATGGACACGTGGATGTGCGACGGGCGCCACTCGTTGGGGCCGTTGCGCCACGGGTAGGGGCCCGGCTTGATGGTGCGGAAGTAGTAGTAGCCGTCGGCGTCGGTCAGGGTGCGGCCGACCCCGCCGAAGTTGGGGTCCAGCGGCGCCAGGTAGCTGTCGTTCTTGTGGCGGTAGCGGCCGCCGGCGTTGGCCTGCCACATTTCCACCAAGGTGTGCGGAACCGGCTTGCCGTACTGGTCGACCACCCGGCCGCACATGATGACGCGCTCGCCGACCGGCAGGCCGCCATGGTTGAAGTTGAGCAGCAGGTCGTTGTCGTACTTGCCCAGCTTCAGATGGCTGAAGTCGGGACCGGTGGTTTCCGAGAGGGACTGCGGGATGCTGACCAGCGCCTGGCTCGGCGAGCGAGCGATGGTGGTCTTGTAATCCGGGGTATAACCTTTCGGCTGCCAATTCCGATCGCGGGCGACGAAACGGCGGGTATCGAGCTCGGACATCTCAGGCTCCTTGTTGTTGGGATTGTGGAGTCGCTGGAACCGCAAAGCGGCTACGCGAGGCAAAGTGTCACACCGCCCCGGTCCGATGAAAATTGAAAAGAACACTCACAAACATAACCGTGAAGTTATGTATCTGCGCCACCGCTCAGCTCCCTGGCCACCTCCCGCAGCTCATCGCAGAACCATTGCGCGGCCAGCGGCAATGGCAGCGCCGAGTTCCAGCAGAAGCCGATCGAACCACCCGCCTCGCGCATGCCCAGCGCCAGCTCGACCAGTTCGCCGCTCTGCAGGTCCAGGCGCACCGCATCCAGCGGCGCCAGCCAGAGCGCATCGCTGGATAGCGCATAGCGCCGGCTCAGCACCGGCGAAAGGGTTTCCAGGCGCTGCGCCGGCAGGGGAATGCCGCACTGGACGAAGAAGCTCTCGGCGTACTGGCGGATGGTGGTGCCGGCCAGCGGCAGGATCAGCGGATAGTCGCCGAGCAGGGCCGGATTGGAGAGATCGGCGCCGAGCAACGGATGTCCGGGCCGCACCACCAGCGCCATCGACTCGCTGTAAAGGTGCTCGAAGGTCAGCCCGCGGATCTCCGGACTGTCGGTCATCCGTCCCACCACCAGTTCCAGTTCGCCGACCCGCAATTGCGCGAGCAGGTAGGCGCTGAGGCCGGTGAGGACGCTGATCACCAGCGCCGGGTGCTTGCGGTGCAGACGCAGCACCACCTCGGGCACCACCTGGCTCTCCACCGTCGAGAGCACCCCGACGCGCACCACCCCGCCGGCCTGGCTGTCGCCGCGCAGGGTATTGACGCCATCGCGCAGGGCCTGCACGCAAGGACCGGCATAGCGCAGGAAAGTGATTCCCGCCGGGGTCAGGGAGACGCCGGACTTGCTGCGCTCGAACAGCCGGGCCTCGAGGATCTCCTCCAGTTCCTTGAGGGTCTTGGACATCGCCGGCTGGGACACCGCCAGGGCGTCCGCCGCCTTGGCGAAGCTGCGCTGGCGGGTCACCTCGAGAAAGCTGACCAGGTGGCGGAACTTGATACGGTTGTCGACGAGCATGAACGCTCCCGGAATCGACCCGGCGGAGGGCGTCTCCGTCGGCTGAGCGGGAAATTGTCCGCCAGGCCGACAATCCCGCCAAGCGCTTCGTCGACACGGCCCGCCGGCCAGCCGTCGGCGGGTCGGCGCCGATGCCTCAGGCGAACACCACCGTGCGGTTGTCGTGCACCAGCACCCGGTCTTCCAGGTGATAGCGCAACCCGCGGGAGAGCACCATCTTTTCCACGTCCTTGCCGAGGCGCACCATGTCCTCGACGCTATCGCGATGGCTGATGCGCACCACGTCCTGTTCGATGATCGGACCGGCGTCCAGCTCCTCGGTGACGTAGTGGCAGGTCGCGCCGATCAGCTTCACGCCGCGCAGCGAGGCCTGGTGATAGGGCCGGGCGCCGACGAAGGACGGCAGGAAGCTGTGGTGGATGTTGATCACCTGCATGGCGAACTCCCGGCACAACTGCGGCGGCAGGATCTGCATGTAGCGGGCCAGCACCACGGTGTCGGCGGCGTGCTCCCGGATCAGCCGGGATACCTCGGCGAAAGCCGGTTCCTTGTCCTGCGGATCGACCGGCACGTGACAATAAGGAATGCCGTGCCACTCGACCATGCTGCGCAGTTCGTCATGGTTGGAGATCACGCAGGGAATCTCGCAGGGCAATTCGCCGCTGTGCCAGCGATGCAGCAGATCGGCCAGGCAGTGCGATTCGCGGCTGGCCATCAGCACCACGCGCTTGAGTTCGCTCGAGTCGCTGACCCGCCACTTCATGGAGAACTCCCGGGCGATCGGCGCGAAGGCACGGCGGAACTCCTCGAGATCGAACGGCAGGGAGTCGGCGCGGATTTCGTGACGCATGAAGAACCAGCCGCTCTGAGTATCCGAATGGTGACTCGCCTCGGTGATCCAGCCGTTATAGGTGGCCAGGAAGTTACTGACCTTGGCGACGATGCCAACCCGGTCGGGACAAGCGATCACCAGCCGAAATGTACGCATGATGGGAACAACTCCAGAACTCGCGAAGGCACCATTCTAGCCACAGCACCGAAAAACTTCAGTAACCCGCGCACGAAGGGGAAATCGCCCGACAAGCGCCCGCGACACTTCGCGCAACCGCCGGATTGCACTGCACGAGCGGATAAACGAGGGATATCGCCGCGCTGTTGCGGATTGAAGAAGCGCATCAAACAGAACGGACCGGAACTCTTCTCCAAACACCTTTTATTGGCCGGTCGCCGGCCGCGAACTGGTGTTTCCGAGATGCGACATGGAGGCCATGCCGACGAATCCATTAACCGCCACGATGGCGGAGTCGCCTCCGGGACGATTCCAGCCAAGTATTAGCGACCCATAAATCCCGCCCCGTCTATTTCCGCCGTGAATTTTGCGGGCTGCCACAAAAGCGGCAACTAAAGTTGCACACAAAGTTTTTCGGCATATTTACTTGCCGGGAATGCCTGACTATCATTGTCCCAGAACTCGTCTAATCACCCCTCCGGGGTTCAAGGTAAGTAAAATGTCCCTGATCAATGAATACCGTGCCACCGAAGAGGCCATCAAGGAGCTTCAGGAACGCCTGAAGAATCTTTCCCAGGATGACAAACTGCAGAAGGAACTGGAGTTCGAGGGCAAATTGCGCAAGCTGATGGGGGAATATCAAAAGTCCCTGCGCGACATCAACGCCCTGCTCGACCCGGATGCCAAGCCCGTGCGCGGCGGCCGCGGCGCCAAGCCCGCACCGGCGCCCGTCAAGCGCGCCCGCAAGGTCAAGCAATACAAGAATCCCTATACCGGCGAAACCATCGAGACCAAGGGGGGCAATCACAAGACCCTGAAGGAATGGAAAGCCCAGTACGGCGCCGATGTCGTCGAGGCCTGGGCCACTCTGCTCGATTGATCGGAGATTGCCGGAGAATCGGAGACACGCCGGCGATGCCGGCGCTCCTTTAATAATCCAACAGCCTCATACGGCATAGCGCTCGAGCAACTGCCGCGCATATTCGCGCCAAGCCACAAGTATCGGTCGATGTTCCTCGTCGGCCTGCGCGAGCAGTTGCTCCAGCTGTACATTGAAATCCCCCAATGTGCAGGGTGCTCCCCAGGCAGCATCACTCAGACGCCGCCGACAGAACTCCTGCCAACACTCCCCTTCGGCCGCCGTCAAAGTTTCCGGGAAATTGCGCGCCCGATAGCGGAACAGCAACTCGGGAAGACGCTCATCGTCGAATCCCCAGTTTTGCCTGCCCAGACTTTCCGGCTCGGCTCGGCGCACTTGCTCGCAAAGACGCCGGTCCCGCTCCCCGAAGAATCCGCCATACAATTGCTGCTCGGGGTCTTCGCTGGCCGGGAATTCGTCGCCCATATAAATCCGCGCCAGTTTCTCCTGCCACTGCCCCTGTGCCGCGCACAACAACTCCACGCGCCTTTGGCACTCTGCCATGTCCACCCGTAGACGACCGATATCTTCTTCGCGCAACACCGACAAGGGCGCCAACACCGGGCAACGATTGATATGCACAAGTTTCAGGGGGACCGGCGACTCATTGTCCGCCAGCTCTTCCCGACGCATATACAGACGCCGACGCAGAATTTCCGCGTCGAGATCGAGCAACGGCGAAGGATCGGCCTGCAAGTCGCAGACGATCAGGGCATTGCGATTGGACGGATGCCAGGCCAGCGGCAGAACCACCGCCAGGTAGCCGCGCTCGGCGGCGAAACGTCCGGAGACGTGCACCAGAGGACGCAGCAGCCTGATCTGGTCCAGCACCCGCTGCTTGCTGCGCAACTGGTAGAGGTAGCCGTACAGCTTCGGCTGACGCTCGCGCAGCAGCCGGGCCAGGGCGATGGTCGCACGCACGTCGGCCAGGGCGTCGTGGGCTTGGCCATGCTCGATCCCGTTGGCCGCGGTGAGCCGCTCCAGGCGCAGGGAAACCCGTCCCTCCTCCTGCGGCCAGTGGATGCCCTCGGGGCGCAAAGCATAGGCGGTACGCAGCAGGTCGATCAGGTCCCAGCGGCTGTTGCCGGCCTGCCACTCGCGGGCATAAGGATCGAAGAAGTTGCGATAGAGAGCATGACGGCTGATCTCGTCGTCGAAGCGAAGACTGTTGTAGCCCGCCGTGCAGGTGCCGGGAAGAGCCAGTTCGGCATGCAGGCGGGTCACGAACTCGGCTTCGCACAGCCCGCGCTCGGCGAGCAGTCGCGGAGTGATGCCGGTGACCAGACAGGCGGCCGGATGCGGCAGGATGTCGTCGGCCGGCCGGCAATACAGGTTCAGCGGTGCGCCGATCTCGTTGAGCGCTTCGTCGGTGCGTATCCCCGCCACCTGCAGGGGACGGTCGCAACGTGGATTGATACCGGTGGTTTCGTAGTCGTACCAGAAGATGCTGGAAGTCACAGGAGAATTCCCGTCGATGAAGTGGCGCAAGTCTAACATCCGCCCCGGGACGGCTCCGGGCGGTTGCCTGGCGGCCGGAGGCTGGCTAGCATCGGGATTTCCCGAGCACGGAAGAGCGATGCCCGCGCCTCTCGCCAAGCCCTCTGCCGACACCTTCCGGCAACCGCTCCTGGACACCCGCCACCTGGTGGAAACGCCGGAAGGCATCGACCTCGTGCTGCATCCGGCCGGCCTGGTGCCGCGCGCCCTCGCCTTCGCCGTCGACCTGACGATCCGCGGGACGATCCTGCTGCTGGCCTTCCTGGCCCTCGGCCCGTTCGGCGAGTTGGGCATGGGCCTGGCCAGCCTGCTGTTCTTTCTCGTCACCTGGTGGTACATGGTGCTCTTCGAGGTGCTCAACCAGGGCTGCACGCCCGGCAAGCAACTACTCGGCCTGCAAGTGGTGCACGACGACGGCACCCCGGTCGGCTGGGCCGCCTCGCTGACCCGCAACCTGCTGCGCGTCGTCGACCTGCTGCCGTTCGGCTACACCCTGGGCATCCTCAGTTGCCTCGCCCACCCGACCTTCAAGCGCCTGGGCGACTTGGCCGCCGGCACCCTGGTGATCTACCGGGAACGACCTCAGCCACGGCCTTCCCTGCCCGAGATCGATGCCCAGCCGCTGCCCTTCGCCCCGCAGGCGGACGAGCGACGCGCCCTGCTCGCCTTCGCCGAGCGCCAGGCCGGATTGTCCGCCGGCCGCCGCCGTGAGCTGGCGGGCATTCTCGCCGGGCCGCTGCGGGTACCGGAAGAGCAGGCCGAGGCCAGGCTCCTCGGCATCGCCCGCGAACTCATGGGCCCGCCATGAAACAGAACTCGTTCGAACATCGCCACCAGGCCGAATGGCAAGACTTCGCCCGCCGGCTCGACGCCCTCGAACGCGGCAGGCCGGGGGCGGACAGCCGCCACTTCCCCGCCGCCTACCGGCGCCTGTGCCGCCACCTGGCCCTGGCCGAGGAGCGCGGCTACAGCAGCCGGCTGGTCGACCAACTGCAACAACTGGCCCTGCGCGGCCATCGCCAGTTCTACCGGCACCGCAATCCGCTGGGCGCACGCTGCCTCGGTTTCCTGCTCGGCGGTTTTCCGCGCCTGGTACGCGAAGAGTGGCGCCCGGTGCTGGCCGCCAGCCTGCTGTTCTACGGTTGCCTGCTCGGCATGGGGCTGCTGGTCTATCTGTTCCCGGAACTGGTCTACAGCCTGCTCGACCCCGGACAAGTGGCCCAGATGGAAGCCATGTACGATCCCGACGCCAGCCGCCTCGGCCGCTTCGGCGAGCGCAGCTCCGCAGCCGACTGGATGATGTTCGGTTACTACGTCATGAACAACTTCGGCATCGCCTTCCAGACCTTCGCCGGCGGCCTGCTGTTCGGCCTCGGCAGCCTGTTCTTCCTGCTGATCAACGGCCTGTCCATCGGCGCGGTGGCCGGTCATCTGAGCGACATCGGCTACACCGGCACTTTCTGGCCCTTCGTGATCGGCCACGGTGCCTTCGAGCTGACCGCCATCACCCTCGCCGGCGCCGCCGGCCTCAAGCTCGGCTGGGCGCTGTGCGCCCCCGGCCGCCTGCGCCGCAGCGAAGCCCTGCGCCAAGCCGCGGAGCGCAGCGTGCGGCTGGTCGCCGGGGTGCTGTTCCTGCTGCTGATCGCCGCCTTCGTCGAGGCCTACTGGTCGTCCATGACCTTCCCCGGCGCGGCGCTCAAGTACACGGTCGGCATCCTGCTCTGGCTGCTGGTGGCAGCCTACTTCCTGCTGGCCGGACGCCCTCGCCATGCGCCTGAGTGACAGCGTCGCGGTCCTTCGCCCGCGCAGCCATTGGGAGGCCATGGACTTCGGCGTGCTGCTGGCGCGACGCCATGCCGGCCTGCTGATGCTCGCCTGGGCGCTGCCGGCCTTGCCGTTGCTGGCCCTGCTCGGCCTGCTGTTCCCGGAAAGCCCCGGCTGGGCCCTGCTGATCTTCTGGTGGCTGAAACCGCTCGGCGAACGCCTGCCGCTGTTCGTCCTGTCCCGCGTCCTGTTCGGCGAGACACCACGCCTGGGCGAATGCCTGCGCGCCCTGCCCGGCCTGCTGCGCGCCGAGTGGCTCACCAGCCTGACCCGGCGCC
The DNA here is from genome assembly GCF_000380335.1 of Azotobacter vinelandii CA. Lineage (GTDB taxonomy): Bacteria > Pseudomonadota > Gammaproteobacteria > Pseudomonadales > Pseudomonadaceae > Azotobacter > Azotobacter vinelandii. The sequence goes on from NC_021149.1 coordinate 3,878,625, forward strand.
GCTTCAGCCCGACCCGCAGCTTCGATCTGCCGGTCCTGCTGCTCGAAGGACTCACCGGCAAGGAGTTGCAGCAGCGCCGCGCCGTGCTCGCGGCGAATCGCGGCAAGCGAGGCGCCGGCTGGCTGACCCTGGTCGGCCTGCATCTGGAGCTGGCCCTGTGGCTCGGCCTGCTGGCCTTCCTTTATATGCTGCTGCCGCCGCAGGCAGGCATCGAATTCGACTGGCTGCGCCTGCTGGAGGGCCCACCGCGGGAGCGACTGTGGCTGGAGCACCTGACCAACGGGCTCTATGCCCTGGTGCTGATGGTCTGGGAGCCGCTGTACGTCGCTTGTGGCTTCGGCCTCTACCTGAATCGCCGCGTGAACCTCGAGGCCTGGGACCTCGAAATGGCCTTCCAGCGCCTGCGCCGGCGCCTGGGCGGCGTGGCCGGCGTCCTGCTGCTCGCCGCCGGCCTGCTCCTGGCGCAGCTTCCCGGTCCGGCCCTGGCTCAACCGCCGGTTCCGCAAGCATCCCCGCCGCTGGGCCGCCAGGCCGCCCGCGCGGATATCCGTACCCTGCTCGGGCAACCGCCTTTCAGGCAGCGCGAAGAAATCATTCGCTGGCGTCTCGGCGATCCGCCGCTGGCGACGGACGGAGGGTCCCGAACGGCCGTGCCCGCCGACCTCGTCCAGCGGCTGGCCCGGACACTGGAAGCGCTTCTCTGGCTGGCCGTGGGAGCCGGTGCGCTGGTGCTGGCCTGGCGCTACCGCGACTGGCTGGCCGCCTTCGCCGGACGACGCGCGCCAGGCACCCGACGCACCCCGGCGGCGGCGCCCGGGCGATCCACGCCTCGGCCCGCGTCTCCGGTACCGCCCTCGGACATCGCCGCGGAGGCAGAGCGGCTGTGGAACGACGCCCCCGGACAGGCGCTCGCCCTGCTCTACCGCGGCCTGCTCGAACGTCTGCGCGAAGATTACCGGCTGCCGCTGAACGAAGCCGACACCGAAGGCGATATTCTGCGTCGGGTCCGCCGACTGGAAAGGGACGATCTGCAGCACCTGGCCGAAACCCTGACCCGGCACTGGCGGAATTTCGCCTACGGCGGCCATCCACCGCCGGCCGACCAGAAGGACGGCCTGCTGGCGGCCTGGCGGGCCCAGTTCGGCGGCGGGAGCACGGCATGAAGGGCCGCCTCTCCCTGGCCACCGCCGGACTGGCCCTGGCGCTGCTCGGTACCTGGCTGCTCGGCCAGTTGCATCCCTATCGGGAAATCGTCGAGCGCGGCCCGACCGTACAGGCCCGCGCCAATCCCTATCTGGCCGCCGAACTCTTCCTCCGCCGCCAGGGCCTCGAGGTGCGGCGCGCCGGCGGTCTGGAAACCCTGGCGGCCCCCGGCCGGCAGACCCTGCTGCTGCTCGGTGGCCACGAACACATGACCCCGCGCCTGGCCGCGCGGCTGCTCGACTGGACCGCCGCCGGCGGCCACCTGGTATTCGTCGCCGGGAGCCTGTGGGACGAGAAGGCCGGCCGCAGCGGCGACCTGCTGCTCGACGGACTGGGCATCCAGCAATATCTGAGCGAGGACCTGGCCGTCGGCAAGTCGCGCGATGACGACCGGCAGCGGAAAGAACTGGCCCGCTTCTACCTGCAGAACGAGAAGACGCCGGCCTATCTGGCCTTCGACACCACCTTCCACCTCTACGACAGTCGCCACCGCGCCTACGCCTGGGCCAACAGCGGCGCAGCCACCCACCTGCTGCAGGTGCGCCACGGGCAGGGCAGCGCCACGGTGCTGAGCGACGACTGGATCTGGGAAAACGCACGGATCGGCGATCACGACCACGCCTGGCTGCTCTGGTATCTGTGCCGGGACACTCGGGTCACCCTGGTCCATCGGGTCGCCGGCGACAGCCTGGCGACCCTGCTGCTGCGCCATTTTCCCGCCGCCCTGCTGGCATTGGTCCTGCTGGCCGGCTGCCTGCTCTGGCGCGCCGGCCTGCGCCAGGGGCCAGCGCTGCCGGTCGCCGCGCCGGCGCGCCGGCAACTGGAGGAACACCTGCGCGCCGGCGCCGACTTCCTGCTCCGCCGCGGTGGCCAGGCCAGCCTGCTGCAGGGCCTGCAGCAGGATATCCGGCGCCATGCCGCCCGGCGCAACCCGCACTTCGCCGACCTGTCCGAGGACGCGCAATGGCAGTCGCTGGCCCGACTCGCCCGGCTGCCGTCCGAACAGGTCCGCCGGCTCATGGAAACGCCGGGCAAGAGGCTGCCGGCCGCCGACTTCACCCGTCAGGTCGCCGACCTGCAACGACTCAGGAACGCCCTATGAACGATGCAAGCTCTCCCCCGTCCCTTTCCCGCCAGCAGGCCGGCCAGTTGCTCCAGGCCTTGCGCGCGGAAATGTGCAAGGCGGTGATCGGCCAGCAAGCGGCCATCGACGACATCCTGATCGCGCTGATCGCCAACGGCCACATTCTCGTCGAGGGCGTCCCCGGACTCGGCAAGACCTTGCTGGTGCGCGCTCTGGCCCGCTGTTTCGGCGGCGATTTCGGACGCATCCAGTTCACCCCCGACCTGATGCCCAGCGATATCACCGGGCACGCGGTGTACGACCTGGCCAGCGAGCAGTTCAAGCTGCGCAAGGGACCGGTGTTCACTCATCTCTTGCTCGCCGACGAGATCAACCGCGCCCCGGCCAAGACCCAGGCGGCCCTGCTGGAGGTCATGCAGGAACGCCAGGTGACCCTGGAAGGCCGCGCCCTGCCGGTTCCGCAGCCGTTCCTGGTGCTCGCCACGCAGAACCCGATCGAGCAGGAAGGCACCTATCCGCTACCGGAGGCCGAGCTGGACCGTTTCATGCTCAAGCTGCGCATGGACTACCCGGAGGCCGACGACGAGTTGGCCCTGGTTCGCCAGGTCGCCCGTTCGCCCCGCGCCGACATGCTCGAGGTCGCCACGCTGCGTCCCCTGCTGCAGGCCGCCGACGTGCTGGCGCTGCAGGGGCTGGCCAGCGAACTGCCGCTCGACGAGCAGGTGCTCGACTATGCCGTGCGCCTGGTGCGCCGTACCCGCGACTGGCCCGGCCTGACTCTGGGGGCCGGGCCGCGCGCCTCGATCGATCTGGTGCGCTGCGGCCGGGCCCGGGCCCTGCTGCGCGGCGGCGACTTCGTGACCCCCGACGACATCAAGGACTGCGCCCCGGCCGTGCTGCGCCACCGCGTGTGCCTGGCGCCGGAGCTCGACATCGAAGGCTTGTCGGTGGACCGGGTGCTCGAGCAGCTGCTCGACCAGGTCGCGGCACCGCGGCCATGAAGCCCGCGCGTCGGCTCCTCGCCCTGTTCGGCATCCTGTTCCTCGCCGCCCTGCCGCTCGGCATCCACTCTGCCCTGTACGGTAGCGAAGGGGCGTCGGACTTCGCGAGCCTCTGGTGGGGAGCGCTGCTCGCCCTGCTGCTGCTCGCCGCGCTCGACGCCGCCTGGCTGCACTGGCGCCCTTCGCCACGCCTCGAACGACGCCTGCCGGGCCATCTGCCGCAGGGGCGCTGGAGCGAGGTACGCCTGAGCCTGGAGCACGACTACCGGCTGGCGCTGTCCGTGGAAATCTTCGATCACCTGCCCGCCGGCATGGACGGCGAGCCGCTACCACTGCGCCTGAAGCTGCGCCCCGGCGAAGACGCCGAATGCGGCTACCGGCTCCGCCCCCTCGAACGCGGACATTTCCGCTTCCGGTGGTGCGAGATCACCCTACCCAGCCCGCTCGGCCTCTGGCAGGGACGGCGTCGCCTGGAACTGCCTGGCGAAACCCGCGTCTACCCGGACTTCACCCGCCTCTACCGGGCCCGGCTGATGGCGCTGGACACCTGGCTCGGCCGTCTCGGCGTGCGACAATTGCCACGTCGCGGCCTCGGCCAGTCCTTCCACCAGTTGCGCGAATTCCGCGACGGCGACACCCTGCGGCAGATCGACTGGAAGGCGACGGCGCGCAAGCACACCCCCATCGTTCGCGAGTACCGTGACGAGCGCGACCAGCAGATCCTCTTCCTGCTCGACTGCGGCCGGCACATGCGCAGCCGGGACGGCGAACTCGCCCACTTCGACCATGCCCTGGATGCCTGCCTGCTGCTCGCCTACGTGGCCTTGCGCCAGGGCGATGCGGTGGGACTGGCGACCCTCGCCGGCGAGCAGGAGCGCTATCTGGCCCCGGCCAAGGGCGACGTCCAGCTGCATGCCCTGCTCAATGCCGTCCACGACCTGCAGCCCACCCGCCGCCCGGCGGACTTCGCCGCCGCGGCGAACCTGCTGCTGCAGCGCCAGCGACGCCGCGCCCTGGTGGTGATCCTCAGCAACCTGCGCGACGAGGACGACGGCGAGCTGCCGGCAGCAATCCGCCGCCTGACCCGGCGCCATCGGGTGCTGGTCGCCAGCCTGCGCGAGGAGGTGCTCGACCGGCTGAGCCATGCGCCGGTGGAAAGCCATGCGGACGCCCTGGCCTACTGCGGCACGATCGATTACCTGAACGCCCGCGACGGCCTGCACCGACGCCTGGCGGCGGCGGGCATCCCGTTGCTCGACGCACGCCCCGCCGAACTGGGCCCCGAACTGGTCGGCCGCTACCTGGCCTGGAAGCGCGCCGGCGTGCTCTAGGGTCGCATCAGGCCGATGCGGCGTTGGGATGGAAGGTGAAGTACTGGCGCAGAACCTCGACCAGTTCGAGATATCCGGCGGGCGGATCGGTCAATTCGAAGCCCGAGTCGAAGCTGCCCGGCGTCACGTCCTCGCGGGTCCAGCGGCAGGTGGCGGAAAAGTCTATGTATTGCTGCTGACCATCGCGTCCCGGAATCTTCAGGCGCATATCGAATTCGGCGAGCACCAGCATCGGCCATGGGCTGATCAGCATCAGACCCTCCCGGGAAATGTTGCCGATATAACCCATGGGCTTGTCGGTGATCCGATTGAACACCTTGAGATAGTAAGGCAGTTGATGACGTTCGATGCGGCGTTGAGTAGGCATGATTATGACAAACCGCTAGTTCGAGTTCCGAGTATGACCCCAAGGCCGGTCAGGGACCAGTGTCCCATTAACGGAATCAGACCAGCCGTTTCGCTTTTATGCTCCCGGCACGGAGCATCCCGCTTGAGTTAGTCTGTTACGGATCGGAATCCCGGCCGCCACCCGGGTGCGCCGCGGTATCCAAGAGCCAAGGAGACAAAGATGAACCTGCGCCAGTTGCTCGTCGTGATCGATCCCGCCCAGGAACCCCAGCCGGCCCTGGAGCGGGCCGTCTGGCTGGCCCGTCATGGCGGCGCGGCTCTGGAGCTGCTGGCCTGCGAGTTCGAGCAGAACCTGGACGGCAGCCTGCTGTTCGACGAGCGGCAACACGAACAGGCGCGCAGCGCGCTGCTCGCCCACCGCCAGGCGCGGCTCGAAGAGCTGGCCGCGCCGCTGCGCGCCGAGGGTCTGCAGGTACGGACCGAGGTGCGCTGGGGCAGGCCGTTGCACAGGACGATCCTCGGCCGGATCGAGGAGTTGAAGCCGGATCTGGTGTTCAAGGCCGCCACCCGCAACCACGGTCTGCTCCGGCGCCTGCTGCTGGGCAACACCTGCTGGCAGTTGCTGCGCCATTGTCCGGTGCCGCTCTGGCTGGCGCATCACGGCCAGTGGCAGGGCCGCCGCCTGTGCGCCGCCCTCGATCCGCTACACGACGCCGACAAGCCGGCCCAGCTCGACCAGCGTCTGATCGCCACCGCCCGCGAACTGGGCGAGCGCCTGCGGATGGACGCCCACTACCTGCATTGCCATGCGCCGCTGCCGCGCAGCCTGGTCTTCGATGCCGAACTGGTCGCCACCTACGACGCCTATGTCGAACGCGGCAACCGGCAGCATCGCCAGGCCTTCGAACGGTTGCTCGCCCCCTATGCCATTCCCGCCAGCCATCGCCATCTGGAACAGGGTTATCCGGAAGAGGTGATTCCCCGCTTCGTGCGCGACCGGCAGATCGACCTGCTGCTGATGGGCGCCATCGCGCGCGGTCACCTGGACAACGCCCTGATCGGCAATACCGCCGAGCGGGTGCTGGAGGCCCTGGAGTGCGACCTTCTGATCCTCAAGCCGCAACCCTGGGAAAGTAGTGCGGCCCGTCAATGACTACAGTCCCCTGACGTAGTAGCCTCGGCGCCAGCGTCCCACAAGGAGTTTCGCATGACGTTTCGCCGCACCAAAATCGTCGCAACCCTCGGTCCTGCCAGCAGTTCGCCCGAACGACTCGAGCAGTTGGTCCTCGCCGGGATCGATGTCGCCCGCCTCAACTTCTCCCACGGCAGCGCGGACGAACACCGTGCCCGCGCCCATCTGGTCCGCGAGCTGGCCGCCAAGCACGGGCGCTTCGTCGCCCTGCTCGGCGACCTGCAGGGACCGAAGATCCGCATCGCCAAATTCGTCGACAAGCGCATCGAACTGGCCGTCGGCGACCATTTCCGCTTCTCCGTCACCCATCCGCGCGAGGCGGGCACCCAGGAAGTGGTCGGCATCGACTATCCGGATCTGGTGAAGGATTGCAACGTCGGCGACGAACTGCTGCTCGACGACGGCCGGGTGGTCATGCAGGTCCTCGAGAAGACCGCCGACGAACTGCACTGCAAGGTGCTGATCGGCGGCCCGCTGTCCGACCACAAGGGCATCAACCGTCGCGGCGGCGGACTCACCGCGCCGGCCCTGACCGCCAAGGACAAGCAGGACATCAAGCTGGCCGCGGAACTGGAGCTGGACTACCTGGCGGTATCCTTCCCCCGCGACGCCGCCGACATGGAGCTGGCCCGGCGCCTGCGCGACGAGGCCGGCGGCAGGGCCTGGCTGGTGGCCAAGATCGAACGCGCCGAGGCGGTGGCCGACGACGCGGCCCTCGACGGCCTGATCCGCGCCAGCGATGCGGTGATGGTGGCCCGCGGCGATCTCGGCGTGGAAATCGGCGATGCGGAACTGGTCGGCATCCAGAAGAAGATCATTCTGCATGCCCGCCGCTACAACAAGGCGGTGATCACCGCGACCCAGATGATGGAGTCGATGATCCACAGTCCGATGCCGACCCGCGCGGAGGTTTCGGACGTGGCCAACGCGGTACTCGACAACACCGACGCGGTGATGCTCTCGGCGGAAAGCGCCGCCGGCGAATACCCGGTGGAAGCGGTGCAGGCCATGGCGCGCATCTGCCTGGGCGCGGAGCGCCAGCCGACCAGCACCCGCTCCAGCCATCGGCTCGGCCAGACCTTCAAGCGCTGCGACGAGAGCATCGCCCTGGCAGCCATGTACACGGCCAACCACTTTCCCGGCGTGAAGGCGATCATCAGCCTCACCGAAAGCGGCTACACGCCGCTGATCATGTCGCGTATCCGCTCCTCGGTGCCGATCTTCGCCTTCTCGCCGCACCGCGAGACCCAGGCGCGCGCGGCGCTGTTCCGCGGCGTCTACACGGTGCCCTTCGACCCGGCGGCCGTGGCGCCGGAAAAGCTCAGCCAGGCGGCGGTGGACGAACTGCTCAAGCGCGGCGTGGTCGAGCCGGGCGACTGGGTGATTCTCACCAAGGGCGACAGCTACAACACCACCGGCGGCACCAACGGCATGAAGATCCTCCACGTGGGCGAGCCGCTGATCTGAGTGGCTGGCCGCCTCGGGGCGGCCAGCATCCTCAGGAGGAGGCCGAGCGGCGATCGGTACGGGCGTCGCTCGGCTCCCAGCTCGCCTCGCAACGATTCCGGCCGTTGTGCTTGGCTCGCTGGAGAGCCTGTTCGGCACGCTGCAGGGCGAGGTCCAGATCGTCGCCACGCTGCAGGCGGGTCATGCCGATCGACAGGCTGAGCCCTCCCAGCGACAGCCCCAGGGGTTCGGCGCTGGCGAAAGCCTCGCGCAGCCGCTCGCAGCAGACCGAAATCTGATCCAGATTGACGTTGGGCAGCAGCAGCACGAACTCCTCGCCCCCATAGCGGGCCAGTACGTCGCTATCGCGCAGGCAGGCCTGCGCCAGCGTCGCGAAGGTCTGCAGGACCCGGTCCCCCGCCGCATGCCCGTAGCGGTCGTTGATGCGCTTGAAATGGTCCAGATCGATCAGGGCCAGGCCGTACTGGGCATGGGCCGGCAGGTGGAGCAGATCGCGCTGCGCCAGGCGCAGGAACTGCCGCCGGTTGCAGAGTCCGGTCAGTTCGTCGGTGGAAACCTGATCCTCCGGTTGTCGCAGCGCACCGTGCCGGGCGTCCTGGTACGCCGTGGGAGCCTGGCGCCGCTGGCGCATCCCTTCGACATGGCGGCCGAACAGGCAGAGCCAGAAGAGCAGAACGAACAAGGTCGCCAACTGCAGGAAAGGCGGCTCGGCACGGGCCTGCGGCAGAAAGAGCGCTTCTCCCCATTCGAGCGCGACGAAGCCGACGAAGGCGAGCAACGCACAGCGCCCGAAGGCGACTGGATGCAGCTGGAAGAGACCGAACAGCAGGATCGGCACATAGAATGCCATCAGGGTGGCGCGAGCCCCGCCGTCCAGGCAGCCAAGCAGCACGGTCTGCCAGAACAGGGCGACCAGCACCTGCGCTTCGGTCATCCCTGGGTCCTGGAAACGCTGGCTGCGACCACTGCGCAGGAGCAGGAAGAACGCCAGTTGGCTGAGCACCAGGGAAATGCCGCCGAGCACCAGCGCGGTGAACGGAACCCTGGCATGGCCGGTCGCCATCGCCAATGCCAGCAACAACAGCAGCGAAGCGTAGACTCCCTGCGCCATGACGAACCGCTGCAGCAACAGAGGCTGCGGGGCCTGCGGTTCCAGCCGCGTGGAGGAAGTGCTCATGGGGTCCATCCCGTGACGACACCAATGGGACACTCTACCGGCTGCCCAGGCGCCTGCCTAGCCGTCATACGCCTTTGGCCCAAGCGGTTGCTCCCGGTCATCCCGGGCACGTTATACTGCGGCGATTTTCCGCACCGGACACGGGTTCGGCGCATCTAAGTTCCTGCCCAATAAAGGAGCGCAGCATGACCGTGATCAAGCAAGATGACCTGATACAAAGCGTCGCCGACGCCTTGCAGTTCATCTCCTACTACCATCCCGTCGACTTCATCCAGGCCATGCACGAGGCCTACCTGCGCGAAGAGTCGCCGGCTGCCCGCGACTCCATTGCCCAGATCCTGATCAACTCCCGCATGTGCGCTACCGGTCATCGCCCGATCTGCCAGGACACCGGCATCGTCACCGTATTCGTCAAGGTCGGCATGGATGTCCGCTGGGACGGCGCCACCATGAGTGTAGACGACATGATCAACGAGGGCGTGCGCCGCGCCTACAACAATCCGGACAACGTCCTGCGCGCCTCGATCCTGGCCGATCCGGCCGGTAGCCGCAAGAACACCAAGGACAACACCCCGGCGGTCATCCACTACTCCATCGTCCCCGGCGACAAGGTGGAGGTGGAAGTCGCGGCCAAGGGCGGCGGTTCCGAGAACAAGTCGAAGATGGGCATGCTCAATCCCTCCGACTCCATCGTCGACTGGGTCCTGAAGACCGTCCCGGAAATGGGCGCCGGCTGGTGCCCGCCGGGCATGCTCGGCATCGGCATCGGCGGTACCGCCGAGAAGGCCGCGCTGCTGGCCAAGGAATCGCTGATGGACGAGATCGACATCCATGAGTTGAAGGCCCGCGGCCCGCAGAACCGTGTCGAGGAGCTGCGTCTGGAGTTGTTCGAGAAGGTCAACCAGTTGGGCATCGGTGCCCAGGGCCTGGGCGGCCTGACCACCGTCCTCGACGTGAAGATCAAGGACTATCCGACCCATGCCGCCTCGCTGCCGGTGTGCATGATCCCCAACTGCGCCGCCACCCGTCACGCCCACTTCGTGCTCGACGGCTCCGGCCCGGCCAATCTGGAAGTGCCGAGCCTGGACGCCTATCCGGAAATCGTCTGGGAAGCCGGCCCGAGCGCCCGCCGCGTCAACCTCGACACCGTCACCCCGGAAGAAGTGCAGAGCTGGAAACCGGGCGACACCCTGCTGCTCAACGGCAAGATGCTGACCGGCCGCGACGCCGCGCACAAGCGCATGGTCGATATGCTGAACGCCGGCCAGAAGCTGCCGGTGGACCTGAAAGGTCGCTTCATCTACTACGTCGGCCCGGTCGATCCGGTACGCGACGAGGTGGTCGGCCCGGCCGGTCCGACCACGGCCACCCGCATGGACAAGTTCACCCGCCAGATCCTCGAACAGACCGGTCTGCTGGGCATGATCGGCAAGTCCGAGCGCGGTCCGATCGCCATCGAGGCCATCAAGGACAACAAGGCCGTGTACCTGATGGCCGTCGGCGGCGCCGCCTACCTGGTCGCCCAGGCGATCAAGAAATCCAAGGTGCTAGCGTTCGAAGAACTCGGCATGGAAGCCATCTACGAGTTCGAAGTGCAGGACATGCCGGTCACCGTGGCCGTGGACACCAAGGGCGAGTCGGTGCACATCACCGGCCCGGCGGTCTGGAAGCAGAAGATCGCCGAACTGGTGCAACTGAAGTAAATCCCTGCTGCAGCAACGCCCGCCGCATCGCGTCGGGCGCTCGCAGAACGTCGGCTGTGCCCGGAGGCTCTCAATGGTAGAAGCCTCCGGCCTGCTTTCTTCCCGGCCGGCTGGCATGTCGGGAGGGCTGTCACAGTGGGCTGGCTCGATCTCATCCAGTGGCCGGCGATGGTCGCCACCGTGGCGGCGGCCTGGCTGATCGGTTCGCTGAATCTGCGCAGACGCACCATCGGTTTCTGGTGCTTTCTGCTCAGTAATGTCCTGTGGAGCCTCTGGGGCTGGCATGCCCATGCCTGGGCCCTGATCGTCCTGCAACTCTGCCTGGCGCCGATGAACGTCCGCGGCCTGCGCAAGAACGATCCGCACAAGGCCGGAAGTCCCCACTGACGGGATAACCGCCCGTGGAATGCGCTACCATGGCGCCTCGCTCGCACCTACCGGCCATCATGTCCCATCTCGTTTCGCCGATCGGCTACCTGCGCTCCTGCTTCAAGGAAAAGTTCACCATTCCGCGCCAGCCGCAACTGGCGCCGGCCGCCCGCGGCGTGCTGGAGCTACTGCCGCCCTTCGATCAGGGGCAGGCCGTCGAGGGACTCGAGCAGGTCAGTCATGTCTGGCTACTGTTTCTCTTCCACCAGGCCCTGGAGGAAAAGCCACGCCTCAAGGTCCGCCCTCCCCGCCTGGGCGGCAACCGCTCGCTCGGCGTGTTCGCCACTCGCTCGACCCACCGGCCGAACGGCATCGGCCAGTCGGTGGTCCGCCTGGACAAGGTCGATGCCGGACGCCTGTGGCTGTCCGGCATCGACCTGCTGGACGGCACGCCGGTGCTCGACGTCAAGCCCTACGTTCCCTATGCCGACTGCCTTCCGCAAGCCCACAACGCCATTGCCGAGACGCCGCCGCTGGCGATTCCCGTCGACTGGAGCGAACCGGCACGGCTGCAGGCACAGGCGCATGCCGCTCGTCTCGGCGAGCCGCTGGTCGAGTTGATCGGACAGTGCCTGGCCCAGGACCCACGCCCCGCCTATCAGGTACCGGAACCTTCGCGCCGCTACGGCGTGCGCTTCTGGGACGTGGAAGTGCGCTGGCACTACCCGCGGCCGGGACGAATCCGCGTGCTGGAAGTGCTGCCGGCCTGAGCCGCCGCCGAAAGCGAAGAAGCCCGGACAGGCCGGGCTTCGCGAGAGGGAGGCGCGCTTATTTTTCGACGAAGGCGCGCTCGATCAGATAGTCGCCCGGCTCGCCCATGCGCGGAGAGATCTTCAGGCCGAATCCGTCCAGCACTTCGCAACTCTCGTCGAGCATGCTCGGGCTGCCGCAGATCATCGCGCGATCGTCCTGCGGGTTGATCGGCGGCAGACCGATATCCTCGAACAGCTTGCCGCTGCGCATCAGGTCGGTGAGACGTCCCTGGTTGTGGAAGGACTCGCGGGTGACCGTCGGGTAGTAGATCAGCTTTTCCTTGACCGCCTCACCGAAATACTCGCTCTGCGGCAGGTGCTCGGTGATGAACTGCTGATAGGCCAGTTCGTTGACCTGACGCACACCATGGATCAGCACCACCTTCTCGAAGCGCTCGTAGACCTCCGGGTCCTGGATCAGGCTCATGAAAGGCGCGAGTCCGGTACCGGTGCTGAGCATGTAAAGATGCTTGCCGGGCAGCAGGTCGCTGGTCACCAGGGTGCCGGTGGGCTTGCGGCTGACCATCAGTTCGTCGCCCTCCTTCAGGTGTTGCAGGCGCGAAGTGAGCGGACCGTTCTGTACCTTGATGCTGAAGAACTCCAGATGTTCCTCGTAATTCGGGCTGGCAATGCTGTAGGCCCGCATCAGGGGACGTCCATCGACCTCCAGACCGATCATCACGAATTGGCCGTTTTCGAAACGCAGGCTGGGGTTGCGGGTGGTCTTGAAACTGAACAGGGTATCGTTCCAGTGATGAACACTGAGGACACGCTCTACGTTCAGATTGCTCATTCGGTGCTCCTTCGGACGGTGCTGCCTGGCGGTATGGTTGTCGTGCATTCTAGGAGCCGGCAAACTATCTGTTAAGTAAATTATCGCGATATGGATAATCAGTTATATAGATATGCGATTCACTCTGCGCCAGCTTGAGGTATTCGCCGCCGTGGCCCGTCTGGAAAGTGTCACCCGCGCGGCCGAATCCCTCTCCCTCTCCCAGTCCGCGGCCAGCACCTCGCTGACCGAACTCGAGCGCCAATCGGACTGCCAGCTCTTCGATCGCGTCGGCAAGCGCCTGAAGCTCAACGCCCTGGGCCGGCAACTGCTGCCCCAGGCGGTGGCGCTGCTCAACCAGGCGCGGGAAATCGAGAATCTGCTCGACGGAAAGGAAGGCTTCGGCTCGCTGGCCGTGGGCGCCACGCTGACCGTGGGCAACTACCTGGCGACCCTGCTGATCGGCGCCTTCATGCAGCGTCATCCGGAATCGCGGGTCCGGCTGCACGTGCAGAACACCGCGCATATCGTCCAGCAAGTGGTCAACCACGAACTGGATCTCGGCCTGATCGAAGGCAACTGCCAGCATCCCGACGTGGAACTGCAACCCTGGGTGGAAGACGAGCTGGTGGTGTTCTGCGCCCCGCAACACCCCTTGGCGCGGCATGGCCGGGCGACTCTGGACGAACTCGCCGGGGAGGCCTGGATCCTTCGCGAGCAGGGCTCGGGCACGCGCCTGACCTTCGATCAGGCCATGCGTCATCATCGGCCGATGCTGAACATCCGCCTGGAACTGGAGCATACCGAGGCGATCAAACGCGCGGTCGAGTCCAGCCTGGGGATCGGTTGCATCTCCCGCCTGGCCCTGCGCGATGCCTTCCGCCGCGGAAGTCTGGTGCCGGTGGAAACGCCGCAATTGGATCTGAAGCGGCAGTTCTGCTTCCTCTGGCACAAGCAGAAGCTGCATACCGCAGCCATGCGCGAGTTTCTCGAACAATGCCGGGCGCTGACCGCCGGCGTACGGCGCAGCGACGAGATCGTCCTGCCGCCGATCGCCTGACGAACGGCGACTGCAGTAAGGGCGTCCGATCAGGCCGGCAGCGACTCCAGCTGTTGCAGCAGCAGAGCCGCCTGGGTACGGGTACGCACCCCGAGCTTGCGGAAGATCGCCGTCACATGGGCCTTGACGGTCGCCTCGGAGACATTCAGCTCATAAGCGATCTGCTTGTTCAGCAAACCGTCGCAGACCATGCTCAGTACCCGGAACTGCTGGGGCGTCAGGCTGGCCAGGCCGGCACTGGCGGCCTTCGCCTCGGCGGAGACGCTGGCCGTTTCCTGGATCTGCGGCGGCCACCACTCGTCGCCGTCGAGCACCGCGCGCACCGCTTGCTGCAGGGTTTCCAGGGGACTGGATTTGGGAATGAACCCGGACGCGCCGAATTCGCGAGCCCGCGCCACCACGGCGGCGTCCTCCTGGGCGGAGATCATCACCACCGGAATCTGCGGATACTGCCCGCGCAGCAGGACCAACCCGGAAAAGCCATGGGCGCCGGGCATGTTGAGATCGAGCAGAACCAGATCCCAGTCCGCCTTTTCCTCCAGGCGGACCTCCAGCGCGGCGATGCTGTCCGCCTCCACCAGCCGTACCACGGGGCCCAGCCCCAGGGTCAGCGCCTGCTGCAAGGCGCTACGGAATAGCGGGTGGTCGTCGGCGATCAGGATTTCATAAGAAAGCATTGGCGGATCCCGTTTCTTGTCGTGAAGACCTGATGCAACGCGAGCCGGGGCAGGACAACCTGGCCAGCGGCTCCACACCCGCGGAACGGGCGGCTGGTCATTCAGGCGGAAAACCGCAGTTTACGCCCTTTTCGAGATGGACGGGGTGCTTCGCTTGTCCCGTATCTGGTTTTCATGACCCCAGGCAGTTTCAGAGAAAAGCCTGCAAGCGCCGATGGACCTCGTCGTCGAAATCCACGGGCCGGCCCCGCTTGGCCGCCAGGTAATGATCGGTGAACACATCCAGGTAGGCGTCCAACGCCTCGCCGGCACGACGGTCGCCAGCCAATTCGAGGCAGAGCGCGGCCACCTCCGCCGTGCACAGGTGGTCGTCGCGCTTCGAGCGACGCAGGCGGTAGCGCGACAGTTGCTCCGGCTGCAGGCCGAGCACCGGCAGATCGTCGAGATAGGGACTCTTGCGGAACATCTTGCGCGCCTCGGTCCAGGTAGCGTCGAGGAGGATGAACAACGGCCGCCGTCCCGTCTCCCGGCGCACTTCGTTGACGACCCGCGGCGGCGCCGCGTATTCGCCGGGGAATACCACGCAGGGCTGCCATCGCGGATCGTCGAGCAGCGCCAGCAGACGCGCATCCACTGCGGTACGCGACCAGCCGAAGGCGCTGGTATCGGCCACTACATCGGCGATCAGCCAACCGGTATTGGTCGGCTTCAAGGGTTCGATGTCGTGCATCAGCAGGCAGACGCCGGACTCGGCCTCGATCCGCGGACGCCAGGCGCATAAGCAATGGCTGACGGGCACCCGACAGGCCGGGCAGCGCGGCGTTCGTGAACCGCGCGCCAGGAAGGGCTTCAGACTGCGCGCCAGGCGCTCCTCGCGCAGGCGGGACACGGCATGGCTCATGGGAATGGCGCAGAAGTCGCGGGAAAGGGTCACGATCGTCGATACGGGCAAAAAGCGGGGGCGGCAGTCTAGCAGAGGCCCCGGACAAACCCAGCCCGGCGAACGGGAAACCGGCGTTGTCCACATGGCAGACGCACCTATAATGCGACGCCTTGACTGCCGAATATCGGCCCGGATCGCCGGCGCCCCACTCAGGAGATTTCCATGTTGCGACCGACTGCCCTTACCCTCTGCCTCCTTTTGCCGGCAACCGCCCTGGCCGCGTCCCTGAAGGATTACGAGCTGACCAGGATGCTGGAGAAAGTGGCCAAGGAAAGCAGCATAGGCACCCCGCGCGCGATCAACGAAGACATCCTCGACCAAGGCTATACGGTGGAAGGTAACGAGTTGATCAACCACCTCAGCGTGCGCACTTCGCATGCCCAGCAGATGCGCGCCCATCCCGACGCCGTGCGCAACCAGTTGCTCGGCAGCGTGTGCAGCAACCGGGGCTTTCGTCAGTTGCTCGCCCAAGGCGCGGTGCTGCGCTACCAGTTCAGCGAATACCAGAGCAACCGCCCGGTGACCACCGAGCGCTATCGCGCCGCCGACTGCAACCTGTAAATAAGCGCAGCCGGCGCCGCCTCAGGCATCCGCACGCAGTTGCGCCGGGTCGCCGCGACCGGCGAGGATCTCGGCCTCCTCCCGGTCGAGCAGCGTGGTGACAGACACCTCCAGCAGCGTGGCGCAGGCTTCCAGGACATGGACCCAACTGGCGCGGTTGGCGAACAGCATGCCGGCCTCGTCCAGGGTACCGCCGGCATTGCGGTAGCCGAGCGCCAGCGTCCGGCGCGCGTCCGGCAGGATCGGCCAGAGATGGCCGCGGACGACCTCCGGCCGCATGTGGGTCAGCAGCACGCGACGCGCGTGGCTGTCCGGGAACAGCCGGGCGACCAGCCCGGCATCGGCCAGCGCCGCCGCCTCCCAGCGATCGCGCGGCGCGCGGAAGCGCCCCGGCTCCTGCAGATAGACCAGCCGGTAGGCCTGGCCGGCCGCCTCCAGGCGCCCGGCCGCGCGACGCATCTCCGCCAGTTGGTAGCTACCGTTGGCGATAAGCAGCAGCGGCTCGTTTCCGGCCAGCTCCTCGACGATCAACGCCCCCTCGCGGGCCAGTTGCTCGGCCTGCGAGCGGTCGAACAGCACAGGGCGGTCGCGCTTGGGCACGACCAGGCAGGCCAGTTGTCCGCGCGCCTCGTAGAGGGACGGCAGCAGGGCGAGCAGGCTGTTGTGGTCGGCCGGGAAGAGCACCCGCAGCATGTCGCCCATCTCGCCGAGCAGCGCCTCGCTGAAGGTGGTGTCCTGGTGCGATTGCTGATTCTTGCCGTTTTCCCAGGTGTGCGAGGTGGCCACCAGCGGCCAGCCCAGCCAGCCGGCCGGGCGGCCGACCTCCTTCTGCTGGCGGGCGAAGATCAGGCACTGCCGCACCGCGCCGAGCATCTTCACGCAGAACGCCTCGTAGCTGGCCACCAGGTTGAGCCCGCCCTGGTTGCCCAGACAGGCGGACACCACCGCTTCCTCGTTCAACGCGGTGATGACCTTGCCATCCAGTGCCTCGAGTTCGCTCTCGGGCTGACAGACACGGTGCCTGAGCGCCTTGAGCACGCCCCCGAGGCGGTTGCTGGCCAGCTCGTCCGGATTGCCGACCCGCGGACGCAGCTCCGGATTGGCCTGCACCAGGTCGACGAAGAAGCGGTCCAGCGCCAGCATTGGCGATATCCGCTCGCCCGGCGCGCAGTAACGCAGCGCGGGAAGCGCCGGTACCGGCGGGTGGCGCACGGCCAGCGGGTTGTCGCGCGGCAGCGGACGGCCCTGGCGGGCGGCGCTGAACAATGCACAGGCAGCCGAAAGCTCCTGTGGCGACACCCACAGCGCCGTTGCGTGACGGTTGAACAGCGCCCGCGAATCGGCATCGCGCTGTGGACAGCCCGGCAGCGGCAGATTGTGCGCGGCATTGCTGCCGGCCCCGTAGAAGCCGAATCCCTTGACCGTCTCGGCGATGCCATAGGGAATCGGCAGCGGATAGCGCAGGATGCCCCGCTCCAGCTCCTCCACCCGCCGCCCCAGGCGCTGCTGCATTTCCCAGAGGGTGCAGACGAAGGCCGCCGGGTCGCGTCCATCGAAGCCGATCGGATCGAAGCCGCAGCGGCGCAGGTGCTGGCGGAAGCCCTCCAGCCCCTCGTGGCTGCCCAGCTCGGTGCGCTGCTCGATGCGCCGGCCGTTGGCGATCATCACCGGCAGCGCCGCGCCACAGTCCTCGGCGCGCCACCAGCGCGGCATCCAGTCGCTGCCACGCTGCTCCTCGGCAGCCCCGTCGGAGAGGAAGGCCACCAGGGTCTCTCCGGGCAAGGGCAGATGCGCATACTGCAGTTCGGCGAAGCCCAGATAGCCGCCTTCGGCGATCCCACCGGCGGTATGAGCGTTGACATGACTGCCCAGCGGTGCGGCCGGACGACCGTCGGCAGCCTGCCGGTAACCGTAGAAATCCTGCACCAAGCGGGTCATGCCGGCCTCGTCGCAGGGATAGGCGCGGGCCTGCTCGGGCAACTGATTGCCGGTCAGCAGGTTGAGCGCATCGATGGCCGCCACGCAGTGCCCCTGGCCCATCAGCCAGCCACGGTTCTCGCCGCTCAGGAGATTCAGGGCGAGATAGCCGGCATAGGCCGGCACCATATTCAGCGCGCCGCCGGTATGCCCCTGCGGATCGACCTTGAAGTCCTCGGCCGCGAGCGGCGCACCATCCAGACGCACACGCCGGGCATAAGTCATGTGCACCACCAGCCAGAGCCCTGCGCAGGCCAGGCGGTCGAGCGCATGCAACAGGCGATAGACGCTGGCCACATCGGGCTGCCGACCGGCCTGGACCAGTTGGTGAGCCAGGCGGAACACCCCGGCCTGGGTTTCGTCGGCATGCCGCAGGGGGCCGAAACCCTGGCGCCACCGGGCGAAGGAAGGCTCGACCCGGGCGTGCTCGTCCAGCTCGGCGAGGGGCGGGAGAATCTGGGGCATTGCGGGCTCCGTCATGAATATCCATTTGCAGTCTATGCCATCTTCCCGCTGTCCGAGCCCGTCGGCGGACTCCATCGGCCGGGCGGACACGGGGAGGCCCTTATATATCGATCGGTTCGGTCCGCGGCTATGATGACTCACATCAGGGCAAACCGACGGCCACCGCCGGCAATCTGCCCCAATTGTCCGAAGTCAAGGAAACAACATGGCCCTCCTCAGCTTTCTCGGTGCGATTCAAGAAGTGACCGGCTCCTGCTACCTGGTCGAGACGCGCGACGGCAGCCGCGTGCTGCTCGAATGCGGCATGCGCCAGGGAGGGCGCCGCGAGGAAGAGGAGGTCAATGCCCGGCCGTTTCCCTTCGATCCGGGCAGCCTCGATGCCGTGGTCATCTCCCATGCGCATATCGATCACAGCGGCCTACTGCCGCGCCTGGCCGCCGCCGGCTATCGGGGACCGATCTTCGCCACCGAAGCCACCTGCGAACTGATGAACCTGATGCTGCTGGATGCGGCCCACCTGCAGGAAAACGATGCGGCATGGGAGAACAAGTGGCGGGCTCGCCTCGGCAAGCCGCCGGTGCAACCGCTCTACACCACGGCCGATGCCGAGAAGGCGCTGTCCCTGTGCCGCCCGCAGCCCTATGGCGCCGCGCTGGAGGTGGCTCCGGGCGTGATCGTCACCTTCCACCCGGCCGGGCACATCCTCGGCTCGGCCATCGTCGAGATGGAACTGCACGATCATCATCTGACCCGTCGCTTGGTGTTCTCCGGCGACCTCGGCAACACCTGCACGCCGCTGATGCGCGACCCGACCCCCTTGTCCAGGGCCGACGTGGTGCTGCTCGAATCCACCTATGGCGACCGCAACCACCGCAACAGCGAAGAAACCCTGGAGGAATTCGCCGAAATCCTGCAGAAGGCCCATCGCGACGGCGGCAACGTGCTGATCCCCTCCTTCGCCGTCGGCCGCACCCAGGATCTGCTTTTCTACCTGGGGCGCTTCTACCAGGAAGGGCGCCTGCCTCAGCAGGCGGTGTTCCTCGACAGTCCCATGGCGATCCGCGCCAACGCCATCTATGCGCGCTTCGCCGAAGAGTTCGACCCACTGGATCGCGACCTGCTGCGGGCCAAGGGTGTCAAGCGTGCCGAGGACTGGCTACCGGTCCTGCGCATGACGCCCACTCCCGAGGAGTCGATGGCGATCAACCGGATCAAGAGCGGCGCCATCATCATCGCCGGCAGCGGCATGTGCACCGGAGGACGCATCGTCCATCACTTCAAGCACAATCTCTGGCGCCAGGAGTGCCATCTGGTATTCCCCGGCTTCCAGGCGCAGGGCACCCTGGGACGGCGGATCGTCGACGGCGCCGGCAGCGTCAAGGTCCTGCACCAGCGCATCGCCGTGCGCGCGCAGGTGCACACCCTCGGCGGTTTCTCGGCCCATGCCGGGCAATCCCAGTTGATCGACTGGGTGCAGCACTTCGATCACCATCCCGAGCTCTATCTGGTACACGGAGAACGGGAAAAGATGTTGGTCCTGCAACAGACCCTGCACGAACGTCTGAACTGGACAGCCACCATTCCCGAGCGAGGTGAGCAGATAGCGATCTGAGGCGAAGCAGCAGTAGGTTGGCTGCCCGAGCCGATAATAAAATGGACCGATCGTCGCCATATCGGGCCGTCATGATGACCAGCCCCGCCATTGGAACGGTGCTGCTCGCAGCACCGCCAGGATTCCGCGCCCAAGGAGAAGTCCATGCCTTTCGAATCGGACGAGTTCCTCTCTCGTCATTTCCAGACCAGCGGCGTCGACGTCAACGCGCTCGTCGATGCACTGGTCGATGAAGTCGTTCCCGAAACCAGTCCCAATCTCCCGCTCTACCGGGAGATGCTCTACACCGTCATCCGCATGGCCCAGGCCGATCGCAACCGCTGGGATGCCAAGATCATGCTGCAGACCCTGCGCGAAATGGAGCAGGCCTTCAGCCGCCTCGAACAGTTCAAGCGCCGCCGCAAGGTCACCGTGTTCGGCTCGGCGCGCACACCGATCGAACATCCGCTGTACGCCCTGGCGCGCGAACTCGGTCGAACCCTGGCGCACCATGGCCTGATGGTCATCACCGGCGCCGGTGGCGGGATCATGGCTGCCACCCACGAAGGGGCCGGCCTGGAGAACAGCCTCGGCTTCAATATCACCCTGCCCTTCGAACAGCACGCCAATGCCACCGTCGAAGGCACGCCGAACCTGATGTCCTTCCACTTCTTCTTCGTGCGCAAGCTGTTCTTCGTCAAGGAGGCCGATGCGCTGATCCTCTGCCCCGGCGGCTTCGGTACCCTGGACGAGGCGCTGGAAGTGCTGACCCTGATCCAGACCGGCAAGAGCCCGCTGGTTCCGGTGGTCCTGCTGGACGAGCCGGGCGGAACCTATTGGGCGGACGCCCTGCAGTTCATCCGCAAGCAATTGGAAGGCAACCGCTACATACTGCCCAGCGACATGCACCTGCTCCACCTGGCCGACAGCGCCGAGGAGGCGGCCGAGGAAATCGCCCAGTTCTACCGCAACTACCACTCCAGCCGCTGGATCAAGGACCGCTTCGTCATCCGTATGCACCACCCACTGAGCGAAGCGGCGCTGGCCCGGTTGCGCGACGAGTTCGCCGACCTCTGCCTGAGCGGCACCTTCGAACAGCAGGGCTATTGCGAAACCGAACAGGACGAACCGGAACTCTGCCACCTGATACGCCTGAGCTTCATCTTCAACGCCCGCGACCACGGCCGCCTGCGCGAGTTGCTCAACTTCATCAACCTTTCACAGCACTGGGCCGCCAAGGACTGATCCAGGCGACACCGCCAAGCCAGCCCAGCCGGGCCGGCGGTCCCTTCCCTGCCGCTCGTCCGTCCGGTCCACCCACCATCGGCGCTCGGCTCCAGGCCATGCGCCGCCAGGCATGGCGTGACAGCGACACGAATCGCTCTTGGGCAGGGAGAAACGCACGAGGCCCAGTCCCGGCTGTATCGATCGGCAAGCGCCGGAACTCAGCGATCGTCGGACAAGCCACCGCGCAGCAGGCGGCCGATCATCTCGGGGGAAAACCCGCGGTAGCCGAGGAAGCGGCCCTGACGGGCATGCTCGCGTGCATCCTCGGGCAAGCGGCCGGCGAACCTGCGTCGCCAGGTGTCGACCAGCAACTCGCCCCAGTCCAGGCCGCTCTCGCGCAACGCCTGCTCGACGGCCTGTCGCGGCAGGCCGCGCTGGGCCAGTTCCTCGCGAATCCGCAGGGGTCCGTAGCCGGCGCGGGCGCGGCTGGCCACGAAAGCCTCCAGATAACGGGACTCGCTGAGCAGTCCCTCGTTCGCCAGACGATCGAGAACCGTCTCGATCAGTTCGGCCGAAGCACCGCGCCGGGCCAGCTTGCGGGCCAGTTCGACCCGCCCGTGCTCACGACGCGCCAGCAGGTCCATGGCGGCCCGGCGCACGGCGGCGGGACTGTCGAGCCCCGGCATCGACGCACTCATCAATAATCGAGATCCGCGTCGGCCGGCTCGTCGGCCAAGGCTGCCGGACGGGCGCTGGCCGGCGCGGCGAGCAACTGATCGCGGATGCTCTTCTCGACCGCTGCGGCGACCTCCGGGTTGTCCTCGAGAAACTTGGCCGCATTGGCCTTGCCCTGGCCGATCTTGCTGCCCTGGTAGCTGTACCAGGCGCCGGACTTCTCCAGCAGGCCGAGTTGCACACCGAGGTCGATGATCTCACCGTTACGGTAGATGCCCTTGCCGTAGAGAATCTGGAACTCGGCCTGACGGAACGGCGGCGCCACCTTGTTCTTCACCACCTTGACGCGGGTCTCGCTGCCGATCACCTCGTCGCTCTCCTTCACCGCGCCGGTGCGGCGGATGTCCAGACGCACCGAGGCGTAGAACTTCAGGGCATTGCCGCCGGTGGTGGTTTCCGGGTTGCCGAACATCACACCGATCTTCATGCGGATCTGGTTGATGAAGATGACCAGGCAGTTGGCGTTCTTGATGTTGCCGGTGATCTTGCGCAGGGCCTGGGACATCAGACGGGCCTGCAGACCGACGTGCTGGTCGCCCATCTCGCCCTCGATCTCCGCCTTGGGCACCAGCGCCGCCACGGAGTCGACGATGATCACGTCCACCGCGTTGGAACGCACCAGCATGTCGGTGATCTCCAGCGCCTGCTCGCCGGTATCGGGCTGGGAAACCAGGAGGTCGTCGACGTTCACCCCGAGCTTGGCGGCGTAGTCCGGATCGAGCGCGTGCTCGGCGTCGACGAAGGCGCAGGTGGCACCCTGCTTCTGAGCCTCGGCGATGGTCGACAGGGTCAGGGTGGTCTTGCCGGAGGATTCGGGGCCGTAGATCTCGACGATCCGCCCCTTGGGCAGGCCGCCGATGCCGAGCGCGATGTCCAGCCCCAGGGAACCGGTGGAAATGGCCGGAATCGCCTGCCGCTCGTGATCGCCCATGCGCATCACCGCGCCCTTGCCGAACTGCTTTTCGATCTGGCCCAAGGCCGCAGCCAAGGCGCGCTTCTTGTTCTCGTCCATTGAAGACCTCACGTATTCAGGAGGGCCTTGCGGCCGCCATACACTGTATAAGTAGACAGTATTAGAGCATAGGAAAAGCTCGGGCGCCTACCCCTGGGCCGATCCATTTCCGTGATGTCCAGCACCTCATTCGAGCGTCCCATCGGCAACCAGGCGGATCAGACCGGCCAGGGCGGCCTGCACCGTCCGTCGACGTACCTCGCCGCGGTCGCCGGGAAACTGCTGGCGCACCGCGAACAAGCGCTCGCCATCTGCCCAGGCCAGCCAGACGGTGCCGACCGGGGTTTCCGGCGAGCCGCCATCGGGGCCGGCGACACCACTCACCGCCACGGCGTAGCGAGCGCCGCTGCGCGCCTGGGCGCCGCGCGCCATGACTTCGACCACCTCTCGGCTGACCGCACCGAAACGCTCGAGCAGTTCGCTCGGCACGCCCAGTTGGACATTCTTCTGGCGATCCGAGTAGGTGACGTAGCCGGCCTCGAACCAGGCCGAACTGCCGGGAATGCGGGTGATCGCCTCGGCAATGCCGCCGCCGGTGCAGGATTCGGCAGTGCTCGCCTGCGCGCCGAGCGCGCGCAGACTCTCGCCGAGTTCGACGGCGAGTCGGGTAATGTCGTCCATGGTGTCCTCCAGGCAGAGTCGCTGCAGAACGATACCCTACTCCGATGTCGGCACAGGGCAAGCGGCGGGCCGGCCGCAGACCCGCTCCGTCCGCGCCGGAAGGCGAAACCATGCCTGGATGGAGCCCCGTCCCGCACCTTTCGCAAGCCGTGGCCCCGATGGATAAACCAGACCCCGACGCGCGTGTCCCGCTAATGCGTCGGCCATGGCGATAACGCTAGCAATCCACTGAAATGAAAGAATCGTTCCAGTTCCCGCCCGGTCCGGCACAGATCGACGGCTATGCCGCAAGCCGGAATCGGCGCCAGGGAAATATGGGACAGACCCCATGGCCCGGCCCGGCAGCCGACCGGGCACAAGGAAAATCTACCCGTCGGTACGCTTCTTTTACAGGTTCGCGCGAAGGGTCGTCCGCCATCGGACCGCCATCGAAAACCGGCCGGTGCACGGAAGCCCAGCAGCGGAGGCTGGCTGTCGGAGCGGGATCGCCAAGAGGGGGAAACACGACGGCACAGCCGTATCGCAAGTGCCGCAGGAGAAGATGTGCAATCCGGAATGTACTTGGCCGTTGCGGGAGTCGGTGGCGGTGGACAATCCAAGCGTTGTCCACCCTGACCGCTAACCGGCGTCGTCAGCCGTTATAGGGAAAGGACTCGGCAGTTTCAGGCGTCCAGCCGAGCGGGCGCGGGCGATTGCCATAGATCACGACCTTGTCGCCGGGAGCGAAGACATAGTTCGGCGAGCGGTACCTCTTCAGTTCGCCACTGTCGGTACGCACGATGTAGGCACGATCGCTACCACCGACTGCCTTCTGGCCGGAACCGCCGACCAGCGCACCGACGCCGGCACCGATCAGGGCACCGACCGGACCGCCGACGGAGCCGGCCATCATGCCGGTCATGCCGCCCGTAGCCTGGCCGGAGGTCTCGTCCGTCACTTCGTTGACGATTTCAGCGGCGTAGACATTGCTCATGGCGAGCATGCCGATGGTCAGAGCCAGAATGCCGAACTTTTTCATGGCGGTTCCCCCGAGGTCGATATCAGTGGTCGTGGCCAGTCGATTCCTGTTGGGACTGGGGGCGCGGTTCTGCGCCGTTTCGCTTTCCCTTGGGGCAAAAACTACCGTTTTGATTGACACAGATCAATAAAATAATCGGCACATCATGCTTAAGGAGGGGTATCCCTGACGACCGGCAAGACGAAACTTCCTCCCGTGCCTGCCGAAGAAGACATCAACCGGTTGATTCGAAAGGAAAATTACCGGACCCGAACTGGCGTCCGATTAGCGGGACATAAACGGAGTCGTGCGCTTTCCCGCCCGTTATGCAGAAACAACACGCCGACGCCCCCGATCCCGAGGTCGGCCGTTCGGCGTTGGCAGCCTGGATGGCGAGGCCACGGGGACGTTCAGGCCATCAGCTTCTGGCCAGATGCCTGTCGATCAGCGGTGCCACCTGCGCGGCGAGGTTTTTGGCCAGTCGATGGCCTGCGCCCGGGAAAACGTGCAGTTCGGCGCGAGGCAGCAATACGGCGAGGCGCTGGCCGACACCGACGGGGCTGATCGGATCGGCATCGCCCCACAGCAGCAGCACGGGCATGCGCAGCTCCGCCAGCCGATGCGTCAGGTCTTCATGGTATTCGATGAACCACTGCGGTACGGTCCGGTTTTCGGCGGCGAACAAGGGGCGCCAGTCCTGCGCGCCCAGGCTCGCCATGTCCATCCCGCCCGAAGTCGCGGCCAATACCAGATGAGAGACCTGTTCGGGCCGCTCGAGTGCCGCCAGCATGGCGACAACTCCCCCCATCGACTGCGCCATCAGTGCCGCGGGCTGGTCGATTTCGGCCACGACGCGCGCCACCAGATCGGCAAAGCCGGTCACGCTCGGGTCGGCTGGCGTCGAACCCAGACCGGGCCAGCCGATATGGACTTTCCGTGCCGGATGGGTGAGCAGATCGGCTGTCGGCCGCCAGAACTGCGTGCTGCCGGAAGCGCCGGGAAGAAACAGGAGTTTCGATGGCGGTGGAGTCACGGGGTCGCTCCTCGAAAGTGACGAAAAATGCCTGCGTCATCGCAAGGGGACAAGCAAGGCGCTGTTCCTCCTTGCTTTTCCGCCTGTCAATCCTCCGTCCCCAAGGTCTCTCGAAGCTCCAAGGGGCACCCGCCGAAGAGACAGGGGCTCGTTGGTCGGACTGCAGGTTCGGCGATGGCCGGGGAGCTAGAATATCGAAAGTGCCCGGAAGCGTACCGCATGGCGTACACCGGACGAATATCGGCCCGAGTTAACAATTCCGTAACCTCGCTGCCGTAGGGTGCCGGCTCGGACGGCCCTGTACCGAATATGCCCGGCCTTCGCCGGTCCTTGGCAGTGCAACGAAACGAAGCACCAGCGGCCCCGTTCGCCATGACATCCCATCAAGTCAGTCTGGAGGCACATCATCTTGTTGATGCAGGGAGTCCTGATACTCACGATCGCCGCTCTGCTCTACCTGACCCTATCCGTCATGGTGATGGATCTTCTCATAGAGCTGATATCCCATGTCCTGCAGGACAAGACCGGCTCCGTTCAAACGGAGGACTCGGACAACCTCCATGCCATCCCCCTGCCAGATGGACAGGCGCTGACAAACTCTTCCGCCATGGTCGATGCGCGACAGGACGAGACTCCTTGTCTTCCTTCTGGCTCCGGGCTTCCCGACCGACGTCCCATAGCCCCTTGGTTATTCACTCAGCCGACCAGGTTTTCGGTGTAAAAACCGCCTCGAACGAAAATGCGGAAAGGGGCGCTTTCGCCCCTTTCCGCTCCAATCGCCGCCCCGGATCTCAGTTCAGCAGGGCCGGCTTGTCGCCTTGGTTGATCACAATGCGCCTGGGCTTGGCCTCTTCCGGAACGACCCGCTCCAGTTCGATGTTCAGCAGGCCGTTGACCAGATTGGCGCCTTTCACTTCGATGTGGTCGGCCAGGTTGAACGACAGCTTGAAGCTGCGCTGGGCGATGCCCTGGTGCAGGTAGGTCACCGCCGGCGCCTCTTCGCTCTTCGCCGGCGCACGCTTGCTGCCGCTCACGGTCAGTACGCCGACCTGGACCTGCAGGTCCAGGTCGGCCTCTTCGAAGCCGGCCATCGCAATCACGATGCGATAACTGTTTTCGCCGTGCTTCTCGATGTTATAGGGAGGATAAGTGCTGCCGCTTTCATTGCGCAGTGCCGCCTCGAACAGATCGTTGAAACGGTCGAAACCGATGGACTGGCGAAACAACGGAGCCATGGTGAAAGTAGCCATGTTCAATCTCCCGAATATCAGCGAGTTTGTTAAGCTCGGGACCCGACTTCGGCATCCCGCATACTTTTCGAATCAACGATGGATCAATTCAGCAGGGCCGGCTTGTCGCCTTGGTTGATCGCAATGCGCCTGGGCTTGGCCTCTTCCGGAACGACCCGCTCCAGTTCGATGTTCAGCAGGCCGTTGACCAGATTGGCGCCTTTCACTTCGATGTGGTCGGCCAGGTTGAACGACAGCTTGAAGCTGCGCTGGGCGATGCCCTGGTGCAGGTAGGTCACCGCCGAGGCCTCTTCGCTCTTCGCCGGCGTGCGCTTGCTGCCGCTCGCGGTCAGTACGCCGCGCTCGACCTGCAGGTCCAGGTCGGCCTCTTCGAAGCCGGCCATCGCAATCACGATGCGATAACTGTTTTCGCCGTGCTTCTCGATATTATAGGGAGGATAAGTGCTGCCGCTTTCATTGCGCAGTGCCGCCTCGAACAGATCGTTGAAACGGTCGAAACCGATGGATTGGCGAAACAACGGAGCCATGGTGAAAGTAGCCATATTCAATCTCCCGAATTATCGGCAAGTTCATTGAGACAGAGACCCGACTTCGGCATCCCTTACTTCTTAAATAGGGACGGACAAACAGGCTTCAAGGGGCGGCGAGCAAAATTTTTCGGTTCTTTTGGCAGACGGAATTCACGGTTCCGGTACTTTTCCAATAAGGACGACAAACGGGACATGCAACTTTCGAATCGGCGAACGAGCATTCCCTGGGTGAGCGGGCCGGCCTCTGTCCGTCGGCCACGGCGAAACGAAAGATGTCGATCACAACGGCCTCCCACATGCCCCCTGTCCCGAGCGGGCTGCACCTCTGCAGGCGCCGGGCTTGACGCCCGAGCGAATGCGCCAGACCCTGTGTCGTCCTCACACGGGTCTCTCTCATGCTCTGGATTCCCTTCACCCTGCTCGCCGCTTTCACCCAGGCGCTACGCAACGCCCAGCAGAAACAGCTCAGCCACGAGGTGAACGCGCTGGGCGTAACCCTGGCACGCTTCATCTGGGCCTTGCCGCTGGCCGTGCTCTACCTGGCGCTGCTGTATGCCAGCACCCCCGCCGAACAGCCACACTTCAGTGGCCGTTTCGTCTTCGACGTGGCCGCCGCCGCCTTCGCACAGATCCTCGCTACCACCCTCATGGTGCTACTGTTCCAGCGCCGTAGCTATGCCACGGGCGTCGGCCTGGCCAAGAGCGAGGCCCTGCTGGCTGCGGTGCTGGGCTCGGTCTTTTTCGGCGCGCTGCTCGGCCCGGTCGGCTGGTTGGGCGTAATGGTAGGCGCGGGGGCCGTCTGGCTGATGAAGGGGCGCGGCGAGCCCGGCTCGCTGGATCTCACGACCCTGCTATTGGGTCTGGCAAGCGGCCTGTGCTTCGCCCTGACCACCCTGTGGGTGCGCGATGCCTGCCATCAGCTACAACTACCCTTCATGCACACCGCCGCCTGGGCGCTGGTGTGGACCATCAGCATCCAGGTCGCGGCGCTGACCGGCTGGCTGGCCCTGCGCGACCGCCAGACGCTGGTGAAACTGTGGAATCGCCCCTCGCTGGTATTTCGCATCAGCCTGTCCAGCTCCGTCGCCTCCCTGTGCTGGTTCACCGCGGTCAACCTGGAAGACGTCGGACTGGTGAAGACCCTGGGCCAGATCGAGGTGTTCTTCACCCTCCTGCTGTCGCAGCACTGGCTCAAGGAGCAGGTTTCCCGGCGGGAAAAACTCGGGCTGCTGCTCATCGTCGTCAGCGCCCTGCTGGTCATTTTGCCAGCGCTATCGACCTGAACGACCAGCGCTCGACGCACGCCCGATGGTTACCGGCATTCCGGCCTCCCCCGCAAAATCCAGGCGGCAGCCAGGGTAGTATTAGTCCCTGCCTGCCGCTGTTAAATTGATATCTTAAGCCAAGTGATTGAATGGAAAGCCTTTCTCAGCACACCCCGATGATGCAGCAATACTGGAAGCTCAAGCGCGAGCATCCGGATCAGTTGATGTTCTACCGCATGGGCGACTTCTACGAACTGTTCTACGAGGACGCCAAGAAAGCCGCCAAGCTGCTCGACATCACCCTCACCGCCCGCGGTCAGTCGGCCGGCAAGTCGATTCCCATGGCCGGCATTCCTTTCCACTCGGTCGAGGGGTATCTGGCCAAGCTGGTCAAGCTCGGCGAGTCGGTGGCGATCTGCGAGCAGATCGGCGACCCGGCCACCACCAAGGGACCGGTGGAGCGCCAGGTAGTGCGCATCATCACCCCGGGCACGGTCAGCGACGAGGCACTGCTCGACGAGCGCCGCGACAACCTGCTGGCGGCAGTGGTCGGTGACGAACGGCTGTTCGGTCTGGCGATACTGGACATCACCAGCGGTCGCTTCAACGTTCAGGAGATCCAGGGCTGGGAAAATCTGCTGGCCGAACTGGAACGCCTCAATCCGGCGGAGCTGCTGTATCCCGACGACTGGCCGGCCGGTCTGCCGCTGGAAAAGCGTCGTGGCGCACACCGCCGGGCGCCCTGGGACTTCGACTTCGACAGCGCGTACAAGAGCCTCTGCCAGCAGTTCGCCACCCAGGATCTGAAAGGCTTCGGCTGCGATGGGCTGGGTCTGGCCATCGGTGCCGCCGGCTGCCTGCTGGCCTACGCCAGGGAAACCCAGCGCACAGCCCTGCCTCATCTGCGCGGTCTGCGTCACGAGCGCCTGGACGATACCGTGATCCTCGACGGCGCCAGCCGGCGCAACCTGGAGCTGGACGTCAACCTTTCCGGCGGGCGCGATAATACCCTGCAGTCGGTGATCGACCGTTGCCAGACGGCCATGGGCAGCCGCCTGCTCGGTCGCTGGCTGAATCGCCCGCTGCGCGATCGCGCAGTGCTGGAGGCGCGCCAGGACACCGTCGCCTGCCTGCTGCAGGACTACCGCTTCGAGAGCCTGCAGCCGCAGCTCAAGGAGATCGGCGATGTCGAGCGCATCCTCGCCCGCATCGGCCTGCGCAATGCCCGCCCGCGCGATCTCGCCCGCCTGCGCGATGCTCTTGCCGCACTGCCACAACTGCAGACGGCGCTGAGTCCGCTGGAAGCGCCGCACCTGCAGGCCCTGGCCGGCAACATCCGGACCTATCCGGAACTGGCCGAGCTGCTGAGACGCGCCATCATCGATAACCCGCCGGCGGTGATTCGCGATGGCGGAGTGCTCAAGCAGGGCTACGATGCGGAGCTGGACGAGCTTCTCTCGCTCAGCGAGAACGCCGGCCAGTTCCTCATGGACCTGGAGGCGCGGGAAAAGGCACGCACCGGGCTGCCCAACCTCAAGGTCGGCTACAACCGCATCCACGGCTATTACATCGAGCTGCCGCGGGTACAGGCCGAGCAGGCGCCGGCCGACTATATCCGCCGCCAGACCCTGAAGGGCGCCGAACGCTTCATCACGCCCGAGCTGAAGGCCTTCGAGGACAAGGCCCTGTCGGCCAAGAGCCGTGCCCTGGCGCGGGAAAAGGCACTCTACGAGGAACTGCTGGAGATCCTCATCGCCCAGTTGGCGCCGCTGCAGGAAACCGCGACCGCCCTGGCCGAACTGGATGTGCTGGCCAACCTCGCCGAGCGGGCCTTGAACCTCGACTTCAATCGCCCACGCTTCGTCGAAGAACCCTGCCTGCGCATTCGCCAGGGCCGCCATCCGGTGGTCGAGCAGGTGCTGGACACACCCTTCGTCGCCAACGATCTGGAACTCGACGACAACACCCGGATGCTGATCATCACCGGCCCCAACATGGGCGGCAAATCCACCTACATGAGGCAAACGGCGCTGATCGTGCTGCTCGCCCACATCGGCAGCTTCGTTCCGGCGCAGAGCTGCGAGCTTTCCCTGGTGGATCGCATTTTCACCCGCATCGGCTCCAGCGACGACCTGGCCGGCGGCCGTTCCACCTTCATGGTGGAGATGAGCGAGACGGCCAACATCCTGCACAATGCCAGCGAACGCAGCCTGGTGCTGATGGACGAGGTCGGCCGCGGCACCAGCACTTTCGACGGCCTGTCACTGGCCTGGGCGGCGGCCGAGCACCTGGCCGGCCTGCGCGCCTGGACCCTGTTCGCCACCCATTATTTCGAGCTGACCGTGCTGGCGGAAAGCCAACCGGTAGTGGCCAACGTGCACCTGTCGGCCACCGAGCACAACGAGCGCATCGTCTTCCTCCACCATGTGCTGCCGGGACCGGCCAGCCAGAGTTACGGCCTGGCGGTCGCCCAACTGGCCGGCGTGCCTGGACCGGTGATCAGCCGTGCCCGCGAACACCTGGCGCGTCTGGAGGCCACCAGCCTGCCCCATGAAGCGCCGCTCCGCGAAGCAGGCAAACCCCAGCCGCCGATCCAGAGCGATCTGTTCGCCAGCCTGCCGCATCCCCTGATGGAGGAACTGGCACGCCTCAAGCCGGACGACCTGAGCCCGCGCCAGGCGCTTGAGCTATTGTATTCGTGGAAAACGAGGCTCTAACACATACCCGAGCAAACTGCTAGAATCGCGCGCTTTCAGAGGGCACCGGAACCTTTAGCCCGAAGTCCGGCGCCCTTCACATACAAGCAGGGAGCCGGTTCGGCTCCGCAGCTGCGCCTGAGGAGAACACAGGAATGGCCTTCGTCGTCACCGACAACTGCATCAAGTGCAAGTACACCGATTGTGTTGAAGTCTGCCCGGTAGACTGTTTCTACGAAGGGCCGAACTTCCTGGTCATTCATCCGGACGAGTGCATCGACTGCGCGCTCTGCGAGCCCGAGTGCCCCGCCCAGGCGATCTTCTCCGAGGACGAAGTACCCGAGGACATGCAGGAGTTCATCCAGTTGAATGCCGAACTGGCGGAAGTCTGGCCGAACATTACCGAGAAGAAGGACCCGCTGCCGGACGCCGAAGACTGGGATGGCGTGAAGGGCAAGCTGCAGCACCTGGAGCGCTGAGCCGATATGAAACGCGAGGGCCCGCCAACCGGCGGGCCCTTTCCGTTGGCCGGCAGGAACCTCAGAACTCGGCCCAGCGCTCCCGGGGCGGGGCGACGGCGATCCCCGGCTCGAGGAGCACGGTGGCCTTGCCGCCCCTGCGGTCGGGCTCGCTGCGCCGCCGGGCGGCACGGGCAGCGAAGCGATCTTGGCGACTCACATGCTCCACCCCCCGTCCGCTGACTCTCAATGCCGAAATCACGTTGGACAGCTCGGCTACCTGGGTATCCAGGTTCGCGGCATCCCTGGCCGACTGCTGGACCAGTTCGGCGTTGCGCTGGGTGACTTCGTCCATCTGTGCGACCGCCTGGTTGACAAGCTCTATGCCACGGGTCTGTTCCTCCGAGGCGGCGGCGATCTCGTTCATGATGCCGTCGACCTCGAGTACCGCCTCGACCACCTGCCGGATGGCTGCCTCGGCCTTTCCGACATGCTGTTCGCCGGCATGAATCTCGCGGCTCGACACTTCGATCAGGGCATGCACATCTTGCGCCGCGGCCGCACTCCGGGTGGCGAGGTTGCGCACTTCGCTGGCGACCACCGCGAAACCACGGCCGTGCTCGCCAGCCCGGGCGGCCTCCACCGAGGCGTTGAGGGCGAGAATGTTGGTCTGGAAGGCGATGCTGTCGATGACCCGAATGATCTCGGCGATCTTCCCGGAACTGCTGCTGATCCGCTCCATGCTCTGCACTACGGACTTCATCGCCGAGCCGGTGGCCTGGACCTCTTCGGCGGCCATATGGGACAAGGAACTGGCGTGCCTCGCATTGGCTGCGTTCTGCTGCACGGTAGCGGTAATCTGCTCCATGCTCGATGCGGTCTGCTGCAGGGCACCCGCCTGTTGCTCGGTGCGCCTGGACAGGTCGACATTGCCTCTGGCGATCGACTAGGCGGCTGGCTGGACCTCGCCCAGGCACTGATAGACATCGGTGACGATGTTGCCCAGACTCGTACGCATGATGATCAGCATGTCCATCAGCCTGCCGATCTCACCGCGCATCATCGCCGGCGGCATGGCCGCCAGGTTGCCCGTAGCGATCTGCATGGAAAAAACCACGGCCTCCCGAAGCTGGCGCAGCAGGCCGCGCATCACCGTCAGGCCGGCCACCAGCATCAGTGAACCGACCAGCAGGAGCAATCCCGTCTGCGCCCAGAAAAGGCTTTGCTGATGATCCTGCAGCGCCGCCAGCAGGGCGGCCGAAGCAGAATCCCCCAGGTCCGACTGCAACTGCCGGACATGGCTGCCGGCATACCTGAAACCGAAATAGCCAAGACCGATGCAGATGGCGAGCAAGATCAGATTCAAGCCGATCATGCCACCCAGGCAGACCTTGAACGCACTGGCCTCGAGACGCCGGTCCCATCCCGAAAGCCCTGTCCGGACGACCGTGCCGCGTTCGAGGCGGATACCCCGGGTATCTCCCGCACGGATTCGCGCGTAAGCCTGCTCGGCTTCCAACCGCTCCTGGGGACTGGCCTTGACACGCACCGACGAGTAGCCCAGCACCTCGCCATTTTCGATGATCGGCGCCACATTGGCACGAACCCAGTAGAAGTCCCCATTCTTGCGCCGGTTCTTGACCACCCCGGCCCAGACCTCCCGGCGCAGGAGCGTTTCCCAGAGATTGGCGAAAGCCTCCCTAGGCATGTCGGGGTGGCGTACCAGACTGTGCGGCGCACCGATCAATTCTTCTCGGCTGTAACCGCTGGCCTCGATGAAACCGGGGGCAGCATAAGTGATGCGTCCTTTCAAGTCAGTCCTGGAAAGCAGGTTCTGATCGTCCCTCAACTCGTATTCATGCTGGGTGACAAGACAATTGGACTTCACGTCATGTTCCTTGAGTTAGGCATGCAGGGAGTGGAGCGCCAGGAGAGGCGGCAATCGGATAGGGCCGCCTATGGGAGAGCTTCAAGCAATAAGCGCGCCATACGCGGCAAGGCCTGATTTCTTCAGGAAGGACTGTTCGAAGAAACAAGAAAAATGCGAGCTTTCCCACAAATCTTCAAAACCGTATTGATGCCTTTATGACATCAAAACTGCCTCGAAACAGCCTGGGAAGCGCCTGGACGAGATCCATCCCTGGCCCG
Organism: Azotobacter vinelandii CA; assembly: GCF_000380335.1. Classification (GTDB taxonomy): domain Bacteria; phylum Pseudomonadota; class Gammaproteobacteria; order Pseudomonadales; family Pseudomonadaceae; genus Azotobacter; species Azotobacter vinelandii. The sequence goes on from NC_021149.1 coordinate 3,912,330, forward strand.
CTTCCCCAGGAAAAAGCGCTACTTGAATGGGATGGCGGCGTCAGGCCAGGCGACAGCGATCGAGGCCGTTCAATGCCGGAGCCAAACGCCAGCAGGAAGAGTGGGGACAGCGGAGCCTGTGGCCCGAGCGACCAGCGGATATTTCCACCGCCAGCAGGTTCTCGATGGGCGGAATGCTTGTCGCCGGAAACGAAAAAGGGTGGAGGCATATCCTCCACCCTTCTGGTTCCCGAGCGGATCAGGAACCGCAAGCCGCTCGATCAGTCACACAGCAAGTACACGGAAGACGCGCGACGGCTCGCTCTGTGAGGCTTGCACGCCAGCCGAGCCGGAACTTTTCCGGCCAGCCGCACATGCATCTTTTTCACTGGAACAGCGCATCGCTGGAAAGGCCATTCTTCTCGAGGATCTCCCGCAAACGCTTGAGCGCCTCGACCTGGATCTGGCGAACCCGCTCGCGGGTCAGGCCGATCTCCTGCCCCACCTCCTCCAGCGTACAACTCTCGTGGCCGCGCAGACCGAAACGACGCACCACGACTTCCCGCTGCTTCTCGGTCAGGTCGAACAGCCACTGGTCGATACTCTGCGACAAATCATCGTCCTGCAGCAGGTCACAGGGATCGGAGGGGCGATCGTCGGTCAGCACGTCGAGCAGGGTCTTGTCCGAATCCGGACCCAGCGAGACATCGACCGAGGTGACCCGCTCGTTGAGTCCGAGCATGCGCTTGACCTCGGCGACCGGTTTTTCCAGCAGGTTGGCGATCTCTTCCGCCGAAGGCTCGTGATCGAGCTTCTGGGTCAGTTCACGCGCCGCCCGTAGATAGACATTGAGCTCCTTGACCACATGGATCGGCAGACGAATGGTGCGGGTCTGGTTCATGATGGCCCGCTCGATGGTCTGGCGAATCCACCAGGTGGCGTAGGTCGAGAAACGGAAGCCGCGTTCCGGATCGAACTTCTCCACTGCCCGGATCAGGCCTAGATTCCCCTCCTCGATCAGATCGAGCAGCGACAGGCCCCGGTTGACATAGCGGCGGGCGATCTTGACCACCAGTCGCAGGTTGCTTTCGATCATCCGCTTGCGGCCAGCCGGGTCTCCCCGCTGCGCCAGCCGCGCGAAATGCACTTCCTCCGCTGGTGTCAGCAGCGGCGAGAAGCCGATTTCGTTGAGGTAGAGCTGGGTCGCATCCAGCGCCCTAGTGTAGTCGATGTACTTGTGCTGCTTCAGGTTCGCCTGCCTGGACTTCGCGACGGGGAGGTCCGGCTCATCGTCCAGGACATCCTCCAGCACGATGTCGGCGTCCATCAGGAGCACATCATCGTCTACATCAAACTCCGGCGCTTCTTTTGCTTTTATATTGAGAGCCATCGTTGTCGTCCCCTGCTATGTTCAACAACAAGCTTCGGTGCCACCCTCCCATGGTTGGACACCCGAGCCCTTATTCTGACTGGAACGGGCTACAACGGTTCACCGGGAAGGTAGATATTGCAGAGGGTCCACAGGTTTTCCCTGGCGGCGAATCTCGAAATGGAGCTTCACCCGATCGGTACCCGTCGACCCCATTTCGGCAATAACCTGCCCCGCCTTCACCTGTTGTCCTTCCCGGACCAGCAGCCTGCGGTTATGGCCGTAGGCGCTGACGTAAACATCGCTATGCTTGATGATGATCAGTTCGCCGTAGCCCCGCAAACCACCTCCGGCGTACACAACCGACCCATCAGACGCAGCCAGGACAGGCTGGCCCAATTGACCGCCGATATCAATGCCTTTATTCAAACTGCCGTTTGAGGAAAAGCGTCCCACCAGAGGGCCTTCCGCCGGCCAGGCCCAGCCGGACGGTGATCTGGCGGACACCGCCGGCTGTGCACTAGGCGCCTTTGTCGCAGGCGGCGGCTGAACCTTCCCGGAGTCCGGCTTGACCGGTGTCGCCGCTACGGCAGCTTGGCTGGTGGCTGGGACAGTTGGAGCAGGGGTCGCCGCCGGGACTGACGGCCGGGCTGCCGTCGAGGCCGCTGCCTGCCGCACCGGCCCCAGCTGGATCTTCTGTCCCGGATGAATCACGTAGGGCGCAGCGATGCCATTGTGGGCGGCCAGTTCGCGCCACTCCCAGCCATAGCGCATGGCAATGGACGAGATCGACTCGCCACGGCTGACCACATGTTGCCCGCTGGTGACGCGAGGAACCGACTGGCGCTCCGCCACCTGCACGTTGTTCCGGGAGGAACTGGCGCAGCCGGCCAACAGCAGGGCAAGGATGATCCCCCCCAGCACGCTCCGAACGGTACGGCCACTACTGAGAAATTGAAAAACTCTGAAACTCACCCGCGCATCCCCTTTCCGATGACTCTGGAATTTCGACGAACCCGATTACTCGGCCAAGTTACCTGCCGGCCGGCGACGCCCGACCGGCCTGCTCGATACCAGGATCAACCCGAAGAAGAACGACCGGAGCGGGATCGACCGATGCTCCGGCAGCCAGGTGACCGGGCGTGCCAGGCTGAACACTTTGTCCGGGATGCCGCTCGGAAGCATCAGCAGCAAGATCGCAGGCACACTGCCAGGCCGGTGCGGACGGGCTCGCGCAACAGTAGCGGCAGCGCGCCGGGCAAACGGCCGATGGAGCGCAACAGTCCGTCATAGATACCGGCGACGAAAGCGACCGCCCCCCCGAAATGCCGGGCACGACATTCGCCGCCCCCATGGCGGCACCCTTCAGGAAAAGCAGCAAGGAAGATTTCACGGAGCCCATCCGAACGGTCAGAACAAAGAACCTTGGAGCAGGGGTACGAACCGCACGGTCTCCAGCGCATGACGGCGGAAGCCGCCATCGGGCTCGCGCACGATGAGCAACAGTTGTTGCTCGGCGCCGCTGCCCACCGGTATCACCAGGCGCCCGCCGGGAGCCAGTTGATCCAACAGTGCGGAAGGGACATCCGAAGCGGCGGCCGTGACCATGATGCCGTTGTAAGGAGCCAGCGCCGGCCAGCCCTCCCAGCCATCGCCCCAGCGAAAGACCACATTGCGCAGATTGAGTTCGAGCAGCCGCTCCTTGGCTCGCTCCTGCAGCGCCTGGATCCGCTCGACGGAAAACACCCGCTCCACCAGTTGCGCCAATACCGCTGTCTGATAACCCGAACCGGTACCGATCTCGAGCACCTTGTCCAGGCGGTCGCCGCCGAGCAGCAATTCGGTCATGCGTCCTACCATGTAGGGCTGGGAAATCGTCTGGTTGTGGCCGATCGGCAACGCCGTGTCCTCATAGGCCCGGTGCGCCAGGGCCTCGTCGACGAACAGATGGCGTGGCGTGCGGCGGATCACCTCGAGCACTGGAGCGCTGGACAAGCCCTCCTCGTAGAGACGCTGGATCAGACGCTCGCGGGTACGCTGCGAAGTCATGCCGATGCCGCTGTGCGACAGGTCGTCGGGCCGGAGGCGCATCAGAGCAAGTCCTCCAGCCAACTGTCGAGGCCGGCGAAGGCTTCGTGGAAGGTACGATCGAGTTGCAGCGGGGTGATGGAGACGTACCCCTGCATCACGGCATGAAAATCGGTTCCCGGTCCGCCATCCTCGGCGTCGCCGGCAACCGAGATCCAGTAGCCCTCCTTGCCGCGCGGATTGACCATCTTGACCGGTGCCTTGGCCCGGGCGCGGTGGCCGAGGCGACACAGGCGGATACCGCGGATGCGCTCCAGGGGAAGATTGGGAATGTTCACACTGAGCACGGTGCGCGGCGGCAGTGCGAGCCGCTCGTGGTGCTCGACCAGGGTACGAGCGATATGCGCGGCCGCCGGCAGGTTGTCCGGCTCGCGCGAAAGCAGCGAGAAGGCAAAGGCCGGCCGCTTGCAGAAGCGCCCCTCGATGGCGGCTGCCACGGTCCCCGAATAGAGCACGTCGTCCCCCAGGTTGGCCCCCAGGTTGATGCCGGACACCACCATGTCCGGAACCGGGTCCAGCAGACCGTTGAGTCCCAGGTGGACGCAATCGGTAGGGGTTCCGTCGAGGGCGATGAAGCCGTTCGACAGTAGCTGCGGGTGCAGCGGCCGGTCCAGGGTCAGCGAACCGCTGACTCCGCTCATGTCCTTGATGGGAGCGACGACCACACATTCGGCCATGTCGGCCAGGGCATCGTGAAGCGCGGCTATGCCGGGAGCAAGGGCCCCGTCGTCGTTGGCGATCAGAATACGCATGAAGTGTCCATTAAGCCTGCCGGCCACAGATCGACGAGCTCGCGGACCACGACAGTGGCGAAGCAGCCGGCCGGCAGGACGAATTCCAGTTGCAAGATGTCGATGGCGGGATAATGCCACGCCAGCCGGTCGATGGGGAGGCGCAGGATGCGCCGTTCGTGCAGCATGCCCGCTTCCCCCAGCCAGTCGCCGAGTGGCGCCTCGCACCGGCCGACGGCATCCTCCAGCACCTTGGTCGCCGCGCCGGCCGGGGAGCCGCCCGCGCCCCAGAGCGGGCCGGTGGGATGCAGGTCGAGCAGTGCCAGGCGCGGGTCGGCGCACTCCTCCACGCCCGCCGGGAAGAAACTGCGGCTGTCGGTGAAAGCCAGCAGGTCTCCCGGCTGCGCCCGATTCCAGTCGCCTACCGCGACCCGCTCGGCCAGCACCCGGTTGAACAGATAGCTGCGCGCTGCCGAGAGCAGACGCGAGCGCAGGTTGCGTTGCGCAGGCAGTTCCCGCCGCACGGCGAAGGCCCTGGCCTCGGCGAGATTGCCGCCGTCGTGGCCGAAACGCTGCAGGCCGAAGTAGTTGGGCACTCCTTGGCGGCGGAGCTGCTCCAGACGCGCATCCAGCGCCGGACGATCGGCGGCGAGGCGAGTCAGCCGCAGCTTGAAACCGTTGGCCGCGTGGGCACCACGTTGCAGTTTCCGCGAGTGGCGGACACGCTCGAGGATACGCAGGCTGTCGTCCTCCGCGGCCACGAGGTCGGGATCGGCCTTGCCCGGCAGGTGCAGGCTGAACCACTGGCGGGTCAGCGCCTGGCGATCCTTCAGACCGGCATAGCTGATCGCCTTCAGCGGCATCCCGGCGGCACGGGCCAGGCGCCGAGCCGCCTCCTCGGTATTCAGCCCGCGCTTTTCCACCCACAACCAGAGATGCTCGCCCTGCCCACTCAGGGGAATGTCCAGCACCTCGTCGACCTGGAAGTCCTCGGCGCAGGCCTTGAGCAGTGCCTGGCCGCAGGCTTCGCCATATGCCCTGGGACCGAGCAGTTCGGACTCGCTCATAGCGCCAGCAACAGGGCCACCGCATGCACGGCGATCCCTTCCTCGCGGCCGGTGAAGCCGAGCTTTTCGGTGGTGGTGGCCTTGACGTTGACCTGCTCCACGCCGACCTGCAGGTCTTCGGCGATCGACAGACGCATGCGTTCGATATGCGGAGCCATTTTCGGCGCCTGCGCGACTATGGTGGCGTCGACATTGCCGACCCGCCAGCCCTTTTCCCGCACCAGCGCCACGACATGGCGCAGCAGCACGCGACTGTCGACACCCTTGAAGCGAGGATCGGTGTCAGGGAAATGCCGGCCGATATCGCCCAGCGCCGCGGCGCCGAGCAGCGCGTCGCAGAGCGCGTGCAGCAGCACGTCGCCGTCGGAATGGGCGAGCAGCCCGAAACGATGAGGAATCCGCACCCCGCCGAGAGTGACGAAATCACCCTCGGCGAAACGGTGCACGTCATAGCCGTGTCCGATACGCATGATAGGAACGCCCTGGAAAGTCGGGCCGCGATTCTACAGGACTCGCCCCCGGTGGGAGCCAGCCTGCGCCTACGGATTCAGCCCGACGGCATGATGGCGCAGGTGGTCGTCGATGAAACTGGCGATGAAGTAGTAGCTGTGGTCGTAGCCGGGCTGCAGACGCAGGGTCAGCGGATGTCCGGCGGCGCTGGCCGCGACCCGCAGAGCCTCGGGCTTGAGCTGGTCGGCGAGGAAGCCGTCGGCGTCGCCCTGATCCACCAGGATCGGCAGACGTTCCCGGGCCCCGGCGAGCAGTTCGCAGGCGTCCCAGCCTTTCCAGGTTTCGCGGTCCGCACCCAGATAGCGGCTGAAGGCCTTTTCCCCCCAGGGGCAGTTGATCGGGTTGGCGATCGGCGCGAAGGCCGACAGCGAACGGTAGCGCCCCGGATTGCGCAGGGCGCAGACCAGCGCGCCATGGCCGCCCATGGAGTGGCCGCTGATGCCGCGCCGATCGCTCACCGGGAAGCTGGCTTCGATCAGGGCCGGCAATTCGTGCACCACGTAATCGTGCATGCGGTAGTGCCGCGCCCAGGGCTCCTGGGTGGCATTCAGGTAGAAGCCGGCGCCATGGCCGAAATCCCAGGCGCCATCCGGATCGCCCGGCACTCCGGCGCCGCGCGGGCTGGTGTCCGGGGCGACCAGCACCAATCCCAGTTCGGCGGCGAGCCGGTGCGCGCCGGCCTTCTGCATGAAGTTCTCGTCGGTGCAGGTCAGCCCCGACAGCCAGTAGAGCACCGGCAGCCGGCCACCCCGCTCCGCCTGCGGTGGCAGGTAGACGGCGAACGCCATGTCGCACTGCAGGGTAGCGGAGCGGTGACGGTAGCGGTCGTGGCGGCCGCCGAAGCTTTTCTGGCTGGAGAGCAGTTCGAGGGTCATGGGTGCTCCCTGAGCAATATCGCGGAATGGAACGTCCACGCCGGAACGTGGACGCGCGCTCGCTCAGAAGTGGATGACGGTACGGATGCTCTTGCCCTCGTGCATCAGGTCGAAGGCCTCGTTGATCCGCTCCAGGGGAAGATTGTGGGTGATGAAGGTATCCAGCGGGATTTCGCCCTTCTGCGCCTTCTCCACATAGCTCGGCAGTTCGGTGCGGCCGCGCACGCCGCCGAAGGCGCTGCCGCGCCAGACCCGTCCGGTGACCAGTTGGAACGGTCGGGTGCTGATCTCCTGGCCGGCCCCGGCCACGCCGATGATGGTCGACTCGCCCCAGCCCTTGTGGCAGCACTCCAAGGCCGCGCGCATCAGTTGCACGTTGCCGACGCACTCGAAGCTGTAATCCACGCCGCCGTCGGTCATCTCGACGATGACTTCCTGGATCGGCTTGTCGTGATCCTTCGGGTTGACGAAGTCGGTGGCGCCCAGTTGCCCGGCGACCTCGAACTTGGCCGGGTTGATATCGATGGCGATGATCCGCGAGGCCTTGGCCATCTTCGCGCCGATGATCGCCGCCAGACCGATGCCGCCCAGGCCGAAGATCGCCACGCTAGAGCCCTCGGTGACCTTGGCGGTGTTGAGCACCGCACCGATGCCGGTGGTCACCCCGCAGCCGAGCAGGCAGACCTTCTCCAGCGGTGCGTCCTCGGGAATCTTCGCCAGGGAGATCTCCGGCAGCACGGTGTACTCGGAGAAGGTCGAACAGCCCATGTAGTGGTAGAGCGGCTGGCCCTGGTAGCTGAAGCGGGTGGTGCCGTCCGGCATCAGGCCCTTGCCCTGGGTGGCGCGCACCGCCTGGCACAGGTTGGTCTTGCCGGATTTGCAGAACTTGCACTCGCGGCATTCGGCGGTATACAGCGGAATCACATGATCGCCCACCTGCAGGGAGGTCACGCCCTCGCCCACCGCCTCGACGATGCCGCCTCCTTCGTGGCCCAGAATGCAGGGGAAGACACCTTCGGAGTCCTGCCCCGACAGGGTGTAGGCATCGGTATGGCAGACACCGGTGGCGACGATGCGCACCAGCACCTCGCCCTTCTTCGGCGGCGCCACGTCCACTTCGACGACTTGCAGCGGCTGGTTCGGGCCGAAAGCCACGGCGGCACGAGATTTGATGGTCATGAATGCGTTCTCGATGAGCTGAAAAATCCAAAGTCTAACGGAAGGCGGCGGCAACCAAGGGTTCCATCCTGCCGCAGCCCGGTCGGTGGACGACAGGCAACCGGCCTTGGCATGATAAACTTTTTACATATTCCTGCTTCATCGTCATTCATTAAACGAATATATCCGGCCCTCCCGCCCAGCGCCTGACGGAAGATACCGAGACGACCCGGAGCCCACGCTAGCGCTTTCGGGTCCAGACCTGCTGCAGCCAGAGCAGGTCCTCCGGGCGGGTGATCTTCAGGTTGTCGGCTCGCCCCTCGATCAGCCGAGGGGCGTACCCGGCCCATTCCATGGCGGAGGACTCGTCGGTGATCGCCACGCCTGCCCGCAGCGCATCGTCCAGAGCCTGGCGCAAGGCCCCCAGGCGGAACATCTGTGGCGTATAGGCCTGCCAGATCGTCGAGCGATCCACGGTCTCGCGCACCCGGCCGTCGGCATCGGCGCGCTTCAGGGTGTCCCGCGCCGGCACCGCCAGCAGCCCGCCCAGCGGATCGTCGGCCAGTTCGGCCAGCAGCCGATCCAGATCGACGCGGGCCAGATTCGGCCGTGCGGCGTCGTGCACCAGAACCCAGTCCGCGGCATCCGCGCCCCGAGCGGCGAGCAGTTGCAGGGCGTTGAACACCGAATCGGCGCGCTCGCGGCCACCGGCGGCGCGCAGGATGCGCTCATCGGCGGCGCACGGCAGCCGCGACCAGTAGGGATCGTCCTGCGCCAGGCTGACTGCCAGCCCTTTCAGCCGGGGGTGGCCGTGGAAGCAGTCGAGGGTATGTTCGAGAATGGTCCTGCCGCCGAGCGGCAGATATTGCTTGGGACGATCGGCACGCATGCGGCTGCCGATACCGGCGGCCGGGATCACGGCCCAGAAGAATGGCAAATCGGGAATGTTCATTCGGTCAGCAGGTACAGGGTTTCGCCTTCCTTGAGCATGCCGAGTTCATGGCGGGCGCGCTCCTCGACGGTTTCCATCCCCTTCTTCAGTTCGCGCACCTCGGCTTCGAGAATCCGGTTGCGCTCGTGCAGGAGTTTGTTCTCGCCCTGCTGTTCGGCGATCTGCCGCTTCAGGTCCGCCACCTGCGCCAGGCTGCCATCGCCCACCCACAGGCGATACTGCAGTCCCCCCAGCAGCAGGGCCAGTACGACGAAAAGCCAGTAGTGACTACGCAGGAATGACATGTCGACACTTCGCTCGGGCACCGGGGCCCGAAGGCCTCTCCCGCTCTCTGCTCATGGATTCGCTCGCCCGACACGAAAAGGGGCAGCTTGCGCCGCCCCTCTCCAGCATGCCGCGGTTCAGCCGCGGAATTCGGCGCGCCCCCGGTACGGAGCCTTGGCACCCAGTTGCTCCTCGATGCGCAGCAGCTGGTTGTACTTGGACACGCGGTCGGAACGGCACAGCGAGCCGGTCTTGATCTGGCCGGCAGCGGTGCCCACGGCCAGGTCGGCGATGGTGCTGTCCTCGGTTTCGCCGGAACGGTGCGAGATCACCGCGGTGTAGCCAGCGGCCTTGGCCATCTGGATGGCCTCCAGGGTCTCGCTCAGGGAACCGATCTGGTTGAACTTGATCAGGATCGAGTTGGCGATGCCCTTCTCGATGCCCTCCCTGAGGATCTTGGTGTTGGTCACGAACAGGTCGTCGCCGACCAGTTGCACCTTGGCGCCGATCTTGTCGGTCAGCCCCTTCCAGCCGGCCCAGTCGGACTCGTCCATGCCGTCTTCGACGGAAATGATCGGGTAGCGCTGGGTCAGGCCGGCCAGATAGTCGGCGAAACCGGCGGCATCGAAGGTCTTGCCCTCGCCGGCCAGATCGTATTTGCCGTCCTTGTAGAACTCGCTGGAGGCGCAGTCCAGGGCCAGGGTCACGTCGCTGCCCAGCTTGTAGCCGGCCTTGCCGACCGCCTCGGCGATGGCGGCCAGGGCATCCTCGTTGGAACTCAGGTTCGGCGCGAAGCCGCCTTCGTCGCCCACCGCGGTGTTGAGGCCACGGGCCTTCAGCACGGCCTTGAGGTTGTGGAAGATCTCGGCGCCCATGCGCAACGCTTCGGCGAAGCTCTTGGCGCCGACCGGCTGCACCATGAACTCCTGGATATCGACGTTGTTGTCGGCATGTTCGCCGCCATTGATGATGTTCATCATCGGCACCGGCATGGAGTAGACGCCCGGGGTGCCGTTCAGGTCGGCGATGTGCGCATAGAGCGGCACGCCCTTGTCCTTGGCGGCCGCCTTGGCGGCGGCGAGGGACACGGCGAGGATCGCGTTGGCGCCCAGGCTGGCCTTGTTCTCGGTGCCGTCCAGTTCGATCATCGCCCGGTCGAGCGCCTTCTGGTCGGCCGGGTCCTTGCCCAGCAGCAGGTCGCGAATGGGGCCGTTGACGTTGGCCACGGCCTTCAGCACACCCTTGCCCAGATAGCGGGCCTTGTCGCCGTCACGCAGTTCCAGCGCCTCGCGGGAACCGGTGGAGGCGCCGGACGGAGCGCAGGCGCTGCCGATGATGCCATTGTCGAGAATCACGTCGGCTTCCACGGTGGGGTTGCCACGGGAGTCGAGCACTTCGCGTCCCTTGATGTCGACGATCTTTGCCATTGTTGTTCAACACTCCATAGATAACTGCAAGCGACAGGGTTCAAGCTGTTTCGATTGGCGGGAATTTCTTGACCAGCGCGTCCAGTTGCGCGAGTTGGGCGAGGAAGGGCTCGAGCTTGTCCAGGCGCAGGGCGCAGGGACCGTCGCACTTGGCGTTATCGGGGTCCGGATGGGCCTCGAGGAACAATCCGGCCAGCCCCTGGCTGATACCGGCCTTGGCCAGGTCGGTGACCTGGGCGCGGCGGCCGCCGGCGGAGTCGGCGCGCCCGCCCGGCATCTGCAGGGCATGGGTCACGTCGAAGAACACCGGGTATTCGAACTGCTTCATGATGCCGAAGCCGAGCATGTCGACCACCAGGTTGTTGTAGCCGAAGGAGGTGCCGCGCTCGCAGAGGATCAACTGGTCGTTGCCGGCCTCCTCGCACTTGCGCAGGATGTGCTGCATCTCCTGCGGAGCGAGGAACTGGGCCTTCTTGATGTTGATCACCGCGGAGGTCTTGGCCATGGCGACCACCAGGTCGGTCTGCCGGGACAGGAAGGCCGGCAGTTGCAGGATGTCGCAGACCTCCGCCACCGGCGCCGCCTGCCAGGGCTCGTGCACGTCGGTGAGCACCGGCACGCCGAAGGCCTTCTTCACCTCCTCGAAGATCCGCATGCCCTCCTCCAGGCCGGGGCCGCGGAAGGAGGTGATCGAGGAACGGTTGGCCTTGTCGAAGCTGGCCTTGAAGACGTAGGGAATGCCGAGCTTGCCGGTGACCCGCACGTACTCCTCGCAGACCCTCAGCGCCAGGTCGCGGGACTCCAGCACGTTCATCCCGCCGAATAACGCCATGGGCCTGTCGTTGGCGATCTCGATGTCGCCGACTCGGATAGTTTTCTGGGTCATGGTTCAGGCCTTCCGGGCTTTCTGCGCGAGCGCAGCGTTGACGAAACCGCTGAACAGCGGATGGCCGTCGCGCGGGGTGGAGGTGAACTCCGGGTGGAACTGGCAGGCGACGAACCAGGGATGGTCGGCCACCTCGATCACTTCCACCAGGGCGCCGTCGCCGGAACGGCCGGTGACCTTGAGGCCGGCCTCGATCAGGTGCGGCAGCAGGTTGTTGTTGACCTCGTAGCGATGGCGGTGGCGCTCGACGACCTCGTCCTTGCCGTAGCACTGGCGCACTTGCGAGTTCGCCTCCAACTGGCACTCCTGAGCCCCGAGGCGCATGGTGCCGCCCAGGTCGGAAGACTCGCTGCGTACCTCGGTGGCACCGGTGGCGTCCTGCCACTCGGTGATCAGGCCGACCACCGGATGGCCGCAGGACTTGTCGAACTCGGTGGAGTTGGCGTCCGCCCAGCCCAGCACGTCGCGGGCATACTCGATCACCGCCACCTGCATGCCGAGACAGATGCCCAGGTAAGGGACCTTGTTCTCGCGGGCATACCTGACCGCGGCGATCTTGCCCTCCACTCCGCGCAGGCCGAAGCCGCCCGGCACCAGGATGGCATCGGCGCCCTCCAGCAGCGCGGTGCCCTGGTTCTCGATGTCTTCCGAGTCGATGTAGCGCAGATTGACGCGGGTGCGGTTCTGGATGCCGGCGTGCCCCATGGCCTCGATCAACGACTTGTAGGCATCCAGCAGCTCCATGTACTTGCCGACCATGGCGATGGTGACTTCCTTCTCCGGATGCAGCTTGGCGTCGACCACGCGCTCCCATTCGGAAAGGTCGGCGCTCCCGCACGCCAGGCCGAAGCGCTCGACGACGATATCGTCGAGACCCTGGGCATGCAGCACCGAAGGAATCTTGTAGATGGTGTCGACGTCCTCCAAGGCGATCACCGCGCGCTCCTCCACGTTGGTGAAGAGGGCGATCTTGCGCCGCGAGGAAATGTCGATCGGATGGTCGGAACGGCAGATCAGCACGTCGGGCTGCAGGCCGATCGAGCGCAGTTCCTTCACCGAGTGCTGGGTCGGCTTGGTCTTGGTCTCGCCGGCGGTGGCGATGTAGGGCACCAGGGTCAGGTGGATCAGCATCGCGCGCTTGGCGCCGACTTCCAGGCGCAACTGGCGGATCGCCTCGAGGAACGGCTGGGATTCGATGTCGCCGACGGTACCGCCGATCTCCACCATGGCCACGTCGGCGTTGCCGGCACCCTTGATGATGCGCCGCTTGATCTCGTCGGTGATGTGCGGAATGACCTGGATGGTAGCGCCCAGGTAGTCGCCGCGGCGCTCGCGGCGCAGCACGTCCTCGTAGACGCGGCCGGTGGTGAAGTTGTTGTTGCGGGTCATGGTGGTGCGCACGAAGCGCTCGTAGTGCCCCAGGTCGAGATCGGTCTCGGCCCCGTCGTGGGTGACGAACACTTCGCCATGCTGGAAGGGGCTCATGGTGCCCGGATCGACGTTGATGTAGGGATCCAGTTTGAGCAGGGTGACCTTCAGTCCCCGCGCCTCCAGGATGGCCGCCAAGGATGCCGATGCAATGCCTTTCCCCAATGAAGAAACAACACCGCCCGTGACGAAGATGTAGCGCGTCATGAATAACCCTAGAAGTCTGCGTTTAAGCGGCCGGCGCCGCCGGGGAAGCGAAGGAGCGATTGCGCACAGTGCGACAACAGCAAAGCATTGCGGGTTCCCTGGCCGGAGCCCGCAGTAACGATATGAGACGGGAGCGTAGTCTACCGGAAAGGGGTTTTCAGCTCAAACCTCGACGCCGCCCGGCGGTTTCCAGAGCAGCCGCCAGGCCCCGTCGACCGGCCCGTCGAGGCCGGGCAGCGCAGCCACGGCGAGCAGTTCGCCCTTCCGGTAGAGCAGCGGCAGGCGGCCACGGGCGAAGGCCGGAAGCCCACGCTCGTTGAGCAGGCGCTTGAGGTCGCGGTGGCCGCGGCCCGGCACCTTCAGCGCTTCGCCGCCCAGCCGGTAGCGGACTTCGAGAGGACCGTCCGGCACCTCGCCCTGCAAGCGCAGGAAGCCGTTGCCCGGCAGCGCCAGGGGCTCGGCCGGCCGGCTCCAGGCCAGCGGTCCGCCGGGCGGACGCAGCCAGTCCCCGGCAAGCCACCAGATCCGTCCCGTCCCCCGGCGCAGTTCTCCGCCCGCCAGCCGCCAGAGCGGCGCCGCATCCGGCGCCGCATCGCGCAGCGCCTCCCAGCCCGCCCAATGGGCGCTATCCGGCAGAGCCGTGAAAGGAGCCAACCAATGGCGCAGGGCATTGCGCTGACGCGCCGGGGACAACCCGAGCAACGGCGCCAGGGCCAGCGACGGCAGCCCGAGCCAGGGGAGACCGCCCTCTCCCCCGGCGGCGGCCAGATCCAGTTGCGCCAGATCGTCCAGCAACTCCCGCGCCTCGGCCATGTGCGCCGCGCTGCGGGCCATGTTGCCCACGGCCTGCGGCCAGCGCTCGGCCAGCGACGGCAACACACGATGACGCAGGAAGTTGCGGGAAAAGCGCAGATCCCGGTTGGACGGGTCCTCGATCCAGTGCAGGGCCCGCGAGACGGCGTAATGCTCCAGTTCGCCACGGGAAACCTCCAGCAGGGGCCGCACCAGCCAGCCGCGGCCGAGCGGGCGCATCCCCGGCATGGCCGCCAGGCCGCGCACGCCGGCACCGCGCAGCAGGCGGAAGAGCAGCGTTTCCGCCTGGTCGTCGAGGTGCTGGGCGGTCAGCAACACTTCATCCGCACCGAGCGCCTCGGCGAAGGCCCGATAGCGCGCCTCGCGGGCGGCCCGCTCGAGGCTGGCGCCGGCCGCGACGCGGACCCGGCGAATGACCAGGGGAACCCCCAACTGCGCGCAGACCTGCCGGCAGTGCTCCGGCCAGTCGTCGGCCACGCTCTGCAGGCCGTGATGCACGTGGAGGGCGGTCAGCGGCGGCAAGGCGTGATGCCGGGCGAGCCCTGCCAGCAGGTGCAGGAGCACGCTGGAATCCAGCCCGCCGGAAAAGGCCAGGCGCCAGGCCGGCGCCTCTCGCCAGGGTGCCAGGGCGGCGAGCAGGCGGGACTCCAGGGTCATGCCGGGAAAACCGGGAAAGCCTCAGCGCGGCGCAACGGAAACCGCCACACGGCGGGCCATCCACCCGCAAGACGCCGGACGTACCGAGTATTTTCGCCCGCTCCCAACGGAGTAGCGCCGCTCGATCCGCATCAAGCCCTGCCGTAACTCATCAGACGCTCGTAGCGCTGCTCGAGCAGGCTGTCGGCATCCAGGCCACGCAGACTTTCCAACTGGGCCAGCAGTGTCTGACGGACGCTTTCGGCTGTGGCGGCCGGATTGCGGTGGGCGCCGCCCAGGGGTTCGCCGATCACTTCGTCGACGATGCCGAGCTCCCTCAGACGCGCGGCGGTGATGCCCATCGCCTCGGCGGCGTCGGCGGCCTTCTCGGCGGTGCGCCAGAGGATCGAGGCGCAGCCTTCCGGCGAAATCACCGCATAGGTGGAGTACTGCAGCATGTTCAGGCGGTCGCAGACACCGATCGCCAGCGCGCCGCCGGAACCGCCCTCGCCGATCACCGTGGAGACGATCGGCGTCTTCAGGCGCGCCATCACCCGCAGGTTCCAGGCGATGGCCTCGCTCTGGTTGCGCTCTTCGGCGTCGATGCCGGGATAGGCGCCGGGCGTGTCGATGAAGGTCAGGATCGGCAGCTTGAAGCGCTCGGCCATCTCCATCAGACGGCAGGCCTTGCGGTAGCCCTCGGGGCGCGGCATGCCGAAATTGCGGCGGACCTTCTCGCGCACGTCGCGGCCCTTCTGATGGCCGATGACCATGACCGGTTGGTCGTCCAGGCGCGCCACGCCGCCGACGATGGCGGCATCGTCGGTGAAATGGCGGTCACCGTGCAGTTCCTCGAACTCGGTGAAAATGTGTTCGAGGTAGTCGAGGGTGTAGGGCCGCCGCGGATGCCGCGCCAGTTGGGCGATCTGCCAGCTGGTCAGGTTGCCGAAGATGCTCGCGGTGAGCGCATGACTCTTGTCCTGGAGGCGGGAAATCTCGTCGCTGATGTTCAGCGCATTGTCATCGCCGACCAGACGCAGCTCTTCGATCTTGGCTTGCAGGTCGGCAATCGGCTGTTCGAAATCCAGAAAATTCGGGTTCATAGGTTTCCGTCTTGAGTCGACGGCCAGGCGGCCGTTTGCTGTTCCATTTGGCGCCCCAACCTTACGGGATCGGGCACCTGGCGTCGAGGATCGGAGCAGTCCGGAACGATCCCCGCGCACGATGATTCCGCCGGCATTCGTCTCAGCGGTAGTGCAGAAAGACGTTGTCCTTGCCGAACTGGTCACGCAGCGTCTGAATCAGGCTGTCCGCCGGATCGATCCGCCACGCTTCGCCGAACTGCAGCAGGGCACGCGCCTCGCGCCCGATGTAGTCCAGGGTGATGGGGCAGGCGCCCCGATAGCGGCTGCAGAGCTCCGCCAGCCAGCGCAGGCGATCCCCTTCCAGCGCCTCGCTGGCGACCCGCAGCCGCAGGCTCTCGGCCAGTCCCGTGCGTGCCTCCTCCAGGCTCATCACCCGCTTGGCGCGCAGGCGCAGGCCACCGGAGAAGTCGTCGTTGCTGACCTCGCCCTCCACAACTACCAGGGCATCGGTCTGCAGGAGCGCCTGGGCGCCGGCGAAGGCATCGGCGAACAGGGAGGCCTCAATCCGCGCGGAGCGATCGTCGAGGGTGATGAAACCCATCTTGTCGCCCTTCTTGTTCTTCATTACCCGCAGGTTGACGATCAGTCCGGCGATCGTCTGGAGTTCCCGCGCCGGGCGCAGCTCGACGATGCGCTGGCGGGCGAAGCGGCGGACCTCGCCTTCGTACTCGTCGATCGGATGGCCGGTCAGGTACAGGCCCAAGGTGTCCTTTTCGCCCTTGAGGCGATCCTTGAGCGACAGCTCGCGGGCGTTGCGGTGATTGGCATAGACGTCCGCCTCGGGCTCGGCGAACAGCCCGCCGAACAGGTCCAGATGGCCGCTGTCGGCGCTGCGCGCGGTCTGCTCGGCGGCCTGCACGGCTTCCTCCACGGCGGCCAGCAGGACCGCCCGGTTGCGGTCGATGTTGGCCTGGTAGGCCTTGGGCTCGTCGGCGAAGTACGGTCCCAGGCGGTCCAGCGCGCCGCCACGGATCAGCGCCTCGAGGGTACGCTTGTTGATCCGCTTGAGATCGACCCGCGCGCAGAAGTCGAACAGATCCGTGAAGGGACCGCCGGCGGCGCGGCATTCGACGATGGCCTCGACCGGCCCCTCGCCGACGCCCTTGATCGCCCCCAGGCCGTAGACGATGCGCCCCTCGTCGTCGACGGTGAACATGAACTCGGAGTTGTTCACGTCCGGCGCCACGATGCGCAGCTTCATGCTGCGGCATTCCTCGATCAGGGTCACCACCTTGTCGGTGTTGTGCATGTCCGCGGAAAGCACCGCGGCCATGAAGGGCGCCGGATAACGGGTCTTCAGCCAGGCCGTCTGGTAGGAAACCAGGCCATAGGCGGCCGAGTGCGACTTGTTGAACCCGTAACCGGCGAACTTTTCCACCAGATCGAAGATGTTGCCCGCCAGCTCGGCATCGATGCCATTCTTCGCGCAGCCTTCGACGAAGCCGCCGCGCTGCTTGGCCATTTCCTCGGGCTTCTTCTTGCCCATGGCGCGACGCAGCATGTCCGCGCCGCCGAGGGTGTAGCCGGCCATCACCTGGGCGATCTGCATCACCTGCTCCTGATACAGGATGATGCCGTAGGTGGGTTTCAGGACCGGCTCCAGGCCCGCGTACTGGTAATCGGGGTGCGGGTAGGAAAGCTCCGCGCGGCCATGCTTGCGGTTGATGAAGTCGTCCACCATGCCCGACTGCAGCGGGCCCGGGCGGAACAGCGCGACCAGCGCGATCATGTCCTCGATGTTGTCGGGCTTGAGCTTCTTGATCAGTTCCTTCATGCCGCGCGATTCGAGCTGGAACACCGCGGTGGTCTCGGCCCTCTGCAGGAGCGCGTAGGTGGCCTTGTCGTCCAGCGCGATGCGGTCGATGTCCACCAGTTCGGTTTCGCCCCGGCGCCGCTGCTCGCGGTGGATGGTTTCCATCGCCCACTTGATGATGGTCAGGGTGCGCAGCCCGAGGAAGTCGAACTTGACCAGGCCGGCCGCCTCCACGTCGTCCTTGTCGAACTGGGTGACCAGGCCGCCGCCGTCCGCATCGCAGGCGATGGGCGCGAAATCGGTGAGCTTGGTCGGCGCGATCACCACGCCGCCGGCGTGCTTGCCGGTGCCGCGGGTGATGCCCTCGAGCTTCAGGGCCATGTCCCAGATCTCCTGGGCCTCCTCGTCGTTCTTGAGGAACTCGCGGAGCATCTCCTCCTGCTCGTAGGCCTTCTCCAGGGTCATGCCGACCTCGAAGGGGATCATCTTCGACAGGCGGTCGGCCAGCCCGTAGGACTTGCCCTGCACCCGCGCCACATCGCGCACCACCGCCTTGGCCGCCATCGAGCCGAAGGTGATGATCTGGCTCACGGCGTTGCGCCCGTAGGTGTCGGCCACGTAGTCGATGACCCGGTCGCGGCCGTCCATGCAGAAGTCGACGTCGAAGTCGGGCATGGAGATCCGCTCGGGGTTGAGGAAGCGCTCGAACAGCAGGTCGTAGGCCAGGGGATCGAGGTCGGTGATCTTCAGCGCGTAGGCGACCAGCGAGCCGGCGCCGGAGCCGCGGCCGGGACCGACCGGCACGCCGTTGTTCTTCGCCCACTTGATGAAGTCCATCACGATCAGGAAGTAGCCAGGAAAGCCCATCTGGATGATGGTGTTCAGCTCGAACTCCAGACGCTCGACGTAGACCTCGCGCTTATCCGCGTAGTCGGGCGTGGTCTCCTGCGGCCAGAGCACCGCCAGACGCTCCTCCAGCCCCTCGTAGGCCACCTGGCGCAGGTAGTCGTCGATGGTCATGCCGGCCGGCACCGGGAAGTTGGGCAGGAAGTACTTGCCGAGGCGCACTTCGATGTTGCAGCGCCGGGCGATCTCCACGCTGTTCTCCAGCGCTTCGGGCAGGTCGGAAAACAGCTCCCACATCTCCGCCGGGGTCTTCAGGTACTGCTGGTCGGAGTAGTTACGCGGCCGCCGCGGGTCGCCGAGGGTGCGTCCCTCGCCGATGCAGACGCGGGTCTCGTGGGCCTCGAAGTCCTCCTGCTTGAGAAAGCGCACGTCGTTGGTCGCCACCAGCGGAGCGCCGTAGCGATCGGCCAGTTCGACGGCGGCATGCAGGTACTCCTCGTCGCCGACCCGGCCGGTACGCTGCACTTCCAGATAGAAGCGCTCGGGAAACACCGCCAGCCACTCCTCGAGCAGCGCTGCGGCCTGGTCGACATGGCCGTTGAGCAGCGCCTGGCCGATCTCCCCTTCCTTCGCCCCGGACAGGGCGATCACCCCTTCGGCGGCCTCCTTCACCCAGTCGCGCTGGATGATCACCAGGCCATCGCCGTGCTGACCCTCGGTCCAGCCCCGGGAAACCAGCTCGGTGAGGTTGCGGTAACCCTTGGCATCCATCGCCAGCAGGGTCAGGCGCGACAGCGGAGCATCGGGCTCGGCGCTGGCCAGCCAGATATCGGCGCCGCAGATCGGCTTGACCCCACCCGCCATGGCCGCCTTGTAGAACTTCACCAGTGAGCACATGTTGCTCTGGTCGGTGACCGCCACCGCGGGCATGCCAGCCCCGGCCACGGCCTTGATCAGCGGCTTGACCCGTACCAGGCCGTCGACCAGGGAAAACTCGGTGTGCACGCGCAGGTGGACGAAGGAAACGGACATGGACAGACCTTGGCTCACGGAAAAACGACAGAGACGGGATTGTAACCGCCCCGACGGCGACTGTTCGCGACGGGCGCTCGCTCAGGAGGTCGGGGCACAGGGGATGGAAACGACGTCGAGCAGCTCGCGCACCGGCGCGAAGGAGCGCCGATGGATCGGGGTCGGCCCCAGACGGGCCAGGGCCTCCAGGTGCACGGCCGTGGGATAGCCCTTGTGCCGGGCCAGCCCGTAACCGGGATAGAGGGCATCCAGCACGAGCATTTCCCGGTCCCTGGCGACCTTGGCGAGGATGGAGGCCGCGGCGATGGCCGGCACCTGGGCGTCCCCCTTGATCACCGGCGCGCAGGGCACCGCCAGTTTAGGGCAGCGGTTGCCGTCGATCAGCGCCAGGCGGGGCGTCACGGCGAGCCCTTCCACGGCACGCCGCATGGCCAGCATCGTCGCGTGAAGGATGTTCAGCCGGTCGATCTCCTCCACCTCGGCGCGCGCGATGCACCAGGCCAGGGCCTTCTCGCGGATCTCCTCGGAGAGCGCCTCGCGACGGGCTTCGGAAAGCTTTTTCGAGTCGTTCAGTCCCAGGATCGGCCGCTCCGGATCGAGAATCACCGCGGCGGTGACCACCGCCCCGCAGAGCGGACCGCGGCCGACCTCGTCGACACCGGCGACCAGCGCCTCGACCCGGCCGAAATCCAGGCCCAACTGCATCAGGCGCGCTCCGCCAGTTCGAGCACCGACTCGGCCGCCCGACGCGAAGCGTCCCGACGCAGCGAGCGATGGATGGCGTCGAAGCACTCGGTCTGCTCCCCGCCGATCTCCAGCAGCGGTATCAAGGCCTCGGCCAGCGCCTCGGGCGTCGCGCGGTCCTGCAGCAGCTCGGGCACCAGCGCCCGGCCGGCGAGCAGGTTGGGCAGGGAGAAGAACGGCGTCTTCACCAGGTGCCGCGCGACTTTGTAGGTCAGCGGCGCCAGGCGATAGGCCACGACCATCGGACGCTTGTACAGCAGAGCCTCCAGGGTTGCGGTACCGGAGGCGATGAGCACCGCGTCGCAGGCGGCCAGCGCCTCGTGGGAACGACCGTCGAGCAGCATCACCGGCAGGTCGCGGCGGGTATGGCTGAGCATCTCTTCGAGCTGCCGGCGCCGCTCGGGGCTCGCGCAGGGCACGACGAAACGCAGCGGTCCGGCGTGCAGCGCCAGCAGGCGCTCGGCGGCCTCGATGAACAATGGGCCGAGACGGGCCAGCTCTCCGCCGCGGCTGCCTGGCAGCAGGGCGACGATGGTTTCCCCGTCCGTCAGATCCAGGGCGGCCCGGGCGGCGTCGCGATCGGTCTGCAGGGGAATCTGGTCGGCCAGCGGATGGCCGACGAAGCGGACCGGCACGTTCCGGGCCTCGTAGAATTCCGCCTCGAAGGGGAACAGGGTGAGCATCAGGTCGCAGGCCTGGCGGATCTTCAGCACGCGCTTCTGCCGCCAGGCCCACACCGACGGGCTGACGTAATGCACGGTACGGATGCCGGCACGACGCAGGCGGAGTTCGATTCCCAGGTTGAAATCCGGGGCATCGATGCCGATGTACAGGTCGGGACGGGCTTCGAGCAGGTCGCGAATCAGCCACCGGCGACGCAGCAGCAGTTCGGGAAGACGGCCGAGTACCTCGAACAGGCCCATGACCGCCAGTCGCTCCATGGGGAAATACGACTGCAGCCCTTCGGCCTGCATGCGCGGGCCGCCGACGCCGATGAACTCGATATCCGGACGAACCGCCTTCAGGGCCTGCATCAGGCTGGCGCCGAGGATATCGCCCGAAGCCTCGCCGGCCACCAGGGCCACGCGCAGCACCCCGGCCATCTCAGCGGGTGATCCCACGGGTGGAGGCGCGCACGGAATCGCGGAAGATCGCGACCTCGGGGAACTGCTTGGCCGACTCCTCCAGTTCCACCAGCGCCTGCTCCACGGTCAGTCCCTGGCGATAGACGACCTTGTAGGCCCGGCGCAGCGCATTCATGGCCTCGGGGCTGAAACCGCGCCGGCGCATGCCCTCGAAGTTCATGCTGCGGGCCTGGGCCGGGCTGCCGAGGACGGTGACGAAGGCCGGCACATCCTTGGATACGCCGCTGCCCATGCCGACGAAGCTGTGCGCGCCGATCTGGCAATGCTGGTGGATCAGGGTGTAGCCGGAGAGGATCGCCCAGTCGCCCACGTGCACATGACCGGCCAGGGAAGCGTTGTTGACCAGGATGCAATGGCTGCCCATCACGCTGTCATGGCCGATGTGGACATAAGCCATAATCAGGTTGTGATCGCCGATAGTGGTTTCCGAACGATCCTGGACGGTGCCGCGGTGGATGGTGACCCCCTCGCGGATCACATTGTGGTCACCGATCACCAGACGGGTCGGCTCGCCCTTGTATTTAAGGTCCGGCGTGTCTTCGCCAATGGTGGAAAACTGGAAAATCCTGTTGTGCCGGCCGATCCAGGTCGGCCCTCTAACGATTACATGGGGACCGATCTCGGTACCTTCGCCGATGTGCACATGCGGTCCTATCAGGGTCCAGGGACCGACACGTACATCGGGCGCCAGGGTGGCGCTCGGATCGATGATGGCGCGAGGATCGATCAAACTCATAGCTTTCGTTCCGCACAAATGATTTCGCCCGAGCAAACCTGCTTGTCGTCCACCAGGGCCTGGCATTCGAACTTCCATATACTGCGCTTGGCGCTGAGGAACCTCGCCTCGAGGATCAACTGGTCGCCCGGTATCACCGGCTGACGAAAGCGCATCTTGTCCGACCCTACGAAGTAGTAGATTGTGCCGTCGGCAGGTTTCACGTCCAGCATCTTGAAGCCCAGGATGCCGGCGGCCTGGGCCATCGCTTCGATGATCAGCACACCCGGCATGATCGGATGCTGGGGAAAGTGACCGTTGAAGAACGGCTCGTTGATGCTGACATTCTTGTAGGCGCGAATGCGCTGGCCCTCGACATCAAGGTCCACCACCCGATCGACCAGAAGGAAAGGATAGCGGTGCGGCAGGTATTCGCGAATCTCGTTAATGTCCATCATTTCCAGGAAAGCCTGTAGGTAAAGTTGGGGACGCACATCAAAGTGGGTCAGCCTCTGATGGAGCATCTCCGTCGGAAGTCACGCCCCCCAGACGCTTTTCCATCTGCTGCAGACGCCGCGCCAGATCGTCCAGTTGGCGAATGCGGGCGACGCTCTTCTTCCATTCGGCGGCAGGCTGCATGGCGGTACCGGAGGAATAGGCGCCCGGCTCGTGAATCGAGCGGGTGACCATGGTCATCCCGGTGACGAACACCCCGTCGCACACCTCGATATGTCCCACCATGCCGACGCCGCCGGCGATCATGCAGTGCCTGCCGATCTTGGTGCTGCCGGAAATGCCGACGCAGCCGGCCATGGCGGTGTGATCGCCGATCTGCACGTTGTGGGCGATCATGATCTGGTTATCCAGCTTCACGCCGTTGCCGATCAGAGTATCGGCCAGTGCGCCGCGGTCGATGGTGGTATTGGCGCCGATTTCCACGTCGTCGCCGATGATCACCCCGCCGATCTGGGCGATCTTGCGCCAGGTGCCTTTCTCGTTGGCGAACCCGAACCCCTCTCCACCGATCACCGCGCCGGACTGGACGACCACCCGCCGGCCGATCCGCACATCGTGGTAGAGCGTCACCCTCGGGGCCAGCCAGCCGCCTTCGCCGATCACGCTGCGGGCGCCGATATAGCAATGGGCACCCACGCTGACCCCGGCCTCGATCCGCGCCCCGGCCTCGATCACCGCATAGGCGCCGACACTGGCGGTCGGATGGATGCTGGCATCCGCGGCGACCACGGCAGTGGCGTGCACTCCGGCAGGGGCCACGGGCTTCGGATCGAACAGATGCGACAAGCGCGCATAGGCCAGGTAGGGATCGGCCAGCAGCAGGGCGTCCCCCGCGTAGGATTCGGCATCCGCCGGGGTCAGCAGCAGGGCGCCGGCGCGGGTGCTTCCCAGATACTTGCGATACTTGGGATTGGCGAGAAAGCTCAGGTGCTCCGGACCCGCCTCCTCGAGGGTGGCGAGCCCGCGAACGGTTCTGTCCGCCGCACCGCGCAACGTGGCGCCGAGGCGCTCGGCCAGTTCGCCGAGAGTGAATGCGGGCGTGCTCATCGTCAACGCATCTGGTTCATGCGCTCGATGACTTGGCGAGTGATGTCATATTGCGGCTTGACCTCGACCACCGAGCCCTGCTCGAGCACCAGGTCGAAGCTTCCCTTCTTGATGACCTCCTCGACAGCCTTGTCCAGCTTGGGCTTGATCAGCTTGAGCATGTCGCGGTCGGCGACCGCCTTGGCCTCGTTCAGCTCCTTGGACTGGAACTGGAAGTCGCGGGCTTTCTGCTTGAACTCGAGCTCGAGACGCTCGCGCTCGGCGGTCTGCATCTTCTCGCCCTCTTTCACCAAGCGATCCTGGATACGCTTGGCATCGCTCTCCAGGGTTTTCAGCTTGTTCAACTGGGGCCCGAACTTCTTCTCCGCATCCACGGCATATTTCTTCGCCGCATCGGATTCGAGCAGGGCCATCTGATAATTGAGCACGGCAATCTTCATTTCCGCGAAGGCCGGTGTCGCCAGAAGGGCAGCACTGAACAAAACCCACTGAGTCAGCTTGCGCACGATGAACTCCCGCTTTGCAGCATTTACGTGATGAGGGCAGATCCGTTAGAAGCTCTGACCCATTGAGAACTGGAATACCTGGGTCTCTGCGTCGTTGGGCTTCATGACCGGCACGGCCAGGCTGAAGCTCAGCGGCCCGAAGCCGCTGACCCAGGTCACGCCCAGCCCGACCGAGCTGGCCATGTTGCTGAAGTCGATATCGCAACTGTCGTCGTTGCGTTCCTTCTGCGAGGAACTGCAGTTGGTATCGAATACGTTGCCCACATCCCAGAACAGGGATGTACGCAGCGAGCGCTGATCCTTGACGAACGGCATCGGGAACATCATCTCGACACCGCCGACCACCAGCACGTTGCCGCCGAACGGCTGCTCGTCCTGATCCGAATCCTCCTCGGTCCCCTCGTTGCCGGTCACGGCCTCACCCCGGCTCGGCGTACTGCGCGCGCCCAGGGTGTTGTCCTTGAAGCCCCGGACGGAAGAAAAACCGCCGGCATAGTAATGCTCGTAGAAAGGCATCTTCGAGGTGGAACC
Source organism: Azotobacter vinelandii CA (assembly GCF_000380335.1). Classification (GTDB taxonomy): domain Bacteria; phylum Pseudomonadota; class Gammaproteobacteria; order Pseudomonadales; family Pseudomonadaceae; genus Azotobacter; species Azotobacter vinelandii. The sequence goes on from NC_021149.1 coordinate 3,936,700, forward strand.
GAAGCTGTCGCCATAGCCGAGCTTGGTATGGAAGCGCAGGGTGTAATCGTCCGTCAACGCCTTGAACATCTGGGCGTTGTAGTCGATCTTGTAGAACGACAGGTCGCTGCCGGGCAGCGTGGTTTCGAAGGTCAGGCTCTGCGAAGCGCCGCGGGTGGGCATCACCCCCCGGTTCAAGGTCGACTCCGACCAGCCCGCCGAAGCCTTGAAGTTCAGGTAGTCCTCGCCCTCCTCGTCGAGGAAGTCGAAGATCTCGTCGACCGTGTAGGTTCCGGTATCGATGCTATCCTGCTGGAGACTGAGGCCGAAGCTCAGACGCGCGGTCTCGCTGATCGGATAGCCGATGTTGATGCCGGAGCCGAAACTGTCCACCGAATAGCTGGAATAATCCACCTCCAGATCGTCGTAGTCGGTGGTCCGGAAGAACACGTTGTAGCCGAGGCTGATACCATCCTCGGTCCAGTAGGGATCGACGAAGCCGAAGTTGTAGTTGGTCTGGTACTCGCTGCGGGTCAGGCCGATGGTGACCTTGTTGCCGCTGCCGAGAAAGTTGTTCTGGCTGATCGAGCCACCCAGCACCAGACCGGCGTTCTGGGCGAAGCCGACGCTGGCGGTGACGGAGCCGGAAGCCTGCTCCTCGACGGTGAAGTTGACGTCGACCTGATCGTCGCTGCCCGGTACCTGCGGCGTCTGAACGCTGACCTCCTTGAAGAAGCCCAGGCGCTCGAGACGGGTCTTGGACTGGTCGATCAGGTAGGTCGAGGCCCAGCCGCCCTCCATCTGGCGCATCTCGCGACGGAGTACTTCGTCCTCGGTCTTGGTGTTGCCGCGGAAGTTGATGCGGTTGACGTAGGCCCGCTTGCCCGGGTCGACCACGAAGGTCACGGAAACCGTCTTGTCTTCGGCATGCGGCTCGGGCACGGCATTGACGTTGGCGAAGGTATAGCCTTCGTTGCCCAGGCGTCGGGTTATCAACTCGGAGGTACTGGTCATCACCTTGCGGGAGAACACCTGTCCCTCCTTGACCAGCAGCAGGGACTCGATCTCCTCGGGCGGCACCTTCAGATCGCCGGTGAGCTTGACGTCGCGGATACTGTACTTTTCGCCCTCGTCGATGTTGACGGTGATGTAGACATGGCGCTTGTCCGGAGTGATGGATACCTGGGTGGAGGCGATATCCATGTTGATGTAGCCGCGGTCCAGATAATAGGAACGCAGACGCTCCAGGTCGCCGGACAGCTTCTCGCGAGCGTACTTGTCGTCGTTGCGGAAGAAGGACAGCAGGTTGCTGGTCTTCAGTTCGAACAGCCTGAGCAGGGTTTCGTCCGAAAAGACGGTATTGCCCACCACGTTGATATGCTGGATGGCGGCGACCGAACCTTCGTTGATCTTGATCTTCAGTGCCACCCGGTTACGCGGCTGCGGCACGACCTCGGTCTCGATCGAGGCCGAATAACGGCCTTGGGCTACGTACTGGCGCTGCAGCTCGTTGCGCACCCCTTCCAGGGTGGCCCGCTGGAAGATCTCGCCCTCGGCGAGTCCCGACTGCTTCAGGCCATTCAGCAGGTCTTCCGACTTGATGGCCTTGTTGCCCTCCAGTTCGATGCTGGAGATGGAAGGCCGCTCGACGACCGTGATGACCAGGACATTGCCATCGCGGCCAAGCTGGATATCCTGAAAGAAACCGGTCTTGAAGAGTGCGCGCGTACCCTCCACAAGGCGCTGGTCGTCCACCTGATCGCCGACGCTGAGCGGCAGGGCGCTGAATACGCTGCCGGCAGAAACCCTCTGCAGACCATTGACACGGATATCGGAGATGGTGAAGGACTCGGCGTGGACCTCTGTGATCGTCATGGCGGCGAAGACCACCGCAGGCAGCAGCAGGCGTTTCATGAAGTCCTTTCTGTTTCAACTGACAATAAAGAAACTGCCGCGAAACGCGGCAGTTTCGAAACTCGGCAATGTATCACAAGCGACTCAGATCATTGACCAAAGCCAGCAGCATGACCCCAACGACAAGACTGATCCCAATCTGCATTCCCCAAGCCTGGACTCGTTCCGACAAGGGGCGCCCCCGGGCCCACTCGACGAAATAGAAAAGCAGATGCCCGCCATCGAGCACCGGAATCGGCAGCAGATTGAGCACCCCCAAGCTTATGCTCAGATAGGCGAGAAAATTCAGGAAGTCTCCCACCCCTGACTGGACCGAAGCGCCCGCCACTTTAGCAATGGTTATCGGTCCGCTCAAGTTTTTTACCGAGAGCTCGCCGAAGAGCATTTTCCTAAGGGAATCGAGGGTCAGGACACTCATGCTCCAGGTCCGCCGAAGGGCCTCGCCAACCGCCTCCAGCGGACCGTAGCGGACCTCACGAAGCATTTCCGGCGGCCATTCGACCGTCTCCACGCCGGCGCCGAGATAGCCGCTGCGCGCCTCGCCTTCGCCGCGAGCCGCCAGTTCGACCGGCCGCTCGATACGCTGACCGTCGCGCTCGAGCAGGAAGACGACGCGCGCGCCGGGGCGGGCGCGCACCCGCTCGACGACCCGTTGCCAGTCATCCAGCGGCTCCCCGTCGAGCGCCAGCAGGCGGTCGCCGCCGCGCAGCCCGGCCGCCTGTGCCGGTCCCTTCGGGTCCAGTTGCGCCAGCACCGGCGGCAGGGCGGGCCGCCACGGGCGAATGCCGAGACTCGCGATGGGATCGGGCTCATCGACTCCCTCGAGCCAGTCCCGGATGACCAGGTGACGCCGGGCCGTCACGCTGGAACCCGCCTCGCGCACGGTGACCTCGAGCGTGCCGGTCTCCCCCAGACGACGAATCATCTGCAGGTTGACCGCTGCCCAGCCGGACGTCTCCTCGCCATCCACCGCGAGAACCTCTTCGCCGGCCTGGATTCCCGCGACCGCCGCCGGACTGCCCGCCTCCACGGCGCCGATGACCGGACGCAACTGCTGGCTGCCGAGCATGGCGAGCACCCAGAAGAACAACAGGGCGAGCAGGAAGTTGGCGGCGGGACCGGCCGCCACGATGGCGATGCGTCGACGGACGCCCTGGCGGTTGAAGGTCCGGTCGAGCAACGCCGGGGGAACCTCACCCTCGCGCTCGTCGAGCATCTTGACATAACCGCCCAGGGGAATCGCAGCGATCACGAACTCGGTTCCCTGCCGATCGTGCCAGCGTAGCAAGGGCATGCCGAAGCCGATGGAAAAGCGCAATACCTTGACGCCACAGCGACGGGCGACCCAGAAATGGCCGAACTCATGGAAGGTGACCAGCACTCCGAGCGCTATCAGGGTGCCGATGATCATGTACAGGGCGTTCATTGAACTCCTCCGGTCCGGCGACCATGAGGCCGGACGCAAGTCGCGGTGAGGGGGGCCGGAACAGGCTGGCGAATCCTCGCCCCTGCCGGAAGGGGCATGCCCGCCCTCCGCCATGTGTCCACATATCCCCGCGGACGAAGATGCGCCACCTCGGTTGCCGGCCGGCCCCGGCATGCCGCGATGGCAGGGAGCTGCCGGAGCGGCTCAGCGCTCACGGCGCAGCAACCAGGCCTGGGCCCGCGCGCGGGCCTGGATGTCCACGTGCAGCACGGTTTCGAGATCGTCGATGGCGACGACCGGCTCACCCTGCAGGACGTCCTCGATGATACTCGCGATTTCCGGGAAACGGACGCGCCCGTCGAGAAAGGCCGCCACGGCCACCTCGTTGGCGGCATTGAGCATGGCCGGCGCGCTGCCGCCGACCTCGGCCGCCTCCCGGGCCAGACGCAGGCAGGGAAAGCGCGCAGGGTCGGGAGCCTGGAAGTCCAGGCGGGCGATGGAGAACAGATCCAGGGGAACGACCCCGGAATCGATTCGCTCGGGCCAGGCCAGCGCATGGGCGATCGGCGTACGCATGTCCGGATTGCCCAGTTGCGCCAGCACCGAGCCATCGATGTAATCGACCAGGGAATGAATCACGCTCTGCGGGTGGACCACCACCTCGACCTGTGCGGGACGCGCATCGAACAGCCAGCAGGCCTCGATCAGTTCCAGCCCCTTGTTCATCATGCTGGCCGAATCCACGGAGATCTTCCGCCCCATCGACCAGTTGGGATGGGCGCAGGCCTGCGCCGGCGTCACCTCGATCAATTCGGCCGCCGGAGTCTCGCGGAAGGGCCCACCGGAGGCGGTCAGCAGGATGCGCCGCACGCCGACCGTCGCCAGACCGTTCCCATAGGCGGCGGGCAGGCATTGGAAGATCGCGTTGTGCTCGCTATCGATCGGCAGCAACTGCGCACCGCTGCGGCGCACCGCCTGCATGAACAGGGCACCGGACATCACCAGCGCCTCCTTGTTGGCCAGCAGAACCTTCTTGCCCGCCTCCACAGCCGCCAGCGTGGGACGCAGCCCGGCGGCTCCGACGATCGCCGCCATCACCGCATCCGCTTCGGGATGGGCCGCCACCTCGCACAGTCCCTCGCTTCCGAACAGCACCCGCGTGTCCAAGCCGGCGGCGCGCAGCTCGTCTTCGAGCCGGCAGGCCGCCGCCGCCTCGGGCACCACGGCATAACAGGGAGCAAAGCGCAGGCAGAGCGCCCGCAACTCGTCCAGCCGGGTGAACCCCGTCAGCGCGAAGGCCCGGTAACGTTCGGGGTGGCGGGCGATCACATCCAGAGTGCTCAGGCCGATCGAGCCGGTGGCACCCAGCACCGTTATTCTTTGTGGATTCAAAATATCCCCCAACCCGCGAGCCAGAGCATGACGACGAACATGGGAATGGCCGCCGTCAGGCTATCGATACGATCCAGCACCCCCCCGTGCCCGGGCAGGAGGTTGCTGCTGTCCTTGAGGCCGGCCTGACGCTTGAACATGCTCTCGGTCAGATCGCCGACCACCGAGATCAACACGACCAGGGTCGTACCGACCAGGGCCAGCGCCAGTTCTCCCGCCAGCCAGCCGCGGAACAGCCCGACGGCGACGGTGACCAGCAGACAGGCCAGCAGGCCACCCGCCACGCCCTCCCAGCTCTTGCCGGGGCTGACCTGCGGCGCCAGCTTGCGCCGGCCGAAGGCCCGGCCGACGAAATAGGCACCGATGTCCGCGGTCCAGACCAGCGCCATCACCGCCAGGATCAGGTAGTTACCCAGCGGCCATTGCTTGAGCAGCAACAGCCCCTGCCAGGACGGCAGGAGGATCAGCAGACCGATTGCCAGTCGCCTCCCCCTGCCCGCCCAGCGGTGACTGCTCTGCGGATAGTTCAGGACCAGCGGCACGGCCAGCAGCCACCAGAGGATGCCGAGCAGCATGACTCCGGCCGCCAGCGCTGGCAGCCAATAGAGCAGGAGCAACAGCGCAGCGACCGCCGCGGCGAAGCCCACGCGGGAGCGCTGCTCGGCGAAGCCGGCGAGCCTCGCCCATTCCCAGCCGCCAAGGGTGACGACCGCACCGATGAACAGCGCGAAGACCCCGCCCTCGAGCAGGAGAAAACCGGCCAGGGCGAGGGGCAACAGCACCAGCGCCGTCAGGATTCGTTGCTTGAGCATCAGGTCCGCGCCTCTGCTTCCACCTGCTCGCTGGTCTTGCCGAAACGGCGCTGACGGGAAGCGAAGTCGACCAATGCCCGGCGCATGGCGTCCTGCCTGAAGTCAGGCCAGTACTGATCGGTGAAGTACAACTCGGCATAGGCCAGTTGCCAGAGCAGGAAGTTGCTGATGCGACGGTCTCCCCCGGTACGGATACATAAGTCCGGCGGCGGCTGGTCGCCGGTCGACAGACAGCTCTGCAGGAGCTGTGGGGTGATGTCGTCAAGCTGCAGTTGGCCGGCCTGGACCTCGCGCGCCAGGCGCTGCGCAGCCTGGGCTATGTCCCATTGCCCGCCGTAGTTGGCGGCGACCTGCAGAAGCAGGCCCGTCTGCCCGGCGGTCTGCAGCTCCGCCTCGCGCATGGCGTCCTGCAGTTCGGGACTGAAGCGCGAGCGATCGCCGATGATACGCAGGCAGATGCCATTCTCGCAGAGACGCCTCGCCTCGCGACGCAGGGCCGTCAGGAACAGCTCCATCAAGGCGCTGACCTCGGTGGCAGGGCGCTGCCAGTTCTCGCTGGAGAAGGCGAACAGGGTCAACACCTCGACTCCCACCTCGACACACACCTCGATCGTAGCGCGCACCGCATCGACTCCGGCCTTGTGCCCGGCTATGCCGGGCAGCAGGCGCTTCTTCGCCCAGCGGTTGTTGCCATCCATGATTATGGCGACATGGCGCGGCACCACAGCGGGAGCAGCGGTCTTGTACTTATCCATGAAATATCCCGTACGACCGCGACTACACGGCCATCAGGTCGGCCTCCTTGGCCTCCAGCGCCTTGTCGACCTCGGCGATGGCCTTGTCGGTGAGCTTCTGCACCTCATCCGCCGCGCGACGCTCTTCGTCTTCGCTGATCTCCTTCTCCTTGACCAGGTCCTTGAGCTGGGCCAAGGCATCGCGGCGGATGTTGCGCACCGCGACCCGGGCGCTCTCCGCTTCGGCACGCGCCTGGCGGGTATAGCCCTTGCGGGTTTCCTCGGTCAGCGCCGGCATCGGCACGCGGATGGTGGTGCCGGCGGTCGCCGGGTTGAGCCCCAGATCGGAAGTCATGATGGCCTTCTCGACCGCCTGGATCATGCTCTTGTCGAACACAGTCAGGGCCAGGGTGCGGGCATCCTCGGCGACTACGTTGGCGACCTGACGCAGCGGGGTGTCGGCACCATAGTAGGAAACCATGACGCCATCCAGAATACTCGGGTGAGCCCGACCGGTGCGGATCTTGGCGAAGGCGTGCTCCAGCGACTCCAGACTCTTCTTCATGCGCGCCTGCGCGTCCTTCTTGATCTCATTGATCATGCTTGCTTTCCTCGATCAGGGTTCCTTCGGCACCGCCGACCACGATGTTCAGCAGGGCTCCCGGTTTGTTCATATTGAAGACGCGCAGCGGCATCTTGTGATCGCGACACAGACAAATGGCGGTCAGATCCATCACACCCAGCTTGCGATCCAGCACCTCGTCGTAGGTCAGGTACTCGAACTTCTCGGCATCCGGGTCCTTGAAGGGGTCGGCCGTGTAGACGCCATCCACCTTGGTGGCCTTGAGCACCAGGTCGGCATCGACTTCGATGGCGCGCAGGCAGGCGGCCGAGTCGGTAGTGAAGAAGGGATTTCCGGTTCCCGCGGCAAAGATCACCACCTCGCCGGAAACCAGATGGCGCATGGCCTTGCGCCGGTCGTAGTGATCGGTCACACCGACCATGGAAATCGCCGACATGACGGTCGCCGGAATATTGGAGCGCTCGAGGGCATCGCGCATGGCCAGGGCATTCATCACCGTGGCCAGCATCCCCATGTGATCGCCCGTGACCCGGTCCATGCCCGCGGCGGACAGAGCGGCACCGCGGAACAGGTTGCCGCCGCCGATCACCAGGCCGACCTGCACGCCGATGCCGACCAGTTGGCCGACCTCCAGCGCCATCCGATCCAGCACCTTGGGATCGATGCCGAAATCCTCGGCCCCCATCAAAGCTTCGCCGCTGAGCTTGAGCAGAATGCGTTTATAGCGAGGTTGACGACCACTCACCTGCTGGGCCATTGCGTATCTCTCCTGCGGCTCTATCTGTATCAGTCGGAACAGGCGCGCGGCCTGCCTTGCTCCACACCGGAAACGGCGCAGACCGGCGGCCGGGAAGGCGATCCGGCGAAGCGGGTCCCGGCCACCTGCAAATCGATTGCGACGCTCGACTCCGGCGCCGCGGCAGACATGCCGTACGCCACTCCTCGCCCCTGGCAACCCGGAGCGGAACGGCGAACCACGGGCTGCCAGTCGACAAAGAGGCCGCGCGCGTGAGCGGGCAGCCTCTTGTCGGGACGACGGAGTCGAAGCCGTCTTATTGCTTGCTGGCGGCGAGCTGGGCAGCCACTTCAGCGGCGAAGTCGACCTCGGCCTTCTCGATGCCCTCGCCCACCTCGTAGCGGACGAAGGAGACGATTTCGGCTCCGGCCTTCTTGGCCAGTTCGCCCACCTTGATTTCCGGGTCCTTGACGAACGGCTGCTCGACCAGGCTGGCTTCGGCGAGGAACTTGTTGATGCGGCCCTTGACCATGTTCTCGACGATGTTCTCCGGCTTGCCGGCGATCTTGTCGGCGTTCAGCGCCAGGAAGATTTCCTTTTCCTTGGCGACCGCCTCCTCGGACACCTGGGACGGGCTCAGGAACTGCGGGTTGCTGGCCGCCACGTGCATGGCGATTTCCTTGGCCAGCTCGGGGTTGCCGCCCTTCAGGTTGACCAGCACGCCGATGCGGTGACCATGCAGGTAGGCACCCACCACGTCGCCCTCGACACGGGTCAGACGACGGATGTTGACGTTCTCGCCGCACTTGGCCACCAGCGCCTCGCGGGCCGACTCCCGGTCCGCGATCAGCGGAGCGGCGTCGGTCAGCTTGTCGGCGAAGGCCTTCTCGAGGCTTTCGGCGACGAAGGCCTTGAAATCTTCCTGCAGGGCCAGGAAGTCGGTCTGGGCGTTGACCTCGATGATCACGGCCGCCTTGTTGTCGTCGGACACCTTGACCGCGATGGAGCCTTCGGCGGCGATGTTGCCGGCCTTCTTGGCGGCCTTGATTGCGCCGGAGGCACGCATGTCGTCGATGGCCTTCTCGATGTCGCCGCCGGCGGCGACCAGGGCCTTCTTGCACTCCATCATGCCCTGGCCGGTACGCTCGCGTAGCTCCTTGACCAGCGCCGCGGTAATCTCTGCCATGTTCGCAATCCTCTTGAAAAGGTTTTCAACCATTCCGCCCGCTGGATCGGGCGTTTCCGATCTTCAAATGTATAAAGTGGCAAAAAGGGGGCCTAGCCCCCTTTCTTGCGCAGCGGGTACCGCCTGATGTCCCGCGCTCAGCCTTCCGCGGCCTCGGAAGCGGCGACTTCCTCGATGAACTCGTCGCCGGTGCCGGCGTTCTGGCGGCCGCGCAGCACGGCATCGGCCACCGAGCCCAGGTACAGCTGCACGGCGCGGATGGCGTCGTCGTTACCCGGGATGATGTAGTCGACGCCCTCGGGGCTGCTGTTGGTATCGACCACACCGATGACCGGAATGCCCAGCTTGTTGGCTTCGGAGATGGCGATGCGCTCGTGATCGACGTCGATCACGAACATCGCGTCGGGCAGGCCGCCCATGTCCTTGATGCCGCCCAGGCTGCGCTCCAGCTTCTCCAGATCGCGGGTGCGCATCAGCGCCTCTTTCTTGGTCAGCTTGGCGAAGGTACCGTCCTGGGACTGGGTTTCCAGCTCGCGCAGGCGCTTGATGGAGGCACGAATGGTCTTGTAGTTGGTCAGCATGCCGCCCAACCAGCGATGATCGACGTAGGGCATGCTGCAACGGGCCGCCTCTTCACGGACCAGCCTGCCGGCGGAGCGCTTGGTGCCGACGAACAGGATCTTGTTCTTGCCCGCCGCCAGTTTCTCGACGAAGCTCAGGGCTTCGTTGAACATCGGCAGGGTCTTTTCCAGGTTGATGATGTGGATCTTGTTGCGCGCGCCGAAGATGTACCTGCCCATCTTCGGGTTCCAGTAACGGGTCTGGTGACCGAAGTGGCAACCGGCTTTCAGCATGTCGCGCATGGTGACTTGGGACATTTCAATTCCTCGTTCGAATCGGGTTAGGCCTCCACGCATCCCGATATCCAACCCTTGCGGGCACCCAGGATACCGTGCCGATGCGTGTGTGGGGTCGATGCTCGCGAACCGCAGGTCCGCCGAGCGGCGCGTTTTATAGCACAAAAGCCGACCGCAGGCTACCGGGCGGCGGGCGATGCCCCGCGCGGCGCGCAGGCGATTTGGTTTATCATCGCCCCATTCCGAACGTATGTCCCGCGCCCCAGGCGCCGAGAGAGAGCCCGCATGACCGTCACCATCAAGACGCCCGAGGAAATCGAAAAAATGCGCGTAGCCGGCCGCCTGGCCGCCGAGGTGCTGGAAATGATCGGCGAACACGTCAGGCCGGGCGTCACCACCGAGGAGCTGGACCGCATCTGCCACGACTATATCGTCGACGTGCAGCACGCCATTCCCGCCCCGCTCAACTACAAGGGCTATCCCAAGTCGATCTGCACCTCCGTCAACCATGTGGTCTGCCACGGCATTCCCAACGACAAACCGCTGAAGGACGGCGACATCGTCAACCTCGACATCACCGTGATCAAGGACGGCTATCACGGCGACACCAGCATGATGTTCCTGGTCGGCAATCCCCCGGAATGGGCGAGGCGCCTGTGCCAGGTGACCCAGGAATGCCTCTACAAGGGCATCGAGCTGGTGCGCCCGGGCGCCCACCTCGGCGATATCGGCGAGACGATCCAGAAGCACGCCGAGAAGAGCGGCTTCTCGGTGGTCCGCGAATACTGCGGACACGGCATCGGCGCGGTGTTCCACGAAGAGCCCCAGGTGCTCCACTACGGCCGTGCCGGCACCGGCCTCGAACTCAAGGAAGGCATGACCTTCACCATCGAGCCGATGATCAACCAGGGCCGCGCGGAAACCCGCCTGCTCGGCGACGGCTGGACCGCCATCACCAAGGACCGCAAGCTCTCCGCCCAGTGGGAGCACACCCTGCTGGTCACCGCCGGCGGCTACGAGATCCTGACCCTGCGCCGCGACGACACCATCGCGCGCACTTCGCGCTGATCGAGGTGACGCCATGCCGCAGGTGGATCCCGATCTGTTCGACCCCGGGCAGTTCCAGGCCGAGCTGGCCCTGAAGTCCAGCCCCATCCCCGCCTATAAGAAAGCCCTGCGCTGCGCCCGGGAAGTGCTCGATGCGCGCTTCCAGGAAGGCCGCGACATCCGCCGGCTGATCGAGGACCGGGCCTGGTTCGTCGACCAGATCCTCGCCCTGGCCTGGAACCGCTTCGACTGGAGCGAGGATGCCGATATCGCCCTGATCGCCGTCGGCGGCTACGGTCGCGGCGAACTGCATCCCTACTCGGACATCGACCTGCTGATCCTGATGGACGGCGCCGACCACGAGGTGTTCCGCGAACCGATCGAGGGCTTTCTCACCCTGCTCTGGGACATCGGCCTGGAGGTCGGCCAGAGCGTGCGCTCGCTGGCCGAGTGCGCCGAGGAGGCGCAGGCCGACCTGACGGTGATCACCAACCTGATGGAGAGCCGCACCATCGCCGGTCCCGAGCACCTGCGCCAGCGCATGCAGGAGGTCACCAGCGCGCAGCGGATGTGGCCGAGCCGGGCCTTTTTCCTCGCCAAGCGCGACGAGCAGAAGACCCGCCATGCCCGCTACAACGACACCGAGTACAACCTCGAACCCAACGTCAAGGGCTCGCCCGGCGGCCTGCGCGACATCCAGACCCTGCTCTGGATAGCCCGTCGCCAGTTCGGCACCATCAACCTGCACGCCATGGTCGGCCAGGGCTTCCTGCTGGAAAGCGAATACACCCTGCTCGCCTCCTCCCAGGAATTCCTCTGGAAGGTGCGCTATGCCCTGCACATGCTCGCCGGACGCGCCGAGGACCGCCTGCTGTTCGACCTGCAGCGGCAGATCGCCGGCCTGCTCGGCTACGAGGACAGCGACGCCAAGCTGGCGGTCGAGCGCTTCATGCAGAAGTACTACCGGGTGGTGCTCGGCATCGCCGAGCTGACCGAGCTGGTCTTCCAGCACTTCGAGGAAGTCATCCTGCCCGGCGACGCCGCCGGGCGGGTCGAACCGCTGAACGAACGTTTCCAGGTGCGCGACGGCTATCTGGAGGTCACCCACGCCGGCGTCTTCCAGGAAACGCCCTCCGCCCTGCTGGAAATCTTCGTGCTGCTGGCCCGGCGCCCGGAGATCCGCGGCGTGCGCGCCGACACCATCCGTCTGCTGCGCGACCACCGCTACCTGATCGACGACGCCTTCCGCCGCGATCCCCACAACACCGGCCTGTTCATCGAACTGTTCAAGAGCCGCCAGGGCATCCACCGCAACCTGCGGCGCATGAACCGCTACGGCATCCTCGGGCGCTACCTGCCGGAGTTCGGCCACATCGTCGGACAGATGCAGCACGACCTGTTCCACATCTATACGGTCGACGCCCACACCCTGAACCTGATCAAGAACCTGCGCAAACTCTTCTGGCCGGAACTGGCGGAGAAATACCCGCTGGCCAGCAAGCTGATCGAGAAGCTGCCCAAGCCCGAACTGATCTACCTGGCCGGGCTCTACCACGATATCGGCAAGGGCCGCGGCGGCGACCATTCGGAACTCGGCGCCGCCGACGCGCTGGCCTTCTGCCAACGCCACGACCTGCCGGCCATGGACACCCAACTGATCGTCTGGCTGGTGCGCAACCACCTGCTGATGTCCACCACCGCCCAGCGCAAGGACCTCTCCGATCCGCAGGTGATCTTCGACTTCGCCCAGAAGGTCCGCGACCAGACCTACCTGGACTATCTCTACGTGCTGACCGTGGCGGACATCAACGCCACCAACCCGACCCTCTGGAACTCCTGGCGGGCCAGCCTGCTGCGCCAGCTCTACACCGAGACCAAGCACGCCCTGCGCCGCGGACTGGAGCAGCCGGTCGGCCGCGAGGAACAGATCCGCCAGACGCAGAAGGCCGCGCTGGACATCCTGGTGCGCAGCGGCACCGATCCCGACGACGCCGAACATCTCTGGACGCAACTGGGCGACGACTACTTCCTGCGCCACACCTCCAGCGACATCGCCTGGCACACCGAGGCGATCCTTCAGCACCCGAGCAGTGGCGGACCGCTGGTGCTGATCAAGGAAACCACCCAGCGCGAGTTCGAGGGCGCCACCCAGATATTCATCTACGCGCCGGACCAGCACGACTTCTTCGCCGTGACCGTGGCCGCCATGGACCAGCTCAACCTGAGCATCCACGACGCCCGCGTCATCACTTCGACCAGCCAGTTCACCCTCGACACCTACATAGTGCTCGACGCCGACGGCGGCTCGATCGGCAACAACCCGGCGCGCATCCAGGAGATCCGCCAGGGGCTGGTGGAGGCCCTGCGCAACCCGGCCGACTACCCCACCATCATCCAGCGCCGCGTGCCGCGCCAGCTCAAGCACTTCGCCTTCGCCCCGCAGGTCACCATCCAGAACGACGCCCTGCGCCCGGTGACCATCCTCGAGATCATCGCCCCGGACCGCCCCGGCCTGCTGGCGCGGATCGGCAAGATCTTCCTGGACTTCGACCTGTCGCTGCAGAACGCCAAGATCGCCACCCTCGGCGAACGGGTCGAGGACGTGTTCTTCGTCACCGACGCGCACAACCAGCCCTTGTCCGACCCGGAACTCTGCGCCCGCCTGCAACTGGCGATCGCCGAACAACTGGCCGACGGCGACAGCTATATCCAGCCGAGCCGGATCAGCATCTGAACCCAGAACCGGACGGCGGCCCGCCCCGCGCAGGGACGGCCGCCGCCCGCGGCTACCAGGAAAGCCCCATGAACGACGCCCTGAACCTGCTGCAACCCTATCCCTTCGAGAAGCTCCGCGCGCTGCTCGCCGGCGTGCAGCCGCCGGCCGGCAAGAAGCCCATCGCCCTGTCCATCGGCGAACCCAAGCACCGCTCGCCGAGCTTCGTCGTCGAGGCCCTGGCCGCCAACCTCGAACAGCTCGCGGTCTACCCCACCACCCTCGGCCTGCCGGCGCTGCGCGAAGCCATCGCCCGCTGGTGCGAGCGGCGTTTCCGGGTGCCGGCCGACCGGCTGGACCCGGCGCGCCACGTGCTGCCGGTCAACGGCACCCGCGAGGCGCTGTTCGCCTTCGCCCAGACCGTGGTGAAGCGCACGGGCAACGGCCTGGTGGTCAGCCCCAACCCCTTCTACCAGATCTACGAAGGCGCGGCCCTGCTCGCCGGGGCCACCCCGCACTACCTGCCGTGCCTTCCGGAGAACGGTTTCAATCCCGACTTCGACGCGGTACCGGCGGACGTCTGGCGGCGCTGCCAGTTGCTGTTCCTCTGCTCGCCGGGCAACCCCACCGGCGCCCTGGTGCCGCTCGCCACCCTGAAGAAGCTGATCGCCCTGGCCGACGAGCACGACTTCGTGATCGCCGCCGACGAGTGCTACAGCGAGCTGTACTTCGACGAACAGAACCCGCCGCCCGGCCTGCTCACCGCCTGCGCCGAGCTGGGCCGCGACGACTTCCGCCGCTGCGTGGTGTTCCACAGCCTGTCCAAGCGCTCCAACCTGCCGGGCCTGCGCTCGGGCTTCGTCGCCGGCGATGCCGAGATCCTCAAGAGCTTCCTGCTCTACCGCACCTACCACGGCTGCGCCATGCCGGTGCCGACCCAACTGGCCAGCATCGCCGCCTGGAGCGACGAGGTCCATGTGCGCGCCAACCGTGTGCTGTACCGGGAGAAGTTCGACGCCGTGCTGGGCATCCTGCAGCCGGTGCTCGACGTCGAGCGCCCGGACGGCAGTTTCTACCTGTGGCCGCGCACTCCGGTGGACGACCAGGTCTTCACCCGCGACCTGTTCGCCCGCGAGCACGTGACCGTGGTGCCGGGCGCCTACCTGTCGCGCAGCGTGGACGGCCTCAACCCCGGCGCCGACCGCGTGCGCATGGCCCTGGTCGCCCCGCTGAACGAATGCGTGGAAGCCGCCGGGCGCATCCGCGACTTCGTTCGCGCGGGCTGAGCGGCGCCATCGGCACGGCGCCCCTCGCCCGCCGTTCGCCCTCAGGTGCTGCGGAACAGCCGCGCCTCGCTGATGTCCAGCTCGCGCAGGATCTCGCCGAGCAGGTCGTCGTCGACCTGATGGCGACGGCGCAAACGGTATAGCTCCAGGCGCTGGGAACGCAGCGCCTGCAGGCGCAGGCGCTGCTCCAGCGCATCCATCTGGCGCAGGCGCGTACGCGCCTCCACGGAATCGTCGCGCTCCAGTTGCTGGCGGTATTCGGCCATGATCTTCGCCTTGACCTCGGCCGCCAGGGCCATCTCCTCGGGACTCAGGCCGGGCTCCTCGCTCTGCGCCTCCAGGGCGCGGATCGCCGCCTCGACGGTCTTCACCCGGTTGCGGCGCAACTCCTGCTCGCGCGCTTCCTCGTTGTCCGCCGGCAGGCCGCGCAGCAGCAGCGGCAGACCGAGGGTGGCGACCAGCAGCGACAGCAGGATCACCCCGGCGGCGACGAAGATCAGCAGGTCGCGCTGTGGAAAAGCCTCGCCATTGCTCAGCAGCAACGGCAGCGACAGCACGCCGGCCAGGGTCACGGCACCGCGTACCCCGCCCAGGGTGAGCAGCGCCGCCAGACGCAGCGACGACTGCCCGGCGAAGCTGCTGGGCAGACCGCGCCAGCGGCGCAGCGCACCGGACACCAGCCAGTAGAGCCAGGTCCAGACGAAACGCAGCAGGATCAGCGCCAGGAACACCTGGCCGACGAGGAGTCCCAACTCGACGGCGCTCGTCCAGAACAGCTCGCCCTCTTTCAGCGTGGCCTTGACGATGTCCGGCAACTGCAGGCCGAGCAGCAGGAAGATCAGGCCGTTGAAGGTGAACTCCAGCAGCGCCCATACGCTGCGGTTGAGCAGCCGCGTGGTGGTCTGCCGCGGCAGCAGGTCGAGACGGCTCTGCATCATGCCCGCCGCCACCGCCGAGAGAATCCCGGAGACGCCCAGGTGCTCGGCCGCCACATAGGCGGCGAACGGCAGCAGCAGCATGAACATCACGTGCGGCGCCGGCTCCTCCCAGCCGAGCGCGATCATCCAGGCCCGGAAACGCCCCAGCGCATAGCTCAGGGCCACCCCGACCGCCAGCCCGCCGAGGGCCACCAGGACGAACTCCAGACCAGCCTCGGTCAGGGAAAACGAGCCGGTCAGGGCGGCCGCCACGGCGAACTTGAAGGCCACCAGGCCGGAAGCGTCGTTCATCAGCGCCTCGCCCTGGAGAATGTTCATCAGAGTGCGCGGCAGGCGGCCATGGGCGATCGCCGACACCGCCACGGCATCGGTGGGCGACAGCACCGCCGCCAGGGCGAAGGCCGCCGCCAGCGGGATGCCGGGGAACAGCAGATGGATCAGCCAGCCGGCGCCGAGCACGGTGAACAGCGCCAGGCCGAAGGCCAGCAGCAGAATCGGCGTGCGCAACCGCCAGAACTCGCCCTTGGGCATCCGCCAGCCGTCGACGAACAGCAAGGGCGGAATGAACAGCAGCAGGAACAGTTCGGGATCGAGCCGCACGTGCAAACCGAACCCCGGCAGCGCCAGCAGGGCGCCGATGGCGATCTGGATGAGCGGCAGGGGAATGGGGATGAACTGCGCAGTGATGCGCGTGCCGCCGACGACCAGCAGCATGATCAGAATCGTATAGAGAAGTTGCATGGGATGCAGGAAGAGGCACTTGGGGAGTTCCCAGTCTACTCCCTCAAGCGAAGCGGCGAGAATTCACCATGGTCGAGTTCCGTCGCTCCGGCGACGTGGTATCTGTCGCAGCGCGATGCCGAGCGCCAGCATGTGCTGCTGCTTGATGCTGACCCCGTGCTCTTTCATCTCCATCCACACGCCCTGCCAGCCGTCCAGTTCGATGCGTTCCAGATGGGCGGTCTGCCGGAACTGGTCGGCATAATCCTCGCGATTGCCCTTGTCCAGCAGGCGCGGCGCTGGTTCCGGCAGCAGCAGGAAATCGACGCGCGGCAGGCCGGCGGCGATGCACAGGCCGGCCGGGTCGTAGTCGGCGAACACGCCGACGCGCACCGCCGCCGGCAGCGCGCCGAGCAAACGCCGGGCGCCGCGCGCCAGACCACCGTGACCGCGATAGAGGATCAGGCTGTCGGCCAGCCCGGCCGGGGCCCGGTAGCCTTCCCAGTCGTCGAAGCTGTCGAGGTTTTCGATCACCAGTACCTGGACAACGGCGGAAAGGTCCAGGCTCTCCAGCGGCACGCGCAGGCTCAGGCTGGGCGACAGGGTCGGCAACGGCGCGGGCAGGCGTCCCTTGAGCAGCACGAAGCCATCGTCGGGGCGCTGGCGGGCGGTCTTCTCGTCGATGAAACCCTGTGCCGCCACCTGCAGGCGATTACCGCGCGGAGCGCTGGCCAGCAGGTTTGCGGCACCGCTCGCGCACTCGGCCGCCCGGCGCAGGACACGCAGCATGGCATCGTCGAAGTAGAGGCTGTTTCCCCGTGGCTCGCCGACCTCCAGCTCCTCCCGGATGAACTGCCAGGTCGCATTGAGCGGTACCCTGTGGCGCCGACTGCGCAACAGGCTGTGGATGGCCTGCAAGTGACGCGCGCTCAGGCCAGCCACAGCCTGACGTCCCGCACGATGAAATTGCCCGAGTAGACCGGATGCGGCTCGCCGATGGGGTCCAGCTCGAAGTGGCGCTTCTGCTCCTCCGGCAGCCCCTCGTAGCCGCCGATCACCTGGTACAGCCAGCTTTCCGCATCCCAGGGCAGTTCGTGCTGCGCCCGGTACTCCAGGGCCGAAAGCCGTTCGCCACCGTCGATGATCCGGCAGAAGTAGGCCTCGACGGCCGCGCGGATCGGGTTGGCGACGACCTCGAAGTCCTCGGGCGCGCCGAGCACGAATTCGCCGGCCTCGCCCGGCGCCTGGCCCAGGCGCTCGGCCGGCTGCAGACTGCGCGCCTGGGCCACCAGGGCGAGCAGGACCTCCTCCTGCGACGGGTTGTGGACGTCCACCGCGGCCGGAGCGAGGATCGCCGGGGCCTGGTTGAACAGTTGCGGGACCTGCGGCTGGGCGGCGTGGTTGCCCACCCGGTAGTCCGGCTGCTGCTCCATGTGCAGCAGCCAGCCCTTGAGCAGACGGGTGCGGCCGCGGATCTGGCGGAAGCGGCCGAGCAGTTCGAGCAGGCGGCCCTGGACCACGCTCAGCTCCTGGGAGCAGGCGCTGACCGTGCGCTGCAGGCTGGTGACCAGCAGGCGGCGCAGCTCGCGCAGGTCGCCGGCGGTCTCGGCCAGTTCCTCGAAGCTGATCAGCTCCAGCCCGGCGAGCAGTTCGCTCACCTGGGACTGGGCCAACTCGTTCTCGCGGATCTTGGCGTTGAGGGTGCCGACGTAGCCGAACTCGTTGTTGATCCGGCTCCACAGCACGCGAATGCCGTGGCCCAGGGTCTCGCCGAAGGCGTAGACGTGCTCGCGCAGTTCGCCCAGGTAAGCGTCGGCGGCCGCGTAGTCGCCCTGGTGGCGCGCCTCCTTGTAGTGGGCGGCGAGGGTCTTGAAGGTGGCCAGGGCGGCGCCGGCGTTGGCGTCGATCTGCCGGTTGCGGTCGTCGCGCAGGGCCTCCTCCAGCAGCGCGCGCACCGCCCGGCGCAGGTGCAGGTCGGCGCCGGGCTCGGGACGGTAGAGGATACCGTCCCTGACCAGCCGCTCCTCGACCGCCGGCTCCAGCGCCTGATCCGTCACCGAGCCGGCCAGGTAGGCGTCCATGATCGGCTCGGCATGCCGGCCCAGCAGGCGCAGAAAGCGCACCCCGGCCTGATGCAGGCTGCCGCTCATAGCAGCGAGCCCTGGCTGGCGCCTTCCGCGCGGCCTTCGAGGTCGAGACCCTCGCTTTCGTCGATGAAGCGGATCACCTCGTACAGGTAGTCGAGCTTGCCGGTGCCCAGGTAGATCTGCTTGTCCGGATTGGGCCGCACCAGATAGCCCAGTTCGCACAGGCGCTTGAACACCTGCTTGATCTGCCCGTCGACGCCGGCGCTGGTCGAGCCGAACAGCCGGTAGTGGCTGATCCGCGCCAGTTGCTCGCGGAACGCCGGAGTGTCCTCGACGATGCTCTGCAGCTCGTTGAGGCGCAGCGCGCTGCCCTCGGTGAGCGGCGCATCCTGGGCGCCGGCCTCCTGGACCAGCACCAGCCACTCCACCAGCGGGGAGAGGGCGGCGCAGACGTCGCGGAACTGCTGGCCGACCACCCGCCGCTCGTCCTCGCCGAGCTGCCGGTAGGCGCAGAAGAACACGTCGCCCTCGCCGGCGCCGCCGACGGTGGCGACCATGCGGTTAAGGGTGGCCAGATAGTCGTCGATCTGCTCGCGGTTGGCCGGCGTCTTCAGGAAACGCCAGGCGTCCTCGTCGCTGGTGCGGCAGATGAACTCGCCCCTGAGCAGGCGCTCGATCACTTGTCCCCTGGTCGAGAGCATTCAGGCCACCTCTCCGCTTTTCAGGTTCTTCAGGCGCTCGGCGATGGCATCCAGGCGCGGCCTGACCACCTGCAACTGGCGGGTCTGCTTGTTGACGATGTAGCGGTTGGCGAACAGCGACAGCACCTCGGAATCCGGGTTGGGGAAAGCGCCGAGGATGCGGATGTTGTTGTTGCTGCAGGCGTCGAAGATCTTCTTCACGTTGTTGTGGTGCAGGGTGCCCAGCTCGTCGATGGGCCAGTGGACGACGGCCGGCGCCGCGCCGCGCAACAGGCGGGTGAAGGCCAGCAGGAACTTGCAGAGAATCAGATAGGCCATGCCGTGGCTGGACGACTCGTTGAGCTGGCGGTCGGTGCGGATCACCAGGTCGCTGTTGCCCTCGCGCAGGCGCAGCTCGATCTCCAGGAGCCCGGCGATACCGCCACCGAGCGCCGAACGGCCGACGATGTCCAGCGTCCGGCGCATGCTGCCGGTGTAGTCCTCGCCGGGCAGTTCGCCGTAGCCGTCCTCGCGCCAGGCGCGGAAGGCCTTGATGAAAGCCTTGAGTTCCGGCCAGAACTCCAGCTCGCCGATCCGCGAACGGATGCGCACCGCCGACTCGGAGACGCCGTCGAGGAACAGTTCCTCGCCGACCTCGCGGGTGATCCGCGCGCTCTGCGTGTCGATCTTGCGGTCGATGTCGGCGAGCACCTCGTAGTAGTGGTTGAGCTCGATGCCGAAGTTCTTGCCCAGATCGCGCAGCGCGGCGATCTTCTGCGGCACCAGGACGTTGAGCAGTTCCGCCAGGTGCGGCACCAGGCGACGGTAGTCGAGGCTCGGGATGCCGCGCTCGCCGACCTGGGTGCATTCGGCGCGGCTGCGCTCCCAGGTTTCCGCCAGGCCGGAGCCGGACTGCCCGGCGATCAGGCCGTCGAAACGCTCGACGTGGGCCTTGATGGCGGCGAGCTGCCGCTCGCGGGCCTGCAGCAGCTCCTCGCCGAGGCGCAGGCGCTCGTCCAGCTCGCCCTCGGCGGGGCTGGCCTCGCGCGGCAGTTTCAGCTCGCCGAGGCGGCGCAGCAGCGTCCTGAGACGGCCCAGCGCCTCGTCGAGCTGGCCCTTGAGCTGTACGGCCCGCTGGCGGCCTTCCTCCAAGCGGCCGCGCTCGGCCTTGTAGGCGGTGCTGGCGCCGCCCAGCCGCTGCTCCAGGTCCGCGGCCAGGTCGCGGCTTTCGCCCAACTGGCCCTGCAGCTTGGGTTTGCGCGCCAGCCAACTGTGCCGGTACCAGTCATCGTAGCGCAGCACCTCGTCGCGGCGCTGTTCGGTACGGGCGATCCGCTCGCCGAGCGCCTTCATCTGGCGCTTGAGTTCGACGATGGCGTTCTCGTCGACGCCACGCGACTTCAACTCGTCCCTGTACCAGCGTTCGCACTCCTCCAGCTCGGCCCGGGCGCCGGCGCGGCGCGCCTCGGCGGCGGCCTTGAGCTGGCGGATCTGGTTGTCCAGGCTGCCGAGCACCTGCTGCCAGTGCGCCGAGGTTTCCAGGCGCTCCTCGCCGTAGCGGCTCTTCAATTCGGCCAGCCAGGCATCGCGCTCGGCGACCAGCAGCTCGAGCGCGCCATCCAGCTCGACCAGTTGCCTGCGCGCCTGGCTGCGCCGCTCGGCCACCGCGGCGTCCAGCCGGTCCTTCTGGGCGCGGCGCTCCTCCTTGAGGCGCTGGCGGTCGTCGCGGCGGTTCTGCGCCTCGCTGCGCGCCACCACCAGTTGCCGCTGCGACTCCTCCAAGGCGGCGTTGGCCTCGACCAGCCGGGCCTCGGTCTCCTTCTGTTGGTTCTCGGCATCCTGCAAGGCGTCCTGGGCGAGTTGCAGGCGCTGGCGCAGCTCGGCCTCGCTGGCGGCGTAGCCGGGGACTTCGAGGGCGGCCAGGTCCAGGTGCACGCCGAACAGGCCGCCTTCGCCGTCGTCGCCCAGCGCCGGCTTGAGGTCGGCGCGCTTGAGCAGTTCCGGATGGATGACCTTGCCGATCCGGCTCTCCCAGCCCGGCTGCTCGCGGCGCAGGAATTCCAGCAGGGTGTGCTGGCCGGGATAGAGCATCAGTTCGATCTCGTCGAGCTGCTCCTGGCGCTCGACCAGCCGCCGCGCGCCCAGCGTGAAGGCGCCATGGGCCTCTTCGCGGCGGGCGCGCAGGCCGCGCTCCTGGGTTTCCAGATGGCGCACCCGGGCCTCGGCGGCCTCGACCCTCTCGTCGGCCTCCTCGAGACGACGGTCGAGGATCGCCAGGGCGAGGTTCTCCTCCTCGCTGTAGCCGAGGTTGCGGCTCCGCTGGTCGAGACGATCGCGTTCGAGCCTGCGCTCGTACTCGCGGCGGTTGAAGTCTTCCAGGCCTTCCTGGCGGCGGGCGACGAAGGCGCTCTCGAGGGCGTGCAGCGCCTCGTCCTGCCGGGCCTTGCGCTCGTCGCGCTCCTCGCGCAGGGCCTCTTCCTGGCCGCGCAACTGCTCCAGCGCCAGCTCGCGCTGGTCCTTGATCGCCTGCTGGCGCTCCAGCCAGGCGCGCTCGACGTCCTGGTGGCGCTCGGTGAGCAGGCGGTGGCGGGCGTCGAGGTTGGCCATCTCGTCGCGCCAGGCGCCGACCTGTTCGAGATCGGCCTTGGCCTGCTCGATGTCGGCGTCCAGATAGCCCTGGTATTGCCGCTCGATCTGCTCCAGTTCGTCCTCGATGCGGCCGATGTCGCCGCGGGCGGCGGACAGCTCCTGGTTGAGCGCGTCGCGCCGCTCCTTCCAGCCCTCTTCCAGTTGGCGGAGCTGGAAGCCGCTCCGCTCGATCGACGCCTCGGTCTCTTCCTGGGACTGGAACAGGCGCGGCTCGTCGGCCTTGTAGCCGAACAGCAGGCCGGCCAGGCGCAGCTCGCCGCCCAGCAGGTCCTGGTATTCGCGCTCCAGGCGCTCGAACTCCGGGCGGATGGCGTTGAAGCCCTGGATCAGGCGGCTGTCGCGAATCCAGTCCTCGACCCGCTGCAGGTTGAGGTGGGTGGCCGGCGGGCTGACGCCGTCTTCCTCGAGGATCGCGGCGACCATCGACTTGATGGTCTCCATCTTGCCTTCCCGCGAGTGCACGGCGCGCGCCAGCTTCTCGATATGGCGCAGCGAGTGCTCCGGATCGCAGAGCGAGAACTGCCGGGCCCAGCCGCGCAGCTCGGCGCGCTGACCGTCGGCGGCGAGCAGGCTGCGGTCGTTCTGGATGATGGCGCGGAACTGGGTGGTGTTGATCAGCCGGGTGGTGTTGACGCCGCCCTGCCGGAAGCGCCGCCCCAGTTCCTCCATGCTCAGGCAGACGATGGCGTCGCCCTGGCGGTTCTTCACGTAGTCGTCCAGTTCGAAGCCCTTCTGCACCAGGCGATAGGTCACCCCCCGGCCGTCGCTGGCGGCGGCCAGCACCGCCTGGCAGAGCTGGCCGTCCATGCGCTGGTATTCGTAGACGATGAAACTCTGCTCGGTGGGCAGGTACCAGCGCTCGAAGCTGTCGCGGGTAGCCGGCACCACGCGGCTCGGGTACTCGCCGTAGAACACCGGCACCAGCCGCTGCAGGGTGGTCTTGCCGGAGGCGTTGGTACCGCAAATGTTGGTGTGGTCGTCGACGACCAGTTCCACCACGCCCTGGAGGTGGGTGTTGATCAGGATGATGCGATTCAGGCCGGGCATGCGGGTCCTTCGGAAAAACGGTGATGGCGGCAGCCGAAAAGGCTGGCAGTGTAGCGCCTGAGGGCGATTTGCGCAGAGACCGCCGGACCGTCCGGTAAATTCCTTCCGAGCTGCGGCCGGCACGGAACCGACATGGCATAATTCCCCTCCTCCATCCCGACCACACGATATCCAGATGACAGACGGAACCCCGGTCCTCTACGGCATCAAGGCCTGCAACACCATGAAGAAGGCCCGCGCCTGGCTCGACGCGCAGGGCGTGGCCTACCGCTTCCACGACTACAAGAGCGCCGGCATCGACCGCGCGCACCTGGAGAAGTGGTGCGCCGAGCACGGCTGGCAGGTCGTGCTCAACCGCGCCGGCACTACCTTCCGCAAACTGGATGACACACAGAAGGCCGATCTTGATCAGGCCAGGGCCATCGAGCTGATGCTCGCCCAGCCTTCGATGATCAAGCGCCCGGTGCTCGACCTCGGCGAACGCAGCCTGGTCGGCTTCAAGCCGGAACTCTATTCCGCCGCGCTGGCCTGAGGCCGGCGCCTTCACGAATCAGCAACAAGGAACGCCCCCATGTCCACCACCCTGTTCAGCCTGGCCTTCGGCGTCGGCACCCAGAACCGCCAGGGCGCCTGGCTGGAAGTCTTCTACGCCCTGCCGCTGCTGCACCCGGCCGCCGAGCTGGTCGCGGCGGTCGCGCCGCTCATCGGCTACAGCGGCGGCAACCAGGCGATCGCCATCGACACCGACCGGGCCGCCGAGCTGGCCGTGGCGCTGAAAGGCATCGACCCGGCGCAGTCCGCCCTGCTCACCCGCCTGGCCGAATCCCACAAGCCGCTGGTCGCCACCCTGCTGGCCGAGGACGCCGCCCTCACCTCCACCCCGGAGGCCTATCTCAAGCTGCACCTGCTCTCCCATCGCCTGGTCAGGCCGCACGGGCAGAACCTCGCCGGGATCTTCCCGCTGCTGCCCAACGTGGCCTGGACCAGCCAGGGCGCCGTCGATCTGGGCGAACTGCCGGCCCGCCAACTGGAGGCACGCCTGAAGGGCGAGTTGCTGGAGGTCTTCTCGGTGGACAAGTTCCCGAAGATGACCGACTACGTGGTGCCGTCCGGGGTACGCATCGCCGATAGCGCGCGCATCCGCCTGGGCGCCTACATCGGCGAAGGCACCACGGTGATGCACGAGGGCTTCGTCAACTTCAACGCCGGCACCGAGGGTCCGGGGATGATCGAGGGCCGCGTCTCGGCCGGCGTGTTCGTCGGCAAGGGCTCGGACCTCGGCGGCGGCTGCTCGACCATGGGCACCCTGTCCGGCGGCGGCAACATCGTCATCTCGGTCGGTGAAGGCTGCCTGATCGGCGCCAACGCCGGCATCGGCATCCCGCTGGGCGACCGCAACACCGTGGAATCCGGCCTGTACGTCACCGCCGGCACCAAGGTCAATCTGCTCGACGAGCAGGGCCGACTGGTCAAGGTGGTCAAGGCCCGCGAGCTGGCCGGCCAGCCGGACCTGCTGTTTCGCCGCAACTCGCAGAGCGGCGCGGTGGAGTGCAAGACCCACAAGTCGGCCATCGAGCTGAACGAGGCGCTGCACGCCCACAACTGAGCCACCGCGCCGCCTTCTGCGGACGCGACCACAGGCGTAGGGTGGATGGCCGAAGCCATCCACCCTGGCGGGCGCCGGGCGGCGATTGGTGGAAAACGCTGCGCGGTTTTCCACCCTACGGATCGCGGACGAATCCGTTTCTTACAAAAACGGTGTTTACAACGAATCGCATGACGACAAACGTCGCCGCCCCGAAGGCCTCCCCATCATTCACGACGACGCACCGACCATGTCCCTTCCCTCCCCCTGGCGGGCCGACTTCCCGGCCTTCGCCGCCTTCGCCCGGGACGGCCAGACCTACCTGGACAGTGCCGCCACCGCGCAGAAGCCACAGGCGATGCTGGACGCCCTGCTCGGCCACTACGCCGGCGGCGCGGCCAACGTGCACCGCGCCCAGCACTGCCCCGGCGAGCGCGCCACGCGGGCCTTCGAGGCGGCGCGGGCGAAGGTCGCCGCCTGGCTGAACGCCGGAAGCGCCGAGCGGATCGTCTTCACCCGCGGCGCCACCGAGTCCCTCAACCTGCTCGCCTACGGACTCGAACACCTGTTCGCGCCGGGCGACACGATCGCCGTCGGCGCCCTGGAGCACCACGCCAACCTGCTGCCCTGGCAACGCCTGGCGCAGCGCCGCGGTCTCGACCTGGTGGTGCTGCCGCTGGATGGCGCCGGCGACATCGACCTGGAGCAGGCCGAGCGGCTGATCGGCCCGCGCACCCGGCTGCTCGCGGTCAGTCAGTTGTCCAACGTGCTCGGCCGCTGGCAGCCGCTCGACGCACTGCTCGCCCTGGCCAGTTCCCGGGGCGCGCTGACGGTGGTCGACGGCGCCCAGGGCGCGGTCCACGGTCGCCACGACCTGCGGTCGCTGGCCTGCGACTTCTACGTGTTCTCCGCGCACAAGCTCTACGGCCCGGACGGCCTCGGCGTGCTCCACGGCCGTCCGCAGGCCCTGGAACGCCTGCAGCACTGGCAGTTCGGCGGCGAGATGGTGCAGCAGGCCGACTACCACGAGGCGCGCTTTCGCCCGGCGCCGCTCGGCTTCGAGGCCGGCACCCCGGCGATCGGCGCGGCCATCGCCTTCGGCGCCACCCTGGACTACCTGCAGAGCCTGGACGGCACGGCGGTCGCCGCCCACGAGGCGGCTCTGCACCGGCGCCTGCTCGCCGGACTGCGCGCTGTCGCCGGTCTGCGCCTGCTCGCCGAGCCGCACAACGCGCTGGCCAGTTTCGTGATCGAAGGGGTGCACAACGCCGATCTGGCCCATCTGCTCGCCGAACAGGGCATCGCCGTGCGCGCCGGCCAGCACTGCGCCATGCCGCTGCTGCGCCGCCTCGGCCTGCCCGGCGCGCTGCGCGTGTCGCTCGGCCTGTACAGCGACGGGAACGATCTGGAGCGCTTCTTCGCCGCCCTCGAACGCGCCCTGGAACTGCTGCGATGAGCCTGCCCGCCGCCGCCGGCGAGGCCCTGGAAGCCTTCGCCCGATGCCCCGGCTGGGAACAGCGGGCGCGCCTGCTGTTGCAGTGGGGCGAGCGTCTCGAAGCGCTGAGCGACGCGGAGCGCTGCTCGGCCAACCAGGTGCAGGGGTGCGAGAGCCAGGTCTGGCTGCTCGGCGAACGACGGGACGGCCACTGGCATTTCCGCGCCGGCAGCGATGCGCGGCTGCTGCGCGGTTTGCTGGCAGTGCTGCTGGCGCGGGTCGATGGCCTCGATGCACAGGCCTTGCGGGCCGTGGATCTGGCCGACTGGTTCGCCCGCCTCGGCCTGTCCCGCCAGCTCTCGCCGTCGCGCAGCAACGGCCTGAATGCCGTGCTGCAACGAATGCGCGAACTGGCCGGTTAGGGTTTCCGCTCGAGCCGGCCGGTCGCCTCCAGCCACTGGACGGCGTCGCGTTCCAGCCACAGGCGCGCCGGCGCGGCATCGCGCACCCGGGCGTCGAGGAAGGCCAGGCTGAGGCTCTGCAGGCTGGCCATCTGGCGCGGATCGATGCGTTCCTCCATGCCTTGGCCGCGGCCCATCCGACTGCCGCCACCGGGGCCGCCGCCCTTGCCGCCGGGACCACCGGCGCGTCCGCCGCCTGCAGGACCGCCACCGGGCCCGCCGCCCCCACCGGGTCCCCCACCGCCGCCAGGCCCGCCGCTTCCGCCACGACCAGCGCCCCCCTCCGGCCGGCCGCCGGACGAAGGTCCGCCCTGACGCCCGCCGCCCGCTCCGGCCATGTCCTCGAACGAGCCACTCAGCAGCCGATGACTGGCCTCGGCGGCGATCAGTTGATAGCTGCCGGAGGTCCTCACCCCCTCCCAGAGCCGCTGGCGGCGGCTCGGCGGGTCGACCCAGCCGAAAGGGTCCTCGTCGTGCGGCCCGGTGACCGCCAGCAGCGGCGTACC
The DNA here is from genome assembly GCF_000380335.1 of Azotobacter vinelandii CA. GTDB lineage: Bacteria > Pseudomonadota > Gammaproteobacteria > Pseudomonadales > Pseudomonadaceae > Azotobacter > Azotobacter vinelandii. The sequence continues at coordinate 3,963,473 of NC_021149.1, forward strand.
GATGCGGCCAAAGCGGTCGCCCCCGCCGTCCTCGGCGACATAGGGACTGAGCAGGATCGCCGCCCTCGGCTGCCAGCCGGCCGGCGCCGATGCTCCGGCCGCGCGCTCGCCGGCCAGGGCGGCGGCGGTCTGCGCGCCGAGATCGAAGCCGGCCACCGCCAGCCGCTGCCAGTCGACCCTGGCCAGGTTCGGCTCGCCGGCTTGCGCCCGTCTGCGCAGATCCGCCAGGACCTGATCGAGCACGGCGATGCGCGCCGCCAGGGCCTGGTCAGCGAAGCTCTTCTGCGCCAGGGAGCGGAATACCCCCACCTGCGCCTCGGAGCTGGAGTAGATCACCCGTCCGTACTGCCGAGGTTGTACCGAAAGCACCGCGTAGCCGGCCTCGGCCCAGGCCCGGCGCCATTGCACACCGTCCCGGCTGCTCTCGCCGAGCCCCGGCAGATAGAGGATCAGCGGCATCCCCTGGACCTGTTCCGGCGCCAGCCAACTGACCTCCACCGCCTGTCCGGCCACCTGCCATTCGTCATCCCAGCCGCGCACCGGCGACCGCGCGGCCGGCCGGTAGGCGCCCTCCAGTCGACGCTCGAGGTTTTCACCGGGCGGCGGACCGGGCGGCTCGGGGCGCCCGGCGCAGGCGGCCAGCACGGCGCCGACGAGCAACGGCAGGGAAAGACGCAAGAGCCTGGATTTCGACATTCGCACGGACTCCGGGGCGGTTCGCAACGGCGGTCGATTATGTCAGGCGGGTGGCAAGAGTTAGGTCAAGATGGGTAAGCGTGGGTAAAGAATCCCGGATAATCAGGCGGACGATGCGCGCCGCTCCGCCGGACGACGGGCGCCGGCCACCAGCTTGTCCACCGCCCTGGCCGCGGCGGCCATGCCGAAGCTGGCGGTGACCATGGTCACCGCGCCGAAGCCGCCGGCGCAGTCGAGCTTCACGCCCTCGCCGACGAAGCCCTTGCTCTGGCATACCGTGCCGTCCGGCTTGGGGTAGCGCAACTGCTCGCTGGAGAACACGCAGGGCACGCCATAGGTCCGCCCCGGCGTGCGCGAGAAGCCGTAGTCGCGGCGCAGGGTCGAGCGCACCTTGGCGGCGAGCGGGTCGTTGAAGGTCTTGTTCAGGTCGCAGACCTGGATCCGCGTCGGATCGATCTGCCCGCCGGCGCCGCCGGTGGCGACGATGCCGATCTTGCGCCGCTTGCACCAGGCGATCAGCGCCGCCTTGGCCGCCACGCTGTCGATGCAGTCGATGACGAAATCCAGGTCTTCGGTGATGTGCTCGGCCATGGTTTCGCGGGTGACGAAGTCGGCCACCGCATGCACCCGGCACTCGGGGCTGATGGCGCGCAGGCGTTCGGCCATCGCCTCCACCTTGGGCCGGCCCACCGCCCTATCCAGGGCATGGATCTGCCGGTTGGTGTTGGTGATGCAGATATCGTCCAGGTCGAACAGGGAAATCTCGCCGACCCCGCTGCGCGCCAGCGCTTCCGCCGCCCAGGAGCCGACCCCGCCGATGCCGACCACCGCCACGTGGGCCGCGGCCAGGCGGGCCAGGCCTTCGCTGCCGTAGAGACGGGCGATACCGCCGAAGCGCCGATCTTCAGTAATCATTGTTCCACCTCGCGAACCGGCGGCTATTATCGGCGCAGGCACGGCGGGATTGAAGCCTCCGCCGAACTTGCCCGGCCATCCGCTGCCAAAGGGTGGCAAGCCGCGCCGGGCCTGGCGTGGCAGGACAGGCGGGAGCTATACAGGTCAGGGATGGCAACGTAGGATGCGTCAACGGCGTTCGCCGGCTTCTCCTGCTCCACCTCTTGGAACCTGAATCAGTCATGTCATCGCATAAATTCGGACTCAATCTGGTGGTGGTCGTGGCAGTCGCTGCGCTCTTCACCGGAATCTGGGCGCTCTACAACCTGCCGGTCACCGCGCCGGACTGGCCCGAGCAGATCTCCGGCTACTCCTTCTCCCCCTTCCGCCCCGGGCAGAATCCCCAGGAAAACCGCTACCCGAGCGACGATGAAATCCGCGCCGACCTGGAGTTGCTCAGCCGGCAGACCGACAGCATCCGCACCTATTCGGTGGACGGCAACCTGGCCAACGTGCCGCGCCTGGCCGAGGAGCTGGGCCTGCGCGTGACCCTGGGCATCTGGATCAGCCAGGACATGGAGCGCAACGAGCGGGAAATCGCCAAGGCCATCGAGCTGGCCAAGAGCTCGCGCAGCGTGGTGCGCGTGGTGGTCGGCAACGAGGCGCTGTTCCGCAGCGAGATCACTCCCGAGGCGCTGATCGCCTACATCGACCGGGTCCGCGCCGCGGTCAAGGTGCCGGTGACCACCTCCGAGCAGTGGCACATCTGGCAGGAATACCCCGAGCTGGGCCGCCACGTCGACCTGATCGCCGCGCACATCCTGCCCTACTGGGAATTCGTGCCGATGGAGGACTCCGTCCAGTTCACCCTCGACCGCGCCCGCGACCTGAAGAAACTGTTCCCGAGAAAGCCGCTGCTGCTCTCGGAGGTCGGCTGGCCGAGCAACGGCCGTACCCGCGGCGGCGCCGAGGCCACCCAGATCGACCAGGCGATCTACCTGCGCACCCTGGTCAATACCCTGAACGCCCAGGGCTACAACTACTTCGTCATCGAGGCCTTCGACCAGCCCTGGAAGATCGACGACGAGGGCTCGGTCGGTGCCTACTGGGGCGTCTACAACTTCGAGCGCCAGCCCAAGTTCGCCTTCGAGGGACCGGTGGTGGCCATTCCCCAGTGGCGCCTGCTGGCGGTCGGCTCGGTGGTCCTCGCCGTACTGGCCCTGGCTCTGCTGCTGATCGATGGCAGCGCGCTGCGCCAGCGCGGACGCACCTTCCTGACCTTCGTCGCCTTCGCCTGCGGCTCGATCCTGGTGTGGATCGGCTACGACTACAGCCAGCAGTACAGCACCTGGTTCAGCCTCACCGTCGGCTTCCTGCTCGCCCTCGGTGCGCTCGGCGTGTTCATCGTGCTGCTCACCGAGGCCCACGAACTGGCCGAGACGGTATGGACGCTCAAGCGCCGCCGGCCGTTCCCGCCGGTGACCGCCGACGAAGCCTACCGGCCCAAGGTGTCGATCCACGTGCCCTGCTACAACGAACCGCCGGAGATGGTCAAGCAGACCCTCGACGCCCTCTCGCGCCTGGACTACCCGGACTTCGAGGTGCTGGTGATCGACAACAACACCAAGGACCCAGCGGTCTGGAAGCCCCTCGAGGAGCACTGCGCGCGCCTCGGCCCGCGCTTCAGGTTCTTCCACGTCGCGCCGCTGGCCGGCTTCAAGGGCGGCGCGCTGAACTACGTGCTGCAGTACACCGCGCCGGACGCCGAAGTGGTCGCGGTGATCGACTCCGACTACTGCGTCGAACGCGACTGGCTCAAGCACATGGTGCCGCACTTCGCCGACCCGAAGATCGCCGTGGTGCAGTCGCCGCAGGACTATCGCGACGACCGCGAAAGCGCTTTCAAGAAGCTCTGCTACGCCGAATACAAGGGCTTCTTCCATATCGGCATGATCACCCGCAACGACCGCGACGCGATCATCCAGCACGGCACCATGACCATGACCCGGCGTTCGGTGCTGGACGAACTGGGCTGGGCCGACTGGTGCATCACCGAGGACGCCGAGCTGGGCCTGCGGGTGTTCGAGAAGGGCCTCTCGGCCGCCTATTCCGAACGCAGCTACGGCAAGGGACTGATGCCCGACACCTTCATCGACTTCAAGAAGCAGCGCTTCCGCTGGGCCTACGGCGCCATCCAGATCATGAAGCGCCATACCCGCAGCCTGCTGTGGGGCAAGGAGAGCGAGCTGACCCGCGGCCAGCGCTACCACTTCCTGGCCGGCTGGCTGCCGTGGATCGCCGACGGGCTGAACATCTTCTTCACCCTCGGCGCCTTGCTGTGGTCGGCGGCGATGATCATCGTCCCGCACCGGGTCGACCCGCCGTTGCTGATCTTCGCCATCCCGCCGCTGGCGCTGTTCTTCTTCAAGGTCGGCAAGATCCTGTTCCTCTACCGCCGCGCGGTGGGCGTCAACCTCAAGGACGCCTTCTACGCCGCGATCGCCGGCCTGGCGCTGTCGCACACCATCGCCAAGGCGGTGCTCTACGGCTTCTTCACCAGCAGCATCCCGTTCTTCCGCACACCGAAGATGGCGAACAACCACGGCATCCTGGTGGCCCTGGCGGAAGCCCGCGAGGAGGTGGTGATCATGCTGGTGCTGTGGGGCGCGGCCGCCGGCATCGCCCTGGTGCAGGGCTTCCCGAGCAACGACGTGATCTTCTGGGTGGCGGTCCTGCTGATCCAGTCGCTGCCCTATCTGGCGGCGCTGATCATGGCGCTGCTGTCGTCGCAGCCGAAGAAGGTTCAGGAGGTCCCGCTCGTCGAAGCCGTCTGACAGGCGGTCGGCATTGCCGGACAGCGCTGCGGCAGCGCCGCCCCCTCCTGCGCCCCGAAAGCCGCTGCAGCCCCGCAGCGGCTTTTGTCTTAAAATGCCGTCCTTTTCCCGCCGTTTCGGAGCCATGATGACCGCCACCGCCCTCTCCCCCACCCTGGCGCTCGCCTGCGAACTGATCGACCGGCCCTCGGTCACGCCGCTGGACGAGGGTTGCCAGGCGCTGATGATGGCCCGCCTGGGCGCCCTCGGCTTCGCCCTGGAACCGATGCGCATCGGAGAGGTGGAGAATTTCTGGGCCCGTCGCGACGGCGGCACGGGCGAGGGACCGGTACTCTGCTTCGCCGGCCATACCGACGTGGTGCCGACAGGTCCGCACGAAGCTTGGCAGACCCCGCCCTTCACCGCCACCCTCGACGCCGACGGCATGCTCCGCGGGCGCGGCGCGGCGGACATGAAGGGCAGCCTGGCGGCCATGCTGGTCGCGGTGGAACGCTTCGTCGCCGACCATCCGCGCCATCGCGGGGCGATCGCCTTCCTGATCACCAGCGACGAGGAAGGCCCGGCGCTGCACGGTACCCAGGCGGTGGTCGAGCGCCTGCGCGCGCGTGGCGAACGCCTGGACTGGTGCATCGTCGGCGAGCCGTCGAGCAGCGAGACGCTCGGCGACGTGGTGAAGAACGGCCGGCGCGGCTCGCTCGGCGCGACTCTGACGGTGCGCGGCAAGCAGGGCCACGTGGCCTATCCGCAACTGGCCAGGAATCCCATCCACCAGGCCGCGCCGGCGCTGGCCGAACTGGCCGCCGAGCACTGGGACGACGGCAACGCCTTCTTCCCGCCGACCAGCTTCCAGATCTCCAACATCCAGGCCGGCACCGGCGCCACCAACGTGATCCCCGGCGAGCTGCAGATGTTGTTCAACTTCCGCTTCTCCACCGAGTCCACGGTGGAGGGTCTGCAGCGGCGCGTCGCGGCGATCCTCGACCGCCACGGCCTCGACTGGCACATCGACTGGGCGCTGTCCGGCCTGCCCTTCCTCACCGAACCGGGCGCACTGCTGGACGCCGTGTCGGCCAGCATCCGCGCGGTGACCGGCCGGGACACCACGCCCTCGACCAGCGGCGGCACCTCGGACGGCCGCTTCATCGCCACCCTGGGCACCCAGGTGGTCGAGGTCGGTCCGCTCAACGCCACCATCCACCAGGTCGACGAATGCGTGCTGGCCAGCGACCTGGAGCTGCTCACCGAAATCCACTACCAGACCCTGGTGCGGCTGCTGGCATGCTGATCTGTCCTCTCTGCCGGGGCACGCTGCAGCCTGACGAGCAAGGCGCGACCTGCCCGGCCGGCCACCGCTTCGATCGCGCCCGCCAGGGCTACCTGAACCTGCTGCCGGTACAGCACAAGAAAAGCCGCGATCCCGGCGACAACCAGGCGATGGTCGAGGCGCGCCGGCGCTTCCTGGAGGCCGGCCACTACGCCCCGCTGGCCCTGCGCCTGACCGAACTGGCCGCCGAACGCGCGCCGCGCCGCTGGCTGGACGTCGGCTGCGGCGAGGGCTACTACACGGCGCAACTGGCCGCGGCCCTGCCCGCTGCCGATGGCTACGCCCTGGACATCTCCCGCGAGGCGGTCAAGCGGGCCTGCCGCAGGGCTGCGCAATTGACCTGGCTGGTGGCCAGCATGGCGCGAGTACCGCTGGCCGATGCCAGTTGCGAACTGCTGGCCAGCCTGTTCAGCCCGCTCGACTGGCAGGAGGCGCGGCGCCTGCTGGCTCCCGGTGGCGGCCTGCTGCGCATGGGGCCGACCCGCGAGCATCTGCTGGAACTGCGCGGCCTGCTCTATGACGAGGTGCGCGAATACGACGACGCCAAGCACCTGTCGCTGATTCCGCCCGGCATGCGGCTCGCGCACAGCGAAACGCTGAGCTACCGGCTGCGTCTGGATGCCGCCGGGGATCGTGCCGACCTCCTGGCGATGACCCCGCACGGCTGGCGCGCCAACGCCGAACACCGCGCCGCGGTGATCGCCGCGCCCTTAGAGGTCACGATCGCCATACGCTACGATTGGATCGAACGAAATTGACGCAAGGGTCTGTCGATCCTGGGGAATTCGCCATGCGCCAACCCGACATCGAAATCTACCTGAAGGACGGCGACCAGCAGGCGGTCACCGACTGGCTGAACGCCGCCATAGGGCCCTGCACGCCCTGGCAGCGCCAGGGCCAGACCTTCAAGTGCCAGGCGGCCGACGGCGCGCCCATCACCTGGCTGCCGAACGCGGTGGGCAAGTGGCACAGCCTGTTCATCGAAAGCGAGCGGACGCCCTGGGAGGACGACCTGGCCTTCGCCCGCGCTGCCTTCGCCGCGCTGGGCGTGCAGATCCGCTGCGCGCCGGGGGGCTGGCAGGAAGAGGAAAGCGTCGATGCCGCCGACCGCTGGATCAAGATCGACGATACGGGCGAACAGGAGTTCATCTGGCGGACCCACTGAGGGCCGAGGACGCCTCGGCGCCTGCCGAAGCCTGGAGAGAAGCGTGGAGAAGCGGACAGGCCCGTCGCCGACGGACCTGCCGGTGTCTTACATCTTGGAGACGTCTTCCGCCTGCAGGCCCTTCTGGCCCTGGATCACCGAGAATTCCACCTTTTGTCCCTCGATCAGGGATCGGTGACCTTCGCCGCGGATGGCGCGGTAATGGACGAACACGTCCGGGCCGCTCTCGCGCTGAATGAATCCATAGCCTTTGGCATCATTGAACCACTTGACGGTTCCGACCTCACGATCAGCCATTACCACTCTCTCCACACATGCAATTTTTGTTCGACTTACCAGAGGCCACCATGGCCCGCGGACGTGCTCCAAACCCTCAAACATGCTCTAGGCTTGGGTGTTGAAGGCGCATCCCTGGAAGCACCGCTTGGGCAGTATAAAGCAACCACCTGGGCAGGGAAGGACTTTTTGTCGCAGGCGCAACCCCTCCAGATCAATAAATCGGTCGAAAATTCCACTATTTTCATCGATTTGGAGGTTGCTATCGGCTCCGAAATATCTTCTGGAGCCGGTCCCTGCCCTCCTCTCAGGCCCGCCGCCGGCGCCACAGCCAGACAGCCAGCGCGCCCAGGGTCAGCAGCATCGGTACCAGGGCGATATTGAGGAACTTGAGGGTACGCCCGAGCGCCTCGATGTCGGCATTGAACTGGTAGCGCACCTCGCGAAGTTCCTTGCGGATACGCAGCTTTTCCTGGAGGAACTGCTGCAGGGTGGCCTGCTGCTCGGGGCTCAGTTCCAGGACCTTGCCCGGCTCCTCGCCCTGCTGCAGGGCGGCGAGCTGCCGCTCGGTCTGCTCCAGGCGCTGCTGCAGCACCTCCTCCTTCTCGCGGAAGCGCGCCTCCGCCTCGCGCTGCAGCGCCTCGACCACCTCGAACGGACGGCTGAAGCGGCCGCGCGAGCGTACCTCGATCAGCGCGTCGGAGCCGGCCAGGTTGTCCAGCGCGTTGATCGCGAAGCTGGCGTTGTCGGCGAACGGCTGCGGGATGCGCTGGCCGAAGAAGTCCTGTATCCGCACCCACATGCGGTCGCTGAGCAGGTCGCTGTCGGCGACCAGGATCAGATTGATGTTGTCGACCGACTTGATGCCGTCCTTGCGCCCCTCGATCCCGTCCGGATAGGCCGATCTGGCCGGCCCGTCGACTCGCGCGGCAATGGCGTAACGCTCGCCGGTCGGTTGCAGATCGGCATAAAGACTCTGCGGATCGTCGACCGCGGCGACGCGCTCGGCGTCCAGCGGCATGGCATGGGTGGAACTCTGGATGAGCGGCACGAAACGGGTCGAGGCGCCCTCCAGCGGATCGAGGATACCGGCGCTGGCGACGATCAGGCTCTCCAGTCCGGCGGTGGTGACGTCCTGCTGATCGAGCGCTTCGGGCGGCAGGTTCAGCCAGGTGGGATGGCGCACCGCCCGCTGTCCCTGGCCGAGGCTCACGGCCATGGCATAGACGCCGTCGCCGAGCACCTCGGCGGGGCGCAGGCGCACGCCCCAGGCCTTGAACAGCGGCTCCAGATCGGATGCCCGGCCAGCGCCCATCTCGCCGGACAGGCTCATGCCGCTGTCGATCTCGCTGAGCGGATCGACGAAGGCCAGCAGCTTGCCGCCGCGCATCACGAACTGATCGATGGCATAGAGGGTCTGCTCCGGCAACTGCTTCGGATGCACCAGCAGCAGCACCGAAACCTCCTCGGGAATCTGGTCGACACCGGGCTCGAGGCTCTCGATGCGAAACAGTTGGCGAATTTCCTCGAGCACCATCCAGGGCGCCGTCGGCTGTCCGGCGAGCATGTCGAAGCCGCCGTTCAACTGCAGCCCGGAAAGCACTCCGACGACCGGCAGGCGGGCATGCGCCAGACCCTGCACCAGGCGGCTGATCTCGTATTCGAGGAACTCCTCCTGATCCAGCGGGAAGAACGGGATCGCCTGGGTGTTGCCCGCCGCGTTGCGTCCGGCCAGACCGAAGTAGACCTGCTCGTCGCCCTGGTTCAGCGGCACCGCCTGCAGGCCGAACTCGGCGGCGCGATCCTCGTCCTCGGAGAACGGCTCGGGGTCGACGATGTGCAGGCGCAGCTTGCCGTTCGCCACCCGCTCGTAGGCCTTGAGCATCTCTTCGACCCGCCGGGCGTAGTTGCGCAGCGGCGCCAGTTCGCGTGTGGCCTGGTCGGAGTAGAAGAAATACAGGTCCAGCGGCTGCTCCAGCCCGGCGAGAATACGCTCGGTGCCGGCGGACAGGGTGTAGAGCTTCTGCTCGGTGAGATCCAGGCGGGCGTTGCCCGGCAACTGGCTGGAAAGAACGTTGAAGGCCAGGAACGCCACTGCGATGAGCAGCAGCCCGACGCCCGAATAAAGGATCTTCTTCATGTCAGTCGGCCTTCTTCAGATCGACCACCACCGCGGTGGCGGCCAGCCAGGCGGCGATCAGGGAGAGGAAATAGAGCAGATCGCGCAGATCGAGAACGCCCTTGCTGATCGCGTCGAAACGTACCAGGAAGCTCAACGAGGCCACCGCATCGAGCAGCCATTGCGGCGCCCAGTCGGCGAAGGCGTCGAGCACCAGCGGAAAACCGCTGACGATGAACAGGAAACTCAGGCTGACGGCGAGGATGAAGGCGATCACCTGGTTCTTCGCCAGCGCCGACATGCACGAGCCGATCGCCAGGTAGGCGCCGGCCAGCAGCCAGCTACCGAGGTAGCCGGTGAGAATCGCGCCATTGTCCGGGTCGCCCAGGTAATTGACGGTGAACACCATGGGGAAGGTCAGCAGCAATGCCAGGCCGGCGAACACCCAGGCGGCGAGGAACTTGCCGACGACCGCCTCGAAGCGGCCGATCGGCAGGGTCATCAGCAGCTCGATGGAGCCCGACTTGCGTTCCTCGGCCCAGAGGCGCATGGCGATGGCCGGGACCAGGAACAGGTAGAGCCAGGGATGGAAATCGAAGAAAGGCGCGAGGCTCGCCTGGTTGCTCTCGAAGAAGCGGCCCAGGTAGAAGGTGAACACCCCGGAGAGAACCAGGAAGATCAGGATGAACACATAAGCCAGGGGCGTGGCGAAATAGCTGCCCAGTTCGCGCTTGAAAACCACCGGTAGCTGCCTCATGCCGCCTCCCCTCGGGTCAGACTGCGGAACACTTCGTCGAGGCGGCCGCGCTCCACGTCCAGCTCGCGCACCTGCCAGCCGCGCTGGTGGATCAGCGCATTGACCTGGGGAAAGATCACCTCCCCCGGCCTGGCCAGCACGGTGAGGCTGCCCTCGCGTGGATTGCTCTCGATTCCGGCGACGCCCGGCAGCGCCGCCAGCGCATTCTGCTCCAGGCCCTCGCCGACCAGGGTCACCGCCTGGTGGTAGCGCGAGCGGCTTTCCAGCTCCAGCGGCGTGCCGTCGGCCACCAGCCTGCCGGCGGCGATGATCAGCGCGCGGCTGCACACCGCCGTCACCTCCTCGAGGATATGGGTGGAGATGATCACGATGCGGTCGCGGGCCAGATCGCCGATCAACCGGCGCACCTGATGCTTCTGGTTGGGATCGAGGCCATCGGTCGGCTCGTCGAGGATCAGCACCGGCGGCTCGTGGAGAATCGCCTGGGCCAGGCCGACCCGGCGCTTGAAGCCCTTGGAGAGGGTATCGATGCTCTGCCCGAGCACCTTCTCCAGTTCCAGCCGCTCGACCGCCGCGGCGACCCGCCGCCGCTTCTCCGCGCCGCGGAAACCGCGCACCTCGGCGATGAAGCCGAGGAAGCCGGCCACGCGCATGTCCCCATAGCAGGGCGCGCCCTCCGGCAGATAGCCGATCAGCCGCTGGGCCTGGAGGGTCTGGCGGCGGATGTCGAAACCGAGGATGCGCGCGGTGCCGGAGGTCGGCGCGAGAAAGCCGGTGAGCATTTTCATGGTGGTGGACTTGCCGGCGCCGTTGGGGCCGAGAAAGCCCAGCACCTCCCCCGGCTGGACGCGGAAGGACAGATCGTCCACCGCGGTGCGCTGCGCGAAGCGCCTGGTCAGCTTCTCTATCTCGATCATGGCCTCTCATCCGTGTAGTAAGGCCTTCCCGCCAGCCGACGGCCACAGGCGGGAAACGCCTCGTTCGATCCGTTGAAAAGCCCGCCCTGTGCGGACGGGTCCGGCGCCGATGGCCGCGTATCGGGGGCCTTCCAACGGCCAGTGGTGAATGCCGGCGGACTATAAGGAGTCCGCCGCCGGCCTGGCAAGCCACTGCCCGGTGCCACGCCCCTCCCCCGCAAGCGCTCTGCCATGCGGGCGGAAAGCCCGATTCGCGGGAGCCGGACTGTTCCGCTCCGCCCGCCTCGGCTAAGCTGGCCGTCCCTTTTCCGCGCGGAATGCCATCATGCGTCGAATCGCCCCGCTGCTCGCCGGCCTCGTGCTGGGTACCCACGCCTTCGCCCTCTCCCTCGCCGATCTCAGCCAGGGGGATGCCAGCGGCGGACTCAAGGACGCACTCAGCCAGGGGGCGCAACTGGCCGTACGGCAACTGGGCCAGCCCGGCGGCTTCAGCAACGATCCCGCGCTGCGCATCGAGCTGCCGGGCGGTCTGGGCAAGCTCGCCAAGACCATGAAACTGATGGGCATGGGCAGCCAGGTCGAGCAACTGGAGGCCAGCATGAACCAGGCCGCCGAGGCCGCCGTTCCCCAAGCCGGGAGCCTGTTGCTGGATGCGGTGCGCAAGATGACCGTGGCCGACGCCAAGGAGATTCTCTCCGGTTCGGAGGATGCGGCCACCCAGTACCTCGACCGCAGCAGCCGCGAGCAGATCCGCGCCAAGTTCCTGCCCATCGTCAAGCAGGCGACCGACCAGGTCGGCCTGGCCCGCCAGTACAACGCCTTCGCCGCCAAGGCGGCTGGCTTCGGCGCGATCGATGCGAAAAGCGCCAATCTCGAAAACTATGTCACCGAGCGGGCGCTCGACGGACTGTTCGAGGTGATCGCCGGCGAGGAAGCCAAGATCCGCGAGAACCCGACCGCCGCCGCCACCAGCCTGGCGAAGAAGGTGTTCGGCGCCCTGTAACGCGCTGTGTTCAGCCCTTCAACGACTGCCGCGCATAGATATCGTAGCGGCTGGACTTGCCCTCCAGGCTGTAGCCCGGCCTCGGTCCGGCGACGCTCGGCGCCTTGCGCGGGCGCTTGACCACCACCCGGTGGCTGGCCAGCGCCAGGGCGGCCTCGAGCAGGGCCGGCGCGTCCGGGTCGTCGCCGACCAGCGGGCGGAACAGACGCATCTCCTTCTTCACCAGGGCGCTCTTGTCGCGGTGCGGAAACATCGGATCGAGGTAGATCACTTGCGGCGGCTCGTCCGGCCACTGGCGCATCCGCGCGATGGCGTCGCCCGGCAGCAGGCGCATGCGCGCGACGATGGGAGCGACTTCCGGATCCCGGACCGCGCGGGCCAGACCGTCCTCGAGCAGTGCGGCGATCGGCGGCTGACGCTCGATCAGGGTCACCTCGCAACCCAGGCAGGCGAGCACGAAGGCATCGCGCCCCAGCCCGGCGGTGGCATCGAGCACCCGGGGACGCACGCCCGGCTGCACGCCGACCGCCTTGGCGATCATCTGTCCGCTGCCGCCGCCGAACAACCGCCGGTGCGCCGACGCGCCCTCGACGAAGTCGACCCGCACCGGCCCGGGCGCCTGCGCTCCCAGTTCGGCCAACTGCAGCCCCTGCTCGCCGAGCTGCAGGGCGAATCGCGCCTCGCCGCCGAACGGCAGCCCCAGGCGCCCGGCCAGGGCCTGTGCCGCCTCGTGAAAAACCGTATCCAGGGCTTCGACCCGAACCCATACCGCAGGACTTTCATCAGCCATTGCAAAATGCTCGAAAAGGGCCGCCCCGGCGGCCGTCGACTCCAGGCCCGGCATTCTGCCAGAGTCGCGACCGGTTCCGGCGTCCCGGCAGGCCGAACCACCGGCTCTAACGGCAGAGCCGGCCCGGCCCCATGTCGACGTGCAGGTGATCGCGGTGCGCAGCGTTGTAATCCGGGCCCAGGGTGACGTTGAAGGAACGGCAAGCGGCATCGCGCACCAGGCGCAGAAAGCGCGCCGCCTGGTCGTCGCCGCCCCAGTCGCGGGCCACGCTGATGCGCCGGCCGTCACCCAGGCGGAAACCGGCGATATCCAGGGCATTGGCGCTGGCGTGCTGGCTGCGCCTGGCGCTGCGCGCGATATTGCGGCAGGCGAAGCTGCCATAGTGCTCGATGCCCACCACCGGCTGGCCGAACACCCGCCGGGCCGCCGGCTGCAGGCCATGGCGCTCGAACAGGGCATAGCCGACGGCGAGCGGGCAGGTGGCGGTGAAGCTGGCATTGAAAGCGACTTCGGCGGCGTGCAGACGCACGCTGTTCTCGATCGGGCAATCGGGCGCCGGCCGGCTGTCGGCCAGGACGGTATAACGCAGTGCGGAACTGGCCAGCGCCGTGGCGCAGAGCGCCGGATCGTGCCGCAGGCGCCATTGCTTGAAGGGCGTGAGCGGGTTCGGCGAATCCCGCACATCCAGCGGCGCCCAGGGATTCCAGCGGGGCGGCACGGCCGGCCAGGCCTGCCAGCCGCCCCAGGCGAGCCCTGCCAGCAGCGCGCACACCAAGAACCTGCGAACGATGGGCATGCCCTTGAGGCAACGAACGGGGAACTTGGTTGCATGCTCAGAGCAGATCGAGTTGCGAATCGTCGGCCGCCGCCGGCGCCGGCAACGGCGGCAGTCCCGGCAGGCGCTCCCGCAACCGTTCATGGAAGCGCCGAGCCAGTTCGGGGGCCAGCAAGTTGTCCGGGGTATGCAGGAAAACGTAGGGCTGCCTGCCCTCCTCGATCCAGGCGGCGACCTTGTCCAGCCAGGGCGCCATGAAGGGATCGTTGGCGGCGAGCAGCGGATGGCCGATGAAGCGTACCTGCGGAAACGCCGTGAGGGCCGCCGGGCGCACCGGCAGGCGCGGCTTGCGCGACTGGGCATGGCGCACCGCCGGCGTGTCCTCGTGGCAACTGAAGAGCGGCCGGGAATCCAGGCACAGGCGCTCGACGCCCCGGTCGCGCAGCAGGCGGTTCAGTGCCCGCTCCTCCTCGCCGCGCTGGAAGAAGGCCGGGTGGCGGACTTCCACCGCCAGGGGACGCTCGAAGCCGGCGAGAAAGTCCGCCAGCTCGCCGAGGCGCGCCGGCCCGAAGCTGGCCGGCAGTTGCAGCCAGAACGGCGTGACCCGCTCGCCCAGGGGCGCCAGCGACTCGACGAAGGCCCGGGCGGCCGGCATCTGCAGGCGCAGCTCGGCCGAATGGCTGATGTCGCGCGGCAGCTTGGCGCAGAAGCGGAAATGCGCCGGCATCCGTTGCGCCCAGCGCTGCACGGTCGCCGCCGAAGGTCGGGCGTAGAAGGTGGTGTTGCCCTCGACCGCATTGAACACCCGGGCGTACAGCGCCAGATAGTCGGACGCCGGCGTGCCGTCCGGGTAGAGGCGGCCGCGCCAACCCGCCTCGCTCCAGGAGGGACAGCCGAGACAATAGGGCAGCATCGCGGGCCTACCGGACACCCTTGGGGGTGGCGACCTTGTCGCGCAGGTAGACCGGCTGCGCCTGCTCGGCCGGCACGGCCTCGCCGCGCCGCCAGGCGAAGCCGGCCAGGCTCAGCAGATCCAGGGCATCGGGCAACAGATCGGCGTCCCGGGCGGTGGGCGCGACCGGCATGCGCTCGGCGTGTGTCCAGCCGGTCCCGGCGCCGAACCAGTCGCCGCTCGCCAGGCGCGGCAGCTCGACCCGTTCCGGCGCCAGTACCGCCTCGCCGCCGACCAGACGCATCTCGCCCTCCGCCAGGCGGTAGCAGCCCCAGTAGACCTCGTCCATGCGCGCGTCGATGGCCGCCGCCACCTGATCGACTCCCCGCTCCCGGTGGGCGCGCTGGGCCAGCAGCGCCAGGTCGGAAACCGGCAGCACCGGCCGCTGCAGGGCGAAGGCCAGGCCCTGAACCACGCCGACGGCGATGCGCACGCCAGTGAAGGCACCCGGTCCGCGACCGAAGGCAATGGCATCGACCGCCGACAGGGCGATGCCCGCCTCGCCCAGCAGCTCCTGAACCATGGGTAGCACGCGCTGGGCATGCAACCGCGGGATCACCGCATGGCGGCCGAACGCACGGCCCTCGTGCAGGAGAGCGACGGAACAGGCTTCGGTGGCGGTATCCAGGGCCAGCAGAGTGGTCATCGGGTCATCCGGGAGGAACTGAAAGGACGGGCATTATAAACCCCGTCCGGGCGGAGACCGGAAAACGGACGGCCCGCACGAAGCGAGCCGTCCGTCGCGGGCACGGCGGATCAGGCCAGGGCGGCCTGCACGCGGGCGGTGATCTCGCTCACCGAGCCGATGCCTTCGACGCGGGTGTAGCGGGGAGTGCCGGTGGTCGCGGCGAGCCTCTGGTAGAAATCGACCAGCGGCTTGGTCTGCGAATGGTAGAGAGCCAGGCGATGGCGCACGGTCTCCTCCTTGTCGTCCTCGCGCTGGATCAGATCCTCGCCGGTCTCGTCGTCCTTGCCGGCCACCTTCGGCGGGTTGTGCAGGTCGTGGTAGACGCGCCCGGAGGCCGCGTGGACGCGGCGGCCGGCCATGCGCGAGACGATCTCCTCGTCGTCGACGGCGATTTCCAGCACGTGATCGATGCTCACGCCGGCATCGCGCAGGGCTTCGGCCTGGGGAATGGTGCGCGGGAAACCGTCGAAGAGGAAACCCCGGGCGCAGTCGGGCTGGGCGATGCGCTCGCGGATCAGATCGATGATGATGTCGTCGGAAACCAGGCCGCCGCTGTCCATCACCCCCTTCACCTTGAGCCCCAGCGGGCTGCCGGCCTTGACCGCGGCACGCAGCATGTCACCGGTGGAAATCTGCGGAATGCCGAACCTCTCGGTAATGAAGCGGGCCTGGGTACCTTTGCCGGCACCGGGCGCCCCCAGCAGAATCACGCGCATCGATGTAGCTCCTTGAGTGATTGTTAAAAGCTTCGAATTGTCTCGGATCGACCTTCTGAACAACAAACCTGGCGCCATCGGGCAGCCAAAAGGTGCACAAGATACACAGCTGACCCCGGGGTGCACAAGCCAGCCCAAAATGTAGCGAACTTGACACGAACAACGGAAAAACCGACGAAAAGCACTGCAAGGCACCCCTCCTGGGAGCGATGCCGGCAGCCCCCCCGCCGACCGTTCGTCAGCCGGTGTTGCGCAGACCGGCGGCGATGCCCGCCACGCTCACCAGCAATGCCTGCTCCAGAGGGCTGCAGGCCTGCTCCTGGTGCAGACGGTAGCGGGCCAGCAGTTCGACCTGCAGCAGATGCAAAGGATCCAGGTAAGTATTGCGCACGCTGAAGGCGGCACGAACCTCGGGATTGTGGCCAAGCAGGCGATCCTGCTCCGTCAATTCGAGGACGGCGGCGCAGGCCTGCGACAACAGGCCGCGCAGTTGCTGCCCCAGGGGAAGCAGGCCCGGCTCCACCAGCCGCTCGTCGTACAGTTGGGCGATGGCGGCATCCGATTTGGCCAGGACCATTTCCAGCATGTCGATGCGCGTGCCGAAGAACGGCCAATGCCGGCTCATCCGCCTGAGCAGTTCGCCCTCGCCGCGCGCCAGGGCATTGCCCAGGGCCGTCTCCCAGCCCAGCCAGGCCGGCAGCATCAGGCGCGTCTGGGTCCAGGCGAAGATCCAGGGAATCGCCCGCAGGCTCTCGATCCCGCCGGCCCGCCGCTTGGCCGGGCGACTGCCCAGCGGCAGGCGGCCGAGTTCCTGCTCGGGCGTGGCCTGGCGGAAATATTCGACGAACTGCGGATGCTCGCGCACCACGCTGCGATAGGCGGCCAGCCCCTCGGCGGCCAGGCGGTCCATCAGTTCGCGCCAGGCCGGCTCCGGCGCCGGCGGCGGCAGCAGGGTGGCCTCGAGGACGGCGGACAGATAGAGGTTCAGGCTCTGCACGGCGGTGTCCGGCAGGCCGAACTTGAAGCGGATCATCTCGCCCTGTTCGGTGGTGCGAAAGCGTCCGGGCACCGAGCCCGGCGGCTGGGAGAGGATCGCCGCATGGGCCGGACCGCCGCCACGACCGACGGTACCGCCGCGGCCATGGAACAGCAGCAGTTCGACGCCCTGTCGCCGGCAGACCTCCACCAGGCCTTCCTGGGCGCGGTACTGTGCCCAGGCGGCGGCCGTGGTGCCGCCGTCCTTGGCCGAGTCGGAATAGCCGATCATCACCTCCTGGGGACCGTGCAGGCGGGCGCGGTAGCCCGGCAGCAGCAGGAGCCGCTCCACCGTCGGCGCGGCGTTGTCCAGGTCGGTCAGGGTTTCGAACAGCGGTACCACACGCATCGGCCGCTGCAGGCCGCACTCCTTGAGCAGCAGTTGCACGGCCAGCACGTCGGAGGGCGCCGCGGCCATGGAGATGACGTAGGAGCCCAGCGACGCCGCCGGGGCCTGCGCCACCTCGCGGCAGGTGGCGAGGACCTCGGCGGTTTCCGCGGAGGCGGGAAAATGCACCGGCAACAGCGGCCGGCGGCTGTCCAGCTCGCGCATCAGAAAGGCGGTACGGGTTTCCTCGTTCCAGTCGGCGTAGCGGCCGAGACCCAGGTATTCGGTGATCTCGCTGAGCGCCGCGGCATGCCGGGCGGCATCCTGGCGGATGTCCAGGCGCACCAGGAACAGGCCGAAGGTGGCCGCCCGGCGCAGGCTGTCGAGCAGCGGACCGTCGGCGATCAGCCCCATGCCGCAGGCATGCAGCGAGCGGTAGCAGAGTTCCAGCGGCTGCAGGAGCTCGCGGTTGTTCTGCAGCACCGCCGGCGAACGCACGGCCTCGCCGTGCAGGGCCGCCGCGGCCCAGTCGCGAGTGGCGAACAGCCGCTCGCGCAGTTGCTTGAGCAGAACCCGGTAGGGTTCGTCGACCTCGCCGGTCCGGGCGCGCAGCTCGCTGCTCGCCTCCTGCATGGACAACTCGGCGGCCAGTTGCTCGACGTCGCGCAGATGGAGGTCGGCAGCCGCCCAGCGCGCCAGCAGCAGCACCTCGCGGGTGACCGCGGCGGTGACATTGGGGTTGCCGTCGCGATCGCCGCCCATCCAGGAGGAGAAGCGGATCGGCGCCGCCTCCAGCGGCAGGTGCAGGCCGGTGGCCTCGTGCAACGCGCGGTCGACGCCGCGCAGGAAGGCCGGCACGGCCTGCCAGAGGGAATGCTCGATCACCGAGAAGCCCCATTTGGCCTCGTCCACCGGGGTCGGCCGGCTGCGGCGGATCTCGTCGGTGTGCCAGGCCTCGGCGATCAACCGGCGCAGGCGCTCGTGCACCGCCTCGCGCTCGGCCGGCAGCAGATCGCCATGATCCAGCACGGCCAGTTCGGCGGCGATCGCCTCGTACTTGCGGATCAGGGTACGGCGCGTCACCTCGGTGGGGTGGGCGGTGAGCACCAGGTCGATCTCCAGGCGCCCGAGTTGGCGGGCCAATGCGTCTGCGGCATGGCCGCCGGCCAACAGCCGGTCGAGCAGTTCGGGCAGGGCGCGCACCGCGAAGGGCGGCGGCTCCTCGGGAGCGCGGCGGCGGATCTCGTGGTACTGCTCGGCGATGTTGGCCAGGTTGAGGAACTGGTTGAAGGCCCGCGCCACCGGCTGCAGCTCGTCCTCCCGCAGCTCGCCCAGGGTACGGGTCAACTGCTCGGCGCCCTCCTCCGACCCCAGGCGTCCCGTCTTGGCCCCCAGGCGGATGCGCTCGATCTTGTCGAAGAAGACCTCACCGCACTGGGCATGGATATATTCGCCGAGCAGTTCGCCGAGCAGGCGGACGTCCTCGCGCAGGCGGGCGTCGATTTCCTCCATGAGAACCTCCAGCAGCAGTTCGGGGATATCCAGCCGACCGGACTTCCGGTGTCCATCCGTCGCACCGGATCACTTGCCGTAGAGTGCCCAGCATGCCGATTTCTGACAAGGGGGAAGCGCTGCTGGGCTAGTCTGAAGTCAATACCCGAGCACGACCTGTCACCGCCCGGCGGATCGCCGCCCGGCGGGTCATCCACGCAGCAGATGAGGTGCCTCATGAAGATCCGCGAACTGCTCCAGCACTGGGAACGCGGCGCCAGAGGTCGTCTGACGCCCAGTCCGTACCATATCCGACTCGACCTGGAAGCTGCCGCGCGCCTCGCCGCGCTGGCCGAAATGTACCCCAGACGCAACGTCGAGGAATTGCTCGGCGAACTGATCGGCGCGGCTCTCGAGGAGTTGGAAACCAGCATGCCCTATGTGAAGGGCAGCCAGATCGTCTCCCTCGACGAGCAGGGCGATCCACTCTACGAGGACATCGGCCCGACGCCGCGCTTTCTCGCCCTGTCGCGCCGCTACCTGCAGGAGATGAGCGCACAGGCCGACGGCGCCAGTCACTGAAATCAGACATCCAGCAGGCGCCGGTAGAGGGCGGCCATGTCTGCCGAGAAGGCCACCAGCAGCGCCTGGCGCAGGGAGCTGCCGGCCGGGCGCGGACGGCACAGCTCGGCCACGGCGATGGCGGCCGCCTGATCCGCCGGATAGCCGTAGATGCCGCAACTGATCGCCGGGAAGGCGATGTTCGTCAGAGCGTGCCGTTCGGCCAGATCCAGGCTGTTGCGGTAGCAGGCGGCGAGCAGTTCCGCCTCGCCCTGGCCGCCGCCCAGCCAGACCGGCCCGACCGTGTGGATCACATAGCGCGCCGGCAGGCGGAAGCCCGGCGTCAGGCGCGCCTCGCCGGTCGGACAGCCGCCCAGCCGGCGACAGGCGGCGAGCAGCCCCGGACCTGCGGCGCGATGAATGGCGCCATCCACCCCGCCGCCGCCGAGCAGGCCGGGATTGGCGGCATTGACTACCGCGTCCACCGCCAGATTCGTCAGGTCACCCTGCCAGACCACGACCTTCATCGCTCGCCCCGCGGAGTTTCCTGGCCAGGACAGCGCACCGCCTGCCTGCGCTGGTCCACCAGCACGCCGGTGAGACCCTTTTGCTCGGTATCGAACAGCACCAGCACGCCATCGATGCACTGCGCCACCTGGCTGGCCGGCTTCAGGGAAACCCGGTAATCCTCGCCGGGGACGGTCTTGAGCATGGTGAACTCCGCCAGCAGCAGGGCATCCTCCGGCCTGGCCACATGCAGATAGCCGTAATGGCCGAGCGCGGCCACCGTGACGGCGACACTGCCGACGGCGGTGAGGATCAGGTGAACGGGGTTGGTCACGCTCATCGGGAAATCTCGTCTGGGGAAGGTTGGGCCAGTCCGCCTGCGCTCCGGGGATCGGCGAGAAAGCGCAGCATCAACGCCCGCCATGCCGGCTCGGCGAAGGTCTGCACATGGCCGCCGCGGGTCGGCTGGAAAAACCGTGGCGGAGCCGCGGCCCGGTACAGGCGCAATCCGTTGGACAGGGGGACCAGTTCGTCGTCGCGGCTATGGTAGATCAGTACGGGCAGCCCCTGCAGCCGCGGCATCGCGTCGACCGCGCTGTCGCCGTCCGGCACCAGCCAGGACAGCGGCACCTGCAGTGGCCAGGTCAGCCAGGCGCCGCCCAGCATGTGCCGCGCCACTTCCCGGTAGCTGGCCGGCACGCCGTCGAGCACCAGTGCCGAAAGCCGGGCGCGGCGTTGCGGCCGCTGCGCCAGGAAATGCACTGCCAGGGCACCGCCGAGGCTCTGGCCGAGCACGGCGAGCGGCCTGTCGCGCACCGCCGGTTCCGACCCGAGCCAGGCGAAGGCCGCCTCTAGGTCTTGGTATACCTCCGGCAGGGCGGGCGAGCCCTCGGACAGGCCGTAGCCGCGGTAATCCAGCAGCAGCACCTGCCAGCCCTGTTCCGGCAGCCACCAACTGCCGCCCAGATGCCAGGCCAGGTTACCGCCGTTGCCGTGCAGGTGCAGCACGGTGCCGCGCACCTCCCGTCCCGCCCGGGCCGGCAGCCACCAGGCATGCAGGCGCGTGCCGTCTGCGGCGCGCAAGTAGAGGTCGCGGTAGTCCAGGCCGGCCGCGCGCGGCGTGAGGGGCTGGCCGGGCTCGGGATAGAACAGCAGGGAACTGCAGCCGGCACCGGCGGCCAGGAACAAGCCGAGCAGGAGCGGACGCAGCGCTCGCTGCGGCATCAGTCGCCACCGCCGCGCACGTCCTCGCGGGCCTTGACGGTCGACTCGTAGACCCGCTCGGCCAGCCGCGAGAACGGCAGGCTCTGCAGCCAGACGGTGCCGGTGCCCTTGAGGGTCGCCAGGAGAATGCCCTCGCCGCCGAACAACATGCTCTTCAGCCCGCCGGCCAGTTGGATGTCGTAGTCGATGCCCCGGCTGAAGCCCACCAGGCAGCCGGTATCCAGGCGCAGGGTCTCGTCGCGCAGCTCCTTGCGGATCACCGCGCCGCCGGCATGCAGGAAAGCCAGGCCGTCGCCGGACAGCCTTTGCAGGATGAAGCCCTCGCCGCCGAAGAAACCGGCACCGATGCGCTTGCTGAAACTGATGCCGATCTCGGTACCGCGGGCGGCGCAGAGGAAGCTGTCCTTCTGGCAGATCAGGGTGCCGCCGATCTCGGCGAGATCCACCGGCACTACTGTCCCCGGATAGGGCGCGGCGAAGGCGACCCGCGCCTGCCGCTTGCCGTGATTGGAGAAATGCGTCATGAACAGCGACTCGCCGGTCAGCATGCGCTTGCCCATGCCCCACAGCTTGCCCAGCACGCCGCTCTCCGAGCCATCGCCCATGCGGGTCTCGAAGCGTACGCCCTCGGTCATGTAATTCATCGCGCCGGCCTCGGCGATCACCGTTTCGCCGGGATCGAGGATGATTTCCACCGACTGGGCGTGGGCGCCGAGGATTTCGTAATCGAGCTGATGGCTGGCCATGGAAAACGGTCCTTATCGAGACGGGAAGCCCGCAAGGATACTCCGTGGGAACGCCGCCCGGCGCGGCGACGCGAATCGCCGCGCACCGCTCAGAGGATGTTGGCGTAGTCCGCCTCGATCCGTTCCATGCTGAGGTGATTGAGGAAGTTGGAGAAGCACATCCAGGCCGACAGGGCATTGAGGTCGCGGAACTGTTCCGGCAGGTACTTCGGCGGCACCACCAGCCCCTGGTCCACCAGTTGGCGCAGGGTACGCATGTCCTCCAGGGTGGTCTTGCCGCAGAACAGCAGGGGGATCTGCTCCAGCTTGCCCTTGCGTACCGCCAACTGGATGTAGTTGTAGATCAGGATGAAGCCCCGGAGATACGACAGATCCTTGGTGAAGGGCATGCCGTCCGGGCACGAGCCGCGGAACACGCGGCTGACGTTGGTGTAGCTGTCCTCGTCGCTCAGCCCCTGGTCGCGGAAGAACTCGAAGATATCCAGGAAATTAGCCCCCTGCTCGGCCATGTGGATGGCACGGGTGCGATTGGTCAGCTTGCGCAGGCGGCTGGGATAGGAGGCGAAGGCGATCACCTCCATGAGGATCGCCAGTCCCTCCTGGGTCACCGTGGAGGACGGCGGCCCCTTGGCCAGAAAAGTGCAAATCGGCTGGTTCTGCCCGTTGAGCGTGGTGGCCACGTGGACCAGCCCCTCGTGCACCTCCAGAGCGCGCACGTCGCGCTCGTTGAACAGCGCGTCGCTGCGGATCTTGATGTAGTCGGCGCCGGCCGCGGCGTCGGCGACGATGCCGTCGGACTCGAACACGCGAACCGTGCTCTCGTGCTCGCCGAACACCCGGTTCAGGCGCTCCTGAAGCTTCTGCACGGCAGCGCTGGCATTGAGGGTCTTGGGCTCGTCCTTGAGGTCGCCGCGATCGGCGATCTGGTTCAGGTAGTCGGACAGCATCAGGCCGAAATCGGCCAGGGTCGGGTCGCCGGCGTGGAAGGCATCCGAAGCGGCGCCGTAGAGCTCCTCGGAAATCAGCCCGAAATCCGGGGTACCGCGCGCCTCGAGCATGCGGATGACCATGCGGTATTCCTTGCACATGCGCCGCATGATCTGCCCGACCGGGCTGAACTGGCCGAGCTGGCGGGTGATATCCCGCTCGATGCTCTGAAACTCCTGCTTTTTCGCCACCGGATCGAAGGACAGGGGGCGACTCTCGTAATAGCCCCGGTCCACCGGCGGCAGTTGGCGACAATCGGCGGCGAAGAAGCGCTGGCGCACTTCGTCGTCCCATTTCACCGCGTCCAGCACGCGGATCGGCATCTGCGCCTCGACCAACCGGTCGGAAAGGCTGCGGATGATCTGCTGGTACTCGTACTGCTGCTTGCGTCTGCTCATCGAGCTCTCACTGGCCGACGCGCCGGTAGCGCGCCACTTCGCTGAAAACGTCGGAATTGGCGGGATCGTCCAGATAAGCGAAGACCCTGTCCAGCGGGCTGAGAACGCGCACCCCGGGTCCCCGGGCGGTGACGATCGGCTTGCCGGCCAGTGTCCCCCGCTCCAGCGCCTGGCGAACCCGCGCCGGCCCCAGGTTGTAGAGCACCAGTTCGTTGTTCGCCGTCAGCTCGAAGCCGAGGATGAGAAAACCGCCACCGAGGTCGTCCGGCAGCCCGGCGGAAAGATACCAGCGCCGGCCATGGCGGGTCACGGTGAATTCGGCCTGCAGCCCGTCGTCGGCCCCTTCCAGGGATTGCCGGGCGCGGTAGCGGGCGGGGCCGGCCGGGCGAATCTCCAGGGCCAGTCGTTCGCCCCACTCGTTGCGCCGGCTCCACTCACCGAGCAGGGAAACCGGTGCCGCTTCGCCGGGAGCGATTCGCTCGGTGAAGCTCACCAGGCAGCCGGCGAGCAGGCAGAAGGGCAGCAGGAGGACAAGACGCCAGGCTCGCATAACGCTCTCCCCCGCCAGGAAGGACCACCCCGGCACCCAGCGGGACGGCCATCTCGTCAGAGCCCGAGAACCAGATACATGTAGCGGCTCAGAACGGCCAGCATCTCCTCGTCGTCCAGGCGTCCCGGACCTTCGAGCAGTCCCTGGTACTCCATGCGGCCGATGATCCCGGTCAGCACGCTGGCATCCTGCTCGGGATGCTGCGAACCGAGTACCTGGAAGAACTGGATGGCGCCCTGCTGGAGGATCCGCCGGTGGGAACGGGCCAGTTCGTGCAGGCGCGAGTTGATCAGCGCCTCCTGCTGGAAAGCCTGCTCGGCGACCAGCTCGTCGCGCCGGAAATGCAACTGGTCGCGAACATAGCCGACCGCCAGCCGGGCGATCTCCTCGGCCAGTTGGCGGCGCGAATCGCCGCTGTCGTCGAGGCGACCGACCTGCTCCAGCAGCAGGCCCTGGGTCCGCTCCCAGAAACCGGCCATGTAGGCCGCGCTGCGCTCGACGAACAGCGCGAAGGTATCGGTGAGCAGATCGTCGATGTCCTTGAAATAGTAAGTGGTCGCCGACAGCGGCACGCCGGCCTCGGCGGCCACCGCCCGGTGGCGCACGGCGCGCACGCCGTCGCGGATGATGATACGCATGGCGGCATCGAGAATGGCCTGGCGGCGCTGCTCGCTACCGCGACGACTGGTCTTTCGACCTCGATACTGGACACTGTGGGCAACGGCGCTGGCCATGTGGGCAGCACTGTTCAGGGAGAGGAACTGGGTCAAGACGGGCATCCTTTTCCAACTAAGACCTGCCCCCATTGTTAGGGCTTTCCGCGCCAGAAGCAATCCATCGTGATAGCTCGGCACCACGGGTCGCGACCAGCGGAGCGTATCTTGCGCGTCCGACGAGGCCCGCCGCCTCCTGGTGCGGGCCTCGTCGGGCGTCGCTCGTGCGGCCGTCGGATCAGACTTCCGGACGCATGTGCGGGAAAAGGATCACGTCGCGGATCGACGGCGAATCGGTCAGCAGCATCACCAGACGGTCGATGCCGATGCCTTCGCCGGCGGTCGGCGGCATGCCGTATTCCAGGGCGCGCACGAAGTCGGCGTCGAAGTGCATGGCCTCGTCATCGCCGGCATCCTTGTCCCGGACCTGCTGCATGAAGCGCTCGGCCTGGTCCTCGGCGTCGTTCAGCTCGGAGTAGGCGTTGGCGATCTCGCGGCCGCCGATGAACAGCTCGAAGCGGTCGGTGACGCTCGGATCGTCGTCGCTGCGCCGCGCCAGCGGCGAAACCTCGAAGGGATAGCGGGTGATGAAGGTCGGCTGTTCCAGGCGGTGCTCGACCAACTCCTCGAAGATCATCGTCTGCAGCTTGCCCAGTCCCTCGAAACCCTTGACGTCGGCGCCGGCCTTCCTGGCGATGGCGCGGCATTTCTCGATGTCGCGCAGGTCCGCGGCGGAGACTTCCGGGTTGTAGTAGAGGATCGAGTCGAACACCGACAGGCGGGCGAAGGGCTCGCCGAAGTGGAACACCTTACCCTGGTAGGGCACGTCGGTGGTCCCCAGCACCAGTTGCGCCAGTTCGCGGAACAACTGCTCGGTGAGGTCCATGTTGTCCTCGTAGTCGGCGTAGGCCTGGTAGAACTCGAGCATGGTGAATTCGGGGTTGTGGCGGGTCGAGACGCCTTCGTTGCGGAAGTTGCGGTTGATCTCGAAGACCCGCTCGAAGCCGCCGACCACCAGGCGCTTGAGGTAGAGCTCGGGTGCGATGCGCAGGAACATCGGCAGGTCCAGCGCGTTGTGGTGGGTCTGGAAGGGCTTGGCCGCGGCGCCGCCGGGGATGACCTGGAGCATCGGCGTTTCCACCTCGAGGAAGTCGCGCTCGGCGAGGAACCTGCGAATGTGGGCGATGATCTGCGAACGCACGCGGAAGGTGTGGCGGGTTTCCTCGTTGACCATCAGGTCGACGTAACGCTGGCGGTAGCGCTGCTCGGTGTCGGTCAGGCCATGATGCTTGTCCGGCAGCGGGCGCAGCGACTTGGTCAGCAGGCGCACCGTGCTCATGTGCACGTAGAGATCGCCCTTGCCGGAGCGCGCCAGGGTGCCCTCGGCGGCGATGATGTCGCCCAGGTCCCAGTGCTTGACCGCCTCCAGCGTCTCGGCCGGCAGGCCCTTGCGGTCGACGTAGACCTGGATGCGCCCGGTCATGTCCTGGATGACCATGAAGGCGCCGCGGTTGAGCATGATGCGCCCGGCCACTTTGACCGGGATCGCGGCCGCTTCCAGCTCCTCCTTGCCCGCCTCGGCATAGCGCTTCTGCAGGTCGGCGCAGTAGCTGTCGCGGCGGAAGTCGTTGGGGAAGGCATTGCCTTTCGCGCGCTCGGCGGCGAGTTTCTCCTTGCGCAGGGCGATCAGCTTGTTTTCTTCCTCGTGGAGGGCATGCTGGTTCAGCGGTTGTTCGCTCATGGTCTCTGTCTATCTGGCATGTGGTGCGAATGATTCGGTGAGGGTCACAGGCCCTTCTTGAGGCTGGCCTCGATGAACTCGTCGAGATCGCCGTCCAGCACCGCATCGCAGTTGCTGTTCTCGATGCCGGTGCGCAGATCCTTGATCCGCGACTGGTCGAGCACGTAGGAGCGGATCTGGTGGCCCCAGCCGATGTCCGACTTGGTGTCCTCCAGCGCCTGGGCGGCGACGTTGCGCTTCATGACCTCCAGCTCGTACAGCTTGGCGCGCAGCATCTTCATGGCGCGGTCCCGGTTGGCGTGCTGGGAGCGCTCGTTCTGGCAGCTCACCACGGTGTTGGTCGGCAGGTGGGTGATGCGCACCGCGGAGTCGGTGGTGTTCACGTGCTGGCCGCCGGCCCCGGACGAGCGGTAGGTATCGACGCGCAGATCGGCCGGATTGATGTCGATCTCGATGTTGTCGTCGACTTCCGGCGAGGCGAATACCGCGGAGAACGAGGTGTGCCGGCGGTTGCCGGAGTCGAACGGGCTCTTGCGCACCAGGCGGTGCACGCCGATCTCGGTACGCAGCCAGCCGAAGGCGTACTCGCCCCTGACGTGCACGGTCGCGCTCTTGATGCCGGCGACCTCGCCTTCCGACAGTTCGACGATCTCGGTGTCGAAGCCGTGCTTGTCGGCCCAGCGCAGGTACATGCGCAGCAGCATGTTGGCCCAGTCCTGGGCCTCGGTGCCGCCGGAGCCGGCCTGGACGTCGAGGTAGGCGTTCCTGGCGTCCATTTCGCCGCTGAACATGCGGCGGAACTCGAGTTTCTCGAGGATGCCGCGCAGGCGCTCGACTTCGGCGGCGACATCGTTCGCCGCACCCTCGTCGTTCTCTTCGACGGCCATGTCCAGGAGATCGCGGGAGTCGGCCAGACCGCCGGTGAGCTCGTCGAGGGTTTCGACGGCCAGCGCCAGTTGGGCGCGTTCGCGCCCCAGGTTCTGCGCGTATTCCGGATTGTTCCAGACGTTCGGGTCTTCCAGCTCGCGCTCGACCTCGGTCAGACGATCACGCTTGCGATCGTAGTCAAAGATACCCCCGAATGGTCTGGGTACGTTCGGACAGGTCCTTGATGCTGTTGAGGATCGGATTGATTTCCATGGTGGGCAGCGCTCGCGCTCGGACAGTTCGAAAAGCCGAAGAGTATAACGCAGCGGGCCGCCACTGACAGCCCGCGGTCCGCATGCGTGAAGCGCCCGGCCGGACTCAGGCGGCCCTCGCCTGGCTCTCCAGCTCCGTCTTGAGTTGCGGATCGAGCCGCAGATGCCGCGCCAGTTCGTCCAGGTAAGCGCGCTCCATGAATTGCTCCTCGTCGACCGCCAGCAGACTCGCGAGGTAGATCTCGGCGGCCAGTTCCGGTGTGTCGGCGGCCTGGGCCACATCGGCCGGGTCCAGCGGCCGGTTCAATTCGTCATGCAGCCAGCCCTGCAGCTCCTCGTCCTCCGCGACCCTCCCCAGTTCGGTTTCGATCAACTGGCGCTCGCGCTCGTCCACATGCCCGTCGGCCTTGGCCGCGGCGACCAGCGCCTTGAGCAGCGCCCGGCTGTGCCCTTCGGCTCGCTCCGGCGGCAGGCGGTCGAGGGTCTGCGGCTCGCCTGGGAAAGCGCCGGCCTGTTGTGCCTGCCAGTTGTTGAAGGCCTTGTAGGCCAGCATCCCGAGGGCGGCGAGACCGCCGTAGGCCACGGCGTTGCCGCCCAGCTTGCCGAGCCGCTGCTTGCCGAGCAGCAGGGCGAGAGCCCCTGCCGCCAGCGCCCCCTTGTTTCCGCCGCTCAGCAGGCCGCCCAGCGAGCCTCCCGGAGAACCGCCGCCGGCGCCGCCGAGGATGTCGCCGAACAGGCCGCCGCCAGCCCCGCCGCCGGGCGACGGCTGTCCCTGCCGGCGAAAGCCCTCGGCGGACCTGAGAAGTTGATCGAGCAATCCACTGGTGTTCATCGCACAGTCTCCTCTGCTTCCGGGTCGAGAAGCGAGGCCGGCGTCAGTCGAGTTCGCCGGACTCGCGGAACGGCGTGTCGCGATGTGCGGCCCGCACGTATTGCGCCGGCCAGGGCACCGCCTTGTCGCCGAGAAAGTCCGCTGCATGCAGCGGCCAGTAGGGATCGCGCAGCAACTCGCGGGCCAGCAGGATCAGGTCGGCCTGGGCGGTGCGCAGGATGTGCTCGGCCTGCGCCGCCTCGGTAATCATGCCCACCGCGCCGGTGGCGATCCCCGCCTCGCGGCGTATCTGTTCGGCGAAGCGGGTCTGGTAGCCCGGCCCGACGGGAATTTCCGCCGCGGCCGCGGTGCCGCCGGAAGACACGTCGATCAAATCGACGCCCAGTGCCTTGAGGCGCCGGGTCAGCGCCACCGTCTCCTCCGGGTTCCAGCCTTCCTCCACCCAATCGGTGGCCGACAGGCGGACGAACAGCGGCAGGGTCTCGGGCCACACCGCGCGTACCGCCTCGGTCACCTCCAGCAACAGGCGGATGCGGTTGTCGAAGCTGCCGCCGTACTGGTCCCGACGCTGGTTGGACAACGGCGAGAGGAATTGATGCAACAGATAACCGTGGGCGGCGTGCACCTCGACGACCTTGAAACCGGCGGCCAGGGCACGCTCGGCGGCTTGCACGAAGGCCCGGACGACCTCGCGGATACCGGCCTCGTCGAGGACCTCGGGCACCCTGTGGCGGGGATCGAAGGGAATCGCCGAGGGGCCGACCGGAACCCAGCCGCCCTCCTCGGGCGGCACGCTGCCCGGCCGGCCCAGCCAGGGCTGCCAGACGCTCGCCTTGCGTCCGGCATGGGCCAACTGGATGCCGGCCAGCGAGCCCTGGGACTCGATGAAGGAGGTGATGCGGCGCAGCGGCTCGATCTGCTCGTCATTCCAGAGGCCGAGATCCTGGGCGGAAATACGCCCTTCGGCGACGACCGCGGTGGCCTCGACGATCACCAGCCCGGCTCCGCCCACCGCGCGGCTGCCCAGGTGCACCAGATGCCAGTCGTTGGCCAGCCCGTCCCGGGCCGAGTACTGGCACATCGGCGATACGACGATACGGTTGGGCAAGGTCAGTTGACGCAGGGTCAAGGGCTCGAACAGCAGGCTCATGGCAACACTCCGGTCCTAACGAATGATCGACACTTCAACTCTAGACGGGAGAAAAGACTGCACCTGCAGGAAATGGCAAACAAGCCCCTGGCATACCGCGACGGGCCCGGGTCATGTACCGGCTGCCCGCACCGACGAGAGCGGCGGCGAACGGCGCCGGGGAAAGGGGCGCGCGGGTCTGGCGCTCCGCTCAGCGCGCCTCGATATGCACCACCACCAGTTGCACGCTCTCCTGCCCACGGTACTCGTTGACGTCCAGCCGATAGGCCAGTTCGGCCCAGCGCACCGCCGGATTCGGCCATTGCTCGCGATCGATATTGAAGGCGATGGCGTCGAGCTGCAGCACGCCGCACTCGCTGCGTACCACCAGCTTCAGATGGCGCTCACCGACCAGGCGCTGCTGGACGAGTTGGAAAGTGCCGTGGAACAGCGGCTCGGGAAAGTGCTGGCCCCAGGGACCGGCCTGGCGCAGGGCGCGGGCCAGATCGAGGTGGAACTCCGCGATGCCGAGCGGGCCGTCGGAGAGCAGTCGCCCGTTCAGGTCGTCGGCGCGGAGCTGGCGGCGCACTTCGGCGTCGAACGCCGCGGCGAAGGCGGCGAAGTTCTCCCGCGGCAGCGACAGCCCGGCGGCCATGGCGTGCCCGCCGAACTTGCTGATCAGCCCAGGCTGCCGGGCCGCCACCGCATCCAGCGCATCGCGGATGTGAAACCCCGGCACCGAACGCGCCGAGCCCTTGAGCAGATCGTCGCCGGCGTCGGCGAAGGCGATGGCCGGGCGGTGGTAGCGCTCCTTGAGGCGCGAGGCGAGGATGCCGATCACCCCCTGGTGCCAGTCCGGCTCGAACAGGCAGAGGCCGAAGGGCAGTTCCTCGACAGGCAGTTCCCTGAGCTGGGCCAGGGCCTCGCGCTGCATGCCTTGCTCGATGGCCTTGCGGTCCTGGTTGAGCTGGTCGAGCTGCACCGCCATCTCGCGGGCCAGTTCCTCATCCTCGCAGAGCAGGCATTCGATACCGAGGGACATGTCGTCCAGCCGCCCGGCGGCGTTGAGCCGCGGCCCGAGGATGAAGCCGAGATCGGTGGAAGTGATCCGTCGCGGGTCGCGCCCGGCCACCCCGAGCAACGCGCGCAACCCCGGTCGCGCCCGTCCGGCGCGGATGCGCGCCAGCCCCTGGTGGACCAGGATGCGGTTGTTGGCGTCCAGCGGCACCACGTCGGCGACGCTGCCGAGGGCGACCAGATCGAGCAGTTCGGCCAGGTTCGGCTCGTTCCGCCCGGCGAACCAGCCCAGTTCGCGCAGGCGGGCGCGCAGCGCCAGCAGCACGTAGAAGATCACTCCGACCCCGGCCAGGGCCTTGCTGGGGAAGTCGCAGCCAGGCTGGTTGGGATTGACGATGGCGTCCGCCGCCGGCAGTTCGTGGCCCGGCAGATGGTGGTCGGTGACCAGCACCTGCAGGCCGGCGGCCTTGGCCGCGGCCACCCCGTCGAGGCTGGAAATGCCGTTGTCCACCGTCACCAGCAGCTCCGGCCGGCGCTCCAGGGCCACGGCGACGATCTCGGGAGTCAGACCGTAGCCGTATTCGAAGCGGTTCGGCACCAGATAGTCGACATGCTCAGCGCCGAGCAGGCGCAGGCCGAGCACGCCGACCGTGCTGGCGGTGGCGCCGTCGGCATCGAAGTCGCCGACGAAGAGGATGCGCCGACGCTCGCGCAGCGCCTCGACCAGAAGCGCCACCGCCGCCTCGATGCCCTTGAGCCGGCGGTAGGGCAACAGTTGCGCCAGCCCCTTGTCCAGTTCGGCGGCGGACTGCACGCCACGGGCGGCATAGAGCCGGGTCAGAAGCGGCGGCAGATCGCCCAGGTCGGGCAAGGGCTCGGGCAGTGGACGGGATTCGATTCGCATTGGATGGTAATTTCAGGGCGGAAGCAGCCGCCGGATTCGAAGACTGGCGGGACGCTCCCGCCCTACGGGGAAACGTCGCTCAGCGCTCGCCGAGCAGCCACTCCAGGGGAATCTCGTGCTGACCGCGCTCGTCGGTGACGAACAAGGCGCCGTCGCTGATCATCAGGCTCCAACCGAGCGAACGCGGCAGGTCGCGGGCCAGTTCCTCCAGGGCTTCCTGGCCCACGGCCGCCACGCTGAGGTTCTTCAGGCCCTTCACCGCCTCCAGCACCTTGCCCTGCCAGACCCGCAGGCTGCCGTAGGTCAGCAGGCTGACCCGTTCGGCGCGTCGCGAACACCAGGTCAGGCGTTCGGCGTCCGGCTGGCCGACTTCGATCCAGTGCAGGACGCGGTCGTCGAGACTTTTCAGCCACAACGCCGGTTCGTCGACGTCCGACAGGCCGCGGCCGAAAGCCAGTTGCTCGTCGTACCAGAGAGCATAGGCGATCAGCCGCACGGCCAGGCGCTCCTCGGTTTCCGAAGGATGCCGGGCGACGGTGAAGCGCAGGTTCTCGTAGACGCCGCGATCCAGGTCGGTGAGGTTGAGTTCGACTTTGTAGGGCGTGGCTTGCAGGGCCATGGGCAGGCATCCGGTCCGCTTCGAGGGGCGGCAAGTGTACCCCGAATCCGCGCTGCGAGCGTCAGTCGGCGGAACACTCGACCCGATCGCGACCGTTGGCCTTGGCCCGGTACAGTGCCTGATCGCTCAGCGCCAGCAGGCGCGACAGGTCGTAGCCGGCCTGTTCGCTGGAGGCGACGCCGATGCTGACGCTGACGCGCACCCCCGGCTCCAGCGACAGTTCGCTGCAGGCCTGGCGGATGCGCTCGGCCACCTGCAGCGATACCGTCCTGTCCGCCCCGGGCAGCAGACAGGCGAACTCCTCGCCGCCGATGCGCCCGCAAATATCCTGCTGGCGGACCCCCAAGGCGAGCAGACGGCCGAAGGCGACCAGCGCCGCATCGCCCATGGCGTGCCCATGGGTATCGTTCAGTCGCTTGAAATGATCGAGGTCGCAGAGCAGCAAGGCCGCCGGCCGTCCCTCGGCGGCGCAGCGGGCCAACAGAACCTCGCCGCCGCTGGTGAAGGCCCGGCGGTTGCCGATGTCGGTGAGCGGATCGCGATAGGCCACCGCCCGGTAGCGCTGCTCGGCGCGCTCGCGGACCATGGCCAGGGTAGCGAAGGCGATGCCGTTGGCGAACAGGAAGGCCTCCAGCACCATCCAGGCCATGAAGTCGGCACCGCTTTCGCTCCAGCGCAGGCCGATGGAGGCGCCGCGATCGAACGACAGCCGCAGGCAGTAGAAAGTGCCGTGCAGGACCAGCATCCCCAGCGCCGGCGCGACGGAGACCGTCAGGGAGGCGCGGACACGCCAGAGCTCCCAGGCCCCCAGCGCGCTGTAGAGAATCACCAGCAGGTTGGCGATCGCCACCCGCAGCGGCAGCGAGGCCAGGAATGTCGGCCACAGGCAGAGCAGCCCCCAGAGCAGCGCGCCGCCCATGATTCCCGGCCACCAGGCCGGTCGCCCGGCGAACACCCGCGAAGTCGTCCAACCCAGTCCGCCCGACAATTGCAGCAGCATGTTGCCGAGCACGATGGACAGGGTATCGATGCCGATGCCGCGCAGGCTGCCCAGCAGCATGCCGGCAGCGGCTACCAGCAGCGTGCCGGCCATGTAGCCGAGGGTCGACTCGCCTTCGCTGCGCCACCAGGCATGCAGCATCAGCAGGCCCAGCAGGATCAGGACGTAGACAACCGTCAGCAGCAGGGTGGGCAGATGCAGGGTCATGGACAGGCTGGGGCCGGGACCGGGAGGCGAAACTTTACGTGCGCCGATGGCATGGCGCCAGCCCTCGGACGCCATGCCCGAACCGTTCGGGCGCGGCGCCATGGGTCAGCGTCTCAGCAGCCCGCAGGCCTCCTGGCATGCCCGGCCACACCTCCCTGTGCCGTGCTCTCCTCCTCCAGTCCGCCCATGCGCAACGTCCGTTGCCGGAGCGATCCACCACCCGGCATGGAAATGGAACGCGCCGATGTCCGGGCGCAAGCGAAAGGCCCGCAACGATCATCGCGCATCCGGTCGCCCATCGGACTCAGAACACGTCGTTCTGCCGGGCGCATTGCCCCCGCTCCAGCGCCGCGATCACCTTGGGAGTGAGCCGTCCCTCGAGGATGCGCAGGTCGCGATGGATGCCGTCCACGACATCAATGAGCAACCATTTGTCCATCAACTGCACCGGACTCAACGGACGCTCGATCAGGATTTCGCCAGCTCCGTTCTGCAACGTCAGCAACCGACTGCCATCCGGACGAACCCCTCCTATATCGATCTTGTAAGGCGCCAGCGCCTCGACCAGCAACTCACGCGTGCTTTCCATATCCAGACACCCCAAGTGATGAGAAGGCTGCTTGCAGCCCGCAAATGACTTGCCGGCACGCGGAAAGTTTCCACAGGGCCCGTTTTCCAGGCAGCAAGACAGGCGCTCGCGGGAAAGGGAGGAACCGCGAGCGGCCCGATCATGGAGGATATGAAGGAAAAGGAAAAAGCCACCCTCCTGCTGGAAAGCGGCTTCAGGGTTCGAGCCGCGGCGCCTTACAGCGGCTTGCCGCGATTGCCGTGCAGGCTGACGAAGGCCTGCACCGCCTTCAGGTCGTTGGGCAGCACGGAGCAGCGCTCCTCGCGCTGGAACAGGTCGGCCAGGTGCGCCGGCAGTTGCGGAACGGCGGCGATGCCGGCCTTCTCCGCCGCCTCGGGGAACTTGACCGGATGCGCGGTGCCCAGAATGACCATCGGCAGGGCCGGGTTGCGCCGGCATTCGCGGGCGGCCCTGACGCCGATCGCGGTATGCGGGTCGAGCAGGTAGCCGGTTTCGCCGTGCACCCCGGCGATGGTCGCGCAGGTGGTTTCGTCGTCCACCGCCAGCGAGTCGAACAGACGACGCGCCTCGGTCCAGCGGTCGTCCTCGACCGACAGCCTGCCGGTGGCCTTGAAGGCGTCCATCAGCGCGGCGACGACGGCGCCGTTGCGGCCGTGCAGGTCGAACAGCAGGCGCTCGAAGTTGGACGACACCATGATGTCCATGGACGGCGACAGCGACGGGTGCAGGGTGTCCTTGTCGTAACGGTTGCCGGACATGAAGCGGTGCAGGATGTCGTTGCGGTTGGTGGCGACGATCAGTTGGTTGACCGGCAGGCCCATGTTGCGCGCCAGGTAGCCGGCGAAGATATCGCCGAAGTTGCCGGTCGGCACCGAGAAGGCCAGCGAGCGATGCGGCGCGCCGAGCTGCAGGGCGGCATGGAAGTAGTAGACGATCTGGGCCATGATCCGCGCCCAGTTGATCGAGTTGACCGCCACCAGCCGGGTGCCCTTGAGGAAGCCCTGGTCGGCGAAGCTGGCCTTGACCATCTCTTGGCAGTCGTCGAAGTTGCCCTCGATGGCGATGTTGTGGATGTTGTCGCCGAGGATGGTGGTCATCTGCCGGCGCTGCACCTCGGACACGCGGTTGTGCGGGTGCATGATGAAGATGTCGACGTTGTCGCAGGCCTTGCAGCCCTCGATGGCGGCCGAGCCGGTGTCGCCCGAGGTGGCGCCCATGATCACCACGCGCTCGCCGCGCCTGGTCAGCACATGGTCGAGCAGACGGCCGAGCAGTTGCAGGGCGAAGTCCTTGAACGCCAGGGTCGGGCCCTGGAAGAGTTCGAGCACCCACTCGTTGGCGCCCAGTTGGGTCAGCGGCGCCACCGCCTTGTGGGCGAATACGCCGTAGGTCTCTTCCAGAATCCGCCTGAAGTCGGCGTCGGCGATGCAGCCGGCGACGAACGGGCGCATCACCCGGAAGGCCAGCTCGTGGTACGGCAGGCCGGCCCAGGAGGCGATCTCCTCGAGGGTGAAGCGCGGCAGGCTTTCCGGCACGTAGAGGCCGCCGTCGCTGGCCAGGCCGGCCAGCAGCACGTCTTCGAAATTCAGGGCCGGCGCCTGGCCACGGGTGCTGATGTAGCGCATGTGTGCAAACCTTAGGTTCGGGCCGCGGCCCCGGGCCGCAGCGGGGCTCGACTGGCGGCGGACGGCGGGCGGCTTGTAGCGGATTAGTTGAGCTGTTCGACGCGGATGCGGACGACCTTGCCGACCACGCCCTCGAGCGCCTCCATGGCGGCGATGGCTTCGTCGATACAGCGCTCCCGGACCCGGTGGGTGACCAGGATCATGGGAACCAGGCCGTCGTGCTCCTCGGCCTCCTTTTGCATGATCGACTCGATGTTGATGCCACGCTCGGAAAGGATGGTCGCCACCTGGGCCAGCACGCCCGGATGGTCCTTGGCCTGGATGCGCAGGTAGTAGGCGCTCTCGCAGGACGAAATCGGCAGAATCGGGTGGGCGGACAGCGCATCGGGCTGGAAGGCCAGGTGCGGCACGCGGTTCTCCGGGTCGGAAGTCATGGCGCGGACCACGTCCACCAGATCGGCCACCACCGCCGAGGCGGTCGGCTCCATACCGGCGCCGGCGCCGCAGAACAGGGTCGAGCCCACGGCATCGCCGTTGACCATCACCGCGTTCATCACGCCGTTGACGTTGGCGATCAGGCGGTCGGCCGGGATCAGCGTCGGGTGCACGCGCAGCTCGAAGCCTTCGGCGGTGCGCCGTGCGATGCCCAGGTGCTTGATGCGGTAACCCAGCGCCTCGGCGTAGCCGACGTCGGCGCTGGTGAGCCTGGAAATGCCTTCGGTGTAGGCCTTGTCGAATTGCAGCGGAATGCCGAAGGCGATGGAGGCGAGGATGGTCAGCTTGTGGGCGGCATCGATGCCCTCCACGTCGAAGGTCGGATCGGCCTCGGCGTAGCCCAGCGCCTGGGCCTCCTTGAGCACGTCGGCGAAGGCCCGGCCCTTCTCGCGCATTTCGCTGAGAATGAAGTTGCCGGTACCGTTGATGATGCCGGCCACCCAGTTGATGCGGTTGCCGGCCAGACCCTCGCGGATCGCCTTGATCACTGGAATGCCGCCGGCCACCGCCGCCTCGAAGGCGACGATCACGCCCTTCTCGCGGGCCTTGGCGAAGAGTTCGTCGCCATGCACGGCGATCAGCGCCTTGTTCGCGGTGACCACGTGCTTGCCGTTGTCGATGGCCTTGAGCACCAACTCGCGGGCCAGACTGCAACCGCCGATCAGTTCGACGACGACCTCGACCTCCGGATTGTCGACCAGTTCGAAGACATCGGCGGCGATGGGGGTGCCGGCGATATCGCATTTCGGGTTGGAGCTGCGCATGGCGATCTGGGCGATCTCGATGTCACGCCCGGCGCGGCGGGCGATCTCCTCGGCATTGCGCTTGAGCACATTGAAGGTGCCGCCGCCGACGGTACCCAGTCCACAGATGCCTACTTTGACCGGTTTCACGCTGAAACTCCCCATCTTCACCGCAGAGAGCGGCCGGATATGCCCCGACCGCAGAGAAAAGAGCCGCACATTACGAAGCACCCGGCCTTTAGTCAATTGGCGTGCCGCCCGCGAACGCCGAAGGCGCGGCGACCCGCTCAGTTGGTCGACTGGGCGGTCAGGGCCTGCTTGGCCAACTGCGCCGCCGGCTGATAACCGGGGATCATCTGTCCGTTGGCCAGTATCACGGCGGGAGTGCCCTGCACGCCGATCATCTGACCCAGCTCGAATTGCTTGGCGACCGGGTTGTCGCAGGTGGCCGCCGGCACTTTCTCCCGCGCCTTGGCCTTGTTCATCGCCGCCTGGCGGTCCTTGGCGCACCAGACACTCACCAGATCCCCGTAGCCGTGGGAACCGATGCCCTGGCGCGGAAAGGCCACGTAGCGCACCTCGACACCGAGCCGGTTCAGCTCCGGCACCTCGCTGTGCAGCTTCTGGCAGTAGCCGCAGTCGGTGTCGGTGAAGACGGTGATGTGGGTCTTCGGCTCCTTGGGCGCGAAGATCACCATCTCGCCGGCCGGTATACCGTTGATGGCCTTCGCCACGGCCAGGCTTTCCGCCCTCTCGGTGAGGTTGAGCGGCTTGCCGTCCTTGAGCTGATACAGATAGCCCTGCATGACGAACTGGCCATCGGCACTGGCATAGAGCATTCGTCCCCCTTTCAACTGGACCTGGTAGAGCCCCGTCATCGGGCTTTCAGCGATGGACTCGATCGGCAGCCCCGGCTGCATCTGTTGCAGGGCCTTGCGAATGGCCTGGCCGGGATCGGCCGCCAAGGCCAGAGTGCTTGCCAAACCGAGCGCCACGGCAGCGAAAAGGGAGGAAACGCGCATGGATACTCCAGAGGAACAATGCGAATGGGCAGAGCCTATCACAGGCGGACACCCCGGACGGCCCATTCAGCCACGCGGATGATGCCGCGCGTGCAGCTCCTGTAGGCGTGCCCGGGCGATATGGGTATAGATCTGAGTGGTCGACAGGTCGCTGTGGCCGAGAAGCATCTGCACCACGCGAAGATCGGCACCGTGATTGAGCAGATGGGTGGCGAAGGCATGGCGCAGGGTGTGCGGCGACAGACTCTTGCCGATCCCCGCCAGCCGGGCGTGATGCTTGATGCGGTGCCAGAAGGTCTGCCGGGTCATCTGCTCGCCACGCAGGCTGGGAAAGAGCACGTCGCTCGGCCGCCCGCCCAGCAGCAGCGGCCTGGCCTCGACCAAATAGCGCTCGAGCCAGGCGATGGCCTCCTCGCCCAGAGGCACCAGGCGCTCCTTGCTGCCCTTGCCGAATACCCGCACCACCCCCTGGCGCAGGTTCAACTGCTCCAGGCGCAGGCCGACCAGTTCGCTGACCCGCAGGCCACAGGCATACAGCACTTCGAGCATGGCCCGGTCGCGCAGCCCGAGCGGATCGTCGTCTTCCGGCGCTGCCAGCAGCGCCTCGACATCGGCCTCGGAAAGGGACTTGGGCAGGGGACGGCCCAATTGCGGCAGTTCCACCTGCAGGGTCGGATCGCCGGCGATCACGCCCTCGCGCAGCAGATAGCGGAAGAAGCCTCGCAGACCGGAAAGAAAACGTGCCGTGGAGCGCGCCTTGTAACCGGCATCGACCCGCCAGGCCAGATGATCGAGGATCAGCTCGCGCCCCACCTCGACCAGCGCCAGGCCGCGCTCGCACAGCCAGCCGTTGAAAAGTTCGAGATCGCTGCGATAGGCCGCCCGGGTATGCGCCGAGAGGCCCTTTTCCAGCCAGAGGGCTTCGAGAAAACGCTCGATCTGTGGATGCTCGACGCCAGGCATGCCGATCCTTGCCAGAACAGACCGGAAAAAGCCGCCAGGGAGTCTGGAAACTCACATCGGCGAGCAACCACTCAGGCCGCTTCGTCCTTTTCCGATGAAAAGTCGGGCAGTATAGCCCGTGGTCTCTTGTTTTCGTCGATGGCGACGAAACTGAACACGCCGGTGATGGCTTTCTCGCGGGTACCGCAATACATGCCTTCGACGAAGATCTCCACCTCGACCTTGCAACTGGTATTGCCGACCTGCACCACCCGACCGATCAGTTCGACGATCGAACCGCCCGGAATCGGATGCTTGAAGTCGACCCGGTCGGAGGAAACCGTAACCGTCGGCAGACGACAGAAGCGCGTCGCCGTAATGAATGAAATCTCGTCCATCCAGCCCAGCGCGGTACCGCCGAACAGGGTGTTGTGGTGGTTGGTGGTGAACGGAAAGACCGCTTTGGTGATGCGGGTTTCGGACAACTCGATCCGACGCTGGATTTCTTGCTCTCTAGGGGTCATGCCACTACTTCCAGATAAAAATAGATGGCTGCCACTGGCGGGATTTTGTTGTTGTACGCTGCAAGGCAGGAGTTACGCCTATCGGCGGACACCCAAACGAAAAAGCAGCCTTCCGGCTGCTTTTTCGAGGGGAAAAGCCCTTGATCAGGAAAGCTTTTCCTTGATACGTGCCGCTTTGC
This sequence comes from Azotobacter vinelandii CA, assembly GCF_000380335.1. Classification (GTDB taxonomy): domain Bacteria; phylum Pseudomonadota; class Gammaproteobacteria; order Pseudomonadales; family Pseudomonadaceae; genus Azotobacter; species Azotobacter vinelandii. The sequence goes on from NC_021149.1 coordinate 4,002,626, forward strand.
CGGACAGGTCGCGGAGATAATACAGCTTGGCCTTGCGCACGTCACCGCGACGCTTGACGGTAATGCTGTCGACCAGCGGGCTGTAGGTCTGGAAAGTACGCTCGACGCCCACGCCGCTGGAGATCTTGCGCACGGTGAAAGCGCTGTTCAGGCCGCGGTTGCGCTTGCCGATGACCACACCCTCGAAAGCCTGCAGACGCTGGCGCTCGCCCTCCTTCACCTTAACCTGCACGATCACGGTGTCGCCCGGGGCGAAAGCCGGAATCTCTTTGCTCATCTGCTCGGCTTCGAGCTGCTGAATGATCTTGTTGGTCATCTGAGTGCTCCTGAGACAGGCCCTCGGCCCGCCATCGATACGTCAACTATCGTCCCGTTGGCGAAGATATTCCGCCAACAGCTCTTGCTCTTCTCCAGAAAGCGAGCGGCTATCCAGAAGATCGGCGCGGCGCTCCCAGGTCCTCCCGAGGGATTGCTGCAGACGCCAGCGCCGGATGTGCTCGTGATTGCCGCTCAGCAGCACCTCAGGAACACGTTTTCCCTCGTACACCTCCGGTCGGGTGTAGTGCGGGCAATCGAGCAGGCCATCGGTGAACGAGTCCTCCTCGGCGGAATCGGCATGCCCCAGCGCACCGGGCAACAACCGGGTAACCGCATCGATCAGCACCATGGCCGGCAGTTCGCCGCCGGACAGGACATAATCGCCGATCGACCATTCCTCATCCACGTGCGCCTCGATGAAGCGCTCGTCGATACCCTCGTAACGGCCGGCGATGAGGATCAGTGCCTCTTCCCGCGCCAGCTCGCGCACCGCCTGCTGCTTCAGCCGACGGCCCTGCGGCGACAGATAGATCACCTTCGCCCGCCCCCCGATGGCCGCCCTGGCCGCAACCAGCGCACGCTCCAGGGGCTGGATCTTCATGACCATGCCCGGACCACCGCCGAACGGACGATCGTCCACCGTCTGGTGACGGTCCTCCGTGAAGCTGCGAGGATTCCAGCAGTTGAGCCTGAGCAATCCCTGTTTGACCGCGCGGCTGGTTATGCCGAAATCGCGGATGGCGGCGAACATCTCCGGAAAAATGCTGATGACCTCGACCTGCATACTCAGAAGTCCGCATCCCAGTCCACCCGAATCTCGCCGGCCGCCAGATCCACCCGCAACACGCACTGATCCGTATAGGGCAGGAGACGCTCCCGGTCGTCCAGGCTACCGGTACAGGGTCTGACCACCAGCACATCGTTGGCGCCGGTTTCCAGCAGATGATCGACCTTGCCGAACAAGCGACCTTCCCGGTCGACCACTCGCAGGCCTTCGAGCTGATGCCAGTAAAACTCGCCCTCGTCCAGCCGAGGCAGTTGGGCGATGGGAACGCAGACTTCGAAATCCGCCAAGGCACGCGCCCCGTCGCGATCCTCGATCCCCTTCAGCCTGGCCACCAGAAGCCTGCCCTGCGGGCGCCCTCGGACCAGCTCGATCTGACGCCGTTCGTCGCCACGCCTGAGCGTCCAGAAACGATAATCCAGCAGATTGTCGATCGGATCGGTGAAGGAATAGACCTTCACTTCCCCGCGGACGCCATGCACCGAAGTGATCTTGCCGAGAACGATCAGCCCATCGGCGGATGCAGGCGTCATGTCCATGTCGAAATCAGGCGGTCGCCTTGGCCGCTTCCTTGAGTAGATGGGCGACGCGCTCGGACGGCTGGGCGCCCTGGCCGAGCCAGTAGGCAGCGCGCTCCTGGTCCACGGACAGCTTCACTTCGGCGCCCGAGGCGACCGGATTGAAGAAGCCGATGCGCTCGACGAAACGGCCGTCGCGGGCGTTGCGGCTGTCGGTCACGGTCAGGTGGTAGAAGGGGCGCTTCTTGGAGCCGCCACGGGCAAGACGGATGGTTACCATGTGAACATTGTTCCTGTAGTCGGTGCTGCAAAACCAGATTGCACACTGGGCTCATGGCCCGAAAGGCCGCATATTCTAAAGGTTATGCAGCATTTTGCAAACGGCTTTTCGAGTTCGCGCCACCGAGCCCGGTATCGAGCGGGCGGCCGCTAGATCTTGGGCAGCCGACCGCCGGGGAACATGCCGCCCATGCCACGCATCATCTTGGTGATGCCCCCCTTGGCGGTGAACTTCTTCATCATCTTCTGCATCTGCTTGTGCTGCTTGATCAAACGGCCGACATCCTGCACCTGGGTGCCGGAACCGAGGGCGATGCGCCGCTTGCGCGAACCGCTGATGATGTCCGGATCGCGGCGCTCGGCCGGGGTCATGGAGTTGATGATCGCCTCCATCTGCATCAGCTGCTTTTCCGCCACGCCCTGGGCATTGCCCATCTGCGCCAGGTTGACGCCACCGATGGCCGGCAGCTTGTCCATCAGCCCGCCGAGCCCCCCCATGTTCTTCATCTGCTGCAACTGATCGCGGAAATCCTCAAGGTCGAAGCCCTTGCCCTTCTTCAGCTTGCTGGTGAGCTTCTCCGCCTTCTGGCGGTCGAGCTTGTGCTCGGCCTCCTCGATCAGGCTGAGCACATCGCCCATGCCGAGGATGCGCGAAGCCATGCGATCCGGGTGGAAGGGCTCCAGGGCATCGCTCTTCTCGCCCATGCCGATGAACTTGATCGGCTTGCCGGTGATGTAGCGGACCGACAAGGCGGCACCGCCACGCGCGTCGCCATCCACCTTGGTCAGCACCACGCCGGTCAGCGGCAGGGCGTCGCCGAAGGCCTTGGCCGTGTTGGCGGCGTCCTGGCCCGTCATCGCATCGACCACGAACAGGGTCTCGACCGGCTTGGCGGCGGCATGCAGGAGCTTGATCTCCTCCATCATGTCGGCATCGACGTGCAGACGGCCGGCGGTATCCAGCAGCACCACGTCGATGAATTTGAGCCGCGCCTCGCGAATCGCCGCCTGGGCTATATCCACGGGCTTCTGAGCGGCATCGGATGGGAAGAAGGTGACGCCGACCTCTTCGGCCAGGGTTTCCAACTGCTTGATCGCCGCCGGGCGGTAGATGTCGGCGGACACCACCAGGACCGACTTCTTGCGGCGCTCCTTGAGAAAGCGCGCGAGCTTGCCCACGGTGGTGGTCTTGCCCGCCCCCTGCAGGCCAGCCATCAATACCACCGCCGGCGGCGCCGCATTCAGCGCCAGATCCTCGTTGGCCGCCCCCATCAGCGTTTCCAGCTCGACGCGGACGATCTTCACGAAGGCCTGCCCCGGCGTCAGGCTCTTCGAAACCTCGGTGCCGACAGCGCGCTCCTTGATCCGATTGACGAACTCCTTGACCACCGGCAGCGCGACATCGGCCTCGAGCAGGGCCATGCGCACTTCGCGCAGGGTATCCTTGATGTTGTCCTCGGTCAGCTTGGCCTTGCCGGTGACATGACGAAGGGTCTGGGAAAGGCGATCGGTAAGGTTTTCGAACATGCACGTTCCTTTCGGGCTCGAAGAGCCCAGGGTGGGCTTGCAGCGGGCCGGCAATTATATAACGAAGAGCCCGGAGCCGACACCGCGGGCGGTCTTTCGTGAGAAGCCGGTTGTATGCCACACTCGGGGCTTTAGGACCTGCCAGACCCGGACTCATGCATCCACTGTTGCCCAGCCTCGCCGCCGCCGGTCTATACGCCTCCGCCACGCTCTACCAGGGCATGCGCCTGGCCAGGCACAGCCTGCCGGACAAACGCCTGCTCCTGCTGCTGGGCATCCTGGCCCTGATCGCCCACGGTATCAGCCTGGCGTTGCAACTGCTGGGGCCGAACGGCCTGACCCTGCACTTCTTCAACGCCTCCAGCCTGATCGCCGCCGCAGTGATCGCCCTGACCCTGCTCGCCAGCTTCTACATGCCGGTGGAGAACCTGTTGTTGCTGCTGCTGCCGCTGAGTGCGCTCACCGTGCTGCTGGCGCAGTTCATGCCGGTCGGCACCTTGAAGGGAGTCGACGAGGAGCCAGGGATCCTCGCCCATATCCTGCTGTCGGTCCTCGCTTACGGCATGCTCACCATCGCCATGTTCCAGTCCCTGCTGCTGCTGCTGCAGGACTATCAACTCAAGCACAAGCATCCTTCAGGCCTGGCCCGCAACTTCCCACCCCTGCAGACCATGGAAAGCCTGCTGTTCGGTTTTCTCTGGGCCGGCTGGGGACTGCTCTCGCTATCGCTGCTCTCGGGCTGGCTGTTCCTCGACGATCTGTTCGCCCAGCACCTGGTGCACAAGACCCTGCTCGCCTGTCTGGCCTGGCTGGTCTTCTCCGCCCTGCTGATCGGCCGCCACCGCCTCGGCTGGCGCGGGCACACGGCGATCCGCTGGACCCTGAGCGGCTTCTGCCTGCTCATGCTCGCCTACTTCGGCAGCAAGCTGGTCCGCGAATTCATCGTGCATGTTTAAGGCCGTCCAACAGAAGGGCAACCCTCGCCGGCAGGCGAGCCGCCGGGACGCATGCCCGGCCCCCATCCCCGAGCACATCCCGGACCGCGCATGGAAGCCCTGCATCCCGGCTACCTGATTGGCCTGCTGATCTTTCTGCTGGCATGCTCGGCCTTCTTCTCCAGTGCCGAGACGGGCCTGCTCAGTCTCAACCGCCATCGCCTGCGCCACCATGCCGAGAAAGGGCACCGCGGCGCCCAACGCGCCAAGGCGCTGCTCGAACACCCCGATCGCCTGCTCGGCACCATCCTGATCGGCAACAACTTCGTCAACATTCTCGCGTCCGCCATCGCCACCGTGCTGGCCACACGCCTGTGGGGCGAGGTCGGTATCGCCATCGCCACCCTCGGCGCGACCCTCGCCCTGTTGATTTTCGGCGAGATCACTCCCAAGACGCTGGCGGCCATTCGACCGGAGCTGGTCGCCTACCCCTTCAGCCGGCCGCTGGCGCAGTTGCAGAAGATCCTGTATCCGCTGGTGATCCTGCTCGGCTGGATCAGCAATGGCCTGCTCCGCCTGGCCGGCATCGCCCCGCAGGGCAAAGGCAGCGCGAGCCTGACCAGCGAGGAACTGCGCAGCATGCTCCACGAGTCCGGCGAAACGCTGTCGCCGAATCGCCGGGGCATGCTGCTCGGCATCCTCGATCTGGAGAGAGTCAGCGTCAACGACATCATGATCCCGCGCAACGAGGTCGTCGGCCTCGACCTGGACGAGACGATGGAAGCCATGGTCGAGCTGCTGCGCAGCACCTCGCACACGCGCCTGCCGGTGTTCCGTGGAGACATCAACCGGATCGAGGGTGTGGTGCACATGCGCCACATCGCTCACCTGCTCACCAGGAACCGCTTGACCAAGGAAAATCTGCGCGAGGCTTGTCAGGAACCCTACTTCGTCCCGGAAAACACGCCACTGGCCGTCCAGTTGATCCAGTTCCAGCAACAGAAGCGGCGCATCGCCATAGTGGTCGACGAATACGGCGACGTGCAGGGTATCGTCACTCTCGAGGACATCCTGGGAGAGATCGTCGGCGAGTTCACCAACCGCGACCACCAATTCGCTCCGGATATCCGAGCGCAGGAGGACGGCTCCCAGATCATCGACGGCGCCGCCCACGTACGCGAGGTGAACAAGACGCTCGGCTGGCAGTTGCCGAGCGACGGCCCGCGCACCCTCAACGGGCTGATCACCGAGGCCTTGCAAAATATTCCCGATTGCGGAGTCTGCCTGAGCATCGGCCCCTATCGACTGGAGATCCTCGAGACATCGGGAAACCGGGTGAAGAACGTGCGCGTCTGGACGGCCGATGCACGCCCCTCGCCGACGCACGAGTGAGGAAGGCTGCCCGGAGAGCAGCCCCCCGCAGGTACTACAACTGCACCTCGACCGCCTGCGCGGCACGCGTCGCCTTCTGCCGTGCGGTTTCAACCGAGACATCCCGCGCCAGGGCCACGCCCATCCGCCGCTGACCGGCGACCTCCGGCTTGCCGAACAGGCGCAAGGCGGTATCCGGTTCGGCGAGTGCCTGTCCCAGGTTGGCGAAGCCCACCTCGCGGGACTGCCCCTCGACCAGAATCACCGCCGAAGCGGCCGGGCCGAACTGGCGGATCGCCGGGATCGGCAGGCCGAGAATGGCTCGCGCATGCAGGGCGAACTCGGAAAGGTCCTGGGAGATCAGTGTCACCAGACCGGTATCGTGGGGACGCGGCGAAACCTCGCTGAACCAGACCTGGTCGCCCTTGACGAACAGCTCTACGCCGAACAGTCCGCGCCCGCCCAAGGCTTCGGTGACGGTCCTGGCGATGCGCTCGGATTCCGCCTGCGCCGTCGTGCTCATCGCCTGCGGCTGCCAGGACTCCTGATAGTCGCCCTTCTCCTGGCGATGGCCGATGGGGGCGCAGAAGGTGGTCTCCCCCGCATGACGCACGGTGAGCAGAGTGATTTCATAGTCGAAATCGATGAAGCCCTCGACGATCACCCTCCCCTTGCCGGCCCGCCCGCCTTCCTGGGCGTAGTCCCAGGCGGCCTGCAGTTGCTCGGGCCCCTTCAGCAGGCTCTGTCCCTTGCCGGAGGAACTCATGATCGGCTTGACCACGCAGGGAAAGCCGAGCGCTTCCGCCGCCGCGCGGTACTCCTCGAAGCTGTCGGCGAAGCGGTAGGGCGAAGTCGGCAGGCCCAGCTCCTCCGCCGCCAGGCGGCGGATACCCTCGCGGTTCATGGTCAGGTTGGCGGCCCGCGCGCTGGGGATCACCGTGAAGCCCTCGCTTTCCAGCTCGACCAGAGTCGCAGTGGCGATGGCTTCGATTTCCGGCACGATGTAGTGCGGCCGTTCCTGCTCGATCAGCGCGCGCAGGGCCGCGCCATCGAGCATGTTGATCACGTGGCTGCGGTGGGCGACCTGCATGGCCGGCGCGTCGGCATAGCGATCCACGGCGATCACTTCCACACCGAAGCGCTGCAGCTCGATCACCACTTCTTTGCCCAGTTCACCTGAGCCACACAGCAATACACGGGTCGCACCCGGCGACAGCGGAGTTCCAATACGGGACATGGGATTTCCTTCAACATGCGTACGTCCCGTCCACAGCGGCGGACGGGAACGGACGCAACCTATGAGAACAGGCCCTCGACGCGGGCCCGCTCGGCGCACAATGCCATTAACCGGCGCTGTTCGGAATTGTCCGATCGTCACCAGCACCCGATTTCGTTCGGCACACGCCGACATACGGGACAGACACCGGCATCCGGAATGGCAGGATGGATCTTCCTTCGGCCCTCCGCCACAGACCGGCTCCCACCACTCGCATGCGAGCAGCCGACGACAATCGCCGCATCTTCAGTCCAGTTCGATGAAGCTCGCCGGCTGCCGTTGGGTCTCGATTCCGGCATCGAACAGCAGGTTCACCAGTTCGACCACCATCATCGCGGTCAGCCCCCAGATCTTGTACGGGCCGTAGCGGTAGCAGGGCACGTACTGGCTGCGCCCCTGGTGGTCGATGCGGTGCGTGGCTTCCCGGGGGGACTCGCAGAAGAACGCCAGGGGCACCGAAAAGACCGAGGCGATCTCGCCATCGTTGGGCCGGTATTCGACATAGTCGGGCACCAGCGCCACATAGGGCGTCACCAGGATGCCATGAAGCGATACCAGGGGACTGAGCGTCCCCACCACCTCGACCAGCCCCGGCGGCAGGCCGATCTCCTCCTCCGCCTCGCGCAGGGCGGTATGCACCAGATCGGGATCTTCCGGATCGCGGCGTCCGCCGGGAAAGGCCACTTCGCCGCCATGGGTGGACAAGCCGCTGGCACGCAGGGTCAGCACCAACTCGGGCTCGTCGCTACGAGTGATCGGCACCAGCACCGCAGCCTCGGGAAAACGCCCGTCGGTCTCCAGGGGACGAGGCGAATAGTTGCGCATGCGTCGGAGTAGATCTTCCTGCATCTTCATTCTCTATCTTTACTCCATGGGAAAATATCATGACACGAACCACACAACCGGCCCACCCCTCGCCCCGCCAGAGGCAGTCGGTCGACGGCAACCTGCGGGAAACCCCATGAAATTCTGCAGCCAATGCGGTAGCCCGGTGAGCTGGCAGACGCTCGACGGCGATCATCGACCACGCTTCGTCTGTTCGTCCTGCCGCACCGTGCATTACCAGAATCCCAGGATAGTCGCCGGCTGCCTGCCGCTCTGGCGCGGGCAGGTACTGCTGTGCCGGCGCGCCATCGAGCCACGCCGCGGCTTCTGGACACTGCCCGGCGGATTCCTGGAGAACGGCGAAACCATGAAACAGGGGGCGGCCCGGGAAACCCTGGAGGAAGCCTGCGCGCACGTGGAGCGACTCGAGCTATATACCCTGTTCGACCTGCCCCACATCCATCAGGTACATGTATTCTTCCGCGCTCGACTGGTCGACACGCGCTTTGCAGCAGGCGAGGAAAGCCTGGAAGTACGATTGTTCCGTGAAGCCGAAATTCCCTGGCGGGAGCTGGCTTTTCCGACCGTCGGTCATACCCTAAAATATTTTTTCGAAGACCGGGTCCGGCAGCTCTACCCGGTGCGCAACGAGCCGCTCGCACCCCTACCGATGAACCCCTTGGAACGATTCTGACCGCAAATATGGAACTCTCGATGCGCTGGTTGCTTGCATCCCTTTGCCTGTCCGTTGTCGGCCTCTCGCAGGCCAGCGTACTTTCACCCGGAGAGGAACAGCGGATCGTCGACAAGATTCTGGTGGTGAAATCCGAGCGCAAGCTCATGCTGCTCAGCCGGGGCCAGCCCCTCAAGTCCTACAAGGTTTCCCTGGGCAAGCGGCCGACGGGCCCCAAACGGCGCGAAGGCGACCAGCGCACTCCGGAAGGCCTCTACTGGATCGACTGGCGCAAGGCCAGCGACAAGTACAACCTGTCCATGCACATCTCCTACCCCAATATCCGCGACCAGGCCCAGGCCCGTGCGGAGGGTGTGCCGCCCGGCGGCATGATCATGCTCCATGGCACGCCGCTGGATGAAAACTACCCCGAGTGGTACTTCCACGGCCTGGACTGGACCGAAGGCTGCATCGCCATGCGCAACGACGACATCCGCGAGGTCTGGAGCCTGGTCAAGGATGGAACCCTGATCGAAATCCGCCCCTGAACCACGAAAAAGCCCCGGCTCGTCGACGACGGGCCGGGGCTTTTCTCTTGCCGGAGCGGAATCAGAACGACATATCGGACAACCGCCAGACCTCGAAGGCCGGCGTCTCGTAGGGATGCGCCCGCTTCAGCGCCTCGACGGCGTCATGGATGCGCTCGTCGGCGACCACCATCTCCACCTTCCATTCCACCACCCGCTCCAGCCTGCCGGTTTGCCCCAGGTAGGGCTGGCTGCCCTCCAGCGGGCGGTACTGCCCTTGCCCCGGAACCTGCCAGCAGCAACTGTCGTAGGCGCCGATGCGCCCTCCGCCGGCGGCAAACACGGCCTCCTTGACCGTTTCCACATGGCTCTCCGGTACGTAGAAGCACAGTTTGTACATCGGAATCTCCTGAAGCGGGCCGGCCCGGACGGTACGGCGCCCTGCGATAGCGGGGCGTCCGGAAAATCGCAGTACCGCCCGGTCAGCCCACCCAGACCCGGGCATTGCGGAACATCCGCAGCCAGCCGGCGTCCTCTTGCCAGGCATCCGGACACCAGGAGTTCTGCACGGCGCGGAACACCCGCTCCGGGTGCGGCATCATGATGGTCACCCGGCCGTCGCGACTGGACAGCCCGGTTATGCCTCGCGGCGAGCCGTTGGGGTTGGCTGGATAGCGCTCGGTGACCTTGCCGTGATTGTCGACGAAGCGCAATGCCACGCAGCCGGACAGATCGGCCTCGAGCAAGGCCTCCTCGCTCTCGAACTCGGCATGCCCCTCGCCATGGGCGATGGCGATCGGCAGACGCGAACCGGCCATGCCCTGCAGGAAGATCGAGGTCGACTCCTGCACCTGCACCATGGCCACCCGCGCCTCGAACTGTTCCGAACGGTTGCGCACGAAATGCGGCCAGAATTCGCTGCCGGGAATCAGCTCGTGCAGGTTGGACATCATCTGGCAGCCGTTGCACACGCCGAGGGCGAAGCTGTCCTTGCGCTCGAAGAAAGCCTGGAAGGCATCGCGGGCACGAGCGTTGAACAGGATCGACTTGGCCCAGCCCTCGCCGGCGCCGAGCACGTCGCCGTAGGAGAAGCCGCCACAGGCCGCCAGCCCCTTGAATTCGGCGAGATCGATGCGCCCGGCGAGGATGTCGCTCATGTGCACGTCGATCGCGGCGAAGCCGGCGCGGTCGAAGGCCGCCGCCATCTCCACCTGGCCGTTGACGCCCTGCTCGCGCAGGATCGCCACCTTCGGACGCACGCCTTTCTTGATATGAGGCACGGCGATGTCCTGGTCCACATCGAAGGAGAGCTGCACCGACAGGCCGGGGTCGTCCTCCTCGAGAATGCCGTCGAACTCCTGGTCGGCGCAGTCGGCGTTGTCGCGCAGGCGCTGGATGCGGTAGCTGGTCTCGCTCCACTGACGCTGCAGCACGCGGCGCTCGGCAGCGAACACCGACTCGCCGTTGAAACCGACGGCGACCTCGGCGCCATTGATCGGCCGGCCGATCACCGCTACGCAGTCGCCCAGACCGGCGGCACTGAACTGCGCCAGCACTTCCGGAGTGGCATCCTGGCGCACCTGGATCACCGCCCCCAGCTCCTCGCTGAACAGCACGCCGGCCAGTTCGTCGCGACTGTCGGCCAAGCCATCGAGGTAGAGACTCAGGCCACAGTGGCCGGCGAAAGCCATCTCCAGCGCGGTGACGAGCAGGCCGCCGTCGGAGCGGTCGTGGTAGGCCAGCAGGTGGCCGTCGGCGTTCAATCCCTGGATCACCGCGAAAAAGGCCTTGAGGTCCTCGGCATCGTCGACATCCGGCACCTCGCGACCGAGCTTGCCGTACACCTGGGCGAGGATGGAGCCGCCCAGGCGGTTCCGGCTGCGCCCCAGGTCGATCAGGACCAGGTCGGTCTCGCCCTTGTCAAGACGCAATTGCGGGGTCAGGGTGCGCCGCACGTCCCGCACCGGGGCGAAGCCGGAGACGATCAGCGACAACGGCGCGGTGACGCTCTTCTCCTCGCCCGCCTCCTGCCAGCGGGTCTTCATCGACATGGAATCCTTGCCCACCGGGATGGTGATGCCAAGCGCCGGGCACAGCTCCATGCCGACCGCCTTCACGGTGTCGTACAGGCGTGCATCTTCGCCCGGATGGCCGGCGGCGGCCATCCAGTTGGCCGACAGCCTGACATCGGAGATCTTCCCGATGCTCGCCGCCGCCAGGTTGGTGAGGGTCTCGCCGATGGCCATGCGCCCGGAGGCCGGGGCATCCAGCAGGGCCAGCGGGGTACGCTCGCCCATCGCCATGGCCTCGCCGGTGTAGACATCGAAGCTGGTGGCGGTCACCGCGCAATCGGCCACCGGCACCTGCCATGGACCGACCATCTGGTCGCGAGCCACCAGCCCGGTGATCGAACGGTCACCGATGGTGATCAGGAAACTCTTGCTGGCCACCGCCGGATGGCGCAGCACTCGGGAGATCGCCTCCGCGATATCCAGCCCGTCGGCGGCGAAGTCGTCGCCCTGCCCGGCCTCGCGCACGACGCTGCGGTGCATGCGCGGCGGCTTGCCGAGCAGCACTTCGAGCGGCATATCCACGGCGTCGTTGGCGAAATGGCTGTCGGCCACCGTCAACCGAGGCTCCTCGGTGGCCTCGCCGACCACCGCGAAGGGGCAACGCTCGCGTTCGCAGATGGCCTTGAAGCGCTCGAAGTCGGCGGCATCCACGGCGAGCACGTAACGCTCCTGGGACTCGTTGCACCAGATTTCCAGCGGACTCATGCCCGGCTCGGCGTTGGGCACGTTGCGCAGCTCGAAGCGACCGCCACGTCCGCCGTCGTTGATCAGCTCGGGGAAGGCGTTGGACAGACCGCCGGCGCCGACGTCGTGGATGAAGCGGATCGGGTTGGCCTCGCCCAGTTGCCAGCAGCGATCGATGACTTCCTGGCAGCGGCGCTCCATTTCCGGGTTGTCGCGTTGCACCGAGGCGAAGTCCAGGTCCGCCGAACTGGTGCCGGTGGCCATCGAGGAGGCCGCACCGCCGCCCAGGCCGATCAGCATGGCCGGACCGCCCAGCACGATCAGCTTGGCGCCGACCGGGATCTCGCCCTTCTGCACGTGCTCGGCGCGGATGTTGCCCATGCCGCCGGCGAGCATGATCGGCTTGTGATAGCCGCGCACTTCCGCGCCGCGCGGACTGCCGACCCTTTGTTCGAAGGTACGGAAATAGCCGGTCAGCGCCGGCCGGCCGAACTCGTTGTTGAAGGCCGCGCCGCCGAGCGGGCCTTCGATCATGATGTCCAGGGCGCCGACGATGCGCTCGGGCTTGCCGTAGGGCTCTTCCCAGGGCTGCTCGAAGCCCGGGATGTTCAGGTTGGAAACGCTGAAACCGGTCAGTCCGGCCTTTGGCTTGGCACCACGGCCGGTGGCGCCCTCGTCGCGGATCTCGCCGCCGGAGCCGGTGGAGGCGCCGGGGAAGGGCGCGATGGCGGTCGGGTGGTTGTGGGTTTCCACCTTCATCAGGATATGCACCGGCTCCTGGCTGGCGCCGTACTGACGGCTCTCGGGATCGGGGAAATAGCGCCCGGCGGTGAAGCCCTCGATCACCGCGGCGTTGTCCCTGTAGGCGGAGAGCACGCCTTCGCGGTGCAGTTCGTAGGTGTTCTTGATCATGCCGAACAGGGACTTTTCCTGCGTCTGTCCGTCGATGTCCCAACTGGCGTTGAAGATCTTGTGCCGGCAGTGCTCGGAGTTGGCCTGGGCGAACATCATCAGCTCGACGTCATGGGGGTTGCGTCCCAGTTCGGTGAAGCTCCCGAGCAGATAGTCGATCTCGTCCTCGGCCAGGGCCAGTCCCAGCTCGACGTTGGCCCGAGCCAGGGCCGCCCGCCCGCCACCGAGCACGTCGACCGCGCTCAGCGGCCTGGGCTGCGCGTGGCTGAACAGGCCGGCAGCCTGCTCCAGGTCGTTCAGCACCATCTGGGTCATGCGGTCGTGCAAGGCCGCGGCGACGACCTGCGCGTCGGCCTCGGACAGTTCGCCGGCGACATGGTAGGCGATGCCGCGCTCGAGGCGCTCGACCTTGGCCAGGCCGCAGTTGCGGGCGATGTCGGTGGCCTTGCTCGACCAGGGCGAAATGGTGCCGAAACGCGGCAGGACCAGGAACAGTCGGCCGGCAGGCTCCTGCACCGGCACGCCGGGCCCGTACTCGAGCAGACGGGCCAGCACTTTCTCCTCGTCGCCGTGAAGGGCGGCGCTCACCTCGGCGAAGTGGGCAAACTCGGCATACAGCCCGCTGACGGCGGGGACCTTCTGGGTCAACTGATCGAGCAGCTTGCCATGACGGAAGGAGGAAAGGGCGGGAGCGCCGCGCAGGATCAACATCGTCGGAACAGCCTCGAAGGGGGGAGCTGGGAAGCCGTTCATTCTACTCCATGGCGCCGCCGGACGCTAAGAACGCAGGCAGGCAGGGCCACACCCGGCAGCACGCCGACGGCCGCGCCACCCGCCTGCCGAATTGCGTATACTACGCCGATGACCGACCGAACCGCGCTCCGCGGGCGCCGCGCCCACCGCCGGCTGTTGCCGACCTTACTTTTCCTGATGCTCATGGGTTGCAGCGAGTCTCCCCGGCCGTCAACCCTCCAGCGCGTACAGGAAGAGGGCGTGCTGCGGGTCGTCACCCGCAACAGCCCAGCCACCTACTTCCAGGACCGCAACGGCGAAACCGGCTTCGAGTACGAACTGGTCAAGCGTTTCGCCGACGATCTGGGCGTCGGCCTGCGGATCGAGACCGCGGACAACCTCGGCGCCATCTTCGCCCGGCTCAACCAGCCCGGCGGCCCGGAGCTGGCCACGCCCGGCCTGATCCCCAGCGCATCCCACAGCCATCTGGCGCTGTTCTCCCGGCCCTACATGGAGGTCACCCCGCAGGTCGTCTACCGCAACGGCCAGCGCCGCCCCACCCGTCCGCAGGATCTGGTCGGCAAGCGCATCCTGGTCCTCGAGGGCAGCAGCCATGCCGACCAGTTGGCGGAGATCAAACGGCAGTTGCCGGAACTCCAATACGAGGAAACCGCCGAACTGGAAATCGCCGACCTGCTGCACATGGTCGACGAGGGCCAGATCGATGCGGCCCTGGTCGACTCCAACGAGCTGGCGATGAATCAGGTGTATTTTCCCAATGTGCGCGTGGCCTTCGACCTGGGCGATGCCCGCGCGCTGAGCTGGGCGGTGGCCGCCGGCAGCGATCGCAGCCTGCTGGAAAAGGTCGACGCCTTCCTCGCCCGGGCCCGGAAGAAGGGCCTCCTGCAGCAGTTGAAGGAGCGCTATTACGGGCATGTCGAAGTGCTCGGCTACGTCGGCGCCTACACCTTCGCCCAGCACCTGCAGCAGCGCCTGCCACGCTACGAACGACACTTCCGAGAGGCCGCCAAGAAACACGGGATCGACTGGCGCCTTCTGGCCGCCATCGGCTACCAGGAGTCCCAGTGGCAGCCCAGCGCCACCTCCAAGACCGGGGTCCGCGGCCTGATGATGCTCACCCAGCGCACCGCCGAGGCGATGGGTGTGGCCAACCGCCTCGACCCCAAGCAAAGCATCCACGGCGGCGCCAAATATTTCGTCCATGTCCACCAGAGCCTGCCGGAAAGCATCCGCGAACCCGACCGCAGTTGGTTCGCCCTGGCCGCCTACAACGTCGGCAGCGGCCATCTGGACGACGCCCGCAAATTGGCCAAGGCGGCGGGCCTGAACCCGGACAAATGGCTGGACGTGAAAAAGATGCTGCCGCGCCTGGCGGAGAAGAAGTGGTACGGCAAGACCCGCTACGGCTATGCGCGCGGTGGCGAGCCGGTGCACTTCGTCGCCAACATCCGCCGCTATTACGACATCCTCACCTGGGTGACCCAGCCACAGATGGAAGGCTCGCGCATCGCCGAAAGCGGCCTGCACGTACCCGGCCTGCCGAAGGAGCCGCCGGCCGCGAAGCCGCCGCTGTAGAACGCGGCGACCTCAGCCGCGCCGCGCCCTGAAGAAGGCCTTGAGGATCGCCCCGCACTCCTCCGCCAGCAGCCCGCCCTCGATCAGCACCCGGTGGTTGAGGAAATCCTGGGCGAAGAAATCGCCGCGGCTGACCGCCACGCCGGCGCGCGGCTCGCTGGCGCCGAACACCACCCGGGCGACGCGCGCATGGACGATCAGCCCGGCGCACATGCTGCAGGGCTCCAGCGTCACGTACAGGGTGCTGCCGGGCAGCCGGTAGTTGTCCAGCGCGGCGGCGGCGGCGCGGATCGCCACCATCTCGGCATGGGCGCTGGGATCGCGACGGGAGATCGGGCAATTGAAGCCGCGCCCGACGATCTCGCCGCCCCGCACCAGCACGGCGCCCACCGGCACCTCGCCCAGCCCGGCGCCTTCGGCGGCCAGGACCAGCGCCTCGCGCATGAAATGTTCGTCCTGACTACGGTCGATGATCTGCGGGATTTTCATGAACAAGCATCGGATCGAAAAAGGGAGATGAAGGTTATCGTCCTACGCCACCTTGATCGCCGCCATCAGGCCCGTCTCCATGTGGTCGATGACGTGGCAGTGGAACATCCATACCCCGGGATTGTCCGCCACCAGAGCGATCCGTGCGGTCTCGTTGCGCCCCAGCAGGTAGGTATCGGTGAAGTACGGGTCGATCTTCCGGCGGTTGGAGTCCAGCACCTTGAAGGCCATCCCGTGCAGGTGGATGGGATGCTGGTACTGACTGACGTTGCGCAACTCGAAGATATAACTGCGCCCCTGCTGCAGGGTGGCGATGGGGCGCTCGGCGCAACTCCTGTCGTTGATGTCCCAGGCCTGGCCATTGATCTGCCAGAACTTGAAGGCCCCGCCCTGCTCCATGTTCACCGACAGGGCTGCGGCCCATTCGAAATTGAAACGCAGGCTCGTCGCGGCGGCCAGATCGGGTTCCGGGACGGGATTGGCCGGTAGCGCGGCGGGCCAGTCGGCGGCCGTCTCGCCGCTGTCCACGCTCTTCAGGGTGGCCAGGCGCAGCGGACCGTTGCGCAAGGGCAGCGCCGTCCCGACCGCCGGAACCCGGAGCCCCAGCTCGATACGCATGCCCGGCCCCAGCAAGTATTCCCGCCCCAGCGGATGGGGTGCGACGGGATTGCCGTCCAGCGCGTAGACGCGCGCCTCGGCACCCGGCAGGTTGAGGCGGTAGGTCAGGGTATTGTCGAGGTTGAGGATGCGCAGGCGCACGACCTGGCCGGCGGGCAGTTCCAGGGTCGGCGACGCCTCGCCGTTGACCGTGCTCAGGCGCCCCGGCGTACCGCCACGAGCCGCCTCGCGCGGCACGCTGAACTCGCCGAAGACGCCCTGCCCGTCCACGTGCCAGCTTTTCAGGCTCAGCGTGCGCTCGTGCCTGAAACCCGTCGGCTCGCGCTCCTCGACGATCAGCGGACCGACCAGCCCGCGCCCGAGCTGCTCGCCACTGGCGGTATGCGGGTGATACCAGAAGCTGCCGGCGTCCGGCACCCGGAAGCGATAGTCGAAAGACTCGCCCGGCAGCACCGGCAACTGCGACAAGTAGGGCACACCGTCCATCTCCAGAGGCAGGCGGATACCATGCCAGTGGATGGTGCTCGGCTCGGGCAGGCGGTTGACGAAACGCACCCGCAGCCAGTCGCCCTGTCGCGCGCGCAACTCCAGCCCCGGCGCCTGGCCGCCGTAGGCCCAGACGGACGTCCTGCGGCCCGGCACCAGTTCCACGTCCAGCGGCGCGGCGATCAGCTCGTAGTCGTGGGTCTTCGCCCCCTCCGGCCGGCCCAGCCAATAGCGCGCACCGCCGGCCCCCAGGCCGAGCGCGGAGACACCGGCCAGGCCGGCGAGGATCTGTCTGCGGGTAACACTCATGAAGTCGGCTCCTGCCTCGCGGGCGGTCGATCGTGGACGCGCTATTCGGCCATGGATGAAATAGTTTCTCATTATCCATCGAGATCAACCATCGTCGTATCAACTGCGTCGGAATATCCGAAGGCATGCGGCAAACGACCGAGCGAGCGACAGGCTGAGGAGCCGAGCGGACGGGCCCTCGCCCCGAAAACGAAAAACCCCATGGCCGCGACGGCCATGGGGTTTGCTGGAACCAGCGGCGATCAGGCGCCGCCCGGCTCTCCGGTGAACTCGACCAGCAGGTCTTCGTCGGTGACGATGGTCTGGCAGGCCAGACGGTAGGTTGGCGGCAGATCGCGCACGGCCGCGCGCTCCTCTTCCGACTTCGGCAGCTTGCCGACGGACTTGAGCACGTTCCGCTCCTTGTCGGTCAGCAGCATGCCCTTGATACGCTCGCCGTCGAGGTGGGTGATCTTGACCAGACAGGAACCACAGTTGCCATCCTGACACTCGAAAGGAATCTTGACGCCGTTTTCCTGAGCGACTCCCAGCAGCGTTGAGCGCTTACCGGCGACTGCCTGGACTTTCTTGTTATGCGGCATGAGCGGCGAAGAGAAATAAATGGTAGCCATACAAAAATCCTTTCCGTAATTAATCACCAGACCAACTCGCGCATATCCGCCCCATCGAGCGCGGAAATACGACAGCACCGGACAACAACTTGAAAAGTTGCAGAACGCTGCAGAAACAATCCTTTAACTAACAGGACTGTGTGGACGATAGTACTTATCCGATGCCACTAAGACAATGACTTTTATCATGACAAAGTTACGAAGAAGTTTCCCGACCAATTATTAGCTCGGCATCGAAATAGTTGCCCATTAACCGAAAACTTTATTAGGTTCTTATCCGCATTAAATTCTCAAATGAGAATTCCATATATAAAACAGACGATGCGCAAAAGGCGCGGGCAGACCGGATCGGCCCTCCGGAGCGACACGAAAGGAACCGGCGAAAAAGGACGGCGAGCCAAAGACACCGCCGACATCCGCAAGGATGCCGGCGGCGAAAAACAAGACAGGATCGTTCGGGGCAGACACCGGCGCGCGGGCCGATGCCTCACTCCCACTCGATGGTCGCCGGCGGCTTGCTCGACACGTCGTAGGTGACCCGGGAGATGCCGTCGATCTCGTTGATGATACGGTTGGAGACTTTTTCCAGGAGCTCGTAGGGCAGGTGCGCCCAACGGGCGGTCATGAAGTCGACGGTTTCCACGGCGCGCAGGGCGACCACCCAGGCGTAGCGGCGGCCGTCGCCGACCACGCCGACCGACTTGACCGGCTGGAACACCACGAACGCCTGGCTGACCTTGTGGTACCAGTCGGCCTTGCGCAGTTCCTCGATGAAGATATGGTCGGCGCGGCGAAGCAGGTCGGCGTATTCCTTCTTCACCTCGCCGAGGATGCGCACCCCGAGGCCCGGACCGGGGAACGGGTGGCGATAGACCATGTCGTAGGGCAGGCCCAGTTCCAGGCCGATCTTGCGCACCTCGTCCTTGAACAGTTCGCGCAGCGGCTCGACCAGCTTGAGGTTCATGTCCTCGGGCAGACCGCCGACGTTGTGGTGGGACTTGATCACATGGGCCTTGCCGGTCCTGGCGCCGGCCGATTCGATCACGTCGGGATAGATGGTGCCCTGGGCGAGGAAACGGATGTTCTCCAGCTTCGCCGCCTCGGCATCGAACACTTCGATGAAGGTGCGGCCGATGATCTTGCGCTTCTGCTCCGGGTCGGACACGCCGGCCAGGTTGGCGAGGAACTGCGCCTCGGCATCGGCGCGGATCACCTTGACGCCCATGTTCTCGGCGAACATGGCCATCACCTGGTCGCCCTCGTGCAGGCGCAGCAGGCCGTTGTCGACGAACACGCAGGTCAGCCGGTCGCCGATGGCGCGATGCAGCAGCGCGGCGACCACCGAGGAGTCGACGCCGCCGGAAAGGCCGAGCAGCACGTTGGCGCCGCCGACCTGGGCGCGCACCTGGGCGATGGCGTCCTCGACGATGTTGGATGGCGTCCACAGCGCCTCGCAGCCGCAGATCTCGCGCACGAAGCGGCCGAGGATGCGCAGGCCCTGCTTGGTGTGGGTCACTTCCGGGTGGAACTGCACGCCGTAGTAGCGGCGCTTGTCGTCGGCCATGGCGGCGATCGGGCAACTCGGAGTGCTGGCCAGCACATGGAAGCCCTCGGGAATTCCGGTGACCTTGTCGCCGTGGCTCATCCACACGTCGAGGCCGAGCACGCCGTCGTCGTCCACATGATCCTCGATGCCGTCGAGCAGGCGCGCCTTGCCAACCACATCGACACGGGCATAGCCGAACTCGCGCAGATCCGAGCCTTGCACCTTGCCGCCGAGTTGCTCGGCCATGGTCTGCATGCCGTAGCAGATGCCGAAAAGCGGCACGCCCAGATCGAACACCGCTTGCGGCGCGCGCGGACTGTCGGCCTCGTGCACCGACTCCGGCCCGCCGGCGAGGATGATGCCGCGCGGGGCGAAGGCGCGGATCTCCTCGTTGCTCATGTCGAACGGGTGCAGCTCGCAATAGACGCCGATCTCGCGCACCCGGCGGGCGATCAACTGGGTGTACTGGGAACCGAAATCCAGGATCAGGATCCGGTGGGCGTGGATGTCTTGGTGGGCCATGGCCGTCTCTCGTAGCGGAATTCACAAACGACGCGAGGCTGCCCCGTCTCTTCGCAACAGCAGCAGCCCCGTGTCTTCGATTCGTAAGAACGATCCGCCGCATCGCGAGCGCGGACCAGCCGAGGCGGAAAGAAGCGAGAAAGCGGGGTTCGCCGAAGCGAACGAGCATTCCGAACCTCTTCCCGCTGCAGCCTGCCCGAGCGCAGCGGCACCGAATCGCTGTTTCAGCCGACGCGATAGTTCGGCGCTTCCTTGGTGATCTGCACGTCGTGCACGTGGGACTCGGCCATGCCGGCGCCGGTGATGCGCACGAACTGCGGCTTGGTGCGCATCGCCTCGATGTCGGCGCTGCCGGTATAGCCCATGGAGGCGCGCAGGCCGCCCATCAGTTGGTGGATGATCGCCGCCAGCGCGCCCTTGTACGGCACGCGCCCCTCGATGCCCTCGGGCACCAGCTTCTCGGCGCCGGCGGAGGAGTCCTGGAAGTAACGGTCCGACGAGCCCTGGCTCTGCGCCATCGCGCCCAGCGAGCCCATGCCGCGATAGGCCTTGTAGGAGCGCCCCTGGAACAGCTCGACCTCGCCCGGCGCCTCTTCGGTGCCGGCGAACATGGAGCCCATCATCACGCAGTAGGCGCCGGCGGCGATGGCCTTGGACAGGTCGCCGGAGAAACGGATGCCGCCGTCGGCGATCAGCGGCACGCCGGTGCCCTGCAGGGCCGCGGCGACGTTGGCGATGGCGCTGATCTGCGGCACGCCGACCCCGGCGACGATACGGGTGGTGCAGATCGAGCCCGGCCCGATGCCCACCTTGACGCCGTCCACGCCGGCCTCGGCCAGCGCCAGGGCGGCCTCGCCGGTGGCGATGTTGCCGCCGATCACCTGCACGTCGGGGAAGTTCAGCTTGGCCCAGCGTACCCGTTCGATCACCCCCCTGGAGTGGCCGTGGGCGGTGTCCACCACCACCACGTCGACCCCGGCGGCGACCAGCGCGGCCACCCGGTCCGGCGTCTCGGCGCCGGTGCCCACCGCGGCGCCGACGCGCAGGCGGCCCTGGTCGTCCTTGCTGGCCAGCGGGTAGGCCTTGGCTTTCTCGATGTCGGTGACGGTCATCATGCCCTTCAGGCGGAAGGCGTCGTCGACGATCAGCACGCGCTCGATGCGGTGCTTGTGCAGCAACTGGCGGGCCTCCTCCTTGTCGGCGCCCTCGCGGACGGTGACCAGGCGCTCCTTGGGCGTCATCACCTCGCGCACCCGGGCATCCAGGCGGGTTTCGAAACGCACGTCGCGGGAGGTGACGATCCCCACCAGATCGCCCCTGGAAAGCACCGGTACGCCGGAGATGTCGTGCTGACGGGTCAGCTCGAAGAGGTCGCGGACGGTGGCGTCGGCGTCGATGGTGATCGGGTCGCGCAGCACGCCGGCCTCGAAGCGCTTGACCTTGCGCACCTCGGCGGCCTGCTGCTCGATGGTCATGTTCTTGTGGATGATGCCGATGCCGCCTTCCTGGGCCATGGCGATGGCCAGGCGGGCCTCGGTGACGGTGTCCATGGCGGCGGACACCAGCGGAATGTTGATTTCGATGCCGCGCGTCAGGCGAGTCTTGAGGCTGACATCCTTGGGCAGTACGTCGGAATATCCAGGGATCAGGAGAACGTCGTCGAAAGTCAGGGCTTCTTGACTGATACGCAGCATGGCGGGGGCTCCCAGGCGGGAAAAAATGGAAGCGCGACATTATACCCAGCCCCCGGGCCCGGCTCAATGTGCGTAGCGGCTCAGCTCGTCCGCGCCCAGCGCCCGGGCGAGCGCGTTGTTGCGATGGAAACTGACCAGCAGTCGCTGCCGCGCCCGGCCGATGCCGATGTGCAGCAGCCGCACCCGCTCGGGCAGCGAGCTGTCGGCCTCCTCGCCCGGCGCCACGAAGGAAGCGTCGAACAACACCACCGCGGCGAACTCCAGCCCCTTCGCGGCCTGGATGGGCATGACCGACACCCGCTGCGCATCGGCGCGGTAGCCGCGGCGGGCCTCGTCGTCTTCCAGCCAGGCATGGGGAATGCCGAGCGCGACCAGCGCCTCGACCATGGCCTCGCCGGCACCGCCCTGCGGATAGAGCAGCGCCATGTCGCCCCAGGCCAGCCCTTCGGCATACCACTGGCGCAGGCAGCAGACGGCATGGGCCGTCTCCCCGGACAGGCGCGGGAAACGCCGCAACGCCGGCCGCGGCCCCGGAGCGGCGGCTGCCGGCGGCATGTCGCCCTCGTCGTCGGCCAGATGCCCACCGGCCAGGCAATGGCCGAAGGCGAGGATTTCCCGGCTGTTGCGGTAATTGCGGCGGAGCATGCCGCCGCTGCCCGGCGTCCGGTCGCCCGGCTCCCGGAAGCCCGGCGCCCGGAAGCCCACGCTGGCCAGATCGAAGCCCTGCGCCGAACGCCGCCGATGGAGAGCTTGGGCCTCGTCGTAGAGCAGCAGCAGCGAACCCTCGGCCGGGTCGATCATCCGTGCGAGCAGGCGCAGCCAGTCCGGCTCGAAGTCGTGCCCTTCGTCGATCAGCAGCGCGCCGTACTGGCCGCCGGGAATCCGCCCGCGCTCCACCCCGGCGATCACCGAGTCGGCGACCCGCCAGTAATGCTCGTCCTCGCCCTCCAGCAACTCGACCTGCCAGGTTTCGAGCTGCCGCTCGCACCAGTCGTGGAAATGCTCGACCCGTACCCGCTCGTCGATGCCGTGCGCGGCGACGAAGCCGCGCAGCCTGGCCGCCAGGGCGGCGTTGAAGCACAGCACCTGGATCGGCCGGCGCAGCGTCGCGGCCAGATGCAGGCAACGGTAGCCGAGAATCAGCGTCTTGCCGGAACCGGCGCCCCCCCGGACGACCTGCTGCCCCTCGCCGAGGCTGCGGGCGATGTACTCCTGACGCAGGTCCATGACCCGCATGCCGCCCGCCGGCGGCGGAGCGCTCCCGGACAGTGGCAGACCGTCGTCGCCGATACGCAGCTCGGGAAACAGATGCCAGCGGATGGCATCGATCTGCGTCCGCGTCAGCCGGCCGGAGCCGCCGGGCACGCACATCGACTCCAGGCGCCGGCGCAGGGCGCCGGGCTCCAGTTCGTGCAACTCGTCCCGATGGAGTACCTGCCGTTCCGGCAGCAACTGCTCGCGCATCCCGGCGGGCATGCCCCGCTCCAACTGGCTACGGGCGATGCCGGTGAGGACCAGCCCCCAACCGCAGGGAAAAGGCGGACGCGCCTCCCCGTCCCGGCACAGTCGCGGATCGCGCAGCAGCTCCTTCAGCAGCCGCTGCATGCCTTGCCGCCCCAGTTCCAGGGGATGCGCCACCTCGCGGCGGCCCTCGACGCTCTCCAGCGTACAGGTGGCACGGGACATCCGCTTGAGGCTGCCCGCCCGCCAGTCCCGCACCTCGAGAAACAGCAGACCGCGCTCGGGGTGCAGGACGATGAAATTGGGATAGTGGCGCCCTTCGCCGGGAAAAAGGTCGTACCAGATCAGGCAATCGTCCTCGAGGCCGTCCAGCAACACGCGGGCGACCTGCCGCTCCCCGGCCGTCATGCGCGAAAGACAGGCGCCAGGCGCCGGGATGAGTTCGGCCATGCAGCCCCCTGTTCCAGTTGCGACCAGTTCGCCCCACGAGCGGCGACAAAGCACGAATGGTAGAGGATTTCCAGTACAGGAGTCTCATTTCCGGCAGCGGATCGCCCCGGGCGAAGCGCTCCCGGCTCGTGACGAGGCCCGCCCCTCTCTGCTAGAACTCGGACCCACCCGCCAAGGAACCACCGCCATGCACATCGTCATCCCCGACGATTACCAGGATGTCATCCGCAGCCTCGACTGCTTCGCCCGGCTGCGCGATTCCGGCCACAGCGTCGAGCTATTCCACGACGCCGAGAGCGACCCGCAACGCCTCGCCGAACGCTTCGCCAGCGCCGACGCGCTGGTGCTGACCCGCGAACGCACACGCATCGACGAAGCCCTGCTGGCCCGCCTGCCCAGGCTCAAGCTGATCAGCCAGACCGGCAAGATCGCCGCCCATCTCGATCTCGACGCCTGCACCCGCCGCGGCGTCGCCGTGGCCGAGGGGCGCGGCTCGCCGATCGCCCCGGCGGAACTGGCCTGGACGCTGATCCTCAACGCCCGCCGCCGGCTGCTGCCGGCCATCGCCGCCTTCCGCGAGGGCCGCTGGCAGACCAATATCGGCGAGCGCCTGGCCGGGCTGACCCTGGGCATCTGGGGCTACGGCAAGATCGGCCAGCGCCTGGCCCGCTACGCCCAGGCCTTCGAGATGCCGGTGCTGGTCTGGGGCAGCGAGGCCTCGCGCCAGGCCGCCGTCGCCCACGGCCACCGCGCCGCCGCCTCCCGTGAAGCCTTCTTCGCCGAAGCCGACGTGCTCACCCTCAACCTGCGCCTGTCGCCGTCCACCCGGCACATCGTCGGCTTCGACGACCTGGCGCGGATGAAGCCCGACGCCCTGCTGGTCAACGTCAGCCGCGCCGAACTGATCGCCCCCGGCGCCCTGCTCCGCGCCCTGGACGCCGGCCGCCCCGGATTCGCCGCTCTCGACGTGTTCGAGCAGGAGCCGATCCTCGACCCCGCCCACCCGCTGCCGAACCACCCGCGGGTGCTCTGCACCCCGCACCTGGGTTACGTCGAGAAGCACGGCTACGAGTTGTATTTCGGCGATGCCTTCGACAACCTGCTGGCCTTCTTCGCCGGCCAGCCGCTCAACCTGGCCAATCCGCAAGTGCTGGCGGAACGCTGATCGCAGGTCCTCCCGGCTTCCCGCGGCGGAGGAAGCCGCGGCCACCGCAGGCCCCACTCCATCGCCGCAGGAACGCCCATGCGCCACCGTTCCGCCCTGCTCGCCCTGCACCTGGGCGCCCTGTTCTTCGGCCTGTCCGGCATCTTCGGCAAGCTGGCCCTGGCCACGCCGGCGGTGATCGTGTTCGGCCGCGCGCTGTTCGCCGTGGCCGCCCTGCTGCCCTTCGCCCGCCCGGATACGGACTACCGCTCCCCCGGCTGGCGGCGTCGCCTGGCGCTGGCCGGCGCCGGCCTGCTGCTGGGCGGGCACTGGTGGAGCTTCTTCGTCGCGGTGAAGGTGTCCGGCGTGGCGCTGGCCACCCTGGGCTTCGCCAGCTTCCCGGCCTTCACCGTGCTGCTGGAGGGACTGCTGTTCCGCGAACGGGTGCGCGCGGCCGAATGGGGCGTGGTCGCGCTGGTCAGCCTCGGGCTGGTGCTGGTCGGCCCGAATTTCGACTTCGCCAGCCAAACCACTCCCGGTCTCGCCTGGGCAGTGCTTTCGGGCCTGCTGTTCGCCCTGCTGTCGGTGTCCAACCGCGCCATCACCCCTGGCGTGAAACCGGCACAGGCCGCGCTCTGGCAGAACCTCGCCATCCTCGTCTGCGGCCTGCCGCCGGCCTGGCCGCATCTGCCCGCCGCAAGCGCCCTCGACTGGCTATGGATCGCCCTGCTCGGCTTGCTCTGCACGGCCCTGGCGCACAGCCTGTTCGTCGCCAGCCTGCGCGTGCTCAACGCGCGCAGCGCCTCGGTGGTGTTCGCCCTGGAACCGGTCTACGGCATCCTCTTCGCCTGGTGGCTGTTCGACGAACGCCCCGGAGCGCGGATGCTCGCCGGCGGCGCGTTGATCCTGCTGGCCACGCTGCTTTCCGCGCGCCTGAGCCGGCATGCCCCGCGGGCCGACGATCGCGAATGAAACGGCGGCCCGGCAGAGCGAGGTCCCGACCGGTATACAAGCGCCAACGCGGTTCCCGCCGCCGCCATGGCGGCTTATCATGCCGGCCATGCTCAACGATCCCTTCCAACGCCTCGGCCTCGACCGGGAAATCCTCACCGTCAGCCAGCTCAACGGCCGCGCCCGCGCGCTGCTGGAGGACGTGTTCGCCCAGGTCTGGGTCGAGGGCGAGATTTCCAACCTCGCCCGCCCGGCCTCCGGCCACCTCTATTTCACCCTCAAGGACCGCCAGGCCCAGGTGCGCTGCGCGCTGTTCCGGCAGAACGCCCTGCGCGTGCGCGAGATCCTGCGCGACGGACTGGCGGTGCGGGTGCGCGGCAGGGTCTCGCTGTACGAGGGGCGCGGCGACTTCCAGTTGATCCTCGATCTGCTCGAACCGGCCGGCGACGGCGCCCTGCGCCTGGCCTTCGAGGCGCTCAAGGAAAAACTCGCCGCCGAAGGCCTGTTCGCCGCCGAGCGCAAGCGCCCGCTGCCGGCCCATCCGCGGAGCATCGGCATCGTCAGCTCGCCGACCGGCGCGGTGATCCGCGACATCGTCTCGGTGTTCCGCCGCCGCGCGCCGCAGGTCGAACTGACCCTGGTGCCCACCGCGGTGCAGGGCCGCGAGGCGGTCGCACAGATCGTCCATGCCCTCGAACTGGCCGATCGCCAGGGCTTCGACGCGCTGATCCTGGCTCGCGGCGGCGGCTCTCTGGAGGATCTCTGGTGCTTCAACGAAGAAGTCGTGGCGCGCGCCGTCGCCGCCTGCGCGACGCCCGTGGTCAGCGCCGTCGGCCACGAGACCGACGTGACCATCGCCGATTTCGTCGCCGACCTGCGCGCCCCGACCCCCTCGGCCGCCGCCGAACTGCTGGCCCCCGACAGCAGCGACCTGCAGCGCCGCCTCGACGGTCTGCAGCGCCGCCTGCAACTGCGCATGCGGCACCTGCTCGCCGCCCGCCGCCTGCAGCTCGACGGCCTGAGCCGGCGCCTGCGACATCCCGGCGAGCGCCTGCAGCAGCAGGCCCAGCGCCTCGACGACCTGGAGCTGCGCCTCAGGCGCGCCATGCAGCGCCGTCTGCAGGGCGACGCCGAGCGCCTGGCGCGCCTCGACACCCGCCTCGCCGCCCAGCATCCCGAACGCCTGCTCGGCCTTTTGCGCCAGCGCCTGGAGCATCTCGCCGAGCGCCTGCCGCGCGCCATGCGCAGCACCCTGCGCGAGCGGCGCCAGCGTCTCGAAGCCACCGCGCAGACCCTGCAGGCGGTCAGCCCGCTGGCGACCCTCGGCCGCGGCTACGCGATTCTCCTCGACGAGCGGGGCCGGGCGATCCGCGCCGCCGTCCAGGCCCATCCCGGCCAGCGCCTGCACGCGCGTCTCGCCGAAGGCGCACTGGAGTTGCGGGTCGAAGCCGCCTTCCCTTCCCCGCCACAGCCGGACTGAACCGATGCACGAGCCGAACCGGGCGATCCCCGCCTACGCCGAACCCGACTGGGCGCAGGTCGCCCGCATTCCCGTGGCCGAATGCGGCGAGGCGCTGTGCAGCCTGCGCCTGGCCCCCGCGCTGCGGGTCTACCCGGCCTACCGCCATCTCGGCATCCCCGAGGCGGTCGAGGACTGCCTGGTACGTCGGGAGGTCTTCGAGCGCCTGCTGCGCGCCGCCGCGCACCTGCCCGCCGGCCTGGCGCTGGTGGTGCTCGACGGCTGGCGGCCGATCGCCGTGCAGCAGCACCTGTACCGCACCCTGGAAACGGCCATGGCCCTGCACCATCCGCAGGCCGACGCGGCGACCCTGCAGCGCCTGACCCGCCAGTTCGTCTCGCCGCCCAGTCGCGATCCGCAGGCGCCGAGCCCGCACCTGACCGGCGGCGCGGTGGACGTGACCCTGTGCGACGTCCAGGGCCGCTGGCTGGACATGGGCTCGCGCTTCGACGAGGTCGGCCCGCGCTCGTTCAGCGCCCATTACGAAAGCGCGGCCGCCGACGATGCCGCCGCGCTGGCCATCCGCGACCGCCGCCGCCTGCTGCACGACGCCATGCTCGAAGCCGGCTTCGCCAACCTGCCGAGCGAGTGGTGGCACTACGACTACGGCGACCAGTTGTGGGCCTGGCATCGCGGCCGGCCGGCGGCGCTCTACGGCCCGACCGCGCCGCCCAGCCTCGAAGACCTGTGGCGACAGCAACTGGCCGAACGCTTCGCCGACCCCACCTGACCCCATCTGCCGGAAGCCGCCATGTCACGCCTGCTCGCCGCCTGCTGCGCCCTGCTCCTCGCCCTGCCCGCCCACGCCGACGGTTTCATCTCCCGCCTGCTGGACAAGCCGGTGCCCGGCGGCGTGGCGGTGATCGACCTGGGCGACGGCCCTGCGGCGCCCAGGGTGCGCTACCAGGACAAGCCGGTGCTGACGGTGCGCGAGGACGGCAGGCGCTGGATCGCCATCGTCGGCATCCCGCTGTCGGTCAAGCCGGGCGAGCAGCGGATCGAGACGGACGGCCGCAGCCTGGCCTTCCGGGTCGAGCCCCGTCATTACCGCGAGCAGCGCATCACCCTGAAGAACCAGCGCCAGGTCAGTCCCGACCCGGCCGACCTCAAGCGCATCGAGCGCGAACTGGCCGAACAGACCGACGCCTACCGGCGTTTCGACCCGCGCCAGCCGAGCAACCTGCTGTTCGACAAACCGGTCGCCGGCCCGCTCTCCAGCCCCTTCGGCCTGCGCCGCTTCTTCAACGGCGAGGAACGCAACCCGCATTCCGGGCTGGACTTCGCCGTGCCGGCCGGCACTCCGGTCAAGGCGCCGGCCGCCGGCCGGGTGACCCTGGTCGGCGACTACTTCTTCAACGGCCGGACGGTGTTCGTCGACCACGGCCAGGGACTGGTGAGCATGTTCTGCCACCTGTCCAAGGTAGAGGTGAAGGTCGGCGACGAACTGCCCCGCGGCGCCGTGCTCGGCCGGGTCGGCGCCACCGGCCGGGCCACCGGGCCGCACCTGCACTGGAACGTCAGCCTCAACGACGCGCGGATCGACCCGACGATCTTCATCGGCGCCTTCAGCAAGTAACGGCAAGCGGACCGGGGCATCGGCCCCACGGGCCAGTGTCGCGCGGCAGGCCCGAGCCGCGGGTCAGGCGAAATTCAAAGCCCGGCTCTCAAGTCGGCCAGGGTCGTTATCGGCTCCAGCGGCGACGGCTCGAAACCGACCCGCTCGTGGAACGCCTTCGCATCGGAGGACAGGGCGTGGACGAGCATGCCGCGAATGCCGATCGCATCCGCCGCCTGCAGGATGCGCAGCGCGGCGTCGCGCACCAGGGCCCGTCCGAGGCCCTGCCCCTGCAGGGAAAGATCCACGGCCAGCCGCCCGAGGACGACGACCGGAACCGGGTCCGGCATGTTGCGACAAAATCGTCCCGGCGCCCGATCGACGGCGATGACACCCGATGCCAGCGCGTAGTAGGCCAGAACCCTACGCCCCTCGCAGGCGACGAAGGTACGCGACGCACCGGAAAGCCGGTTCTTCAGCGCACGCCGCTTCAGCCAGAGGTCCAGGCCCTCGCTGCCGGACGAGAAGGATTCGACATCGTGCCTTTCCGACAGGGGCTCGGGAGCGCCGAGCCTCATTCCTCGTCCCAGGGTGCCGGGGTCTGCAGCGTCTTGCGCAAGCGTTCATTGGGCTGCGGCGGCCTGTCCAGCCGGGCCGCCAGGAACTCGGCGTAGGCTTCCGGGCTGGCGGCGATGAAGGCCCGGTCGAGCAGGGCCTCCTCGGCCGCCGTGCGCGCCGCATCCAGGATGAAATCCGTGCGGTTCTTGCCTTTCACCTGGGCGGCACGGTCGATCAGGCTGCGCTCTTCGGGCTTGATGCGGATATTCAGGGTTTCGCGCCTGGCCGGCGCAGGGTTGGATATAGACATGACGGAACCTCCTGCGAGCGCTGCAGCATGGCAACCGGTAATGACGTTGTCATTGCGCAGCCCGACCTACCGACCGCTCCGGCTCTGGACTCCGGCGGCCCCCGCGTCCGCAGGCTCGTCGGCGCGAACGACCCCATCCCGCCCCGGCCCGCTACAATGTTCCATCCCTCCGCGCCACACAGGACCCTCCGCATGTTCGAATCCGCCTCCGAGCTGTCGCGCCGGTTCGCCGCCCTGCGCAGCGGCGCCGATTTCTGGTCGCTGCGGCACGTCCGGGAAACCGGCGAGCACTACCGGGTGCGCCGCGATGTCGCCCTGCCGCCCGCCTTCGGCGAGGACTGCGGCGCCATGCTGACCGCGCGCGTCGCCGGCGTCGAAGCCTACGCGGCCACCAGCGATCTCAGCCAGGCCGGGCTGCAGG
Source organism: Azotobacter vinelandii CA (assembly GCF_000380335.1). Classification (GTDB taxonomy): domain Bacteria; phylum Pseudomonadota; class Gammaproteobacteria; order Pseudomonadales; family Pseudomonadaceae; genus Azotobacter; species Azotobacter vinelandii. The sequence goes on from NC_021149.1 coordinate 4,032,299, forward strand.
CGGCCCTGGAACGGGCCGAGCGCATGGCCCGCGCCCTGGCCGGACATGCGCTACTGGAGACACGGGACTTGCCGCTGCCGGGCGGCGTGGAGGACGACGTGGCGCCCGGCTACGAACGGCCGCTGGCCGGCCCGGCGCACTGGTTCGAAGTGCTGGGCGCCGAATCGGCGCGGGTGCCCCGGGATGCGCGGCTGGTGGACTGGAGCGTCGGACTCGCCGTCACCTGCGTGGAACAGATCCAGCTCGACAGCGCCGGCGCCTGCCTGCGCCGGGCCCAGCGCTTCGTCTACCCGTCCCTGAGCGTGACCGCCAGCGACGGCCACGACAGCCAGACCCGCAGCCTCGGCGGCTTCAACTTCGGCCAGCAGGGCGGCGCCGAGGTGATCGAGCGGCTCGGCCTGATCGGCGCGGCGCCACGCATCGCCGACGAGGCGCTGCAACTGCTGCTCGCCCCCAATACCCCCGGCGGGCCCCGCGACCTGCTGCTGATGCCCGACCAGATGATGTTGCAGATCCACGAGTCCATCGGTCATCCGCTGGAGCTGGACCGCATCCTCGGCGACGAGCGCAACTATGCCGGCACCAGCTTCGTCCGCCTGGAGGACTTCGGTCATTACCGGTACGGCTCGCCGCTGCTCGACGTCACCTTCGACCCCGGCCGCGCCGGGGAACTGGCCAGCTATCGCCACGACGACGACGGCACGCCGGCGCGGCGCGAATACCTGATCCGGGGCGGCATCCTGCAACGGCCGCTGGGCGGCGCCCTGTCGCAATCGCGCAGCGGCCTGCCGGGGGTGGCCTGCAGCCGCGCCTGCAGTTGGAACCGCGCGCCCATCGACCGCATGGCCAACCTCAACGTCGAACCGGGCGAGCGGAGCCTGGCGCAACTGATCGGCGGTATCGAGCGCGGCATCCTGATGAGCACCAATCGCTCCTGGTCCATCGACGATGCCCGCAACAAGTTCCAGTTCGGCTGCGAATGGGGCCGGCTGATCGAGAACGGCGAACTCCGGGGCGTGGTGAAGAACCCCAACTACCGCGGGATTTCCGCGCACTTCTGGCGCAACCTCGCCGCGGTGGGCGACGCCTCCACCGTCGAGGTGCTCGGCACCCCCTGCTGCGGCAAGGGCGAGCCGAACCAGGCGGTGCGCGTCGGCCATGCCTCGCCGGCCTGCGTATTCAGGAACATCGACGTATTCGGAGGGGCCGCCCGATGAACGCCCGCGAGCATTTCCACGACCTGCTCGACAGCCTGCGGCCGCTGCTGCGCGGCGACGAAGGCTTCACCCTGGACTACCGCGCCGAAGACTCGGAATTCGTGCGCTTCAACCGGGCGCGGGTACGCCAGGCCGGGCAGGTGCGGCAGATCCACGCCACCCTCGCCCTCTACCTCGGCGAACGCCATGCCCGCTTCGAGCTGAGCCTGAGCGGTACGATCGAGGAAGACCGCCCCCGCCTGCGCCACGCCCTGGAGCGGCTGCGCGCGCTGGTGCCGGCACTGGCCCCCGATCCCTACCTGCGCCTCGAGCGCGAGCCCTGGCGCAGCGAGAGCAGCGAGGCGGGAGCGCCGCCGGAGGTCGCCACGGCGGTCGGGCAGATCCTCGACGCCGCCGCCGGCCTCGATCTGGTCGGCATCCATGCCGCCGGCCCGCAATACCAGGGCTTCGCCAGTTCCTGGGGGGCTTTCGGCTGGCACGCGGCGAGCAGCTTCAACTTCGACTGGAGCCTGTTCCACGCCAACGGCCAGGCGGTCAAGAGCGCCTATGCCGGCCAGCGCTGGGATGCCGGAACCTTCGCCCGGCGCATGGCCTCGGCGCGCGAACGACTGGAATACCTCGGCCGCCCGGCGCTGACCCTGGCGCCGGGCGACTACCGGGCCTACCTGGCCCCGGCGGCGCTGGACGAAATCCTCGACATGCTCGGCGGCGGCTTCTCGGCCCAGGCCCTGGCCAGCGGCGCCAGTCCCCTGCAGCGCCTGTTCGCCGGTTCGGCCCGGCTCAGTCCGCTCGTGACCCTCGACGAGCGCGTCGCCGGCGGCCTGGCTCCGGCCTTCACCGGCGAAGGACCGCGCCGCGACCTGCGCCTGCTCGCCGCCGGCCTGCCCGGCGAACGGCTGATCGGCTCGCGCAGCGCCGCCGAATACGGCCTGACCGCCAACGGCGCGGGGGACCACGAACACCCGCTGTCGCTGGCGATGGCCGGCGGCGAGCTGGACGAGCGCGACATCCTGGCCCGCCTGGACACCGGCCTGTACATCGGCAACCTCTGGTACCTCAACTTCTCCGACCGCCCGGCCGGCCGCCTGACCGGCATGACCCGCTTCGCCACCTTCTGGGTGGAGAACGGCCGCATCCAGGCCCCGGTCGGGACCATGCGCTTCGACGACTCGGTGTTCGACTTCCTCGGCCCGCACCTGGAAGCCCTCACCCGCGAGCCCGAGACCATCCTGCCGGCGGGCACCTACGGCGCGCGGCAGAGCGGCTCCCGGACGCTGCCGGGGGCATTGCTCGGGCGCTTCACCCTGACGCTTTGAAGACCGGCGGCTCCTTCAGGGGCCGTCGTTCGCGTCCCCTATTGCGCGATATCCGGCGAGTCGGGCGGCCGGGAGTCCCGGGCGGCGCGCCGCTCCTTCGCCGCTTTCCATTTCGAATAGAAATAGGCTCCGCCCGAGAGCGCGCCCGTCACGGCAGCGGCGGCGCCGACGATGGGCGCGGCGGTCACGATCAGCGGCGCGCTACTCAGGCCGAGGGCGACGCTCAGCGCGCTCAACCCGGTCGGGGCGGCGAGTACCGCACCGGCGCTCACCACGCCGGAAGTGATGCCCAGCCCCATCGAGACCGTGTCTATCCTGTCGGCCACTTCCTTGTGGTTCGCATCCATTTCCCTGACCTTGGCCACGACCTTACCGGGAATCTTCCTTGTCCCGCTCGCCGCGACCGCCGTGAGCGTCTTCGCCTTGCCGAGGGCGGCTCTGGCGTAGCCGTTGGCGGCGCTCTCGCGGGCAGCGGACACGCCCGGGGCATCCTCGACCCGCTCACGGACGGATGGCTGGCCGTCATCCTCCGGTGCCGATGTTGCGGAAGCCGGCTCCCCTGGTTTCCCGATCCGTTTTTTCATGCTCGTCGCCTCATTCGAGTTTTCCATAAACCGAATCAGTGGATTCTTCGTAGCCAGATGCAGACACGTGGCAACCATACGAAAAACCGCCTGCGATTACACCCCGTTCGACGAGCGGCGACGACCCCTCTTCGTTTCCACAAGATCGGGCGATTTCCTGGCTGGAGTGGCCGGCGGCGGCCGGCCCCCCCGCGACGTGCCGGCCCCTATGGGAAAACCACGATAACCATTGCGGCATTTCCCCGGGCATGCGAGTTTCCCCGCCGTACGCTCCGCTCCACGGCCTCGTGAACGCCGGGAGCCGACCTCCTTTCAGCGGACAACCGGGCAAGGACCACGCCATGACCACAGCCGAGATGCGCATTCAAGCCCCCGAAGCGGTAGAGACGATCGACGAGGCCGAGCTTTACCTGAAGCTGCTGCCGCTGGCCTGCGCGCGTATCGTCGAACTCGGCTGCGGCGCGGCGAAGCACACCCGGACCATCGCCGAGCAAGGACGGCCGGCCTCCATCCTGGCCTGCGAGGTGGACAGCATCCAGCACGAAAAGAACCTGGCCGTCGACGACCTGCCCGGGGTGACCTTCCTGCATGCCGGCGCCCAGGCCATCCCCGTGGAAGACGGCGGCGCCGATATCGTGCTGATGTTCAAGTCGCTCCATCACGTGCCGGTGGGCGACATGGACGAGGCGCTGCGGGAAATCCGCCGGGTGCTGCGTCCGGGCGGCCTGGCCTACGTTTCCGAGCCGGTCTTCGCCGGCGAGTTCAACGAGGTGGTGCGCCTGTTCCACGACGAGCGGGCGGTCCGCGAGGCCGCCTTCGCCGCCGTGCGCCGGGCGGTCGAGCAGGACGTGCTGGAACTGGCCGGACAGTATTTCTTCAACACCCGCAACGATTTCCAGGACTTCGCCGAGTTCGAACGGCGCATCGTCGGCGCCACCCATACCCGGCACGAACTGAGCCCGGAACTGCGGGAGCGCGTGCGCGAGCAGTTCGAGCGATCCATGAGCGCGGACGGCGCGCACTTCGTCATGCCGATGCGGGTCGACCTGCTGCGCCGCCCGGCCTAGAGCGACCACTGCGAACGATTTTGCCGGGGAGCACGGGGCATCGACGCCACTCCTTGGCCGCCTGCCTGGTGCAGGAGCGGACTCATCCGCGACCGACCCAACCGCCGAGTCGCCGCGCCCTTGGCGCGGGTCGCGAATAAATTCGCTCCCACAGGGAGGAACACGACGGTCCGGCGCGATGGCCGCTTTTCGTGGAGCGGATTCATCCGCGACCTGCCGCGAGGCGACGGCCGTAGGGTGGATGGACGAAGCCATCCACCACGCTATCGCCAGCAAGCCGGCTCCTACGGATCATTCGGCCCCGCCGGGCGCGAGCCGGACTCGCCCCAGGGAGGAATGCACTTGCGCAGCGGGCTGTCGAACAGCCGCTGCAGCAACCGCGCCAGGCGTTCCGTGCCGGCGAAGCCGATGGCGGTGCGATTCAGTTCGGCGCGCGCCTGGTCGTCCAGCACGGCATATCCCCGCCGGCGCCAGAGAGGGCCGTCCTGGCCCAGGCCGTCGAGCAGGTCCGGGCGGGCCCGCGCCAGCAGCGCGTCCACCTGTTCGGGAGACATTTCCTGGTAGCGCAGCGGCCGTTCCGGCAACCGCCAGCGCCCGTCGGCCTCCGGCCAGCCCTGCAGCGCGCTGCCGACGCGGATGCCCGCCTCGGCGAACGCCTGCGCGTCCCGTGGCCGCACGGGTGCCAGCGACAGGTAGAGCCTGCCGGCCAGTCGCTCGCGGCAGGCGTCCAGGCGCGCCCGCGCCTCCCCGGCCTGGCTGGCGATCAGGGCTTCGGCGGCCGCCCTCACCCCGTCGTCGAAATGCGCGGCGATGGCCCGCAGGCTGGCGGCGCTGGCGCCGGGGCCGAGAAAGTCCGCTTCGAGCCAGGGCTGGCCGGTTCGCCGGCACAGCAGTTTGACCCAGTACTCCATGTCGATGCCGACGACCAGCCGGCTGTCGCCGAGCCGGGCGATGCTTCGCCGGCTGCCGCCGCCCGGCCAGCGGGCGACCACGTCGAGACCGATGCTTTCCAGCAGGCGGACGATACCGCGCCAGGCGCCGTCCATTTCCCGGCAGAACAGAGTCACCGCGCGGGCAGCGGGAGCGGCCGACGGCCTCGCCCAGTCCCGCCAAGTGTCGGCGATGGTCGCGTGGGTGTCGCCGATCCCCTCGCCACGGCGAAAGCCGGCGCAGTGCACGGCCACCACCGGCGTGCCGAGCCGCTCCTGCTGCCGGCGGGCGACGCTGCCGATATCGTCGCCGATCAGCGCGACGGGACAGGTGGACAGCAGCGTCATGCCGCGCTGCAGGGGAAACAGCCGCGCCGCCTCGCGAATGGCCAGAGCCAGCTTGGGCTCGCCGCCGAACACCACGTCCCGCTCCAGGAAATCGGTGCACAGATTGAGGCCGGAAAACCGCCCGAGCCCTTCGGGCCCCGGCGTCGCGGGGCGATTGGCCTGGGCGTAGACCCCGCAACCGACCGGCCCGTGGGTGATGTGCAGCAGATCGCGCACGGGCGCCCAGAGGGTCGCGGTCTGGCCGCCGTAGAGACAGTGGCCGATGGCCTGGCGGCCGGTCTGCATCCGGTTCAGGCCGCGGTTCCAGGGCGGCAGGTCGAAGGGCGGGCAGCCCGCCGCCAGGGGCGGATAGCGGGTGCCCTGGCGGTGCAGTTTTTCCTTGGGCGGCAGGGTGTCGTTCATCTCAGTTGTTCATGTCGTTGTGGCGCCGGCCGTCGGGTCCCTTGCCTTGCAGCATGAGGTCCAGTTCCCGGTCGGAGAGCGCGTAGCGGTAGAAGCGCCGGTAGTAGTCGCGGATTTCCCGGCGCAGGTCGAGATCGGCGAACAGTTGCGGGTAGAGCTCCTTGGCCAGGTAGAGCATCAGCAGCACGCCTTCGCTGGAGCCGTCCCAGTAGAAGACCCCTTCCGGCAACTCGCGGACCCGGCCGTTGCGCACGGCCGCGATCCGGCTCCAGCGCGGGTCCTCGGTGACCAGACGCGCGGAATACTGGCGACCGATGTTGACGACCTGCGGATTCCATTCCAGCAGCGCCTCCAGCGACACCCCGCCGCGGCCCGCCAGCGGGGTGCGGCCGATCACCATGTCGGCGCCGGCGATCACTCCGTACCAGTAGGTGTTGGAGGTGGTTCCCTGGGTATCGGTGGCCGCCGGGCCGCGCACGTGGAACAGCCTGATCCGCTCGGCGGCGGGAATCCGCGCGGTGCGCTCACGGACCATGGCCACCATCCGCAGGTGATAGGCGCACCACTCCTCGGCCCGCGCCGCGTAGTCCGGCCCCAGCACCTGGCCGTAGAGGCGCAGCATGCGGTTGCGCGACTCGACGAAAGCCTCGACGCTGTCGATGGGCCCCACCGGCTGCGACACCAGCGTCGGAATCCCCATGTCGGCCAGGCGCTTGATCTTGCCCGGCGCCGGATAGCCGTAGGTATGGAACGCCACGTCCACGTGCCGGCGCAGCAGCTCCTCGGTATCCGGGTCGGAACCCAGTTGCTGGATGCGCGCGACGGCGGGGTTGGTCTGCAGCATCCAGGGGGCGTTGGTGCGGATCATCATGGCGATCCGCTCGCTGGCCCCCAGCAGGAACAGCCGCTCGTAGCAGAGCACCTCCAGGCAGGCGATGGACTCGACGCGTTCGGCGACCGGCACGCTGCGGCCGGCCATGTCCGTCACCTGCCGGCGCCCGTCCGGCACGGGCGCCGCCGGCTCGTCGCAGGCGCAGAGCAGCAGGGTCGCGGTCAGCAGGGCTATGACCTTCATGCGCGTCACCAGTCCAGCTTGGCGGTCAGCGAGGTCATCCGCGGCGCCCCCAGCAGCAGGCCGTCGCCGGAGCGGTAGTAGCTCCAGTAGTCCTTGTCGAACAGGTTGTTGACGAACAGGTTGAGCGTCAGTTTGTGGCCGGCGAGTTCCGGCTCGTAGCGCAGGCCGAGGTCGTAGGTGGTGGCGCCGTGCAGGTAGTCGGTGTTGGCCGCGTCCACCGGCCGCCGGCCGGAGTAGTTGGCCGCGCCGCTCAGGGTCACGTCGGGCAGGCGCAGGCGGCTCAGGTTGTATTCCATGTAGAGGCGCCCCTGGCGTTCCGGGACGTTGACCGGGATGTTGCCTTCCAGGGACTTGTTGTTTCTGGACTCGGTGACTTCCGCGGTCATGAAGGTGTAGCCGCCGACCAGGGTCAGGTTGTCGGTGAGCTTGCCGGTGGCGGTGAGCTCGACGCCCTTGTGGACTTCCCGGCCGTCCTGCTTGTAGGTGTTGTCCGACGGATCGGTGTACTCGTTGACCTTGTCGATGTGGAACAGCGCCAGCGCCAGGTCCATGCGCCCCAGGGTGGCCTTGGCGCCGAGCTCCCACTGCCGGCTGACGCTCGGCGAGAGGATCTCGTAGGCGTTGGCGGCGGTCGCCGGCGCCGAGCCGCCGTTGGTCAGGCCCTCCATGTAGGTCAGGTAGGTGGTGACCTCCCGTGCGGGCTTGTAGATCAGCGAATAGCTCGGCGTGGTCTTGCGCTGGGTGTAGCTGGCGGTGCCCAGGCTGGTGCCGCCGCCGGAAACGTTCTGGCGGATTTCCGCGCGGTTGAAGCCGATCACCGCCGACCAGGCATCGTTGAATTCGATGCGGTCGCCGATCACCCAGTTGCGGTAGAACTGGTGGTAATAGACGTTGGTCTGGCCGATGGTCTGGCTGGGACGGGCATAGTCGGTCGGCGAATCGATGTTGGAGGTGCCCAGCAGCGTGGTCACGTCGTTGCCGCGGGTATAGCGGTATTTGTGACCGGTGAAGCCCATGGTCAGCTTGTGCCGGATGGCGCCGGTGGCGAAGTTGGCGTCCAGCAGGGCGAAGCCCGAATAGGTGCGCTCGGTCTGCCGGGTGCTGCCCCGCGCCGATTCGCTGTAGTTGCCCTCATTGTCGGTCAGGGTGGCCGTCGTGTACTGGTAGGAACGCCACATGTTGCCGTAGCGGAAGGACGAGCGCAGGGTGAAGACGTCGTTCAGCGACGACTCGAAACCGACCCCCACCTGGCTCTTGTGCGACTTGTTGTAGGTCCAGTCCTGGCCGTACTGGGTTTCCGCGTCGAAGTGCCGGGCCGAAGGCACATTGACGCCGGACGCGGGGTTCACGTTGATGTAGGTCTGCAGGCCGCGCATGTCCAGGTCCTGGTACCAGCCGTCGGCGAACAGACGGGTATCCGGCGTCAACCGGTAGGTCAGCACGGCGGACATCAGGCTGCGCTCCTGATGACTGCCCTCGACGTAGGTGCTGCCGCTCTCGTCGTAGAGGTTGACCCGATAGGCCAGGCGGCCTTCGGGGTCGACGGGGCCGCCCAGGTCGGCGTGCTGGTAGTCCATCCCGCCGCCGTAGCGGCCCAGCGCCAGGCTGGCCTGGCGCGTGGCGGTCGGCTGCTTGCTGACGTAGTTGAGCGAGCCGCCCAGCGACGAGAAACCGTAGAGGAAGCTGGACAGGCCGTTGAGCACCTCGATGCGCTCGACGTTCTCCAGCGGCACGAAGGTGAAGCTGCGATCCACCACGCCATCGCGGAAATCGCCCTGGTCGCCGGCGGTGAAACCGCGCACCATCACCCGCGACAGGCCGCTGTAGGTGTTGGACTCCATCAGGGTGGCCACGGTCGGGTTGGTCTTCAGGGCCTGCGAGACCGTGTGGGCGCCGCGGTTCTCGAACAACTCGCCCGAGGTGACGTTCAGCGAATAAGGAGTATCCCTGAGCGGCACCTTGCCCAGCGGGCCGACCCGCGCGGCCTCGTGGCGATAGCCGCTTTCCGCGCTGCCCTCGCTTTCTTCCTGCCAGTCCTCGACCTGCAGCGTGCCCAACTCCACTTCCGAGCCCTGCTCTTCCTCGCCCACCTCGGCATGCGCCAGCGGCAGGACGAGGCTGACGATCACCAACGGAACCCACCGACCCGGATGCGTGACTCTCGGCATCTGGTACTTCCCCTCACTGCGTACACGGATGCTCCGGAGCGGGGCATCCCACGCAGGGCAAGGAGCAAGCGCCATACCAGCGACTTTTTGCGCACCGGCGGGTGCAAACGAATTCCTTGTTACTTTTTTGTAAAAAATTTCCGCTTATCCGACGAGCACGCCGTACCAAAAAGTAAGGGTTCTCAATGGCTGTGTTCCAGGAGGTACTCGGCCGGGTGGACGGCAGGACAGGCGCATCGAGCGGCGAAAAAGTCGGGCCCGGACCGGTGGGATCGGGCGGGCGGCGGCATGCCTGCCGGTCCTCGGCCTTCACGCATTTCCCGGCTCGTCCACGGCCTCCCCCTGCGGCCCGCGCAGATGCGCGGCGAGGTAGTCGATGCAGGCGCGCACGCGCGGCGCCACATGGTGCTTGTGCGGGTAGATCGCATGCAGCGGCGCGGCCGGGATGCGGTGCCCGGCGAGGACCTGCCGCAACCGGCCGCTTCTCAGGTCGTCCGCCACGTCCCAGATGGACTTGAGCGCGATGCCGTGGCCATCCAGGGCCCACTGGTGAACCACCTCGCCATCGCTCGCCACGAGGCGCGCCGAGATGCGCACCGTCACCTCCTCGAAACGCCAGTCCGCCTGGGACTGCTGGCCGATGAGCAGGCAATGGTGGTGCGCCAGGTCGGCGGGGCTGCGCGGCTCTCCGTGACGGCGAATGTACTCCGGCGAAGCGCACAGGACGCGATGGTTGGGCGCCAGCGGCCGGGAGATGTACGAGGAATCCTCCAGCCCGCCGAAACGCACGGCGAAATCCATGCCGGATGCGACCAGGTCGAGCACGCTGTCGCTCAGCTCGATCTGCACCTGCAGTTCCGGGTGCAGGGCGCAGAACTCCGCCAGCAGGGGCGCGATGCGCCGCCGCCCCAGCGATATCGGCGTGGTCACCCTCAACTGACCCGAGACGACGGCGCTCTTGCGCAGCAGTTGCTGCTCGACCTGCTCCAGGTCCGCCAGCACCTGGACGGCCCGCCGGTAGAGCAGTTCCCCCTCTTCGGTGAGCGATTGCCGCCGGGTGGTCCTCTGCAGCAGGCGAACGCCCAGGGACTCTTCCAGTTGGCGAAGTTTCCGGCTGGCCGCCGGCAGGGTGATGTGCTGGGCACGCGCCGCCGAGGACAGGGAACCCGATTCGACCACGGCCACGAACAGGCGAAGCAGACTGATGTCGTTGAGAGCCATTATTGACGAAATCTGCAAGAGTACATTAAGAATTACCATAATTTATTGATTCGGCGAATAAAATTAAACTCCGAAAAGTCACTTTCGCAGCAGAAAGAGCTTTTCGCCGATGCCTCGACGCGGCTTCCTCTCCAGGCTTGCAGCGATTACCGCGGGTTTCGCCCATGCCCGCCCCGCTTTCGCGCAGTCGCTGGCATCCGGCCCGCTCGGGGCCCGCGTCATCCCGTCGACCGGCAGGCGCTCGCCGGCGATTGGCACGGGCGGTTCCGGGCGTCTCGAGCGGGAGCGCGGCCAGGCTTCGCCGCCGAAAGCCATGAGGCGCCTGCTGTCCCTCCTGCTGACCGCCTGCCTGCCCTGGCAGGCAGAAGCCGCGACCGAGGCCGAGGCGCTGCTCGTACACGGCGGCTACGTGATGACGATGGACCCGACACTGGGCGACATCGACGGCGGCGAGGTACTGATCCGCGACGGCCGCATCGTCGCCGTCGGCCGCGGCCTGGACGCCGGCGACGCCCACCGCATCGACGCGCGCGGGCAGGTCGTGCTGCCGGGCTTCGTCGACACGCATTCGCACCTGTACGTGACCACGATGCGCGGGCAGTTCCGCAACCGCGACGGGCAGTTCTTCCCGGTGAGTTCGCGCCTGGCCGCGGCCATGACGCCGGAGGACACCCGTACCGCCATGCAGCTCGGCGCCCTGGAACTGCTGCAGGGCGGCATCACCACCACCGCCGACTTCTTCGACAACATCCTCACCCCGGCGCACGGCGAGGCCGGAGTGCAGGCGCTGGAGGCGTCCGGCATCCGCGCGGTGATGTACTACGGCGGTCCGGACAAGACCACCCGCCATCCCATCGACCTCGCGCAGTTGCGCGCCCTGGCCGAACGCCGGGGCAAGGACGCGCGGGTACGAATCGGCCTGGCCTGGCGCTTGCCGCGCGATCGCGGGGATGCGGACAACTGGGCGATGCGCCAGCGCGAATACGACACCGCGCGCGGCCTCGGCCTGCCGATCCAGGTGCACGTCAGCGGCGAGCCCGCCCCGATGTTCGAGGCGCTGATCCAGCGCGATTACCTGTTTCCCGGCCTGACCGTCGTGCATGCCACCGATGCCGGCCAGGAGCGGCTGCAGGCACTCGAACGGGCCGGCGGCGGCCTGGCGCTGACACCGCCGAGCGAGCAGCGCGTCGGCTACGGGCTGACCCGGCTGGACCACTTCGCCACGGTGACCCGGCAGGGCCTGGGCATCGACGGCAATTCGCTGGCCGGCAGCGCCGACATGTTCGCCACGCTGCGACTGGCGGCGCTGACCTGGAGCGGCGGCGCGCGGGACGAGCGGGCGCCCGCTCCGCGCGCGCTGCTGGAACTGGCCACCCGCCGTGGCGCCGAGGCCGTGGGCCTGGGCGACGAGGTCGGTACGCTGGCGCCGGGCAAGCGCGCCGACCTGCAGGTCATCGATCCGGCTGCGCTGAATCTGGGCGGCTTCGGCGGCGGCGACCCGGCCGCGCTGCTGGTCTATTCGGCGCGCCCGGACAACGTCCGCACGGTGCTGGTCGACGGCCGCCTCGTCAAGCGGGACGGTCAACCGGTCGGCGTGGACGCGGCGGACCTGCTGGAGCGCGCCCGGCGCTCCGCCCGGGACCTGCTTGACCGCAGCCGATCCTCTCCCTGAGCGATTTCCACACCATGTCCGCGAACCATCCATCGAGCCCCGAGCGCTCGCCCCGCGCCGGCACGCCGCCAGCCATCCGGGCGCTGGCCAGGCTGGCCTCGTTGCCGCCGCGGATGAACGTCAAGCGGCCGGAGGTAGCGACGACCCAGTCGTTCGCCCGCCTGGAAACCACACCGAACGATACCCGGGAAGCCCCGATGAGCGAGAAGAAGAATGACTGAGAAAAAGAAGGCCCTGGTGGCCGGCGGCCTGGGAGTGATCGGCCGCAACCTGGTCGAGCATCTGGCGACTCTGGACGACTGGGAAACGATCGGCCTGTCGCGTCGCCCGCCGCCCGGCGACGCGGCCGCCCGCTACATTTCCGTCGATCTGCTCGATGCCCGCGACATCCGGGCCAGGCTCGGCGCGCTGGACGATGTCACCCACATCTTCCATGCCGCCTACCAGGAACATGCGACGCCGCAGGCGCTGATCGATGCCAACCTGGGCATGTTGCGCAACCTGGTCGAGACCGTCTCGGCCGCCTCGCCGAAACTGCGGCGTGTCGTGCTCTACGAAGGCGCCAAGTACTACGGCGCCCACCTGGGAGCGTTCGAGACGCCGGCGCGGGAGGACGATCCGCGCCACATGCCGCCGAACTTCTACTACGACATGCAGGACTGGCTGCTGGCCTTCGCCGCGGGCCGGCCGTGGGATGCGGTGGTGCTGCGCCCGGACGTGGTCTGCGGCTTCGCCGTCGGCAACCCGATGAACCTGGCGATGGTCATCGCGGTGTACGCCAGCATCAGCAAGGCGCTCGGCCTGCCGCTGCGCTTTCCCGGCAGCGCCGCCTGCTACGGCAAGCTCGCCCAGGTCACCGATGCGGCGCAATTGGCGCGCGGCTCGGCGTGGGCCGCCACCTTGGCCAGAGGCGGCGAGGCCTACAACCTGACCAACGGCGACGTGTTCCGCTGGCGGCAGGTCTGGGAGGCGGTCGCGCACTGGTTCGACATGGAGGTGGGCGAGCCGCAGACGATCCCGCTGGCGGCGTACATGGCCGACAAGGGGCCGCTGTGGCAGGCGCTGACGGAGCGGCACGGGCTGCGCCCGATCCCCTACGAACAGCTCGCGGCCTGGGCCTTCGGCGACTTCATCTTCCGCTGCGACTGGGACGTGATCTCCAGCACCACCAAGATCCGCCAGGCCGGCTTCCACGATGTCGTCGACAGCACCGAGATGTTCCTGCGCCTGTTCGAGCAATTGCGCGCACGCCGGATCATTCCCTGACCACGACCCAGTTTCCGGAGCGATCCATGCAACGACGTGTTCTCCTGCAAGCCGCCGCCGGTGCCGCGACGGCGCTCTGGCTGGCGTCCCGGCCCGCGGCGCATGCCGCCGACGCGGATGCCGGCCCCTGGTCCGCCTGGACCGCCGAAGCGCTGCGCGCGCATGCGGACGCGCGGGTGCGCGCGCTCGCCCATGCCATCCTCGCCCCCAATCCGCAGAACTTGCAGCCCTGGCGGGTCGAGTTCGCCGACGCGGCGCGCATCCTCGTCCGCTGCGCGCCCGACCGCCGCCTTTCCGTTTCGGACCTGCCGGACCGGCAGCTCACCGTGGGTTTCGGCGCCTTCGTCGAACTCTACGTGCTGGCCCTGCAGGCCGAAGGCCATGCGGTACGGGTGGAAGCCTTCCCGGAGGGCGAGGCCTGGCCGCTGCTCGACGGCCGGCCGCTGGCGCTGCTCCACCTGTCGCCGGCCACGCCCGTGCGCGACCCGCTGCTGGATGCCGTCCTGCAGCGCCATACCAACCGCACCCCGTTCGACCGCGCCGGGACGCCCGGCCCCGAGCGGCTGCGCGAACTGGTCGCCGTCGCGCGCCGGCCCGAACGGGTGTTCTGGAACCTGGAGCCGGAGCGCGCCGCGCGCATCCGCGACATCACCCTGCGCGCCTGGGATGCGGAAATGCAGGAGTTCGCCCCGACCCGCGACGAAGTGGCGCGCTATACCCGCATCGGCGATGCCGCCATCGCCGCGGCCCCCTGGGGTCCGGCCATGCCCGACGCCGTGTTGGCGAAAGCGCCGGGGCCGGTGAGCGAAGCCAGCCTGTCCGATCCCGCCAGCGCCGTCTTCCAGGCCAACCGGCGCAACTACCGCGCCGCGGTGGAAAGCGGCGACGCGCATCTGTGGATCGCTTCCGCGCAATACGATCGCATCGGCATGTTCGACGCCGGGCGCGACTGGGTCCGCCTGCACCTGCAGGCCACCCGCATGGGCCTCGCCATGCAGCCGCACAGCCAGGCGCTGCACGACTTCGCCGCGATCCTCCCCTACGTGCGCGAGCTGCATGCGGCGCTCGGCGTGCCCGAGCCGGCCCACGTGCAGATGCTCGGCCGGGTCGGCGTGGCGGCGCAGGTCAATCCTTCGCCGCGCGAGCCGGCGCAATCCCATCTGGAGCGAGCATGATGACCGTGACCCGGTTCGACCGTCGTACCGCCATCGCACTGCTGGCGGCCGTGGTGTTCTTCATGGAGAACCTGGACGCCACCGTGATCGCCACCTCGCTGCCGGCGATGGCGCTGGATTTCGGCACGGCGCCGGCGCACCTGTCGGTCGGCGTGTCGGCCTACCTGGTGGCGCTGACGGTGTTCATCCCGGCCGGCGGCTGGGCGGCGGACCGCTTCGGCGCCCGCCGGGTCTTCGCCCTGGCCATCGTGGGGTTCACCGTCGCCTCGCTGCTCTGCGCGGCCAGCCGGAACCTGCCGGAGTTCACCGCCGCCCGCATCCTGCAGGGTTTCGGCGGGGCCATGATGGTGCCGGTGGGAAGGCTGATCGTGCTGCGCGGCACGCCCAGGGAAGACATGGTGCGCACCATCGCCATCCTCACCTGGCCGGCGCTGCTGGCGCCGGTGCTGGGGCCGCCGCTGGGCGGCTGGATCAGCACCCACTGGAGCTGGCACTGGATCTTCCTGCTCAACCTGCCGCTGGGCGCGCTGGCCCTGCTGGCGGCGCTGCTGCTGGTGCGCGACGGCCCGCGGCCGGTCGGGCGCTTCGACGGCACGGGCTTCGCGCTCAGCGCGCTGGGCTTCGCGCTGTTCATGGCCGGTATCGAGCTGGCCAGCCGGCCGGCCTGGCCGCTCGCCGGCTGGCTCGCGACGCTGGCCGCCGGGCTCGCGCTGCTGGGCCTGGCTCTGCGCCACCTGCGCCGCATCGAACACCCGCTGTTCGGACTCGCGCCCCTGGCGATCCCGACCTTTCGCATCACCGCGGTCGGCGGCTCGCTGTTTCGCACCGCCATCGGTTCCGCGCCCTTCCTGCTGCCCCTGATGTTCCAGCTCGGCTTCGGCTGGAGCGCGGTCGAGGCGGGCACGCTCCTGCTCTGGCTGTTCGCCGGCAACCTGTGCATGAAGCCGGCCACCACCTGGATCATGAACCGTTTCGGCTTCCGCCGGGTGCTGCTCGGCAACGGCCTACTGGTGGCCGCCGGCTTCGCCGCCTGCGCGCTGCTCGAACCGACCACCCCGACGGGCTGGGTGGCGGCGCTGCTGTTCGTCTGCGGCATGACCCGCTCGATGCAGTTCACCGCCCTCAACGCCATCGGCTTCGCCGATGTACCGCCGGAGCAGATGCGCGATGCCACCACCCTGTTCTCCGTGCTGCAGCAGATGAACGCGGGCATGGGCATCGCCTTTGGCGCCCTGGCGCTGACCCTGGCCGAGCTTATCCGCGGAACCGATCCGGCACTGGCGGCCACCGGCGATTTCCATCTGGCGCTGTGGCTGATCGCGGGCCTGGCCCTGCTGGCGGTCGTCGACAGCCTGTCCCTGCCGGCCGAGGCCGGCCGGCACATTCTCGCCGCGCGCTGATCCGATTTTTCCCATCGCCCAAGGAGTTCGACGATGAAAACCTTCGCCTTCCCGCAACGACTGCTGCAGGCCGCCACTTTCGTCACCGCCGTTTCCGGCGCGGCGGACAGCGTCTTCGCGCAGACGACCGACGGCAGCCCGGCCGGCGCCGGCGACAAGCCGGTGACGCTGTTCAACATCCTTCCCCTCAAGCCGGAGGCGTTCCCGGCTTTCCTGCCGGTGATGCAGGCCAACGCGAGCGCCTCGCGCCGGGAACAGGGCAATTTCTCGTTCGATGTGTTCCAGCCGGAGGACGGCGCTCCCAGGCTCTATCTGTTCGAGCGCTGGGCCGGCCAGGCCGTCCTCGACAAGCACATGACCCAGCCCAACCTCAAGGCGGTCCTGCAACGCGCCGACAGCGATCTCGCCGGCGAAGCCAGCAGCCTGCGCCTGAGCGCGGTGCCCGGCCTCGGGGCCGACGCCCGCAAGCCGTTCGCCACGGCTGCCGCCGCCGGATCGCGCAACGTGATCGTGCTGCTCAGCGTCAAGCCGGAACGGGAACAGACCTTCCTCGAAGCCCTGGCCGAAGTGACGCCGCATGCGCGGCGGGCGCCCGGCAACCACGCCTTCGAACTGTACGCCGTCGAATCGCAGCCACGGACCTATCTGCTGTTCGAGCGCTGGGACAACGCGGCCTCGCACGAGGCGCACCTGGCCCAGGACTACTCCAAGCGACTGGACGCGGTGTTGCCCGGCACGCTGGCCGCTCCCGTCGGCGCGGCCAATCGCTTCCTGGTCAAGGATGTCGCGACCGACTGAGAGGCTGCCGGCGCCCCGGCGCAAGTCGCGGCCGGCGCCGGCTCATTCCAGCAGGCTCAACTCCCGCGCCCGGCTCATCGCCCGTGTGCGGCTGGTGACCTGAAGCTTCCCGTAAAGATTCTTCAGGTGCCATTTCACCGTTTCCACGGAGATGTCCAGGGTACGAGCGATTTCCTTGTTCGACTGGCCGGCGGCGACCAGGCGCAGGGTCTGGCTTTCCCGTTCGCTGAGGCTGAACGGCGGCTCGGCGCAGTCGTCGCCGCCGAGGCGTTCGCGCAGGATGGCGAGGTAACCCGCCAGTTCGCCGCTGCCCGCCTCCGCGCTGGCGCAGCGGCTCAACAACGGCAGCAGGGCGCGGCCGGCGTCGGTCAGGCTGCATAGCAGGTTTTCCCGTTGGCCCAGTTGCAGCGCCGGCAGCAGGGTCGCGACGGCGGCGTCGCGCTCGTCGCCCTGCCACAGGGCGATGGCCCAGAGCGGACGCAGGCGCGCGGCTTCGAGCAATTGGCCGCGCGCCTCGAATTCGGCCACCACCCCGGCCAGACAGTCGGCCGCCGCCAGTCCCAGCCCCTGGGCCAGCAGCAGCCGGGCGCGGGCGATGCGCGCGTAGTGGCGACAGCCGGGGATGGTGCCTTCGTCGCTCTTCAGCATTTCGATGCGCCGCAGCATGTGCTCGGCGCCGGCCAGGTCGTCGCGCTGCAATTGCAGGCGCACCTGCTCGGCGAGCAGCGCCGCCTGCAGGCGGTTCCAGCGGCGCTGGGCGGCGATTTCCTGGCCGTGCTGGAGCAACAGGCGCGCCTGTACCCCGTCGTCCTCGGCCAGCGCCCGCCGGCTCAGCGCGCGGTAGACCGACAGCACGCCGTCGAGCGGCGCCACGCGGTCGATCTGCAGGCCGCGCTGGCGCACCAGCGCGTCCAGGCGCTCCCAGTCGCCGTGCTCGTAGGCCAGCTCGGCCAGCGAGGCGGCCAGGGTGGCGCTGCCGCTGGACTGCGGCCCGGTGAGCCGGTCGGCGGACTCCATCGCCTGCAGGAAGCAGGCCTCGGCGGTGCGCAGGTCGCCCTGGCGCAGGTGGCTCTGGCCGAGGATGAAGGCGCGATGGACGGTGACGAAGAGGTTCTCGGTGGGCGCGCCCGGATACAGGGTGTGGCGCTGCACGGCCTGCGCCTCCTCGTGCTGGCCGAGGACCAGGTGGCAGTAGCTGAGGACGTTGCAGACCAGGCCGTCGACCCAACTGTCGCCGCAGGGGATCTGCGCCAGCAGCGGCTCGGCCAGGGCGATGCCGGTCTGCACGTTCTCGGCGAAGGCCTCGCAGATGGCCGCCACCGCGTCCAGCTTGACGCGCAGGTCGCGGCGCGCCGGGTGCACGGCGAACCAGCGGCGCAGTTCGCCGAGCAGACGCCGCGACTCGTCGAAGCGGAAGCGGTGGGCCAGCGCCCAGGCCAGGTTGAGCTGCAGGCTGATGCGGTGCTCGTCGGCGGTGATCGGCAGTTGCTGCAGCCAGCCCAGCAGGGTGTCGATGTCGCCGCGCTCGGCCAGCGACTGGGCGCCCAGCCCGGCGCGCCCCGGCGCGCTCTCCACCTTGCCGGCGGCCAGCGCGTGGCGGGTCGCCTCGGCCCACAGGCTCTGCCCGGCGAACCAGTTGCCGGCGCGCTCGTGCAGCGCGGCGATGTCCAGGTCGGTGCGCCGGCGCAGGCGGGCCTGCAGGGTCTCGGCGAACAGGTGGTGGTAGCGGAACCACTGGCCATGGTCGTCCAGCGCGGCGACGAACAGGTTGTGCCGCTCGATCCAGTCGAGCATGGCGTGGCCGTCGTGGCGCCCGGTGACCGCGTCGCACAGCTCGGCGCAGAAGCGGTCGAGGATCGAGGTGCGCATCAGGAAGTCGTCGACCGCCGCCGGCAGCGGCTCGAACACCACGTCCTCCAGGTAGCGGCCGACCAGCCGGCCGCCATGGCTCAGGCTGTCGATGGCCTGCGCCGGGTTGTCCTTGATCGACGGCGACAGGGTGGCCATCTGCATGCCGGTGATCCAGCCCTCGGTCAGCTCCAGCAGGCGCTGGGTCTGCGCGTTGCTCAGGGTCAGGGCGGCGGAGTCGGCGAAGTAGTGGCGCGCCTCGCAGAGGTTGAAGCGCAGGTCGTTGGTGTCGACCTCGATCAACTGGTTGCGCGAGCGCAGACGGCTCAGCGGCAGCGTCGGCAGGCTGCGGCTGCCGAGCAGCACGTGGAAGTTGGCCGGGGCGTGTTCGAGCAGGTAGGCGAAGGCGCGGTGGATCGCCGGATTGCGGATCGCGTGGTAGTCGTCGACGATCAGGTAGAGCGGCGCCTCCACCGCCTGCACCGCGTTGATCAGGTGGCCGAACACCAGGTCGATGGACGGCAGCCCGGCGGCGAGAAAGCCCAGCCGCCAGCCGAGACCGGGGTGCAGCGGCAACAGGGCGTCGAGCAGGTAGTGGCAGAAATACTCGGGCACGTCGTCGCCCTCGTCCAGGCTCAGCCAGGCGACGGCCTGGCCGTGCTCCTGCAACTGGCCGCGCCACTGGGCGAGCAGCGTGGTCTTGCCGAAGCCGGCGCCGGCGCAGACCAGCGCCAGGCTGCGCTCGGCCAGCGGTTCGAGACGCGCCATCAGGCGCGGGCGGACCAGCAGCAGGCCGGGCGAACGCGGCGGAACGAACTTGGTGGCGATCAGCGGCAGGCCGCAGGTGCCCTGGCTGTAGACGGGAGCGAAGCGGCGCTCGGAGTGACGTCGATCCATCCTCTGTACCTCGAAACCGGTCTGTCCGACCTGTTCTTGTTGTCTCCGACGCGGCCCGCACGGCAGAGCGCGTCGTCCGGCAAGAATAATGCCCTATCCCACACGTCCGCGCCCCCCATCCGGGTAGTTATTCCGACTCCCGGCCTTTTCCTACCGTAGCCCCGGCCACCCACGGCCCCGGGAATGCCTTTCCCGGCCCGCGACCCGACGCCTACAAGATCCGACAACAGGGCCATCCATCATGATGCCGAACGGTGCAATCTCCATCCGACCTCCGGGCAAGTTCTTCATCGGCAAGGGACTCCTGGCCGAGCTGGGCAGTTACGCGCAGGCCTTCGGCAACCGCGCCTACGTCATCTGCGACAAGTTCATCCTCGAACGGGCGATCGCCGAGGCCGGCCCCTCGTTCGGGGAACGCGGCTCGGCGGTGTTCGGCAAGTTCCGCCACGAATGCACGCGCATCGAGATCAACCGCAACCGCGAGATGGCGCGCAGCGTCAAGGCCGAGCTGATCGTCGGCATCGGCGGCGGCAAGACCCTGGACACGGCCAAGGCGGTCGCCTGCCACGAACGGCTGCCGGTGCTGACCGTGCCGACCACCGCCTCCAGCGACGCGGCCTGCACCGCTCGCGCGCTCATCTATACCCTGAGCAGCGAATTCGACCGCTGCATGCTCCTGCCGAGCGCCCCGGACCTGGTCCTGGCCGACACCGAGATCCTCGCCGCGGCGCCGGCGCGGCTGTTCGTCGCCGGCATCGGCAAGGCCCTGGCGACCTACTTCGAGGTGCGCGCCTGCTACCGGGCGCAGGCCGAACGCCGGGTGCCGCCGCGCGCCGCGCGCACCGCCCTGGCCAGTGCCCGCCTGTGCCTGGACAGCCTGCTGGAAAACGCTGTCCAGGCCCGCCTCGACGTGGAGCGCCAGCGTTCGAGCCGGGCACTGGAGGCAGTGCTGGAAGCGACCGTGTACCTCAGCGGGGTGAGCGCCGACGGCGGCGGCCGCGCCGCGGCCCACGCCATCCACAACGGCATGCTCGCCGTGCCCGCCCTGCAGCAGGCCCGCCATGGCGAGAAGATGGCCTTCGCCCTGCTCGCGCAACTGGTGCTGGAGCGGGCGCCGCAGGAGGAAATCGCCACGCTGCTCGACTTCAGCCGGGCCGTCGGCCTGCCGCTGGGCCTGCGCGAACTCGGCGTCAGGACCTTCGCCGAGGCGCAGTGGCGGCGAGTGGCGGAACGCGCCTGCGAAAAACGCGAGAGCATGGGCAACATGCCCTTCGCGGTCGCGCCGGACGACGTCTACCGGGCCATCCGCGAGGCCGATGCCCTGGCCGACGAGCACCGGACGGCCAGCGAGCGTCCGCCCCTGGCGGTGGCCGGCGGCTGAGCCGGATGCCGGCGTCGATGGGGCGCGGCTGCCGAAGGCAGCCGCGCCGGAATAAAAAAGCCCCTGCAGGAGACGGTCGGTTCCGCAGAGGCAACGCCTGCTCAGAACATGCGCAGGTCGAGAGGAAACTCGAGAATCAACCGCAGCTCGTCGATGTCGGCCTCGGCGGTATGGTCGCCGTTCACCCGGTGGGTGGCCTGCATGACCCGGAAGCTCAGGTCCTTGGCCGGCCCGCTCTGCACCACGTAGCTGAGCCAGAAGTTGCGCTCCCAGTGGCGTCCGTCGCGCACCTTCTGGTAGGCGGCGTAGGCCGGCCCGACGTCGCGCCCGTCGATGTCGGTGCCGCGCACGTAACGGGCGATCAGCGTCAGTCCGGGAATGCCGAGGGCGGCGAAGTCGTAGTCGTAGCGAAACAGCCAGACGCGCTCGTTGGGGTTGTTGAAGTCGGAGACCTGGGAGTTGGTGTTCAGGAAGAAGTCCCAGGTGTGCCAGACGTAATCGAAGGGCGAGTCGTCGTCGATGCGCGTGTGGGCGATGCTGAAGGCATGCGCGCCGACGCCGATGCCGGCCTGCAGGCTCCAGGAATCGTTGTCCAGGTCGCCGAGCAGCGACTTGCCGGTGTCGCGGGTGCGGTAATAGCGGAAGGCGGCGTTGAAGCTCAGGCCCTCCCCCAGCGGCTGCCGCCAGTCGGCATAGAAGGCCGACTGGTTCCAGACGTCGTCGAGCCGGCCGTGGTGCAGGCGCAGCAGCAGGCGGTCGTCGAGGTTGTAGTCGATGCCGCCGTAGACGAAGTCGTCGGCCTCCTCGAAGCGCCCGCCGTAGGCGGTGCCCAGCGGGCCGTTGTGGGCGGTGGCGGTGCGGTCGCTGCTCGACTCCAGCTTGCCGCCCTGCAGGGTCAGGCCCTTGACCGAGGTGTTCTTGACCAGCGTGCCGCGAAAGCTCTGCGGCAGCAGGCGGATGTCGCTGGTGTTGAGCACCGGGCTGAGGGGACGGACGTCGCCGTAGCGCAGCTCGGTGTCCTCGAACAGGCGCAGCTTGAGTTCGACGTCGACCTTGCCGAATTGGTCCTTGGGCCTGCCGTCGAAGTCGTGACCGTGCCGCGGGATCAGGCCGGGACCGCCGATGCCGTCGCCGACCCGGCCGTCGCCGCCGTCCAGCTTGATGCCGTACAGGCCGCGCACGTCCAGGCCGAAGCCGAGCGGACCGGGGGTGAAGCCGGACTCGAAGGTGGCGATCAGGCCGTGCGCCCAGTCGGCGCGAAAGTGCTTGCTCTCGCCGGTCTGCGCGTTGCGGAAGCGATCGCCGTTGCGAAAGTCCTGGCTGAAGTAGAAGTTGCGGTTGAGCAACGTGAAGCTGGAGCCTTCGAAAAAACCCTCCTCGCCCAGGGCGGCGATCGGCAGGGCCAGAAGAACGGACAGGGACAGGATACGGGCTGGATTCTTGTTGTTGTCGAAACGCATGGGTTCATTTCCTGTTGCTGGAGCATGACGACCATCCCTGGCGTCGGCCCGGAAGTCATGGGCAAAGCGCTGCCGTCTCCCGCAGTGGCTGCACGGCAGGGAGTGATCTCGATCTGGAACGGCCCGGCCGGTCGGGACGACTGGCCGTCCGCGACTGGCCGTCCGCGGCTAACGCATGGCGCCGCCGCTGCCGGACCCGCCGCCGGCATCGCGGGCGGAACTGGCGGACAGGAAGGATCGGGGAAGGAATGGCTCGGACATCTCGCACCTCTGCTTGTTGTTATTGGCTGGTGAGGCCTGCTGCTTCACGCCATTGACCGGAGCAAGGTCGGTGCCAGAGTTCTAGAGACGGGCGCGAAGGTCCGTGGCAGAGGGATCTTCCGGGAGATTCGGGCGGTCCGGGGAAGGGTCCGGCGAGACGCTGCGTCTCGTTTGGACGGATCGGCGGGGACGGCTCTGAGACGCCCTGTCTCAGGCCCGCCGCCCCCATTTCGCGGCCAACCCGGCGTGGCGCGCGGGATCAGCGGGCCATGGCCGAGCCGCCCAGCCATGGTGGGCGCGAAGGGACCGGACCCGCCGACTCGCTTTCATACGCCATGCGAGACGCGCAGGCCGGTTTTCATACGCCGATCCTGGAAAAGGATGCGCGCCTCAGCGCATCTCGAACAGTTCCTGATGGAAGTCCGCCGCCGGCAGGCCGCTGCCGGTCAGGCTCGCGCGCAGCGAGCGGCCGAAACCGGCCGGGCCGCAGAACCAGACATCGGCGCCGCGCCAGTCGGGCACCCGCTCGCGCAGGCGCTCGCCGGTCAGGCGCTCGTCGTGGCCGCTGACCAGCACGTGCAGGCGCACCCCGGCCCGCTCGGCGAGTGTCCGCAGACGTTCGATGAAGGCCTGGTCCGGCGCCGCGGTGCTGTAGAACAGGTCGACGCCGCGACCGTCCGGCCGTTTCGCCAGGGCCTGCAGCCGGGCGATGAAGGGCGTGATGCCGATGCCGCCGGCGACCCAGATCTGCCGCGCCTTGCCGCCCGCGAAGTCGAAGCGTCCGTAGGGACCCTCCACGCCGACCGGATCGCCGACCTCGAGCATCCGCGGCAGGGTCGCGGTGTAGTCGCCGATGCCCTTGACGTGGAAGCGCAGACGCCCGTCGTCGTGCCAGGCGGAGGAAATGGTGAAGGGATGCGGTCCTTCGGCCGGGTCGAAGGTGACGAAGGCGAACTGCCCGGCCCGGTGGCCCGGCCAGCGGTCTTGCAGGCGGATGTCGATGCCGAGCACCCGGTTGTCGCGGTGCAGCTCCAGCGCCTCGATATGGCCGAGCGCGCGTCGGCTGCCGCCGATCCGGCGCAGCAGGGAGACGCCGGCGGCCGTGCTGCCGGCGAGCAGCAGCGCGGCCATGGCGACGCCGAGCGGCGAGATCCAGTAGGCGCTGTCCATCAGCACCACCGTATGGAACACCAGCACCAGGTAGACGATCGCCAGCAGGCGGTGGGTCTTGAAGAAATGGCGGTAGGGAAAGCGCTTGAACAGCGCCAACAGGATCAGCACGACGACGGCATAGAAAGCCCACTCGCCGAGCTGCTCGGCCAGCCCGCGCTGGCTGCGCAGAAAGCCGAGCAGCGCCCCGACCTCCTCGCCGCCGGACGCCTTGCGCGCCGGGCGCTCCAGCCAGCCCCAGCCGACCATCCATTTCGGCGCCTTGACCCATAGCCAGTGGACGATGGCCATCACCAGCGCCGAGATGCCGAGCCACTTGTGCAGCCGGTAGCCCTTGTCCAGGCCGCCCAGGAAAGATTCGAGGAAGGCCGGACGGGTCGCCAGGAAGACGCCGAGACTCATCGCGCCCACGGCCAGGATGCCGGTGAGGTTCACCAGCGAACGGCGCAGGGCGAAGAATTCGTAGGGCGCGCCCAGCCGCTCGTCGGCCAGCAGCCAGAGCAGGCCGAGCCCGACGAACAGAACAAGATAGGCGATGCGGATGTTCTTCATGACGACCGACCTCGGCGCGGAATACGCTATCGAGGCCTCATGATACGGCGGGCGGGCAGCCGCCGGGCCGTGCGGCCGATTGCCTCAAGCGCAGCCAGCCGCCGCTTGCCGACACCGGCAGGAGCGTCGGCGCCGGCGGGGCGCCATACCTTCGGGCACCGTGGCGGCATGCGGATCGACCAAGTACGGACTACAGCGCATCCCGCATGTCCAGGATTTCGCACTGCATCCGCTCGGCGTCGCCCACGTCGACCAGCTTCTTGTCCGCCAGGGCGACGATGTAGCCGTACAGCCACAGGACGGAATCCCGGCGCATCTGCCGCAGAAGCGCGGGCCGTTCGTCCATCCCTATCCGCAGCCTCTCCCAGTCCGGCTCCCAGGAACCCTGCAGGCTGCGCAGACGCATGTCGAAACTCGCGGAGCGAGCGGCCAAGTCTTTGAGCGTCATTGCTTTTTCTCCCTTTCAGTCCGCCAGAGATGCAGCGAAACGCCTTGAGAAAGGGTAGACGACAGCGCCCATGGCTGCGTCCGCCGGACGCTCGGGCAAACCAGATACCCATACAGCAGGAAGGCCGCATTTCGCGGCCTTCCTGTTCAGTTATCGCTGAGTTTCGCTACATGGTCGAGGTCGGGATAGAAAAGCTCCTCCTCTTCCTCCTCTTCTTCCTCCTCGATCTGAAATCCATAGTCTTCGCCAGAAATCACTTTGCTTCCGACCTGATAAAAGTCACCCACTGCTTAGATCTCCCTATCCGTTTTTCGCTCTATCCGGGGCGCTTTCGCATCATGCGCGGCCCCTCTTTCAACGTAGCCCGGAAAACCGGAATTGGCCAAATGCGACGATGTCGCCATCAGCGATTCCAGCGGCGGGCTTCAGCGCTCCGTCTCGTCCTCCAGTGTCCAGGCGACCAGCGAGTCGCCGATCCGGGTGCCGAACGAGCTGTGCCCGCCGGCCATCACCACGACGAACTGCTTGCCGGTCTTTTCCGACAGGTAGGTGATCGGCGTCGCCTGGCCACCCGCGGGCAGGCGCCCCTTCCACAGTTCCTCGCCGTTGCGCAGATCGTAGGCGCGCAGGTAGTAATCCAGCGTGCCGCTGAGAAAGGCCACGCCGCCGGCGGTGACCAGGGGCCCGCCCAGCGCGGGCACGCCCACGGCGAACGGGATGAACGGCGCGTTGTCGCGGCTGGTGCCGTTCTTGTGCATCCACACCGGCTGCATGCTGCGCAGATCCACCGCCGTGACGTAGCCCCAGGGGGGCGACTGGCAGGGCAGGCCCAGCGGGGAGACGAACGGTCCCAGGTGCACCAGGTAGGGAGCACCGAGATTGGGCTGCAGGCCGAGTTCGCCGCCGCCTTCGCGGCGTTCCCCGGCCTCGACCTCGCCGCGCTCGACCAGCCGCGAGACGAAGGCCAGGTAGTTGGGCGCGGCGAACAGCAGTTGCCGCTGCGGATCGACCGCCAGCGATGGCCAGTTGAAGGTGCCGACATTGCCGGGGTAGATCAGCGAGCCCTGCTCGCTCGGCGGCGTGAAGTCCCCCTCGTAGCGCAACTGGCGGAAGCGGATGCGGCACAGCAGTTGATCGAACGGCGTGGCGCCCCACATGTCGCGCTCGCGCAGCGGCTCCTGCGGGGCGTAGCTGAGATCGGAGGCCGGCTGGGTCGGTGCGGTGAAATCGCCCGTGACCGCGCCCTGCGGCACGGGCCGCTCGCGCACTGGCACCACGGGCTGGCCGGTGCGCCGGTCCAGCACGAACAGATCGCCGCCCTTGGTCGCCTGGATGATCGCCGGCACCTTGCCCTGCGGGCCGTCGAGATCGACCTGGGTCGGTTGCGAAGGCAGGTCGCGGTCCCACAGGTCGTGGTGCACGGCCTGGAATTCCCAGCGCACCTTGCCGCTGGCCAGATCGAGCGCCACCAGGGCCGCGGTGAAACGCTCGGCCTGCGGCGAGCGCCGCGCTCCCCACTGGTCCGGGGTCTGGTTGCCGGTGGGGATGAAGACCAGCCCCAACCCTTCGTCGGCCACGGCGATGGTCCAGGAGTTCGGCGTGCTGCGCACGTAGGTCCCGCCCGCCGGCAGGGGCTCGGTGGCTTCCGGGTTGCCCGGGTCCCAGTTCCACACCAGCGCGCCGCTGCGCACGTCGTAGGCGCGGATCACCCCGCCGGGGGAGTCCACCGAGCCGTTGTCGGTCACCGAGCCGCCGACGATCAGCAGCTTCTCGGTCACCACCGGCGGCGAGGTCGGCAGGTACACCCCCAGGGCCTGGTCGCCCAGGCCCACCTTCAGGTCGATCATGCCGCCCGTGCCGAAGTCCTCGCACGGCTTGCCGTCGCCGGGGTCCAGCGCGTACAGCGTGGCGTCGTTGGTCGGCAGGAACAGCCTGCGGCTGCAGCGCGCGGGAACGCCGGCGGCGGCCTCGCCGCCGGCGCCGGGGTAGGCCGCCGCATCGTGATAGGCCAGGCCGCGGCAGGTCATGTGCTGGTAGTACTTGGCCTCGCGGTTGATGTTCGGATCGAAGCGCCACAGTTCCTCGCCGCTGTCCGCGTCCAGGGCGATGGCGATGCTGTGGGGGGTGCAGATGAACAGGCTGTCGCCGATCTTCAGCGGCGTGACCTGGTTGGTGAATTCGGCCGGGTCGCCTTCGCGGGGCCAGTCGCCGGTATGGTATTCCCAGGCCTTCTTCAGCCGTCCGACGTTTCCGGGGGTGATCAGGTCGGCCGCCGAGTAGCGGTCGCCGCGCGCCGAGCCGCCGTATGCCGGCCACTCGCTCGCCGAGCGGTCGGCCGCTCCCGCCGGGCTTGCGCCGGCCATGCGCTCGGCACCGAACTCGCCGGCGATGCGCGAATGGTCCCGGGTCAGCGCGTAACCGGCCAGCAGTGCGCCGAGCAGCAGAGCGATGCCGAGCAGGCCGCTGGCGCCGTCCCGCCAGCGCGCCGGGACGCCGATATGGCGGTTGACGAAGGGCAGCAGCAGCCAGAGCCCCAGCACCCACCACAGGTCGATGCGCGCCGCCAGCCGCCACCAGTCGGAGCCGGCCTCGTGAATCGTCCAGGCCAGGGTGGCGAGCAGCAGCACGGCATACAGCCAGATCGCCAGCCGCCGTCTCGCCAGGATCAGGATGCCCACGGCCAGCAGCCCGAGGCCGGCGAGCAGGTAGTACCAGGAGCCGCCCAGGACCGCCAGATAGGCGCCGCCGAGCGCCAACAGGGCGCCCATCAGCAGCGCCAGTATCCCGGTCAGCGTGATGCGCAGCGGCTGCGCCGCCCTTGTCGTGACCATTCGTGCCTCCCCTACCCGCGTCTGTCGCGTAGCGGAAAACACCGGCCGCATAGCGGACGGGAACGTGTCCGACCCGGGCCGGCAGCTTGGTTATCGAACAAGAGTAGTGCGAAAGACGGAGGCAGGAGCCCCGATTGGCCGCAACCGCGGCCGCGAAACGAAAAAAGCCCCTGCGGGAGATGCTCCCGCAGGGGCAAGGGCCTGTTCAGAACAGACGGAAGTCAAGCGGGTATTCGAAGATCAGACGCAGTTCGTCGAGGTTGGCCTCGGCGGTGTGGTCGCCGTAGACGCGGTGGGTGGCGTGCCAGATGCGGAAGGTCATGTCCTTGGCCGGACCGCTCTGCACCACGTAGCCGAGCCAGACGTCGTTCTCCCAGTGGCGACCGTCGCGGATGTTCTGGTAGGCGGCGTAGTGCGGCCCGGCCTTAGTGCCGTCGATGTCGGTGCCGCGCATGTAGCGGGTGGTGAAGCTCAGGCCGGGGATGCCGATACCGGCGAAGTCGTAGTCGTAGCGCGCCATCCACACCCGTTCGTTGGGGTTGTTGAAGTCGGAGGACTGGGAGAAGGTGTCCAGGTAGAAGTCCCAGGTGTTCCACACATAGTCGAACGGTGTGTCGCCGTCGATGTGAGTGCGCGCCACGGTGAAGCTGTGGGCGCCGACGTCGAGGCCGACATGGGCGCTCCAGGAATCGTTGTTGATATCGCCCATCAGCGACTTGCCGGTGTCGCGGGTGCGGTAGTACTTGCCGCCGGCCCGGAGCTTCAGGCCCTCGCGCAGCGGCTGGTTCCACTCGACGCCGAGGAACGCCTGGTTCCACACGTCGTCGAGCCGGCCGTGGTGCAGGCGCAGGAGCAGGCGATCGTTGACCTGGTAGTCGGCGCCGAAGTAGACGAAGTCGTCGGACTCCTTGAAGCGCCCGCCGTAGGCGGTACCGAGGTCGCCGTTGTGGGCGGTGGCGGTACGGTCGGCGTTGGATTCCAGCTTGCCGGCCTGCAGGGTCAGGCCCTCGATCGAGGTGTTCATCACGGTGCCGCCGCGAAAGCTCTGCGGCAGCAGGCGGATGTCACTGGTGTTGACCACCGGGGTGAGCGGGCGGACATCGCCGTAGCGCAGTTCGGTGTCGTCGAACAGGCGCATCTTCAGCGCCACGTCGAGCCGGCCGAATTCGTCCTTGGGGCTGCCGTCGAAATTGTAGCCGCGCCGCGGGACGATACCGTTGCCCGCCATGCCGTTACCGACCAGACCGTCGCCGCCGTCCAGCTTGATCCCGAACTGGCCGCGCACGTCCAGGCCGAAGCCGATCGGGCCGGGGGTGAAGCCGGACTCGAAGGTGGCGATCACGCCGTGCGCCCACTCGCTGCGGCGGGTCTTCTTCTCGCCGGTCTGCGGGTTGAGGGCGCTGTCGCCGTTGCGAAAGTCCTGGCTGAAGTAGATGTTGCGGTTCAGTACCTTGAAGCGGGAGCCCTCGAGAAAGCCCTCGTCGTCGTCGGCGGCGACGGCGGCCGTCGAAATGCCCAGGGCGAGAGTCAAGGACGCGGCACAGGCTGGATTCTTCTTGTTGAAACGCATGGATTCATTCCTGTTGCTGGAGCATGACGCGGACGGGCCGGGTTCCGCGACCCGGCAAGACGGTGCCGCGTCCCGCGGCGGTGGCACGGCGGGTCGTACGTCGGTTTCGTTGGATTGGGCGGACTGGCGCTTGCCAGGGGCGTTGCGGATCAGCCGGGGTGGCTGCAAGCCGGTGGTCGGTATCGTCGATCCATCTTTCTACCTCGGGCCGGTCGTGCCGGCTTTCCTCTCGATCTTGTTTTTGTTCTGCGCGCGGTTCCGCAGGCGGGACGAAGCGGTGACCGTCACGACAAGAATACTGCCCCTCCCCCCCCAGGTATTCCCCCCCAGGTGGGTAGTCGCGGCATGCTGGCAAGATGGATGGCGTGGCCTTCCGGCCGGAAAGCCTGCGAAGGCGCCACGGGACCCGGCGTCGGGCCGGGCGAGGACGAGCGACTGCCGCCGGGAGAAAACGCCCGGCGCTCTTCGTTCCACGACAGGTTCATAGGAGTCGGGAAGTGCGGGCGGCTCGAGGAGAGCGGCATGCGCCGGCGAGCGCGGCGCATGCGCGGGAGGAACGGCCGGCTCGGGGAAGAAGACGGCCGCGTCGAGGAACTATTGCGGTGCCTTCCAGACGATCTCCCCGACTTTCACCGACCTGGGGATCAGCTTCTGCTCATGAAAGGTATCGGCGACCTTCTGTTGCACCGCGACGATCTCCGCCGACAGGGGTTGCACGCCATAGCGGGCGCGTTTCTGCCAAAGGGTCAGGACATCCTCGGGCAACCCCAGTTGCGGGGCGAGCAGGCGCGCCACCTCCCCGGGGTTGTCGTTGGCCCAGGCACCGGCCTTGGCCAGCTCGCCCAGGAGCGCCTGGAGCAGCTTCGGATTGGTCTCGGCGAAACGGCGCGACGCCTCGTAGAAGGCGTTGGTCTGCGACAGCCCCTCGTAGTTGCCCAGCACCCTGACCGATGCGCCCTTCTCGATGGCCGCCAGGTAAGGGTCCCATACCGACCAGGCATCGACGCTGCGGTTCTCGAAGGCCGCCCTGGCATCGGCCGGCGGCAGGTAGACCGGCTGGATGTCGGCGAAACTCAGGCCGGCCTTGGCCAGCGAAGCCACCAGCAGGTAGTTGGCGCTGGAGCCTTTCTGCACCGCCACTTTCTTGCCCTTGAGCCCAGCGATGTCGGCGATCGGCGAATCCTTGTGGGTGACGATCGCCTCGGTCCTCGGCGCGTGGGGTTCGGCACCGACATAGACCAGATCGATACCGGCCGCCTGGGCGAAGATCGGCGGCGGCGCCCCGGTGTAGCCGAAATCGACGCTGCCGGCGTTCAGCGCTTCGAGTAGTTGCGGGCCGGCCTGGAATTCGTGCCAGGTCACCCGGTAGCCCTGTTCCCCCAGGGATTTCTCCAGGACGCCCTGGGACTTCAGCACCGCCAGCAGGCCGCCGCCCTTCTGGAAGCCGATCTTCAGGGCCTGCTGCTCGGCGCTGGCGACACCGGGCAACCCGAGCGCCAGGCCGGCGACGAGCGTCAGGGCCCC
Organism: Azotobacter vinelandii CA; assembly: GCF_000380335.1. GTDB lineage: Bacteria > Pseudomonadota > Gammaproteobacteria > Pseudomonadales > Pseudomonadaceae > Azotobacter > Azotobacter vinelandii. The sequence goes on from NC_021149.1 coordinate 4,062,879, forward strand.
CAGCAGGCGCCGATGGAAGGTTATGGAACGCATTTTCTGACTCCCTCTGCTTGGACCGGCCCGCGCGCCCGCGCAAGCCACTGAGAAGCTGGGGAGCCTAAATCTTTTATCCGATTTCGATCTAATAAATTATTAAACTAATAACCTTTTAATATTTTCTAACCGAAAGGCCAGCACGCCGCAGTGACACGCCCCAAACGGTGCGATGAACGACCGGAGCGCGGGAGCTGACCCACCGGCGATGGCGGCGCCGAAAGCCGGAAGCATCGCGAACGGGTTCGCTCCCTCGGGGTGGCGACACCCCCGGCCGTCAGAAGCTCAGGTCCACCCGCGCCCACAAGGTCCGCCCCGGCTCGTTGATCCGCGTGTCGCCCGGATAGTCGAAGCCGGCGTTGCCCGCCAGGTTGAGGTGTTCGCTGTAGCGCTTGTCCAGCAGGTTGTCGACGCCGGCGCTGAGCTTGAGGTGCCGGTTGAAGCGGTGCGCGCCGTTGAAGGAGAGCACGCCGAAGCCGGCGCTCTTGCCGAAATCCTGCCCCACCACGTTGCCCTGGCCTTCCGCCACCCGCGTCTGCCTGGCCACCAGCCGCCACAGGCCGGAGGCGCTCCAGTCGCCCTGCTCGTAGGTCAGGCTGAAACGCCCTTCCAGCGGCGGGATCTGCGGCAGCGCGCGGCCGTCCGAGCTGTTCTTGCCCCAGGCGTAGGCCAGGCTGGCGTCGGTCTTCCAATGCTGGCTCAAGCGGTAGGACAGACCCGCCTCGCCGCCGAAGATGCGTGCGTCGATGTTGCGCGCCGAGGACGAACCCATGCCCGACATGCCGCTGGCGTAGTCGAACAGGATGAAATCCCGCACCCAGCCGAGGTAGCCGGAGGCCCAGGCTTCCAGCGGCCCCCGCGCGTACTGGATGCCGAAGTCGAGCTGGGTGGTCTTCTCCGGGTGGATGGAATCGAAGGCGCTGGTCCGGCCCATGCTGTTGGTGGAGGAAAACAGTTCCCAGTAGTCCGGGAAACGCTGGGTGTGCCCCAGGCCGACATAGGCCGTCGCCGGAATGCCGGCGAGGCCGTGTTCGTAGCGGACGAAGCCGCTGGGCAGGGTGTCGCCGCGCTCCTTGCCGGCGGTGGGATTGTTCCAGCTCGACATGCCCATGCTGCCGCTCAGCGTATCGCGGTGATCCTCGGCGTAACTGCGATCCAGCCGCGCGCCGAGGACGAGCCGCGAGGCGTCGCCCAGGTGCCGGGTCAGTTCGCCGAACAGGCCGAAGTTGTGGAAATCGGCGTCCTTGTTCCAGGGATAGTCGTCGGCGTCGACGAACGAGGCGCTGGTCATGACGTGATGACCCATGGACATGCCGTGGCTCGCACTCGTGTAGGTGGAGGAGCGCTCGCGGTGCTCGCTGGTCTGGTAGTCGAGGCCGGCGACCAGTTGGTAGTGCTCCCAGCGCCAGGTGCCGGTCAGGCGTCCGCCCAGGGTGCGGCGGTCGACGTTGCTGGCCATCGGCATCGGCATGCTGGAATCCGCATCCGGGCTGCGCAGGCGGAAGTTGTCCATCACGTGGTCGGCGTAGTTGTAGTAGAGCCGCGCCTCGACCTTCTGGAAAACCTCGCCGATGTTCTCCAGCTCGAAGCGCAGCCCCAGGCTCTCGCGGTCGAACCGGGTGCCGTCCATGCCGCGCCCGGCGTAGCGGGACTCGCCGTCGCCGATGCCGTAGGTGAGTTCCAGCAGGCTGTCGGCGGTCGGCGTCCAGCCGGCGACGAATTCGCTGGTCCACTTGTCCCAGCGCGAGGGCACGGTGTCGCCGTCGCCATCCTCGTAGTCGTCCGCGTCGGAGCGGTTGGCGAGCAGGCGGAAATAACCCTGCTCGGCGCCGGCGGCAGCATCGATGCGGCGGTCGAAGCGACCGTTGGAGCCGGCCAGGAAGCTCATGTCGACACGCCCGCCCGGCGCGTCGAAACGTTCCGGGTTGCGTTCGAAGAGGACGGTGGCGGCCGAGGCGCCGGGGCCATGCAGCACACTCTGCGGGCCCTTGATGACGGTCAGTTCGTCGAAGGTTTCCGGCGCGATGTAGGAACTGGGCGAATCCATCCGCGCCGGGCAGGCGCCGATCATCTCGCCGCCGTTGGTCAACAGCTTGAGCCGCGAGCCGAACATGCCGCGGAACACCGGGTCGCCGTTCACCCCGCCGCTGCGGATCGCGGAAAAGCCGGGAATGGTCTTCAGGTAGTCGGCGCCGTCGCTGGCCGGCACCGGCTGGCGGGGGATGCGCGGGTCGGTCACCACGGTCAGCGGCGCATCCAGGGCCACGCCGGTGATCACCAGCGGCGACATTTGCAGGGAGTCGCTGTCGTCTTCCGGCTCGGCGGCCGGCAGGCTGCCGCTGGCCAGTAGGCCGAGCAGCGCGGCATGCGCCGGTGCCCGGCGCCAGTGCGGCAGGAGGCGGGAAAAGGTCTTGGGCAGGTGCGGGCGCGCCGCACGGCGAAACTTGTCGCGGTTCATCGGATTTCCACGTCGTCGGATTTCGGAAAGGCGCACCGGATCGTCCGCACGGGCGCAGATCGGACCCGGCGAGCGAACGAAGCGCTGCCGGCGCGCGATGCGACGCGAGCGGACGATGAAGGTGGCCGGGAAGCCGGTCAGGCGTGGAAGACGGGGGGCGCGCGCGGATGCCCGACGCCGCGGCGGGGCGCGACCGGCAGCGGTTTCTCCGGCAACGGCAGGATGAAGGCCGGCGCGTAGTACGGCAGGCTGAGGTCGAGGGACAGGGCCAGCGGCGGATTGAGCGTCAGCAGTTCGCAATAGCCGCACAGCTCCAGGGCCGCCAGCCAGGCGAGTTCGCCATCGGCCGCCGGCGCATGGTGGTGGACGGCGGGCTCGGGTGCCTCGCCGCAGAAGGCGGAATCGCCCGCCACCGGCGACTGGACGACTTCCTGCGCCGGCAGGACGCGCAGGGCGGAATACAGGGGGCCGGCATGGATCATCAGCATGGCGAACAGGCCAAGCCAGATTCCTGCTGTCGTCCTGCCCTTGCGTGTCACCGGGATACCCTGCCGTACCGCCGGCCCCTCCGGCGTGGGAGGGGATGTTCGCACGAGCCGAGCATGACCGACCAGCGACAATACAGCGCAAGAGCGCGAAACAAACAACCCCAAGAACACGGGATTTTTACGCAATAAATACCCATTGATATCGATAAAAATAAATCAAATAACCAATTTTCAGACAAAGCTTGCAATCCATAAGATCAAGACTCTAGCGTACGCTCCACGAACGCTGCCCGGCCCCGCTTTTCCGGCCGGCCAATCAGAGCCGAGAACAGATTCAGGAAGTCGCCATGCCCATGCTCAAAGATCCGTCGCAGAAATACCGCCCCTTCGCGCCGATCGCCCTGCGCGACCGCACCTGGCCGGACCGGGTGATCGACAAGGCGCCGCTCTGGCTGAGTACCGATTTGCGCGACGGCAACCAGTCGCTGATCGAGCCGATGGATGCCGCGAAGAAGATGCGCTTCTTCAAGACCCTGGTGCAGGTCGGCCTGAAAGAGATCGAGGTGGGCTTCCCGTCCGCCTCGCAGACCGATTTCGACTTCGTCCGCGAACTGATCGAGGGCGGCCACATCCCCGACGACGTAACCATCCAGGTGCTGACCCAGGCCCGCGACGACCTCATCGAGCGGACCTTCGAATCGCTGAAGGGTGCGAAGAAGGCCATCGTCCACTACTACAACGCCTGCGCGCCGAGCTTCCGGCGCATCGTGTTCGACCAGGACAAGGAAGGCGTCAAGCGGATCGCCGTCGCCGCCGGCCGGACCATCAAGCGCCTGGCCGCCGCCGCGCCGGAAACCCGGTGGGGCTTCGAGTATTCCCCCGAGGTGTTCAGCTCCACCGAGAGCGATTTCGCCGTCGAGGTGTGCAACGCGGTGGTCGAGGTGTTCCAGCCGACCCCGGCCAACCGCCTGATCCTCAACCTGCCGGCCACCATCGAATGCGCCACGCCGAACCACTACGCCGACCAGATCGAGTGGTTCTGCCGGCATGTCGACAGGCGCGACAGCGTCATCGTCAGTCTGCACACCCACAACGACCGCGGCACCGGCGTGGCCGCCAGCGAGCTGGGCCTGATGGCCGGCGCCGACCGCGTCGAGGGCTGCCTGTTCGGCAACGGCGAGCGTACCGGCAACGTCGACCTGGTGACCCTGGCGCTGAACCTCTACACCCAGGGCGTCGACCCCGGGCTGGACTTCTCCGACATCGACGCGGTGCGCAAGGTGGTCGAGGAATGCAACCAGTTGCCGGTACACCCGCGCCATCCCTACGTCGGCGACCTGGTGCACACCGCCTTCTCCGGCTCGCACCAGGACGCGATCCGCAAGGGCTTCGCCCAGCAGGACCCGGAGGGCGTCTGGGAGGTGCCCTATCTGCCGATCGACCCGGCCGACATCGGCCGCAGCTACGAGGCGGTGATCCGCGTCAACAGCCAGTCGGGCAAGGGCGGCATCGCCTACCTGCTCGAACAGGAGTACGGCATCAGCCTGCCGCGGCGCATGCAGATCGAGTTCAGCCAGGTGGTGCAGAAGGAGACCGATCGCCTCGGCCTGGAGATGAGCGCCGCGCAGATCCACGCGCTGCTCGAAGCCGAGTACCTGCGCGCCGAGACGCCCTACGCCTTGAAGGGCCATCGCCTGCAGGAGGAGAACGGTACCTGCGCGCTGGACGTGGAAGTCTTCGACAAGGGCGAGAGCCGCCATTGGCGCGGCATCGGCAAGGGCCCGCTGGAGGCGCTGGTCGCCTGCCTGCCGGTCCGCGTGGAGATCATGGACTACCACGAGCACGCCATCGGCGCCGGCAGCCATGCCAGGGCCGCGGCCTACATCGAGCTGCGCCTCGACGGCCAGCGTTCGCTGCACGGCCTGGGCATCGACGAGAACCTGACCACGGCGAGCATCCGCGCCCTGTTCAGTGCCCTCAACCGCGCCCTCGGCCAGCAGGCGTCGATCCGCGCGGCCTGAGTCTCCGCTGCCCCTCTCCCCGCCGGCCGGGGAGAGAGTCGGGTTACCCGCTCTTCCCCCGTTTTCTGCTTTCTTCGAGTTATACCGAACGCTTCTAACCAATCCGTGGTCGCCTGGATTTCTTTCCATAACCGGGTAACATTCGGCGCACCGGCATGGACGCTCGTACCAAATCAACCACGAGAGTCCCATGCGCCGTTTCGTTCTTCCCCTGCTGCTGTTGCCCTTCACCTTCGTCCAGGCCGACGCCCCGCGCACCTTCCGCGAGGCGAAGAAGATCGCCTGGAAGATCTACGCCGAGCGCCCGGTGGACTTCTATTGCCAGTGCGCCTACCAGGGCAACCGCATCGACCAGAAAAGCTGCGGCTACCGGCCGCGCAAGGACGCCAACCGCGCCGGGCGCGTCGAGTGGGAGCACATAGTCCCGGCCTGGGTGATCGGCCACCAGCGCCAGTGCTGGCAGGACGGCGGACGCAAGAACTGCACGGAGAACGACCCGCTGTTCAGCCAGGCCGAGGCCGACCTGCACAACCTGGTGCCGGTGGTCGGCGAGGTCAACGGCGACCGCAGCAACTTCGGCTTCGGCATGCTCACCGAGAAGCCCACCCAGTACGGCGCCTGTCCCTTCGTGGTCGACTTCAAGCAGCGCACCGCCATGCCGCCGGAATACACCCGCGGCGTCATCGCCCGCACCTACCTGTACATGAGCCAGCGCTACCGGCTGCGCCTGTCCCGGCAGGACCAGCGCCTCTACGACATCTGGAACCGTCAGTATCCGGTGAGCGAATGGGAACGCTGGCGCAACCAGCGCATCGCCTGCGCGCAGGGCAACGCCAACCCGTTGGTGGGCGAGGTCGACCTGCGCGCTTGCGCGAAGAAGAAGTAGCCGGCCGGCCCCTTGCCAGAGACGCGGCGGAATGCTAACTGTCGCGCTCCCCGACGACCCTGGCGAGGAGCGCCATGCAACGGAACCGACTTCTTGCGATCCTCGGCCTGACCGTCCTGGCCGCCCTGCTCATCTCCGCCATCGCGCCCTACGACCGGGCCACCTGGCTGCTGGAAGTCGCCCCCGTGCTGATCGCCGCACCGCTGCTGGCCTGCACCCGCGAGCGCTTTCCGCTGACCACCCTGCTCTACCTGCTGATCGCCGTCCACGCCCTGGTGCTGATCCTCGGCGGCGCCTATACCTACGCGCGGGTGCCGCCGGGCTTCTGGGTGCAGGAGCTGTTCGGCCTGAGCCGCAATCCCTACGACAAGCTCGGCCATTTCATGCAGGGCCTGGTGCCGGCGCTGCTGGCCCGCGAGATCCTGCTGCGCGGGCGCTTCCTGGCCAACGGGCGGATGCTGGCCTTCCTCAGCCTGTGCGTGGCGCTGGCGGTCAGCGCCTTCTACGAATTGATCGAATGGTGGGTGGCGCTGCTCGCCGGCCAGGGCGCGGTGGAATTCCTCGGCACCCAGGGCGATCCCTGGGACACCCAGTCGGACATCTTCCTCGCGCTGATCGGCGCCGGCACCGCCCTGCTCGGCCTCGGCCGCCTGCAGGACCGGCAGATCGACGAGCTGGAGCGCTCAGCGCATGGCCGAGGGCAGGCTTAGCTCCTCGCCGGCCACCATGAACTTGCCGAAGCCGCGGTGATGCAGGGTGCGCGGCGCGCTCACCGCGGGGTTGTGCCAGGCTTCCACCACTTCGAGGATGAAGAAGTTGTAGCCGCCGACCAGTTGGCGGTCGGTCACCCGGCATTCCAGATTGGCGTAGCACTCGGCCACCAGCGGCGCCGACACCTGCTTGGCCGGCCGCGCGGTCAGGCCGAAACGGGCGAACTTGTCCAGTTCGCGCCCGGAGCAGTTGCCGCAGCCGACCACCTGTTCCGCCAGTTCTACCGTCGGGACGTTGAGCACGCACTGGCCGGTCTCGCTCAGCGCGGCGAAGGTGAAGTTCGCCGCGCTGACCACGCAGCCCACCAGCGGCGGTTCGAACTCCAGCATGCAGTGCCAGGACATCGGCATCAGATTGCCGCGCCCGGCGTGGCTGGTGCTGAGCAGCAGCACCGGCCCGGGCTCGAGGACGGCATAGACCTCGGCGAGGGGAAGCTGGACTTTCATGAAACTACTCCCGGACAGGAACGAATGGCGTCCCCATCAACCATAGTCCCATCCGGGAGCGTGCGAGAGCCCTCTCTTGAACGACACCATGGCGGCACGGGACGAAACGCGCTGGCTTCTCTACCGTATCGACGACAACGGCAACGAAGTGGCGATGCGCCGCTTCGCCGAACGCGCCGAGGCCGAGGCGCTGATGCGCGAGTACGAACGGCGCGGCCACAAGCAGGCCTATCTGGTGCGCGAGGAACGCCTGGCGCCCGGCGAGGCGCGGGAAGCCTGACGCACGGCTCAGCCCTTCAGTTCGAAGTCGTCCGCGTCGCGCCAGGCCGGGAAACGCGCGCGGAATTTGGCCAGGGCCTGGGCCGGGAGCGTGACCCGGAACACGCCGTCGTCCTCGCCCGCGGCCAGCAGCGGTTCGCCCTGGAAGTCGAGCACCTGGCTGTCGCCGGCGTGCGGATAGCCATTACCGTCGGCGCCGACGCGGTTGACCGCCGCGACGAAGCACAGGTTTTCGATGGCGCGCGCCGGTAGCAGGCGGTTCCAGGCGTTGCGCCGGGCCGCCGGCCAACTGGCGATGTAGAGCAAGAGGTCGGTGTCGTGGGGATCGCGGCTCCACACCGGGAAGCGCAGGTCGTAGCAGACCAGCGGACGCACGTGCCAACCCTTGAGTTCGAGCAGCACGCGCTCCTGTCCAGCGGCGTAGTGCTCGTGCTCGCCGGCCATGCGGAACAGGTGGCGCTTGTCGTAGTGGGCGCAACTGCCATCGGGGCGCGCCCAGTACAGACGGTTGCGGTAGCTGCCGTCGCCGGCGCGGGTGATGACGCTGCCGACCACCACCGCGCTCAAGCGCGCGGCCTGCGCCAGCAGCCAGGCGCGGCTCGGGCCGTCCTCTTCCTCGGCCAGCGCCGCGGCGTCCATGGAGAAGCCGGTGCTGAACATCTCCGGCAGGATCACCAGATCGGCGCCGGCGGCCCGCTCCAGCAGCGCGCCAAAGTGGGCGTGGTTGGCGGCGGGGTCCTGCCAGACCGGGGCGGTTTGCACCAGGGCCAGCGTCAGGTCGGGCAAGGCGGTCAGGTCACGCATGGGAAGCCTCCACAAATCCTTGGTCGTCGGACAGACGTGGGGTGGATGGCCACCCCGTGGAAAACGCGCGCGGCGATTGCTCGCCAGGGGGCTCGACGGTGGATGACGCTGCGCGGTCATCCATCCTGCGGGCCGTTAGGGCGTGTCATCAATTGTTTCCCCGGTTGCGTTGCTGCCGGAAATGGGGCCAGGCCGGGCCGCGTTCGGCAAGGCGCAGCCTGTAGGCAATGGTCATTCCCTTGCCAAAGGCTGCAACGCCGCATGGCCCCATTTCCGGCGCAACCTAGGCGGCCCCACCCGCAGGGACGGGCCTGTTTTGGCACAGCGCGGCGTTGCTCGTCGTTCGTTTGGAATGACCAAACTTCCCTCCTCGCGCCTTGCCCTGTGCCAAAACAGGCTCCGTCGCAACGCGGGAAACAATTGATGACACGCCCTAGACCCGGCACAGCCTCTCGGCGGCCTGGCGCAGGGTCTCCTCGCGCTTGGCGAAGCAGAAGCGCACCAGGCGCAGGCCGGCCGGCGGGCTCTGGTAGAACACCGACACCGGGATGGTCGCCACGCCATGCTCGCGGGTCAGCCACAGGGACATCTCGACGTCGTCGAGGTCGTCGCGGATCGCCGAGTAGTCGGCGAGCTGGAAATAGGTACCGGGCGCGCGGGTGAAGGTGAAGCGCGAGCCGGCCAGCAGGTCGCAGAACAGGTCGCGCTTGGCCTGGTAGAAGATCGGCAGTTCGTCGACGTGTTCCGGACAGGCGGCCATGTAGTCGGCCAGCGCCCACTGCAGCGGGCTGACGCCGCAGAAGGTGATGAACTGGTGGACCTTGCGCAACTCGGCGCTCAACGCCGGCGGCGCCACCACGTAGCCGGTCTTCCAACCGGTGACGTGGTAGGTCTTGCCGAAGGAACTGACCACGAAAGCGCGCGCATAGAGTTCCTCGTGGGCCAGCACGCTGGCATGGCGCACGCCGTCGTAGATCAGGTGCTCGTAGACCTCGTCGCTGACCAGATAGATGTCGAAGCCGCGGATCAGCCGGGCCAACTGCTCCAGTTCGTCGCGGGAGAGCAGCGCGCCGCTGGGGTTGTGCGGGCTGTTGAGGATGATCAGCCGGGTGCGCGGGCTGAGGGCGTCGGCCAGGCGCTGCCAGTCGATGGAGAAATCCGGCAGGGCCAGCGGCACGTGCACGCAGCGCCCGCCGGCCAGTTCCACCGAGGGCTCGTAGCTGTCGTAGCAGGGGTCGAGGACTATCACCTCGTCGCCCGGCCGGACCAGCGCCTGCACCGCGCAGAAAATCGCCTCGGTGGCGCCGGGGGTGATGGTGATTTCCTCGTCCATGTCCACCTGGCGGCCGTAGCTGCGGGCGATCTTCCGCGCGACCTGTTCGCGCAGCGCCGGCAGGCCGGTCATCGGCGCATACTGGTTGTGCCCGGCCATCACATGGTGGCCGACCGCCTCGCGCAGCGCCTGCGGGCCGTCGAAATCCGGAAAGCCCTGGGACAGGTTGATGGCGCCGGTCTGCGCGGCGAGCTGGGACATGGTGGTGAAGATGGTGGTGCCGACGTTGGGCAGTTTGCTTTGGATCATGGCCTGGGATTCACGGGCAAGCGACGGGCGAAGTCGCGAGCATAGCCGATGAGTCCGCCTCCCAGAAAGCGAACGTCAGGCCCCATGGCAGCGGATTTCCGATGCTCCCCCGTAGGAGCGGACTCGTTCGCGACCGGAGTGGATATGGGGCTTCGGGCGTGACCCCGGTCGCGGATGAATCCGCTCCTGCACAAGCCGTCCCTGGCTCGCGGCCTCAGAAGTCCCAGCGGGTGGTCAGCATCATGTTGCGCGGTTCGCCATAGGCCTTGGTGCTGTAGAAACCGATGTTGGTGTAGTAGTACTTGTCGAACAGATTGTTGATGTTGAGGGTGGTGGAAAGGTTTTCGGTCACCTGGTAACGGCCCATGAGATTCACCAGCCAGTAGGCTTCCTGGTGGTACTGTTCCGCCGCGTAGTCCTTGGCCGGGTTGCTGACCTCCATCCAGGTGGTGCCCTGGTAGGTGGCCCCACCGCCGACGGTGAACTGGTTCAGCCGGCCGGGCAGCCGGTAGGTGGTGTAGACCTTGAACAGGTGTTCCGGCTCCTCGGTGGTGATCTTCTTGTTGTCGTCGTCCCGGCGGATGGTCTTGTAGGTGTAGCCGGCCTGGATGTTCCAGCCCGGCGCCAGTTCGCCGGAAATCTCCGCCTCGATGCCCTTGGTCTTGGCCTTCAGGCCCTCGTAGACGTCCTGGTTGGTTTCGTAGTCGTAGCCGGCCCATTCGGGGCGGTCGTCCTCGCGGATCTCGAAGTAGGCCAGGCTGGCGTTGAGGCGCCCCTTGAACCATTCGCCCTTGATCCCGGCCTCGTAGCTGTCGCCCTCGTCGGGTTCGAGCAGGCTGCCGCTGCTGTCCTTGTAGCTGTTCGGCAGGAAGATGCTGGTGTAGCTGGCATAGAGCGACCAGGTGTCGTTCAGGTCGTAGGTGATGCCGGCGAAGGGCACCACCTTGCCGGAGTCGCGGGCGTGGCTGTCGCGGCTGAGGTGGTAGTCGGTGACGCGGCCGCCGAGGATCAGGGCGAGATCGTCGGTCGGCCTGAAGCGTGCGGTGAAATAGAGCGCCCGCTGGTTGGTGAGTTCGTCCTGGCGGGCGCTGATCGCGCCCCAGTCCGGCTCGGGAATGTTGCCGTCGGCCCTGTAGAAGTTTTCGACCAGACCGCCGTTCTCGGCGCTGTAGCCGTAGTAGGACTTGCCTTTCCAGTGGGTCCGGTAGGCGCTGGCGCCGACCACCAGTTCGTGTTCGCGCCCCAGCCACTGGAAGGGGCCGCTGGCATAGACCTCGATGGCGTGGTTGACGGTGTCGCCCCGGTACTGGCCGGCGGTCAGCGAGGTCCGGTAGCCGTTGTCCACGTCCGGGCTGCTCAGCATGGAGCCGAGCTTGGCGTCGTAGCCGTTGACCTGATAGTTGTACTGGCCCCGGCCCACCCAGCCGTTGGAGAAATTGTGCTCCAACTGGGTGAAGAAGGTCCGCGTGTACTGCTCCCAGCGGCTCCAGTCCGCCCCCGGATTGAACGAGCGGGAAACGCTGACTTCGTCGCCCTTGCTGTCGAAGATGGGCACGCCGCCCCAACTGGAGCCCTTCGGCTTGTTGTCCTGGTAGTCGAAGCCGAGCGTCAGCAGAGTTTCCGACGTCAGGTCCATTTCCAGGATGCCGTAATACACGCTGGTGTTGCGGTCGTAGTGGTCCTGGAAGGATTTCTTGTCCTGGTAGGCGGCCACCGCACGGCCGCGGACGCTGCCGCTGGCGTTGAGCGAGCCGCTCACGTCCCACTCGGTGCGGTAGTTGTCCCAGGAGCCGGCCTCGCCGGTGATGTGGGCCTGGAACTCGTAGGTCGGTTTCTTGCGCACGAAGTTCAGCGTCGCGCCGGCTCCGCCGGCGCCGGTGACCAGACCCGTGGCGCCCTTGAGCACCTCGATGCGGTCGTAGATCGCCATGTCGCTCAAGGTGTTGCCCGAGGAATAGGCGGCGTTGCGCATCATCGGGATGCCGTCGTACTGAAAGTTGGTGATCGGAAAACCCCGCGAGTAGTACTGCGACCGCTCGCTGTCGAGACCGCCCACGGTGACGCCCGGCGCGTGCTGCAGCACCTCGTCGATGTTGGTGAGGTTGAAGTCGTCCATGTGCTGGCGGGTCACCACGGTGACGGTCTGCGGCGTTTCGCGCGGGCTCAGTACCAGGCGGGTGGCGGTGGCGATGGTGCCGGGGGTGTAGGATTTCGACGTCTCGGTGATGGTGCCGAGCTGGTTGTCGACCACGGTCATGACATCCAGCCCCATTGCCTCCCCGGCGGCCTGGGCAAAAACCACGTAACTGCCGTCATCCGTTTTGCGCATCGCCAGGTTCGAGCCGCCGAGCAGGCGCTGCAGGGCCTGTTCGACGGTCAGCGACCCATGCAGCGCCGGAGCGCTGTGGCCTTCGGCGATATCGGTGGCGAACAGGATGCGCCGGCCGGTCTGTCCCGCCAGGGCGTTGAGCGCCTGGTCGAGCGCCTGGGCCGGGATGTCGAGCGTGTACGCCACTTCTTGCGCATACACGGCGGAAGCCAGCAACAGGCTGGCGGTGAGCAGGCTCAGGCGCCCCTGTTGTCGTGGATGTCGTTGCGATAGCGCCTTGCCCATGCATTCCCCCAATCGAACGGTGAGTGAAAGGTGTTCACTGGGGTTGGCGTTTCAGCCGGAGATGATGTTGATGTGCGCTCGAGAAAAATTCTCATTTCCTCGAGCGATCGCCGGGAAATCGCCTGGAGGCCGGCCGATACGGGGCTCCGTACCGGCCTCCCGCGGCCTCGACGAGTTCCGAAGTCCAGAGCGGGCCGGACATGCCTAACGCACACCGAAAATCACGACCGTTCCATCGCCTCCGCGAACGAGGCTGACGGGCAGGATCGCGGGCAACAGGTCGATCAGGGATTCGATGGCGTCGGTGTCGTATTCGCCGGAGAGGCGCAGGCTGGCGAGCCGGGCCTCGCCGAGGCGGACCGGCGCCTGGCGGTAGCGCTGGATATCGACGATCGCCTCGCCCAAGGGAGTGCCGTCGAAACGCAGCTTGCCCCGCTGCCAGGCCGTGACCGCGTCCGGGTCGATGCGGCGGGTCGCGCCGATGCCTTCGCGGCCGGCCCGTACCTGCTGACCGGTTTCGAGCCGGCGCACCGGCGTTTGCCGGCCGCTTACCTCGACAGTCCCCTCGACCACGCTGACGAGGACGCCACGGCCGTCGCTACGCACAGTGAACACGGTACCGATGTCGCGCACCTCCACGCCCTGGCTGCGCACGATGAACGGCTTGGAGGCGTGCGCCACGCTGAAGCCGGCCTCGCCCCGCACCAGTTCCAGCCGCCGGCTGCGCAGGCGGCTTTCGACGCGCAGGTGGCTGCCGGTATTGAGGATCGCCTCGCTGCCGTCGGCCAGCCGGATCGTGCCGCGCTCACCGACGGCGGTGCGGATGTCCTCGGTACGCCAGGCGGGGTCGAGCATCCAGACGGCACCGGCCAGCAGCAGCATCGACAGTCCTCCGGCGGCCAGCCTGGCGCGCTGGCGGGCGCTCTGCGCCTTGGCTTCGGCCAGCAGGGCGTCGCGCGAAGGGACGCGCTCCCGCAAGGCCTCGGCGAACGGCGCCAGCGCATCGTCCCGCCCGGGCGAGGACGGCGCGCGGCGTCGGGCTCGTTCGCTGGGGGGCTGCGGAGCGTCGGGAGTGGACACGATCAGCAGTGCCCGGGCAGCACGGCGCGGCGCGCCGGCTCCCAATCGCGGACGATGGTGCGCATGGCGCGACCGAAATGCCGGGTCACCATATTGAGCGAGATCCCCAGTTCATCCGCGATTTCCCGCTGCGGCATGCCATGGATGCGGTGCAGCAGGAAGATCTGCTGCGGGCGCGCTGGCAGGGCGTCGATAATGGCCAGCAGCGCCTTCAGTTGCTGTTCGAAATCGAGCGCCATGGCGCCATCGCAATCGTCGCCGAGGGTGTCGGGCAACTCCGCCATGCCCTCGAAGCGGGCGCTGCGCGCGCAGTCCGAACGGTTGCGGTCGATGGCCCGGTTGAAGGATACCCGGCGCAGGAAGGCGAACGGCTGGGCGACGGGCCGTTGCGGCGGCTTCTCCAGCAGTTGGACGCAGACATCGTGCACCACGTCGTGGGCGAACTGGCGGCAACTGAAGCGGCGCCGGATGTATTCGACCAGGTCGTGATAATGCAGCGCCAGGGTATCCATCAGGTCATCGGGAGGTGGGGAGCTCGACATGGGAGGACAGCCGGACCGTACTTGATAATAATTCGCATTATACCAGCCGGATCGGGGATTCTCACCCTGTGGCGTATCGGCCCGGCGTGACCGGAGACGGCGAACGCCGCCTCTGGACTCACCGCCGCCATGACCGCGACAACCCGAAGACCGACGGGCTCAGCGCTTCTTGTCCCTGCGCTTCTTCTCGGCCTTCTTGTGGTGACTCATCAGGCGGCGCTTCTTGTTCACCTGCCGCTCGGTGAGGCTGTTCTTCTTGCCCTCGTAGGGGTTGTCGCCGCCCTTGTATTCGATGCGGATCGGCGTGCCGACCAGCTTGAGCACGCGGCGGTAGGTGTTCTCCAGATAGCGCGTGTAGGCCTTGGGCACCGCCTCCACCTGGTTGCCGTGGATCACGATCAACGGCGGGTTGGCGCCGCCCAGGTGGGCGTAGCGCAGCTTGATGCGCCGGCCGTTGACCAGCGGCGGCTGGTGCTCCTGCACCGCGTCCTCGAGGATGCGGGTCAGGCGGCTGGTCGGCCAGCGGGTCACCGCCGACTGGAAGGCGGCCTGCACCGACTTGTAGAGGTGGCCGACGCCGGTGCCGTGCAGGGCGGAGATAAAGTGGATGTCGGCGAAGTCGGCGAACATCAACCGGCGCTCCAGTTCGATCTTCACGTAGTCGCGCTGGCCCGGCTCCATGCCGTCCCACTTGTTCAGCGCGATGACCAGGGCGCGGCCGGTTTCCAGCACGAAGCCGAGCAGATTGAGATCGTGCTCGACCACCCCTTCGCGGGCGTCCATCACGAAGATCACCACGTTGGCGTCCTGGATGGCCTGCAGGGTCTTGACCACCGAGAACTTCTCCACCGCCTCGAAGATCTTGCCGCGGCGACGCACGCCGGCGGTGTCGATCAGGGTGTACTTATCCTCGTCGCGCTCGAAGGGGATGTAGATGCTGTCGCGGGTGGTGCCGGCCTGGTCGTAGACGATCACCCGCTCCTCGCCGAGCATGCGGTTGACCAGGGTCGACTTGCCGACGTTGGGCCGGCCGATGATGGCGATCTTGATGCCGTCCTTCTCGCTGGGACCGGGCACCCGCTTGGGCTCCTCGCCCTCGGCGACGACCTCCGCCTCGCCTTCCCCTTCCTCGCCTTCGTCGTCGCGGGGAAAGATGCCGAGGGCGGCCTCGAGCATGGCGTTGATGCCGCGCCCGTGGGCGGCGGCGATCGGCAGGGCGTCGCCCAGGCCCAGCGGGCTGAACTCGGCGCGGGCGATGTCCGGGTCGACGGTGTCGACCTTGTTCGCCACCAGGAAACTGCGCTTGTTGCGCTTGCGCAGGTGTTCGGCGATCAGTTGGTCGGCGGCGGTCATCCCGGCGCGGGAGTCGACCATGAACAGCACGGCGTCGGCCTCTTCGATGGCCTGCAGCGACTGCTCGGCCATCTTCGCATCGATGCCCTCCTCGTCGCCGGAGATGCCCCCGGTGTCGATGACGATGTATGTGCGGCCCTGCCACTTGGCCTCGCCGTACTGGCGGTCGCGGGTCAGTCCGGCGTATTCGGCGACGATGGCGTCGCGGGTCTTGGTCAGACGGTTGAACAGCGTCGACTTGCCGACGTTCGGGCGGCCCACCAGGGCGATTACGGGAACCATAAGGCTCTCACCTGCAATGTTCGGAAAATACAACGGCCGCTGCGCGGGGCAGCGGCCGGATGAGAAGGTCGGTCCGTGCCGACCATGGACCTGTCGACACCGGCCTCCGCGAGCCGCGTTGCCGCGGCGAATGGCGCCAGGCCGGGCCGCGTACGGCTAGGCGCGAGCGCAGGGAATGGCACTCCCTCGCCAAGTCCCGCAACGACGCATGGCGCCATTTGCCACGTAAAAACAGGCTCCGCCGCGGTCGCGTGCAGTAGTGTCAACAGACCCGCATTCAGCGAATGGTCAGCGCGACCAGATTGCCGCCGTTGCCATAGGCGTACAGCCAGTCGCCCACCACCAGCGGACGGGCGCGCAGACCCTCGCTGTCGATGCGGATGCGCCCGACGAAGCGACCGTCCACCTGGCTGAGCAGGTGCAGATAGCCCTCCAGGTCGCCGACCGCGACATAGCTGGAGAACACCGCCGGCGACGACAACTGGCGGCGGGCCAGCCCGTCGTTCTTCCACAGCGCCGAGGCGCTGCCTTCGTCGATACCCTCGACCGCGCCCTCGGCCAGACTCACGTAGACGCTGCCATAGCCCAGCGCCACACTGCCGTTGCTGGAGGCCTGGCGCTGCCAGCGGGGACGTCCGGTCTGCAGGTCGAGCGCGGCGATACTGCCCTGGAAAGTCGCGACGTACAGGGTGCCGCCGGACATCTCCAGGCCGCCGTCGATATCCACCACCCGCTCCAGCTCGGAACGCCCGGAGGGCACCGCCACCCGCTGCTCCCAGATCGGCAGGCCACGCTGGGTTTCCAGAGCGAGCACCTTGCCGCTGGACAGGCCGGCGATCGCCAACTGGTTGGTGACCAGCGGCGCACCGGTTCCGCGCAGGGTGAGTACGGCTGGGGTGCTCTCGTAGGTCCAGCGCTGGCTGCCGCTGCTCGCCTCGAGGGCGATCAGGCGGTCTTCCTGGGTCTGCACCACCACCACATCGCCGTTGCTCACCGGAGGAGCCAGCACCTCGCTGCTGACGCGGCTGCGCCAGAGCACCTCGCCACTGCCCGAGTCCAGCGCGATCACCTCGCCCTGCAGGGTGCCGAGCAGGACCTGGCCATAGCCGGCGCCCACACCGCCGGATACCGGAACATCCAGATTCTTGCGCCAGATGACCTTGCCGCTGAAGCGGTCGAGGGCCATCACCTGGCCGCCGACATCGGCGACGAACAGGGTGTCCCCCTCCACCGCCGGCACCAGCAGATTGTAGGTCTTGCCCTGTCCCTCGCCGATGCTGCGGCTCCACTCCTCGTGCAGACGGACCTCCTCCTTGAACTTCTGCAACGGGGCCGGCGGCTGCTCCTTGGAACTGTTGAACCAGTTGGCGATACTGCAGCCGGCGAGCGTCGCGGCCATCGCCAGCACCGTGGCGTGTTTCCAGGGCTTCACGTCAGGCGTCTCCCTTGGCCAACTCGTCGAGCTTCAGTTGCAGGGGCCCCGGACCGGCATCGGCAGGCTGGGCGCTCCTGGCCTTCTCGTAGGCGGCCCGCGCCTCGTCGAGGCGGCCGAGCCGCACCAGCAGATCGCCGCGGACTTCCTCGCGGGCGGCCTGGAAGGCCGGATCGGCCTCGCCGGCGAGCAGGGCGAGTCCCTCCTCGGCCTTGTCCTGGGCCGCCAGAACCCGTGCCAGGCGCTGACGCGCCACTTCGCCGAGCGTGGCGTCGGCCGGCTTGTCGAGAATCGCCCGCAGCGCGGCGGCGGCCTCGTCGAGCCGGCCCTCCTCCACCGCCACCTTGGTGACCAGCAGGCTGCCGTACTGGGCGTAATGGGTGCCGCCGAAATCACTCTGCAACTGCCCGTAGAGTTCGGCGATCCGGGCCGTGTCCGGTTTCCCGGACGGCCTCAGGCTGGCATCCAGCAATTGCTGGTAGAGTGCCGAAGCCCCGTGCGCCCGTCCGGTCTGGTACTTCTGCCAGCCCTGCCAGGCGAGCACCAGCGCCAAGGCCAGGACACCACCGCTGAGCAGGGGCCTGCCGCTGCGCTTCCACCAGTCCTTGATCTGCGCCAGCTCTTCATTTTCGGTATGCGAGGTCACCCCGATAACTCCTCAATCCAGTGTTCAAGCCCGCAGGCAAGCCGCCAGGCGCTCGCCCAGCTCGTCCCAGCCCACGCTCTGTTGTTCGCCCTCGGCACGCAGCGACTTCAGGCCGACGATGCGCCCGGCCAGTTCGTCCTCGCCCAGCACCAGGGCGTAGAGCGCGCCGCTCTTGTCGGCCTTCTTCAACTGGCTCTTGAAACTGCCAGCTCCGGCGTTGACCGCCAGGCGCAGCCCCGGCAGCGCGTCACGCAGCCGCTCGGCCAGGCCCAGGGCCGCCAGCTCGGCCGCTTCGCCGAAGGCGCAGAAATACACGTCGACCTGCCGGGACAGCTCGGCCGGCACCCGCTCCAGGGTTTCCAGCAGCAGCACCAGGCGCTCGACGCCCATGGCGAACCCCACCGCCGGGGTCGGCTTGCCGCCCAACTGCTCGACCAGACCGTCGTAGCGGCCGCCGGCGCAGACGGTGCCCTGGGCGCCGAGCTTGTCGGTGACCCACTCGAACACTGTCTTGCCGTAGTAGTCCAGGCCGCGCACCAGCTTGGGATTGATCACGTAGGGGATGCCGGCGACATCCAGGCGCGCCTTGAGGCCCTCGAAATGCTGGCGCGAGTCCTCGTCCAGATAGTCCGCCAACTTGGGCGCATCCACCAGCAGGGCCTGGGTCTCCGGGTTCTTGCTGTCGAGAATGCGCAGCGGGTTGCTGGACAGGCGCCGCTGGCTGTCCTCGTCGAGCCGCTCGAAACGCGCCGAGAGGTACTCGACCAGCGCCTCGCGGTAGCGCGCGCGGGCCTCGCTGCTGCCCAGGCTGTTGAGTTCGAGGGTCACCGCCTCGCGCAGGCCGAGCAGCCCCCAGAGGCGCCAGGTCAGCACGATCAGCTCGGCATCGATGTCCGGCCCCGGAAGGTTGAAGACCTCCACGCCGATCTGGTGGAACTGCCGGTAGCGGCCCTTCTGCGGGCGCTCGTGGCGGAACATCGGACCGACGTACCAGAGCTTCTGCACCTGGCCGCCGCCGCTGATGCCGTGCTCGAGCACCGCCCGCACGCAACTGGCGGTACCTTCCGGACGCAGGGTCAGGGAGTCGCCGTTGCGGTCCTCGAAGGTGTACATCTCCTTCTCGACGATGTCGGTGACCTCGCCGATGGAGCGTTTGAACAGCTCGGTGAACTCGACGATCGGCATGCGGATCTGCCGGTAGCCGTAGCCGTCCAGCAGGCCGGCTACGCTTTTCTCGAAATAGCGCCAGAGCGGGGTCTGCTCCGGCAGGATGTCGTTCATGCCACGGATGGCCTGGATGTTCTTGCTCACGCGGATTCCTTAGCTGCGGACGATCAGGCTGGCATCGGCCGCGGCCTTTTCCGCGGCCTTGCGGCGGATCAGCCGCTCCAGCTCGTCCACCAGATTCTCGTTGCCCAGCTTCTGCGCCGGCTTGCCGTCGATGTAGACCAGGTTGTTCGGGGTGCCGCCGGTCAGGCCGACGTGCGCCTCCTTGGCCTCGCCCGGGCCGTTCACCACGCAGCCGATCACCGCCACGTCGAGCGGCACCAGCAGGTCCTCGAGGCGGGTTTCCAGCTCGTTCATGGTCTTCACCACGTCGAAGTTCTGCCGCGAACAGCTCGGGCAGGCGATGAAATTGATGCCGCGCGAGCGCAGGTGCAGCGACTTGAGGATGTCGAAGCCGACCTTGATCTCCTCCACCGGATCGGCGGCCAGCGAGACGCGGATGGTGTCGCCGATGCCCTCGGCGAGCAGCATGCCGAGGCCCACCGCGGACTTCACGGTGCCGGAGCGCAGCCCGCCGGCCTCGGTGATGCCCAGGTGCAGCGGCTGCTCGATCTGCCCGGCCAGCAGGCGATAGGCGGCCACCGCCATGAACACGTCGGACGCTTTGACGCTGACCTTGAAGTTCTGGAAATCCAGGCGGTCGAGGTGCTCGACGTGACGCAGGGCGGACTCCACCAGCGCCTGCGGGGTCGGCTCGCCGTACTTCTTCTGCAGGTCCTTCTCCAGGGAGCCGGCGTTGACACCGATACGGATCGGGATACCCCGGTCGCGCGCGGCATCCACCACGGCGCGGACCCGGTCCTCGCGGCCGATGTTGCCCGGATTGATGCGCAGGCAGTCGACACCCAGCTCGGCCACGCGCAGGGCGATCTGGTAGTCGAAGTGGATGTCGGCGACCAGCGGCAGCTGTACCTGCTGCTTGATCCGGCCGAAGGCCTCGGCGGCATCCATGTCCGGCACCGAGACGCGGACGATGTCGGCGCCGGCCGCCTCCAGGCGGCGGATCTGCGCCACGGTGGCCTCGACATCGTGGGTGTCGGTGTTGGTCATGCTTTGCACCGAGATCGGTGCATCGCCGCCGACCGCCACCGGGCCGACCCAGATCTTGCGCGACGGGCGGCGCTGGATGGGGGATTCGCTATGCATGGCGGTTAATTCCCAAGTTTCAGGCGGGCGGTCGCACCACGCGCGGTGTGGGGGGCCAGATCGACCGGCTGGCCATCGAAGCTGACTTCGGCGCCGTGGGCGAAGCCGAGGCGCACGTCCAGCGGCTTCTGACCGCGCAGTTCGAGCGTATCGCCGGCACGCTTCAGGCCGCGCAGCAGCACCTTGCCGCGCGCATCGATGACCTGCGCCCAGCAATCGGCCGTGAAGCGGATGTTCAGCAGTCCTTCGCCGGCGGCCGGCTCGACCGGCGGCGAAGCGGGAGCGGCTTCCGGCGGAACGGCGGCCTCCGGAGCGGAGGCGACGGCAGGGGCGGAAGTGGCCGGTGCCACGGGCGCGGGCGCCGACTCGACCAGCGGTCTGTCCGTACCGCGTGCGAGCGGCGCCGGAGACGGTGGCGTGGTTCCGGCCGCCGGCGGGCCGTTCGGAGCGACGGCGGCGCCGGTCAGCGGAGCCGGCCGGGATTGCTGCTCGGCGGGCTGGAGCGCCTGGGCCACGGCCTGATCCTCGGGCTCGTCGAGCGGATGGATCTGGGTGGTGCCATCGGCGCTGTCGACTTCGACATGGGCCAGGTTGAGCGCGTTCCGGACCCCTTGGTACGCGGAACGCTCCTGCCACCAGAACAGGCCGGAACCGACCAGCAGAAGGATCAGGACGAGACCGACCAGGCGCAGGATGCCCTGGGAAAGACGCACCGGCTGCTCGATATTCCCCAGGCTGTGCACTTCGCTGCCCTTGGCGTCGGTGCCCGTGTAGCGGTCGAAGGCCTCGACCAGGCGGGCCTGATCCATTCCCAGCAGCTTGGCGTAGGAGCGCACGTAGCCACGCGCGAAGGTATGTCCCGGCAGCCGCTCGAACTCGCCGGCCTCCAGCAGGGCCAGGGTGCGGGTGGGGAGATGCAGATGGCCGGCCACCTGGGCCAGCGACCAGTCGTTGGCCTCGCGGCCCTTGCGCAGGATCTCGCCCGGGTTGACGGAGGCCGCGGCCGTGCTCTCGGTTTGCGACGCGTTCATCATTGCTCCGACAGATATTGCTGATATTCCGGCGTGCCCGGGTAAAGACGCTTCAGTTGCAGGCCGAAGGTGGCAGCCTGGTCGCGGTCATCGAAGACCTTCGCCAGGCGGGTCCCCAGCAACAGACTGCGGGCGCTCTGCTCGCCCATGCGGCTGAAACTGGAGTAATAGGAACGCGCCGCCACGTAGTCGCGCGTCTCGAAATTCAGTGTGGCCATCTCCAGCAGCGTCAGCGGCTGCTGGGAGTTGATCCGCAGGGATTTTTCCAGATGGGCCTTGGCGAGATCCTGCCGGCCGAGCCCGATAGCGGCCAGCCCGAGGTTGAGGTAGACCCGCGCGCGCTCGGGGTACAGGGTATCGGCCGCGGCCTGCTGGAAACGCTCGTAGGCATCCTGGTAGCGACGCTGCTCGAACAGGAAGCTGCCGTAGTTGTTCAGGATACGCGCATCGCCGGGACGCTCGGCGAGCGCCTTGCGATAGTGCCGGTCGGCCAGGTCGGGCTCGAGTTCGGTCTGGAACACCAGGGCCAGGGCGGCGTGGGCGTCGGCATCGGACGGGTCCAGCTCCAGGGCCTTGCCCAGCGGCACCTTGGCACGGTCGGTCCGTCCCTGCTTGAGATAACCGAGGCCGAGCTGGATATACGCCTCGCGAGCCTCCTTGCGCCCCTGCTCGGTCCGCATGGGGTCGACCGCTCCGGTCGAGACGCAACCGGCCAGCAGCGTGGCGGAAAACAGCAGCAGCGCAGCGCGCGGGGTCATAAACATCCTCGTTCAGGTCCGGTCGGCGGCGCCGGAGGATGGCGCCGCCTCGTCACCGATCCGGCGCACGGCGATATAGCGCTCGCTGCGCCGGGTGCGATCCATGACCTGACCGACCAGTTGGCCGCAGGCGGCATCGATGTCCTCACCCCGGGTGGTACGCACCGTGACATTGTGCCCGGCCTTGTGCAACAGGTCCTGGAAGCGGCGGATGGCGTTGTTGCTCGGCCGCTCGTAACCGGAGTGGGGAAAGGGATTGAAGGGGATCAGGTTGATCTTGCACGGCACGTCGCGCAGCAGTTCGACCATCTGCGCCGCATGCTCGGGCTGGTCGTTGACGTCCTTGAGCAGGGTGTATTCCACGGTCAGCACGCGCTTCTCGCCGAGACGCGAGATGTAGCGCCGGCAGGCGTCGAGCACCTGGGCCAGCGGGTACTTGCGGTTGATCGGCACCAGCCGGTTGCGCAGCTCGTCGTTGGGCGCGTGCAGCGACAGCGCCAGGGATACGTCGATGATCTTGCCCAACTCGTCGATCATCGGCGCCACGCCCGAGGTGGACAGGGTCACCTTGCGCTTGGAGATGCCATAACCGAGATCGTCCATCATGATCTGCATGGCGGCGACCGCGTTGTCGAAGTTCATCAGCGGCTCGCCCATGCCCATCATCACCACGTTGGTGATGGCGCGGTCGATCTTGCCCGGGACGGTGCCGAAGGATTTGTTGGCGATCCACACCTGGCCGATGATCTCGGCGGCGGTCAGGTCGCTGTTGAAGCCCTGCTTGCCGGTGGAGCAGAAGCTGCAGTCGAGCGAACAGCCGGCCTGGGACGATACGCACAGGGTTCCGCGCCCGGCCTGCGGGATGTAAACGGTTTCGACGCAACTGCCGGACGCCACGCGCACCACCCACTTGCGGGTGCCGTCGCCGGAAATATCCTGACTGACGACTTCCGGACCGCGGATCTCGGCGCAGGCCTTGAGCTTCTCGCGCAAGGCCTTGCCGATGTTGCTCATGGCATCGAAGTCGTCGACGCCGAAGTGGTGAATCCATTTCATCACCTGCCCGGCACGAAAGCGCTTCTCGCCGATGGACTCGAAGAAGCTCTCCAACTGCGGCTGGGTCAATCCCAGCAGGTTCGCCTTAGTGGTTTCGTTCATGGATTCACCCTCCCCCATCGCCCGATCAGCGAATGCGGGCGCACACCTCGGTGGCGGCGAAGAAGTAGGCGATCTCGCGGGCAGCGGAAGCCTCGGAGTCGGAACCGTGCACGGCGTTCTCGTCGATGGACACGGCGAAATCGGCGCGAATGGTGCCCGGCTCGGCCTTCTTCGGATCGGTGGCGCCCATCAGCTCACGGTTCTTGGCGATCGCGCCCTCGCCTTCCAGCACCTGCACGACGACCGGGCCGGAGGTCATGAAGGACACCAGATCCTTGAAGAACGGACGCTCCTTGTGCTCGGCGTAGAAGCCGCCGGCCTCACGCTCGGACAGTTGGACCATCTTCGCCGCGACGACGCTCAGGCCGGCCTTCTCGAAACGGGTGAGGATCTCACCGATGACGTTCTTGGCGACGGCGTCGGGCTTGATGATGGAAAGGGTACGTTCAACGGCCATGGAATAGCTCCAGTCAATCGGGGGGGTTGAAAAGCGGAAAATTAAACCCGCGAATTATACGCGGGTTCCGGTGAAATACATAAGGCCGGCTCGCGGATCAGTCGGCTTCTTCGATCCAGGCCGCCTGGATGGCCTCCAGCACCTTCTCGCCGCCTCGCGCCGGGTCGTCGTCGAATTCCGGCAGGGCCAGTACCCACTGGTGCAGGTCGAGGAAATTGAGATAGCGCGGATCGATCTGCGGATGGGTGTCGACCAGTTGCAGGGCGATTTCCCGTACGTCGGTCCATTTCAGGCTCACGCGCATGCCCTCAGTGCTGTTCCGAAACCTGATTGATGGTGTAGCGCGGAATCTCCACCACCAGATCCTCAGTGCCGACCCTCGCCTGACAGGATAGCCGCGACTCCGGCTCCAGCCCCCAGGCCTTGTCGAGCATGTCGTCTTCCAGTTCGTCGGACGGCTCGAGGGAATCGAAGCCGTCGCGCACTATCACATGGCAGGTGGTGCAGGCACAGGACATCTCGCAGGCGTGCTCGATCTCGATATCGTTGCGCAGGGCGGCCTCGAGAATGCTCTCGCCAGTCTCGGCCTCGACCACCCTGCCCTCGGGGCAATGCACCTCATGGGGCAGAAAAACGATCTGCGGCATCATTCACTCCTCGATTTCGTTCAGTCGGCGCCCGGACAGCGCGGCCTTCACCGAAGCGTCCAGGCGCCGGGCGGCGAAGGCATCGGTGACCTGCGTCAGATGGCGGACGTGCGTCTCGATGACGGCGGCGTCCGGCCCGTCCAGCACGCCGCGCAACGCCTGCATCTGCGCCTCGATGGCGGCCCGCTCGGCGGGACTCAGCAGCGCCTCGCCATCGGCCTCCAGGGCCGCCTGCACCGCTTCCAGCAAACGCTGCGCCTCGACCTGCTGCTCACGCAGCGCGCGGGCAGCCTTGTCGCCGCCGGCATACTCGAAGGAGTCCTTGAGCATCCGTGCGATTTCGCCGTCGGTCAGGCCGTAGGACGGTTTGACCTGCACGCTCGCCTCGATGCCGGAGCCCAGCTCGCGGGCGGAGACATTGAGCAGGCCGTCGGCATCGACCTGGAAGGTGACCCGGATCTTCGCCGCCCCCGCCACCATGGGCGGAATCCCGCGCAGCTCGAAGCGCGCCAGGGAGCGACAGTCCTTGACCAGTTCGCGCTCCCCCTGCAGGACGTGGATCAGCATGGCCGTCTGGCCATCCTTGTAAGTGGTGAATTCCTGGGCTCGCGCCACGGGCAGGGTGGTGTTGCGCGGGATGACCTTTTCCATCAGCCTGCCCATGGTCTCGAGGCCCAAGGACAGCGGATTGACATCCAGCAGCAACTCCTCGCCGTCGCGCCCGTTGCCGGCCAGGGTGTCGGCCTGGAGCGCCGCGCCGATGGCGACCACCTGATCGGGGTCGATGTCGGTCAGCGGCTGGCGGTCGAACAGTTCGGCGGCCGCCCGGCGCACCCGCGGCACCCGGGTGGAGCCGCCGACCATGACCACCGCGGCGATCTCCTGCGGCTCGATCCCGGCATCGCGCAGCGCCCGCCGGCAGGCCTTGAGGCTGCGTGCCACCAGGGGCTCGATCAGTGCCTCGAAACGCTCGCGGGACAGCTCGCCCTGCCAGGGACCATAGGCGAGCGCCACCGAGCCGCTGTCGCTCAGCGCCTCCTTGGCCGCACAGGCCAGTTGCAGCAGATGGCGCTGGACGCCCGGGTCGAGATCGGCGGACAGTCCCGCCTGCTCGACAATCCAGTTGGCGATGGCATGGTCGAAGTCGTCGCCGCCCAGGGCGCTGTCGCCGCCGGTGGCGAGCACCTCGAAGACCCCGCGGGTCAGGCGCAGGATGGAGATGTCGAAGGTACCGCCGCCCAGGTCGTAGATCGCTACCACGCCCTCGGCGCCCCGGTCGAGGCCGTAGGCGACCGCCGCCGCGGTCGGCTCGTTGAGCAGGCGCAGCACATCGAGGCCGGCCAGCCGCGCGGCATCCTTGGTGGCCTGGCGCTGCGCCTCGTCGAAATAGGCCGGCACGGTGATCACCGCGCCGACCAGTTCGCCGCCCAGGGCTTCCTCGGCGCGCCGGCGCAGCACCCTGAGGATCTCCGCCGACACTTCGACCGGGCTTTTCGGTCCCTGCACCGTCTCGATGAAGGGCATGTGCGACTCGCCCTCGGCGAAACGGTACGGCAACTGCTCGCCGAGCAGCTTGACATCGGCGATGCCGCGTCCCATCAGGCGCTTCACCGAGAGCACGGTGTTCAACGGGTCCACGGCGGCGGCAGCCTTGGCTGCGCGGCCGACCTCGACCCGGCCGTCGGGCAGGTAGCGTACCGCCGACGGCAGGATCGTTTCCCCCTCGGTGTCCTTCAGGGATTCGGCCAGGCCGCTGCGCAAGGTGGCGACCAGCGAATTGGTGGTTCCCAAGTCGATCCCGACCGCCAGGCGACGCTGGTGGGGTTGCGGGCTTTGTCCGGGTTCGGCGATCTGCAATAAGGCCATGGCATTCAGATATGTCGGAGGCGCGGCCGGAGCGGCGCGGGGTTAGTCGTCGAGACGCTCTTCGAGCTGGCGGACCTCGGCAAAGAGCTTGTCGAGAAATTGCATGCGCCGTGCCAGGCGTTCGGCCTCGTCGCGCCGCCGCGGATCGGCCCAGCAGGCGGCGAAACCTTCGTTCAGTTGCTCCTGGTCCTGCACGAGCCGGCGCTTGAAGCGCGCCACCCCGGCCAGGTCGGCACTGTCCTGCAGTTCCTGGAGCTCTTCACGCAACTCCATCTGCTGCATGAGGAAGGCAGGGTCCTGCACCGTGGTTTCCTGGGACAGCTCTTCTCCCTGCAGGGACAGCAGGTAACGGGCGCGCTGCGACGGACTTTTCAGCGTCTGGTAGGCCTCGTTGAGCCGGGCGGCCTCCTCCAGCGCCAGGCGCTGTTCGCGTTCGGGGGCACCGGCGAAACGGTCGGGATGCACCCGGCGCACCAGTTCGCGGTAACGCACCGCGAGCCGGTCCTGATCGAGGCGAAAATCCGGCTCGAGGTCGAACAGGGCGAAATGGCTGGCATTACCCATGCGATGATCTCAGATGTTGAAGCTTTCGCCGCAGCCACACTCGCCACGCACGTTCGGGTTGTTGAACTTGAAGCCTTCGTTGAGTCCTTCGCGGACGAAGTCCAGCTCGGTGCCATCCAGGTAGACCAGGCTCTTGGGATCGACGATCACCTTGACCCCGTGACTCTCGAACACCTGGTCCTCGCTGGCCACCTCGTCGACGAACTCGAGCACGTAGGCCAGCCCCGAGCAACCGCTGGTGCGGACGCCCAGGCGGATGCCCTCGCCCTTGCCGCGTCCATCGAGGGAACGCCGGATGTGGCGGGCGGCGGCTTCGGTCATGGTGACGGCCATTGCAACTCCTTATGTTCAGGGTGGTTCAAACCAGGCCTTTCTTGTGCTTGTAATCGCGCACGGCGGCCTTGATGGCATCCTCCGCCAGGACCGAGCAGTGGATCTTGACCGGCGGCAAAGCCAGTTCCTCGGCGATCTGGGTGTTCTTGATGGTTTCGGCTTCTTCCAGGGTCCTGCCTTTCATCCACTCGGTGGCCAGGGAACTGGAGGCGATGGCCGAACCGCAGCCGTAGGTCTTGAACTTGGCGTCCTCGATGATGCCCTGCTCGTTGACCTTGATCTGCAGGCGCATCACGTCGCCGCAGGCGGGGGCGCCCACCATGCCGGTGCCGACGTCGGGGTCCTGCGCGTCGAGCTTGCCGACGTTGCGCGGGTTTTCGTAGTGGTCGATGACCTTGTCACTGTAAGCCATGATGCAATACCTCGTTAATCACGGGCAATTTCCGGGAAGGGCGTCAGTGGGCCTGCCACTCGATCTTGGACAGATCGACCCCATCCTTGTACATGTCCCAGAGCGGCGACAGCTCGCGCAGCTTGCCGACCGCCTCGCATACCTTCCGCGCAGCGTAATCGACCTCTTCCTCGGTGGTGAAACGACCGAAAGTGAAGCGGATCGAGCTGTGCGCCAGTTCGTCGTTGCGACCCAGAGCGCGCAGCACGTAGGACGGCTCCAGGGACGCCGAGGTGCAGGCCGACCCAGAGGAAACCGCCAGATCCCTGAGCGACATGATCAGCGACTCGCCTTCCACGTAGTTGAAGCTGAGATTGAGGTTGTGCGGCACCCGTGCCGTGGCGCTGCCGTTCAGGTAGACCTCTTCGAGGGTGCTGACCTGCTCGTGGAAGCGATGGCTGAGCCCGGCGATACGCCGGCTTTCCGCGGCCATCTCTTCCCTGGCGATGCGAAAGGCCTCGCCCATGCCGACGATCTGGTGGGTCGCCAGGGTACCGGAACGCATGCCGCGCTCGTGGCCGCCGCCGTGCATCTGCGCCTCCAGGCGTACGCGCGGCTTGCGCCGCACGTAGAGCGCGCCGATCCCCTTGGGGCCGTAAGTCTTGTGGGCGGAGAAGGACATCAGGTCGACCTTCATGCGCTCTAGGTCGATGGCCACCTTGCCGGTCGACTGGGCGGCATCCACGTGATAGAGCACGCCGCGCGAACGGGTCAGTTCGCCGATGGCTGCGATGTCGTTGACGGTGCCGATCTCGTTGTTGACGTGCATCACCGAGACCAGGATGGTGTCCTCGCGCAGCGCCGCCGCGACCATCGCCGGAGTGATCAGGCCATCCTCGCCGGGCTCGAGGTAGGTCACCTCGAAACCTTCGCGCTCGAGCTGGCGGGTGGTATCCAGCACCGCCTTGTGTTCGATCTTCGAGGTGATGATGTGCTTGCCCTTGCTCGCGTAGAAGTGCGCGACGCCCTTGATCGCCAGGTTATCGGACTCGGTGGCGCCGGAAGTCCAGACGATCTCCCGCGGATCGGCGTTGACCAGTTCCGCCACCTGACGGCGGGCGTTCTCCACGGCCTCCTCGGCCTTCCAGCCGAAGACGTGGGAACGCGAGGCCGGATTGCCGAAATTGCCCTCCATGGTCAGGCACTCGCACATCTTCTGCGCCACCCGCGGGTCGACCGGAGTGGTGGCGGAATAATCCAGATAAATCGGCAACTTCATGAGTCTCTCCTGTCGGGCTGGCATCCGGCTCATTCGATGGCGGACGCTTCGATCTTTCCGGCATACGGCAGCGGACAACCGCCCCCCTGGCGCCGGTCCTGCAAGCGGACGAGATCCTGGACGTCGCTGCGGGCGACCAGGTCGGCCAGGCTGATGCCGCTGAGGAATTCGTGGATCTGGTGGCTGAGGTCGCACCAGAGGTAGTGGGTCAGGCAGACCTCTCCCGAACGGCAGCCGCGATCGCCCTGGCAGCGCGTCACGTCCACCGATTCGTTGACCGCATCGATCACTTCGGCTACCTGGATGGCGGCCATACTGCGGGAGAGCTGGTAACCACCGCCGGGACCGCGAACGCTGGTCACCAGGCTGTTGCGCCGCAGCTTGGCGAACAACTGCTCCAGGTAGGAAAGGGAAATGCCCTGGCGCTCGGAGATGTCGGCGAGGGAAACGGGGCCGTTCTGGGCATGCAATGCCAGATCGAGCATGGCCGTAACGGCATACCGGCCTTTGGTTGTCAGTCGCATGATCGATACCAGGGAATCGCTGATGTACGTCGAGTATGCAATACCCGACAAACAGGATCAACTATTAATCCTTGCAATTCACTCGGAATTGCATCGACTCAGCGATTCGACCGGAGCGGGCCATAAAAGCTCAGGCCGACGACTTGCCGCCCTCATCCTTGACGCCGGCGAAATCCTCCTCGCGAAGCGCCGGCAGCTCCTTGGCATGATAATCGCTGCCCAGCGCCCGGAGCGCCTGACACATGCCCTCGAGCCGCTCGTCGACGGCCTGCAGATGGTCGAGCAACTGGCCGATGGCCTGCGCCACCGGGTCCGGCGTGTTCTGGCCGAGCGCGTAGGCGTCGAAGCCATATTTCTCGGCGATCGCCCGGCGCCTGGCCTCCTGTTCGTCGTCCGGCCTGGCGACGATGCGTCCGGGAATCCCCACCGCCGTGGCGCCGGCCGGCACCGCCCGCGTCACCACGGCGTTGGAGCCGATCTTGGCGCCGGCGCCGACGGTGAAGGGACCGAGAATCTTCGCCCCGGCGCCGACGATCACCCCGTCCTCCAGGGTCGGGTGGCGCTTGCCCTTGTTCCAACTGGTACCACCCAGGGTCACCCCGTGATAGAGGGTGACGTCGTCGCCGATCTCGGCGGTCTCGCCGATCACCACGCCCATGCCGTGGTCGATGAACAGGCGCCGGCCGATCCGCGCGCCCGGATGGATCTCGATGCCGGTCAGCCAGCGCCCCACATGCGAAACCAGCCTCGCCAGCAGCTTCCAGTCGGAGCACCACAGCCCGTGCGCCAGGCGATGCAGCCACAGCGCGTGCAGCCCCGGATAGCAGATCAGCACCTCGAGGGCATTGCGCGCGGCAGGATCGCGCTGGAAAACGCTCCGGATATCTTCTCGCATGCGTTCGAACATCACCGCTTTCTCCGCGTATGGGCCTCGCCGCGGGCCGCCTTCTGGGTTTCCGTCAGGATGCCACGCAGGATATTCATTTCCAGCTTGCTGATCCCGCCGCGGCCATACAGCCGGCGCAGGCGCGACATCAGGTGGCGCGGCTTTTCCGGATCGAGGAAGCCGATCTCCACCAGGGTGCTTTCCAGGTGCCCGTAGAACAGCTCCAGTTCGTCCATGGTGGCCGGCTGGGAATTGAGCATCGCCGTGGTTTCCAGCTTTTCCTGCTTGCTCGGCACCCCTTCGGCCGCCAGCCAGGCCATGCGCACCTCATAGACGAGCACCTGCACCGCCGCCGCCAGATTCAGAGAGCTGAACGAAGGATCCGAGGGAATGTGCACATGGAACTGGCAGCGCTGCAGTTCTTCGTTGGTCAGCCCGGCGTATTCGCGACCGAACACCAGCGCCACCTCGGCGCCCTGACCGACCTGCTCCAGACAGGTCGCGGCGCATTCGCGCGGGTCCAGCAACGGCCAGGGAATGCGCCGGTCGCGGGCGCTGGTGCCGAGCGCCAGCGTGCAACCGACCAGCGCCTCTTCCAGAGTGGCGACCACCTGCGCATTGTCCAGGATGTCGGTGGCGCCGGAGGCCCGGGCAACCGCCTCGCTGCTCGGAAAGTCTTCGGGAGCGACCAGATAGAGACGGCTCAGCCCCATGTTCCGCATGGCGCGGGCCGCCCCTCCGATATTGCCGGGGTGACTGGTATTCACCAGGACAACACGAATGCTCTGCAGCAACACCGGCTCCACGACGTATACGGCCAAAGGGGCTGGAATCTTACAGAAGCCGGGTGGCGAGCGCCACGCGCCCGGCGACTGCATACCCTACCCGTTTCTGCTAGTATGGCCGGCTTTCCTCGACAACGACCCAGGTGAAACCTCCATGCAGCCCATGCTGAATATCGCGCTGCGCGCGGCCCGCAGCGCCGGCGAACTGATCTTCCGCTCCATCGAACGCCTGGACGTCATCTCGGTCGACGAGAAGGACGCCAAGGACTATGTCAGCGAGGTCGATCGCGCGGCGGAGCAGACCATCATCGCCACCCTGCGCAAGGCCTATCCGCATCACGCCATCCTCGGCGAGGAAAGCGGACAGCAAGCGGGCAGCGGCGAGGGCGCCGACTACCAGTGGATCATCGATCCGCTGGACGGCACCACCAACTTCCTGCGCGGCGTGCCGCACTTCGCGGTGAGCATCGCCTGCAAACACAAGGGCCGCCTGGAGCACGCCGTGGTGCTCGATCCGGTCCGTCAGGAAGAATTCACCGCCAGCCGCGGCAACGGCGCCGCCCTCAACGGCCGGCGCATCCGCGTCAGCTCGCGCAAGAGCCTGGATGGCGCTCTGCTGGGTACCGGCTTCCCCTTCCGCGACAGCCAGCTCGAATACCTCGAGAACTACCTGGGCATGTTCCGCGCGCTGACCGGCCAGACCGCCGGCATCCGCCGCGCCGGCGCCGCCAGCCTGGATCTGGCCTACGTCGCCGCCGGCCGCTACGACGCCTTCTGGGAGTTCGGCCTGTCCGAATGGGACATGGCCGCCGGCGCCCTGCTGATCCAGGAGGCGGGCGGCCTGGTGAGCGACTTCGGCGGCGGCCACGAATTCCTCGAGAAGGGTCATGTGGTGGCCGGCAATACCAAGTGCTTCAAGGCCGTGCTGACCGCCATCCAGCCGCACCTGCCGCCAGCGCTGAAACGCTGAGGCGAGGCCGGAAAATAAAAAACCCGCCAATGCGGGTTTTTTGTCGTCAGCGGGAAGACGTCGCCGGACAACTCGTCCGGCACGGCCCCGCGCTCAAGGCCGCAGGTCCGTCTCGGCCTCCTGGGCCACCGGAGGAATCAGGTCGTCGCGGGTCAGCTTCAGCCAGATCAGCACGACGTTGGCAATGTAGATCGAGGAATAGGTGCCGGCCATCACCCCGATGAACAGCGCCAGGGAAAAGCCCCAAAGCGGCTCGCCACCGAACAGCATCAAGGCCAGTATCGCCAACAGCGTGGAAATCGAAGTCGCCATGGTCCGCAGCAGCGTCTGGGTCGTGGAGATATTGATGTTCTCGACCAGGTCGGCCTTGCGCAGCAGGCGGAAATTCTCGCGGATGCGGTCGAACACCACGATGGTGTCGTTCAGCGAATAACCGATGATCGCCAGCACAGCGGCCAGCACCGTGAGATCGAAGGGGATCTGGAGAAAGGAAAAGACACCGAGGGTGACGATGACGTCGTGGAACAGGGACAGCACCGCGCCGCAGCCGAACTTCCACTGGAAGCGGAAAGCCACGTAGACCAGTATCCCCCCCAGCGCCAGCAGCATGCCCAGACCACCCTGGTCGCGCAGCTCCTCGCCCACCGCCGGGCCGACGAACTCGGCCCGCTTGACCGTCATCGGATTGTCGGAGGCGGATTGGCGCAGTGCCGATGCCACCTTCTCGCCCAGTTGCGGATCGTCACCCTTCAGGCGCACCAGCACATCGGTGGTCGCCCCGAAACTCTGCACGAGGGCATCGCCGTAGCCGGCCGTCTCCAGTCCGGCACGCACGTCCGACAGCTCGACCGGACGCTCATAGCTCAGTTCGATGAGGGTACCGCCGGTGAAATCCAGACCGAAATTCAGCCCCCGGACAGCCAGACTGACCAGGGACAACAGGGTCAGCACCAGGGTCGCGACGAAAGCGACCCGGCGGATACCCATGAAATTGATGACACGCTTCATGCCGAACCCCTCAAATCCACAGTTTCTTCAGATCGCGGCCGCCGTAGATCAGGTTGACCATGCCGCGGGTCACGATGATGGCGGTGAACAGGGAGGTGACGATCCCCAGCGACATGGTCACGGCAAAGCCCTTGACCGGCCCGGTCCCCATGGCGAACAGGATTCCGCCCACCAGCAGAGTGGTCAGGTTGCCGTCGAGAATCGCCGAGAAGGCACGGTCGAAGCCTTCGTGGATGGCCCGCTGGACCGACAGGCCATTGGCGATTTCCTCGCGGATGCGCGAGAAGATCAGCACGTTGGCATCCACCGCCATGCCCATGGTCAACACTATGCCGGCGATGCCCGGCAGGGTCAGGGTCGCGCCGAGCAGCGACATCAGCGCCACCAGCAGCACCATGTTGAAGGCCAGCGCCACCGCGGCCAGCAGGCCGAAGAACTTGTAGATCAGCAGCATGAACAGGGTGACGAAGAGGAATCCCCACAGCGAGGCCTGGATGCCCAACTGGATGTTCTCCGCCCCCAGGCTCGGCCCCAGGGTACGCTCCTCGGCGAAGTACATCGGCGCCGCCAGGCCACCGGCACGCAGCAGCAACGCCAGCTCCGAGGACTCGCCCTGGCCATTGAGGCCGGTGATGCGGAACTGGCTGCCGAGCGGCGACTGGATGGTCGCCAGGCTGATGATCTTCTTCTCCTCCCGGAAGGTTTCGACCGCCACCTCCTTCTCGACGCCGTCGATCGTCTGCTTGACGTAGCGGGTCACCGGCTTCTGCTCGATGAACAACACGGCCATGGCGCGCCCGACGCTGTTGCGGGTCGCCCGGTTCATCAATTCGCCGCCATGGCCATCGAGACGGATGTTGACCTGCGGACGGCCGTTCTCGTCGTAGCTGGCCTGGGCGTCGGTGACCTGATCACCGGTGATGATCAGGCTGCGCTCCAAGGCCACCGGCGGGCGCCCTCCCTCGCGAAACTCGAAGGTCTCGGTAATGGCGCGCGAAGCATCGGATTCGGCGGCCATACGGAACTCGAGGCTGGCGGTCTTGCCGAGAATCCGCTTGGCCTCGGCGGTATCCTGCACGCCGGGCAATTCGACGACGATGCGATTGGCGCCCTGGCGCTGCACCAGCGGCTCGGACACGCCCAGTTCGTTGACCCGGTTGCGCACCGTGGTCAGGTTCTGCCTGATCGAGTACTCGCGAATCTCCGCCAGCTTCGCCGCCGTCAGCGTCAGGCGCAGCACCGGCTGGCCATTGCGTTCGCCGGCACTCAGATCGAAGTCGCTGAAATTCTTGCGTATCGACGCCTGTGCCTGCTCCAGTTGCCCGCTGTCGGCGAAGCCAAGCTGAATGGCACCGTCCTGCTGCGGCAGGCTGCGATAGCGCTGGCGCTCCTTGCGCAGCAGGCTCTTCACCTCGCCCTCGTACACCTTCAAACGCGCATCCAGCGCCTTGTCCATGTCCACCTCGAGCAGGAAATGCACGCCGCCGGACAGGTCCAGGCCCAGTTTCATCGGATTGGCGCCCAGGGCGCGCAGCCAGCCGGGCGTGGTCGGCGCCAGGTTCAGCGCGACCACGTAGTCGTCGCCGAGCACCTTGCGCGCCACGTCCTTGGCCTCCAGTTGGCGTCCCTGGTCGACCAGACGCAACAGTCCGGTCTTGCCTTCATCGGTCAGGCTGCTCGCCTTGACGGCGATGCCGGCCTCGGCCAGCGCCTTGCCGACATGCTCGAGATCGCCCTGTCCGATCTGGCGGGCCGCGCTTGCCCCGCTGATCTGGATGGCCGGGTCGTCGGGAAAGAGATTGGGTGCGGAATAGACAATGCCGACCAGCAGCACGGCCAGGATCAGCAGATACTTCCACAGGGGATACTTGTTGAGCATGACGCCGTCCGGTTGAGACGCGGGGCGCCTTGCGCGCCCCGTCACGGATGAAAGAAGTGGAGCTTCAGATGGCCTTCAGGGTGCCCTTGGGCAGGGAGGCGACGATCGCGCCTTTCTGGATCTTCAGTTCCA
Source organism: Azotobacter vinelandii CA (assembly GCF_000380335.1). Taxonomy (GTDB): domain Bacteria; phylum Pseudomonadota; class Gammaproteobacteria; order Pseudomonadales; family Pseudomonadaceae; genus Azotobacter; species Azotobacter vinelandii. The sequence goes on from NC_021149.1 coordinate 4,097,697, forward strand.
CGGTGTCGGAAACCTCCAGCACCACGAAATCATCGGCCACCTTGTTCACCCGTCCGGCGATACCGCCGGTGGTCACCACCTCGTCGCCCTTCTGCAGGCCGCTCAGCAGATTCTTGTGCTCCTTGGCGCGCTTGGCCTGGGGACGCCAGATCATCAGGTAGAAGATGACCAGGAAACCGACCAGAAAGATCCACTCGAAGCCGGCTCCCGGAGGAGCGCCGGCGGGAGCGGCGGCTTCGGCGTAGGCGGCAGGAATCAGAAAACTCATGTAGCTCTCCTGTTGAAAGGATTCGGAGGAAAGGATGGCCGATCAGGTCAGCGGCGGCACCGGCAGACCGCGCCGCGCGTAGAAGGTATCGACAAAGGCGGCCAATTTACCCTGTTGGATAGCCTCGCGCAAACCAGTCATCAGACGCTGGTAATGCCGCAAGTTGTGGATTGTATTCAACATGCTGCCCAGCATTTCGCCGCATTTGTCCAAATGATGCAGATAGGCGCGGGAGAAATGTTTGCAGGTGTGACAATCGCAGGCCGGGTCCAGCGGCGACTCGTCGTGCCGATGCACTGCATTGCGGATCTTCAGCACCCCACTGTCGACGAACAGATGGCCGTTGCGCGCGTTGCGGGTCGGCATCACGCAGTCGAACATGTCGATGCCGCGGCGTACGCCCTCGACCAGATCCTCCGGCTTGCCCACGCCCATCAGGTAACGCGGCTTGTCCGCCGGCAGCCGCGGCGGCAGGAAGTCCAGCACGCGGATCATCTCCTCCTTCGGCTCGCCGACCGACAGGCCGCCGATGGCCAGGCCGTCGAAGCCGATCTCCTCCAGCCCATCCAGCGAACGCAAGCGCAGATCCTCGTGCATGCCGCCCTGGACGATGCCGAACAGCGCCGCCGGATTGCCCTCGTGGGCGATCTTCGAGCGCCCGGCCCAGCGCAGCGACAGCTCCATGGAGCGCCGCGCCACCTCCTCGTCGGCCGGATAGGGCGTGCATTCGTCGAAGATCATCACGACGTCCGAGCCGAGATCGCGCTGTACCCGCATCGACTCCTCGGGCCCCATGAAGACCTTGGCGCCATCCACCGGCGAGGCGAAATACACCCCCTCCTCCCTGATCTTGCGCAGCGCCCCCAGGCTGAACACCTGAAAACCACCCGAGTCGGTGAGGATCGGTCCATGCCACTGCATGAAGTCGTGCAGATCGCCATGCCGGCGGATCACCTCGGTCCCCGGCCGCAGCCAGAGATGGAAAGTATTGCCGAGGATGATCTGTGCCCCGATCGCCTCGATGTCGCGCGGCAGCATGCCCTTCACCGTGCCATAGGTACCCACCGGCATGAACGCCGGAGTCTCGACCACTCCGCGGGGAAAGGTCAGACGGCCGCGGCGGGCCTTGCCGTCGGTGGCCAGCAACTCGAAGGTCATGTGACTCATGGGGTTTCCTCGGGAGCGCGGGGAGCGGGATTGCGGGTGATGAACATGGCATCGCCGTAGCTGAAGAAGCGGTACCCCTGTGCCACGGCCGCCGCGTAGGCGGCCATGGTCTCGGGATAGCCGGCGAAGGCCGACACCAGCATCAGCAGAGTGGATTCGGGCAGGTGGAAATTGGTCACCAGGGCATCGACCACATGGAAGGGCCGCCCCGGATAGATGAAGATATCGGTATCGCCGCTGAACGGCCGAAGCACGCCATCCCGCGCGGCGCTCTCCAGCGAGCGCACGCTGGTGGTGCCGACCGCGACCACCCGTCCGCCGCGCGCCCGGCAGGCCGCCACGGCATCGACTACCTCCTGGCCGACCTCCAGCCATTCACGGTGCATGTGGTGATCCTCGATGCGCTCGACACGCACCGGCTGGAAGGTGCCGGCGCCGACATGCAGGGTGACGAAAGCGGTCGCCACGTCCTTCTCGCCGATCGCGGCAAGCAGCGCCTCGTCGAAATGCAGCCCGGCGGTAGGCGCCGCCACCGCACCGGCACGCGCGGCGTAGACCGTCTGGTAACGCTCGCGATCGGCCGCCTCGTCGGGACGATCTATATAAGGAGGTAGCGGCATGTGCCCGACGCGCTCGAGCAGGGGCAGCACGCGCTGGTCGAAGCGCAGTTCGAACAACGCATCGTGGCGGGCGAGCATCTGCGCCTCGCCGCCGCCCTCGATGAGAATCCTCGAACCGGCCTTGGGCGACTTGCTGGCACGCACGTGGGCCAATACCCGCTCATCATCCAGCACGCGCTCGACGAGAATCTCCAGCTTGCCGCCGGAAGCCTTCCACCCGAACAGACGTGCGGGAATCACCCGGGTATTGTTGAACACCATCAGATCGCCGGGCCGGAGATGGTCGAGCAGATCGGCGAAACGCCGGTGCTGCAGATCTCCGGTCACCCCATCGAGCACCAGCAATCGACTGGCGCGACGTTCAGCCAGCGGATGACGAGCGATCAGCGACTCGGGAAGCTCGAAATGGAAATCGGCGACACGCATGATGAAGAGGCCAGCTTTTCGGGGCGCAAAGCTTACCGGAAAGCGCCACAAGTGACCACGCGGCACGATTGACCCACCTCGCACACCTCCCTATACTGCGCCGCCATTGTGCCTCGGTGGCGGAATCGGTAGACGCGGCGGATTCAAAATCCGTTTCTGGCGACAGAGTGAGAGTTCGAGTCTCTCCCGGGGCACCACACAAACTTTTCGGGACTTCCCAAGCAAGCCCGAAAGCCTAGAGAAACCGGCCTTAGAGCCGGTTTTTTGTTGCCTGCGATTCCCAAGCCTTCCCTTGTAAGCCCAAAACATTGTGAGTAGTTTCGTGAGTAGACCGAGTTCGGTTTTCAAATCTACTCACACCCGGGCGCCCCATGCCGCTATCAGACTCAGCCATCCGCACTGCCAAACCGAGAGAAAAACTGTATCGGCTGGCGGACGCCAACGGCCTATGCCTGGAGGTGACGCCCACCGGCTCCAAGCTGTGGCGCTACCGCTACCGCTTCAACGGCAATGCAAAGATGCTGGCGCTTGGCGTCTACCCTGCCGTCACGCTCCAGAAAGCCCGCCAGCTGCGTGACGCAGCCCGCCAGTTGCTGGCCGAAGGCAAAGACCCCAGCGCCGAACGCAAGGCCGAGCAGGAAGCCCAGCAGAGTGACGGCCTGACCTTCGAGACGCTGGCGCGGGAGTGGCACGCCTACCGGGCGCCACGTTGGGCGAAGTCCACCGCCGACAAGACCGCCGCCTATCTGGAGTCGGACTTGCTGCCTGTCCTGGGGAAACGTCCGGTGAAGGCAATCACCCGCCCCGAGTTGGTGGAGCTGCTGCACGGGATCGAGGACCGGGGCGCGCACAACGTCGCCAAGAAGTGCCGCCAGTGGCTGAGCCAGATTTTCCGCTTCGGGCTGGCCAAGGGCAGCGTCGACGCCAACCCCGCCACCGACCTGGACGTAGTGGCAGCCCATGCGCCGGCCACCCGCCACCATCCGCACGTCACCTTTGCCGAGCTGCCCGAGCTGCTGGGCAAGATCGAGGGCGCCAGCATCAACGTCCTGACCCGCCACGCCATCCGCCTGCTGGTGCTGACCGGGGTTCGCCCGGGCGAACTGCGCGCCGCCCCCTGGTCAGAGTTCGACCTCAAGGCCGCCGTCTGGACGATCCCGAAAGAGCGCATGAAAGCCCGCCGCCCGCATATCGTCCCCCTGCCCCGCCAGGCCATGGCGATCCTGCGCGAGCTGCAAGAGATCACCGGGGCATATGAGCTGGTCTTTGCAGGCCGCAACAACAGCGCCCGCCCGATGAGCGAAAACACGGTGAACAAGGCCCTGGCCGATGCCGGCTACCGGGGCCGCCAGACCGGCCACGGCTTCCGCCACCTGCTGAGCACTGAACTGAACAGCCGGGGGTACAACCGGGACTGGATCGAGCGCCAGCTCGCCCACGGCGACCAAGACGAGATGCGCGACACCTACAACCATGCCACCTACCTGGAGCAGCGCCGGGACATGATGCAAGCCTGGGCCGACTCGATAGACGCGCTGTGTGCTGGCGCCAACGTGGTGAGCATCAAGAGGGCATAAGCATGAATGCTAACAACACACTATTTGGATAAATCTATGGAAACTTTTACAAACGAAATCGAGCACCTTCAAAAAAATCTCAAAAAAGGAAAGCTAAAACCCCCAAAAGATATTCTTGGCGCTGCGAGCTATGCACTAGGAATGCTAAATATCATAACAACAATAGACAGTAAAAAAGACTCAGTTGACAACCAATCCGCCAGCATGGATCGAGTAACAACATATATATTTCAATTGATCAATGAAATAAAAGACAACCATGCAGCCCTAGACGCATTAGCGGGAGCACTAACCGCACTCACATGCGAGCGAACAATTAAAGTTGCATCGAATCAAAAAAATTAGAAAAAATGCTTTTAGGAATCAGCAACATAAATCAATGCAAAGCAAGAGCCATAGAAAGAGCAAGAGAAATTGCTACAGATTTATGGCAAGCCGATACTACACACGAGTTCCGCCTCTTAGATATGGCCGAGCAGATCGAAGACATTTTAAGGCGTGAAGGTATCGAGAAGTTACCGACCATGACGCGAATCAAGGAATGGATAAAGCCCGTCGCCCCGGACTGATCTTGCCCAGCCCTCGTGGACACAGGTTTAAGCACGCATCCGGGCCTCGAAGGCTTCCGGACTGATGTATCCCAGTGTGCTGTGACGACGCTGGCGGTTGTAGTCGGTTTCGATGTATTCGAACACGGTTTGACGCATCTGGGCATGCGTACCGAAGCGTTCCCCATGGATGCACTCGACCTTCAGACTGTGAAAGAAGCTTTCGGCACAGGCGTTGTCGTAGCAATTGCCCTTCGCGCTCATGCTGCCGCGCAGCCGATGGGCACGAAGCAGTTCCCGATAGGCCGCCGAACAGTACTGGCTGCCTCGATCCGTATGCACGATCACGCCTTGAGGCTGCTTGCGCCGCCACAGGGCCATGCGCAGGGCATCGCAGGCCAGCTCGGCCGTCATGCGCTCGTTCATGGCCCAGCCGATCACCCTGCGCGAGTACAGGTCGATGATCACGGCCAGATACAACCAGCCTTCTTCCGTACGCAGGTAAGTCATGTCGCCCACCCACTTCCGGTTGGGCGCCGCTGCCGTGAAGTCCTGCCGGAGCAGGTTGTCCGCCACCGGTAGTGAGTGCCTGGAATTCGTGGTGGCCTTGAACTTCCTGGCAGCCCTGGCCCGCAGTCCCTGGCGTCGCATCGAAGCAGCCACGGTCTTGCGATTGCAGGGCAGGCCCGACGCCTTCAGGTCGAGGCATAACCGCGGAGCCCCGCTGCGCCCCTTCCGCTCGTGGTAGGCCTGAGCTACCAGGCGGTCCAGTTGGGTCTGTTGCTGGCGGCGCTTCGAGAGCGTGCGCGAACACCAGGCGTAGTAGCCGCTGCGGGCAATGCCCAGCACACGGCACATGACCTTCAGTGGAAACTGCCGAGTATGGGCTTGCATGAAGGCGTACTTCACTTGAGGCTCCTGGCAAAGTACGCGGCGGCTTAATGAGATGGTCACCCCCACACCCTGCGAGGGCCATGCTTTCGCAGGGTGTTTCATTTTGGAGACCATCACCATGAGCGACGTGGCACTGATAGGAATCGACCTCGGCAAGCACAGCTTCCATCTTCACGGACAAGACAAGATCGGCCGAGAGGTCTTTCGCAGGAAGTCGTCGCGTCAGCAGATGATGCGGTTCTTCGGCAACCTCCCGGCTTTTCACGTTCCTCAATGCGCTTCGTGACGCCCAGGACCGAGGCCCAGCAGACGCTCTCGGTCCTGCATCGCATGCGGGAATCCCTGGTGCGGGATCGGACCAAAACCGCCAATCAGATGCATGGTTTTCTGCTGGAGTTCGGAGTCAGTCTGCCCAAAGGGTTGGCAGTCATGAGGCGCCTGCCCGGTGTCCTGACCGAGCGGCCACTGCCTGTTCGGTTAAGCCTGCTGCTGCAGCGCCTGCACGCGCACTTCGACTACCTCGACAAACAGATCAGGGAACTGGACAAGGAGGTTGCAGGCCAGCTCGCGAGCGATGACCTGGGCAGCCGCTTGCTGACCATCCCATGCATCGGCCCCATCACCGCCAGCCTATTGGCTGCCGAAATAGGCGATGGCAGGCAATACGGATGCAGCCGGGACTTCGCCGCGTCCGTCGGTCTGGTGCCCAGGCAGTACAGCACCGGTGGCAAAGCCAGGCTACTGGGCATCAGCAAGCGCGGCGACAAGAGGCTCAGGCAACTGCTGGTCCAGTGCGCCAGGGTTTACCTGCAACGACTGGAGCATCAGCGCGGCGCCCTGGCCGACTGGGTACGCGCCCTGCGCAGTCGCCGCCACTCGAACGTGGTCGCCTGCGCCTTGGCCAACAAGTTGGCTCGCATCGCCTGGTCGATCGCGGCCAACCACACGCAGTTCGAAGCGGGGCCAGACGCCTCGGCGGCCTGACCTTGCCGTTGCGCAGTACCCCGAACACCTTCCAGGTTTTGCGATAGCTGGACAAGCGATGACGTGAACGGCCCACCGGCCTGGCGAAAAACCTGGCGTAAAAATCGGCTTTCGAAGCCGCCGACTTTTTCAGGATCGCCAGGCGCGACTCTCATCGTGGCGCGGAGCATGCTCCAAACGGACGCCGGATAGATTTAGGCAAGCCCAATACTCATCGCTGATCACTATTGCAAAAACGGGGGTGACCATAGATTTTTACGATGGCCAACTCCTCGGACTGTTCGGCCAACAGCCGTTTGAGGCGGGCGTTTTCGTCGGCCAACAACTGCTCGCGCTCGCTGCTGGTCTGGGCCTGCTGTTTCCTGCTCCGCCAGCCATAGAGCTGGGAGGGGGGCAGCCCAAGCTGTTCGGCCGCTTTGCTGACGCCAATCCGTTCGGCCAAGGCCAGCGCTTCGTCCTTGTAGGCTTGGGAGTGGCGGATACGGGTTGGTTTCATCGGGCTTGCTTGCCTTGTCATGGATCACCTCGTTGCAGTGTATCGCTTAACGGGGTGTCCACTGAGGCTGGGCAAGATCAGACTACGCCCGCAAGGGTGGCCGCCGCCGAAAACCCCCTGAGCGTTACGCATAACCCCATATCCGTTACGGGTGGAGAGTTTTTCTAGCCGAACCGCTGTACCACCATTTAGCCATCGACGTTACCCAAACTGCCCCGGAGGGCGCAGACGATGGCTGCAACTATCACCCCTTCCCACCCCATCCGCCGCTTCATCAAGCGCCAGGCCGTAGAAGACATTACCGGCCTGTCCTGTTCTGAGATTTACCGCCGGATCGCTGCCGGCACCTTTCCCGCTCAAGTCACCCTTGGCCCGAAGTCCGTTGTCTGGATCGAAGCCGAGGTGCTGGCCTGGTGTGATGAGCGTATCGCCGAGAGCCGTGGGGAGGTGGCCTGAAATGAAAAAGAGCCAGCCCCTTTCCCAGCAGGCCAGCCCGTCGCAGGACCAGCATATCACCGCCAGCGCCAGCCCCGACGTGCTGTTGGTGGATATGCCGACCAAGATCGCTCGCATCCTGGCCTACGTTCTGGTGCCCTGCAATTCGCTGAACCGCTTCGAGGCCGAACTGCTTGGCGACCACTGCCTCAACTCGACCATTGCCAAGCTGACGCACAACTACGGCCTGGAGTTCCAGCGCCAGCCGGAGAAGGTGCCGAACCGCTGGGGCGCTCCCTGCGACGTGACCCGCTACAGCCTGCCGGAGAGCCAGCACCAGCGTGCCCGTGCCGTGCTGGCGCTGTTGGACAGGCCGGCCAAGGGCCGCAAGGAGGTGGCCGAATGAGCAACGCCATTACCCTGGTTCAATTCAAAGGCGAGGCGCGAGTAGATAGCCGCCTGCTGGCCGGGCAGTTGGACAACCAGCACAAAGCATCAATGGCTCTGATAGATCGCTATGCCGCCAAGTTCAAGCGCTTCGGGGCTCTCCCATTTCAAATGGAGAAACCCACCGCAGGCTCGGCAGGAGGCCAACCGGAACGCTATGCCCTGCTGCACGAGGACCAGAGCTACTACCTGCTGTCGCTGTCGCGGAATACCGAAATCGTGGTGGACCTGAAGGCTGACCTTATCGCTGCCTTCCGCGAGGCCCGCGACCGCGCCAGCGTGACGGACACGCAGTACCTGCCGCTCTACCACGCCATGCACGACGAGGTAGCCGCCCTGGCCCGGCGCGCCAAGGAGTGCGGCAGCAGCACGCCGGAGCGCATGTTTCACATCAACGCCAACAAGGCGCTGAACGCCGTCATGGGGATTGCCAGCGGCGAGCGCGACACGCTGACTATCGAGCAGCGCCTGCTGCTGACGACGCTTCAGGCGGTCTGGCGAAACCATCTGCATGCCAGCCTTGAGCACGGCGACGATCACCACGAGGCGTTCCGCAAGGCGAAGGCTGCGGTACTGGCCTACATGACGGGCGTCGGTGCCCTGCTGCTGGGAGGCCGCGCCGCATGACGACCTACACCGGACACCGCGTCGAGGACCACGAGGATTTCATCCTGGAGCAGCTTCTGCCGCTGATCGTGGACCACGCTGGCGCCAGCGACACCCCCACGGAGGTAGTCACCTTCGCCGCGCTCCTGACCCTGGCGACCATCCTGCAAGCCAAGGGGCTGGACCGTGACGTGCTGGTGTGCTCCATCGACGCCGCACGCTTGCAGCCCCACGAAATCCATGACGAACCGGAGGGCTTGCAATGATGGTCCAGACTTCGCGTTTTCGTGGAGGAGCCAAGGTAACCCAGCAGCGCCTGGAGAATGAAAAACGCGGGGTCACGGCTGATCGCCGCCCCCGCGCTACTGGCTCGACCTTGACGGGAACCAGATTCCTGCCGGCCGAAGCCGGTGACTCAGTGAGTGTGCGCCGCACCGGCTTCAACGTGAAGCCGGAGGCCGAGCGCCTGTATCACCTTGAGGATGGTGGCGAAGCTGGGGTTGCCCTCGCCGGACAGCGCCTTGTACAGACTTTCGCGCCCGAGGCCGGTGTCTCGTGCCAATTGGGCCATGCCCTTGGCGCGGGCGATGGTGCCGAGAGCCTTGGCGATGAACGCCGCATCGTCGCCAGCCTCCTCGATGCAAGCCTCAAGATAAAGCGCCATGTCCTCATCGGTCTTGAGGTGTTCGGCGCTATCCCACTTGCGCAGTTTGACGGTAGTCATGTTCGCCTCCTACAGATGCCGCGCCATGTCGATAGCGGCCTTGATGTCTTTCGCTTGGCTGGACTTGTCGCCACCGGCCAGCAGGATGACCAACTCGTGCCCGCGTTGCGTGAAATACACGCGATAGCCCGGCCCGTAGTGGATGCGCATCTCCGACACGCCTTCGCCGACCGGCTCGCAATCGCCGAAGTTGCCATCTTCGGCACGGTCAATGCGGGCCTGTACTCGCACTGCCGCCCGCCTGTCCCGCAGGCCGGAGAACCAGCGGTCGAACACGTCCGTGGTGAGGATGCTTTTCATGCTGGAGCCGTATCATTTGGGATACATAGCCTAGCCTCTGAGCATTCGCCCGGCAATGCCCACATGCCCCCGAGTGTTGCCAAGCGCTCCCGCTGGCGCTATGGTGCGCTCGTCACGGTCAATCCCGTGGCCGGCCGTCGCGGGCCGATTCAGCAAACGGCGCACCAGCGCCCCAAGACCATTGCAGGCGCTTTTTTTGTGTCCGCAATGTCGTGTCATGGCGGCTGTGCGTGGGAGGGCTTCGGCCCTGCCGGGTCCCGTTTGCCCCGGTCCGCGAACCCGCGCACAGTCGCCACCAGTTACCGCGTCGCGGCGGTCGGTGGCGGCTCCAACCAAGCAAACGGAGCTGTACCCATGAAGCACCCGCACGCCCCCAATCCGTCCGCACTCCGGCAACGCGCCGCCGCCCACCGCGCCATGGCCCTGGCCGCCCTGCGCGCCGACTCCTCCCTGTTCGTCCGCCTGCGCCGCTACAACGATCACATGACCAAGGCCCGCGCCCTGGAAGCGCAGGAGGTGCTGGCATGAGCACCATCGTCCGCACTACCGCCGCCATCGCCGACAAGGCCCTGGAAACCATCCGCTACGGCAAGGATAACGTCCGCTGGTTGGGCGCCCTGATGACCGCCATCCGCCTCGATCTGGAGCACAACGAGGGCCGGCGGGTGGCCGATCTGGCTAGCCTGGGATGGGACCTAAGCAGCGACTGCGCGAACTACCTGGATGCGCAAGCCGAGCGCCTGGAAAGAGGGCTGGATGCCGCAGAGGTGCAAGCATGAGCCGCGCCGACTGGAATGCCCTGTTGCCGAACCACGAAACCATCGAAGCCATGAGCCCGGAGAAGCTGGAGGCCGCCGGCCAGGCCACCGAGGACTACGGCATGAACATCGGTTTCGGCATCGCTGCCATCGGCAACCTGCTGGCCGGCACGGCCACGAACGACGATCACGGCCTCGATCCCGATGCTATGAGCGACCTTGGCTGGCTGCTGGAAACGCTGGGCAAGCTGTCCGCCAAGCTGGCTGACACCGGAAACGGCATCCGCGCCCGCCGCGCCGCCATCCAAGAGGACTGACCCATGACGGATTTTCAACGCTGCCAGTCGGCGGCGACGGGATCGGCTTGCCCGGTGAAGCCGCCACCCTCATCGACGCGAACCTGGCGCAACTGGACCGGGCACAGGGCCGGGAGGAACTGGCCTACGCCACGGGCTTTGCCGTTGGGGCAGCGCTGGCGCTGGAGACCGTGGGCCTGCTGAGTGCCACAGCATGCGAGGCGGCGACCCGTGCCGCCAAGGACGCAGCGGATGCCCGGCGCCTTGCCTGGGATGCCGCACGGATCGATGCCGGGCTGGCGCTTCCTGCTGGCGCCAGCCACACCGCGTCCGACGAAAGCCTGCTTCAGCGTCTGGCCCATGCCCGTGCCGAGGAGGAACGCCGCAAGCAGCGGAATGCCGCACGGACCAAGGAGGCAGACCATGACCAGTAACCCCGAAGTCCTGTTCCGCGATGCCCTGCAATCGGTATTCGGCCCGCTGGCGGCAAGCGCTTCCTGTACGGCGGGCGGGTGACGGGCTGCCATTCGCCCATCGGCCGCCTGGAGCCAGGGCAGCCGCTCTACCTCTGCGAGGGCTGGGCGACCGAGGCGACGATCCTCAAGGAAACCGGTTGCCCCGTGGCCTGCGCCCTGAATGCCGGCAACCTGCTGGCGGTCGGGCAGGAACTGCGACGCCGCCACCCGGCCGCCGTGCTGGTCGTGGCCGGCGACGACGACCGCCAGACCGAGGTCGAGGGCAAGGGCAACCCCGGCCGGATCGCCGCCAACCGTGCCTCCGTGGCGCTGGGCTGCGACGTGGTGTTCCCGTCCTGGCCCGCCGGGGCGCCGCTCCACCTGACCGATTACAACGACCTGCGCCAGTGGCTGAAGCGCCAGCGCAGGCAGGAGGCTTCATGACCGATCATAGAGACGACACCACCGGCGCAGGCGGCAACGTCGTGCCCTTCGCCAGGACTGCTCCGGCCATCAAGCCAGAACGCCCCTGCTGGGGCGTCTATCAGGGATGGGTGCAGAACGAAAAGGGAAGCAGGCTCAAGCCGGGCGTCTACTGGCACGGCTACCGGGGCGAGGACTTCAAGCGCGGCCCGCTGTTCGAGGCGTGTATCGAGGCCATGGGGCACTTCATCCGCACCGCCCCCAAGGGCACACTGCCCGATCCGTTCGGCCCGGATGGCCCGCTCTATGGCGCCCCGGTTCGCATGGTCCAGCCGGACGGCACCGTGACCATCAAGCGGCCCGACCTGACCGTGCACGACGCCAGCGGCTCCCGCGTGGTGAAGCGGTAGGCTGGCGCCGATTGGTCTGTTTCGGATCAAAAGTACGAGATAGACCGATCGGTCTCACTGAGTCCCCCTCGACTATGAGCCGGGCCTTGCCGGCAGCGTGACAAGTCACGAGCGGTCACGCACTGCCACGACGAGTCACGCGGCATTCCCTAGGCGCATGTAGCTGGTCTGCACCGGTCGAGCCAGCCCCCTGTTGGGTCCTTCCTGGCCCCCCGGCGGTCGCGGGTAATTCGCGCCCCGCCCGCGAAACATGTATGAACAAATTCCGCAGGTTGGTTGTTGTTTTGTCGTGCGGCGCCAGGCCCGCCCCGGCTTGGCGCTGGCGCTTCGGAATAGACCAATCAAGGGCAAGGCACCATTGATCGCTGTGCGCGCTATGCGGGCCGCTCAACGTGCTGGCTGTGTCCGGGGGTTTCCGCATTGCTGGCAGCCTCTGTGCGACTGCTGGCGCGACCTTCAGGCAAAACCGGAACCGGAAACAGGTCCGCGGCAGATTGCCCGTATGTAGTCCAAGATCGGGGCGCGAATCACCCGCGCCCCCTGGGGGGCTGGGAAGGACCCAACAGGGGGGGAGCGTGCATAAGGAGGGGTGGCGCCCACCGCGGTAGCTGGCCGGCTACCGAAACATGGATGCCTGTACGGATGACCAGTACCAGCCAGCGGCGGCACACTACGCCGACCAGACCACCAGCGAGGGCACACCATGAGCATCATTCACCGCGACTACCTGCTCGAGCGGAAGGAGCCGGCCTTTCCGCGTGAACTGGCCGAGCTGATCGCCAGGAAGGCGCAGGCGCTGGCGGCACAGCTTGAGGACAAGGCGACGCGGGAGTTGGTCATAGCCGCCCGGCGACGCCTACGCGACGGCATGGACGCGGCAGAGGTCGCCCGCCAGTTGGGGCTGTGACCTGCGCCCGGCAACGAAGCGCGACCGATCCGGCTCCAGTCCATCCCCCGGCGGGGGGCGAATCGTCCACCCTCAGACTGAGGCCGGAGAGCTACCGGCGAAATCTACCGAATGCTGTACGAATAACCAGTATGCACCAGCGTCAACCAGAAGGGGGCGGCAATCAACCGCTCCCCTGTCGGCTTGGGATTGCATGGCACTTCTTGGGAAGAAAACAGGCCGAAAAGGGGGGTACTTTTCGATTTGGGGGCATATTTGGGGGCATGACAAAAACAGAACTTGCCGCAAATCCAGTAATAGCGCGGCATACAGCGATTGGTTCGAGTCCCTTCCGGTCCCAAGCGTTACCAAACGCACCGAGAACCCCAGAAAACCGGCCTCTGAGCCGGTTTTTTGTTGTCCATGCTTCCCGTAAGCCTGTTTTAACCACTGCCTTGGTTATCTCGCAGTCATGCAGGCGATAACCCATCACCCCTACCCGACCGATGCCAGCGATGAGGAGTGGGCCTCCGTGGTCGCCGGGCGCCTATATCGACGAAGGGCCGAACGAGGCGAGCGTCCGGCGTTTCTTCGTCGAGGGGCTGCTGGCGGAGATTCGCCCCCGCAACCGCGACGCGGCCAAGGCTGTGCTGCGCCATGCCAGCGCGCACCAGCGACTCGAAGGCCACGCGGGCGACGCCATCCTCGAAAACCTGATCGGCTGAACCGTACACCGGCGCCAGCCATCCCTATACCCGGAATGCCTCATGACCCAGCCCCAAGCTGGCCCGCTCTTCATGCCTGAAATACAAAGGGAGAAGTCAGCATCGGCCCATCCGATCAAAGCCTTTCCAGCCGCTCCCAGTCGGCCAGCACACCGATATCCCGCGCCATGGTTTCAATATTCACATGATCGGCCAACACTGCACCGGTAGGTGTGGCGATATGGTAGAAACGACCCACTTCAGGGTAGCGGACGCTATCGGCCTGACAGCGCTTGAGTTGCGTGTCGTGAGGGGTCAGTTTGCGGTTGATTCGGGCCAGCAGCGCTCGCTCGGTAATGTACTGGATCTCCATATTCACTCCCTGGGTAATAACCGGCTCTGGAAATATGCAATGAACGCAAAATCCGGCGGACCGGTATCCGTTACAGTGCATCCCGCTGGAGCCAGCCCATCCAATCGGTTGGTAATCGGCCCCAGACAAGCAGAGCTGTATTCAGGATACATGCCATAGAGCGATCAAAAGCGGCTGACAACATGGGGCCTGGGTACTCAGGCTTCCATGTCACGATGGCTGATAGGAGGGATAGGCGGAAAGTCTGGAGCATGCCGAGTGCACACCACCCCGTTCGACCTTTTTTCGCGTCCGCGAAATCAAAGGATCGGGACTGGCCGGGGCCAGGATTCTGCTATTACATAAAACCACATGTACTGTCGGCCTATTCGGTTCCCCATATTGCGCTATACCAAGCACCGCCAGGCATTGACGGCACACTACGCCGACCATCCACCGCTCACCCGGAAGGCTCTCCCGGCCAAAGCCCCCATGCCAACTACTCCCCCGAGGCGTGGGAGTGAAGATAACCAACCGCCACCATGTCGAGGCTCACACAATTTTTCCAATCCGCCATTCGGCGGGCGTTTCAAGCGATTGTCCTGGACGATTGACGTATCCGCTCATGCGATTGACCTGACAGAGCCTTTCCCTTGACATCCCTCCCGCGTCTCGGCATGATTCGCGGCCTTATTTGTTCGTATCCCCAGTTTCGAGGAGCTTGACGGTGGCCAACTCACCTTCTGCCAAAAAACGCGCCAAACAGGCTGAGAAGCGTCGTAGCCATAACGCCAGCCTGCGCTCGATGGTTCGTACCTACATCAAGAACGTGGTCAAGGCGATCGACGCCAAGGACCTGGACAAGGCCAAGACCGCCTACACTGCCGCCGTTCCGGTGATCGACCGCATGGCCGACAAGGGCATCATCCACAAGAACAAGGCCGCTCGCCACAAGAGCCGCCTGAACGCACACATCAAGGCACTCGGCACAGCCGCTGCTTGATCCGAAGCGTTCCGCGAAGAACCGGCCGAAGGCCGGTTTTTTGTTTTCCGCCGGCGGCTCCGGGCTCGCGCTTGCGCCCCGCCCGTGCCCGGAATCAATCGCAAGAACTCGGAAATCGACGATTGAATTCAGACCGACCCGGCATCCCGCCACTTGCGCTCATGGTCGAGCAGCCATTGCTTGCGCTCCAGACCTCCGCCGTAGCCGGTCAGCGTGCGGTCGCTTCCGATGACCCGATGGCAAGGCACCACGATGCCGACAGGGTTCGCGCCGTTGGCCAGACCCACCGCGCGTACGGCCGAAGGCCGTCCGATTCGCGTGGCAAGATCGCGGTAGCTGAGCGTTTCGCCGCCGGGGATGTCGCGCAGTGCCGCCCAGACCTGGCGCTGGAAATCCGTGCCGCCCGTTGCGACGGTCAGCTTGTCGATGACCGCGATGTCACCGTCGAAATAGGCGCGCATCGCCTGCGCGGCGCACGACTCGCACATGGCCTTCCGCAGGCCGACCCTGACGCCGGGGTATTGCCTGCGCATCAGCAGGCACATGCGGTCTTCATGATCGTGCCAATCGAGGGCGCGCAACCTGCCCTGCTCATCCGTGACGAGCAACATTTGGCCGAGCGGCGTTTCCACCCGTTCCAGCAAGAACTCCACGACAGACATCGCTCCGCATTCCGGAAAATTTCCGGGAAGGTGGTATAGGCCTCACTCCCCCCAGGGCAGGATCGGAATCGCCGTCACCGCGTTCTGCGGGCTGCCCTCGATCACCCGGTCGCTGTAGACCAGGTACACCAGGGTATTGCGCTTCTCGTCGAAGAAACGCACCACCTGCATGCTCTTGAATACCAGGGAGGTACGCTCCTTGAAGACCTCCTCGCCATCCTTGATCTCCTCGCGGAAATGGATCTTGCCGACCTGACGACAGGCGATGGAGGCTTCGGCACGATCCTCGGCCAGCCCCAACCCACCCTTGACGCCACCGGTCCTGGGACGCGACAAGTAACAGGTCACCCCCTCGACCTTGGGGTCGTCGAAAGCCTCGACGACGATCCGGTCGTTCGGGCCGAACCACTTGAACACGGTCGACACTTCGCCGATCCGCTCGGCCAGGGCCAGAGACGGCGACAGCAGCGCCAGCAACAACGGAATCCTGCGCATAGCGCCCCCCCCTCAAACCAGAATCAGATTGTCGCGATGCACCAGTTCCGGCTCGTCGACATAACCCAGCAACTGCTCGATCTGCTCGGACGGATGACCGACGATCTTCTGCGCCTCGGCGGAACTGTAGTTCACCAGGCCACGGGCTATCTCGCGCCCCTCTCGATCGACGCAAACCACCATCTCGCCGCGGCGGAAATTCCCCACCACCGACTTCACCCCCACCGGTAGCAGGCTGCGGTGATGGTGGGTCAGCGCCGCTACCGCCCCGGCATCCAGCACCAGGGTGCCGCGCATTTGCAGATGCCCGGCCAGCCATTGCTTGCGTGCCGCCAGCATGCCCTGCTCGGGCGCCAGCAGGGTGCCCAGCCGCTCGCCGGCCTTGAGCCGATCCAGCACCCGCTCGATGCGCCCGCCGATGATCACCGTATGGGCCCCGGAACGGGCCGCCAGCCGCGCCGCGCGCAGCTTGGTCTGCATGCCGCCGCGGCCGAGGGCGCCACCGCTGGAGCCGGCGGCGCCGTCCAGGCGCGGGTCGTCGGCGCGCGCCTCGAAGATCAACCTGGCATCGGGATTGTTGCGCGGATCGGCATCGAACATGCCGTCGCGGTCGGTGAGGATGACCAACAGGTCCGCCTCCACCAGGTTGGCCACCAGCGCCGCCAGGGTATCGTTGTCGCCGAAGCGGATCTCGTCGGTGACCACGGTGTCGTTCTCGTTGATCACCGGAACGACACCGAGATCCAGCAGGGTGCGCAGGGTACTGCGGGCGTTCAGGTAGCGCTTGCGGTCGGAGAGGTCGTCATGGGTCAGCAGGATCTGCGCGGTATGCCGGCTGTGCTCGGCGAAACTCGACTCCCAGGCCCGCACCAGCCCCATCTGCCCCACTGCGGCCGCCGCCTGCAACTCGTGGATGGCCTTCGGGCGGGCGCTCCAGCCCAGTTGGCTCATGCCGGCGGCCACAGCGCCGGAAGACACCAGCACCAGCTCCACGCCGGCCTCGCGCAGCACCACCATCTGCTCGACCCAGACCGCCATCGAAGAACGGTCCAGGCCACGACCGTCGGCGGTCAGCAAGGCACTGCCGATCTTCACCACCCAACGCCGCGCACCTGTCACCTTATCGCGCATCATCTCCGCCTTTCCGCTCTGTCTGTCAGACGGCGGGCCTGCCCCGCCGCCAATCGCGGGCGGAACCCGTCCGCCCTACAGGATCACCGCACGTAGAATATCTCCGGTCCGTCACCGTCGTCCTCGTCGTCGAAGTCGTCCTCATCCTCCAGCGCATCGGCGCTCTTCAGGCCGGCGCGGCGCAACGCGCGCTGATCGTCAAGCGCCTGCAGGCGCGTACGCGCCTCATCCTCGATGTGCCGATCCAGCTCGGCCAGCGCCTCGGCGTATTCCGGCTCCTCGGCGATGCGCCGGGCGCGCTCGTCCAGGTAGTGCATGATGTCCTGGCAGAGTGCCTCGGTACCCTCCCGCTCCAGCGCGGAGATCACATATACCGGCCCCTGCCAGTCGAGTCGCTCGAGCACCGCGCGCAACCGCTCCTCGCGCTCCTCGTCGAGCAACTGATCGGCCTTGTTCAGCACTAGCCAGCGCTCGCGCTCGGTCAGCGCCGGACTGAACTTCTCCAGCTCGCGCAGAATGGTTTCCGCCGCCCCGGCCGGATCGCCGCCATCGAGCGGCGCCATGTCCACCAGATGCAGCAGCAGGCGGGTACGCGCCAGATGCTTGAGGAAACGGATGCCCAGCCCCGCGCCCTCCGCCGCGCCCTCGATCAGTCCGGGGATGTCGGCGACCACGAAGCTCTTGTAGCGGCCGACACTGACCACCCCGAGATTCGGCACCAGGGTCGTGAAGGGATAGTCGGCGACCTTCGGCTTGGCGGCCGATACGGCACGGATGAAGGTGCTCTTGCCGGCGTTCGGCAAACCGAGCAGCCCCACATCGGCCAGCACCTTGAGCTCCAGCTTGAGATCCCGCGCCTCGCCCGGCTTGCCCGGCGTGGTCTGCCGCGGCGCGCGGTTGGTGCTGGACTTGAAGCGGGTGTTGCCCAGGCCGTGCCAGCCCCCCTGGGCGACCAGCAGGCGCTGCCCGGGACGGACCAGGTCGCCGATGATCTCCTGGGTGCCGGAATCGATCACCGTGGTGCCGACCGGTACCGGCAGGATCAGATCATCTCCCTTGGCCCCGGTGCAGTCGTTGCTGCCGCCCTTCTCGCCGCGCTGTGCCTCGAAGCGGCGTGTGTAGCGGTAGTCCACCAGGGTGTTGAGGTTCTCGTCGGCCTCCAGATACACGGAACCGCCGTCGCCACCGTCGCCACCATTGGGGCCGCCCTTTTCGATGAACTTCTCGCGACGAAAGCTCATCATGCCGTTGCCACCGTCACCGGCCTTTACAAAAATCGAAACTTCATCGACGAATTTCATGGGTACGCCTCCCGCCAATGGGACGGGCCGAGTGAAACGGGTGATACAGGATACAGAAACAAAAAAGCCCCGTCGCTTGACAGGGCTTTTCCGGCGCTCTCGAAATCAGGCGGGTACGACGCTCACGTAGCGACGACCGAAGGCACCTTTCACTTCGAACTTGACCACGCCCTCCACCTTCGCGAACAGGGTGTGATCCTTGCCGATACCCACACCGAAGCCGGGATGGAACTGGGTGCCGCGCTGACGCACGATGATGTTGCCGGCCCTGATGGCCTGGCCGCCGAAGATCTTCACGCCAAGGCGTTTACTTTCCGAGTCGCGACCGTTGCGGGTAGAACCGCCAGCTTTTTTGTGTGCCATGAGTTCGTTACTCCAGATAGCGGCTATTCAGGCTCAGGCCTGGATACCGGTGATTTTGACTTCGGTGAACCACTGACGGTGGCCCTGGTGCTTCATGTGGTGCTTGCGGCGGCGGAACTTGATGATGCTCACCTTGTCGTGACGGCCCTGGCCCACGACCTCGGCGGTCACCTTGGCGCCATCGACCACGGGGGCACCGATCTTCACGTCGTCACCGTTGCCGACCAGCAGCACGCGGTCGAAAGTGACGGATTCGCCAGTGCCCACTTCGAGCTTCTCGATCTTGAGGAATTCGCCTTCGGCAACCTTGTATTGCTTGCCGCCGGTCACAATTACTGCGTACATGGTATGTCTCCGTTGATCCTGCTCACCCGGCGCTTTATAGAAGGAGTCGTTGGCCGGCATGGCTGCGCGGACGGGTTCGACCGCCTGCGCCATTGCGTAAGACAGGGAAATACCCAGGAAAGTTAGGGTCCGCGATTGTACGCAAGCACCGGAAGCCGCGCAAGCGGCGCCGGGCCTCGCCTTGACAGCCTATACCCTGCCACCTAGCATGCCGCGGCAATTGATCAGGAGCTCGATGCGTTGATGCAACCCCAGGCCTTTTACCGCGTGGTCGCGGACGATTTCAGCGCTGTTGACGGCATCATCCGCAAACAGCTCACATCGCGTGTCCCCTTGGTGGAAACGATCGGCGACTACATCATCTCCGCCGGTGGTAAGCGCCTGCGTCCTCTGCTGGTGCTGCTGTGCGGCAACGCTCTCGGCAAGTGTGACGAGCGGATGCGCCTGCTGGCCGCCGCCATCGAGTTCCTGCACACCTCCACCCTGCTGCACGACGACGTGGTCGACGACTCCGAGCTGCGCCGCGGCCGCTCTACCTCCAACGCCCTCTGGGGCAATGCGCCGAGCGTGCTGGTCGGCGACTTTCTCTATGCGCGCTGCTTCGAGATGCTGGTCGAGCTGGCCTCCATGCCGGTGATGCGCATCATGTCCCAGGCCACCCGGGTGATCGCCGAGGGCGAAGTGCTGCAGTTGTCCAAGGTGCGCGACGCCAGCACCACGGAAGAAACCTACATGGAAGTCATCCGCGGCAAGACCGCGATGCTCTTCGAGGCCGCCAGCCATGGCGCCGCCAGCCTGGCCGGCGCCACGTCGGAACAGGCCGAGGCGCTGCGCTGCTTCGGCGACTCGCTCGGCGTCGCCTTCCAGTTGGTGGACGACCTGCTCGACTACCGCGGCGATGCCGAGACCCTGGGCAAGAACGTCGGCGACGACCTGGCCGAAGGCAAACCGACCCTGCCGCTCATCTATACGATGCGCGAAGGCACTCCCGGGCAGGCCGCCCTGGTACGCCGGGCGATCCAGAAGGGCGGGATCGAGGACCTGACCGCCATCGTCGCCGCCGTGGAGGCCGCCGGCGCCCTGGACTACACCGCCCGCCGGGCCCGCGAGCACGCCGAGCGCGCCATCGCCTGCCTGGATACCCTGCCGCCCGGCGAATATCGCGATGCCCTCGTCGAGCTGAGCCGTTTCGCCGTGGCACGCACCCACTGACGCCGAGCCGGGTTCGGACGGAACGAAGAAGCCGGGCCATGGGCCCGGCTTCTTCGTTCCACCTGCGGCAAACCGGCGGGTATCCGCCTTTTACAGCACGTCCAGCAGTTCGACGTCGAACACCAGCACGCTGTGCGGCGGGATGCTGCCGATGGCCTGATCGCCGTAGGCCAGCTCGCTCGGAACATAAAGACGCCATTTGCTGCCGCTATTCATCAGTTGCAACGCCTCGGTCCAGCCGGCGATCACGCCGTTGACCGGAAATTCGGCCGGCTGCCCGCGCTGGTAGGAGCTGTCGAACACGCTGCCGTCGATCAGGGTGCCGTGGTAGTGGGTGCGCACCCGATCCTCGCGGCCCGGCTTGCGCCCCTCGCCGGCCTTCAGCACTTCGTATTGCAGACCGGAAGCCAGCACCGTGACACCTTCGCGCCTGGCGTTCTCGGCGAGGAAGGAAACGCCGGAGGCGGCCGCCGCTTCGGCCTTGGCCTGGGTTTCGGCCTGCATGCGCTCGCGGATGACCTTGAAGCTCGCCGACAGCGCCGCCGGCTCGACGCGGCTGGCCTGGCCGCCGAAGGCATCGGCCAGGCCGGCGAGGATCGCCTCGAGCTCGACCCCGGGCGGCGGATTGTCACGGATCTGGTCGCCCAACTGGCGCCCGATGCCGTAACTGACGCGGGCTTCGTCGGTGGAAAGGTTGAGTTCGCTCATGACGGATTTCCAGTCGGTGAAAAGGCCCGACAGACTAGCACAAGCGCGGGACCGGGACCGGGACCGGGACCGGGAAGACGATGGCCGGGCCCTCCACGGGCCACCATCCATGCGAAAGCCTCCGAAGGGAAACCTCTTCCCTTCAATGGGCGTGCTTGGCCATCTTCTCCAGATAGCTCATGACGAAGGCGGAAACGACGAAGGTCATGTGGATGAGCACGTACCACAGCAGCTTGTCGTTGGGGATCTTCTGCGCATCCATGAACACACGCAGCAGGTGGATCGAGGAGATGGCGACGATGGAGGCGGCCACCTTCAGCTTCAGCGAGCCGGAATCCATCTTGCCCAGCCAGTCGAGCTTCTCCTTGCCCTCGTCGATGTCCAGTTGGGAGACGAAGTTCTCGTAGCCGGAAATCATCACCATCACCAGCAGGCCGCCGACCAGCGCCATGTCGATCATCGAAAGCAGGACCAGGATCAATTCCGCCTCGGCCATCTCGAGCACGTGCGGCAGCAGATGATAGACCTCCTGGAAGAACTTCAGGGTCAGCGCCAGCAGGGCCACGGACAGGCCGATATAGATCGGCGCCAGCAGCCAGCGGGAGGCATACATCGCATTTTCGAGAAAACGTTCCATAGGGCATCCACTCAGCCAAAAACGGCGGCGAGTATACCCATGGCCCGGAGCGGGACTGAAGCCGCCCGCCGGAGCCGGAAATGCCTGGCAACATATCCCCATCCACTGTGGATAACCCTGTGAACGGAAGGCGGAAGGATTTCCCCGTAGCCCGCCGGACGCATCCTCGCCGCCATCGAACAAATCTCGACCAGCCTGCGCTCAAAGCTCCGGCTGCGACTCGCAACCGCCCGGACGACAGCGCCGCGGTCCGTTCAGCCGGCGCAGTTCGGCCTGCAGGTGCAAGCACCAGATGAGCGGGTCGGAGCACTCCTGGTAACCTACTCCAGCCAGGCTGGCGGCCACCTCGTCGAGCACCCGCCCCGCCGCCACGGGCCCGCGAAACGGCCCCTGGGCCTTGACCGAGGACGGCTGCGCGCCGGACAGGCCGGCGGCGAAGAGCAGGATCCACAGTCCCTGCTCCCCCGCCAGCGGACGGGTCGCCAGTTCGATGCGAACGGTCAGCCCCAGGCAGTTGCGGATCAGACAAAGCGTGCGTGACATAGGGCAATCCCCCTTCAGGGTCTTGCTTTCAGCGTACACCCCGCGAAGCGCCTGGGAAAACTTTTGCTTCCGCCCAGCCTGTGGATAAGTCTGTGAACGAGTCAGGGAAAACCGGCATCGCCCGGCGATTTCCCGCCGTCCCGGTTTCGGACGGACGGTGCCTCACTCCGACAGGCCGACCTGCGGCTCCTTCGGCTTGCCCGAATCCTCTTCCATGCCCATTTCGGCGATTTCCCGCAGTCGCTCGACCACCCGCGCATTGACGCTGCCGGCCGGGAAGCGGCCCTGCCCGTCCGGGGTACCGGCCGGCTCGCCGAGCAGCAGGCTGAGCGCCTCGTCCACCTGGCGCACCGCGTAGACATGGAAGTTCCCGGCGCGCACCGCCTGCAGCACACGTTCGTCGAGCATCAGGTTGGTGACGTTGGCGCGCGGGATGATCACCCCCTGCTCGCCGGTCAGTCCGCGCGCCTCGCAGAGGCGGAAGAAGCCCTCGATCTTCTCGTTGACCCCGCCGACCGCCTGCACCTCGCCGAACTGGTTGATCGAACCGGTAATGGCGAAGCATTGCCTGAGCGGCGTACGCGACAGCGCCGAGATCAGCGTGCAGACCTCGCCGAGGGAGGCGCTGTCGCCATCGACGTACCCGTAGGACTGCTCCAGGGCGATGCTCGCCGATATCTCCAGCGGAAACTCCTGGGCATAGCGGCTGCCGAGATAGCCGGTGAGGATCATCACCCCCTTGGAATGGATCGGCTGGCCGAGGTTGACCTCGCGCTCGATGTCGACGATCCCCGAACCGCCCGGATAGACGGTAGCGGAGATCCGCGCCGGCACACCGAAGGCGGAGTCGCCGATCTCCAGCACGGTCAGCCCGTTGCACTTGCCGATCGCCGCGCCTTCTGTGTCGATCAGGATGATGCCGGCGAGCATGTCGTCGAGAACGCGTGCCGAAACCCGTCCGGTACGGGTTTCCTTGGCCTTCAGGGCGCGCTCGATGTGACCGACGTCGGTCAGCGCTTCACCGGCCAGCTGGCGAACGAAATCGGCCTCGCTGACCAGTTGGAACAGGTCGCCGATGCGCGCCGACAGCCGCCCCTGGTGCTCGGCCAGACGCGCGCTGTAGGTCGCCAGGCGCGCCACCGCCGGACCGGTCAGGGGCGCCATGCCCTCCTCCGAGGTGCGGGTCTTGAGCAACTGGGCGAACTGCTCGAGGCTGTCGTCGCCAAGAGGGATCTCCTCGTCGAAATCCACCAATACGCGGAACATCTCCTGGAAGTCGGGATCCAGCTCCTGCAGCGCGTAATAGAGTTGCCGCGAGCCGACGATCACCACCTTGAGCTGCAGCGGAATGACCTGCGGGGTGAGGGTCACGGTGGCCAGACGGCCCATCTCGGCCAGCGGCGACTCCATCTTCAATTGGCGCGAATGCAGGGCGCGCTTGAGGGCGTCCCAGACGAAGGGCTCGCCGAGCAGCCGTTCCGCCTCGAGGATCAGAAAGCCGCCGTTGGCACGGTGCAGCGCGCCCGGACGCAACTGGCGATAACTGGTGTAGAGCGCCCCCTGATCGGTGCCGTATTCGATGCGACCGAACAGGTTGTCGTAGATGGGATGCGGCTCGAACACCACCGGCGCGCCACCCTGGCTGTGGTGGCCGACCACCAGGCTCGGGCAGTACTGCTCGACCAGCAGCGCGCGGCGCTGGGCGTCCGTCGCGTTCTCGTCGCTAAGCAGCTCGACCACGGTACGCAGCAGGTTGACCTGCATCGCCTGCAGATAGGCACAGACCCCGGCGTTTTCCGCGTATTTCTCCGAGAGCGGCGCGAGCAGCGGCTGCAGGGCCAGGGTGATGGTCTCCTCGTTGAGCTGGCGCAACTGGTTGCTCGACTCGCGTTTCCACTGCGGCAGGCTGGACAACTCCTCGTTGAGGCGCTCCTCGAGGTAGCCGATGTCCCCGTGGAAACGCTCGCGCTCGGCCTCCGGCAACAGGGCGAACTCGCCCTCGTCCAGCGTCTTGCCATCCTTCATCGGGGTGAAGGCGATGTTGGCGCTGTCGCGATAGAGGGCGATCCCCTTGTCCAGCGCCTGCCGTTCGATGCAATCGAGGGCGCGGTCGTAGCGCTGGTTGAAACCACGGTCGATGACGCTCTTCTTCTGCTGATAGGTCGGCGTCTCGAACACCGCCGGGAAGGTCGCCAGCAGGTTGTCGATCAACAGATTGATGTCGGCGATGAACTCGCTGGCGCTGCCCGCCGCGAGTTGCAGCGAGCGCGGCTCGCGAGGCTCGTCGAAGTGGTTGACATAGACCCAGTCCGACGGAGTTTCCAGGCGCTTGGCCTCGGCCTGTAGATAGCGCTTGACGTAGGAAAAGCGGCCGGTACCCGGCTCGCCCATGACATAGACGTTGTAACCCGGGCGTGGCATCGCCACGCCGAACTGCAGCGCTTCCACCGCGCGCTCCTGACCGAGCACGCCGCGAAAGGGCTCCAGTTCGTCGGTACTGGCGAAAGCGAACTGGGCGGGATCGAAGGGACGGGTCAGCTCATCGGGTGCCAGGCGCAGGCCGGCAGCAACGGAGTCGGGCATCGAGAGTCCTTACATCGTGCGGCAGGTGCCGCGGAGAGGGGAAAAACAGACGTCATTCTGGCCTTCGCACCGGTCAGCCGCAAGGCGCCCCTCGGTACCGCACGACATCCGGACGACCGGCCACGCCAGGCCTCAGGGTTCCAGTCCGGCGCAGTGGAGGCAGAGTTCGGCGACCGGCAGCGCCGCCAGGCGCGCCGGCTCGATGGGCCGGCCACAGCGCCGGCAGATGCCATAGCGCCCCTCCACCAACCGCTGGCACGCCCGCTCGACCTGGCGCATGCCCGCCTCGGCTTCGGCCAGCAGGGCCTGCAGGACTTCGTCGTTCTGCCGTTCACCGGCACGCTCGACGGCATCCGTGTCGTGCGGCCGGGCCAGATCGCCGCGAATGGCCTCGGCACGCTGCCGATAGTCCCGGTGCAGACGCTCCAGGATGCTCTTTGGATCGAATACGTCGGACATGCTCGCTCCCGAGAATCGGCCATACTCGTTTTCAGTGTGGCCCAGACTGGGCGATATGCAGTGACCTGCATCAAACGCCCGGCCACCAGCGGGACAGCCGGCTTGACAGCCCCACCGCATTGCAAAATGCTGCGCACCGGCCGGCGAGGACCGGCCCGTTTCTCACATGAAGAAGAGATCATCGATGAAAAGGATTCTGCTGGGTTCCCTGTTCGCCATCGCCTCCGCCAACGCCTTCGCCGAGGCGCCGGGCGGCCCGGGCTGCGGCTGGGGCAACATGCTGTTCAAGGGACAACGCGGCCTGGCCTCGCACCTGGTCGCCTCGACCACCAACGGCTCTTCGGGCAATGCCACCTTCGGCATGACCTCCGGCACCAACGGTTGCCGCACCGACGGCGCCCTGTCCTACCAGGGCAAGCCGATGCTGGTGCTGGGCAGCATCATGGACGAGCTTTCCGAGGACATGGCCAAGGGCGAGGGCGAAGCCCTGACCACCTATGCCGTGGTGCTCGGCGTGCAACCGGAAGACCGCGCCCGCTTCGCCGCCGTGACCCGCGAGCATTTCACGGAAATCTTCAGCTCCGCCGACGTCACCGCCGAGGACGTGCACAACGCCACCCTCGCCGTGCTGAAGAAGGACGAGCGCCTGGCCAAGTACGCCGAACAGGCCTGAGCCGGCCGCCCCGCCGCTATCCCGTGCCCGCTCCGGCGGGCACTTTCCTGTCCGACCGCCTCATCCCCTCATGTTCAAACGCCTGCTTCCCCTTCTGCTGGGCGGCGCCTGCGCCACGCTCCAGGCCGATCCGCAACCATCGGCGGCGCGTCTGCACGAGTTGGCCGCGGAACCCTTCTGGCTCGCTCTCGGCCACTACCAGCGCGACCGATTGGGCGGCTGGCGCAGCCACGTCGACGACGGCGGATTCTTCCTGGCCGAGCGGGGCGAACGCGATCCGGCGGCGGAACTCGCCGCCACCCTGGTCGCCCTCTACCGGGACCCGGCCCTCGCCGACCGCCATCCGCAGTGCCGCTTCCCGGCCCGCACCCGCTGGCTGCGCGAGCGCCTGGCGCTGGACGACCTGCCGCAGCCGCAGTGCCGCGAATACACCGACTGGTACGCCGACATCGCCCCGCACAGCACGGTACTGGTGTTCCCCGCCGCCTACCTGAACAGCCCCTCGTCGATGTTCGGCCACACCCTGCTACGCATCGATCCGCCCGGCATCGACAGCCAGGGCAGCCCGCTGCTCAGCTATGCGCTGAACTTCGGCGCCTACATCGAGGGCAGCGACAACAGCATCCTCTATGCCTGGAAGGGCCTGATGGGCGGTTATCCCGGTCTCTTCGCCCTGCTGCCCTACCGGGAAAAGCTCGCCGAATACAGCCGCCTGGAAAATCGCGATCTCTGGGAATACCGCCTGAACCTCAGCGCCGAGGAAACCGGGCGGATGGTCGAGCACGTCTGGGAACTGCGGCAGATCCAGTTCGACTACTACTTCTTCGACGAAAACTGCTCCTACCGCCTGCTCGAGTTGCTGGAAATCGCCCGTCCGGGCCTGGAGCTGACCGACCGTTTCCCGCTCACCGCCATCCCCGCCGACACCGTGCGCGCAGTGGAGCAGGCCGGGCTGATCGAGCGCAGCGCCTACCGTCCCTCGCGGGAGAAGGAACTGCTCGCGCGCGCCGACCCGCTGAGCCGCCCCGAGCGCGACTGGACGCGGCGCCTGGCCGGGGACAGCACCGCGCTCGACGCTGCGGCCTTCCAGGCGTTGCCGGCCGAACGCCGGGCACTGGTACAGGACGCCGCCTACCGGCTGATCCGCTACCGCAAGAACGGCGAGGAACGCGACGACACCAGCGCCCGCGACAGCTACCGCCTGCTGCAGGCGATCAACCGCGCGCCGCCGCCGCGCCTCGCCGTGGAGCGCCCGGTGCCGCCGGAAAACGGCCACCAGTCGCGCACCTGGCAGCTCGCCCTCGGCAGCCGCGAAGACCGGAGCTTCGCCGAATACGGCCTGCGCATGGCCTACCATGACCTGGCGGACAACCTGGATGGCTTCCCGCTCGGCGCGCAGATCGAGATCGCCCAGCTCAAGCTGCGCCAGTACGAGGGCGACCACTGGCAACTGCAGCGGCTGGATGTGGCCAACATCCGCTCGCTGACCCCGCGCAGCACTCTGCTCTCGCCCCTGTCCTGGCAGGTCGGCGGCGGTCTGGAGCGGGTCGTCGGCAAGGGACGTCACGACGACGAGCAACTGGTCGGCCATCTGAACGGCGGCGTCGGCGCCACCTGGCACCTCGCCGACGACCTGCTCGGCTTCGCCCTGGCCACCGCCCGGCTGGAGCGCAACGGGGACTTCGCCGCCTTCCTCAGCCCGGCGGCCGGCTTCGATGCCGGCCTGCTGTGGCGCAACCGCCTGGGCAACCTCGGCCTCGAGGCCCGCGCCGACTACTTCCACAACGGCGAGGTACGCCGCGAGCTGAGCCTGGTCCAGCAATGGGAAATCGCCGGCAACCTCGGCCTGCGCCTGGCCGCCCGGCGCGAATTCAGCCAGCAGGGCGCGCCGGCCAGCGAACTGAGCCTGCAGTTGCGCTGGTATCACTATTGAGAGGAAGCGGAGTCCGCCACTCCGAAAAACAGGCAAGGAACGGCCCGCCGCTCCCACCAGCGACGCCCGTGCGCGCGAAGCGGATCGCCAACGAAACCGCGGACTCCCCACCTCACTCCCGCTCGGCCGCCGGCCCATCGAGCTGGAGCGGGCTCCCGGCCCCCTCGCGTTCGGACGCCTTCCCGACCGACTCGACGACCTGCCCGATCGGCAGGGTGGCCACCGCCTGGCGCGCCCGGCGCCCGGCACCGCGCCGCACGCCCTCCAGCTCCGCTTTCAGGGCCTCGTTCTCCCGGCGGAACATTTCCGCCACCTCGCGCCAGACCCTGGCGACCGCCTCCTGCTCGCGCGCCTCGTCCGCGCTGCCGGCCCGGCGCGCCCGCTCGTCCGCCTGCGCGGCCCGAGCCTCGAGTTCGCCAAGATTGGTCGTCCGGCGACGACGCAGCATTTCCCGGAGTCGCTCGAACAGCCAGTCGGAGAACTCGTCCAGGACCTTCCCGACGAGCGCCTTGAGCAGCGGTCCGAGCAGGCCGATCAGGAGTTTGGAAAACATTGTCGTCTCGCTCCGCAGCTATCCGGCGACGCAGCTTGCCGGAAGCGCGGCCCGGCGCGCAATCGCCGCGCCGCGCTGCCCCACGGCGGCCCCTTCGAGCGTCGCGAAACGCCGGCCATGCCGCACGGCTCGCGCTTTATGCGATCATCGCGTCCTCGCGAAACCACACCCGATGAGAGGAAACATGAGCAGCGAAGCCTCCGGCACCTGTCGCCATTTCGTCACCTACAGCGGCGTCAAACTGCCGCTGAAGCTGATGAACGAACTCGACGAGGCCGGTCTCCACAACCGCAACACCTTCTTCCGCGGCCACTTCGACGATCAGGAACGCCTGATCAGGCTGGAGAAGATCGTCTACGGCGAACTGGAGCTGCAGCACATCTACAGCTACCACGCCAACGGCGCGCTGCGCCGGGCCGAGATCACCGACGCCGACGAGGAAGTCACGGTGCTCGACTTCGACGAGAACGGCCAACCGACGGCTGGTTGAAACCCGCCCCGTACCGACACCAGGTCATGGAAATGCGGGTCTGCCCGCTCCGGCCCGGCGTTGCGCTACGCGGCCGGGGCGGTCTGCCCGGAGTTTTCCGGGCACGGGGCAGCGGTTTTCCCGTGCCCGTAAGCAGGGGGTTTGACTCAAGGCCAAGCGGGGAGATGCTAAAAATCCCATCGCGTCGTCAACATCATATTTCGAGGGTCGCCATAGGTTTTTACAGCAACATTTGGATAGAATTTGTCACCGTAGCCGGTGTAGTAATGCTTGTCAAACAGGTTGTTGATATTAAGCGTTGCCGAAATATCATCGGTAAACTGGTATTTACTCATCAGATTAACCAGCCAGAATGCTTCTTGTCTAAGTTGGCGAGGCGGATCAAGGTAGTCAGCATTTTGCCAGGTAGTGCCCTGATAGCTCGCGCCACCACCTACAGTTAGCTTGTTCAATGTGCCGGGTAGTCGGTAGTTCGTATAGATCTTGAATTGATTCTCGGGGGCTTGGGTCGTCAGCTTGTCATTCGTTCTGTCTTCACGAATGACCTGATGGGTGAATCCAGCTTGAATATTCCACCCCGGAGCCAATTCACCTGTGACTTCCAGTTCAACCCCCTTGGTTTTGGCTTTTTTACCTTCGTAAATTGTTTGGCTTCGTACATCATCCCAGCCTACGGACTCAGCACGGTTGTCCTGGCGAATCTCATAATAGGCCAAGCTGGCATTTAGGCGACCATTAAACCACTCACCCTTGAGCCCAGCCTCGTAGCTGTCCCCCTCATCAGGGTCAAGTACTGCGTTGTCTTTGTCACGGGCGCTTTGTGGCTGGAATATTTTCGTGTAGCTGGCATAGACGGAATAGTTTTCACTCAAATCATATGTGATGCCAGCGAAGGGAACCACCTCCCCGGTCTCTCGCATGTGATTGTCACCGCCAGCCTTGTAGTTGGTGACTCGCCCACCAAGAATCAGGGCGAGATCATCGCTCAGACTAAAGCGAGCGCTGGAATAAAAAGCTCGTTGGTTGACACGCTCGCCCCACTTGGTCCTGATACCTGTAAGGTTTGATATCTGTTGTATATCTCCATCCCATTCATAGAAGTCATCTATAGGGACTCTAACGGATGCCCCAGACCCTTTTCCTTCCGTGTCGTTTTTATATCCACTAGCCCCTACGGCCAACTCATGCGTACGACCGAATAACTCGAAAGGACCGCGAGCATAAACTTCCAGTGCCTGGGTTCTCACTCTGTATCTATTATATCCCATGAGTACATAACTGCTATTGTCATTGTCGACGTTTGGCATACCTCTAATTACGCCCATTTTTGAATCGTATGCATTTCTCTGATAAGTATAATAGGCCCTGCCGCTCCATCCGTTGTCAAATTCATGATCTAGTTGGGTAAAGAAGGCATGACTGAACTGCTCCGATCGGCTCCAGTCCGCACCTGTATTATAAGAGTGTGATACATGAACCTCGTTGTTGTTGGAGTCGAACATGGGAATCCCACCATAAGCGTTAGCCGTTGGGATTCTTTCATCGGAATTTCCACCGAAAGTAAGCATCGTCTGTGGAGTCAGATCGTACTCCAAAATACCATAGTAAGCTCTGGTCTGCTCCTTGAAACGGTCAAGATACGATTGTCTGTCTTGGAAAGCCCCGGCGATACGTCCGCGGAAAGTACCACTTTCGTTCAAAGGTCCACTAATATCCAGTTCAGACCGGTAGTTATCCCAGCGGCCGGCTTCGGCGGTCACGTGACCGGAAAATTCATGGGTAGGTTTTTTGCGTACCAGGTTGAGGGTGGCTCCAGGGCCACCTGCACCGGTAGTCAGGCCGCTGGCGCCTTTAATGACCTCGATTCGATCATATTGGATCATGTCGCTCGAGGTCTGGCCAGTGTAGTTGATCGAGTCCGCCAGTGTAGGAATACCATCGTATTGAAAGTTAGTGATCTGGAAGCCCCGGGCATAATACTGAGAACGAAAGCTATCCCAGCTCGTTCGAGTAACGCCAGGCGTGTGGTCTATCACTTTATCAAGACTGGTTAGATTGAAGTCGTCCATATGCTGGCGAGTGACCACAGTAACAGTCTGTGGCGTTTCGCGTGGCGTCAGTACCAATCGGGTAGCCGAAGCGATGGTGCCCGGCGTATAGGACTTGGTGTGTTCGGTGATGGTACCGAGCTGGTTGTCCTCCACCCGCATGATATCCAGGCTGACCAGGTCGGGATCGTCCCCGGTTTCCATTTTCACCAGCACATAGCTGCCGTTCTCCTGCCGCTGCGCCTGCCATCCGCTGCCGGCCAGCAGTTGCGCCAGCCCCTCTTCCAGACCGTAGGCGCCGTGCAGGCCCTGGCTGGTCAGGTCGCGGGTCTGTTCGGCGGCGAACGACAGGGTCACGCCTGCCTGGGTGGCGAACTGGCTGAGCGCTGCGCCCAGGGGGCCGGCGGGAATGCGGTAGTCGCGGATGCCGGAACGGTCCTGGGCGGTGGCCAGGGCGGGGAGCAGGACAGACAGCGGCAGGGGCGCCAGGATCAGGCCGGAAAGCGCCAGGTGGATGGCGCAGGCCAGCGGGGTGCGTCGGGTCATGGGGTATTCCTTTCGTTGGGCGGAACCGGAAGCGGCATCGGGCCGTTTCAATGCCAGGCCGAACGAGAATGAAAATCGGCAACCCCTGTGAATGATTTTTCCTGGCCGGCTCCTGCCCCCAGGCAGTGAGCCACCCCAAGGCTCAGGCGGGCTCGATGCGCACCCAGTAGCGGGTGAAGTGGCGCAGCCGGATCGGGAGCGAGCGGGCGAGGTTTTCCAGCACCACGTCGGTGTCGTCGAGACGGAAGGCGCCGGACAGCCGCAAACCGGCGACGGCTTCGTCGCAGTGCAGGAAGCCCGGCCGGTAGCGGGCCAGTTCGGCGATGAAGTCGCCCAGCCGCCATTCGACCACGCTGAGCATGCCGCGCGTCCAGGCGTCCGCGCCTTCCGGTGCGGTTCCAGGCTCTCCAAGGTGGTCGGCGGTGAAGTCGATCCGCTGGCCGGCGCCCAGCCGCACGGGCTGTCCCGTCCACCGTGCCGGGCGGATTTCGACGGCCTGTTCCAGTACCGTGACTCGGCTGCGGCCATCCTCGCTGCGGACGCTGAAGCGGGTGCCCAGGGCCCGCACGCGGCCTTCGGCGGTTTCCACGATGAAGGGACGGCCGACGGGATCGGCGGCGGTCTCCGCCAGCAGTTCGCCGCGGTACAGGCGGATCAGGCGCTGCCGGTCGTCGAAGAGCAGGTCCAGGGCGCTGTCGGTGTTCAGTTCGAGGTGGCTGCGGTCGGCCAGCCGCAAGCTGCGCCGTTGTCCTGTGGCGGTGCGGTGCTCGGCCAGCCAATGGCCGGGCGGGTTGCGTTCGAGCGCCAGGCCCGTGACGCCGATGCCGATGCCCAGCAGGCCGAGGATCTTGAGGACGGCGCGGCGCCGGGCCCGTGCGTTGGCCAGGGCCGGCAGGGCTTCCGGGGGCAGTCCGCCCAGTTGTCGCTGCAGGCGTTCCAGCCGCGCCCAGGCCTGGGCATGGGCCGGGTTCGCGTCGAGCCAGTCGCGCCAGGCCTGGCGATCGGCCTCGCTGTGTTCGGCCTGGAGCTGTACGTACCAGGTAGCGGCGGCTTCGAGGGTGCGGGGATCGAGGGCCATGGGATCAGTCGTCCATCAGCAGCAGACAGTGGGTCATGGCGCGGATCAGGTGTTTTTTCACGGTGGTGACCGAGACGCCGAGGCGTTCGCCCACGGCTGCGTAGCCGAGCCCTTCGAGCTGGACGGCGAGAAAGATCGCGCGGGTGCGTTCGCCCAGTCCATCGAGCATGGCGTCGATGGCGGTGAGGGTTTCCAGGATGGCCAGCCGCGTCTCGGGGGAGATGGCCAGCGGCTCGGGGCGCGCGGCCAGTGCTTCCAGGTAGGCGCGCTCGATGCTCTGGCGGCGGAAGTGGTCGATCAGCAGGGCGCGGGCGATGGTGCTCAGGTAGGTGCGCGGCTCGCGGATGCCGTCGGCGTTACGGTTCGCCAGCACGCGCATGAAGGTGTCCTGGGCCAGGTCGGCGGCGTCGCTGGTGTTGCCGATGCGGCTGCGCAGCCAGCCTTTCAGCCAGTCGTGATGCTGGCTGTAGAGGGTGTGGAAGGGGCCGGGAGGCTGAACGGGCATGACGGCGAAATCTGCGCAAATGATAATTTATCGCATTTTCCACCAAAGGAGACGAGCCGTTCAAGCCGCAGCCGGCCAATCGGGTAACGCCCCGTCACTGCAGGGCGAAAGGAAGAAGGCCCCGGCCACGAACGGCCGGGGCGTCGACATTACGCCAGCTTCTTGTAACGCACCCGGTGCGGCTGGGCGGCGGCTTCGCCGAGGCGCTTCTTGCGGTCGGCCTCGTACTCGGTGTAGTTACCCTCGAAGAACACCACGCTGCCGTCGTCCTCGTAGGAGAGGATGTGGGTGGCGATGCGGTCGAGGAACCAGCGGTCGTGGGAGATCACGATGGCCGAGCCGGGGAAGTCCAGCAACGCCTCCTCCAGCGCGCGCAGGGTTTCCACGTCGAGGTCGTTGGACGGCTCGTCGAGCAGCAGCAGGTTGCCGCCCTGCTTCAGGGTCAGCGCCAGATGCAGGCGGCCGCGCTCGCCGCCGGAGAGATCCTTGACGAACTTCTGCTGGTCGGCGCCCTTGAAGTTGAAGCGGCCGACGTAGCTGCGCGAGGGCACCTCGTAGTTGCCGATGCGGATCTGGTCGAGGCCGTCGGACACCTGCTCCCAGACGGTCTTGCCGCCGTCCAGGTTGTCGCGGCTCTGGTCAACGCTGGCGACCTGCACGGTTTCGCCGATGTCGATGCCGCCGGCATCCGGCGTCTCCTTGCCGAGGATCATGCGGAACAGGGTCGACTTGCCCGCGCCGTTGCCGCCGATCACGCCGACGATGGCGCCCTTGGGCACCGCGAAGGACAGGTCGTCGATCAGCACGCGGTCGCCGTAGCCCTTGCGCACGTTGTGGAACTCGATGACCTTGTCGCCCAGCCGCGGACCGGCCGGAATGTAGATCTCGTTGGTCTCGCTGCGCTTCTGGAATTCCTGGGACTGCATCTCCTCAAAACGCGCAAGACGCGCCTTGGACTTGGCCTGGCGAGCCTTGGCGCCCTGGCGCACCCATTCCAGCTCGGCCTTCATGGCCTTGGCGTGGGCGGCTTCGGCCTTGGCCTCCTGGGCCAGGCGGGCGGCCTTGGATTCCAGCCACTGCGAGTAGTTGCCCTCGAAGGGAATGCCGTGGCCGCGGTCCAGTTCGAGAATCCAGCCGGCGACGTTGTCGAGGAAGTAGCGGTCGTGGGTGATCGCCACCACGGTGCCGGGGAAGTCGTGGAGGAAATGCTCCAGCCAGGCCACCGAGTCGGCGTCCAGGTGGTTGGTCGGCTCGTCCAGCAGCAGCATGTCGGGCGCCGACAGCAGCAGGCGGCACAGCGCCACGCGGCGCTTCTCGCCGCCGGAGAGGTGCTCGATCCTGGCGTCCCACGGCGGCAGGCGCAGGGCGTCGGCGGCGACTTCCAACTGGCGCTCCAGATTGTGGCCGTCGGCGGCCTGGAGAATGGCCTCCAGCCTGGCCTGCTCGGCGGCCAGCGCGTCGAAGTCGGCGTCCGGTTCGGCGTAGGCGGCATAGACCTCGTCCAGGCGGGCCTGGGCCTGCTTGATCTCGCCCACCGCCTCCTCGACGATGTCGCGCACGCTCTTCTGCGGATCGAGCTGTGGCTCCTGCGGCAGGTAGCCGACCTTGATGCCGGGCATCGGCCGGGCCTCGCCGTCGAACTCGGTGTCGACCCCGGCCATGATCCGCAGCAGGGTCGACTTGCCGGCGCCGTTCAGACCGAGCACGCCGATCTTGGCGCCGGGAAAGAACGACAGGGAGATGTCCTTGAGGATTTCACGCTTCGGGGGCACGACCTTGCTGACCCGATGCATGGTGTAGACGTATTGAGCCATGGATGACCTTGGTTTCGACCGGAAATGGAAACGGGAAGACGGGGGCGCCCGGCCAGGGGCGCCTGGCCGGGCGCGGCCGGACGGCGATCCGCGACGTCCCGGAGACACCGGCTGCCCGGGCCCCCGCGCGTGCCGGCAAAGCTACCCGAAATGCGCCGGGCAGACCAGACGAAGGGCGCTCCGGGCGGGAGGCGGCTTTACTGTGAAAAGATGGCCTCCCCAGCCGAATGAGCCCGGCTCGCCCACGCTTGATCGTCTTTCATGTGCCGGCCCGTTGCGGATGGGGTAGAATCCGCGCCCTCTTTAATTATCGCCCAGCCGAACCCCAGGGGATTGCCATGTTCAGCCGTGATTTGACCCTCGCCCGCTACGATGCCGAACTGTTCGCCGCCATGAAGCAAGAAGCCCAGCGCCAGGAAGATCACATCGAGCTGATCGCCTCCGAGAACTACACCAGCCCCGCCGTGATGGAGGCTCAGGGTTCGGTGCTCACCAACAAGTACGCCGAAGGCTATCCGGGCAAGCGCTACTACGGCGGCTGCGAATACGTCGACATCGTCGAGCAACTGGCCATCGACCGCGCCAAGCAACTGTTCGGCGCCGACTATGCCAACGTCCAGCCGCACGCCGGCTCGCAGGCCAACGCGGCGGTCTATCAGGCCCTGGTCAAGCCGGGCGACACCGTGCTGGGCATGAGTCTGGCCCACGGTGGCCACCTGACCCACGGCGCCAGCGTCAACTTCTCCGGCAAGATGTACAACGCAGTGCAGTACGGCATCGACGCCAACGGCTTCATCGACTACGACGAAGTGGAGCGTCTGGCGTTGGAGCACAAGCCGAAGATGATCGTCGCCGGCTACTCGGCCTACTCCCAGGTGCTGGATTTCGCCCGTTTCCGCGAGATCGCCGACAAGGTCGGCGCCTACCTGTTCGTCGACATGGCCCACTTCGCCGGGCTGGTCGCCGCCGGCGTCTACCCGAACCCGGTGCCCTTCGCCGACGTGGTCACCACCACCACCCACAAGACCCTGCGCGGCCCGCGCGGCGGCCTGATCCTCGCCAAGGCCAACGAAGAGATCGAGAAGAAACTCAACTCCGCCGTGTTCCCCGGCGGCCAGGGCGGCCCGCTGGAACACGTGATCGCCGCCAAGGCGGTGTGCTTCAAGGAAGCCCTGCAGCCGGACTTCAAGGAATACCAGCAACAGGTGGTGAAGAACGCCAAGGCCATGGCCCAGGTGTTCATCGAGCGCGGCTTCGACGTGGTGTCCGGCGGCACCGAGAACCACCTGTTCCTGGTCTCGCTGATCAAGCAGGAGATCACCGGCAAGGACGCGGACGCCGCCCTCGGCCGCGCCTTCATCACCGTGAACAAGAACAGCGTGCCGAACGACCCGCGCTCGCCCTTCGTCACCTCTGGCCTGCGCATCGGCACCCCGGCGGTGACCACCCGCGGCTTCAAGGAAACCGAGTGTCGCGAACTGGCCGGCTGGATCTGCGACATCCTCGTCGACCTGAACAACGAAGCGGTGGTCGACGGCGTGCGCGAGAAGGTCCAGGCGATCTGCGCCAGGTTCCCGGTGTACGGCAAGTAAGCCTCGCCCATGGGAAAGAGCCCGGCCTTCGCGCCGGGCTTTTTCGTTCCGGCCCGGCGATCCGCCGCTGCCGGAGAGGAGGGAGCGGGCCAGTCCGTCGCGCTCAGCCCTGCACCTCGGCGAATCCGGCACGGATATCCTCTTCCGGCAGATCATCGCCGATGAACACCAGCACGCTTTCGCGCGTCTCGTCGGCGCCCCACTCCTCCGCCCAGTCGAAGCCGTAGAGGCGCAGCACACCCTGGAACACCATGCGCCGTGATTCGCCGGCCAGGTTCAGCACGCCCTTGTAGCGCAGCAGCGAATCGCCGTAGCGCGCCAGCAGGCCCTCCATGAACAGGCCGAGCTTCTCCAGGTCCAGCGCCTGCTCGCTGCGCAGCACCAGGGTGGCGATACGGTCCTTATCGGCGGCCGGAACGAGCGGGCGCAGGCCCAGGGCCTGGCCGAACTCGGCGTTGAGGTTGAAGCCGCGCACATCGAGCAGTTCGCCCAGCTCGATGCGCCCGTGCTCGACGATGCGGATCGGCGCGTGGCGGTTGATGCGCTGCAGCCGCTGGCTCAGCGCCTCGACCGCCTCGGCCGCCACCAGATCGGTCTTGCTCAGCAGGATGCGGTCGGCGAAGCCGACCTGGGCCTGGGCGATGGCCTCCTGCAGGTGACGCCCGGCATTGGCGGCGTCCAGCAGGGTGATGATGCCGTCGAGCACATAGCGGTCGCACAGCTCGTCGTCGGCGAAGAAGGTCTGCGCCACCGGCGCCGGGTCGGCCAGGCCGGTGCATTCGATGACCAGGCGGTCGAAATCGAGTTCGCCGGCGTCCAGGCGCTCCAGCAGGAGGAACAGCGCCTTTTCCAGCTCGACATGAATGGAGCAGCACACGCAGCCGTTGGCCAGGGTCATCACCTCGACCGGCTCGGCGCCGAGCAGTTGGCCGTCGATCGGCGTCTCGCTGTACTCGTTCTCGATCACCGCGATCTTCAGGCCGTGCTCGGCCTTGAGCAGGTACTGCAGCAGGGTGGTCTTGCCGGCGCCGAGAAAACCGCTGAGCACGGTGACCGGGATAGGGGGTTGGGACATGGAACGATCCTTGAAACGAAAGGAATTCTGGGCGGGTGCAACCCGCCGGCCATGGAGACTACCGAACATCCGGCGTTGCAAGGTGATGCTCCTGTGTCAGAGGGGATTCATCCCCGACCGACCCGCACCGCGGGTCGCCTGTCAGCCGGTTCGCCGTGCCTTCGGCACGGGTCGCGGATGAATCCGCTCCTACAGGGAGACTGCCAAATATCCGGCGTTGCAAGGCGCCGCTCGTCAGCAGCAGCGCACCGGCCGTCCCTTGCCGCCGCCGTAGCGGGCGTCCTGACGCTCGCGGAAGAAATCCTCGTAGCTCATCACCGGCTGGTCGGGGTGCTTGCTGCGCATGTGCTCGACATAGGTGTCGTAGTCGGGCATGCCGACCAGCATGCGCGCGGCCTGACCGAGATACTTGCCCATGCGGCTGAGATCGTTGAACACGGCCTCTCTCCTTCCTCAAGGGCCGGGCCCCGTGGGGCCCGGCAGCACTCAGGCGCCGGGAATCGCCTGGAAGGGCGTTTCCTTGTCGGTGCGCTGCTCGACGATCCAGGCGGCACGGCCGACCTTCAGCGAGTAGAACAGGATGCTGAACACCACCACCAGGAACAGCACGCTGAGACCGGCGTTGGTATAGGCGTTCATGATCACGTTCTGCATCTGGCCGATGTCCCTGGCCGGAGCCAGGACCTGGCCGGTGTCCATCGCCGCGGCGTATTTGCTGGCCAGGGCGAGGAAGCCGACCGCCGGGTTCGGATCGAACAGCTTGATCAGGCTCGCCACCGTGGTGCAGATCAGCAGCCAGACGGCCGGCAGCAGGGTGACCCAGACGTAGTTCTGGCGCTTCATCTTGATCAGCACCACGCTGCAGAGCATCAGGGCGATGCCGGCGAGCATCTGGTTGGAGATGCCGAACAGCGGCCACAGGGTGTTGATGCCGCCCAGCGGATCGACCACGCCCTGGTACAGCAGATAGCCCCAGAGCGCCACGCAACCGGCGGTGGCCAGTACGTTGGCGCCCCAGGAGTCGGTGCGGCGCAGGACCGGCACGAAGTTGCCGAGCAGGTCCTGGAGCATGAAGCGCCCGGCGCGGGTGCCGGCGTCCACGGCGGTCAGGATGAACAGCGCCTCGAACAGAATGGCGAAGTGATACCAGAACGCCATGGAGGTCGCCCCCGGCAGCACCTGGTGGAGGATCTGCGCGATGCCCACGGCCAGGGTCGGCGCACCGCCGGCACGCGCCAGGATGGTGGTTTCGCCGATGTCGCGGGCGACGCTTTCCAGCGCTTCGGGCGTGATGGCGAAACCCCAGCCGCTGACCGCCGCCGCCACGCTGGCGGCATCGGCGCCGACGATGGCCGGCGGGCTGTTCATGGCGAAGTACACGCCGGGCTCGATCACCGCGGCGGCGACCATGGCCATGATCGCCACCATCGACTCCATCAGCATGCCGCCGTAGCCGATGTAGCGGGCGTGGCCCTCGCTGGCCAGCAGCTTGGGCGTGGTACCCGAGGCGATCAGCGCATGGAAGCCGGACACCGCGCCGCAGGCGATGGTGATGAACAGGAAGGGAAACAGCGCCCCCTTCCACACCGGACCGCTACCATCGATGAACTGGGTCACCGCCGGCATCTTCAGGTCGGGGTTGAGGATCACGATGCCGACCGCCAGGGCGGCGATGGTGCCGATCTTCAGGAAGGTCGACAGATAGTCGCGCGGGGCGAGGATCAGCCATACCGGCAACACCGCGGCGACGAAGCCGTAGCCGATCAGCATCCAGGTGATCTGCACGCCGCTGAAGGTGAACACTCCGCTCCAGTAGGGGTCGGTGGAAATCACGCCGCCCAGCCAGATCGAGGCCAGCAGCAGGACGATGCCGATCAGCGAGATCTCGCCGATGCGTCCGGGACGGATGTAGCGCATGTACAGGCCCATGAACATGGCGATCGGAATGGTCGCGATCACCGTGAACATGCCCCAGGGACTGTGGGCCAGAGCCTTGACCACGATCAGCGCCAGCACCGCGAGGATGATGATCATGATCAGGAAACAGCCGAACAGCGCGATGGTGCCGGGAACACGGCCCATTTCCTCGCGCACCATGTCGCCCAGCGAGCGGGCGTTGCGGCGGGTGGAGATGCACAGCACCAGGAAATCCTGCACCGCGCCGGCCAGCACCACCCCGGCGATCAGCCACAGGGTGCCGGGCAGGTAGCCCATCTGCGCGGCGAGCACCGGGCCGACCAGCGGGCCGGCGCCGGCGATGGCGGCGAAGTGATGGCCGAAGAGCACGTGCTTGTTGGTCGGCACGAAATCCAGACCATCGTTGTTGAGCACCGCCGGGGTGGCGCGGCGTGGATCGAGCTGCATCACCCGGTTGGCGATGAACAGGCTGTAGTAGCGGTAGGCGACCAGATAGATCGCCGTCGCGGCGACCACGATCCACAAGGCATTGATGGCTTCGCCACGCCGTAGGGCCACGACACCCAGGGCGGCGGCGCCCAGCACCGCCAGGGCGAGCCAGGCGAGATGAGAGACCAGTCGGTTCATTGCATTCTCCTGCCGTCGGCCGGGGGCCTGCGGCGTCATTGTTGGAATTGTCGCGCCCCGGAGATGGAGCCTTGCTACTATCCCCAGATCCCGCCGGTGCCGATATTCGCAGTGCTACTCAGAGCCACTACGTAGAACCACGTAGACACGGCGGGCCGGGCATGTCCCTGTCCGGCCCCGGACGGGCCCGGCAGCCCTCTGGCATGGGGCCTGGCCAGCGGTCGCAGGCAGACAGCCGGCAAAACGCCCCTACCGGAAATCCTAGGACAGAATCTCCGGGCCCGGCGGCCTCCCATACCGGTCGTCCGGCAGATGCGCTTTCGGCAAACGATCCCGGTGCGCCCCCACGTCCCCGCTCCGCTCCCCACGAGAAGGTCCATGCAGCTCAAACACAAGATCGTCGCTCTCAGCATCCTGCCGCTGCTGCTGGCCGTGGCGCTCATCTGCGCCCTGGTCATCGTGCAGAACCAGCGGCTGGGAGAAGACCAGGCCCGGCTGATCGAGAACGCCATCCTCTCCAGCAAGCGGGCCGAACTGAAGAACTACGTGGCCATGGCACTGAGCGTCATCACCCCGCTGCAGGCCGGCGCCCCGGACGATGCCCGGACCCGCCGGCAGGCGCTGGAGGCCCTGGCCAAGCTCGATTTCGGACGGGACGGCTACTTCTTCGTCTACGACATCCGGGGCCGCAACCTGATGCATCCCCGCCAGGCCGAACTGGTCGGCCGCGACTTGTGGAACCTGACCGACCCCCACGGTCTGCCCGCCGTCCGGGCGCTGATCGAGAGCGCCACCCATGGGGACGGCTTCCAGCGCTACGCCTGGTGGAAACCCTCGACCGGCCAGGTGACCGACAAGCTGGCCTACGTGGTGATGCTCGAACCCTGGGGCTGGATGCTCGGCACCGGGATTTACCTCGAGGACGTGGAGCGGGCGACCCGTCAGGTCCGCGACGAGGTGGCCGGCGGCATACGCTCGACCATGGTCGCCATCGCCACCATCGCCCTGGCGGCGGTGCTGCTGGTCTTCGCCGGCGGCCTGACCCTGAGCGTCCGGGAACACCGGCTGGCCGACGGCAAGCTGCAATCGCTCAACCGGCGCATCGTCCACCTGCAGGAAGAGGAACGCTCGCGGGTTTCCCGGGAATTGCACGACGGCATCAGCCAATTGCTGGTGTCGATCAAGTTCCAGTTCGAACTGGCCGGCCATCAACTGGAAGCCGGCCACAGCGGTGGCCTGGCGATCCTCGGCCAGGCCACCGAGCGCCTGGGCGGCGCCATCGGCGAGATCCGCCGCATCTCCCACGATCTGCGCCCCTCGCTGCTCGATACCCTGGGGCTGCCGGCCGCCATCGGCCAATTGGCGACCGAGTTCGAGCAGCGCTGCGCCCTGAGCGTCGTCTACCGCAACAGCCTGCACGACGCCCGGCTGCCCGACGAAGTGGCGGTGGCGCTGTTCCGCATCGTCCAGGAAGCGCTGACCAACATCGAGCGCCACGCCCGGGCCGGCAGCGTCCTCATTGATCTCGAACCCTGCGTGAGCGGCGTGCAGTTGC
Organism: Azotobacter vinelandii CA; assembly: GCF_000380335.1. GTDB lineage: Bacteria > Pseudomonadota > Gammaproteobacteria > Pseudomonadales > Pseudomonadaceae > Azotobacter > Azotobacter vinelandii. The sequence continues at coordinate 4,139,321 of NC_021149.1, forward strand.
GGGTGCGGGACGACGGCATCGGCTTCGATCCGCGGACCATAGAGCGGGCGCAGGAAGGCATCGGCCTGCGCAACATCCGCGAACGGATCGAGCACCTCGGCGGTCGCTTCAGCCTATCGTCCAGCACTGGTCATACCGGGATCTGTGTAATATTGCCCGTGCCGGCCGCCCAGGCGGCCGGCACGTCCTTCACCCTATAAGAAGAGTCGCAGCATGAATTCCGGCAACCCGATCCGGATCGTCCTGGTCGACGATCACGCACTGGTACGCGAGGGCATCCGTGCACTGCTGGCGGTCATGCCGCGGATCGAGGTGGTGGGCGAGGCGGAAAGCGCCGCCGAAGCGCTCGAACTGCTCGACCGGCGGCCGGCGGACCTGCTGCTGCTCGACATCGGCCTGAAGGACACCAACGGCCTGGAGCTGACCCGTACCCTGGACCGGCAGTACCCGGACCTCAAGGTGCTGATCCTCAGCATGTACGACAACATCGAATACGTCCGCACCGCGATCCGCGCCGGTGCCCGCGGCTATGTACTGAAGGACGCCTCGTCGCGGGAAATCGTCGCCGCCATCGAGGCCATCGCCGCCGGCGGCAGCTTCTATAGCTCGGAAGTCGCCCGCAAGCTGGCCGACCGCAGCTCGGACCCGCAGAACCTCACGCCCCGCGAGCACCAGATCCTGCGAATGCTCGCCCAGGGGCTGGACAGCAAGGCCATGGCCCGCGAACTCGATATCAGCGTGCGCACGGTGGAGACCCATCGCCTGAGCATCCGCCGCAAGCTGAACATCGACGGCTCCGCGGCGCTGATCAAGTACGCCCTGAGCGCTTCCCGGCTCTGACGGGACGCTCCGCCGATGGAACGGCAGCCCGGCGGATGAAATCCGCCCATTCGGCCACGGCCTCGCGCCATGCGCCATGCGCCCCGCCGGGCGGACTCGATCAGATCCAGCGCCGCACCCGCGCCCGGTAGGACCGGTAGGCGTCGCCGAACAGTTCGCTCAGCAGTGCCTCCTCATGGCGGATCACCGTGCGGTCCATGAAGACGATCAGCGCCGGCAGCAACAACCAGGACCAGAGGCTGGCCAGGAGCAGGGCGATGCCGGCGTAGACCAGGGTATCGGCCAGGTAGATGGGGTTGCGCGAGAAACGGAAAGGTCCCTCTTCGAGCAGTTTCGCCGGCGTGCCGTAGGGGTTGACGGTAGTGCGCTGGCGGATCATCTGCAGCGCGCTCCAGAGCATCAGCAGCAGGCCGGCGTCGATCAGTCCCCAGCCGATCCAGCGGGTCCAGTCGTTGTCCGGCAGCGGCAGCGACAACAGGGCGTCCAGCCCCCAGGCCAGGCCGACGAAGAGCAGGTAGATGACGGGCGGCGGCAGGATGCGGGGGATGGGACGATCGGACATGACGGCACTCCTTGGCGGGAAAGCCCGATCATAGCGCCGGCGAGCCCTCCCCCTGGCATCCGCTCATTATTCGAAGAGCGCATCCAGGGCCTGTTCCAGGCGCGTCACCGGGATCACCGCCAGCCCGGCCGGCGCTTCCTTGGGTGCGTTACCCCTGGGCACGATGGCGCGCCTGAAACCGTGCTTGGCGGCCTCCTTGAGGCGCTCCTGGCCGCTCGGCACCGGACGGATCTCACCGGACAGGCCGATTTCGCCGAACACCAGGAGGTCGTGGGGCAAGGGTCGATTGCGCAGGCTGGAGATCACCGCGGCGAGCAGCGCCAGATCCGAGGCGGTTTCCAGCACCTTGACCCCGCCGACCACATTGAGGAAAACATCCTGATCGTAGGTGGGGATGCCGCCGTGGCGGTGCAGCACGGCCAGCAGCATGGCCAGACGGTTCTGGTCGAGGCCGAGGGTGACGCGCCGCGGGTTGGCCAGGTGGCTGTCGTCGACCAGCGCCTGCACCTCGACCAGCATCGGCCGCGAGCCCTCCCAGGTGGCCATCACCACGCTGCCGGGCACCGCCTCCTGGGCGCGGGTGAGGAAGATCGCCGAGGGATTGGAAACCTCCTTCAGGCCTTTGTCGGTCATGCCGAACACGCCCAGCTCGTTGACCGCGCCGAAGCGGTTCTTCACCGCCCGCAACAGGCGCAGGCGGCCGTCGGACTCGCCCTCGAAATACAGCACGGTATCGACCATGTGCTCGAGCACCCGGGGGCCGGCCAGCGAGCCCTCCTTGGTCACGTGGCCGACCAGGAACACCGCGATACCGCTCTGCTTGGCGAAACGCACCAGCAGCGCCGCGCTCTCGCGCACCTGGGCGACGCCGCCGGGCGCCGACTGCAACTGCTCGGTGAAGATGGTCTGGATCGAGTCGATCACCATCACCTTGGGCTTTTCCAGGCGGGCGGTGGCGACGATCGCCTCGATGCAGGTCTCGGTCATCACCTTGAGCCTGTCCAGCGGCAGGTCCAGCCGCCGGGCGCGCATGGCGACCTGCTGCTGGGATTCCTCGCCGGTGACGTAGAGCGCCGGGAAGCGCTCGGCGACATTGCACAGGGTCTGCAGAAGGATGGTCGACTTGCCGATTCCCGGGTCGCCGCCGATCAGCACCACCGAACCGTCTACCAGACCGCCGCCGAGCACCCGGTCGAGCTCCTTCGAGGCGGTGGAAAAGCGCGGCAGCTCCTCGACGCTGACCTCTGCCAGGGTCCTGACGCTGGCCTGCTGGCCGGCCCAGCCGCCGCGCCCGCTCGGCGTCGCCGTGCCCTCCAGCAGGGTTTCCGCCAGGGTGTTCCAGGCGCCGCATTCGCCGCACTGGCCGGCCCATTTCGGGAAGGTGGCGCCACACTCGGTACAGCCGTACATGCGCTTGGCCTTGGCCATGGGAACTCCGCTTCGGGAAAAACCCGCATGATAACGGCCGGGGCCGGGGCCGTGCGCGGACTCAGCTACCGTTGTCGAGCGCCTTTCTGAGCTGGCGAGCGATATCGTCCTTCATCACCACCCGTTCCTGCTTCAGCGCGTTCAGTTGCAGGTCGTCCATGTTCTCCGTGCCGCCCTCGATGAGGCAGATACGCTTGTCCAGCGCCTCGTAGTCCTCGACCAGGCGGGAGAAGCTGGGACTCGTCTGCCGCAGGCGTCGCAACGCTTCGGCCATGTCCGGGAAATCCTTGCTCAGGGGGTGGGGATCGACGTAGTACATGCAGCACTCCTCCTCTGACGATGGTGACCGGACCTTTTCACCTTAGCAGCCGGCCAGCACGGCCGCCGGGCCGCACAGCGAACGGATCGGTCCGCGCGCCAGACGCTCCGCAGCATCGCCGGCACCCGGGGAGCGGGAAGCAGCGGCGAACCTCCCGCGGCCGGGGCGATGGCCAGACAGGCGTGTCCTAAACTGCAACCCGGTCACCTCAGCGAGGAGCGCCCCCATGGGCATGCTCAGCGAATTCAAGGCTTTCGCCGTCAAGGGCAACGTGGTGGACATGGCGGTGGGGATCATCATCGGCGCGGCCTTCGGCAAGATCGTCTCGTCCTTCGTCGGGGACGTGATCATGCCGCCGCTCGGCCTGTTGATCGGCGGAGTGGACTTCTCCGATCTGGCCATCACCCTCAAGCAGGCCCAGGGCGACATGCCCGCGGTGGTGCTGGCCTATGGCCGGTTCATCCAGACGGTGATCGATTTCCTGATCATCGCCTTCGCCATCTTCATCGGCGTCAAGGCGCTCAACCAGCTCAAGCGCAAGGAGGCCGAGGCGCCGAGCCTGCCGCCGGCGCCGACCCGCGACCAGCAACTGCTCGAAGAGATCCGCGACCTGCTCAAGACGCGGGGCAAATCCTGATCAACCCAGCGCCTTTTCGATCGCCTGCAGCAACGCCGGGTCGTCCGGGGCGGTGCGCGGCGAGAAGCGCGCCAGTACGCGGCCGTCGCGTCCCACCAGGAACTTCTCGAAATTCCAGGTGATATCGCCGGGAAACTCGGCGCCCTCTCCCGCCAGCAGGCGGTACAGGGAATGACGGCCGGAGCCGTTGACCTCGAGTTTGGCCGCCAAAGGGAAGGTCACGCCGTAATTGAGGGAGCAGAACTCGCGGATCTGCGCCTCGTTGTCCGGCTCCTGCCCGGCGAACTGGTTGCACGGCAGGCCGAGCACGCTGAAGCCGCGCTCGCGATACTGCAGGTGAAGCTTCTCCAAGCCGGCATACTGGGGCGTCAGGCCGCATTTGGAGGCGACGTTGACTACCAGCACCACCTTGTCTCGGAACTGTGCCAGCGGCAGGTCCTGCCCGTCCAGGCCGCGCAAGGTCAGATCATGGAACGCACTCATCTCTCGACTCTCCTGCTTGCCAAGAGAAAAGGCGCCGAACGGCGCCTTTCCGATGTGTCGCGACCGGCCGGCGGACCGGCTTCAGTGATGGTGGCCGCCCGCGCCGTGGATATGGCCGTGGGCGATCTCTTCCGGATGGGCATCGCGCACGCTGACCACCTTGACCTGGAAGTTCAGGCGCTGGCCGGCCAGCGGATGGTTGCCGTCGACGGTCACGTCGTCGCCGTCCAGGTCGCGGATGGTGACGATCTGCATGCTGCCGTCCGGGCCGGAGGCGTGGAACTGCATGCCCACCGCCAGTTCGTCGACGCCCTCGAACATGGCGCGGTTGAGGGTGGCGACCAGTTCGGGGCTGTACTCGCCATAGGCTTCTTCCGGCTCGATGGATACCTTCAGCTCGTCCCCGGCCTGCTTGCCTTCCAACGCCTTTTCCAGGCCGACGATGATGTTTCCGGCCCCATGCAGATAGACCAGCGGCGCGCCGCCGGCGGAGCTGTCGATCACCTCACCGGCATCGTTGGTCAGGGTATAGTCGATGGAGACGGCCTTGTTGGTGGCAATCAGCATGGGCGAACAACCTTTTACGAAAGAAGAATGAAGTTCTCAGTGTAACCGTCACCTTGCGGGAAAGCGAACCGGGCGAGGATCAGCGGACCGGGAGCGCGCGCCCGAGCGGCTCCCGCCAGGCGTTGCCCGACCGGCGCATGCCCCGGCAGAACCGGCTCGAACGCCTGCTCCGGAACATCGTCGGCCCCTGCCCGGTCAACCTTCTTTACCGCGGCTGGCGCCGGAAGGAATGCCTCAAGGAGGATCGATGGCCACGCGCAACATACTGGTGCTCAACTGCGGCAGCTCGTCGCTCAAGTTCGCCCTGCTCAGCCAGGCCCACTCCACGCCCCTGCTCGCCGGCCAGGCCGAGCGCCTGGCCGGCCCGCAAGCCACGCTGCACTGGTGGCAGGCGGCGAACATCCGCCAGCGCCGCGAACTGCCCGGCGCCGATCACCGCGCCGCGCTCCAGGCGCTGCTGCCGCTGGTCGAGGCGGCCTGCGGCGGAGGCCTGCACGGCATCGGCCACCGGGTGGTGCACGGCGGCGAGCAGTTCACCCAGTCCTGCCTGATCGACGCGCGGACGCTCGCGGCGATCCGCGAGACGGTACCGCTGGCGCCGCTGCACAACCCGGCCAACCTGCTCGGCATCGAGACCGCCCTGGCGCTGTTCCCCGACTTGCCGCAGGTCGCGGTGTTCGATACCGCCTTCCATCAGAGCATGCCGGAACACGCCTACCGCTACGCCATTCCGGAGCGCTTCTATCGCGAGCACGGTGTGCGCCGCTACGGCTTCCACGGTACCAGCCACCGCTACGTCGGCCGGCGCGCCGCCGAGATCACCGGCCTGTCCCCCGGCGACAGTTGCTGGCTCAGCGCCCACCTGGGCAACGGCTGCTCGACCTGCGCCATCGTCGACGGCCAGAGCCGCGACACCAGCATGGGCCTGACCCCGCTGGAAGGCCTGGTGATGGGCACCCGCAGCGGTGACGTCGACCCCAACCTGCACAGCCACCTGGCCCGCACCCTGGGCTGGAGCCTCACGGAAATCGACCACCTGCTGAACAGCGAGAGCGGCCTGCTCGGCCTGTCCGGGCTGTCCAACGACATGCGCAACCTGGAGCAGGAGCGTGCCCGGGGCCACCGCCAGGCGACCCTGGCCATCGAGGTGTTCTGCTACCGCCTGGCCAAGTCGCTGGCCGCGCTGTTCTGCGCCCTGCCGCGCCTGGACGGGGCGATCTTCACCGGCGGCATCGGCGAGAACTCGCCGCTGGTGCGCGCCAGGACCGTCGCCCACATGGGACTGCTCGGCCTGGTCGTCGACGAGACCGCCAACGCCCGTTGCGTCGGCGGCGTCAGCGGTGCGATCAACGCCCCCGGCCATCCGCGCCTGCTGGTGATCCCCACCAACGAAGAGCAGCAGATCGCCCTGGACACCCTGGCGCTGCTCGATTCCTCCGCCTCCTGACAAGGACAGCCCCATGCAGACCTTCCTGATCGCCCCCAGCAGCTACGGCGTCGGCCTCACCTCGATCAGCCTCGGTCTGGTCCGCGCCCTGGAGCGCTACGGACTGAAAGTCGGCTTCTTCAAGCCGGTCGCCCAGCCGCACCCCGGCGATTGCGGCCCGGAGCGCACCAGCGCACTGATCGCCCGCACCCACCACCTCGATCCGCCGGAACCCCTGCCCCTGGCCCGAGTGGAGCGGCGCCTCGGCGACGGCCAGTTGAACGAGCTGCTGGAGGACATCGTCGGCCGCCTGCAACAGTTGGAAAACGGCCACGACGTGCTGATCGTCGAGGGTCTGGTGCCGAGCCCGCAGGTCGGCTATGCCGCGCGCCTCAACGGACATCTGGCGCGCAGCCTGAACGCCGACGTCATCCTGGTCTCCACGCCGGCCGAGGAAAGCCTCGAGGAACTGCGCGACCACCTGGAGATCCAGGCCCGTCTGCTCGGCGCCGGCCAGGACACGCCGGTCGCTGGGGCGATCCTCAACAAGGTGCCTCCGGGACCGCTGGCCGAGCGCCTGTGCCAGCCGGAACCGCTGGGCCGGAACCTGCGCCTGCTCGGCTGCGTGCCCTGGCGCGACACGCTGAACACCCCGCGCACCAGCGACATCGCCGACCTGCTCGGCGCGCGCCTGCTCAACCCCGGCGACTACCGCCAGCGCCGGGTGCAGCACAGCCTGCTGTGCGCCGCCGCCGCGCCGAGCCTGCTGCCGCGCTTCAAGCCGGGCACCCTGCTGCTGGCGCCCGGCGACCGCCATGACGTGATCCTCGCCGCCGGCCTGGCCAGCCGCAACGGCATGTCGCTGGCCGGCCTGCTGCTGTGCGGCGCCCTGCCCGCCGACGAACGGGTGCTCGAACTGTGCCGGCCGGCCATGGCCGACGGCCTGCCGGTGCTCGCCGTGGAGCGCGATCCCGAGGACACCCTGCGCGAACTGGAGCGGCTGAACCGGGAAATCCCCCTCGACGATCTGGAACGCGCCGAGCGGATCAGCGACTACGTGGCCAGTCACCTGGACCGCGCCTGGTTCATCCAGCGCTGCGGCACGCCCCGCGAGCCACGCCTGTCGCCGCCGGCGTTCCGCTACAACCTGGTAAAGCGGGCCCAGGCGGCGAACCGGCGCATCGTCCTGCCGGAAGGCAGCGAACCGCGCACCGTGCAGGCCGCGGCGATCTGCCAGCGGCGCGGCATCGCCCGCTGCGTGCTGCTGGCCAGGCCCGAGGAGGTGCAGGCGGTGGCCCGCGCGCAGGGTATCGAGCTGCCCGCCGGCCTGGAGATCGTCGATCCCGAGCAGATCCGCGAGCGCTATGTCGAGCCCATGGTCGAGCTGCGCCGGCACAAGGGCCTGAGCGCCCCGGCGGCACGCGCCCAACTGGAGGACAACGTGGTGCTCGGCACCCTGATGCTGGCCCTGGACGAGGTCGACGGCCTGGTCTCCGGCGCCGTGCACACCACCGCCAACACCATCCGCCCGGCGCTGCAACTGATCAAGACCGCGCCGGGCTGCAAGCTGGTTTCCTCGGTGTTCTTCATGCTGCTGCCGGAGCAGGTGCTGGTCTACGGCGACTGCGCGGTGAATCCCGACCCGAGCGCCGAGGAACTGGCCGACATCGCCTTGCAGAGCGCCGCCTCGGCGCAGGCCTTCGGCATTCCGCCGCGGGTGGCGATGATCAGCTATTCCACCGGCGCCTCCGGCGAAGGGGCGGACGTCGAGAAGGTCCGCGAGGCCACCCGACTGGCCCGCCAGGCCCGTCCCGACCTGCCGATCGACGGTCCGTTGCAGTACGACGCCGCGGCGATCGCCGAAGTCGCCCGGCAGAAGGCTCCGGACAGCACGGTGGCCGGCCGCGCCACGGTGTTCGTGTTCCCCGACCTGAACACCGGCAACACCACCTACAAGGCGGTGCAGCGCAGCGCCAACTGCGTCAGCGTCGGCCCCATGCTGCAGGGCCTGCGCAAGCCGGTGAACGACCTCTCCCGCGGCGCGCTGGTCGACGACATCGTCTTCACCATCGCCCTCACCGCGATCCAGGCCGAAACCGCCGCCGGCTGAAACGGAAGAGCCCGGCATCGGCCGGGCTCTTCCACTGCGCGAAACCTTTCGGCTTACGGCTGCTGCTGGGTTTCGGCGCCCGGCAGCGGGCGCAGGTTGATCTCCACGCGGCGGTTCTGCGAACGGCCGGACTCGGTGGCGTTGCTCGCCACCGGCGAGTCCGGACCGGCGCCGCGGGTGGTGACCCGCGCGCCGTTGACGCCCTGGGCGACCAGGTAATTGGCCACGCTCTGCGCACGGCGCTGCGACAGGCTCATGTTGGTCTGGTAGGAACCGGTGCTGTCGGTGTGGCCGATGACCTCGATGCTGTTCTGGTCGTACTGCTTGAAGGAGTTCGCCAGATCGTTCAGCGGGGTGTAGAAGTTGCTGGCGATTTCCGCCGAGCCGGTGGCGAAGGTGATGTTGCCGGGCATGATCAGCTTGATGTCGTTGCCCTGGCGCTGCACTTCGACGCCGGTGCCGGCCATCTGCTGGCGCAACTGGGCTTCCTGCTTGTCCGCGTAGTAGCCGTAGCCGGCGCCGGCGGCACCGCCCACCGCGGCGCCGATCAGGGCGCCCTTGCCACGGTTGTCGTGATCGATCAGCGCGCCCGCGGCGGCGCCGGCCAGCGCACCGAGACCGCCGTACTTGGCGGTGCGGCTCATGCCGCTCTGCCCGGCCTGGTTCTGGTCCTGGGTCTGGTAAGGGTTATCGTTCGAAGCACAACCGGCCAGCAACGCCATGGCAGTCGCGGCGATCAACAGGCGAGACGGAGTAAACATGCAGTACTGCTCCTAAGAGATTCATCAGCCCCGAAAAAGGAGGGTGATTGGAACACGAAAACGGCGGGAAATTCCTACGCGATCCGCAGGGCCTCGGATAGGGGAATCTCCCTGCCATTGTCGGGGGATTTCGTGAGTCCTTGCAACGCGGGTGAACGGATCGCCCGCCGCCTCAGGCCCGGACGAAGGGGTTTTCCCGCATCTCGTCGCCCAGGCGGGTGTCGGAACCGTGGCCGGTGACCACCGTGGCCTCCTCGTCCAGCGTATAGAGCCGCTCCCTGATCGAGCGCTTGAGCGCGGCGGCATCGCCGCCCCAGAGATCGGTACGCCCGACGCTGCGATGGAACAGAGTATCGCCGGCGATCAGCAGCCTGGCATCGGCGAACCAGAAGCTCATCGAGCCGGGCGTATGTCCCGGCGTGTGCAGCGCGACACCGCAGCCGCAGGCCAGCTCCTCGTCGTCGGTCAGCCAATGGTCGGGCGCCGGCACCGGGGCGTAGGGCACGCCGAACATGCGGCACTGCATCTCCAGGTTGTCCCAGAGGAAACGGTCGTCCTGATGCAGGTGCAGGGTCGCGCCAGTCAGCTCCTTCAACTGGCCGGCGGCGAGGAAGTGATCGAAATGCGCATGGGTGTGAACGATGCTCACCACCTTCAGCCCATGGCGCTGCAGACGCGCCAGGATCAGCTCCGGATTGCCGCCCGGATCGACGACCATGGCCTTCTTGCTGACGGGATCGCCGACGATGGTGCAGTTGCAGCGCAGGGGGCCGACAGGGAAGGTTTCGCGGATCAGGGCGGTGGGCGCGGTCATGGGCGGGGCTCCGGAAGCTTCGGTGCGCCATCTTGGCATACTGCGGAGCAAAGGAAGAAAGGATGGTTGCCCGCGAGGCCCGTCCGGGAAACCGCGAGGGCCCATCCCCTCAGCAGTCCGTCCGGCTCTCCCATACCCGCTCGCGGAACTCGCTGGGCGTCATGCCCAGGCGCTCGCGAAAGGCCGTGGCGAAGTTGCCGGCGCTACTGAAGCCGACCAGTTCCGCGATGTCCTGGATGGACATGCTGCTGTCTCTCAACAATTCCTGACTCTTGCGCAGTCGCTCCTCACGAATCCAGGCGAACACCGTCATTCCCAGGCGGCGGCGGAAAACGCCCGAAAGCCGCTTGTCGTAGGTCCCCACCTGGCGGGCGAGTTCGGTCAAGGGCGGCGGGCGGTCCAGGTGACGGGCGATCAGGCGCATCGCCGCATGCAGGATCATTTCATCGGGGTCCACCGGCTGCGGAGGCGGCAGGGGAGCCTGGAGCTGCTCGCGCCACACCAACTGCAAATGGATGCGGATGCGTGCGAGGATTTCCTCGGGCACGCAGGATTTGAGCACGTAGTCGACACTGCCCAGTTGCAAGCCCGTCAGCCGCTCGTCGATGCTCGCCGCCGAGGTCAGGAAAATGATCGGCGCCTGCCTGCCGCCCGGCGCCTCGCGCAGCAGGCGGCACAGCGCGAAGCCGTCCACCTGCGGCATGCGCACATCGAGCAGGATCAGGTCCGGATAGAGCGCCAGGGCCCGCTGCAACCCTTGCCGCGGATCGCTGGCCAGGGAGACCCGGAATCCTTCCGCCTGCAACAGGGCCCGCAGGGAGCGCAGCTCCTCGGGCTGATCGTCGATCAGCAGGATATGCGCTCCGTTGCCCAGCCGAAATGAGTCTTCGTGCATGTCATCCAACCGCCAAAAGGTACGGTCCCGTGCCTTGCGGCAAGACCGGCCGGCAAAGGTTTTTTCCGTGAAAACAAAAGTCGCTGCGGCCACCGAACATTAGGCTAGCCGTGAACTTGACGAAAACATCCATGATCCCTCCATTCCTGAATCATGGTGATTGTTTTATCGACTCATGCCCGGCAACAATCGAGTGCCGAAGCCATGAAGCAATCCGTCTCCCGATATAAATACAGGAAAAATGGAAAACCGTGCCACGGTAATTACGGCGTGGGGCAGCAATACGAGGGTATGCCCGCTCCCGGCATTTCGAGACAGTGACAAAAATGTTCGTTGGCCATGAGGGCGACAACGACTCGGGCGAAGGATGAAAGTTGATGACTTGCCAGAATAAGGTAATAGAAATGCCACGAATATTGATTCTGGCGATAATGGCCATTTGCTCCATGGAAACACGGGCCGAGGAAGTGAGACTGCGCAACATGGAGTTGATCACGATAAATCACCAAGTCTATCTTCAAGGCACTGCGCTGAATGTCTCGGGACGCCCCCTGCCGACGGTATTCATCGACTTCGCCATCCTCAAGGACGGCAAGGTGGCGGCCAACCAGACCGTCGAAGCGCATGCCGTCGACCCCGGCCAGGCCTGGCGGATCTGGCTGCCCATCGCCACCAAGGCTGCCGACGGATTCCGCGTCGACAGGATCGGCATGACCAGCCCCTCCCTACTCGTTGGCGACTCGACGACGAAGCGGTAATCTGATTATCTCGAACGGACTTCGGCAAAGAAAATCCTTCAGGCTCGAGCGCAACCGGGAGCGACCTCCGGACAGTCATGGTTTTGCCAATATCGCCAACGGAAGTTGTCAGCCATTGGCTGTCGGAAACCTGGGAATGGTTGTGCTTTCCACTTGATTATTTGGCGGTCTTGAATGGGAAAGATGCAGGAAACAAGTCATGCGGAACATGCGAATCGTACCTACCCCGCCCGGACAGGATCTCGCCCGACAGGGCAGCTCGTCTATTTGATAAAAATTCCCATTAAACTCGGACTCATTGCCGTACTGTCGTTCGCAGGGACTGTTTCAGCCGCCGAAATGACCTGCAAGGTCATCCGCGTACAGGATGGCGACAGCCTGACCTGCCTGAGCAAAAGCAAACAACGCATAGAGGTTCAACTGGCCAATATCGATGCCCCGGAGCTGGTGCAGCCTTATGGCCAACTGGCACAACTGCAGCTTTTCCATCTCGTCTACAACCGGAACATCAGGCTGGATGTACTCAGGCAGACACGTTACGGCATAAAGCTGGCCAACATCTATATCGGCGAGCGCCATATCAACGCGGAAATGGTCCAGCAGGGCGCGGCCTGGGTTTCCAACGAAGCCAGCGACAGTCCGCAGTTGCTATCGCTGGAAACGGAAGCCAGATCGCTCCAGCGTGGCCTCTGGGGACTGCCGCTCCCCGAAATCATTCCGCCATGGCGTTGGCGCGCCATGCCATCCGGCGAGTGACGGGGTCCGCATCCTCGCAGGCAGGCGGGCAAAAGCTTTTTCCCACAGCGGCAAGAACCGCCGATACGACCGCTTGGAGCGCGGCCATCGCCGCGCCGGTCCGTGCCGATCGTTAGACCTCCTGCGACGCTCTGTCCGGTACCGTTGGCAAAAGGAGCGCCAGCATGGACAGCAGGTCGCCGCTATTGGCCGGCTTGAGCAGGCAGGCATCGAACTCCAGATGCCCGGGCAAGGATGACGGCCGCAGCGGAGGCGAGGCCGAATACAGCAATACCGGCAGATCCGGCCAGCACCTGCGCACCTCGGCGAGCACCATCCAACCGTTCATGCCGGGCATGAGCTGGTCGAGGATCAGCAGATCCACCGGCTCCGCCGCCAGCAGGGCCAGAGCCTCTTCGCCGCTGCCGCAGGCCAGTGGATCGTAGCCGTAGCCGGCCAGCAGTTCACGGAGCATTTCCCGACTGACGAGAACGTCGTCGACGATCAGTATCCGGCGATCGTACCCTTCGCCGGTGGCCACGTGGCTCTCGATGTAGACCTGCTCCAGTTGCTGCTCGGCCGCCAGATCCAGTTCCAGGACGAAGCTGAACTGGCTGCCGCCCAGATCCGACTCGTCGATCAGCAGGCGGCTGCCCATCGAACCCAGCAACTGGCGGACGATGTACAACCCGAGTCCGCAGCCCTCCCGGTCGCCGGCATTGCTGCCGCGACTGAAGGGTTCGAGCAACCGCTCGCGCTCGGCCGCGGCGATGCCGATACCGCTGTCGGCCACGCTGAAATACAGCTTCACCCGTCCCGCCGTCACCGACATCAGCGAAGCGACGTACAACACGATGCAGCCATCGCAGGTGAATTTTCCGGCATTGGCCAGAAGATTCACCAGGATCTGGCGCAGGCGGCGGAAATCGGCGTTCACCAGCGGCGGCAGATCGTTGGCGAAATGACACTCCAGCCGGTTGTGATTGCGCTCGGCCAGAAAACGTCCCTGCTCTTCGATCTCGCGCAGAAAACCGAACAGGTAGCCCGGCGCCACCAACAATTCCAACTGTTTCAGCTCGCCACGCGAATACTCCAGCAACTCGTCGATCAGTTCGAGCTGATGGCGCACACTGTGCTCGATCCGCCGCGAATAGTCGGCGAGCCCGGCCGGCCTCGCCTGCAACCGGCGCGCATGCTCGAGCATGCCCTGCAGCGGCGAGCGCAGGTCGTGGCTGATCCGGGCCAGCAGCAGGTTCTGTCCGCGCAGGGAGTCGCGCAACTGGGCGGTGCGCACCTCCACGGCGTGCTCCAGACGCTCCTGCTCGGCCCGCTTGAGCTGCTCGATATCGTCCAGGACACGCTGCTCGCGGCCCCGGCTGCGCGCCGTCTGGCTGACCAGGGTGTAGCAGAGCAAGGCACCGCCATACAGGGTCGACAGCGACAGCCAGGAATACTCCGCCGGCGGACGGCTGGCCAGGCCGAACAGGAAGGCATAGATCAGCAGCGCCTGCAGCAGGATCAGTCCCGGCACCAGGTAGCAGAACCAGTCGTAGGGCAGTTTCTGCCGGTGTCCGACCAGGGTCGCGCCGGCGATCCCCAGCAAAGCCGCCACGACGGCCAGCATGCCCGGCCAGGCCCCTGGAGCCAGCAGCTCGACCTCCGGCCAGAGCGCATGGCCCACGGCCAGGCCGCCGATGGCGAGCTGGCAGCAGGTCAGGAAATACCCGCAGAAAGGCGGCTGCTGGCGCACCAGCAGGAGAATGCGCAGGTAGGCGATGACCAGAATCCGCGTCAAGGCGCTGGAGAGCAGGATCGCCCTGCCATCCCACTCCATCGCCGTCGGCCACAGATAGACGAAACCATAGCCGGTAGCCAGCGCCACGTTCAGACAATAGGCGAGCATCGACATGGCATGGGCCACCAGCAGCGGCAGGCGGAAGATACGGCCCAGCGCCAGGCTGAAGATCACCAGCAACAGCACTATGCCGAACACCAGTCCATCGGCCAGGCTTTCCGCCATACGTTCCTTGAGCAGGCCGGTGTGCGACAGCAGCATCGGCTGCATGACGAATGCGTAATCGCTGGCCAGGCGCAGCCACAGGACCTTGCTCGTCCCCGCCGGCAACCCCACCTCGAACGCCGGCAGGCGTGTCGGCATGGTCCACTCGGCCAGAGGATGCCAGGCTCCGGCGACCTGGCGACTCCAGCCGCCCGCCTCCTGCTGATGGAGAATCATGTCGCGGGCCCGCGCCGAGCCGGGGAACAGCCACCATTGGCACGCCTGGCCGGTGCGGTTTTCCAGTTCCAGGCGCAACCAGAACGCCGACCGGCTGTAACCCGGGGCCAGCAGATGCGCCGTCGCGGCCGACAAGCGCTCCTCGGGCAAGGCCAGGATCTGCTCCAGGCTCATGTCCGCCCGCGCATCCTCGAACACCCGCAGCCAGGGTTGCAGCACCAGGCGCTCCAGGTCGCACGACGCGAGGGACAGCGATCCGCTCCAGGCCATCGGCAGGTACAGCAGCAATGACAGCAACAGCCAGCCGCGACCTCTCCTCCTACCCCTGTGGCCAGCCTTCATAACGTTCCTTGTGCATGACTCTGTTTTCTCGAAACGAACCTCTCGGTCCGCCTCGACCATCCCGCCCGCGCAAGGCAGCTCGGGAGCGGACCGCTATTCCCGTCCGGAGAGGCTTGTGAAAAGTACTCGGCTTCCACCAGGGACGGCCGGCCTCAGGCGAGCGCGGGCGCCATTCCCCGTCCCCGGCCATCGCTCAGCGAAAGTCGGTGCCGACAGGCGAAATAGAGGACTCTGCACCCATACAGGATCATCGATGCGTGGTAGCGGCCGTATCCGGCCGGCATATTCGGCAAGACTTCACGACTATCCTTGCAAAACATCGCGCCCATCAAGCAGCGGCGCATGTCTTGCGCGGCAGTATCGGCCCGTTTCGCCTACGACCGTTTTGCCGGTGCGGAATTTCCCTCTGCGCGAAGGAGTGCCCCGAACGGCGCCAGGGCCCGCCTCCCCCACTCGATCAAGCGTCTCTCCGGGAGGCAGTCGTCCCGTCCATTCAGCCGCCCACTCCCGCCGTCGACGCCAGGATGGCGGCGACCCGCGACGGCCGGCAGTTCAGGTAGAGGGACGAGGCCAGCCACTTCTGGTCGGGATAGTAGGAAAACACGAACTGTCCACCCTTGAGGCTGTCGACCACCATACGCGCCACTTCCGGGCGTACCGCCGGGCAGCCGTGGCTGCGCCCGAGGCGTCCTTCGCGGGCGATCCAGGCCGGACTCACGTAGTGGGCGGCATGGATGACGATGGCCCGCTCGCGCGCGCGGTCGTTGATGCCCGGTTCGAGGCCGTCCATGCGCAGCGAGTAGCCGTGCTGCCCTTCGTAGCTTTCCTGGGTGCGGAACAGGCCGATGCTCGACTGATGGCTGCCTTCGGCGTTGGAGAAGCGCGTGGCGTAATTCTCGCCGGAGTTCTGGCCGTGGGCGACGAAATCCTCCAGCAGCAGCCGCCTGCGTTCCAGATCGAAGATCCACAGCCGGCGCTCGGACGAGGGCAGGGAAAAGTCGATCACCGCCAGACGCTTGGCCGGCGCCGAGCCGTTGTTGACGGCGCACTGCATGGCCGCCAGGGCGCTGTCCAGCACCTCGCGGTTCAGTTTCGGGGCAGCCCTGGACAGCCCATCGAGCAGGAAACGGGAAGCCGGTGCCGCGTGGACGGATACGGAAAACCCCGCCAGCGCCAGAACGAGCAACCGGAAAAGAGTGAACATGAAAAACGCGCCTCTTTTTCTTTAAAGTTTCTTGGGTTACATGGCGAACGATCGCAACGCCCCTTTGCCTCTCCGGGCGATTGGGTTGATGATGCGCGCCACATGATTGCAGTCTAGCCGGCAACCTGCGATCCGAATGTTCTGCAGGCTTGGGAGCCAGCCATTGTATAAAACGTGCACAGCCGTGTTAACCGGCCTCTTTCTTCTGACCACCAGGCTCGCCCTGGCGGCCCCGGATACCCTGCCACCCGGCGACGAGGCGCTCCAGCAGCAACTGGCGCAGCCATCGCTGAGTTGCGCCTCCCCGGCCGTCGAACTCGACGCCTTCGACCAGGAGGCGCTGTCGGCCTTCTATCGCCAGCTCGGCGACCAGCGCGTCTGGACACACGATGGCCGCCTGGAAAGACTGCTCGAACAGCTCGAGCAACTGGCCGACGACGGCCTGGACCCGGCCAACTACCAGTTCGCCACCCTGCGCCGGCTGGCCGACGACCCGGCCGGCCATCCGCAGCGCAGCGCCTGCGCCGACGCCCTGGCCACCCACGTTTACCTGCAAGCCCTGCGCCACCTTGCCTATGGCCGGCTCGACCAGGCTCGGGTGGAGCCGCTCTGGCGTGCCCCGGACAGCCCCGCGCCGGCATCGCCCGCGCTGTTTCCCGCCTTCGCCGTGACCCGTCTGGACGACTTGCCCGCCGCCTTCGCCGAAGCCCGTCCGGACTTCGAACCCTACCGGGCGCTGCGCCACGCCTACGCGGAACTGCGCCGCAATGCGCCACGCGCCTGGCGGCTCGTGCCGGACGGCAGCCTGCTGCGCCCGGGCATGACGGACGAGCGCGTCCCCCTGCTCGAACAGCGCCTGGCCGCCGAAGGCTATCTGAGCGAGCGGGCCTCCGGCCGCGACCGCCAGCGCTACACGCCGCAACTGGTCGAGGCCATGAAGCGCTTCCAGGCCAAGCACTTCCTCGACGACGACGGCGTCGTCGGCCCGGCCACCCTGACGGAGCTGAACGTCACGCCCGCCGAGCGCCTGGCGCAGGTCCGCGTCAACCTCGAGCGCTTCCGCTGGCTCGCCCGGGAGATGGAGCCGACCCTGCTGCTGGTGGATGTCGCCGGCGCCCAGTTGACCTTCTTCCACGACCATCAGCCGCGCTGGCAGACGCGCACCCAGGTGGGGCGGCCGACCCGCCCCACGCCGCTGCTCAAGTCGCAGGTCACCCACCTGACCCTGAATCCGACCTGGACCGTACCGCCGACCATCCTGCGCGAGGACAAGCTGCCGCGGATCCGCCGCAACATCGGCTTTCTGGCCAGCCAGAACCTCCGGGTGATCGACCGTCAGGGCAAGGAGCTCAACCCGCGCAACGTCGACTGGCACAACCCCAGCGGCATCATGCTTCGCCAGGACCCCGGTCCGCACAACCCGCTGGGGCGGATCGCCATCCGCTTCCCCAACCCCTTCGCCGTGTACCTGCACGACACGCCGAGCCAGCACCTGTTCGCCAAGGAGACGCGGACCCTGAGTTCCGGCTGCGTCCGCGTGGAGCGGGCGATGCAACTCACCGACCTGCTGCTGGAAGGCGCCAGCCCGGCCGAACGCCAGCGCTTCGAAGAAATCCTCGCCAGCGGCAAGACCCGCAACCTGAACCTGCCCAGGCCGGTGCCGATCCTGCTGGCCTACTGGACCGTCCAGGTCGACGACGGCGGCCAGTTGGTCTTCCGCCCGGACATCTATGCCCATGACGGCAAGCTCGTCGCAGCGCTGAACGCCTCGCGCTGAGCGGCGCATGCCCGTCGCCGGTTAGAAACGCACGCCGAGGCTCAGCAGCAGGAAGTCGCGGTCCGCCAGGGTACTGTACTCGCCGCCGAAGAAGTCGGTGTAGGACAGCCCGGCGCTGTAGGTGTCCAGGTAGACGGCGTCCAGGCTGAGGCCGAGCGCCTTGCGGCCTTCGACGAAGTTGCCGTCGGGACCGGGGGAATAGCCATCCACGTCGTGGGACCAGGCGATGCCCGGCTCGAGGTCCAGGCCCGGCAGGACATCGCGGTACGCCCAGGTCGCGCGCAGCCGGTAGCCCCAGGAGTCGCGGGTGGTGAAGCCGTCGCTCTCGCAATGCCGAGCGAGGTTCTTCTGCGAGCGGCCGGCCAGCAGGGCAGCGTTCTGCGCCTGGCAGGCGCCGTCCGGCAAGGGCCCGGCGCCGAACAGCGGATCGCGGCCGTAGCGCAGCTCGCTCGTCCCCTCCAGACCGCCGACGTGGGTCCAGCCGACCTCCCCTTCCAAAGTCAGGCGGCTGGCGCCCATGGCGGCATCCAGTTCCTGGCTGAAACCGGTCTGCACCTGGATGATCTCCTTGCGCCGGTAGCCGTGGATGTCCTGTCCCGCGGTCGCCTGCAGGAGCGCCGCGTCCGAGTCCAGCGGCGTCAGGGTGGCGCCGAGGAGATCGTTGATATTGAGCTGTACCGGGGCGTTCGGCCGGTAGCTCAATTCGCCGCGCCAGCGGGTCCCCATCGCCAGCGTGGTGGCGAAGCCCAGGCCGAACAGGCGGATATCCTCGGGATACTCGGCGAAGTAGCGTGCGTTGCCGGCCGCCGCCAGCGGCCGCAGGCCCGCCGGCAGGTTCGCGGCGAACGCCGCCGGGCCGGCGGCAACGGTGCTGAAGATCGCCGCGCGGCTATGATAGTTCATGAAGTAGGCGGAGAACTCGGTGTCCAGCGATTCGGCGAAATAGCGCAGGGCGATCCCCCACTGGCCAGCGTCGCGGGCATCGCGGTCGCCGCCACGGCGCACCAGCACGCCTTCGTCGGGCGAGGTCCAGGCGACGCCCTCGGCCTCGAGCGCGGCGATCTCGGCGGCGCTCAGGGTGCTGGCCCGGCCGAGCACCGCCAGATTGCGGTCGCAGCCGTCGGCCAGCATGTCCGCCTGGGAAAAGAAGGTGCCGCAGTTGTCGCTCAGGCTCTGGTCCCAAGCCAGTTGGTAGAAGGCCTCCAGCGTGAAGGCGGCGTTGAGGCTCTGGGCGAGATGCAGCAGGGCGACCGGCAGCCGTCCGTCGCGGACCTCGGCGACGGGGCGCCGGAAAGTCCGCGCATCCAGGGGATTGATCGCATCGATGCCGCCCTGCAGGAACAAGCCCTCGCCCCAGTTCACCACCTGCCGGCCGAGACGCAGGGAGCCCGGCAGCTCGCCGACGAGGTAGTTGCGATAGACGAAGGCATCCAGCAGCCGGGCGCCGGAGGCGCGCACCCCCTCCTTGCGGTTGCTGTCGTCGATGTCCCGGAACGGACGCCGCTCGTCCTTCAGCTCGAAGTCGTACCAGTAGTCGCCGCGCAGGAACAGGCCGTCGTCGCCGCGCTTGAACTCCAGGCCGTGCACGCCGCGCAGGCGCTTGGCGAAGGTTTCGCCGCGCTTGAAGTTGCGCCGGCCGTCGTCGCTGATCGGCGACAGGGCGCGCCCACCGCTGGCGCCGATCAGATCCTTGTCCGTCCTAGCCGTCGACCAGGCCGCCTCCAGCGACAGGCTGGAATCGAGCTGTCCCTCGATCGAGCCGATATTGAAGCTCACGGCGCCGGCCGGCATCGCCAGCGAGACGACGCAGGCGGCGGCCAGGCAGCGAAGGACGGAAAGGGATGACATCGCGGCACTCCAAGATGAGCCATGGTGCTTCGCCCCGACGGGCAAAGCCTCTATTGTCCCCGTCTCCTCCGGACCGCCGCCACCCCGAAACGCCTTTCGCGCCGAATGGAACATCTCTGTTAGGCTCCCCGCTTGCCCCACTCCTCCAGCCAAGGAACTTTCGATGAACGCACGCCGCGCCGTCTTTCTCGATCATGCCTCCCTCGATCTCGGCGACCTCGATCTCTCCCCGTTGCGCCAGGCTTTCGACGAACTGCTGCTGCACGACGCCAGCAGCGCCGGCGAGGTGGCCGGACGGCTGCGCGGCGTGCGGGTGGCGATCGCCAACAAGGTACCGCTGGACGCGGACACCTTCGCCGCCTGTCCCGACCTGCGGCTGGTGCTGGTCGCCGCCACCGGCACCAACAACGTCGATCTCGCCGCCGCCCGGAGCCATGGCGTGACGGTGTGCAACTGCCAGGGCTACGGCACGCCCTCGGTGGCCCAGCACACCCTGATGCTGCTGCTCGCCCTGGCCACCCGCCTGCCCGACTACCAGACGGCGATCCGCGCCGGCCGCTGGCAGCAGGCGGCGCAGTTCTGCCTGCTGGACTTCCCCATCGTCGAACTGGAGGGCAAGACCCTCGGCCTGCTCGGCCACGGCGAACTGGGCAGCGCCGTCGCCCGGCTCGCCGAAGCCTTCGGCATGCGCGTGCTGCTCGGCCAGTTGCCGGGCCGTCCCGAACGCGCCGACCGCCTGCCGCTGGCCGAGCTGCTGCCGCAGGTCGATGCGCTGACCCTGCACTGCCCGCTGACCGAGCAGACCCGCAACCTGATCGGCGCCGAACAATTGCAAGCGATGAAGCCCGGCGCCTTCCTGGTCAACACCGGCCGCGGCGGACTGGTCGACGAGCAGGCGCTGGCCGACACCCTGCGCCGCGGCCACCTGGGCGGCGCGGCCTGCGACGTGCTCAGCGAGGAACCGCCGCGCAACGGCAATCCGCTGCTGGCGCCGGATATCCCGCGGCTGATCCTCACTCCGCACAGCGCCTGGGGCAGCCGCGAGGCGCGCCAGCGCATCGTCGGCCAACTGGCGGAAAACGCCCTGGCCTATTTCGCCGGCACGCCGAAGCGCCGGATCGCCTGAACGAGGGTCTGCTAAGCTGCGGGCTTTTTCCGAGGATATTCCATGGACCCGCGTAGCGAAGTGCTGTTGCGCCAGGTCGAGCTGTTCGGCGGCGACCTGCTGCTGGCCGGCCTCCCGGCCGACGACCTGCTCGGCCGGCTGCCCGCCGCCCATGGCTGGAGCTGGCACGCCGGAGAGCATGCGGCGCTGACCGCGCGC
Organism: Azotobacter vinelandii CA; assembly: GCF_000380335.1. Taxonomy (GTDB): domain Bacteria; phylum Pseudomonadota; class Gammaproteobacteria; order Pseudomonadales; family Pseudomonadaceae; genus Azotobacter; species Azotobacter vinelandii. The sequence goes on from NC_021149.1 coordinate 4,160,387, forward strand.
TTCGCCGGCCGCTGCCGGTTCGGCGTCGCCCCCGACGAGCGGCCCTTCGCCGCCGCCGTGCTGTTCCTGCCCAAGTCCGCCGAACTGGCCCGCTACCTGCTCGACAGCCTGGCCGCCCGCCTGCCCGGCGGCGAGTTGTACCTGGTGGGGGAAAAGCGCGGCGGCATCGAGAGCGCCGCCCGCCAGTTGCAAGCCTTCGGCCGGCCGCGCAAGCTGGACAGCGCCCGCCACTGCCAGTTGTGGCAAGTGACGGTGGAACAGGCGCCAGCACTTCCCGTACTGGAGGAGCGCGCCCAGCGCTATCGGCTGCAAGCGACCGACGGCCCGCTCGAAGTGGTCAGTCTGCCCGGGGTGTTCAGCCATGGCCGCCTCGACCGCGGCACGGCCCTGCTCCTCGAACGGCTCGACGGTCTGCCGCCGGGGGATCTGCTCGACTTCGGCTGCGGTGCCGGGGTGCTCGGCGCGCTGCTCAAGCGGCGCTATCCGCAGAGCCGGGTGATCCTACTGGACGTCGACGCCTTCGCCCTGGCCAGCAGTCGCCTGACCTTGGCGGCCAACGGCCTGGAAGCGCAGACGATCGCCGGCGACGGCATCCGGGACGCGCCCGACGGACTGGCGGCGATCGTCAGCAACCCACCGTTCCACCAGGGCGTGCACACCGACTACCGGGCCACCGAGGACCTGCTGCGCGAGGCCGCCCGGCACCTGCGTCCCGGCGGCGAGCTGCGCCTGGTCGCCAACAGCTTCCTCAAGTATCCGCCGCTGATCGAGCGTCACCTCGGCCCCTGCCAGGTGCTCGCCGAAGGAAACGGCTTTCGCGTCTACCGCGCCGGACGGGAACGCTGAACTTGCCCGCCGCCCGCCGCTTCGGCACAATGCGCGCCGTCCTGGGGGAGTAGTCTCCCGCGAGCGACCGCTCGCCCGGCACCCGTCAACATGCTTGGCCCGCAGGCCATGGCGGGTGCGACCCCGGCCTCATGCAGGCCGCAGGGTTCGACAAGACCCATGACACGTACACCTCACCCGGGGCGGGGAGGCGTGCGTGTCATGGAAGAGTCGTCGACCCGCCCCTGCAGGAAATTCGATGGAATCCCTTTTCGTCCCTACCCTGATCGTTGCCCTGGCCGAAATCGGCGACAAGACGCAACTGCTCGCCCTGCTCCTCGCCGCCCGCTTCCGCCAGCCCTGGCCGATCGTCTGGGGCATAGTCGTCGCCACCCTGGCCAACCACTTCGCCGCCGGCGCGGTGGGCAACTGGGTCGCCGGGTTCTTCTCGCCCGCCGCGCTGAGCGCCATCCTCGCCGCCGCCTTCGCCGCTGTGGCGATCTGGACGCTGATCCCCGACAAACTGGACGCGGACGAGGAGTCCGGTCTCAAACGCTACGGCCCCTTCCTCACCACCCTGATCGCCTTCTTCCTCGCCGAGATGGGCGACAAGACCCAGGTCGCCACGGTGATGCTGGCCGCGCAGTACCCGCACTTCGTCTTGGTGGTGATCGGCACCACGCTGGGCATGCTGATCGCCAACGTACCAGTGGTGCTGGCCGGCAACTTCGCCGCCGACCGCCTGCCGCTGGGCCTGATCCGCCGCATCGCCGCCGCCGGTTTCGCCGCCCTGGCCGTCTACACCGGCTACCAGGCGATGCGACTGGCCGGCTGGCTGTAAGCCCTCCAGACGGGGTCGCGCTTGCCCGGCGCGGCCCCCTTGGGCACAATGCCCGCCGTCCTAGGGGAGTTCTCTCCCGCCTGTCCGGAGCCCTCGCCCGATCCCGAAGCGTGTGCGTTCCAGGCCCGTCGTACATATGCCGAAGGTATGGCACGCGTCCCTCACACCCGGGGCGGGGAGGCGTGCGTGTCCCGGAAGAATGTCACCCCGCCCCCAGGAAATCCGATGGAATCCCTCTTCATCCCCACCCAGATCTCCATCCTCGCCGAGATCGGCGACAAGACCCAGTTGCTGGCCATGCTGCTGACCCTGCGCTTCCGCAAGCCATGGCCGATCGTCTGGGGCATGTTCATCGGCATCCTCGGCAACCATATCCTCGCCGCCGAAATCGGCCACCTGGTCGCCGGCCACCTCTCGGAAGTCGCACTGAACGGCATGCTCGCCGTGGCCTTCGCCGCGATCGCCATCTGGACCATGCTGCCCGACCAGCGGGGCGACGACGACGACTCCAGGCTCAAGCGCTACGGTCCTTTCCTGACCAGCACCATCGCCTTCTTCTTCGCCGAGATGGGCGACAAGACCCAGGTCGCCACCCTGGTGCTGGCCGCGCAGTACACCTATCCCTTCTTCGTGGCGATCGGCACGACGCTGGGCATCGTGATATCCAACGCACCGGTGGTGCTGCTGGCCGGCAACTTCGTCGCCCAGAACCTGCCGCTGAAGCTGATCCACCGGATCGCCGCCCTGGCCTTCCTCTGCCTGGCGGTGTATTCGGGTTATCAGACGGCGAAACTGGCCGGCTGGCTATAGCCGGCCCGGCCCCGCTCGCGGGGCCGGGCCCTGCGCTTCAGCTGCCGCCCTTGGCCTGGCGGTACAGCGGCATGACCTTGGGAATCGCCGCCTCCAGCGCCGCCGTGCGGTTGCCCGGCGAGGGGTGGGTACTCATGAACTGCGGCGTGCCGTTGCTCTCCGCCTGGCTCATCTTCTGCCACAAGGTAAGCGCCGCGTTCGGGTCGTAGCCGGCACGGGCGGCCAGCTCCAGGCCGATCAGATCCGCCTCGCTCTCGTTGCTGCGGCTGTTGGGCAGGGTCATGCCGTACTGCACCGCCACGTCCGCCATGGCCATGCTGGCTTCCCCCACCCCGAGCAGCGCACTGGCGCCTTGCTTGGCCATTTCCACGGCATAGGCCTTGGACAACGCCTCGCGGCCGTGCTCGCGCAAGGCATGGGCGATCTCGTGGCCCATGACCGCGGCGATCTCATCGTCGGTCAGCCGCAGCTTTTCGATCAGCCCGTTGTAGAAAATGATCTTGCCGCCCGGTCCGCAACTGGCGTTCAGCTCGTCGCTGTCGATCAGCGCGACCTCCCATTGCCACTGCGCGGCATCGGCGCGGAACAGCGGTGCCTTGGCGATCAGCCGGCGAGCGACTTCGTCCAGGCGCCGGGCATTCTGGCTGCTGGTATCCAGCACCCCCTTCTCGGAAGCCTCGCTCAGCGTCTGCTGGTAGGACTGGGCGTACATCTGGTTGACCTGCTCGGTGGAGAGCATGCTGAACATGTACTGCTTGCGCTCGACCCCCACGGCGCCGCCACTGGTGGTCTGGACGGGCTGGCAGGCGACCAGCAGCAAGGCGGCGGCCACACCGGAGAGATAAAACGACTTGCCCATGTGGGTACTCCTGAAAGACACGGCCCGTATGCTAGGTCGCCGACACGGGGGCGACAACCGGGACCGGGAAACGAATGGCAATGAGCCAGCGACCCGCAGGCGGAGCCGGCAAGAGAACCGCGCCATATCGGAAAGTTCCCGTGGCGGCCTCGGCTCAGGCCGGTGTCAGGCACGCCGGGGCGTCCAGGCGCGGATCGTTGACCAGATCCGCCAGGGCCCGCTCGCGCAGCGCCGGAGCGGGCCGCGACAACAGTTCCTGCAGCGCGCCCATGGGGCTGGCGGCATCCAGCCAGAGCGCCTGGCCGGCCTCGTCGAGAATCAGGGGCCGGCGCTGACTGGCAGCCGCCTGGGTGACCATGGCGACGCTCAGATAGACCTGCCCGCCGACCGGATAGGCTTCCCAGACCGCCGCGAAATACAGCAACGGTGCCTCGCCGCTCATCCAGTAGGGGCGCTTGCGCACGGCGCCGCGCCACTCGTAGAAACCGTTGGCCGGCAACAGGCAGCGACGCACCCGGAAAGCTTCGCGGAACATCGGCTGCCCGGCCAGGGTTTCCGCCCGGGCATGGGCCGGCGTACGCGACAGGTCGGTCAGCCAGGCCGGGGTCAAGCCCCAGCGCGCCAGCGCCGCCTCGCGCGCACCGTCGGCATCGCGCAGCATCAGTACCCGGGCGGCCGGGGCGATGCTCCAGTGCGGCGCCAGATCCGAGGGAAAGCCGCGCAGGGCGGTCAAGGCCGGCGGCCAGCGAAACAGGGCATAACGTCCACTCATGACGACGGGCACTCGGGGGCGGGGAAGCGACATGGAATCGAGCTACCGTCCATTGTAGCGGCGACGCCCTCCGCGTGGAGTTCGACGGGTCGGTGTTTCCGGCATCGTGGACTCTCCCGAGTTGCCGCTATAATGCCCGACCGATTTTTCCCCGCGACAGGAGGCGCAGGCCCGCGCCTCCGCCTCCTTCGTTATCTATCCAGTCCTGATCAAGAGCACATGATGGGCGAATTCGATGCCATCCGACCCTATGCCGACGCCGAGGTCCCTGCCGTCCTGCAGCGGCTGATCGCCGACGCCGGCTTTCTCGACATTCTTACCCGCTTCCGCTTTCCGCGCCTGGCCGGGCCGCTCGGCTGGCTGCTCAAGCCGCTCATCGCCATGCGGCTGCGTACCGAGTTCGCCCGGATCGACAGCGTCGCGGCCCTGCAGACGAAGATCGAAACCTATGTCGACCGCACCATCGAGCGCGCCACGGATGGCGTGACCTACAGCGGCCTGGAGCAGCTCAGGCCCGGCAAGGCCTACCTCTTCCTCGCCAACCACCGTGACATCGTGATGGACCCGGCCTTCGTCAACTACGCGATCTACCACGCCGGACTGCGCACCCCGCGCATCGCCATCGGCGACAACCTGCTGCAACGGCCCTTCGTCAGCGACCTGATGCGCCTGAACAAGAGTTTCATCGTGCACCGCTCGCTGAGCGGACGACGGGAGAAGCTCGCCGCCTATCAGTTGCTCTCCGCCTACATCAACCATTCGATCCGCGAGGAAGGCGAGTCGATCTGGATCGCCCAGGCAGAAGGCCGCGCCAAGGACGGCGACGACCGCACCGACTCGGCGATCCTCAAGATGTTCCACATGAGCCGCAGGGACGAGCCCTTCGCCGAGGCGGTGAAGTCCCTCAACCTGATTCCGGTGTCGATCAGTTACGAATACGACCCTTGCGACCAGGCCAAGGCCCGCGAGCTGTACACCCGCGCCACCACCGGCAGCTACACCAAGGCGCCGGGCGAGGACGACCAGAGCATCGCCCTCGGCATCACCGGCTACAAGGGGCGGGTGCACATCCACTTCGGTGCGCCGCTGGAAGCGTCGCCGGAGGACGCCAAGCAGCTCGCCGCGGAGATCGACCGGCAGATCCTCGGCAACTATCGGCTGTTCCCGGCCCATCACCTGGCTTACGAGCAATACGCCGGGCGCGATCCCGAGCTGCAGGTGCCGACGGCGGCGCAGTTGTTCTCCGCCGAGGAGATCGCCCGCGCGGAGGCGGAATGGCAGAAACGCCTGGCCGCCTGTCCCGAGGAGCAACGTCCCTATCTGGTCCTGCAATACGCCAATCCGGTACGCAACCGCTACCGAGTCAAGGCCGGCCTGCCGCTGTAAGGATACCGGCGCCCCTCAGAGCCGGGTGCTGCTCCAGGAGAGGAGCAGCGCCAGCAGCAGGGTGCCGGCGCCGAAGCGATAGAAGAAGCGGTTGATCCGCACGGTCGCCGCCTCCAGCGCCCAGTTCCCCTCTTCATCCAGTTCCCTCTCGCCGGCCAGGCGTGCCAGGGCGCGCTGCTCGCGCAGGCGCGTGGCGAGCAGCAGCCAGCTTCCGGCAATGGCGAATAACAGGGCCACGCCATTGAGCAGCAACGCCGGGGAAAACGGCAGGGGGGCCCCAGGAACCAGCAATAGCATCGAAACCTCCGCATCGGTGCGGTGCGCGGAGGAACCGCGCGCACCATAAAAGGGAAAGACGGACCACTCTCCGTAGCGGGCCGGAAACCTCGCCGCCCACTGTCAGGTGCGTAAAATGCCCATCGCAGCGCGGCCCGACACCTTCGCGCGCCGCGCGGGGAGGCTGGCCGACGACTTGCATGGCATTCCGGCGCGGACAGAGAAGACCAGGACACATTCTATGCAAGCCAAGTGCCTTGCAAGCGTCGTTTTCGACCAATGCCCAGGGGCTCCGAAGTTCTGGTTCCGCCGTGAAACGGTCATAGCCGACCATCCTGAAGTCCTGGCCACGAGGCAAGGCATCCGATCAGCCATGGAGGAATCGACATGCAATACGCTGAACCCCTCGAATGTTCGACCGATCCGCAGGATGAGCTGGAAGAGCGCATCGGACTGGACTTCTGCGCCCATGATCAGGACTGGCTGGACTACTGCCGGCTGGGCGGCCACGAGCATTACGAACCGCCTGTCGCCGAGCGACCGGAAAAAGACTACGCCAGGGCCGCCTGATCGCATGCCGGCAGGCGCCGGCCGGAGCGGCGGCCGCCAGCTCCGGCGGGAAAGGCGCCCCGGCCCCGGCGAGCGGGCCGGGGCGCGCGCCTCAGCGCCCCAGCAGCAGTTGGCCGATGGCCGGGTCCTTGAAGGCGCGGGTCAGGGCATCGCTGAGCACGTCGCTGACCAGCTTGGTATTGGTCTGCTGATTCGGCGCCATGCCGAAGCGCTGGTTCAGCGAGGCGCCATAACGGCCGCTGTAGCGACGGCCGGCATTCTGCACATCGACCCGGAAGGTCGCGCCGATATCGGCCTCGGTGACATAGGTTCCCCCCTTCGGCGACTGGTACTTCAGTTCGGCCAGGGTCAGCGTCAGCTGCGGCGCGTTGTAGGCATTGGCCGAGGGGGTGAAACCGAGCAGGCGCAACGCCGTTTCGGTCTGGGTCTGCAGCCGGGGCAGCACGTCCTGTCCGCGCACGACGATCATGCTGGTCTCCGGATACAGACCGCCGCGGGTGCCCAGGTTCGGCGAAGCGCGTCCGTCGACCACCCGCACGACGACGGGCTGACCGGATCCGACCGCGGTGAGCGGCGTGTTGATCTTCGGCTCGGGGGTGATTTGTTGCGGGCTGAGGGCACAGCCGGCCAGCCCCAGGCTGGCGACGGCGATCAGGCCGAGCACTGGCAACAGACGATGCAGCATGCGCGATTCTCCAGAGTACGCGAAGGAAGCGCAGTATAGCGACAGCGACTCCCGCCCGCAGCCGACGCGAAGGCCACGGGGCACGGGCCGTGCCGGAATCGATAGCCTCCGAATAAAACTAAAGCCAAAGGGTCAAACTTGTCGATTTGGCGGTATACTCGACCCCCGATTATAAGGTCGCCTCCTGATCGGGCATCGTCATGCACAGCCGTGCAGCTTGGCAGGACCTCCCCAGAGAGTCGCCCATCCGCTGCCCCATGGTCAGCACCGTTTTTGCTTTCCGCCCATCGCGCAGAACACTTTCGCTTGCAAGGACGCGGCGTGTCTCGTTACGCCCCGGAGTATCGGCGTGCCGCAGACCACGACGAGCAAGGTTCATGCCTCTTGAAAAGGGCATGACAATGCGGTTTTTCACTACAAAAGAGTGTGGCGAATGAACGACGATGCGTTCCGAGCGAATATTCATGCTCCTTCGCCCATCGATGATCCACTGACCGAGAAATTGGGGTCTACCCGCTAGGGCCGCCCGAATGGATGCCGCGACGCGAGTCGCCGACTGCCGGATCGGGGTTCCGCCCGCTTCCCCGGCAGCCGCCCGGGTATCCCGCAGGAAGCACGGCCGATTCAGTCGGCAGGTGCCCGTCGAGGAACAACGGATAACAGGCCGGCCGGACAGCCGAAGCGTCATCCTCGCAGGCAAGGGCGCAACCCGATGCCCGAGGAGTCGGCACAAGGCCGTACTGCCAATTGATGTTGCAGATTTGGAGGCGTTAATGGCGCAGAAAAACTACGAAGTCGATGCGGTGCTGGTCGGCGCCGGCATCATGAGCGCGACACTGGGCGTGCTGCTGAAGGAACTCGATCCCGGCATCAGGCTGGAAATCATCGAGATGCAGGACTCCGACGCCCTGGAAAGCTCCAACCCCTGGAACAACGCCGGTACCGGGCATGCCGGCCTCTGCGAGCTGAACTACACCCCGCAGGCGGCCGACGGCACGGTCAAGGCGCAGAAGGCCGTCGAGATCAACACCAAGTTCGAGGTCTCCAAGCAGTTCTGGGCCTACCTGCTGGAACAGGGCACCTTCGGTTCGGCGCACTCCTTCATCAATCCCGTCCCGCACCTGAGCTTCGTGCGCGGCGACAAGGACATCGGCTACCTCAAGACACGCTTCGAGGTACTGAAGAAGCATCACTGCTTCGCCGACATGGAATACACCGAGGACCAGGCGACCCTCGACGAGTGGATGCCGCTGATGATGGCCGGCCGCGACCCGAACGAGCGCCTGGCCGCGACCCGCTCGCAGGGCGGCACCGACGTCAACTTCGGCGCCCTGACCGGCCAGTTGCTGCAGCACCTGGCCAGCAAACCCGATGCCGCCCAGAGCTACGATCACAAGGTCACCGGCCTCGAACGCAGCGATGGCGGCTGGCAAGTCACCGTCAAGGATCGCAAGTCCGGCGAGAGCCGCGTCATCAAGGCCCGCTTCGTATTCCTCGGCGCCGGCGGCGGTGCCCTGCCCCTCCTGCAGATGTCCGGCATTCCGGAAGGCCACGGCTACGGCGGCTTCCCGGTCAGCGGCCAGTGGCTGCGCTGCGACAACCCGGAAATCGTCAAGCAGCACCAGGCCAAGGTCTACAGCCTGGCTGCGGTCGGCGCACCGCCGATGTCGGTGCCGCACCTCGATACTCGCGTGGTCGACGGCAAGAAGTCCCTGCTGTTCGGGCCATACGCCGGCTTCACCACCAAGTTCCTCAAGCACGGCTCCTTCCTCGACCTGCCCCTGTCGATCCGCCTGGGCAACATCGGCCCGATGCTGGCGGTGGCCCGCGACAACATGGACCTGACCCGCTACCTGATCAAGGAAGTGAAGCAGTCCATGGCCGATCGCCTGGAAACCCTGCGCGGCTTCTACCCCGAACTCAATCCGCAGGACTGGCGCCTGGAAATCGCCGGCCAGCGCGTGCAGATCATCAAGAAGGATGCCGAGCGTGGCGGCAAGCTGGAATTCGGCACCGAAATCGTCGCGGCCGCGGACGGTACCATCGCCGCCCTGCTGGGCGCCTCGCCGGGCGCCTCGGTTTCCGTGTCGGCCATGCTCGACCTGCTGCAGCGCTGCTTCGCCGAGCAGATGGAGTCCGAAGCCTGGATCGCCCGCCTGAAGGAAATCTTCAAGGCTTCGGCCAAGGACCTGCAGGAAAGCCCCGAGCTGTACCGCAGCGTCCAGGCGGCCTCGAACCAGCGTCTGGGCCTGGTCGCTCCCGCTCAGGCCAAGGCCGCGCCCACGGCTGCCAGCGCCGACAGCTGATCGAAGCTCCGGCCATGAAAAAACCGCCTGAACAGGCGGTTTTTTCGTTTGCGGGGAAAGTCGTCCGGCTCAGTGCCGGGCGCTCCGCACGATCTCGATGTAAGGCTCGGCGAGACGCTGGTCCTGGATCAGCGCGATGAAGTCGTGGCCCCGGGCGTCCTGCGCCGAAAGGTCGTAGCCGACCTCGACGAAGAACCTGACGAAGCGTTCGAAATCGTCCACCCGCAACCCCCGGTAGGCCTTGATCAGCTTGTGCAGGGAGGGCGGCGTGGCGTCCGCCGGCTCGACATCGAGGAACAAGCGGATCTTGTCGTCGCCGATTTCCTCGCCAATCACCTGCTTCTTGTCTTTCTTGCCCATGCTTCGCTCCATTGACCAGTCGGGAAAGGGCCCATTCTAGCCGTCCCCGACAGGCGTCGTCTCACAGCCCCTTGACCGCATAGATGCCGGCGGCGTTGCGCCAGTAGCCCTTGTAGTCCATGCCGTAGCCGAATATGTAGCGATCCTCGCAGCTCAAGCCCACGTAGTCGGCCTTCAGGCCGGGCGAAGCCTTGCGCTGGTGTCGCTTGTCCACCAGCACCGCGGTGTGCACGGCCCTGGCGCCCTCGTGGCGGCAGAAGTCGATGATCGCCGCCAGGGTATGCCCCTCGTCGAGAATGTCGTCGACGATCAGCACGTCGCGGTCGATGAAGGCGATTTCCGGCTTGGCCTTCCAGAACAGGTCGCCGCCACGGGTCTCGTTGCGGTAGCGGGTGGCGTGCAGATAGGACAGTTCCAGCGGGAAGCCCAGCAGGGGCAGCAGCTTGCCGGCGAAGACCAGGCCACCGTTCATCACGCAGAACACCACCGGATTGTGCTCGGCCAGTTCGGCGTTGATCGCCACGGCGACACGATCGATCGCCGCCTCGACTTCGGCATGGTTGAACAGGCAATCGGCCTCCGCCATGACTTGGCGGATATGGGCGAGATCGACGGACATGGCATTTACCTCGGGTGGGTGGAGCATGAAAGGGTCCGCTGCGGCGGACCGGCCCCGGCAATCGAAGCGGGAACGTTACCCAGCGCTCCCGCCGCGGGCAAGTCCCACGGCCACCGCCGGTAGCCCACGTCACTCTCCGGCCGGCCGTGTTTTAATTCAGGCATCCCATCCCCGAGTGCCGGAGCCCTCCATGCCCATCCACGAAATCCGCCATCCGCTGATCCGCCACAAGCTAGGCCTGATGCGCCGTGCCGACATCAGCACCAAGAGTTTCCGCGAACTGGCCCAGGAGGTCGGCGCCCTGCTCACTTACGAGGCGACCAAGGACCTGCCCCTGGAGAACTACCGGATCGAGGGCTGGTGCGGCCCGGTGGAGGTGGAGAAGATCGCCGGCAAGAAAATCACCGTGGTGCCCATCCTGCGCGCCGGGATCGGCATGCTCGACGGCGTGCTGCGACTGATCCCGAACGCCAAGGTCAGCGTGGTCGGCCTGTCGCGGGACGAGGAAACCCTGGTCGCGCACACCTACGTGGAAAAGCTGGTGGGCGAGATCGACCAGCGCCTGGCGCTGATCGTCGATCCCATGCTCGCCACCGGCGGCTCCATGGCCGCCACCGTCGACATGCTGAAGAAGGCCGGCTGCAAGGAAATCCGCGCCTTGGTGCTGGTCGCCGCGCCGGAGGGCATCCGCTTGCTCGAACGGACCCACCCCGACGTGACCATCTACACCGCGGCCATCGACCAGCGGCTCAACGAGAACGGCTACATCATCCCCGGCCTGGGCGATGCCGGCGACAAGGTGTTCGGTACCAAGCAGAAGCCGAGCTGAGGCTCAGGGCCTGTCGCGGCTCACGCCCGAACCTCGACAGACCCTAACCCGGCGTACGACACAGTTGCGCCAGTGCGGACGCCCACGCCGGATGGTCGTTGAGGCAAGGCACCAGGATCAGTTCCTCGCCGCCGGCCGCCTGGAACTGCTCGCGGCCGCGCTGGCCGATCTCTTCCAGGGTCTCGATGCAGTCGGTGACGAAGGCCGGGCACATCACCAGGAGCCGCTTCACCCCGCGCGCGGCCAGCGCGTCGAGCTGCTCCTCGGTATAGGGCGAAATCCAGCGGGCACGCCCCAGGCGCGACTGGAAGGACACCGACCAACGCCCCTCATCCAGCCCCATCCGCCGGGCGAAACCTTCGGCGCTCCGCAGGCACTGCGCCCGATAGCAGCGCGCCAGCACCTCGACCGGCGCCTCGCGGCAGCAGTCGGCGCTGCCCAGACAGTGCCGGCCGCTCGGATCGGCCTTGCGCAGATGGCGTTCCGGCAGGCCGTGGAAACTCAGCAGCAGATGGTCGAACCCCTGCTGCAGATGGGGTCCGGCGCTCCGCGCCAGGGCGTCGAGATACTCCGGCCGCGCGAAGAAGGGCTCCAGCACCCTCAGCTCCAGCGTCAGGCCGCTGGCGCGCAGCACCCGACGGGTCTCCTCCACCACGGTGGTCACGGTGCTGTCGGCGAACTGCGGATAGAGCGGCGCCAGGGTCACCCGGCGCACGCCCTCCTCCGCCAGCCGGTTCAGCGCCGCCTCGATGGACAGGTTGCCATAGCGCATCGCCAGCTCCACCGGCCCCTCGTGCCAGTGGGCCTGCACCGCCTCCTGCAGGCGGCGACTGAGGGCGATCAGCGGCGAGCCTTCCGGCCACCAGATCGAGGCATAGGCATGCGCCGACTGCTCCGGCCGCTTGCGCAGGATCAGCGAGACCAGCAGGCGGCGCAGCGGCCAGGGCAGATCGATCACGTAGGGGTCCATGAGGAACTGGTCGAGGTAGCGGCGCACATCGGCCACCTCGGGGGAGTCGGGCGAACCCAGGTTGACCAGCAACAGCGCGTGATCGGTCATGCAGCATCCTTGAGTCGGTGGTCGCCCAGCAGATCGGCCAGGGCGGTATTGAGATCGGCGAAGCGAAACGCGAAGCCCGCCTCGCACAGGCGCGCCGGCACGGCGCGCTGGCCGCCGAGCAGCAATCCGGCGAGTTCGCCCAGCCCCAGGCGCAAGGCGAAGGCCGGTGCCGGCAGCCGCGCCGGACGGTGCAGCGCCTGGCCCAGGGCGCGGGCGAACTCGCCGTTGCGCACCGGCTGCGGCGCGCAGGCATTATAGGGACCCCGCGCATCCTCTTGATGCAGGAGAAAGTCGATCAGCGCCACCTGATCGGCGATATGCACCCAGGACAGCCACTGCCGGCCATCGCCGAGCGGCCCGCCCAGGCCCAAGCGGAACACCGGCAGCAGCCGCTGGAGAAAGCCGCCGTCGGGCGCCAGCACCATCCCGCTGCGCAGCAATGCGACACGCATGCCCAGTTCCTCGGCGCGGCGCGCCGCGTCCTCCCAGGCGCCGCACAGCTGGCTGGCGAAATCCTCGCCGACCGGCCCCATGTCCTCGCGCAGTTCGCGCTCGCCGCCATCGCCGTACCAGCCCACCGCCGAGCCCGAGACCAGCACCCGCGGCCGTTGCAGGCGCGTCTGCAGCCAGTTCACCAGATGCTCGGTCAGGGTGATCCGGCTGGACCAGAGCACAGCCTTGCGCCGGCGCGTCCACAGCCGCCCGGCGATCGGTGCGCCGGCCAGGTTGATCACCGCATCCAGCGTCTCGCCGTCCAGCTCCTCGAGCCGTCCGACACCGCGCACGGATGCCCCGCAGAGAGCGGGAACCCGCTCCGGCGAGCGGCTCCATACCGTCAGCCGGTGCCCTTCGACGGCCCAGCGCCGGCACAGGGAACGCCCCATCAATCCAGTACCGCCAGTCAGCAAAATGTGCATTGCCGCCTCCTCGCGTTGCCCAAAGGCACGCATGGCCCTACTTTGAATTTATGACGCTTTTTCGCTTTCGCACTTATCGATTTAGGAGTACAGATGAAGGAACACCAACCGTTGTGATCTGCGCCGGACGTACGGGGATGGGGAATTCGTCAGCGGCGCACCTGCTGAAGGGGTACGAGGTAAACCATGACTTTTCCTATTGCCATCATTGGCACAGGTATCGCGGGGCTCTCCGCGGCGGGGGCTCTGCGCGCGGCAGGACTCGAAGTCCAGTTGTTCGACAAGGGCCGGGGCAGCGGCGGTCGCATGGCCAGCAAGCGCACCGAAGTCGGCGCCCTCGACCTGGGAGCCCAGTATTTCACCTGCCGCGACCGCCGCTTCGCCGAGGCGGTCCAGCAATGGCGCGACCGCGGCTGGATCGCCGAATGGCAGCCCAGTCTCTACGACTCCGCCAACGGCACGCTGCGTCCGTCCCAGGACGAGCAGATCCGCTGGATCGGCACGCCGCGCATGAGCGCCCTGACCCGCGGCCTGCTCGGCGACATGCCTGTGCGCTTCTCCTGCCGCATCACCGAGGTCTTCCACGGCAAGCAGCACTGGATGCTGCAGGACGCCGACGGCAAGGCCTACGGTCCGTTCAACCAGGTGGTGGTGGCCACGCCCTCGCCCCAGGCGGCGCAGTTGCTGGCGGCCGCGCCGAAGCTGGCCAGCAGCGTGGCCAGCGTGGCGATGGAACCTAACTGGGCGGTCGCCCTGTCCTTCGAGCAGCCGCTGGACACGCCGGTGGACGGCTGCTTCATCCAGGACAGCCCGCTCGAATGGGCGTCGCGCAACCACGGCAAGCCCGGTCGCGCCAGCCAGCCGGACACCTGGGTGCTGCAGGCCAACAGCCGCTGGACCCGCCAGTATCTCGATCTCGCCAAGGACCAGGTGATCGAACAGTTGTACGGCGCCTTCGCCGAAATGATCGGCTGCACCGTGCCGGAGCCGGTGTTCAGTCTCGCCCACCGCTGGCTCTACGGCCGGCCGGTCGGCAGCCATGGCTGGGGCGCCCTGGCCGACTCCAGCCTGGGCCTCTACGCCTGCGGCGACTGGTGCCTGTCCGGGCGCGTAGAAGGCGCCTGGCTGAGCGGCCAGGCAGTTGCCCGCAAGCTGCTGCAACACCGCGCGAGCTGAGTTCCGCACCCCTCCCGCGACATATTCGCCCGACGGCCACCGCATGGCGGCCGTCATCGATGCCCGCCCCTCCACCCTCCCGTCGCGCGGCCATGCCATGTTTTCCTTCCTCCTTGCTCGGCCCTGTACCGAAAGCTGTACAAACTGTTGATCATGTACAGGAATGTACCTAAGCTCGATGCATACTTATACAAATCATGAAAGCTGTACAGGTATTCGCGAGGTCGTCCATGTCCACCGCCAGACCGAAGATCGCCATCAGCGCCTGCCTGCTCGGCGAACGGGTGCGCTTCAATGCCGGCCACAAGGAGTCGCGGCTGTGCAGCCGCGAGTTCGCCAGATATTTCGACTTCGTTCCGCTCTGCCCGGAAATGGCCATCGGCCTCGGCACACCGCGCCAGCCGATCCGCCTGGTGGGCGATCCGACCAGCCCGCGGGCGGTCGGCACGCGTGACGCCACGCTCGATGTCGGCACACCGCTCGCCGCCTATGGCGAACGCATGGCCGGCGAGCTGGACGACATCGACGGCTTCATCTTCATGCAGAAATCCCCGTCCTGCGGCCTGGAGCGGGTCAAGGTCCACCAGGCCGACAGCCATTCCGCCGAAGGCACTGGTCGCGGCCTGTTCGCTGCCGCCTTCTGCGCGCGCCGCCCGGAGCTGCCGGTGGAAGAAGAGGGCCGCCTGCACGACCCGGTGCTGTGCGAGAACTTCGTGACCCGGGTGTTCGTGCATGCCGAATGGCGCCAGTCGCTCGGCCAGAACCTGAGCCGCCGGACGCTCCTCGACTTCCATGCCCGCCACAAGTACCTGCTGATGGCCAGCCATCCGCAGCAGTACCGGGCCCTCGGCCGGCTGCTCGGCGACCTCGGCCGGCATGCGCCGGAGGAGTTCGGCCCGTGCTATTTCGCCCGTTTGATGGCCGCGCTGCGCCGATGCGCCAGCCGTGGCGGCCACGGCAACGTGCTGCAGCACCTTTGCGGCTACCTGCGTCCGGCCCTGGAACCGGGCGAGCGCGCGGAACTCCAGCGGCTGATCGAGCAGTACCGCCTCGGTATGCTGCCCCTGGTGGTGCCCTTGACGCTGCTCAAGCACCATTTCCGCCGCCATCCCCATCCCTACGTGGCCCGGCAGGTCTACCTGCAGCCGCATCCCGAAGAACTCGGCTTGCGCAACGCGATTTGAACGATGTCCGAAGAACAACTGCCCGTCTCGCCGCGCGATGAATCCGAAACCTCCCCCGAGCCCGGCTGGCTGCCGATCCGCGAGGTCGCTCGGCGGACCGGGGTCAACCCGGTCACCCTGCGTGCCTGGGAACGCCGCTATGGCCTGATCCTGCCCCGCCGCACGCCCAAGGGGCACCGCCTGTACAACGATGGTCATGTGGCGCGCATCCATGCGGTGCTCGCCTGGCTGAAGCGCGGCGTGGCGGTCGGCCAGGTCCGCGACCTGCTCGACCGCGAGCCGCCGAGCGACGCCGAGACGGCTCCCGACAGCCCCTGGCAGGTCTTGCAGGCCGAACTGCTCGCCGCCACCGAAGCACTGGCCGGCCGCCGTCTCGACGCCCTCTTCGACCAGGCCAGTTCGCTCTATCCCGCCCCCCTGCTCTGCGAGCGCCTGCTCCAGCCGCTGCTCGACAAGCTGGAACGGCACGAACGGGCCGGCGCCGGGCTGGAGCGCTCGTTCTTCCTGTCCTGGCTGCGCAGCCGGCTCGCTGCCCGCGTGCAACGGCACAACCGCCAGAGCGGCGGCGTGCCGTTGCTGCTCGTCGGTCTCGCCGGGCAGCCGATCGAGCCCGGCCTGTGGCTCTGCGCTTGGCTCGCCACGGCGACCGGCCGCCCTCTGGAGGTGCTCGACGGGCCCGTGTCCCTCGCCGAACTGGAGCTGGCGCTGCCGCGTCTGGCACCGTGCGGCCTGCTGCTGCATGCCGCCCAGCCGCTGACCGCGGCGCAGTTGCGCCAGCTCGAAAGCCTGGCCCGCGGCAATGCTTTTCCGCTGTTGCTCGCCGGTCCGGGGACGGCCGCACAGCGGGAAACGCTGGCGCGGCTGCCCGGCCTGTCGCTGGCCGAGAACCCGCCCGCCGCACTGCGGCTCCTGCAGGAGCTGCACGGGAAAGCGCCATGCGCCAGTTGATCTGGCTGCGCAGCGACCTGCGCGTCCGCGACAACCGCGCCCTGGGCGCGGCCATGGGCGCCGGGCCGACCCTCGCCCTCTACCTGCTCAGCCCCGCTCAGTGGCGCACGCACGACGACGCCCCATGCAAGGTCGACTTCCGGCTGCGCAACCTCGCCGAGCTGTCGCACGGCCTGGCAAGCCTGGGTGTGCCGCTGCTGATCCGCCGGGTCGATACCTGGGACGAGGCGCCCGCCCTCCTCACCCGCCTGTGCCATGAGCAGAATATCGTCCGGGTGCACGTCAACGACGAATACGGGGTCCACGAAAGCCGCCGCGACGCGGCGGTGGAGCGCGCACTGCAGGCGCAGGGCGTCGGCCTGCAGCGACACCTGGACCAGCTACTGCTCGCCCCGGACAGCCTGCGGACCCGCTCCGGCGGCAGCTTCCGGCTGTTCGCTCAGTTCCGCCGGGCCTGCCACTGGCGCCTGGCCGTCAGCCTGCCGGCAGTCGGCGGCCTGCCCATGGCACAGCCGCCGCTGAACGTCGTCGGCAATGCCGTTCCCGCTGCGCTGGAAGGTTTCGCCACGCCACCGGAATCCCTGCGCCGGCTCTGGCCGGCCGGCGAGATAGCCGCGCAGCGGCGCCTGCACGAATTCGTCGAGAACCGCCTCGCCGCCTACGCCGAAGCCCGCGACTTTCCCGCCGAGCCCGGCACCAGCCGGCTGTCGCCCTACCTCGCCGCCGGCGTGCTGTCGCCGCGCCAGTGCCTGCATGCGGTGCTGCGCACCGGCGGATTCGACCGTCCGGAGGCCTCCGCCTGGTTCGACGAACTGCTCTGGCGCGAGTTCTACAAACACATACTGGCAGGCCATCCGCGGGTTTCGATGGGCCGTGCCTTGCGCACGGAAACCGAGGCTCTGCCCTGGCGCGACGCTCCGCAAGAGCTGGCGGCCTGGCAGCAGGGGCGTACCGGCTTTCCGCTGATCGATGCGGCGATGCGCCAGTTGCTCGCCACCGGCTGGATGCACAACCGCCTGCGCATGGTGGTCGCCATGTTCCTGAGCAAGAACCTGCTGATCGACTGGCGGCACGGCGAGCGCTGGTTCATGCACCACCTGATCGACGGCGACCTCGCCGCCAACAACGGCGGCTGGCAGTGGTGCGCCTCCACCGGCACCGACGCGGTGCCCTACTTCCGTCTGTTCAACCCGCTCGCCCAGTCGCGCCGGTTCGACCCGGAGGGGCGCTTCATCCGCCAGTGGCTGCCGGAACTGGCGAGTCTGGACAACCGCGACATCCACGCACCGGCCGGAGCGCTCCGCCCCGCCGGCTACCCGCCGCCGATCGTCGACCTGCCGTCCAGCCGGGAACGCGCCCTGGCCGCCTTCAAGGCCCTGCGCCGCCGCGGCTGAACAACTTCAGCAGGGCAACGCTTCGACCGTCGCGGGCGCACCCCACAATAGCGGCAGCACCCGCTCCAGCCCGAGCGGATCGCCGCTCGACCAGAAACGCGCCGCAGCCGGCCCGGCGGCCAGCAGGTCGCGCTCTTGCAGCAGACGCTCGAGCTGACGGGCCACCGCGGCGCCGGTATCGATCAGGCTGATCGAGTCCGGCACCAGTGTCCCGAGCAACGGCCTGACGAAGGGGTAATGGGTGCAGCCGAGAATCAGGGTGTCGCAGCCCTCGGCCAGCAGCGGCGCGACGAAGCCCCGCAGCAGCTCGCGGGTTGCGGGTCCGTCCAGATCGCCGGCCTCGATCCGCTCCACCAGGCCGGGACAGGGCTGGGTGATCACCCGCACGTCGCCGGCGAAGCGGTCCAGCAGCGCGGCGAACCTGGCGCTCTTCAGGGTTCCGCTGGTCGCCAGCACACCGACCCGGCCGCTGCGGGTAGCCGCCGCCGCCGGCTTCACCGCCGGCTCCATGCCGATCACCGGCAGTTCCGGATACAGCTCGCGCAGTTCGGCCACGGCCGCCGCGGTGGCGGTGTTACAGGCCAGCACCAGCGCCTTGGCGCCCCGCTCCAGAAGAAAGGCGGCGATATGCCGGCAGCGCTCGCGGATGTACTCGGAACTCTTCTCGCCATAGGGCACGTGGCCGCTGTCGGCGACGTAGAACAGGGACTCGCCGGGCAGCCGGGCGCGGATCTCGCTCAGTACCGACAGTCCACCGACCCCGGAATCGAAGACGCCGACCGGCGCCTCACTGGCCATGCCGCGCTCCGCACACCGGACACTGCGGATCGCGCCGCACGCGCAGCTCGCGGAAGCGGCTGGTCAGCGCATCGACCAGCAGCAGGCGGCCGACCAAAGGCTCGCCGAAGCCGGCCAGCAGCTTGAGCGCCTCCAGCGCCTGCAGGCTACCGACCAGACCGACCAGCGGCCCGACCACCCCGGCCTCGCTGCAGGTCAGCTCGGCTTCGCTGCCGTGACCATAGAGGCAGTGGTAACAGGGGCTACCCTCGCTTCGCGGGTCGAATACCGAGAGTTGGCCTTCGAGGCGGATCGCCGCGCCGCTGACCAGCGGCTTGCCGGCGGCCACGCAGGCGGAGTTGACCGCCTCTCGGGTGGCGAAGTTGTCGCTGCAGTCGAGCACCAGATCCACCGCCGCCACCGCCGCGGCCAGCGAATCGGCATCCAGGGCGCCGCGCAGCGGGCGCAGGACGACCTCGGGATTGAGCGCCGCCAGCCGGGCCAGCGCCGAATCCACCTTGCCCTGGCCGACGCTCGGGGTGTCGTGCAGGACCTGGCGCTGCAGGTTGGTCAGGTCCACGCTGTCGAAGTCCGCCAGATGCAGCTCGCCGACGCCCGCCGCCGCCAGGTAGAGCGCCACCGGCGAGCCCAGCCCGCCGAGGCCGACGATCAGCGCGCGGCTCCGTTTCAGCCGCAGTTGGCCGTCCACGTCGACCTGCGGCAGGAGGATCTGACGACTGTAGCGCAGCAGTTCTTGGTCACTGAGCATGGACTTGTCCTGGCAAAAGATGGATTCGATGAAGGGGCGCACCCGGGAGCCCGGCAGCCTCCTCGCGCGGGTTCACGCCGCCAGCCGCCCCAGGCTGATGCGCTCGTGGCCGCCGAGGTCGCGACGGCTGTGCACCTCGACGAAGCCGCGGGTCGTCAGCAACCCGCGCACCGCGCCGGCCTGCTCGAAGCCGTGCTCCAGCAGCAGCCAGCCGCCGGCCTGCAGATGTCCGGGGGCCTCGACGACGATCCGACGGATATCGTCCAGTCCGTCGGCACCGGCCACCAGCGCGCTGGCCGGCTCGAAGCGCACATCGCCCAGGGCCAGGTGCGGATCGTCGGCGGCGATGTAGGGGGGATTGCCGGCGATCAGCGCGAAACGCCGGCCGTCCAGCGCGGAAAACCAGTCGCTCGGCAGGAAGGTCGCATTGCCCAGCCCCAGGCGCCGGCGGTTGCGCTCGGCCAGCGCGACCGCCTCCATAACCCGGTCGACGCCGGTCAGCCGCCAGGCCGGCCGCTCCGCCGCCAGCGCCAGGGCGATGGCGCCGCTGCCGGTACCGAGGTCGAGCACTTCGGCCGGAGTCGCCGGCAACAGCGCCAGGGCGGTTTCCACCAGCAGTTCGGTGTCCGGGCGGGGAATCAGGGTCGCCGGCGCCACCTCCAGATCGAGGCTCCAGAAGCCCTGGCGGCCGAGGATGTAGGCCACCGGCTCGCCGGCCCGGCGGCGCGCCAGGTCGGCGGCGAAACGCACGGCCGGCGCCTCCGGCACCTCGCGCTCGGGCCAGGCGCGCAGGTAGCTGGCCGGCTTGCCGAGGGCCGCGGCGAGCAACCACTCGGCATCCAGGCGCGGACTCGGCGAGTCGGGCAGGTCGGCGGATTCGAGGAGGGTTTCGATGCTTGCCATGACGACGGCTATCTCCGGTCAGAGGGTGGACGGCCCAGCCCACCGCGGGCCCGACCGCCATGCGGGCTTCCACCCCGCGGCATCACGGGATCAATCCCCCAGCGCGGCCAACTGGTCGGCCTGGTATTCGCTGAGCAAGGGCTCGATCACCGCCTCCACGCCGCCGGCCATGACCTCGTCGAGGGCATAGAGGGTCAGGTTGATGCGGTGCTCGGTGACCCGCCCCTGCGGGAAGTTGTAGGTGCGGATGCGCTCGGAGCGGTCGCCCGAGCCGACCAGCAGCCTGCGCGTCTCGGAGATTTCCCGGTGCGCGGCGGCGTCCTGGCGGTCCTGCAGCTTGGCCGCCAGCCAGGCCATGGCCTTGGCGCGGTTCTTGTGCTGCGAGCGCTCCTCCTGGCATTCGACGACGATGCCGGTGGGCAGGTGGGTGATGCGGATCGCCGAGTCGGTCTTGTTGACGTGCTGGCCGCCGGCGCCCGAGGAGCGGTAGGTATCGACGCGCAACTCGGCCGGGTTGATCTCGATCGCCGCCTGCTCGTCCGGCTCCGGCAGGACCGCGACGGTGCAGGCCGAGGTGTGGATGCGGCCCTGCGACTCGGTTTCCGGGACACGCTGCACGCGGTGCGCGCCGGACTCGAACTTCAGCTTGCCGTAGACGTTGTCGCCTTCGACACGGGTGATGATCTCCTTGTAGCCGCCGTGCTCGCCGGGGTTCTCCGAGAGGATCTCGATCCGCCAGCCCTGCTTCTCGGCGTAGCGCGAATACATGCGGAACAGGTCGCCGGCAAAGATCGCCGCCTCGTCGCCGCCGGTGCCGGCGCGGATCTCCAGGAACACGTTGCGCGCGTCGTTGGGGTCCCTGGGCAACAGCATGCGCTGCAGGCGATCCTCCAGGCCGGCCAGCCGCTCGCGGGCCTCGGCCACCTCCTCGGCGGCCATCTCGCGCAGATCCGGGTCGCTGTCCTTGAGCAACGCCTGGGCGCCCGCCAGATCGTCCCGCACCTTGCGGAATTCGCGGTAGGCGGCGACCACCGGCTCGACTTCGGCGTACTCCTTGGAATAGGCGCGGAAGCGGCCCTGTTCGGCGATCACCTCGGCGTCGCCGAGCAGCGCGGTGAGTTCCTCGTAGCGATCGTGCAGGAGGTCCAGTTTGTTCAGCAGGGAGGCTTTCATCGTTTCGACTCACCCTCGTCGAGGGCAAAGAGTTCCTGGGCCACGGCCAGCGCATCGAAGCGGCCGTCGGCGGAGAGCTTCTTCAGTTGCACGCTGGGGGCGTGCAGCAGCTTGTTGGTCAGTGCGCGCGCCAGGGAGGCGACCACCTCCAGCGGGTCGCCGCCGTTGGCCAGCAGGCGCTGGGCCTTGATCAGTTCCTCGTCGCGCAGCCGCTCGGCCTGCTGGCGGTAGGCCCTGAGCACGTCCACCGCGGCCAGTTCGCGCAGGCGCAGCATGAAATCGTCGGCGCCGGCGGCGACCAGTTCCTCGGCGGCCCTCGCCGCGTCCTGACGGCTCCTGCGGTTTTCCTCGATGACCTCGTGCAGGTCGTCGACGCTGTACAGGTAGACGTCGTCCAGATCGCCCACCTCCGGCTCGATGTCGCGCGGCACGGCGATATCGACCATGAATATCGGCTTGTGCTTGCGCTGCTTCAGCGCCCGCTCGACCGCGCCCTTGCCGAGGATCGGCAACTGGCTGGCGGTGGAACTGATGACGATGTCGCTGTTGACCAGTTCCTGGCCGATGTCGGCGAGCAGGATCGCCTGGCCGCCGACCTGCTCGGCCAGCGAGCGGCCGCGCTCCAGGGTGCGGTTGGCGACCACGATGCGCTTGACGCCCTGCTCGTGCAGGTGGCGGGCGACCAGGGTGATGGTTTCCCCGGCGCCGATCAGCAGGGCCTGGCTGCGCTGCAGGTCGCTGAAAATCTGCTTGGCCAGGCTGACCGCGGCAAAGGCCACCGACACCGGGCTCTCGCCGATGGCGGTGTCGGTGCGCACCGCCTTGGCAGTGCTGAAGGTGGCCTGGAACAACCGGCCGAGCAGCGGGCCGACGGTGCCGGCCTCGCGCGCCACGGCGTAGGCGGTCTTCATCTGGCCGAGGATCTGCGGTTCGCCGAGGACCAGGGAGTCGAGCCCCGAGGCGACGCGCATCATGTGGCGCACGGCGGATTCGTCCTGATGCACGTAGGCGCAGGCGCGCAGTTCGTCCAGGCTCAGCCGGTGATAGTCGGCCAGCCACTGCAGTACCACCTCGACTCCCGGACTATCCTGCTCCAGGTAGAGTTCGCTGCGGTTGCAGGTGGAGAGGATCGCCGCCTCGCGGCTGTCGGTATGCAGGCAGAGCTGCCGCAACGCCTCGACGAGCTGCGCGGGCGTGAACGCCACGCGCTCGCGGACATCCACCGAAGCGGTCTTGTGGTTGATACCGAGGGCGATGAATGCCATTCAGGTGCGCGGGTCCGAACAGAGAAAGCACGCGATTGTCCTACTTCGGCAAATGGAGGACAACCTCCGTCCACCTGCCCTGCGCCCCTCCGGCCCCCGTGGCCATGGGCTTGACCGACGGCTTGTGTCATGATGCGTCCGACTCTTTCCGGTGCAACCATCGCTTTCCCTCCCTATGAATAAAATCTTCGCCTCGCTGGCCGTCATGATGCTTCTCGGCGGCTGTCAGAGCCTCTCCCAGCCGGGCGGCAGACCGCCGGCGAAAGAAGAGG
This sequence comes from Azotobacter vinelandii CA, assembly GCF_000380335.1. GTDB lineage: Bacteria > Pseudomonadota > Gammaproteobacteria > Pseudomonadales > Pseudomonadaceae > Azotobacter > Azotobacter vinelandii. Next base: position 4,183,363 of record NC_021149.1, read on the forward strand.
CCGCACCGTCGCCCGCTCCGGCCAGCCCGCCGCCGCCGCCGCAACCGGTCGGCTCGTTCCGCGAAGACACCCTCTACAGCCTGCTGGTCGGCGAACTGGCGGGACAGCGCAACCGCTTCGACATCGCCCTGGAAAACTATGCCGTCCAGGCCCAGGCCACCCAGGACCCCGGCATCGCCGAACGGGCCTTTCGCATCGCCGAATACCTCGGTGCCGACCAGAACGCGCTGGACAGCGCGCTGATCTGGGCGGACAACGCCCCGGCCGACCTCGACGCGCAGCGCGCCGCCGCCGTCCAGCTGGCGCGCAACGGCCGCTACGACGACTCCATGCGCTACATGGAGCGGGTCCTGCAGGCACAGGGCGACACCCATTTCGACTTCCTCGCCCTGGCCGCGGCGGAAAGCGACCCGGAAACCCGCGCCGGACTGCTGCAGAGTTTCGACCGGCTGCTCGCCAAGTCGCCGGAAAACGGCCAGTTGCTGTTCGGCAAGGCACTGCTGCTGCAGCAGGACAACCAGCCCGAGGCCGCCCTCGAACTGCTCGAGAAACACCCGGCGAGCGAGCACGAAATCGCCCCGCTGCTGCTGCGCGTGCGCCTGCTGCAGGGACTGGGACGCAGCGACGAGGCGAACGCCCTGCTGAAGAAGGGCATGCGCGAGTACCCCGACGACAAGCGCCTGCGCCTGACCTACGCCCGCCTGCTGGTCGAGCAGGGCCGCCTCGACGATGCCAAGGACGAGTTCGTCACCCTGGTCCGGCAGTTTCCCGAGGACGACGACCTGCGCCTGTCCCTGGCGCTGGTCTGCCTGGAAGCCAAGGACTGGGACGAGGCCGTGCTCTACCTGGAGGAACTGATCGAACGCGGCAGCTACGTGGATGCCGCGCACTACCAGATGGGGCGCGTCTACGAGGAACGCGAGGACCCGGAAAGCGCACTGATCGAATACGCCTTGGTCGGCCCCGGCAACCATTACCTGCCGGCGCAACTGCGCCAGACCGAGATCCTCTTCGAGCGCGGCCGCCCGGAAGAAGCCTCGGCGCGTCTGGCGCAGGCCCGCGAAAACCAGCCGGACTACGCCCTGCAGCTCTATCTGGTCGAGGCCGAGGCACTGACCAACCGCGAACGGCTCGACGAGGCCTGGCAGGTCATCGAGCGCGCCCTGCGCCACTTCCCGGACGACCTCAACCTGCTCTACACCCGCGCCATGCTGGCCGAGAAGCGCAACGACCTGACCCAGCTGGAGCGCGACCTGCGCTTCATCATCGCGCGCGAACCGGACAACGCCATGGCCCTGAACGCCCTCGGCTACACCCTGGCCGACCGCACCACCCGCTACGCCGAGGCCAAGGCACTGATCGAACAGGCCCACCAGCTCAACCCGGACGATCCGTCGATTCTCGACAGCCTCGGCTGGGTGAACTACCGCCTGGGCCAGTTGGGCGAAGCCGAACGCCTGCTGCGTCAGGCCGCCGAGCGCATTTCCGACCACGAGATCGCCGCCCACCTGGGCGAAGTGCTCTGGACCCGTGGCAAGCAGCGCGAGGCCCGCAAGGTCTGGGCCAAGGCGCTCGAGGAACAGCCCGACAGCGCCATTCTGCGCAGCACCCTGCTGCGCCTGACCGGATCCGAGACCTTCTGAGCCATGTCCATCCCGTCTCTTCGCCACATCCTGCCGCTCGCCCTGCTCGCCCTGCTCGCCGGCTGCGCCGGCCTGACCTCCCGGGAAGCCCTCGAGGGCCAGGGCGATCCCGACCGCTGGCGGGCGCACAAGCGCGAGATCGGCACCCTCGACGCCTGGCAGATCAGCGGCAAGGTCGGCATCAAGGCCCCTCGCGAATCCGCCAGCGGCACCCTGTTCTGGCTGCAACGCCAGGACTACTACGACATCCGCCTGTCCGGTCCGCTCGGCCGCGGCGCGACGCGCCTGACCGGGCGTCCCGGCGGTATCGAACTGGAGGTCGCCGGCCAGGGACGCTATCGGGCCGAGTCGCCGGAAGCCCTGCTCGAACAGCAACTCGGCTGGCGCCTGCCGGTTTCCCACCTGCTCTGGTGGGTACGCGGCCTGCCGGCGCCCGGCAGCCGCAGCCAGCTCACCCTCGACGGCGACAGCCACCTGGCCCGGCTGAGCCAGGACGGCTGGCAGGTCGAATACCAGCGCTACGTCGAACAGAACGGTTTCTGGCTGCCCGAACGCCTGAAGCTGTACGGCCAGGACCTGGTCGTCACCCTGGTGATCAAGGACTGGCAACCGCGCCGGCTGGGACTCTGAACGCCATGCGACATGCACAACTGATCCTGCCGGCACCGGCCAAGCTCAACCTGATGCTGCACATCCTCGGTCGCCGCGCCGACGGCTACCACGAGTTGCAGACCCTGTTCCAATTCCTCGACCACGGCGACGAACTGGGCTTCGCCGTGCGCGAGGACGGCGCGATCCGCCTGCATACGGAGATCCCCGGCGTGCCCCACGACGGCAACCTGATCGTCCGCGCCGCCCGCCAGTTGCAGCGGCAAAGCGGCTGCCGGCTGGGCGCCGACATCTGGCTGGACAAGCGCCTGCCGATGGGCGGCGGCATCGGTGGCGGCAGTTCGGACGCGGCGACCACCCTGCTCGGCCTCGACCGCCTCTGGGGACTGGGTTGGGACGAGGAACGCCTGGCCGCGCTGGGTCTCGCCCTGGGCGCCGATGTGCCGGTCTTCGTGCGCGGCCGCGCCGCGTTCGCCGAAGGGGTCGGCGAACGCCTGCGACCGGTCGAGCTGGAGGAACCCTGGTTCCTCGTCGTGGCACCGCAAGTCACTGTCAGCACAGCAGAAATTTTTGCCGACCCGGAGTTGACACGTAATACACCGGCCATTACAGTTCGCAGCCTCCTTGCAGGGGAAGGTCGTAACGACTGCCAGGCAGTCGTCGAAAGGCGTTATCCGGAAGTACGTAACGCCTTGAACTGGCTGAACAAATTCGTTCCGGCCAGAATGACCGGAACTGGGGCTTGCGTATTTGGGAGCTTCCCAAATCGGGGCGATGCTGATAAAGTCGCCCGCCAACTTCCAGTGACCATGCCGGGTTTCGTCGCCCAGGGGCGCAACATATCGATGTTGCACCGCAGGCTAGAGACGCTGGTGCAGGGAGTGAATGCCTAGCATTCGATGATCGTGTGTCGCAGGGGCGTCGCCAAGCGGTAAGGCAGCAGGTTTTGATCCTGCCATGCGTTGGTTCGAATCCAGCCGCCCCTGCCATATTCCAGAGGGTTCGCACGCATCGACCGGGCATTCCGGGATGTAACGCCACAGGGGCGTCGCCAAGCGGTAAGGCAGCAGGTTTTGATCCTGCCATGCGTTGGTTCGAATCCAGCCGCCCCTGCCATATTCCAGGAAGCTGTTCAAAAACGCCGCCCTCGAGCCGCCTTTTTGAGCAGCTTTTTAATTTCATCGGGTCCACCCTCAGCCGGCAGGTACTGCGCGTGTCCAAGATGATGGTCTTCACGGGGAACGCCAACCCCGATCTGGCGCGTCGCGTCGTACGTCAGCTGCATATTCCCCTCGGCGACGCCTACGTGGGCAAGTTCTCCGATGGAGAAATCAGCGTCGAGATCAACGAGAACGTCCGCGGCAAGGATGTCTTCCTGATCCAACCGACTTGCGCACCGACCAACGACAACCTCATGGAACTGGTGGTGATGGCCGACGCCTTCCGTCGCTCCTCCGCCTCGCGGATCACCGCGGTCGTCCCCTACTTCGGCTATGCCCGCCAGGATCGCCGCCCACGCTCCGCCCGCGTGGCGATCAGCGCCAAGGTGGTGGCCGACATGCTCGACGTGGTCGGCATCAACCGCGTACTCACCGTCGACCTGCACGCCGACCAGATCCAGGGCTTCTTCGACATCCCCGTGGACAACATCTACGGCTCGCCGGTACTGGTCGACGACATCCACGCCCAGCGCTTCGACAACCTGATGATCGTCTCCCCGGACATCGGCGGCGTGGTACGCGCCCGCGCCGTCGCCAAGTCCCTGGGTGTGGATCTGGCCATCATCGACAAGCGCCGGCCAAAGGCCAACCAGTCGGAAGTCATGCACATCATCGGCGACGTGGAAGGCCGCACCTGCATCCTGGTCGACGACATGGTCGACACCGCCGGCACCCTGTGCCACGCGGCCAAGGCGCTCAAGGAGCACGGCGCCGCCAAAGTCTACGCCTACTGCACCCATCCGGTGCTGTCCGGCCGCGCCATCGAGAACCTCGAGAACTCGGTGATGGACGAACTGGTGGTGACCAATACCATTCCGCTGTCCGCCGCGGCCCAGGCCTGTCCGCGCATCCGCCAGTTGGACATCGCCCCGGTGGTGGCCGAGGCGGTGCGGCGTATCAGCAACGAAGAATCCATCAGCGCCATGTTCCGCTAGGAACCGGCGCCGATACCACCGCCCCGCCCCGCGCGGGGCCTTCAGCCATCGCCCGGACGCTGGTCGCAAGCGTGCGGGCGACGCTGTCATTCTGGAGAAACGCAATGACCGATTTTGCCCTGAATGCCGAAGTGCGTTCCGACTTGGGGAAAGGTGCGAGCCGCCGCCTGCGTCGTAACGCCGCCCAGGTTCCCGCCGTGATCTACGGCGGCGACAAGGAGCCCCAGTCCATCAGCATCCTGGCCAAGGACATCACCAAGCTGATCGAGGACGAGGCCGCCTTCAGCCACGTGATCACCCTGAACATCGCCGGCGCCACCGAGACCGTGCTGATCAAGGCCCTGCAGCGCCACCCGTCCAAGGCCGCGGTGATGCACGCCGACTTCCTGCGCGTGGTCGCCGACCACAAGCTGAGCGCCGTGGTGCCGCTGCACTTCGTCAACGCCGAGACCTCGGTCGGCGTGAAGCAGCAGGGTGGCGAAGTCTCCCACGTGATCAGCGAAGTGGAAGTGTCCTGCCTGCCGAAAGACCTGCCGGAGTTCATCGAAGTCGACCTGGCCCAGGTCGAAGTCGGCCAGATCGTCCACCTGTCCAACCTGAGCGTGCCGGCAGGCGTCGAGCTGGTGGCCCTGGCCCATGGCAACGACCTGGCCGTGGCCAACATCCACGCCTCCCGCGTGAAGGAAGAAGGCGCCGAGTAATCCCTCGGAGCCACTGGAGGGCCCCTGCATGACCGCCGTGCAACTGATCGTCGGCCTGGGAAATCCCGGCCCGGAATACGAACAGACCCGGCACAATGCAGGGGCCCTTTTCGTCGAGCGCGTGGCATCCGCCAAGGGTGTCCGCCTCAGCGCCGACAAGAAGTATTTCGGCCTGGTCGGCAAGTTCAGCCATCAGGGCCGCGACGTTCGTCTGCTCATCCCCACCACCTACATGAACCGCAGCGGCCAGTCCGTGGCGGCGCTGGCGAACTTCTTCCGCATCCCGCCGGCGGCCATCCTGGTGGCCCACGACGAACTCGACATGCCCCCCGGCACCGCCAGGCTCAAGCAGGGCGGCGGCCATGGCGGGCACAACGGGCTACGCGACATCATCGCCCAGTTCGGCAACCAGAACTCCTTCTATCGCCTGCGACTCGGCATCGGCCATCCCGGCGACAAGAATCTCGTCTCCGGCTTCGTGCTCGGCCGGGCTCCGCGCAGCGAACAGGAAAAGCTCGAGGCCTGCATCGACTTCGCCCTCGACGTGCTGCCGGACATGCTCGACGGCAACTGGACCCGCGCCATGCAGCAGCTGCACAGCAGGAAAGCCTGAGCCACCCTTTTCCACCGACTCCAGCTCTGCGAGGGACACACCATGGGATTCAACTGCGGCATCGTCGGCCTGCCCAACGTCGGCAAGTCCACCCTGTTCAACGCCCTCACCAAGTCCGGCATCGCCGCCGAGAACTTCCCCTTCTGCACCATCGAGCCGAACAGCGGCATAGTGCCGATGCCCGATCCGCGCCTGGACGCCCTCGCCGCCATCGTCAAGCCCGAGCGCGTGCTGCCGACCACCATGGAGTTCGTCGACATCGCCGGCCTGGTGGCGGGCGCCTCCAAGGGCGAGGGCCTGGGCAACAAGTTCCTGGCCAACATCCGCGAGACCGACGCCATCGCCCACGTGGTGCGCTGCTTCGAGGACGACAACGTCATCCACGTCTCCAACTCGGTCGATCCCAAGCGCGACATCGAGATCATCGACCTCGAACTGATCTTCGCCGACCTCGACAGCTGCGAGAAGCAGTTGCAGAAGGTCGTGCGCAGCGCCAAGGGCGGCGACAAGGAAGCCTTGGCGCAAAAGTCCCTGCTGGAAAAGCTGATTCCGCACTTCAGCGAAGGCAAGCCGGCCCGCTCGCTGATGAGGGGCATGGACGACGAGCAGAAGCGCATCGTTCGCGGCTTCCACCTGCTCACCAGCAAGCCGGTGATGTACATCGCCAACGTCGCCGAGGACGGCTTCGAGAACAACCCCCACCTCGACGTGGTCAGGGCCATCGCCGAGGAAGAAGGCGCCATCGTGGTGCCGGTCTGCAACAAGATCGAGGCGGAGATCGCCGAACTCGACGACGACGAGGAAAAGCAGATGTTCCTCGAGTCCATGGGCATGGAAGAACCCGGCCTGAACCGCGTGATCCGCGCCGGCTACCAGCTCCTCAACCTGCAGACCTACTTCACCGCCGGGGTCAAGGAAGTGCGCGCCTGGACCGTCAAGATCGGCGCCACCGCGCCGCAGGCCGCCGCGGTGATCCACACCGACTTCGAGAAGGGCTTCATCCGCGCCGAGGTCATCGCCTACGACGACTTCATCCAGTACAAGGGCGAAGCCGGCGCCAAGGAAGCAGGCAAATGGCGCCTGGAAGGCAAGGACTACATCGTCAAGGACGGCGACGTGATGCATTTCCGCTTCAACGTCTGACGGTTTTTTCGGAACTCAGGAGCGTTCAGTAGCGCTTGGTGGATTGGGCGGGCCTTTTGAAATCAAGGGCTTGCCAAACAATATAGTTTGCTGAGCGTTCCTATTGTTCATCGAGGTCTAAAAAATTCGGGGAGTAGCGTTGGGGTAGTCGTGTTCAACCGCAGAGGGTATTTCTCCCCCCGCAACCGGCTCACCCGTTCATACGCGACATGAACCTGGGACGGGGAACGACGCCGCATTGTTGGCGTACAACCTTCTCTACCGGGGCCAATGAGAATGGATTCAGGCCCGATGCGATATCAGAGAAGGTCGCTGCAACAGGCTTGGGTGCGTTATCTAGACGCAGCGGGTAAAAATCCGAGCAAGTAGTAAGCGCGTTTCCTTGCAATGAAGTAGGGCATCACGATGCAACCAGGAGCGGCATCGACTGAAAGGCGACTTTCTGATGGTCATTGAGCAAATAGGCCGAGCGGCATCTTAAGGTTGATGCTGACGGTGCTAATGCAGGTAACGGTCAGCCCAAAGAGGGTAATAACGCCGTGCATTACCCCGTTTTCGACAAAGAATCGATGTCGCTCATACCCTAGTATCTCAACACACTTCAATCTGCGGATATAGGCTGCGTAGCTTGACCCTCGCATCCTGGGTGGTGAACTGCCAGTTGATCTTGGCATCGAGCTGGTTGCGGCATTGCTGCCATGCGGCGACCTCCTTGCGCATCCGCTCGAGGGAGTCGATGCGCCTGTCCAGGCACTGGCCGGCGAGTACGTTGATCTCGATTTCGGCCATGTTCAGCCAACTGCCATGCTTGGGGGTGTAGACGAACTCGAAGCGATCTCTCAGGGCCTTGGCCTGCTCGGGCATAAAGGTCTCGTACAACGAGGCGGCACTGTGGGTGTTGAGGTTGTCCATCACCAGCGTGATGCGCTCGGCCCCGGACCAGGCTTGGGCGATGTCCTGCAGGAACAGCGCCCAGTCCTGCCTTTTCTTGTACTCGGTGACCTTGGCGATGCGCCGCCCGGCCAGCGGCTCACAGGCTACGAAGACGTTGCAGGTGCCAGCGCGCTCGTACTCGTATCGCGCCCGGGATGCCCCGGTACCGCCTCGAGGGGCTCGCGCACCTGGCGGATCAGTTGCCGCGGCGTTTCGTCCATGCAGACCACCGGATGGCCTTCGTCATAGGGTCGACTGTAGACATCCAGCACCTGCTCCATGGCCGCCACGAATTCCCCGCTGGCCTTCGGCGGGATCACCCAGCCAACCTTGCGCCACGGCTTGAGTTCGTTTTTTTTAGGGCACGTCGCACCGTCTCCGACGACAGCGAGTCTACATATTCCAACTCCACCGCACGCTCGGCCAGCAGTTTGAGCGTCCAGCGCGCATGACCTTCGGGAGCAGGTCCGCAGCTCAGGGCGATCAGGCGTGCCTCGAGTTCGCCGTCGATCTTGCGGGCGTATTCGCGCCGGGGTTTCTTTCTCACCAGCACCGACTCCAGACCTTCCTGCACGCAACGCCGCTTGAGGTTGTCGATCTTGCGTTGGCTCACGCCCAGCATCTGGGCGATCTGTGCACTGGTCTTGCGCGGCCCCTGGTCTTGCGAGCGGTCGCAGGCCAGCAGGATCAGGGCGTTGATGACTTGGCTTGCCGCGGTCCTGCCTTTGCTTGTCAGCTCTTGCAACCGCGCTCTTTCTTGAGGACTGAGGATGATTCTGTAATGTTCCATGCCGACATTATGCATGACGCAGATTTAGCTGTGTCATAACACTAGGGGCATTTTTGATCGACGATGATTATCACACACTGATACAGTCGACAGATCAACATTCCCTTGGACTCACGATCATGAAGCGCTGCATTGTCGGTGTCCGACAGCCAGATAGACAACCCCCGCAAGGAAGCGAGACCCCAAGTATCTGGTTTACCTCCCTGGCCTCGCTGGCCGCCGTGCTCTCCGACGACAACCGCCGCCTACTGCGCCTGATCCATGACAAGCAACCCAAGTCTCTGACGGAACTGGCTGAACTCAGCGGCCGCAAGGTGCCGAACCTGTCGCGTACCCTGCGGATGATGGCGGATTACGGATTGGTGTCGCTGCAACGCAATGTCCGGGATGTTCAGCCGACCGCGCTGGCGACCGAGTTTCTGGTCGTGCTGGATTGAGTGTCATGGACACAGGGAATGACATCGCTGCGAGGGCCACAACCCACCGTTCGGTGGCATGGAAGAGGATGGCATCGAGAAGAACTTCCTCGCCAAGCATCAGACCCGCGAGACCGCCGACCTGTTCATGGCGTTGATCATGCACCTGCTCAGGCACGATACGGGCCGTGCCGCCGTGGTGCTGCCTGACGGTTTCCTGTTCGGCGAAGGGGTGAAGACCACGCTCAAGCGCGAACTGCTGGAAGAGTTCAACCTGCACACCATCGTGCGCCTGCCCAAAGGCGTGTTCGCCCCCTACACCAGCATCGCCACCAATATCCTGTTCTTCGAGAAGGGCGGCCCCACCCAGGACCTGTGGTTCTTCGAGCATCCCTACCCGGAAGGCTACAAGAGCTATTCCCGTTCCAAGCCGCTGACCATCGAGGAATTCAACCGCGAGAAAGCCTGGTGGGGCGGCCCGCAACGCAAGGGGCGCAAGACCACCGAGCATGCCTGGAAGGTCTCGGCCAAGGACCTTGTCGCCCGCAACTACAACCTGGACTGCAAGAACCCGCATGAGGTGGCCGTCGAGCTCGGTGACCCGGACGAACTGATGGCCGAATATCAGGAGATCACCCGCCAGTTGCAGGCCGCCCAGCAGGCGCTGAAAACCGAACTGCTGGCCGCACTGAAGGCTACCAGCGGGGAGGCGGCATGAGCGACAGGCCCGTATCTCTGAACCCTGCGCCAGAGGGCTACGACCACTGGCTGGGCGAGTTGAAAGCTCGCGTCCACGCAGCTCAACAGCGGGCTGCGCGTGCGATCAATCGCGAGTTGGTGCTGCTCTACTGGCAGATCGGTCAGGACATCCTGCAACGGCAAACCGAGCAAGGTTGGGGGGCCAAGGTCATCGAACGGCTGGCGCACGACCTGCGCACCGCCTTCCCGGACATGAAAGGCTTTTCCCCGCGCAACCTCAAGTACATGCGAGCCTTTGCCCAAGCCTGGCCGGATGTGTCATTTGTGCAAGAGGTGCTTGCACAATTGCCCTGGTACCACCAACTCGCGTTGCTGGACAAGCTGCCCAGCCCGGAGGCCCGCCAGTGGTATGCCGCCAAGGCCATCGAGCACAACTGGTCGCGCAATGTGCTGGTGATGCAGATTGAAACCAAGCTGCTGGAGCGCAATGGCCAGGCCGTCACCAACTTTGACACACGCCTGCCCGCGCCACAGTCAGACCTTGCCCGCGAATCGCTGAAAGACCCGTATCGTTTTGACTTTCTCGGCCTCACCGATGAAGCGCAGGAGCGGGAAATCAAACATGCGCTGGTCAAACATGTCACCGAATTCCTGCTGGAGCTGGGGGCGGGTTTTGCCTTTGTCGGCCGCCAGGTGCTGCTGAATGTGGGCGGTGATGAATTCTTCATCGACCTGCTGTTCGCCTCGGGGAAAGGCTTGCGGACAAGCTCCCGCCCGCCCTCGCCGACCGCTCAACGGGAGATCAGCCAGCGCCACCCCGTACCCGGTTCCGTCATCGCCCGCGACGCGGCGAGCAGGTCGTCGCGTCGCAGCCGCCGCAGCGCGGCGTGCAGCCGTTGCGGCCAGTCGTCCGGCCGGCCGCCGAGCCAGGCGTCGACCGCACGCTGCACGCGCTGCGGACGGCTGCCTGCGTCGAGGGCGTCCAGCGCCGCGAGGCGAGCGGAGGCCAGATGTGCCGCATCCAGATCGGTGAGGCCGTCCCGGCGGACAAGGATGAAGTCGCGAATCGCCTGCCGCAGACGCTCCACGGAAGCGTGCGGCGACTGCACGCCGAACTGCAGTTCGGCGCCATCCCCGTCGTCGACGAAGCGGCTGAACAGCGCATAGCCGAGTCCCTGCTCGATACGCAGAGCCTGATGGAAAGGCCCTTGCAGAAGAATCGCCAGCAGGCGCCAGGCCGCCTCCAGCCAGGGGTCGCCGACTGGCGCCAGCAGACGCAGCAGGACCGCCCGCTCGCTACCCGCGATGCCCAGATGCAGAGCGTGCTCGCCGCCCAGCGCCTGCCGAGGCGGCGGCACGACGGCGGGCCGCCCGAGGCCCTGCAGCGGCGGCAGTACGGCCATGGGCAGCTCGCCCATGCGCCAGCCGCACAGGCTGGCGCCCGCCAGCCAGCCGCCGAGCAGAGACGCCAGAGCGGCGCCATCCAGGGTCGCCAGTCGCCGGGCGAGCGAATCCTCATCCACCGTCGGCATGCGCGTCCGGGCGGCCGGATGCGCCAGCAGACGACGCAGCAGGATCTGCCGCTCCCGCGTCTCGCGCCGCCGCTGCCAGGCCTCGCGCCAGCCCGTCGCATCGTCCTCGCGCAGACTCGCCAGGAGGCGCGTCAGCAGCGAAGGCAGCGCGGCCGGCGGCCCGCTCAGGCACAGGCTCAGGCGTCCGCCATCGCTCGACAGCCGGCAGTCGGCGCCGAACGGCCGCGCTTCGCCGGCCAGCGCGGCCCAGCGCTCGGCTAGCGCCAGTTCCGCCAGTTCGCCGGCCAGTTGCGCCTCCGGCCCCGGCGCGGCCTGCCAGGCCAGCAGCAAGGCCGCCTGACCGGGACGCAGCAAATCCGCACCGCCGCTGCGCCACTGCGCGGGCCAGTCCCGTACGGCCAGCGGCGCCGGGAACGGCGGCGAAGGCTTGACCGGCGCCGGCCGCCAGGCCTGCCGCGGCGGCGATAGCCCGGCCTGCGGCAGCACCCGATGGCGCACAGGAAAACGCGGGCTGAACCCGCCCTGCGCCAGAGCATCGCGGCAACATTGCAGGAGCAGCGGCGGCTGCGCCAACGGCTTCAGCCAGTCGGCCAGCGCACTGGCGGCCGGCGGTTGCGGCCAGAGCCGCGGAGCGACACCGCCCTGGCGCTGCCAGCGCTCCAGCCAGAGCGCGGCGCGTTCCAGCGGCGCCTGCTCGTACTCGTCCCAGGCCTGGGCGATGCACAGGTTTTCGGCCAGGAGCGGATCGCCGATCCGTTCCGGCGCCGCCCGTAGCCAGGCCAGCCAGTCGTGGCAGAGGGCGGCGATCCGCTCCTCGCGGCCACGCCCCTCCTCCAGCAACTCCAGATGCAGGGCCAGCAGCACCTGCCCGGCACCCACCGGATGCAGCTCCAGACGGGCCGAGCACGCCAGGCCCCGGACGCGCAGCGCGCCGGGCAGGCCGCCGGCATCGCCGCGCCGCAAGGCCTGGCGCAACAGCTCCAGGGCCGGATCGTCGCGTCCGGCGACATGTTCCAGCATCCACCACAGGCTCATGCTCCGCCGCGCCGGCTGCTCCAGCTCCAGGCGCAGCGGGTCCTGTCCCGCCGGCCAGGGCGATGGCCAGGCGGGAGCCGGCAGGCGCGCGCCGGCCGGCAGCGAAGCGGCGCCAGCGCGAATCCGCGCCTCCAGCTCGTCCAGGGACTGCGGCCCGCAGAGCAACAGACACAGGTTCTCGCCCCGGTAATGCCGGGCGTGCCAGGCGCGCAGATCGGCGAGAAAGGCCGGCGCCCGTGGCTCCAGGGTGTCGCGCGCACCGGCATGGAAACGCGCCAGCGGGTGGGCCGGATCGAGCAGACCGGCCAGCGCGCCGAGCAACTGGCTGTCGCCGTCCTGGCAGCGGGCCAGGTACTCGGCGTGCAGCACCTCGCGTTCGGCGAGCAAGCGCTCGGGCAACAGCAGCGGCCGCGCCAGCAGGTCGCAGAGCCGCTCGAGGGCCGGCGCCAGCTCGCGCGCCGGCATCTCCAGGTAGAACTGGGTGCAGAGGCCGAGAGTACGAGCGTTGTAGCGCCCGCCGGCGCCGTGCACGTATCCGGCGAAGGCGCCCGTCCCGGCCAGGCCGGCGCTGCCGAGGAACAGGGCGTGTTCGAGAAAATGCGCCAGCCCCGGCCAGGCTTCGGGCTCGTGCAGGCTGCCGGCATCCACCCCGGCGGCCAGGGCCACGCGGCGGGCTTGCGGGTCACGCAGCAGGGTCGCCCGCACGCCATTGTCCAGGCGCAGACTGCGCTGTTCGAGCGGCGGCAGCTCGCCCATGGACCCGGGCCTCAATCCAGCAGGCGCCGGTAGAAACGCCACTCGCGCTCCAGCGCGTCGGCCAGGTGGGCGGCCCGGCAGAAGCCGTGGCGCTCGTCGGGATAGAGCCGGTACTCGACCGGCACTCCGTGCGCGCGCAGGGCGGCGACCATCGCCTCGGTCTGCCGCGGCACCACCACCGCGTCCAGGCCGCCCTGGAAGAAGATCACCGGCGCCCCGATCTCCCCGGCGTGCAGCAGCGGCGTGCGTTGCCGGTAACGCTCGGCGTCGCGCTGCGGATCGCCGATCAGCCAGTCGAGGTAGTCGGCCTCGAACTTGTGGGTGACCCGGCGCAGGCTCGCGGGATCGCTGACCCCGTACAGGCTGGCGCCGCCCCGGAACAATTCGCGGAAGGCCAGCGCGCACAGCGCGGTGTAGCCGCCGGCGCTGGCGCCGCGAACGAAGGCCCGCGCCGGGTCGACCAGCCCCGCCTCGCCCAGGTCGTGCACCAGGGCGCAGGCGTCCTCCACGTCGATGCGTCCCCACTCGCCGGCGAGACGCAGCCGACAGGCGCGCCCGAAGCCGCTGGACCCCCGGTAGTTGAGATCGGCCACGGCGAAGCCGCGCTGGGTCCAGAACTGGATGCGCGGATCGAACACCGGATAGCAGGCCGAAGTCGGTCCGCCGTGGACGAACACCACCAGCGGCGGCCGTCCGTGCCCGGGCTCCGGGCAGGCGGCGTTGCGCGGCGGATAGAAGAACGCCTGGGCGGACTCGCCCTCGCCCGTGGCGAAGCGCAGCGACTGCGGCCGCGACAGCTCGGCCTCGGCCAGCGGCGCCTCGCCCCCGGCGAGCACCCGCGGCGTCCCGCCGGCCCGTTCGATCGCCAGCACCGCCGGCAGCCGCGCCGGAGAGGCGGCGATGCAGTAGAAACAGTCCGCGTCCGCCGCCAGTTGGCGAAAGCGGCTGAACTCCGCCGCCAGATAGCGCTCGCGGCCCGCGGCATCGCGCTCGATCAGGAATCCCCAGCCCTCCTCCTGGCGGGCGAGCAGCAGGCCGCCGTCCGCCAGCGGCAGGTAGCTGACCGCGCCCTGCTGCCAGGGCGCCGGGGCATGGTCGGCGGCGGCCAGCGGGCGCGGCTCGCTCCACTCCATGACAGCGGCGGACAGGGCCGCGCCGTCGTCTCCCCTGCGCTCCGCGCGCTCGTCCGTCCGCTCGACAGCCCGCAGCCGGCCGCCCTGCTCCCGCCAGGGCTGCCACCAGCCGGCGCGGTCGGTGAGGCACCACAGGCTTCCGTCGGCGGCGAAACAGGGCTGCTGCAACGCCTCGCCGCCCTCGCCGCCGGCCAGGGTCACGGGCTCGCCGAGCCGGCCGTCCGCCGCCACCTCGGCCAGGCACAGGCGGGTGGCCGTCCAGGGCAGTTCGGGACGCTCCCACTCGATCCAGGACAGGCGCCGGCCGTCGGCGCTCAGCTTCGGCGCGGCGTAGAAATCGGCGCCCTCGGCCAGCACCCGGCGCGCGCCGTCGTGCAGCGACAGGGCGACCAGCCGGTGCGCCACTCCCTTCGCCGCGTGGCTTTCCTCGACCGCCAGCACGGCGTTCCAGGCCGGCGCGTGGTGCAGGTCACCGTAGCGGCGCCGGGCCTGTGCGGTCAGCGCCTCGGCGACGGGAGCCTCGGCGAGGCGCGTGCGGTACACCTGCTGGTCGGACTCGTCGACCCAGGCCACGCCATCGTCGACGATGCAGAAGGCCCCGCCGCCGTATTCGTAGATCCGGCTGCGCACCGAATGTCTCGCCGGGGTCAGGCAGCGCGTCGTGCCGTCCCGCCACAGCCACAGGCGGCAACGCCCGTCTTCCGGGCGGTATTCCAGCCAGACCAGGCCGCCGAGGCCGGCCTGCAGCCCAGCGAAATCGCGGCTGGCCGCGGCGGCATTCGCCGCCGACCAGCGGCTGGGCCAGGAACCGTAGGGCATGGAATGCGTGGGCACGAACGAACCTCCCGGGAAACGGCCAGTCAGGGTCGATGGCGAAACGCAGCGGACATCGGGCGGAAAGCCGCCGGCAGGACTTTCCGGCTCACTCCGAGCGACTCCTGCAGATGATCTCCGAGGTCCGGGCGTTGCGATGGACCAGCCGCTCCAGGCCGAGCGGCGCCTCTTCCGCCTGGCGGCGGGCGTCGAGGATCAGACCGTGATGCGCCGACTTGGCGCACACCGGATCGGTCGCCTCGGCATCGCCGGTGAGCAGGAAGGCCTGGCAGCGGCAGCCGCCGAAATCGCGCCCCTTCTCGTCGCAGGAACGGCACGGCTCGGGCAGCCAGTCGTCGCCGCGAAAGCGGTTGAAGCCGAAGGAGTCGTACCAGATGTGCCGCAGGCTGTGCTCGCGCACGTTGGGAAACTGCACCGGCAGCATCCGCGCGTTGTGGCAGGGCAGCGCCGTGCCGTCCGGGGCGATGTCGAGGAACAGGCTGGCCCAGCCGCCCATGCAGGCCTTGGGACGCTCCTCGTAGTAGTCCGGGGTGACGAAGATCAGCTTGCACGGATGGCCCTGCGCGGCGAGCTTCTCCCGCCACTGGTTGGTGATGCGCTCGGCGCGCTCCAGTTGGGCGCGGGTCGGCAGGAGTCCGGCGCGGTTCAGCTCGGCCCAGCCGTAGAACTGGCAGGTGGCCAGCTCGATGTAATCCGCCTCCAATTCGAGGCACAGCTCGATGATCCGCTCGATAGCGTCGATGTTGTGCCGGTGGGTGACGAAGTTGAGCACCATCGGGTAGCCCTGGGCCTTGACCGCACGGGCCATGGCCAGCTTCCGGGCGAAGGCCTTGCCCGAGCCGGCCAGCAGGTCGTTCAGCTCCGCGTCGGCGGCCTGGAAGCTGACCTGGATATGATCGAGGCCGGCCGTGGCGAACTCGGCGATGCGCGCCTCGCTCAGGCCGATGCCGGAGGTGATCAGGTTGGTGTAGTAGCCGAGGCCACGAGCGGCGCCGATCAGTTCGCTCAAGTCCTGGCGCACCAGCGGCTCGCCGCCGGAGAAGCCGAGCTGGGCGGCGCCCAGCTCGCGGGCCTGGCGGAACACCTCGATCCACTCGGCGGTGGACAGCTCCGCGCCGTGGCGGGCGAAGTCCAGGGGATTGGAGCAGTACGGACACTGCAGCGGGCAGCGATAGGTCAGCTCGGCCAGCAGCCACAGCGGCGGGCCCGGCTCAGTGCAGCTCGATCCAGGAGCGCTCACGCGCCACCTCCAGAAATTCCAGGACGTCCTCCTCGATGCCATCGCTCTCGGGAAAGCGCTCGCGCAGCGCGGCGACGATGGCGGCGATGCTGCGGTCCCCGTCGACCTGACCGAGGATCGCCGCGGCACTGTCGTTGAGCTTGACCATGCCCTCGGGATAGAGCAGCACGTGGCAGTTCTGCGCCGGCTCCCACTGGAAGCGGAAGCCGCGGCGCAATTGGGGGATATCGTTCAGGGTGGTTTCGCTCATGGGCATTTCCCCTCTGCAGGATGGAAAACGACCGAAGGTCTTTTCCAGCATTGTGGACTGCGCTGGAAAATCGCTGCGCGCGTTTTCCACGGGGTGGCCATCCACCCTGCCGAAATCGCCTGTCCCGTCATCACAGTATCGTTCCCCGGTGCCAGACCCGCTCATGGGTCACCGTGTGATACGGCGGACGGTCCAGTTCGTAGGCCATGCTCATGGCGTCGAGCATGCTCCAGAGGATGTCCAGCTTGAACTGCAGGATCTCCAGCATGCGGGCCTGGGCCTCGCGGGTGGCGAAGTGCGCGAGGGTGATGCGCAGGCCGTGCTCGACGTCGCGGCGCGCTTCCTTCAGGCGCCTGCGGAAGTAGTCGTAGCCGCCGGCCTCGATCCAGGGGTAGTGCCGCGGCCAGGTGTCCAGGCGCGACTGGTGGATGGTCGGGGCGAACAGTTCGGTCAGCGAGCTGCCGGCCGCCTCCTGCCAACTGGCGCGGCGGGCGAAGTTGACGTAGGCGTCCACCGCGAAACGCACCCCCGGCAGCACCAGTTCCTGGGACAGCAATTGCTCGCGATCGAGGCCGACCGCCTCGCCGAGGCGCAGCCAGGCCTCGATGCCGCCCTCCTCGCCGGGGCCGCCATCGTGGTCGAGGATGCGCTGGACCCACTCGCGGCGGACTTCGCGGTCCGGGCAGTTGGCGAGGATCGCCGCGTCCTTCAGGGGAATGTTCACCTGGTAGTAGAAGCGATTGGCCACCCAGCCCCGGATCTGCTCGCGGGTCGAGCGACCCTCGTACATGGCGACCTGGAATGGATGGTGGATGTGGTAGTAGGCGCCCTTGGCGCGCAACGCCCGCTCGAATTCGGCGGGACTCATGGCTGTCTGGGTCATACGGCTCCTCGCAGAAGCGGGTAACGGCGCTCTACAGGTCGATGTCCATCCCGTCCCTGGCGACCTCGATCCCGCGCGCGACCAGTTGGGCGCGCTCGGGCGAGTCCTCGTCGAGGATCGGGTTGGTGTTGTTGATATGGATGAGCACCTTGCGCCCGTCCAGGCCGTCGAGCACTTCGAGCATGCCGCCCGCGCCGCTCTGCGGCAGGTGGCCCATCTCGCTGCCGAGCTTGCTGCCGCAGCCGGCGTGGATCATCTCGTCGTCGCGCCACAGGGTGCCGTCGACCAGCAGGCAGTCGGCGCGGCGCATCCGCTCGCGCAGCGGCGCATCCACCCGGCCGAGGCCGGGGGCGTAGAACAGCGTGCCGCCGGTGCGGCTGTCCTCGACCAGCAGGCCGAGGTTGTCGCCCGGATGCGGATCGTGGCGGTGCGGCGAATAGGGCGGCGCGGCGCTGCGCAGCGGAATCGGGGTGAAGCGCAGGGCCGGGCAGGCGTCGACCGCGAACGACCGCTCCAGCACGATGGGCTTCCAGTGCAGGCCGCCGTTCCAGTGTTCGAGCATGGCGAACAGCGGGAAACCCGTGGTCAGGTCCTGGTGGACCATCTCCGTGCACCAGACCTCGTGCGGGCAGCCCTCGCGCAGGCCGAGCAGGCCGGTGCAGTGGTCGATCTGGCTGTCCAGCAGGATCAGCGCGCGGATCGCCGTGTCGCGCACCGCGCGGGCCGGCTGCAGGGCCGGGAAGGCCTCGATCTGCGCGCGGATGTCCGGCGAGGCGTTGCAGAGAATCCAGTTCGCCCCGTCGTCGGACAGGGCGATGGACGACTGGCTGCGCGGCGTGGCGCGCAGGGTGCCCTGGCGCAGGCCGTGGCAGTTGCGGCAGTTGCAGTTCCACTGGGGAAAGCCGCCGCCGGCGGCCGAGCCGAGAATTCGGATGTGCATGGCAGTTCCGTCTGGGAAAGGCCCCGGCACGCCGGGGCCACTCGTTCAACGGTTGGCGAAATACAGGGTCACTTCGAAACCGATGCGCAGGTCAGTGAAGGCGGGTTTGGTCCACATGACAGACTCCTTGCAAGTGCGTGGTGGGGGTCAGGTTCATCCCGTTCCGACTATTTCGACGGGACATGCAGCGATCCGTTCGGAATGGCCGGCAAGGAACGCCTGGCGTCCGACAGGCGAACGAGCGGCCTTGGCAGCCACGGCTCTTCTTTCCATTAAAGAAGAAAAGGCCCCGGGCGGCCGGAGCCGCCCTCAGCCGCGCCTTTTCCCCGGCATCTCGATGCCGTGCTGGTTCACCCGGCGGTACAGGGTGGCGCGGGAGATGCCGAGGGATTCGGCCGCCGGTCCCGGTTTCCAGCGGTGGCGGACCAGCGCATCGAGCAGCGCCTGGCGTTCCGGGTCGGAGGCCAGCGCGCCGGCGTCCTCGCCGGTGGCCAGGCGCCCGCCACGCAGCTCGGCCGGCAGGTCGTCGGGCCGGACCACCCCGCCGGCGCACACCGCGCAGGCGTAGCGCAGGGCATGGCGGAGCTGGCGCACGTTGCCCGGCCAGCGGTAGCCGAGCAGGCACTCCAGCGCCGCGGCGCTCAGGCCGATGGGCTCGCCGCAGGACGCCGCTTCCTCTTCCAGCACGCGGTTGATCAGCGCCAGGCGGTCGCTGCGGCTGCGCAGCGGCGGCAGCTCGAAACGCGCGCCGCCGATGCGGAAGTACAGGTCCTCGCGGAAGCTGCCGTCCGCCACCATCGTCGCCAGGTCGCGGTGGGTGGCGCAGATCACCTGGATGTCCACCGCCTGCCGCCGCGCCGCGCCCAAAGGCGCCACCTCGCCCTCGGCGAGCACCCGCAGCAGGCGGGTCTGCAGGGTCAGCGGCATGTCGCCGATCTCGTCGAGGAACAGGGTGCCGCCGTCGGCCTGCTGCAAGAGGCCGCGCATGCCCTTGCTGGAGGCGCCGGTAAAGGCGCCGGCGGCGTAGCCGAACAGCTCGCTCTCGATCAGGCTCTCGGGGATCGCCGCGCAGTTCAGGGTGACGAAGGGCTTGTCGCGGCGCGCGCTGGCCTCGTGCACCTGGCGGGCGAAGACCTCCTTGCCGGCGCCGGTCTCGCCCTGGATCAGCACCGGCAGGTTGCGGTCCTTGACCCGCACCGCCAGGCGCAGATTCTCGGCGATGCGCGGATCGAGTTCGGCGGCGCGCGGCGCGCCGCGCAACGCCACCCGGCTCGGACGCTGCGGCACGCTCAGGCGCACGTGCAGGGCGAGGTCGCCGCCGCGTCCGTGCAGCCGGCAGGCGGCGCCGTCCTCGGCGGCGCGCAGGGCGTCCGGGTCGAACACCTCGCCGATGTGCGCCGGCAGCTCGCCGAAACGCTGCAGCAGGCAGCGCCGCGCCGCCGGGTTGAGCGCCAGCAGGCGGCCGTCGGCGTCCCAGGCGAACAGGTAGTCGGGCTGGCTGTCGACGTAGCCCGGCACCGCGTGGGCACGCAGTATCCAGTGGCCGCGAGCGCTGTGCATGAAGAAGGCGTTCTCGATCTGCCGGGCGCTCTGCGCCACCAGTTGGCGGACCAGGGTCTGGCTGCGGCGGTCGTCGGGCGACTGCACCGCCGAGGCGTCGAGCACGCCGAGCAGTCCGCCCTGCGGATCGAAGACCGGCGCCGCCGAGCAGGTCAGGCCGATGAAGGCGGCGCGGAAATGGTCGCGCTTATGCACCGTCAGCGGCATCCGGCTGGCCAGTACGGTGGCCACCCCGCAGGTGCCCTCCTCGCCCTCCGACCACCAGGTGCCGAGGTCGAGGCCGGCCTTGCGGCAGTCGCTGCGGATCGACGAATCGACCCGGTAGTCGATGGTCCGCCCCTGGGCGTCGGCGAGCAGCACGCAGTAGTCGGCGTCGCGCACCTGGCCGTGCAGGCGATCGACCTCTTCGCTGGCGATGCGCAGGAACAGTTCAGAACGTTCGCGGCATTCCTTGAGCAGGGTCTGGTCGAGGATGCGCGGCCCCTGCAGGGAGCCGGGATCGAGCCGGTGCTGCTCCAGCGAGCGGCGCCAGGAATCGAGTATGGGTGCGGGAACCGGCGCCTGGGGCAGGCCGTTGGCATGTTTCAACACGCGGCTGACACAGTCCACGTGGGCTTTCGAGTGTGCGGAAAGCATACCGTCTCCGTCTCTCGGGTCTTGTTGTTGTTTCCCCATTAAGCACCCTTCCCCTTCCCGCGACAAGCGGCGGGACGGAGAAGTGCGCCGCTGAGACGGAACGTCTCAGCGTCTCGCCGTCGCGCTGACACCGGGCGTCTCGCCCGGACCTTCGCCAGGCCCCTCGGTCGCCTGGCAAAACCGCTCTGAAACGCGGCTTGCAGCCAATCTTTGGCACTTTGGCACCGCCCTTGCTCTGTCCCCTGGCAGAAGCGGCCGGCGGCCCCAGCCCCGGCCCATAACAACAAGCACAGGTGCCCCATGTCCGAATCGTTCCTTCCCGAATTCTCCCTGTCCGGCAAAGTCGCCCTGGTCACCGGGGCCGGCCGCGGCCTCGGCCAGGGCATCGCCCTGAGCCTGGCCCGCGCCGGCGCCGACGTGGCGGTGGCCGATCTCGCCGGCGCCGAGGAAACCGCCGCCCAGGTCCGCGCCCTCGGCCGGCGCAGTCTGGCGCTGGAGGTCGACGTCGCCCGCCAGGACAGCGTGCGGGCCATGGTCGCCCGGATCGTCGAAGGCTTCGGCCGCCTCGACGTGGCGATCAACAACGCCGGGGTGATCGGCATCCACAAGGTCAGCGAAATGACCGTCGAGGAATGGGACCGGGTGCTGAACGTCAATGCCCGCGGCGTGTTCCTCTGCTGCCAGGCCGAACTGGAACCGATGCGCGCACAGCGCTGGGGACGGATCGTCAACGTCGCCTCGATCGCCGGCAAGGTCGGCCTCCCCGACCTCGCCCACTACTGCGCCTCGAAGTTCGCGGTGGTCGGCTTCAGCAACGCCCTGGCCAAGGAGGTCGCCCGCGAGGGCATCACCGTCAACGCGCTCTGCCCCGGCATCGTCGGCACCGGCATGTGGCGCGGCGAGCAGGGCCTGGCCAACCGCTGGCGGCAGCCCGGCGAGAGCGAGGCGCAGTCCTGGGAACGCCACCAGGCCGGCCTGCTGCCGCAGGGCGAAGCACAGACCGCCGAAGACATGGGCCAGCTCGCCGTCTACCTGGCCTGCGCCCCGCACGTCACCGGCCAGGCCATCGCCGTCGACGGCGGCTTCTCGCTCTGAGCCCGCGGAGTCTAGCCATGAGCCGTCCTCCGCTGACCGTGGGGATCATCCCCAACCCGGCCTCCGGCCGCGACCTGCGCCGCCTGACCGCCAACGCCGGGCTGTTCTCCAGCACCGACAAGGCCTCGGTGGTGCAGCGCCTGCTCGGCGCCTTCGGCGCCACCGGCGTCCGTCGCGTGCTGCTGCCGACCGACATGACCGGCATCGCCGCCGCGGTGCTCAAGGCCAGCCGCGGCCGCCACGCCCAGGACAACCGCTGGCCGGAACTGGAGATCCTCGATATCCGCCTGCGCCAGACCGTCGAGGACACCCGCCAGGCAGCGCGCCTGATGGCCGAGCGCGGCGTCGCGCTGGTCGCCGTGCTCGGCGGCGACGGCACCCACAAGGCGGTGGCCGCCGAGGTCGGCGACATTCCCCTGCTGACCCTGTCCACCGGTACCAACAACGCCTTTCCCGAGCTGCGCGAGGCGACCGGCGCCGGGCTCGCCGGCGGACTCTTCGCCAGCGGGCGGATTCCGCCGGAGATCGCCCTGCGCCGCAACAAGCGCCTGCTGGTCCGCGAGGCGCGCCGCGGCCTCTGCGAATGGGCGCTGGTGGACGTGGCGGTGTCGCCGCTGCGCTTCGTCGGCGGCCGGGCGATCAGCCGCGCCGAGGACCTGGCCGAAGTCTTCGTGACCTTCGCCGAACCCCACGCCATCGGCCTGTCGGCGCTCTGCGGGCTCTGGTGCCCGGTTTCCCGGCAGGCTCCCGAGGGCGCCTGGATGCGCCTGCACCCGGAGGCCCGCGAAGCCCTGCTGGCGCCGCTCGCCCCCGGCCTGCTGCAGGGCTGCGGGGTAGTCGCCGCCGGCACCCTGGAGCCGGGCGTGGCCCATTCGCCCGGCCTGAGCGGCGGCACCCTGGCGCTGGACGGCGAGCGCGAGATCGAGTTCGCCGCCGGCGACCAACCGACCGTCACCCTCGATTCCCACGGCCCGCTGAGCATCGACGTGGAAGCCACACTTGCCTATGCGGCGCGCCACCGTCTGCTGTCCATCGGCCGCGAACACCCGCAACACCCCGTGAACCTTTCGTGTCGAAACAACCCAGGAGAACAACAATGACCACCCACTTGTCAGCCGAGCAGTTGCTGCACGCCTACCGGGTGATGCGCACCATCCGCGTCTTCGAGGAGCGCCTGCACATCGAATTCGCCACCGGCGAGATCCCCGGCTTCGTCCACCTCTACGCCGGCGAGGAAGCCTCCGCCGCCGGGGTCATGGCCCACCTGCGCGACGACGACTGCATCTCCTCCAACCACCGCGGCCACGGCCACTGCATCGCCAAGGGCGTGGACGTGCATGGGATGATGGCCGAGATCTACGGCAAGAAGACCGGCGTCTGCCAGGGCAAGGGCGGCTCCATGCACATCGCCGACCTGTCCAAGGGCATGCTCGGCGCCAACGGCATCGTCGGCGCCGGCGCGCCGCTGGTCGCCGGCGCCGCGCTGGCCGCCAAGCTCAAAGGCAGCGACGCGGTGGCCGTGGCCTTCTTCGGCGATGGCGCCTCCAACGAGGGCGCGGTGTTCGAGGCGATGAACCTCGCCGCGATCATGAACCTGCCGTGCATCTTCGTCGCCGAGAACAACGGCTACGCCGAGGCCACCGCCTCCAACTGGTCGGTGGCCTGCGACCACATCGCCGACCGCGCCGCCGGCTTCGGCATGCCCGGCGTGACGGTGGACGGCTTCGACTTCTTCGCCGTCCACGAGGCCGCCGGCGCCGCCGTGGCCCGCGCCCGCGCCGGCGAAGGCCCGTCGCTGATCGAGGTGAAGCTGACCCGCTACTACGGCCACTTCGAGGGCGACGCGCAGACCTACCGCGACATGGGCGAGCTCAAGGAAATGCGCGAGGTGCGCGACTGCCTGAAGCAGTTCCGCGAACGCACCATCGCCGCCGGCCTGCTCGACGCCTCGCAACTCGACGACATCGACGGCGAAGTGGAACGGCAGATCGAGGACAGCGTGATCAAGGCCAAGAGCGATCCCAAGCCGCCGGCGGCCGATCTGCTGGCCGACGTCTACGTGTCCTACCCCTGAGCCCCCATTCCATAAGGAGAACAATCATGGCGAGAAAAATCAGCTACCAGCAGGCCATCAACGAAGCCATGGCCCAGGAAATGCGCCGCGACGAAAGCGTCTTCCTGATCGGCCAGGACATCGCCGGCGGCGCCGGCGCGCCGGGCGAGCAGGACGCCTGGGGCGGCGTGCTCGGCGTCACCAAGGGGCTCTACCATCAGTTCCCCGGCCGGGTGCTCGACGCCCCGCTGTCGGAGATCGGCTACGTCGGCGCGGCGGTCGGCGCCGCCACCCGCGGCCTGCGCCCGGTGTGCGAACTGATGTTCGTCGACTTCGCCGGCTGCTGCCTGGACCAGATCCTCAACCAGGCGGCGAAATTCCGCTACATGTTCGGCGGCAAGGCGGTCACCCCGCTGGTGCTGCGCGCCATGTACGGCGCCGGCCTGCGCGCCGCCGCCCAGCACTCGCAGATGCTCACCTCGCTGTGGACCCACATCCCCGGCCTCAAGGTGGTCTGCCCCTCCTCGCCCTACGACGCCAAGGGTCTGCTGATCCAGGCGATCCGCGACAACGACCCGGTGATCTTCCTCGAGCACAAGATGCTCTACGGCATGCAGGGAGAGGTGCCCGAAGAGCTGTACACCGTGCCCTTCGGCGAGGCCAACTTCCTGCGCGAGGGCGACGACGTGACTCTGGTCACCTACGGCCGCATGGTCCACCTGGCCATGGACGCCGCCGCCAGCCTGGCGCGCCAGGGCATCGGCTGCGAGGTGCTCGACCTGCGCACCACCAGCCCGCTGGACGAGGACAGCATCCTCGAAAGCGTGGAGAAGACCGGCCGCCTGGTGGTGATCGACGAAGCCAACCCGCGCTGCTCGATGGCCACCGACATCTCCGCGCTGGTCGCGCAGAAGGCCTTCGCCGCCCTCAAGGCCCCCATCGAGATGGTCACCGCGCCGCACACCCCGGTGCCCTTCACCGACTCCCTGGAAGACCTGTACATCCCCAACGCGGCGAAGATCGAAGCCGCTGTCCTGAAGATCGTCGACAAGAGGAAGGTTGCATGAGCCAGATCCATACCCTGACCATGCCGAAGTGGGGTCTCTCGATGACCGAGGGCAAGGTCAACGCCTGGCTCAAGGAAGAAGGCGCCAGCATCGCCAAGGGCGACGACGTGCTCGACGTGGAAACCGACAAGATTTCAAGCAGCGTCGAGGCGCCCTTCTCCGGCGTGTTGCGGCGCATCGTCGCCAAGGAAGACGAAACCTTGCCGGTCGGCGCCCTGCTCGCCGTGGTGGTGGAAGGCGAGGCCTCCGAGGCGGAGATCGACGCCGTGGTGCAGCGCTTCCAGGACGAGTTCGTCCCCGGCGGCGAAGACGAGGAAGCCAGCGGCCCGGCGCCGCAGAAGGTCGAGCTGGACGGCCGCGTCATCCGCTTCCTCGACCGCGGCGAGGGCGGCATCCCGCTGCTGCTGGTCCACGGTTTCGGCGGCGACCTGAACAACTGGCTGTTCAACCACGAGGCGCTGGCCGCCGACCGCCGGGTGATCGCCCTCGACCTGCCGGGCCACGGCGAGTCGGGCAAGACGCTGAAGAGCGGCGACCTCGACGAGTTGAGCCGGGCCGTGCTGGCCCTGCTCGACCATCTGGACATCCCGCGCGCGCACCTCGCCGGCCACTCGATGGGCGGCGCGGTGTCGCTGAACCTGGCGCGCCTGGCGCCCGAGCGGGTGGTTTCGCTGAGCCTGATCTGCAGCGCCGGCCTCGGCGCGGAGATCAACGGCGACTACCTCAACGGCTTCGTCGAGGCGAGCAGCCGCAACGCCCTCAAGCCGCAACTGGTGCAACTGTTCTCCGACCCCGCGCTGGTCACCCGGCAACTGTTGGAGGACATGCTCAAGTACAAGCGCCTGGAAGGCGTCGACGCGGCACTGCGCCAACTGGTCGAACGGCTGTCCGCGGGCGGCCGCCAACAGATCGACCTGCGCAGCGTGCTGGAACAGGGCCGCCATCCGGCGCTGCTGATCTGGGGCAGCGACGACGCCATCATCCCCGCCGCCCATGCCCAGGGCCTGCCGGTCCAAGTGGAAATCCTGCCCGGCCAGGCGCACATGGTGCAGATGGAAGCGGCCGACGAGGTCAACAAGCTGATCCTGGCCTTCCTCGCCAAGCACTGAAACCGGCGGCGGCCGGCCCGCGCCGGTCGCCGCAGCCCCGCAAGCCCGAAGGAGAACAACAATGACAACATCCCCTGGCTCGACCATGCGCGCCGCCGTCTGGCACGGCCGCCACGACATCCGCGTGGAAAACGTGCCGCTGCCCGCCAACCCGCCGCCCGGCTGGGTGCAGATCCGCGTCGACTGGTGCGGCATCTGCGGCTCGGACCTGCACGAATACGTCGCCGGCCCGGTGTTCATCCCGGTCGAGAAGCCCCACCCGCTCACCGGTATCCAGGGCCAGTGCATCCTCGGCCACGAATTCAGCGGCGAGATCGTCAAGCTCGGCACCGGCGTGAGCGGCTTCGCCCCCGGCGAGCGGATCGCCGCCGACGCCTGCCAGCACTGCGGCACCTGCTACTACTGCCGCAGCGGCCTGTACAACCTCTGCGAAAAGCTGGCCTTCACCGGGCTGATGAACAACGGCGCCTTCGCCGAACTGGTGAACGTGCCGGCCGAACTGCTCTACAAACTGCCGGCCGATTTCCCCGTCGAGGCCGGCGCGCTGATCGAACCGCTGGCGGTGGGCATGCACGCGGTGAAGAAGGCCGGCAACCTGCTCGGCCGGAACGTGGTGGTGGTCGGCGCCGGCACCATCGGCCTGTGCACCATCATGTGCGCCAAGGCGGCCGGCGCGGCCCAGGTGATCGCCCTGGAAATGTCCTCGGCGCGCAAGGCCAAGGCGCTGGAAGTGGGCGCGAGCCTGGTGCTCGACCCCAAGGAATGCGACGCGCTGGCGGAAATCCGCGCCCGCACCAACGGCCTCGGCGCCGACGTCAGCTTCGAGTGCATCGGCAACAAACACACCGCCAAGCTGGCCATCGACGTCATCCGCAACGCCGGCAAGAGCGTGCTGGTCGGCATCTTCGAGGAACCCAGCTCGTTCAACTTCTTCGAACTGGTCTCCACCGAGAAGCAGGTCATCGGCGCCCTCGCCTACAACGGCGAATTCGCCGACGTGATCGCCTTCATCGCCGACGGCCGCCTGGACGTCGAACCGCTGATCACCGGCCGCATCGGCCTGGAAGAAATCGTCGGCCGCGGCTTCGAGGAACTGGTCAACAACAAGGAACACAACGTCAAGATTATTGTTTCGCCGCATTGATAAGGCGGGGATGGTGCGGGGCGGTGGGGGCCGCTTCGCGTGGGGTGGAGGAGGACGTGCACACTGATGGGGTTTCGCCTTCCCAACGTAAATGCTCCACAAACCTTCAATTACCCATATCTGCGAGCGGTCCATATAAGCTGTAACGAGAGGTCGCCCCATGATTCATTGGGGGACACCGAAACGTATAGCCGAGGTGTCCCATGGATCGCTCTGTTTTGGCTGATGCCTTCTGGGTTGAACAGGAACTCGCTGGCTCAACAACGACTGGAAAAACCTTGAGCCACTTGCCGGCCGACAATCACGCGTTGAAGCTTTTGTAGAACGAGCTCCAACCCCCGAAGGCGCTGAGCAGGTCTCTCCAGGGACAGCCAGCACACATCCGATAGAGCATAGCTCTCGTCCGTCATGCACAGATCCGGCTTTTGATAGATAGATTGCTGAAGTAGAACTTTTTCCAGCTTCGAACAGAGTTTGTCACTGAACATCAAGCGAGGCATGGCCAGCCTGCGGAGGGAGCGGTGTGGGCACCTCGATTTTGCAGGTTTGCCCATCCTCACCGCCCCTCTGGCTCAAAATGTTAATAGCTCCTAGCAATGTTCAGTAAGTACTTCAATGCCAACAACCCTTGATTAAATTGAGGAGGACATAGAATATATATTATTGTGTCTCAGGTAAAATTGAAAATTAGGTGACATCTAGCCATTCCAGAATAGGAAGTTTCCTGTATGCAGCCCAGCTTATAAAAGTTCAGTCAGGGTAT
Source organism: Azotobacter vinelandii CA (assembly GCF_000380335.1). Lineage (GTDB taxonomy): Bacteria > Pseudomonadota > Gammaproteobacteria > Pseudomonadales > Pseudomonadaceae > Azotobacter > Azotobacter vinelandii. The sequence goes on from NC_021149.1 coordinate 4,211,095, forward strand.
ACCAGATGAAACTATGGCATCTGCAGGGCATACAGAAATGCACTGAGGCTCACTGTATTTATCTACACATTCAGTACATGACTGAAAATTGATTATATATGTAAAATCTCCTGCAAATATGGCACCGCTTGGACACTCTGAAAAACAGGCAGCACAATAAATACATTCCTCTGTAATTGTCAAAACCATAAAGAGACCCACTAGAATAATTTACTTCCATGGAGCCTTGAACGGTACGTTTACACCTTCAGGAATAGGTGTGCGTGCAACATTAAGCTGCTGCCCAAGGAGTGTAAAATAACCGATTAAAGCTGTTAACTCAACGACTCCCTTCTCCCCAAACCTGCTCTTTAATGAATTATAGGTTTTATCAGAAACTATTTTATTAGCATTAATCTCAGTGACAAAATCATAAACGATGGTTTCATCAACGCTTAGTTGTGGCGGGCGCTCTTTTTTTGCTAGAAACTCTACTGTTTCTTTTGTGACACCAGATTGTAAAGCAATTGGCTCATGTATATACCACTCATAAGGAGACTGAGCCTCTCGACCAGTGACTAGAATGGCTAACTCTCGAAGTGGCTTTGGTATTATTGAGTAAAAACGAATATATTCACCAACAGATTGAACTCTATTTAATATCTCTGGGCTATAGAGCATCACAGAGAAAGGGCCAAAAATACAACCTCGTGGACCATTAGATATTTTCTTGATAGCCAGCTGCTGATTTATATCTGCTTTTTCCAAGCTAATGCTTGGCATTCTATTTAGCTCGGTGTCTTCTTTGGTGACACTCACGTTATCACATTGATGAGGCCACTCCTGAAGGCTGTCAGACGACATGGCATCAATACTGATAGCGGATAACAAAAATAGAGGCAAAGCAATTTCATTGATATTTGGCCCAACCATAAACACCTCGTTCAGACTGCATTTGCTTTATCGAGTATAAGTGACTTGGTGAACGCAGGCTTGCTCTTGCAATGATCATAAATATCGATTATTCGCGAATATGGCTTAAGATCAAAGCCTAAGCGAAGTGCCGAGTCACATTGCGGAACTAGACAAACGTCCGCTAGTGATGGCGAGTTGCCAAAGCAATAGTCTCCAATGATATTTTGTAAAAGAATTTCTTCTGCAGCATCAAAGCCTTTCTTAAGCCAATAATGTTGCCAAAGCCTTATTTTTTTCTCGGTAAGTTGGATTTCCGTATAGAAGAATTTATTAACGCGACGTGTTAGCAACGGATGGGTATCATAAGCAAATAATTGAGACAGCGCTCTTATTTTAGCTTTATCCTCCAAGTTTTTAGGTAATAATGGCGGGTCAGGAAAGCGTTCATCTAAATATTCGATAATCGCAAGCGACTCATTTAAAACAAGACCATTCAATTCTAGCGTGGGAACCAAACACTGCGGGTTCAATTTTTTATAAAGCGCGCCACAGTGCTCTCCCGCAGCCAAGTTTAAATATTTTATTTCATATTTAAGCTCTTTTATGGCTAGTGCTATATTAACTCTTGCAGAAGCTGATGATGTTTTGCCGGCAAATAACGTGATATTTATTGTCATTTAATGCTAACCTACAGAAGGATTTCTTAGAGAACGTTGAGAAATAACTCGCATCAACCAGTACAAGAAGCCTGGTATCTGCAGAAGAACCATCAGTAAAAATGCCATTTGATATGCAATAGATGGATATTGACCCTGGCTATTCTGCGGCCAGAAATCAACAATAAAACCAAATACTGTTTGTATCAGAAAGGCGCCAAACAATATTAACAGGTTCAGACACGTTGCAGTCCTGCCTGTCATTGCTGGCGATACGCGTTGTGCTACAATGGTATAATCGAGTCCTGTTATCGCGCCAATTAAAGTAAATGCAACAGATAAAACGGGCATTAGTGGCAAACAATTAAGCGCACATAGCGTCTGAATCAATATAAACAACCCAATTCCGACCCCTCCAACCTCCATTGGTTTTAGGCCATATTTTCCAGCCCACTCAGTAATACTCCCAACTGATAGCGCCCCAACAATAACAGCCCCCATACTTATGAATAAGTACAAAGAAACTGTTTCAGTTGAGAAGTGACCAACATCTTCAAGCCATTTCCCAAGCCACAATCCTGCAAGACCAAAAGAAACAGTGTGTGGCAGTAGGAATAAGGCAATTACACGCAGGAAATCCTTATCTTTATATACTTCAAGAAGAGAGGATAAAGTAGGCCATTTAACCATGCGATGCTCAACAGGGTCAGCTGGAGTCCAAATGGTAATAGTGAACATGACAACGACAATAAGCCCAGCCATTATTAAAAACAAGGATCTCCATGTGGTAAACTCAACTATCCAAGCCACAGGCAAGGTTGAGAGCATTGCCCCAAGACCTCCTGCGGCTAAAAGATAGCTGTGGATAGAAGGAAGTTTAGTGCTAGGCACATAAAAGGAGAGTATTTTTATCGACCCCATAAAGCAAGCTGAAAGCCCTAAGCCAATTAAAATACGTGCTAATAACAGAGTAGAAAAATCCTTACCAACATAAAAAAGAAGTGACCCTGTAGCTGCAATGCTAAGTAAAAATAGCTGTACTCGTTTCGGGCCATATTTATCAAGCGCAAGCCCAACTGGTAGTTGAGCTAAAGAGAAAGAAAGAAAATAAGCACTGGTTAGCAATCCTAACTGACCAGCAGAAAGGCTTAACGCCGAAATAAGGAATGGAGCGAGAACAGCATTGATGTTTCTGAAAATAAAAGATGTTAAATGGCTGAAAGCGAAAGGTATAAAAACCCTCGCAACCATTTTGCGCGAATAGCTTTTATTCACTTACCCCTCCTCAGTTTTAACCGAATTTTCAGAATAAATAGATGAAGTACCTACCTCGTCTTCACGTACCAGTGCTCCTAGAGCAACCATCTGTGGCAGGTTTTGTAAAACATAAAATCTTAGAGGGGTTTCTTCATTGTTATTGGTAAAGTGGTGCTTGCAAAACGCTGGAACATGCAGAACATCGTATTGATGAAGCTTGATAGGGGCTTGGTTCGAAAGATAAGCTTCACCCTCCCCCCCAATGACAATATAAATATGCCAGAAAGAATGAGAATGCGGTGTAGTGCTGTCCAATGGTTTTATTAATTGCAAAACCATTGATACTCCTGAAGCTATCTCACCAGCCTGTTCTCTCTCTGAGTTTTTAATACTCAAAGCACCACGAGCTGTCCCACTATCTGCTAGACAAGCATTAGTTATACTTGCGTCCTTCCAAAGCGAAGGGGCTTCACGAATAGCACGTGTCTGACTCAAGTAGCTTTCAAAAGGTACAAGCTTGCCAGCTTGTACCTTTGGTCCAATTTCATCCCAGGACATTAGTATTTACCTTACAGGGTTTCCAATAATTGTTGAGATCTCTTATGAATTTCAGTAATTTGCTTTAAGCAATCCACGACGCAATTTTCAGCTTCAGTTATTTGACGGGAGTCAACATGAGGCCGAGGTAAGGCATGGGTGTAGTAATGAGCTCCCTCTACTGGAAATCCGATAGCCCATAGCCGAGGCTGTGGTTTTCCAGAACTATCAATCGGGTGCATATGTTTATCTATATCTACACCGCCAGGATGATAATCACCGTTCATCCAAGGTCTGATAAGACTACGTTTCAATAAATTTTCTGTTAATCGACTTGAATCTGTTAAAGGTGAATAGCCATCAAGACGTGCACTTATAACAATGTCTGCTTTCTGCTTGTAGATTTTATTCGCAAACTTTGTGATAACCTCATATTCAGATGTAGACTCATTGGTAATGACCATTGCTCCTGGTCCACCAGCCAGATCCAGAACACCTGCTTCAAACAGCGCTTGAACCTCCTTGACACGACGAAGTGGCGGCCCAAAGGAAACACGATTGATGATAGGGTTGAAGTGCTCAATAAAATATTTGTGAGACTCCGGTAACAATCCACCAAACTCAATGACACTGCGCAACACATCTCTTGTATCACGCAACACATCAGTTGAAGCTTTCACAGCACTATTCATATTGCCCTTTACTGCTTCCAGTAGATCCTCATCGACCATTTTTTTAAAGAAGGCTCTATAGTTAGAGAAATCAGAAAAACTATTTCCCTCCAATGGCCACAAAATTTTGTTGATCGAATTTATTTCGTCTTTTGTGGGCTGAAAGCCCCTTGGATCCACTCGCTTAGCAAACTTCGCACACCTCCAGGCGTAAATTACTTCTTTGAGAATTAACGGCATAACATCTTTCTGAAAGTTTAGGCGATAATCCCCTGTTTTCTGAATAGCTTGTTGCCTAAGTTTAGTAATAGCTTCTAAGGTGAAGAACTGACTTTGATGTCGTCCAGTCAAACCTTTCTGATTAGTACCTCGTGCAGCAAACGGCAAACACTGCCTTGAGACGAGTCGGAGATCTGGCTCTGAACCAGAAGCACAATAGCGAAGCTTATTCCCGTCCTCCTCAAAATGGCCACCACGCCCAATAGTCAGAGCAGAAATGGTGTCATGAGCAGTAAGACCAAAACCTTGTATCAGCACAGTTGCATTACTAGAAATGCAATCCAGGTTACCGATGGGATAAGGTGTTTGATAGTAAGCCAAATTTCGATTTCTGTGGCAATGATTTTTCGCAAAATCAGCAAAGCCTTGATCGACCTTTGAAGGTTTTCTGTAAACATGTCCTGTGGTCAGAAATATAAAGTCAGCATCCAGTATATTGTTATTATCAAGCTCAATCTTATATGGATTTTCGTTGGAAATATCTATCGCATTTGCTTTGTGAACAATAACATCCACATTTTCTGGCAATAGTGAAAGCAGATGATTGAAAAACATACCCAGATATTCTCCAAGTATGCTTCTAGGCAAATAATCCATATCGGTCAATTGATTACCGCCACAACCTTTTTTATATTTGCCATCAATTTTACGATAATTTTTTGAGACAGCCCAATCAATAAAAGATAATCCGTTGTCTCTGTGCGCTATACTATCTGGGGCATATATAGTCACCTGAGATGAAACAGTGTTTACCAACAAGTGATCTGGCTGACTGGAAGGATGACAACCTTCGCCTGGTATCCCAGGATCAATAAAATGCACTTTCAATCTTGACGACATTTTATTTTTATTTGTTATTTCAATAAATCTCTCCAAAACGTTTAAGCCTCGAGGGCCGCCACCAATTATAGCAACATTAAAATTATTCATTTCTACTCCAATGGATTCAAGTGTAATTGAACAATGTTTTCATTGTTTTTCCAATGTGGAAATCTTTGTCTCACAGCAGGATCATGACCTGGAATAATATGATTAAGATCTACTGCCATTCTAGTTAACTCCGAATGGGCAAAAAGCATTTCAGGAATACTTTTTACAATTGGAAATGGAGTATTCTTTTGTAAGTGCTCCCAAAAATGAGCGGCATCGCTGGCTAAAATTAATATGCCTCGAATCGTATTAACTTTCACTATCTGCATGCCGTCAGTATGCCCGCCGACAAGCTGTATGCTTATTCCTGGAAACAGTTCTTCTTCAGCAGACAGAAATCGCACCTTTCCTATATGTAAGCGTAACACTGCATTTGATATATTTTCTGGATCAAATGGTGCACGAATAAAAGGATGATACATTGCCCTTCCGGTGCAATAGTGCATCTCTTTTTCTTGCATATATAAAACTGCATTTGGAAAAGCGGGGAGATTACCAATATGATCATAGTGCATATGTGTAACAATAATATGCTTGATTGATACGGCATCAATATCAAGCTCCGCTAACAAAGCTTCAGGACTAGAATGATAATGACGATTTCTCGTCTTGGCCATTTTCGCAGAAAAACCGGTATCGACAAGAACACAGAGATCATCTGACTTGATCAGCCAACAATAAAAATCTGATGGCATTAATGAGTTATCGTGCTCATCATGTGCGATGAAGTTTTCATTCCTGCGGCGTTGTTTATGCTCAGCATAACGCAAAGCATAAACCTCATAAGTGGGCTTTTCCATAGTATTTATAATTCCTAAATCTCACGAAACTGTTAGATAATTAATGCTTCATCACCATGGTGACTGATGAGTTCAGTCCTCAAAGAAAAACTTTGAGTCTCCAAATGCAGGCTTCAAATGATCAATCCACATTGCATTTTGATCAAACCTTGCATAAAAAGGACGTCTTACCCAATTAGGCTCACGAGCCTGAAGGAACTGAAGCGCTATGACCTTTTCTCCACAGATTTCAACAATGCCATCAACCATAATTTTTCCTGGAAAGGTACTCATGGATGGTCCACGAACGGTGCGGGCTAATCCAGAAACTGATTGATAAGCTTTTTGGAATATTTCCCATGCTGAAACAAGCGGTATTTCAAAATAGTTGCTTGGCCCTGTATCCCTTTCTACAAACATATAATAAGGAATAGCGCCTAGCTGAACTCCGGTAGTCCACAAGTCAACCCATGCCTGTGGATTATCATTGATATGCTTAATTATCGGAGATTGCATTCGCACGGTAACTCCGGTACCGACTATGCGTTTAACTGCAATTTGAGCTATTTTTGTCTTAATTTCACAAGGGTGGTTATAATGAGCCATTAGAGCAAGATTTTTGCCAGTGGCAATTATATCCTCAAACAAATGTAAAAGATCGTCAGCGTCCTTATCAGTTACAAATCGCTGCGGCCAGTAGGATATTGATTTAGTACCAATACGAATATTCTTTATATGCTCTAGCTCGGGAATCAACAATGGCCTAATAAACTCATATAAAATTCGAGTATTCATGACCAGAGGATCTCCCCCTGTAATTAAAACATCTGTTACTTCTTTATGCTCTTTCAAATACTGGACCAGAGGCTCTGAGCTACGTGCCTCAAACCTTAGACTACTCATGCCGACAAATTGCGGCCAGCGGAAGCAGAATGTGCAATAAGAATGGCAGGTTTGGCCAGCAGAAGGAAAAAACAAAACCGTTTCTTTGTACTTATGCTGAAGACCATTTATAGGTACACCGTTCATCCTTGGTACATTATGTGTCATTTGTCCTGCAGGATTTGGATTCATGCGAAATCTTATCTTATTACTAATGGACTGGATTTCGGCCTCATTGAATTGATTTAATATGGCGTTACTGAGCTCCTGAAACTCTGACTCTCTGAGCATATCCTTATGAGGAAAAGTGAGTCTGAAAATTGGATCATCAGGAATATTGCCCCAATCAATAAGCTCATCAAGAATATATTGATTTACCTTAAAGGGGAAAACCGCACCCAAAACCTCAAGCGAATGCTTTTCTTCTTTTGATAGTTTTTGCCATTGAGGCGCATGGTGAATATTACGTAAGCTATACGGCTGAAATTTATCGATTGTCGTCACAATACTCATTCCTTTGGGATATATCTTTATTCCAAGCTTTTATGTATGAATTGAATTAAGAATGTTATTCTTATAGCAAGTGAAAACAATTGATTCAACCTTTTGCTTGTTATTTCAGAAATAAAAAGGAATTATAGATGGGACATTATTTGGACGTAAACTCTGTTGAAGCTTTTATCAAGGTTGAAGAGTTAAATAGCTTTACACTTGCCGCCGAAGCACTTTGTTTAACTCAAGCAGGTGTAACATTAAAAATTCAAAAGCTTGAAAGAATGCTTGGGTTTCTACTTTTTCATAGAACGCCACGTCGCATTTATCTATCAGCAGAGGGGGAATTATTTTTACCTCGCGCAAAAGCACTACTTGCTGCTCATGACTCTGCACTAATGCCCTTGGATAATTTCATGCTTAAAAGAGAGGTTTCTCTTGGGGTTAGCGACTTCATAGTTGATGTTCATTTTGTAGAGGCAATAGCAAGAATAAGAAAAAAGCATCCCGACCTTATACTAAAGCTTCAAGTGGATGCATCAAGTATTATCTTTAATGAGTATGAAAAGAAGAACTTGGATTTAGCCATCCTAACTCAGGATTGCGACAAAAAATATAGCTGTTTTTTGTGGAAAGAGGCGTATGGGTGGTATGGTAAAGCAGATATCAAATACAACAGGGATCTAGTTCCTTTAGTTACCTTGCGAGAGTCATGTCGCTTGCGTAAAACTGCTATTGACTCCTTCAAAATAAATACCATTAACTGGTATGATAGCTTCATCGGGAATAGTATTACAGAAAATTTGAATGCTATCCAATATGGCCTTGGTATTTCACCAATGCCTCATAGAATAATAAAAAGTACAGACAATCATGAACTAGTGGAGGTTAGCAAAAAGCTAAATTTGCCTGCTTTGCCTTCTGCCAATGTTGTCATGCAAAATAACAAATTTGATTCATATGTAAGAGAAATTATGCATGAGCTCACAGAGTCGTTTAATACTATGCGCTATTTGAGCGACGTAAAAGAAGAACAGGAAAGTCATGACTCAGAACTGAATATCTTTAGTCTTACTGTGTCATAACCGTGGGTACCCCAGACCTCCGTACAGGTCCCGGCAATACTCAAGCATCAGGTAGACACCCAGTTGATGACGCAGCGTCGTGATCGACTCCGCCACATGCCGCTGCGCGCGCTGGCCGACCGCGGGAGCGGTAATCCGCGGGAAGCGCAGGTACCGTGCAGGCCATGAGGTTTTTTTTCCTTGGCCATCCGGTCCGGACAGGGCCTCACGGCGCAGGCGCTGCCCGAGCAGAAAACCATAGGCGGCGATGCTCAGGCTGGCATGGTGGTGGAACCCCCGCCAACCACGCCCCTCGTAATGCCCCAGCCCCAAGTCCTGCTTGAGATCCTGGTAGTCGCGCTCGATACGCCAGCGCAGATGGGCGATGCGTACCAGTTCCGGCAGCGGCGTGTCCTCCACGAGCGTGGACAGCCAGTAGCGGGTCGGCTCGTCCTGCGCGGAGGGCCATTCGATCAGTAGCCACTGCTGCGGGTGCAGCCGCTGTTTTGCCGAAACGCTGCCGGCCAGGCGTACCCGTACTGCAGCGAAACGCCCGCTCAGCGGTTCGTTGGTTCCCTGGCGCCAGGTGAGTTCCGTAAAGACCTCCGGCGGCAGCGCCAAGGCCAGCTTCTTTACCGACAGCGGTCGATGCTCTGGCGAGCGCCGCGTGGCTACCGGCGGGTGATCTTGCCCAGCCCTCGTGGACACAGGTTTAAGCACGCATCCGGGCCTCGAAGGCTTCCGGACTGATGTATCCCAGTGTGCTGTGACGACGCTGGCGGTTGTAGTCGGTTTCGATGTATTCGAACACGGTTTGACGCATCTGGGCATGCGTACCGAAGCGTTCCCCATGGATGCACTCGACCTTCAGACTGTGAAAGAAGCTTTCGGCACAGGCGTTGTCGTAGCAATTGCCCTTCGCGCTCATGCTGCCGCGCAGCCGATGGGCACGAAGCAGTTCCCGATAGGCCGCCGAACAGTACTGGCTGCCTCGATCCGTATGCACGATCACGCCTTGAGGCTGCTTGCGCCGCCACAGGGCCATGCGCAGGGCATCGCAGGCCAGCTCGGCCGTCATGCGCTCGTTCATGGCCCAGCCGATCACCCTGCGCGAGTACAGGTCGATGATCACGGCCAGATACAACCAGCCTTCTTCCGTACGCAGGTAAGTCATGTCGCCCACCCACTTCCGGTTGGGCGCCGCTGCCGTGAAGTCCTGCCGGAGCAGGTTGTCCGCCACCGGTAGTGAGTGCCTGGAATTCGTGGTGGCCTTGAACTTCCTGGCAGCCCTGGCCCGCAGTCCCTGGCGTCGCATCGAAGCAGCCACGGTCTTGCGATTGCAGGGCAGGCCCGACGCCTTCAGGTCGAGGCATAACCGCGGAGCCCCGCTGCGCCCCTTCCGCTCGTGGTAGGCCTGAGCTACCAGGCGGTCCAGTTGGGTCTGTTGCTGGCGGCGCTTCGAGAGCGTGCGCGAACACCAGGCGTAGTAGCCGCTGCGGGCAATGCCCAGCACACGGCACATGACCTTCAGTGGAAACTGCCGAGTATGGGCTTGCATGAAGGCGTACTTCACTTGAGGCTCCTGGCAAAGTACGCGGCGGCTTAATGAGATGGTCACCCCCACACCCTGCGAGGGCCATGCTTTCGCAGGGTGTTTCATTTTGGAGACCATCACCATGAGCGACGTGGCACTGATAGGAATCGACCTCGGCAAGCACAGCTTCCATCTTCACGGACAAGACAAGATCGGCCGAGAGGTCTTTCGCAGGAAGTCGTCGCGTCAGCAGATGATGCGGTTCTTCGGCAACCTCCCGGCTTTTCACGTTCCTCAATGCGCTTCGTGACGCCCAGGACCGAGGCCCAGCAGACGCTCTCGGTCCTGCATCGCATGCGGGAATCCCTGGTGCGGGATCGGACCAAAACCGCCAATCAGATGCATGGTTTTCTGCTGGAGTTCGGAGTCAGTCTGCCCAAAGGGTTGGCAGTCATGAGGCGCCTGCCCGGTGTCCTGACCGAGCGGCCACTGCCTGTTCGGTTAAGCCTGCTGCTGCAGCGCCTGCACGCGCACTTCGACTACCTCGACAAACAGATCAGGGAACTGGACAAGGAGGTTGCAGGCCAGCTCGCGAGCGATGACCTGGGCAGCCGCTTGCTGACCATCCCATGCATCGGCCCCATCACCGCCAGCCTATTGGCTGCCGAAATAGGCGATGGCAGGCAATACGGATGCAGCCGGGACTTCGCCGCGTCCGTCGGTCTGGTGCCCAGGCAGTACAGCACCGGTGGCAAAGCCAGGCTACTGGGCATCAGCAAGCGCGGCGACAAGAGGCTCAGGCAACTGCTGGTCCAGTGCGCCAGGGTTTACCTGCAACGACTGGAGCATCAGCGCGGCGCCCTGGCCGACTGGGTACGCGCCCTGCGCAGTCGCCGCCACTCGAACGTGGTCGCCTGCGCCTTGGCCAACAAGTTGGCTCGCATCGCCTGGTCGATCGCGGCCAACCACACGCAGTTCGAAGCGGGGCCAGACGCCTCGGCGGCCTGACCTTGCCGTTGCGCAGTACCCCGAACACCTTCCAGGTTTTGCGATAGCTGGACAAGCGATGACGTGAACGGCCCACCGGCCTGGCGAAAAACCTGGCGTAAAAATCGGCTTTCGAAGCCGCCGACTTTTTCAGGATCGCCAGGCGCGACTCTCATCGTGGCGCGGAGCATGCTCCAAACGGACGCCGGATAGATTTAGGCAAGCCCAATACTCATCGCTGATCACTATTGCAAAAACGGGGGTGACCATAGATTTTTACGATGGCCAACTCCTCGGACTGTTCGGCCAACAGCCGTTTGAGGCGGGCGTTTTCGTCGGCCAACAACTGCTCGCGCTCGCTGCTGGTCTGGGCCTGCTGTTTCCTGCTCCGCCAGCCATAGAGCTGGGAGGGGGGCAGCCCAAGCTGTTCGGCCGCTTTGCTGACGCCAATCCGTTCGGCCAAGGCCAGCGCTTCGTCCTTGTAGGCTTGGGAGTGGCGGATACGGGTTGGTTTCATCGGGCTTGCTTGCCTTGCCATGGATCACCTCGTTGCAGTGTATCGCTTAACGGGGTGTCCACTGAGGCGGGGCAAGATCAGTGATCACCAGTGCATCGTTAGCTGCACCTTGTCGAGCACCTGCAGGGAGGCCCTGGCGAAGGTCCGCTACGCGACCACGAACATCACACCGGCCGCGCCGTCGATCTCACCACGCCGGGAGCGTCCCTGCTGGAAACGGATTTCGAAAACACCAGTGCGTTCCGATGGCTCGAAAACGACGCCCGGCACTTCGACTTTCATCTTTCATATCCCGGGAACGACGGTCTCGGATACGAATACGAGCCTTGGCATCGGTGTTTCGATACCGTCTGGAGCCATGACCGACGGACAGACCAACGAACCTCTCGGAACAAGGTTTCGACATGATTCAGAACATATCGCCATTATCGACCATCCTGGTCTGATCGCCGTGGCGACATGGATTCGGTTGCCTCCGATATCGCCAATGGCTCCATACCGTCTTGTCATTTCTGCAGTTATAAAAATCAATGCTCGGTCTTTTGCTGAAATGGATAGAAACGATGCTCGCGCAACTCATGTTCTATCTGCTCCAGGCTCTTGCCGCGGGTTTCCGGTACGTAGCGCCAGATGAACAGCAGAGCCCCGGTGGAAATGGCGGCATACATCCAGAAAGTGTTTGCCGCTCCCAAGGCCGTGACCAGGCTCAGTGTGGTCAGCGTGACCAGCAGGTCGAAGAACCAGTGGCTGAAAGCACCCACGCTGGCCCCCTTGCCGCGTATGAACAACGGATAGACTTCCGAGTTGATCAACCAGATACAGACGCCGAAACCGCCACAGTTGAGCATCAGATAACCGGCCAGGCAGAGCACCACCAACCACTGTTCCAACGTGGTGGTCGGGCCGCCGCTTTGAAACAGCAATCCCATGCCTATCAACGCAGCGATGGAGCCGGGAATCAACCACAGCAGGTAACGGCGCCGACCTATGCGGTCCACCAGTACACTGCCGAACCACGTCATCAATACCACCAGAATGGTGCTACTGCCCGTGGCCAGCACAGCGGTATCAGTGGAAAAGCCAGCCTGGGTCAAAATCGTCGGAGCGTAATAAATCATCGCGTTGACCCCGGTGATTTGCGAGAACATGGCAATGGCGCCACCGACGATAACGGCCGGCCGAATCCAGGGCAGACGCAAATCGCGCCAGGTTCCCTGCGGCTCGCGACTGACAGTCTTGATCTCCTCCAACTCGCGCGCTGCCCAGTGGGCATCGCCGCGCACATGGGTCAGCACGCTCAGGGCAGCCGCTTCCCGACCGCGTACCAATAGCCAACGCGGGCTTTCCGGCAGGATCGCCATGCCGGCCAACAATATCAACGCCGGTACGACTCCGAGCCCGAACATCCAGCGCCAGTGTTCTCCCAACGCGAAACCGGTGAAATAAGCCACGGTGATACCGGTCATGACCATTAGCTGAAATAGCACGACCAACTTGCCACGGTGTTGCGGCGGTGCCACCTCAGCGATATAGACAGGAATGATCTGCGTCGAACTGCCGGCGGAAAGACCGAGCAGAAAACGCGAGACCACCAGAAAGCCCACGCTGGGCGACAGCGCCGAAAGAAGCGAACCGAGAGCGAAGACCAAGCCCACGCCGATGATGGTACGCCGTCGGCCGATACGGTCGGAAATCGGACCGGTCAACAGGCAGCCGAACAACGCACCGAAGATAATGGCCCCCGTGACGAACTGTTTGAGTGTGTCGTTCAGCACGAAATCCTGGCTCAGCCCCAGCAGCGCGACACCGATAATCCCCGTGTCGTAGCCGAAGAGCAGGCCGCCCAACGCGGCTACGATAGCGATCAAGGCCGCCAGATCTTTACGCGCAGGCGCCACCTGAGCGGTTTGGTCGCTCGTGTAGGTTGAAGTTTGCATGGTTGGTCCCGTTTCTTGTCGTTGACATGCAAGCGTGCGAAGCCGCGATCGGTATTGCCCCGCGCGGTCCAGTCTTGGAAATACCGGATGAGTTGCCCAGCCGGATAGCCGAATATCCGCCGTCAGCGGAGGCGATTGTGAAAAGCCGTGCGGGAAGGATCGAACAAGCCGACAATTGATACCGTCGAGCGGGGATGGGAGGGATAACGACTCATCGAGAATTCCTCTGTTTGTCGGCCCCAGACCGACCTATTTTTATCTTTATTCTGCCTCTCGCCTTCGAGCCTTATGGAAAGGCTGCCTGAAGAAGCGAGGGTCGAGGAAAATTACAACCAGATCGACACGATCGAACAAACCCATGACAACACGAAAACCTGTACTTTTTTGCACATCAGAAATAACCAATACCGCCTTTCAAGCTGTTAGCGCACTAAAACATGGTGAAAAATCAATGGATGGCTCGTAGCAATAGTTTCCGTAGACGTGCCGTACAAGTGCACGGGACCGGAACCCTGCTATTTCTCGGAACCATCCATTGCGAGCGCTCCAATGATCGTGGAAAGACAAGTCTTCCGTTATCACGAACCTTCTACTTACGAAGCGATCAACCCTGGTGGCGAGAGTTGTAAAGTTGCCGAAAGACTCTTGAGGAACAACATCGGGTCGCGCACCGAGAACGGCTTACGAATTCATGATTCACCCTATTAGGTTCTCTGTTGACGTATCAGCGAAACCACGGCAGAGCAGCCGCAAAGGCCAGCATTCCCTTGAAATGGCTGGCCTGCTTCTCATAACGCGTAGCAATCCGACGGTAGTACTTCAGCTTGCCGAACAGGCACTCGATCACACGATGCTCCCTGTAGAGATGGGCTTACGTCAACGGAACCCAGGAGCGGAATGGTGGCATGAAAATTGAAGTCTCGCCAAGGGAGCGTTCGCCGATGGAGAACGCTTCGGAGGCGGCCCTTTCAAGGTCTTTTGCTTTTCGAGGCTTCGCCGGAGCGCCCGCCCTGGGCTCCCACGCAGGAGCGCTCGTCGTTATACACAGCTCCAGTCCCCACAGGTCTATACCCAAAAGGGATTCGTGGAGAATGACGATGAACTGGGCAGAGGAAGAAATGCAGACCGCCGACCTGGGCGATGAGCGCCTGAATGTACGGGTAGCCAAGGTCCTGGAGCGGTTGGGAGCGCACCCGGGGAGCAGCATTCCCGCGGCCTGCCGGGGCTGGGCGGAAACGATGGCGGCCTATCGGTTCTTCGACCACGAGAAGGCAACATTCGAGACGGTGCTGACACCGCATCGGGATGCCACGCTGCAGCGCATGGAGTGTTGCCCGGTGGTGTTGCTGGTACAGGACACCACCGAGCTCGACAAGTGGGTGAGCCTGGGCCCCAAGGGCGTGGGCACGCTCAAGGAGCAGCAGAAATACCCGCGTCGGTTGCATCCGACCGTGGCCTTTACCCCAGAACGCATCTGCCTTGGGGTCGTGGAGGCCTTGTGGTGGAGCCGCGACGAACCGAGTCCGCGCAAGGCGCGTCGTGGCAAGGGTGTGGACGAGAAGGAGAGCCGGCGCTGGATCGACAGTTACCAGGCTAGCTGCGCGTTGCAGGGGCAGATCCCCAAAACGCAATTGGTGAACCTCGCCGATGCGGAAGGGGATCTGTATGAATGGTTCACCGAGTATGGCGCCGGGTCTGGGGCAACTCGCCGTCGAGGTCCGGGCACGCCCGAAGCGCCCGGCCCGGCAGGCCCGGGTCACGTTGCGTTCGGCCACTGTCGTGCTGCGTCCCCCCGCTCGAATCGGTCGCCACTTGCCGGAAGTCTCCGTCAATGCCGTGCTGGCCCGCGAAGAGAATCCTCCGGAGGGCGTCGAGCCGCTGGAGTGGCTGTTGCTGACCAGCTTGCCGGTGGGCAGCCTGGAACAGGCCTCTACGATTGTCGCCTGGTATGCCGTGCGCTGGTATATCGAGATTTACTTTCATGTCCTGAAAAACGGCTGTCAGATCAATTGCCTGCAACTGGAAACCGAGGAGCGGCTACTGCCTTGCATCGGGCTTTACCTGGTGGTTGCCTGGCGAGTGCTGTACAGCCTGATGCTCGGACGTGCCTGCCCGGAGCTGAATTGCGAGTTGATTTTCGAAGCCCGGGAGTGGCGGGCCGCCTACCTCGTGATCAAGCGCTGCCCACCGCTGCCGGTGCCACCTCGACTGGGCGAGATGGTTGAGTGGGTGGCCGGTCTGGGCGGCTATCTGGGGCGCAAACACGATGGCCCACCCGGCCCCAAGGCCATGTGGATCGGATTGCAGCGATTGCGGGAGTTTGTCATTGCACTGGAAGCACGCGATGCGCTCGCCGGAACTTATGTATAACGACGAGCGCTCCTGCGTGGCACGTTGCATGGCCGCGAGAGCCGAACGGTCACCGGCACAGATGGTCGATCAGGGTGCGCAACGTCGGCGAGGCCGCATCGTACTTGCGGAACACCATCAACAACGAACGCCGCGCCCAGGGTTCGTCGGGAGTCACCATGCGCAGCCTGTGGCTGCGCAGGTACTGGCGCGCCACGCTGCGCGGCAGTACCGCCAGGCCCATGCCGGCCGAGACCAGCCGGCACATGCAGTCGAAGCTGCTGATGCGCACCCGCAGCTTCAGCGGCTTGCCCAGCGCCTCCGCCTCACGGGTCAGCAGGGCGTGCACCGAGCTTTCCAGGTGCGGGCCGACGAACTCGTGGTCCAGCACTTCCTCGAAGCGGATCGACTTGCGGGCGGCCAGCGGGTGTTCGGCGGGCATCAACAGGGTCAGTTCGTCGTCGCGGTAGGGCCGGGATCGCCGCCGGACGGTCGGGCGACAGCGCTCCCCGGTTTCCGACGTTGCACCATCGCAGCCACGGAAACCCTCGCCTCACTCGTGATGCACCCCTGCCCGCTTGAGCAGTTGCCTGCAGCGTTCGGACAGGTGCAGCACGCGCAGGTGCTTGCCGGCCTTGGCGTAGCGCTCGCGCAGGGTCTTCAGCGCGGCGATGGCCGAGTAGTCGACGAAGCTCAGGTGGCGGCAATCCAGGGTCACCTGGGGCGGGTCGCCGGCGGGGTCGAACTGGTCGAGGAAGGGCGTCGTGGAGGCGAAGAACAGCGTGCCGTGCAGGCGGTAGAGCTTGCTGCCGTCGGCCTCCTGATGGGTATCGGCGTACAGCTCGCGGGCCTGCTGCCAGGCGAAGTTAAGCGCGGCGACGACGATTCCGCAGAGCACGGCGGTGGCCAGGTCGGTGAACACCGTGACGACCGTCACCACGAGGATCACCAGCGCGTCGTTCAGCGGCACCTTGTCGAGCACCCGCAGCGAGGCCCAGGCAAAGGTCCGCTGCGCCACCACGAACATCACCCCGACCAGCGCGGCGAGCGGGATGCGCTCGATCAGCGGCGAAAGGAACAGCACGAAGAGCAGGATCATCACCCCGGCGACCACCCCGGAAAGCCGGCCGCGGCCGCCGGAGCTCAGGTTGATCATGGTCTGGCCGATCATCGCGCAGCCGCCCATGCCGCCGAACAGGCCGGACACCAGGTTGGCCGCGCCCAAGGCCGCACACTCGCGGTCCGGGTAACCGCGGCTCTCGGTGATCTCGTCGGTG
The DNA here is from genome assembly GCF_000380335.1 of Azotobacter vinelandii CA. Lineage (GTDB taxonomy): Bacteria > Pseudomonadota > Gammaproteobacteria > Pseudomonadales > Pseudomonadaceae > Azotobacter > Azotobacter vinelandii. The sequence continues at coordinate 4,228,137 of NC_021149.1, forward strand.
AGGTTCAGGGTCAACAGGGTTTCCAGCAGGCCGACCAGCGCCATCAGCACCGCGTAGGGCGCGATTATGCCCAGGGTTTCCAGGCTCCAGGGCACGTCCGGCACGGCCAGGACGGGCAGGCCACCGGCGATGCGCGCCATGTCGCCGAGTGTGCGGGTCGGCAGGCCGAGCAGCCAGACCAGCAGGCCGACGCCGAGGATCGCCACCAGCGCCGGCGGCACGGCGCGGGTCAGGCGCGGCAACAGGTAGACGATGGCCATGGTTGCCGCCACCAGCCCGAGCATCAGGTAGAGCGGCATGCCGCTCAGCCAGGCCCCGCCGGCCTTGAAGTGCTCCAACTGGGCCAGGGCGATGATGATCGCCAGGCCGTTGACGAAGCCGAGCATCACCGGATGCGGCACCATGCGCACCAGCTTGCCCAGGCGCAGCAGGCCGAAGGCGACCATGATCAGCCCGCCGAGCAGCACGGTGGCGAGCAGGTACTGCACGCCGTGCTGCACCACCAGCGCGACGATCACCACGGCCATCGAGCCGGCGGCGCCGGACACCATGCCCGGACGGCCGCCGAACAGGGCGGTCAGGGTGCAGATGATGAAGGCGCCGTACAGCCCCATCAGTGGATTGAGGTGGGCGACCAGAGCGAAGGCGATGCACTCGGGCACCAAGGCGAAGGACGTGGTGAGTCCGGCCAGGACATCGGCACGCAGGGATTTCGGTTTCATGGCTTACCTGAAAACGGTTGGCCGGCGGAGCCGGTCGCGGGAGATGCTGGAAAAAGGCCTCGGATGTTACGGATTCGAGGAGAACGGGGCCAGCCATCGGATGGCCGCCCTCCCCGCGCGACAGCCTTCCGCATCCGGAGCGTTTCGGACGTCCATTGCCGGCTCTTTCGAGGCCTTGCACTTTCCCTCTGGGGAATAGCCCGAGAAGTGAAGCCGATGGCGCCTCGGCAGGAATGCATTCATTCGCGATGCTGCCGGTCTCGCCGATGAGCACGGATGAATCCGTTCCTACGCTCCCGGTTCACCGGCGAACAACCGATTGGCGCTCGCTCGAGGAGCGGTCCCCCGAATAAGCCACGCGGCTCCGACTGTGGCATGCTCGCCCGGCAACGGCGGTGCGAGGAGGCACGATTACATCGCTCATCGCCATCCGGCACAGCCACCCGACACTTCCATCCCCGGTCAGGCCACAGGTGAACAGCCCAGCGATCCTTCGAGACATCCCCCGAGAACTCCGCACCGAGCGCCTGACGCTCCGATGTCCGCGCGAAGGCGACGGCATCCGGGTCCACGAAGCGGTGGTGGAGAGCCTGGCGGCGCTGCGGGCCTGGCCGGCCTCGTTGCCCTGGGCGCTGGCCGAACCCTCCCGCGACGCCTCGGAAACCTTCTGCCGGGAGAGTGCGGCCCGTTTCATCGAGCGAACGATGCTGGTCTACCTGGCCTTCGATCCGGATGGTCTTTTCGTCGCCAGCACCAGCCTGCACAACATCGACTGGGCGATTCCGAAATTCGAAATCGGCTTCTGGTGCCGAACGAGCCGGCAGCGCCAGGGCCTCATGACGGAAGCGGTGAGGAAGCTGCTGGATCATGCGACCGGCGAACTCCACGCCAAGCGCGTGGGCGCACTCACCGACGAGAAAAACCTAGCGAGTCGAGCCGTCTGCCTGTCCGCCGGCATGCGACTGGAAGGCGTGCTGCGCAACGAACGCCGCAGCCCGACCGGCGAGTTGCGCAACACCTGCGTCTACGCCACCGTGCGAGACGAAGACCGATCCTTGCATCAGGCGAATACGAAAGCCCGCATGGCTTCCAGGAAAAGAAAGGAATGAGAGGAATAATAAGCGCCGAGCAGGTCATAAGAGACCATGCCGACTCCATCGGCATCGATATCCATGGCATAGGCGTAAGGAATCGGGTCATAGTTTCCTGGCTGCCGCACATAGTGAACAGACTCAGTGCGGCCATTGAAACGAACAAGTGCACGAACTGGCTGTATCCGGGCAACCCGCTTTATTCGAACGAGAACGTGAGCGTTGCCCATATACGCCCGGGAGCCCCGGCAGCCGCGATCTATCTGGAGCTGTTGATAGCCTGCGGAGCCGAGCAGGTCATAACGATAGGTTATGCCGGCGCCCTGTCCGAAAGCGTATCGATAGGCGACGTCGTAATGCCGGGCTGGTTCGTCAGCTCCGAAGGAACATCCCGCCACTATGTCACGGAAACCGAGAACATCGAGCCATCGGCCAGGCTGATGAGGTCGCTGACGAAGGCTTCGCACGATCATGGGCTAAGCATGAGAGAAGGTGGCTGCTGGAGCACGGATGCGCTGTTCCGCGAGACGGAAAGCGATATAGAAAGACATGCCCGCAAGGCACTGTGCGTGGACATGGAATCCTCCGCATGCGTTGCCGTCGGCAACTTCCGAAACATCGAAATATGCTCGCTGTTGGTCGTGAGCGATAGCGTGTGGGGAGGCGAATGGCGGAAGGGATTCAAAAGCGAACGGCTCAAGGAGTCGGTGGACAAGATAGTGGCCATGATGAGCGAACACTCCGTCTAACGAGATAGAACTGCCAAGAACCCGCCCTCAGTCCAACATTTACCCGGCATGAATGAAGGAATCCCCAATCACCCCATGGACACCCCGATGAACTTCGCAGAACAAGGTTTCACCCTGCTCCGGGATCTGCTTTCGCACGACGAACTCGACCTGGCCCGCACGCTCGCCGACGCAACGATATCCCGCTACCGGAGCCGGGAAACGTCCGTCGTATCGGGCTCGGTGAGCATCGCGGACGTCACGCGGCAACATCCCGCCCGCAACCCCGATATCCGGGCGGAAGCCTTCGGTAACGAGCCCTTCATCATTGGCGACATCCTGTCCCTGGAGCCATGCTTCAGCCTGCTGCTCCGCAAGCCGGAAATCTGGACGAACGCCGCCGACCTGCTGGGCTACCCCATGGGCGAGGTGGTGCTGCACATGTCCAACATCACGCGCAAGCCCGCCGGCATCGGTCCGGCCATCGGCTGGCATCGCGACTGCACGAACACCTACTTCGCCTCCGACGACGAGCGGACGATCAGGATGCTGCTGCCACTCCAGGAAATGTCCAGCCGCAATGGCGGCACCGCCGTCCTGTCCGGCTCGCACCTGCACATGGAAAGCACGCCGCAGGACCTGTCGGCGGCCATCTGTCCCGTGGTGAGTCCAGGCTCGGCCCTGGTCATCGACAGCAAGGTGCTGCACGGCGGCACGCCGAACCGCAGCGAACTCGACCGGGACGTCATCATCCTGCAGTTCGGCGTCCGCTCCTCGCCGCTCCGCCACCGGGCCGAAGAATGCCTTTCCCTGTGCGGGCTGGATGAGGTCGTGCGATTCGCGGGAAGTCTGTGATCCGGGTTTTCAAGAGAACCTGATCGTCGGCACCTGCGATTGCGAGCCGTGATGTGATAAGTCACACTGCACCCCATGATCATCGGTTTCCAGCACAAGGGCCTTCGCCTCTTTTACGAAACGGGCTCGACCAAGGGGATTCGCGCCGATCATGCCAAGCGCCTGGCCCGCATGCTGGCCTTCATGGATCGAGCCACAGCACCGGGAGACCTCGACCTTCCGGGCTGGAGACTCCACCCCCTCAAGGGCACATCTAAAAACTACCTGCGTGGTCATCGCTGCGTTAAAAACAGGCTCAAAATGCTCATTTACAGCTCGTAAACTCCGCTTTTTCACCTGTTTTTGCCTTGCGCTGACTGCCTCGCCTACGTTTTTAGAGGTGCCCTCAAAGGGGATCGCGCGGAGTTCTGGTCGCTGACCGTCAGCGGCAATTGGCGGATGATTTTCCGCTTTGCCGGCAACGATATCGAACTGGTCGACTACCTCGACTATCACTGAACAGGAGGGCAACCCATGGCCATGTTCAACCCACCGCATCCGGGGGAAACGCTCCTCGAAGACGTGCTCCCCGAGTTGGATATCAGCATCGCCGAGCTTGCTCGTCGATTGGGTTTCGCACGAGAAACCCTATCCCGCATCCTGCACGGACGCGCGCCCATCAGCCCGGATCTGGCCGTTCGCCTGGAAATGGCCGGCATCGGTACGGCGCGCACCTGGCTTGGCGTACAGGCCGATTACGACCTGTGGCAAGCCCGGCACCGCGAACAGCCCCGTATAGAACGATTCGCCTCGATTGCCTGATACGACACAAGACCCAGGCACCAAGCCTGGGTCTCATCCGTGCCCCCGAGCTCCGCTCGCCTCAGGATGAGGCCCCGCTTTCATCCCCTCCCCCGAACACCCCCACCAACCAATCGATGAACACCCGCAGACGCGGCGCCAGGTGCCGGCGGCGCGGACAGATCACCGTCACCGGTGCCGCCGGGTGTCGGGCGCGATGCTTCCGGTCTTGCCGATGAGCGCCGACGAATCCGCTACAGGGATGTATCGGGCCCGCCGGTGGTGGGCCAGTCGATCCGGTAACGGGTGCTGCGCCCGCCGCCGGGCAGGCGGACGAGCCAGCCCTTGTCGAGCAGGTCACCGAGGTGGCGGGTGGCGGTGGCCTTGGAAACCCTGGCGACGGCCTGGTACTGGGCGGCGCTGATGCCGCCTTCGAAGCCGCGTTCGCCGCCGTCGAGCAGGCGATCGAGCACCTTGATCTGTTCGGCGGACAGCGCCTGATGGCGGTGCCGCTGCCAGAAGCGCGACTTGGCCAGCACCCGGTCGATGCGCGCCAGCGCCTGTTGCAGGCTGCGCAGCAGGGTATGGAGAAACCATTCCAGCCAGGGGGTGATCTCCGGGCCACCCTTCTGGTTGGCTTCGAGGATGCGGTAGTAGCCCTGGCGGTCGTCGAGGATACTGGCCGACATGGCATGCAGGCGGATCGCCTGGCGCTCGCCCTGGGCCAGCGCCAGGTCGGTGATGGCGCGGGTCAGCCGGCCGTTGCCGTCGTCGAAGGGATGCAGGGTGACGAACCAGAAATGGGCGATGCCGGCGCGCAGCAGCGGGTCGAGGCCGCCGTCGCGGCGGCTCGCCTCGAACCAGTCGAGGAAGGCGGCCAGTTGCCGTTCCAGCCCGTCGCGCGGCGGCGCCTCGAAATGCACGGTGAGCCGGTCGAGCCGGCCGGAGACCACCTGCATAGGCTCTTCGCCGCGCAGGGCGCCGACGCGGATGCGCCGTGGCAGCAGGTCGTCGTCCTGCGCGGGAAACAGCAGGCGGTGCCAGTGCAGCAGGTGTTCGAGGCTCAGCGGTTGCTCCAGGTGCCGGGTGGCGTCCAGCATCAGCTCGGCGAGACCTTCGCTGCGCGGGCTGACGCGGCTGGCGCCGTCCGTTTCGAGGCCCAGGCGGCGGGCCAGCGAGGAGCGCACCGAGCCGACGTCGAGCCGCTCGCCTTCGATGGCCGAGGAGGTGACGATGTTCTGCAGCAGGGCGTCCAGCTCGCTCTGCGCGCCGAGTTCGTCCCCTGCCGCGCCGGCCATACCGAGCAGTCGGCCCTGGGCCTGCGCGCAGTCGCGCAGCAGCGGCGCCAGGCGCTCGGCCTGCCAGCGGAAATGCGGCCAATCCGGTTGCTGCCAGATCCAGCGTGAGTCTTCCATCGTGAACCTGCCTGCGGGTGGCGAGCCGATTACGGAGGTTATTCGGCTCACTCGGTGAGCCGATTGTGGGGAATTATTCGGCTCACGGTCTAGCCAAACGCCCTGCGCAAACGATCGATGGTCTGGCCGATCGAAGGGCCCTGAACCCTTGGCGGCTCGGGGCTTTCGCCGAACTCGCGCCAGGTGAATAGCGTCAACTCGGCTCCGTCGGTGAGCGAATGGGCATTCTCGATCGAGGCAAAGGTTTCCAGAACCCGGTATCTCGCATCCTCCCAGAACAGCGCTTCTACCCAGTGGTATACGGGAATGAAATGAAAGTGGATCGGATAGCTTGGTTCATGGCCGAATCGACCGATATAGAGATGTTTCGGCTTCAATTGTGCCTCGATGACCCGCTGGGTTCTGGCGAGTAAACCACCCAACTCTGCAAGTGCATTCCCATGCAGTTCGGCCAATGAATCGACGTGACTCTTCGAACCCAGCATCAGATATCCCGGAAGGGCAGAAGACATATGATGGTTGAGCACCCAGTGGGCGGACTCATGGATGATGAATTTCGGCGCGATTTCCATATCAAGCGTCCAGGGTCGGTCGGCGCGACAGAATACCAAGGCATTCGGGGAGCGTCCGCTCCTGGCCGGCCCCCTCAACCGAACAGCGTCACCAACCAATCGATGAACACCCGCAGACGCGGCGTCAGGTGCCGGTGATGGGGATAGAGCACCGTCATCGGCAGCGCCGGCGGCGGGTGTTGTGGCAGCAGTTCGACCAGGCTGCCGGCGGCCAGTTGGCGTTCGACGTGGTAGCGCGGCACCTGGACGATGCCCAGTCCCGCTTCGCAGGCGGCCACGTAGGCTTCGCCGTGGTTGACCGCGAGGCTGGCCGGCAGGCTGCGGGTCTCGATGCGGCCGTCGACGGCGAACTCCAGCGGCGCCAGCCGTCCGGTGGTGGCCGAGAGGTAGTCGATGCAGCGGTGTCCTTGCAGTTCGTCGAGGCTGGTCGGCAGGCCGTGGCGGGCCAGGTAGCCGGCGCTGGCGCAGGTCACCTGGGGCAGCGCCGGCAGGCTGCGGGCGATCAGCGTCGAGTCGCTCAGTCCGCCGATCCGCACCACGCAGTCCACGCCTTCGCGCACCAGGTCGATCATCCGGTCGCCGATGCCGATTTCCAGGACGATTTCCGGGTAGCGCGCCTGGAAGTCCGGCAGGGCCGGGATCACCACCAGGCGGCCGAGGGAGGCCGGCAGGTCGACCTTCAGGCGGCCGCGCGGGTGCCGGGCATTCTGCGACAGCACGCTTTCCACTTCCTCGATCTCGCCGAGGACCGACCGGCAGTGCTGGTAGTAGGAGCGTCCGTCGAGGGTGACGCTGACCTGCCGGGTGGTGCGCTGCAGGAGGCGCACGCCGAGGCGGCTCTCCAGTTGCTTGATGAGCGCGGTGGCCGAGGCACGGGACATGCCCTGCTGCTCGGCGGCCTTGCTGAAGCTGCCGAGTTCGACGATGCGGGCGAAGAGTTGCATGGCCTGGAAGCGGTCCATGACGAAGGCCTTTATTCGTGAAAGCCGAACAGTGTTGTCAGTTTTCGCGGATTTATCCATCCAGGCAATGACAATAAGGTGGAGCCTCGTCCGCATGCCTGTCGGGAGCGCTACCGCATGAAGCCTTTGACCCTCCACCGGGATCTGTCGATTTCCGCCGTCACCGCCGGTTTCCTGGCCGTGCTGATCTCCTACTCCGGCCCCCTGGCGATCTTCTTCCAGGCCGCGCAGAGCGCCGGGATTTCCGCCGGGATGATGTCCTCCTGGGTCTGGGCCATTTCCATCGGCGCGGCGCTGTCCGGCATCCTGCTCAGCCTGTGGCTCAGGGTGCCGGTGGTGACCGCCTGGTCGGCGCCCGGCACCGCCCTGCTGGTCAGCCTGTTTCCGGCGCTCGGCCTCGACGAGGCGGTCGGCGCCTACCTCACGGCCGGGGCGATCCTCTTCCTGATCGGGGTTTCTGGCTGGTTCGACCGGCTGGTGGGGGCCATTCCCAAGGGCATCGCCTGCGCCATGATGTCCGGCATCCTGTTCCAGTTCGGCGTCGGCGCCTTCCAGTCGGTGGCCTCGATGCCGACGCTGGCGTTCGGCATGATCCTCGCCTACCTGGTCTTCAAGCGCCTGTTCCCGCGCTACTGCCTGGTGCTGTTGCTGGGCGTCGGCGTGCTCCTGGCGGTCGGCCTGGAAGGCAGCGACCTCTCGGCCATCGGCGCGAGCCTCGCCACACCGCAGTTCATCGCGCCGGCCTGGAGCTGGAACGCGACCCTGAGCCTGGCCATTCCGCTGGTGCTGGTCAGCCTGACCGGGCAGTTCCTGCCCGGCATGGCCATCCTGCGCGGCGCCGGCTACGACACCCCGGCCCGTCCGGTGCTCGCCGTCACCGGCCTGGCGTCGCTGGCGGTGGCCTGCTTCGGCGGCGTCAGCATCGTCGTCGCCGCGATCACCGCCGCCCTGTGCACCGGCAGGGACGCCCACGAAGATCCGGACAAGCGCTACGTCGCCGGCGTCGCCAACGGCGTCTTCTACCTGCTCGGCGGCACCTTCGCCGGCACCATCATCCTGCTCTTCGGCGCCATGCCGAAGACCTTCGTCGCGGTGCTCGCCGGCCTGGCGCTGATCGGCGCCATCACCGGCAACCTGATGGGCGTGGTGAACGACGAGGAGCATCGCGAGGCATCCATGCTGACCTTCCTCGCCACCGCCTCGGGAATGAGCTTCTTCGGCCTGGGCTCGGCCTTCTGGGGCGTGGCGATCGGCGCCCTCGCCTACCTGATCCTGCACAGGTCGGGCTGGCTGCCGAAGAACCTGCTGGCCGGACTGCCGGCGGCGGGGAAGGACTGAGCGACACACCGCATCCACTCCGGCCGCGAATGAATTCGCTACTCGTGGCCCGCACCACGATGGAAGGCTTCGGCCATCCACCCTTGGCTCTGAGCAGGGTGCGCCCTCCCCGCCGTGGAGAGGGCGTGACGCCCTACCAGAGCTTCCAGGTGTAATCGACGTTGATCCGCGTCTCGTTGTCGTCGCGCATCGTCGCGTTCGGCGCGAAGCTGTTCTGGTAGCGCGAGTTGCGCAGGCGCAGCGCCACGTTCTTCAGCGGGCCCGACTGCACCACGTAGGACAGTTCCAGGTAGCGCTCCGTCTCTTCCCGGTTGCCACCGCCCAGGCGTTCCGGCAGCTCGGCATTGGTCCCCTTCATGAAGCGCGCCACGCCGATCAGCCCCGGCAGCCCCGCCGCCGCGAAGTCGTATTCGTAGCGCACGTGCCAGAAGTGTTCGTCGGCGTTGAGGAATTCCGAGCTGATCGCGTATTCGGAAATCAGGTGCGGCTCCGAACCGGCGATGTACGGCATCGCCGAGTCGCCGCTGGACAGCGCACCGCCCACCGTCAGCCGGTGCCCGCCCAGCTTGTAGCCGAAGTTCAGGCCCACGTACTGGTTGTCCACCGAGCCGGCCTTGCCCTCGCCCTCCTCGTCGCTGAGGAACCAGCGGAAGTCGGTCTTGAATTCTCCCGGCCCCCACTTGAGCTGGTGGATCGCGCCCAGGTAGTTCTGCTGGTAGATCTCGTCCAGCCGGGCGTGCCAGTAGCTCAGGGTCAGGTTCTTGCCCAGCGCGTAGTCGCCGCCGAGGAAGAGGAACTCGTCGGACTCCGCCGTGCCGTCGAAGCGGCCGTTGGGGCCGGCGATGGCGATCTTCTGGTAATCGGTGGAGTCGCGCTGGTTCATGCGGTTCAGGTAGCCGGCCTGCAGGCTCAGGCCGGGGATGTCGGTGGAACGCAGGTGGCCGCCCTTGAAGGTCTGCCAGAGCATCCGGGCCGGGCTGCTGATCAGGATCGGCAGGCGCGGCATCACGGTGCCGAGGTGCAGCTCGGTCTTCGAGTAGCGGATCTTGCCGGTGATGCCGAGTTCGGCGTAGGAATCCTGGGCTTCGCCGCTGCCGCGTTCGACCGGCAGCAGGCCGGTGCCAGCGCGGTCGCGCGAGGAGTCGAGCTGGACGCCGAGCATGCCCTGCAGGTCGAGGCCGAAGCCGATCGGCCCCTCGGTGAAGCCGGACTTGAGGTTGAGGATGAAACCCTGCGCCCATTCGCGGCGCGCGGAGACGTTGGATTCGCCCTTGTAGTCGCGGTCGAAGTAGAAGTTGCGCAGGGTCAGGCTGCCCTGGCTGTCCTCGATGAAGCCGGCGTCGGCCGGAACGCCCAGAACGAACAGGGCGCACGCCGCCCCACCCTTGCCGGCAAGGGTTCGAATGGAAGAGCCCATGATGACCTCAGCGCGGGACGACGGGGAACGGGACGGATCTCTGGACGGCAAGGGGGTTCGCCGGGGCGAACGGGGACACATGCGGATGGCGCATGGGGAAGGCTCCTGTCTTGTTGTTATTTTTCGTGTCGGGCCGGCATTCCCGCCGGCCAGGGTCCGCAGCCGCGCGGCTGCATGCCTTAATCATCGGCCCCGCCGGTGTCGCGGGGCATTTCCCTCCTCAGACGAAGGCGTCCGCATGGAAGCGGCTTTCCGCCAGGCCGAGCCGCTCGATCAACGCGCGGCGGGCCGAGTCGATCATCGCCGGCGAGCCGCAGGCGTAGACTTCGAAGTCGCGCAGGTCGGCGAAGTCCTTGAGCACCTGCTGCTGCACGTGGCCGGTCGCGCCCTGCCAGTCGCAATCCCCGGTGGGCCTGGAGAGCACCGGCGTGTAGCGGAGCCAGGGCAGTTCGGCCTCCAGGGCCAGCAGTTCGTCGTGGCGGTAGAGATCCTCGCGCCGGCGCCCGCCCCAGTAGAGGTAGACCGGACGCCGGCTGCCCTGCTCGCGCAATTGCTCCAGCAGCGCCTTGATCGGCGCGAAGCCGGTGCCGGTGGCGAGGAAGATCAGCGGCCCGCTGCCTTCGCGCAGGAAGAAGGAACCGAACGGCCCCTCCAGGCGCAGCATCGCCTTGGGCTTCAGCGCCTCGAAGACATGCGTGCTGAACACGCCGCCCGGCACCCGGCGGACATGCCACTCCAGATGGTTGTCCTCGGCGGCGCGGGTGGCCATCGAGTAGCTGCGCCGGCTGCCGTCCTTGAGCAGGACCTGGACGAACTGGCCGGGGTAGTAGTTGAAGGTCGTGCCCGGCGGCAGCATCAGGCGAACGATGGCCACGTCGTCGGAAATCTTGTCGATGCCGGCCACCCGCGCCGCCAGTTGCTGGATCGAGATGCCGCGCAGCTCAGTCACTTCCGGCGCCTCGATGACCAGATCGGACGCCGCCGTGGCGCGGCAGAACAGCGCCAGGCCAGCGGCCCGCTCCGCCTCGCTCAGCACTTCGAGCGAAGTCTCGCCGTGCTCGACGCGGCCCTCGACCACCCTGCCCTTGCAACTGCCGCAGGTGCCTTCGCGGCAACTGTGCTTGAGCATCAGGCCCTCGGCCAGCGCGCCGTCGAGAATGCTCTGCCCGGCTTCCAGGTTGAACGCCTGGCCCGAGGGTTGGATATCGACCCGAATAGTCATGGCTACCTCTGCATGCGTGAAGAAAACGGGAGAGCCGGCGGGCCGGAACGGCCCGCCGCGCAGGGCTCAGGCGGCGCGGCGCCGGACGAGCAGGAAGGACACCGCCGCCGCGGCGACCAGGATGCCGGGGGCGGCGCCGAGGATCACGCCGGTGGCGCCGTAGCCCATCGCCAGCATCTGCCCGGCCACCAGCGGGCCGCTCATGGCGCCGAGGCGGCCGACCGCCACCGCGCTGCCGACCCCGGTGGCGCGGATGCCGGTGGGATAGAACTGCGGCGCCAGGGCGTAAAGCACCAGTTGCCCGCCGACCACGAAGAAGCCCGCGACGAAACCGGCGACCAGCATGCTCGGGAAGCGGCTGGACAGGCCCAGCCCGGCGAGGGCGGCGAGGATGCCGGCGTAGGTCAGCGCGATCAGCGCCAACGGGCGCCAGCGGTCGAGCAGCGAGCCCAGCGCCAGCGAGCCGAGGGTGCCGCCGATCTGCAGCGCGAACAGCACCTGGCCGGCCTGCGCGGCGCTGAAGCCCTGGCCGACCAGCAGCGAGGGCAGCCAGTTGACCAGCATGTAGACGACCAGCAGGGTGAAGAAGTAGGCGATCCAGAGCAGCAGGGTCGGCACTGCGGCGCTGTCGCGGAACAAGCCCTGCCAGATCGTCGGCCGCGCCACTGCCGCGCCCTGCTGCTCGCGGAAGGCCGCCGACTCGGGCAGGCACAGGGCGAGCAGCGGCGCGACCAGCAGCGGCGCCACGCCGCCGACGTAGAACACCGCCTTCCAGCCGCTGGCGAAACCGGCCATGCCGACCAGCGCCGCCAGTGCCGCGCCCAGCGGCACGCCGCAGTACATCAGGCTGACCGCGGTGCCGCGCAGGCGCGGACCGGCCGCCTCCGAGGACAGCGCGATCAGGTTGGGCAGCGCGGCGCCGAGGCCGACCCCGGTCATGAAGCGCGCCACCAGCAGACTGTAGAGATCCCAGGCGTAGGCGGTGGCGATGGAGAACAGACCGAACAGCGCCACCGCGCCGATCAGCACCCACTTGCGGCCGATGCGGTCGGCCAGCCAGCCGCCGCCGAAGGCGCCGGGCAGCAGGCCGAGGATGCCGGCGCTGAACACCGCGCCGAGGGTCGAGGCGTCCAGGCCGAATTCGGCCTTCATGCCGGCGGCGGCGATGCCGGCGGCCTGCAGGTCCATGCCTTCGAGCAGGGCGACGACGAAGCACAGGCCGATGGTCGTCCAGGTGCGCGGGGTCTCCCCCACCAGCGCCGCGACGCGTTGCGAGCCATAGGTTTCCATGGGTGTACGTACCTCTGATGATTGTTGTTGTCGGTACTGCGTTGAACGGCCGCCCTCCGGCGGCCGGGGCGATCAGGAACGCTCGAGCAGATCCAGCGCCACGTCGACGATCATGTCTTCCTGGCCGCCGACCATCCGCCGCCGGCCCAGCTCGACCAGGATGTCCACGGTGCTCAGGCCATACTTCTCGGCCGCCACCTCGGCATGGCGCAGGAAGCTCGAATAGACCCCGGCATAGCCCAGCGCCAGCGTCTCGCGGTCGACCCGTACCGGGCGGTCCTGCAACGGCCGGACGATCTCGTCGGCGGCGTCCATCAGGGTGTACAGGTCGGTGCCGTGGTTCCAGCCCAGCCGTTCGGCCGCGGCGACGAACACCTCCAGCGGCGCGTTGCCAGCGCCGGCGCCCATGCCGGCCAGGCTGGCGTCGATGCGGTCGCAGCCCTCTTCCACCGCGACGATGGAGTTGGCCACCCCGAGGCTGAGGTTGTGGTGGGCGTGGATGCCGGTCTGGGTCGAAGGCTCCAGCAGGTCCTTGACCGCGCGGAAGCGCTCGCGCACGTCCTGCATGCTCAAGGCCCCGCCGGAGTCGACCACGTAGATGCAGGTGGCGCCGTAGCTTTCCATCTTCTTCGCCTCGACGGCGAGGTTCTGCGGCGTGGTCATGTGGCTCATCATCAGGAAGCCCACGGTGTCCATGCCCAGCTCGCGCGCGTAGGCGATGTGCTGCCTGGACACGTCCGCCTCGGTGCAGTGGGTGGCCACCCGGACGATGCGCGCGCCGGCCTCGTAGGCTTCCTTGAGGTGGTGCACGGTGCCGATGCCGGGCAGCAGCAGGGTGGCGATCCTGGCATGAGTCACCACCTCGGCCACCGCCTCGATCCATTCCAGATCGGTGTGGGCGCCGAAGCCGTAGTTGAAGCTCGAACCCTGCAGGCCGTCGCCGTGGGCGACCTCGATGGAGTCGACTTTCGCCTGGTCCAGCGCGCGGGCGATGGCCTGCACGTTCTTGATCGAGTACTGGTGGCGGATCGCGTGGCTGCCGTCGCGCAGGGTCACGTCGGAGATGTACAGCTTCTTGCCGGGGTTGAAGGTCATGGCGGCGTCCTCAGGCGTTCAGCATGGATTGCGCCATGCGCTCGGCGGTGGCCAGCGCGGCGGAGGTCATGATGTCCAGGTTGCCGGCGTAGGCCGGCAGGTAATGGGCGGCGCCCTCGACCTCGAGGAACACCGAGGTCTTCAGGCCGGACAGGCGGCCGAGGCCGGGGATGTTCAGCGGCGCGGCGTCGGGGATCTCGTCGAACTGCACCCGCTGCTTGAGGCGATAGCCCGGCACGTAGCCCTGTACCGCCTGGGCCATTTCCGCGAGGGAGGCCTCGACCCGCGCCCGGTCGGCCGGCGCGGAGAGCACGTAGACGGTGTCGCGCATGATCAGCGGCGGCTCGGCCGGGTTGAGGACGATGATCGCCTTGCCCTTGCGCGCCCCGCCGATCGCCTCGATGGCCTTCGAGGTGGTTTCGGTGAACTCGTCGATGTTGGCGCGGGTGCCGGGGCCGGCCGACCGGCTGGCGATCGAGGCGACGATCTCGGCGTAGTGGACCCTGGCCACCCGCGACACCGCGGCGACCATGGGGATGGTCGCCTGGCCGCCGCAGGTGACCATGTTGACGTTGGTTTCGTGGAGGTTCTGCTCCAGATTCACCACCGGCACGCAGTAGGGGCCGATGGCCGCCGGGGTCAGGTCGATCAGCCGCAGGCCGGGCTTGAGCGCGCGCAGGAAGGCCTCGTTTCGCACATGGGCGCCGGCCGAAGTGGCGTCGAAGACGAAGTCGATCTCGCCGAACCCCGGCAGGCGGGCCAGGCCCTCGACGCCCTCGGCGGTGGTGGCCACGCCGAGGCGCGCGGCGCGGGCCAGGCCGTCGGAATTCGGGTCGATGCCGACCAGGGCGCCCATTTCCAGGTGCTGGCCGTGGCGCAGGATCTTGATCATCAGGTCGGTGCCGATGTTGCCGGAGCCGACGATGGCGACTTTGAGTTTCTTGGTCATACGGTTTCTCCATAGGCTTCGGCGAGCAGGATGACGGCCGGGTCGAGGGACTCGGCATACAGCCGCTTGACCACATCGGCGCGCAGGCTCAATGCCGTGCGCTGGTTGATGTAGCCCTTGTCGGTGATCTCGCCGGCCTCCAGGCTGGGGGGCGAATCGAGCACGAGCAGGCGAACGGCGTGCTGGGACGACGCCGGGCACTCCTTGGCCAGCGCCTGCAGCCCGGCGCACAGCGCCAGACGAACCTCCGGCTGCTGGGCGAGTTCGTCGACCGTCATGCGCTTACCCGCCTCGCCCGCCAATTCGCGCAGGGCCGGAGTCGGATATATCAGCGCGCCGATCACGTCCTGATCATGTCCACAGATGACGCAATCCGAGGCATAAGGCGCCAGAGCACTGACCAGCTTCGGGCGCAGGACGCCGACCGAGACCCAGGTGCCGGTGGTCAGCTTGAAGTCCTCGGTCACGCGACCGTCGAAAAGGATGCCTTTTTCCGGGTGATCGGGGTCCACCAGGCGACCGGCATCGCCGATCTTGTAAAAGCCCTCGTCATCGAAGGCTTCGGCCGTCTTTGACAGATTGTTGAGGTAGTGGCTGAACACCGAGGGGCCACGCACACGCATCTCCTGCTTGTCGCCGGAGGGCACGAACTTGATCTCGATGCCTGGCACCGGCAGGCCGATATTGCCGGGCCTGTCGATCGGGTAGTGCACATTGGTCAGCACCGGCGAGGTTTCGGTGGCGCCCCATTCGCTGCTGAAGAACAGCGGCTCCTTGCGCACCCGGCCCGCGCAGGCCATCAGCCGCTCCCAGGTGCTCGACGGCAGCGCGGCGGCGGCATAGAAAAGCAGCTCCAGCCGGCCGAACAATGCCCTGGCCAGGGCCTCGTCGCGCTCCAGATAAGGCAGCAGCGCTTCGTAGCCGCGGGGTACGTTGAAAAACAGCGTGGGTTTGACCGCCTTGATGTTCTCCACGGTACGTTCGATCTGCCCGGGTATCGGGCGGCCGTCGTCGATGTAGAGGGTGCCGCCGTTACGCAGCACCAGATTGAAGTTGTGGTTGGCGCCGAAGGTGTGGCTCCACGGCAGCCAGTCCAGCACCACCACCTCGCAGGTTTCGAGGAACGGCCAGCACTGGGCGATGGCCTGCTGGTTGGCGCACAGCATGCGATGGGTGTTGACCACCGCCTTGGGCTCGCCGGTGGAGCCGGAGGTCATCAGGTAGCGCGCCGGGGTGTCGCCGGTAACCCGGCCGAAGGCTTCCATCACGGCCGGACTCTCGTCCTTGTAGAGCATTGGCAACGGCAGGGCGCTTTCGATCTCCTGGGCGTTGCGCGCGGCCACCACCAGGCAGTTCGGCTTCACCAGTTCGACGGCCCGGTAATAGGCGTCGCCGTCGCTGACGAAAATCACCGCGGGTTCCAGCACTTCGATGATGGCCTTGAGCTTGCTGCAACCGCCGGCGGTGTTGCGCGAATAGGCCACCGAGACGGTGGCCACCGGAATGCCCACGTGCAGGGCGGCGAGGCTGAGCAAGGCCTGGTCGATATCCACGTCGGACAGCATCAGCACCGGCCGGCCGGCGGGGATATCCAGCTCCAGCAGGCCCTGGGCCAGGCAACCGACGCGCTTGCGCACCTCGCGGTAGCTCAGGCCAGACCAGCCACCGTTGCGCCGTTCGGCGAGAAAGGTCCGCTCGGGAGCCTCCCGTGCCCAGCGCTCCAGCCACTCGCCGGTGCAGCGCGCGTAGGCTTGCAATGGCTGAGCCGAACGCAGGACGAACTCACCTTTTTCGCGGGATTCCAGAAGAACATCGGCCGGAGCCAGTTTCTCGGAGACATGCACGAGATCGTTCATGGGGTGTGCCTCAAGAGTCGGCGGCCAGGGCCGCCGCTTCGTATGTTGTTTTTGTCGCAGCACTATCTGTCGGGGCCGATCCTTCGGCCTTCACACGCAAGGAGAAGTCAGGCGAAACGGCAGCTCACCTCGCCCAGCCGGGTCAGGCGCAGGCGCAGGCCGTCGCCGGCGGCCACCGGCACCATCGGCCCGAGGGCGCCGGAGAGCAGCACGTCGCCGGCCTGGAGCGGGCGACCGACCTCGGCCATGGTCCGCGCCAGCCACAGGCAGGCCTCCAGCGGGTTGCCCAGGCAGGCGGCGCCGACACCGATGGCGGCCTGGGCGCCGTTCTTCTCCAAGAGCATGCCCTCCAGGGCGAGGTCGAGCCCGCTCAGCTTGGTCGGCGTCCTGCCCAGCACGTAGAGCGCCGAGGAGGCGTTGTCGGCCACGGTGTCGACCAGGGTGATCTTCCAGTCCTCAATCGCCGAGTCGACGATCTCCAGCGCCGGCAGGACGAACTCCACGGCGTTGACCAGTTCGCCCAGGGTGGTATCGACGGCGGGCAGGTCGCGGCCGAGGACGAAGGCGATCTCCCCTTCGGCCTTGGGCTGGATCAGCCGGCCGGTGTCGATGGCCTCGCCGTCGCGGCGCTCCATGTCGGCGAACAGCATGCCGAAGTCGGGCCGGTCGACGCCCAGTTGCTGCTGCACGGCCAGCGAGGTCAGGCCGATCTTGCGGCCGACCGGGCGGCGCCCCTGGGCCAGGGCGGCCCGGGTGTTCAGCTCCTGGATGGCATAGGCGTCGGCCAGGGTCTGGATGCCGAAGCGCTCGGAAATCCGGCAGCAGGGCCGGCCGGTCTTGCGCGCTTCGGCCAGGACCGCGGCGGCGGCCTGGAGACGGGATTCGTGGGTCACCGGGAATTCCTTCGGTTGGGTGGATGGGGAAGCGTTCAGAACGCCCGTTCGCGGCTCGCGCGGTAGCCTTGCTCCAACTCCTCGACCAGTTCGGCGACGCTATAGACGCGCTCGATCTGGCCGACGCCCTGGCCGGCCGACCAGACATGCTTCCAGGCCTTGTTGGCGCTGGCGATGTCGCCGGAAAAGTCGATGGCGGCCCGGCTCTCGGCGGCCGGATCGATGCCGGCGCGCTCCAGCGACGGCTTCATCCAGTTGGCCAGCACGCCGCTGACCGCCCTGGTGGCGACCAGGTCGTCCATCGAGCAGTCGATCAGCATCTGCCGGTAGGCGTCCTCGACCAGGCTTTCCTCGGCGGCGATCAGGCGGGTGCCGACCACCACGAAGTCGCAGCCGAGAACCCGCGCGGCATGGATGTCGCGGCCGCTGGACACCGCGCCGGCCAGGCCCAACGGGCCTTTCCAGAACCGGCGCACCTCGGCGACGAAGGCGAAGGGGTTGTAGCTGCCGGTATGCCCGCCGGCGCCGTTGCAGACCAGGATCAGGCCGTCGACGCCGGCCTCGGCGGCCTTGCGGGCCATCACCGGGCTGATCACGTCGGCCAGCACCGCGCCGCCGTAGGCGTGTACCTCGTCGAGCACCCGTTTCGGGCTGCCCAGCGCGGTGGAGACCACCGGCGGGCGGTAGCGGCGCACCAGTTCCAGCTCGCCGGCGAAGCGGTCGTAGCTGGAGTGGACGATCATGTTGAGCATCCAGGGGGCGACCGGTCCGCCGGTCTGGCGCACCTCGGCCAACTCGCCGGCGATCTGGCCCAGCCACTGGTCGAGTTGCTCCAGAGTGCGGGCGTTGGGTGCCGGCAGGCTGCCGAGGATGCCGGCGCGGCAGCAGGCGGTGAGCAGTTGCGGGCCAGAGACGAGGAACATGGGGGCGGCGAGTACCGGAACCCGCAGTCCCTCGAACAGTTTCAGGACTTGTCGTTGCTGCACGCTCGGGCAGTCGGTGCTGGCGTTCATCTGGGGGGTGCCTCTCGTTTCTTGTCGTTGTCGGGCGGTGCTGTCGGGCGGTTCGGGCGGCGTCAGCTCCTGGCGTGGGCGCGCGGCCCGGCGCTGCGGATTTCCCAGCCGCCGTCGCTGTGGATGATGGTGGCGGTGGTCAGCCCGGAATCGCGGCGCGAAGCGAGCAGCACGTAATGGCCGGCATGGTCCTCCGGCTCGGCGATGCGCCCGAGCGGCACCGCCTGCGCCGCGCCCTGTTCGAAGCCGGGAATCCGGTTGAGCGGCACGCTGCGCGCGTTCAGCCCCTCCAGGCTTTTCATCGGCGTGTTGGTCGCCCCCGGCGCCACGCCGTTGACACGGATGTCCGGGGCCAGTTCGTAGGCCAGTTGGCGGATCATGCCGACCAGCGCATGCTTGGCGGTGACGTAGAGAATCCCGCCGCCGCCGGCGTAGAAGGCGCTGTTCGACAGGGTGAAGATCATGCTGCCGCGGGTCTCGCGCAGCGCGTCGATGCAGCAGCGCGCGCCGAGCAGGTAGCCCTGCACGTTGACCGCGAACAGGCGCTGGAAGGCCGTCTCCAGCTCCTCCGGGGCGATCCGCTCGAGGCGGGTGAAGTAGTCGAACACCGCCGCGTTGCCGACGAAGGTGTCGAGCCTGCCGAAGGCCGCCAGGGCGGTGTCGACCGCCCGGCGGTTGTCGTCGAGGCTGGTCACGTCGCCCCGCACGGTGACCACCGCCGCGCCCAGTTCGTCCCGGAGCCGCTGCAGTTGCTCGGGATCGCGGGCCATCACCGCGACCCGCGCGCCCTCCTCCACATAGCGCCTGACGATGGCCGAACCGATGCCGCCGGTACCGCCGGTCACCAATGCCACTTGTCCATCGAGCCAGCCCATGTCGTTCTCCTTGCTCAGAGGAAGGTGTTGATGTTCTTGCAGGGCAAGGTGGCGTTGGGGATCAGGATGCGCCTGCTCAGCAGCTTCAGCCCGTCGCCCTCGCGGCACAGCACGTCCTCGCGCCGCCCGGCGATCTGGTACTGCTCGTCCAGCCCGCGGCTGCGCACGTTGACGAAGCAGGAAAAGGCCCGGTACTCGCCCGGATTCTCCCCGGCGTACACCTCGATATTGCTGATCAGGTGCACGTTGCGCGTCGGCGGGTCCTCCGCCCAGGCCGACGGCTGCTTGAAGCGCGCCACCCGGCGCTGCAGTTCGCGGTAGCCGTCGTCGAAGAGGGCCATGTGTTCGGCGTTGAAGCCCCCCCGCGCGTCCTCGCGGCGGCGGTTCTCGATCCCCGGCATCCAGTAGTGGATGCGCTCGGAGACCATCAGCAGCCAGTCGTCCCAGCGGTCTTCGTCCAGCAGCCGCGCCTCGCGCAGCAGGAAGGCCTGTACGGCGCGTTCTTCTTCCAGGGTCACCAGTTCCAGCGTGTTCATCGGCCGTCCTCCTCAGTCCAGCTTGCCGTTGCGGTCGGGTACTTCCGCCCAGGTGCGTGCCTGCAGCAGGTCTTTCCAGCGTTGGTAGTAGGCGCGGGCGTTGGCTTCGTTCAACTGGCCCCTGAACACGTTGCCCGGCAGTTCGGTATCGCTCAGGCGGCTGTTCATGCCCAGGCCGACGTACAGGTCCTGGTAGCGGGTGACCTTGCCGCGGCTGGTCTTGGTGCAGTATTCCCAGTTCTCGCCGTCGTCCATCTCGAACACCCCGGTCGGCGAGAAGGTCATCATCGCCCCGCGCCGCCACTTCTCCTTCACCTCCGCGGGGGCGTTCCTGTTGACGATCACCCAGGTGTACAGCTCGATCTTGTTGGGGCCGCGCGGCTGCCAGACGCGCACGGTGTTCTGCCCCGGCAGGAACGAGAAGTTGGGGAACACCGTGAAGGACGACACCGCGCCCAGCATCCGCGCGCGGAACTCGCCCAGGCGCTCGGCGGCCTTCGGGCTGTGCAGGTGCAGGTACTTGTTGATCGCGCTCTCGCCGAGCACCGCGGCGTTGCCCACCAGGTCGCGGGCGAATTCGTAGCCGTGGCCGTTCCAGTTCACCTGGTAGGACTCGGGCAGTTCGCTGACCTTGGTCACCGAGCCGCCGAGCATCGCCTGGGCGGCGGAGTCGTGGGTCCAGCCGGCGTGCAGGATGTCGCCGACGAAGTTTTCCGCGGCGATCTTCCAGTTGCATTCGTAGGTGGAGCGGATGCAGCCGCCGATGAATTCGGTGCCGCCCTCATCGTTGTCGAGGATCACGTCCAGGTACCAGGTCATCGGCCCCAGGTAGTCGGCGAGGCTCGGCGCGTCCGCCGCGAAGGTGGCGAACACCAGGCCCTTGTAGCTGTCCACCCGCGCCTCGCGCAGGCCTTGCCGCGACTTGTCGAAGCCGCTCTGCTCGTAGACCCCCGACTCGTGCATGCCGCGCAGCGCGCCGTCGGGGCCGAAGGCCCAGCCGTGGTAGTTGCAGATGAAACCGCGGGCGTTGCCGGCCTCGGCGAAGCAGACCTTGTTGCCGCGGTGCGGGCAGGCGTTGATCAGGACCTTGATCGAGCGGTCCTTCTGGCGCACGACCAGTACCTCGTCCTCACCCAGGGTGGTGGCGACGTAGTCGCCGGGCTCGGGGATCTGCGACTCGTGGGCGACGAACAGCCAGCAGCGGGCGAAGATCTTCTCCAGCTCCTGTTCGTAGATCTCGCTGTCCCAGAAGATCTTGCCGGCCATGCGGCCTTCCTGCATGTCGCAGATGCGATCGAGGTCGGCCAGCGGCGGCGTGGATTCGATGGCTTTGAGTGTTGTTGTCGGTTTGTCCATCATGACGGTTCTCGCAGGGTGGTTCGGTGGATTCGAAGGCGCTCAGACCGGACTGCCGGCGCCGGCCGGGTCGGCGTCGGCCAGGGCCTCTTCGGCCTCGGCGGCAACGTCGGCATACACCTCCCGGTCGGTGACGATGACCCGGTAGGTACGCAGGTGGCGCTCGCAAGGGAAGGTGACCGCCCGGCCGGTGGGCACGTGGAACTGGCCCCAGTGCACCGGGCAGGTGATCAGGTCGTCGTCGAGGTCGCCCTCGGCCAGCGAGGCGGTGGCATGGGTGCACAGGTCGGCGGTGGCGTAGTAGCGCCCGTCCAGGTTGTACACGCAGATGTCGCCCACCTCGGCGTTGGGGACCTTCTTCAGCGAACCGGGCGCCAGTTCGTCGCGCTGGCAGAGGAGGACCTTGTTCATCACGCCACGCTCTCTTCGGGATGCAGTTGCAGGAAGCCCAGCCCGGTGACCCAGGCCGGCACGGCCTCGTAGGCGATGGTTTCGCCGCGAGCGTTCGGCACCGCGGCCATGGCGCAGGCGAAGTTGCGGATTTCCATGGCGCCGTTGCCGCCGCGCTCGAGGATCTCCTCGTTGCGGTAGGCGCACAGCGCCGCCAGGTCGCCGCGCTCGCCGATGTCGAGCACCTCGCGGTCGAAGTCCTCGTTGACCCGGCCCGTCTCGGCGGTGCCGACCCAATGGCTGATGCCGCCGCTGCCGATGATCGCGACGCGCTCGTCGGCATCGAAGGCCTCGACGGCCGCGCGGATCTGC
This sequence comes from Azotobacter vinelandii CA, assembly GCF_000380335.1. Taxonomy (GTDB): domain Bacteria; phylum Pseudomonadota; class Gammaproteobacteria; order Pseudomonadales; family Pseudomonadaceae; genus Azotobacter; species Azotobacter vinelandii. The sequence goes on from NC_021149.1 coordinate 4,249,864, forward strand.
CGGCCGAGGTCGGCGGCGCGCTCGAAGCTGATGAAGGGATCGACGCCGCAGGCCAGGTACACCGGGATGCTCGGCAGGCGGCGGCCCATGAGTTGCTCGGCCGGGCGCACCACCAGTTGGTGGGGAATCGAGAAGGCGTGGTCGACGGTGAAGCTGCGCGCCACGCTCCAGTCGATGCCTTGCGCCTCGCCGTGGGCGACGATGTGATTGGCCAGAGCCTCGTGATTGATCACCACCTCGCGGTTCAGGCCCGGCAGGCGGTCGATCGGCCCGTCCACGTCGCCGGTGCCGATCAGGTAGCGCGGCAGGCAATGGGTGCCGAAGAGAATGTAGTGGTCGCAACCGACGACGATCACCGAGGTGGGCTCCAGCTCGGCCAGGCGCCGGGCGCAGTCCTGGTAGGCGCCCCACACCTTGTCGCGCTGCGCCTGCGGCGGCGCCTCGGGGGCGACGAACATCACCGGGTCATGCGGCATCCAGAAGCCGCCAACGATCTTGCCCATGTCTCACCCCTTCAATGCGGCGGAAAAGCCCGCGTATTCGTTGTCGGTCGCGCCCAGGCGCTCCTTGTAGAGGCGCATGTCGCGGCTCGGCGACAGCTCCTGCCAGAAGCCCATGGTCAGCATCGGGCTCACGCCCAGCCGTTGCAGGGCGGCGACATCGAAGTCGACGACCATGTCCACCTCCTCGGGCGAGAGGGCGAAGCGGCCGAGAAACTTGCGCGGCTCCTCGCGGAAGCGCTCTTTGGCGGCGCGCTCGACAGACAACTGCCAAAGCACCCTTTCCAGTACGTTGCGGCTCATGGGTCGGTTCACTCCGAAAGGAAATCGCGCACCAGCGCGGCGAAACGGCGGGGTTGTTCGGCCTGCACCCAGTGGCCGCAGCGGCCGAACAGGTGCAGGTCGGCGTCGGGCACCGCATTGGCGATCAGCAGGCCGCACTCGGGCGGCACCACGCGGTCCTCGCGGCCGTGCACCACCAAGGTCGGCGCGGCGATCTTGGCCAGCGCGGCGGCGGGAAAACCCTTGACCAGGGTGTCGCCCTCGGCGGCCGGCTGCGGGATCAGCCTGCGCAGGGCATCCTGCGCGCCCGGCCGGGCGCTGGCTTCAAAGCGGCTCTTGACCAGTTCGGGGGTGATCAGCGCCTTGTCGTAGGGGAACAACTGCATGAGCCTTTCCATGTTCTCCAGCGACGGCTCGTACTCCCAGGCGCCGCGCAGCCCGGCGGTCTGCACGAACTCGCCGGCCGGGGTGCCGAGCAGTACCAGCCGGTTCACCCGCTCCGGCGCGAACAGCGCCAGGCCGATGGCCAGCGCGCCACCGAAGGAATTGCCGACAAAGGAAGCTTTCGGGATGTCCAGCGCATCCAGGATGCCGACCAGATGGCTGACCCACAGCTTGATGTCGTACTTGGCGTCCTCCTTGAACTCGGTGAATCCGAAGCCGGCGATGTCCGGAACGATCACCCGCCAGCGGTCGGCGAACACCGGCATGCTCTTCGCCCAGTTGGTCCAGCCGGAAACGCCGGGACCCGAGCCGTGCAGCAGGAACAGCGCATCGCCCTGCCCCGCCTCGTGGTAGTTGGTCTGGTGCCCCGCTGCGAGCAGGGTCTTGCCTATGCCTTCCATAACCGTCTCCGCGTCATTAAAGTACAGATACGTATGTGTATTTTTATATCGAGAGAACCGGCCTGCGTCAATATGTCTCACCAGGATTCAATCCGGCTCTCTGACGAACGCGACTGCACATGCGAAAGGCCGGAACCGCTTCCGATAACATACAGTAATGCATTGATATTCTTGCAGGGCGAGGTGCGTTGGGGATCGGGATGCACCTGCCCGGCAGCTTCAGCCCGTCGCCCTCCCGGCACAGCACGTCCTCGCGCCGCCCTGCGGCGATCCGGTACCGCTCGGCCAGCCCGCGGCCGTTCACGTCGAGATCGGCCAGCGGCAACGGGGATTCGATCGCGCAGAGGTTGGTGGTTGTTTTCATTGTTCCTCCTCTTTCTGGATGGACCTGACAGGACCTGTCCCGTCCCGCCTCCGGGCATGCACGAAATACATATATGTATCCATGAAAAGCCTGAGCTACCGCACGGAACAGGTCACCAAGGCCAATAACCAAGTCATGAGTGTCTGGCGCATGCTGGTCAAGCCAGCATCAACATACACTACTGTATTCAAAAAACAAGACCACTGCGAAGCGTAGTCCAGACCATGGCCGGCAGGACGGTTCCGGAGGTCGGCGATGGAAAACGAACGTGATCGGGCGGATAAAAGCGGCGAAAAACCGTCCCTATTCCAGCCATCCGGCCCATGAGTTAGGCTTGTACGCCACGTTACAAAGCCCCGACTCCGCCCATACGAAGAAAGACGACCATGTCCGCACGCCACCCCCTCACCCGCGAAGATTGGATCCGTGCATCCCAGCGCATGCTGGTCAAGGGCGGCATCGACTCGGTCCGGGTCGACACCCTGGCGAAGGAGCTGGACATCACCCGTGGCAGCTTCTACTACCACTTCAAGAGTCGCGGCGAACTGCTCGAAAGCATCCTCAGCGACTGGCGTGCCCGGGCGACCGAGAGCGTCATCCAGCAGTTGCGCAACACCCGCAACAGCCCGCGGGAGCAGCTCCAGCGACTGCTCGAACTGCCCCTGCACGGCAACACCGCGCGCGAAGCGGCCTCCACCGAGATCGGCATCCGCGGCTGGGCGCGCCGCGACCCGCAGGCGCGCCAAGCCATCGACGAGGTCGACAGTCACCGCCTGAGCTACATCGAAGGCCTGCTGATACAGCTCGGCTGCAACGAAACCGAAGCCCGCGACCGTGCCTGGCTGATCTATGCCTACCAGCAGAGCCTGTCCCAGGTGCAGGCCGGAGCCGACCCCGAGGAAAAGGCGCAACGCAGCGCCAGGCTCCTGGACATCCTGCTACCCCCTCCCCGGCCGGAACAGGAAAAGGACGGAACCGCCTGACCCGTCCCCACCGTCCGGATCGCCTCCCCTGTCGTCGCCAAGGTTCGGATTTTCCTGATTTTTTTATCGAAGGACGGTTGACACCCGAATCGATGACGACAATAATGCGCGCCACTTGGCTACATAGCTCAGTCGGTTAGAGCGCAGCATTCATAATGCTGATGTCCCAGGTTCAAGTCCCGGTGTAGCCACCATCTATTAGTTTCCACATGTTCCCACATGCACCGGAAACACCCCAAGAAGCCCGCCTCGTGCGGGCTTTCTTGTTTCTGCATGCCTCCACATGTTCCCGTATGGCGTTGCTCGCCGTGTATCCCTTCCGGCCAGAATCGATCATCCATGGAGGCGCATGTAAGCCAGTACCTACAAAAGATCGAGAGCTTTGCCAATTTGCCCGAGGCGGGCACCCGAGTAGATTGGCTCCCATACCGACATCGAAGGATCGATGAAGGCTGCTAGGGACCGAAGCCAAGGGAACCGTCGCAAGGAATGCGGCATCATCAGGACGATGACCCTAGTATCTCAACACACTTCAATCTGCGGATATAGGCTGCGTAGCTTGACCCTCGCATCCTGGGTGGTGAACTGCCAGTTGATCTTGGCATCGAGCTGGTTGCGGCATTGCTGCCATGCGGCGACCTCCTTGCGCATCCGCTCGAGGGAGTCGATGCGCCTGTCCAGGCACTGGCCGGCGAGTACGTTGATCTCGATTTCGGCCATGTTCAGCCAACTGCCATGCTTGGGGGTGTAGACGAACTCGAAGCGATCTCTCAGGGCCTTGGCCTGCTCGGGCATAAAGGTCTCGTACAACGAGGCGGCACTGTGGGTGTTGAGGTTGTCCATCACCAGCGTGATGCGCTCGGCCCCGGACCAGGCTTGGGCGATGTCCTGCAGGAACAGCGCCCAGTCCTGCCTTTTCTTGTACTCGGTGACCTTGGCGATGCGCCGCCCGGCCAGCGGCTCACAGGCTACGAAGACGTTGCAGGTGCCAGCGCGCTCGTACTCGTATCGCGCCCGGGATGCCCCGGTACCGCCTCGAGGGGCTCGCGCACCTGGCGGATCAGTTGCCGCGGCGTTTCGTCCATGCAGACCACCGGATGGCCTTCGTCATAGGGTCGACTGTAGACATCCAGCACCTGCTCCATGGCCGCCACGAATTCCCCGCTGGCCTTCGGCGGGATCACCCAGCCAACCTTGCGCCACGGCTTGAGTTCGTTTTTTTTAGGGCACGTCGCACCGTCTCCGACGACAGCGAGTCTACATATTCCAACTCCACCGCACGCTCGGCCAGCAGTTTGAGCGTCCAGCGCGCATGACCTTCGGGAGCAGGTCCGCAGCTCAGGGCGATCAGGCGTGCCTCGAGTTCGCCGTCGATCTTGCGGGCGTATTCGCGCCGGGGTTTCTTTCTCACCAGCACCGACTCCAGACCTTCCTGCACGCAACGCCGCTTGAGGTTGTCGATCTTGCGTTGGCTCACGCCCAGCATCTGGGCGATCTGTGCACTGGTCTTGCGCGGCCCCTGGTCTTGCGAGCGGTCGCAGGCCAGCAGGATCAGGGCGTTGATGACTTGGCTTGCCGCGGTCCTGCCTTTGCTTGTCAGCTCTTGCAACCGCGCTCTTTCTTGAGGACTGAGGATGATTCTGTAATGTTCCATGCCGACATTATGCATGACGCAGATTTAGCTGTGTCATAACACTAGGGATGAGGTGAGACGACAGAAGCGGCGAGGCTGATCCCTCGCCGTTTTTGTTCGTTCATTTCCTGAAAGGTCGACACTCCGGCTTTTGCCCCCCATAAAGATCCGCGTCAAGCCTCTTGGAGGCGGCACGTGCGACTGCCCCCAAAAGGGCCGTCGACCGGGCGGCCCTCGTGGCTATCGCTGTGCTCGTCGCCCTCGACTCCGTAACCGGGGCTGTCGTGGACAATTCCTTGACATCCTTCGTGGTAGGGTCGGCCAGACCATACGAAGCGGTGCTACCGAGGAGCCGAATTGATGACCGGAACACGCGAGCAACAGGCCATCGAGTATTTCAACGTCGTGCAGCGGCTGGCCGGCAACCGGCCTTTCATCCGGCACCTGGCGTCCACGTTGCCGAGTGACCGCCCGGTTCAGCGGCAATTGGCGGAAATGCCGCTCGCGGCGATGTTGCGGTTGTATTGCGATTGGGTAGAACGCTCCTACGGCGAGGGCGGCAGGGGCGTCGAAAAAGCGGACATGCGCTCGGAACCGGGCGCATCCGCCAAGAGGTTCACGCCTTCCCGGCTGCTGGCAGCTCTACGACATGGAAACTTTTCGACATTGTGGCCGTGACCGCCGGTTCGCCGCGAAGCTGACATGCCCTCACCCTGTCGCCGGTTTCGCGATGCTCCACCGCCGCCCATCCCGAGCCGGTGGAACGCAGGCGATCGCCGAGGCATTCGGCTTCGCATTCAAACGAGGGTATCGCAGGGGCATCATCCACCGTCGACGACGCCCCTGCGCTTTCTCAAGCGGCCTGCTCGCCCTGCGGGATGCCGATGACCTGAAGCGGATCGGCCACCGCCGCGAACAGGAAAGCGTCGGCGGAAAGCCCGTCGCCATGGTCGCCCTCCAGGGCGATCTCGAAACGCCTGCCTTCGGCATCCGCCTCGAAGCTCTTGAGGTAGGTGCGGTCGCCGCTCGCCTGCACGGCCAGGGTACCGTCGCGGCCGTCGCCCAGGCCGGTGAAGCCCAGCGTCGACAGGTCGATGCGATCCTCATCGGCATCGAAGTCGAGGATCAGGTCGACGGAGCCTTCGCTGGCGGTGCGGTGGCTGTCCTCGCGGGCCGAGAAGCGGAACAGGTCGGCGCCCGCTCCGCCGATCAGGGTGTCGCGCCCGGCACCACCGTCGAGGATATCGCCGCCGGCGCCGCCATTCAGGTAGTCGTCGCCGGCCCCGCCCGTGAGAACCTCCGCCACCGCGCCGCCGATCAGGGTGTCGTCGGCCGCGCTGCCTTCGAGAGCCACGGCGGCGAAGAACAGGTTGCCGCTATCGAGCCGCCCGGCGAGGTCGCCGTCCAGGGCGACCTCGAAGCGCCTGCCTTCGGCATCCGTCTCGAAGCTCTTGAGGTAGGTGCGCGTGCCGGCATCGTTCAGCCGCACCGCCAGGGTGCCGTCGCGGCCGTCGCCCAGGCCGCTGAAGCCGAGGCCGGAAAGGTCGATACGGTCCTGGTCGGGGTCGAAGTCGAGGATCAGGTCGGCGAAGTTCTCGCTGGCGGTGCGGTAGCTGTCCTCGCGGCCGGAGAAGCGGAATACGTCGGCGCCGCTGCCACCGCTCAGCCGGTCGCGCCCGGCGCCGCCGTCGAGCAGGTCGTCGCCGCCGGCGCCGTACAGGCGGTCGTCTCCGCCCTCGCCGGCGAGGATTTCCGCCGCCGCGCTGCCGATCCGGGTGTCGTCGGCCGCGCTGCCTTCGAGGGTCTCGGCGGCGAAGAGCAGATTGCCGCTGTCGAGCAGATCGGCGAGATCGCCCTTCAGCGATACCTCGAAGCGCCGTCCTTCGGCATCCGCCTCGAGGCTCTTGAGATAGGTCAGGGTGCCGGCATCGTTCACCCGCACCGCCAAAGTGCCGTCACGGCCGTCGCCCAGGCCGATGAAGCCCAGCGCCGAGAGGTCGATACGATCCTGGCCGGGATCGAAGTCGGCGATCCGGTCGCTGGCGATTTCGCTGTCGGTGCGGTAGCTGTCCGCCCGGCTCGAAAAGCGGAACAGGTCGGCGCCCGCTCCGCCGCTCAGGATGTCGCGCCCGGCGCCGCCGTCGAGCAGGTCGTCGCCGCCCTTGCCGAGGATCGACTCGTTCGCGTCGCCACCGATCAGCAGGTCGTCGCCGTCGCTGCCTTCGAGAACCACGGTCTCCCCGACCGGCGCCCCGAAGGTCGTGTCGAGCGTGCCGTCGGCGTTCAGGCGAATCGCGCTGATATCGTATTTGCGACTATCGGGGTTGTAGCTGGAGCCCGTGACCAGGATCTTGCCATCGGCCTGCACAACCAGGCCCTGGCCCTCGTCGTAGCTGCCCGCGATATCGAACACGGCCCTGCCGGCACTGCCGAATCCGGTGTCGAGCGTGCCGTCGGCGTTCAGGCGGATCACCCCGAAGTCGTAATTACCGCTGCCGGGGTTGTAACCGAAGCCGGCCAGCAGGATCTTGCCATCCGCCTGAATAGCCAGGCTGCGGCCGCTGTCGGAACCGCCCGCGACATCGAACACGGCCTTGCCGCCGCTGCCGAAACCGCTGTCGAGGCTGCCATCGGCGTTCAGGCGGATCACCCCGAAGTCGTCGTCGATGCCGCCACCCAGCAGGATCTTGCCGTCGGACTGCACGACCATGGCATAGCCGTAATCGTCGCCACCGGCGCCGCCGTCGAAGACGAGCGTACCGGCATCGCCGAAGCCGCTATCGAGGCTGCCGTCGGCGTTCAGGCGCGCCACGCTGAAATCGTAATCGCCGCCGGCGGAGTTGAAGCCGAACCCAGCCAGCAGGATCTTACCGTCGGGCAGCACGCTCAGGCCATGGATGTAATCGGAGGAGCCGGCGATATCGAAGGCGACCTCGCCGCCGCTGCCGAAACCGCTGTCGAGCGTGCCGTCGGCGTTCAGGCGGATCACCCCGAAGTCGTAAGTAGCGCCGTCGCCCGGGCTGTAACTGGAACCGGCCAGCAGGATCTTGCCGTCGGCCTGCACAGCCAGCGCATAGCCGTAATCGTCGCCGCTGTCGAAGCTGAACCTGCCGTCGCCGCTGAAGCTGGTGTCGCGGGAGCCGTTGGCGTTCAGGCGGATCAGGCTGAAGTCGTGATTACCGGTACCGGGGTTGAAGCTGTATCCCCCCAGCAGGATCTTGCCGTCGGACTGCACGGCCAGGCTGCGGCCGTAATCGTAGTCGCCGGCGATGTCGAAGGTGGCCTTGCCGTCGCCGCTGAAGCCGGTGTCGAGGGTGCCGTCGGCGTTCAGCCGGACCACGCCGAAGTTCGATGAGCCCTGACCGCCGATCAGAATCCGGCCATCGGATTGCAGGGCCAGGTCATAGCCGTAATCGTGCCCCCCGACCATGTCTATGAGCAGCCTGCCCGTACTCGATGTCGATGCGTTCATGCAACCATCCTTCTGGTTTTTTGATGTTGTCGTTGGCGAGCGCCCCTGGGCACCCGGCGCCTCCCGAAGGGCTGGGGATGCACCAGCAGGGCATCGCTGGCTCGGCCATGACGGCGCTCCCACGCGCGGCCTGCCGGAGTCAGGCAACGCCGGAGGATATTGGTTTCGTCGTTACGGGGTTTTGTCGGAGGCTCCCGGCGGCGACGGGCGCAAGCGAAGAAGCGCCCCGCTCCACCGACAGCGGCGGCCGCGCGGAAGGGTCATTTCCTGCCGGGATGCTCCGGGGCCAGCCGGCCTTTCAGGTAGTGCCGGATACGGATATCGATGCCCGGGGTCTGGAAGCGCCGGGCAGCCGCCTCGATTTTCAATTCGCCACGGGTCACCCGCTGATGATGGCGCAGGTGTTCCAGCCAGGATTCGTCGATGAAGAACTCCAGCCACTGGCGCGGATTCTCGCTGTCCTGCACCAGGCACCAGGAAATCGCCCCGTTGCGCCGGCGCATGCCACGCACCTCCTCCATCGCCTGCTGGAAGGCCGCCGCCCTGCGCGGGTCGATGTCGTATTCCAGGGTGACGACCACAGGCCCCCGCTCCCGGTCCAGGCCCTCGGCGAGGATCGGCGCCGGCCAGTGCAGCGAGGGCGCCAGATCCTCCGCCTCGGTGACCGGCAGGTGGAAGCGCAGGGCGACGAGCAGCCCCAGCGCCAGCAGCGCGGCGGCGCACAGCAGGGCGAAGGGGATTGACGCGCGGCTGGCGACCAGCCCCCACAGGGTGCCGCCGGCAGCCATGCTGCCGAAGAACACCAGGATGTAGACGGCCAGCGCGCGCGCCCGCACCCAGCCCGGCACCGAGGTCTGCGCCGCCACCTGCAGGCTGGACAGCACGGCGATCCAGGCCGCGCCACTGAGCAGCATCACCGGGACCAGCAGGTAGAGGTCGCGCAGCAGCGCCAGGGCGATCAGCACCAGCGCGTAGAGCAGGCTGGCCAGCAGCACCAGGCGGTCGCCACCCAGCCGCTCGTGCAGGCGCGGCAGGAAGGCGGCGCCGAGCACCGCGCCGATGCCGACGCAGCCGAGCAACAGGCCGAAGTCGGTGGCGCTGCCCTGCAGCTCGCCGCGCACGATCAGCGGCAGCAGCGACATGCCGGCGCTGGCGCCGAGGAAGAACGCCAGCGCGCGCACCAGCACCGCCTGCAGCGGCCGCGAGCTGCGGCTGTAGCGCCAGCCGGCGCGCAGCGCGCCGAACAGACGTTCGGCCGGCAGCACCGCGGGCTCCGTCTCGCGTCTCCAGGCCAGCAGCACGGCGATCACCGCGAAGAACGAGAGCGCGTTGAGGGCGAAGGTCAGCCAGGGACCGACCAGGCTGACCAGCACCCCGGCGATGGCCGGGCCGACCGCCCGCGCCAGGTTGACGCCGACGCTGGACAGCGCCACCGCCGCCGGCAGCTCATCCTTGTCCACCAGCTCCGGCGTGGTCGCACTCCAGGCCGGCATCATCAGCGCCGTGCCGATGCCCATGCACAGGGTCAGCGCCAGCAGCAGCCAGACGCTGGTCAGGCCGAGCAGGGTGAGCGCCGCCAGCAGCGTGGCCACCGTCGCCATCCACAGTTGCACGCCGAGCAGGTAGCGGCGCTTGTCGACGATGTCCGCCAGGGCACCGGCCGGCAGGGCCAGGAAGAACATCGGCAGGGAGCCGGCCACCTGCACCAGCGCCACGTTCAAAGGGCTGGCCGACAGCGTGGTCATCAGCCAGCCGGCACCGACCTCGTGCATCCAGGTGCCGATGTTCGAGGCGATGCTGGCCAGCCACAGCCAGCGGAAGGTCGTCTGGCGCAGCGGGCTCCAGGGCGAGGTGGCGGGTACGCTCATGGTCGGGCCGTCCTTTGCGGGGAATCCTGGAGTCAGGTATAGACGGTCGCGTGCAGGCGCACGCGCCATAGCAGAGGAAGCGAGCCGGAGGTTTCCGGCTCGCTGGCGCTCAGAAGGCGAAACAGGAGCAGCCCAGCGCGCCCCAGAAGCCCTGGTGGTCGCTGACCGGCACGTCGGAGAGGCGCGCCCGTTCGTGGTTGTGGGCGTGCACGGTGCAGGCGCCGGCGCACTGGTGCACCCGGGCGGCCAGCGGCGCGGCGGGTTTCCAGTGGCCGGGCACGCGGCTCACCGGCGACCAGTCCGGCAGCACCGGCGGGGTCGGCGGGTCGAGTTCGTCGAATTCGGCGGCGGCGTAGACCACCTTGCCGCCGACCACCGTCAGCACCGACTCGAGCCACTTGATCCGTTCTTCCTCGACGCTGAAATAGTCCGCCGACAAGGCCGCCAGGTCGGCGAACTGCCCCACCTTGATCTGCCCTTTCCTGCCCTGCTCGCTGGAGAACCAGGCGCTGCCGCGGGTGAACAACTCCAGCGCGGTTTCCCTGGACAGTCCCTGCGGGTAGAGCTGCGCGCCGCCGACGGTCTTGCCGCTGGCCAGCCAGTACAGCGCGGTCCAGGGGTTGTAGCTGGCCACCCGGGTGGCATCGGTGCCGGCGCCCACCGGCACGCCCTCGGAAAGCATGCGCTGGATCGGCGGGGTCTGCTCGGCGGCCCGCTTGCCGTAGCGGTCGACGAAGTATTCGCCCTGGAAGGCCATGCGATGCTGGATGGCGATGCCGCCGCCCAGGGCCCTGACCCGCTCGATGTTGCGCGGGCTGATGGTCTCGGCATGGTCGAAAAACCAGGGCAGGCCGGCGAAGGGAATGTCGCGGTCGACCTTCTCGAACACGTCGAGCATGCGCGAGATGGACTCGTCGTAGGTGGCGTGCAGGCGGAACGGCCAGCGCTGCTCGACCAGATGGCGGACCACCGGCTCCAGCTCCTGCTCCATGCTCGCCGGCAGGTCCGGGCGCGGTTCGAGGAAGTCCTCGAAGTCGGCGGCGGAGAACACCAGCATTTCGCCGGCGCCGTTGTGGCGGAAGAAATCGTTGCCCGCGCCGGGCTTGACCATCTTGCTCCAGTTCTGGAAATCGGCCAGCTCTTCCTTGGGCTTCTGGGTGAACAGGTTGTAGGCGATGCGCACGCTGAGCTGGTCGTCCTCGGCCAGCTTGCGGATCACCTCGTAATCCTCCGGGTAGTTCTGGAAGCCGCCGCCGGCGTCGATGGCGCTGGTCAGACCCAGGCGGTTGAGTTCGCGCATGAACTGGCGGGTCGAGTTGACCTGGTATTCCAGCGGCAGCTTCGGCCCCTTGGCCAGGGTGGCGTAGAGGATCATCGCGTTGGGACGGGCGATCAGCATGCCGGTGGGGTTGCCGCTGGCGTCGCGCTGGATCTCGCCGCCGGGCGGGTTGGGGGTGTCGCGGGTGTAGCCCACCACCTCGAGCGCGGCGCGGTTGAGCAGCGCGCGGTCGTAGAGGTGCAGGACGAACACCGGGGTATCCGGCGCCGCCCGGTTCAGTTCGTCGAGGGTCGGCATGCGTTTCTCGGCGAACTGGAATTCGGTCCAGCCGCCGACCACCCGCACCCACTGCGGCGCTGGCGTGCGCTCGGCCTGCTCCTTGAGCATGCGCAAGGCATCGGCCAGCGAGGGCACGCCTTCCCAGCGCAGCTCCAGGTTGTAGTTGAGCCCGCCACGGATCAGGTGCAGGTGCGAGTCGTTGAGGCCGGGGATCACGGTGCGTCGTTGCAGGTCGATCACCCGCGTGGCGGCGCCGCGCAGGGCCATGGCCTCGATGTCGCTGCCGACGGCGAGAAACCGGCCGTCCTTGACGGCCACGGCCGTGGCGCTGGGCTTGTCGCGGTCGACGGTATGGATGCGGCCATTGAAGAGGATCAGATCGGCGGTCATGGAACCCCCTGAAGTGGTGTCTTGGGTGGAGCCGGCGAAGGGCAGCGCGGACCAGAGCACGCCTGCCGCGCCCAGGAGCGAACCGGCGGCGAGGAACTGGCGGCGGCTGTGACGGGGTGGATCGTCGTGCATGGATTCCTCCCTAGTCAGTGGGCGTTCAGCCAGGCGGAAAACCAGCGGGTCACCGCCGGCATGAATAGATAGACCACCAGCAGCACGATGCTGAGGGTGATGAGGACGTTGCTCGGCAGGTAGCCGCCGAGCCAGGGCAGCGCCTCGAACAGCGGTTGCCAGAGCAGCGGCACCAGCAGGGACAGCGGCAGGATCGCCAGGAAGGAGACACAGGCCTGTTTCCAGCGCGGCGGCGGGTTCACGTCGCCCGGCGTGAACCAGAACTCGCGGCCGGGGCTGAGTTCCAGGCGGTCGCCGTCGGTGAGCAGAGGAGCGACCTCCTCGATCAGTCGGCGACGGTCGGCGGACTCCAGCCAGGCCTGCAACTGGCCGGTGCTGGCGAAGCGCAGGACGCAGGTGAAACGGCGCCGGTCGCCGTCCTGCTCACGCAGCACGTCGACACCGAGGTGGCCGGGATAGCCCTTGGCGACGTCCACGGTGCGGCGCAGCCAGCCTTCGTATTCCCGCTCCCGCCCTTCCCTGACCCGATGGCGGATGAGCAGGGTCACTATGCCCTCTGACGTCTCGGTGCTCATCGCTTCACTCCTGTGTCCCTGTGTCGCGCCGACCCGGCGAGGGCCGGCGCGGGCGCTCAGTGGCCTTCCGAGGCGTTGAACATGGTCTTGGCGTAGATCAGCCCCAAGCCATAGGCGCCGCCGTGGGCGATGGAGGTCCGCACCGTTTCGTCGTAGGTCTCGCCGCGCGCCCAGTCGCGCTGCAGTTCGAGCAGGTACTGGAGGGCGGTCATCGGCCGGGCCCCCTGCTGGATCATGCGCTGCATGGCGCGTTCGTGGGCCTCGTCCGAGACATCGCCGCAGGCATCGGCGATCACGTAGGCCTCGAAGCCCTGGTCCAGGGCGGACAGCACCGGACCGACGATGCACACCGAGGTCCACAGGCCGGCGAAGACGATCTTGTCCTTGCCGGCCCGGTTGACCTCGACCGCGATCCGCTCGTCCTCCCAGGTGTTCATGGTGGTCCGGTCGATCACCCTGTGCTCGGGGAACACGGAGCGGATCTCGTCGAAGATGGGGCCCGAGAAGCTCTTTTCCGCCACCGTCGTCAGGATGGCGGGAACCTTGAACTCCCTGGCGGCCTTGGCCACCAGGGCGACGTTGTTGCGCAGCGACACCGCATCGATCGACTTGGTGGCGAAGGACATCTGCGACTGGTGGTCGATCATGATCAGGGTGTGGTTGGCCGGGTCCAGCAAAGTCCGACCGGGAACGGCTTTCGCGGTAGTCATAACAGCCTCCAGCAAGGTTGGGGAGCATGACGATGTGGCAGGCGACCGGCCGGAGTCTTGTATCGATGTGCCGCCCTGGAAAGGATGTGCGGTTCATTTCGATGGACAGAGGTTACCTGCGGTGCCGGGAGGTACCATGACCGTCGATGCCACCGCGTGCGGCCTGCCCGTCCGATGGAAGCGCCTCCAATTGGAAGGTGCGGCCCCGGTCATCTTCTGGAAAACCCTGGAGAAGTGGGACTGGTCCGTGAAGCCGCAATCCAGGCCGATCCGCGAAAGGCTCATGGAGGTGTGCAGCATCAACTCCTTGGCCTTTTCCACCCGCATCTTCAGCAGCCACTCGTGGGGAGCCAGCCCCGTGCTCCGCTTGAATGCGCGAGAGAAGTAGGCCCGCGACAGGGAGCATTCCGCCGCCAGTTCGGCGATCGACAAGCCGTCGGCGAGATGCTCGGCGAGCATCTCCTTGGCTCGTCTCTCCTGCCAGGGAGCGAGGCCTCCCGGGATGTCCCGCAAGGGGCCGGTTTTCCCGTAGCGCGAACCGATGTGGGTACACATGGCCAGCATGACCTGATCGACGAAGAGCCGGTTCGCCTCGCCGGGCATGCTCAATGCCGGAACGAGCGCGAGCGACAGGTGATAGACGACGGGGTCGAGCGTTCCCTGCGCGCAGTCGAGGCTGCCGGGCGCACCGGCACCCGCCTCGCGGAAAGTCTCCTCCAGCGATGCCCGCGGAAGATTGAGGCGAAGGTTGTCATAGGGCGCCAGATGCTGGCACCGCACCTCGTCTCCGAGGTAGGCGATCGACATGCTTTCCCGGACATGACCGCCCTTGTACGCCAGGCGCTTGCCTCGCCACAGTCTGTGCGAGGCGAAATCCCGGAGCTGGACGATGATCGAAAAAGCGTCGGCGCAAGGGACCTCCAGAATCCTGGCCGGGTCCGGATCGGTGTCGCGGCTGCGCAGGATGGAGCCCTGGAGCCCGCCGAACGCCGGGGTGGCCGGACGGCTCATCGATGGGCCGTGTGGGATGGAATCGCCGATCTTGCGCATCTCTGTTCCCTCAGTTGAAGAGCGAATGGCCACCGTACATCGAGGTCGGCTTCGCCTCTGTGGCCAACCGGGCTCCTTTTCAGTCTTAGCCGATCCTGCCCGATCCCGGTGAACGTTCTTGACATCCTCCCCTCCCTCTCGCTGACGCTTGCCGCCCAAAAGACGAAAAGGAAGGGGATTCCTACCGTGTTCAGCCCACCCGGGCCGACTCACCTCGGCGGGTTCCTGCTGCTGGCGGCCTTACCACACCGCTCACTTCACAGGCGAACCGGGCGTGTCCCGCCCTTGACACATTGATCGCGCCGACCACATCGGCGTTTTCCTCGAAACCACACTCCACGCACTCGAACCGGGCCTGGCTCTGCCGGTTGTCCGCCGACACATGCCCGCAGCACGGGCAGGTGCGGCTGGTGTTCTGCGGCGGCACGGCAACGAGCCAGCCGCCGTTCCACGCCAGCTTGTAGTCCAGTTGGCGGCGGAACTCGAACCAGCCCTGGTCGAGGATGGATTTGTTCAGGTCGGACTTGGCCCGAACGTTTCTGCCCGGTACTTCGGTTGTGCCTGCCGCCGACCTGGACAGGTTCCGCACCGGCAAGTCCTCGATACACACCATCGCGTGGTTTTGGCTGATCGTGGTCGAGATCTTGTGCAGGTAGTCGCGGCGGGCATGGCCGATCCGGGAATGGATACGCTGGACGCGGGCTTTCGCCTTCTTCCAGTTGTTGCTGAACTTCTGCTTGCGGCTCATCGCCCGCTGCGCCTTGCGCAGTCGTTTCTCATGCTGCTTGAAGCTGTTGAGCGGTGCGTAGAACGTGCCGTCCGAGAGCGTGGCGAAGCGGGACACCCCCATGTCGATGCCGACCGCACCACCCTTCGGGATGGGTTGCGCCATCTTGCGCTCGGTCTGGATGGACACGAACCACTTGCCGCAACACTGGCTGACGGTGACGTTCTTCACCATGCCGGACACGTTCCGGCTGTTGCGATAACGCAGCCAGCCGAGCTTGGGCAGGAACAGGCGGCTATTTTCCTGGTTGAGCTTGATCTGCTTCGGGTCGGGATAGCGGAAGCTGTCGCGCCGGCCCTTCTTCTTGAAGCGCGGGAAGTCGGCCCGCTGGGCGAAGAAATTGGCGTAGGCCCGCTCCAGGTCCTTGAGTGCCTGTTGCAGCGGATGAACCGGTGCATCCGCCAGCCAGGCCGTCTCCGGATCATGCCGCCATTCCGTGAGCCGCTTGCACAGTCCGGCATAGCCGAGCCTCGATTCGCCCTGTTCGTAGCGTTCCTTTTGCCACGCCAATGCCTTGTTGAACACGAACCGGCACGAGCCAGCGAAGCGGCGCATCTGGCGCTGCTGTTCGCCGGTTGGCATCACTTCGAATTTGAAGGCTTGAAGTCGAAGCATGGAAAGGACTGTCTATCCGTACAGGCGCGAGTATAGGGCCGCTCCGCGCCCCGCGCTATCCTTCTCCGGCCTGAAGGCCGAGGCTTGCCGCGCACCGGGTCAAGTGGTATCGGCGGGCAAGGGCCCGACCGCCATGACGTCCCGTCGCGACAATTCGAAAAACGACCGAAGGCTCGGGAAAGATGCGGTAAGATTCGGCCGCCCCCCGTAGACGGCATGCAGCATCCCCACGATGCCTTCCCGACCCGCGAGCGAACGGCGCTCGCCCATACCGACGTACGCCGCGGGCCGGCTCCAGCGGAGCGCGGCGCGGCAGGATGAGT
Organism: Azotobacter vinelandii CA; assembly: GCF_000380335.1. Taxonomy (GTDB): domain Bacteria; phylum Pseudomonadota; class Gammaproteobacteria; order Pseudomonadales; family Pseudomonadaceae; genus Azotobacter; species Azotobacter vinelandii. Next base: position 4,265,951 of record NC_021149.1, read on the forward strand.
TGATGAACATGCGAAACAGACTGGAGGGCTTCAGCGCCCGCGAGGATGACCAGGAAGACTTCGACCTGGAGATCGCCCCGTCGCGTGCCGCCGCACCGGCGCGGCGCCGGAGCGGCAGCCTGGTGCTGCAGATCGCCCTCGGCGTCTGGCTCGGCGGCTTGGCGCTGATGCTCACCTGGTACGGCCTGGAGCTGCTGCTGCCGGAAGCAGCGAACCTGCACCTGCAACTGCGCTGAAACCCGCGCGCCGGATGCCGGCACGGGGATTCAGACGGCGGCACGGCTCGCCGTCACCACCCGGTGCCGGCCGAAGGTTCGCAGGTCGCGCAGAAAGTTGTCCCGCCAGGCGTTCAGGTCGGCGGCACGCAAGGCCCGCATCATGTCCTCGTAACGTTCCTTGCGCTCCTCCAGCGGCATGCGCAGGGCGCGGTCCATGGCCTCGGCCATGCCCAGGCAGTCGTAGGGGTTGACGATCAGCGCCGCGCCCAGCTCGTGGGCCGCGCCGGCGAAGCGCGACAGCACCAGCACGCCCGGATCGGCCGGATTCTGCGCGGCGACGTATTCCTTGGCCACCAGGTTCATGCCGTCGCGCAGCGGAGTGACCAGGCCGACGTTGGCGGTGCGGAACAGGCCCATCAGGGTGCGCCGCTCGAGGCTCTTGTTGAGATAGTGCAGCGGCATCCAGTCGAGATCGGCCAGACGTCCGTTGACATGCCCGGCCACGGTTTCCAGTTGCTTGCGGATGGCCCGGTAGGTCTTCACGTCGGTGCGCGAGGTCGGCGCGATCTGGATGAGTTCCACGTTGCGCCGGTGCTCGGGGTAATGTTCGAGGAACTGCTCGTAGGCCAGGAAGCGTTCCACCAGCCCCTTGGAGTAGTCCAGCCGGTCGACGCTGATGAGGGTCTTGCGCAGCTTGCCTTCGGCGGTCCGCCCGATCATGGGGCGACGGCCCCGGTAGGAGTCGGCCAAACGGCGGATATCGTCGGGCATGACGCCGATGGGATAGACGCCGGCGCGGAAGTTCCGCCCGCAGGCGGTCAGGCTGCCGTCGGTGCCGATGAGCCCGTCGAGTTCGCGGCAGACGTAGTCCTGAAAGGCCATGCGGTCGCTCTCGGTCTGGAAGCCGACCAGGTCGTAGTCGCAGAGGGTCTGGAACAGGTCCCTGTGCGGGGGCACCGCGGTGAGGACCTCCGTCGTCGGGAAGGGAATGTGCAGGAAGAAGCCGATGCGGTTGCCGATTCCCAGTTGGCGACAGGCGGCGGCGAAGGGAATCAGGTGGTAATCGTGGACCCAGAGGATATCGTCGGGACGCAGCAGGGGCTTGAGCTTCTCCGCCAGCATGGCGTTGACCCGCCGGTAGCCCAGGTACTCCTCGCGGCTGTAGCGCGCCAGATCGATGCGGTAGTGGAAGATCGGCCAGAGCGTGGCGTTGGAGAAGCCGCGGTAGTATTCGTTGTAGTCCGGCTTGCTGAGGCCCAGGGTGACGTAGGTGATATTGCCGGCGCTCTCGCAGGCAGTTTCCGGCTTCTGTCCGACCTCGCCGTTCCAGCCGAACCAGATGCCGCCATTCTGCCGCAACGCATCGTACACGCCCACGGCCAATCCCCCGGCAGCGATCTTGCCTTCGCGGATGGGAGCGACCCGATTGGAAATCACGACTAGACGGCTCATGGATAAACCTCCGGTTTGAGGGGCCGGACCAGAGCGTCCAGCCATTTTTCCACCGCCGAGACGGAGTCCAGCCGCTGTCGAGCGGCCGTCTCGCCCGGCCCTACCTTGAACGAATGCCCACCCAGGGCGTTGACCGCCTGGAAACCGGCCTCGTCGGTGAGGTCGTCGCCGATGAATACCGGCACCCGGCCGCCGAACGGCGGCTCGCGCATGAATTCGCGGATCACCTCCCCCTTGCTGGCGCCGCGCGGCTTGAGTTCGAACACGCACTTGCCCGGCTGCAGGGTCAGCAGCGCGGGGTAGCGGCGGATGAAGTCCTCGGCCAGGCCGCGCGCGACCGCCTCCAGTTCGGGCGCCAGACGGAAATGCAGCGCGAAGGCCAGTCCCTTGTTTTCCAGATGCAACCCGGGGTACCGGGCGCAGGCCTGGAACAGTTCGTCCCCGACCCGGCGCAGGGCCTCCCGATCCAGGTTCAGTTGCCGCAGCCGGCCGTCGGCGCCGCGGCGCTCGGCGCCGTGCACGCCGGCGGCCGGCAGGCGCAGCGGCTCGAACAACTGATCGAGATCCGCCAGCCGACGACCGGAGATCACGGCGACCGGTACTCCGACGGTCTGGAGCCGGCCAAGGGCGGCGAGTATGGCGGCGGGGATGAATACCAGCTCGGGACGGGGCTGTATTTCGGCAAGCGTTCCGTCCACATCGAAGAAGAAGGCGCAGCCTTGCAGGTCCTGCGCACAGGTGGGGCATTGACCGTTCATATGGATTGGGACCACCAACCGGCAGCTCAGTTTCGCTGGATGTGAATCGACGGCACAGGAGCCCCCATCATTGCCGGCCGGCGACCGGCCTGAATCATCCGCTGTCGCGCAGGTCACACCCTGCAAGAAGGCAGTCCCGGCAGGAGGTTTTCCATGAAACATCGCAAGCCCCGAGTCCAGGAAATAGACGACCTCGAAGATCGCATGGGCCCGCTGCAACCGCTGGACTTCGGCAGTCGCCAGGACGAGCGGCAGGGCCATGCCGGCGATCGGCGGCCGGCCGAGGAACTGCGGGAGGAATTCCCCCCGGAGCGGGTTCGCGAAGCCGGCACGAGCGGCGGCGAGACACCCGACGGGCACCCGACCATGGACGATGCGGACCCGGAGATCCTCATCCCCGAAGATGGCGCACGCTCGCCCAAAGAGCGCGGCCACGGCATCCCGGCGGACAGGGATCTGAGCATCGTCACCGCCGAGGGGATCGGCGCGGGCGCCGGCCTGGACGAGGCCGAGGAGGCCCGGCTCTTCCCTCTGGACGGCGAGCCCTGGGATGGCCGCACGGACGAAGCGTCCTCATCGGAAGAAGACGAGGAAGAGAACGAGGAGGTTCTTTCCGACGAGGAGCTCAGAGGCCCCGAGCCGCTGCAGTCGTCGCGCGACAGGGAGCCTTGAGGCTCAATCGAGCAGGGTGCAGACCATCACCAGGGCATCCTCGCGTCCGCCGGCGGTCGGGTAGTAGTCGCGCCGCCGGCCGACCTCGTTGAAACCGTAGCGCTCGTAGAGCCGGTAGGCGGCGCCGTTGCTGGCCCGCACCTCGAGAAAGCACTCCAGGGCCCGGCGCTCCCGCGCCCGCGTCATCAAGTACTCCAACAGCCGCAGGCCGAGCCCGCGCCCCTGGTTCTGCGGCTTGACGGTGATGTTCAGCAGGTGCGCCTCGTCAAGGATCACCTGGATCACGCCATGGCCAACCTGCTGGCCACCCTCGAACATCAGCCAGCATTCGTAGGACTTCAGGGCATCCTGGAAGATGCCGCGCGTCCAGGGATGGCTGAAGGCGGCGTATTCGATCTTCAGCACGGCATCCAGGTCCGCCTCGGTCATCGGGCGGAAGCTAATCGCATCACTCATTCGCGGACATCCAACGCATACGTACCCGGCGCATGGCGCGCCACAGCTCGGCCTTGCGGGCCGGCTCCTCCATCAGGGTTTCCAGGCCGGGCAGCGCCCAGAGCGGCGGCAGGCCTTCAACCTGCAGTTCGCGAAGGCAGGCATCGGCCTCGACCGCGGCGGCGAAACGCAGCGCCGGCAGGCCGACCAGCCACAGGCAGGCACAATCGCCCTCCTCCTCCAGCCGCGCGGCGACGAAGGTCTGCACGTATTCCAGCGCCGCCTGCGGCCCCTGATCCAGATTGCCGCCCCTGAACAGGGGCCAGCGTACCGGCTCGCCGAGCGTGCGCGGACTGTCCGCAAGCCCTGCGGCGCGCAGCAGGTCCCGGAGCAACAGATAGCCGGGGTCGCGGCTCTGGAAGGGTTCGCCGGTGGGCAGTTCGACCAGCAGGGCGCAGCGTCCGGCGCGCAGCAGTTGCAGGGCGAAGCGCGGTGGCGGCAACGAAGCGGCCTTGGGCGCGGCCGGCTCGACGATCGCCTCGCGGACGGCGGGCGCTTCGACGCGGGCAACGGGACGGGGAACCTCGATCTTCGCCCGCTCGACCGGCCGCGGGCGGGACGGCATCTCGGGCACGCCTCCGGGCTCCGGGTCCGTTCGCAGCGGCGTCGCCGGCTCGGGCGTTTCGAGCAGTTCCGGTCGCGACGGCGCGGCGAACGGCAGCGCCACTCGCGGCAGCCAACTGACCACCTGCATGGCGCCGAGGTAGGCGCGGCGGCGAGCCTCGTCGATCAAACGTCGGCCGCCTGCGGATGGGCCTTGGGCACGCCGGCCTGCATCAGGTTCAGCGCGTTGATATAGGCCTTGGCCGACGCCACCAGGATGTCGATGTCGGCGCCGTTGCCGTTGACGATGCGCCCGCTCTTCTCCAGGCGCACCGTGACTTCGCCCTGGGAATCGCTGCCTTCGGTGATGGCATTGACCGAGTAGAGCTGCAGGTTGGCCCGGGAAGCGGCGAGCGATTCGATGGCCTTGAAGATCGCGTCCACGGGCCCCGAGCCCTCGGCCGTCGCCTCCTGTTCGCAGCCGGCGACGGAGAGCAGCAGATGCGCCCGCGGCAACGCACCGCTCTTCGAAACGACCTCCAGGGAATGCAGCCGGAAGTGTTCCGGCGCCTCTTCGTCCTGAGCCTCGGAAACCAGCGCCTGCAGATCCTCGTCGAAGATTTCGTGCTTCTTGTCGGCCAGCGCCTTGAAGCGGGCGAAGGCCGCGTTCAACGCGGCTTCGTCGGCGAGCTGGATGCCCAGTTCCTCCAGGCGGGTACGGAAGGCGTTACGCCCGGAGTGCTTGCCCAGCACCATCTTGTTGGTGTGCCAGCCGACCGACTGCGCCGACATGATCTCGTAGGTCTCGCGGTGCTTGAGCACGCCGTCCTGATGGATGCCCGACTCGTGGGCGAAGGCGTTGGCACCGACGATGGCCTTGTTCGGCTGCACCGGGAAGCCGGTGATCCCGGAAACCAGTCGCGACGCGGCGAGGATGTGCGGCGTGTCGATGTTGGTGTGCACGCCGAGCAGGTCGTGACGGGTCTTGATGGCCATGACGATCTCTTCCAGCGCGGCGTTGCCGGCGCGTTCGCCGAGGCCGTTGATGGTGCATTCGACCTGGCGTGCCCCGGCCACCACGGCGGCCAGCGAGTTGGCCACGGCCAGTCCCAGATCGTTGTGGCAGTGCACCGAGAACACGGCCTTATCGGCGTTGGGAATACGCGCGAGCAGTTGGCCGATCATCTCGCCGTACTGGTGCGGAATGGCGTAGCCGACGGTGTCCGGGATGTTGATGGTGCGCGCGCCGGCATCGATGGCCGCCTCGATGATCCGGCAGAGGAAGTCGATTTCCGAACGGCCGGCATCCTCGCAGGAGAACTCCACGTCGGCACACAGGCCGCGCGCCTTCTTCACCGCCCGCACGGCCTGCTCGACCACCTGGTCGGGCTGCATGCGCAGCTTGTACTGCATGTGGATCGGGCTGGTGGCGATGAATGTGTGGATACGCCCGGAATTGGCGTTCGCCAGCGCCTCGGCGGCGCGCTCGATGTCCGCGTCCACGGCGCGCGCCAGGCTGCACACGGTGCTGTCCTTGATGCTCTCGGCGATCGCCTTGACCGCCTCGAAGTCTCCCGGGCTGGCAATGGCGAAGCCGGCCTCGATCACGTCCACCCGGAGCCGCTCCAGCGCCTTGGCGATGCGCAGCTTCTCCTCCTTGGTCATGGAGGCGCCGGGGCTCTGTTCGCCGTCGCGCAGGGTGGTGTCAAAGATGATGACACGGTCTTTGCTGCTCATTCACTGCTCCTCACGACCCCGTCCGGTGACGACGGGGCTCAGGCTTGTCGATGCTTGCCGTCGGGCAAGCCCATGGCGGAATTGTGGCCGGAAACGGAACAGGCGGAAAGCGCCGGGCCGAATCGGACTTCACGGCGATACGCCGATCGTCGGCGAAAACGACGAGGGGCCGCGATGCGGCCCCTCTCCTTCGTCGTTACGCATCGGGGTGCCGGATCACTTCCTCTCCTTTTCCAGAGCGATCTTCGGCGCCCATTGCAGCCATTCGCCGTCCGCTTCGGAGAATAGCGGGAAGGTCTGCCCCGGAAGCGCCGGCTTGCCCATCCGTTCGCCGTCGGGCGTGGCGAAGGCGATGCCGCCTTCGAGCAGGGTTTCCAGCGACTCGGTACGCAGTTGCGCCCCCTTGAGCAGGCTGAAATCGAAACCGAAGCCACTGGCGTTCCAGAAGCGGCTGCCACTGCGCACCAAAGGCGCATAGCGCGGTTCGATGAGAATGCCGATCAGCACCCGGTCGGCGTTCGGCCCCAGTTCGAATCCGGTGACCTTGCCGACCGTCACCTCGCGGTAGGTGACCGGTACGCCCGCCTTGAGCGAACCGCGCCGCGGCGAACTGAGCACCAGCCGAAGGCCGGGCTCCGGCTTGGCGGCGCTTTCCGGCGCGCGCGACAGGGCGACGAAACTCGTCTGCCGGGAGGACTTGCCGGCATCCGGCCGCACCTCGATGTAGGGGCCGCTGATCAGGGTATCCAGGTTGGCGGTACGCATCAGGCCGAGTTCGGGCCTGACCACCCAGAACTGGCTGCCGACACGGGCGATGCGCTCGGCTGCCTGGGTGATCCGGGCGCGGAGCAGGACCGATTGCAGGTCGTCGCTCAGTTCGACCCCTTCCACCTTGCCGACATCCAGCCCCTTGTAGCGGATCGGCGTGCCGGCTTTCAGCCCGTCACCGCTGTCGACGCGGATCTGCAGCTCCAGCCCGGCCTGCAGGGCGGTCTCGCGATCGGCGTGCAGGGCGTAGCGCGGAATCCGCCGCGTGTTGGCGGACGCCTCGGGATCGGGAGTTTCGAAAGCGATGCCGCCGGCCAGCAAGGTCTGCAGGGACTCGCTCTTCACCTCGATTCCGGACAGACCACCGCTCAAGGTGACGCCACTGGCATTCCAGAAGCGCGTCGAGCTGTTCACCAGACTGGCGTATTCCGGCTCGATGTGCACGCCCAGCAGCACACGGCGGCGATTGCGGGACAACTGGAAACTCTGCACCGAACCGACCTTGATCTGCCGGTAGAGCACCGGACTACCGATATCCAGCGAACCGAGGGTATCGCTGGTCAGCACCAAGTGCAGACCGGGAGCGCCGAGATCCATGGGCGGCGCCTTGCTGCGGGCAACGAAGGAACGCCTGACCGACGCCCCCTTCTCGCCCGGACGCATGCCGATGTAATTGCCCTTCACCAGCGCTTCGAGGCCGGTGACCCCGCCCAGGGAGATGGAGGGCTTGACCACCCAGAAATCGGCACCCTCGACCAGGAAATCTTCGGCCAGCGGATCCAGAGTCAGCTCGGCCATGGCGCGGGAAAGACCGGGCTCGATCTGCAAGGTTTTCAGGATGCCGACCTGGATGCCTTTGTACACCACCGGGGTGCGCCCGGCCTGGAGTCCCTCGAAGTCGCTCAGCTCGAGCATGACCTTGATACCGGTCTGGGCCGCGTCGAAATTGTCATAGAGACGAAACGGCAGGCGCGGATCGGTGGGCGGGCTGTCCTTGCGGTTCTCCGGCGTGGCGAAGGCAATGCCGCCCGCCACGATGCTGGCCAGGGACTCGGTATGGAATTTGACCCCGCCGAGTCCGGCATCGACCGTGATTCCACTGGCATTCCAGAAGCGCGTGTGCTTGCGTACCAGATGGGCATAGGCCGGCTCGACGAAGATCCTGATCTCCACGGTACTCAGATCCTCGGCCAGTTGGTAGCTCTTTACCCGGCCGACCTGGATCTGCTTGTAAAACACGGGACTGTCTCGATTCAACGAGCCCAGCCGCTCGGCTTTCAGGGTGATATGCAATCCCGGCGTGCTGTCCGGCAGGGGTGGTTCTTCGGACAGAGCGGTGAACTTCTTGTTCGGCTCGCCATCTCCAGGGCTGACCGCTATGTAGTTCCCGGAAACCAAGGTTTCCAGACCGGTGATGCCAGCCAGGGAAACCCGTGGCTTGACCAGCCAGAAGCGTGTATTGCTGCGCAGGTAGGACTCGACGTCCTTGTTCATCTCCAGCGTGGCGATCACCCCAGTGTTCGAGCCTTCGTCGTCCAGGGTAAGACCTACGACCTTGCCGACCGGCATACCCTTGTAGATCACCTCGGTCTTGTTGATCTGGATACCTTCGCCGCTGGTGAAGCGCACCTGAACTTCGATGCCGGCCTGGTCGTAGGCGCGCCAGGCAAGCCAGGAGCCGATCAGCAAGGCGATCAACGGCAACACCCAGATCGCCGACCAGGTAGAGGCCGGACGGGTCCTCGCCTCGGGCAAGTCATTCATGGTCATCGTCGGACTCCGTGTTGTCCCAAATCAAACGTGGATCGAAGGTGGTAGCCGCCAGCATGGTCAGAATCACCACAGTGGCAAAGGCCACGGCTCCCAGGTTCGGCTCGACCCTGGCCAGGGTGCCGAAGTTGACCACGGCCACCAGAGTGGCGATGACGAAAATATCCAGCATCGACCAGCGGCCGATCCACTCGATGAAGCGGAACATGAGGATGCGCTGGCGGGCGGAAAGCGCCTGGTGGCGCTGCACGGAAATCAGCAGCAAGGCGATACCGACCAGTTTGAAGGTCGGCACCAGAATGCTCGCCACGAACACTACCAGCGCCACGGGCAGGGAGCCCATTTGCACCAGAGCGACCACACCGGACATGATGGTATCCGGCTCACCCTTGCCAAGGGCGCTGACGGTCATGATGGGCAGCAGATTGGCCGGGATGTACAGGATTGCGGCAGTCAACAGGAGTGCCCAGGTACGCCCCAGGCTGTTCGGATGGCGCGCATGGACCCGAGCGCCGCAGCGAACGCATTGCAGCCCATCGTGGTTCTCCTCGCGGCGGTTGAGCTGATGGCACTCGGGACAGACCAGAATGCCTGCATCAATGGCTCGCATGCGCCCTCCCCCGGGACAAGGCTTCCCATACCTGGTGCGGAGACATGGTGATCTCAAGCCAGACCTGCACCAGCAGAAGGCAGATGAAACAGGCCAATCCCGTTCCAACCGCCAGATCGGCCAGTGAAAGCAGCTTGACGATCGAAACCAGGATGCCCATGAAATAAACCTCCAGCATTCCCCATTCGCGCAGATGGTGGTAGATGCGATACAGCAGCAGACCATAACCACGCCCCACATCCCAACGTATGCTCAGCAAGACGACCAGTTGGCAGAGCAGCTTGAGCAACGGTATTCCCATGCTGCAGAGGAAGACGACCACCGCAATGCCCTGCAGATCGCTTTCATAGAGCGCGGCGACGGCGCTCCATACAGTGTCCTCGGTCGTCTGGCCCAGAAGGCGAAGCTGTAGGATCGGCAGGAAGTTGGCCGGCACATAGAGCAACAAGGCGGCGATGACCAGGGCCAGGCTGCGCCCCAGCATATGGGGCTGGTAGCTGAACAACTCGAAACCACAGCGGGGACATTCGGCGCGCTCGCTCGGCGCGAGTTCAGGCTTGAGCATCAGCAGGTCGCACTCATGGCAGGCGACCAGTTTGTCCAGGGAAAGCTCCCCCAAGTCATGGGATCGACTCGAATCATGCATGGCAACTGCTCGGGTGAAACGGCCGTCCATTCTAAACGAGCGGGACGGGTTCGTAGAGAGCCAGGGCCAAGCAAAAACCCCCGGACCGATGACTCGGTCCGGGGGTTCGCAAAAGGCGCTTGACGATGACCTACTCTCACATGGGGAAACCCCACACTACCATCGGCGATGCGTCGTTTCACTGCTGAGTTCGGGATGGGATCAGGTGGTTCCAACGCTCTATGATCGTCAAGCAATTCGGTTGCCGCCGTGTCGATGACACGACAGCCAATCGGGTAGGTGATAGCGGTAGCCTGTTTCCGGCAGCGTGCGGTCCAGCCAAATCTTCGGCCTGTCGGCTGCGCCCTCTCCGTGCCGCCCCGCTGGGGCTGGCAACAGATTGTTTGGGCGTTATATGGTCAAGCCTCACGGGCCATTAGTATGGGTTAGCTCAACGCCTCACAACGCTTACACACCCCACCTATCAACGTCGTAGTCTGCGACGGCCCTTCAGGGAGCTCGAGGCTCCAGTGAGATCTCATCTCGAGGCGAGTTTCCCGCTTAGATGCTTTCAGCGGTTATCTCTTCCGAACGTAGCTACCCGGCAGTGCCACTGGCGTGACAACCGGAACACCAGAGGTTCGTCCAACCCGGTCCTCTCGTACTAAGGTCAGCCCCTCTCAAATCTCAAACGTCCACGGCAGATAGGGACCGAACTGTCTCACGACGTTCTAAACCCAGCTCGCGTACCACTTTAAATGGCGAACAGCCATACCCTTGGGACCGGCTTCAGCCCCAGGATGTGATGAGCCGACATCGAGGTGCCAAACACCGCCGTCGATATGAACTCTTGGGCGGTATCAGCCTGTTATCCCCGGAGTACCTTTTATCCGTTGAGCGATGGCCCTTCCATACAGAACCACCGGATCACTAAGACCTACTTTCGTACCTGCTCGACGTGTCTGTCTCGCAGTCAAGCGCGCTTTTGCCTTTATACTCTGCGCGTGATTTCCGACCACGCTGAGCGCACCTTCGTACTCCTCCGTTACGCTTTGGGAGGAGACCGCCCCAGTCAAACTGCCCACCATACACTGTCCTCGATCCGGATGACGGACCGGAGTTAGAACCTCAAGCATGCCAGGGTGGTATTTCAAGGATGGCTCCATGGGAACTGGCGTCCCCACTTCAAAGCCTCCCACCTATCCTACACAAGCAGGCTCAAAGTCCAGTGCAAAGCTACAGTAAAGGTTCACGGGGTCTTTCCGTCTAGCCGCGGATACACTGCATCTTCACAGCGATTTCAATTTCACTGAGTCTCGGGTGGAGACAGCGCCGCCATCGTTACGCCATTCGTGCAGGTCGGAACTTACCCGACAAGGAATTTCGCTACCTTAGGACCGTTATAGTTACGGCCGCCGTTTACCGGGGCTTCGATCAAGAGCTTCGCTTGCGCTAACCCCATCAATTAACCTTCCGGCACCGGGCAGGCGTCACACCCTATACGTCCACTTTCGTGTTTGCAGAGTGCTGTGTTTTTAATAAACAGTCGCAGCGGCCTGGTATCTTCGACCGGCATGGGCTTACGGAGTAAATCCTTGACCCTCACCGGCGCACCTTCTCCCGAAGTTACGGTGCCATTTTGCCTAGTTCCTTCACCCGAGTTCTCTCAAGCGCCTTGGTATTCTCTACCCGACCACCTGTGTCGGTTTGGGGTACGGTTCCTGGTTACCTGAAGCTTAGAGGCTTTTCTTGGAAGCAGGGCATCAACCACTTCGCCTTCGTAAAGGAAGGCTCGTCATCGGTTCTCGACCTTGACCACCCGGATTTGCCTGAGTGATCGGCCTACCGCCTTAAACTTGGACAACCAACGCCAAGCTGGCCTAGCCTTCTCCGTCCCCCCATCGCAGCAACCAGAAGTACGGGAATATTAACCCGTTTCCCATCGACTACGCTTTTCAGCCTCGCCTTAGGGGCCGACTCACCCTGCGTCGATTAACGTTGCGCAGGAACCCTTGGTCTTTCGGCGTGGATGTTTTTCACACCCATTGTCGTTACTCATGTCAGCATTCGCACTTCTGATACCTCCAGCAAGCCTCTCGACTCACCTTCACAGGCGTACAGAACGCTCCTCTACCGCGCATCTTGCGATGCACCCGTAGCTTCGGTGCCTGGTTTGAGCCCCGTTACATCTTCCGCGCAGGCCGACTCGACTAGTGAGCTATTACGCTTTCTTTAAAGGGTGGCTGCTTCTAAGCCAACCTCCTAGCTGTCTAAGCCTTCCCACATCGTTTCCCACTTAACCAGGACTTTGGGACCTTAGCTGACGGTCTGGGTTGTTTCCCTTTTCACGACGGACGTTAGCACCCGCCGTGTGTCTCCCGTGCTGGCACTTGCCGGTATTCGGAGTTTGCATCGGTTTGGTAAGTCGGGATGACCCCCTAGCCGAAACAGTGCTCTACCCCCGGCAGTGATACACGAGGCGCTACCTAAATAGCTTTCGAGGAGAACCAGCTATCTCCGAGCTTGATTAGCCTTTCACTCCGATCCACAAGTCATCCGCTACCTTTTCAACGGGAGTCGGTTCGGTCCTCCAGTCAGTGTTACCTAACCTTCAACCTGCTCATGGATAGATCGCCCGGTTTCGGGTCTATACCCAGCGACTTGGCGCCCTATTAAGACTCGCTTTCGCTACGCCTCCCCTATACGGTTAAGCTTGCCACTGAATATAAGTCGCTGACCCATTATACAAAAGGTACGCAGTCACCCAACGAAGTGGGCTCCCACTGCTTGTACGCATACGGTTTCAGGTTCTATTTCACTCCCCTCTCCGGGGTTCTTTTCGCCTTTCCCTCACGGTACTGGTTCACTATCGGTCAGTCAGGAGTATTTAGCCTTGGAGGATGGTCCCCCCATGTTCAGACAACGTTTCACGTGCGCCGTCCTACTCGATTTCATTGACCAGGGACTTTCGTGTACGGGGCTATCACCCGCTACGGCGGCACTTTCCAGAGCCTTCCACTAATCCCAAGCCAACTTAAGGGCTGCTCCCCGTTCGCTCGCCACTACTAAGGGAATCTCGGTTGATTTCTGTTCCTCAGGGTACTTAGATGTTTCAGTTCCCCTGGTTCGCCTCTTGCCCCTATGGATTCAGGACAAGATACCCGGCTTGTGCCGGGTGGGTTTCCCCATTCAGAGATCGCCGGATCACGGGCCGTTTGCCGCCTCCCCGACGCTTATCGCAGGCTACCACGTCTTTCATCGCCTCTGACTGCCAAGGCATCCACCGTATGCGCTTCTTCACTTGACCATATAACCCCAAGCAATCTGTGGCCTCGCGGCCGTGCCTGGCTGGTGTGAAGACGACATTTGCCGAACATTTGCGCTTGAACTCGCACATTTGCCTTGACCACGCCGATCGCAGTGAAACAATCGACGCGTCGTACTTCTATCACATACCCGAATTGTTAAAGAACGGTTCTGGCGCAAAGACCAGAAATCAGCATTCGCCCTATGGGAAATGCTCATTTCTAAGCTTTCAGCGATGGTGGTGGGTGGTGGAGCCAAGGAGGATCGAACTCCTGACCTCCTGCGTGCAAAGCAGGCGCTCTCCCAGCTGAGCTATGGCCCCTCTTGCCTTGCGCGAGGTCGACACCGGCCACGACCCTTGACAATTGGTGGGTCTGGGCAGATTCGAACTGCCGACCTCACCCTTATCAGGGGTGCGCTCTAACCAACTGAGCTACAGACCCAATCGTCTCACTCTCGGGTCTAGACCCAATCGCTGTTTGCCAGGGAATCAAGCAATTCGTGTGGGTGCTTATGATAAGCCGGATCTTCGATTAAGGAGGTGATCCAGCCGCAGGTTCCCCTACGGCTACCTTGTTACGACTTCACCCCAGTCATGAATCACTCCGTGGTAACCGTCCTCCCGAGGGTTAGACTAGCTACTTCTGGAGCAACCCACTCCCATGGTGTGACGGGCGGTGTGTACAAGGCCCGGGAACGTATTCACCGCGACATTCTGATTCGCGATTACTAGCGATTCCGACTTCACGCAGTCGAGTTGCAGACTGCGATCCGGACTACGATCGGTTTTCTGGGATTAGCTCCGCCTCGCGACTTGGCAACCCTTTGTACCGACCATTGTAGCACGTGTGTAGCCCTGGCCGTAAGGGCCATGATGACTTGACGTCATCCCCACCTTCCTCCGGTTTGTCACCGGCAGTCTCCTTAGAGTGCCCGACCGAATCGCTGGTAACTAAGGACAAGGGTTGCGCTCGTTACGGGACTTAACCCAACATCTCACGACACGAGCTGACGACAGCCATGCAGCACCTGTCTCTGCGCTCCCGAAGGCACCCATCAATCTCTTGAAAGTTCGCAGGATGTCAAGGCCAGGTAAGGTTCTTCGCGTTGCTTCGAATTAAACCACATGCTCCACCGCTTGTGCGGGCCCCCGTCAATTCATTTGAGTTTTAACCTTGCGGCCGTACTCCCCAGGCGGTCGACTTAATGCGTTAGCTGCGCCACTAAGCTCTCAAGGAGCCCAACGGCTAGTCGACATCGTTTACGGCGTGGACTACCAGGGTATCTAATCCTGTTTGCTCCCCACGCTTTCGCACCTCAGTGTCAGTATCGGTCCAGGTGGTCGCCTTCGCCACTGGTGTTCCTTCCTATATCTACGCATTTCACCGCTACACAGGAAATTCCACCACCCTCTACCGTACTCTAGCCCAGTAGTTTTGGATGCGGTTCCCAGGTTGAGCCCGGGGCTTTCACATCCAACTTGCCGAACCACCTACGCGCGCTTTACGCCCAGTAATTCCGATTAACGCTTGCACCCTTCGTATTACCGCGGCTGCTGGCACGAAGTTAGCCGGTGCTTATTCTGTCGGTAACGTCAAGACGCTTGGGTATTCACCGAGCGCCCTTCCTCCCAACTTAAAGTGCTTTACAATCCGAAGACCTTCTTCACACACGCGGCATGGCTGGATCAGGCTTTCGCCCATTGTCCAATATTCCCCACTGCTGCCTCCCGTAGGAGTCTGGACCGTGTCTCAGTTCCAGTGTGACTGATCATCCTCTCAGACCAGTTACGGATCGTCGCCTTGGTGGGCCTTTACCCCACCAACTAGCTAATCCGACCTAGGCTCATCTGTTAGCGTGAGGCCCGAGGGTCCCCCACTTTCTCCCGTAGGACGTATGCGGTATTAGCGCGAGTTTCCCCGCGTTATCCCCCACTAACAGGCAGATTCCTAGGCATTACTCACCCGTCCGCCGCTCGCCGGCAACCCGAAGGTCCCGCTGCCGCTCGACTTGCATGTGTTAGGCCTGCCGCCAGCGTTCAATCTGAGCCATGATCAAACTCTTCAGTTTCAATTCGTTCGGACCCTAAGATCCCAAACTTGGCTCAGCAATCGCCATAACTCATGAATTCACGAGTCGCTTGGACTTGCTGACTGTCTTGCGATGCCAGGCTTGCCACAAGCGCCCACACGAATTGCTTGATTCCACTTTGTTAAAGAGCGTTTCGACCGGGCTTCCCCGTCCGAGGCCGCGCATTCTACCGCAGCCCGTGAACCTGTCAAGCGTTTCGATACGTGTTTCGCATCCGCTTCGCTGACCCTTTCCTGCCCTGCCTCACGGCCAACCCTTTGATTTTCAAGGGCTTGCCCTGCTGGGCGGAAAGTGGGGCGCATTATAGGGCATCGGATTGGAACGTCAATGTTTAATTTTAAATATTCCTTTTTGACAGGACCGAATCGAACACATGGCCTCCATGGCCAGAAGTGGAGAGCGTTCACCCAGCCCTTTTGCGACGCCACTGCAGCAGATACTGCACCGGACCAGAAATCGCGTAAGCCAAGAAAATCAACAACAAGATCCGAGGCGGATCGCTGAACACCACAGCAAAGAGCAGCACCACCACCAGAATGGCGACAAAGGGCACCCTCCCCTTGAGATCCAGATCCTTGAAGCTGTAGTACTTGATATTACTGACCATCAGCATGCCCGCTGCCGCAACCAGTAGAGCAACCAAGGAAGAAATATTCGACCCCTGGATACCGAAATCATTGAAAGCCCAAACGGTACCAGCCACCACGCCCGCCGCCGCCGGGCTGGCCAGCCCGATGAAAAAGCGTTTGTCAGCCTTGCCGATCTGTGTGTTGAAACGCGCCAGACGCAGGGCTGCACCAGCCACATAGACGAACGCAACCATCCAGCCAACCTTGCCCATACTGCCAAGCGCCCACTCGAAGGCGAGGATGGCAGGGGCCAGACCGAAGGCCACCATGTCGGAAAGCGAATCATATTCAGCACCGAACGCACTTTGCGTGTTGGTCAGACGCGCTACGCGACCATCCAGGCTGTCCAGCACCATTGCGACGAAGACAGTAGCGGCAGCCACGTCCAAGTTTCCATTGATTGCGCTGACTATGGAGTAGAAGCCAGCGAAAAGGTTGGCCGTGGTGAACAGGTTAGGCAGCAAGTAGATACCACGATGGCGAACCTTGCGCCCCTCCGCGTCCTGCCCCTCTTCAATGTGTTCGTCGATGGGCAGCAGGCTGTCGGCTGCGGGTCCCTTGTTGGACTCCTCCGGACGTTCGTTCATGAACAGTACCTTGCAGTTCAGGAAGATTTTAGCTGCCGCCCAGAATGCACGTCGCAGGCAGCGCGCTCCAGGCGGCTTTATACCAGAAGCCACCCCACAACGAAAAAACGCGGCCTGAGCCGCGTCTTTTCATTTTAATGTTCAACTTTAGTTCTTGGTCTTGTCGACGATCTTGTTGGCCGCGATCCAGGGCATCATGGTACGCAGCTTCTCACCGACCACCTCGATCTGATGCGCAGCATTGTTGCGACGATAGGCAGTCATCGACGGATAGTTGGCAGCGCCTTCGGTAATGAACATCTTGGCGTACTCACCATCCTGAATACGCTTCAAGGCGTTGCGCATGGCCTGACGGGATTGCTCGTTGATCACCTCCGGACCGGTAACGTACTCACCGTATTCGGCGTTGTTGGAGATCGAGTAGTTCATGTTGGCAATGCCGCCCTCGAACATGAGGTCGACGATCAGCTTCAATTCGTGCAGACACTCGAAGTAGGCCATTTCCGGCGCGTAACCAGCCTCGACCAGGGTTTCGAAACCAGCCTTGACCAGCTCCACACAGCCGCCACACAGGACAGCCTGCTCGCCGAACAGGTCGGTCTCGGTTTCATCCTTGAAGGTGGTTTCGATGATGCCGGTACGCCCACCGCCCACACCGCAGGCATAGGACAGGGCAAGGTTTTTGGCATTGCCGGAAGCATCCTGATAAACAGCGATCAGATCGGGAATGCCGCCGCCGCGGACAAACTCGGAACGCACGGTATGTCCCGGCGCTTTGGGGGCGATCATGATGACGTCGAGGTCGGCGCGCGGCACTACTTGGTTATAGTGAATGGAGAAACCATGGGCAAAAGCCAGGGTTGCCCCCTTCTTCAGGTTCGGCTCGATCTCATCCTTGTACAAGCGGCCCTGGAACTCGTCAGGAGTCAGAATCATCACCACATCGGCAGCGGCAACGGCATCCTTGACACTCTTTACGGTCAGTCCATGAGCCTCAGCCTTGGCTACCGAAGCGGAACCGGCGCGCAGGCCGACGTAAACATCAACGCCGGAATCCTTCAGGTTGCAGGCGTGCGCATGGCCTTGGGAACCGTAACCGATGATGGCAACCTTCTTGCTTTGAATGATGGAAAGGTCGCAATCTTTATCGTAATACACTTTCATGAGGTTACCCCTGTTATCTGGCCCGGTACGGCCATTTGCTAAATGGTGAGTACTTTGTCGCCACGGGCAATGCCGGTGACTCCACTGCGCACGGTTTCGAGGATCGAGGAGGTGCCGATGGCATGCAGAAAGCTGTCCAGCTTGTCACTGGTACCAGTGAGCTGAATGGTATAGACGCTGCTGGTGACATCGACGATCTGGCCACGGAAGATATCGGTTGTGCGCTTGATCTCGGCGCGCTGTGCGCCGGTGGCCTTGACCTTGACCAGCAGCAACTCGCGCTCGATGTGCGCACTTTCCGACAGGTCTACCAGCTTGACCACCTCGATCAGCTTGTTGAGGTTCTTGGTGATCTGCTCGATCACCTCGTCTTGACCAATGGTGGTCAGAGTCAGACGAGACAGCGTCGGATCCTCGGTGGGTGCCACAGTGAGCGTTTCGATATTGTAGTTGCGCTGCGAAAACAGACCGACCACCCGGGACAGGGCGCCCGGCTCGTTTTCCAACAGCAGGGAAATGATGTGTCGCATGCTCAGGTCCGCTCCGTCTTGCTCAGCCACATGTCGCGCATTGCACCATCTCTGATTTGCATCGGATAGACGTGCTCGCTGGTATCCACCGCGATGTCGAGGAACACCAAACGGTCTTTCAGAGCGAAGGCTTCCTCCAGCTTCGGCTTGAGGTCCTTCAACTCGGTGATACGCATACCGACATGGCCATAAGCCTCGGCCAGCTTGACGAAATCGGGCAACGACTCCATGTATGAATGCGAATAGCGGCTGCTGTACTGCATGTCTTGCCACTGGCGAACCATGCCCAGCGCGCCGTTGTTGAGGTTGACGATCTTGACCGGTAGGTCGTACTGCATGCAGGTCGACATTTCCTGAATGTTCATCTGGATGCTGCCCTCCCCGGTGATACAGGCCACATCGGCCTCGGGGAAATTCAGCTTGACGCCCATGGCTGCGGGGAAGCCGAAGCCCATGGTACCCAGGCCACCGGAGTTGATCCAACGATTCGGCTTGGCGTACCTGTAGTATTGGGCGGCGAACATCTGGTGCTGCCCCACGTCGGAAGCGACATAGGCATCCCCCTTGGTCACCTCGTACAGGGTCTCGATCACCGTCTGCGGCTTGATGATGCTGCCGTCGCCCTTGTCGTAGGGAAACAGACCACGCGTACCGCGCCACTCCTCGATCTGCTTCCACCAACTGGCCACGACCTCCTTCTGCGGCATCGCGCCAATCTCCTTGACGATGGAGATCATTTCAGCGAGCACGCTGTCGACGGGGCCCACGATCGGCACATCGGCCTTGATGGTTTTGGAAATCGAGGCCGGATCGATATCGACATGAATGATCTTGGCATTCGGGCAGAACTTGGCGGGCCCGTTGACAACCCGATCATCGAAACGCGCGCCGATGGCCAGGATCACATCGGAATGATGCATGGCCAGGTTGGCGGTATAGCTGCCGTGCATGCCGAGCATGCCGAGGAACTGCCGGTCGTTGCCCGGATAGCCGCCCAAGCCCATCAGGGTATTGGTCACCGGCAGGTTGAGCATCTGCGCCAGTTCGGTCAACTGGGCGGCGGCCCTGCCCATGATCACTCCACCGCCGGAATAGAGTACGGGACGCTTGGCGGCCAGGAGCATCTCGACAGCCTTGCGGATCTGCCCGGAATGGCCACGCTGAGCAGGGCTGTAGGAGCGCAGCTTGACCTTCTTCGGATAGACGTATTCGTACTTCTGGGACGGATCGCCCATGTCCTTCGGAATATCCACCACCACCGGACCGGGACGGCCGGACTCGGCGATATAGAAAGCCTTTTTCAGCACTTCGGGGATTTCCGAAGGATGCTTGACGATGAAGCTGTGCTTCACGATCGGACGGGAGACACCGATCATGTCGGTCTCCTGGAAAGCGTCGCTGCCGACCATGTTGCTCGGCACTTGCCCGGAAATCACCACCATCGGGATGGAGTCCATGTAGGCGGTGGCGATGCCGGTGATGGCGTTGGTCGCACCGGGCCCGGAGGTCACCAGCACGACGCCGGCCTTGCCGGTGGCGCGAGCATAGCCATCGGCCATGTGGGTGGCCGCCTGCTCGTGACGAACCAGGATATGGGTGACTTCCTTTTCCTTGAACAGGGCATCGTAGATGTGCAGAAGGGCACCGCCCGGATATCCGTAGATGTATTTAACGCCTTCGTCGCGCAAGAAGCGGACTACCATTTCAGCGCCGGATAAAAGCTCCACGTTGTTCACCTCTAGAACGCCAGATTGCCGCCGGCTAGCGGGCGGCCTGAATAGATTACTGCCAAACAGGCATGAGCGACGGTTGTCGCCGCCTACGCAGCGCTGTCGAGCAAGCATCGGGAGGCCCGGAATGTGTTGCAGGATTCTCCCACCCAGCGCGAGGTAACGCGTTGCGGGTGTATCAGGTCGGCGCGGGTGACGCCTCATGTCTGCCGAGCGGGAGCCTGCCTGCGGCGAACCCCGCTGTAGCGAACCCCGAATTGTTCGGATTCATCCGAACCAAGTCAAGTGATGCCTCGGCCCGCTCCTACTGTGACGGGATGCCGTAAGGCGCACTATCGCCCCGGCTATAGTGGCATCGGGCTTCGCCGAGACTTCAGGGAATCTCCATGCGATGCATGATCCTCACTGGCCTTCTGCTCATCAGCCTGAGCGCAAGCGCCATGGCTGGCCAGGTTTACACCTGGACGGACAAACAGGGCGTGTCCCACTTCAGCGGGCGCCCCCCGAACGACCAGGCAAGCAGCGTGATCGATACGACCACTCCTGGCCCCCGGCTGCCCATTCCGAAAAAACTGCCGCCAGTCCAGGCGAAGGATCTCGAACAGAAAGCGCTCGAGCGCAAAGTGAGGCGCGAAACCGCCATACAGGAAGCCGAGCGCCGGGAATTCTGTGAAACCGTGCGCACCAACCTGACCCGCCTGGAGAACAATCCCAGGCTACGCGTACAGATGAAGGGAGAGATGCGCAGACTGAGCGAGAAAGAACGTCAGGCCCGCATCACCGACGCGAAACGGGCCATGGAACACAGTTGCCGCTGATCAACCGGCAGCACGCTCCCCTCCCGAAATCAGCCGATCGACCTCACCGATCGCCCCCAGCAGGCGGGCCACTTCGGCGAGCCGCTCGCGGTAGGCCAGTTCGGCCATCGGCAGAATTCCCGAGGAGGCGGGGAGAGTCCTGTTCTCCTCGACGATCACTTTCATCCGGGGCAGGAAGATCCATTGCAGCCACTCTTCGAAAACCAGGGTGTCGATGCAGAACGGCTGCTCGCTGGATAGCGCCTCGTCGCTCGGCAGCGATGAAGCCCACATTCCGAGAGCCCGAAGCTCCTGCTCGATCAGCAGCATCTGCTCGGCCAGCGCCGGGATACGCACATCCATCACAGGTTGACCCGCGCCCGCTCGCGCGCCTGGGCAGCACCGGCCGCATCCCCCTGACGCTCGCGCGCCTGGGCGATCAGGTTCCACAGACTGGCCTGCAGGGCCGGACGACCGCTGGCATAGGTCAAGGCGCGACGCGCCAGTTGCTCGGCCTGGGCGGCATCGCCCTGGGCCAGACGCACCTCGGCCAGCCGGTAGAGCACCTGCGGTTCGCGCGGCGCGATGCGTTGCGCCCGCTCCAGACTGGAGGCGGCGCTCTCCAGATTGCCGTTGCCCTGCTCCTGCTGCGCCGTGGTGAGCAGCGCCAGAACCGGCCCATCGAGCTGCTCGTCGGCTGCCAGAGCGCTCGAAGCACTGCTCGAAGCGGCGGAGTTCACGCCCGGAACGCCACTCGATGATCCGCTGGGCACGGAATAGCCCGTGGTATTGCCGCCAATCGTGGTGGTAGCGGTGATCGGTTGCGAAACGCTCGACGCCGCGCTGCCGGAGATGCCAGGCGCCGGGTAGGCCTGGATCGGCGCCGAGCTGGCGCCACCTCCGGGCACCATCACCACCACCCCGGAATCCTGAGCGGAAGCCGGGGCTTGGGATACCGGAGCCTGGGATGCCGCTGCCACAGGCGGGCGGGAAGCCACACCACTGTTGCCTCGTCCCTGCTGTCGGTCATACACCGAGCCGCTCGCCTCGACCACGGGAATGGAGCCACGCTCGACCGTCGCACAGCCGCCCAGCAGGACGCTCGTCGCCACTGCCCCCATCAACCACCTGTTCACCTGGCACCCTCTTCGTTCAATTCGACCAGCCACGCACCCAATCCATGACATCCTGAACATTCTCGATCACATCCTGCACATTGCCCTCCGGAGCCTGCGGCAGGCCGCAAGCGGGCCCCGGTGGCGGCTCGCTGCCCCGGATATAGGGCATCTGCACCGCATCCGGACAGCCCTGCTCGGAACCCAGTCCGTTGCGCGCATTCACCCAAGCCAGGGTGACATTGTCCGGCATCGGCATATCCAGCGGCAGTGGATCGGCCTTGGCCATGAAGTCCGTCCAGACCCTCAGTGCCCCGGTGGCACCGGTCAGCGGGGTCTTGCCGTTGTCGTCACGTCCCAGCCAGACCACCGCCAGCAGATCCTGGCTGAAGCCGGCGAACCAACTGTCGCGCGAATCGTTGGTGGTACCGGTCTTGCCGGCCAGCGTCAGCGAGCGCGGCAACTGGCTGTAGACCGAACGGCCGGTCCCCTCGCGCATCACCCGTTGCATGGCGTTCTGCAACAGATAGATGGCCCCTGGATCGAAACGCTGCTGGATCTGGAACGGATAACGCTTGAGCGGTTCGCCGTCGGCGGTCAGGACACTGCGGATACCGCGCAACGGCGTATTGAATCCGCCACTGGCGATGGTCAGGTACATGCTGGACACCTCCATCGGGGTCAAGGCCCCAGCGCCCAGCAACATCGACGGATAGGCCGGCCATTCGCGATTGACGCCCAGACGCGCCAATGTTTTCAGCACGTTCGGCACGCCCAACTCGAGGCCGAGCTTGGCGGTCGACAGGTTGTAGGAATTGGCCAGCCCCTGATAAAGATAGATGTCGCCATGGGCCCGATGGTCGTAGTTCTGCGGGCGCCAGAGCTGGCCGTCCTGGCCCTTCACCGAGAAAGGCACATCGGCCAGCCAACTGGTCAGGGTGTACTGGTTGGGCCGCTCCAGCGCGGTGAGGTAGACGGCCGGCTTGATCAGCGAACCGATCGGCCGCACCGCGTCCAGCGCCCGGTTGAAACCGGCGAAACGCGGCTGCCGGCTGCCGAGCAGGGCCAGCACTTCGCCGGTTTCCGGATTGCTCACCACCATCGACGCCTCGACCGGATCACCGCCCTTGCCGATGCGCTTGAAGGTATTTCGTACCGCAGCCTCGGCCTTGCTCTGCAGGATCGGATCCAGGCTGGTGAAGATGCGCAGCCCCTCCTCGGTGAGGTCGGCCTCCTGGTAGTCCTCGCGCAACTGGCGCTTGACAAGATCGAGAAACGCCGGATAGGAACTGTCGGCCATGCTGCCGCGGGCGGTGACGCCGAGCGGCTTCTGCTTGGCGGCTTCGGCTTGCGCCGCATCGATCACCCCCTGCCCGACCATGAGGTCGATGACCAGGTTGCGCCGCACCAGGGCTCGCTCGGGGTTGCGGCGTGGATTGTAGTAGGTGGGCCCCTTGACCATGCCCACCAGCAGGGCGATCTGATGCGGCTGCAACTCGGCCAGCGGCTGGCCGAAGAAATACTGGCTGGCCAGACCGAAGCCGTGCACCGCGCGATTGCCGTCCTGCCCCAGGAACACCTCGTTGAGATAGGCCTCGAGAATCTCGTCCTTGTCGTAGTGCAGCTCCAGCAGCACGGCCATCATGGCTTCAGTGGCCTTGCGCACCAGGCTGCGCTCGTTGTTCAGGTAGAAGTTCTTCACCAACTGCTGGGTCAGCGTGCTGCCGCCCTGAACCACCCCGCCTGCCGTGGCGTTGACCCACAGGGCGCGAGCGATGGATTTCGGCGACACCCCGAAGTGGCTGAAGAACTCGCGATCCTCCACCGCCACCAGGGTTTCCACCAGGTAGGGCGGCAGTTCGTTGCGCTGGACCAGGATGCGGTCCTCGTTGTGCGACGGGTACAGGCCGCCGATCAGCGGCGGCTCCATCCGCACGACGGCCAGGTCCTTGCCGGCGGCATCGCTCAGGCTGGCCACGGAGTCGCCGGAGAAGCGTACACGGATCCTCCGTGCCGGCTCGTCGCCCTCATAGAAGCGAAAGCCCCGGCTATGCAGTTCGACGGTGTTGCCGGATACGAAGGCCGACCCCGGCCCGGCGACGGCCTCGCGGCGATAGCCGAGCGCATCCAGCTCGGTGAGAAAATCCTGCTTCGACAGCTTGAGACCGGAGAACAGCTCCAGCGGCCGCGCGTAGACCTTGGCCGGCAGCGTCCAGCGCTTGCCGGAGAATTTCTCCTGTATCACGGCATCGAAGTAGACGGCAAAGCCGGCCAGCACCACCAGACCGACCAGGGCAAGCTTGGCGCTCCAGCCCAGCCAGGAACGAAGGACAGCGGAGCGACGGGGAGGGGGTGATTTGGGGGAGCGGGTACGTGTCATGGCGGCGCATTATACGCACTTTACCTACCCTCGATAGCACAGCCCGGCGGTTTGCAGGGCCGGCCGCAGCAGCCATAATGCGGCTTTCCGCCCGACAGCCTCGACAAGGACTGACCGTGAGCCAAGCCCTGATCAACGCCCTGCAGAACCCCGCGCTCTATCCGCACGCGGTGACTGAGTTCAAGGTCATCGAGACCCACATCTCCTGGGTCCTGCTCACCGGCCCCTATGCCTACAAGTTCAAGAAAGCCGTCGACTTCGGCTTCCTCGACTTCACCGGCCTGGCGGCACGCAAGCACTTCTGCGAGGAAGAGGTGCGCCTGAACCAGCGCCTGACCCGCGACCTTTACCTCGAAGTCCTGCCGATCACCGGCAGCGAGAACGCCCCGCAACTGGCCGGCGACGGTCCGGTCATCGAATACACGGTCAAGATGCGCCAGTTCCCGCAGAGCCAGTTGCTCGGCGAAATGCAGACCCGCGGCGAACTCGCCCCCGAGCACATCGACGCCCTGGCGGAACGGATCGCCAGCTTCCACCTGCAGGCGCCGAAGGTGCCGGCGGAACATCCGCTGGGCGGAGCGGAAGCCGTGATGAGCCCGGTGCGGCAGAACTTCGAGCAGGTTCGCCCGCTGCTCGCCGAACCGGCCGACCTGCAGCAGCTCGATGCCCTTGAGGCCTGGGCCGAGACCAGCTTCGAGCGCCTGCGGCCGCTGCTCGAGCAGCGCAAGGCCGACGGCTTCATCCGCGAATGCCATGGCGACCTGCACCTCGGCAACGCCACCCTGCTCGACGGGCAGGTCGTGCTGTTCGACTGCATCGAGTTCAACGAGCCGTTCCGCCTGATCGACGTCGTGTGCGACGCCGCCTTTCTCGCCATGGACCTGGAGGACCGCGGCCTCAAGGGGTTCTCCCGGCGCTTCGTCAGCCGCTGGCTGGAGTTGACCGGCGACTACGCGGCCCTGCCGCTGCTGAACTTCTACAAGGCCTACCGCGCCATGGTCCGCGGCAAGGTCAACCTGTTCCGCCTGGCCCAGGAAGAGAGCGACGAGCGACGCGCCGCCATCCTCCGGCAGTACCGCAACTACGCCAGCCTGGCGGAACGCTACAGCGCCATTCCCTCGTGTTTTCTGGCCATCACCCACGGAGTGTCCGCCGTCGGCAAGAGCTATGTCGCCCAGCGCCTGACGGAAGAGTTCGGTGCCATCCGCCTGCGTTCGGACGTGGAACGCAAGCGCCTGTTCGGCGAACAGCCGGCGGCCGATCGGGAGCGGCTGACCAGCGGTATCTACAGCGCACAGGCCAGCACGGCGACCTACGAACACCTGCATCGGCTGGCTGCCGGCGCCCTGCAGGCAGGCTTTCCGGTGGCGATCGACGCCACCTACCTGAAGGAGGCACAACGCGCGGCCGCCAGGCAGGTCGCCGAGAACAACGGTGCCCCCTTCCTGATCGTCGACTGCCAGGCCCCCGAAGCCCTGATCGCCGAATGGCTCACCGAGCGTCGGGCTGCCGGGAAGGATCCGTCCGATGCCACGCTGGAGGTCATCCGGGCGCAACAGGCCGGCCGCGAACCCCTGACCGAGGCCGAGCAGCAACGCAGCCGACGGGTCGATACCCACCTTACCGCCAGTCTCGACGATCTGGTGGCGCGCATGCGCAATCACCTCCCCCACCTTTGACCAGCCGCCCCCTCCCCTCGAAGGCGTCCATCGGGCGCCTTCTTCGTCTTGAGGCGACGGACCGGCAGAAAAAAATCAGTGCCACTACTTGACCAACAAATGAGAAGCGTTATTATTTGAAAACTGATCGCGAGATCAGCGGTAAACTGACAGAGCGGCTACTCTTCAGGTTATCTCCTCATCAGGCTAATTACGGTTTTCGACCCGGCTCCGCCGGGTCTTTTTTTGTCTGCCCGCCGGTAACCCGCATCTCGGCGCAGTAGTCACGGGGCGGCGTCGCCGGGGTGTACCAGACATAGTCGGCGGCCTTCGCCTCCACCACATCGCCGGCCTCGGCCAGCAGCAGCACGATATTGCCGCTCGCCCCGCCGAGATCGGCCAGGTGCAGCGGCACGCCCAGATCGCGCCGTACATGGTAGGCACCGGCCAGCAGCAGGGCCGGCTGCGGTGCGGCCAGCAGTCGCTCGGCCATGCGCCGGTCGCGCTGTTGCTGGACGGCGAGCATCGCCGGCAACTGGGACGCCGGCAACTGGCCACAGTGGGAGGCGCCGATCTGCGCGAGCAAGACCTCGCGCACCCGTGCATCGTTCGAGGCCGAACCGGACAGCTCCGGCCGTTCGGCATAGATGCGGCGCATCTCCTGCCTATCCAGATTGGCGGCCAACAACGGATAGGGCTGCGCCAGCGCATGGCGCAGCAGCGGACCGTACAGCGTCCAGTCCCAGCCCTGGCGCCAGGCCAGTGCTGCGGGCAGATCCTCCGGCGCGCGGCCGGCGGCGAACGCGGCCTGGGTCGCCGCCACCCGCGACTGCTGGTCGGGTTCGAGCATCTCCAGCAGCAGACTGCCCTGCGCCCGCCGCCCGGCCAAGGCCTCGAGCAGCCACGACTGGAGAAAATGATGATCGGGATTGTCGTGCTTCTCGCCGACCAGCAGCCGAGGCACCGAAGCCAGCCGCTCGACCAGTTGTTCCGGCGTCAGGCTGGCGCCGCTGCGCAAGTCGAGAATAGCGCCGGGCCCGCTCTCCTGCCGCGTCCGCTCCACCTGCCAATCAGGCAACGGCGGCAGACTCCGGCAAGCGACCAGCAGGATCAGGCAGACGAACAGCAATGAGCGCATGAACTCTCCTCAGCGCGCCACGATCAGCGGATGCCCCCGCTCCGGATGGCGCTGCACCAGTACGTCGAGACCGAAGACCGCCTTCAGCGGCCCGGCACGCAGGACCTCCTCGGGACTGCCGAGCGCCCACGCGCGGCCATCGGCCAGCAGCAGCAGGCGATCGCAATAGCGCGCCGCCAGATTCAGGTCGTGAAGTATCGCCAGCACAGCCGTGCCCTGTCCGGCGAACTCCCGCACCGCCTGCAAGATGCTGTGCTGGTGCAGGGGATCGAGCATCGAGGTCGGCTCGTCGAGCAGGAGCACCCGCTGCGCGCCGCCCGGCCAGAGTTGCGCCAGCACCCTCGCCAGATGAACCCGCTGGCGCTCGCCACCGGACAGACTCAGGTAACTGCGCCCGAGCAGATGGGCAATGTCGGCCACCGCCAGGGCCCGGGCGACGATCTGCGTATCGCGCTGCCGACCGCTGGCATGGGGCAGTCGGCCGAAGCCGACCACCTCCTCGACGCGAAAGGCGAACTCCAGAGCCGGGCTCTGCGGCAACACCGCCAACCGTCGCGCCCGCTCCAGTCCCGGCCAGTCGGCCAGCGCCCGGCCATCCAGGCGGACCTGGCCCGCCGTCGGACGCAGTTCGCCGGAAAGCGCCGCCAGCAGCGAAGACTTGCCCGCCCCGTTCGGCCCCAGCACACCGAGCAGTTCGCCGGGCCGCAGATCCAGGTCGATCCCCCTCAGCACCTGCCGGCCGCCGCGTTGCACGGCCAGCCCCTCGACCCGCAACATCAGAGCGGCTCCCGCCGCAGCAACCAGAGGAAGAAAGGCGCGCCGAGCAGCGCCGTGACTATGCCGAGCGGCAGCTCGGCCGGCGCCAGTAACAGGCGCGCCAGCAGATCGGCGAACAGCAGCAGGCTGGCGCCGCCGAGCATGGCCGCCGGTAGCAGCAGGCGATGATCCGGCCCGCAGAGCAGACGCAGCAGGTGCGGGACCAGAAGACCGACGAAACCGATCAGTCCGGCCGCCGCCACCGCCGCCCCCACACCGAGGGCCGTGCAGAACACCAGTTCGCGCTTCAGCCGCTCCACGTCGAAACCGAGATGGCGTGCTTCGGACTCGCCCAGCAGCAGGGCATTCAGCGCCCCGGCGCGACGCGGCAGCCAGAGCGCCACGCCCAGGGTCGCCAGCAGCAGTGGCCAGAGCCGGGCATAGCTGGCGCCGCTCAGGCTGCCCAGATTCCAGAAGGTCAGCCGACGTAGCGCGGCATCGTCGGCCAGATAGCCGCACAGGCCGACCGCCGCGCCGGCCAGGGCACTGAGGGCGAGCCCGGCGAGCAGCATGGTGGCGACCCGGGTCCGGCCGTCGTGCCGTCCCAGTCGATAGACCAGCGCGGTCACCGCCAGCCCCCCGGCGAAAGCGCTCGCCGATAGCAGGTAAGGCGACGCCTCGGGCGACTCGCCGGCGCCGGACAGCGAGCCGCCGACGATCGCCAGCGCAGCCCCCAGCGCGGCGCCGCCGGACACGCCGATCAGCCCGGGATCGGCCAACGGATTGCGGAACAGGGCCTGCATCGCCACCCCGCTCAGCGCCAGCACGCTGCCCACCGCCAGGCCGAGCAGGGTCCTCGGCAGACGGATCTGCCCGACGATCAGTTCGGCCTGCTCGAGCCCCTCCCCGGACAAGGGCAGCCCGGCCAGGCGCAACAGAGCCAGCAGGGAGTCGACCAAGGGCAACCGCAGCGGTCCCAGCGCCAGCGACAGCCAGAAGGCGAGCAGCAGCAACAGGCCTAGGGCGGGCAGCAGGATGCGGGAACGGCGAACGCGGACGCTCATGAAGAACTCTGGCAACGAACGTGGCGGCAAGCATAAGAGGCGATCCGGCCAATCACCAGCGCACGGCTTCCACCCGCCTCTGCCGGCCGGGATAATCCCGGCTTTTCGGGAGGTGTCATGCAGCTTCTCTGTGCCGGAAACACCCTCGGCGAGGGACAAAGCCGCAGCTTTTCGCTCGAAGGCCGGAAACTTCTCGCGGTCCGCCGGAACAACCGGGCCTTCGTCTACCTGAACAGTTGCCCGCATCTGGGCATTCCGCTGGAATGGCAGCCCGACCGTTTTCTCGACGCCAGCGGCAGCCTGATCCAATGCGCCACCCACGGCGCGCTGTTCCTGATCGACAGCGGCAAGTGCGTGTCCGGCCCCTGCGCCGGAGAACGCCTGCCGCGCATCGACTGTCGTGAGGACGGGACCGGCATCTGGGTGCGCCTGTAAGCGCCGCCCTACAGGCACACCTCGAGCCGGCGTACCAGCCGGATCGCCGCAGGCGACAGCTCGGCGCCGTAGGCGAGCACTTCGACGCCCGCCGCCACGGCTTCGCGCAGCGCCTGCGCATAGCCCGGGTCGATTTCCGCCGCCGGGCGCACCGCCGCGATGCCGGACAGATTCACGCAATACAATTGCACCGTGCGCACGCCCTGCCGCGCCAGGACCGCCAGCTCGCGCAGGTGCTTGGCGCCGCGCTCGGTGCGGGCATCCGGGAAGGCGGCGACCGGGCTGTCGGCGAAGCCCAGGGTGACGCTCTTCACCTCGACGAAGGCCGTCCCGTCCGGATAGTCCAGGCAGAAGTCCACCCGGCTGTTCTCCAGCCCGTAGCGGACCTCTCGCCGCAGTCCGGTAAACCCCGTCAGCTCGGCGATCGAGCCGGCGCGCAATGCCTCCTCCACCAACGGATTGGCCCGCGCGGTATTCACGCAGGCCAGCCGTCCCTGCGGGGTCTCGCTCAGCTCCCAGGTGCCCGGCAGCTTGCGCCTGGGGTCGTTCGAGCGGCTGAACCAGACGCGCCCACCCTCGGCCATGCAGTTGAACATGGAGCCGGTGTTCGGGCAGTGGATGCACAGCGCCTCGCCGTCCGGCGTCTCGATGTCGGCGAAAAAGCGCTTGTAGCGGCGCAGCAGGTGCCCTTCTTCCAGCGGCGGATCAAAGCGCATCGGGTCGCCAGCTCCTCAGGCCACGGGCGATGCGCTCGACCGCCTGCTCCAGGCGCGGCAGGCTCTGCGTGTAGGCGAAGCGCACATGGCGGCCGGCCAGGTGCCGGCCGAAATCGACGCCCGGCGTGATGGCGACGAACTCGCGCTCCAGGAAGTGTCGGCAGAAGGCGAAGGCATCCCCGCCGAAGGCGCCGATATCGGCATACAGATAAAAGGCCCCTTCGGGCTCCACGGCGATGCCGAAACCCAGCTCGCGCAGTGCCGGCAGCAGGTAGTCGCGGCGCCGGGCGAACTCGGCGCGGCGCGCTTCGAGAATCGCCAGGGTTTCCTCCTCGAAGCAGGCCAGGGCAGCGTGCTGGGCCAGGGTCGAGGCGCTGATGTAGAGGTTCTGCGCCAGCTTCTCTAGTTCGGGCACCGCCGCCGCGGGCGCCACCAGCCAACCGAGCCGCCAGCCGGTCATGCCGAAATACTTGGAAAAACTGTTGAGCACGAAGGCGTCGTCGTCCACTTCCAGCACGCTGGGCGCATCCACACCGTAGGTCAGGCCATGGTAGATCTCGTCCACCACGAGGTGGCCGCCACGCACACGCAGGGCGGCGGACAGCGCCGCCAGTTCGTCGCGACGCAACAGCGTTCCGGTGGGGTTGGCCGGCGAGGCGACCAGAGCGCCGACGCTCTGCTCGCGCCAGTATCGCTCGACCAGCTCCGGGGTCAGTTGGTAACGCTGCTCCGGTCCGACCGGCACCAGTTGCGCATCTCCCTCGACCAGGCGCAGGAAGTGACGGTTGCAGGGATAGCCGGGATCGGCCAGCAGCCAGTGCCGGCCCGGATCGACCAGTAGGCTCGTGGCCAGCAGCAGGGCACCCGAGCCGCCGGGCGTGATCAGGATGCGCCCGGGGTCTATAGTCAAGCGATGACGCCGGGCGTAGAAGCGGGCGATGGCCTCGCGCAGCTGCGGCAGGCCGCGCGCGGCGGTGTAGCGGGTGTGCCCGGCCGCCAGCGCCGCCTGCCCGGCGGCGACGATGGGCGCTGCCGTGGAAAAATCCGGCTCGCCGATCTCCAGGTGGATCACGTCATGGCCCAGGGCCTGGAGTTCGTTGGCACGGGCCAGCAGGGCCATGACATGAAAGGGTTCGATGGCGCGACTGCGCGCACTGTAGGGCATGGGCCTTCCATACAAACAAATGGGGGCGAAGGAATGGATTCTACTCCGCCGGGACCGCTCTGGCAGCCGCCATGGCGGAGCCTGGGAGTAGCGCGGCCCGATGGCTTCTGGTAAGTTCGGCCGCTTGCGGTCGCAGGGCCGACATCCGTCGGCAGGGAACATGTGCCTGCGTGTATGGATTAGAGAAAGCGAGGCGGTCATCCATGCCCACCAAAGCAAAACAGAACAACTTGGTTCGCGGTTTCGTACCTTACCCGGAAACCCCGGGCGAGGAATACATGAGCGAGAACATGCGCGCTCATTTCACCAACATCCTCAACAAGTGGAAGCAGGAGTTGATGGAAGAGGTCGACCGCACCGTGCACCACATGCAGGACGAGGCCGCCAACTTCCCCGATCCCGCCGACCGGGCCAGTCAGGAAGAGGAGTTCAGCCTGGAACTGCGTGCCCGTGACCGTGAACGCAAATTGATCAAGAAGATCGACGAAACCCTGCAACTGATCGAGGAAAACGAATACGGCTGGTGCGACTCCTGCGGCGTGGAAATCGGCATTCGCCGCCTCGAGGCGCGCCCCACCGCCACCCTGTGCATCGACTGCAAGACGCTGGCGGAAATCAAGGAAAAGCAGATCGGCAGTTGATCCTGCGTGCGGGGCGCCCCGGCGGCGCCCCCTCGCGTCCGCGGCCCGACGGGTTGCCGGCGTCGATCGCCAGCCAGCCGAGCGCTACCCGCGCATGATCGTCTCCCCGCCCGTTCCTTACGTCGGTCGCTTCGCTCCCACTCCCAGCGGCTACCTGCACTTCGGTTCGCTGATCGCCGCCCTGGCGTCCTATCTGGATGCGCGCCACGTCGGTGGTCGCTGGCTGCTGCGCATGGAGGACCTCGACCCGCCCCGCGAGGTGCCGGGTGCCCAGGCGGGCATCCTCAAGACCCTGGAAGACTATGGTTTCGAGTGGGACGGCGAAGTGGTGCGCCAGAGCGAGCGTCTGGCAGCGTACGGCGAGACGGTCGAGCACCTGCTCGAGCGGGGGCTGGCCTATGCCTGCACCTGTTCGCGCAAACGACTGGAGGGATTTTCCGGAATCTATCCGGGCTTCTGCCGGGAGGCTGGACAGGCCAGCCGCGACGCCGCCATCCGCCTGCGCGTGCCGGAGCGCGAATACGCCTTCGTCGACCGGGTGCAGGGCGCCTTCGCCCAGCAGCTCGCCCGCGAGGTCGGCGACTTCGTAATCCGCCGCCGCGACGGCCTGTACGCCTACCAGTTGGCGGTGGTCCTCGACGACGCCTGGCAGGGTGTGACCGACGTGGTGCGCGGCGCCGACCTGCTCGACTCGAGCCCGCGCCAGCTCTACCTGCAGGAACTGCTCGGCCTGTCCCGGCCGCGCTATCTGCATGTACCGCTGATCGTCCAGCCGGACGGCCACAAACTCGGCAAATCCTATCGCTCCCCGCCGCTCCCCGCCGAACGGGCCGGTCCGTTGCTGCAGCGCGCCCTGCGCGCGCTCGGTCAGTGCCCGCCGGCCGGGCTGGAGCATGCCCGCCCGCGAGAGCTGCTCGACTGGGGCATCGCCCACTGGGATGCGGAGCGCATTCCGCGCCGTGGAACCCTGGCCGAGGCCACGCTCGGCTGAACGGTCGTCCGACGGGATACCGTCACGCTTGCGCCGGCGCGCGCTTCCATTACCATCGCCGACGCCATTGCCCATCCACCATGGAGGCACGCCATGTACATCTACCGACTGGTCCTGCTGCTGGTGGTGGGAATCTATCTGTTCTCCCCCGCCATCATGGACTGGTGGATCGACCCCAACGGCGCCTGGTACCGCCCGTACCTGCTGTGGCTGATCCTCATCGTGGTGACCTTCATCCTGCAGAGCCAGCCCGACGCCGATGAGCTTTAGCCTGAGTGAACTGCTGCTGATCAGCGCCGCCTACCTGCTGACCCTGTTCGGCGTCGCCTGGCTCAGCGAGCAGGGCCTGATCCCGCAGCGGCTGATCCGCCATCCGCTGGTCTACACCCTATCCCTCGGCGTGTATGCCAGCGCCTGGGCCTTCTACGGCGCGGTCGGCATGGCCTACCAGTACGGCTACGGCTTTCTCGCCTGCTACCTGGGGGTTTCCGGCGCCTTCATGCTGGCGCCGGTGCTGCTCTACCCGATCCTGCGCCTGACCCGCACCTACCAACTGTCGTCCCTGGCCGACCTGTTCGCCTTCCGCTTCCGCAGCACCTGGGCCGGCGCGCTGACCACCCTGTTCATGCTGGTCTCGGTACTGCCGCTGCTGGCCCTGCAGATCCAGGCCGTCACCGACTCGGTGGGCATCCTCACCCAGGAGCCGGTGAAAGCGCGCGTGGCCCTGAGCTTCTGCGCCCTGATCATGCTCTTCACCATCCTCTTCGGCTCGCGGCATATCGCCACCCGCGAGAAACACCAGGGCCTGGTCTGCGCCATCGCCTTCGAGTCGCTGGTCAAGCTGGTGGCCCTCGGCGGTATCGGGCTCTATACCCTGTACCGGGTGTTCGACGGTCCCCAGGGCCTGGAGCAGTGGCTGCTGCACCAGCGGGAAGTGCTGGGCACGCTGCACACGCCGCTGCAGGAAGGCCCCTGGCGCACCCTGCTGCTGCTGTTCTTCGCCTCGGCCATCGTCATGCCGCACATGTACCACATGGCCTTCACCGAGAACCTCAACCCCCGCGGCCTGGCCAGCGCCAGTTGGGGCCTGCCGCTGTTCCTGTTGCTGATGAGCCTGGCCGTCCCGCTGATCCTCTGGGCCGGCATGCACCTGGAAGTCGCCACCGGCCCGGAATATTTCACCCTGGGCGTGGGCCTGGCGCTGGAAAACGCGCCCCTCACTCTGCTGGCCTATGTCGGTGGACTGTCCGCCTCCAGCGGGCTGATCATCGTCCTGACCCTCGCCCTGTCCGGGATGACCCTCAATCACCTGGTGCTGCCGCTGTACCAGCCACCGGCCGAAGGCAACATCTACCGCTGGCTGAAATGGACGCGGCGTACGCTGATCATCGCCATCATCGCCGCCGGCTACGCCTTCTACCGAATGCTGGACGCCAGCCAGAACCTGTCCAACCTCGGCGTCACCGCCTTCGTCGCCACCTTGCAGTTCCTTCCCGGCGTGCTTTCGACCCTCTACTGGCAGACCGCCAACCGTCGCGGTTTCATCGCTGGCCTCCTGGTCGGCATGACGGTATGGCTGGGCGGCATGATGCTGCCCATGCTCGGCAACCTGCAGGACGTGCACCTGCCGTTGCTGAATTTCGTCTATGCGCTGGACGACACCAGTTGGCACCTGGCGGCGATCACCTCGCTGGCCGCCAACGTGCTGGTGTTCTCCCTGGTGTCGATATTCACCGAGCCGAGCCCCGAGGAGCGCAGCGCCGGCGAGGCCTGCGCCGTGGACAACGTGCGCCGGCCGCAGCGCCGCGAACTGCT
This sequence comes from Azotobacter vinelandii CA, assembly GCF_000380335.1. GTDB lineage: Bacteria > Pseudomonadota > Gammaproteobacteria > Pseudomonadales > Pseudomonadaceae > Azotobacter > Azotobacter vinelandii. The sequence continues at coordinate 4,300,307 of NC_021149.1, forward strand.
GGCCACCTCCGCCCAGGAGTTCGCCGCCCGGCTGACCCGCCCGCTCGGCGCCAGGACCGCTCAGCGCGAGGTGAAGCAGGCCCTGCGCGACCTGCACCTGCCGTTCGACGAGAGCCGCCCCTTCGCCCTGCGACGCCTGCGCGACCGCATCGAGGCCAACCTGTCCGGCCTGATGGGGCCGAGCGTGGCGCAGGATATCGTCGAGACCTTCCTGCCCTACAAGACCGCCAGCGAAGACTACATCACCGAGGACATCCACTTCATCGAAAGCCGCCTGGAAGACTACCGCTCGCGCCTGACCGGCCTGGCCGCCGAACTCGACGCGTTGCGCCGCTACCACCGGCAGACCCTGCAGGAACTGCCGATGGGCGTCTGCTCGCTGTCCAAGGACAAGGAGATCCTCATGTGGAACCGGGCCATGGAGGAACTCACCGGCATATCCGCCGAGCGCGTGGTCGGCTCCTGTCTGACCACCCTCGACCCCCCCTGGCGGAACCTGCTGGAGGACTTCGTCCAGCGCTCCGACGAACACCTGTACAAGCAGCGGCTGTCGCTGGACGGCCAGATGCGCTGGCTCAACCTGCACAAGGCGGCGATCGACGAGCCCCTGGCCCCGGGCAGCAGCGGCCTGGTCCTGCTGGTCGAAGATCTCACCGAAACCCAATTGCTGGAAAACAAACTGGCGCACTCCGAGCGCCTGGCCAGCATCGGCCGCCTGGCCGCCGGCGTGGCTCACGAGATCGGCAATCCGATCACCGGCATCGCCTGCCTGGCGCAGAACCTGCGCGAGGAACACGAGGACGATGCCGAACTGGGCGAGATCAGCAGCCAGATCATCGACCAGACCAAGCGGGTGACGCGCATCGTCCGCTCGCTGATGAGCTTCGCCCATGCCGGCAGCCACACGCAGGCCAGCGAAGCGGTGTGCCTGGCCGACATCGCCCGCGAGGCGATCGGCCTGCTGTCGCTCAACCGCGAAGGCACCGAGGTCAGCTTCCTCAATCTCTGCGATCCCGGCCACTGCGTGGTCGGCGACCCTCAGCGGCTGGTGCAGGTACTGGTCAACCTGCTTTCCAACGCCCGCGACGCCTCCCCTCCCGGCGGAGTCATCCGCGTGCGCAGCGAGGCCGTGGAACAGAGCATCGACCTGATCGTCGAGGATGAGGGCAGCGGCATCCCCAAGGCCATCGCCGGCCGTCTGTTCGACCCCTTCTTCACCACCAAGGACCCAGGCAAGGGGACCGGCCTCGGCCTCGCACTGGTCTATTCGATCGTGGAAGAGCATTATGGCCGGATCGCCGTCGACAGCCCGGCCGACCCCGAGCGGCAACGCGGGACCCGCATCCGGGTCACCCTGCCACGGCATGTCGACATGGCGCCGGTGCCGTGAGACCGTCGAGAGAGTCCGTCCGATGCCACATATTCTGATCGTCGAAGACGAAACCATCATCCGCTCCGCCCTGCGCCGCCTGCTGGAACGCAACCACTATCAGGTCAGCGAGGCCGGCTCGGTGCAGGAAGCCCGGGAGCGCCACAGCCTGCCCGGCTTCGACCTGATCATCAGCGACCTGCGCCTGCCCGGCGCGCCCGGCACCGAACTGATACGCCTGGCCGAGGGTACCCCGGTACTGATCATGACCAGCTATGCCAGCCTGCGCTCGGCGGTGGACTCGATGAAGATGGGCGCGATGGACTACATCGCCAAGCCCTTCGACCACGACGAGATGTTGCAGACGGTGGCGCGCATCCTCAGCGAGCGCCGCCAGGCGCCGGCCGCCCTGGCCGAACCGGCGGCCGCCCAGGCCCCCGCCCCGGCCAGCGGCGAGATCGGCATCATCGGCTCCTGTCCCGCCATGCGCGATCTGTTCGGCAAGATCCGCAAGGTCGCCCCGACCGACTCCACGGTGCTGATCCAGGGCGAATCCGGCACCGGCAAGGAACTGGTCGCCCGCGCCCTGCACGACCTGTCGAAACGCGCCAAGGCCCCGCTGATCTCGGTGAACTGCGCAGCGATCCCGGAAACCCTGATCGAATCCGAACTCTTCGGCCACGAGAAAGGCGCCTTTACCGGCGCCGTCGCCGGACGCACCGGCCTGGTCGAAGCCGCCGACGGCGGCACCCTGTTCCTCGACGAGATCGGCGAACTGCCCCTGGAGGCCCAGGCGCGCCTGCTGCGCGTGCTGCAGGAGGGCGAGATCCGCCGGGTCGGCTCGGTGCAGTCGCAGAAGGTCGATGTCCGCCTGATCGCCGCCACCCACCGCGATCTCAAGGGACTGTCCAAGACCGGCCAGTTCCGTGAGGACCTGTTCTACCGGCTCAATGTCATCTCGCTGAAGCTGCCGGCCCTGCGCGAGCGCGACGGTGACGTCCTGGAGATCGCCCAGGCCTTCCTCAGGCGCCAGAGCGAGCGCATGGAGCGCGGCGAGCTGTGCTTCTCCCCCGAGGCCGAGCGGACCATCTGCCAGTACGCCTGGCCGGGCAACGTGCGCGAACTGGAGAATGCCATCGAGCGCGCGGTGATCCTCTGCGAAAGCCAGACCATACCGGCCGACCTGCTGGGCGTCGATGTCGAACTGGAAGACCTGGAGGACGATGATTTCGCCGAATTACCCGATCCCGAGGTCGACGGCAGCCACGAGCCCACCGAGGATCTCTCGCTGGAAGACTACTTCCAGCACTTCGTCCTGGAGCATCAGGACCACATGACCGAGACCGAACTGGCCCGCAAGCTCGGCATCAGCCGCAAGTGCCTGTGGGAACGTCGCCAGCGTCTCGGCATTCCGCGCCGCAAGTCGAGCGCTCCCAGTTCCTGAAGGACATCGGGTAACAACCGGCCGCCGACAGGCTGTTACCCCCGAAAAAAGTGGTAACAGAAACCGGGTCGGCAGGTAACCAAGGCTCGGCCATCCATGTCACACAATCGACCATAAAAAATCTAAGCAACTGATTTAAAAGGAATTTCAATTTCTGGCACGACATCTGCTCTTTAATTCGTACAACAACAATAACAAGACGTACCACCCACAATAAGAACGACGACACGACTCCAGCCTAACAAGAACAACGACGCGGAGACGGAGCCAACCGATTTTTTTGGAGTAGGCGCATGCCCGCCGGGCGAAGCCCGCAGCCAGACCGAGAACAACAAAACTGCCACGAAGCAGCACCCGAACTGGTAGGTCCGCAGGACCCTAGGCAATATCTGCAACCAAAGAAATCCGTTTGCTATTGGCTCCCCATTGGGGGCCATCCCGGAGCCAAGGAGCCAACCGGGACGGGCGCACAACAAGAACAACAAGCCCGGAGCAGAACAAGAACAACGCACGCACCTCGATTTGAAAGGGAGCTTCGGCTCCCTTTCTGCGTTCGAGGGTCATTCCGGTTTCATCCATCCTCCGGTACCGGTGCTAGAATCCGCAGCCATTCCGCGGTCAGGCGCATTTCTGGCCGGCCACTCCGTCAAGCAGTGCACCTCCGATGCTGAAGAAGCTGTTCAAGTCCTTTCGCCTGTCCCTGAACCGCCCCCATCCGCGCAGCACGCCGGAGGTCCTTGGCAGCCAGCAGCATTCGCTGCGCCGCGCCGACATCAGCCGCCATGCCGTCAGCGTGGTGGAACGTCTGCAAAATGCCGGCTACCAGGCCTACGTCGTCGGCGGTTGCGTCCGAGACCTGCTGCTCGACATCGAGCCGAAGGACTTCGATGTCGCCACCAGCGCCACGCCCGAACAGGTCCGCGCCGAGTTCCGCAATGCACGGGTGATCGGCCGCCGCTTCAAGCTGGCCCATGTACATTTCGGCCGGGAAATCATCGAAGTCGCCACCTTCCGCGCCCACCATCCGGACGACGAGGAAGACGACGAGGACAACCATCTGGCGATGCGCCATGAAAGCGGCCGGATTCTGCGCGACAACGTCTACGGCACCCTGGAAGAAGACGCCCAGCGCCGCGACTTCACCATCAACGCCCTGTATTTCGACATCGCCCACGATCGCATCCTCGATTACGCCCATGGCGTGCACGACATCCGCAACCATCTGGTTCGCCTGATCGGCGATCCCGAGCAGCGTTACCTGGAGGACCCGGTGCGCATGCTGCGCGCCGTGCGCTTCGCCGCCAAGCTCGACTTCGACATCGAGCATCACAGCGCCGCACCGATCCGCCGGCTCGCACCGTTGTTGCGCGACATTCCCGCCCCCCGCCTGTTCGACGAGGTGCTCAAGCTGTTCCTCTCGGGTTACGCCGAAGACACCTTCGAGCTGCTGCTCGAATACGACCTGTTCGCCCCGCTGTTCCCCGCCACGGCCGCGGCCCTGGAGCGCAACCCGGATTATGTCGGACGGCTGGTCCGCCATGCCCTGGCCAATACCGACGAGCGCATCGCCCAGGGCAAGCCGGTGACTCCCGCCTTCCTGTTCGCCGCCCTGCTCTGGCCGGCCCTGCCATCCCGAGCCCTGGAGCTGCAGAAGCGCGGCATGCCGCCGATCCCGGCATTGCAGGAGGCGGCCCATCTGGTGCTCACCGAACAGTGCCGGCGCACCGCGATTCCCAAGCGTTTCACCCTGCCCGCCCGGGAAATCTGGGACCTGCAGGAACGCCTGCCGCGCCGCCAGGGCAAGCGCGCCGACCTGCTGCTCGAGCATCCGCGCTTCCGTGCCGGCTACGACTTCCTGCTGCTGCGCGAGGAGGCCGGCGAGCAGACCGGCGGTCTGGGCGACTGGTGGACCGACTACCAGGAGGCCAGCGACAGCGAAAGACGCAGCATGATCCGCGCCCTCGGCGGCAAGGACGAAGCCGGCAGCGCTCCGCGCAAGCGCCGCCGCCCCAACCGGCGCCGGCGCGGCTCGGGCGATGTGCCGGAGCGGGATTGATGGAGCGCGTCTATATAGGCCTGGGCAGCAACCTGGCCGACCCCGCCATGCAGTTGTGCGTCGCCCTCGACGCCCTGCGGACCCTGCCAGGCACACGCCTGGTGGCGGTTTCCGCCTTCTACGACAGCGATCCCCTGGGACCCGCCGACCAGCCGTACTATGTGAATGCCGTCGCCGCGCTGGACTCCGCATTGGCCCCCCTGGAACTGCTCGATGCCCTGCAGGCGATCGAGCGGAAACAGGGCCGGGTACGCAAGGCCGAACGCTGGGGCCCGCGCACCCTGGACCTGGATATCCTGCTGTTCGGCAACCGCCAATTGCACGAAAAACGCCTGACCGTCCCCCACTACCATCTCCACGCGCGCCCCTTCGTGCTCTATCCACTGGCCGAGATCGCCCCCGGGCTGCGCCTGCCGGACGGCCGCCCGCTCGACGAACTGCTCGCCGCCTGTCCGGCGCAAGGACTGCGCCGTCGTAGCGAATCATGAACGGGTGCCCAAAGCGGCAATTGACTTGAAGCCCCCCCATCAGGACTATAGGCCTCCCATTGCCTCGCATCGGTGCCCACCGATGCCGTCCCGGACGACACCGACATGCCCGACGTAACCCTGACCACTCTGCAAGGACTCAAGCAGCGCGGCGAAAAGATCGTCATGCTGACCTGCTATGACGCCACCTTCGCCCAGACCGCCAGCCAGGCAGGCATCGAGGTGCTGCTGGTCGGCGACTCCCTCGGCATGGTTCTGCAGGGCCACGACAGCACCCTGCCCACCAGCGTGGCCGAGATGGCCTATCACACCACCTGCGTCAGGCGCGGCAACCGCGGCGCGCTGATCGTCACCGATCTGCCGTTCATGTCCTATGCCTCGCTGGACCAGGCTCTGGAGAGCAGCGCCCAGGTCATGCGCGCCGGTGCCCACATGGTCAAGCTGGAGGGCGGCGCCTGGCTGTGCGAAACCGTGACGCGCCTGGCCGAGAACGGCATCCCGGCCTGCGTGCATCTGGGCCTGACTCCGCAATCGGTGAACCTGTTCGGCGGCTACAAGGTGCAGGGCCGCGACGAAGGGCGGGCGCGCCAGTTGCGTGCCGATGCCGAAGCCCTGGAGCGGGCCGGGGCGGCCATGCTGCTGCTGGAATGCGTGCCCAGCCCGCTGGCGGAACAGATCACCCGTGCGGCGGGCGTGCCGGTCATAGGCATCGGCGCCGGCGCCGCCACCGATGGCCAGGTCCTGGTCATGCACGACATGCTCGGGCTGTCCCTGACCGGGCGCACGCCGAAGTTCGTGAAAGACTTCATGGCCGGCCAGGAAAACATCCAGGCGGCCTTCGCCGCGTACACGCATGCGGTCAAGCAAGGCGAATTCCCCACAGCCGAACATGGATTTTCAGCATGATCACCCTCAAGACCGTCCGCGAACTACGCGCCGCCATCGCCCGGGCCCGTGGCGATGGCAAGCGCATCGCCCTGGTTCCGACCATGGGCAACCTGCACGCAGGACACATCGCGCTGGTAGAGAAGGCCCGCCAGCGTGCCGACTTCGTGGTCGCCAGCATCTTCGTCAATCCCTTGCAGTTCGGCCCCGCCGAGGATCTGGACAAGTATCCGCGCACCCTCGCCGCCGATCAGGAAAAACTGCTCGAAGGTGGTTGCAACCTGTTGTTCGCCCCCAACGCCGAGGAGATGTATCCGGGCGGCATGCAGGGACAGACGCGCATTTCCGTCCCCGTCGTCTCCGAAGGGCTCTGCGGCGCCGCGCGCCCCGGCCACTTCGAAGGTGTCGCCACCGTGGTGACCAAGCTGTTCAACATCGCCCAGCCGGACATCGCCCTGTTCGGCGAGAAGGACTACCAGCAACTGGCGGTGATCCGCACCCTGGTACGCGACCTCAACATGCCGATCCAGATCTTCGGCGAACCCACCGTACGCGCCGCCGACGGTCTGGCCCTGTCCTCGCGCAACGGTTACCTGAACGACGAGCAGCGCAACGTGGCGCCGGCGCTGTACCGCATCCTGAGCGACATCGGAACGGCCATCCAGGCAGGCGAACAGGACTTCGCCGGGCTTTGCGCCCGGGGACTGGAGGCGTTGCGCCAAGCCGGTTTCCGTCCCGACTACCTGGAGATCCGCGAGGCCGCCAGCCTGCGCCCGGCGGCTCCCGGGGACCTTCGGCTGGTCGTGCTCGCAGCGGCCTATCTGGGCAATACCCGCCTGATCGACAACCTGAGCGTCGACATCGCCTGAACATTGACGAAGGCTCGCCGGAACGGCCCGTAGGTCGGCCCGGGCGGGTCGTTTTCTTGATCACCCCCGGCGCTTGAGGCAAACTCAGCCGCCGCTAGTGGAACCTGAAGAGGAATCGCCATGCATGCCATCATGCTCAAGGCCAAACTGCACCGCGCCGAGGTGACCCACTCGGTGCTCGATTACGAAGGCTCCTGCGCCATCGATGGGGAATGGCTGGATCTGGCAGGTATCCATGAGTACGAGCAGATCCAGATCTACAACGTCGACAACGGCGAGCGCTTCACCACCTACGCGATCCGCGCCGAGGACGGCTCGAAGATGATTTCGGTGAACGGCGCCGCCGCGCACAAGGCGCAAAAGGGCGACCGCGTGATCATCTGCGCCTATGCGCATTACAGCGAAGCGGAGCTGGCCACGCACAAGCCGCGCATGCTGTACATGGCTCCCGGCAACGTGCTCAGCCATACCAGCAACGCGATTCCGGTCCAGGTTGCCTGAGTCGCCCGCCGCACGCCTGCGAGCCCCCCGCCCCGACGATGCCCGCTGCGGGCATCTTCCCCGCAAAGCCCGGAGCATTCCGGGCTTTTTGCTATCCGAACAGCTCCACAGGAAGCAGAACTCCATGCCGCACTACCAGCAACCTCTCGATGTGACGACCCTGAGTTCCTGGGAGGCGCTCCGCCAGCATCGCGAAGTCATGCAGTCCTTCCGTATGCGCGAGGCCTTCCAGAACGATCCGCAACGCTTCGACGAGTTCTCCCTGAGCAGCAGTGGCCTGTTTCTCGACTATTCGAAAAACCTGCTGACCCAGGAGACCCGCAGTCTGCTGATGCGCCTAGCGCGCGAGGCCGGGCTGGAAAGAGCTATCCATGCGCTGTTCGAAGGCGAAGCGGTGAACGCCTCCGAAGGCCGCCCCGCGCTGCACACCGCGCTGCGCCGGCCGATCGGCGACCGCCTGGTGGTCGACGGCGAGAACCTGATTCCCCAGGTGCACCGGGTACTCAACCAGATGACCGAACTGGTCGGCCGCATCCATGACGGCCTGTGGCGCGGCTACTCGGAAAAACCCATCACCGACGTGGTGAACATCGGCATCGGCGGCTCCTTCCTGGGGCCCCAACTGGTATCCGAGGCCCTGCTGCCCTTCGCCCAGCACGGCGTGCGCTGCCACTACCTGGCGAACATCGACGGCAGCGAGTTCCATGAACTGTCCTGCCGCCTGCGTGCCGAGACCACCCTGTTCATCGTCTCCTCGAAGTCCTTCGGCACCCTGGAGACCCTGAAGAACGCCCAGGCGGCACGTACCTGGTATCTGGCCCAGGGCGGCACGGAGAGCGAACTGCACCGCCACTTCATCGCCGTCTCCAGCAATATCGCGGCAGCGGTGGCCTTCGGCATCCGTCAGGAGAACATCTTCCCGATGTGGGACTGGGTCGGCGGACGCTATTCGCTGTGGTCGGCGATCGGCCTGCCGACCGCGCTGGCCATCGGCATGGCCAACTTCAAGGACCTGCTCTCCGGCGCCTATGCCATGGACCAGCACTTCCTGAGCGCGCCCTTCGAAAGCAACATGCCGGTATTGCTGGCCATGCTCGGCGTCTGGTACGGCAACTTCTGGGGCGCGCAGAGTCATGCCATCCTGCCCTACGACCACTATCTGCGGAACATCACCCAGCATCTGCAACAGCTGGACATGGAGTCCAACGGCAAGAGCGTGCGCCAGAACGGCAGCCCGGTCTCCTGCGAGACCGGCCCGGTGATCTGGGGCGGCGTCGGCTGCAATGGCCAGCACGCTTACCACCAGTTGCTGCACCAGGGCACCCTGCTGATTCCGGCGGACTTCATCGTGCCGGTGGTCAGCCACAACCCGGTGGCCGACCACCACCAGTGGCTGTACGCCAACTGCCTGTCGCAGAGCCAGGCACTGATGCTCGGCAAGACCCGCGAGGAGGCCGAGGCCGAGCTGCGCGCCAGGGGCATGAGCGAGGAGCAGGTGCAGCGCCTGGCACCGCACAAGGTGATTCCTGGCAACCGGCCGAGCAACACCCTGGTGATGGAGCGCGTCAGCCCGCACCGCCTGGGCGCGCTGGTCGCCCTCTACGAGCACAAGGTATTCGCGCAGAGCATCATCTGGGGTATCAATGCCTTCGACCAGTGGGGCGTCGAGTTGGGCAAGGAACTGGGCAAGAACGTCTACCAGCGCCTGACCGGCCATGACGAGTCGCCGGCCGAGGACGCCTCGACCCAGGGCCTGATCGGCTACTTCCGCGGCCGCCACCGCGGCTGACCCATCCCCGGGCGCAGGTTCCGCCCGGCCTGCGCCCCCCCCCTCCTGCCCCCCTTGCGCGACTTGAACACAGCGGTCCTCGGGTCCACGCTTAGGTCACCCGCGGATACACAAAAACAAGGAACCGCCATGTTCAAGATCGCCAACCATCCCGTCAGCGAAGCATTGCGCCAGCACAGCTGGCTGAACAATGACGACTATCTGCGCCTGTATCGGCAATCGGTCGAGCAACCGGACAGCTTCTGGGCCGAACAGGCCACCCTCTTCCTCGACTGGTTCAAGCCCTGGCGGAACATTCATCGCGGGGACATGAACAAGGGCGAGATCCACTGGTTCGAAGGTAGCCAGTTGAACGTCGCCCACAACTGCATCGACCGGCATCTGAAGCAGCGCGGCGATCAGGTGGCGATCATCTGGGAAGGCGACAATCCCGCCGACTCCGCGCGAATCACCTACCGCCAGTTGCACGAACAGGTCTGCCGTCTGGCCAATCTGCTGAAGAGTCGTGGCATCGGCAAGGGCGACCGGGTCTGCATCTACATGCCGATGATTCCCGAGGCCGCCTACGCCATGCTCGCCTGCGCCCGGATCGGCGCCGTTCATTCGGTGGTATTCGGCGGCTTCTCCCCGGAGGCGCTGCGCGACCGCATCCTCGACGCCGACTGCCGTCTCCTGATCACTGCCGACGAAAGCGTGCGCGGCGGCAAGGTCGTGCCCCTCAAGCGTAACGCCGATAAGGCCCTGCAGAGTTGCTCCGGGGTTTCCAGCGTGATCGTGGTGCGGCGCACCGGTGGCGCCATCGACTGGAACGTGGGACGCGATCTCTGGTACCACGAAGCCGTACCGGGCTGCAGCGCCGACTGTCCGGCCGAGCCCATGGACGCCGAGGCGCCGCTGTTCATCCTCTACACTTCGGGCAGCACCGGCAAGCCGAAGGGCGTGCTGCACACCACCGGCGGCTACCTGCTGCAGGCGGCGATGACCCACCAGTACGTGTTCGACTACCACGACGGCGACATCTACTGGTGCAGCGCCGACATCGGCTGGATCACCGGACACAGCTACATCGTCTACGGCCCGCTGGCCAACGGCGCCACCACCCTGATCTTCGAGGGCGTGCCCAACTATCCGGACGCCTCGCGCTTCTGGCAGGTGGTCGACAAGCATCGGGTGAACATCTTCTATACCGCGCCCACCGCACTGCGTTCGCTGATGCGTGAAGGCGAGGGCCCGGTCAGGAAAACCTCGCGCGCCAGCCTGCGCCTGCTCGGCTCGGTGGGCGAGCCGATCAACCCGGAAGCCTGGGAGTGGTACTACCACGTGGTCGGCGACAGTCGCTGCCCGATCGTCGATACCTGGTGGCAGACCGAAACCGGCGCCATCATGATCACCCCGCTGCCCGGCGCCACCCTGCTCAAGCCCGGCTCGGCGACCCGGCCGTTCTTCGGTGTGCAACCGGTACTGCTCGACGACAAGGGCAAGGAAATCGAGGGACCCGGCGCCGGCATCCTGGCCATCAAGGCCAGTTGGCCGAGTCAGATCCGCAGCATCTACGGCGACCATCAGCGCCTGATCGACACCTACTTCAAGCCCTGCCCCGGCTACTATTTCACCGGCGATGGCGCACGCCGGGACGAAGACGGCTACTACTGGATCACCGGCCGGGTCGATGACGTGATCAACGTGTCGGGCCACCGCATCGGCACCGCCGAAGTGGAAAGCGCCCTGGTGCTGCACGACAGCATCGCGGAAGCCGCCGTGGTGGGCTGCCCCCACGACGTCAAGGGCCAGTGCGTCTACGCCTTCGTCACCCTGGTCACCGGCAGCCGGCCCAGCGACCAGCTCAAGCGGGAGCTGATCGATCAGGTCAGCCGCGAGATCGGCGGCTTCGCCAAACCGGACTTTCTGCAATGGGCACCGCGCCTGCCGAAAACCCGTTCGGGCAAGATCATGCGCCGTATCCTGCGCAAGATCGCCTGCAACGAACTGGACAACCTGGGCGATACCTCGACCCTGTCCGACCCATCGGTGCTCCAGGAACTGATCGACAACCGCCTGAGCCACTGAGCCGAGGCGCCACGAAAGCGGGCGAGGCGCGTGGGAGAGCGCCTCATTCCCCTTCAGGGGACAGGCGCTCGGCTTCGGGAATCGGCGAGCTCATGACATACTCCCGACCAAGCCTGGTCAGAAAAGAAAAGATATTCCCATGCCCAAAGGACTGAAACCCGCCCTCGTTACCCTGGCCGCAGCCCCCGCCCTCTATGGCCTGTTCGGCTTCCTCGTTCTCCCTGGCGTCGCCCAGCAGGTGATCAATCGGCAACTCCCCCGCTTCGTCACCCAGCCGGCCAACCTGGAGCGCCTGGAGTTCAATCCCTTCACCTTGGAACTGACCCTGCACCGACTGCGCCTCGGTGAAGCGGGTAACGAGCAACTGGCCTTCGAGCGCCTGTACGGCAAGTTGCAATGGGATAGCCTGTGGAGCGGCCATCTGCATCTGGCCGAACTGCAACTGGAGCGCCCCCATGTGGAAGTGTTGCTCGACAAGCAGGGCGAACTGAATCTGGCCCACCTATTCAAACTCCCGCCGGCCAGCCCCGAACAGGAAGAAGAACCGGCCGGAGCCCCTTTCCCGGTGCACCTCGACCGTTTTCTGCTGAGCGCCGGCCAGATCCATTTCCAGGACCAGCAGCCGAGCGAGCCGGTCGAAGTCCGCTATGACGCCCTCCAGCTCGAAGTACGCAATCTCGGCACCTTGCCGAACGACACCGCCGAACTGACCCTGCAGGCCAGCGGGCCGAATGCCGGCCGGATCGACTGGAGCGGTCAGTTCAGCCTGGTGCCGATGCGCTCCAGCGGCAAGCTGGGCATCGACCAGCTCGGCCTGGCCACCTGGTGGCCCTACGTGCGGAATTCCGTGCCCCTGGTGCTGGAGAACGGCACGCTCAGCCTGAGCAGCGACTACCAGTTGGATCTGGCGGAAGGTTTTCGCCTGCAGTTGCAGAACGCCGCCCTCAAGCTCGCACCGTTCGCCATCAAGGCGCCGGATGGCCGGCCCCTGGCCCGCCTGCAGAGCCTGGAGGTCGGCAAGACCTCGCTCGACCTGGCCGAGCGCCGGGTGTCGATCGGCCAGGTGCAGGGCCAGGGCCTGGAAACCTGGGCGGCCCGCGAGGCCGACGGCGAGTTGGACTGGCAGAAATTGTTCGCTTCCGGCGCACCCGGAAAAACACCGAGCAAAAGCGCCGCCGACGACGCCAAGGATGAGGCCGGGCAACCCGGCGCGCCCGAAAAGGAACCCGGCAAGCCCTGGCAGATCGTCCTGGCGGATGTCCGGCTGCGCGGCAGCCGCCTGTACCTGGCCGACCGGGTGCCGAAGCAGGACGTGGAACTGCTGGTCGGCCCGCTGGATCTCAGCCTGCGCGACTTCGACAGCCTCGGCCGTAGCCCCTTCAGGCTCGAACTGGACAGCGGCATCGGCCGCCAGGGCCGACTCAAGGCTGCCGGCCAGGTACAACTGAGCCCGCTCGCCGCACAACTGCAAGTCGGCAGCAGCGATCTGGACCTGCGCCTGGCGCAGGCCTATATCGCGCCCTTCGTTCGCCTGGAACTGCGTAGCGGGCAACTCGACAGTGCCCTGAAGGTCGACCTGAAGGGCGGCGAAAAGCTGGCCCTGCGGGTCGACGGTCGCGCCAGCGTCAAACAACTGCACATCCTCGATACCCTGAAAAACCGGGATTTCGTCAAGTGGCGCCAGTTGACCCTCGAAAACCTCAGCTACCGCCATGACGAGCAACTGAGCATCGAACGGGTTCTGCTCGAACAGCCCTATGCCCGTTTCATCGTCAACGAGGATCTGAGCACCAACGTCAGCGAACTGCTCATCGCCCAGGAAAAAGAACAGCCGAAGCCGGCCGGCAAGGGCGCGTCGAAATCCACGAAACAATCGGCCACCCAGCCGCTGGGCATCCGTATCGGCGCGGTGGAGATCAAGAACGGCTCGGCCAACTTCGCCGACTTCAGCCTGCGGCCCAACTTCGCCACGGCCATCCAGCAACTCAACGGGCGCATCGGCAGCCTGGACAATCGCCGGCCGAAGCCGGCCAGCGTGGATATCAAGGGCAAGGTGGACCGCTACGCGCCAGTCAGCATCAAGGGCGAGCTGAATCCCTTCGATCCGCTCGACAGCCTGGACATCGAGACTCGTTTCCAGCGAGTCGAACTGACCACTCTGACTCCCTATTCAGGCAAGTTCGCCGGCTATCGCATCCGCAAGGGACGCCTCAATCTGGACCTGCACTACCGTATCGTCAAAGGTGCGTTGAATGCCGAGAACAGCTTAGTCCTGGAGCAACTGCAACTGGGCGAGCAGGTCGACAGCCCGGATGCGGTGGACCTGCCGATCCGCCTAGCGGTGGCCTTGCTGAAGGACAGCCAGGGACGGATCGCCATCGACCTGCCGGTCCAGGGTGACCTGAACAACCCCCAGTTCAGCGTCATGCCCATCGTCTGGCAGACGCTGCGCAATCTGGTGGTGCGCGCGGCACAGGCGCCGTTCAAGTTCATCGCCGGGCTCGCCGGCGGCGACGCCGACCTCAGTCAGGTCGAGTTCGGCCCGGGCAGCAGCGAGCTGGACGCCGCGGCGCAGCGCAGCCTGGACGCCCTTGGCAAGGCACTGAAAGAGCGCCCGCAACTGCGTCTGGAGATCGAAGGCACGAGCGTCCAGGCCAGCGACGGCCCACTGATGGCAGAGCGGCGCCTGGAGCGCGAATACCGGAGCCTCTACTACCGCATCCTGCAACGACAGGGCGAACGCGTGCCGGCCAGCGCCGACGGACTGAAGGTTCCCGAGGACGAAAAGGGGCCGTTGCTCGAAGGCATCTACCGTAGCCGCCTGAAACAGCAACCGCCGGTGGAATGGAAGGAACTGGGCAAGCAAGAACGCACCACCCGGCTGCGCGAAGCCGTGCTGGCCTCCTGGAGCGACAACACGCTGCTGCTCCGCCAGTTGGCCCAGGCGCGCGCCGCCAGCATCAAGGCTTATCTGGTCGATCAGGCCGGCCTGGACGACCAGCGCATCTACCAGTTGGATGTCGGGATCAGCGAAGCGCCGGCTGGCGAGCGCATCAGCGTCCCGTTGCAACTGGCTGGCGAATGATGGCGCGCATGAATCCATTCCACCTGTCCGCCGCCTTGTTCGGCCCGTTGCCATCCCTGCTCCCGGCCGCCACCCTGCGTTGCGACAACCGGCTGATCAGTACCGGCGACTCCACCTACGAGGTCCTCGCCAAATGTGGCGAGCCGGTCAGCCGCGAGCCACTCGACTATCGAGAGTGGCGCGGCGACTGGGGCGCTCACCATGAACCGGCGCGGGAGGAATGGGTATATGGTCCGCGCAACGGCATGCACTACTTTCTGCGCTTCGAAGGCAACCGCCTGGCCGACATCGACAGCCGGCGCCTCCAATGAGAGGCGATGGTGCACCGAAACGAACGAGGGCCCCGCAGGGGCCCTCGTCTTTCCCTCTCACGAGTGCGGCGATCAGACGCCGGATGCCTCGGCAGCGGCGACGTCCTTGATCGACAGCTTGATGCGGCCACGGTTGTCCACATCGAGTACCAGCACCTTCACCTCCTGGCCCTCCTTGAGCACGTCGGTGACCTTCTCGATACGCTGGTCGCTGATCTGCGAGATATGCACCAGGCCATCCTTGCCCGGCAGGATATTGACGAAGGCGCCGAAGTCGACGATGCGCTCGACCTTGCCGACGTAGATCTTGCCGATCTCGGCTTCGGCGGTGATGGACAGCACGCGCTGCTTGGCCGCTTCCGCCGCCTCGCGGGTTTCGCCGAAGATCTTGATCGAACCGTCGTCCTCGATATCGATGGAGGCCTTGGTTTCCTCGCAGATGGCGCGGATGGTGGCACCGCCCTTGCCGATCACGTCGCGGATCTTGTCCTGGTCGATCTTCATCGACAGCATGGTCGGCGCGTTGGAGGACAGCTCGCTGCGCGACTGGCCGATCACCTGGCCCATCTGGCCGAGGATGTGCAGACGGGCCTCCAGTGCCTGGTTCAGGGCGATCTCCATGATTTCCTCGGTGATGCCCTGGATCTTGATGTCCATCTGCAGCGCGGTGACGCCAGCGGCGGTGCCGGCAACCTTGAAGTCCATGTCGCCCAGATGATCCTCGTCGCCGAGGATGTCGGTCAGTACGGCGAACTTCTCGCCTTCCTTGACCAGCCCCATGGCGATACCGGCCACCGGTGCCTTCATCGGCACGCCGGCATCCATCAGTGCGAGCGAGGCACCGCAGACCGATGCCATCGAGCTGGAGCCGTTGGATTCGGTGATTTCCGATACCACGCGCACGGTGTAGGGGAAGCTGTCGTCCTTCGGCAGCATGGCCTGCACGCCGCGGCGGGCCAGACGACCATGACCGATCTCGCGGCGACCGGCGCTGCCCATGCGACCGCACTCGCCGACCGAGAACGGCGGGAAGTTGTAATGCAGCATGAAGCTGTCCTTGCGCTCGCCTTCCAAGGTGTCGAGCACCTGGGCGTCGCGCGCGGTGCCCAGGGTGGCCACCACCAGCGCCTGGGTTTCGCCACGAGTGAACAAGGCCGAGCCGTGGGTCTTCGGCAGGACGCCGACCTCGATCTTCAGCGGACGTACGGTGCGGTTGTCACGACCGTCGATCCGCGGTTTGCCGTCGACGATGTTCTGACGCACGGTCCGGTACTCGATCAGACCGAAGGCCTCCTTGACCTCGGCGACGGATGGCTGCCCCTCCGCATCGCCGGCCAGCCGGGCGATGGTCTGCTCGCGCAGCTCATCCAGGCGGCCATAGCGCTCCTGTTTGACGGTAATGGTGTAGGCCTGCGAGATGGCCTCGCCGAATTCGGCGCGGATGGCCTCGAGCAGCGCGGTGTTCTCGACCGGCGGCTGCCAGTCCCAGGCCGACCGACCGGTCTCGGCGGCGAACTCCTTGATGGCCTGGATCACCGCCTGGAATTCTTCATGAGCGAACAGCACGGCGCCGAGCATCTGGTCCTCGGTCAGCTCTTCGGCCTCGGACTCGACCATCAGCACGGCGGACTCGGTGCCGGCCACCACCATGTCGAGGCGGGAAGCCTTGAGCTGCTCGTAGCTGGGGTTGAGCAGATAGCCGGTTTCCTCGTGGAAACCCACGCGAGCGGCGCCGATCGGACCGTTGAAGGGAATGCCGGAGACGGCCAGGGCGGCCGAGGTGCCGATCATCGAGGCGATATCCGGATCGGTCTTCTTGCTGGTGGACAGCACAGTGCAGATCACCTGCACCTCGTTCATGAAGCCCTCGGGGAACAACGGGCGGATCGGCCGGTCGATCAGGCGCGAGGTCAGGGTTTCCTTCTCGGAAGGACGGCCTTCGCGCTTGAAGAAACCGCCGGGAATGCGGCCGGCAGCGTAAGTCTTTTCCTGATAGTGCACGGACAGCGGGAAGAATCCCTTGCCCGGGTCGGCCTGCTTGGCGGCGACCACGGTGACCAGCACGGCCACCTCATCGTCGATGGTGACCAGCACGGCCCCGGAGGCCTGGCGGGCGATGCGGCCGGTCTCCAGGGTAACGGTCGACTGACCGAACTGGAATGTCTTGATAACCGGATTCACGGTATTTTCCTTCTCTATTGTTGCCTTGGGGAAATCCTCAGGAAGTCGGGAGTCGGACCCGAAGACGCTTCCTGAAAAACCGGAAGCCGAAAGCAAGAAGCTGGAAGCAAGCCCGATGTCCCGCTTCCAGCCCCTCACTTGCAGCTTCCAGCGCGATGCACGTCTTAGCGACGCAGACCCAGACGACCGATCAGGGTACTGTAACGAGTGGTGTCCTTACCCTTCAGGTAGTCCAGCAGCTTGCGGCGCTGGTTGACCATACGGATCAGACCGCGACGGGAGTGGTGATCCTTGCCGTTGGCCTTGAAGTGGTCCTGCAGCTTGTTGATATTGGCGGTCAGCAGGGCAACCTGCACTTCCGGAGAACCGGTATCGCCTTCAGCTTGCTTGTACTCGTTGACGATCTGGGCTTTTTCTTCAACGGTGAGTGCCATGATGGGCATCCTCTCTGTCGGGAAACCGTGCGGGCCAATGCGGCGTCGGACGGCTTCAGCAGGCCGGGAATGGCTTCCCGTGTTTGAGAAAAGAGGCATGACCGTGCCTGCTGACAGCCACCCTCGCATCGGTCATTCCGACCGAATCAGTCGACGCGGCGCGATGCGCCCGTCGTCGCCCACTTCACCGATACCGATGAAGCGGCCCGTATGATCCTGCACCCGCACCATGCCGAACTTCGGCGACTGCGGCGCACGCACCGGCTGCCCGTGCAGCCAGTAGTAGCTGCTGTGCTCGGAGAGCTGCAGCAACGGCCAATGCTCCAGACCGCTGTCCGCCGGCAGCAGGAAAGGGTCGAGCGCCTCGCTGCCACCTTCGGCATGGGCCTGCTCAAGGGCCGCGAGGCTGACCGTCCGGGCCAGCCCGAAAGGTCCGGCCTGGGTCCTGCGCAACTCCGCGACGTGCGCTCCGAATCCGAGCGCCCGGCCGATGTCCTCGACCAGGGAACGCACATAGGTGCCCTTGCTGCAAGCCACCGCCAGCCGTGCGAACGGCGGCTCGAAGGCCAGCAGTTCCAGGCGCGCAATAGTAACAGAACGCGCCTCGCGCTCCACCACCTCGCCGGCCCTGGCCAGCTTGTAGAGCGGCTGCCCGTCACGTTTGAGTGCCGAATACATGGGCGGGACCTGGCTGATCTCGCCGCGGAAATCCGCCAGTACCGACTCCAGCGCATCGCGCCCGAGCTGCACGGCACGTCGCTCGAGCACCTCACCCTCGGCGTCGCCGGTAGTCGTGGTCACGCCGAGATGCATCAGGGTCTCGTAACCCTTGTCGGCATCCAGCAGGTACTGGGAAAACTTGGTCGCCTCGCCGAAACACAGCGGCAGCACACCGGTGGCCAACGGGTCGAGGCTACCGGTATGCCCGGCCTTCTCGGCGTTCAGAAGCCAGCGCACCTTCTGCAACGCGGCGTTGGAGGTCAGTCCATGCGGCTTGTCGAGGACCAGGATGCCGTCGACCTTGCGGCGGATACGTTTACCCTGGGTCACGCCTCACTCCTCGCCCTTGCCTGTATGCAGCCGGTCTTCGGCCACGGCGCGCTCGATCAGCGCCGACAGCTCGACGCCCCGGCGAACGCTCGCGTCATAGCTGAAGTGCAGTTGCGGTACGCTGCGCAGCTTCATCGACTTGCCCAGTTGCATGCGCAAAAAACCAGCTGCCTCGTGGAGAATCTCCAGGTTCCGCTCGATCTCGTCGGCGCTGTCCTCCTTGCCCATGACGGTGATGAACACCTTGGCATGGGACAGGTCACGCGCCACCTCCACTGCCGTCACGGTGATCATTCCGAGGCGCGGATCCTTGATCTCGCGCTGAATCAGAAAGGACAGCTCACGCTGCATCTGATCGCCGATGCGCTGGGTGCGACTGTAGTCTTTGGCCATATTTCGCCTCTCAAATAAGCCAAAAGCTGGAAGCCGCCCCCGGAAACCTGCCGGCCTCCGGATTCGCGCTTCCAGCTTCGTGCTTGCGCGCGTCAGAGCGAACGCGCCACCTGGACCTTCTCGTACACTTCGATCTTGTCACCGACCTTGACGTCGTTGTAGCTCTTCACGCCGATACCGCACTCCATGCCGGCCCGGACTTCGGACACGTCGTCCTTGAAACGGCGCAGGGACTCCAGCTCGCCCTCGAAGATCACCACGTCGTCGCGCAGCACACGGATCGGGCGATTGCGATGAACGTTGCCCTCGAGCACCATGCAGCCGGCGATGGCGCCGAACTTCGGCGAACGGAACACGTCGCGTACCTCCGCGACGCCCAGGATGTTCTCCCGCACCTCGCTGCCCAACATGCCCGACAGGGCCTTCTTGACGTCCTCGATGATGTCGTAGATGACGTTGTAGTAACGCAGATCCAGACCTTCCTGCTCGACGATCTTGCGTGCACCGGCATCGGCGCGCACGTTGAAGCCGAACAGCACGGCATTGGAAGCCAGCGCCAGGTTGGCATCGCTCTCGGTGATACCACCGACGCCACCGCCTACCACGCGTACCTGGACCTCCTCGTTGCCAAGCTCGGACAGGGCACCCTGCAGGGCCTCCAGCGAGCCGCGCACGTCGGCCTTGAGGACGATGTTGAGCGTCTTCTTCTCGTCCTGCCCCATGGTTTCGAAGATGTTTTCCAGCTTCGCCGAATGCTGACGAGCCAGCTTGACCTCGCGAAACTTGCCCTGCCGGAACAGCGCCACTTCACGGGCCTTCTTCTCGTCGGTAACCACGGTCAGTTCGTCGCCGGCATCCGGGGTGGAATCCAGACCGAGAATCTCCACCGGAATCGATGGACCGGCCTCCTTGAGCGGTTGGCCATTCTCATCGAGCATCGCCCGCACACGGCCGAAGTTGACACCGGCGAGAACGACATCGCCCTGGCGCAGGGTGCCGTTCTGCACGAGCACGGTCGCCACCGGACCGCGCCCCTTGTCCAGGCGCGACTCGATCACCACTCCACGACCCGGAGCGCTCGGCGTGGCCTTCAGCTCCAATACCTCGGCCTGCAGCAACACGGCCTCGAGCAGTTCGTCGATGCCGGTACCGGCCTTCGCCGAGACATGGACGAACTGGGTATCGCCACCCCACTCCTCGGGAATCACGTCGCGAGCGGCCAGATCGTTCTTGACCCGGTCCGGATCGGCTTCCGGCTTGTCGATCTTGTTCACCGCCACGACGATCGGCACACCGGCCGCCTTGGCATGCTGGATGGCCTCCTCGGTCTGCGGCATCACGCCGTCGTCGGCCGCCACCACCAGGATGACGATATCGGTGGCCTTGGCGCCCCGGGCACGCATCGCGGTAAACGCGGCATGGCCGGGAGTATCGAGGAAGGTGATCATGCCGCGATCGGTTTCCACATGATAGGCGCCGATGTGCTGGGTGATACCGCCCGCCTCGCCGGTCGCCACCTTGGTGCGGCGAATGTAGTCAAGCAGCGAGGTCTTGCCATGGTCGACGTGCCCCATGACCGTGACCACCGGTGCGCGCGCCTCGGCTTCGCCCTCGAACTTGAGGGACTCGGCCAACTGCTCCTCCAGTGCATTCTCGCTGACCAGCTTGACCTTGTGCCCCAACTCCTCGGCCAACAGTTGGGCGGTTTCCTGGTCGAGTACCTGGTTGATGGTCACCGGCGTGCCCATCTTGAACATGAACTTGATGACCTCGGCCGCCTTGACCGACATCTGCTGAGCCAGCTCGGCGACGGTGATGGTCTCACCGATGGTCACCTCGCGCACGACGGGGCCGGTCGGGTTCTGGAAGCCATGCTGATTGCGCTTCTTCAGCTTTGACTTGCCTCCACGACCACCGCGGCGACCGAAACCTTCACCGTCTTCGTCGACACTGCGTACCACCGCACGGGCAGCCGGCGCCTTGTCCTTGATGGAGGGACGATGCTGGGCGTTCTTGCGCTCGCGCCGCTCATCATCGACATTGCGTACCTTTTCCTTGTCGACACGACGCGGCTCTTCCCGTTTGCGCTCCTCACTGGCGGGCGGAGCGGCGACGGGCTCGGGCGCCACGCCAAGCGCCGATTCCGGCTCCTTGGCCGCTACCGCAGCGGCAGCAGCCGCCTCGGCCTGGCGCTGAGCCTCCTGCTCGGCAGCACGACGCCTGGCCTCCTCCCCGGCCTTCTGGCGCACAGCGGCCTCCTCGGCGGCACGCTGCTCCTCGAGCTCGCGCTGCTTCTCGGCCTCGAGTTCGTCAGGGCTGCGCTTGACATAAGTCTTTTTCTTGCGGACCTCAACACTGATGGTCTTGCTACCGGCGACCCTTAAAGTAGTCGTGGTCTTGCGTTGCAAGGTGATCTTGCGCGGCTCCTCCAGCTTCACGCCATGGCTGCCCTTGAGGTGAGCCAACAGGGCCTGCTTCTCATTGTCGGTCACTACCTGCTCGGCGCTGGTATGCGACAGGCCTGCCTCACGCATCTGCTGCAGCAGGCGCTCGACCGGTGTATCGACCACCAGGGCCAGTTCTTTCACCGTGACTTGCGTCATGCATCTCTCTCCTCAGGCCGCTAATGCTTACTCGAACCAATGGGCTCGGGCGGCCATGATCAGCTTGCCGGCACGCTCTTCATCCATGCCGTCGATGTCGAGCAGGTCGTCGATCGACTGCTCGGCTAGGTCTTCGCGGGTAATCACCCCGCGCATCGCCAGCTCAACCGCCAGCTCCTTGTCCATACCCTCGAGCGAGAGCAGGTCTTCGGCCGGATGGGCTTCCACCAGCTTTTCTTCAGTAGCAATAGCCTTGGTCAGCAGGCGGTCCTTGGCGCGCGCGCGCAACTCGTTGACGATTTCCTCATCGAAACCATCGATGGCGAGCATTTCTTCCATCGGTACATAGGCAATCTCTTCCAGGCTGGTGAAGCCTTCCTCCACCAGCACCTGCGCCAGCTCCTCGTCGACCTCAAGCTCTTCGACGAAGGAGCGCAGGATGTCGCCCGTCTCGGCCCGTTGCTTGGCCTGGATATCGCCCTCGGTCATCACATTCAGGGTCCAGCCGGTCAGTTGGCTGGCCAGCCGCACATTCTGCCCGCCGCGGCCGATGGCCTGGGCCAGGTTGTCGTCGGCCACGGCGACATCCATCGCATGGGCGTCCTCGTCGACAATGATCGCCGCCACCTCGGCCGGTGCCATTGCGTTGATCACGAACTGGGCCGGATTATCGTCCCACAGCACGATATCGACACGCTCACCCCCCAACTCGCCGGAGACGGCCTGCACACGAGAACCGCGCATGCCGATGCAGGCTCCCTGCGGATCGATACGTTTGTCCTTGGAACGCACGGCGATCTTGGCGCGCGACCCCGGATCACGGGAAGCAGCCTTCACCTCGATCAACCCTTCGGCGATTTCCGGCACCTCGATGCGGAACAACTCGATGAGCATGCCCGGTGCGGTACGCGACAGGATCAACTGCGGACCGCGGTTCTCCGGGCGAATCTCCTTCAGCAGAGCCCGTACCCGCGCACCGACCCGGAAGGTCTCGCGAGGGATGATATCCTCCCTCGCCAGCAGCGCCTCGGCATTGTTGCCGAGATCGACGATGACATTGTCCCGGGTCACCTTTTTAACAGTGCCGGAAATGATCTCCCCCACACGTTCGCGGTAGACATCCACCACCTGGGCGCGCTCGGCCTCCCGCACCTTCTGCACGATCACCTGTTTGGCAGTCTGCGCGGCAATTCGACCGAACTCAATGGACTCGATCTTTTCCTCGATTACATCCCCGACCCTGACGTCAGGCTTGCGCTCACGGGCCTCGTCGAGCGTCAGTTCGGCAGCCGGATTCTCCAGCAAATCGTCCTCGACGACGGTCCAGCGACGGAAAGTGTCGTACGCGCCGCTTTGACGGTTGATCTGCACACGCAGATCGACATCGTCCTCGTAGCGCTTCTTGGTGGCAGTGGCCAGCGCCAGTTCCAGGGCCTCGAAAATCACACCAGCCGGAACGCCCTTTTCATTGGACACCGACTCAACTACCAGCAGTACTTCTTTGCTCATCGTACGCTTGCCTTTCGCAATCCATAGGGATCCGCGGGATCCGCGTCTCAGTCAAAACGGGGAATGATATTGGCTTTATCGATCAGATCGATCGGCAACAGATATTCATGATCGTCCACCAGAACGACCACGTCCTGATCTTCGACGCCACGCAGGAGCCCTTGGAAGTTGCGTCGTCCCTCGAACGGGGAGCGCAGCCTGATCTTCACCTGCTCACCGGCACAACGAACGAACTGTTCGAGCGTGAACAGCGGCCGATCCATACCAGGAGAGGAAACTTCAAGGGTGTATTCGCTACTGATCGGATCCTCCACATCGAGCACACCACTGATCTGACGACTGACCTTCTCGCAATCATCGATGAGGATGCCATCGGCGTGATCGATATAGACCCGCAGCAACGAGTGCCGCCCCTGCGACAGGAATTCGATGCCCCAACATTCATAGCCGAGAGCCTCGACCACCGGGGCCAACAAGGCCTGCAACTGTTCTAGCTTGCTCGACACCTGACCCCCTCGCGCATGCTGTGCAAATAAAAAATGGGCGAAACGCCCATTCCCTTCATCATCTTCGCCATGTGTGCCGCTTGCCGGCACTTGCTTTCACCTAGCAAAAAGCCCCTAAAAAGGGGCTTTTGCGACAACTGGTTGCGGGGGCTGGATTTGAACCAACGACCTTCGGGTTATGAGCCCGACGAGCTACCAGACTGCTCCACCCCGCGTCAAAAGCTGGAGCGGAAGTATACGCACGACCTTCACGCCTGGTCAACCTAACTTCCACCGACAAGAAAACCCGCTGATTAGCGGGCCTCTTGATTTGGTACCGAGGAGGGGACTCGAACCCCTACAGCCTATGGCCACTACCACCTCAAGGTAGCGTGTCTACCAATTCCACCACCTCGGCAAAAACCTTTACTTCTGCTCGGGAGCCTGTGGCACGTCTACGGCATCGCCTGCAGGTTTCCGCTCCTCAAGCACCGGCACATCCTCCGCCGCCGGCTTCTTCTGCTGAACCTCCAGCGCCGCCGGATCCGGAAGACCGACCTTGCTCAGCGAGTCAGCCTTCTCCTTGGCCAGAAACCCCAACCCAAGGCTGGTCAGAAAAAAAGCGGTAGCAAGTATAGCAGTAACGCGACTCAGGAAGGTAGAGGAGCCCTGGCTACCGAAAACAGTGGCCGACGCACCAGAACCGAAAGAGGCACCCGCCTCCGCGCCCTTACCCTGCTGAATCAGCACCAGCGCGATTACACCCAGCGCAGCCAACAGGTGAAAGACGATAACGATCGTTTCTGTTTCCAGCATCTTCTATTACCCGCGGCGCGACAGATTGCACCAAACCTCATTATGACCGACACGGACTCTCGACTCCGCGATCACCAGCACAGACACCATGCATCCCACTCGATAGAAACCAAGCGAACGACACGAGCCTGCCTCGTCACTCAAAGTGGGCGCAGATGTTATATGAATCAGGATCGACTCGCAAGCGAATCAAGCACATACATCCGAAACAATCTTTGCCAAGTTATCAGCATGAAGCCGTACCTGGCTCTCGTCGTCACCCTCGACCATCACCCGAACCAAGGGCTCGGTGCCCGATTTGCGCAGCAACACCCGCCCCCGCCCGGCCATCTGCTCGGTCACTCGCTCGCAAGCCTCCTGCACGACCGGATGCCCGACGGGGTCCTTGTCGCCCGCATAGCGCACGTTGACCAGCACCTGGGGAAATTTGCGCATTCCCTGGCGCGCCTCCGCAAGCCTTTGTCCACGGTGCTTCAGGGCCCTCAGCACCTGCAGCGCAGCGATGATGCCGTCGCCCGTCGTCGAGTGATGGCAGCAGACGATATGTCCGGAACCTTCGCCGCCCAGTTGCCAGTTGCGGGCCAGCAGTTCAGCCATGACATAGCGGTCGCCGACCTTGGCCCGCACGAATGGAATCCCCATATCCTGCAGAGCCAGCTCCAATCCCAGATTGCTCATCAGGGTACCGACGACGCCTCCCTGCAACTTGCCGTGTTCGTGCATGTCGCGCGCAATGAGAAAGAGCAACTCATCACCGTCTACCACCGCTCCGGTGTGATCGACCATCAGCACACGGTCGCCATCGCCGTCGAAGGCGACACCCAGATCGGCACGCTGCATGAGTACCTCGGCCTGCAGCGCGACGATATCGGTGGAGCCGCAACGGTCATTGATGTTCAGCCCGTTGGGCTGGGCCGCCAGAACCGCCACCTCGGCCCCCAACTCGCGGAACACATTGGGGGCAACCTTGTAGGTGGCACCATGAGCGCAGTCCACGACCATCTTGAGACCGGCGAAGCTGGTACCGGTCGGCACGCTGCTCTTGCAGAACTCGATATAACGGCCTGCCGCATCGTTGATACGGGAAACCTTGCCCAGTTGGGCCGAGTCGACCACCGTCATCGGATTGTCGAGCAGTTCCTCGATGACCAGCTCCAGTTCGTCGGGCAGCTTGGTTCCCTGCCCGGAAAAGAATTTGATGCCATTGTCGTAATGCGGATTGTGCGAAGCACTGATGACAATGCCGGCCTCGGCATGAAAGGTCCGCGTCAGATAGGCGATGGCCGGTGTCGGCATGGGCCCGAGCAGCAACACATCGGCACCAGCGGCGGAGAGCCCCGCCTCCAACACCGACTCGAACATGTAGCCGGATATGCGGGTATCCTTGCCAACCAGCACACGGCATATGCCCTGGCGACGAAAGGCCTTTCCGGCAGCCCATCCCAGCTTGAGCATGAAATCCGGCGTGATGGGATACTCGCCTACTCGCCCACGGATGCCGTCGGTGCCGAAATATTTTTTGCTCAACGCTTACCCTCCACCTATTCCGCCGTCTCCACGGCATCGATCATTCTTACCACTTCGACCGTTTCCGCCACATCGTGCACCCGCACGATGCGTACTCCCTTGGCGATGGCCAGCGCCGCCAGAGCCAGGCTGCCGTTCAGGCGCCGGCCGATATCGCGCCCCAGCACCTGGCCGATCATGCTTTTGCGGGATACACCGACCAACAGCGGGCGGCCGAGTTCATGCAGTATTTCCATATGCCGGAACAGCAGCAGGTTATGCTGCAATGTCTTGGCAAAACCAAAACCCGGGTCCAGCAGCAGACGCTCGACCGGAATCCCCGCAGCCGCACAGGCCTGCATACGTCCAAGCAAAAAGCCACGTACCTCGCCCAGCAGATCCTCATACCGGGGGTCCTGCTGCATGGTGCCCGGCTCCCCCGACATGTGCATCAGGCAGACAGGCAATCCCGTTTCCGCCGCAGCCGCCAAGGCTCCCTCCCGCTGCAGCGAACGAACGTCATTGATCAGGCCGGCTCCCAGCCGGGCCGTCTCGCGCATCACGACGGGTGTCGAGGTATCCACCGATACGATGACATCCAGCTCGGCAGCGATGGCTTCGACGACGGGTGCGACCCGGTCCAGCTCTTCGTTCGCCGATACCGTGCCGGCGCCAGGACGAGTCGACTCCCCTCCGACATCGATCAACGCGGCACCGGCGGCGACCATGGCTCGTGCATGGTTCAAGGCCGCATCGAGCCTGTCGAAACACCCTCCGTCGGAAAAGGAGTCTGGCGTTACATTGAGAATCCCCATCACTTGGGGACGTGACAAATCGAGAACCCGGTTGCCGCAAGACAACCGGGTTGGAGACAGCGAGGTCATCATCGAGCCTTAATGTTCGCCAGCAGGCCCTCCGATCGGAGCTTCGGGCCGACTGGTCCCTTGGGAAGCCGGCGTTCCAGAGGTGCCGGAGCCCCCTCCTTGCCAATCCTTCGGCTCGCGAACCACGCGCCCTGCCATGATGTCGTCGATCTGGTCGGCATCGATGGTTTCATACTTCAACAATGCCTCCGCCATCATGTCCAGCTTGTCCCGGCTATCCGTCAACAGCTTGGTAGCCGTGGCATAGCACTGGTCGATGATACTGCGCACTTCCTGATCGATCAGCCGGGCGGTTTCCGCCGAGACGTTGGAGTGCTGGGTTCCAGCCGTACGACCGAGGAACACTTCGCCCTCTTCTTCCGCATACATCAGCGGCCCCAGCTTTTCCGACAGGCCCCACTTGGTCACCATGTTCCGAGCGATTTGAGTGGCGCGCATGATGTCATTGGACGCACCGGTCGTGACCCCTTCGAAGCCCAGCGTCATTTCCTCGGCGATCCGCCCACCGAACAACGAGCAGATCTGGCTGATCAGCGCCCGCTTGGACAGGCTGTAGCGATCCTCCTCCGGCAGGAACATGGTGACACCCAAGGCACGTCCACGCGGGATGATCGACACCTTGTAGACGGGATCGTGCTCGGGCACCAACCGACCGACGATCGCGTGTCCTGCCTCGTGGTAGGCCGTGTTGAGCTTTTCTTTTTCGGACATGACCATGGTCTTGCGCTCGGCGCCCATCATGATCTTATCCTTGGCCAGTTCGAACTCGCGCATCTCCACGATGCGCTTGTTGGCCCGCGCGGCGAACAGCGAGGCCTCGTTCACCAGGTTGGCTAGGTCGGCGCCGGAGAAACCGGGCGTACCGCGGGCAATGACCGCCGGATTGACATCCTCGCTCACCGGGACCTTGCGCATGTGCACCTTGAGGATCTGTTCGCGACCACGGATATCCGGCAGGCCGACCACCACCTGGCGGTCGAAGCGACCGGGGCGCAGCAGCGCCGGATCGAGCACATCGGGACGGTTGGTCGCCGCGATGACGATAATGCCATCGTTCATCTCGAAGCCATCCATCTCCACCAGCAACTGGTTGAGGGTCTGCTCCCGCTCGTCGTGACCGCCGCCGAGCCCGGCGCCACGGTGCCGACCGACGGCGTCGATCTCGTCGATGAAGATGATGCAGGGAGCATGTTTCTTCGCCTGATCGAACATGTCCCGTACGCGCGAGGCGCCTACCCCGACGAACATTTCGACGAAGTCCGAACCGGAAATGGTGAAGAACGGAACCTTGGCCTCGCCGGCGATCGCCTTGGCCAGCAGCGTCTTGCCGGTACCGGGCGGGCCGACCATCAGCACGCCGCGGGGAATGCGCCCGCCGAGACGCTGGAACTTGCCCGGATCACGCAGAAACTCGACCAGTTCGCTGACCTCCTCCTTGGCTTCGTCACAACCGGCGACATCGGCGAAGGTGGTCTTGACCTGGTCCTCCGAGAGCAGGCGTGCCTTGCTCTTGCCAAAACTCATCGGCCCGCCCTTGCCACCCGCACCACCCTGCATCTGGCGCATGAAGAACATGAACACGGCGATGATCACCAGGATCGGAAAACTGGCCACCAGCAACTGCGACCAGATGCTCTGCTGCTCCGGTTGCTTGCCCTCGATCTGGACGTTGTTGTCGATCAGATCGCCGATCAGACCGCCATCCTGGATGGCCGGACGGATCGTCTTGAAATTGTCGCCGTCTATCCGCTGGCCGGTGATGATGTAGCCATCCACGGTCACGCGCTCGACCTTGCCATCCTTGACCTGCTGGATGAAGTCCGAATAATTCAGCGTCTGCGGCTCGCTAGGATTGGTAAAGTTGTTCATCACGGTCACCAGAACGGCCGCGATGATCAACCACAGAATCAGGTTCTTTGCCATGTCGTTCAATTAACTACCCTCTGGGACGGAGCCAGTCCCTGTATGACGGCCGGTACGACCACTACCCGCCTAACTTAATACACAACCCCCGACCCCGGCAGGCCTCTCTGTAACCCTTTATGTGCCAATCCTACGGGCACTCGTGTGGTTCATAAGCAGTCTAGGCTCCACGAAAGCCGCGCGCGAGCAGATATTGCTCGCGAGAGCGGTCGCGAGACGAGAGCGGCTTGCGCATCTGTACCTTGTCGAAACCTTCGCGCACCTGCCGGAGATACTGGTCGAAACCTTCGCCCTGGAAGATCTTGATCAGGAAATCGCCGCCCGGACGCAGAACCCGCCCGGCCAAATCCAGCGCCAGCTCGCAGAGATACATTGCCCGCGGCTGGTCGGCCGCCTTCACTCCGCTCATATTGGGGGCCATGTCGGAAATCACAAGGTCGACCGGCTGCTCGCCGATCGCCTCGAGAAGCAGGGCAAACACCGCATCGTCGGTGAAGTCCCCCTGGATGAAGGTCACATCCGGAATGCTGTCCATCGGCAGGATGTCCGAAGCGATCAGACGCCCCCGATCGCCGATGAGCCGGCTGGTCACCTGCGACCAGCCGCCCGGCGCAGCCCCCAGGTCGACCACGGTCATGCCCGGCCGCAGAATTCGGTCCTTTTCCTGGATCTCCAGCAATTTATAGCTGGCACGCGAACGGTAGCCGTCCTTTTGCGCCATCTTCACGTAGGGGTCATCGAAATGCTCTTTCAACCAGCGATGACTAGTCTTGGATCGTGCCACGGGCACCTCGTGTTTGGCTGGGCGGCCCCGGGTCGCTCGGGTAGACTAGGCCGCTTTTCAACGGGATCGGACGCAGGGGTCAGATTATGGCGCTCACTCAGGAGCAGAAGAAACATTTCAAATCCATCGGCCATCACCTGAAGCCTGTCTTGACCGTGGCCGAAAACGGCGTGACCGAAGGGGTCCTGAACGAGCTGGATCGGGCCCTCAACGATCACGAACTGATCAAGGTGAAGATCAATCTCGCCGAGCGGGAAGACCGCCAGGCGGTGATCGCCGAACTCTGCGCGGCCTCTGGAAGCGAACTGGCACAGGCGATCGGCAAGGTCGCCCTGCTCTACCGCAGGAACCCCAAGCCGAACAGGAACCTCTCGAACATCAGCCGCTTCCTGCAGGCCTGACACGATCAGCGAGCCGCCGCCCCTCGGCCGAAAGCTCGCCTACCGGCTCGATCGGCATAGCGAAGGAATGGCCGGGCTCCAGCAGCGCACCTGACACCACTCGCCAAGGGGGAACCGCTCCGAAGAGCCCCCTTGGCACAGTATCCCGGTTCAGACGTGGCGGACCTCGATGATCTCGTACTCGACGGTACCGCTCGGCGTCTTGACCGCCGCCACATCGCCCTCCTCCTTGCCCACCAGGGCGCGAGCGATGGGCGAACTGACCGACAGCTTGCCCTGCTTGATGTCGGCCTCATCGTCACCCACGATCTGGTAGACCACGGTTTCGTCGGTTTCGACGTTGGCGATCTCCACGGTGACACCGAAAATCACCTTCCCGGTATGGGGAATGGCGGTCACATCGATGACCTGCGCATTCTGCAGACGGCCTTCGATATCACGGATTCGTGCCTCGACCATACCCTGCTGTTCCCGGGCGGCATGGTATTCGGCATTCTCCTTGAGGTCGCCCAGTTCGCGCGCCTCGGCGATCGCCTGGGTGATCTGCGGGCGCAGCTCGGTTTTCAGATGCTTGAGTTCTTCCTCCAGCGCGCGCGCGCCCTGGACAGTCATTGGAAATTTGGTCATGCGTTGATTCCTGCATGGAGATCCTGCAGACGGCGCACGGTCTTCTCGGGACCGAACCTGAGCGCCTCACAGATCGCCTGGCCACCGGCGATGGTGGTGGTGATGCAGATCTTGTGCTGCAGAGCGTTGCGACGGATCGAGAAGGAGTCGGCGATCGACTGGCGCCCCTCGGTAGTGTTGATGATCAGGGTGACCTCATCGTTCTTGATCATGTCGACCACATGGGGACGCCCCTCGGTCACCTTGTTCACCCGGCGAACCGGCAGGCCGGCCGCTTCGATTATTCGAGCGGTACCGGCAGTGGCCACCACCTCGAAGCCGAGGGCGACCAGGTTGCGCGCCACCTCGGCGACGAACGGCTTGTCGTCTTCTCGCACGCTGATGAAGGCGCAACCACCGGCTGGCAGGGTCTCGCTGGCCCCCAGTTGGGCCTTGGCAAAAGCCTCGGCGAAACTGTCGCCGACCCCCATCACCTCGCCGGTGGACTTCATCTCCGGGCCGAGAATGGGGTCGACGCCGGGGAATTTGGCAAACGGGAACACCGCTTCCTTCACGCTGAAGTACGTCGGGATGATCTCGCGGGTGAAACCGATCTCCTTGAGCGTCTTGCCGGCCATCACGCGCGCGGCGATCTTGGCCAAGGACTGACCGATGCACTTGGAGACGAAAGGCACGGTGCGCGAGGCGCGCGGGTTCACCTCCAGGACGTAGATGTCTTCGCCCTGCACCGCCATCTGGACGTTCATCAGACCGACGACGCCGAGCTCCAGGGCCATCTTCTTGACCTGTTCGCGGATATCGTCCTGGATGTGCGCCGGCAGCGAATAGGGCGGCAGCGAACAGGCAGAATCGCCGGAATGCACGCCGGCCTGCTCGATGTGCTGCATGATCGCACCGATCACTACGTCCTCGCCGTCACAGACGGCATCGATATCGACCTCGATGGCGCAATTGAGGAAGTGGTCGAGCAGTACCGGGCTGTCGTTGGAGACCTGCACGGCCTCGCGCATGTAGCGCTTGAGTTCGTCTTCCTCATAGACGATCTCCATGGCCCGGCCACCCAGCACATAAGACGGGCGCACCACCAGCGGATAGCCGATCGCCTTCGAGGCGGCGATGGCCTCGTCCTCGCTGCGGGCAGTGGCGTTCGGCGGCTGGCGCAGGTTGAGGCGCTCGACCATGTGCTGGAAGCGCTCGCGGTCCTCGGCGCGGTCGATGGCGTCCGGGCTGGTGCCGATGATCGGCACACCGGCTTCCTCCAGCGCGCGGCAGATCTTCAGCGGGGTCTGACCGCCGTACTGCACGATGACGCCCTTGGGCTGTTCGACACGGACGATTTCCAACACGTCCTCCAGGGTCACCGGCTCGAAATACAGGCGATCGGACGTGTCGTAGTCGGTGGAGACGGTTTCTGGGTTGCAGTTGACCATGATGGTCTCGTAACCGTCTTCGCGCATGGCCAGTGCAGCATGCACGCAGCAATAGTCGAACTCGATGCCCTGGCCGATACGGTTCGGACCGCCGCCGATGACCATGATCTTGTCGCGGCTGGACGGCTTGGCCTCGCACTCCTCCTCGTAAGTCGAGTACATGTAGGCGGTATCGCTGGCGAACTCGGCGGCGCAGGTATCGACACGCTTGTACACCGGCTGCACCTTGAGCTTCTGCCGGTGGCTGCGCAGGTTCTTCTCGGTCACGCCGAGCAGCTTGGCCAGGCGTGCGTCGGAAAAGCCCTTGCGCTTGAGCCGCCACATCAGGTTGCGATCGATGCTGGAAAGGCCGAGAGTCTTGACCCGCTCCTCTTCCTTGACCAGATCCTCGATCTGCACCAGGAACCAGGGGTCGATCCTGGTCATCGCGAACACATCGTCGACGCTCTTGCCGGCACGGAAGGCATCGGCCACATACCAAATGCGCTCGGCGCCCGGCACGGTCAGCTCGCGCTTGAGAATGCTCCCGGCTTCCGGGTTGCCCGGATCCAGTTTGGGATCGAAACCACTGACCCCAACCTCCAGGCCACGCAGGGCCTTCTGTACGGACTCCTGGAAGGTCCGACCGATGGCCATCACCTCGCCCACGGATTTCATCTGGGTGGTCAGGCGAGCGTCGGCCTTGGGAAACTTCTCGAAGGCGAAGCGTGGCACCTTGGTAACCACGTAGTCGATGGCCGGCTCGAAGGAGGCCGGCGTGCGGCCGCCGGTGATGTCGTTGGACAACTCGTCGAGGGTATAGCCCACCGCCAGCTTGGCGGCGATCTTGGCGATCGGGAAGCCGGTAGCCTTCGAGGCCAGCGCCGAGGAGCGCGACACGCGCGGGTTCATCTCGATCACCACCATGCGGCCGTCGACCGGATTGATGCCGAACTGCACATTGGAGCCGCCGGTCTCCACGCCGATCTCGCGCAGCACCGCAAGCGATGCGTTGCGCATGATCTGGTATTCCTTGTCGGTCAGGGTCTGCGCCGGAGCCACGGTGATCGAGTCACCGGTATGCACGCCCATCGGATCGAAGTTCTCGATCGAGCAGACGATGATGCAGTTGTCCTTCTTGTCGCGGACCACCTCCATCTCGTACTCCTTCCAGCCGATCAGGGATTCGTCGATCAAAAGCTCGCTGGTCGGCGACAGGTCCAGGCCGCGGGTACAGATTTCCTCGAACTCTTCGCGGTTGTAGGCGATACCGCCACCGGTGCCACCCATGGTGAAGGACGGACGGATGATGCAGGGGAAGCCGACCTTGTCCAATACGCCATAGGCTTCGTCCATGCTGTGGGCGATGCCGGAGCGCGGGCATTCCAGGCCGATGGCGCGCATGGCCTTGTCGAAGCGCGAGCGGTCCTCGGCCTTGTCGATGGTATCGGCATTGGCACCGATCATCTCGACGCCGAACTTGGTCAACACGCCGTGTTTCTCCAGCGCCAGGGCGCAGTTCAGCGCGGTCTGGCCGCCCATGGTCGGCAGCAGGGCGTCGGGTCGTTCCTTCTCGATGATCTTGGCCACGGTCTGCCACTTGATCGGCTCGATGTAGGTGGCGTCGGCCATGGTCGGGTCAGTCATGATGGTGGCCGGGTTGGAGTTCACCAAAATGACGCGAAAGCCTTCTTCTTTCAGTGCCTTGCAAGCCTGGGCGCCCGAGTAGTCGAACTCGCAGGCCTGACCGATGACGATGGGGCCGGCGCCGAGGATCAGGATGCTTTTGATGTCTGTACGTTTTGGCATGGTCTCTCACACGAATCCGTTGATCTGTCGGCAGGCTCAGCGACGCTTGGCCATCTCGGCGATGAAGCGGTCGAACAGCGGCGCCACGTCATGCGGGCCTGGGCTGGCCTCCGGGTGGCCCTGAAAGCTGAAGGCCGCCCTGTCGGTACGCTCGATACCCTGCAGGGTGCCGTCGAACAGCGATTTGTGGATCGCCCGCAGATTGGCCGGCAGCGTGTTCTCGTCCACCGCGAAACCGTGGTTCTGGCTGGTGATCATCACGGCCCCGGTGTCGAGATCCTGCACCGGGTGATTGGCACCGTGATGGCCATGGCCCATCTTCACGGTCCTGGCCCCCGAGGCCAGGGCCAGCAACTGATGGCCGAGGCAGATGCCGAACACCGGGATGTCGGTCTCGAGGATCTCCCTGATCGCCTGGATCGCGTAATCGCAGGGCTCGGGATCGCCCGGGCCGTTGGACAGGAACACGCCATCCGGATTCATCGCCAGCACCTTGCTGGCCGAAGTCTGCGCAGGAACCACGGTCAGCCGGCAACCACGCGCCACCAGCATGCGCAGGATGTTCAGTTTGACACCGAAATCGTAGGCCACCACATGATAGGGCAGCTTACCGGCCGGAATTTCCGGATGGCTGTCGGTCGCCAGGCTCCAGACGCCGGAACGCCATTCGTAGGGCTCGCTGCAGCTGACCACCTTGGCCAGATCCATGCCCTTGAGGCCGGGGAAGCTGCGGGCCAGTTCCAGGGCCTTTTCCTCGGAGGCGTCGTCCCCCACCAGGATACAACCGTTCTGCGACCCCTTCTCGCGCAGGATACGGGTCAGGCGACGCGTATCGATGTCGGCGATGGCCACGCAGCCGTTTTCCCGAAGGTAGTCCGGCAGCGACTGCTTGCTGCGCCAGTTGCTGGCCAGCAGCGGCAGGTCGCGGATGATCAGGCCGGCAGCCCACACGCGAGCGGATTCGGCATCTTCCGGCGTGATGCCGGTATTGCCGATGTGCGGATAGGTCAGGGTGACGATTTGCTGCGCATACGAAGGATCGGTGAGGATTTCCTGATAGCCGGTCATGGCAGTGTTGAACACCACCTCGCCGATGGTCTGTCCATCGGCGCCGATGGATTCGCCACGAAAGATGCTGCCATCAGCAAGGGCGAGAATGGCTGGCTTAGTCAAGAAGACCTCCCGTAAATCAAGCCTGAAGGGCATGCGCAGGTTGTAAAAAAGCGGAATGACGTGTAAACACATCATCCCGCTCTCTTTCGAATTGTCTGCGTGCTTTTAGTAGACACATTGGAACACTAGGTTACAGGAAAAGGCTTTTCCGGTCTAGCAACCTACTGTTTTGCTCAGTCTTTCTACTCAACGCAGCCCAAGCACGTCCTGCATGTCGTACAGCGCCGGATCGCGTCCCTCCAGCCAGAGCGCGGCACGTACCGCCCCCTTGGCGAAGGTCATGCGGCTGGAAGCCTTGTGGGTGATCTCGACCCGTTCGCCTTCGGCGGCGAACAGGACGGTGTGATCGCCGACGATATCACCGGCGCGCACCGTGGCGAAGCCGATGGTTTCCCGCGTCCGGGCCCCGGTCTGGCCTTCGCGTCCGTACACCGCCACCTTCTGCAGGTCGCGCCCCAAGGCACTGGCCACCACCTCGCCCATGCGCAGGGCGGTGCCGGACGGCGCATCGACCTTGTGCCGATGGTGCGCCTCGACGATCTCGATATCCACCTCGTCGCCCAGTACCCGCGCCGCGGTATCCAGCAGTTTCAGACACAGGTTGACGCCAACGCTGAAATTGGCGGCGAAGACGATCGGAATCTCCCGCGCCGCCTCGTCCAGCATACGCCTCTCGTCGGCCGAGAAGCCGGTGGTGCCGATCACCATGGCCTTGCCGGCTCGACGGCAGATGTCCAGATTCTTCAGGGTCACGGTCGGATGGGTGAAATCGATCAATACGTCGAACCTGTCCAGCACCGTGGCCAGTTCGCCCGACAAGGACACGCCGATCCGCCCCTGGCCAGCCAGTTCGCCGGCATCAACACCCACCAGGGTGCTGTCCGGCCGTCCGATGGCCGCCGTCAGGCCGGCTCCCGGCGCCTGCCGAGCAGCCTCGATCAGGGCCTTGCCCATGCGCCCGGCGGCACCCATCACTGCAATACGTCGCATAACATCAGCCTCAAGCTATGAGCCTGCAAGCTGGAAGCGGCCTCATCGAGGCCGCCACCTCCAGCCTGTGGCCAGGAGTCACAAATCGTCGAAAAAGCGCTTCATGCCCTCGAACCAGCCGCTGGCCTTTGGCGAATGGCTGCTGTTGCCC
Organism: Azotobacter vinelandii CA; assembly: GCF_000380335.1. Lineage (GTDB taxonomy): Bacteria > Pseudomonadota > Gammaproteobacteria > Pseudomonadales > Pseudomonadaceae > Azotobacter > Azotobacter vinelandii. The sequence goes on from NC_021149.1 coordinate 4,336,299, forward strand.
TGCAGACTGCCACGGAACTCCTCGAGCAGCTCGCGCTGGCGCTTGCTCAGATTGACCGGCGTCTCCACCACCACCCGGCACATCAGGTCGCCAGCCGCACCGCCGCGCACCGGCGCCACGCCCTTGCCACGCAGACGGAACAGCTTGCCGGTCTGGGTGCCCTCCGGAATCTTCAGCTTGACCCGGCCATCCAGGGTCGGCACCTCCAGTTCGCCACCGAGCGCCGCATCGGCGAAGCTGATCGGCACCTCGCAGTACAGATGCTTGCCGTCGCGCTGGAAGATCGGGTGCTCGCGGACACTGACCACCACATAGAGATCGCCGGGCGGCCCGCCCAGGGTACCCGCCTCGCCTTCGCCGGCCAGGCGGATGCGATCGCCGCTGTCGACCCCGGCCGGCACCTTCACCGACAGAGTCTTGTGCTCCTCCACACGCCCCTGGCCATGGCAGTCCGGACAGGGATCGGCAATCATCTTGCCGCTGCCGTGGCAGCGCGGGCAGGTCTGCTGTACCGAGAAAAAGCCCTGCTGCATGCGCACCTGCCCGATGCCGCCGCAGGTCGTACAGGTGACCGGCGTGGTGCCCTTCTTCGCGCCGCTGCCGTCGCAGGTCTTGCAGTGCACCAGGGTCGGCACCCGGATGGTCACCGTCGTGCCGCGAACAGCCTCTTCCAGGTTGAGTTCCAGGGTGTAGCGCAGGTCGCTGCCGCGCTGCGGACCACCACGGGCGCCAGCGCGCCCAGCCCCGAAGAAGTCGCTGAACACATCGCCGAAAATATCGGAGAAATTGGCTCCACCGGCACCGAAGCCAGCCCCCCCGCCCATGCTCTGGTCGACCCCGGCATGGCCGTACTGGTCGTAGGCCATTCGCTTGCCGGCATCGGAGAGCACCTCATAGGCCTCGTTGACCTCCTTGAATTTCTCCTCGGCCGACTTGTCGTCGGGATTTCGATCGGGGTGGTACTTCATCGCCAGACGGCGGTAAGCCTTCTTCAGCTCCGCCTCGCCGGCTCCCCGCTCGACCCCCAGCACCTCGTAATAATCACGCTTCGCCATAAATCTCATGAACTCCGGATTCGTCTGCCCCAGACACGCCGACGCGGGAGCAAGCTCCCGCGTGGCGGATCAGGCCCGCCGCAAGCGGCGGACCGGGACGGAAGCAAGCGCGCTGCTTACTTGTTGCCCTTGCTGTCCTTGACCTCTTCGAACTCGGCATCCACCACGTCGTCCGCCGCGGACTTGGCCTTCTCGCCCCCCTGGGCGGCAGCCTCGCCGGGCTCGGCCTGTTCGGCATACATCTTCTGCGCCAGCGGCGCGGTAGCCTGAGACAAGGCGTTTATCAGGGACTCGATCCGGGACTTGTCGTCGCCCTTGAGCGCTTCTTCCAGATCGGCGATCGCCTTCTCGATGCCGACCTTCTCGTCCGCGCTGACCTTGTCACCCGCCTCGGTGACCATCTTGCGGGTGGCATGCACCAGTTGGTCGCCCTGGTTACGCGTGGCAACCAGCTCCTCGAACTTGCGATCCTCCTCGGCGTTGGCCTCGGCATCGCGAACCATCTTCTGGATCTCCTCCTCGGACAGACCGGAGTTGGCCTTGATCACGATGGACTGATGCTTGCCGGTGGCCTTGTCCTTGGCGGACACGTGCAGGATGCCGTTGGCGTCGATATCGAAGGTGACCTCGATCTGCGGCACGCCGCGCGGCGCCGGCGGAATGTCGGCCAGGTCGAAGCGACCCAGCGACTTGTTCTGCCCGGCCTGCTTGCGCTCGCCCTGCAGCACGTGAATGGTGACAGCGCTCTGGTTGTCGTCCGCAGTGGAAAACACCTGCGACTTCTTGGTCGGGATGGTGGTGTTCTTCTCGATCAGCGCGGTCATCACGCCGCCGAGGGTCTCGATGCCCAGGGTCAGCGGCGAGACGTCGAGCAGCAGCACGTCCTTGACGTCGCCGGCCAGCACGGCGCCCTGGATGGCCGCCCCCATGGCCACGGCTTCGTCCGGGTTGACGTCCTTGCGCGGCTCCTTGCCGAAGAATTCGGCCACGCGCTTCTGCACCAGCGGCATGCGGGTCTGGCCGCCGACCAGGATCACCTCGTCGATCTTGCCCACGTCGATGCCGGCGTCCTTCAGCGCGATACGGCACGGCTCGATGGTGCGCTCGACCAGGTCCTCCACCAACGACTCCAGCTTGGCGCGGGAGATCTTCACGTTCAGGTGCTTCGGACCGGTCTGGTCGGCGGTGATGTACGGCAGGTTGACGTCGGTCTGCTGGCTGGAGGACAGCTCGATCTTGGCCTTCTCGGCGGCTTCCTTCAGGCGCTGCATGGCCAGCGGGTCGCCCTTGAGGTTGATGCCGCTTTCCTTCTTGAACTCGTCGACGAGATAGTCGATCAGACGGATGTCGAAGTCCTCGCCACCCAGGAAGGTATCGCCGTTGGTGGCCAGCACCTCGAACTGGTGTTCGCCGTCCACTTCGGCGATCTCGATCACGGAAACGTCGAAGGTACCGCCACCCAGGTCGTAGACGATGATGGTGTGGTCGCCCTTGGCCTTGTCCATGCCATAGGCCAGCGCAGCCGCGGTCGGCTCGTTGATGATCCGCTTGACGTCCAGGCCGGCGATGCGACCGGCATCCTTGGTGGCTTGGCGCTGGCTGTCGTTGAAGTAGGCCGGCACGGTGATCACCGCTTCGGTGACCGGCTCGCCGAGATAGTCCTCGGCGGTCTTTTTCATCTTCTTCAGCACTTCGGCGCTGATCTGCGGCGGAGCCATCTTCTGGCCCTTCACCTCGACCCAGGCGTCACCGTTGTCGGCCTTGACGATCTTGTAGGGAACCAGCTTGATGTCCTTCTGCACCACATCTTCTTCGAAGCGGCGACCGATCAGGCGTTTGACCGCATACAGGGTGTTCTGCGGGTTGGTCACCGCCTGGCGCTTGGCCGACTGGCCGACCAGGATTTCGCCGTCGTTGGTATAGGCGATGATGGACGGCGTGGTGCGTGCGCCCTCCGCGTTCTCGATGACCTTGGCCACACCGTTTTCCAGCACGGACACGCAGGAGTTGGTGGTGCCCAGATCGATACCGATGATTTTTCCCATGTTCATTCTCCGAAACTTGATTCAGCAGGCCACCGAGAGGCCCATGCGCCAACCGTTCCACTGGCTCGCACTGTGCCGGGAAGGCCAGGCGCGAAAGCCGATAAATACATGCCCTTACAGATGGGGACGGACCGTCCCATTTCAAGCCTGCTCGTCGTTCGAGGGCGTCGGCGCCTTGCTGACCACCACCATCGCCGGACGCAGCAGGCGACCGCTGAGCAGATAGCCTTTCTGGAACACCTTGAGCACGCTGCCGGGCTCGGCGCTGTCGCTTTCCTCCATGGCCATCGCCTGGTGATGCTCGGGATTGAAGGGCTCGCCGTGGGGATCGAGCTGCTCGAGCTGATAGCGCCGGAGGACGTCGTGGAACATCTTCAGGGTCAGCTCCATGCCTTCGCGCATCGGCCGGATCGACTCGTCGGCCGGATCGGACAGTTCGATGCCGCGTTCGAGGCTGTCGACCACTCCCAGCAGGTCCTGGGCAAAGCGCTCGAGAGCGAACTTGTGCGCCTTCTCCACATCCTGCTCGGCGCGTCGACGCACGTTCTGCAGTTCCGCCGCGGCACGCAGGGCCTGATCCTGGGCAGCAGCCAGCTGCTCCTCCAGTGCCTGCACGCGAGCGGCCAGGTCCTCGCCGGCGGAGGTGCCCTCGGCGGCTGGAGTCTCCTCCGGCGCCCGGTTGTCGAGGTTCTGTTCGTCAGCCATGCATCTCTCCTCTCAAAACGAATAGCGATCACGGGCGCGGACCCGCGTTTCTGCCGCCCTATATGGGGATGCAATCCGATGCTTCAAGAGGACTTGCGCAGCCCATCCGCATTTCGAGCACGGACGAGTTGTCCGCCTGAAACGGACTACTGTATATATACACAGAAACCCATCCTGGGAGCCTCGCCATGCTGGTGCACCTGTCGATCCACAACTATGCCATCGTCGAACATCTCGACCTCGAGCTGGACGCCGGCATGACCGTCATCACCGGCGAAACCGGCGCCGGCAAGTCGATCATGCTCGATGCCCTCGGCCTGGCCCTCGGCGACCGGACCGACAGCGGCGCCGTGCGGCCGGGAGCGGACAGGGCGGACATCCTCGCCAGCTTCGATCTGACGGAGATTCCCGAAGCTCGGGCCTGGCTCGCCGAGCGCGACCTGGAACGCGAAGGTCCGTGCATCCTGCGCCGGGTGATCACTGCCGAAGGCCGCTCGCGCGCCTACATCAACGGCTCCCCATGCCCGCAGGGCGATCTCAGGGCGCTCGGCGAACTGCTGATCGACGTCCACAGCCAGCACGAACACCAGTCCCTGCTGAAGAACGACACCCAGCGCCGCCTGCTCGACGAGTACGCGGGCGCCAGCGATCTCGCCCGCCAGGTACGACTGGCCGCACAGCGCTGGCGACAGACCCGCCAGGAGCTGGAAAGGCTGAGCAATGCCGGCGACGAGCAGCGTGCCCGCCAGCAACTGCTCAGCTACCAACTGGAGGAACTGGAGAATCTCGCCCTTGGCGACCATGAACTGGAGGAGCTGGAGCAGGAACACAAGGCGCTGGCCAACGCAGAGCATCTGCTCGGCAGTTGCCGTCAGGTCATCGACCTGTGCAGCGAGAACGACGCCGGCAACGTGCTCTCCGCCCTGACCGCCAGCCTGCAACGCCTGGCCAGCCTACAGGCGCAGCCCGGCCCGCTCGGCGAGGCGATCGATCTGCTGGCCAGCGCGCAGATCCAGGTCGAGGAAGCCGTCGGCGAACTGAACCGTTTTCTCGATCACTTCGATACCGACCCGCAGCGCCAGCAGAGCATCGAAGAACGGCTCGACGCCATCTACAGCCTGGCGCGCAAGCACCGTGCCCAGCCACACGACCTGATCCCCCTGCAGCAGAGACTGCGAGACGAACTCACCGGATTGAACGCGGACGACGAAACCCTCGAGCGGCTCGGCCAGGAACTGGCGGCCTACGAGCGGCATTACCAGGAAAAGGCCGTGGAACTCGGCGGCTTCCGGCGACAGGCGGCCGCACATCTGGGCACGGCGGTCGAGCAGCAAATGCAGCGGCTCGGCATGCCCGGCGGCCGCTTCGCCATCGAACTGCAGCCATGCGGCTCGAGCGAGCCGCATCCCCAGGGGCTCGAACAGGCCGAATTCCTGGTCAGCGCCAACCCCGGCCAGCCATTGAAACCCCTGGCCAGGGTCGCTTCGGGTGGCGAACTGTCGCGCATCAGCCTGGCGATCCAGGTGATTACCGCCCAGACGTCACGCACGCCGACCCTGGTGTTCGACGAGGTCGACGTCGGCATCGGCGGGCCGACCGCCGAGGTGGTCGGCCAACTCCTGCGCCAGCTCGGCGAACTCGGTCAGGTGCTGACCGTCACCCACCTGCCCCAGGTGGCCGCCCAGGGCCATCGCCACCTTTTCGTGCACAAGATGCGCGGAGCCGGGGAAACCCGCACGGCGGTCGCCCCGCTGGAGGGCGATCCGCGTATCGAAGAACTGGCCCGCATGCTGGGCGGGCTCGAACTGACCGAGGAATCACTGGCCCACGCGCGCCGCATGATCGGCAGCGCCCGAGTCTGAACGATACGAGCGGCCGATCATAAGGCGGCCTACCGGCCGCCTTTCCGCTCGTGCGACGGACCGGCCGGCCTCAAGACTTCTTGCGCACGTAAAGCACCAGGTTGTGATCGACCAGTTCGAAGCCGTGCCGCTTGACGATTTCCCGCTGCAATTTCTCGATATCCGGATCGTAGAACTCGATCACTTCGCCAGAATCCACACACACCATGTGGTCGTGGTGACCGCTGTCGGCCAACTCGAATACCGCATGTCCGCCATCGAAGTTGTGGCGCACCACCAGCCCAGCCGCCTCGAACTGGGTCAGCACCCGATAGACCGTCGCCAGCCCCACGTCTTCCCCGGCCTCCATCAACGCCTTGTAGACATCCTCCGCGCTCATATGGCGATGTCCGGCAGAGTCGAGCATCTGCAGGATCTTGACGCGCGGCAGGGTAACTTTCAGACCGGCTTTACGCAGTTCGTTATTTTCAACCATGGTCGGCTTTCTTGCTGCTGCTTCGCAGCCTCCTTCAATGCGGGTATTATCAGGGATTCGTCGCCCCAGCAGATAGTGGAACTCTCCCAGTAATGCAAAACACCAAGCTCATGCTGACCAGTCTACCCCTCGTGGGCCTGCTCGCGCTTGCCGGCTGCACGATTCCCGGGGTGTACAAAATCGACATTCAGCAGGGCAATGTCGTGACGCAGGACATGATAGACCAGTTGCGCCCCGGAATGACCCGCCGGCAAGTCCGGTTTGTCATGGGAAGCCCTCTGATCACCGACACCTTCCATCCGGACCGCTGGGATTACCTGTACAGCATAAAACCCGGGGGCGGCCAGCGTCTGCAGGAGCGAGTCAGTCTGGTATTCGACACCAACGATCTATTGATCGGCCTGGCCGGCGACTTCCTCCCCGGCACCACACGCGAAGAGGAAATCATGGGCGGCAGCGGCGGCACCGTCATCAGGAAGGCACCGACCGAAGAAGCCGAAGAACCGATCAAACCCGGCTCCCTGCTCGAAGAGATCCAGCGCGAAGTGGACGAGGCGGAAAGCGAACCCGTACCGACACCGGAACCCCTGGACCCCAGCCCGCAATAAGCCCGCCGCCAGGCCGAAGCCCGCTAATCCGCCGGCCTTCCGCCCGCCCTGGCCCCGGCGGCCCTGGCTGCTCGCAGTTTGCGAATCTCCTTCGGATCGGCGATCAACGGACGATAGATCTCCACCCGCTCGCCCTCCTCCAGCACGCGCTCTTCCGCTCCGGGCACTACCTTGCCGAAAACGCCCAGGGGACTGTTCGCCAGATCCAGACCGGGAAAGTCCCGGTCGAGCCCCGAGCGCAACGCCGCCTCGCGTACCGTGGTGCCGCATGGCACGCTCAGACTGACGAGCTTCTGTCGATCAGCCAGGGCATACACCACCTCCACGGCGATGTTCCGTTTATCCATACAGTTGCTTGGCCCGTTCGCAAAAGGCATCCACCAGGGTATTGGCCGCCTGGTTGAACAGCGGCCCGAGAGTCGCCTTGATCAGCGGCCCGGAGTAGTCGAAAGTCAGGTCGAGACTGATCTTGCAGGCTTTCTCGCCGAGCGCCTTGAACTCCCAGAGACCATGCAGGTGGGCAAAGGGCCCCTCCTCCAGGTTCATCTCGATGCTTCGCCCCGGCTGCAGGGTGTTCCGGGTGAGAAAGCGCTGACTCAATCCGCCCTTGGCCACCTCCAGCCGGGCACGCATATGCGTCTCGCCGACCTCCAGCACTTCGGCAGCGCTGCACCAGGGGAGAAAATCCGGGTAGCGCGCCACGTCGTTGACCAGGTCGTAAAGGGCACGCGCCGGAAAGGGCAGCAGTGCCGAGCGGTGTATACGCGTCGCCATTCAATAGCTCTCGGTTACTTCGTCGATTCGCGGGCAAACAGGGCGGCACGCCTGACGCCCGCAGCTCCGCGAAGGGATGCCATGGCCCATGCGAAGGACGCAGCCGGCGGAACTCCGGTGCACCCTGGCCGCCGCTGCATGCAGAAGCGATCGGGCATTGTCCGAAATTAACCGCCCCCCCTCAAGCTCGGTGTCGCCAGCCCGCCTGCAACTGCCTATAATGCGCGCCCTATGGCTAAGCAAAAGAAACACCCTCAGGGCAACATCGCGCAAAACAAGAAGGCGCTGCACGATTATTTCATCGAACAGAAGTTCGAGGCCGGCCTGGCCCTGTCCGGCTGGGAAGTGAAGAGCCTGCGCGCCGGCAAGGCACAACTGGTCGACAGCTACGTGCTGCTCAAGGATGGCGAGGCCTGGCTGATGGGCAGCCATATCACGCCCCTGAAGACGGCCAGCACCCATGTGATCGCCGACCCCACCCGTACCCGCAAGCTGCTGCTGCACAAGCGCGAGCTCGGCAGGCTGTTCGGCTCCGTCCAGCAGAAAGGCTACGCCTGCGTCGCCCTCTCGCTGTACTGGAAGAAACATCTGATCAAGTGCGAGATCGCCCTGGCCAAGGGCAAGAAGGAATACGACAAGCGCGACACCGAGAAGGCCCGGGACTCCGACCGGGAAATCCAGCGCGCCATACGCAGCAAGGGCAAGGAAGACTGACCCTGGGGCAGCGCCATGCATGGCGCGCGCCCTCAGCTTTCGGCCAATCCCTGACGGCGGCGCGCCCGCGCCTCGCGCTGCGCTTCCCGCTGCACCTCGGCCAGCACCTCCTGCACATAGTGGATATGCCGGCTGGACACTTCCCGCGCCTCCTCGGCCCGCCCTCCGACGATCGCCTCGTACAGTTCGCGGTGCTGCTGCAACAGCATGTCGCGGGTTTCGCCGCGCTGGGCATACATGCCGCCGATATTGGTCACCACATTGCGTCTGAGCAGATCGAACAGCCCCTTGATGGTGTGCAGCAGCACGGCATTGTGGCTGGCCTCGGCGATCGCCAGATGAAAATGCGCATCGGCCAGTCCTTCCTCGGGGCCGCCGCCGGGCACCGGGGAGTCGTAACAACGCTGCAAGCGCTCGAAGGCGGCGCGCAGGCGCTCATGGTCCAGCGGCGTGGCGCGCAGTGCCGCATAGAAGGCACAGGCACCCTCCAGGGTATGCCGGAATTCCAGCAAGTCGCGCTGCGCCTCGGTACTGCTTTCCAGCAACTGCAGCAACGGATCGCTGAAGGTCGAGCCCAACGACTCGGCCACATAGGTGCCCCCGCCCTGCCGGCTGACCAGCAGGCCGCGCGCCGCCAGCTTCTGGATCGCCTCGCGCAGCGAGGGGCGCGACACGCCGAACTGCTCGGCCAGTGCACGCTCTGCCGGCAGACGCTCGCCCGCCTTGAGCGAGCCTTCGAGAATCATCGCCTCCAGGCGCGCAACGATATCGTCCGACAGACGGCGCTGTCGGACCGGACCGAATCCCATTGTCTTCCTCCTCAGTCCACTGCACTACTGGCTTGACCAGTTAGCAACCTACCTATCACCAGCCGCCCCGGCTCTCCCGCGAAGCCTGCCCAGGACGCTCAAGCCCAGTAATAACAAGGCCTGGAAGAGACTGGCGACAAAAGTCGCAAGGGGACAAATTGACACGGTCCCCGCATAAAAACTAATCTTGTCCGGCGACACTGTAAATTGGTATTACCAATTTATCAACTGCGGCGACAAAACCGGCTGCGGCCCTCCACCCAGTCCGGAACACCCGAGCCCGACCGAGGTATGGCCAGGGCGCGTCGCACCGAGTCGTCGATCCCATCCAAGAACAATCAAGGGGGACCCCCTATGCAAGCCTGGCAACAGCTTTACACGCCGCTTGGCAGCCTCGGCCTGTCGGCGCTGGCCGCTCTTATCCCGATCATATTCTTCTTCCTCGCCCTGGCCGTGTTCCGCCTCAAGGGACACGTGGCGGGCAGCATCACCCTGGGGCTCTCGCTCCTGGTCGCCATCCTCGCCTACGACATGCCGGCCGACATGGCCCTGGCCGCCGCCGGCTATGGCTTCGCCTATGGCCTGTGGCCGATCGCCTGGATCATTGTCGCCGCCGTCTTTCTCTACAAACTGACGGTGAAAAGCGGTCAGTTCGAGATCATTCGCAGTTCGGTGCTCTCGATCACCGGCGACCAGCGCCTGCAGGTACTGCTGATCGGCTTCTCCTTCGGCGCTTTCCTCGAGGGAGCGGCAGGCTTCGGTGCGCCGGTGGCGATCACCGCCGCCCTGCTGGTCGGCCTCGGCCTCAACCCGCTGTATGCCGCTGGCCTGTGCCTGATCGCCAACACCGCACCGGTAGCCTTTGGCGCCCTCGGCATTCCGATCATCGTCGCCGGCCAGGTCACCGGCATCGATGCCTTTGACATCGGCGCCATGGCCGGTCGCCAATTGCCCTTCCTGTCGGTCATCGTGCCGTTCTGGCTGGTGGCGATGATGGACGGCTGGCGCGGCATCAAGGAAACCTGGCCGGCCGCACTGGTGGCAGGCGCCAGTTTCGCCATCACTCAGTACTTCACCTCCAACTACATCGGCCCGGAATTGCCCGATATCACTTCGGCACTGGTCAGCCTGGTGTGCCTGACCCTGTTCCTCAAGGCCTGGCAACCCAAGTCTGCCGAAGAAACCGAAGTGGTCGGCATTTCCGCCGGAGGCGCGGCAGTGATGGGACGTTTCGGCGGCAGCCGTCCCACCGAGCCATCCCCCTACACTCTGGGCCAGATCTTCAAGGCCTGGTCGCCGTTCCTGATCCTCACCGGCCTGGTGACCCTCTGGACCTTGAAACCCTTCAAGGCCTTGTTCGTACCGGGCGGAGCGCTGGACAGCCTGGTCCTGCTGCTGCCCATTCCGCACCTGGATCAACTGGTGATCAAGATGACTCCGATCGTCACCGCTCCGGCACCCATGGCAGCGGTGTTCAAGTTCGATCCGATCTCGGCCACCGGCACGGCGATCTTCTTCTCTGCCCTGATTTCCATGGCAGTACTAAAAATTGCTCCGAAAATTGGTCTGACCAGCTTCAAGGAAACGCTGCTGGAGCTGAGATGGCCCATCCTATCCATCGGCATGGTGCTGGGATTCGCCTTCGTCACCAACTACTCCGGCATGTCAGCAACCATGGCGCTGGTACTGGCCGGAACCGGTGCACTGTTCCCGTTCTTCTCGCCGTTCCTGGGCTGGCTGGGTGTGTTCCTCACCGGCTCGGATACCTCGGCCAACGCCCTGTTCAGCTCGCTGCAGGCCACCACTGCGCACCAGATCGGCGTCAATGACACCCTGATGGTGGCGGCCAACACCAGCGGCGGCGTGACCGGCAAGATGATTTCGCCGCAATCGATCGCCGTGGCCTGCGCCGCCACCGGCCTGGTCGGCAAGGAGTCGGACCTGTTCCGTTTCACCCTCAAGCACAGCCTGATCTTCGCCGCCTTCGTCGGCCTGATCACCTTGGCCCAGGCCTACGTGTTCACCGGCATGCTGGTGCACTGAGAAGGCGCCGGCAAAACCCTTCGCCACCTTGCCAGCGGCTCGCTGCTGGGTTTTGCCGGCCAACTTCGGCCTGCTTGAATAAACGGCCGGTGCCGGGACTTCCTCCGCGCCGGCCATTCCAAACCGGGCCTCCCGGAGACATGCCTGATGAGCGAACTCTTCTACAACGCCGCGCCCAACGCCACCCGCGTGGCGCAGCCCCTGCCCGAAGCGCGCCGCTACCCGGCGCAGAAACCGGGCAACGCCTACCTGTTCGGCACCTGCGTGCTCGACCTGTTCTTCCCAGAGGCCGGCCTCGACGCCATCCGCCTGCTCGAACGCGAAGGCATCAAGGTGCACTTCCCGCAGGAACAGAGCTGTTGTGGCCAGCCGGCCTACACCTCGGGCTACACCGACGAGGCGCGAGAGGTCGCCCGCGCCCAGCTCGCGCTGTTCGCCGAGGACTGGCCGCTGGTGGTGCCGTCCGGCTCCTGCGCTGGGATGATTCGCCACCATTACGCCGAGCTGTTCAAGGACGAGCCGGCCACCCTGCGCCAGGTGCAGGCCCTGGCCGCGCGCACCTTCGAACTGGCCGAGTTCCTCCTGCACGTCTGCAAGGTCGAGTTCAAGGACCGCGGCCAGCCGACCCGCATCGCCCTGCACACCTCCTGCTCGGCGCGCCGCGAGATGAATACCCACCTGCACGGCCGCGCCCTGCTCGCCCAACTGGAACGGGTCGAGCGCGTCGAGCACGACCACGAGAGCGAATGCTGCGGCTTCGGCGGCACCTTCAGCGTACGCATGCCGGACATTTCCGGCGCCATGGTCGCCGACAAGACCCACGCCCTGAAGGAATCCGGCGCCGCCGCGGTGGTCAGCGCCGACTGCGGCTGCCTGCTCAATATCAATGGCGCGCTGGAGAAACAGAACGAGACGCTGCGCGGCCAGCACCTGGCCAGCTTCCTCTGGAAACGCACCGGAGGTGCCGAATGAACAGCCAGGCCCGTATCCCGGCGCTGGAACTCTCCAGCCGCGACCTCAAGCACAACGCCCACGACGCCCTCGGCGACACCCAGTTGCGCGGCAACATGCGCAAGGCCATGGACTCGCTGATGGCCAAGCGCCTGGCCGCGATGCCGGACGAGTACGAACGCGAACACCTGCGCGAGATGGGCAACCACGTACGCGCCCGCGCCCTGTCCAAGCTGCCGGAACTGCTCGAGCAACTGGAGACCAACCTGACCCGCAACGGGGTCAAGGTGCACTGGGCGGAAACGGTGGACGAAGCCAACGCCATCGTCCTGCGGATCGCCGAGACCCATGGGGCCAGACAGGTGATCAAGGGCAAGTCGATGGTCAGCGAGGAAATGGAGATGAACCATTTCCTCGAAAGCCACGGCATCGAGGCCCTGGAGTCGGACATGGGCGAGTACATCATCCAGCTCGACCACGAGAAGCCCACCCACATCATCATGCCGGCGATCCACAAGAACGCCCGGCAAGTGGCCAATCTGTTCCACGACAAGCTCGGCGAGCCCTACACCGAGGACGTCGACGCGCTGATCCAGACCGGCCGGCGCGTGCTGCGCCAGAAGTTCTTCGAGGCCGACATCGGCGTCTCCGGGGTCAACTTCGCAGTGGCCGAAACCGGCACCCTGCTTCTGGTGGAAAACGAGGGCAACGGCCGCATGTCCACCACGGTGCCGCCGGTGCACATCGCGGTCACCGGCATCGAGAAGGTGGTCGAGAACCTGCGCGACGTGGTGCCGCTGCTCTCGCTGCTGACCCGCTCGGCGCTCGGCCAGGGCATCACCACCTACGTCAACATGATCTCCGGGCCGCGCAAGGCCAGCGAGTTGGACGGCCCGCAGGAAGTGCATCTGGTGCTGCTGGACAACGGCCGCAGCCAGGCCTTCGCCGACGGCGAGCTGCGCCAGACCCTCAACTGCATCCGCTGCGGCGCCTGCATGAACCACTGCCCGGTGTACACCCGGATCGGCGGCCAGGCCTACGGCACCGTCTATCCCGGGCCGATCGGCAAGATCATCTCGCCGCACCTGATGGGCCTGGAAAACACCCCCGACCACCCCAGCGCTTCCTCGCTGTGCGGCGCCTGCGGCGAGGTCTGTCCGGTGAAAATCCCGATCCCCGCGCTGCTGCGCCGCCTGCGCGAGGAGAACGTGAAGCGCCCCGACGACCCGCACAAGGTCATGCGCGGCCAGGGCAGCAAGTACTCGCCGCGCGAACGCCTGCTGTGGAAGGGCTGGCGACTGCTCAACACCTCGCCCCCGCTCTACCGCGCCTTCGGCTTCTTCGCCACCCGCCTGCGCGGCCTGACGCCCGGCCACCTCGGCCCCTGGACGCAGAACCACAGCGCACCGAAACCGGCCGCCCGCTCGCTGCACGAGCTGGCCCGCGAGCACCTGGAGGGAAAATGATGTCGGCCAAAGCCAATATCCTCGCCAAGTTGAGAAAAAGCCTCGAAGGCACCGCGCCGGTGGCCGACGACTACGACGCGGACCTGGTGACCCGGCCTTGGAGCTACCCGGCCGCCGAACGCATCCCGCGCCTGCGCCAACTGATGGAAGCGGTGCACACCGAAACCCACCTGACCACCACGGCCGACTGGCCGGCGCTGCTGGAAAAGCTGCTGGCCGACAAACAACTGCCCAGCCTGCTGATCGCCCCGGCCACCGCCCACGGTGCGCAGCTCGCCGCGCATTTCGCCGGACGCGAGGGCCTGCCGCGGCTCAAGGCCTACGACCGGCCGATCGAGGAATGGAAGGCCGAGCTGTTCGACGACACCCCGGCCAGCCTGACCGGCAGCCTCGGCGCCATCGCCGCCACCGGCAGCCTGATCCTCTGGCCGACCCGCGAGGAGCCGCGCCTCATGAGCCTGGTGCCACCGGTACACTTCGCTCTGCTCAAGGCCAGCGAGGTCTACGACAACTTCCTCGAGGTGCAGCGGAAACAGCAGTGGGCGGCCGGCATGCCGACCAACGCCCTGCTGGTCTCCGGCCCGTCGAAGACCGCCGATATCGAGCAGGTGCTGGCCTACGGCGCCCACGGGCCCAAGGATCTGGTCGTGTTGATCCTGGAGGATGCATGAACCTGCCCGCTTCCTTTATTAGCGCCGTCGAGCGCCTGATTCCCCGCGAGCGGCGCTTCGACGATCCGCTGTCGACCCTGGCCTTCGGCACCGACGCCAGTTTCTACCGGCTGATTCCCAAGCTGGTCGTGCGCGTCGAGAGCGAAGCCGAAGTGGTCAAGCTGCTGCGCCTGGCCTCTGCCTCCCGCGTGCCGGTGACCTTCCGCGCCGCCGGCACCAGCCTCTCCGGCCAGGCGGTGACCGACTCGGTGCTGATCGTCCTCGGCGAGCACTGGAACGGCCGCGACATCCGCAACGGCGGTGCGCAGATCCGCCTGCAGCCCGGCGTCATCGGCGCCCATGCCAACGCCGTGCTGGCCCCGCTGGGACGCAAGATCGGCCCGGACCCGGCCTCGATCAACGCGGCCAAGATCGGCGGCATCGTCGCCAACAACTCCAGCGGCATGTGCTGCGGCACCGCGCAGAACAGCTACCACACCCTCGCCGCTCTGCGCCTGGTGCTGGCCGACGGCAGCGTGCTGGACACCGAGGACCCGCTCAGCGTGGCCCGCTTCCAGGCCAGCCATGGCGAACTGCTCGAACGGCTCGCCGAACTGGGCCGGCAGACCCGCGCCGACGAAGCGCTGGCGGCGAAGATCCGTCACAAGTACCGCCTGAAGAACACCACCGGCCTGTCGCTCAACGCGCTGGTCGACTACGACCAGCCGCTGGACATCCTCACCCACCTGATGGTCGGCTCCGAAGGCACCCTGGGCTTCATCAGCGCGGTGACCTACCACACCGTGCCCGAACACCCGCACAAGGCCAGCGCACTGATCGTCTTCCCCGACGTGGAGACCTGCTGCAACGCCGTGCCGGTGCTCAAGCAGCAGCCGGTCTCGGCGGTGGAACTCCTGGACCGGCGCAGCCTGCGCTCGGTGGAGAACATGAAAGGCATGCCGGACTGGGTGAAGAGCCTGTCCGCCACCGCCTGCGCCCTGCTGATCGAGACCCGCGCCTCCGGCCCCTCGCTGCTGGCCGAGCAGATCGAGCGGATCATGGCCTCCATCGCCGACTTCCCGGTGGAGAAACAGGTCGACTTCAGCAGCGACCCGGCCGTCTACAACCAGTTGTGGAAGATCCGCAAGGACACTTTCCCGGCGGTCGGCGCGGTGCGCAGAACCGGCACCACGGTGATCATCGAGGACGTCACCTTCCCCATCGAGCGCCTGGCCGAGGGCGTCAACCGGCTGATCCAGCTCCTGGAGAAGCACCGCTACGACGAGGCGATCCTGTTCGGCCATGCCCTGGAAGGCAACCTGCACTTCGTCTTCACCCAGGGCTTCGACGAGCCGGCCCAGATCGCTCGCTACGAGGCCTTCATGCAGGAGGTGGCGCAACTGGTGGCGGTGGAGTTCGGCGGCTCGCTGAAGGCCGAGCACGGTACCGGACGCAACATGGCGCCCTTCGTCGAGCTGGAATGGGGTCACGATGCCTACCAGTTGATGTGGAAGATCAAGCGCCTGCTCGACCCCAAGGGCATCCTCAACCCCGACGTGGTGCTCTCGGAAGATCCCGAGCTCCACCTGAAGAACCTCAAGCCATTGCCGGCCGCCGACGAGATCGTCGACAAGTGCATCGAGTGCGGCTTCTGCGAGCCGGTCTGCCCGTCCCGCGGCCTGACCCTGACGCCGCGCCAGCGCATCGTCATGTGGCGCGACATCCAGGCCAGGCGGCGCGACAACGCCGGCAGCACTGCTCTGGAAAAAGCCTACCGCTACCAGGGCATCGACACCTGCGCGGCCACCGGCCTGTGCGCCCAGCGCTGTCCGGTGGGGATCAACACCGGCGACCTGGTGCGCAAGCTGCGCGGCCTGGATGCCGGCCATGCCGGAACCGCCGACTGGCTGGCCGAGCACTTCGCCGCCAGCGTGCGCGCCTCGCGCCTGGTGCTGCTCGCCGCCGACAGCGCGCGGCGTCTGCTCGGTGCGCCGCGCCTGGAGAAGCTCAGCGGCGTTCTGTCGCGGATCAGCGGCGGGCATCTGCCGCAGTGGACGCCGGCCATGCCACAGCCAGTGCGGCTGAAGCGGCCCGCCGCAGCGCAGCCCGACGAGCGACCACGGGTGGTCTATCTGGCCGCCTGCGTATCGCGCGCCATGGGCCCGGCCGGCGACGACCGTGAACAGGTACCGCTGCTCGACAAGACCCGCGCCCTGTTGGAAAAGGCCGGTTACCAGGTGGTCTTCCCGAAAGGCCTGGACAAGCTCTGCTGCGGCCAGCCGTTCGCTTCCAAGGGTTATCCCGAACAGGCCGAGCGCAAGCGCCGGGAAACTCTCGACGCCCTGCTCGAAGCCAGTCGCGGCGGTCTCGATCCGATCTATTGCGACACCAGCCCCTGCACCCTGCGGCTGGTCAGGGAGCAGATCGACCCGCGCCTGCAGGTCTTCGATCCGGTGAAGTTCATCCGCACCTTCCTGCTCGAACGGCTGGACTTCGAGCCGCAGGAAACGCCGATCGCCGTGCATGTCACCTGCAGCACCCAGCATCTGGGCGAGGCCGAGGCCTTGATCGACATCGCCCGGCGCTGCGCCCGCGAAGTAGTGGTTCCGGAAGGCATCCACTGCTGTGGCTTCGCCGGCGACAAGGGCTTCACCAGCCCCGAGCTGAACGCCAACGCCCTGCGTACCCTCAAGGAGGCGGTGCAGTATTGCGAGGAAGGCATTTCCACCAGTCGCACCTGCGAGATCGGTCTCAGCCGGCACAGTGGCCTTGACTACCACGGGCTGGTCTACCTGGTCGATCGGGTCAGCCGCGCCAAGGCCCGTCCGGTCTGATCCCACCGGGGCAGGGACGCCCCGCCGACCATGCTTTCAGGAGTCGTCCTCGACCCGCTCGGCCTGCCCGGTCGGCGGTCCGCCGGACGGCATCCGCTGATCCTCGGGCGGCGCCGCCCCCGGCAGATCGATCCAGAAGCGGCAACCGTGTCCGGGCTCGCTGTAGAAGCCCATGCTGCCGTTCATCATGCTCGCCAGCTCGTGGCACAGCACCAGACCGATACCGGACCCCGGAATGTTCGAGCTTTCCCGGCCGAGACGCTGGAAAGGCTGGAACAACTGGCTCTGCTGCTCGGCATCGAGCCCCGGTCCGGTGTCCTTGACCCAGATCCGCACACAGTCCGAACGCACCTCGTAGCCGAGCGTGATGCGGCCCTGCGGGCAGTTGTACTTGATCGCATTGGACAGCAGGTTCAGCAGAATCTGCTGCAGGCGGCGGGAGTCGGCCTGTACGTAGAGGGGCCGGCACATGGGTATCAGTTGCAGTTGCAACTGACGTTCGCGGATATGCGGCTGGACCAGTTCGGCGCAACCGGCCAGCATGGCGCCGACCTCGACCGGCCGGATATGCAATTGCTGACGACGCCCCTCCAGCGTGGAGAGATCGAGGATATCGTCCACCAGCGCGGTGAGATGCCGGCTGGCCTTGACGATTTCCCGGGCATATTCGCCGATCGGGCCCGAGTCGGGCTTGCCCTCCACCTCCAGTTCGATCAACTGGGCGAAGCCTTGCACCGCGTTCAACGGCGTGCGCAGCTCGTGGCTCATGCTGGACAGGAAGCGACTCTTCGCCCGGCTGGCATCCTGGGCTTCCAGGGTGGCGCGCCGCAGATCCCCCTCCACCGCCTTCAGCCGGGAAATGTCCACATGGGTACCCGCCGAACGCAGCACCCGGCCACGAGCGTCCCACTCCAGCGCCTGGCCACGGGACAGCAGCCAGACGTACTGGCCGGCGCGGTCGATACAGCGGTATTCCACCTCGTAGACCCCGTCCATGCCGCTGAAGAAACTCTCGCGACGCTGCCTGAGGCGCTCCATGTCGTCCGGATGGACCAGCCGGTTGAACACCTCGAGAGGCACGCACTCGGAGTCCAGGGCGAAACGCCGGGCGAAACGGCTGCTCACCCGGATCAGACTCTTTTCCGCGACGATTTCCCAAAGGCTCTCGGTGGTGTGCTCCATCACTACCTCCAGCAGGCGCTGGGCTCTGGAGCGCTCTGCCTCGCTGGCCTGCAATTGGCGATCGCTGCTGCGCACCGCATTGGCCATCGCGTTCAGTTCTTCGATCCGGCTGGTACGCAGCGGCGAAAGCGGCCCGTCTCCCGCCTGCCACTGGTCCCGACCCGAGTGCCGCAGCATTTCGACGATGCCGTTGATCGGCTGCTCGAGTTCGCGGCTCAGACGACGCGAACGGCGCCACCAGAGCCCCAGGAACAACGCATGGAACAGTATCAGGCCGGCGATCAGCAGATAGCCCATCTTCTGGTAGTGGGCAGCCAGGGCACGAGTCGGTTGGAGAAGCCGACTCTTGTCCACGACCAGCAGCAGGCGCCAGCCGGCCTGGGAAATCCCCCTCCAGGCCAGCAGATGCTCGCGTCCGTCGAACAGCGCCGAGCGTATCTCCCCTTCGGCTCCGGCCGCCGGCAGCAGGAGCCCCACCTCGCGCAGATAGCGTGGCGCATTGACCACGGAATCGCCCGAAGCCCCGCGCTGTCCCGGCAGGAGCATGACGTTGCCACTCTCGTCGACCAGCATAGCGTGCCCCTGCCAGGGCACACCCAGATCGCCGATGTCGGCGAGCAGGTGCTCGAGATCGATCTCCAGGCCGACCACGCCTTCCAGGAAATCGCCGTGATAGACCGGAGCGATCGAGGATACCCGCCAGCGCCCGTCCTCATCACGATAGGGCGCGGTCCACAGCGGCTCGCGTGTCGGGTTGCGGGTCTCGTCGGCACGCGAATAGAAGCCGTATCCGGGAGACGGCCTGTCGCCGAGATCCCGCTGCAGCACATCAAAGAACGGATAGCTGCGGATATAGCCATCCCGGCTACGGAAATGGACCGCGATCACCGGCGGGCCGGCCTCCTCGATCGAGCGCATCAGCCCGTCGAGACGCGACAGACGCAGGGCCTTGGCGTGATCCTGGCGCTCGGGCGGCGTGTCCTTCACATAGAACGAAGCCGCGCGCCCCTCGCCGTTGCGACTGTAGAACAGCCCGTTCGGGCCGACCACGTGCCTGGCCCGCTCCACGGCATCCGGCCGGAAGCCGCGCTCCTGCAGGGCATGGGCGACGGCGCCGCAAAAGATCCTCGTCTGCCGCGCTATCTCCTGCAGATCCCGATCGATGATCTTCGCCTCGCGCTGCAGGGTATCGGCCAGTCCCTGCTCCACCCGTTCTTCCAGATGCCCGAGTTGAGCATCGCGCATGGCGGCATTGCTCAGCAAATAGGCGCCGACCAGCACGACTTCCACCAATAGCAAGGGAATCAGGGCGCACTGTATGAAGGCGCGCCAGAGCCACTGGCGCAAGGGGTATCGCGTTGCCCGAGGCATGGAAAAGTCTCGTCACCCGGCGACATCGGAAGAAGCATCATATAGCAGCCCGCCGGCGAATTTCGCCAGTCTCGGCAGTCGACGCACCGAGCCATTTGCCGTAGACTTGATCCACCACCTAGGGTTTTGGGGCCGATTAGGATTCGACGCCGGTAACGAAACTTGAGGGGCATGCCGAGTTGGTGGCAGAACTCGTAAATCCACTGCTACAAACTCATAGTTGCCAACGACGACAACTACGCTCTGGCGGCTTAATGCCCCAGCAGTCTCCAGGGGATGCCTGTAAACCCGAAGAGACTGTCAGATAGAACAGGATCGCCGCCAAGTTCGCTGTAGACGTAACGGCTAAAACTCATACAGCTCGCCCAAAGCACCCTGCCCGTCGGGCCGCAATGGGTTAACTCAATAGACAGGGCTAAGCATGTAGAACCGATAGCGGAGAGCTGGCGGACGGGGGTTCAAATCCCCCCGGCTCCACCACACAAAGCACAGAGCCCCGATTTCCGGGGCTTTGCGCTGTCTGGGCCTGCCATTTCCAGCAGGTGAGACACTGAGCGGTCACATTCGCATGGGGCACCACACAGGCGCCCGGCATGAAGCCCTCCCCCTCCTACCTGACCAAGAACCGCCACGGAACCTTCTACTTCCGAATGGTCATTCCGGCCCCGTTGCGCACCCTGATCAACAGCAAGCGCGAAGTCAGACGCAGCCTCAAGACCGACAGCCGGCGACTTGCCATCAAACGAGCCCGCCAGTTCGCGGTCAGATACGAAACGGCATTCGACAAGGCGATCAGCAGCATGACGACTACCAGGGACGGCGACGACGTTCTAACCGAGGAAGACATCAAGCTCTTGGAAGAGCTGGACCTACCGGCAGCCGGCGCATGGTCGGATCAACCGAGCAACACCCCGCCGGAGCCGATCCTTACCGACGAACAGATTGAGGCCCGACAACGGCGCCGGGAAGTTGAACGCCTTCTTGCTGGCGCCTACGGCCGCGCCATTCCTACCGATCAGGAGCCGCTTGCCTCCCGGCTTCTGGAGCTTTCCAAGCCCTACCAGCCCACAGAGCTGCGGCAGATACTCCCCAGGCTCCGGGACGAGCTGATCAAGAGCGCCATTGCCCCTGCACCGGCGCCAGCACCGGCTCCGACCTTCGATCCAGCCATGGCAGACTGGACCCTGTACCAAGTTTGGCAACATCAGCTCGAACGCGACCGGGCCGACATCGCAGCGACCGGGGGCCAGGCACGGCACGGGGGCACCCTTGAAGAACGCGAGCGACGCGCCAGGGTTATGACTGTGCTCACCCAGCACAAGCCTGTATGCCAGCTCTCAAAGCGCGACTGGCAGGCCGCTTATGACGCAGCCCGCCGCATGAAAGCCGGAGTCACGGTATCCGTTGCCCCAGACCCTCAAACTCCGCTCGCCGAGCTTCTAACGGACGATCCGGCGCTCATGACCGGGCATGAACGGACAACCGCCGTCATCGCCTCGATAAAGCAGCTCCAGACCTATGCGCGCTTCTTGGAGCTGACCACCATCAGCCCGGATGATCTAGACATTCCACCGATCCAAGAGCGCACGACCGCCGGCAGCCGCTCATCCAAGGCAATTTTCACGCCATCTGACCTGGAAAAGATATTTTCGGGCTGGATCTACCAGGGCGACATCCCCAGGCGAACCAAGGCATATCCGTTCTGGTACTGGTTGCCACTGGTCGCCTATTTCACCGGCGCACGCACCGGCGAAATCACCCAGCTCGACACGGCCGACATCCGGGCTATCAACGGCCACCCGTGCTTCGATTTTTGTGAGGACGACCCGAAAGCCTTCGAGGCCAAACGGATCAAGACAGGGGAAGCCCGCCAAGTTCCGATTCATCCTTGCCTAATCGAACTTGGCTTTCTCGACTATGTGGCCAGCCAAGCCCAGGACAGGCAGAAGAAACTATTCGGCGACGGGCTGACCTACATGGAGCCCCGGCACGACACGGACGCCAACAAAGAGGGCTGGACAAAGCGCGCCGGGAAGTTCTTCAACGAAGCGCCAGACGGCTATCTGGTTACAACTGGCGTCCACCAGCCAAGGGACGGCAAGTCGATTTATTCATTCCGGCACACACTGGTAACAACTCTCAGGAACGCCGAGCGCGGCGGTCAGGAGCTGAAACAGACCCTTATCAACGCCATTACCGGACACAGGGAAAAAGACGTGCAAGGCCGTCATTACGACAACGGCCCAACTATCGAACTCAAACTTGACGCGCTCTTGTTGATGCCGGTCCCGGAAGCTATCCAGCGGCTCAAGGGCTACAAACCTGACTTCGTGGACCGCTTCGGCGACACTCTGACCAAGAGTATCGCTAGCCACCGTCGCAAGTACCCACGCACGATATGAGGCCAAGCCGTTGGAGAGCCAAGAGCGAGTGCTAACGCTTGGCTCTTGCCTTCCAGCGCTCAAAGAACTCAGCAGCCTGCCCACTATCAATGAAGTCAAATAAGAACTCTTTCGCCTCAATGAGAGTTTCGTGATCCTGCTTGCCAAAGACATCATCTATCTCAAGCCGGAAAAAATGGGCTTGTGCTACGATGGCAGCCTTGTATCCCTTGTGCTGTATCGTGTGCCTGCCTCCCTTCTCTGACCACTTGGACGAAGTCAGGAACCTTCTGAGTCGCCCGAGCCTCTTTCGTGCTTTCGTAGCTTCTTCCGTGCCCGTTAGATTGTCACAGCAGTCTGTGCCCACCCCCATTGGCTCCCAGTGAGGATGCTGTATATGGTGGACATAACGAATAGCGGTATCGCAAAGCTCGCAGGTGCCGAAGAGATCGCCAAGATCATCTTCCCCGATGTACTCCAAACCTGTGCTCGGCCTGATCTCGCCATGCTCCCTAGCATGACAGCCCTTGCATAAGGTTTCGCAGTCCGATGGGTCATACTCCCATGGCTTACGCCCTCGAATGTAGTGCTTGTGGTGGACTTGAAGAACGACACCATCCGCCTCAGTGCGGCCGCACTCTAAGCAAGCGCCACTATCCAGCTCAATGATCCGCGCCCTGAACACAGCCCACTTTTTATCAGCATGCAAATTAGCCATGCCTTTCCTTTCCGCCGCATAACTCATTTGCTGGCTTTTCTAGCTAGCACTACAGACGGCGAAGATTATCAGGCCGCACAGCCAGAGCGGCCACTGGCCGCATAGCTCATAAAGTACACCTTTTGAGCCATACAAACGGCGCTCTCCCAACAGCGAAAGAATGCAGGCTCCAGCCTGGATCAAATCTGTTGAAAACTTCTGAGCCAGACGCTAAATTCTGAGCCAGTATTTTGATCCATACATCAGAGCCCCTAATCATGACCGCTACCCTCGCCTATGCCCGCGTATCTACTGACGGGCAAACCATCAATGCACAACGCCATGCTATCGAACAGCGCCATAGCATTGCCGATGGCCACTGGTTCTTCGATGAGGCCACCAGCGGCGCAACCAAGGCGCTCCAACGCCCCGGCTTCGCAAAGCTATTTTCGTTCGCCCGCTCCGGTGACACCTTGATCGTTGCTGCCATCGACCGCCTTGGCCGGAACACCATCGACGTGCTCGAAACCGTAGAGGCGTTACAAGCCAAAGGCGTAGCAATCATTTCTCTGCGTGAAGGATTCGACCTTGCCAGTCCAATAGGCAAGGCCATGCTCACCATGCTGGCCGCTGTTGCCGAGCTTGAGCGCTCCAACATCAAAGCCCGCCAGCGGGCCGGCATTGATCGCGCCAAGGCGGAAGGCAAGAAGCTCGGAGCGCCCAAACAGATCGACGACAAGGCCGTCGCAGCCTGGAGAAAGGAAACCGGAGAGACGATCAGCGGCACCGCCGCCCACTTCCAAATATCCACAGCAGCAGTTAAACGTGCCTGCCGCTCTTATGCATAAAATCTATGATCCAATCCTTACACATAGAAACACTTGACATAAGAAACCGAAACAAGCGAGTTTAGGAAGCCGCCATAGAGCGACCTTAAACACAACCATAACCATTGCGAGATTTGAGGAACCCGGAATGATCATCACCACATAGAGGCAATACCATGCCGTACAGCCCCAAAGCCGTTGAACTTGCCCGCGACTTCATGCGCGACGACAAGGGCAGCTATAGCCAACTCGCTACCTACCTCGACCTGTTCGCTCCCCGCGCCGAGAACTGGACGAAAGATAGCGCCTATCACCTCTGCCGTTCTCACGGGATTAGCTCGGTTCGCCGCTCCCCAGGCCAACCCGCAGCAGCCAAGACCCAGCGTGCTAAGACCGTTGCCAGGATCATTACCGCCACGCTCGAAGCCCTTGCCGCCACCAGCAAGACCCTCACCGATATCGCCCCTGTAAACCGAATGGAAGTCACAAGGCTTTCCGGTTCCTGCGCTTCGCGAGAAGCCGTATGGCGAAACTGGCCCAAACTGGAAGCCGAGCTAAATAAGCTCGCCGGCTTGTAAGGGAGCGCTAGCAATGCCCCGAGCCAAGCGGAAAACCCCGAATGAGATAGTCGAGATTCTGGCCATGAAGGAAGCTGGCTGGACTGAGCCGGCCATCGCCCAGAAGCTCGATATATCAATCTCGACCATCCGGCGAATCACCAAGAAGCACGGCATCAAGACTGGCGCCGCACAAGCTGCACTTGTTCAGCAAGCCCGAGAGCAACTGCTCGATAACGCCTTTCTGCTCGACAGAGCCCAAGAGATCGCGGCGGCCATGGTCAACGATGACTTCGCCATCGCCCAGCAGATTCGCCAGAAAGTTTCCGAAGCCGTCGAATCCATCGACCCCACGGCCGGCCAGTTGGCGCTTCGTGGTCTCGCCGCAGCTGCAACCGCCTTGAAGCTGAGCCAGGATGTTTGGCGCCGTGCGCTCCCCCTGGACCGACTCAACGAAGCGCACCACGTAGAGGAGCTACCGGAACTCGTGGTCAGGGTCATGACGGAAGAAGACGTAAAGGAGCTGCGCGAGCGCCAGCGCCGGGAGCTGGCTGTTCTCAACGGCGAAGTGATTGACGATGAAGAATCCCCACCCACCCCAGAAGAAGGCAACGACATCATCGTTATCGACGACTCAGACTGATCATTTTTTAACCAGACAGTGAGTTGTCAAAACCTTAGAAAAAGGCGCTGCCCCTCAACCCACAGGCTTCTAAAAGCGCCACGCATTTTTGAAATTCAGACCCATGACTGCCACCAACCCAGCCCCTTCAGGAAAGATCCCAAAGCCGCGCCAGCCAGAGCGGCCTTTAGGAGATTTTCCAAAAGCAGGGCAGCCTACGGCATCAGCCAAAACCCCCTGTAGCCCTGAAAAGGCGGGGCTTCTAGCCAGGCTCTATACCGGCCGCCACAAGGGGCATGTAGTCAAGAAGAAAAAAATAGAAAAATCAGAAGAAGAAGAAGCACGAAAAAGCTCAAAGGACTTAGAGAACAGCTTTGCCAAGGAAATAGCCAAGATCCTCGCCTCTGGCTCGGATCTTCCTGACTGGGAGCGAAGACTAACGGGTGAACTCAAACAGCACTTCGCCATGCTTGCCTTGGGTCATCAGCCCAACGCTCACGCCATTAGCATCCGGTTAGATCACAAGACAGCAGAAGCAGCCCTCTCGGCTCCCAAAAGCCCTACGGACTACCTTTCCGCAATTCTGCGGAATCATGGCATCAAGGATATGGCCTTCTGCCTGGAGTTTAGCGACACCGAAAGCGATGAAAACCATCCGCTTCATCTCCACGGCATTGCCATCATTCCGGCTGATCAACCTTCGCGGCTTGCAAATAATCTACGGAAGGCTATGGCCAGTGATTACCGGCAGCGCTACAAAAATCAAGCTATCGACATTCAGCCGATCAGCACTCCTGGCACATGGACATCTTACTGTTCAAAAAACCAGCAGAGCACTGCTCGCCAGCTGAAATCCAGCCCGGTCTATGCCAGCCAATCAGCCAAAAGGGCGGGGAAACGCCTCTATGAAGGTATCCGGGCTTGGGTCCGCCCCAAAACACCCCGCAAGACCTCCTAGGAGCCCCTACAAAGGCCGATCAAGCGAAATGGCACCCCCCTGCAAAAAACGAGATCGCGCATCCTAGATGCCTTGCAAGCGCCACCAAAAGCATTCTCAACAAACAGCAAGCCCCGGAGTTCTCGCCATGCAGCATCGCCAACTGAAGTACGAAGACGCCGTCGACCTTATTGAGCACATCAACGCCGTCGAGATCCACGCTTATGCCGATACCCAGGTATTCAAGGGCACAAGACCGGAATCCGGCATTCCTACCTTCATCATCGTGACAGGAACCGACGCCCTGTTAATCGAAGCCCGGCCCGAGCTACAAGCCGCCCACACAAACTGATCAAAAAACAACCAACCATCAACCCCCAGCCGGTTTCAGGTTCAAATCCTGTTGCCGGGCAACCCCAGCAGACGCTATTTTCGCCCGCACCATCAACCACTCCCATCAGGGTGTGACACTGTGCGGACGATGGCGGAAGGCTGCCCCTTGTAGATCAGGCAGTTACGGGAGTATGCGGACGTAAGGTCCTCATCCCCCCGGCTCCACCAAACAAGCCCCTGAAAATATTGAAAATTTTCAGGGGCTTTTTCTTGGATTCGAAAAAGTGCCGAAATCGGCGAGCGCAGTGTCGCTTCGCATCCAACGCCTCCCCCCGCTCGTTTCGCCGCGCCGCCCGGAAACCCGGGTGGCGCGGCCAGGGAGCGAGCGCTCAGGCCGGACGCACACCGGTACGGATCAGCGTCCCGACGTGCTCGCCGCGCAACGCGGCGGTGAGTCGACCCGGCACGAGTCCGTTCACCACCTGCACGCGCTCGATGTGGCGCGCGGTCGCCATGACGTCGAGGAGTGCGCGGTCGACCGGCAGTGGGCCTTCCGACTTCGCCAGGTCGGTGGCGCTCGTCTCCGGCAGGAAGCGTGCCTGCCCCCTATCGGGGCCATTGGGATCGGCGGTGTATATCCCGTCCACGTTCTCGACGATGGTCAGGCCGGCCGCGCCGAATGCATCGGCGAGCAGGAAGGCACCGGTGTCGGCCCGGTGCGGCGGGATGCGCGAGCCCGGGAACTCGTGGTGGTGGTAGGGCGGGAAGGCGCTGCCGACCACGGCGCGGGTGGCGGAGAGGTGGATCGCCAGTTGGTCGGCGACGGTCGGATGCTCGACGTAGGAGACGCCCTCGGAGGCGAGCATCGCCGCGAGGATGTGGCCGTTCTGCCCGGCTTCGCTGGCAGCCAGCGGGGCGAGCGAGCCGACCGGCAGGCCGAGGTCGAGGCCGACGCTGAAGACGTGGCGGGCACGGACACCGGCACCGGTCAGGATCAGCAGGCGGTGCTCGGGCAGCAGCTTGCGCAGTTCCTCGACGAGCGGCAGGATCGCATCGGCGCCACGATCCATGACGCGGCCACCGATCTTGACGACCTGCAGCCAGGGCAGCAGGCGGATCGGGCGCTTGCCGGCGACCGGACGGGTGAGATCGCGGTCCTGCAGGGTCTGGCGCGCGAGCGGCGAGATGACGTGCTTGATGCTGTTGGTAGTGTCGGTCATGGCGGTGGTTCTCAGCTCGCGGTGATGATGGTGCCGACGTGCTCGCCTGCGAGCGCGCGGGTCAGGTTGCCGGGGACGAGGCCGTTCACGACCTGCACCTCGCGGACATGCTGAGCCGACTGGAGGAGGTCGAGCACCGGGAACTCGAGGATCGAGTCGTGCAGCCCCTTCGCCTTCATTTCGTCGACCGAGATCCTCGGGATGAAGGTGGCGTCCTTCGAGGTCTTCGGGTTGGCGGTGTAGAGGCCGTCCTCGTCCTTGACGAAGATCATCTGCTTGCAGCCGAACTGTTCAGCCAGCAGGAAGCAGCCGGCGTCGGTGCGGTAGGGCGGAATCACACCTTCGGCAGCGGGACGCATCCACAACTTGTAGGGCGGCATGCCGCTGAAGACGACGGCGTTCACCTCGGCGAGGGAAAGCGGCACCGCCGACAGTCCGGCACCGCCGACCACGGGGATACCGTGCTTCGCCAGGAGTTGCCCCAGCATGGCGGCGTTCTGGTCGGCCACCGAAGAGCCGAGCTGCGCGAGCACGCCCGCCGGCAGACCGAGCCCGGCGGCGATCGAGTAGAGGTGCCGGGCCCGGGTGCCTGCACCGGTACCGATCAGCAGCTTGTGGTTCTTGCGGGCGGCGACGATCTCGTCCACCAGCGGATAGACCGCCGCTCGGCCACGATCGATGACACTCTGTCCACCGATCTTGATCACCGTCGCATCCGGCAGAATCCGGAAGTCCGCCGCCGCCGCCGCTGCCGCCTGAAGCTGCGGGTCGGTCAGTGATCGCTGCATGAGGAGCTCTTCGAGCTCCGCTGTCGAGTTGGCCATAGGGGGTCCTTTCGTCGTTTCGTTGCTATTCACCGCAATACTTCCCGGCAGATCCGCGCGCCCGACAACGCCTTGGCGAAATATTCGGGATCGCTTCCGAGAGATTGTCCGATGATGGTCAGAGGTACCCATGACAGGTACATCGCAATCGAATCTTAGGTAATAGCGTTCTATAGACGCAACCACAGAATGCTTTAACTTCTGTATATGCTCGTCTATCGAATCCATGATTTTCGTTTAAACACTGTCATGGATTCATCCCCATCAATCATCCAAGTTTCGTCGCTATCCGCTCGCTCCGAGTGTTCGAACAGGCGAGCCCCATGGGCCCGCCATCGCAGGCGGCACGACTATTGCCTTCGGCCATGTGCGAGGCGCCTTCGACGTGACGGGCCAGTACATGGTCGATGCCACCGATCTTGTTCAGGGCCGCGTACAGCGGATTGATGGCCGCGCCGGGGACACCGAACGCGGTGTCGATCCCTTCGCGGCGCATCACCAGCACGGCAGCCTCGATTGCTCTCATTTTGGCCATGTTTCTCTTCTCTCTGAGTGAGTCGATATTTTTATAGTGGGCCTGAGTCTGGGTTAGACTTCCCGCAGGTTGAAGAGCAGAAAATTGGATTCTGTCGATATCCAGGGTATCGAATGGGCCGCTACGTCGAATTGCACAGTTTCGTTCAGGTCGCCCAGAAGGGCAGCTTCGCCGCGGCCGCGCTGAGCGAGGGGGTCACGCCGGCGATTCTCGGGCGGCGCCTGGATGCCCTGGAGAAACGCCTGGGCGTCAAGCTGATGCACCGCTCCACGCGCGGCCTGCGCCTGACCGAGCTGGGCGAGCGCTTCCTGGAGCGCGCCAGGCAGTTGCTGCGCGAGTTCGACGATGTCGAGGCCGAGATCGCCAGCAACAGCTCGCTGGTCAAGGGGCATCTGGCCGTGTCCGCGCCGGCGGCCTTCGGCCGGCGCCATGTGGCTGCGCACGCCCAGGGGTTCCTGCAGCGTTTTCCCAACCTCAGGCTGTCGTTCAACCTGACCGATAGCGTCGTCGACCTGGTGAGCGAGGGGTTCGACATGGGAATCCGCATCGGCGAGGTGCGGGACCCCAACTATGTGGCGATCAGGCTGTTCCCCAACCGGCGGGTGGTCTGCGGCACCCCGGCGTATTTCGCCAGGCATGGCGAACCCCGGACGCTCGAGGACCTGTCCCGGCACAACTGCCTGGCCTTCACGCTGCAGGGCGGGCAGCAGCGCGGCTGGACGTTCCTGCGCGACGGGCAGCAGGTCGCCGCGAAGGTCGGCGGAAACCTGTCCTGCAACGATGGCGAGCTGCTGTTTTCCTGGGTGTGCCAGGGGATCGGCATCGGCTGGCGTTCGACCTGGGAGATCCAGGGCGAACTCAAGCGCGGCGAACTGGTGACGGTTCTCGATGAGTTCGCGCTGCCCGAATACGACATTCAGGCGGTGTTCCCCCAGCAGCGCTTCCTGCCCGCCAAGGTGCGTTTTTTCATCGACTACCTGAAGGAGCTGTACAACACCCCCGGCTATTGGGAGAGGGGGTGAGGCGCAGTCCTTTCAAGGTTTCGGCAAGGGGAGTGGGAGCCTGGGCGTTTCCCTCGCTCCTGTGCGAATACCCTTGGGGCAATCGCGTGGGACTGCGAGAGGGTTGAAATCGGACTGGCAAGATAGTGTGAGCCTTGGCATGGCTGCTTGCCGAGGGGGCGGACACTCCCTGTTTCGGCCCCCCGGCCGAGTCACTTTTTCTTGTCTGGCCAAGAAAAAGTAACCAAAAAGAAGGCCACCCCCTCATCCGGCCCTGCGCTTCGCTCCGGGTTCCCTCCCTGCATCGTCGCTCCAGGGGCACGGCCCGCAGGGCCATCCATGGCCCTCGGGCCTTTCGCCGCCTCCCTGCGGCTCATCCCCTTGCGCGACGACTCCGCTCGGCCTCCTGAAGGGGGCATCCGGCGCGGCCTGACAGGCCGTGCCACAAGCGCGAAAGTGCTTTCAGGCAACTCGGAGCCCGATAAGTGACTCGGGCGGGGGCCCGAAACAGGGAGTGTCCGCCCCCTCTGCAAGCAGCCCATGTAGCGAAGTCGAAGGCAACGCCGAAACGCCCCGACACACTATCTTTCCAGTCCGATATCGGACGGGCGCTTCAAGCGGTTGCCTTGCGAGCGCCCTCGATCTCTCTCCTGCTCAGAGCGGGTAATGGGCCGGGTAGGGCAGCCGCGCGACGCCGGATTCGACCGCGGCCTTCGCCACCGCGCCGGCCACCGCTCCCAGCAACCGGGCGTCCATGGGCTTGGGCAGGATGTAGTCGGGCCCGAACTGCAGGCGGTCGATGGCGAACGCCTTCAGGACTTCCGCCGGGGCCGGCTCCTTGGCCAACTGGCGCAGGGCTTCCACCGCCGCGATCTTCATCGCTTCGTCGACCCGGCGCGCGCGGACATCCAGCGCCCCGCGGAAGATGAACGGGAAGCCGAGGACGTTGTTCACCTGGTTGGGATAGTCGGAACGGCCGGTGGCCAGGATCAGGTCCTGGCGCGTGGCTTTGGCCAGCTCGGGATCGATCTCGGGGTCGGGGTTCGAGCAGGCGAACACGATGGGCCTGGGCGCCATGGCCAGCAGGGCCTCGGGCGGCAGCAGGTTGGCTCCCGACAGGCCCAGGAACACGTCGGCGCCCTGCATGGCCTCCAGCAGCGTCCTGGCCCCGCCGTCGTTGACGAATTCCTGCTTGTAGCGATTGAGCCCGTCGCGGCCGGAGTGGATCACGCCCCGGCTGTCGATCATGTACAGGTTGTCCTTGCGTGCGCCCAGCGAGATCAGCAGGCGCATGCAGGCGGTCGCCGCCGCTCCGGCTCCCAGGCAGACGATTCTGGCTTCTTCGAGTCTTTTCCCCTGGATTTCCAGGGCATTGAGCATGCCGGCGGCGGTCACGATGGCCGTGCCGTGCTGGTCGTCGTGGAACACCGGAATGCTGCACTGCTCGATCAGCAACTGCTCGATCTCGAAGCAGTCGGGGGCCTTGATGTCCTCCAGGTTGATGCCGCCGAAGGTGTCGGCGATGCGCACGACGGTGTCGATGAAGGCCGCCGGACTTTCCGCCGTGACTTCGATGTCGACGGCGTTGATCCCGGCGAAGCGCTTGAACAGCAGGGCCTTGCCTTCCATCACCGGCTTGCTGGCCAGCGGCCCCAGGTTGCCCAGGCCCAGGATGGCCGAGCCGTTGCTGATCACCGCGACGAGGTTGCCCTTGGCGGTGAAGCGGTAGGCGTTTTCCGGGTCCCTGGCTATCTCGCGCACCGGTTCGGCCACGCCCGGACTGTAGGCCAGGGAAAGGTGGGCGGCGGTCTCCGCCGGTTTGCTCAGTTCGATGCCGATTTTTCCGGGC
Organism: Azotobacter vinelandii CA; assembly: GCF_000380335.1. Taxonomy (GTDB): domain Bacteria; phylum Pseudomonadota; class Gammaproteobacteria; order Pseudomonadales; family Pseudomonadaceae; genus Azotobacter; species Azotobacter vinelandii. The sequence goes on from NC_021149.1 coordinate 4,367,626, forward strand.
GTCGGGAATTCGTGGTAGTCCAGGGCGGTTTTCTTGAAGTCGATGGTCATATGAGCCTCGAAGGGGCAGGACAGGGTTTGGGCGCCGGCGGCGGGACCGGCGCCGGATGCACGGTCAGTTCACCAGCATGCCGGTGAAGACATAGGCTTGCGCCAGGGTGATCAGGGCGATGATCAGCGCGAAGAGGAAGCTGTGCTTCAGGGTGAAGCGGAACAGGTCCGACTCGCGGCCGACGATGCCGGTCGCGGCGCAGGCCACGGCGATCGACTGCGGCGAGATCATCTTGCCGGTCACGCCGCCGCTGGTGTTGGCCGCCACCAGCAGGGTTTCGTCGACGCCGATCTGCTGCGCGGTGGTGGCCTGCAGCGAGCAGAACAGGGCGTTGGAGGAGGTGTCCGAACCGGTCAGGAACACGCCCAGCCAGCCCAGGAAGGGCGACAGGAAGGGAAAGGCCGCGCCGCTGCCCGCCAGTATCAGCGCCAGGGTGTTGGACATGCCCGAGTAGTTGGTGACGAAGGCGAAGGCCAGCACCATGCCGATGGAGAGGATCGGCCACTTCAGTTCGACCAGGGTCTCGCCGAAGGTGCGCAGGCCGACCTTCGGGCCGACGCCCAGGATGAACATCGAGAGCAGCGCCGAGAAGAGGATCGCCGTGCCGCCCGCGGAGAACGGGTCGAACTTGTATACCGCCGCGATGGGGGTCGGCTCGGCCACCAGGGGAGCGGCCTTGATCACCAGTTGGTCGAGGTGGGGGATGGCGATCTTGAAGACCAGCGATTCCAGGAGTCCGCCGGGGGCGAACAGGTCCTTGAAGGGTTGCAGCGTCCAGATGGTGACCAGGGCGGTGAGGATCAGGAACGGCGACCAGGCCTTGAGGATTTCGCCGAGGCTGTAAGGCGAGGGTGTAGCGCTGCGCGGGCCGCCGAAGCCGCCGAGCACGGCCGAGCCGCCCGCCCCGGCGAGCACCTCGCCGGCCTCGGCGGTCTTCGGATGCCAGACCTTGAGGAACAGGGTGAGGGAGACGATGCTGACCAGCGCCGAGGTGATGTCCGGCAGTTCCGGGCCGATGTAGTTGGAGGTGAAGTACTGGGTGACGGCGAAGCTGGAGCCCGCGACCAGCGCGGCCGGCCAGGTTTCCCGGACACCTTTCCAGCCGTCCATGATGGCCACCAGCCAGAAGGGCACGATGACCGACAGCAGGGGCAGTTGCCTGCCGGCCATGGCGCCGATGTCGAAGGCGTCGATGCCGGTCACCTGGCCGGCGACGATGATCGGCACGCCCAGGGCGCCGAAGGCCACCGGCGCGGTGTTGGCGATCAGGCACAGGCCGGCGGCGTAGACCGGGTTGAAACCCAGGCCGACGAGCAGGGCGCCGGTGATCGCCACCGGGGCGCCGAAACCGGCCGCGCCTTCGAGGAAGGCGCCGAAGGAGAAGCCGATCAGCAGCACCTGCAGGCGCTGGTCGTCGGTGATCGACAGCACCGAGCTGCGGATCACCTCGAACTGGCCGCTCTTGACGGTGAGTTTGTAGAGGAACACCGCCGCGACGATGATCCAGGCGATCGGCCAGAGGCCATAGGCGAAGCCGTAGCCGGCCGCGGCGAAGGCCATGTCGAGCGGCATGCCGAACACCGAGACGGCGGTGACGATCGAGAGGAGCAGGGTGATGGTGCCTGCCACATAGCCCTTCATGCGGAATACGGCCAGGGCGAGGAAGAAGAATACGATCGGGATCAGCGCCACCAGCGCCGATATTCCCAGACCGCCGAGCGGGGTATAGATCTGTTGCCAGGTTTGCATGTAACTAGTCTCTTGTTCTTATTGGGCGAAAGTGACATGCACGCATCGTGCGGTTTTCCGCGCGAGAGCGGGCATTCCGATATTTGGAGTCGTTATGAGATTTCGAGCTACTTGCCTGATAGATAGTGAAATGTCATTTCATGGGTTTTCTCCGTAATTGGTTTTGTAATGAATGAGCAATGGCTGCGGACAACGGCATTCGGCCCGTCGTGCGGGCTTTACTGCATATGAACCGGGCTTTTCACGTTGCTGCCCGCAGCCTTGCCGGTGATCCGTTCGACCGATCGATTTCCATCTTCGAAGTTCTGGAAGTCGCATTGCTGTTTCTCGCCACGGCCGGGCCATGAAAAGTTGCAGATGCTTGTTGCGGAACTTCGATGATTCGAACTCGAATCCAACTCATGGCCGCACGGGCTACCGGCGGTTTTTACTTCGTATGGTTCGGAACTCCGGCCGGCGGGCGGCCGGAGTCGCGTTCTTCATCGCTCCTGCTTGAAGCGCCGGCGCCAGGCGTGCAGCAGCGGTTCGGTATAGCCGCTGGGCTGCTCGCGTCCCTTGAACACCAGATCGCTGGCGGCGCCGAAGGCGTGCGACTTGTCGAAGTCGCGGGCCATGGGCCGGTAGGCGGGGTCGCCGGCGTTCTGGGCGTCGACCACCCTGGCCATGCGTCGCAGGGCCTCGCGCACCTGCTCCGCGCCGACCACGCCATGGTGCAGCCAGTTGGCGATGTGCTGGCTGGAGATGCGCAGGGTGGCGCGGTCCTCCATCAGGCCGACGTCGTGGATGTCCGGCACCTTGGAGCAGCCGACGCCCTGTTCCACCCAGCGCACCACGTAGCCGAGGATGCCCTGGCAGTTGTTGGCCAGTTCTTCCTCGATGGCCTCGGCGCTCCAGGCGCGCTCGGCGCTGACCGGCACGCTGAGCAGGCCATCGAGCAGGGCGTCGCGCTCGGCGGCCGGATCGATCCGTTCCAGCTCGCGCTGCACGGCCTGGACATCGACCTGGTGGTAGTGCAGGGCGTGCAGGGTGGCGGCGGTCGGCGACGGTACCCAGGCGGTGTTGGCGCCGGCCTTCGGATGGGCGATCTTCTGTTCGAGCATGGCGGCCATCCGGTCCGGGATGGCCCACATGCCCTTGCCGATCTGCGCGCGGCCACGCAGCCCGCAACTCAGGCCGACCAGCACGTTGTTGCGCTCGTAGGCCTGGATCCAGGCGCTGGACTTCATGTCCTCCTTGCGCAGCATGGCGCCGGCTTCCATGGTGGTGTGCATCTCGTCGCCGGTGCGGTCGAGGAAGCCCGTGTTGATGAATGCGATCCGCGCGCCGGCGGCGGCGATGCACGCCTTGAGGTTGACGCTGGTGCGCCGCTCCTCGTCCATGATGCCCATCTTCAGGGTGTGGCGCGGCAGGCCGAGCAGATCCTCGACGCGGCCGAACAAGCGGTCGGCGAAGGCCACCTCGGCCGGGCCGTGCATCTTCGGCTTGACGATGTAGACGCTGCCGGTGCGCGAATTGCCCCGGCGTTCGAGGTCGTGCAGGGCGATCAGGCTGGTGATGGCGGCGTCGAGGATGCCCTCGGGGATTTCCCGGCCTTCGCCGTCGAGGATCGCCGGGGTGGTCATCAGGTGGCCGACATTGCGCACGAACAGCAGGGCGCGGCCGTGCAGGCGCAGCTCGCCGCCACCGGCGGCCTGATACAGGCGGTCCGGGGCGAGGCGGCGGACGATGCGCCGCCCGCCCTTGTCCAGTTCCTCGCTGAGGTCGCCCTTCATCAACCCCAGCCAGTTGCGGTAGACCAGCACCTTGTCGTCGGCATCCACCGCGGCCACCGAGTCCTCGCAGTCCATGATGGTGGTCAGCGCGGACTCCAGCAGCAGATCCTTGACGCCGGCCGCATCGCTCTTGCCGATCAGGCTGTCGGGATCGATCTGGATCTCGATGTGCAGGCCGTGGTTCTTCAGCAGCACGGCGCCGGGCGCCTCGGCGGCGCCCTGGTAGCCGACGAACTTCTCGGCCTGGGCGAGGCCGCTGTGGCTGCCGTCCTTGAGCGTCACCCGCAACGCGCCCCGCTCGACGGCGTAGGCCGTGGCGTCGGCATGGCTGCCGTTGGCCAGCGGCGCGGCCCGGTCGAGGAAGGCGCGGGCGAAGGCGATCACGCGGGCACCGCGCACCGCGTTGTAGGCCGAACTCTTCTCGGCGCCGCCTTCCTCGCCGATGGCGTCGGTGCCGTACAGGGCATCGTACAGCGAGCCCCAGCGGGCATTGGCGGCGTTCAGCGCATAGCGCGCGTTCATCACCGGCACCACCAGTTGCGGGCCCGCCTGCACGGCGACTTCGTCGTCGACGTTGGCGGTGGCGATCTTCACCTCGTCGGGCTGCGGCAGCAGGTAGCCGATGCTCTCCAGGAAGTGGCGGTAGGCCGCCATGTCGGCGATCGGGCCGGGGTTGGCCCGGTGCCAGGCGTCCAACTCGCCCTGCAGGCGGTCGCGTTCGGCCAGCAGGGCCCGGTTCTGCGGCGCCAGGTCGTGCACCAGGTCGTCCAGGCCGCTCCAGAAGGCCGTGGCGTCGATGCCGGTGCCGGGGAGCACTTCCTCGTCGATGAAACGCTTGAACTGGCTTGCCACCTGCAAGCGCTGGCACTGCACACGCTCGGTCATGTCGTTCTCCTGTCGTTCGGTTGGCCCCTTGCGCGGGGCCCGGGATTCGGGGTTCAGAGCGCGGTGCTGCCGGCCCTGGCCACCTGGGCGTCCTGTTCGGCCTTGACACCGGATACGCCGACCGCGCCGACCGTCTGGCCGTCGACCAGCAGTGGCACGCCGCCTTCCAGCGAAGTCAGCAGGGGCGCGCTGACGAAGGCGGTACGCCCGCCGTTGACCATTTCCTCGTAGCCCTTGGTCTCGCGGCGGCCGAGCGCGGCGCTGCGGGCCTTCTCCATGGCGATGTAGGCGCCGATCGGCGCGCAGCCGTCGAGGCGTTCGAGGGCCAGTGGATGGCCGCCGTCGTCGACCACGGCAATGGTCACCGCCCATTGGTTGCGCAGCGCCTCGTCGCGGGCGCCGGCAAGGATACGGGCCACGTCCTGTTGGCCTAGTACGGCTTTGCTTTGCATGCTGCTATCCCTTCGTTGATGAAGAACTCGTGCTGTTAATCGAGGGCTTCCTCGACCAGTTCGATCCAATGGCGGACCGGGGTGCGGCCGGCGCCGTCGAGGTGGGTCTGGCAGCCGATGTTGGCCGTGGCGATCACCTCGGCCCGGCCGCTTTCCAGGGCGTCGAGCCGGTTATCGCGCAGTCGCCGCGACAGCTCCGGCTGGGTCAGCGAGTAGGTGCCGGCCGAGCCGCAGCACAGATGGCTGTCCGGTACGGCGGTAAGCTCGAAGCCGAGCCGGGCGAGCACGGCCTCGACGGCGCCGCCGAGCTTCTGCGCGTGCTGCAGCGTGCAGGGGCAGTGGAAGGCCAGGCGTTTGCCGGCGCGTATCCCGAGCCGTTCCAGCGGCTCCCGGCCGAGCACCTCGACCAGGTCCATGGCGAGGGCGGCGACCCGCTCGGCCCTGGCGGCGTAGACCGGGTCGTCGCGCAGCAGGTGGCCGTATTCCTTGACGAAGGCGCCGCAGCCGCTGGCGGTCTGCACTATGGCTTCGGCGCCGGCCTCGATGGCCGGCCACCAGGCGTCTATGTTGCGGCGGGCGCGTTCGAGCCCGCGCTCCTGGGCATTGAGGTGGTAGTCCACGGCGCCGCAGCAGCCGGCGCGGGGCGCCGCCGCCACGCTGATCCCCAGGCGGTCCAGCACCCGCGCGGCGGCGGCGTTGGTGTTGGGCGACAGCGCCGGCTGCACGCAGCCTTCGAGCATCAGCACGCGACGCGGATGACGCGGTTCCGGACGTGGCCTGGCCGGATGCGGCTGGCGCGGCAGCTTGGCTTTCAGCGCCTCCGGCAGCAGCGGGCGGCAGGCCTGTCCGGCGTGGGTCAGCGCCTTGAACAGGCCCGCTCGCGGGACCAGGGCGCGCAGGCTCTCGCGCACCAGGCGTTCGCCGAGCGGCCGGTGCACCTTTTCCTCGACCACGGCGCGGCCGATGTCCAGCAGGTTGTGGTATTGCACGCCCGACGGGCAGGTGGTTTCGCAATTGCGGCAGGTCAGGCAGCGGTCCAGGTGCAACTGGGTCTTGGCCGTGACCTCGTGGCCCTCCAGAAGCTGCTTGATCAGGTAGATGCGTCCGCGGGGACCGTCCAGTTCGTCACCCATCAACTGATAGGTCGGGCAGGTCGCGGTGCAGAAACCGCAGTGCACGCAGGAGCGCAGGATGCGTTCGGCTTCCGCGGCGCGTGGCAGGCGCTTGGCTTGTTCGCTCAGATTGGTTTGCATGGCCTCACCTCAGACTTCCGCGTACATACGCCCGGGGTTGAAGATCCCCCTGGGGTCGAGCTGCTTCTTCAGGTTCTGGTGGTAGCGCAGCAGGTGCGCGGAAAGTGGCTGGAAGGGTTCTTCGCCCTCGCCGTAGCGGGTCGCGTGGCCGCCGGCCTCGGCGACCACGCCGCGGATCAGTTCGGCATCGGCATCGGACTTGAGCCAGCGCTGGGCTCCGCCCCAGTCGATCAACTGGGAACCCGGCAGGGCCAGCGGGCCGGTGTCGGTCGGCAGCGACAGCCGCCACAGCGGCGGCGTGCCGGCAGCGAAGAAGGGCAGGCGCTGCTCGCGCAGCTCCAGCCAGTAGCGGCTGTCGATTTCCTCGCCGCCCAGTCGCTGGCGGGCGGAGCGCACTGAGCCTTCGCCGCCTTCCAGGCGCAGGCGCAGGGCCTGGCCGTCATGGCTCGCGGCGCTGATCGGCAGTGGTTGCTTGCCCCATTCGGCGAGCCTGGCGAGGGCCTGGCCGATATCCATTTCCAGGCTCAGGCTGACGCACTGCCGGGGCTTGGGCAGCACCTTGAGGGATACCTCGGTGATGAGCCCCAGGCAACCGAAGCTGCCCGCCAGCAGACGCGACAGATCGTAGCCGGCCACGTTTTTCATCACTTCGCCGCCGAAGCGCAGGTGCTTGCCGCGACCGGTGATCAGCCGGGTGCCGAGTACGTAGTCGCGTACCGAGCCTGCCCAGGGACGGCGCGGGCCGGACAGGCCGGCCGCGACCATGCCGCCGAGGGTGGCCCCGTCGCCCAGGTGCGGCGGCTCGCAGGGCAGCATCTGTCCCGCCGCGTCGAGAACCGCCTCTATCTCGTCCAGGGGCGTGCCGGCGCGGGCGCTCAGCACCAGTTCGGTCGGATCGTAGTTGACGATGCCGCGGTGGCGGCGGGTATCGAGCAGCGTTCCCCGCACCGGACGGCCGAGGCGGGCCTTGCTGTTGCTGCCCTGGATGCGCAGCGAAACGCCCTGTGCGAAGGCATGGTTGACCTGTTCCAGCAGCGCCGCGCTGTCGTCGTGATCGTGTCGCATCAGAAGCGCTCCAGTTCGGGGAACGGCAACTTGCCGTGATGGACGTGCATGGCGCCGAATTCGGCGCAGCGATGCAGGGTCGGGATGTTTTTGCCGGGATTGAGCAGGCCGCTCGGATCGAAGGCCGCCTTCACCGCATGGAACAGGGTCAGCTCGTCGTTGTTGAACTGGGCGCACATCTGGTTGATCTTCTCGCGGCCCACGCCGTGTTCGCCGGTGATGCTGCCGCCGACCTCGACGCAGAGTTCGAGGATCTTGCCGCCGAGCGCCTCGGCGCGCTCCAGTTCGCCGGGCTGGTTGGCATCGAAGAGGATCAGCGGGTGCATGTTGCCGTCGCCGGCGTGGAACACGTTGGCCACCCGCAGGCCGTACTCCCCGGACAGGTCGGCGATGCCCTTGAGCACCCTGGGCAGTTCGCGGCGGGGAATGGTTCCGTCCATGCAGTAGTAGTCCGGCGAGATGCGCCCCACGGCGGGGAAGGCGTTCTTGCGTCCGGCCCAGAACTTGACGCGTTCCGCCTCGTCGCGGGCCAGCCGCACCTCGGTGGCGCCGGCCGCCTCGAGCACCGCCTGGACGCGCAGGCAGTCGTCGTGGACGTCCTCCTCCACGCCGTCCAGTTCGCAGAGCAGGATGGCCTCGGCGTCCACCGGATAGCCCGCGTGGATGAAGTCCTCGACGGCGCGGATCGACAGGTTGTCCATCATCTCCAGGCCGCCGGGGATGATGCCGGCGGCGATGATGTCGCCCACCGCCCTGCCGGCCTTCTCCACCGAGTCGAAGCTGGCCAGCAGCACGCGGGCCACCTGCGGCTTGGGCAGGAGCTTGACGGTCACCTCGGTGACGATGCCGAGCAGGCCTTCCGAGCCGGTGAACAGGGCCAGCAGGTCGAAGCCGGGGCTGTCCAGCGCATCGGAGCCCAGTGTCAGGCGCTCGCCCTTCATGGTGAGGATTTCCACCTTGAGCAGGTTGTGCACGGTCAGGCCGTATTTCAGGCAGTGCACGCCGCCGGCGTTTTCCGCCACGTTGCCGCCGATGGAGCAGGCGATCTGGGACGAAGGGTCGGGAGCGTAGTAGAGCGCGTGGGGAGCCGCCGCCTGGGAGATGGCCAGGTTGCGTACGCCGGGCTGGACGCGGGCGAAGCGGCCTTCCGGACTCACTTCGAGGATGCGGTTGAAGCGCGCCATCACCAGCAGGATGCCCTGCTCCAGCGGCAGGGCGCCGCCGGACAGGCCGGTACCGGCGCCGCGGGCGACCACGGGAACCTGGCGGGCGTGGCACAGCAGCAGCAGGGTTTCGATCTGCTCCACCGAGTCGGGCAGCACCACCAGCATCGGCGTGGTCCGGTAGGCGGAGAGGCCGTCGCATTCGTAGGGGTGCAGGTCTTCCTCGTCGTGGAGGATTTCCAGGTCGGGCAGGGTCTCGCGCAGCTCGGCGAGCAGCGTGGCCTTGTCCACCTTGGGCAGTGCGCCGTCGAGGCGCTCGTCATAGAGAATGTTCATGGATATTCACACGGTGGTGTTTTTGTAATTGTTGGAGCCAAGCCGTGACCTTGATGAAGGGGGGACCCCAGGTCGGACTCGCTGCTCTATGGACGTTTCAAGATTGGTCCAGGCAGCGCCGCCGCGTCCATATGTCGCGGAGCTGGTCATACCAGTTTTTGTGTCTCGCTTCGGACTGTGGTGCCAATAAATGCTTTGTTGGCAGGGGGATGTGCTCTATATTTTTCGCCTGTCCGATTCATGGTCCTACCAGTTGCGGAGTGTGTCGATGAGCGGTGAGAGTGGCGGGGCTCAGAAGGGGCGGCGGATCGCCGATCAGGTAGCGGAGCGCATCGAGCGCCTGATCGTCGACGGAGTGCTGAAGAAGGGGCAGGCATTGCCCTCGGAACGGCGGCTGGTGGAAAAGCTGGGCTGTTCGCGCTCGGCCTTGCGGGAGGGACTGCGCATATTGCGCGGGCGCGGGATCATCGATACCGAACAGGGGCGTGGCTCGTTCGTGGCGGATCTGAACCGCGCCACCGACGCCTCGCCGCTGATGCATCTGTTCAGTTCCCAGTCGCGCACGCTCTACGACCTGCTGGAGGTGCGCTCGCTGCTCGAAGGCGAGTCGGCCCGGCTCGCCGCGCTACGAGCGACCGACGCGGACCTGATCCTGCTCAAGCGCCGCTACGAGGAAATGCTCGCCCTCGACGACGAGCCCCAGCCATCCGATCCGCGCGAGCACGCACGCCGGGACCATGCGTTCCACCTGGCGATCAGCGAGGCTTCGCACAACCCGATACTGGTGCATACGCTGCAGTCGCTCAGCGAACTGATGCTGAGCACGGTGTTCGCCTCGGTGAACAATCTCTACCACCGGCCGCTGCAGAAGCGGCAGATCGACCGGCAGCACGCGCGTCTCTACAACGCGGTCTGCGAGCACCAGCCGAGCCAGGCGCAGCGCGCCGCCCGCGACCATATCCACAGCCTTCGCGACAGCCTCAAGGAGATCGAGCAGGAGGAGCAGCGCCTGGTGCGGGCGACGATGCGTCTGGAGGGCTGGAACTAGATGCCCGGCTTTGCGATGCCGAAGGCATCGCGCAGGCCGCGGCGGAGGTCAGCGGCCGCGACAGCAGCGGCGCTTCAATAGCGCCGAGGCGTCATAGGGCGCCTTGCCCTGCAACGCCTCCTCGATGCGCAGCAACTGGTTGTACTTGCCCACCCGGTCCGAGCGGCACAGCGAGCCGGTCTTGATCTGCCCGGCGCGGGTCGCCACCGCCAGGTCGGCGATGGTGGTGTCCTCGGTCTCCCCCGAACGGTGCGAAATCACCGCCGTGTAGCCGGCCTGCTGCGCCAGGCGGATCGCCTCCAGGGTCTCGCTCAGGCTGCCGATCTGGTTGAACTTGATCAGGATCGAGTTGCCGATGCCCTGCTCGATGCCTTCCCGGAGGATCTTCGGGTTGGTCACGAACAGGTCGTCGCCGACCAGTTGCACCTTCTGCCCGAGTTTTTCGGTCAGGTAGGCCCAGCCCGCCCAGTCGCTCTCGTCCAGGCCGTCCTCGATCGAGACGATCGGGTAACGTTCGCACAGGCCCGCCAGGTAGTCGGCGAAGCCCCGGGAGTCGAAGGTCTTGCCCTCGCCGGCCAGCCGGTACTCGCCGTCGTGGTAGAACTCCGAGGCCGCGCAGTCCAGCGCCAGGGTGATGTCCTGGCCCAGCACGTAGCCGGCGCGCTCGACCGCCGCCTGGATCACCACCAGCGCTTCCTCGTTGGAGGACAGGGACGGCGCGAAGCCGCCCTCGTCGCCCACCGCGGTGCTCAGCCCACGCTCGGCAAGCACCTGCTTGAGGGTGTGGAACACCTCGGCGCCGATGCGCAGCGCTTCCTTGAAGCTGGCCGCGCCGACCGGCTGGATCATGAACTCCTGGAGGTCGACGTTGTTGTCGGCATGCTCGCCGCCGTTGAGGATGTTCATCATCGGCACCGGCAGGCTGTACTCGCCGGGGCTGCCGTACAGCTCGGCCAGGTGCGCGTAGAGCGGCAGGCCGCGGGCCGCGGCGGCGGCCCTGGCGGTAGCCAGGGACACGGCGAGGATGGCGTTGGCGCCGAGGATCGCCTTGTTGTCGGTGCCGTCCAGTTCGAGCATGGCCTGGTCGACCGCGCGCTGGTCGAGCGCGTCGAGGCCGACCACCCGCTCGCGGATCGCGCCGTTGACGTTGTCCACCGCCTTCATCACGCCCTTGCCTTGATAGCGCAGCGCGCCGTCGCGCAATTCGAGGGCCTCGCGGCTGCCGGTGGAGGCCCCGGAGGGCACGCTGGCCACCCCCGTGGCGCCGCCGGCCAGGGTGACCACCGCCTCGACGGTGGGATTGCCGCGCGAATCGAGGATCTCGCGGGCGGCGACGTGCTGGATCGAGGTGCTGGGGTTACTCATCGTGTGTCGGGTCCTGTGCAGGGGTCGGAACGGCCTCGCCCGCGGCGAGCAGCTCCTGTTGTTCGGCATGCGAGGCGCGGATGTCGAAGTCGCGCGGCCAGTCCTGAGGTTCGCTCGGTTGCATCGAAGCCCCCTCCGCTCAATGGATGACGTCGCCCACGCGCACGATGCGCAGGGTGTCGGTGCCGCCCTGGGCATGGCCGGCGCCCTTGGTGATCAGCACCAGGTCGCCCTCGGCCACCAGGCGGCGCTGCAGCAGCTCCTTGACCGCCCGGGCGTTCAGCTCGGCCTCGGCGATCCGATCGGCCTCGAAGGGGATCGGGTGCACCCCGCGGAACAGCGCCACCCGGCTCTGCGTGCGCGGATGCCGGGAGAAGGCGTAGATCGGCAGGTGCGAGCGGATCCGCGACATCAGCCGCGGGGTGTCGCCGCTCTCGGTCAGGCAGACGATCGCCTTGACCCCTTCCAGGTGGTTGGCCGCGTACATCGCCGACAGCGCGATGGTCTCGTCGATGCGGTGGAACACCTGGTCCATGCGGTGCTTCGAGCGGTGCGCCAGCGGGTGCTGCTCGGCGCCGAGGATGATCCGCCCCATGGCCTCCACGGTCTCCACCGGGTAGGCGCCGGCGGCGGTCTCGGCCGAGAGCATCACCGCGTCGGTGCCGTCGAGCACCGCATTGGCCACGTCGAACACCTCGGCGCGGGTCGGCAGCGACTGGGTGATCATGGTCTCCATCATCTGCGTGGCGGTGATCACCGCGCGGTTGAGCACCCGCGCCCGCTCGATGATGCGCTTCTGCACGCCGACCAGTTCGGCGTCGCCGATCTCCACGCCCAGGTCGCCGCGCGCCACCATCACCGCCTCGGAGGCGAGGATGATGCCGTCGAGCACCTGGTCGTCGGCCACCGCCTCGGCGCGCTCGATCTTCGCCACCAGCCCGGCGTTGCCGCCGGCCTCCTGCATCAAGCGGCGGGCGTGCTGCATGTCGGCGGCATCGCGCGGGAAGGACACCGCCAGGTAGTCGACCTGCATGGCGGCGGCGGTCTTGATGTCCGCGCAGTCCTTGTCGGTCAGCGCCGAGGCGGACAGGCCGCCGCCCTGGCGGTTGATGCCCTTGTTGTTGGACAGCGGGCCGCCGACCAGCACCGCGCAGACCAGTTCGCTGGCCTTGACCTCGCGGGTCTCGAGCACCACGCGGCCGTCGTCGAGCAGCAGGATGTCGCCGGGGCGGCTGTCGGTGATCAGCGCCTCGTAGTCGATGCCGACGCGGGTCGCGTCGCCGGCGTTCTTGTCGAGGGCGGCGTCGAGGACGAAGGTCTGGCCCTTCTCCAGCAGCACCTTGCCGTCGGCGAAGCGCGAGATGCGGATCTTGGGCCCCTGCAGGTCGGCGAGGATGGCGACGAAGCGCCCGTGTTTGGCGGCCATCTCGCGGACCCGGGCGGCGCGGGCCTGGTGTTCCTCGGCCTTGCCGTGGGAGAAGTTCAGGCGCACCACATCGACCCCGGCCTTGACCAGGCCTTCGATGGCTTCGGGGGTTTCGGTGGCCGGGCCGAGGGTGGCGACGATCTTGGTTCTGCGCTGCATGGCGTTGACTCCTCTGAAAGGTTCTCGTGGCGGCTCGGGTGGCGCGGCCGGCCCGGATCGCTCGGCCGTGGCTGGTGCCCGCTGGGGCCGCTACCCATTGCGGGGCCCTGGCGGCGGAGTCTCGATCATCGGCCGGCCATCGTCTTCGGCGATCTGCACCGCTGGCGGACTGCCCGCTTGTGCAGATGAACAATGCCGTGGCCGAGGCGGTGGCCGATGCTGGGCGCGGAAGCGGAGGGACCACGAGGCGGAAGGGCGCTCCGTGGGAGCCTGCTTCGGCGATACTTCCCTCCGTCTCCGGCCGAAGAGGGCCGGGCAGGGGATAAGGCATGTTCGAACTGGACCGAGAACTGGCGCAGGACATCGTGACGCGCGCGATGGCGATCCTGCCGTACAACGTCAACGTGATGGACAGCCAGGGGCTGATCCTCGCCAGCGGCGAGCCCAGCCGGATCGACACCCGCCACGAGGGCGCGCAACTGGTGCTGTCCAACGCCCGGGTGGTGGCGATCGACAGCCAGGCGGCGGCCTGCCTGAAGGGCGTGCAGCCGGGGATCAACCTGCCGCTGTTCTTCGACCGGCGGTTGATCGGCGTGCTGGGAATCACCGGCGAGCCGGAGCAGGTGCGCCTCTACGGCGAACTGCTGCGGATGACCGCCGAGATGCTGGTCGCCCAGCGCCACCAGCAGGCCGAGCGACAGTGGCGACGCCAGCGCAGCGACGATTTGATGGCGCTGCTCCTGGAGGAGGGCGGCGATGCTCCCCGCTTGCTCGACGAGGCTCGCCTGCTCGGCCTCAAGCCACAACTGATGCGCACGCCCTGGCTGTTCGAACTGGCCGGGGGGCAGTCTGCCGAGCGGCTCGGCGACTGGCTGCAGGGGCGCTATCCGGATAGCTGGTGCGTGTCGCCGGCGGCCGGTTCGCTGCTCTGGTGCCAGCCGGGAGCCAGTCTCGACGAACCGGCACAGGCGCAACTGCTGGAGCGGGTCGAGGCGCAGGGCTGGCAGGTGCTGCGCGTCGCCGTCGGCGAGTTGGCCGAGGGCGTCGAGGGCATGCGCCATGGTTATCGCCGGGTGCGCGACCTGCTGGCCTACGGCCGCGCGATCCTTCCCCGGCAGCGGCTGCTCGGCCTGGCGCGCTACCGTCTGCCGACGCTGCTCTGGCACTACCGCGACGACGAGGCGGTCCGGGAACTGCTGCGGCCGCTGCAGCGGCTGCGGGCCCGCGATGCCGGTGGTCAACTGCTTGGCACCCTGCGTTGCTGGTGCGAACACCGCGGGCATGGCCAGGCCTGTGCCGATGCCCTCGGCGTGCACCGCAACAGCCTGCGCTACCGCCTGGAACGGATCGCCGAGCTGAGCGGGGTCGACCCGCTGCGCCTGGATGGCCTGCTGACCCTCTACCTGGGCCTGCAACTGCTGCCCGAGGCCTGAGTTTTGTGCGTTTGCACAGAAATGCCGTGCCGTCCTTGGTCGTTCCGTCGACGCGCCTCGGGCGCTTGCTCAGCAGAATGAGTCCGGCGCCCGCGCGCATCCCATACTCCAAGACAGGAAAAGAAGGTTCGCCATGAAAATCGTCATCGCTCCCGATTCGTTCAAGGAAAGCCTGTCGGCCGCCGAAGTGGCCGCGGCCATCGCCGCCGGGCTCGGCGAAGTCTGGCCATGGGCCGAACTGCTCTGCCGGCCGATGGCCGACGGTGGCGAGGGTACGGTAGAGGCGGTGATCGCCGCGGTCGGCGGCGAGCGGCGTGAAACCCTGGTACGCGGCCCGCTCGGCGAGCCGGTGGCGGCGCACTGGGGCTGGATCGCCGAGAGCCGCAGCGCGGTGATCGAAATGGCCGCGGCCAGCGGCCTGCACCTGGTGCCGGCAAGCCGACGCGATGCCTTGCGCAGTTGCACCTACGGCACCGGCGAACTGATCCTCGCGGCGCTGGAGGCCGGCGCCGAGCGGATCGTCCTCGGTTTCGGCGGCAGCGCCACCAACGACGCCGGCAGTGGCATGCTGCGCGCCCTCGGCGTGCGTTTCGAGGATGCCGAGGGCCGCCCGCTGCCGCCCGGCGGCGCGGCGCTGGCGCAATTGCAGCGGATCAACCCTGCTGGCCTCGATCCGCGCCTGGCGAAGGTGGACTTCGAGGTCGCCTGCGACGTCGACAACCCGCTGTGCGGACCGCGCGGTGCCTCGCACGTGTTCGGCCCGCAGAAGGGCGCGACGCCGGAACAGGTGCGCCAGCTCGACGCCGCCCTCGGCCGCTTCGCCGACGTCTGCGCGGCGACCCTGGGCCGCGATGCGCGGGACAGCGCCGGCAGCGGCGCGGCCGGCGGCATCGGCTTCGCGGCGCGGACCTTCCTGGGCGCGGCCTTCCGTCCCGGTATCGAACTGGTCGCCGAGGTCAGCGGCCTGGAGCAGGCCGTGATCGGTGCCGATCTGGTGATCACCGGCGAGGGGCGGATCGACGAGCAGACCCTGCACGGCAAGACACCGATGGGCGTGGCGGGCATCGCCAAGCGCCACGGCGTGCCGGTCGTCGCCCTGGCCGGCATGCTCGGAGAAGGTTACGAGCGCCTCTACGGTCACGGCATCGACGTCGCCTTCAGTCTGGCGCCAGGACCGATCAGCCTGGCCAGCGCTCTCGCCGAGGCGCCCGTCCTGCTGCGCCGGCGCGCCGCCGACATCGCCCGGCTCTGGCAACTGGCGCGCGGCTGAGCACGCCATGGGCGCGCGACCGGGACAGGGATGGGGCGCGCCGGCTGCCGGGCCTGTTCTCATTCCTGTTCCAGCGAAATCCGTCGTCGGTCGCCGAGGAAATACCCCGAGCGCGTGCCGCTGTGAAAACCCGGCGCGTTCCGGTTCGACGGGCTGTGTCCAGCCTGAAATAAATGCGCTCCGGAGCGCCTGCTTCCTGCCGGCAGAACGATTCTCGGCGCCGGCCGACATAAACGGCGAAGCTGCTCGGGCAGACGGATGTGGGAGAGGGGGGAGGCGCTACCGCGGACAACGGCAGGCAGAAAAGAAGAAGCCGGCGATGCTGCTGGAGGACAACATGCCGGCAAATTTCCCTATGGAAGCAGAAAGCACAGTGAATGTGGGGTAGTGTACCTATATGGCGTACGCCGTCACCGTGGCATACCGTCACTGTGGCAGGGTGACTCAGGCTGAATTACCCGGCTCCGCGTGTGCGGCTTCCGAAATTCTCTTCTCGGGAATATTCGAATGAAAATGATCGGGCCGTTTTTATTTGGCACGAAAAAGCCGAGGATCAATCTTGCCGTTTATGTTTTTTCATCCATGGCCATACTCGATAACTTGTCGAAAAGCCCGGGCGTTCAAGCCGCGTTTTGTTGGCTGCTCCGGGGCGCTTTCCAACGAAATATTTCCATGAGAGTGTATCTGTCGAATTTGCCATTAACTACGATTTCATTGTTTCTGATGAAAGTCGTCGATCCAATACCCGCACCAACCCGGGCAACATCGGCGTCTGCATCGGCACTTCCGGCCCCGCCGGGACCGACATGGTCACCGGCCTGTACTCAGCCTCGGCCGACTCCATCCCGATCCTCTGCATCACCGGCCAAGCTCCGCGGGCCCGCCTGCACAAGGAAGACTTCCAGGCCGTCGATATCACCAGCATCGTCAAGCCGGTGACCAAGTGGGCCAGCACCGTTCTCGAACCGGGGCTGGTGCCCTATGCCTTCCAGAAGGCCTTCTTCGAGATGCGCAGCGGCCGGCCCGGCCCGGTACTGCTCGACCTGCCGTTCGACGTGCAGATGGCCGAGATCGAATTCGACATCGACGCCTACCAGCCACTGTCGGTGAGCAGGCCGTCGGCCAGCCGCATCCAGGCCGAGAAGGCCCTGGCCATGCTCAACGAGGCCGAGCGCCCGCTGATCGTCGCCGGCGGCGGGATCATTAACGCCGACGCCGCCGACAAGCTGGTCGAGTTCGCCGAACTGACCGGCGTGCCGGTCATCCCGACCCTGATGGGCTGGGGCAGCATCCCCGACGACCACCGCCTGATGGTCGGCATGTGCGGCCTGCAGACCGCACACCGCTATGGCAATGCCAACCTGCTGGCCTCCGACCTGGTGTTCGGCATCGGCAACCGCTGGGCCAACCGCCACACCGGCTCGGTCGAGGTCTATACCCGGGACCGCCGCTTCATCCACGTCGACATCGAGCCGACCCAGATCGGCCGCGTGTTCACCCCGGACCTGGGCATCGTTTCCGACGCCGGCGCCGCCCTCGACGCCTTCCTCGAAGTGGCCCGCGAATGGCGGGCCGCCGGTAGGCTGAAGGACCGCGGCGGTTGGGTCGAGGCCTGCCGCGAGCGCAAGCGCAGCCTGCAGCGCAAGACCCACTTCGACGAGGTGCCGATCAAGCCGCAGCGCGTGTACGAGGAAATGAACGCGTTCTTCGGCAAGGACACTTGCTACGTCAGCACCATCGGCCTGTCGCAGATCGCCGGCGCGCAGTTCCTGCACGTCTACAAGCCGCGCCACTGGATCAACTGCGGCCAGGCCGGCCCGCTGGGCTGGACCATTCCGGCGGCGCTCGGCGTGGTCAAGGCCGACCCGCGGCGTCCGGTGGTCGCGCTGTCCGGCGACTACGACTTCCAGTTCATGATCGAAGAGCTGGCCGTGGGCGCGCAGTTCAACCTGCCCTACATCCACGTGCTGGTGAACAACTCCTACCTGGGCCTGATCCGCCAGGCGCAGCGCAACTTCGAGATCGACTACTGCGTGCAGTTGTCCTTCGAGAACATCAACGCGCCGCAGCTCAACGGCTACGGCGTGGACCACGTCGCGGTGGTCGAGGGCCTGGGCTGCAAGGCGATCCGCGTGTTCGAACCCGGCGAGCTGCCGGGCGCCTTCGCCAGGGCCAGGCAGTTGATGAAGGAGTTCCGCGTGCCGGTGGTGGTCGAGGTCATCCTGGAGCGTGTCACCAACATCGCCATGGGCACCGAGATCGATGCCGTCACCGAGTTCGAGGAACTGGCCAGGACCGGGGCCGACGCCCCGACCTCGATCCTGCCGCTCGACTGATCCTCCCGCCCACCGGGCACGAGGATGAAAGTCGCTACCCGCCAACCCGATAGACAGGAGCAACAAATGCCCCGTTTCTGCGCCAACCTGTCCATGCTATTCACCGAAGTGGAATTCCTGGACCGTTTCGCCGCCGCCGCCTTCGCCGGTTTCCGCGGCGTCGAATACCTCTTTCCCTACGATTTCCCGGCCGAGGAAATCCGCGCCCGCCTGGACGCCAACAAGCTGGAACAGGTGCTGTTCAACCTGCCGGCCGGCGACTGGGCCAAGGGCGAGCGCGGCATCGCCTGCCACCCCGACCGCGTGGAAGAATTCCGCGCCGGCGTGGACCAGGCCATCGCCTACGCCAGGGTGCTGGGCAACGACCAGGTCAACTGCCTGGCCGGTATCCGTCCGCAGGGACACGACGACGCCCTGGTCGAACGGACCTTCGTCGACAACCTCAAGTTCGCCGCCGAGAAGCTCAAGGGCGCCGGCATCAAGCTGGTGATGGAAGCCATCAACACCCGCGACATCCCAGGCTTCTACCTGAACAACACCCGGCAGGCCCTGGCCATCCGCGAGAAGGTCGACAGCGGCAACCTGTTCCTGCAGTACGACATCTACCACATGCAGATCATGGAAGGCGACCTGGCGCGCACCCTGGAAACCAACCTGGCGGCGATCAACCACGTGCAGATCGCCGACAACCCGGGCCGCAACGAGCCCGGCACCGGCGAGATCAACTACCACTTCCTTTTCTGCCTTCTGGACCGCATCGACTACCGGGGCTGGGTCGGCTGCGAATACAAGCCGGCCACCACGACCACCGCCGGCCTGGACTGGCTGATCACCCACAACAACTGAGTCGAAGGAGATTTCCATATGGCCAAGATCGGATTCATCGGCACCGGGATCATGGGCAAGCCGATGGCCCTCAACCTGCGCAAGGCGGATCACGACCTGGTTCTCTCCAGGCACCACGGCGAGCCGCCCGCCGAACTGCTGGAAAACGGCGCCGTCGTCCTGGCCAACCCGCGCGAGGTGGCCCGCGAGGCCGAGTTCATCATCGTCATGGTCCCGGACACGCCGCACGTCGAGGACGTGCTGTTCGGCAAGGACGGCGTGGCCGAGGGCGTCGGCAGCGGCAAGGTGGTGATCGACATGAGCTCCATCTCCCCCACCGCCACCAAGGTCTTCGCCGAGAAGATCAGGGCCACCGGCGCCGCCTACCTGGACGCGCCGGTGTCTGGCGGCGAGGTGGGCGCCAAGGCCGCGACCCTGAGCATCATGGTCGGCGGCTGCCTGGACGCCTTCGAGCGCGCCCTGCCGCTGTTCCAGGCCATGGGCAAGAACATCACCCGCGTGGGTTCCAACGGCGACGGCCAGACCGCCAAGGTGGCCAACCAGATCATCGTCGCCCTGAACATCCAGGCCGTCGCCGAAGCCCTGCTGTTCGCCGCCCGCAACGGCGCCGATCCGGCCAGGGTACGCGAGGCCCTGATGGGCGGCTTCGCCGGCTCGAAGATCCTCGAAGTCCACGGCGAGCGCATGATCAAGGGCACCTTCGATCCGGGCTTCCGCATCAACCTGCACCAGAAGGACCTGAACCTGGCGCTGTCCGGCGCCCGCGAACTGGGCCTGAACCTGCCGAACACCGCCAGCGCCCAGCAGGTATTCAGCACCTGCGTGGCCCTCGGCGGCGGCGACTGGGACCACTCGGCGCTGATCAAGGGCCTGGAACACATGGGCAACTTCTCGATCCGGGAAGAATAAGCCGTCCCCCCACGCATGAGGTCGGCCCGGCCTCGTGCGTGGCCCCTTTCGACCCGCCCGGCCGGCGGATTCACGGCCCGGATGGCCGGGTGGGTCGACTCCGAACGACGACCGCAGCTCCGCACGAGCCTTTTCTTCCTGCCCCTGCCCCGACCGCCCGCCTCTCTCCCGGAAGCGCCCTCCCCGCCAGCGGCCAGCGCCGAAACCATCGACGAATTCGATGAATCGCTCCCGAAAAGCGCATTTTTCATCCACTTCGCTGCGGACTAGCCTTGCTGACGGCGATACCCCTTCACCCCACAGGAGAGATTCGATGATCACTCTGCGCCCGGCAGACGAACGTGGACACGCCAATCTCGGCTGGCTGGACAGCCACCACAGCTTTTCCTTCGCCGACTATTACGACCCGCGCCACATGGGCGTCTCGCAACTGCGGGTGATCAACGACGACCGCGTCGCGCCGCGGAGCGGCTTCGACGCCCACCCGCACCGCGACATGGAAATCGTCACCTACATGCTGGAAGGCACCGTCGAGCACAAGGACAGCATGGGCAACAGCAGTCGCCTGCGGGCCGGGGAAGTCCAGGTGATGAGCGCCGGCAGCGGCGTCGTGCACAGCGAGTACAACCCGTCCGCCAGCGAGCCGCTGCACCTTCTGCAGATCTGGATCCAGCCCCGGGAAAGCCGGGTGCCGCCGCGCTATGCGCAGAAGGACTTTTCCAACCTGCGCGGGCTCGGCCTGCTGGTCTCGCCGGA
This sequence comes from Azotobacter vinelandii CA, assembly GCF_000380335.1. Classification (GTDB taxonomy): domain Bacteria; phylum Pseudomonadota; class Gammaproteobacteria; order Pseudomonadales; family Pseudomonadaceae; genus Azotobacter; species Azotobacter vinelandii. The sequence continues at coordinate 4,387,900 of NC_021149.1, forward strand.
CGGCCGCGAGGGCTCGCTGCCGATCCGCCAGGACGCCTGCCTGTACCTGGCCCGCCTGGACGACCGGCAGCGGACCAGCCAGCCGGCCCGCACCGGGCGCACCTACTACCTGCACGTCGCCAGCGGCAGCCTGCAGGTCAACGGCGTGTCCCTGGCGGCCGGCGACGGCGCCACGCTGGTCGACGAGCCGGCCATCGAACTGGAGGCCCGCGACAAGACCGAGGCGCTGCTGTTCGACCTGCCCTGAACTCAGAAGCGGAACACCTCGACGTTGCGGGTCGGCGTGGCGATCGGGATATCCGGCGTGCGCGGCGGTTTCGCCTGTGCCTTGGGCGCGGCCGCGCGCGTGCTCCTGCGCGGCTCCGCCGCTGCCGCGGCAGCCTGCGCCTGCTGCTCGGCCAGCGGCCGGATCGCCACCGCCAGCCGCTCGGCGAGACGCTGCAGCACCAGGCTCTGTGCCCGCACCTGATCGGCGCTGGAGCCCTGGTGCGGCTCCTGCAGACGGATCAGCCGGCTCTCGCTGAGGTGCCCCCGGCGATCCAGCAGGCGCCACTGGGCCTCCAGCACGGCCGGCTGCTGGGGGCCCGAATCCAGGCGGGTGATGTTCAACTGGACCTGTACGTCCGGCTTGAAACCGGGCGCCCCCGGCTCGGGCACCAGGCGGTGGCTGTCCAGGTGCCAGGCCAGGTGACGCAGCAGCAACTGGTCGACGTCGGCCTTGAGGTCGCCGGCCCAGCGGGCATCGCTGGCGGTGCTCAGGTGTCCGTCCTCGTGGCGCTGCACCAGCAGGGCATCCTCCCGTTGCAGATAATCGGCCAAGGTCAGCGGACCGAGCAGCACGGCCGGACCGTTTCGCTCGGGCGTTTCAGGGTTGCCGCTGTCCAGCCGGTAGAGAGTCGTCGTCGGGCGGAGTGAGCAGGCGCTCAGCAGGGAAAGGGCAACCAGCAGGACAAGCAAGCGAAAACGCGGGAATCTCATCAATGTTCACCCAGGAGGTTGCCGACAGGCAGCCATGATCCATCCCAAAGGCCGTGGCCCGGCGCACCGCGCTGATCAGGCGCACCGGGAGGCTGTCGGCCATGCCCGAAGTCGGGCTGATTCATTCGCCGGAGGCCGTTGCAAGCCCCGGACCGGGTCAAGCCTGGAGATGGCCACTCCATCGCTCCCTCGCGGGCCGCCCCGTGCGATCGAAAGGTTGTCGCTGGCCGGCAGCCGGGCAGGCAACCAGCGACAGGCTTTCAACGACATTCTGCCATCAGCCCGGCTCCTCGACCAAGAGCGCGTCGACCCGCTGGAAACCACGCGGCAACTTGTTGCCGCGCCCGCCGCGCTCGCCCCGGTAATGCTCCAGATCGGCCGGCTTCAGCGACAGGGTGCGCTTGCCGGCCTGCAGTTGCAGGGTCGCCCGTTCGGACAGCACGACGAAGTCGCAGAGGTATTCCTCGCGACTGGCGACCCGTGCCCCCGGAATGGCGATGATCCGGTTACCCTTGCCCTTGGCCAGTTGCGGCAGCTCGGCGACCCTGAACAACAGCAGGCGACCCTCCGAGGTCACCGCCGCCAACCAGTCGCTGCCCGCATCGCCCAGCGGCCGCGGCGCCATGACCCGGGCGCCGGCCGGCAGGCTCAGCAGGGCCTTGCCCGCCTTGTTCTTCGCCTGCAGGTCCTCGCCCTTGGCCACGAATCCGTAGCCCGCATCGGAAGCCAGCACATAGAGCGCCTCGTCGTCCGGCAGCAGCACGCATTCGAAGCCCGCCCCCGGCGGCGGCGCCAGGCGTCCGGTCAGGGGCTCGCCCTGGCCACGCGCCGAAGGCAGCGAATGGGCCGCCAGGGAATAGCTGCGGCCGCTGGAATCGATGAATACGGCATATTGGTTGGAGCGGCCCTGGGCCGCCGCCTTGAAAGTGTCACCGGACTTGTAGGAGAGCGCCGCCGGATCGATGTCGTGGCCCTTGGCGCAGCGCACCCAGCCCTTCTCGGAAAGCACCACGGTCACCGGCTCGGTGGGCAGCAGCTCGGTTTCCGACAGGGCCCTGGCCTCGGCGCGCTCGACGATCGGCGAGCGCCGCGCGTCGCCGTAGGTCTCGGCATCCGCCAGGAGTTCCTTGCGCACCAGCTTCTTCAGCCTGGCCTCGCTGCCGAGCAGGCCCAGCAGCTTGTCGCGCTCCTTGGCCAGCGCCTCCTGCTCGCCGCGGATCTTCATCTCCTCCAGCCGCGCCAGCTGGCGCAGGCGGGTGTCGAGGATGTAGTCGGCCTGCGCCTCGCTGAGCGCGAAGCGTTCGATCAGCACGGGTTTCGGCTGGTCTTCGCTGCGGATGATGCGGATCACCTCGTCGAGGTTGAGGAAGGCGATCAGCAGGCCTTCGAGCAGGTGCAGACGCCTCTCCACCTTGTCGAGGCGGAACTGCAGGCGCCGGCGCACCGTCCGCACGCGGAACTCCAGCCACTCGGAAAGCAGCGCGCGCAGGTTCTTCACCTGTGGCCGGCCGTCCAGGCCGATGATGTTGAGGTTGACCCGGTAGCTGGTCTCCAGGTCGGTGGTGGCGAACAGATGCTGCATCAGCCCTTCCACGTCGACCCGGTTGGAGCGCGGGATGATGACGATGCGGCAGGGATTCTCGTGGTCCGACTCGTCGCGTAGGTCGGCGACCATCGGCAGCTTCTTGGCCTGCATCTGCGCGGCGATCTGCTCCAGCACCTTGGCCCCGGACACCTGGTGCGGCAGCGCGGTGATCACCACGTCGCCGTCCTCGACCCGGTACAGCGCGCGCATGCGCAGCGTGCCGCGGCCGCTCTCGTAGATCTTCAGCAGCTCGGCGCGGGGTGTGACGATCTCCGCCTCGGTGGGGAAGTCCGGCCCCGGGATGTGCTCGCAGAGCTGCGCCACCGTCGCCTGCGGCTCGTCCAACAGACGCACGCAGGCGGCCGCCACCTCGCGCAGGTTGTGCGGCGGCACGTCGGTGGCCATGCCCACGGCGATGCCGGTGGTGCCGTTCAACAGGAGGTTGGGCAGCCGCGCCGGCAGCACCGCCGGCTCATCCAGGGTGCCGTCGAAGTTCGGCACCCAGTCGGCGGTACCCTGCCCCAGTTCGGCCAGCAGCACCTCCGCATAGCGCGACAGGCGCGCCTCGGTGTAGCGCATGGCGGCGAACGACTTGGGATCGTCCGGCGCGCCCCAGTTGCCCTGGCCGTCGATCAGCGGATAGCGGTAGCTGAACGGCTGGGCCATCAGCACCATGGCCTCGTAGCAGGCCGAGTCGCCATGCGGATGGAACTTGCCGAGCACGTCGCCGACGGTGCGCGCCGACTTCTTGTGCTTGGCGTCGGCATCCAGGCCCAGTTCGCTCATCGCATAGACGATACGCCGCTGCACGGGCTTAAGACCGTCGCCGATGTGCGGCAGGGCGCGGTCCATGATCACGTACATGGAATAGTTGAGGTAGGCCTGCTCGGTGAAGTCCGCGAGGGAGCGGCGTTCCACGCCGTCCAGGCCGGGATCGAAGGATTCGTGCATGGGTCAGTCCCCAGGGGATGTCATCGATTGTTTCCCCGATTGCGTTGCCGCCGGAAACGCGGCCGGCCGGCGTTCGCGGCCCTTGGCAATGGCATTCCCCTGCCAGGAGCCGCGACGCCGCACGGCCCCGCTTTCGTCGCAACGCGGAAAACAATCGATGACACACCTGTGTGCGGCAGGCCGCGCTCACGGCTGGCCGTTCCAGCCCCCGGCCGGCGCGGCGAAATGCCAGAGCATCGGCCGGGTCTCGCCGTCGCCGCGGGCAAGGGTCCCGTTGTCGGTGCCGATCCAGGCGCCGTCGTCGTCGATCCACAGGGCCTCGGCGCTGCCCCAGGGCTGTGCGTAGCGGCGCGCGTCGGTGAGCAGTTCGTCGGCGAACGACCAGCAGCGCTCGACCTCGCCGGTGTTCGGGCTGTGCCGGCAGATCTGGTGCGCCAGGCGCTCCAGGCTGAACAGCTTGTCGCCGTGGAAGGCCAGGTCGGAGAAACTCCTCGCCCACTTGCCCCGGCTTTCCAAGCGAGCCGGCGGCTCTCCCGGACCGTCCTCGCTGAGCAGCACGCAACTGCCGTGGCACTGCCAGTTGTCGCGGGCGCGGTGCGCCACCAGCAGTCCGCGGCGCTCGCGCTCGGCGGCCAGCCAGAGACGCGCGCCGGGCGGATCGATGGCGATCCCCTCGAACATGGCGTTGAACTTCAGCAGCATGCCGCTGGCCCGCGCCTGGCGCAGCAGCGGCGCCGGCAGCGCCAGCCACTGCGGCTGGCCGATCTCCGGCAACTGCAGCACGGCGGCGTAGGCCTCGCTGACCAGATAGCGGTTACCCCGGGCATCGCAGCTCAGCCCCTCGAAATCCATCTCGCCGCCGCGCAGCTTGCCCATCAGCCTGGAGCGTGCGCGAATGCCCCAGGGCAGAGCGCTGTCGGGCAGTGGCGGCAGGACGAAGGTCTGCGCCTCGGCCCGCCAGGCCTTCTCGCCGGGCCACAGGCGGTAGAGGCGGTCGTCGTCGCGGTCGGAGACCGCCCACAGCGAGTCCCCGCAGCGGGCCAGCCCGGAGAAGTTGCCGCTCGGCATGCCGTCGAGCGGATGCTCGCCGAGCAGGCGCAGGGGCTCCACCTGTGCGGCGTGCGGCGCCGTGCCGAACAGCAGGCACAGGGCCGCCAGCCAGCGCCGCATCAGACCAGCACCTCGGCCAGGTTGCCCTTGGTTTCCAGCCAGGACTTGCGGTCGCCGGCGCGCTTCTTCGCCAGCAGCATGTCCATGACCTCGCGGGTGCCGTCGAAGTCGTCGAGAGTCAGTTGCACCAGGCGGCGGGTGTTGGGGTCCATGGTGGTCTCGCGCAGTTGCAGCGGGTTCATTTCGCCGAGCCCCTTGAAGCGGGTGACCTGCGGCTTGCCGCGTTTCTTCTCGGCGGTCAGGCGTTCGAGGATGCCGTCGCGCTCGGCCTCGTCGAGGGCGTAGTGGATCTCCTTGCCGAGGTCGATGCGGTACAGCGGCGGCATGGCCACATGCACGTGACCGGCCTCCACCAGCGGGCGGAAGTGGCGGACGAACAGCGCGCAGAGCAGCGTGGCGATGTGCAGGCCGTCGGAGTCGGCGTCGGCGAGGATGCAGATCTTGCCGTAGCGCAGTTGCGAAAGATCCGCCGAGCCGGGGTCGATGCCGATGGCCACGGCGATGTCGTGCACCTCCTGGCTGGCCAGTACCTCGCCGCCGTCCACTTCCCAGGTGTTCAGGATCTTGCCGCGCAACGGCATGATCGCCTGGAACTCCTTGTCGCGCGCCTGCTTGGCGCTGCCGCCGGCGGAATCGCCCTCGACCAGGAACAGCTCGGCGCGCAGCGGGTCCTGCCCGGCGCAGTCGGCCAGCTTGCCGGGCAGCGCCGGCCCCTGGGTGATCTTCTTGCGCTCGACCTTCCTGCCGGCCTTGAGACGGCGGCCGGCGTTGCTGATCGCCAGTTCGGCCAGTTGCAGGCCCAGCTCGGGGTGCTCGTTGAGCCACAGGCTGAAGGCGTCCTTGACCACGCCGGAGACGAAGGCCGCCGCCTCGCGCGAGGACAGGCGCTCCTTGGTCTGCCCGGAGAACTGCGGCTCGGCGAGTTTCATCGAGAGGACGAAGGCGATGCGCTCCCAGACGTCCTCCGGCGCCAGCTTGACGCCGCGCGGCAAGAGGCTCCTGAACTCGCAGAACTCGCGCATGGCGTCCAGCAAGCCCTGGCGCAGGCCGTTGACGTGGGTGCCGCCCTGGTCGGTGGGGATCAGGTTGACGTAGCTTTCCGAGCGGAACTCGCCGCCCTCGGGCAGCCACAGCAGCGCCCATTCCACCGCCTCGCGGCTGGCGGCGAAGCTGCCGGTGAAAGGCTCCTCGGGCAGGCGGGGGAAGTCGCCGACGGCATCCGCCAGGTAGGAGCGCAGGCCGTCCTCGTAGTGCCACTCGACCTTCTCGCCGCTGCCCTTGTCCTCGAAGCCCACCGACAGGCCCGGACAGAGCACCGCCTTGGCCTTGAGCACATGCTTCAGGCGGGCGACGGAGAACCTCGGCGAATCGAAGTACCTGGCATCCGGCCAGAAATGCACGCTGGTGCCGGTGTTGCGCTTGCCCACGCTGCCGACGATCTCCAGCTCGCTGGCCTTGAAGCCGTCGGCGAAGGCCATGCGGTATTCGTTGCCGTCGCGCCTGACCCGCACCTCGACACGGGTCGACAACGCGTTGACCACCGAGATGCCGACGCCGTGCAGGCCGCCGGAGAACTGGTAGTTCTTGTTGGAGAACTTGCCGCCGGCATGCAGCTTGGTGAGGATCAGTTCGACCCCCGGCACGCCTTCCTCCGGGTGGATGTCCACCGGCATGCCGCGGCCGTCGTCGATCACCTCCAGCGAATTGTCCTCGTGGAGGATCACCTGCACGGATTTCGCGTGACCGGCCAGGGCCTCGTCGACGCTGTTGTCGATCACCTCCTGGGCCAGGTGGTTGGGACGCGTGGTGTCGGTGTACATGCCCGGGCGCTTGCGCACCGGGTCGAGCCCGGAAAGGACTTCGATGGCGTCCGCGTTGTAGGTCTGAGCCATGGTTGCCTTAATTCAGAGTTCGGAAAAATCGAAATCGCGCCACAGCGCGGCGTCGAAGCCGGCGAAGGCGAGCAGTTCCGGCAGGCGCCCGGCGAAGCCCTGGAAACCATGGTCGCCGCCCCGCTCGACGGCCGGCGCGCAGTGCCGGTAGTAGGCCGCGGCATCCCGCCAGTCGAGGGTTTCGTCGCCGGTCTGCAGCCACACCCGGTAGCGCGCGGGGTCCCGCGGGGGCGGCACCTCCAGCTCGGCGAGCGCCGCCAGATGGTCGACGGTCAGTTCCCAGGTCTCGCCGCTGTAGTGGTTGTGCTGCGTCCCCAGACGGCCGCCGAACAGCCGGTAGGGCCGTACCGCGGGGTTGATCAGCACGGCCCGCAGGCCGTGCCGTTCGGCCAGGTGGGTCGCATAGTAGCCGCCCAGGGAGCTGCCGACCAGCGTGGGGCGCCCCAGCTCGGCGAGCAGCGTCTCGAGCTGGGCGATCGCCCGGCGCGGATGGTGGTGCAGATCCGGCACCCGCAGCCGCAGGGCCAGGCCGAGGGCTTGCATGGCACAGGTCAGTTGCCGGGCCTTGAGGGAAGCGGACGAACTGTTGAAGCCGTGGATATAGAGAATGGACGGCACGGCGCTGGGCATGACTCTCGGTCGACGGTGACGGAAGGAGAAGGCTACAAGCGGCACGCGACAGTCTCAAGTCGGCCGGCCGGTTCGCCGCCGTGCGGCATGGCCCCGCCGGGCCTCAGTAGCCGTCCGTGGCGTAGTCGATCCGGAAGCGGTAGCCGGTCAGCCGCGACACGCCGGTGTCCAGCCGGCCGTCGGCGTGCAGGCGCAGCCAGCGGTAGCCGGGCGCCTGGTCGCTGACCGAGAAGTCCGCGCTGCCGGGCGTGAACTGCACGCAGGTCGAGGGCGAAGCGAGCAGGCGCACGCCGCGGCGCATACGGTCGAACTCCTGGTGCACATGCCCCCAGAGCAGCGCGCGCACCTGCGGGAAGCGGTCGAGCACGGCGAACAGCGCCTCGGCGTTGCGCAGGCCGATCGACTCCATCCACTGGCAGCCGACCGATACCGGGTGGTGATGCAGGCAGACCAGATGATGACGCCCGGGCGCCTCCACCAGGGCCCGTTCGAGCCGGGCCAGTTCGTCCGCGTCGAGGAAGCCGGGCACCGCGCCGGGCAGGACCGAATCGAGCAGCACCAGGCGCCAGTCGCCCAGGTCGACGACCGGCTGGCGGCACTCGCCGCCGGCGCGCGCCAGAACCTCGGGATCGTCGTGGTTGCCGGGAAGCCAGCGCAGCGGCGCGGCGAGCGGCGCGCAGATGCGCAGGAAACGGGCGTAGGAATCGGCCGAGCCGTCCTGGGAAATGTCGCCGCTGGCCAGCACCAGGTCGATGCGCGGCTGTTCGCGGCGAACCAGTTCGACCACCCGTTGCAGGCTGTCCTGGGTCTGCATGCCGAGCAGACGCGCCTCGGCGTCGGCGAACAGGTGACTGTCGGTCAGTTGCACCACCAACAGGGAAGAATCGGTAACGGAAGGGGATGGACTCGACAAGACCGTCTCCAAAAGCGGAAGCGGACCAATTATCGACCCAGGCACGCGGCCTGATAAGTCCGTACAGCGGACGTGGTTCACAGAATGCCCGCGCCGGATGCCCGGTTGTGAAGCAGTTCATCATCGTCCGTCCGTATGACAGGGGGATGGCGCGGGCGGGCCATCCCCGGACGGGCCGCTCAGGCCTCCTTGGCGCAATCGCGCGGCGCGATGCCCTTCTCGGCGGCGTATTTGCGCGAGGACGCCTCGATGATCGGCCGCAGCAGGGCGCGGTCGGCCTGCACCCAGTCGCTGATCAGCGTCCACTTCTCGCCGTCCCACTGCTGGAAGCGCACCGCGCCGCCGCCCTCGTGGTCGGAGCAGGACAGCTTGAGCGGCTGCACCAGCCCCTTGGCGCCGAGGGCGGCCAGGCGCGCGTCGTCCAGCTCGAGATTCTCGAGGCCCCAGCGCACCTGCTCGCCGCTCAGGGGTTGCTTGCCGAACTTCTCCTGGGCGATGCGCAGCGCCTCGACGTTGAGGATGCCGTTGACCACGCCGAGGTTGTAGTAGACGGTGCCGAAGCGCTTCGGATCGGCCAGGTCGCCCTGGCCCTTGTCGACCACCTCCTGCCTGATGCCCTGCAGTACCGGGAAGTCGCTGCCGGACGGATGGGTGGTGATGGCGATGAAGCCCTTGGCCGCGGCGCCGGCCGGCGCGGCGTCCTCCTCGGAGTTGCTCCAGATGTTGCCGATGATCCGGTTGGCCGGGAAACCGACCTTCTGCGCGGTCTTCAACGCCACCGGGTTCATCACCCCCCAGCCGCGCAGGATCACCCAGTCGGGCTTCTCGCGGCGGATGTTCAGCCACTGCGACTGCTGCTCGTTGCCCGGATGCGGCACCTCCAGCAGGGTCAGCGCGAAGCCGTATTTCTCCGCGAGGGTCTTCAACACCTCGTTGGTTTCCTTGCCGTAGGGCGAGCCGTGGTAGAGGGTGACGATCTTCAGGCCCTTGAGCCTGTCCAGGCCGCCGGCCTGCTGGCCGATGTAGTTGACGATCGCCGACACTTCGGAATACGGGTTGAGCTGCAGCGGGAAGGCATAGGGGAACACGCTGCCGTCGGTGGAGTCGGTGCGCCCGTGGTTGATGGTGATCAGCGGCAGCCTGTCGGCGGTGGAGCGGTCCAGGGTGGCGTAGGCGATGCCCACCGACAGCGGGTTGGTGGCCGCCGCCGGCGCGCCGTTCAGGCCGCCCTTCAGGCGTTCGTAGCACTCGACGCCCTTCTCCACCACGTATTCGGTCTCGCACTCGCTCCAGGTCAGCTTGACCCCGTTCACTCCACCGTTGGCGTTGACGTACCTGAGATAGTCGATGAAACCGCCGAAGAAACCGGTGCCGCCGGCGGCGTAGGGGCCGACCCGGTAGCTCTGCAGCGGGAAATACTGTTCGCCTCCGGCCTGCGCGGCGAAGGCCGCGCCGCCCAGGCTCAGGGCCAGCGCCAGACGGCTGGCGAAACTGCGCTCGAACATCGTGATTGTCCTTGGAAATGGATGAAGGTCGGGGCCGGAGCGGCGTCCGGTGGTGCTTGGCAAGTCAGTGGCGCAGCGGCCAGATCCGCGCGCGCTCGCGCAGGCGCTGCCAGAGGCGGGCGAGGCCTTCCGGCTCCTTGATCAGGAAGACGACGATCAGCGCGCCGAAAACGATCTTCTGCAGGTTTTCCAGTTGGCCGGCGTCGATCAGGCCGCCCGGCAGCAGGCCGGCGAGGTTCGACAGCAGCAGCGGGAACAGCACCATGAAGGCCGCGCCGAGGAAGTTGCCGAGAATGCTGCCCAGCCCACCGATGATGACGATGAACAGCACCTGGAACGAACGGTTGAGATCGAAGCCGTGCGGCTCCACGGTGCCCAGATAGGCGAAGGCCCACAGCGAGCCGGCGACGCCGAGGAAGAAGCCGCTGATGGCGAAGGCCAGCAGTTTGGTCTTCAACAGCGGGATGCCGATCACCGCGGCGGCGGTGTCCATGTCGCGCACCGCCATCCAGTTGCGGCCCAGCTCGCTGCGCACCAGGTTGTGGCCGAGCCAGAACAGCGCCGTCACCACGCCCAGGGTCAGCAGGTAGCGTCCGGCCGGCGTGCCGAAGTCGATGCCGAAAATCTCCAGCTTCGGCGCGCTGATCACCCCGGAGGCATCGTAGTTGGAGAACCAGCCGAAGCGGGTCAGCGCCCACGGCACGAAGAACTGCGCGGCCAGCGTCGAGACGATCAGGTAGAAACCCTTGATGCGCAGGCTCGGCAGGCCGAACAGCAGCGCCACCAGCGCGGCGACCAGCCCGCCGAGCAGCAGGCTGGCCGGCAGCGGCAGGCCCGGCACGCGCAGCTCGAAGTTGTAGGCGGCGAAGGCGCCCACCGCCATGAACGCCGCCGAGCCCAGGGACAACTGGCCGGCGTAGCCGGTCAGCAGGTTCAGCCCCAGCCCGGCCAGCGACAGCACCAGGAAAGGAATCAGGATGGCGCCGAACCAGTAGTCGTTGCCCAGCCAGGGCACCACGGCGAAGGCGAAGACCAGCAGCAGGGCCAGGCCGAGGCGGTCCTGGCGCAGGCGGAACACCCGGCGGTCGTCGGCATAACGGCTGCTGAACTGGCCGGCTTCTCGATAGAGCATGGGAAAGACTCCTTACACGCGCTCGATGGCGCGCTCGCCGAACAACCCCGCCGGACGCACCAGCAGGAACAGCAGGGCCAGCACATAGGGGAACCAGTTCTCGATGCCGCCACCGACGAAAGGTCCCAGATAGACCTCGGCGAGCTTCTCCGAAGCGCCGACGATCAGGCCGCCGGCGATGGCCCCGCCGATCGAGGTGAAGCCGCCGATGATCAGTACCGGCAGGGCCTTGAGCACCACCAGCGACAAGGAGAACTGCACACCCAGGCGCGCCCCCCACAGGAGACCGGCGACCAGGCCGACGAAACCGGCCACCGCCCAGACCACGGCCCAGATGCGCTGCAGGCGGATGCCCAGCGCCAGCGCCGCCAGCGGGTCGTCGGCCACCGCGCGCAGCGACAGGCCGATGCGGGTCTTGTTGAACAGCAGCGAGAGCACCGCCACCAGCACGGCGGCGGTGCCGGCGGCGAACAGGTCGAACTGCGACAGCAGCAGGCCGCCGATCTCCAGCGGCTCGTCGCCGATGCCCAGGTCCAGGCCGTGCACCTGGGCGCCCCAGAGCGCCTGGGCGAAGCCTTCGAGCATGTACGACAGGCCGAGGGTGGCCATGAACAGGGTGATCGGCGAGCGGTTGACCAGCGGGCGCAGCACCGCGCGCTCGATCAGCAGCGCCAGCGCCACCATGGCCGCCAGGGTGACCAGAAAGGCCAGGACGAAGGGCACGCCGCGTTCGAGCAGGCTGACGAAGGTCAGCGCGGCGAACAGCACCATCGCGCCCTGGGCGAAATTGAACACGCCCGAGGCCTTGTAGATCAGCACGAAGCCGATGGCGACCAGGGAATACATCACCCCCGCCAGCAGCCCGCCGATCAGCACTTCGAAGAAAAACTCCATATCCACTCCTGTCGCCTGTTGTACGCAGACGGTTGAAACGGCCCTCTCCCCGGCCCTCTCCCGCAAGCGGGAGAGGGAGTACAGCCCTGTCGCTCCCCTCTCCCACCTGCGGAAGAAGGAGTACAGCCCCGTCGCTCCCCTCTCCCACCTGCGGAAGAAGGAGCACAGCCCCGTCGCTCCCCTCTCCCACCTGCGGAAGAAGGAGCACAGCCCCGTCGCTCCCCTCTCCCACCTGCGGAAGAAGGAGCACAGCCCCGTCGCTCCCCTCTCCCACTTGTGGGAGAGGGGCCGGGGGAGAGGGAAAACGGCCCACTCCCCTCCAGGAAGAAAGACCTCAGTGCCGCGTGCCCAGATAGGCGGCGATCACCTCGGGATCGCGGCGCACCGCGTCCGGCGGGCCGTCGCCGATCTTGCGGCCGTAGTCGAGCACCACCACGTGGTCGGAAATCCCCATCACCACGCCGATGTCGTGCTCGATCAACACCACCGTGGTGCCGAACTCGCGGTTGGTCTCGACGATGAAACGGCTCATCTCGCGCTTCTCCCCGGCGTTCATGCCGGCCATCGGCTCGTCGAGCAGCAGCAGGCGCGGCTCGGCGGCCAGCGCGCGGGCCAGCTCGACGCGCTTCTGCAGACCGTAGGGCAGCCGGCCGACGACGGCGTCGCGCCACGGCTGCAGGCGCAGGAACTCGATCACCCGCTCCGCCGCCTCGCGCTGGCGATCCTCCTCGGCGGCGGCGCCCGGCGTGCGCAGCGCCTGGCCGAGCCAGTGGCCCTGGCGCCGCAGGTTGCGCCCGGTGAGCACGTTGTCGAGCACGCTCAGGCTTCTGAACAGCGCGATGTTCTGGAAGGTCCGGGCGATCCCCAGCTCGGCGGCCTGATGCGGCCGCATCCGCGGCCGCTCGACCCGGTCGAAGCGGATCTGCCCCTCCTGCGGCCGGTACACGCCGTTGATGACGTTCAGCAGCGAACTCTTGCCCGCGCCGTTGGGGCCGATCAGCGCGCAGATCTCGCCGTCGGCCACGGCGAAACTGATATTGGAGATCGCCTTGACGCCCTTGAACGCCAGGGAAATGTTGTCCAGCTCGAGCAACGGCTGGCTCGTCGGATAGGACATGCGCGGGGCTCCTCGTCAGACCGGTTGCGGACCGCCGGCGACCCAGCCGTCGACGGACGGCAGCGGATGCACGGGCGGACTGTGCCATTCGGATGGATCGGGCCAGGCGCGTACCGCGACGCCCAGCCCGGCGAAGAACGCTTCGGCGTCCCGCGGCAACGGTTCGCCCACCAGCAGCGGCGTGCGGGTGCGGGAAAAGCCCAGCACGTCGCGCAGCGGCCGGCGCACCAGCCAGTGGCCGAGCGTCTGGCGCAGCAGGCCGGGTCGCCGGGCCAACGCCCAGTCCACCAGATGCCGCGACACGCTGCCCGGCTGCGGCAGGCGGGCCAGCGCCAGTTCGTGCAGGCGACCGTAGGTTTCCCGGGTGCCGGCCACCAGGGTCGGTCCCAGCTCGCGGCGGTCGTTGTCGCGGGTGGCGAGGCTTTCCGGGAAGTTCAGGCGGAAGCCGGCGATCAGCCAGGGCGCCAGCAGGTAGCGGGCCTGGCCGCCGGCGGCGAAGGCGCGCGCCGCCAGGGCCTCCTCCTGCGCTCCGAGCCGCTCGGCCTGCACCAGTTGCCGGCCCTGGCGCAGCAGTTCGTCATGGCCGATGAGCTGCCGCTCGCTGCGCCCGCTGGCGCCCCTGCGGTAGAAGGCGAAGGCGCCGCGCCCGGCCTGGGCCTGCGGCTCCGGCTGCGCCGGACGCAGCCCGGCCAGCAGGCGGGCGTAGTCCTGCTCTCCCTCCTGCGCCCGCACCCCGCGCGCCTCGGCGTAGATCGTCAGGCGCGGAGCGAGCCCGGCGCCGCGCAGGCGCTCCAGCTCATCCAGAGTCTCGGCGAAGACGAAGTCCGGTTGCAGTTCGCGCAGCAGTTCCCGTTGCCCGGCGGCCTCCGCCAATGGATCGAAGAGCGCCGCCACCCCGCCCAGCCACTGCGCGGCCAGCGCCGCCAGCAGCGCCTCGGGACGCGGCCGGCTGAGGATCACCAGCAGGGAATCGCCGGCGAAGCCGCGCACCTGCAGCGCGCTGGCCAGACCGCGCACCTCGCCGGCCACCTGCGTCCAGGTGCGCGCCTGCCAGATGCCCAGGCGCTTGTGGCGCAGGGCGATGCTCTCGCCCTGCTGCTGCGCCTGCCAGCGCAGCCAGTCCGGCAGGGTGGCGGGGACGCGCTCCCCGCCGTCCGCGAAGCGAACCATGGCTTATGCCGCGCTCTTCTCGGCGGCCCGCTTGGCCTCCAGCTCGCGCACCAGCGGCAGCACCTTCTCGCCGAAGTAGGCGACCTCCTCCTGGAAGTGCAGGAAACCGCTGAGGATCAGGTCCACGCCCACCGCCTTGAGGGCGACGATGCGCTCGGCGATCTGCTGCGGGGTACCGATCAGGTTGGTCTTGAAGCCGTCGTTGTACTGCACCAGATCCTCGAAGGTGGACTTGGCCCAGTTGCCCTCGCCTTCCGGGCTGGCCGCACCGGCCTGGCGGACCTCGTGGCCGAAGGCCCTGACCGCTTCGGGATCGGCCTTGGCGAGGATCTCGGCCAGCACGGCCCTGGCCTCCTCCTCGGTGTCGCGGGCGACGATGAAGGCGTTCACGCCGACCTTGACCTTGTGGTCGTTGGCCGCGGCCTTGGCGCGCAGGTCGTCCACCTGGGCCTTGATCCCTTCCACGCTATTGCCGTTGGTGAAATACCAGTCGGCCGCCCGCGAGGCCATGTCGCGCGCCGCGCGCGAACTGCCGCCCTGGAAGATCTCCGGGCGCGGCTGCTGCAACGGCTTGGGCTTGAGGCTGTAGTTGTGGAAGCGGTAGAAGTCGCCCCGGTAGCTGAAATCGTCCTGGGTCCAGATGCCCTTGAGCACCTCGATGAACTCCTCGGAACGCCGGTAGCGCTCGTCGTGCTCCAGCCAGGGTTCGCCGATGGCGGTGAACTCGCTGCGGAACCAGCCGGAAACGATGTTCACCGCGATACGCCCGCCGGTGAGATGGGAAATGGTGGAGATCTGCTTGGCCAGCACCGCCGGATGCCAGGGCCCCGGCAGGATCGCGGCGATCACCCGCAGCTTCTCGGTGGAAGCCAGCAGCGCGTGGCTGATGGCCACCGATTCGTGCTGGTACTCGGCGCCGTAGCCGGCGGTGAAGCGGATCTGCGACAGCGCGTATTCGAAGCCGGCCTTCTCGGCGATCCTCGCCAGTTCGCGGTTGTAGTCGATGTCCCAACTGGTGCGTTGCTCGATCTTGCTGACGACGAGGCCGCCGCTGACGTTGGGTACCCAGTAGGCGAACTTGATCGGTTCCTGACTCATGGCATGTGCTCCAAGACTAAGAAGGTGGCTGGAAAACGCCGGGCACCGTGACGGCACCCGCCGAAGACCTTAGAGCAGCAGCCGTGCCAACAGGAAAATCGGCTTAAAAATCAGCATCTTGAAAAGAGCGAGCGGATTCTGGCGGTGTTCTTGCCGACGCAAGCTGTTGCGCAGGTGCTGCCCGGCGGACAGCGTTTGCGCGCCGCGTCCGAACCTGTGCGGTACGTCTCCCGGGCGGAAAGCCATGGGCTGGGAATCGCTTGCCGGCAATCGAACGCATCGTATCCGATGCATATGCTAGTGTTAGGCCAAAACTGCATTGTATAGAGTGCATCCGATGAGCATCGAAACCCTTGGCCGACTGGTGCGCCGGCTCCGCCGGGAGAAGGGCCTGTCCCAGCAGGCGCTGGCGCAGCGCCTGGGCATGAGCCGTGCGACCATCTCCGGGCTGGAGAACAACAGCGTGCACGAGGTCGGCATACGCAAGATCGAGGCACTGCTCAACCTGCTCGGCCATTCGTTGACGGCCGAACCCCTGCGCGGACGCTCGACCCTGGACGAAGTCGTGAAGGAAGGTTTCCATGGCGATCGATGAGGGCCTGCCGGTGATCCTGGACAACCGGCTCGTCGGCCGCCTGGCGCGAAGCGACGCCGACCGGCGCGACACGCGCTTCCGATACGAAACCGCCACCGACCCGCGCGATGCGGTGTCGTTGCCGATGCCCGTGCGAGGCGACGAATACCCCTGGCCGCGCGGCGTCCACCCGGTGTTCGAGATGAACCTGCCCGAGGGCTATCTGCGCCACAACCTCGCCAGGATGTTCTCGAAGGCGATCCGCGGATTCGACGACTACGACCTGCTGGAGATCGTCGGCCCCTTCCAGTTGGGCCGTCTCGGAGTCGGAGCCATTCCCGAGCAGGGCATGCCGGACATCAGCATCGGCGAACTGCTGCTGCACGATGGCGCCGAGGGACTGTTCGACGACCTCATGGCGAAATATGCCCGCTATTCCGGCATTTCCGGCGTCCAGCCGAAGGTACTCCGCGAAAGCCCTCCCCCGACTGAGCGCCGGCGCCCCGGCCCCGCTCAGTCTCCCGGCCGCCGGCCGACGAAGCTGAACACCAGCACCAGCAGGATCAGCGCCCCGGTGGCGACCTGCTGCCAGTAGAAGCTCCAGCCGATCAGCAGCAGGCCGTTGGCGGTGACGTTGAGAAACAGCACGCCGAGCAGCGTGCCGGGGATGTTCGCCCGGCCGTGGCGGTTCAGGGTGGCGCCGATGAACACCGCGCCGATGGCGTTCATCAGGAAGGCGTTGCCGGACATCGGCACGTAGGCGTTCACCGTCGCCGCCAGCAGGATGCCGGCCAGGGCGCAGGCGAAGGCGCCGGCGACGAACACCCAGGCGGCGATGCGCCGTTCCGCCAGGCCCGAATAGCGCGCCACCAGCGGCTGGTTGCCGAGCGCCAGCACCTGCCGGCCGAAGCGCCCGCGGGCCAGCGCCAGACCGTAGACGGCCGCCAGCGCGGCGACCGCCAGCAACGGCAGCGGCACGCCGAAAAACCGCGCGCCGGCCAGATCCGGCCGCGCCTCGGGCGCCAGGTAATTCGGCTGACCGCCGTCGGACAACAACTGCTGCGCGCTGGTGCCGATGAACAGGCTGCCGAGGCTGGCGAGGAACGGCGAGATGCGCAGCCCGGCGATCAGCCCGGCGTTGCCGGCGCCGACCAGGGTGCCGGCCAGCAGCGCGCCGCCGAGCGCCAGCGGCAGGCCGGACCCGGCGTTGAGCAGGGCCACGAAGGCCAGCGCGGAGAAGTCCAGCGCCGTGCCCACCGAGAGGTCGATGCCGCCGGCGGCGATGGCACAGGTCATGCCGATGGCGACCATGGCCAGCAACACGAAGTTGTTGAGCAGCAGGCTGGACAGGTTGCCGAGGCTGAGAAAACCCGGCGCCGCCAGCGCGAAGAACGCCAGGATGGCCACGAACAGCGCCGGCAGCGCCAGGCGCAGCGCCGCCCGCCGGGACGGCCACGACAGGCGCGCGGGGCGCGGGTCGAGGTAGGAATCGCTCATCTCAGGGCTCCTTGCGCGACAGGCCGGACAGGGCGACCACCAGCAGGATCAGCACGCCCTGCAGGCCGTTGACCCAGAAGCTGGAAATGTTCAGCAACTGGAAACCGTTGATCATGAAGCCCACCAGCAGGGTCGCCAGCAGCGTCCCGCCGATGCTCGGCCGCAGGCGCCGGGAGAAGATCGTGCCGAGGAAGGCGATGGCCACCACCGACAGCAGCATCTCCCCGGACCCCGTGGTGCTGCCGCTGAACCAGGCCGCCGAGCAGAACGCCGCGAGGCTGCCGCACAGGCCGCTGATCAGGTAGCTGGCGAACACATGGCGGCGCACCGCGATGCCGGCGGCATGCGCCGCCTCCGGGTACTCGCCGACGGCGTACAGGCGCAGGCCGAAGGGCGTGCAGTCGATCAGCAGGATCAGCAGCGCGGCGACCCCCAGCAGCACCCAGGCCAGCGCCGGCACGCCGAGCCAGACGCCGAAGGCCAGCCATTCCAGCAGCGGCGAGGCGCTCGGCAGCACGGTGTTCTCGGTCAGCACCAGCTCCAGCCCGGCCACCAGGTTCATGCTGGCCAGGGTCGCCAGCAGCGGCGGCAGGCGGAAGCCGACCACCACCAGGCCGTTGAGCAGGCCCACCGCCAGCCCCGTGGCGAGGGTCAGGCCGATACCGGCGAAGGCGCCGTAGCCGGCATTGTCGAGGGTCGCGTAGACCGCCGCGGAAAGCCCCAGGTTGGCCGCCACGGACAGGTCCAGCCCGCCGGACAGCACGTTGGAGCCGCCGCCGACGATCACCGTGGTGAGGCCGAAGGCGAGGATGCCGAGGATCGCCGACTGGGCCAGCACGTTGGCCAGATTGCCCGGCGCCAGGAAGTTCGGCGCGCCCAGGGCGAAGACCAGGAGGATGGCGGCGAACGCCAGCAGGGCGCCGCGGCGCAGCAGCAGCGTGCCCAGGCGCGGGCGGGCCGCTTCAACCGGGGATGGATTCATGGACGGAAGTCTCCTGCTGTGCGACGGCGCCGGTGGCGACGGCCAGCAGCTTGTCGCTGTCCGCCTCGCCGGCCTCGAAACGGGCGGCGATCCGCCCGCGGTGCATGACGTGGATGCGCTCGCAGAGGCCGAGCAGCTCCGGCAGGTCGGACGAGAGGATCAGCACCCCGGCGCCCTCCCTGGCCAGTTCGCCGATCAGCCGGTAGATCTCCGCCTTGGCGCCGATATCGATGCCGACGCTGGGCTCATCCAGCAGGTACAGGCTGGAACGGCGGGCGAACCACTTGGCCAGCGCCACCTTCTGCTGGTTGCCGCCGCTGAGCTGGCGCACGGTGGCCTGCGGGCCGGCGCTCTTGATCCGCAGCCGCTCGATCAGGCCGAGCGTCTCGCGCCGCTCCGCGCGTCGCGACAGCAGGCCGAAGCGGGAGAAACGCGGCAGTGCCGCCAGGGTGACGTTCTCCTGCACGCTCAGGTCCAGGGCCACGCCCTGCCGGCGGCGCTCCTCGGGCAGCAGCGCGATGCCCTCGGCCACCGCCTGGCGTGGCGTGCGCAACGCCAGCGGACGGCCGTCCAGGCGCACCTCGCCGGTATCCGGCGGGGCCAGGCCGAACAAGCTCTTCAAGAGCTCCTTGGCGCCGGAACCGACCAGCCCGGTGAGGCCGACCACCTCGCCGCGGCGCACCCTCAGGTCGATGTCGCGATAGGCCCGCCCGCGTCCCAGGCCGCGCACCTCCAGCAGCGGCGCGCCGGGCGCCGGCGCGCTCTTCGGGTACAGCTCGCCGACCTCGCGGTTGACCATCAGCCGGGCGATCCGCTCCGGCGAAGTGGCGCGTGGATCGACCTCGGCCACGTCGCGGCCGTTGCGCAGCACCGTCACCCGGTCGCAGAGCGCCTCGATCTCCTGCAGGTAGTGGGAGATGTAGACGATCGCCAGGCCCTCGTCGCGCAGGCGGCGGACGATGCACAGCAACCGCTCCACTTCGCTGCGCACCAGCGCCACGCTGGGCTCGTCGAAGACCAGCACGCGCGGCTTGACGATCAGCGCGCGGACGATCTGCAGCACCTGCTGTTCGGCGCTGCTCAGTTCGCCGACCAGCGCGCCGGCCGGCAGGCGCAGGCCGAACCAATGCTCCAGCAGGCGCTCGGCCTCGCGCCGCTGGGCGCGGCGGTCGAGCCAGGGGCCGAGCCGGCGTTCCTGGCCGAAGAACAGCGCCTCGTCGACCGTGAAGCCGGCCGGCAGCAGGCGCTCCTGGTGGATGAAACGGATGCCCAGGCGCTCCACCTGGCGCGGATCGAAATGCGCATGCGCGCGGCCGTCGACCAGCAGGCTGCCGGCGTCCGGCCGGTGGATGCCGGCCAGCACCTTGAT
This sequence comes from Azotobacter vinelandii CA, assembly GCF_000380335.1. Classification (GTDB taxonomy): domain Bacteria; phylum Pseudomonadota; class Gammaproteobacteria; order Pseudomonadales; family Pseudomonadaceae; genus Azotobacter; species Azotobacter vinelandii. The sequence continues at coordinate 4,407,357 of NC_021149.1, forward strand.
CAGCGTCGACTTGCCGGCGCCGTTCTCGCCCACCAGCCCGTGCACGCTGCCGCGCCGCACGCGCAGGCTGGCGCCGTCCAGCGCGCGGGTGGCGCCGAAGCGCTTGACGATGCCGCGCAGTTCCAGGACGACCGCCTGCGGCGGCGTTTCGGCGGCGCTCATGCGTCGCCCCGGAGACGCTTGACCTCGTCGACGTTGTCCGCGGTGGTCAGCAGGGTGTCGACGAAGGTTTCCCGCGGCAGATCGCGCTCACCGGCCAGGTAGCGGGCGACGTTGTGCACCGCGATGCGGCCGATCAGCGCCGGCTGCTGCGCCACCACCGCCGCCACCGGACTGTCCGGCCGTTTGAGCAGTTCCAGCACCTCGGGCGTGCCATCCACGCCGTAGGTGCGGATCTCTTTGCGCCCGGCCTCGATCAGCGCCTGGCTGGCGCCGAGTTGCGGCAGGTCCCAGGCGGTCCAGATGGCGTCGATTTCGCCCTTCGGGTACTTGTTGAGCAGCGCGGCGACCTGCGCGCGGGCGTCCTGCACGGTGTTGGGGATGACGTCGCGCAGCTCCGGCTGGAGGAATTCGATCTGCGGGTAGTACTTGGTCACCAGCCTCAACTGGTCGTAGCGGATACCGCAGCTCGGCACCCCGTAGAAACCGTTGAAGACCAGCACCCGGCCCTTGCCGCGCAGGTCCGCCACCAGCTTCTTGGCCAGCACCAGTCCGGTGCTCCAGTTGTCCGCCGACACCGTGTTGACGGCGTGCTGCGAGGGCACCTCGATGGTGAACAGCGGGATGCCGGCGGCGGCGATGCGCTTGAACCAGGGATCGATGATGCTCAGGGTGCCGAGGGTGTGGATCACCGCGTCGGGCTTCTGGGTCACCAGGTTCTGCAACTGGGTGACCAGCGCCTTGTCGTTGCGCCCGGCGTCCAGGGTGATCGGCGTGCCGCCCAGGCGCCGCACCTCCTCCACCTGCGCCTGGAAGGCGCGGCTGTCGAAATAGATGCTGGTGCCCACGGTGCTGATGGCGATGCGCTTGCCGGCCAGCGAGGGCGCTTCGCCCTCCGCTGCGGCTTGCGTCGTGGCCCGCGCCAGGGGCGCGGCCAGCCCCAGCGCCAGCAGCGCCGAGGAGGCGCCGAGCAGGGCGCGCCGGGAAATGCCGTCGTGTTCGTTCATTGGTCGCCTCGCAGTCGGTTGACTTGGTCCAGGTTGTCGCGGGTGGTGAGCAGCGTCGCCACGTGGGTTTCCTTCGGCAGGTCGCGCTGACCGGCCAGATAGCGGGCGACGTTGCGCACCGCGGTGCGGCCGATCAGCTCCGGCTGCTGGGCGACCACCGCGCCGACCGGCGAATCCGCCCGCTTGAGCAGTTCCAGCACCTCGGGGGTGCCGTCGACGCCGTAGGTGCGGATCTCGCTGCGCCCGGCGTCGATCAGCGCCTGGCTGGCGCCGAGCTGGGGAATGTCCCAGGCGGCCCAGATCGCGGCGATCTCGCCCTTCGGGTACTTGTTGAGCAGCGCGGCGATCTGCGCGCGGGCGTCCTGCACGGTGTTGGGGATGACGTCGCGCAGCTCCGGCTGGAGCACCTTCAGCCCCGGCCGGGCGGCCAGCACCTTCTGCAGTTCGTCGTAGCGGATGGCGCACACCGGCACGCCGTAGAAACCGTTGAACACCAGGATGTTGCCCTGGCCGCCGGTGTCCTGCGCCAGTCGCTCGGCCAGCGCGCGGCCGGCCGCGTGGTTGTCGGAGGTGGTGTTGTTGAGGCTGTACTGCGAGGGCACGTCGATGGTGAACAGCGGGATGCCGGCGGCGCTGATGCGCCTGAGCCAGGGATCGATGACGCTCAGGGTGCCGAGGGTCTGGATCACCGCGTCGGGCTTCTGGGTCACCACCGTTTGCAACTGGGTCACCAGGTTGCGGTCGTTGCGCCCGGCGTCCAGGGTGATCGGCGTGCCGCCCAGGCGCTTTATCTCGTCCACCTGGGCCTGGAACGCCTTGATGTCGAAGTAATGGCTGGTCCCGGTCATGCTGACCGCGATGCGCTTGCCGGCCAGGGACGGCACCTGTGCGCCGTCGTCGGCCGGGGCCGGCGCGGCGCCCAGCAGCAGGGAGAACAGGGTGAGCAGGCGCAACGGCGCCCGCAGGCGGGTGAGCGGATTCATGGGGGGTCCTTGTGTACGGGGCACTGGCGCTACCGGAGCGGCAGCCGCCGGAAGCCACGGAGCAGAGCCCGTGCCAACCGGGAAAACCCCGAGCGATCAACGACTTGGCGAACGGCGCCAAGCCCCCGCGCTGTCCCCGCCGGGGCAAGTTGCTGAACGAGTGCTGCGCGACGGACAGCCACGGGCGTGGGCACGGCGCTTCGGCTGTCGCCAGAGCCTGGGTGGATGGCCGAAGCCATCCACCGTGGTGGGCAAGCCTGCGGCGTTGCCCACCCTACGACTGCGCGATGGACAACGGGGCTTCGGATGGCCATCCGCTGGCATGGCTCCCGCCAGGACAGCGCGGCGCTGTTGCCCTGGCCGCAGTCCGCCAGCAAGTTGCCCCGCAGGCAACAGGGAAAACCGCCCGAAAATAGCTGGAGCCCGCATGAATGCCGGGTTCGGCGAGTGGGCATGGCCTGTGCAGAAGGCTTGCCAACAGCCCGGCGGCCCGTACGGTCGCCGCGATCGGTCCAACTCAGGAGCCTTCCCATGACCGCCCAGCAACATCCGCTAGCTCTATCCACCGGCACCGACTACGAACGCCTGGCCGAGCGTTTCCGGCCGATCTTCGCGCGCATCGCCGAAGGCGCCGTCGAGCGCGAGCGCAGCCGCGGCCTGCCCTACGAACCGCTCAAATGGCTCACGGAAGCCGGCTTCGGCGCCGTGCGCGTGCCGCTGGAATACGGCGGCGCCGGCGCCTCGCTGCCGCAACTGGTGCAACTGCTGATCGAGCTGGCCGAGGCCGACTCCAACGTGCCGCAGGCGCTGCGCGGCCACTTCGCCTTCGTCGAGGACCGCCTCAACGCCCACGCCGAGGCCCGCCAGGACAAGTGGTTCCGGCGCTTCGTCGCCGGCGAACTGGTCGGCAACGCCTGGACCGAGGTCGGCGCGGTGAAGATCGGCGAAGTCGGCACCCGGGTCAGCCGCCGGGGCGACCAGTGGGTGGTCAACGGCCACAAGTACTACAGCACCGGCAGCATCTTCGCCGACTGGATCGATGTGTACGCCCAGCGCGACGACGACGGCCGCGACGTGATCGCCGCGGTCAGCACCCACCAGAGCGGCGTGCGGCAAAGCGACGACTGGGATGGCTTCGGCCAGCGCACCACCGGCAGCGGCAGCTCGGTGTTCGACGACGCGGTGGTCGCCGAAGAGAACATCATCGACTTCTCCAGCCGCTTCAAATACCAGACCGCGCTCTACCAACTGGTGCTGATCGCCGTGCTGGCCGGCTCCGGGCGCGGCGCGCTGCGCGACTTCGCCAGCGAGGTGCGCCAGCGCACGCGCATCTACAGCCACGGCAACGCACCGCGGGTCAGCCAGGACGCGCAGATCCAGCAGGTGATCGGCAAGGCTGCCGCCCTGGTCTACGCCGCCGAGGCCACCGCCCTGCGCGCCGCCGTCCCGGCCCAGCGCGCCTACGAAACCCGCTTCGGCGGCGACGAGCGGGCCGAGCACGACGCCAACGTCGCCGCCGAACTGGAATCGGCCAAGGCCCAGGTGGTGATCGCCGAGCTGATCCTGCGCGCCACCAGCGACCTGTTCAACGCCCTCGGCGCCTCCGCCACCAGCGAGGCCAGGCAGCTCGACCGCCACTGGCGCAACGCGCGCACCGCCGCCTCGCACAACCCGCTGATCTACAAGGAACGCATCGTCGGCGACTGGGAGATCAACGGCACCGAGCCGCCCTACGTCTGGCAGATCGGCAGCGGCCCGAGCGCCGCCTGAGCCGGCTTCCCCTTCACCGAACGTCATGCACGAAAGGAAATCCCCATGAGCGAACCGCAAGCCCCGGCCCGCCCGGCCGATCCCTACCTGCAAGCGCTGCCGCAGCAGCCGGCGCATCGTATCCGCAGCGACGCCGAGGCCATCGAGATCGCCCGCGCCCTGGCCGCCGACTTCGCCCGCGAGGCGGCCCAGCGCGACCGCGAGCGGCGCCTGCCGGTGGCGGAACTGAACGCCTTCTCGCAGAGCGGCCTGTGGGGCATCACCGTGCCCCGCAGCCATGGCGGCGCCGAAGTCAGCTACCGGACCCTCGGCGAAGTCATCAAGACCGTCGCCGCCGCCGACCCGTCGCTGGCCCAGTTGCCGCAGAACCACCTGGCCATCGTCGACCACATCCGCCTCGACGGCAGCGAGGAGCAGAAACGCTACTTCTTCGGCCTGGTACTGGACGGCGTGCGCTTCGGCAACGCTTTCTCCGAGCGCAACAGCCGCACCGTGGCCGACTTCGAGACGCGCCTGAGCCCGGACGGCGAAGGCTTCTTCCGGGTCGACGGGCAAAAGTTCTACTCCAGCGGCGCCCTGCTCGCCCACTGGGTTCCCACCGTCGCGGTGGACAGCGAGAAACGCGCCTTCCTGGCCTTCATCCGGCGCGACGCCGAGGGACTGGAGGTGATCAACGACTGGTCCGGCTTCGGCCAGCGCACCACCGCCAGCGGCACCGTGCTGGTGAACAAGGTGCGCGTCCCGGCCGGGCACCTGCTGCCGGTCCACCAGGCCTTCGAGCGGCCCACCGCCGCCGGGCCGATCTCGCAATTCCTGCAGGCCGCCATCGACGCCGGCATCGCTCGCGGCGCGCTGGCCGAGACCCAGGAACAGGTGCGCCGCCACGCCCGCCCCTGGCTCGACTCCGGCCTCGAACACGCCTGGCAGGACCCCTACACCCTGCAGCAGATCGGCGACCTGCAGATCCGCCAGCGCGCCGCCGAAGCGGTGCTCGACCTGGCCGCCGACAGCATCCAGCTCGCCGTCGCCAATCCCGACGAGGACACGGTGGCCGCCGCCTCCATCGCCGTGGCCGAGGCCAAGGTGCTCACCACCGAGGCGGCCATCCTCGCCAGCAACAAGCTGTTCGAGCTGGCCGGCACCCGCTCCACCCTGGAGGAGTACAATCTCGACCGCCACTGGCGCAACGCCCGCACCCACACCCTGCACGATCCGGTGCGCTGGAAGTTCAGTATCATCGGCGACTACTACCTCAACGGCGTCAAGCCGGCGCGCCACCCCTGGCTGTAGAAGACCCTCCCGCCGCCTCCGGGCGGCGGAGGCTTCGCCAATGCGCAACTGTGGCGGCGGGCGACGGACGCTAAGCTGGGCCCGTCTTCCCCACGAGAAACCGCCATGCAGCCCAGCCTTCTCCTCGCCTCACGTGTTTCCGAATCCTTTCATCAACGCCTGCGAGCCCGCTTCGGGGTGATCGAGGCGGCGAGCGCCGACTTCGACGCGGCGGTCGCCGCCCTAACGCCGGAGCTGGCCGGAGACATCCGCATCGTCGTCGCCTTCGGCTCGACGCGCATGCCGGCGGCATCACTGGCCCGGCTGCCGCGCCTGGAACTGATCTGCTGCCTGGGCAGCGGCTACGACGGCATCGACCTGGATCACGCCAGGCAGCGCGGCATCGTCGTGACCAACAGTCCCGCGGCGAACGCCGCGAGCGTGGCCGACCTGGCGATGGGCCTGCTGATTTCCAGCGTCAGGAACCTGCCCGCCGCCCGCCAGTACCTGGAAGCCGGGCGCTGGCAGGGCAATGCCGGCGAGCGCATGCCGCCCGTGCGTGGCCTGGGCGGCCGCCGGCTGGGCATCTGCGGCCTGGGCGCCATCGGCCTGAACGTCGCCAAACGCGCCGCGGCCTTCGACATGGAGGTCGGCTACCACGGCAGGACGGCCCGCCCGGAACATCCCTATCCCTACTTCGAGTCCATCCTGCGGCTGGCCGAATGGGCCGACGTGCTGGTCGTCTGCCTGCGCGCCGACGCCGCCACCTACCACGCGATAGACGCCGCCGTGCTGCGGGCGCTGGGCCCGCAGGGGTTCCTGGTCAACGTCTCGCGCGGCACCACGGTGGACGAGCAGGTCCTGCTGGAAGCCCTGAAAAACGGCTGGATCGCCGGCGCCGGGCTGGATGTCTACGAGCACGAGCCGGCGATTCCCGCCGAACTCTTCCGGCTCGCCCACGTGACCCTGACGCCACACATCGGCGGCGCCACCCTCGAAGCGGCGCAGGAACAGGAAGCCTGTGTCCTGGCCAATATCGAGGCGTACGCGGCGGGACAGCCGCCGCGCACGCCGGTACCGCTGTAGCCGCCCCGGCGGCGGCCGGGAAAGCGCGGAACCGGCAGGCGCCCGGCCGGCCGCGATGACCCCTGCGACTCGGGGCCCGTTTTCCCGAGTCGCTCTTCCATTTCGCCCTTGCCATTCGAGCGCGAATCCGCCGCGAACGCCCGGAACGACGGGAAAGTTCGCTGGCGCATCATCGAATGCCGAATGACAGCGGAACCCGGGACAACCCGATTGCAAACCGATGGCGAAGTGGAACCCGCCATTCGGCGGCCCGGACTTTCACAGAACTTACCAAGTCCCGAGGGAGTCCATGGTTGTGTTGACACGCTGTAATTCCCCGAGAAGAACAGGAGTGAACACCATGAAAAAACACCCTTGGGCCTATGTCGCCATCACTGCCGCCACGGTTTTCGGCCTGTCGATGGGTACTGGCGCCAGCGCCGCCGAATCCCGGCAGACCCAACCGGTAATGCTCGCCGCCGATACCATGGAAAAAGCCGGAGACGCGGTTTCCGACACCTGGATCACCAGCAAGGTGAAATCCACCTTCCTGGCCGACAGCGATCTCGACGGCATGGATATCAAGGTGGAAACCAACCAGGGCGTGGTGTCACTGTCCGGCACGGTCAGCAGCGAGGCCGAGAAAGACCTGGCCATCCAGAAAGCCAAGAGCATCAAGGGCGTGAAGGACGTATCCGCCGATGCCCTGCTGGTGGCCGAGTAAGCGCCGGGCCTTCCGGGACCTCATGCGCTCCCCTGGCGACGGGGAAGCGAAGTCGAGGGGGCGTGGCTGGCAGCGCCCTCGTTCGCGACACCTTCGCTCACCGTCGCCAAGCGCGGATGAACCCGCCCCAAGCGTGGCGCCCCGGAACGAATCCGTTCGCGATGCTTCGACTTCCGTCGCCGCCCCCACAGCCTTCCCCGCCGGCGAGCAGCCGGACACCCGGCAAGCGCCGGCCCGCCGATATCAGGCCCGACGCGGTACGGCCAGCGACAGCGCCAGGCGGTGTCCCAGGCGCTCGCGCTTGGTTTCCAGATAGCGCTGGTTGGCCGGGTTGGCGGGCACTTCGTGGGCCAGCCGGCGCTGCACCTCGATGCCCAGATCCTCCAGGGCGCGGGCCTTGGCCGGATTGTTGCTGAGCAGTTGCACCGAACGCACGCCCAGGTGCCGGAGAATGGCGGCGGCGGCCCGATAGTCGCGGGCGTCCACCGGCAGGCCGAGGGCCCGATTGGCTTCCACCGTGTCCAGCCCGCCGTCCTGCAGGGCGTAGGCGCGCAGCTTGGCGGCCAGGCCGATGCCGCGGCCCTCGTGGCCGGTGAGATAGAGCAGCGCGCCGCGGCCTTCGCGGGCGATGCGCGCCAGCGCCAGGTCGAACTGTTCGCCGCAGTCGCAGCGCAGCGAGCCGAACGCGTCGCCGGTCAGGCATTCGGAATGCAGACGGGTCAACAGCCCCTCGCCCGCCACCTCGCCGGCGAGCAGCAGCGGGTATTCGCCGCCCTGGTAAGCGTAGAGATGCAGGCGGAATTCGCCGTGGCGGGTCGGCAGGCGGGTTTCGGCGAGCAGTCGCGGCTCCGGCGCCTGCGCACGGCGCCAGGCGATGAGTTGCTCGATGCTGACGATCGGCAGGCCGTGTTCGCGGGCGAAGACCAGCAGTTCGGGACGCCGCGCCATGCCGCCGTCGTCGTTGACGATCTCGCAGAGCACACCGGCCGGCCGGCGCCCGGCGAGCACGGCCAGGTCCAGCGCCGCCTCGGTGTGGCCGGGACGCTCCAGCACGCCGCCGGCCCTGGCGCGCAGCGGGAAGATATGGCCCGGCCGGGCGAAGTCGTCCGGCCGCGAAGCCGGGTCGGCCAGGGCGTTGAGGGTCGCCGCGCGGTCGGCGGCGGAAATCCCGCTGCTGGTGCCGTGGCGGTAGTCGACGCTGACGGTGAAGGCGGTCTGCCGGGACTCGCTGTTGGCCTCGACCATCAGCGGCAGTTCGAGCGCATCGAGACGCTCGCCGGGCAGCGCGACGCAGACCAGGCCGCTGCTGTGGCGGACCAGGAAGGCCATTTGTTCGGGAGTGATGGCATCGGCGGCGATGATCAGATCGCCCTCGTTCTCGCGCTCGGTGTCGTCGACCACGACGACGAATTCGCCGCGGGCGATGGCGGCGATGGCGGCCTCGACGCTGTCGAACGAGGCTTCGGCAAGGATTGGCATGGCATGTCGACCTGTACGGGGAAAGCGGGGGCGCCCGCGGGCGCCGGTGGATGGGTCGAGCAGGAGCAGGTTGCGTGCCAGCCGCGCGGGGCGCGGATTTCCGGGGCTGGCCGGACAGCAACAGCGGGCGGACTGTTGCGCTGGCGACAGTCCGTGCGAATGCTGTTGCCCGATGCACACTCCCCTCTCCCCGACCCTCTCCCGCAAGCGGGAGAGGGAGAAGGCCCCCGGTGCCGCTGGGGCGAAGTCCATCTCGACGCCCGGATCGTCGGCGCCACCTTGCATGCTCCCCTCTCCCCATGGGAGAGGGGCCGGGGGTGAGGGAAAACCGCCAGCGCCCTCTCCCCGGCCCTCTCCCGCAAACGGGAGAGGGAGAAGGCCCCGGTGCCGCGTACCGGGGCACAGTCCACCCCGACGCCCGGATCGTCGGCGCCGCCTTGCACGCTCCCCTCTCCCCGTGGGAGAGGGGCCGGGGGTGAGGGAAAACCGCCCAGCGCCCTCTCCCCAGCCCTCTCCCGCAAGCGGGAGAGGGAGAAGGCCCCGGTGCCGCGTACCCGGACGAAGTCCATCCCGACGCCCGGATCGCCGGCGCCACCTTGCACGCTCCCCTCTCCCCGTGGGAGAGGGGCCGAGGGTGAGGGAAAACGGCCCAGCGCCCTCTCCCCAGCCCTCTCCCGCAAGCGGGAGAGGGAGAAGACCCCGGTGCCGCGTACCCGGACGAAGTCCATCCCGACGCCCGAATCGTCGGCATCGCCTTGCATGCTCCCCTCTCCCCGTGGGAGAGGGGCCGGGGGAGAGGGAAAACGGCCAACGCCCCGCCCCGACTCACACCAGAGGGAAACCGAAAGCCTGGTGAGATGCCCTACCCGGCCTTGCCGCCCAGGTAGAAGTGCTGGATATCCTCCCGCGCGGCCAGTTCCTGCGCCGCGCCCTCGCCCACCACCCGGCCGTTCTCCAGGATGTAGGCATGGTCGGCATGCCGCAGGGCGACGTTGATGTTCTGTTCGGCGACCAGGAAGCTCATGCCCTCCTTCTCGTTGAGCTGGGCGACGATCTCGAAGATTTCTTCGACGATGATCGGCGCCAGCCCCATCGACGGCTCGTCGAGCAGCACCAGCGTCGGCCGGGTCATCAGCGCGCGGCCGATGGCCAGCATCTGCTGTTCGCCGCCGGAGGTCAGCCCGGCCTGGGTCTTGCGCTTGGTCTTCAGGCGCGGGAACCAGGCGTAGATGCGCTCCAGTTCCCGCTCCAGCTCCTGCCGGCTCGGCCCGCGCAGGAAGCCGCCGCTGCGCAGGTTCTCCTCGATGGTCAGGTGGGCGAAGACGTGGCGGCCTTCGAGGACGTGGACGATGCCGCGCCGCGCCAGCAGGTTGGGCGCCACGCCGGCGGTGTCTTCGCCGAGAAAGCGGATGCTGCCGCGGCTGACCCGGGCGCGGTCGGCCTGAACCAGGCCGGAGATGGCCTTGAGGGTGGTGCTCTTGCCGGCGCCGTTGGCGCCGAGCAGGGCGACGATGCCGCCCCGCTCGACGCGCAGCGACACGCCGGCCACGGCGAGGATGGCGCCGTCGTAGATCACTTCGATGTCGTTCACCGCCAGCAGTTCGGCGGGGCTGGCGGCGGGTCGGGTCTGGTTGCTCATGGGAGTGTCCTCTGCGTGGAAAGCGGCACCGGCGGTGCCGATGGTGGGCAAGGCTGCGCCGTTGCCCACCCTACGGTTCGCGGTCTGGCGGGCGGACTCAGTTCGCCGTGGCGCAATCGCGCGGGGTGATGCTTTTCTCCTTCGCGTAGGCGGCGGACTTGGCCTCGATCAGCGGCCGCAGGGTGTCGCGGTCGGCCTGCACCCAGTCGCTGACCAGCACCCATTTCTCGCCGTCCCATTGCTGCACGCGGGCGGCGCCGCCGCCTTCGTGGTCCGCGCAGCTCACCTGCAGGGGTTGCAGCAGGCCGTCGAAGCCGATCTGCTTCAGGCGCGCCGCGTCGACCTTGAGGTGCTCGAAGGCCCAGCGCCCTTCCTCGCCGTTCAGCGGCCGGTTGCCGAACTTCGCCTGACCGGCGTGCAGCGCCTCGACCACGATGGCCGCGTTGACCAGGCCGATGTTGTAGTAGACCTTGCCGAAGTAACTCGGGTCCTTGAGGTCGCTCTTGCCCTTGTCGAGGATCTGCTCGCGCAGGCGCTTGTGGATCTCGAAGCCGTCGCCGCCGGGGAACGGCGCCAGCGCCTGGTAGCCCTTGGCGGCGGCGCCCGCCGGGATCACGTCGGCCTCGGAGCCGGCCCAGACGTCGCCGATGATGCGCTCGACCGGGAAGCCGAAGCGCGCGGCGGTCTTGATCGCCACCGGGGTCGACACGCCCCAGGTGCGCAGGAACACCCAGTCCGGCTGGAGCTGGCGCACCTGGCGCCACTGCACCGACTGTTCGTTGCCGGGGTGGGCCACCGGGATCTGGATGTTCTCGAAGCCGTACTTCTGCGCCAGCAACTCGATTGCCGCCTGGGTTTCCCGGCCGTAGGGCGAGTCGTGGTAGACGGTGGCGATCTTCTTGCCCTTGAGCTTGTCGAAGCCGCCTTCGCGCTGGGCGATGTAGTTGATGCCCACCGAAGCCTGGCCGTAGTAGGTGAGCAGCAGCGGGAAGGCGTAAGGGAACACGCTGCCGTCGGTGGATTCGGTGCGCCCGCCGGCCGGGTCGATCAGCGGGATCTTGTCCGCCGCGCCCTTCTCCATCAGCGCGTAGGAGGCCGGGGTGCTGTGGGTGAGGAAGAAGGCCACCGGCGCGCCGTCGCGGCCGTTCTTGAAACGCTCGTAGCACTCGACGATGCGGTCGGTGCTCCATTCGGTCTCGCATTCCTGCCAGGCGATCTTCACGCCATTGATGCCGCCCTCCACCTCGTTGACGTAGCGCAGGTAGTCGATGGTGCCGGCCCACCAGGGAATGCCGCTGGAGGCATAGGGGCCGACGCGGTAGGTGGCCAGCGGAACGAACTGCTCGTCCGGCGCCGCCAGGGCGGTCGCGGGCAGGGCGGTATGGGCGCCGAGGGCGAGGGCGGCGCCGGCGAGGACGCGGCGCAGGGAGTCACGCATGATGATTCACTTCCAGGGGTCGATGATCGGGGTCTGTCGGGGTTCTGGCTTGCCCATCTCCCGTGGCCGGGTCGAGGGCGGGTGTGGCTTCTCAGCCGTCGGCGCGGCAGTCGCGCGGCGCGATGCCCTTTTCCTTGGCGTAGACGCCGGACTTGGCTTCGATCAGCGGACGCAGGGTCTGGCGGTCGGCCTGCACCCAGTCGGTGATCAGCTTCCAACTGCTGCCGTCCCACTGCTGCACCTTGGCCGCGCCGCCGCCCTCGTGGTCCGAGCAGGACAGCCTGAGCGGCTGCATCAGGCCGTGGAAACCGATGGCCTTGAGCCGGGCATCGTCGATGTCCAGGTGCTCCAGGCCCCAGCGGCTCTCGTCGCCGTCGAGCGGGCGCTTGCCGAATCTGGCCTGCCCGGCGCGGATCGCCTCGACGGCGATGGCCGCGTTGACCAGCCCGGAGTTGTAGTAGACGCTGCCGAAGCTCTTCGGGTCCTTGAGGTCGCTCTTGCCCTTGTCGAGGATGTGCTCCTTGATCTTTTTGTGGATCTCGAAGTCGGCGCCGCCCGGATAGGGGGTGAGCGCCAGGTAGCCTTTGCCGGCCGGGCCCGTGGGCAGCACGTCCTCGTCGGAGCTGGCCCAGATGTCGCCGATGATGCGCTCCACCGGGAAGCCGAAGCGCGCCGCGGTCTTGATCGCCACCGGGGTGGACACGCCCCAGGTGCGCAGGAACACCCAGTCCGGCTTCGCCTGGCGCACCTGGCGCCACTGCGCGGACTGCTCGTTGCCCGGATCGGCCACCGGGATCTGGATGTTCTCGAAGCCGTACTTCTCGGCCAGCAGCGCCAGCGGCCCCTGGGTTTCCCGGCCGTAGGCGGAGTCGTGGTAGACGGTGGCGATCTTCTTGCCCTTGAGCTTGTCCAGGCCGCCCTCGCGTCGGGCGATGTACTCGATCACCGCCGAAGCCTCGCTGTAGAAGGTCAGCATCACCGGGAAGTTGTAGGGGAACACACTGCCGTCGGTGGCCTCGGTGCGCCCGTAGCCCAGGGTGATCAGCGGGATCTTGTCGGCCGCGGCCTTGTCGGCCAGGGCGTAGGCGGCCGGCGCGCCGTTGGGCTGGTAGACCGCCACCGGCGCGCCGTCCAGGCCGTTCTTGAAGCGCTCGTAGCACTCGATGCCCTTCTCCGCCGTCCACTCGGTCTCGCATTCCTGCCAGACCAGCTTGACGCCGTTGATGCCGCCCTCCACCTCGTTGATGTAGCGCAGGTAGTCGATCATCCCGGCCCATACCGGAATGCCGCTGGAGGCGTAGGCGCCGACCCGGTAGGTGGCCAGCGGGAAGAACTGCTCGTTCGGCGCCGCCAGGGCGCTGCCGGGCAGGGCGTGGTGGACGCCGAGGGCCAGCAGGGCCACGGCGAGCTTGCGTTTCAGGGATGAGGACATGGGTTGCTTTCCGGAACCAGGAGTTGTCGGTGAATGATCCGCATCACCCCCGGCGCCGCTGGGCGGCGGCCGGGTGGCGTTCGTTGAGATGCGCGGGACGGCCGGGGAACAGCCGCTCGCGCAGGGTGCCCGGCGCGTATTCGCGCTGCGCCAGGCCGCGTTTCTGCAGTTCGGGGATGAGTTGCTCGGCCACCTCGCGGAAGGTGCCGGGCAGGGTCTGGTAGATGACGTTGACGCCGTCGATCCCCGCGTCCTGCCAGCGCTCCAGCTCGTCGGCGATGGACTCCGGCGAGCCGACCAGGCGCGTGCCGGCGTAGGCGCGCGCCAGATCCGCCACCGTGGCGCGCTGGCCGGGATTGGCCTCCTCGAAGAAGCGCAGGATGCCCTGCACGCCCTCGACCTCCAGCTCGTCGATGGGCTGCTCGGGCTCCAGCAGGCCGAGGTCGATGCCGAGGTCGCGGCTGATGTGCGCGGCCAGCCCGTCGACGCAGAGCAGTTCGTCCAGCTCCCGCGCCTTGCATTGCGCTTCTTCCTCGCTGCTGCCGACGACGAACGACAGCCCCTGGATGAACAGCAGGTCGTCGGCGCGCCGGCCGGCGCGCCGCACCTGCCCGCGCACGTCCTCGATCAGCCGCCGCGCGCCTTCCGGGTGGCGGCTGGCGATGAAGGTCGCTTCGGCGTTGCGCGCGGCGAAGGCCCGTCCGGCGTACGAGGCGCCGGCCTGGAACAGCGCCGGCGTGCGTTGCGGCGAAGGCTGGCTGAGATGCGGTCCGGCGACCTTGTAGCGTTCGCCCTGGTGGTGGATGCGGTGCACCTTGAGCGGATCGGCGTAGATCCCCGCGCGCCGGTCGGCGCGCACCGCATCCTCCTCCCAGGAGCCTTCCCACAGCTTGTAGACCACCTCCATGTATTCCTCGGCCCAGGCGTAGCGCCGGTCGTGGGCGACGATGCGCTCGAAGCCGAAGTTCTGCGCGGCGTTGTGGCTGACGCTGGTGACGATGTTCCAGCCGACGCGCCCCTTGCTCAGGTGATCCAGGGTCGAGGCGCGGTGGGCGAAGTTGAACGGATGGTCCTGGAGGATCGAACTGGTGAAGACCAGACCGAGGTCGCGGGTGGCGCCGATCAGCGCGGCGATCAGCGTCGAGGAATCGTTGATCGGCACCTGCACCGCACCGCGCAGGTAGGTGTCCCAGTTGCCCTGGTAGGACGGGTCGATGCCGATCACGTCGGCCAGAAACAGCGCGTCGAAATGGCTGCGCTCCAGCAACTGCGCCAGCTCGACCCAGGTTTCCAGGTCGTTGAAATGAATCTGCTGGCTGTCCGGGTGGCGCCACAGTCCGTGGTAGACGTGCGACACGGTGTTCATCGCGAAGCCGTTGAGAATCAGGCGTTTCCTGCTCATGGTGATCTCCGGCGCCCGAGGCGCGAAAAGGGAATCTCGGTCTACAAGGGCCGGCCGCAGTCGCGCGGGGCGATGCCCTTCTCCTTGGCGTGGCGGGCGGCGCCGGCGTCGATCAGCGGACGCAGCAGGTCGCGCTCGGCGACCACCCAGTCGCTGACCACCGTCCATTTCTGTCCGTCCCACTGCTGCACGCGCACCGAACCGCCGCCCTCGTGGTCGTCGCAGGTGACCTCGAGCGGTTGCAGCAGGCCCGTGGCGCCGAGGGCGGCGATGCGCGGCTCGTCCAGGCTCAGGTTCTCGAAGCCCCAGCGGGCTTCCTCGCCGTTCAGGGCCTTGACGCCGTATTTCTCCTGGGTCTTGCGCAGCGCCTCGACCATCAGGATTCCCTGCATCACGCCGGAGTTGTAGAACACGCTGCCGAAGCTGTTCTTGTCGCGCAGGCTGCTCTTGCCGGCGTCGACGACCGCCTTGCGGATGCCCTGCAGTACGGGGAAATCGGTGCCGCTGGGGTTCGGGGTGATCGCCTTGTAGCCCTTGGCCGAGGCGCCGGCGGGAATCACGTCCTCTTCCGAGGCCGACCAGATGTCGCCGATCAGCCGCTCGGCGGGCAGGCCGAAACGCACCGCGGTCTTGATCGCCACCGGCGTCATCACCCCCCAGCCGCGCAGGAACACGTAGTCCGGCTTGTGCTGGCGGATGCCGCGCCACACCGCGGTCTGCTCGTTGCCGGGCAGCGGGATCGGCACCTGGATGTCCTCGAAGCCGTACTTCTCGGCCAACAGCTTCATCGAAGCGATGGTTTCCCGGCCGGGCGGCGAGTCGTTGTAGGCGGTGACGATCTTCTTGCCCTTGAGCTTGTCCGCCCCGCCCTCGAGCTGGGCGATGTAGTTCACCACCGAGGACGACTGGCTGTAGAAGTTGGCCATGATCGGGAAGTTGTAGGGGTAGACCGCGCCGGCGGTGGCATCGGTGATGCCGTAGCCGATGGTCACCAGCGGAATCCGGTCCTGCTCGGTGCGCTCGGCCAGCGCCGCGGCGATGGGCCCGGACAGCGGGAAGAAGAACGGCGTGGGTGAGCCGTTGCGGCCGTTCTTCATCTGCTCGTAGCACTCCACGCCCTTGTCGGCCAGCCAGCCGGTCTCGCACTCGCTCCAGGTCAGCCGCACGCCGTTGATGCCGCCCTGGGTCTCGTTGACGTAGGTCAGGTAGTCGATGATGCCGTCGAACAGCGGGATGCCGCTGGAGGCGTAGGGGCCGACGCGAAAGCTCGGCAGCGGAATGTACTGTTCGAGGTCGGCGGCCCGGGCCGGCGGCGCGGCCTGGAGGGCGAGCGCCAGGGCGCCGGCGCCCAGGGTGCATTGCAGGGTCTTGCGCATGTCGTTCTCTTTCTCGGGTTGCGCGTCTCCTTCCCGTCGCCGGGTCAGGCGGTCGTCGGGTTCAGAATCTCAGGGGCCAGGCTTTCAGCCGTTCGCCCAGGTTGGCCAGCAGGCGGATCAGTCCCTCCGGTTCCTTGACCAGGAACCAGATGATCAGCACGCCGAAGATGATCTTCTGCAGGTTCTGCAACTGGCCGGCGTCGACGTTGCCGCCCAGCAGGCCCTGGCCGATCTGGTTGAGCAGCAGCGGCAGCAGGCTGATGAAGGCGGCGCCGACGAAATTGCCGGCGATGCTGCCCATGCCGCCGATGATGATGATGAACAGGATCTGGAACGAACGGTTGATGTCGAAGCTGCCGGCGCTGGCGGTGCCCAGGTAGGCGAAGGCCCAGAGCGCGCCGGCCACGCCCAGGTAGAAGGAGCTGACGGCGAAGGCCAGGCGCTTGTAGCCGTCCACCGGGATGCCGATCACCGCGGCGGCGGTGTCCATGTCGCGGATCGCCATCCAGTTGCGGCCGATCTGGCTGCGCACCAGGTTGACCGCCACCCAGGTCAGCAGCGTCACGCAGCCCAGCACCAGCAGGTAGCGGCCGGCCGGCGCGTGCAGGTCGAGGCCGAACAGCTCCAGGCGCGGCGCGCTGATGGTTCCCGAGGAGGCGTGGTTGTAGAACCAGGGGAACTTGGTGAACACCCATTCGAGGAAGAACTGTGCCGCCAGGGTGGTGACCATCAGGTAGAAGCCCTTGATGCGGTTGCTGGGGATGCCGAACACCAAGCCGACCGCCGCGGCGATCGCCCCGCCGCCGGCCAGCGCCAGCGGCAACGGCAGCCCCGGCACGCGCAGCAGCAGGCCGTAGCTGGCGAAGGCGCCGACCGCCATGAAGCCGGCCGCGCCCACCGAGGTCTGCCCGGTGTAGCCGGTCAGCAGGTTGAGGCCGAGCCCGGCCAGCGACAGCACCAGGAAGGGGATCAAGATCGCGTTGAGCCAGTAGTCGTCGCCCAGCCAGGGCACCAGGACGAAGGCGACCGCCAGCAGGATCGCCAGCGGCCAGGGCGCGCGGCGCTCCTGCAGTTCCAGCGGGGCGCCGTCGTGGGAAGCGGGAAGGTGAGTCGTGGTCATGGCGTCACACTCGTTCGATGGCGCGCTCGCCGAACAGGCCGGCGGGGCGGATGTAGAGGAAGACCAGGGCGAGGAAATAGGCGAACCAGGGGGTGATGCCGCCGCCGATGTACGGGCCGAGATAGACCTCGGCGAGGTTTTCCGCCGCGCCGACGATCAGCCCGCCGGCGATGGCCCCGCCGATCGAGGTGAAGCCGCCGATGATCAGCACCGGCAGCGCCTTGAGCACCACCAGCGACAGCGAGAACTGCACGCCCTGGCGCGCGCCCCAGAGGAGTCCGGCGACCAGCCCGACGACGCCGGCCACCGCCCAGACGATCTGCCAGATGCGGTTGAGGTTGATGCCGATGGACAGCGCGGCGCGGGTGTCGTCGGCCACCGCGCGCAGCGACACGCCGATCCGCGTGCGGTTGAACAGCAGCGCCAGCACCGCCACCAGCACTGCCGCGGTAGCCGCCGCCACCAGGTCGAACTGGCTGACCATCACCTCGCCGAGAAACAGCGGCACGTCCTCGATACCGAGATCCAGCGCGCGTACCTGGGCGCCCATCAGCCCCTGCGCCAGCCCCTCGATGACGAACGACAGGCCGAGGGTGGCCATGAACAGGGTGATCTGCGAACGGTTGACCAGCGGGCGCAGCACCGTGCGCTCGATGACGATGGCGCCGATGGCCATCACCACCACGGTGAGCAGCAGCGCCAGGGCGAAGGGCAGCCCCTGCTCCTGCAGGCTGACGAAGGTCAGCGCGGCGAACAGCAGCATGGCGCCCTGGGCGAAGTTGAACACGCCGCTGGCCTTGTAGATCAGCACGAAGCCGATCGCTACCAGCGAATACATGGTGCCGGCGAGCAGGCCGCCGATCAGGGTTTCCAGAAAGAAAGTCATCTCGACTCCTGAATATTTTCCTCGTCCACCTGTGGGAGAGGGAAAACGAAAAGCGCCCTCTCCCCGGCCCTCTCCCGCAGGCGGGAGAGGGAGAATTGGCTTGCCATTTCCCTCCGTCCACCTGTGGGTGAGGGAAAGCGAAAAGCGCCCTCTCCCCGACCCTCTCCCGCAAGCGGGAGAGGGAGAATTGGCTTGCCATTTCCCTCCGTCCACCTGTGGGTGAGGGAAAGCGAAAAGCGCCCTCTCCCCGGCCCTCTCCCGCAGGCGGGAGAGGGAGAATTGGCTTGCCATTTCCCTCCGTCCACCTGGGGGTGAGGGAAAGCGAAAAGCGCCCTCTCCCCGGCCCTCTCCCGCGAGCGGGAGAGGGCGAATTGACCCCTCGTCCCCCTGTGGGAAGGAAGCGGCTCCGACACTCCCCTCGCCCACTTGTGGGAGAGGGGCCGGGGGAGAGGGAGAAAGCCGCTAATGCCGCGTCCCCAGGTAAGCGGCGATCACCTCGGGATTGGCCTGCACCTCGGCCGGCGTGCCGTCGCCGACCTTGCGCCCGTAGTCGAGCACCACCACGTGGCCGGACAGGCCCATGACCACCTTGATGTCGTGCTCGATCAGCACCACGGTGGTCCCCAGGTCGCGGTTGACGTCGGCGATGAAGCGGCTCATCTCCTGCTTCTCCTCGGCGTTCATCCCGGCCATCGGCTCGTCGAGCAGCAGCAGGCGCGGTTCGGCGATCAGCGCGCGGCCCAGTTCGACGCGCTTCTGCAGGCCGTAGGCGAGGCTGCCCACCGCCACCTCGCGCCAGGGTTGCAGTTCGAGAAATTCGAGGATCGCCTCGGCCCGCTCGCGAAACCGGCGCGCCTCGCGGCGCGCGTCCGGCAGGCCGAGGGCCTGGGCGAAGAAGCCGCTGCGCATGTGCCGCGAAAGGCCGGTGAGCAGGTTGTCGATCACGCTCATCTTCTTGAACAGGGCGTTGTTCTGGAAGGTGCGGCCGATGCCGCGGCGCGCCGCCTCCAGCGGGTGGATACGGCGGAAATGCTCGCGCTCGAAGACCACCTCGCCGGAATCCGGCCGGTACACGCCGTTGAGGATGTTCAGCAGCGAACTCTTGCCGGCGCCGTTGGGGCCGATCAGCGCGCAGATCTCGCCGCGGCGCACCTCGAACGACAGGGCGTTGATCGCCTTGACGCCCTTGAACGACAGGGAGATGTCGCGGACTTCGAGGATCGCCTCGGCGGCGGAAACGGCGGCATTCATGCGACCTGCTCCCGCGTCGCGAGCCGGACCGGCGACGGCCGCGCCAGCGGCGGCGGCAGGTCGCCGGGCAGGATGCGTTCGAGACGCTGCAGGCCGAGCAGCCCGCGCAGCCGCGCCGCGATCCAGCGCCGCGCGCCGCGCTCGGGGTCTTGCAGGGCCCAGTCGCTCAGGCGCCGCGTCCAACTGCCGGCGGGCGCCAGGCGCCGTTCGATCTCGGCCTCCAGCGCCTGCCGGCGGCTTTCCGAGAGCAACAGGCCGGTGGGCGCGATGTCGCGGCGGTCGCGCGCCGCCGACTCGCTGTTCTCCGGGAAGGCGAAACCGGTGCCGCTGTCCAGCCAGTGACGCAGCAGCAGGCCCAGGCCCTCGGGCCACTCGGTGCCCTCCTCGCTCCACAGCGTTTCCTGGTCGCGGACTTCACTCCACGGCAGCGGCAACGGCGCGAGCGGCCCGCCTCCGTCCAGCGCGGCCAGCGGCAGCACCCGGCAATTGCCCTGGCGGCGCTGCGCCGAGCGGGCGGAAAACACCAGCAGTTCGTGCGGCAGATCCCGCGCGGCATCCAGCCAGCGCGACACGCCCTCGCGGCTCTGCACGAAGGCATGGCTCGGCCGCAGGCGCAGCAGCAGGTCGCGCAGCTCGTCGCCCGCCGCCAGCCGGCAGGCGGAAACCACCCGGCCACCGGCGGCCCTGGCCGCCAGGGCGAGCAGGATCGCCGTCGGCTCCAGGGCGCCGCTCAGCGCCAGGCGCGAGCCGGGCCCGAAGCCCTGGCGCTGCAGCGCCAAGCCCAGCCGGGCGACCTCATGCTGCGCATCGACCCAGCGCCAGGCCTTCCAGCGGCCGTGGCGCTTGTGGCGCAAGGCGATCCGCAGCGGCCGCTCGGCGGCCCAGCGCCCCAGGCGTTCGAGGGCATCGTCGGGCAGGACATCGAGTCCGGGCGGATTCGGCTCGTGCACGCTCATTGGCATTCCTCCCGGCGGGCGGGCGCCCGCCTTGCAAGTGACTTCCCGTGCCGCAGGGCACGCCTGTGGAGTCGGTTGCAGAGCCCATGCCAAAACACAATCCTTTGATATACATGGAATTTTTCCGGTATTTCGGGCGGCTCGGCTGATGCTCGGGGCACAGCCTGCTGATCGGCTGTTGCCTGCCGGACAGTTGCCGGCGCCGTTTCTCCCGCCGCGGGCGGAACGAAAAAAGCCGGCGGCGCATGACTGCGCCGGCCGGCCACGGGGGAAGTACCTGCGGTTCGCGCCGAGGGCGTCTCAGAAATAGGCGTTGCGCGGCAGCTCCCGGCCGTTCACCTCGTAGTCGCCGATGGCCCGCGCCTTGTAGAGCGTCGGGTTGTGCGAGGCCAGGGTGCGGACGTTGCGCCAGTGCCGGTCGAGCTGCGCCGACTGGCGCGCCGCCGAGGAACCGCCGACCTCGAACAGCAGGCTGGCCGCGCGCAGGGCCAGGGCATCCACGCTGACCTTGGCCTGCGCCGCGCGCAGCGAGGATTCGTGGCCGAGTTGCGGATCGACCTCGCCACCGACGCCGGAGGCGAAGGCGCGGTCCAGCGCGTCCGCCGCCGCCAGCACTATGGCCTCGGCGGCGAAGGCCGTGCTCGACAGTTCGCCGACCACCTGCAGCAGTTGCGGGTCCTCCGCCGGCCGGGCGGCCGCGGCGTGGCTGAAGGTTCGCGCCCGCCCGTGCAACAGCGCCGCGGCATCGCTCACCACGTTGCGCAGGATGCCGGCGATGACGCCGTGCAGATAGAGCTGCGCCAGCGCGTTGAACTGGTTCGCCGTATCGCGCCGGACCACCTCGTCGGCCTCGACCCGCACGTCGTCGAAGTGGGTCGTGCCGCTGCCGGTGTACTTCTGGCCGATGCCGTCCCAGTCGTCGACGATGCGCAGCCCCGCCCGTCCGGTCGGGACGATCGCGCCGGCCGGGCTGCCGTCTTCGAGGGAAGCGGTCACGTACACCCAGTCGGCGTACAGGGTGCCGGTGCTGAAGTACTTGGTGCCGTTCAGGCGGAAGCCGTCGCCGTCCGGCGACAGGCGCGTCTCGAACGCGTAGTTGCCCACGGGTTTGCTCGACAGCTCGGTGTAGGCGTTGCCGAAGATTTCCCCGGCCGCCACCCGGCGCAGGCGTTCGTCGCGCACGGCGCCGGCCGGCGCGCGCAGGAACTCGTCGGTCAGCAGGTAATGCGCGCGCAGGATGTGCGCGACGTCCGGATCGGCCTCGGCCAGGCGAATGACCACCCCGAACAGTTCGCGCAGGCTGGCGCCACCGCCGCCGCTCTCGCGCGGCAGGCGCAGCGCGCCCAGCCGCGCCCGGCGGATCAGCGCCAGGGCGCGCCAGGGATGGCCCTCCTGGCCGGGCTTGCGGCGTTCCTCGGCATCCCGGGCGATTTCCGCCAGCAAGGGTTCCAGTTCCGGGGCGTCGGGTCCCAGGGGACCGTCGAAGGCCGCTTCCGCCGCAGCGCCACCGGTCTTCGCCAAAAGCGTCTGGCTCGTCATGCTTCGCTCCTCCGCCATCAGGCGCCGACCGATTCGGGGCGCTGCGCGCGCAGCGCCGCCAGGTCGCGGTAGCGGGCACCCGGATGGTTGTCCGGCAGGCGGGGACCCGCGCCGAACAGTTTCTCGCGCAGGGTTCCCGGCGCGTAGTCGGTCTTGAACACGCCGCGTTTCTGCAACTCGGGCACCAGCAGCTCGACCACGTCGACGAAGGTTTCGTGGCTGACCGCGTAGGCCAGGTTGAAGCCGTCCACGTCGGTTTCCTCGACCCACTCCTGCAACTGGTCGGCCACGGTCTGCGGGCTGCCGACGAACAGCGGGCCGAAGCCGCCGATACCGACCCAGTCGGCCAGTTCCCTGACCGTCCACTGCTTGCTCGGATCGGCCGTGGAGAAGGCTTCGACCGCCGACTGGATGGCGTTGGTATGGATGTGCTTGAGCACCTGGTCGGGCTGGTACTGGCCGAAGTCCAGCCCGGTCCAGCCGGAGATCAGCGCCAGCGCGCCCTCGTAGCTGACGTACTGCTTGTAGTCGCGCCACTTGGCCTGGGCCTCGGCGTCGGTCTCGCCGAGGATCACCGTCTGCAGGTTGAGGATGCGGATCTGGTAGGGGTCGCGTCCGGCCTCGACGGCGCGCTGGCGGATGTCCGCCACGGTCTTCTTGAGCACGGCCTTGGACGGCGCGGCGACGAACACGCATTCGGCGTGCTCGGCGGAGAAGCGCCGGCCGCGGCTGGAGGCGCCGGCCTGGAAGAGCACCGGGGTACGCTGCGGCGAGGGTTCGCAGAGGTGGATGCCGGACACCTGGAAGTGTTCGCCCCGATGGTCGATCTCGTGGACCTTGGCCGGATCGGTGAACAGCCGGCGCTCGCGGTCGCGGATCACCGCGCCGTCTTCCCAACTGCCTTCGAGCAGCTTGTAGATCACTTCCAGGTATTCGTCGGCATGGTCGTAACGCTCGTCGTGACCGCTCAGCGCCTGCTGGCCGAGGCTGCGCGCGCCGCTGTCCAGGTAGGAGGTGACGACGTTCCAGCCGACGCGGCCCTTGGTCAGGTGGTCCAGGGTCGACAGGCGGCGGGCGAACGGATAGGGATGCTCGAAGGCCAGCGAGGCGGTCAGGCCGAAGCCGAGGTGTTCGGTGACCAACGCCATCGGCGTGATCAGCGCCAGCGGATCGTTGACCGGCACCTGGGTGGACTGGCGGATCGCCGCCTCGCCGTTGCCGTTGAGCACGTCGTAGATGCCGATCACGTCGGCGATGAAGATGCCGTCGAGCTTGCCGCGTTCGAGCAGCCTGGCCAGGTCGGTCCAGTACTCCAGGTCCTTGTACTGCCAGGCGCGGTCGCGCGGGTGCGCCCAGAGGCCGGGGGACTGGTGACCGACGCAGTTCATCTCGAAAGCGTTGAGGACGATTTTGCGGGACATGAGGTTCTCCTAGGGATGCGCGAAGGCGACTGCACCGGCGATGCCGCCGGCGCTGGCTGTCTGCACTGTTTCAGGAACCGTGCCACCCTAAAAAACTTCTTATATTCAATAAGATACGACGCAGGCGAAGCGCCGGCCGGTTTTGCCTGGGATACAGTCTGCTGATCGACTGTTGGGCCGCGCACACTTGCCAGGCAAACACTGTCGGCGGATGTCCGCCGGCGGTCAGCGCAGGCTCAGCGGGTATTCGACGATCAGGCGCAGTTCGTCGATGTCGGCTTCGGCGGTGTGGTCGCCGTTGACCCGGTGGGTGGCCTGCAGGATCTTGAAGGTCAGGTCCTTGGCCGGCCCGGACTGCACCACGTAGCTGATCCAGAAATTGCGCTCCCAGTGGCGGCCGTCGCGGATGTTCTGGTAGGCGGCGTAGCCCGGCCCGACCTTGCTGCCGTCGATGTCGGTGCCGCGCAGGTAGCGGGCGATCAGCGTCAGGCCGGGCAGGCCCAGGGCGGCGAAATCGTAGTCGTAGCGCAGCATCCAGGTGCGCTCGTTGGGGTTGTTGAAGTCGGAGACCTGCGAGCCGGTGTTGAGGAAGAAGTCCCAGGTGTTCCACAGGTAGTCGAAGGGCGAGTCGTCGTCGATCCGCGTGTGGGTCAGGGTCAGCGCGTGAGGGCCGTGGGTCGCGCCGACGTGGGCGCTCCAGGAATCGTTGTCGATGTCGCCGAGCAGCGACTTGCCGGTGTCGCGGGTGCGGATGTACTTGAAGCCGGTGTTGAAGCCCCAGCCGCCGCCCAGCGGCTGTATCCAGTCGCCGTAGAGGGCGGTCTGGTTCCACACGTCGTCGAGCCGGCCGTGGTGCAGGCGGAAGAAGAAGCGGCCGTCGTACTTGTAGTCGGCGCCGCCGTAGATGAAGTCGTCGGCCTCCTTGAAGCGCCCGCCGTAGGCGGTGCCCAGATCGCCGTTGTGGGCGGTGGCCGAGCGGTCGCTGCCGGACTCCACCTTGCCGCCCACCAGGGTCAGGCCCTCGATCGAGGTGTTCTCGAAGAATGCGCCGCGAAAACTCTGCGGCAGCAGGCGGGTATCGCTGGCGTTGATCACCGGGCTGGCCGGCCGGTAATCGCCGTAGCGCAGCACGGTGTCCTCGAACAGGCGCAGCTTGAGGGCGACGTCGACCTTGCCGAAGTCGTCCTTGGGCTTGCCGTCGAAGTTGTAGCCGCGCCGCGGGATCAGGCCGTTGCCGGCGTTGCTGTCGCCGACCTGGCCGTCGCCGCCGTCCAGCTTCCAGCCGAACAGGCCGCGCACATCCAGGCCGAAACCGACCGGGCCGGGCGTGAAACCCGACTCGAAGGTGGCGGTCACCCCGTGCGCCCACTCGGCGCGCATGTGCTTGCTCTCGCCGGTCTGCGGGTTGCGGAACCCGCTGTCGTTGCGAAAGTCCTGGCGCATGTAGAAGTTGCGGTTGAACACCTTGAAGGTGGAATCCTCGAAGAAGCCCTCGCCGGCGGCGAGCGACGGCAGGGCCAGAGCGATGGACAAGGAAAGGTAGCGGACGGGGCTGTGCATGGATCTGTTCCTGTGGCTGATCGTGGCGCCCTCCTCCGTGGAGGCGCGCCAGCTAGCAGCTCAATATCCATGCCAGGAAAAAATCCGTTTTTATTCAAATATTTAAATCAAAAGGCCGGACTCCGGCGAATACCCTCAGCAGCAAAGTGCCCATTCGCTGTTGCCCGCCGGGCAGCGGCGCCGGGGCGGGTCCGCTACCTGCGAAAGCAGATTCATCCGCGATGATCGGTGCCACCCCGCGGTTCCGGTCGCGAATGAATGCCCCCTTGCGGGAGCCGCCGCTCAGAGCCGCTCCAGCGCCTGGACGAAATCGTCGACGATGTCCCCGGCCTCCTCGATGCCCACGGAGACGCGCACGGTGCCGTCGTGGATGTCCAGGGCGGCGAGGACTTCCGGCGCCAGGGCGCGGTGCGAGGTCTTGCCCGGATGGCTGATGCTGGTCGCCACGCCGGCCAGCGAGGGGGCGAACACCGCGAGGCGCAGCGCGCGGATCAGCCGGTCGACCTCGGCCAGGCCGCCGTCGAGGGTGAAGCTCAGCATGCCCGAGCAGCCGTCGGGGAACAGTCGCCGGGCCAGGGCGTGGTCGGGGTGCGAGGGCAGGCCGGGGTAGTGGACCCGGAGCACCTTCGGATGGGCTTCGAGCGCCTCAGCCAGCGCCTGGGCGTTGCGCGAGTGGGCCTGCATGCGCAGGGCCAGGGTCTTGGCGCCGCGCAGGGTCAGCCAGGCCTCGAAGGGGCTGGCGCTGCCGCCGGCGTTGATCTGGAAGCGCCGCGCCCGCTCGACCCATTCGGCGTCGCCGGCGAGGATGCCGCCGGTGGCGTCGCTGTGGCCGTTGAGGTACTTGGTGGTGCTGTGCAGCACCAGGTCGGCGCCGTGGTCCAGCGGACGGAACAGCGCCGGCGAGAGGAAGGTATTGTCGACCAGCAGCTTGAGCCCGTGTTTCTTCGCCAGTGTGGCCAGCGCCGGCACGTCGCTGACCCGCACCAGCGGGTTGGAGGCGGTTTCCGTGTAGATCAGCCGGGTGCGCGGACCTATCGCCGCCTCCACCGCGGCCAGATCGCCGATGTCCACCAGGCTGGAGGCGATGCCGAGGCGGCCCAGTTCCTTCTCGATCAGGCTCTGGGTGGTGCCGTACAGCTCGCGGCTGGCGATCAGGTGGTCGCCGGCCTCCAGGTTGCCGAGCAGCGCCGCGCCGATCGCCGCCATGCCGGAGGCGCCGAACAGCGCCGCTTCGCCGCCCTCCAGGGCGAGGATCAGCGCTTCCAGCGCGGCCGGATTGGGATTGCCGATGCGCGTGTACATGTAGTTGTCGGGATTGCCGGCGAGGAAGTCGTCGACCTGCGCCAGCGAGTCGTAGACGAACACCGAGGTCTGGTAGATCGGCAGGGTCTTGGCATGGGTGACCATCTGCCGGTCGATTTCGTTGCCCGCGTGCACGGCGCGGGTGGAAAAGCCCTGGGGGATCTTGAACATGACGGGATTCCGGGGACGGGGATCGGGGGAAACAGGATAGGGGATCGGGCGCGGGGCGCGGGAGTCGCTGCGGACGCCTCGAGCGCCCTCTCCCGCCCGCGGGAGAGGGATGGGGAGAGGGCAAGGGGAAGCTCGGCGGCCCTACTTCGCCAGGCCGAACAGCCGCGCGGCATTGTCGTGGAGCAGCTTGTCCAGCACGTCCTCGCGAAAGCCCAGGGCGAGGAAGTCGTCGATGGTCTGGCGGATCGGCCGGAACGGGTAGGACGAGCCGAACAGCAACTGCTCGCCGAGAAAGCCGTTGGCCGCCTGCACGTAGGCCGCCGTGCCCGGTTGGAACAGGTACATGTCCGGCACAGCGAGGATGTTCTCGTAGCGGAAGGCCACGCCGATCAGTTGCTGCACGTTCGGCCAGTAGCCGTGGTAGCAGACGATCGGCAGCGTCGGGAAGCTGCGCGCGACCTTGGCCAGCCGGCCGGGGTCGTTGAACGCCGGGTCGGGGGTGGTCGGCCCGGACATCAGGAACAGCGGGATCTTGCGTGCCGCCAGGTGCTCGTAGACTGGGAAATACAGCGGATCATCCGGGTGCCGGGCCGGTTCGCCGAAGCCCGGCTCCAGGTCGATGCCGGACAGGCCGAGTTGGTCGATGGCGCGGTCGATCTCCTCCACCGCGCCCTCGATGCCCTGCAGCGCCGGATCGATGCCGGCGATGCCGAGCAGTTCGTCGTGGCCGTGGACGATCTCGTGGATGAAGTCGTTGGGCAGGTGCTGGGACGGAGTGTGCCGGCCGACCACCACCGCCTTCTCCAGCCCGGCGTCGCGCACCTCGGCGAGAAAGCCCTCGGCGCTCAGCGAACGCTCGAAGTGCGCGTCGTCGCCACGGGTGCCGACCCGCCGGTTCAGCCAGCGCGCGGCGGCGTGCTCGGGCGAGCCTGGGGTGGCGCCGAAGAAGTCGTGTAGGTACGCCGGCCGGCAGCGCATGTCAATGACCTTCATGCGGCGGCCTCGCTCTTGGTGGCGCGCACGTCGAAGGCGCCGCCGGTCAGTTCCTCCTCGACGGTCACCGGCTGCTTGCCGGGCAGCAGCGGGAACACCAGTTCGGCGAAGCGAATGGCCTCCTCCAGGTGCGGATAGCCGGAGAGCACGAAGCTGTCGACGCCGAGGTCGGCGTATTCCTTGAGGCGCGCGGCCACGGTCTGCGGGTCGCCGACCAGCGCGGTGCCGGCGCCGCCGCGCACCAGGCCGACCCCGGCCCAGAGGTTGGGGCTGACTTCCAGTTTGTCGCGCCGCCCGCCGTGCAGCGCGGCCATGCGCCGCTGGCCCTCGGAGTCCATGGCCGCGTAGTTGGCCTGGGCCTTGGCGATGGTCTCGTCGTCGAGATGGCTGATCAGCTTCTCGGCGGCGGCCCAGGCTTCCTCGTTGGTCTCGCGCACGATCACGTGCAGGCGCACGCCGAAGCGCACGCTGCGCCCGTACTTCTTCGCCCGCTCGCGCACGTCGGCGATCTTCTCGGCCACCGCCGCCGGCGGTTCGCCCCAGGTCAGGTAGGCGTCGACGTGCTTGGCCGCCAGTTCGTGGGCCGCCGGCGAGGAGCCGCCGAAATACAGCGGCGGATAGGGTTGCTGCACCGGCGGGAAGAAGTTCTTCGCGCCCTCGACGGTGACGTGCTTGCCGGCGAAGTCGACGGTCTTGCCCTGCAGCAGGTCGCGCCACACGGTGAGCACTTCGTCGGCCGCCTCGTAGCGCTCGTCATGGTCGAGGAACACACCGTCGGCGGCCAGTTCGGTGGCATCGCCGCCCGGCACCACGTTGAGCAGCAGGCGGCCCTTCAGCGCCTGGTCGAGAGTGGCGGCCTGGCGCGCGGTGGCGGTCGGGCCGCTGACCGAGGTGCGCAACGCCACCAGCAGCTTGATGCGGCTGGTCACTGGCACCAGGCTGGCCGCCGTCACCCAGGGGTCCAGGCAACTGCTGCCGGTGGGGATCAGCAGGCCGTCGTAGCCGAGGCTTTCGGCGGTCACGGCGATCTGCCGCATGTATTCGTTGGTCGCCGGGCGGCCGGAGGAAGACTTGCCGAGATAGCGGGTATCGCCGGAAGTGGGAAGGAACCAGAAGATGTCCAGACTCATGAATGCGTGCCTCAGGATGAATGCGGGCGCAGCGATGCGCGGTCCATCCTTCCGGCAAGCCCCATGCCAGAGCGCACCGGCGACTTCCGCAGCAAAGAAAATTGCGGCGAAATATCGGAAGACGGCAAACAAGAAACGCGATCTTGCAGAAAAAGCCCAACGGATCGCGGAGCATGCCGGCCCCCTCGTCCGCCGCCGTTACCGCCAGTGCTGCGGGATATCTGTCCTCCCGGCAACACTTTGCGGAGCAAGTGTTGCAGGAGAAACAGTTGCCCGAGCAACAGTTGAGCCCGCCCAGGCGACAACCTTGCCGAATCCCTTAAGCAAATAACAAAAAGATATTTAATCTTGAATTTTTATATCGCCTAGATTAGCCACATCGATTCTTCGGGCCAGCCGACCGCGATGCGCCAGCCCGGGAGCGGCCAACTGTTGGCTCGACAACAGTCGATCAAGTGTTGCCCCGGCAACAGCGATTCAACAATGCAGTACCGGAGGCAACAGGAACGGCTTGGTGAAATTCGCCAAGCCGTTGATTCGAAAGCACTTCCTGGCATGGCACAGGGATTGCCGTCATTGGGGCCAGTCGAACCACAGCCAGAGGAACAGCGTGTGACCGCCATCCAACAACCCAAGGTTCTGCCGCCCCTGCAGATCGCCCGCAAACTGGCCGCCGAATTCGCCGAGACCGCCGCCGAGCGCGATCTGCAGGGCGGCACGCCGAAGGCCCAGCGCGATGCCCTGCGCCAGAGCGGCCTGCTGGCCCTGGCCATCCCCCGCCAGTACGGCGGCCTGGGCGCCAGTTGGTGCGAGACCCTGGAGATCGTCCGCGAGTTCGCCCGCGTCGACAGCTCGATCGCCCATGTCTACGGTTTCCAGCACCTGATGCTGGCCACCGTGCGCCTGTTTTCCCGTCCGGACCAGTGGCAACCCTGGTTCGAGCAGACCGCGCGCAACCAGTGGTTCTGGGGCAACGCCCTGAACCCCCTGGATACCCGCACCATCGCCCGCCGGTTCGACGGCTGGCGCGAATTCTCCGGACGCAAGAGCTTCTGCTCCGGCTCGGCCGACTCGGAAATGCTGATCGCCTCGGCGCTCGACGAGAGCAATGGCGGCAAGCTGCTGATCGCCGCGCTGCCCAGCGGACGCAGCGGCATCACCCTGCACGACGACTGGGACAACATGGGCCAGCGCCAGACCGACAGCGGCAACGTCACCTTCGAGCGGGTGCGCGTCGAGGAGAACGAGCTGCTGCTGGACCCCGGTCCGCTGAGCACGCCCTTCGCCTGCCTGCGCCCGCTGATCGCCCAGTTGACCTTCGTCAACCTGTTCCTCGGCATCGCCGAAGGCGCCTTCGCCGAAGCCCGTCACTACACGCTCAAGGAAACCCGGCCGTGGTTCAAGTCCAGCGCCGCGCACATCGGCGAGGACCCCTATACCCTGCGCCACTTCGGCGAGTTCTGGGTCGGCCTGGAAAGCGTGCGCCTGCTCGCCGAGCGGGCCAATGCGCTGCTCGACGAGGCCTGGAGCAAGGAGGAACGCCTCGGCGCCGAGGAACGCGGCCGGCTCGCGGTGGCCATCGCCACCGCCAAGGTCGCCGCCAGTCGCGTCGGCCTCGAGCTGACCGGCCGGCTGTTCGAAGTCACCGGCGCCCGCGCCACTCATGCCGCCCTGCGCCTGGATCGCTACTGGCGCAACCTGCGTACCCAGACCCTGCACGACCCGCTGGACTACAAGCTCCACGAGTTGGGCGACTGGGCGCTGAACGGGACGCTGCCGACCCCAACCTTCTACTCGTAGCCGTCGACCATGCAACTGCTCACCCTTCCCCCGTCCCCCGCGCTGGCCACCTCGGTCCGGGCGACCGCGCAGGTCTTCGCCGACCCCAAGTCGCAGGCCCTGCTCGCCCACCTGCAACAGATCGCGCCGAGCGACGCCAGCGTGTTGATCATCGGCGAGACCGGCACCGGCAAGGAGCTGGTGGCCCGCCACGTGCACAACCTCAGCAAGCGCCGCGGCGGCCCCTTCGTCGCGGTGAACTGCGGCGCTTTCTCGGAAAATCTGGTGGAAGCCGAACTGTTCGGCCACGAGAAGGGCGCCTTCACCGGCGCCCTCAGCGCCAAGGCCGGCTGGTTCGAGGCGGCCAACGGCGGCACCCTGTTCCTCGACGAGATCGGCGACCTGCCGCTGGCGATCCAGGTCAAGCTGCTGCGCGTGCTGCAGGAGCGGGAGGTGGTGCGCCTCGGCTCGCGCAAGAGCATCCCCATCGACGTGCGGGTGCTCGCCGCGACCAACGTGCAACTGGAGAAGGCCATCAACGCCGGCAACTTCCGCGAGGACCTCTACTACCGCCTCAACGTGGTCAGCCTCGAACTCGCCCCGCTGCGCGAGCGCCCCGGCGACGTGCTGCCGCTGGTCCGCCACTTCATCGGCGAATACAGCCGGCGCCTGGGCTACAGCGAAATCGCCCTGGACCGGGACGCCGAGGAGAAGCTGCTCGCCTATTCCTGGCCGGGCAACATCCGCGAGCTGGAAAACGTCATCCACCACACCCTGCTGATCTGCCGCAACGACCTGATCCGCGCCGCCGACCTGCACCTGTCCAACCTGCGCATCGAACGCCAGGAGGAAACCGCCCCGAGCGCCGACGAGTCGGCCGAGGCGCTGCTGCAGCGCGCCTTCCAGAAGCTCTTCGAGGAGGACTGCGGCGCCCTGCACGCACGGGTCGAGGCGGCCCTGCTGCGCACCGCCTACCGCTTCTGCCACTGCAACCAGGTGCACACCGCCAACCTGCTCGGCCTCAGCCGCAACGTCACCCGCGCGCAACTGATCCGCATCGGCGAGCTGGTGGTGAACAAGCGCCGCAGCCTGCTGCCGCCGACGAGCCGGCGACGGGTCGACCTGTCGATCTGAGTCCGCCCCGGACGACGGTCAGACGGACGAAACAGGGGCCGTCCATACTGTGAGGAGCATGCTGTCGCACGCGTCGCCGCCCGACCGTGACCCGGTCCGGCGGTGCTCCCCCGAGCCCGGTGAAGAGTCCCCGATGCCTGAAATCCGCGCCCTGCCCCAGCACCGCTCCCGACCGGACCGCGCGCCCGTCAGCCTGGGCCAGGCCCTGCGCTTCTGGTTCAAGCTCGGCTTCATCAGCTTCGGCGGTCCGGCCGGGCAGATTTCGATCCTGCACCAGGAACTGGTCGAGCGCCGCCGCTGGATCTCCGAAAGCCGTTTCCTGCATGCCCTGAACTTCTGCATGCTGCTGCCCGGCCCCGAGGCGCAGCAGCTCGCCACCTACCTCGGCTGGCTGCTGCACGGTACCCGCGGCGGGGTGATCGCCGGGGTGCTGTTCGTGCTGCCCTCGCTGTTCATCCTGATCGCCCTGTCCTGGATCTACCTCGCCTTCGGCGACGTACCGCTGGTCGCCGGGCTGTTCTACGGCATCAAGCCGGCGGTGACCGCCATCGTCGTCCACGCCGCCCACCGCATCGGCTCGCGCACCCTGCGCAACGCCTGGCTGTGGGCGATCGCCGCGGCGGCTTTCGTGGCGATCTTCGCCCTCGACGCACCCTTTCCGCTGATCGTGCTGGGCGCCGCGCTGCTCGGCCACCTGGGCGGGCGCCTGGCGCCGGAGCTATTCGGCGCCGACAGTCATGCGGCGGCGAAACGCGACTCCGGCCCGGCGCTGATCGACGACCACAGCCCGACGCCCGCGCATGCGCGCTTCAGCCGCGCGCGGCTGGCGCGCCTGCTGCTGGTCGGCGCCCTGCTCTGGCTGCTGCCGATGGGCCTGCTGACCGCGCTCTACGGTTGGCACGGCACCCTGACGCAGATGGGCTGGTTCTTCACCAAGGCCGCGCTGCTCACCGTCGGCGGCGCCTACGCCGTGCTGCCCTACGTCTACCAGGGCGCGGTCGGCCACTACGGCTGGCTGACCCCGACGCAGATGATCGACGGCCTGGCCCTCGGCGAGACCACGCCGGGGCCGCTGATCATGGTGGTGGCTTTCGTCGGCTTCGTCGGCGGCTACGTGCGCCAGGTGTTCGGCGCGGAGCAGGCCTTCCTCGCCGGCACGCTGGCCGCCTGCCTGGTCACCTGGTTCACCTTCCTGCCGTCGTTCCTCTTCGTCCTCGCCGGCGGCCCGCTGGTGGAGTCCACCCACGGCGAACTGAAATTCACCGCCCCGCTGACCGCCATCACCGCCGCCGTGGTGGGGGTGATCTTCAACCTGGCGCTGTTCTTCGGCTACCACGTGCTCTGGCCCGAGGGCTCCGCCGGCCGCTTCGACTGGCCCTCGGCGCTGCTCGCCGCGGCCGCCGCCGTCGCGCTGTTCCGCTTCGGGCGCGGGGTGATCGAGGTGCTGGCGGGCTGTGCGCTGGCGGGCCTGCTGGTGCACCTGGCCTTGCACTGACGGGAAAAGAACATCCAGGGACCTATCCCGCTGGCCGGGCCGCATGCCATGCAATGATTCGCGAGGCGAAAGCGGCATCGCCGAAAGGGATGGGCGTTCGGTCCGGCGCGAACCCGGGGCTTTGCCAGGGCCGGCCCGGCACCAACTTAGTTCACGGCCTCTTTCAGGCCCTTGCCCGCCTTGAAACCGGGCGTTTTCGCCGCAGCGATCTCGATCTCCTTGCCTGTCTGGGGATTGCGCCCGGTACGCGCCGCCCGCTCCTTGACGCTGAAGGTCCCGAACCCGATCAGCCCCACTTCATGACCGGCTTTCAGCTCCGCCGTGATCGTTTCCAGCAGCGCATTGACAACCTTGGTGGCAGTGTTCTTATCGAGATCGGCGTGGGTGGATACGCTGGCGATCAGTTCGGATTTGTTCATCGGGATTTCTCGGCTTGTGGCTGGTAATGGAGGACAGGGGTCCTCGGGGTGTCCGACCATACGGCATTTGTGGTCAATCGGCGATACGAATCGCGAATTCGGCCAGTGTTTTCGGTGGATTCGCCGGCTTTTGCCCAGGGCGCGTCATCGATTGTCTCCCGCGTTGCGGCAGACGGGTTCCGGTCTCAGGAGACGGCCTTCGCACGTATCGGGCCATGCCTGGCGGCCGGTTCGCCCACCGCCACAAAATGCAAAAAACTAATTTAAGACAAAAATATATATATAAAAATAATAATAACTATAGAGAGAAATGTACTTTTACAGGGATTTTTCATAGCTGTAGTTTCGACTCCAGCCGACCCCCTCTTCCGGTTGGAGGCAACCGACCAGCCATCGACCTGGTTTCATGAAGAGGGGAACGGAATGCAAGCGCAGCCAAGCCACCGAGCCGACCTTTCCTTTGCGTACGACGAGTTTTCGTACCGCGAGTGTCCGCACGGCGCGGGCGGCCCCGGGCTCTTCGGAGCGCTCCGCTCCTCCAGCGACTCCACCGGTATCGCCCTTCTCCGGGCGCGGCCTTCGCATCGTCGCTCCCCGGCCTCGCGGGGAGCTTTCCAGCCAATCCGGCCATCCCGCCCCCGCCAAGGCAGCCGCCCCGCGCGACTGCCGGCGCAGCGCGCCGGAATCCCTTTGCCCCAGACCAGAGGAGGTAAACGATAAATGTCCAAGGCTCCCGGATCATTGAAACTGGGTTTGCTGCTCAACTCGCCGGGAGGCTCCCGAGCCGGCGTGGTGACGGCGGGTCCGGCCCGCCCGTCCCTGCTTTCCGAATACCAGGAGGCGGTGCGCCAGTTGGAGAAGGCCCGTTTCGACTTCGCCATGGTCGCCGACACGGTGTTCAGCGACGTGGACAACCTGACGCCACCACGGCCGGAACCGGTCACCCTGTTCGCGGCGCTGGCGGCCGTGACCTCCCACATCGGCCTGCTGTCCACCGTGTCCACCAGTTTCACCGAACCCTTCAACCTGGCCCGGCAGATCCTCTCCCTGGATCACTTGAGCAACGGCCGGGCGGCCTGGAACGTGGTGACCTCCAGCGCCGGCGAACGCAACTTCGGCACCACGCCCCTGCCCGCCCACAGCGAGCGCTACCGGCGCGGGCTGGAATACGTCGAGGTGGTGCGCAAGCTGTGGGACTCCTGGGAAGAGGACGCGCTCTACCTGGATACCGACCGGAGACTCGCCGTCGATGCCGGCAAGGTGCACAGGATCGACCACCGGGGCAAGTTCTTCTCCGTGGAAGGCCCGCTGAACCTGTCCCGCTCGCCACAGGGCCAGCCGGTGCTGTTCCAGGCCGGCTCGTCGGAGGACGGCAAGGCGTTCGCGGCGCATTTCGCCGAGGGCGTCTACACCGCCCAGCACACGCTGAAGGAGGCCCGGCAGTTCTACGACGACCTCAAGGAAAAGACCCGTCGCGCCGGGCGCAATCCCGACCACATCAAGATCCTGCCCGGCCTCAGCACCCTGATCGGCGACACCGAGGAGGCGGCCCGGCGTCTGGACGAGCAACAGTTCGAGGCCTCCGGCCGCAGCGCCGTCCAAGCCCTGGAAAGCAACCTGGGCGGCATCGATGTGAGCGACCTGGACCTGGACCAGAGGATTCCCGCGGAACGCCTGCCCGCCCTGCTCAGCGTCGAGGGACGCCAGAGCCGC
Source organism: Azotobacter vinelandii CA (assembly GCF_000380335.1). Classification (GTDB taxonomy): domain Bacteria; phylum Pseudomonadota; class Gammaproteobacteria; order Pseudomonadales; family Pseudomonadaceae; genus Azotobacter; species Azotobacter vinelandii. The sequence goes on from NC_021149.1 coordinate 4,441,969, forward strand.
TACGGCATCTTCCGCCAGCGCGCCCTGGAGGAAGGCTGGACGCTGCGCCAGTTGCTGAAGCTGCAGGCGGCTTCCGCCGGGCACGGGCGGATCGTCGGCACGCCGGAACAGGTGGCCGACCGCATCCAGGAATGGTTCCTCAACGGCGCCGCGGACGGCTTCATCGTCATGCCGGGCCAGGGCCCGGAGGGCAGCACCCTGTTCGCCGAGCAGGTGGTGCCGATCCTGCAGCGGCGCGGCCTGTTCCGTACGGACTACGAGGCCGGCACCCTGCGCGGCAACCTGGGGTTGCCCATTCCCCGGAGCCACTACGGCGGCTGGCGGAAAGTGGCCGGGGAATGATGCGGAAAGTCGTTTTTCCCGTACCGATCACAAGGAGAGGAATTATCGACCGATAGTTCGAGCGGCCATGTTTTCCATGGTCGCTTCATATGAATAAAACGGCCGAAGTTCCCGACGACCGCTTCAAGGTTATTCGATAGAAACCGCGAAAAACGCGGTAAGGCGAATCATTGCCCGCTTACGGGGATTTCCATCGATCGAAAAGTCGATCCGCATTGGTTTTTCCATGTTGGAAAGTTGCCTGGACAGATCCTCGTAACAGGCGGGGCCGCCGAAACAAGGAGTTCGCACGATGAATGAGATCGCCCGTCCGACATCGTTCCGGGACGGCCTGTTCCGGGGTTCGCCGGGCAAAGTCGCCATGGCCTTGTTATTGGCCCATGGGCAATTGTACGCGCAGGAGGACAAGAACGAAGAAAACCCCACCCTGGGCACGGTGGTCGTCCAGCATGAAAGACTGACCCCGGCGGAACAGGCCAGGACCCGGATCGAAAACATTCCGGGCGGCGCCAGCGTCGTCGACAGCGCCCAGGTGGAACTGGGCAAGGCGGCCACCGTGCAGGACATCCTGGCCTATCAGCCGGGCGTATTCGTGCAGAGCGTCGGCGGCAACGATGCCATCAAGGTGTCCATCCGCGGCTCCGGCATCCAGTCGGCGCCGGGCAACATGACCGAGGGGATCAAGTTTCTTTTCGACGGCCTGGCGCTGACCGGGCCGGGCGGCACCTCCTATGAACTGTTCGAGCCGCTCGGACTCGACCATACGGAAGTGCTGCGCGGCGCCAACGCCTTCGACTACGGCGCGGTGACGCTGGGCGGCGCGATCAACTTCGTCAGCGCCAACGGCCTGAACGCGCCGGGCACCCGGGTGCACGTCGAAGGCGGCAAGTACGGCTACCGCAAGGCGTTCGCAGGCACCGGCGGTACCCTGGGCGACGCCGACTACCATTTCAGCGTGAAGGAATCCCGCCGCGACGGCTTCCAGCGGCAGACCTTCAAGCGGGCCGAGGGCCTGTCGGCCAACCTGGGCTACCGCTTCAGCCCCGACCTGGAGTCGCGGCTGATCCTGCGCTACAACGAGGAGTTCCACGAGCAGTCCGCGCCGCTGACCCGCGCCCGGTTGCACCACGATCCCTCGGACACCACCAGCGCCTACCGGGTCTCGCGCAGCAACGTGGACAAGTACGGCTCCTTCCTGGCCGGCCTCAAGACCACCTGGCAGATCGACGACCATTCCCTGCTGGAAGTCGGGCTGGCCTACTACAAATACCCACAGAAACTGAACCGCTACAGCACCACGCCCAGCACCTCGGATTACCGCGACCTCAACCCCTCGATCCGCTACATCCGCAACGACACCCTGTTCGGCCTGCCCAGCGAGACCATCGCCAGTTGGTACTACACCCGGCACGTCAAGGGCGAGACCGACGCCTACCAGAGGAACGCCGACGGCTCCCTGACCCATACCAAGAAGAGCCGCTACAAGGGCTCCTACGACAACGTGTTCGTGCTGGGCAATACCCTGGACCTGACCCGCGACCTGAAACTGCTGACCGGGCTCACCGCCATCCAGGTCCGGCGCGACGTCGAGTTGGCGTATTCGGCGGCACCGATCAACAGCGGCTACTCCGACCGGGTCAACTACGACAACTGGAGCCTGGCACCGCGCCTGGGGCTGAGCTGGCAGCTCAACCCGACCCTGCAGGTGTTCGCCAACGCCAGCCGCTCGATCAACCCGGTGGCCACCTGGGGCTACTCGCCTTCCACCTTCAGCACCGCGGTCAACTTCGTCAAGCAGTTGGAGGAGCAGAAGGCGAACACCCTGGAAGTGGGTCTGCGCGTCAAGACGGAGCGCCTCGACGGCAGCCTGGTTCTCTACCGCTCCTGGCTGCGCGACGAACTGCTGACGGTGGAACTCAGTCCCACCACCGAGACCTCCTCGGCGCTGGTCACCACCTCCAACGCCGACAAGACCATGCACCAGGGCGTGGAGGCCGGACTGGCGGCGACCCTGTGGGAGCATGGCGGCCACCGCTTGAGCCTGCGCCAGGCCTACACCTTCAGCGACTTCCGCTTCCGTGGCGACGACTCCTTCGGCTCCAACTACCTGCCCAACGTGCCGCGCCACATCTATCAGGCCGAACTGCACTACCAACAGGCCGGCGGCTTCTACGCCAGCCTGAACGTGCAGGCCCGTTCCGACTACTACATCGACTACGCCAACACCTTCAAATCCAACGGCTACGCCCTGCTCGGCGCCCGCCTGGGCTACCAGGCGCCGCAGCGCAAATGGTCGGTGTTCCTGGACGGCAGCAACCTCACCGACCGCGAATACGCCTCCAGCACCAACGTCGTCTACGACGCCCAGGGCAAGGACACGGCGTCCTTCTATCCCGGCGACGGCATCGGCGTGGTGGCCGGCCTCGACTTCCGTTTCTGACCCAGCAAGGAATCCTCCGATGACGAGCGAAAAACGCCAACTGCGCCTTGGCGCCTTCCTGTTCACCCCGGGCAACCAGATCGGCGGCTGGCGCCATCCGCGCGCCGTGCCGGAAACCGACCTGGACTTCTCCCGCTACATCCAACTGGCGCAGACCGCCGAGCGCGGCAGGCTGGACACCCTGTTCTTCCAGGACACCGTGGGCATCTCCGCCGACACCCTGGCCGACGGCGGCAATTCCGGCTACGGCCGGGCGGCCTGGCTGGACCCGCTCTCCCTGATCGCGGCCCTGGCCGCGGTGACGCGCCATATCGGCCTGGTCGCCACCGCCACCACCACCTACAACGAGCCTTACCACGTGGCCCGCAAGTTCGCCACCATCGACCACATCAGCGACGGCCGCGCCGGCTGGAACCTGGTGACCTCGCAGATTGAGGACGAGGCCGGCAACTTCGGCTTCGACCGGCACCTGGCCCATGCCGAGCGTTACGCACGGGCCGAGGAGTTCTACGACGTGGTGCGCGGCCTCTGGGACGGCTGGGAGGAAGGCGCCCTGCTGCGCGACAAGGCCGGCGGCCGCTACATCGACGCTACCAAGATCCATCCCCTGAACCACCGGGGCGAACGCTTCAAGGTACGCGGCCCCCTCAATGTCTCCCGCTCGCCCCAGGGCCGGCCGGTGGTTTCCCAGGCCGGCGCCTCTCCGGCCGGACGAGAGCTGGCGGCCCGCGGCGCCGACATCGTGTTCACCGCGGCGCAGACGCTGGAAGAAGCCCAGGCCTTCTACGCCGACGTGAAGCGGCGCGCCCGCGCCCATGGCCGCGACCCGGAGGACATCAAGATCCTGCCCGGCCTGCTGCCGGTCATCGGCGCCACGCAAAGCGAGGCCCGGGAGAAATACCAGGAACTGCTCGACCTGCTGCCCGCGGACCTGGACGCCAAGCCCCTGCAACGGCTGGCCGGCGAGCTGGATCTGTCCAGCTACCCGCTGGACGGCCCGCTGCCCGAGCTGCCCTACAACAACTCCGCGCACGGCCGCCAGCAACTGCTGGTGGACCTGGCCCGCCGGGAAAACCTGAGCATCCGCCAGTTGGCCCGGCGCTTCGCCCTGGCCGGCGGGCACCAGGTGGTCTACGGCACGCCGGAGACCATCGCCGACCACCTGCAGCACTGGCTGGAGGAGCGCGGCGCCGACGGCTTCAACCTGCAGTTCCCCTTCTTTCCGGCCCCGTTGGAGGAGTTCGTCGATCAGGTGGTGCCGGAACTGCAGCGGCGCGGCATTTTCCGCCGCGAATACGAAGGGCGCACGCTGCGCGAAAACCTCGGCCTGGCGATCCCGCAGAACCCCTGGACCGCCGCCCGCTGAAGCAGGGCCGGACGGCTCCCCTTCGAGCAACAGGAAATCCCCCATGAGCATGATCGCAAACCTGCCCGGCAGACTCCTGATCCTCCTCTCGCTGGCGCTGCTGGCGGCCTGTGGCGCGGACCCCGAGCCGCCCCGCCCGTCCGCCGGCGAGGCGCCGGACCTGTCCGGGGTGGTGCTGCGGGTCGGCGCGCCGAACAAGATCGGCAACCGTCCCTACCTGCAGGTGGCCGGGCAACTGGAGAACCTGCCCTACCGCATCGAATGGTCGGAATTCTCCGCCACTCCGGCGCTCCTGGAGGCGCTGCGCGGCGGCAACATCGACATCGGCGGCAACGGCGGCTCCACCGGCATCCTCTTCGAGGTCGCCAACAACACCGACAGCGGCATCAAGGTGATCGCCGCCGGACGCGCGGTCTCGACGGGCGCCGGCGCCGCCATCCTGGTGCGCGGCGACTCGCCCTACAAAGGCATCGCCGACCTCGGGGGCACCCGCTTTTCCGTGGTCAAGGGCACCGGCAGCCAGTACCTGCTGGGCCAGGCGCTGAAAAAGGAAAACCTCGGCCTGGACGACCTGCAACTGCTCCATTTGACCAACGACGCCGCCCTGGCCGCCCTGCTCGCCGGACACATCGACGCCTGGGCCACCTGGGACCCCCAGGCCAGCGTGCTGCAGTCGCACCCCGACCTGCGCCTGCTGGGCTGGATCGGCAACCCGGACGACTCCTGGACCATCCAGTACGCCTCGCAACAAGCCCTCGACGATCCCGGCAAACGCGCGGCGATCGCCGACTTCCTGGGGCGCCTGGCCTATTCCACGGTCTGGGTCGGCCGCCATCCCGAGCAATGGGCCGAGGTCAGCGGGCAACTGACCCGGATCGATCCGGCCGTGATGCTCGGGATCGCCCGCAAGACGCGTACCGAATACGGCCTGGACGGGGAACAGCGGACGGCGCTGGAAGCCTCCTTCCGGCGCGAGGCCGATTTCTGGCGGAGCATCGACGTGATCGGCGCGGCCCCGGAGATTCCCCGGCTGTTCGACCACCGCTTCAACGAACGGATGCTCGAAGCCACCCGCCGGGCCCGACAGACACTCGGCGAAACCGCGCCGTGACGATCGATCCACGTCGAAAAGGAACCACCATGCCCCAGACCCGCCGCTTTCCCCAGAGCATCTACGCCCTGCCCCTGGCCGACAACCGCCTGCGCCTCGACCGGGTGCCGCGACAGGCCGATCCGCTCGCCGAGCGCCTGCACCGGCGCCAGCGCCTGGCCGGCGCCTTCCGGCTGTTCGCCCGGCTGGGCTTCGAAGTGGGGGTGGCCGGGCACTTCACCGCCCGCGACCCCATCGAGACCGACCATTACTGGATCAACCCGCTGGGCGTGCCCTTCTCCCAGCTCCGCGTCTCGCACCTGCTGCGGGTCGATGGCGAAGGCCGGGTGGTGGAAGGCGACGGCCCCCTCAACAGCGGCGCCCTGAAGCTGCACTACCACCTGCAGAAGGCCCGCCCGGAGGTGGTGGGCATCGCCCACCTGCACGGCCTGCACGGTCGCGCCTGGTCCGCCCTGGGCCGCCCGTTCGAGCCGCTGACCGCCGAGTCGGCGGCCTTCTCCGGCAGCCAGGCGATCTTCCGCCGCCACGACCTGCGCGACGAACAGGGCAACCCGGAACGCCGCCCGGAACGGCTGACCCGGGCCTTCGTGGACAGCTTCGCCGACAACGACCTGCTGATCTGGCAGAACCACGGCCTCTGGACCACCGGCGCCAGCGTGGAAAGCGCCGCCTGGCGCAGCATCCTGGCGGACGACAGCGCCCGCACCCACCTGCTGGCCTACGCGGCGGGACGGCCGGTCATCCCCGACGCCGCGCTGGCGGCGGCCTCCATCGCCCCCGACAAGGAACTGGCCGACTGGCTGAACTTCCTGCCCCTGTGGGACCGGATCAGCGCCGAGGAGCCGGACCTGCTGGACTGAACGGCATCCCGCCGCATGCCGGGGCCTGTCCCGGACACAGATATGCGACGAGGCGGCGGATGGCCGTATCGCCCGCCTCATGGCGGCGCAGGCACACGCGCAGATCCCGCCGGGCCCAGGCATCCCGCAGGGATACGCTGGCGAGCGCCATCGTCTGCGCGGCACGCCTGGCGGTGGTTTCGGGGACGATGCCGATGCCGACGCCCGCCTGGGCCATCAGGCAGATGGCGTCGAAGCTGCGGAGCTGAACCCGCAAGCGCAGCCTGCGGCCTTCCCGCAACGCCCGGTCCGCGAGGAATCGCTGCAGTGCGCTCGCCCGATCGAGACCGATGAAGTCACGCCCCAGGACATCGGCGAAAGCGATGGAGGAGGCGCCGGCGAGCGGGTCGCGCGACGACGCCACGATCACGAAACGATCCGAGCGGAACGGCAGGGTCGACAGCGCGCCGGTATCGACGGTCCCGGCCACGATGCCGATATCGGCGGCGCCTTCCGCGACCAGGCCGACGATCTCGTCGCTGAGCCGTTCCTGGAGATCGACCGTCGTGCCGGGATGGGCGGCCAGGAAGCGACCGAGGACCTCCGGCAGGAACTCGGTCAGCGCATTGGTGTTGGACAGCAGCCGGACATGGGCGCCGGCGCCTCCCGAAAAGGCGCCCAGTTCCTCGTGCATCCGGTCGGCCCGCGCCAGCAGGCTGCGCGCATGGGCGAGCAGGGTGTGTCCGGCCGGCGTCAAGGTCACGCCCTGGCGGCTGCGCTCCAGCAGGCGGGTTCCGAGCATGGCCTCCATGCCACGCACCCGCGTGCTGGCCGCCGCCAGCGCCGTATGCGCCCGGACCGCGCCGCCCGTGATGCTGCCGGCTTCGGCGATGTGGCGAAACAGGTCGAGATCCGCGAGATCGAGGCGGGCCATGGCGATCCTTCGTTTTTCGCGAAGGATACCATGCGAAATCACGGATTCTTCGTCCCATGAGCCGGCATTATCCTTCGCGGACCGGGAATGACGACGAGGCCTCGCGATGATGGAAGAAGCATGGACGGGCGCCGCCCTCGTCGCCCTGACGATCGGCCTCTGGGCGACCGCGCGACTGCCGGAGTATCTCGTCGCGCTGCTGTTCTTCGCGGCTGCCGCGATCCTGCGCCTCGCTCCGCCCGATATCCTGTTCTCCGGCTTTTCGTCCGCGGCGTTCTGGCTGGTCCTGAGCGGCTTCGTGCTGGGGACCGCCATCCGCAAGGTCGGCCTGGCCGACCGGATCGCCCGGACACTGGCCATCCACCTCGCCGGCTCCTGGCCCCGCCTAGTCGGCGGCGTGGTCTTGCTGAGCTACGCCCTGGCCTTCGTCATGCCGTCCAACATGGGGCGCATCGCCTTGCTGATGCCGATCGTCATGGCCCTGGCCGAGCGCGCCGGCCTGGCCGAAGGCAGCCGCGGTCGCATCGCCCTGGCGCTCGCGGTCGGCTTCGGTACCTTCCAGTTGTCGGCCAGTATCCTGCCCGCCAACGTTCCGAATCTGGTCATGGTCGGCGCGGCGGAAAGCGCCTTCGGCGTGCACCTGTCCTACCTGCCATACCTGCTGCTGCACGCGCCGGTACTCGGCGTGCTCAAGGGGCTTGTCCTGGTGGCCTGTCTCTGCCTGCTGTTTCCCGCCAGGCCACGGCCCATCGAGGCGCCGCCACCGGCCGAGGCATTGAGCCGCGACGAGAAACGCCTGGGATCGCTGCTGATCGCCACGCTGGCGCTCTGGATGAGCGATGCCGTGCACGGTGTTTCGCCGGCCTGGATCGGCCTGGCCGCCGCCTGCCTCTGCCTGCTGCCGCGCATCGGCTTCCTGAACGGCGAGGAATTCGCCGCGGGCGTCAATGTCCGCACCTGTATTCATGTGGCCGGCATCCTGGGCCTGGCGGCTTTCGTGAGCCATTCCGGACTGGGGACCGTCATGGGCGAATGGCTGTTGCGGATTCTGCCGCTCGATCCGGCCAGGCCGGGAAACAGTTTCGGCGCCCTGGTGGGCCTGGCCAGCGCGCTCAACTTCGCGGTCACCGCCAACGGCGTGCCGGCCTTGTTCACACCGCTCGCGCAGAGCCTGGCCGACGCGTCCGGTCTACCCCTGCCTGCCGTGCTGATGGCGCAGGTGATCGGTTATGCCACGCCGCTGCTGCCCTACCAGGCAGCGCCGATCGTCGTCGCCATGGGCATGGGACAGGTAGCGGCCAGGGATGGCATCCGGCTTTGCCTGGCGCTCGCCGCCATCACCTTCCTCCTGCTGGTCCCCCTCGATCATGGCTGGTTCGTCCTGCTGGGCTGGATACCTCGCTGAGCGGCGCAAGGTCCTAAGCATTCGGCAGGTGGCCGAGATCGACCGGATCGCCCGGGCGCAGGCCCAGCTTGTCGCGGATATCCCGGAACATGGCGTCGTATTCGCCATGCTCGCGCAGGACCGGCCCGAAGCGCGGATGCAGGCCGTTGCGCACGGCGATCCGGGTCAGCGCGTTGAGGAAGTCGAAGGCCATGTCGCGGTGCAGCTCGCACTCCTCCGCGAAGGGCCGGCCGTCGATCTCGCCCTCCATGCGCATGTGCAGCATCGCCCCCTCCCTGGCGTCTTCGCGCACCTCGTAGTAGACGTCGCAGATGAAGGCCTGGCGGTTGAGCTTGTCCACCTTCTGCTCGCGATGCGCATGACCGGGTGTGAACATGGGAGCCTCCTCGTGGTACGGGAAGCCCGGACCGGGCTTCGCCCGGATTCAGTGTAGGCAGCCCGCCCGCGTCAGCGCCGGTGGGGCGACATCCGGCAGGGCCCGACGCCGCGCGCCGGCCGGAGGCCATGCACCACCGATCAGCGAACCCCGCCGGGCCAGGTCGAAGGCGACGAACGGCATGGCCGGGACGGCGCCGCCACCTAGACTCTGCCCCGAAATACGCTCAAAGGGGCATGAGCATGGAGTTCGCAGCCCGGCTGACACGCAGCCACGCCATTTCCACCAAGACCCGGCATCTCTTCGAGAAGCGCGCCCGGACGGCCCAAGAACGGTTTCAGGAACGGATGCGCAAGGCCTGGGAACGGGAAATGGCCGACGCGTCGGCCGATCCCCCCGCCCCCTGGACCCTGTGGAACGACTGGTGCCGCTATGGCCTGGACGTCGCGCAGCGCTCGATCCTGTTCTGGGACACGCTGCGCCAGCGCGGCGACAACTATCTGGAACACGTGCGCCAGGGCCAGCCGCCCCTGCTGCATTTCGAGCATGAAACGGTGCTGGACGGGCGCACCTTCGCGCGCCCGGTCAACTACGCCCTGTTGCGCATCCTGCCGCCGGCCGGCATGGAGGCGGACCCGCGGCAGCGCCCCTACCTGATCATCGACCCGCGGGCCGGACACGGGCCCGGCATCGGCGGCTTCAAGGACGACTCCGAGGTGGGGGTGATCCTGCGCGAGCGACACCCGGTGTACTTCGTGGCGTTCTTCCGCCTGCCGGAGCCGGGCCAGAGCCTGCTGGACGTGTGCGCCGCCGAGCAGGTCTTCGTGCGCAAGGTGCGCGAACTGCACCCGGACAGCCCCAAGCCGGCGCTGGTCGGCAACTGCCAGGGCGGCTGGGCGACCATGATGCTGGCCGCCACCGACCCGGACAGCGCGGGGCCGGTGGTGATCAACGGCGCGCCCATGTCCTACTGGGGCGGCGCCTGGCGGGAAGGCGAAGGCGACAATCCGATGCGCTACGCCGGCGGGCTGCTCGGCGGCACCTGGCTGGCTTCCCTGGCCTCCGACCTGGGCAACGGTCTGTTCGACGGCGCCCATCTGGTGGAGAACTTCGAGAACCTCAACCCCGCCAACACCTACTGGGACAAGTACTACCACCTGTTCGCCAACATCGACGGCGAACCGCCGCGCTTCCTCGAATTCGAGCGCTGGTGGGGCGGCTACTTCCTGATGAACCGCGAGGAGATCGAGTGGATCACCCGCAACCTGTTCGTCGGCAACCGGCTCTGGTCCGGCGAGACCGGCGCCGGCCGGGGCAAGCCGGTCTTCGACCTGCGCGACATCAAGTCGCCGATCGTCCTGTTCGCCTCCCTGGGCGACAACATCACGCCGCCGCAGCAGGCCTTCAACTGGGTCGCGGACATCTACGCCAGCACCGAGGAAATCAAGGCGCGCGGCCAGATCATCGTCGGCCTGCTGCACCAGGACATCGGCCATCTGGGGATCTTCGTCTCCGGCCGGGTGGCCAGGAAGGAACACGCGCAGATCGTCTCGGTGCTCAAGTCCATCGAAATGCTGCCGCCGGGCCTGTACGGCATGGCCATCCACGAGCGTCCCGGCGCGGGCGGCAAGCTGGAATACGAGGTGGAGTTCCACGAGCACCGCCTGGAAGACGTCTCCGCCCGCCTCAACCGCCTGCAGCGGGTCGACGAGAAGCCCTTCGAGGCGGTGGCCGCGCTGTCCGAGTTCAACCAGCGCGGCTACGAGCTGTTCCTCCGCCCCCTGGTACGCCTCATGGCCAGCGAGCGCTCCGCCGAGCTGATGCGCCAGTTGCACCCGCTGCGCCTGCAGCGCTGGGCTTTCTCGGCGCGCAATCCCTGGCTCTGGTGGCTGGCCCCGGCCGCCGCGGCGGTCAGGAAGCAGCGCCAGGCGCCGGTGGCGAGCCGGGACGACCTGCCCCACCACGGCGAGCGGCTCGCCTCCGAACTGATCAGCGCGTCCCTGGACCATTACCGGGCGCTGCGCGACGCCGCCGGCGAGGCGCTGTTCTTCCAGACCTACGGCAGCCTGTTCTCCCTGATCCTCGACGAGAGCCCGCCCCCCGCGGCGTCGGCCGAAGCGCAGGAACTGCCCTTCGTCCAGGAAGCCCTGGACGCCATCGGCGAGGGCGGTTACGACGAGGCCTTCGCCCGGGTCGCCGCCCTGCTCGCGCGCAAGGACGAACTGTCCCTCGCACGACTGGTGACCAAACAGGAAATCGTCCGCGACTACGCCGACCTGCTGCCCCGCCTGCCGCCCGAGACCTGGCGGCGCATCCGCGGCGAGCAGGAAATCATCGTCAACTACGCGCGCGAACAGGCCCTCGCCACCCTGCCCGCCCTGCTGGCCGGGCCGGCCGAACGCGAGCGGCTGCTGACCCTGCTGGAGCGCCTGGCGGCGGACGAGCGCGTCCGCCGCTCCGAGCCCAGCGCCGAACAGCGAGCCATGCTCGAACGCATCCACGACGTGCTGGGCCGCGCGCCCGCCGTCGGGCAGCCCACGGCCAGGAGCGCCTGAGCGCCCCGCCGACGGAGGTATCCGATGACCGCTCCCCACGAAAAGTACCGGCGCCTGATCGACTACTGCAGCAACCTGCCGCCGACGCCGACGGCGGTGGCCTGGCCCTGCGACCAGAGCGCCCTGGAAGGCGTGGCGGACGCGGCGAAGAGTGGCCTCATCGCGCCGATCCTGGTCGGTCCCCGCGAACGGATCGAGGCGCTGGCGGCGCAGTACGGCATCGATATCGCCGGCCTGCCGATCGAGGAGGCGCCCTACAGCCAGGCCGCCGCCGGCCGGGCGGTGGAACTGGTCCGCGAAGGCCGGGCCGAGGCGCTGATGAAGGGCAGCCTGCACACCGACGAGCTGATGAGCGCGGTGGTCAGGCGCGAGACCGGGCTGCGCACCGCGCGGCGGGTCAGTCACTGCTTCGTGATGGACGTGCCGGGACACGCGGACGCCCTGATCATCACCGACGCCGCGGTGAACATCGCGCCGACCCTGGCCGAGAAGATGGACATCACCCAGAACGCCATCGACCTGGCCCACGCCCTGCAGGTCGGCCCGGAGAAGAAGGAGGTGCGGGTGGCGATCCTCTCGGCGATGGAGACCGTCAACCCCGCCGTGCCCTCCACCATCGAGGCGGCCGCCCTGTGCAAGATGGCCGACCGCCGGCAGATCACCGGCGCCGTCCTCGACGGCCCGCTGGCCCTGGACAACGCCATCAGCCTGGAGGCGGCGCAGATCAAGAAGATCGACTCGCCGGTGGCGGGCCGCGCCAACGTGCTGGTGGTGCCCGACCTGGAAGCGGGCAACATGCTCGCCAAGAGCCTGTCCTTCCTCGCCGGCGCGGATGCCGCCGGCATAGTGCTGGGCGCGCGGGTACCGATCATCCTGACCAGCCGCGCCGACTCGCTGACCACCCGCATGGCCTCCTGCGCGGTGGCCACCCTGGTGGCCAAGGCCCGGCGCGAAAGCACCGGCAAGGTGATCGGGTGAAATCATGCAGAACGTCATCCTGGTCCTCAATGCCGGCTCGTCGAGCCTCAAGTTCTCGCTCTTCGCCGAGCGTCCCGACGAACTGGCGCTGCAGTTGCGCGGCCAGATCGAGGGACTCGGCGGAGCACCGCACTTCGTCGCCAAGGACCCCGCGGGCACGATCCTCGGCGAGCGGCGCTGGGCCGACGGCACCCGCCTCGGCCACGACGACGCGGCCCATCAGTTGGTCGAGTTCCTGCAGGATTACCGGGACCGCTACCGGCTGACGGCCGTGGGCCACCGCGTGGTCCACGGCGGCCAGGAGTTCTCCCGGCCGGCGCGGGTGGACGGCGAACTGCTGGAGAAGCTCGAAAAGCTCGTTCCGCTGGCGCCGCTGCATCAGCCGTACAACCTGGCGCCGATCCGCGCCGTGGCCGCGCGGGCGCCGCAGCTTCCGCAGGTGGCCTGCTTCGACACCGCCTTCCACCGCCGCCAGCCCGAACTCGCCCAACTGTTCGCCCTGCCGCCGGCCATCACCGGGCGCGGCGTGCGCCGCTACGGCTTCCACGGGCTGTCCTACGAATACATCGCCGGCGTGTTGCCGCGACTGGCCCCCGAGGCGGCGGGCGGGCGGGTGGTGGTCGCCCACCTGGGCAACGGCGCCAGCCTGTGCGCCCTGCTGGCCGGCCGCAGCCTGGCCAGCACCATGGGTTTCACCGCCGTCGACGGCCTGCCCATGGGCACCCGCTGCGGCGCCATCGACCCCGGGGTGATCCTCTACCTGATGGACGAGCTGAAGATGGACGCCCGCGCCATCGAGCGGCTGATCTACAAGGAGTCCGGGCTGCTCGGCGTGTCGGGGATCTCCAGCGACATGCGCGAGCTGCTGGCCAGCGACGCGCCCGGCGCCGCCCTCGCCGTGGACCTCTTCGTCTACCGCATCGGCCGCGAGCTGGGCTCCCTGGCCGCGGCCCTGGGCGGGCTCGACGCTCTGGTGTTCACCGCCGGCATCGGCGAGCACGCGGCAACGATCCGCGAGCGCGTCTGCCGCGACGCCGCTTGGCTCGGCGTGGAGCTGGACAGCGCGGCGAACGCGGCCGGCGGGCCACGGATCAGCAGCGCCGCCAGCCCGGTATCGGCCTGGGTGGTGCCCACCGACGAAGAACTGATGATCGCCCGCCATACCCGGCAGGCGCTCTCGCCATCCTGAGGACGACGGATATGTCAGAGGAAACTCCCCGCCCGCTGCTGCATGGCGCCAGGGCGCTGATCACCGGCGTGGCCAACGAGCACTCGATCGCCTACGGCTGCGCCAAGGCCTTCGCCGAGCTGGGCGCCGAACTGGCCATCACCTACGCCAACGACAAGACCCGCGGCTACGTCGAACCCCTGGCCAGGGCTCTGAAGGCGCCGATCTTCATGCCGCTGGACGTGACCCGCCACGAACAGCTCGATGCCGTGTTCGAGACGATCGCCGAACAATGGGGAAGCCTGGACATCCTGGTGCATTCCATCGCCTGGGCGCCCAAGGAGGACCTGCAGGGCGGCCTGCTCGACTCCTCGGCGGCCGGCTTCGGCCTGGCCATGGACATCTCCTGCCACTCCTTCGTGCGCATGGCGCGCCTGGCCGTGCCGCTGATGAGCAACGGCGGCACCCTGCTCGCCATGAGCTACCACGGCGCGCAGAAGGTGGTGCCCAACTACAACCTGATGGGGCCGGTGAAGGCCGCGCTGGAGGCGTGCTGCCGCTACCTGGCCTACGAACTCGGCCCCAGGGGCATCCGCGTACACGCCATCTCCCCCGGTCCCTTGAAGACCCGCGCCGCCTCCGGCCTCAAGGATTTCGACCTGCTGCTCGGCGAGGCCGCCCAGCGCGCGCCCCTGGGGGAACTGGTGGACATCATGGACGTGGGCGTCACCTGCGCCTACCTGGCCAGCCCCTATGCCCGCCGCCTGTCCGGCGAGACGCTGTACGTGGACGGCGGGCTGAACATCATGGCCTGAGCGCCGCGCCAAGCATGGGCATCCTGAACGGACGGTCGTCGAACCCGGCAAGCGGCGGAGCGCGCTCCCGGCGCCCGTGGCGTTCGCTCGCCGCTCCGCTCGCCGGCCTCGCCCTGCTCGCCGGTTGCGGGGAAACCGCCGCCCCGCCGGCGCGCCCACCCACCGAGGTGACCGCCATCACGCTGGCCGCGCGGGATACCCCGGTGGTCTTCGAATTCGTCGCCCAGACCCAGAGTTCCCGGGAAGTGGAAATCCGCGCCCGGGTCGAGGGCTTCCTGGAAAAACGCCTGTACAACGAAGGCGATCTGGTGCGCACCGGACAGATCCTGTTCCAGATGGACCCCAGGCCGTTCGAGGCGGCCTTGCAGTCGGCCCGCGGCCAGCTCGCCCAGCAGCAGGCGCGCCTGGATATGGCCAGGGCCGACCTGGGCCGCATCCGTCCCCTGGTGAAGGTGGGCGCGCTGAGCAAGAAAAACCTCGACGACGCCATCGGCACCGAGCGGCAGGCGCAGGCCGCCGTGCTCTCCGCCGAGGGCGAGGTGCGCACGGCGCAGCTCAATCTCGGCTACACCACCATCAAGTCGCCGCTCACCGGGGTGTCGAGCTTCGCCAAGCTGCAGGAAGGCAGCTATGTGACGCCGGGCGCGGCCGGCCTGCTGACTTACGTGTCGCAGGTCGACCCCATCTACATCAACTTCAGCCTCTCGGAGAACGAGATGCTGAAATTCCGCGGCGAGATCGCCGCCGGCCAGCTCAGGTTTCCCCCGCACAACGATTTCGAGGTCGAGGTGGTGCTGGCCGACGGCTCGCAGGTGCCCGATCGCGGCCGCCTCGACTTCGCCGACTTCGCCTTCAGCGAGGAAACCGGCACCTTCCTGATCCGGGCGGAAATGGCCAACCCGAAGGGCCTGCTGCGCCCCGGCCAGTTCGTGCGCGCCCACCTCAAGGGCGCGGTCCGCCCTGGCGCCCTGCTGGTGCCCCAGCGCGCGGTCCTGCAGGGTTCCAAGAGCCATTACGTGTGGGTGATCGGCGACGGCGGCAAGCCCGAACAGCGCATCGTGGAAATGGGCGACTGGCACGGCGACGACTGGTTCGTCGCCCGGGGCCTGCGCGCCGGCGAGCGCATCGTGGTCGACGGTGCGATCCGGGTGACGCCGGAGGCTTCGCTGCAGATCGTCGACGCCCGTCCCGCCGCCGGGGAAACCGGCCAGCCGCAACGGCAGAAGGCGGCCGAGGCCTGGCCCGGCCAGCAGGAGCGGTTGAAGGCCGGCCCGTCCGGCGGGGGACAGGCGCCGTGAGCCTGTCCCACTACTGCATCGAGCGGCCGATCTTCGCCTCGGTGATTTCCATCGTCATCACCCTGGCCGGGGCAGTGGCGATGTTCAACCTGCCGGTGGCCCAGTACCCGGACATCACCCCGCCGCAGATCACCGTATCGGCCACCTATCCCGGCGCCGACGCCGAAGTGGTGGCCAACAACGTGGCGGCGCCCATCGAGCAGCAGGTCAACGGCGCCGACGACATGATCTACATGAACTCGTCGAGTTCGGCGACCGGCAACATGACCCTCAACGTGTTCTTCGAGATCGGCACCGATCCCTCGCTGGCCCAGGTGGACGTGCAGAACCGGGTCAACCTGGCCCTGCCGCAACTGCCCTCGGCGGTGCAGAGCCAGGGCATCCAGGTGCAGAAGAAGTCCTCGGCCTTCATGATGGTCATCGCGGTCTACTCCCCGGACGAACGCTACGACAGCACCTACATCGCCAACTACGCCAACCTGTACATTCTCGACGCGATCAAGCGCATCCCCGGCGCCAACCAGGCGAGCATCTTCGGCACCCCGGACTACGCCATGCGCATCTGGCTCAAGCCCGACCGCATGGCCCAGTTGAAGATCACCGCCGCCGACGTGCAGCAGGCGGTGGCCAACCAGAACCAGCAGTTCGCCGTGGGCCGCATCGGCCAGTCGCCGACCGGCGAGGCGGTGGAGCAGTCCTTCGCCGTCACCACCAAGGGCCGGCTGACCGAGCCGGAGGAGTTCGAGAACATCATCATCCGCGCCGCCAGCGGCGGGGCGGCCATCGTCCGCCTGCGCGACGTGGGCCGCGCCGAGCTGGGCCAGAAGGACTACTCCCTGCGCAGCACCTACCAGGGCAAGCCGGCGACGCTGATGGCGGTGTACCAGCAGCCCGGCGCCAATGCCCTGGACGTGTCCGACGCCGTCAGGACGACCCTGGCGGAGATGGAGAAGAGTTTTCCCGCCGGCATCGAATACAAGATCGTGATGGACACCACGGCCTTCACCCGCACCTCCATCGCCGAGGTGGTGCACACCTTCTTCGAGGCCCTGGTGCTGGTGGTGGCGGTCGTTTACCTGTTCCTGCAGAGCCTGCGCGCCACCCTGATCCCGGTGCTGGCAGTGCCGGTGTCGATCGTCGGCACCTTCATCGGCATGACCGCCCTGGGCTTCTCGATCAACATGCTGACCCTGTTCGGCATGGTGCTGGCGATCGGCATCGTGGTGGACGACGCCATCGTGGTGATCGAGAACGTCGAGCGCAACATGCAGGTCCACCGCCTGCCGCCCAGGGAGGCCGCCAAGCGGGCGATGGACGAGGTGGCCGGCCCGGTGGTGGCCATCGTCCTGGTGCTCTGCGCGGTGTTCGTCCCGGTGGCCTTCATGGGCGGCATCACCGGCCAGCTCTACAAGCAGTTCGCCATCACCATCGCCATCTCCGTGGTGATCTCCGGCCTGGTCGCCCTGACCCTGTCGCCGGCCCTCGCCGCGATCCTCATCAAGCCCGCCCACGGGCGCAAGCGCGGCTTCTTCCGCTGGTTCGAACGCAACTTCGAGCGCATGACCGAGGGCTACTCGCGCGCGGTGGCCTTCATGATCAAGCGCTTCCTGCTCGCCCTGCTGCTGTTCGCCGGGATGGTCGTGCTCACCGTGCTGATGGCGCAGCGCATCCCCGGCGCCTTCCTGCCGCCGGAGGACCAGGGCTACCTGCTCGGCGCGGTGATCATGCCCGACGCCGCCAGCCTGGACCGCACCGGCGAGGTGGGCCGGGCGGTCAGCGACTACTTCATGCGCGACGAAGCCGTCGAGGGGGTGGCCATCGTCAACGGCTACAGCCTGCTCGACAGCCAGAACAAGAACAACGCCGGCACCTTCTTCGTCGGTTTCAAGGACTTCGAGGAACGCTACAAGGACGACGAAAGCATCCGTACGCAGAGCGCCCCGGCGGTCATCGCGGCCGCCGGCCAGGCCTTCTCCCGGGTCCGCGAGGGACTCGTGGTGCCGGTCAACCCGCCGTCCATTCCCGGCCTGGGCACCACGGGCGGCATGGAGGTGTGGGTCCAGAACAAGGGCGACGGCAGCGTCGGCCAACTCGCCGGGATAGTGAACGATTTCGTCGCCAAGGCCCGCCAGCGACCGGAGATCGGCGCCATCACCGCCACCTTCAACGCCGCCTCGCGGCAACTGCTGGCCGACGTGGACCGGGAAAAGGCGGAAACCCTGGGCGTGCCGGTGGAGGACGTGTACAGCACCATGCAGACCATGTTCGGCTCGTTGTACGTGTCGCAGTTCAACAAGTTCAGCCGCCTGTGGCAGGTGATCCTGCAGGCCGAGCCGACCTACCGCCTCAGGGTCGAGGACCTGCAGCAGATCTACGTGCGCAACCGCGGCGGCGAGATGATCCCGCTCAAGGCCCTGCTGAGCACCCGCTACGTCACCGGCCCGGACCTGCTGACCCGCTTCAACAACTTCCCGGCGGTGAAGATCACCGCCAACGCGGCGCCGGGCTTCAGCTCCGGGCAGGCGCTGGCGGCCCTGGAGACGCTGGCCGCGCAGAACATGTCCGGCGACTACGCCCTGGCCCTGAGCGGCGAGGCCTTCGAGGAGAAGAAGGCCGGCGGCACCAGCGCCCAGGTGTTCGTCTTCGGCCTGATCATGGTGTTCCTGATCCTGGCGGCGCAATACGAGAAGTGGACGCTGCCGGTCGGCGTGCTGCTGGCGGTGCCCTTCGCGCTGTTCGGCGCCCTGCTGGCGATCCTGTTGCGCGGCCTGGTCAACGACGTGTACTTCCAGATCGGCCTGACCATGCTGGTGGCCCTGGCGGCGAAGAACGCCATCCTGATCTTCGAGTTCGCCGTGCTGAACCGCGAGAAAGGCATGTCCGTGTTCGACGCGGCGATGACCGCGGCGCGCGAACGCCTGCGCCCCATCGTGATGACCTCGCTGGCCTTCATTCTCGGCTGCGTGCCCCTGGCCATCGCCGTCGGCGCCTCGGAGAACAGCCGCCACTCGATCGGTACCGGGGTGATCGGCGGCATGCTGGCGGCGACGGTGATCGCGGTGTTCTTCATCCCGCTGTTCTACTACCTGATCGAGCGGCTTTCCGAGAAGAGCGGCACCGCGAAGCAGGAAGCGCCGCCCGCCGAGCCGGCGCCCCTGGGCGGCGACCTGAGCGGCGTGCCGCAACGCCGGCGCGAGGACGACTGAGATGGGCGTGACGGAAAGCCCCCTGGTGGCCTGCCACGACTGCGACCTCCTGCAGCGCGAGCCGATGCTGCCCGAAGGCGGCGTGGCCCGCTGCCGGCGCTGCGGGGCGATCCTGTCGCGCAATCACCCGCGGAGCAGCGAGCGCGCCCTGGCCTTCGGGCTCGGCGCCCTCCTCCTCTTCCTGATCGCCAACCTCTTTCCCATCGTCGGCCTCAGCCTCGGTGGAGACTTCGTGCAGACCTCCCTGCTCGGCGCGGCGCGGGCCATGTACCGCCACGACATGCGCCTGGTCGCCGCCCTGGTGCTGGCGACCACCTTCGTCGCGCCCCTGGCGCAGTTGCTGGCCCTGCTCTACCTGCTGCTGCCGGCCTGCCTCGGACGCCGGCCGCCGCGAGCCCGGCTGGTGTTCCGCGGCCTGACCCTGGTGCAGCCCTGGGGCATGCTGGAGGTGTTCGTGCTCGGCATCCTGGTCTCGCTGGTCAAGCTCGCCCACCTGGCCAGCGTGGTGCCCGGGGTCGCCCTGTGGTCGTTCGGCGGACTGATGCTGCTGATGGCGGCGACCAGCGCCTCCTTCGACGCCCGCGACCTGTGGACGCGGCTGGAGGCGGCGCGGTGAAGGGCCCGGCGAGCGCCGCCCGCTGGCATCTGGCGACCTGTCACGGCTGCGGCCTGCTGAGCCGCACGGGCGCGGGCCAGGCCGCCCGCTGCCCGCGCTGCGGCACGCCCCTGCACGCACGCAAGCCGGACAGCATCGCCCGTACCTGGGCCTTCATCGTCGCCGCGGCGATCCTCTACGTCCCGGCCAACCTGCTGCCGATCATGGAGACCAGCTCCCTGTTCGGCGCCCAGCAGGACACCATCATGAGCGGCGTGGTGTACCTGTGGGTGTCCGGCTCCTGGCACCTGGCCCTGGTGGTGTTCGTCGCCAGCATCCTGGTGCCGATGGCCAAGCTCATCGCTCTGGTCATCCTGGCCCTGTCGGTGCAGTCGCGCGCCCGCTGGCAGCCGCTGCAGCGCACCCGCCTGTATCGCCTGGTGGAACTGGTCGGGCGCTGGTCGATGCTCGATATCTACGTGGTGACCCTGCTGGTCGCCCTGGTGCAGCTCGAAGCCCTGGCGACCATCCGCCCCGGCAGCGGCGCCCTGGCCTTCGGCGCCGTGGTGGTGCTGACCATGTTCGCGGCGATGAGCTTCGATCCGCGCCTGATCTGGGACGTCCTGGAGCGGGACGATGGCTGAGGCGCGCCCCGATCCGTCCGCCCTGCCGGAGGCCGAAGCGGCGCCCCGCTCGCGCTGGAGGCCGCAACTGGTCTGGCTGGTACCGCTGGTGGCCGCGCTCATCGGCGGCTGGCTGGCGGTGAAGTCGATCCTCGACCGGGGCCCCGTCATCGATATCGTCTTCAAGAGCGCCGAAGGCCTGGAGGCGGGCAAGACCAAGGTCAAGTACAAGGACGTGGACATCGGCCTGGTCACCGCCGTGAGCCTGTCCAGGGATCTCCGCCAGGTGCTGGCCAGCGCGGAACTGGTCAAGGATTTCCAGCCCCATCTGGTCGAGGACACCCGCTTCTGGCTGGTCAAGCCGCGCATCTCCGGCGGCAGCGTCTCGGGGCTCGGCACCGTGCTGTCCGGTGCCTACATCGGGGTGGACGTGGGCAAGTCGTCCCGCGCGCAGAAGACCTTCGCCGCCCTGGAGGTGCCACCGGTCATCCAGCTCGACACGCCGGGCCGGGAGTTCGTTCTGCGCAGCGCCGACCTGGGCTCCCTGGCGATGGGCTCGCCGGTGTTCTTCCGGCGCCTGCAGGTCGGCCAGGTGGTCGGCTACCAGCTCGACGGGAACGGCCGCGGGGTGAGCCTGAGGCTCTTCGTCAACGCGCCCTACGACCGCTTCGTCACCGACAACAGCCGTTTCTGGAATGCCAGCGGGATCGACGTCAAGCTCGGCGCCGGCGGCATCGAGGTGGATACCCAGTCGCTGGCCTCGCTGCTGCTGGGCGGCGTGGCCTTCGAAACGCCGGAGGAGTCCGTCGCCCTGCCGGGCGCCGCGCCCGACACCCCCTTCGAGCTGTTCGCCGACCGTGCCCGGGCCATGCGCAACCCCGAGCGCGACGTGTTGAAGATGGTCCTGCTCTTCGACGAATCCCTGCGCGGCCTGGAGACCGGCGCCCCGGTGGATTTCCGCGGCATCGCCATCGGCGAGGTGACCGCCATCCGCGTGGAGCTGGAGCCGGACAGCCGGCGCATCGTCATGCCGGTCGAGATCAGCCTCTATCCGGAACGACTGCGGCTGCGCTCCCGGGACAAGGACCTGCCCCGGCTTTCCGGCGAGGCACGCCGGCGTTTTCTCGAAGAACTGGTCGCCAAGGGCCTGCGCGCCCAGTTGCGCTCCGGCAACCTGCTCACCGGCCAGCTCTACGTCGGCCTGGACTTCTTCCCCCAGGCGACCACGGCCCGGATCGACTGGGACAGCGAGCCGCCCGGACTGCCCACCACGGGCGGCAGCCTGGGCGAGCTGCAGGCATCCCTGCAGCGGGTCGCCGGCCGGCTGGAAAAGCTGCCGCTGGAGCAGATCGGCGCCGACCTGCGGCAGACCCTGCAGACCACCAGCCGCCTGCTGCACCGGCTGGACACCCAGGTCGCTCCGGAGGTCGTGGCCACCCTGGGCGAGGCGCGCAAGGCCGTGGACACCGCGCAGAACATGATGGCCGCCGACGAGCCCCTGCAACAGGACACCCGCGAGGCCATCCGCGAACTCGGGCGCACCGCCAGATCCCTGCGCGCCCTGGCCGACTATCTCGAACGCCATCCCGAGGCGTTGCTGTGGGGCAAGAAGAAGAGCGAGCCATGAGGCGGCCGCTCCTGCCGCCGGCAAGTGCATCGGCACGCCCTGTTCCGGCTCCCGGCCGAGTCATTTTCCTTCGCGCGCGACACCTCCTGGGTCCCTGCGACGCCGGAACGTCCGGCCCCGGGCTCCTACGCGGGAGCGTGGGAGCCGTCGAATATTTGTGAACGAGCCCCCCTGAAACACCGGACACCGTTTCCCCCTTACCATGAGGGATGGGCGAACGGTCGTGTTTATGACTACCAGCAAAGACAGACACATCGAAGTGCTCGGCCAGGAGCGGCGTCGCCGCTGGAGCGTCGAGAAGAAGCTCACCATGGTTCGCGAGAGCTTGGAGCCGGAACAAAGCGTCTCGGTGGTGGCCAGGCACAACGGCATCAATCCCAATCAGTTGTTCCATTGGCGTAAGCTCTACCTAGGGCCTGTTGACGTTTGGGCGTGAGCCGCGTTGCCGCGTCAAATGCCGCCAGGCCGGGCCGCGTTCGGCAAGGCGCGGGTCGCCGGCAATGGTCATTCCCTTGCCAAGACCCGCAACGCCGCATGGCGGCATTTGACGCGCAGCCTGGGCGGCCCCACCCGCAGGGACGGGGCCTACGCCCAAACGTCAACAGGCCCTAGATGGCTGCCTGTCGGCAGCCAGTGCCGGCGAAACCGTGGTGCCCGCCTCGGAACTGGCCGATGCCGACAACGGCTCGGCGTACACCGCCGAGCAGACCCGGGCCTTCGCCTGGGAGATTGGCTTGCTGTCGTTGACCACGCCGGTCTGAGAGCAACGCAGCCCACGCATGGCCGAAAGCTTCGTGAAAACGATGAGGCGCGATTACATCGCCCACATGCCAAGCCAAGCAGGACTGCCTCGCCTGAGGGCGCTGTGCAACCTGGAGATTGCCTTCCAGCATTATAATGAGGAGCATCCGCACAGCGCCTTGAACTACCGCTTGCTTCGAGAGTTTAGGCGGATGACCACAACATCAACTTAACGGGGTTGCGATGTCCGGTTTGATAGGGGCAAGTCCACTTATTTAAAAATCCCAACGTGTCGTCAACATCATATTACGAGGCTCTCCATACATCTTGGTGGCTATACCAGTCCACCGATCCCCGTAGTTAGAGTAGTAGTACTTGTCAAGCAAATTATTAACATTGAGTGTGGCCGAGAGATTATTAGTGATCTGATACCTACCCATCAGATTGACTAGCCAGAAGGCTTCATTCTTGAATTGATGCTCATTACCCAGAGCATCCGTACCATCCCGCCAAGTCGTGCCTTGGTAACTACCGCCACCACCGATGGTCATTTTACTCAATCTGCCAGGTAGCCGGTAGGTCGTATAAAGTTTGAACTGGTTCTCCGGCGCCTGGGTCGTCAGTTTCTCGTTGGTTTCATCCTCTCGGATGACCTGATGAGTAAACCCTGCCTGGATATTCCAGCCGGGCATCAATTCGCCGCTAACTTCCAGTTCGATGCCCTTGGTCTTGGCTTTTGTCCCTCTATAGGCAGAGTAAGTCATTCCATTACTGTTAGTCAGAGTGCCGATAGATTCAGCGCGGTTATCTTGGCGAATTTCAAAATAAGCCAGGCTGGCATTCAACCGGCCATTGAACCATTCGCTCTTGAGTCCACCTTCATAGCTATCGCCTTCGTCCGGATCGAGTACGGCATAACTTTCATCCCGGACACTTTGCGGCCGGAATATCTTGGTATAGCTGGCATACAGCGAAAAATTGTCGCTCAAATCGTAGGTGACGCCTGCGAAAGGAATCACTTCACCTGTTTCACGCATATTGCTATCGCCACCTCGGCGATAATTAGTTACTCGTCCTCCTAAAATCACGGCAAGATCATCGCTTAGACTAAAACGGCCACTGGCATATACAGCACGCTGGTTAATACGGTCTTCGGCACGATAGAGGATGCCACCCCAGTCCGGTCGCTCTGCACGTCCATTCCACTCCCCGATATTATCAACAGGCACTCTAATAACATTGTGCCCTGATCCCTTGAGATGATTATGATAGCCGCTGACCCCCACGGCCAGTTCGTGGGTACGGCCGAATAATTCGAAAGGACCACGGGCATAAGCCTCCAATGCCTGACTTCTCGTTTTGTACCTATATTGGCCAGAAAGCAATTCGGAGCTGCCAGTATCCCCATCTGGAGTATATTTAATACTTCCCAAGTTCGCATCGTATGCGTTTCTCTGGAAAGTGTAATAGGCTCGACTGCTCCAGCCATTATCAAACTCATGATCCAACTGACTAAAGAAGGCATGACTGAATTGCTCGGCGCGGCTCCAACTTGCTCCAGGATTGAAGGAGCGCGATGTGTTGATCTCATTATTATGGCTATCGAAAAAAGGTGTTCCTCCCCAACTGGTACCAGTCGGTATTGTCTTATCGTAATTGCCGCCGAATGTCAGCATCGTCTTGGGGGAAAGATCCACTTCCAAGATGCCATATAGTGCTCGCTTCTGCTCCTTGAAATGATCCATATAGGATTGTTGATCCTGGAAGGCGGTAGCAAAACGACCGCGAATACTCCCACTTTCGTCCAAGGGGCCACCTACATCCCATTCGGTACGGTAGTTATCCCAGCGACCATACTCGGCCGTGGCGTGTCCGGAAAACTCATGGGTAGGTTTCTTGCGCACAAGGTTGATAGTGGCACCAGGACTACCCGCTCCTGTGGTCAAACCACTAGCCCCCTTGATGACTTCCACGCGGTCGTATTGGATCATATCGCTTGTGGTCTCGCCCATGAAATTGATGCCATCGGACAAGACGGGGATACCATCGTATTGGAAGTTTCGAATCTCGTAGCCACGGGCATAGTAATAGGATCGATAGTTATCCGTGCCACGCCGCGTGACGCCTGGCGTATGATCCATCACCTTGTTGATATTGGTGAGATTGAAGTCGTCCATATGCTGGCGAGTGACGACCGTGACGGTCTGCGGTGTCTCGCGAGGGGTCAATACTAGTCGGGTGGCTGTTGCGATAGTGCCAGGTGTATATGACTTGGTCTGCTCGGTGATGGTGCCGAGTGCGTTGTCTTCTACTCGCATGGCATCCAGGTTTATCGTCCCGGCTGACTTGGTTTCCACCAGCACATATCCGCCACGGTCTTGCCGCTCTGCCTGCAAACCGCTGCCGGCCAGCAGGCGGTTCAGTGCTTCGTCCGGGGCGAAGGCGCCTTGCAGGCCCAGGGTGCTTTTGCCGGCCAGCAGTTTGGCGTCGAAGGCGACGCTCACGCCAGCCTGGCGGGAGAACTGGGACAGAGCAGCATCCAGGTTGCCGGGGGCGATGGAAAACTCTTGGTTGGTGGTCTGCTCGGCGATGGCGGTGAGCGGCATGCTCAGGATCACGCTCGCCAGCGGCAGATACAGCAGGGCGCCGCGCACCGCGGCGGCCAGGGTGGCGGGTCGGGAACGATGGGGCAACGGCTGTTTGCGCAAGTTCATAGGGAGGGCTTCTCGTTGGCAGTGAGCAAAATGTCACGACCTGAATGCCGAATAAGAATCGAAATCCCTTCACTTACCGGAAAATTATTTTCGCTGTTGGCCCTGCCGCGCTCAGGTAGCGCCCAGACGAACCCAGTAGCGGGTCAGGCGATACAGGCGTAGATCATGGCTGCGGGCGATGAAATCGAGCGTGGCGTCGATATCGCTCAACTGGAAGTTGCCGCTGATCGGCCGCCGGGCTATGGCCGGGTCGCAGCCGAGGTAGCCGTGGCGATGGCGGGACAGTTCGGCGAGCAGCTCTTCCAGCGGCAGTTCGCGGGCGATCAACTGGCCGTCGAGCCAGCCGTTCGGCGCGCTGTGGCTTTGGGGCAGTCGCAGGGCCAGGCCGGAGTTCAGCAGCCATTGCTGGCCAGCCCCGGCGATTCGGAGTTCGCTACCGTCGGCGGGTCGTAGGCTGACCGCGCCCTCCTCCACCGCCAGCCGCGTCGCTTGTTCATCCAGGCGCACGCTGAAGCGGGTGCCCAGAGCCTCCAGCAGGCCGTCGCGGGTTTGCACGCGCAACGGCCGTTCGGCGAACTGCCCGGTATCGCTGCCGCTGATCAGGTGCAGTTCGCCACGTAGCAAGCGCAGCAGGCGCTGCTCGCTGTCGAAATGCAGGCTGACAGCGCTGTCGGTGTTCAGGTCGAGCTGGCTGCCGTCGGCCAGCCGCCAGCGGCGGCGTTCGCCGATGGCGGTGCTGTGATCGGCCAGCAGGCGTTGCCAGGGGGTGACTTCGCCGGCGCCCCAGGTGGTGGCGCCCAACGCGCCGAGCAACAACGTCAGCTTGCCGAGCTGGCGACGTCTGAGATGGACCTTTGGCAGCTTGCTCAGGGCCTGCATGGCCAGGTCGGCCGGCACGCCGGCGAAGCGGCCCTGCAAACTCTGCACCCGCTGCCAGGCTTGGCGGTGCTGTTCACTGGCCTCATGCCAGACCTGGAAGGCGCTCCGGGTGCTGGCGTCGGCTTCGCCGTAGGTCAGCCTGACCGCCCAGTCGATGGCCTGCTCGATCACCGCCTCCGGCAGAGGCTCTTGCGGAGTGCGGCTCACGGCTCTTGCTCGAACGCCAGGCGGTAGCAGTGACGCAGCGCTTTGGCGATGTAGCGTTCGACAGTGGAGAGGGACACGCCAAGACGCTCGGCGATGCGCGGGCAGCTCAAGCCTTCGAGCTGGGCCAGCAGAAAGGCTTCGCGCACCGCCGGCGGCAGCTCGTCGAGCAGACTGTCGATGGCTACCAGCGTTTCGATCATCAAGACGCCGACCTCGGGGCTCGGCGCCTGTTGCTCCGGTAACTGTTGCAAGGTTTCCAGCCAGGCCCGCTCGATGTCGCGACGGCGCCAGAGGTCGATCATCAGGCCACGGGCGATGGTGCGCAGGTAGGCGCGCGGCTCTTCGAGCGACAGGTTCTGCCGACGTTGCAAGACCCGCAGAAAGGTATCCTGAGCCAGGTCGGCAGCATCGCTGGAATCGTTCAGCCGCCGTCGCAGCCAACCCTGGAGCCAGCCTTGGTGTTGGGCATACAGATGAGTGATGCTGGAGTCCCGCGACGACATTGGCGACACTTTCCGTAGCAGTGAGAGCGTTTTACCCAATACAGGCGCAGAGGCTGAATGAGTCCATGGGAGCGAAACACCTGTCAGGCTCTGCCACCAGCCAACCAGCTTTCAATGGACCCTACTCATGAAAGGTGCGCCGTCAAATGATAATTTATCTCATTATCAGCGTTGATCGGATCGCTCTGCAAGAGGGCTCGTTTTCATCCGCTGTCCGTGACAAGAGCCCGCTCCGGAGCTAAATCTGTTCTGCCGGAAACTGTTTTCCCATGCGTGGCGGGCAACCCCCGCGTGCCCACGGCAATACAGTCGCGCCAATGGACAGGCAGGGCGGAGAAACAGGCTCGCCAGCGCCAGCGGGACGGTGGCGCATCGCTTTTCGCGCCGGAGCGTCCATCCCCGAACCCACAGCGGGAGAGCGAACCGTGAAACGCCTTGCCCGAGTTCTCGTCGCCAGCCTGACCCTCGGCGGCTGCGCCAGCGCCCCCGTGGAGCGCTTCTACACCCTCAGCGCCGTCGCCGTGGCCGATCCGGCGACACAGCCTCGGGCCTACAGCGTGACGGTGGACCCCGTCGGCGTGCCCGAGATGGTGGACCGCCCGCAGTTGGTGCTGCGGCTCGACGCCAACCGGGTGTCGATCATGGAGCACGAGCGCTGGGCCACGCCGCTGCAGAGCGGCATCGGCCAGGTCGTTGCCGCCAATCTGACGCGACTGCTGGGCGGTGCCTGGGTGGCGGCCCATCCCATGAGCGCCACGACGGCCTCCGACTACCGGGTGACGCTGGACGTGCAGCGTTTCGAGTCGGCGCCCGGCGCTGCGGCCGACCTCGATGTCCTGTGGACGATAAGAAGCGCCAGGGGCGCGCTGGTCAAGGCGGGTCGCTCGACACTCAGCGAACCGCCCGGGGGTGCCGGCACCGAGGCTCTGGTGGCGGCCCACGACCGGGCCCTGGCGGCGCTGAGCCGGGACATCGCCCGCGCGCTCCCGGCCAGCCCGCCCTGAGCGGCGTCAGCCGGCGCTCCCCGTCCCGCCGCTGCCGTCCCCGGCCGGCTGGTCGTCCACCCATTGCCAGAACAGGCGGTAGCCCACGGCCAGGACGATAGGGCCGATGAACAGGCCGAGGATGCCGCTGGCCACCATGCCACCGAGCGCGCCGATCAGCACCACGGGCATGGGCACGTCCACGCCGCGGCCGAGCAGCAGCGGCTTGAGCACGTTGTCCACCAGGCCGGCGAGGATGCTGTAGACGGCGAACACGATGGTCGTCAGGCTGGCGCCTTCGCTGGAGAAGACATAGACGATCACCGGCACGGTGATCAGAGTCGCCGGCACCTGGATGATGCCGAGCAACAGGACGGCCAGGGCCAGCAGGCCGGCGCCCGGGACGCCCATAAGCACGAAGCCGACCCCAACCAGCAGCATCTGGATGAAGGCGATGCCGAGCACCCCCTGAGCCACGGTGCGGATGGTGGCGGTGCACAGCTCGACGAGCAACTCGCCCCGTTCCGGGCCGACGATCCGCACGGCGATGCGATGGGCGCTGCGATGGCCGAGCTCGCCGAACGCCATGATGATGCCGGCGATGATCAGGGCGGCGATGAAGAGCAGAAAGCCGGTGCCGATGCCGGCGATCTTGCCCAGCAGGCCGAGCAGCAGCTCGCGGAGCTGAGGCCTGTACTTCTCTATCGAACCGGACAGGTCGGAAGCCGCCTGCTGCCAGAAGTCGTGCACGGGCTGGCCGATCACCGGCCAGTTGGCCACCGACTCGGACGGCGGCGGAATGTGCAGGGAGCCGCTCCTGACGGTTTCCATCACCTGTTGCGCCGAGTCGACGAGCGAGGTGCCGAGCAGGTAGATCGGCACCATCAGGATCAGCAGGCCGACCACCACGATGAGGCTGGCCGTCCGGCCTTCGTGGTGGCCCAGGCGGGCGGCGAGCCGGCGCTGCAGCGGATAGAGCATGACGGCGAGGATCATCGACCAGAGCATCAGCTCGAGAAAGGGCCGGAAGACCAGGTAGCAGTAGATCGTCAGCACAGCGACCAGGCCGGCACGGATCAGCACATCGAGCAGGTTTCTGGAGAATTGCTGGTCGGAAGCGGATTTCGGCGACATGGAAGGTCCCTTTTGTGGCTGCACGGCGCGTCCTGTCCGGGCGGTCTGGGCGACTCTTCAACATGCACGCAAGTCGGGCCGAATGCTTCCACTGAGGAAACCGGGCGCCGATAGAGCATAGTCCAGGCGCCGGCATCCGCTCCTCCGCGGCTCATGCCCCGTCAAGCGGCTCGGGCCTGGCGAGCCGGATCAGCCTGGTCAGTACCGCGGTCATCATCGCCGTGGAGACGCCGAACATGAGGATGCCGTTGGCCGCCTCCAGCGCGCCGAGCAGCCGCCAGCGCTCGGACATGACGATGTCGCCGTAGCCCAGGGTGGCGAAGTTCACCGCCGAGTGGTACAGCGCGGTGGCGAAATCGGCGAACTCGCCGACCAGCACGAACACCCAGGCCCAGGCCCAGGCGGCCATCTGCAGGAAGTTACCGAACATCGCCAGCAGCATCGCCACGGCGAGCAGGGCGATCTCCTGCAGCGGCCCGAGCAGCAGCCCGTGGCGACGGTGGAAGCGGACGTACTGGCGCACGCAGATGCCCACGAAGATCGCCTGGAACAGCAGGCAGACCAGCATGGCGGCGATTCCGGTCAACAGGTTGAGCAGCATGGCGGGCTCCTTTCAGGGGCTGGAGAGCGGCTGGCGCGGCTGCCGCCGATCGATCAGGCGGACCGCCGCGCAGGCGTACAGGGTGACGGCGACGAACAGCCCCATGCGCACCGCGAAGGCGGTGTAGACATCCTTGCCGGCTGCGCTGTCCTGCACCGACTGGCCGAGCAGGATGATCAGGGTGACGGCGCCGTTCAGCCAGAAGCCCGGGGTCTGCCGGGTGGCGCTCAGGCGGTAGAGGCGGCGCGCCAGCAGCAGGACGAACAGCAGCGTCCACAGGAAGAACATCCACAGGTGCGGGAGCAGGCTCAGCGCCGACCAGAACCCCACCGCCAGCAAGCCGCCCAGCAGGGTCGAGCCGAGCAGTTCGCGCCCGGCATCGCGGGCGCTGGTGGCGCATACCTGCTGGCCGAGACTCACCGATTTCATCACCAGCGGCACATAGCTGCCAGGGTCGATCAGGGCGAGCAGGAAGGCCGGGATCACCACCAGGGTGGCGCGCAGGGCGATCCAGGCGATCCGGCGCGGATCGGGCGACGGCCTGGGGGGTGGCTCGGCGGGGCCTGCGGGCTCGGGAAACAGCCAGTGGCCGAGGATCACGGCAAGGGTGGTCAACAGCAGGCCCTTGACCAGCGCCTCGATGACCGTCAGGGCGATGGCGAAGTCCGTGGCCCCGGTGGCGGAGACCAGGGTCAGGCCAATGACCAGGAAGATCGTCACCAGGGGATTGCCGCCGCGCAGCGCCTGGAGAAAGCTGAGGAACAGGCACAGTGCGACCAGCAGCACGCCGCTGGCCGGGAAGTAGCGCAGCAGTGGGATCAGCAACAGGCCACCGCCGGTGGTGACGGCCGCCAGCGCGGCCAGGGCGAAACCGGCTTTAAGGGAAAGCGGCTGGTTGCGCATCGCCAGCAAGAACAGCGTCAACACGGGCGGCAGGAAGGGAATCGGCAGGGCCAGGCCAAAGCTCGCGCCCAGGCAGGCGGCCGTGCCGAAGGCCAGGCGCAGGGCGCGCCGGGGGCGTGGATCGATACGGTGGACGGGCGCTTCAGTAGGCATAGGACAGCCAGCTCATCAGGCGCAGGAAGGCGCGGCCGAGCGGATTGAGCGGATTGCCGCGGCGGGGAAAGGCCATCACCTCGGCCTGGCCACCGATGCGCAGCGCCCGGCGATCGCTCAGCTCGCCCGGCGCGAACTCGACGATCACCGGGAAACGCTGGGCGGCGCGCAGCCAGTCGCGCTCGTTCTGCACCGTCGGCAGGCTGCCGGGCGGATTGTCCTGGCCGACACCGACGCCGAAGCCGATGCTGCGCACGCGGCCCTCGAACAGGGTTCCGGGCAGGGCGTCGAGGACGATCGCCACCGGCGTGCCGGGTTCGAGATGGCCCAGGTTGTTTTCGGTCATCTCGGCACTGATCCACAGGTCGTCGATGGCGATCAGGGTCAGCACCGCCTTGCCGGCACCGGCGTACTGGCCGACCTCGGCGCGCAGGTCGGTGATCAGGCCGGCGGAGCTGGCGCGCACGCGGGTATTGGCCAGGTCGCGCTCGGCCTGCTCCAGGGCGGCGGCGGCGCTGCGCAGTTGGGCGTTGTCCGCACCGCTACCGCCCTCCTGCTCACGGGCGCGCTGGACCTCGGCATGGGCCGCGGCGACCTGGCTGACGGCCTGTTCCAGGGTCGCCCGGGCGACCTCCAGGCGGCGCAGGGAGATGGTGCCCGGGTCCTCGCGGTAGAGCCGTTCCAGGCGCTCGCTGTCCTGCCGGGCCTTGACCTCGTTGGCCTGCGCGGCGCGCAGCCCGGCCAGCGCGGCGTCGATGCCGGCGGTGCCGGCGCCGACCTGCCGGCGCACGTTCTCCAGTTCGGCGCGCGCCCGTTCGACGGCGATCCGGTAGGGTTCCGGATCCAGTTCGAAGAGCAGTTGTCCGGCCTCCACGTGCTGGTTGTCGCGTACTGCGACGCCGATCACGCGGCCGGCCACTTCGGGCGCGACCCCGACCACCAGCGCTTCTACCCGGGCCTG
This sequence comes from Azotobacter vinelandii CA, assembly GCF_000380335.1. Classification (GTDB taxonomy): domain Bacteria; phylum Pseudomonadota; class Gammaproteobacteria; order Pseudomonadales; family Pseudomonadaceae; genus Azotobacter; species Azotobacter vinelandii. The sequence continues at coordinate 4,473,426 of NC_021149.1, forward strand.
CTGGGTGTAGGGGGTGTAGCGGTCGGCAAACAGATACCAGAGCAGGCTGAGGACGATCAGCGCGAGAGTCCAGCGCACGCCGCGACGGCTGGGATCGGCCGGCTCGGGGGCGGCGGGCGGCGGCGCGGGCGTCTCGATGGGGGGCTGCGAGGCTTCAGTCATGGCTGTCCGCCTTGTCGGAAGAGGGGCTTACCTCGTCCAGCAGGTCGCCCCAGTCGGTGCGTTCGGCCATCTGTTCGCGGCTGGCCGCGTCGATGGGCGGGCGCTCGCTGTACCAGCCGCCGCCGAGGGCCTTGTAGAGGTCGATCAGACTGTTGATCGCGGAGTTGCGGGTGACCAGGTAGCTGTCCTGCTGGGCCAGCAGGGCGCGCTGGGCGTCCAGTACACGCTGGAAGTCGGTGTAGCCCTCGCGGTACTGCGCGCTGGCCAGGGTCAAGGCGCGCTGGGCGCTGATCGACGCCTCGCGCAGAATGCGCTCGCGCTCCAGCGCCTTGACCAGCCCGGTGGCGGCGTCGTCAGCCTCACGCGCGGCCTGGCGCACCCGGTCGCGGTAGACCTCGATCAGTTGCTGCAGGCGGGCGTCCTGGACGCGCACGTTGTTGCGCATGCGGCCGTTGTCGAAGACGTTCCACAGCAGGCTGGGGCCGCCGATGAAATCGCGGGTATCCGAACTGCCGTCCAGCGAACTGGCCGACCAGCCGATGCTGCCCAGCAGGCTCAGGGACGGGTAGAGGTCGGTTTCGGCGAGGCCGACCTGGGCCGACTGCGCGGCCACCTGCAGCTCGGCGGCGCGCACGTCCGGGCGACGCAGCAGCAGGTTGGCGGGCACGTCGTCGAGCAGGGCGCGGTCGAGCAGGGGCACCAGTCCCGTCTGCCGGGTGAGTTCTGGCAGCGCATCGGGCGGCTCCCCGACCAGTACCGAGAGGGCATTGCGCGTCTGCCGCACCAGGGCCTCGAACTCCGGCACCGTGCTCAGGGTGCCGAGGTACTGGGTCTTGGCCTGCTGCAGGTCGAGCTCGTCGCTGTTGCCGCTCAGGAACAGGCGCTCGGTGATCTCGAAGCTGCGCTTCTGTCGCTCGGTGTTTTCGCGAGCGATGCGCAGGCGGGCCTCGGCGGTGCGCAGGACGAAATAGGTTTGCGCGACCTGGGCACGCAGCAGCACGAGGACGTCCTGATAGTCGGCCTGGGCGGCGAAGTAGGCGGCGTCGGCGGACTCGATGGCGCGGCTGTAGCGGCCCCAGAAGTCGAGTTCCCAGCCGATGCTGAAGCCGGCGTCGTACTGCCAGGCATGGCGGTCCTGCGGCAGACGGCCGCCATACTGGTGACGGTCGAGGTAGAGCGCCTCGGCAGTGACTTGGCGCAACTGGGGACTGAGGCCGCTCAGGGCGATACCGAGCCGCGCCCGGGCTTCCAGGATGCGCAGGCCGGCGATGCGCAGGTCCGGATTGTGCTCATCGGCATGGGCGATCAGCCGGTCGAGCAACGGATCGCCGAGGCCCGTCCACCACTGGCGGTTGTCTGGTTGCACGCGCATGGCGCTGGCCCGGGCCAGCATCTCGCTGTCCCAGTGATCGACCCAGGCTTCGCGGGGCGACTGGAAGTCCGGTCCCAGACGGATGCAGCCGCCCAGGACAGAGGCCGCGAGCAGCAGCGAGGGGCTGCGCCAGAGCTTCATGTCGGCGGGGTCGAGCGAACGGCGAGCGCCTAGGGCCGGTTTCCGGAGCATTGCCGGTCGGCAGGGGATTTCGGCGACATGAAAAGTCCCTTTCGTGGCTGCACGGCGCGTCCTGTCCGGGCGGTCTGGGCGACTCGTCGAGAGTCGGACCGAATGCTTCCGCTGGGGCTTCTGGGGGCTGATAGAGCATAGTTCAGGCCGGCGATTGCCAATCCCGGCGACTCCTGAGAAAAAGCCGCCTACCGGGGCAGCCCCTAACGGGCCGCCGACTGAACGAGAGCGAGCGATGAGCAGCGAACTGCAGATCGAGGACATCCAGCCGGGCGACGGCAAGGCAGTGGTCAAGGGCGCCCTGATCACCACCCAGTACAACGGCTATCTGGAGGACGGCACCAAGTTCGACTCCTCCTACGATCGCGGCAAGCCCTTCCAGTGCGTGATCGGCACCGGCCGCGTGATCAAGGGCTGGGACCAGGGGCTGATGGGCATGCGGGTCGGCGGCAAGCGCAGGCTCTTCGTGCCGGCCCGCCTCGCCTACGGCGAGCGGCAGGTCGGTGCGCAGATCAAGCCGAACTCGAACCTGATCTTCGAGATCGAGCTACTGGAAGTGCTGACGCGGGACGACTGAGGGCGTCCCGCCGCCCGAAGGCTCCGGGGACGCCCGGCGGGGCGTCGGTCAGTGCGCGGGCGCGTCGCTGCCCGGCCTGGCGATGGCCGTTTCGGCCGGGACCCGGTCCGTCCCGCGCGGCCCCTTGACGCACGAGAGCCGTCCGTCCTGCAGGCGGTAAACCTGGTCGGCGATGTCGATCAGCGCCGGCCGGTGCGAGACGGCGATGACGGTGATCGCCGGGGTCAGCGCCTTGAGCGTCTGGCAGATCGCCTCCTCCGACTCCGGGTCGAGGGCGCTGGTCGCTTCATCCAGGATCAGCAACCGCGGCCGGTGGGCCAGCGCGCGGGCGATGACGATGCGCTGGCGCTGGCCGCCGGACAGCTTGCCGCCCCGCTCGCCGACAATCGTCTGCATGCCCTGGGGAGACTTTTCCACGAACTCCCAGGCGCCGGCCTGGCGCAGGGCGCGCTCCGCATCCGCGATCGTCAGGGCCGGATCGCCGAGGGTCACGTTGGCCAGGATGCTGTCGTGGAGCAGCAGGGTTTCCTGCGGCACGTAGCCGATCAGCCGCCGCCAGCGCTGGCGGTCCAGTTCCTCCAGGGGAACGCCGTCGACCCGGATGCCGCCGGACTGCGGGGCCAGCAGCACGCAGAGCAGGTCGAGCAGCGTGGTCTTGCCCGCCCCCGAGGGCCCGACCAGGCTGGTGAAGCTGCCTGCCGGAATCCTCAGGTCGACCCCGTCGAGGATCGTTCGCTCGCCATAGTCGAAGGACACGCGCTCGAAGACGATGGCCTCCCGCAGGCTGGGAACCCGCTTGCCGCCGCCCGGCTCGGCGTCGGCCTGGGCGGTTTCGATCGCTTTCTGCAGCGCCCAGTAGGCGCTTTCCTGGGAAGCGACGCGCTGGTAGCGCTGCTGGACCTTGTGCAGCAGGCTGAGGATGCGCACCACCAGGAAGATCAGCACCATCACCGACGACAGCGGCAGCTTCAGCACGACCAGCCCCGCATAGAGCCCGCCCGCCGCGAGAATCGCCAGCATCGGCCCCTGCAGCGCCCTGAGGGCCTCGCGGCTCATGACCTCGTGCTCCATCGCCTCGTTGAGCTGGTCGACCCGATGCCGCAGCAGCGAGTCGGCGATGTCCTCGCGGGCCATGGCCTTGAGCGGCTTGACCGAGCCCAGGGTGTCGGTCAGGTGCGCCAGCAACTCGCGCATCAGGCGGGTCTGGCTCTTGCCGGCATGGCGCGAGGTCTTCACCAGCTTCTGCAGGGCCAGCAGCAGGAAGACGCCCAGAATCAGGGAAAGGACGGCCGCCTGCCAGGACACGAACAGGGCGATGACCATGTAGACCATGGCCTGGATGAACAGGGCCAGGGCGTTGGCGGCGTGCTCGTAGGCGGTGGAGGCGCGAGAGGCCTCGGTGGCGACGGAGTTGGCCAGCGCACCCGTCGGCTGGCGCAGGTAATACTCCCAGCGGCTGCCGAGCAGGGCGCGGATCAGGGCGACGCGCAGGTCGGTGGCGACATGCGCCACGGTATAGCCGACCTGGCGGTTGCCCAGCAGGACCAGCGCGCTGCTGATGACCATGCCCAGCACCATCACGCTCATCATGGTCACGACGGTCGGCTCCAGGCCGAACAACTGCAGGATGGCGATGACCTCCAGGGAAAACTCCGAGTGCGTCTCATCGCCCAACGCCACCGACAGCAGGGGCAGCAGGGTGGTCAGGCCGACGCCTTCGGCGAGACCGGCCAGGAACAGGCTGATCAGCATGAGCGCCGTACGCGCGGGATAGGTTCGACCAAAGGCAAGCAGAATACGCATGGTCATCCTTCAGAAAAAAAGCATCCCGGCTGCTCGACGCGCAGCCGGTATCCGCGGGAAAAGCCAGGGCGGCCGGCGAGGCCGGCCCCTTCAGGCGCCGGCCATAGCCTTGGCGGCGGGGGCTCGCAGCGCGGCGAAGGCCTGGATGATGCGCTCGATCTGTTCGGGCGTGTGCGCGGCGCTGACGCTGCAACGCACCAGCGCCTGGCCGCCGGGAGTCGCCAAAGGCGGCACCAGGTTCACGTACACACCCCGTTCGATGAGGTTCTCCCAGAAGGCCACGCCCTCCTCGGGCGAGCCCAGCAGCACGGGGACGATCGGGCTCGGCTGCGGACCGATCCGGTATCCCAGGGCCGCCAGCCCCCGGTACAGCTGCCGCGCGTTGCTCCACAGGCGCTCGCGCAACTCCGGGCGGCTGCGCAGCGCCTGCAGGGCGGCGCGCACCGAGGCGATGGCCGAAGGCGACGGCGAGGCGGTGAAGATGTACGGGCGGCTCGCGCAGCGCAGCAGGTCCATGTCCGGGTGATGGCTGGCCGCGAAGCCGCCGATCGCCCCCAGGCTCTTGCTGAAGGTGCCCGTGACGATGTCCACCTCCGCCTCGACGCCCAGCTCCTCGGCCAGGCCACGGCCATGGGTGCCCAGCACGCCGACCGAGTGGGCCTCGTCGACCAGCAGGTAACCGCCCAGGCGCTGCTTGATCTCGACGATCTCCCGCAGGGGCGCCTGGTCGCCCAGCATGCTGTAGATGCCCTCCACCAGGATCAGGGCGGTGCGGGCGCGTTCGCCGAGCCGGCGCATGCGCCGCTCCAGGTCGGCCGCATCGTTGTGGCGGAAGCGGATGACCTGGGCGCCGCCCAGCTTGCAGGCATCGTAGATGCTCGCATGGCAGTCCGCGTCGAGCAGCACGATATCCTCCGGACCGGCCAGGGCACCGATGACGCCGAGGTTCCCCATGTAGCCGGTGGAGAAGACGATCACCGAACGGCGCGCGAAGAAGTCGGCCAGTTCGGCCTCCAGGGCCATGTGGCTGCCATAGCTGCCATTGGCCATGCGCGAACCGGTGGTCCCGGTTCCCTGGTCCTCGAGCGCCTGCTGCGCCGCCTGGATGCAGTCGGGGTCGAAGGTCAGCCCCAGGTAGTTATTGGTACCGGCCAGGATCACCCGGTGATCGCCGATACGTCCCTCGGTGGGGGAAAGGATTTCGTCGATGCGCGTGCCGAACGGATTGAGACGTCCCTGCATCAGGTCGGCGCGAGCCTGCGCCAACTTCCCGAACTTATCGAACAAGGCCATCGGCATGCTCCGTCAGCGAAAAGACAGCCCGTGCCAGTTCGGCGGGAGTATGCACGTCTGCCAGGATGTTCAAAGGAATGGAGATATCGAACGCGTCCTCGAGTTCCATCAGCAGGTCCATGACCTTGATGGAATCCAGGCCAAGTTCCTGCCGCAGGTCGATATCCGGGTGCAATGGCGTTCCGGGCGGAGCCATGGGTCTCAGATAGGCCAAAAGCCGCTCCAGTATTTGTTCCTGGGAAATCATGGTCAAACCTCTATCGATTCTGGAGATGCTTCTCGCCAGACTAGAACCAGTGCTCTCGCAAGGCGTTTTGCAGCACTATCCGGGGCTCCCATCCCAAGGCCTGGCGAACGGCTTCGTTGCTGCAGGACCAATCGGGATGGGTCAACTCTCCCACCTTCGCCGGTGTCAACATGGGGGCACGGCCGCTCAGGCGCGAAACGAGCAGGTTGGCTTGGGCGAGCCCCTTCAGGAGTGGCATCGGAACCCTGATCCGGCGCACCGGGTTCCCGCGAATCTCCGCAGCGATGGCGGCAATGCTGTTCCAATCGTAACCGTCCGGCTGACAATCGTTCAGTTCGTAGGTGGCGGCAGGCGCCTGCGGCGACTCCAGCCACTTCCGCACGGCGCATGCCAGATCCTCGACGTGCAGCAGGCTGAGCCGCGCGCCGTCCTGTCCCGGCGTGAACAGCCAGCCACGCAGCAGCCACTCGAAGATGGGGCGCATCTCCCGGTCGCCCGGACCGTACACCGCCGTGGGCCTGAACACCGTCACGGCGATCTCCCCGGCCGCCTGCCCGACCCGGCGCTCCGCCTCGAACTTCGAGCGGGCATACCAGGACAGGTGCGGATGCCGGGCCGCCAGCGACGACAGCAACAGGAAGCGCTCGCAACGGCCGCCGTTCCGGGCTGCCTCGATCAGGCGCAGGCTGCCGTCGACGTTGACCCGCTCGAAATGCCCGGGCGCAGCGCCGCGCACCGCACCGGCGCAATGGATGACCGCATCCGCCCCGGCGACCAGCCTGGCCAGGGCGTCTTCGTCCTCGAGGGTTCCGCGCACCCACTCGGTACCGTCCTCGAAGCCGTCCCGCTGGCGGCTCAGGGCGCGCAGCGGCACGCCCGCCCGGGTCAGATGCCGGCGCAGGACGCTGCCGATGAAGCCGGTCGCCCCCGTCAGGGCAACGGTGTACGCCACGGTCCGCTTACCCGCAGACCACGGACAGCCCGGACGCGGACTGTGCCTGCGCCAGGAAACGCTTGCGTGCCTCGGCTCGCGAGGGCTTGCCCGACGAGGTGCGCGGCAGGGAGTGGGGCGGTACCAGTTCCACGAGGGCGGAGAGGCTGAATTCGCTGCTGATCAGCCCGACCAGCGTGCGTACCAGCCGTTCGCGCCGCTCCGGGTCGAGGAGCCGGCACTGGACCTGCACCACGACCTGTGGATCGGGAGACGCGGGAACGAGAAAGGCGATCACGTCGCCCGAACGGATCTCCGGCTGGGATTCGACCAGGTACTCGATGTCCTGCGGCCAGATGTTCCGGCCGCGCACGATCAAAAGATCCTTCTGCCGGCCGGTGACGAACAGTTCGCCCCCGCTCAGGTAGCCGAGATCGCCGGTATCCAGCCAGCCGTCGTCCAGCGCCGCCTGCGTGGACTCCTCGTCGCGGAAGTAGCCCGACATTATGCTCGGCCCCTGCAGCATCACCCGCCCGACCCGGCGCTCCGGCAGCGGCTGCCCGGCCTCGTCGCGGATTTCCAGGCGGTGCCCGGGAAGCACGGCGCCGCAGTTGACGAAGGCGCTGGCCTAGCTTTCCTCGCCGTCGAAGGGTACCGCCATCGACCGGTGCTCCAGGGCGTGGCGCTCGATGCGCTCCACCCGGACCCCCGCGCCGAGGCGGCCGAAACAGGCGCCCAGCGTGCACTCGGCCAGGCCATAGGAGGGCAGGAAGGCCGTCCGCGCGAAGCCCGCCGGCGCGAACTGCTCGGCGAAGCGCTCCAGCACATCCGCGCGAATCGGCTCCGCGCCGATGCCGGCGACCCGCCAGCTGGACAGATCGAACTGACCCACTTCGCTCTCCCGGGCGCGGCGGGTGCACAGGTCGTAGCCGAAGGGCGGCGCGAACGAGATGGTGCCACGGCCCCGGCTGATCAGGTTGAGCCACTGGCGGGGGCGCATGGCGAAATCCTGGGTGCGCAGGTAGTCCACCGACATCTGGAAGGCCATCGGCCCCAGTACGAAGCCCACCAGCCCCATGTCGTGATAGAAGGGCAGCCAGGAAACGCAACGGTCGTCGGGACGCACGTCCAGCGCGTCGCGAATCATTCCCCGCAGGTTGGCCATGGCCGCGCGCTGCGTCACCACGACCCCGCGCGGAAAGCGGGTGCTCCCCGAGGTGTATTGCAGATAGGCGACCTCGTCCGGCCGCGAAGGCTCCAGTTCCACCTGCGGAACGGCCCAGGCCTTCAGTTCCTCGACCGAACCGACGAACCGCATGGGGGAGGAGCCGACCGCCTCCTGCGCGAACGGCAGCCAGGCGGCCGGGGCCAGGACGACGGCCGGCTCGCAGCTCTTCAGCAGTGCGGCGAGTTTCTCGACATAGGCGGCGTGGCTGCCCAGTCCGGACGGAATGGGCAGGGGCACCGGAATGAAGCCGGCGTACTGGCAGCCGTAGAAGGCCTCCACGAACCCCGGCTCGGTATCGGCGATCAGGGCCACCCGGTCGCCCCGGCGCAGCCCGGCCCCCTGGAGGCGCCTGGCCAGGTCCAGCGCCTGCCGCCGCAGTTCGGCGTAGGGGACGACGGCCGTCAGGCGGCAGCGCCCGTCGTGGAAGTTCAGGCCGGTGTGTCCCTGGGCTGCGTAATCGAGGGCCTCTGCAAGGGTCGGAAAGTCAGCCAGGCGCTGGGCCAGAGAGTTTTGCGTAGGAGTTGCAGACATAGCGGGTTTGGCCATTATTCCAGTCCTGGCATTTTTCAGCGCGACAACCGTTCCTTGCAGCGGACCGTTCAGCAAGGCCTGCAGCATCTGGAATCACAAAAATCAACGGGGCGAGATTGAACACGATCAGCTCAGAGTAGTCCATTCCGACCGCTCAAACAGTCGGGTAGACAAAATGATGACCGGGAAGTTACCCCTCCCGGCTTCGACTCAGGCGCCCTATATACCTCAATTTCGACTACACTTGCCTCTTTTTTACTCAACGCCGCCCCAGAATAACCATTCCAGAAAGGATGAAAAACGCCATGCGCTTCCGGAACCGCCACGCCATGTCCCCCAGGCGGCATGCGGCTCCGACCAGCGAAGCACACGGTTTCGCGTCCCGTCGGCAAGCGGCCAGGAACAGCCACCAGCGTTAGGAGCCCGGGATTGAATCAACCTCCGTTCAGAGGGAATGCATCGCTCGTTGTCAGGCCGGTGCAGGGCAAGGCCGATCTCGATGTCTTCATCGGCCTGCCGGGCAGGCTCCACCGCGACGACCCGCACTGGGTGGAGCCCCTTCTCGTCGAACGCCGCGACCACCTGTCGGCGAAGAGCCCGGTCTTCGCCCACCTCGACTGGCAAGCCTGGATCGCCTGGTCGGGCAACGAGCCCGTCGGACGCATCAGCGCCCAGGTGGACCGGCTGCATCGCCAGGCGCACGGCCCGGACACGGGCCACTTCGGCATGCTGGAGGCGATCGACGATCCCGCCGTCTTCGCCGCCCTGATGGCGGCGGCCGAGCAGTGGCTGCGGGAGCGGGGAGCGCTCTGGATAACCGGCCCGTTCAACCTGACCATCAACGAGGAAAGCGGCCTGCTGGTCGAGGGTTTCGAGCGACCGCCGTCGATCATGATGGGCCATGGCCTGCCCTACTACGGCGCCCGGGTCGAGGCCTTGGGCTATCGTCCGGCCACGGACCTGCTGGCCTACTGGATGCGCACGGACGAGCTGCACTTCCCTCCCCCGCTGCGCCAGTTGATGGACCGCTGGCAGGACCGCGTGCGCATCCGGCCGCTGGACCGTCGCCGCTACGCGGAGGAGATCCAGTTGCTGCGCGACATCTTCAACGACGCCTGGGCGGAAAACTGGGGGTTCGTCCCCTTCACCGCGGAAGAGTTCGAGGCCATGGGCAACAACCTCAGGCTGCTGGTGCCGGAAGACCTGCTGTACATCGCCGAGGTCGACGGCGAGCCCGACGCCTTCATCGTCGCCCTGCCCAACCTCAACGAGGCCATCGCCCCCCTGCAGGGACGCCTGCTGCCCTTCGGCTGGCTCCGCCTGCTCTGGTGGCTGAAGGTCCGCGGCCTGCGCACCGCCCGTGTCCCGCTGATGGGCGTGCGCCGGGCGCATCAGCGCAGCCGCCTGGGCTCGGCGCTGGCGCTGCGCCTGATCGAGGCGCTCAAGCCGCCCTTCGTCCAGCACGGGCTCGAGGCGCTGGAGATGTCATGGATTCTGGAAAGCAATCGCGGCATGCGAAACATCCTCGAACGCATCGGCGCCTATCCCTACAAGAGATATCGAGTCTATGAAAAGCGAATCTGAGGCCGGACGCTGCGCCACGCTGGTGCTGGCGGCCGACCGCCATGCGGGCGACGTCGTGGCGAGCGCGACCGGTGTCGCCTGCAAGGCGCTGGCGCCGGTCGGCGGCATGCCGATGGTCCGGCGGGTCATCCGGAGCCTGCGCGCGAGCCGCCTGGTCGGCCGGATCGCCCTGGTCGGCCCGGCCCGCGACCTGCTGCGTCGGGATGCCGAACTCGAACGCGACCTGGGCGACGGCACGCTGGGCTGGCTGGAGAACGCCGGCTCGCCGAGCGCCAGCGCGGCGCGCGCCCTGGAAGCGGTGCCCCCCGGGCAGCCGGTACTGCTGACCACAGCCGACCATGCCCTGTTGAGCCCGGCCATCGTCGATCACTTTCTCGAACGGGCATTGGCGGGCGATTGCGACTTCGTCGTCGGCGTGGCGCGCCTGGACACCGTCCAGGCGCGCTATCCCGACACCCGGCGCACCGCCATCCGGCTGCGCGGCGGCCCGTACTGCGGCTGCAACCTGTTCGCCTTCGCCAGTCCGCGAGGCCGCGAACTGGCGGTCTTCTGGCGGCGGATCGAGCAGGAGCGCAAGCGTCCCTGGCGGGTGATCGCCGGCGCGCTGGGGCCGCTGGCCACCCTGCGCTACCTGCTCGGCCGCCTGACCCTGGAACAGGCCCTGACGCGGCTGTCGCGCAAGCTGGACATGAAGATAGGCGCCGTCGTCCTGCCCTTCGCCGAAGCGGCCATCGACGTCGACTCCAGGGCGGATCTCGCCCTGGTCGAAAGGATCCTGGCGCAGCGGACCGCGGAAACCGAGAGGAGCGTTCAGCCCTGAATCACGCCCTTCGGTATGTCCCAGAGACGGGCCTTGGCCCGGACGGATTCCAGGTCCGCCGGGAAATCCAGCTCACCCCAGCTCAGCCCCTCGATGGACTGCACGAACACCTGGCCCGTGTCCTGCGCCAACTGGTCGATGATGCTCAGGTACCAGCGCTGCAGCGCCTCCGGACGACGCATCTGCTCCTCGAGTGTCCGGCGGAACAGCGCCGCGCCCTGGGCCTGGAAGTACATCATGCCGATGGACTCGCCATCGATGTGCGCCAGCGGCAGCGTCTTGCCGACCCGCGTCAGCCGATCGCCGTCCAGGCAGACCTTCATGTCGTCGCCGTCGTAGCCGGCTTTCCGGTCGATGGCGAGGGTGATGGGCCGTGGCGGAGCCTCCAGCAGGCGCTCCAGGACCGCCAGCTCGAACAGGGTGTCGCCGTTCAGGAGGAGGAACTCGTCCTGCATGGCCTGCCGGGCCATCCAGCAACTGGCCAGATTGTCCGCCACCTCGAAGAAGGGGTTGTACAGCGTCGTGACGGCGCCGTCCGTCCCATAGCGCTCGCCCAGCACGCGCTCGACCTGGTCCGCGCCGTAGCCCACGACCACGGTGACCTGCCCCACGCCGGCGCTCAGCAACGCATCGACCTGCCACTCGACGACGCTGCGCCCGGCGACATCGAGCAGGCACTTGGGGCTGTTTTCGGTGAAGGGAAGGAGCCGACGTCCCTGGCCGGCGCTCAACACGACCGCCCGACGGAGCCCATTCCGCTTGAAAAGATTCATGCCATCTCCAGTAATCGTTTGAAAAACCGATCCATTCCTGCCGGGCGACGGGGTCGCGCCTCTCGAATGGAAGGGGGGTTTCAGGATAGCCTATCTTCCATGGCCGGGCGCATGAGACGACTGGCAAGGAGAAGGTTCGAGTATTCATGCTTCTGATCGAGCGCTACGTCATTTCCGAGGCACGCCGGCCGCTGCTGGTCATGCTGGGGATCCTCACCTCCATTTTCGCGGCCTATTCCGCCGAGCGCTATCTGGGCGAGGCCGCCAACGGCACCCTGTCCCCCGAGGTGGTTTTCGACATCGTCGTATACAAGGTCATGATCGCCCTGGAGGTACTGGTGCCGGTGGCGCTGTACGTGTCGGTGGCCCTCGGTCTGGGTCGCCTGTATCACGACTCGGAAATAACCGCCGTGGCCGCCGCGGGCATGAGCCCGCTGCGGCTCTACGGAGCGGTGGCCATCCTGGCGCTGCCGATCGCCGTGGGCGTGACCGCCCTGTCCCTGTATGGGCGGCCCTGGGCCTACGCCAATGCCTATCAGCTCGAACAGGAATCCAAGACCGAACTGGACATCGACCACCTGCTGGCGGAACGCTTCAACATCAACGCGGAAAACGGCCGGATGATCCTCGCCGAGCGCGTCGACCGCGCGACCGACAGCTTGCAGGACGTCCTGATCTTCGACGGCGGCGAGAGCCGGACCCGCCTGTACCGCTCCCAGGAAGCCCGGATCGCCGATCCCGACCCCGACGATCCGGTCGTGGAGATGACCAACGGCACCGCCTATTCGCTGCAGCACGACGGCACCCAGGACAAGCGGATCGAGTTCAAGCGGTTGAACATCCACCTCCAGCCGCTGGAGACGAATATGGAATCCCGCCGCAAGGCCGCCTCCTGGCAAACGCTCGAGGCCTCCGCCGGGCTGCCCGAACAGGCCGAGCTGCAATGGCGCGAATCCCGCGGCGTCAGCACCTTCATCCTGGCCCTGCTGGCCATTCCGCTCAGTCGCACCGCGCCCCGCCGCGGCCGCTTCGCCACCCTGCTGCCGGTCACCGCCGTCTACGCTGTGATCTTCTACGCCGGCGACATCTGCAAGAGCCTGGTGGGGAACGGCTCGCTGCCCCTGACGCCCGGACTCTGGCTGGTGCCCCTGGCCATGGGACTGGTCCTGCTGGCCCTGATCGTCCGCGAGCGGGCCATCGTCCGGGTGAAGAGCCGATGAGGATTCTCGAACGCTACCTGCTGGGCAACCTCCTCCTCGGTTTCGCGGCCGCGGCGGCCCTGCTGCTGCCGCTGTTCAGCACCCTGGACCTGGTCGGCGAACTCGACGACATCGGCGACGCGGGCTATCGCCTGGGGCAGGCGCTCCAGGTCACGCTGATGACCCTGCCGCGTCGCGCCGTCGAGCTCGGCCCCTTCATCGCCCTGCTGGGCGGCATCGCCGCCCTCGGCCAGCTCTCCATGAGCCAGGAACTCAGCGTCCTGCGCACGGCGGGCGTCTCCGCCACCCGCATAGGCCTCACCGCCCTGCTGGCCGGCACGCTGCTGGCCGGAGGGCTCGGCGCGCTCGACGAGTTCGTCGCCTCGCCCCTGCAGCAGAAGGCCATAAAGTTGCGGGCGTACGCCAAGCCGGACAACGACAAGGACGACAGCATCTGGGCGCGCAAGGACGGTCAGGTCGTGCGCATCGGCAGCCTGGCCACCGGGCGCGTCCCCAACCACCTGGAAATCTTCCGCTTCGACGAAAGCAATCGCCTGCAGGAATACATCCTCGCCGACCGCGCCGAGATCCAGCCCGGCGGGCTCTGGCAGCTCCACGACGTCCGCCTGAAGCGCTGGAGCGACGAGGGAGAAAGCGTCGAGCGGCTCGAACGGCTGGAATGGCGCGCCATCCTGCCCGACAGCCGCCTGGACGAAGTGACCCTGCCGCCCGCCAGCCTTTCGGCACGGCAACTGCGCGGCTACGTGCACTTCCTGCAAAATACCGGGCAGCCGTCGATCCAGTTCGAGATCGCCCTCTGGCAGAAGCTGGGCGTGCCGATCCTGACCCTGGCGATGATCCTGTTCGCGCTCCCCTTCACCTTCGCGCCGGTGCGCTCCACAGGACTCGGCAGCCGGCTGGCGCTCGGCGCGGTCATGGGACTGCTGGTCTACATCGGCAACGAGAGCCTGGTCAGCCTGGGCCAACTGCTCAAGCTGAACGCCATGCTGGTCGGGCTGCTGCCGGCACTCGTCCTGCTCGGCATGGCCCTGGCCCTGGTGCGCCGCTTCGACCGGGGCAAACCCTGACGGCGATCGCCGTGCAGGCACCGAAAACTCCAAGCATGCTTCTATGAAGCCGACACTCCGTTCAAGGCAAAGACATGACGATATACGTCCATCTGGTGGGCAGTTGCAGCGTACATCTATGGGGATTGAGCTCCCGGGAAAGGCTCGAGCGAATGCTTCGCAAACACCCCAGGGCCCGTCTGTGCGGACCGGATGAAGCCCTGCCGCAGAGCGGAGACGTACTGCTCCTGCGCGAAGACTACCTGTACGACCCCCGGGTGCTGCGCGGTCTCCTGGATGCGCAGGAGGTCGCCCTGCAGGACCCGCGCGACGGAAGCATAGTCGCGGCGCGCCTAGCCGCCGAGAGCCTGGCCGGAACGCCGCGGCTCGACGGTCCGGCGCTCGACGGTCTGCGCCGGGTACGCCCGGATACGGTGGCCTCGGGCCTGCAGGCGCAACTGCGCAAGTTCGATCCGCCCTGGGTCACCCGCATCATCGAGGGCGAGCGCGAGCACCTGGAAAAATCCCTGTTCAACGGCGCCTACAAGGGCGTCACCGACTTCATCACCCGCGGCGTCTGGCCGGTGCCGGCGCGCTGGGTCACCGCCTGGTGCGTGCGGCTGGGACTGAGCCCCAATCAGGTCACCGCCGCCAGCTATGTGCTGGCGATCCTCGCCGGCTACTGGTTCTGGCAGGGGCAGTACGGCGCGGGCCTGATCGCCGGCTGGATCATGACCTTCCTCGATACGGTGGACGGCAAGCTGGCGCGCGTCACGGTCACCTCGACCCGCTTCGGCAACATCTTCGACCATGCGCTGGACCTGGTGCATCCGCCGATCTGGTACGTCGCCTGGGGGATGGGGCTGGGAGCGGCCTGGGGCTTCGACACCCCCCTGGCCACGGTGCTGTGGATCATCTTCGCCGGCTATGTCGCCGGCCGCCTGTGCGAAGGCGCCTTCAAGTTCGCCGCGCCCTTCTCGCTGTTCCTCTGGCGTCCCTTCGACTCCCTCAACCGCCTGGTGACCGCCCGCCGCAACCCCAACCTGCTGATCCTCACCCTGGCCTGGGCGCTGGGCGCCGACGACGTCGGCCTGCTGCTGGTCGCACTCTGGACGGTGGTGTCCACCCTGGTGCTGGGCGCACGGGTGCTCTGGGCGCTGCTGCTGCGCTGGCGCGGCGCGGACCTGCAGCCCTGGCTGAGCCAGATCGACCTGCGCGCCGAGGGCCATCGCCCGATCGTCCGCCTGTTCGCGCCGCGCTCCGGACTGAGCGATGCCTGAGGCCGGAGCCCGGCCGGCACGCATCGGCATACTCCTGAACCCCGACAGCGGCCGCGTCCGCCGGCGGCTGCCGGCGCTGCGCCGGATCGCCGCCGCGTTGCCCGCCGCCCTGCTGCAGGAGGTCTCCGGGCCCCGCGAAATCGAGCAGGCATTGCGGCTCTGGCAGGCCGGAGCGCAGGACCTGGTGGTGATCCTGGGCGGCGACGGCACCCTGCAGGCCACCCTGACAGCGCTGCTCAGGAAGTCGGCCGGCGACCTGCCCGCCCTGCTGGTGGTGCCGGCGGGAACGACCAACATGAGCGCGGGCGATCTCGGCGCCCGCCTGCGCCCCGAGGCCGCCCTGCACGCCCTGCACGCCTGGCTGCAGGGCACCGGACCGGCGCCGAGAACGGTGGAGCGGGCGGTGCTGCGGATCGACGGCGAAACCGGCCGGGACTCGCAGTTCGGCATGTTCTTCGGTGCCGGCGCCATCCTCGGCGGCGTGCGCTACTTTCACCGGCATATCCGGCCGACCGGCGTGCGCGGCGCACTGGGGCCGGCGCTGGCCTTCGCCCGCATGCTGCTCTCGCTGCTCGGCAACCGGCCGCACCCGCTGCTGCCGGCGATGCGGGCCCGGCTGAGCACGGCGAGCGACGACTGGCACGACGACTGGCTGCTGGTGCTGGCCTCGACCCTGGACCGCTTGCTGGTCGGCTGCCGGCCCTATTGGGGCGAAGACCGGGCCCCGGTGCATTTCACCGCGCTCGCCCATCGCCCGCGCCGTCTGCTCCGGGTGCTGCCAGCCCTGCTGTGCGGACGCGGCGCGAAGGTCGCCCGCGAACACGACGGCTATCTCAGCCGCAATCTCGATGCGCTCGAGCTGAGCGGTCCCGAAGACTTCCTGCTCGACGGCGAGCTGTTCGAGGCCCGGGAGTCCATTCGCCTGTCCAGCACGCTCCCGCTGCGTTTCTCGACCTTTTGAGGCCGGCCGATGCCGATACCCGATACGCAACTCCTGCCCGCACCGCCGCCGGCCCTGCTCGCCGAGGTCGCCAGCCAGTGCGCCCTGCCGGTCGGCGAAGAACTGCAACCACTCGTCGCCGAAGTGCACACGCGCTTCGACGACGCCCTGGTGGCACTGCTGTTCTACGGCTCCTGCCTCCGCGGCGGCGATCCGGGCGAAGGCCTGGTCGATCTCTACGCGATCGTCGACGACTATTCCCGCGCGCACCCCAGAGCGCTGCTGCGCCTGGCCAACGCCTGGCTGCCGCCCAATGTCCTGCTGCTGCGCACGCATGCGGCGGACGGCCGCATCCTGCAGGCGAAATGCGCGGTGCTGTCGCTGGATGATCTCGAACGGGGCACCGCTCTCTGGTTCCAGAGCTACCTGTGGGGGCGCTTCGCCCAGCCTGCGCGGCTGATCCATTGCCGGGACGCGCCAACCGAACGACGGGTGCAGGCGGCGCTGGCCCGCGCCGTTCTGACCCTGCTGGAGCGGACCCTGCCCTGCCTGGAGGCGCGCTTCGACAGCGAGACGCTCTGGCAGCGGGCGCTGACGCTGAGCTACAGCTGCGAACTGCGCCCGGAAGCCGCCGACCGTCCGGCCCTGCTGGTACGCCACGACCGCGAACATTACCGGCGCCTGACTGGAGCCGCCGCGCCGGCCCTGGCCGGCCTGGAAGCCGTCGCCGGCGAAACCGACCTGTATTGCAATCGCCTGTCCGCCGCCGCCTGCCGGCAGGGCCGCAGGCGCTGGCGACTGAGGCGCCTGCAGGGACGGCTGCTGAACGTGGTCCGCCTGGTGAAGGCCTCCTTCACCTTCGAGCAGGGCGTCGACTACGTCGTCTGGAAGCTGCAGCGGCATCTCGGGCAACCCATCGAGGTCAGCCCCCGCCTGCGCCGCCATCCGCTGATCTTCGGCTGGCCGCTGCTCTGGCGGCTGCTGCGGGAACGGCGCCTGCGCTAGCGCCGGGAACGCCGCCATACTTGCATAAACGCCTTACATATCGCCGACTCGGCTCATTCATTCCGGTAAGGAGGTACTACGTGGGACAGACCAAAGAAGAGATCGCCGTGGAGCCCAAACGCAAACGAAAGCATCGTCCCAGCGTCGCCATCGGCTTCTGGATCATCAAGCGCCTGGAGAACCTGATCAGACGCTATTCGATCCTCGGCAATCCGCCGTTCTTCGATACCCGCGACTTCTCCTGGGTCCCCACGCTGGAGGCCAACTGGGAGGTCGTGCGCCGCGAACTCGAACAGGTTCTCCAGGATCGGGAACGCTTGCCGAACTTCCAGGACATCTCCAAGGATCAGCGCAGCCTCACCCAGGACGACCTCTGGAAGACCTTCTTCCTCTACGGCTACGGCTACAAGATGGAAGGCAACTGCAAGCTGTGCCCGGAGACGACCAGGCTGGTCGAGTCGATCCCGGGGATGTACACCGCCTTCTTCTCGATCTTGGCGCCCGGCAAGACCATCCGCGAGCACCGCGGCCCCTATAACGGTCTGCTGCGTGCCCACCTGGGGCTGATAGTGCCGGAACCCAGGGAAAACTGCCGGATCCGGGTGGGCGACCAGATCCGCCAGTGGGAACCCGGCAAGTGCATGATCTTCGACGACACCTACCGGCATCAGGTGTGGAACGAAACCGACGGCACCCGCGTCGTGCTGTTCCTCGACGTGCAGCGGCCGCTGGCCTGGCCGGGCAGGCTGCTCAACAAGCTGGTTCTCCAGCTCATCCGCTGGTCGCCCTTCATCCAGGACGCGCGGCGCAACCACCGCGCCTGGGAAGAGGGACTGGAGCGCTAACCGCGTTCACCGGGACAGGCCCCGCTCCTTGCCGAAGAGCGGCCTCTCCCGGCCACCCGCCCTGACCGCCATCGAGGGCTCATCTGCCGGCGGTCAGGAAAACCACGCGCTATCGGTCGCCGGGAATCTCGACGACTTTCCCGTGGTTCGTCCATTCGTCGGCGGCAAGCGGCGGGTATCCCGGCGCCATGAACTCCTGATTTGCACCGCCTTCTCAAACCTTGAAGGTTCTTTTCGAACGAGCCATGCCCGGAAAGTCCGTCCGGATGGCAATCACGACGAAAGAGCGGGAGAAGAATATGGCGGAGAAAAAACGCGACATGAGCGTAAGCGAAGCGGGCCGCAAGGGCGGTGAAGCTACCGCGGCGACCCACGGCCGCGAGTTCTACGAGGAAATCGGCCACAAGGGCGGCGAGGCAGGTGGCAAGAAGGGCGGTCAGCGCGTCCGCGAGCTGATCGAAGAAAGCAAGCGCCGGGAAGACGAGTCCTGAACCGCCCCTCGAGAATACCGGGACATGCGTCCTGGCGTGCCAGGAAACGATGGCAGCGCCTAACGGAGGTGAATCATGAGCAGAGGCATGGGCGGTCATTCCCCATCCAACATATCCCACCATCTGAAAGGCATCGACTTTCCGGCGGGAAGGCACGACCTGCTGAAACAGGCCGAACGCAATGGCGCCGACGAAGACGTGCTCGACACCCTCAAGCGAATGCCGGACGAGCGTTATGAAAGCATGGCGGACGTCATGAAGGGCTACGGCTCGGTGCACTGAGCCGGTCGCACGAAGCGGGCCGTCGGCCCGCTTCCGGGGAACAGGATTCCCCGCCGGGGTTCGCTCCTTTCCCGCTCAGTCGTCCAGCAGCTTGTGCGCCTTCTCCCAGGCGGCCAGGTTGCTGCGCGCCTCCTGAACGAACGGGCTGCGCCGCACCGCACCGAGAAACAGGTCACCCAGAAGGCGTCCGGGCAGGCGCAAGGGGCGCTTGAACTGGATCAGCAGCACCACGCGGGTCTGCTCCGTGTCGTTCCAGACCTCGTGGGGATAGGTGTCGTCGAAGACCATGCACTCCCCTTCCTTCCAACTGGCGGTCTGCTCGCCGACCTGGATGCGGCAGCGCTCGCCGGGCGTCGGCGTCACCAGCGCGAGGTGGCAGGTCAGGATGCGCTTGGTCACCCCGGTATGCCGCGGGATGTGCGCGCCGGGCCCCAGGATCGAGAAGAAGGCGCTGTTGAGTCCGGGCACCGCCGACAGGATCCGCGCCGTTTCCGGACACTGCTGGCAGCCGCTGTCGATCCGGTAGCCGTAGCCCCAGAGAAAATACGACTGCCAGACCTTGCTGGTGGCGATGCGCCGGTGATCCGGAGAAATATCGCGCAGGGCCGGAATCGGCGTGCCCTGCTCGAGCAGCCGGTCGAGCTCGGCGCGCACGACCGGCCAGGCGGCCTCCAGCTCGGCTATCCAGGGAAACAACCGCTTGTCGAAGAACTCCGGATCGCCCACCAGGGAATTGCGGGCCAGAAAGCGGTTGATCAACGGGCGCAGTTTTTTGCCGGTCCGGTACAAGGCGCTGCGCTTGACCTTGTCTTTCACTACCTCGGCTGAAGCCATTTCACTCATGCAGGCGTCCTGATTGCAGGCTGTGGAACGCGGCGGGCGACCGGGCGGAGCGGCCCGGGCGCCCGCCGCTCAAGAAACGGGGCGCTCCGCTTGCACAACCTCGCGGATCGCCTGGAGGGCGCGTTCGCGAGAGGCGGCAAGCAGCGCCGGTGAGAGTCCCGGCGGATGATCCAGCCCTTCCGGCAGGGGCGCCACGCCCAGGGCCAGGTGCACCTGCTCGACGCAACGCTCGCGCTTGACCCAACCCGCCGCGACCACCTCGTCATAGAGGCGCCCGAGCCGGTTCTGCTGTCTCGGCACGCCACGACTGCCGGCGACCCGCTCGATGACGCCCAGCCGCCGTTCGAGCGCATGCTGCAGGCGCGCCTTGCGATGCCGCTGCAGCGGCAGCGGGAACACGGCCACCGGCCGGCCGGTCATGCAGGCCTCGGTCAGCATCGAGACGCTTTCGCCGGTCACCACGAAGGCATCGGCCAGCGCCAGCAGCGCCCGGTAGGGATTATCGTCCGGGCTGCCGAAGCGATAGCTCCACAACGGCGCATCGATGGCCGCCAGCAGGGCGTCGGTCGCGTCCGCGGAGGTGCGCGGGCTGGTCGATACCAGCAACGAGCCGCCGCGGGTCCTGGCCGCGGCGCCGGCCTCCCGGCCCAATGTCGTGGCGGTCCGCTCGTCGAGCCGGTAGGGAATCGTGTCGCCGCCCACCAGCAGCGCGATCCAGGGCCGCGGCAGGTGGGCGAAACGCTGCCGCCAGGCGTCCAGCGTCGCCTCGTCGAGCGGGTGCTCGCCGATGAAGGGGGCCGGCAGGTCGACGACGTTGCCGCGCAGCGGCAGGCCGTACTGCGGGGTCGTCACCACCCGGTCGAAGCGGTCCAGCGACGCGCGCGGCCGGCCCAGCACCACCAGGCGCGCGTGGCCTTGCGACTGGCGCTGGATCTGGCGGGCCACGACGGCGGTGTGCCGGCCGGCGCTGAGCACCAGGTCCGGCCAGGGCGGCGACAGGGCGAAGCCGGAAGCATCCGCCCGCTTGATTTCGTAGGGCCAGCCGAGCGCCTCGGCGATGTCCGTCAACTGGGCGTTGTCGCCGGCGCGCGCGCCCTGCAGCACCCAGACCCTGGGCAGTTCCCGTCCGCCCCCGGTGCGCTGCGCGAAGTCCGCCCGGAAGCGCTGCGTGCGCCCCCGGCGATCCCGGCAATCGAGCTGCCAGCAACGATCCGGGTAGCGCAGCGCCACCCGGCGCACCAGCGTCCGCCAGCCGTCGAGGCTGCCGATCATGGAGCCCTCGGCGCCCAGTTCCGCCTTGACGAACACCCACTGGCAGCCGAGCCGGAACAGGCGATCCAGCAACCAGGGCAGATCCTCCACCGGCAGCCGTTCGAGGCCGTTCGCGATCACGGCGTCCTGCACCGGCAGGTCGTCGCGGCCGAGTTGCTCCAGCGACCAGCGCGGCAGCGACGGCTCGTCGGCGGCGCTCCAGGCGCCGACCAGCGCCGCTTGCCCGGCACCGAGCGCCCGCGCCTGGCGCAGCAGGTCCGCCGCCGGCTCCGCCGGCAGCCGCGCGGCCTGCTCGCAGCCAGCGGCGAAACCGGGGCTGGGGCTCGTCGCCGCGTAGATTTCATAGCCTTCGCGGTCCGCCGCCTGTTCGAGACTGAGGAAGTGTTCGGCGAGGGGATGGATCTGGTACGAGTACTGCTCGGGGGTGGGACGCCAGGGCTGCAGGTGCAGGGCCGTGTAGTGCAGCAGCTTGGTCTCGCCCGGGCGGAACTCGAAGTCGCGGGCGTGCCAGAGGGGATCGAGCGCGCCCCAGCGCCCCGGCTCGGCGGCCGCCTCGGCGCACAGGGCCTTCTTGGGTTCGCGGCAGGCCTTGGCGTAGGTCCAGCAGCGGATCATCCGCTCGCAGTCGATCAGCATCACCGCGGTGTCCTCGGGCAGCAGCGCCAGGTAGCCGTGCTCGCCCATGGGCTGGTCGAACAGCTCCGCGGGATCGGCGGTGAAGATCTGGTCGACGTCGGTGTAGATCGCCCGGCCCTGCCGTCCGGCGAGGTCCGGGATGGCGAAGCGGAAGTTGGTGAAGTTGGTGCGCCAGCCCTTGCGGTCGAAGCCCGGCAGGCCGGTCATGCGGTAGACCTCGTAGCGCCGCAGCGGGTCGCGCACCCGTTCGAGGGAATAGAAGAAGATGCGCTCGGCGCGATGCTGCGCCGGCTCGGTGCCGAGGAAGATCCGCACCGCCGGCGCCTCCGGCGCGCCGGGCCGGGCCTCCAGCACGACGGGGACGATGCGCGGCACCGCCGGCGGCTCGCCCTCGGCGGCCGCCCCGGAAGCGGCGGACTGCGGGCGAGAGTCCGGCGACCGGTGGTGGAAACCAAGGAGTTTCCGCACTGCCTTGTCGATTTTCAGTGCAAAGAAAGTCATGCGTCCTCTCATCCCTCGCGAGTACGGCGGCCGAGCCTTGGCCTGGCTACTTCCGCCGAATGTATGGTTCACTCATTGCGCGCACAGGTGGCGATGCTCCGGGCGCCCCTCGCGGGGCACGGCCATGTCATCCCGGCAGGTGCGCTCGATTTCCCCCTGCATTCGGGCGGCTCCCGGCACCATGACGCGCATCTTACACATTTCCGACACCCATTTCGGCACAGAACAGCAACCCGTGATAGAGGCCCTGGAGTCGCACGTACGCGAACAGGGCGCCGATCTGCTGGTGCTGTCGGGAGACATCACCCAGCGCGCGCGCCGCGAACAGTTCGACGCGGCCGTGGCCTTCGTCCGGCGCCTGGAGGACTGCGGCATTCCCCGCAGCCTGGTGATCCCCGGCAACCACGACCTGCCGCTGCACAACCTGCTGGCGCGATTCCTGTTGCCCTACGGCAACTACCGCCGCTGTTTCGGCTGGCAACTGGAGCCGACCTTCGAGAACGACGAACTGCTGGTCATCGGCCTGAACACGACCCATCCCAGGCGCCGCAAGGATGGCCGGGTGACCGATGCCCAGGTGCAGGCGGTCTGCGAGCGCCTGCGCCGCAGCGACCCGGACAAGCTGCGCATCGTGGTGGCCCACCAGCCCTTCGGCGCGATGCTGCCGTCAGACCTGAGCAACCTGCAGCATGGCGCGGAGACGGCACTGACGCGCTGGGCCGAGGCGGGCCTGGACATCGTGATGGGCGGGCACATCCACCTGCCCTACGTCCTGCCGCTGAGCGGCCAGTACCCCGGACTGGCGCGGGAGATCTGGACAGTGCAGGCCGGTACCGCGCTGTCCTCGCGGCTGCGCGGCAACCTGCCGAACTCGTTCAACCGGTTGCACCTCGGCGAGAACCCGGACAGACGGGTACGGGTCGAGCGCTGGGATTACCATCCGCCGACCGGCCGCTTCGTGCCCGAGGCGCATTTCGACCTGCATTGGCCGGCCCGCTGACCCCGGATGCGGGCGGGCCGGAAACCCGTTCAGTCCGGGGTCGCCAGCATGTCCTCGATGGATGCGATCAGTCGCCGCTCCCGTCGCTCGCCGAGGTCCGGAGTCTCGCTGGCCAGGTGGGAGGAAGGCCGATTCCGCGCCAGCTCCTGCAGGCGCCTTTCGAGGCCGGCCGGGTCGAGGGCGGCCCGTCGCTCCAGCAGGCGACGCCTGGAAAACGGTTTCTTGGTCGAATGGTCGATCAGCAGCGGCAACAGCCGCTCGGCGTCGGCCAGACTGGCCTCGTCTCCGATCAGGCGTCGCAACAGCCGGCATGCGGCCTGCGCCAGCCGCGGCGATGGCGCGCTGCGCTTGCCGTTGAGCTCGTGCAGGAACACGCCCAGGTGCAACGCCGTCGAGAGCGCCGCATCGGTGCCCATGGCCATCTGCCCGCAATCGATCACCCGCAACGGCGCTCGCGGCTCGGGCGAGACCATGACATTGCCGGGATGCAGGTCGAGATGGCAGATGCCGGCCCCGCGCAGCGCCGTCAGCACCTCCATCAACTGCCGAAGCAGCGTCCGGCGGCGCGCGGCGTCGTCCTCGTGCGCCAGCCAGACATCGCTGAACGCCTGCCAGCCGGCCAGATACTCCTGCAGCAGGATCTGCTGCACCGGCAGGCCGCAGCGGAAATACTCGCCGAAGGCGAAGGTCCCGACCCCGTGCACGGTACGCTCGTTCAGCGCCAGGTTGTGCGCCAGCTCGGCGGTGCCGTGGCTCACGCCCACCAGCGGACTGCTGCAACCCAGCAAAGCGCCGAGACGCTTGCGCGGAGTCAGCGCCATCTGCTTGACAAAATAGCCGGGCGAGTCCGGCGACTCCGGCGGCTGCAGCCGGTAGATGCGCCGCGACTTGTGTTTCTCCGCTCTTTCGCGAAGCAGCGTGATCCCCGCCGGATCGCCGTCCTGCAGGAAACGGTCGAGCAGGCGGGCCGGAACCTGCGCGGCTTCGTCGGCCAGCCACCAGCGCCACCCCGATCCGGAAAACACCAGCGGACCGGAAAACCGGGCGCCCAGAAAGTGCGGCCTCGGCCAGCCCGCACCGAAGCCTTCTGCATGAAACCTCATTCGCTCCATCCCGCTGCCATGAATCCGCCCGAGGATATGCCGCGAAAGGCCACTTCGTCGCCCCATTGGGTTACTCTGGCGGGGTTTGCGGTGCTGGTCGGGGTTTCAGCGCCGGCTCATCCGTCCTGGGAATCTCGCCATGTCTCGAACACCGCGTGTGACGGTCTTCATTCCGGTACACAACCGTCAACGCTACATCGCCACCGCCGTCGACAGCATCCTGGCGCAGACCTTCGGGGACTTCGAACTGCTGGTCGTCGACGACGGCTCGACCGACGCCACCCTCGAGGTGCTGTCGCACTACCGGGACCCGCGCCTGCGCGTGGAGTGCAACCCGCGCAACCTGGGCCTTCCGGGAACCCGCAACCGCGGCCTGGAACTGGCCCGCGGCGAATACATCGCCCTGCTCGACAGCGACGACAAGGCCTGGCCCGAGCGCCTCACCCGCCAGGTCGAGGTGCTCGATCGGCACCCCGAGCTGGTGCAGATCGGCAGCGCCTGCGACTTCATGGACGCCGAGGGCCGGCGCCTCGACCGGGTCCGCCGCCGGCCGCTGGCTCCCGACGAGGTGGATGCCAGCCTGGCGTTCTACTGCGCCCTGACCAACCGCACGATCATGGGGCGCACCGCCATCCTGCGCGAATACCGCTACAGCGAGGACTTCCCGAGCTGCGAGGACTACGAACTGCACCAGCGGCTGGCGCGTACCTGGCGCATGGCCAATCTCCCGGACGTACTGGTCTGCGGGCGCGAACACCCCGGCCGCTTCACCCGCAACAACCGGGCGCTGGGCGTCGACCGCAAGCGCGAGATCTGCCGGCGGGCGCTGCTCGAACTCGGCATCGAACCGAGCGAGGCGGACCTCGACCGCCACTACGCCTTGTCGCGCCCCCAGGAGCTCGGCGCCGAACTGGACCGGGATTATCTCGACTGGACCGAGCAGTGGCTGGCCCGGCTCGACGTCGCCAACCGCCGCACGCAGCGCTATGTGCCCGAGGCGCTGCTGCGCGTCATGACCGAGCGCTGGGTACAACTGTGCCTGCAGGCGCGCCGCCAGCTCGGGCCGGGCGCCTACCTGCGCCTATTGCGCTCGCCGCTGGCCAGGCGCCTGCCGGCGACGTTCCTGCGTTTCCTGCGCACGCCCCGTCCGCTGGCGACCTGAGCCGGCACGAACAGATTCCCCACCGAACCAGCCATGAGGAGCGTGACATGCGCTATCTGGACTTCGAGGCCCTGGAGCGCCTGGACGCCCGGGCCTTTCAGGAACAGCACCCCTACCCCTGGGCCAATCCGGCCGGCCTGCTGACCGCCGAGGGCTACGCGGCGCTGCGCGACAGCCTGCCTTCCGCCGAACGCTTCACGGAGGTAGTCGGCAAGGTGCGCCGCTACGGCCAACAATCCCATGACCGCCTGGCGCTGGAATACGCGCCGGGACTCGAACTCTCGCCGCACTGGCAGGCCTTCCTGGACGAGCTGAACGGCCCCCGCTACCGGCAGTTCCTGACCCGCATGCTCGGCACGCGCGCCTTCCGGCTGCGCTATCACTGGCATTACACGCCGGCCGGCTGCTCGGTCTCGCCGCACTGCGACGCCCGCGAAAAGCTCGGATCGCACATCTTCTACTTCAACACCGAGGACGACTGGCAAGCCGAGTGGGGCGGGCAGACCCTGGTGCTGGACGACGGCGGCCGCTTCGACAGCAAGAGCGCGCCGGCCTTCGAGGATTTCGAGCGCATCATCGAGTCCCGGGCGCTGGGCAACCACAGCTTTCTGTTCTGCCGACGCGGCAACTCCTGGCACGGGGTGCGCGAACTCACCTGCCCGCCGGACCACTACCGCAAGGTCTTCATCGTGGTCATCGACGAACACCGCCCGCTCAAGCAGTTGTCCCGGCGGATCAAAAGGCTGTTCGGGCGCGTCGCCTGAGTAACCCGGCTCAGGCGCTCGCCGCCTGCCCCGTCCCGAAGATCCGGTAGCAGGCCTTGCCCGCGCGCTTGGCCTCGTACATGGCCTGGTCGGCCTCGCGGAGCAGTTCGTTGATGTCGCTGCGCTCGCCGGCGAAGGCCACGCCGATGCTCGCGGAAACGGCGACCGAGGACTGTCCGCCGTCCAGCGCCATGGGCTGGCTCACCTGCTCGATCAGGCGCTTCAGGATACCGTCGAGGGTCTTCCCGTCGCCCACCCCCGGCAGCACCACCACGAACTCGTCCCCGCCGAAGCGGGCGAGCGTGTCGGAAGGACGCAGCACGGCCTGCATGCATTGCGCGACCTCCTTCAGGAGCAGGTCGCCGGCCTGGTGGCCGAAACGGTCGTTGACCGTCTTGAAGCCGTCCAGATCGAGCATGCAGACCGCCAGCCGGCCGCCCTGCCGGCGCTGCTGGCCGATAGCCATATAGATGCGATCGAACAGCAGCCGGCGGTTGGGCAGACCGGTCAGGGCGTCGCGATAGACCAGGCCGTCGAGTTCCCCCTGCCGTTCCATCAGCTCGCGATTGAGTCGCGCCAGAGCGATGGCGCCACGCCAGGAGCGGTCGAGGAAGAGCAGCAGGACCAGGGTCAGCGCCAGCAGCGACAGCATCAGCAGCAGGGGCTGGGCACTGGCCGGCAGGCTGTCCCGCGAAGCGACGAATTCGATGAGCCACTGCCGGCCGGGAATGACCAGCTCGTACTGGACCACGCCGTCGCCGGGCTCGTGGGGAACCGCGCCGCGCGGCTGGATGGCCAGCGGCCGCCCATCCTCCAGCTCGTAAAGGCGCACCTCCACCTGCCGCTGACTGAACGACAGGCGCCTGAGCAGCACACCGGGCTGCAGCAGCAGGATCAGATGGCCCTCCAGGGCCCGCCAGCGCTGCTCGTCGGTCAGCACCGGCATACCCTTGCGATACAGCGGCTGATAGATGGCGACCACCGGCGCTCCGTCCGGATCCTGCGGCAGCGGGAAGACCGGGGTGGCCCGCTGCAGGCCCAGGCGGGCGGAGACGAGCGCCGTCTCCCGGTCATGGGGACTCGCCAGGACGTCGAAGCCGAGCCCCTGGCGATTCGCCTGGAGCGGCTCGACGTAGCCCATCGGCAGATACTCCGCGCGGGCGGGCGCCGGAACGGGGGTCCGGCCGTCGCTGCCCAGGTCGAAGATGCCGAGCGGGCGCTCCTGCCAGGGAAACAGCTTCCACTCGAATTCGGTGCGCTGCTCGGCGGCGATCTTCGGCGCCCAGTGCACGGCCAGGATTTCCGGATAGTTCGGCAGCACCTCCCGGGCGAAGCTGGCGAACTCCTCGCGCTCGATCGTCTCGGCCGACATGAAGAGGCCGCGGAAGGCCAGCAAGACCTGCGGCGAATGCTCCAGAAAATCCTGGACGCCATGGAACTGGACATGCGCCAGGCGCTGGAACTCGGCCACCTGTACGCGCCGCTCCAGCGTGGAACTGTACAGGTAGGCGATCACCGAAAGCACCCCGCCGAGTCCTCCCACCACCAGCAATCTGGCCCAATGCTCGCGCCGCGCGCGCCGATCCGCTCCCACCATTCACGCCTTCGCCTGAAACCGCAGCCCTGTCAGGCCGTGGATTATATGGGCGAACGCCTCCCCGTACCTCTGACCGAACGCATTGAAGGCACGGGGCCTGCCGTCCCCCCTGAACGCCCGGATGCCGCCAGTGCTGCGATGGCGGCAGGCATCGGATCATTCCAGCCGGTGCCGAGACCGCCGGCGACCGGGCGAGAGGGATGCGCTGCGCAGCCTCAAGCGCCGCTCCTGATCCAGTAGATGCAGGCCGACAGGGTCGGCAGCGAGCACAGCGTCGAGATCAGGATGGTGCGGGAAACCACGGGAGCCTCGCGCGCATAGTATTCGGCCAGCATGAACGGGCCCGTCCCCGTGGGCAGCGCGCTCAGCAGCAAGGCCGCGTTGGCCCAGAGCGCCGGCAACTGGAGCACCCGATAGGCCAGGAATCCCGTCAGCAACGGCTGGCCGACCGTCTTCACGAGCACCAGCGGCCAGACGCCCCGCGCCTCGCCTTCCTGTTTCTGCGCCAGGAACAGCCCGAGCGCCACCAGGGCGCACGGGGCGGTGGCGGCGGCGAGCATATCGAGGAAACGCAGGATCGTCGCCGGCACCTCCAGACCGGTGGCGGCCCACAGGACGCCGGCCAGGGGCGACACGACCAGCGGATTGCCGGCGAGGGCCTTCAGCACCTTGAGCAGTGCGCGGCCCAGGGCTCTCTCGTTCTGCAGGCCGGCCTCGATGCAGATCACGGCGATCGCGAACAGCATGCAGACCACCACCAGGGTCGCGATCAGCGCGGGCTCCAGCCCGGCGTCGCCCAGCACGGGCAGGCACAGGGGGATTCCCATGTAGCCCGTGTTGGCATAGGAAGCGCTCAGCGCGTCGACGCTCGCGGCCGGCAGCGAGCGCCGTTGCGAGAGACGCCAGAGCAGCGTCGCCAGGAAAATCAGCAGGCACCCTCCGGCGAAGGCCGCCAGGAATCCGGGATGCCAGAACGCCTCCCAGCTCGATGTCGCCGTAGCCCTGAACAGCAGGGCGGGAAGACAGAGCCAGACGACGAACCTGTTCATTTCGCTCGCGGCGCCAGGCCCCAGGCGATTGCTGCGGCGACAGACGAAGCCGGCGAGGATGAACGCGAAAATGGGCAGCAGAACGGCCAGGACGGACGACATGGCGACTCCGATCGGTTTGCGGAGCCACAAGATTAGGGTTGTGCATCCATTCCGATCCAATGCTTAATCCCGCCCACATCCATACGGAAACGGAATCGATGATCGAGCTTCGCCAACTGCGCTACTTCATGGCACTGGCCGAACATCTGCACTTCGGCAAGGCCGCCGAGTCCCTGCACATCACCCAGCCGCCCCTGAGCCGGCAGATTTCGGCCCTGGAGGCCGATCTCGGCGTCGTGCTGTTTTCCAGGCACTCGCGGTCGGTCGAATTGACCGCGGCGGGCCGCGACTTCCAGCAGCATGCGAAGACCGCCCTGGCGGAACTGGATCTCGCGATCCGTTCGACCCGCGCCAGCGCCCGCGGGGAACGCGGCGAGCTGCGCGTGAGCTTCACCATGGTCGCCGCGTGGATTCTGCTGCCCGAACTGCTCAAGGCGTACAGCGATGCCTATCCGGACGTGAGCCTGGCGCTCAACGAGGTACTGCCCAGGGACCTCGGCCCGGCCCTGGAACGCGGCGAGGCGGATATCGCCTTGACCTTTCCCTCTTCGGGATCGAAATCCCTGTGTTACCGGGCACTGCGCCGCGAACCGCTCTGCGCCGTCCTGCCGGCCAGCCATCCGCTCGCCGCCGCGACGGAATTCAGCATCGCGGCACTGGCGGACGAACCCTTCATCACCTTCCCCCGGCAAACCGCCCCGGCCCTGCATGAGGCGGTGATGAGCTGCTGCCGCCGCGCCGGGTTCGAGCCGAAGATACGCTTGGAAACGCATCTCCAGCAGACCATCGTCAACCTCGTCGCCGAGGGCCTGGGCGTCTCCGTGGTACCCGGATCGATGCGCAAGATGCGGATGCCCGGCGTGGCGTTCAAGGCGATCGACCGCTCCCCGCCGGTCGAATACGGGGTGATCTGGAATCCCCGCAACGAAAATCCCTGCCTGAACACTTTTCTCCGCTGCGTCGGCGTGGAGGAAACGGGAGATCGCGGCCCCGCTCAGGTGTAGTTCGCCGGGTCGGGCGCCTCGTCCTTGAGCGCCCAGCGGCCGAGCATGTTCAGCTTGTAGTCGATGGGGTCGTGCAGGGTGTGGGTGCGCACGTTGCGCCAGAAACGGTCGAAACCGAGCGAGGCGCGGGTGCCGCGGGCGCCGACCACCTCGAACAGTTCCTGACTGGCGAACAGTCCGGCGCGATGGGCCAGTACCTTGGCCTCGGCCACCGCGACCGCCACCCGGGCGCGCTCCGCGGCGGTCAGCGCGGGCCCGCGGGAAAACGCCCGGTCGATCAGTTCGGCGGCGCGCTCGGCCAGGGCGCGGCCGGCGGCGATCTGCACATGCATTTCGCCGAAGCGGTTCTGGGTGAAGGGATCGTCCACCGCTTGCGCGGCCGGCGAGGTCAGCCAGGGCCGCGCCTGGCCGTGGGCGTAGTCGCGGGCCTCGGCGAAGGCGCCTTCGGCGATGCCGAGGTAAAGGTTGGTCAGCACCAGTTGGCCGAAGCAGTTGCGCAGGGTATGGAAGGCGCTCGGCGTGGCGTCCGCCGCGCGCAGCACGTTGCGCGCCTCCAGCGGCACCCGGGCGAAGGCGATGGTGTTGCTGTCGGTCTGGCGCTGGCCGATCGGGTCCCAGTCGTCGACGACCTGCACGCCGGGATGCTCGGTGGAAACCACGCCGAGCAGCGGCTGGGCCTGTTCGCCGAGCACCGCCGAGAGGGTCATGAAGTGCGAGCCGACGGTGCCCGAGCAGAAGGATTTGCTGCCGTCGAGCAGGAAGCCTTCGGCCGCCGGCGTGGCGACCAGGCGGCGGTCCAGCGGGTTCATGCCGTTGCCCCACCAGCACTGGTGCTCGGCGGTGTGGCGGAGCAGGCGCTGCTGCTGTTCTTCGTTGCCGTAGATCAGCAGCGTGGCGACCTGCAACTGGTGGAAGGCCAGGATGTGCGCCAGGGAACTGTCGACGGCGGCCAGTTGGCGCACCAGGGCGAAGATTTCCTGCCAGTTGCGCTCTTGGCCGCCCAGATCGCGGGGAATGGCCAGCAGCAGCAGGCCGGCGTCGCGCAGCAGCGCCTTTTCCTCGGCGGCATGGCCGCCGCGGGCGTCGCGCTCGACGGCGCTGGCCTTGATACGTTCGAGCAGGGTGTGCAGATCGTGGGACATGTCGGTAACGGGTCGTGATGAAAGTCGTGATGGGTTCAGTGGCAGATCAGCCCTTGTTCGAGCTTCAGCGCGTCGAAGGCCAGCTCGCCGGTGCGTTGCGCCAGCACGGCGTCCAGCGCGCCACGGCGCTGCCAGTCGCCCAGGGCCGCGGCGAGCCAGGCCTGCGCCTGCGGCTCGCCCTCCGCCAGGCGCACATGGCCGGCGGCCGGCGCGCGCAGTTCGAGCGGCAGGCGCCGGTAGAAACGCCAGTCGGGCTGCTGCAACAGCCAGTCGACCAGACCGCGCGCCTCGGCCAGCGCCTGGCACTCGCCGGCCATGAAGGCGGCGATGGCGTGGACCGCCGAGGGATACTCGCGCAGCCGGACGCCATGGCGCTCCGCCAGCGGGCGGCGATAGGGACTGCCCTCGGCCAGGCACAGGCTGCGACCGCGCAGCCCTTCGCCATCGTGGATGTCGAGCCCGCGCAAGACGATCAGCGCCCCCTCCCCTTGCCGTTTCGACGCCGGGATCGCCGTGCTGCCGGCACCGTCCGGCGTGGCAGCGCCGGCGACCAGCAGATCGATCCGCCCTTCACGCAACGCAAGCTCGCGCTGTTCGGGTGCGAGACCGAGAAGCTCCACCGGCAGGCCCAGGTAGTCGCCCAGGGCCCGCGCCAGCGCCGCATCGAAAGGATCGGGTTCGGCCCGTACCGGCGCGCCGGGCAGCGCCGGACGCGGATAGGCGCGCACGCCGACGATCAGCCGGCCACGGGCCTGGGCCTGTTCGAGGCGCGGGCCGGGCGACAATCGCCCGGGATCGGGCAGCTCCTCGCGCGTCGCCAGGCCGATGCCGGCGAGCAGCAGCGCCGTCAGCAGCAGCGCCACGCCCGGCCAGGGGCCGGGTCGGCGAACCGGCAGCGCTTCGCGCAGCGGACGCAGTTCGCCGAGCCAGGCCGGCATCAGCAGGTCAGGCATCGGCGCGCAGCCCCCTGCGCCAGCGGGTGCAGCGCCGTTCGATCAGGGCGAGGACGGCATTGAGCAAAAGCCCCACCAGCGCCAGCAGGAGAATGCCGGCGTACATGCTGGGCACCTGGAAGACTTCCTGAGAATTCAGGGTCAAAAAGCCCAGGCCGGAGTGCGCGCCGATCATCTCGGCGGCCACCAGCGCGGTTACGCAGTAGGCGCCGGCCAGGCGGACGCCGGTGAAGATCGAGGGCGCGGCCGCCGGCAGCACCACCTTGACGAACAGGAAAGCCCGCGAGGCGCCCATCGAACGGGCCGAGTCGATCAACAGCCGGTCCACCTGCTTCACACCGCTGATGGTGCTGAGCAGGATCGGCCAGAACGAGGCCCAGAAGATGATCGCCACCTTGGACAGCTCGCCGATCCCGAAGAACAGGATGAACACCGGGAACAGCGCCAGCGCCGAGGTCTGCCGGAATAATTGCAACAGCGGATCGACCAGCGCCTCGAGGCGCCTGAAGCCGCCCATCAGCAGACCGAGGCCGACCCCGCTGACGATCGCCAGCAGCAGGCCGGCCAACGAGCGGTAGAGGCTGGCCTCGAGATGCTTGAACAGCAGGCCCGACGAAACCAGATCGGCGATGGCCCCCAGGACCTCCGAGGGCGGGCTGAGGTAGGCGGCGCTGACCAGGCCGCTGCGCGGCAGCAGCTCCCAGAGCAGGGCGAAGACGAGAATGCCCAGGCTGCGCTGGAACAGGCCGGAGAGTTTGGCGGAAATCCCCATGGCGCCTCCCTATCCCTTGGCCAGCCGCCGGCCGGCCTGCGCGCTCGCCGGCCAATCGGCCGCGCGCGTGGAGGTCGCGGCCGGCACCGGAGCCGTGGCGAAGCGCACCTCGTCCTTGAGCACTTCCCAAGCGCGCTGGCGCAGATGCACGAAATCCTCGGAGTTGCGCAGCTCGGCGAGCCGCGGACGCGGCAGCGGCACCTCGATGATCTCCTTGATCCTTCCCGGCCGGTGGGTCATCACCGCAATGCGGTCGGAGAGGAAGATCGCCTCGTCGAGGCTGTGGGTGATGAACACGATGGTCTTCTTGTGCCGGTCCCAGATGCGCAGCAGCTCGCCCTGGAGGATCTCCCGGGTCTGCGCGTCCAGCGCGGCGAACGGCTCGTCCATGAGCAGCACCTCGGGCTCGTAGACCAGCGAACGGGCGATGGCCACGCGCTGGCGCATGCCGCCGGAAATTTCGTGGGGATAGCGCGCGCCGAAACCGCCCAGGCCCACCAGCTCCAGGTACTCGCGGGCCCGCTCGCGGCGCTCGGCCTTGCCGACGCCACGGATCTCCAGGCCCACCTCGATGTTCTCCAGCACGGTGCGCCAGGGAAACAGGGCGTAGCCCTGGAACACCACACCCTGCCGGGCGTTGATACCCTCCAGCGGTTGGCCGTCGACCAGCAGGCTGCCACCGCTTTTCTGCGCCAGCCCGGCGAGGATGCTCAGGAAGGTCGACTTGCCGCAGCCGGACGGGCCGAGCACCGAGAGGAACTCGCCGGCGCGTACCTCCAGGTCGAAGTGCTCCAGGGCCACGACCCGCTCGGCGCGGCCGCTCTCGTCCCGGGAGGTGAACTCCATGCGCAGGTCGCGCGCGACTATGCTGCTCACGCCAGAGCCTCCGGGCTGGCGAAGGGATTGAACTCGTTGGTGTAGACGTCCTTCACCCGCACCTTGCCGGACGGAATCTTGCCCTCGGCCTCGAGGATGTCGATGTAGTACTGGATCGGCGGCTCGCTGACCACCAGGTTCTCGACATAGGCGAAACGCTCGACCAGGCGCAGCTCCATGCCGATGCGCTCGGAAGTGATCCTGCGCGCCTCGTCGGGGTTGGCGTTGACCCAGTTGGCCGCCCGGGCGATGGCGCTCACCAGGTCGCGGGTGGCCTCGGGATGCTCGCGGGCGAAGCGGCCGTACACGCTGTAGGGGGCCATGCCGCCCAGTCCGCCGTCGAGGTCGTAGTCGCTCCACAGCTTGACCAGCGCGGGGTTCTGTTCGGCGCCGCCGGAATGTGGCGGGTGGATGATCGCCACGTCGATGTTGCGCGTCGCCAGGGTCTGCTCGGCCTGGTTGTCCGGCACCACCAGCCAGTTGATACGGTTCACGTCGACGCCCTGGGCGCGCAGGTACTTCTTGGTGACGAACTCGGCGCAGGCACCGAAGCTGTTGAAGCCCACCGTCTTGCCCTCGAGGTCCTTCGGCGTGCGGATGCCCGACTCCCGGTGCGCGAAGTACTTCATGTGCGGGGCTTCCTGCAGGGTCTTGCCGCCGGCGGACACCACCTTGATGTCCAGGCCGCTGGCGATCGCCGAGATGACCAGCGGCACCATGCGCGTACCGAAATCGATCTCGCCGGTGCCGACCAACGGAATGATCTGCGGCGCAGCGATCTTGCCGACGTACTTCGGACGCGTCCGGCTGCCCTCGAAATAACCCAGCGCCTCGGCCAGGTAAATCAGGTCGAAGGTGGGGTTGTCCGGATACTTGAACTCCACCACCGGATCGCCGACGCCCTTCACCACGGCCGGCGCGCCCGCCGACCCGGCGGCTCCCTGTTCTTCCTTCTTCCAGCAGCCGGGCAGCAGGAGGCTGGCAGCGCCCGCCGATCCGAGCAGGGCGAGAGTCTTGAGCGCCGATCGACGGCTGGCATTCACAGGCATGACGATTTCCCCTTGCAACGGGCGGAGCGCGAAGGCGATCCGTCCCCAAGTGCTGAAGCCCATATCAGCAAGAGCCGTTCCAGAGCCTGAAAATAAATATAAATAATTGATTTAAATGATATTTTTCAAATCGACCAGAAATCTTCGGAAAAGTCGCGGCCGTCCCGCTGCGCGAATCGCCACAGCGAACAGCGCCAACTGCGCCAAAACGCGCAGCGCCGGAAGTCGAGCACATTTTCCCTCTCCCCTTCAGGGCAATCGCATGAAGCGGCGCGGGGCGGAGATCGGACTGGCAAGATCGGGTTTCTGGCGTTGTCCTCGGCGGCTGCTTGCCGAGAGCTTCGACACGCTCTGTTCCGGGCTACGCCCGAGTCACCTTAGCTTGTTGCTCGCCGCGCGAAAGAGCGCGCGTCCGGCATTCGGGTCTGGCCTGCGACCAGACTTTCTTCTCCCTGCTCCTCTCCCGGGCATGGGAGAGACGAGAAATCCGAGCATGCCGTCCGTCTCAAAAAGCGGGCGGGAACGCCGATGGAAATGCTCGGGCACGGCACAGGCACCGCAGCGGTGGCCGGCGGGAAGAAAGCGCGAAGGGAATTCGGAGCGGAAGGGGCCCTGTCCCGACAGGCGGTCGTCGTCCCGGAACGACGGGAGGCGACGGAACGACCGTGGCTCGATCAGACGACCGGCTCCACCTCGTGGCCGCAGGACAGGCAGTGGCTCAGCCATTCGCCGAGGAACAGGTTGAGCTGGCTCTTCTCGTCCGGCTGGTGCATCGCCGCGTTGGGGTAGACGTAGCGGCTGCGCAGGCGCCTGGCCTGCTCCGCGCCGACCACCTCGGCCATGCGCGCGTCGTGGTAGACCCGCACCTCCATCCGCGGCGCCGGCAGCCACGGCAGGCTGTGCTCCTGGCAGACCTTGAGGGTGGTGGTGTAGGGACAGTCCTCCAGCACCTCCAGCGCCAGCACGCCGAGCAACCGCTCGCCCTGGCTCACCCCCACCCGCCGCGCCGCCGCGGGCACGCTGCGCATCTCCGGCAGCAGGCGCATCAGCCGCGCGTAGTTGGCCTCGCAGGTCGCCTGCAGGTCGACCAGGTCGACCCGGTAACGCTCGCGCATCAGACTTACGCCCACAATCCTCGTACCTCGATACGGTTCAGCGCCAGCCACTGCAGGGCAATGATGCTGGCGGCATTGTTGATCCTGCCATCCCTGACCGCCTGCAGCGCGTCCTCGAAAGACAGCACGTGCACGCGGATGTCCTCCCCCTCTTCGGGCAATCCATGGACGCCGCCGGCCCCCTGGCTATCGCAGCGACCGACATAAAGGTAGACCTTCTCGTTGCTGCCGCCGGGCGACGGGTAGTAGACGGTCACCGGCCACAGCGCTTCGAGCCTGAGCCCCGCCTCCTCGAGGGCCTCGCGGTGGGCGACCTCCTCGGGTGCCTCGTCCTTGTCGATCAGACCGGCGACCATTTCGAGCATCCAGGGATTGGTCGACTTGTCCATCGCCCCGACGCGGAACTGCTCGTTCAGCACCACGCAGTCGCGCTGCGGATCGTAGGGCAGCACGCAGACCGCGTCGTGACGCACGAACAGTTCGCGGCTGAGCACCGGCCCCATCTCGCCGGAAAACTGGCGATGCCGCAGGTGCACGCGCTCGAGCTGATAGAAGCCCGTGAAACAGGCCTCGCGCCGCACGATTTCCACGGCATCCGGGTCCGGTTTGAAGAATTCGTTCATCCTGTACGCTCGCCTAGTGAACCGAAGTCGGTTGCCATCCTAACCCGCCCCATCGAACGACGCAGCCCCTTTGCAGAAGGCCGAGGACCTGCGACCCTAGCCAGTCCGCCGGCGCCCGCTCCGGACGTCCGGCGGAGCCTCCCTCAACGACGCCGAAAGCCCCGATGAACGCTGTATCCCCCATGAAATCATTCGCCCTCGCCGCCTTCGTCCTGCTCCTGGGCGCCTGCCAGAGCCTGTCCCCTTCGAGCCGGCCGGCCGTCTATCAGCGCACGGCCTGGGAACATCAGCAGCCCGGATGCCAGGGCAGCGATTGCCCGCTGGTGAACATCGACACCGTGAATTTTCCCGACGAGCCGGAGCTGAACCGGCTGATCGACCGCGGCTTGCTGGAGCTGACCCGCGAGTCCGAGGGCATGCCGCTGCCGGCCTCGCTGCAGAGCCACGAACGGGACTTCCTGGCCGGCGCCAGGCCCGGCTGGAGCAGCTACCTGCAGGCCAAGGTGCTGGAGCAGAACGGCGGGCGCATTCTCGTGGAGCTGTCGAGCTACCGCTTCACCGGCGGCGCCCACGGCATGCCGCGGCGCGCCTTCATCGACTTCGACCGCGGTCGGAAGAAGGCCCTGGAGCTGCGCGATCTCTTGCTGCCGGGACAGGAGGAAGCCTTCTGGACGAAGGCCGGGCAGGCGCACCAGCGCTGGCTGACGGCCCAGGGCGTCGGCGAGGATGCGGAGTTCATCGCCACCTGGCCGTTCCAGCAGACCCACCACATCGCCCTGGCGAAAGTCGGCGTGCTGCTGATGTACGACACCTACCGCATCGCCCCCTACGCCATGGGCCATCCGCTGGTGGTGGTGCCCTACCCGCAGCTCAACGGCATCCTCAGGCCGGAATTCTTCCCGCGCGGCAGGTAGGGCCGCGAAGCACCCTCTCCCCGCCGGGGAGAGGGTGGAGAGCTCAGACCTGCTTGTAGATCACCGAGCCCTCTTCGCGGAAGCGCTCGGCCTGCTCCCGGAAACCGGCCTCGACGGCCTGGCTTTCCTCGGACAGGCCGTGCTCGGCGGCGTAGTCGCGCACTTCCTGGGTGATCTTCATCGAACAGAACTTCGGCCCGCACATGGAGCAGAAGTGCGCCACCTTGGCCGAGTCCTTGGGCAGGGTCTCGTCGTGGAAGGCACGCGCGGTGTCCGGATCGAGGCCGAGGTTGAACTGGTCCTCCCAGCGGAACTCGAAGCGCGCCTTGCTCAGCGCGTTGTCGCGGATCTGCGCGCCCGGATGGCCCTTGGCCAGATCGGCGGCGTGCGCGGCGATCTTGTAGGTGATGATGCCGGTCTTCACATCGTCCTTGTTCGGCAGGCCGAGGTGCTCCTTGGGCGTCACGTAGCAGAGCATGGCGCAGCCGAACCAGCCGATCATCGCCGCGCCGATGCCGGAGGTGATGTGGTCGTAACCGGGGGCGATGTCGGTGACCAACGGGCCGAGGGTGTAGAACGGCGCCTCGTCGCAGCATTCGAGCTGCTTGTCCATGTTCTCCTTGATCATGTGCATCGGCACGTGGCCGGGGCCTTCGATGATGGTCTGCACCTCGTGCTTCCAGGCGACCCTGGTCAGTTCGCCGAGGGTTTCCAGTTCGCCGAACTGGGCGGCGTCGTTGGCATCGGCCACCGAGCCGGGGCGCAGGCCGTCGCCCAGGGAGAAGCTGACATCGTAGGCCTTCATGATGTCGCAGATGTCTTCGAAGTGGGTGTAGAGGAAGTTTTCCTG
Source organism: Azotobacter vinelandii CA (assembly GCF_000380335.1). GTDB lineage: Bacteria > Pseudomonadota > Gammaproteobacteria > Pseudomonadales > Pseudomonadaceae > Azotobacter > Azotobacter vinelandii. The sequence goes on from NC_021149.1 coordinate 4,511,375, forward strand.
GTGATGCGCCAGACACCATTTGGCCATGATCGAACCGCCGCGGGAGACGATGCCGGTGACCCTTTTCGCGGTCAGCGGCACGTAGCGCAGCAGCACGCCGGCATGAATGGTGAAGTAGTCCACGCCCTGCTCGGCCTGCTCGATCAGGGTGTCGCGGAACAGCTCCCAGGTCAGGTCCTCGGCGATGCCGCCGACCTTTTCCAGCGCCTGGTAGATCGGCACCGTGCCGATCGGCACCGGCGAGTTGCGGATGATCCACTCGCGGGTCTCGTGGATGTGCTTGCCGGTGGACAGGTCCATCACGGTGTCCGAGCCCCAGCGGATGCCCCAGGTCAGCTTGGCCACTTCCTCTTCGATGCTCGATCCCAGCGCCGAGTTGCCGATATTGCCGTTGATCTTCACCAGGAAGTTGCGGCCGATGATCATCGGCTCCAGCTCCACGTGGTTGATGTTGGCCGGGATGATGGCGCGGCCGCGGGCGACTTCGGCTCGGACGAACTCGGGGGTGATTTCCTTCGGAATGCTGGCGCCGAAGCTCTGCCCCGGATGCTGCGCGGCGAGCAGGCCGGCCTCGCGCGCCTCGGCGAGCTTCATGTTCTCGCGGATGGCGACGTATTCCATCTCCGGGGTGACGATGCCTTTCCTGGCATAGTGCATCTGCGTGACGTTGTGCCCGGCCTTGGCGCGGCGCGGGTTGCGTACGTGGGCGAAGCGCATGGCGGCCAGTTCCGGGTCGGAGAGGCGGCGCTGGCCGAACTCCGAGGTCAGGCCCGGCAGCTTCTCGGTGTCGCCGCGATCCTCGATCCAGGCGCTGCGCACGTCGGCCAGCCCCTTGCGCACGTCGATGACGACGTTCGGGTCGGTGTAGGGGCCGGAGGTGTCGTAGACGGTGACCGGCGGGTTGATCTCGCCGCCGAACGCGGTGGGTGTCACGTCCAGGCCGATCTCGCGCATCGGCACGCGGATGTCCGGGCGCGAGCCGGTGACGTAGATCTTCCGCGAACGCGGGAAGGGCTGTACGGACTGCTGGTCGACCTGGGCGGACTCGCTCAGGTTCTTCTGTTGTTCTGTCACGTTCATCAAGGCACTCCATCTCGTCCGGGGTATGGATTGTCGGGGTCGATCGGAGCGAGCGCGGGCATGCCGGAGCATGGAGAAATCCCCGCCGAACAGCGAGGACGTCTTGTTCCCTACGCAGGCGTCACCCTGATCAGGTTCAACGGGACCCGGCCTCGGCCGATCTCAGCCCCCACAGGGGCACCCCGACAAGTACCGGCTGAGTCTAAACAAGCTGCGCGCAGAACACCAACAGGCGCATGCCGGCCCGTCGGAAAAGACGGCTATCGCGCCAGCAACCGCTCCAGCCCCTCCAGCAATCGCGCCAGCGCGCCCTGGTTGGCTTCGAGCACGGCCTTGCCGGCCGCGCCGGCCCGCGCGGCGGCCGCCGGCTCGCGCCAGAAGGCATCGACCGAGGAAGCCAGCGAGCCGGCGTCGCTCACCTGGCGCAGGGCGCCGGCCTCGGCGAGCCGCGCGGCGATGTCGAGGAAGTTGAACAGATGCGGCCCGCTCAGCAGCGGCTTGCCCAGCGCCGCCGGCTCCAGCAGGTTGTGCCCGCCGCCGGGCACCAGGCTGCCGCCGACGAAGGCGACGTCGGCCAGGGCGTAGAGGAACAGCATCTCGCCCATGGTGTCGCCGAGCAGCACCCGGGTCCGCGTCCCGACCGCCTCGCCGCCGGAGCGCCGCACGCAGGCGAAGCCCTCGCGGCGGCACAGCTCGAAGACCTGGGCGAAACGCTCGGGATGGCGCGGCACCAGGATCAGCAGCGCCTCGGGAAAGCGCGCCAGCAGCCGGCGGTGGGCGGCGAGAACGATTTCGTCCTCGCCGGCGTGGGTGCTGGCGGCGATCCACACCGGGCGATCCGCCGCGCCCCACTGCGCACGCAACGCCGCCGCACGTGGCGGCAGTCCGGGATCGACGGCCAGGTCGAACTTGATCGAACCGGTCACCGTCACCGCCCCGCCGCCGGCACCCAGCGCGCGGAATCGCTCGGCCTCGGCCTCGCTCTGCACCGCCAGCCAGCTCATCTCGGCGAGCATCGGCGCGGTGAGCCGGGGAAAGCGCCCATAGCCGCGCGCCGAGCGCGCCGACAGCCGGCCGTTGGCCAGCGCCACCGGGATGCCGCGCCGCGCGCACTGGTGCACATGGTTGGGCCACAGCTCGGTCTCCATGATCACCGCCAGGCGCGGCCGCAACCGGTCGAGAAAGCGCGCCGCGGCCCAGGGCAGATCGTAGGGCAGGTAGCAGTGCTGCACGCTGTCGCCGAACAGCGCGCGGATGCGCTCGGAGCCGGTCGGCGTCATGCAGGTGACGGTCAGCGGCAGCTCCGGATGGCGCGCCTGCAGGGCGCGGATCAGCGGCGCGGCGGCGATGCTCTCGCCGACCGATACCGCATGCACCCAGATGCCGTCCGGGCGCAGCGCCGGCAGGCCGAGGGCGAAGCGCTCGCCGATGCGCCGCGCGTAGGCCGGCGCGCGCCAGGCGCGCCAGGCCAGGCGCAGGAGGATCAGCGGGAGGGCGAGATGCAGCAGCAGGCTATAGAGGGTCCGGTTCATGGCGGCGCAGCTTAACAAAGCGTCCGACGGTCGCAAGGTTCATGACATTGTCACGACTGCACGACCAAAGTCGTGGGCGAGTCGATGGCAAAAGACCGACGAATGGCATGCTTCATGCTGACCGAGATCAATAAACTGCCGCCCCTTTATCTCCTATGGTCCCAATCCAAGCCCGTTGGATATAGGCTCCACGACCTCGAATCAGCCGCTATAATCCGACTCTTTTACTCAACGAGACCCTGTATGCTCCCAACCCTCGGCACGGACGTCCTGATCGTTGGCGGCGGTATCGCCGGCCTCTGGCTGAACGCCCGCCTGCGCCAGGCCGGCTACGCCACCCTGTTGCTGGAGAGCGCCAGCCTCGGTGGCGGGCAGAGCGTCAAGTCGCAGGGGATCATCCACGGCGGCACCAAATACGCCCTGCACGGCGCGCTGACCGGCGCCTCCGAGGCCATCGCCGACATGCCGCGGCGCTGGCGCCGGGCGCTCGCCGGCGACGGCGAGCTGGACCTCTCCGGCGTGCGCCTGTTGTCCGATGCCCATTATCTGTGGTCGCCCGGCACCCTGGCCGGCAAGCTGACCAGCTTCTTCGCCAGCAAGGCGGTTCGCGCGCGGGTCGAGCAGGTGAAGGACGGCGCCCTGCCCGCGGCGCTGCGCGATCCCGCCTTCCGCGGCAGCGTCTATCGACTCGACGAACTGGTGCTGGACGTGCCCAGCCTGATCGGCCGCCTCGCCGAGCTGGCCGGTGACGCTCTGCTGGCCGCCCGCGAGATCGCCCCGCTGCGCGAAGCCGGCGAACTGGTCGGCCTGAGCGTGGACGGCCGGGAAATCCGCGCCCAGCGCATCGTCTTCTGTGCCGGCGCCGGCAACGCCGAACTGCTGGCCGCGCTCGGCCTGAGCCAGCCGGCCATGCAGCGGCGCCCGCTGCACATGGTCATGCTCAAGGCACCGAGCCTCGAACCGCTCTATGCCCATTGCCTGGGCGGCGGCGTCAAGCCGCGACTGACCGTCACCAGCCATCCGGCCGCCGACGGCCAGTGGGTCTGGTATCTGGGCGGCGACCTGGCCGAGGCCGAGGGCGTAGCCCGCGACGAGACCCGGCAGATCGTCACGGCCCGCCACGAACTGAACGACCTGCTGCCCTGGATCGACCTGAGCCAGGCGCGCTGGGCGACCCTGCGGGTGGACCGCGCCGAGCCGGCGCAGTCGGCCCTGGCGCGTCCGGACAACGCCTTCCTCGCCGAACAGGGCCGCCTGCTGGTCGGCTGGCCGACCAAGCTGGCCCTCGCCCCGGACCTGGCCGACCGAATCTTCGCCAGCCTCGAACGGGACGCCGTGCGCCCGGCGGCGCATCCGCCGCTGCCCGCCCTGCCCCGTCCGCCGCTGGCGCGACCGGCCTGGGAGGAACTGCTGCCGTGAGCCTCGCCACCCTCCACGACCTGCACCGTCCGCTGGGCGGCACCGGCCTGAGCGTCTCCCCGCTGGGCCTGGGTACCGTCAAGCTGGGCCGCGACCAGGGGGTGAAGTACCCGACCGGCTTCCGCATCCCGGACGACGCCGAGGCCCGCCGGTTGCTCGCCCTGGCCCGCGAGCAGGGCATCAACCTGATCGACACCGCGCCGGCCTACGGGGTCAGCGAGGAACGCCTCGGCCCGCTCTTGCGCGGCCAGCGCGACGCCTGGGTGATCGTCAGCAAGGTCGGCGAGGAATTCGAGAACGGCCGCTCGCGCTTCGATTTCTCCCCGGCGCACACCCGCTTTTCCGTCGAGCGCAGCCTGAAGCGCCTGGAAACCGACCGCATCGACCTGATCCTGGTGCACTCGGACGGCAACGACGTCGCCATCCTCCGGGAGAGCGGCGTCTACCAGACCCTCGCCGAACTCAAGCGCGAGGGCAAGATCCGCGCCTTCGGGCTGTCCGGAAAGACCGTCGAGGGCGGCCTGCTGGCCCTCCAGCAAGGCGACTGCGCCATGATCACCCTGAACCTGAACGACCAGCGCGAACGGCCGGTGGCCGACTACGCCGCGATCCATGGCAAGGGCATTCTCGTCAAGAAGGCCCTGGCCAGCGGGCATGTCTGCCTGGATGGCGGCACCGATCCGGTTCGCGCCAGCTTCGAGTTGTTATTCCAGCATCCCGGTGTCGCCAGCGCGATCATCGGAACTATTAACCCACTACACTTGTCGGATAACATCTCGGCAGCAGCAGCCGTCATCCGCCAAGAAAGACAATAAAGGGCCGCCAACGCGGCCGGCCCAGGACTAAGGAGCCGCCATGTCGACCATCATCGCCAAGCGCAACCCGCGCGCCTTCAAGACCCTTCCCCTGTTCGTGGAAGCCACTCCCGAAGGACTCAGCTACCAGGCTCTCGGCCAACCACTGAATTTCAATCAGATGCTCGAGCGGCGCCGTCCGGTCGAGGTCGCCGATACCCAGCGCTTCGCCCTGGAACTGGCCAACCTGGGCGTCTCCGTGCGCCTGACCCTCTCCTGGCAGGGCCGCGACTACTGGGTGCTGGTGCGCCAGCAGCGCCAGGATCGCGGCGATGTGGTGCTCAAGCCGATCTCCGGCTACGTACCGGCCCACGAACTGAACCTGCCGCTGCTCACGGCGATCCAGGAGGTCGCCGAGGAATGCCTGCTGCAGACCCCGCAGTGCTGGCTGACCGGACGCTTCGGCGATACCTGGCTGCCGGCGCCCTACGAGAATGTCCTGCACTACTGCGACAACACCTCCTTCCGCCTGAGTCCGCTTTCCGGCGCAGCCCGCCCGGTGTCTTGCGGCAGCATGCCCCTGCTGGAGCGTCCGCGGGCCTACGTGCACCTGCCCACCGCCTCGCTGCAACTGGTCTACGACATGCGCCTGGAACTTCCGGAGAAACTGCGCCAGTTGAGCCTGCTGCACGCCGACGAGTGCCTGCACGAGGACACCCTGATCGCCCGCATCGACCACGACAACCCGGACATCTACCTGCTGCCCTTCGACCAGAACCGGCGCCCGGCGGACGAACTCTACATCCTGCAGCAGGGCTTTCTGCGCCCGGTCGACACCCGGGATCTCTGGCTGGCCGAAAGTTTCGCCCCGCAGGACGGCTGGGTGGTGCGCGAGGAACGGATCAGTTGGCGCGACTGGCAGTCCCTGTGGGACACCCTGGAACAGAAAGCCGCCAAGCCGGCAGCGCAGCGCAGCGGAGCCCTGGGCTGAGAGAAGCCCTCGGGAAGACCTCTCCGGCTTCCCTCACCGAGGGCACGCACACCAGTGCCCTTTTACCTCGCCTCCTTGTACCGAGGCGCCAAGGCCTCGCCTTCTTTCTGCATGGAGGCGAAAGCCTTGGCGAACATCGGCACCAACAGGCGATTGCCGTACTCGCTCAGGTGATCGTCGTCCGCATAGAGCGGACGGCCGTTCCGGCTGCCATGGCAGACCTTGTCGTCGCACAGGTAAGGCAAGGGGTCCAGAATCCGGGCGCCGCATTGCTCGCGGGCCTCGTCCTGAAGGCCCCAGACGAAGGCGTGCCGCGCGTGGTATTCCGCCAGTGTGATCGAGACCTTCCGCGGAGCGCCCATCAGCATCGCTTTCGCCATGGAGTGAGGCACATCTATCGCCATCTCGGGAATGGGCCGCATCAGGAACAGCGGCCGATGCCCGGCGATCTCACAGGCGGTCGCCAGATAATGCCGACGAAACTCCTCCAGATATTCGGGCGAGGCCCTGTCGGCAGGCGAGGAAAAAAACACCAGGGGCCGGCCGGTTTCCCCACCCTCGAACTCTTCGTTGTAGCCCATGGCATACACGGAGGTGCGGTTTATCACGATAACCGGCACGTCGGAGGAGGCATCGGCCAGTTCGGCCTTCAGACTCCTCTTCAGGGCCAGACAGGGCGCCGCATACGTCTTCTCGACCGCGTGCGCGCCGAAGACGGGCAGACACAGGGGCGCGGCCCGGAACCGGATGCCTCGTCGCGAACCGGGCAGCGCGGCCTGTGCCGCCATGACTACCGCATCGGCATGACTGTCGCCCACCATCAGCGCCTCGATCGAAGGACCACCGAAGGTGCAGGCGGCACCCTTGTCCAGGCATTCGTCCTGCCGTGGGTTGCGATTGTCGGCCTGGGCCTCGATCGCGCCCACGGCGGCGGGCAGACGCTGTGGGAGACCATCGGTTTCGCGTATCCAGACGGCGGCCAGCACGGGCGGAAAAGCCGCCACTAGAGCATTTTTAGAAAATACGAATTCGACATACAGGGGTTGCTCTTCCTGGTCATTTCGGTTCTCCTCTCCCGCTCGGACAAGGAGACCAGAATGGCTCGGGCATACAGTGCGTATATGGACTCCCCCCGGTTTGCCAGTGATTTGCCCTGCCGACGAACGTAGGTACGACTGCTTGCGTATATCCGGCTTCCGATGAGGCATTGGCTGCCCCGAGCCATGATGAAAATCCGCTCATGTGTGCCTGATTGATCTAGCGGCCTTGCTTGCAGGGGGCCGACGCACTGTGCAGGCTTTACACATGCCGGTTCGACCGGTTCGTCATCGCTGCATGTCACTGTGCAATCGGGGTGGATCTACTGGTTACTGCTCAACATTTTGCAGGCTGTGCAGCCTGCGATTTTATTTTCAGCCAAGTTGATAGCAATCTCCCCGACTGAGGATCGCCCAGACGATCCGGGCATTCTTGTTCGCCAAAGCGACCGTGGCGATGTTCGGGTTGCGTCGACACAGCAAGCGCTGGAGCCACTGGCTGCGTCGATCCGCCTTGTCCTGGCAGTGCCTGAGCACCGCTCGGGCTCCGTGAACCAGCAGCGTGCGCAAGTAAGTATCGCCTCGCTTGTTGATCGGGCCCAGCTGCTCCTTGCCGCCGCTGGAGTGTTGGCGAGGAACCAACCCCAGCCAGGCAGCGAACTGCCGGGCGCTGCGGAACTGGCGAGCATCGCCCACGGCCGACACCAGGGCGGTGGCCGTGATCGGACCGATGCCCTCGACCAGCATCAGGCGTTCCACCCGCTCGTCCTCGCGAGCCTGGCGCTGGATCGTTTCGTCGAGACGAGACAAGCGCGCTTCATGCTCGACCAATTCGCCTTGCAACTCCACCAGTAACCCGCGCATCTGGCCCGGCAGGCCGTTCTCGGCATCCGCCAAGGCCGCCTGTGCCAGTCGGCGGGTAGCCGCCACGCCGTGCCGGCTCTCGACCAGGCCAAACTCGCCCAGCAACCCGCGAATCTCGTTGACCAGCGCCGTCCGCGCCCGGATCAGGCGGCTCCTGATCCGGTGCAGGGCCTGGCCGGCCTGCTGCTCGGCGCTCTTCACCTCGACGTAACGCATGTTCGGTCGACTGGCCGCCTCGCAGATCGCTTCGGCGTCATTGGCGTCGTTCTTGCCGCTCTTGACGTAGGGTTTGACGAACTGCGGTGCGATCAGTCGCACCTCATGTCCCAGGACTCTCAGCTCGCGCGCCCAGTAATGGGAGCTGCCGCAGGCCTCCATCGCCACCGTGCAGGGTTCGAGTTGACGAAAGAAGTCCAGCATTTGCGAGCGTTTGAGCTGTTTGCGACAGACCGCCTGCTCGTGGCTGTCGACGCCATGAATCTGGAACACCTGCTTTGCCAAATCGACGCCTATCCGCTTGAGTTTCATGGGGACGCTCTCCTCTGGTGACTGCTGTTTCCAGCAACTTCAGTCTGGTGCATTGACGCCGTAGGAGGGGGGAGTCCATTTCATTGACCTTCGCCGGCGCGTCGTCGACGCGGCCATGGGTGGGCTATCGGCTCGGCAGGCCGCCGAGCGATTCGACGTCGGGACGGCAACAGCGATCGTCTGGGTGCGGCGCTTCCGGGAAGGCGGGGAACTCGTCGCCCGCCGACAGGGCAAGCCCCGGGGCTTGCGGCTCGATCCCCATGCGGACTACCTGCTCGGCCTGCTCGAGCAGACCCCCGACCTGACGCTGGCCGAACTCGCCGCGACCCTCGAACGGGAGCGTGGCGTCCGTGTCAGCCTGGCGACGGTGTGGACGTTTCTCGACCGGCACGCCATGACGTTCAAAAAAAGACCGCGCATGCAGCCGAGCAGCAACGGCCGGACGTCCAGGCAGCCCGACAGGGATGGATCGAGGAGCAGTCCGGTTTCGATTGGCGCAAGCTGATCTTCGTCGACGAAACCGCCGCTTCGACGAACCTGGCCCGCCTGCGGGGCTGGGCCCCTCGCGGCGAGCGCTGCCGGGCCGCGATCCCCCACGGCCACTGGAAAACCACGACCTTTACCGCCGGCCTGCGGGTGGATGGCCTGAGCGCGCCGCTGGTGCTCGATGGCGCCATGAACGGCCCGGTCTTCCTGGCCTATGTCGGGCAGGTCCTGGTACCCGAGCTGACGCCCGGCGATATCGTGGTGATGGACAACCTGCCGGCCCACAAGGTGGCGGGGGTACGCCAGGCCATCGAAGGCGCAGGAGCCACCCTGCGCTACTTGCCACCCTATAGCCCCGACCTGAACCCGATCGAGATGGCCTTCTCCAAGCTCAAGGCACTGCTGAGAAAGGCGGCGGCGCGGACCGTGCCGGAGCTGTGGCAGAGCATTGGCGAGGCGATTGCGCAGTTCTCTGCACAGGACTGCAGGCACTACTTCGAGGCAGCCGGATATGAATCGGGATAAGGTAAAAATGCTCTAGCAGAGCGGCGGCGACCCATCGGGGCGCCTGCCCGTGCAAGCCACGCCGTGCCGGAAGCTCGATCGAGGCATAGGAAAGCTGGCCAAGCAGCAGGGTCGCGAAGAGCGCGGACAGGACCCAGGCCGGGCTGTCCAGCTTCTCGCAATAGGCAAGGCCCGCGACCAGCGGCCAATGCCACAGATAGATCGAGTACGAGCGGGTGCCAAGCCACTGGGCCACGGCATTGCCGGTCCAGGGCGAAGCTTCGCGCCGTGCCAGCAGTACCGATAGGGTCCCGATGCAGGGCACCAGCGCCAGCCAACCCGGCCAGCGGCTCGACGAGTCCAGAAAGACCACGGCACAGACGATCGAGAGCAGGCCAAGCCACTCCAGAGTTAGCCTGGTACGGGCGGAAAGCCTCGGGTTCTCAGCGAACAGGAAGAGCAGGCCGCCAGCCAGAAACTCCCATGCCCGCGACCGCAACAGGTAGAACGCCTTGGGCGGCTCGCTCAGGGTCAGTGCGACGCAGACGCCAAAGGAGACGAGCAATAACAGGACATGGACCAGGACCATTGCCCGCCGCCCCGGAAACAACCGCCAGACGGCCAGCAGCAGTACGGGCAGCAGCAGATAGAACTGCCACTCCACGGACAGCGACCAGCTATGCAGAAGCCATTTCTCGTGGGCCTCCTCGTCGAAATAGCCGGACTCCCGCAGGTAGCGCAGGTTGGATGCAAAGAGCAGGGTTCGCCGGGCATCCCCACCGAGCGCCTCGTACTCCCTGGGCATCAGGAAGAACCAACCGGCCGCCAGCAGCACCGCTGCCAGCGCGATCAAGGCCGGAAGAATCCGCCGGGCGCGGGCCAGGTAGAAATTCCAGAGGGAAAAATCGCCCCGCTGCAGTCCCTTGCCGATGATGCCGGTCATCAGAAAGCCGGAGACGACGAAAAACATGTCGACGCCGACAAAGCCACCGTCGAACCCGGCGAGGCCGAAGTGGTACAGCACCACGGCCGTCACGGCCCAGGCGCGCAATCCGTTTATGTCACGGCGGAACGCCTGGGCTCCTGCAGTCGGTGCCAAAATGTCGAGCGACATCCCTCCTCCACGAGAACTTGCGAACCGCACGCTTCGGGCAGGGCGGCGCGATGGATTCGAGAAAGGTTTTTCCGCGTCACGGCTGCCGGCGGATCTTCTCGACGATGCCGGTGGTGGAGCTGTTCTCCACCAGCCCCAGCACCCGCACCTCGCCGCCATGGGCGCGGACGATATCGGCACCGACCACCTGATCGATGCCGTAGTCGCCGCCCTTGACCAGCACGTCCGGGCGAATCTGTTCAAGCAGGCGCTCGGGAGTGTCCTCGGCGAAGCTGATCACCCAGTCCACCGCGCCGAGCCCGGCGAGCACCGCCATGCGCCGGTCCACCGTGTTGATCGGCCGGCCCGGCCCCTTCAGGCGGGTCACCGAGGCATCGTCGTTGACCGCCACGATCAGCCGGTCGCCCTGGGCGCGAGCCTGCTCCAGATAGGTCACGTGGCCGGCGTGGAGGATGTCGAAGCAGCCGTTGGTGAAGACGATCTTCTCGCCCTGGGCGTGCGCGTCCTCGATGGCCAGCAGCAGTTGCTCGAGCCCCAGTACGCCGCGCTCCGAACCCTGCTCGCGCTGTACCGCGCGGCGCAGTTCGGGAACGCTGATCGTCGCGGTGCCCAGTTTGCCGACCACGATGCCGGCCGCCAGGTTGGCCAGGGCCACCGCCTGCGGCAGCTCCTCGCCGGCGGCCAGCGCCGCGGCCAGGGTGGAGATCACCGTGTCGCCGGCGCCGGTGACGTCGAACACCTCGCGGGCCCGCGCCGGCAGGTGCAGCGGCGGATGGCCGGGGCGCATCAGGGTCATGCCGTGCTCGCCGCGGGTCACCAGCAGGGCGCCGAGTTCGAGGTCGGCCATCAGTCGCGCGCCACGGGCCACCAGTTCGCCCTCGTCGGCGCAGCGGCCGACGACATTCTCGAACTCGGCCAGGTTCGGCGTGATCAGGTCGGCGCCGCGGTAGATGCCGAAGTCCTTGCCCTTGGGGTCGGCCAGTACCGCGATGCCACGGGCACGCGCCGCCTGGATCAGCGCCTGGTGGTTCTTGAGCGCCCCCTTGCCGTAATCGGAGAGCACCAGCACCCGGATGCCGGCGAGCAATCCCTCGACCTCGGCGGCCAGGGCCGCGGCGTCGGTGGCGAACGGCTCTTCGAAATCCATGCGCAGCAATTGCTGATGACGGCTCATCACCCGCAGCTTGACGATGGTCGGCTGGCTGGCGATGCGCTGGAAATGCACGTCCACGCCGGCCGAGGCCAGGCTCCGGGCCAGGCTGTCGGCCGCCTCATCGGCGCCGGTCACCCCGACCAGGGTGGCCGCGCCGCCCAGGGCGGCGATGTTCAGCGCGACGTTGGCCGCGCCGCCCGGGCGGTCCTCCATCTGCTCGACCTTCACCACCGGTACCGGCGCCTCCGGGGAAATCCGCGTGGTGCAGCCATGCCAGTAGCGGTCGAGCATGACGTCGCCGACCACCAGCACGGGGGAGCGATCGAAACGGGGCATGGACAGCTTCATGGAGTCTCCGCGAACGTGTGGAAATCGGCGGCGATCATAGCGCATGCAAGGGCTGGTCGCCCGTCTGCTCCGGGCCGTGCGCATGCATGGCCGGTGCGTCGGCCGTGCAGGGGCGCACCCAGAACAACTCGTGCCGGCGCACCGTCTTGCGAAAGAATTCGTCTTCCCCGGTGAGCGGCCAGCGGCGTCCGGCCAGGAACCGCTGGATCAGCCGGCGCAGGCGCTTCTTCGCCGGCAGCGGCGTCTGCAGGTCATGCTGCATGGCCAGCGCCGCGGCCTTGTCCAGCCGGGTTCCGGCATCCAGGCACGGGCTCCACAGGCCATCGGCCGGCAGGGGCTCGATGACCGGCGGCAGGGCGATGCCGCCCTCGGCCGGGCCCATCGGCCAGCGGTCGTTGTCGTGCAGGTGGTTGGCGTAGAGCAGCAGGGTTCCGGGACGCCAGGCGCTGCCGGCGGCCGCCTCGAGCAAGGCGCGGCTGGCCGCCACGTGATCGGCGTGCGGGTCCAGCTCGGGATGCGGCGTCACCACCACCTCGGGACGGAAGTGTTCGAGCAGCGCGCGCAGGTCGGCGACCAGATTGCTCCAGGTCGGCGCACCGTCGGCATCGCCGGGCAGCGGCAGCGGGTTGTGCCGGCGCGCGCTGCGGATGTCGCTCTCGCCGGATTCGCGCGAGCCGAACGACCGCTGCGGCTCGGCGGCCATCGCCGGCAGTTGCAGGCAGTAGTAGCCGAGCTGCACGCAACGGCTCTGCGGCACACCGCCCCACAGCGGCACCGCCAGGCTGTCCCAGCAGCGCAGGCGGCCCTTGAGGCGCGCCGCGGCCGCCGGATCGAGGCCGAAACGCCGGTAGCGCCCGGCCTCGATCTCGCCCTGGGTCAGGGTGACGATGGCGACCTCCGGCGAGCGGCTGTAGAGGCCGAAGGCGGCCAGTTCGGCGTCGTCGGCATGGGGAGCGACGATCAGCAGACGCCGCCCGGCATAATCCGGATTGCTCAGGACATGCAGGGTGGCAGTGCCGGCCAGCTTGCAGAAGCGCCCGCGAATGCGCAGGCTTCCGGCGCGCAATGCCTCCTGCTGGCCGGACAGGTTCAGGTAGCGCAGCCCGTCGACGCCGCGCTCGAAATCCTGGCGATCGTCGCCGATCCACACCTGCGGATCGAACAGCCGCCCGAGCGGGCCGGCCGTGACGCGCACTTCGAGGATCAGGGTCTCGGCCGCGCCGATATCGCCATCCAGCAGCAGCCGGCCCTGCTCCAGGCGCGCCGGCAGGGCCGGGACGTCGGGTGGGAAGGCATGCCGGTAATCGTCCCGCGGGCGATAGAACAGGTGATCGGCGAACCAGGCCTCGTGGGCGATCCAGCCCAGCGCCAGGACCAGCGGCACCAGCCACCAGGCGACCAGCGCGCCGAGCAGGACCAGCGCCAGCAGGGCGGCCAGCATGAACAGGCGCTTGCGCTGGCGATGACGCTTCAGCAACCGTTGCTTGCGGACCGTCATGGCGTCAGACCTGATAGACCGGCACCCGGTGGCACCAGAGATCCTTGTATTCGCGATCGGCGCGGCCGAAGGAATAGCGCAGTTGCTTGTCCTTGGCCCGCGCCTCGGCCCAGGCGTCCTGGGTATTGACGAAGGTGAGCACGCTGCCGGGAGCCAGCTTGTCGCAATCCGGGTCGAAACCGCCGTTGATGTATTCGTAGGAGACCCACTTGGGCGACTCCACCCGGTAGAGGATCTGAATCGCGATGGGCCGTTCGCCGAGAAACACCACCTGGCCGGCCATGAAGTCGTCGAGCAGCTCGAACACCTCGGCGAGCCTGGGCTTGCCCGGTACCTCGAAATTCCAGCGGCGCTCGAACAGTTCGGAATAGATGGCGGCACGCTCGGCCGGCGTCAGTTCGCCGATGGGTTTCAGGTGACCGCCGGCCTCCTGCAGCAGACGCAGGTCGCGGCGCAGGTTGTAGCGATAGCGCCCCTTGTAGTTTTCCGGCGGGCGGGCCATGGCCAGTTGCTCGGGCTGCTCGCGCAGATTCTCGATACGTCCGTGGTTCAGTTCGGAGACGTAGTGCATCTGCTGACGCACGGGCACGCAGGCGGCCTCGGCGATCGGCAGTATCACCTCGGCGTTGCCCAGGTCGAACAGCCGGCGCTTGCCGGCCTGCTTCAGCACATCCTTGGACAGCGCCAGGTGGCGCCTCCAGCAGGGCACGGCGGCCAACAGCTCGCCGCCCCGCTCCCAGCCCAGGTAACGAACGGGCATTTCCGCCAGCGCCGACAGTTGCTCGACGAAGTGGGGGTGGGTCGCCACACTGCCGCCGTGACGCTGCCAGGTCTCCGCATAGGCCGTCCGGTCGATGACATTCCAGCCGCGCTCGCGCCAGCCACGCAACAACTGCAGCATCAGGCATCCCCTGTCATAGAAAGCATTTCATCGGTTTCCTTGAATTGTTTGGCGTGCAGGCGCGCGTAGTGTCCGCCGAGCGCCAGCAGTTCGGCATGGGTGCCGCGCTCGACGATATGCCCCTCGTCCATCACCAGGATCAGGTCGGCCCTCTCGATGGTCGACAGCCGGTGGGCGATGACCAGCGTGGTGCGCCCTTCCATGACGCGGTCCAGGGCGGCCTGGATATGCCGCTCGGACTCGGTGTCGAGCGCCGAGGTGGCTTCGTCGAGGATCAGCAGCGGCGCGTCCTTGAGCAGTGCCCGTGCGATCGCCAGGCGCTGGCGCTGGCCGCCGGAGAGGGTCACGCCGTTCTCGCCCACCTCGGTATCGAAGCCCTGCGGCAGCTTGTCGACGAACTCCCGGGCATAGGCGGCCTCGGCGGCCCGCTCGATGGCCTCGCGCGGCGCCCCGGCCAAGTCGCCATAGGCGATGTTGTTGGCCACGCTGTCGTTGAACAGGGTCACCTGCTGGGTCACCAGGGCGATGTGCCGGCGCAGGTTGCGCAGGCGGTAGTCCTCGACCGCTATGCCATCGAGCAGGATCTGCCCCTGGCGATGCTGGTAGAAGCGCGGGATCAGGTTGGCCAGGGTCGACTTGCCGCTGCCGGAGCGGCCGACCAGGGCGACCATCTGTCCGGGCTCGACGCTGAAGTCGATGCCGTTCAGCACCGGCCGCTCGCTGCCGGGGTAGGCGAAGCTCAGGTCGCGCACCTCGAGACGGCCGGCGACCCGCTCGCGCTCGATGCGCCCGCGGTCCACCTCGGCCTCCTCGTCCAGTTGGGAGAAGATGCTGTCGGCCGCCGCCAGCCCCTTCTGGATGGTGGCGCTGACCTCGGACAACTGGCGGATCGGCTTGGGCAGCATGCCGGCCGCGGTGATGTAGGCGATCAGGTCGCCCGCCGAGGCGTTGCCGCGCAGATAGAGCACCATGTACATGAGCACGGCCATGCCGCTGTAGATGACCAGTTGCAGCAGCGGCGTGTAGACCGCCTGGGTGCGGGTCATGCTCAGGCTGCGGTTCATGTTGAGCGCGCTGGCCTTGTGGAAGCGCTCCTGCTCGTAGGTTTCGCCGCCGAAGCTGCGCACCACCCGGTAGCCCTGGATGGTTTCCGAAGCGACATGGGTGACATCGCCCATGGCATCCTGGATCTTCCGGCTCTGCTTGCGAAAGCGCCTGCTGGCCGCGGTCACCATCAGCGCGATGATCGGCAGCAGCACCACCAGCAACAGGGTCAGCCGCCAGTTGCTGAGCAGCAGGTAGCCGAACAGGAAGAGGACGGTGAGGCCCTCGCGGATCACCACCTTGACCGCGTCGGTCGCAGCTCCCGTCACCATGGTCACGTTGTAGGTGATGCGGGAGATCAGGTGGCCCGAATTGTGGGTGTCGAAATAGCGGTTGGGCAGCGTCAGCAGGTTGTCGAACAGCGCGCAGCGCAGGTCGTGCACCACGCCGCGGGCGACCTTCGCCAGGTAGTAGTTGCCGAGAAAGGAGCCTATGCCCTGGTAAAGGGCAATGAGTACAATCAGCAGCGGCACGCCATGCAGCAACGGCACGCCCAGCAGCCTGGCCCCACCCGCCCCCTCCAGCCCGTCCAGGAAGTACTTGAGCATTTCCGCCAGCATCGGCTGGCTCGATGCGAACAGCAGGAAGCCCACGATGCTCAGGATGAAAGCCTTCGCATAGGGCAGGACGTACCTCAGCAATCGCAAATAGACTTTCAGGCTGGATTGCTGAACAGGGTTGGCCATATGGCGAGCCTCGAACATCGATTGAGGAACAGGATGCGGATTGTATCAGCGCAGCAGTTGGAAAAATGGCTGGGAAACGGCCGGGTCCTGGAAAAGGATGGGCGCGGCCCCAAGGTCGTCGCCCTGGACGACGGCCGCTTCCTGAAGATCTTCCACACCCGTCGCCATCCTCTGCTCGCCCGCCTGCGGCCCGCCGCCCGGCGCTTCTTTGGCAATGCCGAACGACTCGCGCAGCGCGGCATCCGCGCGCCGCGGGTCGTCGACCTCTTCTGGCTGGACCGCGAGACGGGACTGAGCGGCTGCCTCTACCAGCCGCTTCCGGGAATCTCCGTGGAGCAGTTGTACCGCCAGGAACCGCAGAAGATCGCCGAGCTGCTGCCGGCCCTGGCGGATTTCATCCGCTGCCTGCACGAGCACGGGGTCTACTTCCGCTCGCTGCACCTGGGCAACATCATCCGCATGCCCGACGGCCAATTCGGCCTGATCGACATCCTCGACCTGCGCTGCCGGCAGGGCGCGCTCGGCGCCTGGCAGGTCAAGCGCAACTTCGCCCATCTGCGCCGCTATCTGGAACGGCGCAAGCTGACGGACTTTCCCTTCGACGCGCTGTACGAACTCTACGGCCATCCGGCCCACGGCCAGCACGGCCCCGACGCCCTCGCGACATCGGGCAAGGCGAAGTAGCCGGCCATTGCGAACGGCTTCAAGCCGTTTCCCTCGCGGACGACGGTTTCCGCACGCCGAGCAGGATGCCGACCGGTAGCCAGAACACCACCCAGTAGGGACTGGGGCGATGGAAGATGGCGTAGACGTCCGAAATCATCGCCACCATGGCGAACGCCAGCAGCGCCAGCCCGACGCGGGCCAGCGGCTCCGTCCTGCACGTCCAGCCCTTCCACAGCAGGCTCGCGAGCAGGGCGACGAACAGCAGGATGCCGACGATGCCGTATTCGTACCAGAGCTGCAGATAGAGGCTGTGCGCATGCTTGACGCTCCAGTCGAAAGGCGGCGGGAAGGTGAAGGCGAAATTCGCTCCGGCTCCGGCCCCGGTCAGCCAGAAGACGGGAAAGCGCCTGGCCCATTCATCCCAGATCAGGCCACGGCTGCTCAATCCCACCTGGCGTTCGTGCCGGATTTCCGGCCAGAAGACGAACAGGGCGACCAGCAGCAGCAGAGCCCCGGCGCCCAGCAGGAGCCTCGACCGGCGCGAGGGAAACAGCAGGAGCATGGCCAGACAGCCGGTCGCCGTGGAGAACCAGGCGCCGCGGGAGAAGGTGAGCAGGATATAGGCGAACAGCCCGCATATGCCCGCAGCCAGCAGGGCCGCCTGCCAGGTGCGCAGCGGGAAACCGGCCAGCAGCCCGATCGCCAGCGTGGCGAAGACGCCGTAGTACAGGCCGGCGACTATGGGGTGCTTCAGATTGGCGAAACCGTTCCAGCCCAGTTCGCTCAGGCGGCCGGCGAAACGCATGGCCTGATAGTCCAACGGTTTGTCGAGCACGCCGAACTGGTAATAGAGCGTCAGCCAGGCGAACAGGACCGCCATGGCCATGGCGGCGGTCAGCACGCCCACGAAGACCCGCGGCTGCCGGACCAGGCTGGCCACGGCGAACACGTAGAGCAGCAGCAGGCCGGTGATCTTGAACCAGTAGCCGACGCCCTTGGCGACGCCCGGATGCAGCCAGCCGCAGAGCAGCACCCAGGCGCACAGCCCCAGTAGCAGGCACGCCGGCAACTGGCGCCAGGTTTCCACGGACAGACGCCGCGACAGCAGCAGAAGGAGCGCGGGGGCGAACAGCAGCAGATAGAGCTGGGTGGCGTAACGGCTGCCATCGTTGTTGAACAGCAGGCCGGTCAGTTGCACCAGCACACCGGCGCCGAGGATATACGGCCAGTACCGGGAAAGCCGGGACAGGAAGCCCGACCATCGAACGTGAATCACGGCGACTCCATTCATAGTCATTCGAAATCGTTTTCCAGCGAGCCCGATGGCGGTCGGAGCGAATACGGTGCCGGATCGTATCCCTGCGGGTTCGCCGACAGCCAGCGCCAGGTATCGGCCATCATGTCGGCCAGGCTCCGCTTCGCCCGCCAGCCCAGTTCCCGCTCCGCCCTGGCGGGGTCGGCCCAGCAGGCTGGAATATCTCCCGGCCGACGCGCCGCGATGCGGTAGGGAATGGGGCGACCGCTGGCCCGCTCGAAGGCCCGGATCACTTCCAGTACGCTGTATCCCTTGCCGGTACCGAGGTTCCAGACCCGCAGACCGGTCTGCCGTCCGATCGCGCGCAGCGCCTCCAGATGGCCGTCCACCAGATCGAGCACATGGATGTAATCGCGCACGCCCGTCCCGTCCGGGGTGGGATAATCCCCCCCGAACACGGCCAGCTCGCCGAGCCTGCCGATGGCTACCTGGCCGATATAGGGCAGCAGATTGTTGGGAACGCCGCGGGGGTCCTCCCCGATCAGACCGCTCCGATGCGCCCCCGCCGGGTTGAAGTAACGCAGCACGGCGACGCTCCAGCGCGGATCGGAAACCACCAGGTCGCGCAGCACCTCCTCGACCATCAGCTTCGAACGGCCATACGGGCTGCTCGGCAAACCGATCGGACTGTCCTCGGAAAGCGGCAGTTCGGCCGGCTCGCCGTAAACGGTCGCGGAAGAGCTGAATACCAGGCGAAAGACGCCGGCGCGCTCCATGGCCCGGCACAGGCTCAGGCTGCCGGCCACATTGTTTTCGTAATAGTCCAGCGGTTCGCGCACGCTTTCCCCGACGGCCTTGAGCCCGGCGAAATGCAATACGGCGATTATTTCGTGAGCGGCGAACAGCCGATCCAGCAACCGGGCATCGCGAACGTCGCCCTCGATGAACCCGGGCGCCCTGCCGCAGATAGCGGCAACCCGGGCCAGGGACTCGGCCGAGCCGTTGCGCAGATTGTCCAGCACCACGACATCGAAACCGGCCTCCAGCAAGGCCAGGACCGCATGCGAGCCGATATAGCCGGCACCGCCGGTCACCAATACTTTTTTCGTCACGATCGATCGCCATTCACGAGCAACGAGATCGACCCGAGCCTGGGCGGCATCGGTTCCCGAAGCGGTCGAACTCAGGATTCCAGGATGCCGACGCTCGATAAAAGGTAGGCTCGGATTTCCCCGGCATCCAGCGCCGGGAAAAGCCAGGCGCGGGAAACGGATGCCACTGCACCGGTCAGCCCTCCTTGTGCTTCCTGTGCAGGAATTTACCGTACCAGATCAGCCCGCTCAGCCAGCGTCCCTGCTGGAACATCGATCGGTACATGAAGCGCGAATAGACGTAGATCTCCCGAGGGGAGAAATTGTCGTCCAGCGCCTCCCCGGCCCAGGGCGACAGGGCCTGGTACCTGAGGAACAGTTCTTTCGACTGATGAGGGTTCCAACTGCGCCAGGGCTTCATCGGCCCGATGAAATGGACGAACTTGGTATCCGACGGAACATCCATGCCGACCCTGCCCTTTTTCAGCTTGCCAGTCAGACCGTACTGATGATTCCAGCCCTTGTCGATGAAGCGCACGTCGCCATCGAGCACCAGGTTGAGGGCATCCTGATCGGAATAGCGGAGGTCCAGGACCGGATCGGCGATCTTTTCCAGGGCCCGGCTCGTCACGGCCCGCTCGATCCAGCGCGGGATGTCGATATACAAGACCCCGGAATTGAAATAGTTGTCCAGCGTCTGCCCTTTCTTGACCAATCCGGCCCGCTTGGACTCCGCGCCGGCGTCGCGGATCACGGCGGCGGTCCGCCCATCGATATCCAGGTGCAGCAGCCCGGAAATATCGCCGACGCACAGGATGTCCGCGTCGAGATAGAGCACCCGGTCCGTGAAGTCCCTGAGTGCCTCGGGAATCAGCAGCCGGATGTAGGCCGCCTTCGAGATATGGGCCTGCCCCTTGCCCGAAGCCGGGTCCTTGACGTCCAGCATTTCATCGACCAGATGCAGGTTGACCGGCCTCGCGAACATCCGCTCCAAGCGGTCCAGGCGCACACGACTGGCCGATGAGATGCTGGAAATGAACACATGGAAGACCAGCTCCAGCCCGGGATTGTTCTCGATGATCGAGACGATGGTGATTCCCATGGGGCGCAAATAGTTTTCGTCCACCCCGAAAGCGATATGCAGGACATCCGAGTTTCTTGTGGCGGTGTCGGACATGACTTTCCGTTACCTCTGAATTCACGCAAGCAGTCCGGACGGAGCGCCGGAAAGACTTTGATTAATGGCCGCGAGCAATCGGCCCGAAGCTCCGCATCGACCCGCCGGATCGAAGGGAGCATCTTTTCCCGAGCCGCCGACGGAACGGGCTCTGGAACAGGCGGCGAGCATCCGGCACGACGATGCCGGGAAGAGCGACCCGGTTTTCAAAACGCACCATAGCGAAGCCTGGCGAACAGGCGCTCCAGAAACTGGCGGGACTTGAACCTGGGCTTGCGCATCACCTGCTCGATGTCGCTCGGGTCCATGAGCCGCTGGCGCGCCAGGGTGGGCTTCACCATCAGTCCCCGGACCTGCGGCAGCAGCACCTCGGAGTAGTACCAGTCGAGCGGCAGCCCCGACAGGGGCGCCTCGGCGAGAATCCGCTCGTAAAGCGCCGCCCTGACCATGTAGGCGTGGGTCAGGCGCATGCGCGTCACCGACAGCAGGTTCGGCGCGACCTTGCGCTTCTCTCCGCCCTTCTTGAAAGTACCGCCCAGGTACAGCAGGTCCCAGTCCAGGCCCTGCAACTGGGACGCCACGCGCTCGAGCACGGCCAGCGTATAGGGCTCGAACTCGCAGTCGTCCTCCATGATCAGTACCGCCGGCCAGCCGTTGTCCCTGGCATGGGCGATCACCCCCAGATGACTGCGCATGCAGGCCCAGGTACCCAGCAGCTTGCGCTCGAAGCCGGGATGCTCGCCATCGACGCGCAGCAGGAACTCGCACAGGGCCGGAGACGGCTGGTCGTCGCCCAGCTCGTGCAGGGAAACCGCGGAAAAACGCTCGGCCCGCACCCCCATGTCGCGGAAGGAGTCCTCCATGCGAGCCCAACGGTCCGGCCTGCTGTCCAGATTGATGACGCAGGCGAAGTCAAACGGCCAGCTCACTGTGTGATCCTCGATAAAGTCCGGTCATGAAACGGAGCCGCCGAGCGGCTGCCCCGGAACGGCCTCCCCGCGCAGGAGGCGGCCAAGTAGTTCGATGGTCTGCTCCATGCCGCGCACCCCATGGGCCAGGTGATATTCGGCGAATTCACGCGCCTTTTCGAGGCAAAGATGATAATGATTCTCAGCCCACGAAACGCGCGCCGTCAATTCCGCGACGGAATCGATCCGCCCGCCGAAGAAGCGCTCCTGAGCGAAGATGTCATGGTCGTCGCCGGCGTTGACATAGATGATAGGCCGCCGCGCCAGCGCCGCCTCGACCACCGCGTTGGACATGATGTTGACCACCACGCTGGCCCGCCCGAGAGCCTCGGCCAGGCTGCAATCGGCCGGCAGCACCTCGATGTGTCCATGCTGCGCGGCCGCTTCCCGCCAGAACGGCACCTTGCTGCGCGGATGGGCCTTGACCAGCACCCGGTACTGCGGATTGCCCGCGGCCCAGTCCCTGAGCAGCGCATAGGTGCGCCGGTAGCCGGCCTCCTTCTCCTTGTCGGGACCGACGCCCAGGACCAGCAGGGTGCGCAACGCCGCATCGGCCGGCGGCAGGTCGTAGGCGCGGTCGATCATGTGCGAGCCGGAGAGCACCGCCCGGGTGTCGCCGAAACGCAGGGGCCGAGCGCGCAGCGCATCCAGCGAACTCTGGCCGAACAGGAAGTAATAGTCGTAGTCGGTCATGCCCAGGCGCCGGGAACTTTCCAGGGTGGTGGCATGGGCCAGGTGCACCAGCGGACGGCCGCGCCGGTTGAGCGACAGGCGCAGGAAGGGGCTGTACAGGCTGCCGTTGCGGTCGTTGATCAGCAGGCGAGGCCCGTAGCGCCCGACCAGCCATTCGGCGTAGGCGGCATAGCCGAAATAGCGCAGCGGCACCGCCTGCGGCGGACGTGCCAGCATGCATCCGGCGATGACCGCCCGCGGCTCTTCCTGGGCGGTTTCCAGCAGGCGGTGGCCGGCGCCGCGCAAAGCCTCGATCAGGTGCTTCTTGCGCTGCAGCGGGATCACCTTGGGCGCGCCCTGCAGCAGCAGGAAGTCGCAGGACTCGCTTTCACCGCGAGCCCTGGCCAGCCCCAGGCGCGCCCGGATGCCGAACGCCAGATCGAGCAGCGCCTCGCGGCAGAAGCGCAGCGCGGCGCCCGGCCAGGCGTGCCGCTCGCGCAGCAGCCGCCAGCGGTAGCGATCCAGCGCGCGGGCCTTGCGCGCCCAGGCGCCCTCGGCCGGCGACTCGATGCGGATGGAATCGGCCATGAGGTCAGTTCGCCAGGAAGGGAGCGATCATCGGCAGCGCCCAGAAGCGCCGGGCCACCGCCCGGTCGGAGAAACGCTCCTCGAGACGTCGCGCCATCGCCTGCACACAGGCGTCGCGAGCGGATTCGTCGAGGCCGGCGAGCTGCGCCAGCGCGGCCGCCAGCGCCGCGGCATCGCCCAGCGGAAAGAGCCTGCCGACACCCTCGACCACTTCCCGCCCGCCGCCGCAGTCGGTGGCGATCAGCGGCACGCCGGCGGCCATCGCCTCCAGCAGCACCATGCCGAAGGGCTCGTGGTCGGAACTCAGGGCGAAGACGTCGAAGGCCCTGAAGTAGCGCCGCGCCTCGGGAATCTGGCCGAGAAAGCGCACCTGGCGGTCGATGCCCAGCGTGCCGGCCAGGGCCTTCAGTTCGGCTTCGAGCCGGCCGCTGCCGAGGATCGCCAGCAGGCTGCCCGCGGGCAGTCGCGGCAGCGCCTCGGCGAAGCCGCGCAGCAGGGTGGCTTGGTCCTTGTCCGGATGCAGCCGGCCGACGTTGCCGACGATCCAGGCGCCCTCCGGCAGCCCCAGCGCCTGGCGAGCCGTCCGGCGATCCGGTTGCGTGGCCTGCAAGGCCTGCACGTCGATGCGGTTGTAGAGGGTTTCGATGCGCTCGGCCGGCCAGGCCGGCAGGCAGGCGCGCATATCGTCGCGCACCGAGTCCGAGACGCCGAGCAGGCTCAGGCGCCGACGGAAGCAGGCGGCGAACAGCCGGCGCGACAGCCGCCGGTAGTCGTCGAAGGCATGGTGCACGGCGATCACCGGCAGGCTGCCGGCCAGCAGGGCGACGTAGGCCGGCTTGAAGCGGTGGGCGATGCACAGGCGGAAATCGCGCCCGCGCAGGATGCGCCTCAGCTCGCGGATGGCGGCGAGCTTGAGGCCGCGCACCTCCCGGCTCGAATGGCCGAGGAAGATCACCTCGTCCGAGGCGCTGCCCAGCTCCGCCTCGCTGGATGGCTCGCCGGTCAGGTAGACGGTGGCGACCCTGTACGGCGTGCCGGCGAACAGTCGCGCGTACTGCCGGGCGCAGTCGAGGAAGGGGCCGTCGTAGCCATGGCAGAACTGCAGCACCCATGGCTGCGCGGGCGAATGGCCACGCTGCCCGGCGCCCTCCGGCCCGCCCGCCACGGGCCGTGCGCCCCGCCCCGCATCCCTTTCGCTCATGGGCGACCGCTCCCTTCCTCAGACGGCGTCATACCAGTCCATCCCCTCCTTGACCACCAGGATGTCCTCCATGATCAGGTAGCGCAGGTCCGATCCATAGAACATGTTCAGGGCGTCGGTCGGCGAGCAGATCATGGGTTCGCCACGGCGGTTCAGCGAGGTGTTGAGCGACACGCCGTTGCCGGTGAGCTTCTCCAGCTCCTTCATCAGGTCGTACCAGCGCGGGTTGTGGCGGCGCTCCAGCACCTGGGCGCGGGAGGTACCGTCCTCGTGGACCACTTCCGGCACGCGGCTCTTCCATTCCTCGTGGACTTCGAAGGTGAAGGTCATGAACGGCGACGGGTGGTCGACCTTGAGCATCTGCGGCGCGACGCTGTCGAGCATCGACGGGCAGAACGGCCGCCAGCGCTCGCGGAACTTGATCTGCTCGTTGATCCGGTCGGCGACGCCCGGCACACTCGGACAGCCGATGATCGAACGCCCGCCGAGGGCGCGCGGGCCGAACTCCATGCGGCCCTGGAACCAGGCCACCGGATGGCCGTCGACCATGATCTTCGCGATGCGCTGCTCGACGTTGTCGATCTTCTTCCAGAGCGGCTTCTGCGGGTGCCGCGCGCAGGCGGCGATCACCTCCTCATTGGAGTAGGACGGGCCGAGGTAGACGTGCTCCATCTTCTCCACCGGCACGCCGCGCTGGACCGAGACGTAGGCGGCGGCGCCGACCGCGGTGCCGGCATCGCCGGAGGCCGGCTGGACGAACAGCTCCTTCACCTCCGGGCGGGCGATGATCTTCTGGTTCAGCTTGACGTTCAGCGCGCAGCCGCCGGAGAAGGCGATCCGTCCGGTCTCGCGGATGATGTCGCCGAGGTAGTGATCCATCATCTGCAGCGCCAGGTTCTCGAACAGCGCCTGCATGCTCGCGGCGTAGTGGACGTAGGGCTCGTCGGCGACGTCGCCCTCGCGCCTGGGGCCGAGCCACTCGATCAGCTTCGGCGAGAAATAGTAGCCCTTGCCCTTGTCCTTGTAGCGGCGAAAGCCGATGACGTTGGCGTAATCGGTGTTGATGCTCAGTTCGCCGTTCTCGAACTTGGCCAGCCGCGAGAAATCGTAGCGGGCCGCATCGCCGTAGGGCGCCATGCCCATCACCTTGAACTCGCCGTCGAGCATCTCGAAGCCGAGGTACTCGGTGATCGCGCCGTACAGCCCACCGAGCGAATCCGGGTCGTAGAACTCCTTGATCTTGTGGATTCGGCCGTTCTCGCCCCAGCCGAAGAAGGTGGTGGCGTACTCGCCCTTGCCGTCGATGCCGAGGATCGCGGTCTTTTCCTCGAAGCCCGAACAATGGTAGGCGCTGGAAGCGTGCGCCAGGTGGTGCTCGACCGCCTCGATCCGCACTTTCTTCAGGTCGAAGCCGAGCTGCTGCAAGCACCACTGGATGCGCGTGCGGTAGCGCCTGTAGCGGCGGTTGCCCATCAGGATGGCGTCCAGCGCCCGGTCCGGGGCGTACCAGTAGCGCCTGGCGTAGTGCCAGCGGGCCTTGTCGAACAGGCTGATCGGCGCGAAGGGAATGGCCACCACGTCCACATCGGCGGGCTTGACCCCGGCCTGTTCCAGGCAGAACCGGGCCGACTCGTAGGGCATGCGGTTCTTCGCGTGCTTGTCGCGCACGAAGCGCTCTTCTTCGGCGGCCGCGACCAGCCTGCCGTCGATGTACAGGGCGGCGGAAGGATCGTGACTGAGGGCGCCGGAAAGGCCGAGAATCGTCAGTGCCACAGGGTCTAGCCTCTTTACTCTTCGGTGGTGCGGGCATCCGCTGCCCGAGGTAAGCGTTGGTCGAGCAGCCGGTGCAGGGCCGAATCGGTCGGCCAGTTGCGCAGAAAGCGTGCACGGTCCTCGGCGAAGGCGCGCTCGAAGCGGGCGCCGCCCTGATGCTGTTCCAGCGCATCCAAGTCGATCAGCAGCCAGCGGCCGTCCTGCCAGAGCAGGTTGTTGCCCTTCAGATCGCCGTGGCTGATGCGCTCGCGCAGCAGGGCGGCGAACAGCCGCTCCAGCGCCAGCAGCTCCTCTTCCGGCGGCGCGCCGTCCAGGTACGGCCGAAAGCGCGCGAGTATATCCTGCCCGCCGCAATATTCGGCAATCAGGTAGGCGCGCCCGCGCAGCCCGCAGAAGCGCCGTTCGAGCACCGCCAGCGGGCGCGGCGTGGGGATGCCGAGAAAAGCCAGGCGATTGCCCGCGACCCAACTGCGCCAGCCACGGCTGGGCCGCCAGAAGCGTTTGAGCCAGTGGGCGAAGCCCTTGATGTTGTAGCGCTTGACGACCAGGGTCCGGCCGCACGATTCGATCCGTGCCACGGTGGCGGCCCCGCCGGTCTTGTAGATGTGTCCCCGCTCGATGAGCGCATCCGGGGCGGCCAGCAGCGGGCGCAGCAGGGCCTCGCTGTCGCGGCGCACCGCGCGCAGCCCCATGGGCCCGCGCTGCACGCTGAACAGGGTGCAGTCGCGGCCGAGCTTGGCGAGGAAGTCGCGCAGGCGCCAGCGGCGCACCCTGGCAACCTCCTTGAGCAGCGCCTCCAGCGGCAGGGCGTGCTCGCCGTTGACCAGCAGGTAGTGCACCAGCAGTTCCTCGATGAAGGGCTCGAGCTCGGCCGGGAACTGGGCGAAGAAGGCGCCGAGGTTCTCCAGCACCCGCTCGCGCGACAGCGGCCTGCCGGGCGTCTGTGCCTGCACCGCAGCGCCGTCGACCACGTACAGCCGGCCCGCGTGGCGCAGCAGGTTGTCCAGGTGCATGTCGGCCTGCCAGAGTCCCGCGGCGTGCAGGCCGGCGATGGCGGCCAGAGCCTCGCCGAGTACCGCCCGCTGGCCGTCGGACAGCAGCGGCTCGTCCTCCACCCGTTGCCAGGCCTCGTTCAGGCCCTGGGCCTCTTCGAGATACTCGAACAGCAGCCAGCCGCCCTCGCCCTCGGCCAGCCCCTCGGCGAGCAGGCGCGGCGTGGCCTGCCGCTGGGCGGCGAGCAGGTGCACACCCTTCAGCTCGCGCTGGAAATGCCGCGACGCCTTGTCGCCGACCAAAAGCTTGGCCAGCACCCGCTGGCCGCGCCACTCGCCGCGACCGACATAGCGTTGTCCCGGCAGCACGCGCAGCAGGCTGTCCAGACGCAAGTCGGCCGGTCCGGCGGCGTCGGCCAATTCGACGAACAGTGGCAGCTCCGGCTGGCGGCCGGCCTTTCTC
Source organism: Azotobacter vinelandii CA (assembly GCF_000380335.1). Classification (GTDB taxonomy): domain Bacteria; phylum Pseudomonadota; class Gammaproteobacteria; order Pseudomonadales; family Pseudomonadaceae; genus Azotobacter; species Azotobacter vinelandii. The sequence goes on from NC_021149.1 coordinate 4,538,260, forward strand.
AACTGGCGCAGATTCATGCGTGATACTCCTTTCCATGCTGTCGCCCCGACAGCCTTCCCTGTCCCCGGTCCGGCGCGAAGGCGCTACGCTCGCTCATTCGCGCCCCTCGAAATACTTCAGGATCTGCCGGATGCGCGCCTTGTCCCCATCGGCCAGCCGGCGGCACCGGCGATACTGCAGATAGAAGCGCAGGCGCTGGGTGCGCGACAGCTCGTACTTGGCCACCTTGTCCAGGCAGGCCAGGTCCTTGACGATCCGCCAGCACAGCCAGTGGCCCCACCAGAAGCCGCCCATCGGGCAGTCGATGAGAAACAGCCGGCCCTCGTCGTCGACCAGCAGGTTGCGCCACTTCAGGTCGTTGTGGACGAAGTGGTGGTCGTGCATGGTCCGGGTCGCCCTGGCCAGTTGGCGGCTGACGATATCCACCCAGCGCGGATCGGCCAGGCGCGGGTCCTTGTCCCTGGCTAGCCGGGCCAGATCCCGGGTGTCCGGCAGCTCGCGGGTGATCAGGGCGCCACGCAGAAAGGCCCCCCCGCCGTCGCGCTCCAGCCCCCAGGCGGCCGGGGAGGCGGCCGGAATGCCCCACTTGGCGAAACGCTTGAGGTTCTGCCATTCGGCCTTGACCCGCGGCCGCCCCAGGTAGCGGCGCAGCCCCTTGCCCGCCGAACGGTAACGCTTGACGTAATAGCGCACGCCGGCGACTTCGACGCGGATCACGTCGGACAAGGGATCTTTCGAAACCCGCTCGCCCTCCAGGGCGAAGACCGCGTCCAGGTTGGCGAAGGCCGCGGCCGCCGCGGGCTCCAGAGCGGGGTCCAGTTGCCAGGCGCTCATAGCGGATTGCCCTCCGCCGCCTTGCGCCGGAAACGCGCCAGCAGCCGCCCGGCCCGGACTTCCAGGCGGGCGATCAGGCTGGCCTCCTCGCGCAGCACCTGGCGCAGCGGCCGGCGGAAATAGCCGCGCAGAAAACGCAGCTTGTCGCGCCGGGTCAGGCCGATGTCCAGCGCCGAGAAATACAGGGCGGCCAGATCCTTGTCGCGCCAGCGCCGCGGCGTGCGCGCCCGGGTCTGCGCGCGGTGCAGGTCGATCAGCGACAGACGCAGGCTGCCGGGCTCGATCGGCCGGTCGGTGTGCAGCAGGAAGTGGCAGATATAGCAGTCGCGATGGTTCACCCCGGCGCGGTGCATGTCGGCGGTCATCCGCGCCACCTCGGCGATCAGCGCGTGCTTCAGGCGCGGTGCCGGCGGCCGGCTCGGCCAGTCGAGGCAGAAATCCTCCAGGCTGACGGTCGGCGCCAGTTCCTCGGTGATAAGGAAGGAGTGCCGGCACGCCGGGTTGCCGCCGCGCTCGCCGAAGGCCACCGGCGTCATGCTCGGCACCCCCGCCTCGGCCAAGCGCCGGAGCGCCGTCCACTCCTGGGCGGCGCCGAGCACCGGTGCCTTGGCGGTCAGCAGGTTCTTGAGGATCTCGCCCCAGCCGGTGCCGCGGTGGATCTTGACGAAGTAGCCGCGCCCGGCCACCTCGACGCGCAGGGTGCGACGAGCCTCCAGTTCGCGGTAGACCCGGCCCTGCAGACGCTCGACCTCGACGAAGGCATCGCGCCCGGCCCAGAGGGACTCGAAGGGCTCGGAAAGAATCAACTGCATGGATATACATCCCTGTAGGAGCCAGCTTGCCGGCGATCCGCAGCGCACCATGCCACCGCCAGCGCGCTGGCCCCGCGATCGGACGAAGGTTTCACGCGCCCTGCTCCGTCAGGATCAGATCGGCGGCCCGCTGCGGCATGGAATAGAGGTCGGCGGTTCCGGCGTAGGCCAGGCCGTTGCGCCGATAGAGCGCTCGCTGCCCATCGTCTTCGAGCATCGCGGCGAGCGTCCGGTTCAGGCGCTCCTGCTCGAAGGGGCTGGGCAGCACCTGCCCGCAACCCGCCTCGGCGATGTAGTGGGCATAGCCGCAGACATCGGTGACCAGCACCGGCAGTCCGGCGACCAGCGCCTCGAGCAGCACGGTACCGGTGTTCTCGTTGTAGGCCGGGTGGATCAGCAGATCGGCGCCGAGCAGAAAGCGCGGGATGTCGCTGCGCCCCTTGAGAATCTCGACCCGCCCGGACAGGCCGAGCGCCTTGATCTGCAACTGGAAGGGGCGCGGATCGTCCTGGCCGATGGCGATCAGCCGGGTGCGCTTCTTCAGGGCGCCGGGCAGCGCGGCGAGCGCCTTGAGGCTGCGGTCCAGCCCCTTGGTCTTGAAGCCGGAGCCGATCTGCACCAGCAGCAGGTCGTCCCCGGCCAGGCCGAACTCGCGGCGGAAGTCGGCGCGGATCACGTCCGCATCGGGCGGCGCGCGGCGGTCGGCGGAGATGCCCGGAGGCAGCAGGTGGAAACGCTCCGCCGGCGTGCCGTAATGCTTGACGAACAATGGTTGCTGCACTTCGGAGATCATCAATATGCGTGTCTTCGCCTGCGGCGCGAACACCGCGCGCTCGTAGCCGGCGAAATGCCGGTAGCGCCCCCACAGGCGATAGAGCGGGTTGCGCAGGGTCTGCGCCTTGTCCTCGTAGCAGGGGTCGGCGGCGTAGTAGACGTCCAGCCCGGGCATCTTGTTGAAGCCGACCACCCGGTCCACGGGACGCCGCGCCAGGTCGGCCCGCACCCAGGCGGTGAACTTCTCGTTGCGGCGGTGGTTGAACAACGCCCTGATCGGCGCGATCAGCACCTCGAAGCCCGGCGGGGTCTCGCCCTCCCAGGACATGCTGTAGACACGGATGGCGTGTCCGCGCTTCTGGCATTCCAGGGCGATGCGCATGAAGTCGCGCTGCAGCCCGCCGAAGGGAAAGTACTTGTAGAGGATGAAGGCCAGCTGCATCAGCGAGTCCTGTCGATGGAAACATGGATCGGCGCCGGGCGCGCGGGCGCGACGCGAGGAGCCGGCCCGCTCAGCATCGGCAGGCCGCCTCGTCCAGCAGCGCCTGCAAGGCGCCGGCCACCCGCCGCGGATCGATGCGACTGAAGCACACCGGCTGCTCGCGGCTCAAATCCAGCCGGCGGCGGTCCTCCTCGGTCGGCCGGTAGCCGCAGGTCTTGCGCAGGCAGGGCACGCAGGCCGGGTAGTCGCTGGTCAGGCGGCGCTGGTGACGACCGTAGGCGCCGGTCAGGCGCGGATCGGTCGGGCCGTAGAGGGAGACAGTCGGCACATCCAGCGCCGCCGCCAGGTGGCCGAGGCCGGTGTCCACCGCCACGCAGGCGCTGGCCCCGGCGAGAATCCCGGCGATGCCGGCGAGGTTGATCCGGGGCAGCACCTCGACCGACGCCAGCCCCTCGGCGATGCGCCCGGCGCGGTCCCGCTCCACCGCATTGCCCCAGGGCAGGCGCACCGCCCAGCCCGCACTGCCCATGCGTTCGGCCAGCTCGCGCCAGTAGCTTTCCGGCCAGTGCTTGCTGTCCCAGGTGGTGCCGTGCAGGAACAGCAGGTAGGGCGCGCCGTCCGGCACGGCCAAGCGGTGGCGGTCCAGTCCGTAGTCGCCGACCGCCGTCGGCGGCGGATAGCCCAGCGCCTGGGCGAACAACTGGCGCACCCGCTCCACCGCGTGCTGTCCCCAAGGCACGGGATAGCGCCGCCCATAGAGGAGACTGGCCAGCGGCTCGCGCGCCGAACGGCGATCCAGCCCGGCCACCGGCGCGCCGCCGAAGCGGGTCAGCCAGGCGCTTTTCAACAGCCCCTGGGCATCGATCACCAGGTCGTAGCGGCCCTCTCCCAGGGTCTGGCGAAAGCGCCGCCATTCGTCACGGGTGGTCGCCTGCCAGGGACTCCGGCGCCAGCGGCGGATGGCCACGGGAATCACCCGCTCCACGGCCGGATGCCAGGCGGGAATCTCGGCGAAGCCCTCCTCCACCACCCAGTCGAAACGGATGCCGGGCAGCGCCCGCGCCGCGTCGGTCAGGGCCGGCAGGGTATGGATGACATCGCCCAGCGAGGAGGTCTTGATCAGCAGTACGCGCACTCAGTGCTCCTGCGGCCGGGGGGCGGGCAGAGGATCGCCGGCGAGACGCTGGAGGGCGTCCAGCACTGCCCGGGGCGCCAACTGGCGCAGGCAGTCGTAGTGGCCGAAGCGGCAGGTGCGCTCGAAACAGGGACTGCAGTCCAGGCCCAGGCGGACGATCTCCACCTGCTCGGCCAGCGGCGGGGTGAACTGCGGCGAGGTGGAGCCGTACACCGCCACCAGCGGACGGCCCAGCGCGGCGGCCACGTGCATCAGCCCGGAATCGTTGGACACCACCGCGTCGGCGCAGGACAAGAGGTCGAGCGCCTCGGCGAGGCTGGTTTCCCCGGCCAGATTGGCCACCGCCTCCTGCAGCCCGGGCGCCAGGGCCGAGCGGATCGCCTCGCCGACCGGATGGTCGTTCTTCGAGCCGAACAGCCAGACCTGCCAGCCGGCGCGCAGCTTGGCCTCGGCCACCGCGGCGTAGTGCTCGGCCGGCCAGCGCTTGGCCTCGCCGAATTCGGCGCCGGGACAGAGCGCCAGCAGCGGCCGGCCGAGGCGCAGGCCGAATTTCCGCAGCGCCGCCGCCCGGCTCTGCGGCTCGATGCGCAGGGCCGGGCGCGGATAGGGGCGCGGCAGCTCGGTGCCCGGCGCGAAAGCCAGGGCCATGAAGCGCTCGATCATCAGCGGATAGCGCTTCTTGTCCAGCCGGCGGATGTCGTTGAGCAGGACGTAGCGCATCTCGCCGCGCCAGCCGGTGCGCCTGGGGATACCGGCGAAGAACGGCACCAGGGCCGACTTCAGCGAGTTGGGCAACAGGATCGCCTGGTCGTACTGCCCGGCCAGCGACCTGCCGATGCGGCGGCGGCCGGCGAGGTCGAGCACGCCGTGGCCGAACGGGAAGCTCAGCGCGCGGCGCACCTCGGGCATGCGCTCGAGGATCGGCCGGCTCCAGTCGGGCGCCAGCACGTCGATCGCGCAGTCGGGATGGCGCTGCTTCAGGCAGACGAACAGGGTCTGCGCCATCACCATGTCGCCGACCCAGCTCGGGCCGATGATCAGAATATTCATGAACGGAAAGCCGGACTGCAGGACGGGTTGGCCGCGATGGCGGCGCGAGCCGCCGTCGATGTCGCATCGGCCGGCCCCATTGGGGCCGGATGGTGGGTCACGGCCCGCCCCACCCTGCGCCTCGTCACTTGACCAGGGTACGCCACTCGGGATGGGCGTCGGTCTTGCCGGTGACCAGGTCGAAGTAGGCACGCTGCAGCTTCTCGGTGACCGGGCCGCGGCGGCCGATGCCGATCTGCCGGCCGTCCACCTCGCGGATCGGGGTGACCTCGGCGGCGGTGCCGGTGAAGAAGGCCTCGTCGGCGATGTACACCTCGTCGCGGGTGATGCGCTTCTCGACGTACGGGATGCCCAGCTCGCGGGCCAGGGTCAGCACCGTGCCGCGAGTGATGCCGTTCAGGCAGGCGGTGACTTCCGGGGTGTAGATCACGCCGTCCTTGACGATGAAGACGTTCTCCCCCGAACCCTCGGCCACGTAGCCTTCCGGATCGAGCAGCAGGGCCTCGTCGGCGCCGCCGGAGATCGCCTCCTGCAGGGCCAGCATGGAGTTGACGTAGGCGCCGCTGGACTTGGCGCGGGTCATGGTGATGTTCACATGGTGGCGGGTGAAGGAACTGGTGCGGATCTTGATGCCCTGCTCCAGCGCGTCCTCGCCCATGTAGGCGCCCCAGTGCCAAGCGGCGACGATGACGCGGACCCGCAGGCCGCTGGCGCGCAGGCCCATGCCTTCCGAGCCGTAGAAGGCCAGCGGGCGGATGTAGGCGCTGTCCAACTTGTTCTCGCGTACCGCGGCGCGGGTCGCCTCGTTGATCTCCTCCCTGGTGAAGGGGATCTTCATGCCCATGATGTGTGCCGAATCGAACAGGCGGTCGGTGTGCGCCTGCAGGCGGAAGATCGCCGTGCCCTGCGGCGTGTTGTAGGCGCGCACGCCCTCGAACACGCCCATCCCATAGTGCAGGCTGTGGGTCAGCACATGGGTGGTCGCCTCGCGCCACTGCACCAGCTCGCCGTCGTACCAGATCACACCATCACGGTCGGCCATCGACATAATTAGCCTGCTCCTCAAGAATTCGATACCTAATACACCCAGATCGGGCGGCGCCCCGGCGCCACCCCTTCGGCAGGCCCCCGCAGGCGCCCCGCTCAGCTCAATCCCAGCTCCCGCCAGATTCGCATCACCGCACGACGTTCGTCCCGGAACCGATCGCCGCCCACCACGCCCGGCTGCTTCTGCAGGGCCAGGCGGTGAGCGGCTGCGCGATAGGTCTTGTAGGCCTCCTGCAGCAGGCGAACCTCGTCGCACGGCAGCAGGCCAGCCTGCGCGAGGCCGTCCAGAATCCGGATGTTGTCGGTGTAGCGCAACAGCTCGGGATGCTGGTGCGACCAGGCGAGGGCCGCATATTGCACCATAAATTCGATATCGACGATACCGCCGGCATCCTGCTTTAGGTTGAAGGAGACCGTCGCCTCGAAAGCGTTCTCCGCCGTGCCGGCGGCCGTGCTCGAGGTGCCCAGGCTGGCGCGCATCTTCGCGCGCATGTCGCCGACCTCGCGGCGCAGGACCGCCAGGTCGCGCGGCCGGCCCAGCACCTGCGCGCGCACCTCGGCGAAGGCCGCCGCCAGCCGCGGGCTGCCGACCAGCGCGCGGGCGCGCACCAGCGCCTGGTGCTCCCAGGTCCAGGCTTCGTGCTCCTGATAGCGGCGGAAGGCGCCGAGCGAACTGACCAGAAGCCCGGCGTTGCCGCTCGGGCGCAGGCGCATGTCGACCTCGTAGAGCTGCCCGGAGGGGGTCTGCGCGGTGAGCAGGTGGACGATGCGCTGCCCCAGGCGGGTGAAGAACTGCGCGCCGTCGATCGGCTTGGCGCCGTCGGTTTCGGCCTGCGGATTGCCGTCGTGGATGAACACCAGATCCAGGTCCGAACCGTGCCCCAGCTCGATGCCGCCGACCTTGCCGTAGCCGACGATGAGAAAATCCAGCTCGCAGGGGCTGCCGTCGCTGCGCCTGGGATTGCCGTGACGAACCACCATCTGCCGCCAGGCGAGCCTCAGCGCCTGGTCGAGGATCGCCTCGGCCAGCCAGGTCAGATAGTCGCTGACCTTCATCAACGGCAGGGTGCCGGCGATCTCCGAGGCGGCGACGCGCAGCCGGTGGGCCAGCTTGAAATGGCGCAACGCTTCCATCTGCTGCTCCAGATCGTCCTCGGGAATGCGCAGCAGCAGTTCGCGCAGTTCGGCGACCAGTTCCGCCTCCTGCGGCGGACTGTACAGGCGATCCTCGTTGAGCAACTGGTCGAGCAGCAAGGGAAAGCGGGCGATCTGCTCGGCGATCCACGGACTGGCGGCACAGAGGCTGAGCAGACGCCGCAGGGCGCCGGGATTCTCCGTGAGCAGCACCAGGTAGGCGGAACGCCGCGCCACCGCCTCGACCAGCGGCAGCACCCGCTCCAGCACCAGGTCGGGAGCGTCCTGCTCCACCACCCGGGCCAGCAGTTGCGGGATGAAGGCATCGAGGCGCTCGCGACCGAGGCGCTGCATGCCGCGCACCTGGCTGCCGCCGCGCAGTGCCGCGAGGCGCTGGCGGACCTGCTGCGGATCGGCGAAGCCGGCCTCGACCAGTTGCCGGCAGACCGCCGCCTCGTCCCCGCCGTTCTCCCATAACGGCAGCCACTGGGCGTCGACCGGCCGCCCCTCGGATGCCTCGTCCTCGCCGGGCACGGCGATCACCTGGCGGAAATGCGAGTCGATACGCTCGCGCCAGTGCGCCAGTCGGCCGAGAAACGCCTCCCAGCCGGCGCAGCCGAGCATGCAGGCGACCCGCGCCCGGTCGAGTTCGTTATCCGGCAGCATCTGCGTCTGACGATCGGCGATGGCCTGCAGGGCATGCTCGGTGTAGCGCAGGAATTCATAGCCCTCGCGCAGCTCGGCCACCGCCGCCGGCGGCAGGTAGCCCTGCCCCTCGAGGGTCGCCAGTACCTCGAGCAGCGACCGCCGCTGCAGGCTGCGGTCGCGGCCGCCGTGAATCAACTGGAACACCTGGGCGACGAACTCCACCTCGCGGATACCGCCGGCGCCCAGCTTGACGTTGTCCGCCATGCCCTTGCGGCGCACCTCCTGGCGGATCAGTTGCTTCATGTCGCGCAGCGCCTCGATCGCGGAGAAATCCAGGTAGCGCCGGTAGACGAACGGCCGCAGCAGCTCCAGGAGCTGGCGCCCGGCCTCGCGGTCGCCGCCGACCACCCGCGCCTTGATCATCGCGTAGCGTTCCCAGTCGCGTCCCTGGTCCTGGTAATACTGTTCCATGGCGCCGAAGCTGTGGACCAGCGGCCCGCTGGAGCCGTAGGGGCGCAGGCGCATGTCGACACGGAACGCCTGGCCGTCCACGGTGATGGCGTCCAGCGCCCCGATCAGCTTCTGCCCGAGGCGGACGAAGAACTCCTGGTTGTCCAGGCTGCGTCGCTCGCCGTCCGTCTCGCCGCCTTCGGGATAGGCGAAGATCAGATCGATGTCCGAGGACAGGTTCAGTTCGCCGGCGCCCAGCTTGCCCATGCCGAGCACCACCAGCCGCTGCGGCCGCCCGGAGCGACGCCCGAGCGGTGTGCCGAAGCGTGCGCGCAGGCGCTCGTACAGCCAGTCGCAGGCCAGGTCGATGCAGGCGTCGGCGAGTTCGGAGAGGTCGCGGCAGGTCTCGGCCAGATCCGCCTGGCGCATGATGTCGCGCCAGACGATGCGCACTTGCTGGCGATGGCGGAAGCGCCGCAGCCGCCGCCCCAGCTCCTCCTCCTGCGCGCAGTCGGCGAGCAGCGCGGCGAGCTGCCCGCACAACTCGTCCGGCGCCAGGGAACGCTCGAGGCTGCCGTCGCCGGCCAGTTGCAGCAGCATGGCCGGATCGCGCAGCGCCCGTTCGAGGACGAACCCGCTGTTCGCGCAGACCCGTGCGAAGGCCGCGCGCCGCGCCGGCGGCCAGTCGGCAAAGGGCGTCGCCGGACTGTCGCCGAGCGTGCCGGCGGCCTCCCCGAAGCGTTGCAGGGCCTGATTGCCCAGGGTCTCCAGCGCGGGGGGAAGGTCGATCAGCGTAGGTAGGCTCATGCTCGTGTCCTGATATCGGCCAGACTTTCCAAAGCGGTTGAGCCCGACCCGTGGGGTAATTTTACAAAAATCCTCGGAGGGGGGCTGAAAGCGCCATTGTTTTGTAGTAAAACTACAAGACAGTCGGATCACCCGCCGACCACTAACAACAATCCCGCAGCCGCCCATAAGGCCGGCTGTGTATCCGGGCTCCCAACTCAGGGATGCCTTCCGCTATGGAGCAAGACATGCAAGACATGCAAGACCTTGACCCCATCGAGACCCAGGAGTGGCTGGACTCGCTCGAATCAGTCCTCGACCACGAAGGCGAAGAGCGCGCCCATTATCTGCTGACCCGGATGGGCGAACTGGCCACTCGCACGGGCACCCAACTGCCCTATGCGATCACCACCCCCTATCGCAACACCATTCCGGTGACCCACGAAGCGCACATGCCCGGCGACCTGTTCATGGAACGCCGCATCCGCTCCCTGGTGCGCTGGAATGCGCTGGCCACGGTCATGCGGGCGAACAAGAAGGACCCGGACCTGGGTGGACACATCTCCACCTTCGCCTCCAGCGCCACGCTCTACGATATCGGCTTCAACTATTTCTTCCAGGCGCCCACGGCAGAACACGGCGGCGACCTGATCTACTTCCAGGGCCACGCCGCTCCCGGCGTCTACGCCCGCGCCTTCCTCGAAGGCCGCATCAGCGAAGCGCAACTGCAGCAGTTCCGGCAGGAAGTCGACGGCGACGGCCTGTCCTCCTATCCGCACCCGCACCTGATGCCGGACTTCTGGCAGTTCCCCACCGTTTCCATGGGGCTGGGCCCGATCCAGGCGATCTACCAGGCGCGCTTCATGAAGTACCTGGAGCACCGCGGCTTCATTCCCGCCGGCAAGCAGAAGGTCTGGTGCTTCATGGGCGACGGCGAATGCGACGAGCCGGAATCCCTCGGCGCCATCTCCCTGGCCGGCCGCGAGAAGCTGGACAACCTGATCTTCGTCATCAACTGCAACCTGCAGCGCCTCGACGGCCCGGTCCGCGGTAACGGCAAGATCATCCAGGAACTCGAAGGGGTGTTCCGCGGCGCCCAGTGGAACGTCAACAAGGTGGTCTGGGGCCGCTTCTGGGACCCGCTGTTCGCCAAGGACCATGCCGGCCTGCTGCAGCAGCGCATGGACGAGGTGGTCGACGGCGACTACCAGAACTACAAGGCCAAGGACGGAGCCTTCGTACGCAAGCATTTCTTCGGCGCGCGCCCCGAGCTGCTGGAGTTGGTCAAGGACATGTCCGACGAGGACATCTGGAAGCTCAACCGTGGCGGCCACGACCCCTACAAGGTCTACGCAGCCTATCACCAGGCGGTCAACCACCAGGGCCAGCCGAGCGTGATCCTCGCCAAGACCATCAAGGGCTACGGCACCGGCGCCGGCGAGGCGAAGAACATCGCCCACAACGTGAAGAAGGTCGATGTCGAGAGCCTCAAGCTGTTCCGCGACAAGTTCGACGTCCCGCTGAAGGACGAGGAGCTGGAAGACCTGCCGTTCTACCGGCCGGACGAGAACAGCCCGGAGATGAAGTACCTGCGCAGCCGCCGCGAGGCCCTGGGCGGCTTCGTGCCGCAGCGCCGCAGGAAGAGCATCAGCATCCCGACCCCGCCGCTGGACAGCCTCAAGGCGATCCTCGACGGCACCGGCGACCGCGAAATCTCCACCACCATGGCCTTCGTGCGAATCCTCGCGCAACTGGTCAAGGACAAGGAGCTGGGCTCGCGCATCGTGCCGATCATCCCCGACGAGGCGCGCACCTTCGGCATGGAAGGCATGTTCCGCCAGCTCGGCATCTACTCCTCGGTCGGCCAGCTCTACGAGCCGGTGGACAAGGACCAGGTGATGTTCTATCGCGAGGACAAGAAGGGCCAGATCCTCGAGGAAGGCATCAACGAAGCCGGCGCCATGTCCAGTTGGATCTCCGCGGCGACCGCGTACAGCAACCACAACCAGCCGATGCTGCCGTTCTACGTGTTCTATTCGATGTTCGGCTTCCAACGCATCGGCGACCTCGCCTGGGCGGCCGGCGACAGCCAGGCGCGCGGCTTCCTGATCGGCGGTACCGCCGGCCGCACCACGCTCAACGGCGAAGGCCTGCAGCACGAGGACGGCCACAGCCACATCCTCGCCTCGACCATCCCGAACTGTCGCACCTACGATCCGACCTATGCCTATGAGATGGCGGTGATCATCCGCGAAGGCATCCGCCAGATGACCGAGGAGCAGCAGAACGTCTTCTACTACATCACCGCGATGAACGAGGCCTACACCCAGCCGGCCATGCCGGAAGGGGCCGAGGCAGGCATCGTCAAGGGCATGTACCTGCTCGAGGAAGACAAGCGCGACGCCGCGCACCATGTCCAGTTGCTCGGCAGCGGCACCATCCTGCGCGAAGTGCGCGAAGCGGCGAAGATCCTCCGCGAGGACTACAACGTCGCCGCCGACGTGTGGAGCGTGACCAGCTTCAACGAACTGCGCCGCAACGGCCTGGCCGTGGAACGCCGCAACCGCCTGCACCCGGAACAGAAGCCGGAGCAGAGCTACGTCGAGCAGTGCCTGAACGGCCGCAAGGGCCCGGTGGTGGCCTCCACAGACTACATGAAGCTGTTCGCCGACCAGATCCGCCAGTGGGTCCCGAGCCGCGAGTACAAGGTGCTCGGCACCGATGGCTTCGGCCGCAGCGATACCCGCAAGAAGCTGCGTCATTTCTTCGAAGTGGACCGCTACTGGGTTGTGCTGGCCGCGCTGGAAGCGCTGGCCGATCGTGGCGACATCGAAGCCAAGGTGGTGGCCGAAGCCATCGCCAAGTTCGGCATCGATCCCGACAAGCGCAACCCCCTGGACTGCTGAGGAGAGCCATCGTGAGCGAAATCATCCGCGTACCCGATATCGGCGGCGATGGGGAAGTCATCGAATTGCTGGTCAAGACCGGCGACCTCATCGAGGTCGAGCAGGGGCTGGTGGTGCTGGAGTCCGCCAAGGCGAGCATGGAAGTTCCCAGTCCCAAGGCCGGAGTGGTCAAGAGCGTGAGCGTCAAGCTGGGCGACAAGCTCAAGGAAGGCGACGCGATCATCGAGCTGGAACCTGCCGCCGGTGCCGCGGCGGCACCTGCCGAAGCGGCGGCCGTGCCCGCCGCGCCGACCCAGGCCGTCGACGAGGCCGAGGCGCCCTCTCCCGGCGCCTCCGCCACGCCCGCGCCGGCCGCCGCCAGCCAGGAGGTCCGGGTTCCCGACATCGGCTCGGCCGGCAAGGCACGGGTCATCGAGGTGCTGGTCAAGGCCGGCGACCAGGTCCAGGCCGAGCAGTCGCTGATCGTGCTGGAGTCCGACAAGGCCAGCATGGAGATCCCCTCCCCGGCTTCCGGAGTGGTGGAAAGCGTCGCCATCCAGTTGAACGCCGAGGTCGGCACCGGCGACCTGATCCTCACCCTGCGCACCACCGGCGCCCAGGCCCAGCCTACGGCGCCCGCCGCGGCCGCGGCCGCGAGCCCGGCACCCGCTCCGCTGGCTCCGGCCGCCGCCGGTCCCCAGGAAGTCAAGGTCCCGGACATCGGCTCGGCCGGCAAGGCACGGGTCATCGAGGTGCTGGTCAAGGCCGGCGACCAGGTCCAGGCCGAACAGTCGCTGATCGTGCTGGAATCCGACAAGGCCAGCATGGAGATCCCCTCCCCGGCCGCCGGGGTGGTGGAAAGCGTCGCCGTCCAGTTGAACGCCGAGGTCGGCACCGGCGATCAGATCCTCACCCTGCGCGTCGCCGGCGCCGCGCCGGCAGCGGCCCCCGCGCCCGCGGCAGCCCCGGCCAAGCCGGCCGCCGCTCCGGCGGCCGCTGCCCCGGCTCCGGCCCCGGTCGGCGCACCGAGCCGCAACGGCGCCAAGGTGCATGCCGGCCCCGCCGTGCGCCAACTGGCCCGCGAGTTCGGCGTCGAACTGGCGGCGATCAACAGCACCGGTCCGCGCGGGCGCATCCTCAAGGAGGACGTGCAGGCCTACGTCAAGGCGATGATGCAGAAGGCCAAGGAGGCGCCGGCCGCCGGCGCGGCCAGCGGCGCCGGCATCCCGCCGATTCCGCCGGTCGACTTCGCCAAGTACGGCGAAATCGAAGAAGTGCCGATGACTCGCCTGATGCAGATCGGCGCGACCAACCTGCACCGCAGTTGGCTGAACGTGCCGCACGTGACCCAGTTCGAGTCGGCCGATATCACCGAGCTGGAAGCCTTCCGCGTCGCGCAGAAGGCCGTCGCCGAGAAGGCCGGGGTCAAGCTGACCGTGCTGCCGCTGCTGCTCAAGGCCTGCGCCTACCTGCTCAAGGAGCTGCCGGACTTCAACAGCTCCCTGGCACCCAGCGGCCAGGCGCTGATCCGCAAGAAGTACGTGCACATCGGCTTCGCCGTGGACACCCCGGACGGCCTGCTGGTGCCGGTAATCCGCAACGTCGACCAGAAGAGCCTGCTGCAACTGGCCGCCGAGGCCGCCGAACTGGCGGAGAAGGCGCGCAGCAAGAAGCTCGGCGCCGACGCCATGCAGGGTGCCTGCTTCACCATCTCCAGCCTCGGCCACATCGGCGGCACGGCCTTCACGCCGATCGTCAACGCCCCGGAAGTGGCGATCCTCGGCGTGTCCAAGGCCAGCATGCAGCCGGTATGGGACGGCAAGGCCTTCCAGCCGCGCCTGATGCTGCCGCTGTCGCTGTCCTACGATCACCGGGTGATCAACGGCGCCGCCGCGGCGCGCTTCACCAAGCGTCTCGGCGACCTGCTGGCGGATATCCGCGCCATCCTGCTGTGAGCTTCCCTTAAAGAGCGAGCCCGCCACGCTCTTTAATCTTCGGCCCCGCCCTTCGTGGCGGGGCTTTTTTATGCCCGTCCGCGCCAGCGGCCGGCTGGGACCGAACGCCGCACACCTCGCCTGGAACTCGTGTCCCGGCGCCGTCCTCGCCAGGCTGTCGCGGGCCCGCCGGATGGGCGTTTCGCGGAGCATTCGCGGCAGCCCCTCGCCAGGAAACCGCGACTCGGGCCTGCGCACGCCCACCCTCCTTACACAATTTGTTAACCACCGGCCATTGCAATCGCCCGCGCCACCGCCGCACGCTGGAGGACATATGGGCCCGCACCGACAAGCGCCCACCCCGGAAGTTCCGATGGCCCGGACGCTCTGCCCATGACCGGCCGGAGTCCCTGGCATTCTTCTTCTAGACTCCGCAATCCGACACCTTGCAACCATCACTCCACCAAGACCACGGACAGGCCGTATCGATGACCGACCGCTCGACCACCGCTCCCCAGGAAACGCCTCAACCAGCCGACTGGCATACGCTGTCGCAAGAACGGATCGAGCAGATGCTGCGGACCGGAACGGGCGGTCTGCCGGAAGCGGAAGCCCGCCGCCGCCTGGCCCAGTACGGACCGAACCGCTTGGCGCCACCAAAACGGCGTGGGCCGCTGATACGGCTGCTGATGCAATTCCACAACATCCTGCTGTACGTGATGATGGGCGCGGCCGTCATCACCGCCCTGCTCGGGCACTGGATCGACACGGGGGTGCTGCTGATGGCGGTGGTCATCAACGCCATCATCGGCTTCATCCAGGAGGGCAAGGCCGAATCGGCGCTCGATGCGATCCGCGCCATGCTCTCCACGCATGCGACCGTGATCCGCGACGGTGTCCACCGCGAGATCGATGCAGCCGATCTGGTGCCGGGCGATCTGGTGGTAGTCGCCTCCGGCGACCGGGTACCCGCCGATCTGCGCCTGGTCGCGATCAAGGACCTGCGCGTCGAAGAGGCGGCCCTGACCGGCGAATCCCTGCCCGTCGAAAAGCATGACGAAGCCGTGGCCGCCGATGCCCCGTTGGGCGACCGTTACTGCATGGCCTACTCGGGCACGCTGGTGGTCTACGGACAGGCCTGCGGAATAGTCGTGACGACCGGCACGGCCACCGAAATCGGCAAGATCAACCAGATGCTGGCGGGCATCCAGAGCCTGACCACGCCGCTGCTGCGCCAGGTGGACCGTTTCGGCCGGGTGCTGGCCCTGGCCATCCTCGGCGTGTCGGCCGCGACCTTCGCGCTCGGGACCCTGTGGCGCGGCCACGCGCCCTCGGAAATGTTCATGATGGTGGTGGCCCTGGCCGCTTCGGCGATTCCCGAGGGACTGCCGGCGATCATGACCGTGACGCTGGCCCTCGGCGTGCAGAGCATGGCCAGGCGCAATGCCATCATCCGCCGCCTGCCGGCGGTGGAAGCCCTGGGCTCGGTGACGGTGATCTGCTCGGACAAGACCGGCACGCTGACCCGCAACGAAATGACCGTGCAACGCATGGTCTGCGCCGGACACGTATTCGACGTCGGCGGCGTGGGCTACGCCCCGGTGGGCGACCTGAGCATCGACGGGCGGATCGTCGAGGCCGAGCACTACCCGGCGCTGGCGCTGGCCATCCGCGCCGGCGTGCTGTGCAACGACGCCCGCCTGCGCGAGGAGAGCGGCCTGTGGCAGGTCGAGGGCGATCCCACGGAGGGTGCCCTGCTGGTGCTGGGCGGCAAGACCGGTTTCACCCAGCGCCTGGGCGACGAGGCATGGCCGCGGCTCGACTCCATCCCCTTCGAGTCACAGCACCGCTTCATGGCCACCTATCACCGGGACGCCGACGACGCGCCGTGGATCTTCATCAAGGGTGCCCCGGAGCGCATTCTCGACATGTGCGTCGCGCAGTTGAACCACGATGGCGAGCGGCCGCTGGAGGTCGATTACTGGCGGCGCATGGCGACCGACACAGCGGCCCAGGGCCTGCGTCTGCTGGCCCTGGCCTGCAAGCAGGCGGCCCCGCTCGACGGCGGCCTGAGCTTCGCCGACACGGAATCGGGCTATGTGCTGCTGGCCCTGGTCGGCATCATCGACCCGCCCCGCGAGGAAGCCATGCACGCCGTGGGCGAATGCCACCGCGCCGGCATCCGGGTCAAGATGATCACCGGCGACCATGCCGAGACGGCGCGCGCCATCGGCGCCCAACTCGCCATCGGCGTCGGCAAGCCCGCGATCACGGGTGCGGAAGTGGCCATGATGGACGATGCCGCCCTGCGCCGCGTGGCGCTGGAAGTGGACGTCTTCGCGCGGGCCAGCCCGGAACACAAGCTGCGCCTGGTGCAGGCGCTCCAGGACAACGGCCAGGTGGTGGCGATGACCGGCGACGGGGTGAACGACGCGCCGGCCCTGAAACGCGCCGACGTGGGCGTGGCGATGGGCATGAAAGGCACCGAGGCCGCCAAGGAAGCGTCCGACATGGTGCTGGCCGACGACAACTTCGCCACCATCGCCGCCGCCGTGCGCGAAGGCCGGGCCGTCTACGACAACCTGAAGAAATTCATCCTGTTCATGCTCCCCACCAACGGCGGCGAGGCGCTGGTGGTGATCGCCGCCATCCTCTTCGAGCTGACCCTGCCGCTGACGCCGGCCCAGGTGCTGTGGATCAACATGGTCACCTCCAGCACGCTCGGCCTGGCACTGGCCTTCGAGCCGGCCGAGCGCGGCATCATGAACCGCCGTCCGCGGCCGCCCGGCGAACCCTTGCTGTCCGGCTTCTTCGTCTGGCGGGTGCTGATGGTCTCGCTGCTGATGATGGCCGGCGCGCTGGGGCTTTTCCTCTGGGAGCTGAACGGCGGCACGGGCATCGAGACCGCCCGCACGATGGCCGTCAACGCCGTGGTCGTATCGGAAATGTTCTACCTGCTCAACAGCCGCTTCATCCTCTCGCCGGTCGCCAGCCTGGAGGGACTGACGGGCAACCGCTACGTCCTGCTGGCCATCGCCGCCTGCATCCCGCTGCAGATCGCCTTCACCCACACGCCGGTCATGCAGGCCATCTTCGGCTCGACCGACCTGACGGCGCTGGAGTGGGGCAAGGTGCTGGCCGCCGGCTTGCTGGTGTTCTGCGTGGCCGAACTGGAAAAGTTCGTCATCCGGCGCACCCGCCTGGCCTCACGCCTGAATCAGGCGTGAGATCTCAATCGTCCAAGGAAAGATCGCCATGACCGCAACCTCCTCGACCGACGCCACGCCCCGTCACCTCCTGCTGGCCACCGACTTCAGCGCGCGTTGCGACCGGGCCCTGGACCGGGCCGCCCAACTGACCGGCGAATGGCAGGCAGAACTGGTCGCGCTGAACGTCCTCGCCCCCACCGCTCCGGACCAGGCGTTGGCCTGGGCCAGCGGGGAGAACGAAGAACAGCTCCTGCACATGGCCCGCAAGCAGCTTGCCCGCGATCTGGCGGCGATGCCCGTTCCGGCGACCCTGCGCATCGTCCATGGCAGCGATGCGGCGGCCGCCATCCGCGACACCGCGACAGCCATCCAGGCCGACCTGGTCATCACCGGCGTATCGTGCAGCGAAGCGCTGGGGCGGCTGCTGCTGGGCTCGACCGTCGAAAACCTGGCGCGCTCGCTCCCGCAGCCCCTGCTGGTGGTGCACGACCGGGCGCGCCAAGCCTACCGGCGAATCCTCGTGGCCAGCGATTTCTCGGAGTCGTCCCGCCATGCCCTGCTGACCACCGCCCGCCTCTTCCCGGGGCGCGAGTTGATCCTGTACCACGCCTATGCGAGCCCGCTGGCCGGACTGGCCGACGCTCCACCGTCCCCCGGCGACGGCATCGTCGCCAAGGAAAGCGAATGCGCCGCCTTCCTGGCCGCCAGTGCGCTCCCCGCGGGCGTGAAGGTGCGTCCCGTGATCGAATACGGCCCCGTCGAAAGCACGCTGACGCGCTACGTGCGCGAGCACGAGATCGAACTGGTGGCGCTGGGCAGCCACGGCGGCAGCCGGATCATGAGCCTGCTGCTGGGCAGCACCGCCGCCAAGCTGCTCGACTGGCTCCCCTGCGACACGCTGCTGGTGCGCGAACCACGCGCCAAGGCATGACCCGCGCACCGCTGCGCCGCTGGTTCGGACAGGCCCCCTCGTGGCCGTGCCCAAGGCCGCGAGGCAGGCGGGACGGGTGTCCTGGTCGGAAAAGATTCTATCGGCGCGGGCCCGGTGCTAAAACTGTGCCTCAACGGCCCCAGGACAACCACGACGCCTCGTCGCCCAGCCAAGGAGACTCCCCACATGGTGCTGCGCTCGCAGATTCCCGCCCACGAACTGGCCCTGCCCGATCCCGCCCGGGCCCTGCCCGGACGCGCCGAAGCCATGCCGGTGCCGGCGGCCCACTACGTCAACGGCCATCCCCTGAAACCACCCTTCCCGGCCGGAATGCGGCAGGCGCTGTTCGGTCTCGGCTGCTTCTGGGGCGCCGAGCGGCGCTTCTGGCAGCAGCCCGGCGTGTGGACCACGGCGGTCGGCTATGCCGGCGGCCTCACGCCGAACCCGACCTACGAGGAGGTCTGCTCCGGTCTGACCGGGCACACCGAAGTGGTGCTGGTGGTGTTCGATCCGCAGGAAACGGATTACCGGACGCTGCTGAAGGTCTTCTGGGAAATCCACGATCCGACCCAGGGCATGCGCCAGGGCAACGACATCGGCACCCAGTACCGCTCGGCGATCTACTGCTTCGACGCCAGCCAGCGCGCCAGCGCCGAAGCCAGCCGGGAACGCTTCCAGGCGGAACTGGCGAAAGCCGGCTACGGTCCGGTCACCACGGAAATCGCCGATGCCCCGCCCTTCTACTATGCCGAGGACTACCACCAGCAGTACCTGGCGAAGAACCCCGGCGGCTACTGCGGACTGGGCGGCACCGGGGTGTGCCTGCCGCCGGCCTGAGGCCGGCGATGGGCGTGCGGTCCCCCTGGCGGGTCACTCATATATGCCGCGTCGTGCGTCGACGCGGCCTGTGCAGCCTCGGTCCATGCCCATCAGTCCGCAATTTCGTCGTAGCCACGGCCGAGGAACTGCACGAAACAGAACCCGTGACCGAATGGGTCGCTCATGAGCGCCAGCCTGCCCCATTCATGCGTCGCGACGGGCCTCTCGAGCCGCGCGCCCGCCCGAACCGCTCTTTCGACGGCGCCCTCGATCTCTTCGACGACGAAATCCAGATGGGTCGGCGTCCAGTGGCGCGCATAGTTTCGAACCTGCGAAGTCAGATCCGATACCGGCGTCCCCGCCGCCTTGGCAAGCAGGTAGATGGGGGCCGAGCCTCCGATCATTTCCACGCCAAGGCCCCCGAAGCGACGGCCGATACTCAACCCGAAGGCAGTGCCGTAGAAACGAACCGCCTTCTCGAGATCGTCGACGTCGATATTGACCAGAAGATCCATTCGCCGCCCTCCCGTGTTGTTCGAGGCTTCAGTCAAGCCGAGCCTCGTGACGGAGTCGAGTCGAATGAACGCGCGGGTACCATGCCCTTTCAAAAACTCGCAGGTTTTCCCGATCGACGGGCCGGAAGAACCAAGCCGATGGCGGAGACGAACTCGTTCTCATGCTCCGACCTCACCGACGATCGTGGCTCGCGTGCACGAGGACCGACTGGTGACCGAGCACAATAGTCGTATCCAGGCATGCGACCGGCCGGAATGGGAATGAAAGCCTCATGCGCGGGGATCGTGGCCTTCCTGCCCGGCGACAACGACCAGTTCGCCGAAACCCTCTTCAAGACTCGGCCGCTCGAGCGCGGCATGCACATTTCGTATGGCCCGTTCCGGCACCACCTGATCGCTCGGACGTCCGGCGTTGCGGGCGATGCACGCCTCCAGGGTCGTCTCGAACAGTACAGCGGTGGTTCTCGCGCCGTGTTTCCTCGCGGCCCGTAGCAAGGGGGCTCTTTCGGTTCGCTTTACCAGGATCGCATCGAAGACGATGGCATCCGGTAGCCGGGCAAGCAGCGCCCTGGCCCATGTGGTTTTACCGGCGCCTTGAGGTCCGACGAGAACGAACAGGTGCTTTTCGCCCGATGCCGTTGCCAGTGCCTTCTCCAGTGCCGCATGGCACTGCTGCCAGGCAAGCCGGTTTCGCCCGGGCGTAACGACTCGGCCTTCGGGAGTTTCAAGAAAGTTGTCGGGATTGATATGCATGGCATATGTCCTGAGGTCTGGCAGCTATTCGATATCGAGTTTCCTGAGCGCCCCGCTGCGCGACATTGACAGGAGCCCGGCAGCAACGAACGCTGCCATTATCCGGATCGGCTCGTCAAGTAACCTCGGCCGGCACGGAGTCGCTCGGGCCGTGCAAAAGCCTCGGCTTCGAATATCCGATCGAACAATGGCATCGTATCCGTTGTGTTTGATTCAAGCCTGCGATTGTGTCGAACTCGATATCCAACAGCCACCGACGTTGAAAAGAGCGACGATTAAAAGTCCCAGCGTGTCGTCAGCATCATGTTACGTGGTTCGCCATAGGTCTTGGTGGCTACGCCAGTCCAGCGCTCCCCGTAATTTGAGTAGTAATATTTATCAAACAGGTTATTGATATTCAGTGTAGCCGAAAGGTTATCGGTAATCTGATATCTACCCATCAGGTTAACTAACCAGTAGGCTTCATTCTTGAATTGATGTTCATTACCCAGAGCATCCGTACCATCTCGCCAAGTCGTGCCCTGGTAAGTACCGCCACCACCGATGGTTATTTTACTCAATCTGCCAGGTAGCCGGTAGGTCGTATAGAGTTTGAACTGGTTTTCCGGCTCCTGAGTCGTCAGCTTCTCGTTGGTTTCATCGTCCCGGATGACTTGGTGAGTAAAGCCCGCCTGGATATTCCAGCCAGGCATCAATTCGCCACTGATTTCCAGTTCGATACCCTTGGTCTTGGCTTTCCTTCCCTCATACATGCTGTAGTTTCGTTCGCTATTCCAGCCCAGCAACTCGGCACGGTTGTCCTGGCGGATTTCGAAATAGGCCAGGCTGGCATTCAACCGGCCATTGAACCATTCGCCCTTGAGTCCACCCTCATAGCTATCGCCTTCGTCCGGATCGAGTACGGCATAACTTTCATCCCGAGCACTTTGCGGCCGGAATATCTTGGTGTAGCTGGCATACAGCGAAAAATTGTCGTTCAGGTCGTAGGTGATACCCGCGAAAGGAACCAGCTCGCCCGTTTCGCGCATATTGCTGTCGCCACCCCGGCGATAATTGGTCACCCGACCGCCCAGAATCACGGCGAGGTCATCGGTCAGGCTGAAGCGGCCACTGGCGTAGTAGGCACGTTGGTCGATGCGATCTTCGGCACGGTAAAGGATGCCGCCCCAGTCCGGTCGCTCTGCATGTCCATTCCACTCCCAGATATTATTAACAGGCACTCTAATAACATTGTGTCCTGATCCCTTGAGATGGTTATGATAGCCACTGACCCCTACGGCCAGTTCGTGGGTACGGCCGAATAATTCGAAAGGACCACGGGCATAAGCCTCCAATGCCTGACTTCTCGTTTTGTACCTGTATTGGCCACTAAGCAATTCGGAGCTGCCAGTATCACCATCTGGGGTATATTTAATGCTTCCCAAGTTTCCATCGGATGCGTTTCTCTGGAAAGTGTAATAGACTCGACCGCTCCAGCCATTATCGAACTCATGGTCAAGCTGACTAAAGAAGGCATGACTGAATTGCTCGGCACGGCTCCAACTTGCGCCAGGATTGAAAGACCGGGATATATTAACTTCATTGTTATGGCTATCAAAAAAAGGTGTTCCGCCCCAACTGCTACCAGTCGGTGTTGTCTTGTCGTAGTTGCCACCGAATGTCAGCATCGTCTTGGGGGACAAATCCACTTCCAAGATGCCATATAGTGCTCGCCTCTGCTCCTTGAAATGGTCCATATAGGATTGTTGATCCTGGAAGGCGGTAGCAAAACGACCGCGAATACTCCCGCTTTCGACTAAGGGACCACCCACATCCCATTCGGTACGGTAGTTATCCCAGCGACCATATTCGGCCGTGGCGTGTCCGGAAAACTCATGGGTAGGTTTCTTGCGCACAAGGTTGATGGTGGCACCAGGACTACCCGCTCCAGTGGTCAAACCACTAGCCCCCTTGATGACCTCCACGCGGTCGTATTGGATCATATCACTCGCGGTCTCGCCCGAGAAAATGACGCCATCAGACAAGATAGGGATACCATCGTATTGGAAGTTTCGAATCTCGTAGCCACGGGCATAGTAATAGGATCGATAGTTATCCGTGCCATGCCGCGTGATACCTGGCGTGTGATCCATCACCTTGTTGATATTGGTGAGATTGAAGTCGTCCATATGCTGGCGAGTGACGACCGTGACGGTCTGCGGTGTCTCGCGAGGGGTCAGTACCAATCGAGTAGCAGTTGCAATGGTACCGGGCGTATAGGACTTGGTCTGCTCGGTGATGGTGCCGAGCGCGTTGTCTTCCACCCGCATGATATCCAGGCTCATGGCGTCGCCCTGGGCGGCCTTCTCGATCAACAGGGTATCCCCGCTCACCGTACCGACCAGGCCGCTGCCGGCCAGCAGTTGCCGCAAACCCTGCTGGATATCGTATTCGCCCTGCAGTCCGGGGCTCCGGTGACCGGCGAGCAATTGGCTGGCGACGATCAGGCGCAAGCCGCTCTGGTCGCTGAAGCGAGTCAGCGCCTGGCCCAGCGGCCCGGGGGCGATATCGAAGTGCCGGCTGCCCGGTTGCGTCTGTTCGACGGCATGGAGTGGAAGGCTGTTGCCCATCAGGATGCCACTGGCCGTCGCCAGAGCCAGATAAAGGCGGGTACGTCTGAATGCTCGCCGCATGGTGTCTCCCCCTGCTGAAATCAGCGAATTGAAAATTAATCTCAATCAGGGAAGACGACAGCGAGCGAAAACCTGACAGCGGGAGCGAAATTTTTTTCAGACAGGCCGCTGCGAGCTTGGCAGGCAGCCTTTTCGTCGAGCGCAGGCGTCATGAAGGGAGTCGGGCTGCCCTGAAAATTACATCGCGCAACGCTCGCGCAGGATTCGACTCCCCCGTGCCTGCCAACCAAAGCCAGCGGCGCGCAACACGCTCGGCAAATCGAGGGTCGAGCCCGATCCCGGTCGATACCTTGTTCGCAGCCGATCCCGGACGGCCCCGGCTCCTGGCGGAGGCTTGTGCCTCTTCCCGCCTCACTGTCCGTTCACCGATATACCGGAGCCCTTTCTACCGTCCTTTAGCCTTCTCATAGGCCGCGCTGCGTTCGCGCTTGCCCACAGCGACCACGACCACCACCACGCGCTCGTCCTCTACCCGGTACACCAGGCGATAGCCCGCGGCGCGCAGTTCGATCTTGTAGTGATTCGGCATGTCGCGCAGGGCATCGGCCGGTACCCTGGGCAACTCCAGACGCTCGCGCAGTTTCTTCTTCAACTGCTCGCGCAACGTGTGGCCCAGCCCCTCCCACTCCTTCAGCGCGGACGGCAGGAATTCCAGGCTATAGGTCATCCAGGCTCACCGGCACGGGCTTTTCATTGGCGCGGGCACGAGCCAGTTCGGCCAGCTCCAAGTCCTCCAAGCGCTCGATCATCGCTTCGAATACCGCCGCCGGCACCATGTAACCCATCACCCGGTTGTGATTCAGCACCGCTACCGGCCCACCTTGGGCGCTGCCGATCACGGCAGACGGATTCTTTTTCAGTTCGGACACGCTGACGGCCTTGTCGGCCAATACGTTTTGCATGATAAAGACTCCTTTTTAAGGACTTAATTCTGGTCTTTTTAGCGGCGACCGGCAAGGCGCGAAGACCCTGGCGAATAGGTGAATCGCGCCGCGCCGGAGTGGCTGGAGAAACGCGGACGGGCTCAAGGCCGGCTGTCGTCCGGCTCTATCAGGGTCACCCAGGGCAGACGACGGACGCGGATCGGCAGCGAGCGCTCCAGCAGTTCCAGCAGGGCATCGGGATCGCGGGTGTCGAACAGGCCGGTCACCGGCAGCCGGCGCAGCCGCTCGTCGCGCACCAGCAGCAGGCCGGGCTGGTAGCGCGATAGCGCATCGAGCACTTCGCCCAGCGGCTGGCCATCGAACAGCAGACGGTGGCGACGCCAAGCTGTGGCGCTGTCGATGTCCACCGCCACGGGCGCGGACAGTCCGTGCTCGCCGTATTCCAGGCTCTGCCCGGCCTGCACGTCGATCCGCTCGTCGCCCCGGCTCACGCGCACGGCATGTTCGGTCACCACCAGGCGTACCCGCGAGCCATCGCGGCGCACGTCGAAACCGGTGCCCAAGGCGCGGATGCTGCCATCCGCCGCTTCGACCAGGAAAGGCCGAGCGGGGTCGCTCGCCACCCGTACGTACAGTTCCCCGGTATACAGGCGCAGAGTGCGCCGCCGGGCGTCGAAATCCAGGTCGAGGCGCGTCTCCGGCGCCAGTTCCAGTTGCGAACCGTCGGCCAGTTCCAGGTGCCGATGTTCGCCCATGGCGGTTCGGTAATCGGCCATCCAGCCCCGTTCGTGTCCTTGCCAGGACAGGACCAGGCCGAGTCCCAGGGCCAGCAGCGCGCCCACGATCGGGACGATGCGCCGGGGTGGGCGGCGCAGGACGCTGCCCAGCTCCTGCCACAGGCGTTCGGCCACCAGGGCCGCGGACCGGTGCTCGGGGCTGCTCCGGCACCACTGCTCGTAGGCGAGCCAGTCGTTGTCGGCGGCATCGCCGGCATGCAGGCGCACCAGCCATTGCAGCGCCTCCTCGATCAGGGGCGGCAGCGGCTGGTCGAGTTCGTCGTCCGGAAGTGCGGGCATGGCGGTCAGTTCGCTCCGTCGGCCAGACCCAGGCGTCGGATGCAGTGGCGCAGGGCGCGCATGATGTATTTGCAGACCATGCTCGGCGATACGCCCAGGCGTTCGGCGATGGCCGCGTGGCTGAGGCCTTCGACCCGATTGAGCAGCAGGGCGTCGCGGCAGGCCGGGGGCAGTTCTTCGAACGCACGGTGGAGCAATTGCAGTTGCTGGCGCAGTTCCAGCAGGCGTTCCGGCCCCGGCCGCTGGTCGTGCAGCTCGCTTTCCGCCTCGTCCAGCGAAGTCTGCTCGCCGCGCCGCGCCTGGCCGCGCCGCAGGTCGATGATCAGGTTGCGCAGGATGCGCCAGAGAAAATATTGCGGGTTGGCAATGGCCTGGCGAGGGTGTTTGCGGATCAGTCCGGCATAGCGCACGAAAGCGTCCTGCGCCAGATCCGCCGCCGTTTCGGGATCGCCCAGCCGGCGATAGGCGAGTTGCCGCAGTTCACGGTGGTAGAGGCGAAACAAGCGATCGAGATCATCGGCCACGGGAAAATCCCTTGTGTGCGGGCACCGATGGCGGCGGCACCGGAAGGCGCGGATTATAAAATAGGAATATTTCTCAACAAAAGCGCCCCGAGCGTCCATCGCCGCCGCAAATCGTGGGGCGGATGCAATCCGCCGATATTGGGTGCGCTCCATCGGCATAATTCGGCGGGTTTCGGCTCGGGCGCGAGCCATTGCCACGGTTGGGGTGTTTCACTCGCCCTACGGCCAGCCTCCGTTTGCCGCGCCGTCGGCGCGGGTCGCGAATGAATTCGCTGCCACGGGGAAAGTGCCGGACGCCCGGCGTTGCAAGGTGGCGCTCCTGGGAGCGGATCATCGGGACGGCCATCCGTGGGACGGCCATCCGTGGGGCGGCTATCCGCGGGGCGACCATCCGTCGCGACCTGCCGGAGGCAGCCGGAAGCCCGGCCACCCGCGCTGTCGAGCCGCACCGGAGTCGGCGGGTTTCACCTGCCCTGCGGCCTGCGCCCCTTGCGTCCGGCCGCTGGGGTGGCGTGCCTGGCGACGACCGGCTGTTCCTCGATCAGCCAGTCCAGCCGCCAGTCGCCCTGGGTCTGCGCCAGGCGCTCGGCCAGCCAGGGCAGCAGTTGGCGCAGTTCTTCCTCCAGCCCCCACGGCGGGTTGGCGATCGCCAAGCCCGAGCCGTTCAGGCGCTGCGCATCGCTGGCCGGATGCACGTGGAGTTCGACGCGCAGCAGCTTGGGCGCGCCGCTCTTCTGCAGGTCCCGGTAGAAACGTCCGAGCTGGCGCGAGTCCTTGATCGGATACCAGATCGCCACCACCGTCTGGCGCATGCGCCCGATGGCCTCCTGCAGCGCCTGGGCGCAGCGCTCCAGTTCGTCGGGCTGTTCGAAGGGCGGGTCGATCAGCAGCAGGGCACGCTTCTCCGCCACCGGCAACAGGGCCCGCGGAATATGCCAGCCCTCGCCCAGATGCACAGCGACGCGCCGGTCACCGGCCATGTTTTCCTTGAGCAGGCGACCGTCCTCGGGGTGCTTCTCGTTGAGCAGCAGGCGATCCTGCGGACGGCTCAGGCGGCGCGCCAGCTCGGGCGAGCCGGGGTAGTGGCGCAGCGCACCGTCGGCGTTCAGTTCGCGCACCACGCGCAGGTAGTCGGCGGCAGGCTCCGGCAGGTCCGCCGCGTCCCACAGGCGGGCGATACCCTCGCGCCACTCGCCGGTACGGCTGGCCGCGTCGCCTCCGAGGTCGTACAGGCCGACGCCGGCGTGACTGTCGAGGTAGGCGAAGGGGCTCTCCTTGCGCGCCAGCAGGGCGATCAGGCGGGCCAGGGTCAGGTGTTTCAGGACATCGGCATGGTTGCCGGCGTGGAAGGCATGGCGGTAATTCATGGCGGGCGGACTCCTCGGGCCGCACAGTTTACCCGCTTGCCGTGCCTCAAGCAGACGGTTGCGCGGGCAGGCTCCGCAGCAGTTCGATCAGGCGCTCCAGCGCGGCGTGCGCCGGCGCGTCGCGGCGGCGCATCAGAAGTGTCGGCGCCGCCGCCAGGTCGGCCTCGATCGGCTGCCAGCGGACCAGCTTCCCGCGCGGATGCAGCTCCACCAGACTGCGCGGCAGCAGGCCGACGCCCATCCCGGCGGCGGCGGCGCCGAGGATCGCGTCTATCGAGCCATAGCTCTGCCGCGCGCCGATCTGCAGGCGGCGGCGCTCGCTCCAGCGCTCCAGCCGTTCGCGGTAATGGCAACCGCAGGGAAAGCCGAGCAGGGTCACCGGCGCCTGCGACAGTTCCGCCGAGGTTTTCCCCGCCGGCAGCACCAGCACCAATTCCTCGTGCCAGATCGGCTCGCCGTACAACCGGGGGTCCTCATGGGGACCGCCGATCAGCGCGGCGTCCAGCCGCCCGGCGAGCACTTCGCCGAGCAGGTGGCCGCTGGTGCCGGTCACCAGGCTCAGATCGAGGCGCGGCGCCTCCCGGTGAAAGGCCGCCAGCACCTCGGGCAGGCGCACGGCGGCGGTGGTCTCCATGGCGCCCAGGCGCAATTCGCCGGCCCACGGGTCTTCCTGGACGCAGCTCCAGGCCGCCAGACAGAGCTGCTCCAGTTGCTCGGCATGGGGCAGCAGGCGGACGCCCGCCGGGGTCAGGCGCAGACGCTGGGCCTGGCGCTGGAACAGCGCGACGCCGAGCTGGTCCTCCAGTTGGCGCAGCCGCGCGGAGACGTTCGAGGGCACGCAGTGCAGTTCCCGGGCCGCGCCGATCAGCGAACCGGCGCGGCTGACCGCGAGGAAATGGCGCAGCAGTTGGGGATTGAATCGCTCCCAGGAGGACATGGGCACCTCGACAACATCAAAAGTGAAAATCGGCTTCAGTATTTTTCACTGGAAGTATTTGCCGGGCAATCGCTAAGGTAGATGAAAAAAGAGAGCCCCGCCCATGAACGCACCGCCCCGTCAGATCCTCCTCGCCCTGCTGGGCGGCAGCGCCGCGCTGGTGGTGGTCCACGCCCTCGGCCGCTTCGCCTTCACCCCGCTGCTGCCGCACTTTCTCGCCGACGGCCTGTTCGATCTGCAGCAGGCCTCGCGACTGGCGACCTGGAACTACGTCGGCTATCTGCTCGGCGCCCTGCTCGCCTTGGCT
The DNA here is from genome assembly GCF_000380335.1 of Azotobacter vinelandii CA. GTDB lineage: Bacteria > Pseudomonadota > Gammaproteobacteria > Pseudomonadales > Pseudomonadaceae > Azotobacter > Azotobacter vinelandii. The sequence continues at coordinate 4,566,185 of NC_021149.1, forward strand.
CTCCACAGCCCGGCGCGGCTGCATCCGGGCCTGATCCTAGCGCTGCTGTCGAATGCCCTGCTGACCCTGGCGCAGTGCTTCGCCAGCGACTACGCGCTGCTGCTGCTCCTGCGCCTGGCCAACGGCATCAGCAACGGCGTGGTGTTCGTCCTCGCCCCGGCGCTGGTCCTCGAATGGCTGGCCAGCCGGCAGCGCGCCGGGCTCAGCGGCCTGGTCTACCTCGGCTTCGCCGCCGGCCTTCTGCTCTCCAACGGCCTGGCCAACTGGCCGGCCGAGTCGCTCGCCGGCCCCCGGCGCTGGCTGCCGATGGCCGCCCTGGCCGTACCGCTGGCCCTGCTCGGCGCCTGGCTGCTCGCCCGCCTGCGCCTGTCGCCGCGCCAGACCGACAGTGCCGGAAACGGCGCGACGCCCGCCACGTCATTGTTCGACCGCGCCAGCACGCCGCTGTTTCTCGCCTATGCCGGCGCCGGTCTCGGCTACATCCTGCCGATGACCTTCCTGCCGACCCTGGCCCGCGAGCAGTTGCCGGCCGGCGATCCGCTGCTCGAAGGCGCCTGGCGCTGGACCGCCATCGCCTGCCTGCTGTCGATTCCGCTGTGGAACCACCTGGGCACCCGCCTGGGCGACCGCCGCGCGCTGCTCGCCAGCTACGCCTTGCAGGCCCTCGGCGCCGCCGCGCCGCTGCTCTGGCCGGGCGCCACCGGCGTGCTGCTCTGCGCCGTGCTGGTGGGCGGGACCTTCGTCGGCAGCGTGCTGCTGACCCAACGTCTGGCCCGCAGCCTGCAGCCGCACCAGGGACCGCGCCTGTCGGCCGCGCTGATCGCCCTGTACGGCGGCGCCCAGTTGCTCGGCCCCTGGCTGGCCGGGCTGTGGGTCGCCCAGGGCGGCAGCCTGACGCAGAGCTTCGCCCTCGGTGCCGGCGCCCTGCTCTGGGCGCTCGCCTGGACCTGGCTGATCCCCATCCGTACCCCGCACAAGGAAATCCAGCAATGCCCTACGTGAATATCAAGATCACCCGCGAAGGCGCGACCGCCGAACAGAAACGCCGCCTCATCGAAGGCGCCACCCGCTTGCTGGTCGAGGTACTGGGCAAGAACCCGGCCACCACCGTGGTGGTGATCGACGAGGTGGACACCGACAACTGGGGTATCGGCGGCATCCCGGTCACCGAACGCCGGCGCAGCGAAAAACAGCAGCCGAACTGACCCCCGCAAGACTCGCCGGCGGTCTCGCGAATAGCCCGCCGGCCCCTGCCGCAGACAGCTCCGGGCTCCTCTTCGCGAACTCGGAAACGGCTGGCCGCCGGTCGCCATGCGCGCCCTCCGAACCGGCGAACATTATCTTTTGACAGTTGGCCAAGCCAGCGGCTTTAATCCCTTGGCACGACCGATGCATATATAGCAAGCACGAATGCTTCCGCCGGCCGCCTTGGAGATCCCCCGCTTTGGATGCAGCCACCATCAACACCCTGTTCCTGATCGGCGCGCTGCTGGTGGGCTCCAGTATCCTGCTCAGCTCCCTGTCCACCAGGCTCGGCATCCCGATCCTGGTGATCTTCCTCGGCGTGGGCATGCTCGCCGGAGTCGACGGCATCGGCGGCATCGTCTTCAACGACTACTCCCTGGCCTTCCTGGTCAGCAACCTGGCCCTGGCGATCATCCTGCTCGACGGCGGCATGCGCACCCGCGTGGCCACCTTCCGCGTGGCGCTCTGGCCGGCGATGTCGCTGGCCACCCTAGGCGTGGCGGTCACCTCCGGTCTGACCGGGCTGGCCGCAGCCTGGCTGTTCGATCTCAGCCTGATGCAGGGCCTGCTGATCGGCTCCATCGTCGGCTCCACCGACGCCGCGGTGGTGTTCAACCTGCTCAACGGCAAGGGGCTCAACGAACGGGTCGGCGCCACCCTGGAAATCGAATCGGGCAGCAACGACCCGATGGCGGTGTTCCTCACCGTGACCCTGATCGACATGCTCGCCTCCGGCCGGGGCGATTTCGGCTGGGGCGTGCTGGTCAGCCTGCTGCAGCAGTTCGGCATCGGCATCGCTCTCGGCCTCGCCGGCGGCTGGCTGCTGCTGAAACTGATCAATAACCTCGACGTGGCCGACGGCCTCTATCCACTGCTGGCGGTCAGCGGCGGCATCATGATCTACGCCATCGCCGGCGCGATCGGCGGCAGCGGCATCCTCGCCGTCTACGTCTGCGGCCTGCTGATGGGCAACCGGCCGATTCGCAATCGCCACGGCATCCTGCACATGTTCGACGGCCTGGCCTGGCTCAGCCAGATCGGCATGTTCCTGGCCCTCGGTCTGTTGCTCACGCCCAGCCAGTTGCTGCCCATCGCCGCGCCGGCACTGGCCCTGTCGTTGTGGATGATCCTCGTCGCCCGCCCGCTGTCGGTGTTCCTCGGCCTCCTGCCGTTTCGCAACTTCCACCTGCGCGAGCGGCTGTTCATCTCCTGGGTCGGCCTGCGCGGCGCGGTACCGGTGATCCTCGCGGTCTTTCCGCTGATGGCCGGGCTGCCGCAGGCGAACCTCTACTTCAACGTGGCCTTCTTCATCGTGCTGGTGTCGCTGCTGCTGCAGGGCACCACCCTCGGCTGGGCGGCGCGCAAGGCCAGGGTCGAGGTGCCGCCTTCGCCCACGCCGATCTCGCGGACCGGCCTGCAGATCCACCCCACCAGCCGCTGGGAACTGTTCATCTACCGCCTGAGCGCCAACAAGTGGTGCATCGGCGCCGCCCTGCGCGACCTGAAGATGCCCGACGGCACGCGCATCGCCGCCCTGTTCCGCGGCCGGCAACTGCTCCATCCGTCCGGCAGTACCCGCCTGGAGATTGGCGACCTGCTCTGTGTGATCGGCCACGAGGAGGATCTGCCGAGTCTCGGCAAGCTGTTCAGCCAGCCGCCCAAGACCGGCCAGGATCTGCGCTTCTTCGGCGACTTCGTGCTCGAAGGCGATGCCGAGCTGGCCGCCCTGGCGGCGCTCTACGGCCTGAAGCTCGACGGCATCGACGGCAACCAGTCGCTCGGCCGTTTCATCGCCGGGCTGATCGGCGGCCATCCGGTGGTCGGTGATCAGGTGGAATGGAACGGCATGACCTGGACCGTGGCGGCCACCGAAGGCGACCGGGTGCGCAAGGTCGGCCTGAAGTTTCCAGAGGATGGCAGCCGTTCGGCACCTATTTTGCTCATCTGAACGTGTTCGTCGGACAGGGGTGCGAAAACGGTTCCGTTTGTTAAACTGGGGCCTTTTTCAGCCGAAAGACCCAGACGCCATGACTGTTTCGCGTTCCCTGTTCAGCGTTCTTCTTCTCGCGCTTTGCCTCCACATTCCCGCCCTTCAAGCCGCCGAACCGCCCAGCCGCAAGGCCGTGCAGTCCAGCCTGGACAACCTGGCCGGACGCAAGCTGCCGGAAGCCGAGCAAGCGGTCATCAAGCAGCAGCTCGAAGACACCCTGCTCCAGCTCGATCTCCTTCAGGAGAGCGGGAAGGCCATGGAGGAACTCAAGCGCCGCCTGGCCGCCGCGCCTCAGCAGATCAAGTCCGCCCAGCGCGAGCTGGAGAGCCTCAAGGAGGCCGCGCAGAAGCCAGTGGCCCAGCCGAACGGCAACACTTCGCTGCCACGCCTGATGGACCAGTTGACCACCCGCAACAATCAGATGGCCGACTGGCAGCAGGCGCTGAACGAGGCCAACAGCCTGCTGGTCAGCTCGCAGACCCGTCCGGAGCGGGCGCAGACGGAAATCGCCGCGAACCAGACCCGCATCCTGGAAATCAACGCCCTCCTCAAAAGCGGCAAGCAGGGCGGCAAGCCGCTGAGCGTGGAAGGCCGCGGCCTGCTGGAGGCCGAACTGGCCGCCCTGGAAGCCAAGACCGCCCTGCGCCGCCAAGAACTGGCGGGCAATAGCCAGCTCCTGGAGCTGGGCACCAGCCAGCGAGACCTGATGCAGGAACGCATCCAGCGCCTGGCCACGGAAATCGCCGACCTGCAGGCGACGATCAATGAAAAGCGCAAGGCGATGTCCGAAGAGACCTTCGCCGAGCTTTCGCGCGATGCCAGCGCGGCCGGCTCCGACAGCCTGCTGGCCAAGGAGACCGCAGCCAACCTGAAGCTGTCCGATACCCTGCTGCGCACCACCGACCGCCTCAACGAGCGCACCCGGCAGAACCTGGAAACCAAGCACACCCTGGACAACCTCAGCCAGAACGAGCAGACCCTGGAGGAGCAGATCGAGGTCCTGCGCGGCAGCCTGCTGCTGGCCAAGATTCTCTTCCAGCAGAAGCTCGCCCTGCCCCAGGTGCAGATCGACGGCCGCCTCGCCGACGAAATCGCCGACATCCGCCTTTACCAGTTCGAACTCAGCCAGACGCGCGGCAAGGTCACCGATCCCGAGGCCTACGTCGACGAGTTGCTGGCCAAACAGGTAGCCGAAGGGGAAGCGCCGGCCGATCCGGCGATGCGCAACGATTTGCTGGCGCTGGTGAAAAGCCGCGCCGAGCTGATCGAGCGGCTCGATCACGAACTCAACGCGCTGCTCAACGAGGAAATCACCCTGCAGTTGAACCAGAAGCAGTTGCTCGACACCGCCGAGAAGATGGGCGCCACCCTGGAAGAGCAACTGTTCTGGATTCCCAGCAACAAGCCGCTCGATGTGGACTGGCTGAAGGAGGCGCCGCAGCGCCTCCAGGAGCAGGTCACCGGCACGTCCTGGACGACCATCCTCAAAGACCTGGGCTCCGGCCTGATCCAGCGCCCCTGGGTCTTCCTGCCGCTGCTGCTGCTGATCGGCGTGCTGCTCTGGCAGCGCGGGGCCATCACCCGCAAGCTCGACGCGTTGCACGCCGACATCGGCCACTACCGCCGCGACAGCCAGCGGCATACCCCGCTGGCGCTGCTCTTCAACCTGCTGCTGGCGATGCCCGGCACCCTGTTCCTCGCCCTCTGCGGCTACACCCTGCAGATGGACGCGCGTGGCCAGAACCCCTACCTGGGCATCGCGCTGAACGACATGGCGCTGGCCTGGCTGATGCTTTACAGCACCTACAAGATCCTCGCTCCCGGCGGCGTGGCCGAACTGCACTTCGGCTGGGCCCGGCCACAGGTCGCCTTCCTGCGCAAGCAGATGCGTCGCTTCACCATCGTGGTGCTGGCCCTGGTCGGGGTGGTCGGCTTCGCCCGCAACCAGCCGGGCGCGCTGGACGACGACGTGCTCGGCATCCTCGTCCTGCTTTCCGGTTACGTGCTGATGGCCTGGCTGCTGGGCAAGCTCCTGCTACGCGGCCCGGCCAGCCAGAACGCCTCGCCGATCAACCTGCTGATCGGCCTGCTGTTCACCCTGCTGCCGGTCGGACTGATCCTCGGTCTGGTGCTCGGCTATTACTACACCGCCCTGCGGCTCAGCGACCGCCTGGTGCAGACCCTCTACGTGCTGCTGTTCTGGGCGCTGATCGAGGCCACCGTGGTGCGTGGACTGTCGGTCGCGGCGCGCCGGCTGGCCTACCAGCGCGCGTTGGCCAAGCGCCAGGCCACCGCGGCGGAAGGCAGCGAGACCGGCGAGACGACGGAGGAGCCGGTGCTCGACATCGAGCAGGTCAACCAGCAGTCGCTGCGACTGATCCGCCTGGCCCTGTTCGGTCTGCTGCTGACCACCCTGTACTGGGTCTGGGCCGACCTGATCACGGTGGTCGACTACCTCGACAACATCGTGCTCTACGAATTCACCGGAGGCACCGGCGCCACCGCCAGCCTGGTGCCGATCAGCCTGCGCGACCTGCTCGCCGCCCTGCTGATCGGCGGGATCACCGTGGTCCTGGCGCGCAACCTGCCGGGCCTGCTGGAAATGCTGGTGCTCTCGCGCCTGAAACTGGCCCAGGGCAGCGCCTACGCCACCACCACCCTGCTCTCCTACACCATCTACGGCTTCGGCCTGGTCACCGCGCTGTCCATCCTCGGGGTCAGCTGGGACAAGCTGCAATGGCTGGTCGCAGCGCTCTCGGTGGGCATCGGCTTCGGCATGCAGGAGATCATCGCCAACTTCATTTCCGGCCTGATCATCCTCTTCGAGCGTCCGATACGTATCGGCGACACGGTGACGGTGGGCGGAATCAGCGGCTCGGTGAACCGCATCCATATCCGCGCCACCCATATCGTCGATTCCGACCGCAAGATGGTGGTGGTGCCGAACAAGACCTTCATCACCAGCCAACTCATCAACTGGACCCTGACCGATACCATCACCCGCCTGGTACTCAAGGTCGGCGTCGGCTACGGCTCGAACCTGAATCGGGTGCGCGAACTGCTCTACCAGGCGGCCAACGAGAACCCCAGGGTACTGCGCGAACCGCCGCCGCTGGTGTTGTTCCAGACCTTCGGCGACAGCACCCTGGATCACGACCTGATCATCTACGTGCGCGAACTGGGCGACCGCGGCCGTGCCACCGACGAGATCAACCGGCGCATCGACGAGTTGTTCCGCGAGAACCACATCGACATCGCCTTCCGCCAGGTCGACGTGTTCGTCAAGAACGCCAAGGGCCAGGAGCAACTGCTCGAGAGCGACGAGGTCCAGGCGGCCCTCGGCGCCGCCGCGGACAAGACGGTGCGGCCCGAACCGGCGGGCAAGGCGTGACTCCGGCGGCGCGCGTGCTATGGTGAGCTGACCCAGGCAGCGCCGGAGGACAGTCGTGAAACGCCTGAGCGAACTCGCCTTCGACAACCGCTTCGCCCGCCTCGGCGATACCTTCTCCACCGCGGTGACGCCGCTTCCCATCGCGTCGCCGCGGCTGGTGGTGGCGAGTCCCGCGGCGCTCGCGCTGCTCGATCTCGAACCGGCCGTGGCCGACGACCCGCAACTCGTCGAATACTGCGCAGGACAGTGCCCCTGGCCGGGCGCCGAACCACGCGCCATGGCCTATTCCGGTCACCAGTTCGGCTTCTACAACCCCCAACTCGGCGATGGCCGGGGCCTGCTGCTCGGCGAAGTGATCAACGCGGCGGGCGAGCGCTGGGACCTGCACCTGAAGGGCGCCGGCAAGACCCCCTATTCGCGGATGGGCGACGGCCGCGCCGTGCTGCGCTCGTCGATCCGCGAATTTCTCGCCAGCGAGCATCTGCACGCCCTCGGCATTCCCACTTCACGGGCGCTCTGCGTGACCGCCTCGGACACCCCGGTCTGGCGCGAAACCGAGGAGCGTGCCGCGACCCTGCTGCGCCTGGCCCCCAGCCATGTGCGCTTCGGCCATTTCGAGTTCTTCTACTACAGCCGCCAGCACGAGGCCCTGCGCCAGTTGCTGGACTACGTCATCGGCGAATATTTCGCCGACTGCCTCGCCCAGCCCGATCCCTACCGGGCCTTCTTCGACCGGGTGCTGGAACGCACCGCGGCGCTGCTCGCCCGCTGGCAGGCCTACGGCTTCTGCCACGGGGTGATGAACACCGACAACATGTCGATCCTCGGCATCACCTTCGATTTCGGGCCCTACGCCTTCCTCGACGACTTCGATCCGGGCTTCGTCTGCAACCACTCCGACGACACCGGTCGCTACTCCTTCGACAATCAGGTGCCCATCGCCCACTGGAACCTTTCCGCGCTGGGCCAGGCGCTGACCCCCTTCGTCGACAAGGACGCCCTGCTGGGCAGCCTCAAGCGCTTCCTGCCGCTGTTTCGCGGCGCCTGGCTGGAGCTGATGCGCCGCCGCCTCGGCTTCACCACGGCGGAGGCGGACGACCGCGAGCGGATACAGCGCCTCCTGCAACTGATGCAGGGTAGCGCGGTGGACTACAGCCGCTTCTTCCGCGAACTGGGCGACCGCCCGGCGGCGGCCGCCCTGCGGCGCCTGCGCGAGGATTTCGTCGACCTGGCCGGCTTCGATGCCTGGGCCGGCGACCACCTGGCGCGCCTGGCCCGCGAGAACGAGGCGGACGAGGCCGCACGACGCGCGCGCATGCACGCCGTCAACCCGAAGTACATCCTGCGCAACTACCTGGCCCAGCAGGCCATCGAAGCGGCGGAACGGGGCGATTACAGCCCGGTCCGCGAACTGCACGCGGTGCTTTCCCGCCCCTTCGACGAACAGCCCGGCATGGAGCGCTACGCCGAACGCCCGCCGGAATGGGGCAAGCACCTGGAAATCAGTTGCTCGTCCTGACCGGCGCCGTCACGCCAACCCTGTCATCGGCATCGGTCACGGCCTCTCAGCCCTGCCCCAGTTTGCGCAGCGCCTCCAGGCGAAAGGCGATGTCCTGCTCCAGGTCGGCCAGTTGGCGCCGCAGGCGCAATCGGCCGGGCTCATCGTCGGCTGCCGCCAGGCTGGCTTGCAGGCTGGCGCGCTGCTGGAACAGCTCCACCTCGGCAGGCGGTATCCCGGCGCTCTTCAGTACCTGGAAGGCCATGCGCAATCCGGGCGGGGTCTGCAGCCAGGCCTCGTCGATCTCCAGCGGCTTGCCCGCGCCGGCGCGCAACTGACCGGCGGCTATCGCCCGGGCCAGTTGGCGGCCGATTTCGTCATCCAGCGCTTTCATGACGCCTCCTGTCGATCGCGACGCGGGGACTCAGGATGCCGCAGGCCGGACACGGCAGGCAATCGGATGCTCTTAATCCAATAAGGCATATAAACCTTCTCAAACATTCTTAGACTCTCTAAAAAAAGCCGCTTATCTTTGCGGCGGCTTCACTTTTGCCTGTTCTACCACCCACTGTCAGGCGCGACTGCATGAAAATCCGCGATCTCGATCTCAGCCAGAACCCGCTCAACGCGGAGCATCAGGCGCTGGGATTGCCCCCCGTAGAGGACTTCGTCTCCCACCCGGACAACCATCCCGTCCTGCGCGCCGCCATGTGGGCAGCCGTGCTGATCCTCGCAGGATTGCTGCTGTTCCTTTCCTGGCGCCTGTTCTTCGGCGACAACGGTGGCAGCACCGGGCTGCAGATCATCGAGCGGGCCCTGGCCAGCCAGGCCTTCTGGAACGCCGTCGCCGTCGGTTTCTTCGCGCAGATGATCGATGGCGCATTGGGCATGGCCTACGGCGTCACGGCCACCACTTTCCTGCTCGGCGCCGGCGCCTCGCCGGCCGCGGCCAGCGCCAGCGTGCACATCGCCGAGGTGTTCACCACCGGGCTGTCCGGTATCGCCCACGTCAAGCTGGGCAACGTCGACAAGTCGCTGTTCCTGCGCCTGCTGCTGCCGGGAATCGTCGGCGCGGTGCTCGGCGCCGTGCTGATCACCCAGTTCGACGGCAAGGTACTCAAGCCCTTCATTTCCGCGTATCTGCTACTGATGGGCCTGTACATCCTGGGCAAGGCGTATCGCCATGCGCTCCAGCGCAAGGCGCCCAGGCATGTGGCCAAGCTGGCCCTGTTCGGCGGATTCGTCGATGCCGCCGGTGGCGGCGGCTGGGGCCCGGTGGTCACCAGCAGCCTGCTCGGCTCCGGCAGCGACCCGCGCACCACGATCGGCTCGGTCAATTTCGCCGAGTTCTTCCTGACCCTTTCCAGCGCCGCGTCGTTCATCCTGCTGGCCGGACAGCCGGATACCTGGAAGCTGGTCGCCGGCCTGGTGTTCGGCGGTCTGTTCGCCTCCCCGTTCGCCGCCCTGCTGTGCAAGAAACTGTCGGCCAGGACCCTGCTGACCATCGTCGGCTGCCTGATCACATTGATCAGCGCTTACAACATCTATACCGGACTGGCCTGAACCAAGGCCTCGAAGGCTCGTCGCCGAGCCCGCCGCGAGCGGCCGGCAAGGGCGAGCCGGCACGGACGCTTGATTTCCCTGCGCGCGCCTCCAGATAGGAAACGGACAGCCCTCGTGGAGCCCGCCATGACCGACGCCCTGCTGATCCCCTGCCCGCACTGCCACAGCCTCAACCGCATTCCCGCCGCGCGCCTGGGCGAGGCGCCGCGCTGCGGGCGCTGCAAGAGCCCCGTGCTGCCCGGCAAGCCCTTCGCCGTCGACGCCGCCGGTTTCGCCGCCCAGCTCAAGGGCGACCTGCCATTGCTGCTGGACGTCTGGGCCGACTGGTGCGGGCCGTGCAAGGCCTTCGCGCCGGTCTTCGACCAGGCCGCCCGGGAACTGGCCGGGCGGGTGCGCCTGGCCAAGCTGGACAGCGAGGCCGAAGCGCCGCTGGCCGGGCAGTTGGGTATCCGCTCGATTCCCAATCTGATCCTGTTCAGGGCCGGTCGCGAAGTGGCCCGCCAGAGCGGCGCCCTACCGCTGCCGCAACTGCTCGCCTGGTTGCGCCAGCAGGGTGTCTGAAGCGCCGCTGGCGCCACATCGCGGCGACGGCGGGCTTGCCGCAGGTCAAGGCCCCATCCCTGGCTTGCCGCCAGACTGAGGCTCCCTCAAGGAGGAAGAGCGCCATGGCCAAGCATATTCTGATCGCCCACGATCTCAGCCCGGAAGGCGATATCGCCCTGCGTCGCGCCATTCAGCTCGCCGCCCAGTCGCAGGCACGCCTGACCCTGCTGCACGTGGCCGCCAGCCAGCCCTCGCCGGCGCTGCTCGCCCGGCTGCGCAGCGCCGAGGAGCAGACCCTGGCCAACCACCTGCAGGGCCGGCCGGCCCTCGACGTGCAACTGCGCCTGGAGGTGGGGGCCCATCCCGCCGAACTCATCCTGCAATACATCAGTCTCGGCAACTGCGACCTGCTGGTGCTCGGCAGCCATCATCGGCAGCCGGCGCAGGGCTTCGCCGGCAGCGTGCAGGAACGCGTCCTGCAGGCCAGCCCGGTTCCCGCGCTGATCGCCATCGATCCGGCCGATACGCCCTACGAGCGCGCCCTCGCCGCCATCGACTTCTCCCCCTGCGCCAGCCGCGCCCTGCGCGCGGCCTGGCAACTGCTGCCGCCCGGCGCGCAGCTCAGGGCCCTGCACGTGCAGGAGGTCGCCGCCATCCATGCCGCGGACAATCCGGACGAGCAGGCTTTCCAGCAGTCGCTCTTCGAGCGCTTCATCGGTGCCGAATTCACCGCCTTGCCGCCGCGCGCCGTGCAGTTCAGCCACGGCTTCCAGAGCGGCGAGCGGCAGACCTGCCTGGATGCCGCGATCGCCAGCCAGCGCCCGCAACTGCTCGCCCTCGGCGGGCACAGCCGCGACGCCCTGAGCGAGCGGCTGCTCGGCAGCCTGACCCGCTACTACCTGGACAACCCGCCCTGCGATCTGCTGGTGATGCGCTAGACGTGCCACCGATTTGCGGCCGGCGGGGCGGAAGTCTGGGGGATCGGAAACCGTAGGGTGGATGGCCGGAGCCATCCACCACGGTAGACAAACCCGCGGCGTCGTCCAGCCCACGGGCCGCGGCAGGTCACGACGGACTCCACGCCTTCATGGAATCGATGACGGGCCCGCTCAGTCGGCCGACTCCAGCAGGTCGTGCAGCGCGACGAACTGGCGGGTCAGCCGGTGCTTGGGCTCCAGATGGATCAGCGGCTTGCAGGCCTGGTGCGACTCGCGCATCTTCACCGAGCTGCCGAGGTACACCGGCAGCACCGGCAGCGACTCGGCGATCAGTTCGTCGAGCATGCGCTGCGGCAGCACGGCCTGGGGCAGGAACTGATTGACCACTATGCCCTCGACCTGCAGGTGCTCGTTGTGGTCCTCGCGCAGTTCGTCGATCTCGGCGAGCAGGGCATACAGCGCCTGGCGCGAGAAGCTGTCGCAGTCGAAGGGAATCAGCACGCGATCGGCGGCGATCAGTGCGGAAACCGTATAGAAATTCAACGCCGGCGGCGTATCTAGGTAGATCCGCTCGTAATCCTCGCCCAGTTCGTCGAGCAGCCTGCGCAGCCGGGTGATCTTGTGCTTGGTCTCCAGCTTGGGCTGCAGGTCGGCCAGCTCGGTCGAGGCGGTGACCAGGTCGAGGTTGGCGAAAGGCGTTTCGATCACCTTGACCTTCGGCCGCCTGCCCACCCCACCGGTGAGCACCTGCTTGAAGAAGTCGGCGATCCCCAGCGGGATGTCCTCGCCGCAGAAACCGCTGAGATAGTGGGTGGAGTTGGCCTGGCTGTCGAGATCGACCAGCAGGGTGCGATAGCCCTCCGCCGCGCTCACCGCCGCCAGATTGCAGGCGATGCTCGACTTACCGACCCCGCCCTTCTGATTGAACACCACACGCCGCATGCCATCGCCTCCTTCCGCCCGATCTACCGAAGATTCCGCAAGCATTTAACCCCATTTCCGCCGGCGCGTGCGCTTATCCCTTGGTGATCGCCTGCGGCGGCTGCGCCTCGCGCGCCTCCCGTTCGAGCAACTCGGCGAAGCGCCGCACCAGCGGCGAACTCTCGTCGCGCCGACGCACCAGCCAGACCGCGGTGCTGGCGCCCGGATCGAGCAGGATGCGGCAGACCACACCATCGATGCGCATGCGGCTGAACGAGGCCGGCAGCACGGTGACGCCCAGGCCGGTGGCAACCAGGCCGATCAGGGTCATGGCCTCGCTGGCCTCCTGCACGATGCGCGGGATGAAGCCGGCGGCCCGGGCCAGACCGAGCAACTGGTCGTAGAGCCCGGTGCCGAAACTGCGCGGGAAGAACACGAAGGGTTCTTCGCCCAGCTCCGCCAGATGCACGCCGTCGGCGCTGCCGCCGGCCAGCGGATGCCCGACCGGCAGGACCACCACCAGCGGCTCGGCGAACAGCTCCAAGGCCACCAGCTCCGCCGGCAGGGGAAACAGCGGGCGCAGCACCCCGACCTGCAGCCGTCCCTCGTGGATCGCCTCGGCGACTCCGCGGCTGCTCAGCTCGCGCAGGTCCAGATGTACCTCCGGGCAGGCCTGGCGGAAGGCGCGGATCGCCCGCGGAATGCTCGAGGTGAAGGGCGCCGAGGAAGTGAAGCCGACCTTCAACTCGCCCAGTTCGCCACGCTGGGCGCGCCGGGCCACGGCGACCGCCTGCTCCAGTTGGGCCAGCACCTGGCGCGCCTCGGGCAGGAACAGCCGGCCGACCTCGCTGAGCACGACTCGGCGATTGGTGCGCTCGAACAGGCGCACGCCGAGTTCCTCTTCCAGCGCCTGGATCTGCTGGCTCAGCGGCGGCTGGGAAATCCCCAGTTGCCCGGCGGCGCGGCCGAAGTGCAGCTCCTCGGCGACGGCGATGAAATAGCGCAGATGACGCAGCTCCATGACAGCCCCATTGATTCGTAGAACATATCAAATCAGTCGAACAATATATTGGAACCGGGAATATCGCCTCCCCTATGCTGGTCGGCATCCCATCGGCTACCAGCCGACGATCGCCCGTACCGAGGTCGAGATGAATAGCCTTGCCGCCCAACCCGCGCCCGCCAGCGCCGCAGCCGCTCCCCGGATCGAAAAGGGCACGACGCAATTCCGCCGTGCCTGCTGGGCGCTGTTCGCCGCCGGCTTCGCCAGCTTCGCCCTGCTCTACTGCGTGCAGCCGATGATGCCGGCATTCTCCGCGGCCTTCGCCCTGAACGCGGCGCAGAGCAGCCTGGCGTTGTCGATCTCGACCATCGCCCTGGCCATGGGCCTGCTGCTCACCGGTCCGCTGTCGGACGCCATCGGCCGCAAGCCGGTGATGGTCACTGCGCTGTGTGCGGCGGCGCTGCTCACCCTGCTCAGCCCGCTGGTGCCCGGCTGGCATGCCTTTCTGCTGCTTCGTGCGCTGCTCGGCCTGGTCCTGAGCGGCCAGGTGGCGGTGGCGATGTCCTATCTCAGCGAAGAGATAGATCCGCGCCATCTGGGCCTGGCCATGGGCCTGTACATCTCCGGCAACTCCCTGGGCGGCATGGGCGGCCGGCTGATCGGCGGCGTGCTGCTGGACTTCTTCTCCTGGCAGGCGGCGCTGGCCGCCCTCGGCCTTCTGGCGCTGCTCGCGGCACTGACGTTCTGGCGCCTGCTGCCGGATTCGCGGCACTTCCAGGCGACCCCACTGAGCTTCGCCAACCTGGCCCACGGCCTGCGCCTGCACTTTTCCGACCAGGGCCTGCCCTGGCTGTTCCTCGAAGCCTTCCTGCTGGTCGGCAGCTTCGTCGCCCTGTTCAACTACATGAGCTTCCGTCTGCTCGAGCCGCCCTACGGACTGAGCATGAGCCTGGTCGGCCTGCTTTCGGTGGTCTACCTGTCGGGCACCTACAGTTCGACCCAGGCCGGCGCGCTGGCCGACCGCCTGGGCCGGCACTGGGTGTTCTGGCCGTCGATCCTGCTGATGCTCGGCGGCGTCCTGCTGACCCTGTGCGCCCCGCTGGGGCTGGTGCTCGCCGGCATGCTGCTGTTCGCCTTCGGTTTCTTCGCCGCCCACTCGCTGGCCAGCAGTTGGGTCGGCCGCCGCGCCCTGCAGGCCCGCGGCCAGGCTTCGTCGCTGTACCTGTTCAGCTTCTACGCCGGCTCCAGCGTGGCCGGCACGGCGGGCGGCTTCTTCTGGCAGCACGGCGGCTGGACCGGCGTCGGCCTGTTCATCGCCGCCCTGCTCGGCCTCGCCCTGATCGTGGCCCTGCGCCTGTCGCGCCTGCCGCCGAAGCAGGCACTGGCCTGAATCCGCGAAACGCAAAAGCCCGATCGGGCTTTTGCGTCATGCGCGGACGTTCAGCGGTGATATTGCGCCGACAGTTCGTGCACCGCCTCGAAGAAGGCGCCGGCATGGGCCGGATCGACCTCGGGGGTGATGCCGTGGCCGAGGTTGAAGACATGCCCGGAGCCCGCGCCGTAACGGGCGAGGATGCGCGCCACCTCGGCGCGGATCGCCGCCGGGTTGGCGTAGAGGACGCTCGGGTCCATGTTGCCCTGCAGAGCCACCTTGCCGCCGACGCGGGCACGGGCATCGCCGATGTCGCAGGTCCAGTCCAGGCCCAGGGCCTCGGCGCCGCTCCCGGCCATGGCCTCCAGCCACAGGCCGCCGCCCTTGGTGAAGAGGATCACCGGCACGCGCCGGCCTTCGTGCTCGCGGATCAGGCCGTCGACGATCCTCTTCATGTAGGCCAGGGAAAACTCCTGGTAGGCCGCCGACGACAGGCTGCCGCCCCAGGAGTCGAAGATCTGCACCGCCTGGGCGCCGGCCAGGATCTGCCCGTTGAGGTAGGCGGTGACCGCCCGGGCCAGCTTGTCGAGCAGGGCGTGCATGGCCTGCGGATTGTCGTAGAGCATCGCCTTGGACTTGCGGAAGTCCTTGCTGGAGCCGCCCTCGACCATGTAGGTGGCCAGGGTCCAGGGACTGCCGGAGAAGCCGATCAACGGCACGCGGCCGTTCAGCTCGCGGCGGATGGTGCGTACCGCCGCCATCACGTAGCCCAGGTCCCGCTCGGGATCGGGCACCGGCAGGGCCTCGATGTCCGCCGGGCTGGAAACCACTTTGCGAAAGCGCGGCCCCTCCCCGGTCTCGAAATACAGACCCAGCCCCATGGCGTCGGGAACGGTGAGGATGTCGGAGAAGAGGATCGCCGCGTCCAGTTGCGGATAGCGGTCCAGCGGCTGCAGGGTCACCTCGCAGGCCAGCTCGGGATTCATGCACAGACTCATGAAATCGCCCGCCTTCGCCCGGGTCGCCCGGTATTCCGGCAGGTAGCGGCCGGCCTGGCGCATCATCCACACCGGAGTGACATCGACGGGTTGCTTGAGCAGGGCGCGGAGAAAGCGGTCGTTCTTCAGGACGGTCATGGCAGGGTTCCAGCGGGAGAATGCCGGACATTTTCGCAAAGCCCGACGCAAAAGGCACGGCGAGCGCCGTGCCTCCTGGCCGAGCGAGGCCTGCGGTCGTCTCAGAGGCCCAGGTAGTCGAGGATGCCCTCGGCCGCCTGGCGGCCTTCGTAGATCGCCGTGACCACCAGATCGGAGCCGCGCACCATGTCGCCGCCGGCGAAGACCTTCGGGTTGCTGGTCTGGTGCTTGAACGGGTTGTCGTGCAGCGGCGCGATCACCCGGCCCTGGCTGTCGGTCTTGATCTGCAGCGCCTCGAACCAGGGCGCCGGGCTCGGACGGAAGCCGAAGGCGATCACCACGGCATCGGCCGGGAGGATCTCCTCGGAACCGGGAATCGGCTCGGGGCTGCGCCGGCCGCGGGCATCCGGCTCGCCGAGGCGGGTTTCCACCACCTTGACGCCCTCCACCCTGTCCTCGCCGACGATGGCGATGGGCTGGCGGTTGTAGAGGAACTTCACCCCCTCGTCCTTGGCGTTCTTCACCTCGCGGCGGGAGCCCGGCATGTTCTCCTCGTCGCGGCGGTAGGCGCAGGTCACGCTCTTGGCGCCCTGGCGGATCGAGGTGCGGTTGCAGTCCATGGCTGTGTCGCCGCCGCCCAGCACCACAACCTTCTTGCCTTTCATGTCGATGAAGTCTTCCGGGGACTTCTCGAAGCCGAGGTTGCGGTTGACGTTGGCGATCAGAAAATCCAGCGCGTCGTACACGCCCGGCAGGTCCTCGCCGGGGAAGCCGCCCTTCATGTAGGTATAGGTACCCATGCCGAGGAACACGGCGTCGAACTCGTCGAGCAGTTGCTGCATGGTCACGTCCTTGCCCACCTCGGTGTTCAGGCGGAACTCGACGCCCATGCCGGCGAACACCTCGCGGCGCCGGCTCATCACGCTCTTCTCCAGCTTGAACTCGGGAATGCCGAAGGTCAGCAGGCCACCGATTTCCGGGTTGCGATCGAACACCACCGGGGTCACGCCGTTACGCGCCAGGATATCGGCGCAGCCGAGGCCGGCGGGACCGGCACCGACCACCGCGACGCGCTTGCCGGTCGGGGTGACCTTGGACATGTCGGGACGCCAGCCCATGGCGAAGGCGGTGTCGGTGATGTACTTCTCCACCGAACCTATGGTCACCGCGCCGAAGCCGTCGTTCAGGGTGCAGGCACCCTCGCAGAGACGGTCCTGCGGGCAGACCCGGCCGCAGACCTCCGGCAGGGTGTTGGTCTGGTGCGACAGCTCGGCGGCGGCCAGGATGTTACCCTCGGATACCAGCTTCAGCCAGTTCGGCACGAAGTTGTGCACCGGGCATTTCCACTCGCAGTAGGGGTTGCCGCAGCCAAGGCAGCGATGCGCCTGCTCTTGGGCCTGCTGTGGCTTGAACAGGTCGTAGATCTCGACGAATTCCTTCTTGCGCTGGCGCAGCAGCTTCTTCTTCGGATCCTTGCGCCCGACTTCGATGAACTGGAAATCGTTGTTCAGACGTTCAGTCATTTCAAAACCTCTATACAGCAGCGGCGAGCCCCCGGCTGCGGCTGCAAGACACATCGGGATGGGCCGGAGAGGTCCCGCGCCCGGCGCGGGACCGCGGCCGAAGCTGCTTACTGCGGGTTGGCGCGGGTGCTGGAAAGCAGCGACTGCAGGCTCGCCGCCTTCGGCTTGACCAGCCAGAACATGCGCAGGTAGTCGTCCAGGTTTTCCAGCAGGTGGGCACCCCACTGGCTGCCGGTCTCGTCCACGTACTCGGCCAGCACCTGCTGCAGGTGGCTGCGATGAGCCTCCATGGACTCCCCGCTGATCCGCTGCATTTCCACCAGTTCGTGGTTCACCCGGTCGACGAAGCCGTTGTCCAGATCGAGCACATAGGCGAAGCCGCCGGTCATGCCGGAGCCGAAGTTGTAGCCGGTCCGGCCCAGCACGCAGACGAAGCCGCCGGTCATGTACTCGCAGCAGTGGTCGCCGGTGCCCTCCACCACCGCATGGGCGCCGGAGTTGCGCACGGCGAAGCGCTCGCCGGCGGTGCCGGCGGCGAACAGCCGGCCGCCGGTGGCGCCGTACAGGCAGGTGTTGCCGAGAATGGCCGAGTCCTGGGTCTTGAAGACGCTGCCCTGGGGCGGGACTATCACCAGCTTGCCGCCGGTCATGCCCTTGCCCACGTAGTCGTTGGCATCGCCTTCCAGGTAGAGGTTCAGGCCGCCGGCGTTCCATACGCCGAAGCTCTGCCCCGCGGTGCCCTTGAAGCGGAAGGTGATCGGCGCGTCGACCATGCCCTGGTTGCCGTGGACCTTGGCGATCTCACCGGAAACCCGGGCACCGATGGAGCGGTCGCAGTTGCAGATGTCCAGCGCGAACTCGCCGCCGCTCCTGGCCTCGATCGCCGGCCGGGCCATCTCGACCATCTTCTCGGCCAGCAGGCCTGGATCGAACGGCGGGTTCTTCTCCACCTCGCAGAACTGCGGCTTGCCGTCCGGGACATGGGCGCTGCCGAGCAGCGGACTCAGGTCCAGGTGGGCCTGCTTGGCGGTCTCGCCAGGCAGCAGCTCGAGCAGATCGGTGCGGCCGATCAGTTCGCCGAGGCTGCGCACGCCCAGCCTGGCCAGCCATTCGCGGGTTTCCTGGGCGACGTAGGTGAAGAAGTTGGTCACCATGTCCACGGTGCCGATGAAGTGTTCCTTGCGCAACTTGTCGTTCTGGGTGGCCACGCCGGTGGCGCAGTTGTTCAGATGGCAGATGCGCAGGTACTTGCAGCCCAGGGCGATCATCGGCGCGGTGCCGAAGCCGAAGCTCTCGGCGCCGAGGATGGCCGCCTTGATCACGTCGAGGCCGGTCTTCAGGCCGCCGTCGGTCTGTACCCGCACCTTGCCGCGCAGGTCGTTGCCGCGCAGGGTCTGGTGCGCTTCGGCCAGGCCCAGTTCCCAGGGACTGCCGGCGTAGCGGATGGAGGTCAGCGGCGATGCGCCGGTGCCGCCGTCGTAGCCGGAGATGGTGATCAGATCGGCATAGGCCTTGGCCACGCCGGCGGCGATGGTGCCGACGCCCGGCTCGGCCACCAGTTTCACCGAAACCAGTGCCTGCGGGTTGACCTGCTTGAGATCGTAGATCAGTTGCGCCAGGTCCTCGATGGAATAGATGTCGTGGTGCGGCGGCGGCGAGATCAGGGTCACGCCGGGTACCGCGTAGCGCAGGCGGGCGATCAGGCCGTTGACCTTGCCGCCCGGCAACTGGCCGCCCTCGCCGGGCTTGGCGCCCTGCGCCACCTTGATCTGCAACACCTCGGCGTTGACCAGGTACTCGGGAGTGACCCCGAAGCGCCCGGTGGCCACCTGCTTGATCTTCGAACTCCTGATGGTGCCGTAGCGCGCCGGGTCCTCACCGCCCTCGCCGGAGTTGGAGCGCGCGCCCAGGCTGTTCATCGCCTCGGCCAGGGCCTCGTGGGCCTCCGGCGACAGGGCACCGAGGGAGATGCCGGCGGAGTCGAAGCGCTTGAGAATCGCCCCCAGCGGCTCGACCTCGTCCAATGCCAATGGCTGGGCGACCTCCTTGACCTTGAGCAGGTCGCGCAGCATCGACACCGGCCGCTGGTCGACCAGCGCGCTGTATTCCTTGAACTTGGCGTAGTCGCCCTGCTGCACGGCGGCCTGCAGGGTGCTCACCACATCCGGGTTATAGGCATGGTATTCGCCGCCGAAGACGAACTTCAGCAGGCCGCCCTGCTGGATCGGCTTGCGCTTGCTCCAGGCCTCGGCGGCCAGCAGCTTCTGCTCGGCCTCCAGGTCGACGAAGCGCGCGCCCTTGATGCGCGAGGCTACGCCACGGAAGCTCAGCTCCACCACCTCGTCGGCCAGGCCGACCGCCTCGAACAATTGGGCGCCGCGATAGGAAGCCACGGTGGAAATGCCCATCTTCGAGAGGATCTTCAGAAGGCCCTTGGAAATGCCCTTGCGGTAGTACTTGAACACATCGTCCATGTCGCCCAGCACTTCGCCGGTCCGAATCAGGTCGGCCAGCACCTCGTAGGCGAGGAAGGGGTAGATCGCGGTGGCGCCGAAGCCCAGCAGCACGGCGAAGTGGTGCGGATCGCGTGCGGTGGCGCTCTCCACCAGGATGTTGCAGTCGCAGCGCAGGCCCTTCTCGACCAGGCGGTGGTGCACCGCGCCGACGGCCAGGGAAGCGTGCGCCGGCAGCTTGCCGGGGACGATATGGCGGTCGGACAGCACCAGAATCACCTTGCCGCCGCGCACGGCCTCCTCGGCCTGGTCGGCGATGTTGCGCACCGCGGCTTCGAGGCCCAGCGACTCGTCGTAGTTGAGATCGATGAAATGCCGTTCGAAGCCCTCGCGCTCGAGGTTCATGAGGCTGCGCCACTTGGCCGGGGAGATCACCGGCGTGGTCAGGATCGCCCGGTTGGCGTGCTCGGCGGTTTCCTCGAACACGTTGCGCTCGGCGCCCAGGCAGGTTTCCAGGGACATGACGATGGACTCGCGCAGCGGGTCGATCGGCGGGTTGGTGACCTGGGCGAACTGCTGGCGGAAATAGTCGTAGGGCGAGCGCACGCGTTTGGACAGTACGGCCATCGGGGTGTCGTCGCCCATCGAACCGACCGCTTCCTGGCCCTGCTCGGCGAGCGGACGCAGCACCTGGTCACGCTCCTCGAAGGTGACCTGGAACATCTTCATGTACTGCTTGAGCTGCTCGGCGTCATAGGCCGAGGTACCTTCGCTCTCGTCCAGGTTGGCCTGGATGCGCAGGGCATTCTGGCGCAGCCATTTCTTGTAGGGATGGCGCGACTTCAGGCGGCTGTCGATGTCGTCGGTGTGCAGGACCTCGCCGGTTTCGGTATCCACGGCGAGGATCTGCCCCGGGCCGACCCGCCCCTTGGCGATGACGTCTTCCGGCGCGTAGTTCCACACGCCGATTTCCGAGGCCAGGGTGATGTAGCCGTTCCCGGTGGTCACCCAGCGCGCCGGGCGCAGGCCGTTGCGGTCGAGCAGACAGACGGCGTAGCGGCCGTCGGTCAGCACCACGCCGGCCGGACCGTCCCAGGGCTCCATGTGCATGGAGTTGTACTCGTAGAAGGCGCGCAGGTCGGCGTCCATGGTCTCGACGTTCTGCCAGGCCGGCGGAATGATCATGCGCAGGCCGCGGAACAGGTCCATGCCGCCGGTGACCAGCAGTTCGAGCATGTTGTCCATGCTCGAGGAGTCGGAGCCGGTCCGGTTGACCAGCGGCGCCAAGCTTTCCAGATCGGGCAGCAGTTCATTGGCGAACTTCAGGCGGCGCGCCTGGGCCCAGTTGCGGTTGCCGGTGATGGTGTTGATCTCGCCGTTGTGGGCGAGGAAGCGGAACGGCTGGGCCAGCGGCCATCTCGGCAGGGTGTTGGTGGAGAAGCGCTGGTGGAACACGCAGATCGCCGTGGCCAAGCGCTCGTCGCCGAGGTCCGGGTAGAAGCGCGCCAGATCGGCGGGCATCATCAGGCCCTTGTAGATGATGTCCTTGTGCGACAGGCTGCAGACGTAGAAGTCCTGGTCCGCCAGCGCCACCTCGGCGCGCCGCCGGGCGAAGAACAGCTTGATGGCGAAGTCCTGGTCGGAAAGGCCCTCGCCGGCGACGAACACCTGCTCGATGCGCGGCAGGCGCTCGAGGGCCAGCGGACCGAGCACGGAGGTGTCCACCGGCACTTCACGCCAGCCCACCAGGCCCAGTCCCTGCGCGGCGATTTCCTCGCTCAGGCGCGCACGCGCGATCTCGGCCCCGGCGGCGTCCTGGCTGAGAAAGACCATGCCGACCGCGTACTGCCCGGGCAGTTCGGCGCCGAAATGCTCCTTGGCCTTGGCGCGCAGGAAGGCGTCCGGCTTCTGCATCAGCAGGCCGCAACCGTCGCCGGTCTTGCCGTCGGCATTGATGCCGCCGCGGTGGGTCATGCAGGTCAGCGCTTCAATGGCGGTTTGCAGCAGGTGATGACTCGCCTCGCCGCGCATATGGGCAATCAGACCGAAGCCGCAGTTATCCTTGAATTCTTCAGGATGGTACAGACCTGCTTTCATAGACACTCTCACCGGGCAGATTCTTTACTTTCAAAACGTGCTCGCCTGCGCGACCGGGACCATCCTCGACGTCGGACAGACAAAAAGGGCGACTATTGTCGCATACCCCGCCCACTCACCACAAACGCCCAGGTCGTTTTCTCGTAGCAGGGTGTCGCGATCTTGAAAGATAAATCGAATCCGTCGTGTTAGAGCGATATCAGCGCACGCCGGCCTCCTGCTGAATGCTGGCGAAGGTACGCGGCCAGGGCTTGCTGGCCTGCACCGATGCCGGAAGGGTCCTGACCGCCGCCTGCGCTTCGGCGCGGCTGGCAAAACTGCCGTAGGTCACCACGAACAGCGGCTTCCCCTGATGCAATTTCCGGAAATAACGGTAGCCCGCCCCCTGGGCACGCACGAAGGCCTGGGCGCTGCCCTCCGAGCGCGTGCCCAGCACCTGCAGGGCGTAGCGCGTGGCCGCCTGGGAGCGATACCAGTCGCTTCCGGCCGGCGCGGCGGACGACGCGGCAGCCGCCGGCCGGGAGACGGGAGCCGCCGGGGCCGGCTTCGCGGCGACCGGCGCAGCGGGGGCGGACGGAGCCGGGGCTGAAGCCGCAGGCTTCGCCACGACCCGCGGCGCAGGAGCCGGCGCGGGTGGCGCGGCCGGCTTCGCGACGGCTGGAGCTGGGGCTGGGGTTTGAGAGGCGGGCTTGGGCTTGGGAGTCGTCGGCTGCACCGCCGCCGGCGCCCTGACCTCGGGCTTCGGCGCAGGTACCGATGGCACGACGGGCGCCTGCACGGTCGGCGCGAGTGCGGAACTGGCGGTGGCGGCCACGACCGCCGCCGGACCGGCGATCCCGATATCCTCGGCATCCGCCTCGCCCGCGGCCTGGGCCAGAGGCTCGCGCAGCACCGGCTGGGCGCCGCCCGCCACGGACGGCGCGGGCGCGGCGCCAGTCGGCTCGGGCGGGGCGGCCGGTGCCTCCGCCTGCGGTTGCTGCGCCACAGGCTCCTCGTCTCCCGTCCCACCGCGCATGAACCAGGCCACCGCCACGGCCAGGACGACCCCGGCCAGAGCGAGCAGGTGCTTCTTCGGCAGCATCGCGCCCGGCGCGCGCTCGTCCTCTTCCTCGTGTCCGGCCAGCATTTCCTCGTGCAGCAGTTCGCGGGCGAGCCGGTTGATCTCTCCCGGCCAGCCGCCGGCCCCACGGTGAATCGCCTCGATCTGTTCGTCGCTGAACAGGCCGATGTCGCCTCCCGCTCCCTCCAGGCGCTGCGCCAGGTATTCGCGCGTGTCATCCAGCGTATAGGGATTCAGCCGCAGCACATGGAAACGTTCCTCGCCGTCGGCCAGAGCCTGCAGGCGCGCCACCAGTTCCGGCTCGCCGAACAGGAACACATGCGGCCGCCCTATATCGGTCCCCGCCGCCAGAGCCAGCAGCGCATCGAGGGCGGCCGTTTCCAGAAGCTCCGCATCGTCCACCAGCAGGTAGAGGCCCTGGCCCGCGGAGGCCAGCCGCTCCACCTGATCCAGGATCGCTCGCTCGTCCGCACGATCCAGCCCCAGACCGAGGGCGATCTGCCGCAACAGGCCGTCGACACGCGCCGAGGCCCGCGCGGAAACCACGACGCACTGCACCGTCTGCTTGTTGCTGCTGGCCACCAGCGCCTGCCGGAGAAGTGTCTTGCCGCTGCCCGACGGCCCGCTGACCACCAACAGCAGGCGGCTGTAACGGGCGAGGTGGTGCAACTGGCCGAGCACCTGCTTGCGCTGCGCCGGGAAGAACTTGAAGCCCGGCGTTCGCGGCGCGAAGGGGTCGTGGTTCAGTTGGTAGTGGATCAGGAGGGCATCGTCTGCATGCAAACTGGTCATGGCTTTCTCAGTGACTGATCTGTTCCATCAGAGTCCGGTAATCGGTATCCAGGGTGGCCTGCAAGGCCTCGTGCGGGAAGTCTCCAGTCACCACCGCCTCGCCCAGGCGCCTGAGCAGCACCAGCCGCAGGCGGCCGCCCAGAACCTTCTTGTCGACGGCCATGTGCCCGAGGAAGTCGTCCGCCGACATCTGCGCCGGCGGCACCACGGGCAGTCCCGCGCGCTGCAGCAGGCGGATGCCGCGATCGCGCTCGGCCTCGCCGAGCCAGCCGAGGCGCCGGGACATCTCCAGGGCCATGACGGACCCCGCGGCCACCGCCTCGCCGTGCAGCCATGCACCATAGCCCATGTGGGTTTCGATGGCATGACCGAAGGTGTGCCCCAGGTTCAGGGTGGCGCGCACGCCCGACTCGCGTTCGTCGACACCGACCACCCGCGCCTTGGCCGCGCAGGAGCGGGCGATGGCCTCGGTCAGGGCCGCCGCATCCAGGGCGCGAAGCGCCGCCATGTGGGTTTCCAGCCAGCCGAGGAAGGGCTCGTCGCAGATCAGGCCGTACTTGATCACCTCGGCCAGGCCGGCGGACAGTTCCCGCTCCGGCAGGGTCGCCAGCGTGGCGGTATCGATCACCACGGCCTTCGGCTGATAGAAAGCGCCGATCATGTTCTTGCCCAGCGGGTGATTGATGCCGGTCTTGCCGCCGACCGAGGAGTCCACCTGGGACAGCAAGGTGGTCGGAATCTGGATGAAGTCGACCCCGCGCTGGTAGCAGGCGGCGGCAAACCCCGCCATGTCGCCGACGACGCCCCCGCCAAGGGCGATGAGGGTGGTGCGCCGGTCGTGCCGGGCCTCGAGCAGGCCGTCGAAAATCTTCTGCAGGGTTTCCCAGTGCTTGAAGGCCTCGCCGTCCGGCAGCACGATGGGCGTCAGCTCATGGCCGGCCAGGGTTTGGGACAACCGCTCCAGATAGAGCGGCGCGACGGTCTCGTTGGTGACCACCGCCACTTGGCGACCGGCCAGGTGCGGAACCATGCATTCCGCCCGGTCCAGCAGGCCGGCTCCAATATAGATGGGATAGCTGCGCTCGCCGAGATCAACCTGTAACGTCTGCATGAAAGCCCCCGCATTGGAAAGAGCGCTAGGATAACGCAGTTGCCTGCAGCGTCACCGTGGCGGCAACGTGTGCAGGCGGTCGAGGATTTCCTCCACGACCATGCGTGGCGGGCGTTCGTCGGTTTCCACCACCAGGTCGGCGATCTCTCGGTACAGGGGGTCCCGGACGAGCATCAGGTCGCTCAGGACCCGTCCCGGATCGGCGGAATGCAGCAACGGACGATTGCGGTCGCGGGAAGTGCGCTCCAGTTGCTGGGCGACCGAGGCGTGCAGGTAAACGATCCGCCCGCCCGAACGCAGGGCGGCGCGATTCTCGGAGCGCAGCACGGCGCCGCCCCCGGTGGCGAGCACGATGCCGTCGCTGGCGCAAAGCTCACCGATCATCGCCTGCTCGCGCTCGCGGAAGCCCGCCTCGCCTTCCACGTCGAAGATCCAGGGAATGTCGGCGCCGGTACGCTGCTCGATTTCCTTGTCGGAATCCTTGAACGCCAACCGCAATTCTTTGGCAAGCAAACGCCCGATGGTGCTCTTGCCCGAGCCCATCGGGCCCACGAGGATTACATTTCGCACTGACTCAACGACTCACAGCGATAGCCTGGCTGTTAAGAATACGCGGAGTCAGGAAAACAAGCAGCTCGGATTTGCTGTCGGCGACCACGTCGCGGCGGAACAGGCGCCCGATGAACGGCAGGTCGCCGAGGAACGGCACCTTGTCCACGGACTTGGCCTGGATATTGGAGAAGACTCCGCCGATCACGATGGTTTCGCCGTCGCCGATCAGCACCTTGGCGTTGACCTCGTTCTTGTTGATCGGCGGCACACCGTTCAGGGCCTTGGCGAAGTCCGCCTGATCCTTGGTCACCTTCACCTCCATGATGATGCGGTTGTCGGGAGTGATTTGCGGCGTCACCTCCAGCGACAGAGCCGCCTCCTTGAAGGAAGTGCTGGTCGCGCCGCTGGAGCTGGCCTCCTGGTAGGGAATCTCCTCGCCGGTCAGGATCTTCGCCGTCTCCTTGTCCGAGGTGAGAACCTTGGGCTGGGAAATGACTTCTCCATTGCCGGTCTTTTCCATGGCCGACAGTTGGAGGTCGAGGATCAGGTGATCGGAAATGAAGCCGATGCCGAGACCCGAAGTACTGTTCGCAACCCCCATGTCGACGAAGGGAACGGGAGCCATGCCATCTTCCAGGGTGAAGTTGCCGACCTGGCCGGTTCCCGGCAGGAATACCTGTCCGTCATCGACGGATTGCGCGCCATCCTTGCCGTACAGGCTCCACTGGTCGTTGACGAAGCTTCCGCCCCAGCGCACCCCCAGGCTCTTGTCGTAATCGACGTTGGCCTCGACGATGCGCGCCTCGATCATCACCTGACGCACCGGGACGTCCAGTTGGGCGACGATCCGCCGCAGCTCGTCCAGACGGTCCTGGGTCTGGTAGGCGATGATATTGTTGGTCCGCTCGTCGACGGTGATGGAGCCGCGCTGCTCTTCCACCTCATCGCTGCTGGTGACCGACTGGAACAGTTTGGCGATGTCCGTCGCCTTGGCGTAGTTCACCTGGAGCAATTCGCGACGCAGGGGGGCCAGTTCGGCGATCTGCTGCTGTGCCTCCAGCTCTTGGCGCTCGCGTGCCGCGATTTCGTCGGCCGGCGCCACCAACAGCACGTTGCCGATCTTGCGCTTGTCCAATCCCTTGGTCCTGAGCACCAGGTCGAGCGCCTGATCCCAGGGCACATTCTGCAGGCGCAGGGTGATATTGCCCTGTACCGTGTCGCTGGCCACCAGGTTGAGATCGGTGAAATCGGCGATCAACTGCAGGACCGAACGGACATCGATATCCTGGAAATTCAGCGACAGCCTCTCGCCGGTATACGCGAAGCGACCGGCATCACGCCCGGCTCCGCTGTCCTGGGGCTTCGCCTTGACACTGACGGTCAGTCGCTTGTCGGCCTGGTAGACCAGATAGTCATACATGCCGGCCGGCTCGATGAGGATGCTGGCCTTGCCGGCCTGGCTCGAGGCACTCACGAAGTGCACGGGGGTGGCGAAATCCTTGACGTCCAGGCGTGCCCGCAGGGACTCCGGCAACTGCGTTCCCGGAAAGTCCAGGCGGATCTTGCCACCCTGCTCCTGGAGGTCGGGATTCATGCCCGGGCTCGACAGGTCGATGATGACGTTGCCTTCGCCCTGCTCGCCACGCTGGAAGTCGATGCCCCGAACCGCCTTGCCTGGCGTTACGTAGGGCTTGGCCTGCGCGACCGCGAGCGAGGCACTGCGGGACTGCCGGGTCACGGTGGCCGACTCGCCGATCAGCACATAAAGGTCATGGCCCTCGCTCCGCGTGCTGTAGGGCGACATCGCGGCCAGGTTGACGATCATCCGGGTGCGCCCGCTCGCCTCGACCAGGGTGACACTGCGGGCGTTGCCGACGCCCAACTCGCGGTACTTGGTCCTCAGCTTGTTGGTCACGCCGGGAAGATCCAGGGCAATCCGGGCCGGCTGGTCGATGGTGTAGCCACGTGGCGCCGGCACGGCCTCGTCGAATGACAGCTTGAGTTCGACCCGATCGCCAGGCAGGGCCGCCACGTCCAGGGACTCGAGATCGGCCGCCATCAATTCCGGCGACAGCAGGGCGGTCAGGACCAAAATACCGAGACGCGAAAGGGTGCTGTCCATCGACGGATGCCGTAATGCGGAACGGGAACTTTTCTTCATGCCGGAACCGCCCATCACGAGCGCTCCTTCAAGGCGAGACTGCGCGGGCGCTCCAGCCAGCCGCCATCGCCGTCGGGAACGATTTCCACGACCTCGACGGAAGCCCCGTCGATCTCGACGACGCGGCCATGATTGCGACCCAGGTAGTCGCCCACCCTCACCCGATGGACACCGCCCGCCCCGCGCACCAGGGCCTGCATGCCCGTTCCGTTGGAGAGCGTGCCGACCATCTCGAAGACCTCGATGTTGAATCTTTCGAGATACTGCCTGGAGCGGCTTTCGTCCGGACGGATATCCCTCGAGCCTCTACGCTGGCTGGCCGGGTCGATCTTCACCGGCGCTTGGAACGGGCTGCGCATGGCGGCCGCACCGTAGGTAAAAGCCTCGTAGGGCCGGAACGCCGGCAACGGCTCGATCGCGCCCCTGGGTCGTGCGCGCACTTCATCCATGTAAGTCTGCAAATCCTGAAATCCATTATCGACATCGCAACCGGAAAGTCCGACAAGGGCCACAATGCAGACCAGGTGGGCAGACTTCATTTCTGCGGTCCCTTGTCGTTATAGCGATAGGTCTTGGCCAATATCTTCATGCGCAACTTCGTATTTCCCGAAGCCACTGGTTTTATTTCGAAATCATGCAATGTGACGATGCGTGGAAGACTGGCGGCGCCACTTACGAAAGTAGCCAGATCGTGATAAGCACCCATTACGGATATTTGGATCGGCAATTCGATATAGAACTGCCGGACAACTTCGTCGAGAAGTTTGATTTCCTCGAACTCCAGGCCGCTGCCCAGTCCGGTACGGGTGATGTCATCGAGCAGAGCGGGCACCTCGGTATCGCTCGGCAATTGCCGCAACAAGGCGCCGAAAGAGGCCTCCATTTCCGCCATCTGCTGCCTGTAGGCTTCCAGGTTCGCGGCCTGGAAAGCCTTGGTGGAGAACTGCTGCTTCAAGGCCCCCTCTTCGCCCCGCTCCCGCTCGAGCTGCGCCTGCAGATCCTTGAGATGGAAGTTGTAGCCCAGCGCCAGAACAACGATCAGCATCAGCAGGCAGGTGGCGGTCCTCAGCGGAGCCGGCCACGAGCCGAGGTTGTCCAGATCCAGATCGGCCAGATCGATCTTGCGCAGACTCTCCAGGGACCCGGACAGGCTCATTTCCGCGCTCCTTCTTTCTTCTGCGCATTTTTCGAAGCGAGCTTCCCATCCGCGCCGGGAGCGGCGGCCCCGGCCAGCACATGCCCGGCGATCTGCGTAACATCGATCTCTCCCGGCTGCACCTGCCGTACCGACAACCGGAACACGTTGGCCTGATCGAGGGCTCCGGCCGTCACTGCCTTCACGGCGGTCAGGTTGGGCGCTTCGAGCCACTCCGAACCATCCAGGTTGCGCATCAGGTTCGAGACGCGGTTGTTGGATTCGGCCGCCCCCTCGATGACGATGCTCTGCCCGGTCATGCTCAGCGAGGTGAAATACACGCCGTCAGGCAGGGTACGGGCCAACTGATCGAACACCCGGCCGATGATCGGTCGATTGCCCTGCAGGTCCTGAATGATCTTCATCCGCTCCAGAAGCTGCTGGCGGCGGGTCTTGAGTTCGCCGATCTCCTCGATTCGCGCATCGAGCACGGCGTTCTCCCGTCGGACGAAATCGTTGCGCGCACGCTGCGTGTCGATGCTCGCGTTCAGGTATCGGTCGCCCAGGAAAACCAGGCCAGCGGCAGCCAGCAGCATCACCCCCAGCATGCCCAGGAAGCGTTGGCGGCGCTCCTCGCGAAGTCGCTCGCGCCAGGGCAGAAGATTGACCCGCGCCATCTAATCGAAGCGCCTCATCGCCAGGCCGCAGGCGACCATCATGGCCGGAGCGTCGCTGGCCAAGGCCGCGGCATTCACCTTGGGGCTCAGCGTCATCCCGGCGAACGGATTGGCCACCAGGGTCCTGGTGCCGATCTTCTGCTGGACCAGTTGGTCGAGGCCCGGCAGGGAGGAGGTCCCGCCGGCCAGCAGGATGCAGTCGACCTGGTCGTACCGGCCCGCCGCGAAGAAGAACTGCAGCGAGCGGGATATCTGCTGTACGACGGCCTCCTTGAAAGGTTGCAGGACCACGCTGTCGCAGTCGGCCGGGAGTCCACCCTTTTGCCGGGCCAAGCCGGCTTCGGCCACGGACAGTCCGTAACGGCGCTGGATCTCGTCGGTGAGCTGCTTGCCGCCGAACGATTGCTCGCGGGTATAGAGGATGCGTCCATCATGCAACACGCTGAGCGTCATCATGGTCGCGCCGATATCGACGACGGCCACGGTCAACTCCGACGGGTCGCCCCCCAACCGATCGATCAGCAGCCCGCAGACACGCTCCATGGCATAGGCCTCGATATCGACGACCCCGGCTGTCAGGCCTGCCAGCGCCAGCACCGCCTCGCGGGCCTCGACGCTCTCCCTGCGGCAAGCGACGAGCAGCACTTCGACCCGGCCCGGACTGCGCGACAGCGGCCCCAGGACCTCGAAATCGATCGCCACCTCCTCGAGGGGGTAGGGAATGTATTGTTCGGCCTCGAGCGTCAACTGGGTTTCCATTTCCTCTTCGGAAAGCCCGGCATCCATCTCCATGACCTTGGTGATCACCACGGAACCGGCCACGGCCACCGCGGCACGCCGGGCTCCGGTCCCGATCCTGGCCAGCACCTTGCCCAAGGCCTGACCGACACCATCGATATCGACGATATTCTTCTCGACGACGGCATTGGCCGGCAGCGGTTCGACAGCATAGGCCTCGACCCGATAGCCGCCCCCCGAACGACTCAATTCGAGAAGTTTGACCATGGTCGAACCGATATCGATTCCCAGCAATGAACCCGCCTGCTTGTTGAAGAGCCTTAGCACAACAAATTTCCTTGGCATATCCGTAACTTATGGACAACTTGTATAACAGCGCATCAGCAGTAGGATTGACAGAAGCGCAAATGGCTATCCAGCGGGAAAACCGCCTATAATGCGACCGGCTTTTCGCTTTTCGCCTCGCCCGAATTTCTGTCCTTTTTCATCTGGAAACCCCGCGGCCTCGATGCGTTTGCTTAAATTCTTCGGCTGGACCCTCATCGCCATCTTCAGCAGCCTGCTGCTCGGCCTGAGCGGAGCCTTCCTTTACCTGGGGCCCGGCCTTCCGTCGGTCGAATCGTTGCGCACCATCCAGTTGCAGATCCCTCTGCGGATATACAGCAGCGATGCCAAGCTGATCGCGGAATTCGGCGAGATGCGCCGGACTCCCATCCGCTACGCGGACATTCCCCCGGACTTCATCCATGCCCTGCTGGCCGCGGAGGACGATAATTTCGCCAGCCATTATGGCGTCGACCTTGCGAGCCTGATGCGCGCTGCCACGCAATTATTGAGCAGCGGACATATTCAGACGGGGGGCAGCACCATCACCATGCAGGTGGCGAAGAATTTCTTCCTGACCAGCGAGCGGAGCTTCTCGCGCAAGGTCAACGAGATCCTTCTCGCCCTGCAGATCGAGCGCGAGCTCAGCAAGGAGGAAATCCTCGAGCTCTACGTCAACAAGATCTACCTCGGCAATCGCGCCTACGGCATCGAGGCGGCAGCCCAGGTCTACTACGGCAAGTCCATTCGCGAATTGAGCCTGGCGCAGATGGCGATGATCGCCGGCCTGCCGAAAGCCCCGTCGCGCTTCAACCCCCTGGCCAACCCGGCGCGCAGCAAGGAACGGCGCGACTGGATCCTCGGGCGCATGTACAGGCTCGGGCATATCGACGAGGCGCGTTACCAGCAGGCCCTGGCCGAACCGGCGGACGCCAGCTACCACGTGCAGACCCCGGAGCTGAACGCCCCCTACATCGCCGAACTGGCCCGCGCCGAACTGGTCGGCCGCTACGGCAGCGACGCCTATACCGAGGGTTTCCGGGTCATCACCACGACGCCCAGCGATTTGCAAGAGGCGGCCAACGGCGCCGTGCGCCAGGGGTTGTTCGACTACGATCGACGTCACGGCTACCGCGGCCCCGAAGCCCGCCTGCCCGGCGCGGACAGAAGCGCCTGGCTGGAAGAGCTGGACAAGCGGCGGAACATCAACGGCCTCGAGCCCGCCGTCGTCACCCAGGTCGGCGGCAACTCCATCCGGGTCCTGATGCGCAACGGCGACGAGGAAACGGTGAACTGGGAGAGCATGGCCTGGGCCCGGCCCTTCATCAGTGCCGACAGCATGGGGCCCAGACCGCAGCGTCCGGGCCAGGTGGTCAAGCCCGGGGATCTGATCCGCGTCCTGCGCCAGGAGGATGGCAGCCTGGCCTTCGGCCAGGTTCCCGCGGCCCAGAGCGCCCTGGTTTCCCTGGACCCTCGGGACGGCGCGATCCGCGCCCTGGTGGGCGGCTTCTCCTTCGAGCAGAGCAACTACAATCGTGCCGCCCAGGCCAAGCGGCAACCCGGCTCGAGCTTCAAGCCCTTCATCTACAGCGCGGCCCTGGACCGAGGCTTTACCGCCGCCAGCCTGATCAACGACGCCCCGATCGTCTTCGTCGATCCATACCTGGATACGGTCTGGCGCCCCAAGAACGATACCAACACCTTCCTCGGCCCGATTCGCATGCGCGAGGCCCTGTACAAGTCGCGCAACCTGGTATCGATCCGCCTGCTGCAAAACATGGGCATCGACTATGCCCTGGACTACATCAGCCGCTTCGGCTTCGACAAGCGCGACCTGCCCCGCAACCTGTCCCTGGCACTCGGCACGGCCAACCTGACTCCGCTGGAAATCGCCGCCGGCTGGAGCACCTTCGCCAATGGCGGCTATCGCATCCAGCCCTATCTGATCGAGCGCATCGAGAACCGCGACGGCAAGCTTCTGTATCAGGCCAACCCGCCCCGTGTCCCGGCGGAAGAGGCGGCGCCTGTCGAGCCCGTCGACGCACCCGAAGCGCCGACCACCGCCGAAGCCCCCCAGCCCGACGCCACTGCCTCCGAAGACACCCCGCCCCCGGCTTCTCCGCTCCCGGAGGCGCCCGAGCCGATCGTCGCGGAGCGTATCGTCGATGCCCGCACCACCTACATCATGACCAACATGCTGCAGGACGTGATCAAGCGCGGTACCGCGCGCCGCGCCCTGGAGATGGGGCGGAGCGACCTGGCCGGCAAGACCGGCACCACCAACGAATCCAAGGACAGTTGGTTCTCCGGTTATAACGCCGACTACATCACCACCGTCTGGGCCGGTTTCGACCAGCCGGAAAGCCTGGGCAGCCACGAATATGGCGGCACCGTGGCCTTGCCGATCTGGATGAATTTCATGAACGTCGCCCTGAAGGACAAACCACCCCACCTGCAGAGCGAGCCCGAAGGATTGCTGACCCTGCGCATCAACCCCGGCAGTGGTCGCATCGCCTCGCCCGGCACCTCCGGCGCCATCTTCGAGCTGTTCAAGAACGAAGCGCCGCCGCCCATGGCCAGCGAAGGGGAGTCCGGTCAGGGCACGCTGGCGAAAGACGCCGCCCCACCGATCGATCTGTTCTGATCGCAAAAGAAAACCCCGACACCAGGCCGTAATGCTGTTCACTTAAGCATTTGAGTCCAGGCCGGGCTTTCTAGAAAATCCGATACCGGCCCTCTGGTATCGGATTTTTTATACCCATTCAGCAGCAGTTGCTCGACCTCGGCGATCTCTTCAATTTCTCCGACCTCAGCACCTTCACCCGGAACATTCCTGTTGAATGGGTCGCCAGTGCGCTCAATCTCTCTGCACAAGCCACCATACGGCGTCGCCGCCTGCCGAGCGATCAGGTACTTTGGTTGGTGCTGGGCATGGCCTTGTTCCGCGATGAGCCTGTGCATGAGGTGGCCAGACGCCTGAATATCTGTGCTCAAGGCCTGGCCTCCGATCAACTGCTGGCGCGCAGCGGCGTGACTGAAGCGCGTAAGCGACTAGGAGCCGATCCAGTCGAATCCTTGTTCCGCCAGACAGGTAAACAATGGGGTGGCGAGCGATACGAAGGCGATGATTGGAACGGTTTGCAAGTGTTTGCGGTGGATGGCGCATTGCTGCGAACCCCTGATTCACCTGAGCTGCGAGAGCATTTTGGCTCTGGTAACACGGGGACCGAGCGCCAGACGCCTTTTCCAATGCGGCGTCTCGTTGCCCTGATGAATGTGCGTTCTCACGTGATCCCCGATGCCCAGCTCAGCCCCTATCGCGGCAGCGAGATGCGCTTGGCCGAAACCTTCCTCGGCCAGATCCCGGACAATTCGATCACGTTGTTCGACAAAGGCTTTTGGGGCGCTGATCTGCTGTCAAGCGTCGCCGAGGGTGGGAGCAGTCGTCACGGGTTGACGCCGGCTCGCAAGAATCTGGTCATAGAGGAAATCGAGCGTTGTGGCGAGCACGATCGCCGTGTTCGGATGAAGGTCTCGCCCCAGGCACGCAAACGAAACCCGAATCTGCCCACGCATTGGGATGTGCGTGAGGTCAGTTATGAAAGCCAAGGGCACGCCAGATCGCTGCTCACTTCACTACCCGTAGAAAGCTACAGCGCAGGCGCTGTCGCCGCGTTGTACCTGGAACGCTGGGAGATCGAGTTGGGCTTCCGGGACATCAAAAGCTCGATGCAACAGAACGCGGTGACGCTGCGTAGCAAGAAGGTCGAGCTGATTTATCAGGAAGTCTGGGGGCTCTTGCTGGCTTACAACATCATTCGCCGCGAGGCCAGCCAAGCCGCTGTGGCCTTTGGGCGGGCGCCCTCGGACATACGCTTCAAACCCGCCTGTCAGTACATCGCCGTGCAATTGATCGTCATGGCGGCGGCCAATCCGGTATCGGCAACGGGCAGGAGGTTGGCTGAGCTGCGAGGAGGTATCGGGGGACTGTTTCTGGATCACCGTCCAAGGCCAGGAAGGCCAAGGACGGTGAAGATTTCCAAAACCCGATATCCAGTGGATCGTAAGGCCGCTCCGCTTAAGTGAACAGCATTACGCTCGAAGCGGGGTTTTCTTTTGCGCAGGCGCTGCGATCAGCTGTTGAACACCTCTTCCACCGACTGCAGCGGGTAGTGTCGCGGATACGGCAGGGAGGCCACGCCACTCTCGATGGCGGCACGGGCCACGGCGTCGGATACCACGGTGATCAGCCGCGGGTCCATGGGCTTCGGAATGATGTACTCGCGACCGAACTCCAGGCCCGACACCCCGTAGGCCTCGCAGACCGCCTTCGGCACCGGCAGCTTGGCCAGTTCGCGCAGGGCATGAGCCGCGGCGATCTTCATCTCTTCGTTGATGCGGGTCGCACGTACATCCAGGGCGCCACGGAAGATGAAGGGGAAGCCCAGCACGTTGTTGACCTGGTTCGGATAGTCGGAACGACCGGTGGCCATGATCACGTCGCCGCGGGTGGCATGGGCCAGTTCCGGGCTGATCTCCGGGTCCGGGTTGGAGCAGGCGAAGACGATCGGGTTCGGCGCCATGCGCAGCAGGTTCTCCGCACTCAGCAGGTTGGCTCCGGACAGGCCGACGAATACGTCGGCACCGTCGAGGGCATCGGCCAGGGTGCGCTTGTCGGTCTCGTGGGCGAACACCGCCTTGTACTGGTTCAGGTCGTCGCGTCCGGCATGGATGACTCCCTGGCGGTCGATCATGTGGATGTTCTCGACCCTGGCGCCCAGGCTGACCAGCAGGCGCATGCAGGAGATGGCCGCGGCGCCGGCGCCAAGGCAGGCGATCCTGGCGGTCGGCAAGCTCTTGCCGGCGATCTCCAGGGCATTGAGCATACCGGCGGCGGTGACGATGGCGGTACCGTGCTGATCGTCATGAAACACCGGGATATTGCATTGCTCGATCAGGGCGCGCTCGATCTCGAAGCACTCCGGCGCCTTGATGTCCTCCAGATTGATGCCGCCGAAGGTCACGGAAATGCGCTTGACGGTGTCGATGAAGGCTTGCGGGCTCTCGGCATCCACCTCGATGTCGAACACGTCGACGCCGGCGAAGCGCTTGAACAGCACCCCCTTGCCCTCCATGACCGGCTTGGAGGCCAGCGGGCCGAGGTTGCCGAGGCCGAGGATCGCGGTACCGTCGGAAATGACGGCGACCAGGTTCGACTTGCCGGTATAGCGGTAGGCCAGTTCGGGATCGCGGGCGATTTCCCGTACCGGCTCGGCGACGCCGGGGCTGTAGGCCAGCGACAGGTCGCGGGCGGTTTGCGTGGGTTTGGTCAGTTCCACGCTCAGCTTCCCGGGACGCGGCTGAGCGTGATATTCGAGGGCGGCGGTCTTGAGATCAGACATAGTTATTAGTTTCCGTTTTTATAGTGTTGCGACTTGCCAAATGAGCATACGGCAAGACAACGAGCACCAACAATAGCACTCAACGCCGCATGTCAAGGCCCCTGTCATCCGACTTTTGGCCAATTCCGGACACGCATCTAAGGAGAGCATGGGCACTTGCCCGGATCGACTATCGGAACTCTGAGCATAGCGATACCCCCGACACGGCAACCAGCGCCGGCGGACCGCACGCGAAAAGATGTCCCTGGCCGAGACAGGCAAAGCGAACGGTATGCGCGCTCGCCCCGGCTTTACAGCCCCCCGTCGGTATGGGCACGAAGGAAGGACCGAGATCCGGAAGCCCATCGGGCACGAGCGGCTGGCTCAGTGCCTGTCCCGGTCTCCGATGGTCCGACAACGGGCCGGGCGCACGAGAGCCCCCAGAACATCGGCAAGGCGTGGGAAGTCGCCGCCGATCACCCGCTCGCGCGGGCAATTCCAGGCGACGGAAACGAAGAAGGCGCCCACGAGGGGCGCCTTCTTCGGCAGTACGGAACAGTCCATCGGACCGCCCCGGCCATCGGTGCTCACTTGGAGCCGAACACACCGAAACGCTGCTTGAAGCGGTCGATACGGCCGCCGGTGTCGAGCACCTTCTGCTTGCCGGTATAGAACGGGTGGCACTCGGAGCACACATCGATGCTGATGTTCTTGCCCAGGGTGGAACGGGTCTTGATCACGTTCCCGCAGCTGCAGGTCGCCTCGATCTCGACGTAATTCGGATGGATATCGGCTTTCATGGAAAAGTCCTCGACTCTGGCGTACCGCCACCCGACCCAATGCCGGGCACCGTACGGAAACAGGCGGCGGATGATACCAGAGCACTACGACGATGCAAGCACGCGGGACCGGGAGGTCGCGGCCCCGCCCCCACCACCTGTTAAGATCATCGCTCTCCGCCAAGGACTGCCCGCGTGCCCGCCCCGATCCTCCGCCTCGCCCTGCCCTCGCCGCTGCGTCGCCTGTTCGACTACCGCGCCCCGCCCGGCGTGCCGACCGCTCGCCTGCGGCCGGGGGTACGCCTGCGCGTGCCGTTCGGCCGGCGCGAAGTGGTCGGCGTACTGGTCGAACTGAGCGAGCACAGCGAAGTGCCGCCCGACAAGCTGAAGGCCGCCCTCGAACTGCTCGATCCCTGTTCGCCACTGCCGCCGAGCCTGCTCAGGCTGTGCCGGTGGACGGCCCACTACTACCAGCACAGCCTCGGCGACACCTTCGGCTGGGCTTTGCCGGCGCTGCTGCGCCAGGGCGAACCGGCCGAGCGGCGCCAGGAACGCTGGTGGCACCTGGCCGCAGACGCACGTCCGGACGATCCGCGCCTGGCCCGCGCACCGCGCCAGCGCGAGGCACTGCAGACCCTCGCCCAACATCCCCATGGCGTGCCCCAGGCCCTGCTCGGCAAGCTGCGACTAAACAAGGCCAGTCTCGACCTGCTGCTGGCCAAGGGGCTGCTGCGCACCGAAATACGCCACCACGCCCCGCGCGAACGGCA
Source organism: Azotobacter vinelandii CA (assembly GCF_000380335.1). GTDB lineage: Bacteria > Pseudomonadota > Gammaproteobacteria > Pseudomonadales > Pseudomonadaceae > Azotobacter > Azotobacter vinelandii. The sequence goes on from NC_021149.1 coordinate 4,603,338, forward strand.
CGGTAGCTGGCTGCTCCAGGCCGAACTGCCGCTGAACGACGAACAGCGCGAGGCCGTCGAGGCAGTGCGCGCCGGCTTCGGCGGCTTCAACGCCTTTCTGCTCGCCGGCGTCACCGGCAGCGGCAAGACCGAGGTCTACCTGCAACTGATCCACCAGGTACTAGAGGCCGGCCGGCAGGCGCTGGTGCTGATCCCGGAAATCAACCTCGGCCCACAGACACTGGAACGATTCACCCGCCGCTTCAATGCCCGGGTTGCCCTGCTCCACTCCGGCATCGGCGACCGCGAACGCCTGGACGCCTGGCTGGCGGCCCGCGACGGCGAGGCAGACATCGTCATCGGCACCCGCTCGGCACTCTTCACCCCGCTCAAGCATCCCGGCCTGATCATCGTCGACGAGGAGCACGATGCCTCCTACAAACAGCAGGAAGGCCTGCGTTACCACGCTCGCGACCTGGCCGTGGTACGCGCCCGGCAGGAGGAGATCCCGGTCCTGCTCGGCTCCGCCACACCCTCCCTGGAAAGCCTGCACAACGCCCATGCCGGACGCTACGCCCTGCTCCGGCTCCGCCAGCGCGCCGGCCAGGCCCGTCCGCCGCGCTTCCTGCGCCTGGACGTGAAAAGCCGACCGCTCGACGCCGGGATCTCTCCGCCCTTGCAACAGGCCATCGCCCGCACGCTCGCCGCCGGCCAGCAGGTACTGGTGTTCCTCAACCGCCGTGGTTTCGCGCCGACCCTGCTGTGCCACGACTGCGGCTGGATCGCCCTGTGCCCGCGTTGCGATGCGCGCATGACCCTGCACCAGCGCCAGCGCGAACTGCGCTGCCACCATTGCGGCCACGCCGAACGCCAGCCGACCGCCTGCCCGCAATGCGCCCAGGTCGACCTGCGGCCGGTCGGCGCCGGCACCGAACGCGCGGAAGAACGTCTGGCCATCCTCTTCCCGGATTATCCGGTGCTGCGCATCGACCGCGACAGCACCGCACGCAAGGAGGCGCTGCCCAGGCTGCTCGCCACCATCCACCGCGGCGAGCCCTGCCTGCTGGTCGGCACCCAGATGATCGCCAAGGGCCATCATTTTCCGCGCGTCACCCTGGTGGCGATCCTCGATGCCGACGGCGGCCTGTTCTCCGCCGACTTTCGCGCCAGCGAACGCATGGCCCAACTGATCGTGCAGGTCGCAGGGCGCGCCGGGCGCGCCGAAGAGCCGGGCACGGTGATCATCCAGACCCACCTGGCCGACCACCCGCTGCTGGTCCAGCTCGCCGAACAGGGCTACCTCGCCTTCGCCGAGCAGGCCCTCGCGGAGCGCCGCGCCGCCGGCCTGCCGCCCTTCGCCCACCTGGCCCTGCTGCGTGCCGAAGCGCACCGGCCGGGTCAGGCCGAGGGCTTTCTCGAACAGGCCGCCGACGAGGCCCGGCAACTGCTCGCCGCCCTGCAACTCTCTAGCCTCGAACTGCTCGGTCCGGTGCCGGCGCCGATGGAGCGACGCGCCGGCCGCCATCGCGCCCAGTTACTGCTGCAGGCCTCCGGCCGCGCACCACTTCACCGCCTGCTCGGGCCCTGGCTGGCGGCCCTCGAACGACTGCCGGGCGCCCGCACGGTGCGCTGGTCGCTGGACGTCGACCCGATCGACCTGTACTGAGCGCCAGCACCTGTCGATGGCGGAGGCCGCCCCCCAACTCGTGGCGGTTGGCAAGCCCACCCCCGCTGCGGATAATGCTCGGTTTTCACGACCCGCCCGGCGCACTGCCCCTCCGCGGCCAAGAGCAGACCATGAAAGACACGATTCGCCAGCTGATCCAGCAAGCCCTGACCCGCCTGACCGACGACGGCGTGCTCCCCGCGGGTCTGACGCCGGCGATCCAGGTGGAAAACACCAAGGACAAGAGCCACGGCGACTTCGCCAGCAACATCGCCATGATGCTGGCCAAGCCGGCCGGCCTGAAGCCACGCCAACTGGCCGAAAAGCTGGTCGCCGCACTGCCGGCCGACGCCTCGGTCAGCAAGGTGGAAATCGCCGGTCCCGGCTTTCTCAACTTCTTTCAGAACAGCGACGCCCTGGCCCGGCGCCTGGAGGTCGCGCTGGCCGACGAGCGTCTCGGCGTGCGCAAGCATGGCGACCTGCAGCGGGTGGTGGTCGACCTGTCCTCGCCCAACCTGGCCAAGGAGATGCACGTCGGCCACTTGCGTTCGACCATCATCGGCGACGCCGTGGCGCGGGTGCTGGAATTCCTCGGCGACGTCGTGATCCGCCAGAACCACGTCGGCGACTGGGGCACCCAGTTCGGCATGCTGCTGGCCCACCTGGAGGAAAAGCCCGCCTCCGCCGAGAGCGAACTGGCCGACCTCGAACAGTTCTATCGTGCCGCGAAGAAGCGCTTCGACGAATCCGAGGCCTTCGCCGACCGCGCCCGCGAACTGGTGGTCCGGCTGCAGGCCGGCGAGCCGGAATGCCTGCGCCTGTGGCAGCGCTTCAACGCGATATCCCTGTCGCACTGCCAGGAAGTCTACGAACGCCTCGGCGTACGCCTGACCCCGGACGATATTCGTGGCGAGAGCGCCTACAACGACGAGTTGCCGGGCATCGTCCAGGCCCTGCGCGACAAGGGCCTGCTGACCGAGAGCGAGGGCGCCCAGTGCGTGTTCCTCGACGAATTCAGGAATGCCGAAGGCAATCCGCTGCCGGTGATCGTGCAGAAGGCCGGCGGCGGCTATCTCTACGCCACCACCGACCTGGCCTCGATGCGCTACCGCAGCCAAGTGCTCAAGGCCGACCGCGTGCTCTATTTCGTCGACCAGCGCCAGGCCCTGCACTTCCAGATGACCTTCGCGGTGGCCCGCCGCGCCGGCTTCGTGCGCGACGACACGGCGCTCGAGCACATGGGCTTCGGTACCATGAACGGCGCCGACGGCCGTCCCTTCAAGACCCGCGATGGCGGCACGGTGAAGCTGATCGACCTGCTCGACGAGGCCGAGCAGCGCGCCTACGCCCTGGTCAAGGGCAAGAATCCGGAGCTGCCCGAGGAAGAACTGCGCCACATCGCCCGCGCCGTGGGCATCGGCGCGGTGAAGTACGCCGACCTGTCCAAGCACCGCACCAGCGACTACAGCTTCAACTTCGAACTGATGCTGAGCTTCGAGGGCAACACCGCGCCCTATCTGCTCTATGCCTACACCCGCGTGGCCAGCGTGTTCCGCAAGCTGGGCAGGGAAATCGACGAGATCGACGGCAGCCCGGCTCCCGAAGCCGGGCAGGAGCTGGCGCTGGCCGCCCGGCTGGCGCAGTTCGGCGAGGTGCTCGGCAACGTCGCCGAGAAGGGCCTGCCACACCTGCTCTGCGCCTACCTTTACGATCTGGCCGGCTTGTTCTCCAGCTTCTACGAAAATTGCCCGATCCTCACCGCCGATACGCCGGCCCGCCAGCAGAGCCGCCTGCTGCTGGCCGCGCTGACCGGCCGCACCCTCCGGCAGGGCCTGGAACTGCTCGGCCTGGAACCCCTGGAACGCATGTAAGTAAAGGGACTTACCCCCAGCATGGCAAAGAACAACGCCCCCAAGCGCGGCGCCAGCCGCACCCCGCCGCCGCGCCAGCGGGAAATACCGAGCTGGCTCTGGCTCGCCTGCGGCCTGGCCGTCGGCGGCTTCGCGATGTTTCTGACCAAGCTCGAGCCGGGCAGCGATGCCATCAAGCGCAGCACCGCCGAGCAGCCAGCCAAGTCGGTGCAGCAGCCGCCGAGCAAACCCAAGTACGACTTCTATACCCTGCTACCCGAGTCGGAGGTCGTGGTACCGCCGACCGCACAGCAACAGCAGGTGCAGGTGCCGCCGCCGAAACCGGCACAACCGCCGCAGACGGCACAACAGCAACCGCCGGTACAGCCAGCGCAACAGCCGCAGCCAGCGCAGCAGGTGCCGCCTGCGCAACAGACCGCACAGACGCAAGCCCCGCCCCAGCGCCCGGCTCCGCCGCCCCAGCAGCCGAAGCTGACGCCGGCCCAGGACGCCGCCCGCGCGGAAGCCCTGCTCAACGGCCGCACGCCTCCGGTCGTCACCGCCAAGCCGCCGGCCCTGGCCAAGTCCGCACCGACCACCCAGTACTACCTGCAGGCCGGCTCCTTCCGCAACAAGGCCGATGCCGAGGATGCCCGGGCGCGCATCGCCCTGCTCGGCCAGAGCGTGCGCGTCGAGGTAGGTACCGTGCGCGGCGAGACCTGGCACCGCGTGGTGACCGGTCCCTTCAGCAGCCGCCAGCAACTGGAGCAGGCCCAGAAGCAACTGGCCGGCGACGGCTTCCGCAACGTGATGGCCCGGCAGCGCCAGACGCCCTGAGCTCCCGGCAGGCCGTCCACCGCGGCCTGCCGCCTCCCCGTTGAAATTCCGCCGTCCCTGCCCCATATATAGGTCCCACCGGGCATTTCCGCCCCGCAGCGTGGAGACCACTCCCTTGACCACCATCGTTTCAGTCCGCCGCCAAGGCAAAGTCGTCATGGGCGGCGACGGCCAGGTTTCCCTCGGCAACACCGTGATGAAGGGCAACGCGAAGAAAGTCCGCCGCCTCTATCACGGCCAGGTGCTGGCCGGCTTCGCCGGCGCCACGGCGGACGCCTTCACCCTCTTCGAACGTTTCGAGGGCCAGTTGGAGAAACACCAGGGCCACCTGGTCCGCGCCGCCGTCGAACTGGCCAAGGACTGGCGTACCGAGCGCTCGCTGAGCCGCCTGGAGGCCATGCTGGCGGTGGCCAACAAGGACGCCTCGCTGATCATCACCGGCAACGGCGACGTGGTCGAACCCGAGGAAGGCCTGATCGCCATGGGCTCGGGCGGCCCCTACGCGCAGGCCGCGGCGAAAGCGCTGCTGCTGCATACCGGTCTGTCGGCCCGCGAGGTCGCCGAAACCGCCCTGAACATCGCCGGCAGCATCTGCGTCTTCACCAACCAGAACCTGACCATCGAGGAATTGGACCTCGACTGAGGCCCCCGATGCATCCGGCCGCAGCTCCGTGGCCGGCGAACAGAACGCCGCGGCGGACGGTCCCAGACCCGATGCCCCACCGCATGAAGCGAGTCTTACCCATGTCCATGACGCCCCGCGAAATCGTCCACGAACTCAACCGCCACATCGTCGGCCAGGAAGATGCCAAGCGCGCCGTCGCCATCGCCCTGCGCAACCGCTGGCGGCGCATGCAACTGCCGGCCGAGCTGCGCGCCGAGGTCACGCCGAAGAACATCCTGATGATCGGCCCGACCGGCGTCGGCAAGACCGAGATCGCCCGCCGCCTGGCACGCTTGGCGAACGCCCCGTTCATCAAGGTAGAGGCGACCAAGTTCACCGAGGTGGGCTATGTCGGCCGTGACGTGGAATCCATCATCCGCGACCTGGCCGACGCGGCGGTGAAGATGATGCGCGAGCAGGAGATCCAGCGGGTGCGCCACCGCGCCGAGGACGCCGCCGAGGACCGCATCCTCGACGCCCTGCTGCCGCCGGCGCGTCAGGGCTTCGGCGACGAACCGATCGCCCGCGAGGACTCGAACACCCGCCAGTTGTTCCGCAAGCGCCTGCGCGAGGGCCAGTTGGACGACAAGGAAATCGACATCGAGATCACCGAAACGCCCAGCGGCGTGGAGATCATGGCTCCACCCGGCATGGAGGAAATGACCAGCCAGTTGCAGAACCTGTTCTCCAGCATGGGCAAGGGCCGCAAGAAGACCCACAAGCTGAAGGTCAAGGATGCGCTCAAACTGGTCCGCGACGAGGAAGCCGCCCGCCTGGTCAACGAGGAGGAACTGAAGGCCCGTGCCCTGGAATCGGTCGAGCAGAACGGCATCGTCTTCATCGACGAGATCGACAAGGTGGCCAAGCGTGCCAACGTCGGCGGCGCCGACGTCTCTCGCGAGGGCGTGCAGCGCGACCTGCTACCGCTGATCGAGGGCTGCACGGTGAACACCAAGCTGGGCATGGTCAAGACCGACCACATCCTGTTCATCGCCTCTGGCGCCTTCCATCTCGCCAAGCCCAGCGATCTGGTGCCGGAACTGCAGGGCCGCCTGCCGATCCGCGTCGAACTCAAGGCGTTGACGCCCGAGGACTTCGAACGCATCCTCACCGAACCCCACGCCTCGCTGACCGAACAGTACCGCGAGCTGCTGAAGACCGAAGGACTGAACATCCAGTTCGCCGCCGACGGCATCAAGCGCATCGCCGAAATCGCCTGGCAGGTCAACGAGAAGACCGAGAACATCGGCGCCCGCCGCCTGCACACCCTGCTCGAGCGCCTGCTGGAGGAAGTCTCGTTCAGCGCCGGCGACCTGGCCGCCGACCACAGCGGCCAGCCGATCGTGATCGACGCCGCCTACGTCAACAACCACCTCGGCGAACTGGCCCAGGACGAGGATCTGTCGCGCTACATTTTGTAGATGATCTTCCCGTGGCCGCAGGGTGGATGGCCAGCCCGTGGAAAACCGCGCAGCGTTTTCCACGGGCCCATCGCGTGGGCAAGGCCGAGCCGTTACCCAGCCCACGACCTTGCCGCCGCCTTCTCCAGCGGAGCCCCGACGATGCGCATGCCCACCGCCATCAAGCTGCACAAAGCCTCGAAGACCCTCGAACTGCACTACGCCCCCGACGAGCGCTACTGCCTCGACGCCGAATTCCTCCGCGTGCATTCGCCCTCGGCGGAAGTGCGCGGCCACGGCAATCCCGTGCTGCAGCACGGCAAGCTCGGCGTCGGCCTGAGCGGCGTCGAGCCGGTCGGCCAGTACGCACTCAAGCTGATCTTCGACGACGGCCACGACAGCGGCCTCTACAGCTGGGACTACCTCTACCGGCTGGCCTGCGACCACGACCGCCTGTGGGCCGAGTACCTGGCCGAACTGGAGCGCGCCGGCAAGTCCCGCGACCCCCACGAATCGGTGGTCCGCCTGATGCTCTGAGCCGGGTACTCCGCAAGACAAACCCGACCGCCAGCATTAGAATGGCCGGCACATTTTTCCGGTGCCAGCGACATGAACGATCCGCGCAAGACCGAATCCACCACCCATTTCGGCTACCAGAGCGTCCCGGAAAGCCAGAAGGCGCGGAAGGTCGCCGAAGTGTTCCACTCGGTGGCGGCCAAGTACGACCTGATGAACGACGTGCTCTCCGGCGGCCTGCACCGCCTGTGGAAACGATTCACCATCGAGCTGTCCGGCGTGCGCCGGGGCAACCGGGTGCTGGACATCGCCGGCGGCACCGGCGACCTGACCCTGCAGTTCTCCCGCCTGGTCGGCGAGAGCGGCGAGGTGCTGCTGGCCGACATCAACGACTCCATGCTCAAGGTCGGCCGCGACCGCCTGCTCGACAGGGGCGTGGCCGGCAACGTGCGCTTCGTCCAGGCCGACGCCGAGAAGCTGCCGTTCCCCGACAACCACTTCGATGTGATCACCATCGCCTTCGGCCTGCGCAACGTCACCCGCAAGGAAGACGCCCTGCGTTCCATGCTGCGGGTGCTGAAGCCGGGCGGCCGTCTGCTGGTGCTGGAATTCTCCAAGCCCTCCAACGCCCTGCTCGGCAAGGTCTACGACGCTTACTCCTTCGCCTTCATGCCGCTGGCCGGCAAGCTGATCACCAACGACGCCGACAGCTACCGCTACCTGGCCGAGTCGATCCGCATGCACCCGGACCAGGAAACCCTCAAGAGCATGATGGCCGGCGCCGGCTTCGAGCGCGTCACCTACCACAACATGACCGGCGGCATCGTCGCCCTGCACCGCGGTCTCAAGCCTTGATGCTCGGCACAGCCCTGCTCGCGGGCGCGGAACACGGCCTCAACCGCCTGCTGCGCCTGGACGCCACCGCCCTGCCGCGCCTGGCCCGGCTGGCCGGGTGTGTGCTCGCCGTACACTGCACGGCGCCCGAGCTGCATTTCCATATCCTGCCGAATGCCGACGGCCTACGCCTGGCCGGCAACTGGCAGGGCGAGGCCGACTGCACCCTGCACGCGCCCGCCGCGAGCCTGCTGCGCCTGGCCGCCAGCCGGCAGAAAACCGCCGTCCTGCACAGCCCCGAAGTCAGCCTGGAAGGCGACAGCAGCAGCCTGCTGGCACTCGCCGGAATCCTCCAGGATCTCGAGCTGGACTGGGAATACGAGCTGTCGCGCTGGCTCGGCCCGGTGGTCACCCAGTTGCTCGCCGGCAGCCTGCGGCACAGCGCGCACTGGGGCGGACAGAGCCTCGCCAGCCTGCGCCAGAACCTGGCCGACTACCTCGGCGAAGAGTCGAATACCCTGGTCGGCCGCCACGAAGCCGAGGCCCGTTTCGCCGAAGTCGACGACCTCCGCCTGGCCACGGACCGCCTCGAGGCGCGCATCGCCCGCCTCACCCACCCACAGGAATCCAGCGACAACGCATGAAGCTTCTCGCCGTCCGCCGTCTGCTGCGCATCCAGAGCGTCGTCGTCCGCTATCGCCTCGACGACCTGCTGTTCGACCAGCCGCTGCTGCCCTGGTGGCTGCGCGCACTGGGCTACCTCTTGCCCTGGCGCTGGCTCCCGCGCCGGCGGAGCGAGCAGCCGCGCGCCGTCCGGTTGCGCCTGGCCCTGCAGGATCTCGGGCCGATCTTCATCAAGTTCGGGCAGATCCTCTCGACCCGCCGCGACCTGCTGCCGGAGGACATCGCCGACGAGCTGACCTGGCTGCAGGACCGCGTGCCGCCCTTCAATCCGCAACAGTCCGTGGCGCTGATCGAGGAGCAGTTGGGTGCCAGGGTCGACGAGGCGTTCGCCCGCTTCGACAGCGAGCCGCTGGCCTCGGCCTCGGTCGCCCAGGTGCACGCGGCGCAACTGAAGACCGGTGAGGAAGTGGTGGTCAAGGTCGTCCGCCCCGGCCTCAAGGCGGTGATCCGCCAGGACCTGGCCTGGCTCTACCTGTTCGCCCGACTGGCCGAGCGGGCCTCCACCGAGGCCCGCCGCCTGCATCTGGTGGACGTGGTCAGCGACTACGAGAAGACCATCTACGACGAACTCGACCTGCTTCGCGAGGCAGCCAACGCCAGCCAGCTCAAGCGCAACTTCGAAGGCTCGCCGCTGCTCTACGTGCCGCAGATCTACTGGGACTGGTGCCGCCCCAAAGTGCTGGTGATGGAACGCATCTACGGCGTGCCGGTGACCGACCTGGCCGCCCTCGTCGACCAGGGCACCGATCTCAAGCTGCTCGCCGAGCGCGGCGTGGAAATCTTCTTCACCCAGGTGTTCCGCGACAGCTTCTTCCATGCCGACATGCACCCCGGCAACATCTTCGTCAGCACCCGCCAGCCCTGGGACCCGCAGTACATCGCCATCGACTGCGGCATCGTCGGCAGCCTGACGCCGCAGGACCAGGACTATCTGGCGCGCAACCTGCTGGCCTTCTTCAAGCGCGACTACCGCAAGGTCGCGCAGTTGCACATCGACTCCGGCTGGGTGCCGGCCGACACCCAGGTCAACGAATTCGAGGCGGCGATCCGTACCGTCTGCGAGCCGATCTTCGAGAAGCCGCTGAAGGACATCTCCTTCGGCCAGTTGCTGCTGCGCCTGTTCCAGACCGCCCGGCGCTTCAACATGGAGGTCCAGCCGCAACTGGTGCTGCTGCAGAAGACCCTGCTCAACATCGAGGGGCTCGGCCGCCAGCTCTATCCGGAGCTGGACCTGTGGACCACCGCAAAGCCCTTCCTCGAACGCTGGATGCGCAAGCGCATGAGCCCGAAGGCCATGCTCGACAATCTGCAGGGCCAGCTCGAACAGTTGCCGCATCTGGCGCAGATGACCCGCACGGCGCTGGAAGACATTTCCCGTCCGGCGTGGGACACGCGCAAGCGCGAGCGGCACGACCACCACCTCCTGCGCCTGCTCGGCGCCGCCCTGCTGGCCGGCGGCGTGCTGCTCGCCCTCCAGACGCCGCCGACCAGTGCGAATGCCTGGCCGAGCTGGCTGATGCTCGCCAGCGGCCTCTACCTGCTGGTAGGTCGCCGGCGCCTTTCCGATTGACCCGGTTGTCGCGACGCCCGTGCGTCGCAACGGAGTGGATATGAAAGACTGGTTGGACGAAATTCACTGGAACGCCGACGGCCTGGTGCCGGCCATCGCCCAGGACCACCGGACCGGGCGCATCCTGATGATGGCCTGGATGAACCGCGAGTCCCTGGCCCTGACCGTTCGGGAAAATCGCGCCATCTACTGGTCACGCTCGCGTGGTAAGCTCTGGCGCAAGGGCGAGGAGTCCGGCCATGTGCAGAAAGTGCATGAACTGCGCCTGGACTGCGACGCCGACGTGATCATCCTGCAGGTCGAGCAACTCGGCGGGATCGCCTGCCACACCGGCCGCGAGAGCTGTTTCTACCGCGTTTTCGAAGACGGCGCCTGGAAGGTCGTCGATCCGATCCTCAAGGACCCCGACGCCATCTACCGTGCAGGACACCCTCATGAGTGACACCCTCAACCAACTGGCCGAAGTGCTTGAGGCGCGCAAGAACGCCACGCCGGACAGCTCCTACGTGGCCAGCCTGTATCACAAGGGCCTGAACAAGATCCTGGAGAAGGTCGGCGAGGAATCGGTGGAAACCATCCTCGCGGCCAAGGACGCCGCGGCCAGTGGCGACTGCAGCGAGCTGATCCACGAGACGGCCGACCTCTGGTTCCATAGCCTGGTCATGCTCGCCGCTCTCGGCCAACACCCCCAGGCGGTGCTCGACGAACTGGACCGGCGCTTCGGCCTGTCCGGGCATGCGGAAAAGGCCGCCCGTCAACCGTCTGCCTAACCCTTTAGCTGCAAGAGGAATTTCATGGGTATCTTCGACTGGAAACACTGGCTGATCATCCTCATCGTCGTCGTCCTGGTGTTCGGCACCAAGCGCCTGAAGACGCTCGGCTCCGATATCGGCGAAGCGATCAAGGGCTTTCGCAAGGCAGTGAACACCGAGGAAGGCGAGAACAGGCCCGCCGAGCCGCAGACCGGCACCAGCGCCGGCGACACGCTGAACAAGACGCAGACCATCGAGGGCCAGGCCCAGAAGGTCGACACTCCGGTGCGCAAGGACTGAGTCTGCGGCATGTTCGATATCGGTTTTTCCGAGTTGCTGCTGGTTGGCCTGGTTGCCCTGCTGGTGCTCGGCCCCGATCGTCTGCCGGGCGCCGCGCGCACGGCCGGCCTGTGGGTCGGTCGATTGCGGCGCAGCTTCAACACGCTCAAGAGCGAAGTGGAACGCGAGATCGGCGCCGACGAGATCCGCCGCCAACTGCATAACGAACGAATCCTCGAGCTGGAACGGGAAATGCGGCAGAGCCTGCAGCCTCCGACCCCGCCGGCGCCGAACGCGCCGGACGACAGCTCCGCGTCCGCCCCGCAGCATGCCGCCCCGGCCGGTAGCGAACCTCCCGCCGCCCCTTCCGACAAGACGCCCAACCCATGACAGCCCGACCGGAAGGCGACCAGGACATGCCCCTGGTCGCGCACCTGACCGAACTGCGCACACGCCTGCTGCGCTGCGTACTGGCAGTGTTGCTGATCTTCATCGCACTCGTTCCCTTCGCCCAGGAAATCTACACCCTGGTCTCGGCGCCGCTGCGCGCCTATCTGCCGGAGGGCGCGACCATGATCGCCACCGGCGTGGCCTCGCCGTTCCTGACCCCGTTCAAGCTGACCGCCTGGGTGGCGCTGTTTCTCAGCGTTCCGGTGATCCTGCATCAGGCCTGGGGCTTCATCGCGCCGGGGCTTTACCGGCAGGAAAAGCGCATCGCCCTGCCGTTGCTGGCTTCCAGCATCGCCCTGTTCTACATCGGCATGTCCTTCGTCTATTTCCTGGTCTTCCCGCTGATGTTCCACTTCTTCGCCAGCGTCACCCCCGAAGGCGTGGCGATGATGACCGACATCAACGAATACCTGGACTTCGTCCTCACCCTGTTCTTCGCCTTCGGCGTGGCCTTCGAGATTCCGGTGGCGACCTTCCTGATCGTCTGGATCGGCCTGGTCGACGTGGAGGCGCTGAAGAAAAGCCGCCCTTACGTGATCGTCGGCTGCTTCGTGGTCGGCATGATCCTCACGCCGCCGGATGTCTTCTCCCAGACCCTGCTGGCGGTGCCGATGTGGCTGCTGTTCGAGGTCGGCATCCTGTTCGGCGCCATGGTCCGCCGCGACGCCGGGGAAACCGGCGACGGCACCGCCCTGGCCGGCCGTGGGCACGACGACCAGCCGCCCCGGGCATGAACCTGCTGCTGCTCGATGACGCCGACTTCGTCGGCGCCGACCGGGCGATCCTGCGCGACCGCCGCCTGCGCCACCTGCGCGAGGTGCACCGTGCAGAGGCCGGCGACAGCCTGCGCGTCGGCCGCCTGGGCGGCGCCATGGGCGAAGGTCGCCTGCTGCGCCTCGAGGCCGCCGAGGCCGAATTGCAGGTGGTCTTCGACCGCCCGCCGCCGGCCAAGCTGCCCCTGACCCTGCTGCTCGCCCTGCCCCGACCGAAGATGCTCAAGCGCGTGCTGCAGACGGTCGCCGCCATGGGTGTGCCGCGCCTGGTGCTGCTCAACAGCTATCGGGTGGAGAAAAGCTTCTGGCAGACCCCCTTCCTCGAAGCGCAGGCGATCCGCGAACAACTGCTCCTCGGCCTGGAACAGGCGCGCGACACCGTGCTGCCGGAAGTGCTGGTCGAAAAGCGCTTCAAGCCCTTCGTCGAGGACCACCTGCCGCAGCTCGCCGCCGGCACCCTCGGCCTGCTCGGCCATCCCGGCGACTACCCGCCCTGCCCGCGCGCCGTCGAGCGGCCGGTGACCCTGGCCATCGGCCCGGAAGGCGGCTGGATTCCCTACGAAGTGGACAAGCTGCAGGCCGCGGGCCTCGCCCCAGTGCAACTGGGCGAGCGCATCCTGCGCGTGGAAACCGCCGTGACCGCCCTGCTCGCCCGCCTGTTCTGAGCACCGGGCAGCGCGACTGGCCCCGATCCCCCGGCTGTCTCCGGCGCCGGGAATGACGGTCATGGGTGTTCTACGTGGCGGGCGCCCGGCGAGCGGACACCCGCCATTCCTCACCCGGCCATCCGCACCCCGTCGACCGCCGGCTTCGTCTGGCTGCCCGGAGGAACGACCAGCGGGCGGTCGCTGCTCCGGTACAGGCTGCCCAGCGAGCGCCGCCAGGGCGCCAGCCAGTTCTCCCAGCCCTCCTCCCAGAGCTGCAGGTGCAGACGCGCCAGGACCACCGGGTCGCCGAGCAGGGCCAGTCGCGCCCGGTCGTCGAGCCGCTCGGGACCGACGGCCAGCGCATGGGTCACGCGTTCCGCGCGCAGCCGTTCGATCGCCAGCGACCGGCCATGGCGTGCCGTGGCCATGGCGCAGGCCAGGGCGTTGTCCAGCGGATCGACCACCGCCCGGACGAAGGCGCCGCCCAGCGCCCGCTGGCGGTTTTCCCGGGTATAGCGCTCGGTGGCGCGCAGCTCGGGCGGAGCATCGTGCTCCTCGGGGATGAGGAACAGCTTCAGCGCGCGCAGGCGCCGGCCCAGGTCGACCCGGCTGGAAAGCACCGACACCGGGATGGACAGCATCAGGGAACCGACGATCGGCGCCAGCCACCAGAGAAAGTGCGGGCTCAGCCAGGCCACCAGCAGGGCCCAGACGATGCCGATCAGGGTCTGCACGCCGTGGCGGCGCAGCGCCTCGCCCCAGGAGGTGGAGCCGTCGTCGCGGCGCGGCGACTTCCACTGGATCGAACGGCCGAGGAAGGCGCCGATCACGAAGCAGCTATGGAAGAACATCCGCACCGGCGTCAGCAGGACGGAGCAGAACATCTCCAGCAGTACGCTCAAGGTCACCCGGAGCGTCCCGCCATAGGGGCCGACACCCTTGATCCAGACCAGTACCAGGCTGAGCAGCTTGGGCAGCACCAGCATGGTCAGGGTGCTGTAGAACAGCAGCATCGCCTCCCGGGGATACCAGGGCATCCAGGCCGGGAACGGCCCTGCCGCGCTGGCGGCATCCTGGGGCATCAGCAACTGGTGCGCGGCCATCAGCGCGGTGGAGAGCAGCAGGAAGGCGAACCACAGCGGCGCCGACAGATAGGACATCACCCCGGTGAGGAACACCGCGCGGTGTACCGGATGTATGCCGCGGACCAGGAACAGGCGGAAGTTCATCAGGTTGCCGTGGCACCAGCGGCGGTCGCGCTTGAGCTCGTCGAGCAGGTTCGGCGGCAGCTCCTCGTAGCTGCCCGGCAGGTCGTGGGCGACCCACACGCCCCAGCCGGCGCGCCGCATCAGGGCGGCCTCGACGAAGTCGTGGGAAAGGATCGCCCCGGCGAACACCCCGCGCCCCGGCAACGGAGCCAGCGCGCAGTGCGCGATGAACGGCTCGATGCGGATGATCGCGTTGTGCCCCCAGTAGTGCGACTCGCCGAGCTGCCAGAAATGCATGCCGGCGGTCAGCAGCGGGCCGTAGACGCGGGTGGCGAACTGCTGCATGCGCGCATAGAGGGTGTCGCGGCCGGAAGCCTTGGGCGCGGTCTGGATGATCCCGGCCTCGGGATTGGCCTCCATCAGCCGTACCAGCGTGGCCAGGCAGTCGCCGCTCATCACGCTGTCGGCATCCATCACCACCATGTAGCGGTACTGACTGCCCCAGCGCCGGCAGAAGTCGTCGATGTTGCCGCTCTTGCGTTTCACCCGGCGCCGGCGCCGGCGATAGAAGATGCGCCCGGAGCCGCCGGTCTCGCGGCACAGGTCGAACCAGGCCTGCTGCTCGGCGGCGGCGATTTCGGCCGAGTTGCTGTCGCTGAGGATGAAGAAGTCGAAGCGCGCCAGCTCGCTGCCGGCGGCCAGCGACTCGTAGGTCGCCCGCAGGCCGGCGAAGGCCCGCGCCACGTCCTCGTTGCAGATCGGCATGACGATGGCCGTGCGTACCTCGGCGGGAATCGGCCCGCTCCCCGCCTCGGCGGCGGAAATGTGCCGGCCCCCACTCCCGCGCAACAACTCCCAGAAGCCCATCACCGCCGTCCAGAAACCGGCCGAGACCCAGCCGAAGAGCAGCGCGAAGAGACCGAGCACGCTGCCCTCGAGCAGGTACGGCAGCGCCGTGCCCAGGCTCTGCCAAGGGCTCGGCGGGGTACCTTCGACGAACTGGGCGATCGTGGAATAGGACCAGTCGCAGCATGGCAGGATGTCGCGCATGTACCAGGTGGCCAGCGCGGTCGGTCCCAGCATCAGCAGCAACAGAAGCAACCTGCGCCGCGAGGCGCCCCGCTGCCAGCTCACCGGCGGCAGATCGCGCGGCGGCGACGGGTTGCGGCGGCCGGTGAAGCGGCGCCAGAGGCGTAGCAGCGGATTGCAGTCCCAAGGCTCGGGGACGACCGGGGTACGGCGGATCGGCGGCGCGGCCGCCAGGCAGGCACGGCCGGCGGCATCGCTGGCAAGCCGCCCGGTGGCGGCCGGTTCGTCGCCGTAGCCTTCGCTCAGGCGCCGGGAGGCCGAGGCCAGGGCGGCATCGCCGAGCCCCGCCCGGGCGCCGCCGGCCAGTCGGCAGTGCAGTTCGGCGAGCGAGTCGGCATCGGTCAGACGCCCGCGCTCCGCCGCGGCCAGGGACAGATGGCGCAAATACTCATCCAGCGGAGCCTGAGGAAAGGTCGGATTATTCTTTGGCATGCAACTGGTAGCTCCAGATTTCGGTCAGGCGTCGGTCGCCCTTGACCAATGCGGCGTACATCTCCACCGGCCGCTGTGGGTCCTTGACTTTCAAACGCAGGGTAAGGCGCCAGCCCCGGATGGCCGGGTGGTAGCGCAGGCTGTTTTCCAGCAATTCGCCGTTGTTATCGACATTGACCTGACTGGCCAGCGGCGTGTCCGGCGCCAGCGCCTGCAGCGCCGGCCCCTCGAAGTCCACCAGCAGCAGCGTGCTGCCGTCGG
Source organism: Azotobacter vinelandii CA (assembly GCF_000380335.1). GTDB lineage: Bacteria > Pseudomonadota > Gammaproteobacteria > Pseudomonadales > Pseudomonadaceae > Azotobacter > Azotobacter vinelandii. Next base: position 4,619,229 of record NC_021149.1, read on the forward strand.
CCTGGCGAATCAGGTTGCGCTGCTTCAGTTCGCCCCGCGAACGCAGGGTCTGCCTGACCCAGGCCGAGCTGCCGGCATACAGCGCCGCCTCGTCGCGGATCCAGTGCAGACGGTAGGCGAAGTCCAGCGGCCGCCCGGGCGCGGGCGCGCTCTTCGGCCGCCAGAAGGCGACGATATTGTCGTTGGTTTCGTCCGGGGTGGGGATCTCGACCAGTTCCACGCTGCCCGCCCCCCACTGGCCCAGCGGCTCGATCCAGGCGCTCGGGCGCAAGTCGTAGCGGTCGTCCAGGTCTTCGTAATCGGAGAACTCGCGGCCACGCTGCAGTAGGCCAAAGCCACGCGGGTTCTCCAGGCTGTAGGGGGTGACCGTCAACTGCTGCGGATTCTGTAGCGGGCGCCAGATCCGGTCGCCGTTGCCGTCATGGATCAACAGGCCGCTGGAATCGTGGATCTGCGGACGGAAGTTAGCCTGCGGCGACGGCTGGTTGTCGCCGAACAGGAACATGCTGGTCAACGGCGCCAGGCCCAGCCGGCCGACCGGCCCGCGCAGGAAGAGCCGCGCCTCGACATCCACCCATGTGTCCCGGCCCGGATGCAGGACCATCCGGTAGGCGCCGGTGGCGCGCGGCGAGTCGAGCAGGGCGAAAATAGTCAGATGACGATCCTGGGGCTTCGGACGCTCGATCCAGAATTCGCGAAAACGTGGAAACTCCTCGCCGGAGGGCAGCGCGGTGTCGAGCGCCAGGCCGCGGGCGGAGAGGCCGAACACCTGCCCCTGGCCGACCACGCGGAAATAGCTGGCGCCGAGGAAGGTGGCGACCTCGTCCTGCTTGTCCGCGCGGTTGATCGGATAGAGCACGCGAAAGCCGGCATAGCCGAGCTTCCCGACCACCCCGGGATCGACACGCAGCGAGCCGAAATCGAAACGCGAGGGGTCGTATTCGATCTCCCTGGCATGGCCGGCCACCACTTCGTTGATGCGCACCGGAGTGGCGAAGTGCATGCCCTGATGGTGGAAGCCCAGCTTGAAACGGGTCTTCTCGTTGGTCCAGTAGGCCTTTTCGGCCCGGAAGCGGATCTGCTGGTAATCGGCGAAGGCCATTCTGGCGAATTCGGCCGGCAGGTTGCTGGCCGGAACGACGTAGGGCTCGCCGGCCAGGCGCCTGGCCCGTTCGGCCACTTCGCCGAAGTCGAAGCCCCAGGCCGGAGCGACGCCTTGCGCCAGAAAGGCGAAACCGGCCAGCAGCAGGCCGCGGCATGAAGCGATCATCGACGTCATTGCGCAAGGCTCGGGCATAGCTGAAGGAAGGGATGGACGGGACTGTCGGCCAGCCACTCTAACCTATTGAAAAAAATAGAGAAAACCAGAGATGTGCGGAAAGCCGCAAGTGATTGATTTTTCTTTTAAATTCATATGCTTAAATATTCTTAACCAAATCCTTCGAAAAACGACGGGAAAGACGACGAGCGGTTTCCGGTCGGGCAGGATAGCAGCCGCCGGCCTTTCGCAGGACCGACCTGGCGCAAAGGGATGAGGGAAAGCCGGCGCCCCCGGCCGGACTCCCACCGCCTCCATGGCCCGGGAAATCAGCCGCCGCCAGGCAGCGGTCCGGACTCACCCGTACCGCAGAAGCCGTGGAGCGGCGGCTCGGGGCCGGCGCCAGGCCCAGCGACCTCGGGCGCGCGCGGCAGCCATCCGCCCCTATCTCGCCAGCAGCAATCCCGCCGCCTCCGGCGTGCTCCCGGCCGCCACGCCGCTTCGGCAGGCACCGGCCAACGGCTGGCGCCAGGGCGCCAGCCAATTCTCTCGGCCCTCCTCCCACAAGCGCAGATGCAGGCGCGCCAGGGCCACCGGGTCACTCAGCAGGGCCAGGCGGCTCTCGCCGTCCAGTCCTTCCGGTCCGGCGGCCAGCGCCTGTTCCACGCGCTCGCGACGCCGCCTCTCGATGGCCTCGGCCGTGCCGTGCCGCGCCGTGCCCATGGCGCAGGCCAGGGCATTGAGCCACGGGTCGACGGCCGCCCGGATGAACCCGTCCCCGAACGCCCGCTGCCGGTTCTCCCCGGTGTAGCGCTCGGTGGCGCGCAACTCGGGCGGCGTATCGTACTCCTCGGGAATGAGGAATAACCTGCCGCGACGCGCGCGCAGGCCCCATCCGACCCAGCTCGTGACCACCGAAACCGGAATGGAGAGTATCAGCGACCCCAGAATGGGCGACAGCCACCAGAGGAAGCGCGGGTTCAGCCAGGCCACCAGCAGCGCCCAGGCGATGCCGAGCAGGGTCTGCCCACCATGCCGGCGCACGGCCTCGCCCCAGGTGGTGGCGTCGTCGTCGCGCTGCGGGGACTTCCACTGCACCGACCAGCCGAGAAACGCAGCGATCACGAAGCGGGTGTGGAAAAGCATGCGTACCGGTGCCACCAGCATCGAGAAGAGCATCTCCAGCAACATGCTCAAGGCCACCTTGAACGCTCCGCCGTAGGCCTTGGCCCCTTTCGCCCAGACCAGAATCACGCTGAGCAGCTTGGGCAGGAACAGCAGCGTCAGGGTGGTGGAGAACAGCGCGATGGCACGCTCCGGGTGCCATTGCGGCCAGATCGGGAAGAGTTGCCTGGGCGCCAGGAAGTACTGCGGCTCCATCAATTGATGTACCGCCAGTAGCGCGGTGGAGAGCACCAGGAAAGCGAACCACAGCGGCGCCGACAGATAGGACATCACCCCGGTGAGGAACACCGCGCGGTGCACCGGGTGCATGCCCTTGACCAGGAACAGGCGGAAATTCATCAGGTTGCCGTGGCACCAGCGGCGGTCGCGCTTGAGCTCGTCGAGCAGGTTCGGCGGCAGTTCCTCGTAGCTGCCCGGCAGGTCGTAGGCGATCCACACCCCCCAGCCGGCGCGCCGCATCAGGGCGGCCTCGACGAAGTCGTGGGAGAGGATCGCCCCGGCGAACGCCCCCCTGCCCGACAGCGGAGCCAACGCGCAGTGCTCGATGAACGGCTTGACGCGGATGATCGCGTTGTGTCCCCAGTAGTGCGACTCGCCGAGCTGCCAGAAATGCAGGCCGGCGGTGAACAGCGGGCCGTAGACACTGGTGGCGAACTGCTGCAAGCGCGCGTAGAGCGTGTCCATGCCCGAGGCCTTCGGCGCGGTCTGGATGATCCCGGCCTCGGGATTGGCCTCCATCAGTCGGACCAGCTTGGCCAGGCAGTCTCCGCTCATCACGCTGTCGGCATCCATCACCACCATGTAGCGGTACTGACTGCCCCAGCGCCGGCAGAAGTCGTCGATGTTGCCGCTCTTGCGCTTCACCCGGCGCCGGCGCCGGCGATAGAAGATGCGCCCGGAGCCGCCGGTCTCGCGGCACACTTCGAGCCAGGCCTGCTGCTCGGCGACGGCGATGTCGGCCGAACTGCTGTCGCTGAGCACGAAAAAGTCGAAGCGCGCCAGCTCGCCAGTGGCGGCCAGCGACTCGTAAGTCGCCCGCAGGCCGGCGAACACGCGCGCCACGTCTTCGTTGCAGATCGGCATGACGATGGCCGTGCGTGCCTCGGCGGCGATTGGCTCGTCGCCCGCGCTGCTGCCGGAAATGCGGTAACGGTCACGCCCGCTGAGCAGTTCCCAGAAGCCCATCAAGGCCGTCCAGAAGCCGGCCGAAACCCAGCAGAACAGGATGGTGAAGAGAAACAGCACGCCGAACTGGAGGATATACGGCAAGACCTGTTGCAGGCTCTGTTGCCAGCTCTGCCGGCTGATCTCGGCGAGATCGACGAAGGCCCAGCCCTGATAGGGCAGGATGCCCTTCATGTACCAAGTGGCCAGGGCGGTCTGGCCCAGCATCAGCACCAGCAGGATGAGCCGGCGCAGCGAGCCGACCCGCCGCCAACGAGCCTTCGGCAGATCGCGGGTCGGCCTGGGCGGACTCCGTCGGCCGGTGAGCCGGTACCAGAGACGTACCAGCACATTGGTTCGCCAGGGCTCGGGAACGACCTTGGTGCGCCGGATCGGCGGTGCGGCCTTGAGGCAGGGACGGCCGGCGTCATCCATGTCGATCCCGTCCCGCTCGCGGTCACCCAGTCCCAGGCGCCTGGCGGCCGAGGCCAAAGCGGGATCGCCGGCCGGCGCCGGAGACGCTCCGGCCAGCCGGCGATGCAGTTCGGCCAGCGAATCGGCATCGGCCAGACGTTCGCGCTCCAGCGCATCCAGCGGCAGATGTTCGAGGTATTCGGCCAGCGGAGTCTCGGGAGGCGTCGGATTATTCATTGGCGGGCAACTGGTAGCTCCAGGTTTCGGTCAGGGTCTTCTCGCCGTTGACCAGCGCGACACGCATCTCCGTCGGCTTCTTCGGATCCTTGACGCTGACCCGCAGCATCAGGCGCCAACCCTTGGTAGCCGGGTTGTAACGCAGGCTGTTCTCCTTCACCTCGACATTGCCGTCGACGCCGAGCTGGGGGCGAAGCGGCGCATCCGGCGGCAGCCCTTTCAGCGCGGGGCCTTCGAAGTCGACCACCAACGCCGTGCTGCCGTCCGGCTGGCGGACCAGGTTCTTCTGTTTCACGTCGCCCGCCGCACGCAGGGTCTGCTCGACCCAGGCGGAATCCCGGTCGTGCAGCCCCGGCTCGTCACGGGTCCAGTGCAGGCGGTAGTTCAGGTCCAGCGGCTGGCCCGGCTCCGGCTGGCCGGCCGGACTCCAGAAAGCGACGATGTTGTCGTTGGTTTCGTCCGGGGTGGGGATCTCGACCAGCTCCACGCTGCCCTTGCCCCAGTCGCCCTGCGGCTCGATCCAGGCGCTCGGACGCAGGTCGTAGCGGTCGTCCAGGTCCTCGTAGCGCGAGAATTCGCGGCCGCGCTGGAGCAGGCCGAAGCCTTTCGGATTCTCCACGCTGTAGCTGCTCACCGACAGGTGCTTCGGGTTGTTCAGCGGGCGCCAGATCCATTCGTCGTTGCCGGCATGGATCTGCAGACCGCTGGAATCGTGCAGCTCCGGACGGTAGTTGGGCTGCGCCGGAGGCTGGTTGCCACCGAACAGGAACATGCTGGTCAACGGCGCCAGGCCCAGCTTGCCGACCTTTTCGCGCAGGAACAGCCGGGACTGGACATCGACCACCGCGTCGCGACCCGGATGCAGCACGAAGCGATAGGCGCCGGTGGCACGTGGCGAGTCGAGCAGGGCGAAGATCGTCAGATGCTTGTCCTGCGGCTTCGGCTGTTCGATCCAGAACTCGCGAAAGCGCGGGAACTCCTCGCCCGAAGGCTGCGCCGTGTCGATCGCCAGGCCGCGGGCGGACAGGCCGTAGGCCTGGCCCTTGCCGACCACGCGAAAATAGCTGGCGCCGAGGAAGGTGGTGATCTCGTCGCGCTTGTTCGCGCCGTTGATCGGATAGAGCACGCGGAAGCCGGCGTAGCCCAGATTCCTGGTGGCGTTGCGGTCGAAGTTCAGGGTGCCGAAATCGAAGCGTGCAGGGTCATAGGGGATTTCCGCGACCCTGCCGCCGGCGATCTCGTTGATTCTCACGGGCGTGTTGAAGTGCATGCCCTGGTGATAGAAGCTCAGCTTGAAGGGCGTCTTCCTGTCCGACCAGTAGGCCTTGTCCGGACGGAAGCGGATCTGTTGGTAGTCGGCGAACTTCATTTCGCTGAACTCGGCAGGCAGGTTACTGGCTGGAGCGGCGAATTTCTCGGCGGCCAGGCTTTTCGCCTTTTCGGCCACATCGTCCAGATCGAAGGCCTGGGCCGGGGCGGGCTCCAGCGCCAGGACGAGCAGCCCGGCCAATAACAATCCATACAGAGGGTGGTTGCGTGATACGGAGAGAACTGAACGAGAAGACATGAATCCTCCTGTTGTCCGACACAAGAACGAAGGCGGGCTTGCAAAGCACGGCACCAGGACACTAGGGGGTGGGACCAAAGTGCTAATAACGGAGTTCCATCTCCATGTGCCCGTTTGTCTGTCAGGCAAGCGAACGCATGCTTCCCTGGCGCCTCGAAAGAGCACTGCGTCGATACGGTATCGACCGGCCGTCCTCGTCGGTAAAGGCGGCAACGGCACCAGCGCGGATGCGGGGGCTCATCACGGAGGGCACGCAGTACAGGCTCCACAGGCCGGGCCCATTCACGGCGAAGGCGGATTGTCGAACCTCATCGGCAAAGCCGGCAGCGGTCCGACGCTTCGGGACGGGACGGCCATACAACCTCGGGAAATGCCCGCCACAGGGCAGGGCCATGTTGGCAGCCCTGGCCCCGCACGGAAACGGCCGCCCGTCGGGCCTTGGCGCACCCGGCCCGGCAGCCGTTAAGCTGGGCGCATCGTTCCCTCGGCTGGAGATCGCCATGCTTCTGACCATCGACCTGCAACGACTGGAAAACGCCCTGGAAGGCGACGAAGCCGTCGATCACTACCTGGACCTGGATACCGGCGAGATCCTCGTGGTCGGCCCCGAGGCACCGATTCCGGGCAGCGCCGAGAAGTACGACGTGCAACCCGAACGCTACCTGCCCATCGAACCGCTGCCCGGTGTCAAGAGCCTGGCGATGCGCGAGGAGTTCCTCTACACCCAGCCCGATCCGCATGCGCACCCCCTGCTCAGCCGCGCCCTGAGCGGGCGCCGGCCGCTGCGCACCTTCGACTACGGACTGGAGCAGTTTCCCCGGATGCGCGAGGCCTGGCACCTCTATCGGCGCCGGCGGCTGCGCGAATACGCCCTGGAATGGCTGGAGGACAACGGTCTGGAGCCGGCGGGCCGGCTCAAGCCTCGAGCAGGAAGGTCACCGGACCGTCGTTGACCAGCTCGACCCGCATGTGGGCGCCGAAGCGCCCGCCGGCGACCTGCGGGTGACGCTCGCGGGCCAGCGCCAGCAGCGCCTCGAACAGCGCCTGGCCCTGGGCCGGCGGCGCGGCGCTGGAGAAGCTCGGACGCAGGCCGCTCCGGGTGTCGGCGGCGAGGGTGAATTGCGAGACCAGCAGCAGGCCGCCGCCGAGCTGGGCCAGGGACAGGTTCATGCGCCCCTCGGCATCGGCGAACACCCGGTAGTTGAGCAGCCGGTGCAGCATCCGCCCGATGCTTTCCCGGTCGTCCTGCGGCTCGATGCCGACCAGCGCCAGCAGGCCCGGACCGATGGCGCCGACCTCCTCGCCCGCGACCGTCACCTGGGCCTTGGCGACCCGCTGGATCAGCGCTTTCATCAGGCCTCCTCGGGCGGCACGCCGAGCAGGCGCTTGGCGAGTGTATCGGTGGCGCGCACCAAGGCATCGACGATCCCCGGCTCGCCGGCCGAATGCCCGGCATCGCGGATGATCAGCAGCTCGCTGTTCGACCAGGCGCGGTGCAGTTCCCAGGCATTGTCCAGCGGGCAGACCACATCGTAGCGGCCATGCACGATCACCCCGGGCAGATGGGCGATCCTCGGCATGTCGCGCAGCAACTGGCCGGACTCCAGGAAGGCATCGTTGACGAAGTAGTGGCACTCGATGCGCGCGATGGACAGGGCGTGCTCATGGAAACGCTCGACCACATCGGGGTTCGGCCGCAGGGTGGCGGTGCGCCCTTCCCAGGCGGACCAGGCCTTGGCCGCGTGCATCTTGGCGATCTCGTCGGTACCGGTGAGGCGCCTGTGGTAGGCCTGCATCAGGTCGCCACGCTCCTCCGGCGGGATCGGCGCCAGGTAATCCTGCCAGAAGTCCGGGAACAGTTGGCTGGCGCCTTCCTGGTAGAACCAGTGGAAGTCCTGCGGCCGGCACAGGAAGATGCCACGCAGGATCAGCGCCCTCACCCGCTCCGGATGGGTCTGGGCATAGGCCAGCGCCAGGGTCGATCCCCAGGAGCCGCCGAACAGTACCCACTGCTCGATGCCCAGATGCTCGCGGATGCGCTCCATGTCCGCCACCAGGTCCCAGGTGGTGTTGTTCTCCAGGCTCGCGTGGGGCGTCGAGCGGCCGCAGCCGCGCTGGTCGAAGGTCACGATGCGGTACAGGCTGGGGTCGAAGAAACGCCGGCTCATGCTGTCGCAGCCCGCCCCCGGCCCGCCGTGGATGAACACCACCGGCAGGCCGTCCGGCGAACCGCTCTCGTCGACGTACAGTTCATGGGGATGGTCCACCGCCAATTGGTGGCGGGCGTAGGGTTTGATCTCCGGATACAAGGTTTGCATGCTCTGCTCCAAGGCTGAACAGGACCATCCGTCCTGGGGTAGCCGGCATCATAGCCTCGAAAAGAGCCGGGAGCATGCGCCGAATCGGGCGAACGCCCCACCTGCCGCTGCGCTCTTTGCGGAACGCCGCGCCCTTGCCTAATGTTGACTCCGGACGTAGCGCCTCTTCCGGTGCCGGCATACCGGGAAGCGGCCCGCCGGCACCGGAAGAGCCGCGCGAACGGCCGCTGCGGCGCCGGCCCCTTCACCCGCAGGAGCGCTCCCATGATCCCGGCATCGCGTCAGTTGTCCCTGCCGTTCGGTCTGCTCGCCCTGGTCTGGCTGTGGGCGGCCATCGAGCCACTGAGCCGCTCGGACTGGCTGCTGGAGAATCTGCTGGTGTTCTTCTTCGGCGGCCTGCTGCTGGCGACCCGCCGGCGCTTCGCCTTTTCCCTGGGCGCCTACTGGCTGTTCGCCCTGTTCCTCGCCCTGCACCTCTACGGCTCCCACTACACCTACGCCGAAACGCCGCTGGGCGACTGGTTGCGCGACACCTTCGGGCTGCGCCGCAACTCTTATGACCGACTGGTGCATTGCGCCTTCGGTCTGCTGCTGACCTGCCCGTTGCGCGAACTGCTGGAACGCCGCGCCGGTCTGCACGGCCTCTGGTTGGACGGCCTCGCCCTGTGCCTGGTGATGGCCATGAGCGGTCTTTACGAGCAACTGGAAATGCTCGCGACCTTGATCGTCAGCCCGGAACTGGGTACGGCCTTCCTCGGCACCCAGGGCGACGAGTGGGATGCCCAGAAGGACTCGGGACTGGCCACCCTGGGTGCGCTCGCCGCCTTGGGGCTGCGCCGGCTGTCCAGCCGGCGCGGACCGACCTGAAGCAGTGCTTTTTCCCGCGACGGCGCCGACGGCTACGCTTGAGGCAAGGCGACCGCTCCGGGCGGCGCCATCGCCACAGGAGGGGAACATGAAGGCATCTTTCCCGCGCATCGGTATCGTCGGTGCCGGCGCCATCGGCTGCACCCTGGCCACTCGCCTGGCGTGCAGCGGCCACTCCATCAGCCTGCTGGCCCGCGGTGCGGCCCTGCAGGCGCTGCGCCGCGACGGCGTGCGTCTGACCGATCGCCAGGGCCATCACCGTGCGGCGGTGGCGGCCAGCGACAGCGGCACGGAACTCGGCGAACAGGATCTCCTGTTCCTCTGCGCCAAGGCCCACGACCTGCCGGCCCTGCTGCCGACCATCGAACCCATGCTCGGCGCCGGCACAGTGGTGGTGCCGGTGGTCAACGGCGTGCCCTGGTGGTACTTCCTGGGCGAGGGCGGACGTTTCGCCGGACGGCACGTCGAGGCTGTCGATCCCGGCGGACGGCTCGCCGCGCGCCTGGCCCCGCCGCGCCTGATCGGCTGCGTGGCCTTCGTCACCGCCGAGTCGCCGGCCCCGGGCATGGCTCTGACCACCAACCCGCTGCGGATGGTCTTCGGCGAACCGGACGACCGCCCGAGCCGGCGCCTGGAACGCCTGTGCGCGCTGCTCGCATCGGCCGGCATCGAGGCCCGTGCCAGCGAACGCATCCGCGACCCGCTGTGGACCAAGATCATCGCCAACCTCAGCTCCAACCCGCTGTCGGTGATCAGCGGCGCCACCCTGGAAGAGATCTACACCAGCCCCGATCTGCACGAACTGGTCTGCGACCTGCTGCACGAGGGCCTGCGGGTCGCCGCCGCCTACGGCGCGCGGGTCGAACTCGACCTGCCGGGCTTTCTCGCCCACGGCGCGGCCATGGGCGCGGTACGCACCTCGATGCTGCAGGACCATGCACGGGGGCGCCCGCTGGAACTGGCGGCGATCGGCGAGGCCGTGCTCGAACTGGCCGCCGGGCTGGACATCGCACTGCCGCGCAGTCGCGAGATCATCGCCCTGGCGCGCTTCTGCGGCCGCCGGCAACGCCCCATCGGATTCGAACCTTCATCCACACCCGAGAGCACTCCATGGCCCGACTGCACCTGGAATTCCCCGCGCACGCCTTCCTCTACCGCACCGAGATGAGCGTACGCGGCAGCGACATCAATGGCGCCCGTCACCTGGGCAACGACGCCCTGGTCTCGATGCTGTCCGAGGCGCGCTCGCGTTTCCTGTACGCCCAGGGCATCGACGACAGCGGCGCCGAGAGCGAAGGTCCCGGCATCATCGTCACCGACCTCGCCACCCTCTACAAGGCCGAGGCTCACGCCCGCGACCGGCTGCTGTTCGAGGTGGGCCTGGCGGACTTCAACCGCTACGGCGGCGACATCCTGTTCCGCGTCAGCCGCCCGGCCGACGGCGCCCTGATCGCCCTGGCCAAGTACGGCTTCGTATTCTTCGACTATCGGGCCGGCAAGGTGGTGCCGATTCCCGAAGCCTTCGCCGCGCGCTTTCCGGAGGTCAACCGGTTGCCTTGACCAACGGCACGTGCACCGCCAGCCAGACCGTCGGGCCGTGCGGGGCGGTGGCCTCGACGCGATGGCGTTCGCCCGCCGGGATCAGCAGGTGATCGCCGACCGCCAGGGCGATCGGCTGCGATTGGCTTTCCAGGCGCAGCACCGCGCTGCCGGCCAGCAACAATACCCACTCGTCCCAGTCCTGGTCGTACCAGAAGCCCGACGGGCTGGCCTGCCCTTGGGAGACGATGCGTTCGACCCGGCAGCCGGGCAGGCTGAGCAGATCGTCGAAGCGCTCGCCCGCCGAAGCATCGGGCAGCGGCCGGAAGAGGTTGCGCGGAAACGGCATCGAGACTCCTTGCGCCGAGGGGAAATGGCGAGCGTTCAATCCCCGGGGCGCCAGATCAGCAATTCGGTTTCGTAGCCCCGCTCGCGGGCCAGGCCGAGCAGGCGCTCGCGGTCCTGCGGAGTGATGCTGGTGTCGCGGGAAAGTATCCAGAGGAATTCGCGATCGGGACTGCCGACCAGGGCCAGGCGATAGTCCGGGTCGACATGCAGCACCCAGTAGTCGCCCTTGGCCAACACCGGGAAGCCGTAGCCGAAGACATTGTAAAAGCGCACCCAGAGCCGGTCGGTGCGCCCCCGCTCGAGCGGGCGGGCCGTGCCACTGGCCTCCAGCCATTCGCCGGCGGCCGTGCGGCAGCGGTTGTGCACGGCCAGAACACCGGGGGACAGCAAGTGGTAATGCGCCTCGGCCTGGCGGCAGCGGCTCTGGAACGACACCGGCAGGCGCGCCAGTTCGTACCAGGTGCCCTGGTAGCGTTCGAGATCCACCGCGCCGGCCGTGGCCGGCGGCTGCCGTCCCCAGTAGGCGCAGCCGCCGAGCAGCAGGCCGAGAACGGCCAGGCCGAGCGCACGCCACGGCCCCGTGCGATTCACCGCAGGCCCTGCCCGGAGAACATCAACACCTTGTCGCCGCCGAACTGGATGCTGATGAAGGTCCGCTGGTCGCCCCAGGTGCAACTGGAGAAACCGAGGGCCCCGGAGCACTCGGCGGGCTTGCCGAGCATCTGCTCGACCTCGCTGCGGAGCATGCCGGGCTTGAGCCGGGAATAGTTCTCCTGGTTGAGCCCGCCGTCGCAGGCGGCCAGCAGGAGACAGAAGGACAGCAGGGCGAAACGAAGCGACATCGACGGACATCCTGGCAAGGGTGAAGCGACAAGCCTGACACGATAGCGTCCCGGATGACATCGGCGTTTCGTGGAAGCCGCGGCCGGCGCGCCGCGGCGCCAGGGGTCACCCTTCCAGATGATAGTCGGTGATGCGCTCGACCTCCGCCTTCGAGCCGAGGAACACCGCGACCCGCTGGTGCAGGGACTCGGGCTGGATGTCGAGGATGCGCTGGGTGCCGTTGGTGGCGGCGCCGCCGGCCTGCTCGATGATGAAGGACATCGGGTTGGCCTCGTACATCAGCCGCAGCTTGCCGGGCTTGCTCGGTTCGCGGGCGTCGCGCGGGTACATGAAGATACCGCCGCGGGTGAGGATGCGGTGCACGTCGGCCACCATGGAGGCGATCCAGCGCATGTTGTAGTCCTTGTCCAGCGGGCCGGTCTTGCCGGCCAGCAACTCGTCCACGTAGCGCTTGACCGGCGGCTCCCAGTGGCGCTGGTTGGACATGTTGATAGCGAACTCGGCGGTGGTTTCCGGCACGCACAGGTTGTCATGGGTGAGCACGAAGCTGCCCAGCTCGCGGTCGAGGGTGAAGCCCTTGACGCCATTGCCGAGGGTCAGCATGAGCATGGTCTGCGGGCCGTAGATGGCGTAACCGGCGGCCACCTGCTGGGTGCCCGGCTGGAGGAAGGCCTGCTCGTTGAGGCTGTCGTTCTGGGTCAGGTACTGGTCCGGGCAGCGCAGCACCGAGAAGATGGTGCCGACCGAGACGTTGACGTCGATGTTGCTGGAGCCGTCCAGCGGATCGAACACCAGCAGGTAGGCGCCCTTCGGATACTTGCCGGGGATCTGATAGGCGGAGTCCATCTCCTCGGAAGCCATGCCGGCCAGGTGGCCGCCCCACTCGTTGGCCTCCAGGAGGATCTCGTTGGACATCACGTCGAGCTTCTTCTGCACCTCGCCCTGCACGTTCTCGGTGCCCATGCTGCCGAGCACCCCGCCCAGCGCGCCTTTGGACACTGCATGGCTGATTTCCTTGCAGGCACGCGCCACCACCTCGATGAGGAAGCGCAGGTCGGCCGGGGTGTTGTGACTGCGAGTCTGCTCGATCAGGTAGCGGCTCAGGGTTACGCGGGACATGTAAATGACTCCGGGGGCTGGAAAATTCGCGCATTTTAACGCGACAGGGTGTGCGATGCCTCACTCAGACCGGAACGGCCGGCGCAGGTTCAGCACCGCGACAATCGATACGGTGTGGGGCCGGCTCACTCCGGCAGCCGCCAGATCTCGCGGGCGTACTCGCGAATGGTGCGGTCGGAGGAGAACCACCCCATCCGCGCGGTGTTCAGCACCGCCGAACGCCACCACTGGCTGGGCACGCGCCAGCGCGCATCGACTTCGCGCTGGGCCTGCCAGTAGGCGTCGAAATCGGCGCAGACCATGAAGTTGTCATGCTGCAGCAGCCCGTCGACCAGCCCCGCGTAGCGCCCCGGATCGTCCGGCGAGAAGACTCCGCTGCGGATCGCCGTGAGCACTTCGGACAGCCGCGGCGAGGCGGCCACGGCGGCCGCGCCGCCGACCTCGCCGGAACGCCGGCGCGCCTCCACTTGCTGCGCGCCGAGGCCGAAGATGAACAGGTTCTCGCTGCCGATCCGCTCGCTCATCTCCACGTTGGCGCCGTCCAGGGTGCCGATGGTCAGGGCGCCGTTGAGGGCGAACTTCATGTTGCTGGTCCCGGACGCCTCCATGCCGGCGGTGGAGATCTGTTCGGAAAGATCCGCCGCGGGGATGATGACCTCCGCCAGACTGACATTGTAGTTGGGCAGGAACACCACCTTGAGCCGGCCGCGCAGCGTGGGGTCGCCGTTCACCGTGCGGGCGATGTCGTTGGCCAGCTTGATGATCAACTTGGCCTGGTGGTAGCTGGCCGCTGCCTTGCCGGCGAGGATCTTCACCCGCGGCCCCCAGTCCACGCCCGGCTCGTCGCGGATCGCCTGGTACAGCGCCACGCAGTGCAGCAGGTTGAGCAACTGGCGCTTGTACTCGTGGATGCGCTTGACCTGCACGTCGAACAGCGCCTCGGGATCGAGGACGACGCCCAGCCGATCCTGCACCAGCCGGGCCAGCGCCTCCTTGTTCTGCCGGCGCAGGGTGCGGAAGTGCTGGTGGAAGGAGGTCTGCCCGGCCTGCGCCTCGAGCCCGCCGAGCAGGTGCTCGGGATCGTCGAGCAGCGATTCGCCGAGGGTGTCGACCAACAGCGCGGTGAGCCGCGGGTTGCTCTGGTAGAGCCAGCGGCGGAAGGTGATGCCGTTGGTCTTGTTGCTGATCCGCTCGGGATAGAGGCCATGCAACTGGGCGAACACGGTCTTGCGCATCAGTTCGGTGTGCAGCGTCGAGACGCCGTTGACGCAGTGCGAACCGAGAAACGCCAGGTTGCCCATGCGCACCCGCCGGCCATGCTCCTCCTCGATCAGCGAGACCGCCCGCAGCAGGTCGAAGTCGTGCATGCCCTGGGCGCGCAGGTGGTCGATGTGCTGGGCGTTGATCAGGTAGATGATCTGCATGTGGCGCGGCAGCAGGCGCTCCATCAGCGCCACCGGCCAGCTCTCCAGGGCCTCGGGCAGCAGCGTGTGGTTGGTGTAGGAAAGGGTCGCCACGGTCAGCTCCCAAGCCTTGTCCCAGTCCAGACCGTGGACGTCGAGCAACAGGCGCATCAGCTCGGCCACGGCGATCGACGGATGGGTGTCGTTGAGCTGGATCGCGGCGTACTCGGGCAGGTCGAGCAGGTTGCCGCGCTGCTTGAGATGGCGGCGCAGCAGATCCTGCAGCGAGGCCGAGACGAAGAAGTATTCCTGGCGCAGGCGCAACTCCTGGCCGGCGGCGGTGTCGTCGGCCGGATAGAGCACCCGCGAGATGCTCTCGGCGCGCACCGACTCGGCCACCGCGCCGAGGTGGTCGCCGGCGTTGAAGCGCTCCAGGTGCAGGTCGGTTTCCGGCCGGCCGCGCCACAGGCGCAGAGTGTTCACGCTGTGCCGGCGCCAGCCGACGATCGGCGTGTCGTAGGCGATGGCGCGCATGTCCTCGGCCGGCTGCCAGACATGGCACTGCCGCCCGCCTTCGCCCTCCGTGCAGACCACGCTGCCGCCGAAGCTGATCCGGTAGCTGACTTCGGGCCGCTCGAACTCCCAGGGATTGCCGAACTCCAGCCAGGTCTCGGTCTGCTCCTGCTGCCAGCCGTCGACGATGACCTGGCGGAACAGCCCGTAGTCGTAGCGGATGCCATAGCCGTAGGCGGGAATGCCGAGGGTCGCCATGCTTTCCATGAAACAGGCCGCCAGCCGGCCGAGGCCGCCGTTGCCCAGCGCCGCGTCCGGTTCGAGGTCGCGGATGCGCTCCAGGTCGACGCCCAGTTCGGCCAGCGCGGCGCGCGCGACCTCGAGCAGGCCCAGGTTGCTCAGGGTGGCCTGCAGGAGGCGCCCGACGAGAAACTCCAGCGACAGGTAATAGACACGCTTGCTGCTCTGGCGGTAGGCGCGGCTGGCGTGATCCATCCAGGTTTCCACCAGATGGTCGCGGGTGGCCAGGGCGACGGCCTCGAACCAGTCGAAGCCGACGGCGTGTTCGGGAGCCTTGCCCACCGCATACCTCAGCTTGTCGACGATACGCGCGCGGAATGCGGCGACCTCCTCGGGAACGGGCGATACCTCGGGCATGACGGCAACCTCGCTGGGCAGCAATGACAGGACAAGGGTTCGATCCTCGACGGCGCAACAACATGCACCCACCCGATCAAGCATGCACAAAGCGGGCGAAGCCGCCAGGCGGATGCGCCGACGAGCGGATTTATCGCTATCATCGCGCGCCCTCCACCACTGCCGCCCACCGATGAAGAAGCCGCCGATCCTCGCCGCCGCCGACCCCGAGCGCCTGGAAACCTGGGTCAAGTATCGCCAAAGCCTGTGCCAGGATTGTCGGGCCACCTGCTGCAGCCTGCCGGTGGAAGTACGTCTCTCCGACCTGATCCGCCTGGGCCTGGCCGACGCCTTCGAGCAGTACGAACCGGCCAAGCAGGTCGCCCGCCGGCTGATGAAGGCCGGCAGCGTCGAGCGCTTTAACCATAAGCGGGAAGTCTTCACCCTCGCCCGCCGCAGCAACGGCGACTGCCTCTATCTGGACCAGCGCAGCCGCCTGTGCACCTGCTACGCGCAGCGGCCGGACACCTGCCGCAACCACCCGACCATCGGCCCCAGGCCGGGCCATTGCGCCTGGCGGCCGAAGCAGCCGGGCTGATTTCAGAAGAAGAAGGCCGACCTGCCCGCGACGATGCCCTCCACGGGACCGGCATGGCTGCCGTCGAGCAGCCGATGATCCTGGCTCCAGGCCGGAAAGTCCCGCCCGCCGACGCTGTGGATGGCCTTGAACAGCGGGTCCGATGGCTCGTCGGCCGTGCTATCCGCCCAACGCGGCTCGCCGCCTGTCCCATACGAAGCTTGCGCAGGCGCTCCCTCGGGCGGCGCTTCGCAGCCCGGAGACAGCCGATCCCCGGCGACGGCCCGAATGGCCAGGACGGACGCCAGCACGACGACAAGCGTGAACGGTTTCATGAACGGCTCTCTGCATGAATTCGGACGGCAGCATGCGCAGACGAGATGACCGTACAATGACAACAAGATACCGGACGTTTACCGCAAATAATGGCATTTTGCCAATGAAACCATCCTGATATCGCGTATCCCGGACGGCCGGATGCCGTCCGGGCCCCGCTTCAGTGCCCGGCCACGGCCCGGCGCGGCTCGCGGTCGATGCGGAACAGCGTGGTGGTGCCGCTGACCTCGTTGCCCACCGCCAGCAGCGGCACGCCGGGAATCGGGCTGTCGGCGGCCTCGATCACCGTCAGCCCCTCCGGTCCCAGATCCCCGGCCGCGGGCGTGCCCGGCGCGGCCTGGAAGTCGCGGTGGTTGAGGTACTGTACGAAGGACGGCGCGTGCGGATCGCTGATGTCGTAGACCATCACCCCGCTGACCCGCTCCAGGCCGACGAAGGCATAGGTCTGCCCCCACAGGCGGGCCAGGGTCAGCCCCTCTGGCTCGGGTCCCTTGTCGTCGCTGCGGGTGTCGAAGCTGTTCTCGTTGTGGTTCGAGTTGAAGAACGCGGGATTGGCCTCGGCGCTGATCCGCTCGAAATCGGCGCCGCTGTCCCACACCTGCTGCAGATCCTGCGTCCAGATCGAGAAGGAGCGCCCGCCGAAGACATGGATGCGCTCGTAGCGCCCGGTCTGCGGATTCAGGCCGCTGGCCTTGGACACGTTCAGACGGCCCAGGTTGGCGTTCTGCTTGAGGCTTTCGGCGTCGGGAAAGCGTTCCGGGTCCAGCGGATAGGAAGAACTGCCGAGCCGCACCACCTCGCTGTAGCCGCCGTAGTCGCGGGAATCGCCCTCGTTGGCGGTCACCAGGTAGGTGCGCCCGCGATGTTCATAACGGGCGATGGCGTCCGGCTGGTACATGCCCAGCACCGGCCAGTTGCGGATGTCGATCTTGTCGTCGCGGTCGCTGGCGTCCAGCTCGTTGCCCGGCTTGCCGTGATCCTTGAAGCCCAGGCCGTGCAGCGCGCCGAAGGTGCCGCGGCGGATATCCAGCACGGCGACGGCATTGCCTTCCTGCAGGCTCACCCAGGCCGTCCGCGAATCCTGCGACACGGCGATGTACTCCGGCTCCAGGTCCTGGGCCACGTCGGCATGGGGCCCGAAGATGCGGATCGAGGAATCCAGTTCGGCGTCGTTGAAACGCCGGAAATCAGCGGTACGCACCTGATCCTGGGTCAGTTGGTCGATCTTGCGCGGCAGATCGATGATGCTCACCGAACCCTCGGGGTCGATCCCGTAGTCGTCGCTCGGCTCGCCCTCGTTGGCCACCAGCACGTGACGGCCGTCCGGGGTGAAGGTCAGCATGTCCGGCAGCGCGCCCACCTCGACCGCGGCCAGTACCTGACCGTCGCGATCGACGAACACCGCCTTGCCCGGGTCGGTCTTGGTGCGCGCCTCCACCGCCGCCGCGATCAGATCGCCATGCACCGCCACGCTGTTCACCGCCGAACCGTAGGCCGACAAATCGATGCTGAACAGCAGCGCCGGCGTCGCCGGGTCGTGGATGTCCAGCACGTCCACCCGACCGCTGGCGGCATTGACCACGAACAGGCGCTGGCTGGACGGATCGTGAGCGACGATCTCGGCCGCCGCCTGATCGAACAGCCCGCTGTGGAAACTGCCCAGCGGCAACAACTTGAGGCTGAACGGCGGCTGGCCCCCGGCGAGCGCCGGTCCGACCAGCCCGACCGCCAGCAGCGCGGCGGCAAGCGTTTTCGACTTCATGTACTGCTCCCTGTATGGACGGAAGCCGCAGCATGGGGCGGGGAAGTTGCCGGCGCATGACAGGCGACGGGCGGCGGCCAGGACGCCCCGGGGGCCGCATCCGGCCAACTTCCCACAGCCTCCGCTCGTCATACCGCGTGTGAATCTTCGACGACAACGGTAGCGATGCCTTAAAAGTAGGCCATAATATTTCGTGAAAATTTCGTGAAAAAATGAAGACCTTTTCATCCATACTGCACGGTAGTGCCTTGCCATACGGCTATTCCGGCAGCCGGGACGGTGGAGTCCCCACCCGAAAACCGCCCGACCTGCCGGGAGCCATGACCTCGCGCGAGGCTGGAGCAAGAAAATGGACGACAAGAACGACCTGGCTGCCCTGCTGACCGACCACCAAGCCCCCCGGACCAGGCGAGGCGCGACGGCGGAACTGGCGGCGGAGGTTTATCAACTCTACCGGCTCACCAATCTGGTCGATCGGCTGGAGGAAACCTTCGGTCCGACACTCCTGACCCGGGAGGAACTCCTGCCGTGGCTGGCCGAGCAGATCGAGCGAATCCGCACCTCCGGCATCACGGACTGCGACCTCGCGAGCGATCTGATCGACGAGGCCTACCAGGCAAGGCTGAAGATCGGCAGCGCGCGCTTTTTCGAGCGCTATTTTCGGTGACGGGAACCTCGCCCTTTCCCAGCAACGATTCGCGTCCCCTACGCAACGGACGAGGGAACCACTGATCTCGGCCGCGGACTCAGCGGTGCCGCCTCGGGGAGAAGGCGAGGCTCGCGCCAATGCAGCGGAACGTCCGTATCGAGCAGCAATACGCCATCCACATCCGGATGCAGTACCGCGCAATCGGTGGGCGACCGCATCCGCCATTCCGTGAGGCGCCTCGAAAGACATCCGATCGCGGGTCTTGACCTTTGCCGGAAACGTTCACGCTCTGCTTCCCCTGGCTCTCGATTCGAATGCCCATCGGAGCGCCGCCGCGGCGGTGGGATAGCGGTCAGCGGATCATGCCGCTACCACGGCTGAAGGCATGAGCGCGGATCTCCTGCGCCTATTCCGGAAACCTCGCTCCACAGGCTCTGACCTTCGGTCACTCCTCCCACCTTTATCCAGTCTTAATCCCAAGTGCTTTCCAAGTTGACACCGTTCATTTGCGCATATAGATTTTCGAAATCGAAAACAAAGACCGCAAAATCTGATAACAACTACAAAAACGAAGGAAGTCCCCATGCACGACATGCGCTCCCCCTCGCTCCTCGGCCAATGCCTGGCCGAATTCATCGGAACCGCCCTGCTCATCTTCTTCGGTACCGGCTGCGTCGCCGCCCTGGTGGTCGGTGGCGCGAGCCTCGGGCTGTGGGAGATCAGCCTGATCTGGGGTCTGGCCGTCAGCCTGGCGATCTACGTCAGCGCCGGCGTTTCCGGTGCCCATCTCAATCCGGCGGTGAGTATCGCCCTGTGCCTGTTCGCCGGTTTCGATCGCCGCAAGTTGCCCGCCTATATCCTGGCCCAGGTCGCGGGCGCCTTCTGTGCCGCGGCACTGGTCTACGGGCTGTATTCGAACCTGTTTTTCGATTACGAACAAAGCCATCAAATCGTACGCGGCAGCCCGGACAGTCTCGCGCTGGCCTCGGTGTTCTCCACTTACCCCAATCCCCTGCTTTCGGTCGGCCAGGCCTTTGCCGTGGAAACGGTCATCACCGCCATCCTGATGGCCGTGATCATGGCCCTGGCCGACGACGGCAACGGCCTGCCGCGCGGTCCCCTGGCCCCTCTGCTGATCGGCCTGCTGGTGGCGGTCATCGGCGGCTCGATGGGCCCCCTGACCGGCTTCGCCATGAATCCGGCCCGCGATCTCGGCCCCAGGTTGATGGCTTTCCTGGCCGGATGGGGCGATATCGCCCTGACCGGCGGACGCGAAGTACCCTATTTCCTCGTCCCCCTGAGCGCGCCACTGCTCGGCGCCTGCCTGGGCGCGGCGGGTTACCGCGGGCTGATCGCCCGCCACCTGCCCGGCCGCGCCGGACCGGAAGACACCGCCTCGCCGGCCTGCAAGGCCCGAGTCTGATCCCTCCACTCCAGAAGGCCACCGTCATGACCCAGACCAACAACAAGCACTACATCGTCGCCCTGGACCAAGGCACCACCAGTTCCCGGGCCATCGTGCTCGACCGCGACGCCAACGTCGTCAGCGTGGCTCAGCACGAGTTCACCCAGATCTATCCGCAATCGGGCTGGGTCGAGCACGATCCCATGGAGATCTGGGCCACGCAGAGCGCCACCCTGGTGGAGGCCCTGGCCCAGGCCGGCATCGACCACCGGCAGGTGGCCGCCATCGGCATCACCAACCAGCGCGAAACCACGGTGATCTGGGACAAACAGAGCGGCCGGCCGATCCACAACGCCATCGTCTGGCAATGCCGACGCAGTGCCGCGATCTGCGAGGAACTCAAACGCGACAGCCTGGAGGAACATGTCAGGGAACGTACCGGCCTGGTCATCGATCCCTATTTCTCCGCAACCAAAATCAAATGGGTCCTCGACCACGTCGAGGGCAGCCGCGAGCGTGCGCGGCGCGGCGAATTGCTGTTCGGCACCGTCGACTCCTGGCTGATCTGGAAGATGACCCAGGGCCGGGTGCACGTCACCGACTTCACCAACGCCGCGCGCACCATGCTCTTCGACATCCACGCGCTGGACTGGGATGCGCGCCTGCTCGAGGCC
Organism: Azotobacter vinelandii CA; assembly: GCF_000380335.1. Lineage (GTDB taxonomy): Bacteria > Pseudomonadota > Gammaproteobacteria > Pseudomonadales > Pseudomonadaceae > Azotobacter > Azotobacter vinelandii. The sequence continues at coordinate 4,640,043 of NC_021149.1, forward strand.
CTCGACATCCCGCGCGAGATGCTGCCGCAGGTGAGGTCGTCCTCCGAGGTCTACGGCCATGCCTGCATCGCCGGCGGCGACGAGGACGACGGCATCCCGATCGCCGGCATCGCCGGGGACCAGCAGGCCGCGCTCTTCGGCCACATGTGCGTGGAGCCCGGCCAGGGCAAGAACACCTACGGCACCGGCTGCTTCCTGCTGATGAACACTGGCGCCAAGGCCGTGCGCTCGGGCCACGGGCTGCTCACCACCATCGCCTGCGGGCCGCGCGGGGAGGTCGCCTACGCGCTGGAAGGGGCGATCTTCAATGCCGGCTCCACGGTGCAGTGGCTGCGCGACGAGCTCAAGCTGATCGACGATTCGTTCGATTCCGAATATTTCGCCACCAAGGTCCAGGACAGCAACGGCGTCTACCTGGTACCGGCCTTCACCGGCCTGGGCGCACCCTACTGGGACCCCTACGCGCGCGGCGCGGTGTTCGGCCTGACCCGCGGCGTGAAGGCCGACCACCTGATCCGCGCCGCGCTCGAATCCATCGCCTACCAGACCTGCGACGTGCTCGACGCCATGCAGCGGGACGCCGGCGAGCGCCTCAAGGCGTTGCGCGTGGATGGCGGCGCGGTGAGCAACAACTTCCTCATGCAGTTCCAGGCCGATCTGCTCGGCACGCCAGTCGAGCGTCCGGCGGTGAAGGAAGTCACCGCGCTCGGCGCCGCTTACCTGGCAGGCCTGGCCACCGGATTCTGGAGCGGCCTCGACGAACTGCGCGACAAGGCGCGGATCGAGCGGGTGTTCGAGCCGGCCTGCTCCGAAGAGAAACGCCGCTCGCTGAGTGCCGGCTGGAAGAAGGCGGTGCTGCGCAGCCAGCGCTGGGCCGAGGACGACTAGCTCACCGCCGTAGCGGACGGGGGGCGTCCGGGCTGCGGCGGTTGGCCCGGGCACCCGCTAGGGTATACTGCGGGCGCAAACAAGGAATGCCGCATGAGCCTAGCGCCCCGCCAACAGAACATCCTCGACCTAGTCCGCGAACGCGGCTACGTCAGCATCGAAGAACTGGCCCACTCCTTCACTGTCACGCCGCAGACCATCCGCCGAGACATCAACCAGCTCGCCGAACAGGGGCTGCTGCGCCGCTATCACGGCGGGGCCGCCTACGACTCCAGCGTGGAGAACACCGCCTACGCCATGCGTGCCGGCCAGATGCACGACGAGAAACGGCGCATCGCCGAAGCCATCGCCGCGGTCGTGCCGGATCACGCCTCGCTGTTCATCAACATCGGCACCACCACCCAGGCGATCGCCCGCGCCCTGCTCGGCCATCAGGCGCTGAAGGTGATCACCAACGACCTGCACGTGGCCGGCATTCTCAGCACCAAGGAGAGCTTCGAGGTCCTGGTCGCCGGCGGCAAGGTGCGCAACGATGGCGGCATCGTCGGCCAGGCCACGGTGGATTTCATCCAGCAATTCAAGGTCGACTACGCCCTGGTCGGCATCAGCGGCATCGACGAGGACGGCAGCCTGCTGGATTTCGACTTCCGCGAAGTGCGCGTCTCCCGGGCCATCCTCGACAACGCGCGCCAGGTGTTCCTTGCCGCCGACTCGAGCAAGTTCGGGCGCAACGCGATGGTCCGCCTCGGCGCCATCACCCAGGTCGACCGCGTTTTCACCGACGCCCAGCCGGCTTCGCGGCTGGTCCAACTGCTGGCCGAGCACAAGGTCAGGCTGGAAGTCGTCTGAACGCACCAGCCTCCGCCCGGGCAACGGGCACCTCCTTCGCCCCTCTCTTCTCGCCGGCGCGCAGGCGCTGAACCATCGCACCTGACGCACTACCTTCCGTAGGCCGTCGCCCTGCCGGCCCCGCCTGCTGCCTCTCTCGTCTCAGCACGTCCAGGCTCCCCCTTCCTACCCGGTCGCCTCGTCATTCGGCTGCCACAATAAAGTTCGAAAACATTCACACACAGGAGTAGCAATGTTCGATTTATTGCCATAGTATTTTCGAAAACGAAAATTCATTTTTCGCTTCAGCAAAGGTAATTCGCATGAGCCCTTCCAATTCCTCCAATGCCGAACTCTACGATATCGCCGTGATCGGCGGTGGTATCAACGGCGCAGGCATCGCCGCCGATGCTGCCGGTCGCGGTCTTTCGGTGTTTCTCTGCGAGCAGGACGATCTCGCCCGACACACTTCCTCCGCCAGCAGCAAGCTGATCCATGGCGGCCTGCGCTACCTCGAACATTACGAATTCCGCCTGGTCCGCGAGGCACTGGCCGAACGCGAAGTCCTGCTGGCCAAGGCCCCGCACATCGTCAAGCCGCTGCGCTTCGTCCTGCCGCACCGGCCACACCTGCGCCCGGCCTGGATGATCCGTGCCGGCCTGTTCCTCTACGATCACCTGGGCAAGCGCAAGAAGCTGCCGGGCTCGCGTGGGTTGCGCTTCGGCGCCCGTAGCCCGCTCAAGGCGGAGATCCGCCGCGGCTTCGAATACTCCGACTGCTGGGTCGACGACGCCCGCCTGGTCGTACTCAACGCCATGGCCGCCCGCGAGCATGGCGCCCAGGTGCATACCCGTACCCGCTGCCTCTCCGCCAGCCGCCAACGGGATCACTGGCACCTGCAACTGGAGCGCGCCGACGGCAGCGCCTTCTCGATCCGCGCCAAAGCACTGGTGAACGCGGCCGGCCCCTGGGTGGCGCGCTTCATCGAAACCGGCCTGCAGCAGAAGGCCCCCTACGGTATCCGCCTGATCCAGGGCAGCCACCTGATCGTGCCGCGGCTGTACGAGGGCGAGCATGCGTACATTCTGCAGAACGAGGACCGCCGCATCGTCTTCGCCATCCCCTATCTGGAGCGCTTCACCCTGATCGGCACGACCGACCGCGAGTACCGGGACGACCCGGCGCAGGTACGGATCAGCGAGGAGGAAACCGACTACCTGCTCGCGGTGGTCAACCGACACTTCAAGTACCAACTGAGCCGGGACAGCATCCTGCACAGCTATTCAGGGGTGCGTCCGCTGTGCAACGACGAATCGGCCGACCCTTCGGCGGTGACCCGCGATTACACCCTGGCGCTGTCGGGCATCCCGGGCGAGCCGCCGCTACTGTCGGTGTTCGGCGGCAAGCTCACCACCTATCGCAAACTGGCCGAGGCGGCCCTGGAGCAACTGGCGCCTTTCTTCCCGCAGATGAAAGCGCGCTGGACCGCCGAAAAGCCGCTGCCGGGCGGCGAGCAAATGAGCGACAGCCGAACCCTGGCCGACCAGTTGCGCCAACGTCATGCCTGGCTCGCTCCGGAACTCGCCCGGCGCTGGGCCACCACCTACGGCAGCCGAGCCTGGCGCCTGCTGGAAAACGTCAACGGCCCCGCCGATCTCGGCGAACACTTCGGCGCCACCCTGCATGCCCACGAGGTGGACTACCTGTGCGCGCAGGAGTGGGCGCGGGAAGCCGAGGACATCCTCTGGCGGCGCAGCAAGCTCGGCCTGTTCCTGAGCCTGGAAGAGCAGGAGCGGCTGCGCGCCTATTTGGATGCCACAACCCGACATCTCGAAGCCCATGTCCTGGCCTCCTGAGGCTTTTACGGGGAACACCGACAATCCCAAAGAGGATGCAGACCAATGCAGCGCAGAACCAAGATCGTCGCCACCCTCGGCTCGGCCACCGAAACCCCCGAAGCCATCGAAGGCCTGGTCAAGGCCGGGGTCGATGTGGTGCGCCTGAACTTCTCCCACGGCAAGGCCGAGGAACACCAGGCCCGCGCCACCCTGGTCCGCGAAATGGCCGCCAAGGAAGGGGTCAAGGCGATCGTCTGCCTGACCGAGAGCGGCGACACCCCGCGGCTGATGTCGCGGATCCGCTCGCACCTGCCGATCTACGCCTTCTCCCGGCATCCGCGCACGCAGAGCCGGGTGGCGCTGTTCCGCGGGGTGCACCCGATCCCCTTCGAGGCCGATCGGATCGCCGAGGCCGAGCTGAACGCCCGGGCGGTCAAGGAGCTGCTGCAGCGCCGCCTGGTGGCCGAGGGCGACCGGGTGCTGATCACCAAGGGCGCCGGCCATGCCCAGGGCGGCACCGACACCCTGCGCATCGTGCGCGTGGGCGACGTCATCCATTGAGCGGAGGGGGCTTCGATGCAACCGAGCGAACCTCAGGACTGGCCGCGCGACTTCGACATCCGCGCCTCGCATGCCGAACAACAGGAGCTGCTCGCCGCGGGCGAGGCCGTTCCGACCCCTGCACAGGACCCGACACACGATGAGTAAGCCGAGTACTTCGATCCAGCACGTCGCCGCCCGCGAGATCCTCGATTCGCGCGGCAACCCCACCGTCGAGGCGGTGGTCACCCTGGCCGGCGGCGCCACGGGGGTGGCCAGCGTGCCCTCCGGGGCCTCCACCGGCAGCCGCGAGGCCCTCGAATTGCGCGACGGCGCGCTGCGCTATAAAGGCAAGGGCGTGATGAAGGCGGTGGACAACGTCAACGGCGCGATCCGCGAGCGGGTGGTCGGCCTCGACGCGCTCGACCAGCGCGCGGTCGACCAGGCCATGCTCGAACTGGACGGCACCGACAACAAGGCGATCCTCGGCGCCAACGCCATCCTCGCCGTGTCCCTGGCTACCGCCAGGGCCGCCGCCGCGGCCCGCGGCCTGCCGCTCTACGCGCACCTGGCCGAGCTGTACGGCAGCCCCGGCGAGTACAGCCTGCCGGTGCCGATGATGAACATCCTCAACGGCGGCGAGCATGCCGACAACAACGTCGACCTCCAGGAGTTCATGATCCAGCCGGTCGGCGCGGCCAGCTTCAAGGAAGCGCTGCGCATCGGCGCCGAGGTGTTCCACACCCTCAAGCAGGTGCTTGCCGAGCGTGGGCTGAGCACCGCGGTGGGCGACGAGGGCGGCTTCGCGCCGTCCCTGTCCTCCAACGAGGAAGCGCTGGTGGTGATCCAGGCGGCGGTCGAGCGCGCCGGCTACGTGCTGGGCCAGGACATCACCCTGGCGCTGGACTGCGCGGCCTCGGAGTTCTACCACGACGGGCAGTACCGGCTGGCGGGCGAGGGCAAGACCTTCGACTCCCGGGGCTTCGCCGACTACCTGGCGGGCCTGTGCGAGCGCTACCCGATCGTCTCGATCGAGGACGGCCTGGACGAGAGCGACTGGGCGGGCTGGGCCTACCTGACCGAAAAACTCGGGCAGAAGGTGCAACTGGTCGGCGACGACCTGTTCGTGACCAACCCGAAGATCCTCCGGGAAGGCATCGAGCAGGGCATCGGCAACTCGATCCTGATCAAGTTCAACCAGATCGGCAGCCTGAGCGAGACCCTGGAGGCGATCCGCCTGGCGCAGCAGGCCGGCTACACGGCGGTGATCTCGCACCGTTCGGGGGAGACCGAGGACACCACCATCGCCGACCTGGCGGTGGCGACCCGCGCCGGGCAGATCAAGACCGGCTCGCTGTGCCGCTCGGACCGGGTGGGCAAGTACAACCAGTTGCTGCGCATCGAGGAGGCCTTGAAGGGCAAGGCGCCCTATGACGCCTCGGCGCTGCTGAAGCGGCGCTGCTGCGGAGGGAAGGCATGAACATGAAGCGCAAACAGGTCATCGGCAACTGGAAGATGAACGGCGACCTGGCCGCCAACCGGCGCCTGCTGGACGAACTGCTGCCGTCGCTGGCGGCGCTCGACGGCGTCGAACTGGCGGTCTGTCCGCCCTTCCCCTACCTGGCGCAGGTCGCCGCCCTGCTGGAGGGCTCCGGCGTGGCGCTGGGCGCGCAGAACCTCAACGTGGCGGCGAAGGGCGCCTTCACCGGCGAAGTCAGCGCCGGCATGCTCGGGGAGCTGGGCTGCCGCTACGTGCTGGTCGGCCATTCCGAGCGGCGCAGCCTGTACGGCGAGTGCGACGAGACGGTGGCGGAGAAGTTCGCCGTGGCGCTCAGGGCCGGCCTGGTGCCGGTGCTGTGCGTCGGCGAGACCCTGGCGCAGCGCCGCCAGGGGCGTACCGAGGCGCTGGTGTCCGCGCAGTTGCAGGCGGTCCTGCGCCGCTCGGGCATCGAGGGCCTCGCCGCCGGGGTGATCGCCTACGAGCCGGTGTGGGCCATCGGCAACGGCGAGACCGCCAGCCCCGAGCAGGCCCAGGCGGTGCACCGGCATATCCGCGACCTGCTGGCCCAGCACGACCCCGCGCGGGGCGTGGCCACGCCGATCCTCTACGGCGGCAGCGTCAAGGCCGACAACGCCGCCGCGCTGTTCGCCCAGCCGGACATCGACGGCGGGCTGATCGGCGGCGCCTCGCTGGAGGCGGCCGCGTTCGCCGCGATCTGCCAGGCCGCCGCACGCTAGCCACCTCCCTCTCCCCCGCGGGGGAGAGGGGAGCGATCCGCGTGGGCCGTCGAGCCGCCATCCAACAAGAGAGACAGGAACCATGAGCACCGAGAGCCGTCTGCACACCCTTTTCCCCGCCGCCGCCGATATCCCCGAGCAATACCGCCCGGGCGCGCCCCTCGAACAGCGCGACTACCTGGTCGACGGTGAACTGCGCCGCTGGGACGGCCCGCTGGCCGCCGTGCGCAGTCCCATCCACCTGAAGACCGCCAAGGGCGACGAGCAGGTCGTCCTCGGCAGCACCCCGCTGCTCGACGCCGGCGCCGCGCTAAGCGCGCTGGACGCCGCGGTCAGGGCCTACGACAACGGCCAGGGCCTGTGGCCGAGCCTGCCGGTGGCCGGGCGCATCCAGCACGTCGAGACCTTCCTGGCGCGTATGCGCGAGCAGCGCGAGGCGGTGGTCAAACTGCTGATGTGGGAGATCGGCAAGAACCTCAAGGACGCCGAGAAGGAATTCGACCGCACCTGCGACTACATCGTCGACACCATCCACGAACTCAAGGAACTCGACCGCCGCTCCAGCCGCTTCGAGCTGGAGCAGGGCACCCTCGGCCAGATCCGCCGCGTGCCGCTGGGCGTGGCGCTGTGCATGGGCCCCTACAACTACCCGCTGAACGAGACCTTCACCACCCTGATCCCGGCGCTGATCATGGGCAACACCGTGGTGTTCAAGCCGGCCAAGTTCGGCGTGCTGTTGATCCGCCCGCTGCTGGAAGCCTTCCGCGACAGCTTCCCGGCCGGGGTGATCAACGTCATCTACGGGCGCGGCCGCGAGACCGTCAGCGCGCTGATGGAAAGCGGCAAGGTGGACGTGTTCGCCTTCATCGGCACCAACAAGGGCGCCAGCGACCTGAAGAAGCTGCACCCGCGTCCGCACCGCCTGCGCGCCGCGCTCGGCCTGGACGCCAAGAACCCCGGCATCGTGCTGCCCGAGGTGGACCTGGACAACGCGGTCGGCGAGGCGATCACCGGCGCGCTGTCGTTCAACGGCCAGCGCTGCACGGCACTGAAGATCCTCTTCGTCCACGAACAGGTAGTCGACGCCTTCCTCGAGAAATTCAACCAGAAGCTCGCCGCGCTCAAGCCGGGCATGCCCTGGGAGCCGGGGGTGGCGCTGACCCCGCTGCCGGAGCCGGGCAAGACCAACTTCCTCGCCACCCTGGTGGCCGACGCCCGGGCCAAGGGCGCGAAGGTGGTCAACCCCGGCGGTGGCGAGGTGCGCGACCACCTAGGGCCTGTTAACACTACTCTCCGCGAGCCGCGTTGCTGCGGCAAATGGCGCCAGGCGAGGCGCGGGACGCAGGGAATGGCATTCCCTTGCCAAGTCCCGCAACGACGCATGGCGCCATTTGCCGCGCAACCCGCAGGGACGGGCCCGTTTTTGCGCGGAGCGTCGTTACTCGTCGTTCGTTTGGAATGACCAAACTTCTCTCCTCGCGCCTAACCCCGCGCAAAAACAGGCTCCGTCGCGGCCGCGCGGAGTAGTGTTAACAGGCCCTAGAGCATTTTTAGAAAATACGAATTCGACATACAGGGGTTGCTCTTCCTGGTCATTTCGGTTCTCCTCTCCCGCTCGGACAAGGAGACCAGAATGGCTCGGGCATACAGTGCATATATGGACTCCCCCCGGTTTGCCAGTGATTTGCCCTGCCGACGAACGTAGGTACGACTGCTTGCGTATATCCGGCTTCCGATGAGGCATTGGCTGCCCCGAGCCATGATGAAAATCCGCTCATGTGTGCCTGATTGATCTAGCGGCCTTGCTTGCAGGGGGCCGACGCACTGTGCAGGCTTTACACATGCCGGTTCGACCGGTTCGTCATCGCTGCATGTCACTGTGCAATCGGGGTGGATCTACTGGTTACTGCTCAACATTTTGCAGGCTGTGCAGCCTGCGATTTTATTTTCAGCCAGGTTGATAGCAATCTCCCCGACTGAGGATCGCCCAGACGATCCGGGCATTCTTGTTCGCCAAAGCGACCGTGGCGATGTTCGGGTTGCGTCGACACAGCAAGCGCTGGAGCCACTGGCTGCGTCGATCCGCCTTGTCCTGGCAGTGCCTGAGCACCGCTCGGGCTCCGTGAACCAGCAGCGTGCGCAAGTAAGTATCGCCTCGCTTGTTGATCGGGCCCAGCTGCTCCTTGCCGCCGCTGGAGTGTTGGCGAGGAACCAACCCCAGCCAGGCAGCGAACTGCCGGGCGCTGCGGAACTGGCGAGCATCGCCCACGGCCGACACCAGGGCGGTGGCCGTGATCGGACCGATGCCCTCGACCAGCATCAGGCGTTCCACCCGCTCGTCCTCGCGAGCCTGGCGCTGGATCGTTTCGTCGAGACGAGACAAGCGCGCTTCATGCTCGACCAATTCGCCTTGCAACTCCACCAGTAACCCGCGCATCTGGCCCGGCAGGCCGTTCTCGGCATCCGCCAAGGCCGCCTGTGCCAGTCGGCGGGTAGCCGCCACGCCGTGCCGGCTCTCGACCAGGCCAAACTCGCCCAGCAACCCGCGAATCTCGTTGACCAGCGCCGTCCGCGCCCGGATCAGGCGGCTCCTGATCCGGTGCAGGGCCTGGCCGGCCTGCTGCTCGGCGCTCTTCACCTCGACGTAACGCATGTTCGGTCGACTGGCCGCCTCGCAGATCGCTTCGGCGTCATTGGCGTCGTTCTTGCCGCTCTTGACGTAGGGTTTGACGAACTGCGGTGCGATCAGTCGCACCTCATGTCCCTGGACTCTCAGCTCGCGCGCCCAGTAATGGGAGCTGCCGCAGGCCTCCATCGCCACCGTGCAGGGTTCGAGTTGACGAAAGAAGTCCAGCATTTGCGAGCGTTTGAGCTGTTTGCGACAGACCGCCTGCTCGTGGCTGTCGACGCCATGAATCTGGAACACCTGCTTTGCCAAATCGACGCCTATCCGCTTGAGTTTCATGGGGACGCTCTCCTCTGGTGACTGCTGTTTCCAGCAACTTCAGTCTGGTGCATTGACGCCGTAGGAGGGGGGAGTCCATTTCATTGACCTTCGCCGGCGCGTCGTCGACGCGGCCATGGGTGGGCTATCGGCTCGGCAGGCCGCCGAGCGATTCGACGTCGGGACGGCAACAGCGATCGTCTGGGTACGGCGCTTCCGGGAAGGCGGGGAACTCGTCGCCCGCCGACAGGGTAAGCCCCGGGGCTTGCGGCTCGATCCCCATGCGGACTACCTGCTCGGCCTGCTCGAGCAGACCCCCGACCTGACGCTGGCCGAACTCGCCGCGACCCTCGAACGGGAGCGTGGCGTCCGTGTCAGCCTGGCGACGGTGTGGACGTTTCTCGACCGGCACGCCATGACGTTCAAAAAAAGACCGCGCATGCAGCCGAGCAGCAACGGCCGGACGTCCAGGCAGCCCGACAGGGATGGATCGAGGAGCAGTCCGGTTTCGATTGGCGCAAGCTGATCTTCGTCGACGAAACCGCCGCTTCGACGAACCTGGCCCGCCTGCGAGGCTGGGCCCCTCGCGGCGAGCGCTGCCGGGCCGCGATCCCCCACGGCCACTGGAAAACCACGACCTTTACCGCCGGCCTGCGGCTGGATGGCCTGAGCGCGCCGCTGGTGCTCGACGGCGCCATGAACGGCCCGGTCTTCCTGGCCTATGTCGGGCAGGTTCTGGTACCCGAGCTGACGCCCGGCGATATCGTGGTGATGGACAACCTGCCGGCCCACAAGGTGGCGGGGGTACGCCAGGCCATCGAAGGCGCAGGAGCCACACTGCGCTACTTGCCACCCTATAGCCCCGACCTGAACCTGATCGAGATGGCCTTCTCCAAGCTCAAGGCACTGCTGAGAAAGGCGGCGGCGCGGACCGTGCCGCAGCTGTGGCAGAGCATTGGCGAGGCGATTGCGCAGTTCTCGGCGCAGGACTGCAGGCACTACTTCGAGGCAGCCGGATATGAATCGGGATAAGGTAAAAATGCTCTAGCGGTTCGGCGGCCAGTTCGGCATCGTCTACCAGAAGGACATCCGCCCGGACGGCGACGACCAGCGCTGGCTGTCCATCGGCGTACGGCCGGTCTACGCCTTCAGCGAGCAGTTCAAGCTGATCGCCGAGCTGGGCCGCGACCAGATCAAGGCCCCCGGCGGTACCCGCAAGCTGACCAAGTTCACCATCGCCCCCACCTGGTCGCCGTCGGGGCCGGGCTTCTGGACGCGCCCGGAGATCCGCTTCTACTACACCTACGCGGCCTGGAACGAGGCGGCCCAGCGCGCGGCGACCGCTATGGCTCCCGACTCCGCGCTGTCCGCCAGCGGTCCCTTCGGCTCCGATCGCAACGGCGCCAACTTCGGCGTGCAGATCGAACACTGTGGAAATAGCGTTATAGAACGGTCCTGGAAAACCTGCTCCCCCCGGTTCAGTCGATCAGGTGCCATGCCAGAACCCCGCCGTCAGGTTAAGCACGACCATGGTCGCAGTTTATCGGCCTCATCCGGCTGGCTTAGGATCGAGCCGGGACCGCCGATCGGCGGCCCGAAGACCATGAAATAACAAGAACAAGAACAAGAGGCGTAAGACATTCATGCGCAAGACCCTGCTGGTAATGCTGTGCACTGCGGGTATCCACCTGACCGCTCAAGCCGGCGAGTTCGGCACCGCCGAGGAAGCCAAGGCCATGCTCGAAAAGGCCGTGACGGCGGTCGAAGCCGACAAGGCCTCCGCCCTGGAGAAGTTCACCAAGGGCGAGGACGGCTTCAAGGATCGCGACCTCTATCCCTACTGCGGTGGCCCGGACGGCGCCTTCACCGCGCATCCCACGCTGGTCGGCAAGAGCCTGAAGGAATTGAAGGACAAGGAAGGCAAGGCCCTGGGCGAGGAAATCTACGCCAAGGCCCAGCCCGGCACGATCAGCGAAGTGTCCTACATGTGGCCGCGTCCGGGCAGCGATACGCCGGTCGAGAAGGTCACCTTCGTGACCAAGGCCGCCGACCAGGTGTGCGTGGTCGGCTATTACAAGTAAGGCCCCTCGCCCAGCCCCGGCCTTCGCAGGCGCGTAGCTGAAGCGACAATTGCCGTGCGCCAGCCCACTTCGGCGCACGGCAACCCGAGTCCCTCCGCCTTTCCCTCCGAAAACCGCTCCGGCCGAACCTCTCGCATCCGAACGGACGCAGGCTGGGCATTGCGAACGCCAGGATCGGCATAGGGGGCTGCCGTCAAGGCAGCGCCCCTGCCACACCACCCGGCATGCGGGTCCGCACCGGGCGGTTCGAGAGGTTGAGGTCAGGCGAGTCGGGGTAGGCCCAGCCGGTCGAACCACGCCAGGTTGAGCACGCTGTTCAGGAGCTTGCCGCTGTTGCGCCACCATCGGCGGCTGTTGGCCGCGATCCGTTGCGCCACCTCGTGGCTGGCCCCCAGGGCGCGCAGTTCCCGAAACAGGGTCTTGCCGCGTTTCCACTGTTTGAGCTGGACGGCACGCAACCGATGCCGCAGCCATTCGCCCAGCGAACGCCAGACTCTCGGTGTCTGCGACAGTCCGAAGTAAGCCTTCCAGCCCAGCACATACGGACGCAGCTCCTGCACGACTTGCGCCATGCTGCGCCCACCGCTGCGCCGCGTCAGTTGCCTGATCCGCTGCTTGAACGTCGCCAACGGCTTGGCCGCCACTTTGCGCTTGACCTGTCCCTTCGGCGCTGCCCAGAAGGCATACCCCAGGAACTTGCGGCCGAACGCACTGGCCACCGCGCTCTTGGCTTCGTTGACCCTCAGCTTGAGCCGGCCGTACAGCTTGCGCAGCAGATTCATCACCCGCTCGCCCGCCCGCCGACTGCGTACGTACACGTTGCAGTCATCGGCGTAGCGCACGAAGCAATGGCCCCGCCGCTCCAGCGCCCGGTCCACCTCGTCGAGCAGGACGTTGGCCAACAGCGGCGACAGCGGCCCGCCTTGCGGCGTCCCCTGGTCCCGCTCGATGACCACCCCGCCATCCATGATCCCCGCGCTCAGGTACGCACGAATCAGCCGGATGACTCCCGCGTCGTCGATGCGTTTGCGTAGGCGGTCGATCAGAATGTCGTGGTTGACCCGGTCGAAGAATTTCTCCAGGTCCACGTCCACCACTATCCGCCGGCCCGACTGCACGAACGATTGCGCGGCCAACACCGCGTCATGCGCCCGTCTTCCGGGCCTGAACCCGTAGCTGTGCTCACTGAAGCTCGGATCAAGCAGCAGTTGCAGCACTTGCAACAACGCCTGCTGGATCAGTCTATCCGTCACCGTCGGAATACCCAATTCTCGTTGGCTCCCATCCGGCTTCGGAATCATCACCCGCCGTACCGGACTGGGCCGGTACGTCCCCCGCAGCAATTGCTCCCGGATCGCAGGCCACTCGGTCACCAGCTTGCGCGCCGTCTGGTCGATGTCCAGACCGTCCACGCCCGCCGATCCCCGGTTGGCTCGCACCCGCTTGAACGCTTGCCGCAGGTTCTCTCGCGTCAGCGCCGCTTCCAGCAGCGCCGACCCTGTGCCTTCCATCTCATGTCGCGGGCCTTCGGCTTCACCACGGGATACCTTGGCCGGGGCTTCACCCTGGCCTGCGGCATGCCGCCCCGCGCACGCGGGCTTCTGGTGCATGGCCTCCGACATCGACATCGTTTCCAACACTTCCTCTCGTTCGGTCCTTCACCGGTTCGCATCTGGCCTCTGCGGCCCCGCTACTGCGGCTACTACGACCTCTGCTGACTTCTCGCTCCGGCTCGACACCGTCGCCCTTTCAGGCATGAGGCGAGATCTCCCCAGGTAAGAACGCACTCCTTCACCGCACAACCGCCGCATCTACGCCGCCTCGCCTTGGTCACAAGAGCTTCGCGGTTACTGGCCCGCTTGCCCTGCTCGGCAGCGCCTTCTATGCGGTTCTTGTTCATCGGCTCACGATTTACGCTCCGCGCTTCCTCCCCACGCTCGGTCGCCCTCACGCAGTTGCGCTTCGCTTCATTCGCTGTGACCAGCTCATGGCGGGACTTGCACCCGCAGGAGTGCGCCCATGCTGGGCGCACCAGCAAAAAGCCCTGCCGGCGGCGCCGGCAGGGCTTTTTCAGCACGAAGCGTTTCGGCTCAGACCTTGCTGCGCTCGTAGCGTTTACGGTCGTTCTCGTTGAGCAGCTTCTTGCGCAGGCGGATCGACTTCGGCGTCACCTCCACCAGTTCATCCTCGTCGATGAACTCCAGCGCCTGCTCCAGGGTGAACTTCAGCGCCGGGGTCAACTGGATGGTCTCGTCCTTGCCGGAAGCGCGCATGTTGTCGAGCTTCTTGGCCTTGGTCGGGTTGATCACCAGGTCGTTATCGCGGCTGTGGATGCCGGCCAACTGGCCTTCGTAGACCTCCTCGCCGGGCGACAGGAACAGCTTGCCGCGGTCCTGCAGGGTTTCCAGCGAGTAGGTCAGCGCGGTGCCGGTGGCCATGGACACCAGCACGCCGTTCTGGCGGTGGGCCACTTCGCCGGCCTTGATCGGGCCGTAGTGGCTGAAGGTGCTGGTGAGGATGCCGGTACCCGAGGTCATGGTCAGGAAGGCGTTGCGGAAGCCGATCAGGCCTCGCGCCGGGATGGTGTACTCGAGACGGATGCGGCCCTTGCCGTCCGGGATCATGTTGGTCAGGTCGCCCTTGCGCAGCCCCATCTGCTCCATCACCGGGCCCTGGTGCTGCTCCTCGATGTCGATGGTGACGCTCTCGTAGGGCTCCTGCTTCTCGCCGGCCTCGTTCTCGATGATCACCACTTCCGGGCGGCCCACGGCCAGTTCGAAGCCTTCGCGGCGCATGGTCTCGATCAGTACGGACAGATGCAGCTCGCCACGGCCGGAGACCTTGAACTTCTCCGGGCTGTCGCCCTGCTCGACGCGCAGCGCCACGTTGTGCAGCAGTTCCTTGTCCAGGCGGTCCTTGATGTTGCGGCTGGTGACGAACTTGCCTTCCTTGCCGGCGAACGGCGAGTCGTTGACCTGGAAGGTCATGCTCACGGTCGGCTGGTCGACGGTCAAAGGCGGCAGGGCCTCGACGTTCTGCGGGTCGCACAGGGTATCGGAGATGTACAGCTCCTCCATGCCGCTGACGCAGACGATATCGCCGGCGGTGGCTTCCGGCACCTCGACGCGCTGCAGCCCGTGGTGGCCCATGATCTTCAGGATGCGGCCGTTGCGCTTCTTGCCGTCGGCGCCGACGGCGGCTACCGGACTGTTGGCCTTGACGGTGCCGCGGGCGATGCGGCCGATGCCGATCACGCCGAGGAAGCTGTTGTAGTCCAGTTGGGAGATCTGCATCTGGAACGGGCCCTCGACGTCCACCACCGGGGCCGGCACGTGGTCGATGATGGCCTGGAACAGCGCATCCATGTTGTCGTCCATCTTCTCGTGGTCGAGCCCGGCGATGCCGTTCAGGGCGCTGGCGTAGACGATCGGGAAGTCGAGCTGCTCGTCGGTGGCGCCGAGGTTGTCGAACAGGTCGAAGATCTGGTCGATCACCCAGTCGGGACGCGCGCCGGGGCGGTCGACCTTGTTCACCACCACGATCGGACGCAGGCCGGCCTTGAACGCCTTCTGGGTCACGAAACGGGTCTGCGGCATGGGGCCGTCCTGGGCGTCGACCACCAGCAGCACGGAGTCCACCATGCTCATCACGCGCTCCACCTCGCCGCCGAAGTCGGCGTGGCCGGGGGTGTCGACGATGTTGATGCGGTAGCCGTTCCACTGGATGGCGGTGTTCTTGGCCAGGATGGTGATGCCACGCTCCTTTTCCTGGTCGTTGGAGTCCATCACGCGCTCGTTCTCGGCCTCCTTGCGATCCAGGGTGCCGGAGAGCTTGAGCAGCTTGTCGACGAGGGTGGTCTTGCCATGGTCGACGTGGGCGATGATGGCGATGTTGCGCAGTTTTTCGATCACGTTTCTATCTCGATGAAAGCCTCCAGCTAAGGGCTGGACGCTGAAAAAAGGAAGGCTGGCCGGCGTCCCCGGCAGCGACGGTTCGGACGCTCAGCGGTCGGGAGGGCGGTGGCGAATACTGCCACCGAGCAGACCCGGCAACCTATGCCGGACGATAAACGCGCACATTGGCATGTCCCTCGCTCAGCAGGTGATGAGCATGCAGGCGGCTCATGACACCCTTGTCGCAATAAAGAAGGTATTGGCGGTTGCTGTCCAGTTCCTTGAAGCGGTTGTTCAGCGCATAGAAAGGCAGCGCCCGCACCTCGATGCCGGGCAACTCCAGCGGCCCGTCCTCGACCGCCTCCGGATGGCGGATGTCGAGGACGATCTGTCCGGCCAGAGCCTCGCGGACCTCCTCCACGCAAATCTCCTCGCCCAGTTCGTCGATCACCCGGTCGATCGGCACCAGGTGGGCGCGCTCCAGCGCGCGCTCGAGGATCGCCATGTCGAACTGGCGCTCCTCGTAATCGATGCGGTCACGCCTGGCGCGGGTGGTCGGATTCACCGAGATCACCCCGCAGTATTCGGGCATGTGCCGGGCGAACTCGGCGGTGCCGATGCGCGTCGCGGTGTCGATGATGTCCTGCTTGTGGCTGGCGATCAGTGGGCGCAGCACCAGCATGTCGGTGGCCGAATCGATCACCGAGAGGTTCGGCAGGGTCTGGCTGGACACCTGGGAGATGGCTTCGCCGGTGACCAGCGCGTCGATCTTCAGGCGCTCGGCGACGCGCGTGGCGGCGCGCAGCATCATGCGCTTCAGGATCACGCCCATCTGGCTGTTGTCGACCTTGCCGAGGATCTCGCCGACCACCTCCTCGAAGGGCACGCTGACGAACAGCACGCGCTGCGAGCTGCCGTACTTCTGCCAGAGGTAGTGGGCGACTTCCATCACCCCCAGCTCGTGGGCGCGCCCGCCCAGGTTGAAGAAGCAGAAATGGGTCATCAGCCCGCGGCGCATCGTCTGGAAAGCCGCCACGGTGGAGTCGAAGCCGCCGGACATCAGCACCAGGGTCTGCTCCAGGGCGCCCAGCGGGTAACCGCCGATGCTGTCGTGCTGACGGTGGACGACGAACAGGCGCTGGTCGCGGATCTCCATGCGCACTTCCACTTCCGGAGCGCTCAGCGAGACGCCCGCGGCACCGCACTGCTGGCGCAGGCAGCCGCCGACGTAGCGCTCCACCTCCATCGAGGTGAAGGGATGCCTGCCGGCGCGCTTGCAGCGCACGGCGAAGATCTTGCCGGGCAGTTGCCCGGCGTAGTGGCGCTTGCACTTCTCCAGGATGTCGTCGAGGTCGCCCAGGGGATACTCGTGCACCTCGAGGAAGTGGGCGATACCGGGCGTGCAGCACAGCCGCTCGATCATCTCGCGCAACAGGCGCGGCTTCTCGACCGCGGTCTCCACCTCGAGGTTGTCCCACACGCCCGTCACCGCCAGCTCCGGATCCAGGTCGCGCAGCACGGTGCGGATGTTCTTCGCCAGTTGGCGAATGAAGCGCTTGCGCACCGGCGGGCTCTTGATGGTGATTTCCGGGAAGACCTTGACGATGAGTTTCATGGAGGCTGCACGGGCCGGTCAGGCAAAAGAGGGGGCGGGATTATAGCGGATCTTGTTCAAGACTTGACCAACTATCGGCAAGGCGCCCACAGCGCACCAAAATGAAACAAATCTTCTGACCCAGGCACATAAACAGAGCAGAAATTTTCGCCAGAATAGCCGGTACCGGGCAGGCCCGACCGGCGAAGAATTCCCCTACTCCGCCAAGGTAGTGGCATGAAACTTGCTCCCTTGTGGCGCGGCTTGCCTTGGCGGATGATCGCCGCCCGGTTTTACCCGAATTCCCGAGGGTCTTTTCGAGGCTCTCTCCACCTGGAGGACAATATGTCGAAGTCGCTTCAACTGATCAAAGAACATGACGTGAAGTGGATTGATCTCCGCTTCACCGACACCAAAGGCAAGCAGCAACACGTAACCATGCCGGCGCGTGACGTGGACGACGACTTCTTCGAATACGGCAAGATGTTCGACGGCTCCTCCATCGCCGGCTGGAAGGGCATCGAAGCCTCCGACATGATCCTGATGCCGGACGACAGCACCGCCGTGCTGGATCCGTTCACCGAAGAGCCGACCCTGATCATCGTCTGCGACATCATCGAGCCCTCGACCATGCAGGGCTACGATCGCGACCCGCGCGCCATCGCCCGCCGCGCCGAGGAATACCTGAAGTCCACCGGCATCGGCGACACCGCCTTCTTCGGTCCGGAGCCCGAGTTCTTCATCTTCGACGAAGTGAAGTACAAGTCCGACATCTCCGGCTCCATGTTCAAGATCTTCTCCGAACAGGCTGCCTGGAACACCGACGCCGACTTCGAAGGCGGCAACAAGGGCCATCGTCCGGGCGTCAAGGGCGGCTACTTCCCGGTTCCGCCGGTCGACCACGACCACGAAATCCGCACCGCCATGTGCAACGCCCTGGAAGAGATGGGCCTGAAGGTCGAGGTTCACCACCACGAAGTGGCCACCGCCGGCCAGAACGAGATCGGCGTCAGCTTCAACACCCTGGTGGCCAAGGCCGACGAAGTGCAGACCCTGAAGTACTGCGTGCACAACGTCGCCGACGCCTACGGCAAGACCGTGACCTTCATGCCGAAGCCGCTGTACGGCGACAACGGCTCGGGCATGCACGTGCACATGTCCATCGCCAAAGACGGCAAGAACACCTTCGCCGGCGAAGGCTATGCCGGCCTGTCCGACACCGCCCTGTACTTCATCGGCGGCATCATCAAGCACGGCAAGGCGCTGAACGGCTTCACCAACCCGTCGACCAACTCCTACAAGCGTCTGGTCCCCGGTTTCGAAGCTCCGGTCATGCTGGCCTACTCGGCCCGCAACCGTTCCGCCTCCATCCGCATCCCCTACGTCAACAGCCCGAAAGCCCGCCGCATCGAAGCGCGCTTCCCGGACCCGTCGGCCAACCCCTACCTGGCCTTCGCCGCGCTGCTGATGGCCGGCCTGGACGGCATCCAGAACAAGATCCATCCCGGCGATGCCGCCGACAAGAACCTGTACGACTTGCCGCCGGAAGAAGCCAAGGAAATCCCGCAGGTGTGCGGCAGCCTGAAGGAGGCCCTGGAAGAACTGGACAAGGGCCGCGCCTTCCTGACCAAGGGCGGCGTCTTCTCCGACGACTTCATCGATGCCTACCTCGAGCTGAAGAGCGAAGAGGAAATCAAGGTGCGCACCTTCGTGCACCCGCTGGAATACGACCTGTACTACAGCGTCTGATCCAGCCGGCGATACTCTGGAAGGCCTCCTCGGGAGGCCTTTCTTTTTTGAGTGATCGCCATAACGCTTCGAGAAGACCGGACTTGCCAGCCCTGCAGTCGCGGCGCAAGGTTTCGTCCGACGTCTTTCGCGGAAATCAGCCCATGCGCAGTGCATTGCCCAGCCTGCTCCTGCTGCTGGCTCTTCCGGCCGGCGCACAGATATACAAATACCTCGACGCCAACGGCAATCCGGTCTTCAGCAGCCAACCGCCCGAGGGAGTGGCGGCGGAAAAGGTCGAGCTGCCGACCCCCAGCATCGTCATCCCGCCGCCTCGTCCACCGGAAGCGGTTCTGCGCGAAGAGCAATCCGAGAAGATCGGCTATAGCCGCCTCGAACTGACCGGTATTGCGGACGGCGAGTCCCTGCGTGCCAACGACGGCAGCTTTGCCGTCGAGGTGGCCATCGAGCCCGGGCTGCGCCCTGGACACAGCCTGCGCCTGCTGCTGGATGGCCAGCCCTACGGCCAGCCCGGTCGCGCCACACGCCTGGAGTTGGTCAATGTCGAGCGTGGCGAACACAGCCTGGCGGTGGAAGTGCTCGCGGGCGAAGACGCCCTGCAGCGGAGCTCTGCGCTGCGCTTCACCGTCCAGCGGGTCCATCGGCGCAGATAGAGGTCTTCGTGCGAATCCTCCCCTTCTCCCTCGCCCTGCTCGCCTTCCCGGCAACGGCCGGGATCTACAGCCAGCTCGACGAACAGGGCAACCGGGTCTTCACCAACCGGCCACTGGACGGCGCATCGGCGATCCACCTGAGTCCGACCAACAGCATGCCCGCCCCGGCCACGGCAGAGCCGGCACCGGGAAAACCCAGCGACCGGACGAAGAAGCCCGGCTACCGCTGGCTGCGCATTCTCGCTCCGGAACCCGACGCCACCGTGCGCGATGCCGGTGCGCTGACAGTGACCGCCGTCAGCGAGCCCGGCCTTCATCCCGGCCATCGCTACCGGCTGCGGCTCGACGACACGCCAGTCGGCCCGGGCGGATCGGGACCGGTCTTTTCCCTGGACAACCTGGAACGCGGTACCCATTCGCTGGCCGTGGACATCCTCGACGCCGAAGGCCGCCTTCTGGAAAGCAGCCCCGAACAGGCCGTGCACGTGAAGCGCCCCTCGCTGATCCAGAAACGCCTGGCCAGGCCCTGCCAATTCGCCGATTACGGTGTACGCCCGGAGTGTCCGCAAAAGGACAAGCCAGCCCAGAAACGAGACATCCCCTACATCCCTTTCCTGTAGGTTTCGCCCTGTTTTGGGGCGGCTCACGTCCTGTCCTTACTATAATGTTTCCATATTGGACCATCCGTCGTGCGCAAGGCGCGCCAAAAGCCGGCATGGAGCACGCTCTTCCATCGCCTCGAAAATTCCGGTGCGTTTTTTGCATTTGCCGACCCGATGCCGGAGCCCTGGTAGAGCCAGCCAATGCCTGATAACGACAACCTGCACCGACTGTTGCTGGATAACCTGACCACTGCCACCATCCTGCTCGACGGCGAGCTGCGTCTGGAATACATGAATCCCGCCGCGGAAATGCTGCTGGCCATCAGCGGCCAGCGCAGCCACGGACAATTCATCAGCGAGCTTTTCACCGAATCCCCCGAAGCCCTGGTTTCCCTGCGCCAGGCCGTGGCCGAGGCGCATCCGTTCACCAAGCGCGAAGCCCAGCTGACGTCGCTGACCGGCAAGACCCAGACGGTGGACTACGCGGTGACACCGGTCATCTGCCGTGGCCAGACCCTGCTGTTGCTGGAGGTCTACCCACGCGACCGCCTGCTGCGGATCACCAAGGAAGAGGCCCAGTTGTCCAAGCAGGAAACCACCAAGCTGCTGGTACGCGGCCTGGCCCACGAGATCAAGAACCCGCTCGGCGGCATCCGCGGCGCGGCCCAGTTGCTGGCCCGCGAACTGCCGGACGAGGCCCTGAAGGACTACACCAACGTCATCATCGAAGAGGCCGATCGCCTGCGCAATCTGGTGGATCGCATGCTCGGCTCGAACAAGTTGCCGTCCCTGGTATGGACCAACGTCCACGAGGTGCTGGAGCGGGTCTGCAGCCTGGTGATGGCGGAAAGCGAGGGGCGCATCGTACTGGTGCGCGACTACGACCCGAGCATCCCGGAATTGATGATCGACCGCGAACAGATGATCCAGGCGGTGCTCAATATCGTACGCAACGCCATGCAGGCGTTGACCGGCCAGAGCGACCTGCGCCTCGGTCGAATCCATCTGCGCACCCGGACCCTGCGCCAGTTCACCATCGGCCACGTCCGCCACCGCCTGGTCTGCCGGGTGGAAATCATCGACAACGGCCCCGGCATTCCCGCCGAACTACAGGAAACCATGTTCTATCCCATGGTCAGCGGTCGCCCGGACGGTACCGGGCTGGGCCTGGCCATCACCCAGAACATCATCAGCCAGCACCAGGGCCTGATCGAATGCGAAAGCCATTCCGGCCATACCCGCTTCTCGATCTACCTGCCGCTGGACCCAGGAGCCTCATCCTCATGAGCCGAAGCGAAACCGTGTGGATCGTCGACGACGACCGCTCCATCCGTTGGGTCCTGGAAAAGGCCCTGCAACAGGAAGGCATGACCACCCAGAGCTTCGACAGCGCGGACGGCGTGCTCAGCCGCCTGTCCCGCCAGCGGCCCGACGTGATCATCTCCGACATCCGCATGCCCGGTGCCAGCGGCCTCGAGCTGCTGGCGCAGATCCGCGAGCATTACCCGCGCCTGCCGGTGATCATCATGACCGCGCACTCCGACCTGGACAGCGCGGTGGCCTCCTACCAGGGCGGTGCCTTCGAATACCTGCCCAAGCCGTTCGACGTCGACGAGGCGGTGTCGCTGATCAAGCGTGCCAACCTGCACGCCCAAGAGCAGCAGGGGCTGGAGGTGCCAACCATCCAGGCCAACACTCCGGAAATCATCGGCGAGGCGCCGGCGATGCAGGAGGTATTCCGTGCCATCGGCCGCCTCTCCCACTCCAACATCACCGTGCTGATCAACGGCGAGTCCGGTACCGGCAAGGAACTGGTCGCCCATGCCCTGCACCGTCACAGCCCGCGTGCCAAGGCCCCCTTCATCGCGCTGAACATGGCGGCGATCCCGAAGGAACTGATGGAGTCCGAGCTGTTCGGCCATGAGAAGGGTGCCTTCACCGGCGCCGCCAGCCTGCGCCGCGGACGCTTCGAGCAGGCCGACGGCGGCACCCTGTTCCTCGACGAGATCGGCGACATGCCGGCCGACACCCAGACACGCCTGTTGCGCGTGCTGGCCGACGGCGAGTTCTATCGGGTCGGCGGTCACACGCCGGTCAAGGTCGACGTACGAATCATCGCCGCCACCCATCAGAACCTGGAAAACCTGGTGCAGGCTGGCAAGTTTCGCGAGGATCTGTTCCATCGCCTGAACGTCATCCGCATCCACATCCCGCGCCTCTCCGACCGTCGCGCCGACATCCCCGCACTGACCCGGCATTTCCTCAACCGCGCCGCCGTGGAACTGGCGGTCGAGCCCAAGACGCTCAAGCCGGAAACCGAGGAGTACCTGAGCAATCTGCCCTGGCCCGGCAACGTGCGCCAACTGGAGAACACCTGCCGCTGGATCACCGTGATGGCCTCGGGCCGCGAGGTGCACATCGACGACCTGCCGCCGGAACTGCTCAGCCATGCCCAGGAGAACGCGCCGGCCAGCAACTGGGAACAGGCCCTGCGTCAGTGGACCGATCAGGCCCTGGCCCGCGGTCAGTCGAACCTGCTGGACATCGTCGTGCCGGCCTTCGAGCGGGTGATGATCGAGAGCGTACTCAAGCACACCGCCGGACGCCGTCGCGATGCGGCCCTGCTGCTCGGCTGGGGACGCAACACCCTGACGCGCAAGATCAAGGAACTCGGCATGAACGTAGGCGGCAGCGACGAGGAAGACGGCGACGAGGGCTGAGCCCTCTCCCCTCATCGATCCGGCCCGTCGTCCTGCGCGGGCCGTTTTCACACTGGCCACGACGCACATGTCGCAGCACGGGCCATGGAGACAATCTTTTCGACATGCAGGGCTTGTATCGTGAAGCGGCCAGCCCCATATCGGCCATTCGGCATATGCCATCGCCGAAACCTTCGATTGATTGGAACAATGAACCCCATACGGTCAATCAATGAAGGTTTTTCCCTGGATCGCGTAACATCGCCCCTGTTTTTCCATCCACAAAAAGGAGTTCGCAGATGTCTCTGATCAACACTGAAGTCAAGCCGTTCAAAGCCACCGCCTACCACAACGGCAAGTTCATCGACGTCACCGAAGCCGACCTGCAAGGAAAGTGGTCCGTATTCTTCTTCTACCCGGCCGACTTCACTTTCGTCTGCCCGACCGAGCTGGGCGACCTGGCCGACAACTACGCCGAATTCCAGAAGCTGGGCGTGGAAATCTATGCCGTGTCCACCGACACCCACTTCACCCACAAGGCCTGGCACGACAGCTCCGAGACCATCAAGAAACTGCAGTTCCCGATGGTCGGTGACCCGACTCTGGCCATCTCCCGCAATTTCGAAGTGCTGATCGAGGAAGCCGGTCTGGCCGAACGTGGCACCTTCGTCGTCGACCCGCAGGGCAAGATCCAGATCATCGAGCTGAACGCCGGCAACATCGGTCGCGATGCCAATGAACTGCTGCGCAAGATCAAGGCTGCCCAGTACGTCGCCTCCCACCCGGGCGAAGTCTGCCCGGCCAAGTGGAAGGAAGGCGAAGGCACCCTGAAGCCGTCCCTGGATCTGGTCGGCAAGATCTGAGCCGTCACGGACCCACGCACCGCGGGACCGAAAACCAGTCCCCTTTGCATATGAAAAACGCCCGGCCGCGATGCGACCGGGCGTTTTTCATTGCCGCCTGTCCTGAAACCTTGGGCAGGACGCCGGTCCTCAATAGCCCAAATCGAAATCCTCCGCCGCCATTTCCATCAGCGGGCCGGCACCGCTGAGCATGGCCTCCACGTGCGCACGGGTGCGCGGCAAAATGCGGGCGAAGTAGAAGCGTGCAGTCTGCAGCTTGGCATTATAGAAAGCCGCCTCGCCGCTGCCGGCAGCCAGTTTCTGCTGGGCCACACGTGCCATGTCTGCCCAGAAATAGGCCAGACAGACATAACCGGAATACATCAGGTAATCGACTGCGGCAGCCCCTACCTCTTCGCGGTCCTGCATCGCCTGCATACCGATCTTCAGGGTGATGTCGCCCCACTCCTTGTTCAGCCGGGCCAGCGGCTCGACGAAGACCCTGAGTCCCTCGTCTTCGGCGTGGGCCTTGCAGAACTTGTGCACGATCTTGGTGAAGACCTTGAGCGACTCGCCCTGGGTCATAAGCACCTTGCGCCCGAGCAGATCCAGCGCCTGCACGCCGGTGGTCCCTTCGTAGAGCATGGCGATGCGGCTGTCGCGCAGGTTCTGCTCCATGCCCCATTCGCGAATATAACCGTGCCCGCCATAGACCTGCAGGCCGAGGCTGGAGGCCTCGAAGCCGGTCTCGGTCATGAAGGCCTTTGCAATCGGCGTGAGGAAGCCCAGCAAAAGGTCGGCCGCTGCACGCTCCGCGGCGTCCTGGCTGCAACGGGCAATGTCCACCTGCCTGGCGGAAAAATACAGCAGTGCCCGATTGCCCTCGGCGAAGGCCTTGATGGTGAGCAGCATGCGCCGCACGTCGGGGTGCACGATGATCGGGTCGGCGGGCAGTTCCGGTGCCTTCGGACCGCTCAGGGCACGCATCTGCAGGCGCTCACGGGCGTAGCGGATCGCCCCCTGGAAAGCCACCTCGGCATGCGCCAGGCCCTGCAATGCGGTTCCCAGGCGGGCGGTGTTCATGAAGGTGAACATGCAGTTGAGGCCCTTGTTCGGCGGGCCGATCAGAAAACCGGTAGCGCCGTCGAAGTTCATCACGCAGGTGGCGTTGCCATGGATGCCCATCTTGTGCTCGATGGAGCCGCAGGAGACCTGGTTGCGCGCACCCAGCCCACCATCGTCGGCCGGCAGGAACTTCGGCACGATGAACAACGAAATGCCCTTGGTTCCGGGAGGGGCGTCGGGCAGGCGGGCCAGCACGATATGCACGATGTTCTCCGCCAGGTCATGTTCGCCGGCGGAAATGAAGATCTTGGTGCCGCTGACCCGATAGCTGCCGTCGGCCTGCGGCTCGGCACGGGTGCGCAAAAGCCCCAGGTCGGTGCCGCAATGCGGCTCGGTCAGGCACATGGTACCGGTCCACTCGCCGGACACCAGTCTGGCCAGATAGGTCGCCTTCTGCTCCCCGGTACCATGGGCCGACAATGTATTCATCGCCCCCTGGGCCAGCCCCGGGTACATGCCCCAGGCCCAGTTGGCTTCGCCGATCATTTCGGTCATGGCGACGCCGAGGGACTCTGGCAAACCCTGGCCACCATGCTCGACGGCATGCGCCAGACTCGGCCAGCCGCCCTCGACGAAACGCCGGTAGGCCTCCTTGAAGCCAGTCGGGGTCTTCACTCCGGCCTCACTCCAACTACAGCCCTCGAGATCCCCCACCCGGTTGAGCGGCGCGATCACCTCCTCGCAGAAGCGCGCGCCCTCCTCGAGGATAGCGTCCACCACATCGGGCGAGGCATCCGCCCCACCAGGCAAGCTCCGGTAGTGAGCCGGGTAGTCGAGCAATTCATCGCGAACGAAACGGATATCCCGCAAGGGGGCCTTGTAGTCGGGCATGGCGATACCTCGGCGACTCGGATCAAAGGTATGGACAGCTCTGCGATCACGGAAGACAACCCCCTATCCCCACAGAGCCTCGCCCCATCATTGCACGTATTGTTTCCGATACCTATTTTAGCCCGTGCCTGTCAGGCAGCAGTCATCTTGGCGAAGAAGCGGCCGGCTCCGTACGAAACGGGGCAATCCTGGGAATGCATTCGGCGCCGGGCAATTCTTGTTCATACCTTGGAACTCAGGCCGAGCGGGGCTAGGTCGAGATACCGGGCCACGGCTGCCGGCGTGGCTTCCCGCAACCGGGGGATCCGTCCCAGACAGGGTGCCGGCAGACGCTCGGCAAGAGTCGCGAGATTCTCGTCCAGGCGCGAAGCATGCGAATCGACGATGTTGGCCACCCAGCCAGCCAGCATCAGCCCGTCGCGGGCGATCGCCTCGGCGCTCAACATTGCATGGTTGATGCAGCCCAGGCGCACACCGACCACCAAGATCACCGGTAGACCGAGGGCCACAGCCAGGTCGGACAAGTTTTCACGCCCGGACAAGGGTACCCGCCAGCCACCGGCACCCTCGACCAGGGCAAAGTCGGCTCCACGCGCCAACATCAGTCGCACCGATGGAAGCAGAGCCGCCACCGTCAGTTCGACACCGGCCTCGCATGCTGCCAAGTGCGGAGCTATGGCAGGAGCGAAGGCGAACGGGTTGACCTCGGCATAATCCAGCGTCAGCGAACATTCGCCGAGCAGCGCCAAGGCATCGCCATTGCGCAACCCTGCGGGCGTGCCCTCACAGCCGGAGGCGACGGGCTTGGCAGCCACAGTAGACAGACCTGCCTGCCGGGCAGCATGCAAAAGGCCACAGGCGACAGTGGTCTTGCCGATGTCGGTGTCGGTGCCGGCAACAAAAAAGGCGTGACTCACGACATTCTCCAATTGATTGAAAATCAGGCAGATCCGCCCATCGACAAGCACAGGTTATCAGCATAGAGCGAGCCGCTATTTCACCGCATTGCCACCTGGCTTTATGGTGAGAAGCCTTTTGTACAAGACCTTGCATCGACTCAGGATGAGGATCCATCAATGTCCGAAGCCCCCACCGACCTCCTGCAACAACGCTATGGCTCAGAAGCCAGTCCCGCCGTGATCGATAATCCTATCATCACTGCCCTGCTCGCCCACCGCAGCGTCCGTGCCTACCTCGACCGGCCATTGCCGGCAGGAACACTGGAGACCCTGCTGGCTGCAGCCCAATCGGCCGCGACCTCCTCCAATCTGCAGGCGTGGAGCCTGCTGGCCGTCGCCGATCCCGAACGCAAGGCCCGCCTGGCCGCTCTCGCCGGTAATCAAGCGCATATCCTCCAAGCGCCGCTGCTGCTGGTCTGGCTGGCGGACTTCTCCCGCATCCGTCGCCAAGCGGACCTACAAGGCGCGGAGCTGGAAGCGGTGGATTACCTGGACAGTTTCCTGGTCGCCAGTCTCGACGCTGCCCTGGCCGCACAGAACGCCGCGGTCGCCGCCGAATCCTTGGGTCTGGGAACCGTTTATATCGGAGCCTTGCGCAACCGACTTTCCGAGGTCATTGAAGAACTGCGCCTACCACCTCTGGTGTATCCGGTCTTCGGCCTCTGCGTTGGCTACCCCGACCCCGTCCACCCGGCGGCCATCAAGCCGCGCTTGCCACAGGAACTGGTGTTGCACCGGGAAACCTACAGGGTATCGCCCACGGAAGCCGGCTCGGTCGAGGGCTACGACCGCATCCTCGCGGATTTCTACAGGCAACAGGGCCTCCCTAGCGCCAACTGGAGCAGCCAGGCGATAGAGCGGCTGAAGAAAGTGGAAACCCTGAATGGCCGGGAACAGATCGGCCAACGCCTAAGAAAGCAGCAGTTCGAACTGCTGTGAAAGCCATTAGCCGAATGCCGCAAAACCAGCGCAGCAGTTTTGCGGCATTCGGGAAAATGCCCCAGCTCCGGGGGCTGGGCGATCAAAAGCAGGCCCTGGGTACTCGATCAAGCCGGCAGGAACTCTTCCTGTAGCACGGCGATCCAGCGCTCAAGACGCTCGTCGGTCTTATCCACCTCGTTGATTTTGTCGAACGGCAAGCCTACAAACTTGCCGTCACGCACGGCAAAGGAATACTCATAGGTATAACCATCAGTCGGGAAGCTACCGACCAAGGCAGCACCGCGTGCCTTGAATTTATCGTACAGCACGCCCAATGCACTGACGAACTGCTCACCGTGAGAAACATAGTCGCCGGCACCGAACAGGGCGATCGTCTTGCCGGAAAAGTCGGGCTTCTCGTTGTCCAGTTCGAGCAGCGGATCACGCCAGTCGTTCTGCACCTCGCCAGATCCCCAAGTGGAGCAACCGAACAGCAGGTGGTCATATTTCAGCATATCGTCGAAATCGACGAAGTCCTCTTCCATGTTGTACAGATCGCAGCGTTCCTCGCCCAAGAGCTCAGCAAGCTTTTCAGCCACTTTCCCGGTAACGCCGGAGGAGCTGCCATAGAAGATGCCGATACGTGACATACCGTGTTTCCTTTTTGAATGAAACGATTGAATTTGTGTATTACCAAAATCGAGCAGGAGTTCGGTACTCTCATCCTATTCAAACGATACAACGCTGGGCTCGGCTCTTACACGAGACAGCCAACGATGTATCTGGTAGGACGACAAGGAGAAGCAAGCCAGTGAAATACCGAGCCGCTACGGGCGGCAAAAAATAAGAATTATTGTCAAATTTCCGGTCACGCTTCGTCAAGTCCCAAGGGTAGGTGTCGCACGAGAAGGGTACCGACCCTGAGTGATCCCCTGAAATTTCCCAGAAAAATCAGTTAGGTAGGGCTTGAACAGGCCTGCATGGGTGGGCGACGTTGGTTGTCGCCAAACAAAAACAGCGTCCCCCGCCCCATGCAGACCGTCCAATTCTTGCACGCCGCCTTCGCCGAGGCACTCCCCACGATCCATGCCCGCCGTCTCGAAGCCTTGATGGCGGCGGTAGCCGCCCTGCTGCAGGGCCGCCGCCTGACCCTGACCGCACTGGGGCGCTCTCTGCCCGGCTCTGCCTGGCCCAGGCAGGCGATCAAGCGGATCGACCGCCTGCTCGGCAACCGGCAGCTTCAAGCCGAACGTGGCTTGTTCTATTGGGTCATGCTCCGCGCCCTGCTGGGCTCGCTCAGGCATCCGTTGATCCTGGTGGACTGGTCGCCGATCGATGCCACCGGCAACCTGTTCCTGCTGCGAGCGTCGATGCCGCTGGCCGGGCGCTCGTTGCCGGTCTGCGAAGTCGTCCCCCCGCGCGAAGGCTGCCCGCGTTGCCAGCGGCGCCTGCTCGAGGCCCTGGCGGCGATGCTGCCGGCCGACTGCACGCCCATCCTGGTCACCGATGCGGGCTTCCGGCGGCCCTGGTTCCAGGCCGTCGAGGCGCAGGGCTGGCATTACGTCGGCCGCGTGCGCAACCGCGACCTGTGCCGGCTCGGCGAGCAGTCGTGGCAGCCGGTGAAAAGCCTGTATGCCCTGGCCTCGGCGTCGCCGAAACGGCTCGGTCGTCTCGAGACGACGCGCTCGGCGCCCTGGTCCACCCAGCTCTGCGCGGTGAAGCATCCATCGCGGGGGCGCAAGCACCGGCGCGTCACCGGACGCGTGGCCCGGGACAAACGCAGCCGGCAGAACGCCCGGCGCGAAAGCGAGCCCTGGCTGCTGGCCAGCAACCTGCCCGAGGCGCAGTGGAGTGCCGCGCAGATCGTGGCGATCTACAGGCGGCGCAGGCAGGTCGAGGAAGGCTTCCGCGACCTGAAGAGCCATCGGCTGGGGATCGGTCTGGGGCTGCGTCGCAGCCGCTGCCCGCGGCGCATCGAGATCCTGCTGCTGATCGCCGTGCTGGCCAACTACGCGCTGTGCCTACTGGGCCTGCAGGCGCGGGAGGCGGGGCACGAACGGCATTTCCAGAGCAACAGCCTCAAGGACCGGCACGTGTTGTCGCTGTGGCGGCTGGGGCTGGAGTATGCACGCCGTTACGCGGGAGACCTTTCCCGGGAGAAGCTACGGAATCTGGAGCTGGCCCTGCGGCGGGAGGTCCACCGGCAAGCGCTGGAGCTGGGGTGATTTTGTGGGGATCACTCAGGGACCGAACGGAACAGCGGCGCGCCCGGAGGAAAACGGCCGGGGCGCCACCCGACGGGCCTGCGGAGAGAGACGAGCCCTTGCCGGGGCGGACCTACGAGCCAGGGCCAAGCAAAAACCCCCGGACCGATGACTCGGTCCGGGGGTTCGCAAAAGGCGCTTGACGATGACCTACTCTCACATGGGGAAACCCCACACTACCATCGGCGATGCGTCGTTTCACTGCTGAGTTCGGGATGGGATCAGGTGGTTCCAACGCTCTATGATCGTCAAGCAATTCGGTTGCCGCCGTGTCGATGACACGACAGCCAATCGGGTAGGTGATAGCGGTAGCCTGTTTCCGGCAGCGTGCGGTCCAGCCAAATCTTCGGCCTGTCGGCTGCGCCCTCTCCGTGCCGCCCCGCTGGGGCTGGCAACAGATTGTTTGGGCGTTATATGGTCAAGCCTCACGGGCCATTAGTATGGGTTAGCTCAACGCCTCACAACGCTTACACACCCCACCTATCAACGTCGTAGTCTGCGACGGCCCTTCAGGGAGCTCGAGGCTCCAGTGAGATCTCATCTCGAGGCGAGTTTCCCGCTTAGATGCTTTCAGCGGTTATCTCTTCCGAACGTAGCTACCCGGCAGTGCCACTGGCGTGACAACCGGAACACCAGAGGTTCGTCCAACCCGGTCCTCTCGTACTAAGGTCAGCCCCTCTCAAATCTCAAACGTCCACGGCAGATAGGGACCGAACTGTCTCACGACGTTCTAAACCCAGCTCGCGTACCACTTTAAATGGCGAACAGCCATACCCTTGGGACCGGCTTCAGCCCCAGGATGTGATGAGCCGACATCGAGGTGCCAAACACCGCCGTCGATATGAACTCTTGGGCGGTATCAGCCTGTTATCCCCGGAGTACCTTTTATCCGTTGAGCGATGGCCCTTCCATACAGAACCACCGGATCACTAAGACCTACTTTCGTACCTGCTCGACGTGTCTGTCTCGCAGTCAAGCGCGCTTTTGCCTTTATACTCTGCGCGTGATTTCCGACCACGCTGAGCGCACCTTCGTACTCCTCCGTTACGCTTTGGGAGGAGACCGCCCCAGTCAAACTGCCCACCATACACTGTCCTCGATCCGGATGACGGACCGGAGTTAGAACCTCAAGCATGCCAGGGTGGTATTTCAAGGATGGCTCCATGGGAACTGGCGTCCCCACTTCAAAGCCTCCCACCTATCCTACACAAGCAGGCTCAAAGTCCAGTGCAAAGCTACAGTAAAGGTTCACGGGGTCTTTCCGTCTAGCCGCGGATACACTGCATCTTCACAGCGATTTCAATTTCACTGAGTCTCGGGTGGAGACAGCGCCGCCATCGTTACGCCATTCGTGCAGGTCGGAACTTACCCGACAAGGAATTTCGCTACCTTAGGACCGTTATAGTTACGGCCGCCGTTTACCGGGGCTTCGATCAAGAGCTTCGCTTGCGCTAACCCCATCAATTAACCTTCCGGCACCGGGCAGGCGTCACACCCTATACGTCCACTTTCGTGTTTGCAGAGTGCTGTGTTTTTAATAAACAGTCGCAGCGGCCTGGTATCTTCGACCGGCATGGGCTTACGGAGTAAATCCTTGACCCTCACCGGCGCACCTTCTCCCGAAGTTACGGTGCCATTTTGCCTAGTTCCTTCACCCGAGTTCTCTCAAGCGCCTTGGTATTCTCTACCCGACCACCTGTGTCGGTTTGGGGTACGGTTCCTGGTTACCTGAAGCTTAGAGGCTTTTCTTGGAAGCAGGGCATCAACCACTTCGCCTTCGTAAAGGAAGGCTCGTCATCGGTTCTCGACCTTGACCACCCGGATTTGCCTGAGTGATCGGCCTACCGCCTTAAACTTGGACAACCAACGCCAAGCTGGCCTAGCCTTCTCCGTCCCCCCATCGCAGCAACCAGAAGTACGGGAATATTAACCCGTTTCCCATCGACTACGCTTTTCAGCCTCGCCTTAGGGGCCGACTCACCCTGCGTCGATTAACGTTGCGCAGGAACCCTTGGTCTTTCGGCGTGGATGTTTTTCACACCCATTGTCGTTACTCATGTCAGCATTCGCACTTCTGATACCTCCAGCAAGCCTCTCGACTCACCTTCACAGGCGTACAGAACGCTCCTCTACCGCGCATCTTGCGATGCACCCGTAGCTTCGGTGCCTGGTTTGAGCCCCGTTACATCTTCCGCGCAGGCCGACTCGACTAGTGAGCTATTACGCTTTCTTTAAAGGGTGGCTGCTTCTAAGCCAACCTCCTAGCTGTCTAAGCCTTCCCACATCGTTTCC
This sequence comes from Azotobacter vinelandii CA, assembly GCF_000380335.1. GTDB lineage: Bacteria > Pseudomonadota > Gammaproteobacteria > Pseudomonadales > Pseudomonadaceae > Azotobacter > Azotobacter vinelandii. The sequence continues at coordinate 4,671,824 of NC_021149.1, forward strand.
CACTTAACCAGGACTTTGGGACCTTAGCTGACGGTCTGGGTTGTTTCCCTTTTCACGACGGACGTTAGCACCCGCCGTGTGTCTCCCGTGCTGGCACTTGCCGGTATTCGGAGTTTGCATCGGTTTGGTAAGTCGGGATGACCCCCTAGCCGAAACAGTGCTCTACCCCCGGCAGTGATACACGAGGCGCTACCTAAATAGCTTTCGAGGAGAACCAGCTATCTCCGAGCTTGATTAGCCTTTCACTCCGATCCACAAGTCATCCGCTACCTTTTCAACGGGAGTCGGTTCGGTCCTCCAGTCAGTGTTACCTAACCTTCAACCTGCTCATGGATAGATCGCCCGGTTTCGGGTCTATACCCAGCGACTTGGCGCCCTATTAAGACTCGCTTTCGCTACGCCTCCCCTATACGGTTAAGCTTGCCACTGAATATAAGTCGCTGACCCATTATACAAAAGGTACGCAGTCACCCAACGAAGTGGGCTCCCACTGCTTGTACGCATACGGTTTCAGGTTCTATTTCACTCCCCTCTCCGGGGTTCTTTTCGCCTTTCCCTCACGGTACTGGTTCACTATCGGTCAGTCAGGAGTATTTAGCCTTGGAGGATGGTCCCCCCATGTTCAGACAACGTTTCACGTGCGCCGTCCTACTCGATTTCATTGACCAGGGACTTTCGTGTACGGGGCTATCACCCGCTACGGCGGCACTTTCCAGAGCCTTCCACTAATCCCAAGCCAACTTAAGGGCTGCTCCCCGTTCGCTCGCCACTACTAAGGGAATCTCGGTTGATTTCTGTTCCTCAGGGTACTTAGATGTTTCAGTTCCCCTGGTTCGCCTCTTGCCCCTATGGATTCAGGACAAGATACCCGGCTTGTGCCGGGTGGGTTTCCCCATTCAGAGATCGCCGGATCACGGGCCGTTTGCCGCCTCCCCGACGCTTATCGCAGGCTACCACGTCTTTCATCGCCTCTGACTGCCAAGGCATCCACCGTATGCGCTTCTTCACTTGACCATATAACCCCAAGCAATCTGTGGCCTCGCGGCCGTGCCTGGCTGGTGTGAAGACGACATTTGCCGAACATTTGCGCTTGAACTCGCACATTTGCCTTGACCACGCCGATCGCAGTGAAACAATCGACGCGTCGTACTTCTATCACATACCCGAATTGTTAAAGAACGGTTCTGGCGCAAAGACCAGAAATCAGCATTCGCCCTATGGGAAATGCTCATTTCTAAGCTTTCAGCGATGGTGGTGGGTGGTGGAGCCAAGGAGGATCGAACTCCTGACCTCCTGCGTGCAAAGCAGGCGCTCTCCCAGCTGAGCTATGGCCCCTCTTGCCTTGCGCGAGGTCGACACCGGCCACGACCCTTGACAATTGGTGGGTCTGGGCAGATTCGAACTGCCGACCTCACCCTTATCAGGGGTGCGCTCTAACCAACTGAGCTACAGACCCAATCGTCTCACTCTCGGGTCTAGACCCAATCGCTGTTTGCCAGGGAATCAAGCAATTCGTGTGGGTGCTTATGATAAGCCGGATCTTCGATTAAGGAGGTGATCCAGCCGCAGGTTCCCCTACGGCTACCTTGTTACGACTTCACCCCAGTCATGAATCACTCCGTGGTAACCGTCCTCCCGAGGGTTAGACTAGCTACTTCTGGAGCAACCCACTCCCATGGTGTGACGGGCGGTGTGTACAAGGCCCGGGAACGTATTCACCGCGACATTCTGATTCGCGATTACTAGCGATTCCGACTTCACGCAGTCGAGTTGCAGACTGCGATCCGGACTACGATCGGTTTTCTGGGATTAGCTCCGCCTCGCGACTTGGCAACCCTTTGTACCGACCATTGTAGCACGTGTGTAGCCCTGGCCGTAAGGGCCATGATGACTTGACGTCATCCCCACCTTCCTCCGGTTTGTCACCGGCAGTCTCCTTAGAGTGCCCGACCGAATCGCTGGTAACTAAGGACAAGGGTTGCGCTCGTTACGGGACTTAACCCAACATCTCACGACACGAGCTGACGACAGCCATGCAGCACCTGTCTCTGCGCTCCCGAAGGCACCCATCAATCTCTTGAAAGTTCGCAGGATGTCAAGGCCAGGTAAGGTTCTTCGCGTTGCTTCGAATTAAACCACATGCTCCACCGCTTGTGCGGGCCCCCGTCAATTCATTTGAGTTTTAACCTTGCGGCCGTACTCCCCAGGCGGTCGACTTAATGCGTTAGCTGCGCCACTAAGCTCTCAAGGAGCCCAACGGCTAGTCGACATCGTTTACGGCGTGGACTACCAGGGTATCTAATCCTGTTTGCTCCCCACGCTTTCGCACCTCAGTGTCAGTATCGGTCCAGGTGGTCGCCTTCGCCACTGGTGTTCCTTCCTATATCTACGCATTTCACCGCTACACAGGAAATTCCACCACCCTCTACCGTACTCTAGCCCAGTAGTTTTGGATGCGGTTCCCAGGTTGAGCCCGGGGCTTTCACATCCAACTTGCCGAACCACCTACGCGCGCTTTACGCCCAGTAATTCCGATTAACGCTTGCACCCTTCGTATTACCGCGGCTGCTGGCACGAAGTTAGCCGGTGCTTATTCTGTCGGTAACGTCAAGACGCTTGGGTATTCACCGAGCGCCCTTCCTCCCAACTTAAAGTGCTTTACAATCCGAAGACCTTCTTCACACACGCGGCATGGCTGGATCAGGCTTTCGCCCATTGTCCAATATTCCCCACTGCTGCCTCCCGTAGGAGTCTGGACCGTGTCTCAGTTCCAGTGTGACTGATCATCCTCTCAGACCAGTTACGGATCGTCGCCTTGGTGGGCCTTTACCCCACCAACTAGCTAATCCGACCTAGGCTCATCTGTTAGCGTGAGGCCCGAGGGTCCCCCACTTTCTCCCGTAGGACGTATGCGGTATTAGCGCGAGTTTCCCCGCGTTATCCCCCACTAACAGGCAGATTCCTAGGCATTACTCACCCGTCCGCCGCTCGCCGGCAACCCGAAGGTCCCGCTGCCGCTCGACTTGCATGTGTTAGGCCTGCCGCCAGCGTTCAATCTGAGCCATGATCAAACTCTTCAGTTTCAATTCGTTCGGATCCTAAGATCCCAAACTTGGCTCAGCAATCGCCATAACTCATGAATTCACGAGTCGCTTGGACTTGCTGACTGTCTTGCGATGCCAGGCTTGCCACAAGCGCCCACACGAATTGCTTGATTCCACTTTGTTAAAGAGCGTTTCGACCGGGCTTCCCCGTCCGAGGCCGCGCATTCTACCGCAGCCCGTGAACCTGTCAAGCGTTTCGATACGTGTTTCGCATCCGCTTCGCTGACCCTTTCCTGCCCTGCCTCACGGCCAACCCTTTGATTTTCAAGGGCTTGCCCTGCTGGGCGGAAAGTGGGGCGCATTATAGGACCTGAAAACGGAACGTCAACACTTAATTCAAACTCTTTTAAATCAGGCCGGCAGCCACGAGCGGGCAATCAATCCATAGCAAGGACTGAACGACATCTTGAATCGAATGATCTTCGCTTCCGATGCCGAGGAAAGCCCTCCCTGACAAGCGCATCACCCTATCTACCGATGGCGCCCGCCCACATAAAGCAGGCCACCACCAGAGAAAGGCAAACCCAGGCGAGCCGAATCGCGTTGATGGAAAAACCCGATAACCGTTATTCCGCCTTCAAGATAATTTTGGCAAAAGACTTCTTGCCTGCCTGACAGACATGGGTTGAACCAAGTTGAAACAGGAAGCCACGATCAACCACCGCACCATCCACTCGAACCCCTCCAGAGGAGAGCAAATCACGCGCTGCAGCAGCGTTCTTGACCAAGCCTGCCTTATTCAAAACGGCAGCGATGGGCATATCTTCTGTGGAAAGCAGCTGGATTTCGGGCAAACTCTCCGGCAACTCGCCATCCTTCATGCGATTCCCGGCCGAACGGTGCGCATTGGCGGCCGCTACTTCTCCATGGAAGCGCGTCACGATCTCCTCGGCCAGCTTGATCTTGATGTCGCGAGGATTGGCCCCTCGATCGACCTCGGACCGGAAAGCATCGATCTCCTCCATCGAACGGAAGCTCAGGAGTTCGAAGTATCGCCACATCAGCGAATCAGGGATGGACACCAGCTTGCCGTACATGACTCCCGGCGGCTCCTGGATGCCAACATAATTACCCAGTGACTTGGACATTTTCTTCACGCCATCCAAGCCTTCAAGCAGAGGCATGGTGACTATGCACTGGGATTTCTGGCCATAAACACGCTGCAGCTCGCGCCCCATCAACAGATTGAACTTCTGGTCCGTCCCCCCCAGCTCGACATCGGCCCGCAAGGCAACCGAGTCGTATCCTTGCATCAATGGGTAGAGAAACTCATGGAGGGCTATCGACTGATTAGCAGCATAGCGCTTGCTGAAATCGTCGCGCTCGAGCATGCGAGCAACCGTGCAATGGGAGGTGAGCCGGACGAAGTCGGCCGGTGTCAATTGCTCGATCCAAGCAGAGTTGAAAACCACCTCCGTCTTGGCCGGATCGAGGATCTTGAAAACCTGAGCCTTGTAGGTTTCAGCGTTTTCCAGCACTTGATCACGAGTTAAAGGAGGTCGGGTTGCGCTTTTGCCAGTGGGATCACCAATCATGCCGGTGAAATCGCCCACAAGGAAAATCACTTGGTGTCCCAAGTCCTGAAATTGGCGCAGCTTGTTGATGAGTACGGTATGTCCGAGATGAAGATCTGGAGCAGTGGGATCAAAACCGGCCTTGACTCGCAGAGGCTGGCCACTTTTCAGCTTCTCGACCAGATCAGCCTCGACCAAGACTTCCTCCGCACCACGCTTGATCAGCGCCAACTGCTCTTCAATCGACCTCATGAGACCCCATCAGACAAAGAATGGAAAAGGTATCAACATTACAAGATTGCCTGCGAATTACAAGGCTCAACCTGCCCAGGTCCCACCATCGCAGCAGTCCCCCTTGCAAGCAGCTCGGAGCCAAGGATATGGCGCAAAATGCGCTCCCGCAGGACAAGCCATAACCTGTAACCTATTTTTTGAGAGCTGCTCTCGCCTTGAGGAAAAGCCCGTTGAAGCCGTTGAAGAGAGTCCTCTGACTCGAACCATCCCGACGACGAGCACTCTCCCGCCGGAGCAAGAACCAAAGAAACGTGCCAACCTTTCCCCCTGACAGGCGCACATCCGCCTCAGGGTTGCCTCATAGGCGATTTGATTATATTTTAGGCAGTTACTGTAACTTAAACACCCTTCGCCATGACTCCAAAAGACACCAAAGCCCTGCTCTACCCCAAAAGCCATATTCTGGCTGCAGGCGGTGTAGCAGCGCTGTTAAGCCTGGCCCTGCTGGTGTTTCCGTCACGCGAGGTCGAGGCAAAGAAGCCCTTCATCCATCCGAAGATGGAAAATGCCTCAACTCAGATCGAAGAAACAGACGACCAAAAGCCAGAACTGCTGCCTATCGACGAGGAAGCAGAACCGCCTTTTGTCGTGCTCGAAAGCTCCACGGACAGCCAGCCGCCCCCTGCGGAGCAACCGGCCCAGCAGGCAGAAGCAGAAGCCCCCGCCGCAGTGGCCGCGACGCCATCCCTGCCTGCAACGCCCACAGTGGTGACCTCTGGCAAGGGCGATACCCTTTCCACAGTTTTTGCCAAGGCAGGGGTTCCTGCATCCATCCTGCAGGAAATCCTTCATGACAAGGAGGCGGCCAAATACTTGGGCCGCATCAAAACCGGCCAAAAATTCGAATTCACCTTCTCCGCCGATGGCGAGCTGCAGACCCTGAGCGCGAATCTGGACAAACTGGAAAGCGTCGAAATCAGCAAGTCTGTCCAAGGGTTTTCCGTCAAGCACGAGATCGCCAAACCCGAGATGCGGACTGTCTACGCCCGTGGCGTGATCGGCAGCTCCTTTTCCCTGGCGGCCAAGAAGGCCGGTCTGAGCCACGGTCAGACCGTGTCGCTGTCGAAGATCTTCGCCTATGACATAGATTTCGCTCAGGACATTCGTCGTGGCGATGAGTTTGAAGTGATCTATGAAGAGAAGCGTCTCGGCAGCAAGCGCCTGCATCAGGGCAAGATTCTCGCCGCACGCTTCACCAATCGAGGCAAAACCTACACGGCCGTACGCTATACCAACAAGCAGGGCGCAACCCACTACTACACCGTTGACGGCAACAGCATGCGCAAGGCCTTCATCCGAACTCCCGTGGACTTTGCCCGCATCAGCTCGCGTTTTTCCAATGGCCGCCGCCACCCGATTCTCAACAAGATCCGCGCCCACAAAGGCGTGGATTACGCCGCACCACGCGGCACACCGATCCGCGCAACCGGCGATGGAAAGGTGACCCTCGCCGGCCGCAAGGGAGGCTATGGCAATACCGTGATCATCGAGCACGGCAACAACCAGCAGACCCTGTACGCGCACATGCAAGGCTTTGCCAAAGGGATTCGCACGGGCAGCAGCGTGAAACAGGGACAGATCATTGGCTACATCGGAACCACGGGACTATCGACCGGCCCCCATCTGCACTATGAATTCCAGATCAATGGTACCCACGTCGATCCCTTGTCGCAGAAGCTGACGATGGCCAACCCGATCAGCCGGGGCGAAAAGCAGCGCTTCCTGCAGCAGACCCAGCCGTTGATGGCCCGAATGAACAAGGAAAAGGCCACGATGCTGGCCATGGACAAGCGCTGACATGACGCTTTATCTGGGAGTGCTAACATGACGCTTTATCTGGGAGTAATGTCAGGCACCAGCCTGGACGGAATAGACATTGCCCTCGTCGCGCAGGAGGGTACCCACACCAGGCTACTCGGCACCCACTATTTGCCCATGCCGGCGGGTCTTCGCATCGATCTGCTGTCCCTATGCTCTCCCGGTCCCGATGAACTGGTACGAGCAGCTCTCGCTGAACAGCAGTGGGTGCGTCTGGCCGCCCAAGGTATCGGCAGTCTGCTCGAACGGCAAGGCATCGAGCCTACCCGGATTCGCGCCATTGGCAGCCATGGACAAACCGTCCGCCACCACCCCGCTCAAGGCGTTACCATCCAGATCGGCAATCCGGCCCTGCTGGCCGAATGCACCGGCATCAGCGTCGTCAGCGATTTCCGGCGACGCGACCTGGCCGCTGGCGGCCAAGGTGCGCCACTGGTACCAGCCTTCCATCAGACGCTCTTCGCAGACGACAACAGTCGCCGCGCCATTCTCAATATCGGTGGTTTCAGCAACCTGACCCTGATCGAGCCGGGAAAACCGGTCTACGGTTTCGACTGCGGCCCCGGCAACGTTCTTCTGGATGCCTGGATACAACATCAGCAGGGTGCCGAGTTCGATCGCGACGGAGCCTGGGCGGCCAGTGGCAAGGTGCAGCCGGCATTACTGCAGACATTGCTTGGCGACCCCTTCTTCCTGACCCATGGCCCGAAAAGCACGGGTCGCGAACTGTTCAACATGGACTGGCTGAGCCGGCAACTGGCCAAACTGCCAGCCATGGCACCGGTGGACATACAGGCCACGCTGCTTGAGCTCACCGCCGCCAGCACCGTAAACGCCTTGCAGGCAATCCAGGACAAGACTGACGAGTTGCTCGTCTGCGGCGGCGGCGCCCATAACCTGGCACTCATGGGACGACTGGCCGCGCTATTGCCTGCTACCAGGGTAGCCAGCACCGAAGCCTACGGAATCCCCCCGGACTGGATCGAGGCCATGGCCTTCGCCTGGTTGGCACATTGTTGCCTGGAAAGTATTCCTGCCAACCGACCGAGCGTGACCGGTGCGCGGGGTCCCAGGATTCTCGGGGCGATCTATCCGGCCTGAATTTCAAGCGCCATGCAGAACGGCATAGGGGGCTGCCGTCAAGGCAGCGCCCCTGCCACACCACCCGGCATGCGGGTCCGCACCGGGCGGTTCGAGAGGTTGAGGTCAGGCGAGTCGGGGTAGGCCAAGCCGGTCGAACCACGCCAGGTTGAGCACGCTGTTCAGGAGCTTGCCGCTGTTGCGCCACCATCGGCGGCTGTTGGCCGCGATCCGTTGCGCCACCTCGTGGCTGGCCCCCAGGGCGCGCAGTTCCCGAAACAGGGTCTTGCCGCGTTTCCACTGTTTGAGCTGGACGGCACGCAACCGATGCCGCAGCCATTCGCCCAGCGAACGCCAGACTCTCGGTGTCTGCGACAGTCCGAAGTAAGCCTTCCAGCCCAGCACATACGGACGCAGCTCCTGCACGACTTGCGCCATGCTGCGCCCACCGCTGCGCCGCGTCAGTTGCCTGATCCGCTGCTTGAACGTCGCCAACGGCTTGGCCGCCACTTTGCGCTTGACCTGTCCCTTCGGCGCTGCCCAGAAGGCATACCCCAGGAACTTGCGGCCGAACGCACTGGCCACCGCGCTCTTGGCTTCGTTGACCCTCAGCTTGAGCCGGCCGTACAGCTTGCGCAGCAGATTCATCACCCGCTCGCCCGCCCGCCGACTGCGTACGTACACGTTGCAGTCATCGGCGTAGCGCACGAAGCAATGGCCCCGCCGCTCCAGCGCCCGGTCCACCTCGTCGAGCAGGACGTTGGCCAACAGCGGCGACAGCGGCCCGCCTTGCGGCGTCCCCTGGTCCCGCTCGATGACCACCCCGCCATCCATGATCCCCGCGCTCAGGTACGCACGAATCAGCCGGATGACTCCCGCGTCGTCGATGCGTTTGCGTAGGCGGTCGATCAGAATGTCGTGGTTGACCCGGTCGAAGAATTTCTCCAGGTCCACGTCCACCACTATCCGCCGGCCCGACTGCACGAACGATTGCGCGGCCAACACCGCGTCATGCGCCCGTCTTCCGGGCCTGAACCCGTAGCTGTGCTCACTGAAGCTCGGATCAAGCAGCAGTTGCAGCACTTGCAACAACGCCTGCTGGATCAGTCTATCCGTCACCGTCGGAATACCCAATTCTCGTTGGCTCCCATCCGGCTTCGGAATCATCACCCGCCGTACCGGACTGGGCCGGTACGTCCCCCGCAGCAATTGCTCCCGGATCGCAGGCCACTCGGTCACCAGCTTGCGCGCCGTCTGGTCGATGTCCAGACCGTCCACGCCCGCCGATCCCCGGTTGGCTCGCACCCGCTTGAACGCTTGCCGCAGGTTCTCTCGCGTCAGCGCCGCTTCCAGCAGCGCCGACCCTGTGCCTTCCATCTCATGTCGCGGGCCTTCGGCTTCACCACGGGATACCTTGGCCGGGGCTTCACCCTGGCCTGCGGCATGCCGCCCCGCGCACGCGGGCTTCTGGTGCATGGCCTCCGACATCGACATCGTTTCCAACACTTCCTCTCGTTCGGTCCTTCACCGGTTCGCATCTGGCCTCTGCGGCCCCGCTACTGCGGCTACTACGACCTCTGCTGACTTCTCGCTCCGGCTCGACACCGTCGCCCTTTCAGGCATGAGGCGAGATCTCCCCAGGTAAGAACGCACTCCTTCACCGCACAACCGCCGCATCTACGCCGCCTCGCCTTGGTCACAAGAGCTTCGCGGTTACTGGCCCGCTTGCCCTGCTCGGCAGCGCCTTCTATGCGGTTCTTGTTCATCGGCTCACGATTTACGCTCCGCGCTTCCTCCCCACGCTCGGTCGCCCTCACGCAGTTGCGCTTCGCTTCATTCGCTGTGACCAGCTCATGGCGGGACTTGCACCCGCAGGAGTGCGCCCATGCTGGGCGCACCAGACCAAAACGCCACCTCAAGGGTGGCGTTTCGACTTGGCCGACTTCAGACCGAGAAAGACTGGCCGCAGCCACAAGTGGTTGCGGCATTCGGGTTCTTGATCACGAAGCGTGAACCTTCCAGCCCTTCCTGATAATCGACCTCGGCCCCGGCCAGGTACTGGAAACTCATGGGGTCGACGACCAAGCTGACACCTTCACGCTCGACGATGGTGTCGTCTTCGGCGACATCTTCATCGAAGGTGAATCCATACTGGAAACCCGAGCATCCCCCGCCCGTGACAAAAACACGGAGCTTCAGACGCGGATTGCCTTCCTCGCTGATCAGAGTCTTCACCTTGTTTGCGGCCCCCTGCGTAAAGAGCAGCGGAGTCGGGGTGAAGGTTTCGACGGTCATGCTGGTGACTCCCCGGCGCCATGCGCCCTGACTAACGTTGGAATGGATTATCCCCCTGGCCGAAAAACCCGGTCAACAGACTGCGGGCCGCCGGCGGATCTCGCCAAATTACTCGACCGGCCCCGAAAGGCGATTAGGGCAGCAGAGCTGCGTGGGCCAGGCCGAGCCGCTCATCCAGACCGAAGAGGATGTTCATATTCTGTACGGCCTGACCGGAAGCTCCCTTGACCAGATTGTCGATTACCGACAGCACCACCACCAGATCGCCGCCTTGCGGTCGGTGCACGGCGATGCGGCAAACGTTGGCACCCCGCACGCTGCGGGTTTCCGGGTGGCTGCCGGCCGGCATGACATCGACGAAGGGCTCGCTGGCATAGCGTTTCTCGTAGAGCGCCTGCAGATCCACGGAACGGTCGGCGACGCTCGCGTACAGGGTGGCATGAATGCCACGGATCATTGGCGTCAGATGCGGCACGAAGGTCAGCCCGACCTCTCCCCCGGCCGCGCGGCGCAGGCCCTGGCTGATCTCCGGCAGGTGACGGTGCCCCTTCACCGCGTAGGCCATCATGCTTTCGCTGGCCTCGCAGAACAGCGAACCGACCTTGGCTCCGCGCCCGGCGCCGCTGACCCCGGACTTGCAGTCGGCAATCAGCCGCGCGTTATCGGCCAGGCCGCTCTCCAGCAGCGGCAGGAAACCCAGTTGGGTCGCTGTCGGATAGCAACCGGGAACGGCGATCAGACGCGCGCTGCGAATCCGTTCGCGGTTTACTTCCGGCAGACCATAGACCGCCTCCGGCAACAACTCCGGAGCGCCGTGCGGCTGGCCGTACCAGCGAGCCCACTCCTCGGCATCCTGCAGGCGGAAGTCGGCGGACAGATCGATCACCCGGGTGCCGGCGGCCAGCAACTCGCCGGCCAGGGCATGGGCGACGCCATGCGGCGTGGCGAAGAACACCACATCGCAGCTCCCCAGGACGGCGCTGTCCGGCACACTGAAGGCCAGCCCGTCGTAATGGCCGCGCAGATTCGGGTACATATCGGCAACCTTCACCCCCGCCTCCGAGCGCGAGGTGATCACCGCCACCTCCACCTGCGGATGCTGCGCCAGCAAACGCAGCAGTTCGACCCCGGTGTAGCCCGTACCGCCAACGATACCGACCTTGAGCATAACCCGCCCTCGCATCAAGCCACTGAAAGGGTGCCGATGATAAAGCCCCGGCCAGCGCCCGGCCAACCGCCCGGATGACGTGCCTTACCACCAGCCACTAGTATTCCAGCTTTATCGCTATCGGGAGTGCCCCATGCTCTACCTCTGGCTGAAAGCCCTGCATATCATCGCCGTCGTCTGCTGGTTCGCCGGACTCTTCTATCTACCACGGCTATTCGTCTACCACGCCATGAGCGAAGACCAGACCAGCCGCGAGCGCTTCTGCGTCATGGAGCGCAAGCTCTACCGGGGCATCATGAATCCCTCGCTGATCGCCACCCTGCTGCTCGGCACAGGGCTCATCGCCCTGAACCCGAGCTATTACTTCAGTCAAGGCTGGATGCACGCGAAACTCACAGCCGTCCTCCTGCTGATCGGCTACCATCATGTCTGCGGTGCTCAGCTCAAACGCTTCGCCAGCGGTGAAACCCCGCATGGCCATGCATTCTTCCGCTGGTTCAACGAAATTCCCGTGCTCTTCCTGCTGGCCATCGTGATCCTAGTCGTGGTGCGCCCGTTCTGACGGAGCATGAGTCATAGCCAGACGGCCACCTCGCCGCCCGGAGCGCTCCGCCCCAGCCACACCGTTCTGGTCGCGGTGGAGCGGCCCCGTTAAACTCGAAGGACCTCACAACAGGCAGGGAGACTGTCCGTGGACTGTCTATTTTGCAAAATCGCGGCCGGGGAAATCCCTGCGCACAAGCTCTACGAAGACGACCTGGTCGTCGCCTTCCAGGACATCAGCCCCCAGGCGCCGGTACATTTTCTGGTCATCCCGAAGCGACACATCCCCACCCTCAACGACCTGAGCGAGGAAGACAGGCTTCTGGCCGGACACATCCTTCTCACCGCCCAGCGCCTGGCCAGGGAACAGGGCTGCGAGAAAGGCTTCCGCGCGGTGATGAACTGCAACGAGCAAGGTGGACAAACCGTCTACCACATCCACATGCACGTGCTCGGCCAGCGCCAGATGCACTGGCCCCCGGGCTGAACGGCCCGGCATCGCCATCGCGGCGCCCTCGCCACACGCTCCGCCTGGGCAGGCTGCCCGGCATGAATCCTCCGGAGGAACCATGGCCAACGAACGCCACTACTCGGCCACCGATCGCCTATTGCTGCAGGCCGATGCAGCGCTGCGCACCCTGCTGCCCTTCAGCGGCAAACCCTATCGCCCCTCTCCGGCACAGGGCGAACCGGAAACCCAGCTCGATGCCGGCAAGGCCCGCCATGTCGCCGGCCTGATGCGCATCAACCACACCGGCGAAGTCTGTGCCCAGGCGCTCTACCAAGGCCAGGCACTGACGGCTAGGCTTCCGCGGGTACGCGGCGCCATGGAACAGGCCGCCAACGAAGAAATCGATCACTTGGCCTGGTGCGAACAGCGCATCCGCGAGTTGAACAGCCGGCCCAGCCTGCTCAACCCCCTCTTCTACGGCCTGTCCTTCGGCATCGGCGCAACGGCCGGCCTGATCAGCGACAGGATCAGCCTGGGCTTCGTCGCCGCGACCGAGGACCAGGTCTGCAAGCACTTGGACGATCACTTGAAACAGTTGCCGGAGGAGGACCGGAAATCCCGCGCCATTCTCGAGCAGATGCGCATCGACGAACAGCAGCACGCCACAACCGCCCTCGAGGCCGGCGGCCTGCGTTTTCCGGCGCCGGTCAAGTTCGGCATGACCCTGCTGTCCAAGGTCATGACCAAGAGCACCTACCGGATCTGAGACCACGGTGTATCGGACAAGAAGAAGGGCGCCGTGGCGCCCTTCGTGCTTACGGATCGCCGCCGGCGCGACTCAATGCGGCATGTTTCGCGCGTAGAAGATCTCCAGCATCTCGTGGCGCAGGCGTTTCTCCACCTGCTTGCGCTGCTCGACGGACAGGTTGAGGGTGGCATCGCCGAACAGGTAATTGTCCAGGTCGAAGTCCTTGAGCAGCATCTTGGTGTGAAACATGTTCTCCTGATATACGTTCACGTCGGTCATCTGGTAGGCCGCGCGGGTATCCGCGGAGAGATACTTCTGGATCGAGTTGATCTCATGATCGATGAAGTGCTTGCGCCCTTCCACGTCACGCGTGAAACCACGTACCCGGTAATCCACGGTGACGATGTCCGAATCGAACTGATGGATCAGGTAGTTGAGCGCCTTCAGCGGCGAGATCACCCCGCAGGTGGACACATCGATATCCACCCGGAAGGTGGCCAGGCCATCGACCGGATGAATTTCCGGATAGGTATGCACGGTGATGTGGCTCTTGTCCAGATGCGCCAGAATGGTTTCCGGCAGCGGCCCGGGCGACTCCTCGATCTGGCTCTCGGTCGGCTCGACCGGTTGCTCGGAGATCAGGATGGTCACGCTGGCACCCTGCGGATCATAGTCCTGGCGGGCGATATTCAGCACATTGGCGCCGATGATATCGACAACATCGGTGAGAATCTGCGTCAGCCGCTGGGCATCGTATTCTTCGTCGATGTACCGGACGTAGGCCTGCTGGTCTTCCGGCGTTTCCGCGTAGCAGATGTCGTAGATGTTGAAGCTCAAGGTCTTGGTCAGGTTGTTGAACCCGTGGAGCTTGAGTTTGCTTTTCACCGTTTGGAAACTCTCAGTCGATGCGGCCCCGCCGCGTGATTGGGTATGCCCGTCAGAGTCATCTGCGTAGGGCGGTTAACACCTCTTCGCGTTGGCGATTATGGTTGTGTTATCGGGACCCACGGCCCCTGAAAATGGGGGCGAATTATGCAGAGCCGCGCGACGCGACGCCAGTGGCCGCGCACCGTCGCGACACCTGACGACTCAACCCAAATCGACGATCTCGTAGTCGTGGCTGATCTCCACGCCGGCCCGTCCCAGCATGATGGAAGCGGAGCAGTATTTCTCCGCCGACAGTTCCACCGCCCGCTTGACCTGCGCTTCCTTCAGGCCCCGGCCCTTGATCACGAAATGCAGATGGATCCTGGTGAATACCTTGGGATCCTCGCCGGCCCGCTCGGCCTCCAGGAAGGCTTCGCAGCTTTCCACCGCTTGTCGCGACTTTTTCAGGATGCTCACCACATCGAAGCTGGAACAACCACCCAGGCCGATCAACACCATTTCCATCGGGCGAATGCCGAGATTGCGCCCGCCATTCTCCGGCGGGCCATCCATGACGACCGCATGACCGCTGCCGGACTCGCCGATGAACATGGCTTCACCGGCCCATTGAATGCGCGCTTTCATCGCCAGACTCCTTGTTGAAAATGCCGCGGATTCTAGCACAGCGCCCTTGGCTCGCCGTCCGCCGCCGAAAACACGGGGGAGATGATCGCTCCATCACAAATCCGAACCGACACGCCCTCTACCGCTGTTAAGTTGCTAGAGCATTTTTTGAAAACACGAATTCGACAAGCAGGGGTTGCTCTTCCTGGTCATTTCGGTTCTCCTCTCCCGCTCGGACAAGGAGACCAGAATGGCTCGGGCATACAGTGCGGACCTTCGCCGGCGCGTCGTCGACGCGGCCATGGGTGGGCTATCGGCTCGGCAGGCCGCCGAGCGATTCGACGTCGGGACGGCAACAGCGATCGTCTGGGTGCGGCGCTTCCGGGAAGGCGGGGAACTCGTCGCCCGCCGACAGGGCAAGCCCCGGGGCTTGCGGCTCGATCCCCATGCGGACTACCTGCTCGGCCTGCTCGAGCAGACCCCCGACCTGACGCTGGCCGAACTCGCCGCGACCCTCGAACGGGAGCGTGGCGTCCGTGTCAGCCTGGCGACGGTGTGGACGTTTCTCGACCGGCACGCCATGACGTTCAAAAAAAGACCGCGCATGCAGCCGAGCAGCAACGGCCGGACGTCCAGGCAGCCCGACAGGGATGGATCGAGGAGCAGTCCGGTTTCGATTGGCGCAAGCTGATCTTCGTCGACGAAACCGCCGCTTCGACGAACCTGGCCCGCCTGCGGGGCTGGGCCCCTCGCGGCGAGCGCTGCCGGGCCGCGATCCCCCACGGCCACTGGAAAACCACGACCTTTACCGCCGGCCTGCGGGTGGATGGCCTGAGCGCGCCGCTGGTGCTCGATGGCGCCATGAACGGCCCGGTCTTCCTGGCCTATGTCGGGCAGGTTCTGGTACCCGAGCTGACGCCCGGCGATATCGTGGTGATGGACAACCTGCCGGCCCACAAGGTGGCGGGAGTACGCCAGGCCATCGAAGGCGCAGGAGCCACACTGCGCTACTTGCCACCCTATAGCCCCGACCTGAACCCGATCGAGATGGCCTTCTCCAAGCTCAAGGCACTGCTGAGAAAGGCGGCGGCGCGGACCGTGCCGCAGCTGTGGCAGAGCATTGGCGAGGCGATTGCGCAGTTCTCTGCACAGGACTGCAGGCACTACTTCGAGGCAGCCGGATATGAATCGGGATAAGGTAAAAATGCTCTAGCACTTTGCTGGCACACTTACACCTTTAGTAGTAATCCCAAATGACAAGGACCTATTTTTCTACCAAGGGGAATCCAGCGTGGTCGCTCTCACCCTTCTTCCGCCCAAGCTCAACAATCAGGACAAGTTGCTCGCCCATTGCCATCGGCGCCGTTACACGCCCAAGAGCACCATCATCTATGCTGGAGATCGTTGCGAAAGCCTGTTCTTCATCGTCAAGGGCTCGGTCACCATCTTGATCGAGGACGACGATGGACGCGAAATGATCATCGCCTACCTGAACACCGGGGACTTCTTCGGCGAGATGGGTCTGTTCGACAAGGAAGGCAGCGAAAAGGAACGCAGCGCCTGGGTCCGCGCCAAGACCGAATGCGAAGTGGCGGAAATCAGCTATGCGAAGTTCCGCGAACTCGCCCAGCAGGACCCGGAAATCCTCTACGCCCTGGGCCGGCAGATGGCCGACCGCCTGCGCAATACCACCCGCAAGGTCGGCGATCTGGCCTTCCTCGACGTCACCGGACGGGTGGCGCGTACCCTGCTCGACCTGTGCAAGCAGCCCGATGCGATGACCCACCCCGACGGCATGCAGATCAAGATCACCCGCCAGGAAATCGGCCGCATCGTCGGCTGCTCGCGGGAAATGGTCGGTCGCGTACTGAAGAGCCTGGAGGAACAGGGACTGGTTCACGTCAAGGGAAAGACCATGGTGGTCTTCGGCACCCGCTGACGGTCTTTTTCCCGGCCCGACGCACGACACGCCGGGCCGCGCCCCTCACTCAGTTGGGGAAGAACAGCCGGCGCAGCTCGGCGCCCGGCTTCTCGGCCCGCATGAACGCCTCGCCGACGAGGAAGGCATATACCCCGCTGACTTCCATCAGCTCGACATCAGCGCGGTTGAGTATGCCGCTCTCGGTGACCACCAGACGCTCGCGCGGCACCTTCGGCAACAGGTCGAGGGTGGTTTCCAGACTTACCTCGAAGGTATGCAGGTTGCGGTTGTTGATGCCGATCAACGGCGTCTCCAGTTGCAGTGCCCGTTCCAGCTCGGTGCCGTCATGCACCTCCACCAGCACGTCGAGACCGACCTCCTTCGCGGTGGCGGCCAGTTCCAGCATCTGCGCGTCGCCCAGCGCGGCGACGATCAGCAACACGCAATCGGCGCCCAGCGCGCGGGCCTCGACCACCTGATAGGGATCGATGAGAAAGTCCTTGCGGATCACCGGCAGACCGCAGGCCGCACGGGCTTCCTGCAGATAGGCGTCGCTGCCTTGAAAGAAATCCACATCGGTCAGCACCGACAGGCAGGTCGCCCCGCCCTCCTCGTAACTCTTGGCGATCTCCGCGGGGACGAAGTGCTCGCGCAGCACACCCTTGCTCGGCGAAGCCTTCTTGACCTCGGCGATCACTGCCGGCTCCTTGCTCTCGACCTGCGCCCGCAGGGCTTCAGCGAAGCCGCGCGGGGCGCTGGCGGAACGGGCCAGTGCCTCGACCTCGGCCAGCGGGACACGGGCGCTGCGCTCGGCGACCTCCTCGAGCTTGCGTGCAATGATCTTTTCCAGAACGGTAGGCAGGCTCACGCTTGATTCTCCTGACGAAAGACGGCGGTAATGGATGCCAGCTCCTCCAGCTTATCGCGCGCAAGACCAGTATGCAGAGCATCGTGGGCCAGTGCCACGCCCTCCTTCAGGCTGCCGGCCTGGTCGGCGGCGTAAAGCGCGGCACCGGCGTTGAGCACGATCATCTCGGCGGCCTTCTGCCCATGCTCGGTCTTGCGTCGGCCGAGAGCATCGCGGATCAGCGCCAGCGACTCCTGCGGCCCCTCTATATCGAGGCCGATCAGGCTCTGGCTCTTGATGCCGAAATCCTCCGGCTGGACAAGGTACTCGCTGATCTCGCCATTGCGCAGCTCGGCGATGTGGGTCGGCGCGGCCAGGCTGATCTCGTCCAGGCCATCCTGGGCATGCACCACCAGCACATGCACGCTGCCCAGGCGCGCCATCACTTCCGCCAGCGGCCGGCACAGCGCCTGGCTGAACACGCCGAGCACCTGACGCTTCACCCCGGCCGGGTTGGTCATCGGCCCGAGCATGTTGAACAGGGTACGCAGGCCGAGCTCGCGGCGCGGGCCGATGGCATGCTTCATCGCGCCGTGATGGGCGGGAGCGAACATGAAGCCGACGCCGACCGACTCGACGCAGCGCGCCACCTGCTCGGGGCTCAGCTCCAGGTAGACCCCGGCGGCCTCCAGCAGGTCGGCGCTGCCGCTCTTGCCGGACACCGCGCGGTTGCCGTGCTTGGCCACCCGCCCGCCCGCCGCGGCGACGACGAAGGCCGCCGCCGTGGAGACGTTGAAGATGTTCATGCCGTCGCCGCCGGTGCCGCAGGTATCGACCAGGCGCTCGACGCCGATCGTCACCGGCGCGGCCAGCTCGCGCATGACCAGCGCCGCACCGACGATCTCATCGATGCTCTCGCTCTTCATGCGCATTCCCATCAGGAAGGCGCCGATCTGCGCGTCGCTGCACTGGCCGGTCATGATCTGACGCATCACGCCCTGCATTTCCGCCGTGTTCAGGTCAAGGCGCTCGGCCACCCGCGCCAGAGCTTGCTTGATATCCATCAGCGCACGCCTCCGTTCTGCTTCAGGAAATTGGCGAACAGTTCATGGCCCTGCTCGGTGAGAATGGACTCGGGATGGAACTGCACGCCCTCGATGTTCAGGGTCCTGTGCCGCAGGCCCATGATCTCGTCCACGGCGCCGTCCTCGAACTGCGTCCAGGCGGTGATCTCCAGGCACTCCGGCAGGGTTTCGCGCTTGACCACCAGGGAATGGTAGCGGGTCACGGTGAGCGGGTTGTTGAGGCCGGCGAACACCCCCTGGTCACGGTGGAACACCGGGCTGGTCTTGCCGTGCATGGCCACCCGCGCGCGCACCACGTCGCCGCCGAAGGCCTGGCCGATGCTCTGGTGGCCAAGACAGACGCCGAGGATCGGCAGCTTGCCGGCGAAATGGCGGATCGCCTCCAGCGACACCCCGGCCTCGCTGGGCGTGCACGGCCCGGGCGAGATCACCAGGCGCTCCGGGCGCAGAGCCTCGATCTCGGCGATATTCAATTCGTCGTTGCGGATCACCCTGACCTCCGCCCCCAGCTCGCCGAGGTAGTGGACGACGTTGTAGGTGAAGGAGTCGTAATTATCGATCATCAGCAGCATGGTAGGCGTAACCCCTCGATTCACTGCGTCGGATGAAAGGCCCCGGTCCGCTGTTCCGTCGAGGAGGGCTCGTCTGCGAGCCGGGAACGGGGAGGCAAGGAAGCGTCCGGCCGAGCCGGAAGGAAAGAGATCAGGCGCGCCAGCGCCAACGGGCGTGGGCCTTTACGACTCGCATCAGAAGGGTGCTGCTGGATGTCACGGAAATGTCTCGTCTCGCAATCGAGGGCACAGTAGCCCAGGCCCGACCGCTCTGCAACCGGATATACCGGAGCACGCGCCCTGGCAGCACGCGCGCTATGATCGCATCCGTCTTCCACACTTGCAGAGGTAATGTCAATGGCACCGCGCAACGCGCTGATGGCGGCAGCCCTGTCGGCCGTGGCCGGGCATGTGTCTGCGGCCCCCGCCGACGCGTACCATCCCCTGGCCGGCAACCGCCCCGTGACCTTCACCACTTCGTACCATCAGGACCGCGAAGAGGTCGAAAAGCGCCACCGGGAAACGCAACGAAAACACCCCGGAACCAAAACGAAGCCCAGCCAGGAACGGCAGGACACGCAGCACGAATCCCGCCGGCATGCCGATGAGCACTGGCAATAGAAGCGCCGCGATCGGGACGCCAGCCCGCCGCCATGGGGAAAGCGCCCCTCGGGCTTTCCGGTCCGGCCCGCCACTCCCGCCTCGGCGGCACCCGCCCGCCGGGACGGCAGGCTTCGTTCCGTCCGGCGATGCGAGCGCTTCGCCTGGCAGCACGCGCCCCTATATCATGGACAGACATCCACCTCGCTCCCGAAGCGTACGCACAACCCTGGCGCACAGGCGCAAGAGATTCCTACATGTTTGACGGCATAGTCGATTTCATCGCGCAGACGGGCTACCTCGGCGTGTTCCTCCTGATGGTCCTGGAAAACCTCTTCCCGCCCATTCCCTCCGAACTGATCATGCCGCTGGCCGGCTTCGCCGCCGCCAAGGGCGAACTGAGCGCCTCCGGCGTACTGCTGGCGGGAACGGCGGGCTCGGTGTTCGGCGCATTGCCCTGGTACTACGCCGGCTATTTCTTCGGCAGCGAACGGCTGAAGCGACTGGCCGGGCGCTTCGGTCGCTGGATGACCATTTCCCCGCGGGAAGTGGACAGCGCATCCGCCTGGTTCGAGCGCCATGGCTGGAAGGCCACGCTGTTCGGCCGGCTGATCCCGGCGATCCGCACCCTGATCTCGACACCCGCCGGCATGGTCGCCATGCCCATGCGCGCCTTCCTGCTCTATTCGACGCTCGGCTCGCTGGTATGGATCACCGCGCTGACCGGCGCGGGTTACATGCTGCACGGGCAATACCATGTGGTCGCCGACTACATCGACCCACTGTCCAAGGTGGTGGTGCTGGCGGTGGTCGGCCTGTATCTGTACCGCCTGGTCACCCACAAGGAAGAGAAGCCCCAGGCCTGAGCCGGCGACCCCACGGGCCCGCTGTCCGTCCCCGATTGCCGGCAGGCCTCCTTCACCCCTTGATGCACACCAGCGGCCGCAGCCGCGCCACCCGCACCGCCAGTCCCGCCCGTTCGGCCGCCTCCACCACCGCACCGACGTCCTTGTAGGCCAGTGGCGCTTCCTCGGCCACGCCGCGCAGGCTCGGGCTGCGGATCAGGATGCCACGGGCGGCCAGCTCGTCCACCACCGAGCGTCCCTGCCAGCGGCGCAGCGCCTCGTGCCGGCTCATCGCCCGGCCGGCGCCGTGGCAGGCCGAGGCGAAGGCGTGCTCGCCGGTACCCGCCGCGCCGGCGAGAACCCAGGAGGCGGTGCCCATGCTGCCGCCGATCAGCACCGGCTGGCCGACCTGGCGGTACTCCGCCGGCAGCTCGGCGTGCCCGGCGGCGAAGGCGCGGGTCGCGCCCTTGCGGTGGACGAACAGCCGCCGCCGCTGGCCGCCGAGGACATGCCATTCCTCCTTGCAGGTGTTGTGCGACACATCGTAGAGCAACGGCAGGCGGATGCCGGGAAACAGCTCGGCGAAGGCCTGCCGGGTCAGTCGGGTGAGGATCTGCCGGTTGGCCAGCGCGCAGTTGATCGCCGCGCGCATGGCGCCGAGGTAACGCCGGCCCAGCTCGGAATCCAGCGGCGCACAGGCCAGCTCGCGGTCCGGCAGGGCGATGCCCGCCCGCGCGGCGGCGATCACCATGGCGCGCAGGTAGTCGGTGCCGATCTGGTGGCCCATGCCCCGCGAGCCGCAGTGGATGGTCGCCAGCACGTCGCCCTCGGACAAGCCATAGGCCCGGGCCGCCCGGATGTCGAACAGTTCGTCGACCACCTGCACCTCCAGGTAATGGTTGCCCGAGCCGAGAGTGCCCATCTCGTCGCGCTGGCGCTTCTTCGCCTGCTCCGAGACAGCGGCAGGATCGGCGCCGGCCATGCGGCCGGACTCCTCGATGCGCGCCAGATCCGCCTCGTCGCCGAAGCCCGCCTCGACCGCCCACCTCGCGCCGCCGAGCAGCATGGCATCCATCTCCCGGGCCGACAGGCGCAGCGCCCCGGTGCTGCCGAGCCCGGCCGGAATGCGCCGATAGAGCACGTCGGCCAGGCGCGGCTTGAGCGCTTCCACGTCGGCCAGCTTGAGTCCGGTATGCAGGCTGCGCACCCCGCAGGAGATGTCGAAGCCCACCCCGCCGGCCGACACCACCCCGCCCTCCCCGGCATCGAAGGCCGCCACCCCGCCGATCGGGAAACCGTAGCCCCAGTGCGCATCGGGCATGGCGTAGGCGGCTTCGACGATGCCCGGCAGGCTGGCGACATTGGCGATCTGCTCGCCGACCTTGTCGTCCATCGCCTCGACGAGCGCCTGCGAGGCGAAGATCACCCCCGGCACGCGCATCCGCCCACTGGCCGGCAGCTCCCATTCGAAGGGGCCGCGCTGGCGAAACTTCGAGAGATTCATCGCTCGCCTCCCGCCCGCCCTCGATGGGAGCATGGCCTTTTCAGCATAGCCGTCGCCCGGCGACGGCAGCGGAAGCCCGAGCCCTCGCCTCAACTCAGCAACCCGCGTGCCGCCGCGACTATGCCCGGCACCTGCGGCAAGGCCGCCTCCTCCAGGTGCCTGGCATAGGGAATCGGCACCTCCAGGCTGCACACCCGCGCGGGCGGCGCATGCAGTTCGTGGAAATCCCGTTCGACGACGCGCGCGATGATCTCGGCGGCCAGGCTGCCACTGCGCCAACCCTCGTCGACCACCAGAAGACGACGGGTCTTGCACACCGAGGCCATGATCGCGGCGTCGTCCAGCGGATGCAGCACGCGCAGGTCGAGCACCTCGGCGGAGATGCCCTCGCCGGCCAGTCGCTCGGCCGCCGCCAGCGCCTTGCCGAGGGTGCCGCCGTAGGCGACCAGGGTCAGGTCCGAGCCCACGCGGCGCACCCGCGCCGAATGGATGTCCACCACCGCGCGCTCGTCCAGCTCGCCCTCCAGGTCGTACAGCGCGCCGTGCTCGAAGATCAGCACCGGGTCGGGGTCCTGCAATGCCGGCCAGAGCATGCCGCGGGCATCTTCCAGGGTCGCCGGGACGAGGATCTTCAGGCCGGGGATGTGCGCGTACCAGCCCTCCAGACTGTGCGAGTGCTGCGCCGCCAACTGGCGCCCGGCGCCGGTGGCTATGCGCAGCACCAGCGGCACCGAGAACTGCCCGCCGGACATGTGCCGCAGGGTCGCGGCGGTGTTCATCAACGGGTCCAGCGCCAGCAGGCTGAAGTTCGCCGTCATCACCTCGACGATCGGCCGCATGCCGCCCAGCGCCGCGCCGATACCGGCGGCGACGAAAGACAACTCCGACAGCGGCGTGTCGCGGATGCGCCGCTCGCCGAACTCCTCGAGCAGCCCCCTGGACACCGCATGGATGCCGCCGTAGCGGCCGACATCCTCGCCCATCAAAAATACCTGCGGATCTCGGCAAAGCGCCTCGCGCAGGCCCTGGCGCAGCGCCTCGCGGTAGCTGACGCGGCTCATTGGGTCCAGTCCGAGGCGTAGACATCGCGCAGCAGGTCCTCGACCGGCTCCAGGCTGCCGGCCTCGGCGAAGGCCACCGCAGCCTCCACTTCGGCCGCCGCCTCGGCCTCCAGGGCGCGGCGGCCCGCCTCGTCGAGCAGCCCCTGGGCCTCGAGCTGAGCGCCGTAGGTGTGGATCGGTCCGCGCTTCTTCCACGCTTCCACCTCGGCCTTGTCGCGGCACGGCTCAGGATCGGCCATCGAACGGGCGCGGAAACGATAGGTACGGAACTCGAGAAAGCAGGGGCCGCAGCCCGCCTGCATCTGCCCCAGCGCCGCGCGGGTCGCCTCGTGCACGGCGACCACATCCATGCCGTCCACCGAACGGGCCGGCACCTTGAAGGCATGGACCTTGGCGCACAGGTCGGTCTGCGCCTGCGAACGCGCCAGAGAAGTGCCCATGGCGTAGAGGTTGTTCTCGCAGCAGAACAGCACCGGCAGCCGCCAGAGCGCGGCCAGGTTGAGCGACTCGGCGGCGGCGCCCTCGGCCAGCGCGCCCTCGCCGAAGAAGCAGGCGGTCAGCCGCTTGCCATCCCGCATGCGTTCGGCCAGCGCCAGCCCCACCGCCAGCGGCAGGCTGCCGCCGACGATGGCGTTGCCGCCGAAGAAGCGGGTCTTCGCGTCGAACAGGTGCATGGAACCGCCACGCCCGCGCGAGCAACCTTCCCGGCAACCGTACATCTCGGCCACGATCGCGCGCATCGGCACGCCCTTCAGCAACGCATGGCCATGCTCGCGGTAGGTCGCGACCACCGCGTCGTCCGACGCCAGGGCGTGCAGCACGCCGACCGCGATCGCCTCCTGGCCGATGTACAGATGCAGGAAACCGCGGATCTTGCCCTCGCCATACAGCTCAGCGGCGCGCTCTTCCAGGTAGCGGATGCGCAGCATGTCCAATAGCAACTGCCGCGCGAATTCGGCGGGATAGGGTACCGACAGGCTCATACGGACTCTCCAGGGTCGAGGTGTCGCCATCGGGCAGCCCCAACTCGCGGGCCTCGGGCAGGCGCCGCATCGGCGTGCCGTCGCGGGTGCGCGACAGACCCGGCGGGAAATCCAACGTCCTGGGCGCCACCGCCGCTCCCAGGTGCTTACGTGCTGGCCGGACAATTCGTCGCGCAGCACGGTGCCGGCCGCGAAGCCGTCCCAGGGCGGGACGAAAACCTTCGCCGTCTTGCCGAAAACAGGGGTCTGGCTTGCCGATCACCGCCGCCTCGGCTACCGCCGGGTGTCGAGCCGTGCGCTCTTCACCTCGAAGGGGCCGATCACATCGCCGGCGGACTTGATCACGTCGTCACAGCGGCCGACTAACCAGTAATAGTCGTCGCCGTCGCGGCGGGCAAGGTCGCCGCCCGGCTGGCGGCCGCCGACGAAACGGCGCCGCCTCCCGGTCCGCGCCATGGCGGCCCGGCGGCGAACGCCGTCGCCTGCGCGTTCGCCTGCTCTCCCCACGTACCGCGAAACCGCTCATCAGAAAGCGCCGCCGTCGCCTTCGACCGCCGTTCGCGAACGGGCGGGCAGGACATGGCCGGGACCAGGAGGCAGCGAGCAGGGTCGCCAGGATCTGCGCGGCCGGCACGCCGTACTGCGCCGCGCCGCATGGGCGATACGCCGGGAGATCGGCCGACGGCGGGTCAACCAGCCGCGAGCGCACGATCTGTAGCGACTACAGGGTCGAACGGCTAAAGTCGAAGCAGGCACGAGCACGACCAGAGGTCGGGAGATCGCAGTGAAAATCGGGGAGCTGGCGAAAATCACCGGAACGCCGGTGGAAACCATCCGCTACTACGAGCGCGAGGGCCTGCTGGCCGCGCCGGCCCGCACGATGGGCAACTTCCGCATCTACACGGGCGCGCATGTCGAAAGGCTGTCGTTCATCCGCCGTTGCCGCCTGCTGGACATGACCCACGAAGAGATCCGGGCGCTGCTCCGTTTCAAGGACGATCCCCGCCAGGACTGCGCCGATGTGAACAGCCTCCTGGATGCGCACATCGCTCACGTGTCCGCGCGCATCCACGAACTCCGCCAGCTCGAGGAACAACTCAAACGCCTGCGCGAGTGCTGCAGCGAGCCGAGCGAGGCCGCGCGCTGCGGCATCCTGCGCGAGCTGTCGCAGCCGCTGGCGGAGGACCGGACGCGGGGGAACAATCATGTGACCGGCTCGCATCCGGGCAAGCTCGCTCAATGAGGTCACCGCCGCGCTCGCCGCGGCGGCCGGCATGCGCGGCGAGGACTTTGCCGGGCGGCTGGTCCAGACTGCCCGGATGACCGCCACCGCCAGGGACCGGCCATCGGAGCAGCCATGAACGACCAGGACGAAGTCATCGCCTTCCTCTCCCGCCCTGTCAGCTACGGCGCGCCCGACGGCCGCGTCGAGCGCATCGACAGCCACGGCTCGCTGGTCTTCCTGCACGGCGAGCGCGCCTACAAACTCAAGCGCGCGGTCGCCTACGCGGCCCTCGACTACCGCAGCCTGGGCAGCCGCGAACGCGCCTGCCGCGCCGAGCTGCGCCTGAACCGGCGCACCGCGCCGCAGCTGTACCTGGCCGTGCGCTCGATCAACCGGGCGGCGGACGGCAGCCTGCGCTTCGACGGCACCGGGCCGGTGCTCGACTGGGTGGTGATGATGCGGCGCTTTCCCCAGGAGGCGCTGTTCGAGCGCATGGCCGTCGCCGGGCATTTGACGGAGGCGCTGATGGAACGCCTGGGCGCGGAGATCGCCCGCTTCCACGCCGGCGCCGAGATCACCCCACAGTTCGGCGGCCCGGTGGCGGTACGACTGGTCATCGAGGAAAACCACCGGGAGCTTCGCCGCTACCCCGACCTGCTCGACCACGGCGCCCTGGCCGCCCTGCACCGCGCCGCGCTGGCCGAACTCGACGCCCAGGCCGGGGAACTCGACCGCCGCCGCCGCGAGGGCCGAGTGCGGCGCTGCCACGGCGACCTGCGGCTGGCCAACATCTGCCTGCTCGACGGCCGGCCGACGCCCTTCGACGGCATCGAGTTCAGCGACCGGCTGATCTGCATCGACGTGCTCCACGACCTCGCCTTCCTGCTGCTCGACCTCCAGCATCACGGCCTCGACGCGCTGGCGACGCGCCTGCTGCGAAGCTACCTGGCGCATGCCGGCGAAGCCGAAGACTGCCGCCCGTTGCCGCTGTTCCTCTCCCTGCGCGCCGCCACCCGCAGCTTCACCCTGGCCTGCGGCGCCCGGCGCCAGCACGACCCGGCGCTGGCCGCCGACAAGGCCCGCCAGGCCCGCGTCCTGCTCGCGAGGGCCGCGGCCTGCCTGCGCGGCGACGGTCTGCCTTGACCGCACGAACGACCGGGCGGGCACAATATCCAATCTCTACCGATAACCAGGAGCCCCCCATGTCCACGGACCTTCCCCTGCTCTTCGCCCTGCACGGCAGCGAGGACTACGCCGCCCGCGTCGCGCAGCGCCTCGGCCTGGGCCTGGCCGCCCACGAGGAGCGCGAGTTCGAGGACGGCGAGCACAAGAGCCGCGCATTGGAGCCGGTCGAGGGCCGCAAGGCGGTGGTCTTCCACGCGCTGCACGGCGACGACCGGCACAGCGCCAACGACAAACTCTGCCGCCTGCTGTTCTTCTGCGCCGCGCTGAAGGACGCCGGCGCCCGCCGCGTGCAGGTGGTCGCGCCCTACTTGTGCTATGCGCGCAAGGACCGCCGCACCAAGTTCCAGGACCCGATCGTCACCCGCTACGTCGCCGCGCTCCTCGAAAGCTGCGGGGTGGACCGGCTGACCACCCTGGAAGTGCACAACATCGCCGCCTTCGACAACGCCTTCCGCGTGCCCAGCCACAATATCGAGGCCGCCGCCCTGTTCGCCGCACACTTCGCCCCGCTCGTGGGCGCGGCGGAAGTGGTCGCGGTGTCGCCCGACGCCGGCGGCGCCAAACGCGCCGAGCAGTTCCGCCAGGAACTGGAAGCGCGCATCGGCCATCCGGTGGGCAGCGCCTTCATGGAGAAATACCGCAGCGACGACCGGATCAGCGGCTCGCTGCTGGTCGGCGAGGTGCGCGGCAAGGTGGCGATCGTCGTCGACGACCTGATCAGCACCGGCGGCACCCTGCTGCGCGCCGGCCAGGCCTGTCAGGCGGCCGGCGCCACCCGGCTGTTCGCCGCCGCCGCCCACGGCCTGTTCACCGGCGGCACGGAACTGCTCGACAGCCCGGTGTTCGAGCGCATCGTGATCTGCGACAGCGTGCCGCCGTTCCGCCTGCCGGCGGAACTGGCCGCGCGGCGCCTGGAGATCCTCGACTCCACCGCGGCCGTGGCCGCGCGGCTGGCTGGCGAATACCGCCTGGCGCCGATGGCGGAGCTGCCGGCATGAAGCGCCTGCCGCCCATCGGCGAGAACGACCTGCTGCTGGTGATCGACCTGCAGAACGATTTCTGCGCCGGCGGCGCCCTGACCGTGCCGGGCGCCGACGAAGTGGTGCCGACGATCAACCGCCTGGCCGAAGACTTCGCCCACGTGGCGCTGACCCAGGACTGGCACCCGCCGGGCCACCGGAGCTTCGCCAGCAGCCATCCGGGGCGCCGGCCGTTCGAGAGCGTCCGGCTGGACTACGGCGAGCAGACCCTGTGGCCCGACCACTGCGTGCAGAACAGCCACGGCGCCGAACTCCACCCCGCGCTGGACATCCCCCATGCCGAGCTGATCCTGCGCAAAGGCTACCGCGCCGAGGTCGACTCCTACTCGGCGTTCCACGAGAACGACCGCTGCACGCCCACCGGCCTGGCCGGCTACCTGCGTGAACGGGGCCTGCGCCGGCTGTTCCTCGCCGGCCTGGCCACCGACTACTGCGTGCACTACACCGCGCTGGACGCGCGCCTGGCGGGCTTCGAGACGCTGCTGCTGGCGCAGGCCTGCCGCGCCATCGACCGCGACGGCTCCCTCGCCGCGGCGCTGCAGGCGATGCGCGCGGCCGGGGTGAAGATCCTCGACTAGCCTTCCCACGCCGGGGAGTTCGCAGGCTGGAAAACGACCGCCGGTCTTTTCCACCTGCCGCGCATGGAAGGGCTCGAGGCGGAAAACGCTGCGCGGTTTTCCGCCCTACGGACTACACAAGCGACGCCGCCGTCATAGCCCGGCCAGCCGGTCGGCCCGCTCCGCCAGGTCGCGCAGCGCCTCGCTCACCGCCACCGGATAGGGCGGCGCCGGCTCCAGCGCTCGCAGCGCCGCCGGCAGGGTGTCGAGCTGGCGCAGGGCATGAGCGCGCACCTCCCGCAGCGATGGCGAAGGCGCCAGGCGCCGTCCGTCGCGCATCACCGGCCGGATCAGCGCCTGCCCCTCGCCCGTCTCGCCCTCCAGCATCAGGCTGTCGCCACGGCAGCGGCCGTCGTCGTCGTAGCGCCGCCAGACCTGCTTGCGCCCCGGCCAGGTGGCCTTGCCCTCCGAACGCTTGCGCCGCGGCTGGCCGGCGTACTCCTGCAGCTTGTAGACGCAGTCCAGGTACGGCGCGTCGCTGGAGGTATCCAGCCGGGTGCCGACGCCGAAGCCGTCGATCGGCGCGCCCTCCGCCAGCAGCCGACGCACCTCGTACTCGTCCAGGTTGCCGCTGGCGAAGACGGTCGCGTCGCCCAGCCCGCCACGGTCGAGGATGGCGCGCACCCGGCGGGCGTGCTCGCCGAGGTCGCCACTGTCCAGGCGCACCCCCTGGACACGGATGCCGGCCGCGGCCAGGCGCGGCGCCAGCTCGACCACCTTGCGCGCCGCCGCCTCGGTGTCGTAGGTGTCGATCAGCAGCAGCACCGACTGCGGCAGGCTGCGGGCGAAGTGCTCGAAGGCCTCGGCCTCGTCGAGGTGGGCCTGGACGAAGGAATGCGCCATGGTCCCGGCCAGCGGGATGCCGAACTGCGCGCCGGCCAGCACCGTGGCGCTGGCCTGGAAGCCGGCCAGGTAGCTGGCGCGGGCGGCGAGCAGCCCGGCCTCGGCGCCGTGGGCGCGGCGCAGGCCGAAGTCCACCAGGCGCCGGCCCGACGCCGCCAGCGTCAGCCGCGCCGCCTTGCTGGCGATCAGCGTCTGGAAATGCAGCAGGTTGATCAGCCGCGACTCGACCAGTTGCGCCTCGGGCAGGGGCGCGACCACCCGCAGGATCGGCTCGTCGGCGAAGAACGGCGTGCCCTCGGCCATGGCCTGCACCTCGCCGGAAAAGCGCAGCCCGGCCAGGTAGTCGAGAAAGGCCGGACGGAACAGGCCCAGGCCGCTCAGCCAGTCGAGCTCGCCCTGGGTGAAATGCAACTGTTCCAGGTAGTCGAGCACCTGCTCCAGTCCGGCGGCCAGGTAGAAATTGCGACAGGCCGGCGGCTTGCGGGCGAAGAACTCGAACACCGCGCCGTCGAGCATGTCGCGCTCGACATAGCCCTGCAGCATGGTCAACTGGTAGAGGTCGGTGAGCAGTGCGCCGGGGGCGGGCAGATATGGCGGATCGTGCGGCATGGGTATCCTCCCGTGCGAGTGATGGCGGGTCCGACGGCCGGTCGCCGCGGCCCGTCACCGGCCGGCCCGGGCGGGCCAGACTGGAAAAGGAACGCGATAGAACCGGGAGGCGCGCATGTCCAGCACCAGGCTCTTTCTCGCCGGCGACCTGATGACCGCCCGCGGCATCGACCGCATCCTGCCGCACCCCGGCGACCCTCTCCTCCACGAAGCTTACGCCAGATACGCCGACGACTACGTGGAACTGGCCGAGCAGCGCAACGGCCCCATCCCCCGCCCGGCGGACTTCGCCTACGTCTGGGGCGTGGCCCTGGACGAGTTCGAGCGGCGCCGCCCGCAGGTGCGCCTGGTCAACCTGGAAACCGCGGTGACGGCGCGCGGCCGGCCGCAGCCCAAGGGCATCAACTACCGGATGAACCCGGCCAACCTGCCGGTGCTGGCGGCGGCCGGCCTGGACTGTTGCGTGCTGGCCAACAACCATGTGCTGGACTGGGGCGAGGAAGGCCTGCTCGACACCCTGCGGCATCTCGACGCCGCGGGCCTGCGCCATGCCGGCGCCGGGATCGACCGCCGGCACGCCGAGGCGCCGGCGATCCTGCCGCTGGCCGACGGCGGGCGCCTGCTGGTGTTCGCCTTCGCCGGTCCGGGCTGCGGCGTGCCGGGTCGCTGGGCGGCCGGCGCGCGACAGCCGGGCGTCGCCCTGCTCGCCGACTTCTCGGCCGACAGCCTGCAACGGGTGACGAAGCGCATCCAGGCGGCGAAACGGCCCGGCGACCGGGTCGTGGTCGCCCTGCACTGGGGCGGCAACTGGGGCTTCGGTATTTCTCCCGAGCAACAGCGTTTCGCCCACGCGCTGATCGACACGGCCGGCGCCGACCTGGTCCACGGTCACTCCTCGCACCACATCAAGGGCATCGAGGTATACCGCCAGCGGCTGATCCTCTATGGTTGCGGCGACCTGCTCGACGACTACGAGGGCATCGGCGATCACGATGCCTGGCGCGGCGACCTGGGTTTCCTGTACTTCGCCGACCTGGACGCCACCGGCCGCCTGCGAGCCCTGGAACTGGTACCGACCCGCCAGCGACGCTTCAGCCTGTGCCGTGCCGAGGGCGAGGATCGCCGCTGGCTGCAGGACACCCTGACGCGCGAATGCGCGCGTTTCGGCTGCAGCCTGCACGCCGGCGGGGAAGGCGCCCTGTACCTCGACTGGCCGGCGGCGGCCTGAGCCTTTTGCCGGACCGCAGGCGACGCACGCGGCCGGCATGGAGACCCTCGCGCAGCGATTTTCCACCGCCGAGACTGGGTTCCGAACCATTCCCCCGGGAATGCAGCCTGCCGATTCGTGATTCCAAATCACAGGTTCTGTTCCGCTTCCCGGCTTAATCCCGCCGGCCGTTTCCCCGATACTGCCCGCCATCCCGACCGCCCGTTCCGTGGCGGTCCCGACCCCCTGTGCGGAGAAACTCCATGAAGATCCTGTTGATCAACGGCGGCCAGCGCTTCGCCCATTCGGGCGGGCGCCTCAACGACACCCTGCACGAGGCGGCGCGCGCCCAGCTCGCCGAACTGGGCCACACGCTGGAGGAAACGCGCATCGCCTCCGGCTACGACATCGAGGCGGAAGTGCGCAAGATCCTCTGGGCCGACGCCCTGATCTACCAGATGCCCGGCTGGTGGATGGGCGCGCCCTGGACGGTGAAGAAGTACCTCGACGAGGTGTTCACCGCCGGCCACGGCGGCCTCTATGCCAACGACGGGCGCAGCCGCCAGGACCCGAGCCGCCACTACGGCAGCGGCGGCCTGCTGCAGGGCCGCAGCTACATGCTATCGCTGACCTGGAACGCGCCGCAGGCCGCCTTCGACGAGCCGGGCAACTTCTTCGAGGGCCGCGGCGTGGACGGCGTCTACTTCCCCTTCCACAAGTCGCAGGAATTCCTCGGCATGCGCGGCCTGCCCACCTTCCTCGCCACCGACGTGATCAAGGCGCCCGACGTGGAACGCGACATCCGCGCCTATCAGGCGCACCTGAACGAGGTGTTCGGCAAGGCCTGACCCGCCCCCGAGGATGTACGGGACTCCGTTCAGACATCCACCACCGCCTGCGCCAGCCAGCGGCCGTCGGCCCGGCGAGCCACCTTCAGCTCGCAGAACGACACGCCCTTGACCTCCGCCGCCGGCTGGTGGCGCGCCACGTCCACGGGCTCGCCCCGGACCGTGGCGCGCAGGCGGCCATCCTCGATATGCACCTCGAAGCGCGAGAACAGCAGGCGCCGGGTGGCCATCTCGAACACCAGCGCGTTCAGCCAGTCCACCAGCAGCAGTTCGAGATCCGGCGCCGCGCACTCGATCTCCAGCGCCTCGCGCGGCGCCACCGCCGCCGGATCGCAGATCGTCGCGGTCAGCGCCGTCGCCGCCTCGGCGAAGGCTTCGGCCGGGGTCGCGCCGATGCCGCGCACACCGATATCGGCTTCGTGGGAAAAGGTCTGCCAGGACATGGATCGCCCGCTCCCGCCGGGGGAATCCGCTCAGCCTAGAACAACTCCGTCCCCTCCCCTTCGGGGAGAGGAAAAGCAGGCGCACCGGCCCACTCACTCCCGCTCCCGTTCAAGCAGCGCGCGCTTGCGCTCCACGCCCCAGCGGTAGCCGCCCAGCCCGCCGTCGCGACGCACCACCCGGTGGCAGGGAATCGCCACGGCCAGGGCGTTGGCGGCGCAGGCCCCGGCCACCGCGCGCACCGCCCGCGGCGCGCCGACCAATTCCGCCACCTCGGCGTAGTCGAGGGTGGTTCCCGGCGGAATCCGCCGCAGCACCTCCCACACCCGCATCTGGAAGGCCGTGCCGCGGATGTCCAGCGGCAGGTCGAGGCCGAGCCGGGGCGCCTCGACGAAGCCCACCACCCGGGCGACCAGTTCCTCGAAGCCGGCATCGGCGCCGATCAGCTCGGCCGCATGGAAGCGCTCCTGCAGGTCGCGCAGCAGCGCCTCGGGGTCGTCGCCCAGCAGGATCGCGCAGATCCCGCGCTCGCTCTGCGCGACCAGAATGGCGCCCAGCGAGCATTGGCCGACCGCGAAGCGGATCGCGCGGCCGGCGCCGCCCTTGCGGTAGCTGCCGGCGCTCATGCCGAGCGACGCGTCGGCCTGGGCATAGAAGCGCCCGCTGGAACCGTAGCCCGCCGCATAGAGCGCATCGGTCACCGGCGCGCCGCGCGCCAGTTCGCGGCGCAGGCGCCCGGCCCGCTGCGCCTCGGCATAGGCCCTGGGGCTCAGGCCGGTGATCGCCTTGAAGGTGCGCTGCAGGTGCCAGCGGCTCCAGGCGGCCCGGCGCGCCAGCTCCTCCAGGTCCGGCGGCCGCTCGGCGCTCTCGATGAACCGGCAGAGCGCGGCGACCTTCGCCGCCCGCTCCCGCGCCGGACTCCGACGCTCGGGCCGGCAACGCCGGCAGGGACGAAAGCCGGCCCGCTCGGCATCGAGCGCGCTGGCATGGAAATCGACGTTCTCCGGCCGGGGCCGGCGCGCCGGGCAAACGGGCCGGCAGTACACCCCCGTGGTCCTGACCGAATAGACGAAGCGCCCGTCCGCCGCCGGATCGCGCGCCAGCAGGGCGCTCCAGCGCGGATCGCGCAGGGTGCGTGCCGCCGATGGGTTCGTGGTGTTCATCGCCTCCCGTCCCCGGCCCCTTCGCGGGCCGCTCATGCACTGTCCAGCGGCACTCTAGCCCTTCGGCGCGAACGCGGCACTCCGTCTCTTGCTGTCGAATCCGGCGGGCCGGCCGCTCGGCACGAACAACGGAACGCGTCCCCATGCGCTACGCTTGCCGGAGGCCGCAGCCTGCGGCTGCGTCCAGGAGCGAGGCGGGCCGGGAGATTGTCCATGAATGCTTATGGCCAGATCGATCATATGCGCCGGCTGCAGGGCCACTGGCTGGATGCGCTGGGTCTGGGACCACGGCAAACGCCGGCGCGGACCGTCCTGTCGACGCCGCCGGCCACGCTCAAGGCATACGCTCCGGCGCACGGCGGCGGGCCGACCCTGCTGATCCTGCCGGCGCCGATCAAGCGCGCCTATATCTGGGATCTCGTCCCCCGGGTCAGCGTCGTGCAACGGCTGCTGGAGCATGGCGCCAGCGTCTATCTGCTGCAATGGGAAAACCCCGGCGTCGATGGCCAGGATTTCGGGCTGGCCGACTATGCCGGCCGCTGCATCCTCGACTGCCTGGAGGCGATCGCCGCCGAACGCGGGCCGGCCCCGGTGTTCCTGGCCGGCCATTCGCTGGGCGGGACCCTGGCGGCCATCTTCGCCGCGCTGCACCCCGAGCGGGTCCGCGGCCTCGTCCTGCTCGAGGCGCCGCTGCGCTTCGGCGCCGAAGCGGACGCCTTCACCCCGCTGCTGGCCCGCGCGCCGCGCGCCCAGCAACTCACCGAATACCTGCACGAGGTGCCCGGTTCCCTGCTCGACGTGGCGGCCGTCTCCGCCTCCCCGGACAGCTTCGTCTGGTCGCGCTGGGCGGACTGGCTGCACAGCCTGAACGACCGCGAGGCCCTGCAAACCCACGCGCAGGTCATACGCTGGACGCTGGACGAGCTGGCCTTCCCCCGGCGGCTGTTCGAGGACGTCGTGGAACTGCTGTACCGGGAAAACGGCTTCATGAACGCAACCCTGAGCCTCGGGGGACGGCTCGCCACAGCGGAGCGGGTCCGGGCCCCGCTCCTCAGCGTGGTCGACCCGCGCTCGCGCCTGGTGCCGCCGGAAGCGGTGCTGCCCTTCCACGCCGCCGTCGGCAGCGGCGATGCGCAACTGCTGTGGTACGAGGGGGACGTGGGAGTGGCCCTGCAGCACGTCGGCGTCCTGGTCGGCCGGCGGGCGCATCGGGAGGTATGGCCACAGATCCTGCGTTGGCTGGATGCGCACGGCGAAGCCGGCTGAACGCCGGCCTCGTCAGTGCTCGGTATCGCTCAGGCTGTCCGGGACCTTGACGTGGGTGGTGTCGGCGAAGGGCACCCGCACGTATTCGGCCTGCCCGGCGGTGGCGTGGCCGAAGGCCTTGTCGCCCAGCTCCTTGTTGCGGTTGCTGCGCTCGCAGACCGAGAAGTTGCCGCGCCGGCACTGCTCGCACTCGCCGCAGACGATGGTGAAAGGCCCCACGACGCGGTCGCCCACCTTGAGCCTTTTCGTGTCGGCGCCGACTTCCACCACCTCGCCCATGAACTCGTGGCCCATGATGTCGCCATGCTCCATGCCGGGGATGAAGTGGTCGTAGAGGTGCAGGTCCGAACCGCAGATAGCGCAGCTCGATACCTTGACGATGGCGTCGCGTGGATCTTCGATGGCCGGGTCGGGAACCGTGTCGCAACGGATGTCGTTCTTGCCATGCCAACAGAGCGCTTTCATGGATGACTCCCCTTGTGATGGGTTGTCCCGACAGCACGCGAAGCCTCCCCCTCGACGACCTGCCGGGCTCGAGGCATCGCCGCATCCTCGGCGATCTCAAGGGTGGACAGCGGGAAAGCGGCAAAAGGTTCGGGGCCCCGGAAAGGACGGAGAGCTCGGCCCCGGCGCGTTTCGGACGTTCGCCCTGCCAGCCGTTGCAGTTCATCGGTTCGACTCCGCCTCGCCGGGACGATGCCGCGGCCGACGGGTCCATTCGCTTATCCATCCCCCACGCGAAGAGGAGGCAAGGCCATGCCCAGACAGGTCGATGTGCTGAGCAAGAGCGTCCAGCAGACCAGTATCTGGCTCGACGAGGTGACCGAACTGCTGGAAACCGACGACAAGGAAACCGCCTACCAGGCGCTGCGCGCCGTGCTGATGTGCGTGCGCGATCGGATCGGCGTGGATAACGCGGCGCATCTGGCGGCACAGTTGCCGGTGCTGATCCGCGGCGTCTTCTACGACGGCTTTCATCCTGCGGCCGAGCCGAGCAGGGAGCGCACGCGCGAAGCCTTCCTGACCAAGATCCACGGATCGGTGACCAATCTCGGCGTCGACTCCGAGAAGGCGGCCAGGGCGGTTCTCGAAGTCATGGCGCGCCATATCGATCCGCACGAAACGGAGAAGGTGGCCGGCATGTTCCCCGCGGAACTGCGCGATCTATGGCCCGACCGGAGCCGTCTGCACTGAGGAAAGGGCTTCCGCGCAGCGGGACGCGGGCGTCCCGCTGCACGCCCGGGCGGGAAGCGCCGCCGCGGGACGGCCGGCTCACTCCCCCTGGCGCAATACCAGCTCGACCTCGCGCTGCCGCTCGCCGCGCTTCACGGAAAGCCGTACCCGGTCGCCGGCCCGGTAGTCGTCGAGGATCGCCAGCAAGCGCTCGACCGAGTCGACCGCCTTGCCGTCGACGGCGGTGACTATGTCGCCGGGCACTATGCCGCCGTCGCGGGTCAGGGCCGCGCCCTCGAGGCCCGCCGCCTCGGCGGCCGAGCCCGGTTTCACGCCGAGCACGAAGACGCCCT
The DNA here is from genome assembly GCF_000380335.1 of Azotobacter vinelandii CA. Lineage (GTDB taxonomy): Bacteria > Pseudomonadota > Gammaproteobacteria > Pseudomonadales > Pseudomonadaceae > Azotobacter > Azotobacter vinelandii. The sequence continues at coordinate 4,707,697 of NC_021149.1, forward strand.
CGATGCCGCTCAGTTCGCCGAGGCGCTGGTTCACCCCGCTATCTACCTGGATGCCCAGGGTCGGCTGCACGTACTTGCCGGTATCGATGAGCTGAGGCACGACCCGGTTGACGGTGTCCACCGGCACGGCGAAACCGATCCCGGCGGAGGCGCCGCTCGGGCTGTAGATGGCGGTGTTGATGCCGATCAGCCGGCCGGCCGAATCCAGCAACGGCCCGCCGGAATTGCCGGGATTGATCGCCGCGTCGGTCTGGATCAGATGGTTGATCGCCGGTCCGCCCTCGCCCGCCAGGGTGCGGTCCAGGGCCGAGACGATCCCGGTGGTCAGCGTCCAGTCCAGGCCGAAGGGGTTGCCGATGGCGAAGACCTTCTGGCCCACCCGCAGATCGTGGCTGGAACCCAGGGGCACCGGAGACGGCCGCCCGACGTCGATGTCGATCCTGAGCACGGCGATGTCGTGCTCGCGGGAGCTGCCCACCAGGCTGGCCTTGAAGGTGCGCCCGTCGGCCAGCTTGACCAGCGCCTCGCTGGCATCTTCCACCACGTGGAAGTTGGTCACGACATGCCCGGCATCGTCCCAGACGAAGCCCGAGCCGGTGCCACGCGGCACCGAGAAGACGTTGCGGGTCCAGAAGTCCATCACCTGGGCCCGGGTGGTGATGAACACCACCGAGTTGCGGGAGCGCTCGAACAGATCGATGGTGCTCTTCTCGTCCGCCGCCAGTTCGCTGCGGGCCTCGACCGCGCGCGGCGCGGCCTCCGGCCGGGCGCCGGGCCAGGACACGGCCAGCGCACCGACCGCCAGCGTGACGCCCAGCAGGCGGACAAGGAAAGGATCGCGCATGAAAGAACTCCTTTTGCTTGCAGGATGATTCGGGGTTCCGGGCGTCGGGACGGCCGGAGCACGTCCCGGCACACGGGCCGGGCCGATGATAAGGGGCCGCTCCGCGTCCTGGTATGGCGCGCCGCGCGCGGCCGGCGGCTCTTCCCATTGGCGTTCGTCCGGCGCCGTCCGCCACTGATCGGAAAACACGAGGGGCGGCCGGGCGGCCGGGGAGAAGTCTTTTAAGCTGTAACCATCTTTTCCTTCCGAACGACTTCCGCCACACCGAAAGACCATACCCATCGGCTCGGAAAAGCATTTTTTCGAGCGACGCCAAAGACTTCCACGATCGCCGCAGCTTGTCTTCGGACAGGCTATCGATCGCTCATTGCCATCGGACACGGCTCGTCGCGACCAAGAGGGCAGGCAATGGATGTTGGAAAACGACGCCGAAAAAGGCTTTCGCCAGCGCATGACTCCCGTTGAAACCATATTCGACCGAAAAAGGCTGCTCCGGATATGCCTGTCGCTGTGCCTGGGCGAGGCGATGACCGCCATGGCGGAAACGCCCGCGCCGCCCGAACCCACTCGGGTCGAAGGCCGGCTGGTCGAAGGCGGCATCGTCTGTCCGCTGCTGCGCACCGGCGACGGGGAAGTACTGCCGTTGACCGGCATCGGCATGGACGACTATCCCCTCGCCACCCGGCTGACGCTGGACGGCGTCTTCGTCAAGGTTTCGCCCTGCATGCAGGGGAAACGGACGCTACAGGTGCGGCGCGTGCTGAAAGTCGAGGAGCCATGACATGAAGCCATCGTCCAGAACGCACCTCCCGTTCCCGGAGGTCTTTGCCGAACCGGCCCGGTACGTCCAGGCCGCCCCGGCCGACGGGCTCTACGGCAATCAGTGGCACCTGGGCTTCATCGGCGCCCCGGGCTTCGCCTCGCGGCCCGGCGGCGCCGATACGGCGGGCATCGAGCGCGTGTGGAACGACTACACGGGTGCAGGCATCGCCGTGGGCATCTGGGACGAAGGGGTGCAGAGCGGCCACTGGGACCTCGACGCCAACTACGACGCCAGCCGGCACCTCGCCATCGGCGACAGCCTCAACGATGGCCAGCCGCAGAGCGCCGACAAGGGCCACGGCACCGCGGTCGCCGGGCTGATCGCCGCCGAGAACAACGGCGAGGGTGGCGTCGGCGTCGCCTACGGCTCCCGGATCACCTCCGTGCGTATCTTCGGCGGAGCGGACGACCTGAACGCCGACTGGTCGCGCTACCTGCAGACCCTGGACGGCCTGGGCCGCTTCGATGTCACCAACCACAGCTACAGCAGCTACCCGGACTTCGGCGACTGGGGGGACGTCGCCAAGTTCGAGGCGGCGGCCAGGGACGGGCGCGGCGGCCTGGGTACCCTCAACGTCAAGTCGGCCGGCAACTTCAACGTCGACGGCAACGGCGAGGAAATCAGCGCCTCGCGCTTCACCGTCAGCGTCGCGGCGATCGGCAACAACGCCACCGGCAACGTCGCCAGCTATTCCAGCTATGGCGCCCATGTGCTGGTCGCGGCGCCGGCCGGCTCGGTCACCACCGACCTGCTGGGCGAAGGCGGCTACAACGCGCTGCCCGACGGCGACTACACCGATGCCTTCGGCGGCACCTCGGCGGCCGGCCCGGTGGTGGCCGGCGTCGTCGCGCTGATGCTCGACGCCAACCCCGGCCTCGGCTGGCGCGACGTGCAGGACATCCTGGCCTACTCGGCGACCGGCACCGGCAGCCTGCACAGCGGGGTGCGCAGCAACGAGAACTTCGCCTGGAAGTGGAACGGCGCCGCCGACTGGAACGGCGGCGGCCTGCATTTCAGCGAGGACTACGGCTACGGCATGGTCAACGCCTTCAACGCCGTGCGCATGGCCGAGGTCTGGAACGCGCACCATCCCGCCGCCGCCACCTCGGCCAACGAGGCCACGCTCGGCGGCAGCTTCGCGGCGAACGCGGCCATCGCCGACAACGCCACCCTGGACTACGGCTTCACCCTGAACGACGACATCGACCTGGAGCACGTCGACCTGACGCTTTCGCTCACCCACGCCAACCTGACCGACCTGCGCATCGCCCTGATCTCGCCGAGCGGCACGCGGCTGTCGCTCTACGATGGCGGCACCGGCGACATCGCCAGCGCCGACGGCGTCTTCACCCACACCTTCGGCGTGGACGGACTGCACGGCGAGAGCAGCCGGGGCACCTGGACCCTGCAGATCCGCGATGCGCTGCAGGGCGACAGCGGCACGCTGCACTCGGTCGGCTTCGCCGGCTACGGCTCGGCGCCCGGCAACGCCGACGTCTACCACTACACCGAGGAAATCCTCGCCGTGCAGGCCTTGTCCGGCCAGTCCGGGCGCTCGACGCTGGTCGACGACGATGCCGGCAACGACTGGATCGACGCCGCCGCGGCGATCCGGGACCTGTCGCTCAGCCTGGTGGCCGGGCAGACCTCCACCCTGGGCGGTATCCCCTTCCTGACCATCGCCCCCGGCACCCTCATCGAGAACGCCATCGGCGGCGACGGCAACGACCGCATCGAGGGCAACGAGGCCGACAACCTCATCTACGGCATGCGCGGCGACGACACCCTGATCGGCGGCGCCGGCAACGACACGGCGGTGTTCCTCGGCCGGGCCGAGGACTACAGCGTCAGCGAGGCCGGCGGCGTCATCACGGTGCAGAACCTGTCCGGCGGCGGCACCGACACCCTCACCGGCTTCGAGGGATGGCTGTTCGTCTGACGGCTCAGGCCCGCCGCGACACCAGCGCAGCGGGCCGGCGCTCCGTGCCCAGCACCAGGGCGATGCCGCCGAGCACGGCCAGGGCGGCCAGGCCCAGGCGCAGACTCAGCGCCTCGCCGAGCAGCAGGGTTCCGGCCAGGGCGGCGAGGATCGGCACGCTGAGCTGGACGGTGGCCGCCTGCAGGGCACCGAGGCCGCGCAGGGCGCTGTACCAGATGGCGTAGCCGAGGCCCGAGGTCAGCGCGCCGGAGAGCAGCGCATAGACCAGCCCCAGCGGGTCCGGCTGGCTCCGCGCCAAGAGGAACAGACTGAGCAGCAGGGCCAGGGGAATGGCGCGGATGAAGTTGCCGGCGGTGGTGGCCAGCGGATCGGCGCCGCCGCGACCGAGCAGCGAATAGGCGGCCCAGGCCAGGCCGGCGAGCAGCATCAACGCGGCGGCGCCCGGCGCCGGCGCATCGGCCCCCGGCAGCAGCAGGGCCGCCAGCCCGGCCAGGGCGAGCAGCAGGCCGAGGCTCGCCCAGCGACCGAGGCGCTCGCCGTGCCACAGGCCGTAGAGCAGCATGCCGAGCTGCACCGCGCCGAACAGCAACAGGGCGCCGACGCCGGCGTCCAGTTGCAGGTAGGCGAAGGAAAAGCCGGCGGCGTAGACGAACAGCGCGACGGCGCCGTACCAGTTGCCGGCCGCCCTGCCCTGGCGCATGCGCAGCAGCAGCCAGAGGGTCAGCGCGCCGGCGAGGATGCGCATGCCGGTGAAGCTGGCGGCGTCGATGGCCGTATCCCGGAGGGCCAGGCGACAGAGCAGGGAATTGCCGGCGAAGGCCAGCATGGCGAGGGCGGTCAGCAGCAGGGTGCGGGCGGTCATGGTCGTCTCCGTGTGGAGTCCGAGGTTTTTTCGCAGTCTAGCGCCTTGCAGCCGAGGCCATGCCCACACCTGCGAGGAGGGGGCGCTTTTCGCCCCTCTCCCCGGCCCTCTCCCCGGTGGGGAGAGGGAGTGACAACCTTGGGGCAAGGGCACGGCGGTATCCTCAGTCTCTCCCCGGAGGGGAGAGGGAGCGACTGGAGACGGAAAGGAAGAAGCAGCGGCTTTCTCCCCTCTCCCGGCACGGGAGAGGGGCCGGGGTGAGAGGGAATGGCCTTGCCGGGCACCGCGGAATTGGCAAGCATGGGCGCCGTCCCGCCCGGAGTCCGCCATGTCCCTGCCCGATCTGAACCTGCTGGTCGCCCTCAATGTCCTGCTCGAAGAGGGCAGCGTGGCGGCGGCGGCGCGGCGCATGCACCTCAGCGCGCCGGCGATGAGCCGCACCCTGGGGCGCATCCGCGAGGCGGTGGGCGATCCGATCATGGTCCGCGCCGGCCGCAATCTGGTGCCGACGCCGCGCGCGCTGGAGCTGCAGGAGCAGGTGCGCCATCTGGTCGAGCAGGCCACCCGGCTGTTCCACAGCGGCGAGCATTTCGATCTGGCCGGTCTGGAACGCTGCTTCACCCTGCGCGCCAACAACGTGCTGGTCGGCGACATGGCCACCCGCCTGCTGCAGGAGCTGAACCGCGAGGCGCCGCGCTGCATGCTGCGCTTCGTCCCCGAGGTCGACTACGACGACGAGGCGTTGCGGCGCAACCGCATCGACCTGTTCATCGGTGCCCTGCCGGGACTGGAGCCGGAGGCGAAGACCCAGCGGCTGTTCCCGACCCGCTTCGTCGGCCTGGCGCGGCGCGACCATCCGCTGTTCGACGGCGAGATCACCGCCGAGCGCTTCGCCGCCTACCCACAGGTCAGCGTCTCCCGGCGCGGCCGCGCCCGCGGGCCGATCGACGACGAGTTGGAGAAGCTCGGCCTGCTGCGCGATGTGCGCCTGGTCACGCCTTCCTTCCACGGCACCATTTTCAGCCTGCTGGAGTCCGACCTGCTGCTGCCGATCCCCGAGCACGCGCTGTGGCGCCTCGACCGCCTGGGCCTGGGGCTGCGCCAGTTCGACATTCCCCTGCCGCTGGAGCCCTTCGAGGTGATCCAGGCCTGGCATCCGCGTTTCGACAACGACGTCGCCCACCGCTGGCTGCGCGGCACGGTCGCCAGGGTCTGCCTGGAGCTGTGCGCCGGCTCCACCCCGCTGACCTGAAGCGCGGCGCCCAAACAGTGCGCCAGACGCAATCATTCATTTCGATTATTTCAATTTTCGCAGCAGTCGCGCCTTTCTAGAATCCGCCGCATTCGAGGATTCATCGGGCGCTTCGTCCGGCGCCGCCGCACGAAGCCCGCCCCGGAGACGAAAGATGGCTGCTCCCGCCGCGGCACCGAACACGCTGAGCCCGCGCCTGACCATCGGGCTGGTCGGCGTGCTGATCGCCTCGTTCAGCGCCGGACTCAACGAGTACATCACCCAGCACGCCCTGCTGGACATCAAGGGCGCCCTGGCCATCGGCTACGACGAAGGCACCTGGCTGACCGCCCTGTATGCCGCCGCCGGGGTCTGCGGCATGGCCTTCGCGCCCTGGTGCTCGTACACCTTCACGATCCGCCGCTTCACCCTGTTCGCCATCGCCGCCTTCGCCTTCCTGGCCTTCCTCGGGCCGTTCGCGCCCGATCTGGAAACCCTCTACCTGCTGCGCATCCTGCAGGGCCTGATGGGCGGCTGCCTGCCGCCGATGCTGATGACCGTGGCGCTGCGCTTTCTGCCGCCGGACGTCAAGCTCTACGGGCTGGCCGCCTACGCGCTGACCGCCACCTTCACGCCGAACATCGCCATCCCGCTCGCCGCGCTCTGGGTCGAGCACCTGGGCTGGAGCTGGGCCTTCTGGCAGGCCATCCCGCTCTGCGCGGTCTGCTTCGCCGCGGTCGCCTACGGCCTGCCGCAGGACCCGATGCACCTGGAGCGCTTCCGGCAGTTCGACACCGTCGGACTGCTGACCGGCATGCCGGGGCTCTGCGCCCTGGTCCTCGGCCTGCTGCAAGGCGATCGCCTGGACTGGTTCGAGTCGCCGTTGATCACCACGCTGCTGGTCGGCGGCGCGGGCCTGTTGCTGGCCTTCTTCGTCAACGAAGCGACTCATCCGCTGCCGTTCTTCCGGCTGGACATCCTCAAGCGGCGCAACTTCACCTTCGGGCTGATCGCGCTGACCTGCATCCTGATCATGATGACGGTGCTCATCGGCCTGCCGGGCCGCTACCTGGGCGCGCTCCACGAGTACCGCCCGCTACAGACGGCGCCGTTGACCCTGCTGGTGGCGCTGCCGCAATTGCCGGCGCTGGTGCTGGTCGGCGCGCTGTGCAACATCCCGAGGGTCGACTGCCGCTGGGTGATGGCGGCGGGCACGCTGTGCTGCGCGATTTCCTGCATCGGCTTCAGCTTCCTGAGCAGCGACTGGACGCGGGACAACTTCTACCCGCTGATGCTGCTGCAGATTGTCGGCCAGCCGATGGCGATCATTCCGATCCTGATGCTGGCCACCAGTGCGGTGGTGCCGGCCGAGGGGGTGTTCGCCTCGTCCTGGTTCAACACCACCCGGGCCATCGCCTCGGTGTTCGGCAGCGCGCTGACCGGTTACCTGATCACCGCGCGCGGCCATTTCCATTCCGACGTGCTGGTCGGCCAGCTCGGCGATTCCGCCCAGGCGACCGAGCTGTACCTGCACGAGTTGCACGAACGCCTGCCCGAGGTGGCCGCCTCCGAACTGCCCGGCACCCTCGGCCGGCTGGTGCAGGAGCAGGTGCTGACCCTGACCCTGGCGGACGTCTTCCTCGCCGCCAGCGGCCTGGCGCTGGTGGTGTTCGCCGCGTTGCTGGTCGTGCCCACGCGCATCTACCCGCCGCGTTCGCCAGCCTGATTCCTATAACCAGTAGAGCCTTGCCATGCTGATGACCCGTCGAACCTCGCTGCTGCTCGTCGCGCTGGTGCTGTGTGCACTGGCGGGCCTGCTGGCCTTCCTCCTGCTGCGCCCGGTGCGCTGGCAGGCAACCGACAACGCCTATGTGCGCGCCGATTACACCCTGGTGGCGCCGAAGATTTCCGGGCACGTCGTCGAACTGCTGGTGGACGACAACCAGTTCGTCCACCGCGGCCAGTTGCTGGCGCGCATCGACCCGCGCGACTACGAATCCGAACTGGCCTCGGCCGAAGCGCGGGTCGCCGCCGCCGAGGCCGGGCTGCGGCGGATCGCCGCCGACCTGGAGCAGCAGGGCTCGCGCATCGCCGCCGCGCAGGCCAGGGTCGCCGCGGCGCAGGCCGAACACGACTTCGCCCGCCAGGAACTGAAGCGCTACGAGAGCCTCGCCAGCCAGGGCGCCGGCAGCCTGCAACTGGCCCAGCAGGCGCGCTCGCGCATCGGCACCAGCCGCGCCGCCCTGGAGGAAGCCAGGGCGGCACTGGCCAGCGAAGAGCAACAGGTGGCGGTGCTGCAGGCCCGCCAGGGCGAAGCCGGCGCCGCCCTGCAACGCGCCGGGGCCGACCGCCACCACGCCGAGCTGCGCCTCTCCTACACGCGCATCGAGGCGCCACTCGACGGCGTGGTGGGCCGCCGCTCGGTGCGCGTCGGCGCCTACGTGCAGCCGGGCAACGCACTGCTCGCCGTGGTGCCGCTGGACGCCGTCTACGTGGTCGCCAACTACCAGGAAACCCAGTTGACCGAAGTGCAACCCGGCCAGGCGGTGGAAGTCAGCGTCGACACCTTTCCCGGCGCGCCGCTGCGCGCCCGTGTGGACAGTTTCGCGCCGGCCACCGGCCTGAGCTTCGCGCCGGTCGTACCGAGCAACGCCACCGGCAACTTCACCAAGATCGTCCAGCGCATCCCGGTGAAGATCCGCTTCGAGCCGGACCAGCCGCAGGTGGAAAAACTCCGCGTGGGCATGTCGGTGGTCACCCGCATCGACGTCCGCTCGGCGGCACCGCAGCCCGGACAAAGGAACGCGTCGCGATGAAAGCCCTGCCGTTTCTGCTGTGTTCCGGGCTGGCGCTCGGCGGCTGCAGCATGCTCGGACCGGATTTCGTGGCGCCGGATCGCGGCGCCGAGGAGCGCTGGGAAAGGCCCGCGGAGCCCGGCGTGTACAGCCGGCCGACCCTCCAGCCACTCGATCCGCAGTGGTGGAAGCTGTTCGACGACCCGCTGCTGTCATCCCTGCAGGAGCGGGCGATGGCCGGCAACCTCGACCTGCGCACGGCCAGCGCGCGCCTGCGGCAGAGCCGGGCGATCTTCCAGACACTGAGCGGCGAGGCCCTGCCGGAGGTGGGCGCCAACGCCTTCGTGCAGCGCCAGCGCAACTCCAACTCCGGGCGGGTCGACCAGTCGGGCCGGGAGGGCAAGGAAGCCTACAACCACGGCTACGCCTCGCTGGATGCCACCTGGGAAATGGACTTCTGGGGCCGCGTCGGCCGGCAGATCGAGTCCGCCGAGGCATCCGTCGAGGCCAGCGAGGAACTGCGCCGCAGCGTGCTGGTGCTGATCCTGGCCGACACCGCCAGCCACTACATCCGCCTGCGCGGCGAGCAGGCCTTCGAGGCGGTGATCCGCGACAACCTGGAGATCGCCCGGCGCAACCTGGAGCTGACCGGCATCCGCTTCGACAACGGCGTGGCGACCCGTCTGGAGGTCGCCCAGGCCGAAGCCGAGGTGGCCACCGTCGAAGCGCGCCTGCCGGCCACCCGCGAGCGCCAGGCACGGCTGATCAACGCGCTGAGCTTTCTGCTCGGCGCCGGGCCGAACGCCCTGCGCGCCGAATTGCAGGCGTCGCGGGACATCCCCGTGCCGCCCAAGGCGGTGCCGCTCGGCCTGCCCTCGGAACTGGCCCTGCGCCGCCCCGACATCCGCGCGGCCGAGGCCCGCCTGCACGCCGCCACCGCCAGCATCGGCGTGGCGCAGGCCGACTTCTACCCGCGCATCACCCTGAACGGCGGCTTCGGCTTCGAGTCGTCGCAGTTCCTCCCCTTCGAATGGCAGAACCGCCTGTTCCTGCTCGGGTCGAGCCTCTACCTGCCGATCTTCGAGGGCGGCCGCCTGAAGGGCCGCCTGGCCCTGCGCGAGGCCGAGCAGCAGGAAGCGGCCGTCGCCTACCGGCACACCGTGCTCAAGGCCTGGCACGAGGTCGACGACGCCCTCACCGACTACGGCACCCGGCAGCAGCGACGGGTCAAGCTGAACGAAGCGGTCCGCCAGAACGAAGAGGTGCTGGGCAACGCCCGCCAGCAGTACCTGGCCGGCACGGTGGACTTCCTCAACGTGCTCGGCGCGCAGCGCGAACTGCTGAGCGTCGAGGAGCAACGGGTGCGCAGCGATGAGGCGGTCGCCCTCGGCATCGTCGACCTGTACAGGGCGCTCGGCGGCGGCTGGGAAGGACAGGAGGAACGGGCGAGCCGCTGAGCGGCGGTCCGACCGGGATTCGAATCGATGAGACAGCGGCCATTCGAGGGCCGGGAGGAAATTTCGGCATGAAGAAGATTCTGGTTCCATTCGACGGCTCGGCGAGCGCCCGGCGCGCCCTGACGTTCCTCGTCGATCTGGCGCGGGACTCGCCGAATCTGGAAGTCCACCTGCTGAACGTGCAGATGCTGCCGCTGCCCTACGGCGACCGCCTGGAAGGCCTGCTCGAAGCGGCCACGAAACACGCCCACGAAATCGCCCTCGAAGGCGCCGGGATACTCGCCGCCCAAGGCATTCGCGCCACCCCCCACGAACGCCTGGGCGACCCGGTGAACGAAATCGCCAAGGCCGTCGCGGAACTGGGCTGCGACAGCATTCTGATGGGCACCCGCGGCATGAACAACTTCTCCAACCTGGTCATGGGTTCGGTCGCCACCCGCGTGGTGCACGAGGTTTCCGTGCCGGTGGTGTTGGTCAAGTGAGGTTCGTGGCGGTGGTGGGGCGACTGGGGGGAAGAGGTCGATGCTTACGGAACCAGGGCGGAGTTTCATCCTGAAAGTTCGCTGGCCGGAAGCGATCCGAAGCTGCCTGTCGCAACGGGCATAACCCATCCCTCGGCCGGCAGTCACCGGTGCCGGTGCCGGTGCCGATGAGTACCGATACAGAAGCGCGGCCCAGTTCATCTACAGTGCAAGCAGACCATCGATACAGGTCACCGACATGCCGCCGACCTGGATGCGCTCGCGGTCGATGGCAATCCGCAGCAGCCCCGCGCGTCCGAGCACGGCGCCCTGAGAGGCCAGAAATTCGCATCCGAAACGACCTGTCTGGCCGCTTGCGCGGATGAACGCCGCCACGCAACCATTTCCGCTCCCGCACACCGGGTCTTCGTCGACTCCACAGGCGGGAGCGAAGGCCCGCACTTCAATTCGCGCAGGTGCGCCCGACGCGTACTCGCCGAAGATCGCCACCCCGGTCGCCTTGGCTTTCATGTCCTGTATCTTCATGCGTTGCAAGTCGGGACGGCTTGCCAGTACCGCTTCCGCGCTTGAAAGCTGCGCCACGATCCAGCGAGCACCTACATCGATCAACTGCGGTGCGGCCTGCCTGGACACGGGGCTGCCCAGAATGGCTTCCAGCTCCTCGATTTCGGTATTGGTCAGGGGCGTAACCGAGGGCCGCGGAAGGTCGAACGAAATCCAACGCTCGCCCGCTCGATTGCTTTCCACCTGCAACTTCACCAGGCCAGCGCCGCACTCCTGCACGAGTGAGCCGCCATGCGCTTCGATAAGACCAGCCTCCAGCAGCGCATGCGCGGTGCCGATAGTCGGGTGACCGGCAAAAGGCAATTCCGCCCCTGGCGTGAAGATCCGAACGCGATAGTCCGCCTGATCGCTTGTGGCCAGAAGCACGAAGGTCGTCTCGGAAAGATTCGTCCAGTTCGCAATCCGCTGCATCCGCTCGCCCGTAAGGCCATCGGCTTGCAACACGACAGCGACTGGGTTGCCCTTGAACGGGGACCCGGTGAAAACGTCGACTTGCTTGAAAGGTGTTTTCCGCATGGTGCGATCTCTTAGTAGAAGGTCATTGGCCGGACCGAACCAGATGCCACCGGCACCGCGCGCCCCGAAACGGCCGCCCGCTCCGCGTGCGCTCCACTACTAATAAGAAGCACCGTTGGTTGGATCGCCCTCGGCAACCATTTCGGCCAAGCGCGCACGCTCTTTCTCACCGGGCAAGATGCCCGTGGTTTCCGCTTCCAGCACAATCGCGCCCTCGGGGTCGATGATGGTGATTTCTGCCCTCGCCCGACCTCGTTCATCGATGTCGATGATGGTCCAACGGCAAGTGATGGTTTCGCCGACATAGACGGGACGTTTGAAACGGAAACTCATGCCGGATGCGAGCCAACCGATTTGTCCGCCAATTTCGGTGAGCAGGCTGGCGGTCAGCAACCCATGGGAAATGGGAGCCCTGAAGTTACGCAGTTCGGCGTAGGGCACATCGAGGTGGACGGGGTTGTAATCACGCGAAATCCGCGCGAATTGATGGATGTCATCCATGGAGAAAGTGCGGGATACGGTGAAGCTGTCTCCCTTGCGAAGCCCTTCGATGGCTCGCAGCCTAAGGTTTTCCATTTCGCCTCCTGATGGTCACTGATCCATTCATCGAGCCCTGATGACGGGGCCCTCGTTCGCTCAGAACGTGTGCTCTTGGCCAGGGAATGCGCCGGCCTCCACATCGGCGGCAAAATCCCGTGCAGCAGCGGCCAGCACCGCGCGCATATCGGCGTACCGCTTGACGAAGCGGGGCAGGCGCCCGGTGCGCAGGCCGGCCATGTCCTGCCAGACGAGAACCTGGGCATCGCATTGATTGCCCGCTCCGATTCCAACGGTGGGTATGGAAACGGCTCGGCTGATGGCCGCGGCGACGTCGCCCGGAACCATCTCGATCAGCAGGGCGAAGGCCCCAGCCGCTTCGAGGGCCAGGGCGGCGTCGATCAAGCGCTGCGCCTCGTCACCCCGCCCCTGAATGCGATAGCCGCCGAGCTGGTGCTCGTATTGAGGGGTGAAGCCGATATGCGCCATGACGGGAATCCCCGAGGTCGCGAGCTTCCGTACCTGGGGCAGCATCTCGATTCCACCTTCCAGTTTGACAGCGTGGGCACCGGCCTCCTTCATGAAGCGAACGGCGGTGTGGAAGCACTGCTCCGGCGAAGCCTGGTAGGAACCGAAGGGGAGATCCGCAATGACCAGTGGTCTATGGGTTGCCTTGGCGACGGCACGCACCAAGGGAATCAACTCGTCGACGGTCACCGTCAGCGTGGATTCGTTGCCGTACACATTGTTCGAGGCCGAGTCACCCACCAGCAGTACGGGAATGCCCGCTTCTTCAAAGATCGCCGCGGTGTACATGTCGTAGGCGGTCAGCATCGCCCACTTCCGGCCTTGAGCCTTCAGCTCTTTCAAGTACGGGATGCGTACACGTGCCTTGGGCTGGGTTGGCGAATAGGGTGGCGGTGTCCGATCACTCATGATGTTCTCCTCGAAGCGATGATTTCAGCCAATCGCCTGTTCCGTCAGCAAGAGCGCCGCGACGACGATCATCGCTCCCCCGGAAAGGCGGTCGACAAGCTTGGCCGCGGCTGGCCGCGTTTTCAGAACGGCTTGAACACTGAAACCGACCAGTAGATAAATCACCCCGCAACTGAAGACATGGACCAAGCCCAGAACGATGATCTGCGCCGGTACGGGCCATGCCCCCTGCGGGTCGGTGAACTGGGGTAGTAACGCCAGAAACAGCAAGAATACTTTCGGGTTCAGGCCGCTGACACAGGCGCCCGTCAAAGTCCAGCGCGACGGCGAGTCAAACTGCCGTACTTCTCCCGCCAGGGGGACGGGAGGGCGGACAATCACACTGATTCCCAGCCACAGCAGATAGGCGGCTCCGGCCACGGTGAGCATCGACGACGCCAGGGGAGCGCCGGCCACAAGCCCACCCACACCGGCGGCCACGATCGCGCTCACCGCCAAATGCCCGAGCAGCAATCCCACCACGGCGGGAACCACCGCCCGATCGCGCATACCGGCGGAAATCATATAGGCCCAATCGACACCAGGCGTGATCACGAACAAAAACGAAACCGCCCAGAAGGCGGCCAACATGCTGATAGTCACTGGACCTTCCCTTTCGCCGGTGCCTCGGTTGCGGATAACGGCATGCGCTTTCTCCCGGACATCGGAAGGCAACCTGCCCGAACAGCGAGGGCTAGCGGGACTCATCGGAGAGAGAAGGATAAAGAGATCCTGATAGAATTTTCTTTCAAATCTTCCGGGCAGAGTGCCGAGCAGGAGTAACTTCTTCCATATGGACAGGATCGATCGAAAGATACTTGCCGAGCTTCAGGCCGACGGACGTCTGTCGGTGACGGAGCTGGCGGAGCGGGTCGGGCTGAGCCTCTCGCCCTGCCACCGCCGGCTGCGCGCGCTGGAGAAGTCCGGGGTGATCCGGGGCTACCGCGCCCACCTGGCGCCGGACGCCGTGGGGCTGAACTTCTCGGCCCTGGTGTTCGTGACCATGCGCGAAGGCACCAACCGCGCCGTTGGAGAGTTCGAGGCGGCGGTACAAGAGATTCAGCAGGTCATCGAGGCGCAGCGCCTGTTCGGCGACCCCGATTACCTTCTGCATGTCATCACCCACGACCTGCCGGCATTCCAGCGGCTGTACGACGAGCGATTGTCGGCGTTGCCCAATGTCCAGCGCTTGACCTCGACCCTGGTCATGAAGCGGGTGATCGCCGATCGGCCGTTGCCGCTCTCATGAGGGCCCCTTTGCAGATCATGCCAAAGACGATGTGAGCGGAGGGGTCCGCGCCTGGCCTTTTTCCACCGCTCTCACCGCCAATCGGTCGAGGCCCCGGAAGCCCGCCGGCACACACCCATCCCCGCCACACCAGCGACCCTTCGCCAAGCTGCCGCCGCCGATCAGCGCGCCAGACCGCCCTCCCCCTCCCGCAAAAGAAACTGCCACAGCTCGCGCGCCTCGGGCGGCAGTGTCTCTTCCGACTTCACGCCGACCCACAGGGTGCGGCTGGCCCAGTCGTCGGTCAGCGGGATGGCGCACAGGCCGGCCTTCAGGCGTTCGCTGTGCACCGCGCCGTCGGGCACCACGCCGATCCCCAGGCCGGCCTCGACCATCCGGCCGATGGCGTCGAAGCTGCCGACCTGCATGCGCAGGCGCAGGATGCGCTGCGCGGTCACCGCCGAGTCGATCAGCAGGCGCAGCAGCGAGGTGCCGTGGGCGAGGCCGATGTGGTCGTAGGCCAGGGTGTCGACGAAGGCGATCCGGCCGAACTTGGCCAGCGGATGCCCGACCGGCGTCAGCAGGACCAGCCGGCTCTGCCGGTAGGGGCGCAGTTGCAGGGTCGGCGCCGGCAGGTTGTCGGCGAACACCCCGAGGTCGATCCGCTCGCTGTCCAGTGCCGCGATGATCTCCTCGGTCAGCCGCTCCTCCAGGCTGATGCGCACCTGTGGCCGCTCGCCGAGGAAGGCCGCCAGATCGTGCGGCAGGAACTGCAGCACCGCCGAGGTGTTGGCCCACAAGCGCAGATGGCCACGCACGCCGGTGGCGAACTCGCCGATGTCGGCGGCCATGCGGTTGACGTTGTCGAGGATGGTGCGGGTGTGTTCCAGGAGTTCCTGGCCGGCCGGCGTCAGTTCGAGCCCGCGCGGCTGGCGGACGAACAGGGGGCAATCGATGGTCTTCTCCAGATCGCAGATGCGCTTGCTCACCGCCGACAGGGTGAGGTGGGCGCGCTCCGCCGCCCGGGTCAGGCTGCCCAGCTCGGCGGCCAGGAGAAACACCCGCAGCGACTGCAGATCGAAATGGAGGGGATTGGTCATGACTGCTGCAAGCTCCCGAAGCTGTGGAACCGAACATACGCCGAACGTCGCGCGGAATCCCCTTCCCACGCGCCGCGGCGATGGCCGGCGGCGAAATCGGGGCGACGGGCGGACGGTCGAGGGAATGAAGCCGCCGGTCCGCTGCGCGGAGGGGCGCAACGATGGCACGCGGACGGCGAACGCGCCAGCGGTGCCGCCTGGCGGGCACGAACGTCCCACATGAAGGCAGACGATGTCCAGCGGTCAAGGGCCGGCGGACAGGCGGTCCGGCCGCGGCCGGATCGTTCCGGGATGTTGCGGACGCCGAACGTTATGCCATCGTGCACGTCGAAGCCATCCGGGACCATGTCCGTCCCGCCGGTCCGGCCGCCGGACAGAGGCGGCAGGGCCGACCGACCGGATAGCCACATACCGGATAACCACGTAAAGGAAGACCGCCGATGCCAAGATTGCAGACCACCCTGGGCCTGACCATCGCCATGCTGCTTGCGGGACAGGCCGGCGCACTGGCCGCCGCCCCCGCCGGCGCCGGGCCTGTGCTGTTCAGGTCCGCCGGCCCGATCCAGGCCGATTACCCGCTGTTCGCCGGCGAGCGCCGGCGCCTGGCGGAACTGGTCGAGGCGGCCAGGCGCGGCGGAATCCAGGTGCCGGTGCCGCGCGACCCAGGCGGCGGCTCGAGCCACGAACAGCACAAGCGCAACTACATGGCGATCTACGCCGCCGGCCTGCTGTACCGGGTCACCGGCGATGGCGCCTACGCCGACTACGCGCGCCGCCTGCTGTTGGAATACGCCAGGCTCTACCCGACCCTGGGGCCGCACCCGGCCGCCAGCGGCGACTCGCCGGGGCGGCTGTTCTGGCAGAGCCTCAACGACAGCGTCTGGCTGGTGTATGCGGTACAGGGCTACGACGCCATCCGCGACAGCCTCTCGGACGAGGACCGGCGGACCATCGACGAGCAGGTGTTCCGGCCGATGTCGACCTTCCTGTCGGAGGGCCAGCCGCAGGTGTTCGAGCTGATCCACAACCACGCGACCTGGGCCTGCGCCGCGGTCGGCATGACCGGCTACGTGCTGCGCGACGACGAGTTGGTGGCCAGGGCCCTGAACGGTCTCGACAAGAGCGGCCGGACCGGCTTCCTGCGCCAGGTCGAGCAACTCTTCTCGCCCGACGGCTACTACACCGAGGGCCCCTACTACCAGCGCTACGCCCTCCAGCCCTTCGTGGTCTTCGCCCAGGCGATCGAGGCCAACGAGCCCGAGCGCAGGATCTTCGAGTACCGCGACGGCGTGCTGCTCAAGGCGATCCGCGCCACCGTCCAGCTCACCCAGGGCGGCTACTTCTTCCCGCTCAACGACGCCCTGCGCGACAAGAGCCTGAAGACCGACGAGCTGTACCAGGCCATCGCCATCGGCTATGCCGCGACCCGCGACCCGACCTTCCTGTCCGTCGCCCAGTGGCAGGGACGCACCACCCTCACTCCCGAGGGCCTGCTGGTCGCCCGCGACCTGGCCGAGGGCAAGGCGCGGCCCTTCCCCTTCGCCTCCCGGCTGTTCCGCGACGGCCCGGCGGGCGACCGCGGCGCCGTCGCGGTGCTGCGCGCCGGGAGCGACGAGCGCGGCCAGACGCTGGTCGTCAAGAACAGCGCCCAGGGCATGGGCCACGGGCATTTCGACAAGCTGGGCTGGATGCTCTACGACGATGGCGCCGCGGTGGTCACCGACTACGGCGCGGCGCGCTTTCTCAACGTCGAGTCCAAGGACGGCGGCCGCTACCTCGGGGAAAACCAGAGCTGGGCCCGGCAGACCGTCGCCCACAACACCCTGGTGGTGAACGAGACCAGCCACTTCGACGGCCAGTGGAGGGTCGGCGAGAGCATCGCGCCCCGCCAGTTGTACTTCGCGGCGGACGGGCCGACGCGGGTCAGCACCGCGGAGGTCGAGGGCGCCTACCCCGAGGTGCGCTTCCGGCGCACCCTGGCGCAACTGGAGGTGGACGGCCTGGCCAGCCCGCTGGTGGTCGACCTGCTGCGCGTCCAGGGCAGCGAGCCGGCGCAATACGACCTGCCCCTGCACTACGCGGGGCACATCACCGACGTGGGCTTCCCGCTGCACTCCCATCCGGCGGAGCGGCCGGTGCTGGGCAAGGCCAACGGCTACCAGCACCTGTGGGTGGATGCGAGCGGCACGCCGGAGGCCGGCAACGCGACCCTGACCTGGCTCAACGGCGAGCGCTTCTACACCTACCGCATGCTGCCGCCCGCCGGCACCCGGGTCATCCTGGCCGAGAGCGGCGCCAACGACCCGCGTTTCAACCTGCGCCGCGAGCCGGTGCTGATCGAACGCCTGGAGAACGCCACCGACGCCACCTTCGTCGCCGTGCTCGAACCGCACGGGCGCTACGACCCGGCGGCGGAAACGGTCACCGACAGCCGCAGCCGGATCGCCGCGCTGCGCCATGTCCGCACGGAGGATGCCGACCTCGTCGCCCTCGAACTGGTCGACGGCCGCACGCTGACCCTGGCCATCGCCGACGACGCGGACGCCGGCAAGGCGCACCGGGCCGAACTCGGCGGCAAGCCGCTCGAATGGAGCGGCCACGTCGGACGCTTCGAGGCGCCGACCGCCGGGGAGCCGCCAAGGCAGGAACTGGCCGCGGAACGCCCGTGACGGCGCCGGCCGGGGACGGCAGCCGCCCCGGCCGGGCCGTCGATCGTACCCCGAGCGAAACGACGGAAGCGCAAGCGACCGGCCGTCAGTGCTGCCGATCCAGCCGCTTCAGGAACACCGTCATTTCCTTCTCCGCCTGCCGGTCGCCGCGCCGCCCGGCGACCTCCAGGCCCAGTTCCCAGGCCAGGCGGGCGCCGTCCAGGTCGCCGGCGGCCTGCAGCGCCTTGCCGAGCAACTTCCAGGCGGCGGAATAGTTCGGGTCGAGTTCCACGCATCGGCGCAGATGTCCGGCGGCGCGCGGCGCGTCGCCGGCATCCAGGTAACCCTTGCCGAGACCGAAGCGCAGCAGCGGGCTGTCCACGCCCTGGGCGAGCATCTTTTCCAGCGATTCGAGCATGTCGACCTCCATCGGCTCCGCGGGACGCGGCGAGTATAAGGCCGATCGCCGACCCGTCGGCGCCCGCGGGACGATCGGATCGCGCCTCAGGGCGGCCCGACCAGCACGCCCAGGCGGGCGCGCAGGCCGCGCGCACGGAGCAGGTCGCGGCCCAGCTCCAGCCAGCCGTGCAGGGCGATGCGCAGCGGGTTGTAGCTGTGCAGCGGCCGGCTGAGGCCATAGCGGATGGGGATCTCCGGGCGATGCTCGACGAAGGTGCCGAACAGCCGGTCGAAGACGATCAGCACGCCGCCGTAATTGCAGTCCAGGTATTGCGGGTTGCTGGCGTGGTGCACCTTGTGGTGGGTGGGCGTGTTGAGCAGCCATTCCAGCGGGCCGAGCCGGGGTATCCAGGGCGCGTGCACCCAGAACTGGTAGAGCAGGTTGAGCGCCACCGCGGCGCTCACCGCCAGCGGCGGGAAGCCCAGCCAGACCAGCGGCAGGTAGAACAGTCCATTGCCGGTCAGCCGGCCGGTCCAGCCCAGGCGCAGGGCGGTGGCCAGGCTCAACTGCCCGGGCGAGTGGTGCACCGAATGGGAGGCCCAGAACCAGCGGACCCGGTGCGCCATCCGGTGGTACCAGTAATAGAGGAAGTCCTGGCCGAGGAACAGGGCGACGAAAGCCACCGGCGTGGACATCCCCAGGCTCTGCAGGCGGTGCTCGTAGGCCAGCACGAACAGGGGCGCCACTAGGGACAGGCCCAGGGCGTCCACGCCGCGGCGGATCAGCGCGTCGGCGAACGAGGCGGCGCTGGCCCGCCAGTCGTAGGAGCCGGGGCGCAGCAGGCTGCGCGCCAGCCCCTCGACGCAGGCGACGCCGACCAGCACGAGGAAGGCCATGGCGAACCAGGGCAGCGCCTGCGGCCCCAGGGTGTCGCGGATCGTTTCGCTGGACATGGCGGCGCCCTCTACTGGCCGGCCTTGCGCCGGGCCACCTGCTCTCGGGCGAAGGCCTTGACCTGCTCCAGGCCGACCGAGCCCTGCCCTTCGCTGTCGATCGCCGCGAAGTGGCGGGCGACGAAGGGCATGCCGGCCTCGGCCTCCGTCTCGCTCAGGCGACCGTCGCCGTCGCGGTCGGCGCGGGCGAAGCGCTCCTGCAACTCGGCCTGCAGGCGCTCGCCACGGACCGGCCCGGCGAGCGCGATGCCGACCATGGCGCAGAGCGCGACACCGAGGGTTCCGGCGAAAACGAGGGAAACGAAGGAATTGCGCATGGGGGGTTTCTCCTGGGGAAATACGACGGTTTCAGCGCGAAGGACAGGCGATGCCGGCGCCGCTGGCGTCCTGGCAGGCGACGCTGCGGCTCAGGCCGCCGTCCCGGCTGTAGCTGGTGCCGCTCTGCCGGCTGTTGCCGGTCGTCGCGTCGGTGACGGTGGTGGAGCGATTCCGGCTCAGCCCCGATTCCGCGGAATAGCTCAGGCCGCCGTCGCTCTGCAGGCTGCTGCCCTGGCTGCCGGTGGCGGACAGGCTGCGTTCGCCCCGGCGGCCGCCGTCGTCCGAGCGCGAACGGCTGGCATGGCGTTCGAGACTGCCGCCGTCGCTGCCCCGCAGGCTGACGCCGCGAACGGCACTGGCGTTACCCTGGCCGTCGGCGACCAGCGCGCGGCCGCGCTGCAAGCTGCCGTGCCGGCCCTCATGGCTCTCGATCAGCGTGGCGCTGCCGCCGCCCTGGCCATTGGCACGGACGACGCGGCGCTCTCCGGCCCGGGCGTCGGCGGACGCCAGGGCCGTGGACAGGACGAACACCACGGCGAAGATGGATGACAGGGACTTCATGGGATCGGCTCCTCTCGACTGGACGCCGCCGGCTGGCGGCGGGAGCCACTATCGGCGCCAGCCGTGAGCGAGGCATTGCCGGCGGCGGGCAATCCGTGACAATCGGTGAGCGATGGGCGCATCTGTAACCCTTTGTCATGGATCGACCGGGCGGCGAGAACGGCGCCTGCGTCACCCTCGCACGGCAACCGACGGGAGAAACGAAGATGGGCGAAGCCCTGGCGAGAATTCTGGTGGTCGACGACGAGCAGGACCTGCGCGCCCTGCTGCAACGCTATCTCAGCGACCAGGGCTATGCGGTCCGCGCCCTGGACGGCGGCCAGCACCTGGAGCGCCTGCTCGGCCGCGAGCGCTTCGACGTGCTGGTGCTCGACGTGATGATGCCCGGCGAGGACGGCCTGTCCCTGTGCCGGCGCCTGCGCGCGCGGGGCGAGACCATTCCCATCGTCATGCTCACCGCCCGCGGCGATCCGCTGGACCGCATCATCGGCCTGGAGATGGGCGCCGACGACTACCTGCCCAAGCCTTTCAATCCGCGCGAGCTGCAGGCGCGCATCGAAGCGCTGATCCGCCGCCAGCGCATGCTCGGCGCCCACACCGGCCCGTTGCCGGGCGACGGGCGGATCGACTTCGGCCCCTTCAGCCTGCACCTCGGCGAACGCCGCCTGCGCCGCGACGGCGGCGACATCCCGCTGACCAGCGGCGAGTTCGCCCTGCTCCAGGCCCTGGCCCGCCACCCCGGGCGGCCGCTCGGCCGCGACCGGCTGATCGAGCTGAGCCGCGGCCGCGACCACGAGGCCAGCGACCGCAGCATCGACGTGCAGGTCATGCGCCTGCGCCGGGCGATCGAGGACGACCCGGCGCAGCCGCGCTACATCCAGACCGTCTGGGGGCTGGGCTACGTGCTCGTGCCCGATGGCGGCGCGGAGCGCCGGCCATGAGGCTGCTGCCGCGCAGCCTGTTCGGCCGCAGCCTGCTGCTGATCGTCCTGCTGATCCTGCTCGGCCAGTTGGGCGGAGCGCTGCTGGCCCGCCGGCTGATCCTCGAACCGCGCCTGGAACAGATCGCCGCCGGCGTGGCGCACAACGCGACGGCCCTGCGCGCCGGCCTGCTGGCGCTGCCGGCGGCGCAACGCGAAGCCTTCGTCGCCCGCTTCAACGCCCAGGCCCTGGCCGGCCGCGGCATCGCCGCCGCTGACGGGCCGCCCGCCCCGCTGCCGCCGCTGGAGCGCGGCTTCGCCCGGCGTCTGGCCGAGCGCCTGGCCGGCGACGGCCTGCAAGTGCAGTGGCTGCGCGAGGCCGGCGGCGGCCCGGTGCTGCGCCTGCGACTGGAGGGCGAAGATCTCTGGCTGGCGGTGCCGGGCATTCTGCCGGAACGCCTGTTCAGCGGCGCCTGGCTGTTCGCCTCGCTGGGCGCCGGGCTGCTGGCGCTGGCCGGCGCCCTGGCGATCCAGCGCCGCCTGAACCGGCCCCTGGCCCGGGTGGTACGGGCCGCCGAGTGCCTCGGCCGCGGCGACGAACCGCCGGCGCTGGAGGAAAGCGGCCCGGAAGAAACCGCCAGCCTCAGCCGCAGTTTCAACCGCCTGCGCGACAGCTTGGCGCGCAACGAACGCGAGCGCGCCCTGATGCTCGCCGGCCTGTCCCACGACCTGCGCACGCCGCTGGCCAAGCTGAGCCTGGGCGTGGAGATCCTCGCCGGCCGCGACGAGCCCGAGGTGGCTGCCAGCCTGCGGCGCAGCATCGCCGAAATGGATGCCCTGGTCGGCCAGTTCCTCGACTTCGCCCGCGACAGCCGCGAGGAACCGGCGGTGCTCGGCGAACTCGATGCCCTGGCCGGGGAACTGGCCGCCGCCTACGCCGACCACGGCCAGCCGCTGCGCCTGGAACCGGGCGCGCCGCCACCGGTGCGGATGCACCCGGCGGCGCTGCGCCGGGCGCTGACCAACCTGCTGGAGAACGCCTGGCGCCACGGCCGCCCGCCGATACTCCTGCGCAGCGGCGCGGACCGCGAGTGCGCCTGGATCGAGGTGATCGACAGCGGCGCCGGCCTCGCCGGGCGGGACGGCGAGGCATTGAAGCAGGCTTTCCGCCGTGGCGAGAACGCCCGTGGCGGGACGCCGGGCGCCGGCCTCGGCCTGGCCATCGCCGAGCGCGTCGCCCGCGAGCACGGCGGCCGCCTGGAACTGTCCGAGCGCCCCGGCCTAGGCCTGCGGGCACGGATCTGCCTGCCGCTGCCCGGTGGGACGGCGGATACGCAACCCGCCCGTTCCTGAAGCATCCGGGGCGCGATCCGCACCAGCCCGGCCCACCGCTGCGCCGGGGCGCGAAGCCGCCTTGCAGAAGCCTCCTCGAGTGCGCCATGCGCGCGTGCCCCGTCGCGAGACCCGCAGTGCCTGCCGACGGTGCGACCATGCCTGCCCCTCGAGCTCAGGCGCACCGGGACGATGCGCGCCAAGGGCGCCACACGCTCGATTTGGTGCGCAAATTCCCTGAAAAGCGCAAGGAAATCCTTTTTCCGGCATTTTTTTGATGGTTGGCAAGCCCTGTGCTTATCTCAGGGAAAAGCTTTACCCAACCATGCGCGCGACAGCGCAACGCAACAAGGACTGAAGAGTCATGCTCAAGAAAACCACCCTCGCCCTCACCGCCGCCGGCGCCATGACCGGCAGTTGCATCGCCGTGGCGGGGACGACGCTGGACACGCCGCTGGGCGAGTTCAACGTCAGCGCCAACGTCACCCTGGCCTCCGAGTACATCTTCCGCGGCATCTCGCAGACCAAGGGCGACCCGGCCATCCAGGGCGGGCTGGACATCGTCCACGAGAGCGGTCTGTACGTCGGCGCCTGGGTTTCCAACACCGACTACGAAACCTCCGATGCGACCATGGAGCGCGACTACTACTTCGGTTACGGCGGCAACATCACCGAGGAACTGGCCTTCGACGTGGGCTGGCTCAAGTACGACTATGTGAAGGACCACCTCGACAATGCCGACCTGAACTACAGCGAGTTCTACGGCAGCCTCTCGGCCTATGGCTTCAAGGTCGGCATCAACTATTCCGACGACGTCAACAGCGACAACAACGTGGTCTACTCCTACATCGGCTACAAGCGCGACCTGCCCTACGGGATCGGCCTGTCCCTGCGCTTCGGCAAGTACGACTTCAAGGACGACACCTTCTTCAAGGACGGCGCGACCAGGGGCGAGGACGCCTACTACGACTGGTACGTCGGGGTGAGCAAGGAGTTCGTCGGCCTGCAGTTCGGCCTGACCTATACCCAGACCGACCTGAAGGACGAGGAGTGCGAGAACTACGCCGGCAACGACACCTACTGCGACGCCAATATCGTCGCCTCGGTGTCCAAGGTCTTCTGAGCCAAGGGCCTCCCTCCGCCGGCCGCGTTACCGCGCCGGATGGCGCCGGGCCGCGCCCGGCCAGGCACGGGACACAGGAAACGGCATTCCCTCGCCAAGTCCTGCAACGATGCAGGCGCTATCTGCCGCGCCCCCACAGGGACGGACCTGTCCTGGCGCGGCGCGTCGTTCGTTCGTTCGGAACGACCAGACTTCTCTGCGCGCGCCCAACCTGTGCAAAGCGCGGCCGCGTGGAGCGGCGCCGCCAGTCCGGATCAGTAGCCACCGCCTCCGGCGCTCTCCACGACGGCGCCCTTGAAGCGTCCGACCAGGGCCTTCATGGAACGCATCAGCAGGCTGGAGTCGACCCCCACGGCGACGAAGGCGCAACCCAGCTCCAGGTAGCGGCGCGCGGCGCCCTCGTCGGTGGAGAGGATGCCGGCGGCCTTGCCGGCGCGACGGATGCGGGCGATGCCGTCCTCGATGGCCGCCACCACCTCCGGATGAGCGGGCTCGCCGCGCCGGCCCATGGAGGCGGACAGATCCGCCGGACCGATGAAGACCCCGTCCACCCCCTCGACCGCGGCGATGGCATCGAGATTCTCCAGGCCCCTGACGCTCTCCACCTGCACCAGCAGGCACATCTGCGCGTCGGCCTCGTCCAGGTAGTCGGGGATGCTGTTCCAGCGCGAGGCGCGGGCCAGGGCCGCGCCGACCCCGCGAATGCCATGCGGCGGGTAGTGCATGGCGGCGACCAGCCCCCGCGCCTGCTCGGCGGTCTCCACCATGGGCACCAGCAGGGTCTGCGCGCCGATATCGAGCAACTGCTTGATCAGCACCGGATCGCCGACCGGCGGGCGGACCACCGCCTGGCAGGCGTAGGGCGCCACCGCCTGCAACTGGCCGAGCAGCGAGCGCAGATCGTTGGGCGCGTGCTCACCGTCGAGCAGCAGCCAGTCGAAGCCGGCATTGGCCGCCAGCTCCGCGCAATAAGGGTCGGCCAGGCCGACCCAGACGCCGATCTGCGCCTCCCGGGCCAGGCGTTGCTTGAAGGTGTTGACGGGCATCTGCATGGTTCGCTCCTTGGCAGGCGAAGGGAAGGAAGGCCGGAGCCGGGATAGGCGCTATCATGCCGGCCTGCCGGTAATGAGCCCGTACGTTAAGCCGGGCGCCGTCCCGGGAGAAGCCCGTCACCCCGAGATCTGCGGAGAAACGACCATGGAAATCCGTCCCGCCAGCGCCGCCGACATTCCGGCGCTGTGCCACCTGCTCGACCAGTTGTTCGCCCAGGAAGCCGAATTCACGCCCGACCGCGAGGCGCAGCAGCGCGGCCTGGCGGCGATCATCGAAGACCCGCGGGTCGGCGAGATCCTGCTCGCCGAGGAGGACGGACGGCCCCTCGGCATGGTCAACCTGCTCTACACGATTTCCACCGCGCTGGGCACGCCGGTGGCGCTGCTCGAAGACATGGTGGTGGATGCCACGGCCCGCGGCCGTGGCCTCGGCACCCAACTGCTGGAAGCGGCCGCCGCCACCGCGCGGCGGCGCGGCTGCCGGCGCATCACCCTGCTGACCGACGCCGACAACCTCGACGCCCAGCGCTTCTACGCCCGCCAGGGCTTCGCCCGCTCGCCGATGATCCCCCTGCGCCTGGCGCTCGATCCGCAATGACAGCGTCCACCCCACAGTCCATAGGCCCATAGGCCGCCCCGGCGCCGCCGGATCAGGCCCTGCCCTGCCCGGCCAGGGCCACGGCGCGGAACATGGCGCGGCGCTTGTTCAGGGCATGGCGACGGGCTCCACCCGCCATACTTCCGATCGACATGCCAGGCAGACCAAAACACACCTTTCGAGATGCGCAAGAGCGACGTAGCATTGCATCAAAATCGATGCCGGAGTTTCCCGATGCGCACCACCGTCACTATCGATGACGCGCTCTATGAAAAGGCTCTCGAAATGGCCGATCCGGGCATGGACAAGGCGGACATCTTCCGCGAGGCCATGAAGACCTTCGTGCGGGTTCAAGCCGCCAGACGCCTCGCGGCGCTGGGAGGAACCACGCCGAACGTCCGGAACGTGCCTCGCCGTCGGGAGAGAGCCGAGCCGCAATGAAAGTGCTGGTCGACACATCGGTGTGGATCGACCACTTTCGCAATGGCAACGCCGCGCTGGTCGAACTGCTCGGCTCGGACGACGCCCTGACCCACCCCATGGTCATCGCCGAAATCGCCTGTGGTACACCGCCGGCTCCACGCGCCCAGACACTGGATAACCTGGGGCTGTTGCAATCCTGCAGACAGGCGACCCTGCAGGAAGTCATGACGTTCATCGAGCGGGAAAAACTCTATGGCCTGGGGTGCGGGCTGGTGGATATAGCTCTGCTGGCATCGACGCTCATCACGCCGGGGACACTGCTATGGACGCTGGACAAGCGCCTGGCAAGCCTGGCTCGGCGTTTCGATGTCGCCTATCGCCCGATGAGGCACTAGCGCGCCTGGAAATCGTGGTTCCCCTCCAGGGCCCGACCAATCACCTCCCGGCCTCCGGCTCGCGCGCAAATCGCACGCCATGAGGTGTGGAATGCAATCGAAAACATTCCCAAACTGGTCGGACTGGTCGGACTGGTCGGATAACCTGGCTCCTGCATATCGCCGCCGGGCGCCCGGATGTGCGCCGGGGCATGCTGTCGTTGAAAGCCTTTTCGGTTTCCAGGGGCCGTGAAATCTTTCCGCGGCGAGCCTGAAGGCATGGCGGCGGGCTACGCCCGCCCTATGATCGGTACTTCCACAACCCACAGCCGGGTAGGGTGGATGGCCGAAGCCATCCACCATGGTGGACAAGCCTACGGCGTTGTCCACCCTACAACCCCAGCGGCTCCGCCTCAGGTCCCGCCCTGCTCGGCCAGGGCCACGGCGCGGAACATGGCGCGGCGCTTGTTCAGGGTTTCCTCCCACTCCAGCGCCGGCACCGAATCGGCGACGATGCCGGCGCCGGCCTGGACGTGCAGTTCGCCGTCCTTGATCACCGCGGTGCGGATGGCGATCGCGGTATCCATGTTGCCGTTCCACGCCAGGTAGCCGACGGCGCCGCCGTAGACGCCGCGCTTGACCGGCTCCAGTTCGTCGATGATCTCCATGGCGCGGACCTTGGGCGCGCCGGAGAGGGTGCCGGCCGGCAGGATGGCGCGCAGCGCGTCCATCGCCGTCAGCCCCTGGCGCAGATGGCCGGTGACGTTGGAGACGATGTGCATGACGTTGGAATAGCGCTCGATGACCATCTTCTCGGTGAGCTTCACCGAGCCGGTATCGGCGACCCGGCCGACGTCGTTGCGGCCGAGGTCGATCAGCATCAGGTGCTCGGCCAGCTCCTTGGCGTCGGAGAGCAGGTCGCGCTCCAGCGCCAGGTCGGCCTCCTCGCTGGCGCCGCGCGGGCGGGTGCCGGCGATCGGGCGCACCGTGACCAGACCGTCCTCGACGCGCACCAGCACCTCCGGCGAGCTGCCGACCACGTGGAAGTCGCCAAAGTCGAAGAAGTACATGTAGGGGGTCGGGTTGAAGCAGCGCAGCGCCCGGTACAGGTCGATGGGCGCGGCGGCGAAGGGGATCGACATGCGCTGGGAGATCACCACCTGCATGCAGTCGCCGGCGAGGATGTAGTCCTTGATGCGCGCCACCGTCCGCTCGAAGTCCTCGCGGCCGAAGCTGGAGCGGAACGCAGGCTCCGCGCCAGCCGGCGCGCCGAGATCGATGCCCTGGCGCGGCGCCAGCGGCTGGCGCAGTTCCTCCGATAGCGCGCGCAGGTGCGCCCGGCCCCGCTCGAAGGCGTCCGCCTCGGCCGGGTCGGCGAGGACGATCAGGTGCATCTTGCCGGCCAGGTTGTCGAACACCACCACGGCGTCGGAAACCATCAGCAGGATGTCCGGGGTGCCCAGGGGGTCCGGGTTCGGGCAACGGGCGAGCTTCTTCTCCACGTAGCGCACGCTGTCGTAACCGAAGTAGCCGACCAGGCCGCCGTTGAAGCGCGGCAGTCCCGGCAGGTCCGGCACCCGGTAGCGCGCCTTGAACTGCTCGACGAAGGCCAGCGGGTCTTCGCAGTCGTGGCGCTCCACCTCCTCGCCGTCCACGCTCACCGTCACCCGCTGGCCATGGATGCGCAGCACGGTGCGCGCCGGCAGGCCGATGATCGAGTAGCGGCCCCATTTCTCGCCGCCCTGCACCGATTCGAGCAGGTAGGAATTGGGCGCGTCGGAGAGTTTCAGGTAGATCGACAGCGGGGTGTCGAAGTCGGCGAGGGTTTCGCAGGCGAGCGGAATGCGGTTGTAGCCTTTGGCGGCCAGGCGCAGGAATTCTTCGCGGATCATGAATCGGCCTCGTGGCGGGCGGGAATTACGGGAAAGGGGCAAACGCGCCGGCGAACCGGCAGGAGCTGTCGTCAGGCGCGCCAGCGCCAGCGGGCCAGGGCCTTGATGACCTTCATCCAGAGTTTGCAGGAGACCACCACGATCGCGTTTCTCTCGGAGGCGGAACGAACGATTAGCCTGGTCACACTAGCGCAGCCCCGGTGTCGGATCAACCAGCGCGGACAGCGCGTCGAGCACCAGCGCCGGCCCCTCCTCGGCGATCGGCCGGCCGTGGTTATAGCCGTAGGACAGCGCCACGCAGGCGACGCCCGCCGCCCGGGCGGCGAGCACGTCGTTGCGCGAGTCGCCGACGAACAGTGCTTCTTCCGCCAGCACGCCGGCCTGCGCCATCACCCAGAACAGCGCCGCCGGATCGGGCTTCTGCTGCGGCAGGGTGTCGCCGCCGACGATCCAGCGGAAGTAGCCGTCCAGCCCCTTGTCGGCCAGCAGCTCGGGCAAAAAGCGCGACGGCTTGTTGGTGATCAGGGCGAGGGCCACCTCGCGCTCGCGCAGCCAGTCGAGGGTTTCCGGCACGCCGGGATAGACGCGGGTCAGCCCGTGGCTGTCGGCGTAGGCGTCCATGAACAGCGCCAGCGCCGCCTCGGCCTCGGCGGCGTCCACGCCCTGGTGGTCGAGGTCGCCGGCCAGGGCGCGGCGCACCAGCACCCGCGCGCCGTTGCCGACCCACAGGCGCACCCGTTCCACACCGGCCGGCGCCCGGCCGAGCCGGACGAGCATGCGGTCGACCGCCGCCGCCAGGTCCGGCACCGAGTCCACCAGGGTGCCGTCGAGGTCGAACATCGCCAGTTTCGGCAGGCGCCCGTCGAACAGCGCGTGCAGGGGCGTCACGGGCGCACCCTCGCCAGTTCGGCGCGCATGGCGTCGATCACCGCCTTGTAGTCGGGCTGGCCGAAGATCGCCGAGCCGGCGACGAAGGTGTCGGCGCCGGCGGCGGCGATCTCGCCGATGTTCTTCACGTTGACCCCGCCGTCGATCTCCAGGCGGATGTCCCGGCCGCTGGCGTCGATCAGCGCGCGCGCCTCGCGCAGCTTGTCGAGGGTGCCGGGGATGAACTTCTGACCGCCGAAGCCGGGGTTGACGCTCATCAGCAGCAGCATGTCGAGCTTGTCCATCACGTACTTCAGGCAGTCCAGCGGGGTCGCCGGGTTGAACACCAGGCCGGCCCTGGCGCCGCCGTCCCTGATCAGTTGCAGCGAGCGGTCGATGTGCTCGGAGGCTTCCGGGTGGAAGGTGATGTAGCTGGCGCCGGCCTCCAGGAAGTCACCGATGATGCGGTCGACCGGCTTGACCATCAGGTGCACGTCGATGGGCGCCTGGATGCCGTACTTGCGCAGCGCCGTGCAGACCATCGGGCCGATGGTCAGGTTGGGCACGTAGTGGTTGTCCATCACGTCGAAGTGGACGATATCGGCGCCGGCGGCGAGGACCCTGTCCACTTCCTCGCCCAGGCGGGCGAAGTCGGCGGACAGGATCGACGGGGCGATGGCGAAAGGCTGCATGGGTGACCTCGAAGCGGCTCGCGGCAAAGGCGTGCAGTTTCCCGCTTCATCGCCGGGGCGGCAAGCGCGGCGCCCCGCCCCGGCATGCCAAGGCGGCTCAGGCCAGTTCGTCGAAGCACTCGGCGAGAATCGCCAGGCCGCGTTCGAGCAGTTCGTCCGGGACGGTCAGGGGCATCAGGAAACGCAGCACGTTGCCGTAGGCGCCGCAGGACAGCAGGATCAGCCCCTTGTCCCGCGCCCGGACGACGAGTTGTCCGGTCAGCGCGGTGGCCGGCTTGTGCGGATCGCCGCCCTCGCACAGCTCCATGGCGACCATGGCGCCGAGACCGCGTACCTCGACGATCGACGGATGACGCCCCTGGATCGCCCGCAGCCCTTCGCTCAGCCGCGCGCCGATGTCCCGGGCGCGCTCCAGCAGGCGCTCTTCCTCGAACACCTCCAGCACCGCCAGGGCCGCGGCACAGGCCAGCGGGCTGCCGGCATAGGTGCCGCCGAGCCCGCCGGGAGCGATGGCGTCCATGGGCTCGGCCCGGCCGCACACGCCGGCCAGCGGAAAACCGCCGGCGATGGACTTGGCGAAGGCGGTGAGGTCGGCGGCCACGCCCATCTGCTCCATGGCGAAGAAGGTGCCGGTGCGTCCGGCGCCGGTCTGTACCTCGTCGGCGATCAGGAGGATGCCGTGGCGGTCGCAGATCGCCCGCAGGCCGCGCATGAACTCCGGCGGGGCGACATTGAAGCCACCCTCACCCTGCACCGGCTCGACCAGGATCGCGGCGATATCGCGCGGCTCGGCGTCGTTCTTGAACACCCGCTCGACGCTGGCCAGCGCCTCGGCCACGTCGATGCCGTGCAATGCGCTGGGGTAGCGGGCGCGGAACACGCCGCCGGGCAGAAGGCCCATGCCGGCGGCGTAGGGCACCTTCTTGCCGGTCAGCGCCAGGGTCATCAGGGTGCGCCCGTGATAGGCGCTGGTGAAGGCGATCACCCCGGTCCGCCCGGTGGCGGCGCGGGCGATTTTCACGGCGTTCTCCACCGCCTCCGAGCCGGTGCTGACCAGCAGGGTCTTCTTGGCGAAGTCGCCCGGCACGCGCGCGTTGAGCTTTTCGCAGAGCTCGACGTAGGGCTCGTAGGCCAGCACCTGGAAGCAGGTGTGCGACAGCTTGTGCAATTGCCGCTGCACCGCCTCGACGACCTTCGGGTGCAGGTGGCCGGTGTTGAGCACGGCGATGCCGCCGGCGAAGTCGATGTACTCGCGCCCCTCCACGTCGACCACGCTGCAGTTGCGCGCATGCTCGGCGAAGATCGGGTGGATCTGCCCGACGCCGCGCGGCACCGCGGCGATCCGGCGTTGCATCAGGGATTCGTTGGTCCTGCTCATGGAGTCCTCTCTGGCCGCGCGGCGGCGCTTCGCTCAAGGAGGATCGGGGCGCCGGCGACAAGGCGCGGGCGTCCCGATCGGCCTTCCTCCATCACTCTAACGCAGCAGCGCCCCGGCCGCCCGCTCGCGAGCGGCGGCGACGCTCGCGCGCCTCACTCGGGGGGATCGGGAAAAAGCTCCTGCAGCAGCCCGAACAGGGTGTTCTTGAGCGGCGTGTCCAGCTCCGTCCAGGCCAGGCCGAGCGCCGCCCGGTGGCCGCCGAGTTCGAGCGGCCTGGCCACGACGTTCGGCGGCAGCGCCTGCGCCGCCTCGGAAGGCAGCAGTCCCAGCCCGAGGCCGGCCGAGACCAGCGCCAGCATGGTCGAGAACTCGCCGAGTTCGGAGGCGACCTGCAGGGCCACGCCGTGCCGCTCCAGCGCCGCGACGAGTTCGCTGTAGAAGCCGGGCGCGTAGCGCCGCGCCAGAAGAAACAGCGGGGCCCGCGCCAGGTCGGCCGGGCACAGCGAGACGCGCCCTGCCAGCGGATGATCCGCCGGCAGAGCGACGACGAAGGACTCGTGCAGAACGACCCGTGTCCTGATGCCCGCGCCGCCGGGAACGGGCAGGCGGACCAGGCCGAAGTCGAGCTGGCCGTCGCGCAGCGCGGCCAGTTGGTCGGGCGTGGGCAGGTCCTTGAGTTCCGGCTCGATCCGGGGAAAGCGGGCATGCAGGGCGCGGATCAGCGTCGGCAGCAGGTTGGGCAGCACCGAGGAAACGAAGGCGATCCGTATCCGGCCGATCTCCCCCCGGCCCGAGGCCCTGGCGATATCCATCGCCCGGGCCGACTGGTGCAGCGCCGCGCGGGCTTCCGGGAGAAAGATGCGGCCCACCTCGCTGAGCGCGACGGAGTGCCGGTCCCGTTCGAACAGCTTCGCACCCAGCTCCTCCTCCAGCGCCTTGATCTGCATGCTGAGCGCCGGCTGCACGATCGACAGGCGCTGCGCCGCACGGCCGAAGTGAAGCTCCTCCGCGAGCACGACGAAGGCGCGCAAATGCTTGAGTTCCATGGGTATTCCCCTTATCGACGAAGCACCCGCCAATCCTGATCACAATTCTTGATAACAGCATCAGCAATGATAATTGGACGCTTCCTGAAAGCTGCGTTGAAGTAGCGCACAAAGCATAAAAATCCGCCAGTGAGCCGGGAATCGCCAATGATAAATCCTGTTGATCGTTTTCGTCTCGACGACCGCCGGACGCCGATGGTCGGCGCTTGCCGGGGAATCGCTTTCGAACTGGCGCACGGCCTGGAGCGGGCGGCCGCGGCGATGCTGCTCGACGAACGGCGGGGCGAACCGGCGCGCCCGTCGCCCGCCTCCTACGCCATCAGCGAGGGCGCGCCACACATGCCGACCCGGGGCCTGCGCGCGAACCGGGCCAGGTACGGCATCCAGGCCGACCGCCTGGCCCTCGGCTATTTCCAGACGAAACCCAACCGTGCCCCGGTCGACGACCGGGAGTTCCCCGCCAGGCCATGCAGGCGCACACCGGCCGGCCGCGGGAGAGCGGTGGCGGAGCCCGCCGTGCTCCTCGCCTCGCCGGCCTCGGACTTCATCAACAGCCAGATGCTTCGCCTGGACGGCGGCCCGAGCGGCGGCGTCTAGCGGCACCCGGCGCCCCGTGGCCGGGAACGGCGCGCGGCGAACCGAACCGGACGGCCCCGGCGAAACGGTCGGCGAACGGAACCGACCGCGGGCTTCTCGTCCCCCCGACAACGTCCCACAACCCAAGGAAACCGACATGCCCAAATCCATTCCCACCCTGTGCGGCTCGATCATGGGCGAGCCCTTCTCGCTGGGCGAGAAGATCCACAACGCGGCCTATGCGGCGCTCGGACTCGACTACACCTTCGTATGCTTCGGCGTCGAGGACCCGCGCGCCGCCGTCCAGGCGATACGGACGCTGGGCGTGCGCGGGATGAACGTGTCCATGCCGTACAAATCGGCCGTGATGCCGTACCTCGACGCGATCGACGAATCGACCCGGGCGATCGGCGCGGTCAACACCATCGACAACCGGGACGGCGTGCTGACCGGCTACAACACGGACTACCTGGGCGCGGTGCGCGCCTTGCAGGAAGCGATCCGGCCGGCCGGCAAGCGCATCGCGGTCATCGGCGCCGGCGGAGCGGCGAAGGCGGTCGCCTATGGCTGCCGGCAGGCCGGCGCCCGAGTGGAAGTCTTCAATCGCAGCGCGGAACGCGGCAGGACGCTCGCCGAATCGCTGGAAGTCGGATTCGGCGGCAGCATCGACGACTTCGCGGCCGACGCCTTCGACGTCGTCATCAACGCGACCTCGGCCGGCTTCCGCCAGCCCGGGACGAATCCCCTGGACGGCCGGCTGGCCTCCCACCTGGTGGTGATGGATGTCGCCTTCATTCCGGTCGAGACGGCGCTGCTGCGCCAGGCGCGGCAGCTCGGCTGCACGACCGTCGCCGGCACCCGCATGCTCGTGCACCAGGCCTGCCGGCAGATCGAACTCTACACGGGTCAGGACGCGCCCATCGCGGTGATGGAACGCGCGATGCTGCAGGAGATCGAGCGCCTGCGCCTGTGACCCCCGCAAGAATCCCCGCCAAGGCACCTTGAGGAAACACCATGACGACGACAAATCCAACAATAGTCGATTCACTGCACGCCACCGAAGCGGCGGCACGACACGACGACGGCATCCAGGCGAAGGACCTGCGCCGCGCCGCCTGGGCCTGCTCCGTGGGCAGCGCCCTCGAATACTACGACTTCGCCCTGTACACCCTGGCGTCGGCGCTCATCTTCGGTCCGTTGTTCTTTCCCGAGCAGACGCCGGAAATGCGCCTGATCGCCAGTTTCGGAACCTACTTCCTGGGCTTCGCCGTGCGGCCGGTCGGCGGCATCCTGTTCGGCATGCTCGGCGACCGGCTCGGACGCAAGTTCGTGCTCTCCGCCACCGTCCTGCTGATGGGCGTGTCGAGCGCGCTGATCGGGGCCCTGCCGACCTTCCAGACGGCGGGCTATCTGGCGCCGGTGCTGCTCGTCGTCCTGCGCCTGCTGCAGGGGCTCGGCGCGGGCGCGGAACAGGCCGGCGCCGCGGTCATGATGACCGAGTACGCACCGCCGGGCCGGCGCGGTTTCTACGCGGCGCTGCCCTTCCTCGGCATCCAGATGGGCACGCTGCTCGCCGCCGCGGTGTACCTGCTGATGGTCAGCGACCCCGAACGCATCACGGAAAGCTGGCTGTGGCGACTGCCGTTCCTGCTCAGCGTCATCATCATCGGCGTCGGCCTCTACATGCGCCTGCGCCTGAAGGAGTCGCCGACCTTCGTCAGGATGCAGGAGCACAAACGCACCCTCGACAACCCGCTGAAAACCGTGCTCACCCACTCCAGGCGCACCCTGCTCATCGGCGTCGGCCTGCGCCTCGCGGAAAACGGCGGCTCGTCCATCTACCAGGCCCTGGCGGTGAGCTTCATCGTCGGCGTCATCGGCCTCGAAGGGCCGGTCGGGGTGATCACCCTGATCTGCGCGGCCGCCGTCGGCGCCTGCACCGTGCCGATCGCCGGCAAGCTGAGCGACAGGTTCGGGCGCGTCGCCGTCTACCGCGCCTTCGCGTTCCTGCAACTGGCGCTGGCCTTCCCGGTCTGGTGGGTGCTGAGCCAGGGCGAGGTCGTCGCCAGCGTGATCGCCATTTCCATCGCGCTCGGGATCGGTACCTGGGGCATGTTCGGCACCCAGGCCGCGCTCATGCCGGAACTGTTCGGCGCCGGCCATCGCTACATGGGGGTGTCCGTCGCCCGCGAGGCCTCCGCGGCCGTCGCCGGCGGCATCGCGCCCATGGTCGGCGCGGGAATCATCGCCGCGGTCGTCGCCCTGAACCCCGACGATCCGCAGGCGGCGACCGGCGCCTGGTTCCCCATCGCCTGCTACTTGGCGCTGCTGACCCTGACGACCATCTACACGACCTTCAAGACCCCGGAGACGCTCAACCGGGACCTGGACGACCCGCGCGACGCGGCACACGCCTCGCCGGCCGCGTTCTGAACCGACACGGGGGCCATGGCCCCCGTCACTGCCTTATTACCCGGAGGTTTCATCGTGAACGGCAAGACGACGCATACACCCTATCTACGCCAGGTCGGCAGCATCACCCTGCCGCTGGCCAGGCACGCCCTGCAGGCGGCGCTGGACAAGGCGGCCGAACTGTCGGTGCGAATCAGCGTCTCCGTGGTCGACGCGGCGGGCCATCTGATCCACCTGGCGCACATGGATGGCGCGACACTGCAGAGCCGCGACATCGCACTGAACAAGGCGCTGACGGCCGTCGGCTTCGGCTTCTCCACCAGTGCCTGGGAAGCGCGCCTGGAAAGCCGCTCGGCGGCGGTCCGCCAGGGCCTGCCGCTGCAGCCGCGCATGGCCCTGTTCGGTGGCGGGGAACCCTTCCTGCAGCAGGGCGCGACCCTGGGCGCCATCGGCGTCTCGGGGGCCTCCGAGCAGGAGGACGTGCTCTGCGCCATGGCCGCGGTGCACGCCGTGGCGAGCCTGCTGGACCAACCTTCGCAGCGGGCCGCCGGCGAAGACCGGGCGTGAAGACTCGATAGGTCGTACATGCTGTGAATGCGGCGGAAGACGGCGGTCCGCTGCGCGGCCGCCTTCCAGCGAAAGGTCCGATTCCGACGCGGCGCCGAGGTCCCTCGGGGCTCGCCAGCCTCCCCACCGAATGCGTACCGTATCGACGCCCACGCAGCGCCAAAGCGCTTCGGCGCTGCGCGGCGGGCGATCCGCGAAGTTGCCGATCGGCTCCAGGGCTCATCGCGCTCCGGCCATTCTGAACCCATCCTTTCCAGGGCTTCGGCTGAACGCCTCGGCCGCTTGCCGGTAAGGGTGGCAAGGGCGGCAAGGCGTGGATTCGTCTGCGACAGGTGGCGATCGAAGCCGAAGTATCGCGAACGAATTCGCTCCCCCAAGCGCTATCGACCGCGCGCCCTTGGTCCGCTGACCGGAGAGGCGTGCGACACCTTGAAAGAGCTGCCGCTCGGGGCCGAACCCATTACCTCCCCCTGCAGCTTCCCCGCCGTCGTGCGCCACGAACACGGGCACCCAGGCGGGACACGGCCCCCGGATACCAGGACACCGAAGCGGATCGAGACGACCGGCCGCCGAATCGCCGGCGCCCTATAGATATCGGCCGTGCGCGCGATCGGACATGCCCGGCATCGACGGCGCCCCGGATATCCTAGGCCCCGCGCGCTGGCGAGTACGCACCGTCCGCGCATCCGGCTAACGCCGCCGACCGCTGCGCCGCCATCAGGACCCGACGGGGGGGGTTGTCGGCCCGCCGGCAGCGCGACCGCTCACTGAGCCGCCTGCCGACGCGCCGAGGCCGTCGCCTGGAACTCGCGGCGCTCGATGGCTTCCAGCTCGCCGGCAATCGGGCCGATTCGACATCGCGCCGGCACCCGGCCTCCTGGCGACGGGAGAAACGGACACGCCGGAAACAATCGCACGGAAGGCGCTCGAGCAGGCCGAGCGGATCGTGGGCAGCGCTGACGCGCATCTGGCGTTCGTCGGGGACCGGCTCATCGCGGCCGATGGGGAAGCGGCCCCCTGGCCGGGCGATCGGGCGCGGATACAAGCCAGGAAAAGACGACGCCCGTATCTCACGATACGGGCGTCGTCCTCATCCGCTGCGCCGACTGCCAGGTTTTCACGCAGTCCGTCGAGCGGGATTTCCCGAGCTTTCCGGATAGCGGCCGAAACGCCTGCCGCCTTATGAACGCACCTTGACAATGGCCATCAGCACCGCCGACGACAGGACACAGACCGTCATGAATATATAGGCCGCCCCCGGATTGCCTGTCAGGCCGATGAGGTAACCGACTATCCACGACCCCAGAAACGCACCGAGCGCACCACAGGCGTTAATCAGCCCCATGGCTCCACCGAATACATTCGCCGGCAAAATTTCTGGAATCAGCGCGAAGAAGGGACCGTAGGGAGCATACATTGCCGCACCGGCGACGCTCAGCAGAATGAACGACATCCAGAAGTGGTCGGCACCGAGCAGATAGGAAAGCAAAAAGGCCAGCGCGCCGATACCCAATAGCGGCCAGACGAAGATCTTGCGCCGTTGCGACCGGTCCGAAGCCCACGACACCGCCAGCATCGTCATTACGGCAACCATGTACGGAACGGCGCTCAACCAACCCACCGTCACGATATCGATGGCCGCCGCCTGCTTGATGATCGATGGCAGCCACATGATGAAGCCGTACATGCCCACGCTCCAGAGTGCATGTACCAGACAGAGTCGGATGACCACAGGAGTCATGAAGGCCTGGCGGTAATTACGGATCACCGGCATGCTTTTCCGTTCATTCTCCAGAATGCCCGTCAGTCGTGCCTTCTCCTGATCGGTCAGCCAGTCGACCTGTGTCGGACGGTCACGTACCTGGCGCCACCAGATAAAGGCCCAGAGAATCGCCGGCGCGCCCTCGATCACGAACATTTCGCGCCAGCCCCAGGCATCGATCAGGTACCCGGAAACCACCGACATCCACAATACGGTGATCGGATTGCCCAGTAGCAGAAAAGTATTGGCGCGAGAACGCTCCTGCCGAGTGAACCAGTTACTGATGAGAATCAGCATCGCCGGCATGACCGACGCTTCGACGATTCCCAACAAAACCCGGATCACCATCAGCATGGGGATACTGGTGACCAACCCCGTGGCCACGGCGCACAGGCCCCATAGAATCAGGCTCCAGAATAGCAACTTACGCACGCTGTACTTCTGTGCATAAATGGCGCCTGGCACTTGAAAGAAAAAGTAGCCGAAAAAGAACAGCGAACCGATCAGTGAGGACATGCCATGCGTGATCCCCAGATCCTGTTCGATACCGGCGGCACTGGCGAAACCATAATTGGCCCGATCCAGATAGGCGAGACTGTAAGTGATGAAAATCAGCGGAATCAGATATAACCAACGCTTCGGCGCCAAGGATTCCGAACGGGGAGTTCGGACATTGCTGGCAAGGGGCGGATTTCTGTCGATATCGATGCCGCCGAGCATTGCCTCTTTGAAGTCGGCCATGTGAGTTTCCTTGTTTTTATAGATATGCCGTTCGTAGCGAAGTATTCAAACCACGCTGGTCAGACCGCCATCGACATAGAGCATCTGGCCGTTGACGAAATCGGAGGCGGACGAGGCGAGGAAAATCGCGGCGCCGCACAACTCCTCGACCTGGCCCCAACGGCCGGCCGGTGTGCGTTTGCATAACCAATCGGAGAATTCCCGGTCCTCCACCAAAGCGCGGTTGAGTTCCGTCTGGAAATACCCCGGAGCAAGACCATTGGTTTGAATGCCATAACGCGCCCAATCCGCGCACATGCCCCGCGTAAGCATGCGCACCGCACCTTTGCTGGCCGCATAAGGTGTGATCGAGGGGCGTGCCAGTTCGCTTTGCACCGAACCGATGTTGATGATCTTGCCGCGTTTGCGGCCGATCATATGACGGGCGACCGCCTGAGATACGTAGAAGACCGCATCGAGATTGGTCTGCATGAGTTCACGCCATTTTTCATGGGCGAACTCTTCCAATGGGGCACGATGCTGAATGCCGGCATTGTTGACCAATATATCGATGGGACCGAGGCGGTTTTCCACATCGTCGATCGCGGTTTCGGATTGTCGGTAATCGGTCACGTCGAAAACTACCGCTTCCGCCATGAGGCCTTCATCGCGAAGTTTCGCGCAGGCGGCATGAGTGCGCTCGTTATCGCGGCCATTGATAAGCACTTTTGCTCCGGCCCGTCCCAAACCGCGAGCCAGTTCGAAGCCGATACCGCGACAGGAACCCGTCAGAAGAGCCTGCCGGCCATCGAGACAAAACGGATTGATGCGAGTCGACATAAAAGTTCCCTATATTGCTATTGGAAGTTTCGTATTGCTCGCAGCAATTTCAGCGCAACCTTTCAGAAGTCGTCCAATTGTCATGCCTGATCTAATAATCAGAAACCTTGATCACAAAAATGATGGACAAAGGACGAATGCAACTAGCGGATATCGATGTCGATCCACGGAATCGATACTTCGGAACCGAACTTTTGTCCGGCCCGCCTTCCAGGCAGCGGGAACCCTTCCTGCACCGGCCTGCCGGGCTGCATCCGAGCGGGAGTACCTGCTCTGCGCCAGGGCCCGCAGTGCATGCCGCGGAAAGCCTGCCGGGCCGACGCCCGCGGTGACACGCGGGCGCTAACGGAATCCGTGGCGATCGCGGACCAGCCGATAGGCCTCGTGCAGCTCGCGGGTCCGCGCCGTGGCCGCGCGCAGCCGCGCCGGACTCGCCCCGGCGCGGCCCAGCTTGTCCGGGTGATGCCGGCTGAGCAGGCGCCGATAGGCGTGCTTGATGGCCGCCGGATCGCTGTCGGGGCGGATGCCGAGCAGGCGCAGGGCCCGCGGGTAGCCGTCGGCCTCGGACGGCGCCGGCAGCGGTGCGCAGTCGTGCCCGAGCGCCTCGACCTGGGCGTTGCTGCGCCCCAGCCAGCGTCCCCAGAGCAGCAGCAGTTCGCGCTCGGCCGGCCCCACCCGGCCGTCGGCCCAGGCCATCCGCCAGCACGCGCGCAACAGGTGCTCGACCCGTTCGGCCTGGCCACTCAGGCGCTGCAGCGAACGGCGCAGGCCGTCGATGCCGAGCATGCCGTGGGCGAAGATCCGGCTGGCGGCCTGCCGCGCCCGCGCATCCAGTCCGAGGGCGCCCATCTCGCGACAGGCCTGGCGCAGATGAGCCTCCTGCACAGGGCCCTCGCGCCGCGCCAGGCGGCCGAGCAGGTGGAACAGCAGTTCATGGTCGCCCTCCGCCGGACGCAGGCCCAGGCGCTCGACCAGTTGCCGCCAGGAGCGCAGTTTCAGACGGCGATCCAGCGCCAAGCCGAGCAAGACGCCCACCACGCCCCCGGGCAGACCGCTCACCAGCAGGCCGGCCAGGGCGCCCAGCGGGGCGAACGGCCGGACCATCTCAGCGGGGCTCCGCCAGCAGCCGCTCGACCTCGGCGAGCCGCTCGTGGGTGCCGACGTCCACCCAGCGCCCGCGGAAATGCTCGCCGCTGACCCGCCCCTCGGCCATCGCGGCGAGCAGCAGCGGCGCCAGCTTGAAAGCCCCCGGCCGGCAAGCGGCGAACAGCGCCGGATCGAGCACGGCGATGCCGCTGTAGGTCAGGCCGGGCCGTTCGCCGCGGGCGCCGACCCGGCCCTCTTCGAGGCGAAAGTCGCCTTCGGGATGGTGCGCCGGGTTGTCCACCAGCACCAGATGGGCCAACGCCACCGGGATGTCGCGCAGGCCGGCGAAGTCGTAGTCGGTCCAGATGTCGCCGTTGACCAGCAGGAAGGGTTCGTCGCCGAGCAGCGGCAGGGCACGCTGGATGCCGCCGCCGGTCTCCAGCGGCTCGCCCTCGGCCGACCAGGCGATGCGCACCCCGAAGCGCGCGCCGTCGCCCAGGCAGTCCTCGATCTGCGCGCCGAGCCAGGCGTGGTTGATCACCAGCTCGCGAAAGCCCGCGGCGGCCAGGGCGCGCACGTGGTACTCGATCAGCGGCACGCCGCCGGCGCGCACCAGCGGCTTGGGGGTGTGCAGGGTCAGCGGGCGCAGGCGCTCGCCCTTGCCGGCGGCCAGGATCATCGCCTTCATGCCGGCTGCTCCGCGGCTCGCGGCAGGGCGGCGAGCAGCGCGCCGAGTTCGGCCAGCTCCGGCCGCCGCGCCAGCACCGCCTCGATATAGCGGAAGAAGCGCGGCACGTCGGCGAGGTACCTGGGTTTGCCGTCGCGGTGACGGATGCGCGCGAAGATGCCGATCACCTTGAGGTGGCGCTGCACGCCCATCAGGTCGCTGGCGCGCAGGAAGTCCTCCAGCTCCGCCTGGACCGGGACGCCGGCCGCGCGGGCCAGGCTCCAGTAGCGCTCCAGCCAGGCGCGCACGCGCGCCTCGGGCCAACTGAGGAAGGCGTCCTTGAACAGGCAGGTGACGTCGTAGGTGACCGGGCCGTAAACCGCGTCCTGAAAATCCAGCACGCCGGGATTGGGCTCGCTCGACATCAGGTTGCGCGGCATGTAGTCGCGATGCACCAGCACCTTCGGCTGGGCCAGGGCGCTGTCCACCAGCAGGTCGCAGACGCGCTGCCAGACCGCCAGTTGCGCGCCCTCCAGCGCGATGCCGAGGTGGCGCTGCAGGTACCAGTCGGGGAACAGTTGC
Organism: Azotobacter vinelandii CA; assembly: GCF_000380335.1. Lineage (GTDB taxonomy): Bacteria > Pseudomonadota > Gammaproteobacteria > Pseudomonadales > Pseudomonadaceae > Azotobacter > Azotobacter vinelandii. The sequence continues at coordinate 4,748,838 of NC_021149.1, forward strand.
AGTTCGCGGCGCAGCAGGGCCTCGTCGTAGTCCGGCAGGCCGGCGTCCAGCGGCAGGCGCTGGAAGGCCAGCAGGGCCTGGAGCGCGCCCCCGAACAGCGCGTCGGCGTTGCGTTCGTCGATGACCTCCAGGTAGGTCTGCCGGCCGAGGTCGGTCAGCAGCAGGAAGCCCCGTTCGAGATCGGCGGCGAGCACTTCCGGCACGTGCACGCCGGCTGCGGCGAGCAGCCCGGCGACCTTGACGAACGGCCGGCAATCCTCCTGGGGCGGCGGCGCATCCATGGCGATCAGGCTGCGTTCGCCGTCCTGCCAGCGGAAATAGCGGCGGAAGCTGGCATCGCTGCTCGCCGGGGTCAGGCTCGCCGGCCCGGGCGTCCCCCAGCCGTACTCGGCGAACAGCGCCGGCAGGCAACGCTCCAGCCAGCGCTCGAGGTTTTCCAATCGACCATCCACAGACATCTACGACCCCCTACTCCCACGGACCTAGCCGTTGTCAGACGCATTGATTTATTATGGTCGATCTTACCCCAGCCTAGCGCAGGCTGTGCCGTACCGGCTGTTGGCGCACAGACAGGAAGCCCGGACATAAACTCAGATGGCCCTCACTCCTCCCCGCTCGTTGTTCCGCAGAAAGTTTCCTCTTCTGGTCACCGGTAGCCTGTTGGTTCTGGGCTCGGCTCGCCTGCTGGCCGCCGAGCAGTTCGACTGCCGGCCCTCCGCCGCGGGTGGCTGGGACTGCGCCCCCAAGGCCAGCGCCCAACCCCTGCCGCCGCGCCCGCACGAAGCCGCCAGCGCGGCGGCCGCTCCCGGCGCGCAGCCCGCCGGCAAGGAGAAGGCCGCGCCGACCCTGGTCACCGAGAGCGAAGGCTTCGCCCTGGCTTCGCGCAGCGCCGACTACAGCCACCTGGACTGGGTACCGAGGGAGAAGCTGAGCCCGGCGCAACTGGCCGAAATCAGTCCCTACTGCACCGGCACCTACGTCGAGCCGCCACGAGTGGGCATGGACGACAGCACGCCGATGCGCGACGCGCCGACCTACGTCTCCGCCCGCGCGTCGCGCTACGACCAGGAGAAGCAGATCGCCTCGATCGCCGGCGACGTGGTGCTGCGCCAGGGCAGCATGCAGGTGGAGGCCGACGAGGCGCGCCTGCACCAGCAGGAAAGCCGGGGCGAGGTGCTCGGCAACGTCAGGCTGCGCGACAAGGGCTTTTTGGTCGTCGGCGACCGCGCCGAGCTGCTGATGGAAAACGGCGAGGCGCAAGTGGAGAACGCCGAGTACGTCGTCCACAGCGCCCACGCTCGCGGCAGCGCGCTCAAGGCCAAGCGCGAGGAAACCTCGATCATCCGCCTCAAGGACGGTACCTACACCACCTGCGAGCCGGGCAGCAACACCTGGACCCTGAGCGGCAAGAACATCAAGCTGGACCCGGTCAGCGGCCGCGGCACTGCCACCCACGTGACGCTGCGGGTACACGACCTGCCGGTGTTCTACACCCCGTACATCCAGTTCCCGATCGACAACCGCCGCCAGTCCGGTTTCCTGACGCCGGGCTTCAGCAGTTCGGGCAGCAGCGGCCTCTCCCTGCAGGCGCCCTACTACTTCAACCTGGCGCCGAACTACGACGCCACGCTCTACCCGACCTACATGACCGACCGCGGCCTGCTGCTGGAAGGCGAGTTCCGCTACCTGACCAAGACCAGCGAAGGCCAGGTCGGCGCGGCCTACATCGACGACAAGGAAGACGAGCGCGAGCTGCAGTCGGACTACGAGGACCAGCGCTGGATGTACAGCTGGCAGCACATCGGCGGGCTGAACTCGCGCCTGATGGCCGAGGTCGACTTCACCGACATCAGCGACCCCTACTACTTCCAGGACCTGCGCACCGACCTGGGCATCAACCAGCCGGACTTCCTCAACCAGCGCGGCACCCTGAGCTGGCGCGGCGACACCTTCACCGCGCGCCTCAACGCGCACGCCTTCGAGCGCACCACGATCGCCGACCGCACGCCCTACGACATCCTGCCGCAGGTCAGCCTCGACGGCTTCCTGCCGTACCGCCCGTACGGCCTGTACTTCACCTACGGCACCGAGTACGCCAAGTTCGAGCGCGACCTGCGCACCGGCTTCTTCACCGACGAGGACGGCAACACGGACGAACGCTGGTACGACGAATACATTACCGGGCTGGATCGCGCCGAAGGCGACCGCACCCACCTGGAGCCGGGCGTCAGCCTGCCGCTGGAGTGGACCTGGGGCTACCTCAAGCCCTCGGTCAAGATCGCCCATACCCGCTACGACCTGGATCTGGACGCCCAGGGCAAGACCACACTCGGCGGCCAGCACTTCGACGACAGCCCGGACCGCACCGTGCCGCTCTACAGCCTGGAGGGCGGCCTCTACTTCGACCGCAACGTCAACTGGTTCGGCAAGGGCTTCCGGCAGACCCTGGAGCCGCGCATGTACTACCTCTACGTGCCGTACCGCGACCAGGAGGACATACCGGTATTCGATACCGGCGAGCACGTCTTCAGCTACGCCTCGCTGTGGCGCGACAACCGCTTCACCGGCAAGGACCGCATCGGCGACGCCAACCAGTTGTCGCTCGGCGTGACCAGCCGCTGGATCGAAGCCAACGGCTTCGAACGCCAGCGCATCAGCTTCGGCCAGACCTTCTACTTCCAGGATCGCCGGGTGCAGATGCCGCGCGTGGACTACGAGAAACGCGACGACTCCGAGTCCAAGGTCTCGCCCTACGCGCTGGAATATGTGTACCGCTTCAACCACGACTGGCGCCTGACCTCCGAGTTCAACTGGGACCCGGACGAGCACCATCCCCGCTCCAGCAACGTCATGTTCCATTACCAGCCGGCCGACAATCCGAACAAGATCGTCAACCTGGGCTATCGCTACCGCAACGACGTGATGCGCTACAACCAGTCCACCGGCACCTGGGACTACAGTACCGACTTCGGCAACTGCGACACCGACCCGGACTGCATCAAGGACTACTACAAGATCGACCAGCACGACTTCTCGACCATCTGGCCGCTCGCCCCGCACTGGAGCGCCATCGCCCGCTGGCAGTACGACTACAGCCGCGATCGCACCCTGGAAGCCTTCGGCGGCTTCGAGTACGACAGTTGTTGCTGGAAGCTGCGCCTGATCAGCCGCTACTGGATCGGCTACGACGAGAACGAACTCAACCCGGATCAGAACGACGACGCCGACAAGGGCCTCTTCCTGCAGGTGGTGTTCAAGGGCCTCGGCGGCGTGATGGGCAACAAGGTGGAGGCGTTCCTCGACCAAGGCATCGAAGGTTACCTCGAACGTGAACAGCAACAAAAAGCTCACTGAACGCCTGCGCTCGCTGCTGCTGGCGACCCTGCTGCTCGGCAGCGCGGCACAGGGCGAAGTACGCCCGCTGGACCGTATCGTCGCCATCATCGACAACGATGTGGTCATGCAGACCCAGCTCGACCGGCGCCTGCGCGAGGTCGAGCAGACCATCGCCAAGCGCGGCGCCCAGTTGCCGCCACGGGACCAACTCGTCTCCCAGGTGCTGGAGCGGCTGATCCTGGAAAGCATCCAGTTGCAGATGGGCTCGCGCGCCGGCATCCGCATCGGCGACGAGGAACTCGCCCAGGCGATGGCCACCATCGCCCAGCGCAACGGCCTGACCCTCGAACAGTTCCAGGCCGCCCTGGCCCGCGACGGCCTGTCCTTCGACGAGGCCCGCGAGCAGGTGCGCCGCGAGATGATCATCAGCCGCGTCCGCCAGCGCGTGGTGGCCGACCGCATCCAGATCAGCGATCACGAAGTGCAGAACTTCCTCGCCTCGGATCTCGGCAAGCTGCAGTTGTCGGAGGAGTTCCGCCTGGCCAACATCACCATTCCGCTGCCCGACGGCGCCCCGCCCGAGCAGATCCAGGCCGCCGAGCAGCAGGTGCTGGAGATCTACCGCCAACTGAGCGACGGCGCCGACTTCGCCCAACTGGCGATCACCCGCTCGGCCGGCGAAACCGCCCTGGAAGGCGGCGAGATCGGCTGGCGCAGGGCGGCCCAGTTGCCGCCGCCGTTCGACAACCTGGTCAGTCAGTTGCCGGTCGGCGGCGTCACCGAGCCGGTGCGTACGCCGGGCGGCTACATCATTATCAAGCTGCTGGAAAAGCGCGGCGGCAGCGCCCAGATCCGCGACGAGGTGCACGTTCGCCACATCCTGATCAAGCCGAGCGAAATCCGCACCGATATCGATGCCAGGCGCCTGATCGAACGCATCCACGAGCGCATTCTCAACGGCGAGGACTTCGCCGAACTGGCGAAGAGCTTCTCGGAAGACCCGGGATCGGCGCTGAACGGCGGCGATCTCAACTGGATCGACCCGAACGCCCTGGTGCCGGAATTCCGCGAGATGATGGCCAAGACGCCCGCCGGCGAGCTGTCGCCGCCGTTCAAGAGCCCGTTCGGCTGGCACGTGCTGGAAGTGCTCGGCCGGCGCGCCACCGACAGCAGTACCCAGGTCCGCGAACAGCAGGCGATGAACGTGCTGCGCAACCGCAAGTACGACGAGGAACTGCAGTCCTGGCTGCGCCAGATCCGCGACGAGGCTTACGTGGAAACCAAGCTGTGAGCGTGCGGCGCTTCGCCCTCACGCCCGGCGAGCCGGCCGGCATAGGCCCCGACCTGTGCCTGCTGCTGGCCCGCCAGGCCCAGCCCCAGGCACTGGTCGCCATCGCCAGCCGTGCGCTGCTCGCGGAGCGCGCCGCCCTGCTGGGCCTCGACATCGAGCTGATCCCCGTCGCGCCGGAAGCCTGGCCGACCGCCCCCGCCGCGGCCGGCAGCCTGTACGTATGGGACACGCCACTGCGTGCCGCGGTGCGCGCCGGCCATCTCGATCCGGCGAACGCCGCCTACGTCCTGGAAACCCTGGACCGCGCCGGCCGCGGCTGCCTGGCCGGCGACTTCGCCGGGATGATCACCGCGCCGGTGCACAAGGGCGTGATCAACGAGGCCGGCATTCCCTTCTCCGGGCACACCGAATTCCTCGCCGAGCTGACCGGCACCGAACAGGTGGTGATGATGCTCGCCACCACCGGCCTGCGCGTGGCCCTGGTCACCACCCACCTGCCGCTGCGCGCGGTGGCCGACGCCATCACCGCCGAACGCCTGGAGCGGGTGATCCGCATCCTGCACGCCGACCTGCTCGGCAAGTTCGGCATCGCCCGCCCGCGCATCCTGGTCTGCGGCCTGAATCCGCATGCCGGCGAAGGCGGCCACCTGGGCCGCGAGGAAATCGAGGTGATCGAACCCGTGCTGGAGCGTCTGCGCGGCGAAGGCCTGGATCTGGTCGGCCCGCTGCCGGCCGATACCCTGTTCACCCCCAGGCACCTCGAGGATTGCGACGCGGTGCTGGCGATGTACCACGACCAGGGCCTGCCGGTGCTCAAGTACAAGGGCTTCGGCGCCGCGGTCAACGTCACTCTCGGCCTGCCGATCGTGCGCACCTCGGTCGATCACGGCACCGCGCTGGATCTGGCCGGCAGCGGCCGGGTCGACACCGGCAGCCTGCAGGTGGCGCTGGAAACCGCCTACCGGATGAGCACCGGCCGGTAGCCTCGACCGCCGTCCCGGGCGAAGCCGTCGTGGCCGTCCAGCCGCCCATGGATTCAGGCCCGGCGCGCCTCGCTGCTAAACTGCGTCTTTTTGCATTCGCTTTGAGCTTGTGGCTTGAAGCTTGGAGCCCGCCCCATGTCCGAGCTGTACCAGCACCGCGCACGCAAGCGCTTCGGCCAGAACTTCCTGCACGATGCCGGCGTCATCCACCGCATCCTGCGCGCCATCCATCCCCGCGCCGACGAGCGCCTGGTCGAGATCGGTCCAGGCCAGGGCGCCCTGACCGAGGGTTTGCTCGGTAGTGGTGCACGACTCGACGTCATCGAGCTGGACCTCGACCTGATCCCGCTGCTCAAACTGAAGTTCGGCCTCGAGCCACGCTTCCACCTGCATCAGGGCGATGCGCTGAAGTTCGACTTCGCCCGCCTGTGCGGCACGCCGCACAGCCTGCGCATCGTCGGCAACCTTCCCTACAACATTTCCACGCCGCTGATCTTCCATCTGCTGGAACATGCCGGCCTGATCCGCGACATGCATTTCATGCTGCAGAAGGAAGTGGTCGAGCGCCTGGCCGCCGAGCCGGGCGGCGGCGACTGGGGACGGTTGTCGATCATGGTCCAGTACCATTGCCGGGTGGAACACCTGTTCAATGTCGGCCCGGGTGCCTTCAACCCGCCGCCGAAGGTCGACTCGGCGATCGTCCGCCTGGTCCCCCACGAGACCCTGCCGCATCCGGCCAGGGACCCCGCCCTGCTCGAGCGCATCGTCCGCGAGGCCTTCAACCAGCGGCGCAAGACCCTGCGCAATACCCTCAAGGGTCTGCTCGCCGCCACGGATATAGAAGCCGCCGGCGTCGATGGCAGCCTGCGTCCCGAGCAACTGGACCTGGCCGCCTTCGTCCGCCTAGCCGATCATCTGCACGCGCGGACGGAGGAACACCGCCCGCCCGAATGAGTCCGAACCCCATTCAGCCATCCGTCAACAGAGCCCAACGCATGTCAGATCCCCGCTATCAGATCGACGTCAGCGTCGAGACCCGTTACCTGCCGGAGCAGTCGCAGCCGGAGCAGAACCGCTATGTCTTCGCCTACAGCGTGACCATCCGCAACAACGGCCTGCTGCCGGCCCAACTGCTGTCGCGCCACTGGCTGATCACCGACGGCGACGGCCATGTCCAGGAGGTTCGCGGCCCCGGCGTGATCGGCACGCAGCCGCTGCTCGGCCCGGGGCAGAGCCACAACTACGACAGCAGCACGCTGCTCGCCACCCAGGTCGGCACCATGCAGGGCAGCTACCAGATGGTCGCCGAGGACGGGCACGCTTTCGACGCCCCGATCCGTCCGTTCCGCCTGGCCGTGCCCGGGGCCCTGCACTGATGGCCGTGTATGCGACCGGCGACCTGCAGGGTTGCCTGGAGCCCCTGAAATGCCTGCTGGACAGGGTTGCCTTCGAGCCCGGCCGGGATCGCCTGTGGCTGACCGGAGACCTGGTCAACCGCGGTCCCCAGTCACTGGAAACCCTGCGCTTCATCCACGGCATGCGTGACTCGGTGACCACGGTGCTGGGCAACCACGACCTGCACCTGCTGGCCGTGGCGCACGACATCGAACGCCTGAAGAAGAGCGACACGCTGCGGGAGATCCTCGAGGCGCCCGATCGCGACCTGCTACTCGACTGGCTGCGCTGGCAGAAACTACTGCACCACGATGGCGAACGCGGCATCGTCCTGGTGCATGCCGGCATCCCGCCGCAATGGTCGTTGAAAAAGGCATTGCGCCTGGCCGCCGAGGTCGAGGAAGCCCTCCGCGACGACAGCCGGCTACCGCAATTTCTCGATGGCATGTACGGCAACGACCCCCTGCGCTGGAACGGCCGGCTGCGCGGTACGGCGCGTCTGCGGGCGATCACCAACTACTTCACGCGGATGCGCTTCTGCACCGCCGACGGCACCCTCGACCTGAAGAGCAAGGAGGGGCTTGGCAGCGCACCGTCCGGCTTCACCCCCTGGTTCAGCCATCCCCGGCGCAAGACCCGCGGCCAGAAGATCCTCTTCGGCCACTGGGCCGCCCTGGAAGGCCACTGCGACGAACCCGGAGTGATCGCCCTGGACACCGGCTGCGTCTGGGGCGGCGCGCTGACCCTGCTCAACCTGGATACCGGCGAATATCACCGCTGCGCCTGCGACGGCGCCAAGGGCGACGCCGGCTAGAGGGGCGGTTGCGGATCGGTTAGCCTTTTCCCGTTGACGAGCGACCCGTTCCAGCCATCGAGGTGCAAACATGAGCGAATTCCGTCGTATCCCGCCCCAGCAGGCCCAGGTCCTGCGCAGCCAGGGCGCCGTGGTGGTGGACATCCGCGACCCGCAGAGCTACGCCCAGGGCCATATCGCCGGCGCGCGCCATCTGGACAATCAGTCCCTCGCCGACTTCATGGCCCAGGCGGATTTCCAGCGGCCGCTGATCGTCGCCTGCTACCATGGCAACTCCAGCCAGGGCGCTGCGGCCTACCTGGCCCAGCAGGGCTTCACCGAGGTCTACAGCCTGGATGGCGGCTTCGAGTTGTGGCGCGCCACCTTCCCCGACGAGGTCGCGCCAGGCACGGCGGGCCAGCCCGGCTGAGCCCTGCCCGAACCGTTCCGGGCCCGGCCCGCAGGGCGGGCCGGACGCCTCCCCACACGCGGCAGACGCCTTCCTTCCCCTCTCGTCGGACCGTCATCCACGGGCCTCGGGCAATCGCGCATCCCCTTGTCATTTGCTTGCGCAACCGTGCTACTGTCGATACCGAACTATTCTTGTTCCTAAGCCACCCAGATCAAGGCAAAGCCGGCACACGGCTTGCTATTAATTATCCAGGCAATGACCTTCGGGCATGGGGGATTTCATCGGCTGGCCCACGCCAGCGAACCGCCAACACCCAAAAGCTTCAAACCAAAGCCGGCTCCGAGCATCGAACGAGGTGACGACATGAGTATCTTCAGCCACTTTCAACAACGCTATGAAACGACGCGTCAGGAAGAGTACTCCCTCCAGGAGTACCTCGAACTGTGCAAGCAGGACCGTAGCGCCTATGCCACCGCAGCCGAACGGATGCTGATGGCCATCGGCGAGCCGGAACTGGTGGACACCTCCACCGACTCCCGGCTGTCGCGGATCTTCTCCAACAAGGTCATTCGCCGCTATCCGGCCTTCGCCGATTTCCATGGCATGGAAGACAGTATCGAGCAGATCGTCTCCTACTTCCGCCATGCGGCCCAGGGCCTGGAAGAGAAGAAGCAGATCCTCTACCTACTGGGTCCGGTGGGTGGCGGCAAGTCCTCCCTGGCCGAGAAGCTCAAGCAACTGATAGAGAAGGTGCCCTTCTACGCGATCAAGGGCTCGCCGGTGTTCGAATCGCCCCTGGGGCTGTTCAACGCCGCCGAGGACGGCGAGATCCTCGAAGAGGATTTCGGTATTCCGCGCCGCTACCTCTCCACCATCATGTCGCCCTGGGCGACCAAACGGCTCAACGAGTTCGGCGGAGACATCAGCCAGTTCCGCGTGGTCAAGCTGTATCCCTCGATCCTCAACCAGATCGCGGTGGCCAAGACCGAGCCGGGTGACGAGAACAACCAGGACATCTCCGCCCTGGTCGGCAAGGTCGATATCCGCAAACTGGAAGAATTCCCGCAGAACGACGCCGACGCCTACAGCTACTCCGGCGCGCTGTGCCGCGCCAACCAGGGCCTGATGGAATTCGTCGAGATGTTCAAGGCGCCGATCAAGGTGCTCCACCCGTTGCTGACCGCCACCCAGGAAGGCAACTACAACAGTACCGAGGGCCTCGGCGCGATCCCCTACAGCGGCATCATCCTCGCCCACTCCAACGAGTCCGAGTGGCACAGCTTCCGCAACAACAAGAACAACGAGGCGTTCATCGACCGTATCTACATCGTCAAGGTGCCCTACTGCCTGCGCGTCTCCGACGAGATCAGGATCTACGACAAGCTGCTGACCCACAGCTCGCTGGCCAAGGCCCACTGCGCACCGGACACCCTGAAGATGCTGGCCCAGTTCTCCGTGCTTTCGCGGCTGAAAGAACCGGAAAACTCCAACATCTACTCGAAAATGCGCGTCTATGACGGCGAAAACCTGAAGGACACCGATCCCAAGGCCAAGTCGATCCAGGAGTACCGCGATACCGCCGGGGTGGATGAGGGCATGAACGGTCTGTCGACCCGCTTCGCCTTCAAAATCCTCTCCAAGGTGTTCAACTTCGACCCGCACGAGATCGCCGCCAACCCGGTGCACCTGCTCTACGTACTGGAGCAGCAGATCGAGCAGGAACAGTTTCCGCCGGAGGTGCGCGAGCGCTACCTGCGCTACATCAAGGAATACCTGGCGCCGCGCTACATCGACTTCATCGGCAAGGAGATCCAGACCGCCTACCTCGAGTCCTACAGCGAGTACGGTCAGAACATCTTCGATCGCTACGTGCTCTACGCCGACTTCTGGATTCAGGATCAGGAATACCGCGATCCGGAAACCGGCGAGATCCTCAACCGCATGGCCCTCAACGAGGAACTGGAAAAGATCGAGAAGCCGGCCGGCATCAGCAACCCGAAGGATTTCCGCAACGAGATCGTCAACTTCGTGCTGCGCGCTCGCGCCAACAACAACGGCAAGAACCCCAGTTGGCTCAGCTACGAGAAGCTGCGCGTGGTGATCGAGAAGAAGATGTTCTCCAATACCGAAGACCTGCTGCCGGTCATCAGCTTCAACGCCAAGGCGAGCAAGGAAGACCAGCAGAAGCACAACGACTTCGTCAAGCGTATGGTCGAACGCGGCTACACCGAGAAGCAGGTCAGGCTGCTCTCCGAGTGGTATCTGCGGGTCCGGAAGTCGCAGTAATCCAGCCGCAAACCCCATGTTTCAAGCTGCAGGCGGAAGCAAGCCCCCGAGTTCGGCTCCGCTTGCGGCTTGTGGCCTGAGGTTGGCAGCTCCCCGGAGGGGTCTATGAGTTATGTGATCGACCGACGTCTGAACGGCAAGAACAAGAGCACGGTGAACCGCCAGCGCTTCCTGCGGCGTTACCGTGATCACATCAAGAAGGCGGTAGAGGAGGCAGTCAGCCGCCGCTCCATCACCGACATGGAACATGGCGAGCAGATCAGCATTCCCGGGCGGGATATCGACGAGCCCGTGCTGCATCATGGCCGAGGCGGCAAACAGACCATCGTCCACCCGGGCAACAAGGAATTCACCGCCGGCGAACGCATCCCGCGCCCGTCAGGCGGCGGGGGCGGCGGCAGCGGCTCCGGCAAGGCCAGCAACAGCGGCGAGGGCATAGACGACTTCGTCTTCCAGATCACCCAGGAAGAGTTTCTCGACTTCATGTTCGAGGACCTCGAACTGCCCAACCTGGTCAAGCGCCACATCACCGGCGCAGACACCTTCAAGACGGTCCGCGCCGGCATCAGCAGCGAAGGCAACCCCTCGCGGATCAACATCGTCCGCACCCTGCGCTCGGCCCACGCCCGGCGCATCGCCCTGTCCGGCAACAGCCGCGCCAAGCTGCGCGAGGCCAAGGCCGAACTGGAGCGGCTGAAGATCGAGGAACCGGACAACTTCGGCGACATCCAGAAACTGGAGGCGGAGATCACCCGCCTGCGCATGCGCATCGAGCGGGTGCCCTACCTCGACACCTTCGACCTCAAGTACAACCTTCTGGTCAAGCAGCCCAACCCCAGCTCCAAGGCGGTGATGTTCTGCCTGATGGACGTCTCCGGCTCCATGACCCAAGCGACCAAAGACATCGCCAAGCGCTTCTTCATCCTCCTTTACCTGTTCCTCAAGCGCAGCTACGACAAGATCGATGTGGTGTTCATCCGCCACCACACCAGCGCCAAGGAAGTTGACGAGGAAGAATTCTTCTATTCCCGGGAAACCGGCGGCACCATCGTCTCCAGCGCCCTCAAAATGATGCAGGAGGTGATGGTCGAGCGCTACCCGCTCAACGAATGGAACATCTATGCCGCCCAGGCTTCGGACGGCGACAACTGGAACGACGACTCGCCGATCTGCCGGGATATCCTGATCAAACAGATCATGCCGTTCGTGCAGTACTACAGCTACGTCGAAATCACCCCGCGCGAACACCAGGCGCTGTGGTACGAGTACGAGAGCGTCCGCGAGGCGTTTCCCGACTCCTTCGCCCAGCAGCAGATAGTGTCGGCCGCCGACATCTATCCGGTGTTCCGCGAACTCTTCCAGCGGAGGCTTGCGACATGACCCCCAGAGAGAGAAAGGGCCAGCCGATTTCCACCGGATCGGAGTGGAGCTTCGAACTGATCCAGGTCTACGACAAGGAAATCGGCCGCATCGCCGAACGCTACGCGCTCGACACCTACCCCAACCAGATCGAGGTGATCACGGCCGAGCAGATGATGGACGCCTACGCCTCGGTGGGCATGCCCATCGGTTACCACCACTGGTCGTACGGCAAGCACTTCCTCGCCACCGAGAAGGGTTACAAGCGCGGGCAGATGGGGCTGGCCTACGAGATCGTGATCAACTCCGATCCGTGCATCGCCTACCTGATGGAAGAGAACACCATGTGCATGCAGGCACTGGTGATCGCCCACGCCTGCTACGGGCACAACAGCTTCTTCAAGGGCAACTACCTGTTCCGCACCTGGACGGACGCCAGCTCGATCGTCGACTACCTGGTGTTCGCCAAGCAGTACATCATGCAGTGCGAGGAGCGTCACGGCATCGACGCGGTGGAGGAGTTGCTGGACTCCTGCCACGCCCTGATGAACTACGGCGTCGACCGCTACAAACGCCCCTATCCGATCTCCGCGGAGGAAGAGCGGCGCCGGCAGAAGGACCGCGAGGAACACCTGCAGCGCCAGATCAACGATCTCTGGCGGACCATTCCCCGCTCGACCGAAAAAGGCAGCGAAAAGGACCGCACGCGCTGGCCCGCCGAACCCCAGGAGAACATCCTCTACTTCATCGAGAAGCACGCGCCGCTGCTCGAGCCCTGGCAGCGCGAGGTCGTGCGCATCGTGCGCAAGATCGCCCAGTACTTCTATCCGCAGCGCCAGACCCAGGTGATGAACGAGGGCTGGGCGACCTTCTGGCACTACACCCTGCTCAACGACCTCTACGACGAGGGACTGGTCACCGACGGCTTCATGATGGAGTTCCTCCAGTCGCACACCAGCGTGGTCTACCAGCCGCCGTTCGACAGCCCCTACTACAGTGGCATCAACCCCTATGCGCTGGGTTTCGCCATGTACCGCGACATCCGGCGGATCTGCGAGAACCCGACCGAGGAGGACAAGCGCTGGTTCCCCGACATCGCCGGCAGCGACTGGCTGAACACCCTGAAGTTCGCCATGCAGAGCTTCAAGGACGAGAGCTTCATCCTGCAGTTCCTCTCGCCCAAGGTGATCCGCGACCTCAAGCTGTTCAGCATCGTCGACGACGACCAGAAGGACGAGCTGCTGGTGTCCGCCATCCATGACGATGCCGGCTACCGCACCGTGCGCGAACTGCTCGCCGCCCAGTACAACCTCGGCAACCGCGAACCGAACGTGCAGATCTGGAGCGTCGACCGGCGCGGCGACCGCTCGCTGACCCTGCGCCACCAGCAACACGACCGCAAGCCGCTCAGCGACGCCACCGAGGACGTACTCAAGCACCTGCATCGGCTGTGGGGCTTCGATATCCACCTCGAGTCGATGCAGGGCGACCGGATCGTCAACAGCTACCACATGCCGCCCAGGGGCGACGGCGACGAGGAAAACTACCCGCGCCTGGATCTGGCCATCCCGCCGATCTGACCGAACGGCCGCCAGCCTCCAGGCGGCGGCTCCTCCCTTTCGCAACTCGTCCTCATCGTTCCCCCGACCGCCCCTACCCGCTATGCTCTGCCCAGGAGGTGGACATGCGAATCTACAAAGTGGGCGGCGCGGTGCGCGACCGGCTGCTCGGCCGGCCGGTCAGCGAGGTCGACTGGGTGGTGGTCGGCGCCAGCGCCGAAGAACTGCTGGCCCTGGGCTACCGCCCGGTCGGCGCGGATTTCCCGGTCTTCCTCCATCCGCGGACCGGCGAGGAATACGCTCTCGCCCGCACCGAGCGGAAAAGCGGGCGCGGCTATGGCGGTTTCACCTTCCATGCCAGCCCGGAGGTGACCCTGGAAGAGGACCTGCTGCGCCGCGACCTGACCATCAACGCCATGGCCGAGGACGAACAGGGCCGGCTGATCGATCCCTGTCACGGCCGGCGCGATCTCGAGCAAAGGTGGCTGCGTCACGTCTCTCCCGCCTTCGCCGAAGATCCCCTGCGCGTCCTGCGCGTGGCGCGCTTCGCCGCCCGCTATGCACCGCTGGGGTTCCGCGTGGCTCCGGAGACCCGGGCGCTGATGCGCCAGCTCGCCGAGTCCGGCGAACTGCAGGCGCTCACCGCCGAGCGCAGCTGGAAGGAAATCTCCCGCGCCCTGCTGGAGCCGCGTCCGGATGTCTTCATCCGGACGCTGCGCGACTGCGGCGCCCTGCATGAGCTGCTGCCGGAAATCGATGCCCTGTTCGGCGTTCCACAGCCGGCCGCCCATCATCCGGAAATCGATACCGGCGAGCACCTGCTCGCCGTGCTGCGCCAGTGCGCCGAACACGGGCAGCCCCTGGTCGTGCGCTGGGCCTGCCTGCTCCATGACCTGGGCAAGGGAACGACGCCCGCCGAGGAATGGCCGCGCCACATCGCCCACGAGCGCAAGGGCCTGAAACTGATCCGCGCAGTGAACACGCGTTGCAAGGCTCCGCGCGACTGCCAGGAACTGTCCCTGCTGGTCGGCGAATACCACAGCCATTGTCACCGGGCCCTGGAACTGCGCCCCGCCACACTGCTCGAACTGCTGCAGCGGTTCGACGTCTATCGCCGTCCGCAACGCTTCGAGGAGTTCATCGCCGCCTGCGAGATGGATGCCCGCGGTCGTCTCGGCCTGGAACGGCGCGATTACCCACAGGCCGGCTACCTGCGCGGAGCCGCCGCCGCGGCCCGGGCAGTGGCGGTCCAACCGTTGCTGGAAAAGGGGCTCGCGGGCGCGGCCCTGGGCGAAGCGCTCAAGCGCGAGCGACTGCGGGCACTGAAGGCCTACAAGAGCGACGTACTGGGCGAGCGGGCCGAGCCTCCGGAGACCTCGTGATAGCTGGACGCGCCACCTGCGCAGATGGCACATCGCCTATCCCGCCATCGTCGATGTCCGAGCGGACACCCAACCTGGCGAGAGATACTTAAAATATTTTGTATATGAAATAAAAATATATTCATAGACCTAAACGAGCTATTAAGCTGATTCCCGTGAAATGTCTCCGGGTATCCCGGACACGCACGGAGAGTCGCCTCATGAATGCCTATGTCGAAGCCTTCTTCGATCCCGCCACCTCCACTTACAGCTATGTGGTGAGCGATCCGCGAACCCGCCGCTGCGCGCTGATCGACCCCGTACTGGACTACGATCCCGCCGCAGGCCGAACCTCGCGCCAGGGCGCCGACCGCCTGATCGCCCACGTGCGCGAGCGGGAACTGAGCGTGCAGTGGATTCTGGAAACCCATGTGCACGCCGACCATCTCAGCGCCGGCCATTACCTCAAGGAACGGCTCGGCGGCCGGTTGGCGATCGGCGACCGCATCACCATGGTGCAGGACACCTTCGGCAAGCTGTTCAACGCGGAGCCGGAGTTCGCCACCGACGGCCGCCAGTTCGATCACCTGTTCCACGACAGCGAAGGCTTCAGCCTCGGCAGCATCGAGGCCCGCGCCCTCCACACCCCCGGCCACACCCCGGCCTGCATGACCTACCTGATCGGCGATGCCGCCTTCGTCGGCGACACCCTGTTCATGCCCGACTACGGTACCGCCCGCTGCGACTTCCCCGGCGGCGACGCACGCGCCCTGTACCGCTCGATCCACGCCAAGCTGTTCAGGCTGCCGGACCAGACCCGCGTGTTCATGTGCCACGACTACAAGGCTCCGGGACGCCGGGAACATCAGTACGAGACGACCATCGGCGCCGAGCGCGCGCACAACGTGCATATCCGCGAGGGCATCGGCGAGGAGGAATTCGTCGCCATGCGCCAGGCCCGCGACGCCACCCTCGACATGCCGGCGCTGATCCTGCCCTCGGTACAGGTCAACATGCGTGCCGGCGAGTTGCCGCCGGCCGAAAGCAACGGCACCCGCTATCTGAAGATCCCGCTCGACACGCTTTGAGTCCGGCCATGCATACCTCGCTGCCACGGCGGCTCGCCCGCCACCTGCCGTGCCTGGAATGGGCACGCCGGTACGACCACGAAACCGCGGGCAAGGACGGCCTGGCCGCGCTGATCGTCACCCTGATGCTGATCCCGCAGAGCCTGGCCTACGCCATGCTCGCCGGCCTGCCGCCGGTCACCGGACTGTACGCCAGCATCCTGCCGCTGGTGGCCTATACCCTGTTCGGCACCAGCCGCACCCTGGCGGTCGGTCCGGCGGCCGTGCTCTCGCTGGTCACCGCCAGCGTGCTCGCTCCGCTGTTCGCCGCCGGCAGCGCCGAGTACAACGCCGCCGCCCTGCTGCTGGCGCTGCTCTCCGGAATCGTCCTGCTGGCCATGGCGGCGCTGCGCCTGGGGTTTCTCGCCAACTTCCTCAGCCATCCGGTGATTTCCGGTTTCATGAGCGCTTCGGGCATCCTCATCACCCTGGGGCAGCTCAAGCACATCCTCGGCATCGAAGCCGACGGCGAGAACGCCATCGAGCTGCTCGGGGCCCTGGTCCGGAGCCTGCCACAAACCAACCTGCCGACCCTGGCCATCGGCATCGGCAGCCTGTTTTTCCTCCATCTGGCCCGCTCGCGACTGCATGGCTGGTTACTCGCCCGCGGTTTCGGCGCGAAGATTGCCGGCACCCTGGTCCGTACCGGTCCGGTGGTCGCGCTGCTGGCGTCGGTGCTACTGGTCTGGCTGTTCGGCCTGGATGCCGCCGGGGTACGCGTGGTCGGCCAGACGCCCCAGGGCCTGCCATCGTTCGCGCTGCCGCCGCTGGATGCGGCGCTGGCCGGCGAACTGCTGCCGGCGGCGCTCCTGATCAGCCTGATCGGCTTCGTCGAATCGGTGTCGGTGGCGCAGACCCTGGCCGCCAGGCGTCGCCAGCGCATCGAGCCGAACCAGGAACTGGTCGGTCTCGGCGCCGCCAATCTGGCTGCGGCGCTGAGCGGCGGCTTCCCGGTCACCGGCGGTCTGTCGCGCTCGGTGGTGAACTTCGATGCCGGCGCGCAGACGCCCATGGCCGGCGCCCTGAGCGCCGTGGGCATCACCGTCACCGTGCTGTTCTTCACTCCGCTGTTCCACAACCTGCCGCATGCCGTGCTGGCGGCCACCATCATCGTCGCGATACTGACCCTGGTGGATCTCGGCGCGCTCGGGCGCACCTGGCGCTATTCGCGCCAGGATGCCGCGGCCATGGCGGCGACCATGCTCGGCGTGCTGCTGATCGACGTCGAGGCCGGCATCCTCATCGGGGTCGGCCTGTCCCTGCTGCTGTTCCTCTGGCGTACCAGCCAGCCGCACATCGCCGTGGTCGGCCAGTTGCCGGGCAGCGAACACTTTCGCAACGTCAAACGCTTCGCCGTGGTGGAGAGCCCGAAGGTACTGTCGATCCGCGTCGACGAGAGCCTGTATTTCCCCAACGCCCGCTATCTGGAAGACCGCGTCGCCGAACTGGTCAGCCAGCATCCCCGGGCCGAACACCTGGTGCTGATGTGCCCGGGGGTCAACCTGATCGACGCCAGCGCCCTGGAAAGCCTGGAGGAGATCGGTGCACACCTGCACGCCGCCGGCATCCAGTTGCATCTCTCCGAGGTCAAGGGGCCGGTGATGGACCGGCTCAGGCACTCGGACTTTCTCGAACACTTCGGCGGCCGGGTCTTCATCAGCCAGTTCGAGGCCCTGGCCGAACTCGATCCGCAGACCACCCGGCGCGCCCTCGGCATGCACCGCCGGGGCCCGGCCGCCCCCCTTCGACCGACACGGAAGAAAAACGACAGTGAAAAGCGCCCATGATCTGGTGGCCGAAGCCAAGGCCCGCATCCATGAAGTCGAACTCCAGGCCGCCGAGGCGGCCATCCGCAACGCCGACCTGCTGCTCGACGTGCGCGAGGCCGACGAATTCCAGGCCGGGCACATTCCCGGCGCGCTGAACATTCCGCGCGGAATACTGGAATTCAAGATCGACAACGCGCCGGAGCTGTCCGCCCGCGACCTCGGCATCGTCCTCTACTGCAAGACCAGCGGGCGCGCCGCCCTGGCCGCCGCGACCCTGCAGGACATGGGCTACCGGAAAGTACGCTCGATCGCCGGCGGCTTCGATGCCTGGAGCGCGGCCGGCAAGGCGGTGACGACGCCGAGTCTGCCGAGCTTCGAATAGACGGGCGCTTCGCCTAGGGTGCGGAGGGCGGGGCGGGAAAGGCCCGGCTCAGTGCCGGAGGGGTCAGTTGCACGTCGCGCCAGTGGAAGGAAACCGGCCACAGTACCTGCTCGATCCGCGCCTCCCGCCACAGTTCGGCGAAGGTCCGGCCAGCGCCGGGATGGCGCCGCTCCGGCACCAGCAGCGCCAGCGGCCAGAGCACGAAGGCGTTCTTCAGGATTTCCGCGCGCGGCAGCACCAGCCCGTCGAAGTTGCCGACCCGTTCGCCATAGGTCAGCACGTCGATATCCAGCGGCAGCCCCTTGCGCTCCGGCGCGTAACGGCCGTTGTCCGCCTCGATGAACTTGAGCCGGCGATCCAGCTCGATCAGCGGCAACTCGGTCCGCCCGGCCACCACCAGGTTGAAGAAGGGACCGCTTCTGATCCCCACCGGCAGGCTCTCGAACACCGGCGAGCAGCGCATGTCCCGCAGAAGGCCGGACAGCGCTTCGAGGCCGGCGGTGAGATGGGCGACACGCTCGATATTGCTGCCGAGGCCCAGCAACACGGGAGTCAGCGACATCCGCGCTCGATCTCCACGCCGACGCCGGCGGCCGCTGGAACGGCGCCCGGCTTGGTCACCCGCAGGCGCAGCCAGGGAATCCCGAACTCCGCCATCAGCGCGCCGGCCAGACGTTCGGCGAAGGTCTCCACCAGCAGAAAGCGCGCCTCGCCGGCGAAGGCCTGGATGCGTGCCGCCAGCGCCGCATAGTCGAGCGCACGGGACAGCTCGTCCGCGCTGGCGGGCGCCTGGACATCCCAGGCGCACTCCAGATCCAGCCGCAGGCACTGACGGATGCCGCGCTCCCAGTCGAACACGCCGATGAGGGTGTCGACTTCCAGGCCCTCGATAAACACTTTATCCAAATTCATCTCCACGAAGGGCGCCGGGCCCCGCTAGAATCGGGACGCCCTCACCCCGGAACGGATCCCATGGTCTGGCTGCTGGCGATCCTCGCCTACCTGCTCGGTTCGCTGTCTTTCGCCATCCTGCTCAGCCAACTGAGCGGCGGACCGGACCCGCGTGCCTGCGGCTCGGGCAATCCCGGCACTACCAACATGCTGCGTATCGCCGGCAAGCGCCTGGCGGCGCTCACCCTGCTCGGCGATCTCGGCAAGGGCCTGCTGCCGGTACTGATCGCCCAGCACGCCGGCCTGGGCGTCCAGCAGCAGGCCTGGATCGGCCTCGCCGCGGTGTCCGGCCACCTCTATCCCCTGTACTTCAACTTTCGTGGCGGCAAGGGCGTGGCCACCGCCGCCGGAATGCTGCTCGGCCTCTATCCGCCAGCGGTGCTGCCGGCCGTCGCCGCCTGGCTGCTGGTCTTCGCCTTCACCCGCACCAGTTCTCTCGCCGCCCTGGCCGCCACGCCGCTGTGCCTGCCGCTGCTGGCCTGGCGGCAGCCCGAAGCCCTGCTGCCGATGCTGCTGCTCTATGGGGTGATCGTCTGGCGCCATCGCGGCAATCTGCATGCTCTCTTCGCCGGCCGGGAAAGACATTTCTAGCCCTGCGCCGCAGGATCAGAGCGCCGGCAGGGTCTCCATCGGCCAGCGCGCATGGACCTGAATCGCCGGCCCATCCCGCTGGCCGGCCAGCAAACGCTGGCAGCCAGCATAGGCGATCATCGCGCCGTTGTCGGTGCAGAAGCGCGGCCGGGCGTAGAACACCTGGCCATCCAGTTCGCCGAGCATCCGCTCCAGCGCCGAACGCAACGCCTGGTTGGCACTCACCCCGCCGGCGATGACCAGACGCTTCAGGCCGGTCTGCTTCAGCGCCCGCCGGCACTTGATGATCAGCGTCTCCACCACCGCCTGCTGGAAGGCCAGAGCGATATCGCGGCGCGATTGCTCGCCGTCGTCGCCGCTCGCCCGGCAGTGCTGCCAGGTATTCAGGGCGAAGGTCTTGAGGCCGCTGAAGCTGAACTCCAGGCCTGGCCGGTCGGTCATCGGCCGCGGGAAGACGAAACGCCCGGGCCGGCCGTCCTGTGCCAAGCGGGCGATCTCCGGACCGCCGGGATAACCGAGGCCGAGCAGCTTGGCGGTCTTATCGAAAGCCTCGCCGGCGGCGTCGTCCAGCGACTCGCCGAGCACCTGGTAGCGACCGATGCCGTCGACCCGCACCAGTTGGGTATGACCGCCGGAAACCAGCAGGGCGACGAAGGGAAACTGCGGCGGCTGTTCCTCCAGCATCGGCGCCAGCAGATGACCCTCCATGTGATGCACGCCGAGCGCCGGAACCCCCCAGGCCAGCGCCAGCGCCTGGGCGCAGGAGGCGCCGACCAGCAGCGCGCCGACCAGGCCGGGTCCTGCGGTATAGGCGATGCCGTCGATGTCCCCGGTGCGGCAGCCGGATTCGTCGAGCACCTGGCGCAAGAGCGGCAGCATGCGCTTGACGTGATCCCGCGAGGCCAGTTCGGGCACTACCCCGCCATAGATGCGGTGCAGATCGATCTGGCTGAACAGCGCGTCGGCCAGCAGGCCGCGCCGGCTGTCGTAAAGCGCGACGCCGGTTTCGTCGCAGGAGGTTTCCAGCCCCAGAACGAGCATGGGTTCGACCTTTATGGATTAGCCTGGCAAATCGAGGGGCGCATGATAATCGGCGACCACCCCGCAGACCAGCGCTTTTCGTGCCGCGGGCTTTGCATTGCAAGCGGCCGATGAGGTAACATCCGCAGCCCTTGAGAATCGACGTTCTCCCGAGCAGAGTCCGGAGAGGGCGTTCACCACCGGTCAATAGTTAAGGTAGCCCTGGATGCCCGCCGTCAAAGTTAAAGAGAACGAACCCTTCGACGTAGCCCTGCGTCGCTTCAAGCGCTCCTGCGAAAAAGCCGGCGTACTGGCCGAAGTTCGCAGCCGCGAGTTCTACGAGAAGCCCACCGCCGAGCGCAAGCGCAAAGCCGCCGCCGCCGTGAAGCGCCACGCGAAGAAGGTTCAGCGCGAGCAGCGCCGCCGCGAGCGCCTGTACTAAGCTACAGCGCTTCGCCGCCTCCCAAAGCCCGGCCACGTACCGGGCTTTCGTCGTTTCTGGAACCAACCCGGCGACCTAACCGGAACACCCATGGCCGGACTGATCCCCCAAGGCTTCATCGACGACCTGCTGAACCGCACCGACATCGTCGAGGTGATCGGCTCGCGCGTCCAGTTGAAGAAGACCGGCAGGAACTACAGCGCCTGCTGCCCCTTCCACCAGGAAAAGACCCCCTCCTTCACCGTCAGCCCGGACAAACAGTTCTACTACTGCTTCGGCTGCGGCGCCGGTGGCAACGCGCTGGGCTTTCTCATGGACCACGACCACCTGGAGTTCCCCCAGGCGGTCGAGGAACTGGCCAGGCGCGCCGGCCTGGAGGTTCCCCGCGAGGAGCGCGGCGGCCCCCATCAACCGCGCCAGAGCGCCGATTCGCCACTCTATCCGCTGCTGGCCACAGCCGCCGACTACTACCGCCAGGCCCTGAAAAGCCATCCGGCGCGCCAAGTCGCCGTCGATTACCTGAAAGGCCGCGGCCTGTCCGGCGTCATCGCCCGCGACTTCGCCCTCGGCTTCGCCCCGCCCGGCTGGGACAACCTGCTCAAGCACCTGGGCGGCGATGCCCTGCAGCAGAAGGCGATGATCGAGGCGGGTCTCCTGATCGAGAACGCCGAGACCGGCAGGCGCTACGACCGCTTCCGCGACCGAGTGATCTTCCCGATCCGCGACAGCCGCGGCCGGGTCATCGCCTTCGGCGGCCGGGTGCTCGGCGACGACAAGCCCAAGTATCTGAACTCCCCGGAGACCCCGGTATTTCACAAGGGCCAGGAGCTCTACGGCCTCTTCGAGGCGCGCCGGCACAACCGCGACCTCGACGAGATCATCGTGGTCGAGGGCTACATGGACGTCATCGCCCTGGCCCAGCAGGGCCTGCGCAACGCGGTGGCGACCCTCGGCACCGCCACCAGCGAGGAGCACCTCAAGCGCCTGTTCCGCCTGGTGCCCAGCGTGCTGTTCTGCTTCGATGGCGATCAGGCCGGCCGCAAGGCCGCCTGGCGCGCCCTCGAGGCCACCCTGCCGAGCCTGCAGGATGGCCGGCGCGCGCGCTTCCTGTTCCTGCCCGAAGGCGAGGACCCGGACAGCCTGGTTCGCGCCGAGGGCCGCGAGGCCTTCCTCGCCCGCCTGGAACAACAGGCCCGGCCGCTGGCCGACTACTTCTTCCGGCAACTGACCGAGGAAGCCGACCCGGGCACCCTGGAGGGCAAGGCGCACCTGGCGACCCTCGCCGCGCCGCTGATCGAGAAGATCCCCGGCGCCAACCTGCGCGCCCTGATGCGCCAGCGCCTCGCCGAGATCACCGGGCTGACCGGCACGAGTCCGAACTCACCGGCCGCCAGCCCGGTTCCGCGCGTGGAAGATGCCCACTACTACCAGGCCGACCCCGGCTACGCCGACCTCATCGAGCCCGAGCGCTCCGCTTTCGGGCGCACCGCTCAGGACAAGGGCCAGTGGAAGGGACGCAGCGGCTACCGCAAGGGCCGCGACGACTTTGCGCCGCGACCGCGTACCGCCGTCAGCGTCGAGCCGCCCAACCTGAGCGCGCTGCGCACCCTGCTGCAGCATCCGCAACTGGCGCAGAAAGTCGCCGATGCCAGCCATTTCGCCAGCGAGGAGGACCCCTACGCCCAGTTGCTGGTCGCCCTGCTCGAAGCCCTGCAGAAAAACCCGCGCAGCAGCAGCCTGCAACTGATCGCCCGCTGGCACGGCACCGAACAGGGCCGTCTGCTGCGTGCCCTGGCGGAGAAGGAATGGCTGATTTCGACGGACAACCTTGAACAACAGTTTTTCGACACTATAAATACATTAGCGGCCCGGCAGCGCGAGCGCGGCATCGAACAGTTGCTTCGCAAGGCCCGCCAGGGTGAATTGAGCGCCGAAGAGAAGATTCGATTGCGCGACCTGCTCAGCCGCGACGTATCTCCCATCCCCCCGACCTCAACTGGCGTGTGAGGTCAAGCATCCGTTATAATATTCAGCTTTTCAGCCCGCCAGAAAATTCAGTGGATAGGGTGTCATGTCCGTAAAAGCTCAACAGCAGTCTCGCATCAAAGAGTTGATCGCTCGCGGCCGCGAACAGGGTTACCTGACCTATGCCGAGGTCAACGACCACCTGCCCGAGGATATTTCCGATCCGGAACAGGTGGAAGACATCATCCGCATGATCAACGACATGGGGATCAACGTATTCGAAAGTGCCCCGGATACGGATGCCCTGTTGTTGGCCGAAGCCGACACCGACGAAGCTGCCGCCGAGGAAGCCGCCGCGGCCCTGGCCGCCGTGGAAACCGACATCGGTCGTACCACCGACCCGGTGCGCATGTACATGCGCGAAATGGGTACCGTGGAACTGCTCACCCGCGAAGGCGAAATCGAGATCGCCAAGCGCATCGAGGAAGGCATCCGCGAGGTGATGAGCGCCATCGCCCACTTCCCGGGCACCGTGGACGGCATCCTCGCGGAATACCAGCGCGTCACCAGCGAAGGCGGCCGCCTGTCCGACATCCTCAGCGGCTACATCGATCCCGACGACGATTCGGCGGTGCCTGCCGAGGCCGAGGTTCCCGTCGATCTCAAGAGCAAGAGCGCCGCGACCCCCGCCGCATCCGAGGACGAGGACGAGGACGAGAGCGAGGAAAGCGACAGCGACGACGAGGAAGGCGACGGTGGTCCCGACCCGGAGATCGCCCGCCAGCGCTTCGGCGCTGTCGCCGAGCAGTTGGGCAGGACCCGTGTGGCTCTCGAACGGCACGGGCGCCACAGCGTCGAGGGCCTTGAGGCGCTGCAGGCGCTGGCCAGCCTGTTCATGCCGATCAAGCTGGTGCCCAAACAGTACGACACCCTGGTCGAGCAGGTGCGTGACGCCCTGACCCGCGTGCGCGCCCAGGAACGCGCGATCATGCAGTTGTGCGTGCGCGATGCGCGCATGCCGCGCGCCGACTTCCTGCGCCAGTTTCCCGGCAACGAGACCGATCAGGACTGGGTCGACCTCCTCGCCAAGGGCAAGGCCAAGTACGCCGAAGCCCTGGGCAATCTGGCCGACGACATCAAGCAGTGCCAGCAGAAGCTGATCGACCTCGAGCAGAAGGTCGGCCTGACCATCGCCGAAATCAAGGACATCAACCGCCAGATGTCCATCGGCGAAGCCAAGGCCCGCCGCGCCAAGAAGGAAATGGTCGAGGCCAACCTGCGCCTGGTGATCTCCATCGCCAAGAAATACACCAACCGCGGCCTGCAGTTCCTCGATCTGATCCAGGAAGGCAACATCGGCCTGATGAAGGCGGTGGACAAGTTCGAATACCGCCGCGGCTACAAGTTCTCGACCTACGCCACCTGGTGGATCCGCCAGGCGATCACCCGCTCGATCGCCGACCAGGCGCGCACCATCCGCATCCCGGTGCACATGATCGAGACCATCAACAAGCTCAACCGCATCTCCCGCCAGATGCTCCAGGAGATGGGCCGCGAACCCACGCCGGAAGAACTCGGCGAGCGCATGGACATGCCCGAGGACAAGATCCGCAAGGTGCTGAAGATCGCCAAGGAACCGATCTCCATGGAAACCCCGATCGGCGACGACGAGGACTCGCATCTGGGCGACTTCATCGAGGACTCGACCATGCAGTCGCCGATCGAGGTGGCGACCGTGGAAAGCCTCAAGGAGGCCACCCGCGAAGTCCTCGCCGGCCTCACCGCCCGGGAAGCCAAGGTGCTGCGCATGCGCTTCGGCATCGACATGAACACCGACCACACCCTCGAGGAGGTCGGCAAGCAGTTCGACGTGACCCGCGAGCGCATCCGTCAGATCGAGGCCAAGGCCCTGCGCAAGCTGCGCCACCCCTCGCGAAGCGAGCACCTGCGCTCCTTCCTTGACGAGTGACAGCAAGACCCCCGGCTCGCCGGGGGTCTTGCTTTCCAGCTCGCCGAGCGGACGTAGCCATGTCCTGTCTTATACTGCATCGACCGACTGCCCAGACCTCAGCGATACGACCCAATGCACGGACCCGACGCCAGCAATCTGCTCGACAGCCTGGACGCACTGACCCAGGCAGCGCTGCTACAGGGCTTTCATCGGCGCCAGCTGATCGAAGGCGAACTGCTCGGCAGCCCGAACAGCAAGCGCGACAGCGTGTTCATCGTGCACAGCGGACGCATCCGGGTATTCCTCGCCTTCGAGGACAAGGAATACACCCTCACTTTCCTCGAAGCCGGCGGTATCTACAGCACCCACAGCCAGGCCTATGTCCAGGCCGTGCGCCCGAGCGAGGTACTGATGGGCGACACCGCGCAGATGACAGCTACCCTCCGCTCGCTGCCGAGCGCCGTGCCGGCGATCATCCGCGTGCTCGGCGCTACCCTCGGCAACTGCATGCGCATCATCGAGGACCTGGCCTTCCGCGACGTCGAGGGCCGCCTGGCACGCTTTCTCGACGGCATGCTGGCGCGCAAGGGCCGCCCCCATCAGGACAGCCTGCGCCTGGAACTGGACCTCAACACCGAGGACATCGCCCGCCTGCTCGGCACAACCCGCCAGACCGTCTCCTCCCTGCTCAACCGGATGGCCCGCGAGGGCATTCTCAGCCGTGTCGGCAACGGCGTCTTCGACATCCACGATGCCGAACGCCTGCGAGCCCGCAGCCAGGTGTCCGCTGGCTGACAGACAGCCGCCGACGTGGTTTCTAGCATGGTCGCTCCAGATATCACCCGTCATCGATTGCCGGAGGAGCCCATGTCCACGACCACCTATCGCAGCATCTGCGGCGAAGAATCTCTGCCCTACATCGACTGCGACCGCTGCATCCGCGCCCTCTACGCGCGGCTCCAGCACTACGTGCAGCAGGACCGGGGCGATTGTCCGATCTGCGCCTATTTCCGCGAAAAGATCGGCTCGCGCGACGGCAGCGAAAGCGATGCCCGCCTGCTGCTGCACGCCCAGGTGAACGTCGTCTACGAACTCTTCGCCCGCCACGCCGACCAGGAGGCCCTGGCCCTGCTGGAGCGGATCGAAGACGACTGCTGCTGAACCCGCCGCAAGACCGAGCCGTGATTTCCTGGCGGATACGTCCCTTTTCCGCTCCGTCGCTTGGCGCGGGCGGAAAGCCACCGCTATAATCCGCCGGCCTTCTGGGGGCCTGTAGCTCAGTCGGTTAGAGCAGAGGACTCATAATCCTTTGGTCCAGGGTTCGAGTCCCTGCGGGCCCACCATCTTTGTTCAGGGGAATATCCCTCCTCTTCCCGAGCAAAGAATCTCTCGACTGTCCTCAAGCGCTACCGCCTCCAATCCACGCCTTTCCAAACACCTCTCTCCGCAAGCCTCTAGACTACCAATGACCGACCGGCGCAACCGGTAGGCACCCTGTCAATCGGCAAGGCGGAACACGCGGATGACTCATTTCAGACAAAGCTCCCGTCTCCCGTGGCGGTTGGCCACGGTCCTGTTCATGTCGTGGTTCCTGGCGGGCTGCGGTATCAACGACATTCCCACCTATGACGAACAGGTGAAAGCGGCCTGGGGACAGGTGGAGAACCAGTACCAGCGGCGTGCCGACCTGATTCCCAATCTGGTGGAAACGGTCAGGGCCTACGCGCAGCACGAGCGGGAAACTCTGACGGCGGTGATCGAGGCGCGGGCCAAGGCCACGTCCATCCAGGTGGATGCCGGCACGCTGGACGATCCGCAGAAGCTGCAGCAGTACCAGCAGGCGCAGGACCAGTTGAGCGGCGCGTTGAGTCGGCTGATGGTGGTGTCGGAGCGCTATCCCGAACTGAAGGCCAACCAGAATTTCCTCGCCCTGCAGTCCCAGCTCGAAGGCACGGAAAACCGTATCTCGGTGGCGCGGCGCGACTTCATCGCCGCGGTGGAGCGTTACAACACCGAGATCCGTACCTTCCCCGGACGCATCTGGCACGGCCTGCTCTACCGCGACATGCCGGTACGCGAAAGCTTCGAGGCCACGACCCAGGGCGCGGAACAGGCGCCGCAAGTTCAGTTCCGATGACACCGGCGCCCAGGGTCTTTCTGGCTCTGCTGCTCTGCGCCTGCGCCCTCGTCCAGGCGCAGGAGGCCGGCTTCCCCGCCCTGACGGGAAGGGTGGTGGATCGCGCCGGACTGCTCGATGCGGCAACCGAGGCGCGCCTGACGCAGATGCTGGCGGCCCATGAGCAGGCCAGCGGAGATCAGTTGGTGGTGGTCACCGTCCCGGACCTGCAGGGGCGCGGCATCGAAGAGTTCGGCGTCGAACTGGGCCGCCGCTGGGGTATCGGCCAGAAGGGCAAGGACAACGGTGCGCTGCTGATCGTCGCACGCGACGAGCGGCAGGTCCGCATCGAAGTCGGCTATGGCCTGGAGGGGCGCCTGACCGATGCCCAGTCTGCGCTCATCATCCATAACCTCATCGTTCCGGCCTTCCGGCGGGGCGACTTCGCCCGCGGCGTCACCGAAGGGGTGACCGCGATGCTCCAGGTGCTGGGCGGCGAGCCTCTGCAGGGCGAGCCCGGCACGCGGGAGGCGGACGAACCATCGCCACTGCTCCTGCTCGTGCTGCTGGCGATCATCCTGCTGCTCTTCCGTGGCGGGCACGGCAGAGGAGCGCTGATCGCCGGCGCCCTGCTCGGCAGCCTGCGCCATGGCGGCGGTGGGGGTGGAGGCGGTGGTTTCGGCGGGCGCGGTGGCGGCTTCGGCGGCGGCGGAGCCTCCGGTGGCTGGTAAGGATGCGAAGCCATGACATTGCTGAGCGAAAGCGAACAACGGCAGGTGGCTGCGGCGATCGAACGGATCGAGCGCGAGACGGATGCCGAACTGGTGACGGTGCTGGCGGCGCGGGCCGACGACTACACCTACATATCCCTGCTCTGGGCAGGGCTGCTCGCCCTGCTGCTGCCCGGCTCGCTGAACCTGATCGGCGGCTGGCTGGGCGCCGGGCATCTGCTACTGGCGCAGTGGACGACCTTCATCCTGGCCAGCCTGCTGTTCCGTCTTCCCGCCATCACCACCCGGCTGATTCCCAGACCGATACGCCACTGGCGCGCCGGCAACCTGGCGCGGCGGCAGTTCATCGAACTCGGCCTGCACCACACCGAGGCCCAGAGCGGCATGCTGATCTTCGTCGCGGAAGCCGAGCGCTATGTGGAGATTCTGGTGGACCGGGGCATCTCCAGCCGCCTGGACGACGCCGCCTGGCAGGCCATCGTCGAGGCCTTCACCGCTCAAGTGAAGCGCGGCGAAACGCTGCAGGGGTTCCTGTCCTGCATCGAGGCCTGCGGCGCGCTGCTCAAGGAACACCTGCCCGCCACCCATGAACGCAACGAGTTGCCCGACCGCCTGGTGATCCTCTCCTAGAACCGGCCCCTGTGCCCATCGGGCGGGAAGGCGTCCGGGCCGGAAGCACTTTCCGCACTGCGCGAGTCGAACCTTCAATCAACGTCCACGCGGAGACCGACCATGTTGCGCCTCGCTCGCCTGCTCATCGGTACCCCACTTCTGCTCCTCCTCGGCAGTTGCGGCGACACCGCCCGACTGCCGGTCGGCGAGGGCTACGGTCCGCAGCCGAAACTGCCCGAGCCGAAGTCGACTCTGATCCCCACGGTGCACATCGCCAAGGCGGTCGGCTGGCCACGGGACGAGATGCCGGCCGCCGCCAGCGGCCTGATGGTGAAGGCCTTCGCCAGGGGACTGGAGCATCCGCGCACCCTGCTGACGCTGCCCAACGGCGACGTGCTGGTCACCGAGACCAATGCGCCGCCCAAGCCCGACGACGGCAAGGGCATCCGCGGCTGGGTGATGAAGAAGGCGATGGCCCGCGCCGGCGCCGGTGTGCCCAGCGCCAACCGCATCAGCCTGCTGCGCGACGGCGACGGCGACGGATTCGCGGAAATCCGCACGATACTGCTGGAGAACCTCAACTCGCCGTTCGGTATGGCGCTGGTCGGCGACCAGCTCTACGTCGCCAACACCGACGCCATCGTCCGCTTCCCCTATCAGGAAGGCACGACCCGGATCGACGCGCCCGGCGTGAAGGTGGCCGATCTGCCGGCCGGAACGCTGAATCACCATTGGACCAAGGACCTGATCGCCAGCCGCGACGGCAGCAAGCTCTACGTCACCGTCGGCTCCAACAGCAACGTCGCCGAGAACGGCATGGCGGCGGAGGAAAACCGCGCCGCCATCCTCGAGGTCGATCCGGCCAACGGCGCCACCCGTCTGTTCGCCTCCGGCCTACGCAACCCCAACGGTCTGGCCTGGCAGCCGCAGAGCGGCGCGCTCTGGGTGGCGGTCAACGAACGCGACGAGATCGGCAGCGACCTGGTCCCTGACTACATGACTTCGGTCCGGGACGGCGGTTTCTACGGCTGGCCCTACAGCTACTACGGCCAGCACGTCGACGAGCGCGTCCAGCCGCCGCGCCCGGACCTGGTGGCCAAGGCCCTGGTGCCGGATTACGCCCTCGGCGCGCATACCGCCTCCCTGGGCCTGACCTTCTACCAGGGCGACCTGCTGCCGCAGCACTATCGCAACGGCGCCTTCGTCGGCCAGCACGGCTCCTGGAACCGCAAGCCGCGCAGCGGCTACAAGGTGATCTTCGTGCCCTTCGACGCTCAGGGCCGCCCATCCGGGCCGCCGCAGGACATCCTCACCGGCTTCGTCGACGAGGAGAAGGAGGAGGCCTACGGTCGGCCGGTCGGCGTGACGGTGGACAAGGCGGGAGCGCTGCTGGTGGCCGACGATGTGGGGAATGCCGTGTGGCGGGTCACGCCGGCGCCCTGAACGGGCTCGGCAGCCCACCGGCGGAAATCGCGGTCAATCGAGTTTTTTCGTCAGGGCTTCGAGTTTTTCCGGAATCCTGGCCAGACCGTGATGGGCCGCCCGCTTGCGGATCTCGACGCGGTCTCCGTCGAATTTCACCGTCTCGCTGACCACGGCCAGCCGCTCACCCCGCCTCAGGGCATAGGCATAGCACTGGGTGCCGCCCGGGTCCTCCTCCGACTCGTCGGCCACGCCGGTATTGGCCACCGCCAGATCGGCGCGGCTGGCCTCAAGCGCGCCGATCGCCATTTCCGAGGCCACTTCCTCGCTGGTCAGGCCGAATCGCTCGATGGTGGCGAAATCGACGCCGAGCAGCCGATGCTTGGACTGCGGCGAATAGACGATGAAGCCGCAATCCAGCACCTGACCGCAGCCTGGCTCGTTCGCCAGCAGCGAGGCCATGAGCCCGCAGGTACAGGACTCGGCGGTACTCAGCTTCAGTTGGCGCGCCTCGAGAAAGGCCACCAGTTCGCCGATATCCTCCATGCTCGTTCTCCGTGATGAAACGCCGAAAGACAGCCATCGACGATCCGGCACCGGCGCCTTGGCGGGCGTCGGTGCACGGCGGGAAGATGCTCGGCACCGAGCCGCCCTCGGCCCGGCATGCGCCGGAACGAAGGGTGCGGCTTTCGCGCCGATATCCTCAGTGCTGGGTCTTGCCGGAACCGAGATCGGCGCCGGTGAGCGGATCGGCAGTCGGATTCGACAGGGTGCGCATGGCCATCTGCTTCCAGACCTGCGCATCCTTGTCGGGCAGGTTCACGGTGGCCATGCCGTCGCCGCCGTCGACAGCCGGCTGCGGCGTCTCGACGAACTTCCATTCGGCGCCCTGGTTCCACGGCCCCCGCACATCGTCCGCGCCCTGGGACATGTTGAAGTAGGTGTTGGTGAACTCGGGCATGCCCGCCAGCTTCCCTTCCGGGAAGTTGGGCTGCAGCGCATGCAGGGCCTTCTCGAACGACTTCTGGTGGGCCAGTTCGCGGGTCATCAGGAACTTCAGCGCATCCTGGATGCCGGGATCGTCGGTGACGTTGATCAGCCGCTCGTAGATGATCTTGGCGCGGGCCTCGGCCGCGATATTCGAGCGCAGGTCGGCCGTGGGCTCGCCGATGGTGTCGATGTAGGCCGCGCTCCAGGGGATTCCGCCCGAGTTGGTCAGCGCCGGTCCGCCGCCGTACAGCAGGGAGGTGATGTGGGAGTCGTTGCCGCCGCCGGTCAGCGAACGGTACAGCTCGGCCTCCTGCTCGACAC
The DNA here is from genome assembly GCF_000380335.1 of Azotobacter vinelandii CA. Classification (GTDB taxonomy): domain Bacteria; phylum Pseudomonadota; class Gammaproteobacteria; order Pseudomonadales; family Pseudomonadaceae; genus Azotobacter; species Azotobacter vinelandii. The sequence continues at coordinate 4,780,003 of NC_021149.1, forward strand.
CCTCGGCCAGTTGCCCCTTGGCGCCCTTGTTCAGCATGCCGACGATCGAGCCGATGATCTCCAGATGGCTGAGTTCCTCGGTCGCGATATCCATCAGCAGATCCTTGCGGCCCGCGTCATCTTCGGCCAGCCCCTGGGTGAAGTAGCGCATCGCCGCCGCCAGTTCGCCTTGTGGCCCGCCGAACTGCTCCAGCAGCAGATTCGCCAGACCAGGATTCGGTGCCGCAACCCGTACGGTGTATTGAAGACGCTTGTTGTGGACAAACATAAATCCTCCTCACACGGTTGGTCGCAATCTCCTGTTCCATCGCCCCCGGTGTCTCGGGACTTCGTCGAAGCGAGTGGCACGAATGCCCCTCGTTCAGGGGGTAGAGGGGCGTCCATCGCCAATAGTTCAGGGAGAATGCCCAATGGTGGAAAGATGCGCCGACTGGCCAGCCCGCCGGGCGTCCTCAGCGCCGTCGGCGGCATGTTCATGCCCGTGCTGCTCGACCGCCTGCTGGCGAAAAAAGCCTGCGCGGGACAGCAGAGCACAGAGAACGAGACGCCGGGTCAAGCGGACAACCTGTTCGCGCCGGTCGAAGGACTGCACCGCACCACGGGACATCTCGCCGGTCAGGCCCGGACAAGTCCTTGGGCCTCGCCTCCGGGACGGTCGGTCCACTGCCCGCCGCCGCCATGGCGCTGGTGGCCCTGCCGATCATCGCACTCACCGCCCGGCTGGCGGATTGATGCGGCCACGGCACCGTACAGCCGGACCTCAGCGGAAATCCTTGTAGTTCAGGTTGTGCCGGGCCATGCGCAGGCCGAGGATGCGCCGGGTCAGACCCAGATGGGTGGCGGCCTCGGTCATGTTGCCCTTATGCCGCTTGAGCGCCTCGACGATCATCTCGTGCTCGGCCTGCCTCAGGCGGACATCGAGAATGCCGCCGGCGGACGGGCTCTCGGAAACCGCCGGGGTCTGCAGCGAAGGCGGCAGGTGATGCGGTTCGATGACCGCATCCTCGCAGAGGATGACCGCCCGCTCGATGACGTTCTCCAGCTCGCGCACGTTGCCCGGCCAGTGGTAGCACATCAGCATGCTCATCGCCGGCGCGGAGATGCGCTCCACTGTGACGCCCATCTCGCCGGAGAAGCGCGCGACGAAATGCTCCGCCAGGGTGGCGACGTCGGAGCCGCGCTCGCGCAGCGGCGGCACGGTGATGGGGAAGACGTTGAGCCGGTAGTAGAGATCCTCGCGGAAGCGGCCCTGCTCCACCATCGCCCGCAAGTCGCGGTTGGTGGCGGCGAGGATGCGCAGGTCGACCTGGTGGGTGACGTTGCCGCCGACCCGTTCGAAGCTCTTCTCCTGCAGCACCCGCAGCAGCTTGGCCTGCATGGCCAGGGACAGCTCGCCCACCTCGTCGAGGAAGATGGTCCCGCCGTCGGCCGCCTCGAAGCGCCCGCGCCGCTGGGTCGCCGCCCCGGTGAAGGCGCCGCGCTCGTGGCCGAACAGCTCGCTCTCGATGACGCTCTCCGGCAGGGCGGCGCAGTTGAACTTGACGAAGGGACCCTCGGCGCTGCTGCTGTTGTAGTGGATGGCGCTGGCCACCAGTTCCTTGCCCACGCCGTTCTCGCCGAGGATCAGTACCGTGGTCCGCGAGCGGGTGACCTTCTCGATCAACCCGTAGACCTCCTGCAGCGGCCGCGAATTGCCGATGATGTTGCTGGGCTTGAAGCGACTCTGCAGGGCCGAGCGCAGGCGGCGGTTCTCGTCCTCCAGGGCGACCTTGCGCACGTGCTCCTGCAGGTGCAGCTCCACCGCCTGGGCGGTGGTGGCGGCGAGAATGGCGAGAATCTCCGCGTCCAGCTCGAGCATCTGGCGGTTGGCGTAGTGGCGCTCGGCGACGATGGCGCCCAGCACCTTGCGGTCGCGGCGGATCGGCACGCAGAGGAAGGACTGGCTGCCCGCCTCGCCCGGCAGCAGCACCGTCCGCCCGCTGTCCACCACTTGGGCGACGATGTCCTCGCCGTGGGCGAGGCTGCCCGAGGCCTCCTCCTCCTCGCTCAGGCCGCAGCCCTGCTGGACGAAGATCCGCCCCGATTCCGGATCGCGCAGGGTCACCATGCCGCGCGCGACCTTCAGATGGCGCTGCATCAGTTCCAGCAGCACCCGCAGGATGCCGGCCAGGTCGCTGCCCTCGCTGGAGATGCGCCCCAGTTCGCCGAGCAGCGGCAACAGATCGGTGCGGCATTCACCCATGTCCCATTCGCAGGGCTTGTCCTGGACCGGCAGTTCCCGACCGGGACGCGCGTTCGCCGAATGCGGTTTCATGGTCGACCTCCGGATGCGCCGCTGGCGCGTCGCCAGGGCAGCTTCAACTGGGACAGGGGCTGGGCCGGCTGCTCCTCGGCGGCCTTCAGTCCGCCGGGTTGCAGACGGGCCTCGAGGATTTCCTCCATCCAGTGGCGAACCCTGTCGACATCGGCGTCCACCGCGGGAATGAAGGCTTCCGCCGCGTAGGCGCCGAGCGCGGCCGGCTCGCGCAGTTCGAAGAAGGCTCGGCGTATGGCCTCGCGCAACTCCATCGGCAACCCTTCGCGGAAGGTCCACAGGTATTCGGGAATCGGCGGCGACTCGGCGAGGATGCGCACGGCCCGCCGCTCCAGGCGCCCCTCGGCGAGCAGGCGGCGAAAGACCTGGAGGGACAATCCGCCGGCCGCCGAATGACCGGCGGCCACCGCCGCGGCCACCTGATCGTGGGCACCGAGGGTGCGACGCACATAGTCCCGGTCGGCGCTCAGCCCCGCCCGCAACAGCATGTGCCGGGGCACCCAGGCGCCGGACGTGGAGGCCAGGTCGCCCATGGCGATCTCCGCGCCGCGCAGTTGTTCGAGGCTTTCCACCGGGCTGTCGGCGGGCACGATGACCGCCGCCTGGAAGGTCGGCCCCCGGCTGCCGCCGTGGGTGGGCCGGGCGAAAGGCTCCAGGCCGGCGTGGCGACTCTGCAGGATGTAGGTCACCGGACCGAGATAGGCCAGATCCAGTTGCCCCCGGCGCAGGGCCTCGCCGGTGGCCACGTAGGTGCTACCGACCAGCAACTTCACCGGCAGACCCAGGCGGCGCTCCAGACTGGCGCGCAGGGGCTCGTTGAGTCGTTCCACCACCGCCCGGGATTCACCGGGCAGCAATCCGCATCTGAGAACTTTCATAATCGGTTAATTAAAGCATCTCCGGACAGGGCTCACGCCGCCTGGGCGGCATCCGCAGAAGATACAGCAAGCTCCGTTCCAGTCGCCGTGCCTTCTCGATTGGTCGCCGATCGGGACCGAATGCACGAACGCGAACTAAACACCGGCCGATTGCGCACCGGCCGGAACAGCCCGGGCCGGCGACACGCGGGGAAGAGCCCGCCGAGTGCGGCGGCGAAGGCCCGCCGGACACCGGCCCCGGCCACGCGGCGAGCGGCAGGGGCGAAGGGCCGCGACGCTGGCGCCGATCTTGCGAGGGGCGCCTGTCCCCCTGTCCAGGAGCAACCGCCATGTCCGAATCCGCTTCGCCGCAGCCAGCCAGCGCCCGGATCTACCGTTTCGAGCCCTATCACTTCAGCCATAACCTGCCGCCGGAGACCCATGCCAAGCTGAAGGAAATCTTCGCCCACTGGAATGAAAGCGAGAAAGCCGAAACGCTGGTCCGGGAAATCATCGACCAGGCGCCCGACACCCTGGGCGTGCGCATCGTCGCCTACCGCTTCTACTTCTACCGGCGCCGTTCGCTGGAGGCCGCGCACTGGGCGCTGGCCTGCATAGAGTGGCTGTCCCGGCGCCTCGGCCTGCCGGCAGACTGGCGCGAAGTCCGTCCGGACATGGCCGACTTCGTCCACTGGCACGCCTTCACCCGCCTCTGGCTGCAGTCGCTCACAGCCTACGCCTACAACCTGGCCCGCCTGGGCCGCGAGACCGAATCCCTGGAGGCGCTGGACAAGGTGGAGGAACTGGACCCCAGCGGCAAGCTGGGCGCGCCCCGCCTGCGCCAGGTGTTCAGCGGTCCGCGCGGCGACGCCGGCATGCTCTTTCCCAAGGAGTTCGAGAACTGGCGCTTCGTGCAGCGGGAAACGCCGCAGCAGAGCGAACGCTGACCGCCCTGTCCTCCGTCGAGTCGACACGGCCGATCGCGGGCCCTTGCGGAGCGCGGAGAAATTCTCCGGCCCGCCATGACCCGAAGCACCCACGGTGGGCGAACCGCCGTTCCGGCACGGCGCACCGCCCTGCGTCGCGCCGATGAACCACACCGCGCAATCCTCCCGGAACGGCGAGGCATCGTTTACAGGCCGTTGCGATGCCGATGCGCAACGCATCGGCAGGCGCCGTCGCGGAGCCTCGACAGGACGACTCGAGGCATGTCCGGCGACGCTCCCCGATTTCCCCCGCCCCTCTATCCATCCAGCCCCGCCGGCCATCACCCACGACCCAGCGAATCGCATGCGGGAACGGCTCGCCGAACGATCATGTAAGGGCGAACGTATACATGCAAGATACCTGCGTTAATCAATCTTTTCCTGGCTTATCGCACCACATTCGCACCATTGCGCGAATTACCCAGGCGAACATCCCTGTCCGCCGGAGGACATTTCAGTACAGGCGATGCCGCCTTTTCCCGCGATTTTTTCGACATCCAGGAACCCAAGCCCCACTCCGTACCCATTCGAACGCTCCAGAGCCATGGCACGGGGATTGACATTAAGCGTCATCCCAACCACAAGCCTCAGGAACATCGTCATGGCTCGCTTGAAGGTCCCCTGCTTACTCTTCGCCCCCCTACTTCTCCTGCCCGGCGGCCCAGCCCAGGCAACCGACGATCTCAAGCTCGCCGCCCTGCCGGTCGAAGACGATGCGGACGACTCGTGGAGCGAACCGGTCGGCGCCTCCATCCCCGCCTACCAGCGCTTCGCCCTGCCGCGCAGCGTGGCGGCCGTGCAGACCCTGGACCGCGAGGACATCGAGGCCATCCGGCCACGCGACGTCAGCGAACTGATCGAAGGCTCGCTGGGCATGAGCATCGGCCGCCAGGGCGCGCGGGTGCACAACTTCTCCTACAACCGCGGCGACAAGGTCAGCATCATCCTCGACGGCGTCTACCTGACCCAGACCGAGGCGCAACGGGTGCTCGGCGACCTGCCGGTGGAGATGATCGATTCGGTCCGCTTCCTGCGCGACTCCTCGGTGATCACCATCAGCCCGCTGATGGACTTCGGCTCCGCCAACGCCGGCTCGCCGAACCAGGGCTTCATCCTCATCGAGACCCGCAAGGGCGGTCCCGGCAAGGACCGCGGCGACTTCAAGACCAGCTACGCCCGTTTCGACAACCGCAAGACCCTGGGCTTTCTCAGCGACTCCTGGCTGGACGACCGGCTCACCCTGGGCGGCGGCTACCAGCGCTCCGACTACAACGGCCGGCCGGGCTGGAACATGGAATACCACTCCGATACATGGCTGGCCAACGGCGGCTGGAAGGACGAGAACTTCATCGCCTCGGCCTCCTTCTTCCTGAACAAGGCCTCCCGGGAAATCCAGCGCGCCGAGGGGACCTACACGGGCGCCACCCGCTACCCGGTCAGCGGCCCCACGCCCAACCACGTGATGGACAAGAACATCTGGAAATACACGCCCATGGATACCAGGGTCATCGCGGTGAACCTGGCCAAGCCCTGGAACGACGTGCACACCACCAGCCTCACCTACGGCTGGACCGAGGCCAAGGGCACCCAGTACGCCTACAGCCTGACCACCGACAAATCCACGGTCGCCGGCCGCGAGGCCAAGGACCGCGCCAAGGAGTGGAACCTCTCGCACACCATCGCCACCGCGAAGACCACCCTCAAGTTCGGCGGCCAGACGGTGGAGTGGTACCAGTTCACCGAAGGCGGCACCAGTTCCCGCGAGGAGAAGGTCTACGGCCTCTACACCACCCTGGAACATCGCATCACTCCCGGCTGGTCGGTGGACGCCGCCTTCCGCATCGACCGCAAGCACATCATCCAGGGCGGCGACAAGTACCTGGACAACGGCACCAGGACCGAGCTTTCCGACGACGAGTGGACCGACGACGCGACCCTGTTCTCCCTGGGCACCGCCTGGCAGATCGATCCGGTCTGGCGGGTTTCCGCCCGCTACTCGTTCAACTTCACGCCGACCCCGGACCAGATCAGCACCCGCAACAACGAGAACCTGCCCGGCGAGAAGCGCCATCGCTACGAACTGGGCATCAACGCCAACTTCAGCCGGGCGCTGCGACTCGGCCTGACGCCCTTCTACTACGTGCTGCGCAACGCCAAGGTATCCGACGGCGCCATCGACACCGACTCCGAGGGCAATCCGATCGTCGACCCGAGCACCGGCGACCAGACCAGCGTGACCATCTACAAGGCGGTCGACGAGGTCATCCGCAAGGGTATCGAGGTGAGCCTGCAGGGCGATTCCGGCCCCTGGAGCTACGAGTTGGGCTGGACCTACTACGACGGCAACGACGAGAACGGCACCACCGGCAGCGAAGTCCCCGACAACAAGTTCAACGGCCGCCTCGGCTGGCGCCACGGCCCCTGGAACGCCAACTTCAGCGTGGTGCGGGTCGAGCCCTACAAGAGCTACGACTACACCGTGGGCGACTTCACCACGGTCAACCTGAACCTCAGCCGCGAACTGGGCAAGGGCTTCAGCGTCGCCCTGTTCGGCCAGAACCTGCTCGACGAAGAGTACGGCACCAACAACAAGGGCTACCCGGCCACCGCCAACTGGGGCGTCGTGCGCGACGTCGGCCGCACCTTCGGCACCGAACTGAGGTATCACTTCTGATGAACATTCGACAACGCACCCTGGGCGCCGTCGGCCTGCTGGCCGCCCTGCTGTTCGCCGGCCCGCTGCACGCCGAACGCCTGGTCACCGACATGGCCGGCCGTCAGGTGAAGATTCCCGACGAGGTCCGGCGGGTCTACGCGGTAGGACATTGCGTGCCCATGGTCGGCGCCGTGGCGCCGGACAAGCTGGCCAACAACTTCCGCCTCAACGACACGGCCAAGCGCTTCCTGTCCCCGCAGTTCTACGAAGGCAAGGTCGTGCCCGGCGTGAATTCGCGCATGCTGTCCGACGAGGAGCTGGTCAAGCTGGCCCCGGACCTGGTGATCATGGAAGCCATGCCGGGCGCGGCGGAACGCGCCGATCGCCTGTCGGCCCGGCTGCAGGCGCCGGTCCTGCTGATCGACCAGGACATGCACAGCTACAAGCCGGCGTTCGCCTTCCTCGGCGAGGTGCTGCAACGCCCGGAACAGGGCCGGGCCCTGGCCGATTTCGTCGCCGCCCACCTGGACCCGATCGAGGAAAGGGCCAGGAGCATCCCGGCGGATAAACGGGTGCGGGTCTACTACGCCGAGGGCCCGGACGGCCTGTCCACCAACCCGGCCGGCTCCAGCCACACCCAGGTCCTCGATTTCGTCGGCGGCCTCAACGTCGCCCAAGTCGTCAACCTGCCCGACGAAGGCATGAGCAGCGTGTCCCTCGAACAGCTCTACCTCTGGCAGCCGGATCTGATCCTGACCTGGACGCCGGCCGCCGACCAGTCGACCACCTGGAAAGCCGTCGTGGAGAACCCGCTCTGGCAGCCGGTCGACGCCGTGAAACAAGGCAAGGTGCTGCAGATCCCCTGGATTCCCTTCAGTTGGTTCGACCGGCCGCCGGGCAGCAACCGCATCCTCGGCGCCTTCTGGCTGGCCCGGACCCTCTATCCGGAGGTCTTCCCGCTCGACCTGACGAGCCTGACCCGGGAGTATTTCCGCCTGTTCTATCACCGGGAAATCTCCGCCGCCGACGTCAGCTACCTGCTCGGCCTGTCCACCCCCCAGGCAGCGGCCGGACGCTAGTCCGCCAATCCGACCCGGAGATCCTGAATGCCACGTCTTCTTTTCCTCCTCGCCCTGGCCCTCGCCGCGCTGATCGTCGCCTCCTTCGGCATCGGCCGCTATCCCGTGCCGCCCGACACCGTGCTGGCCATCCTCGCCGCGAAGATCCTGCCCATCGCCCCCGACTGGACGCCGGAAACCGAAGCGGTGGTGCTCGGCATCCGCCTGCCGCGCATCCTCGCCGCCCTGCTGGTCGGCGCCGCGCTCACCGTCTCCGGCGCCAGCTACCAGGGCCTGTTCCGCAATCCCATGGTCTCGCCCGGCATCCTCGGCGTGTCCGCCGGGGCCAGCCTGGGGGCGGCCCTGGCCATACTGCTCGGCTACGGCATGTTCGGCATCCAGGTGCTGGCCTTCGCCTGCGGGCTGGTCGCCGTGGCCACGACCTGGATCATCGGCAACGGCCTGGGCCGGCGGGGCGATCCGCTGCTGGTGATGGTGCTGGCCGGAATCGTCGTCGGCACGCTGTTCACCGCCTTCGTCTCGCTGGTGAAGTTCGTCGCCGATCCCTACAACACCCTGCCCGCCATCACCTTCTGGCTGATGGGCAGCCTGGCCTCGGTGGAACTGCCCGACCTGCTGATCGCCAGCCCGCCGATCCTCTTCGGCCTGACGGTCCTGCTGGCCCTGTCCTGGACGCTCAACGTGCTCTGCTTCGGCGACGAGGAAGCCAAGGCCATGGGGCTGGAAACCGGCCGCCTGCGCCTGGCGATCATCGTCAGCGCCACCCTGGTCACCGCCGCGGCGGTGGCCATCGCCGGGATCATCGGCCTGGTCGGGCTGATCGTGCCGCACCTGGCGCGCATGCTGGTCGGGCCGGACCACCGGGTCCTGCTGCCCGTCTCGGCGCTGCTCGGCGCCGGATTCCTGCTGCTGGTGGACGGTCTGGCACGTTCCCTGTTCGAGGTGGAGGTACCGCTGGGCATCGTGACCTCGATCATCGGCGCGCCCTTCTTCCTCTATCTGATGAACCAGGGCCGCAAGGCCTGGGCCTGAGGAGGAAGGGCATGCTGGAAGTACAAGCGCTGGCCTGCGGCTACGGCCACCGAAGCATACTCGAGAATCTTTCCTTCACCCTGGAAGTGGGCGAGTTGCTCTGCCTGCTGGGTCCCAATGGCGTCGGCAAGACCACCCTGTTCAAGACCATTCTCGGCCTGCTGCCGCCCCGCGCCGGGGAAATCCGCCTCGACGGCCGGCCGACCCGCCACTGGTCGCGGCGCGAGTTCGCCCGCTGGGTGGGCTACGTGCCCCAGGCCCATACGCCGCCCTTTCCCTTTCAGGTCGAGGATGTCGTCGCCATGGGCCGCACGGCCCACGGCAACCTGTTTTCCGGTCCCGGCCAGGAGGACCGGGAAGTCGCCGCCGAAGCCCTGGAAACCCTCGGCATAAGCGCCCTGGCCAAGGCCAGCTACACGGAAATCAGCGGCGGCGAACGGCAACTGGTGCTGATCGCCCGCGCCCTGGCCCAGCAGCCGCGCATCCTGGTGATGGACGAGCCCACCTCGAACCTGGACTACGGCAACCAGCTCAAGGTCATGGGCCACGTCCGGCGGATCGCCGATGCCGGACGCATGGGCGTCATCCTCACCACCCACCATCCCGACCACGCCCTGCTCCACGCCTCGCGGGTCCTGGCCCTGGACCGGGAAAGGCACTGGCGCATCGGCCGGGCGGACGAAGTGGTCAGCGAGGACTACCTGCGCCGGACCTATGGCGTGGAAACGGAAATCCACGACATCCGCCGCCGCGACGGCGGCCGCAGCCGGCTGTGCGTGCCGGCCGTCGGCCCGGGCGAGCCGCCCTGAGGTATTCCATCTGGCAAGGGGGTGACGTACCGCTGCGCTTTCCGCATAATAAGAATTATTATCATTAATGTCGGAAACCGAGCCTCGCCGTGGACACAGGCCATCCCGATCGTCGCAGCGTGCTGCACAGCCTCTACCTGGACCATCGCCTCTGGCTCAACGGCTGGCTCAGGCGCCGCCTGAGCTGCCCGCACAGCGCCGACGACCTGACCCAGGACGCCTTCGTGCAGGTCATGGGCTCCCGCGATCTGCTGCGCCTCGAACAGCCGCGGGCTTTCCTGACCACCATCGCCAAGCGGCTGCTGTTCAACCACTACCGCCGCCAGGATATCGAGCGCGCCTATCTCGAAGCCCTGGCCGCGCTTCCCGCGGCGGAGCAGCCGAGCGAGGAAGTCCGCGCCATCGCCATGGAGACCCTGTTGGAGCTGGCGCGGCTGCTCGAGGACCTGCCGCTGCCGGTCCGCCAGGCGTTCCTCTACGCCCAGCTCGACGGCCTGTCCTATGCCGAGATCGCCGCGCGCCTCGGCATCTCCCTGGCCACGGTCAAGCGCTACATCGCCAAGGCGGCGCAGCGCTGCTACTTCGCCGAGTCGTACGAATGAAGGGGCCGGTCTCCGAACGGGTCGCGCAGGAGGCGGTGCGCTGGCTGGTCGAGCTGCAGGACGACGCCGACGAGCTGTTGCGCCGGGACTGGCAGCGCTGGCGCGCGGCCGACCCCGAACACGAACGCGCCTGGCAGCGCATCGAGAGCGTCAACCGGCGCCTGCGCGGCCTGCCGCCGGCGGCGGCGCGGGCCGCCGTGGAGGGCGCACCGCTACACGGCCGCCGCCAGGTGCTGGGCATGCTCGGCCTGGCCGCCGTCGCCGTGCCCGGCCTGTGGCTGGCCGGCGGCCGGGCCAGGCCCTGGCTGGCCGACTACCGCACGGCCGTGGGCGAGCGCCGTGACATCGGCCTGGCCGACGGCAGCCGGCTGAGCCTGAACACCGACAGCGCGGTCAACCTGCGCCTGGCGAGCGACTCGCGCTGGCTCGAACTGCTGCGCGGCGAGATCCAGCTCGAGGTCGCGCCCGGCACGGCGTCCTTCCATATCGCCACCGCACAGGGCTCGCTGCTGGTCGAGCAGGCCCGCTTCAACCTGCGCCAGTACGCCGACCACTGCCGGCTCGGCGTGCTCGACGGCACGGTACGGGTACGCTGCGCCGGACACCCGGACCTGCAGGCGAGCCTCGCCGCCGGCCAGCAGATCCGCTTCGACAGTCAGCGGCTCGGCGCACCGCAGCCCCTGGACGCCGCCGTCGCCGCCTGGCGCGACGGCATGCTGGTGGCCCGCGACATGCGCCTGGCGGACTTCCTCGACGAACTCGGCCGCTACCACCGGGGCTGGCTCGGCTGCGATCCGCGCGTCGCCAACCTGCACCTGTCCGGCACCTATCCCCTGCGCGACAGCCTGGCGATCCTCGCCATGCTCGAAGTCGCCCTGCCGGTGCGGATCAGCCAACGCACCCGCTGGTGGATCAGCGTCCAACCCCGCCACGCTTGAGGCCGGAAAAATTCTTCCGCCGGGCTGAGCCGTTTCGCCGTCTCGCGTGACAAGGAAGGCAGAGACCACCTATTCGGGAATGTCACATGCCTTCACGCTTTCGCTCGCCGCTCCTCCGCCCCGTCCTGCTCGGCGCCATCGCCTGCACCGCCCTGCCCGCTCCAGCCCAGCCCGCGAGCGAGGCACCGGCCATCGCGGCCCGCCAGTCCTTCGCCATTCCGGCCGGCCCGCTGGACGAGGCGCTGAACCGGTTCGGCCGGCAGGCCGGACTGCTGATCGCCTTCACCCCGGAACAGACCGAAGGCCGCCGGAGTCCGGGCCTGCAGGGCGAATACGGGCCACGCGAGGCGCTCGACCGCCTGCTCGCCACCAGCGGCCTGCAGGCGGTCGCCCAGGGCGCCGGCTTCAGCCTGCGGCCGGCGGAAGCCGCCTCCGCCGCCAGGGCCCCGCTCGAACTGGGCGCCGAGACGGTGGTCGGCGACTGGCTCGGCGCGGGCGACGAAGAGGACGTTTTCAACCACCCCGGTGCGCGCGACGTGATCCGCCGCGAACAGTTCGAGCGCTTCGGCGCCAGCAGCGCGCGGGAAGTGCTGAACCGCATTCCGGGAGTCTACGCGCCGGAGAACAACGGCACCGGCAGCCACGACATGGCGCTGAACTTCGGCATCCGCGGCCTCAATCCGCGCCTGGCCAGCCGCTCCACGGTGCTGATGGACGGCATCCCGGTGCCCTTCGCGCCCTACGGCCAGCCGCAGTTGTCGCTGGCGGCCGTGTCCATGGGCAACATGGATGCGGTGGACGTGGTGCGCGGCGGCGGCGCGGTCCGCTACGGACCGCAGAACGTGGGTGGCATCGTCAACTTCGTGACCCGCGCGATTCCCGAGGACTTCAGCCTCGAGGGCGGCATCCAGAGCGAGGTCAGCCCCTCCTCCAGCCAGGACGCCTGGAAACGGACCGGCAACCTGCTGCTCGGCGGCACCGGCGACAACGGCCTGGGCGGCGTGCTGCTCTACTCCGGGGTGCGCGGCAGCGACTACCGGGAGCACAGCGACACCCGCATCGACGACATGATCCTCAAGGCCCGTTACCAGCCGAACGGCGCCCACAGCCTGCATGGCATCGTCCAGTACTACGACGGCGAGGCCGAGATGCCCGGCGGCCTGAGCAAGGCCGACTTCGACGACAATCCCTACCGCTCCAGCCGTCCGCTCGACGAATTCTGGGGCAGGCGCACCCTGGTGGGGCTGGGCTACGACTACACGGGAGAGGCCCGCAAGTTCTCGGTGAACGGCTTCTTCACCCGGACCCTGCGCAGCGGCTACCTGGACCAGGGCAGCTTCGTTTCCCTGTCGCCGCGCTACTACTGGGTACGCGGCATCGAAACCCGCTTCACCCAGGGCTTCGCCCTGGGCGAGAGCTGGCACGAGGTCGGCATCGGCCACCGCTTCATCAGCGAGGCCTCCCACGAGCTGCGCTACCGGGAGGCGCAGGGCAACGGCCTGCCCGACACCGGCAGCCGCAACGACCGCGACACCCGCGGCTACACCCACGCCAACGCCTTCTACATCGACGACCGCATCGACATCGGCCGCTGGACCATCACCCCCGGCCTGCGTCTGGAGCGCATCCGTTCGGAACAGACCAACAAGCTCAGCGGAGTGGAATACGACGCGGACTACAACACCTCGCTGCCGGCGCTCAACGTGCTGTACCGCCTGACCGACAGCCTCAATCTGTATTTCAACACCGAGGAATCCTTCGGCTCGATCCAGTACAGCCAGATGCCCAACCGCGCCCAGACCAACGAGATCGAGCCGGAAAAGGCCCGCACCTGGGAGATCGGCGCCCGCTACGACGACGGAGTGCTGAAGGCCGAACTGGGCGCCTTCCTGATCGACTTCGACAACCAGTACGACAGCAACCAGACCAACGACAGCATCATCGCCCGCGGCGAAACCCGCCATCGCGGCTTCGAGGGCAGCCTGGCCTACGCACTGTCGGACCTGCACCCGGCGCTCGCCGGCCTCGATGTCTACGCCACCTATGCCTACGTCGACGCGACCATCCGCGAGTCCGGGCCCAATCAGGGCAACCGCGTGCCCTTCTCGTCCAAGCACAAGGGCACCTTCGGCCTGGGCTATTCGCGCAACGGGCTGCGCCTCGACCTGGACGGCACCTTCCAGTCCAGCCAATACGCCGACAACGCCAACACCGTCGAGGAAAGCCTCGACGGCAGCACCGGGCGGATTCCCGGCCACGTCATCTGGAACGCCCGCGCGGCCTACGACTTCGGCCCCGGGGCCGCCGACCTCAAGGTGGCGCTGGGGGTGAAGAACCTGTTCGACACCGAGTATTTCACCCGCTCCTACGACGACAACAACAAGGGCAAGAACCTCGGCCAGCCACGCACGGTATACCTGCAGACGTCCATGGGCTTCTGAACGACGCCTGCCGGCCATCCAGACGGCATGGCGCCAACGCGACCGCTACCGGGCAGATGCACTCATGACGCGCGAGATCGTCCAGCGCCTGCGGAATTCCGGCGCGAGCCAGATAGCCTGGCGCGACGACCACCAGCGCGGCATCGTCGACACGCCGATGCACGATCCGGACGCCCGGCGTTTTCTCGAAGGCCTGCAACCGGCCGGACGGATCGGCCGGGTCGAGGAAAGCGCCGATGCCGTGCTCCATCCGAGCGACACCGACTTCACCACGGGCGTGGTGCCGCCGATGGATGGCGGCACGAGTTCGGGCAACTGGCAGTTCCCGACGGGCATGCCGTCCTTCGCTCCCGTGGCGGGCAAACGCTGCTCACTTCTGCTTGCGCTTGCGGAACTCGGCCACCTTGGCGCGGTTTCCGCAGAGCGCCATGCTGCACCAGCGCCGGCGATGGGCCTTGGTGCGGTCGTAGAACCAGAGGATGCACTGCGGGTGCTCGCAGACCCGTATCAGCGAGAAGTCGCCCTCGCACAGCAGCTCAGCCGCCCGCTCGGCCAGGGGCGCCAGGAACTGGGCGGCGGACTTGCGTTCGCCGACGGTCTCCAGCCGCGGACCTGCATCGCCATCCCAGCGTACCTGGCGGTAGCTGGCGGCCTGCGCCAGGAAGCGGTTCAGCTCGGTCGGATCGCCGGGCTCGCCGTTCTTGCGCCGCTCGACCAGATCGCGGACGACTTCGCGCAACGCCCGCGCCGTTGCCAGCAAGGCCCCTGCCGGCAGGCTCGGCGCCTCGCCCGCGGCGGCCATTCCCAGGCGTTCCAGCCAGCGCAGCACGTCCGCGTCGGATTGCCAGAAGTCATGGGGAACACCGTCGACGCGAGCCACGGTATTCAGCATGTCGAGCACCGGATGATCGGCCAGGACATAGGGCTCGGCCGGAGTATCGCCAGGTTTCGCGGTCATTTCGATTCTCCATCGCGACGGCCCATCGTAACCTTAATACACATTTTTTCAAGTTACCGATAGGAGCGAACCGGCGCCGACAATCCCCGCCACCCGTTCAGGTGGAGGAAAAAGCCGACGAACGGCAATGAAACCATTAAAAATAATTTGACAGGTTACAAATACAGGACAGAATGACTCTCCAGTAACCGCTTAAATGAAAATCAAAAGTTACAGAGGACTCGCCAGATGACCACTGTCCCTTCCAGCGCCGCAACCGTCATCCATCACCGTTTCGCCGATGCCGACGGCGTCCGCGTGTTCTATCGCGAAGCCGGCGATCCCGCCGCTCCGGTACTGCTCCTGCTGCACGGTTTCCCGAGCTCGTCCCATCAGTTCCGCACGCTGATCCCGCTGCTGGCCGACCGTTTCCGCATCATCGCCCCCGACCTGCCCGGCTTCGGTTTCACTGAGGTGCCGGCCGAGCGCCACTACCGCTACGGCTTCGACGCCCTCGCCCGGACCCTCGGCGCCTTCGTCGACGCGCTCGGCCTCAAGCGATACGCCCTGTACGTGTTCGATTACGGCGCACCGACCGGACTGCGCCTGGCCGTGGCCCATCCGGAACGCGTCACCGGCCTCGTCTCGCAGAATGGCAACACCTATCTGGAAGGCCTGGGCGATGCCTGGGCGCCGATCCGGGCCTACTGGAGCGAGCCCAGCCCGGAAAACCGCCAGGCCATCCGCGACGCCATCCTCCATCTGGAAGGCACCCGCTGGCAGTACCTGCATGGCGTCGACGACCCGGCGCTCGTCGCCCCCGAGGCCTATACCCTCGACGCCTTGCTGCTGGAGCGTCCCGGCAACAAGGACATCCAGTTGGACCTGTTCCTCGACTACGCCAACAACCTCGAGCGTTACCCGGACTTCCAAAGGTTCTTCCGTACCAGTCGGGTTCCGACCCTGGTGATCTGGGGCCGGCACGATCCTTTCTTCATTCCGCCGGGTGCCGAAGCGTTCAAGCGCGACAACCCCGACGCCGTGGTGGAGTTGCTGGATACCGGCCACTTCGCCCTGGAAACCCATGCCGCCCACATTGCCCGGCGCATTCGCGAGGTGATCGGCAGTGCCGTCGCCTGATTGATACCGCCAGGGGCGGGAACGAGGCGCCCTCCCGGCCAGGGGCCTCGTTCCGCGCGGATCAGGAGCCGGCGCCACCGACGCCGGTAGCCGGCGCCATGGCGGGAACGGAGCCGGTGCCGACCCCGGTTGCCGTACCGGGCATGACGCCGGCGCCGCTCACGCCCCAGATGCCGGCCAGACTCTGTACCAACGGAGCGGCCACCCCCTGGTTGCCGAGAAACTGCAGCAGGATGGGCGCGAACTGGCCGGCCAGGCCGGCATCCATGCCCATGGCCGAGAAGGCCTGGTTGACGTCCTGCATGCTCTGCACGTTGTCGAGCAGTTCGCCGGTTTCCTCCAGTTGCGCGGACTGTTCGGCGGAGGGCCCGACGGACTTGCCGAGCAGGCCGCCGAGACCGCCGCCGAGACCGCCGAGGCCGCCGAGGCCGCCGAGGGCGCCGAGCTGGTCCAGCGCATTGTCGCCGGTGAGTTTTTCGATACCCGGAACCGACTCGCTCAATTGCGCATAGTCGCTCCCGGTGAGCTGGCTCTGCGCCAGTCCCAGCAGGGCGCCGGTACCGCCCAGCATCTGCAGCGGCGTGATCGGCAGCGCGCTCAGGGACTGGACCAGCCCGAGCACCTGCGAGGTCTTGTCGTCGCCGGCCTGCCCGCCCTTGAGAGCGGAGTACGCCTGGGCGGCGGAATTCAGGTCGAAGGCGAAGACCGGAACGCTCGCCAGGCTCAGCAGGGCGACCAGGGCAACGGAAGGGGACGCTTTCATCGGGTGAAACCTCTCGACTCGGAATACGGACGCCAGCCAGCCGGCAGGCGAGCCGGACAGGTGACGGAAACGGGAAGGACGGTTCGTGGACAGGACGACAGGCTCAATCGCACGCGCGACGGTCCACGGATAGTGCGGCGGCATTGCTGTGACAACCCACTCGGACACGGCCTCCGGGATGGGATAGGGGATCGACGACGGCTCTATGGTCAGCCATCGGCCCGGCACCCGCAACAGTTCTCCGCCGAACGAACGCAGCGCCCGATTCAGCTTGGTTTAAGCGGGCTGGCCTAGAGTTGGAAGCATCGACAGCCGATGACTCCCAGGAGAGCCAAGATGAAAACCCTCACCGTCCTCTTCGCCAGTGCCCTGCTCGCCGCCGGTGTCGGCCTCGCCCAGGCCCGCGACCTCGGCCCGGACGAAGCCACGAAGCTGCTCAAGGCCGGGACCATCCAGCCGTTCGAGACGCTCAACGCCGCCGCGCAGGCCAAGCACCCCGGCTCGACCATCCACGAAACCGAACTGGAAGAGGAATACGGCCGCTACATCTACCAGGTCGAACTGCGCGACGCCCAGGGCCTGAAATGGGACGTGCATCTGGACGCCAGCAACGGCCAGGTGCTCAAGGATCACCAGGACGACTGAAGGCCGGCGGAAGCCGAACCGTGCCCTCCCGCGGGACGGGCACGGCCTCGCCCGAGGGCTGTGGCGTCCCGTCCCACGGAGGCCGCAGGAAGAAGCCCGGCCGACTCCTTCCGCGCCCCGGCGGGGCGCCGATCCTCCCGGCCGGTCAGCACGCAGGCTCCGTCGCTTCCTTCGTTTCCACGGCCGGATCGAAACCGCCGTCCTCGAACAGATGCCAGTCCTCGCCGAGCAGTTCGGCCGGGTGCATCGTCCGGTCGGCGCCGTTCCCGCATGCCAGGGACGTCGCCGGACAATAGCGGTCGCAGCCCCAGCAGATTCGCTCGGGATGCTTGGGGTTCAAGGGAAATTTCTTCGCCATTATCTATCGCTGCCTGATGCCGTGTGGGTCGGATTCACGAATCGCTTCGCAGTGCAATCTAACGTTTTTCCCCGGGGATTTCGCGACGAACCGGCGACCGGCGAGCGGACGACGCAAGACACCCGAGGATGAAAACCCCCGTCACCTGGGGTATACCTGCGCCTTCTCGCCCGATTCGAGGAGCCCGCCCATGCAGGTCGAAGATGCCATCCGTTCGCGCAAGTCGATACGCCGCTTCCGTCCCGATCCCGTTCCGCGCGCCCAGATCGAGCGCATCCTGGAACTGGCGGCGCAAGCGCCGAGCGGCGCCAATACCCAGCCATGGAAAGTCCGCGCGGTAAGCGGCGCGGTCCGCGACGCATTGTGCCGGGCGGTGAGCGCGGCGGCCGAACGGGAGCCGCAGCGGCACCATGCCGAGTACGGCTACTATCCCGATCCCTGGTTCGAGCCCTATCTCGAGCGCCGGCGGACCATGGGCTTCAGCCTCTACGACACACTCGGCATCGCCCGCGGCGACCGGGCGGCACGGGAACGGCAGGCGCTGCGCAACTTCCAGTTCTTCGACGCGCCGGTCGGCCTGCTGATCTCCATGGACCGGCGGATGAACACCGGCAGCTTTCTCGACATGGGCATGTTCATCCAGAACCTGATGCTGGCGGCCCGCGGCGAAGGACTGCACAGTTGTCCCCAGGGGGTCTTCGCCGACTATCACCAGGTGGTGCGCGAGCAGGGATTGCTCGGCGAAGAAGAGATCCTGCTCTGTGCCGTGGCCCTCGGCCGCGAGGCCCCCGAAGCGCCGGAAAACGGCCTGGTCACCGAGCGGGTGCCGGTGGCGGAATTCGCCACCTTCCACGGTTTCGATTGAGGCCGGCGGCCGAACGCCGCCGGCCCCATCGACCTCACTCGCGGTAGTCGTCAGGCGGCACGCAGGCACAGAACAGGTTGCGGTCGCCGTAGACGTTGTCCACCCGGTTCACCGCCGGCCAGTACTTGTGGGCGCGGCTATGGGCGGTCGGCGCCACCGCCTCCTCACGGCTGTAGGGACGCTGCCAGTCGCCGAGCAGATCGGCCAGGGTGTGCGGGGCGTGCTTGAGCGGGTTGTCCTCGGCCGGCCAGTCGCCGGCCTGGACCTTGGCGATCTCCGCGCGGATGCTCAACATGGCCTCGACGAAGCGCTCCAGCTCGTGCAGGGACTCGCTCTCGGTGGGTTCGATCATCAGCGTGCCGGGCACAGGGAAGGACATGGTCGGCGCGTGGAAGCCGTAGTCCATCAGGCGCTTGGCGACATCCTCCTCGGTGATCCCGGTTTCCGCCTTGAGCGGACGCAAGTCGAGAATGCACTCGTGGGCGACCCGCCCGTTGCGGCCGCTGTAGAGCACCGGGAAGGCACCGCCCAGGCAGTGCGCCAGGTAGTTGGCGTTGAGAATGGCGACCTCGGTGGCGTCCTTCAGTTGCGGCCCCATCATGGCGATGTACATCCAACTGATCGGCAGGATGCCGGCGCTGCCCCAGGGCGCCGCGCTGACCGCGCCATTGTCCGGGTTCGGGCCGTCCAGCGGCACCACCGGGTGGTTGGCGACAAAGGGCACCAGATGCGCCTTGACGCCGATCGGCCCCATGCCGGGGCCGCCACCACCGTGCGGGATGCAGAAGGTCTTGTGCAGGTTCAGGTGCGAGACGTCGGCGCCGATGTCCGCCGGCCGCGCCAGGCCGACCTGGGCGTTGAGGTTGGCGCCGTCCATGTAGACCTGGCCGCCGTGGCCGTGGATCACCTCGCAGATCTCCCGCACGCCCTCCTCGTAGACGCCGTGGGTCGAGGGGTAGGTGAGCATCAGGCAGGCCAGCGTATCGCCCGCCGCCTCGGCCTTGCGCCTGAGGTCGGCGAGGTCGATGTTGCCGGACCTGTCGCAGTCGACGATGCGCACCTGCATGCCGGCCATCTGCGCCGAGGCCGGATTGGTGCCATGCGCCGAGGACGGGATCAGGCAGACGTTGCGCTGCGCCTCGCCGCGGCTCCGGTGGTAGTCGCGGATCGCCAGAAGGCCCGCGTATTCGCCCTGGGCGCCGGAGTTGGGCTGCATGCAGATGGCATCGAAGCCGGTGATGGCGCACAGCCAGGTTTCCAGCTCCTCGATCATCAGCCGGTAGCCCTCGGCCTGCTCGCGCGGGGCGAAGGGATGCAGGTCGGCGAACTCCGGCCAGGTGACGGGCAGCATCTCGCTGGTGGCGTTGAGCTTCATGGTGCAGGAGCCGAGCGGGATCATCGCCTGGTCGAGCGCCAGGTCCTTGCGCTCCAGTTGCTTCAGGTAGCGCAGCATCTCGGTTTCGCTGTGATGGCTGTTGAACACCGGGTGCCGCAGGTAGGCCGAGGTACGCTGCAGGGCGGCGGGAATGCCCGAGGCGGCGGCGTCGTCCAGCGTGGCGAGGTCGAGGCCGTGGTCGGCGCCGAGGAAGATCGCCAGCAGGCGCTCCACGGTCTCGGCCGTGCAGGTCTCGTCCAGGCTGACGCCGAGCCGGCCGCGGCCGAGAATGCGCAGATTGATCCGCGCCTCCTTCGCGCTCTCGATGATCGCCGTCTGGGCGCCGCCGACCTCCAGGGTCAGGGTGTCGAAGAAGTGTCGGTTGAGGCGTTCGATCCCGCGCTGCGCCAGACCCTCGGCGAGGATCGCGGTCAGCCGGTGGACGCGCCGGGCGATGCGCTCGAGCCCCTCGGGACCGTGGTAGACGGCGTAGAAGCCGGCCATGTTGGCCAGCAGCACCTGGGAGGTGCAGATGTTCGAATTGGCCTTCTCGCGGCGGATGTGCTGCTCGCGGGTCTGCAGGGCCATGCGCAGGGCGGTGTTGCCGCGGGCGTCCCTGGACACGCCGATGATCCGTCCGGGCATGGCGCGCTTGAATTCGTCGCGGGTGGCGAAGTAGGCCGCGTGCGGGCCGCCGTAGCCCATCGGCACGCCGAAGCGCTGCGCCGAACCGAGCACCACGTCGGCGCCCAGTTCGCCGGGCGGGGTCAGCACCAGCAGGGCGAGCAGGTCGGCGGCGACGCAGGCGAGCGCCTGCTGCGCGTGCAGTTGCTCGATCAGCGGCTCGAGATCGCGGATCTCGCCGTGGCTGTCCGGATACTGCAGCAGCGCGCCGAACACCGCGTGCTCGCTGAGGTTCTCCACGGCATCCACCACCACCTCGAAGCCGAAACCGGCGGCGCGGGTACGCACCACCGAGAGGGTCTGCGGATGGCAGTTCTCGTCGACGAAGAAGCGGTTGCTCCTGCTCCTGGCCACGCGACGGGCCATGGCCATGGCCTCGGCGGCGGCGGTGGCCTCGTCGAGCAGCGAGGCGCTGGCCAGATCGAGGCCGGTGAGGTCGATGGTCAGTTGCTGGAAGTTCAGCAGCGCCTCCAGCCGGCCCTGGGCGATCTCCGGCTGGTAGGGGGTGTAGGCGGTATACCAGCCGGGGTTCTCCAGCACGTTGCGCAGGATCACC
Source organism: Azotobacter vinelandii CA (assembly GCF_000380335.1). Lineage (GTDB taxonomy): Bacteria > Pseudomonadota > Gammaproteobacteria > Pseudomonadales > Pseudomonadaceae > Azotobacter > Azotobacter vinelandii. Next base: position 4,801,040 of record NC_021149.1, read on the forward strand.
GGCGGGGTGACGGTGCCGTGGTAGCCCATGCCGATCAGGCTGGTCCACGGCTCGTTGCGTTCGGCATAGCCCCTGAGCCTGGCCAGGGCCGCCCGCTCGTCCAGCGCCGCCGGCAGCTCCAGGGCGCGGTTCAGGCGGATCGCCGGCGGCACCGTCTGCTCGATCAACTGGTCGCGGCTGGCCAGGCCGAGGCTGGCGAGCATAGCGCGCTGCTCGGCCGCGTCGGGACCGAGGTGGCGCCGCAGGAAGGCGTCGGGCTGCTGGAGTTGGACGAGACTGGGAGTCTGGGACATGGCGGCTCTCGGCTGAAAAGACGAAGCCCCGACGGGCGAGGCTTCAGGAGAAATGGATCGGCTGGCGGCGCCCACGGACAACGCAGACGCGCGGCGATCAGGCTCCGGCGGCGCAGGCGGCTTCGTAGCCGGCCGCGTCGAGCAACTTGCCCAGGTCGCCGGCGTCGTTCGGCTTGAGCTTGAAGAACCAGCTGCCATAGGGATCGCTGTTGACCAGCTCGGGGCTGTCGGTCAGCGCTTCGTTGATCGCGATCACCTCGCCGGCGACCGGCGCGTAGATATCGGAGGCGGCCTTCACCGATTCCACCACCCCGGCCTCCTGTTCGGCGGCCAGCGCCTTGCCGACTTCCGGCAGTTCGACGAACACCACGTCGCCCAGGGCTTCCTGGGCGTGGTCGGAAATGCCCACGGTGACGGTGCCGTCCGCTTCCAGTCGGGCCCATTCGTGGCTGGCCGTGTAACGCAGATCGGCGGGGATATTGCTCATGTCGTGTCCTCGGGTTGGGGGCGAAAGGGCTCGCCCGGAAAAATCTAGATCAAGGCCTTGCCGTGGCGGACGAAGTTCGGCCGGACGACGCGGACGGGCAGCCAGCGGCCGCGGATCTCCACCTCGGCGCGCTCGCCGGTGGCGGCCGGTACCCGGGCCAGGGCGATGGACTTGCCCAGCGTCGGCGAGAAGCTGCCGCTGGTGATCTCGCCTTCGCCGAGACCGTCCACCCGCACCACCTGGCGGGCGCGCAGCACGCCGCGCTCCTCCAGCAGCAACCCCACCAGTTTAGGCTGACCGCCGGCGCGGCGCTGCGCTTCCAGCGCCGCGCGGCCGATGAAGTCGCGCCCGGCGGGGTCCCAGGCGATGGTCCAGCCGAGGTTCGCCGCCAGCGGCGAGACGCTCTCGTCCATCTCCCGGCCGTGGAGGTTCAGGCCCGCCTCCAGGCGCAGGGTGTCGCGGGCGCCGAGGCCGCCGGGAGCGATGCCGGCGCCGACCAGGTCGTTGAAGAAGTCCGGCGCCTGCGCCGCCGGCAGCAGGATTTCCAGGCCGTCCTCGCCGGTATAGCCGGTGCGGGCGATGAACCAGTCGCCTTCGGTCAGGCCCTCGAACGGGCGCAGTTCGTGGATCAGCGCGGCGCGCGAAGCGGCGAGCAACTCGCCGGTGCGCGCCCGCGCCTTCGGCCCCTGGATGGCGAGCATGGCCAGATCCCGACGCTCGCGCAGTTCGACGACGAAGCCGGCGGCCTGCCCGCGTATCCAGTCCAGGTCGCGCTCGCGGGTAGCCGCGTTGAGCACCAGGCGGTAACCGAAATCGGCGAGATAGACGATGAGGTCGTCGATCACCCCGCCGCGCTCGTTGAGCATGACGCTGTAGAGGGCCTTGCCGGGGCTTTTCAGGTGCGCCACGTCGTTGGCCAGCAGGCGCCGCAGCCAGATCCCGGCATCCGCGCCCAGGACATCCACCACCGTCATGTGGGAGACGTCGAAGACGCCGCAGTCGCGTCGCACCTGGTGATGTTCCTCGACCTGCGAACCATAGTGCAGGGGCATGTCCCAGCCGCCGAAATCGACGATCCTGGCGCCCAGTGCGAGATGCTGGTCGTAGAGCGGCGTGCGCAGTCCCATGGGGTTCTCCTTCCGTACCCGACGCATCGCGGTGCGCCGGCCCTCAAAGCAGGCCACGGATGGCGCGCATTGTAGCCGCAAGGCCGGGCCCGGTCACGGCGCCGGACCGACCGGCGGCCTCAGCCCGGCTGGCGTGCCGAGCGGCGGATCAGGCCGATCACCGGCAGCAGTCCGACCAGCACCAGGGTCAGCGCCGGCAGCGCGGCGCGGGCCCATTCGCCTTCGCTGGTCATCTCGAAGATGCGCACCGCCAGGGTGTCCCAGCCGAACGGGCGCATCAGCAGGGTCGCCGGCATTTCCTTGAGCACGTCGACGAACACCAGCAGCACGGCGCTCAGGGTGCCGGGCAGCAGCAGGGGCAGGTAGATCCGCCGGAACAGCTGCGAACCGCCGACGCCCAGACTGCGCGCGGCCTCCGGCAGCGACGGGCGGACCCGCGCCAGGCTGCTTTCCAGAGGGCCGAAGGCCACCGCCAGGAAGCGCACCAGATAGGCCAGCAACAGGGCCGTCAGGCTGCCCAGCAGCAGCGGCTTGCCGGCGCCGCCGAGCCAGGAGGACAAGGGGATCACCAGTTCGCGGTCGAGATAGCTGAAGGCGAGCATGATGGACACCGCCAGCACCGAGCCCGGCAGGGCGTAGCCCAGATTGGCCAGGCCGACCGCCGTGCCCATGGTCCGCCCCGGCACCAGGCGCCGGGCGAAGGCCAGCAGCATGGCGCAGGCGACGGTGAGCAGCGCGGCGCAACCGCCCAGCCAGAGGGTATGCAGGATCAGCGCGGCGTAGCGCTCGTCGAGGTCGAAGCGGCCACGTTGCCAGAACCAGGCCAGCAGTTGCAGGACCGGTATGACGAAGGCGCAAAGGAACACCAGAATGCACCAGGCGCTGGCCGCCGTGGCCTTGAAGCCGTGCAGCCGGTACAGCGCCCGCCCGCGCGGTCGCTCGCTGCTCGGCCGCGGCATGCCGCGGGCGCGGCGCTCGCCGTAGACCACCAGCATCACCGCCAGGAGCAGCAGGCTGGCGAGCTGGGTGGCGCTGGACAGGCTGTAGAAGCCGTACCAGGTCTTGTAGATGGCGGTGGTGAAGGTGTCGTAGTTGAACACCGAGACGGCGCCGAAGTCGGCCAGGGTTTCCATCATCGCCAGGGCCAGGCCGGCACCGATGGCCGGCCGCGCCATCGGCAGGGCCACGCGCCAGAAGGCCTGCCAGGGCGACAGGCCCAGGGCCCGCGCGGCTTCCATCAGGCCCTTGCCCTGGGCCAGGAAGGCGCTGCGCGCGAGCAGGTAGACGTAGGGATAGAAGACCAGCACCAGGACCAGGATCACCCCGCCGGTGGAACGCACCCGCGGCAGCCGCAGACCGCTGCCGAACCACTCGCGCAGAAGGCTCTGCAACGGACCGGAGAAATCCAGCAGGCCGACGAAGACAAAGGCCAGCACATAGGCGGGAATCGCGAAGGGCAGCATCAGCGCCCAGTCCAGCCAGCGCCGGCCGGGGAATTCGCAGAGACTGGTCAGCCAGGCCAGACTCACCCCCAGCAGGGTGACGCCGGTGCCGACGCCCAGCAACAGGGTCAGGGTGTTGCCGAGCAGGCGCGGCATCTGGGTATCCCACAGATGCCGCCAGATTTCGCCATCGACGCTGTGCCAGGAAAGTACCAGCACGCTGAGAGGCAGCAGCACCAGGGCAGCGATGGAGAAGACGATGGGATACCAGCGACGCTGGGCGGAATGGGACACGACAGCTCCCCGATACGGAAAACGAATCGGGCCGCAGGCGGAACGCTCCGCCTGCGGCCCGAGGCTCACGCTCCTGGCGTACGCCTCAGTTCCAGCCGGCACGGTCCATCAGGCGGATCGCCTCGGCCTGGCGCTTGCCGGCGATCTCGACCGGCACGCTGTCGGCCTTGAAGCTGCCCCAGGCGGCGACTTCCTTGGACGGAGCCACCTGCGGATTGGCCGGGTATTCCTGGTTGAGGTCGGCCAGCAGGCGCTGGGCCTTCTCGGCGGTCATCCACTCCACCAGCTTCTGCGCGGCCTGCGGGTGCGGGGCGTACTTGGTCACGCCGGCGCCGGAGAGGTTGACGTGCACGCCGCGATCGCCCTGGTTCGGCCAGAAGGGCTTCACCTTCAGGCCCGGGTTCTCCTTGTGCAGGCGGCCGTAGTAATAGGTGTTGGCGATGCCCACGTCGCACTGGCCGGCGTCGATCGCCAGCAGCAGGGCGTTGTCGTCGGCGAACACGTCGGTGGCCAGGTTGTTCACCCAGCCCCTGACGATCTGCTCGGCCTTCTCCGCGCCATGGGCCTCGATCAGGGTGGCGGTCAGCGACTGGTTGTAGACCTTCTTGCTGGTGCGCAGGCACAGGCGGCCTTCCCAGTTCTCGTCGGCCAGGGCTTCGTAGGTGGAAAGCTCTTCGGGCCTGACCCGTTCGGTGGAATAGAAGATGGTCCGTGCGCGCAGCGACAGGCCGCTCCAGGCGCCGGTGGCGGAGCGGTACTGGGGCGGGATGTTGGCCTTGACGACGGGCGAGTCGATCGGCCGCAGGACGCCTTCCTGCTCGGCCTGCCAGAGGTTGCCGGCATCCACGGTGATCAACAGGTCGGCCGGTGTGTTCTTGCCTTCGGCCTTGAGGCGGGCGATCAGCGGGGCTTCCTTGTCGGTGATGAATTTCACCTTGACTCCGGTTTCGGCGGTATAGGCATCGAAGACCGGCTTGATCAACTCGTCGATGCGCGACGAATAGACCACGATCTCGTCGTCGGCGGCCAGGGCGGCGCCGGAGAGCGCGCCCAGGACCAGGACGGCGAGAATGTGCTTGCTTGCCTGCATGGAACCCCCCTCGTGTGCATTAAGTGCAGCGAATAATAGTGACTAGCATTTAGCTTCACAACTTGGCAAATGTCGCGCGGTATGTCGCCGGCAGAGGGGGTTCGGGGGTCAGGCGCGCGCCAGCGCTGGAAGGTCGCCGCTCAAGCCGAGGGCCTGGCGGACGAACAGCGCCTTGCCCTCGGGCAGATTGTCCATCCACTTCAGGCCGCTGTTGCGCAGCCAGCGCAGCGGCAACGGATCGGCCTGGAACAGCCGCTCGAAGCCTTCCATCGCCGCCATCATCGCCAGGTTGTGGGGCATACGCCGGCGCTCGAAACGGCTCAGCACGCGCAGATCGGCCAGTCGCTCGCCACGCGAACGGGCCTGCAGCAGCGCTTCGGCCAGGGTCGCGGCATCGAGGAAACCGAGGTTGACCCCCTGCCCCGCCAGCGGATGGATGACATGGGCGGCATCGCCGATCAGCGCCAGGCCGGGCTCGACGTAGCGCCGGGCATGCCGCTGGCGCAGCGGGATGCAGTGTCGCGGATCGACCTCCAGCACTTCGCCGAGACGCCACTCGAAGGCAGCGCCCAGGGCCCTGGCGAAGGCCGCATCGTCTAGGGCCATCAGCCGCCCGGCCTGCTGCGGAGTGACCGACCAGACGATCGAGCACCAGTGCCGGTCGGCGTCCCGCTCCAGCGGCAGGAAGGCCAGCGGCCCGTCGTCGGTGAAGCGCTGCCAGGCGGTGCGGCGGTGCGGTTCGGCGCAACGCACGCTGGTGACGATGGCGTGGTGCAGGTAATCCCATTCGCGGGTGGCGCAGCCGGCCAGGCGACGGATCGTCGAGTTGGCGCCGTCGGCGGCGACCAGGAGCGGCGAGCGCAACTGGCGGCCGTCGCCCAGGCGGACCAGCCAACCGTCGCCGGAGCGGCGCAGTCCGTCCAGGCGGATGCCGGGCAGCAGGCCGACCCCACTGCCGGCCAGGCACTCGAGCAGGGCATCCTGCACCACCCGGTTCTCGACGATGTGACCGAGTACCTCGGCATGCACGCTGGCCGCCGAGAAGTGGATCCGCCCGGTGCCGGAGCCGTCCCACACCTGCATCTCGCCGTAGGGAGCGGCGCGCCGGGCGCGGATGCCGTCCCAGGCGCCGAGGCGCTCGAGGATGCGCTGGCTGGCGGCGGACAGTGCGCTGACCCGCGGCTCGAAGGGCGCCGCGGGATTCCAGGGAGCCACCTCGAGCGGCCCGCGGTCCAGCAGCAGGATATCCAGACCGCTGTCCTGCAGGGCCAGCGCCAGGGCGCTGCCGACCATTCCGGCGCCGACGATGATCAGATCCGCGTGCATGCTTTCCTCAATTCGCAAGGGGCGTCCGGCCACGCCCGCCGTTTTCGATGATCGTGCGCCGGCCTCAGGCCTGCGCACGGGTGCCGAGTCCCATGGCCTGGCGGGCGAACCAGTGCTTCGCCGGCGGTAGCAGGTCGAGACCGAGCAGGCCGAGGCTGCGCCCGTCGGCGAGCAGCGGCATGGCCGTGGCGAACAGCCGGGTGACCCGGTCGGAGAAGCCCACGGTCAGTTGCTGGTCGAGACGCTGGCGGGCCTGGTAGCGCAGCAGGGTGGCGAAGTCGCCGGGCTCGGCCGGACTCGCCAGCAGTTCCTCGGCCAAGCACAGGGTGTCGCGCAGGGACAGGTTGTAGCCCTGACCGGCGATGGGGTGCAGGCTGTGGGCGGCATTACCGAGCAGGGCCAGATGCGGCCGCACCTGCTCCTCGGCCTCGACCAGCGCCAGGGCGTAGAGATGACGGGCCCCCAGGTGGCGGAAGGCGCCGAGGCGGTAGCCGAACTGCTGCTGCAGCTCGCCGAGGAACTGCCGCTCGTCCAGCGCCAGCAGGCGCCCGGCATCGCCGGTCTGGCGGGTCCAGACCAGCGCGCAACGGTTCTCCGCCAGCGGCAGCAGGGCCAGCGGGCCGTCCTGGGTGAAACGCTCGAAGGCCTGGCCACGGTGCGGCTCGCTGGGCGTGACGTTGGCGATCAGGGCCGCCTGCCCGTAGGGCCGATAGCGCACGTGGATGCCGAGCCGCTCGCGCAGTTCGGAGCGACCGCCGTCGGCGAGCACCGCCAGGGCGCAGTCGAGATGGCTGTCGTCGTCCAGGTGCAGCCGGTAGCCATCGTCGAGCGGGGTCATGCGCTGCACTTCGGCCGGGCAGCGCCAGGCGACCACCGAGGAATCCAGCGCCTGCCACAGGCACTCGCCGAGCCAGGCGTTCTCCACCACGTAGCCGAGGGCCGGCACGCCCTCTTCCGAGGCGCGCAGGCGCGCGGCGCCGAAACGCCCACGCTCGGAGACGTGGATCTGCAGGATCGGCTCGGCGCGGCGGGCGATCGCCGGCCACAGGCCGAGGCGCTCGTAGATCCGCTGTGTACCGAAGGACAGCGCCGAGCAACGCGCGTCGTAACTCGGCTGATAAGGCTCGCCGGGGGCATGCGGCTCGATCAGCACGATCCGCCAGCCACGCGCCCTGGCGCCCTCCTGCAGGGCCAGGGCCAGGCTCGCCCCGACCAGGCCGCCGCCGACGATCGCCAGTTCCACCCGGGCCATGCTCAGGCCGCCCGGCCGCGTGTCGCGGCCATCAGTGCCTCGATCTCGGCGACGCTCTTGGGCACGCCGTCGGTGAGGATCTCGTAGCCGGACTCGGTGACTGCCACATCGTCCTCGATGCGCACGCCGATGCCGCGCCATTTCCGCTCGACCTTGTCGTTGTCGGCGGCGATATAGATGCCCGGCTCGACGGTCATCGTCATGCCCGGTTCGAGCAGGCGCCACTGACCGTCGATCCTGTAGTCGCCGACGTCGTGCACGTCCATGCCCAGCCAGTGACCGGCACGGTGCATGTAGAAGGGCTTGTAGGCCTCGGCGGCGATCAGTTCGTCGACCTCGCCGCGCAGCAGCCCCAGCTCCACCAGTCCGGCGGTGATCACCCGCACCGTGGCCTCGTGGGCCTCGTTCCAGCGGCGGCCGGGGGCGATGTGCCCGAACGCCTCCAGATTGGCGGCCAGCACCAGTTCGTAGATGGCCTTCTGCTCGGGCGAGAAGCGGCCATTGACCGGAAAGGTGCGGGTGATGTCGCTGGCATAGCAGTCGAGCTCGCAGCCGGCGTCGATCAGCACCAGATCGCCGTCGCGCAGCGGCCGGTCGTTTTCCCGGTAGTGCAGGATGCAGGCATTGCGGCCGCCGGCGACGATCGAGCCATAGGCCGGCATCCGCGCCCCGCCCTTGCGGAACTCGTATTCCAGCTCGGCCTCCAGGTGGTATTCGTGGAGCCCCGGGCGGCAGGCCTGCATGGCGCGCACGTGGGCGCGGGCGGAGACGACCGCGGCCTCGCGCATCACCGCCAGCTCGGCGGCGTTCTTGTACAGGCGCATCTCGTGCAGCAGGTGGTCGAGGGCGACGAACTCGCTCGGCGGCTGCGCTCCCTGGCGGGCCTTGGAGCGGATGGTCTTGATCCACTCCATCAACTGATGATCGAAGGTCTCGTTGCTGCCGATGGCGTAGTAGACGCGGCTGCGTCCCTCGATCAGGCCGGGCAGGATGTCATCGATGTCGGCGATGGGGAAGGCGTCATCCGCGCCGAAGTCGCGCACCGCGCCCTCCTGGCCGGCGCGCAGGCCGTCCCAGAGTTCGCGCTCGGGATCGCGCTCGCGGCAAAAGAGCACGTATTCGCCATGCTCGCGACCGGGAATCAGGGCGATCACCGCCTCCGGCTCGGGGAAGCCGGAGAGGTACTGGAAATCGCTATCCTGCCGGTATACGTGCTCGACGTCGCGATTGCGTATATACACCGGTGCCGCCGGCAGGATGGCGATGCTGTTGGGCTCCATCTGCGCCATCAGCGCCTTGCGCCGGCGGGCGTATTCCGACTTCGGGATGCAGGTCATGTGCGCTCCTCGTTGACTGGACAGGCGTCTGCGCCTCAATGCACGGACGGCTTGGGCGCCGGCGCGACCGGACCGGCGCACTCGGTGAACAACAGGAGCGGCGCGACCCGGAGGTATTCCATGACCTCCATGTAGGCACCCTCTCCCTCCTCGGAATCCTCCAGCGCGCTCTGCACCTGGGAGATGGCGGCAAGGTCCTGCAGCACCTCCATGGCTTCCGCGCTCAGCGGCCGGTCGCCGGCAGCCAGACCGAAGCCGCCGAGAAAGCCCTGGCACCACTGCCCCAGAGCGGCGGCCCGCTCGGCCAGCGGCGCTTCGTCGGAAGGCAGCAGCAGGACCACGGCGACCTCGCCGCCGGTCAGTTCGCCCTTGACCATTTCCTGCAGGCCGATCAGCGCCTGGCGCACGTTGTCCGGGATCTGGCCGCCGAGCAGGTCGGCGGCATCGGCCAGCCAGGCGTCGACCTCGAAACCGGCTCCGGCACAACTGCGGCCGAGCAACTGGCCGTGCAGCTCCGCCGGGGACCGGTCCCTGCCGCTACTGGCCAGCAGAGCGGAAAACGCCGCGTAGGGGGATTTGTCGGTGGACATATCGGACTCGCCTTCTTCGTGCACCCGAGTTGGCGGCGCTCTGCAAAAGCGCCGACGCTCATGAGGCGCCACGGGAAGCAAATGACTAGAATGTGATCGCGTATCCTAGCACCGGCGGGCGCACCAAGACCATCGGAGCGCCGCCGGAGTCTCGAACCCCGTTCATTCGCAGAGAAAAAGAGGCGCCATGGAAGACGACGACCTGAAAGCCCTTGCCCGTCAGTTGGAACTGTTGATCCAGCGTCTCGAGCAGATCAAGGCCCACAACCGGTTTCTCCTGGCGAATGAAAAAGCCTGGCGGGAAGAGCGCGCCCACCTCATCGAAAAGAACGAAATCGCCAGGCACAAGGTCGAATCGATGATTTCACGTTTGAAAGCCCTGGAGCAGGACTCATGAGCCAGTCGCACACCATCACCGTCCACATTCTCGACAAGGATTACTGCATCGCCTGCCCACCGGAAGAACGGGCCAACCTGGAAAGCGCCGCCCGTTACCTGGATGGGAAAATGCGGGAAATCCGCTCGAGCGGAAAGGTCATCGGTGCCGAGCGCATCGCGGTGATGGCCGCCCTCAACATCACCCACGACCTGCTGCACAAGCAGGAGCGCCTGGACCTGCAGGCCAGCTCGACCCGCGAGCAGGTGCGTACCCTGCTCGAGCGTGTCGACCGCGCGCTGACCAACAATCCGGATGAGCTGACGACCTGAGTCCCATCTGATTCGGATATACTGGCGATCACTCCCTGGTGTGTACGCCAGTCGGCCACGTCCCTCTCCCGATACGCAAAACCTCGGAGGCTGTACGTGTGACCCGTGTGCATGTCCGCCTGACGGAAAGCCTTAAGGTCATCGGCAGTCGCCACCTTGAACTTTCGGGTTCAAGGGTCAAGCCGGCAGCGGCACGTCGGGGAGTCCATTTCACATCGCTTGCCGTGCCGCGACGAAATTTCCGGCATGGCTGTCGGCCCCCTCCCGGCACCCGCTGATTCGGCATGATCGAAACCGCCAGCCTTTCCCGCGCCCAGCTGCGCCGCCTGCTTCGCGAGCGACGGCGTGCGCTCGATCCTCATCGCCAGCGCCAGGCCGCTCGCCGGCTCTATCGCCAGTTGGCGCAGCATCCGCTGTTCCGTCGCAGCCGCCACCTGGCGCTGTATCTGCCCAACGACGGCGAGATCGACCCCGGACTGCTGCTCGCGGCCGCCCAGCGCCGCGGCAAGGCGACCTATCTGCCGGTGCTCAACGCCTGGCCGGCGACGCGCATGGTGTTCCAGCGCGTTCACTCCGGCGAACCACTGCTCCCGAACCGCTTCCGCATCCGCGAGCCCCACCCGAACCGGGCCCGGCAACGCAAGGTCTGGACGCTGGATCTGTTGCTGATGCCCCTCGTCGGCTTCGATGCCGAAGGCGGACGACTGGGCATGGGCGGCGGCTTCTACGACCGCAGCCTGGCCTATCGAGCCCGCCACAGATACTGCCGCAAACCCGTGCTGCTGGGCCTGGCCCACGAATGTCAAAAGGTCGATCGACTGGCGCTGGCCAGTTGGGACGTGCCATTGGCGGCCACGGTGACGGATCGGGCCTGGTATGCGGCCGACAACAGGAAAGTGGCGAGGAAGGGGCAGTTGCACCGCAATCCCTGCGGTGCCTGCGAATAGATCAAAAACCGCGGGACAGACTCGGCGCTTGAATGCTCCGCTGTTGTTCCCAGTGGCTTTGCGCGTAGCCTGTGGTGACCACCCCCAATCCGAAGAGAATGACGAGAACCCACAGTAGATCTGGCTTGCGCTTCATCGATTGCCTCCCCCTTCAAGGCACATCACGATGATGAACGGCGATGAACGGGCGGCTGCGACAGCCACCCTCCCCCCATGAAGCGGCGGAATTCTCCGCCAACTCGATCGGCCAATCAAACCCCGGTCATCGATAAGATCGATGCTTTTTTCGGCGTTCCGATGACCGGCATCCGGAGCCAATTCCCATGCCGTACTGGCTGATGAAATCCGAACCCGATGCCTTCTCCGTGGCTACACTACAGCACCGCCAGCGGGCATGTTGGGACGGAGTACGCAATTACCAGGCACGTAATTTTCTGCGGAGCATGCAGCCCGGCGAGCTGTTTTTCTTCTATCACTCCAGTTGTCCACGACCGGGAATCGTCGGGATAGGCCGCATCGTCAGCGGCGCCTATCCCGACCCCAGCGCCCTCGAACCGCAAAGCCCCTACTTCGATGCCAAGGCCGGCGCGGAAAGGAATCCGTGGGTCGCGGTCGATGTGGAGTTCGTCGAAGCCTTCGGCGACGTCATCGAGCTGATGCGCCTGCGTAGCACACCGGACCTGGCGCAGCTACCGCTGCTGAAGAAGGGCAACCGGCTCTCGGTGATGCCGGTAAGCGCTGGCGAATGGGCCGCCGTACTGGCGCTGCGCTGAGCCAGCCGGCCTCAGGGCCTGGGGGCATAGGCGAAGACGTCGGCACGCATCTGCCGGGCATCCATGCCAGCCTCGACCAGCGCATCCAGGGTGGCGTAGACCATGCCCGGCGAACCGCTGGCATAGACCTGCAACGCCCGCAGATCGTCGAAGTCCTGGCGCACAGCCTCGTGCAGCAGACCGCAGCGTCCCTCCCAGCCGCACAGGTCGCTGACCACCCGATGCAGGTGCAGATTGGGCAGGTGCCGCCACTCTTCCTCACAGGGCAACCGATAGAAGTCTTCGGGCCGCCGCGCGCCCCAGTAGAGATGGATCGGCCAAGTGAAGCCGTTCGCCCGGCAATGCTCTACCAGACTCTGCATCTGCGCCATGCCGGTGCCGGCGGCGATCAGCACCAGGGGACCATCCGGCAGCGCGGCCATATGGGCGTCGCCGAATGGCAGGCGCACGCGGGCGAAGCCCTGGCGGCGGATGAAAGCCAGCAGGTCCCGAGCCGAGTTCTCGCGCGCCAGAACGTGGAGTTCCAGCTCTCGTCCCATGTCGGGTGCCGAGGCCAGGGAAAAGGAGGAGAAGCTGCCGTCCTCGCGCTGCAGTTGCAGGTACTGCCCGGCGTGGTAGCGCGGCGGCTTGCCCGCCGGCGCCCGTAGCCGCACCCGGAACACGTCGCCGCCGAGATCCTCGCAATCGACCAGTTGGCAGCTCAGTTCGCGTACCGGCAGCTCGCCCGGCGCCAGCACAGCGTCCCAGTGCAGCACGCAATCCTCCAGCGGCTCGGCCTGGCAGGTCAGCACCTCGCCCTGGGCGAGCACCTCGTCCCCCTGGCGCACCCGCCCTTCGAGCAGGCGCGCCGCGCAGACATGACAGTTGCCGTTGCGACAGCCCTGCGGGCATTCATAACCGAGACGCAGCGCAGCATCGAGAATGGACTCGCCGACATTCACATCGATCTCGGCGCCACAGGGTTGCAGGGTCACTTTCATGATGTTCCGTCACGGCAAGGGTGAATCGGGAAGGCGCCCCTGCCCATGCGGGCCAAGGCAGGCACCTCTCAGTCGAGGCCCAGCAGCGGCCAGAGCTCGTCGACACGCTGCTTCACAGCCGGATCCTGACGGATGGCCCGCCCCCATTCGCGGCTGGTCTCGCCCGGCCACTTGTGGGTGGCATCCAGCCCCATCTTCGAACCCAGGCCGGAGACCGGCGAGGCGAAATCGAGATAATCGATGGGCGTGTTGTCGATCAGCACGGTGTCGCGCTTGGGGTCCATGCGTGTGGTGATGGCCCAGATCACATCGTTCCAGTCACGGGCGTCGATGTCGTCGTCGGTGACGATGACGAACTTGGTATACATGAACTGGCGCAGGAATGACCAGACCCCCAGCATCACCCGCTTGGCGTGGCCCGGATACTGCTTCCTGATGGTCACCACCGCCATGCGGTAGGAGCAGCCCTCCGGCGGCAGGTAGAAATCGACGATCTCGGGGAACTGCTTCTGCAGGATCGGCACGAACACTTCGTTCAGCGCCACGCCGAGCACGGCGGGCTCGTCCGGCGGACGTCCGGTGTAGGTGCTGTGGTAGATGGCATCGCGTCGGCGGGTGATGCGCTCGATGGTGAACACCGGGAAACGGTCGACCTCGTTGTAGTAGCCGGTATGGTCGCCATAGGGCCCCTCATCGGCCATCTCTCCCGGATGGATGTGCCCCTCCAGCACGATCTCGGCGCTGGCCGGCACCTGCAGATCGCTGCCGACCGCCTTGACCAGTTCGGTACGCTGGCCACGCAGCAAGCCGGCGAAGGCGTATTCGGACAGGGTGTCCGGCACCGGCGTGACCGCACCGAGGATGGTCGCCGGGTCGGCCCCGAGCGCCACCGCCACCGGATAGGGCCGGTCAGGGTGTTTCTGGCACCATTCGCGGTAATCCAAGGCGCCGCCACGGTGGCTGAGCCAGCGCATGATCACCTTGTTGCGGCCGAGCACCTGCTGCCGGTAGATGCCGAGGTTCTGCCGCTCCTTGTTCGGTCCGCGGGTGATGGTCAGCCCCCAGGTGATCAGCGGCGCGGCATCGCCTGGCCAGCAATGCTGCACGGGCAGCCTGCCGAGATCGACATCCTCGCCTTCGAGGATCACTTCCTGGCAGGGCGCATCCTTCAGCACCTTGGGCGCCATGCTGAGCACTTTCTTGAAAAGCGGCAGCTTGTCCCAGGCATCCTTGAGCCCCTTGGGCGGCTCCGGCTCCTTGAGGAGGGCCAGCAGCCGGCCGATCTCGCGCAGTTCGGAGACATCCTCGGCCCCCATGCCGAACGCCACGCGCTGCGGTGTGCCGAACAGGTTGCCGAGCACCGGCATGTCGAAACCTATCGGCTTCTCGAACAGCAGAGCGGGCCCGCTGCGACGCAAGGTACGATCGCAGATTTCGGTCATTTCCAGTATGGGCGAGACCGGCGTCTGGATGCGCTTGAGCTCGCCACGCGCCTCCAGGGCGCGCAGGAAGTCGCGAAGATCGGAGTATTTCATGGAAACTGCGAGCCTCTGGCGGCAAGCCCCATGCCGGAGGGTGACGGCACCAACCTGCCCCCTTGCAGTCCGAGGCTCGCGACTTGTCGCGGCGGATTACTTCCGCTTCATCGACTGGAAGAATTCCTCGTTGGTCTTGGTATCCTTCAGACGATCGAGCAGGAATTCGATGGCGGCGATCTCGTCCATGGGATGCAGGATCTTGCGCAGGATCCACATGCGCTGCAGTTCCTCTTCACCGGTCAGGAGTTCTTCGCGGCGGGTACCGGAGCGATTGATGTTGATCGCCGGGAACACACGCTTCTCGGCGACGCGCCGGTCGAGCTGCAGCTCCAGGTTGCCCGTACCCTTGAACTCCTCGTAGATCACTTCGTCCATCTTCGAGCCGGTTTCCACCAGCGCAGTGGCGAGGATGGTGAGGCTGCCGCCCTCCTCGATGTTGCGCGCGGCACCGAAGAAACGCTTGGGCTTTTCCAGTGCATGGGCGTCGACACCGCCGGTGAGTACCTTGCCGGAGCTGGGGATCACGGTGTTGTAGGCGCGCGCCAGGCGGGTGATGGAGTCGAGCAGAATCACCACGTCCTTCTTGTGTTCGACCAGGCGCTTGGCCTTCTCGATGACCATCTCGGCGACCTGCACGTGGCGGGTCGGCGGCTCGTCGAAGGTGGAGGCGACCACTTCGCCGCGCACGGTGCGCTGCATCTCGGTCACCTCTTCCGGACGCTCGTCGATGAGCAGGACGATCAGGTGACACTCGGGATTGTTGCGCGTGATGTTGCTGGCGATGTTCTGCAGCATGATCGTCTTGCCGGCCTTCGGCGGCGCGACGATCAGGCCACGCTGGCCCTTGCCGATCGGCGCGCAGAGGTCGATCACGCGGCCGGTGAGGTCTTCGGTGGAGCCGTTGCCGGCTTCCATGGTGAGACGAGCATTGGGGAACAGCGGGGTGAGGTTTTCGAAGAGGATCTTGTTCTTCGCGTTTTCCGGCCGGTCGAAGTTGATCGAGTCGACCTTGAGCAGCGCGAAGTAGCGCTCGCCCTCCTTCGGCGGGCGGATCTTGCCGACGATGGTGTCGCCGGTGCGCAGGTTGAAGCGGCGGATCTGGCTCGGCGAGACGTAGATGTCGTCCGGCCCGGCCAAATAGGAGGAATCCGCGCTGCGCAGGAATCCGAAACCATCCTGAAGAATCTCCAGCACGCCATCACCGGAGATTTCCTCGCCGCTTTTCGCATGCTTCTTCAGCAGGGAGAAGATCACATCCTGCTTGCGCGAACGGGCCATGTTCTCCAGGCCCATCTGTTCGGCCATTTCCAGCAGTTCGGTAATAGGCTTTTGCTTGAGTTCGGTCAGATTCATAAGACGATAAGAGGGCAGAAAGCGTTGAGCTTGGGAAAGCCGCGCCGCAGGGAAGGCGATCGGATCGCTGTACTTGTTCTAAAAGAGGTGCGTCGGCGACGACTGACGGAGGACAGCGATAAAGATAGATTCGCTGCGAGAGCCGAATCTAACACCCTGAAAAAGGTGCGTCCAGCCTCGCGCGACAAAAACCATGACCCCGAATGCGGCGAGCGGGGCGCTCCCGGCCTTTCTCTCGATACGCAAGACTCGCCGGACCGGGACCAGCCACTCCTGGCTTTCATGCTTCCAGCCGGCCCGGGAGCGAAGGATGCGCTTGACGGGCGAACTCAGATATTGCTGTCGAGAAAGGCGGCCAACTGCGATTTCGACAAGGCGCCCACCTTGGTCGCCTCGACATTGCCGCCCTTGAACAGCATCAGGGTCGGAATGCCACGCACCCCGTACTTCGCCGGAGTACCCTGGTTTTCATCGATGTTGAGCTTGCAGATTTTCAGCCGGCCTTCGTAATCCTTGGCGATTTCGTTGAGCACCGGGGCGATCATCTTGCACGGCCCGCACCATTCGGCCCAATAGTCGACGAGCACCGGCCCCTCGGCCTGAAGCACGTCCTGCTCGAAGCTGGCGTCGCTGACATTGGTGATGAGTTCGCTCATGGAAAATCTCCGTGGTCGGAAGCACAAATTTCCGGACATGATAGCCCGCATTGATCGGCACAGGAAGGCGAGCGCGCCACCCCGGCCCCGGCAGAGCGGCCGGGGGCATCCGGCCGTGCGGGGCCGCCGCCTGCCCGTCGCCCCGCAGCTTCACCAAGGGACATTCGGGCGCATCGTCCTCGAGCGGGGTCGGGCCTTATAATGAACCGTTTACCATACAGGCCCTTGGACCCTTCATCCGTAAACTGGTACAACCGCTCTTCCCGTGGCCGGACGGCGCGGTTCTGCCATCGAGACCCTGACATGCCAAAGACCCAAGCCGAGAACTTTCCCCTGATTGCCGCCATAGATCTTGGCTCCAACAGCTTCCACATGGTGCTGGCCAAAGCCGACCAGACCGAGATCCGCCCGCTCGAGCGCCTGGGCGAGAAGGTCCAGTTGGGAGCGGGGCTCGACGACCAGCACCAGCTCAGCGAGGAAGCCATGCAACGCGGCCTCGACTGCCTGCGCCGCTTCGCCCAGTTGATCAACGGCCTGCCCAGGGGGGCGGTGCGTATCGTCGCCACCAACGCCATGCGCGAAGCGCGCAACCGCAACGAATTCATCCGCCGCGCGAACGAAATACTCGGGCATCCGGTGGAGGTGATCTCCGGCCGCGAGGAGGCGCGCCTGATCTATCTCGGCGTCTCCCACACACTACCCAGCGCAGCCGGCAAGCGCCTGGTCGTCGACATCGGCGGCGGCAGCACGGAATTCATCATCGGCGAGAGTTTCGAGCCGCTGCTGCGCGAAAGCCTGCAGATGGGCAGCGTCAGCTACACCCGCCAGCATTTCGCCGATGGCAAGATCACCCCGGCCCGCTATACCCGAGCCTATACCGCGGCGCGCCTGGAGCTGATGGCCATCGAGAACGCCCTGCAGCGCACGGGCTGGCAGGAGGCGGTGGGCTCCTCGGGGACCATCCGCGCGATCGGCCAGGCGATCCAGGCCGGCGGCTACAGCAACGGCGAGGTGACCGCCGAAGGCATCGCCTGGCTGAAGCGCAAGCTGTTCAAGATCGGCGAGGTGGACAAGCTCGACCTGGAAGGCATCAAGCCGGACCGCCGCGCCATCTTCCCTGCCGGCCTGGCGGTGCTGGAGGCCGTGTTCAACGCCCTGTCGCTGCAGACGATGATCTATTCCGACGGCGCCCTGCGCGAAGGCGTGCTCTACGACCTGCTCGGCCGCCACCATCACGAGGACGTCCGCGAGCGCACCCTGGTCTCGCTGATGGAGCGCTATCGCGTCGATGTGGAGCAGGCGGCGCGGGTCGAGGCCAAGGCGCTCTCCGCGCTGGACCAGGTGGCCGAGGCCTGGGGCCTGGAGGACGACAGCTATCGCGAACTGCTGAGCTGGGCGGCGCGGGTGCACGAGATCGGCCTGGACATCGCCCACTATCACTACCACAAGCACGGCGCCTACCTGATCGAGCACTCCGACCTGGCCGGCTTCTCGCGCAAGGATCAGCAGATGCTTGCCTTGCTGGTCCGTGGCCACCGGCGCAACATCCCGCGGGACAAGTTCAGCGAGTTCAGCAGCGACGATGGCGACAAACTGGTGCGGTTGTGCATCCTGCTGCGGGTCGCGATCCTCTTCCACCACATCAGGGGAACCCAGGAAATGCCCAAGGTGCAGTTCCGCGCCAGCGAACGCACGCTGGAGCTGATCTTCCCCGAGGGCTGGCTGAACGCCAATCCGCTGACCCAGGCCGACTTCGCCCAGGAAGCCGAGTGGCTGGCGCGGGTCGGCTATACCATCCAGGCGCGCTGAGGGCCTGGCGGCGGGCCCGCCATCCGGTGGGCTCCGCCGCGTATCCTCAGCGGGTACCCAGCGTGGGACTGCTCAGCTTCTCCAGCAGCATGGCCTGCGCGTTGCGCGGGTTCTGGTTGCCGCTCGGGCTGTTGCGCACGTAACTGCCGTCGGGCAGCAACTGCCAGCTCTGCGTGTTGTCGCCGAGGTAGGCCTCCAGCTCCTTCTTCACCCGCAGCATCAGCTTCTTGCCCTCGACCGGGAAGCAGGTCTCGACCCGCCGGTCGAGGTTACGCTCCATCCAGTCGGCACTGGACAGATAGATCTTTTCCTCGCCGCCGTTGAGGAAGTAGAACACTCGCGTGTGCTCGAGGAAACGGCCGATGATCGAGCGCACCTGGATGTTATGCGAAACCCCCAGGATGCCCGGACGCAGGCAGCACATGCCGCGCACGATCAGATCGACCCGCACCCCGGTCTGGCTGGCCTTGTACAGCGCCCGGATCATCTTCGCGTCGGTCAGGCCGTTGACCTTGATGATGATGTGCGCCGGCCGGCCTTCGCTGGCATGCTGAGTCTCCTGGGCGATCATGTCGAGCAGGGCCTTCTTCAGGGTGAAGGGCGCGTGCAGCAGCTTCTTCATGCGCAGGGTCTTGCCCATTCCGATCAACTGGCTGAACAGCTTGGAGACGTCCTCGCACAGCGCCACGTCGGCGGTCAGCAGGCTGTAGTCGGTATACAGCCGGGCATTGCCGGTGTGGTAGTTGCCGGTCCCGAGGTGCGCATAGCGGCGCAGCTCGCCGTTCTCGCGGCGCAGGATCAGCATCACCTTGGCATGGGTCTTGAAGCCGACCACCCCGTAGATGACCACCGCGCCGGCCTGTTGCAGGCGACTGGCCAGTTGCAGGTTGGACTCCTCGTCGAAGCGCGCGCGCAACTCGATCACCGCAGTGACCTCCTTGCCGTTGCGCGCCGCTTCCACCAGGGCGTCGACGATCTCCGAGTTGGCCCCCGAGCGGTACAGCGTCTGCTTGATCGCCAGTACATGGGGGTCCTTGGCCGCCTGGCGCAGCAGATCGACTACCGGCGTGAAGGACTCGAACGGATGCAGCAGCAGCATGTCCTGCTTGCCGATCACGTTGAACATGTTCTCGCTGTTCTGCAGCGCCTTGGGAATCGCCGGAGTGAAGGGTGCATGCTGCAGTTCGGGATGACTGTCCAGGCCGGTGATGCTGAACAGGCGGGTCAGGTTGACCGGGCCGTCGACCCGGTACAGCTCCGCCTCGGACAATCCGAACTGCTTGAGCAGATAGCCGGTCAGGTGCTGCGGGCAGGTGTCCACCACCTCCAGCCGCACCGCATCGCCGAAACGCCGGGAGTACAGTTCGCCGCGCAGGGCGCGGGCCAGGTCCTCGACATCCTCGTCCACCGACAGGTCGGCGTTGCGGGTCAGGCGAAACTGGTAGCAGCCCTTGACCTTCATGCCCTGGAACAGGTCGTCGGCATGCGCATGGATCATCGAGGAAAGGAAGACGAAGTTGTCGCCCGGACCGCCGACCTCCTCCGGTATACGGATCACCCGCGGCAGCAGGCGCGGTGCCGGTAGTATCGCCAGACCGGAATCGCGGCCGAAGGCGTCCAGCCCCTCCAGCTCGACGATGAAGTTCAGGCTCTTGTTCACCAGCAACGGGAAGGGGTGCGTCGGATCGAGACCGATCGGCGTCATGATCGGCGCAATCTCTTCGCGGAAGTAGCGGCGCACCCAGGCCTTGACCTTGAGCGTCCAGTTCCGGCGACGGATGAAATTGATCTGGTGGCGCGCCAGCTCGGGCAGCAGCACCTCGTTGAGGATGGCGTACTGACGATCCACCAGTTCATGCACCTGATCGCTGATCCAGGGCAGCACCTGATGCGGCTGCAAGCCATCGGCGCCGGCCAGTTCGCGGGCGAAGGCGACCTGCTTCTTCAGACCAGCGACGCGGATCTGGAAGAACTCGTCGAGGTTACTGGAGAAGATCAGCAGGAACTTCAGCCGCTCGAGCGGCGGATAGGATTCGTCCAGCGCCTGCGCCAATACGCGGGCATTGAACTGCAACTGGGACAGTTCGCGATGGATGTACAGGCTGGTGTCGTCCAGGCTCTGCACCGATGCGTGCGGCGCCTCCGCGGCCGGCTCGCCCTGGACGGGTGCCTCCTCCTGTCCGGGCTCACCCTTCTGCAGCCCGGCGGACGCCTCGTCCGCCGGTTCGGCTTCGAGCAAGGCTTTGTCGTTGAGACCTTCAGTGTTCATCTGTACTTCCCGGGAAAGTTAATGCCCTTGTTTTAGCAGCTCCGCCGCACGCCTGGCGAAGTAGGTGAGGATGCCATCGGCTCCGGCGCGCTTGAAGGCGATCAGGGACTCGAGGATCACCGCCTCTCCCAGCCAGCCGTTCCGGATCGCCGCCATGTGCATGGCGTACTCGCCGCTGACCTGGTAGACGAAGGTCGGCACGCGGAATTCGTCCTTCACCCGGCGGACCACATCCAGGTAGGGCATGCCCGGCTTGACCATCACCATGTCGGCGCCTTCGGCCAGATCGAGGGCCACTTCGTGCAGGGCCTCGTCGCCATTGGCCGGGTCCATCTGATAGGTGAACTTGTTGCCCTTGCCGAGATTGCCGGCGGAGCCGATGGCATCGCGGAAAGGACCATAATAGGCACTGGCGTATTTCGCCGAATAGGACATGATCCGCACGTTGGTGTGATCGGCCAGCTCCAGGGCCTCGCGCAAGGCCTGGATGCGCCCGTCCATCATGTCCGAGGGCGAAACGATCTGCGCGCCAGCCTCGGCATGGGACAGAGCCTGCTTGACCAGGGCGTCGATGGTCACGTCGTTCTGCACGTAGCCGTCCTCGTCGATGATCCCGTCCTGGCCATGGGTGGTATAGGGATCGAGCGCCACGTCGGTCATTACGCCAAGCTCGGGGAAGCGTTCGCGAAGGGCACGGATCGCGCGCTGGATGAGGCCGTCCGGATTCCACGCCTCGGCGGCGTCCAGCGACTTGCGCTCGGCGGGTATGTAGGGGAACAGGTCGACGAGCGGGATCCCCAGCTCCACCAGCGCTTCGGCCTCCTTAAGCAGCAGGTCGATCGACAGACGCTCGACGCCGGGCATCGACGGAATCGGCTCACGGCGATTCTCGCCGTCGAGCACGAACACCGGGAGGATCAGATCGTCGGGAGTGAGCACGTTCTCGCGTACCAGACGACGGGAAAACTCGTCGCGGCGGTTGCGGCGCAGGCGGGTGGCGGGGAACAGGCGATTGGCGGGGATAAAGCTCACGGCGGACTCCAGGACCCGGACAGGCGGGCGCAGCATGACAGTTATAAGCCGAGTAGATGACCGAAATATGACAATCAGGGCGCGAGTGCTGGCAGCTCATCGCTCCATGCCCATTGTCGCCAGCCCCGCCGCCGAGAGCCAGCACTTTGCCCGGGAAGGCGCCACAAAGCCCGTCCCGAAAAGCGCATGGCAAAGCCCCGAGGCCGTCCCGGCCATATCGCCGCCATGTCGCTCCGGGCGGCGAGCGGCTAGGATTGGCCAACGGTCGCCCATCCCGCACGGATCGGCGGTATCCTTCACCAGTCCTGCCGGGATCTGCCGCACATGCGGGAGCCCGGCCCACTCCAGGAGGTTCCAATGAGCAAGAAAGTTGCCGTCATCCTCTCCGGTTGCGGCGTCTACGACGGCTCCGAAATCTACGAGAGCGTGCTCACCCTGCTGCGCCTCGACCAGCGCGGCGCCCAGGTGCAGTGCTTCGCGCCGAACGTTCCGCAACTGCATGTGATCGACCACTACCGCGGCGAGGAAGTACAGGAAAGCCGCAACGTGCTGGTGGAGGCGGCACGCCTGGCCCGTGGCAACATCAAGGATGTCCGCGAAGGCAAGGTGGAGGACTTCGATGCGCTGATCCTGCCCGGCGGCTTCGGTGCGGCGAAGAACCTCTCCGACTTCGCGGTCAGCGGCGCCAACTGCACGGTGCAGCCCGACGTGCTGGCCTTCGCCCAGGCCTTCGCCCGGGCCGGCAAGCCGGTGGGCCTGATCTGCATCGCGCCGGCGCTGGCTGCGAGAATCTACGGTCCCGGCGTGGTCTGCACCATCGGCAACGATCCGGACACCGCCGCCGCCCTGACCAAGATGGGCGCCCAGCATGAAAACTGCGCGGTGGACGAGATCGTCGTCGACACCGAGCGCAAGCTGGTCACCACGCCTGCCTACATGCTCGCCAAGTCGATCGGCGAAACCGCCGGCGGCATCAACAAGCTGGTCGATCGCGTCCTCGAACTGGCCTGAGCCGGCTCAGCGGCTCAGACGCACCAGCAGGCGATCCAGGGCATTGGCGAAGGCCTGCCGCTCGCGCTCGCCGTAGGGCGGCTGGCCACCACCCATCTGGCCCTGGTCGCGCAGGTCGCTGAGCAGGTTGCGCAGCGCCAGACGCTCGCCCATGTTGCGCTCGTCGAACTCCCGGCCGCGCGGGTCCAGCGCGGCCACCCCCTTCTTGAACAGGCGGTCGGCGAGCGGGATGTCGCTGCAGATCACCAGATCCCCTGATTCGGCGTGCTCCACCAGGTAATCGTCGGCCGCATCGAGACCGCTCGGCACCACGATCAGCCGTACGCAGGCGAACGCCGGCTTGGCCTGGCTCTGGCCGGCCACCAGCAGCACTTCGAAATTGCGCTTCAAGGCGAACTTGATCACCAGATCCTTGGCCGCCCGCGGGCAGGCGTCGGCATCGATCCACACGCGCACGTCTCGACTCCTTCGGGAAAACGCCAACATGACGAAAAACAGCCGGACAAGGCCCCCGGAACGGGGCTCCTAGTGACAACCGCCGCCGGAGCAGCCGTCGCACTTGCCACGCTTCCCCGCCTCCGTCGCCTTGTGCCGACGCGGCAGGTAGCGGCGCAGCAGATAGAGCAGCGCGCCGATGACCATCAACCCGACGATGGCGCCCTGAATCCACTGCCCGTCCATCCCGTCGCGCTCCTTCAGGCCCAGGCCGCAGCCAGATGGCGCACCAGCAGCGCCGCGACATAGGCCAGGGCGAACAGGTACGCGGTGAAGATCAGCGTGGCCCGCCGGGAGTTGGTTTCGCGCCTGACCACGGCGATGGTCGACAGGCACTGCGGCGCATAGACGAACCAGGCCAAATAGGCCAGTGCCACCGGCAGGCTCCAGCTATGGGCCAGGGTGCTGCCCAGCGCGGCGTCGCCACCGCCCACCGCATAGACGGTGGCCAGCGTGCTGACCGCCACCTCGCGCGCGGCCATGGCCGGAATCAGGGCGATGCACATCTGCCAACTGAAGCCCAGCGGCTCGAACAGCGGCTGCATGAGCGCACCCAGCTTACCGGCGAAGCTGTATTCGATGGCCGGCAGGGCGGCGTCCTCCGGCGCACCGGGGAAGGTCGCCAGGAACCACAGCACGATGGACAGCGCGAGGATGATGGTCCCCACGCGGCGGAGGAAAATCCAGGCGCGTTCCTTCAGACCCAGCAGGAAGTGGTACAGATTGGGCCAGCGGTAATTGGGCAGCTCCAGCAATAGCGGGAAGGACTCGCTCTTCCCCTGCCGCCGGCGGCAGACCCAGGCCACCAGCGCGGCACTGGCGATCCCGGCGACGTACAGGCAGAACAGGGTGACTCCTTGCAGATTGAACAGGCCCCAGACCGTGCGCTGCGGCACGAAGGCGCCGATCACCAGCGCATATACCGGCAGGCGCGCCGAACAGGTCATCAGCGGCGCCGTCATGATGGTGACCAGACGCTCGTGCGGATTGGAAATCGAGCGCGTGGACATGATCCCGGGCACCGCGCAGGCGAAGCTGGACAGCAGCGGGATGAACGAGCGGCCGGACAAGCCGACGCCGCGCATCATGCGATCGAGCAGGAAGGCCGCACGGGGCAGGTAGCCGGAATCCTCCAGCGCCAGGATGAAGGCGAACAGGATGATGATCTGCGGCAGGAAGACCAGCACGCTGCCCATCCCGGCGATCAGGCCGTCCACCACGAAGTCATGCAGGATGCCCTCCGGCAGCAGTGCGCCGACCTGCCCGCCCAACCAGCCGACCAGAGCCTCGATGCCATCCATCAGCGGCGCCGCCCAGGCGAATACCGCCTGGAACATCAACAGCAGGGTAGCCGCGAGGATCACCAGTCCCAGCACCGGGTGCATGACCAGCGCATCCAGCCGGTCCTGCCAGCGCGGTGCGGATGCCGGCGCCTCGACGCAGTCGGCCAGCAGGGCGTCGATGCGCGCATACAGGGACTCCACCGCCTCGCCTCGCTCGGGCAGGCCGAGACTGCCCGTGCGGCTCTTCAGGTCGAGGGCCAGGGTGCGCAGGGCGGCCTGCAGGGCGGCCACGCCGTTGCGGCGCACGGCGACGGTTTCCACCACCGGCATGCCCAGGCGCTCGGCCAGCAGGTCGGTACGGATGTTGATGCCGCGCTGGCGGGCGGCGTCGGCCAGGTTGAGCACCAGGATCATCGGCAGGCCCAGCGCCTTCAGCTCCAGCACCAGGCGCAGGCCCAGCTTGATGTTGGTTGCGTCGACGACCGCCACCAGCGCGTCGGGACGCACTTCGCCGGGCATCTCGCCGAGGATGACGCGACGCGCCACCTGCTCGTCCGGCGAGGCCACGTACAAGCTGTAGGTGCCGGGCAGGTCGATCAGTTCGGCCGGGCGGGACAGGCCGGCCAGCGGGCCGCTGCGCTTTTCCACGGTGACGCCGGCATAGTTCGCCACCTTGGCCCTGGCGCCGGTCAGGCAGTTGAAGAGCGCGGTCTTGCCGCAGTTGGGGTTGCCCACCAGAGCGAAGTGCAGAACGGACTGGGACATGGGGGGCATCACGCGGAATGAAGGATGGCGAGGACTTTCTCGGCTTCGGCGCGGCGCAGGCCGAATTTGGTACCGTTGATGCGCACGGCGATCGGATCGGTGCCGAACAGGCCGAAGCCGATGACCTGCAGTGTGGCGCCGGGCAGAAAGCCCAACTCTTTCAGCCGCAAGGTCACCTGATCGTCCATGTCGCCGAACAGGGCGCTGGCGGCGATTTCCACGACCCTGGCCCTGGAGCCCTTGGGTAGCCGGTGCAAAGGGGTGTGGGCGGACGATGCGTCGCTGCCGTCGAAGGTTTTACTGGGCATTCCTGAGTCTCAATAATCGAGATTGATTATTAATGTTGGCGGATGCGGCAGCCAAGTGCAACAAAAGGGCAGCGGCGGCGATCGACAGCGCCCTGCCGCGCCGAAGCCTCAGCCCGGCAAATCCTTGCGCAATTTCACCGGCTCGCCGGGTTTGCGCTTGAGAACGCTGCGCATGCGGATATTGAGCGTCTCGACGATCAGGGAAAAGATCATCGCGAAGTAGATGTAGCCCCTCGGCACATGCACCTCGAAAGACTCGGCCACCAGCAGGGTGCCGACCACGATGAGAAAAGACAGTGCGAGCATCTTCAGCGACGGGTGCTTATCGATGAACTCGCCGATGGCGCCGGAAGCGGCCATCATCAGCAGCACGGCGATGATGATCGCGGCGATCATCACCGGCAGGTTCTGCACCAGCCCGACCGCGGTGACCACCGAGTCCAGGGAGAAGATGATATCGATCAGCGCGATCTGCAGGATCACGCCGACGAGGCCAGCCCTGGCACGGCCCCCATGGGCTTCCTCCTGCGCTTCGCCCTCGAGGCTGCTCCAGATTTCCAGGGTGCTCTTGAACAGTAGGAACAGACCGCCGAAGAACAGGATCAGGTCGCGTCCGGAGATACCCTGGCCGAACACCGCGAACAGATCATGGGTCAGGCGCATCACCCAGGTGATCGACAGCAGCAGCAGGATCCGCGTCCCCATGGCCAGCGCCATGCCGAGGAGGCGAGCCCTGGTTTGTTCCCCCTTCGGCAGGCGACTGACCAGGATCGAAATGAAAATGATGTTGTCGATGCCGAGAACGATTTCCAGAGCAGTCAGGGTAAGGAGCGCGACCCAAGTCTGCGGGTTGGCGAGCCACTCCATTCGAGGCTACCTCTCGCGGTGGGGATGGAAAATCCTGTCCATGTCCTGCGCTCAGGCATCGGCCTCCAGCCGAGCCTGCAGAGACTCGAGGGCTTCCAGGGCCTCCAGCCAGGCTTCCTCCAGTTCACCCTCGCGACTCTTGAGAGTGGCCTGTTCGGACAGCAACTGGCGCAGTTCGTCCTTGCGCGCGGCCTCGTAGAGTGCGCTATCGCCAAGCCGGACCTCCAAGGCAGCGAGCTTTTCCTGCACACGGCCCAGTTCCTGCTCCAGCTTCTCGGCCTGCCGCCGAAGCGGTGCCAACTGCTGGCGCAAGGCGGCAGCGGCCTGGCGCTGGGTGCGCTTGTCGACGCGCTCGGCGGCCGGGGTAACCGGCGCCTGGCGGGCGCGATAATCCACCAGCCAGCGGGCGTAGTCCTCGAGATCGCCGTCGAAGCCCTGCACGCGACCGTCGGCGACCAGCAGGAACTCATCGGTGGTGCTCTTCAGGAGATGGCGGTCGTGGGAAACCACCAGCACCGCCCCCTCGAAATCCTGCAAGGCCAGGGTCAGGGCCAGGCGCATTTCCAGATCGAGGTGGTTGGTCGGTTCGTCGAGCAACAAGAGATTGGGCTTGCCCCAGGCGATCAGCGCCAGGGCCAGCCGGGCCTTTTCGCCACCGGAGAAATTGCCCACCGGCTCGTCGCAGCGAGCACCGCGGAAATCGAAGCCGCCGAGAAAATCGCGCAGGGTCTGCTCGCGCTCGCCGGAAGCGATGCGCTGCAGGTGCAGCAGCGGGCTGGCCTTGGCGTCCAGGGCATCCAGCTGATGCTGGGCGAAGTAACCGACCACCAGGTTCTCGCCACGCGCGAGGCGCCCGGACAGCGGCTGCAGTTCGCCGGCCAGGGTCTTGATCAGGGTCGACTTGCCGGCGCCATTGGGGCCGAGCAGGCCGATGCGCGCGCCGGGCGCCAACTGCAGCTTGACCTTCTCCAGCACGGCCTTGTCGCCGTAGCCGAGGCGTCCTTCGGACAGGTCGAGCAGCGGGCTGGAAACCCTGTCGGCCTCGCGAAAACGAAAATCGAAAGGCGAATCCACGTGCGCCGGCGCCAGCTCCTCCAGCCGCTCCAGCGCCTTGATCCGGCTCTGCGCCTGGCGTGCCTTGGTCGCCTTGGCCTTGAAGCGGCGGATGAAGCTCTCCATGTGGGCGCGTTGCGCCTGCTGCTTCTCGTAGGCCTGCTGCTGCTGGGCCAGGCGCTCGGCGCGGGTACGCTCGAAGGCCGAGTAGCCGCCGCGATAGAGGGTCAGCTTGCGCTGCTCCAGATGCGCCACATGATCGACCACGGCATCGAGGAAGTCGCGGTCGTGGGAAATCAGCAGCAGGGTGCCGGGATAGCCCTTCAGCCATTCTTCCAGCCAGAGGATGGCGTCGAGGTCGAGGTGGTTGGTCGGCTCGTCGAGCAGCAGCAGGTCGGAGGGACACATCAACGCCTGCGCCAGGTTCAGGCGCATCCGCCAGCCACCGGAGAAATCGCCGACCCGACGCTCCATCTGCTCGGCGGCGAAGCCCAGCCCGGCCAGCAGCTTGCGCGCCCGGGCGTCGGCCGTATAGCCGTCGGCATTGTCCAGCTCGGTGTGCAGGCGGGCGATGGCTACACCGTCGTGGCTCGACTCCGCCGCCGCCAGTTCGCGCTGGATGCGCCGCAGCTCGGCATCGCCATCGAGCACGTAATCGACCGCCCGGCGTTCGAGGTCGTCGACCTCCTGACGCATGTGAGCGATGCGCCAGTCCGCCGGCAACTGGCAGTCGCCGGCATCGGGCGAGAGTTCGCCGCGCAGCAGAGCGAACAGGGTGGATTTGCCGGCGCCGTTGGCACCGATGAGGCCGGCCTTCTGGCCGGCGTGCAGGGTCAGCTCGGCGTCCTCGAGCAGACGCTGCGGACCACGTTGCAGGGTAAGATGCTGGAGTCGAATCATGATGGCGGCGGAGTTTACCAGCTTCGCCGTGTGCCGCGGAGGGACACGACATGCCGCGCGATCTGCAGGCTTTCGCTCTGGGGTTGTACCTGCGTCCGGGTGTCGAGGCCGCCTGCCTGGAATTGCAGGAGCAAGGGGCCGATGTCTGCCTGCTGCTCTGCGCTGTCTGGCTGGAGACACACGGCATCGAGTGCACGGCCGAACGCTGCGCCGAACTGCAGCGGCTTGCGCAGCCTTGGCGGACACAGGTGATCGCGCCCCTGCGCCGACTGCGCCAGGACTGGCGCCCGGCGGCCAGCAGCGATCCCGTTCTGGACGAGCTGCGGGAGCGCCTGAAAGCACTGGAGCTGGATGCGGAATGGGCGCAACTGCAGCGCCTGGAGGCGGCCAGTCGTGACTGGCCGGCAGCGCCCGAGGCCGCGAGGAGCTGGCTGGAGAAGCTGGCGGGCCCGGCTGCAGGCTGCCGCGAGGCGCTCGCCAGCCTGCGCGCGGCGACGTGAGGCGGTACGGATCAGGACAGATCCGGCTCGCCGGGCACGACAGGAGCGCTTGCCGCAACAGGCTCGGCCGGGCTGACGGCCGCCTTGGCACGGCTCCGCTTCACCGCCGGCTTGCGGGTCGTCGCCGGCTTGGCGGGCGATTCGGCCGCCGCAGCCGGACGTGGCGCGCGTGTCGTCGTACGCTTGGCCGGCGCCTCGCCGGCAGGCGCCACGGTCTCGACCGGGGGCTTGGCGCGACGGGATGCGGCCGGCTTGCGCCCCACCGCTTTCGGTACCGGCTTGCTCTCTGGACGCTCGGCCGGCGCCACCAGCGCCTGGGCCACGGCCTCCCTCACCTGGGCGACCCCCTGCGCCAGCTCCAGCGCCTGCAGGGTGTCATGGCGCAGCCGGACGATGTAGTCGCGGGTTTCCGCCTGGCGCGCCTTGAGATCGTCGAGCAGCGGCTCCAGTTCGTCGACCGCCTTCCTGCCCCGGACCTGCGCCTTGGCTTTGCCGGCCAGCGCGGCATCCTGCAGCTTCGCGCGCGCCTCATGCAGCTTCTCCTGAACCTTGCTGCGCTGCTTCTCCAGCTTGGCCAGCGCCTTCTCGGCATCCTGCAGCGCCTGGGAACAGGCTTCCTCCAGATGGACGAGCAGGCTCTGCGAAAGTTGCTGCAGCAGATGCAGCGGGGTCGTGACAGGGGGCTTCTTGGTCGGCATGACATGCTCCTAGCGAAGGGACTCCATCATACTACTCACCCGACTCACAACCGCCAACGAAACCAGCGCAGGCAAAAGACTCGCGTACGAAAAGCCGGCCTCTGCGAACAGGCGGCAAAGGCCTGCGCCAGAGCGTCAGGCGCTGGCGGCGATCTGCCAGTGCGCGTTGTGCAGCACTTCGATCAGGCAGTCCTCCAGTTCGAAGCGTTCGCGCAACAGACCACCGAGCGCCTCGATCTCCCGGCTCAGCGAACCATCCAGGCAATCGCCGTTATCCAGACGGTCGTTGAAGGCCAACGCCGCCTGGGTGATCGCCTCGAGACGGGGATAGATCTGCCTGGCCAGTCCGAGCCCGCGGCGGTCGCCGAAGGACTCGGCTTCGCCCATCAATTGCTCGTAGACCTCGAAATGGCCGGCGGAAACGTAATCGACCAACAGTTCGCAGAAGACCTGCAGGGCTTCGGCGCTGGCCGCGGGTATGGTCTGCTGGCGAACAACGCTATCGAAGGCTTCGAGCAGGTCCCGGCGCTCGGCCAGCCAGCGATCGATCAGGAGATGGACACCATCCCAGCGTTCCTGGGCGTCTTGGCGGATTTCAAGCATGGTCTGGCTTCCCTACTGTTGTTTATGTTCAGACCCACGAAGGGCTCGCTATATCGATGCATCCGGCTTGGGAAAAGTGCGATCGAACGACGGGATCGACTGACACATGGCCGCAGAGTATGCCCGTCGCGCCGCACCGACAAGCCATGCGCCGACGAAAGTTCATACGCTTGTTCGAGGCGCCGCAGCGGCGTCCAGGGAAGGGTCAGGCCCGGCGTAGCAACTGGAGCAGGGCGAACAGCAGCATCGCGACGAAGGCCAGCAGGCTCCACTCCGGCAGGCTCATGCCGAACAGTGTCCAGCCGACCTCGGCGCAGTCGGCCGTCCCGTGCAGGACCTGGCGGACGATCTCCTGGAATGGCAGGGCCTCCAGCATGTATTCCAGGCTGGGCAGGCAGGACGGCAACTGCTCCGGCGGAATGTTCTGCAGCCAGACCTGGCGCCCGGCGGTGGCCGCACCGCCCAGCGCGGCGAGCAGGGCGAAGCCGGCATACAACCGCTGGCCGGCCAGTGCCGGGCCATGCAGAGCGGCGACCAGGCAGATCAGACCGAAGAGGATGACGAAGATGCGCTGCACGATGCACAGCGGACAGGGTTCCAGACCGACGCCATGCTCCAGGTAGAGCGCACCGCCGAGCAACGCGACGCAACCGAGAAAGGCGAGAAGGAAGAGAGAACGTGGACTGGCCAGGTTCATGGCTGCTCCGAGTCGAAGACAAGGGCGCTACGGTAGAGGAAAGCGCCCCGGGCTTTCAAGGCGCGAAAGCTTCCGGGACGCTCGATTCGTGTCGAGCTCTGCATTCGCTCGCACGAAGAGGAGAAAGGCCAGCCTCAGGGGGTGGCCGGCTCGGACAGCAGGGCAGGAGCCCGTTCGAGCTTCAACCCTTCCTGGAACAAGCGGTTGCTGTGCTCGGTTTCACCCAGTTGGGCCAGCAGGCGTGCCAGCTCGGCGCAGGTCTCGGCGCTGCGGCTGAGGGCCAGGCTGGCCTCCAGGTACTCCCGCGCCTTGTCGAACTGCTCGTTGACCAAGGACAGGCGACCCAGGGTCAGCAGTAGCAGCGGATCGTTCGGCTGCTTCTCCAGCAGGCTGTGGGCCAGATTCAGTTGTCGTGCCGGATCGCTGCTGCGCACCTGGCCGTAGAGGTAGGCCAGACGCCCCTCGTAGTGCTGCTTGAGGGCCGCCCGCAGGACCGCCTCGGCCTCGTCCTCGGCGTCCAGCTCGCGCAGGCGTGTGGCGTAGGCGTAGAGCAGGTCGGGGTCGTGCTGCAGCGACGAGGGGATCTGGCTCCAGCAGCCGGTCACGAGACTGCGGGCGGTTTCGCCCTCCTTCAGCTCGCCCTTGCCGATCTGCTCCAGGGCTGCGGCCCAGGCCAGATGCTCCAGTCCGTTCAGCTTGTCGGCGGGCAGCACCCGGCGCTTGCGCAGCACCGGCAGCAGCCGGCAAAGTGCCGGCCAGTCCTGCAACTGGACGTAGAGCTTCTGCAGCAGGCTCAGGGTATAGGGTTGCTGGGGGTGGTCCTCGTTCAATTGCTGCAGGACGCCCAGCGCCTGACGGTATTCGCTGCGGTCGATCAGCAGCCGGGCCTGGGTCAGGCCGATGGCGACCTCCGCCTTCGGCTCGCGCTCGCGGGCCTGGCGCAGCAGGTCGTCGCTCTGGGCGTACTCGCCCAACTCGTTGGCCGCCCGGGCGGCGCCTAGGTAATGCACCAGCGGCTGCTGGTCGGTGGCCGCGGCCCGGGTCAGCTTGTGCAGCGCCTGCTGCCAGTTGCCCTCGGCCAAATCGCGCTGGCCGTGCAAGGCGGCCTGGCGGGCGCGCCGGTTACGGTTGCGCTGCGACCAGGGCAGCACCACGCCGGCCGAGGCGGCGATCAGGCCAACCACCCAGCGCAGGACGAAGAAGGCGGCGACCAGCACCAGCAACAGGCCGAGGAAGACCCAGAGGCTGGATTCGAACCGATAACCCTTGTAGGCGAACAGCACGTAGCCAGGATGCTCGGCGATAGCCATGCCGAGCAGGGCTGCGCCGGCGATGACCACCAGCAGGAGCAGATAGAGGCGGCTCATTGACGGGCGCCCTCCTTCTTCTTCGCCGCGGCGGCGGCTTCGGCCTCCTCACGTTGCGCCTGGCGACGCTGCAAGTAGTTCTGCAGGGTGCTCACGGTCTGCGACAGATCGGGCATCTGCTGCGCCACCGGCTGCCTGGAGAGTTCGCTCAGGCGCTTGCCGAGAGCGGCGCTCTGCGGATGGTCCGGATTGAACTGGCCGGCCAGCACCTCCTGAGCCTGCTGCAGCGCCTGCCGATAAATGTCGGGAGAGGCGTTCAACACCGCCCACTGGGCCTGCTCCAGGGCCAGTGCCAGGGTCAGGCGGACCTGCGCCAGGTTCTGTCCGGCCAGCAGCGGGCGGATGTCCTGATCGGCATGCAGGTCGACGCGCACGAAGCGGGAGATCTTTTCCCACCACTGCTGCCAGCGGTCGGCGACGACCGGTGCCTGCTCCTGCTCGTAGACGGGCGCCAGGGGCTTGAGCTGGGCGACCTGCTCGCGCAGCGCGCCGAGGCTCAGGAAGAGGCCGATGCGGTCCGGCGGCGTCAGGCTGCGCAGGGACTCGAGGCCGCGCGCCAGCGCCTGGCGCACCGGGAAGGAAGCCGGATCGTCCAGTTCGCGGAGGATGCCGTCGGCCGCCTCGAGCAGACGCTGGGCGCTGCCGATGTCCTGCATGGCCGTCAGGCGCAGGTTGGCCAGGCGCAGCAGGTATTCGGCCTCGGCCAGCCGCCAGTCCTCGCGGCTGGCGCCGGTCAGCTTGTCGAGACGCTGGACCAGCTTCTCCTGGCCGCTCTCGAGCATGGCCATGGTGCGCTCGTGCTCCTCCAGTTCGGAGCGCGCCGGGAACTGCGACAGGCGGCTGGTGATGCTCCGCTCGCTCTGCCTCAGGGCATCCATCTGGCTGCTCAGCGCCGACTCGAAGCGGCTGTTCTGCGCCAGTTCGCCGGCCTGCATCTCGCGCAACTGCCAGAGGCCCCAGCCGCCGAGACCCGCGCCGCCGGCGCCGATCAGCAGGGCCAGGACGGCCACGGCGCCGGAAACTCCGCCACCACTCTGGCTGGTCGGGGCGGGCGCGGCGAGCGGTTGTTCATCATTGTTCGTGGGAATGTTCGGGGGGGCTGCTTCGCTCACGTATACATCCTTCGGGTCAAAAGGTCGGCGCTGGGCGGCCCTGAAGCGCGGCCAGCAAGGCAGTGGCACTGGCGCCATGGCAGTCCACGACGGTCCGGAATCCCGCCGCGCGGGCCAGTTCGGCGACCCGCGGGCTCGGCACGAACAAGGGTATCCGAAGCAGTGCCGGCCAGTCAGCCGCCGCCAGTTGGCGCAGATGCTCGAATCCCTGCCCGCTGCTGATCTGCAGGCCGTTCAGGCGCTCCGTGCGGACCCGCTCGAGCAGGGTGCCGGGCGGGTAGTCCGGCAGGGTTCGCCGGTAGAGTTCGACATGATCGACGGCCAGCCCCCGACTGCGCAACGATTCGGCGATGAACTCGCGACCGCCCTCCCCGCGCAGGATCAGCACCCGCGGCTGGGGTACGGCCAATGCCGTGGCCAGTCCGGGCAGCGCCAGCAGCGCCTCGCTGTCCTCGCCGGCGGTCGGCCAGGCGACCGTCAGGCCGTAATCGGCGAGGATCTCGCCGGTCGCCCGGCCGACGCCGAACCAGCATTGATCGGCCGGCGGCTGCGGCCAGTAGCGGTCGAGCAGCTCCAGCCCCAGGCGAGCGGCGGGCTTGCTGACCACGATCACCGCGCTGTAGCGGTCGAGATCGAGAAAGAGGCTGCGCAGTTCCGGGGCTTCCGCCAGCGGCTCGATGGCCAGCAGCGGCAGGCTGCTGCTGCAGATGCCCGCCTCGCTCAGGCAATCGGCCAGAACGGCGCATTCCTCGGCCGGACGGGTGAGCAGCAGGCGCCACCCGCCGGCGTCCGACCGTACCGTCACGGCCGTTCGCCTTCGCCGTAGACCGCCGCCAGAATCCGCTGCGCGCCCTGGGCCAGCAACGCCTCGGCCACCCGAACGCCGAGCGCCTCGGCTTCATCGGCGGGAGCACGGGCCTCAGCGCGCAGCAGCAGGCGGCCGTCCGGCTGGCCGACCAGGCCACGCAGCCACAACTGGCCGTCCTCCAGCTCGGCATAGCAGGCGATGGGCACCTGGCAGCCACCGTTGAGGCGCTTGTTCAAGGCACGCTCGGCACCGACCCGGAGGGCGGTCGGCGCGTGGTCGAGCGGGGCGAGCAGGGCCTGGATCTCCCGGTCGGCGCTGCGGCACTCGATGCCCACCGCGCCCTGGCCGCCGGCCGGCAAGCTGTCGGCGATGGCGATGCGGGAACGGATGCGTCCCTCGAAACCGAGGCGGATCAGACCGGCGGCGGCGAGGATGATGGCGTCGTACTCGCCGGCGTCCAGCTTGGCCAGGCGGGTATTCACGTTGCCGCGCAGGAACTGGATCTTCAGGTCCGGCCGGCGTGCCAGCAACTGGGCCTGGCGACGCAGGCTGGAAGTGCCGATCAGGCTGCCGGCCGGCAGTTCGTCGAGGCTGGCGAAGGCATTGGAGACGAAGGCGTCGCGCGGGTCCTCGCGCTCGCAGATGCAATACAGGCCGAGCCCTTCGGGAAACTCCATCGGCACGTCCTTCATCGAGTGCACGGCGATGTCGGCCGCGTTCTCCAGCAGGGCGGTCTCCAGCTCCTTGACGAACAGACCCTTGCCGCCGATCTTCGCCAGCGGCGCGTCGAGCAGCTTGTCGCCGCGGCTGACCATCGGCACCAGGCTGACCGCCAGTCCCGGATGGGCCTGCTCCAGGCGCGCCTTGACATATTCGGCCTGCCACAGGGCCAGGGCACTCTTGCGGGTGGCTATGCGGATCTCGCGGGGCATGGGCATTCCAGGACGACGGATTGGCGCGGATGATAGCAGGATCGGGCCGCGAACTGGGCAGTCCCGCCCGGATGGCATGCCGCCCTGGCGGCCCATCCGGATAGTAGTAAATAAGCACCCCATCGGTTCGCAGGGGGTACGGCGGCAACCCCCGGCCGGCCTCAGGAGGCCAGTTGATTGTGCATCAGCTTGCGCACCCCGGCGACGTGTCGTCGGCTCACGGTCAGCGCGGCGTCGCCGAGGCCGCGCAGGTAGAGCTGGAAATGCCCGAGCGGCGTTCGTTGCAGCCGCTCGATGCGGTCGCGGGCGACCAGCGCATTGCGATGGATGCGCACGAAGCGGTCGCCGAATTCGTCCTCCAGGGCCTTCAACGGCTCGTCCAGCAGCACTTCGCCACTCTCGTGACGCAAGGTCACGTACTTGTGGTCGGCGATGAAGAAGATCGCCTTGTCCACCGGAACCAGTTCGATGCCCCGGCGGGTACGGGCGCTGATATGGGTGCGCGGCACATTGCCGTCCGTCGCCGGCGGACGGGTCAGCGCGGCCAGTTGGGTACGGGTGGGGCGCTGGGCCTTCTGCAGGGCCTCGCGCAACGGCTCCTGGCGCACCGGCTTGAGCAGATAGCCGACCTCGCCGTTCTGCAACGCCGACACGGCGAACTCGTCGGCGCTCGTGCAGAAGATCAGGGCTGGCGAGGCCTCGCGCTCGCACAGCCGAGCGGCCACCTGCAGGCCATCCAGCCCAGGCATGCGGATATCCAGCAACACGATATCCGGTTTCAAGCTGTCGATCAGGGTCAGTGCCTCCTCGCCGTTGCCGGCCGAAGGCTCGAGCACGCGATAGCCATCGAGCTCACTCACCAGACGGCTGAGGTGCTCCTTGGCCTGAGGGTCGTCGTCGACGATCAGAACATTCATGTTGCTTCGGCTTCCCGCGTCAGTCCGGACAACAATTAGCGTAGACAGCCGGAGTGACAGCCGTCACGGTCCGCACCGGGAGAAATTGCATCGCGTGCCCGCAGCGATGCGGCTGGCGGGCCTGCGGGGTTTTCCCGCGGACCCTGCTATCATCCGCGCACTCTTGTCCATCCACCCCGCCGGCCGCCTCCGCGGCCGGCCGTATCTGCGCAGCAGCCGAGAGAACGCCATGAGCGCCGAGAAAACCAACCAGTCCTGGGGCGGCCGCTTCAGCGAGCCGGTCGACGCCTTCGTCGCCCGCTTCACCGCCTCCGTCGACTTCGACAAGCGCCTTTATCGCCACGACATCATGGGCTCCATCGCCCACGCCAGCATGCTGGAGCAGGCCGGCGTGCTGAGCGCCGCCGAGCGCGACGCGATCATCGACGGCCTGAAACAGATCCAGAGCGAAATCGAGGCCGGACAGTTCGACTGGCGCGTCGATCTGGAAGACGTGCACATGAACATCGAGGCGCGCCTGACCGAACGCATCGGCATCACCGGCAAGAAGCTGCACACCGGCCGCTCGCGCAACGATCAGGTGGCCACCGACATCCGCCTGTGGCTGCGCGACGAGATCGACACCATCCTCGGCGAGATCACCCGCCTGCAGCAGGGCCTGCTGGAGCAGGCCGAGCGTCATGCCGAGGTGATCATGCCCGGCTTCACCCACCTGCAGACCGCCCAGCCGGTGACCTTCGGCCATCACCTGCTGGCCTGGTTCGAGATGCTCGCGCGCGACCACGAGCGCCTGGTCGACTGCCGCAAGCGGGTCAACCGCATGCCGCTCGGCTCCGCCGCCCTGGCCGGCACCACCTACCCGATCCAGCGCGAGATCACCTGCCGGCTGCTCGGCTTCGAGGCCGTCGGCGGCAACTCGCTGGACGGCGTGTCGGACCGCGATTTCGCCATCGAATTCTGCGCCGCCGCATCGCTCGCCATGATGCACCTGTCGCGCTTCTCCGAAGAGCTGGTGCTGTGGACCTCCGCGCAGTTCAACTTCATCGAGCTGCCCGACCGCTTCTGTACCGGCTCCTCGATCATGCCGCAGAAGAAGAACCCGGACGTGCCCGAGCTGGTGCGCGGCAAGTCGGGCCGCGTGTTCGGCCACCTGACCGGCCTGCTGACCCTGATGAAAGGCCAGCCGCTGGCCTACAACAAGGACAACCAGGAGGACAAGGAGCCGCTGTTCGACGCCGTCGATACCCTGCGCGACTCGCTGCGCGCCTTCGCCGACATGGTCCCGGCGATCAAGCCGCGCGTCGAGGCGATGCGCGAGGCGGCCCGCCGCGGTTTTTCCACCGCCACCGACCTGGCCGACTACCTGGTGCGCAAGGGCCTGCCGTTCCGCGACTGCCACGAGATCGTCGGCCATGCGGTGAAGTATGGCGTGGAGAGCGGCAAGGACCTGGCCGAGATGAGCCTGGACGAGTTGCGCCGGTTCAGCGACCAGATCAGCGAGGACGTGTTCGCCGTGCTGACCCTGGAAGGCTCGGTCAACGCCCGCGACCACGTCGGCGGCACCGCCCCGGCCCAGGTGCGCGCCGCCGTGGCCCGCGGCAGGGCCCTGCTGGCCGCGCGCTGAGTCGCGGGCGAGCGGCGCGGGCGGCAATCGCCCGCGCTACAGCCAGCCCTTGAACTTGAACCAGGCGTAGGACAGCGCGGCGGAACCGATCATCATGCCCAGCGCCAGCGGGTAGCCGAAATACCACTCCAGCTCCGGCATGTGATGAAAGTTCATGCCGTAGACGGTGCCGACCAGGGTCGGCGGCAGGAACAGCACCGCGGCGATGGAGAACACCTTGATGATGCTGTTCTGCTCGATGTTGATCAGCCCGAGGGTGGCCTCGAGCAGGAAGCTGCTCTCCCCCGACATCTTCGCCTGGTACTCGCTGAGGGAATGCACGTCGCGCTCGACGGCCTTCAGCCAGCCCCGGGCCGACTCGTCCAGCCAGCCGTTGCCGGCCTGGCGGACGTAGCTGATCTGCCGGTCGATGCTCAGCAGGCTCTCGCTCAGCTTGGCCTGCAGGCCGTTGTGCCGTCCGAGCTGCTTGACCACCTTCTGCAGGTCGGTCTTTTCCGGGTGACGCTCGTCCGACTCGCTGAAGATCGTCCGCGACAGGCTGTTCAGTTGCTTCTGCAACAGCTCCAGCACGTCGGCGATGCGATCGACGATGCTGTCGATCAGCGCCGCGAACAGCATCTCGCTGCAGCAGCCCAGTCCCGGGCGGTTCAGGTTCTTGCCGACGAAGGTGCGGAACGCCGACAGCTCGGCGTAGCGCACCGTCACCAGCCACTGGCGGCCGAGAACGAAGGTCACCTCGGCGATGTCGGGCTGATGCTCGCTGATGCCGCTGACCAGGCTCGCGGTCATGTAAAGGGCGCCGGCGTTCTCGTAGAAGCGCGAGGAGTCCTCGATCTCCGCCATTTCCTCGGGAGTCGGGATGTCCACCCCGAGCAGCCGCTCGAGGAACAGCTCCTCCTCGCGGCTGGGCTGCAGCAGGTCGATCCACAGAACGCCCGGCGGCAACGCCTGGAAATCCTCCGCCGGCAGCCGACGCAGGCCGCCGGTGTCGAGCAGGTAATAGGTGATCATGCAACGTTGTCCTGTTCCGAGGCATGGAGAAAGGCCTGGCGACCGCGACCGGGTACCAGGCGGTATCATGCGGCAGTCGATTCGCGCCACGGCGTCATCGCCATGGGCGACGAGCGAACCACCGACGCACGCAGGTCGCCTGCCGGCCGACAGTCGACCGGGCGGCGCGTACGTTACACCGAGACCGGCCGTGCCGACGATGGCTGGCCTCAGCCAACCGGACAGCGGCGCCCCGAGCGCCACGGGAGAACCCATGCGCCAGCCAGCCCAGGAATCGATGGACGACGAAGCCTTCGCCGAGCAGACCCTGATCGAGGCCATCGAAAACCAGATCGAGGCGGACGACCCGCCGGCCGCCAAGGCCACCCTGAACAAGCTGACCCTGGTCGGCTACGAGCGGGAAGAGAGCCTTCATCTGATGGCTCTGGTGCTGGCCCACGAGATCGCCGCCATGCTGCGCGAGGACCGGCCCTTCGACGGCGCCTGGTACGAGCGGGCCCTGCGCGCGCTGCCGGAGCTGCCGGAGGCGGCCGGCTGACCGGCGCAGCGGCCGCTACACTGGAAAGAACCGCCGTCGCCGACGGCTTACCCGCGGAGTAGCCCATGGTCTTCACTCAAGCGCTGGTCGCCGAACTGGAAATCCTCGCCCTGTTCAACCTGGGCAATGCCCAGGAAGAAGGCATCAAGGTCCACAACGATGCCGCCCCGGAGATCGTGGCCGCCGCCCGCCGGCTGCACGACAAGGGCCTGCTCAGCCGACCCGACGGCGGCTACCTGACCAGCCTGGGCCTGGACGCCGCCGAACAGGCGCAGAACCTGCTGACTATCCTGGCCGGGCCGCGCTGACGGTCAGAGCTCGGGGAACTCCAGCTCCTCGCCGATCTGCTCGAGGGTGACGCGGGCGAGCAACTCGCCCAGGGAATCGCCGCTGGCGTCGCAGATCCAGCGGCCTCCGGCTTCGTCGTAGTCGAAGTGGAAACCGCCGGAGCGCGCCGCCAGCCACAACTGGCGCAGGGGCTCCTGGCGACTGAGGATGAGCTGGCTGCCGTTCTCGAAGCGGACGGACAGAACGCCGGCGGAATTCTCCAGATCGACGTCCAGGTCGCTGTCTTCGAAAACGTCTTCGACATTCTGCTGCAGGTCGTCGATCAGTTCGTGAAAGCGGGCTTCGGTAAGGCTCATGCTGGTTCCCTGTCGGAATGATGATGCTCGAGGCGGCAACGATAGCCGATTCGCGCAGCGGCGGGGATGGCGGCGCTCCGCAGAGCCCGTCCGGCGGGGCTTCGCGCATAGGCAAGGGGCCGGGGGGCCGGTATACTTCGGCGCACTATGCGTTCACAAGGATTTCCGTCATGAAGCGCCTGCTGCTCCCGCTTCTCGCGCTGGCCGTGCTCGCCGCGCCCCTGGCCGGCTGTGGTCAGAAGGGCCCGCTCTACCTTCCTGACGACAAGAAAGCCGGCCACCGCAAAGACCGTTTCGAATTCTAGGAAGCTGCCCGGCCGCCACGCCGCCGGACAGTTTCCTCCCAGGAGGCCCCCATGGAACCCTTCATCTACCGCGACGGCACGCTGTTCGCGGAAGGCGTGGCGCTGTCCGCCATTGCCGCACGCTTCGGCACCCCCACCTACGTCTATTCCCGCGCCCATATCGAGGAGCGCTACCGCGCCTATGCCGATGCCCTGGCCGGCATGCCGCACCTGGTTTGCTTCGCGGTCAAGGCCAACTCCAACCTCGCCGTGCTGAACCTCCTGGCGCGCCTCGGCGCCGGCTTCGACATCGTCTCCCGCGGCGAGCTGGAACGCGTGCTGGCCGCCGGCGGCGACCCGGCCAGGGTGGTGTTCTCCGGGGTCGGCAAGACCCGCGAGGACATGCGTCGCGCCCTGGAGGTCGGCGTGCACTGCTTCAACGTCGAGTCCGACGTGGAGCTGGAGCGCCTGCAGGAGGTCGCCGCCGAACTCGGCGTGAAGGCGCCGGTGTCGCTGCGCGTCAATCCGGACGTGGATGCCCAGACCCATCCCTACATTTCCACCGGACTCAAGGAAAACAAATTCGGCATCGACATCGAGCAGGCCGAGGAGGTCTATGCCCGCGCCGCCGAGCTGCCCAACCTGGAAGTGCTCGGCATCGATTGCCATATCGGCTCGCAACTGACCACCCTCTCGCCCTTCCTCGACACCCTGGACCGCCTGCTGCTGCTGGTCGACCGCCTGGCCGCGCGCGGTATCGTCATCCGCCATCTGGACCTCGGCGGCGGCCTCGGCGTGCGCTACCGCGACGAGCAGCCGCCGGCGCCCGGCGACTACATCGCCGCGGTGCGCGAACGCATCGAAGGCCGCGCGCTGGCCCTGGTGTTCGAGCCCGGTCGCTCGATCGTCGCCAACGCCGGCGTGCTGCTGACCCGCGTGGAATACCTCAAGCACACCGAGCACAAGGACTTCGCGGTGATCGACGCGGCGATGAACGACCTGATCCGCCCGGCCCTCTACCAGGCCTGGATGGATGTGGTTCCGGTCACCCCCCACGGCGGCGAGGTCTGCAGCTACGACTTGGTCGGACCGGTCTGCGAGACCGGCGACTTCCTCGCCAAGGACCGCGAGCTGGCCCTGGTCGAGGGCGATCTGCTGGCCGTGCGCTCGGCCGGTGCCTACGGCTTCGTCATGAGTTCCAACTACAACACCCGCGGCCGTGCCGCCGAGGTGCTGGTGGACGGCGAGCGGATGCATCTGATTCGCCGCCGCGAAACCATCGAGGATCTCTATGCCGGCGAAAGCCTGCTGCCCAACTGACACGGAGGCAGGCATGCTGCTGCGTTTCACCAAGATGCACGGCCTCGGCAACGACTTCATGGTCATAGACCTGGTCACCCAGCACGCGCACATCCAGCCCAAGCACGCCAAGCAGTGGGGCGACCGCCATACCGGCATCGGCTTCGACCAGTTGCTGATCGTCGAACCGCCGAGCCGGCCGGATGTGGACTTCCGCTACCGTATCTTCAACGCCGACGGCTCGGAGGTGGAACAGTGCGGCAACGGCGCGCGCTGCTTCGCCCGCTTCGTGCTCGACAAGCGCCTGACGGTGAAGAAGCGCATTCGCGTGGAAACCAGGAGCGGCGTCATCGAACTGGACGTCCGCCCGGACGGCCAGGTCTGCGTCGACATGGGCCCGCCACGCCTCGAACCGAGGGAAATCCCCTTCCAGGCGGAGAACGCCGCCCTCGACTACCAGGTCGAAGTCGATGGCTGCGAGGTCGAACTCGCCGCGCTGTCCATGGGCAATCCCCATGCGGTGCTGCGCGTGGAGAACGTCGAAAGCGCACCGGTGCACGAGTTGGGGCCTAAACTGGAGCATCATCCGCGCTTTCCGCAGCGGGTCAACGTCGGTTTCCTCCAGGTCGTCGACCGCCAGCACGCCAGGTTGCGCGTCTGGGAGCGTGGCGCCGGCGAAACCCAGGCCTGCGGCACCGGTGCCTGTGCGGCGGCGGTAGCGGCGATCCGTCAGGGCTGGATGGACTCGCCGGTGCTGGTCGACCTGCCCGGTGGCCGGCTGTCCATCGCCTGGGCCGGCCCGGATCAGTCGGTCATGATGACCGGCCCGGCGGTGCGCGTATACGAAGGCCAGGTACGTCTATGAGGATGTAGCAAAAATGAGTGAGCCGCTCCAAGAGCCCGTCGACGCCACGGCCGTCGCAGAATTCCTGCGCCGGAATCCGCGGTTCTTCCAGGGACGGGAAGAACTGCTGGCGGAAATGCAGGTCCCCCATCCGAGCGGCGCGGCGGTATCGCTGGTGGAGCGCCAGTTGGGACTGCTGCGCGAACGCAACCACGAGTTGCGGGAACGCCTGGGACAGTTGATGGACGTGGCCCGCGACAACGACCGCCTGTTCGAGAAGACCCGGCGCCTGGTGCTCGACCTGCTCGACGCGACCAACCTGGAGGAAGCGGTCGGCCTGGTCGAGGACGGCCTGCGCCACGAATTCCAGATCCCCTTCGTCGGGCTGATCCTGTTCGGCGAGAACGCCAGCCCGGCCGGCCGCTGGGTCGATACCGAGGACGCCCTGCAGACCATCGGCGGCCTGCTGGCCTGCGGCAAGCCGATGTGCGGCGTGCTGCGCAGCCACGAACTGGGCTTCCTGTTCGGCGAGGAACGTCGCCCGCAGATCGGCTCGGCCGCCGTGGCTGCCCTCGACCACCAAGGCCTGCACGGCGTGCTGGCGGTCGGCAGTCCCGATCCGCAGCACTACAAGAGCAGCCTCGGCACCCTCTTCCTCGGCTACATCGCCGACGTCCTCGCCCGGCTGCTGCCGCGCCTGGCCAACAGCCCGCTGCGCCCGGTCCGTTAGGGCATGCAGGCCGATCTCGACGCCTTCCTCGACCACCTGCGCAACGAGCGCCAGGTGTCGCAGCATACCCTCGACGGTTACCGCCGCGACCTCGCCAAGGTTCACGCCCATTGCGAACGGGAAGGACTGGACGCCTGGAGCGCGCTGGACGCCGGCCGTCTGCGCCGGCTGATCGCCAGGCTGCACCTGCAGGGTCACTCCAGCCGCAGTCTGGCGCGCCTGCTCTCGGCGCTGCGCGGCTTCTACCGCTACCTGCTGCGCGAGGGCCGCTGCCGGCACGATCCCGCCGCCGGCCTGAGTCCGCCCAAGGGCGAGCGCCGGCTGCCGCGCACCCTGGACGCCGACCGCACCCAGCAATTGCTCGACGGCGCCGTCGAGGACGACTTCATCGCCCGCCGCGACCAGGCCATGCTCGAACTCTTCTACTCTTCCGGCCTGCGCCTTTCGGAACTGGTCGGCCTGGACTTGGATCGCCTCGACCTGGCCGCCGGCCTGGTGCGGGTGCACGGCAAGGGCAACAAGGCCCGCGACCTGCCGATCGGCAGCAAGGCGCGCGAGGCGCTGCGGGCCTGGCTGTCCTTGCGGGCACAGGCGCGTCCGGCCGACGGCGCCCTGTTCGTCGGCCGCACGGGGCGCCGCCTGACCCCGCGCGCCGTACAGTTGCGGGTACGCCAGGCCGGCGTGCGCGAACTCGGCCAGCATCTGCATCCGCACATGCTGCGCCACAGCTTCGCCAGCCATCTGCTGGAGTCCTCCCAGGACCTGCGCGCCGTGCAGGAACTGCTCGGCCATGCCGATATCGCCACTACCCAGATCTATACCCATCTCGATTTCCAGCACCTGGCGGCGGTCTACGACCAGGCCCATCCGCGGGCGCGCCGTCGCAAGGACGACACCTCATGAGCATCCGCCTGATCACCTTCGACCTCGACGACACCCTGTGGAACCTCGCCCCGGTCATCGAAAGCGCCGAAGCCGAACTGCGCGACTGGCTGGGCCGCCATGCGCCGCTGCTCGGCGCGGTACCGGTCGAACACCTGCAGCCGATCCGCGCCCGCCTGGTCGAAGGCGACCCGTCGCTCAAGCACCGCATCAGCGAACTGCGCCGCCGCGTGCTTTCGCATGCCCTGGAAGAGGCCGGCTATCCCGCGCCCGAAGCCCGCGAACTGGCCGGACTGGCCTTCGAGACCTTCCTCGCCGCGCGCCACCGCATCGAGTTCTTCCCCGAGACGCGGCCGACCCTGGCAATCCTCGCCGACCGCTACCGCCTCGGCGTGCTGACCAACGGCAATGCCGATGTGCGCCGGCTGGGCCTGGCCGACTATTTCCAC
Organism: Azotobacter vinelandii CA; assembly: GCF_000380335.1. Classification (GTDB taxonomy): domain Bacteria; phylum Pseudomonadota; class Gammaproteobacteria; order Pseudomonadales; family Pseudomonadaceae; genus Azotobacter; species Azotobacter vinelandii. The sequence continues at coordinate 4,844,964 of NC_021149.1, forward strand.
TTCATCCTCTGCGCCGAGGATCTGGGCATCGGCAAGCCCGACCCGCAGCCCTTCCATGAGGCCCTGCGGCGCGGCGGAGCGAGTGCCGAAGAAACGGTGCACATCGGCGATCATCCCGACGACGACATCCAGGGCGCCCAGCGCGCCGGTCTGCGCGCGATCTGGTATAACCCCGGCGGCAAGCCCTGGAGCCACGCGGGAACACCGGATGCGCAGATCGCCAGCCTGGCGGAGCTGCCGGCGCTGCTCGGCCGCTGGCAGGCCGGCTGACGGCCCGTGCCCGGGCCCACTCCCAACGTGTTCCGCGCCTGGGCTGTGCCCAGCCGTTACCGCCTGCTGCCAGCGGCTCTGGTGCTGGTCGCCGGCAGCCTCGCCGGGGGCATCCAGCCCGTCGGCCTGCTCGTCGGCATCCCGTTCGCCGCCTGGGTGCTCCAGGCCCGGCAGCATCTGGCGCAGGGTCCCTGGCTCGCCGGCACGCTGCTCGCCGGCCTGGCCCTGGCCGCCCACCTGCTGCCCGGCTTCACACCGCTGTGGCTCGCCGAACCCCGTCGATTCAGCCCCGATGCGCCGCCCTACGGCGTGCGCCTGTCATGGGACAAACTGCTGCTCGGCGCCACCCTGCTCGGCTGGTGGTGGACGGAGTCCGCCGGGCGTTACCGCGCCGGGACGCAAGCGAGCCGAGCCTGGATCTGTACCCTGGCGACGCTGCTCGGCGTACCGGCTTTGGCCCTGGCCATCGGCCTGGTGGCCTGGCAGCCGAAATGGCCCGCCGAGCTGCCGGTCTGGCTGGCGGTGAACCTCGGCGTGACGGTACCGACCGAGGAACTGCTGTTCCGCGGTCTGCTGCAGGGCGCGCTGGTACGGCGTTTCGGCCCGGCCCGGGGCATCGCGCTGGGCGCCGTCCTCTTCGGCCTGGCCCATGCGCCCTTCGGTCTGCCGTTCGCCCTGCTCGCCGGCGTGGCCGGGCTCGGCTACGGTGGGGTCATGCAGTGCTCCGGACGGCTCGGTGCGGCCGTGCTGCTGCACGGAGCGGTCAACCTGCTGCACGTCCTGCTGCTCAGCTACCCATTGCGCCTGGACTGAGGACATGAAAAAGGCGGCCGGGGATTGCTCCCGGGCCGCCCTTGCGCCACCAACCGGCCGAGAGGCTCAGATGGGGCGACTGCCATACTTGTTGTCGGGCTTCTTCGGTGGGTCGGCGACCACGTTCGGCTCGACCTCCTGCACCTTGCCGCCACGTGCCAGGAATTCCTCCATGGCCCTCGCCAGCGCTTCGCGGTCCTTCTGCTTGGCCTCGATGCTGGGCATTTCCTCGGCTTCCGGCGCATTCTTGGACTTCTTGCCGGAAGCCGCCACTCGATCGCTACCGTCGTCCTCCTCGCCAGCCGCTTCGTCGGCGGCACTCAGCTCTTCGCCTTCGTCCTCCTCTCCCGCCTCCAGCTCTTCCTGTTCCAGTTCTTCATCGCTCATGTTCGACCTCACGACTTGGGTACAGCATGTTGGTTATAGTCCCGCCAGCGATCGCCTGGACCCTGGCCCACGGACGTTGCAAATCTGATGGGCGATCCCTGCTCTGAGAGCCCCGCCGAAAAAATCAGTTCCCCCGGCCCTGCAGCGTGGCCAGGACACGACGGGCACCGCCCTGATCACGGTGCTCGCCGAGATAGATTCCCTGCCAGGTCCCCAGCGCGAGACGCCCGGCCGTCACCGGCAGGAGCAGTTGACAGCCGAGCAGGCTGGCCTTGAAGTGCGCCGGCAGATCGTCCGGCCCCTCGTAGTCATGCTCGTAGCCGCCCTCGCCCTGGGGCACCAGACGGTTGAAGAAGCGCTCGAAATCGCGCCGTACCGCCGCATCGGCATTCTCATTGATCGTCAACGAGGCCGAGGTGTGCTGCAGCCAGAGGTGCAGCAGTCCCACCCGGCAGGAGGCCAGCTCCGGCAGACCGACGAGGATCTCCTCGGTCACCAGATGGAAACCGCGTGGCCGTGCCCGCAGAATGACGGTCGTCTGTTGCCACATCCGCCTCAGCTCCTGAATCGTGCCGCGGGAATTCTAGCGCGGCACGGAAAAAAGCAAAGGGCGCCCGAGGCGCCCTTTTGACGGCTGCTCCCCTGGATGGGAGCGAGGCCGCGGCGGGAACGGCGGCCGGCTAGCCGCCCTCCCGACACTCAGAGGTTGTAACCGCGCTCGTTGTGCAGGGAGAGGTCGAGACCCATGGTTTCTTCCTCTTCGCTGATGCGCAGGCCTATCACCCGCTCGATCGCCTTGAGGATCACGAAGGTGGCGACGCCGGTGTAGATCACGGTGAAGAGCACGCCCTTGATCTGGATCCACAGTTGGCTGGCGATACTGTCGATTTCGCCGAAACCGCCCAGGGCCGGAGCCGCGAACAGGCCGGTCAGCACCGCGCCGACGATGCCGCCGACACCGTGCACGCCGAAGGCGTCGAGAGAATCGTCATAGCCGAAGCGGCGCTTCACGGCAGTGGCGCAGTAGAAACAGATCGAGCCGGAAGCCAGGCCGATCACCAGGGCGCCCATCGGGCCGACGGTACCGGCGGCCGGGGTGATGGCCACCAGGCCGGCGACCACGCCGGAGGCGATGCCCAGGGCGCTCGGCTTGCCGTGGGTCAGCCACTCGGCGGCCATCCAGGCCAGCGCGGCGGCGGCGGTGGCGATCTGGGTCACCAGCATGGCCATGCCGGCGGTGCCGTTGGCGGCGATCGCCGAGCCGGCGTTGAAGCCGAACCAGCCGACCCAGAGCATGGCCGCGCCGACCAGGGTGTAGCCGAGGTTGTGCGGGGTCATGGCGACTCCGGGGTAGCCCTTGCGCTTGCCCAGCACCAGGCAGGCGACCAGGCCGGCGACACCGGCGTTGATGTGCACCACGGTGCCGCCGGCGAAGTCGAGCACGCCCCAATCCCACATCAGCGCGCCGTTGCCGCTCCAGACCATATGGGCGATCGGTGCGTAGACCAGCAGGAACCAGGCCGACATGAACACCAGCATCGACGAGAACTTCATGCGCTCGGCGAAGGCACCGGTGATCAGCGCCGGAGTGATGATGGCGAAGGTCATCTGGAAGGTGATGAAGACGCTTTCGGGAAAGGTGCCGACCAGGCTGTCGGTGGTCAGGCCACTGAGGAAGGCCTTGTCCAGACCGCCGACGAAGGAACTGAAGTTGAGCACCCCCTCCTCCATGCCGGCGGTGTCGAAGGCCAAGCTATAACCGAACAGGACCCAGAGCACGCTGATCAGGCCGGTGATGGCGAAGCATTGCATCATCACCGAGAGCAGGTTCTTCGAACGCACCATGCCGCCGTAGAACAGCGCCAGGCCGGGAATGGTCATGAACAGCACCAGCGCCGTGGCGGTCAGCATCCAGGCGGTATCGCCCGAATCCAGCGTAGCCTCCTGGGCGCTGGCCATGACGGGCAGGAAGAGGGAAGAAAGGGCAGCAAGCCCTGCGCCTTTGCGCAGCGTCATTGATTATTCTCCTGGGGCGGGGGGATCGTGGGCTCAGATCGCGTCGGTGCCGGTTTCGCCGGTACGGATGCGGATGGCTTGTTCCAGATTGACGACGAAAATCTTGCCGTCACCGATCTTGCCGGTGTTGGCGGCCTTGGTGATGGCCTCGATGACATGGTCGAGCTGACTGTCCTCGATGGCCACGTCGATCTTCACCTTGGGCAGAAAGTCGACTACGTATTCCGCACCCCGGTACAGTTCGGTATGGCCCTTCTGCCGGCCGAACCCCTTGACCTCGGTAACGGTGATGCCCTGCACCCCAATCTCCGACAGCGATTCGCGTACGTCGTCCAGCTTGAACGGCTTGATGATGGCAGTGACTAGCTTCATGAAACATATCTCCGTGTAAGTGGACTTGCCCCAGGAATAAACGATCCCGATTCAAGTTTAAGCGCAGTGTTCGGCTTTCGCGTGACCGCCTCTGACCGGCCCGCTCGACGGCATCCGTGTCTGGCCAACGCCTCGGAGTGCCATGTCTTCGCAAAGGCAAAAATCATACCGCCATCGACAAACGGCCAAAACCCCTATCGTCGACGTGGTTATGGATCTTTCGCCGGATGGGGCGCGAAAAGATGTCGCACCCACCCGACGCACGGGCACATGCTCCCCCGCACGAAAACCGTGCGCGCACGGCCCGACAGCCCTGTCGACGGCCCGTGTTACACTGCCGGCCGACTGATTCCGGAACCGCACCATGCTGCCGCCCAAAGCCCTGTTCGACACCCTCAGCACCCATGCTTCCCGCCTGCTCGGCGGCGAGACGCCGCTCCCGCCCCGGGAACTCGAAGCCCAGCTCAAGGCCTTGCTGCAGAGCGCCTTCAGCAAGCTCGATCTGGTCAGCCGGGAGGAGTTCGACAGCCAGATGGCAGTCCTCGCCCGCACCCGCGCCCGTCTGGAAGCCCTGGAAGCCAAGGTCGTCGAACTCGAGACGCGCCTGGGCAAACAGCCCCCCGCCCCGCCCGCGGCCTGACCGCGCGGGGAATGCGATCAAGGAGAGATCCATGTCCCTGGCCATCGTCCACAGCCGCGCCCAGGTGGGCGTCGAGGCGCCCGCCGTCACCGTGGAGGCGCACCTGGCCAACGGCCTGCCGGCGCTGACCCTGGTCGGCCTGCCGGAAACTGCGGTCCGCGAGAGCAAGGACCGCGTGCGCAGCGCCATCCTCACCTCCGGCTTCGATTTTCCGGCACGGCGTATCACCCTCAACCTGGCGCCCGCCGACCTGCCCAAGGACGGCGGACGCTTCGACCTGGCCATCGCCCTCGGCATCCTCGCCGCCAGCGAGCAATTGCCCGCGGGGTCGCTGGACGGCCTGGAATGCCTGGGCGAACTGGCCCTCTCCGGCGGCCTGCGCCCGGTCCGGGGCGTGCTGCCCGCCGCGCTGGCCGCGCGCGCCGCCGGACGCACCCTGGTGGTGCCGCGGGCGAACGCCGAAGAGGCCAGCCTGGCGTCGGGCCTGAACGTGCTGGCGATCGACCACCTGCTGGAACTGGCCGCCCACCTGAACGGCCGGACCCCGCTCGCGCCCTACCGGTCCAGCGGCCTGCTGCGACAGACGCTTCCCTACCCCGACCTCGCCGAGGTGCAGGGCCAGGCTGCGGCCAAGCGCGCCCTGCTGGTGGCGGCGGCAGGAGCCCACAACCTCCTGTTGAGCGGGCCGCCCGGAACCGGCAAGACCTTGCTGGCCAGCCGCCTGCCGGGCCTGCTGCCGCCTTTGGACGAACGCGAGGCGCTGGAGGTGGCGGCGATCCATTCGGTGGCCGGCAGCGCGCCACTCGCCGCCTGGCCGCAGCGGCCGTTCCGCCAGCCCCATCACAGCGCCTCGGGACCGGCGCTGGTCGGCGGCGGCAGCCGGCCGCGCCCCGGCGAGATCACCCTGGCGCACCAGGGCGTGCTGTTTCTCGACGAATTGCCCGAATTCGACCGCAAGGTGCTGGAAGTGCTGCGCGAGCCCCTGGAAAGCGGCGAAATCGTCATCGCCCGGGCCAGCGACAAGGTGCGCTTTCCGGCGCGTTTCCAGTTGGTGGCGGCGATGAACCCCTGTCCCTGCGGCTATCTGGGCGACCCCGCCGGCCGCTGTCGCTGCACCCCGGAGCAGATCCAGCGTTACCGCGCCAAGCTGTCCGGCCCGCTGCTCGACCGCATCGACCTGCACATCGGCGTCGCCCGCGAGGCCACCGCCCTGGGCGCGCCGCGCCTGGACGGCCCGGACAGCACCGGCGCCGCCGCCCAGGTGGCGGCGGCGCGCAACCTGCAACTCGCCCGCCAGGGCTGCCCCAATGCCTTCCTCGACCTGCCCGGTCTGCACCAGCACTGTGCACTGAGCGACGAAGACCGCCAGTGGCTGGAGCGCGCCTGCGAACGCCTCGGCCTGTCGTTGCGCGCCGCCCACCGCGTCCTCAAGGTGGCACGCACCCTGGCCGATCTGGAGGCGCTGCCGGGCATCGCCCGCGCCCACCTGGCCGAAGCGCTGCAATACCGGCCGGCGGCGCATGCCTGAAACAGCGAGCGCGCCATTCGACGCCATCGGACGCCTCCCGAACCCACCAAGCCACGCGCACAGGAAACCTGCCATGCTCACCACACTGGCCGTCGCCAACTATCGCTCGCTGCGCGAGCTGATCGTGCCGCTCGGCCGTCTCACGCTGATCACCGGGGCCAACGGTAGCGGCAAGTCCAACCTCTATCGCGCATTGCGACTGCTGGCCGAAGCGGCGCAGGGCAGGCTGGTGGCCTCGCTGGCCCGCGAAGGCGGCCTGCCAGCCACGCTCTGGGCCGGACCGGAACGGATCGGCCGGGACGTGCCCCGGAACCGGCAAGCGCTGGAAGGGACGGTGCGCCAGAAGCCAGTGAGTCTGCGCCTGGGCTTCGCCAGCGAGGACTTCGGCTACTGCATCGACCTGGGCCTGCCCACGCCGCAAGCGGGCGAAAGCCGGGCACGGCCGAAAAGCGCCTTCGCCCTGGACCCGCAGATCAAGCGCGAATGCATCTGGGCCGGCCCCGTGGCGCGGCCGGCGGCGCTGCTGGTGGAGCGCAGCGGCGCGCTGCTGCGCGGACGCGACGAGCGCGGCGCCTGGCAGGTGCTGCTGGAACACCTGCCGGCCTTCGACAGCCTGTTCACGGCCTTCGCCCATCCACCGAGCGCGCCGGAGCTGTTCGAGCTGCGCGAACGGCTGCGCGGCTGGCGTTTCTACGATCATTTCCGCAGCGACGCGGATGCGCCGGCGCGCCAGTCATGGATCGGCACCCATACTCCGGTGCTCGGACACGACGGCGCCGACCTGGCGGCGGCCTGGCAGACCATCCGCGAGATCGGCGATCCCGGGGCGCTGGACGCGGCGGTGGAAGATGCCTTCCCCGGCGCGCGGGTGGAAGTGACCCAGCAACAGGGCCGCTTCAGCCTGCTCATGCAGCAGCCCGGCATGCTGCGACCGCTGCAGACGGCGGAGCTGTCCGACGGAACCCTGCGCTACCTGCTGTGGATCGCCGCCCTGCTCAGCGCCCGACCGCCGGCACTGATGGTCCTCAACGAGCCGGAAACCAGCCTGCACCCGGACCTGCTGCCCGCCCTCGCCCGTCTGATCGCCAGGCTCGCCGGACATACCCAGGTCCTGGTGGTATCCCACGCGCCCCGGCTGATCGCCGCCCTGGAGCGGCATCCCGAATGCAATGCCCTGTGGCTGGAAAAGGATGGCGGCGAAACCCGCGTCGCCGGCCAGCGTCTCCTCGATGCCCCTGCCTGGCACTGGCCCGGCCGCTAACGATTCAGGGCTTCGTACAGATAATCGGTGAAGGCGCGAATCAGCGCCGAAGTCTGACGGTGCTGCGGGTAGACCGCGTAGACCTTCGCCGGCGGCCCCTGGAAGGCTTCGAGCACCGGCAGCAGCGTGCCGGCGGTCAGTTCCGGGCCGACGATGAAGGTCGGCAGCCAGGCCAGGCCCAGCCCGGCCAGGGCGGCGTCGCGCACCAGTTCGCCGTTGTTGACCCGGTAGCGGCCACGCACCTCGACGCGCTCGGGCCGGCCGTCGCGCCAGTAGGTCCAGACCACCAGCTTGCCATGGCCATAGAGCAGGCAATCGTGCTCGCGCAGCGCCTCCGGCGTCTGCGGCGCGCCACGCCGTTGGAGATAGGCGGGGCTGGCGCAGGTGACCATCCGCAGCGGAGCCAGGGCGCGGGCGATCAGCGTGGAATCGGCCAGTTCGCCGATGCGCACCGCCATGTCGTAGCCCTCTTCGAGCAGGTCGACCCGCCGGTCGCTCAGTTCCAGTTCGACGGCGACCTCGGGATAGCGCTCGAGAAAGCCCGGTAACAGGCGGCCCAGGTGCAGGGTGCCGAAGGACATGGGCGCCGACAGGCGCAGCGTGCCGCGCGGCGTCGCCCGCTGCTGCAGGATGGCCTGCTCGGCCTCCGCCACGTCGTCGAGAATCCGCCGGGCCCGCTCGCAGTAGAGCGCGCCCAGCGGGGTGACGGCGAGCCGGCGGGTCGAACGGTTGAGCAGACGCGCGCCGAGGCGCGCCTCCAGGCCCATCAGCCGGCGGCTGACGAACTGCTTGGACAGCCCCAGCGCCTCGGCCGCGGCGGTGAAACTGCCGCCGTCCACCACGGCGACGAACAGGCGCATGTCTTCGAGCTGGTTCATTGTCTCTCCCAAGTGGACGATTTGACGCCTTACGGCATCTTAATCGAATCCCGAAGAGACATTAATCTGTACTCACAGCGCAAGACACTGCCTCATCAACCCGGAGACACCGACATGACTTTCTCGCTCCCCACCAACCTCCACAACGCCACCACCCTCACCGGCCGCGCCCTGCTCGCCTCGCTGTTCCTCGTCAGTGGCCTGGGCAAGGCCACCGCCCCGGCCGCCACGCTCGGCTACATCGGCAGCATTGGCCTGCCCTTCCCCGCGCTGGCCCTGGCGGCCGCGCTGGTGGTCGAACTGGGCTTCGCCACGGCGCTGCTGCTCGGTTACCGCACCCGCCTGGTCGCCTTCGTCATGGCCGGCTTCAGCATCGCGACGGCCCTGATGTTCCACAACCAGTTGGGCGACCAGAACCAGTTCATCCACTTCCTGAAGAACCTGGCGATCGCCGGCGGCCTGCTGCAGGTGGCCGCCTTCGGACCCGGCGCCCTGAGCCTGGATGCCCGCAGCGGCCGCCGCGTCGCTCAGGCCTGAAAACCACCCGCCCGGCCCCGGCCGGGCCCCATTCGACCGAGGAGCCCCTCATGAGCACGACCGAACTGCGCCGCGCCAACGAACGAGGCCGGGCCGACCACGGCTGGCTGCAATCGCGCCACAGCTTTTCCTTCGCCGATTATCACGATCCCGAACAGATCGGCTTCTCCGACCTGCGAGTGATCAACGACGACCGCGTCGCCCCCGGCCAGGGCTTCGGCCGCCACCCGCACCGGGACATGGAAATCCTCTCCTACGTGCTCGACGGCGCCCTGCAGCACCGGGACAGCCTGGGTAACGGCTCGGTGATCCGCCCCGGCGACATCCAGTTGATGCGCGCCGGCAGCGGCATCGCGCACAGCGAGTTCAACGCCTCGGACCGCGAGCCGGTGCACTTCCTGCAGATCTGGATACTGCCGGACACCAGGGACCTGGCGCCGGGCTACCAGCAGAAGCACTTCGCCAGTGCGGACAAGCGCGGCCGGCTGTGCCTGATCCTCTCGCCGGACGGTGACCGGGGTTCGCTGCGCATCCATCAGGACACCCGGGTATACGCCGGATTGTTCGACGGCGCGGAACGGGCCGAACTGGAACTCGGCGGGCAACGCCACGCCTATGTGCATCTGGCACGCGGTGCGCTGAACGTCAACGGCCAGCGTCTGGAGGCGGGCGACGGCCTGCGCGTCCGCCACGCCGAACGGCTGGAGTTCGCCGCCGGCGAACAGGCCGAGGTACTGGTCTTCGACCTGCGCCCGAACGAGTTGCCGCAGCGGCCGTGAACGGCGGCGGGCCGGCGATCCGGACGGCGGGCCGCTCCCGCCGAAGGTCCGGCCGGGACTGCTAGAATGCCCGGCCGTCCCGTCTCGCGAGGCCCGCCATGTCCCGACTCAATCCCCGCCAGCAGGAAGCCGTGACCTATGTCGGCGGCCCGCTGCTGGTGCTCGCCGGCGCCGGCTCCGGCAAGACCAGCGTGATCACCCGCAAGATCGCCTATCTGATTCAACACTGCGGCATCCAGGCCCGCCACATCGTCGCCATGACCTTCACCAACAAGGCCGCCCGCGAGATGAAGGAGCGCGTCGGCAGCCTGCTGCGCGGCGCCGAGGGCAAGGGACTGACCGTCTCCACCTTCCACAACCTCGGCCTCAACATCATCCGCAGGGAACACGCGCGACTCGGCTACAAGCCCGGCTTCTCGATCTTCGACGAGGGCGACATCAAGACCCTGGTCGCCGACATCATGCAGAAGGAATACGCCGGCGACGACGGCGCCGACCAGGTGATCCAGCAGATCGGCGCCTGGAAGAACGACCTGATCCTCCCCGACGAGGCCCTGTCCCGCGCGCGCAATCCCCGCGAGCAGAACGCCGCCATCGTCTACCTGCACTACCAGCGCACCCTCAAGGCCTACAACGCGGTCGACTTCGACGACCTGATCCTGCTGCCGGTGAAACTCTTCGAGAGCCAGCCCGAGGTGCTGGAGAAATGGCAACAGCGCATCCGCTACCTGCTGGTCGACGAATACCAGGACACCAACGCCAGCCAGTATTTGCTGGTGAAGCTCCTGGTCGGCATACGCCACCAGTTCACCGTGGTCGGCGACGACGACCAGTCGATCTATGCCTGGCGCGGCGCCCGCCCGGAAAACCTGATGCAGTTGAAGTCGGACTACCCCTCGCTGAAGGTGGTGATGCTCGAACAGAACTACCGCTCGACCAGCCGCATCCTGCGCTGCGCCAACGTGCTGATCGCCAACAATCCCCACGTGTTCGACAAGCAGTTGTGGAGCGAGATGGGCCACGGCGACGAGATCCGCGTGATCCGCTGCCGCAACGAGGAGGCCGAGGCCGAGCGGGTGGCCATGGAGATCCTCACCCTGCACCTGAAGACCGGCCGGCCCTACAGCGACTTCGCCATCCTCTACCGCGGCAACTACCAGTCGCGGCTGATGGAAATGAAACTGCAGCACCACCAGATTCCCTACCGCCTCTCCGGCGGCACCAGCTTCTTCGCCCGCCAGGAAGTGAAGGACCTGATGAGCTACTTCCGCCTGCTGGTCAACCCGGACGACGACAACGCCTTCCTCCGGGTGATCAACGTGCCGCGCCGCGAGATCGGCTCGGCGACCCTGGAAAAGCTCGGCCAGCATGCCGGCGAGCTCAACCTCTCGTTGTACGAGGCCGCCGGCGACCCGGCGCTGGCCGGCCACCTGGACGGCCGCTACTGCGAGCGCCTGGCGCGCTTCGTCCGCTGGATGGATGGCGTGCGCCGGCAGTGCGCGCAGAACGACCCGATCGCCGCCCTGCGCAGCATGGTGATGGACATCGACTACGAGAACTGGCTCCGCCAGAACGCCTCCAGCGACAAGATCGCCGATGTGCGCATGGGCAACGTCTGGTTCCTCGTCGAAGCACTGAAGAATACCCTCGAAAGGGACGAAGACGGCGGGATGACCATCGAGGAAGCCATCGGCAAGCTGGTCCTGCGCGACATGCTCGAGCGCCAGCAGGAGGAAGAGGAAGGCGCCGAGGGCGTACAGATGCTCACCCTGCACGCCTCCAAGGGCCTGGAATTTCCCCATGTGTTCATCATCGGCGTGGAGGAGGAAATCCTCCCCCACCGCTCCAGCATCGAGGCCGACACCATCGAGGAGGAGCGCCGCCTGGCCTACGTCGGCATCACCCGCGCTCGGCAGAATCTGGTGCTGACCTTCGCCGCCAGGCGCAAGCAGTACGGCGAGATCATCGACTGCGCGCCCAGCCGCTTCCTCGCCGAACTGCCGCAGGACGACCTGATCTGGGAAGGCCAGGAGGACGCGCCGGTGGAAGCCAAGGCAGCACGAGGCAAGAGCGCGCTGGCCGATATCCGGGCGATGCTCAAGCGCTGAGAGAGCCCTCTCCGTTCCGCCCGCCTCGGGCAGCCGGCGGCGCCTGACGGGCTGGCCCCCATGCCCGGCCGGGTCATCGCCCGGCGCCCTTCGAGGACTTTTGCCCCGCCCGGCGGTCGGATCGAATGATGGCCGCGGCCATCGCCCGTACCCGTATTCCAGTCCGAGGGGCTGGAAGCCCCGGCAATCCCCCTTTTTGCAAGGAGGCATCATGCGCTCCAGGCTGCTCGCAATCCCGCTGCTGCTCGGCTTCGCCAGTTCGCCCGTTTTCGCCAGCGACATTTCCTGCCGCGTGATCGAGGTACCCGACGGCGACGCCTTCACCTGCCTGACCGACACCGAAAAGCGGATCGGCGTCCGGCTGGCGGAAATCGACGCGCCGGAAGCCAAGCAGCCCCATGGCGACAAATCCCGCCAGATGCTGAGCGAGCTGGTGCTCGAGCGGAAGGTGGTCCTGCAAGTGCAGGAGACCGACCGTCATGGCCGCCTGGTGGCGCGGGCCCATGCCGGCACGCGCGACATCAATGCCGAACTGGTCAGCCAGGGCGGCGCCTGGACCAGTTCCCGACACGACAAGGACAGGAGCCTCGCGCTTCTGGAGAGCCAGGCCGAGGCGGACAAGCGTGGTCTATGGGCCCTTCCCGAGGCGGAACGGGTTCCGCCCTGGGAGTGGCGCGCCCTGGGCTGGAACGAACACCCGGCACCGAGCGAAGCCAGCCCGGACATGATCGCCAAAGGCCAGGCCGCCAGCGGCCTGCGCTGCGGCGGGAAGCGCTTCTGCAAGGAAATGAGCAGTTGCGGCGAGGCCAAGTTCTACGTGGAGAACTGCGGGCCGCGCAGCCTCGATGGCGACCGCGACGGCGTGCCCTGCGAGTCGCTGTGCAAATAGGCATCGTTCGGCCGGACAGCGATAGTCCCCGTCACACGACATCCGGCCGCCACTCCGGCAAGAGCCCCGCTCGACGCGGGACTCCCCCGACTCACCATCCTTTCGCGTACTCCTTGCGCTGCGCCCGCAGCCAGGCTCTGTCGCGCTCCGCGCTCTGCAGCAGCACCCGCTGCCGATACAGGCCCAGGCGGCGCTTCCGCTCCGCGACCGGCAGCCCGTCCCAGCCCTGGAACAACCCCGCGTCGTCGGCCACATCCTCCAGATTCAGGCCGGCCTTCGAACGGGACGCCCGGCCTGTCCAGCATCCTGCGCACAGGCCGGCCACGAACAGGCCGCCGCACATGAACGAAACATAAAGGATAAACGTGAGCACCATTTGGCTTGCCCTCCCTGGCGTGCTGAGGAAACTAAGCTAGCAAGCAAGCGGGTCCGCCACGATGATTTGGCGCAAGACAACGGCCCCGAACGAGCGGGCGTCCATACAGCCATGGGTCCGGCCATCGCATCCCGCTCAACGACCGTAACGGCGCACCAAAGATTTCACGCAGGCCTTGTATTGGGGCAGCGCATAGGCATCGGCCACGACCATGCGATTGAGCGCGCAGTCCTCCATGGCCATGTCCAGAGCCACGTCCACGTGGCGCTGCGCATTGTCATGGTAGAGACTCGAACAGGCGTACGGGACGCCGATGACGCTCAGGGTGAGCCCTGCCTGCCGCAGGAATCGGATCCAGCTCCGGGGATCGTCGGCCCACTCGACCAGGGCCTCGAAAAAAACCACTACTGGCTTCAATTTCGCGCCTCCTTCGGGAAAAGCCCCGCACCATCCTCAAGCTCTCGGGGAGCCATGATGTTCAGGCAAGAAATTGGCCAGCCCCGGAACGGGGAGACTGGCGGACGATCCCGGCAAGGTCGTCGCACGGTCTGTGCACTGCGCAGGGCTTTCACTCCTTGCGTCTCAATTCCCGCGCCTGCTTCAACTGCAATTCGGCATAGCGGCGCAGATAGGTAGCCATGAGCCCCAGCCCCCGCTGTTCCAGTTCGCGCGCCAGCCGGTAGTTCTCGTGCCCGCGCTTGGCCAGTTGCCGGGCCTTGGCCTCGGGATCGGTCGGTAAGAAAGAGGTCATGCCTACCTCCACAGCCGAAGCCGCCTGCTGCGACCAGGCGGCCAGATTGATCGGGAATGACCGCTGCGTTCACAGCTCCCTGCCACGCACGATGGGAGGACGAAGCACCGGAGCAGGAAAGCGCCGGCCCCATCGTGGCGTGCAAACCTCGGCAGTCCCCCGGTCGCATGCAAATACATCGCCAGTCTCCGGCGAACCGACGGGGCTAGAGACGGTCGGCATTCGGACTGTAAGACATCGCCTACAACGGCTTGAGAGCCTTGCGGATTTATGCGAGACGGCTGCCACGCTACAGTCGCCTCCGCGTTGGCAGGTCGGCACGGTCTGACCAGGAAGGTCGGCCGGAAGCTTCGCCAGCGCGCACTCCGGCGCGATGGCCCGGAGAAAAACGGGAATTACGGAAACGGCGACGGCTCGCACGCCGTCTCCCGTCCGCCGGAGCTGCTACCCCTCCGGACGCCTGCCTGTCCGAATGGCATTGCGTGCGGACACCGGACCGCCGAAACCACCCCGGGTCGAACGACTGTCGGAACAGTCCGGCCTGCGGCCCCACGGAAAAACGATCGATAAAAATGATGAAAGCCGGTATGACCTCCCCACTTTCCCGTCGCTTCCAGGTTCGCGATATTTCCGCCCAATACGGCGGCCCGACCTTCGACCTCATCTTCCACGACACCGAGAGCAAGGTCATACGCTATTCGGAAGCCGTATGGGACTCGGAAGCCCTGGCGCTGGCCGAGGCCGACCGGCTCGAGGAGTCGCAGGCCCATCCCGTCCATTGGGACGCCTGCTAGAACCCAGGGAACAGCCCCTCTCCCCCGTCGAACGCCGACCGCGTCGCCCCCGGACACAGCCTCGAGACATTCCGGCCAGACCGGGCATCCGCCGCATGCCATGCTTCAGGCGGCCGGCCTTGCCATATCCGCAACCGGCTGCTGGCATGAAGGGCGGCTCTTCAATGGAATCATGCGAGGAAACGAATGAAGACGCAGAACAAGGATCTGCCGGGCTGGCTGCTGGCCGCCGGGCTGGGACTGGCCGCCCCCTTCGGCATGGCGGTGCAGGACGAGGTGACCCCGGCGCAGGTGGTCGCCGCCCTGGAGGACACCTTCGGCGTGACCCCGGGCGAGCGGCGCAACCATATCAAGGGCACCTGCGCGAGCGGCGAGTTCGTCGGCCTGCCTGCCGTGGCCGCTTGGTCGCGTTCGGCGCTGTTCTCCGGACAGCCCGTGCCGGTCGTCGCACGCTTCTCGCTGCCGGGCGGCAACCCGAAGGTGCCCGACACGGCCAGGAGCGTTCGCGGCATGGCCCTGGAGTTCCGCCTCCCCGGCGGTGCCCTGCAGCATATGACCATGCTCGACACTCCAGTCTTCGGCGCGGCGCAGCCGAAGACCTTCCTCGACCAGATCCTTGCCCTGAAGCCCGACCCGGCCACCGGCAAGCCCGATCCGGCCAAGCTCGCGGCCTTCCGGGCCAGCCACCCGGACAGCCGGGCGCAGGCGCGGTTTCTCGCCGAGCACAACCCGCCGCCGAGCTTCGCCAACAGCAGCTACTTCGGCATCCATACCTTCAAGTTCGTCGACGCCACCGGCAAGGCCACCCTGGTGCGCTGGCGCTTCGTGCCCGAGGACGGCGAGAAGAGCCTGTCCGACGAGGAACTCGAAACCCTGCCGGCCGACTTCCTCGAAGAGCGGCTGATTCAGCGTACCGCCCAAGGCCCGGTGCGCTGGGACATGCTGGTGAGCATCGGCCAGCCCGGCGACCCGGAGAACGACCCTACGGTGGCCTGGCCGGAGAACCGCGAGCAGGTGAAGGCCGGCACCCTGGTCCTGACCGCGGCCATGCCGCAGAAGGGCGCCGCCTGCGAGAAAGTCAACTTCGACCCGTTGGTGATGGCCGAGGGCATCGCCCCGACCGACGATCCCATCCTGCGCTTCCGCTCCCCCGCCTACGCGGTGTCCTTCGCCAAGCGCCAGGCCGGGCAGTGACGGAAGGTCCTGCCGGACACGAGGACAGCGTGCCGGCGGGGCACTTCCGGCCCGCCGCGCCACCCTTTACTGTGCACCGACAGACTTTCCCAGGCGGGCAGCGGCCCGAGGCAGGCTCATGGAGCAGTTGAAACGGAAGATCCGCGAGCACGGCAGCGTGCTCTCGGAGCAGGTCCTGAAGGTGGATGCCTTCCTCAACCATCAGGTCGATCCGCAACTGATGCGGCAGATCGGCCAGGAATTCGCCCGGCGCTTTCGCGACCAGGAGATCGACAAGGTGATCACCCTCGAGACGTCGGGCATCGCACCGGCGCTGATGACCGCGCTGGAGCTGGACGTGCCGCTGGTCTTCGCCCGCAAGCACCGCTCGCTGACCCTGACCGACGACCTGCTGACCGCCCGCGTCTATTCCTTCACCAAGCAGGTGGAAAGCACCGTGGCCATTTCCGCCAGTCATCTGGCGGCCGGTGAGCGCATCCTGATCGTCGACGACTTCCTGGCCAACGGCCAAGCTGCGCTGGGGTTGGCCGCCATCGTCCGCCAGGCCGGAGCACGGCTGGTCGGGATCGGCATCGTCATCGAGAAATCCTTCCAACCCGGACGCAGGGCGCTGGAAGAACAGGGCTACCGGGTCGAGTCCCTGGCGCGGATCGCTTCGCTCGCGGGCAGCCAGGTCAGCTTCGTGGAGTGAGCGGAAACGACGAAGCCACCCAGACAGGCCGTGCGACAACCACTACGCTCGGTCATGCTGCGTTGAAGTCAAGCCCAGAATGCTCGTCTACGGGCCGTAAACTGCACCTCTTCGCCTGACTTCGCCTTGCCCGACCTTCGCTCGCTACGTTCTCACACAGTCCGTACAGGCGGCTTCGCCTTCGGCCGAGCCGCGGTCAGAGACCGGACATCTTGCCGATGGCGGCCTTCAGCTCGTCGTCCGAGCAGTCGGCGCAGGTGCCTTTCGGCGGCATGGCGTTGAGGCCGGAGAGCGCCGACTGAAGCAGGCCGTCGAGGCCGCCCTTGGCATCGGCGCGCGTCTTCCAGGCGGCGCTGTCGCCGACCTTCGGCGCGTTCAACAGGCCGGTGCCATGGCAGGCGTTGCAGTACTTGGCGACGACATCGTCACCGCTGCGCGCGCCGCCGCCGGCGGCAGCGGCAGCGGTAGCGACGCCCTTGCATTCCTGACCGGCCACGCAGACTTCGCCGACCGGCTTGAGACGCTCGGCGATTTCCGCGTCGGTCGCGGCCTGGACGCCCGCCGCCCACAGGGACAACACGGCGACCGGTGCCGCCAACATCTTGATCAGATTCACCCTTACCCCCCTCATCGTGGCTGATTACGTGCGCCCGCGGCCACGGGTTTTCGCGAGCGCGCGGGAGTATAACCCTACAAAAGACAGGCTGAAATAAGCCGATACAAGACGGACTTGCTGCCGAGAACTTCGGCGCGCCGCTAGAAATGCGCCGGAGTGGCGGCGCTGATCAGTTGCGCCGGGGCCTCGAAGGGGTTGCGGAAACGGTGCGGCTGGCCGGCCACCAGGTAGTAGCTGTCGCCGCTCTCGAGGGTGTAGCGCTGCTCGCCGACCTGCAGTTCCAGGCGCCCTTCGACGAGAATGCCGGCTTCCTCGCCGTCGCGCAGCAGCAGCGCCTCGCCACTGTCGGCCCCCGGAGGATAGGTCACCGAGAGGAAGGTGAGCGCCCGGTCGGGATGATCCTTGCCGATCAGGCGCATGCTCAGCAGCCCGCGCGACAGCTCGGCCTGCTCGGCGGCACGATAGACCACCGGGGCGCTGGCTTCCGCCTCCAGATCGAGGGAAAAGAACTCCATCAGCGACATGGGAATACCGCCGAGCACCTTCTTCAGGGAACTGATCGAGGGGCTGACGCTGTTCTTCTCGATCATCGAAATGGTGCTGTTGGTGACGCCCGCGCGCTTGGCGAGTTCACGCTGGGAGAGGCCTTTGAGCTTGCGTATGGATTGCAGTCGAACACCGACGTCCAAGGCGGAATTCCTCTCGGGAAGCCTGAGCGAATTGCGCTTAATGATGGCAATGCCGTTCAGTATTTACAACGCCATGCCGCAAATTTCGTTCAGTCCAGCCAGGAACGGGCGACCCGCCGCACGTTGCAGAACAATTGATAGGCGATGGTACCGGCCGCTGCCGCCACCTCGCTGGCCGGCACCTGGGCGCCCCACAGCTCGACCCGGCTACCGAGTCCGGCCTGGGGCAGGTCGGTGAGGTCCACGGTGAGCATGTCCATCGATACCCGGCCGATCAGTTGCGCCGGCCGACCATCGACGGCGACCGGGGTGCCGTTCGGCGCATGCCGCGGGTAGCCGTCCGCATAGCCCATGGCCACCACTCCGACGCGGGTCGGCCGCGAGGCGACGAAACGCGCGCCATAACCCACCGGCTCGCCGGCCGGCAGCTCGCGCACGCCGATGATCCTGGACTCCAGGGTCATTACCGGTCGCAGTTGCGCCGCCTGCTCCTGATAGCGCTCGAAGGGCGTGGCCCCGTAGAGCATGATCCCCGGCCGCAGCCATTCGTCCCCATGGCCATGCCGGAAAAACTGCGGCCAGCCGAGCAGCGCCGGGGAGTTGCGCAGGCTGAACTCCGCCACGAGGCCGGCGGTCGCCGTCTCGAACTGCGCCAGTTGCTCGGCGACCCGCGGGCAGTCGAGTTCGTCGGCGCGTGCGAAATGGCTCATGGCGACGATCCTCGCCACCTTGCCGCTGGCCATGAGGCGCGCGTGGGCCGCCCGGTAGTCGGCCGGCGCGAAGCCGACCCGGTGCATGCCGGAGTCGAGCTTCAGCCAGCAGGTCAAGGGACGCGTCAGCGCGGTACGTTCGATGGCCTCCAGTTGCCACGGCGAATGCACCACGCACCACAGGTCGTGGCGCTGGATCGGCTCCAGCTCGGCGCTCTCGAAGAAGCCCTCCAGCAGTAGGATCGGCGCGGCGATGCCGGCCTCGCGCAGCTCCAGCGCCTCCTCGATGCAGGCCACCGCGAAACCGTCGGCCTCCGCCTCCAGGGCGCGGGCACAGCGCACTGCGCCGTGCCCGTAGGCGTCGGCCTTGACCACCGCCAGGGCGCGGGCGCCGCCCAGCTCGCGGGCCAGGCGGTAGTTGTGCCGCAAGGCGGCGAGATCGATCAGGGCACGGGCGGGGCGCATGGCTTGTCTCGGATTGCTGGCCGGAAGCGGCAGGGCCCCGGCGTGGGTCGTGGTTTCGGTTACGGCAGCGCGGCGACGACCGACATCTCCACCCGGGCATCGCCGTCGTACAGCCCGGCTTCGACGCAGGCGCGCGCCGGCGCGCAGCCGGCCGGCAGCCAGGCGTCCCATACCGCGTTGAGGCCGGCGTAGTCGGCGACCATGTCCTTCAGATAGATGGTCACCGAGAGCAGCCGCGACTTGTCGGTGCCGGCCTCGGCGAGCAGCCGGTCGATGCCGGCCAGGGTCTGCCGGGTCTGCTCCTCGATGCCGACGCCGTAGTCGTCCGCCAGTTGCCCGGCCAGGTAGACGGTGCCGCCATGGACGACGATTTCACTGTAGCGCGCTTCAGTTCGCAGGCGCCGGATGGACATGGGTGGAGTTCTCCTGGGAATTGCCGTAACGGGAAATATCGAGGCCCGCGGCGCTGATCTGCGGGCGCGTGCGCGCCATGAGGTCGGCCAGCAGGCGGCCGGAGCCGCAGGCCATGGTCCAGCCCAGTGTACCGTGCCCGGTGTTGAGGAACAGGTTGCGGTAGCGGGTCGCCCCCACGATCGGCGTGCCGTCCGGGGTGGCCGGACGCAGGCCGGTCCAGAATTCGGCGCGGGCCAGATCGCCGCCCCGTGGGTAGAGATCGCCCACCACCAGTTCCAGAGTCTCGCGTCGGCGGGGATTCAGCGACAGATCGAAACCGGCCAGTTCGGCCATGCCGCCGACGCGGATGCGCGTCTCGAAGCGGGTGATGGCGACCTTGTAGGTCTCGTCGAGAATGGTCGAGGTCGGCGCCATGGCCGGATCGACGATGGGAATGGTCAGCGAGTAACCCTTGAGCGGGTAGATCGGCGCGCGAATGCCCAGCGGCGCGAGCAACCGCGGCGAATAGCTGCCGAGGGCCAGCACGTAGAGATCGGCGCTTTCCAGACGGCCGTCGATGCGCACGCCGACGATGCGCTCGCCGTCGCGCTCCAGACGCTCGACGCTCTGGCCGAAACGGAACTCCACGCCCAGACCGGCGGCCAGCTCCGCCAGGCGGGTGGTGAACAGGTGGCAATCGCCGGTCTGATCGTTGGGCAGGCGCAGGGCGCCGGCGAGCCTGTCGGCGACGCCGGCCAGGGCCGGCTCGACGCGGGCGATGCCGGCGCGGTCGAGCAGTTCGTAGGGCACCCCGGAGCGCGCCAACACGGCGATGTCCTTGCCCGCGGCATCCAGTTGCCGCTGGGTACGGAACAACTGGGTGGTACCCAGTTGGCGGCCTTCATAGTCGATACCGGTCTCGGCGCGCAGTTCGTCGAGGCAGTCGCGGCTGTACTCGGACAGGCGCACCATGCGCTCCTTGTTCAGCGCATAGCGCCCGGCGGTGCAGTTGCGCAGCATCTGCGCCAGCCAGAGGTACTGGCGCCAGTCCGCGGTCGGCCTGATGGCCAGCGGCGCATGGCGCTCGAACAGCCACTTGAGCGCCTTGAGCGGCACGCCGGGAGCCGCCCAGGGCGAGGCGTAGCCGGGCGACACCTGGCCGGCGTTGGCGAAGCTGGTCTCCATGGCCGGCGCCTCGGCGCGGTCGACCACCACCACCTCGAAACCGGCCCGGGCCAGATAGTAGGCCGTGGTGGTGCCGATCACCCCGCTGCCAAGTACCAGTACGCGCATGACGGTCTCTCCGTGCGAGCTGAAAACCTTGAATGTCTACAGTATAAGAAGCCAAAACCAGTGGCTTTCACTGTTTCGGGTCCGATATTCAGACTTTTTTCCGAAGGCGAACGCTTTCGCCAGGAGAACTCCTCGTGAGAACCCAGCACCAGAGCCAGCGCGAACTGGACCGGATCGACCGCCACATCCTGCGCATCCTGCAACAGGAGGGACGCGTCTCCCTCACCGAGCTGGGCGAGCGGGTCGGCCTGTCCACCACGCCCTGCACCGAGCGGGTCCGCCGCCTGGAGCGCGAAGGCTTCATCCTCGGCTATGCGGCGCGACTCAATCCCCAGTACCTGAAGGCCGGCCTGCTGGTGTTCGTGGAGATCAGCCTGGCGTACAAGTCCGGTGATATCTTCGAGGAGTTCCGCCGGGCGGTGCTGAAGCTGCCCCAGGTGCTGGAATGCCATCTGGTGTCCGGCGACTTCGATTACCTGCTCAAGACACGCATCCCGGAAATGGCCTCCTACCGCAAGCTGCTCGGCGACATCCTGCTCAAGCTTCCCCATGTGCGCGAATCGAAGAGCTACATCGTCATGGAGGAGGTCAAGGAAAGCCTCGAACTGCCGGTACCCGAATGAGGAGCCAGCGATGAAAGCAGCATTGCCGGGCACGTCCGCCGCCGACGACGGACACGCGCCCTCCTACTACGCCGCCACGACCGGGCCGCGACCGGAGTTTCCCGCCCTGGAAGGCGAACTGCAGGCCGATGTCTGCGTGGTCGGCGGCGGCTTCAGCGGCATCAACACCGCCCTCGAACTGGCCGAGCGCGGCCTCTCGGTGATCCTGCTGGAGGCCCGCGTGCTCGGCTGGGGTGCCAGCGGACGCAACGGCGGACAACTGATCCGCGGCTTCGGCCACGACCTCGAACGCTTCCGTCCGCTGCTCGGCGCGGACGGCGTCCGTGCCCTGAAGCTGCTGGGCCTGGAGTCGCTGGAGATCGTCCGCCGGCGGATCGAGCGCCATGCCATCGACTGCGACCTGACCTGGGGCTACTGCGAGCTGGCCACCCGGGCGCGGCACCTCGAGCATCTGAAGGCCGAATGCGCCGAACTGCAGGCCCTCGGCTACCGCCACGAGCTACGCCTTCTGGAGGCCGAGCAGATGCACGAGGCGATCGGCTCGCGGCGCTACCGCGGCGGCCTGCTGGACCGTGGTTCGGGCCACCTGCACCCGCTCAGGCTGCTGCTCGGCGAAGCCGCCGTGGCGCGCTCGCTCGGCGTGCGCCTGTTCGAGCGCTCGGCGGCGCTCCGGATCGATCACGGCCAGGAAGTCTGCGTGCACACCGCTGGCGGCCGGGTCCGTGCCGCCAGCCTGGTGCTCGCCGGCAACGCGCATATCGGCGACCTGGAGCCGGAACTGGCCGGCAAGGTGCTGCCGGCCGGCAGCTATATCATCGCCACCGAGCCGCTCTCCCCCACCCTGGCCGCCGAGTTGCTGCCGCAGAACCTGGCGGTCAGCGACATGCGCGTGGTGCTCGACTACTTCCGCCTGTCGGCCGACCGCCGCCTGCTGTTCGGCGGCGCCTGCCACTATTCGGGGCGCGATCCGCGGGACATCGCCGCCTACATGCGGCCGAAGATGCTCGAGGTGTTCCCGCAACTGGCCGGGGTACGGATCGACTACCAGTGGAGCGGGCTGATCGGCATCGGCGCCAACCGCCTGCCGCAGATCGGCCGCCTGCCCGGACGGCCCAACGTCTACTACGCCCAGGCCTACTCCGGCCACGGGCTGAACGCCACCCACCTGGCCGGTCGGCTGCTCGCCGAGGCCATCGCCGGGCAACATAGCCACGGCTTCGAACTGTTCGCCCGGGTGCCGCACCGCACCTTCCCCGGCGGCCCCCGCCTGCGTGCGCCGCTGCTGGCCCTCGGCATGTTGTGGTACCGGCTCCGGGAGCTATTCTGAAGCGAATGCCGGGCGACGCGCGGCGAGCAGAAGGAAACCGGCTGCACCGACGGCCATCAGGAGCGGCAGCGCATGACCGCTCAGCCACTGGCTGGCCGCGCCGGTGGCAAGCGGCCCGAGCAGGCAGCCGATACCCCACAGGCGGGCCACTTGGGCATTGGCGCGAACCAGCGCCGCATCGCGAAAGCGCTCGCCGACGAGGATCAGGGCCAGGGTGAACAGGCCGCCGGCGCTGGCGCCGAACAGGATCAGCAACGGCCAGATGAATGCGCTTCGCAGCAGTGCCGGCATCGCCAGGCTGGTCAGCAGCAGGACCAGACCGCAGATACGGAACAACGCCTGGCGCGGCAGTCGGTCGGCGAGCCAGCCGAGCGGCAGTTGCAGCAGCGCATCGCCGATCACCACGGTGCTGGCCAGATGCAGCGCGGTCGTCTGCTCCAGCCCCTGGCGCAGACCGTAGAGCGGCAGCAGGGTGAGGATCATGGTTTCGAAGGAGGCGAACAGCACCACCGCCCAGGCCACCGTCGGCAACTGCCGGCAGAAACCGAACAGCCCGCGCCCGCCGCCCTCGCGGGCCTCCATCCGCGGCGCGCCATGCGCGCCGCGCAGGAGCAGAGCGCCGCCGAACATCAGCAGCACCGCGCCCCAGAAGCCGGCATCGCCGGCGGTTCCCAGCCAGGTCAGCAGCAGCGGCCCGGACAACTGGCTCAGCGCGTAGCCGGTGCCATACAGCGCCACCAGCCGGCCACGCCAGGCCTCCACCGCCAGTTGATTGATCCAGCTCTCGCCGAGGATGAATACCAGGGTCAGGGTCACGCCGAGCCACAGGCGCAGCAGCAGCCACAACGGATAGCTCGGCAGGAGGGCCAGTAGCGCCACCGACAGCGCCCCGACCAGCAGGCTCAGGCGCATCAGCCGCGCCGCGCCGAAGAGCGTCGCCAGGCGCCCGGCCAGGGAGGCGCCGAGCAGCACGCCGATGCCCGGCATCGCCGCCATCGCACCGATGGCGAAGGGGCCATGCCCCCAGCTCTCCAGGCGCAGGGAAACCAGCGGCAGGCTCAGGCCGAGCGCCAGCCCGACGCTGACCACCGCGGCACAGACGGCGAAATAGCTGGCCCAGGGCATGGTTGCCGCCAACGGAGCCGGCAAGGATTCCGGACGGGTCATGTCAGGACGGAACCCTCACAGCTTGATCCAGGTGGCTTTCAGCTCGGTGTACTTGTCGAAGGCGTGCAGAGACTTGTCGCGGCCGTTGCCGGACTGCTTGAAGCCGCCGAACGGCGCGGTCATGTCGCCACCGTCGTACTGGTTGATCCACACGCTGCCGGCGCGCAGTGCCCGGGCGGTGCGGTGGGCCTTGGACAGGTCGCGGGTCCAGATCGCCGCGGCCAGGCCGTAGCTGGTGTCGTTGGCGATCTGCACGGCCTCCTCCGGGGTGTCGAAGACGATCACCGAAAGCACCGGGCCGAAGATTTCCTCGCGGGCGATCTTCATCGCATTGCTCACCCCGTCGAACACCGTCGGCTCGACGTAGGTGCCGCCGGTTTCCTCGAGGATGCGCCGGCCGCCGGCCAGCAGGCTGGCGCCCTCGCCCAGCCCGGCCTCGATGTAGCCGAGCACGGTGTCCAGTTGCTGGCGGTCCACCAGGGCGCCGACGTTGGTCGCCGGGTCCAGCGGGTGACCGGGCTGCCAGGTCTTCAGTGCCTCCAGCACCAGCGGCAGGAACGCCTCCTTGATCGAGCGTTCGACCAAAAGGCGCGAACCGGCGGTGCACACCTCGCCCTGGTTGAAGGCGATCGCGCTCGCCGCGGCCTCAGCGGCGGCGGCAAGATCCGGCGCGTCGGCGAAGACGATGTTCGGGCTCTTGCCGCCGGCCTCCAGCCAGATGCGCTTCATGTTCGACTCGCCGGCGTAGACCATCAGTTGCTTGGCGACCCGGGTCGAACCGGTGAACACCAGGCAGTCGACGTCCATGTGCAGCGCCAGCGCCCTGCCCACGCTGTGGCCGTAGCCCGGCAGCACGTTGAGCACGCCGGGCGGAATACCCGCCTCGAACGCCAGTTGGGCGAGGCGGATGGCGGTCAGCGGCGACTTCTCCGAGGGCTTGAGAACCACCGAGTTGCCACTGGCCAGCGCCGGCCCGAGCTTCCAGCAGGCCATCAGCAGCGGGAAGTTCCACGGCACTATGGCCGCCACCACGCCGACCGGCTCGCGGGTGACCAGCCCCAGCTCGTCGTCGGGAGTCGCCGCCACCTCGCCGTAGAGCTTGTCGATCGCCTCGCCGCTCCAGCGCAGCGCACGGGCCGCGGCCGGCACGTCGATGCTCAGCGAATATTTGATCGGCTTGCCCATGTCCAGGGTTTCCAGCAGGGCCAG
Source organism: Azotobacter vinelandii CA (assembly GCF_000380335.1). GTDB lineage: Bacteria > Pseudomonadota > Gammaproteobacteria > Pseudomonadales > Pseudomonadaceae > Azotobacter > Azotobacter vinelandii. The sequence continues at coordinate 4,869,740 of NC_021149.1, forward strand.
CTCCTCGCGGTGGATTTCCAGCAGCTCGGCCAGGCGGATCATCACCGCCTTGCGCTTGGCCGGCGCCAGGCGCGACCAGCGGCCGCTCTCGAAGCTGCGCCGCGCCGCCGCCACCGCCAGGTCGGCATCGGCCGCCGCGCAACTGGCCACCTGCGCCAGCAGGCGTCCGTCGATCGGACTCAGGCAATCGAAGGTCGCGCCATCGGCGGCCGGCAGGTATTGGCCATCGACGAAGGCGCGGCCCTCGATGATCAGGCTGCGGGCACGTTCTTCCCAGTCGTTGCGCGTCGGTGTGGTCATGGGGACATCCTCTCGTCACTGGAGCGATCGGAACACCCTACCCCCCGCCCCCGGGGCTTTCAATACGGGCACGGACGCGGACCCCGAAAACGCAGAAGCCCGCCAAAAGGCGGGCTTCTGCGTCAGGCAGCCGGACCGATCACTTGATCTTGGCTTCCTTGTAGATCACATGCTTGCGCACAACGGGATCGTATTTCTTGATCTCGATCTTGTCGGGGGTGGTGCGCTTGTTCTTGTCGGTGGTGTAGAAGTGGCCGGTACCGGCGCTGGACACCAGACGGATCAGTTCACGCATGATTCTCTCCTCAAACCTTTTCGCCGCGAGCGCGCAGCTCGGCCAGCACTACGTCGATACCGCGCTTGTCGATGATGCGCATGCCCTTGGCGGAAACGCGCAGACGCACGAAACGCTTCTCGGACTCGACCCAGAAGCGGTGATGCTGCAGGTTCGGCAGGAAACGACGACGGGTTTTGTTGTTCGCGTGGGAAATGTTGTTCCCGGTAACCGGACCCTTACCGGTCACTTGACAGACTCTCGACATGCCTCAGCCCTCAAAAACCACATGCCCAACCCGGCATGGGTTGGCCGCTTATCTTTCAGTCATTCGGCGCCTTGCGGTCCGCACGAAAGGCTCCGCACGCCCGCTGCACCACGATTCATCGGGGTCTGACCGGCTGTCGCTGGCAATGCAGGAAGCGGGCCCCTAGAAAAGAGCGCTGCTTTATATCAGAAAGCCCCCCATGGAGCAAGAATCGCCCGGTCCCGCGCGGACTGCCGCGGCCTCCTCGCATTGCTCCCCCCTGCCGCTTGGTCTAGGGTAGGTTCTTTCGTCGGAAGGCCCGTCCTTCAGCCATCGCAGGAGCCCCGCATGCGCCTCGCCCTTCTCCCCCTGCTGTTCGCCCCGTTGCTGGCCCAGGGCGCCAGCCTCGTCGTCTGCACCGAGGCCAGCCCCGAGGGGTTCGATGTGGTGCGCTACAACTCGTTGACCACCACCAATGCCTCCGCCGACGTGCTGATGGACCGCCTGGTCGAATTCGATCCGCAGAGCGGCCAGTTGCAGCCCGGCCTGGCAAGGAGCTGGCAAGTCTCCACGGATGGCCTGGTCTACGACTTCCGGCTGCGCGAGGGCGTGGCCTTCCATCACACGCCCTGGTTCAGCCCGAGCCGGACCTTGAATGCCGAGGACGTGCTGTTCAGCTTCCAGCGCATGCTCGACCCCGGCCACCCCTGGCACCGAAGCGCACCGAGCGGCTATCCGCACGCCCAGTCGATGCAGCTCGGCGAACTGATCCGCAAGGTCGAAGCCGTCGATCCGCTGCACGTGCGCTTCACCCTCGCCCGTCCCGACGCCACTTTCCTCGCCACCCTGAGCATGGGCTTCGCCTCCATCTACTCGGCCGAGTACGCCGCCCGGCTGCTGGCCGCCGGTACGCCGGAGAAACTCGACAGCCAGCCGGTCGGCACCGGTCCCTTCGTTCTCAAGCGTTATCAGAAGGACGCGCTGGTGCGCTATCTGGCCAACCCCGACTACTTCGCCGGAAAGCCCGCGGTCGACGGGCTGGTACTGGCCATTACGCCGGATGCAAATGTGCGCCTGCAGCGCCTGCGCCGCGGCGAATGCCAGATCGCCCTGTCGCCCAAACCGCAGGACGTGCGCGCGGCGCAGGACGATCCGAGTCTCGCGGTGGCCGCCACGCCGGCTTTCATGACCGCCTTCGTCGCCCTCAACAGCCAGCACCCGCCACTGGACAGACCCGCGGTGCGCCAGGCGATCAACCTCGCCTTCGACAGGACCAGCTACCTGAAAGCGGTGTTCGAAAACAGCGCGCAGCCGGCCGAAGGGCCTTATCCGCCTACCACCCGGAGCCATGCCACCGACCTGCCGGGCTATCCCCACGACCCGGCCAAGGCCCGCGAGTTGCTGGCCGGCGTCGGGCTGGCGGAGGGCTTCAAGACCACTATCTGGACACGCCCGGGCGGCAGCCTGCTCAACCCCAATCCCACGCTCGGCGCCCAGTTGCTGCAGGCCGACCTCGCCCAGGTCGGCATCCAGGCGGAGATCCGGGTGATCGAGTGGGGCGAGTTGATACGCCGCGCCAAGGCTGGCGAACACGATCTGCTGTTCATGGGCTGGGCCGGCGACAACGGCGATCCGGACAACTTTCTCACCCCGCAGTTCGCCTGCGCCTCGGTCGAGTCGGGACTCAACTTCGCTCGCTACTGCGACCCGAAACTGGACCGACTGATCGCCGAAGGCAAGCGCAGCAGCGACCAGGCGGAACGCACCCGGCTATACGAGGAAGCGCAGAAGCTGATCCACGAACAGGCGCTCTGGGTGCCGCTGGCCCACCCCACCGCCGCCGTACTGCTGCGCAAGGGTGTCGAGGGCTACAGGGCCAACCCGTTCGGGCGCCAGGATTTCGGCAAGGTACGACTGGATCGCTGAGAGAAAGGGAGAAATCCGCGAAGACGGCAGCAGCGCTGCCGTCCGTGAGTATGCTGCGCGGTTATCCCTACGGGAAAGGAGGCTATGCCAGGATCGAGCCCTTGAGCTTGTTCAGGGCGCTCTTTTCCAACTGGCGAATGCGCTCGGCGGAAACCTTGTACTTGGCCGCCAGGTCGTGCAGGGTGGCCTTCTCCTCGGCCAGCCAGCGCTGATAGAGGATGTCGCGGCTGCGCTCGTCGAGTCCTTCCAGGGCCTCGTGGAGGTTGGCTGCGGCGCTGTCGCTCCAGTCGGCCTCCTCCAACTGGCGCGCTGGATCGTAGCGCTGGTCTTCCAGGTAATGGGCCGGCGCCTGGAAGACGCTGTCGTCGTCGGCATCGGCGGCCGGGTCGAAGGCCATGTCCTGGCCGCTCAGGCGGCTTTCCATCTCGCGCACTTCATGCGGCTCGACGCCCAGGCTCTCGGCCACGGCGTCGACTTCCTCGTTGTTCAGCCAGGCCAGGCGCTTCTTCTGGCTGCGCAGGTTGAAGAACAGCTTGCGCTGCGCCTTGGTGGTGGCGATCTTGACGATGCGCCAGTTACGCAGGATGAACTCGTGGATCTCGGCGCGGATCCAGTGCACCGCGAAGGACACCAGGCGCACACCCATTTCCGGGTTGAAACGCTTGACGGCCTTCATCAGACCGACGTTGCCTTCCTGGATCAGGTCGGACTGGGCCAGACCATAACCGGAATAGCTGCGGGCGATATGGACGACGAAGCGCAGGTGCGCCAGCACCATTTGACGTGCAGCGTCCAGATCCTGTTGGTAGTAGAGACGGTCGGCCAGTTCGCGCTCCTGTTCGGCCGTCAGCAGCGGGATGCTGTTGACCGCATGCACGTAGGCCTCCAGGTTGGCTCCTGGGACCAGGGCGGAAACAGGTTGCAGAGAAGTGGTCATGCGAATCCTCCGACTCACTGGGGAATTGGCAGTGTAGCATCAGGATATTCGACTGCAAGCCATCGCAAAAGCTCCGCGGCGGAGCACGCGAGCCGCCCGGCGGCTCAGCGCGGCGCCAGTTCGCTCAGGTGCCGTGCCACCGCCAGCCAGGCGCCGACATAGCCGAGCAGGACAGCCCCCAGCAGCAGCGACAAGCCATCCTCCAGCGGCACTCCGCCAAGGGCGAAATCGCTGCTGTAGAGCCCGGCCAGTTGCAGCACCGCCGCATTCAGCCAGTCGAGTCCGTAGGCCAGCACCAGCCAGGCCAACAGCCCGGCGCCACAGCCGTACAGCGTGCCCATGTAGAGAAAGGGCCGGCGCACGTAGCCGTCGGTGCCACCGACCAGCTTGATCACCTCGATCTCGCTGCGGCGGTTCTCGATGTGCAGGCGGATGGTGTTGCCGATCACCAGCAGAAGGGCCAGCACCAGCAGCAGGGTGAGGCCGAAGACGAAACGTTCGCCGAGCGCGAGGATCGCGCCGAGACGCTCGACCCAGAGCAGGTCGAGCTGCGCCAGTTGCACGCCGGAAAGATCCGCCAGGTACTCGCGCAGGGTTTCCAGACCGGCCTTGTCGATCTGCCGGGGCGTGACCAGGATCACCCCGGGCAGCGGGTTTTCCGGCAGTCCCCGCAGCGCCTCGCCAAGCCCCGACTGGCGCTGGAACTCCTCCAGCCCCTGCTCGCGGCCGATCCACTCGGCCTCGGCCACCTCCGGCAGTTCGGCGATTCTCGCCCGCAGACGCTCGCCCGCCGCATCGTCCACATCCATCTGCATGTACAGCGAGATCTGCGCGGCGCGCTGCCAGGAGCCGCCGAGCCGCTCGATGTCGCCGAGCAGCAGCGACAGCCCCATGGGCAGACTGAGGGCGACGGCCATCGCCAGACAGGTGAGGAAGCTGCCCAGGGGCTGCCGGGCGAGCCGGCGCAGGCTGTCGAGCAGGCTGGCGCGGTGGCTGTCCAGCCAGGCCAGCAGCAGCGTGGAGAAGTCCGGCTCGGTGCTCTTCGGCGCCTGCCTGGGCAGGGCGCCGACCCGTTCGGAAGGCCGTGGCTCGGGCATGTTGGAGTCGCTCATCAGGCGGCCTCCCCATCGGCGATCAGGCGCCCGCGCTGCAGGGTGAGCAGACGGTGGCGCATGCGTGCGATCAGCGCCAGGTCGTGGCTGGCGATCAGCACCGTGGTGCCGAGACGGTTGATATCCTCGAACACCTTCATGATTTCCGCGGCCAGGCGCGGGTCGAGGTTGCCGGTCGGCTCGTCGGCCAGCAGCAGGGCCGGCTGGTGGACCACCGCGCGGGCGATGCCGACCCGCTGCTGCTGGCCGGTGGAAAGGTCGGACGGAAATTGCTCGGCCTTGTCCTGCAGACTGACCCGCTCCAGGGCGAGCAGGGTGCGCCGGGCGATCTCGTCCTTGCGCAGGCCGAGAATCTTCAGCGGCAGGGCGACGTTGTCGAACACGCTGCGATCGAACAGCAATTGATGGTTCTGGAACACCACGCCGATCTGCCGGCGCAGGAAGGGAATCTGCGCGGTGCTGATGCCCGCCAGATCCTGTCCGGCCAGCAGCAGTTGGCCACTGGTCGGGCGCTCCATGGCCAGCAGCAGGCGCAGCAAGGTGCTCTTGCCGGCGCCGGAATGGCCGGTGACGAAAAGGAACTCGCCATGCCGCACGTGGAAGCTCAGTTCGTGCAGGCCGACATGGCCGTTGGGATAGCGCTTGCCGACCTGTTCGAAGCGGATCATTGCGCCGGCTTCTCCGCGAACAGCGCGCGGACGAACTCCTCGGCAGCGAAGTCGCGCAGATCGTCGACGCCCTCGCCGACCCCGATGTAGCGGATCGGCAGGCCGAACTGCCTGGCCAGGGCGAAGATCACCCCGCCCTTGGCGGTGCCGTCCAGCTTGGTCAGCGCGAGGCCGGTGATCTCCACCGCCTGGTTGAACTGCTTCGTCTGGTTGATGGCGTTCTGCCCGGTACCGGCATCCAGCACCAGCAGCACTTCGTGGGGCGCCGCCTCGTCCAGCTTGCCGAGCACCCGGCGGACCTTCTTCAACTCCTCCATGAGATTGTCCTTGGTGTGCAGGCGGCCGGCGGTGTCGGCGATCAGCACATCCATGCCGCGCGCCTTGGCGGCCTGCAGGGCGTCGAAGATCACCGAAGCGGAATCCGCGCCGGTGTGCTGGGCGATCACTGGAATCCGGTTGCGTTCGCCCCATATCTGCAACTGCTCGACGGCGGCGGCGCGGAAGGTGTCGCCGGCGGCGAGCATGACCTTTCTGCCCTCCTGCTGCAGGCGCGCGGCCAGCTTGCCGATGGTGGTGGTCTTGCCGACGCCGTTGACGCCGACCACCAGGATCACATAGGGCCGCTGTTCGGATTCGAGTACCAGCGGCTGCTCGACCGGCCTGAGCAGCGCGGCCAGTTCCTCTTGCAGGGCACGGTACAGCGCTTCGCTGTCGGCCAGCTCCTTGCGCGCCACCCGTTGGGTCAGACTCTGGATGATCGCGGTGGTCGCCTCGACGCCGACGTCGGCGAGCAACAGGCGGGTCTCCAGCTCTTCCAGCAGTTCGTCGTCGATCGCCTTCTCGCCGAGGAACAGACTGGCCATGCCCTCGCCGAGGGTCGAGCCGGTCTTGGCCAGCCCCTGGCGGAGACGGGCGAAGAAGCCGGACTTGTTCGGCCGCGGCGCGGGCTGGGCAAGCGGAACCGACGTCTCGGCCTCGACGGGCCGCTCCGGCTCGGGCGTCGGCGCGCCGTGGGCGGCGCCGCGCCAGCGGCTAGAGAAGACCGCCTCCTCCTCGGCCTCGGCGATGGCCGCTTCAGCCGCTGGCGGCGGCGCGGACGGCACATCGGTCGACTCCACCACAGCGTCCAGGGGGAACGCCTCGACGGTCGCCGGCGGTGCTTCGGTGACAGGCGGCTGCGGCTCGACCGCCTCCGGGGTCTCGACGGCCCGCGGCGGTTCGCTGCCGAGCGCGGGGACCTCTGCCTCGGGAGCGGGCGCCGGTGTGGCCTGCTCCTTCTTGCGGAACCAGCCGAACAGGCCTTTCTTCTCTCCGGCCTCGGCCGGCTTCTTGTCGTCGTTTGAACCAAACATGCAGACGGCTTTCTCACGGGGACGATGAAACCGGCGGGCTCGGCCGCCGGCGAAGTCGGGCAGGGACGGGCCATCGGTCCATCCCTCCAGGAACCGTGCGTGCGACTTTCATCGCACAGGGCCCAAGCCTACCTGAAACCAGGAGGCGGCCGGCGACGCACGGAAAGGGAACTGCAAGCAGCCTGGCGATTATCTTAAGTCGCCATGGAACAGTTCTACCATTCTTTTCTGGCCGAGGCCCCGCGCCTGGACCCCAGGGTCTGCGCGCGCCTTACCCGCGCTCCCACAGTTCGAAGGCATACCCTGGCGCCTGCGCCGTGGCCGGATGTTCCTCGCGGGAAACGAGGCGCCAGTCGGCGGGATTCCACGCGGGAAAGAAGGCATCGCCCTGCGGGGCGAGGTCGACGCGGGTCAGATAAAGGCGTTCGGCCCGCGGCAGGCTTTCGACATAAAGCTGCGCGCCGCCGATCAGCATCAACTCGCCGGCGCCCTGCTCCCGGGCCCAGGTATCGGCGCGGGTCAGGGCGGCATCGAGCGAGGCGAAGGTTTCGGCGCCTTCCAGAACGAGGCCGGGCTGGCGGCTGACCACCAGGTTGAGCCGGCCGGGCAACGGACGGCCGAGGGAGTCCCAGGTCTTGCGGCCCATGATGACCGGCTTGCCGAGGGTGGAAGCCTTGAAGTGCCTGAGGTCCGCCGGCAGGTGCCAGGGCAGGCGGTTGTCGCGACCGATCGCACCATTGGCGGCGACGGCGGCGATCAGGGCGAGAGGGAGCCGGGATTCGTTCATGGCGACGAGGATAGCAGAGCCCGGCTTCGCCCGCCGTCACGCAATCGCCATCGGAACGTTATCCGCTCATCGCCGAAGCGTCATCCGGCTCCGGCAGGCTGGGCGCTTCATGTCCCAAGGAGAGGAACCCATGCCCCGCCCGCAGTCCCCACGTCCCGGCCAGTCCCTGGCCGCCGCCGCCCTGCTGCTGCCCCTGCTCGCCTGCGCCGCCCCGGAACCGCCGGCAGCGGCGCATCCCCGGGCCGAAGAGCCCAGTCCGCTGGTCATCGCCCACCGCGGCGCCAGCGGCTACGTGCCGGAGCACACCCTGGCCGCCTACGCGCTGGCGGTATTGCAGGGCGCCGACTACGTCGAACCGGATCTGGTGATGACCCGGGACGGCCAACTGGTCGCTCGCCACGACAATCAGTTGGACCTAACCACCGATGTCGCCGCGCGTCCCGAATTCGCCGACCGCCGGCGCACCAGGAATGTCGACGGCGTCGAGCTGACCGGCTGGTTCAGCGAGGACTTCAGTCTGGCGGAGATCAAGACCCTGCGCGCCATCGAGCGCATCCCGGCGATCCGCCCCGGCAACGCCCGCCTGGACAAGTCCCTCGAAGTGCCCACCCTGCAGGAAATCATCGACCTGGTGAAGAGCCTGGAGAAGAGCCAGGGACGACGCATCGGCCTGTACCTGGAAACCAAGCACCCCACCCACTTCCAGCACCTCGGCCTGGCCATGGAGGAGCCACTGCTGGAAATCCTCCGCCGCAACGGCTACCACGGCCGCCATGCTTCGGTGTACATCCAGTCCTTCGAGGTGGAGAACCTCAAGACCCTGCGCCGGCTGAGCCCGCTGCGCCTGGTCCAGTTGTTCGGCTCCGGCCAGCCCTACGACCAGACGGTGATCGGCAGCGCCCTGACCTACGAGCAGATGGCTACCCCTGCCGGGCTGCAGGCCATCGCCGCCTACGCCGACGGCGTCGGCCCGGACAAGGGCTATGTGATCCCGCGCGACGCCAACGGCAACCTCGGCAGCCCCACCGACTTCGTGCCCAATGCCCATGCCGCCGGCCTCAAGGTGCATCCCTACACCTTCCGCGCGGAGAACAATTTCCTGCCGCTCGAGTTGCGCAGCAGCGCCAACCCCGCCGAACACGGCGATCTCGAAGCGGAAATCCATGCCTTCCTCGACGCCGGCGTCGACGGCCTGTTCAGCGACAATCCGGACATCGCCCTGCGCCTGCGCGCGCAACCGTAAGCGCCCTGCCGGGCGCGCCAGGCGCGCCCGCATCGACTTACCCGCGGCCGAGCCTGAACGGTTATCCTCATGGGCAGGAACCGAATCGCCCTCGAGAGACCGTGTGAGTACCCCATCGACCGATTTCCACCGCCTCTGGCTGACCGAAACCATCCGTCTGCGCGAAGAGTTCGCCGGCCCGCTGGAGGACGGCGAAGCCAACCGCCGCGCCCGCGCCGCCGGGGGCGGCCTCGCCCGACGCATCCAGACCCGCGCCCTGTGGCTGGCCGAACGCGACGGTCTGCTCGCCGCCCTGCGTCACTGGCGCCAGGGCGGCGGTCTGGCGCTGGCCGTCCTGCTGGCCATCGCCCTGGCCGGCGGCGCCGGCATGGCCATGGCCGCCCTCGGCAGCGGCCAGAAAGGCCCGATCAACGTGTTCTGGGCCCTCGGCAGCCTGCTCGGCCTGCATCTTCTGACCCTCTGCGGCTGGCTGCTCGGCCTGCTCTTCGCCGGCGACAGCGGCGGCGCCCTCGGCCGCCTGTGGCTATGGCTCAGCGAGAAGTTCGCCCGCGATGCCCGGGCGGCGCAACTGGTTCCGGCACTGCTGCTCCTGCTGCAACGCCAGCACCTCGGCCGCTGGGCGCTGGGCCTGCTGGTCCACGGCCTCTGGCTGCTCGCCCTGGCCATCGCGCTGGTCACCCTGCTGGCGCTGCTGTCGACCCGCAGCTACGGCTTCTACTGGGAAACCACCCTGCTCGACGGCGACACCTTCGTCGCCCTGACCCAGGGCCTCGGCGCCCTGCCGGCGCTGTTCGGCTTCGGCCTGCCGGACCCGGCCACCATCCGCGCCAGTGCCGACCAGGCGCTGACCGCCGAATCCGCGCGCCAGGCCTGGGCCGGCTGGCTGCTCGGCGTGCTGCTGGTCTACGGCCTGCTGCCGCGCCTGCTGCTGGCCCTGCTCTGCCTGAGCCGCTGGCTCTCCGGCCGCGCCCGCCTGGCCCTGGACCTGTCGCTGCCCGGCTACCGCCTGCTCGCCGAGCGCCTGCAACCCTCCAGCGAACGCATCGGCGTCTGCGACGCGGCGCCCGAGGTCATGCCCGGCATTCCGGCCAGCGCCCTCGGCGCCCCGCTCGAGGGCGCCTCCGCCCAACTGGTGGCGGTCGAGCTGGACGAGGGCCGCTCCTGGCCGCCGACGCTGCCCAGCACGGTCGGCGACGCCGGCATCCTCGACAGCCGCGAACAGCGCCGGCGGCTGCTCGACCGCTTCGCCGAACGGCCGCCAGTGCGTCTGGCGGTGGCCGTCGACCCGCTGCGCTCACCGGACCGCGGCACCCTGGCGCTGCTCGGCGAACTCTCGCGCAGCGCCAAGCAGACGCGGATCTGGCTACTACCGCCGCCGCCCGGCGAAGAGCTGGACGAGGAACGCCTGGACGACTGGCGCATCGCCCTCAACCAACTGGGCCTGCCCCACGGCAGCGACAGCCCGCTGGCCTGGCTGGAGAGCGGACATGACTGAGCCGTTGAAACTCGTCGTGGTCGGCCACACCAACGTCGGCAAGACCTCGCTGCTGCGCACCCTGACCCGCGACACCGGCTTCGGCGAGGTCTCGCACCGGCCGAGCACCACCCGCCACGTCGAGGGCGCGCGCCTGTCGGTGGATGGCGAGCCGCTGCTCGAACTGTACGACACGCCCGGCCTGGAGGACGCCATCGCCCTGCTCGAACACATCGAACGCCTGGATCGCCCCGGCGAGCGCCTCGACGGCCCGGCGCGGATCGCCCACTTCCTCGACAGCGCCGAGGCGCGCCAGCGCTTCGAGCAGGAAGCCAAGGTGCTGCGCCAGTTGCTCGGCTCGGCCGCCGGTCTCTACGTGATCGACGCCCGCGAGCCGGTGCTGGCCAAGTACCGCGACGAACTCGAGGTGCTCGCTGCCTGCGGCCGGCCGCTGCTGCCGGTACTGAACTTCGTCGCCCGCGCCGGCACCCGCGAGGATGCCTGGCGCGCCGCCCTGGCCCGCCTCGGCCTGCACGCCATGGTGCGCTTCGACACCGTGGCACCGCCGCAGGACGGCGAGCGGCGCCTCTACGAAAGCCTCGCCCTGCTGCTGGAGTCGGCCCGTCCGCAACTGGAGCGGCTGATCCGCGCCCACGAGGCGCAGGCCGCGGAGCGCCTGGACAGCGGCAACCGGCTGATCGCCGAACTGCTGATCGACGTCGCCGCCTGCCGGCGCCGCGTCGAGGCCCGTGCCGAGCCGGAACAGGAAGCTATCCGCGAGTTGCACGAGGCCGTGCGCCAGCGCGAGCAGCGCTGCGTCGAAGCCTTGCTGCGCCTCTACGCCTTCCGCCCGGAAGACGCCGCCGCCGCCGACCTGCCGCTGAGCGGCGGACGCTGGGGCGACGACCTGTTCAACCCGGAGACCCTGCGCCTGCTCGGCGTGAAGATCGGCGGTGGCCTGGCCGCCGGCGCGGCGGCCGGCGCCGGGGTCGACCTGCTGGTCGGCGGGCTGACCCTGGGCGCCGCCACCCTGATCGGCGCGCTGGCCGGCGGCGGCGCGCAGACCGCCCGCCACTACGGCAGCCGCATCATGGGCAAGTTGCGCGGCGAACGCGAACTGACCGTGGACGACGCGGTACTGCGCCTGCTCGCCCTGCGCCAGCGCCAGTTGCTCCAGGCCCTCGCCAGCCGCGGCCACGCCGCGCAACAGGCGATCCGGTTGGACAATCCGCAGGACAGAAGCTGGCGCGAGGATCGGCTGCCCGAGCCCCTGCACAAGGCCCGCGCCCACCCGGAATGGTCGACGCTCAATCCCGGCCGGCGGCGCGAGCAGGCCGAGCGCCAGGAACAGATCCAGGTACTGGCAGCGGAGCTGGGGTAGGTCTGCGTCCAGGTTAGGTGGCGAACCTCCTTGCCCCCGCGACACAGACGACTGCGCCCAGCGTTGCGATCAGCATCGTCCCGCTCACCGTTTCATGGAGAAACAACGCCGCCAGGCCAAGGCCGAAGAACGGCTGGAGCAACTGTAACTGGCTGACAGCCGCGATGCCGCCTTGCGCCAGGCCGCGATACCAGAACACGAAACCGATCAGCATGCTGAACAGCGAAACGTAGGCCAAGCTGAACCATGCCGGCGCCCCCACATGCGCAAACGATGCAGGCATCGAGAACAGCGCCAATGGAAGCATGATGGGCAGCGCCAGCACCAGCGCCCAACTGATGACCTGCCAGCCACCCAGACGGCGGGACAAACGCGCGCCTTCCGCATAGCCGAGGCCGCACAAGACGACGGCAGCCAGCATCAACAAGTTGCCCGCCGGTGATATTTCGATGCTGCCTTTGGCGGCATAGCCTGCGACGAATGCACTTCCAAGCAGAGAAAACAGCCAGAAAGCCGGCCGGGGGAATTCGCCTCCGCGAACCACGCCGAAGATCGCTGTGCATAACGGTAGCAGCCCCAGGAAGACGATCGAGTGCGCAGCAGAAACATGCCGCAGAGCCAGCGCGGTCAGCAAAGGGAAACCGATCACTACACCCAGCACTACGATGGCCAGCGAAGGCACTTCCGCCAGTGTTGGACGGCGTTGTCGAAACACCAGCAGCAAGGCCAATCCCAGCAATGCGGCAATGGCCGCCCTGGCGCATGTGAGGAATATAGAGTCAAAATCCATGACGGCTGCACGTGTGGCCGGCAGCGAACCGGCAAAAATCACCACGCCTAGAAATCCGTTGATCCACCCACTTGTCGTCTTATCCATTGCCGACCCCGTTCCGATTGCCTTGCAGTTCATCACGGGAACATCGAGCTGGCCATGCACAATCCAACACAATTACGAGTAACTGTTATGTATTGAAAACCAGTACAGTTGGGAAGAATGTCAGTGAGCCAGCGCCAAACACGCATCAATGTCGTCATGGAGGCGATCCGCTCGAGAATTGCCTCCCGCTCCTATCCGCCGGGCACGCGCCTGCCGTCCGTGCGCGCGCAAGCCAAGGCGATGGGAGTTTCGGTATCCACAGTGGTGGAAGCCTACGAGCGGTTGGCTGCCGAGGAAGTCATCTGCGCACGTCCCGGCTCCGGGTTCTACGTCTGCGGGCCTGTCGCCCCCTTGGCTCTGTCGGAGATCGGGCCGCCGCTGGATCGGGAGGTCGATCCGCTGTGGGTTTCGCGTCAGTCGCTAGAGGCGGGCGCGTCCCTGCTCAAGCCCGGTTGTGGCTGGCTTCCAGCCGCGTGGATGTATGAGGCGGGAATGCGCCGGGCATTGCGGGCGACCGCAAGAGCCGACGCCGCGGTGCTTTCCGACTATGCCACACCGCTGGGTTTGCCGGCGCTGCGCCAGCTTCTCGCCCGACGCATGGCCGCCGCGGACATTGAGGCACGGCCCGAACAGCTCATGCTGACCGAATCCGGCACTCAGGCCATCGACCTGATCTGCCGCTTCTTCCTAGAGGCGGGAGACACCGTACTGGTCGATGATCCCTGCTACTTCAACTTCCACGCCTTGCTGCGGGCGCATCGCGTGAAGACAGTGAGCGTGCCGTTCACCCCGAACGGGCCGGACGTGGAGGCGTTCGAGGCCGCCTTGCGCGAGCATTCGCCACGTCTCTACATCACCAACTCGGGCATCCATAACCCGACAGGCGCGACGCTTTCCCCAGTCATCGCACACCGGCTCCTGAAGCTGGCCGACAACACGAATCTCGTCATCGTCGAAGATGACATCTTCGCGGATTTCGAGGTCAGCCCGGCACCGCGCTTGGCTGCTTTCGACGGTCTTTCGCGGGTGATTCACATCGGCAGCTTTTCCAAGACCATTTCGGCCTCGCTGCGCTGCGGCTATGTCGCCGCGCGCGCCGACTGGATCGACCGCTTGGCCGACCTCAAGATCGCGACCAGCTTCGGAGGTGGCCAACTGGCTTCTGCCATCCTGCTGGCCGCATTGACCGACAGTGGATACCGCAAGCACATGGAGGGCGTTCGCATCCGTCTGGCCGAGGCAAGGAACAAGACCATAGTCCGTCTCGATGCGATAGGCATCACACCCTGGATCATTCCGCAGGCGGGCATGTTCATCTGGTGCCGATTGCCCCGAGGCATCGATGCGGCGGATGTCGCTCGGTCCTGCCTGAGGGAAGGAGTGGTACTGGCTCCCGGCAATGTCTTCAGCCAATCGCAGGACGCGAGTGGCTTCCTGCGTTTCAATGCCGCGCAATCCATGGACGTACGGGTGTTCGACACCCTGGCGAGGGTCTTGCCTGCTTAGTGGTCGAGCTGGCCATTACTGACGTGTCGGCGTCACGCATCACCGGGCTCTCGGGCCGCGCCCCGTGCTGCCGGTGGTGTCACGGCCATGCGGCACCAACCCTAACGCCTCGACGCACCAATCGGGTGATGATGAACGAGCCCGCCATCTGCCGGCCGGGCTCAGATCGCCACCGGCGCCTTGATGTGCGGATGGGACTGGTAGCCGACCAGCTCGAAGTCCTCGAAGCGGAAGGCGAACAGGTCCTTCACGTCGGGGTCGAGCTGCATGGTCGGCAGCGGCAGCGGTTCGCGGGAGAGCTGCAGGTCGGCCTGCTCCAAGTGGTTGGCGTAGAGGTGGCAGTCGCCGCCGGTCCAGACGAACTCGCCGGGCGCGAGGCCCGTGACCTGCGCCATCATCAGGATCAGCAGCGCGTAGCTGGCGATGTTGAAGGGCACGCCGAGGAAGATGTCCGCCGAGCGCTGATAGAGCTGGCAGCTGAGCCGGCCATCGGCCACGTAGAACTGGAACAGCGCATGGCACGGCGGCAGCTTCATCTCGTCGATCAGCGCCGGGTTCCAGGCCGAGACGATCAGCCGGCGCGAATCCGGGTTGTCGCGGATCATGTTCACGACATTGGCTATCTGGTCGATGTGCCGGCCGTCCGGTGCCGGCCAACTGCGCCACTGGTAGCCGTAGACCGGGCCGAGGTCGCCGTTCCCGTCGGCCCACTCGTCCCAGATCGACACGCCGTTTTCCTTCAGGTAGCGGATGTTGGTGTCGCCCTTCAGGAACCACAGCAGCTCGTGGACGATGGATTTGAGGTGGCACTTCTTGGTGGTGACCAGCGGGAAGCCCTCGGCCAGGTCGAAGCGCATCTGGTGGCCGAACACGGAAAACGTGCCGGTGCCGGTGCGGTCGCTCTTGAAGGTGCCGTGCTCGCGCACCAGGCGCATCAGGTCGAGGTACTGTTTCATGGGAGGGGCTGGCTGCGCGACGGAAAGGGCCGCACATTATGCCCGGACCGGCCGGTCCTCAAGAAGCCCTGGCAGTCGGCCAGGGCAGGCGTCGCGCCGGCGGCGCCTGCCGTCGCCTCAATGGGCGAGCCGAGCCTCGCGGCGGTAGGCCCAGGCCATCATCCCGGCGCCGCCGAGGATCATCGGCAGGCAGAGCAACTGGCCCATGGTCAGCCAGCCGAAGGCGAGGTAGCCGAGTTGGGCGTCCGGCACCCGGACGAACTCGACGATGAAGCGGAAGATGCCGTAGCAGAGGGCGAACAGCCCGGACACCGCCATGGTCGGTCGCGGCCGGCGCGAGTAGAACCAGAGGATGGCGAACAGCGCCACGCCCTCCAGAGCGAACTGGTAGAGCTGCGAGGGATGGCGCGGCAACTGCTGCGGATCGCTGGGGAAGATCATCGCCCAGGGCAGGTCGGTGGCCTTGCCCCACAGCTCGGCATTGATGAAGTTGCCGATCCGCCCGGCACCCAGGCCGATCGGCACCAGCGGGGCGATGAAGTCCATCAGTTCGAAGAAGCCCTTGCCGTTGCGCCGGGCGAAGATCCAACTGCACAGGAGCACGCCGAGCAACCCGCCGTGGAAGGACATGCCGCCGCGCCAGACCTGCAGGATCAGACTCGGATCGTGCAGGTAGGCCGGCAGGTCGTAGAACAGCACGTAGCCGAGCCGGCCGCCGGCGATCACCCCCAGGGCGACCCAGAACACCAGGTCGGAAAGCTTCTCGCGGCTCCATTCCGGGGCGAAACCGGCCAGGCGGCGTGCGGCCAGCCACCAGGCGCCGCCGATGCCGATCAGGTACATCAGGCCGTACCAGTGCACCTTCAACGGGCCGAGGGCGATGGCCACGGGATCGATTTGCGGATAAGGCAGCATCCGGGACTCCTCAGAACAGGAAATACAGTCCGACGGCGGACAACTGCAGGGCGAACAGGCGCTTGAGCAGGCGCGGCGGCAGTCGGTGCGCCAGGTTGGCGCCGAAGCGGGCGAAGAACATGCTGGTGGCGGCGATGCCGAGCAGCGCCGGCAAGTAGACGAAGCCCAGGCTCCAGGCCGGCAGATGGGTCTCGTTCCAGCCGACGGCCATGAAGCTCAGCGCGCTGCACAGGGCGATCGGCAGACCGCAGGCCGCCGAGGTCGCCACCGCCTGCGGCATCGGCACGCTGCGCCAGGTCAGGAAAGGCACGGTGAGCGAGCCGCCGCCGATGCCGAAGATCGCCGAAGCCCAGCCGATCACCACGCCGGCCAGGCCGAGGGCGGACTTGCCGGGCACCCCGCGGCTGGCCCTGGGCTTGAGGTCGAGGCCCATCTGCAGGCCGACGGCGATGGCGAACACGCCGATGATCTTCTGCAGCATCGGCCCCTGGATCGCCGCGGCGGTCAGGCTGCCGAGCACCGCACCGACGAGGATGCCGGCCGTCAGCCAGACGAACAGCGGCCAGAGTACCGCCCCCCTGCGGTGATGGGCGATCACCGAGTTGATCGACGTGAAGACGATGGTGGCGAGCGAGGTACCTACCGCCAGGTGGGTCAACACGGCCGGATCGAAGCCCTGCGCGGTGAAACTGAACACCAGCACCGGCACTATGATTATTCCACCGCCGATGCCGAACAGTCCGGCCAGCACACCGGCCACGGCCCCCAGCGGCAGATACAGCAGAAACTCCATCTCTACCCCCTTTCGAAAAGCGGCATGGTACCGGAATTGGCCGGGCGATGAGGGATTCGCAGCCCTTGCCGGGTCCAGGCATCGCCGTTAGCTTCCGCCCATGACCTTCGGCAGGAAGTCCCATGTGCCTGATCGTTTTCGCTTGGCGTCCCGGCCATGCCACGCCCCTGGTGCTGGCCGCCAATCGCGATGAATTCTACGCCCGCCCTTGCCGGCCCCTGGCGGCCTGGCCGGAGGCGCCGGGCGTGCATGCCGGACGCGATCTGGAGTCCGCCGGCACCTGGCTGGGCGTCGCGCCCGACGGACGCTTCGCCGCCGTGACCAATATCCGCGACCCGAGCCAGCCACGGGGCCGGCGCAGCCGCGGCGAGCTGCCGGCCGGCTTCCTGCTCGGCGAACTGTCGCCCGAAGCCTACCTGGCGCAGGTGGCGGAGCGGGCGCGGGACTATACCGGCTTCAACCTGCTGGCCGGCACGGCCGGGGAGCTCTGGTACTACCACGCCCGGGAAACGGCACCGCGGCGCTTGCCGGAGGGTCTCTACGGCCTTTCCAACGCCGCGCTGGACACGCCCTGGCCGAAGCTGCGCCGCGCCAAGGCGGCCCTGGCCGCGTGCCTGGAAAGGCCACGCGCGGACTGTCTGCTGGCGGCGCTGCAAGACCGAAGGCCGGCAGCGGACGCGGAGCTGCCGGACACCGGCGTCGGCCTGGCCAGGGAACGCCTGCTCTCGAGCGTGTTCATCGCCAGTCCGGACTACGGCACCTGTTCGAGCAGCGTGCTGATCGTCGCGGCGGACGGCTCGCGGCAACTGGTCGAGCGCCGCTTCGGCCCCAGCGGCGCCCCACTCGGCGAGGTGCGGCTCGAGCTTCCGCCCTAACTGACCACGATGCAGTCCCGCTGCCGCTTGGCCTGGTAGAGCGCCGCATCCAGGCGGCGCACCAGGTCGCCCGGCGCCTCGTCCGCGACCATCTGCGCCACGGCGAAACTGGCGGTGAGCGGCATCGGCAAAGCGACATCGATCCGCCGCAGGTTCAGGCGCAGGCGCTCCGCCAGCGACCCGGCCGCCGCCGCATCGGTTTCCGGCAGCAACACGATGAACTCCTCGCCGCCCCAGCGGGCGAAGCAATCCACGTCCCGCAGATCCTGGCGCACCGCCTGCGCGACCGCGACCAGCACCCGGTCCCCGGCCTGGTGACCGAAACCATCGTTGATCCGCTTGAAATGGTCGAGGTCGAACATCAGTAGTGCACAGGGATGGCCATGGCGTTGCAGGCGATGCCATTCGACCTGCAGTTGCCTTTCGAGGCAGCGGCGGTTGGCGATCTGGGTAAGCGGGTCGATCTCGCTGAGACGCAGGGCCTGTGCGGCCTGCTCGGCCAGGGCCCGGTTTGCCCGGCGCAAGGCTTCGGTGCGCGCCGCCACCAGGTCTTCGAGGGCCTGGTTGAGCGCCAGCAGTTCCTGATTCTTGCGCTGCAGGGCCAGCTCGGCCAGCTTGCGCTCGTGTATGTTGCGGTGCGCGCCGATCATCCGGGTCGCCCGCCCCTCTTTGTCGAACTCGACGAAACGGCCGTGATCGCTGATCCACAGGTAGTCGCCGTTGCGGCAGCGGCAGCGGTATTCCTCTGCGTAGACGGGGTGCGTCCCGTCCAGATAGGCCCGGAAGCCGCGCATGACCCGCTCGAAGTCTTCCGGGTGGATCACCTGGTGCCAGGTCAGGACGTTCTCCGGCAGGCTGTCCACGGCGTAACCGAGCATGGAATACCAGCCCGGACTGCGCTTGACGTGGTCGGTGCGGATGTCCCAGTCCCAGATGCCGTCGCTGACGATTTCCAGCGCGAAACGCAAGGTCCGCGCGATGGCCTCGTGAGTCGCACCATAGACGCTGTCGCTAACCTTGAGGTCATCCATAAAGCTCCGCTCCGGACTGGCCGCCAATTACGCCGCCGGAGGCGCTTCTCCAGGCCGGCGCGGCTCCAGGAGGCTGCAGGCTTCAGCTCTGCAGCGAAGCCACCGGATTGATCACCCGGCCAAGGCCGAGGTTGCGCAGAGCCAATTGCAGAGTGCTGTGGATGACCTGCGGGTTGTCGATGGCCATTAGTCGATCGAGCAGCTCGCGGGCCTTGCTCAGGGTGATCTGGCGTAGCAGCCATTTGACCTTGGGCAGGTTGGTGGCGTTCATCGACAGGCTGTCAAAACCCATCGCCATCAGCAGCACCGCCGCCGAGGGGTCGCCGGCCATCTCACCGCAGATGCTCACCGGCTTGCCTTCGGCATGGGCGTCCTGCACCACCTTGTTGAGCGCCTGCAGCACCGCCGGGTGCAGGTAGTCGTAGAGGTCGGCGACCCGCGGGTTGTTGCGGTCCACCGCCAGCAGGTACTGAGTCAGGTCGTTGGAGCCGACCGAGAGGAAGTCCACCAGGCGCGCCAGTTCGCGGGTCTGGTAGACCGCCGCGGGGATCTCCACCATCACCCCCACCGGCGGCATGGGCACGTCGGTGCCCTCGTCGCGGACCTCGCCCCAGGCGCGGTGGATCAGGTGCAGCGCCTCGTCCAGCTCATGGATCGAGGAGATCATCGGCAGGAGGACGCGCAGGTTGTTCAGCCCCTCGCTGGCCTTGAGCATGGCGCGCACCTGCACCAGGAAGATCTCCGGGTGGTCGAGGGTGACGCGGATGCCGCGCCAGCCGAGGAAGGGGTTGCTCTCCTTGATCGGGAAGTACGACAGCGACTTGTCGCCGCCGATGTCCAAGGTGCGCATGGTCACCGGCAGCGGATAGAAGGCGGACAACTGGTCGCGGTAGATCGCCAGTTGCTCCTTCTCGCTGGGAAAGCGCTCGTTGTTCATGAACGGCACTTCGGTGCGGTACAGCCCCACCCCTTCGGCACCGCGCTCCTGGGCGCGGGCGACGTCGGCCAGCAGGCCGGTGTTGACCCACAATGGCAGGCGGTGGCCGTCGAGGGTTTCGCAGGGCAGTTCGCGCAGGGCGTCGAGGCCCTGGGTCAGTTGACGCTCCTCCTCGACCAGGTCGGCGAACTGCTGGCGCAGCATGTCGCTGGGATTGGTGTAGACCTCGCCGTGGTAGCCGTCGACGATCAGGTCGATGCCGTCCATCTTCGAATAGGGCAGATCGACCACGCCCATAACCGTGGGGATGCCCATGGCGCGGGCGAGGATCGCCACGTGGGAGTTGCCCGACCCCTGCACCGAGACCAGGCCGACCAGCTTTCCCTCGGGCAGTTCGCCGAGCATCGCCGGGCTCAGCTCCTCGCTGACCAGGATGGTGTTGTCCGCATAGACCATGGCCTGCTGGCGGGCCTGCTGCAGGTAAGCGAGCAGGCGCCGGCCGAGATCCTTGACGTCGGAGGCCCGCTCGCGCAGGTAGGCATCGTCCATCAGTTCGAAGCGCTTGACGTGCTCGTTGACCACCTGGCGCAGGGCACCCTGGGCCCACTGGCCGGTCCTGATCACCCGCTGTACCTCGCAACCCAGGGAGGCATCATCGAGCATCATCAGATAGACGTCGAACAGGGCGCGCTCCTCGGGGCGCAACTGGGTGGCGAGCTTGGCGGACAGCGCACGGATGTCGGCTCGCACCGCCTCGAGGGCGTTGCCGAACAGTTCCAGTTCGGCCTTGAGGTCCTCGGCCGGCTTGTCCGGCACCACGTCCAGATCGGCCGGCGGCAGCACCACCACGGCCTTGCCGACGGCGACACCCGGTGCGGCCGGCACGCCGACGAAGCGCGCCTCCTGGATACCCTTGCCCTGTCGGCCGAGGCCGCGGATCGAGCCGGTGGCCTCGGCATGGGCGATGACGCCGGCGAGCTGCGCGCTCATGGTCACCAGGAAGGCCTCCTCGCCCTCGTCGAACTCGCGGCGCTCCTTTTGCTGGACGACCAGCACGCCCATCACCCGCCGATGGTGGATGATCGGCGCGCCGAGGAAGGAAGCGTAGCGCTCCTCGCCGGTCTCGGCGAAGTAACGGTAGCGCGGATGGGCGGCGGCGTTCTCCAGGTTGAGCGGCTCCTCGCGGGTGCCGACCAGGCCCACCAGGCCCTCGTTGGAGGCCATGCTGACCTTGCCGATGGAGCGCTTGTTGAGCCCGTCAGTGGCCATCAGGACGAAGCGGTTGGTCTCCGGGTCGAGCAGATAGACCGAGCACACCTGGCTGCCCATGGCTTCCTTGACCCGCCGCACGATGATGCCCAGCGCCGTTTTGAGATCCTTGGCGGAGTTCACTTCCTGGACGATCTTGCGCAGCGTGTTGAGCATGGCCCGCCTTGAGCTCCGTCTGATCAATCCCGTGCCAGCAGGCGCGGTGCGAGTTCTTTCAGCGCACGCCGGTAGACCTCGCGCTTGAAGGCGACCACCTGGCCCAGCGGATACCAGTAGCTGACCCAGCGCCAGCCATCGAACTCCGGCTTGCCGGTGAGATCCATGCGTACGCGCTGCTCGTCGGAGAGCAGGCGCAGGAGAAACCACTTCTGCTTCTGGCCGATGCACAGCGGCTGGCTGTGCGAGCGCACCAGGCGCTGCGGCAGGCGGTAACGCAGCCAGCCACGGGTGCAGGCGAGGATCCGTACGTCCTGCGGCTCCAATCCGACCTCCTCGTTGAGTTCGCGGAACAGCGCCTCTTCCGGCGATTCCCGTGCGTCGATGCCGCCCTGCGGAAACTGCCAGGCATCCTGGTTGATCCGCCGCGCCCAGAGCACCTGGCCAATATCATTGGTCAGGATGATGCCGACATTGGGGCGAAATCCATCGGGGTCGATCACGGCAGCGAACCTTGAAAACGCATGTGCCCGCATTGTTCCACAAAAAGGTGCGCGCCAGAAGCGGGCTGGACAAGGGGCCGGAACGCCGATGCCCTTCCGGCTCGCGCCGCACAACCGTTATGCTTCGCCGCATTCCCGACTTCCCTTCCCTGACCGAGGTTCTAGCGTGCGTCTGGCTCTATTCGATCTCGACAACACCCTGCTGGCCGGCGACAGCGACCATGCCTGGGGCGACTGGCTCTGCGAGCGCGGCATCCTCGACGGCGAGACCTACAAGGCGCGCAACGACGCCTTCTACCAGGACTACCTGGCCGGACGGCTGAACATCGTCGACTACCTGAACTTCAGCCTGGAGATCCTCGGCCGCACCGAAATGGCCGTGCTCGAAGAGTGGCACCGGGCGTTCATGCGCGAATGCATCGAGCCGATCATCCTCGCCAAGGGCCGCGAGCTCATCGAGCGGCACCGCGACCAGGGCGACAAGCTGGCGATCATCACCGCCACCAACCGCTTCGTCACCGCCTCCATCGCCGCGCGCCTCGGCGTCGATACCCTGCTCGCCACCGAGTGCGAGATGGCCGACGGTCGCTACACCGGCCGCACCACCGACGTACCCTGCTTCAAGGAGGGCAAGGTCGAGCGCCTGCACCGCTGGCTGGCGGAAACCGGCCATTCGCTGGAGGGCAGCCACTTCTATAGCGACTCGCACAACGACCTGCCGCTGCTCGAACGGGTCAGCCACCCGGTGGCGGTCGACCCCGATCCGCGTCTGCGCGAAGAAGCCGAGCGGCGCGGCTGGCCGGTGATCTCCCTGCGCTGAACTGGCGTAGCCCCGTCGGCGGGCGGGTAATTCGCCGGGTGGAAACGGCGCAGTCCCATCCACCCGCACCTGCGGGCTCCGCTGGAGCGGACTCGTCCGCGACCGCCGGTGTTCGGCCTGGCCCTTGCAAGGGCCAGGCTTCAGACGGGCTTGGCCACCATCAGCCAGAGGGTGGTGGCGAAGCAGGCCAGCCCGAGCAGCGCCAGCACCAGGCTGAACCAGAGGCTCTTCCGGCGCCGGCCGGCGACCCGCGCCGCCAGCCACAATCCGCAGACCGCCCCCGGCAGGAACAACAGCGAGCTGCCGAGCAGCCAGATCTGCCCCAGCGGCCAGCCGGCCAGATGCGCCAGCCACCAGCCGCTGACTGGCAGGGCGATCAGGCAGAGCAGCAGCAGGACGGCGCACAGCGCCGGCCAGGGCGAGGCACGCGCGGGCGCCTCCGCTTCCGCTCCCTCCGCTATCGCCCCCTCCGCATCCGGGGCCGCCGGCTCCGGTCCCGCCGCGTCCGCCTCCGTCTCGGCGCCGGCCGGCGCCGCCCCTGCCGGACGGGGCCGCGCGCGCCAGCAAAGCCCGGCGAGCGCGAAGAAGGCCACGAACAGCAGCACGCCGGCCACGCCATGGAGCATTTTGAGCAGCGCGAAGTGTTCCATCGTTCGGTCCTTTGAAGTCGGGTGGATGGGCGTTCGAGTCAGCCGAGGAACAACCGGTAGGCCGGGTTGTCGGTTTCGTCCCAGTACGGATAGCCGATGGCGTCCAAAGCCGCCGGCAACAGGTGGCGCTCGCCCGCCGGCACCTGCAGGCCGGCCACCACGCGGCCGTCGGCGGCGCCATGGTTGCGGTAGTGGAACATCGAGATGTTCCAGCGTCCGCCGAGCTTGCTGAGGAAGTTGAACAACGCGCCGGGCCGCTCGGGAAACTCGAAGCGCAACACCACCTCGTCGCTGACGCCCGCCGCATGGCCGCCGACCATGTGGCGGATATGCAGCTTGGCCATCTCGTCGTCGGTCAGGTCGAGTACGGGAAAGCCCTGCTCGCGCAGGCTGGCCACCAGTTGCTCGCGCGGATCGTTCTCCGGGTGGGTTTGCACGCCGACGAAGATGTGCGCATGGTCCGGGCGGTTGTAGCGGTAGTTGAACTCGGTGATCTGCCGCTTGCCGATGGCCTGGCAGAACGCCTTGAAGCTGCCCGGCTGCTCGGGGATGGTCACGGCGATGATCGCCTCGCGCTTCTCGCCCAGTTCGGAGCGCTCGGCCACATGGCGCAGGCGGTCGAAGTTGATGTTGGCACCGGAATCGATGGCCACCAGGGTCTGCCCGCTCGCCCCTTCGCGCTCGACGTAGCGCTTGATCCCGGCCACCGCCAGGGCACCGGCCGGCTCGGTGATCGAGCGGGTGTCGTCGTAGATGTCCTTGATCGCCGCGCAGATCTCGTCGGTACTGACAGTGACCACCTCGTCCACGTGATGGCGGCAGATGTCGAAGGTGCAGGCGCCGATCTGCGCCACCGCCACCCCGTCGGCGAACAGCCCGACCTGCGGCAGCACCACCCGCTCGCCGGCGGCCATGGCCATCTGCAGGCAGTTGGAGTCCTCCGGTTCGACACCGATCACCCGGACCTCGGGACGCAGGTATTTCACATAGGCGGCGATACCCGCGATCAGTCCGCCGCCGCCGACCGGCACGAACACGGCGTCCAGCCGGCCCGGCTGCTGGCGGAGAATCTCCATGGCCACCGTGCCCTGCCCGGCGATCACGTCGGGATCGTCGTAGGGGTGGATGTAGACGTAGCCCTTCTCCTCGACCAGCTTCAGCGAATGGGCCAGCGCATCGGGAAAGGCGTCGCCATGCAGCACCACCTTGGCGCCGCGCGCGCGCACCGCCTGGACCTTGATCTCCGGGGTGGTCCTCGGCATCACGATGACCGCCTTGATGCCCAGGTGCCTGGCCGCCAGGGCCACGCCCTGGGCATGGTTGCCGGCCGAGGCGGTGACCACGCCGCGCGCCAGCTCGGCCTCGCTCAGCCGGGCCGCCTTGTTGTAGGCGCCGCGGATCTTGAAGGAGAACACCGGCTGCAGATCCTCGCGCTTGAGCAGGATCTGGTTGCCGAGACGTTCGGAGAGCTGGCGGGCAGGCTGCAGGGGAGTTTCGACGGCGACGTCGTAGACGCGCGAGGTAAGGATCTTCTTGACGTACTGTTCGAGCATCGGCGGACATCGGAAAGCTGGAAAGGAATGGGCCAGTCTACCCCGTCAGCGTCCCGGCCGGCCACCCGGCGGGCGCCGGGCCGGAGCGGACACGGTTATAATCACTCCATCTCTCCCATCCGACGAAGACCCCACATGACCCAGGACCAGCTCAAGCAGGCCGTGGCCCAGGCCGCCCTCGACCACATCCTTCCGCAGCTCACTCGGCAGAGCATCATCGGCGTCGGCACCGGCTCCACCGCCAATTTCTTCATCGACCTGCTGGCTCGCTACCGGATGGACTTCGATGGCGCCGTGGCCAGTTCCGAAGCCACCGCCGCCCGCCTGAAAGGCCACGGCATCGAAGTGCACGATCTGAACAACGTCGTCGAACTGGAGTTCTACGTGGACGGCGCCGACGAGTGCAACAAGCATCTGGAGCTGATCAAGGGCGGCGGCGCCGCGCTGACCCGCGAGAAGATCGTCGCCGCGGTGGCCCGGACCTTCATCTGCATCGCCGACGAGAGCAAGCGGGTCGATTTTCTCGGCGACTTCCCGCTGCCGGTGGAGGTGATTCCCATGGCCCGCAGCCATGTGGCGCGCCAACTGGTCATGCTGGGCGGCGACCCGGTCTACCGCGAAGGCGTGGTGACCGACAACGGCAACGTGATCCTCGACGTGTACAACATGCAGATCACCAACCCCAGACAACTGGAGTCGGACATCAACAACATCGTCGGAGTGGTCTGCAACGGGCTGTTCGCCGCGCGTCCGGCCGACCTGCTGCTGCTCGGCACCCGCAACGGGGTGGAGCGCATCGAGCGCCCGCGCCGCTGAGCGACCGCCGGACTCAGGGAGCGGTCCGGCGGAACACGTAGAAGCGGTTCGGCTCGCCGATCACGTAGAGGTTGCCCGCCCGATCCATCGTCACCCCCTCGGCCTGGCGGATGCTGTGGCGCAGGCCGTTGAGGCCGCCGAGCAGGGTCATGAAGCTGAACGGACGCCCTTCGCCATCGAGCTCCAGCAGCAGCCGCGACTCGTCGGACAGCAGCAGGAAATGCCCGCTGTGCGGATCGACCGTCAGCGAGGACAGGTCGCGCACGGGCAGGTCATCGCCCGACAGCGGCCGCGGAGTGCCGACGATCCCCGCGTCGGCGGAAACGTCCAGGCCGAACAGCGCCGGCGGCCGTTCCTGGGCCAGCAGCAGCCGGTTCGTCCGCGCATCCCAGCCCAGCCCCTCGAAGCCCTTGTTGCCGGCCTCGGCGAAACCGAGGTCGTAGCGCTGCGCATCCTTCAGATCGAAACTGTCCGCAGCCGCGGGAAGAGAGAACAGCGCCAGCAGGCGATGGCGCTCGTCGACCATGGCCAGACGCCCGTCGCCGAGCGCCTCCACGCCCTCCGGATCGGCGAAGCCGGTAAGGCGGATGCGCCGCAGAACCGCGCCCTCCGGGCTGAGCTCCAGCAGTTGCGGGTGCTTGCCGGTGACAGTGAACAAAGTATTGGTCTGCGGGTTCCAGGTCAGACCGGAGGTTTCGTCTTCCTCCAGTCCCGGCAGGCTGACCTCCAGCGCCAGGCGGTAGTCGGGCAGCCAGATGCCGGCGGCACGCGCCTGCGGTGTCTCCCGGCACTCCCGCCAGGACAGCCGGATCAGATCGAACCAATGCCACTGGTAGCCGACCAGCAGGACGACCAGGACCGATACCAGCAGGGCCACACGAAACGACAGGCGCCGGAAGGAAGTCCGGGCAAGGGAAAAAGACAGCGGCATGGATTGGTTTCCGCAAGACGAGACAGACCGCAAGCCTGCCAGAGCCAGCTTGCCTGAAAATTAAAATCGGGATGAAAGGCCGGGCGGCCGGGTACGCCGCGCGCCCGACCGAAGGTCTCAGAGCACCCGGCTTTCGAAGCGGGACAGCCCGGTCAGCTCCAGCACCAGACGATCGCCGCTGGCGAACGGGCCGACGCCGGCCGGCGTGCCGGTGGATACCACGTCGCCCGGCTGCAGGCTGAAATGCCCGGCGATGTGCTGGATCAGCGCGATGATGGGATTGAGCATGTCGCGGCTGTTGCCGTCCTGGCGCAGCTCGCCGTTGATGGTCAGACGGATGCCGATGTCGGTGAGATCCTCGACGGCATCGCCGGACACGAAGGGCGCCAGCACATAGGCGCCGTCGAAGGACTTGGCCAGTTCCCAGGGCAGCCCCTTTTCCTTGAGTCTGGCCTGCACGTCGCGCAGGGTCAGGTCGAGGGCCGGAGCGAAGCCGGAGATGGCGTCGCGCACCTCCTCGGCGCCCGGCTGGTGCGACAGCGGCTTGCCGATCAGCACGGCGATTTCCGCCTCGTAGTGCACCGAGCCACGGTCCTGCGGAATGCTGAAGCCGCCTTCCAGCGGCACCGTGCAACTGCCCGGCTTGATGAACAGCAGGGGCTCGGTCGGCACCGGGTTGTTCAGCTCCCGGGCGTGCTCGGCGTAGTTGCGGCCGACGCAGACCACCTTGCCCAGCGGGTAGTGGATGCGCGTACCGTCGAGGTATTGGTGCTGGTAACTCATGCAAGGCTCCTTGTGTCTTTGTGGCTGGAAGTCCATGGCGACGACTCTACGGCAAATCCACGCGGCGTCGAAGGCTTTTCCGGGCGCGGGCATCCGGGAGCGGGAAAGGACGCGAACGCAGGCCACGCGGGCCTGCGTCCGGGACGCGGGCGGATCAGACGAAGATCTTGCCGGGATTCATGATGCCGTTCGGATCGAACACCGCCTTGATCGCCTTCATGCAGGCGATCTCGGCCTCCGAGCGACTGTAGCCCAGGTAGTCGCGCTTGGTCATGCCCACGCCGTGCTCGGCGGAAATCGAGCCGGCGTACTTCTGCACGATCTCGAACACCCACTTGTTCACCGTGGCGCACTTGGCGAAGAACTCGTCCTTGTCCATGGCATCGGGCTTCAAGATGTTCAGGTGCAGGTTGCCGTCGCCGATGTGGCCGAACCAGACGATCTCGAAATCCGGGTAATGTTCGGCGACGATCGCGTCGATTTCCTTGAGGAAGGCCGGCACCTTGCCGATGGTGACCGAGACGTCGTTCTTGTACGGGGTCCAGTGGGAGATGGTCTCGGAGATGTACTCGCGCAGCTTCCAGAGGTTCTGCAACTGCTGCTCGCTCTGGCTCATCACCCCGTCGAGCACCCAGCCCTGCTCGACGCAGTGCTCGAAGGTCGCCAGCGCCTGCTCGGCGCGCTCCTCGGTGCTGGCCTCGAACTCCAGCAGCGCATAGAAGGGGCACTCGGTCTCGAACGGCGCCGGCACGTCGCCGCGCGCCAGCACCTTGGCCAGCGCCTTGTCGGAGAAGAACTCGAAGGCGGTCAGGTCCATCTTGTCCTGGAAGGCGTGCAGCACCGGCATGATCGAGTCGAGATCGGGGGTGCCGAGGACCAGGGCGGTGAGGTTGGTCGGCGCGCGATCGAGGCGCATGGTGGCCTCGACGACGAAGCCCAGGGTGCCCTCGGCGCCGATGAACAGCTGGCGCAGGTCATAGCCGGTGGCGTTCTTGATCAGGTCCTTGTTCAGCTCGAGCAGGTCGCCCTTGCCGGTGACCACCTTGAGGCCGGCCACCCAGTTGCGGGTCATGCCGTAGCGGATCACCTTGATCCCGCCGGCGTTGGTGCCGATGTTGCCGCCGATCTGGCTGGAGCCGGCGGAGGCGAAGTCGACCGGGTAGTACAGCCCCTTGTCCGCGGCGAAGTCCTGCAGTTGCCTGGTCACCACGCCAGGCTCGCAGACCACGGTGCGGTCGATCTCGTCGAAGCGCAGGATGCGGTTCATGTAGTCGAAGGCCACCACCACTTCGCCATGCGCGGCGACGGCGGCGGCGGACAGCCCGGTGCGCCCGCCCGAGGGCACCAGGGCGACCTTGTGCTCGTTGGCCCAGCGGACGATGGCCTGCACCTGCTCTATGCTCTTCGGGAACGCGATGGCCAGTGGGGCGGGGGCGAAATGCTTGGTCCAGTCCTTGCCGTAGGCGTTGAGGGAATCGGCGTCGGTGAGCACCTTGCCGGGCTCCACCAGGGTCTTCAACTCGTCTATCAGGGCAGGGTTGGTCATGGGGCAACTCTCAAAGGATTCATGGCCGTCCTGAATACCCTTCACGTACCAGGAATGGCGGTTTGGCGGGCTCGGTATGCTAGCATAGCCGCCCCGTGAGTCGTGCCTCCCGCCGATTTCCGGAACGGTTGTAGCCCTTTCCGGGCAGTACTACCGGCTGCCCGCCTACATCGCCACCTACCTCCAGGAAAACAGGTTTACGTAGATGAGCAAGACCTCTCTCGACAAGAGCAAGATCCGCTTCCTTCTGCTGGAAGGCGTCCACCAGACCGCACTGGATACGCTCAAGGCTGCCGGCTACACCAACATCGAGTACCTGACCGGCTCGCTGCCCGAGGAACAGTTGAAAGAGAAGATCGCCGACGCCCACTTCATCGGCATCCGCTCGCGCACCCAACTGACCGAGGAGGTCTTCGACCGCGCGAAGAAGCTGGTCGCGGTCGGCTGTTTCTGCATCGGCACCAACCAGGTCGACCTGGAGGCCGCTCGCGAGCGCGGCATCGCGGTGTTCAACGCCCCCTACTCGAACACCCGCTCGGTGGCCGAGCTGGTGCTCGCCGAGGCGATCCTGCTGCTGCGCGGCATTCCCGAGAAGAACGCGGCCAGCCACCGCGGCGGCTGGCTGAAGAGCGCCAGCAACTCCTACGAGATCCGCGGCAAGAAGCTCGGCATCATCGGCTATGGCTCGATCGGTACCCAGCTCTCGGTGCTGGCCGAAAGCCTGGGCATGCAGGTGCTGTTCTACGACGTGGTGACCAAGCTGCCGCTGGGCAACGCCGCCCAGGTGGGCAACCTCTACGACTTGCTCGGCCAGGCCGACATCGTCACCCTGCACGTGCCGGAAACCGCCGCGACCAAGTGGATGATCGGCGAGAAGGAAATCCGCGCCATGAAGAAAGGCGCCATCCTGCTCAACGCCGCCCGCGGCACCGTGGTGGACATCGACGCGCTGGCCGCCGCCCTCCGCGACAAGCACCTCAACGGCGCGGCCATCGACGTGTTCCCGGTGGAACCGCGCTCCAACAACGACGAGTTCGTCAGCCCGCTGCGCGAGTTCGACAACGTCATCCTCACCCCGCACGTCGGCGGCTCGACCATGGAGGCCCAGGCCAACATCGGTTCGGAAGTGGCCGAGAAGCTGGTCAAGTACAGCGACAACGGCACCTCGGTGTCCTCGGTCAACTTCCCGGAAGTGGCCCTGCCCTCCCACCCGGGCAAGCACCGCCTGCTGCACATCCACAAGAACATCCCCGGAGTGATGAGCGAGATCAACAAGGTCTTCGCCGAGAACGGCATCAACATTTCCGGCCAGTTCCTGCAGACCAACGAGACGGTCGGCTACGTGGTGATCGATGTCGATGCCGAGTACTCGGAAATGGCCCTGGAGAAACTGCAGCAGGTGAACGGCACCATCCGCAGCCGCGTGCTGTTCTGACCGCTCCGCAGCCGCGAGCCGCCCGACGACGAGGCCCGTACCGGATGGTACGGGCCTCGTCGTTTCCGCTGGCTACAGATGCGCGCCGAGAAACACCCACAGCGGCAGGGTCAGCACCGCCAGCAGGGTCGACAGGGTGATCGCCGAGCTGACCACCCCGCTGTCCTCCGGATGGCGGACGAAGCCGAACACGTTCACCCCGCTGGGGCAGGCGGCCATGGCGATCAGCACCGAACTGGCCAGCGGCCCTAGCCCGAGCGCCGCGCACAGGAGCAGTACCGCCAGCGGGAACACCAGCAGCTTGGCGAAGACGATGCCGAGCGCCTCGCGGCTGGGGAACAGACGATAGCCGGAGAGATTGACCCCGAGCACGATCAGCGCGCAGGGCAGCGCCGCCTGTCCCAGCCACTGGACCAGATGCTCGACGGAGACGGGCAGTTGCAGGCCGGAGAGGTTCAGCAGCACGCCCAGCACCAGCCCGACGATCATCGGGTTGGCCAGGCTCAGCAGCAGGGAGCGGACATTCACCGCCTCCCCGTCGGCCAGCGCGCCGTACAGGCTCTGGAAGGAAAACAGCAGCAGGCTGTGGAAGGCCAGCACCGTGAACACGTAGACCAGCCCGGGATTGCCGAACAGGCTGGCGACCAGCGGGATGCCCACCAGCACGTTGTTGGAGAAGCCGGCGGTCAGGCCGAACGGCGTGGGCCGTCCGCGCAGGCGGTGGCCGATCAGGTTCACCACGGCGAAGACGCCCAGGGCCGGCAGGAAATAGGCCAGCAGCAGGCCGGGGGAAAAGCCCTCGTCCAGCGAGGCCTTGGCGATGCCATGGAACAGCAGCATCGGCATGAACAGCTTGAAGGTCAGGTTGCCCAGTTCCCTGGCCGCCTGGGCACCCAGCCACTGACGGCGCCCGAGAAGGTAGCCCAGCACGATCAGGGCGAAGATCGGCAGAATCGCCTGCAGCACGGCCACGACTGAAAGACTCCGGCAGCTTGAAGGAAAAGGGGCGCTCAGCGCCGCGCCAGGCGCATGATCTGCCGCGCGAAGAAGGCTCCCGTGAGAATCACCCCGAACAGGCGGAGCGTCTGCATGGCCAGCACCAGACCGGCATCCGAGCGGGTGTCCACGGCGATGATCGCCATGGCGTCCAGGCCGCCGGGAGTGGTTGCCAGGTAGACCGAGAGGAAGTCCTTGCCGAGCAGCAGCGCGATCAGCCAGGCCGACAGCGCACAGAGCACGATCAGTACCACCGCGCCGACGATCATCGCCGGTAGGCGGCGCCAGACATGGCTCAACGTCGCCAGATCGAAACGCAACCCGATATAGCATCCGATCGCCCCGTAGGCCAGGGGCGGCAGCCAGTCCGGCAGTCCCAGGCGCAGCACGCCGGCCACCTGCAGGGCGGCGCCGGCCAGCAGCGGCAGCAGCAGGGCGCCGGCGGGCAGGCGCGCGCCGGCCAGCACCCCGCACGGGATCAGCGCCAGACTCGGTGCCAGGTCCGCCAGCCCGGTCTGCGCCGGCAGCGACGACAACCCGGCCGGCTCGGCGCCCGGGACTCCGGTCAGATGCCCGACCAGCGCCCCGACCAGCACCACGCAAACCACCCGCACGTACTGCATGGTCGCCACCACGCGGCCGTCGGCGCCGTCCTCCTCGGCCATCGCGACCATCGCCGAGGCGGCCCCGGGCGCCATCCCCCAGGCCGCGGTGCTGCCGGAAATGCCGCCGAACCAGACCAGCCCCAAGCTCACCAGCAGGCTGAGGGCCAAGGTCAGCGAGGTCGCCAGCAGCATCACATGCCAGGACTGCGCCAGGTTCAGCAGCACCGACAGGGTCATGGACTGGGCGACCAGGATGCCGACGCAGCCCTGGCCCAGCTTGAAGGCCGGCCTGGGCATGTGGATGGTCGCACCACAGACGCCGAAGACCACGGCCACCAGCATGGGGCCGAGAAACCAGGCGACCGGCAGGTCCAGATGGCCGAGCAGTCCGCCACCGGCTCCGGCGGCGACCAGCAGGGCCAGCCACTGCAGCGCGGCGGGCCAGGTTCGGAGCGAAAAGCGCGGCGACTGCGACAACCCGGATTCTCCACGGCGAAGGTAAGACTCATCGGTACGTTGTACGGAAATGTACCGCCGGGAGGGATTATCGACCGCGCCATTGATCAGGTCTATCCGCTGCCGGATAGCCATTGGTGGCAACCAATGCTCATCGCGCGTCGTCGCCCGCCTCCAGCGCTGCCAGGGCGGCGGCCGCGTCCATCAGTTCCTCCTCGCTGAACACCCGTACCCCGTGGCGCCTGAGCAGCGCGGCGGTGACGCCCTCGCCGGGCACCCGCCGGCCGGCGAAACTGCCGTCGTAGTTCTCGCGATTGCCGCAGGAAGGACTGCGCGCCTTGAGCACGGCGAGGCGGATGCCGTGGGCCTCGACCAGTCGCAGGGCGGCGCGGGCGCCGGCGAGGAAGGCCGCGCCGACATCCGCGCCGTCGACGGTCAGCACACCGCACTCGCCATCCAGTACCCGGGCGCCCTGCCCGCCGGGAATCTCCGCCGGCGGCCGGGGCGTCGGCAGACCGCCGGCGACCTCCGGACAGACCGCCACCAGGCGCCCCTGGCGCCGCCACTCCTCGAGCAGGGCGAAAGGACCGTGGCTGCCACCGTCGTAGCGGACCCGCTCGCCGAGCAGGCAACGGCTGACCAGGATCTTGTGCATGCGGGGCTCCGTGTGCCGGCGCGGACCGGCCTACAGGGTATCCAGGGGGTTATCGGCACGCCGCCGGAACCAGCCGGTCAGCGACAGCCGTTCGCGGGTCGCCGGCAGCACCTCGTGAGGGAAACTCGCCGACATGAAGCAGGCCAGGCTGCCGCCCTGCGGCATCATGTCGTGCGCCCGGCCACCCGGCAGGTACAGGCGCAGTTCGCCGCCTTCGTCGGGCTGCCAGGCTTCGTTGAGGTAGAGCACCACGGTCACCGTGCGGCTGTCGTCGTCGCGGAAGCGGTCGAAGTGGCGCCGGTAAAAGGCCCCCGGCGGATAGAGGGCGAAGTGGCACTCGAGCTCCTCCAGGCCGAGGAACAGCTCGCGGTTGAGGGTCTGGCGCAGGGACTCCATCAGCGCCAGCCAGGCATCGCCCGGCGCACACTGACCGGGCTCCAGCCAGGCGGTGTAGTCGCCGCGCACGCCCTCCTGCACCAGCTGCCGGCCGCCGCGGCCGATGGCGGCGGGCGTCAGCTCGCCGGCATCCGCCCGCGCGCGACACTCCGCGGCCAGCTCGGCGGTCAATGCCGGCGGCAGGAAGATGCTTTGCTGCGACCAGCCGGGGCCGGCCAGGTCGTCGACGATGCGCAGCAGCAGGGGATGAGCGGAAGAGGTAGGCATGGCGGATATTCTAGGGGTTGCCGAGGTTTTGGAGTAGGCCGGCCCCCGAATGTCGTGCGGCCCACGGATCAATCCTCGGTATCGATAGGCGGTTACCGGCGAAAACGCCAAGGACACGCTGCCAGGCCGACCACCGGGACCGCTTCTACGCCTTACTGGAAAGCGAGGAGCTGAAAGAGGACCGTGCCCTCGCCAGCGGCATGGTCGAACGCCTGTTCCCACCGGGCGGCACGCCCGACGACGCCTGGCTGGCCTGCATGCTCGAGACCGGGCGACGATGCCCGAGAGCCAGAACAACGAAGGCAGGCCCCGGTGCCGGCTCGCGGCCGGCGGCCCCTCGACTTTTGCGCGCGGGGCCGTCGACAATAGCGCCACGAACGACCGGAGTCTCCATGCGCGCCCTCGTCTTCCTCGTCCTCGCCCTGCTCGGCCCGCCCGGCTTTGCCGACGATTACCTGCAGCTCTACCGGAGCGGGGGCTGGCCGGAACAGCGCGAGCACTTCCACGCCGCCCTCGCCAGCGCCCAGCAGCGCTACCGGACCAACCTGCCGCCGGCGATCTACCAGACCCTGGTCGACAACAGCAACCAGCGCTTCGCCGCCCAGGCCATGGACCGCCGCGCCCTGGCGGCGCTGCGCGCCCGGTTGCCGCAGCCGGGGCCGGCGCTGACCTTTTTCGAGAGCCCGCTGGGCCGCAAGATCGTCGCCGCCGAACTGACCGCCACCCGCAGCGACCAGTTGGCCAGGCACGCCAACGGCCTGCCGCGCATGCAGGCCGACGCCACCCGCCGTCTGCTGATCCGCCACCTGGCGCAGGCCATCCCGGCCGGAGAAGCCGGCGCCGAACTCAGCCTGGCGCTGGCCGGAGTGGCCGCCGACAGCCTCAGCCAGATGGTGCCCGGCTTCGGCCTGTTCAGCGGCGGCCAGCTCGGCATGCTCGACAACCAGCGCCAGCGCATCCGCGACGAGATCGAGCAGGATCTGGACAACACCCTGATGTACGTCTACCGGGACCTGTCCGACCCGGAACTGGAAGAGTTCGTCGAGTTCGCCGAGTCGCCCGCCGGCCGGGCCTACTACCAGGCCGCCCTGGCCGCCCTGCGCGCCGGCCTGGCGGTCGGACAGCAATAGCCGGTCACGCCAGCCGTTCGCGCAGAAAATCGAAGTAGCGCTCGCGCAGCGCCTCGCGCTCGTTGGCCAGGTGATGGCGCGCGTCCGCCAGCAGCAGGAACTGCGGATCGCGGAACTTGCCCCGCAGGACGTCCAGGTTGTGCCGCCAGTCGACGGTCAGGTCCGCATCGCCCTGGATGATCAGCGGGCTGCGCTCGCTGCGCCCGGCGGCCTCGATGCGCGGAATCCAGCGCGCCAGCGCGCCGACCCAGGCGGTCGGCAGGATGCGCGCCTGCAGCGGGTCGCGCTGGATGAATTCGAGAAAGGCCGCGTCGCTGGAGTTGTCGGTGAAACGCCGCGGAATCGACTGGACGAACGGCCGCAGCGCCTGGTAACTGAGCTTCGACAGCCGCCAACTGCGCGGCCGCACCAGCGGGGCGAAGAGGATGGTCTCGCCCAGCTCGGGGCGCGGCGCGCCGGTCAGCAGATAATCGAGCAGGATGGCGCCGCCGGTGCTCTGCCCGAACAGGTGCCAGGGCTTGGGCAAATCGAGCGCGGCGGCCTCGCCCAGAAGCCCCTGGAACACCGCCTGGTATTCGGCGAAGTCGTCGATGCTGGCCGGCGCGCCGCTGGACAACCCGTGCCCCGGCAGGTCGCAGGAGAGCACGGCGAAGCCCATGCCCAGCGCCCAGTCGAGCACGTGCCGGTAGAGTCCCATGTGATCGTAGTAGCCGTGCAACAGCAGCAGGGTCGCGCGCGGCCGCTCCGGCCACCAGACCTGGGCGACGATCCGGTAGGGACCGACGTCGAAGGCGCCGAGGCGGCCCTGCACGCCCGGCCGATGCTCGCCCAAGTCGAGCCCGTAGTAGCGGCGGTAGGCCCGGACCCGCGGCGACTCGTCGCCGGCCGTGGCCAAAGGCTGCAGCAAAGGACGCAGAAGATCGGGCTGGAAGGACTCTGACATGACACCTCGTCCGCGAAGGAAACCGCGCCCGGCGCCGCACCGTGCCGACGCCCTTCATCGGACGGGCGCGGCGTGGCAAGCTTGGGCATTCTCTGCCCGTCTTTACGCCATGCTCTCCCCGAAGCGCAAGACCCTGCTCGCCATACTGCTCGCCATCCTCGGCCTCGCCGTCCTCGCCGCCTACGACTGGTACCGCGGACGCTACCAGCGGACCGTCCTGTTCGATGCCAGCGGACTACGCCTGCC
Organism: Azotobacter vinelandii CA; assembly: GCF_000380335.1. GTDB lineage: Bacteria > Pseudomonadota > Gammaproteobacteria > Pseudomonadales > Pseudomonadaceae > Azotobacter > Azotobacter vinelandii. Next base: position 4,905,487 of record NC_021149.1, read on the forward strand.
GCCGGCCCTGGCGGGTCCCGGGCCGATCCGCCTGGTGCACTTCCACGACCCGGCCTGCCCCTGCAACGTCGGCAACCAGCAACATCTGGCCGAACTGATCGAACGCTACGGAGCGCGGGGCGTGTCCTTCCATGCCGTGCAGCGGCCGGGCAGCCGCGGCGGCCTGCCGCCGGCGCTGGCCGCGCTGCAGCCGCTGGCGGCACTCCCCGACGGCAAGGCGCCGCCGGCCAGCCCGGCCCTGGCGATCTGGGACCGCCAGGGCCATCTGGCCTACTTCGGCCCCTACAGCGAAGGGGCGACCTGCACCTCGGCCAACAGCTTCGTCGAGCCGATCCTCGACGCTCTGCTCGAAGGCCGTCCGGTGCGGGCCGGCGGAACCCTGGCCGAAGGCTGCTTCTGCGACTGGCGCTAGGGCGTGTCCAGCAGCGCCGCATAGCCCTCGCGGTAACCGGGATAGCGCGGCACCCAGCCGAGCGCGCGGGCCCTGGCGTTGCTGCAACGCTTGCTGCCGGCGCGCCGACCGATGCTCTCCGGGCCCTCGCCGGTCACGCCCAGCCACCCGCGCAGCCAGGCGACCACCTCGTGCAGCGGCGCCGGCGCGTCGTCCACGCCCAGATAGCAGTCGGCCAGCGGAACGCCACGGGCATCGGCCTCGAGCAGGAAGGTGAGCAGTCCGGCGGCGTCGTCGCGGTGGATGCGGTTGCCGTAGAGCGGCGGCGTCGCGGCGATCCGACCGCCGCGGCGGACCTGCCCGAGCAGCCACTCGCGACCGGGCCCGTAGATGCCGGCCAGACGCACCACGCTGGCCGGCAGGCCGCTGCCCAGGGCCAGGCGTTCGGCCTCCAGCAGCACCCGCCCGGAGAAACCGGAAGGCTCGGTCGGCGAGTTTTCGTCGACCCACTCGCCCTCCTGCTGGCCGTAGACCCCGGTGCTGGAGACGAACAGCAGCCGCCTCGGCTTCTGGCCGTGCCGCGTCAGCCAGTCCAGCACATGGCACAACCCCTGGACATAGGCGGCCCGGTAGCCGGGCTCGTCGTGACGGCTGGCCGCCGCGCTGTAGATCAGGTAATCGATCCGCCCCGGCGGCCAGCCCGCAGGACACTGCGTGCTTTCGAGATCGCCGCACAGCGGCAGGATCGTCGCCGGCAGGGCGGCCACCCGCCGGCGCAGGCCATGCACATGCCAGCCGGCGGCGGCCAGCCGTTCGCCGAGGCGGCTGCCGACGTCGCCGCAACCGGCGATCAGCAGCACGGGCGCAGTGGTTTCCATATGAGCTCCTGTCATGCTGCTCGTGGACACGGTTGGTTCTCAGCTACGCAAAGGCTATTCTTGAAAGCGAGCTAATGGATATTCGCTATGACCCTCACCGAACTGCGCTATATCGTCACCCTCGCCCAGGAACAGCATTTCGGACGCGCCGCCGAACGTTGCCACGTCAGCCAGCCGACCCTTTCGGTGGGCGTGAAAAAGCTCGAGGACGAACTCGGCGTGCTGATCTTCGAACGCAGCAAGACCGCCGTGCGGCTGACCCCGGTCGGCGAGGGCATCGTCACCCAGGCCCAGAAGGTGCTGGAACAGGCCCAGAGCATCCGCGAACTGGCCCAGGCCGGCAAGAACCAGTTGGCCGCGCCGCTCAAGGTCGGCGCCATCTACACCATCGGCCCCTACCTGTTCCCGCACCTGATCCCGCAGTTGCACAAGGCGGCGCCGCAGATGCCCTTGTACATCGAGGAAAACTTCACCCACGTGCTGCGCGACAAGCTGCGCACCGGCGAACTCGACGCGATCATCGTCGCGCTGCCGTTCAACGAGGCGGACGTGCTGACCAAGCCGCTCTACGACGAGCCCTTCTATGCCCTGCTGCCGGCCGGTCACCCCTGGACCAGGCTGCGCACCATCGACACCGAGATGCTCAACGACAAGAGCCTGCTGCTGCTCGGCGAGGGCCATTGCTTCCGCGACCAGGTGCTGGAGGCCTGCCCGTCGCTGCGCAAGAGCGACGAGGCACATCGCCACACCACGGTGGAATCCAGCTCGCTGGAGACCATCCGCCACATGGTCGCCTCCGGGCTCGGTATTTCGGTGCTGCCGTTCACCGCGGTGAACAGCCACCACTACGCTCCCGGCATACTCGAAGTCCGTCCGCTGGCCTCGCCGGTGCCGTTCCGCACCGTGGCCCTCGCCTGGCGCGCCAGCTTCCCGCGGCCCAAGGCGATCGAGATACTGGCCGAGTCCATCCGCCTGTGCTCGGCGACCCATTCGCCGACCGGCCCCGCCCAGCAGACGGCATGACCGAACTGGCGACGATCCCGGTCACCGCGCTGAAGGGCGTCGGCGCGGCGCTCGCCGAGAAGCTCGCCCGGGTCGGCCTGGAGACCCTACAGGACCTGCTGTTCCACCTGCCGCTGCGCTACCAGGACCGCACCCGCATCACCCCGATCGGCGCCCTGCGCCCCGGCCAGGATGCGGTGGTCGAGGGCACGGTGGCCGCCGCCGACGTCGTCATGGGCCGCCGCCGCAGCCTGCTGGTGCGCCTGCAGGACGGCAGCGGCAGCCTGTCCCTGCGTTTCTACCACTTCAGTACCGCGCAGAAGGATGCGCTCAAGCGCGGCACCCCGCTGCGTTGCTACGGCGAGGTGCGCCCCGGCGCCTCGGGCCTGGAGATCTACCACCCGGAATACCGCGCGCAGAACGGCCTGGAGCCGGCGCCGGTGGAACAGACCCTGACGCCCATCTACCCGACCACCGAAGGCCTCACCCAGCAGCGCCTGCGCGGTCTGACCGAGCAGGCGCTGACCCGCCTCGGCCCGCACAGCCTGCCGGACTGGCTGCCGGCGGAACTGGCCCGCGCCCACCGCCTCGGTCCGCTGGACGAGGCGATCCGCTATTTGCACCGGCCGCCGCCGGATGCCGACCTCGAGGAGCTGGCCGAAGGCCGGCACTGGGCCCAGCATCGTCTGGCCTTCGAGGAACTGCTGACCCACCAGTTGTCCCTGCAGCGGCTGCGCGAGAGCCTGCGCAGCCAGCAGGCGCCGGCCCTGCCGCCGGCCAGCAGGCTGCCACAGCTGTTCCTCGCCAACCTCGGCTTCGCCCCCACCGGCGCCCAGCGCCGGGTCGGCGCCGAGATCGCCCACGACCTCAGCCGGAGCGAACCCATGCTGCGCCTGGTACAGGGCGACGTCGGCGCCGGCAAGACGGTGGTCGCCGCGCTGGCTGCGCTGCAGGCCATCGAGGCGGGCTACCAGGTGGCCCTGATGGCGCCCACCGAGATCCTCGCCGAGCAGCACTACCTGAACTTCGCCCGCTGGCTGGAGCCGCTGGGCATCGACCTCGCCTGGCTGGCCGGCAAGCTCAAGGGCAAGGCGCGCGGCGCGGCGCTGGAGAAGATCGCCGGCGGCTGCCCGATGGTGGTCGGCACCCACGCGCTGTTCCAGGACGAGGTGCGCTTTCGCAACCTGGCCCTGGCGATCATCGACGAACAGCACCGCTTCGGCGTGCAGCAGCGCCTGGCCCTGCGCCAGAAGGGCATCGACGGCCGCCTCTGCCCGCACCAGTTGATCATGACCGCCACGCCCATCCCGCGTACCCTGGCGATGAGTGCCTACGCCGACCTGGACACCTCGATACTCGACGAACTGCCGCCCGGACGCACCCCGGTGAACACCCTGGTGATCGCCGACAGCCGGCGCCTGGAGGTGATCGAGCGGGTCCGCGCCGCCTGTCTGGAAGGCCGCCAGGCCTACTGGGTGTGCACGCTGATCGAGGAGTCCGAGGAACTGACCTGCCAGGCCGCGGAAACCACCTTCGAGGAACTCTCCGCAGCGCTCGGCGAACTGGCCGTCGGGCTGATCCACGGACGCATGAAGCCGGCGGAAAAGGCCGCGGTGATGGAGGAGTTCAAGGCCGGCCGGCTGCAACTACTGGTCGCCACCACGGTGATCGAAGTGGGCGTGGACGTGCCCAACGCCAGCCTGATGATCATCGAAAACCCCGAGCGCCTGGGACTCGCCCAGTTGCACCAGTTGCGCGGCCGGGTCGGACGCGGCAGCACCGCCAGCCACTGCGTGCTGCTCTACCACGCGCCGCTGTCGCAGCTCGGGCGCGAGCGCCTGGCGATCATGCGCGAAACCTCGGACGGCTTCGTCATCGCCGAGAAGGACCTGGAACTGCGCGGTCCCGGCGAGATGCTCGGCACCCGCCAGACCGGCCTTTTACAGTTCAAGGTCGCCGACCTGATGCGCGACGCCGATCTGCTACCGGCGGTACGCGAAGCGGCCCAGGATTTGCTTGCATGCTGGCCACAACATGTCAGCCCGCTATTGGAACGCTGGCTCCGTCATGGCCAACAATACGGACAAGTTTGAGCAAATTGGCGCAAATCAGCGCGAAACCCGGTCGACTGGTTATACTGCTCCGACTTCGTCCCACCCCGGCAAACACCCTATGCCCGAGACCCTGCCGAACGCCGCCGAATTGCTGCAACCCCAACTGCCACAGATCCTCCGGGACCTGCTGAGCAGGCTCGGCGTTCCCGTGCGCATCGTCCACGAGCGACCGGGCTCCCTTCAGCCGCGGATACAGGCCGCGCTGCTCGAGGACGAGACCGGCAGCCTGCTGGTGCTGTTCCCCCGCGACCAGTTGCTCGACCTCCACCGCCTGAAGACAGCCATCGGCCGCCGTCTCGTTCCGGCTGACGAGCGCCTGCGGCAACTGTTCGCCCGCGAACGGCTGAGCGCGCTCCCCGGCCTGCCGCCCTTGATCGACAGCCCCTGCCTGTACGACGAACGCCTGCTGCAGGGGCCGAACGTGCTGCTCGACTCCGGCCAGCCCCACGTGCTCCTGGAAATCGACAGCGAGGTCTATCGCGGCCTGCTCGCCGGTGCCCGCAGCGCCCGCTTCGGCATGCCGCTGATCCTGCTGCGCCATAACCTGCAGGCGCACGCCGAGGACCCGATGGAGGCCGTGCAGGGCTTCACCGCCCGGCGCATCCGCCAGCGCCTGGAGCGCCGGGTGGAAATTCCGCCACGACGCAACACCGTGCGCCGTATCCGCCAGTTGCATGGCAATCCGCGTACCTGCAGCGACGACGACGTCACCTACCTGATCGAAACCGACCCGGCCCTCGCCGCCCAGGTGGTCAGTTGGGCCGGGCTGGCCGGCACCGACCACCATCCGTCGCCGGAGCGGGTGCTCTCGGTGGAGGATGCCATCGTCCGGGTGCTCGGCTCCGAGGTGGTGCTGAACCTGTCGCTCGGCCTGTCCGAAATCGGTCCCGCGGAAAACACCGAGCCCCCCGAGGACCTGACCCCCTACTGGGAGGAGGCCCTCTACACCGCCACCCTGATGGACGGCCTGTGCCGGGCGATGCCTCGCGGCAAACGACCCGAGCCGGGACTGGCCTACCTGGCCGGACTGCTGCACAACTTCGGCTACCTGACCCTCGCGCACATCTTCCCGCCCTACTTCAGGCTGCTCAGCCAGCACCTGCGGATCAACCCGCACGTACCGCACACCCTGGTCGAACACCATCTGCTCGGCATCACCCGCGAGCAGATCGGCGCCTAGCTGATGGAGCACTGGCGGATGCCCGAGGAGCTGTCGGTCGCGCTGAGCTGCCAGCACGATCCCGACTATCGCGGTCGCCATGCGGTCTATGCCAACCTGGTCTACCTGGCGATCAACCTGCTGCGCAACCGCGGCATCGGCAGCACGCCACAGGAAGAGATTCCCCAGCGGCTGCTCGACGACCTGGGGCTGACCAGGGCCCGGGCCGAGGAGGCGCTGGACCGGGTGCTGGCCGCGGAAACGGCGCTGCGCGCCCTGCTGGCGCATCCGGAATGAGACGAAGCCGGGACGGCTGAAGCGGAACGGCCTTCGGGCGGGTGGTGCTCGCGATCCTGGCGGAGGCTGGGAAGACGGGAAGAATGCTGCAAGCCGGGGCCTACTGCCGCTGCGAATAGCCCTGCGGCATGACGGAAGAAAGCGACCTGCCCTCGGCGGCGACAGGCGATCGCCCGAACCCCGGTTCGGGCGACACGGACCTCATCCGGTCAGTTGACCGCATCCCGGAGCGATTTGCCCGGCTTGAAGGCGACCGTGTTGCTGGCCCTGATCTTGACCGGCTGGCCGGTCTGCGGGTTCTTGCCGGTCCGGGCGCCGCGATGGCGCTGCACGAAAGTGCCGAAGCCGACCAAGGTAACGCTGTCCTTGCGATTCAGCGCGCTGGTGATTTCCTCGAGCATCGCATTGAGTACCCGATTGGCCTGATCCCGGGTGAGATCGGTCTTTTCGGCGATAGCCGCAGCGAGTTCCGGTTTACGCATGATTACCTCTTCGATGTTTCTTGTTGTTGTATCCGTACGCTCTTCCCTAGGCTGTAGCGGCTCCCTGCCGCAGCCGACACAGGGAGGATGGCATGCCCCACCGCTCTTCGCCAGTCACGCCGCGTCCTTGAGCGGCGCGGACCGACGGAGCGCTACGCACGAACCCCTCGTCCGGCGGGGCGAAGAGCCAGCGCCCGGGCGCCGAAGGTCCCGAGCATGCGTCAAAAGGTCTCGATCATCTCGAAATCCTGCTTGCTGGCACCGCACACGGGGCACAGCCAGTCGGACGGCACCTCTTCCCAAGGCGTGCCGGGGGCGATGCCCTCTTCCGGAAGACCGCAGGCCTCGTCGTAGACGAAGCCACAGACGATGCATTGCCACTTGCGCATGGCTCTCCTCCGAAATCGCGAAGAACTCCACGCTACTGCAAGTCGCCGGCAGCGCCAAGGCCGATTCGGCGCGGGCATGGCAACAATCGGCGTCAGGCCCTAGACTCGCTTCCCCGACACTCTGCCGGAATGCTCCTCCGTGACCGCTGCTCCCGCTTTCCAATGGCTCGGCGCCGACCAACTGCATCCCGCCCCCCCGGCCGTCCTGGCCGACTGGCTGTTCGACAGCGGCTCGCTGACCCGCCGGCTGACCGCCCTTTCCGCCGGCCGTTTCGCCGTGACGCCGCTGGCCGAAGGCTGGCAGGTGCTGCGCGACGACGAATGCACCGCCCTCGACGTGGTGCCGGGCAGCACCGGCTGGGTACGCGAGGTCTACCTGCTCGGCGCCGAGCGGCCCTGGGTGTTCGCCCGCAGCGTGGCGGCCCGCGAGGCTCTGGCGGGTTTCTCCGGCGTACTCGCCGAACTCGGCCGGCGGCCCCTCGGCGAACTGCTGTTCAGCGACCCAGCCTTCGCCCGCGGCCCGCTGCAGGCCACGCACTATCCGCCGGACTGGCTGCCGGCCGGGATACGCTGCCCCGGACTCTGGGGACGGCGCTCCCGTTTCCACCGGGAAACCCTGAGCGTGCTGGTGGCGGAAGTCTTCCTGCCGGAGCTCTGGCGCTACCAGGGAATCGACCCGGACACCCTATAATCCGCCCGAACCCTCCGGGAACGTCGCCCATGTACACCGCCCTGCTGCAATCGATGAACCGCCTGCACCCCCGCGCCTGGGATTTCATCCAACTGGTGCGCCTGGATCGGCCGATCGGTATCTACCTGCTGCTCTGGCCGACCCTCTGGGCGGTATGGATCGCCGCCGACGGCTCGCCCAGCCTGAAGCACGTGCTGATCTTCACCTGCGGCGTGATCCTCATGCGCTCGGCCGGCTGCGTGATCAACGACTTCGCCGACCGCAACTTCGACGGCCATGTCGCCCGCACCCGCCAGCGTCCGCTGGCGACCGGGCGGATTCGTACGCGCGAAGCCTGGGCGCTGTTCGCCGTGCTGGTGGCCCTGAGCTTCGGCCTGGTGCTGCTGACCGACCCCTTCACCGTCGCCCTGTCCTTCGGCGCCCTGGCGGTGGCCTCGCTCTACCCCTTCATGAAACGCTACACCCACCTCCCGCAACTGGTGCTCGGGGCGGCCTACTCCTGGGGCATCCCCATGGCCTTCACCGCCGCGACCGGCCGCCTGCCGCTCGAAGCCTGGCTGATCTTCGCCGCCAACCTAGCCTGGACCGTGGCCTACGACACCTACTACGCGATGACCGACCGCGAGGACGACCTGAAGATCGGCGTGAAATCCACCGCCATCCTTTTCGGCGCGGCCGACCGGGCGATCATCCTCGCCCTGCAGGGCCTGACCCTCGGCCTGCTGCTGGTGGTCGGGATGCGCCTGGGCCTCGGCCCGTACTTCCACCTCGGCCTGCTGGTGGCCGCCCTGTGCTTCGCCTGGGAATTCGTCACCACCCGCCGGCGCGAACCGCAGGCCTGCTTCCGCGCCTTCCTGCACAACCACTGGGCCGGCCTGGCGATCCTGGTCGGCCTGATCCTCGACTACGGGATCTAGACCTTCCCGCGGATGCGTCTACCTGTCACACGACTGCAATAATTCCGTTATCTAATGCGCTGCACTGACAGGAACAACAACGGGACAGTTGCCCCATGGCTGGCAAGACAATCCTTATCGTCGACGACGAGGCCCCCATCCGCGAGATGATCGCCGTTGCCCTGGAGATGGCCGGTTATGAATGCTTGGAAGCGGAGAACACCCAGCAGGCCCATGCCATCATCGTCGACCGCCGCCCCGACCTGATCCTGCTCGACTGGATGCTGCCCGGTACCTCCGGCATCGAGCTGGCCCGCCGCCTGAAGCGCGACGAACTGACCACCGGCATTCCACTGATCATGCTCACCGCCAAGGGCGAGGAGGACAACAAGATCCAGGGGCTGGAAGTCGGTGCGGACGACTACATCACCAAGCCCTTCTCGCCGCGCGAGCTGGTCGCCCGCCTGAAGGCCGTGCTGCGCCGTACCGCCCCTGGCGACAACGAGACGCCGATCGAGGTCGGTGGCCTGCGGCTCGACCCGATCAGCCACCGGGTGACCATTGATGGCAAGCCGGCCGAGATGGGGCCCACCGAGTACCGCCTGCTGCAGTTCTTCATGACCCACCAGGAACGCGCCTATACGCGCGGCCAACTGCTCGACCAGGTCTGGGGCGGCAACGTCTACGTCGAGGAACGCACCGTCGATGTGCACATCCGCCGCCTGCGCAAGGCCCTCGGCGAGGCCTATGAAAATCTGGTACAGACGGTGCGCGGCACCGGTTATCGTTTCTCCACCAAAAGCTGAGCCCGGCGCCACGCAAGGCGCCCAGGTCAAGGACGTCCCCGTGAAATACAACTGGCTCGGTCCGTTGCTGCGCAGTCTGCTGGCGCCCATCGCCGTCGGCCTGCTCCTCGGCCTGTTCCTCGGCGATTATGGCTGGTCGCTGTCCGGCGGCCTGGCCGCCTACCTCGCCTGGAACCTCTACCAGCTCATCCGCCTGCACCACTGGCTCAAGACCTACCAGCCCGACGAGCCGCCGCCGGACGCCAGCGGCCTGTGGGGCGAGGTATTCGACGGCCTCTACAACATCCAGCGCCGCGACCAGCGCGTGCGCGGCCGCCTGCAGGCGGTGATCGATCGCGTGCAGGAATCCACCGCCGCCCTCAAGGATGCGGTGATCATGCTCGATGCCGAAGGCAACCTGGAGTGGTGGAATCGCGCCGCGGAAACCCTGCTCGGCCTGAAGACGCCGCAGGACAGCGGCCAGCCGATCACCAACCTGGTCCGTCATCCGCAGTTCAAGACCTACATGGACCAGAGCAACTTCAGCGCCTCCCTCGAACTGCCCTCGCCGCTCAACGACCGCCTGTACCTGCAGGTGCAGATCACCCGCTACGGCAACGGCGAGCAACTGATGCTGGTTCGCGACGTGACCCACGTGCGCCAGTTGGAGCAGATGCGCAAGGACTTCGTCGCCAACGTCTCCCACGAGTTGCGTACACCGCTGACGGTGATCGCCGGCTATCTGGAGCCCATGCTGGAACATGCCGACGAGGTGAACCCGCGCTGGCGCCGTCCCCTGCAGCAGATGCAGCAGCAGGCCGAACGCATGAAGAACCTGCTCGACGACCTGCTGCTGCTGGCCCGCCTGGAAGCGAACGACAACCAGCAGCTCAGGCAGCCGGTGGAGGTGGAACCGCTACTGCAGGCGATCGTCAAGGATGCCCAGATCCTCTCCGGCGCGGACGAGCACCGCATCCTGCTCGATGCCGAGCCGGACCTCGCCCTCAAGGGCAACGAGGCGGAACTGAGCAGCGCCTTTTCCAACCTGGTGTACAACGCGGTGAAATACACCCCGCCCGGCGGCGAGATTCGCCTGCGCTGGTGGAGCGACCGCGACGGCGCCCACCTGAGCGTGCAGGACACCGGCATCGGCATCGAATCCCGGCACCTGACGCGGCTGACCGAACGCTTCTACCGGGTCGACGCCAGCCGCTCGGCCAGCACCGGCGGCACCGGACTGGGGCTGGCCATCGTCAAGCACGCGCTGATCCACCACAACGGCCGCCTGGAGATCGCCAGCGAGCCCGGCAAGGGCAGCCTGTTCACCTGCCATTTCCCGGCGACCCAACTGATGGAGGGCCGGGCGCTCGGCAACGCCTCTTGAAAGTGTGTCCCGAGGCCCTAATATGCCCCCTCTTGTCAATCATTTCGCGAATACCCCATGGACCCCTCCCCGAGTAGCAGTACCGACTTCGCCTATTTCGCCGATCTCGGCCTCATTCTCTTCGCTCTGTTCCTCGTCCTGCTGAACGGTTTCTTCGTCGCCGCCGAATTCGCCATGGTCAAGCTGCGCGCCACCCGCGTGGAACTGATCGCCGGCCAGAACGGCTGGAGCGGACAGATCCTGCGCCGTGTGCACGCCCAACTGGACGCCTACCTCTCGGCCTGCCAACTGGGCATCACCCTCGCCTCCCTGGGACTCGGCTGGGTCGGCGAGCCGGCCTTCGCCCATCTGCTCGAACCGCTCATGGCCAGACTCGGCATCGACACGCCGGCGCTGATCCACGGGGTGTCCTTCTTCACCGCGTTCTTCATCATCTCCTACCTGCACATCGTGGTCGGCGAACTGGCCCCCAAGTCCTGGGCGATCCGCCAGCCGGAGCGGCTGTCGCTGTGGACCGCCGTTCCCCTGTACCTGTTCTACTGGCTGATGTACCCGGCGATCTGGCTGCTCAACGCCAGCGCCAACACCATCCTGCGCATCGCCGGCCAGGGCGGCGCGGATGCCCATCACGAGCACCAGTACAGCCTCGACGAGCTGAAGCTGATCCTGTACTCGAGCCGGGCCCACGACCCCAGCGACCAGGACATGCGCGTGCTGGCCTCGGCGGTGGAAATGGGCGAACTCGAAGTAGTGGACTGGGCCAACTCCCGCGAGGACCTGGTCTATCTGGAGCGCGACGCGCCGCTGGACGAGGTCATGAGCACCTTCCGCCGGCACAAGTACAGCCGCTACCCGGTGCACGACGAGAACACCGGGCGCTTCGTCGGCGTGCTGCACATCAAGGACCTGCTGATGCACCTCTCCCTGCTGGAAATACTGCCCTCGGCGCTGAAGATCGACGAACTGATGCGCCCGATCGAGCGGGTCGATCGGCACATGCCGCTGACCGAGCTGCTCGAGCGCTTCCGCCGCGGTGGCTCGCACTTCGCGCTGGTCGAGGAAGCCGACGGCAAGGTGGTCGGTTACCTGACCATGGAGGACGTGCTGGAAGCGCTGGTCGGCGACATCCAGGACGAGCACCGCAAGGCCGAGCGCGGCATCGTCGCCTACCAGCCGGGCAAGCTGCTGGTGCGCGGCGACACGCCGCTGTTCAAGGTCGAGCGCCTGCTGCAGATCAGCCTGCCGGCGAGCCTCGAGGCCGATACCCTGTCCGGGCTGATCCACGAGACGCTCAAGCGGCTGCCGGAAGAGGACGAAGTGCTGGAAACCCAGGGCCTGCGCATCATCGTCAAGAAGATGAAGGGGCCGAAGGTCGTTCTGGCCAAGGTGCTCAAGCTGGCGAGTCCGTTCGCTCAATTCCCCTCTTCGGAGGGGCGCAGGTCGGGTTAAAACCCGACATGATGGGGCGGGAACAGGTCATCGGGTACGACGCCGACTTGGCCGGTGCACGGCCAATCGGCGAACGGGGATCGCTCAATCGCCGCCGACGGCGAAGTTCGGCAGGGCATTGACCGGCTGGCTGAACTGGAAGGGAATCGACTCCACCGCCAGACCGACATTGCGCTGCACCACGAAGTGCAGGTGCGGCCCGGTGCTGCGGCCAGTGTTGCCGGAACGGGCGATCGGCGTGCCGGCCTTGATCCGCTGGCCCTCGCTCACCCGCACCGAGCCCTCCTGCAGGTGCAAATAGACGCCCATGGTGCCGTCCTCGTGGAGGATGCGCACCTGGTTGCCGCCCGGATTGGGGCTGCGCCCGCGCTGGTCGTTCTCCGTATGCACCACCACTCCGCTACGGGCGGCGACGATCGGCGTCCCCACCGGCATGGCGATGTCCACGGCATGGCGTCCCTTGGGCGTGTAATGACTGTACTGGCCGTTGGCGCCCTGGGTCAGGCGGAACGGACCGCCGCGCCAGGGCAGCGGATAGCGGTGCGGCTGCGGCCGCAGCCGCGGGTCGCCCAGGGCATGGCGCAGCTTGGGGGTGTAGCGCATCGGCTGGTCCGGATCGCGCGGCGCCAGGGTGGCCAGACGGATCTGGCTGCGCGGCGGCACTATCCAGCGAATGGGCCTGTTCGGCGCGCCGCTGACGTTGGCGAGCCCATCCAGGCTCAACTCGACCTCCACCGGTGCGAACATGTCGTTCTGCACCCGCAGGGTGTGGCCACCGGCATGCTTGAAGGTGTCCAGACGCACCCGGTCGTCCGGCGCGTCGCTGCGCGACGACACCGGCCCCGGCAGCCGGCCGGCCGGAATCGCGCGCAGACCGCGCAGGCCGCGGCCGGGCTGGATGACGTGGATGACCCGCGCGCCGGGACGGGCCTTGTCGCCATAGCTGACCACGCCGTTGGCGTCGACATGCTCGTAGATGGTCACGGCCGTCGCCGGTGCGGCCAAGACAAGAAAAACGGCGAACAGTAACGGGCGTCCCAGCATCGTTGCATGGCTCAGGATTGTTGGACGGAACGCGAAGACTAACAGCGCCGCCCACTTATCGCGAGTCGACGAAATCAAGCCTGTGACGAAGAGTGCGCCCGAGCCGACGAGCGGCATACCGTTCGTCGGCCTCATTCGCGAGCGGGCGCTTCGCCGACCTCTCCTTCTTCCGCCGGCTTCCTGCGGGCCAGCCCGGTGTGGCGTACATCGGTGCCACGCACCAGGTAGATCACCAGTTCGGCGATGTTGCGCGCATGATCGCCGATCCGCTCCAGCGAGCGCAGCGCCCAGATCACGTTGAGCACGCGGGATATCGAACGCGGGTCCTCCATCATGTAGGTGGCCAGCTCGCGCAGAGCGCTCTTGTACTCGCGGTCGACGACCTTGTCGTAGCGCGCCACCGATAGCGCCAGGTCGGCATCGAAGCGGGCGAAGGCATCGAGCGTCTCCTGGACCATCTTGCGGACCTGCTCGCCGATGTGGCGGATCTCCACGTAGCCACGCGGCGATTCGCCCTCCTCGCAGAGCAGGATGGCACGCTTGGCGATCTTGGTGGCCTCGTCGCCGATACGCTCGAGGTCGATCACCGACTTGGAGATGCTGATGATCAGGCGCAGGTCGGAAGCCGCCGGTTGGCGGCGGGCGAGGATGCGGATGCATTCCTCGTCGATGCTGCGCTCCATCTGGTTGGTCTGGCTGTCGATCTCGCGCACCTGGGCGGCGAGTCCCGAATCGGCCTCGATCAGGGCGGTCACCGCATCGTTGACCTGCTTCTCGACCAGGCCGCCCATGGCCAGCAGTTGACTGCGCACGCCCTCCAGCTCTTCGTTGAACTGCTGGGAGATATGCAGGGAAATGTTGTCTTTGTCGATCATGGTTCGCTCCGCACGAAAGCTGAAGGCTGCTAGTCTCGATTCCGGCCACGATCAGCCGTAACGGCCGGTGATGTAGTCCTCGGTCTGCTTCTGCGCCGGGTTGGTGAACAGGGTGTCGGTGTCGCCGTATTCGATCAGCTTGCCCATGTACATGAACGCGGTGTAGTCGGACACCCGGGCAGCCTGCTGCATATTGTGGGTGACGATGACGATGGTGTACTTGGACTTCAGCTCGAAGATCAGTTCCTCGACCTTGAGAGTGGAGATCGGATCGAGTGCCGAACAGGGCTCGTCGAGCAACAGCACCTCCGGCTCGACCGCGATGGTGCGGGCGATGACCAGACGCTGCTGCTGGCCGCCGGAAAGGCCGAGGGCGGAATCGTGCAGGCGGTCCTTGACCTCGTCCCACAGCGCGGCACCCTTCAGTGCCCACTCGACCGCATCGTCCAGCGTGCGCTTCTTGTTGATGCCCTGGATGCGCAGGCCGTAGACCACGTTCTCGTAGATGCTCTTGGGGAAGGGGTTGGGCTTCTGGAACACCATGCCGACGCGCCGGCGCAGTTCGGCGACGTCCACGCCCTTGCGGTAGATGTCCTGCCCGTCGAGCTTGATCCCTCCCTCCACGCGACAGCCGTCGACCAGATCGTTCATCCGGTTGAAGCAACGCAGCAAGGTCGACTTGCCGCAGCCGCTCGGCCCGATGAAGGCGGTCACGCGGTTCTTCGGAATGTTCATGCGGACGTCGTAGAGCGCCTGCTTGTCGCCGTAGAACAGCTTGAGGCCGGGGACCTCGAGAGCCACCGGCTCGCTGGCCAGGTCGAAGGTCTGCTTCTTGCGGCCAAGGGCGTCGAGATTGATGCCGTGGCTAGCGGATTCTTGTTGCATGAGTCACTCCGTTCAAGCATGGAGCCCGAAGCCGACAGCCGAACCGCTCGCGGGTTCGACTGCCGGTTTCCAGCCGGTGTTTAGTGATCCAGCGCCTTGTACTTCTCGCGCAGGCGGTTGCGGATGTACACCGCACTCAGATTGAGCAGGGCGATCACCAGCACCAGCAGCAGCGCGGTGGCGTACACCAGCGGGCGGGCCGCCTCGACGTTGGGGCTCTGGAAACCGACGTCGTAGATGTGGAAACCCAGGTGCATGATCTTCTGGTCGAGGTGCAGGTAGGGGTAGTTGCCGTCCACCGGCAGGCTCGGTGCCAGCTTGACCACGCCGACCAGCATCAGCGGTGCCACCTCGCCGGCGGCGCGGGCCACGGCGAGGATCAGGCCGGTCATCATCGCCGGACTGGCCATCGGCAGCACGACCTTCCACAGCGTTTCCGCCTTGGTCGCGCCGAGCGCCAGCGACCCCTCGCGCAAAGCGCGCGGGATGCGCGCCAGACCTTCCTCGGTGGCGACGATCACCACCGGCACGGCGAGGATCGCCAGGGTCAGCGAGGCCCACAGCAGGCCCGGAGTGCCGAAGGTCGGCGCCGGCAGGGCCTCGGCGAAGAGCAGCCGATCGATCGAGCCGCCCAGCACGTAGACGAAGAAGCCCAGACCGAACACGCCGTAGACGATCGCCGGCACCCCGGCCAGGTTGTTCACCGCGATGCGGATCACCCGCGTCAAAGGCCCCTGCTTGGCGTACTCGCGCAGATAGATCGCCGCCAGCACGCCGAACGGAGTGACCAGCACCGCCATGATCAGGGTCATCATCACGGTGCCGAAGATCGCCGGGAAGATGCCGCCCTCGGTATTGGCCTCGCGCGGTTCGTCGCTGACGAACTCCCAGAGCTTGGCGAAATAGAAGCCGAACTTCTCGCCGAGCCCCATGGCGTTCGGCTGGTAGGCGCGCACCACCTTGCCCAGGGTGATCTCCTCTTCGCGGCCATCGGCCGTGCGCACCAGGACGCTGTCGCGATTGAACTCCTGCTGCAGCACGACCAACTGGCTCTCCAGCTCCCGGTATCTGACGCCCCACTGGGCGCGCTCGGCGGCCAGGTCGGCCTGGGCATCGGCGTCCAGATCGCCGCCGAGTTCCAGGCCACGCTCCTTGAGGCGCAACCGCTCGAGGGCATGGTTGACGCGGCCGATGTCCGCCCTTTCCAGTTGGGCCAGTTGCTCGTGCAATCCGGCGACCCGCTCGATGCGCGACAGCAATTCCTTCCAGGCGCCCTCGCCTTCGGCCACCAGCCGGCCGCTCTCTTTCACACCGAGCAGATAGCCGTAGAAATTGCCCCACTCGCGGCGTTCGAACACCACCAGGCTTTCCGGCTTGCGCGGATTGGCCAGCCACTCGCCGACCACCCAGTTGAAATCGGCGCCGAACAGCTCGCGGTTACCGACCTTGAGCAACTCGCGGGTCATGAACTCGCCGCCGTCGGCGTCCACCGGCAGACCGCTGGCGGCCAGCCGCGCACGCGGCACCTCCTCGGCCTCCACCACCTCGCCGGCAACCACCTGCGCCGGCTGGCCGGGAACCTGATAGTCGGCCTCCAGCACGTCGGCCGGCCAGAAGTGACCGAGGCCGCGCACCGCAATCAGCATCAGCAGGCCGATGGTCATGATCACGGCGATGGACACACCGCCGCCGGTCATCCAGACCCACGGCGAGCCGCTCTTGAACCAGGTTTTCAGATTTTGCTGTTTCACGGTCGTCTACCTTTTCCGACGTTCAGAGCGACGCATATTTCTTGCGCAGGCGGGTACGGATCATCTCGGCCGCGGTGTTCATGATGAAGGTGAAGCTGAGCAGCACCAGCGCGGCGAGAAACAGCACGCGATAGTGGCTGCTGCCGACTTCCGACTCGGGCATCTCCACCGCGACGTTGGCCGCCAGGGTACGCAGGCCTTCGAAGATGTTGATGTCCATGATCGGCGTGTTGCCGGTGGCCATCAGCACGATCATGGTTTCGCCGACGGCGCGCCCCAGGCCGATCATCAGCGCCGAGAAGATGCCCGGACTGGCGGTGAGGATGACCACCCGGGTCAGGGTCTGCCAGGGCGTGGCGCCCAGGGCCAGGGAGCCCAGGGTCAGGCTCTTGGGCACGCTGAACACGGCGTCCTCGGCGATCGAGTAGATGTTCGGGATCACCGCGAAGCCCATCGCCAGGCCGACCACCAGAGCGTTGCGCTGGTCGAACGGGATGCCCAGGTCATTGGACAGCCACAGGCGCATGTCGCCGCCGAAGAACCAGTTTTCCAGATGGCCGCTCATGCCCAGGGCCAGGGCGCCGACGGCGAGGATCACCGGGATCAGCAGAGCCGCCTCCCAGCCATCCGGTACGCGCAGGCGGATGCTCTCCGGCAGGCGGCTCCAGCCGTAGGCTGCGGCGAGGATGCCCAGCGGGGTCAACAGCAGCAGACTGAAGATACCCGGCAGGTGGGCTTCCACGTAGGGCGCAAGGAACAGGCCGGCGAAGAAGCCGAGGATCACCGTGGGCAGCGCCTCCATCAGCTCGATCACCGGCTTGACCTTGGAACGCATCGCCGGGGCCATGAAGTAGGCAGTGTAGATGGCCGCGCAGATGGCCATGGGCGCGGCCAGCAGCATGGCGTAGAAGGCCGCCTTGAGGGTGCCGAAGGTAAGCGGCGAGAGGCTCAGCTTGGGCTCGAAGTCGGAGTTGGCGGAAGTCGACTGCCAGATGTACTTGGGCTCGTCGTAGCTCTCGTACCACACCTTGCTCCACAGCGCGCTCCAGGAAATCTCCGGATGCGGGTTGTCCAGCTCGAAGCCCTGCAGCCGGCCTGCGGACTCGACCAGCAGCCGGTCGGCACGCGGCGACAGGGCGGCCTGCGCGGCGGCGCCGGCGACCGGCTCGATGAGCAGGGTGCGATGCGCGGTGCTGTGGAACACGCCCAGATTACCGGCGGCGTCCAGGGCGATGAAGCCCTTGCGGCGCTCCTCCGGGAGGATCTGGACGATGGGACTGCCGTTCAACTGGAAGCCGCGGATGTTCTTCAGTTCGGGACCGGCTTCGCCACGCGCCATGAACCACTGCTGGATGCCGCCCGTGGAGTCGCCGATCATCAGCGAGATGCCACCGAGCAGGGCCGCCACCTCGGTCACCTCCGCCTGGGGATCGGCGAGCAGCTTGTAGCGGCCGTTCAGCGTCTGCTGGCGCAGGTCGAACACGTCGGCTGTGGAACGCCCGTTGATCACGTACAGCCACAACTGGCGCGGATCGATCAGCAGCGCCTTGACCGGTTCGGCGAGTTGCGGCAATTCGAGGCGTCGCTCGCTCAGGGTGGTCTCGCCGCTCAGGAGGTTCTCTTCGCGGCTCAGTTCCAGCGCCAGTACCTGATTGCCCGTCGAGCCGGCCAGGAGCAGCCCGTCGTTGCCGACGTTCATCGCCACTTCTTGCAGCGGACGGCCCTGCGGATCGAGCTGGATCGGCGCCTCGCCGTAGGGATAGTCGATGCTCGGCGTGATGGTCTTGCGGTTGTCCGGATAGGTGACCCGGTAGCTATGGCCGACCACCAGCGCCTGGCCGTTGGAGAGGCCCAGCACCAGGCGGTTGCTGCCCGGCTGGTCGCGCCCCAGGGAAAGGATCTCGGCCCCCTCGGGAATCGGCAGGGCGGCCTGGCCGAGCAGCCTCTTCTCGCCGTTGGCCTCGAAGAACCGTACCTGGCCATGGGTATCCAGACGCATGGCGACCTGGTTCTGCTCCTCGACCGCCAGCAGCAGGGCCTCGCCCTGATCGGCCAGCCAGGCCGGCCGCTGCGGCTCGCCATGCACGTTCAGCTCGGCGCCCTGGAACATCGGCAGGACCACCTGGGCCAGATAGAAGAATATCAGGGTGATGGCGCCCAGCACCGCCAGTCCGCCGATGCTGACGTACCAGCGCGCCAGGCGGTCCTCGAAGGCGCGTCGCCGGCGCCTGCGCTGCAGAGCGGGCGTGTTGAAGTCCAGGCGCGGCGTCTGGGGCGCAGCGGTGGGGAAGTCTTTGGCCATGTCGGTCATCGTTAGGGGGCTCGATTGCGTGGGGGCGTTCAGCCGGCCGTCGATGAGCGGCTGCATCGGCTGGCGGCCCGGCTTGCACGCCACCACTGCGACGACCGTCGGCAGGCGTACATTAATAACCTTCCATGACAAAAATATTACAGAGCGGCGACACACCGAGACCCGCCACTCGAAACGAGTGACGGGCCTGTAGCGCGCCCGCCCTCAGGCCCGATCGTCCGTTCCGGGCCCGAGGGGCCGACTCAGAGGCCGAGGTCCTTCAGGGTCTTGTCCACGACACGCTTGGGCAGTGGAATATAGCCGTCCTTGACCACGACTTCCTGTCCCTGCTTGGACAGAACCATCTTGACGAACTGCGCTTCCAGCGGATTCAGCGGCTTGTTCGGCGCCTTGTTCACGTAGACGTAGAAAAAGCGCGCCAGCGGGAACTTGCCGGCCAGGGCGTTGGCTTCGCTGGCCTCGAAGGGCTCGCCGCCCTTCTTCGACAGCGGTACGGCGCGCACGCTGGAAGTCTTGTAGCCGATGCCGGAATAGCCGATGGCGTTCAGGGTGCTGGACACCGACTGCACCACCGAGGCGGAGCCCGGCTGCTCGTTGACGTTGGGCTTGAAGTCACCTTTACAGAGGGCCTCTTCCTTGAAGTAGCCATAGGTGCCGGACACCGAGTTGCGGCCGAACAGTTGGATCGGCTTGGTCGCCCACTCGCCGGTCAGGCCCAGATCGCCCCAGGTCTTGATGTCCTTGGGACCACCGCACAGGCGGGTACCGGAGAAGATGGCGTCGACCTGGGCGATGTCCAGGGACTTGATCGGGTTGTCCTTGTGCACGAACACCGCCAGGGCGTCGATGGCCACCGGAACGGCGGTCGGCTTGTAGCCGTGCTTCTGCTCGAAGGCCTGCAGCTCGTTGTCCTTCATGGCGCGGCTCATCGGGCCGAGGTTGGCGGTGCCTTCGGTGAGCGCCGGCGGCGCGGTGGAGGAACCGGCGGCCTGGATCTGGATGTTGACGTTCGGATACTGCCGCTTGAACTCTTCGCCCCACAGAGTCATGAGATTGGCCAGGGAGTCGGAGCCGACGCTGGACAGGTTGCCGGAGACGCCCGAGGTCTTTTCGTAGGTCGGCAGAGCCGGGTCGACGGCGGCAACCGCGCTCGCAGTCGCCACACCAGCGGCGGCGAAAGTCATGGCTGCCATCAAACGCTTCAATTTCATGCCTTGCTCCCTAGCAGGACGGTATTGGTCGGATCGCGGGCAAGTATCGAAAGACCGCGTGACCACTCTATGAATACAAGATGACAAATTTGTGAACAGGGGCCTTTCAAGGGAACTTTTCCCCTTTCGGCCGACACAGGGCCGACACGCGGCATGATGCCGCCGCTTGACATTTCCGTATCGCCCCGCTCGCCTGGCGCCAGGGCTTGCCGCTATAATCGGTCCTCTTCCCTGCAGCCCACGCCCGACGAACCCATCCCATGACTGAACTCGAACAGGACGACCCGGTTCCCCAAGGCGATCTGGCCCTGCAGATCACCGCGCTGCCCCGCGACGCCAACGGATTCGGCGATATCTACGGCGGCTGGCTGGTCGCCCAGATGGACCTGGCCGGCACCGCCACGGCCAGCCGGCTGGCCGGCGGGCGGGTGGCCACGGTGGCGATCGACCGCATGGCCTTCATGGTGCCGGTGGCGGTCGGCGCCCAGCTCTCCTTCTATACCAAGCCCCTGCAGCAGGGCCGCAGCTCGATCCAGATGCTGGTCGAGGTATGGAGCGACGACCCGCTGTCCAGCGAATGGCGCAAGGTGACCGAGGCGGTGTTCGTCTTCGTCGCCATCGACGGCAGCGGCCGCACCCGCGCGGTGCCGCGCCGCTAGCGGACGCCCTCCTCGCACCCCCCCATTTCGCGCGATGGAGCTTTATTCGTCGCGCAGGCTCTAATAGCGAAGTATTTGTCCTGCGAGGATCCCGTCATGAATGAACCCTTCACAGCCCCCCAGGTCGAGCGGATCGAAATGGGCGAACTGCCCTGCTGGCGGATCAAGACCGCCGCAGCCGAACTGCTGGTCGCCGAACAGGGCGCCCAGGTGCTCAGCTACCAGCGCCACGGCGAACAGCCGCTGATCTGGCTCAGCGAGCAGGCGGAGTTCCGCCGCGGCCTGTCGGTGCGCGGCGGGGTGCCGGTCTGCTGGCCCTGGTTCGGCGACCTGGCGCGCAATCCGGCCGGCGTGCGCGCCATGCGCGAAGACCATGGCCCGGCGCCGGCCCACGGCGAAGTACGCGGCCGCGACTGGCGGTTGCAGGACATCGCCAAGGAAAACGGCGCGGTGACCCTGACCTTCGACCTGCCGCAGTCGGCCTCCGGCGAACTGCCCGGCTGGCCCCATGCGCTCGACCTGACCCTGGCCATCCGCCTCGACGAACGCCTCGACCTCAGCCTGACCACCCGCAACCGCAGCAGCTACCGGGTCGCCCTGAGCCAGGCGCTGCACACCTACCTGGCGGTCGGCGACATCCGCGAGGTGGGCATCGAGGGCCTCGACGGCCTGCGCTACATCGAAACCCTGGAGGACTGGGACGAGCGCCACCAGCGCGGCATCCTGAACTTCGCCGGCGAAACCGACCGCATCTACCTGGATACCCCGCCGCGCCTCGATCTGGTCGACGCCAGCTGGAAGCGGCGGATCTGCCTGGAAGCCAGCGGCTCGCACTCGGCCATCGTCTGGAATCCCTGGATCGACAAGGCCGCCCGTCTCTCGCAGTTCGCCGACGACGCCTGGCAGCGCATGCTCTGCATCGAAACGGCCAACGTACTGGACGACGCCGTGGAACTGGCGCCCGAGCAAAGCGCCACCCTGGCCCTCTGCCTGTGGAGCGAACCGCTCTGAAGCGGCGCCCCCCGGAACTCCCGCCGCAGCTTTCCCCACCTTGGCGGCTGTTCTCCTCCGCCCGACCGTCGAAGTAGGTCGGGCCGGTCCTCGCCCGGAGCCGGATGGCCGTCGAGCGGCGGCAGGTTCTTCGCCCTGGCGAGGTCGCCCCTTCGGCCGGGATCGCAGCGCCGAAATGCCGGACCATGCGCAGCGCGATGCTTTCCGGGCACTGCCGGAGATCGTCGGCGAGGCTGGCGATCAGCTCGTCCGTACCCACCGCTCGAAGATCCGCTAGCGCTCACCGGCAGCCGTGGGCCGCGGGCGTGCCCACGCGCTCGGGAATCCGTGCGCGGTCGAAACGGGCGATCTTCCCGATGAGCCGGTGGATCTCCAGGAACGCCGGCCCCCGCTCGCCCATGCCGCACGGGCTCTGGCCGTCGCACAGCGGATGGCCCTGACGGCCGATCGGCGTCCCGCTCCGTTCGCCCATGATCGCCTCCGGACATGTTGCCGGTATGGCGTTGCTCAGCGTTCGGAGCCGGGCCGTCGGTTCACCGCCATCCATCCTCGCGGCATGAACGGCGTGCCTGCCAGGTGGCCTCCTTACCGGGCGGCCTCGTGGAACCTTTTGTCGGGCCATGGCCTCACAACCATAGACCCCGTCCTTATTCCTTCAGGGGTCTTCCTGTCTTGCGTACTCGTGGCAATTCCGATCGGAGACCGACCATGAAGAGCAATCCCGATACCTGCATCGCCTCGCGCCGGCCGCTTCCCGGGCTGGCACTCCTGACCCTCGGTGGCCTGCTCCTGGCGGGCTGCGCGGGCAACCCGCCCACCGAGCAGTTCGCCCTCACCGAATCGTCCGTCAGAGAAGCCGTGAGTGCCGGCGGCACGCAATACGCCCCGGTCGAGATGCGCACAGCACAGGAAAAATGGCGCGAGGCCGAGCTGGCCATGCAGAAGAAGGACTACGATCGCGCCCGCCTGCTCGCCGAGCAGGCCGAGTGGGACGCCCGCGTCGCCGAGCGCAAGGCCCGTGCCACCAAGGCGCAGCGGGCAGTGGAGGAAATGAAGAAAGGCGTCCAGGAGCTGCGCGAGGAAGGCATGCGCTCCGTCCAGTGAGAAGCCGCTTCGTCATCGACAATCCGACCACCGTCCGAGGATGCCCCCATGCACAAGCTCGCCTCCCTGCCAGCCCTGCTGGCGCTGTCCATCGGCCTCGTCGCCTGCGCCAGCAAACCCAACCCCAACCTGGAACAGGCCCGTGCCGCCTTCACCGCCCTGCAGGGCAATCCACGCGCCGGCCAGCTCGCGCCCCTGGAGACCCAGGATGCCGCCAAGCAGCTCAAGCAGGCCGAGGACTCCTACCAGAGCGGCGCCAGCGAGGAAAGGGTCGACCAGTTGGCCTATCTGACCCAGCGCCGCGTCGAGTTCGCCGAACAGACCATCCTCCTGCGCAACGCCGAACGGGAGTTCCAGCAGACCTCCTCCCAGCGCGCCGAGGCGCGCCTGCAGGCCCGCGACGCGCAGATCCGCCAGCTTCAGGAAGAGTTGCAGGCCAGCCACACCGAGCGCGGCACCCTGGTGACCTTCGGCGACGTGCTGTTCGACTACAATCGCGCCGAACTCAAGCCCGGCGGCATGCACAACGTGCAGAAGCTGGCCGACTTCCTCCGGGCCAACCCACAACGCCAGGTGATCGTCGAGGGCTATACCGACAGCACCGGTTCCGACGCTTACAACCGTGACCTCTCCGAACGGCGCGCCGGGGCGGTGCGCATCGCCCTGATCAAGATGGGCATCGACCCACGCCGCATCGCCACCCAGGGCCATGGCAAGAACTACCCGGTGACCAGCAACGCCAGCCCGGCCGGCCGGGCCATGAACCGGCGGGTGGAAGTGACCATCTCGGACGAGGACGACCGCCCGGTGGCCCCGCGCACCTCCATGCAATGACTCGCGGCGGCCCGGCCTCGGCGTGGGCTGGCCGGGCCGCCGGCGCTCCCGAACGCACCGGGGAGCGACAGGCCGCAGGCGATCCGAAGATCTGTCAGACTCCTGCCGAGTCGCCATAGCGGATACCTGCCCATGACCGAACCACGTGCCTTCAAGGATCACTTCTCAACGGCGGCGGCCGGCTATGCCGCGCACCGCCCCCGCTACCCCGCCGCGCTGATCGACTACCTGGCCGATCTCGCGCCGGCCACCGCCTGCGCCCTGGACTGCGGCTGCGGCACCGGCCAGCTCTCGGTGCCGCTGGCCGGACGCTTCGCCCGCGTGCTGGCGACCGACGCCAGCGCGGCGCAGATCGCCAATGCCGAGCCGCATCCGGGCGTGGAATACCGCGTCGCCCTCGCCGAGGACAGCGGCCTGCCGCCGGCCAGCGTCGATCTGGTCACGGTCGCCCAGGCCGCCCACTGGCTGGACCTCGAACGCTTCTACGCCGAGGTGCGGCGGGTCGCCCGGCCGGGCGCGGTGCTGGCGCTGATCAGCTATGGCGTGCTGCAGGTGGAGGGCGCGCCGGCGCCGCTGGTCGAGCATTTCTACTATCGGGTGCTCGGCCCCTGGTGGCCGGCCGAGCGGCGCCACGTCGAGGAGGGCTACAGGAACCTGCCCTTCCCCTTCGCGGAATGCCGGGCCCCGGCGCTGGCGATCGAGGTGCGCTGGACGCTGGCCGAACTGCTCGGCTACATCGATACCTGGTCGGCCGTGCGCGAACTGGAAAAGGCCCTGGGCCGCGACCCCGTGGAACATTTCGCCACCGAGTTGACCGCGACCTGGGGCGATCCCGAAAAGCGCCGCCCGGTCCGCTGGCCGCTGGCAGTGCGCGCCGGCCGGGTCGGTATCTCCTGAACCGGCCGGACGGGCGCGTTCAGTCCAGCACGCCGCGCAGTACGTCGTGGACGATGCCGCTGCGGCTGTCGACCAGCACCAGGCTGCTGCCGACGCGACGCCATTCGTAACCGCGGTACTGCGGCAGGTGACGCGACTGCTTGGCGCTCAGGCGGCTACCCCAGCCGGCCGGCAGCCGCTTGCCCTTGACGATCTTCACGTGCGCCGGCACGGCCGAACCGCGACCGATTTCGTGACGCTTGGCATGGATCGATTCGCGTAGCGGACCGAAATCCGCCGGCGGACGCGAATAATCGCGGGAAGCGTGGCTGCGGTCGTCGTCGCGGAGCCGGCTATCCGAGTGCGCCTGGACGGGAAGGGCCAGCACCGCGCTGCCCAGACAGAACACCAGGCCCAGGCCGGCGAGTAGACGGGTCGATTGCATGGGATGACCTCGAAACAGTGGATGACGGCGCCCGGCGAGCCTCTGCGCCACCGGACACGCCTGCATCCTAAACGCGCAAAGCCCGGGAAAACCGTTGTCAGCCGGACTTTACCCGGACCTTTACACAGATCCGCAATTTGTCAGCCGAATCTTACGCAGCAAGGCTACCATGCACCGATTTCGTTCCCACGCGCTGTCACAAAGCCGACAATGTCGCACCCCTGCCGCACTGTCGGAACCCAGTAACCCTTGCCAGGCGGGCAATCCACACTCTGGTACCGCTCTTGCAGGAAAGTTCCCTGGCCTATAAGAATCAATCAGCACCATGCCGACCCAGACTTCGCCCGTCGCTGCCGCCCTGGCGACCGTGCTGGATTACCACCAGCGCACCAAGCACCGCTTCGAGGCCTACGCCCCGGGCCCCGGAACCCTCGACTGGGACACCCAGCCGGCGCCGTTCCGCCACTTCGACGGCGCGCCGCAGATCCCCCTGCCGCGGCTCTCGGCCGTGCCGTCCGGCGGCGCCCTGCACGACGCGCTCACGCGCCCCTTCACCCGCCTCGACGATCCGCCGCGAACGCCGCTGCCTCCCGATCCGGCGAGCCTCGGCGCCCTGCTGCAACTGTCGCTCGGCCTCACCGCCTGGAAGCGCTACGGCCCGGACCGCTGGGCGGTGCGCGCCAACCCCTCCAGCGGCAACCTGCATCCGACCGAGGCCTATCTGCTGATCGCCGGCATCGACGCCCTGCAGGACGGCCTGTACCACTACCGTCCCGAAAACCACGCGCTGGAACTGCGCGCCGCGCACCCCGCCGGCGGCCGGGGCCCACGCCTAGCCATCCTGCTCACTTCGGTGATGTGGCGCGAGGCCTGGAAATACGGCGAGCGTGCCTTCCGCTACTGCCAACTGGACAGCGGCCATGCCGCAGGCGCCCTGCGCTACGCCGCCGCAGCGCTCGGCTGGCGGCTCGCCGAGCAGCCGCAGATCGGCAGCGACACCCTCGCGCAACTGGCCGGCATCGACCGGCTCGCCGAATTTCCCGCGCGCAAGCGTGCCGAGACCGAACTGGAGGAAGCCGAGCTGCTGCTCGCCGCGAGCTTCTCCAGCGCCGCGCCGGAGCCCTGGGACAGCGCCGAACTGCTGGCCCTGGCCGAAGGCGCCGACTGGCACGGCACGGCCTCGACTATCGATCGTCACCCCATGTACCAGTGGCCGGTCATCGCCCAGGTGGCCGCCGCCACCCGCCGGGACGACGGCCCGGCACAACCCGCCGTCACGCTGCCCGGTGCGGCCCCGCGTGCGCCCGGCACGGCCGCCAAGCCGGTGCAGGCGCTGCTGAGCGAACGGCGCAGCGCCCAGCGCTTCGACCGCCACCATGTAATGAGCCAGGCGCAATTCGCCGCGATCCTCGCCCGCCTGCAGCCGGACGCCGGGCTGCCCTGGGATCTGTTCGGCGGGCTCCCGCGGATGGCGCTGGTGCTGTTCGTCGCCCGCGTCGAAGGACTGGCGCCGGGACTCTACCTGTTGCCGCGCAGCTCGGCGCAGCGCGACGCCCTGCGCCTGCTGCTGGCCGGACGCTTCGCCTTCGCCCCGGTGCCCGGCCTCGCCCCTCTCCTGCACCTGGCCGACCTCGAACCGCTCGAGTTGCAGCGCGCCACCCGCAGCCTGCACTGCCACCAGGACATCGCCGCCAACGCCTGCTTCGCCCTCGGCATGCTCGCCGAGTTCGACGCCGCGCTGGCCGCCGGCGGCCCGGCCGCCTACCGCGACCTGTACCGCGAGGCCGGGCTGATCGGCCAGGCGCTCTACCTGGAGGCCGAGGCCCAGGGCCTGCGCGGTACCGGCATCGGCTGCTTCTTCGACGACCCGGTGCACAGTCTGCTCGGCCTGTCCGGCGGCGCCTGGCAGACGCTCTACCACTTTACCGTCGGCCTGCCGGTGGAGGACCCGCGCATCGAATCCGCGCCGGCCTACGCCGAGAGTGCCGACCCCTTCCCCAACTGATTCCAGCGGAGACCCTTCATGGCCCCAGCCGAACGGATTCCCTACCAATGCCTCTCCGCGGTCGAGGCCGCGGCCCTGATCCGCGCCGAGCCGGAACTCAGCCTGTTCGATGTGCGCGACCTGCACAGCTACCGGCAGGAACACCTGGACGGCGCCATGCACCTCTCCGAGGACCGCGTGCCGCTGTGGCTCGGCCGCCTGCCGAAGGACAAGCCGGTGCTGATCTACTGCTACCACGGCAACTCCAGCAAGACCTTCGCGCAGATGTTCAGCGACTTCCGCTTCGCCCGCGTCTACAGCGTCGACGGTGGCTACCGGCCGCTGGCCAACGCCCTGGCCGGGGCCACGGCGCCGGACGCCGCGCCCAGCGCCGAACTGGCGGCCTTCCTCGACGAATGGCGGTACCCGGCCGACGACCTCGAAGCCCGCGGCCAGCACGGCCTGACCCCCTTGATGCGCGCCGCCTTGCAGGGCCGCCGGGAGATCGTCCGCGAGCTGCTGGCTCTCGGCGCCGACATCCGCGCGCGCAACGACGACGGCAACACCGCCCTCTGGCTCGCCTGCGTGTCCCGCGACAGCGGCCTGGTGCAGGATCTGATCGATGCCGGCATCGAGCTGGACAACCGCAACGACGCCGGCTCCACGGCGCTGATGTACACCGCCTCCAGCGACCGCCCGGAACTCCTGAAGATCCTCCTGGAAGCCGGTGCCGACCCGCAGGTGCGCAACTTCGACGACCTGCGCGCCGTGGAGCTGGCCGCCTCGCGGGCCTGCCTGAAACTCTTGCGTCACACTGCCGACTGAGGAGAAACGATGACCGAATTCCCGGTGAAGCTGGCGGTGGCCAGCAAGGAAGGCCAGGCGATCAGCGAGCACTTCGGCCACGCCAAGCGCTTCGCGATCTACGAGGTCACCCCGGAAAGCTGCCGTCTGCTGGAGTCGCGCGAAGTGGAGCACTACTGCCTGGGCAACAGCTCCAACCAGAGCGCCATGGCCGGCATCCTCGAAGCCATCAAGGACTGCCGGGCGGTGTTCGTCGCCAAGATCGGCGACGGACCGACCGAGAAGCTCGCGGCCATCGGCGTGCGCGCCGTCTCTTCCTATGCCTGGGAAACCATCGAGGCCTCCCTGCTCGACTACGCACGGCGCTGTGCCGCCGGCGAGGAGGTGGCATGAACGCCGAACACGTGGCCCGCTGGGCCGGGACCCATTCGCTGACGCCGATCCAGGTCGACTGCGCCACCGCGGTGATGCTCAAGATCCTCGACGGCAAGTGCAAGATGAAGCCCACCGAAAAACTGGTCATGGCGCTGCTCTACGAGCGGGTGAAGCACCTCCCCGGCGAAAAGCTCGGCGCGGACATCCACCGGTTGATCGCCGACGCCCGCAAGCGCCTCGACGAGGACATGCAGTTCCTGCTCTACGAAAAGCGCGTGCTGGCCGAGACCATGATCTCCCGCCCGGTGATGAAAGGCTTCAAGGCGATGCTCCGCGAAACCGGTCTGCTCGAAGCGGAGCGCGACTGGGAGGAAACCGGGGCATGATGAAGTTCTACATGACTCCCGGCTCCTGCAGCACCGGCATCCACATCCTCCTGGAGGAGCTGGAGCTGGTGTTCGAGGCCCATCTGGTCAACCTGCTGGCCGGCGACCAGCACAAGCCCGAGTACCTGGCCATCAACCCCAAGGCGACCATCCCGACCCTGGTGCGCGACGACGGCAGCGCGCTCACCGACTTCCAGTCGATCGCCTGGTGGCTGGCGCGCAGCCATCCGAAGCGCCGGCTGCTGCCGGAGGATGCCGACGGCGAGGCGCGGGTGCTGGAGGCGATGAACTTCGCCGTCGGCACCCTGCACGGCCAGGGTTTCGCACGGATCTTCACCACCGAGAAGTTCGCCGCCGATCCGGCGCAGCACGAGGCGGTCAAGGCGCAGGGGCGGGAGATCCTCGAACGCGGCTTCGCGGTCGCCGAGCGGCTGCTCGACGGCCGCGACTACCTGGCCGGTAGCTTCGGCATCGCCGACTGCGCGCTGTTCTACGTGGAGTTCTGGGCCGAGCGCACCGGCATGGCCCTGCCCGACAATTGCCAGGCCCATTACCGGCGGATGCTGCAACGCCCGGCGGTGCGCCAGGTGCTGATGGAAGAAGGCTACGCCTCGGCGCTGCGCTGAGCCCATCCTCGGTAGTCGAGTAGGGTGGGCAACCCGCACGGCGATTGCCCCCCTGCCCGCGACAGAGACAGTTGAAGTTGAGACCGCGTAGGGTGGAAAACGACCGCAGGTCTTTTCCACCATGGTGGCTGGCTCCGGCCATCCCCCCTGCACGACTACGGGCTTCTAGGCCCGGCCGGCCGACTGCCAGGACGGCTGGCGCTTCTCGTCCTCGTGGATCTGCTGCAGGGCCCGCCGCCGGCGGGCCTCGCCGCGGCGCATGAAGAACCAGGCGAGGAAGGTGAACAGCGACACCGCCAGCAGGATCAGGCTGGCCACGGCGTTGATGTCCGGCTTCACGCCCAGGCGCACGGCCGAGAAGATCTCCATCGGCAGGGTGGTCGCGCCGGGGCCGGAGACGAAGCTGGCCAGCACCAGGTCGTCCAGCGACAGGGCGAAGGACAGCATGCCGCCGGCGCCCAGCGAGGGGGCGATCATCGGCAGGGTGATCAGCAGGAACACCTTCCAGGGCCGCGCGCCCAGGTCCATCGCCGCCTCCTCGATCGACAGGTCCAGCTCGCGCAGGCGCGCCGAGACGATGACCGCCACGTAGGAAGTGCAGAAGGTGGTGTGGGCGATCCAGATGGTGGTCAGGCCGCGCTCGGCCGGCCAGCCGACCACTTGGGCCATGGCCACGAACAGCAGCAGCAGCGACAGGCCGGTGATCACCTCGGGCATCACCAGCGGCGCGGTGACCAGCCCGCCGAACAGGCTGCGCCCGCGAAAGCGCGGGATGCGGGTCAGCACAAAGGCCGCCAGGGTGCCGAGGGCCACCGCGGCGACCGCGCTGCACAGGGCGACCTGCAGGGAGCGCCCGAGCGCGCCCAGCAGTTGCCGGTTGTCGAGCAACCCGGCGTACCAGCGCAGCGACCAGCCGCCCCACACGGTCACCAGCCGCGAGTCGTTGAAGGAATAGACGACCAGAATGATCATCGGCAGGTAGATGAACAGCAGGCCAGCCCAGAGCATCAGGCTGGAAAAGCTCGGGCGCCTCATAGCCGGCCCTCCAGTTCCTTGGCCTGGTTGCGGTTGAGCAGGACGATCGGCACCAGCAGGATCGCCAGCATCACCACCGCCAGGGCCGCGGCCACCGGCCAGTCGCGGTTGTTGAAGAACTCCTGCCAGAGCACCTTGCCGATCATCAGCGTCTCGGGGCCGCCGAGCAGCTCGGGAATCACGAACTCGCCGACCACCGGGATGAACACCAGCATGCAGCCGGCGACGATGCCGTTCTTCGACAGCGGCACGGTGATCTTCCAGAAACTGGCCAGCGGATGCGCGCCCAGGTCGGCGGCGGCCTCCAGCAGGCTCGGGTCGTGCTTGACCAGGTTGGCGTAGAGCGGCAGGACCATGAACGGCAGGTAGGAATAGACCACGCCGATGTACACGGCCAGGTCGGTGTTGAGGATGCGCAGCGGCGCATCGATCAGCCCCAGCCCCTGCAGCAGGCCGTTGAGCAGGCCGTTGCTGCCGAGGATGCCCATCCAGGCGTAGACGCGGATCAGGATCGCGGTCCAGGTCGGCATCATGATCAGCAGCAGGTAGACGGTCTGCATCTCCTTGCTGGCGCGGGCGATGGCGTAGGCCATCGGATAGCCGATCAGCAGGCAGAGCAGGGTGCCGACGGCGGCGATCTTCAGCGAGCCCAGGTAGGCGGACAGGTACAGCTCGTCCTGGCCGAGGAATACATAGTTGTTCAGGTTGGCCAGGATCTTCAGCTGCTGGTCGACGTAGCTGAAGATCTCCGTGTACGGCGGAATCGCCACCGCGGCCTCGGAGAAGCTGATCTTCAGCACGATGGCGAAGGGCAGCAGGAAGAACAGCAGCAGCCAGACGAAGGGGATGCCGACGACCAGTTGGCGGCCGCCGGGAAGCAATCGGCGGAATCTTTTCATGCGTGCAGCACCACCCCGCTGTCGTCGAGCCAACTGACGTACACCTGGTCACCCCAGGTCGGCCGCTGGCCGTGGCGCTCGGCATTGGCCATGAAGGCCTGCACCACCTGTCCCGAGGGCAGCTCGACGTAGTACATGGAATGCCCGCCCAGGTAGGCGATGTCCTTCACCCGCCCCTGCGACCAGTTGTGCCCCTCGTGCTGCAGCTCGGGCTTGTCCGCGCCGAGCAGCACCTTTTCCGGGCGCAGGGCGTAGGTGACGCGCTTTTCCTCGGCGCGGGTGGAAATGCCGTGGCCGATGTAGATGGGCCGCTCCAGTTGCGGCGAGGCGACGACCGCATGGTCGGGGCTGTCGTCCACCAGTTCGCCGTCGAACAGGTTGACGTTGCCGATGAACTCGCAGACCAACCGGTTGGCCGGACTCTCGTAGATGTCCATCGGGCTGCCGACCTGGACGATCCGCCCCTGATGCATGATGGCGATGCGCGCGGCCATGGTCATCGCCTCCTCCTGATCGTGGGTGACCATCACGCAGGTCACGCCGACCCGCTCGATGATCTGCACCAGTTCCAGTTGCATCTGCGAGCGCAGCTTCTTGTCCAGCGCGCCCATCGGTTCGTCGAGCAGCAGCAACTTCGGCCGCTTCGCCAGCGAACGGGCCAGCGCCACGCGCTGGCGCTGACCACCGGAGAGCTGGTGGGGCTTGCGCCGGGCGTACTCGGTCATCTGCACCAGCCTGAGCATTTCCGCCACGCGCTCGTCGATCTCGGCCCTGGGCAGGCGGTCCTGCTTGAGGCCGAAGGCGATGTTCTGCTCCACGCTCATGTGCGGGAACAGCGCGTAGGACTGGAACATCATGTTGATCGGCCGCTCGTAGGGCGGCAGCTCGGTGATGTCCTGCCCTTCCAGATGGATGCGCCCCTCGGTCGGCCGCTCGAAACCGGCGAGCATGCGCAGCAGGGTCGACTTGCCGCAGCCGGAGCCGCCGAGCAGGGCGAAGATCTCGCCCTTGTGGATGGACAGGGAAATGCCGTCCACCGCCACCATGGCGTCGAACTTCTTGGTCACCCGGTCGATCCTGACCAGCACCTCCTTCGCCGGCTGATCGGCGGCGAGAGCATTCGTGTTAACACCGGCGACAGTCGCCATGATCTCAACTCCACTCAAGAACAGGAGGCCTCCGGTCGCCCCGTCGGCCTTCGGCCGAGCAGCCCGCGGGAGGCGGCATATCGGATTGCGGAGCGCCCGCCGGCCGGCGAAGCGCTTCCCGTGGCATAGGCCGGCCGCGCCTTCCCGCCGGGCGCGGCGGTCCGCAGCAGGAGACGCGCCCGGCCGGCGGCGCGACACGTCCTTTTGTGAGCGCCGGTCCCGTCAGGTCCCCGACTTGATCCGGGTCCAGCTACGGGTCATGGCGCGCTGCACGTTGGCGGCCAGGTCCGGGAAGGTGTAGAGCTTCTTCAGCACCTCCTGGCTCGGATAGATGCCCGGATCGGTGCGGATCGCCTCGTCGACCAGCGGCGTGGCCGCAGCGTTGCCGTTGGGGAAGCGCACCTCGTTGGTGATCCCGGCGATCACCTGCGGCTTCATCAGGTAATCGATGAAGGCATGGGCCTGATCGACGTTCTTCGCATCGGCGGGAATGGCCAGCACGTCGAAGAAGCTGCCGGCGCCTTCCTTGGGAATGCTGTAGCCGATCTTCACGTTGTTGCCGACTTCCTCGGCGCGCGCCTTGGACTGGTAGATGTCGCCGGAATAGCCGACGGCCACGCAGGTATCGCCGTTGGCCAGGTCGGAAATGTACTTGGAGGAATGGAAGTAGGCCACATTCGGGCGGATCTTCAGGAACAGTTCCTCGGCCTTCTTCAGCTCCTCGGGATTGCCGCTGTCGGGCGCGAAGCCCAGGTAATGCAGGGCGGCCGGCAGCATCTCGGTCGGCGAGTCGAGGAAGGACACGCCGCAAGCCTTCAGCTTCTCGATGTTCTCCGGCTTGAACACCAGGTCCCAGGAGTCCACCGGCGCATGGTCGCCGAGGGCGGCCTTGACCTTGTCGACGTTGTAGCCGATGCCGATGGTGCCCCACATGTAGGGCACCGCGTACTGGTTGCCCGGATCGCTCGGTTCGAGCGCCTTGAGCAGGTCCTTGTCGAGGTTCTGCCAGTTCGGCAGCTTGCTCCTGTCCAGCTTCTGGAACACCCCGGCCTTGATCTGCTTGGCCAGGAAGGGGTTGGACGGCACCACCACGTCGTAGCCGGAACTGCCGGCGAGCAGCTTGGCCTCCAGCACCTCGTTGCTGTCGAACACGTCGTAGACCACCTGGATGCCGCTTTCCGTGGTGAAATCCGCCAGGGTGTTCTCGCCGATGTAGTCCGACCAGTTGTAGACATGCAGGGCCTGCGCGGCCGGCGCCGTGGCCGCGGGGGCTGCCGCGCCGGTGGCCTCCGCCTGCTTGCCCGCGTTCCCGTCGGGCTTGTCGCATGCGGCGAGCATGCCTAGGGAGAGCGCGAGAAGGGTCTTGCCAAAGTGATTCATGCGTACCGCTCCTTTTGTCGTTGAGGTCTGCGGGAGGGCGGCGCCTGCGCGCTGCCGCCCGGCCCGGCCGGCTCGGGGTGGTGCAACGGCGCGCAGTCTGGCAAGGCTGGGGGCTGGTTTACAAGCACCTGGAAGGGGGATATGTGGAACTTATATGTATCGCCGCGTAGCGGGGTCGGGTTGGAGGGTTTGGTGGCGATTGGCGGGACGGACGGCGGGTCGGGGGGCGTTCGGCAGTACTGGGTTCGTGATGGAACAGGGCAATATCCGATCGAAATAGTTTGGTATTGCAGTCGGTTTTTGCGGCTGCCCAGTTTCCCTGCACCGATGGTGCCTATTGTTTGGATAACGCCACGCTCTGCGGCAAATTTGGAGCGCAGCGGAAAATTTGTCCGACAGCAACCCATTGTTACGTGTTTTACTCACTTTTGGCCAAATGCGCCTTAAGCTGCTCAATCGTTAAAGCTGGACGGGTACGATGTATGATTGCATGGCAATTGGCACAAACTGGGATCAGATCCTTTACTGGATCAAGCACATACTCTTTTGCAATCTCAGCAAGTGGCACTATATGATGCACATGAATATATTTCTGTCCGATTTCTCCATACACAGCCTCAAAATCAAAACCGCATACAGAACAGCTATAGCCGTAGCGAGCAACACACTTAGCTCGTGCATCGGCGCTTCGCTCATAGGTATTAACTGAAACCATTTTAGATGCACCCTCTATATAGTTCTCAGGTGTATCTATTTCCTCAGCCAGTTGATTCCCCATTCCACCATCAGAAGCATACCATTTACCTCCGACTCGTTTCAAAATCTTACTCGATAGCTCAGGAATAAAACCTTCTATCTTTGCAGGACCAATCCCATTCTTATCCTTGTTTGCGCCTGAGTAGATAATTGGGAATGTCTGTAACTCATATCCTTCTTCCTCAATTAGCCGGATATGTTCTCTCGATTGTTCATACGCAGGCTGCTTCCTTCCTCTTTCGCTGTACTCCCATGTATCACTCAAAATGAGTGACGTATCACCATCAGTATTTGTGTCCCAAGCACCAAATATGATGACTTTCTTGCCCTCATTGATGAATGACCAGCTCCATGTCCAGTTCCTGCAAGTTGCGCCTTGCGCTTCTATAAATTTTTTTCGACTCACGATTCAGTGCTCTATTCCCATGGCACGTAATGCCTAAATTAAGCCGCGCCGCGGAGTGACGTCGGCTTGAATGCTGTGATGGACTCTCCCTGCACCACACTTATCCGCACCAACGGTGCCGTGAGTGATGTTCGGAGGATTGCAGCGATGCCCAAACAGATTGCAGTGGATTTGGCCAAGTCCGTTTACCAGGTTGCCGAGAGCGTCCGCCGGCCACGTGAATCAGCGCAGACGGCTGGGTCGCGAGGCATTTCGCCGGTATATACAGGAGCAGGCGGAACCGGTCGAGTGGCTGATGGAAGCCTGTGGCACGGCGCACTACTGGGGACGCTTCGCCCA
This sequence comes from Azotobacter vinelandii CA, assembly GCF_000380335.1. Taxonomy (GTDB): domain Bacteria; phylum Pseudomonadota; class Gammaproteobacteria; order Pseudomonadales; family Pseudomonadaceae; genus Azotobacter; species Azotobacter vinelandii. The sequence goes on from NC_021149.1 coordinate 4,940,548, forward strand.
GTCGCTGGGGCATCGGGTGATCCTGCTGCATCCGCGCTACGTGAAACCCTACCGGCGACGCAACAAGACCGACCGCAACGACTGCGACGCCCTCCTCGAAGCGGCGCGCTGCGCCGGCATTCATCCGGTGCCGGTGAAGAGCCATGAGCAGCAGCAACTGCAACAGCTGCACGGCCTGCGCGAAGCTTGGAAGAAGAGCCGCACCCAGCGCATCAACCTGCTGCGCGGCATCTTCCGCGAGATGGGCCTTGAGGCGCCGGCGTCGATAGCTGCCTTCCTCCATGCAGCCAATGAACTGGTTGAGCAACCCGAAGTGGCGGCCCGGCGCGGCCAACTGCAGATCGTCCTGGCGGAGATCAACCTGTACGAGCAATGCATGGTCGAGTGCGAGCAGCAGCTCGCCCGCTGGCATGCCGACGACGCCATCGTGCGCAGGCTCGACGAAGTCAGCGGCATCGGTCTGCTGAGTGCCAGCGCCCTGAAAACGGCGGTCGGCCAGCCCGAGCGCTTTGCCAGTGGCCGCCAGTTGAGCGCCTGGCTGGGCATGACGCCCCGCGAGTACAGCAGTGGCAATACCCGCAAGCTGGAACACATCAGCCGGCAGGGCAACGTCTATGTGCGCACCCTGCTGATCCACGGCGCCGCCAGCAAGGCGGCCGTGGCGCTGGCCAACAAGCTGGTGCGGATCTGCTGGGCGATGTGGTGTCATGAGCGGCGCTTCAGCGGCGACTGGCAGAGCAGCAGGTTTTCCCGTGGTTGTGGTGAATAGCGACACTGTCGGAACAGGCGAGTCCTGCAGCGGAGCAAGGCCGATAACAATGCTGATCCTGGTGATCGATTGAACGCTTGGCCCCCGCTGCGCGAACCACAGAGTGGCCCGGACGGTAATGTCCATGGAAGGCCGGATATATGAATGCAACCGCACTGGCGACAGGGTTGGAAAGGCTTTACTCACCACTTGTGGGGAGAGTCCATATATGAATTGTTAGGCCTTTTTGATGCTGAGGCGTGGCATGAGTGCGAACACACCCCAGCCCAAGTACTCGCGCGTGTAGGTTGCATAACGCTCAGGCTCCGTGGTCAGTTTAGAGCGAACCTCATCTGCTAACTCATCGTCAGGATTGGCTTCAAGCCATCGGCGCATGGTGAGCCACTTGGCTGCTTCGTACCTGTCCCAACCATCTTGATTGGCCAGAACCATCTCAACGACGTCGTAGCCAAGGCGATCAAAAGACGCGATAAATTCAGGGAGCGGGAGAAAGTCAGAAATGGCGTTGGCAAGACATCCTTTGGCAATCTCTTCTGTTGGCGGCAATTGCCGCCAATAAGGCTCGCCGATCAGGATGATTCCGCCGGTGCGTAGGCTTCGCGCCAGAAGCTCGATGGTGCCAACGACGCCCCCGCCAATCCAGGTGGCACCGACACAAGCTGCTACATCAGCCTTGTTGTCAGAGACATAACCCGCTGCATCGTCATGAATGAACTCAACTTGATGGGTAACTCCGAGCTCTTCAGCACGCTGTTTTGCCTGTTCGGTGAACAACGGACTCATGTCGATGCCGGTGCCGACAATGCCGTGGTCACGTGCCCAGGTGCATAGCATCTCGCCCGAACCGCTACCAAGGTCGAGCACTCGTGCCCCTGCCGCCAGACGCAACGCAGCACCTAGCGTAGCGAACTTATCGGGTGTGAACGGGTTGTGGATGCGGTGCGCGCTTTCCGTAATGCTGAATATCCGAGGGATGTCCAATGCGTAAATTTCCTAAAGGCTGTTATTAACCCGTTCATTATTTGATCAGCCTGGTGCTGCCAAAGCCTTGATAGCCATTGGCAGCATCAGGCAGACAAAGGCTATGAAGTGAAAGCCCACCAGCGTCGAAGCCAGGCACTCGTAGTCCCGGCTCAGCCTTCGAAAGCGCCGCCCAAATCAATCAATTGATATCAAACCAATCTGCGACCACTGTACTCATCACAACCCCACTCTCTAACGTTTGAGTTCAGAGGCGTGCTTTAGCGCGTCCGCTGGAACGAATTGTTATGTGACTACTTCTGATGAAAAACGGTTTTTAGCTGGCCTTCTTGAAATACTTTGCAAACTGAAGGTCTATCAATTGCAAAGCTGCCATTGTCCCTGACTTTGTCGATTGCTTTATTTATAAAATCAAAAAACTTCCGCGATGGCGAAATCTCTTCTTCGATAGCGATTTGCATAGCATCTTGGGCTGTGGCTTCAAATTCGCTTTTCATGCCAAGCACTGCAACTCTACCTTCTTCAATTCGTTCTTTAGTTGCATAAACCTCTATAAGCCCCTCCGCATTGAGGCGGCTTCCCATTCTAAAAGCAAATAGTTGATGATTCTTTTCTTTTGGGCAATATATCCCAACTGCAAACTCGGAGTACATAGCCTTTAATGACTGCTCGTCAATTTTGTATTTTCTTGCGGAAGTCAACGCCTCGTTGATGGAGTACTCAACTATTTTTGCTATGTCATTCGCTGTAACTAAATCAATATAGTCATTGGGTGTGAACATGTCTTCAGCCCACTCGTCAATGCCTTGATTAATTTCTAGTTCATTCCGCTGGCAGTGCCTTATAAGAACATACTTTCCGGGCGTGAGTAGTTCTTTTGCTCTTTCATAACTAATGCGAATTTTTCGTAGGTGTTCTGAAATAAGATTTAACACATGTTGCGCTGTAAAGGTGCTGCCCGCAATTGCAACAAAGCACTCAGCCTCGTAATGCACTTCCAGATAACTGCGAAAATAGACGCCGTTGAAGAAGGGTTTCCAAACTTTTATTTCGACAGGGTAAATTTTCCTGAAACCGCCTAGAATTGTTTGCTTTCCGTTGGAGTTCGGGGCAGTGATGCTGCTATCTGCGACTGCAAACAAACCCACAGGCTTCATTCCCGCTTTTTTTTGTGTGTCTCCAGTATCTTTTCCCCATGAAAAAGTTGCTTTTTTTCAAATTCATGACCGACAACAACTAGCGTCATCTTTATCTTCCGATCTTAAAGTGGAGGCTTAGCCGGGTGACTTGGCACATAACTACTATTCGACACCAAATGGCATGAACAAATACACCATTTGGTGTGTAACATTCCCTTGCCACCCCCAGCGATACCCTCGCAGGCTGCAGCCTCCAACATGACCACACTCGGCGGGGGTCCACGGCTCAGATCGCGGCCAGCCTTTCGGCCATGTCGGGGTACTGCTCGACCAGTCTGATGAGAACGGCAGCCTGTGCGTTCGGCTTGGCCTTGGCCTGCTCCCATTTGCGCAGGGTGCCCGTGCTGATGCGGAAGCGGCGGGCAAACACCTGTTGGGACATGTGCATTTTCTTGCGCAGGGCGACGATCTCGCTCGCCGACACCTCCGGCGCCGGCCTTTCTTCGACCTCGTATTGGCGCAGAGTGATCTTGCCCTCACGGTGCGCCTCCATCTCGCCGATGCCCTGCATCATCTCGGCAAACAAATCACGCTTTTTCACTTGGCACCTCGCTTTTTCAGCTCTGCGGTGATGGCCTGCTTGAGCAGCTTCTCCTGCTCGGCAGTGAGGTTCTCCAGCTCATTTTTGTCGTAGATGGCGAACATCCAGAACTGGCCATCGCCGAGCAGCCAGTAGTAGATGACGCGCAAGCCACCACGCTTTCCCTTCCCTCTGCGCCCATCGGCCCAGCGCAGCTTGCGGAAGCCGCCCGTGCGTGGCATGACGTCGCCGGCATCGGGGTTCTTCAGCAGTTCCCCCTGGAGTTGCCGATATTCGTCGTCGGTCAGGTAGTCGCCGACCGTGGCGGTAAAGCTCGTGGTTTCGATGAAGAGGGCTTTCATGGAAAAAGTGTAAGCAACTTGCTCACACTCAAGCAAGCAGGGTGGAGGCATGCTCTCACGCCTCCTCCTGCCCTGCCTCAGCCCGGCATTTCGCTCGCCGTCAGGTCCAGACAATGCCGCGCCTTGGCGATCAGTTCATCTATCTCCGCCTCGGAAATCACCAACGGCGGCGCGACTATCATGGTGTCGCCGACCGCGCGCATCACCAGGCCGTTGGCGAAGCAGTGCTCGCGGCAGCGCATGCCGGCCGCCAGGTCGGCGGGGAAGCGTTCGCGGGTCTTTTTGTCCTTGACCAGTTCCAGCGCGGCGAGCATGCCGAGGCCGCGGACCTCGCCGACCAGCGGGTGTTCGGCCAGTTCGCGCCAGCGCCGTTGCAGGTAGGGGCCGGTGCGTGTGCGGACCCGTTCGACGATGCCTTCCTCGCGCAACAGGCGGATGTTCTCCAGGGCCAGCGCGGCCGCCACCGGGTGCCCGGAGTAGGTGAAGCCGTGGTAGAACTCGCCGCCCTCTTCGAGCACTTCGACGATCCTGTCGCGCACCACCACCCCGCCCATCGGCAGGTAGCCGGAGGTCAGGCCCTTGGCGATCGCCATCAGGTCCGGCTCCAGCCCGTAGTACTGGCTGCCGAACCATTCGCCGGTGCGGCCGAAACCGCAGACCACTTCGTCGGCGGCGAAGAGGATGTCGTACTTGCGGAGGATCTCGCGGATGCGCGGCCAGTAGCTGTCCGGCGGGATGATCACCCCGCCGGCGCCCTGGATCGGTTCGGCGATGAAGGCGGCGACCCGTTCCTCGCCGATCTCGAGGATCTTGCGTTCGAGCTGGTCGGCGACACGGATGCCGAATGCTTCCGGGTCGAGGCCGCCGCCCTCGCCGAACCAGTAGGGCTGGTCGATGTGCTCGATACCGGGAATCGGCAGGTCGCCCTGGCCGTGCATGGCCTTCATGCCGCCCAGGCTGGCGCCGGCGACGGTGGAGCCGTGGTAGCCGTTCCAGCGGCCGATGACGACGTTCTTCCGTGGCTGCCCCTTGATCGCCCAGTAATGGCGCACCAGGCGCAGCACGGTATCGTTGGCCTCCGAGCCGGAGCCGGTGAAGAACACATGATGCATGCCCGGCGGCGCCAGTTCGGCGATCGCCCGGGCCAGTTCCACGGCCGGCGGGTGAGCGGTCTGGAAGAACAGGTTGTAGTAGGGCAGCTCGCGCATCTGCCGGCTGGCCGCCTCGACCAGTTCCTCGCGGCCGTAGCCGACGTTGACGCACCAGAGCCCGGCCATGCCGTCGAGGATGCAGTTGCCTTCGCTGTCCCACAGGTAGACGCCGGAGGCGCGGGTGATGATCCGCGGGCCGTGCTCCTTGAGCTGTCTGTAGTCGCTGAACGGCGGCAGGTGGTGGGCATGGCCGAGCGCCTGCCAGTGCCGGGTCTGCGGATTGCCGGTGGCGTCTTTCATGGAAAGCCCTCCTCTTACGCGGGGCGCGGCCCACCGGCCGGTGGGCGGGCCGGGAAAAGCCTGGCGGATCACACCGAGAGCAGCAGGAAGGCCCGCTCCCAGGAGCTGATCACCCGCTTGAAGTTCTCGTTCTCGGCGCGCTTCACCGCGATGTAGGCGGTGATGAAGCGCGGGTTCAGGTAGCGCTCCAGCGCGCGGCAGTTCTCCATGCGCTCCAGCGCCGCCTCCAGGGTCAGCGGCAGGCGCAGGCTGCGCCGCTCGTAGCCGCGCCCCTGTACCGGGGCGCTCGGCTGCAACTGCTCGACCATGCCGATGTAGCCGCACAGGAGGCTCGCGGCGATGGCCAGGTAGGGGTTGGCGTCGGCGCCCGGCAGGCGGTTCTCCACCCGCCGGTTGTGCGGCGCGGAGTCCGGCACGCGCAGGCCGACGGTGCGGTTTTCCTCGCCCCACTCGACGTTGACCGGCGCCGAGGTGCCGGGCAGGAAGCGGCGAAACGAGTTGACGTTGGGCGCGAACAGCGGCAGCAGTTCGGGAATGTATTTCTGCAGTCCGCCGATATGGTTGAGGAACAGCTCGCTCATGGAGCCGTCCGGAGTGGAGAAGATGTTCTGCCCGTCGCTGTCGAGCACGCTCTGGTGCAGGTGCATGGCGCTGCCCGGCTCGCCGGTCATCGGCTTGGCCATGAAGGTGGCGGTGACGTTGTGCTTGAGCGCCGCCTCGCGCAGGGTGCGCTTGAACACGAAGATCTGGTCAGCCAGGTGCAGCGCTTCGCCGTGACGGAAGTTGATTTCCATCTGCGCGGTGCCTTCCTCGTGGATCAGGGTGTCCAGATCCAGGCCCTGGGCCTCGCACCAGTCGTACATGTCCTCGAACAGCGGGTCGAACTCGTTGGCCGCGTCGATGGAGAACGACTGGCGGCCGGTCTCCTGACGGCCGGAGCGGCCCACCGGGGCCTGCAGCGGGTAGTCGGGGTCGTCGCTGCGCTGGGTCAGGTAGAACTCCATCTCCGGCGCGACGATCGGCTGCCAGCCGCGCTCGGCGTACATCGCCAGCACCTTCTTGAGCAGGTTGCGCGGCGACAGTTCGATGGGGTTGCCCCACTTGTCGCTGGTGTCGTGGATCACCATGGCGGTCGGCTCGACGGCCCAGGGCACGAGGAACGCCGCGCTCTCGTCGGGATGACAGAACATGTCGATCTCGGCCGGATCGAGCAGCCGGTAATAGACGTCCTCGTTCACATAGTCGCCGGTCACGGTCTGCAGCAGCACGCTCTCCGGCAGGCGCATGCCCCGCTCGGCGATGAACTTGCTGGTCGGCGCGATCTTGCCGCGGGCGATGCCGGTCATGTCGCTGATCAGGCACTCGACCTCGGTGATCTTGCGTTCCTTCAGCCAGAGGGTAAGACGTTCCAGCTTGCCACTGGCGCTCATGATGACACTCCTTGCAATTCGCTCGCTAACGACGCTCCGCCCGACGCCGGCAGGCGTCGCCGAAGGCCTGGAACAGGGCCCGGGAACAGGGGTTGGTGTGGAACTGCCATTCCGGATGCCACTGCACGCCGAGGGCGAAGGACTTCGCACCCTCGACGGAAAACGCCTCGATCAGCCCGTCCTGGGCCAACCCTTCCGTGCGCAGGCCGGGAGCCAGGCGCTCGATGCCCTGGCCGTGCAGCGAGTTGACCTCGATCCGCCGGGGCAGGCCCAATCCGTCGAGCAGCCCGCCGGGCTGCACGTGCAGCGCATGGCGCGGCCCGTACTGGATTTCCAGCGCCTCGTCCTCCAGCTCGCGGTGGTCGGCGTAGGGGCCGGCCTCGTGGACCTTCTGGTGCAGGCTGCCGCCGAAGGCCACGTTCATTTCCTGGAAGCCCCGGCAGATGCCGAGCAACGGCACGCCGGCGGCGACCGCGGCGCGGATCAGCGGCAGCGTGGTGCTGTCGCGGGCCGGATCGTGAGGGGTGCCCGGCGCGCTGGCGGCCCCCTGGTAATAGTGGGGTTCGACGTTCGACGGCGAGCCGGTGCAGAGCAGGCCGTCGAGCCGCTCCAGCAGGGCCTCCCGGTCGATCAGTTCGCCCAGCGCGGGAACGATCAGTGGCAGGCCGCCGGCCCCTTCCGCCACCGCCCGCAGGTACTTGTCGCCGGCGATATGGAAGGGGTGCGAACCGATCTGCCGGGTGCAGGCGGTCACGCCGATCAGGGGCAGGCGGGGCATGGCATCATCCTGACTGTCGGGGGAGTGGAGTCGAGCTTAGTCTTGTTCATTTTTTTAGACAACAGACTACGAGGCGAAACGGTATACCCTGCACGGGCCCAGTCCCATACGGCCTCGCCGCCACCTCGAAGAGCCGCCCGGAAGGGCCGGAAAATCGGCATGCAAGCCCCATTCCTAACCGACGGCAGCCAGCCTTGACAGCGACATGGCTTTGGGATTGACTCAGCATTGGCGCAATGAATGATTGAAATTTTAAACAATCAAGGTGTTACATCATGTCGGTACCCGCGCGTGCCGTTCAGCTCAACGAAGCGAACGCGTTCCTCAAGGAACATCCCGAGGTGCTGTTCGTCGACCTGCTCATCGCCGACATGAACGGCGTGGTGCGCGGCAAACGCATCGAACGCACCAGTCTGCACAAAGTATATGAACAGGGCATCAACCTGCCCGCCTCGCTGTTCGCCCTGGACATCAACGGCGCCACGGTCGAGCGCAGCGGCCTGGGCCTGGACATCGGCGATTCCGACCGCATCTGCTACCCGATCCCCGACACCCTGAGCAAGGAGCCCTGGCAGAAGCGCCCCACCGCGCAGCTCCTGATGACCATGCACGAGCGCGACGGCACGCCCTTCTTCGCCGACCCGCGGGAAGTGCTGCGCCAGGTGGTGGCCCGCTTCGAGGAGCTGGAGCTGACTGTCTGCGCCGCCTTCGAGCTGGAGTTCTACCTGATCGACCAGGAGAACGTGAACGGCCGGCCGCAGCCGCCGCGCTCGCCGATCTCCGGCAAGCGCCCGCAGTCGAGCCAGGTCTACCTGATCGACGACCTCGACGAGTACGTCGACTGCCTGCAGGACATCCTCGAAGGCGCCAAGGAACAGGGCATCCCGGCCGACGCCATCGTCAAGGAGAGCGCCCCGGCGCAGTTCGAGGTAAACCTCCACCACGTCGCCGACCCGATCAAGGCCTGCGACCACGCCGTGCTGCTCAAGCGGCTGATCAAGAACATCGCCTACGACCACGAGATGGACTCCACCTTCATGGCCAAGCCCTACCCGGGCCAGGCCGGCAATGGGTTGCACGTGCACATCTCGATCCTCGACAAGGACGGCAGGAACATCTTCGCCGGCGACGATCCCCGGCAGAACGCCGCCCTGCGCCACACGATCGGCGGCGTGCTGGAAACCATGCCCGCCTCGATGGCCTTCCTCTGTCCCAACGTCAACTCCTATCGCCGCTTCGGCGCCCAGTTCTACGTGCCCAACGCGCTCTGCTGGGGGCTGGACAACCGCACCGTGGCCCTGCGCGTGCCGACCGGCAGCGCGGACGCGGTGCGCATCGAGCACCGCGTCGCCGGCGCCGACGCCAACCCTTACCTGGTGATGGCCGCGCTGCTCGCCGGCGCGCACCACGGACTGGCCGGGCGGATCGAGCCGGGCGAGCCGATCGAGGGCAATTCCTACGAGCAGGTCGAGCCCAGCCTGCCCAACAACCTGCGCGACGCGCTGCGCCGGCTGGACGAGGACGAGATCCTCTCCCGCTATATCAGTCCGGACTACATCGACGTCTTCGTCGCCTGCAAGGAGAGCGAGCTGGAGGAGTTCGAGCACTCGATCTCCGACCTGGAATACAACTGGTATCTGCACACGGTCTGACCGGCCGGCCGGAAAACGGCCGCGTCGCAGCGTGCCCCCGGCGCTCCGCCCGGGCTGCGCGCGCCACCTTTCAGCCGCCGGCAGCGACTTCGCAACGTCATTTGACCCCGGCATCATCCTCTGCCAGCTTGAGGCTTTCCGCATCCCGCCACGAGGTCGCCATGTCCCGCATCGTCACCGTCGCCGCCACCCAGATGGCCTGTTCCTGGGATCGCGCCGCCAACATCGCCAACGCCGAACGGCTGGTGCGCGAGGCCGCGGCCAGGGGCGCGCAGGTCATCCTGCTCCAGGAACTGTTCGAGACCCCCTACTTCTGCCAGAAGCCGAACCCGGACTACCTGCAACTGGCCACCACGGTCGAGGAAAACCCGGCCATCCGCCATTTCCGGAAGATCGCCGCCGAACTGCAGGTGGTGCTGCCGATCAGCTTCTACGAGCGGGCCGGGCAGGCGCGCTTCAACAGCATCGCCATCCTCGACGCGGACGGGCGGATGCTCGGCCTCTACCGCAAGAGCCATATCCCGGACGGTCCCGGCTACCACGAGAAGTACTACTTCAATCCCGGCGACACCGGCTTCAAGGTCTGGCAGACCCGCCACGGGCGGATCGGCGTGGCCATCTGCTGGGACCAGTGGTTCCCGGAAAGCGCGCGCAGCATGGCGCTGCAGGGCGCCGAGCTGCTGCTCTACCCCACCGCCATCGGCAGCGAGCCCCACGACCCGAGCATCCTCTCCCGCGACCACTGGCAGCGCGTGCAGCAGGGCCATGCCGCCGCCAACCTGACCCCGCTGATCGCCAGCAACCGCATCGGCCGCGAGGTGCAGGAGGACTACCATATCGACTTCTACGGCTCGTCGTTCATCGCCGACCAGTCCGGCGCCAAGCTCGAGGAGCTGGACAAGACGGAAGAAGGCGTGCTGGTGCACAGCTTCGACCTCGACCGCCTCGAGCACGTGCGCAGCGCCTGGGGGGTGTTCCGCGACCGCCGGCCCGACCTGTACGGCGCGATCAAGACCCTTGACGGCAGCCTGGAGTCCTGAGGCATGCCCGAACCGATGCGAACCCTGAGCGGCACGCCGCGCGCCGATGGCTTCCGCATGCCCGCCGAGTGGGAGCCGCACGCCCAGACCTGGATGCTCTGGCCGGAACGCCCGGACAACTGGCGGCTCGGCGGCAAGCCGGCGCAGGCCGCCTTCGCCACGGTGGCCCGCGCCATCGCCCGCTTCGAGCCGGTGACCGTCGGCGTCTCGGCGGCGCAGTACGAGAACGCCTGCGTCCGCCTCGCCGGCGCCGACATCCGGGTGGTCGAACTGAGCAGCGACGACGCCTGGGTACGCGACACCGGACCGACCTTCCTGGTCGACGACGCCGGCGAGGTGCGCGGCGTGGACTGGACCTTCAACGCCTGGGGCGGCTTCGCCGGCGGCCTGTACGCGCCCTGGAACCGCGACGACCAGGTGGCGCGCAAGATCCTCGGTATCGAGCGCTGCGCCCGCTACCGCACCGAAGGCTTCGTGCTGGAAGGCGGCGCCATCCACGTCGACGGCGAGGGCACCCTGCTCACCACCGAGGAATGCCTGCTCAACCCGAACCGCAACCCGCACCTCTCGCGCGAGGAGATCGAGGCCGTGCTCGCCGGGCACCTGGCCGTCGAACGGGTGATCTGGCTGCCGCAGGGGCTGTACAACGACGAGACCGACGGCCATGTCGACAACTTCTGCTGCTTCGTGCGTCCCGGCGAGGTGCTGCTGGCCTGGACCGATGACCCGCAGGACCCCAACCACCCGCGCTGCCGGGCGGCGCTGGAGGTGCTCGAGCGGGTCCGCGACGCCCGCGGCCGGGCCCTGCGCGTGCAGCGGATGCCGATACCAGGTCCGCTGCACGCCAGCGCGGAGGAATGCGCCGGCGTCGACCCGGCCGCCGACAGCCAGCCGCGCGATCCGTCGATCCGCCTGGCCGCCTCCTACGTGAATTTCCTGATCGTCAACGGCGGCATCATCGCGCCGGCCTTCGACGATCCGCGCGACGCCGAGGCCGAGGCCCTTCTCCGGCAGTCGTTCCCCGGGCGCGAGGTGTTGATGCTACCCGGCCGCGAGATTCTCCTCGGCGGCGGCAACATCCACTGCATCACCCAGCAGCAGCCGGCCGCACGACGGCGCTGAACGGCCCCGCTCAGCGTCCGTCGGCGCAGAACAGTTGGTAGAGCGTTTCGATCACCGCCAGGGCCTGCGGACTGCTGATCCGGTAGTGGATCTGCTTGCCGTCGCGCCGGGTCGCCACCAGCCCTTCGCGGCGCAGCACGCCCAGTTGCTGGGACAGGGTCGGCTGGCGGATGCCCAGCAGGGCCTCCAGTTCGCCGACATTGCGTTCGCCATGGGACAGTTGGCAGAGCAGCATGAGGCGATCGGGGTTGGCCAGCACCTTGAGCAATTGCTCGGCCTGGCCGGCGGATTCGCGCAGGCGCTGGATGTCGATGGCGGAAGTCGTTTCAGTCATGGGCAAGAAGCTCGATTGCGCTGGGCATAAGCTATTTAGAGACAACAGCTTTTTCAACGCCTGACGGCGCGGGAAGACGAGCGCAATGCGAGGGAGATGGCTCCGGGCCGCCCCACCCCGACGGGTGGGAGCGCCTGGAGGAGGCGGCATGGCCGCCCCGGAATTACAGCAGCGGCAGGGTGTAGCTGACGATCAGGCGGTTCTCGTCGACGTCGCGGACGAAGTTGCTGCGCATGGTGGCGTTGCGCCACTTCAGACTCAGGTTCTTCAACATACCGCTCTGGAACACATAGGCGATGTCCATGTCGCGTTCCCATTCCTTGCCATCGGACCCCGGACCGCGGTCGACGTGGTCGCCGGACACGTAGCGGGTCATGAAGGTCAGGCCCGGGATGCCGAGCGCCGCGAAATCGTAGTCGTAGCGCAGTTGCCAGGAGCGCTCGTCGGCGTTGCCGAAATCGTTGACCTGGATGTAGTTGACCAGGAAGGGGTCGGTACCGTTGATCTGCGCGAAGCCGGTGTCGCCCTGCATCTTCTGCAGACCCAGGCCGAACTTGTGCGCCCCCATGGCATAGGTGGTCAACAGGCCGAAGGCGTGGTTGTCGACATGGGCCTCGCCGTCGTCCGTGGAGCGCGCGTAGCGCAGGTCGGTCTTCAGCGAGCTCTTGCCGAGCGGCAGCACATGCACCAGGTTGACGGCGTGCTGCTTGTACAGGTCGTCCAGTTCGCCGTAGTAGTAGGTGGCGGTCAGCGCCTTGGTCACCTGGTAGGTGGCGCCGCCATACATGAAGAAGTTCGCCTCGTTCTCGGCGCCCGGCTTGATGGTGATGTTGCGCCGGTTGGCGTTGACCAGGCTCATTTCTTCGTTATGGGTGGAGTTCCGGTAGTTGACCTCGTCCAGATAGCCGAAGTCCAGGGTCAGCCCCTCGATTTCCTTGATCTGCAGGTTGCCGCCCTGGAAGGTCTGCGGCAGCAGGCGGGTATCGTTGTAGACCAGTACCGGGTTCTTCGGCAGCAGGGTGCCGACCTTGAGTTCGGTCTTGGAGAAGCGGACCTTGCCGGTCACGCCCAGTTCGCTGTAGTCGTCCGGCGCACGGTTGTTGTAGCCGCCCGGCAGCAAGCCGGTTCCCGCCTCGCCCGGCCCCGAATCGAGCTTCACCCCCAACAGGCCGAGCATGTCGAGACCGAAACCGACCGGCCCTTCGGTGTAACCGGACTCGTACTTCAGGATGAATCCCTGCGCCCATTCGTCCTGCTTGGACTGCTGGTTGGCAGCGCTGCTGACCTCGTCGCGGAAATCCTTGTTCATGTAGAAGTTGCGCAGTTCCAGACTGGCCTTGCTGTCCTTGAAGAACTCGGCAGCAGCCTGCTGAGTCGCCGACAAGCCCACAATACCGGCCGCCACAGCCAGCGCCAGGGTGGCTTTCGTCATCTTGTTATTTCTCCGTTCTTATTTTTGGAGGCACTGCAACAACACGATCCCCATCCTCCGGGACAGGCCATGCGCAGAACCATTGAGCACCCCACGACCGTCACGCGGGGGACGCAGCAACAATAGCCGGGCCTGGGAAAGGAGCATAGACGCCATATACGAAGCGACTGGATACTTATTAGTCATTGACTTGTATTGGCTATATCTATATGGGAATCCCTGCAGAAGCCTGCAGGACAAGGCTCGTAGGCGGCCTCCTAAAGCCGGACGATCCGGTTCTTGCCCTGCCGCTTGGCCTGGTACAGGCCGCACCGGCGCGGGCGTAGAGCGCCCCCAGGTCGACGTCGCCGGCTTCCAAACCGACCAGCCCCTGGCTGACGGTGATGCGAAAAGTTTTGCCAGCGGCCTCGAACGCCAGTTTTCCGCTGCTCCGCTGCAGACGCTCGACGATCGGCAGGGCCTGTTCCGGGCGGCAGCGCGGGAACAACGCGGCGAACTCCTCGCCACCGACCCGCCCGAACAGATCGTCGCGGCGCAGCAGTCGGCCAGCCGCTGCAGCACCTGGTCGCCGACCTGATGGCCATGGGTATCGTTGATCCGCTTGATGTCGTCGATGTCCAGCAGCAGGAAGGCCAGCGGCGCGTCGTACTGGCGGGCGAGTCGCAACTCGCGCTGGGCGCACTCGAAGAAATGCCGGCGGTTGCTGCTGCGGGTCAGCCCATCGGTGCTGGCGAGGCGCTGCAGTTCGCTCTCCAGGCGCTTGCGCTCGGTGATGTCCTCGGCGAGGCCGACGGGGCCGGCGCGCCTTCCGATCCGGGCGCCAGACGCCGGCGGGTGATCGATGCCGCCTTGAGGCTCATGCAATCCCTCTCCCTCGAGCTGAACCAGCCATCGCCCCGACGGGCGCAGGCCACCAGATCGACGGCGGCCGGCAAAGTTCGCCGTGCCGCCTCAGGCGAGGCTCGGGGCGGGACGCAGCGAGTAGGTCTTCAGGTGTTCGGCGAACTCGCACAGGGACTGGATGCCGCTGGCCTCCGCCTCGTGCACCCAGGCCCGGATCGCGGCGAGCATCTCATGGCCGTTGGCGCTGGTCCGGGTCCAGACCTGCTGCAGCGCCAGGCGTCGTTCGTAGACCACCCGGAGCGTCTGGCTCTGTTCGAGGAGCGACTGGATGCGCGCCTGCTGGCGCGCCTCGAGCAGGCTGCTCTCGCGCGCCAGCAGGCCCTTGGCCCGGTGGAACAGGTGACGCACCGAGGCCTCGGCCCGGGCCGCCTCCATGCGCACCTGCGGGGCGATCACCCGGCTACGGTAGTGCGCCATGATCTGGAAGCGGTTGTTGAGAATCGCCCTGGCGGTGTCCATGTCCAGATGACGCTTGTCCGCCACCCGGTGGGCGACCGGCACGGTGCGCTTGACCTCGGCGAGCCCCAGCAGGACCAGCAGGCGAATCCAGGCCCAGCCCATGTCGAATTCCCAGGGGCGTACCGACAACTTGGCCGAACCGGGATAGGTATGGTGGTTGTTGTGCAGTTCCTCGCCGCCGATCAGGATGCCCCAGGGCACCAGATTGGTGGCGGCGTCGCGGCATTCGAAATTGCGATAGCCCACGGCATGGCCGAGGCCGTTGACCACGCCGGCGGCCCAGAACGGAATCCACAGCATCTGCACGGCCCAGACGCTCAGGCCGAACGCGCCGAACAACGCCAGGTCGATCAGCAGCATGAGCATCGCGCCGCCGTTGGGGAAGCGCGAATAGACATGTCGCTCGATCCAGTCGTCCGGACAGTTCTTGCCGTAGATGCGCAGCGTCTCGGTATTGCCCGCTTCCGCCTTGTACAGTTCGGCGCCCCGCCACAGGACGTTCGCCAGCCCCTTGTAGCGGGGGCTGTGCGGATCCTCCGGCGTCTCGCAGCAGGCGTGGTGCTTGCGGTGGACGGCGGTCCACTCGCGGGTGTTCATGCCGGTGGTCAGCCACAGCCAGAAGCGGAAGGCGTGCTTCACGGCCGGATGCAGCTCCAGCGCGCGATGCGCCGAATAACGGTGCAAGTACACGGTGACGCTGACCACGGTCAAATGCGTGATCAGCAAGGTCACCATGATGAGCTGCCAGGGCGTCGGATCGAGAAAACCGTCGTACCACATGCGTTGTGTACCTCGGAAGTTGAACAGCGGCATGGGACTTCATTCGAACGCATCCGGCCGGCGACGCCTTTCCGGACAGGGAACGTTTCCACTGCCCTGCCCGGCAGCCATGGAGCGGGCCCCTGCCGATGAAAGGCCCCTCTCCTGACGTCCTGTCATCGAATCCGACCGCCAGGGTGGAAAACGCTACCGGAAGATGCGGCAGGCACTGGGCCAGCCCCGAGGGAGGAGCAGCGGGACCCGGGCAGTCGCAGGCGAGCGGGATGCTGCGGCAGCGATGACGGAGCGAACGCAACGAGGAAGGCTCCAGCGACCGCCAGGTGGCGCGCTGTCCTCCGAGCCGTCGATGGTCAGACGTTCACGAACCCGATTGTCCGGCCCAGCGCCCCGTCGACTCGCCTACTGTCCAGGGAGCACTCCGGGCGTCGGCCGGGGAAGGCCAGGGCCCGGTCAGGCCCCGGCGCGCCACGTGGCCGGCCATGCTCCCGGGCACTCGATCGTCACGCCGGTGGGCGAGGTGCCCACCAACGCCTGGAGTGACCGGGGTCGGGCGGCACGAGCTTCGCCTGCCCGCGCGGGTCGAGCAGGCCTTGCAGGGCCGCTTCGGCCGTTCAACCACAGTTGCAGGCATGGCCTCCCACCAGAATCCTGTTCAGATCGGTCTTTCTGGGTAATGGCTCATCGGTCGGTTTGTTGTCGATCCGCTTCAGGCGCTCTATGTAAGCCTCCGGCAATCCTTGCGCCGTCGCACCGGCGACGATGTAGTCCAGGTAGCCGCTGCTGGGCTGGGTGGTTTCCCCCAGGCTGGACTTTTTATAGGTGAATACCGAATGGCTCCGGCCGTCTTCGCCGATCACCTCCACCGGGAACTGGAAATAGGGTCCGGTGCCGTCCAGGCGCGCGCCCTGGCAAGCATCCAGATAATCCGCATCGTTGTAGGTCACTTCGTAGATCAACCCGTATAGCCGATCGCCGGGGGACTCCACGATGCTTTCCAGACCACCGTCCCAGCGGTCGGTATATCCGAAAAAGGCCAGGGCGTGGTCGGGCAAATGAGCCACCATGAACACTTGCGGTTCGTCGCAGCGGGCCGCGATGTGTTCCGGGTTCATGTCCACGCCGTAGGCGAAATAGAGCAGATGGTTGTCTTGGGAAACGCTCATGGAAAGACTCCTGTCCGTCGTTGAAAGGATGGATCGCGGGATGGGATTTCAGCCGGCCGGCGCGGCCTCCGGCCCAGGCAGAACACGCAGCTTCAGGCCCTTTTTCGGGCCGGCGAGCTCCTCGGACTCGGCCCTGAGGTTGAGTTCGTCGAGCTTGTGGGAAAACCAGCGCGGGACGTGATCGCAGAGGATCTCGAACTCGCGGAAGACGGTGTTTTCCAGAAAGGGGATCAGTACCTGGCGGGAATTGAGCTCCTTGTTGCCCTTGAGCGCGGCCTCCAGGTCGAGGCGGTAACGGCCTTCGCCCAGGCATTCCGGCTGCGGGATGGATTCGGGCTCCGGGGCGCCGGCCGCGGAACGCCGTTTCCCGCCGCCGCCTCCGCCCGCGCAGCCGCCGGCGGACGCCTGCGCCGCGGCCTTCTCGGCCTCGGCGGCGGCCAGGGCCTCCCTGAGCGCCAGATCCAGCTCGTTGCGGGCCACGTTGTCCAGTTGTTCGTGCAGGGAGCCCTGCGACTTCCAGGTCCGGAAGCCCATTTCTTCCTGCAGGAGGGAATACAGCAGGCCGCGCACCTCGGCGGACAGCAGGGTCTTGCAGTCCTCCAGATGGACCACGGCCTCGCGCAGGGCCTGCTTCACCTCGGGAATGTTCATCTCCGCCGTGATTTCGAGCGGAACCTGCCTTTTCAAAATCCAGTGTTCGTCGTCTTTTTCGTAGAGCTGGAACCTGCCGGCCGTGTAGAGACCGGCCATGTCTCCATGCCGATCGAGATAAGCCGCGATTTTCATAGGGGCCTCTTCGAGTCCAGCCTGTCCGCGCCGTCGGAAAAAACGTGCATCCACCGTCCGACCCGGCAAGCGGATGCACCAGATACAGCGGCACAGGGATCGGCGAGAAGGACAGCGATGCAGCCCGCTGCCCTCTCGCGCCAACTACAAGGATTGGATGGTCCTTACCAGACGTTGAGGACCCATTCCTTGTTCTTCTTGTGTTCCATATCGGCGAACAGGGTGTTGGCCATCTGCTCGGCCAGCCAGATGGCACCGCCATAGCCCACCGTGGGATAGCGGAACAGGCCGGCGCGGTCGTAGGTCGGGAAACCCACGCGCAGCATCGGGATGTTGTAGTCGATGGAGATGAAACGGCCCTTGGAGTGACCGAGGATCAGATCCAGTTCCAGACCCTCGTTCTTGATGCGGTTTTCCAGTTCCCAGAAATCCGCATTGGTGACGATTTCCATGCCGTAATCGACGTTTTCCTGAAGCGCCTTGATGCGCGGATCGTCCACGTACTTGGAGTTGTCGTCGCCCAGCAGCAGCAAGACGGGCTTCATCTCCAGATCCAGGCAGAATTCGGCCAGGCCGATCACCAGATCCGGCGCCCCATAGATGGCCACACGCTTTTCGGCCAGAAACATGTGGGTCAGGTCGGCCAGGGCATCGATGGCCACCCCGCGCTCATGGGCCAGCGACTGGGGAATCGGCTTGCCCGTCGCCTTCTTCAGGTTCTGCAGGAAGATGTCGGTATTGCGGATGCCGATCGGGGTCGGGCCGATGATCGCCGGGATCTCGAATTTCTTCTGCAGATACTCGGCGGCCTTGGTGCCTTCGTAGCGGTTCAGGGCGAAGGTCGCCCGGGCATTGCCGGTGTCGATCAGATCCTCGATGGTGGTATTGCCGTGGGAAACGGCACTGCCATCCGGCAGGATCGGCGAGTCGAAACTTTCGATCTCGAACAACACGTTGGCTTCGATGTCCATTTCCCCGAGCAGGTGCTTCAGCTCCTTGACATCCCCCGGATTGACCCAGCCGGTGAGCAGATTGATCTTGTCGTTGGGCGCTTCGCGCTTGGCGAAATGCCTGACCACATCCCGAACGGCCACGTCGTAGCCGCTGATCATGCTGCCCACGAAGCTCGGCGTGTGCATGGCGATCAGATGGACTTCCCGGTCCGGGAACTTCTCTTTCAGCAGCCCTTCGTTGAGCTTCTTGATCACCCCGTCCACGTCGTCGCCGATGATCTCGGTGGAGCAGGTGGTGATGATGGGCACCACCTTCACGTCGGGATAGCGGCTGAGCAGCACATCGACCGCTTCCTCGACCCGGCCGCAGGCACCGAACACGGCGCCGTCCTCGTGCAGGGAGGAAGAGGCCAGCTCGAAACTTTCCTTGTAGTGCTGGGAAAAGATCAGGCGGACGAACATCACGCAGCCTTGGCCGCCATGCACGATACCGATGCAATCCTTGATACCGATACTGACGAACTGGGCACCGGCCGGTTGACAGGTAAAGATGGGGTTGATAGTGCCAACCCGCCCTTTTTCCTTGACTTCGCAAGTCATGTCGAACCCCTCTTAATAGTGTTTGTCGCTCAACTCTTCGTTGAGCGAGCCGGTGATGGTCAGATAATCCATGCGGTCTTTCAGTCCTTGCATCAAGGAGCCGATTTCTTCCTTGGACATGCTATTGATCCAGGGATAGTGCTCCCGATAGTCGTCGGCCAGACAAACCGCATCGACCCAGTAGCAACGATCATGGGATGTGCTCAGATCCACTGGCTCACCGCACAGCAGTTCCTTGGTTTTCTTCAGGATTTCGGCGTTCTGGCGTTCCCGGTCCCAGGAGCGGGAATGGAACTGCCAGAGGCAGTTTTTCATGATGTAGTCGGTCAGCTCGTCGATCCGTGCATCCATCGGATGCACGGGAGCTTCGACCTTCTGTTTGACCACAGCAGCGGCGGAAGCGGTACTCATCAGGTTATCTCCTCAGCCGACCTTGCGCTCGAAGGCGGGATATTCCCGTTCGCGCAGCTTGCTCACGCTGTCGTAGCCGCCGGTGTACTGGCGCAAGGTTTCCGAGTTACGTACTGCATCGCTCAAGTTGCCATCGGACAGCATTTGGCGAGTACGGAAACCATTACCCCACTCCGGTGCATTGTCTTTAGTGATGTCGATACCGGAGAGCTGATGGATCGGCGAGTAGATGGCGTTGTAAATATCGCGGGCGAAACGCACCCAACCTTCGAAGCCTTTGTACGGGCCGTTGTGGTAGGCGTGGGCGTTCAGGTAGGGAACCCGGACTTTCTTGGCCACTTCACCCGGACGCTTGCCGGTCAGGATGATGTCGGGCTTGAGCATCTCCAGGGCTTCCAGACCTTCCAATTCGTTCGGGTCGTCGATGGCCAAAGTGCCTTCGCCGCAACGGGCGATGCCTTTCTCCATGTCGCCCTGATGGCCGAACTTGGTATAGACCGACACCACCTTGAGGCCCATTTCTTCCTCGATCACATGGGCCCAGTGCCAGAGTTTGGAACCGCCCGGCCACAGGCAGACCTTCTTGCCCATCAGCCGCTCCTTGTACCAGTCCAACTCCGGCTTCCAGCGGGCGACTTCCTCGTCGATGATGGCCTTGGCACGGTCTTCGATGCCGAAGAACATACCGATCTTACGCAGCGAATCCGCCAGTGGCTTGAAACCGAAACCGTCGATATCCAGACGCGGAATGCCGTAACGGACACGCAGTTCGTTGCAGATGTACTCGGCGGAGCGGGCACATTCCAGTACGTTCAGATGGGCTCTGTGCATGGCACGCAGGCCGTCGTAGGAACCGTTGCCGGTGAAAGTGGATAGCACCTGGATACCCATGCGCTTGAAGTAATCCACCATCACTTCCTGGTCGCCCTGAATGTTGTACTCGCCCACATAGTTGATCACATGGTCGCCGGTGATCTCCGGCTCGACGGTACCCACCTTCTGGTTGATCCAGGCGATGTTGATCTTGTGGTGACCACCGGACTGGCTCGGACCGGCGAAACCGGGCGAGTTGCAGACGAAGATATCCACCTCCGGCATCTCTTCCATCACCTCTTCGGCGATGGCGTTGATGTCGTCTCCGATCAGCGCCGTGGCGCAGGTCTGGTAGATGGTCATCCGCTTGATCTGCGGGAACGCCTTGAAGGCTTCGATGATGTTCTGCTTCAGCAACTTCTCGGCGCCGAACACGATATGCTTTTCCTTCACATCGGTGGCATAGGTGTATTTGAGCTGGAAGTTGTCGTTGTCGCTGATATAACGCTTGGTCTGCCAGGTATCGTAAGTGCAGCCGACCGGGCCATGACTGATGTGAATCACATCCTTCATGGGAGTCCCGATAACGTGCTTGGCACCACAGTAGGCACAACCACGCTCGGAGATGGAACCAGGGATGGTATTCAGATACCCTTGAGGCAGGGCGTCGGCCAGCGTTTCGCCTTTACCTTTGATAACGGCATGCTTCTTCCGCTCGGGAATAACCTTGCTGCACTCGAACTCGTGATGCGGCATGACACATCTCCTTTAGAGTGATAAATGGAATCTGCGATCAGTCGGCAATACCGTACTTGACGACCATGTCTTCCAGTTGGTCCATGGTCAGCGGTTTGGGAATGACGAATTCATCGTTCTCAATGATCTTGCGGGCCAGCTCGCCGTACTCCTTGGCCTGGTTTTCCTCTGGAGCGAACTCGGTCACGGTCTTCTTGTTGAACTCGGCCTTCTGCACGATATTGTCGCGCGGAACGAAGTGGATCATCTTGGTACCGATGGCCGCGGTGAACTCTTCCAGGAACTCGCGCTCGCCATCCACCTTACGGCTGTTGCAAATGATGCCGCCCAGGCGCACGCCACTTTGTTTGGCGTATTTCACCAGGCCCTTGCAGATGTTGTTGGCCGCATAAATGGCCATCATCTCCCCGGAAGCCACGATGTAGACTTCCTGGGCCTTGCCGTCGCGGATCGGCATGGCGAAACCGCCGCACACGACGTCGCCCAGTACGTCGAAGAACACGAAATCCAGGTCATCGGTATAGGCGCCGTTTTCTTCCATCAGGTCGATGGCGGTGATCACGCCGCGGCCAGCGCAACCAACGCCCGGCTCGGGGCCGCCGGACTCCACGCACTGGATGTCCAGAAAGCCTTTTTTGATCACGTCGTCGTTGGTGATCTTTTCGGCGCCCTTGTCGCGCAGCATGTCCATCAGGGTTTCCTGAGGTTTGCCGCCGAGAATCAGGCGGGTGGAGTCCGCCTTGGGGTCGCAGCCGTGGATGAAGACTTTCTTGTCGTGGAAATAGGCCAGCGCTGCGGCAGTATTCTGGGTAGTGGTGGATTTGCCGATACCGCCTTTTCCGTAAATGGCTACTTTACGAGTCATAACAAAAAACCTCTCTATCAATAACTTGCCAAGAACAAAGACACAAAAAATCAACGACAACGAAATGCGCCAGAGGAGTCGTTCGAACCGAGATCGCGTCAACACAGAATACTTTCGAGGTGACGTCGTATATAAAGCAATGCATGTGCCAGTTTACCGGCCGCGCCACCAAACAAGTCGCGACAGGTTGTCCGGCAGCGACCACCCTATTCAATCAATTGAAAATACTGGAAATTTTCCAGCAACCAGGAGAGCAGGTATTCGTCATGGTCCGGCCCGATGCGGAAACAGCTCGGCAAGTCACTCCGCAGCCCCTGCTCCAAGAACGAAGAATTTACCGACCCAGCCATTTCCCCGAACTTCCATTCGGGCCAGGTATATTTGGAAAAGTGAAAAATCGAGTGTTCTTAAAAGAGCTTCGTACCCGGCCGCACCAAAACTCGCACACTACGACCAAGTACACAGAACCGATATGAACATCCAACTCGAAGTTGAAAAAAGGCAATGGAAAACGGCCATACTTGCGTTAACTGCCGCAACAGGCCGAGCCGATCATGAGGTTTTCATATACGGGAGGTGGATCATGAAGGCGAGTCGGCTCGAGCGCGAACCGCCTCGGGAGATCAGATCCGGATTGGCAGGGGAACAAAATACGGAGAGGAAAACCAGCGTTCGGAGATCATTCACTCATCGGTATCATGCGTACCGCGAAAACTTTTATAACTGATGCCATAACGCTCCATCCGTACGCCAAGCATGCGCCGCGTCAAACCCAGCTCCTTGGCCGCCTCCCCTATGTGACCGCTGGAGTTTTTCAAGGCCTCCACAATCATCTCGCACTCGACAGCCTTTATCTTTTCCTCCAGGGTGAGCCCGAAGGCCGTACCGCTCTCTTTGGAGGTCTGCAGGGAGGGGGGCAGATTGTAGCTATGGATCACATCGTCATCGGACAGAATGACCGCACGCTCCATGACGTTTTCCAGTTCGCGGACATTGCCCGGCCAGTGATAGCTCATCAACATGTTGAGCGCCGGCGTGGAGATGCGCTTGACGTTCTTGCCGTTCTCCCTGGAAAAGGCGCTGACAAAGTGATCTGCCAGGGCGATGACGTCGCTGCCCCGCTCACGTAACGGCGGGACGGTAATGGGAAAGACATTGAGGCGGTAATACAGGTCTTCACGAAAAGTGCCCTGCTCCACCATTTCCACCAGGTTGCGGTTGGTCGCCGCGATGATGCGCACATCCACCTTGACCGGCTTGCTGCCCCCTACCCGCTCGAAGGTACGGTTCTGCAGCACCCGCAGCAGCTTGGCCTGGACCGTCGGGCTCAGTTCGCCGACCTCGTCCAGGAAGATGGTGCCGCCATCGGCCTGCTCGAAACAGCCCTTGTGCATGGTCAAGGCTCCGGTAAAGGAGCCCTTTTCATGGCCGAAGAGTTCGCTTTCCGCCAGATTCTCCGGCAGCGCCGCGCAGTTGGAGGTGACGAGAGCAGCCTCGGCATTGGGGCTGTTGTAGTGGATGGCGTTGGCCACCAGTTCCTTGCCGACTCCGCTTTCCCCCAGGATCAGCACCGTGGCCTTGGTGGAGGCCACCTTGTGAATCAGTTCGTACACCTCCTGCATGGGCTTGGAATTGCCGATGATGTTGGAAGGCTTGAAACGCTCCTTCAACGCATGCTTCAGGCGACGGTTTTCGTTTTCCAGACGCACCCTTTCGATGTTCTCGATCAGGTACAACTCGACCAGGGGAGCGATCATGGTGGCGATCATGGTCAGCAGTTCGACATCCTGCTTGAGCAGGCGCGGATTCATGTAAACCCGCTCCGCAGCGATGGTGCCCAGCACTTTCTGGGCACGCATGATGGGCACACAGAAAAACGCTGCCTTGGCCTTGCCGTTGCGGGATACCCGGGTGCGCCCCAGAAAGTCCGGATGCTCCTGCAAACGCCGGGCGACAATGGCCTTGCCCGTTTCCACCACCTTGCCGGTGATGCCCTCGCCGACAGCGTAGATGCCGCGTTTCTTCTCCTCTTCCGTCAAGCCGAAGCTATCGTGGATGAAGATGGTTTCGGCACGCATGTCGTAGAGCGTGACGATGCCGCGCTGCATCTTCAGGTGCTGCTGCATGACGCCCAGAACGATGGACAGGGCATCGGCCAGATCGGCATTGCCGGTAATGATCTGGCTGATCTTGTACAGGATGGGGAGCATCTTCACCCGGCACTCGCCGGTGAAGCAGTGGCTGAACTCCTCGACGAAGTAATCCGTGTCGAACTCGAAGGTTGCCTGATCGCTCATGCCAATCCGCCTTGTTTATCCATTGGTCTCGAGTAAGAGCAATTTTAGGGCCAGCCCGCCTTATCGATATATATGTCTATATAACGCTATCCCGAGGACAGGCGGCAAGCCAACGGCGCGAGGCGCTTTCCAGAAGGTGCGACGACGGTGAATACGAGCCCACGGCAATTTACCGTTAGGTAAAAAACCTCGTCCCGCGGAGCCGCTCCGAATCAAATCCATCCCTCTTCAATGGCGAATGGCGGGCGCATCCGGCGCGGCATGCTTATTGCCAACCCTCCTGAGCGATGGCTCACGCAAAGCCAGCATTCCATCGGGAACCGCGCTGTTCCCGGCCTGCGGGCCGGACAGCCTTCTTTCTGCTCAGGAGTTGCCATGAACACCCAGCCCGACCTCGAACGCTCCGCCGCAAAGCCTCTGACGGAAGAGCAACGCAGCAGCATCATCACCGAAACCATCGAGCGGCTGCGCCCCGGCCTCCAGGCCGACGGCGGCGACATGGAGATCGTCTCCATCGACGGCTACAAGGTGCGTTTGCGCCTGAAAGGCATGTGCGCCGGCTGTACCGCCTCGGGAGAAACCCTGGGCGGCATCCGTCGGCAACTGATGCTGGCCCTGGGTGAAAACGAACCCATCCTGGTACTGCCCGAACTGCCGCCGCTCTGAAGTACCGACAGACAACGACGAATCGAGGAACGAATTCCCATGACGAACCGGACGGACGACGAATACCCCGAAGCGCCCAGCGATCGTACCCATGTCAAGCGCTACCACTGGCTGGCCCGCTACGACCAGGAAACCGTCAAGGCCATTCTGGACGCGACGCCCCTGGCCCACGTGGGCTGCATGATGAACGGGGTTCCCTTCGTGACCCCCACTTTCTTCTGGCGCGAGGGGGACCGGGTGTACTGGCACGGCTCCAGCGCCGGCCGCCTGTTCAAGGCCCTGGAGCACCAGGACATCTGCCTGACGGTCTCCCTGCTGGATGGCCTGGTGATCGCCCGCTCCGCCTATAACTTCAACTGCAATTTCCGCTCGGTCATGCTGCTGGGACGCGCGGAACTGATCAGCGACGAGGCCGTCAAGGCGGAGAAGCTGCGAAACTTCGTCGATGGACTGATTCCAGGCGAGTGGGAGCGCCTGCGGCCCGTGCATGCCAAGGAAATCGAGGCGACGGCCGTGGCCTCCCTGTCCATTGCCGAGGCGTCCTGCAAGGTGCGCACCGGCCCGCCCCTCGACGACGAAGAGGACTATGCCTTCCCCTCCTGGGCCGGGGTGATCCCGATACGCTACCAGGTGCTGCCGCCCGAGCCTGACCCGCGCAACCTCCCGGACGTTCCCATGCCGGAAGACATATTGAAATTCCGCTTGGGCTGAGACCTTGCGGCAGAGTCATCGGCGAGGCTCTGCCATGTTTCGTCATCGCACGGATGGCCGGCCCCGGAGCGGGCCACCCCTTCCCTCGCGGCCCTTGGCCATCCCGTGAAGAACCGACCGGGCGACAGGTCGATCGCCCGGAAGTGCGGGGCTTGGTGTTTTCCGCCATGCGCCGCTCGCGTCGCCGCGCCTGCGAAGCCCTCCGGCCCCATCGCCCGGCTTCGAATGGGCCGACCGGCCTCCATCCGCCGCCCTCCAGCCGTGCGCCCGGCCATGCGACGGAGGCGTCGGACACGCCTTGCAAGCGGACGCGGCCCCGCGGCACCACGATCCCCAAATGCACGGTGACGCTGACCACGATCAAATGCGTGAACCATAAGGCCACTATGATGAGCGGCCAGGGCATAGGATCGAGAAAGCCATCGTACCTGTACACATGCCTCGGAAGTTGAACAACGAACAGCCCGTGCGAGCGCTCGTTAGGCAAGCGTACCCGGCTGGAAAACCCGCGCTTCTCTGGATAAGAAATGTTCCCACAGCACGATCCCGCCCGGCAGCCATGGATCAAGGCCCTGCCGATGAAAAGGCGACTTCCCCTGCTGCTCGCCTGCCTGGCCTATATCCTTCTCTCCCTCCTGTGGATCACGGCCAGCGACTGGCTGTTGATCTCCCTGGTGGACAGCGCGGACCTGAAGGCCTAGCAGACGCTCAGGGGCATCGTCTCCATCCTCTTCACCGCCCTGCTGTTCTATTGCGTCGGCCGCCGCCAGCTCGCCGACCGCAGCGCCCATGCCGCCAGCCTGCGCCAGGCCTCCGCGGTGTTCGACAGCACCCTGGAGGGCGTGCTGGTCACCGATGCGAACCAGCGCATCGTCCACATCAACCGGGCCTTCACGCGGATCACCGGCTACACCGAAGCCGAGGTGCTCGGGCGAGCGCCCTCGCTCCTCAAGTCCGGTCGGCATGACGAGGAGTT
Source organism: Azotobacter vinelandii CA (assembly GCF_000380335.1). Taxonomy (GTDB): domain Bacteria; phylum Pseudomonadota; class Gammaproteobacteria; order Pseudomonadales; family Pseudomonadaceae; genus Azotobacter; species Azotobacter vinelandii. The sequence continues at coordinate 4,966,757 of NC_021149.1, forward strand.
CTACCGGAAGATGTGGCAGGCGCTGGGCCAACGTCTCGAATGGAACGGCGAGATCTGGAACCGCCGCAAGAGCGGCGAGGTGTATCCGCAGTGGCAGAGCATCCGCGCCATCCGCAACGAAGAAGGCGGCATCAGCCACTACGTGGCGGTGTTCTCCGACCTGTCGATGATCAAGCGCTCCCAGGCCGAACTCGACTACCTGGCCCATTACGACCCGCTGACCGGCCTGCCGAACCGGCTGCTGTTCAAGGAGCGCGTCCAGCACGCCCTGGAACGGGCCCGCCTGGAGAAGGGCCAGGGCGCGGTCCTGCTGCTCGACCTCGACCACTTCAAGCACGTCAACGAAAGCCTCGGCCACAAGCTGGGCGACCAACTGCTCAAGAGCGTCAGCCAGCAACTGATCTACCACGTGGTGCGCCAGGGCATGACCTTCGCCCACCTGGGCGGCGACGAATTCGGCCTGCTCTGCGAGAACTGCTCGCCGCAGCAGGCCGCCACCCTGGCCACCACCCTCCTCGACACGCTGAACCAGCCCATCTACCTGGAGCACCACCGGCTGCTGATCGGTGCCAGCCTCGGCATCAGCCTGTTCCCCGGCGATGCGCAGAGCGTCGAGCAGGTGCTGCGCAACGCCGATTCCGCCCTGCACAAGGCCAAGAGCGACGGGCGCGCCACCTACGCCTTCTACAGCCAGGAGTTGACCGCCTACGCGCACCAGCGCGTCGAACTGATCGCCGCCCTGCGCCATGCCCTGGAGCACGGCGAACTGCGCGTCCACTACCAGCCGATCCACGACCTTCGCAGCGGGCAACTGGTCAGCCTCGAAGCGCTGGTGCGCTGGCAGCATCCCGAGCGCGGCCTGGTGCCGCCCGGCGAGTTCATCCCGGTCGCCGAGGAAAACGGTCTGATCGGCACCATCGACCTCTGGGTGATGGAGCAGGCCTGCCGGCAGATGCGCAGATGGCTGAAGGCCGGGCACAAGCTCCAGTTCGTCGCGGTGAACGTCTCCACCCGCCTGTTCAGCCGTGGCCGGCTGGACCTGCAGGTCGCCGAGATCCTCGCCTGCAGCGGCCTGGAGGCGCGTCACCTGGAGCTGGAGATCACCGAGAGCGCGGTGATGGACGACCCGGACAGCGCCCGTCGCCAGCTCCAGCGGCTGCGCGATCTGGGCGTGCGCCTGGCGATCGACGACTTCGGCACCGGCCATTCCTCGCTGCAGCGCCTGAAAAGCATGCCGGTGGACAAGCTGAAGATCGACCGCGGCTTCGTCGCCGGCCTGCCATCCGACAGCAAGGACGCCGCCATTGCCCGCTCGGTGATAGTGCTCGCCCAGAGCCTGGGTCTGAGCGTGCTGGCCGAAGGCATCGAGCGGCCGGAGCAGGCGGAGTTCCTCGAACGCAACCAGTGCTTCCTGGGCCAGGGCTATCTCTTCGGCCGGCCGCAACCGGCGGAGGAACTCTTCCGGACGGCGGCCGCGCTGCCGGCGAAGGCCCTGGCCGGCTGAGCCGGGCCTTCGCACGCCGGCGTGCCCCGCCTCAGCCGCTCGCGGCGTGGCGCCGCACGAAGCGCCGATCCAGCCATTCCCGCCAGTAGCCGCAGAAACGCCCGCCGGCGCTCCAGCCGCGCCAGCCGAGCAACGCCTCGCCATCGCCGCAGGCGAGCAGGAGCAGGTTCTGCCGCTGCGGCCGATGGTGCTGCAGTGCGCGGCCGGCCAGCACCGCGCGCAGGTTGTGGCTGAGCACCCGGGCCTGGTGCAGGGCCTGGGCGGCGCTCTTGTCCGCACCGGGCAGCGCGGCGCAGTCGCCGCTGGCGAAGATCCGCGGCTGGGACAGACTCTGCAGGGTCGCGGAGACCCGCACGAATCCCTCCGCATCGCAGGCCAGGCCGCTGTGCGCCAGCCACGCCGGCGCCGCGGCGTCGCCCGCCAGAAGCAGGCGGGAGCCCTGCCAGACCGGCTCCCCGGCACTGAGCAGGAGTTGCCCGTCGATCCCGCTGATCGGGCAATGCTCGCGCACCCACACGCCGCGCCGGCGCAGCGCGCCGAGGGCGCGCAGGCGCAGGCCCGCCGCGCGCCCCTCGAGCAGCGGCCCGGCGCTGAACAGCGACAGCGCCGGCACCTGACCGGCCAGCGCCAGGGCCAGCTCGACCCCGGCCGGCCCGCCGCCGAGGATCGCCACCGGCTCGGGCGCCTGCCGCCAGCGCTGCCAGCCGTCGAGGAAAGCGGCGAAGGGCTTGGCCGACAGCACCTGCATATCCTCGCCCTGGCGGGGCGGCACGAGCCGTCCGGCGCCGACATTCAGCGACAGCCACTCGGCCCCGAGCAGCCGCCCGTCGGTCAGTCGCACCTCGCGGGTCGAGGCTCGCAGCGCGCACACCTCGCCGACGATCAGTTCGACGTCCGCCGCCCGGCACAGCGGCGCCAGCTCGATGCAACAGTCCTGCGGCGCGTGGCGCCCGGCGAGCAGCCCCGGCAGTCTCCCCGCATACCAGGCCTGCGGCGCGGCATCGATCAATCCGAGACGCCCTTTCGGCCGGCGTCCCCGGGCCCAGCGCCGCAGCACGCCCAGATGGCTGTGCCCGGCCCCGATCAGCAGCAGGTCGATAACTACCTCCCATCCCTCATCGCCCATGATCCGCGGCGCGGCTCCGCCGGCTGCGCCGCCGCGCGCTCAGATACCGCCGAGGCAGAGATACTTGATCTCCAGATAGTCCTCGATACCGTACTTGGAGCCCTCGCGGCCCAGGCCCGAGGCCTTGACCCCGCCGAACGGCGCCACCTCGGTGGAGATCAGCCCGGTGTTGACGCCGACGATGCCGTATTCCAGCGACTCGGCCACGCGGAATACCCGGGACAGGTCGCGGGCGTAGAAATAGGCGGCCAGACCGAACTCGGTGGCATTGGCCAGGGCGATCGCCTCGTCGTCGTCCCCGAAGCGGAACAGCGGGGCCAGCGGCCCGAAGGTCTCCTCGCGGGCGACCCGCGCATCCGCCGGCACCTCGGCGAGAATGGTCGGTTCGAAAAAGGTGCCACCGAGCGCGTGGGGCCGACCGCCGGCGATCACCCTGGCGCCGCGGGAAACCGCATCGGCGATGTGTTCCTCGACCTTGCCCACCGCCTTGTCGTCGATCAACGGACCGATGCTCACCCCTTCCTCCAGGCCGTTGCCGACCTTCAGGCGCGCCACCGCGGCCCTGAGCTTCTCGGCGAAGGCGTCGTACACGCCGTCCTGCACGTACAGGCGGTTGGCGCACACGCAGGTCTGCCCGGCGTTGCGGTATTTCGAAGCCAGCGCGCCCTCCACCGCCGCGTCCAGATCGGCGTCGTCGAAGACGATGAAGGGTGCGTTGCCGCCCAGTTCCAGGGAAACCTTCTTGATGTCCCTGGCGCACTGGGCCATCAACTGGCGGCCGATCTCGGTGGAGCCGGTGAAGGACAGCTTGCGTACGATCGGGTTGGCGGTCAGTTCGCCGCCGATCTCGGCGGCGCTGCCGGTGACCACGTTGAATACCCCCGCCGGAATGCCGGCGCGCTCGGCCAGCTCGGCCAGCGCCAGCGCCGAGAAGGGCGTCTGCGAGGCCGGCTTGAGCACCAGGGTGCAGCCGGCGGCCAGTGACGGGCCGGCCTTGCGGGTGATCATCGCCGCCGGGAAGTTCCATGGCGTGATGGCCGCGCAGACGCCGACCGGCTGCTTGATCACCAGGATGCGCTTGTCCGCCTGGTGGCCGGGGATGGTGTCGCCGTAGATGCGCTTGGCCTCCTCGGCGAACCATTCGAGGAAGGAGGCGGCATAGGCGATCTCGCCGCGCGCCTCGGCCAGCGGCTTGCCCTGCTCCAGGGTCATCAGCCGGGCCAGGTCGTCCTGATGCTCGAGCAGCAGTTCGAACCAGCACCGCAGCTTGCCCGCGCGCTCCTTGGCGGTCAGCGCGCGCCAGGCCAGCAGCGCCCGCTCGGCGGCCTCGATGGCGCGGCGGGTCTCCGCCGCGCCCATTTTCGGCACGCCGCCGAGGATCTCGTTGCTGGCCGGATTGTTCACCGCGAGGGTCTGCCCGCCGTCGGCATCCACCCAGCGACCCTCGATGTAAGCCTGTTGGCGGAACAGCCGGGCATCGTTCAGTTGCATTGCGATCCACTCCTTCGTAATCGGCAGGACGCGGCGGGCTGCCGCGCTGTGCGCCGGCGCCGGCCCTCGGCTTGCGCTCGTCGCGGTTTGGCGGGGAGTATAGCCCCCAGCGGACGGCTCCCGACCGTCCGTCGTCACCGGAAAACATCCCGGACCCAACAAGGAGATACCGTGAAGAAACTGATGATCGGCGGCTTCGGCGCCGCCCTGCTGCTGGCCACCCTGAGCGCCGAGGCCCAGCTCAAGCCGGAGGAACAGATCGAGTACCGCCAGGCCGGCTACAGCTTCATGGCCTGGAACATGGGCAAGATCAAGGCCCAGGTCGTGGACGGCAGCGTGCCTTACAACAAAGCCCAGGTGGTCGCCGCCGCCAACGCCATCGCCGCCATCGCCAATTCCGGCATGGGCTCCCTGTACGGTCCCGGTACCGCCACCGATCAGATGGGCGACAAGACCCGCCTCAAGCCGGAGTTCTTCAAGAACCTCGACGAAGCCAACAAGCTGGCCCGCAACTTCACCGGCGCCGTCGACAAGCTGGCCAGCGAGGCGGCCAGCGGCGACCAGGCGCGCATCAAGACCGCCTTCGGCGAGGTCGGCAAGACTTGCAAGGCCTGCCACGACCAGTTCCGCACGAAATGAGCCCCGGACCGGCGGCGCCGACCTAGGGCCCTACCAGTCGAGCGCCGCCGGTGCCGCCGGGGCGGCTGGCGGCGCCAGCCAGCCGGCCGCCGACTGCACGCCCCAGACCAGCAGCAGCGCGCCGGCCAGCGCCACGCCCAGCGCCCACGGCGCTCCGCCGCTGGCCTCGTGCTGCTCCGGGTAGCGGCGCGGGCTGCGGCCGCCGACCATCGCCCGCACCAGCGGCTGGCGGCGCACCAGCGAGTAATAGAGGATCGCCAGCAGATGCAGGCCGATCAGCCCCAGCAGCAGCCACCAGGCCTGCCGGTGCAGAGCGGTCAGCCAGGTGCTGGTGTCGGTTTCCACCAGCCGGTACAGCGGTCCCTGGAAGGCGATGTCGTCGTTCGCCGCCAGACCGCTCAGGGTCTGGAAGGCCGCCAGGCCGAGCAGCGCCAGCACCGACAGGGAGCCCAGCGGATTGTGCCCGGCCTCCCGCCAGCGTCCAGCCAGGTAATCGCCCAGCCGCAACGGCGCGGCGAAGATCCGCGACCAGCGCGCATAGGTCGAGCCCAGCATGCCCCAGAGCAGGCGGAACGCCAGCAACCCGAGGATCGACAGGCCCAGCCGGCCGTGCCAGACCATCAGATTGCCGCCCAGCCAGCCGGTGAGCATGGCGCCACCGACGGCCAGCGCCAGCGACCAGTGAAACAGACGCAGCGGTGCGTCCCAGACCTTGATACTGTCCGACATCTCCTGAATCCTCTCCTGCGCGAACCGGCGCCCGGCCGATACCCGGGGCCCCGCCGCAGGGTAGCAGCGGCCGGGAAGCCGGCCATCCCCAGCGAGGAGCCTCCCATGAGCGACAACGAACGCGTCACCCTGACCCTGCAGCAGCAGGAAGACTACCGCTGCAGCCTCGACTTCGGCGACGGCCAGCCGCCCCTGATCGTCGACGAGCCGCCGCCGCTGGGCACCGGTCGGGGTCCGAGCCCGGTGCAACTGCTGCTTTCCGCCGTGGCCAACTGTCTGACCGCCAGCCTGCTGTTCGCCCTGCGCAAGTTCAAGCAGGACGCCGAGCCCTTGCGCTGCCAGGCCAGCGCGGAGGTCGGCCGCAACGAACAGAACCGCCTGCGCGTGCTGGGCATCGGCATCGAATTGCAGCTCGGCCGCCGCGCCGCCGAGCTGGAACACCTGCCGCGCATCCTCGGCCAGTTCGAGGAATTCTGCACGGTCGGCCGCAGCGTGGCCCAGGGCATCCCCGTCCGCCTGTGGGTCCGCGACGCCGAAGGCGTGCTGCTCAAGCAGCCGGAGGAGTGAGCCGGCCCGACAGGATCGGGGCCTTGCCGCCCCGACTCAGGCGAACAGTTCGACGATCCGCGCGCGCTGTCCGGCATCCGGCAGGCGGCCCTGCGCGGCGAGCAGGTTGTCGGCCATGTAGCGCGGCTTGTCGGTGGCCGGAATCACCGCGGTCACCGCCGGCTCGGCGAGGATGTACTTGAGCAGCAGTTGCGCCCAGGAGGTCGCGCCCAGCTCCTGCGCCAGCGGCGGCAGCGACTGGCCCTTGACCCGGGCGAACAGGGCGCCGCGCATGAACGGCCGGTTGATCAGGGTGGCGATGCCGTGGTCGGCGCAGAACGGCAGCAGGCGCTTCTCGGCGTTGCGCTCGCCGACCGAATAGTTGAACTGCACGAAGTCGACCTTCTCCTTGCGCAACACCGCCAGCAGGTCGTCGTGGGCCGACTCCAGATAGTGGGTCACACCGATGTAGCGTAACCGCCCCTGCCCCTTCAGCTCGCGCAACAGGGCCAGTTGGGTGGCGGTGTCCTGCAGATTGTGCACCTGCAGCAGGTCGATGCGGTCGGTCTGCAGTGCCTTGAAGCTGGCCTCGATCTGCCGGCGGCCGGCCTTCTGCCCGCTGGCGGACACCTTGCTGGCGAGGAACAGCCGCTCGCGCGCACCGAGGCGCCGGGCCAGTTCGCCGACCACCCGCTCGGCGCGACCGTAGCTCGGCGCGGTGTCGACCAGGCTGCCGCCGCCCTCGACCAGGGTGCGCAGTACCTCCAGAAGGGGCGTCAGGGCCTCGTCGTCGAGGGAGACATCATGGGTCCGCGAGGTACCCAGGCCGACCGCCGGCAACTCCTCGCCGCTGGAAGGGATGCGTCGCGCGAGTAGCGGCTCGGCGGCCAACAGCGATATGGACGACAGCGGGGCCATGGCGGCCAGGGCGGCGAACAGGGCCGAGTAGTGCAGAAGCTGACGACGGCTGTACATGGATCTTCCTCCTTGAGATGAGCCCGTGCTGCGGATATGGCCTGCGCCGGCATCCATACGGGGAACGACAGGCTTTCGAATCGGGCGCGCATCACAATGCAGACCAGTCGCGCTCATTATTTCCACAGCGAAAATGAATTCTTATCATGGGAAGATGAATCCCATCACGCCGACTGGACTTTCCGCTCCGCGCCCGCCCTGCCCCGGACAGCCCATGGGCACTGCCGGCGAATCGCCGAAGCCCTGCCCGACGGCTCGGCCGGGGAAAGGGAAACCCGCAGCTCGGCGGCTTTCGCCGCGCTCATCCGGCCCGTCGACGGCAATGTTTTGTAACCAATCTCCGGGGGCTCTCGGCGTTTTGGCGTAGGCTGCGACAGCGGCCCGACCGACCACGGAGCGCCTCGGCCCCGGTAACCGGCCATGGCCGCTCTCCGGCAAGCCGCCCGGCGGGGAAACCGGCGCGATTCCCCATGCGACGCCGCTTCCCCGGCATCCCAATAAAAGCAATAGCCCGGTGATATCATCCGTCCGCCAGACCAACGCAACTCCCTCCGATCGATCATGCAGCGCTGCCCTTACGCAGTACGGAGCGTCCATGCTTGCCAGCCGCTACAACGAAGTTCTCGTCGTTTTCTCCCTGATCGTCGCCATCCTCGCCTCCTACACCGCCCTCGACATCGCCGGCCGGGTTTCCACGGCCCAGCGGGGCGCGCGGCTCGCCTGGCTGGCCGGCGGGGCGCTGGCCATGGGAACGGGTATCTGGTCCATGCACTTCGTCGGCATGCTGGCGTTCAGCCTGCCGATCGAGCTCGGCTACGACCTGTGGCTGACCAGCGCTTCCCTGCTGATCGCCATCGCCTCGTCGACCTTCGCCCTCTGGCTGGTCTGCCAGCGGGAACTACCCTGGCCGCGGCTGGCGATGGGCGCCTCGCTGATGGGAGCCGGCATCGCCGCCATGCACTACACCGGCATGGAGGCCATGCGCATGGTGCCGGGCATCGTCTACGACCCGGCCTGGTTCGCCCTGTCGATCGTCGTCGCCGTGCTGGCCTCGGGCGCGGCGCTGTGGATCGCCTTCCGCCTGCGCTGGCATTCCACCTGGGTGGTCTTCAGTCGGGCCGGCGCATCGGTGGCGATGGGCTGCGCCATCGTCGGCATGCACTACACCGGCATGGCCGCCTCGCAGTTCCCGGAGGGCAGCTACTGCGGGGCGGCCAACAGCGGCATCGACACCGGCTGGCTGTCGATCCTGGTGATCATGGCGGCGCTCAGCGTGATGGCCACCACACTGATCATCTCGGTGCTGGACTCGCGCCTGGAACAGCGCACCGCGTCGCTGGCCAGCGCGCTCAGCAAGGCCAACAGCGAGCTGATGCAACTGGCGCTATACGACAACCTGACCAAGTTGCCCAACCGCATGCTGCTCGCCGACCGCCTGGGTCAGGCGATCGAAAAGGCCCGCCGCGAACACAAGGTGTTCGCCGTACTGTTCATCGACCTGGACGGCTTCAAGGCGATCAACGACGCCTACGGCCATCACCTCGGCGACCTGCTGCTGGTGGAGGTGACGCAGCGCATTCGCGGTAGCGTGCGCGGCCAGGACACCATCGCCCGGCTGGGCGGCGACGAACTCATCCTGTTGACGGAAATCGGCGAACCGACGGACGCGGCGAAGATCGCCGGAAAACTGATCGAAACCATCCGCCAGCCCTATTCGATCGAGCATCACGAACTATTCGTCTCCGCCAGCGTCGGCATCGCCGTCTACCCCGACGACGGGCTGGCCCCGCACGAACTGCTGGTCAACGCCGACGCGGCGATGTACCACGCCAAGGAACAGGGCCGCGACGGCTACTGCTTCTTCGAGAACTCGATGAACGCCAACGCCCAGGAGCAGTTGCGTCTGCTGCAGGACCTGCGCCACGCCCTGGAACGCGACGAGCTGCGCCTGCACTACCAGCCCAAGCTGATCGCCCCAGACGGGCCGATCATCGGGGTCGAGGCACTGCTGCGCTGGCAGCATCCCGAACGCGGCCTGCTGTCGCCCGACCAATTCCTGCCGCTGGCGGAGAAAACCGGCCTGATCGTGCCGATCGGCAACTGGGTGCTCGACGAAGCCTGCGCGCAGATACAGCGCTGGCGCGCGGCGGGCCATACGAGCTGGAACATCGCGGTGAACCTGTCGGCCAGCCAGTTCGCCCATGCCAAGCTGATCGACTCGGTGCGCACAGCCCTGCAGCGACATGGCCTGGAAGCGCACAACCTGACCCTCGAAATCACTGAATCCACCGCCATGCGCGATGCCGACTCCAGCCTGGCGGTACTCGAACAACTGGCGGCGATGGGGGTTGGCATCTCCATCGACGATTTCGGCACCGGCTACTCCAGCCTGCTCTACCTCAAGCGCCTGCCGGCCAACGAGCTGAAGATCGACCGCGGCTTCGTCAACGAACTGGGCCAGGGCGGCGACGACGCGGCCATCGTCTCCGCGATCATCGCTCTGGGCCGGACGCTGGGCCTGAAGATCGTCGCCGAGGGCGTGGAAACCCCCGAGCAGCAGAAACACCTCACCCGGCTCGGCTGCAACCTGCTGCAAGGCTATCTGCTCGGGCGGCCGATGCCGGCCGAACAGTTGATCGAGTGCTACGGAGAAACGCCGGCGTAGCTGGCGCAGGCCTTTCTCCCGTTCCGGCAGTCCCCATCGTCGTCTCCGCCCGTCGGGCGCCGCCCGGCAGCACGCTGGCAGGACAGCAGCCGAAGAGACGCGCCGGTCGGCGCCCGCGTGCCGGCCTCGCGGCCTTGCCGCTGCGCTGCCGCGCCATCCGGTGCGCATGAGCCTGACCGCGAAGGGCTTTTTCGATCCGCCCGCTGCGCTTGCGCCGCTTCGTCCATTCGTCCAATCCGCGTTTACAAGCCACAGCTTAGCGCCCTAACGTTGCCACCAAGGTCGATCCCATATCGGGGATGGGGATAATGCGCCAGGGATGCCGCCGCTTCGATCCGATGCGCGAAATGCGCCTATTACGCGAGGGTAGAAGTTATGCAACTGCCGAACATGACCCGGAGCACCGTCCGGGAGTTCGACGGCAAGAGCTATGTGGTGCTGCGAACCGTCGGCGGCGAACTGCTCCAGGTTTACTCGGTACTGCCGGCCCACGGCCACTGCCGCGCCCACCTGAAGAAACTGCAGCACTTCCCGAAAGAGCTGGTCGAGCAATGAACCGCTCTCCGAGCCCCGACCGCGCGCATTAGCGCCGCACAGCCGCCCGGCCCTGTTCGTCCACGTCCCTGCAGCCCCTCTTCGCACGACGAAACGGCGGCAAGGCCCAACCATGAGCGACAACCGGCCCGCCCGAGGCGATGGCCAGGCTCACCGATCGAGGAGGAAAAAACGTCATGAACAACGTAGTCGACATGGAACGCGCCCGCAAGAAACGCCGTATCAGGGACTGCGTCGCGTACATGGATCGACTGTGCGTGGAGCTGCTGGAAAACCCGGCGACCACCCCCAGCGTACGGCAACTGGCGCAGGACATGTTCCGCAAGCGCTTCGGCTTCGATTATTTCGAGTGTGTTTGAGACCGTCCCCGGCCAAAGATACAGGGACGGACACCGCCCTCCGTTCGCGAGCATCTCGAAACGAAGAGCCATAGACCCTTCCCGATGGGATTGCCGATGGGGAAAACCGGATTGCGCGGTACGATCGGCCGCCCCGCGAGACGAATGAAACCGCCTATTCGCCGAGCTTCCGTGGTACGACTCGCGAAATCAAACCTATCTCGAGGATCGCCCTGTCGAACTCCGCCGGGTTCATTTCCCGGAGTCTTTTCATGAGTTGAATGGCATTTTCCGAGATATTTTCCGCATTGACCTGCTTTATCCGCTCGGTCTTGGAATAAAGCTTTTCAAGTTTCCCCACCGCCTCCCGCAAGTTGGAAAACTCCGGATTTTCCCTGTTCAGACTATAGAGCAGAGCCTCGATGATTATTCCCAACTGCCTGCCGTAGGAATAGTTCTCGAATATTTCCTTCTCGACCTGCGCAATGCCCGCGCCAGGCTGTATCGCATCGAAAAACCAATTGATGTCGGGATCTATTCTCTGAGTGACACCACCGCTCAATGGAAAATAAATTCGAGGCATCCAAAACCAGAGCCAGGGAAACATCCTGTCACCTCTATGAATAACTGCACCCGGGCCAGTATATACCACGGCGCCAATCGTCCACTGCGCCAGTGGCACGCCGCCCGGGCCGGGCAGCCGGCGACGCATTCGACGTGAACGCCCCAAGGAGGAATCCGTCCCACGTACACCCATAATGGACAGGGAAACGGCCCGGTCGGGCAAGGCGCTCCCCCCGGCGAGTCCCCACTCGCCCACCCGCCCGCAGAAAAGAGGCCAGAATGAAATCCATCCGGCCAGCCGGTTCGCTGCTTCGGGGACCATGGGCCGATGCCAGGGAGAAACGCCAATGAATGCAGCCCCGTTCGACTCCACCACGATGCTGGCGCTGTTCCTCGTGACAACGCTGCTGGCCCTGGCCCTCTACAACCGCTACCGGACCCGCCGGGCCGAACGCGAACATCCGCCGAGCGGGCGCTTCGTCACGGTGGACGGGGTACGCCTGCACTACCTCGACCAGGGCCGGGGATCGCCGGTCGTGCTGCTGCACGGCAATGCCGTGACCGCCGAGGACTATGTCCTGAGCGGGGTGTTCGAACGGGCCGCCAAGGTCCATCGGGTCCTCGCCTTCGACCGTCCCGGCTACGGCTACAGCGAGCGCCCGCTCGGCACCCTGTGGACCGCGAGCCGGCAGGCCGAACTGCTGCACCGGGCGCTCCGGCAGCTCGGCGTCGAGCGCCCGGTGATCGTCGGCCACTCCTGGGGAACGCTCGTCGCACTGAAGATGGCCCTCGACCACCCGGACGACGTGGCCGGCCTGGTGCTGCTCGGCGGCTACTACGCGGCGACCGTCCGCCTCGATGTACTGGCGGCGGCCCCGCCGGCGATTCCCCTGCTCGGCGGCGCCCTGCGCCACACCCTGACGCCGATCCTCAACGGCTCCCTGCTGCAGTTGACTTTCAAGGTCATGTTCGCCCCGCTGCCCGTCCCGGAACGCTTCAGGCGCGAATTTCCCCATCAGTTCCCGCTGCGGCCCCTGCAGATCCGCGCCGAATCCCAGGATGCCGTGACCCTGATCCCGGCCGTGATAACGATGCGCCAGCGCTATTCCGAGCTGCGCCTGCCGACCGTGATCATGGCCGGCACCCGGGATCTGGTGGTCGACGAGCGGCACGCCGACTGGCTCCACCGGCGGCTGCCGGGCAGCCACCTGCAACTGATCCCGGAGGCCGGCCACATGCTGCACTACGCCGCGCCGGGCCAGGTGGTCGCGGCCATCGAGCGCGTCGCGGCCGAAGCACCGATGCCCCACTAATTATCGGAGGCTCTCGATCGTGAATGTCGTATGTCGCGGTAGCCACGTCGCCACAGAGGACGCTCCGTGTGGCACGCTCACGAACGGGCGGGACAGATATCGACGAAATACGGACACGGAAAGGCCATTCAATGTCAAACCATCAGGACAACACCGGCATCGGCGCCTCATTCGCCAGCGGCTGGCAGCGAGAAAAGACCTGGATACTTCTATTCCTGGCAACCGTCGCATTGCTCACTTTTAGTTTCATATTAGAGTCACTCATATATAAAACATACAAAGGTACAATAGGGAACATATTCGAAGAAAATTGGAAAATCCTGGTCTGGATCCCTGTCCTTGGTGCACTCTGGGCACCCATCGTCATATACCTGTACAGACGTTGGAGAAAAAACAGCGTTCGCTACAGCTATTGGATAGTGCTCATACTTGGCTTGCTAAGCTACCTAATACTTACTCTAATAATTTCCTCGTGCAGCGTGATATTATCGTTCCTCACCCTGGAAGGCTTCGATCGCTCCAACCCTTATGATTATATTTATGCCTTTTCCGAGTGCATGTTTCTCTATACCATGATAGCATTCCACAATCTGATAAACTTCTTCATCTCGATACCCTTGGCGTTCAAGCTTTTCTGGTCGAACGATAAATCATACCCCCAAACCAGTTGACCGAAAGCCTCGGCGAAAGGAATGTCAATCGGAAAGAATGAATTCCAGCCCTTGAGTCAGAACTCCTGACAAAACTCAACCATGGAAAGGCCATTCAATGCCCAACCATCAGGACACCACCGGCATCGGCGCCTCATCCGCCAGCGGCTGGCAGCGAAAAAAGACCTGGGCACTCTTGTTCTTGGCAACCGTCGCATTGCTCATTTTTGGCTTTCTATTAGAGGTATTTATATACACTACATACAAAGGCACAACAGGGAACATACTTGAAGAAAAATGGAAAATTCTGGCCGGAACTCCTGCCTTTGGCGCACTCTGGGCATCCATCGTCATATACCTGCACAGGCGCTGGAGAAAAAACAGTATTCGCTACAGCTACTGGATAGCTCTCATACTTGGATTTCTCAGTTACCTGATATTTACTCTAACAATTTCTTCAGTCGAATTAATATTGTCGATTTTGAATCTGGAAAATTTCGACCGTACAAATCCTTACGACCACATTCATGCATTCTTCGAATGTATATTTCTATATACCCTGATAGCACTCCACAACCTGATAAATTTCTTCATCTCGATACCCTTGGCGTTCAAACTTTTCTGGTCGAGCGATAAATCATACCCCCAAACCAGTTGACCGCAAGCCTCGGCGAAAGGAATGTCAATCGGAAAGAATGAATTCCAGCCCTTGAGTCAGGGCTCCTGACAAAATTCAACCATGGAAAGGCCATTCAATGTCCAACCATCAGGATACCAGCGGCATCGGCGCCTCATCCACCAGCGACTGGCAGCGAAAAAAGACCTGGATACTTCTATTCCTGGCAACCGTCGTATTGCTCAGCCTCGGGTTTCTGGCGCAGGCTTTCGTACATGCCCTATATAAAGGCGAGTTGGAGCCCCTGTTCGAAGATAAATGGAAATTTCTGGCCTATCCTCTCGCTTTCGACGCATCCTGGGCAGTCGTCATCCTATATCTATACAAACGCTGGAGGGCGAGCGGCGATCGCTACAGCTATTGGATGGCTCTCCCACTGGGCCTGCTCGGCTATTCGATGCTCAGCCTGATATTTTCCTCACTCGACTTGATAGTATCGACCCCCGCCCTGATCGAGTCCGGCCGGACAAGCCCCGGCTATTATGTCTACGCGCTTTTCCAGAGCATGCTTCTCCTCAGCCTGCTGGCGCTGCAAAACCTGGCGAACTTTTTCATTTCGATACCCCTGGCATTCAAGCTCTTCTGGTCGCACGATAAAACCCGGGACCGCTAGGAGCGTCCCGCTCCTCGTACGAGCCTCCCGTCCGCCTCAAGGCTCGGTCGCGGGGGGACGGTCCGGCGGTGCCGAAGATCCGGACAGATACAGGTAAACCACCCGGTCATCGATGAGCAGGTCCTTCGGAACCGTCTTGCCCTGCGCCAGACGCTTGAGCATCCAGTAGCTCTGGCGGCCCATCTCGCGGCTATCGATGTCCAGGTAGGCCTGCACCAGCCCCTCGTCGAGCAATTCGAGCTGGGCCGCATCCGGCTCGTTGGTGGTCATGATGATGACCGGGTGGGAAACATGCTCGCCGAGTTCGCCCAGCCGCTGGCGGAAGGTCGCGGCCTGGAGGGACGGCCAGGCGGCGATGCTGATGACGACATCGACCGAGTTGCCGTCCAGGAGGGTAGCGAGCTGGAGCAGCGCGGTCTGCTGATCGTCGGAGGAATAGAGCGGACAGCGGTTCAGTTCGCGCCAGCCGTTCTCTCCGTCCAGCCGGTCTCCATCGCGGGCGGCGCCGAGCTGCCGGCGAATGCCCTGGAGACGCTCCTGGAGATTGGTGTCCTGCAGGTTGCCACTCAGTATGCACAACCTCCCGCCTTGCGGCCTGAAGTGCTGGGCGAGCCTGGCCAGCCGCCGGCCGAAGAGCTGGTTGTCCAGGCCGACGTAGCCGAGACGCAGGTGCCGTTCCGCGGGTCCCAGGTCCGAATCGAAGGTGATGAGGGGCGTCCGGCTCGCCCGTTTCAGGGCATGATCGGCCAGCCACTGCGAATGGGTCACGGACAGCGCGATGCCGTCCAGCCCCATGTCGAGGGCCTGCTCCAGGGCCTGGTTCTGCCGGCGGAAATGCGTCGGACCCGCCGCGCCCAGCAACAGACAGGTGTCGCCTTGGGCACGGGCGGCTTCCGCACAGCCTTCGCCGGCCTGGATGAAGAACGGATGGTCGACCCGCTTGGCGACCAGGGCGAAGCGCAGGGGCTCGGCATCGGCGCCGGAGGCGAGCAGTGCCCCGAAAAGCGGGCCCGCCAGGGAAAGGAAGCGGGGGTATGGCCGTTCTTTCAAGGTGAATCCCTTGCCTTGCCGTTCCATCGAGCCGAACGGAGCTATCCGGATAGGGCGAACCGATGTTGTCCACCGATGCGCGGAGCGGGGACGAGCCTGATTATAAGACCGCGCCATGCTGCAATTTCGCGACCCGCGCCCTCGTCGGACGGCATGGCGTCCTGGACGAAGGCTATAGCGGAAAATCCTCGCCCAGCACCGCGCTCAGCGCGGCGCGCGCGTCCTCCAGTTGAACCAGCGAAGCATGTCGCGCGCCCAGGGTGTCGCGGTTCTGGATAGCGGTGAGGATCGCCTTGTGCCGCGGCAGGGCCAGTTCGTGGAGGTTGGGCCGCCGGTTGGAATGGGTCATCGACTCGCGCAGGGCCAGCGAGAACATGTTGCACAGGTGCGCCAGCAGCTCGTTATGGGTGGCCTCGGCGATGCGGCTGTGAAAGTCCAGGTCGGGCTCCAGGAAACTCTCCGGGCTCTTGGCCGCCTCCATGCGCGCATAGGCCTCGGCGATGGCTTCGAGATCCTCGGGGGTGGCGTTGACCGCGGCCAGCGCGGCCGAAGCCGGCTCGATGATGCAGCGCACGCTGGACAGCTTGTCGAAGAACTCGCCCTGCGGGCTGCTCTGCATCAGCCAATGCAGCACGTCCGGGTCGAGCAGGTGCCAGTCACAGCGCGGCCGCACCACGCTGCCGACGCGCGGCTTGGACTGGACCAGTCCCTTGGCCACCAGCACCCGGGTCGCCTCGCGCAGCACCGTGCGGCTGACATCGTAGTCCTCGCAGAGCTGCGCCTCGGCAGGCAGCCGCTCCTCGGGCTTGAGACGGCCGGAGACGATCAGGCGACCGAGTTCGTGCACGATGCGGGCGTGCTGGCTCTTGCGGGGTTTGGGCTGGCGGTAGTCCATCGGTCTGCGGCGGTTCCGGGGAAGCCCGGCATAGTAGCACCGACCGCGGGTGGTTCAGAGGGCCGGCGCGAACCGATGGCGGGCTGGGGCCCCGCAGCCACTCCTTATCGGGGTCTTGCTCCGGGGGAGGCGGTCGATGGCGCTTCGGTGGGAGCGGACTCATTCGCGATACTTCCGGTTTCGCGCTTCATCGCGGATAAATCCGCTCCTCTCCTACCCGGCGGCAGCCGAAGCCCCGGAAAGGGCTTGATCTCAATGCGAATGGCGCGGCACCTCCGCGCCACGGCAGCCGACCAGGAAATCGAAGTCGCAGCCCTCGTCGGCCTGCAGCACGTGGTCGATGTACAGCCGCCGGTAGCCGCCGTCCCACAACAGCGGGGCCGGCGGCGCCAGGTCGGCCAGGCGCGCGGCCAGTTCCTCGTCGGAGATGTCCAGGTGCAGGCGGCCGCCGGCGCAGTCCAGTTCGATCATGTCGCCGTCGCGCACCGCCGCCAGCGGGCCGCCGGCCGCCGCTTCCGGCGCCACGTGCAGGACCACGGTGCCGTAGGCGGTGCCGCTCATCCGCGCATCGGAAATGCGCACCATGTCGGTGATGCCCTTGGCCAGGACCTTCGGCGGCAAGCCCATGTTGCCCACCTCGGCCATGCCCGGATAACCCTTGGGCCCGGCGTTCTTCATGACCAGGACGCAGGTTTCGTCGACGTCTAGCGCGGGGTCGGCGATGCGCGCCTTGTAGTCGTCGAAGTTCTCGAACACCACCGCGCGGCCGCGATGCTGCATCAGCGCCGGGGTGGCGGCGGACGGCTTGAGCACCGCGCCCCTGGGCGCCAGGTTGCCACGCAGCACGCAGATGCCGCCGTCGGCGCGCAGCGGGTTGTCCAGCGTGCGGATCACCTCGTCCTCGCCGTAGATCGGCGCCCGCGCGCAGTTGTCCCCCAGTGATTTGCCGTTCACCGTCAGCGCTCCGGGGTTGGGCAGCAGGCCGCCCTCGTCCATCCGTCGGATCACCGCCGGCAGCCCGCCGGCGTAGTAGAACTCCTCCATCAGGAAACGCCCGGAGGGCTGCAGGTCGACAATGGTCGGCATGCCGCGGCCGATGCGGGTCCAGTCATCCAGTTCGAGCGACACGCCGATGCGCCCGGCGATGGCCTTGAGGTGGATCACCGCGTTGGTCGAGCCGCCGATCGCCGCGTTGACCCGAATGGCGTTCTCGAAGGCTTCCCTGGTGAGGATCTTCGACAGGCACAGATCCTCCCAGACCATCTCGACGATGCGCATGCCGGAGAGGTGCGCCAGTACGTAACGGCGCGCATCCACCGCCGGGATCGCCGCGTTGTGCGGCAGCGAGGTGCCCAGCGCCTCGGCCATGCAGGCCATGGTCGAAGCGGTGCCCATGGTGTTGCAGGTACCGGCCGAGCGCGACATGCCGGCCTCGGCGGAAAGGAATTCGTCGAGGCTGATCTGCCCGGCCTTGTAGGCCTCGTGCATCTGCCAGACCACAGTGCCGGCACCGATGTCGCGGCCCTTGTGCTTGCCGTTGAGCATGGGTCCGCCGGTCACCACGATGGCCGGCACGTCGCAACTGGCCGCGCCCATCAACAGGGCCGGGGTGGTCTTGTCGCAGCCGGTGAGCAGTACCACCGCGTCCACCGGGTTGCCGCGGATCGCTTCCTCCACGTCCATGCTCGCCAGGTTGCGGGTCAGCATCGCCGTGGGACGCAGGTTGGATTCGCCGTTGGAGAACACCGGGAATTCGACCGGGAAGCCGCCTGCCTCCAGCACGCCCTTCTTCACGTGTTCGGCGACCTTGCGGAAGTGGGCGTTGCACGGGGTCAGCTCCGACCAGGTGTTGCAGATGCCGATGATCGGCTTGCCCTGGAACTCGTGGTCCGGGATGCCCTGGTTCTTCATCCAGCTGCGGTACATGAAGCCATTCTTGTCGGTACTGCCGAACCAGGCGGCGGAACGGAGGGGACGCTTGTCGGACATGGGGAAGGTCTCTTGTTGATTTAGTAATACTATATTGAGCAACGCAGGACAAAATTACCCGCATAAAAAGCAAATTGGAAGAGTTGATCCTTAAAATAGTATTACTATATAGTCCGCTGGCATCGCGGAGACGGTCCTCGCCGCTCCGCCCCGGTCCTTACAACAACAACTGGAGACCGCAGCACATGAGCCCCGAAACGCGGCTTGTCCGCCAGATCACCGTCAAACTCATCCCATTCCTGATCCTGCTGTACCTGATCGCCTACATCGACCGCTCCGCGGTCGGCTTCGCCAAGCTGAGCATGGGTGCCGACATCGGCCTCGGCGATGCCGCCTACGGCATGGGCGCCGGCCTGTTCTTCATCGGCTATTTCCTCTTCGAGATCCCCAGCAACCTGATGCTCGACCGCTTCGGCGCACGCCGCTGGTTCGCCCGCATCCTGTTCACCTGGGGCCTGATGACCATGGGCATGGCCTTCATCGACAGCGCGGGCGGCTTCTACGTCATGCGCTTTCTGCTCGGCGCCGCCGAGGCCGGCTTCTTCCCCGGCGTGCTCTACTACATCACCCAGTGGTACCCGGTCCGCCATCGCGGCAAGGTGCTCGGCCTGTTCATCCTCTCCCAGCCGATCGCCATGCTGATCACCGGTCCGCTGTCCGGCCTGCTGCTGGGGCTCGACGGCCTGACCGGCCTGCACGGCTGGCAGTGGCTGTTCCTCGCCATCGGCGCCCCGGCGGTACTGCTGGCCTGGCCGACCCTGCGCATCCTCCCGGACCGCCCGGACCAGGTGGACTGGCTCAGCGGCGAACAGAAGACCTGGCTGCTCGGCGAGCTGGAGAAGGACCGCCAGGACTACGGCCAGACCCACCACGAGAACCCGCTGCACACCCTGAAGGACAAGCGCGTGCTGCTGCTGGCGCTGTTCTTCCTGCCGGTCACCCTGAGCATCTACGGCCTCGGCCTGTGGCTGCCGACCATCGTCCACCAGTTCGGCGGCAGCACCCTGGCCACCGGCTTCATCGCGGCGGTGCCCTACGTCTTCGGCATCCTCGGCCTGCTGGTCGTGCCGCGCAGCTCGGACCGCCTGAACGACCGCTACGGGCACCTGGCGGTGCTGCACGCCCTGGGCGCCTGCGCCATGTTCTTCAGCGCCTGGCTGGGCTCGCCGGTCCTGCAACTGGCCGCGCTGTCGCTGGTCGCCTTCAGCCTCTACTCCATCACCGCGGTGTTCTGGACCCTGCCCGGACGCTTCTTCAGCGGCGCCAGCGCGGCGGCCGGCATCGCCCTGATCAACTCCTTCGGCAACCTGGGCGGCTACCTGGGACCGTTCGCCATCGGCGCGCTCAAGGAACACACCGGCAACCTGGCCTCGGGCCTGTACTTCCTGTCCGCCGTGCTCTGCTTCGGCCTGCTGCTGACCGGCATCGTCTACCAGCGCCTCGAGCGCCGGCAGGCTCAGCAGCCGGCCCACCTGGGCGGCGTCTGAAACGCCCGCCACTCACAAGACGAGGATTCGAAAATGCGCTTGATTCAATTCGAACTGGCCGGCGGCGCACGCCGCGTCGGCCTGGTGGACGGCGGCCTAGTCCGCGAGGTGCGGGACGCGACGAGCACCCGCGAACTGGCCCTGGCGGCCATCGCCGCCGGCCAGAGCCTGGCCGGCCGCATCGAGACCCTGGGCCTGGGCGAGGCCCACGACTACGCCCTGCTGCTCGCCGAGCGGCGCGTGCTGGCCCCGCTGGATCACCCGGACCCGGCCCATTGCCTGGTCAGCGGCACCGGCCTGACCCACCTGGGCAGCGCCTCCGCCCGCGACAAGATGCACCAGCAGAACCTCGGCGACGACGCCGCCCTGACCGACACCATGCGCGTGTTCCGCTGGGGCCTGGAGGGCGGCAAACCGACCACCGGCCAGGCCGGCGCGCAGCCGGAGTGGTTCTACAAGGGCGACGGCGGCATCGTCGTGCGCCCCGGCGCGGACCTGCCGTTGCCGCCGTTCGCCGAGGACGCCGGCGAGGAACCCGAATTGGCCGGCCTCTACGTGATCGGCGACGACGGCAAGCCATACCGCCTGGGCTTCGCCCTGGGCAACGAGTTCTCCGACCATGTGATGGAACGCCGGAATTACCTGTACCTCGCGCATTCCAAGCTGCGCTTCTGCAGCTTCGGCCCGGAACTGCGCCTGGGCGAGCTGCCGCGCCACCTGTCCGGCTTCAGCCGCATCCGCCGCGACGGCGCGGTGCTGTGGGAGAAGGAGTTCCTCTCCGGCGAGGACAACATGTGCCACAGCCTGGAGAACCTGGAATACCACCACTTCAAGTACGCCCAGTTCCTCCGTCCGGGCGACGTGCACGTGCATTTCTTCGGCACCGCCACCCTGTCCTTCGCCGACGGCGTGAAGACGCAGCCAGGCGACCGCTTCGAGATCGGCATCGCCGAGTTCGGCGAGCCGCTGAGCAACGACATCGCCCCGGCGGAGCCGGAACTGCGGGCCGGCGGCGTGGGCCGGCTCTAGCCCGAGCGGCGTGCGCGCCCGGCGCACGCCACGTTCCTGTCGTCTTCGAACCCAAGTCCAAGGAGTCCCTCATGCCCCGGATCATCGGTCACAACTACATCGCGGGAACCCGCAGCAACGCGGGCGACATCCGCGTCCACAGCGTCGACGCCAGCACCGGCGAAAAGTTGTCCCATGACTTCTACCAGGCCACCCCCGCCGAGGTGAACGCCGCCGCCGAGGCCGCCGCCACCGCCTACCCGACCTACCGCGCCCTGCCCGCCGCCCGCCGCGCCGACTTCCTCGACGCCATCGCCGCCGAACTCGACGCCCTCGGCGACGACTTCGTCGCCCTGGTCGGCCGCGAGACCGCCCTGCCCGCCGCGCGCATCCAGGGCGAGCGCGGCCGCACCAGCAACCAGATGCGCCTGTTCGCCCAGCTCCTGCGCCGCGGCGACTTCCACGGCGCGCGCATCGACCGCGCCCTGCCCGAGCGTCAGCCGCTGCCGCGCGTCGACCTGCGCCAGTGCCGCATCGGCCTCGGCCCGGTCGCCGTGTTCGGCGCCTCCAACTTCCCGCTGGCCTTTTCCACCGCCGGCGGCGACACCGCCGCCGCCCTCGCCGCCGGCTGCCCGGTGGTGTTCAAGGCGCACAGCGGCCACATGGCCACCGCCGAGTGCGTGGCCGACGCCATCGTCCGCGCCGCCGAAAAGACCGGCATGCCCGCCGGGGTGTTCAACATGATCTACGGCAACGGCGTCGGCGAGGCGCTGGTCAAGCACCCGGCGATCCAGGCGGTCGGTTTCACCGGCTCGCTCAAGGGCGGCCGCGCCCTCTGCGACATGGCCGCCGCCCGCGCGCAGCCGATCCCGGTGTTCGCCGAGATGTCGAGCATCAACCCGGTGCTGCTGCTGCCCGAGGCGCTCAAGCGACGCGGCGAGCAGATCGCCCGGGAACTGAGCGCGTCGGTGACGATGGGTTGCGGGCAGTTCTGCACCAACCCCGGGCTGATCCTCGGCCTGCGCTCGGCGCAGTTCTCCGCCTTCCTGGAGGTCTTCGTCGCCGCCATGGCCGAACAGGGCCCGCAGACCATGCTCAACGCCGGCACCCTGAAGAGCTACGAGCAGGGCATCGCCGCCCTGCATGCCCACTCCGGGGTCAGGCACCTGGCCGGCCGGAAACAGGAAGGCGGGCAGGCCCGGCCGCAACTGTTCCAGGCCGACGTCGCCCTGCTGCTGGACGGCGACGAACTGCTGCAGGAAGAGGTCTTCGGCCCGACCACCGTGGTCGTCGAGGTCGCCGACCAGGCCGAGCTGGTCCGCGCCCTGCAGGCCCTGCACGGCCAGCTCACCGCCACCCTGATCGCCGAGCCGGCGGACCTGTCCGCCTTCGCGTCCCTGGTGCCGGTGCTCGAGCAGAAGGCCGGGCGCCTGTTGGTCAACGGCTACCCGACCGGGGTGGAGGTGTGCGATGCGATGGTCCACGGCGGCCCTTACCCGGCTACCTCGGACGCCCGCGGCAGCTCGGTGGGCACGCTGGCGATCGAGCGCTTCCTGCGCCCGCTGTGCTACCAGAACTACCCGGACGAACTGCTGCCGGACGCGCTGAAGAACGCCAACCCGCTGGGCATCCTGCGCCTGGTCGACGGCCAGCCGAGCCGCGAGGCGCTGTAAAGCCCCCCTCTCCCCCGGCCCCACTCCCACACCTGGGCGAGGGGAGAAGGCTACACCGCCGCCTCCCCTCTCCCCTTGGGGAGAGGGCCAGGGAGAGGGGCGACAGGCAACTCCAACCACCCCACAACGACAACAAGAAACCGGAAGCGCCCATGACCGCCCCAGCCCACGCCCGCTCCGGCCCCTGATCCGCCGGCCCCGGCGATCAGCGCCGGACCGCCCCCTCTTCCGTCCGACGTATCCGCGACCGCGGAGGGGGATCTTTTGCGCCTTTTCCACCCACTCTGCGCCGATGACAACAACAATGAAGAACCGCACCCTACGCATTCCGCTCCGCCCGTCCGCCGCCCTGACCCTGGCCCTCGCCGCCGCCGCCGGCGCCCAGGCCGCCGGCTTCGTCGACGACGCCACGGGCTCCCTGACCCTGCGCAACTTCTATATCCACCGCAACTTCGTCGACGACCGCGCCACCCGCAGCAAGGCCGAGGAATGGACCCAGAACTTCCTCCTCGACCTCAAGTCCGGCTACACCGAGGGCCCGCTCGGCTTCGGCCTCGACGTGCTCGGCCTCTACTCCTTCAAGCTCGACGGCGGCAAGGGCACTGGCGGTACCCAGCTACTGCCGCTCGACCACGACGGCAAGCCCGCCGACCAGTTCGGCCGCCTGGCCGTCTCCGGCAAGCTGAAATTCTCGGAAACCGAACTGCGCGCCGGCGAGTGGTCGCTGGTGCTGCCGATCCTGCGGGCCGACGACGGCCGTTCGCTGCCGCAGACCTTCCGCGGCTCCATGCTCACCTCCAGAGAGATCCCCAGCCTGACCCTCCACGCCGGACACATCACCGGCAACAGCCCGCGCGACGACGGCAGCATGGAGGACATGACGCTGAACGGCACCAGCCCCTACACCAGCGACCGCACCTCCGACGACTTCGACTTCGCCGGCGCCGAATACGCCTTCAACGGCAAGCGCACCAGCGTCGGCCTCTGGTACGCGCGCCTGAAGGACATCTACAAGCAGCGCTACGTCCAGCTCCAGCACAGCCAGCCGCTGGGCAAGGCCTGGACCCTGGACGCCAACCTCGGCTACTTCGACGGCGAGGAGGACGGCGAGGCGCTCGAAGGCCACCTGGACAACAAGACGCTGACCGGGATGTTCTCGCTCCGGCACGGCGCGCACACCTTCTACCTGGGCCTGCAGCGGGTCAGCGGCGACAGCAAGTGGCTGCGGGTCAACGGCACCAGCGGCGGCAGCCTGGCCAACGACAGCTACAACGGCAGCTTCGACAACGCCCGCGAGCGCTCCTGGCAAGTGCGCTACGACTACGACTTCGCGCCCCAGGGCGTGCCCGGCCTGACCCTGATGACCCGCTACATCGAGGGCCACAACGTGCACACCGGCAACATCGACGACGGCGAGGAATGGAACCGCGAGACCCAGTTGAGCTACGTGGTGCAGAGCGGCCCGGCGAAGAACCTGGCCCTGCGCTGGCGGAACTCGACGATCCGCCGCGACTGGGGCGCCGACAACGAGTACGACGAGCAGCGGATCATCGTCCAGTACCCGCTCTCGCTGTTCTGACCTGCTGAAACCGCGCCCACATACATATCAAATAAATATCAAGATCAGATTTTCTATATATTTTTAATCCAAAACCGTCCCCGCTAGCATCGTCTCGCGCACCGGCCCCCACCCGGTGCGCTACGCAACGGCCCGCCCGACGGGCCGACTCCAACAACAATCCGCGTACGAGACGACCATGTACAAAACCCCGCTCGCCTCGGGCCTGACCGCCACGGCCCTGCTCGGAATGGCTTTTCCCCCGCCCGCCAAGGCCGACTTCCTGGAAGACAGCAAGGCCAGCCTCGAACTGCGCAACTTCTACTTCAACAGCGACTACCGCCAGGACGGTGCCAACCAGTCCAAGCGCGACGAATGGGCTCAGGGCTTCCTGCTGCGCTACGAGTCCGGCTTCACCGAAGGCACGGTCGGCTTCGGCGTCGATATGCTTGGCCTGCTGGGCCTGAAGCTGGACTCCGGACCGGAGCGACAGAACTCCGGCCTGCTGCCGGTGGGCGACGACAAGGCGCCGGACAGCTACAGCCGCCTGGGCGCCACCGCCAAGGTCAGGATCTCCGACAGCGTGCTGCGCATCGGCACGCTGGACCCGCGCCTGCCGACCGTCCTCCCCAACGATTCGCGCCTGCTGCCGCAGACCTTCCAGGGCAGCCAACTGACGTTCAAGGAGATCGACGGGCTGACCATCGATGCCGGCCGGCTGACGCGGAACAACCTGCGCAACGAAAGCAACCGCGAGGACCTGGCCGTCACCGGCAAGGGCATCACCGGCGAGCGGAGCAGCGACCGCTTCGACTTCGCCACCCTCAGCTACCGCTGGGACAACCAACTGACCACCACCTACAGCTACGCCAGGCTGGACGAGAATTACCGGCAGCACATCGTCAACCTCGTGCATGTGCTGCCCATCGACAAGCGCCAGTCGTTCAGGAGCGACCTGCGCTTCGCCCGCTCCCGCGAGGACGGCGACACCAATGTCGACAACGACGCCTTCGGCGCCCGCTTCACTTACCGCCTGGACGGACACGGCTTCGGCGCCGCCTACCAGAAGATGAGCGGCGAAACGGGTTTCCCGCGCATCGATGGCACCGACCCGTTCCTGGTGAACTACGTGATGCTCTCGCCGGACTTCGCCAACCCCGACGAGAAGTCCTGGCAGTTGCGCTACGACTTCGACTTTGCCTCCGTGGGCATTCCCGGCCTGACCTTCATGACCCGCTACCTGCGCGGCGACAACTTCGACCGCGGCGCCAAAGAAGGCAGGGAATGGGAGCGCAACACCGATATCGCCTACGTCTTCCAGAGCGGCTCGCTGAAGAACCTCGGCCTGAAATGGCGCAACGGCACCTACCGCAGCAATGGCGGCAGCGACATCGACCAGAACCGGGTCATCGTCAGCTACACGATTCCTCTGCTGTAACCCGCCACCCCCGGCCGCCACGCCGGGCTCCCCCACCAGAAACGCCCCGCCGGCCCCCGGCCGGCGACCAAGGAGTCCCCATGAACAAGACCAAGACGCTTCTCCACCTGGCCATCCTCTGCGCCCTCGCCGGCGGCTACGGCGCACAGGCGGCGAACACCGAGGAACTGCCCTGCAAGACCACCGCCGAATGCGCCGCCGAAGCGGCGAGGATCGGCGCGGGCAAGGTCAAGCCCAGCGCCGGCAAGCCCTCCGAAGCGGATCAGTTCGCCTGGATCAACAAGATCAACAAGGCCTCCATCGTCATGCTCGTCGAGGA
Organism: Azotobacter vinelandii CA; assembly: GCF_000380335.1. Taxonomy (GTDB): domain Bacteria; phylum Pseudomonadota; class Gammaproteobacteria; order Pseudomonadales; family Pseudomonadaceae; genus Azotobacter; species Azotobacter vinelandii. Next base: position 4,992,558 of record NC_021149.1, read on the forward strand.
AGGCATCGTCACGCCGCAGATGGGCCGGAAGATCGCCGGCGGCATCCGCCACACCGTCGACCAGGCCGGCCGGCCCGGCGGCAAGCGGCCCGGCGACGTGCTGCAGATCGAGCGGATCATGATCGACGACATCGGTCCGGAGGCTTCGCTGGTGCACTCCGGCCGCAGTCGCCAGGACATCCTCGCCACCTACCGGCTGGCGACCCTGCGCCGGCAGGTGCTCGACTACGCGGCGGCGATGAACGCCACCCGCCAGCGCCTCCTCGACATCGCCGCGAGGAACGCCGACACCCTGGTGCCGGCCTACACCAACGGCGTACAGGCGATGCCGATCACCTACGCCCATTACCTGCTGGCCTACGCGGCATCCTTCGACCGCGACGCCCAGCGCATCCGCGAACTGTACGCGCGCCTCAACCGGAGCCCGATGGGCAGCGCGGTGCTCGCCAACTCGGCCTGGCCGCTGAACCGCGAGCGGCTGGCCAGGCTGCTGGGCTTCGACGAGGTGCGCGAGAACTCGCTGGACTCCAGCCAGGTATCGAGCTACGACATCCCCATCGAGGCGGTGGACATCGCCGCCAACTCGGCGATCCGGGTCGGCGCGCTGATCGGCGACATCCATACCCAGTACCACCAGATCCGCCCCTGGCTGCTGCTCGACGAAGGCTCCACCTATACCAGCAGCGCCATGCCGCAAAAACGCAACCCCGGCCTGCTGATGCGGGTGCGCGAATCGGCGTCCGACACCGTCGGGCTGGCCGAGGCGGTCACCCTGCGTGCCCACAACGTCACCACCGGCATGACCGACTACAAGTTCGCCTTCGATTCGCTGGGCGTGTTCGACGCCGCCACCGACATGTTCAAGGGCATGGACAATGTGCTGGATGCACTGACCATCAACGCCGCCCGCGCCCGCGAGGAACTGGAGAACGAGTGGACCACCTCCATGGAGCTGGCCGACACCCTGCAGCGCGCCCACCAGGTACCGTTCCGCATCGGCCACAGTTTCGCCTCGCTGATCGTCGAGGAGGCGCGCAACGAAGGCTACGTGCCCAACACCTTCCCCTATGCCGACGCGCAGAAGCTCTATACCCGGGCCGCCGACAAGTTCGGCTGGAAGGACAACCGGCTACCGCTGGACGAGGCCGCCTTCCGCGCCTCGCTGTCACCGGAGAACATGGTCAAGACCCGCGTCGGCATCGGCGGCCCGCAGCCGGCGGAAGTGCAGCGCATGCTCGCCGGGGCGCGCCAGGCGCTGCAGAGCGACGACGGCTGGCTCAAGGACACCCGCGCCCGCCTCGACAACGCCGACAAGGCGCTGGACGACGCCTTCGCCAGTCTGCTCGACGGCAAGGGCTGAACCACGGCCGCTAGCCCGGCACGGCCAGCGCCGCGCCGCCCAGTTCGCGGCGCAGCGCATCGCGGTCCAGCGCGCCCTGCCAGCGCGACAGCGCCAGGCAGGCGACGCAATTGCCGAGCACGTTGGTCAGGGAGCGGCATTTCATCAGCCGCTCCACGCCCAGCAGCAGGCCGACGCTCTCCACCGGCACCAGGTGCAGCGCGCCGAGGGTCGCCGCCAGCGTCAGCAGGGCCGATCCGGCCACGCTGGTCGAGCCCAGCGAGGTCAGCAGGCAGACCGGCAGCAGCGTCGCCAGCAGGCCGGCCGTCAGCTCCACGTGCGCCGCCTGGGCGAGGAACACCAGCGCCGTGGTCAGGTACAGGTTGGAACCGTTGAGGTTGAAGGTGTAGCCGGTAGTCATCACCAGGCGCACCACGTCGCGCGCGCAACCCAGGCGCTCCAGCTTGGTCACCAGTCCCGGCAGCGCCGCCACCGAGGCGCCGGTGAACGCCACCAGCACCAGTTCCTCCTTCACATAGGCCACCAGCCGCGTCAGCCGGGCCCCCGCCATCCGCGCCAGCGTCGCCAGCACCAGGCAGACGAACAGGATGCTGGCGAAATAGATCGTGCCGACGAACTTCACCAGCGGCAGCACGGCGCCGGGACCGAAGTGGCCGACGGTGAAGGCCATCGCCCCGAACGCCGCCAGCGGCGCGAAACGCAGGATGAAGCGCAGCAGGCGGAACAGGCGGTCGACGACCTGCTCCAGGACGTGCTCCAGGCGTGCACCGCAGGCACCGAGATGCGGCAGCGCCAGCCCCGCCAGCAGCGCCGCCAGCAGGATCTGCAGCACCGGACTGTGGCGGAAGGCGGCGGCCAGCCCCGCGGGCACCGCATCCCGCGGCACGTCGAACGCCTGCCCGCCCGCCGTGCCGTCGCCGTCCAGGTCCAGGCCACTCACCACCAGCCCGCCATCCGGCACCATCGGCGGGGCGGCCGACAAACCGTTGCCCGGCTGCAGCAGCAACGCGACCAGGCAGCCGGTGCACAGCGCCAGCAACGAAAGCGCCTGGAAGTACAACAGCACCCGGCCCGCCAGGCCGGCCCGGCCACGGCGCCCGCGCAGCCCCGCCACGCCGGAGACGACCAGCACGAACATGACGATGGGCACGGTCAGGCCGATGACCGCGACGAAGCCGTCGCTCAACGGCCTCATCGACGTGGCCAGCGCCGGCCGCCAGAGCCCCAGCGCCAGGCCGCACAGCATGGCGACCAGCACCTGCAGCGTAGCGTTCTTCAAACACCTTCGGACCATTCGCTTCCCGCGCCAGCCTGTTCTTGTGGTTATCCGGGCACCTTACGGTGGGTCCGGTCGCCCCGCAACCGGCGGATGGCGGCGTTTGCCGGGTAGCGGGCGCCCACGGCTACAATCGCCACCTCGCTCGCCGCCGGTCAGACACCGCCATGGAACTCCGCCACCTGCGCTACTTCGTGATGGTCGCCGAAGAGAAGCACTTCACCCGCGCCGCCGCCCGGCTGAACATGCAGCAGCCGCCACTGAGCCAGCAGATCCGCGCGCTGGAGGAGGAACTCGGCTTCGCCCTGTTCCTGCGCCACCCCAAGGGCGTCGAGCTGACCGCCGGCGGCGAGGCGTTCCTGCGCGAAGCGCAGGACATCCTCGCCCGCGTCGCCCAGGGCGCCAGCAAGGCGGCCCGCGTGGCCCAGGGCATCGAGGGCATGCTGGCGCTGGGCTTCACCAGTTCGGCCACCTCGCACCCGCTGATTCCACGGATCATCCGCGAATACCGCGCGCGCTTCCCCGGCGTCGAGATCGCTCTCAGCGAGGACAATGCACAGCGACTGACCGAAAGCGTCACCGCCGGCGGTATCGACCTGGGGGTGCTGAGGGCACCGGTGGCGAACCCGGCCGGCATCGAATTCCACCGCCTGCTGGTCGAGGACATGCTGCTGACGCTGCCGGTGGACCATCCGCTGGCGACCGACGCGGCCCGCCGCGAGGGCGTCCCGCTCGCGGCGCTGGCGCGGGAGCGCTTCATCCTGGTCCGCCGGCCGGGCGCGCCGGGAATGTACGCCAACCTGATCGCCGCCTGCCGCAACGCCGGTTTCGAACCGGCCATCGCCTTCGAGGTGGAGCGCATGCTCACCAACGTCAGCCTGGTGGCGGCGGGCGCGGGCATCTCGGTGGTGCCCGCGTCGATGAAGGACCTGCACCGCGACAATGTCGCCTATTGCCGCCTGCGCGGCGCGAAACCCAGGCTGGTGGCGCCGGTCACGCTGGTCTGCCGCGGATTCAACCAGAGCCCGCCACTGCGCAACTTCATCGCCCTGGCCCGGCAACTGAGCGCCGAGTACCGCAGGCAGCCGCCCGTCGCCGCCGGCTAACCCCACGCCAGCGCCGCTCAGCCGGGCACTCCCACAGCACATGGTGCGGACGTCGCCACGAATCGCAGGCTCCATCGCCGCCGCCCAGGTAGGGAGAAAAGTATTCGAGACGGAACTCGGCAAGCGGAACGCAGTCTTGAAAGGCGCTGCGGACAAGCGATCGACCAAGCATTTCCCGGGCGCCATCAAGGCAACCCGGTTGACGAACATGCACGAAAATCATCGGGAACCTCCACGCGCTCGGCCGGAGCCGACTCCGGTCCGCGACGACGCGGATGGTTCCACCCCTTCCCTCGCATGGATCGCCTGCAGCAGGCGTTTTTACCCGTTGACCATCGGTGAGCCTTTGCTGTTCGAACGCCAGCGGAAGACAGGGGCCGGTACGTCTCGACCAGAATGCTCGTCAAGAAAACCAGCGACGCAAGGACTGTTGAATGAATACATCGACACTGAGCGGTAGCGTGCCGAACCCTACGCCCCGCGCGGCCACCGGCAAGATGCTCGTGGATGTGGGCGGCCACGACGATTACAGCTACGCCATGGGCCTGCAGCCCGACGGCGGGATTCTGCTGGCGGGCTACAGCTACGACCCCGGCCGCCGGAACTACGACACCAGCCTCGTCCGCCTGAATGCCGACGGCACCCTCGACACCGGCTTCGGCGACCTCGGCAAGGTCGTCGTCGACATCGGCGGGAGCGACGGGGCGCGCGGCCTGTCCCTGCAAGCCGACGGCAAGATCCTCCTCGCCGGCCTGAGCGCGAACGACTTCGGGGCGATCCGCCTGAACGCCGACGGCAGCCTCGACACCGGTTTCGGCGTCGGCGGCAAGGTCACCGTCGATATCGCCGGCAGTTACGACCAGGCCAATGCCCTGGCCGTGCAGCCCGACGGCAAGATCCTGCTGGCCGGCAACGGCCACAACGGCGCGAACTACGATTTCAGCCTGATCCGCCTGAACGCCGACGGCTCGCTCGACACCGGCTTCGGCAATGGCGGCAAGGCCAGCTTCGACGACGGCGGCCATGAGTTCGGCTACGGCCTGGCCCTGCAGGCGGACGGCAAGATCCTGATGGTCGGGCAGAGCGGCTCCGACATCGGGGTGATCCGCCTGAACGCCGACGGCAGCCTGGATGCCGGCTTCGGCGACGGCGGCAAGGCCATTCTCGATATCGGCGGAGAGATCGACATCGGCCGCAGTCTGAGCCTGCTGCCCGACGGCAAGATCCTGGTCGGCGGCTTCAGCTACGACATCAGCGGCGATTATTACCACTACAACTTCAGCCTGATCCGCCTGAACGCCGACGGCAGCCTCGATACCGGCTTCGGCGACGGCGGCACGGCCATCGTCGATATCGCCGGCGGCAACGACCAGGGCCACAGCCTGGTCCTACAGGACGACGGCAAAATCCTCCTCGCCGGCTTCAGCTACCTGCCGGACAGGGGCGCTTACGACTTCAGCGTGATCCGCCTGAACGCCGACGGCAGTCTGGATGCCGGCTTCGGCGGCGACGGCAAGGTCACCGTCGATATCGCGCGCGGCTACGACGAGGGCTACAGCCTCGCCGTGCAGCCCGACGGCCGGATTCTGCTCTCGGGCCTCGGCAACAACTCTGCCAGCGGCCGCTACGACTTCAGCGTGATCCGCCTGAACGCCGACGGCACGCTCGACACGAATTTCGGCGCCCTGGACGATGGCGTCGACCTCGTCGAAGGCAGCGACGGCGACGACGAACTGCTCGGCGACAGCGCCCGCGAACTGCTCCTCGGCAAGGACGGCGACGACCGCCTGGACGGTGGCGCCGGCGACGACACCCTCGACGGCGGCGCCGGGCGCGACAGCCTGAGCGGCGGCGGCGGCGCCGACCTGTTCCGCTTTTCGAGCCGCGAGGACAGCCACCGCACCGCCAGCGAAGGCTTCGCCGACCGGATTCGCGACTTCGACCCCGCCGAGGACCGCATCGACCTCTCGGCGCTCGGCTTCAGCGGCCTGGGCGACGGTCGCAACGGCACCCTGGCCGTGCAGGTGAACGGTGCCGGCACGCGCACCTACCTGAAGAGCTTCGAGGCGGATGCCGAAGGCCGGCGCTTCGAGGTCGTCCTGGACGGCGACTACGCGGGCCTGCTCGATGACGGCCAATTGATCTTCGCGCCGCCGCGCCTCGAAGGCAGCGCGGCCGACGACGATCTGATCGGCAGCGCGGCGGCGGAAATCCTCACCGGCGCGGACGGCGACGACCGCCTGCACGGCGCCGGCGGCGACGATCTGCTCGACGGCGGCGCCGGGCGCGACCGGCTGACCGGTGGCAGCGGCGCCGACCTGTTCCGCATCGCCAACCGCGAGGACAGCCACCGCACCGCCAGCGAAAACCTCGCCGACCGGATTCGCGACTTCGACCCCGACGAGGACCGCATCGACCTCTCGGCGCTCGGCTTCAGCGGCCTGGGCGACGGCCACGGCGGCACTCTGCTGCTGCAGGTGAGCGGCGAGCGCACCTACCTGAAGAGCTTCGAGGCGGATGCCGAGGGACGGCGTTTCGAGATCGCCCTGGACGGCGACCTCGCCGGCCGGCTCGACAGCGGCAATCTGCTCTTCGCCGCCGCGCCCCTCGAAGGCAGCGCGGCCGACGACGATCTGATCGGCAGCGCGGCGGCGGAAATCCTCACCGGCGCGGACGGCGACGACTACCTGCACGGCGGTGCCGGCGACGACATCCTCGACGGCGGCGCCGGACGCGATACCCTGGCCGGCGGCAGCGGCGCCGATCTATTCCGCTTCTCGGCCCGCGAGGACAGCCATCGCACCTCCGGCGAAAGCTTCGCCGATCGGATCCTCGACTTCGAGGCCGGTACGGATCGCATCGACCTCTCGGCGCTCGGCTTCAGCGGGCTGGGCGACGGTCGCGACGGTACCCTGGCCGTGCAGGTGAACGACACCGGCACCCTCACCTACCTGAAGAGCTTCGAGACGGATGCCGAGGGACGGCGTTTCGAGATCGCCCTGGAGGGCGACTACGGCGGGCAGTTGTCCGCCGACGCCATCCTCTTCGCCGCGCCCAACCAACTGGAAGTCATCGGCAGCGTGCCGCCCGAACAGGTCGGCTGAGGAAAGACGAAGTGCTCTCCGGCAAGGCCGGAGGCACTCCTCGGCACGGCATTGCGCCGTACCGCCGATGGCGGGTCGGCTCCTGGCCGCAATGCGCAATAAAGGCGGACTTACCCGGAGCCACGACCTTGTCGGCCTTGTCCGGGTCAAGGAGGGCAGGCGCTCTCGACCGCCCCTTCGTTGAAAACCGTCACGTTACAAGGATCGTTGAATGGAAACCGCAACACTGAGCGATACCGCGTCGAACCTCACCCCCCGCGCCGCTACCGGCAAGATGCTCGTGGGGATAGGTGGACATAGCGATTACGCCCATAGCGTGGCTTTGCAAGCCGACGGCAAGATTCTGTTGGCGGGATACAGCTTCAACACCAGTACCAGAAATACCGAGTTCGCGGTGGTCCGGCTGAATGCCGATGGCACGCTCGACTCCAGCTTCGGCGGCGACGGCAAAGCCACCTTCGATATCGGCGCAGGCTACGATCAGGCCTACAGCCTGGCCCTGCAGTCCGATGGCAGGATTCTGGTGTCGGGCTATAGCCATGACCCCGGCGCCGACACTGATTTCAGTGTGATTCGTCTGAATCCCGACGGCAGCCTCGATACCGGCTTCGGCGATGATGGCAAAGCCACCTTCGATCTCGGAGGAGGCTCCGAAAGCAGCCGGGGTTCGACGGTACAGCCCGACGGCAAAATCTTGCTCTTGGGATACAGCGTTTATTTCTACGATTTCGGCGTGCTTCGGCTGAATACCGACGGCACGCTCGATACCGGCTTCGGCACCGAAGGCAAGGCCACCTTCCATACCGAGGAAAGCAGCTATGGCTATGACCTGACGTTGCAGCCCGACGGCAAGATCCTGATGGCCGGCTCCGGCTTCAACGTGATTCGGCTGAATGCCGACGGCACGCTCGATACCGGCTTCGGCGACGATGGCAAGGCCGCCTTCGATATCGCATTGACCGACACCAGCCGAAGCCTGGCCTTGCAGCCGGACGGCAAGATCCTGGTGGCGGGCTCCAGCTACTACGACGGTGACAGCCATTACGACTTCAGCCTGATTCGGCTGAATGCCGATGGCAGCCTCGATCCCGGCTTCGGCGGCGACGGCGACGGCGACGGCGACGGCGACGGCGACGGCGAAGTCACTATCGATATCCTCGAGAGCAGCGACATGAGTTATGGCATGGCCCTGCAACCCGACGGCAAGATCCTGGTGGCCGGACAGAGCTATAACCCCAACAGCCATGACGATGACTTCAGTGTCATCCGCCTGAACGCCGACGGCAGCCTCGACACCAGCTTCGGCGGCGACGGCAAGGCCACTTTCAATGTCGGAGGGGATCATGACGCAGGCCAGCGTCTGATCTTGCAACCCGACGGCAAGATTCTGATTGCGGGATATAGCTACAACATCAGCAGCAACGATTTCGAGTTCAGCGTGATTCGCCTGAACGCCGACGGCTCGCTCGACAAGAACTTCGGCGCCCTGGACGACGGGGTCGTCATCTTCACAGGCACCGACGACAGCGACAGGCTGACCGGCAGCGACGCGCCCGAGCTGATCCTCGGCAAGGGTGACGAAGACCGCCTGGAGGGTGGCGCCGGCGACGACATCCTCGATGGCGGCGCCAGACGCGACGTCCTGAGCGGAGGCACGGGCGCCGACCTGTTTCGCGTCTCGGCCCGCGAGGACAGCCAGCGCACCGCCAGCGAAGGCTTCGCCGACCGGATTCTCGACTTCGAGGCCGGTACGGATCGCATCGACCTCTCGGCGCTCGGCTTCACCGGCCTGGGCGACGGCCACGACGGCAGCCTGGCCGTGCAGGCGAACGACGCCGGTACCCTCACCTATCTCAAGAGCTTCGAGGTGGATGCCGAGGGACGGCGTTTCGAAATCGTTCTGGAGGGCGACTACGGCAGCCTGCTCGGCAGCGGCAACCTGATCTTCGCGCCGCTCACTCTTGAGGGCACCGAGGCCGGCGACAGCCTGACCGGCAGTCCGGTCGCGGAAAACCTCGCCGGCGCGAGCGGCGACGACCGCCTGCACGGCGCCGGCGGCGACGACCTGCTCGACGGCGGCGCCGGGCGCGACCGGCTGACCGGTGGCAGCGGCGCCGACCTGTTCCGCATCGTGGTCCGCGAGGACAGCTACCGCACCGCCAGCGAGAACTTCGCCGACCGGATTCGCGACTTCGACCCCGACGAGGACCGCCTCGACCTCTCGGCGCTGGGCTTCACCGCCCTGGGCGACGGCCACGACGGTACCCTGGCGGTACGGGTGAACGAGGCCGGCACGCGCACCTACCTGAAAAGCTTCGAGGCGGATGCCGAGGGACGGCGTTTCGAGATCGCCCTGGACGGCGACCTCGCCGGCCGGCTCGACAGCGGCAATCTGCTCTTCGCCGCCGCGCCCCTCGAAGGCAGCGCGGCCGACGACGATCTGATCGGCAGCGCGGCGGCGGAAATCCTCGCCGGCGCGGACGGCGACGACTACCTGCACGGCGGCGCCGGCGACGACATCCTCGACGGCGGCGCCGGACGCGATACCCTGGCCGGCGGCAGCGGCGCCGACCTGTTCCGCTTCTCGGCCCGCGAGGACAGCCAGCGCACCTCCGGCGAAAGCTTCGCCGACCTGATCCTCGACTTCGAGGCCGGTACGGATCGCCTCGACCTCTCGGCGCTCGGCTTCGGCGGGCTGGGCGACGGTCGCGACGGTACCCTGGCCGTGCAGGTGAACGGCGAGCGTACCTATCTCAAGAGTTTCGAAGCGGATGGCGAAGGCCGGCGTTTCGAGGTCGCCCTGGAGGGCGATCTCGGCGACCAGCTTTCCGCCGGGGATTTCCTCTTCGCCGCAGCGGCGGCCAGCGCCGACCGGCTCGAAGTGCTGGGCGTCACGCAGCCCGAACAGGCCGCTTGAAAAGACGCGAGGGCGGATCGCCCATCCGCCCTCCCGGCGTCGATCGATGCCGGGCGCCCTTGCGCCGATCCGGCGCGCGGCGCCAGGCCGCCGACGGCAAAGTCGGGCCTCAGTTGCCCTGACTGCATTTACCCATGACGCTGTACTCGACGACGTGCCGATGCCCCCCATGGTCCAGGTAAACCATGTGCACGGGCACGACCCTGCAGACATCGGCCGGCTCTTCGATGCTGACAACCTTGGCGATGTCCAGTTTGCTGCCATAGGCATAGTGCTCGACCACCGGTTGCTCGGCGGCCTGGGCCATTGTGCCGCCCAGCGCGGCGAGGGAAGCGGCAGCCACGAAAGCGGACAGGAAGCGTTTCATCGTGTGGGTGTCCTAACTGTGCAAACTCTTGAAAGTCTTCAGTCGGAACGGAGTGAGGCTGAAGGCATTGCGCAACCCGCCGGGCCGTTTGCCTGAGCCGGATGTCTGCGGGTTTCGCAGCTTTTTTCGGAAGCCGGGTATAGATTATTGCGACACTCTTTCACAATAAATTCACAGCCTGAGCAATGGTTTCGTACTTTCCGGAAAGAATCGATCGGGCGATCGCCGCGACAGGAAGGCGGAACCATCCGCGATGGGACGGCGCAAGCCAGGCGACACTCATGGCACGCTGGCCGTGTTTGCGGGAATCCGGAACGCGGCGGCCTTTACCCATCTTTACTCCGCCCTAACGGCCCCTTACCACCGCCGCGCCGATACTGCCTCCAACGGCGGGCCTGCCCCGCCTTCGCCATGAGGAGGCGCGCACGATGAAATCCCCTGGTCGACGCACGGCGATCGCACTGTTGCTGGTGGCCCTCTCCGCTCCGGTCCTGGCCGGCCCGCCCGGTGGAGGGGGCGGCCACGGCGGCCCAGGCCCCGGTTCCTCCTGGGGGCCGCACGGTCCGGGCCGCGGCCACGGCCTGCCGGATTACGCCCGCGAACTGTGGATCGGCAGCACCCTGTACTTCCTCGCCGCCGGCACCTACTACCTGTGGAACGCCGACCGCAAGGAATACGTGGTGGTCCAGCCGCCGCCCGCGGTGCCGACGCTGCCGGCCGGCAGCTACGAGGTGATCGCCTACCCATCGGCCGGGCAGAGCCAGGACCAGCAGGGGCGCGACCGCTACGAGTGCCACCGCTGGGCGGTCAACCAGAGCGGCTTCGACCCCTCCACCGCGACCCAGGCGCCGGCGGTCGCCACCTCCGACTACTACCGGCGGGCGCTGGGCGCCTGCCTGAGCGGACGGGGCTACAGCATCAACTAAACAGGCGCCCGTCCACTGCCCGGCCTCACCGGCGGCGCCGGCGAGGCCGCCCCACGGGGGACGTGTCAGACGCTCGGGTCGGTCTGCGGAGCACTGCCTACCAGCGCAAGCTCCGTGGCGCTGTCGTCGAAGACCAAGCTGGATTCGTCCAGCCCCGCGTGGTTGCCCTCCAGGGCGATCTCGAAGCGCTCGCCCGCGGCATTTGCCTCGAAACTCTTCAGGTAGGTCCGTGTGCCGGCACTGTTCACCTGTACGGCCAGGGTGCCGTCGCGACCGTTGCCCAGCCCGCTGAAGCCGAGCGCCGAAAGGTCGATGCGATCCGTACCAGCCTCGAAGTCGAGAATCCGATCGGCGAAGTTTTCGCTGGCGGTGCGGTAGCTGTCCTCGCGTGCGGAGAAGCGGAAGGTGTCGGCCTCCTCGCCGCCGGTCAGCCGGTCGCGCCCGGCACCGCCGTCGAGCAGATCGGCGCCGGCGCCGCCGAGAAGCTGCTCGTTGGCCGCGCCGCCGATCAGCGTGTCGTTGCCGTCCGTGCCGCGCAGGGGCCCGCTGGACGAGTGGGCGCCGGAGAGCTGCACCGAGGCGATCCGCCCGCCGCTGATGCCGTTGTCGCGAAGCGTGGTGTAGTCGCTGCCGTCGTTGCGCTCCTGCACGATGTAGGTGGCGTCGCCCGAGGTGGTGATGAGGTTGCCCTCGATCAGGGTGTTCAGCGTTTCGTAGACATTCCCCGTGATGCCGGAATCATCGAAGGCCTGCAGGAGGACTTCCGGGTAAGTGCCGTTCTGCACGTTATCGTGGATCCGATTGTCCAGGAGTTGCACGTCCTGTGCGCCGGCGATGCGTACGCCGGCCGTACCGTTGTCGTAGATATGGGCGTTCTGCAGGGTGACGTCGTGGCTCAGCTTGATCAGCACGCCTTCCAGAGCGTTGTCGTGGTAGGAGCCGCCGTCGATCCGGATATTGTAGGCGTGGGGCACGTCGTACGAGCCGCGTTGCACCACCAGGCCGGCGGCGCCGTTACCGTAGGCGACGTTGTCGCTCAGGGTGAAGTCGTGGCTGCTGGTGACCACGTTGAAACCGTGGAGGTCGTTGTTGTAGGCGACGTTGTTCTCGAACGCGCCGTCGATCTGGTGGTCGGCGACGAAACCGACGAAGCCGTTGTCGTGGGCCACGCTGTCGCGGATCACCAGGTTGACGGTACGCGCGTGCGGGTCGAAGCCGTAGCCGGACATCTCGCGGGCCTCCACCCGCTCGACGATGACATTGCGATCGGCGCCGTCGCCGAACTTGTAGCCGGTATAGAAGCCGAACACCGTGCCTTCGGGATTGTTGTCGCGGTTGCCGTCGAGGGTCAGGTCGCGGACGCCGAAGTCGTGCGTCTCCTCGGTTCCGGACGAGCGGATCATGCCGTTGACATGCCCGTTCCAGCCATCGAGCAGCTTGACGACGGTTTCGCCCATGCCGGCGCCCGCCAGGTAGACATTGCTCTTCATCATCAGGGCGCCATCCACTCCCCGTTCGCCGCCGCTGACCCGATACTCGCCGGCCGGCAGGTGGACGGTACCGCCGCCGGCCGCGTGGGCGGCATCGATCGCCGCCTGGATGGCGGCCCGATCGTCGCTGACGCCATCGCCCAGTGCCCCGAAATCCTTGACGTTGAAATCCATTTATCCGCTTCCGTATTCAGAATGCGTACTCAGACGCAATGAGAGGGAAAGGGACGGAAACAGCCGATTTTCCCAACAAGCCATCCCGACCCGTGACATTGTCGCGATTACCTGAACACTGCACCTCGGTACCTGCCGGGCCTCCCATATCCAGGGGCGCCGGGGATACCTCGGAGCGGCGGCCGAACCAGCGCCGCTTCCTTCCGACCCACGGAAAGCCTTTCGAGTTCTTTTGGATCGAAGGGACGGGCGCGCGAAAACCTTTCCCCGGCCGGGCCGAGGCGCCGTCGACGCGCCGGCCCGGCCACGCCGGAGCCCGGCCGGCACGGGGCCCTCAGAACTGCCGCACGATGCGCAGGCCGGCCTCGGGGAGCGCCGATTCGCCGCGCGCCTTGTCGACGCCGATGCCGAACTGGAGGTTCAGCGTGCGGGTCAGCCGGTGGTGGATCTGCGGCATCAGCAGGACATGGCCGTCATGGCCGCTCCGATAATTGAGTTCGACGCCGAGGACCGTGTTTTCGGTCGCATCGAAGAAGGTCGAATGGTTGACGATCAGGTGGTTGCGCCCGCTGGAGCCGGACCAACCGATGTCGGCGAGGCCGATCATGCTCATGCTGCTCCAGCGCGCGCTGAAGCGGTGGCCCAGCGTATAGACCAGGGTGTTGAAGTATTTGTGGTGCTCGCGCTCGTAGATGTTCATGTATTGAACGCCATGGGCGGAACGGCCCTGATTGAAGGCGCCGAGCGTGGCCTGCACGCCCACCTTGTATTCGCTCAGCCGATCGTCCTCGAAGGGAAACTCGAACTCGACGGCCCAGCCGTCGGCAAAGGCATATTCCGCCTCCGGCGCCCAGTCGGTTTGCTGATCGGATTCCGACAGCGGGCCGGTCGCCAGTACATTGGCCTCCAGTTCGCCCTGCCGTGCGCCGAGCGGACGCATCATATCGAAGACCATCGGTTCCGGAATTTCCGGATAGGCGCCGTTTCCGCCGGACGATGCCAGCGCGACCGATCCGACAGCGGACGACAACAAGCCCACGACAGGCCATAAACACATATACCGCAGCGAATTCACCACAACTCTCCAGAAGCGCAGAAAAGAACTCTGCAAGACATGCACTTAAATATCAGCCCAAGCTGAAACATGACTTAATGGAGAGCCGTCGATAAATATCACGCCCACACTCGATCATGCGCCCGCGAAGTTTCGAGGACGACGAGAAAGTTATGCGCTGGAATGGCCGGAAGTTATTCAACGACGAACGAAGGCCAGGGGTATGGAACTCCCCCGGCCTTTCGGAATATCGAACTTGCAAGTCACTGACACGGTCACTGCCACATTGCGCAGCAGGCCGCCGGAATATCTCTAATCAAGAGCGGTCGAGCGCGAAAGCGCGGGCTCAGCCCTGGCAACCGCCGCCCATGACCTGATAACGCATGACGTGCGTTGCACCATGGGAATCTTCATAAGTCATGACGGCCGGAGTCACGCCACAGACCGACGAGTCGCTTTCGATGGAAATGACTTTGTGCACATCCAGTTTCTCGCCAGCCTCGTAGTCATGAACTTCGGCGACATCTTCGCCGTCGTCGGGCTGGACGAGTTGAAGGTCGGCGGTCAGAGGGTCGGGTTCCTCTTCGGCGGCATCGACCAGATTACTCATGGCCATAAAGGGAACCGCGGCCATCATCAGAACAGCCAAGGATTTCATGGTTTTCTCCCATTGCATCAGGCAAGCCGGTCCCTTCACCGGGTTTTCCCGGCGATACCTGTTTTTTTCAATAAGGCTGGATCTTTCTTTTCGAGCGATTCTTTTCCATCGCTCTGGGAGTGATTCTAAGCGTTCGGCACCGCTCGAATAAGCGCCATTCCGGCCATTCACCGTTGACTATCAGGAAAATATTGCAAAATCATGTTGTTTTTATTCTAAAAAGCACTCTGAAAAACTCAATATATTCCAAATCATATATAACTCCGTCGCGCCCCTACGCTTCCTCCGCCCGGCGCACCGGCGGGAACTCGATCCGTACCCTGAGCCCGCCGCCGGCGCCATCCAGCAAGCGGATCGCCGCCTGGTGCGCGCGGCAGATCTCGCCGACGATGGCCAGCCCGAGTCCCGCGCCGCCGCGCTGCGGGTCGAGCCGCTGGAAGCGCTCGAAGACCTTCTGCCGGGCGCTTTCCGGGATGCCCGGACCGTCGTCCTCCACCTCCAGCACGGCCGGCGCGGCGACGCGCAGGGTCACGTTGCCGCCCGGCGGGGTGTGCGCCAGGGCGTTGTCCACCAGGTTGCTGAGCAGTTCGTTGAGCTGCGTCGGCTCGCCCGTCACCCAGACCTCGCCCGGCCCCTCGAAGGCCAGCGCCACGCCGCGAGCATGAGCCAGGGGCGCCAGGGCCAGGCCCAGCTCGCGGCACAGCGAGCCCAGCTCGACCGGCTCGGCGCCGCCCTCGGCGATGGCCTGGGCGCTGCTTTCGATGCGCGCCCAGGAGAGCAACTGGTTGGCCAGGTGGGAAAGGCGGTCGCCGCTCTGCCGGACCTCTTCCAGGGTGCGGTACCAGGCGTCCGGCTCGCGCTCGCGCAGGCCCAGTTCGAGGCGCGCCTTGAGCGCCGCCAGCGGCGTGCGCAGTTCGTGGGCGGCGTCGGCGATGAACTGCGACTGGCGCTCCAGCAGGCTGCGCAGGCGGCCGGTGAACAGGTTCAGGGCGGAAACCAGCGGCAGCAGCTCGCGCTGCACCGTGACCGGCGGCAGGGGCCGCAGGTCTTCCGGGCTGCGCTCCTCCACCGCCTGGCGCAGGCGCTCCAGCGGGCGCAGCGCGGCGGTGACCACGAACCAGGCCAGGGCCATCGCGCCGACCGCCAGGAGGCCCATGCGCAGCAGGGTGTCGACGAGCAGACCGCGCGCCATGCGTTCGCGCGCCTCCTCGGTCTCGGCCACGCGGATCTCCACCATGCCGCTCAGGGTGGTTTCGCTGACCGGCTGCTGCAGGCTGACCACCCGCACGTTCTGGCCTCGATAATGCGCGTCGTAGAAGCGCGCCAGGGCCGGATAGTCGCGGGTCAGCGGGACGTTCGCCGGCGCGCCGGGCAGGTTCTCGTAGCCGGACAGCAGTTGCCCGTGGATATCCAGCACCTGGTAGTAGATGCGCCCGGCGCTGTCGAAGGCGAAGCTGTCCAGGGCCAGATAGGGGATGTCCGCGCGCAGGCCGCCATCGGCCTCGGAAAGGCCGTCGGCGATGCTCCGCGCCGAGGCCAGCAGGGTGCGGTCGTAGGCCCGGTCGGCGGCCTGGCGGCCGTTGGAGTAGGCGCTCAGCCCGCTGACCGCCAGCAGCACCGCCAGCAGCCCGGCCATGCGCCGCAGCAGGCGCCCGCGCAGGCTGCCGTCGACGCGGATGTCGCCGGCCGCATCATTCACCGCGCGCTTCCAGCAGATAGCCGAGGCCGCGGAAGGTGACGATGCGCACGCCGCTCGCCTCCAGCTTGCGGCGCAGACGATGGATGTAGATCTCGATGGCGTCGGGGCTGACCTCGTCGTCCAGGCCGAACACCTGGGAAGCCAGTTGCTCCTTGCTCATCACCCGTCCCGGTCGGGCGATCAGCGCGCTCAGCACCGCCTGCTCGCGGGCGGTCAGGTTGAGCGGTTCGCCGGCCAGCGCGAAGCGGCCGGTGGCCAGGTCGTAGACCAGCTCGCCGCAGCGCTGCTGGCGCTCGCCGCCGAGCACGCTGCGCCGCAACAGGGCCTTGACCCGCGCCTCCAGCTCGGTCAGTTCGAAGGGCTTGGCCAGGTAGTCGTCGGCGCCGAGGTTGAGCCCCTGCACGCGATCCTTGACCTCGGCGCGGGCGGTGAGCATCAGCACCGGCACCCGGTTGCCGCGCTCGCGCAGCCGCGCCAGCACCTCGAAACCATCGAGCCGCGGCAGGCCGACGTCGAGCACCACCAGGGTGAAATCCTCGCTGGACAGCGCCAGGTCGGCGGCCACCCCGTCGTGCAGCACATCCACGGTCAGCCCCGTCGCGCGCAGCGCCTGGGCCACGCTGTCGGCCAGCGGGGCGTGATCCTCGACCAAAAGAATGCGCATGGCGATCTCCGCGGGTTGGGGGTGCCGGCCAGTGTACAGGCACGAAGCCCGGTTGATCAGCCGTGATTGGCGGCGAAAGCGCAGTGAAAGCCTGGTGAAAGCTTGGCGCTCTAGGATCGCTCGGGAGCCGCCCCCGGAGTCCGTCCCGGACGCCCTCGCACCGGCAACCGCCGCGCGGCTTCCCGACAACAACAACAAATGGAAACCATCGCATGTACCGCATCCCGCTTTCCCCGGCGACGCCTGCGCGCCGGCGCCCGCCCCGAGCCGTCCGTCTCCCGTCGCGAGCCTGTCGGCTACGCCCGGCCGTCGTGGCCCGCCCGTCCACGGGCATCTGAACGAACAAGAACAACAGTCAGAGGAA
Organism: Azotobacter vinelandii CA; assembly: GCF_000380335.1. GTDB lineage: Bacteria > Pseudomonadota > Gammaproteobacteria > Pseudomonadales > Pseudomonadaceae > Azotobacter > Azotobacter vinelandii. The sequence continues at coordinate 5,009,717 of NC_021149.1, forward strand.
CACCCCCATGCTGCGTCCATCGCTGCGCAACACCCTGCTGGCGGCCGGCTCGGCCGCGTTGCTGTCCGCCCCGCTGAGCGCCGAGCCCAGGCGTCCCGAATGCATCGCCCCGGCCGCTCCCGGCGGCGGTTTCGACCTCACCTGCAAGCTGGCGCAGAGCGCCTTGGTCGAAGCCAAATTGCTGGAGAAACCGATGCGCGTCACCTACATGCCGGGCGGCGTCGGCGCGGTGGCCTACAACACCATAGTCGCGCAGCGCCCGGCCGATCCCGGCACCCTGACCGCCTTCTCCAGCGGCTCGCTGCTGAACCTCGCGCAGGGCAAGTTCGGCCGCTTCGACGAGACCGCGGTGAAGTGGCTGGCGGCGGTCGGCACCAGCTACGGGGCCATCGCCGTGCGCGCCGACTCGCCCTACCGGACCCTCGCCGAGCTGGCCGCCGCGCTCAAGGCCAACCCCGAGCAGGTGGTGATCGGCTCGGGCGGCACCGTCGGCAGCCAGGACTGGATGCAGACCGCGCTGATCGCCAAGGCCGTCGGCGTCGACCCGCGGCAGATGCGCTACGTGGCCATGGAGGGCGGCGGCGAGATCGTCACCGCGCTGCTCGGCGGACACATTCAGGTGGCCAGCAGCGACATCGCCGACGCCATGCCGCATGTCGAGAGCGGCGGCATCCGCATCCTCGCCGTGCTCTCCGACAAGCGTCTGGAAGAGCCGGCGATGGCCGCCATCCCGACCGCCCGCGAACAGGGCTTCGACGTGGTCTGGCCGGTGATCCGCGGCTATTACCTGGGACCCAAGGTGAGCGACGCCGACTACGCCTGGTGGAAGGACGCCTTCGACCGCCTGCTCGCCTCCGAGGACTTCGCCCGCCTGCGCGACCAGCGCGAGCTGTTCCCCTTCGCCATGACCGGCCCCGAGCTGCAGGCCCACGTGTCGAAGGAAGTCGCCCGCTACCGCGAGCTGGCCCGGGAATTCGGCCTCACCCAGTGATCACGCGGCGAAGCCCCCGCCGGGGTTTCGCCCGAGGACGCCATCATGCTGCTGCAACGCCTGTTCCTGGCCGCCTGGCTCGTGCCCGCGCTGGCCATGATCTACATCGGTTCCGCCTACCAGGCGCCGTTCGCCTACGAGCCGGTCGGCCCGCGCGCCTTTCCCCTGTTGATGCTGGGACTGCTGGCCGCCGGCCTGGTCTACCTGCTGATCCACCCGACGCCCCTGGCGCACGACCCCGACGAGCCGCCACCGACCCTGCAGGCCTACCGCAAGGTGGGACTGGGCATCGCCCTGCTGCTCGGCTTCGCCCTGGCCTTCGAGCCGCTCGGCTTCATCCCCGCCAGCGCCCTGGCCGGGCTGTGCTTCGCCCGCCTGTACGGCGGCCGCTGGCTGCCGAGCCTCGGCCTCGCCGTGGGCCTGGCGAGCGGCCTGTACCTGCTGTTCGACCGCCTGCTCGACGTGCCCCTGCCGCTCGGCATCCTCGCCGGCCTGGAGATCTGACATGGAAACCCTCAACTTCCTGCTGCAGGGCTTCGGCGTCGCGCTGACCCCGAGCAACCTGGCGATCGCCCTGATCGGCACCCTGATCGGCACCGTGGTCGGCCTGCTGCCGGGCCTCGGCCCGATCAACGGCGTGGCCATCCTGATTCCGGTGGCCTTCGCCTTCGGCCTGCCGCCGGAGTCGGCGCTGATCCTCCTCGCGGCGGTCTACCTGGGTTGCGAATACGGCGGGCGGATCTCCTCGATCCTGCTCAACATCCCCGGCGAGGCGGCGACCCTGATGACCTGCCTGGACGGCTACCCGATGGCCCGCCAGGGCCGGGCCGGGGTCGCCCTGTCGCTGTCGGCCTGGAGTTCCTTCCTCGGCGCCTTCATCGCCACCTGCGGCATGGTGCTGTTCGCGCCGATGCTGGCCGACTGGGCGATCGCCTTCGGCCCGGCCGAGTATTTCGCGCTGATGGTGCTGGCCATCGTGGCGCTGGCCGGGATGGCCGGCGACAAGCCGATGAAGACCCTGGTCGCGGCGCTGCTCGGCCTGTTCCTTTCCTGCGTCGGGATCGACGCCAACAGCGGCGTGTACCGCTTCACCTTCGACAGCATCCACGTCGCCGACGGCATCCAGTTCGTGGTCCTGGTGCTCGGCCTGTTCTCGGTCAGCGAGATCCTCCTGCTGCTGGAGAAGACCCACCACGGCCACAAGGCGATCCAGGCCACCGGGCGCATGCTGTTCAACCTCGACGAGGCGCGCCGGGTGTTCCTGCTCAACCTGCGCTGCGGCATCGGCGGCTTCATCGTCGGCGTGCTGCCCGGCGCCGGCGGTACCCTGGCCAGCGCCCTGGCCTACTCGACGGAGAAACGCCTGGCCGGCGCCGACGGCCGGTTCGGCAAGGGTGACCTGCGCGGCCTGGCCGCTCCGGAAACCGCCATCGGCGCCTCCTGCTGCGGCGCCATGGTGCCGATGCTGACCCTCGGCGTGCCCGGTTCGGGGACCACCGCGGTGATGATCGGCGCGCTGACCCTGTACAACATCACCCCCGGTCCGCTGCTGTTCCAGAACGAGCCGGAGCTGGTCTGGGGCCTGATCGCCTCGCTGTTCGTCGCCAACCTGATGCTGCTGGTGCTCAACGTACCGATGATCAAGCTGTTCACCCGCATCCTCGCCGTGCCGAACTGGGCGCTGGCGCCGGCGATCGCCATCGTCACCGCCATCGGCGTCTACGCCGTGCACGCCACCACCTTCGACCTGCTGCTGATGGTCGCGGTGGGCATCCTCGGCTACGCCATGCGCAAGCTGGACTTCCCGCTGTCGCCGCTGCTGCTCGGCTTCATCCTCGGCGGCCACATGGAGCAGAACCTGCGCCGCGCCCTGTCGATCTCCAGCGGCGAACTGGACATCCTCTGGTCCAGCGGTATCGCCCAGGGTACCTGGGCGCTGGTCGCGCTGATGCTGGCCCTGCCGCTGCTGCGCATCTGGCGCCGCCGCGCCGCCCGCCGGGCCGCAGCGGCCGCCCTGGCGGAATGAGCGGCCGCGCGGCTTTCCCCCGCTCTCCCCGGAGAGAGGACCGGGGAGAGAGGACACGAGGCCGAGCGCCCTCTCCCCCGGCCGCCCTCCCACAAGCGGGCGAGGGGAGAAGAGCGCGCCGCCCGCACGGCTTCACCCCCTCTCTCCCTGGGGAGAGGGGACACGAGGCCGCCCGCCCCGTATCCTGTGCCCTTCGGCCTCCAGCCGGCCGAGCGCCCGCCCATGCACCGCAGTAGAGGAGATATCCATGGGCCCATCGATCCGTCGCGCCCTGCTGGCGGCCGCCGCGCTGCTGCTGTGCAGCGCCCGGGCCGCCGAACCGCACGCCGCGGAATGCATAGTCCCGGCGGCCAGCGGCGGCGGCTTCGACCTGGTCTGCAAGCTGGCGCGCGAGGCGCTGCAGGAGGCCGGCCTGACCCGCCGGCCGCTGCGCCTCGCCTACATGCCGGGCGGGGTCGGCGCGGTGGCCTACAACACCATCGCCGCGCAGCGGCCGGCCGAGCCCGACACCCTGGTCACCTTCTCCAGCGGTTCGCTGCTGAACATCGCCCTGGGCAAGTTCGGCCGCTTCGACGAGAGCGCGGTGCGCTGGCTGGCGGTGATCGGCACCAGCTACGGCGCCCTGGCGGTACGCGCCGACTCGCCCTACAAGACCCTGGACGATCTGCTCGCGGCGCTCAGGAAGGACCCCGACTCGGTGGTGATCGGCGCCTCCGGTACCGTCGGCAGCCAGGACTGGATGCAACTCGCCCTGCTCGCCCGGCTGGCCGGCATCGATCCGCGCGAGCTGCACCACGTCGCCCTGGAGGGCGGCGGGGAAATCTCCACGGCGCTGGTCGCCGGCCACGTGCAGGTGGGCAGTACCGACATCTCCGACTCCATGCCGCACCTGAACGGCGGCGCCATCCGCCTGCTGGTGGTGTTCGCCGAACGGCGCCTGGACGAGCCGGGGATGGCCGCCATCCCGACCGCCCGCGAGCTGGGCTACGACGTGGTCTGGCCGGTGCTGCGCGGTCTCTACATGGGGCCCGGGGTGAGCGACGCCGACTACCGGCGCTGGAAGGACGCCTTCGACCGCCTGCTCGCCTCCGAGGACTTCGCCCGCCTGCGCGACCGCTACGAGTTGTTCCCCTATGCCCTGACCGGCGAAGCCCTGGAGGCGCATGTCAGGCAGCAGGTCGCCCGCTATCGGGAAATGGCCCGGGACTTCGGCCTGATCCGCTGAGCCGGCCGCCGCTGCCCGCCGCCCGCGTAGCCGCCCGACATCTCCACCCCGCGACCCAGCGCCGCCCCGGGCAGCGCGCGCCGTCGCTCCTGCACGAGGACCTACCGTGACCTTCGGCGTTCCCCCCTCCCTCGCGAACCTGGCGGCCCGCTGCCGCCCCTGGATCTTCACTCCGCTGGCCGGCGCCCTCGGCGGCTGGCTCGCCCAGTCGCTCGGCTGGCCGCTGCCCTGGATGATCGGTTCGCTGCTCGGCGTCGCGGCGCTGCGCTGTCTCGGCTGTCCGAGCGGCGCCGTGCCGCACGGCGTCAAGGCCGGCCAGTGGATTCTCGGCATCGGCATCGGCCTGCACTTCAACCGGGCGGTGCTGGAACAGATCCTCGCCCACCTCGGCCTGGTGCTGCTCGGCACCCTGCTGACCCTGCTCGCCAGCATCTTCGGCATCCTCCTGCACCGCCGCTACGGCGAGAGCTTCGCCACCGCCTACTTCGCCAGCATGCCCGGCGGCGCCAACGAGATGGTCAACCTGGGCGGCCGGCACGGCGCCGTCCTGCAGAACGTGGCCGCCGCACAGAGCCTGCGCATGTTCGTGGTGCTGCTCGGCATCCCCGCCACCTATGCCTGGCTGTTCGCCGACGGGCAGGCCGCCGACATCGTCCATCCCGGCCCCGACGCCGCCTGGCTGGTCCCGCTGTTCGCCCTCGGCGGCCTGCTCGCCCTGCTCTTCCAGCGCCGCAACTTTCCCAATGCCTGGCAGCTCGGCGCCCTGCTGGTCAGCGGCCTGTGCAGCATCGCCTTCGACCTGCACATCGGTCTGCCGGACGGTGCCGGCGCGTTCGGCCAGTGGCTGGTCGGCAGCACCCTGGGCTGCCACTTCGACCGCGCCTTCTTCCGCCGCGCCCCGGCCTTCCTGCTGCGCACCCTGCTGACGACGCTGGCGGCGATCCTTATCGCCCTGCCCATCGCCCTGGCCATGAGCTGGGCTTCGGGCCTGGACGCGCGCGCCCTGCTGCTCGGCATGGTGCCTGGCGGCATCGCCGAGATGAGCCTCACCGCCGAGGCGCTGCACCTGCTGGTGCCGCTGGTCACCGCGATGCAGGTGCTGCGCCTGCTGCTGGTGCTGTTCCTGGCGGCGCCGGTGTTCCGCCTGTGCAGCGAGCGGCTGGGGATCGGCAAGGACGGGGAGCTGGCGGCGCGGGAGTGAGGCCGGCGAGCCATTCCCTCTCTCCCGGCCCCTCTCCCGCCAAGCGGGAGAGGGGCGATAGAGGATCGGGTGGCTACGAGGCGCCGCGCCGCGCCCGGGCCACCCGCGAGCCGTTGTCCCGGCCGAGCACGGCGCAGATGCGCTCGCCGGCGGCGATCAGCCGGTCGAGGTCGATGCCGGTATGGATGCCCAGGCCGTTCAGCAGATACAGCAGGTCCTCGCTGGCCAGGTTGCCGCTGGCGCCCCTGGCGTAGGGGCAGCCGCCGAGGCCGGCGACCGCGGCGTCGAACACCGCGATGCCCTCCAGGAGGCTCGCATACACATTCGCCAGCGCCTGTCCGTAGGTGTCATGGAAGTGCCCGGCCAGCCGCTCGCGCGGGATGTAGCGGGCGACCACCTCGAACAGCGCGCGGGCCTTGCCGGCGGTGCCGGTGCCGATGGTGTCGCCGAGGGATATCTCGTGGCAGCCCATGGCGAACAGCTCGCGGGCCACGTCGGCGACCTGTCGCGGCGCCACCTCGCCCTCGTAGGGGCAGCCGAGCACGCAGGAAACATAGCCGCGTACCCGGACGCCGTGCGCACGGGCGGCGTCCAGCACCGGCACGAAGCGCGCCAGGCTCTCGGCGATCGAGCAGTCGATGTTCTTCTGCGAAAAGCTCTCGGAGGCGGCGGCGAACACCGCCACCTCCTCGACGCCGGCCTCCAGCGCGGCCTCGAAGCCCTTGAGGTTGGGCGTCAGCGCAGCGTAGACCACGCCGGGTTTGCGGCGGATGCCGGCGAACACCTCGGCGCTGTCGGCCATCTGCGGCACCCACTTGGGCGAGACGAAGCTGCCGGCCTCGATGTATTCCAGGCCGGCGGCGCTCAGGTCGTCGACCAGGCGCACCTTGTCGGCCAGGCCGAGCGGCCGTTTCTCGTTCTGCAGGCCGTCGCGCGGGCCGACTTCGACCAGGCGGACGTGGCGGGGCAATGTCATGGCATGGCCTCTGTGCGGGGTGAAAAACGGCCGCCGGCCTTTTCCACCGAAATATCGAAAAGGGTGAAAGATCGCTACACGGATTTTCCACCCCACCAGTCATCCAGCTCCGGTCCGGCAGTGCGCCGGTGGGCAATCGCTGCGCGAGTTGCCCACCCTACCAAGGCCGGCGAACGCCCGCCCAGCCTCAGGCTTCCTCCAGCTCCACCAGCGTCGCGCCCTCGCCGACCAGTTCACCCTCGCGACAGTACAGGCCCTTGACCACGCCGGCCCGCGGCGCGCGGATGCTGTGCTCCATCTTCATCGCCTCCAGCACCACCAGCGGCGCGCCGGCCTCGACCTTCTGGCCGGCCGCCACCAGCACGCGGACGATGCTGCCGTTCATCGGCGCGCTCAGGCCGCCGTGGTGGGCATGCCCGGCTTCGATCTCGGCGAACGGGTCGACGCGGCCGATGGCGTGCAGTTCGCCGTCCCATTCCAGGTACAGGCTGTCGCCCCGGCGGATGGCGCGCAGACGCTGCCGTACCCTGGGAGCGGATTCGTCCACGAAACCACCGTCGCGAATGAATCCGCTCCCACAGGAAAGCCATTCGCCCCGCAGCTCGATATCGTCGCCGGCGCGCGCCCAGCGCTCGACACCCTGGCAGCTCAGATGCAGGTCGATCTGCGCCGGCAACCCGGCGCGCCAGCCGTCGCCGGCACTCCAGGGCGACTGCGGGTCGTCTTCGCGCCGGCGCGCCGTCTCGCTGCGCACCCAGGCGCTGGCGGCCAGGCGCCAGAAGGCGTCCGGCAGTTCCCGACGCGGCGGCAGCAAGGCTTCCCGGTGGCGGGCGATGAAGCCGGTGTCCAGCTCGGCGCCGGCGAAGGCCGGATGGGCGAGCAGGCGGCGCAGGAAGGCCAGGTTGGTCCTGACGCCGCCGACCGCGGTTTCCGCGAGCATGGCCAGCAGGCGCTGGCGCGCTTCCTCGCGGCTCTCGCCCCAGGCGATCAGCTTGGCCAGCAGGGGGTCGTAGAACGGCGACACCGCATCGCCCTCGGCCACCCCGCTGTCGACCCGCCGTCCCGGCCCGGCGGCCGGCTCGCGATACAGCCGCAGGGGGCCGCTGGCCGGCAGGAAGTCGTGCTCCGGGTCTTCCGCGTAGAGGCGCACCTCGATGGCATGGCCGCGCAGCGGCACCTCATGCTGGCCGATCGGCAGCGGTTCGCCGCGGGCCACGCGGATCTGCCAGGCGACCAGGTCGAGGCCGGTGATCGCCTCGGTGACCGGGTGCTCGACCTGCAGGCGGGTGTTCATCTCCATGAAGAAGAACTCGCCGCGCGCATCCAGCAAAAACTCCACGGTGCCGGCGCCGACGTAGCCGATGGCCTGCGCCGCCCTCACCGCCGCCTCGCCCATGGCCCGGCGCAGCGCCGGCGACAGGCCGGGCGCCGGCGCTTCCTCGACCACCTTCTGGTGGCGGCGCTGGATCGAGCAGTCGCGCTCGTTGAGGTACAGGCAGTTGCCGTGGCGGTCGGCGAACACCTGGATCTCCACGTGGCGCGGCTTCTCCAGGTATTTCTCGACCAGCATGCGCGCGTCGCCGAAGGCGGCCTGGGCTTCGCGCCGGGCGGAGTCCAGGGCCTCGGCCAGTCCGGCCTCGCGCTCGACCACCTTCATGCCCTTGCCGCCGCCGCCGGCGACGGCCTTGAGCAGCACCGGGTAGCCGATGGCTTCGGCGGCGGCGCGGAAGGTCTCGAAATCCTGCGCCGCGCCGTGGTAGCCGGGCACCAGCGGCACGCCGGCCGCCTCCATCAGCGCCTTGGCGGCGGACTTGCTGCCCATCGCCTCGATGGCCGTGGCCGGCGGGCCGAGGAAGATCAGCCCGGCGGCCTCGCAGGCACGGGCGAAACCGGCGTTCTCGGAGAGAAAGCCATAGCCGGGGTGGATGGCCTGCGCGCCGCTGGCCCGGGCGGCGGCGATCAGCCTGTCCGCCAGCAGGTAGCTTTCCGCCGGCTTGGCGCCGCCGAGGTCGACGGCGACGTCCGCCTCGCGCACATGCCGGGCGTGGCGGTCGATGGCGCTGTGCACGGCCACGCTGCGGATGCCCAGGGCCCTGGCGGTGCGCATCACCCGGCAGGCGATCTCGCCGCGATTGGCGATCAGCAGGGTATCGATCATGGTCATTGCTCCTGCCAGGCGGGTTGGCGTTTCTCCAGGAAGGCGCGCAGGCCCTCCTGGCCTTCCGGGCCGACCCGCAGGCGGGCGATGGCGCTCTCGGTGTAGCGGCGCAGGGCCGGGTTGAGCGCGCCGCTGCCGACCTCGCGCAGCAGGTCCTTGGTCGCCCTCATCGCCTGCGGGCCGTTGTGCAGCAGGGTGGCGATCCACTGCTCCAGCGCCGCTTCCAGTCCGGCGGCCGGGTAGCATTCGGCGAGCAGGCCCAGCTCGCGCGCGCGCGCGCCGTCGAAGCGCTCGCCGCTCAGCGCGTAGCGGCGCGCGGCGCGTTCGCCGATGGCCTGCACGACGAAGGGGCCGATCACCGCCGGGGCGAGGCCGATGCGCACCTCGGACAGGCAGAACTGCGCATTACTGGCGCCGATCGCCAGGTCGCAGCAGGCGATCAGCCCCAGCGCCCCGCCGAAGGCCGCGCCCTGCACCACGGCCAGGCTCGGCAGCTTGAGGTGGTAGAGGTTGTACATCAGTTCGGCCAGGGTCTGGGCGTCGGCCAGGTTGGCGTCGTAGTCGAGGCCGGCGGCCTCGCGCATCCAGACCAGGTCGGCGCCGGCGGAAAAGTGCCGGCCGCGCCCGCGCAGGAGCAGAAAGCGCAGTTCGCGGCGATCCTTCACCATATCGAGGGCGAGGATCAGTTCGCGGATCATTTCGGCATCGAAGGCGTTGTTCCTGTCCGCGCGGTCGAGCCAGAGGGTGGCGAAGCCGCGCGGGTCGAAGTCGAGTTGTACGGTGGTGAAGTCGGTCATGGCTGTTTGCACTCACATGAGGCTGGCATCTTCGTCGTAGGAGCGGATTCGTCCGCGACCGACCAGCCCTGCCGGTCGTTGGATCGCCGCAGCGGATGCGCGGGTCGCGAACGGATTCGCTCCTACATGCGGAACACGCCGAAACGGGTCGGCTCGATCGGCGCGTTGAGCGCGGCGGACAGCGCCAGGGCCAGCACCTCGCGGGTCTGCGCCGGGTCGATCACGCCGTCGTCCCACAACCGGGCGCTGGAATAGAAGGCGTGCGCCTGGCGCTCGTAGCGCTCGACGATGGGCCGGCGGATCGCCTCGTCCTCCTCGGCGGAGAAGGGCTGGCCGGCGCGCTCGGCCTGTTCGCGCTTGACCTGCGCCAGCACGCCGGCGGCCTGCTGGGCGCCCATCACGCCGATCCGCGCGTTCGGCCACATCCACAGAAAGCGCGGATCGTAGGCGCGCCCGCACATGCCGTAGTTGCCGGCGCCGAAGCTGCCGCCGACGATCACGGTGAACTTCGGCACGCCGGCGCAGGCCACCGCGGTGACCAGCTTGGCGCCGTGCTTGGCGATGCCGCCGGCCTCGTACTTCTGGCCGACCATGAAGCCGGTGATGTTCTGCAAAAACAGCAGCGGGATGCCGCGCTGGCAGGCCAGCTCGATGAAGTGCGCGCCCTTCTGCGCCGCCTCCGAGAACAGGATGCCGTTGTTGCCGAGGATGGCCAGCGGGTAGCCGTGCAGGTGGGCGAAGCCGCAGACCAGGGTCGGGCCGAACAGCGCCTTGAACTCGTCGAACTCGCTGTCGTCGACCAGCCGGGCGATCGCCTCGCGCACCTCGAACGGCTGCCTGGGATCGCTCGGGATCGCCCCGTACAGTTCCTCGGCCGGGTAGCGCGGTGCCCGTGGGGCGCGGCCTTCCAGCCGGCCGAGCTTGCGCCAGTTGAGGTTGGCCACGCAGCGCCGGGCGATCGCCAGGGCGTGCTCGTCGCTCTCGGCGTAGTGGTCGGCCACCCCCGAGGTCCTGCAGTGCACGTCGGCGCCGCCCAGTTCCTCGGCGCTGACCACCTCGCCGGTGGCGGCCTTCACCAGCGGCGGGCCGGCGAGGAAGATGGTCGCCTGCTCGCGCACCATGATGGTCTCGTCGGACATCGCCGGCACGTAGGCGCCGCCGGCGGTGCAGGAGCCCATCACCACGGCGATCTGCGGGATGCCCTGGGCGCTCATGTTCGCCTGGTTGAAGAAGATCCGCCCGAAGTGCTCGCGGTCGGGGAACACCTCGTCCTGGCGCGGCAGGTTGGCGCCGCCGGAGTCCACCAGGTAGATGCACGGCAGGCGATTCTCGCGGGCGATGGCCTGGGCGCGCAGGTGCTTCTTCACCGTCAGCGGGTAGTAAGTGCCGCCCTTCACCGTGGCGTCGTTGGCGATGACCATGCACTCGACACCCTCGACGCGACCGATGCCGGCGATCAGCCCGGCGGCCGGCACCTCCTCGTCGTAGACCTCGAAGGCGGCCAGTTGGCCGATTTCGAGAAACGGCGAGCCGGGGTCGAGCAGATGGTCGATGCGCTGGCGCGGCAGCAGCTTGCCGCGCGCGGCGTGGCGCTGCTGGGCCTGGGCGCCGCCGCCCTCGCGGATGCGCCCGAGCAGGGCGCGCAATTGCTCGACCCGTTCGCGCATGGCCGCGTCGTTGGCGACGAACTCCGGCGAACGGGTATTGATCTGGGTGTGCAGGATGGCCATGGGGCTAGCTCCCTGATGCCGTTGGCGCTGGTCTCGGTGGAAAAGGCCTGCGGCCGTTTTCCACCCTACCGGAGCGACCGTGAGGCGTAGGGTGGAAAACCCGCGCAGCGGTTTTCCACCGGATGGATCGATCAGCGCGTCTCGTCGAACAGCTCGCGGCCGATCAGCATGCGGCGGATCTCGCTGGTGCCGGCGCCGATCTCGTAGAGCTTGGCGTCGCGCCACAGCCGGCCGGTCGGGTAGTCGTTGATGTAGCCGTTGCCGCCGAGGATCTGGATCGCCTCGCCGGCCAGCCAGGTGGCCTTCTCGGCGCAGTAGAGGATCACCCCGGCGCAGTCCTTGCGCACCTGGCGCACGTGCCCGGCGCCCAGCGCGTCGAGCTGCCGGCCGACCGCGTAGAGGTAGGCGCGACAGGCCTGCAGCGTGGTGTACATGTCGGCGACCTTGGCCTGGATCAACTGGAACTCGCCGATGGCCTGGCCGAACTGCCTGCGCTCATGGATATAAGGCACCACCACGTCCATCGCCGCCTGCATCAACCCCAGCGGCCCGCCGGCGAGCACGGCGCGCTCGTAGTCCAGGCCGCTCATCAGCACCCGGACGCCCTCGCCCTCCCGGCCGAGCAGGTTCTCCGCAGGGATCTCCACGTCGCGGAACACCAGTTCGCCGGTGTGCGAGCCGCGCATGCCGAGCTTGTCGAGCTTCTGCGCCACCGAGAAGCCGGGGGTGTCCTTCTCCAGGACGAAGGCGCTGATGCCGCGCGCGCCGGCGGCCGGGTCGGTCTTGGCGTAGACCACCAGCACGTCGCAGTCCGGGCCGTTGGTGATCCACATCTTGGTGCCGTTGAGCACGTAGCGGTCGCCCTTCCTGTCGGCGCGCAACTGCATGGACACCACGTCGGAGCCGGCGTTGGGCTCGCTCATCGCCAGGGCGCCGACGTGTTCGCCGGAGATCAGTTTGGGCAGGAAGCGCTCCTTCTGCGCCGGCGTGCCGTTGCGGTGGATCTGGTTGACGCAGAGGTTGGAATGCGCGCCGTAGGACAGGCCGATCCCGCCCGAGGCGCGGGAGATTTCCTCCATGGCGATCATGTGCGCCAGGTAGCCCATGCCGGCGCCGCCGTATTCCTCGGCGACGGTCAGGCCGAGCAGTCCCATCTCGCCGAACTTGCGCCACAGGTCCATGGGGAAGCGGTCGCTGCGGTCGGCCTCGGCGGCGCGCGGGGCGATCTCCCTGGCGGCGAAGCCGGCCACCGAATCGCGCAGCATGTCGATCTCCTCGCCGAGAAAGAAATTCAGTCCGGGCAGGTTGCTCATGTCCAATCTCCACTCTTGTGTTTATTCGACGGGATTCCTGGTTTCGCCGCGCGCGACGGCCATGGCGCTGCGGCAGCGCTCCTCGGCGATGTCCAGCTCCAGTTGCATCTGCCGGATGTCCAGCAGTTGCTGCTCCAGTTGGCGGCGCCGCTCGGCGATCTTCGCCAGGAAATGTTCGAGCTGGCGCAGGTTGTTGCCGCTCGGGTCGTACAGGTCGATCAGCTCCTTGCACTCGGCCAGCGACAGGCCGAGGCGCTTGCCGCGCAGGATCAGCTTGAGGGCGACCTTGTCGCGTCCCGAGTAGATGCGCTCCTGGCCGCGCCGCGTCGGGGCGAGCATGCCCTGTTCCTCGTAGAAGCGGATGGCGCGGGTGGTGACGTCCAGTTCGCGGGCCAGATCGGAAATACTGTAGGTCTTGGACATGTTCGGCTCTTGCTTATTACCTTTACGTAAACGTAAACAAGCGAGTCTGTCCTGTCAAACGATCCGGCGACCAAGCCGTACGCATTCGCGCTGGGAAATCCGGCCGGCAGGCTGGCGCCGCGTCCCTGCGGCGCCAGTCAGGCGAGCGTCAGAACAACGGCAGACTGTAGGTGAGCATCAGGCGATTCTCGTCCAGGTCGCGGCCATCGTTGCCACGGGTCGCGGCATTGAGCCAGGCGAAGCCGACGCCCTTGAGCGGGCCGCTCTGCACCGCGTAGTCGATGCGGAAGTTGCGTTCCCACTCCTTGTTGTCGCTGCCGGCGGCGTCGATGTCGTCGCCGCTGAAGTAGATCAGCTTGGTCTTCAACCCCGGCACGCCGATCGCCGCGAAGTCGTAGGCGTAGCCGGCCACCCAGGTGTTCTCGCCGGCGCTGGCGAACTTGCCGATCTGGCCGTTGGTGATCAGATGCAGGGTGCGCCCGCTCCCCAGGTTGATGTGCGGGAAGTCGCTGTCGCCACTGACCTTCTGGTAGCCGAGGCTCAGCGCGTGACCGGCCAGGCTGTAGGTGAACATCGCACTCCACAGGTTGTTGTCGACCTCGCCGCTGCTGCCGTCGGCGCCGCTGCTGACATAGCCCTCGGCACGCCCGGAGGCGCTCTCGTTCTTGCCGTCGGAGTCGCTGTAGAAGTAGCGCAGGTCGGTCTTCAGCGAACCCACCGGCAGCTTCCAGTCGTGCACCAGGCCGAAGAAGTGCTGTTTGTAGAAGTCGCGCAGGTTGCCGTAGTAGTACTGCAGCAGGAGGTCCTTGGTGGCCTTGTAGTCGGCGCCGGCGAAGTAGAACTCGTTGCTGAACTGCGCCCTGCTGCCGCTGTTGGCGCCGCCGATGGACAGGCCGTGGCTGTCGCCGGAGTTACGCTCGGTCGAGTGTTCGATCTTGCCGGCGGTCAGGCTCAGGTTGTCGATCTCGTTGGAAGTGATCTGCGCGCCATGGAACAGTTGCGGCAGCAGGCGGCCGTCGTTGTAGACCAGCACCGGCATCTTCGGCAGCAGGGTGCCGAGGCGCGCCTCGGTCTTGGAGAAGCGCAGTTTGCCGGTCACGCCAACGCGGCCGAAGTCGGTCTTGCCCTTGCCGTTGCTTTCCAGCGGGAACATGCCGCCCGGGGTGCGTTCGATGTCCGCCTTGCCGGAGCGGCCGCCGCCGTCGAGGCGGATGGCGTGCATGGCCAGCACGTCGAGGCCGAAGCCGACCGGACCCTCGGTGAAGCCGGACTTGTAGTCGAGGAAGAACGCCTGGCCCCACTCCTCGGAGCGCGGCGCGTCCTGGTTGCGGACGTCCTGGTTGATGTAGAAGTTCTTGAGGCTCAGCGTGGCCTTGCTGTCTTTGATGAACTCCGCCTGGGCAACGGAAGGAACGGCCAGTGCCGCACCCAGCGCGGACAAGGCCGCGCCCTGGGCGAGTAGCGTCTTGTGCATGTTGTTTTCGTCTCCTGGATGGATGATGCGCGGTGTTTCTTGTTGTCATGGGGAAACCGCTACCGCACGCGGGTTTTCCCCGTCGCTGCCGGCCGGCCCGTCGGGCCAGCCGGCAAGGAGCCTTGCTCCGGGGCTGCCGACGCGACGGCCGCTAGCCTCCGGCCCGCTGCGGGCGGAGCGCCGGGGCCGGGAAGGGAAATGACGCCACGCCGGGGCTGCCGGAACGGCAGCGGCAAGCGCGATGCACGGAACAACGTGGGAGGGGAATCGGGACGATCGGGCCGGACATGAACGCTTCCTTATTGTTTTGTCGTTCATTGCGATGATCGAGCCGCCTGACGGCGGCTTCGACGGGGCGCTTGCCACGGGTGGACTGGCCGGCGGCCAATGGCCACCGGCGGGCTCACTGAACGGACCTACAGCAACCGGCATGCCGGACCGCCGGCAGCGGCCGCCCTGTGCGGACCGGAGGCTGGCCGCAATGACTGGACGCAGAGCGCTTCGCCGGGCTGTCGTGGCGCTCCGGCAGCGGAATATCCCAGAGGATGCGGCACCTGTAGAGACGCGAAAGACGGCGAATTTCCGCCGAAATGGCGCATTGAAATGGCGAATTTCCGCCTATCGTGCCTGGAAATGGCCCCGCCTGGATCCGACCGGCATGGCGGGCCGCTCACCGCTCCGCCCGCGGTCCTCCGTGGCTAACGCCCTGTGCCGCCAAGCGCGGAGAGCAGCCGCATTTTTTCCTCATGAAGCCCGAATCCGACTCCACGATCAGTGCATTTCTCCCGCGAAAGCCCGCTGAAAGCTTGGCTGCGTAGCATCCCGCTCCAGAGCCGGCGTCCGACCGGTCGCCCGACAAAAACAATGAGTGGAGATTGCCATGCCCCCCTTCGCGCCTTCGTCCGACCACGCCCAGCCGTCGTCCAGCCCATCGACCTCCCCGCGCTGATCCGCCCCCGTCCCTGCCTTCCGGAGTACTCGTCATGCTGACTTTCCTCGGCTTCGCCATGGTCTTGACCTTCATGTACCTGATCATGACCCAGCGCCTCTCGGCGCTGATCGCCCTCATCATCATTCCCGTGCTGTTCGCCCTGTTCGGCGGTTTCGCCGGCGACATCGGACCGATGATGCTGCAGGGCATCACCAAGCTCGCCCCGACCGGGGTGATGCTGATGTTCGCCATCCTCTACTTCGCCCTGATGATCGATTCGGGGCTGTTCGACCCGCCGGTGCGCTTCATCCTGCGCATGGTCAAGGGCGACCCCTTGCGGGTCTCCGTCGGCACCGCCGCCCTAGCGCTGATCGTTTCTCTCGACGGCGACGGCGCCACCACCTACATGATCTGCGTCGCCGCCATGCTGCCGCTGTACAGCCGCATCGGCATGAACCCGCGGATCATGGCCGGCCTGATCATCCTTGCCGGCGGGATCATGAACATGACCCCCTGGGGCGGCCCCACCGCCCGCGCCGCCAGCGCCCTGCAGGTCGACCCGTCGGACGTGTTCGTACCGATGATCCCGGCCATGGCGATCGGCGTGGCCGTCCTGCTGGGCATGGCCTACCTGTACGGCAAGCGCGAACGCGAGCGCCTCGGCGTGTTGCACCTCTCCGACGGCAGCGAGGATCACTCCGAGGTCACCGTCTCCCAGTATCCCGAGGCGCGCCGGCCGAAGCTGTTGATGATCAACGCCATGCTGACCCTGGGCCTGATGGGTACGCTGATCACCGGCGTGCTGCCGTTGCCGGTGCTGTTCATGATCGCCTTCAGCCTCGCCATGATCATCAACTATCCCTGCCTCAAGGCACAGAAGGAGCGCATCGCCGCCCACGCCGGCAACGTGCTGGCGGTGGTCGGCCTGATCTTCGCCGCCGGCATCTTCACCGGCATCCTCTCCGGCACCGGGATGGTCGACTCCATGTCGAAGAGCCTGCTGGCGCTGATCCCGGACGCGATGGGGCCCTATCTCGCCGTGGTGACCGCGCTGGTGAGCATGCCCTTCACATTCTTCATGTCCAATGACGCCTTCTACTACGGCGTGCTGCCGGTGCTCACCGAAGCCGCCGGACACTACGGCATCAGCCCGGTGGAAATGGCGCGCGCCTCGATCGTCGGCCAGCCGGTGCACCTGCTCAGTCCGCTGGTACCCTCCACCTACCTGCTGGTGGGCCTGGCGAAGATCGAGTTCGGCGACCTGCAGCGTTTCGCCCTGAAGCTGGCTACCCTGCTCTGTCTGGCGATAATGCTCGCCGCGCTGCTGGTCGGCGTCTTTCCGGCGGCCGGCGGTCCAGCCATCGTTCCGGTGGCGGCCGGCTGAACGCCTTGACGGAAATTTCACACAGCGGCGTACAGACTCCCATGGTTGGCGGCCCGCCTGCCGCCAGCCGCACAACCGACGATTTAGAGGACCCTTTATGGACTGGCTGACCAACCCGGAGATCTGGGTTGCCTTCTTCACCCTGACCGCGCTGGAAATCGTGCTCGGCATCGACAACATCATCATGATCTCGATCCTCGTCGGTCGCATGCCGAAAGACATGCAGCCGCGCACCCGCCTGTTCGGCCTGGCGCTGGCGATGGTCACGCGGATTCTCCTGCTGCTGTCGATCTCCTGGGTGATGGGCCTGACCGTCGACCTCTTCCACGTCTTCGGCCAGGGCATCTCCGGCCGCGACCTGATCCTGTTCTTCGGCGGCCTGTTCCTGCTGTGGAAGAGCAGCACCGAGATCTACCACGGCCTGGAAGGCGAGGACGAGACCAACGAGGCGCCCAAGGGCGGCGGCCAGTTCATCGGCACCATCATTCAGATCGCCATCATCGACATCGTGTTCTCCCTGGACTCGGTGATCACCGCGGTCGGCATGGTCTCCCACGTACCGGTGATGATCGCCGCGATCGTCGTCGCCGTGCTGGTGATGATGGCCGCCTCCGGCACCATCAGCACCTTCATCGACCGCCACCCGAGCCTCAAGCTGCTGGCCCTGTCGTTCCTCATCGTGGTCGGCACCGTGCTGATCGCCGAGAGCTTCGGGGTGCACGTGCCCAAGGGCTACGTCTACTTCGCCATGGCCTTCTCGCTGGCGGTGGAAGCGCTGAACATCCGCATGCGCCGCGCCCGCAAGGAACCGGTGCACCTGAGCAAGGACATCCCCGGCCAATAGACCACAAGCGCCGCACGAAGAAACGGGGCCCTCGCGGCCCCGTTTTCGTTGCTGCCCGCCGCACGACGCCGAAGAAAGCACCTGAACTCGCCGGCCCATGGTTGTGCAAGCCCGGCGCTAATGCTTAAATATGGCCTCTTCGCTCCAGGGGCACCGGTCGCCCGACCGAATCCCGCTCCCGGAACACCCCGCAACGCGCTCGTAGCTCAGCTGGATAGAGTACTGCCCTCCGAAGGCAGTGATCACCGGCTTGAGAAGGATGAAGGCTAGTGGTCAAATAGACCGCCGCAACAAATACGCACCAGTAGCTCAGCTGGATAGAGTACCGCCCTCCGAAGGCGGGGGTCGTGGGTTCGAATCCCGCCTGGTGCGCCATATCTCCCTGACTTAAAAGACTTTCACTTAAAGTCTCGACCGATTCTGTTCATGGATCGGCCCTCTCCCAAGCTCCCGCCCGGCATCAGCCAGCGAACTGCAGTGACTACTGCCCTCAGCGCCATTTTTCGGCCGCTTTTTGGGCTGTGCCAATTCTGTGCCCAAGCCGTGCCACGCGAGCGAACGGGATGCTGCTTCACACCCGGCGATTGAGCACTGGCCATGAGCGGGCACATCTCCTCTATCGGTTTGAGGCCCGTAAGTAGAAGGGGCCTTTCGGCCCCTTCGTCGGTTCAGTTGTTGATCAGGTCTTCTAGTTTTTCGATCAGGAAATCCAGCGGACTGCGGCCCTCCAAGCGCTTTTCGAAGACCTCGTCGTGGTGGTAGGCAACCCAGGTGTCGAGCGCCTGACGGTTGTCCTTCTCGAAGCCGGAGCCGAGGATGCAGACCAACTCGGTTCCACGAGGGTGTTCCAGATAGTGGCTCATGGCCGAGGCCAAGTGCTTCAGGTACTGGTGCTCGCGAGCCTCCATCGATGGGTGCAGAAAGGTGACGTTGCTGCGCTTGATCAATTTCATGGCGCCACTCCTCAGGCCTTGAGATTGGCTTGAATAAGGTTGTCGAAGGCACTGCCGTCGCGCCGTGTCAGGTTGGGGACATAACGCGAGTAGACTCGGAACAGCATCTCTGTAGTCGTATGTCCCATCTGCCTGGCGATCCATTCCGGGTTTTCACCCGCGGCTAGCCACAGGGTCGCCGCGGTATGGCGGGTCTGATAGGGGCGCCGTCGGCGCAGCCCCAGGTGGCGAAGCAACGGATACCAGACCCGGTTGTTGATATTGCGGTACGCAAATGGCGTCTCCTCCCGACTGCAGAAGACAAACTGCCCGACACCGGTCTTCTGCTGCTGATCGAGCAGGGCCTGGTAAACCGGCCCCGACATGTCGATCTCGCGCTGTGAGCCGTCATTCTTCGTGTAATCGAGCTTGCCGCCGACCCAGCTTTCGCGGATCAGAATCTGCCGGCGTTGGAAATTGTTAGCGCCGATGTAAAACTGACCCACCCCAGCGAAGTAAAATTGACCCACCTGGGCTAACGTCGCGGCCTTTTCGAGGCCGCCCATGTTGACCCAGGAGCAAGCAGTGGAGATCAGAGTATTAGCCCGTCAAGGGCACAGCATTCGGCAGATCGCCAAGATGCTGGGCGTGTCCCGCAACACCGTCCGGCGCTACCTCAAGGAGCCCACCGTCCCGCGCTACTCGCCGCGAGACCCCAGGCCCACCAAGCTCGACCCCTTCCATGACTATCTGCGCGAGCGGGTGAAGCAGGCGCATCCGCTCTGGCTGCCGGCCACCGTGCTGCTGCGCGAGATCCGCGAGCAAGGCTACCAGGGCGGCGCTTCCCAGTTGCGCGCCTGGCTGGCCAGACTCAAGCTGAGCAGGCCGGACGATGGCCCGGCGGTGCGCTTCGAGACCGAGCCCGGCCAGCAGATGCAGGCTGACTTCGTGGTTTTCCGCCGCGCCAAATCACCGTTGTCGGCCTTCGTCGCCACCCTGGGCTACAGCCGGATGACTTACGTCCATTTCGTGCCGGACGAGTCGTTCGACTCGGTGCATGACGCGTTGCTGCTGGCCTTCGACTACTTCGGCGGTGTCCCGCAGCACGTGCTGTTCGACAACATGAAGACCGTCGTGCTGGAACGCGATGCCTATGGCGACGGCAGCCACCGCTTCCACCCCGGGCTGCTTCAACTGGCTGACGATCTGGGCTTCCACATCCGCCTGTGCCGCCCCTACCGGGCGCGTACCAAGGGCAAGGTCGAGCGCTTTAACCGCTACCTGCGCGAGAGCTTCTACAACCCGTTGCACAGCCGGGTGAAGGCCGCCGGTCTGCTGGTGGATTGCGGCACAGCCAATCGGCTGGTCGGCGACTGGCTGGCCGAGGTCGCCAACGTGCGCGTGCATGCCACGCTCGGTGAACGCCCGATCGATCGCTGGCGTCACGAGCAAGGCCAACTGACACCCCTGCCGCAGGCTCTGCGGCGGGCCTGGGGGCCGTTGCTGGGGGAGCGGCCAGGGCCCGTACCGCATGAGTCGTTGCAGCACCCGCTGTCGGTCTACGAGTCGATCCGGGAGGCCTGCGCATGAACCTGCAACACGCGCGCATCGCCGAACTGTGCCAGGCGCTCAAGCTCGAGCGCATCGTTGATCACTACCCACTGTTGGCCCAGCAGGCGGTCAAGGACGACCTGAGCTTCGGCGACTTCCTGGAGCAACTGCTGCGGCACGAGCACGGCTTTCGCCAGCAGCGCAGCCGCGAGTTGCTGACGCGGATGGCCTGCTTCCCGGCGATCAAGACGCTTGAGGAGTACGACTTCAGCTTCAGCCCCGGTGTGCCCAAGGCCCTGCTGCATGAGCTGGCGGGCTTGGCCTTCGTCGAGCGCACCGAAAACATCGTGCTGATCGGCCCCTCGGGCGTCGGCAAGACGCACCTGGCCATCGCCCTCGGCTACCGGGCAGCACAGAGCGGCCTCAAGACCCGCTTCATCACGGCGGCCGACCTGATGCTGCAACTGGGCGCGGCCCAGCGGCAGGGCCGGCTGAAGACCTACCTCAACCGCGCCATCCTGGCCCCCCGACTGCTAGTGATCGATGAGATCGGCTACCTGCCGTTCGGTCGCGAGGAGGCCAACCTGTTCTTCCAGGTCGTCGCCAAACGCTACGAGAAGGGTTCGATGATCCTGACCTCGAACCTGCCGTTCAGCCAGTGGGCCGAGGCCTTCAGCGGCGACGCCACGCTGACGGCGGCCATGCTGGATCGGCTGCTGCACCATGCCCATATCCTCACCCTGACCGGAGAAAGCTACCGACTCAAGGACAAACGCAAGGCGGGCGTCATCCGCCAGAACCGTAACCCCGAGTGATCCAGGTGGGTCATTATTACTTCGGCAAATAAGGGCCAAGGTGGGTCAGTTTTCAGTCGGCGTTGACAATCGACGTATTTCCACTGCAGGCCATCGATTTCTGCAGTGCGCATGCCGGTAAAGAAGCGCACCGTGTAGTAATTGCGGAAGTCTTCACGTACTGCCCCAAGGATCTGCAGCACCTCTTCCAGAGTGAAGGGCTCCACATCGGTCTTGGGGACCTTCAGCGATTTGATGTTGAGGTACGGTGAAGTAAACTCGAACCGGTCAGCTGCCTCACTAAGGATCATGCGCAATGGCGTCATGATGTGGTTGATTCGCGTCGCTGACAGAGCCTGTCCCTTCAGCCCGGGAACTTTGCCGAGTGCCGAGCGGAAGGACAGGATTTCTGCCTTGGTGATGGCGCTGACTTCTTTCTTGCCGAATTCAGGTAGCAGGTGTTTGTCGAGTGTGAGGCGTACCGTCTTTGTGTGCGTGTCGCGCCACTCCACCCGCTTTTCGTCGAACCAGCGCTCGGCGAAGTCCTTGAACAGCGGTGTCCTCAACTGGGCACAGCCAGCCTGCAGCCGATTGAACTCCGCCACCTTGCTGCTCTGCGGGAAGTAAGTTGCGTAATCAAAGACCCCAAGAGTGATTTCGGCCTCGATGCGCTCGAGGATTTTCTCCAGCTTCCTACGGTTGGCCGGCGTGTCGGGCAGCATCGTCTGCTCACGACAGCGTTTGTCCAGATAGGTGAAGTCGAAGAACAACTTCTGATTGTCCGAGCGGGCGCGAATCTTACCCATGACAGATGCCTCCACCAGCCATCGGCACCAGGCCGGAGGTACGGGAGTACTTCTGCATGTCCTCTTCGATAGCTTCCCAGATGAACAGGATCTTACGACCGCCGAAGGGGCGGAAGTAATGGATGCCTTCGAGCAGCACCGAATCCTTCAGTCGATTACGGATAGTGCGCACGTCGTACTTCATGCGCGTGGCAAGCTCTTCGGTTGTTAGATAGGTTTGAGACATTGCAATGTCCTCTCTGCTAGATTGAGCGGCAGAGGAGCCTTATGGGCTTCTGAAGCCACATAATGATCTCCTGTAGATCAAAATAACGTCTTTTTTGAACAATGCAAGATCAAAATGATCCCCAGGAGATCATTTTTCCAGGAGAGAAGGATGGTTAAGTGCCATTTGTCCCGCCTATTGGGGGAGCGGAAGCTGAAGATCAGTGACGTAGTGCGGGAGACAGGAATCAACCGGGGAACCCTGACGCGGCTCTATCACGAGACCGCGCAGAGGGTCGAGTTGAAGGACCTGGAGACCATCTGCCGGTACCTGAACTGCCAGGTAGAGGATCTCTTGGAAATCCAGAATGATCCGGAGGGCTGAACAGCCCTCCGGCCCCATTCATGTCCGGAAATGCCAGTCGATGGAGGCCATCAGGAATAGGTAGCGCAGCGCTGCCCCCGAATGTCGGTTCTGCTGCCGCCCCTCCTCTAGCGCCAGCGTGGCCCGAATTCCAAGATGGGTATTTTCGGCATCCGGATTTTCGGGCGCATGCTGGCTAATCGGCCGACGAATATTCCCGAGCTGCTGACGCCAATATGACTTGGCGGCTCTGGGCTTTCGTGTGTCGTAGATAATCAACTCGATGGATTGGGCGGGAACGCCGATGGCTGTGAGCAGCCACAGGTAGTCCCGTGTATGCTCCTCGTCGCAATCACGGTAAAAGCGCAGCGTCGTTTCCGTTGCCCAACAGCGTTCGACGAAATCGTCTATCGCTCGATTGGCGCGCTCGCTCTCCGCTCCATCCAGTAACTCGTAGAGACGTTCTGCATACCCTGCTACGGCATCTCTTCCACCATGTCGAGGAGGCATTGGTATGAGCGATGACGTCTCAGCCTGCATAGAGGCTCGCAGCCGGTGCTTGCCCCCAGCCTCCGGCTGGGATCTCTGCGTCAAGCTGCGGATATACTGAGCTCGATCCAGCATCATGCTCCGCTCTTCTGTCGCGAACTCCAGCCACTCCAGATTGATCTGCCGACCGCTACTCTCGACATAAGATGCGTATGCCAGCATCGACTCGATCCGGCGAATCCGCTCGATCGCCCAGTTGTTTTCGACCTGCTGAACGGCGAAACAAACCGCAGTCCGTCGAGGCCGTCTTTTGGCCTTGAGCGACCTGATCCGGCCGATGACCCGCAACAGATGCTCCGGACCACCAACGGAACTGGCCTCCGTCGTGGGCAGGCTGACCTTGGCGATAGAGGCGACGTTATGGGCACTGAAAAGCCAGACTCTGGGGTTCCACTGCCAGGCCTGAGCCATTACCAGAGGTAGGCTGTGGATGTAGTGCAGCAGCGAAGTTTTGGGGCTACCGTGACCGAGCAAGGCACTGACGATATGGACGATACGCCGTGTGGGTCCACCGTTGGCAGATATCAGCGCTTCACGCTGCCTGGCATTGTCGCTGAGCCATCGAGTGGTCAGGGGCAGATCACGGAATATCAACTCCGGCGCTGAGTCGGTAATGGTTCCCATCAGTTTGAGCATCTGCCAAGTGGCGCAGGAATGCCTCAGGTGGTGATAGTGAATGACCTCGGAACCTGTGACTGCACGCATGCAGGCATGCAATGCCGGCAACAGCGTGCTTTCGCTGACCCACTGGGTTCTCAGCTCCGGGATGCAGAATAGAAACTCCGATGAAGGCGCCCGTGTCTCTTCTGCTTGCCGTTGCTGGTACCAGACCATCAACAGTTCCAGTTCTTCGGGCTCCAACAATAGGCGGAGCGGTAACCGCCGAACCGAGTTCTGGGTTTTCAGGCCGCGCTGTGCATGTGGCCGTACAAGCAGGTCGACCGGCAGCTCCAACCCTGCCAGCTCCTGGTTGGAGAGGATCCGCATCTCCGGATGACGCCCGCGAATACGTTCGCGGGCGTCACTCGATAACTCGGGCAAATGTAGATCACTGAGCCGCAGCTTCAGGGCCTCATTGCGCCGCAAGCCCAACCTGAATCCCAGGATCAGAAACAGCTTGGCAGCCGTGACCAGACGCGGGGTCCGTAATTCCAGCCCGCTGGTGTCCAAGGCGCGCAAAACGGCCTGATATTGGTCCTCGGAGAGGATCCGGGCATCAACGCTAGCCACATCCCTGCCGATGCCCAATACCGAGTACGGGCTGATCGGTGGATAGTGATAGCGACGCCCCAGAAATGCGTGGAACTCATGAATCGCCTTGGCCAAGGTGCGCCGCTTGCTATCGGTTATCTGGGCATCGAGGACCGTCTCATAGACAATCTCCAGTGCATCGGGCTCCATCTGGAAAACACTCTGGCCATCCAATTGCGACGCCAACGCCTCCCCAAGCAGTCGGGCGTACCGAGTGATGCTACTGCGCCCGATGTCGTGACCATATGCGGACGATCCACCTACCAGATAGGCAGCCCACTCTCTGATAAGCACCTCAAGTGATTCAGAATCCTCAGTCGCTGGGGATGGATCAACAGGGTCACCTGCCCGGATCTGCCGACACAGATCCAGCACCCAATCGGGAGTATCGGTTTTTTCCTCTCCGTACTCGTCCGATCTGACACTATCTCCATAGGTGCCAACCGGATCTTCCAAGCCTGGATAGCCGAACATTTCCCCCCAGGACGATGGTCTCAGCGACTGCGATACGAACCCATGTCGACATGCGAAATTCACCAGAATCTGAGGCAGGCGCAATTGCATCTGCATCCGCAGCAAATCCAGCAGCTCCGTCAGGCTGGTCGGCAAATCCCGACTCGGTACACCGCTCCTTCCGAGAAACGCTCGAATACACCTGAGAACAGTTTCTCTGCGCCTCAATCGAGCGCCCATTGCTCGCATATCGTCCGAACAGCGGGTCAACAGAGCCAGCGTGGCCGGGTCCGGGAACCATTGCCGGTGTTCCGCCTGCACCTTGCCGCGGATGGAGAGCGGCAATCTCAGCTCCGGAATGCCTGCGATCCACTCGATTCGCTCCAGGGACACCTCGACCAGCGCATTCAGTTGAGCAATGTCCATCAGGCCGCCGCCATAAGCCGCGCTCATCAATAGCAGACCGATGCGCTCCTCTGGGCGGAACGAATCGAGATCCAACCTCAATCCCTGCTGCAGTACATTGAGCAGTTGGCGACTTCTGCGTAGTCGTTCAGCCGTGTAGATGTCGGGGTTGATCGGGTTCGCTGGGCGTTCGACGGCAATGGCGATACGGGCCAATGGAAAACCTGGAATCTGCCGCCTGAGTCGTTGGGTGATGGTGCGCAGCATATTCCGTAGCGCGTGATTCGTACCAAGCTGCGCCTCCAGGTCACGCACGTGCTCGGCCGACACCTCGCGCATGGAACACTTTCCCAATAACCACTGCCCCAGGGGCACTCCAGACGCCTCAGCTATCGTTTTCAGGTGCTCCCGCAGCTCTGGCCTCCAATCCGGCTCATGATCGCCAGCAGCCCATAGATACTCGACCTGTTGATTGTCCAAACGGGGCACGTTCACTCCACCACCCATGGACTACCAAGTGCGCACCAGCCCAGATCTTTCAGCAGTCGAGTAATCCACTCACCGACTACCTCTGTGTAAGTCAACGGACAGAACGATGAATATGCGTCCTGCGGCTCCTCCCCTCGCAGCCAGTGCCCCATATACGCAGCTAAAACCTCAGCGGGGCAGCCACGTTCCGCCAGCTCCGTTCGGATGAATTTGCGATAGGCGTTGATGCGGTGCGGGATATAGCCAGAGACCTGCTCCATATGTTGCCGAATGGTGGCAGGCCGGATCTCCAAGCGGCGAATACCGCTTTCACTAGAGGACAGGAAAAAGCCGCGAGACCACCTACCCTCTTCGTCATGTGGCAGATAGCCGATCAGGTGCCGTGTAAGAGCCAGACAGTGCTGGAAGTATTGATCTAACTGGCGCTGCAGCATGGACGGCATGCAGATCAGCCGGCTCATGTGCCGATCATCAGAGTCCTTGTCAGACATGGCGCCCATGCCCAGTATCAGGTCGAACTCATCGGTATATTGCAAAGGGTTGCGGATCGCCCGGCAGCCAGTCGACAGCATGAACATCTGTACAACCCACAGGGTGTAGTGGTTGTGCCAGGTCAGCATGTCGCTGAGGCGACCCGCTGGCTTCCTGCGCAGGACACCGGCCAGGGCTTTCACATTCATCACGACAGTGTCAGGCAGCAGGCAGTGGCTCGCCCCCACCGCTCCGTGCTGAACAATCCCAGCCTCTACCGGTTCGTATGCCAACCCGGCACAGGCATAGACCTGCCGTAGTACACGCCCCAGTGATTCCGCATAGATACGACGCAAATGATTGGCGTCGAATTGCAGGTAGTAGCGAGGAGTTTGAGCAGATGGCACGCAGACCCCGGACAGCATGGACACAGCAGCCACGTCGTGGGTGTCCGATACGAGCTGGTGGAACAGGTAATTGCGGACCTTGGTCAGGGTGAAGCGAGGATCGCCCCGGCCCAATAGCCCCAGAACTACCCTAGTATCTCAACACACTTCAATCTGCGGATATAGGCTGCGTAGCTTGACCCTCGCATCCTGGGTGGTGAACTGCCAGTTGATCTTGGCATCGAGCTGGTTGCGGCATTGCTGCCATGCGGCGACCTCCTTGCGCATCCGCTCGAGGGAGTCGATGCGCCTGTCCAGGCACTGGCCGGCGAGTACGTTGATCTCGATTTCGGCCATGTTCAGCCAACTGCCATGCTTGGGGGTGTAGACGAACTCGAAGCGATCTCTCAGGGCCTTGGCCTGCTCGGGCATAAAGGTCTCGTACAACGAGGCGGCACTGTGGGTGTTGAGGTTGTCCATCACCAGCGTGATGCGCTCGGCCCCGGACCAGGCTTGGGCGATGTCCTGCAGGAACAGCGCCCAGTCCTGCCTTTTCTTGTACTCGGTGACCTTGGCGATGCGCCGCCCGGCCAGCGGCTCACAGGCTACGAAGACGTTGCAGGTGCCAGCGCGCTCGTACTCGTATCGCGCCCGGGATGCCCCGGTACCGCCTCGAGGGGCTCGCGCACCTGGCGGATCAGTTGCCGCGGCGTTTCGTCCATGCAGACCACCGGATGGCCTTCGTCATAGGGTCGACTGTAGACATCCAGCACCTGCTCCATGGCCGCCACGAATTCCCCGCTGGCCTTCGGCGGGATCACCCAGCCAACCTTGCGCCACGGCTTGAGTTCGTTTTTTTTAGGGCACGTCGCACCGTCTCCGACGACAGCGAGTCTACATATTCCAACTCCACCGCACGCTCGGCCAGCAGTTTGAGCGTCCAGCGCGCATGACCTTCGGGAGCAGGTCCGCAGCTCAGGGCGATCAGGCGTGCCTCGAGTTCGCCGTCGATCTTGCGGGCGTATTCGCGCCGGGGTTTCTTTCTCACCAGCACCGACTCCAGACCTTCCTGCACGCAACGCCGCTTGAGGTTGTCGATCTTGCGTTGGCTCACGCCCAGCATCTGGGCGATCTGTGCACTGGTCTTGCGCGGCCCCTGGTCTTGCGAGCGGTCGCAGGCCAGCAGGATCAGGGCGTTGATGACTTGGCTTGCCGCGGTCCTGCCTTTGCTTGTCAGCTCTTGCAACCGCGCTCTTTCTTGAGGACTGAGGATGATTCTGTAATGTTCCATGCCGACATTATGCATGACGCAGATTTAGCTGTGTCATAACACTAGCCTCGGTTTCAAGTTCCGCTGCCTGATGCGTGAAGATCCGATTGGAAGGGCGTGAGAAACTCCTGAGCAGTACATCGACCAAAGCAGCACTTCCGGCCAGATCGGGCAGGAGAATGCGCAACAGCGCCGGACGAATTCCAATGGCAGGCTGCCAGCGATCGTCACCAACCAAGTCGGGACTACAGACGATCAAACTGAACCGCGCAGGCGCCCCTTTAACCAGCACCAGGCCATCTACGCAGTCATCTTCATGCTCCACGACGGTCAGTTGTACGACCTGGGTGGTCGCCTGCCCCAACCACAGGCTGATGTGCAATAACAAGATGGCCTCCATCCGGAGCTGGAGCCCCGAAGGATCCTTGGCCAGGGACAACTCTTGCTGGCATGACGCGAACAGGTCGCTGGCACCGAACAGCAGATCCCGCAGTTCCGCCAGGGTGAACTGGGTATACGAGAACGGCAACAATTGCCGACTGCGCACGATATGCGCCTCTACGGCTTGTTGGCTGAGCTTGTCCGCAACGTATGGCCGCTCGCTGCCGTCATCATCCAGAATCCATATCTCAAACGGCGGGCTCAGTTCGTCTGGCGCCAACTCTCCTTCATGGGAGTCCGCTGATTCTGCGAGGATGTTGTAATGCCCTGGCAACTGGTCAGGGTCCTCCGGATCGCCCAGCACGAAGCCTCTCGGATCCTCGCTGATAAAATGGCTCAGCTCCTGTTGGTCCGTTTTTTTTCGCCGGCCTCGGCCACTGCCGCCCCCCGATCTGGTCGGTGGTTCTTCGCCATGGCTATAGCGAACGAATCGGCTGATAGGGGCAAAAAGCTCAGCGTCCACTGACCTGGACTCACTGGGCGAAAAAAGCTGACAGCTCGTCAGGAAATGTTCCGCCGTCCCCCAGATATTCAGCTCGGGAGGGATCGAGCAATGACGCAACTCGCACAATCGACGCAGCCCCAGAAATACGGCGTAGCGCTGCTGGTATAGATTGTCCGAGCGCTGTTGCTGAAACGCGACCAACAGTTGAGCAAGCAGCCGTTCATAGTCGCGCGCCCCCTCGACATCACGAGGCAGATACCAAAGCGCGGCATATGGAAACCCGTGCTTCTTGACTCCCCTGTTCAGTACAGGATTTCTGGAGGGAGCGGGCTCTCCTAGCCAGAACAGCTCGCCCAAATCCCGGAAGATTTCGGACTGTTTCCTCAATGAAATCAGCCACTCGCAGGCTTCCCGCCAGACGAGTGGGTCGCAATCTTGGAGCCGGATGGGCGTGCCGATATCGACGGTACGTAGCACTCGTAGCAGCCCTGTAATCATCCGCGGCAGATCAATCAGATCGGGATGGGCATCCACGGTATCGAGGATGGAGCTGATAACCTGGGGAGACTGGCCCTGTCCCGAGGCCAGGCGAAGAAGCTCGTTCCTCCTGCTCACTGGTTACCTACCGCCCTGGTGATTGTGCCCTTGATCGGCTTCACCCCGACGAGGTGGGCCAAATGCGCATGACTACGATATCCATGAGGCCATACGGGATTCGCAGGCGTGATATAGGTATAGAGATCACGCACCTGCTGCGCAGTAATACGTGCGAGTGCGGGAGCCACCAAACGCTCCGCGAGTACCAATTGATGGAGGGAGGTCTTCGTGAGACTCTCTGGCCATATCAGACATGACACCCGTGTTTCTGGACTGGCATACGCAGTCAACCAGCGATAAAGAGCCGTTTGACCAATGCAAAATCGATCCGGGTCACTCACCACCAGCGGGTAGACTCTATTAATCAGGTGAATCAGCGATGAAGGCACCAGCGCCCGATCCGAAAGCTCTATCGGCGCAAGGTCAAGTTCCCGCTCCACGCGGGCAAAATCGGGATGAACACCATGTATATCGGCAAGTGCAAGTTCCAGCATGCGTAAGACTCCACTACTCGGTCCTTTTACCTAATAGTGGGAAGACAGTGCCCCAATCCGGCAGCCATGTCGGATTTAGCATGCGAAACTCACCGATCCTCGAATTTCAATGGGCCACGAATGTGGCAGCCCAGGCTGCGCCGATAGCTCCGCCCAGATATCCCATCAGCACCAGCAGCATCAGCTCGGCCCTCCGCGTTTCACCAAGCCGCTTCAACGCCCGAGCGAGAGCCAGAGTGGGTACGATAGAGAAAAGTCCCCAGCATATCGCCGGCTCTGGCAGCTCTAGCAGTCCCACTATGGACCACAGGAGTAACTCAATCGTCAGCCAGAGCGCGTAGGGACGCCATATCGGTCCTTTCACTGCATTGAATGTCACCATGCGCTCTCCTGAATGCCTAACAGCAAAAAACAAAAACAAAAAGCCCATACTTTCTGCATGCAAGATTAACTCTCAAAACAAAAAATTCAACTCAAAACACATACAGAAAACACACAAACTTAAACTCCGACATTCAGAATTGAAGTTTCAATTATTTTAAAACAAAAATGTCGCATGCTAAATTCAACCTGAAAGCCGATCGGCAGTTAAGCAATAAGGGGAGGCAAATGCCTATCAATTCCGCCATTGAAACCTCACCGACGGACTTCCACGCTCTGATGGAGCGCATACGCGCTGAGAACCGTGTGAGCTTTTCTCCAGAGCTTTACATGGAAGTGTTTGCCATGGATGAACAAACATTTTCCCGCCTCGCCCATGTGCCCCCTGACGCCGTCAGAACGGCCCCCGAGTCCGAGAGGATCCAGGACTACATCCGGAGCACCCTCCGCGTGCTCAGCGCTGTCGCGGACACAGGAACTGACATTGGCAAAGCCATCTACTGGCTCAGGAGCGTGCACTTGTCGACGTTCAACGATAAAACAGCCGAAGAGATGGTCAGTGAGGGCCGGACAGCACAACTGATCGACTACCTACGCTCATGGGAGGCAGGAGCCCAAGGATGACCTGCACGCTGTTCTGCACCAACCTCCAGAAGCAGCAGATTGAGCATGATGACGGTAAAATTTTGTCTATCCATATCCGTATTTTTCAAATAATGTTTGCCCGGTTCAAAAAACTTTAGCCAGGAGCACAGAATGGAGAGCCCACTTGTCGGCTATGCCTTTCTCGTCGAAACCCTGAAGCTGAAAGTCTTCCCGATTCAGCGTCCTGCAGTGATCAGGCCTGTCACGCGGATTGAGCCGTTGGGCCGCGAACTCGCCGTACCTCAGCGTCTCGCCCCACCACCAGGCGACTGTTGTGCTCATGTCCTGTTCGCCCTGAAACATGAGGGGGTCAACCTGGGCGTGCTGGCCCAGGCATTGCCTCAGATCCCTGCCGCCACCATGCTGGCAGAGCTTCGCAAGGCTCCGAGCGGCGCCTATATCCGCAAGGCCTGCTTCCTCTGGGAGGCCTTCAGCGGAACCCGGCTGCCCCATGATGTGAGTCCAAAAGGCGCAGCAACCCTGCTGTTCGACCCGGACCGCTACATCACTGGCCCTGCGCGGCGCGATACCCGCTGGCGGGTGGATTTCAACGGCCTGGGCACACTCCATTACTGCGCTACGGTCGAGCGGACACCTGAGATCGAGGCGCTGCTGGCACTGGACATTCTCGGCAAGTCACGTGAGTTCATCGGCTCGCTGCCCGCGGGAATGATGGACAGGGCCCTGAGCTGGGCCTACCTACACGAAACCCACGACTCCTTCGCCATCGAACGTGAAGCCCCCAGCGCGGACAAGGCCGAGCGCTTCGTCCAGTTACTGCGGCAGGCCCATGAGCGCCAGCCACTGACCGAGGACTACCTCGTCGCTCTGCAGAACAGCACGATCAGCAATCCTTTCGATCGGGCGGTCGCCTTCCGCCACGAACAGAATCACCTGAACAACGGCCTGCGCGGCGCTGCGGGCGTGACCTATGTTCCGCCACCTCCCGAGCTATGCCGAGATCTGATGGACGAACTGATGCTGTTCGCCAACGAAGCGCCCTTGCAGATCGACCCGCTGGTCGCCTCCGGCATCATCTCGTTCGGTTTCGTCTTCCTGCATCCGTTCATGGATGGCAACGGCCGCCTGTCCCGCTTCCTGATTCATCAAGCGCTATGCCGAAGCGGTGCTATGAGCCACGGTCTGCTGCTGCCCGTCTCCGTGGCGATGAAGCGCGAGGAACAGCGCTATCTCGAAGCCCTACAAAGCTTCTCGCGCCCAGCTCGCGAGTTCTGGCGGGTACTGTGGCTCGATGCGAACGACCTGAGCTTCGAATTCACTGGGAATGAGGGGATCTATCGCTACTGGGACGCTACCGCGTGCGTGGCCTTCACCCTGGAGATGGCCAGACAGGCGCTGGAAGTCGAATTGCACGAAGAAACCGAGTTTCTCCACGCCTACGACCAGGTGTTCAAGGTAGTCAACGCACGCTTCGATGTCCGTGGCAGCGACCTGGCGCAACTGGTGATGATGTGCCTGAGCAACAACGGCATCGTCTCACGCAATCGCCGCAAGCAGTTCCAGTACAGCGTCCCGGAAGAAGTGTTCGACTTTATCGAGGAGCGTGCACGGCAAGTTCTGGCTGAACAGGCAACGAAGAATGTAGATCCTAATGAGTCCACCTTCTTGAGCAAGAGCTAACCCTCAAGACTTCAAAGACCCGCTCATACATAACCCGATTACATCACGCACCCAACAATCTTCCACAAGTATTTCACTCATGTGCTCGCGCATTACACTAACCCTCAAAGACCCAAGTCCACGCCATCTTTAAGAGACTTTAAAGCACAACATCAAACTTAAATCTGCATTGAAAATGCCCTACGTCCCAAGGAGGTAAAATCCATATTCCCCGCAACTATTTGGTCAAATACGAGCTGCCCCCTTTGCTGTCGTAGATAGCGTTCAGTGCCGCACTTCGAGCAGTTCGCCCGGAAGCCGGCAGGACTCTGGAAAACCAGACCTGCCTTTTCCTTACAGACTGGGCACGTTTCCAAAGCGAGTATCTCCTGATTAAGCAGCTCCAGAGCGTCCCCCTGCTGAGTTGCGTTAGCCGCAATCAAGGCCTTTTTCAGTTCATCAACGCGCTCGCTGGATACCACCTCTCGTACTTTCAGGACATGCATCTGATGATCAACGTGTAAACCGGAAACCCCGTCGGCCAAAGCCAGTACTTTTGCTGGCATTTTGGTAAGAGGCCTCCCATAAGACTGCAGCACCTTACGGTAAAGCACTCGATCAATAAGCTGGCCAAATCGCTCTACGCAGTACATGTCTAACGGGGAAAGAGCGATCCAGTTCTCCTGATATGCAGCCTGCTGAGGCTCCTGCCCAATAGCGGGCCAGGCAATGAATCTATCCCCAGGGATTTGCTGCAACGCCTCAAGCCCAGGCGTACTGCTCAGCCAGGGCACCACGGTGAGCAAGGTTTCGTCACCAGATTGCTCGCTAGAGGCGACGCTTACCAGCCGCCACTCCAACTCGTCCTGCTGAAGCCGTATGACTCTACCGGCCCATATGCCCTCATCGCGCCCATGCAGATACGGATATAAGGCATGTCGTAGAACCAGCCCGGCATAACGTGAATAGGCATGCGCTAGATACTGATTCTGCCTGAACCGCTCTTCGGGAGTTGTTCGACTGCTTTGCGTCGTTTTTTCCAGAAGACTCCAGAGAATCGCCAGGTGCCGATAATGAGGATCATGGCTGAGGATGTTCGTTAGATGCAGCGAGCCCGTAACCTGCACCTGGCGACTCACCAGCATGTACAAGCCACTTTGCTGCAACCCCGAAATGGTCTTGTGCAGACGCTGAAGCGTTTCGAGCGTTTTGCTCAGGAGCTCCGATGCCTTGCTCGTCGCATTCTGGTCAAATGTCATCCCCCAGAGCCGGCAAACCTCGCGAGAAAGACGATAGTCAATCTCTTTTGACTGATAAAACTCCAGCGCCTGACTCAGGGTTGCCTGCAGGTCCTTCAGGGCTAACAGGCGGCCCCACAAATGGCGCTCGATTTTGTCCAGTAGCCGGGCATAAACAAGATTCTCGTAGATGCCGTAGTCATCTTCGCTAAATCGGGCAAGCACTTTCTTGGGAATCACACCGCTGAGCGTTTGCCGCTGCCAGCACTCTGAGTGGGATGCCAAGTGCACCAGTGCACCTTTATCGAGGCGCCGTGCACGCGCGACATCCGCCACCTCGTTCTCATAGCGCAAATCCAAACGTGGTCGTTGCGATATCTGATGCAGATGCCCATGTTGCACCACATCAAGCAAGCGCTCTTCAAAGGGCAGGAGATGGCTTTGAGCGTCAATGATCGCAGCCGGCATCAACGGCGACATCAACGAGGACGGCTGCATGTCGGCATCGATGGTTGCTATTGCTTTTGACAGCAGTTCTGCTGCTGTAGCCTGTGCATGCTGCTGTAGCCTGTGCATGCTGCGGTAGAACAAAGGAGCGCACCTCACTACCCAACTGACAGCGATCCCCGCCATCACTCACCAAGACACCCGAAAAATTCGTCGAGTGACCATTGAAAACCAAGCTGCTGGTAGCAAGCTGATAGCGCCCCGGCTCGACTACCGCAGGCAGGTGACGGCATTGCTTCCCTGTGAGTCGATCAAGCCACATCATCCACGGCCTTCCAAGCGCCTAATATCTGCGTCCAGCAATTCAAATGATTTCCGGGGCTCTCCATCCAGATCTGCCTCAATCCAGAAAGTCTCCAAGGCGCCTTTCAAGGGCACCTCTAAAAACCAGCCCGGCCGCTGGGTAAGATCATCCGCCTGTTGATCACCCGGAGCCTACTGATGTTCAGTCTTTTTGCCGACCAGGAGCGTGAAGCCAAGCTGGACAGCTTGGGCGACCCACTGGCCCTACTGAACAAGCATGTGGACTTTGCATCCTTGGCCGCCGAGATCGACCACTGGGCTCCCAGGCCCAGTAGGGCCAAGGGCGGCCGGCCGCCTTATCCAACGGAGCAGATGACGCGACTGCTGGTACTCCAGCAACTGTTCAACCTGTCCGACGAGCAGATGGAGTTTCAACTGCTCGACCGTATGAGTTTCCAGCGTTTTGCCGGGTTGAAAAACTCCGGCCGAGTGCCGGACCGCAACACGATTTGGGTCTTTCGCGAGCGCCTGGTACAGGCCAACGTCGAGCATCGGATCTTTGCCGAGGTGCAGCGTCAGTTGCAGGCACACGGCTTCCGGGCTCGCGAAGGGCAGATCATCGATGCCAGCATCGTTCGCGCGCCCATCCAGCACAACACGGCCGATGAGCAGGCCGTGGTGAAGGAGCAGGCTGTGCCGGTCGAATGGTCGCCCGCCAAGCGCCGGCAAAAGGATGTCGAGGCGCGCTGGACGAAGAAGCACGGCAAGTCGTACTTCGGCTACAAGCTGTCGGTCAGCGTGGATCGCCGGCACAAGCTGATCCGCTGCGTGAAGGTGAGCGATGCCAGCGAGGCCGACACCCTGCATCTGGTGGATGTGCTCGACCGGGGCAACAGCAGCCGGGACTTCTGGGCGGATCGCGGGTATCACGACAGACCCCGGGAGCGCTGGCTCCAACTGATCGGCTGGAGGCCATCTATCCAGCGCAAGGGCCAGGCCGGCAAGCCGATCGGTGAACGGGACAAGGCACGAAACAAACGCATAGCCAGTCCCCGAGCCCGGGTCGAACATGTCTTTGCCAGCCTGGCCCAGATGGGCGGCAAGATGGTCCGAAGCATTGGCTTGGTCCGGGCGGAGTTCGGTTTGGTGGTCAAATCGGCGGTCTACAACCTCAAGCGGATGTCGAGACTACTGGAAATGGCCTGAGTCAGGTCGCTGGTTGCATACCGCGACCGGCAGCAGGAACTTCTGCGAGACATCAACCCGGTCAACGGATGCCAAGCGCTGGGTTCGTCACTGCTCGACCCAGCTCAGGTGGGTGTTTTTAGAGGTGCCCTGTAGTTTCCGTCCTGCTTGATCGCATCCAGGAAAAAGGCCCGGCAGTGTTACTTCCAGTCATCACCCGCACGGTGTTGGGGGAGCGCAGCACCGAGATTTTCTGGTTCGAGTCAGGCCCGGACTCCGGGGGCAAGTGGTTCAGTTATAACGAGGGCGTCTCGGCCATACATGCATTCGCCACACTGCTTACATCTGACCAGCTCACCAGGCTGGTGACTCAAGCCCTGCTGGTACCCACCAAAGTTGCTGACGCCCCACTGATCGCATGCCTCGGCAGTGGCCTTCGTACATTTTACAAGGGGCTCCAGGACAGTCCAGGCGAGGACCTTCCCCCGGTACCTGAAGGCGCCGCCATCGTACGAATTCGCGCAGACCTGGACGTTGCCCAAATGAGCGGGAATCAGTCGCTGTCACCTGATACCCCCCACTACATAGGCACCAAGGTCGGCATATTCCAGTCCAATGAGAGCTTGGACGTCTATTACTTCGTCGCTCCGTCCAAACAGTACGGCTCCGTCCGGTCGCAACGCAACAACACCCGCTATGAGATCTCCGAGAAAGACTTGCGAGATCCGTGGCAGCAGCTCGGTGTCACGGAAATCACGATTATACGTGCCGGATCGTTCGCTCACCCGACAGCTACTGCCGAGCAAGTTGCACTGCTTTGTCGCAACGCTCCGCTGTGGGCCGGGTATCTTCGCTTGCCCGGTCCCATGCACTTGGGCAAGCAGGTCGCCGCAGATCATCCCATTCTGGAGCGGTTGCGCAAGACTGAGGCTAACCGCTCGGATTGAGAGGGGCTGCTGTAGATGTTTGCTGCAGAGTTCCCAGCATTGGCATCGGGTGGGCAAGGAGATATCCGATGCCAATGCCGGCTACTAACACTTCATTAACGTCCAGCTCTGTCCACTAGATGTGACGGGGAAATTTTTCAGCCGCTCGGTGGAATTGCGAGGTTTCTTGTAGGAGCGTTGCATGCAATATGCTCACGCACTCGTCACGTTACTGCACCTTGCCGTCATCTGTCAGTCATGCAGTCAATCCGTTCGCTCAGGATGAGCCGGCCCTACCGACTCTCCAAACCATTTACTAATGGCCAGTTCGACCTGCCTGCGTGGCAGATACTCCTGCTCAAGGCGTCCCCGTTCCTGCGCAAGGAGATACCGATAGAAATCAGCCTCGTCAGCCATCAATCCTTGGGGAGCCAATTTCTGAGCTTTAGTTGGCTCGACGACCGCGCTTCCCACTGAGTGCTGGTCAAACAGCTCCCGTTCCATTAGCAGTGCTTCGACTGCAGGTTGATGGAGTCTCGCTCGCGCCAGCATCAGTAAGCCCCAGGTATCCATGTCGCCCCAGTAAGCGATCTGTTTCCCGGCCAGATGCGCAGACGCCAACCACTGCAAATCGAGCCCTGCGCCCAGAACAGCGAGGGTGTCCGGCAGCGTTTCGGGTAGCAAGTGAACACATTGCTCATTTTCCACCACGAGCAATCGCGAACCGGGAAGTGGGGTTTCGGCCAGTTCCGAAGTAGTCAGCCTGAGCCGCTTGAAGGGCAGCAGCTCAGGCTGAAGAGGAACGACCAAAACCCAATGACTGCTTTCTTCAAAGGCATCCAGAAAAGTCGTCAGGCCTTGCTCGGATGCGGCACCTTCGAAGCGTTCATCGAGGAGCTTCGTTAGCAAGGTAGCGTTTCGCTCGAAAAATTTGGTGTCCACTCCGTGCTCTGCAAGCAAGCGTAGTGGGCGGCCTTGAGCACAGGCAGGAGATAATTGAGTGGCGAGTTGCGCTGTAGCGATGACTTCTTCAGAGGGCTTCGTCAGCCACAAGCTCCGCTGAGCCACAAGTAACGCATGAAAGGAACTATCTACCTGCTCAACCAGATACTCAAGTCGAGCGTATTCCTGGCCAACAGCCGGATCGTCGGCCGCAGCAATCCATTCGGAGGGGCTGTGCAAGTGCCAGCGTATTGGCAAGGAAATTGGGGCTAGCCCAGCCCGATAGGAGACGGGTTCCCAGTCGACTTTCCCCACTGTCACGCGTCGCCAGTCTTCCACATGCTGGAGAACCGCATGGATGTTTTCTGCGAAGACTCGTGCCGAAGGCTTGCCGATGTTGAAGCTTTGCGGCCAGCTACCGGGATTGAGCAGACGCTCCAACCGAACATTGGAGCGCTGCCATTGCCTGGCCAAGCTGCGACCAATTTCAGTGGGCGACTTCATGCATCGCCTTGATGCGCTGTTGATGATGCTCATCCAAAGCTTCCCAACTCAGGGAAACCAAACTGGATTCCACGCCCCGCCGATGAACGACGACTGCCGAACGCGTATGGTGGCGCAACAGGCGCATCTCCTTGTTGGGCGTGATGAAGACAGCATGCAGACCGAATTCCCTCAGCGCCGCGATGATCCGACCGGCAACCGCATGGGAGCTGCGCGAGAACGCCTCGTCGAGAACGATGGTGCCGAACAACGGCCGGCTGCTGCCGTCGGGACAGAGCGCATAGCTGAGGGAAGCGGTCAGCACATAGGAGGCGATGATCTCCTTCTCACCACCGCTACCGCCCTGAGAGCCTGTTCGGGTCTCGATGACATTTTTACTCTCGCGGTCGATCACCGAGACCGCGAACTCCAGGCGGAAACGCGGATCCAGAAGCGCCTTGGCCCCTTGAGTCCTGCTGTGTTCGCAAGCGTCTTTGAGTAGCCCTACGAGTTCCTGCAATGCCTTGTAGTGGCTCTCACCTTCATCATCGATGAAGCGCGCCGAATTCAATTGGCGCTGAGCGCGTTGCAGCGTGCGTAGACTTTCATGGATGACCTTGCCTGCAACCAAACGTAGATAGCGCCCTGGCTGGAAGTCGACACGCTGCATTGTACTGTTCAGGTCATCTAGGCGTTCCTCGATCATCGAGACCTCATGATCGATATAGCTGAGCAACTGGGTGACCCCATCATCTGAGGAGCGATTGAGATACTCCAGGAAGCGCTTGAGTTTCTCGGGTAGGGCCTCCTCGGTCAGCACACGCAGACGCTCCAGATACTTGGGTATGTCCGCCAGCTCCCGACCGACCTCTGAAAGCGCACCGGTGTCTACTTTCAGGGCGTCGGACATCCGTTTAGCAAGCTCTGCTTGCTGATAACTCAGTTTTTCGCTGAGCGATTTGAGCTGCTGTTGAAGCTCCCGCGTATGCTTGCGCTCCAACTCGATAATGTCGCCTAGGTCTTCTGGGGCCAGAGTAGGGAAGTACTCTTTCGCCAGTTCACGCTGCGTATCGTTCAGCCCTTTCTCCGCGCCGTTATATGCCTTACGGGTAGCGGATGCGGCCTGATCAAACTGAGTTTTTAGCTGAACGCACTGCTCGATCAGTTGGCGGAGCTGTTGATCCAGAGAGTCCTGCAGGCCCTCGGCTTTATCCAGTTCGGACTTGATCATGGCAAGGTCAGAATCGGGGCGCGTCAGGGTGGTCAGTTGCGTACGCAGCGACTCCAGCTGACTCTGGGCTCCCGGCAGATCAATATCCTCGAACTGCAGTTCTTCCACGCGTTTCAGCAGCGAAGCTTGAGTCTCCAACTGACGGGCATCGTCCTGGGCAGCATCCAAGGCCAGCTTGGCAGGCGCGAGCTGTTCATTGACCTCGCGAATCTGCTCAGCCAAGAAGGCCAGACGGTCGCGGTTGTCGAAGCCTGTCAGCCAGTCTTCGTCCAGGCGCTTCTGGTCCTGCTTGTCGAAGAAGCGTTCTTTGCCCGACATCAGCCCCTGGGCCGTCATGGAGTGAGGGGTATGACGCAATTGCTCCGTGCTTTCGACGCAGTGGCGGTCATTGTCCGCCAGTAGTGCCTTTACGGTTTCTCGGTACGGATGCTCCTTGAAAGTCAGCTTGCGGGTAAAACCATCGTCGAAGAACACGGGGCGCGAAGACGGCTCCTTTACCTCCAACAAGCGCACATGCAAGCGGTTGTGCCGTTGGTTCACCCAACGCAGTGCGGCCTGGGATGAGCCCTGCGGCACCAGGATACGTAGTCGGTGGCTACCGACTGCCCGCTCAATGGCGCCCCGCCAGGCCAGTTCCTCGGGCTTGACCTGCACCAGCTCGGCAACGAAAGGCAGGGCCGACTCATCGACGTCAAGCGCCTGCGCCAGATCGCTTCGAAACGCATGAAATTGCCCGGGCAGGTTCGAGCCTGGCCGTCTCTCAACCTCAGCACGTTCCTGCTGTAAGGTCTGTAGGCGACCATTGAGCCCCTGCTGGACGAGACCAGCGTCGAACGCCTTTTGGCGCGCGTCAGTAATTTGTTGGGCCAGTATTTCCAGGCGTGCCGCGATCTGCTGCTGATTCTCCTTGAGAGCAGCGGCCGATAACTCATCCGCTAGTCCAAGCCCTTTGGCCAAGCGTCGGTATTGCTCGGCTTTCAGGCTGCGCTTATCGCACTCCCTGACCCAATCAGCGATGCGCTCGCGTAATTGATCTATCCCTGCGCCACCTACTCGCAGGTAGCGCTGACGATGTTGATCGACCACACCTTTCTGGACCTCAAGCTGACTCCTGCATTGCTCCTGATCCAGTTCGGCCTGTTTGTGTTCCTTCTCGAGCCTCCTGGTTTCAGCCAACCACAGGCGATACCCCTGCTCGGCGAACCAGACCGGGAGGATGCCTTCGAGAGCCTGTTTATCCTGCAACTGTTCTTGCAAGGCCTTATAACGCTCCCAGCTATCGGCGACCGGTTGCAATGAGCGCTGCTGCTTTCTAGCGGTTTCCAGCTCTCGGTGAATGTCTGTCAGATCATCGAAGCTGCTGGCGACCTCTGCAGCCCGCTCGAAGGCAGAGCGGTCATCCAGCACCAACTCTCGAAAGATCTCATCAATACTATTGAGCTGCTTCAGGCCGGCAGCGCGGTTGAGCAAGGTGAATGCGTTTTCACCGACCTCGAAGTAATCCCTCAGCCTGGCCAAGAAGGCTTTCTTGCTGGGATAAGGCCAGATACCCGTCCCATCCTTCTCCATCTGACGCAGAGCCCGCATGCCTCCTGCGTGATGCTGGTTGAGCCAATGCTCCAGAGTCTGCTCGGGGGACTCGCTTAACAGCCAAAGTTTTTTCAGATCCGACGCCGAGGAGCTTGTGCCCTCGAACCAGAGCACAGCGCCCAATCGTACCTGCGAACCGTCACGCTCGAGCGTGGCTGCAATTGCGGTTACCGTCTTACCCTGGCGAGCGATATGAGATTGCCCTACACCTCCATCTCCGGGGCCAGTAACTCCCCGCACATAGGACACCAGATCCCGGTCACTTTCATGCCCACCCGTGGATGCCAAGTTGTAGCGCGGATTGGCGCACAACAAGGTCATCAGTGCGTCCACAAGCGTCGTTTTGCCGCTACCCGTTGGGCCGATCACGGCGGTGCCAGAGGGATCGATCTCGGCACGGTGATACCCCTGAAAACCACCCCAGTTATAGAACTCGATGCTGGTGAGAATGAAGGTCTCGCTGTCACGCCAGAGGAGTGCCTGCTTCATGCCATATCCTCCTCACCATCGGCAGCCGGAGTAGTTGCCCCCTCCACTTGCTCTCGCAGCCATGCCACCAGCGCCTGCAGGTTCTCCGGGTTGGCCAAATGGGTAATGATGGGGCGGATGATAACGCGATCATGTGCGTCCAGAGCCGACACCAAACCATGCCCCTTGAGCTGATCCAGCAGTGTGATGATGCGATTGCGCTCCTTCGCCTCACTGCCCAGCTCTCCCAGGTAAACCTGCAATTGCGGAA
The DNA here is from genome assembly GCF_000380335.1 of Azotobacter vinelandii CA. Lineage (GTDB taxonomy): Bacteria > Pseudomonadota > Gammaproteobacteria > Pseudomonadales > Pseudomonadaceae > Azotobacter > Azotobacter vinelandii. Next base: position 5,050,822 of record NC_021149.1, read on the forward strand.
CCAACTCATCAACCGCCACTAGCGCTTGATTGGCACCCGTACCGCTTTCCTGTTCGTATGCAATGAAATGCTGTCGCAAAATGGCAATCAGCAGAGACTGCTCCAGATTCAGCCTTTGCCTCCGTACAAGAGGGTGCGACCAGTCATCCTGCTCGGCCACCTCGCCCTGGCGAACGGTGACAAACACCAGTCCACGAACCTCGTCGACCCCCATGGCAAGGTCGAGCGGCTCTAGGATTCTGTCTACCGCCTCGGTACTGGAGAGCGCTGAGCGATACAAATTGGGCTTGTGACTCTCTTCCAGCAGCCCGTACTTGAGCATCTCCTGTACAGCCTCGCGTACCCGTTGCGGCGTCCGTCGCTCATCGACTTGTACAGCGGCGCTTATGACAGTTTGTTCATCATCCATGCCGTCATCTAACGCCAGGGGCTCCGCCGTCAGCTCCGTTTCGTCTGCGCCAGAGGCGCCTGCAATTCGATCGAAGATCCCTGCCATGCTCACAACTCCCAATCGATGTCCTTGAGTGTCTCGTGGTCGAGACCGACATAAGGCAGGTTGAAGCGCCAGCGTTGCTCATCCTCGTCAACCAGATCCACGATCTGACGCTCCTCTGTCAGCACCTCAATACCTGCCTCGCGCGCCATAGCTAACCAGAGCGCAAAGGTTTCCAGGTCGTGAGCAGGTGGAAGCAAAGACGCAAGCTCCCCGAGACTCACAGGTCGCCCCTGCTCCAGCAGCACCGCCAGAGTGTCATGAATCAGCGCTTCACGGTCCAACCCGTCGAAAGCATCCCAGAAGTCGTCATCAATCTGTTCCAACCCCGCTGGCTTCAGACTCAGATCCAGCTCGCCCGTGTCATCGTCATCCAGAGTCTTGAAACGCAGACGCTCGATTGCCGGGACTCCGGTAATGGCTACGCCAACCGGCGGCAAACAGACAGCGCTACGCCGCACGGCCTGGCGTTGCCAGTCGACGCTGAGCGCTAGGGTGAAGAAATCGTTGAGTAACTGCCCGACGCGATGATGCTCGGCGGCCAGGCCCGTCTTCATGAAGCCACGTACATCGCGCTCGCTTCGGGCACGTGCCTGAAGTACAGCCTGCGACTCCCGAACCAGGCGTAATGCCAACCAACGCAGCTCACGTTGCTGGGGACGATTCAACGCCTTTGGAACCGCAGGGTGACGAAGGATGGTACGCAAACGCTCACGCATAGCTCCCAGCTCAGCAGACTGCCGCAGTTGCTGCTGGAAGCTTTCGAAGACACGCCCTTCCGGTGTGTTGAGTAGAGCATCTTGACCGTCCAGCAACCGATCGACGATTTCTCCACGGTGAGACTGCTCACTGATGATGGATTGCCGAAGGGCGCGATCAGCCTCGCGCCAGGAGTCTTCAACCCGTCGAAAGTCTGCGCGCAGGCTGGTGGCAAGGTTATATACCTCGCGTATGCCCTCTATCGCCTGCGCTTCGTCCAGCACGATGACGTGGCCGGCCTCTACATGCTCAAGCTCGTGTTCCAAATCCCGGATTCGGCGGCGTAGGCTGGCAATGCGGCCAGTTGGGCTGGGGTTCAGACCCGTTTCCAGGTTTTCGATCTCGCGCTGGACCACCGAAAGGCGTGATGCCGTGGAGGTCATGATCCGACTATCCAGTGAGTCCACGAACTGGATGGCGGACTCCAACGCGTCGGTTGCGTATATGCGACCCTCTCGCTCTACGACCAGACGCCGTTTGATCCATTCACGAAGTTCACGCCCGGCCTGGAGATGCGTTGCATCCGGGTCGATCTCGTAAAGCTCCTGACTGGCATAAGCAGCCAGCATCTCGGACAGCGCTTGTAGCGCATCCTCCATAGGAATCCCATCGTGCGCCCGCTCGAACAGCGTTCGCAGGCAACCCAGTACAAGTGGAGCACGACGTGAGGCGAGCAAAAGCCAAGCAGGGTGTTGGCTGCGGGCGGATACATAGCGTTCTGAACGCTGTTGCGCGCTTTCTTCCATGACGGCCACATTGACAAAGTTGTCTGAGCGCGAGCTTACCGAGGTAACCCGCTGCCTCATAATACGTATTTGTCCTGGCAGATGGACCCATTTAATAGCTTGCAGGGGCTGCGTCATTCCGAATAGAGCGGAGTGAAAGGCCAGGCCAGTCGAGGTTTAGCGATTTATTCCGGGTTCACGCGCTGGGTATTGGAGATTTGGCGGGGTGATCTGCCGTCATGAGAGTGTATTTGGCTAATGCGACGTAGGCGTCCCAGTGAGCGAATGTGATAGCTCAGTGGTTTTTGTAGGAGTGCCACTGACATTCTGCGGCAATCCAGTGCGGTCACGGTGGCTACAGAGCGAAGTCTCGATGACCTGTCGGGGGATTAGCTTGGTGTGGTATGGAGATATCTATTTTCCCCAGTGGAATTGTGGGGTTTTCTGCTCAAAAAGAGCGGCAGCAGCCTAAAGACCGAGTGAGCTTTCACACGCCAGTAACTGCGGCCGAAGATAGAGTCTCACCATCTGTGCCCCTCTCTGAATCTGACTGCTTTTTGCTATGCTGGCGGCCTGCGCCGCGGGACATAGTTGGCAGCGGCTCGCCGCTGCCTCCCCCCGCGGACATCTAATCCAGCCATCTCCTGGAGCCACGATGAAACAGTGCGTAGTGATTGAGGACTGGGAGGGCGATGGCGCTATTCGCTTACCCGACGACGTTCTGCAGGAAATGGGCGTCGACGTTGGGGACACGCTCTACCTACTTGAAGAGTTCGTAGGCACCACCCGTTGCCTGGTGCTCAGCAAGACCCCGCGCATTCCTGATCGCGTAGATGAGCTGGTTGGCCACTGGGAGTCGCTTGACAAGGTTGCCACCGATTTAAACGCCAAGGATGACTGAGCTGGCTGCCCAGCCTACCTGCCGTACGAATCTCGGCGCTTATTGCTCGGTCATGACCTCTTGCGAGGGTAGAGCCGTCCACCAGAAAAGCGTCGCTAACTTTTGGGCCTGCGTATTCCTCGGTTGCCTATATGTAACGGCGACAGCCTAGGGCGCAAAACGGGCTTGTGTGAATTCACGCGCTGCATCGATTGTCGTCTGGCCCCCATCTTCGCAAGGATCCAGAACAGCGGCAGGCCTTGCTGATCGTGTTAATGCCCAAGCATGCTGGGCTAAGGCGTTCGCCGTAGGTCGCCAGCCGCTAGGGCCTGTTAACACTACCGTAGGGCCTCAGCGATAAGAGCCACAGTGACGAAGGCGGCGTACATGAGGTCAAGCTTGTCGTAGCGCGTGAACACGCGGCGCCAGGCCTTGAGTCGTCGAAACAGCCGCTCGATACCGTTGCGTCGGCGATAGAGCGGTTTGTCATACTCCCACGGCTGGCGCCGCCGGGGGTTGGGTGGCACCACCGGCACGAAACCCAGGCCGCAAGCCAGCTCGCGCGTGGCATTGTCTTGGTATGCACTGTCCATCAACAGAGCCACGAGCCCGTGGTGAGGTCCCAACGCCTGAATCAAGCGCCTGCCTTCGGGGGCATCGCCAGCCTGCCCCGCCGTCAGGCTCCAGGTCACGACATTGCGATCATCCGCGGCAACCAGATGCAGTTTGGTGCTCCAGCCGCCGCGGCTGCGACCGAGGGCTTGAGGACCGTTTTTTTTCGCGCGCCCGTACCATCCGGATGCACCTTCACGATACTGGAGTCGAGGCTGATGGCCTCGATGCGTATCTGCATAAGTCGCTGGCGCTGCAACTGTTCGAAAACACGATCGAGCACGCCGGCTTTGCTCCAGCGCATCATGCGGGTGTAGACGGTGTGCCAGTTGCCATAGCGTTCGGGCAGCGCGCGCCATTTGCAGCCGTTGGCTGCCACATACAGGATGGCGTTGAGTACTTGCAGGTTGCCCAGGCGTACATTGCCGCGTTGGCGCGGCAACAAGCCTTCGATTTGTTTGAATTGCTCGGCGGTCAGTTGCATGGCACTCGGTCTCAACACTGTTTTGCTGCATTCTAGTAAATAGAGTTAACAGACCCTAGTCGAAATTCAGGTTCGGTGAGAGGGCGGCAGGACGAGCCAGGGGCTGGCTAGTGGTCAAAAACCGATATCTCAGATTTCGTTTTTTGTGCCCCAGATGACCACCCTTAGATGCCACTAATAGCTATAAACTGCAGACGGAGAGATAAGGCCAAAGCCTTTCATGATGACACTTAGAAGCATTTTTGAACGTTTGCCCCCAACCAAGATTCCTGTACCGTATTGCCCTCCGAAGGGTCGTGGGTTCGAATCCCGCCGAGCGCGCCATCTCACCCCTCCGATCGATCGCCGAACCGGCGCCCCCCCGGTACCGAAACTCAGCCCTGCGCGTGCGACCTGCCCGACGGATGCACGGTGCTGGCCTGCGGTCCCTGCTCTCCGGCCTCTTCGGAAAAGCGCACCTGGTCGCCGACATGCAGGTGGTCGAAGGCCGCGTTCAGCACGCTGTGGCGATGGAAGTAGATCTGCCGCCCGTCCGCGGTTTCGAGCATGCCGAAGTCCCTCTCGCCGTGCAGTTCCGACACCCGCCCCTCCTGCTGCGCCGGTTCGTGGCTCTTGACCTCGGCCCGGCGCTTGCGCGCGTAGTCCTCCAACTGGCGGCGCACGGCCCTGAAGCTGTCGCGGATGGCCACGTACGGGTCTTCGTGGGCGTGCTCGTCGTGGTGAGCCTGGCTGGAATGGATGTCGCCGTCCGGCAGCGTCAGGTGCACCTTGACCTGATAGAGCCGGCCCTGGTGGTGGCGCCGGTGCGGGGCGTCGAAGGTGACCGAACAGCCGATGATCCGCTCGTAGAATTCTTCGAGTTCGTCGCACTGCTCGCGGATGTGCGCCTCGATGGCCGGAGAGGGCTCGATCTGGTGGAAATGGATCTGCACTGGCTTTTGCATGGCGGGCCTCGCAAGGACGGGAGGGCGTATCGGGCTCGGGCCGGCTCGGCGCAGACCGGACACCGCCCGTGAAGGCCGACCCGGCCCATCCTTGAGTCTGAACCAGCCGAGGGGAGCCCGCAGGCTCCGCATGTCGGCTTCCGGGCTCCCGCCAGCCGCGCGGCCCGGGCGGGAAAGCCCGTCCCGGCGGCCCGATAACCGCCCACCGGCGCCTTTCGGACAGTTGGAAAGCATCTCGAACGGTGTCACTCTTTTGTAACAGAACGATAAGACCGGTCCTGTCCCGCCAAGTCCGAAACCGGCCGGCGACGCCGCCAGCCCTCCCCCGCGGATGTCCGTGCCTCGCGCCACGGAGCGGCGCCTTTCCCTCGACCCCTTGCCTGTGAGTAACGACGTGTCCGATGCGATTTCCTCCGAGCCCGGCTCCAGCATCTATCGCTATCCCGGCTTCCTGCCCTTTCTGATCGGCCGCCTCGCGGCCGTCTGCGCCCAGCAGATCCAGGCCGTGGTGGTGGCCTGGCAAGTCTACGACGCGACCCGCGATCCGCTGTCGCTGGCCGCTGTCGGTCTGGCCCAGTTCATTCCCATGCTGCTGCTGTTGCTGCCGGCCGGCGATCTGATCGACCGCTTCGACCGCAAGCGCATCCTCACCATCAGTTGGGCCATGAGCGCCCTGTGCAGCGCCCTGCTGCTCTGCCTGTCGCTGGGCGACAGCCTGAATGTCCCGCTGGTCTACGTCGCGCTGGCGCTGTTCGGCTGCGCGCGCGCCTTCACCGGACCGACCCTGCAGAGCCTGCTGCCGCAGGTGGTGCCGCGCGAGCGGCTGGCCGCGGCGATCGCCGCCAACAGCATGATCATGCGCAGCGCCACCATCGTCGGCCCGCTGGTCGGCGGCGGGCTCTACGCGCTGGGCGACGGCCCGTTGAGCTACGTGTGCTGCCTGGCCGGCTTCCTGCTCGGCCTGACGCTGCTGCGCTGGGTGCCGGTGCGCTTCGCCGAGCCGCCGAAGAAACTGGAAGCCACCGCCTGGCAACGCTTCACCGCCGGCATCGTCTTCATCCGCTCGCGGCCGATCATCCTCGGCACCATGTCGCTGGACCTGTTCGCCGTGCTGCTCGGCGGCGTGGTGGCACTGCTGCCGATCTACGCCCAGGAAGTGCTGCAGGTCGGCCCGGCCGGGCTCGGCGCGCTGCGCAGCGCCATGGCCATCGGCGAGATACTGGTCGGCCTCTGGCTGAGCGTGAGGCCCTTCGACCGGCGGGTCGGCCTGACCATGTTCGCCGCGGTCGCGCTGTTCGGCCTGGCCAACCTGGTGTTCGCCCTGTCCAGCCTGTTCTGGCTGTCCTTCCTGGCCCTGATGGTGGCCGGCGGCGCGGACATGGTCAGCATGTACATCCGCTCCTCGCTGATCCAGTTCTCCACCCCGGACGCCATGCGCGGGCGGGTCAACGCGGTGAACATGCTGTTCATCGGCTCTTCCAACGAACTGGGCGAGTTCCGCGCCGGCAGCAGCGCCGCCTGGTTCGGCACGGTGCCGGCGGCGCTGCTGGGCGCGCTGTGCACGCTGACGGTGGCGGGCGGCTGGATGTGGGGCTTCAAGTCGCTGCGCCGGGTCGACCGCTTCGAGGACGCCTCGCCCGATGCCGAGCCCGACGCCCGCGCCGTCGCGCCGCGCGAAGGCGCCACGGCCGCGTAGCCGGCGGCGCGACCGGATGCCCCGCCGCCTACGGGTGGGGCTTCAGGATGCCGCTCAGCAGGCTGATGCTGAAAAAGGACATCAGCGTGGTGAACAGCAAAGCGGCGGCGCAGCGTCCCTCGACGCCGAAGCGCTGGCCGAGGACCGTGTAGACGCTCAGCATCGGCGCGCTGGCGAATACCACCCCGGCCACCCGCAGCGCCGGGTCCACGTCCGGCAACAGCGAGAAGAGCAGGAAGACCGCCAGCGGGTGCAGGATCAGCTTGCCCGCGGCGATCGTCCACAGCTCAGCGAACAGGCCGTCCAGTTTCAGGCCCCGGAGCGAACCGCCGATCACGAACAGCGCCACCGGCGCCGAGGCCGAAGCGAGCATTTCCACCACCTTGCCCGGAATCGCCGGCAGGCGCACACCCAGCAGGGATAACAGCAGGCCGCCCAGCATGGCGAGGATCAGCGGCGTCCTGGCCAGGCGCCCGGCCGCCTCGCCCAGCACCTTGCCGACGGCGCCTCGCCGCTGGCCGGCCTCGGCGAGCACCAGGCTGAGCGGAATGATCAGCAACTGCTCGACCAGAATGTTCAGCGCCAGACCGATGGCCGCTGCCGGACCGAGCAGCATGGCGACGATGGGATAGCCGACGAAGCCGCTGTTGGAAACGGCCATGCCCAGGGCGGTGATGGCGCCCCTGTCCAGGGGCTCGCGGCGCAGCCTGAGGGCGAACAGCAGGCCGAGCAGGAACACGGCCAGGGAACCTCCGCCATAGGCCAGCAGGTATTGCCAGTTCATCACCTCCAGGAAGGGATTGTCCGACACGGCCTTGAGCACCAGCGCCGGCAGGGCGAAGGAAATGACGAAGCGGCCCAGGCCACGGATCTGCTCGCTGTCGATCGCCTCGAAGCGGACGGCGAGGAAGCCGAGCCCGATCAGGATGAAGATGGGCATGGTGATGGAGAGGATCTGCGGCACGGCGAGCCCCCTTGGCGGGATGGGCGGGAAGGAAAAGCACGGAAGGCGCGTGCAGACGATACCGCCCGGATCGGCCTCCATACCAGGCGAAATGCGTTCGTCCCACGCGTGCGAATGCACGCTCATACCGTCACCACCAAGCCCGCAGGGAGCGGGCAAGGATGCTGCGCCTCCCCGTCCCCGGCCGGAGAACGGCATTCCCTGCGGGCCCGGCTATCGGGGCCTTCCCGGTCCGGGCCGACCGGGACGCGTTACCGGTATCCGTGAGCGGGTAGCGCGCCGGAATTACCTCTTTCCATGAGGTGGCCGGCGGCTCGCTACACCTCCTGCACACGGCCAGACAACGGCCGTCGCTCGCACCCGATGAGCATGGCTCGCGCGACCACCCGTTCGGCGCACCCTCTTCGAGTGCGCGTGCAGACCGGACATCCTAGGACTGCGCCGCCCGGCAGATCGCCAGGAAGGAGGCGGCCTCCAGCGAGGCCCCGCCGATCAGGCCGCCGTCGATGTCCGGCTGGGCGAACAGCGCGGCGGCGTTGTCCGGCTTGACGCTGCCGCCGTAGAGGATCGGCGTGGCGGTGGCCTCGCCCAGCAGCGCGCGGATGTGCCGGTGTACCGCCTGGGCCTGCTCGGGACTGGCGGTTTCGCCGGTGCCGATGGCCCACACCGGTTCGTAGGCGATCACCCCGGCGGCGATCCCGGCGCCGCCGACCCGTTGCAGGACCGCCCGCACCTGCCCGGCGATGACCGCCTCGGTGCTGCCGTCGCGGCGCTGCGCCAGGGTTTCGCCGACGCACAGCACCGGCACCAGTCCGGCCCGCAGCGCCGCCTCGAACTTCTCCGCCACCGTCTCGTCGCTCTCGCCGAACAGGCTGCGCCGCTCGGAATGGCCGACCAGCACGTAGCGGCAGCCCAACTCCTCGAGCATGCCGGCGCCGACCTCGCCGGTGAAGGCGCCCTGCCCGGCGCTATGGAGGTTCTGCGCGCCCAGCGCCACGCTGGAGCCTTCCAGCAGGGCGCCGACCTGCGCCAGGTACGGGAAGGGCGGACAGACCGCCACCTCGAGCCCCTTCACCGCCGCCAGCGGCGGCAGCAGTTCCTGCAGCAGGCGCCGGTTGGCGTCCAGGCTGCCGTTCATCTTCCAGTTGCCGATGACCAGTTTTCCACGCATGACTCTTCTCCTCAGTCCCGCGGCGGCCGCTGGTTACCGATCCGCCGGGCGACGACTCGCCGGGCGTCGATCCACCGGGCGCGGTACGGCGCGCCTGTCCTGCTCTTGCTGTTCATGATCTCGGGTGTCCTGTGCTGGGCTCGGCGTCGCGGCCGGCTGGCCGGCGGACGCGAGCGATTCCTGTGGTTCGGCGTGCGCCCCATCGCAGGCGCGGGGCCGGTCGCGCGTTCCCTTCGACGGCGCGAGGGCGCAGTCCGTTCACCGGGAGTGGCACATTCGCCATCCTCGACGGCCGGCCCACCGGCCGGAGGCGGACAGCGAACGGACGGAAAAACGACACCGGTCGCAGGCGGCGCCGGTGTCTCGCGCCGCGACTCTAGTGAAAAACGAACGACGCAAGCAACAACGGCGGACGCTCAGGCGGGCCCTTCATCGCCCCCCTCGCCGTCCAGGATGGCCGGCGCGCCGATCTCCTCGACCTTCAGCTCCATGCGGTAGGCCACGGCGATGAACAGCGCCTGGCACAGGCTCAGGGTGGCGCTGAGCGAGCGGAAGGCGAAGGTGCTGCCCTCGTTGACCAGCAGCAGGGCGTTGGCCTGCTTGGCCAGCGGCGCCAACTGGCTGTCGGTGATGACCAGCGCCCTGGCCTTGTGGTGCCGGGCGATGCGCACGCACTGCTGGGTTTCCTTGCCGTAGGGGCTGAAGCTGACGGCGACCACCAGATCGCCCTCGCGCACGCTGCGCATCTGCTCGCGGTAGCCGCCGCCCAGGCCGGATATCAGGTGGATGCGCTTGTTGGTGTGCTGCAGGCTGTAGACCATGTAGTGAGCCACGGCGAAGGAACGGCGTACGCCGACCACATAGATGTTGTCGGCCTCGACCAGCAGGTCCACGGCCTTGTCGAACTCGCGTTCGTCGAGTTCCTGGGCCAGCCGGTCGAGTCCCGAGCGGGTGGCGTTGATGCACTCGCGCGCCAGTTCGCCGCCGGACGCCTTGTGCGAGCGGTTGGCGATCATCCGGCGGATGCGCTGCTGGTAGTTCTGGATCGGCGTGGCCTTGTCGGTGTAGGCCTCGCGGAACAGCGCCTGCATTTCACTGAAGCCCTTGAAGCCGAAGCGCTGGGAAAAGCGCACGATGGCCGAGGGATGCACCTCGCAATGCTGGGCGATATCGCTGACCCGGTCGACCATCACCCGGTCGCTCTGCTGGCTCATGTAGTTGGCGATGCGCTTGAGCTGGCGCGGCAGGCTCTCGTATTCCGCCGTGATCAGTTGCAGCAGCCGCTCCACGCTGGCCGGCGTCTCCTGCAGCGCTTCGCCGGAGCCGGCGGGTGATTCGGAACTGGACATGCGCTCTTTACCTCTTGTCGTGAATCGTCGGGCGACAGCCTGCAGCGCAGGCGCTTTCCGCCCGACCGGCCGTGGCCGCAACCGCAATGATGCCTATGATGCCCGCATTCGGCAGAGGTGAATCGATCACATCGGCTCAGACTTCGGCAAGGCCTCTTTCGCCGCCGCCCTCAAGCGCGTCATCGCCTGGCGGTTGGCCGAAGCCATGAAGGCCCGGAAGGCTCTCGCAGCCCGCCCCCCAGCCGCACCGCTCGATCGAGGCGACGCCAGCATGACCCCTGCCGACCGGGCACTCGGGCAGCATGTCGAGGTTCGCCCGGCTCCCGAAACCGGAGCCGCTCACGCCCTCCCCAGGACCGAGCCCACCGCCCGAACCCCTGCCAGCCCGTCTATTACGCTGCATCGAGCCTGACCGCAGGTCGGAACGGCCAAGCTTTTCCGGGCCCGTATCCATACTGAATCGAGGACCAAGGACAAAGAGTTACCGCACAAGCAGACGGCCCCTCCCTAGCCCTGCAGACTCTACCCGGATCGAGGTCCCCCATGACGACCCATACAGACCAGCAACTCAATAATCTCGGCCTTTCCGAAGAGTTGAAAGTCAAGCTCCTGGAGGCCGCCCAAGAACATAATCGATCAGCCACAGCGGAGGTCATCGCGAGGCTGGAGGAAACCTTCGCCCGCGATGACATTACCGAAGCCAGGGCCATCCGGAATGCACTGATGGTCGAGCTTGGCAGCGTACTGCAAGCCGGCCTTACCGCTGCTGAAGACCTCGATAAGGTACAAAGCGCGCTTCAGGAAGCTCAGAAGATATTGGATACAAAGTTGTCTTCAACCCATCTATCGGAAGAAGACAGGCCAAGGCCCTGATTCGATCGCGGAACAAAATGGCCAAGGCATCACGCCATGCCACGGCGCAGGCCTCGCGCGGCGATTCCACGGGCGAGGCGAGCCGCGCCCCTCACGACTGGCGCCGCGCCTGCAGCCAGGCGCTGCCCAGACCGCCCAGGGCGATGACGCCCATGCCCAGCAGGGCGCCGGCATCCGGCGCATGGTCGAACAGCAACAGGCCGAGCAGCATGGCGAAGAGGATCTGCAGGTAGCTGAACGGCGCCAGCGACACCGGCGAGCTGTACTGGAAGGCGATGGTCAGCAGCATGTGCCCGCCGACGGCGATCACGCCCAGCGAGGCCATGGCCAGCAATTGCGGCCAGGGCGGCAGGCCTTGCCAGAACAGCGGCAGCAGCAGGGTCATGCCGGTCGCGCCGACCAGCCCGGTGACCAGGTTGGTGGCGCCGGCGCTGTCGCGGGTGCCGATGCGCCGGGTCAGCAACTGGTAGAGCGCGTAGCAGGTGGCCGACGCCACCGGCAGCAGCATGGCCGGGGTGAGCAGTCCGCCGCCGGGACGGACGATGATCAGCACACCGAGGAAGCCGACACCGACTGCCAGCCACTGGCCGGGGTTGGCGCGCTCGCCGAGCAGCGGCATCGCCAGCAGGATCACCAGCAGCGGCGCGATGAAATGCACGGCGGTGGCCTCGGCCAGTGGCAGCAGCCTCAGGGCGGAAAGAAAGATCAGGCTGATCGACAGCAGCGACAAGCCGCGCAGCAGTTGCAATCCCGGACAGTTGACCCGCAGCACGCGCAGGCCGTGACGCGGCAGTTGCCAGGCGGCGAGCAGCAGGCTCTGCGACAGATAGCGAATCCAGAGAACCATCAGCATGCCGTTGGAAGCGGCGAGGTACTTGGACAGGCTGTCGTGGGAAGCGAAGGCCAGCGCGGCGATGCAGCTCAGCAGGATGCCCTTGAGCGGGCGAGATATGGTCATCCGGGCGGGCTCTTCGTCAAGTACCGCTTCAAGGTTGGGCTCGCGAGAGCCCGGACGGACCCTCGCGAATTTTCGGGAACGACGGGTCGGGAGGTTTTCCGATACCTCCGCCCCCACGCATCAGAAGATGTAGTCGGTACTCAGGAAGCTCGACGCGCGGTGGCGCAGGATCTCGCTGATCAGCCGCTTGTTATCCTCCTGGAACTTGGTCGCCACCAGGGTGCGGATCGAGAACACGCGCAGCGCGTCGTACACCGACAGGGTCCCTTCCGCCGAGTTCTTGCGGCCGTTGAACGGAAAGCTATCCGGGCCGCGCTGGCACTGGGCGTTGATGTTGATCCGTCCGACCTGATTGGCGAAAGCGTCCACCAGCCGGCCGACCTGCTTCGGATCGTTGCCGAAGATCGACAACTGCTGGCCGAAGTCCGACTCGCGCACGTAGTCGATCACCGTCTGCAGGTCGCGGTAGGGCACCACCGGGATCAGCGGGCCGAACTGCTCCTCCTGGTAGACGCGCATCTGCGGGCTCACCGGGTAGAGCAGCGCCGGGTAGAAGAAGGTCTCGCGCACTTCGCCGCCGCCGGGGTTGACCACCTTCGCCCCCTTGGCCAGGGCGTCGGCCACCAGGGTGGCGAGAAAATCGGTCTTGCCCGGCTCCGGCAACGGGGTCAGCGCCACCCCCGGCTCCCAGGGCATGCCCGGCTTGAGCGCGGCGAGCTTCTGGTTGAATTTCTCGAGGAAGGCGTCGACCACCTGTTCGTGGACGAAGAGAATCTTCAGCGCCGTGCAGCGCTGGCCGTTGAACGACAGCGCGCCGGTGATCGCCTCGCCGACCGCGTTGTCCAGGTCCACCTCGGGCAGCACGATGCCGGGGTTCTTGGCGTCCAAGCCGAGCGCGGCGCGCAGGCGGTGCGGGCGTGGGTGCAGCTTCTTCAGGTCGCTGGCGCCCTTGTTGGTGCCGATGAAGGCGAACACGTCCACCTTGCCGCTTTCCATCAGCGCGCTGACGGTCTCGCGGCCGCGCCCGTAGATGACGTTGATCACCCCGGCCGGGAAGCTGTCGCGGAACGCCTCGAGCAGCGGGCGGATCAGCAGCACGCCGAACTTGGCCGGCTTGAACACCACGGTGTTGCCCATGATCAGCGCCGGGATCAGGGTGGTGAAGGTCTCGTTCAGCGGGTAGTTGTAGGGGCCCATGCACAGCGCCACGCCCAGCGGCACGCGGCGGATCTGGCCGAGGGTGCCCTGCTCCAGCTCGAAGCGGCTGGAGCGGCGGTCGAGTTCCTTGAGTTCGTGGATGGTGTCGACGATGTAGTCGCAGGTGCGGTCGAATTCCTTCTCGGCGTCCTTGAGGTTCTTGCCGATCTCCCACATCAGCAGTTTGACCACCGCCTCGCGCTGCTCGCGCATACGCGCCAGGAAGGTCTCGACGTGCTGGATGCGCCCGGCCACCGGCAGGCTCGGCCACAGGCCCTGGCCGTTGTCGTAGGCCCTGACCGCGGCGTCCAGCGCGCTTAGCGCGGCGCCGGCGTCGAGCAGCGGGGTGCTGCCGAGGACGACCTGCTCGTCGCCCTTGGCGGTCTTCAGGTGGATGGGACTGCGCACGGCGGCCAGCGGGCCGTCCCAGCGGCGCAGTTCACCGTCGACCAGGTAGTCGCGCTGTTCGAGGGGCGCGCCCGGGCGGTATTGCTCGGGGATATCGGCGGCGGCGGGGAAAAGGGTGTGCAGACGGCTCTCGGTGCTCATGGTTCCTGTCTCTCTTGTTGGATGGCGGCTCGACGGCCCACGCGGATCGCTCCCCTCTCCCCCGCGGGGGAGAGGGAGGTGGCTAGCGTGCGGCGGCCTGGCAGATCGCGGCGAACGCGGCCGCCTCCAGCGAGGCGCCGCCGATCAGCCCGCCGTCGATGTCCGGCTGGGCGAACAGCGCGGCGGCGTTGTCGGCCTTGACGCTGCCGCCGTAGAGGATCGGCGTGGCCACGCCCCGCGCGGGGTCGTGCTGGGCCAGCAGGTCGCGGATATGCCGGTGCACCGCCTGGGCCTGCTCGGGGCTGGCGGTCTCGCCGTTGCCGATGGCCCACACCGGCTCGTAGGCGATCACCCCGGCGGCGAGGCCCTCGATGCCCGAGCGGCGCAGGACCGCCTGCAACTGCGCGGACACCAGCGCCTCGGTACGCCCCTGGCGGCGCTGCGCCAGGGTCTCGCCGACGCACAGCACCGGCACCAGGCCGGCCCTGAGCGCCACGGCGAACTTCTCCGCCACCGTCTCGTCGCACTCGCCGTACAGGCTGCGCCGCTCGGAATGGCCGACCAGCACGTAGCGGCAGCCCAGCTCCCCGAGCATGCCGGCGCTGACTTCGCCGGTGAAGGCGCCCTTCGCCGCCACGTTGAGGTTCTGCGCGCCCAGCGCCACGCCGGAGCCCTCCAGCAGGGCGGCGACCTGCGCCAGGTAGGGGAAGGGCGGACAGACCGCCAGTTCGACGCCGTCGAGCGCCGCCAGCGACGGCAGCAGTTCGTCCAGCAGGCGCCGGTTGGCGGCCAGGTCGCCGTTCATCTTCCAGTTGCCGATGACCTGTTTGCGCTTCATGTTCATGCCTTCCCTCCGCAGCAGCGCCGCTTCAGCAGCGCCGAGGCGTCATAGGGCGCCTTGCCCTTCAAGGCCTCCTCGATGCGCAGCAACTGGTTGTACTTGCCCACCCGGTCCGAGCGGCACAGCGAGCCGGTCTTGATCTGCCCGGCGCGGGTCGCCACCGCCAGGTCGGCGATGGTGGTGTCCTCGGTCTCCCCCGAACGGTGCGAGATCACCGCCGTGTAGCCGGCCTGCTGCGCCAGGCGGATCGCCTCCAGGGTCTCGCTCAGGCTGCCGATCTGGTTGAACTTGATCAGGATCGAGTTGCCGATGCCCTGCTCGATGCCTTCCCGGAGGATCTTCGGGTTGGTCACGAACAGGTCGTCGCCGACCAGTTGCACCTTCTGCCCGAGTTTTTCGGTCAGGTAGGCCCAGCCCGCCCAGTCGCTCTCGTCCAGGCCGTCCTCGATCGAGACGATCGGGTAGCGCTCGCACAGGCCCGCCAGGTAGTCGGCGAAGCCCCGGGAGTCGAAGGTCTTGCCCTCGCCCGCCAGCCGGTACTGCCCGTCGTGGTAGAACTCCGAGGCCGCGCAGTCCAGCGCCAGGGTGATGTCCTGGCCCAGCACGTAGCCGGCGCGCTCGACCGCCGCCTGGATCACCACCAGCGCTTCCTCGTTGGAGGACAGGGACGGCGCGAAGCCGCCCTCGTCGCCCACCGCGGTGCTCAGCCCACGCTCGGCAAGCACCTGCTTGAGGGTGTGGAACACCTCGGCGCCGATGCGCAGCGCTTCCTTGAAGCTGGCCGCGCCGACCGGCTGGATCATGAACTCCTGGAGGTCGACGTTGTTGTCGGCATGCTCGCCGCCGTTGAGGATGTTCATCATCGGCACCGGCAGGCTGTACTCGCCGGGGCTGCCGTACAGCTCGGCCAGGTGCGCGTAGAGCGGCAGGCCGCGGGCCGCGGCGGCGGCCCTGGCGGTAGCCAGGGACACGGCGAGGATGGCGTTGGCGCCGAGGATCGCCTTGTTGTCGGTGCCGTCCAGTTCGAGCATGGCCTGGTCGACCGCGCGCTGGTCGAGCGCGTCGAGGCCGACCACCCGCTCGCGGATCGCGCCGTTGACGTTGTCCACCGCCTTCATCACGCCCTTGCCTTTATAGCGCAGCGCGCCGTCGCGCAATTCGAGGGCCTCGCGGCTGCCGGTGGAGGCCCCGGAGGGCACGCTGGCCACCCCCGTGGCGCCGCCGGCCAGGGTGACCACCGCCTCGACGGTGGGGTTGCCGCGCGAATCGAGGATCTCGCGGGCGGCGACGTGCTGGATCGAAGTACTCGGCTTACTCATCGTGTGTCGGGTCCTGTGCAGGGGTCGGAACGGCCTCGCCCGCGGCGAGCAGCTCCTGTTGTTCGGCATGCGAGGCGCGGATGTCGAAGTCGCGCGGCCAGTCCTGAGGTTCGCTCGGTTGCATCGAAGCCCCCTCCGCTCAATGGATGACGTCGCCCACGCGCACGATGCGCAGGGTGTCGGTGCCGCCCTGGGCATGGCCGGCGCCCTTGGTGATCAGCACCCGGTCGCCCTCGGCCACCAGGCGGCGCTGCAGCAGCTCCTTGACCGCCCGGGCGTTCAGCTCGGCCTCGGCGATCCGATCGGCCTCGAAGGGGATCGGGTGCACCCCGCGGAACAGCGCCACCCGGCTCTGCGTGCGCGGATGCCGGGAGAAGGCGTAGATCGGCAGGTGCGAGCGGATCCGCGACATCAGCCGCGGGGTGTCGCCGCTCTCGGTCAGGCAGACGATCGCCTTGACCCCTTCCAGGTGGTTGGCCGCGTACATCGCCGACAGCGCGATGGTCTCGTCGATGCAGTGGAACACCTGGTCCAGGCGGTGCTTCGAGCGGTGCGCCAGCGGGTGCTGCTCGGCGCCGAGGATGATCCGCCCCATGGCCTCCACGGTCTCCACCGGGTAGGCGCCGGCGGCGGTCTCGGCCGAGAGCATCACCGCGTCGGTGCCGTCGAGCACCGCATTGGCCACGTCGAACACCTCGGCGCGGGTCGGCAGCGACTGGGTGATCATGGTCTCCATCATCTGCGTGGCGGTGATCACCGCGCGGTTGAGCACCCGCGCCCGCTCGATGATGCGCTTCTGCACGCCGACCAGTTCGGCGTCGCCGATCTCCACGCCCAGGTCGCCGCGCGCCACCATCACCGCCTCGGAGGCGAGGATGATGCCGTCGAGCACCTGGTCGTCGGCCACCGCCTCGGCGCGCTCGATCTTCGCCACCAGCCCGGCGTTGCCGCCGGCCTCCTGCATCAAGCGGCGGGCGTGCTGCATGTCGGCGGCATCGCGCGGGAAGGACACTGCCAGGTAGTCGACCTGCATGGCGGCGGCGGTCTGGATGTCCGCGCAGTCCTTGTCGGTCAGCGCCGAGGCGGACAGGCCACCGCCCTGGCGGTTGATGCCCTTGTTGTTGGACAGCGGGCCGCCGACCAGCACCGCGCAGACCAGTTCGCTGGCCTTGACCTCGCGGGTCTCGAGCACCACGCGGCCGTCGTCGAGCAGCAGGATGTCGCCGGGGCGGCTGTCGGTGATCAGCGCCTCGTAGTCGATGCCGACGCGGGTCGCGTCGCCGGCGTTCTTGTCCAGCGCCGCGTCGAGGACGAAGGTTTGGCCCTTCTCCAGCAGCACCTTGCCGTCGGCGAAGCGCGAGATGCGGATCTTGGGTCCCTGCAGGTCGGCGAGGATAGCGACGAAGCGCCCGTGTTTGGCGGCCATCTCGCGGACCAGGGTGGCGCGGGCCTGGTGTTCCTCGGCCTTGCCGTGGGAGAAGTTCAGGCGCACCACATCGACCCCGGCCTTGACCAGGCCTTCGATGGCCTCGGGGGTTTCGGTGGCCGGGCCGAGGGTGGCGACGATCTTGGTCCGTCGCTGCAGGCCGATCCTTTCCCGCTGGGCGAGGGTTTGTGCGCCAGTGCCTGCCGTGCAGGCTGGACGAATCGATTCTTCGAGCATAACGACTCCATGGAGTTCGCGGCCGGCCGGCGACCCGTTGGCCAGCCGCTTGTGCTTGTGTTGGCCGGTGTCGGTCAGGTTCGCGCCAGAAGCGCCATGAAGGCGGGCGCACGGGCATGAGCCCATGGGGAATGGGGAGTACGCATAAAGGCACCTGTATCGTTCTTGTCGAATGGCGAGACGGCCCGGTGAAAGCCGTCCTCGGCTCTTGCGGAAGGACTCTATTGGAAAATAAATTCCAAAACAATATAAAATAGAATTTTTTTACCAAAACACAGTCGAACGGTCGCGCCACGAGCCGCCGAAAGCCCGCGCTGCCGAGCCGAGGCCAGGAGATCGGAAGGGATCGGGAAGAGACGATTCATGCACGGGAAAATCGCCGCGCGAACCTTCGACCGTGCAGGTAGGGACGGACCGCTGCGGCCGATGGCGGGCAAGGCATGGCGTTACCGATTCGCAATGACCAGGACCCCGTGACGATGTTCGCCCTGTGGCGGGAGCCGGCCCGCTGGCGATGCGCTGGCTGCCGTCGCCACTATGAGGGGTGGCGAACTAATCGGGATCGTCCGGCTCGCCGTCCTCGAAACCGCCCGGCACGCCGATCTCCTCGACCTTCAGTTCCATGCGGTAGGCCACGGCGATGAACAGCGCCTGGCACAGGCTCAGGGTGGAACTGAGCGAGCGGAAGGCGAAGGTGCTGCCCTCGTTGACCAGCAGCAGGGCGTTGGCCTGCTTGGCCAGCGGCGCCAACTGGCTGTCGGTGATGACCAAGGCCCTGGCCTTGTAGTGCCGGGCGATACGCACGCACTGCTGGGTTTCCTTGCCGTAGGGACTGAAGCTGACGGCGACCACCAGATCGCCCTCGCGCACGCTGCGCATCTGCTCGCGGTAGCCGCCGCCCAGGCCGGATATCAGGTGGATGCGCTTGTTGGTGTGGCGCAGGCTGTAGACCAGGTAGTGAGCCACCGAGAAGGAGCGGCGCACGCCGATCACATAGATGTTGTCGGCTTCGACCAGCAGGTCCACGGCCTTGTCGAACTCGCGCTCGTCGAGTTCCTGGACCAGCCGGTCGAGTCCCGAGCGGGTGGCGTTGATGCACTCGCGCGCCAGTTCGCCGCCGGACGCCTTGTGCGAGCGGTTGGCGATCATCCGGCGGATGCGCTGCTGGTAGTTCTGGATCGGCGTGGCCTTGTCGGTGTAGGCCTCGCGGAACAGCGCCTGCATCTCGCTGAACCCCCGGAAACCGAAGCGCTGCGAGAAGCGCACGATGGCCGAGGGATGCACCTCGCACTGCTGGGCGATGTCGCTGACCCGGTCGACCATCACCCGGTCGCTCTGCTGGCTCATGTAGTTGGCGATGCGCTTGAGCTGGCGCGGCAGGCTCTCGTATTCCGCGCCGATCAACTGCTGCAGCCGCTCCACGCTGGCCGGGACCTCCAGCAGCGCCTCGGCGGCGCCCACGGGCGATTCGGAACTGGACATAGGCACTTTCCTCTTCTTGTCATGAATCCGGCCGACCGCCTCCACCTTGCCGACGGCAGGCACAGGATAAATAGAAAATTAATTCCAAAAAAGAAAAATATGGAAAAAATGTTGATTTCAGATCGAGGGCCGTTCTAATCTCGCCTCAGCGTCAGTCACCAAATTCGGGTGCGTGAAACGCAGGCCGACAAGAACACACAAGAGGAGGCAGCATGGGCGAAATCACCTTCGCAAGCGGACGTCAGTTGGACGTCATCTGTCTGGGGCGCCTCGGCGTCGACCTGTACGCCCAGCAGATCGGCGCACGGCTCGAGGACGTCGGCAGCTTCGCCAAATACCTGGGCGGCTCGTCCGCCAACATCGCATTCGGTACCGCCCGCCTGGGTCTCAAGTCAGCCATGCTGACCCGCGTGGGCGACGACCACATGGGCCGCTTCCTGATCGAGGCGCTGGAGCGCGAGGGCTGCGACACCCGGGCGATCAAGGTCGACCCGGAACGCCTGACCGCGATGGTCCTGCTGGGCATCAAGGACCGCGATACCTTCCCGCTGATCTTCTACCGCGAGAACTGCGCCGACATGGCGCTGCGCGAGGAGGACATCGACGAAGCCTTCATCGCCTCCAGCAAGGCGCTGTTGATCACCGGCACCCACTTCTCCACCGAAAGGGTCTACAAGGCCAGCAGCAAGGCGCTGGACTACGCCGAAAAGCACAACGTCAAGCGCGTGCTGGACATCGATTACCGGCCGGTGCTCTGGGGCCTGACCGGCAAGGCCGACGGCGAGACCCGCTTCATCGCCAGCGCCGAGGTCAGCGCGCACGTGCAGCGCATCCTGCCGCGCTTCGACCTGGTGGTCGGCACCGAGGAGGAATTCCTCATCGCCGGCGGTTCCGAGGATCTGCTCAGCGCCCTGCGCAAGGTGCGCGAGGTGACCGCCGCGACCCTGGTGGTCAAGCTCGGTCCGCTGGGCTGCACGGTCATCCACGGCGCCATTCCGGCGCGCCTGGAGGACGGCAACATCTATAAAGGCATCCGTGTCGAGGTGATGAACGTGCTGGGCGCCGGCGACGCCTTCATGTCCGGCTTCCTGCGCGGCTGGCTGACCGGCGGTGACGACGAGCGCTGCAGCCGTCTGGCCAACGCCTGCGGCGGCCTGGTGGTATCGCGCCACGCCTGCGCCCCGGCGATGCCGACCCCGGCCGAACTCGACTACATCCTCAACAGCCCGGTACCCATCACCCGCCCGGACCTCGACCCGCACCTGAACCGCCTGCACCGGGTCAGCGTACCGCGCAAGAACTGGAAGCCGCTGTTCATCTTCGCCTTCGACCATCGCGGTCAACTGGTGGAACTGGCCCAGCAGGCCGGACGCGACCTCGCGGCGATTCCCGAACTCAAGCAACTGTTCATCACTGCCATCGAACGGGTCGAGGCCGATCTCCAGCGCCAGGGCATCGAAGGCGACGTGGGTCTGCTGGCCGACCAGCGCTTCGGCCAGGACGCCCTCAACAGCGCCACCGGCCGCGGCTGGTGGATCGGCCGCCCGGTCGAGCTGCAAGGCTCGCGGCCGCTGGCCTTCGAGCATGGCCGCTCGATCGGCAGCAATCTGGTGCAGTGGCCGCGCGAGCACATCATCAAGTGCCTGGTGCAGTTCCACCCGGACGACGAGCCCCTGCTGCGCCTGGAACAGGAGGGCCAGCTCAAGGGCCTCTACGAGGCGGCCCAGGCCAGCGGCCACGAACTGCTGCTCGAGGTGATCCCACCGAAGAACCATCCCTCCACGCATCCGGACGTGCTCTACCGGGCGATCAAGCGGCTCTACAACATCGGCATCCATCCGGACTGGTGGAAGATCGAGCCGCAGCCGGCCGAGGTGTACTCGAAACTCGATGCGCTGATCACCGAACGCGATCCCTACTGCCACGGCGTGGTCCTGCTCGGCCTCAATGCGCCGGCCGAGGAACTCGCCGAAGGCTTCCGCCAGGCCGCCGGCAGCCAGGTCTGCCGCGGCTTCGCGGTCGGCCGGACGATCTTCCAGGAACCCAGCCGCGCCTGGCTGGCCGGCGAGATCGACGACGAGACCCTGATCGCGCGGGTGCGGGCCACCTTCGAGTTCCTGATCAAGTCCTGGCGCGAGGCGCGCGGCCAGGTCTGAGCCCGGCCGCCTTCCGCTGAACCGAACAATAGCAATCAGGTGCGACTGATATGACGAATTCACCGGTCAAGATCGGCATCAACCCGATCTCCTGGAGCAACGACGATCTGCCCTCGCTGGGCGGCGAAACCCCGCTGAGCACCGCCCTGTCCGAGGGCAAGGCGATCGGCTACCAGGGCTTCGAACTCAACGGCAAATTCCCCAAGAGCCCCGAGGGCGTGCGCGCGGTGCTCGCCGAACACGGCCTGGAGCTGGTCTCCGGCTGGTATTCGAGCTTCCTGGCCCAGCGTTCCGTGGAAGAGGAAATCGAGGCCATCGCCCCTCACTGCCGGCTACTCGCCGAGAACGGCGCCAAGGTGCTGGTCTACGGCGAGGTCGCCGGCTCCATCCAGGGCCGGCGCATCGCCCTCGGCGAACGCCCGCGCTTCTACAGCGACGACGCCTGGAAGACCTACGGCGAAAAGGTCACCGAGCTGGCCCGCTACACCCTGTCCCAGGGGTTGCGCCTGGCCTACCACCACCACATGGGCGCCTACGTGCAGGCCCCGGAGGACATCGACCGGATGATGGAAGTCAGCGGCGAGGAGGTCGGCCTGCTGTTCGACGCCGGTCACTGCTACCTGGGCGGCGGCGATCCGCTGGCCGTGCTCAGGAAGCATCTGGCCCGGGTCTGCCACGTGCACTGCAAGGACGTGCGCGAAGGCGTGGTCAGGCTCTCGCGCAACGAGCAGTGGAGCTTCCCGGAGTGCATCGTCAACGGCACCTTCACCGTGCCCGGCGACGGCGACATCGACTTCGAACCCCTGCTCGACACCCTGCTGGCTTCCGGCTACCGCGGCTGGCTGGTGGTCGAGGCCGAGCAGGACCCGGCCGTGGCGCCCAGCCACGCCTACGCCAAGAAGGGCTTCGAGACGCTGCGCGATCTGGTCGCCCGCCTCGCCCCCCGCTACACCACAGCCTGAAGGAGAAACACCGTGGCCAAGAACGACACCCCGGATCTTCTCGTCAAGGGCTCGCCGGACCAGCGCACGCTGGTCCGGGTTCCCGAAGGCGTGTTCGGCTACGTGGGCTTCGCCGCCTACCGCCTGACCGACGGCGACGAGCTGCCGGTCGAGAGCGGCGACAAGGAAGTGTGCCTCGTGCTGCTCGCCGGCCATGCCACCGTCACCGCCAGCCATCCGCGCAGGGGGCCCTTCGCCTGGGAGAACATCGGCGACCGGCAGAGCGTGTTCGAGGACAAATCGCCCTACGCCATCTACCTGCCGCCGCACAGCGAAGCCCGGGTGCGCGCCCACGGCAGCGCCGAGATCGCCGTCTGCGAGGCGCCCGGCAACCCGGACGAGACGCTGCCGCCGCGGCTGATCGAGCCGGCGAGCATGAGGCGCAGCAGCCGCGGCAAGGACGCCAACACCCGCTACGTCTGCGACATCCTGCCGGACAGTGCCGAGGCCCACGCGCTGCTGATCACCGAGGTGATCACCCCTTCGGGGCACACCTCCAGCTACCCGCCGCACCGTCACGACACCGACGACCTGCCGGCGCAGAGCTTCCTGGAGGAGTCCTACTACCACCGCCTGAACCCTGAGCAGGGCTTCGCCTTCCAGCGCGTCTACACCGACGACCGCAGCCTCGACCAGGCCATGACGGTGGAAAACCACGACGTAGTGCTGGTGCCGCGCGGCTACCACCCGGTCTGCGTGCCCTACGGCTACACGTCCTACTACCTGAACGTGATGGCCGGGCCGACACGCGCCTGGAAGTTCCACAACGACCCGGCCCACGAGTGGCTGCTCAAGCTCTAGAAAGCCGCCGCCCGAACGGAAGCGACCTTCGCAGTGGCTGAGTTCTGGACCCCAAGAACAACAACCAGAGCACGCGACATGAACGACAAGACAGTTGCACCCCAGCAGCACGATATTTCCTACGTGCTGCGGATCTGCGCCGTGGCCGCCCTCGGCGGCCTTCTCTTCGGTTACGACACCGCAGTGATCTCCGGCGCCGTGGAAGCCCTCCAGCAATATTTTTCCCTCTCCCCCGCCGAAACCGGCTGGGCCGTCTCCAACGTGGTGGTCGGCTGCATCGTCGGCGCCCTGGGCGCCGGCTGGGTCGCCGGCCGCCTGGGACGCAAGAAGGCCCTGGTACTGTCGGCGATCCTCTTCACCGTCTCCGCCATCGGCGCCGCGGTGGTGGACAGCTTCGTCTGGTTCGTGATCTACCGGATCGTCGGCGGTCTGGCCGTGGGCATCGCCTCGACGGTGTCGCCGATGTACATGTCCGAGGTGTCGCCGAAGGACATCCGCGGACGCGCGCTGGGCATGCAGTCCTTCGCCATCGTCGGCGGCCAGGTGGTGGTGTTCTACGTGAACTACCTGATCGCCAAGGGCGCCGCCGACACCTGGCTGGTCGAGTACGGCTGGCGCTGGATGCTCGGTTCCGAAGTGGTTCCCTGCATCCTGTTCTGCCTGTTCGTCTTCTCCATCCCGGAATCGCCGCGCTGGCAGGCCATGGTCGGCCAGGACGAACGGGCGCTGCGCACCCTGAGGCGCATCTCCAACGACGCGCATGCCCATCACCTGCTCAATGAGATCAAGCACTCCCTGCACCAGGACAGCCAGGGCCGGACACAGAAGCCGAACCTGCGCGAGGCGGGGCTGGCACTGATCCTCTTCGTCGGCTGCATGCTGGCCATGCTGCAGCAGGTCACCGGGGTCAACGTGATGATGTATTACGCCCCCATGGTGTTGAAGGGCGTCACCGGCAGCACCGAGTCGGCGCTGTTCCAGACCATCTGGATCGGGGTCATGCAGTTGGTCGGCACCATCATCGGCACCTGGCTGATCGACCGCGTCGGTCGCCTGCCGCTGATGCGCGTCGGCACCGTCGGCATCGTCGCCAGCCTGCTGCTCACCTCCTACGCTCTCTACGCCCAGGAGTCCGGCTACCTGGCGCTGATCGGCATGCTGCTGTTCATGGTGCTCTTCGCGATCTCCTGGGGCGTCGGCACCTGGGTGCTGATCTCCGAGATCTTCCCCAACCACATGCGCTCCATGGGCATGAGCATGGCGGTGTGCAGCATGTGGATCGCCAACTTCCTGGTGACCCAGAGCTTCCCGATGCTCAACGAGCACCCGGTACTGATCGAGCGGTTCCACGGCGCCTTCCCGATGTGGGTGTTCGCCGGCTGCTGCGTCTTCTGCTACTGGTTCGTCGCCCGTTTCGTCCCGGAAACCCGCGGCGTGTCCCTGGAACGCATGGAGGAAGTGATGCTGGCCAAGCTCAAGCGGCAACCCCTGGCCGACGAAGAAGAAAGCGCCGCGCTGCGCTCCAGCCGGGCCTGATCCCCCGAACGCGGGACCGGGCCAAGGGCACCGGTCCCTCCAATGACGCTAACAATGCTGCCGTCTTCCCGACGGCAGGGAGGAACCGAAAATGACTCAAGCGAATATCATCGGCCACTTCATCGGCGGCCAGCTCCAGCAAGCCGGCGTGCGCCACAGCGATGTATTCAACCCGGCGCTGGGCCAAGTCACCGCGCGCGTCGCGCTGGCCAGCCGCGACACCGTGGACGCGGCGGTCGCCGCGGCCAAGGCGGCCTTCCCGGCCTGGTCGGAACGTTCCGCGCTGCAACGCTCGCGCATCCTGTTCAAGTTCAAGGAACTGCTCGACAAGCACCACAAGGAGCTGGCGGCGATCATCACCTCCGAACACGGCAAGGTGCTTTCCGACGCCATGGGCGAGGTGACCCGCGGCATCGAGATCGTCGAGTTCGCCTGCGGCGCGCCGCATCTGCTGAAGACCACCCTCACCGACAACATCGGCGGCGGCATCGACAACTGGAACATGCGCCAGGCGCTGGGCGTCTGCGCCGGCATCACCCCGTTCAACTTCCCGGTGATGGTGCCGCTGTGGATGATCCCGATGGCCCTGGCCACCGGCAACACCTTCGTCCTCAAGCCTTCCGAGCGCGATCCGTCGGCCAGTCTGCTGCTCGCCGACCTGCTCAAGCGGGCCGGCCTGCCGGATGGCGTGTTCAACGTGGTGCAGGGCGACAAGGATGCGGTGGACGCCCTGCTCCAGCACCCCGACGTGGAAGCGGTGTCCTTCGTCGGCTCGACGCCGATCGCCGAGTACATCTACCAGGAAGGCACCCGCCGCGGTAAGCGCGTACAGGCCCTGGGCGGCGCCAAGAACCACATGATCGTGATGCCCGACGCCAACCTCGACCAGGCCGCCGACGCGCTGATCGGCGCGGCCTACGGCTCGGCCGGCGAGCGCTGCATGGCGATCTCCCTCGCCGTGGCGGTGGGCGATACCGGCGACGCGCTGATCGAGAAGCTGCTGCCGCGCATCGACCGCCTGCGCGTACGCAACGGCACGGACGCGGAAGCCGACATGGGCCCGCTGGTGACCGCCCAGCACAAGGCCAAGGTCGAGGGCTACATCAGCAAGGGTGTGGAAGAAGGCGCCAGGCTGATCGTCGACGGGCGCGACTTCAAGGCGCCGGGCGCGGAGAACGGCTTCTTCGTCGGCGCCACCCTGTTCGATCAGGTCAAGACCGACATGACCATCTACAAGGAAGAAATCTTCGGCCCGGTGCTCGGCATCGTCCGCGTGCCGGACTTCGCCGCCGCCGTGGAACTGATCAACGCCCACGAGTTCGGCAACGGCGTGTCCTGCTTCACCAGCGACGGCGGTGTGGCCCGCGCCTTCGCCCGCGCCATCAAGGTCGGCATGGTCGGTATCAACGTGCCGATTCCGGTGCCCATGGCCTGGCACTCCTTCGGCGGCTGGAAGCGCTCGCTGTTCGGCGATCACCACGCCTATGGGGAGGAAGGCATCCGTTTCTACACCCGCTACAAGAGCGTCATGCAGCGCTGGCCGGACAGCATCGCCAAGGGTCCGGAGTTCAGCATGCCGACCGCTAAGTAACCCAACCCACCGCGTGTAGCCTTACGGAGAACAACAAGATGACCGCGTCCCTTCCCTTCGCCCTGAACCGCATCGTCGCCCCGTCCCTGCCGCTGGCCGAATTCCTCGACCTGGCGCTCGCCCTGAAGGCCGACAGCATCGAGCTGCGCAACGACCTCAAGGGCATCGAGATCGAGGACGGCACGCCGCCCGAGCGGGTCCGCGAGCTGTGCCGGGCCAAGGGTATCCGTGTGCTGAGCATCAACGCCCTCTACCCCTTCGACGTCTGGAACGACGCGCTTCGCGCCAAGGCGCTGAAGCTCGCCGCCTACGCCCGCGACTGCGGCGCCGAGGGGCTGGTGCTCTGCCCGCTGAACGACCCGAGCGATTCGCGCGACCGCGCCGAGCGGGTCCGGGGACTGCGCACCGCGCTGACCGCGCTGGCGCCGATCCTGCGCGAGCACGGTCTGCTCGGCTTCGTCGAACCGCTGGGCTTCGAGAGCAGCGCGCTGCGCCGCAAGCACGATGCCGTGGAGGCGATCAAGGGCATCGGCGGACTGGACGTGTTCCGCCTGGTCCACGACACCTTCCACCACCACCTGGCCGGCGAGCAGGAATTCTTCCCCGAGCTGACCGGCATCGTGCACATCTCCGGGGTCGAGGACCGCCAGGTCGCCCTGGCCGATATCCGCGACGGCCACCGCGTGCTGGTCGGCGAGGCCGACATCCTCGGCAACGCCGCGCAGATCCGCCGCCTGCTGGAGCTGGGCTACCGCGGTCCGTTCTCCTTCGAGCCCTTCGCCGACAGCGTGCACGCCCTGCCCGAGGTCCGCCCGGCGTTGCAGAACAGCATGCAGCACCTGCAGGCGCGCGTCGCGCCCCCCGAAGGCTGCACCGCGTAACGAAAAAGCGCCGATCCGTAGGGTGGGTAACGGCGCAGCCTTACCCACCGTCGCGGTGGTGGAAAACGCTGCGCGGTTTTCCACCCTACCGCCGGTCATGAGTCCGATTTCCGAGCACCGAACAAGAATCGCAGGGGAACCTATGAGTACGATACGACTGACCATGGCCCAGGCCCTGGTGAAATTCCTCGACAACCAATACGTCAGCGTCGACGGTGTCGAGAGCAAGTTCGTCAAAGGCATCTTCACCATTTTCGGCCACGGCAACGTGCTGGGCCTGGGGCAGGCGCTGGAGCAGGATCCGGGCGAGCTGATCGTCCACCAGGGCCGCAACGAGCAGGGCATGGTCCACGCCGCCATCGGCTTCGCCAAGCAGAAGATGCGCCGGCAGATCTACGCCTGCACCTCCTCGGTCGGCCCCGGCGCGGCGAACATGATCACCGCCGCCGCCACCGCCACCGCCAACCGCATTCCCGTGCTGCTGCTGCCGGGCGACGTCTACGCCACCCGCCAGCCCGACCCGGTGCTGCAGCAGATCGAGCAGAGCCACGACCTGTCGATCAGCACCAACGACGCCTTCCGGGCGGTCAGCAAGTACTGGGACCGCGTCAGCCGCCCCGAACAACTGATGAGCGCGGCGATCAACGCCATGCGCGTGCTCACCGATCCGGCCGAGACCGGCGCGGTGACCCTGGCGCTGCCGCAGGACGTGCAAGGCGAGGCCTACGACTACCCGGACTACTTCTTCGCCAAACGGGTGCACCGCATCGACCGCCGCCCGGCCACCGCGGCCATGCTGGCCGACGCCGTGGCGCTGCTCAAGGGCAAGCGCAAGCCGCTGCTGATCTGCGGCGGCGGGGTGAAATACTCCGGCGCCGCCGAGGCGTTGCAGCGTTTCGCCGAGCGTTTCGAGATTCCCTTCGCCGAGACCCAGGCCGGCAAGAGCGCCATCGTCTCCGCCCACCCGCTGAACGTCGGCGGCATCGGCGAGACCGGCTGCCTGGCGGCTAACCTGCTGGCCAGGGAGGCCGACCTGGTGATCGGCGTCGGTACCCGCTACACCGACTTCACCACCGCCTCCAAGTGGATCTTCCAGAACCCCGAAGTGGCCTTCCTCAACCTCAACGTCAGCGCCTTCGACGCCTACAAGCTCGACGCCGTGCAGGTGGTGGCCGACGCCCGGGCCGGCCTGGAGGCGCTCGGCGAAGCCCTCGGCCACGGCGGCTACCGTGCCCAGTGGGGCGAGGCGACGGCGCAGGCCAAGGCCAGGCTGAAGGCGGAAGTCGACCGCGTCTACGCCGTGGAATACAGCGGCGAAGGCTTCGTCCCGGAGATCGACGACCACCTGCCGCGCAGCGTGCTGGAAGAGTTCATCGAACTGACCGGCTCCAGCCTGACCCAGAGCCAGGTGCTCGGCGTGCTCAACCGGACCCTGGCCGACGACGCCATCATCGTCGGCGCCTCCGGCAGCCTGCCGGGCGACCTGCAGCGGATCTGGCGTTGCAAGGGGACCGACACCTACCACATGGAGTACGGCTACTCCTGCATGGGCTACGAGGTGAACGCCGCCCTCGGGGTGAAAATGGCCGAGCCCGAGCGCGAGGTCTACACCCTGGTCGGCGACGGCTCCTACATGATGCTGCACTCGGAGCTGCCCACCTCCATCCAGGAGCGCCGCAAGATCAACATCGTCCTCTTGGACAACATGACCTTCGGCTGCATCAACAACCTGCAGATGGAACACGGCATGGACAGCTTCGGCACCGAGTTCCGCTACCGCAACCCGGAGACCGGCAAGCTCGACGGCGGCTTCGTGCCGGTCGACTTCGCCATGAGCGCCGCGGCCTACGGCTGCAAGACCTACCGGGTGAAGACCCTCGACGAGCTGCATGCGGCGCTGGAAGACGCCCGCCGGCAGAGCGTTTCCACCCTCATCGACATCAAGGTGCTGCCCAAGACCATGATCCACAAGTACCTGTCCTGGTGGCGGGTCGGTGGCGCCCGGGTCTCGAAGAGCGAGCGCATCGCGGCGGTCGCGCGGATGCTCGAGGACAACATCGCCAAGGCCCGGCAGTACTGACTTTCGCCTGTCCCGCGCGGCTCGCCCGCGCGACTTTCCCAATAACAACAGCCATCGAAGGAAGCAACCCATCATGACCTTGAACATCGGAGTGATCGGCACCGGCGCCATCGGCCAGGACCATATCCGTCGCTGCAGCTTCGCGCTGTCGGGCGCGAAGGTGGTGGCGGTCAACGACATCAACCTGGAACAGGCGAAGAAGGTGGTGAACGATCTGGGCATCGGCGCGGAGGTCTATGCCGACGCCCACGAGCTGATCAACGCCGCCAACGTGGAGGCCATCCTGGTGACCTCCTGGGGCCCCACCCACGAAGAGTTCGTGCTGGCGGCGATCAAGGCCGGCAAGCCGGTGTTCTGCGAGAAGCCGCTGGCGGTGACCGCCCAGGGCTGCAAGAACATCGTCGATGCGGAAACGGCCTTCGGCAAACGCCTGGTCCAGGTCGGCTTCATGCGTCCCTACGACCAGGGCTACCGCGCCCTCAAGGCGGTCATCGACAGCGGGCGGATCGGCGAGCCGCTGATGCTGCACTGCGCGCACCGCAACGCGCGGGTCGGCCAGGCCTACGCCACCGACATGGCGATCACCGACACCCTGATCCACGAGATCAACGTGCTGAGCTGGCTGCTCGACGACCACTACGTCTCGGCCCAGGTGATCTTCCCGCGCAAGAGCGCCAGGGCCCTGGCGCACCTGAAGGACCCGCAGATCGTCCTGCTGGAGACCGCCAAGGGCACGCGCATCGACGTCGAGGTCTTCGTCAACTGCCAGTACGGCTACGACATCCAGTGCGAAGTGGTCGGCGAAACCGGCATCGCCCGCCTGCCGGAACCCAGCTCGGTGCAACTGCGCAGCGAAGCCAGGCTCTCCAACGAGATCCTGGTCGACTGGAAGGACCGCTTCATCGCCGCCTACGACGTCGAGCTGCAGGACTTCATCGACGCGGTCGGCGCCGGCCGGCTGACCGGCCCCTCCGCCTGGGACGGCTACACCGCGGCGGTGACCGCCGACGCCTGCGTGGCCGCGCAGGGCAGCGGCAAGGTCGAACCGATCGTGCTGCCCGAGCGCCCGGCCTTCTACGCCCCGGCCTGATCCCGAGCCCAACGACATCCCTAGCCGCCTGCCCTCCCCCGGCAGGCCGGCCCGCCACCACGAAGGAGAGCAGAACATGCGTATCGCCCTGGACCCCTACATGTACCGCAACCTGTCCATCCCGAAGATGGTGGACAAGACCGCCGAGCTCGGCTACGAGTACATCGAGCTGTCGCCGCGCGAAGACTTCCTGCCGTTCTACAAGTACCCGCGCGTGGACAAGGCGCGCATCAAGGAATTCAAGAAGGCCCTGAGCGACACCGGGGTCAGGTTGTCCTCGCTGCTGCCGCTGTACCACTGGGCCGGCCCCGACGAGGAGATGCGCAAGGCCGCCGTGCGCAACTGGAAGCGCGCCATCCAGATCGCCGTGGAGATGGACTGCGACCTGATGAACACCGAGTTCAGCGGCCAGTCCGACAACGCCCTGGTCTGCGAGCAGCAATTCATCAAGTCGATGGAAGAACTGCTGCCGATCTTCGAGCGCGAAGGCATCAAGCTCGACATCCAGGCCCACCCCTACGACTTCTGCGAGCGCAACAACGAGTCGGTGGACATCATCCGCGGCCTCGACAAGGACTTCGTCAACTACCTGTACGCCGCGCCGCACACCTTCTTCTACGACGATGGCGTGGGCGACATCAAGTCCATGCTGGAGTATGCCGGCGAGCGCCTGACCCACCTGATCATCGCCGACACCTACAACCACCGCGCTTCGTCGAACCTGCGCTACATCGTCAACCCGCCGGGGGTGACCGCCACCGTTCACCAGCACCTGAACATCGGCGAAGGCGAAGTGAAGTGGGACACGTTCTTCTCCACCCTGCGCGAGATGAAGTTCGACGGCATCGCCACCGTGGCGATCTTCGCCTGGGAGGACCGCGCCGACGAATCCAACCGCTTCATGCTGGAACGCCTGCGCCGGGAATTCGGCTGATCCCGGCCCGATATCGGACACAGCGCTTTCGAATCGACAACAACAACAAGCGGAGATATTCGATGCACATCAAGAAAAGTCTGGCCGCGGCCGCCCTGTCCCTGATCGCCAGCACCGCCGCCCTGGCCGCTCCGACGGTCGGCGTCGTCATGTCGACCTTCGACAACAACTACCACACCTACCTGCGCGAATACATGGCCGCCAAGGCCAAGAGCGACGGCGTGGAAATCCAGTTCGAGGACTCGCGCAACGACGTGATGAAACAGCTCAGCCAGGTGGAGAGCTTCATCAGCCAGAAGGCCGACGCCCTCATCGTCCAGCCGGTGGACACCGCCGCCACCCGCAGCATCACCGACGCGGCGGTCAAGGCCGGCATCCCGCTGGTGTACATCAACCGCAAGCCGGACGATCCGAAACTGCCGTCCGGCGTGGTCACCGTGACCTCCGACGACCTCGAGGCCGGCCGCCTGCAGATGCAGTACATGGCCGACAAGATGGGCGGCAAGGGCAGCATCGGCATCCTCCTCGGCGACCTGGCCAACAATGCCACCCACAGCCGCACCAAAGGCATCAAGGAAGTGCTGGCCAAGTACCCGGAGATCACCGTCGTCGAGGAACAGACCGGCCTCTGGATGCGCGACAAGGGCATGGATCTGGCCAGTAGCTGGCTGCTCGCCGGCCAGAAACTGGACGCCATCCTCTCCAACAACGACGAGATGGGCATCGGCGCGGCCATGGCCCTGCGCCAGTCCGGCCAGAAGGACGTGCTGGTCGGCGGCACCGACGGCACCCCCGACGGCATCGCCGCGGTCAAGCGCGGCCTGCTCGCGGTATCGGTGTTCCAGGACGCCAAGGGCCAGGCCGAGAGTTCGCTGGACGCCGCGCTGAAGATGGTCGCCAAGCAGCCGGTCGAGCAGCACCTGGTGATTCCCTACCGGCTGATCACCAAGGACAACGTCGGCGAGTTCCAGATGGCGACCGCGCGCTGATCCACCGGGGAGTCCGGTCGCCGCCCGCGCGGTGCCGGCTCCTTCCCGTCGCACAGACCAAGCCAAGCGCTTCATGCCGGAGCGCCCGCGCCTCGGGGCCGGGCGCCGCGTGGCCATGCCACGCCCGGCGCATCCGCACGGGCAACGCCCGCGGATAGACACAGAACAATAAAAAAGGAGATGTCACCATGTTCGCCCGCACGAAAAAACGTCTGATCGCCACCGCCCTCGCCCTCGGCCTGACCGGCCCCGCGCTCGCCGGGCCGAAGATCGGCGCCGTCATATCGACCTTCGACGACAACTACATCACCTACGTGCGCGAATACCTGGCCGCCAGGGCCAAGGCCGAGGGCGTGGAAGTGCAGTTCGAGGACTCGCGCAACGATGTGGTGAAGCAGCTCAGCCAGGTGGAGAGCTTCATCAGCCAGAAGGTCGACGCCGTCATCGTCATGCCGGTGGATACCTCCGCCACCCGCAGCATCACCGAGGCGGCGGTCAAGGCCGGCATTCCGCTGGTGTACCTCAACCGCGAGCCGGACGATCCCAAGCTGCCGCCCGGCGTGGCGACCGTGATCTCCGACGAACTCGAAGCCGGCCGCCTGCAGATGCAGTACATGGCCGAGAAGATGGGCGGCAAGGGGCGCATCGGCATCCTCATGGGCGACCTCTCGCAGAACGCCACCCGCAGCCGTACCAAGGGCCTCAAGGAGGTGCTGGCCAAGTACCCGGGGATCACCGTCGTCGAGGAACAGACCGGCCTCTGGCTGCGCGACAAGGGCATGGACCTGACCAGCAACTGGCTGCTCGCCGGCCAGCACCTGGACGCCATCCTCGCCAACAACGACGAGATGGGCATCGGCGCGGCCATGGCCCTGCGCCAGTCCGGCCAGAAGGATGTGCTGGTCGGCGGCATCGACGGCACCCCCGACGCACTCACCGCGCTCAAGCGCGGCCTGCTGGCGGTATCGGTGTTCCAGGACGCCAGGGCCCAGGCCGAAGGCGCACTGGACGCCGCGCTGAAGATGGCCGCCAAGCAGCCGATCGAGCAGCGCGTGGTGATCCCCTTCCGGCTGATCACCGCGGACAACGTCGGCGAGTTCCAGATGGCGAACAAACGCTAGAACCCGTTCGCCCCCATCCCCGCCTCTCTCCCAGCAGTGGGCGAGGGGAGAAGACCGCGCCGCCCGCACGGCTTTCCCCCTCTCCCCCGTGGAGAGGGCCGGGGAGAAGGGGGCGGCCGCCCCACACCACTCGACTCGAGGAAAACAACGATGCTGCCTTCGTCCCTTCCCACGCCGCGCCTG
The DNA here is from genome assembly GCF_000380335.1 of Azotobacter vinelandii CA. GTDB lineage: Bacteria > Pseudomonadota > Gammaproteobacteria > Pseudomonadales > Pseudomonadaceae > Azotobacter > Azotobacter vinelandii. The sequence goes on from NC_021149.1 coordinate 5,084,144, forward strand.
CGCGATCCCGACTCCGTTCCCGTCCTGCGCTGGGGCATCGTCGGCCCCGGCTGGATCGCCGAACGCTTCGTCAAATCGCTGCGGGAAAACACCCGCCAGCAGATCGTCGCCGTCGCTTCCCGCTCGCGTGAGCGGGCCGCCGATTTCGCGCGCACCTGGTCGATTCCCGGCGCCTTCGGCGACGTGCAGGAGATGCTGGCGCTGGATCGGCTGGACGCGGTCTATGTCGCCACGCCCCACAACCACCACTATCCCGACGCACTGAAGGTCATCGAGGCCGGCAAGCATGTGCTGATCGAAAAACCGCTGGCGCTCAACGCCCGGGAAGCGGCCGATCTGGGCGAGCGGGCCAGGGCCAGAAACCTGCTGTGCATGGAAGCCATGTGGTGCGATTTCCTGCCCAAATACGATGTGCTGAGCCAATTGCTGGCCGACGGGGCGCTGGGCGATGTCCACTCGCTGATCGCCGATCACGGCGAGCACTTCACCATCGATCACCGCATCTTCAACCCGGACCTGGCCGGCGGCCCCATGCTGGATCTGGGCAGCTACCTGGTGGGCCTGAGCGTCAAGGTCGCCGGCAAGCCGAAGAAAGTCATCGCCATCGGCCAGCCCGCGCCCGGCGGCCGGGTCAACGGCCAGACCTCGATGCTCTTCGAGCATGGGAACGGCATGCATGCCGTGCTGAACACCACGCTGTTCAGCAACACCCCCTGCGCCGCGACCATCGCCGGGCGGGACGCCACCCTGGTGCTGCCCGGCCCCTTCTACAATCCCGGCCCCTTCACCCTGACCGCCAGCGACGGCAGCCGGACCCTGACCTTCGAGGACCCGAAGAACCGCTACGACCAGCTCTACCACGAAGCCATCCACTTCGCCTGGTGCGTCGGCGAAGGACTCCGCGAATCCCCGATCCGCCCGCTGCAGGCGACGCTGGATACCCTGAGCACCATGGACGAGGTCCGCCGCCAGATCGGCGTGCGCTTCAACGAAGAACGGGATTGAGCGGCCCCCGCATCCGCCAGCGCCCGACGGGAGCCGGGGGACCCCGGCCCCCGGCTCCTAGCGCGCGCCCATCCCCTCCATCCGTACCCGCACCCCCAGCCTCAGCAGCTCCGCCAGGCGCCGCCCGGCCCGTCCCAGCGGCTTGTTCAGCCGTTGCACCAGCATCGGCGTGAAGCGGTAGCGCGAACCGCCCCGGTAGCGCACCTCCACCAGTGCGCCGCGCGCCAGTTCGTCGGCCACCATGTACAGCGGCATCCAGCCGTAGCCCAGGCCCATGTGCAGCGCCTGCTGCTTGGCGGAAAAACCCGAGAGGTAATACACCCGGTCGCCGCCGAACATGTGACGGTCGTCGCCGCGATCGCTGGAGTCCTGCACCGTCAGCTCCACGTGCTCGTGCAGCAGGGCCAGGTCCACTTCGCCGACGGCGGCCAGCGGGTGGTCGGGCGAAGTGCAGAGCACGCACTCGATCTCCGGCAGCGGCTCGGCGTGCAACTGGCGGTCGGGTTCGTAGTCCTTGACGATCATCAGGTCGGCCTGCTCCTTCTCGAAGCGGTACTGCACGCCGAACATGAACTCGATCTTCACCTGCACGCGAGTCGGCACATGCTCGTCGGCCAGGGTCTTGAGCGCCGAGAGCACCGCATCCAACGACAGGATGCCGTCGGCCACCAGCAGCAGGCGCGGCTCCCAGCCGTCGGTGAACTGGCGGGCCAGCGCCTCGAAGCGCGCGGCATTCCCGAGCAGGCGGCGGCCCTCGGCCAGCAGCGTCTCGCCGGCCGGGGTGAGCCGCACCCGATAGCCCTCGCGGTCGAGCAGCGCCAGGCCGAGCTGTTCTTCCAGCTTGCGTACCTGATAGCTGACCGCCGACTGCACCTTGTGCAGGTGCTGGGCGGCGCGGCCGAAGCCACCGTGGCGCACCACCGCATCGAGCGCGGCCAGGGATTCGAGATCGATGGACACAGGGCATTCTCCCAGGCAACTTCATCTATTTTTTAGATTGGCACTGACGGATATTTCCGCTTTTTTAGATGCAGATCAATACCTAAAGTCGCAACCGTGCGCTGCCCCAGTCCCTTCCGGCAGTGATCCGACATCCAAGGAGATGCGACATGAGCGACAAGAACAATCCCATCGGCCTGCGCGGCATCGAGTTCACCGAATTCACCGGCGGGACGCTCGAACAGCTCGACGCCCTGTTCTGGGCCTTCGGCTTCTCGAAGAAGTATCGTCACCCGAAGCTGGACATCAGCATCTACAACCAGAACGGCATCAACTTCCTGCTGAACGGCGAGCGTGAAGGCTTCTCCGGTCATTTCGCCAAACTGCACGGCCCGTCGATCAGCTCCATGGGCTGGCGTGTCGACGATGCCGCATTCGCCAGACAGGAAGCCGTCCGTCGCGGCGCGCGCGCGGCCGATCCCAAGGACTGCGACCTGCCCTACCCGGCCATCTACGGCATCGGCGACAGCCTGATCTATTTCATCGAGCGTTTCGGCGCCAGGGGCTCGATCTACGCAACCGACTTCGTTCCCCACGAGCAGGCCCGGCTCCAGCCGGACAAAGGCTTCCTGGAGATCGACCACCTGACCAACAACGTGCCGCAAGGCCAGATGGAGCAGTGGGGGGCCTTCTACAAGGAGATCTTCGGTTTCACCGAAGTGCGCTACTTCGACATCAAGGGCGTGAAGACCGGCCTGACCAGCTATGCGCTGCGCTCGCCGGACGGCAGCTTCTGCATCCCGATCAACCAGCCGAAGGACGACAAGGACCAGATCTCCGAGTACCTGGCCGAGTACAACGGCCCGGGCGTACAGCACCTGGCCTTCAGCACCAACGACATCCTCGCCTCGCTGGACGCCATGAAGGGCGGCCCGATCGAGATGCTCGACATCGACGCGAACTACTACGACAACGTGTTCCAGCGCCTGCCCAACGTGCGCGAGGACAAGGAGCGCATCCGCGCCCACCACGTACTGGTCGACGGCGACCAGGACGGCTATCTGCTACAGATATTCACCAAGAACATCATCGGCCCGATCTTCGTCGAGATCATCCAGCGCGAGAACAACCTGAGCTTCGGCGAAGGCAACTTCGGCGCCCTGTTCCGCTCCATCGAGAAGGACCAGGAACGTCGCGGCGTAATCTGAACCGAGTCAGCCAGGAGATATCCCATGAGCCTGTTGCAAGGTATCCATCACGCGGCCTATCGCTGCCGCGACGCGAAGCAGACCATCGACTTCTACCGCGAAACGCTCGGCATGGACCTGATGCTGGCGATTTCCGAGGACCGGGTGCCCTCGACCAAGGAACCCGATCCCTACATGCACATCTTCCTCGACGCGGGCGCCGGCAACGTGCTGGCCTTCTTCGAGATCCCCAACTCGCCGCCGATGGGCCGCGACGAGAACACCCCGGCCTGGGTCCAGCACATCGCCTTCAAGGTGGCCGACATGGACACCCTGCTGGCGACCAGGGAGCGCCTGCGGTCGCAGGGCATCGAGGTAGTCGGGCCGACCAACCACGAGCTGTTCCAGTCGATCTACTTCGTCGATCCGAACGGCCATCGCATCGAGCTGGCGGCCGATACGGTGGAACCCGGCGTGCTGGAGAAGCTGCACGAGCTGGCCGGCCCGATGGTCGAGGAATGGAGCCGCACCCGCAGCACCGTGCGCCATGCGGCCTTCCTGCACGAGAAGGAATTCTCCGCCGACCACTGACCGGGAGGCGTGCCGGCGGCCCGGCCGCCGGCTTTCGTGTTTGGGCGGCCGCCCCGGCCGCCTGCCTTGCGCCGGCCGGTAGCGCATCGCTGCCGGCCCACGAGAACAACAGGAAGACCGACAGATGAATACCGCTCCGCTGCTCGACGCCACCCACAACCCGACCCTGCAGAGCTGGGTCGCCTCGGCCAACGACCCTGCCACCGACTTCCCGATCCAGAACCTGCCCTATGGCCGCTTCCGCCGCGCCGGCAGCGACGAGCCCTGGCGGATCGGCGTGGCCATCGGCGACTGGATTCTCGATCTGGCCCGCGCGGCCGCGGCCGGCGGCTGGAGCGACGAAGTGCGGACGGCGCTCGCCCCGCTCGCCGCCGGCGACCTCAACGCCTTCATGGCCCTGGGCCCCGCGCTACGTCGCCGGGTGCGCGCCGCCCTGTCGACGGCGCTGAGCGCCGGCAGCCCGCGCCAGAACGACCTCGCCGGCGCCCTGCTGCTCCAGGCCCAGGCGGAGTACGACCTGCCGTGCCGGATTGGCGACTACACCGACTTTTACACCGGCATCCACCACGCGACCACGGTGGGCAGCCTGTTCCGCCCGGACAACCCGCTGCTGCCCAACTACAAGTGGATTCCCATCGGCTACCACGGCCGCAGCTCGTCGATCGGCGTCTCCGGCCAGACCTTCCAGCGTCCGCGCGGCCAGGTGAAGGCGCCCGACGCCGAGCGCCCCGAGTTCGTGCCCTGCCGCCGCCTCGACTACGAACTGGAACTCGGCGCGCTGGTCGGCAGCGCCAACGCCCTGGGCGAGCCGGTGCCGATGGATGCGGCCGAGGACCACCTGTTCGGCGTCGTGCTGCTCAACGACTGGTCGGCGCGCGACATCCAGGCCTGGGAATACCAGCCGCTCGGTCCCTTCCTGGCCAAGAACTTCGCCACCACGATTTCCCCCTGGGTGGTGACCATGGACGCCCTGGCCCCGTTCCGCGCCCCCTTCGCGCGACCGGCCGACGATCCGCAGCCGCTGCCCTACCTCGACAGCGCCTTCAACCGCGACTTCGGCGCCCTCGACCTGCGTTTCGAAGTGCTGCTGCAGAGCGCGGCGATGCGCGAGCGCGGCGAGGCTCCGCACAGGCTCATGGAAAGCAACTTCCGCGACGCCTACTGGACCCTGGCGCAGATGCTCGCCCACCACACCGTGGGCGGCTGCAACCTGCAGCCGGGCGACCTGCTCGGCAGCGGCACCCAGTCCGGCCCCGCGCCCGGCGAGGGCGGCTCGCTGCTGGAACTGACCCTGGGCGGCAAGCAGCCGCTCGCCCTGCCCAACGGCGAGACCCGCACCTTCCTGGAGGACGGCGACACGGTGATCCTGCGCGGCCATTGCGAGCGCACGGGCGCCCGGCGCATCGGCTTCGGCGACTGCGCCGGCAGCGTGCTGCCGGCCCGCGGGGTACGCCCATGACCATGATCCGCCTCTACAGCGCCGCCCGTTCCTCGGCCTCGTTCCGCGTGCGCATCGCGCTCAACCTCAAGGGTCTGGAATACGAGTACGTGCCGGTCGACCTGCGCGGCGGCGAGCAACTCGGCGCGGCCTTCCGCGCCGTCAACCCGGCCGCCCTGGTGCCGGTGCTGGAGATCGACGGCCAGCGCCTGGTGCAGTCGCTGGCCATCCTCGAATACCTGGAGGAAACCCGCCCCGAGCCGCCCCTGCTGCCCCACGAGCCGGCGGCGCGGGCGCGGGCGCGGGCCGCCGCCCTCGCCGTCGCCTGCGACATCCATCCGCTCAACAACCTGCGCGTGCTCGGCTACCTCGGTCGCGAGCTGGCGGCCGACGAGAGCACCCGCAACGCCTGGTATCGCCACTGGGTGGCGGACGGCCTGGCCCAGCTCGAAGCGCAGGTCCGCGCCGGCGGCGCCCACGGCCGTTTCATCGAGGGCGACCGGCCGAGCCTGGCCGACCTGTGCCTGATACCGCAGATATTCAACGCCCAGCGCTTCGACGCGCGGCTCGACCACGTGCCGCTGCTGATGGGCATCTTCGACGAATGCATGGCCCTGCCGGCCTTCGCCGATGCACAGTGGGAGCGGCAGCCGGACTTCGGCCGAAGCGTGTCATGAAAGCCAGGGACGCTGCCGGCATCCGCGTGGCCCCCCGGCTTCCGCCCGCCCTACTTCCACCAATGCTCCACCTGCACGCCGAAGTTGCCGCCGTGGCGGTCGGCGCCGAAGGCGCCGGTCTCGGACAGCGTGGAACCGGGGCCGGCGGCGCGCTGCGCCGCTTCGTTCCAGATGGCGTAGGTGTAGTAGACACGCAGTTCCGGCCGCGCCCAGTAGCCCGGCCCGGCCAGCGACCAGGTCGGCGCGACGGTGAACTTGGTCAACTTGCGGGTGCCGTCGGTGGCCTTGATCTGGTCGTGGCCGATCTCGGCGCTGACCTTGAAGTGCTCGGTGAAGGCGTACACCGGGCGCACGCCGAGCGACAGCCAGCGCATGTTGTCGCCGTCGGGGCGAACGTCCTTCTGGTAGATCGCCTGGAACTGTCCGCCGAAACGCTCCGTGACCTGCCAGTCGAAATGCTCGACCAGGCGCCAGCTCTTGTTTTCCTTGTCCAGCCCCACGTCGCCGGTGTAGCCCAGGCCCGTGCCCGGTCCTTCGCCGTATTGCAGGACGAAGACGTTGGCCTTGCCGCCGAGAAAGCCCTTCTGCCTGTGTTCCGCGCTCACTGCCCAGCCGCTGTGGGCGTCCCGGCTGTCCGGCCGCTGCAGGTAGCTGACCCCCAGTTGCAACTCGCCGCCGGGATTGGTCTTGAAACCGTTGACGTTGACGTCGTGGCGGTTGATGTAATCCTTCTGCCAGTAGTTGTCCTTGCGCGAGAAGACGTAGCTGTAGCGCAGGTCGCCGATCGGCACTTCGTCGAAACCGAAGCCGGTGGCGCTCTGGTTCCAGTAGTAGAAGTCGGTCATGTGGATGTCCTTGCGCTTGTAGTAGAGCCGCCCGGCCCAGAAGTTGCCGCCGTTGAGCGGCGAGGCGCCCTTCCACTCGACGAACCACTGGGAGAAGCGCGACCAGCCGCCTTCGGGCTCGTTCGAGTCGTGGAATTTCGGCGAACTGCCATAGGGCGCGTAATGGGCCGTGCCGAGGTTGATCTCGAGGGTCGAACCGTCGCCGAGTCTGGCCAACTGCTGGTTCCAGAAGAACTCGATGTATTGCTCGCATTCGTTGCCGAGCCGGTATTTCGACGGCGCGCCGGGCAACTGGAAACAGGCTTGGGTATTGCCTTCGCTCGAACCGCCGGCGCCGATACGGTAATAACCGCTGAAATCCACCGCCAGGGCGGATAAAGGCAATAAGAGACCGGCACCGAGCGAAAGCAGTGCTTGCCCTGATGAAGTTTTTTTCATGTGCGTTCTACTTGTTATTGTTGTTCCACGACATGGAGAACAGCGCTATCGCACCGCCGTGGTCGGCGGCGAATATCGAATGAAAAAGACGATTTCCTGGCCCGCGGGATACTCGCCGGCGACTCGCCGAACAATCGACGAAGTCGCGGCGCAACGGGCGACCGCCTGGCGCAGGCGGACTCGCTCATCGGCGCGGATGCCAGGCGAAATCGCACGTCCACATGAACGAACCGACCTCCGGGGTATTCCCGGATTCAGGCGACGGAGCGCCCCGGCGAACGACGCATGAATAGCGGGCCGTCCCGCAATAATGGTCGCCAGGGGGACGGAAAGACCTTTACATCGGCATTCGGATGCCACGGAAAAGACGCGGTCGATATTTCGCGGGTCATATAAAGCTCCGAGGGATTGTTGTTATGACTATCGGGCACATCTAAAAACTACCTGCGTGGTCATCGCTGCGTTAAAAACAGGCTCAAAATGCTCATTTACAGCTCGTAAACTCCGCTTTTTCGCCTGTTTTTGCCTTGCGCTGACTGCCTCGCCCACGTTTTTAGAGGTGCCCTATCGGCGCTGTTTCATCCGCCAGAGATGCTATTGGGGAGGGAATTGGGCTGCTATAGTCCGGCCGCGTTATATGTCAGAACATCTCAAGGACAGCAGAAGAGCTTTCATTTCATGCCTGAACCCGTCAGCCCTCCGCCCCGGCGTCCTACCCTGCAGGATGTCGCCCGCGCCGCCGGCGTGAGCCTGTCGACCGTCGACCGGGTGATCAACCTGCGCGCCAACGTGCGCGCCGACACCGCGCGGCGCATCGCCGAGGCGGCGGCGCGGCTGGGCTTCCATGGCCGCGGCGTCATCGAGCAGCGCCTGCTGGAACAGCGCCGGACCGTGCGCCTCGGCTTCCTGCTGTGGAAACGCAACACGGCCTTCTACCGCGGGCTGGCCGACGGACTGGCCGAAGCCGCCGCGGCCTGCGTCCGGGCCCAGGTGCGGGTGACGATCGGCTACCTGGACAACCTGGACCCGGAGGCGACCGCGGCGCGCATGCTGGCCCTGCGCGGCGAGGTGGACGCGCTGGGCATAGTCGCCGCCGACCACCCGGCCGTGCGCGAGGCGGCGACCGCCCTGCGCGCGGCGAGCCTGCCGGTGGCGGCGCTGGTTTCCGAGCTGGCCGCCTCGACCGGGGCGGGCTACGTCGGCCTGGACAACCGGCGCGTGGGCCGCACGGCCGCCTGGTTCGTCGCGCAGCTCGCCCGCCAGCCGGGGGCCGTGGCGCTCATGGTCGGCAGCCAGCGCTTCCAGTGCCAGGAACTCTGCGAACTGAGCTTCCGCAGTTTCCTGCGCGAGCACTCCGAGGACTGGGAACTGCCGGCGCCGCGCCTGACCCTGGAGGACGAAACCTTCGCCTACGAGAACACCCTGGATCTGCTCAGCGGCCAGCCCGACCTGGCCGGGCTCTACGTCGGCGGCGGCGGGATCGAGGGCGTCCTGCGCGCCCTGCGCGAGCAGCGCGGCGCCCGGCCGGTGGTGGTCTGCCACGACCTGACGCCGGTGACGCGGGCCGCCCTGAACGATGGGATCGTGCAGGTCGTGCTCTCGCATCCGCTGGCCGAGCTGGCGCGCTCGGCGGTGGACCTGCTGGTCGAGGCCGCGACAGGCCGGGAAGCGACGTCCGCGCTGCCCAAGCGCATCCTGCCCATCCAGATCGATATTCCCGAAAGCGTCTGACGGGCGGCGCCACCCCGCTCGCGACTTCTCCCTTTCACCTCATGGCCGATATGGACGGCGTTTTCGCCGCCTTTCTCTTGATGCCGAGTGCTGTCAAGCTAACGTGAAAGCGGATTCCTTCAGGGAGCATGGCATGAGACCGTCCGTAGCTCTGGCAGCCAATCGAGAGGTCATCCGTCGCGTGGTGGCGTCTCACCGTGCGTGCAATGCCCGCGTCTTCGGCTCCGTCGCACGCGGTGACGACACCGAGGACAGTGACCTGGACATCCTCATCGATCCAACGCCGGAAACCACTCTTTTCGACATCGGGGCGATTCGCCATGAGTTGCTGCAACTGCTCGGCGTGCCGGTGGATGTGTTGACCCCGAAGGCGTTGCCCGAGAAGTTCCGGAGCGCAGTGCTTGCGGAGGCAGTGCCGGTATGAGCCGTGACCGGCAACGCCTGACCGATTATCTGGTGCATATCCTCGAAGCCATCGAGCGCATCGACCGCTATACCGAGGATATGAGCGAGGTCACGTTCCTGGAAAACCAAATGGCCCAGGACGCGGTGATTCGCAACCTTGAGATCATTGGCGAGGCCAGCAACAACATCACGAAGCACTATCCCGAGTTCGCAGCGACACACCCGGAGTTGCCTCTTGCGTTTGCCTACCAGATGCGCAATGCCATAGCGCATGGCTACTTCAAGGTCGATCTGGAAATCGTCTGGAAGACGATCCAGCGCGACTTGCCAGGTCTGTATCGGCAAGTGCAGGCAGTCGCTGAAGAGCCGTCACGCAACGATAGCGCCTGGACGACGAGCAACCGATCGTGAGCAGGACCGGACAGGGTAGAACTGGCACGTGAAGTAGTGTTGGCGCCCGATTGAAGGCCGCTGAGGCGTCAGCTTTCGATACGGTCGCAGGCCAGACCTCATATCTCGCCCCATGGTTCGCACAGGCGAACCATGGGGACTTTCCCCCGAGTTCAAGAATCCCTTTCGAGTAGCCGATCTCCAGCCGCGCGGGGCCGGGATGCCGAAGCGCTTGCGCCCCGCCGCAACCCCGCCCATTCCCGACATGAAATGAAAGCCAATACGCCCCGCTTGACGGGTTATGACACATAACGCGGTCGGGCTATGGCCGCGCCGCCGGCCGTCCCCCTAGCATCTTCTCCGGGCGGAACAACGCCGCACCGACAGCCACAACAACAATCCTCGCGGAGCCTCACATGGCCATCCACATATCGACCGCCCCCTGCTGCTGGGGCGTAGACGACGTGAAAAATCCCCACCTGCCGCCCTGGCGACGGGTTCTGGACGAAGCCGCCCAGGCCGGTTACCGGGGCATCGAACTCGGGCCCTACGGCTATCTTCCCCTCGATGCACAGGTCCTCGGCGACGCCCTGGCCGAGCGCGGCCTGCACGTGGTCGCCGGCACCATCTTCGACGACCTGGTAGACCCGGCGAACCTGCCGAATCTGCTGAAGCAGACCCACGATATCTGCGCCCTGCTCAGGCGCCTGCCGCCCATCGAGCCGGAGCCGGGCCAGCGCTTTCGCCTGCCCTGCCTGGTGCTGATCGACTGGGGGCACGAGGAACGCGACTACGCCGCCGGGCACCCGGAGCGCGCGCCGCGCCTTTCGGAGGAAAACTGGCAACGCATGATGGCGCACATTCGCGCCATCGCCGAACTCGCCTGGAACAAATACGGCGTGCGGGCGACGATCCATCCCCATGCGGGCGGCTACATCGAGTTCGCCGACGAACTGGAGCGGCTGGCGCGGGACATCCCCGACGAACTGGCCGGCCTGTGCCTGGACACCGGGCACCTGTACTACGCGGGCATGGACCCGGCGGAAACCCTGCGCCGCTACGCCGGGCGCCTGGATTACCTGCATTTCAAGGACATCGACCAGGCCGTCTTCGAGCGAGTGCTGGGCGAGCGCATCACCTTCTTCGAGGCGTGCGCCAGGGGCGTCATGTGCCCCATCGGACGAGGGGTGATCGACTACCCGGCGCTGCGCGGGCTGCTGCTGGAACTCGGCTACCAGGGCTACATCACCGTCGAGCAGGAACGCGATCCGCGCAATGCCGACGGCAGCCTGCGGGATGTCGCCGCGAGCCGCGCCTACCTCGGCAGCGTGGGTTTCTGATTTCTTGCGAAGGACGAATGACATGATCAACGGCAGTAAACGTATCGCCCAGCCGATCCGCTGGGCCATGGTCGGCGGCGGCCGCAACAGCCAGATCGGCTACATCCATCGCTCCGCCGCCCTGCGCGACCAGAGCTTCGCGCTGGTCGCCGGCGCCTTCGATATCGATCCCGGACGTGGCCGCGAATTCGGCGTGCAGCTCGGCGTCGATCCGCAGCGCTGCTATCCCGACTACCGGACGCTCTTCGAACAGGAGGCCCGGCGCCCGGACGGTATCCAGGCGGTGTCCGTCGCGACGCCGAACGGCACGCATTTCGCCATCACCAGGGCGGCGCTGGAGGCCGGCCTGCATGTCGTCTGCGAGAAGCCCCTGTGCTTCACGCTGGAGGAGGCCGAAACCCTGCGCGAGATCGCCCTGGCGAACAACCGGGTCGTGGGCGTGACCTACGGCTACGCGGGGCACCAGTTGATCGAACAGGCCCGCGCGATGATCGCCGACGGCGAGCTGGGCGAGATCCGCATGGTGCACATGCAGTTCGCCCACGGCTTCCACAGCGCGCCGGTCGAAGGACAGAACGAAGCGACCAAGTGGCGGGTCGACCCGCGCCTGGCCGGCCCGAGCTATGTGCTGGGCGATGTCGGCACCCACCCGCTGTATCTCTCGGAGGTGATGCTGCCGGAGTTCAGGATCAAGCGCCTGATGTGCTCCCGGCAGAGCTTCGTCAAGAGCCGCGCGCCCCTGGAGGACAACGCCTATACCCTGATGGAGTACGAAGGCGGCGCGATGGGCCTGGTGTGGTCCAGCGCGGTGAACGCCGGCTCCATGCACGGCCAGAAGATCCGCGTGATAGGCTCCAGGGCCAGCCTGGAGTGGTGGGACGAGCACCCCAACCAGCTCGCCTTCGAAATCCAGGGCCAGCCGGTCCAGGTGCTGGAGCGCGGCATGGGCTACCTGCATCCCGGCGCCCTGCTCGACGACCGTATCGGCGCCGGCCACCCGGAAGGCCTCTTCGAGGCCTGGTCCAACCTCTATTACCGCTTCGCCATGGCCATGGACGCCACCGAGCGGGGCGACGGCGCCCTGCTGGCCGGCCTGCGCTACCCGGACATCCACGCCGGCGTCGAAGGCGTGCGCTGGGTCGAACGCTGCGTGCAGTCCGCCGACCGGGGCGGCGTCTGGGTGGATTACTGACGCGGGGCGGGCGGTCCGGCGCAGGGTGGAAAACTCGCGTGACGACTTTCCAGCATGGCCTGCCCGGTGGATGGCTTCGGCCATCCACCCCGCACGGGAGCGGAGCGGGCGACGGCGGGAAGCGCGGATGTCACTTCCACCAATACTCCACCTGCACGCCGAAGTTGCCGCCGTGGCGGTCGGTGCCGAAGGCGCCGGTCTCGGACAGCGCGGACTCGGGATTCGTCGCGGTGGCCGCGCGCTGCGCCGCCTCGTTCCAGCTCGCGTAGGTGTAGAAGACGCGCAGTTCCGGCCGCGCCCAGAAGCCCGGACCGCCCGGCGACCAGGTCGGCGCGATGGTGAACTTGGTCAGCTTGCGGGTGCCGTCGGTGGCCTTGATCTGGTCGTGGCCGATCTCGGCGCTGACCTTGAAGGTCTCGGTGAAGGCGTACACCGGCCGCACGCCGACCGACAGCCAGCGCATGTTGTCGCCGTCGGGGCGGACGTCCTTCTGGTAGATCAACTGGAACTGCCCGCCGAAGCGCTCGGTGGTCTGCCAGTCGAAGTACTCGACCGCCCGCCAGCTCTTGTTTTCCTTGTCCAGGCTCGCATCGCCGGTGTAGCCCAGCCGCGTGCCCGGCCCCTCGCCGTATTGCAGGGCGAAGGTGTTGAACTTGCCGCCGAGAAAACCCGCCTGCTTGTGCTGCGCGGTCACCGCCCAGCCGCTGTGGGCGTCCCGGCTGTCCGGCCGTTGCAGGTAGCTGACGCCTATCTGCAGTTCGCCGCCGGGGTTGGTCTTGAAGCCGTTGACGTTGAAGTCGTGGCGGTTGACGTAGGGTTCCTGATCGTAATTGTCCTTGCGCGAGAAGACGTAGCTGTAGCGCAGGTCGCCGATCGGCACCTCGTCGAAACCGAAGCCGGTGGCGCTCTGGTTCCAGTAGTAGAAGTCGGTCATGTGGATGTCGTTACGCTTGTAGTAGCGGCGTCCGACCCAGAAGTTGCCGCCGTTGAGCACCCCGGCGCCTTTCCATTCGAGGAACAGTTGCTGGATGCGCGAGGAGCCGCCGCCGTGCTCGTTGGAATCCTTGAACTTCGGCTTGTGCCCGATGGGGTTGTAGAAACCGCCCATGGCCATGCCGGAGAGCGTCGAACCGTCGGCGAGCTGGAGGAAATCGTGGTCCCAGGTCAGTTCGCTCCAGAGTTCGCATTCGTTGCCGAGCCGGTATTTCGCCGGCGCGCCGGGCAACTGGAAACAGGATTGCGTGCCGCCCTTGGTATTGCCGCCGACCCCGAGCCGGTAATAACCGGAGAAGTTCAGGGCCTGGACCGGAAAGGACAAGGAGAAACAGGCACCCAGAGCGAAGAGTGCCTTGTACCTAGAATTATTTTTCATGTGCGCTCCAATACTTTCTTATTGTTTTCCACGAACTGGAGAACTGCTCCCATGACAGCGGCAATGCTGGCGGGCGACCGCTCGACACCTGCTGTCCCTGTTCGCAGGCTTCTGTAGCGAATGGCCGGACCCGTTCGGCGCGCACGCGAACCTCCGGGCGTGCTCACCGGCAAGGTTGCCCCGCGTTAGGATGGAAGTTTGCGATATGTCGAACATGCCCCGGCGAATGCCTGTATCCGCGGCGCCCGTCACAGGTACCGAAGACCTCGGCAACTTCGTCATTACGAATTTTCGAACTTTTCCCTGCACCCTCCTTATCCGAAACGACACGCCGGCGAATATTCCGATAGCCGGACGGAAGTTCTTCGACGACAAACGACCGGGCGAATCGAATTATCGATATCGCATCGATGAAAACAGTCCGGAACTTTTACGGACAAACCCGAGCGACTTCGGAACTCGGAGCCGAGAGGGGAATGTCGCAATCAAGAATCGCGATCCGAATGAACGGTACGTTTCCAGCATCCATGGAACGGACGACATGCACGGACTTCTCCCTCTTCCATCCGGGGACGGACGGAAGAGGGGCGTCGGCCGAAGCGCCGGATTCCCCTCTTTCCATCCGCCGAGACGAAGGGGAGAGGGAGAAGTCCAGGCCGCCGCTATCGCCCTAGATCCTCACCCAGCGCTCTTCCCGCGCGGAGTCGCGGACCGCCTGGGCCAGGCGCTCGACTTCCCAGGCCTCCTGGAAGTCCACCCCGGTCAGCGCGCCGTTGCCGGCCAGGGCCTCCAGCAGCGAACGCACTTCCAGCGTCTTCAGCTCGTTGTAGCCAAGCTGGTGCCCGGCCGCCGGGCAGAAGGCCGCGTAGTCGGGCAGGTGCGGGCCGGACAGCAGGGTGCGGAAGCCGTCCAGACCGGGACGCCCGCCGGTGCCGTAGAGGCGCAGTTCGTTGAGCCGTTCCTGGTCGTAGGCCAGGGTGCCGCGCGTACCGTAGACCTCGAACGCCAGATGGTTCTTGCGGCCGTGCCGCAGCCAACTGGTGGCCAGGGTGCCGTGCGCGCCGTTGGCGAAGCGCAGCAGGACGTGGGCCTGGTCGTCGATCTCGACGCGGCGCCGGCCGCCCTGGTGCGGGCGCTCGGCATGGGCGGTGTGCAGGTCGGCGCAGAGCGCGGCGACGTCGCCGAGCAGAAAGCGCGACAGCGACAGGATGTGGCTGCCCAGGTCGGCCAGGGCGCCGCCGGCCTGCTCCGTCTCGCAGCGCCAACTGAAGGGCGCCTGCGGATCGCCCATGAAGTCCTCGCTGAACTCGCCGTGGTAGCCGGTGATCTCGCCCAGTTCGCCGCTCTCGATCAGTTCGCGGGCCAGCTTGAGCATGGGGTTCTGCAGGTAGTTGTAGCCCACCCGGTTGACCACCCCGGCGCGCTTCGCCGCGTCGCGCATGGCGCTGGCCTCATCGAGCGTCACCGCCAGGGGCTTCTCGCAATAGACCGCCTTGCCCGCCGCCAGCGCCGCCATGGTCATGGGGTAATGCAGGCGGTTGGGCGTGGTGATGGCGACCAGCTCCACGGCCGGGTCGTTCACCAGGCTTTCCCAGTCGCAGGCCTTGGCGAAGCCCCAGTCGGCGGCGCAGCGCTCGGCGCGCGCCGCATCGGCGTCGGCCAGGGCGACCAGGCGCGGTTTCACGGACAGTTCGAAGGTGCTGACGGCATGGTGGAAGGCCAGGGCGTGGGCACGCCCCATGAAGCCGGTGCCGATCAGGCCGATACCTATTTCGCGCATGATGTACCTCGTGTCTGAGACGGATGGAACGGATTCGGGGGAAGCGGCGCTCAGCGCTTGACCTTGCGCTTGTTGCGGTACTGGTCGACCACCACGGCGACGACGATGATCACGCCCTTGATGATGTCCTGGATGTAGGCGTCCACGCCGAGGAAGGTGAAGCCGCTGGCCATCACGCCGAGGATCAGCGCGCCGATCACGGTGCCGGTGATACGGCCCATGCCGCCGGCCAGGCTGGTGCCGCCGATCACCGCCGCGGCGATGGCGTCCAGTTCGTAGGACAGGCCCATCCCGGCCTGCCCGGTGGCGGCGCGGGCCGAGGCGACCACGCCGGCCAGACCGGCCAGCAGCCCGGCGATGCTGTAGACGATGATCAGGTGGCGCTTGACGTTGATCCCGGAGATGCGCGCCGCCTGCATGTTGCCGCCGATGGCGTAGGTGTACTTGCCGTACTTGGTGTAGCGCAGGGCGATGTGGAAGATCGCCGCCACCACCAGGAAAATGATCACCGGCATGGCGCCACTGCCGATCGCGGTGTAGGAGTCGGAAAGCATGCTGATCGGCTGGCCTTCCGTGTAGTAGCGGGCCAGGCCGCGGGCCGAAACCATCATGCCCAGGGTGACGATGAACGGCGGGATGCCGGTGGCGGCGATCAGGCTGCCGTTGACCAGCCCCGCCAACAATCCCACGCCGATGCCGGCCATGACCGGCACCCAGGCCGGCAGGTCGGTCAACGCCGGGAACACCGCGCGGCCGAACTCGGAAGTCTGCGCCAGGCTCGCCGCCACCATCGCCGAGAGCGCCAGCACCGAGCCGGAGGACAGGTCGATGCCGGTGGTGATGATCACCTGGGTCACGCCGATGGCCAGCAGGCCGATGACCGATACCTGCAGGATCATCAGCACCAGGCGCTGGGAGTTCATCAGAAAGCTCTGGTCACGCATCACCCAACCGAACAGCTCGAAGACCAGGCCGATGCCGATCAGCACCAGCAGGATGCTCAGCTCGGCCGGCAGGCGCCGGCTCCAGAGCGACAGGTTCGCAAGGGGGCTCTTTTCCAGGATGGCACTCATGTTCCACATCTCCGCTTGTCGTTGTTCGCTGGACGGGCGGCCGTCGCCGGCGCGCCCGCCGGGTTCCGATGGATGTCAGTGAACGGAAGGGGTCGCCGAAGCCAGTTGCATCACCCGCTCCTGGGTGGCTTCGTCGCGCTCGAGGATGCCGGTCACCGCGCCCTCGTGCATGACCATGACCCGGTCGCTCATGCCCAGCACTTCCGGCAGTTCGGACGAGATCATGATCACCGCCATGCCTTCGGCGGCCAGTTCGGCGATCAGCTTGTAGATCTCGGCCTTGGCGCCGACGTCGATGCCGCGGGTGGGCTCGTCGAGGATCAGCACGCGCGGCTGGGTCATCAGCCAGCGCGCCAGCAGGGCCTTCTGCTGGTTGCCGCCGGACAGGTTGGCGATGCACTGCTCCAGCGAGGGGGTCTTGACGCGCAGCTTGCGGCGCATCTCCTCGCACAGCTCGCGCAGGCGCTGGCGCTGCACGAAGCCGCGGCTGGCGAAGTTGGGCAGCACCGTGACCTCCATGTTCTCCTGCACCGACAGGCAGGCGAAGATGCCGGTGTCCTTGCGGTCCTCGGTGAGCAGCGCCAGGCCCTTGCGGATCGCCAGGCAGGGATCGTTCATGTTCACCGGCTCGCCGTCGATGCGGATTTCGCCCTGGCTGGCCGGGGTGACGCCGAACAGGGTTTCCGCCACGTTGGTGCGCCCGGCGCCCATCAGCCCGGCGATGCCCAGCACCTCGCCGGCGCGCAGGTCGAAGGACACGCCCTGGAACACGCCCTCCAGGCCCAGGTCGCGCACCGAGAGCACCACCTGGTCGCGCGGCGCGCGGCGCTCGGGGAAGAGCTGGGTGAGTTCGCGGCCGACCATCATCGAGATCAGCCCGTCGCCGTCCATGCTGTCGGCGCTCTGCAGGCCGATGTAGGCGCCGTCGCGGAACACCGCCACCTCGTCGGCGATGGCGAACACCTCGTCCATCTTGTGGGTGATGTAGATGATGCCCTTACCCGCGGCCTTGAGGTCGGCGATGATCGAGAACAGGTGCGCGACCTCCTTGTCGGTGATCGCCGAGGTCGGCTCGTCCATGATCAGCACGTCGCTGTCGTAGGACACCGCCTTGGCGATCTCCACCATCTGCCGCCCGGCGATGCTCAGGCTGCCGACCGGCGCCTCGGGGTCGAGGTCGATGCGCAGGCGCTCGAACAGTTCCCTGGTCTGCCGGTGCATCCTGCGGTGGTCGACCATGCGCATGGCGTTGAGCGGCTCGCGGCCGAGCCAGATGTTCTCGGCGATGCTCATGAAGGGCATCAGGTTGAGTTCCTGGTGGATCATCGCGATGCCGGCCTGCAGGGCGGCGAGCGGCGTCTCGAAGCTGACCGCCTGGCCGCGCAGGCGCAGCTCGCCGGTGTCCGGCTGGTGGATGCCGGCGATGATCTTCATCAGCGTCGACTTGCCCGCGCCGTTCTCCCCCATCAGCGCCAGCACGGTGCCGGGACGCACGCGCAACTGGACATCGGAAAGCGCCACCACGCCGGGAAAGCTCTTGGTGACATTGACGATTTCGAGCAGGTACTCGGGAGCCATGGCTGTCGGCAGTTGGGTCATGACGCCATGAGTGCTGGGTGCAGTGCTGAGCATGTTCACGATCTCCATCTCCTCGCAGGGGCCCGCGCCGAAGGCGGCGGGCGGTCGGTCAATAGCGCTGGAATTGCGTGTGGTTGTCGGGGGTTATCAGGTGAACCGGTATCCAGACGTCGCCTTGCACGACGTCCTTGCGGACCAGTCGCAGGGCCACGTCCACGGCCTCTTCGCCCATGGCGACCGGGTCGCGCAGCAGGGTCACGGCCAGTTGTCCGCGAGCGATGGCGGCCAGGCCGTCGGGCGTGCCGTCGATACCGCCGACCGACACCTCCCGGCGCCCGGCCTGGCGCAGCGCCATGGCGGCGCCGATGCCCATCTCGTCGTTGTTGGCCACCACCGCGTCGAACTCGCGACCGGACGATAGCCAGTTGTTGGTCAGATCCAGGCCCTTGTCGCGCTGCCAGTCGCCGGACTGCTCCTCCACCACCCGGATCTGCGGGTAGCGGGCCAGCACGTCCTTCACACCGGCGGTGCGCTTGCGCGTGTCGTCGTGGGCCAGGCGGCCGAGGAGGATGGCGAGGTCGCCCTTGCCGCCCATCTTCTCGGCCAGGTACTCCATCTGCATCTGGCCCAGGCGGCGCTCGTCGGTGCCGACGAAGACCACGCCCGCGGGGAACTCACGCACCTCCGGGCGGCTGTTGAGATACACCAGCGGAATGCCCGCCCGCGTGGCGCGCTCGGTGATCCCGCCGGTGGCGGCGGTATCGGCGGGGTTGACGATGATCGCGTCGACCTGCTGGGCGATGAAGCTTTCGACCTGGCCGAGCTGGCGGACCACATCGCTGCCGGAGTCCTCGACCTGCAGCGTGACGCCGCCCGGTACCTGCCGGGCACGCTCCTGCATGGCGCGCACCAGATAAGCGATGTAGTTGTCGAACTGGCCGACGCTGACGCCGAGCCGGAGATCGGCGAGCGCCGTGGAGCCGGCCAGGCACAGGACGGTTGCGAACAGGACAGCCCGCGTACGGCTCAGGGGCCGGGAAGAACTGGCGACATGCATGACGGTACCTTGCTTATTTTTGTTGGCGGATACCGACAGCCCGGAATCGGAGCGGGACGGCACCCTTGTTCGTCTAGCAGGATTGAACTCTATATGGAACAAAAATTCCATACAACAAAATTTTAGAATTTTATTTCCCTACCTATCCGAACGTTCCACCGCCCTTTCGCCCGATAAATTCGGGTTGACAAACAATTGATAATCATTATCACCTGAACTAAAGTTCCGGCATTCCCGTCCCTTACCGCCCGAGGAGTGGAGTCCCGATGTTCGAGCTGAACGACGTCAGCTTCCACCTGGCCGGCCGCCGCCTGCTGCAACAGATCAGCCTGCAGCTTCCCCAGGGCCAGACGGTCGGCCTGATCGGCCACAACGGCTCGGGCAAGTCCACCCTGGTCAAGCTTCTGGCCCGCCAGTTGGAGCCGACCGGCGGCCGCCTGCGGCTGGACGGCCGGCCGCTGAACGAGTGGCCGGAACGCGAATTCGCCCGCCATGTCGCCTACCTGCCGCAGCGCCTGCCGGCGGTGGAAAACCTGACGGTGCGCGAGCTGGTCGGCTTCGGCCGCTACCCCTGGCACGGCCCGCTCGGTCGCTTCGGCGCCGACGACCGGCTCCATGTCGAGCGCGCCCTGGAGCTGACCGGCGCCGCCGGTTTCGCCGAGCGGCCGGCCGAACGGCTCTCCGACGGCGAGCGCCAGCGCGTCTGGCTGGCCATGCTGCTGGCGCAGAACACTCGTTACCTGCTGCTCGACGAGCCCAGCTCGGCGCCCGATCCGGCCCATCAGGTGGAAATCCTCGACCTGCTGCGCGACCTCGGCCGCCACCTGGGACTCGGCGTGGTGATGGTGCTGCACGACATCAACATGGCCGCCCGCTACTGCGACCGCCTGGTGGCCCTGCACGGCGGACGCCTCCTGGCCAGCGGCCCGCCGTCGGCGCTGATGAATCCCGCCACCCTGGAAGCGCTCTACAGCATCCCGATGCACGTACTGCAGCATCCCGAAGCCGGCCAGCCGGTCGCCGTGGTGCATTGATGCGCGTCCTGTTCGCCGCGCTGCTGCTGACGCTCGCCCTGCCCGCGCCGGCCGCGCCGCCGCAGCGCATCGCGGCGATCGACTGGGGCCTGGCCGAGACCCTGCTCGGCCTGGGCGTCACCCCGGTCGCCGTGGCCCAGCTCGACGGCTACCGGCGCTGGGTCGGCGAACCGGCGCTGCCGGCCGGGATGGTCGATCTCGGCCTGCGCAGCGAACCGAACCTGGAACTGCTCGCCGAACTCCGGCCCGAACTGATCCTGATCGGCCCGCCGTTCGAGAACGCCCGCGCCCGTCTGGAGCGCATCGCGCCGGTCAGGAGCCTGGCGCTCTCCGGCCCGGACGGCGAGGCCTACGCGAATGCCCGGCGGGTGGCCCGCGAACTGGCCGGACTGCTCGGCCGCGAGGCTGCCGGCGAGGCGCTGATCGCCCGCGTCGACGCCCGCCTGGCGGCGCTCCGCGCGCGCCTGGCCGGACGCCAGCGGCCGCCTCTCTACATGGCCGGCTTCCTCGATGCGCGCCATGTCCGCCTGTTCGGCGCGCGGAGCCTCTACCAGGGGGTGCTCGAACGGGTCGGCCTGGAGAATGCCTGGAACGGCCGCACCAACCGCTGGGGCTTCGCCCAGGTCGGCATCGAACGGTTGGCCGAACGCCCGGAGGCAACGCTGCTCTACCTCGAATCGCTGCCGCCGCACGCCGCACGCCTCCGGGCCGCCAGCCCGCTCTGGCAGCGCCTGCCATCGGTCCGCGCCGGACGCGCGCACGGCCTGTCGCCGGTCTGGAGCTTCGGCGGCCTGCCCGCCGCCGAACGCTTCGCCGGACAGCTCGAAGCGTACCTGACCGCTCTTCCGTCACCGGATTCCGACAGCCCCCATCCATGACCGACCGCCCCAGCAGCCCCCCATCGACGAGCATCCTCCATCCGGCCAGCCGTACCCCCCTCCCCCTGTGCCTCGCCCTGCTGCTCGCCGCGCTGGCCCTGGCCGGCGCCGACCTCGCCGGGCGCCTGCCGGTGGCGCAGTGGCTGCCGGCGCTGCTCGCTCCGGCGGAGGACGACATGCGCCAGGTTCTTTTGCATTTCAACTGGCTGCCGCGCCTGTGCATGGCCGCGCTGTGCGGCGCCGCGCTGGCCCTCGCCAGCACCCTGATGCAGCAGGTGCTGCACAACCCGCTGGCCTCGCCGGATACCCTGGGCGTGGCCAGCGGCGCCCAACTGGCGCTGGTGCTGGCCGGCCTGTGGGCACCGGCGCTGCTGGCCGATGGCCGCGAGTGGGTCGCCCTGGCCGGCGGCGGCCTGTCCGCCCTGCTGATGTTCGCCCTCGCCTGGCGTCGCGGCCTCGCCCCCTTGACGGTGATCCTCGCCGGGCTGGCGGTCGGCCTCTACCTCGGCGCCCTGGGCAAGGGCCTGCTACTGACCCGCGAGCAGGACCTCGGCGCGCTGCTCATCTGGAGTTCCGGCTCGCTCGTCCAGAACGGCTGGCAAGACATGGGCTTCCTCCTGCCGCGCCTGGCCGCGGTGCTGCTGCTGATGCTGCCGCTGCTGCGCCCGCTCGCCCTGCTGGAGTTGGACGACAGCGGCGCGCGCAACCTCGGCGTGTCGCTCGGCCCGCTGCGCGGCATGGGCCTGGCCCTGGCGGTGTACCTCAGCGCCTGCGTGACCAGCAGCGTCGGGGTGATCGGCTGCGTCGGCCTGGCCGCCCCGGCCATCGCCCGCCTGCTCGGCGCACGGCGTTTCGCCCAGCGGCTGTTCTGGGCGCCGCTGCTCGGCGCAGCGCTGTTGCTGGTCACCGACCTGGCGGTCCAGCGCCTGGCCGGCCCGCGGATCGAACCGTTGTCGACCGGCACCGTCGCCAGCCTGCTCGGCGCGCCGCTGCTGCTCTGGCTGCTGCCGCGCCTGCAAGCCGCCGGCGGCCACCCACAGGTCGCCGCCGTCGCGCCCTGGCGCCACCCGCATCCCTGGCGCCGGCTCGCCCTGCTCGGCGTCCTGCTGCTGCTCGCCACCCCGCTCGCCCTCGGTTTCGGCCAGGGTCCGCACGGCTGGGGCTGGCGAACCGACGCGGCACTGCTCGACCTGCGCCTGCCGCGGCTGGTCGCCGCCCTCGCCGCCGGCACCCTGCTGGCGTTGGCCGGCACCCTGGTGCAACGACTCACCGCCAATCCCATGGCCAGCCCCGAGTTGCTCGGCCTCGGCACCGGCGCGGCGCTCGGGCTGGCGGCGCTGCTGTTCCTGCTGCCCGGCGCCGGTCTGGCGCTGAAACTGCCGCTCGGCGCCGGGGGCGCCGTGGCGGCGCTGCTGCTGATCGTGGCGCTGAGCTACAGAAACGGTTTCGCCCCCGAGCGGGTACTGCTGATCGGTATCGCCCTGACCGTCTTCTTCGATGCGCTGCAGGCGATACCGCTGGCCGGCGGCGATCCGCGCGGCTTGAGCCTGCTCGGCCGGATGGCCGGCTCCACCTATTTCGTCGATGCACCGACCGCCTGGACACTGCTCGCCGGCGCCCTGCTGCTGTTCGCCGCGACGCTGCCCTGCGCGCGCTGGCTGGAACTGCTGCCGCTCGGCGAAGGCAGTGCGCGCGCCCTCGGCGTGCCGCTGGCGCGCAGCCGCCTGTGCCTGCTGCTGCTGGCAACGCTGACGAGCGCCGGAGCGACCTTGCTGGTCGGCCCGCTGAGCTTCGTCGGCCTGCTCGCCCCGCACCTGGCGCGCCGGCTCGGCCTGGCCCGGGCACTGCCGCAACTGCTCGGCGCCAGCCTGCTCGGCGCGCTGATCCTGCTGCTGGCCGACTGGCTGGGACGCAACCTGCTGTTTCCCCTGCAACTGCCGGCCGGCCTGCTCGCCCCGCTGGTCGGCGGGGCCTGCTTCATGCTTTGCCTGAAGCGGCGCTGAAGGCGTCCCTTTCCTTGGTTCGGAGTCCCAAAGAGGCGAAGTCGATGGCGCTCCCCTCTTAATTCGACCTTGTTCGAGCGATCCTTCGCGCCCTGTTGGCCGATACGTGGCGCGCGGTCGCCAAGGCTACTTCGAGCGGACCGGCCGGTTCCTTGTAGCGGCCGATCGCGCGCCCGTTCGGCAGCGGCATCCGGGCGTGGCCGGATCAGGCGCGTCGTCGGGGGCTCAGGCTGCCCGAGGCGTGGGCGCAGTGGGCGCGGATCGCCCGCAGTTCGTCCTGCAGACGCTGCAGCAAACCCTCGAGGGTCGGCCGCTGCCACTGGCTGGAGCTGAAGTCGAAGCGCAGGTACAGGGCGTCGCCGCGCTGCCCGGCGGCGATACACAGGGGAGCGTCCAGCGGTGCGTCGGCCTCGCGCCAGAGACCGGCATCGAGCAGGCGCAGCGGCCCGGTTCCCTCGTCCTCGTCCGGCTCCCGGTAATCGAACAGCACCTGCGGGGCGACGCCGGCCAGTTCGCCGCGCCGGCACAGCAGGCCGTAGGCCAGGCCGCCGTCGTCCACGGCGCGCAGTTGTTCCCTGATCGCCTCGAGGCTGCCCGGCAGGTCGGCCGCCGGCTGCAGGCGCAGCGGGTAGAGGCTGGAGAGCCAGCCGACCGTGCGGTCGGGATCGAGGTCGTCGAACAGCGGCATACGGCCGTAGCCTTGCAGGTGCAGGCAGACGCAGCACTGCTCGCTCCAGGCGCAGAGCACCCGGCTCAGCGCGGTGAGCAGCACCTCGTCGGCGCGCAGCCGGTAGGCCTGCCGGGCGGCCTGCAACAGTTCGCGGCTGAAGTCGGCCGGCAGGATCAGCTCGAGGTGCCGGCGCTGACCCTCGCAGGCCGGCTCCCGGGACAGCAGGGGCAGTTGCGAACAGGCGCGCTCCTGGGCCCGCCAGAACGCGCGTTGCGCGCGGGCCGGGCCGGCGGCCCAGTCGTGCAGGCGTTCGGCCCAGGCCTTGAAGGAGGCGGACTTCGCCGGCAGCGCGACGCACCGCCCCGTCGCCAGTTGCCGGTAGGCGGCCAGCAGGTCCTCCAGTAGCCACCGCCAGGACAACCCGTCCGCCACCAGTTGATGAACGACCAGCAGCAAGCGGTCGGCGCGACCGGCCCGACTCAGGCGGCAGGCGCGCAGCAGCGGACCGCTTCGCGGGTCCAGGCCGCGCTGGACTTCGGCGGCCAGCGCGGCGATCCCGGCCTCGTCGTCCGCCGCGCGCAGCCAGAGCAATTCGTGGCGCCCGTCCGGCTCCCCATACCACTGGCGCCAGACGCCGTCTTCCTCGGCGAAACGCAGGCGCAACGCGTCGTGCTGCGTCACCAGCGCCTGCAGGGCCTGTTCCAGCAGGCCCGGCTCCAACGCCTCGGTCAGTTCGAACAGCAGGTAGCGGTTGCACGGCGCCGCGCCCTGGCGCTCGAGCAGACGCGCCTGGAGCGGCAACAGCGGCACGGCCCCCATGACCGGCTCCGGCCCGGCCGGCGACAGGGGAGAAAGCGGGGAATAGGCGGTCATGTCGGCATCTCGGGAGCGGCGCGACCCGGCCAGCGGGAGGCGGCCGGGGTTTCGGCGCCAGCGGACGGCGGCGCCGCTCTCACTTGCCCATGGCTTCGCGCAGGCTGCTCGGACGCATATCCGACCAGATCCCGGAGATGTGCGCCAGGCAGGTCTGGCGGTCGCCGCAGATGCCGATCTCCTGCCAGCCGGCCGGCACCGGCTTGTACTCCGGCCAGATCGAATACTGCCGCTCGGCATTGACCACCACCTGGAACTGGGTATCGGCTTGATCGAAATTCATGGCTTGACTCCTTGGTCCGGTCGGGCGGCACGCTGCCGCATTACAGTTTTACAGACGAACGAATACGCGAATAATTTTCATTAACTATCGAACTCGGATACCTCCCGTCCCGCACGACCCGACTTTCCACAGCCTTGGGAAGACTTCCCGGAGCGCGTCCTCGAAGGCGATCTCCACCAGCGGACGCGAGCGCGACTGGCTTCCAGCGCTCCTGGTCCCGACTCATCCGCCGTGCCCTCGACAGTGGGCGAATACACGGAGGCGTCCCTTCACCGACCGCTTCTCTGGCTCCGGGACAGGCACAAATCTAAATGATAAATATTATCAATACAATAACGGCACATCGGAAAAGCCATCTCCCGAGGCAGCCGCCGCTCCGCCACGCTATTGCCCCGCCCCGGCGAAACGGGTACAGCTAGGCGCCTTCGCCATGCCTGGCGCGCCCCTTCAGGAGCACCGCACATCCATGCTGTCCACGGAACTCCTTCTCGTCGCCGTACCGGCAGTACTGCTGACCGGCCTCTCCAAGGGCGGTTTCGGCGGGGCCTTCGGTGGCATCGCGGTACCCCTGCTGGCCCTGGCGGTACCGCCCACCCAGGCCGCGGCGATCATGCTGCCGATCCTCTGCACCGCCGATCTGGTCGGCCTGCGTGCCTACTACGGCAAGTGGGACGCGGCGAACCTGAGGATCATGCTGCCCGGCGCGCTGCTCGGGGTGCTGCTCGGCTCGCTGAGCTTCGGCATGCTCGACGAGCGGATCATCGCCCTGCTGATCGGCGGCATCGCCGTGGCCTTCGTGCTACTCAACCTGCTGCGCCCGCCGGCCGGCACGGCCGGGTTGCCGCCAGCGCGCGGCAAGGGCACGGCACTCTCCGCGCTGGCCGGCTTCACCAGCTTCGTCGCCCATGCCGGCGGCCCGCCGGCGATGATGCACCTGCTGCCGCAGCAGTTGGACAAGGTGCGCTACGTCGCCACCATCAACGTCTTCTTCCTGCTGACCAACGCGATCAAGCTGCTGCCGTACGCACTGCTTGGCCAGTTCTCCGGCGACAACCTGCTGACCAGCCTGTTCCTCGCCCCCCTGGTTCCGCTGGGCGTGTGGGCCGGACTCTGGCTGCAGGAGCGAGTCGATCACCTGTGGTTCTACCGCATCGCCCGCGCCGGCCTGCTGCTCGCCGGCATCCAGTTGATCCTGCAGAACCTCTGAGCCGACGGCGAAGAAAGGGCGTGGCCTTGCAGCGTCCCGGACGCTGCAAGGTGCGGCCCTTTTGCCTTAAGCTGCGCATCCAGCCGCTGCGCACAGCGCTGCGAAGACCATCGCCGCCCCGTTCCAGGACCTCCGACATGAGAACACGCCACTTTCTCCCCCTGCTTGCCCTGACCCTCCTGCCCGGCGCCGCCTTCGCCCATCCCGGGCATGGCGGGAACGGCCTGATCGCCGGCCTGCTGCATCCTCTCGGCGGCCTGGACCACCTGCTGGCGATGCTGGCCATCGGCATCTGGGCCGCACAACAGCCGCGCAGCCTGAAACTCGCCGTGCCGGCCACCTTTCTCGTCGCGCTGCTCGGCGGCTTCGTGCTGGCCATGACCGGTACCGGCCTGCCGCAGGTGGAAACCGGCATCGCCCTCTCCGTGCTGCTGAGCGGCCTGCTGATCGCCTGCGCCGCCCGCCTGCCGGCGCCGGTCGCGCTGACCCTGACCGCGGTCTTCGCCCTGTTCCACGGCCATGCCCACGGCCTCGAAGTCAGCGGCAACCCGCTGGGCTTCGCCGCCGGCTTCCTCGCCGCCAGCCTGGGCCTGCTCCTCGGCGGCGGCCTGCTCGACGCGGCCGTGCAGCGGCGCCTGCCCCTGCTGACCCGCGGCGTCGGCGCGGCCATCACCGCCAGCGGCGCACTGATGATGCTCTGACCGCCAAGGCGATCCGCGACCTCCGGACCGGGCTTCTGCCCGGTCTTTTTTCGTGCGGGCACCGGACAGGCACAAATCCGCCAACCGCCTCCTGACACAGATCAACAAAAATCCGATCTCATGCAGGAATCGCGACAAAAGCCCCTGTCGACAACGCGACACTTTGTCGCGCAGATTATTCGATTCAAAGTACAACTAATTGATTTTTAATTAATTTATATATTTGGCACATTTAATGTAAGGTGAAAAGCGAAGCCCACTGAAACGCTCTTCGGAGGACCCGTCATGAACATGCACAGGTTCGGCATCCTGGCCCTGACCTTCAGCCTGCTGGCCTCAGGTAATGCGCAGGCGGATGAGATCAGCGGGGAAAGCGAAGAGCGGACCGCCGACAAGTCCACCGGCGGCATGACCGGCCTGATGGTCGGCGCCATCGGCGGTCCGATCGGCGCCTTGATCGGCGCCGGTGTCGGCGCACTGGTCGGCAGTTCCAGCCACGCGTCAGGCGCCGATGGCGAGCAGGCCTTCCAGGCCCGCGGCGACGGCGCCAGGGTGAAGACGGTGCGTTCCCCCGGCCGCCGCTTCGCGACCGGCGATCAGGTCGAGATCCACGGCAACCGCCCTTCTCCCGGATCCGCCGGCAAATCCGCTGCCCTGGCCGACAACGCCGGTGCGCGCACCCTGCACTGAGGCGGCGAGCGCTTCATACAGTCCGATCCATCAGCGATGCAGCGGATGCTGCCAGGTCCGCCGCGCCGAGCCCCGAGGACACCGGGGCACCAGGCCGGCCCCGCAGGCCTCCCGCCCCCTCCTTAAGCACAAGAGCGCACTCATCTTCTTGACCCATATCAATCGAATGGTTATTTTGCATCGCAACGGAGACGAAGACCTGCCACAAGCACCGCACCGCGTCCCGATCGACCGATTTCACCAAGATCGCTGGAACCCTTCCTCGGAGGAACCGACATGAAAAAGCTCAGCACCCTGGCCCTGACTCTCGCCCTGCTGGCTGCCGGTAGCGTGAACGCCGCCGAAGTTCTCGAGGAAACCAAGGATCAGACCACCGGCAAGTCGATCGGAGGCATGAACGGCATGATGATCGGTGCGATCGGCGGCCCGATCGGCATGCTGGTCGGTGCCGGCATCGGCGCCCTGTTCGGCGGCGAGGCCCAGGAAGCCAGCGGCCTCAGCGACCGCGCCTACAAGGTCCGCACTGCCGATGGCAAGGAAAAGGTGGTGCGCTCGGCCGAGAAGTTCGCCGTCGGCGACAAGGTCGAGACCCGCGGCAACCGCGCCTTCAGCGATGTCGCCATGGCCGATGACCGTCTTTACGACAGCGCGCTCAGCTATCGCGAGTGATTGACTCCGGAAAGCAAAAGCCCGGCTCTTCAGCCGGGCTTTTGCTTTCCGGGTTCAGTTGAATTGGCGTCTTGTGCGCAAGCCCCATGTGCTTTTCGGCTACAAGCAGGCGCAGGCCCGCTCTCCATCGTTATGACGAAGCGCTTTCCGCTGCCCGACCGGCAGGTTTCGCCTTGCACGGCGAGTTCCTTTCTTCTTGCTTGCCTGTACGGGACCGGGGAGTTGGCAGACAGTCGAGAGAAAAGCTGGAGGGCTCCGCTTCGGCTTTGACGCCCAGGCCATCAGGCAGCGCCGAACGCCCCTTTCAGGAGGCCGAGCGGAGTTGTCGCGCAAGGGGTCGAGCGGCATGGATGCCGCGACGACTGCATGGATGCAGGAGGTAGAGCGACGCAGGATGCCAAAGCCGAGAGCTGCGAGGGCTATGGATGGCCCTTCGCAGGGGGCCGCCTAGACCGGGCCCCTGGAGCGACGACGCAGGGAGGGAACCCCGCCGCAGGCGGGGCCGGATGACAGGGGCAAGCGTTTTTGCTTACTTTTGCCCCGGCCGGGCAGGCGCGACTGACAAAAGTAAGTCGCCGTGCAGGGTGAAACCTGTGGGTCGTGCCGAGGAAAGTGCACCGGTTTCACATCAAAAGGTCGTGCAAACGTCCACCTTGTCAGCAAATCCTCGGCAACTGCTCCCCGCTCAACCAGTCCACCATCCGACTCCCACCGAACGGTGTCTCCATCTGCACGAAACGGTGCTCGTCGGCCACCACCGTGCCGATGATCGCCGCCTCGCGCCCCTGCGGATGCGCACGCATCGCTTCGAGCAGGCGCTCGGCCCGCTCGGCCGGGCAGATGGCGATCAGCTTGCCTTCGTTGGCCACGTACAGCGGGTCGAGGCCGAGGAATTCGCAGGCGGCACGCACCGGTTCGCGCACCGGGATGGCCCGCTCGACGAGTTGCATGCCGACCCCCGACTGGCGGGCCAGTTCGTTGAGGGTGTTGCCCAGGCCGCCGCGGGTCGGGTCGCGCAGGCAGCGGATCTCCGGCACCGCCGCGAGCATGGCGGCGACCAGGCCGTGCAGGGCCTGGGAGTCGGAGCCGATGTCGGCCTCGAAGCCGAGGCCCTCGCGCAACGAGAGGATGGTCACGCCGTGGTCGCCGATGCTGCCGGAAAGCAGGATGCGGTCGCCCGGCCGCGCCTGGTCGCCGGAGAGGTGCAAGCCCGGCGGCACCACGCCGACCCCGGTGGTGGTGATGAACACCCCGTCGCCCTTGCCGTGTTCGACCACCTTGGTGTCGCCGGTGACCACCGGCACGCCGGCCTCGCGGGCGGCGGCGGCCATCGACTCGACGATGCGCGCCAGGTCGGCGAGCGGAAAACCCTCCTCGAGGATGAAGCCGGCGGCCAGGTAGCAGGGTCGGGCGCCGGCCATGGCCACGTCGTTGATGGTGCCGTGCACGGCGAGGCTGCCGATGTCGCCGCCGGGGAAGAACAGCGGCGAGATCACGTGGCTGTCGGTGGCCATCACTACCCGGCCGGGCGGCAGCTCGAACTGCGCCTGATCGTTGCGCTGGTCCAGCCACTCGTTGCGCAGAGCGCGGGCGAACAGTTCCTCGATCAGTTGGCCCATGGCGCGGCCGCCGCTGCCGTGGACCATCTCCACGCTGCCGTTCCTGAGATCGAGCCGGCTCATCGGGCCACCGCCACGACGGCCTGGCGCTGGCGGCCGTAGGCGTACCAGGCGGCGCAGGCGCCCTCGGAGGAAACCATGCACGAGCCGAGCGGATTGTCCGGGCTGCAGGGGTTGCCGAACAGCTTGCAGTCGCGCGGGCTCTTCGCCCCGCGGAGGATCGCCGGGCATTCGCAGGCCTTGTTCTCCAGGCCGCTGCGCGCTTCGAGAGCGAAGCGCCGCTCGGCGTCGAATTCGGCGAAGGCCTCGCGGATCCGCAGGGCGCTGTTCGGCAGCGCGCCCAGGCCGCGCCACTCGAAACTCTCGCGCAGCTCGAAGATCCGCCCGGTCAGCGCCTTCGCCTTGAGATTGCCGCCTGCGGTGACCGCGCGGGTGAACTGGTTTTCCACCTCGGCACGCCCCTCGTTGAGCTGGCGCACCAGCATCAGCAGCGCCTGCAACAGGTCCAGCGGTTCGAAGCCGGCGATCACCAGCGGCGTGCCGTACTGACGCGGGAAGGGCGCGTAGGCGTCGCTGCCGATCACCGTGCTGACGTGGGCCGGGCCGATGAAGCCGTCCAGTTGCAGCGTGCCGGCGCGCGCCTCCGGGGTGGCGAGGATGGCGTGCATCGCCGCCGGGGTCAGCACGTGGTTGCAGAACACCGAGAAGTTCTTCAAGCCGAGCCTCTGCGCCTGTTCGATCACCAGCGCGGTGGGCGGCGTGGTGGTCTCGAAGCCGATGGCGAAGAACACCACGTCCCTGTCCGGGTTGTCCTGGGCCAGCTTCAGCGCCTCGATCGGCGAGTAGAGCATGCGCACTGCGGCGCCTTCGGCGCGCGCCTTGAGCAGACTGACGCGCCCGGAGGCGGGCACGCGCAACATGTCGCCGTAGGTGCAGAGGATCACGCCGGGGCGGCGCGCCAGTTCGATGGCCATGTCCAGGCGGCCGATCGGCATCACGCAGACCGGGCAGCCGGGGCCGTGGATCAGCCGCACGTTGGCCGGCAGCAGGTCGGGGATGCCGTAGCGGAAGATCGCGTGGGTGTGCCCGCCGCAGAACTCCATCAGCCGGTACTGGCGCTTCGGATCGGCCTCGGCGGCGATGCGCGCGGCGAGCTGGCGCGCGGTGGCGCCGTCGCGGAATTCGTCGACGTACTTCATGGCGCCTCTCCCTGCGCGGCCTGCTCGGCCTCGGCCAATCGGCCCAACTCGGCGAGCAGCGCCAGGGTGCGCTGCGCCTCGGCCTCGTCGAGCTTCTGCAGGGCGAAGCCGACGTGCAGGATCACGTAGTCGCCCACTTTCAGATCGTCGAGCAGGGCGACGTTGATGGTCTTGCGCAGGCCGCCGATGCAGGCGACCGCACTCTGCTCGTCGAGCAGTTCCTCGATGCGGACCGGAATGGCCAGGCACATCACGCTTGTCCTCGTGTCGATGGGATGTCCGCCGCCAGCAGCACCGCCCAGGCCTGACCGAGGGCCAGACCGCCGTCGTTGAGCGGCGCGCGCCGCGCCAGCAGCGGCGTCAGGCCGGCGGCGCGCAGGCGCGCGCAGAGTCCGTCGCGCAGCACGGTGTTCAGGAAGCAGCCGCCGCCCAGGGCAACCCGGTGCAGACCGGTGGCCTCGGCCGCACGCGCCGCCCAGATGGCCAGGGCCTCGATCAGCACGCCGTGGAACAGCTCGGCGCCGGCCCGCGTGTCGCGCATGTCGGCCAGTCGCGCCAGCAGCGGCAAAAGATCCAGGCGGTTGTCGTCGTCGATCCGCCAGAGTGCGGGAACCGCCTCCGGCAGGCCAACCACCCGCGACTCCAGGCGCAGCGCCGCCTCGGCCTCGTAACGCTGCCGCCCGCCCAGGCCCAGCAGGCCCGCCGCGGCATCGAACAGCCGGCCGGCGCTGCTGCTCGGCGGGCAATTGAAGCCGCGTTCGAGCATCCGCGCAATGGCTGCGTTGCCGGGCTCGGCGGCGAAGCGCGTGGCGATCTCGCCGCCGCGGCCCAGCGCATGCAGGGCGCCGGCGGCCATGCGCCAGGGCTCGCGCGATGCCTGGTCGCCGCCGGGCAGCGGCAGCGGATTCAGCTCGCCGAGCCAGGCGCAGCCGTCCGCCGCCACCCGCAGCAGCTCGCCGCCACGCAGCCGGCCGTCGGCGCCGAGGCCGAAGCCGTCCAGCGCCAGGCCGAGCACCGGCTCGGCGAGGCCGTGCTCGGCCATCGTCGCGGCGATGTGGGCATGGTGGTGCTGGATGGGGTGCAGCGGCAGGCCGTGGCGCTCGGCGTAGTCGCGGGCGAAGCGGCTGGCGAAAAAATCCGGGTGCAGGTCGCAGGCGACGCGCTCGGGACGGATGCCGAGCAACTCGCCGAGCCGTGCCACCGTGCGCTCCAGGGCGCGGCAGGTATCGGCATCGTCCAGATCGCCGTTGTGCGGGGACAGCCAGGCACGGTCGCCCCGGGTCAGACAGACGGCGTTCTTCAACTGGCCGCCCAGGGCCAGTATCGACGGGCCGCCGCGGGCCAGAGGGATTTCCAGGGGCGCCAGGCCACGGCCGCTGCGGATCACCAGCGGCGCGCGGCCCAGGGCACTGACCACCGAATCGTCGCAGCGGTTGAGAATCTCGCGGTCGTGCAACAGCCAGAGGTCGGCGATGCCGGCGAGCCGCTCGCGCGCCTCGGCGTTGCCGGTGATCGGCGGCGCGCCGCTCAGGTTGGCGCTGGTCATCACCAGCAGCAGATCCTGGGGCGCGGCGGCCCAGCCCGTGCCGGCCGGCCGCCCGGCGGCCTCGTGGAACAGCAGCCAGTGCAGCGGACTGTGCGGCAGCATCGCGCCGAGCCAGGCGAGATCCGGCGCCACCCCGGCGGCGAGCAAGTCATCGGCGGCGGGACGCTTGCGCAGCAGCACCACCGGCGCGGCCGGACCGCTCAGCTCGGCGAGACCGTTTTCGTTCAACTCGACCAGCGCCTGCAGCGAGGCCGGGTTGGCGGCCATCAGCGCGAAAGGCTTGGCCGGGCGGCGCTTGCGTCGGCGTAGTTCGGCCACCGCCCCGGCGTTGCGCGCATCGCAGGCCAGATGGAAGCCGCCGACCCCGCGCAGGGCGAGAATTTCGCCGCGCGCGAGGGCCGCCAGGGCCCGTTCGATGGGGTCGCCGGACAGGCGCCGGCCGCTGGCGTCCTCGCAACAGAGCCGCGGGCCGCAGGCCGGGCAGGCGATCGGCTGGGCGTGGAAGCGGCGATCGGCCGGGTCTTCGTATTCGCGCCGGCACTCGGGGCAGAGTTCGAAGCCGGCCAGGCTGGTCTGGACGCGGTCGTAGGGCAGGCGGCGGATCAGGCTGTAGCGCGGGCCGCAGTGGGTGCAGTTGATGAAGGGATGGCGCCAGCGGCGGTCGTGCGGATCGAAGAGTTCTTCGAGACAGGCCGGGCAGACCGCGGCATCCGGCGGCGGCGCCAGCGCCCCGCGCCTCTCGTCGCGGCTGGCCGCGATGGCGAAGCCGGCAAAGCGCGTCCCGGCGGGCAGGGGTTCGCGCTGGATGGCGTCGAGGCGCGCCAGCGGCGGCAGTTCATCGGGCAGGCGACGCTCGAATTCGGCGAGCGCTTGCGGCGGGCCCAGCAGGTCGATGCGCACACCCGCGCCGGTGTTGCGCACCTCGCCGGCCAGGCCGAGGGAGGTGGCCAGACGGTGCACGCAGGGACGCATGCCGACCCCCTGCACCCGACCGCGCAGCAGCAGGCGCACGCCTGCTTCCGCCGGCTGATTCAGAGCAGCGCCTCCAGGGCCCGAGCCTGTTCCCTGAGCGCGTCGATCCGCGCGCGCAGGCGGGTGCCGCGCTGACGCTCGATCCAGGCCAGCCACTCGCCCATGCCCTCGCCGCTGCGCGCCGAGACACGGATCACCTCGATGTCCGGGTTGACCCGCCGGGCGTAGGCGATGCAGGCCTCGACGTCGAAATCCAGGTGCGGCAGCAGGTCGGTCTTGTTCAGCAGCATGAGGTCGGCGGCGTGGAACATGTCCGGGTACTTGAGCGGCTTGTCCTCGCCCTCGGTGACCGAGAGGATCGCCACCTTGTGCGCCTCGCCCAGATCGAAGGCCGCCGGGCAGACCAGATTGCCGACGTTCTCGATGAACAGCAGGCCGCCTTCGAGATCGTCCAGCCGCGCCAGGGCGTGGCCGACCATGTGCGCGTCCAGGTGGCAGCCCTTGCCGGTGTTGATCTGCACCGCCGGCACGCCGGTGGCACGGATGCGCGCGGCGTCGTGGTCGGTCTGCTGGTCGCCCTCGATCACCGCCAGCGGCCGGCGCCGGCCGAGCAGCTCGATGGTCCGGGTCAGCAGGCTGGTCTTGCCCGAGCCGGGGCTGGACACCAGGTTGAGGACGAACAGCGACAGGGCCTCGAAGCGCGCGCGGTTCTCGGCGGCGTAGCGGTCGTTCTTGCCGAGGATGTCCTGCTCGATCCGCAGCATGCGGCTCTGGCTGAGGCCTGGCGCATGGGCGCGGGCCGGGCCCTGGCCGAAGTGCAGGTTCGGGCCTCCGGCCGCCGGCGGCGCGGCCTCGGCCGGCGCCGGGCGGCGCACGAAAGGATGCTCGTGGTGATGATGGTCGTGGCCGTGGTGATGGTGCTCGCCCTCGATCCGGGTCTCGCCCTCGGCGCAGCCGCAAACGGTACACATGCTTACTCTACCTCCAGTTCCTTGACCCGCAGCTCGTCGCCCTGGGTGACTTGCAAGCGATGACTGCCGCACTGCGGGCAGGCATCGTAGCGCCGGCGGATCGCCACGCTGGCGTTGCAGCCGAGGCACCAGGCGCGCCCCGGCAGTTCGACGATCTCCAGGCGCGCGCCTTCGGCGAGGCTGCCGCGGGTCACCGCCTCGAAGCAGAAGCGCAACGACTCGACCTCGATCGCGGCCAGCGGGCCGATCTCCAGCCACAGCGCCCTGACCCGAGTGAAGTCCTGCGCCACGGCCTGCTCTTCGAGAAGCTGGACGATGCCCTCGGCGATCGACATTTCATGCATGGACGATCTTCACCTCGAAAGCGACGCAGGGATCGAGCGCGAGGATCAGTTCGCGCAGCAGCGCCTCGACCTCCCCGGCGGCCACCCGCACGCCGCACAGCCGGCGGCGCAGCGGGCCGTCGGCATGGAAATTCCAGTCGGTCGGCGCCAGCAGTTGCCAGGTGCCGACCGCCCCGTCGTCCAGGCACACCCGGTGCAGCAGCCAGCCGCGGGCGGTCCGCGCCAGGCCGACACCCTCTCCCGCCGCCAGCCCGGCCACGGCCGGCGGCGCTGGCGGCGACTGCAGCGAGTCTATCGCCTGCGCCGTGCGCCGCAGCAGCGCGCCGACGTGCTGCTCGATCTGCGCGCTCGCCGTCGCCTGCGCCCCGGCGCTGGCGGCCGGCCCGCCGAGCCGCGGCTGCCCGGCGATCTCGGCGCGCGCGTCGCTGGCGCGCAATTGCGCCAGCAGCGCCGGCAATTCGTCCGCTGTGAAGGCCTGCGGTGGCGGTCCACCGAGCGCGACTTCCTGCCAGCGGTCGAGACGCGGACGCAGCCAGTCGGCCGGTGCCGGCGGTTGCAGGTCGGCCCAGGCGGCGGCCAGCGCGGCCAGCGTCCCCTCCAGCTCCGCATCGGCCGGCAACGGCGCGGCGCGAAAGGCGGTCAGCGCTTGCAGGCGGGCGGCGGCGCGCCGGCACAGGGCGAGCAGCGCCTTGAGCCGCTCCAGGGGCACAGGCAGCTCCCAGACCTGCACCAGGCGCAGCAGGGACTCACGGATCGACTCCAGTTCGCCGAGCCGGGTGCGGCCCTCCTCCACCTCGGCAATCGCCGCCCAGCCGGCGGCCCGCTCCAGCGCCCGTAGTGCCGCCACCTGCTGCGCCGCGGCGCACAGGCCGAACAGCAGCGGCAGGCGCCTCAGGGCCGCCTCCGCGGTCTGCCCGACGAGCAGGCGGGAAATCTGCGGCAGCGGGCGCTGCAGTCGGGTATCGACGGCGCGGATGACACCGTCCTGCAGGCGCACCTCCACGTGCAGGCGTCCGGCCAGTGCCTCCAGGGCGCTCACGACGCACCGCCCAGGGCGCGCCGGAACAGCGCGCGGCGGCTCAACAAACCGCTCCGCGACGGTTCGGGCCCGGCCTCCGGCACGGCGAGGATCAGCCGCAGCACCTCCCCGGCCATCGCCCGCGCCTCGGCCTGGCCGGGAAAATCCTGCATCGGCGAGCACAGCGAGGCGCTGGCATGGCGGCCGAGGCGCTCGTCCTCGTGCAGGGTGCATTCGTAGTCGCCGGAGGGCAGCGACAACACCGCGCGCTCGCCGCTGGCCGGCAGTTCGGCATCGGCCGGCGGCTGCCAGAACAGGTTCATGCACCAGGGGGTGATCAGCACGCCGAGCGCACCGACGCCCTCGACCGCGCGCCAGCCGAGCAGCTCCACGGTGAGCGCCGGGTTGTACACCGGCAGCCCGGCCATGCGCGCGCCGGCCACCCGGTAGTGGGCTTCGATGGCTTCGCGGCCGTGCATGGGCCTTCAGCCGTCCACGACCATGAACTGCTCGCGGTCGCCGTCGCAGCG
The DNA here is from genome assembly GCF_000380335.1 of Azotobacter vinelandii CA. Classification (GTDB taxonomy): domain Bacteria; phylum Pseudomonadota; class Gammaproteobacteria; order Pseudomonadales; family Pseudomonadaceae; genus Azotobacter; species Azotobacter vinelandii. The sequence continues at coordinate 5,120,389 of NC_021149.1, forward strand.
CGGGCAGCGCCAGTGCGCCGGCAGCGCGGCGAAGGGCGTGCCCGGCGGGATCTGCCAGACCGGATCGCCCTCGGCGGGGTCGTAGCGCTGCCAGCAGATCTTGCATTCGAGCACGGCGTCGTCCGCCAGGCGCGTGGCGTCGCCCAGGTAGCTGCCCTCGAAGCGCGCGCTCACTCCAGAGCCTCGCGGATCTCGCGCAGCCTCTCGGCGGAGTCGTCGATGTCCTCCTGGGCGGCGCAGGCCACCTGCGGGATGCCCGTCACCTCCAGGGTGTCGAGGATCAGCCGGTCGCTGCTGTTGAAGTACTGCACGCACCAGATGCCGGGGGTGGCAGTGCTGGCGATGCGGCAGTTGCCGTAGCCGCGCGAGAGCAGGGTCACCGACCCCTCGCCGAGCCTTTCGGCGAGAAAGCGCCGGTCCTCCGGGGAGAACGGCAGCAACGACAGGTTGACCGCGTGGGGCGTGGCGAGCGCGCGCTCGGCATGCCGCTTCGCCGCGTCGAGCAACTCCACCAGCACCGGGCCGGCGTTGAGCAGGCCGTCCGGCAACTCACCGAGCTGCGGCCAGCGGGTTTCGGCGAAGGCCCGGCGGCGCACCAGAGCGGGAACGTCGGCCACCTCCAGCCACTGGCCGACGACCTCGCCCCGGCCGATCTGCAGTTGCACCCACCAGACCCCGGCCAGCACGGTTTCCTGGATGCGCGCGGGGCGCTGGCCGCCGACCTGGATCGCCACCTCGCCTTCGCCGAGGATCTGCTGGAGCAGCTTCAGGTCGGCCTTGGGCTGGCGGTCGAGGCCGATCACCCGGCTCTGCTCGCCGATCCGGTAGGCGCCCAGCGCCTCCTGCAGCCGCTCCAGCAGCGCCAGGGCGATGGGGTGTCCGCTCAGTTGTCCGGGCTCCGGCAGCGCGGGACGTTCGAAGGTGCGCATGGCGCGCGGCATCGACGGGCAGTCGGGCCGCTCCTCTTCGCCATGCGAGCCGGGGCCGAAGCCGGGCGGGAGAATGGGCAGGTCGTCGTTCATGATTCACTGGTCTCCATCGGGCTGCAGGAAGGTGTGCCGCTCTCCGGCGACAGCACGGGAATGCGTGGCAGGTCTTCGTTCTCGCCGGCGAGGATCGCCGGGATGCGCTCCAGGTATTCGCCCCAGTCCAGTACCCGCGACAGGCAGCCCAGGTAGCGCTCCCCCGCGAGGAACACCAGGCTCGGCCAGACGGAGAAACCGTAGCGCCCCTGCAGACGGGCCTCGTCCGCGCCGGCGATCAACGCGGGAGCGAGCTGCGGGAAGGCCTTGACCAGTTCCGGCAGGATCACCGCGACGTCGAGCGCCTCGGGAAAGCGCTGCGGATCGCCGGCGAAGAACAGCACGGAGAACGGCTGCGTCCGCACCTGGCGGTCGAGGCCGTCGGCATCCAGCAGGGGGTAGCCGAGCGTCGTGGTCAGACGCTGGATCAGGGGATGGATCATGTCGGTTCCTTGGGCGGCAGTTGCGCCTGCAGGTGGGGCGGGAGTTGCGGCTCGCGGTCGAGGTCGGCGAACAGGCCGGCGAGCGCGGCCGGATCGCCCGCCTGTACGGCCTGCAGCGCGCGCAGGGCCTCGCGGATCCGCGCGGCGCGCCCGGCGTCGAGGATTTCGCGGGCGGCGTCGAGGAACACCAGCAGCCAGTCGCCGGGCGCCGGCGGCTCGACCAGCCGCGTGTCGATCCACCGCACGCCGTTCTCGTCGCCGCACAGGGCGCGGCCCGGCGCGCATTCCAGCACCCGCAGGGGAATACCGATGCACATGGCTCAGTCGTCCTCCAGAGGCTGCTGCGGGATGAAGCGGATATCGCCGTGGCGGTAGGCCAGTTCCTCGGCCGGGCGGCCGGCCTCGTAGCGGCCCAGGGCCAGTGGCGCCGGAGCCAGGCGCTCGGCGTCGCCGTCGCGCGCTGCGGCGACCACCCCGCGCTCGGCGAGGAATTCCAGGGCGACCCGCAGCGCCGGCTCCAGCTGGGCGCGCACCGGCTCGCGCAGGCTGCCGCCGAAGTCTTCCAGTTCCTCGGGCTGCACGCCGATCAGCAGCAGCTCGCGCGGGTAGGCGCCGCTGAACGCGGCCAGCGCCAGCACGTCCTGGAAGCCGGTCTGGTGCAGGCTCATGCGCTTGGCGCCCATGAAGCGGGGCACCTCGTCGTCGCGCACGATCTTCAGGGTGCCGGGCGCCAGGCCGTAGTCGACGGCGTCGAAGACGATCAGGCAGTCGGCCTGCTGGACGTGCTGCACCAGGTAGATGCCCTGGGTGCCGCCGTCCATCAGTCGCACCCCGTCGGGGAAGCGATAGCGCTCGTTGAGCAGCTCCACGCAACGCACGCCGAAGCCTTCGTCCGCCCAGAGCAGGTTGCCGATACCGAGAATGAGGATGTTGGGGGCTGTCATCGTTGCCTCACCGTCGCCCGGAGCCGGCGGACCGGCCCGGACGGAAGGGACGACACGGGGCTCAATCCGGCCGGTCGTCCTTGAACATCCGCCAGCCGCCGACCATGGTGGAGATCAGCGACTGCCGGGAAACGATGTCTTCGCGCACGGCCAGGTAGACATGCACCATGACGAAGACGACGAGGTACCACATGCCCAGGTGGTGCCAGGTGTGCACGTCCTGGCTCTGGCCGAACAGCGGGATCACCCAGCCGAACAGCCGGTCGGCCCAGCTGTCCCGCCCCAGCCCCTCGGCGTAGAGGGCGAAGCCGGTGACGCTCATGAACACCGCGCCGACCACGAAGAAGCAGAACATCGCCAACTGGCCCAGGGGGTTGTGGCCGATGTACTTCTTCGGGGTCTTTTCCAGGAACAGGTACCAGCGCACCTCGTGCCACAGCTCCTTCCACCAGGCCTTGCGGTGCACCGGCACGAGGAACAGCTCGCGGGCGTGGTGGTTGCCGACGAAGGCCCAGTAGACCCGGCCGAGGAAGCCGATCGCCAGCACGTAGCCGGCGGCGAAGTGGGCGAAGCGGATGTAGCCCATCAGGTAGTTGTCCATCGCCTCGCCGGGCATCGTCGGCAGCGGCGCGCCGATGAAGTAGCCGGTCACGCCGAGCACGACGATGGACAGCGCCGTGACCCAGTGCCAGAGGCGCAGCGGCGCCTCGTAGACGTACACCGCGGTCTGCTTGCGGACCTTCTCCTGGCCGTCGCCGGTTTCCAGGGATTTTTCCAGTGCCATCGCGCAATCCTCCGGTTCAGCGGACCTTCACCCGGGTCAGCTCCTGGCCGTCCGGCGACATCACGTGGGTCGAACAGGCCAGGCAGGGGTCGAAGCTGTGCAGGGTGCGCAGGATCTCCACCGGCTCGTCCGGGCGCTCCATCCTGGTGTTGAGCAGCGCGGCCTCGTAGGCGCCGATGTTGCCCAGATGGTCGCGCGGGGTGCCGTTCCAGGTGGTCGGCACGATCGCCTGGTAGTTCTCGATCTTGCCGTCCTTGATCCTGATCCAGTGGCCCAGGGCGCCGCGCGGCGCCTCGTTGATGCCCACGCCCTTGGCCTCCTTCGGCCAGGTGCTCGGGTCCCACTTCTCGACGTTGGCGGTGGCGCGGTCGCCGGCCTTGATGTTGCCGACCAGGGCCTGCCAGTCGTCGAGCATGCTGTCCACCGCCAGCTCGCACTCCAGGGCGCGCGCCAGGGTGCGGCCGAGGGTCGAGGGCAGGAACTGCTTGAGGCCGAGGTTCAGGCCGGTGCTCTGGTTGAAGGCGGCCAGCGAGCGGTCGACCTGTTCCTTCACGTATTCGCGGCCCGAAGCGTAGGCGATGATGTAACGTGCCAGCGGGCCGACCTCCATAGCGTGGCCGCGCCAGCGCGGCGCCTTGATCCAGCTGTACTTGTGCGCCTCGTCGATTTCCTGGATGTGGGTGCGGCTGCCCTTGGTGTTCGGGCCGAGCTCGAATTTCGGCTCGGTGACGCCGTCCCAGGGATGCAGCCCCTTGGTTTCGTCGGCGTAGCTGTACCAGGAGTGGCTGACGAACTCCTGGATCTCCTCGGGATCGCGCACGTCGACCGGCAGCACCTCGTCCCAATTGCCGCCGACGATGGCGCCGGCCGGCAACAGGTCGCTGGACTTGTCGTAGGGCACCTTGGTGAAGGTGCCGTAGGACAGCAGGTTGTGCGCGGCCAGACCGCCGCCGTACAGCCAGTCCTTGTAGATCCCGGCGACCGCCAGCACGTCCGGCAGGTAGACGTTCCTGGTGAACTCGCGGGCCTCGTGGATGCGTTCGAGGACGAAGTTCAGGCTGGTCATGTTGACCGGCGCGCCGGCGGCGCCGACGTCGTCCAGGTTGATGGCGCAGGCCACGCCGCCGACCATGTAGTTCGGATGCGGGTTCTTGCCGCCGAAGATGGTATGGATCTTGACGATGTCCTTCTGCAGGTCCAGCGCCTCCAGGTAGTGGGCCACGGCCATCAGGTCCGCCTCGGGCGGCAGCTTGTAGGCCGGATTGTCCCAGTAGCCGTTGGAGAACAGGCCGAGCTGGCCGCTCTCGACGAACTTCTTCAGGCGCGTCTGCACGTCGCGGAAGTAGCCGGGGCTGGACTTGGCATGGGCCGGCGAAACCGCCTGCTGCAGGGCGGAGGTAGCCTTGGGATCGGCCTTCAGGGCGTTGACCGGGTTGACCCAGTCCAGCGCGTGCAGGTGGTAGAAGTGCACGATGTGGTCGTGCACCTGCAGCGTCTTGTCCATCAGGTTGCGGATCAGGTGGGCGTTGTAGGGGATGCGGATGTCCAGGGCATCCTCCACCGCGCGCACCGAGGTCAGCGCATGGGTGCCGGTGCAGACGCCGCAGATGCGCTCGACGAAGGCCCAGGCGTCGCGCGGGTCGCGGCCCTTGAGGATGACCTCCAGGCCGCGCCACATGGTGCCGGTGGAGACGGCGTTGGTGATCACGTTGCTGGCGTCGACGTTGACCTCGCAGCGCATGTGGCCCTCGATGCGGGTCACCGGGTCGACGACGATGCGCCTGCCGGACTTGTCCAGTTGGCTGGCGTTCGGCAGGCTGCTCATGGGCGATCCCCCTTGTTCTGCAGGCGCTTGATGGCGGTGACCGCGGCATGCGCGGCGATGGCCGCGCCGACCCCGCCGGCGACGGCGGCGCCGATTTCGTCGGCGTTCTTCTCGATGCCGAACTGCGGAATGGTGGTCAGGCGTTCATAGAACGAGCCCTTGTCCCAGAAACCGTCCTCCGAGCAGCCGATGCAGCCGTGGCCGGCCTGGATCGGGAAGGAAGTGCCCTCGTTCCAGCGCACCGTCGAGCAGGCGTTGTAGCTGGTCGGGCCCTTGCAGCCGACCTTGTACAGGCAGTAGCCCTTGCGCGCGCCCTCGTCGTCCCAGTGCTCGACGAACTGGCCGGCGTCGAAGTGCGGGCGGCGGTAGCACTTGTCGTGGATGCGCTGGCCGTAGAACATCTTCGGCCGCCCCTGGCGGTCCAGCTCGGGCAGCTTGCCGAAGGTCAGCATGTAGGTGATCACCCCGGTCATCACCTCGGCGATCGGCGGGCAGCCGGGCACCTTGACGATCGGCTTGTCGGTGATGACCTTGTGGATCGGCACCGCCTGGGTCGGGTTGGGCCGGGCCGCCTGCACGCAGCCCCAACTGGCGCAACTGCCCCAGGCGATCACCGCCTTGGCGTCCTTCGCCACATGCCTGAGCTGCTCGATGAACGGCTTGCCGCCGACGATGCAGAACATGCCGTCCTCGTTGAGCGGCGGGTTGCCCTCCACGGCGAGGATGTACTCGCCCTTGTACTTGCGCATGGTCTCTTCGAGGGCGGCCTCGGCCTGGTGGCCGGCGGCGGCCATCAGGGTGTCGTCGTAGTCCAGCGAGATCATCGACAGCACCACGTCCTTGACCAGCGGGTGGGCCGAACGGATGAACGACTCGGAGCAGCAGGTGCACTCCAGGCCGTGCAGCCAGAGCACCGGAGTGCGCGGCTTGGTTTCCATCGCGTGGGCGATCCGCGGGGCGAAGGCCGGGCCGAGGCCCAGGGCCGCGGCGGTCAGGCTGCAATATTTGAGAAAGCTGCGGCGCGTGATGCCCTGACGCCGCATCACGTCATAGAAAGTTTCGAGTCGAGACATGCCGTTACCCTTGTGGCCAGGTCGTTATCGGCGCCCCTGCGCACCGTCCTTCGGCTATGACGGCGCGCCGGTTGTATGGCCCACGGTTGCTGAATGAAAACCGCACGAATAATGCGCCAATGCCATGTTTTTGTCATGGCTTGATACAAAGCGTTCGACGGGATGCGCCGTGTCCGCACGGGGCCATGGCACGAGGTGTGCGCCTGGTACTTTTCCGGTGTCGTACCGGGATTCGCTGCATGGGCCGGTTGTCGAGTATTCCGGCAGTCCCTGTTTCGGCCAGGGCAATCGCATGAAATGCCCGCTCCATACCGGACTGGAAAGATTGTGTGCCTGGTCCGTTCCGGCGTGGTCTCCAGATCCGGTGCATCGGCTGCTTGCCGAGGGGCCGGACAGTCCCTGTTTCGGCCCCCCGGCCGAGTCACTTTCTCTTTGCTCGCGCGAAAGAGAAAGCGCGCCCGATCATTCGGCCCCGGCTGCGCCAGGGTTCCCTCGCTCCGGCGCCGCTCCGGGGGCACGTCGCGAAGGGACGTCCCTGTCCCTTCGCGACTCGCTCGGCGTCCTGCCTCGCGTCCCCCTCCGCTCGGCCTCCTGAACGGGAGTCGGTTCCGAGCTGCCTGAAAGCGCTTTTGCCCTTCTTGTGGCACGGCCTGTCAGGCAACGCCGGATGCCCCCTTCAGGAGGCCGAGCGGAATCGTCGTGGAAGGGGTCGAGCGGCAAGGATGCCGCGAGAGCCGCGATGGGCCATGGATGGCCCTTCGCGGCGGGCCCCTGGAACGGCGATGTAGGGAGGGAACCCGGAGCGAAGCGCAGGGCCGGATGAGGGGGTGGCCTTCTTTTGGGTTACTTTTTCTTGGCCAGATGTACAGACCGGAGACCTAGGTGACAGGTGTGCGGGGACATGGTTGACACTTTCGGCAGTGACCTGCCGAGCCAACGACCATGCCCTGGAACATTCAAGACACCATGAACCTACGAGAAGAATTTGTCCTGCTGGCCCAGCAGGAAGGCAGCAACCGCCGTGAGTTGTGCCGACGCTTCGGGATCAGCCCGCAGACTGCGTACAAGTGGCTGGTCCGATATGAACAGCAAGGGCGTGCCGGCCTGGCCGACCTTTCCAGGCGCCCCAAGACCAGCCCACAGCTGACATCGCCCAGTCTGGAAGCCCGGGTGGTGGAGCTGCGCCAGGCCCATCCGTGCTGGGGTGGACGTAAGCTGAGTCGGCGCTTGCAAGACCTGGGGCATCCAGCCTTGGCGCCAAGCACCATCACCTCTATCCTGCACCGTCACGGACTGATCGATCCCCTGGCCTCAGAAGCGGCCGTGCCCTGGAAACGCTTCGAGCACGCGGCACCCAACGATCTGTGGCAAATGGATTTCAAAGGGTATTTCCAGACATCCGAAGGCCCCTGTCATCCACTGACCGTGCTGGACGACCACTCGCGTTTCAACCTGGGCCTGCGGGCCTGCGCCTGTCAGCGCCATGGCACCGTGCAGGGTGAACTGATCGGCATCTTCGAGCGCTATGGCTTGCCGGTACGGATCAACACGGACAACGGCGCCCCTTGGGGTGCCTCGCGCCAACCGGGGCAATTGACCGAACTTGCCATCTGGCTGATCCGGTTGGGCATCCGCCTGAGCTTCAGCCGTCCTCGTCACCCGCAAACCAACGGCAAGGATGAACGCTTTCACCGCTCACTCAAGGCCGAAGTCCTCAATGGCCGCAGCTTCCACACCCTGCACCAGGCCCAGGAAGCCTTCGACAACTGGCGTGTGGTCTACAACCACCAGCGACCCCACGAAGCCCTTCGGATGGTCACGCCTGTCACACGCTACCGAGTCAGCCCACGGACTTATCCTGTACAACTGCCCACCATTGAATACGGGCCGGACGATACCGTGGTGACAGTGAAGGCGCTTGGGGCGATCAGGTTCAAAGGACGCAGCTACAAACTCTCCAATCCACTGCGCGACCAGCCGGTGGCCATCCGCCCGAGCGGCGATACCGACGGCTTATACGACGTGTACTTCGTCCATCACAAGCTGATGCAGATTGACCTGCGGGAGTTAGCCAAAACTGACGCATAATCCGTCAACCATGTCCCCGCACATGTGTCCACCATGTCTCCGGTCCGTACAGCCAGACAAGAAAAAGTGACTCGGCCGGGGGGCCGAAACAGGGAGTGTCGGAGCACTCGGCAAGCAGCTATGCCAAGGCTCACACAATCTTTCTTTCCAGTCCGATATCAGGCGAGCGCTTCATGCGATTGCCCTGCCGTTTCGGCCCCGACCGCTGCCCGGCCGCCGCGGAATTTGCTATGGTGCGCCGGCCCTCGCCCCATCCCCCGAGAAACCAGCCCCCATGTCCGCCGAGCACTCCAGCAGCGCGCCCGTGGCGCGTCCGTTGACCCGCAGCGACCTCAAGACCCTCTCGCTCTCCGCCCTGGGCGGCGCGCTGGAGTTCTACGACTTCATCATCTTCGTGTTCTTCGCCACGGTGGTCGGCAAGCTGTTCTTCCCCGCCGAGATGCCCGACTGGCTGCGCCAGTTGCAGACCTTCGGTATCTTCGCCGCCGGCTACCTGGCGCGCCCGCTGGGCGGCATCGTCATGGCCCACTTCGGCGACCTGCTCGGGCGCAAGCGCATGTTCACCCTGAGCATCTTCATGATGGCCGTGCCGACCCTGTGCATGGGTCTCCTGCCGACCTACGCGCAGATCGGCGTCTGGGCGCCGCTGGCGCTGCTCACCCTGCGCGTGGTGCAGGGCGCGGCGATCGGCGGCGAGGTGCCGGGGGCCTGGGTGTTCGTCGCCGAGCACGCGCCGCAGCGGCACGTCGGTTTCGCCTGCAGCACCCTGACCGCCGGGCTGACCACCGGCATCCTGCTCGGCTCGCTGACCGCCAACGCGATCAACCGGGCGTTCAGCGCCGAGGAACTGGCCGACTGGGCCTGGCGCCTCCCCTTCCTGCTCGGCGGGGCCTTCGGCCTGGTTTCGGTCTACCTGCGCCGCTGGCTGCACGAGACGCCGGTGTTCGCCGAACTGCAACTGCGCCAGTCGCTGGCCGCCGAACTGCCGCTCAAGGCGGTGGTGCGCGAGCACCGTCCGGCGGTGCTGCTGTCGATGCTGCTGACCTGGGTGCTGTCGGCCGGCATCGTGGTGATCATCCTGATGACTCCGACCCTGCTGCAGACGCTGCACGGCTTCGCCGCGGAAGAGGCCCTGCGGGCCAACGGCCTGGCCATTCTCGGCCTGACCCTCGGCTGCGTGCTGGCCGGCCTCGCGGCGGACCGCTTCGGCGCCGGGCCGACCTTCGTCTGCGGCGGCCTGCTGCTCCTGGCCAGTTCATCGGCGTTCTACGCCAGCCTCGCCGGCCACCGCGACTTGATGCTGCCGCTGTACGCCCTGGCCGGCCTCTGCGTGGGCAGCATCGGCGCCATCCCCATGGTGATGGTCAAGGCCTTCCCGGCGGCGGTGCGCTTCTCCGGGCTGTCGTTCTCCTACAACCTGGCCTACGCCATCTGCGGCGGCCTGACGCCGATCCTGGTCAGCCTGCTGCTGAAGTGGAGCCCGCTGGGCCCGGCCTATTACGTCGGCGCACTGTGCCTGCTGTTCATCCTGACCGGCGCCGGCCTGTGGCGGCGCGGAGCCCCCGCGCTGGCGCCGGCCGGCTGACCCCTCCTCGCCCCTTACCACCGCGTCTCCCGGCCGGCCCGCTCGGGCCCCGGGACCGGCGGACACACCCGACGGATCGCCCGCAGCCGGGAACACCGGGTGATTTGTTCCCTTTTCTCCCTTTATCCGCCCTCTCCACCGCGCGACACTGCCTCTAGAATCAAAACGCCATCATTTTCGTCGACGCCGTCCGGACGACCGGAAGCCGCATGGATCTGCCTGGCAAAACGACTGGAACGGATGCCAAGATTCCCGGAGCGAACGTGAAACTCGGAAAGCCCAGCACCCTCGCCTCCCTGCTCGCCGTACTTCTGCTGCTGTTCTCCTCGCTGAACGCCGTGCGTACCGTCCTGCTGGCCCAGGAGCGCCGCGAAGTCCTGCAGGCGCTGGCCCACGGCGTCGGAAGCCCGGCCACGACCGGGGACGGGCGCGATCCGGAGGCCTTCCAGGCCGGGGAGGACATAGCCCGCGGAAAGGCCCTGGAGCGCCTCGCGGCCCGTCTGGAACGGCTCGACGGCCAGGTCGACTCCGCCATGCGCATCGTCGCGGCCACCCTGCTGCCCGGCCTGCTGCTGGCGGCCTTCGCCCTGCACGGCCGCCACCGGCGGCGTTCGCCGCGCGACCAGCCGCGCACGCCCCCGGAGCAGGCCGGCAGCGACGAGTCGGAACTCCAGCGGGTGCTGTTCGACAGCATCCCCTTCCCGCTCTTCGTCAAGGACCGGGAGGCCCGTTACATCCGCTTCAACCGGGCCTTCCTGAACAACTTCCGGGTCCGCGCCGAGGAACTGACCGGCAAGACCATCCTGGATTTCCTGGAACTGCCCGCCGAAGAACGCTCCCGCTACCAGGCCGCCAGCGAGCGGCTGCTGCGCGAAGGCGGCCTGTTCAGCACCGAACGGCGAATCCGCTATGCCGACGGGCGCGAGCACCCATCCATCTACACCCTCGCCGGCTACCCCGGCGGCGACGGCCGTCCGGCCGGGCTGCTCGGCATGCTGATCGATATCTCGGCACAGAAGGCGTCCGAACGGGCCCTGGCCGAAGCCAAGGAGCTGGCCGAGGAGGCGACGCGCATGAAGTCCGACTTCCTCGCCAACATGAGCCACGAGATTCGCACGCCGATGAACGTGATCATGGGCATGACCCAGTTGGCGCTGGACAGCGGGCTGGACGAGCGCCAGCGCAACTTCGTCGAAAAGGCCCACGACGCGGCCCGGAGCCTGCTCGGCATCATCAACGACATCCTCGACTTCTCGAAGATCGAGGCCGGCAAGATGCGTTTCGAGCAGGTGGACTTCCAGCTCGAGAGCGTGACTGATCACCTGGCCGACCTGTCCGTCCTCAAGGCCCAGGAAAAGGGCCTGGAGCTGCTCTTCGACATCGCCACCGACGTGCCCACCGCGCTGATCGGCGACCCGCTGCGCCTCGGCCAGGTGCTGAGCAACCTGCTCGATAACGCGATCAAGTTCACCAGCCGGGGCGAGATCACTCTGCGCATCCGCAAGGAATGCGAGGACGAACGGGGCGTCCGGCTGCGCTTCGAGGTGCGCGACACCGGCATCGGCCTCAACGAGACGCAGCGCCGGAAGCTGTTCCGGGCCTTCACCCAGGCCGACTCCTCGACCTCCCGCCAGTACGGCGGAACCGGTCTCGGCCTGGCCATCTGCAAGCACCTGGTGGCCATGATGGACGGCGAGATCGGCGTCGACTCCAGCCCCGGGGTCGGCAGCACCTTCCATTTCGATGCCCGCTTCGAGCGGCAGGCGAACCAGCGCGAACTGCTGGCGGACAGCGCCGATCTCCTCGGCATGCGCGTACTGGTGGTGGACGACAACGCCAGCGCCCTGGAAATCTTCGCCGGCATGCTGAGCGCGCTGCGCTTCGCGGTGACCACGGCGGACAACGCGCCGCAGGCGATCCGGCTGCTGGAGCGGGCCCAGCAGGAGGACAACCCTTACCGCCTGGTAATCATGGACTGGCTGATGCCGGGCATGGACGGCGTCCAGGCGGTCGGCGCGATCCGCGCCGCCCCGCGGATCGCCGAGACTCCGCTGTTCGTGATGGTCACCTCGTACGGCCGCGACGAGTTGCTCGAACGCCTCGGCAAAGTCCCCGTGGAGGGCCTGCTGGTCAAGCCGGTCACTCCTTCCAGCCTGCTCGACGGCATCCTCGACGCCTGCAGTCGCAGGATGAGGACCGCGCCGAACAGCCGAAAAGCGCTGGAAAGCGAGGCCGAACAGGCCCGGGAGGCCCTGCGCGGTGTCCATCTGCTGCTGGTCGAGGACAACCCGGTCAACCAGGAAATGGCCATGGAACTCCTCGCCACCGCGGGGATTCGCGTGGATGTCGCCAACGACGGCGCCGAGGCCGTCGGCAAGGTCATGGCGCATGCCTACGACGGCGTGCTGATGGACTGCCAGATGCCGGTGATGGATGGCTTCGAGGCCACCCGGCGGATTCGCCGGGCAGGCCTCGTCGACCTGCCGATCCTGGCCATGACCGCCAGCACCATGGCTGGTGACCGGGAACGCTGCCTGGCCGCCGGGATGCACGCGTACATCGCCAAGCCCATCGACGTCGCCCAGTTGTTCGTCACCCTGCGCCACTGGGTCGGGAGCGGGCGGCCGCTGGCCCTACCGGCTCCTCTCGCCATCGGCGGGAGCGTGCCCACAGCGTCGGCGAACACCGCCCTGGAGCGGGCCGGAGCCTTGCGGCGCCTGGGCGGCAACCGCGCCCTGCTCGACCGGCTGCTGGCGCGTTTCGCGGCGACCCAGGCCGACGCCGCCGCACGGCTCGGCGCCGCCCTCGCGGCCGGCGACCGGGAAGGCGCCCGGCGTATCGCCCATACCCTCAAGGGACTGGCCGGCAATATCGGCGCCACGGAGCTGGCGACCCAGGCCGCCACCCTCGAGCAATGCCTCGGGCAGAACCGGCAGCCTCCCGCCGAAACCCTGGACGATCTGGAAAGGACGCTCGGCGCCCTGTGCGCATCCATCGCCGCCCCGGCCGCCGGCAATCCGGCACCCATCGTGGCGGAAACGCCGCAGGAGCTGTCCGCACTCGACGAAGGACTCCGAACCCTGGAGGCCTTGTTGCGCGACGACGATGCCGACGCCGTGGCGCAACTGCGCGCCCTGGGCCCCCGGCTGGCCGCCCGCGGCCTCGGCGAACGGGCCGGCGAGCTACAGGCCCTGGTCGCCCGCTATGACTTCGAGGCCGCCCTGGCCAGCCTCGCGGCCATCCGCCGGAACCTCGCTCCGCGGGACGCCGAGGCAGCCGGCCCGCAGAGACCGCGCCGATGAAAGCCACCATCCTCGTCGTGGACGACGTACCGGAGAACATCGACATCTTCGTCGAGATCCTCGCGCCGCATCACCGCACCAAGGTCGCCCTGAACGGCGAGCGGGCGCTCAGGATCGCCCGCTCGGACAACCCGCCGGACCTCATCCTGCTCGATGTGATGATGCCGGGACTGAGCGGCTATCAGGTCTGCGAACGGCTCAAGGCCGATCCGGACACCCGGGCCATTCCGGTGATCTTCGTCACCGCCATGAGCGAAACGGCCGACGAGCAGCGCGGCCTGGAGCTGGGCGCGGTGGACTACATCACCAAGCCGATCAGCCCGCCGATCGCCCTGGCCCGGGTACGGACCCACCTGGCGCTCCATCGGCAGCGCCAGGAACTGGCCCGGCAGGTCGAGCAGCGCACCGCCGAACTGCTCAGGACCCGCCAGCAGATCGTCCGCCGCCTGAGCCGCGCCGCGGAGTTTCGCGACAACGAGACGGGCAACCACATCGTGCGCATGAGCCACATCGCCCGACTGATCGCCCAGGCAGCCGGCATGGGCGCGGAGTTCGTGGAAACCCTGTTCAATGCCGCGCCGATGCACGACATCGGCAAGATCGGCATTCCCGACAGCATCCTGTTCAAGTCGGGCCGGCTGGAACCGGAAGAATGGGCGATCATGCGCCGGCATACCGAGATCGGCGCGAAGATCATCGGCCGGCACGACGACGACCTGCTCAAGGCCGCCCACAGCATCGCCCTGCACCACCACGAGAAATGGGACGGCAGCGGTTACCCCCAAGGCCTCGGGGGCGAGGAGATTCCTTTGATGGCGCGCATCGCCGCCGTCGCCGATGTGTTCGACGCCCTGACCTCGGCGCGCCCCTACAAGAAGGCCTGGCCCCTGGAGGAGGCGGTCGGCTACATCGAGGCCCAGGCCGGCACGCATTTCGATCCGGCGCTGATCGGCCCCTTCCGGCGCTCGCTCGGGGAGATCGCGCGGATCGTCGAACGCTATGCCGACCACCAGGGCCCATGCCTGGACTTCGACCCGTAGGCCGCCGCCCGGCGGCCTCAGCCGAGCAGCGCCACCGCCTTGATCTGCGCCCACATGCGCCTGCCAGGGGCTATCCCGAGCTGGTCGCAGGAACGGCGGGTGATGCGGGCGATCAGCGGAGTGCCCTCGGCCTCCAGACGTACCAGCACATGGGCCGGGGTATCGGCCTCGACCACCTCGCGGACAGTGGCCGGCAATACGTTGGTGATGCTGGAGTCCTCGATGCGGCTGTTCGCCAGGCTGACATCGCGGGCGTGCACGCGCAGGCGCAGGCGCTGGCCGGGCGCCTCCGGGCGCCGCGCGACCAGCACCGCGCCGCCGGGAAAGGCGAGACGGGTGAGGTGGTAGTGGTCGTCGTGCTCGGCCACCACCGACTCGATGACCACCCCGGCATCCTCGTGAAAGGCGGTCGGCAGGTCGAGCCGCGCCATGATGTCCTGCAGCGAGCCCTGCGCCGTCACGCGCCCCTGGTCGAGCAGCACCACATGGTCAGCGAGGCGCGCCACCTCGTCCGGCAAGTGGCTGACGAACAGCATCGGGATGTCCAGTTCGTCGTGCAGACGCTCCAGATAGGGCAGGATCTCGTTCTTGCGCTTGAGGTCGAGCGCCGCCAGCGGCTCGTCCATCAACAGAAGACGCGGGCTGGTGAGCAGCGCGCGGGCGATGCCGACGCGCTGGCGCTCGCCACCGGACAGGCGGCCGGGCAGGCGCTCGAGCAGGTGGCCGATGCCGAGCAGTTCCAGCACCCGCTCCCAGGACACCTGGCGGCTGGCGGCATCGACGCGCTTCATGCCGTATTCCAGGTTGCGCCGCACGCTCAGATGGGGGAACAGGCTGGCCTCCTGGAACACATAGCCGAGGGCGCGCCTGTGGGTCGGCAGGAACACCCCGGCGGCGCTGTCCTGCCAGAGCTCGCCGTTGATCTCCAGACGCGCCTCGGCGGCCCGCTCCAGGCCGGCGACGCAGCGCAGCAGGGTGGTCTTGCCGGAGCCGGAATGGCCGAACAGCGCGGTCACGCCATGCCCCGGCAGGGTCAGGTCGACATCCAGCGCGAACCCCGCGTAATCCACCCGGAAACGGGCGCGGATGCCGTCCGCCGGCAAGCCGCCCGAAAGTGCACCGGTTTCGCCCTTGGTGCCGGGCTCGAAGCTGGTGTTCATCGACGACTCTCCCGGATCAGCTCAGCCCCGCCTTGAAGCGACGGCTGGAATAGAGTGCGAACAGTACGAGGAAGGAGAACAGCACCATGCCTCCGGCGAGCCAATGGGCCTGGGCATATTCCATCGCCTCGACATGGTCGAAAATTTGTACCGCCACGGTGCGGGTCTTTTCCGGGATATTGCCGCCGATCATCAGCACCACGCCGAACTCGCCCACGGTATGCGCGAAGCCGAGAATGGCGGCGGTGATGAAACCGGGCCGCGCGAGGGGGACCACCACGGTGAAGAAGGTATCCCAGGGGCCGGCGCGCAGCGTCGAGGCCACCTCCAGCGGGCGCTCGCCGATCGCCTCGAAGGCGTTCTGCAGCGGTTGCACGACGAAGGGCAGCGAATAGAACACCGACGCCACCACCAGGCCGGCGAAGGTGAACGGCAATGTGCCGAGTCCCAGGAACTGGGTCAGTTGACCGATGGGGCCGTGCGGCCCCATGGTCACCAGCAGGTAGAAGCCGAGCACGGTCGGCGGTAGTACCAGCGGCAATGCCACGACCGCGCCTATCGCCCCCTTCAGGCGCGAACGGGTGCGCGCCAGCCACCAGGCGATCGGCGTGCCGACCACCAGCAGCAGCACCGTGGTCAGCGATGCCAGCTCCAGGGTCAGGCGGATGGCGGCGAGGTCGTGTTCGGACAACGGCATTGCCTGCACCTCCTGCCTTGCTTATTGCAGACCGTAACCGTAGGCCTTGATCACCTCGGTGGCCTTGGGCCCCTTGAGGTAGTCGACCAGCGCCTGGGCGGCGGGGTTGTCCTTGCCCTTGGTCAGGATCACCGCGTCCTGGCGGATCGGCTCGTACAGATCGCCCGGTACGTTCCAGCCGGAGCCTCCGGTGAGCTTGCCGTCCTTGTACACCTGCGACAGGGCGACGAAGCCCAGCTCGGCGTTGCCGGTGGCGACGAACTGGTGCGCCTGGGCAATGCTGGCGCCCTCGACCAGCTTCGACTTGGTCGCCTCGGTCAAGCCGAGCTTGGCCAGCACCTGGACGGCGGCGGCGCCATAGGGGGCGGTCTTCGGGTTGGCGATGGACAGGTGCTTGAAGGCGTTCTTCTTCAGCACCGCGCCCTGGTCGTCCACGTAGCCGGGCTTGGCCGACCACAGCACCAGCTTGCCGACGGCATAAGTGAAGCGCGAACCGGCGACGGTGCCGCCTTCCTTCTCCAGCTTCTCCGGCGTGGTGTCGTCGGCGGCGAGGAAGACCTCGAAGGGCGCGCCGTTCTGGATCTGGCTGTAGAAGCCGCCGGTCGGTCCGAAGGAGGTGATCACCTTGTGGCCGGTGTCCTTCTCGAACTGGCTGGCGATATCTTTCATCGGCGCGGTGAAGTTGGCGGCGACGGCGACCTGTACTTCCGCCGCCTGGGCGGCACAGGCGAGCAGGCCGGCGCCCAGGGCGACGACCAGGCGGGACAGCGAAAAGCTCATGCTACTACTCCATGTTGAGAGAAACGGAACGGGGGAAGCCGGTCAGCCGTAGACGGCCAGGATCACGCTCGACGACTTGAAGAAAGCGCAGGCCGCCACGCCCGGCGCCAGGCCGAGGGCCTTGCAGCTATCGGCGGTGACCACGCAGGTCACGCTGCGCCCGGAGGGCAGGGCCAGGGTCACCTCGTTGTTCACCGGCCCCTCGTGGATATCGATGACCTCGCCCCACAACTGATTGCGCGCGGTGAGCTTGAGCGAAGGCTCGGTGGTGAGCATCACCGAGGAAGACTTGACCAGGGCGAAGACCTCCTTGCCGATGGCCAGCTCCAGGTTCTCCGCGCTGGCCTTGGTGATGACCGCGGCGATCTCGTTCTCGGCGTCCAGGCGGATGCGCACCTCGTAGTCGACGCCGCCGACGCGCAGACCGGTGACGATGCCGGCGAACTGGTTGCGCGCGCTGGTCTTCATGCTCATGGAGTGCATGAGACGCTGGAAGGCCTGGATGTCGCCGCCGGTCACCTCGTTGAGGCGCTCGGAGAGACGGTCGAGGGCGCTCTGGTATTCGATTTCCAGGGCGCGGTACATGGCCACGATGCGCCGGCCGTAGTCGGTGAGCTGGGTGCCGCCGCCCTGCCGGCCACCCGCGACCCGCACCACCAGGGGCTCGGGGGCGAGGTTGTTCATGGTATCGATGGCGTCCCAGGCCGCCTTGTAGGAAAGCGGCACGACCTTGGCGGCCCGGTTGATCGATCCTTCGCGCTCGATGGCTTCGAGCAGGCGGATGCGGGTATCGGACAGGGCGGTACCGACATCGGTGTCCAGGGACATGCGGGCGAGGAAACGGGTGGCGGTCATCGTCTGGTAGCCTGCAATTTATCTATTTATCCAGTTTTATATAAAGCAATTCACATGCCAAGTGTCACTTTGTTATTATTCCGCTGCTATAACAGCGTTGTCTATACTTTCGACTCACATCAATTGTCATTTTTACGACAATTTATAGTGCAAATGATATAGCGGTTGTGCCAAACCCTGCACTCCATCGGACGAGGAACACAGCATGAAAATCAGCGCCCGCAACGTCTTCAAAGGTACCGTCAGCGCCCTGAAGGAGGGCGCGGTCAACGCCGAGGTGGACATCCTCCTGGGCGGTGGCGACAAGCTCGCCGCCGTGGTGACCCTGGAAAGCGCCAGGTCCCTGCAACTGGCCGCCGGCAAGGAGGTGGTCGCCGTGGTGAAGGCCCCCTGGGTGCTGCTGATGACCGACAGCAGCGGTTACCGCCTGTCCGCCCGCAACATCCTGACCGGCACCGTCAAGACCATCGAGACCGGCGCGGTCAACGCCGAGGTCACCCTGGCCCTGCAGGGCGGCACCGAGATCACTTCCATGGTCACCAAGGAGGCCGTCGCCGAGCTGGGCCTGAAGCCGGGCGCCAGCGCCAGCGCGGTCATCAAGGCCTCCAACGTGATCCTCGGCGTCCCGGCCTGAGAGCGGACCTCATCGCCCCCGCGAACGAGGATGGCATGGGGCGTGCTTGCAACAGGCACGCCCCGTCGCACGAGCCACCGCCATGTCCGTCCTCGCACTCGCGAACCTGCTTCGCCGTCCCCGCCCGAGCCGCCCGGCCCCGCCGGAACGCCTGCACTTCCACCTGCGCAAACGCCTGGCTTCGGCCAGCGGCCCCATCGAACTGGATGTCGAACTGAGTCTCGAACGCGGCGCGAGCCTCGCCCTGCTCGGTCCTTCCGGCAGCGGCAAGACCAGCCTCCTGCGCCTGCTCGCCGGACTGCAGCCGGCGGACGACGGCCATATCGCCGCCTTCGGCCGGATCTGGCTGGACAGCGCGCGCGGCATCGATCGTCCGCCCCGCCGACGCCGTGCCGGACTGGTGTTCCAGGACTACGCGCTGTTTCCCAACATGAGCGTGCGAGGCAACGTGCGCTTCGCCCTGCCTTCCGGCAGGTCCGAGCGGCGCGCCGACGAACTGCTCGAACTGGTCGGCCTCGCCGGCCTGGCCGGGGAAAACCCGCTGCGCCTGTCCGGTGGCCAGCAGCAGCGCCTGGCCCTGGCCCGCGCCCTGGCCGCGGAGCCGGACCTGCTGCTGCTCGACGAACCGCTCTCGGCCCTCGACGGCGCCCTGCGCCGCGATCTGCAAGACGCCCTGGCCGCCCTGCGTGAGCACCGGCGCACCACCCTGGTGCTGGTCACTCACGATCCGGGCGAAGCCCTGCGCCTGTGCGAACGCGCGGTGCTGCTGGAGGGCGGCCGGGTGGCCGCCGACACGACACCGGCCCGGCTGTTCGGCGCAGGCCGCTTCGCCGACGCGGAGAACCGTCTGATTCTCGCCGGCCGGGTGGTCGAACGGCTCAGCGCCGCCGACGGCAGCCCGCTCTACCGCATCGAGGCCGAGGGCCGTATCTGCCTCGCCCGCCCGGCGGAGAGCGTCCGCATGGAGCCGGGCGACAGCGTGCTGGTCAGCGCCGGGGACTGGCTGGCGACGCCGCTCCGGAGCCTGCACTGAGCGCCGGCGGCGCCTCCGCCAGGCCGTAGATCCAGGGACCGCCGGCCTCGGTATCGGCGGCGGCCAGATCGGCCTGCCCGGCCGCCGAGACCAGGTAGTCCACCACGCGCCGGGCGTCCTCGCGCGCCGTGGCGGAAGCCGGATGGGCCGGCCCCGGCTCCAGCGCCACATAGGCCCGGCGCATCCGCCGATCGCCGCGCAAGAGGATCTCCAGCCCCTCGCCACGCAGCTTGCCGAAGGCCGCGGGGATACCGCCGACCACCACGTAGGCGCGCTGTTGCGCGGCCTGGGCGAGGATCTCCTGGGGCCGCTCGCTCCGGTCGAGCAGGACCCAGTCCGGTTCCGGACGGATGCCGGCCCGCTTCCACAGGCGCTGGACGATCTCGTGACTGCCGGCATCGCGGAAGGCGACGAAGGGCGCGCGCGCCGCGGCGATGCGCCGGAAGGCCTCGGCGCCGTCCGCCGCGCCACGCACCCCGGCCGGGTCCTCGGCGGGACCGACCAGCACATGCTCGTTGAACCCCCACACCCGCATCTGGCCACCCAGCCCCCGCGCCTGCAAGGCGAAGGTCTCGCTACCGCCGTGGATCAGCAACAGATCGGCCTCGCCGCGGGCGAAGCGCGGGACTATGGCCTCCTTATTCGCCACCGCGACCAGTTCCAGGCGCACGCCCGTGCCCGCCTCCAGGCGCATTCGCAGCCGCTCGCCGACGCCGCTCATCTGGATGCCGCCGACCATGGCCAGGCGCAGCGGCTCCGCGGCCCGTGCGCCCGGCGCCAGTGCCAGCAGCAGGCCGAGCAACAGGAGCGCGCGGCGGGCGGGACCTCTCGTCTTCATCTTGTGCATGCTTTCCTCCCCATTCGGAACTCGCAGGCCAGCCTGGCCATCAGGGTGTGTGGCGCCCCGGAAAGAAACCGCCGTCCCCAGCGGAACGAAGCCCGCCGGCGCCATGGCCGAAAATCCGCGAACCGGGCGGGATCGACAGCCATTACAGGGCTCCCAGCCGGCGCAGCACGGCGAACAGACCGAGGGAAACCAGGCCGAGCAGCAGCGACAGTACGGCGGCGCGCTCGAACTCGCCACCGCCGACCGCGTTGAAGATCTCCAGAGACACCGTGGTGGTGCGCCCGGAAACATTGCCGCCGAGCATCAGGGTGATACCCACCTCGCCCAGCGAGCGCCCCAGGCCGAGCACCAGGCCGGCGGCGAGCGGGCCGCGGATGTTCGGCAGCAGCACGCGCAGGAAGATTTCCAGTTCGCCCTTGCCGAGCACCCGGGCCGCCTCGCCGAAGCGCACGGAGAGGCTTGCCAGCGCCGCCTGCACCGGCTTGACCACCAGCGGCAGGCCGGCGATCAGCGAGGCGATCAGCACCCCCCAGAAGGAGAACACCACCTCCACGCCCCAGGTTTCGCCCAGCCAGGCGCCGAGCGGGCCGCGCCGGCCGAGCAGCATCAGCAGCAGGAAGCCGGTGGCGACCGGCGGAAACACCAGCGGCAGGGTCACCAGCGCATCGACCAGGCCGCGACCGAACCAGCCCGGCCGCGCCAGGGCATAGCCCAGCGCCAGGCCGAACAGCAGGTGCAGCGCCAGCGTGGCCAGCGCCACCTCGGCGGTCAGCCGCAGGGCATCGACCACCGCCGGCTCGCCGAGCACGGCTGCCAGCGACCGGACCCGTTCGCTCACAGCCCGTGTCTGGCGAGAATCGCCTCGGCCTCGGGCGTGGCGAGAAAATCGGCCAGCGCCTCGACGCCGGGCAGCTTCTCGCGTCCCGCGACGACGCCGGCGACGATGCGCACCTCGTCGTAAAGAGCCGGGTCGATCTCGAGGAAACCGCCGATGCGCTCGCGCACGCCGAGAGCGTCGGTGAGATTGACGAAACCGGCATCGACCTCGCCGCTGACCAGATAGGCCGACACCTGCGGTACGTTGGCCACCATGATCAGGCGACCTTCGAGCTTCTTCTCCAGGCCGCTGCGTTCGAGAAACTGGCTGGCGGCCTTGCCGTAGACCGCCTGGCGCTCGTCCGGCAGGGCGATGCGGGCGAAGCTCGGGCCGGCCAGCTCCTCCGCTTTCGCCAGCGTCCGGCCGGTCGGCCAGGCCAGCACCAGCCGGCCCCGTCCGGCCGGCAGATAGCGTGCGAAGGCGGGCTGCCCGGCGTTCTCGAGGAAAGCCTGATCGCCCAGCACCACGGCGATCCTGTCGCTCTGGCGGGCCTGCGCCAGCACCTGGCCCATATGGCCGAAGAAGGGTTCGATACGGATACCGCTGCGGCGCTCGAAGGCGACGGCCAATTCGGCGACCGGACGCTTGTAACCGGCGCCGGCGGCGATGGTCAGGGATTCGGCGGCGGAAACCGGCAGAGCGGCGAAAACGAACGAGCCGGCGACGGCCAGCCAGAAACGAAAAGCTCGCACGCTACGACGGAGAGCCTGCGCGAGGCGGGTGGTCGGCTGCATATTGTCATGGCTCCATATCTATATACAAAAAGCCATAAGGCACATGTCATGCCAACTCAAAGAGGCGGTCGTTTAAAATTAAAACCAATAAAATCAATTATTTATTAATAAAAAATACGACCTGACATCATAAAGACGCTCGAATACAGACAATTGTTATCTGTATAACAAACAATACAAATAAGATGTCGGAAAATCGACAGGACATGCGTCTCCGTCCGATCCAGCCGATCGCTCGGCGACGGGGCGGGGAGCGGACACGACGGAACAGGGAGGCGACGAGGGAAGGACTGACGGAGAAAGAAAGACGGAGGCTCGGGCGGAAGCGGCGAATCATCGGCCGCGAACGCTCCTCCGGCCCCGCCGGGAAGAAGCGAGCCGCACATCCATGGCGGGCCGGACAGGTGGCGCGCGGCGCCATGCGGAAAAGGCGTCAGGCCGTCACTTCAGGATACCCAGCAGGGTCCAGACGCGCCGGGCCTCCGGGTCCGCCGACAGCAGTTCGGACAACAGATCGCCGAGGGGCTTGTCGCCCCACTCCATCGCCTTGCGGATCAGGTAAGGAACCGGACTGTGCGGCTCGGTACGTGCCAGATAATCGGCGATCAGGCCCAATTGACGGTAGGCCTGCTCGCGGCTGCCTGGCGGGCCGGAGGGCGTGGCGACGCCCGGCATGGCGACGGTCGGCGCGGCGCTGGCCGATTCGGCCTCCCCGGCCGGGGATGGAGCGGCGGCGGCCTCGGATGCTCGTGGGTGCATGGCGATGAACTCCTGCATCAGGGCGATCAGTTGGCGGATGGTCTCGCGCAAAGGAGCGAAACCGGGAGCGAGTTCGCCCAGGTACTCGTCGCTCCAGCGCTCCAGACGCTCCAGCGTGCACGCGCTCTGTTCGAGACAGGCGCGGCGGCGCAGCCAGACCGGCAGCGGCGTGCTCCTGATCCGCTCGTCCAGCTTGCGCTGTTTCTGCCGGGCCGCCTCGACTGCGGCCTTGGCCGCCTTGCCGTCGTCGGCGGCGACCTGCTGCAACTGCAGTTGCCGCCAGTCGTGCAGGGCGAAGGGGGCGGACTCGTCGTCCGGCTCGAACAGCGGCAGGCGGACCAGCGACAGCTCGGCGTAGCGGCGGATCAGCCAGTCGAGCGGCGTCGCCCGCCAGGAGCGGTCGCCCTCCTCGGCCTGCGGGTGCAGCTCGTCCGGATAGCGTTCGCACAGACCGCTCACCAGCGCCAGCGCCTGGGGCAGCCCTTCCCAGTTCCTGCGCAGCAGCCAGGCCTCGCCCAGCCAGGCGGCCACCATCAGGTCCTTGCTGCGGGTGCGCAGCAGTTCGCCGGCCAGCCTCTCTACCGTCGCCCAGTCGCCGAGTTTGATCCGTGCCTGCCAGACGCCGCTCGGCAGGCTCGCATCCTCCTCCCGGCGAGCCTCGCGCAGGCGGTCGAAATCCGGGTCGTAGCGCAGGCTCGGACCGCAGGGCGAGTCCGCCGAGAGCGGTTCGAGCAGGCTGTCCGGCGGCAAGGGCAGGGAAAGCGAAGAACTCAAGGAGACCTCCAGGGATCACCAGCGCTGCGGCACGGACGGCGCGGCGAAAGGGGAACGGGGGGCACGTACCGGCAGCGGCTGGATGGAGAGCGGCGCCTTGCCGCCCTGGGTCATCAGCGACACGCGCATGAACAGGATCGCCCGGCTGTCGCTGCTGTAAGCCCCGTAGACCGGCAACTGGAAGGTCAGCGGGAAGTCGGTGTAGTCGACGTACGACTGCCGCTGCACGGCGATGTGGGTACGCATCAGGCGCAGCAGCGCCCAGGGACCGGTGTATTCCCAGCCGGCCTCGCGGTCGGCGACCGCCAGGCTCGGCTGCAGCGGATCGTTCACCGGCCGCTGCGAGCCGTTCTTCGCCCAGCGCAGCACCAGGCGGACCGGTTCGCCCTGGGTCCAGCGCAGGCGCTGCGGATCGTCGCCCGGATAGGCGATCTCCTGGCGGCCCGCCTGCAGCAGCCAGGCGATCACCTGGTCGGCGCCGCGCTCGTCCGCGCGGTCGGTGCGCCAGCGCACCTCCGCGTCGAGCCCCTGCAGACCGTTCTTGTCGCGCAGCAGCAACGCTCCCAGCCAACCGGAGGCCTGCTTCAGACGCAGCAGAAAGTCCTGCGCGGCCTGCCGGTCGGACCGGCGGGCGAGTTGCAGGCCCGCCTCGGCCTGGGGCAGGTGCTCGTCGATCAGCCGCAGCAGGTGGCGAACCCGTTCGGGATCGACATCGACGGCACGGATATCGTGGGAGAACGGGAAGCGCTCGGCCAGATACTGGTTGAAATAGTCGGCCAGGCGGCTCCAGGCGGTGGCCGCGCGCTGTTGCTGGAGGAGGTCGCAGCGCTGCCGCGCCTCCTCCCAGAGGAACTGCCCGCGCCGCGACAGGTCATCCTGTCCCTGCGCCAGATAGGCGGCCTGGAGGATGCCCGGGCAGGTTCCGCCGTCCATCTCGACGAAGTCGCGGGCGACCAGTTGCTGGAACAGCGCCGGCGCGCTGGCCGGGTTCTGCGCCTTGTGCTTGAGCATCTCCTCGCCCAGCGCGGTCAGCCGCAGGACCTTGTCGTAGTCGGCCAGCGACAGGTGCGAGCGCTGCATCCGCAGCCATTCCAGCGCCCGGGCGCTGGCCTGGGTGGCTTCCAGCATGACCGCGAACTGCTGGGCCAGCCCCTGCTTGAGGTCCTGCAGATCCTGGGCGCGGAACATCTGCAGGCCCGGTCCCTTGCCGCCATCCCACAGAGCGAAGTCGTAGCCCTGGTGGAACATGGGCAGCGCCTCGACCTCCGCCAGCGCTTCTTGCACGTCGCCCAGGGCCCGGCGGTTGAGGTTTTCCAGCAAAGCCTGGGCCAGATCGCCACTGTTCAGCTCGGCGAAAGCCTCCTGCAGT
Organism: Azotobacter vinelandii CA; assembly: GCF_000380335.1. Taxonomy (GTDB): domain Bacteria; phylum Pseudomonadota; class Gammaproteobacteria; order Pseudomonadales; family Pseudomonadaceae; genus Azotobacter; species Azotobacter vinelandii. The sequence continues at coordinate 5,145,014 of NC_021149.1, forward strand.
TGCAGGGCCTTGTCCGCCGGCACGTCGAAGGAACGCTCGCTGCCCAGGCGCGGCACGCCCCCCTTCGACTCCAGGCTGCTCCACATGGCCAGCGAAGCCGCGCGTGCGGCCGCTCCGAGCAGGGCCGCACGGTACGGCGGCGGTATCTGCGCCAGCTCCTGGTCGGCATAACCCTTGTAGCCGGCGTAGTAGCCCAGCGCGGTGTCGAGCGCGCGGGCATCGATGGCCAGGGGCTGGGCGCGGGACTCATCCTCGCCCTCGCCCTCGCCCTCGCGGCGCAAGGCGATGGCGGCGAAATCGTGCCGTAGCAGGCTTTCGATGGACTTATCCAGCCCGGCGACCTGCTCCTGCAGTTCCAGACTGCCGCCGCCCAGCAGCACCAGCAGGTTGTCGCGCGAGCCCGCCTGGGCGATCCACTGGTCGCGGAAGCTCTTCTGCAGGCGCGAGGCCTCCTGCTCGACGGCCTGTACCACCGCCGGCCCGAGCAGGGTGGTCTGGCGCGCGCCATCGAGCATCGCCTCGTAGCCCGGCACCCGGTCCCGCCCGTTGCCGCGCGCCCAGGCCGCGTTGATCAGGGCGACGAGATCCCGCAGGTTGTCGATCAGCCCGCCGACCTCCTCGAGTTCGCGCAGGGAGTTGCCGTAGCCGGCCTGCAGCTTCTGGAGGTGAATCTTCAGGTAGCCGGCCGGCCGGACGAAGTGTTCGGCCAGGAAATACTGGGTCAGCCACTGCCGCATCAGGTTCTGGAAACGTTCGGCGATCTTCCGGTTCGCGTGCAGGTCCAGCGCCTGCATCGCCGGCGCGGGCGCCGTGCGCAGGAGCCTGTTGTAGAAGGCCTCGTGGCGCAGCGGCCCGGCGCCCGGCTGCAGGCCAAGCGCATCGCGGCCCATGGCGGCGAGGGTTTCCAGGGGCGCCAGGGGCCTGCCCAGGGCCTGGGCGAGCCAGCGGTTCTGCTGTTCGAGGCGCGTGACCCGCTCGACCAGGCCCTTGGCCAGGACATAGTTCTGCCACTGCTCGGGGCTGTCGCCCTCGGGGCTGGAATGCCGCCCGGCACCGTGCATCGCACCCAGTGCATCCAGATCGGCCGCCAACTGGTCGCGCAGCGGCTGGAACAGCCGCTCCCGCGCAGCGCCCGCCAGGCTTGCCTCCAGCCGACGGTCCAGCGGCGAGAGCCAGGAGGTCGGAAAGGCCGGAGACGCGAAACGCCAGCGCGGCGCGCGTTCCAGCAGGGTCCAGAAGGCCTGGGCGTTCTGCCGGCTCAGCTCCCGGTGGCGGGCGTCGTCGTCGAGCGCCACGTAGCGGTTGCGGGTTTCCTGCAGCAGCCTGGCCAGATCCTCGGCCTCGCGGCTTGACTCGTACCAGACCCACAGCATCGCTCCGCTCCAGAACAGGCCGAACACCAGGGCGGCGGCACCGGCGACCTGCTGCCAGCGCTGGCGCAGGCGGAGGATGCGCGGCACCGCCCGGGCCAGCCCCTGCTCGGCGAGGATGCGGCGCTGCCAGAGCTGACGGGAGAACAGGCCACGCAGCGGCGGCACGTCGAGGCCCGACAGGTCCTGGCCCGGTTCGCCGCCCGCTGCCGCCCGGCCGGCGACGAAGTACAGGCCGCGCAAGCGCGGCGCCTCGCCCAGGGCGTTGCCCTGGAACACCGGGTCGAGCAGCGCGTGCAGGCCGCCGCGCATGTCCTCGAAGCGCTGCGGCAGGCAATACAGGGCCTCGCCGAGCCGTCCCGACAGCGCGCCGAGCTCGACGATCGCCTCGGACAGCGCGCGCCCCAGCCGATCGAGAGCCAGATCGCTCCAGTGCGACTGCCAGGCGGCCTCCGGCGCGAAAGGCGAGGACCAGCCGAGCGGTGTCTCGCGCGCCTCCTCGGGCAGCGCCGCGATCAGTTCCTGGAAGCCGGGCACTTCCTCCATGCCGGTCACCAGCACATAGACCGGCAGGCTGAGTCCCAGGCGCTGCAGCAGCTCGATGAAAGCACGGCGCGCGGCGATTCCGCGGGCCACGGCCTGCTCGCCATCCAGCAGGACGGCGACCGGCACGACCCAGACCAGCGCATCCAGGGGGCGGCTGGAGCGCAGGCGCAGCAGCAGGCCGAGCACCCGCCACCAGGCGGCGGAGCGGCCCGGCCGGCCTTCCTCCGGCATGCACAGGGCATCCGGCACGACCAACAGCGCGCCATCCGGGTCGCTCCACCAGCAACCGAACCAGGCGGGCTTGCCGGCCGCCTTCAACTGCCAGTCCAGGCATAGCTGCGCGCAGCGTTCCTCGTCGCCGATCATCAGCAGCCAGGGCGTCTGGTAGCGATCGTTCACCGCCCGGTCGTGCTCCATCTGGCGAACCGCGGCATAGAAGCCGCGCACCGCCGAGCCCGCCTGGCTGCGCAGCCAGGCGAGCAACAGCGCGGCCGCCAGCAACAGCAGGAGCGCGACAATCACGGCCACGTCGATTTCCGGCAGGCTCATGGCACCCGCTCCGCCGTCAGCGCCACCTCGACGGACAGCACTGGCTCCAGCGAACCGGCGATGTCGCGCCAGAACAGATGGCCGAGCAGCGTCAGCAGTACCGCCATGCCCAGGATCGCCAGGCCGAGGCGCAGGCCGTCGGGCAGCGAACGGCGGACCGGCAGGCGCACGGGCGCCACGGCCGCCGGGCGGCCGAGCAGTTCGACCGCATCGCTCATGGCGGGCTCGCGCAGCCAGGCGAAGTCGAACAGCGCATGCCGCCATTTCTCGTGCAGGGCCTGGCCGCGTGGGCTGCGCAGATGGCCCTGGAAGCCGAGGATCAGGCATTGCAGGTAGACGTTGGCAAGGTCCCGGGTGGCCGGCGCGCGCTCGGCGAGGACCTTCCTGATCGCCAGCGGGATGCGCTCGCCGGCCTTGCGGCTACCGTACAGACGCAGCTCCAGCGGCTTCTCCTGCCAGGCCGCCTGGCCCGGCCAGGGAGCGAACAGCAGCGTCTCGTCGATCAGGGCGACGAAAGCGTAGACCATCTCCTTCACCTGATGCGGCGCGTCGCCGGCGCCGGCGAAGGCCGTGCGCCAGAGCCGGCGGGCGATGCGCCCGGCCTGTTCGGCGAAGCGCGCGACCAGTTCGGCCTCGCCGGCCTCCTCGCCCTCCAGCTCGCGCCGGACGGCCAGCCATTCGCGCCAGGCCTGGCCAAAGGCGGAACTCAGGGGCGCCTCGCCGGGACCCGGCGCATAGGGGTCGATCTCCTGCTCGAGCATGTCGGCTCCTCGCTGCGCTAGCGGTCGCCGGCGTCGGCGAACAGCACGATCTGCCAGGGCTGGCCGCCGGCCGCGCCGCCGCAGGGCACGATGCGCAGCGCCTGGCTCGGATCGAACCACTCGCCGGCCGCCTTGAGCACGAAGATCCGCGTGTCCTCGCCGACCCCGTAGGCGACCTGTTCCTGCCGGGGCATGGGATGCCAGGAAAGCCCGCCCATGCGCTGGCGAACCAGAGTCGCGACATGCGCCTCGGAAGCGACGATGGCTTGCGCCAGCCAGTCCCGGGCCGCCTGCTCGCCGGTCCCGGCCGGCATGCGCAGGCCGATCGCCAGGCGCTGGCCGGGCCGCTCCCGATCCGGCAGGAGGATATGGAAGCCATGCCGGTCCTGCTCGAACGGCAGGCTCCGGTAGCCCGCGCGGATCCGCGCCAGCGTCGCCGCCAGCCAGCCGAGCACCTCGTCGTAGCCGCGCAGCAGGTCCTCGAACTCCAGGGGACGGAACGCCGGGACGCCGGCCAACGGATCGAGCGCGCACCAGGCGCCGGCCATGCCGGCCAGCAGCCGGTGCAGGGTCGCCGGATCGGTGCCGCGTCCGTTCAAGGCCGCCTCCACCTCGGGCAGTCGCGCCCACAGGGCCGCCAGTTGCAGGCGAAGCTCGGCGGCGTCTTCGGCGTTGCCGGCCTGCCGGGCCTGGCGCAGCCGCCCGGCGAGGAACAGGCACTTCTCCCGGGCGCGGGCGCACAGGGCCCGCACCTTTTCGCCCAGCGGCGACTCCGGGAGGATGCGCGGCATCGGGGCGACATAGGGCAAACGAACATAGCCGCCGCCCTCCCGCCCCACTCGCAGCAGGGGAATGCACACCGAGTCGGCCCGTCCTTCGGCGGTGACCAGGCGCGGATTCGGCCGCCAGACGACGATCGGCTCGGGATGCTCGCCGCTGGCCAGATCGGGCAGCGCGTCACCGACCACCGAGCGCAGGCGTCCGTTCAGCGGCAGCAACTGGCCGGCCCGTCCCAGCGGCGTCACGGCGAGGTAGACGGTCACGCCGGCGGCCGAGTCGGCGAACGCCTCGGCCAGATCCAGTTCCAGCGGCGCACCGCCGTCGGCGCTCAGGCCGACCGGCAGGCCGTCCGGCAGGGTGGCTTCGAGGGCGGTCACCCGCACCCGACCGGCACAGAGGGCGGCAGGATCGACCTCCAGCGTCTCGACGCCCCAGAACCAGGGATTGCAGACCCTGGCCAGGTGTCCCGCCAGGGCTTCCGCGCGCAAGCCCTGGAGCTGGAAATGCTGGGGCAGCAACTGCATGCCCTCGTGCCAGCAGACCGCCTCGGGTAGAACACTCATACGAATCCCTTTCGATTTCACGGCGCGCGGGACGCCCCGCCGCCACTACCAATGAAACCAACGCAATCCATAGCGACGTTCGTTCTTGCCGAACAGCCGCATGTCCCGGCTTTCGAAACGCAACTGCACGACACTCATCTCGTCCAGGCGCAGACGGTGCACGCCCGGCGCGTTGTAGCTGGCGAAGACCAGAAGTCCGGCGGCGGGAGTCCCGGACAGGGGGAAACGCTCGAACTCCAGGAACTGGCCGGGCACCAGTTCGAGTCCCCATACCGAAAAGGCCTGGCGGTAATCGAGGCGGAGCTGGTCGCGCTCGGCGAACCACTGCCTGGCGGACATGCCGGAAAACAGCTTCAGCAACTCGGGTTCCCGGACGGCGACGAAGTCCACCGCGATCGGCGTGTCGTCGTTGGCCCGTGGCGCCACGTCCAGGGTCAGGGCCTTCAGGCCGACTCCGGGCTCGAACAGGCTGCAGGCGCCGAGCGCCAGGACGGCGAAAGAACCGAGAACAATACTTCCGAAGAAAAACCTTCCCTGCTTCATAAAGGTCTAATCAAGTTTCGCTTGCATTCCCTTATAAACCCGTTTTAACTTTTTTGATAGCTCGTTGCCATCACAACGGGTTCGACCGGACCGCCGCCGACTCGCATGGGGTGGTCCCCGCAAGGGAGTGCGATGGCCGGCGAAACCGATGCATTGCGCTCGAAACATCGCATCGGAGTCAGCCGTCATGGCCGAGAGTACGCAGCACAAGCTCGACAGGATTCGTCCGCCCCGCGTGCAGATCACGTACGACGTGGAAACCGGGAACGCCATCGAGAAAAAGGAACTCCCGCTGGTGGTCGGCATCCTCGCCGACCTCTCCGGCAAGCCGGAAAAGCCTCTGCCCAAGCTGATGGAACGGCGCTTCGTCGAGATCAATCGCGACAACTTCAACGACGTCCTCGCCTCCATCGCTCCCCGCGCCGCCCTGCAGGTCGACAACACCCTGAGCCAGGACGGCAGCAAGCTGAACATCGAACTGCATTTCGACCACATCGACGACTTCGATCCGGTCAACATCGTCCGGCAGGTGACCCCGCTGCGCCGGCTGTTCGAGGCGCGCCAGCGCCTGCGCGACCTGCTCACCAAGCTCGACGGCAACGACGACCTGGACAAGCTGCTGCAGGACGTCGTGGCCAACACCGAAGGGCTGCAGGAGATCAGGTCGGCCCGTCCGCAGGCCGAGAACCCGGCGGGCGCGCCCGGCGCCGAGCCGGCCGCCGACGAACCGGCAGCGGAACCGCAAGCCTGATCGACCACCACTCATTTCACGGAGGATTCGCCATGGCCCAGCCGTCCGCCGGCGAGACCCAAGCCAGCGAGAACATCACCCTGTCCCTGCTCGACCGCATCATCGCCGAGGGCCGCATGGCCCACGACGACAGCCAGCAGGACTACGCCCGCGACATGCTCGCGGAGTTCGCCACCCAGGTCCTCGACGAAGGCATGGCCATCGACAAGGACACCGTGTCGATGATCAACGACCGCATCGCCCAGATCGATGCGCTGATCGGCGCCCAGCTCGACGAAATCCTCCACCATCCCGAGTTGCAGAAGCTGGAAGCCTCCTGGCGCGGCCTGCACATGCTGGTGAAGAACACCGAGACCGGCGCGCGTCTGAAGCTGCGCCTGCTCAACGTGACCCAGAAGGAACTGCTGATCGATCTGGAGAAGGCCGTCGAGTTCGACCAGAGCGCGCTGTTCAAGAAGATCTACGAGGAAGAGTACGGCACCTTCGGCGGGCATCCGTTCAGCCTGCTGGTCGGCGACTACAGCTTCGGCCGCCATCCGCAGGACATCGGCCTGCTGGAAAAGCTCTCCAACGTCGCCGCCGCCGCCCATGCGCCCTTCATCGCCGCGGCCAGCCCGCGCCTGTTCGACATGGGCAGTTTCACCGAACTGGCGGTGCCGCGCGATCTGGCGAAGATCTTCGAGAGCCAGGAACTGATCAAGTGGCGCGCCTTCCGCGAGAGCGAGGATTCGCGCTACGTCTCCCTGGTGCTGCCGCACGTCCTCCTGCGCCTGCCCTACGGACCGGACACCTGCCCGGTGGAAGGCATGGACTACGTCGAGGATGTCAACGGCCGCGACCACGCCAGGTACCTCTGGGGCAATGCCGCCTGGGCCCTGACCCAGCGCATCACCGAGGCCTTCGCCCGCTATGGCTGGTGCGCGGCGATTCGCGGCGTGGAAGGCGGCGGCGCGGTCGAGGGCCTGCCGGCGCACAGCTTCCGCACCAGCTCCGGCGACCTGTCGCTGAAATGCCCGACCGAGGTGGCGATCACCGACCGTCGCGAAAAGGAACTCGACGCACTCGGCTTCATCGCCCTCTGCCACAAGAAGAACAGCGACCTGGCGGTGTTCTTCGGCAGCCAGACGACCAACAGGCCCAGGGTCTACAACACCAACGAGGCCAACGCCAACGCCCGTATCTCGGCGATGCTGCCCTATGTCCTGGCCGCCTCGCGCTTCGCCCACTATCTCAAGGTGATCATGCGCGACAAGGTCGGCAGCTTCATGACCCGCGACAACGTGCAGACCTACCTGAACAATTGGATCGCCGACTACGTGCTGATCAACGACAACGCCCCGCAGGAGATCAAGGCGCAGTATCCGCTGCGCGAAGCGCGGGTGGACGTTTCGGAAGTCGTCGGCAAACCGGGCGTCTATCGCGCCACGGTGTTCCTCCGCCCGCACTTCCAACTGGAAGAGCTGACCGCCTCGATCCGCCTGGTCGCCACGCTGCCGCCGCCGGCCGCGGCCTGACCCGCGCGCCCGCCGGTCCGCCCGGCGGGCGGCTCCCCCCTTATCCCGATACGGCATAGATTCAGGAGTTCCATCCGATGGATGCGATCATTCTCGACCTCGGCGACGACATCAAAGGCGACAGCCAGATCGAAGGCTACACCGACAAGATCGAGCTGATGTCCTACAGCCACAACGTGGCCATGCAAGTCACCAACGACATCAGCAACTCGGAGCGTACCTCCGGCAAGCCGCACATCGGCGAATTCACCGTCACCAAGTTCGTCGATACCTCGACTCCCTCGCTCAACGAATACTGCTGCGCCGGCAAGGCCATCCCCGAGGTGAAGATCACCGTCGGCCGCAACGCCGCCGAGAGCGACGGCAAGATCCTGCCCTTCATCGTCTACACCCTGAACAACGTGGTGCTCTCCAACGTCAGCGTCAGCGGCGGGGCGGGCGGCAAGCCGGTCGAGACGCTGTCGCTCAACTTCACCAAGATCAAGTGGGAGCTGACCGCGCAGAAGAACGATGGCAGCAAGGAAGGCACGGCCGCCTCGACCTGGGACCTGGCCGCCAACAAGGTCGTCAAGTAACGGACCCGGCCGGCCATGGGCGCCTCCGGCACGGGCATCCGGCCGCCGCTGTTCGAGCGGCTGGCCGCCACGGCGGAAGACCGCGGCAGCGCGGATTTCGACCGGCAAGCGCTGGCCGACTCGGTGCGCGGCGAGCTGCTGCGGCTACTCAACACCCGCCGCGGCTCGCGGCCGCTCACCACCCCGGCGAGCGTGCTCGACTACGGCATCGCCGACTGGAGCGCGCTGCAGGCCGAACGCAGCGCCGACCGCCGGCAGTTGAGCCGGGAAATCCGCGACGCCATCCTGCGGTTCGAACCGCGCCTGCAACCGGGCGAAATCGAGCTGCTGTCCATCGAGGGCCAGCGCCAGCGACTGCGCGTGCGCCTGAACGGCGTCCTGCGCGGCGGGGAGCGGTGCTGGCCGGTGTCGTTCCTGATCGAGGACGGCGCGGACGGTTTCGAGGTGCGCCATGAGCGACTCGATTGACGAGGTCCTGCTCGACTACTACCAGCGCGAACTGACCTGGCTGCGGCATGCCGGCGCCATTTTCGCCGAGCGCTATCCCAAGGTCGCCCGACGCCTGGAGCTGTCTCCCGGCGAGTGCCCGGACCCCCATGTGGAACGCCTGCTGGAAGGCTTCTCCCTGCTCGCCGCGCGCCTGCAGCGGCGCCTCGACGACGACTACGCCGAGTTCAGCGACGCCCTGCTGGAACAGTTGTATCCGCTGGCCCTGCGCCCTTTGCCCTCCTGCGCCATCGTCCAGTTCGAGCCGGACCCGACCAAGGGCAATCTCGCCGAGGGTTATCGCTTGCCGCGCGATACCCCGCTGTTCGTCACCGGCGCCGACGGCGCCAGCGTGCACTTCCGCACCAGCGCCGAGGTCGAGCTGTGGCCGCTGCAGATCGTCGAGGCGACCCTCCTCGCCGGCGACGAAGCCTGCGCCCTGACCGGCGTGGCGCCGGCCCGTTCGGCCCTGCGCCTGAGCCTGCGCTGCCTGGGCGGGTGCCGCTGGCCGGAGCTGCCCGTGCGTCGCCTGCGCCTGCATCTGGCTGCGTCACCGATGGTCAACGCCAGCCTCCACGACCTGCTGGGCGCCCATGCCCTGCAGATGCTCGCCGGAGTGCCGGGCAGCCTGCCGCAGGCTTTGCCCGGGTTGCCGCAGGCGGTCGGCTTTTCCGCCGCCGAAGCCTTGCTGCCGGACGAGGACGGACTGCACCCCGGTCTGCGTCTTCTGGCCGAATACTTCGCCTTCCCGGACAAGTTCGCCTTCTTCGACCTGCCCGTGCAGGCGCCGTCCGGCGCGAGCGAAGAACTCCAGTTGTACATCGTCTTCGACCGCGCCCCGGCCGGCCGGCTACATCTGCAGGCGGCCGACTTCGCTCTCGGCTGCGCGCCGCTGGTCAACCTGTTCCCGCGCACCTCGGAGCCGCTGCGCCCGGACGGCACCCGCAGCGAATACCGGCTGGTCGCCGACAGCCACCGGGAAAACAGCATGGAGATCCACAGCATCCGCGCGCTGCGCGCCTGCTCGGCAGAGGGCGTGCGCCAGGTGCCGGCCTACCATGGCTGCCAGCACGCCCTCGGCGAGAGCCGCCTCTACTGGCACGCCCGCCGCGTCGACGGGCTGACGCCGAACCGCCTGGGCAGCGACCTGCTGCTGAGCCTGGTCGACACCCGTTTCGACCCGCAGCGCGAGGCGCCCGACTACAGCTTGACCGCCGAGCTGCTGTGCACCAGCCGACACCTCGCCGAGGCTCTGGGCGCCGGTACCCGGCTGGATTTCGAGCGCCCCGGCCCGGTGGCCCGCGCCCGCCTGCGCAATCCGCCGACGCCGCAAAGCCTGCCGCGCCTGCGCGGCGAATCGCGCTGGCGGCTGGTCTCGCAACTGAGCCTCAACCACCTGTCGCTGGTGGAGGGAGAACGGGCCCTGGACGCACTCAAGGAAATGCTCCAGTTGCACAACCTGCGCGACGAGCCCGGCGCGCGCCGGCAGATCGACGGCCTGGTTCGCCTCGACTGCGAACGCATCGTCGCCCAAGTCGGCGAGGACGCCTGGCGCGGCTGGCGCAACGGCCTGGGCGTGCGCCTGCATCTCGACCCGCAGCATTTCGTCGGCAGCAGCGCCGTGCTGTTCTCCGCCGTCCTCGCGCAGTTCTTCTCGCTCTACGCCAGCGCCAATCGCTTCGTGCGCACCACGCTGGTCCTGGCCGACAAGGAGATCAAGACGTGGCAGCCACAGGCCGGAATGCCGCTCGTCCTCTGAGCGAGCGCCTGCGCCGCGAGCCGCAGGCCTTCGAGCTGCTGCAGGCACTGCTGCTGCTCGAACGCGAACAGCCGCGGGCGACGCCGCTCGGCAGCGGCACGGCGCCGCGCGCCGAGGCGCTGCGTCTGCGCGGGCCGCTGACGCCGCTGTTCGCCGCCAGCCAGGTGCAGAGTCTGGAGAACGACCGACAGGACGCACGACCGGTACTGAGCACTCCGGTGTTCGGCCTCGGCGGTCCCGACGGCCCACTGCCCTACGCCTACCAGGAATGGCTGCAGCAACGGGCGCGGCAGAAGGACCACGGCCCCGGCGAATTTCTCGACCTGTTCCAGCACCGCCTGCTCAGCCTGCTGTACCGCAGCCTGCGCAAGCACCGTGTCGCCCTGGGCTTCGAGGCGCCGCAGAACAGCCCGGTACACGATCAGTTGCGCGCCCTGACCGGCTTGCTGCCCAAGGGCCTGCGCGAGCGCCAGAGCCTGCCGGACGCGGCGATCCTCGCCCGCGGCGCGCTGTTCGCCGACGGCCGCCGCTCGCTGGCCGGCTTCGCCGCCGTCGTCCGCCAGCATTTCCGCCTGCCGGTGCGGGCCGAGCCCTACCAGGGCGCCTGGCGCCCCATCCCGCCGGCCGCTCGCAGCATCCTCGGTCGCGGTCGCCGCAACCTGAGCCTGGGTCGCGACGCCGTGGCCGGTACCCGGATCTGGGACGAGCACGCCGGCATCCGCCTGACCCTCGGCCCTCTGGAGCCGGCGCGGGCCGAGGCGTTCCTGCCGGACGGCGACGCCCACCGGCAACTCGCCTGCCTGGCCGCCCTCCACTTCGGCCCGGACCTGGACTGCGCGCTGCGCCTGCTGGTCAGTGGCGCCCGGCCGCTGTTGCTCGATCGCCGGGCGCCGCCGCGGCTGAACTGGAACGGCGGTCTGCGCCGCCAGCCCTGCGCGGCCATCCGCCACTTCGATACCCGACTGCGCCTGCCGGAGATGAGTTGAACATGGAACTGGGCACCCTGATCGGACGCCTCGACAGCGACTGCCGCCGCGCCCTGGAACGCGCCGCCCAGCGCTGCCTGCAACGCACCCACCATTACGTCGAGATCGAGCACCTCCTGCTGGAGTTGCTGGACATCGAGGGTGGCGACCTGGCCCGCGTGCTGCCGCGCTTCGGCCTGGAACGCGATACCGTGGCCGGCGAGATCAACCGCGCCCTGGAGCTGTTCAAGGCCGGCAGCACCCGCACCCCGGCGCTCTCGCCGAACCTCATCGGCCTCCTGGAAGACGCCGTGGTCCACGCCAGCCTGCAGAACCAGCCGAGCATCCGCTCCGGCCTGCTGCTGCTCGCCTTGCTCGACCGCGAGGAACGCCGCAGCCTGCTGCTGAACAGCGCCTCCTCGCTGCTGCGCATCCCGCGCGAGGCCCTGCGCAACCAGCTCGCCGAGTGCTCGCGCGAGCGACCGGCCCGCCCGTCGCAGGACAAGACCGATGCGTCGGCTGAGGACGGCTTCCTCGCCCAGTACACCCAGGATCTGACCGCCGACGCCCGCGCCGGACGCATCGACCCCATCGTCGGCCGCGACGGGGAAATCCGCCAGAGCATCGATATCCTGCTGCGCCGCCGGCAGAACAACCCGATCCTGGTCGGCGCCCCCGGCGTCGGCAAGACCGCGGTGGTCGAGGGCCTGGCCCTGCGCATCGCCGCCGGCGACGTGCCGCCGCCCTTGCAGAACGTCGAGGTGCGCGTCCTCGATCTCGGCCTGCTGCAGGCCGGCGCAGGGGTCAAGGGCGAATTCGAGCAGCGCCTGAAGGGCGTGATCGACGGTGTGCGCAACGCCGAGCGGCCGGTGATCCTGTTCATCGACGAAGCCCACACCCTGATCGGCGCCGGCGGCGCCGAGGGCGGCAGCGATGCCGCCAACCTGCTCAAGCCGGCCCTGGCGCGCGGCGAGCTGCGCACCCTCGCCGCCACCACTTGGCTGGAATACAAGAAGTACTTCGAGAAGGACCCGGCCCTGGCCCGGCGCTTCCAGTTGGTCCAGGTCGAGGAACCGGACGAGGCCACCGCGGTGGAGATGCTGCGCGGCGTCGCCGCCAAGCTGGAACAGCACCATGGCGTGCTGGTGCTGGACGCGGCCATCCAGGACGCGGTGAAACTGTCGCACCGCTACATCTCCGGCCGCCAGTTGCCGGACAAGGCGATCAGCGTGCTGGACACCGCCTGCGCCCGCGTAGCCCTCGGCCAGCACGACGTGCCGCCACCCCTGGAGAGCCTGCGCCATCGCCAGCAGGCGCTGAAGGAAGAACTCGACCGCCTGCGCCGCGAACAGACCACCGGCCTCGACCACCGCGAACGCATCACCGCCCTGGAGCACGAAGCAGCCGGCAATACCGTGGCGATCCGCGAACTGGAAGGCCGCTGGCAGGAAGAGCGCGAAGCCGTGCGCGCCCTGCTGGAGGCGCGCCGGGAACTGCTCGCCCTGAGCGACAATGCGGATGCCAGCAACTCCGACGAGGAACTGGACGGACGCATCGACCACCTGGCCGCCGAACTGCTGCGCCTGGAGGCCGGCCTGGAAGCCATCCGCCAGGACGACCCGCTGGTCCCGGAGCAGGTGGACTCCAAGGCCGTGGCCGCGGTGATCGCCAGCTGGACCGGCATCCCGGTCGGCAAGATGCTCGCCGACGAGGTCCACGCCGTGCGCACCCTCGGCCAGCGCCTGGCGCAGCGGGTGATGGGCCAGGACGCGGCGCTGGCCACCATCGCCCAGCGTATCCAGGCCTATCGCGCCGGCCTCACCGACCCGCAGAAGCCGGTCGGCGTGTTCCTGCTGCTCGGCCCCACCGGCGTCGGCAAGACCGAAACCGCCTACGCCCTGGCCGACGCCCTGTACGGCGGCGAACGCAACCTGATCGCCATCAACCTCTCCGAATACCAGGAAGCCCACACCGTCAGCCAGCTCAAGGGCGCCCCGCCCGGCTACGTCGGCTACGGCAGCGGCGGCGTACTCACCGAAGCCGTGCGCCGCCGCCCCTACTCGGTGGTGCTGCTCGACGAGATCGAAAAGGCCCACCCGGACGTGCTGGAGGCCTTCTACAACGTGTTCGACAAGGGCGTGATGGAGGACGGCACCGGCCTGGTGGTGGACTTCAAGAACACCGTGATTCTCGCCACCAGCAACGTCGGCGCCGAACTCATCCTCGACACCCCGGCCGACCAGGTCGGCGGCGACGCCTTCAACGAACGCCTGCGCAGCGTCTTGCTGCAGGCCTTCCGCCCGGCCTTCCTCGCGCGCATGACCGTGGTGCCCTACCGGCCGCTGGACACGGTGACCCTGGAAAGCATCGTGGAGGCGAAACTGGAAAAACTGCGCGAGCGCTACAAGACCGCGACCGGAAAACCGTTGGAACTCGACGAGGACATCGTCGAGACGGTCCTGGGCCGCTGCGCTTCGACGGGGGTGCGGGATATCGAGAACCTGTTGATGGGGGAAGTGGTGGGAAAGTTGGCGGAGTGGGTGTTGAAATGACCCATACATTCTACTACTACGAGAGAGTTCGGATATGAGTTCTTGGGTATCAGTTCTGGTACAGGCTGCATCTTCAGACAGCGGATGGTCAGGCTTCGGAGGGCATGCCTTGATCGCGATAAAATGTGGCGACACTTACGAAGTATTTCACTTGGTTGGCGCAAGAAACTCCAGCAGTGGTACAGGTCATGCCATATATAACAGCCACACATCAATTGAACGCTACAGATGCGAACCAAACGGCAAAGCAGTTTCCTGTGGCGGACGCTCCGGAAGAAATATAGATCACGCAAAATCCTTCAAGGAGGTCATCCCACACGACACAAGCAAATGGTACTCGACCCATCTGAACAACAAATTGAACATAAGAGAAACACCACGCCTTAGCATCAGCAAAAAGATTGCAAAAAAAATAATCGACCATTGCATAACACTCAGCAGGTCGGCCGATGTAAGCCAGACTGTAGGTACGTTCTCACTTATTGGCGGACAACTGAATATGGGGACGAACTGCATTTCCTGGGCATATTCGGTACTTAAAAAGCACGGCGTAACTTTCGACTGGCGACTTTATGCTATGTCCTTCGTATCACCACGCAAAGCTATCGAGAGTGGAGGCGGACTTCAATATGCATAATCAAAGCAATATAAACCAACAGAAAGCCACTCGATACTGCAACAAGAAAGAAGTCACTAAAGAAAGGACGGCGTGATCCCCCATCGATCGCTATTGAGATTTCGAATGCCCCGTCCCACCGACATTACTACCAGCCTTTCTCTGACCACTTCGGCCCTGGCGAATCTGTTTCCGGAGCAGCTCTCCGGCGAGGAGCGGCTGAACGGCCTCGGTAGCCTGCAGTTGCACAGCTATAGCGCCGCCGCACCGACGCTGGACAGCGTGGTGGCTACGCACCTGACCGCGACGCTGCACAACGATGCCGACTTGCGCCCGCTGGACGCGCTAATCGCGGAAGTCCGCCAATTGCCCGGCGACGCGAGCGCCGACCGTTACCAAGTACTCCTGCGCCCTTGGCTCTGGTGGCTGACCCTGGCCAGCAACAACCGGGTGTTCCAGAACAAGACCACGGGCGAGATCGTCACCGGCATCTTCGATGGCCATGGCTTCGGCGATTACCGGTTGAAGCTCTCCGGCAGCTACACGCCGCGCGAGTACTGCGTGCAGTACAGCGAGACGGATTTCGCCTTCGTCTCGCGGCTGCTGGAGGAGGAAGGCATCTTCTGGTTCTTCACCCATGAAGAGGGCAGGCACACCCTGGTGCTGGCCGACGGCAACGATGCCTTCCCAGCGATCCCCAACGGGCCGAAAGTACCCTATCTGAGCCAGGAAATCGGCGTGCGCGAGCTGCACGGCGTGCGTTCGGCGCAGTACTGCATCCAGGCGGTGGCCGGGGCCTACAGTGCGACCGACTACGAATTCACCACGCCCACTACCTCGCTCTACAGCCGGGCCGAGGCGCTGGCCGGGTCATTTTCCAGCTACGAGCATCCCGGCGGCTACATCGCCAAGGCGCGCGGCGACGCGCTGACCAAGCAGCGGGTGGACGGCCTGCGCAGCCAGGAAAAGCGCCTGATCGGCGAGAGCGACTGCCGCTGGCTGGTGCCGGGGCACTGGTTCACCCTCACCGGACACGACGACGCCAACCTGAACATCGACTGGGTGGTGACCTCGGTGACCCACGAGGCCAGCCACGAGCACTACCGCAACCGCTTCGAGGCGATCCCGAAGGCCACCAACTACCGTCCCCCGCGCGCGACGCCCAAGCCACGCATGCACACCCAGACGGCCAGGGTGGTCGGCAAGGCCGGCGAGGAGATCTGGACCGACCAGTACGGCCGGATCAAGATCCAGTTCCCCTGGGACCGCGAGGGGCGGAACGACGAGACCAGTTCCTGCTGGGTGCGCGTGGTATTGCCCTGGAGCGGCAAGAACTTCGGCATGCAGTTCGTTCCGCGCATCGGCCAGGAGGTGATCGTCACCTTCATCGACGGCGATCCGGACCGGCCGCTGGTCACCGGCTGCGTCTACAACGGCGACAACGCCCTGCCCTACGCGCTGCCGGCCAACCAGACGCAATCGGGCATCAAGACCAATTCGTCCAAGGGCGGCGGCGGTTTCAACGAGCTGCGCTTCGAGGACAAGAAGGATGCCGAGGAGGTCTTCCTGCAGGCGCAGAAGGACCTGAAGATCAACGTGCTCAACGACAGCACGGCCAGCGTCGGCCACGACGAGACGCTGACGGTGCAGAACGCCCGCACCCGCACGGTGAAGGACGGCGACGAGACCGTCACCCTGGAAAAGGGCAACCGTAGCGTCACCCTGCAGACCGGCAGCGATACCCTGGACGTCAGGGACAGCCGTACGGTGAAGGTCGGCAGCGACCAGACCCACAGCACCGGCGGCGACTACAGCCACACGGTGACCGGCGACTACAGCCTGACGGTGAACGGCAATCTGACCATCAAGGTGAGCGGCACCCTGACCCTGCAGAGCAGCGGCGACTTCACCGCCAGGAGCGACCTGTCGCTGACCCAGCAGGCCGGTACCTCGATCAGCCAGAAGGCCGGCACCTCCTTCGCCAACCAGGCCGGTACCTCGCTGGACAACAAGGCCGGCACCACCCTGGTCAACGACGCCGGCATCAGCCTGACCAACAAGGCCGGCGCCGAGCAGACGGTGGATGGCGGCGGCCTGCTGACCCTCAAGGGCGGCCTGGTCAAGATCAACTGAGGAGCATTCCATGGCGCCATCCGGCAAGCTCGACCTCACCCGCGGCGACAGCCGTCTCGCCGGCAGCCTTCTCGACGGCCGTCTCGATGGCCCACTGCGGATCGAAGCGGCCGGTCGGCCGCAGGCCAGCCTGGGCTACCGCCAGGGCGAATTGCAGGGCCCGCTGGTAGTCTTCCACCCCAACGGCAAGCCCGCCGCGCAGATGCCCTACCTGCAGGGCAGGCTGCACGGCATCGCCACCTTCCATGCGCCGGAAGGCTGGCTGCAGCGCAAGGCCGGCTACCGCCACGGGCTGCTGCACGGCGAGGCGATCAATTACTTCGCCGACGGCAGCCCGGCGGAAATCGAACACTACCGGGACGGCGTGCGCGAAGGGCCGCACCGACGCTTCCACGCCAACGGCCGGCTGGCGCTGAGCGCCCGCTATCGGCAGGGACAGCTTCTGGAACCGGCGCGGCTATACGCGACGGACGGCCGCCCGCTGGACGAGCAGGGCAAGCCGCTCTCGCGCCTGCGCTGGTGGTGGCGGCGCTGGACGGAGCCCGTCGAGGGCTAGGGAATCAGCATCTGCACCTGGCCCGGCGCGACGATCTTGATCACCCCGCCCCAGGTGCACATCAGCGTGCCATTGGCATCCAGCGCCGGGACGTTGCCCAGCAGCACGGTGGCTGGCCCGCCCGGAATCCAGGGGCTGGCCGTGGCCGGCACGCAGGGCATCGGCGTCAGGGCACCGAGCGCCGCCGCGGTGGCCGCCGCCACCGTGGGATTGGCCATGCTCTGGCACAGGCCGAAGGGCAGGATGTTGACCAGCGGAATATGGTCGGAAAGATTCGCCGCCGGCAGGTTGTTGGTCAGCGTGCGATTGACCGGCAGCACGTTCAGCATCGACGGCGCTACGCCGAAACTGCACCTGAGGGTCGCGGTGCTGCAGACCTGCGGGCAGGACATCGGGCTTTCTCCTGGCGATTCGCAGTTCCCGGAACTCTACCACCGCGCGCACCCGTACCGCCCCTGCCGCGCAGCGTGCAGAGCGCGACGTCCGGGGTTGCCGACAGGCGCCGGTGGGGACCGGGATCGGGAAGAAGGATTGGCGGCAGGGAGCGGCGTGGTGAGCGCCGCCCCCCGAGACACCTAGTGCTGGTGCCCCTCCCCGCCGCAGGAATGCTCCTCGTGGGGCTTGCCGGGCAACAGCTCATTGGCCAGCCAGGCCTTGACCGCCAGCTCCGGGTCGCTCTCGCCGGTGGTGAGCAGGCTCACTCCGCGCTCGGCGAGGCGGCGGACGACGCCCTCGCCGGCGGTCGCGGCGATGGCCACGTCCACGGCATGCAGCGGATGCCGCTCGGGATAATCGGTGACATGCCAGTGGTGCAGGACGGCCTTCTCCGCCAGCTCGATGGCATAGATGCCCACCGGGGCCTGCCCGGGCCAGACGTCGAACACCTCCCAGCGCTGGGCACGTCCGGCATGGTCGGCCACACGGCCCTGGCGATCGACCGCCACGGCGATCAGCAGACGTTCTTCGCTCATGCCCTGGCCGCCTCGTCCTCGTCGTCGGACACGGAGAAGCGCACGCGCTCCTCGGCGGAAACGCCGACCAGCTTGGCCAGCCACGGCGGAGGAGAACCGGCCATGACCGTCTGCAGCTCGGCGATGGCCTCCTGCGCCGCGCAACCCTTGGGCTTCTTCAGCGGATGGATGCCGGCCCGCACCACCTTGGCCGCCGCCGGTCCGCCGATGGACACCACGTAAAGCACCTGGCAGTCCTGGATCTGCTCCACACGCCAGGCGTTCTTGTCCTCGGCCAGCGCCACGTCCAGGGTCGAGCGGATGTCGACCAGCGAGGCGTCCTTGGCACTCACCTGGTAAACGAGAAAGCGCAGGCAGGAGCCGAAGTGTCCATCCAGTTGCTCGCCGTTGTTGGAAGCGATGGCCACGCGGATCGAGCCTTCCGGCACGCGCTCCAGCTTCACCGGCTGGGGCAGGCTGTCGACCTCGGCCTCGCCCCAGAGGATGCGCACCGCATCCTTGAGCGCCGACATCGGAGTGTCGAGCATGTCGACATCCTCTTCGGAACCGGCCAGGCCGATCTTCAGGTCGGTGACGCTCACACCCTGCAGGCTCTCCTCGGTCAGCGGACCTTCGATCCGCTGATGCAGGATTTCCAGCAACTGGCCGACCGTGGTACCGGGCAAAGCCCTGGCAGCCAGGGCGATGCGCAGAGCGGTTTCGCGACTCATGTTCACGGGGGTTACCATAAGCGGCCTCCTGGGCGACTGAACTCAATCGTCATCATCGTCGTCGTCATCATCGACCCGCGTGACGCGCTGGTAGATCTCGATGCGGTCGCCATCCTTGAGCGGACTGTCCAACTTGACGAACTTGCCGAACACGCCGACCTTCTGCTTCTTCAGGTCGATGTCCGGACAGCAGCGCAGTACGCCGGACTGCTGGATCGCCTGCTCCACGCTGCAGCCGTCCTCCACCTTGCAACTGAGCTGGAGGGGCTTGGCCGGATCGGCGTATACCACGGAAACTCTCATTTCGCTATCACTCCTCGCCGATCACTGCAGAACCACCAGCTCGCCATGGGTCTGCTGGCGACGCTCGGCACGCTTGCGATCGATCACCCGCTTGGCGGCCAGCAGGAAGCCCAGGACGATGAAGGCGCCCGGCGGCAGGATGGCCAGCAGGATGCCCTGGAAGTCGGGGATCACGGTGATCTCCATCCACTTGAAGTGCGAGCCGAGCAGCGAGGACGCCTGGGAGAACAGGGTGCCGCTGCCGAGGATCTCGCGGATGCCGCCGATCACCACCAGTACGGCGGTGAAGCCGGCGCCCATGCCGGCGCCGTCTAGGATCGAGGGGATCACCGGGTTCCTCAGGCAGAAGGACTCGGCACGGCCGAGCACCGCGCAGTTGGTCACGATCAGCGCGATGAACAGGCCGAGCACCTTGTACAGCTCGTGCATCCAGGCGTTCATCGCCATGTCGGTCAGGGTCACCACGCCGGCGATCACGCCGATCATCACCGGGTTGCGCACCTCGGGAGAAATGGTATGGCGCATCGACGAGATGAGCGCGTTGGTCATGACCAGCACCAGGGTGGTGGCCAGGCCCATGCCCAGGCCGTTGGTGGCGGTGGTGGTCACCGCCAGGGTCGGGCAGAGCGCGAGCATCTGCACCAGGGCGACGTTGTATTGCCACAGGGCCGAGGTGAAGTACTGCCACGGCACCTTCTTTTCGGGCTCGGGAACGCTGGGTGCTCCGCAATGACTCATGATTGTGCTCCTCTTACTCGGCTTTCAGCTGCTCGGCGTGCCGGGCCTGGAACTGCAGGCCCTGCAGCACGGTCTTGACCACGGCGCGCGGGGTGATGGTGGCGCCGGCGAACTGGTCGAACTGGCCGCCGTCCTTCTTCACCTTCCACTTGTCCAGCGCGGTGTTTTCCAGCGACAGACCGTCGAAGACCTTGATCCAGTCGCTGCGCGAGGCCTCGATCTTGTCGGCCAGGCCGGGGGTTTCCTTGTGGGTCAGCACCCGCACGCCGAGGATCTTGCCCTGGGCGTCGACGGACATCATCTGCTCGATGGGACCGCCGTAACCGATGTTGCGGCCCTGGAAGACCACCGCGGTGAGCTTGCCCTGCAGGCGCGCCGGAAGCACCTCGACCTCGCCGAGCTCGGCGTCCTGCACCTTGAAGCTGTCGGCCAGCGGATTGTTGTCGTACAGCGACTGCGGCAGCACCTCGCGCAGCGTGGCCAGACGATCCTGCATCTGCTGCTCGGCGATGGTGCCATGGGTCATGATGTTGCCGGTCAGCAGGAGCAGGGCCACCACGGCGCAGACCAGGCCCAGCGACAGGCCCTGGTAGGCCACCATCGGCCGCCACTTCTCCAGGCGCGCGAGGAGCGTGGGCTTGCCCGCGGCCGCCTCGGCGGGCGCGGCGTTCTCCTCGGCCGGAGTCATCGTCGTATCGTTCATACCTTGTCCACCTCTTTAACCTGGCTGGTCCACTTGGCCGCGACCAGCGGCTTGCCCCGGACGTTGCGGCCGTAGGCGCGCGGCCGCCAGTAACGGTCGATCAACGGGGTCAGTGCGTTCATGAAGAGCACCGCGAAGGCGGCCGCCTCGGGGAAGCTGCCCCAGGTGCGGATCACGTAGATCAGCACGCCGCAGCCCACACCGAAGATCAGCCGGCCGACGCGGCTGATCGGCGAGGTCACCGGATCGGTGGCGATGAAGAAGGCGCACAGTATCAGGCCGCCGGAGGTCAGCTGATAGAGCCCGCCCGCATAGCGCTCCGGGTTGATCAGATACGCGAGGGTCGCCATCACGAACACGCTCGCCAGAATCGCGACCGGGATTTCCCAGTGGATGATGCGACGCAGCACCAGCCACACGCCGCCGACCAGCAACAGCAGTTCCGAGGTTTCGCCGAGGCTGCCGGGCGTGCTGCCGAACAGCGCCGAGATCGTGCTGAAGCCGCCCTCCAGAATCTCCTGGGCGGTGCGGTTGAGGGTCAGCTCGGTCTTCAGGTTGCCCAGCGCGGTGGCGCCGGTCATGCCATCGGCCAGCGGCGCACCGGCGAAGGTGATCGCCAGGCTGTCGAAAAAGCCCGGGGCCGAGGACGAGAACAGCGGATGCGGCAGCGCCCAGGTGGTCATCTGCAGCGGGAAAGCGATCAGCAGGGCGACGCGCGCCAGCATGGCCGGGTTGAAGGGGTTCTGGCCGATGCCGCCGTACAGTTGCTTGCCGATGCCGATGGCGAACAGGCTGCCGCCGACGCCGATCCACCAGGGCGCCCACGGCGGCAGGGAGATCGCCAGCAGCCAGCCGGTGAGCAGGGCCGAACCATCGAGCAGGCGGCGCATGGGCTGCCCCAGCAGGCGCAGGCAGGCCGCCTCGATGGCCAGGGCGCTGACGCAGGTGACCAGCCACAGGTTGATCGCCGGCCAGCCGAACATTACCAGGCCGAACAGGGTGGCCGGAGTGAGTGCCAGACACACGTCCAGCATGATGCGGTTGACCGAGGAGCGGTCGTGGGCGAACGGCCCCGCCGCGACGCTGATGGTGCTCATGACTCTACCTCATTGCTCGGCTTGGCGGCCTTGGTCTTCGCTGCCTTGGCGGCCTTGGCCGCCTCCTTGGCCGCCTTGGCGGCTGCCTTGGCGGCCTCTTCTTCCGCCAGACGCGCGGCACGGACCTCGGTCTGGCGCTTGATGTAGTCGCTCTTGCGGGCGGCGCTGCGGCGCTCGTCCTGCTGACCCTTGGCGTACTGGAAGTAGTGCACCAGCGGAATGTGCGAGGGACAGACATAGGAGCAGCAGCCGCAGAGGATGCAGTCGCGCAGGCCGTATTCGCTGGCGCCGTCGTAGTCGTCGGCGCGGGCGTACAGGGCCATGTCCAGCGGGGTCAGGCCCATCGGGCAGGCATCCACGCAGCTCGCGCAGCGAATGCAGGGCGCCGGGTCCTTGTTCGGCAGTTCGTGCCGGGCCAGCGCCAGCAGGCCGGTGGCGCCCTTGATCACCGGCACCTCGGTGGAGGGCAGCACCGCGCCCATCATCGGCCCGCCGAGCAGCAGTTGCTGGGGATCGCCGCTCAGACCGCCGCAGGCGTCGATGAGCGCCTGCACCGGGGTGCCGATCAGCACGTCGAGGTTCTGCGGGGTCTTCACGCAGGCGCCGGACACCGTGACCACCCGCGAGATCAGCGGCCGGCCGAAGCGCAGGGCCTGCTGGATGGCGTACACGGTGCCGGCGTTGTGCACCAGCACGCCGACATCGGTGCTGCGACCGCCGGCCGGTACCTCGCGGCCGGTGACCGCCTGGATCAGTTGCTTGGCCGAACCCATGGGATAGAGCGCCGGCACCGCCATCACTTCGATGGCGCCGAAGTGCTCGGCGGCGGCGCGCATGGCGGCCAGGGCCTCGGGCTTGTTGTCCTCGATGGCGATGACCACGCTGTAGGCACGCAGGATGTGCTGGATCAGCCGGGCGCCGTCGACGATGGCCTCGGCGCGCTCGCGCATGATGCGGTCGTCGCAGGTCAGGTAGGGCTCGCACTCGCTGCCGTTGACCAGCACGGTCTTGATCTCGTGGCGGGTGCCCTGCTTGAGCTTGACCGCCGCCGGGAAGATCGCCCCGCCGAGGCCGACGATGCCGGCCTTGGCGACGCGGTCGGCGAGCACCAGCGGGTCCTCGGCGAACGGATCGGTGGACACATCCAGATCGATCCAACGGTCCTCGCCGTCGCTCTCCAGGACGATGCCGGTGGTGGTCAGACCCGACGGATGCGGCGCCGGGACCGGTCCGATGGCGACGATGCGCCCCGAAGTGGGAGCGTGCACCGGCGCGGAAACCTCCGTCGGCGGGAAGGCCAGCAACTGACCCTTGAGCACCTTGTCGCCGACCGCGACCATCGGCAGGGCTTCAGCCCCGGCGTGCTGGCGCAGCGGCAGATAGAGACGCGGGGGCAGCGGCAGGCTGCCGATCGGCAGCGCGGCCGAGAGATCCTTGTGGGCGGCCGGATGGACGCCGCCACGGATACTGGAAAGATTGAAGTACATGCGAAGGCTCCGTAATCGGCTCAGGCGGCAGCGGGCTTGTCCCAGCGCCAGGTGTCCAGGGTCTGCTCCTGCGGGATCAGAAGGACGCAGTCTTCCGGACAGGCGTCGCGGCACTTGCCGCAACCGGTGCAGGCATCCTCCAGCACCACGTGGACCTGCCCGCTGGCGCCGACGATGGCGTCGGTGGGGCAGGCACGGTAGCAGCGGGTGCAGCCGATGCACTGCGAGGCCTCCACCCGCGCCAGCATGGGCGCGGCCACCTGGCTGGCATCCAGGGGCACGCCGAGGATCGCGGCGAGCTTCTCGGCCAGGCCCACGCCGCCGGGCGGGCAGCAAGTGACCGAAGCATTGCCTTCGACGATCGCCACGGCGGCGGCACCGCAGCCGGGAAAGCCGCACTGTCCGCACTGGCTGCCCGGCATCAGATCGCTGACTTCCTTGATCAGGGGATTTTCGTCGGTCACCGCGAACTTGCGTGCCGCCAGACCGAGGCCGCAGCCCAGGAGCACACCCATCACGGTCAGAGCCAGAGTTGCCTCTATCATAATTTGTCCTCCTCTCGTCGCCGGTCGTGCCGGCCGTCCAGTGTCAGAATCAGATCAGGCCGCCGAAGCCCATGAAGGCCAGCGCCAGCAGGCCGGCGGTGACGAAGGCGATCGGCGGGCCGGAAAAGGCGGCCGGCACATTGGCCAGGGCCAGACGCTCGCGCAGACCGGCGAAGATGATCATGATCAGCGAGAAGCCCAGGCCCGAGCCCAGGCCGAACAGCACGGCCATGGTCAGGTCGTGGCCTTCGCGCACGCTGAGCAGCGGTACGCCGAGCACCGCGCAGTTGGTGGTGATCAGCGGCAGGTAGATGCCCAGCGAGCGGTACAGCGACGGGCTGGCCTTGCGGATGATCATCTCGATCAACTGCACCATGCCGGCGATGACCACGATGTAGGCGAGGATGCGGATGAAGCCGATGCCCAGCGGCAGCAGCACGTAGTGCTCGAGCAGCCAGCTGCTGGCGCCACCGAGTCCCATGACCAGGGTGGTGGCCACGGCCAGGCCGATCGAAGGATCGAGCTTGCTCGACACGCCCATGAACGGACACAGGCCAAGAAAGCCCACCAGCACCACGTTGTGAACCAACACGGTGCCCAATAGAAACAGAACGTACTCCATAAGCGACCTCACCTGCTCGGCTAAACTTTGTCGATGCGCCTTTGTCGGGCGCAGTCTTTATGCCGGAAGTTGTGCATCAAGCATGCCAGCGCTCAAAATTTGCACAGGCGTATCGCGGGAGCCCCTCTAAAATTGACCTGGATCAACAAATAGCTTCGGCACGCCAGCCGCCTATCCACCCGGCGGCCCCGGTTTTGTAAGGTTTGTGACAGCTCGTTACTGAGCCTGCCGCCCGGCTTGTGCGCTTTCGCACAGCTAGAGGGCGACCACCCCGAAAATCCATGTTTCGAGGTTTTTCCGAGCAATTCGGCGCACCCGGGCGATTAAGGTGCGGCACAGGATTTGCTAATCTTCTCTCAGGCCCAACACGCCCCTCCGGCGGACGCAGCCGCGCTCGCCGGTTTTCTTGGATAGACGAGGCACAGCATGACCCCGGCCAACCCGACCCTGAGCAACGAGCCGCAAGCGCCTCACGCCGAGAGCGACGAGCTGCTTCCCGAGATCTTTCGCCAGACGGTGGAGCATGCGCCCATCGCCATTTCCATCACCGACCTCAAGGCCAACATTCTTTACGCCAATCGCGCTTTCCGCACCATCACCGGCTACGGCAGCGAGGAAGTGCTCGGCAAGAACGAATCGATCCTCTCCAACGGCACCACGCCGCGCCTGGTCTACCAGGCCCTGTGGGGCCGGCTGGCGCAGAAGAAGCCCTGGTCCGGCGTGCTGGTCAACCGCCGCAAGGACAAGACCCTGTACCTGGCCGAACTGACCGTGGCGCCGGTGCTCAACGAGGCCGGCGAGACCATCTACTACCTGGGCATGCACCGCGACACCAGCGAATTGCACGAACTGGAACAACGCGTCAACAACCAGCGCCTGATGATCGAGGCGGTGGTCAACGCCGCCCCGGCGGCGATGGTGGTGCTCGACCGCCAGCACCGGGTGATGCTCTCCAACCCGAGCTTCTGCCGCCTGGCCCGCGACCTGGTCGAGGATGGCAGCAGCGAGAGCCTGGTGGCGCTGCTGCGGGAAAACCTCGCCGCCCCCTTCGAGACGCTGGAAAACCAGGGCAGCGCCTTCTCCGGCAAGGAGATCTCCTTCGACCTGGGCGGCCGCTCGCCGCGCTGGCTGTCCTGCCACGGCCGGGCCATCCACATCGAGAACGAGCAGGCCCACGTGTTCTTCGCGCCCACCGAGGAACGCTACCTGCTGCTGACCATCAACGACATCTCCGAGCTGCGCCAGAAGCAGCAGGATTCGCGGCTCAACGCGCTGAAGGCGCTGATGGCCGAGGAAGAGCTGCTGGAAGGCATGCGCGAGACCTTCAACGCCGCCATCCATCGCCTGCAGGGCCCGGTCAACCTGATCAGCGCGGCGATGCGCATGCTCGAACGGCGCCTCGGCGACAAGGCCGGCAACGACCCGGTGCTGAGCGCCATGCGCGAAGCCAGCACGGCCGGAATGGAGGCACTGGAGAACCTCAGTGGCTCCATTCCGGTGCGCATGGCCGAGTCCAAGATGCCGGTCAACCTCAACCAGTTGATCCGCGAGGTGATCACCCTGTGCACCGACCAGTTGCTGGCCCAGGGCATCGTCGTCGACTGGCAGCCGGCGCTGCGCCTGCCCTGGGTGATGGGCGGGGAAAGCAGCCTGCGCAGCATGATCAAGCACCTGGTCGACAACGCCATCGAGTCCATGAGCCAGAACCAGGTCAGCCGCCGCGAGCTGTTCATCAGCACCCGCGTGGAGAACCACCTGGTGCGCATGGAGATCACCGACAGCGGCCCGGGCATTCCGCCCGACCTGGTGCTGAAGGTGTTCGAGCCGTTCTTCAGCACCAAGCCGCCACACCGCGTCGGGCGCGGCATGGGCCTGCCGGTGGTGCAGGAGATCGTCGCCAAGCACGCCGGCATGGTGCACGTAGACACCGACTATCGCGAAGGCTGCCGGATCGTCGTCGAGCTGCCCTTCTCGGCCTCCACCTGAACAGCGACAGGGAATGCCCATGAATGCAACCATCCCTCAGCGCTCGGCCAAACAGAACCCGGTCGAACTCTATGACCTGCAATTGCAGGCCCTGGCGAGCATCGCCCGCACGCTCAGCCGCGAACAACAGATCGACGAACTGCTCGAACAGGTCCTGGCCGTACTGCACAATGACCTCGGCCTGCTGCATGGCCTGGTGACCATTTCCGACCCGGAACACGGCGCCCTGCAGATCGGCGCCATCCACACCGACTCGGAAGCGGTGGCCCAGGCCTGCGAAGGCGTGCGCTACAGAAGCGGCGAAGGCGTGATCGGCAACGTGCTCAAGCACGGCAACAGCGTGGTGCTCGGGCGCATCTCCGCCGACCCGCGCTTTCTCGACCGCCTGGCGCTGTACGACCTGGAAATGCCGTTCATCGCCGTGCCGATCAAGAACCCCGAGGGCAACACCATCGGCGTGCTGGCGGCCCAGCCGGACTGCCGCGCCGACGAGCACATGCCCGCGCGCACGCGCCTTCTGGAGATCGTCGCCAACCTGCTGGCGCAGACCGTGCGCCTGGTGGTGAACATCGAGGACGGCCGCGAGGCGGCCGACGAGCGCGACGAACTGCGTCGCGAGGTGCGCGGCAAGTACGGCTTCGAGAACATGGTGGTGGGCCACACCCCCACCATGCGCCGGGTGTTCGATCAGATCCGCCGGGTCGCCAAGTGGAACAGCACCGTACTGGTCCTCGGCGAGTCCGGTACCGGCAAGGAACTGATCGCCAGCGCCATCCACTACAACTCGCCGCGCGCGCACCGCCCCTTCGTGCGCCTGAACTGCGCCGCGCTGCCGGAAACCCTGCTCGAGTCCGAACTCTTCGGCCACGAGAAGGGCGCCTTCACCGGCGCGGTGAAGCAGCGCAAGGGGCGTTTCGAGCAGGCCGACGGCGGCACCCTGTTCCTCGACGAGATCGGCGAGATCTCGCCGATGTTCCAGGCCAAGCTGCTGCGCGTGCTGCAGGAAGGCGAGTTCGAGCGGGTCGGCGGCAACCAGACGGTGCGGGTCAACGTGCGCATCGTCGCCGCCACCAACCGCGACCTGGAAAGCGAGGTGGAAAAGGGCAAGTTCCGCGAGGACCTCTACTACCGCCTGAACGTCATGGCCATCCGCATTCCGCCGCTGCGCGAGCGTACCGCCGACATTCCCGAACTGGCGGAATTCCTGCTCGGCAAGATCGGCCGCCAGCAGGGCCGCCCGCTGACCGTCACCGACAGCGCCATCCGCCTGCTGATGAGCCACCGCTGGCCGGGCAACGTGCGCGAACTGGAGAACTGCCTGGAGCGCTCGGCGATCATGAGCGAGGACGGCACCATCACCCGCGACGTGGTCTCGCTGACCGGGGTCGACAACGAGAGCCCGCCGCTCGCCGCGCCGCTGCCCGAGGTCAACCTGGCCGACGAGACCCTGGACGACCGCGAACGGGTGATCGCCGCCCTCGAACAGGCCGGCTGGGTGCAGGCCAAGGCCGCGCGGCTGCTGGGCATGACGCCGCGGCAGATCGCCTACCGCATCCAGACCCTCAACATCCACATGCGCAAGATCTGACGGGACCCTCCGGCAATGGATGGCCGGCTCCTCCCCCCTCCCCGTTCTCCCCGCCCCCTCGTCCGCTACGGGCGCCCGTCCACGACGGACATCGCCTCCGACTCCCGCCACACTGCTTGTCGCTTGTCGTACAGAAGCGCGCGAAGGGCGGTGCGGATTTGTCCGTTGCGCGACAAATTCGGCCCCTCGTTTTCAAATAAATCATTCAAAAACAATTACTTGAATAATCGGCACGGGTATTGCTCGGCTCTTGGGGTAAAGACTCTCTCAGCCGGAGACAGAACATGGAACTGAGCGTACTTGGGCAAAACAATGGGGGACAGCACAGCGCTGGCGGCTGTTCCTCAAGTAGCTGCGGCAGCACGCACGATCAGCTCTCCCACCTGCCGGAAAACATTCGTGCGAAGGTGCAGAACCATCCGTGCTATTCGGAAGAGGCGCACCACTATTTCGCGCGCATGCACGTGGCGGTGGCGCCTGCCTGCAACATCCAGTGCCACTACTGCAACCGCAAGTACGACTGCGCCAACGAGTCGCGTCCGGGCGTGGTGTCCGAAGTGCTGACCCCCGAGCAGGCGGTCAAGAAGGTCAAGGCCGTGGCCGCCGCCATCCCGCAGATGAGCGTGCTCGGCATCGCCGGCCCCGGCGACCCCTTGGCCAACCCGAAGCGCACCCTCGACACCTTCCGCATGCTCAGCGAGCAGGCCCCGGACATCAAGCTGTGCGTTTCCACCAACGGCCTGGCCCTGCCGGAGTGCGTCGAGGAACTGGCCAAGCACAACATCGACCACGTCACCATCACCATCAACTGCGTGGACCCGGAGATCGGCGCCAAGATCTATCCGTGGATCTACTGGAACAACAAGCGCATCCGCGGCGTCAAGGCCGCCAAGATCCTCATCGAGCAGCAGCAGAAGGGTCTGGAGATGCTGGTGGCGCGCGGCATCCTGGTGAAGGTCAATTCGGTGATGATCCCCGGCGTCAACGACGAGCACCTGAAGGAAGTCAGCAAGATCGTCAAGGCCAAGGGCGCCTTCCTGCACAACGTCATGCCGCTGATCGCCGAGCCCGAGCACGGCACCTTCTACGGCGTGATGGGCCAGCGCAGCCCCGAGCCGGAAGAACTGCAGGACCTGCAGGACGCCTGCGCCGGCGACATGAACATGATGCGCCACTGCCGCCAGTGCCGCGCCGACGCGGTCGGCATGCTCGGCGAGGACCGCGGCGACGAGTTCACCCTGGACAAGATCGAGTCGATGGAGATCGATTACGAGGCGGCGATGGTCAAGCGCGCCGCCATCCATGCGGCGATCAAGGAAGAGCTGGACGAGAAGGCGGCGAAGAAGGAACGGCTGGCTGGCCTGTCCGTTGCATCCGTCCAGAACGGCACGAGCGGTCGCTACCGTCCGGTGCTGATGGCCGTGGCCACCAGCGGCGGCGGCCTGATCAACCAGCACTTCGGGCACGCCACCGAGTTCCTGGTGTACGAAGCCTCGCCGTCCGGGGTGCGCTTCATCGGCCATCGCCGGGTCGACCAGTACTGCGTCGGCAACGACACCTGCGGCGAGAAGGAAAGTGCACTCGCCGGCAGCATCCGTGCCCTGAAGGGATGCGAGGCGGTGCTCTGCTCGAAGATCGGTTTCGAACCCTGGAGCGACCTGGAGACCGCCGGCATCCAGCCCAATGGCGAGCACGCCATGGAGCCCATCGAGGAAGCGGTCATGGCGGTCTACCGGGAAATGATCGAGTCGGGTCGGCTGGAGAATGACGGAGCCCTGCTGCAGGCCAAGGCCTGAGCGGGCAGCGAAACAATTCGAGGATTGCGTGGAGGTGCGTGATGGCGCTGAAAATTGTGGAATCCTGTGTCAATTGTTGGGCATGTGTCGATGTCTGTCCGAGCGAGGCGATCTCCCTGGCCGGCCCGCACTTCGAGATCAGTGCGAGCAAGTGCACCGAGTGTGACGGGGACTACGCGGAAAAGCAGTGCGCGAGCATCTGTCCGGTCGAGGGCGCCATCCTGCTCGCCGACGGCACGCCGGCAAACCCGCCTGGTTCGCTGACCGGGATTCCCCCGGAGCGTCTGGCCGAGGCCATGCGCGAAATCCAGGCCCGCTAAGGAGAGTCGCCATGACCAGCACCAGCATCGTCTTCTACGAGAAGCCCGGCTGTGCCACCAACCGCCTGCAGAAGCAGTTGTTGCGTTCGGCCGGTCTGCACTTGGAGGTCCGCAACCTGCTCAGCGAACCCTGGACGCCCGAGCGCCTGCGCCCCTTCTTCGGCGATCGGCCGGTGGTCGAATGGTTCAACCGCTCGGCACCGGCGATCAAGTACGGAGAACTGGACCCCACCCAACTGAGCGCCAGCCAGGCGCTCGAGCTGATGCTGGCTCACCCGATCCTGATCCGCCGCCCGCTGATCCACTACGGCTCGCAGTACATGGCCGGCTTCGACCTGGTCAAGCTGTGTACCCACCTGCCCGCCAAGAACGACCTGCCCGACGCCGGCGAGGACCTGGAAAAGCGCTCGGTCGGGCAGAACCCGATCGGCTGCCTGGCGGCGGGGAACCAGTGATGGGCAGCGCCGCGGCCCATCGGGGGGATACCACCCAAGCCGTGCGTCATGACAGAGCCAACCACCTCTGGCTGGAGCGCATCGTCCGCTCCCAGCGCGACGGTCTGAGCTGCCTGCCGTTCCATCTGGGCCTCGACGAGCGGAGCTATGCCGAACTGATCCGCACCCATTTTCCCGAGCTGGCCGGCCAGACCAGCGCCAGCCTGGGCTCGCTGGCCCACGAATGCAGCGAGCTGCGCGAAGACCTACTGGAAATGCGCCGCGACGAATGGGAGGAACTGCGCGTCCTGTTGCTGGACGGCCGCCGCGGCGACGACCCCGAAGAGCTCTGGATGGCGAGCATCGTCGCCGCCGCCTGCCTGGGTGGCGATCACCTGTGGCGCGACCTGGGACTCGAGAGCCGCGAGACGCTGAGGGTCCTGCTGATGCACAATTTCCCCCACCTTGCCGAGCGCAACGTGAAAAACATGCGCTGGAAGAAGTTTTTCTACAAGCAACTGTGCGAACAGGATGGCGGCTACGTCTGCCGCTCCCCCAGTTGCGAGCAGTGCCCGTCTCATCACGATTGTTTTGGAGCAGAGATATGACCCGATTCTCCCGCATCGCCGCCGAGCAGGCAGAGGCCCTGCTGGCCGGCCAGGACAGCGTCATGCTGCTGGACACCCGTGATGCCCGCGCCTATTGTCAGGGGCACGATCCGCGCGCCATCCATCTCAACGACCTGAACCTGCGCACCCTGCTGAAGGTCACGCCGAAGCAGGTGCACCTGCTCTTCTGTTGCGAAGATGGCACCACCAGCCCGGACATGGCGCGCCTGTTCAGCGAATTCGGCTTCATCAACTGCTACAGCCTGGAGGGTGGCTACGGCGCCTGGAAGGCCAGGCCGCAACAGGCGGCCAGGGCGCATGCCGCCCGTGCGCGGCACGCCGCCGCCCTGCTGGGATAGGAGAGAACCATGCAAGTACAGGATACCGAAGCACGCATTCGCAAGCAGATCGCCGAAAACCCGGTGATCCTCTACATGAAAGGCACCCCCGCGGCGCCGGAATGCGGCTTTTCCCGCGCCGCCGTCGGCGCCCTCAGCAAGGCCGGCAAGCCCTTCGCCTACGTCAACGTGCTGACCGCCCCGCACATCCGCGAGAAGCTGCCGAAGCTCTTCCAGTGGCCCACCTTTCCCCAGTTGTTCGTCAACGGCGAACTGATCGGCGGCAGCGACATCATCCTGGAAATGGAAGCCGACGGCAGCCTGAAGGAACTGTTGGAAAAAGCCGTCCCCCAGGCCTGAACCACTCCCAAAATCCCCAGCTTTCGCCGGCAAGCCGGCTCCTGCAACCACTGCAGCAGGAGCCGGCTTGCCGGCGATGCCTTTTGTGGCTACCGCACGGCCATGCGGAATGCCCCTCGCCGATAGCCGAGCCATACAATAACCCCGAGACCAGCGACAGTTCGCCCTCGAAGCAGGCCAACAGCCGCTGTGTTTCCTCGCGGGGCAGGACAACCGGCAAGCGTTCGGGCCGCTTGGCACGAACCACATCGTTCAGCCAGGGAAGATCGATGGCCAGGACATACTTGTAGAGAAACAACAGGGCAACCAGTGCCTAACTCTGCGTGGACGCCGAAACATTCAAGTCCATGGCAAGATGCGACAGGAATCGCTCAACTTCGGCTGCACCCATCTCTGCCGGGTAAAGTAGCCGGTAAGAACGAATAAAATCCCGTGCCCACTCGACGTAAGCTGTCTCGGTACGGATCGAATAATGACGAATACGGATTTGCTCACGCAGCCGGTCCAACAACCTGGGCTTGCCATCCATGGTGTATAACTCCCTCGAAGGACACCAGCCTCCTGCTGGAGGCCGCAGCCTACAAGGGATCCGCCGGTTTCGGCAAGGGAACGTTATGCACCAGATGGTGTGTTTGTTCACACCATTTGGTGTCGAATAGTAGTTAGGTATTTGTAACATCGTAGGCACCCGAACCATATCAAGCAGGCTGGATAACGGTATACTTTTATCTACCAGTACACGTGGCAGCTAATCGCCAGCCACCCTACTCACTAGAATTACCGTTACTACTGCCAGACTCTCAGCCATGCATATAAATCCCGATAACTTCCTTGAAACCGCTAATGGCCGACTATTCACATACGAACGAAACAATGAAGCATGGAAATGCTCGTACAGGGCCTTTCATCAAGCACTGGCTCATGCCGACTCGGATACCGAGATTTATGTGCTTGTCGGCGCACAAGGTTCCGGTAAAAGTACATGGGCTGCCCGACTCGATAGCGACCGTGCAAATGTCATTATTTTCGATGCGCTTCTTGTCAAATATAGGGAGCGTATACCTATCCTTGCCGCCGCCGAATCGAAACGATTGAAAACCATCGCGGTCTGGTTCAGGACACCGTTGGAAGTCTGCCTGGCTCGAAATGCTGCAAGAGCAGCGGACGAGCTTGTGCCCGAACAGGCAGTGAGAAATGTCTACGTGGCCATTGAGCCGCCTACCCGAGCCGAGGGATTCGAGCGGGTGATCCAGGTATATCCCGTCGAGGCCGACGCCTGATCTGTCCTGCGCGGGTTCGGGGCACTGTTTTCCGGGGTGTTCGGCAGCCCCGATCGGTCGTTTCGATTGATTACCGGGGCGTCCATGCTCCCCCGACTTGTCACGGCATACCGCCGCTGAAATCGAACGCCAGCCACTCAACCCGGCAACCCTTTCAGCGCAACCCCAACCGCCGCGCCAGCCGATGCAGGTTGGCGCGGTCCAGGCCGAGCGCGCGGGCGGCGGCGGCCCAGTTGTGGCCATGGGCCTCGAGGGCGGCGAGGATGCGTTCGCGCTGGAAGCGCTCCACCGCCTGACGCAGATCGCCGCTCGCCGAAGCCTGGGCGGTGGTGGCCGCAGGCGCTTCGCCTTCCGCCGTGCCCGGCAGATCCAGCAGTTCCGGGCCTATGCTGAGAATCCGCCGCGGCCCGCCGCCGGCCATGGCGCGCAGAGCGGCGCGGCCGATCAGGTGCTCCAGTTCGCGCACGTTGCCCGGCCAGTCGTAGGCGAGCAGCGCCGTCTGGGCTTCGGCGCTCAGGCGCAGGCCGCGCAGGCCGAGCCGGGCGCGGTTCTCCTCGAGAAAGAAGCCGGCCAGCAGCAGTACGTCGCGGCCACGCTCGCGCAGCGGCGGCACCGGCAGCGGATAGACGCTGAGACGGTGGTAGAGGTCGGCGCGAAAGCGTCCGGCACGGACTTCGCCGGCCAGGTCGCGGTTGGTGGCGGCGATCACCCGCACATCCACCCGGTGCTCGCGGTCGGAGCCGACCCGCTGCAACTGGCCGCTCTGCAATACCCGCAGCAGCTTGGCCTGCACCGCCAGCGGCAGTTCGCCGACCTCGTCGAGGAACAGCGTGCCGCCGTCGGCCAGTTCGAACTTGCCGCTGCGCTCGCTCACCGCCCCGGAAAAGGCGCCGCGCACATGGCCGAACAGCTCGCTCTCCACCAGGGTATCGGGCAGCGCCGCACAGTTCAGGCTGATCAGCGGCTTGTGGGCGCGCGCCGAAGCGGCATGGATGGCCTGCGCCACCAGTTCCTTGCCGACCCCGGTCTCGCCGCTGACCAGCACGCTCAGGTCGCTGCCGGCGACCACCGCGATTTCCTCAAGCAGGCGCCGGTGGGCGCGGCTCTGGCCGATCAGTTCGTGGCTGCCCTGGCGATCGACGGCCTCGCGGTAGGCCTGCATCAGCCGCTCGTCGCGCTCGGCGCGGCGGGTCAGTGCGCTGATCCGCTCGCCGACCTGCACGGTGGCGGCGGCCAGGCTGGCGAAAGCCTCCAGGCTGGCCAGGTCGACGCCATCGAAGCGCGCTGGGTCCAGGGCGTCGAGGGTCAGCAGGCCCCAGGGGCGCTCGTCCAAGTACAGCGGGCAACCGAGGCAGTCGTGGACTTGCAGTTGGTTGGACAGCCCCTCCACCAGGCCGTCGTAGGGGTCCGGCAGGCTGCAGTCGCTGGCGAAGCGGGTGGCGCCTCGGTGCGCCAGCAGCGCCCGCAGGCGCGGCTGCTCGTCGAGGCGGAAGCGCCGGCCCAGGGTGTCCGGGCTCAGCCCGTCCACCGCCAGCGGCACCAGGGTGTCGCTGTCCAGGCGCAGCAGCGCCGCAGCGTCGGCCGGCAGCAGCCGGCGCAGGGCGCCGAGCAGGCGCCGGTAGCGTTCGGCCTCGGGCAATTCGCGGGTCAGGTCGGCGACCAGCGGGAGGAAAGCGTCGAGCAGCGGGGCTGTAGTCATTCGGATAACGAGCAGTCTTATTGACAACGGATTACCGTAGTCGAAACGACTGCAACGGGCAACCGGCCGGCGATTTCCGGGACCTGCGCGCCTGGCACGAAACCTGAACAAGATTACCCATCCCTCGCGGCCGAACGGCCGCGCCCATTGCACGCCACAGGAGTCACCCATGCTGACCGAGCAACAACGCGCCATCGTCAAGGCCACAGTCCCGCTGCTGGAAACCGGTGGCGAGGCGCTGACCAGCCACTTCTACCGGATCATGCTCGCCGAGCACCCGGAAGTACGCCCACTGTTCAACCAGGCTCACCAGGCCAGCGGCGAACAGCCGCGGGCGCTGGCCAACGCGGTGCTGATGTACGCCCGGCACATCGACCGCCTGGAGGCGCTCGGCCCGCTGGTGGCGCAGATCGTCAACAAGCACGTGTCCCTGCAGGTGCTGCCGGAGCACTACCCGATCGTCGGCGCTTGCCTGCTGCGCGCCATCCGCGAGGTGCTCGGCGCGGAAACCGCCACCGACGCGGTGCTCGACGCCTGGGGCGCGGCCTACGGGATGCTCGCCGAACTGCTGATCGGCGCCGAGGAAGCCGCCTATGCCGCCGGCGCCGCGGTACCGGGCGGCTGGCGCGGCGCGCGGGCGTTCCGCGTGGCGCGCCGGGTGGTGGAAAGCGAGGAAATCGTTTCCTTGCACCTGCGTCCGGAAGACGGCGGCGCGCTGCCGGCCTTCCGGCCCGGCCAGTACATCGGCCTGCGCCTGGTGCTCGACGGCGAGGAAGTGCGCCGCAACTACTCGCTGTCGGCGGCGCCGAACGGCGAGGAATACCGCATCAGCGTCAAGCGCCACGCCACCGGCCGGGTCTCCCGCCACCTGCATGAGCAAGTCCGCGAAGGTGACCGCCTGGAACTCTTCCCGCCGGCCGGCGAGTTCGTCCTGAACGATTCGGACAAGCCGCTGGTGCTGATCGGCGCCGGCGTCGGCGTCACCCCGCTGCTGGCCATGCTGGAGGCGGCGCTGCCCGGCGGCCGGCCGATCCGCTTCATCCATTGCGCGCGGCATGCGGGCGTACAGGCCTTCCGCCAGCAGGTCGAGGCACTGGCCGGACGGCACCCGCAGCTCGAGGCGTTCTTCTGCTACAGCGCGCCGCGCGCCGGGGACCGCGCCGACGCCAATGGCCGGCTCGACGCGCAGCGCCTGGCCGCCTGGCTGCCGGCGGAACGCGATCTGGACGCCTATTTCCTCGGTCCGAAGTCCTTCATGGCCCAGGTGAAGCGCCAGTTGCGCGAACTCGGCGTGCCGCAGGAACAGTGCCACTACGAGTTCTTCGGCCCGGCACAGGCGCTGGAAGCGTAACCCCCTCCGACCGGGCCGCACCGGAAAAGCGGCCCGGACCTTGCCACGGCGAAGGGAATCGCCGGTCTTGCAGCAAGGAAATTGCCGCGAACCAGCAAATTTATGCGGTTGCGTCGCCAGGGCGTGTCATCGATATTCCCCCTCGTTGTAAACGATCGTTGGCACGCCCCGGTCCGCCACCAGCGATACCGTCCCCCAACCCCGAACGCGCCGCCGCATGCCCGACAAGACCTTCTCCCGGCTGAAAACCCTGCTCCCCGCGCTGCCGCTCGCCGCTCCCCGGGAATGGCTGCGCAGCGCGGCCGGCATCTGCCTGGTCGTGGCAGCGACCCTCGCCGGCGATCTCTGGCTGTTCGACGCCGACCTCGTGCTGCACCTGGCGCCGCCGATCGCCGCCAGTTCGGTGCTGCTGCTCGCCGCTTCTTCCAGCCCCTTCGCCCGTCCCTGGCCGATACTCGCCGGCAACCTGCTGAGCGCGTCGATCGGCATCCTGCTGGGCTCGAGCGGATTGGCCCCGGTCCCGGCCGCCGGGCTCGGCGCCGCCCTGGCGCTGACCGGCATGTTCGGCCTGCGCTGCCTGCATCCGCCGAGCTGCGCGCTGGCCCTGGCGGTCATCTTCAACTGGCCGGAGCTGGCGCCCCAGGGCCCGGCCGTGCTGCTGCCGGTCGCTTTCAACTCGCTGATGCTGCTCGGCCTGGCGCGCGGCTTCAACCGCCTGACCCGCCCGCCGCGCGACGAGCCGCCCCGGGAAAATCCCCACCAGACCCGCGATCCGCTGCCCACGGAGCGCCTCGAACCGCGCCGCGCGGCCCTCGACGCGGCTTTGGAAGACTTCGGCGAATACCTCGACATCACCCGCGAGGATCTGGAGCGGCTGGTCCGCCTGCTGGAGCGGAACGGCTTCCGCCACAGCCTGGGCCAGGTCGTCGCGGCCGACATCATGTCCCGCGACCTGCGCTGGGCCACCCCGGAGACCTCCTTCGAAGACGCCTGGAAGCTCCTGCGCGACCACCGCCTGCAGCAGTTGCCGGTGATCGACGGCGCCTCCCGTCGCCTGCTCGGCATCGTCGAGCGCGGCGACCTGCTCGAACGCTCCCGTCCCGGCTTCGCCTGGCCGGCCTTCGGGCGCCCCGCCCGGTCCGGCATCGGCTCGGCGATGGGCGCGCCGACGGTCGTGGCGCACCGGGACACCCACTTGGCCGAGCTGGTCCTGCCGCTCTCCGAGCAGGGCCTGCATTGCCTGCCGGTGGTGGACGACGATGCGCGTCTGGTCGGCCTGGTCACCCAGACCGACCTGATCGCCGCGCTGTACCGGCTCTGGCTAAAACAGTTGCCGGCCTGACGGGCGCCGCGCGTCGCCGCGCCGGGAGCGCCGCCGGGGCGCGGTGGACAGCGCCGAGCCCTCCCCTCTAGAGTGCCCCCTCTGCCGACGCCCGGTCGGCGCAGCGGACTCTTTCCATGACTCAACAACCCTTTCTCGGCGACAGTTGCCAGCCGGCGCAGATCGCCCGGCGGATCGAAGACATGGGAGTCGCCAAGGCCCGCGTCGACACCCTCACCCTGCTGGTGCTCGCCGTGCTCGCCGGCGCCTTCATCTCCCTGGCCGCCTTCCTCTATACCGTGGTGCTCACCGGCAGCGAGCTGGGCTTCGGCCCGACCCGGCTGCTCGGCGGCCTGAGCTTCTGCCTGGGACTGGTGCTGGTGGTGATCGGCGGCGCCGAGCTGTTCACCGGCAACAACCTGCTGGCGATGGCCTGGGCCAGCCGGCTGATCGGCTACCGCGAGGTGCTGCGCAACTGGCTGCTGGTCTACCTGGGCAACGTGGTCGGCTGCCTCGGCACGGTGCTGCTGGTGGTCTGGGCGGGCAGCGCCGGCCTGGACGACGGCGCGGTGGGCGAAACGGCGCGCAAGATCGCCCATGGCAAGGCCGGACTGAGCCTGGGCGAGGCCTTCGCCCGCGGCATTCTGTGCAACGCCCTGGTGTGCCTGGCGAGCTGGCTGGCGATGGCCGGGCGCAGCGTGACCGACAAGATCCTCGCCATCCTCTTCCCGATCGCCGCCTTCGTCGCCCTCGGCTTCGAGCACTCGATCGCCAACTGGTTCTTCCTGCCCTTCGGGCTGATGCTGGACGATGCGCTGTCGCTCTCCGGCGTGGCCGGCAACCTGCTCGCGGTGACCGCCGGCAACCTGGTCGGCGGCACCCTGCTGGTCGCCGGCATGTACTGGCTGGCCTACCTGCGCGGCGGTCCGGAAAAGCGCCGTTCCTGAACCGCGCCGGCGGCGCCGCGAAGACCGAGGGGGCCGTCCGGCCCCCTCGGTTCGCATGGCGGATGCCCCTCAGCTTTCGATCCGCCGCGGCGCCATGAAGTACAGCCAGGTCAGCGCCAGGAAGTACATGCTCGGGATGATGACGAACAGCACGGCATAGTTGTTGCCGGTGACGGTCAGCACGTAACCGACGATCTGCGTCATGAACATGCCGCCGATCGCCGCGCACATGCCGCCGAAGCCGAACACGGTACTCATCAGGTGCTTGGGCGTGTAGTCCATCACCAGGCTCCAGATGTTGGCGGTCCAGGCCTGGTGCGCGCCGACGGCCAGGGAGATCGCCAGCACCGCGACCCACAGGTTGCTGGCGTTGGCGGCGAAGATCACCGAGCAGATGCAGGTGGCGAAGATCAGCATCGACACCAGGCGCGCGCGGATCGGCCTGACCCCGCGCCCGATCAGGAAGGACGAGAGAATGCCGCCGCCGATGCTGCCGAAGTCGGCGGTCAGCCAGATCAGCATGAGCGGGATGCCCATCTGGGTCACGCTGATGCCCAGGCTGTACTGCTGGTTGAGGAACGGCGGCAGCCAGTACAGGTAGAACCAGAACACCGGCGCGGTGATCGAGTAAGCCACGGCGAAGGCCCAGGTGCCGCGCATGCGCAGGATGCGCGAGAACGGCACCTTGACCGGCTCGGGCTCGGCTTCCCTGCTGATGTACTCCAGTTCGCTCTGCCTGACCCGCGGGTGCTCCTCGGGGTTGTAGTAGTTGATGGCCCAGAACACCAGCCAGACGAGGCCCAGCAGCGCCATGCCGATGAACGCGGCCTGCCAGCCCCAGAGGCTGAGGATCAGCGGCAACAGCGCCGGGGTGACCATGGCGCCGACGTTGGTGCCGGCGTTGAAGATGCCGGTCGCCAGGGCGCGCTCGCCGGCCGGGAACCACAGGCGGGTGGTCTTCACGCAGGCCGGATAGTTGGCCGCCTCGGTCAGGCCGAGGATGAAGCGGCAGATCATGAAGCCGGCCGCCGAGGTCGCCAGACCGTGGGCGCCGGTGGCCAGGCTCCAGAACAGCACGGCGAGGAAGAACGCGCGCTTGACGCCGACCTTGTCGATGAAGCGGCCCTGCAGCAGGAAGCCGACGGCGTAACCGACCTGGAACCAGAAGTTGATGTTGGCGTAGTCCATGGTGGACCAACTCATCTCCCTGGCCAGGATCGGCTGCATCACGCCCAGCGCGGCACGGTCGATGTAGTTGAGGGTGGTGGCGCAGAACACCAGGGCGAGCATGCCCCAGCGCACCTTGCCGACGGCCAGGGCGGCGCGGATCTTGCTGCCGACCGACTCATGGGCCGATATGGGGGAATCGGCGGCTGCGGGTATAGCCATGGAAGTACCTTGCGAAGTGAACATGGTGGTAGCCATCCGTTCGGGGACCGGGGATACGCTGGCCCGGTCGAGCCTCTCTTGGTGCTCCCGGTGACCGACGCCGAGGGTACGGGCAGTCCCTTTCCGGGCGTGCGGGGTCCTCCCGCCGCTGGGCGGGAATGCTGCGGATCACTGGGGGCGATTAATGGCGCGTCGGCGCGGCGGACTCGGCGAAGAGCCGTCGGATGCGGTCTAGGCCGCGGAATGGCGCGAAGGGGCGAAGTCCGGGTGCGAACGCCACGGGAACGACACACCCGCAAGGGTTCGGGCAGGAGAAGCGCAGGCTTGGCGGAAGTGGAATATGTACATGAGCGTCTACCGATCTTGAAGTTGTTATAACGGGCTCCGGTTGCCCGGCGAATGCGCCTGCAACCTGGTGATCATCTTGGCCAGTGCTCAAAAAAGCGTCAATCGACCGGCCGGAGTTCCGGTCGATAACCGAACGAAACTAACTGGATGGTACATTTTCCAGAGAAGGGATTGTCCTGCCTCTCAGCGATAACGCGACCAGTCGGTCCGCTCGACGGCCAGCCCGCGCAGCAACTCCAGGGCCCGCTGCAAGACGGGCGAATCCTTGGCCCGCGAGTAGACGAGATAGACCGGGTAGGTGAACTCCGGCGCTTTCTCCACGCGCCGCAGCACGCCTTCGTCGAGATAGCGCTGCACCACCCGGGTACGGAAATAACCGCGACCGCCCTCCTGCAGCAGGTACTGCAGGGCCAGCGGACCGAGACTGAAATACAGCGCGGCCCTGGCCAGCTCCGGCAGCGCCGCATCGTGCTGGCGGCGGAACGCCTCGCCCCAGTCGACGTAGATATAGGGCTCGGGATTGGCCTGCAGGGCGACCTGGATCAGTTTCTCTTCGAGCAGTTGCTCCACCTGCAGCCCCGGCCAGTATTCCGGCTGGTAGACCAGGGCGGCGTCGAGCACGCCGAGGTCGAGGCGCTTGTGCAACAGGTCGCCCGCAGCCACCTCGCTGCGCACCGCATGGGAGGGAATCGCCTGGCGCAGGCGCTGCACCCAGGCCAGCAGCAGCGGGCTGGACAGGCTGACGTCCGCCCCCAGGGTCAGCAGCTTGTCATAGCCATCCGGCAGCGGCAGGTCGCGGCGCGCCGCTTCCCAGGTCTGTACCAGTCGATTGGCGTAGCCGACGAACCGCTCGCCGTCGGCGGTCAGCCGCGTGCCGGCGCGATTGCGCACGAGCAGCCGGCAGCCGAGCTGGCTTTCCAGGCTGTGCAGGCGCGCGCTGACCGCCGTCTGGGTGACGTGCAGGCGCTCGGCGGCAGCGGCGAGGCTGCCGCCGCGCACGATTTCCAGGAAGGTGCGGGCAAGATCGATATCCATCGCTACCTTGGCTCGACGGTCTACAGGAAGAAACGGGCGGCCGCCCGGGCGGCGGGCCGGGAAATATTAGGGCATGTCATCAATTGTTTCCCCGGTTGCGTTGCCGCCGGAAATGGGGCCAGGCCGGGCCGCGTTCGGCAAGGCGCAGCCTACAGGCAATGGTCATTCCCTTGCCAAAGGCTGCAACGCCGCATGGCCCCATTTCCGACGCGAGCCGTGACGGGCGAACCCGGAAGAAAAGAAAGGCGCGCGGTGGGCGACTGGCATCGCCCACCTGCGGGGTGCCGCGGCATGCCTCGCCGCGGCGTCCCGCGTCAGACGACCGGCTGCTCCTCGGCCGGCGTGCTGCCGACCACCTCGATTCCGGTGGCCGCGGCCGCCGTGGCGAAGATGAAGTCGCTCGCATCGAGCTGGTCGGCGTGGTTGCCCTCCAGGGAGATCTCGAAACGGTTGCCTTCGGCGTCGCCGCCACGGTCCTTGAGGTAGGTCTTGGTGCCGGCGTCGTTCAGCACTATCGCCAGGGTGCCGTTGTAGCCGTCGCCCAGCCCGGTGTAGCCGAGCGCGGAGAGGTCGATCAGATCGGCGCCGTGGGTGAAGTCGGCGATGCTGTCGGTGACGTTCGCCCCGCTGTTGTAGTTGCGGAAGCTGTCGAGCGCGTCGCCGAAGCGGAAGATGTCGCTGCCGCTGCCGCCGCTCAGGGTGTCGCGCCCGGCGCCGCCGTCGAGGATATCGTTGCCGGCACCGCCGCTCAGGCTGTCGTTGCCGGCACCGCCGAGCAGTTCCTCGGCCGCGCTGCCGCCGGAAAGCGTGTCGTTGCCATCGCCGCCCGCCAGCACGACGCGCTCGTCGAAAACGAGGTAGGACTCGTCGAGCCCGGACAGGTCGCCGTCCAGGGAAAGCTCGAAGCGCTCGCCGGCGGCGTTCGCCTCGTAGCTCTTCAGGTAGGTGCGGGTGCCGGCGCTGTTCACCTGCAGCGCCAGGGTGCCGCCGTAGCCGTTGCCCAGACCGCTGAAGCCGAGCCCGGACAGGTCGATGCGATCCTCGCTGGCATCGAAGTCGGTGATCAGATCGGCATAGCTGGCACTGTCGGTCCGGTAGCTGTCGGTCAGTTCGCTGAAGCGGAACACGTCGGCCCCGGCCCCGCCGGCCAGCGTGTCGCGCCCGCTGCCGCCGTGGATCACCTCGTCGGCGGCCGTGCCCTGCAGGCTGTCGTTGCCGGCGGTGCCTTCGAGGAGCTGCTGGCCGCTGGGCGTGGCGAAGATGAAATCCTCGTTGCCGAGCAGTCCCTGGTAGTTGCCGTCGAGGGAAAACTCGAAGCGATAGCCGTCGGCGCCGTTCTCGTAGCTCTTCACGTAGGTGCGGTCGCCGGCGCTGTTGAGCACCAGGACGAGAGTGCCGTTGTAGCCGTCGCCCAGCCCGGTGAAGCCCAGCGCCGACACGTCGAGCTTGTCTTCGCCCACCGCGAAGTCGGTGATGCGATCGCCCTGGTTGTCGCCGGTGTCGTAGTTGCGCTGGCTGTCGGACAGCGCGTCGAAGCGGAACACGTCGGCTCCGGCGCCGCCGGTGAGGCTGTCGCTCCCCGCGCCGCCGACCAGGATGTCGTCGCCGCCGGCGCCGTCGAGCGTGTCGTTGCCGGCATGGCCGAGCAATGTCTCGGCGACCGAGGTGCCGAGCAGGGCGTTGTTGCCGGCATCCCCCTCGATGGCGGGACGCTCGAAAATCAGGTTGCTGGCATCGAGCAGGCCGACGAAGTCGCCGTCCAGGGCGATCTCGAAGCGCCGCCCCTCGGCGTCCGCCTCCAGGCTCTTCAGGTAGGTGCGGCTACCGCCGGAACCGGTGGTCACCAGCAGGGTGCCGTCATAGCCGTCGCCCAGGCCGGTGAAGCCCAGCGCGGACAGGTCGATGCGGTCCTGGGCGGGATCGAAGTCGGTGATCAGGTCGGTGAAGCTGGTGCTGGCGGTGCGGTAGCTGTCCTCGCGGGCGGAGAAGCGGAAGGTGTCGGCGCCCGCGCCGCCGGTCAGCGTGTCGCGCCCGACGCCGCCGTCGAGGATGTCGTTGCCGGCGCCGCCGTCCAGGCGATCGTCGCCGTCCAGACCGAGCAGCGTCTCGTGGGCGTCGCTGCCGCCGAGCGTATCATTGCCGGTCGTGCCTTCGAGGGTCGCCTGCTGGCCGGTGCCGGGCTGGTCGGAGACGATCGAATGGGCGCCATTCAGCCGTACCGCCCCGGTCTGCACACCGTCGATGGTGTTGGCGTAGAGGCTGCTGTAATCGGTGCCGTCGTTGCGCTCCTCGATGCCATAGGTGGAGTTGGCCGAGCCGCTGATGACGTTGCCTTCGATCCAGGTGCCGGTGGTGGCGTAGAAGTTGCCGGACACCCCGACGTCGTTGAAGGACTGCAGCAGGACTTCGGCATAGGCGACGTTCTGCGCGTTGTCGTGGATCTGGTTGTTGAGGATCTGCACGTCCTCCGTGCCGTACAGGCGCACGCCGGAGTAACCGTTGCCGTAGATCTCGGCGTTCTGCAGGGTGATGTTGTTGGTCATCTTCAGCAGCACGCCTTCCAGGGCGTTGTCGTAGTAGGCGCCGCCGTCGATCAGGATATCGGTCGGCTGGGCCAGGTCCTCCGCTCCCCGCTGGATCACCAGGCCGGCGCCGCCGTTGCCGTAGGCGACGTTGTTGCTCAGGGTGAAGTCGTAGGTGCTGGTGACCACGTTGAAGCCGTGGCGG
The DNA here is from genome assembly GCF_000380335.1 of Azotobacter vinelandii CA. Lineage (GTDB taxonomy): Bacteria > Pseudomonadota > Gammaproteobacteria > Pseudomonadales > Pseudomonadaceae > Azotobacter > Azotobacter vinelandii. The sequence continues at coordinate 5,188,736 of NC_021149.1, forward strand.
TCGTTGTTGTAGGCGACGTTGTTCTCGAACACGCTGTCGACCAGGTAGTCGGCGACGAAGCCGTCGAGGCCGTTGTCGTGGGCCACGCTGTCGCGGATCGTCAGATTGATGGTCTGTTCGTGCGGATCGAAGCCGTAGCCGGACATTTCGCGGATTTCTACCCGCTCGATGGTCACGTTGCGGTCGGCGCCGTCCTGGCCGGGGATGTAGCCGTTGAACCAGCCGTCGACCTTGCCGCTGGTGTTGTCGCGGTTGCCGTCGAGGGTCAGGTCGCTCATGCCGAAGTTGCTGGTCTCTTCGCCATAGGCCGAGCGCACCATGCCGGTGATCTTCTGGTCGGAGCCGTCGATCAGCTTGATCACCGTTTCGCCCATGCCGGCGCCGACCAGGTAGACGCCGTCCTTGAGCATCAGGCAGCCGTCGCCCGGGTCCCCGGTGGGACTGACCCGGTACTCGCCGGCCGGCAGGTAGACGGTGCCGCCGCCGGCCGCGTAGGCGGCGTCGATCGCCGCCTGGATGGCCGGCCGGTCGTCGCTGGCGCCGTCGCCCAGCGCGCCGAAGTCCTTGGCATTGAACACGCCGGCCTCGAAGATCACGTTGCCGCTGTCCAACTGGCCGCTGAAGTCGCCGTCCAGGGCGATCTCGAAGCGCTGGCCGTCGGCATCGGCCTCGAGGCTCTTCAGGTAGGTGCGGGTGCCCGCGGCGTTGACCTGCAGCAGCAGGGTGCCGTCGTAGCCGTTGCCGAAACCGCTGAAGCCCAGGCCGGACAGGTCGATGCGATCCTGGGCGGGATCGAAGTCGGTGATCAGGTCGGTGAAGCTGGCGCTGTCGGTGCGGTAGCTGTCGGTACGCGCGGAGAACAGGAAGGTGTCGGCCCCCGTGCCGCCGGTCAGGGTGTCGCGCTCCGCCCCGCCATCCAGGACATCGTCGCCGGCGCCGCCGTTCAGGCTGTCCCGGCCGCCCAGACCGAGGAGCAGTTCGTCGGCCCCAGTCCCTTGCAAGGTGTCGTTGCCGTCGGTTCCCTCGATGGTCGCCTGTTCCGGGGGCGTGGCGAAGACGAACTGTTCGGCGCCGAGCAGCCCCTGGTAGTTGCCCGCGAGGGAAAGCTCGAAGTTATAGCCGTTGGCGTCAGTGTCGTAGCTCTTCACGTAGGTGCGGTCGCCGGCGCTGTTGAGCACCACGGCGAGGGTGCCGTTGCGGCCGTTGCCCAGCCCGGTGTAACCCAGCGCCGATACGTCGATCCTGTCTTCGCCCACGGCGAAGTCGATGATGTAATCGCCCTGGTTGTCGCCGGCGGTGTAGTTGCGCTGGCTGTCGGACAGCGCCTCGAAGCGGAACACGTCCGCCCCGGCGCCGCCGGTCAGGGTGTCGCGCCCGGCGCCGCCGACCAGGATGTCGTTGCCGGCCCCGCCGTTGAGGGTGTCGTTGCCGCCGTAGCCCAGGAGGGTTTCCCCGGCATCGGTGCCGGACAGGTTGTCGTTGCCCTCGGTACCGGTGACCGGAGCGGCGTCGAACAATAGGTTGCCATCGTTGAACTGGCCGACGAAGTTGCCGTCCAGGGCGATTTCGAAACGCCGGCCCTGGGCGTCCACCTCGTAGCTCTTCAGGTAGGTGCGGGTGCCGCCGGAACCGGTGGTCACCGCCAGGGTGCCGTCATAACCGTTGCCCAGACCGGTGAAGCCCAGTGCGGAGAGGTCGATGCGGTCCTGGCTGGCGTCGAAGTCGGTGATCAGGTCGGTGAAGCTGGCGCTGTCGGTGCGGTGACTGTCCTCGCGGGCAGAGAAGCGGAAGGTATCGGCGCCCGCGCCGCCGGTCAGGGTATCGCGCCCCGCGCCGCCGTCGAGGGTGTCGTCGCCGGCGCCACCGTCCAGGCGATCGTTGCCGGCCAGGCCGAGAATCAGTTCGTGGGCGCCCGTTCCGCTGAGCACGTCGTTGCCCGCGGTGCCTTCGAGGGTTTCCTGCTGGCTGCTGCTGGGCTGCTCGGAAACCGTGGAGTTGGCGCCATACAGCCGTACCGTCCCGTTCTGCACGCCGTCGATGGTATTGGCGTAAAGGCTGCTGTAGTCGGTGCCGTCGGCGCGCTCCTGGATGCCGAAGGTGGAATTGGCCGAGCCGCTGATGACGTTGCCTTCGAGCCAGGTGCCGGTGGTGACGTAAAAGTTGCCGGACACCCCGGCGGTGTCGTCGTAGGACTGCAGCAGGACTTCGGCATAGGCGCCGTTCTGCGAATTGTCGTGGATCTGGTTATTGAGGAGCTGCACGTCCTGGGCGCCGTAGACGCGCACTCCGTACAGGCCGTTGCCATAGATCTCGGCGTTCTGCAGGGTGACGTCGTGGGTCATCTTGAGCTGCACGCCTTCCAAGGCGTTGTCGTAGTAGGCGCCGCCGTCGATCAGGATGTCGTAGGGATGGGGCAGGTCGTACGAGCCGCGCTGCACCACCAGGCCGGCGCCGCCGTTGCCGTAGGCGACGTTGTTGCTCAGGACGAAGTCGTTGGTGCTGGTGACGATGTTGAAGCCGTGGCGGTCGTTGTTGTACGAGACGTTGTTCTCGAACACCCCGCCGATCTGGTAGTCGGCGACGAAGCCGTCGAGGCCGTTGTCGTGGGCCACGCTGTCGCGGATCGTCAGGTTGATGGTCTGCTCGTGCGGATCGAAACCGTAACCGGACATTTCGCGGATTTCCACCCGCTCCAGGGTCACGTCGCGATCGGCACCGTCCTGGCCGGGAATGTAGCCGTTGAACCAGCCGTCGACCTTGGCGGACAGGTTGTCGCGGTTGCCGTCGAGGGTCAGGTCGCTCATGCCGAAGTTGCTGGTCTCCTCGCCATAGGCCGAGCGCACCATGCCGGTGACGTTCTGCGTCCAGCCGTCGACCATCTTGATCACCGTCTCGCCCATCCCGGCGCCGACGATATAGACGTTGCTCTTGATGGTCAGCGCGCCGTCGGAAGGCTCCTCGCCGCCGCTGACCCGATACTCGCCGGCCGGCAGGTAGACGGTGCCGCCGCCCGCCGCGTGGGCGGCGTCGATCGCCGCCTGGATGGCCGCCGTGTCATCGCTGGCGCCATCGCCCAGTGCCCCGAAATCTTTGACGTTGAAGTCCATGCTGCTTCCTGTTCCGTTAATGCTCAGCCAAAAGGCTGTCTAGGAAAAAGGAGAAGGAAGAGTCGACTACTTGAACAGGCTTTTCCCGTCCCCGGCTTTGCACACGGCGAACCTTTTCCTCGCGCCCGGCACGCCCCCGGCGATCGTCGCTTTCAGCGAGAAACAAGGCCGGGAGGGCGAACAAGCGAAGCGGCGCACACGTTGCTGTGCCTGAGACTGATCAAAAGGCCATTGGTTCGCCCGGCCGGAATGGCCGGGCGGGTGCGGGCGGGGTCGGATCAGGCGAGCTGATCGGTCTGGGTGCCGCTGCCGCCGACCACCTCGATCGCGGTGGTCGCGGCCGCCGTGGCGAAGATGAAGTCGCTCGCATCGAGCTGGTCGGCGTGGTTGCCCTCCAGGGCGATCTCGAACTGGTTGCCCTCGGCGTCGCTCTCACGGTTTTTCAGGTAGGTCTTGGTGCCGGCGTCGTTCAGCACTATCGCCAGGGTACCGTTGTAGCCGTCGCCCAGCCCGGTATAGCCGAGCGCGGAGAGGTCGATCAGGTCGGTGCCGTGGGTGAAGTCGACGATGCTGTCGGTGCCGTTCGTCCCGCTGGCGTAGTTGCGGAAGCTGTCGAGCGCGCCGCCGAAGCGGAAGATGTCGCTGCCGCTGCCGCCGCTCAGGGTGTCGCGCCCCGCCCCGCCGTCGAGGATGTCGTTGCCGGCGCCGCCGTCCAGGCTGTCGTTGCCGGCCCCGCCGAGCAGTTCCTCGGCCGCGCTGCTGCCGGAAAGCGTGTCGTCGCCGTCGCCGCCCGCCAGCACGACGCGCTCGTCGAGGATCAGGTTGGCCCCGCCGAGCGCGGACAGGTCGCCGTCCAGGGCGATCTCGAAACGCTCGCCGGCGGCGTTCGTCTCGAAGCTCTTCAGGTAGGTGCGGGTGCCGGCGCTGTTCACCTGCAGCGCCAGGGTACCGCCGTAGCCGTTGCCCAGACCGCTGAAGCCGAGGCCGGACAGGTCGATACGATCCTCGCTGGCATCGAAGTCAGTGATCAGATCGGCATAGCTGGCACTGTCGGTTCGGTAGCTGTCGGTCAGTTCGCTGAAGCGGAACACGTCGGCCCCGGCCCCGCCGGCCAGCGTGTCGCGCCCGCCGCCGCCGTGGATCACCTCGTCGGCGGCCGTGCCCTGCAGGCTGTCGTTGCCGGCGCTGCCTTCGAGGAGTTGCTGGCCGCTGGGCGTGGCGAAGATGAAATCCTCGTTGCCGAGCAGCTCCAGATAGTTGCCGTCGAGGGAAAACTCGAAGCGGTAGCCGTCGGCGCCGTTCTCGTAGCTTTTCACGTAGGTGCGGTCGCCGGCGCTGTTGAGTACCAGGGCGAGGGTGCCGTTGTAGCCGTCGCCCAGCCCGGTGAAGCCCAGCGCCGATACGTCGAGCTTGTCTTCGCCCACCGCGAAGTCGGCGATGCGGTCGCCCTGGTTGTCGCCGATGTCGTAGTTGCGCTGGCTGTCGGACAGCGCGTCGAAGCGGAACACGTCGGCTCCGGCGCCGCCGGTGAGGCTGTCGCGCCCGGCGCCGCCGACCAGGATGTCGTCGCCGGCCCCGCCGTCGAGCGTGTCGTTGCCGGCATGGCCGAGCAATGTCTCGGCGGCCGAGGTACCGAGCAGGGCGTTGTCGCCGGCATCCCCCTCGATGGCGGTGCGTTCGAAGAGCAGGTTGCCGGCGCCGAGCAGGCCGGCGAAGTTACCGTCCAGGGCGATCTCGAAACGCCGCCCCTCGGCGTCCGCCTCCAGGCTCTTCAGATAGGTGCGGCTGCCGTCGGCACTGACCTGCAGCAGCAGGGTGCCGTCATAGCCGTCGCCCAGCCCGGTGAAGCCCAGCGCGGACAGGTCGATGCGGTCCTGGCTGGCGTCGAAGTCGGTGATCAGGTCGTTGAAGCTGGCGCTGTCGGTGCGGTAGCTGTCGGTGCGCGCGGAGACGCGGAACAGGTCGGCGCCCGCGCCGCCGGTCAGGTTGTCGCGCCCGGCGCCGCCGTCGAGGATGTCGTTGCCGGCGCCGCCGTTCAGGCGGTCGTTGCCGTCCAGCCCGAGCAGCGTCTCGTGGGCGTCGCTGCCGCCAAGCGTGTCGTTGCCGGCCGTGCCTTCGAGGGTCGCCTGCTGGCCGGTGCCGGGCAGGTCGGAGACGACGGAGTTGGCGCCGTAGAGGCGCACCGAGCCGTTCTGCACATTGCTGACGCTGTTGGCGTAGAGGCTGCTGTAGTCGGTGCCGTCGTCGCGCTCCTGGATGCCATAGGTGGAGTTGGCCGAGCCGACGATGGTGTTGCCTTCGATCCAGGTGCCGGTGGTGGTGTAGAAATTGCCGGACACCCCGGCGGTATCGTCGTAGGACTGCAGGAGGATTTCCGCGTAGGAACCGTTCTGCGAATTGTCGTGGATGTAGTTGTCGAGGATCTGCACATCCTCGGCGCCGTAGACGCGCACCCCGTATAGGCCGTTGCCGTAGATCTCGGCGTTCTGCAGGGTGACGTCGTGGGCCATCTTGATCTGCACGCCTTCCAGGCCGTTGTCGTAGTAGGCGCCGCCGTCGATCAGGATGTCGTAGGGGTGCGCCACGTCGGACGAGCCGCGCTGCACCACCAGCCCGGCGCCGCCGTTGCCGTAGGCGACGTTGTTGCTCAGGACGAAGTCGTTGGTGCTGGTGACCACGTTGAAGCCGTGGCGGTCGTTGTTGTACGAGACGTTGTTCTCGAACACCCCGCCGATCTGGAAATCGGCGACGAAGCCGTCGAGGCCGTTATCGTGGGCCACGCTGTCGCGGATCGTCAGGTTGACGGTCTGCTCGTGCGGGTCGAAACCGTAACCGGACATTTCGCGGATTTCCACCCGCTCCAGGGTCACGTCGCGGTCGGCGCCGTCCTCGCCGGGAATGTAGCCGTTGAACCAGCCGTCGACCTTGCCGCTGGTGTTGTCGCGGTTGCCGTCGAGGGTCAGGTCGCTCATGCCGAAGTTGCTGGTCTCCTCGCCGTAGGCCGAGCGGACGATGCCGGTGACGTCCTGGTCCCAGCCGTCGACCAGTTTGATCACCGTCTCGCCCATCCCCGCGCCGACGATATGGACATTACTCTTGATGGTCAGGCAACCATCGGAAGGCTCCTCGCCGCCGCTGACCCGGTATTCGCCGGCCGGCAGGTAGACGGTGCCGCCGCCGGCCGCGTAGGCGGCATCGATCGCCGCCTGGATGGCGGCCGTATCGTCGCTGACGCCGTCGCCCAGCGCCCCGAAATCTTTGACGTTGTAATCCATGCTGCTTCCTGTTCCGTTACTGCGCAGCCCGCAGGCCGCCTGGAAAGTGAAGGGAGGAAGAGTCGACTGGTCGAACAGGCTTTTCCCGTCCCCGGCTCGGCATGCGGCGAACCCTTCCCCGGCGCCCGGCGATCGTCGCGTTCAGCGAGAAAAGCGGGGGGCGGACAAAGCGAAGCGGCTCGCGCGCTGCTGTGCCTGAGACTGGCCCGAAGGCCATTGGTTCGCCCGGCCGGAATGGTCGGGCGGGTATGGGCGGGGTCGGATCAGGCGAGTTGATCGGTCTGGGTGCCGCTGCTGCCGACCACCTCCAACTGTGTGGCGGTGGGATCGCTGCTCGCCACGGCGGCCGAGCCGTCGTCGGCGAAAACCACATTGGCGGCGGAAAGATCGCCCGTGTGGTCGCCGTCCAGGGCGACCTCGAAGCGCCGGCCCTCGAGGTCCTCCTCGTAGCTCTTGAGGTAGGTACGGGTTCCGGCGCTGCTGAGCTGCACCAGCAGGGTGCCGTTGTAGCCGTCGCCGAAGCCGCTGAAGCCCAGGGCGGACAGGTCGATGCGGTCCTCGCTGGCGTCGAAGTCGAGGATCAGGTCGTTGAACACCCCCGCGTCGGTGCGGTAGCTATCGGTACGCGCGGCGAACACGAAGGTGTCGGCACCCGTGCCGCCGGTCAGGTCGTCGCGCCCCGCTCCGCCGTCGAGCTGGTCGTCACCGGCGCCGCCGTCCAGGCGGTCGTCGCCGGCTCCGCCGTAGAGCTGGTCGTTGGCATCGCTGCCGACCAGCACGTCGTTGCCGTCGGTTCCCTGCGGCACTTCGACGGTGCCGCCGGAAAGACTCGAATGGGCGCCGGAAAGCTGCACCGAGGCGACCTGGCCGCCGCTGATGTCGTTGTCCACGAGCGTGGTGTAGTCGCTGCCGTCGTCGCGCTCGCGCACCGCATAGTTGGCGTTGTCCGAAGCGTCGATGAGATTGCCTTCGATCCGGGTGTTCAGGGTCTCGTACAGCTCACCGGTGACCTGGCTGTCGTCGAAGGCCTGCAGCAGGACTTCCGGATAGGTGCCGTTCTGCGAATTGTCGTGAATCTGGTTGTCGAGGATCTGCACGTCCTCCGTGCCGTACAGGCGCACGCCGGAGGAGCCGTTGCCGTAGATCTCGGCGTTCTGCAGGGTGACGTTGTTGGTCATCTTGAACAGCACGCCTTCCAGGGCGTTGTCGTAGTAGGCGCCGCCGTCGATCAGGATATCGGTCGGCTGGGCCAGGTCCTCCGAGCCCCGCTGGATCGTCAGGCCGGCGCCGCCGTTGCCGTAGGCGACGTTGTTGGTCATGACGAAATCGTAGGTGCTGGTGACCACGTTGAAGCCGTGGCGGTCGTTGTTGTAGGCGACGTTGTTCTCGAACACGCTGTCGACCAGATAGTCGGCGACGAAGCCGTCGAGGCCGTTGTCGTGGGCCACGCTGTCGCGGATCGTCAGGTTGATGGTCTGCTCGTGCGGATCGAAGCCGTAGCCGGACATCTCGCGGATTTCCACCCGCTCGATGGTCACGTTGCGGTCGGCGCCGTCCTGGCCGGGGATGTAGCCGTTGAACCAGCCGTCGACCTTGCCGCTGGTGTTGTCGCGGTTGCCGTCGAGGGTCAGGTCGCGCATGCCGAAGTTGCTGGTCTCTTCGCCATAGGCCGAGCGGACCATGCCGGTGATCTTCTGGTCGGAGCCGTCGATCAGCTTGATGACCGTTTCGCCTATGCCGTCGCCGGCCAGGTAGACGCCGTCCTTGAGCATCAGGCAGCCGTCGCCCGGCTCCCCGGTGGGGCTGACCCGGTACTCGCCGGCCGGCAGGTAGACGGTGCCGCCACCGGCCGCGTAGGCGGCGTCGATCGCCGCCTGGATGGCCGGCCGGTCGTCGCTGGCGCCGTCGCCCAGCGCGCCGAAGTCCTTGGCATTGAACACGGCGGGCTCGAAGATCACGTTGCCGCTGTCCAGTTGGCCGCTGAAGTCGCCGTCCAGGGCGATCTCGAAGCGCTGGCCGTTGGCATCGGCCTCGAAACTCTTCAGGTAGGTGCGGGTGCCCGCGGCGTTGACCTGCAGCAGCAGGGTGCCGTCGTAGCCGTTGCCGAAACCGCTGAAGCCCAGGCCGGACAGGTCGATGCGGTCCTGGGTGGGATCGAAGTCGGTGATCAGGTCGTTGAAGCTGGCGCTGTCGGTGCGGTAGCTGTCGGTACGCGTGGAGAACAGAAAGGTGTCGGCGCCCGTGCCGCCGGTCAGGGTGTCGCGCCCCGCTCCGCCGTCGAGGATGTCGTTGCCGGCGCCGCCGTTCAGGTTGTCCCGGCCGTCCAGGCCGAGGAGCCGCTCGTTGGCCTCGGTGCCCTGCAAGGTATCGTTGCCGTCGGTGCCTTCGATAATCGTCATCTGTCCCCCCTGAGACGTCGCGAAAACGAACTGCTCGGCGCTGAGCTGCCCCTGGTAGTTGCCCGCGAGGGAAAGCTCGAAGCTGTAGCCGTTGGCGTCGGTGTCGTAACTCTTCAGATCGGTGCGGTCGCCGGCGCTGTTGAGCACCACGGCGAGGGTGCCGTTGCGGCCGTTGCCCAGCCCGGTGAAGCCCAGCGCCGATACGTCGATCCTGTCCAGGGTCGGGTCGAAGTCGAGAATGCGGTCGGCCTGGTTGTCGCCGGTGGTGTAGTTGCGCTGGCTGTCGGACAGCGCGTCGAAGCGGAACACGTCCGCCCCGGCGCCACCGGTGAGGGTGTCGCGCCCGGCGCCGCCGACCAGGATGTCGTCGCCGGCCCCGCCGTTGAGGGTGTCGTTGCCGCCGTAGCCCAGGAGGGTCTCGTTGGCATCGGTGCCGAGCAGGTTGTCGCTGCCCTCGGTACCGGTGGCCGGAGCGGCGTCGAACAACAGGTTGTTGTCGTTGAACAGACCGGTGAAGTTGCCGTCCAGGGCGATCTCGAAGCGCCGGCCCTGGGCGTCCGCTTCGTAGCTCTTCAGGTAGGTGCGCGTACCCTCGGCGTTGGTCTTCAGCAGCAGGGTGCCATTGTAGCCGTCGCCCAGGCCGGTGAAGCCCAGCGCGGACAGGTCGATGCTGTCCTCGTCGGCGTCGAAGTCGGTGATCAGGTCGTTGAAGCTGGCGCTGTCGGTGCGGTAGCTGTCGGTGCGCGCGGAGAAGCGGAAGGTGTCGGCGCCCGCGCCGCCGGTCAGGTTGTCGCGCCCTGCCCCGCCGTCGAGGATGTCGTTGCCGGCATCGCCGTTCAGGCGGTCGTCGCCGGCCTGGCCGAGCAGCGTCTCGTGGGCCTCGGTCCCGCTCAGCGCATCGTTGCCCGCGCTGCCTTCGAGGGTCGCCTGCTGGCCGGTGCCGGACTGGCTGGAAACCGTCGAGTTGGCGCCATACAGCCGTACCGCCCCGGTCTGCACACCGTCGATGCTGTTGGCGTAGAGGCTGCTGTAGTCGGTGCCGTCGGCGCGCTCCTGGATGCCGTAGGTGGAATTGGCCGAGCCGACGATGGTGTTGCCCTCGATCCAGGTGCCGGTGGTGGCGTAGAAGTTGCCGGACACCCCGGCGGTGTCGTCGTAGGACTGCAGCAGGACTTCGGCATAGGCGCCGTTCTGCGAATTGTCGTGGATCTGGTTGTCGAGGATTTGCACGTCCTGGGCGCCGTAGACGCGCACCCCGTACAGGCCGTTGCCGTAGATCTCGGCGTTCTGCAGGGTGACGTCGTGGGCCATCTTGAGCTGCACGCCTTCCAGGCCGTTGTCGTAGTAGGCGCCGCCGTCGATCAGGATGTCGTAGGGATGGGGCAGGTCGGATGACCCGCGCTGTACCACCAGGCCGGCGCCGCCGTTGCCGTAGGCGACGTTGTTGCTCAGGACGAAGTCGTTGGTGCTGGTGACGATGTTGAAGCCGTGGCGGTCGTTGTTGTACGAGACGTTGTTCTCGAACACCCCGCCGACCTGGTAGTCGGCGACGAAGCCGTCGAGGCCGTTGTCGTGAGCCACGCTGTCGCGGATCGTCAGGTTGATGGTCTGCTCGTGCGGGTCGAAACCGTAACCGGACATTTCGCGGATTTCCACCCGCTCCAGGGTCACGTCGCGGTCGGCGCCGTCCTGGCCGGGGATGTAGCCGTTGAACCAGCCGTCGACCTTGGCAGACACGTTGTCGCGGTTGCCGTCGAGGGTCAGGTCGCTCATGCCGAAGTTGCTGGTCTCCTCGCCATAAGCCGAGCGCACCATGCCGGTGACGTCCTGCTCCCAGCCATCGACCAGCTTGATGACCGTCTCGCCCATCCCGGCGCCGACGATATGGACGTTGCTCTTGATGGTCAGACAACCATCGGAAGGCTCCTCGCCGCCGCTGACCCGATATTCGCCGGCCGGCAGGTAGACGGTGCCGCCGCCCGCCGCGTGGGCGGCGTCGATCGCCGCCTGGATGGCCGCCGTGTCGTCGCTGACGCCATCGCCCAGTGCTCCGAAATCCTTGACGTTGTAATCCATGATCCGCTTCCTAATCCCGTCGTGTTGCTAGGCCCAGGGCTGCCTGGGAAGTGGAGAAGGAAGAGACGACTGCCGGAAAAGGTTTTCCCTGCCTCTGGCTTCGAGCGCGACCGCCTGCACCTTGCGCACAAACACGCCCTGCCGGTCGTTCCCGGAGGCGGCGCTCGGGCGCACCGGAACGCGCCTGTCTGTAGGTGAGATTAGATTGGAAACTTCGGGGCAGCCGGCGGCCGGCCGCCTTGCCGACGACCGGCTGTGTGGCGGAGCGGGACGCGCTAGACGATCGTCCCGGCCTGCGTGCCGCTGTCGCCGAGCACTTCGAGTTCGGTGGTCGTCCCGGTCGCGGCGAAGACCACATTGGCGGCGGAAAGATCGCCCGTGTGGTCGCCGTCCAGGGCGACCTCGAAGCGCCGTCCCTCGGCATCCGCCTCGAAGCTTTTCAGGTAGGTGCGCGTGCCCTCGGCGTTGGTCTTCAGGAGCAGGGTGCCGCCATAGCCGTCGCCCAGACCGGAAAAGCCCAGCGCGGACAGGTCGATGCGATCCTCACTGGCCTCGAAGTCGAGGATCAGGTCGTTGAACACCGCCGTGTCGGTACGGTAGCTGTCCTCGCGGGCGGAAAACACGAAGGTGTCGGCGCCCGCGCCGCCGCTCAGCCGGTCGCGCCCGGCGCCGCCGTCGAGGATGTCGTCGCCGGCCCCGCCGTCCAGGCGATCGGCGCCGGAGCCGCCCTGGAGCTGGTCGTCCGCGTCGCCGCCGACCAGTGGCTCGCCGTCGCTTCCCGCGGACGGCTGTTGCGGTGTCGCGCCGGGTTCGCCGGATACCGTCGAGTGAGGTCCGTACAGTTGGATGGGCTGTTGCACCCCGGCGATGTCGTTGTCGATCAGGCTGCTGTAGTCGGTGCCGTCGTTGCGCTCCTGGATGCCGTAGGTGGAGTTGGCCGAGCCGCTGATGGTGTTGCCCTCGATCCGGGTGTTCAGGGTCGTGTAGTAGGTGCCGGACGCCCCGGCGGTATCGTCGAAGGACTGCAGCAGGACCTCGGGCACGGCGGCCGCCTGCGCGTTGTCGTGGATCTGGTTATCGAGGATCTGCACGTCCTCGGCGCCGTAGACGCGCACCCCGGAGGAGCCGTTGCCGTGGATATCGGCGTTCTGCAGGGTGATGTCGCTGGTCATCTTGAGCAGCACGCCTTCGCGGGCGTTGTCGTAGTAGGCGCCGCCGTCGATCAGGATGTTGCTGGGCAGCGCGAGGTCCTCCAGACCCCGCTGCACCACCAGGCCGCTGCTGCCGTTGCCGTAGGCGACGTTGTTGGTCATGACGAAATCGTGGGTGCTGGTGACCACGTTGAAGCCGTGGCGGTCGTTGGCGTAGGCGACGTTGTTCTCGAACACGCTGTCGACCAGGTAGTCGGCGACGAAGCCGTCGAGGCCGTTGTCGTGGGCCACGCTGTCGCGGATCGTCAGGTTGATGGTCTGCTCGTGGGGGTCGAAGCCGTAGCCGGACATCTCGCGGACCTCCACCCGCTCGATGGTCACGTCGCGGTCGGCGCCGTCCCCGCCGGGGATATAGCCGTTGAACCAGCCGTCGACCTTGCCGCTGGTGTTGTCGCGGTTGCCGTCGAGGGTCAGGTCGCGCATGCCGAAGTTGCTGGTTTCCTCGCCGTAGGCCGAGCGGACCATGCCGGTGATCTTCTGGTCGGAGCCGTCGATCAGCTTGATCACCGTCTCGCCCATGCCGGCACCGGCCAGGTAGACGCCGTCCTTGAGCATCAGGCAGCCGTCGCCCGGCTCCCCGGCGGCGCTGACCCGGTACTCGCCGGCCGGCAGGTAGACGGTACCGCCACCGGCGGCGTAGGCGGCATCGATCGCCGCCTGGATGGCGGCCCGGTCGTCGCTGACGCCGTCGCCCAATGCACCGAAATCCTTGACGTTGTAATCCATATCTCCGCTTCCCGGTTCCGAGTGGAGCAGCCGAAGCTGCCTGGAAAAAGTGGAGCGGGAAGAGACGACGCCCGAACGGGCCGGTCCCGTCTCCGGTTGCAACGCGACTGCCTGGCCCTTGCACAGAGTGCCTCGTGGCGGTCTTTCGAAGCGGCCCGGAAAGGCGCTCGGATGAAACGGCCCACGCGCTTATCTGAGTGAGAGTGAAGCAGTCCCCATCCGTTCGCCCGGCCGTCGGCGAACGGCGCACTCGCCGACGGCCGGAGGCGCCGTCTCAGACGGTCGGATCGTCCGGCTGGCCGCTGGCGCCTATCACCCCGAGTTCGCCGGCCGCCGCAGCGTCGGTCGCGGCGAAGACGATGTTGTCGGCCGACAGCGCGGCGGCATGGTCGCCCTCCAGGGCCACCTCGAAGCTCAGACCCTGGGCGTCCGCCTCGTAGCTCTTCAGGTAGGTGCGCGTGCCGTCGTCGCTGACGCTCACCGCCAGGCTACCGGCATAGCCGTTGCCCAGGCCGGAAAAGCCCAGCGCCGAGACGTCGATCCTGTCCTGGCTCGGATCGAAGTCGAGGATGCGGTCGCCGAAGGTCCCCAGCGGCGAGCGGTGGCTGTCCTCGCGCAGGGCGAAGCGGAAGGTGTCGGCGCCCTCGCCGCCGCTCAGCTTGTCGCGACCGGCGCCGCCGTCGAGCAGGTCGTTGCCGGCGTAGCCGTACAACTGGTCGGCGCCGCCGCCGCCGAGGATCTGCTCGCTGCCCAGGGTGCCGTGCAACTCGTCGTCGAGGTCGCTGCCGACCACCGGCGTTCCCTCGACATTGGGATCGACCGGCACGGGCGTGGCGAACAGGATGTTGTCGGCCGACAACGCGGCGGCATGGTTGCCCTGCAGGCTGACCTCGAAGGAGCGGCCCTCGGCATCCGTCTCGTAGCTCTTCAGGTAGGTGCGCGTGCCGTCGTCGCTGACGCTCACCGCCAGGGTGCCGGCGTAGCCGTTGCCCAGGCCGGTGAAGCCGAGCGCCGATACGTCGAGCTTGTCCTGGGTCGGATCGAAGTCGAGGATCAGGTCGCTGAAGGTGCCCGCCGCCGAGCGCTGGCTGTCCTCGCGCAGGGCGAAGCGGAAGGTGTCGGCGCCCTCGCCGCCGGTCAGCCGGTCGCGCCCGGCGCCGCCGTCGAGCAGGTCGCCGCCGCCATAGCCGTACAATTGGTCGGCGCCGCCGCCGCCGCTGATCTCCTCGCCGAGCAGGGTGCCGTGCAACTGGTCGTCGAGGTCGCTGCCGACGATCGGTTGCGCCTCGGCGCTGGGGTCGACCGGGGTGGCCGCGGCGAAGACGATGTTGCCCGCCGACAGGGTCGCGGCATGGTTGCCGTCCAGCGCCAGTTCGAAGGAGCGGCCTTGGGCGTCCGCGTCGTAGCTCTTCAGGTAGGTGCGCAGGCCGTCGGCGCTGAGGCTCACCGCCAGGGTGCCGGCGTAGCCGTTGCCCAGGCCGATGAAACCGAGCGCCGACACGTCGATCTTGTCCTGGCTCGGATCGAAGTCGAGGATCAGGTCGCTGAAGGTGCCCAGCGGCGAGCGATGGCTGTCCTCGCGCAGGGCGAAGCGGAAGGTGTCGGCGCCCAGGCCGCCGGTCAGCCGGTCGCGCCCGGCGCCGCCGTCGAGCAGGTCGTCGCCGGCCCCGCCGTCCAGGCGATCGTCGCCGGCTCCGCCGCTGATCTGCTCGCCGACGTCGCTGCCGATCAGCACGTCGTTGCCGTCGGTCCCTTGCGGCGGCGCGCTGACAGTGCCGGAGACCGTCGAATTCGGACCGTACAGGTGGGCAGCCTCCTGCACGCCGTTGATGGTGTTGCCGACCAGGCTGCTGAAGTCGGTGCCGTCGTTGCGCTCCTGCACGCCGTAGGTGGAGTTGGCCGAGCCGGTGATGGTGTTGCCCTCGACCCGGGTGTTCAGGGTCGTGTAGTAGTTGCCGGACACGCCGAGGGTATCGTCGTAGGACTGCAGCAGCACTTCCGGGGCGACGGCCGTCTTCGCGTTGTCGTGGATCTGGTTGCCGAGGATCTGCACGCCCTGGGCGCCGTAGACGCGCACCCCGGAGGAGCCGTTGCCGTGGATATCGGCGTTCTGCACGGTGACGTTGTTGCTCATCTTGACCAGCACGCCTTCCAGGCCGTTGTCGTAGTAGGAGCCGCCGTCGATCAGGATATTCTCGGGATGGGCGAGGTTTTCCGAACCCCGCTGCACCACCAGGCCGTTGCCGCCGTTGCCGTAGGCGACGTTGTTGCGCATGACGAAGTCGTTGGTGCTGGTGACGATGTTGAAGCCGTGGCGGTCGTTGGCGTAGGCGACGTTGTTCTCGAAGGTTCCGCCGATCTGGTAGTCGGCGACGAAGCCGTCGAGGCCGTTGTGATGGGCCACGCTGTCGCGCAGCACCAGGTTGATGGTCTGCTCGTGGGGGTCGAAGCCGTAGCCGGACATCTCGCGGACCTCCACCCGCTCGATGGTCACGTTGCGATCGGCGCCCGGCTGGCCGGGGGCATAGCCGTTGAACCAGCCGTCGACCTTGTCGACGGTGTTGGCGCGGTTGCCGTCCAGGGTCAGGTCGCGCATGCCGAAGTTGCTGGTTTCCTCGCCGAAGGGCGAGCGGACTATGCCGGTGATCTTCTGGGCCGAGCCGTCGACCAGTTTGATCACCGTCTGGCCCATGCCGGCGCCGGCCAGGTAGACGTTGTCCCTGAGCGTCAGGCAGCCGTCGGAAGGTTCCCCGGCGGCGCTGACCCGGTATTCGCCGGGCGGCAGGTAGACGGTACCGCCGCCCGCGGCGTGAGCGGCGTCGATCGCCGCCTGGATGGCGACCCGGTCGTCGCTGACGCCGTCGCCCAGTGCTCCGAAATCCTTGACGTTGTAATCCATATCTCCGCTTCCCGATCCCATGTGAGGCAGCCGAAGCCGCTTGGAAAGAGGAGCGGGCGAGAACGTCCGCTCCAGCCTCTGACGCGATTGCCCGGTCCTTGCGCCTGACGCCCGCGGCGGCCCTTGGCGAAGCCCCGCGTACGACGCCCGGGCAAAGCATTCCTTGCGTTGCCGTGGATGAGGGGTGGAAAGGATTCGTCCCGCGAACGGCGGTCCGCCGCTCGCGGGAAACGCCGTATCAGACGATCTGGTCCTCCGGCAGGCTGCTGGCGCCTATCACTTCGAGTTCGGTGGCCACCGGAGCGGCCGCGGCGAAGACGATGTTGCTCGCCGACAAGGTCGCGCTGTGGTTGCCGTCCAGCGCCAGTTCGAAGGAATGGCCCTGGGCGTCCGCGTCGTAGCTCTTCAGGTAGGTGCGCGCGCCCTCGACGTTGGTCGAGACCGCCAGGGTGCCGGCGTAGCCATTGCCCAGGCCGGTGAAGCCGAGCGCCGACACGTCGATCTTGTCCTGGTTCGGGTCGAAGTCGAGGATCTGGTCGCTGAAGGTTCCCGTGGGCGAGCGGTGGCTGTCCTCGCGCAGGCTGAAGCGGAAGGTATCGGCACCCTCGCCGCCGCTCAGCTTGTCGCGCCCGGCGCCGCCGTCGAGCAGGTCGTTGCCGGCGTAGCCGTACAACTGGTCGGCGCCGCCGCCGCCGAGGATCTGCTCGCTGCCCAGGGTACCGTGCAGCTCGTCGTCGAGGTCGCTGCCGACCACCGGCGTTCCCTCGACGTTGGGATCGACCGGCACGGCCGCGCCGAAGACGATGTTGCTCGCCGACAGGGTCGCGGCGTGGTTGCCGTCCAGCGCCAGCTCGAAGCTCCGACCCTCGGCATCCGCTTCGTAGCTCTTCAGGTAGGTGCGCAGGCCGTCGACGCTGGTGGTCACCGCCAGGGTGCCGGCGTAGCCGTTGCCCAGGCCGGTGAAGCCGAGCGCCGACACGTCGATCTTGTCCTGGTTCGGGTCGAAGTCGAGGATCTGGTCGCTGAAGGTCCCCGCCGCCGAGTGGTGGCTGTCCTCGCGCAGGCTGAAGCGGAAGGTGTCGGCGCCCTCGCCGCCGCTCAATTTGTCGCGCCCGGCGCCGCCGTCGAGCAGGTCGTTGCCGGCATAGCCGTACAACTGGTCGGCGCCGCCGCCGCCGAGAATCTGCTCGCTGCCCAGGGTGCCGTGCAACTCGTCGTCGAGGTCGCTGCCGACGATCGGCGTCCCCTCGACGTTGGGATCGACCGGCACGGCCGCGCCGAAAACGATGTTGGCGGCCGACAGGGTCGCGGCGTGGTTGCCGTCCAGCGCCAGCTCGAAGCTCCGACCCTCGGCATCCGCCTCGTAGCTTTTCAGGTAGGTGCGCGTGCCCTCGAGGTTGGTGGTCACCGCCAGGGTGCCGGCGTAGCCGTTGCCCAGGCCGGTGAAGCCGAGCGCCGACACGTCGATCTTGTCCTGGTTCGGGTCGAAGTCGAGGATCTGGTCGCTGAAGGTTCCCGCGGGCGAGCGGTGGCTGTCCTCGCGCAGGCTGAAGCGGAAGGTGTCGGCGCCCTCGCCGCCGCTCAGCTTGTCGCGCCCGGCGCCACCGTCGAGCAGGTCGTTGCCGGCGTAGCCGTACAACTGGTCGGCACCGCCGCCGCCGAGGATCTGCTCGCTGCCCAGGGTGCCGTGCAACTCGTCGTCGAGGTCGCTGCCGATCACCGGCGTTCCCTCGACGTTGGGATCGACCGGCACGGCCGCGCCGAACAGGATGTTGTCGGCCGACAGCGCGGCGGCATGGTTGCCCTGCAGGCTGATCTCGAAGGAGCGGCCCTCGGCATCCGTCTCGTAGCTCTTCAGGTAGGTGTGCGTGCCGTCGACGCTGGTAGTCACCGCCAGGGTACCGGCGTAGCCGTTGCCCAGGCCGGTGAAGCCGAGCGCCGACACGTCGATCTTGTCCTGGGTCGGATCGAAGTCGAGGATCTGGTCGCTGAAGGTCCCCGCCGCCGAGCGGTGGCTGTCCTCGCGCAGGCTGAAACGGAAGGTGTCGGCGCCCTCGCCGCCGGTCAGCTTGTCGCGCCCGGCGCCGCCGTCGAGCACATCGGCACCGCCATAGCCGTACAGCCGGTCGGCCCCACCGCCGCCGCTGATCTCCTCGCCGAGCACGGTGCCGTGCAACTGGTCGTCGAGATCGCTGCCGACGATCGGCGTTCCCTCGACGCTGGGATCGACCGGGGTGGCCGCGGCGAAGACGATGTTGGCGGCCGACAGGGTCGCGCTGTGGTTGCCGTCCAGCGCCAGCTCGAAGGAACGGCCCTGGGCGTCCGCCTCGTAGCTCTTCAGGTAGGTGCGCGTGCCCTCGGCGTTGGTCGAGACCGCCAGGGTGCCGGCGTAGCCGTTGCCCAGGCCGGTGAAACCGAGCGCCGATACGTCGATCTTGTCCTGGTTCGGGTCGAAGTCGAGGATCTGGTCGCTGAAGGTTCCCGTGGGCGAGCGGTGGCTGTCCTCGCGCAGGCTGAAGCGGAAGGTGTCGGCACCCTCGCCGCCGCTCAGCTTGTCGCGCCCGGCGCCGCCGTCGAGCAGGTCGTTGCCGGCGTAGCCGTACAACTGGTCGGCACCGCCGCCGCCGAGGACCTGCTCGCTGCCCAGGGTACCGTGCAACACGTCGTCGAGGTCGCTGCCGACGATCGGCGTCCCCTCGACGTTGGGATCGACCGGCACGGCCGCACCGAAGACGATGTTGGCGGCCGACAGGGTCGCTGCATGGTTGCCGTCCAGCGCCAGCTCGAAGCTCCGCCCCTCGGCATCCGCCTCGTAGCTCTTCAGATAGGTGCGCAGGCCGTCGGCGCTGGTGGTCACCGCCAGGGTGCCGGCGTAGCCGTTGCCCAGGCCGGTGAAGCCGAGCGCCGACACGTCGATCTTGTCCTGGTTCGGGTCGAAGTCGAGGATCTGGTCGCTGAAGGTCCCCGCCGCCGAGCGGTGGCTGTCCTCGCGCAGGCTGAAGCGGAAGGTGTCGGCGCCCTCGCCGCCGGTCAGCTTGTCGCGCCCGGCGCCGCCGTCGAGCAGATCGTTGCCGGCGTAGCCGTACAAGCGGTCGGCGCCGCCGCCGCCGAGGATCTGCTCGCTGCCCAGGGTGCCGTGCAGCTCATCGTCGAGGTCGCTGCCGACCACCGGCGTCCCCTCGACGTTGGGATCGACCGGCACGGCCGCGCCGAAGACGATGTTGGCGGCCGACAGCGCGGCGGCATGGTTACCCTGCAGGCTGATCTCGAAGGAGCGACCCTGGGCGTCCACCTCGTAGCTTTTCAGGTAGGTGTGCGAGCCGTCGGCGCTGGTGGTCACCGCCAGGGTGCCGGCGTAGCCGTTGCCCAGGCCGGTGAAACCGAGCGCCGACACGTCGATCTTGTCCTGGTTCGGATCGAAATCGAGGATCTGGTCGCTGAAGGTCCCCGCCGCCGAGCGGTAGCTGTCCTCGCGCAGGCTGAAGCGGAAGATGTCGGCATCCAGGCCGCCGGTCAGGCGGTCGCGCCCGGCGCCGCCGTCGAGCACGTCGTTGCCGCCGAAGCCGTACAGGCGATCGTCGCCGGCCCCGCCGACGAGTTCCTCGCCGACTTCGGTGCCGTATAGCAGGTCGTTGCCTTCGGTACCCGCAACGGCCGTCGTTTCGATGGAAGGTCCCTCGGAGACGACCGGATTGCCGTTCTCGTCGGTAGTACCCTCAACCACCAGTTGTTCTTGGCCAGACATATCGGAATCCCTCGTATTGTCGTTGCTGTCGCAGTAGCCTCGGCCGGTCGTGGCCGCCCGCTACTGGGTACTTCGGAGACTGCCGTGTTGCCTTCAGCACCCTCGACTCTCCGCTGCTGGCCATTGCCTGGACCGGCTTCATGGAGCAGCGCGGGTGTGCCTGCGTACCACTGATGTCGTTCGTAGAGATTGCTGCTCGCTGCTGTCGTTATCGCGCTCCCCTACATCGCTGTTGGCATTGGTCGGGCAGCGGCCCGACGGTTCGACTCCGTGTGGCGATCATCGGACGGCGCCACGGGACGACGGGCCGTCCTGCGGACAGCCCCATCCCGCGCTTCGCCGTGAAGCGGGTCGTTCAGAATCGGCACGCCCCCGGCGACGCGAATGCGCACGCCATCGCCGGCGTCGCCGCGATGGGTGTCGCCCTCGATCGGGGCTTTGCTCGAATGAGTGAGATTTTCCGCTTCGCGCGGAGCCGGGCCGTCACGCCTGCGGCGGGCGGCCTCGTTGCGCGGAGCGGAAGCGTGGGAGCCGGCGCTGCCGTCGTATCGACGAGCCGGCATTCGCCGGCCGGCATGTGGATGCTCTCCGTCGCACGGGTGGCGCCGGGCGCCTCCCGCATGCCCACCCGATCATCGGTGGTGCGATCCCCCAGAACTTCGAAATCCCTGACCTTGTAATCCATATCCACTTCCCGACCCAGTGATATGCAGCGAAACGCTGTCTAACCGGAATGGAGTAGGAAGAGACGACTACCCGAACAGACTTTCCGTCTCTGGCCTCGACACGACCGGCCGGCCCTGCGCCTGGCGCATCTCCGACGGTCGCGCGAGGGGCTCCGAAGAGCGCCCGAATGAAACGATCCATACGTTTCAAGGGGTGAGACTGGGGAAGAAACAGATCGGTTCGCCCGATCGTCGGCAATCGGGCAGGCTTGCCGACGACTGGGGGCGTGTCGAGCCCGGACACACCAGGCCAGGGCATATCAGGCCGGGCCGGACCGCGCCAGGCCGAGCCGCATCAGGCAGCCTGCGAGCTGCTGCCGATCACTTCGAGGTTGGTGAAGATGAAGTCGCCGTTGGAGAGCTGATCGGCATAGTTGCCGTCCAGGGCGATCTCGAAGTGGTTGCCGTCCGCATCGCTTTCGCGGTCCTTGAGGTAGGTCTTGGTGCCGTCGGCATTCAGCAGCACGGCGAGCGTGCCGTCGTAGCCGTTGCCCAAGCCGCTATAGCCGAGGGCGGAGAGGTCGATCAGATCCTCGCCGACGGTGAAGTCGGTGATGTCGTCGACCCGGCTCGTCCCATTGTCGTAGTTGCGGAAGCTGTCCAGCGTGGCGTTGAAGCGGAACACGTCCGCGCCGCTGCCGCCGGTCAGGGTGTCGCGTTCGGAACCGCCATCGAGAATATCGTCGCCGGCGCCGCCGTTCAGGATGTCGCGCCCCGCGCCGCCGAGCAGTTCCTCGTTCAGCTCGGTGCCGGAAAGCTGGTCGCCGAGGCGAGTGCCCTCCAGTACCAGGCGTTCGAAGACCAGTTGCTTCTCGCTCAGGTCGGAGAAGACGCCCTCCAGGGCGATCTCGAAGCGCCGGCCGTCGGCATCCGTGTCGAAGTTCTTGAGATAGGTGCGGTTGGTTTCGCTGCTGGTCCAGAGCAGCAGGGTACCGTTGTGGCCGTCGCCCAGGCCGCTGAAGCCCAGGCCGCTGAGATCGATGCGGTCTTCGCCCGGGTCGAAATCGAGAATCAGGTCGGAGAAGTTGTCGCCCGAGTTCTGGTAGCTGTCGGCCACGCTGGTGAAGCGGAATATGTCCGCGCCTTCGCCGCCGCTGAGCTGGTCGCGCCCCAGGCCGCCGTTCAGGATGTCGTCGCCGGCACCGCCTCTCAGCACGTCGTTGCCCAGACCGCCCGCGAGGCTGTCGTTGCCGCTGCCGCCGTCGAGGATTTCCGCCATCGCGTTGCCGGTCAGGCTGTCGTCGCCCTCGGTGCCGGCGATGGTCTTGTGCCTGAAGACCAGGTTGCTGTCGTCGAGCCGACCGACGAAGTTGCCGTCCAGGGTGAGCGAGAAATAGCGGCCGTCGGCGTCCTTCTCGTAGCTGCGCAGATAGGTGCGGCTGCCGTCGCTGTTGGCCAGCACGGCCAGGGTGCCGCCGTAGCCGTCGCCCAGGCCGGTGAAGCCGAGCCCGGTGAGGTCGATGCGATCATTGCTGGCGTCGAAGTCGAGGATCTGGTCGGCGACGCTGCTGCTGGCGGTGTAATAGCTGTCGCTGACCGCCGTGAAGCGGAAGATGTCGGCGCCCTCGCCGCCGGTCAGGCGATCGCTGCCGGCACCGCCTTCGAGAACGTCGTTGCCGGCGTCGCCGCTCAGGGTGTCGTTGCCGCTGCCGCCCACGATCAGATCGGCGATCGGGGTACCGGTCAGCAGGTCATTGCCGGTGCTGCCGTCGATGAACTGGTAGGCATCGCCCGACCTGCCGGAGAACGTCGAGTTCGTCCCCGAGAGCTGCACGATCCCGCGCTGGGTGCCGCTGACGCTGTTGTTGCCGATGCTGGTGTAGTCGGTGCCGTCGGCGCGCTCCTGGATGCCGTAGGTGGAATTGGCCGAACCGACGATGGTATTGCCCTTGACCGTGACGTTCTGCGTTTCGTAGTAGTCGTCGGACGGGCCGTCGCGGTCGTCGTAGGATTCCACGATGACTTCCGCGTTGGCCTTGCTCTGTGCGTTGTCGTGGATGTAGTTGTCGAGGATCCGCACGTCCTCGACGCCCTGCACGCGCACGCCCGCGTAGCCGTTGCCGTAGATCTCGGCGCCCTGCAGGGTGACATCGGTGCTCATCTTGATCAGCACGCCTTCCTGACCGTTGTCATGGAAGGAGCCGCCCTCGATCTCCACGTTGTAGACGAAGTCCCGGTCTTCCGAGCCGCGCTGGACCACCAGGCCGTTGGCGCCGTTGCCGTAGGCGACGTTGTTGGTGAAGACGATGTCGTGACTGCTGGTGACGATGTTGAAGCCGTGGCGGCCGTTGTTGTACGAGACGTTGTTCTCGAACACGGCGCCGATCTGGAAGTCGGCGACGAACCCGTCCTTGCCGTTGTCGTGGGCGACGCTGTCGCGGATCGTCAGGTTGATGGTCTGCTCGTGGGGATCGAAGGCGTAGCGGGATACCTCGCGGATCTCCACCCGTTCGACCGTGACGTTGTAGTCCGCGCCATTCTTGCCGGGAATATAGCCGGTATAGAAGCCGTCGACCTCGCCTTCGGTGTTGTCCTGGTTACCGTCGATGGTCAGGTCGCTGATACCGTAATCATGGGTTTTCTCGCCGTTGGCCGAGCGGATGATGCCGGTGAGCTTTTCGTCCCACCCATCGACCAGCTTGATCACCGTCTCGCCCATGCCGGCACCGACGATATAGACGTTGCTCTTGATGATCAGAGCGCCGTCGGAGGCCTCGTCGCCACCGCTGACCCGATATTCGCCGGACGGCAGGTATACCGTCCCGCCCCCCGCCTTGTGGGCGGCATCTATCGCCGCCTGTATGGCATCCGTGTCGTCCGTCTTGCCATCACCCTTGGCACCAAAATCCTTAACGTTGTATTCCATCTGCTTCGCTTCCGTATGCAAACTGCGCAGCCGAACGCTCTTGAAGGAAATCGAGGCGGAGAAAGCCGGCTGCCCGAACAGCGATCCCTGCCTCCGGCATCGTCGCGACTACTCGGCTTCCTACCACCGGCCCCTTCCCGAGTGGGCAAGAAAAGAGTTCCGGAAATACTGGCCGACGCGTTGCCGTGAGTTTTCCGACTATGGAAGCCTTTATTAGTTCTCCAGGGAATCATGAAGTTTTTCTAATGCCAAAGCGTTCTCAAATTTTCTCCGCCATCCGGCCATGACGACGGTCGCCATTGCCGGCCACCCCGCCGAAGTAGAGCGCGCCGGGCAGAACCATGCGCGGGTGCAGGGAACGCCGGCAGGGCAATCGCATGAAATGCCCGTCCGATACCGGACTGGAAAGATTGTGTGCCTGGTCGTTCCTGCGTGGTCTCCGGCTCCGCCGCATCGGCTACTCGGCAAGCAGCCCATGCAGCGGAGCCGCCGCCTTCTCTCAGGAGGCGCCCTTTCAAGGTCCCGCACTTTCCCATTGGCGGCGGACCTAGGGTGCGGAATCGATACGCAGCTCTTGTCCCCAGCCCGGCGCAAACGGGCCCGCTCCGGCCCTGCCGGCGAACAGCCGACCGGTGCCCGACCGAATCCCCTGAAAACCGCCTTTCAAGCGCTGGAGGTCGGCTCCCGGTGGTCGCCTGGCACCGGAGACGGCAATGGCTGTCCGGCGAAATGGGCCCGCAGATTGGCCATGAGCAAATCGGCCATGGCCCGGCGGGTGGCCCACGTGGCGCTGGCCATGTGCGGCGTCAGCAGCACATTGTCCAGTTCGAGCAGCCGCGGATGCACCCGCGGCTCGTCTTCGAACACGTCCAGCGCCGCTCCCAGCAGACGGCGCTCGGCCAGGGCCCCGGCCAGCGCGGCCTCATCGACCACGCTGCCGCGTCCCACGTTGACCAGGATGCCTTCGGGACCTAGGGCATCGAGCACGGAGGCGTCGATCAGATGGCGGGTGTCCGCCCCGCCGTTGGCGCTGACCACCAGGAAGTCCACCTGCGCGGCCAACTCGTGCACGGAGGCGAAATAGCGGTAATCCACCGGACGCGGCCGGCGCCCGCAATAGGCGATCAACATGTCGAACGCCGTGGCGCGGCGGGCGATGGCCGAGCCGATCCGTCCCAGGCCGACGATGCCCAGGCGTGCCCCGCTGACCTTGCGCGTGAAGGGAAACGGCCCGCCCGCCCAGGCCCCCTCGCGGACGAAGCGATCGGCGACGGCGACGCGCCGGGCGATGCCCAGCAGCAGCGTCATGGCGAAGTCGGCGACATCGTCGGTCAGCACATCCGGCGTATGGGTGACGGGAATCCCACGCGCCTCGGCGGCCCGCACATCGACGCCATCGTAACCGACGCCGAACACCACGATGATTTCCAGCGCCGGCAGGCGATCGAGCAGTTCGCGGCTCACCCGCGATTCGCCGTTGGCGACCAGGGCACGGACATCCGCGGCGGCGGCACCCAGCTCCGCGCCGCTCTCGGACCCTTCCAGCACCCGGTAATCCGCGTACAGGCGCTCGCTCAGGAGATCGGGCAGACGGGCGATCTTCAGCACGTTCGGTTTCATCAGTTCAATGGCTCCTCGAAACATGATCACGGACCGGGCGACGGGCCTGCCCGCCGCCCAGGTGGAGTCCCAGCAGACCGCCGGCCAGCAGGGCGCAGGCCACCAGCAGCAGGGCGTAGTCGTAGCTGTGGGTGGTGTCCTTGATCCAGCCCATGACCGGCGGCAGCCCCAGGCCGGCGATATTGGCGATGGCGTTGATGAGCGCGATCGACACCGCCGCCGCCGGCCCGGACAGGTACTCGGTGGTGGTCGCCCAGAACACCGGGGTCGCCGCCCAGTTCAGGGCGACGGTGAACACCAGCATCGCGTAGGCCAGCGGCTGGCTGTCGGTAATCACCGCGGTCCCGAGCAGGATACCGGCGCCCAGCAGCGGGCCGCCCAGGTGCAGGCCACGCTCGCCGGAAAGATCGGAACGACGACCGTTCAAGTACATGAACAGGCAGGCGAAGAGGAAGGGCAAGGCCGACAGCAGACTGACCGTGAAGGCGCCCTGCCCCGATACCGACTGCACGATCAGCGGCAGGAACAGGGTGATGCCGATGGTGCCGAAGGCCTGCAGCAGCCAGAACAGGCTGAGCAGCCAGACCTGCCGGCTGCGGAAAGCCACATGCCAGGCGTCGTGATGGGAAATCGCCGTGGTCTCCCGCTCGGCCGCCAGGGTGCGGGTCAGCCAGCGCTTCTGGGCAGCGTCGAGCCAGTGGGTGCGCTCGGGCGACTCCGGCAGATAGCGCAATACCACCACGCCGAGCACGGCGGCCGGCAGACCTTCGAGCAGGAACAGCCAGCGCCAGCCGGCGATGCCCAGCAGCCCGTCCAGATGCAGGAAGGCTCCCGACAGCGGCAGGCCGATCACCGAGGCCAGCGCCGCGCCGATATAGAAGAACGACATCGCGCGGGCCCGGTCGCTGCGCGGATACCACTGCGCCAGGTAATAGATGATGCCTGGCGTGAAGCCGGCCTCCGCCGCGCCCAGCAGCAGGCGCATGACGTACAGTTGGTCGGCGCTCCGTACCAGGCTCATGCCGGCGGCCACCAAGCCCCAGGTGATCATGATGCGGGCGATCCAGCGGCGCGCACCGACGCGGGAGAGGATCAGGTTGCTGGGCACCTCCAGCAGGATATAAGTCACGAAGAACAGCCCGACCCCTATGCCGTACATCCGGGCGGTCAGTCCGAGATCGGCATTCATCTGCAGGGCCGCCACCGAGATGTTCGCCTTGTCGATATAGGCGATCAGATACAGCAGCATCAGGAAGGGAATGAGCTTCAGGTTGAGCCGGGCCATGGTACCGGCATGGAGACTGTCGTCCGGTGTCGCGTGCGTCATCGGAAATTCCTCTTGTTGTGGTTATTCGTTCGGAAAGAGAGGCGACTCACTCGCGTATCCGTTCGACCTTGCCGACCACCACGCCGAAGCAGAGCGCGCCGAGCAGGGCCATGGCGGCGATGTAGGTGATCGCCGGGGTGAAGTCGTCGCCCCGCACCAGAAGTCCGATGACGATCGGTACGCTGACCGCGGACAGGTTGCCGATGAAGTTGAACACCCCGCCGGTCAGCCCGAGCAGCCGCTCCGGGGCCAGCGCCGAGACCAGCGACCAGGTGATCGAGGCCAGGCCGTTGCCGAAGAAGGCCAGGGCGAGGAAGAAGATGATCGCGCCCGGCGACTCCACGTAGTTGGCGCCGATGATGCTGCTGGAGATCAGCAGGCCGCCGATGATCGGCGTCTTGCGCGCCAGCCCCAGGGAACGGCCGCGGCGCACCAGCCAGTCGGAGAGCAGGCCCGAGCAGATCACCCCGCAGAAGGCGGCGAGGAACGGCAGGGAGCCGAGGAAGCCAGCCTTGATGAAGTCCAGGCCGCGGTACTGCACCAGATAGGTGGGGAACCAGGTGAGGAAGAACCACAGGGTCGAGGTCAGCGCGAACTGGCCGAGGTACAGGCCCCACAGCTTGCGCTTGTTCAATACGCAGCGGAGGTCTTTCCAGTCGAAGCGCTTGTCCCGGCTCTGGCGTTGCCCCAGGTCGACCAGCCCGCCGCCCTCGCGGATCAGCGCCAGCTCGGCGTCGTTGGTGGCGCGGGAGTCGCCGGGCTCGCGGTACAGCGCATACCAGACCAGCGCCCAGAGGATGCCGATGCCGCCGGTGAGAAAGAACACCGTCTGCCAGCCGAAGGTCTGCTGCAGGTAGATCAGCAGCGGGGTGAGGAAGGCCAGGCCGACGAACTGCCCGGAGGTGTAGAAGCCGATCGCCGAGGCCCGCTCGCTTTCCGGAAACCAGGTGGTGACCACGCGGTTGTTGATCGGGTAGGACGGCGCCTCCAGCGCGCCGACCGCCAGGCGCAGGAAGAACAGACCGATGAAGCCGCCGACGAAACCGAGCAACAGGGTGGCCAGCGACCACAGCCCGATGGCCAGGGCGTAGAGCAGCCGGGGCTGTACCCGGTCGATCAGCCAGCCGCCGGGAATCTGCATGGCGGCGTAGGTCCAGCCGAAGGCGGAGAGCACCAGGCCCATCCGCACCGGGTCGATGCCCAGGTCGCGGGACAGCAGCGGTGCGGCGATGGCGAGGTTGCTGCGGTCCAGGTAGTTGATCACCACGGTGACGAACAGCAGCAGCATGACGAAGAAACGCGAGCGCGACGGGGCCTGGCCACAGGCCACGGCGGTATTGTTGTTATGCATGGCGTTTGACCTGCACTCCCGGACAGCGGGCGCCGGGAGCGTCCTTGCAGTGAGGGAAAACGGCGGCCGGCGACGGCTTCAGGGCACCTCTAAAAACGTGGGCGAGGCAGTCAGCGCAAGGCAAAAACAGGCGAAAAAGCGGAATTTACGCGCTGTAAATGAGCATTTTGAGCCTGTTTTTAACGCAGCGATGACCACGCAGGTAGTTTTTAGATGTGCCCTTCAGGCGGACCGGCGCGCCGCGGCCGGATCTACCACTCGGCGACGCTGCCGTCGGCGTGGCGCCATACCGGGTTGCGCCAGCGGTGGCCGACATCGGCGCGCTCGAGCACGTAGTCCTCGTTGACCTCGATGCCGAGCCCCGGCCCCTGGGGGATGTCGACGAAGCCGTCGCGGTAGGCGAAGACTTCCGGCCGGGCCAGATAGTCGAGGATGTCGTTGCTCTCGTTGTAGTGGATGCCCAGGCTCTGCTCCTGGATGAAGGCGTTGTAGCAGACCGCGTCCAGTTGCAGGTTGGCGGCCAGGGCGATCGGCCCCAGCGGGCAGTGCAGCGCCAGGGCGACGTCGTAGGCCTCGGCCATGGCGGCGATCTTGCGCGTCTCGGTGATGCCGCCGGAGTGCGAGGGGTCGGGCTGGATGATGTCGACGAAGCCGTCGGCCAGCACGCGCTTGAAGTCCCAGCGCGAGAACAGCCGCTCGCCGAGGGCGATGGGCGTCGAGGTGTGCTCGCGGATGTCGCGCAGCGCCTCGTAGTTCTCGCTGAGCACCGGCTCCTCGATGAACATCAGCCGGTACGGCTCCAGCTCCCTGGCGAGGATCTTGGCCATCGGCTTGTGCACCCGGCCGTGGAAATCCACGCCGATGCCGATGTCCGGTCCCACGGCCTCGCGCACCGCCGCCACGTTGGCCACCGCCGCGTCGATCTTGGCGTGGGAGTCGACGAACTGCAGCTCCTCGGTGCCGTTCATCTTCACCGCGCTGAAGCCGCGGCCGACCACTTCGCGGGCGGCGCGGGCGACGTCGGCCGGGCGGTCGCCGCCGATCCACGAATAGACCTTGATGCGCTCGCGGCACTGGCCGCCGAGCAGCGCGTGCACCGGCACGCCGAGGGCCTTGCCCTTGATGTCCCAGAGGGCCTGGTCGATGCCGGCCAGGGCGCTCATGTGGATCGGCCCGCCACGGTAGAAGCCGGCGCGGTAGAGCACGTTCCAGTGATCCTCGATCAGCCGCGGGTCCTTGCCGATCAGGTAGTCGGCCAGTTCCTCGACGGCCGCCGCCACGCTGTGCGCACGCCCTTCGACGATCGGCTCGCCCCAGCCGACGATGCCCTCGTCGGTCTCGACTTTCAAAAACAGCCAGCGCGGCGGGACTATGTAGGTGGTCAGTCGGGTGATCTTCATGGTTTGCCTCTTGTTGTGCGGGCAGGCGCGGCCTGCCGGGGGAATTTGCAATTCCGGTATCACGTATGGCGGGCGGCTTCAGCCCTGCGTCCGTTGCCAGGCGGCGACGAAGGCCGCGGCCCGCTGCCCGACCTCGGCGGCGCTCAGGCCCGGCTGGTACAGCGCCGAGCCCAGGCCGAAACCGCTGGCGCCGGCGTCGAGGTAGGGCTGCAGGCTGTCCGGGGCGATGCCGCCGACCGGCAGCAGGGCGATATCGCGGGCGAACACCGCACGCCAGGCCTTGACCACCGCCGGACCGAATTGCTCGGCGGGGAACAGCTTGAGCGCGTCGGCGCCGGCCTCCAGCGCGGCGAAGCCCTCGGTCGGGGTGGCCACGCCGGGGGCGCAGAACAGCCCGGCGGCCTTGGCCGCGCGGATCAGCCGCGCGTCGCTGTGCGGCATCACGATCAGCCGGCCGCCGGCGGCGGCGACCGCCTCGATCTGCCCGGCTTCGAGCACGGTGCCGGCGCCGACCAGACAGCGCTGACCCAGCTCGGCGGCCAGAAGGCGGATGCTTTCCAGCGGCCGCGGCGAGTTCAGGGGGACCTCGATCAGGCGAAAGCCCGCGTCGTACAGGACCCGGCCGACCGGCAGGATCTCCTCGGCGGTGATGCCGCGCAGAATGGCTACCAGCGGCAGCTGGCGCATGCAGTCGTCAAACATGGTTGGCACTCCGGGTGGGGATGTCAGGGGTGGCGGCGAGCAGGCCGGCGGCCTCGGCGATGCGCCAGAGCCCGGCGCTGGCGGCCTCTTCGACGATGCGCACGCGGTCTACGCCGAAATGCCCGAGAGCTTCTCGATAGCGCTCGCACAGCGCCCCGTCGCCGATCAGCACCAGCGGCGGGCAGGCGCCGCCGAGGCCATCGAGGGCACAGCGCAGTTCCTCGCCGATCAGCAGGCCGGACAGGTAGTCGAGGCTCTCGCCGGCATCCAGGCGCCCGGTCAGCACCAGGCTGCGGGTGCTGAACAGGCGACCGGCGACGGCGCCCTCGCGGGCCAGTTCGAGCCCGCGGACGAAGGCCTGCGGCGACGGTCGATGGCCCTGCGCGCGGGCCGGCCGGCCGAGGATCGAGTGGTCGCGCAGCACGGCGAACAACTCGCCGGTCATATAGGTGGAGAAATGCCGGATAGCGTTGTCTTCGACGGCCGTCCATTTCGAGTGGCTGCCCGGCAGCACCAGCAGGGCGTCGGCGGCCAGCTCCGGGAACAGTCGCAGGGCGCCGAACACCTGGGTTTCCTCGCCGCGCAACACGTTCGGCAGCGCGCCGGCGTCCAGCACGCCGGGTACCAGGTGGAGGCAGCCGCCATCGCCGCTGTCGATCCGCCGCAGGCCGCCGACCAGCCGCGCGGCGTCGGCCGGGCACGCCACATAGGGCACCTCCTGCCAACCTTGGGCGCTGCCGATCATGCCGGCGGCCAGCGCCGGCAGGCCGGGCCAGCGAATGCGCCAGTCGCCGCTGACGACGGCGAAGGCGCGGGCGAAGTCGCCGTCGGGCACATGCTGGATGCCCCAGGGCCGGGCGCGGCTGTCCAGCACGCGGCCGCCCTCGCCCAGCAGGTAGGCGCGCAGCGAGGAAGTGCCCCAGTCGAGGCCGATCAGACGCGGAATCTCGGAGTCGCTCATGGTTGGTTCCAACCCAGTTCGTGGGAGATGGCCCGGGCGCAGGCGATCGCTTCGGGACGCAGATCGCGCAGGCGTGCCTCCGGCATGAAGGGAATGGCGCCGGTCACGCTAAGCGCGGCGACGATGGCGCCGCCGGCATCGCGGATCGGCGCAGCCACGCAGCGCACGCCCAATTCGTTTTCCTCGAGGTCGAAGCTGCTACCGGCGGCGGCGTACTCGCGCATCTGCACGCGATACGCGTCCCAGGGCGTGAACTGCTCGCGCAGCCCCGGCTGGCCGGCGCGGCGCGCCAGGCCTTCCTCGTACAGCGCATGCCACGCGGCCTCGTCCAGGTCGAGCATCAGCGCCTTGCCGACCCCGGTGAGGGCCAGCGGCATGCGCAAGCCGACCCGCGAGCGCATTTCCAGGCCTCGGGTGCCGGGCAACTTCTCGATGTAGAGCACGTCGCCGCCCTCGCGCACGCCGAGGTGGATGGTGTCCTGAGTCAGCTGCGACAGACGCTCCAGATGGGGCTGGGCGAGCTTGACCAGGGGCAGTTGCTCGCGGGCCTTGAAGCCCAGTTCGATCAGCCGCGCGCCGAGCAGGTAGCCGTTCGGGGTGCTGCGCAGATAGCCGGCCTGCACCAGCGCCGCGGCCAGGCGGTGCGTGGTGCTGCGCGTACAGCCGATCCGCGCGC
Organism: Azotobacter vinelandii CA; assembly: GCF_000380335.1. Lineage (GTDB taxonomy): Bacteria > Pseudomonadota > Gammaproteobacteria > Pseudomonadales > Pseudomonadaceae > Azotobacter > Azotobacter vinelandii. The sequence continues at coordinate 5,219,802 of NC_021149.1, forward strand.
CGATCGCCGGCAGACTGGCGTCGCCCTGGGCCACCGCGTCGATTACCGCCAGGCCGCGGAACAGCGCCTGCGCGCCGGGGGGAATGTTGTTGTCGTGTTCGGGCATGGAAAGCCTCCTGTGAGAAAACACTAAACCGGATTTTCGGATGTTTCAATATATGAAATATTATCCCATATATTGGGAAAAATAAAAGAAATGCTAGCCAATAAGCCAGGGCATTGGGTCAAACCAAACAAGATATCCTAATATATGGGATTTAATTCCATATATTGAAACGAAATGACGCCTGGCTTAAGGTTTCATCCAACCGAGGCTTTCCCGCTCGGACATAACAACGCTCGCTCAGGCATCCAATCGCTGTTCCACAGATTGGTCGCAATCAAGCAGGGAAAGTGGTGGCATCAACTTGAATTTTTACAAAACAACTATTTCCCCAGAGGAATGAGAGCCATGCAGCGCAGAACCAAGATCGTCGCCACCCTCGGCCCAGCCACCGAAACCCCCGAAGCCATCGAAGGCCTGGTCAAGGCCGGGGTCGATGTGGTGCGCCTGAACTTCTCCCACGGCAAGGCCGAGGAACACCAGGCCCGCGCCACCCTGGTCCGCGAGATGGCCGCCAAACACGGGCGCTTCGTCGCCATCCTCGCCGACCTGCAGGGGCCCAAGATCCGCATCTCGCGCTTCGCCGACGGCAAGGTGCTGCTGGAGAAGGGCCAGACCTTCGTCCTCGACGCCGCCCTCGACAAGAACGCCGGCGACGCGACCCGCGTCGGCATCGACTACGAGGCGCTGATCACCGACAGCCGCCCCGGCGACATCCTGCTGCTCGACGACGGCCGCGTGGTGCTCGAGACCCGCGAGGTCAAGGCCAGCGAACTGGTCTGCGCGGTGCGGGTCGGCGGCCCGCTGTCCAACAACAAGGGCATCAACCGCCAGGGCGGCGGCCTGTCCGCCTCGGCGCTGACCGACAAGGACTGCGCGGACATCCAGACCGCCGCCGCCATGCAGGTCGACTACCTGGCGGTGTCCTTCCCGCGCGATGCCGCCGACATGCAGCACGCCCGCCGCTTGATGCAGGAGGCCGGCGGCAACGCCGGGCTGGTGGCGAAGATCGAGCGCGCCGAGGCGGTGGCCGACGACCAGGTGCTCGATGGCATCATCCTCGCCTCCGAGGCGGTGATGGTGGCGCGCGGCGACCTGGGCGTGGAGATCGGCGACGCCGAACTGGTCGGCGTGCAGAAGCGCATCATCGAGCGGGCGCGGGTGCTCAACCGCGCGGTGATCACCGCCACGCAGATGATGGAGACCATGATCACCCAGTCGCTGCCGACCCGCGCCGAGGTGTTCGACGTGGCCAACGCGGTGCTCGACGGCACCGACGCGGTGATGCTCTCGGCCGAGACCGCCGCCGGCGCCTACCCGGTTGAGACCGTGGAGGCCATGGGGCGGATCATCCTCGGCGCCGAGCAGCACCCGCTGGCGCACCGCTCGAAGCACCGCATGGACCAGGTGTTCCACCGCATCGACGAGACCATCGCGCTGTCGGCGATGTACGCGGCCAACCATCTGGAAGGGGTCAAGGCGATCGTCTGCCTGACCGAGAGCGGCGACACCCCGCGGCTGATGTCGCGAATCCGCTCGCACCTGCCGATCTACGCCTTCTCCCGGCATCCGCGCACGCAGAGCCGGGTGGCGCTGTTCCGCGGGGTGCACCCGATCCCCTTCGAGGCCGATCGGATCGCCGAGGCCGAGCTGAACGCCCGGGCGGTCAAGGAGCTGCTGCAGCGCCGCCTGGTGGCCGAGGGCGACCGGGTGCTGATCACCAAGGGCGCCGGCCATGCCCAGGGCGGCACCGACACCCTGCGCATCGTGCGCGTGGGCGACGTCATCCAGTGAGGGAGGGACATTCGATGCAACGCAACACGCCCAGCCAGGAGGCTGGTGGCCACCCTGGCCGGGCAGATCAAGACCGGCTCGCTGGTCGGCAATTACAACCAGCTGCTGCGCATCGAGGAAGCGCTGCAGGGCAAAGCGCCCTATAGCACGGAGTCGCTCCTGAAGCGCCACTGCTACAGCCGCTGAGCCCCGTAGGTCGACCGAGTGCGTCCGGCAGCCATCCGGGCCCCGTCCTGACTCATGTTTCCCCAGCCTGGAGACAGACGGAGAAACAACGTTCGGATAGCGGGTCAGGCTCTACCTTGAAATAAGTCTGAGGAATACCCCCTCAGGGCTTCGAATAAATATAAGAAGGTTCACTGACATGCTGTATTGCCCATCCTTGTCGTCTGAATTCTCTCGCTTCTCCTCTCTTGTCCATGCCCTGGCTATCTGCGCCCGCCCGAGCGACGCCGTGCGGACGCGTTCCTCCATGCCGACACGCTGCCCCTTGCCTACGTCTGGCTTCTGAACGCCTGTGAAAACGCGAGGGCGAGGGTAAAAGCCCTTCATCTCCCACGACCGGAAGCCCTGCGCGCCGGAACCTGTGCGTGCCATGACGGCCGCAAAGACAGCGCTATCTAAACGCGTACGAATTCCTGGCGGTAATCGGCGATAGCCCTGGGTACAGATCTTTACCAGCCAGAAACAATAAGAATCGGAGCAGTTATGAAAAGAATTACTGTGAAAAAGGTACTTTTCCCATTGTGCGCCTTTTTTGTATTGCCCTTGACGGCCCAGGCGGTCAATTTCAGCGGCTATTACCGCCTCGGGATCGGCGGCAATACCAAGGGCGGTACGCAATCCTGCTTCCAGTTGCCCGGCGCGCCCACCAAATACCGGCTCGGCAACGAGTGCGAGCAGTGGAGCGAACTGGCCTGGGACCAGGATATCGCCTTGGCCGATGGGTCGACGCTCTCCGGCATGGTCATGGGCGGCTTCTACAACCCCATCGGGCATATGCCGAAGTTCCACGACTCGAACGAACATGGCGGCGGCCGCTCGCGGATCCAGCAGATGTTCGTCGAATGGAAGAATGCCACTGTGCTCAATGGCGGCAACTTCTGGGTCGGGCGCCGCTATTACAAGCGGAACGATATCCACATGACCGACCTCTACTATTGGAACCAGAGCGCCACCGGTTTCGGTTTCGACGAGGTGCCGATCGGCGACCTGCGCTACAGCTACGTCTTCTCGCGCAAGGACAACAAGAACCAAGACCCTTACGTTACCCGTCACGATTTTAACGTTAACGGCTTCAAGACTAATCCGGGCGGTGAGGTGCAGCTGGGAGTCAGTTATCTGCAGGAGCCAGGCGGTAGCGACAAACACAGCGGCTGGTCGGTGGCCGTGCAGCACAAGCAGGCGGGCTTTCTCGGCGGCAAGTACAACACCTTCGCCCTGCAATATGGCGAGGGACCGGGCACGGGCCTGGGCTACACCGGAGATTCCAACCTGGACAAGGAGAACAAGAGCTGGCGTCTGGTCGAGTACTTCGACTGGCAGACCACGGAGCGCTTCGGCGGCCAGTTCCAACTGGTCTACCAGAAGGACGTCCGACCCGACGGCGACAACTCGCGCTGGCTGTCGTTCGGCGTGCGGCCGGTGTACGCCTTCACCGAGACGTTCAAGGTCAGCGCCGAGATCGGCCACGACCAGATCAAGGCGACTGACGGTACCCGCAAGCTGACCAAGTTCAGCATCGCGCCGACCTGGTCGCCGGGCGGCCCAGGCTTCTGGGCGCGGCCGGAACTGCGCGTCTACTACACCTACGCCACCTGGAACGAGGCGGCGCAGCGCGCGGCCACCGAAATGAACCCCGACTCCGCGCTGTCCGAGACCGGTGCCTTCGGTACCGACCGCCACGGCGGCAACTTCGGCGTGCAGGTGGAGTACTGGTGGAAATAGGGTCATTGGCAGCGAGCTTTCTTACTGTGGCATAAAATCGAACATTCATTCGTTCGCTATCTTTCCGTCCGCGGCACGGACAGCAATCCAGACAGCTCGCCGGCCGTCTGGGCGATCAGCCAGCGCAAGGTCGTGATCGATGTCGCAGGGGCCGCCGGACGGCCCTGCGGAACGTACTCTTCGGATAAGGCGGATTGCGGACGGAATGCGACTTTTTGGGTGGCGGATGACGCAGGCGCTCGGCCACGAGAAGACCATAGGCGGCAATGCACAGGAAAGCGTGATGGTGAAAGCCACGCCAGCCTCGTCCGTTCATCATGGGCCGTGCCGAATTCCTGCTTCAGTTCCCGCTGATCGCGCTTGATGCGCCAGCGCATCCTGGTCACACCAACAAGCCACCCGAAAGACGTGTCCGTAGGCAGGTCGACAGGACGTATTTTCCGCTTCCGGCTGCCCTTCGGGTCACTCGACGAACAACCATTCTCCATCGCTTCTCCCATGAATCCAGACGCCCGTGAGAAAGGCAGTATTCTTCTCGATTTTATGTGGCCCAGTACGATCAAACCTGTGTCCGCGCATGCAGGGCAAGATCGCTGCCGACGGGGCGCCCGGCTCAGAGACGGCCCCGGCTGTTCACATACATGCCGCTGAGGCGGAACTCGCTGGGGGACAGGGAGAAGGCGTGGCGGAACAGCTTCGAAAAGTAGTTCGGATCGTGGATGCCCACCGACAGTGCAATCGCCTTGACCGACAGGTCGGTCGCTTCGAGTAGGTGGGCCGCGCGCTTCATGCGTTCATTCAGGACATATTGCGCCGGGGACATGCCCACCGTGCGGGCGAACAGCCGGGAAAAATGGGAGCGGCTCAGGCCAGCTAACTGGGCCAGGCTCGCCACATCCAGTTCGTCGTCCTCCGCCTGCGGGGATAGAGTGTCGGGCTCGCAACGCAGGCAGGCATGGATGTGATTCTGGATGGAGGCGATCACCCCCGTTCGCGCCGCATCCAAGGCGACATCCTGCACAAGCAGGTCGTCGTGCAACGCCATGAGCGACTCGTAGGCCAGGGCCGACGCCCGGCCGGCGGTCAGTTCCGGCGAACGGATCAGGGCAGCGACGTTTTCGGCCAGGCATTCGATGGTCTTGTCGCTCAGGCGCAACACCGGACCGCGCTCGTCCAGCAAGGCCCGCTGCAGGCGGAGGGCTTCCTTGCCGTACATGGCGATCCAGAAGAATTCCCAGGAACCCCCTGTCTCCAGCCAGTAACAATGGTCGTGCGGGACCAGCACCAGCATGGTGTCGCCGGCGCGCAGTCGATGGTGACGCCCCTCGAAGCGCAGGTCGCCCTCCCCCGCGAGGGTGTGCTGCACGATGGCGAAAGGCGTGTTGCCACGTCGACGACCATCCCAGCGGTAGGTGCAGTCCTGTACCCGGTCATAGCCGGCATTGGTCGGCATGGTGTGCAACTGATGCCTGCCGCGTGGCAGGGATATGACCTTCATGGCCGGCCCCCTCGCCCGCATATCGCAGAGCACAGAATTACCCGTCATGGCATGAATCTCTTTTTATTCGACTTGTCGAGATGCGCCTCTATAGGATCTGTTGACGTAACTCCAGAACCCTTCGTTTCCGTTGATAACGTTCGCGAGAAGCAACACTGGCGTGGCCACGGAAAGCTTGCCGGTACCAGGGAACGCCCAGGATGAACCAATTCCAGCAAAGGGTATCTGCTGCCTCCGGCAACCGGAGCGAATCCCGGAACGCAGGGTGCGCAACCGATCAGAGCGGCTGTCGGCTGCGCATCGTCATGTTCCGACCCGAGACCGAAGCCTTATACGGCCTGCAACTCCACGACCAGGGCGGACAATGGCGGCATGAAAGGCGGGAAAACTCCGACATCCATCAATGTCGCTCCGCTGACCGGGACTTTTCCGGAAAATACCGCTTTTTGCGCCTCGGACGGCCGGTACCCTGGCAGGTTTTGCGGCTCAGGGAGTGTGATGCGATAGGTTTTCGCGGGGTCGAGACCGCTCAGCCTGATGGGCGAAGGCCTGCGGGCGGAAACCCAGTCGCGCTGGGCTACCAGGAAGACCCCCGACCGTGCATCGTCGGAGACGACCCCGCGCACGACCCGTGCCGGGTCCGCCGTGCAGAACTGTGCCAGCCCGTGATGGAGCAGGCCGCGCAGCCGCTTGTGGAGCGCGATCCACGCCTTGAGCCGCGTGGACTCCTCGGCGGACAGGTGCGTCGGATCCAGTTCCACCCCCAGATGCCCGAAAATCGCCACGCACGCCCGGAAATCCAGCGTCGTCGTCCGACCGGTTATCCCATTCGGAACCTCCGAGATATGGCAGCCCGTCACCTCCGGCGGCAGGAAATGCCATGCCGCGCCCTGGATCGCGAGACGCTCCAGCGCATCGGTGTCGTCCGAAGTCCAGACGCGTTGCGTATGTGCCAGCGCGCCCCAGTCAGCCCGGCCGCCGCCGGATGCGCAGCTTTCGATCTCCAGGCCGGGATGCGCCTTGTGCAGCCGCTCCCACAGCGCATAGAGCGCCAGGACCTGGCGGCGGTAGGCCGCGCGACCTTGCGCATCGGATGCCTCGACCAGATCGCGATTGAAATCCCACTTGATGTAATCGATCCGCACGCTGGCGACCTGCTCGGAGATCACTTCGAACAGGTAATTCGAGACCTCGGGCCGCGAAATATCCAGCACCAACTGGTTGCGGGACGTCCACAAAGGGTAGCCGCGCGTCTGCAGCACCCAGTCCGGATGCGCGCGATACAGGTCGCTGTCCGGATTGACCATCTCCGGCTCGTACCAGAGCCCGAACTCCATGCCGTGCCCGTGAATCCTGTCGGACAGGGGACGCAGACCATTCGGAAAAACCGAAGCGGCGGAGAACCAGTCGCCAAGCCCGGCATCGCAATCGCGTCGTGCCCCGAACCAGCCGTCATCCAGTACGAACCGTTCGATGCCGAGTGCGGCCGCCGCGTCCACCTGGCGCATCAGTTGATCCTCATGCAGGTCGAACCCGCTCCCCTCCCAGGAGTTCAAAAGGACCGGGCGCGGTTTCATCTTGCCGCCCGGCCAGTGCAGAAGGTGGCGACGCGCATGGGCCTGGAAGGCTCGGGCACACCCGGAAAACCCGGCGGACGAATAGGTGGCATAGGCAACCGGTGTAACCAGCTCGGCGCCAGGCGCGAGATCGCCCTCACCCGAATAGAGATATTCGCCGCATGACAAACGGATGCGTCCGTCCTCCATCCGCTCCACGCAAAGACGATGACCGCCGCTCCAGCCAAGCTGTGCGGCCCAGGCTTCGCCCTCGTTCTCCGAGGTGCTGGCCGGCGAGAGCAGCATGCCGGGGAAGTGATCGTGCGCACGGTTGCGGCGGCTCTCCACCACGATCCCGCCACGGGTCAGGTTCATCGGCTCGATGCCGAATTCATTCCCCCATTCGCCGGACAGCACATGCGCGGTATCGACCGACTCGGGCAACAGATAGGTCCCCGAGACAAGCCGCTCGACCCGCAGGCTCTGCGTGCCGGTATTGGTCAGCCGCGCCTGGCTGGTCAGCACGTCATCGGGTCCGAGTTCCAGACTCAGCACTATCGCAAGCCCGGATACGGTGTCCTTCCCCCGTACCACGAGCCGCCGGCCCTCCTGTGCGACCTGCTCGGTCTCGAAATTCGCAGTCCAGCCGCTTCCATCGGGACGCGCCGCGATCAGGCCGGGCATATCGAAATTCCAGCAGCCGATCGTATCGAGCAGCGTGATCAGCGGGCGCCACTGGTCCGGCCCGTTATTGGGGCTGTCCGGGGCACGCACGGCGAAGATCTCGGCTTCCGAGATTTCCTGCGGCAGGCGCCGCCCCCAATACGCGATTTCCGGCAACCCCGCCCGGCGACGGATCAGCAATAAGGTAGCGTTCGTACCATCCAGCCGGATCAATGTTTCAGGATGGCCGCCCCCTTGGCCGGCCGTTTCGATTTCCGGAATGCATGGAGAAGTGATAGGTGCTTGGGTCATAGGCTGTCCTGTCATTTTTGTCGATTGTTCGGCCGAAGAATTGCCCACCCGCGAGAAGGGCTGGAAGCGATCCGGTGGATACTGTCCGGGCCTTCCCGAGTGGCGTGGATTCTGGCTTCTCCAAACATCCCAAAGCTCCATGAACAGGGCCTGGCGAGAAGTCATGATCAGTTCGTGGGGGCACCGGCACGCTGTCCTGTCGCCGCTCGGCACAGCGGCGGAGGCCCCGCCGGGACCAGAGCACCGCGACGATGGCGCCGCCGGCGTCGTACCCGCCGTGGAAAGACACTAAACCGGATTCCCAACCGTTTCAATATATGAAACAAAATCCCATATATCGGGATATTCAGGGTTTCCTGTCCGAACAATGCAGAGCACAGAATTACCCGTCATGGCATGAATCTCTTCTATTCGGGGGGTGAACCGACTCCTACCATGGAATTCCAGCGGTTCTTGCCAAGACGTTCTTGCCCCGAACCGATAGTGCTCATTACAAGTAAAACAAGAGGAGAAGCAGATGACGCTCAAAGCCACCAAGATCGCCCTGATCGGCGCCGGCTCGACGGTATTCATGAAGAACCTGCTGGGCGACCTGCTGCAGGTCGAGCTGCTGCGCAACGCCCACATCGCACTGATGGACATAGACCCGCACCGCCTGGAAACCTCGCAACTGGTGGCCGGCAAGATCGCCGAGGCGCTCGGCGCCTCGCCCACCTTCGAGGCCACCACCGACCGGCGGCGCGCCCTGGACGGCGCCGACTACGTGATCACCATGATCCAGGTGGCCGGCTACAAGCCCGGCACCGTCACCGACTTCGAGGTGCCGAAGCGCCACGGCCTGCGCCAGACCATCGGCGATACCCTGGGCATCGGCGGCATCATGCGCGGCCTGCGTACCGCGCCGGTGCTGGTGGACATCGCCAGGGACATGCGCGAACTCTGCCCGAATGCGCTGATGCTGCAATACGTCAATCCGATGGCTATCAATTGCCTGGCGCTGAATCGTTTCACTCCGGAAGTTCGCACCGTCGGACTCTGCCATTCCGTGCAGGGCACCGCCAAGGAACTGGCCGAGGACATCGGCGTACCCATCGAGGAAATCCGCTACCGCTGCGCGGGCATCAACCACATGGCCTTCTACCTGTCCTTCGAGCGCCTGCTGCCGGACGGTCGCACCGAGGACCTCTACCCGCGCATCCGCTCGGTGCTCGAGACCGGCAAGGTGCCCGACTGGAACCGGGTCCGCTACGAAGTGTTCAGGCACTTCGGCCATTTCGTCACCGAATCCTCCGAGCACTTCGCCGAATACGTGCCCTGGTTCATCAAGCGCCATCGCCCCGACCTGATCGAGCAGTTCAATATCCCGCTCGACGAATACATCCGCCGCTGCGAGGTGCAGATCGGCGACTGGGCCCAGCAGGAAAAAGCCCTGCTGGCCGGCGAAGGCCTCAAGGTCTGCCGCAGCCACGAATACGCCTCGCAGATCATCGAAGCCGAACTGACCGGAAGGCCCACCCTGATCAACGGCAACGTCATGAATACCGGGCTGATCGCCAACCTGCCGGAAAGCGCCTGCGTCGAGGTGCCCTGCGTGGTCGACCACAACGGCATCCAGCCGACCCGCATCGGCGACCTGCCAGTCGGCCTCGCCGCCCTGATGCAGACCAACATCAACGTGCAGACCCTGACCGTGGAGGCCCTGGCCAGCGGCCGCCGCGAGCACGTCAAGCAGGCGGCGATGCTCGACCCGCACACCGCCGCCGAACTCAGCCTCGACGAGATAGACCGCCTGGTCGACGAACTGATCCGGGCCCACGAAGGCTGGCTGCCGCACTTGAGCTAACCGACTGCCCGGAGAGGAGATTCACGACGGGGCGGTGAATGATGTCCGACCGGAAAACCGAACGGCCGAGAGATTCACCTACCCCCCTCCGATCCGCATTCCTGACAGAACGAAACCTTATCTCGAGGATTGGTTTTTCAACGAGACAAAAGCGGACCTGACCGCCCTCGGACCTCATGCTCGCGTGGCGCCCTGAAAACAGCAGCGCTGCCAGTCGGACGGATGCCGACGGTCGGTCAGGTCAGAACAAGAAATTTCCCGATAAAAACAACGAGTCCGGGGTATACCAATGAACTTGACGCTCGATACTACAGTGGGTCGTGCCCTTCCCTATTTCAAATACGGCATGATCTTTTTCCTCTATTACTTCATCGCCGGTGGAACGGTCCCCTTCCTGGTGATCTGGCTGGGCGACGCGGCCAAGCTGGATGCCGGCGCCATCGGTCTGCTGTTCGGCTGCAAGGCGATCATCGCCATGCTGCTTCAGCCGCTGTTCGGCGTGCTGACCGACCGTCTGGACAATCGCAAGCATCTGATCTGGTGCATCGTCGCTCTGCTGGCCCTGCTGGCCCCCTACATGCAGTGGGTGTTCATGCCATTGCTGACAGAAAACCTGCTGGTGGGCGTTCTGGCCGGCGGTCTCTATCTGGGCATCATCTTCGCCGCCGGCGCCGGGACACTGGAGACCTATCTCGAGAAGGCCTGCCGAGCCGGTGATATCACCTATGGCCGGGTACGCATGTTCGGCGCCATCGGCTACGGCAGCTCCGCGGCCCTCTCGGGAATGCTGGTCAGCGAGAATCCCGAAACGATTTTCTGGATCGGCTCGGGCTGCGCCCTGGTGCTGGCCCTGCTGTTCTGGAGAGTCCAGCCGGGCTCGACCATCGCCCAGACCGATGACCTGCAGGAAAAGCCGGCGCCCGTTTCCTATGCGGCGGTCAAGGATCTGGTGTCCGATCGACGCTTCTGGTCCCTGGTGCTGTATGTCGTGGGCGTCGCCTGTCTCTACGACGTGTTCGACCAGCAATTCGCGAACTTCTTCCGTGGCTTCTTCGCCTCGCCGCAGCAGGGCACCCAGGTGTTCGGCTTCGTGACCACGCTGACCGAAGCCGGGGTCGCACTCATGATGTTCTGCATCCCCTGGGTGTTGACCCGCATCGGTGGAAAGAATGCCTTGATCGTCGCCGGAGTCGTGATGGCGGTGCGCATCATCGGTTCCGCCTTCGCGTCGAGTCCCGCCGAAGTGGTTGCCCTGAAGATGCTGCATGCCCTGGAAGTGCCGCTGATCTTCGTCGGCATGTTCAAGTACATCGAGGACGTCTTCGACACCCGACTGTCCGCAACCATCTACATGATGGGCTTCATCTTCGCCAAGGGCATCGGCGTCAGCCTCATTTCTCCCCTGGCCGGGCATGTATACGGGGCCTTCGGCTTCCGGGAAGGGTATCTGCTCCTGGGCGGCCTGGCCCTGCTGTTCACCCTCGTTTCGATCTTCACCCTCGATCGGGGCAAGCATAAACGTACCCAGGCGCCGGGCACTCCCGCGAGCGGCCCAGCCCTGATCGACGACCAGGCGCTGTCTCCATCGCTGGCATCGAAGTAACGACCACCCAACCGCATGAGACAACCGGCCGGCTCGAAGGGAATATCCACCGGAGCGGCCGGCCAGCTCATGCGCCTTCACGAATCACCGGATACACATCGAGAGGCTGATATGGCATCGAGCAAGGAAATGGGCCCGGAAGCGGTCTACCCGGACCTCAGGGGCAAGACCGTGCTGATCTCGGGCGGCGGATCGGGCATCGGCGAGGCCATGGTCCGCGCCTTCGCCCGACAGGGCGCCCGGGTCGCCTTCGTCGACATCGCCCGGGAAGCCGGCGAGAAACTGGAAGCCGAACTGCGCGCCGAGGGGCACGAGGTCGCCTTCCGCTGCTGCGACATCACCCGGGAAAGCGCCTATCGGGAGGCTATCGAGGACCTCGCCAAGACCCAGGGGCCGATCACCGTCCTGATCAACAATGCCGCCAGCGACACCCGCCACACCCTGGAAGAGGTTGGTTCCGACAGGTTCGATCAACTGATCGCCGTGAACCTCAAGCACGCCTTCTTCGCCATCCAGGCGGTGGCGCCGATGATGAAGGAAGCCGGCGGCGGCTCGATCGTCAACTTCGGCTCCATCGGCTGGATGACGGGCTCCAGCGGCTATCCGGTCTACGCGGCCAGCAAGGCGGCCACCCACGGCCTGACCAAGACCCTGGCGCGCGAGCTGGGACCCCACCGCATCCGGGTCAATACCCTGGTTCCGGGCTGGGTGATGACCGACAAGCAGCTCGCGCTCTGGGTCGACGACGCGGCCAGGGAACTGATCAGGCGCAGCCAGTGCCTGCCGGGCAGCCTGGAGCCCGCGCACATCGCCAGCATGGCGCTGTTCCTGGCCTCCGGCGCATCGGCCATGTGTACCGCGCAGAACTTCGTCGTCGATGGCGGCTGGGTATGAGGGAGCGCTCCATGACCTGCAAGGTATTCGACGCACGCAGTTGCCTTCTGGGCGAGGGCGCGTTCTGGCATCCCGGACGGAAGCAACTGTTCTGGTTCGACATTCTCGGCCGCAAGCTGCTCTCCAGCCATGCGGGCACCCGGCAGGAGTGGAACTTCGACGGCTTCGTGTCCGCCGCCGGATGGCTGGACGCGAACAGGCTGCTGATCGCCGGCGAGCGGGAACTCTTCGGCTTCGATATCGAGACCGGGCAATGCTGTCCGGTCGTTCCCCTGGAGGCCGACAACCCGCTCACCCGCTCGAACGACGGCCGCGCCGACCCCTGGGGCGGGTTCTGGATCGGCACCATGGGCAAACAGGCGCAGTACAAGGCCGGAGCCATCTACCGGTATTTCCGCGGCGAACTCCGGCCACTGTTTCCCGGCATGACCATTCCCAACGCCATCTGCTTTTCGCCGGACCGCCGCTATGGGTATTTCGCGGACTCCGCCGAGAGAATGCTCTGGCGCCAGCGCCTGGCGGAATCCGACGGCTGGCCCGTGGGCGATCCCGAACCCTTCGTCGATTGCCGCGCCCTCGGCTACGAGCCGGACGGCGCCACCGTCGACAGCCTCGGCCATCTCTGGAACGCCGTCTGGGGCGCGGGACTCATCGCCCGCTATACGCCGGAGGGGGTTCTGGAACGCACCCTGCCCTGCCCGGCGAAAAACATGACCTGCGTGGCATTCGGCGGCGAGGCGCTCGCCACCCTGTTCGCGACCTCCGCCCGGCAGGACGCGCCCGACGCGACATCCGCCCATGCCGGCTCGACCTTCGGCTTCGAGCCCGGAATCCGGGGTCTGCCTGAATACCAAGTCATCCTCTAGGTTGGTGAATCCCCATGCTTAGCCTGCAGAACGAATCGACACGTCTTGAATTGCTCCCCGAACTCGGCGGCGGCATTGCGAGTTGGGTCGCCCTGGATTCGGGCCAGCCGCTTCTCCGCAGCCCGGTCGACGGCCGGCAGGTGCCCTATGGCTGGGGGAAGCTCGCCTGCTTTCCCTTGGTGCCCTGGTCGAACCGGATAGGGCAAGGCGGCTACGAAACCGACCGGGGCTGGCTTTCCCTGGCCCCCTTCCAGGAGGACGAGCCCTATCCCATCCACGGCACAGCCTGGCATCAGCCCTGGGAAATCGCCGCTCGCTCCGCGCAGGAGGCCCTGCTCCGGCTCGTCTCCCAGACCCCCTACGCCTATCGGGCCGAACAGCGAATCCTCCTGGCCGGTGACAGTCTCGTGGTGGAGCTGTCCGTGGAGCACCTGGACCAGCACCCGGCCTGGTACGGGCTCGGGCTTCATCCCTTTTTCCCCCGCAGGGAGAACACCCGGCTGCGGGCCTGCGCCGAAGCCGTCTGGTTCGAGGAGAACCAGCGCCTGCCGCGCGTCGAACGAGCGATCGAGGGCGCCTGGCGTTTCGCCGATGGCAACGCCCTGCCGAAGACCCTGATAGACCATGCCTTTTCCGGCTGGGACGGCAGCTTCCTGATCAGCCAGCCGGATGCCGGTTACCAGTTGGAGTGCTCGGCTACGAACGCCAGGTTCTTCGTGCTTTATACCCCGCCCGGCAAGGACTTCTTCTGCTTCGAGCCGGTCTCCCATCCCATCGATGCCCATCACCTGGAAGGCCGGCCGGGACTGCGACTGCTGCAACGCAATCAGAAACTCGACATGCGCATGGTCATGAAGTACTGGGCGTTGTAGCGACATCCCTGATCGTGGCTTGGCCCTGAAAAGCGCAATGCACAAGGAAACGCGCCTGTCGCCCGCCGACAGGCCCGACAACAGGAAGCGCGTATGTTTCGTCGCCCATGTTCAAGCACTCCCCTCATGAGTGCAGTGAATCCATCCCTGGAAACCGTCCGAGACGGTGCATCCGCCGACGCCCCCCGGGCAGCCGAGGCCGGGCTGGCCTGGTGGGCTGACGCGATCATCTATCAGATCTACCCGCGCTCCTTCGCCGACGCCAACGGTGACGGCATCGGCGATCTGCCGGGCATCACCTCGCGGCTGCCCTACCTGAAGCGCCTGGGTGTGGATGCACTGTGGCTATCACCCTTCTATAAATCGCCCCAGGCCGACGCCGGCTACGACGTGGCCGACTACCGGGTGGTCGATCCGCTGTTCGGCACGCTGGAGGATTTCGATCGGCTGCTGCACGAGGCCCATGGCCTGGGCATCAAGGTGATCGTCGACCTGGTGCCCAACCACACTTCCGACGAGCATGCCTGGTTCCGGGCGGCATTGCAGTCGCCGCCGGGCAGCGCCGAGCGCGCCCGCTACCTGTTCCGCGACGGCCGCGGTGAAAACGGCGAGTTGCCACCCAACAACTGGCAGAGCGTGTTCGGCGGCGCGGCCTGGTCGCGGGCGCCGGGCGACCGGCATTGGTATCTGCACCTGTTCGACGGCAAGCAGCCCGACCTCAACTGGGACAACCCGCAGGTGCGGGCCGAGTTCGAGGACGTGCTGCGCTTCTGGCTGGACCGAGGCGTGGACGGCTTTCGGGTCGACGTGGCGCACGGCCTGGTCAAGGACTCGGAACTACCCGATGCGGAGCAGCGCAAGGAAAACCGCGTACTGGTCGGCCCCATGTGGGACCAGGACGGCGTGCACGAGATCTACCGCGCCTGGCACCGCATCCTGGACCAGTACCCGGGCGAGCGCATGATGGTGGCTGAGGCCTGGGTTACCCCGCAAGAACGCCTGACCCACTACATCCGCTCCGACGAGATGCAACAGGCGTTCAACTTCGACTACCTGCTGCTCGAAAACTGGGATGCGGGCACCTTCAAAAGCGTCATCGACGCCTCGCTGAGCCTGGCGGCCGAGGTGAGCGCGACGACCACTTGGGTGACCTCCAACCACGACGTCGTGCGCGCGCCTTCGCGCTATGGCCTGAGCCGGCCCGGCGCCCATCCCAAGGGTATCGACGCGGCCGGCGAACAGCCGAACGAGGCCCTGGGCCTGCGCCGCGCCCGCGCCCTTGCCTTGCTCACCCTGGCCCTGCCCGGCTCGGCCTATATCTATCAGGGCGAGGAACTGGGCCTGCCCGAACACACGACCCTGGAGGCCCGTTACCGCCAGGACCCCATGTTCATCCGCACCCATGGCGCGGACATCGGTCGCGACGGCTGCCGGGTGCCGCTGCCCTGGAGGGCGGATGCTCCGTCCCTCGGCTTCGGCCCGGGCGACAGGAGTTGGCTGCCGCAACCGGCCACGTACGCGCATTACACCGTGGATCGCCAGGAGGGCGTGGCCGGCTCCACCTTGGAGCTGTACCGGCAGATGCTGCGGCTACGCCGTGAACATGCACTTGGCAAAGGCCAGTTGCGCTGGGTCGACACCGACCGTGACCTGCTGGTCTTCGACAACGGCGACGTCCGCGTCCTGATCAACTTCGGGACACAAACCAGGGCACTGCCGGCAGGTGGACAGATACTGCTGTCCAGCGAGCCGTTGAAGGAGCCCAGCAAACTACCTGGCAATACAGCAGCCTGGTTGACGGGATCGTGCCCGTCCTCAAGTTGAAGCATCAGCGTGCCCGAGTCCGGTTCGGTCCCCGAGAAAGGGCCCCCGAGAAAGCCGAACAAGTCCTGGGGCCGTTGGCCGAGGTGAATTAAGGCCATCTTGCGCATCGAGGCATCAGCGTCACGGCATTATTACCGGCTTGGGATCGACGTGGACTCACCGAAGAAATCATCGAACATGCGGAGCGGATCTCGGAGCAAGCCGAGGGCACATAACGCATCAATCGACCGCTTCGTGCCGGTTACCTCTGCACCAGACAACGGAGACACTTACACATGCCCACCCCCGTTATTCCTCTCAGCAGCTTCGTTGCCGCGCTTTCGGCATCGCCCCTGGAGCCTTGGGCATCATCTGTGCCCTGGGCACTAACGAGCCGGTCCGAAGCAGTAGTTCGGCACCTGCTCGGTACCCTTGACGCTTCCGAATTCATCATCTCGAACGAAGTTGCCATTCACGTCACGGCGACTGTGGAACCCGGCACAGTGCTCAAGGGGCCGCTAATCCTCGGCCCCCGATGCTTTGTCGCCTCCGGCGCTTACCTTCGTGGCGGCAACTGGGTCGCCGAGCGTTGCGCCCTCGGGCCGGGCGCCGAACTGAAGTCCTCATTCGTCTTCGCGGGAACCAGGCTCGCTCACTTCAACTTCGTTGGTGACTCCATCCTCGGCAGCGACGTGAACCTCGAAGCCGGTAGCATCATCTGCAACTATCGCAACGAGCGCACCGACAAGGAGGTTCGCGTTCGCGTTGGCGAGGCCCTGCATCGGACTGGTTGCCACAAGTTTGGCGCTGTCGTCGGTGATCATTGCCGTATCGGCGCCAACGCTGTCCTGGCACCCGGTGCGATCTTGCCGCCTGGCTCGGTTATACATCGCGCTTCGCTGCACGACGGTGAAGCTGGTGTCTAGCGGGTAGATTGCTTCGAGCCTAAAAGCACTCACGTCCCGATAGGCAACTTTGGCACACAGGTACCTGGAGCGACGGTGATGTCTTAGCCAGCATATGATAAGCCGAACTTATGCCTTGCAATTATGACTTACTACACTAATGAATACTCCAACCTATACTTCATACGTGCCGCCTCGTTGAGTGGCCGATTCGCCACCATAGCCCGGCCAATAAATATAGGAAGCGCACTGCCTCAATCAATACTCTTAGATAAGGCCTTTGATCCATATTCATGCCTATCAGCGTAATGGCATACGCTGTAATTCATACGAACTTATCGCAGGGCACCGAATTACCCATCAAGGCATAACCTTCCCCTACCCATGAAACAAGTCAATTTTTATAATGAAAAACAAATGGCATCCATCAACCCATGAACCTGCCAGCCATAACCCAAGCCGATCACCCCGATACTTGTCTGGCAATTAAGACGAATCAACAACCACTCGCTTGGAAATACACTTTGCAGAATGATTTCAATTGAACTGCGGCAAAGTAAACTTCATCACTACATATTGCAGTCCACAGCCCCCGAAAGCATGGGCGCTGCCAACACTTCCGCACAGAATGGAGAAAACTTGAATCAAAGCGCTTCATGGACGGCTCTACCTACTCAATAAACTTATGATGATAGACGATGCATCTTTACTTATCAAATAAGCCCAATAATAGAGAAGCCATATGTATTCGTATCGTAACTTCTTGAGAACCGCTGCCTTGCCGTCGTTGCAGGGCGCCATATATACCAGCAGAGTCCTAACCGGACAGGATTGGTGCTGTGCTGCAGAGATCTATCAGACTTACCCACGCTCTTCACACCGACGCCAATGGCGATGGCATCATCCCGCAGCTCAATACGCTCGCGGAGATGAAAACACTGATCGCCTGGGCCAGGCGGCGCAATATCCTTGTAGATCCAGTGGTCGACCACACCTGCGACAATCAACGCCTTGCAGCCATCGACAACTTCTCCGGGCAGCCAATCGAGCCCAGGCTGCCAGTTGGTCTGTGCGTGATGCGGCAACTCCACGAACCCTTCGCCATCCCGACGGCCTGACGAAAGGTTTTCCCCCTGCCCGTCCATGTCCTGAACAGATAGCGGCTGCGCCGACAAAGCGGATCTCATCGGTCCGTCGGCCTTCATGCCCGTCATAGGGAACGACCTGCCTACGTCGACACAGGCCCATCCCGATCGATCCCGGTGCCGCGACGCCTGGCAGCCCTTGGCTGCCCGGTACGGCTGATAACACCGGGCACCGGCCGTGTGTCCAGCCGCTGGCAAACCAATACAAAAACAAGAAGAGATCTACCTATGAATTCCGCAGCCTATCGACCCTGGGCTGGCCTTTCCCTGCTTGTCCTGTCCACCAACCTGCTTGCCACACCGGCGCCAAGCGTCGAGGAACGCCTTGCCCGGCTCGAGGCGCGTGCCCTGGCGGCCGAAGCCGACGCCGCACGACTGCGCAGGGAGGTCGAGCACCTCAACAGGCAGTTCGCCATTAACTCCTCAGTGCCTGCACAACTGCAATTGTCGCTCAGCGAGCGCGTCGCGCAGATCGAAGCACGCCAGCAA
Source organism: Azotobacter vinelandii CA (assembly GCF_000380335.1). GTDB lineage: Bacteria > Pseudomonadota > Gammaproteobacteria > Pseudomonadales > Pseudomonadaceae > Azotobacter > Azotobacter vinelandii. The sequence continues at coordinate 5,238,095 of NC_021149.1, forward strand.
TCCCTGGAGAGCAACACCTCGACGCTCGCATCCTCCGTGAGTTCGATCGAGAACCTAACGGAGGGGTTCTCTTTCGCCGGGTATGCGCGCTCCGGTATGGACGTGAACTCGCAAGAGTCCGGTGCGGGGCGCGGGAGTCCCTACATGACCCCAGCCGGCTCGGTAGGCGGCTCCGTTGGCCGGCTGGGCAATGAAATCGACACCTATGCGAGCGTGACCTTCATGAAGGAAAGCCAGGCCAGCAACGGCACGCACGCCAAGTTCACGGTGAAAATCGCCGATGGCATGGAGACGCCCAACCCCTGGGCGGCGGATGAAAGCCAGATCCATGTGCAGCAGGCATACAGTGAACTCTACGAGCTGGCGTCGTTCCGGGATATTCCCATGCTGCGCGACGCACGCCTGTGGGCGGGCAAACGCAGCGATCGGGATAATTTCGATATCCACTGGCTCGACATGGATGTGGTTTCCCTCGAAGGAACCGGTGCGGGTATCTACGATGTGCAACTGACTGACGACTGGCGCCTCAATGCTTCTTTCATGAGCCGTTCCTATGGCGACTTCGACATCGAGACCAACAAGGACATCAGAAGCTACATCGGCACTCTCAATCAGTTCTTCGACGATGGGCGCTGGCAATTCATGCTCAGCGGGATCTACTCGGATCAGAACGACGCCAAACTAAACAAGAAGGAAGAGTCCGACGTTGACGACAGCGGCAACCGGCTGAACGAGGCGGGCCTCACCCCTGCCGGAAGCGGCTGGCATGGTCTGCTGGCCTACCATCGGCCGGACTTTTTCGGCCAGGAAGGCATGTTCAAGGCCGCACTGCTGTATGGCCTGGGGCTTGGCGCGGAACTCAAGAGCATCGGCTCCGACGGTGAGTTGATCGACGATGCCCGGGCGTTGCGCCTGGCCATGTATGGCCACACCCGTCTGAGCGACTATTGGCGCATTGCCCCGGCCCTGGTTGCCGAGCGCAGCAAGGATCGCTATGTGCCCGGCGACGACTACCGCTGGTTGACCTTCAACCTGCGCCTGGCCAACGAGCTGACCGACAACTTCGAAATGGTCTACGAGTTCAGTTGGCAGACCATGGACCTCGATCCGCTCAGCTACCACGGTCGGCAAGCGGCCAGCGGCGACTTTTGGAAATTCACCCTGGCACCAACCTTCAAGGCAGAGTCCGGAGACTTCTTCGAGCGCCCCGAATTGCGCCTGTTCGCCACCTATATGGACTGGTCCAGGGAGCTCGACAACTTCAGCACGGAAGACGATTTTGGCCAGAAAGGCTTCAAGTCCGGCGGTGTCTGGCAGTTCGGAACGCAGATGGAAACCTGGTTCTAGGGGCCGCCGGTCGCTCCCGCTGCTGCGGATAAGCACCGAAGCAAGGAGAAAGCAGCCGTTAACGCTACGGTTCGCCTCAATCGGGATGGCCGGTACTGTACCGGCCCCTTTCATCTCATCGGCTGCAAGCGTCTTCATGGCAGAGCACAAAATTACCTCTCGCAGCATAAGTTTCTTCTATCCGGGTGATGCACCGCTTTCTATGCTGGGGTTCGATTGGTCTCATCGAGTTCTTGCACTGGATTGACGCCATAGCCGATTTCTCACTTGTGCCTCCGCGAAAAGGAATCCCCATGAGCTATAGCGCCGCGCCGAACCGCTACGAGCGCATCCCCTACCGCCGCGTCGGCCGCAGCGGCCTGGTGCTGCCGGCCCTGTCCCTGGGCCTGTGGCACAACTTCGGTGACAGCACCCCGCTCGATACCCAGCGCGCCCTGCTGCGCACCGCCTTCGACCTCGGCATCAACCACTTCGACCTGGCGAACAACTACGGGCCGCCCTACGGCAGCGCCGAGACCAACTTCGGCCGCCTGCTGCGCGAGGATTTCCGCGCCTATCGCGACGAGCTGATCCTCTCCACCAAGGCCGGCTGGGACATGTGGCCCGGCCCCTACGGCCAGGGCGGCGGTTCGCGCAAGTACGTACTCGCCAGCCTCGACCAGAGCCTGCGGCGCATGGGCGTCGACTACGTGGACATCTTCTATTCGCACCGCTTCGATCCGCACACGCCACTGGAGGAAACCGCCGGCGCCCTGGCCGACACCGTGCGCCAGGGCAAGGCGCTATACGTGGGCATCTCCGCCTATTCGGAAGCCAAGACACGGGAAATGGCCGCCCTGTTGCACGAGCACAGGGTGCCGCTGCTGATCCACCAGCCGGCCTACAACCTGTTCAACCGCTGGATCGAGAAGGACCTGCTGGCCACCACCGAGGACCTCGGCGCCGGCGTGATCGCCTTCACCCCCCTGGCCCAGGGGCTGCTCACCGACAAGTACCTGGATGGCATCCCCGCCAATGCGCGGATCAACCGTCCCGGCGGCGCCTCGCTGCGCCCCGAGCACCTGTCCGAGGCGAACATTCGGCGTGCCCGGGCGCTCGCCGAGATTGCCCGCCGGCGCGGGCAGAGCCTGGCCCAGTTGGCCCTCGCCTGGCTGCTGCGCGATGCGCGGGTGACTTCGGCGCTGATCGGCGCCAGCCGCCCGGAACAGCTCGTCGAGAATGTCGCGGCGCTGGACAACCTGGCATTCAGCCCCGAAGAACTGGCGGAGATCGACCGTCACGCCGCCGCAAGCGGCGTCAATCTCTGGGACAGGCCCTACACCGACTGGCCAGCGTGAGGTATCCCGGCCGCCGGCATGGCGGCCGGGTGGTTCAACGCCGGCAGGCGGTACCGCCGATCGCCCGCTCGATGTCGCGCTTGCAGGCCAGTAGCGCCTCGCGGATGGCCTCGACGCGTCGGGCGGCGCGCGCGGTGGGCAATACCACGGAGATGGCGTAGCGGCCCAGGTAGGTGTCCAGGGACACCGAGCCGCCGCTGATGCCTTCGCTGCACTCCCCGTGGTCGAAGGTGAAGCCGGTCTCGCGGATCTCCGCCAGCTCGGCCAGCAGGGCCGGCAGGTCGCGGGTGTTGCGGGTCATCTGCGGCAGCGGATCGGGCAAAAGGTCGCGCACAGCGGCGTCGTCGAGGCCGGCCAGCAGCACCTTGCCGGCCGAGGTCGAGTGCATGGGGGCGAAGACGCCGATGGGAAAGACCACGCGCAGATCGCGCTCGGCGACGATGCGGTCGATCACCTGGATCTTCTCGCCGGCCTGCTTGGACAGGGACACCGACTCCTGCAACCAGTTCGACAGGCACTCCAGATAGGGCCGCACCAGGGAAATGATGTCGGTCTGGGTCTGGTAGACCAGTTGGCCCACCGCCACGCCCAGGCGGAAGCCGCCGCTGGGCCCCATGGCCTCGACCAGGTATTCGGCCTCCAGCGCGCAGACGATGCGCTGCACGGTGGAGCGCGGCAATTTCACCGCCTGGGCGATGGCCGCCAGGCTGAGCCCCTGCGGATGCTCGCCCAGGGTACGCATGATCGCCGCGGCACGGGCGATCACCTGAATGCCGCCCACCTTGCCTTCTTCGCCGCTTTCCGGCGCCTCTCTGGTCATCACTTGGTTACTTGTCATAATGATTGCGGACCTTACGGTCATCCCACCGGCACGGAATGCCCATGCCGCCCTCTTCCGGGTTCGGCCGGTTTCTTTCTCCCCGTTACAGGTTTTTACGAATCCGGCCTGCCCTGCAAAAACCACCTGATGGTACACTGAACCACGATTCGATACACTACCGCTCCTCGTCCGTCTTCATCTCCTTCCATCGCCAGGAGGCCCGTCCGTGAAACGCAGAGCTCCGCTCCCCTTCATCCACAGCCTGCCGCTGGCCCTGATCCTGTCGCTGGCTGCCTGCAAGGAGGCCGAGCAGGCGGCCGCCCCCGCGCCGCCGCCCACGGAAGTCGGGGTCTACACCGTACAGGCCCGACCGCTGATGCTGACCACCGATCTGCCGGGCCGTACCACGGCCTTCCGCGTCGCCGAAGTGCGCCCGCAGGTCAACGGTATCCTCCAGGAGCGCCTGTTCACCGAGGGCACCGAGGTCAAGAAGGGCCAGCAGCTCTACCAGATCGACCCGCGCACCTATGAAGCGGAACTGGCCCGCAGCGAGGCAGCCCTGGCCAACGCCGAGAACCTGGCCAGGCGCTACGAGCGTCTGCTGAAGACCAGCGCGGTCAGCCGCCAGCAGTACGACGACGCCATCTCCGCCCTGAAGCAGGCCCAGGCCGACGTGCGGGTCAGGCGCATCGACGTGCAGTACACCAAGGTGCTGGCGCCGATCACCGGCCGTATCGGCCGCTCGATCGTCACCGAAGGCGCCTTGGTCACCAGCGGCCAGACCCAGGCCATGGCCACGGTGCATCAGCTCGATCCGATCTACGTCGACGTCACCCAGCCGATCACCCTGATCCTCCGCCTGCGCAGCGCGATGGAGTCCGGCCGCCTGCAGAGCGCCGGCCCCGACCAGGCCGAAGTCGGCCTGACCCTGGAAGACGGCAGCGCCTACCCGCTGACCGGTACCCTGAAGTTCTCCGAGGTCAACGTCGACCAGGGCACCGGCTCGGTGACCGTGCGCGCGATCTTCCCCAACCCCGAGCGCAAGCTGCTGCCCGGCATGTTCGTCCATGCCCAGCTCAAGGAGGGCGTGAAGCAGGACGCCATCCTGGTCCCGCAGCAGGCGATCATCCGCGACACCCGCGGGGTCGCCACCGTCTGGGTGGTCAAGGAGGACAACAGCGTCGAGCTGCGCGAAGTGGAAACCCCGCGCACCGTGGGCAACGCCTGGCTGGTCGGCAAGGGTCTGGTCAGCGGCGAGCGGGTGGTCGTCGAAGGCACCCAGCGGGTGCGCGGCGGCGTCACGGTCAGGCCGGTCGAGGCCGGCAACATCAATCTGGTCGCCGACTTCGCAGCCGGCGCCAGCCAAGGGGGACGCTGATCCATGTCGCGCTTTTTCATCGACCGGCCGATCTTCGCCTGGGTGATCGCCCTGGTGCTCATGCTCGGCGGCGGCCTGGCCATCCTCAAGCTCTCCGTCACCCAGTACCCGAACATTTCCCCGCCGGCCGTGCAGATCAGCGTCACCTATCCCGGCGCCTCGGCGCAGACGGTGCAGGACACCGTGGTGCAGGTGATCGAGCAGCAGCTCAACGGCCTCGACGGCCTGCGCTATATTTCCTCGGTCAGCAACGCCGACGGCAGCCTGCAGATCATCGTGACCTTCGAACAGGGCACCAACCCCGACATCGCCCAGGTGCAGGTGCAGAACAAGCTGCAACTGGCCACGCCGATGCTGCCCGAGGAAGTCCAGCGCCAAGGCATCCGCGTGGTGAAATACCAGGTCAACTTCATGATGATCCTCGGCCTGGTGTCCACCGACGGGCGCATGAACGGTTTCGACATGGGCAACTACATCGCCTCCAACCTCCAAGACCCGATCTCGCGGGTCTACGGGGTCGGCGACTTCCAGGTGTTCGGCTCGCAGTACGCGATGCGCATCTGGCTCGACCCGGAGAAGCTCAATAACTACCAACTCACCCCGCAGGACGTGACCAGCGCGATCAGCGCGCAGAACGTGCAGGTGTCCTCCGGCCAGCTCGGCGGCCTGCCGGCCGCCAGGGGCGTGCAACTGAACGCCACGGTGATCGGCAAGACGCGCATGCGCACCGCCGACGAATTCAAGGAAATCCTCCTCAAGGTCAACCGCGACGGCTCGCAGGTCCGCCTCAAACACGTCGCCGAGGTCGGCCTGAGCGCCGAGAACTTCTCCATCGCCTCCAAGTACAACGGCATGCCGGCCGCCGGTATGGCCCTGCGTCTGGCGCCCGGCGCCAACCTGCTGGAGAGCGTGGCGGCGGTGCGCGCCAAGCTGGACGAACTCAAGCCCTACCTGCCCGAGGGCGTCGAGGTGGTCTACCCCTACGAGACCGCGCCGATGGTCTCCGCCTCCATCGAGGCGGTGGTGCACACCCTGTTCGAGGCCATCGTGCTGGTCTTCCTGGTGATGTACCTGTTCCTGCAGAACTTCCGCGCCACCCTGATCCCCACCCTGGCGGTGCCGGTGGTACTGCTGGCCACTTTCGGCGTGCTGTTCGCCTGCGGCTTCACCATCAACGTCATGACCATGTTCGCCATGGTGCTGGCCATCGGCCTGCTGGTGGACGACGCCATCGTGGTGGTGGAGAACGTCGAGCGGATCATGGTCGAGGAAGGACTGTCGCCGAAGGAGGCGACGCGCAAGTCGATGGGCCAGATTTCCGGCGCGCTGGTCGGCATCGCCCTGGTGATTTCCGCGGTGTTCCTGCCGATGGCCTTCTTCGGCGGCTCCGCCGGGGTCATCTACCGGCAGTTCTCCATCACCATCATCTCGGCGATGTCCTTCTCGGTGCTGATCGCGCTGATCTTCACCCCGGCGCTCTGCGCCACCCTGCTCAAGCCGGTGGCCAAGGGCGCGCACCACGAGAAGCGCGGCTTCTTCGGCTGGTTCAACCGCACCTTCGAGCGCAGCGCCGACGGCTACCAGCGCGGCGTGGGCGGCATCACCAGGCGCCGCTGGAGCTTCATGCTGATCTACCTGCTGCTGGTCGGCGGCGTCGCCTACCTGTTCCTCAGATTGCCCGGCTCCTTCCTGCCCAACGAGGACCAGGGCACCATGTTCGTGCAGATACAGTTGCCGCCGAACTCCAGCGCCGAGCGCACCGAGGCGGTGCTCGCCGAGACGCGCGACTACCTGCTCAAGGACGAGGGCGATACCGTGGCCTCGGTGTTCAGTGTCAACGGCTTCAACTTCGCCGGCCGCGGGCAGAGCTCGGGCCTGCTGTTCATCAACCTCAAGCCCTTCAGCGAACGACCCAGGCCCGAGCAGGACATCTTCGCCCTGGCCCAGCGCGCGGCCGTGCGCTACGCGCGGATCAAGGACGCCAACGTGATTCCGGTGGTGCCGCCGGCAGTGCGCGAGATGGGCAACGCCACCGGCTTCGACCTCTTCCTGCAGGACTACGGCGGCCTCGGCCACGAGGCGCTGATGGCGGCGCGCAACCAGCTCCTCGGGATGGCCGCCAAGGAGCCGACGCTGACCATGGTGCGTCCCAACGGCATGAACGACGAGGCGCAGTACCAGGTGATCATCGACGACGAGAAGGCCCGCGCGCTGCAGGTCTCCATCGAAGACATCAACGAAACCATGTCGGTGGCCTGGGGTTCCTCCTATGTCAACGACTTCATCGACCGCGGCCGGGTCAAGAAAGTCTACGTGCAGGGCAAGCAGGATTCGCGGGTGGGTCCGGAAGACTTCGACAAGTGGTACGTGCGCAACGCCGAGGGCGGCATGGTGCCCTTCTCGGCCTTCGCCAGCGGCCAGTGGATCTACGGCTCGCCCAAGCTGGAACGCTACAACGGCATCTCCTCGGTGGAGGTTCTCGGCCAGCCGGCGCCCGGCTACAGCACCGGCGACGCCATGGCCGTGATGAACCGCCTCGCCGCCCAGTTGCCGTCGGGCATCGGCATCGCCTACACCGGCCTGTCCTACGAGGAACTGGCCGCCGGCTCGCAGGCGCCGGCACTCTACGCGCTGTCGCTGCTGATCGTGTTCCTCTGCCTGGCGGCGCTGTACGAAAGCTGGTCGATTCCTTTCTCGGTGATGCTGGTGGTGCCGCTCGGGGTGCTCGGCGCGGTCGGCGCCACGCTCTTGCGCGGGCTGTCCAACGACGTGTTCTTCCAGGTCGGCATGCTCACCACCATGGGCCTGGCGGCGAAGAACGCGATCCTCATCGTCGAGTTCGCCAAGGATCTGTACGAGCACCAGGGCCGCAGCCTGATGCAGGCCGCCAGCGAGGCCGCGCGCCTGCGCCTGCGGCCGATCATCATGACCTCGATCGCCTTCGCTCTCGGCGTGCTGCCGCTGGCCACCGCCACCGGCCCCGGCAGCGGCAGCCAGCACTCGATCGGCACCGGCGTGCTCGGCGGGACCCTGGCGGCAACCTTCCTGGCGATCTTCTTCGTGCCGCTGTTCTACGTCGTGGTGGTCGGATTGTTCGAGCGGCAAAAAGACAAGGCGGCCGAAACCGAAGGAGTGATGGCATGAAACACGGATACCTGACCCTGGCGGCCGCCTGCGCCCTGGCACTGCCGGGCTGCACCCTGATCCCGGACTACCTGCGCCCGGCCGCGCCGGTCGAGGCCGCCTGGCCGGAGGGGGCCGCCTACGCGCCGGAGCGACCGGCCAACGTGCCGGCCGCGGATGTCGGCTGGGAGGAGTTCTTCCGCGATCCGGCGCTCAAGCAACTGGTCGAACTGGCCCTGGACAACAACCGCAACCTGCGCCAGGCGATCCTCAACGTGGATGCCTACCGGGCGCTGTACCGCGTGCAGCGTTCCGACCTGTTCCCCAAGCTCGGCGTGGAAGGCACCCAGAGCCGCCAGCGCTGGCCGGGCGACTATGCCAGCGGCGGCGGCGGCGGGTCCAGCGGCGGCATCAGCGATGGCGGCGGCGCGGGCGGCACCTCGACCAGCGAGCCCCCGGCGTTCATCCAGACCAGCCACCAGGTGACCCTCGGCACCAGTTCCTGGGAACTGGACTTCTTCGGACGCATCCGCAGCCTCACCGAGCAGGCCAAGGAAGACTACCTGGCCATCGAGGAAAACCGACAGAACGTGCACCTCGTCCTGGTCGGCGACGTGGCCACCGCCTACTTCGCCTGGCGCACCGACCAGGCCCTGCTCAAGCTGACCGAAGCGACCCTGGCCAGCTACGAGGAAAGCCTCGCGCTGATCGAGGCCAGCGAGGAAGTCGGCGTTTCCTCGCAGCTCGACGTGCGCCAGGCGCACACCCTGGTGGACCAGGCCCGCGCGCAGAAGTCGCTCTACACCCGGCAGATCGCCGAGGACGTCAACGCCCTGCGGCTGCTGATCGGCGGTGCCTTCCCGAGCGACCTGCCGGCCGGCCTCGACGTCAACGACGAGATGCTCGCCGGCTTCCCCGCCGGGCTGCCCTCCGACCTGCTGCTGCGCCGGCCGGACATCCGCGCCGCCGAACACCGCCTGCTGGCCGCCAACGCCAGCATCGGCGCGGCGCGCGCGGCGTTCTTCCCGAGCGTCACCCTGACCGCCCGGGCGGGTACCGCCAGCCGCGAGCTGTCGGGTCTGTTCGACGCCGGCTCCGGCAGTTGGAGCGCCTTGCCGACGATCAACATCCCGATCTTCACCTTCGGCGATCTCAGGGGAAGTCTGGAATACGCCAAGCTGCAGAAGGAAATCAACGTCGCCGCCTACGAGTACAGCATCCAGACCGCCTTCCGCGAGGTCGCCGACGGCCTGGCCGCGCGCGGCACCTACGATACCCAGCTCAAGGCCCAGGGCGACCTGGTCGACAACAACCAGGCGTACTACGAACTGGCCCGCCAGCGCTACGAGGAAGGCGTCGACAGCTACCTGTCGGTGCTCGACGCCCAGCGCGAACTCTTCTCCGCCCAGCAGCAACTGCTCAACGACCGTCTCCTGCAACTGAATGGCGAAGTCGGCCTGTACAGGGCGCTCGGCGGCGGCTGGGAGCGCAACAGCGTCGCGGGCGCGACCACCACGGCGGCCGCCACGCCGTAACGGCCGGCCCGTACCCGCAACGGGCACGGGCCGCTCCCGCCGGATTTCCTACTTCGCCGGCCGCTCCGGCTCCGCCCGCCACTCTCGGCTCCGGGCGGGCCCGGGCGACAGACAATCGGCGGCCCCGTCCGGCACCACGACGACTTCCAGATTCGTTCCCGCCAGCAGCGTCCGGACATACGCCAGATGCTCGCTGCGAGTCTGGCGGCCCGCAACCACCGCCACCAGCGGAACACGGTGCGGCGGGCTGCGGAAATGGGCGATCAGCAACCGGCCGGGATGGCGCATGCCCTCGGCCAGCCGCTCGGGGGACAGGCCGCCGGTGTCGCTGGCGATGACCGCCTCGGCATCGACGATCCGCTCCAGTTCGGCATAGAGCGCCCGCTTGAGTTCGATCCGCTCGGGAAGCGTTTCGATGAGCAACCGCACTCCGGCGACGTCCTTGAGCCGCGTACTGGTACGCAGCCGCGCCAGGGTCGCCGCCACCTGCTCGGGGGCGAAGCGGCCGGCCTCGACCAGCCCCGCCAGGATGCTCCGAGCCATGGCGAGGACTTCGGCGAGTTGTTCCATCGACGGGTAGATCAGCAGAACCTCATGGCCATGGCGCGCCAGATGGGTGGCGATGCCGACGCCCATCGAACCGGAGCCGAGGATCGCGATGCAAGGTGAAGTCATGTAGGCGTTCCGTTTTTGTTGTTATGCGTTGCCCGGCAGGACTTCAGTCGCGTTCGATCGCCAGGGCCACGCCCTGTCCTCCCCCTATGCACAGGGTGGCCAACCCCTTGTGCGACTCTCGCCGGATCATTTCATGCAGCAACGTGACCAGTATGCGACAGCCCGAGGCCCCGATAGGGTGCCCCAGGGCGATGGCGCCACCGTTCACGTTGACGAGCCCGGTATTCCAGCACAGCTCCTGGCCAACTGCCAGCGCCTGGGCGGCGAACGCCTCGTTGGCCTCGATCAGGTCGAGCTGCTCGAGCGTCCAGCCGGCCTTCTCCAGGCAGCGGCGGCTGGCCGCCACCGGGCCGATGCCCATGATCGCCGGATCGACGCCGGCGCTGGCACAGGCCTTGATCCGCGCCAGCACCGGCACGCCCAGGGCGCGCGCCTTGGCGCCGCTCATCAGCAGCACGGCGGCGGCCCCGTCGTTGAGGGTCGAGGAATTGCCGGCGGTGACGCTGCCATCCTTGCGGAAAGCCGGCTTCAGCTTGGCCAGGGCCTCGGCGGTGGTGCCGGGGCGCGGCTGCTCGTCGGTGTCGAAGCGCAGCGGCTCGCCCTTGCGCTGCGGGATCGTCACCGGAACGATCTCGTCCCGGAAGCGTCCGGCCTCGATGGCGGCCAGGGCTTTTCGCTGCGAGGCGGCGGCGAAGGCGTCCTGCGCCTCGCGATCGATGCCGTACCTGTCCGCCAGGTTCTCCGCGGTGATGCCCATATGGTAGTCGTTGAAGGCATCCCACAGGCCGTCGACGATCATGCTGTCGACCAGACTGGCGTGGCCCAGGCGCAGGCCGCTGCGCGCGCCCGGCAGGACATGGGGCGCCAGGCTCATGTTCTCCTGGCCGCCGGCGACGACCGCCTCGGCATCGCCGCAGCGGATCGCCTGGGCCGCCAGGTGCAGGGCCTTGAGGCCGGAGCCGCAGACCTTGTTGACGGTCATGGCCGGCACGCTCTGCGGCAGCCCCGCCTTCAGCGCGGTCTGCCGGGCGGGATTCTGTCCCGCCCCGGCGGTCAGCACCTGGCCGAGGATGACCTCGTCCACCTCGGCCGGCGCCAGTCCGCTGCGCTCGAGCAGCGCGCGGACGACAACGGCGCCCAGCTCGACCGCCGACACCTGCGCCAGGCTGCCCTGGAAGCTGCCGATGGCGGTGCGGGCGGCGGCGACTATCACTACTTCCTGTTCTTGCATGTCTCGATCTCTCCGATGTCCTGCCCTCTCCCGCACGTGCCGAACCGGCCTCCTCTCCCTTCAGGGAGAGGGTTGGGGAGAGGGTCGCTGCAAAGCCAAAATCAGAAGGTCATTTCGACCACATCGTCCGGCACGATCAGCCGACCGGCGGTCCTGGCGACGATCTCCTCGACGCTCACTCCCGGCGCGCGCTCCCTGAGCACGAAGGCGCCGTTGTCGATCTCCAGGTAGGCCAGGTCGGTGAGCACCCGGCGGATGCAGCCGGCGCCGGTCAGCGGCAACGAGCAGCGTTGCAGCAGCTTGGACTCGCCGTCCTTGGAGGCGTGGGTCATGGTGACGATGATGTTGTCGGCGCCGGCCACCAGGTCCATGGCGCCGCCCATGCCCTTGACCAGCTTGCCGGGGATCATCCAGGAGGCGATGTTGCCCTCGACGTCCACCTCGAAGGCGCCGAGCACCGTCAGGTCGACGTGGCCGCCGCGGATCATGGCGAAGGATTCGGCGGAGGAGAAAATCGAGGCGCCGGGCCGGGCCGTGACGGTCTGCTTGCCGGCATTGATCATGTCGGCGTCGATTTCCGCCTCGCTGGGGAAGGCGCCCATGCCGAGCAGGCCGTTCTCCGACTGCAGCATCACGTCCATGCCCTCGGGCACGTAGTTGGCCACCAGGGTGGGGATGCCGATCCCCAGGTTGACGTAATAGCCGTCCTTCAATTCGCGCGCCACGCGCCGGGCCATCTGTTCGCGGGAAAGTGCCATGGGAGTCTCTCTTGTTCTGTCGGATGGGGTCAGGCGCGGACGGTGCGCTGTTCGATGCGTTTCTCGAAATGGCCGAGGATCACGCGGTCGACATAGATACCGGGGGTGTGGATCTGGCTGGGTTCCAGTTCGCCGGGTTCGACGATCTCCTCCACCTCGACCACGGTGATCCGCCCGGCGGTGGCCACCACCGGATTGAAGTTCTGCGCGGTGTGGCGGTAGACGACGTTGCCGAAGTGATCGGCCTTCCAGCCCTTGACGATGGCGAAGTCGCCGCTGATCGCCTCTTCGAGGATGTAGCGCCGACCGCGGAACTCGCGGACCTCCTTGCCCTCGGCGACCGGGGTGCCGTAGCCGGTCGCGGTGTAGAAGGCGGGAATGCCCGCGCCGCCGGCGCGCAGCTTCTCGGCCAGGGTGCCCTGCGGGGTCAGTTCGACCTCCAGCTCGCCGTCGAGCAACTGGCGCTCGAACAGGGCGTTCTCGCCGACGTAGGAGGCGATCATCTTGCGGATCTGCCGCTCCTCGAGCAGCACGCCCAGGCCGAAGCCGTCGATGCCGCAGTTGTTGGAAACCACCGTCAGCCCCTTGACCCGCCGGCGGCGGATCTCGGCGATCAGGTTTTCCGGGATACCGCACAGACCGAAGCCGCCGGCCAGGACGGTCATGCCGTCGGTGAGCCCTGCCAGGGCCTCTTCGTAGGTATTCACGCGCTTGTCGAGTCCAGCCATGCCGTTCTGCCTCTTTGTTGTTGTCCTGTCCCGTGGCGCCTGCCAGGGGACGTCTTTGGTGAGGCCAGTGTCGTGCGTCACGACTTATTTGTTAATTTTGATTTACCAATGTATTGATTTGGAAAACCAATGAATGACTCTCAAGCAGTTGCGCGCCTTCCTCGCCGTGGCGCAAACCCGCAGCTTCGCCCAGGCCAGCGAGCGCCTGCACCTGTCCCAACCGGCGCTGAGCCTGACGATCAAGGCCCTGGAAGATTCCCTGGGCGGGCGCCTGCTCAGCCGCACCACCCGTAGCGTGACCCTGACCCCGGAAGGCGAGAGCCTGGAGCCGCTCGCCCGGCAACTGCTGGCCGACTGGGACAACGCCGAGGAAATGCTCCGCCTGCGCTTCACCCTGCAGCTCGGCAAGGTATCCGTGGCCGCCATGCCGTCCTTCGCCGGCAACCCGCTGCCGGCGACGCTGAAAGTCTTCCGCGGCCGCTACCCGCAGGTGAACGTGACGGTGCACGACGTCATCCACGAGCAGGTCATCGAGATGGTGCGCAACCGCCGGGTCGAGCTGGGCATCGCTTTCGAACCGGACGCCCCGGACGGCCTGGCGTTCGACGCGCTGTACACGGATCGCTTCGTCGCCGTGCTGCCGCCCGACTCGGCGCTGGCCGGACGGCCGCGGCTGAGCTGGGCCGAGCTGCTCGAAGAAGACTTCATCGCCCTGCAGCGCCCATCCACCGTGCGCCTGCTGCTGGAACGGCACCTGGCGGCGCATGGGGAAAGGCTGCCGATCGCCTTCGAGAGCCATCAGTTGGCCACGATCGGACGCATGGTCGCCAGCGGCCTGGGGGTGAGCGTGGTGCCCTCGCTGTGCATCCGCCAGATGCGAGAGCTGGGCGCCCGTTGCGTGGCCCTGCACGAACCGGTCATCGAACGGCGCCTCGGCCTGCTGACCCTGGCCGATCACGAGTTGTCGACCGCCGCGCAGGCCCTGCGCGAGGTGTTGCTGGAAAGCATCGATGCCCATCGGTTGAGCGACCCGTCCTGAGCGTCGCGGCCATCCGGGGCATGCGTGGACCTCTTTCCCCCATGGATGCGGAAAGCGGAGCCGAGGACGGGGAAGCCGTCCGGCCCGGCCTTCGCGAGCGGTGCGGATGCCCGGCGAGCGCCCCTGTTATAAAGTCGCCTGTACAGGAACAGAACTCGCAGACAGGACGCACCCATGACGCACCCCGAACCGGTGCCTTCCGCATCGAACCATCGAAGTCCGGCGCGAGCCGCGCTGGAAACAGGACTCCGCCTCGCCATGGCGGTTCTGCTCCATGGACTGCTGCTCGCCGTCCCCGCCGAGGCCGAGTCCCTGCGGTTCGCCCTGGTCGCCAAGCGCAACGACCAGCACCACTGCATGCTGAGCGGGAAAGGTTGTGCCGAGGCCGCCCAGGCCCAGGGCGATACCTGCCTGTTCCTGGGCGCCCCCGGATCGCCGCATTTCCGGCGCCAGAACAAGGCCCTGGAGCAGACCCTCGCCCGCGACCTGGACGGCATCGCCCTGGCGGTGACGCACTCGAAATGGCTGGCCGAACACGCCTTGCAGGGGATAGGACGAGTGCCCCTGGTCACCTTCGAAACGGATCTGGAACCGGCGGAACGGCACTTGCGCAAGGGCTACGTCGGGCTCGACAACCTGGCCTTCGGCCGCCGGCTGGGCGAACTGGCCCAACGCTTGAGACCGCAGGGCGGAAGGCTGTGCATCCTGCAGGACAACCTCTGGAGCACCAATCAGCACGAGCGTCTCCAGGGAATCCGCCAGCGCCTCGGCGGTGCCGCGGGCACCGGGGTCACCGACCAGTTGCACGGCGAGAACGGCTGGAGCGAACCCCACCGCTGTCCGCTGAATCGCGCGGAGACGCCCGAGAACGCCGTGCTGCAACTGGCCGACCTGCTGAGCGCCGACCAATTCGACGTCATCATAAGCCTGGGCATGTGGCCCGTTTACAAGGTCGATGCCTACCGCCGGCATATCGGCCCGGCGCTCGCCGAACTCGAGAAGGCAGGCAGGCGCCCCGTCATCATCATTGCCACGTCCGAGCCCGACGCGGCGCAGCACGCCCTGCTCGACGAAGGGCTGGTACAGGCCTATGTGGACATGAACAGCCGCGAGATCGGTCGCCAGAGCTACTGGATGCTCAAGCGCCTGACGCGGGGCGAGAGCGTTCCCGAGCAGGTGCTGGTCGACCACTTCAAGGTCTATCTGCCCCGCTCGTCGCCGGAAATCCGTGCGGCGCCTTGAGAGTCCAGCGGTCTTCGCGGGCAGCGGGGGCAGTGTCCGGCCCCGCCGGAAACGGAACGGGCCACCCGAGGTGGCCCGTTCCATGCGTTCGAAACAGCGCTCAACTGAGCAGGAACAGCCCGAACAGGCCGCCCAGCACGCCCCACTTCAGCGTGTAGTAGAGGTTGCGGCTACGCTTTTTCAGTGCCTTGCCCTGCAGGCGCAGCCAGTACAGGTACTTGAAGGCCTGGTTCACCCCGCCGGTCTTGTCGCCGGCATCGTTGGGCGAGCTGGCGGCGGCCATCACCGTGCGGCTGAACCAGCGGTTCAGCGCGGTCGCCCAGCCATACTTCAGGGGGCGCTCCATGTCGCAGAAGAAGATCAGGCGATCCTTGTCGGTGGTGTTCTCCACATGGTGGATGTAGGTCTCGTCGAACACCACCGCCTCGCCGTCCCTCCAGGCGTAGGTCTGCCCGTCGACGCTGATGAAGCAGCCCGGATCGTTGGGGGTGGACAGGCCCAGGTGGTAGCGCAGCGAACCGGCGTAGGGGTCGCGGTGGCGCACCAGCTTCGAGTGCGCCGGCATCAGGGTGAACATCGCCGCCTTCACCGAGCCGACCTCCTGCAGCAGCGCGGTGGTCTTCGGACACAGCTTGCTGGCCGAGGGATGGCTGTCGCCGTACCACTTCAGGTAGAAGCGCTTCCAGCCGCTCTTGAAGAAGGAGTTGAAGCCGGCATCGTTGTAGGTGTCGGAGCGCTTGATCTCCCCGGCCTGGAACAGCGCCAGCGCCTCTTCGCGGATACTTTCCCAGTTGTCCTGGAAACGCTTCATCTCGGGGAATTCGTCGGGCGACAGGTAGGGCCTGTTGGGAACGCTGGAGGTCAGGTACAGGAGAGTGTTCAGCGGTGCCAGGAAGCTCGAGTGATCGGTGATCTGGCGGGTGAGCTTGTGGCGGACCCGGCCGCGCAGATGCACATAGCCGACGGAAAAGACCAGAACTGCAAGGATGAGGTACTTCACGGCGCTTAGGATTATGTCTGGAAAAAGAAGGAGACCCATGCTACGCCGGACAGCACCGAGATGCCATCGGCCAGGGGGACGGGCGCCCGTGCCGTGCGGCCGTCCGCGCCCGGACGGGGAAGCGGCATGCTGCCCGAGAGCCTGACCCGCTATTCCGACCTGTCGGTGATGCTGCCCGCGGCCGCGGCGATCGCGCTCTGGCTGCTGGCGGGAAGATCGCCGCGGGCGCTGGCGGCCTGGCTGGTCACCCTGCTCGCCTGCTACCTGCCGGTCGCCGCGAGCAAGCTCGCGTTCAAGGGCTGGGGCCTGGGCATACGCTGGCTCGATCTCACGGTCATCAGCGGCCAGGCGACGAACGCGACCCTGATGCTGGCCGTCCTGGGCAGCCTGCTGGTCCGCCGTTTCCGTCCCGCCTGGCGCTGGCCCGCGACCCTGGCGGCGCTGGCCGTGGCCTGGTGGTACGGCCTGTTCCAGATCGCCGCCGCCTCGCATCCACGTTCCGAAGCCATCGCCGGCTGCCTGCTCGGCACGTTCGGCGCCCTGCTCTTCTTGCGCTATCTCGACAGGCTCGCGCCGCGCCGCGTCCCGACCGGCCTGCTGGTCCTCGGCCTGCTCGCCATCGGCGCCGCCACCCAGGCCCCGCGGCTGCCGGTCGAAGTCTGGCTGGACCGCCTGGCGATGTCCCTGTCCGGCCGCCCGGTGGCCTTCGCCCCGGCCGACTGGCGCGAGCCCGAACCGGCGCCCTGAACGGGCATCGACGCCCGCCGGCGCAGCGGTCGCGAGCGTCATACAAGCGTCATGGATTTGTCGTGCAATACCGGCCATCGAGATATGGCACTTTGCCTTACCCTGCGAAAGGGGCTCTTCCATGACCGTCACCGAGCAGTTGAGCGCCCTGGACCTGATCCTCGCCCAGGGCACCCTGAATACCCTGTTCCAGCCCATCCTCAGCCTCTCCGAGCAGCGCATCCACGGCTACGAGGCCCTCAGTCGCGGCCCCTCCAACAGTCCCCTGCACGCGCCCATGCCGCTGTTCGGCGCCGCCCGCCACGCCGGCCGCCTCGGCGAACTGGAAGCCCTGTGCCGGAAGAACGCCTGCCGGCGCTTCCGGGAACTCGACCTCGGCGGCCGGCTGTTCCTCAACGTCTCGCCGGAGGTGCTGCTCGAACCGGAACGGCGCACCGGGCACACCCTGGAACTGCTGAACGAGTTGGGCATCCCGCCCCACAAGGTGGTGATCGAGCTGACCGAACAGACCCCCATCAAGGACTTCGCCCTGCTCGACGCGGCGCTCTACTACTACCGCGCCATGGGTTTCTCCATCGCCCTCGACGACCTCGGCGCCGGCTACGCCAGCCTGCGCCTGTGGTCCGAGCTGCGTCCCGACTACGTGAAGATCGACCGCCACTTCATCGACGGCATCGACCGCGACCCGCTCAAGCGCGAATTCGTCGACTCCATCCTGCGCATGGCCAGGGCCTCCCGGGCGCGGATCATCGCCGAGGGCATCGAGCGCCCGGAGGAACTGGCCACCCTGGTCGAGATGGGCGTCGACCTGCTGCAGGGCTACCTGTTCGCCCGCCCCACGGAGCGCCCGGCCAGCGAACCCTGCCAATGCCTGCCACACCCCAGGCCGGCCGGCGCGCTGCCCGCCGAGGACGACGCGAGCCTCGCCGCGCTGCTCATCGAACAGCCGGGAGTGGCCGACGGCACGCCGGTCGCCGAAGTCCTCGAACTGTTCCGCCGCCAGGCCTCGCTGAACACCCTGGCGGTCCTCGACGCCGAGCGACGGCCGATCGGCGTGGTCCAGCGCCACGCGCTGTCCAACGTCATGCTCAAGCCCTTCGGCCCCGAGCTGTTCGCCCGCAAGCCGGTCCGGCGGCTGATGGACGAGGATTTCCTCGCCGTCGAGCAGACGCATTCCCTGCAACAGATCAGCCGCCTGCTGACCGGCCGCGCCCGCCAGAGCATCGAGGAAGACTTCGTGATCACCCGGGACGGCCGCTACCTGGGCATCGGCCGGGCCATCGACGTGCTCAGGCTGATCACCGAGCAGCGGCTGCAACAGGCGCGCCACGCCAACCCGCTGACCCTGCTGCCGGGCAACGTGCCGATCCAGCAGTGCCTGACCCGCCTGCTGCAGAACCCGCGCGAAGCGCTGGTCTGCTACGTCGACATCGACCACTTCAAGCCGTTCAACGACTGCTACGGCTACGCCAAGGGCGACGAGGTACTGCTCGACCTGGCCCGCTGCCTGGCCGAACAGATCGACCCGCAGTGCGATTTCCTCGGCCACATCGGCGGCGACGACTTCCTGCTGGTGCTGACCTCCCCCGACTGGCGACGGCGCCTGGCCCGCCTGCAGGAGGAATTCCCGATGCGTTGCCGGCGCCTCTACCGCAGGGAGCACCTGGAGGCCGGCCGCTTCGGCAGCCACGACCGCCAGGGCCACCGGCACGAGTTCCCGCTGCTCAGCCTGTCGCTGGGCGCCGTCCACCTGTTTCCCGAAGCCTGTACGCAACTGAACGCCGCGCAACTCGCCGAGCTGGCCTCCGGTGCCAAGCGGCGGGCCAAGGCCCTGCCCGGCAACAGCCTGGCGGTGATCGACACCCGCCGGCTGGCGCGGGAGCCGGAAGGCTTCACCTGATCCACGCCGCGCCCGGCTACGTGCGGGCGAGCCCGGCTCCGGCGCGTTCGCCGCCGGGCCGGCGAAAAACAGAAGGCGCCGGCCCGATCCGGCGCCGCACACCAGTCGTTACGGAGAACTTCATGCAGGACTTCTTGCGCAATCTGAGCATCAGGGCCGTGGTCACCACCACCCTGATCTGTTTCACGCTCCTGATCGGCCTCGTCGCCGCGCTGGGCTACACCGGCACCGACATGGCCAACCGGGCTCTCGAAGACCGTACGCGCACCGCCACCCGCATCGACCTGCTGCGCCAGGTCGACACGCTGCGCCTGAAGGTCTTCGCCCACCTGGAGGCCTACGGCAAGATGAGCTCCGTCGGCCTGGTCGGCATGGTCGAGCGGCAGCGGCAGGAGGTCGAACTCAAGGAGCTGCTCGGCACGGCCGGCACGTCCCTGACGGCCTTCAAGGCCCTGCCGCCGTTCGCCGAGGAGGACGGGCGCCAGCGCCTGGAAAAGGCGGCCGCCGACCTCGAAGAATCCCTGGCGGCGCTCGACAGGCAACTGCTGGCCTGGAAGGAGGACGACAGCGGCACCTTCGACCAGCTCGAGGACGACATGATCTTCAAGCGCGGCCCCCAAGTCGCCCAGGGCCTGGCGGAAGCCATGGCCTTCCTCGAAAGCCACGGCGCGCGGCAACTGGACGACTATCACGCCAGCCTCGAGGGCTTCGCCATCGTCGGCGGCGTCGCGCTGGCCATCGCCCTGTTCCTGATCCTGGCCCTGCGGGCGATGCTGATGGGCTTCGTGGTCCGTCCCGTGCACGAGGCGGTGGAACATGTGCAGCGCCTGGCCCGCGCCGACCTGTCGCAGCCGATCCCGATCACCTCCAACAATGAAATCGGCCAGTTGCTGCGCACCCTGTGCGAAATGCGCCTGAGCCTGGCGCGGATCGTCACCAGCGTGCGCGCCGGCAGCGGCTCGATCCTGGTCGGCGCGCAACAGATCGCCAGCGGCAACGCCGACCTGTCCTCGCGCACCGAGCAGCAGGCCGCCTCGCTGGAGGAAACCGCGGCGAGCATGGAGGAACTGACCGCGACGGTGAAGCAGAACGCCGACAACGCCCGCCAGGCCAGCGCGCTGGCCAACGACGCCTCGGGCACCGCCGGTCAGGGCCGCGAGGTGGTCGGCCGGGTGGTGGAGACGATGCGCGAGATCAGCGACAGCTCGGCGCAGATCGCCAAGATCGTCGGGGTCATCGACTCGATCGCCTTCCAGACCAACATCCTGGCCTTGAACGCCTCGGTGGAGGCGGCGCGCGCCGGCGAGCAGGGCCGCGGCTTCGCCGTGGTGGCCGGCGAGGTGCGCAACCTGGCCGGCCGTTCGGCGGAGGCGGCGCGGGAGATCAAGGCGCTGATCGAGTCCTCCGGCAAGCGGGTCGGCGACGGCTCGCAACTGGTCGAGCAGGCCGGGCGGACCATGGAGGAGGTGGTGAGAGCGGTGCAGCGGGTGACCGACATCATCGACGAGATCTCGGCGGCCTCGCACGAACAGAGCGAGGGGATCGCCCAGGTGAACACGGCGGTCGCGCAGATGGACGAGGTGACCCAGCAGAACGCCGCGCTGGTGCAGGAGGCGTCGGCAGCCTCGGCCTCGCTGGCCGAGCAGGCGCTGCACCTGGAGGAGGCGGTGGCGGTGTTCCAGTTGGCCATGGAAGCGCCGCACGCGGCGCGGCAGGAAATCCCGGAACGGAACGACGCCGCGCCGGAGCAGCGGCCGGCGCTGCCGAGAGCAGCCGCCAGCCCGGCCCTGAGCGTCGCCGGAGGGCAGTGGGAAGCGTTCTGAAATAACCGTCTCCGCGCCACGCCAGGCAATAGCCAGGACGAACTTATGGAAATCGGTGCGAACCAAAAACCGAATTCGGAGACAAATCATCCAATTGCTCGCCGTGTTTACTGCTGTCCGGGAAGACCTGCGTGCAAATCCAGCCGTACCGGAGAAAACAAGGAGACCGCGCCATGAAAGTTCTCATAGCCAGCGCCACCGGAGTGGCCGCCATCGTCGGCGGCATCTATCTGCACGAACAGGCCCGCCAGGAAAGCCAGGAACTGTACGAACAGTTCGCGGCCAGCATGGTGGCCCGACATGACGGCATGATCTGGAACGCCCAGATGGGCAGAGTCTGCGACCTGGAGTTCGACGGACGCTCCGGCGACGAAGGCATCCGCCGCTACCTGGCATGCGAAGAACGCATGCTCGATCCGGCGGAACTGCGCAAGTCCCTGGCGTTCGACTCCTGGCTCAAGACCTGCAGCGGCATCGAAGACCTCGACCTGCTGACCAAGTGCTTCGCCCAGGCCGTCGACCGATCGGTCGAGGGCATCGGAAACGCCCGCACCACGGCCTCGGCGTCCGAGCGCAAAGGCTTGTAAGACTCGTCCATGACCCGCCCCTTCCCCAACCCCTCTTCCGTTCACGGAAGAGGGGTTGGGGGAGAGGACCGGGCGCGGGCTTGCTCCACCCCCAGGCGAATCCGCTCCAGCACGGCCTCCGTCTGCTGCAACGCCTGGTGATTCCAGAAACGCAGCACCGTGAAGTCCCGCTCCCGCAGCCAATCGTCCCGGCGCCGGTCATAGGCCACCTGCCCGGCATGCTGGCCGCCATCCAGTTCGACGATCAGGCGCAGTTCCATGCAGACGAAGTCGACGATGTAACGGCCCAGCGGCGCCTGCCGCCTGAATTTCAGCCCCAGAAAGCGATGGGCACGCAGGTGATACCAGAGGCGCTGCTCGGCCTCGGTCATCCCGCGCCGCAACGCCCGTGCCCGGTCACGCATTCGCTCGTCCATGAACCGCCCTCTCCCCAACCCCTCTCCCGCACGCGGGAGAGGGGCTATTCGTGCCGAATCCGGCCTGTGCCCATTCATACCGGATCATCCCTCTCGTTCACGGGAGAGGAGCTATTCGTGTCAAATCCGGCCTGCGCCCATTCGTACCGGATCGCCCCGCACAACTCTCCGCCCCCGTTCACGGGAAAGGCGCTATCCGTGCCAAACCCGGTCTATGCCCATTCGCACCGGCTCGGTCCCGCACGACTCCTCCCTCCTGTTCACAGGAAAGGCGCTATCCGTGCCAAACCCGGTCTGTGCCCACTCGCACCGAATCGTCCCACACGACGCCCCTCTCCCGTTCACGGGAGAGGGGCCGGGGGAGAGGGCCGCCCTTCCAACGCCTCCACCAGCCCGCTCCTGCGCTCCACCTGACGCCTCACCGCCTCGTCGAACACCCCTGGGCGGCTCTCGACCAGGCTGAACCAGTGCCGCGCGCGGGTGATGCCGGTGTAGATCAGCTCCTTGGTCAACACCGGGTTGAGGGTGTCGGGCAGGATCAGCGCGGTGTGGGCGAATTCCGAGCCTTGGGACTTGTGCACGGTCATGGCGAACACCGTCTCCACCGCGCTCAGGCGGCTGGGCAGGACCCAGCGCAGCCCGCCCGAGCCGTCGTTGCGCGGAAAGACCACGCGCAGCACCGTCTGCGGCTTCGCGCCGGGCTGCTCGGGCGGTTCGGGCAGGCGCAGGGCGATGCCGATGTCGCCGTTCATCAGGCCCAGGCTGTAGTCGTTGCGGGTCATCAGCACCGGACGGCCTTCGTACCAGCCCTGGTCGCCGTCGAGCAGGCTGCGCCGATGCAGGGCCGCGGCGATCCGCGGGTTGAGCCCTTCCACGCCCCAGGGCCCCTTGCGCACGGCGCAGAGCAACTGGAATTCGTCGAAGGCCTCGAGCACCGCTGCCGCCCAGTTTTTCCAGTCTTCATGGTCGGGCGGGCAATCGGCGGCCGGGCGCGACTCGCGCAGCAGCTTGAGGTAATGGGCGTAACCCTGCGGCCTGGACTCGCCCCGCGCCGGCAGGCCGTCGAGTGCCAGGCGCTCGAACGCCCGGTCCGCTTCGCCGCGCAGGCGCAGCACATGCAGATCGCGGCCGCTCTCGGCGAGGATGGAGCGCGCCTGCGCCGCATCGCGGCAGTTGACCGCGCGGGCCAGGCGGCCGATGCCCGAGCCGCCGCCGAAGCGCCGCGAGTGGCGCAGCATCACCGTGCGCTGGGCCAGTGGCCGGCGTTCGCCGTCGCCTTCGCGCAAGGCGGGATCGGCGAGCGGTTCGCCGCCGACCGCCTCCAGCCAGGCACGGGTCTCGGCGCCGTAGAAACCGCCTTCGGCGTCGCGGCACAGATCGCCGAGCAGGGCGCCGGCCTCCACCGAGGCGAGTTGGTCCTTGTCGCCGAGCAGGATCAGCCGGGCGTGGCGCGGCAGGGCGTCGAGCAGGCAGGCCATCATCTCCAGATCGATCATCGAGGCTTCGTCGATCACCAGCACGTCCAGCGGCAGAAGGTTGCCGGCGTGGTGGCGGAAGTGGCGGCTGTCCGGCAGGCTGCCGAGCAGCCGGTGCAGGGTGGTGACCTCGCTGGGGATGGCCTTTCGCAGCGCGTCGTCCACCGCCAGCGAGGCGACCTGGGCGCCGATGGACTCGGTCAACCGCGCGGCGGCCTTGCCGGTCGGCGCGGCGAGGCGGATGCGCAGCGCCTGGCCGGCCTCCAGCGCCGGCCCCTGCAACAGCGCCAGCAGGCGTACCACGGTGGTGGTCTTGCCGGTGCCGGGACCGCCGGTGATCAGGCTGAAGCTGCCGCGCGCGGCCAGGGCGCAGGCGAGTTTCTGCCAGTCGGTCCGGCGCTCGCCATCGACCACCGGCGGCTCGGGAAAGAGCCGGGCCAGGCGGACGGCGAGATCGGCCGGCAAGGCCGGCGCATCCCGCAGGCGCGCGCCGATCGCCGCCGCCACCGCGCGCTCGTGGCTCCAGTAGCGGCGCAGGTAGAGGCGTTCGCCGGCGAGCACCAGGGGCGCTGCCTCGCCAAGTCCGTCGACGGCCACCAGGCGGCTGGCGGCCAGCGCCGTTCGCCACTGGCTCGGCACGACGCCGGCGAGAATCTCCGAGGGCAAGAGGCTGGCGCGCGCGGCATCCTCGCCTTCCGGCGGCAGCGACAGGGCGAAGTCCGGGCTGACCAGGGTCGCCGCCAGGTCCAGGCAGACGTGGCCATGGCCGAGCTGGTGGCTGGCCAGGGCGCAAGCGAGCAGCGCCAGCGGCGGGCAGGACTCGTCCAGCTCGCGGAAGAAGCCGGCCAGGGCGCGGTCCAGGGCGCGCAGCCAGCCGCGCTCGACCCAGGCGTCGAGCAGCGCCAGCAGGCTCTCGGCATCGCGCAGGGCGGCCGACGGCGCCGCGCTTTCCAATTCCAGGGGCAGTTGTTCGCTCATGCCTCGGCCTCCTTCTTGCCCTCGAACAGCGCATCCAGCGTCTCGATCAGCTCGCGTGGCGGGCGCACCCAATGGATGCCCTGCCCCGCCGCGCGGCTGCCGCGCAGGAACAGGCAGAGCGCGCCGCCCAGGTGCGCGTCGTAGTCGTAGCCGGGCAGGCGCGCCCGCAACTGGCGGTGCAGGGCCAGCAGGTAGAGCACCGACTGTAGGTCGTAGCGGTGGCTGGCGGCGGTCGCCGCCATCGCCTCGGCGCTGTAGGCGGCATCGCCCTCGCCCAGCCAGTTGGACTTGTAGTCGAGCAGGTAGTAGCGCCCGCCGTGCTCGAACGCCAGGTCGATGAAGCCCTTGAACATGCCGTTGAGCCGGTCCTTCGCCAGTGCCGGACGCGACAGGCCGGGCAGCACCCGCTCCTGGACCAGTTCGTCGATGCGGCGCACGTCGACGGCGCGCGCCTCGAACCAGAACTCCAGTTCGGGCTGGTACTGGCCGAGCCCGACCAGCGCCACGCACCGGTCCCCGCCGAGCGCCAGGGGCCTGGTCAGCAGGTCGAGCAGCCAGTCGGCCAGCGGATCGATCCACTCGGTCATGCCACGCAACTGGCAGCGCCGGGCGATCAGCTCGCGCAGCCGCGCGGGCTCGGCGGCCAGCGCGGCGAAGCCCTCGCGGCCGGCCATTTCCAGCAGGCCGTGGAGGAAGGTGCCGGGATTGGGGCCGCGCGGAAAACGATGCAGGGTCGGCGTTTCGCCCGCGCGCAGCGGCACGAAGACGCTCTCGCGCTCGTCGTCGGCGACCTTCTGTGCCGCCGGGCTGTCCGGCGCGGCGTCGTCGAAGCGGCTGGCCGGTATCTGGCTGTCGGCCAGCCTTTCCTCGCCGGCGCCGATGCGCAGGGCGCTGTAGGAGGCGATCCACCAGTGCTCGGCGGCGCTGCGCGCCGGGGTGCGCCATTGCGGCTTGCTCCGGGCGACGGCCTGCTCGACGAAGCGCTCGCCGCTGGCTTCGGGCGCCTCCAGCACCGCGCTCTCACCCGCCACGTCCAGCGGCGCGAGCCAGTCGGCCAGGGCGGCGCTGCGCTCCAGCGGCACAGCGCCGCCGAGCAGATAGCCGAGCGCCGAGTCGTGCAGGCGCGATTTTCTGGCATTGCCGACGCAGAGGTCGGCGACGCCCAGCCAGCAGGCGTGGCGGGCGCGGGTCAGAGCCACGTAGAGCAGGCGCAGTTCCTCGCCCAGGCGCTCGCGGTCGGCACGCGCCACCTCGTCCTCGCCCGGCGTCAGCACCAGCCGGCGGCGCTCGCCGTCGTACACCCACAGCGGCCTGCCGCCCTCCACCGCGCGGAAGGCGCAGACGAACGGCAGGAACACCAGCGGATACTCCAGACCCTTGGATTTGTGGATGGTCACCACCCGCACCAGCGCCGCGTCGCTCTCCAGGCGCAGCACCTGCTCCTCGGCGACCTGGATCTCGCCGGCCAGCAGCTCGGACAGATGGCGGATCAGCGCCTGCTCGCCGTCCAGCCCGGCGGCGGCACGCTGCAGCAGCTCGGCCAGATGCAGCAGGTTGGTCAGCGCGCGCTCGCCGTCGGGGCGCGCCATCAGCCGCTGCGGCAGATCGAAGTCGTGCAGCAGTTGGTGCAGCATCGGCAGCACGCCCTGGCGCTGCCAGCGCTGGCGGTAGCCGCGGAACTGCATGACGCGCCTCTCCCAGATGCGCTCGTCGCGGTTCAGTTCCTCCAGCTCGGCCAGCGCGAGGCCCAGGCTGCGGCTGGCCAGGGCGGCGCGCAGCGGGCGGTCGACGTCCGGTTCGGCGCAGGCGCGCAGCCACAGCAGGAGGTCGCGCGCCTCGGGGCTGGCGAACACCGAATCCTTGTCCGACAGGTAGACGCTGCGTACCCCGCGAGCGGCCAGTTGGCCACGGATCGCCTCGGCCTCCTTGAAGTCGCGCACCAGAATGGCGATATCGCTGGGGCGCAGCGGCTGCAGCCGCCCGTCCCGGACGAAGCCCGCCCCGCCCCGCTGGCCGAGGTTCAGCAGGCGGACGATCTCGCTGGCGGCGCGTTCGGCCATCTGCGCGCGGTAGGCGCCGCCGGGCAGCGGCGCCTCGTCCTCCAGATGCCAGAGATTCAGTGCCGGCTGCGCATTGCCCCCGATCTGCCAGACCTCTTCGCGGCCCTGCGCGCCCACTTCGAGAAAGGGCAGCGGGTTGGTCGTGCCGTCGCGGAACAGGAAGGCGCCGTGCCCGGCTTCGCGCCGCTCGGCCAGGCGGAATACCCGATTGACCGCGGAAACCAGCGCCTGGCTGGAGCGGAAGTTGGTTTCCAGGTTGTAGTGGCGGCCCTCGGTGGCCTGGCGGGCGCGCAGGTAGGTATGGATATCGGCGCCGCGGAAGGCGTAGATCGCCTGCTTGGGGTCGCCGATCAGGAACAGGCCGCAGTCGGCGCGGTTGCTCGCGATGGCGTAGATGCGGTCGAAGATGCGGTACTGCAGCGGGTCGGTGTCCTGGAACTCGTCGATC
The DNA here is from genome assembly GCF_000380335.1 of Azotobacter vinelandii CA. Classification (GTDB taxonomy): domain Bacteria; phylum Pseudomonadota; class Gammaproteobacteria; order Pseudomonadales; family Pseudomonadaceae; genus Azotobacter; species Azotobacter vinelandii. The sequence goes on from NC_021149.1 coordinate 5,264,742, forward strand.
AGCGCCACCGGGAACTGGCCACGGATCAGCTCGGCCAGGCGCCCGCCGTTGTCGCCCCGCAGGGCGGCGTCGAGGCGGCTCAGCATGTCGTCGAAACCCATTTCGGCGCGCCGGCGCTTTTCCTGCTCGAAGCGCAGGCTTACCCAGGCGGCGGCATGGCGCCGGGCCGGCTCGTCGGGGCCGGACAGCGTCCTCAGGCGCGCCGGCAGCGCGCGCATGGCCTCCAACGCCGGATGGCGCGGCGACTCGCCCTTCCAGGCCTCGGCCAGGCCCTCGGGGGTCAGGCGGGCGAAGCCGCTGCCGAGGTCGAGGTCCGTCCCGTCGCCAACGGCCCAGGCGCGCAACTTCTCGCACCAGGGCCGGTAGTAGCGCGCCTGGATCTTGCGTCCGTCCACCCGTTTGGCCTGCACCGCCGCATCGAGCAACGCTTCCAGCTCGTCGGCCCAGGCGTTCCAGCCTTCCTTCAGCCGGGCCAGTTCGCCGGCCTGCTCGGCCAGCGCCCGCTCCAGCAGCGCACCGAGCGGCTCGGCCGGCAGCGGCTGCGCCTCGCCGAGCAGCGGGCCCAGCTTGTCCTTGAGCAGCGCATCCGGATGCCCCCAGTGCTCCATCACCCAGCCCAGCGCCGCAGCGGAGAGCGGGTAGCAGTGCTGGCGCCAGTAGTCGCGCACCACCTCGGCGAGCAGTTCGCCGTGGTCGGTCTCCAGGGTCTGGGTGAACAGGCTGCCGCTGTCGAAGGCGTGCTCGCGCAGCATGCGCTGGCACCAGCCGTGAATGGTCGACACCGCCGCTTCGTCCATCCACTGCGCGGCGATGTCCAGGCGGCGCGCGCAGGCCGGCCAGCGCTCGGCGGAAAAGTCGGCGCGCAACTGCCGCAGCAGACCGTCGCCCGGCGCCTCCTCGCGAAACACCTTGGCCGCCTCGACCAGCCGCGCGCGGATGCGGTCGCGCAGCTCGCGGGTGGCGGCGTCGGTGAAGGTCACCACGAGGATCTCCGGCGGCAGCAACTCGCGGGAAAAGCCCGCCTCGCCGCCATGGCCGAGCACCAGGCGCAGGTAAAGGGCGGAGATGGTGAAGGTCTTGCCGGTACCGGCGCTGGCCTCGATCAGGCGGCTGCCGTGCAGCGGGAAGCGTAGCGCCAGCGGGCGCTCGGCGGTCGGCGGCTGGCTCATGCGCGGTCCTCCTCCATGAGTTCCGTGGGCTTATGGTCCAGCAGCGACTGGTACAGGTCGCGGCTCCATTCGTAGAAATCGCGATCGGCGATCAGATCGTCGAAGGTCGGATACTGGCGCGCCAGGCTGGCGCTGCCGGCCAGTTCGCCGGAACGGTTGTAACCGCCTTCGTAGGCTTCGCGGGCGGCCTTTTCCGCCGTGCCCCCCTCCTCGTCGCCCTCTTCTCCGGAATTCAACCAAGCGATGGCGGTGTTCAGCGCCACCGGCAACGGCGCCTCCAACCCGGCGCGCCAGGCCTCCAGCCACAGGCGGAGGATCGCCTGCGCCCGTGCTTGCTCGATGGGCGCGAACTCGAGGCTCGCATCCTGGCCGACCAGCAGGCTGGTCAGCGGCGCACCGCAGGCCGCGGCGGCGACATGCGCCACCCAGGGCCTGAGCAGGCGGTGCCATTTCCAGTCGTCCTTGCCGCGCTTGAGCTCGCCGGGCTGCAGCTCGATGCGCGCCAGCGCCCCGCCGGCGTTCTCGCGCAGGCCGCCGAGCCAGCCGGCCAGTTCGACGCCCTCGTGTTCGAACCACAGCGGCTTGGGCGATTCCAGCCGCGTCGACCACAGGGAGCAGAGGCTCTGGTAACGCCGCATCTGCTCCGGCAGCGGCTTCAGCAGTTGCTCGCGCAGGCGCTCGCCGAAGCCGGCCAGCGGCAACCGGCCGCTGCGCTGCAGGCGCAGGGCGGCGGCCTCCAGCGCCGCCTCGACCCGCGCCGGATCGTCTTCCAGGGCCAGGCTGGCGGCGTCCAGCAGGCTCTGGCGCAACTGGTGCAGTTGCAGACCGTCGAGACCGAAGGGTTCCTCGTCGAGCTGCGCCTGCATGCTCTCGTCCAGATGCACCTTGAGGCGCTGGGTGAAGAAATGCTTGACCGGATCGCGCAGGAAGTTCTGCAGGGTCTCCAGGGCCAGCGCGCCGTCCGGCTCGAACGGCGGCAGCGCCCGCGCCGCGCCGGCCGGCGCGTCCCGGCGGTGCAGCGCGGCCCATTCGCGGGCGTAGCTGAACAGGGCGTCGTCGCCCTCGAAGTAGCGGCGGCTGAACGGCTGCAGCGGGTGCTCGGTGGTCAGCGCCGCGAGCAGCCTTTTCGCTTTGTCGGCCTCCGAATCGCTCGCCTCATGGTATTCCTCCGGCAAGCGCCAGCCGCTGGCGAGATGGTCGCGCAACTGGCCGACCAGCACCGACGCCGGCCGCTCGCAATTGTCGCGGACGCTGCGCCCCACCCAACTGACGTAGAGCTGCTCGCGGGCGGCGAGCAGGGCTTCGAGCAGCAGGTAGCGGTCGTCCTCGCGGCGCGAGCGGTCGCCCGGACGGTAGTCGCCGGCCATCAGGTCGAAGTCCAGGGGCGTCTGGCTGCGCGGGTAGTCGCCGTCGTTCATGCCGAGCAGGCAGACCACGCGGAACGGGATGGCGCGCATCGGCATCAGGGTGCAGAAGTTCACCGCGCCGGCGAGAAAGCGCTGGCTCAGGCGGCCCCGGTCCAGCAGGCCGAGCCAGGCCTCGCGCACCACGCCGAGCGGCAGGGGCTCGTCCAGGTCGACCCCGGCGCACAGCTCCAGCCATTCCTCCAGCGCCTCGCCGAGCTGGCCGAGCAGGGTTTCGTCGCGTTCGCTCCGGGCCAGGAAGAAATCGCCCAGCATGGCCTGCAGGATGCGTCCCCACTCGGCCGGCGCGACGGGCCGGGCCAGGCGCCGGTGCAGGTCGTCGAGAGCCTCGAGCAGGCGCACCAGCGGACCGATCAGCACGGCCTCCAGACCGCCAATCTCGTCGAAGGGTTCGATGCCGGCGCAGGGCGCGCCGCTGCCCACCGCGTAGCCGAGCAGCATGCGCCGCAGGCCGAAGCGCCAGGTGTTCTGTTCCAGGCCCGCCGGCAGGCCGAGGCCGGCGCGGCGCTCGGCATCCAGGCCCCAGCGGATACCGGCGCCCTCGATCCAGCGGCGCAGGGTCGGCAGGTCGCTCTCCTCGATGGCGAAGCGCGCGCGCAGCGCCGGCACGTCGAGCAGGTCGAGCACCTCGCTGACGGTCAGCCGGCCTTCCGGCAGTTTCAGTAGCTGTTCGACGGCGATCGGCAGCGGATCGCAGCCGCGCTGCCCCTGGTCGGCGAGGCTGAAGGGGATGTAGCGGTCGTCGTCCCGGGCGTACTGGCCGAACACCGCCTGGATGTGCGGCGCGTAGGCGTTGACGTCCGGGACCATGACGATCACCTCGCGCGGGCGCAGGCCGGGGTCGGCGGCGAAGCGCGCCAGCAGTTGGTCGTGGAGGATCTCGACCTCGCGCTGGGCGCTATGAGCGATGTGGAAACGCAGCGAGCGGTCGGCCTTCGGATCGACCAGCGGCCACTCCTTGCGGGTTTCCTCCAGGGTGCGCAGGTGGAGGATGTCGTCCTGCAACTGGCCGAGCAGGTGTCCGGGCCTGGGACCGTCCTCCTCGTCGAACAGGTCGATGCGCCCGCCGAGGCTGGCGAAGCGCTCGCGGTAATGCTCGGGATCGTCGTACCTGTCCAGCAGGTTGATGTAGTCGCGGCCCTGCTTGCCCCAGGCGGCCAGGAGCGGATGGGCGTGCTGGTGCAGGTCCTCGGCGGACAGCCCCGGCGCCATACCGTCCTTGCGCCGCTGGCGGCGGTACTGGTGGCGCAGCAGGTCCTGGTCGGGAACTATGTCGCCCCAGTGGTACCGGCAGGGGTTGTGCACGCAGAGCAGCACCTGGCTGAAGCGCGCCAGGGCGGCCAGTGCCTCGAGAGCCTGCGCCGGCAGCGAGGAGATGCCGAACACCATGACCCGCCGCGGCAGGCCGGGCGGCGGCGCATCGAGGCCGCGCAGGCGTTCGACGAAACGCAGGTGCACGCCGGCGCGGCTGGTGGCCACCGTGTCCCGGCCGACATCCGCCAGCAGGGCGCGCCACAGTGCCGGCTGCCAGCGCGCCGCCTCGTCGAGCGGCCTCGCCCCGTCGCGCGAGGTGCGCAACCGGTCGTGGCCCTCGGCCCAGTCGGCCAGCCAGTCGGCACGGTAGACCTGGTACTGGTCGAACAGATCGGCCAGGCGCTCGGCCAGTTGGTGGCGCTTGCGCAGGTCGGAGTCGTCTTCGAGGAAGCGGCGCAGCGGAGCGAACGCCTCGCCTTCCAGCAGGTTCGGCAGCAGGCGCATCAGCCGCCAGGTCAGCGGCGCCTTGTCCAGCGGCGATTCGCGGGGGATACCGGCGCTCCCCAGCACCGCGCGGTAGCTCTGCCAGAGAAAGCGCGCCGGCAGTTCGACGCGGATCGCCGCGGCGATGCCGCAACCGTCCCGCCCGGCCAGCGCCAGCTTCAGCCACTGGACGATGCCGTTGCTCTGCACCAGCACCACCTCGTCCTCCAGCGGCGCCAGGGGATGACGCCGCATCCATTCCACCGCCAGTTCGCGCAACGCTTCCAGGCGGTTGCCGTGCACCACCATCAGCCCGGCGCCCAGTCCCTCGTCACCCTGCATGCCCTGCTCCCTCCCGCAAAGAAGGGCGCCATTGTGCCACCCGAAAGCGACGCTGGGTGTCGCGTCCGGCTACTGCCGACGAGGAGAAGCGGGGTCCACGGGCGCTTTACAGGGCGCGACTTTTCTGGCGAGTCACCCAGAACAGGAGCGTGAGGCCTGCGGCGGCGGAAAAGAGCGAGGCGAGGAAGATGCCCAGTTTGGCCTGGTTGATCAGGCTCTTGTCGAACGCCAGATTGCTGATGAACAGCGCCATGGTAAAGCCGATCCCGGCGAGGATGCCGCCACCGACCAGCAGCTTCCAGTCGAGTTCCGGGGGCTTCACCGCGCCCAGACGCAGCGCCAACCAGGTGAAGGCCAGGATGCCGACGGGCTTGCCGAGGGCGAAGCTGACGAACACCGCAACGGTGACGGCATCGCCGAGATCGCCCATGGAGAGCGGCACCCCGGCGTTGGCGAAGGCGAAGAGCGGCATGACACAATAGGCGATCCACGGATGCAGGGCGATCTGGATCCGTTCGGCCGGCGCCAGGGTTTCGCGCGCCGCGGTTTCCGCCAGGCGCAAGGACTGCCGGTCTTGGGTCGCCCCGCTCCCTTCATTATTATTGCCGGCCGGATGGGCGACGACCCGATCGAGAATGCGGTACAGCCGCTCGTCGCTGACCCATCGGCCCGTGGGCGTCATCAGCCCAAGAACAACACCGGTGATGGTCGCATGGATTCCGGAGCGGTCGACGGCGAACCAGATGGAAATGCCGGCCAGGATGTAGAGCGGCATGCTGCGGATGCCGACGTGAGCCATCAGGCGGACCACCACGAGTCCCACGGCCGCGGCAACCAGCGCACTCCACGCCAGGTGGTGGCCATAGCCGATGGCGACCACCAGGATGGCGCCAATATCGTCGACGATCGCCAGCGATAGCATGAATATCCGCAGGCTTTGCGGGATGCGGGATCTCAACAGCGCCAGGCAGCCGATCACGAAGGCGGTATCGGTGGCCATGACCGCGCCCCAGCCCGCCTCGCCGGCCTGCCCCGACTGCAGGAGCAGGTACAGCGCCGCCGGTACCGCCATGCCCCCCAGAGCCGCCGAGACCGACAAGGCGGCCATGCGCGGATGACGCAACTCGCCCAGGACCAGTTCCCGCTTGAGCTCCACGGCGACGAGGAAGAAGAATAGCGTCATCAGCCCGTCACTGATCCAGTCTTTTATGGAGCGAACAAACTCCTGCGAGCCAACCCGGAGTCCCAGCGGGGTTTCCCATACGCCCAGAAAGGCCTCGGCCCAGGGCGAATTGGCAAGCCCCACGGCAGCGATCGTGAAGAACAGCAGAACGGCGGCAGCGACGGCCTCGATGCGTAGGAACCAGGCCAGCGGTTTGGTCAGCCGGTGCACGGACTCATGGGGCAGACGGGCAAAATCGGAGCCTTCCTGCGGGGCTTCGGGCATGGGGCGAATCCTCGGGCGTTGGCTCAGGCAGTCGGGAGTCTACCGGAGTCTTTCGCCTGGCAGGAAAGGTACAGGCGCTCAGGCAGCGCTTTTGGGCTTGAACCGACGGAACCTCAACGCGATGCGGATTGCTGCCGATACGGCTTGTAATTGCCAGGACATTGCCAGGACGCCGCCTCTGTGGGGGTCATTGCTTGGGCTCGTTCTCTTTCGTCGGACGAAGCGAGGCCAACTTCGCATCCGATACCCTTTGCGCTTCCTGAAGGGCGTTCCGCACCTCGCCAAGATCTTCGGCGGCGCTAAGTCCGGCCTGCAGCGCGTTGCTCAACTCGACCACCAACGCGTCCCGGGCGGCCTTGGCCTCGACAATATCCTGGCGGGCGAAGGTTTCCCCCAGCCGAGCGATGGCCTCGGTCGTGGTTGATCGATCGTTCTCTCTGGCAGCCGCCGTGAGTTTGACTTTCAGCTCTTTCGGAAGACGAAGATTGAAATGCGAGTCTGTTCGGCTCATGCGGGGCCTCGATGGAGATACGGACTACTTGGGGATTGGCCGCTGCTTGCACAGCGACTCGTCATTCCTGACTTTTCCGTTCAGTATGGCAACCTGTGCCGGGAAATGCGGCCGGGCTGATCTACGGTCCGGGTCCCGGGGCAGGGCACGTGCAATGCGGCCTGGCTGGCGCTCAGGCAAGGCCGAGGGTTTGTGGTCGCACTATCCTGTGCATAAAGGCCGTTACCGATGTCCAACTCAAGCGAATACCGATTGCTGAATGCATCGCCTATGGAGGTGCACGGTATGTATCACGGTGAAAGGTTCAACGCCTGGACTCATCTGGTCGGTGCGATCCTGGCCCTGGTCGGCATGATCTGGCTGCTGGTGGTGGCGAGCCTCGACGGCACGCCACAGAAGATCGTCGCCAGTGCGATCTACGGCGTCACCCTGCTCTCGCTCTACATCATCTCGACCATCTACCACAGCCTGCGCGGACGGGCGAAGACGATCCTGCGCAAGCTCGATCACCTTTCCATCTACCTGCTGATCGCCGGCAGCTACACGCCCTTCTGCCTGGTGACCCTGCCCGATGCCTGGGGCTGGTCGCTGCTGGCGATCATCTGGGGCCTGGCGCTGTTCGGCATGCTGCAGGAGTTCAAGCAGCAGTCCGAGGCGCGGATTCTCTCGCTGGTGATCTACGCGGTGATGGGCTGGCTGATTCTGGTGGCGGTCAAGCCGCTGCTCGCCAGCCTGGGCAGCGCGGGCTTCGCCTGGCTGCTGGCGGGCGGGATCGTCTACACCGTGGGCATCGTCTTCTTCGCCTTCGACGAACGTTTCCGCCACTGGCACGGCATCTGGCACCTGTTCGTCATGGCCGGCAGCCTGCTGCATTTCGTGACGATCTTCTTTTATGTGGTGTGAAAGAGCGGCGTATCCGGCATAACGATCCAGCCGGGCACCCGCCAGGACGGACATGGCCACCTCTCGCGGATCGCGGACCGTGCCTATGGCCGAATGCCGCTCTCCGCCAGCCAGGCTCGTCCGGCCTCCGTGGCCAGGTAGGCCTGCTCGGGATGGGTATAGCGGAGCAAGCCCTTGCGTTCTCAGATGGCTGGTCTTGAGCGCCGTCACCTGCCGACCCAACAAGGTCGCCAGTTGCTCCGCGCTGTACGGACGGATGGCACAGAGCCAGAGAATCACTGGCCAGAGCCTGTCCCGGCGCGGCTTGGGCGACAATGCCGCAATCGCGGCAAGCAGGGGCTCGGGGAGGTCACTCGCACTCACGCCGACGATCCCGTTCGGAGAGAGGCAGCTTGAACAATTCCGTGGGTGAGTGATTCAGGAGGGAATTGCAAGCCCGAGCCACCCCGGGCTTGCCTGTATATGGAGTTAAAGTTTGATAAAACGGATAGCGGTACCACCGCCAGGCTTCAGATCCAGGCTGAGCACAGTATCTCGACTAACGGTCTGGGAAACGATTTCGATCGCCTCGGGATTATCGCGCCAATCCGCGTTGGCAGCGTCGCGGTAGATCTCGGCACGGTATTGTGCAGCAGGCTCCAGGAACGATAGATCCACCGGCAACATTCTCGCCTCTTCATTCGTAATCGCGCCCAAGTACCAATCGCTGCTGTGTTTATCCTGACGTGCCATAATCAAGTACTGCCCGATCTCACCGGCGAGCGTTTTACTGTCCGACCAGTCCGTTGGTACGTCATCGATAAATTTGAAAGCAGGTTTGCTCTCATAATTTTCTGGCAGGTCCGCCGCCATTTGCAATGGACTGTAAATGGTCACATATAATGCCAACTGATTGGCCAAAGTGCTGGGCACGCGATTGTTGGGTCGATGCTTTTTGTAGTCGAAATTGAAAATACCCGGAGTAAAGTCGGTAGGGCCAGACAGACCGCGGGTAAAGGGAATAATCACCGTGTGATTTGGCAGGTTGCCCGTATCGGGGCTACCGCCGTTGTACTCCATGCCGCGCACGCCCTCGCGTGTCATCAGGTTGGGGTAGGTACGACGCAGCCCAGTATCTTTAACGGTTTCGTGCGCATTCACCATGATGTCGTACTTGGCTGCCGTCTCGACAACTTTCTGGAAGTGGCGCACCATGAATTGCCCTTGATGCGATTCCTTGCCATCCAAGCGAGGACCTACATAGCCCATTTTCACGGATTGAATTCCCTGCTTTTTATAATAGGCAAAGGCTCGTTCCATCTGCTCCTCGTAATGCGCCACACCCGCTGCGGTTTCATGATGGCCGATCAAGCGCAAACCCTTTGACTGGGCATACTCAGTCGCAGCGTCGATATCGAAGCCGACCACAGGCTCATCAAACACAAAGGTTGGTTTGCGACTCCACCACTCACCTTCCCAGCCCTTATTCCAGCCTTCGACCAGCACGCCGTCGATATCATGTTTGGCGGCAAAATCTATATACTGCCTGACGCGCTCCGTAGTCGCACCTTGATCCTCGCCAGGACTCCACGACTTGTTACCGATGTGCATCTCCCACCAAACACCCATGTATTTGCCCGGCTTCACATAGGATGAAACGTCACCGAGCTTGTTCGGCTCGTTCAGATTCAATACCAAATCGGAATTGAGCAAATCAGCGGCGCTATCCGCGATTTGAATCGTGCGCCATGGTGTCTCCAGCGGTGTTTGCGCATAGACACGGGTTCCATCAGCCCAGGGAACCAAATCCGCCTTGAGGGTAATGTGATTTTCGGCGGTATTGCGCAGTGTCATGCCGGCGTAGTCGATGAGCGCTGCTTCGTGCACAGCGATAGCGACATTATCCTCGACTCCGGTGAGAGTTAACGGTGTATGCGCCACATCGATACTGCTGAGCGCAGAATTTAGATATTGATACTCATAGTCTTGGTCACGGTATGCAGGGATCCACCAGGCATGGTAATTCCGTGCAAAGGCAAATTCGGTCAACTCATCCTCAATGGAAAATGTATCCAACTGCTCTTGCTCGGGTATGACATACCGGAAACCGACACCGTCATCAAACGCGCGAAAAACCACTTCAAACTTGCGCTTCAGCCCTGTTTTTTCAGCCAAGTAGAGGTGTAGCTCATTGTGCTCATCGCTCACGGTGGCACGCTCGCCCCAGACTGGTTGCCACTGCTTTCGCACTGTCTCCTTGTCTGCTTTTACAAGCTCCAAATCACCCGCCAGGTCGGGCTGGCCCTTTATCGCGAAGCCAAGCCTGGAGGGTTTGATAATAGCCTTATCGTTAAAGTTGATTGAGTACTCCAGGCCGGCAGGCTGGTTATTCACGATCACCCGAATGCGACCATCCGGCGACAACAATTGTTGCTGATCGACCGGTTCGGCAAAGGCATCAAAGGTAGTGGATAACAAGAAAAATGCTAACAGCTTATGGCGTGAAAACATGTGGACTTCCTATTGTTGACATTATTGGTGGTAACATGCCTGCTTCCTTGCGCATTGCTCTCCCAGGCAGGAACTCAAGCTTGGAGCCGAAACAGTCCCCCAAATAAAATTTGTAACCCGAGCATCGGAAATCTAGCGTGTAAATCAGGGATAGTTTTACTAACGGATGCTCCATCGCTCTTCCTTCTGGAGCAGAGCGAAAGCATGTGAATAACTCCAGACTGGAAGCTAGAAGTGAAATCTCCCGTAACCCTGCAAGCCTTGGTAGGTAAAGCCATGGAAGCCTCGACGCGGAGACGGCGCTTTCAGTTCTGGGGTCTATATTCATCACAAGCCCGATCCATCGCCGTTTCTTGTTGTTTTTGAACTTTGCCGGCCGTAAGCTGTGGCCAACATAATTCTGGCTGGATAAGTTAACGTTAACTTAGCACTCGCAATTTTGTTTGCCAACCCGTTTTCATAGGGCAACCGTGCCAGACTTGCTTCCTGAGTACGAAAAATGCCAGCCATGCCATACTGCAGAGTCGTGGCACCACAAATTGAACTTGCAATGTGCATGGCTAGAACCAGGTTTCCATTTGCATCCCGAGCTGCCAGACACCACCGGACTTGAAACCCTTCTGCCCGAAATCGTCTGTTGTGCTGAAGTCATCGAGATCCTTGCCCCAATTCATATAGGTGGCGAACAGGCGCAGTTCGGGGCGCGTGAAGAAGTCCCCGGTTTCCGCCTTGAAGGTCGGCGCGAAGGTAATCTTCCAGAAATCGCCGTTGGCCGTTTGCCGTCCATCGTAACCACGCGCATCGAGGTCCATGGTCTGCCAGGTAAATTCGTAGAGCATTTCGAAGTTGCTGCTCAGCTCGTTGGCCAGTCGCACGTTGAAGGTCAGATAGTTGTAATCGTCGTCGGGCACATATCGGTTCTTGCTCTTTTCGGCAATCAGGGCCGGCGCGATGCGCCAATCGTCGTTCAGACGGGTATGGCCATAAATCGCCAGGCGCAGCGTTTCGGCTTCATCGAGCAGTTCGCCATCGCCGCCGATGGTATTGACCTCCCCTCCCAGCCCCTTGCCGTACAGCAGCGCGGTCTTGAAGAAGCCTTCAGCACCGAAAAAATCCGGCCGGTGATAGGCGAACATGCCATGCCAGCCCTTTTCACCGGGACTGAACCCCGCCTTGTTCACTCGGCTGTCCTCGTCGGATAGCTTCCTCTTGTCACCGTTCAGCTTGTCATTGTTCTGGCCCGAAGAAATCGCGCTCAGCATGAGTTGCCAGCGATCGTCATCGAAATACTGGTTGAGGGTGGCGACATAAGTCCTGATGTCCTTGTTCGTCTCCGTGCCGAAATCGCCGTAGGAGCGACTCATCAGCGAGGCATTGAGGCGCCAGCCGTCGGTCGGCCGCACGTCGTAGATGCCGCCACCGGTTCCGGCCAGGAAAACAATGCCCCGGTCGAGCCAGTGGATGTCGTAATTGTCCCGGTCGAAGCGCGTGCCGGCCCAGATGGTGGCGTCGCGCAACATGGGAATGTCCTGGAACGACGCCAGATTGCCGAGTTCGGCATATACCTGGCGAACGTTGAGCGAGCTATCGCCCGAGGTCCAGTCGTTGGGGGTTTCCACCCCATCGGCGATCGCAAACATGTACTTCGAGCGCGTGCCGTTGCTGGCCTGGGTTTCCTTCGAGAATTTCGCCTCCACGTAGGTGTCGACCTCATTGCCGAGCCGGCCGACGGACCCACCTATCGAGCCGGCGGGGGTCACGTTGGGGCCACCACGACCGCCGCCGCTTCCATTGGTCATCATGCCGGAACGGGCATAGGCGCCAAAGGAGAAGCCCTCCGTCAGGTCCTCGATCGAATCCACCGAAGACGCCAGTGTCGAGGTGCGGGTCTCCAGGGACTGCTGGCGTGCCTCGATCTGGGCGACTCGCTCGCCGAGCGACAGCTGTAATTGTGTGGGCAACGAGGAATTAACGGCGAACTGTCTGTCGAGCCGCTCGACCTCCCTGCGCAATCGAGCGGCATCGGCCTCGGCTGCCGCCGCCCGCCTCTCGGCGGCGATGGTCCTGGCCTCGAGCCGGGCGAGGCGCTCCTCGACGCTCGGCGCCGGTGCAGCCAGGAGATGGGTGGAGAGAAAAAGCAGGGAAAAGCCAGCCCAGTGGCGACAGGCCGCGGAATGCATGGGTAAACCTCTTGTTCTTGTAGTAGGTACTGCCAGGACGCCTGCGAACCGGCCATCCCCTCGCGCGCCGCAGGCGACCCGGAAGGCCCGGATCGGCAAGTCCCTGCTGCGCACCGGGCAACGGAAAGCGGCCCTTCGCGACGTCCTCAACGCCTGCTCACGCTCCCCCGACCGAACGATTACGCTTGACAGCAAGCTGGCGGGAATAGCGTAATACGCCTCGATGTTAACGTTACCTCAAATAAAAACAAGAGGGTTATTCCATGCATCTCCCGTTAAAACGCGAATACTGGCTGATCAGTGGCCTGCTGTTTTTCTTCTTCTTCGCCTGGTCGTCGAGCTATTCGCTGTTCTCGATCTGGCTGCACCGGGTCATCGGTCTGAGCGGTACGGAAACCGGCTTCATCTTCGCCGCCAACGCCATCGCCGCGCTGTTCATCCAGCCCTTCTACGGCGCCCTGCAGGACCGCCTGGGCCTGTCCCGCAGGCTGCTGGTCTGGATCGGCGTGCTGCTCGCCTGCGCCGCGCCCTTCGCGATCCACGTCTACGCCGGCCTGCTGGCCCACGACGTGGTGCTCGGCGCCCTGGTCGGCGCCGCCTTCCTGGCCTTCGCCATGCTCGCCGGCGTGGGCGTCATCGAGTCCTATACCGAGCGGCTGTCGCGCCACGCCGGCTTCGAGTTCGGCACCACGCGGATGTGGGGCTCGCTGGGCTGGGCGGCCGCGACGGGCGTGGCCGGCGTGGTGTTCGACATCGACCCGGACATCGCCTTCTACATGAGCAGCGCCGCCGGCCTGGCGTTCCTGCTGATCCTCTCCCGGCTGGACATGGACGCCTTCAGGAACCACGAGACGCGGGCCGGCGAGTCCGCCCCGGTACGCACCGCCGACATCCTGCAACTGCTGCGCCTGCCGCGCTTCTGGGCGTTCAGCCTGTTCCTGACCGGGGTCGCCGGGGTCTACATGATCTACGAGCAGCAGTTCCCGGTGTACTTCGCCTCCTTCTTCCCTACCCCGGAAGAAGGCACCCGCGCCTACGGCTACCTGAACTCCTCGCAGGTACTGGTCGAGGCCCTGCTCATGCTGGTCGCGCCCTGGGTGGTCGCCCGCACCGGCGCCAAATACGGCCTGCTGCTGGCCGGCACCATCATGTTCGTGCGCATCCTCGGCTCGGGGCTGGCCAGCGATGCCTGGACCATCGCCGCCTGCAAGATGCTGCATGCCATCGAGGTGCCGATCCTGTTGGTCGCGGTGTTCAAGTACATCTGCGTCAACTTCGATGCGCGGCTGTCGGCCACGCTCTACCTGGTCAGTTTCCAGTTCGCCCAGCAACTGACCGCCATGCTGTTGTCGCCGGCCGTGGGCTATGGCTACGACAGGCTCGGCTTCGCCAGCGTCTACCTGCTGCTGGCCAGTCTGGTCGGCGCCTGCCTGCTGCTGTCCTGGTCGCTGCTGCGCGCCGACCCGTCCAGCAAGACCACCCGGGCGGCGGACGGCGCCCCGGAACTGCCGGCCATCGCCCAGGCGGCCAACCATTACGAACCCTGAACGAAGCAATCCGCGTCATCTCCTCCGCCCCGGCGGGGATGACGCCGCTCGAGACCTTCCCACGAACCTTCGAGGATCACGATATGCAGGCCGACCTACTGGACGAGGCGCAGCGCGCCATCGCGAGAACCCTGCCCGCACGCCGCGACGACTACCGTCTCGGCTATCACCTGTCGCCGCCGGCCGGCTGGATGAACGACCCGAACGGCCTGGTGTATTTCCGCGGCGAGTACCATGTCTTCTACCAGCACCATCCGTATTCGCCCCAGTGGGGGCCGATGTATTGGGGACATGCCAGAAGCGCGGACCTGGTCCACTGGGAACATCTGCCCATCGCCCTGGCGCCCGGCGATCCCTTCGACCGGGACGGCTGCTTTTCCGGTTCGGCGGTCGTCGACGGCGATACCCTGTACCTGATCTACACCGGGCACCGCTGGCTGGGCGAAGCGGGCAACGACGAGCAGGGCATGCGCCAGGTCCAGTGCCTGGCCAGCAGTACGGACGGCATCGCCTTCACCAAGCACGGCGCGGTGATCGATACGCCGCCGCACCCGGACATCATGCATTTCCGCGACCCCAGGGTCTGGCGACGCGGCGACCACTGGTGGATGGCGCTCGGCGCGCGCCAGGGCGACGATCCGCTGCTGCTGCTCTACCGCTCCCGCGACCTGCGCCAGTGGGACTGCCTCGGCCGCGCCCTGGAGGGCCGGCGGGAAGCCGACGGCTACATGTGGGAATGCCCGGACCTGTTCGAGCTGGAGGGACGCGACGTCTTCCTGTTCTCGCCGCAGGGCCTGGAGCCCGACGGCCACGAACGCTGGAACCTGTTCCAGAACGGCTACCGGCTGGGCCGGCTGGACGAGCGCGCGCGCTTCGTCGCGGAGAGCGAACTGCGCGAGATCGACCACGGCCACGATTTCTACGCGGCGCAGACCCTGCTGGCACCGGACGGGCGCCGTCTGCTCTGGGCCTGGATGGACATGTGGCAAAGCCCGATGCCGAGCCAGGCCCACCACTGGTGCGGCGCGCTGACCCTGCCGCGCGAACTGAGCCGCGACGGCGACCGGCTGCGCATGCGCCCGGCCCGCGAACTGGCGGCGCTGCGCCAGTCCCGGCAGGCGCTGGCGATCGGCGCGCTCGAATCCGGCAGCCGCACGCTGGAGGTTCGCGGCGCCCTGCTGGAGTTCGAACTCGAACTGGAACTGACCGGCAGCAGCGCCGAGCGCTTCGGTCTGGCCCTGCGCTGCAGCGACGACGGACGGGAGCGCACCTTGCTGTATTTCGACGCCATGGCCCGGCGCCTGGTGCTCGACCGGCAGCATTCGGGAGCCGGCGTGAGCGGCGTGCGCAGCGTGCCGGTGGCGCCGGGGCAGACGCGGATCGCCCTGCGCATCTTCCTGGACCGCTCGTCCATCGAGGTATTCGTCGACGACGGCGTCCATACCCTGAGCAGCCGCATCTATCCGCGTCCCGACAGCCTGGGCGTGGGTGCCTTCGCCGTGAACGGGCGCGGGGTGTTTGCCGAGGGCGCGGTCTGGAGCCTGGCCGATCTGAAACTCTGAGAACCGCTCGGGAGCCCGCGCTCCCCCTTTCCCGCGACGTTCCCTCATGAGCGGAGGGAATGGCCCGGCGGAATCCCCGCGCCCAGCCGACCGATGCACCGGAAAAAGAGCCCGAACCGCTTTCGAGCGGTTGTATCCCGCCAGCCCCGGCGCCGTGTTGTCATGCTTTCGCCGGGCATGACATCATGCCGGCGAAACAGGCAATGGCACCCGCGCATGGTTTCGGTCAAAGATGTCGCACGGTTGGCGGGAGTTTCCCCGATGACCGTATCCAGGGCGATCAACACCCCGGAGAAGCTGAACCCGGAAACCCTGGCCAAGGTCCGCCAGGCCATCGAAGCCCTGAACTACGTGCCCAGTCTTTCCGCCCGCAAGATCCGCGGCGGCCATTCCAGCGGCAAGACCATCGGCGTCTTCGCGCTCGACACGGCGACCACCCCCTTCGCCGTCGAGATGCTGCTCTCGGTGGAGCGCACCGCCCGGGAGCACGGCTGGAACGTCTTCATCCTCAACCTGTTCGAGATCCCGCCGAGCCAGCAGGCCATCGACCTGATGCTGTCGCACCGGCCGGACGGCATCGTGTTCAGCACCATGCAGTTGCGCGAACTGGAGATTCCCCCGGCGCTGCTCGGCAAGCCGCTGGTCCTGAGCAACTGCATGAGCACCGGCCCCGGCGTCGCCTGCTACGTCCCCGACGACGCCGACGGTCAGTACCGGGCCATGCGCCAGGCGCTCGGGCGCGGCTATCGTCGCCCGCTGTGCATCAACCTGCCGCGCCACAGCCTGGCCTGGAAGCTGCGCCAGCAAGGCCTGTCGCGCGCCCTCGCCGAGGCCGGCATTCCCGCGGACAGCGTCCGCCAGTACGACATATCCACCGACGACGCCTACGGGGAAACCGTCGCCGAGCTGGAACGCCGGTTGGACGAGACGAACGGCAGGCCGGCCTTCGACCTGCTGGTCTGCGGCAACGACCGCATCGCCCTGGTCGCCTACCAGTACCTGCTCAGCCGCGGCCTGCGCATCCCGGCCGACGTGGCGGTGCTCGGCTACGACAACATGGTGGGCATCGCCGAACTGTTCTATCCGCCGTTGAGCACCGTGCAGCTTCCCTACTACGAGATGGGTCGTCGCGCCGCGCAGCACCTGATCGAAGAGCGGGACGAGCCTTTCACCCACTGGGTGCCCTGTCCCGTGGTGAGTCGCCAGTCCTGGTGATGGCGCCCGAGAGTCGGGAAAGCCGCCCGCTCGAGATCGAAAAGCGAATGGGCCATACATCGGCATTTGACGCCGAGCGAACGGCAGGAGCGCAAGATATCCCGGATATTAGAAGGCCCGCGGCCGAAAGCCTGACCTTCCGATCCGAGCCCGGCCCTCGAAATACCCGGCCGGTTCTTTCGGGCACCACAACCAATTGCATTTTTGCGGTGTCCTGAAATATCACTCATCCCGCAGCAATATCGGCGACTGGCAGCCACATCGGCCCGAGGAAATACCGGTATCCGTTCGACAGGGGCAAGTCCCCTCGTTGTCCGGACATCGCGGCGCCGGAGGATGCCCGATGGTCAAGAAGTGCGGTAATTGGTGTGGGAATTTCGCTTCGTCAGAGATTGGCTGCCTGCTGCTTTTAGACGAGCAAATAACTTGATTTATTTTCATTCTTCAATAAGGTAATACCATTCTGACATCAGAATTAGGAAGTTCGATGCGATTCAAGTTGTTCGCTGCTTCTTTGCTGCCGGTAGTAACCACCTTCGCTTCCGCCGACAACACCTCCTGCAAGAAAGTGGTCGATGTCACCGATGGTAGTAGCTTCTCCTGCTTGGCCGATACCAGGAAACTGGTCGGAGTGAAGCTGGCCAAGATCGAAACCCCTACGTCCCGACAGCCCTATGGCTCCGCTTCCCGAAAAGCCTTGAGCGATCTGGTGCTGGGAAAGCGGGTCGTGGTTCAGGTGCAGGCAACCGACCAATATGACCGCCTGGTAGGACGCGTCTATGTCGAGAACATCGATGTGAATGCCAGGATGGTCAGCTCCGGCGCGGCCTGGACCAGTCGCCTGTACAACCTCGACGAGGGGCTCTTGAATCTCGAGAATCGGGCACGCAAGGCCAAGCAAGGATTATGGGCCTTGCCGGAGTCCGAGCGTTCGCCTCCGTGGAAGTGGAACAAGACTGCCCAGAATAAAATCCGGGAAAAAGAAGAGCCCTTCGCGCGTACGCCCAGCATGCTCATCCTGCCACGCGTCAATCGTTCCATATAATTCTCGAATATCGGCGCCTCACCCGGCGCAGGGCGTTCGGTTCATGCCGTGCATGATCCATCCGTCGAACGTGGCGGAGCCTGTTCGCCAGCGCAAGCCCCCGGTGATCCGGGCCGATGTCCCGGCAATCCCGTTCTTTCCGGAGCACGCACCGGGCATGGCGAAAGCCCGGTTTTCGCGCCGAAGCTGCGTCAATCCAGGCGACCCGACTACTCCAGCAGGGACAGACAGCCGGTCTGGCAAGCCGCCAGGATTTCCTCGGCCAGTTCGGCGTCGTCGACCGCGCGGGCCAGGGCCAGTCCGCCGATCATCCCCACCGCGACCTGCAGGGCGCGCAGCCGCGCGCCGGTCGCCGTCGCCGGCATCCCGGCCTCCAGGCGGGCCACGAACGCTTCGAACGTCCGGGTATAGCTGCCACGGATCGCCGCATCCTGCCGGGCGGCATCGGTCGCCAGGAAGGCCAGCGGACAGCACATCCGGCCGCCGTCGCGGTGCTCCATGCACAGATAGCTCTCCACCAGCCGCCGCAGGCCACCGGCGCCCGCCTGCTCGAGCAGTTGGCCGCCCTGGCGGGCCGCGACCTGAATCGCCTCGCCATACAGTTCGGTCTTGGAGGAGAAGTGATGATAGAAGGCGCCGCGCGTCAGGCCGGCTTCCCGCGTGATCGCCTCGATGCTGACCCGCTCGAAACCCTCCAGGGCAAACAGGCGCGCCGCGCTCTCCAAAATCCGCTGGCGAGTCGCTGCGCGCTGCGTGGCGGGCCAGGACATGGGCTTTTCTCCTTGCGACGGAACACTGGCGGGCAGTCTGCCAAAAGCGCGCCTTATGTTCTTGAACATAAGGTCGTGGCCGTCACCATGCGAGTTCCCCACCATCCGGGAACGCCCCATGAAACCGCACATACTCGGCCCAGACTTCAGCACCTTCGCCCGCAGCGTCCGGCTGTACTGCGAGGAAAAGACGCTGGAATACACCCATGGCCTGCAGGTGGACGGCAGCTCCATCGCCCGGCACAGCGCCGAACACCTGGCCCTGCATCCCTTCGGCAAAGTGCCCGTGCTGTTGCACGGCGAACGGCAGGTCTTCGAAACCACCAGCATCTGCCGCTACCTCGACGCGGCCTTTCCGCAATCCTCGCTGCAGCCGCACGACCTGGCGCAACGCACCGAAGTGGACCAGTGGTCCGCCGCGCTCGCCTTGTACGTCGACGACCGGCTGATCCGCCGCTACCTGCTGCTGATCGCCTCGCCGATCCCCCCGGCCCGTCCCGTCGATCCCGAAGCGCTGGCCACCGCCGCGCCGGCGGCCATCCAGACCCTGGACCTGCTCGCCCGGCAACTCGGCGACCGCGCATTCTTCTGCGGCACCCGCTACAGCATGGCCGACGCCCTGCTCACCCCCATGCTGGACTATCTGCAGCAATTGCCCGACGCGGCGGCCTGGCTGGAACAGCGGCAGAACCTGCGCGACTACCTGCAACACATGCGCCTGCGCCCGTCGGGTCGGACGGTGCTGGGACCGCCTGACAGGGATCGCGGCTCGGCATGACTACTGAGCGGGCTTAATCCGGCCGAAAGCAGTCTTGGTAACGAAAATAAAGAATTGTCTTGAAAATTGGCTACTGGAACGGATTCGTTGCTTGTGGCCGGAAGTGGCCCGGAGCTGCCTGTTTTATCGGGCAGAAATCGGCCAAAAGTGGACATTGGGGCATAAGTTGAGCCGGTGACTACCGTCCATCAGACGGCAGCCACCGCCCCTCTCGAACGAATCAGAAATGCCCATGCAGCTTCAGCATGAGTTATAAAGAGGGTTCTGCAATTGCATCGTACTGTTCCTTGAGACGTGCACCAGCCCCCCAATCTTCGGCGTTTTGTCCACGATTTCTGAGTTAGCGAGCTGATCACTACCGATCCCGAGCCGGTCTCGCGCGGACTGGGCATCGGAGAACTAGATATCTCATCCATAGAGCTTATCGAATGAGTCTTTAATTTTCTTTGAAAACTCCCCACCGAAGACATGCACCCCTAACTCCCCAAGATAATCACCTTTAGATGATGCAGAAAGCCAGTTCAGGCTAGTCACAATTAAGTTGTTATCGTCCCAAGTTAGGAATTTTGCATGTATTTGTGGATCATCCGCCTTGATCACCTCAAAGCCGTGACTCTCTAGCTTCTCCTTTAGTACCTTTGCCTCCTGATTCCTCATCTCTCCACTTGACCTACCAAAAGCAATCTTTATTTTGATTGAAGGAACAGCTTTAATAGATGCCTTTAGTGGAGTAAATATTGGTCTATCACCAGCATAACTAACTCGATGACTACAAACAAATATTTCCCTTTCAGCCTTATCGCAAGCATGCTTTGCTAATTTGTGATGCTCTGGTGCTGTAATGATCCGAACCGAAACAGAGTCACCTGTTGTTGCGCTTTTTTGATCTTTCGCCCATGCAGCCAGCCTCGCTGACTGAACGGCTAGGTCCCTGCTTAAGTTATTTGCCAAACCACGTCGCCCCATCGCAAGGGCTGAAGCGATGTTCAAGGCAATAGAGCCTACTTTCATATCTACAACTCGAACGGATGCTTCGATTCTATTGAAGTTAGAAGATAACCAATTACAAGATCCAAATGTAGTATGCCACTCACCATTCTTACGATCGCTAATCAAAAATTTCGAGTGAGAATTAGTTGGCTCGCGATGGAACTTCAACTGTGTGGAAAGCCCTTGAGAGTCAATATAAGTTTGGAGAGACTCTATTGAGTCAAGAACTCTTTTGTAATCAAACAGTTTATCTTCAACTTCTGGCGGGCACTGTCCCCATAGAATATCTATCTGGACGGAGCGCCGCGCCGCGCCTATTAGATCCTCAAGAATCAGGTCAATGCAGCTTGGATTGAGGAAAGTTGAGTGAATTACCAGCCTAGAATAGGCGTTTCTGATCTCCGAGATAAAATGTACTCTGTGATCTTCTGGCGTAGCCAGAAGATCTACGCAAGCAGACCTAACTAGAACGGAAGGAAATATCTTTTCGAGTGGAGAGACTTCATGAGATGAAATCTGCATTCCTGTTGCTGGAGCAGAACCTAGCAAGCGAAGCTGCTCACGCCTTTTTACGGCAGCACTTATTATTTCCGCGCGTAGCTCATCAGAAATATCCGGCACTCCCTGCAGCTTATTCTCGGAATCTACTCGTACAATGATGTACCGTAATGATTCTCCATAACGTGGCTTGACGGCATCACTTTCGAATCCGCTTATTTCTTCATCATCGTGTGCAACGCAAGAATATATCTCAGAGATATCAGGATCATAGGCAGGATCATTGACCCTCATCTCAGTCGCATAGACCCCATACTGTTGGATTACTCTATGAACTTTCGCTTTAGGGTATATCAAGAACGCTTGCTTCTTTTTCTTATCAACACGATAACACTGCTGGGTCAACGGATCGACCAAAAAGCTTCTAATTCTAACTATAGGCTCTTTATTTACAGGAAGATCTGCCTCTGTTGAGACCACCAAGCCGCGATGAGTAATCTTAAATAGATATCTCCCATCTATATGGGATATCTCTATCCATCCAGCCTGCATTAGTGGGATCAAGATTTCTATTACAAGTTGCCTAGGAAGGCTAGTCGCTCTAGAGAGTTCGTCAGGCGTTGTCGGGCCTGAGGCAATAGTTTGTAGGACAAGATGATCGACAGCCCCCCAGTTTATGCGCTTCATAATTTTGAACTTATGCACCCCATAACCAAACGGAACCATAACGAATATAGTCTGGTTAAGCTGTTTGTCTTCCATGAATTGCTCCTACGAAATCTTGGTCAGATTCATTACTTGCTCGTACTGAATGGTTACCATCTTGCCTGTCTTCTTCTGACTCTCAAGCTTCTCTACTAACCTAACAAGGAACTCATTATTAGTATTTCCCTTCTGGATCTCTTCTTCTTTTATCTTCTGTGACCAGCAAGAAATGAACTCGTAAGACCCTATAATCACCAATTGATGCTTTGCCCTACTGAGAAGAACATTCATCCGGCGACTATCAAGTAAGAAGCCCAACGCTCCCAGAGAATATGACTCACTATTATTTCTAACTAGAGAGACAGCGACTAGATCGGCCTCCGCGCCTTGGAAACTATCTACCGTCTTACAGAATGTGGATAAGTCGTCTGGCTTAGAAAAGCACTGCAAGTTCTTAAGATCTCCTGCCCCTCGCTCAATATCTCTCTCTAAATACTTAACCTGAACCGCATACGGAGATAACAACGCGAGCTTTGGTAGTTTTTCACCAGGCGCTGCACGAAGCCTTGTTAGTGCTTTAATCAGAACTTTGCGCTCAAGTGAATTATTCCATGTAGGTTTCTCTTCTTTTGATTTCACCCCTCGACTAGCTTGAATATCTGGGATCTCGATCCAAACTATTGCAGCACTGTTTAACTTCTTTGTTACCTTGCAGTTTCCTTCGAAATAGAAAGGCCGAGGACTTGACAAATACTCAATCTCCTTTTCGCGGTAAGTTTTAAGCTTTTCTTCATAAAAAGTGAATGAAATCAAATCCGCAATATCTGGGTGCATCCTATGCTGAATAGATAGCATACTTGCAATAGGTCTATGGAAGTCACTAGACCCATAGTATTCAAATGATTTCTTGGCTACGGATATCTCTTCATTAACAAAGGACTCAAACAGCAGGTGCAGACGGAGTGCTTCAGTGCTTATTTCGCTTAGATGCTCAGCTGTAATGTCCCTTATCTTTTCAGATGTGAACATCTCCTTAATAAACTCCCCCTTTATCTGGCTGTTGTAGATTTCGGTAGACACCTCTAGTGCGCCTCTGAGCCTATTTAAGTCTCTTAGAGTCTGGCGCATTTGCTCAGTTGCATAGGGAGGAAGTTGCTTATGGTCACCGATCATCAATCGACGATATGATAGAAGTAGAGGGCTCAGAAGCTCAATCCCAGTGACCTTCCCTGTCTCCTCCATAATGCTCCAGTCAAACTGGGATCTCGTCCTAATTAGGTCCTCTATCTGCCTGGAGTTCGTAGTTGTGAAAACTAAATTTGCCGACCTTAATAACTGCCCCATGAAAGAGAATCGCATGGATCTATTTCCATCCCTGCACAACTCCTGAATCTTATCTTTTGTGATATTCACTGGGGTATCTCTGAAAGCGTCACTATTTGTCAGGCTTAAGAGATACTCTCGCGCAAGATCATCTAGGTGAGTTATTGCGTCCTTTTCATCATCTCCTGACGCCTCTTTGATACAGCTAACTATTAATGGTGACGCCTTGCCTTGGGCATCTACGGCATTTTTAACCTCTTTGTAGAGGTGCTGAACAGTAGAGTGGCTTTGAGCTGTGAGCAGAAGCCTTGAACTAGGTTCTGACTCAAACGCCTGTCTAACCAAGGCTGTAACTAGGTGTGTTTTTCCTACTCCAGGAGGACCTTGAACCAAATAGAGCGGCAAGGTGTTTTGAATTCTTTTAAACACATCCTTCTTTGACGAGTCCAATTGCTCAAAGGCAGAGTCGGTCACATAGCTCTCATGCGAGTCCATGCATTCTAGATGTGGGCGCTCAAGCATTTTTATTAGCTCGGCGTGTTCACTAAGAGCATCAATTGCAAACGCTCTCCTGCTCAACTGCTTAGTGGTGCCTTGCGCGGACCCAGGTACTAGATAGCAGTATTGATACTCCGGATCTGGATTGCTTGCCTGGAATTCAAATATATCCTCTCCAGACACTTCGTGGATCTGCAAGAACGTGAGGATAACTTCTTGATCATCTTCGGAGAAGTTAATATTGCTAACTAGGTTCCAATTTGGCTCTGATACTTTATCCCCAAGTAAAATCTCTTTAAGTCTTCTTGCTGGACTATGTATTCGCAGCGTCTCCGAAATATCATCGGCGACTGAGTCAGATATGCTCTTAAGTCGAACGATGCTTTGCCCAGGATCTTCTACATCTGGGGTGTACGTAATAATTTCTACTGGATATATTTCTGATTTAGCATAAGCAATCTCTGCCAAGTGATATGCGGCAAATCCAAGAAGTAGCGTCGTTACCTTTTCGTCGGCAGCACTAGCGCTTCGCAACTCACCTATGAGTCCTTGCCAAGACCTTGAGTTACAAGAGGCTTGGCCTGCACGGTCATTATGCGCAAAGCATGTTATTTTTGAGGTCATTATTTTTGTTGGGTTGGTGCCATCGACCTTTCGTGGTGGAGAGAGGTACGCCTGAGTACAAAATGCACAATCCCACGAACCATCTGCATCTCCACCAATTCTTTTGTTCTTCGTCAATACATAGGTAAGGGTCGAGCCTAAAAGTATGACTTCCTCAACCTTTCTATCCGTCTTGAATACAGACAGAATGGAAGTATCTCGCAAATCATCTTCTATATATCTAATAAACTCTGATATATCGTTAGCTGGAATAGCTATACCATGAGCATCGAAGAATACTTTCTGTATTGCTGAATATACGGGAATCCGTTTTGCTCCTACCCCCGGATTATGTGCAGGGGGGGTCAGAAGAAATGCAATGCTATAACTCTCTTCTTGCGGGGAGCTAAACTCGTCTAATTTTTTAATTATCGACTCTAGCTTTGGCTGTACAACCTCATAACTCAATCCTTCAAATGGCGTATTAGAGTCAATTCTTATAATTCCAGCCAATCCGCGAATCAGATTAATCTCATCAAGGATTAACTCTGTATCTTCGATTATGGATCGAACTGAATTGTTTAGGTCACAGATTAAAGATATATTTATACCTAAAATCTCAGCCGCAAGTCTACCTAAGTCATGCCAATCTGTGAGAAATGAGAATATATTCTCGCCGGCGTAATTTGGGGAGGTGGTTACAATGCTGTCGTCTGAAATATGCTGCAGTCGGATTGACCATTCGAATCCGGTCAACTGGAAGTCATCTTCTTCGCTGCTTATGTTAGTAAGAATTGAATCACAATCCAGATTTCTGTGTAGAATTCCTTGGGAGTGCAATATTTGCAGGGCCTGCGATATTCTATTTATATTCCGCCAAAGCTTAGCCCTGTTGGACTTATTCTTTAGATTATTAACCCACTGCCTAAGTCTAAGGGTTCCTCCGACACTCTTGGATGTATAAAGTGAAAGCGGGCGGCGCTCCTCAGTCCCCAAAACTAAATAGAAGCCGTCTTCATCACTGTTGGAGGCGACAATGGGGACGATAAAATCGCCCACGCCCGGACATCCCTTAAGCCGGTGAAGCTGCCGAACCTCATAAATCCAAATATCTTGTAGCGTTCTTTCAACATCGGGACTTTCTTGGACCCAATGTTTAATCAATACAGGCAACCCTTCTAGCTCCGCCTCTATCAGAGCAGGCGATTGATCTTTCGAGTCAAATTCCTTGATTACATTTAAGTTCTCAAATTTGTCTAAATAGCGACTCCTTGACGCCATCTCTTTCTCCTTAAGAGCTGTGATTACTACTGATTCTGTTTGAGTGCCACGCAATTTATAATTAGAATTATATCAGTCTGGGGGGGGCAACTGGCCATAAAATTGATAGCCTAATGCCATCCATTCTGCGGTAGCGGCGCTCTGATTCTTTCGTATAACTGGAAATGGGGGCTATCAGGCTTCCGGATTCTAAGGATGTGGAGAGTGAGAAGGGATGTTCTCCGCTACCGTGATCGCTACCAATCAAGTGTCAAATCGAACTCCTAGTCCAGGTCCGCCATCCTCGATCAAGCGAGCAGAGTTTCTGGAGATCTCACAGGCTCCGCATTGCGTCGCGCTCAACTAGTCGTTTGCCGCTGATTAAACGTCCGCTTTGGGTCGTAAGAGGCCTTCGCGAACGGCAGCTCCCGGCCAATCTCCACCTACCACAGCAAGCCAGCCAAGAACGCGGCACCTCGCCAGTGCGCACGTCCTCTCGCTCGACTCGGGATGAAACTTTATTTCCATCCCGTATCAGTCGCGGCACGGGCCACGCCCTTCACTCCACCGTCACGCTCTTGGCCAGGTTGCGCGGTTGGTCGACGTCGGTGCCCTTGAGCACCGCGACGTGGTAGGACAGCAATTGCAGCGGCACGGTGTAGAGGATCGGCGCCAACTGGTGGTGGATGTGCGGCATCCGTACCAGGCGGGTTCCTTCGCCGTTGTGGATGCCGGCCTCGCCGTCGGCGAAGACGATCAGTTCGCCGCCGCGGGCGCGGACTTCCTGCAGGTTGGATTTGAGTTTTTCCAGAAGCTCGTTGTTCGGCGCCACGGTGACTACCGGCATGCTCGCGTCGACCAGCGCCAGGGGGCCGTGCTTGAGTTCGCCGGCCGGGTAGGCCTCGGCGTGGATGTAGGAGATTTCCTTGAGCTTGAGCGCGCCCTCCATCGCCACCGGGTACTGGGCGCCGCGGCCGAGGAACAGGCAGTTGTTCTTGTCGGCGAAGAATTCGGCGATCCGCTGAATGGTGTCGTCCATCGCCAGCGCTTCGTCGAGGCGCGCCGGCAGTCGGCGCAGCTCTTCGACCAGTTCGGCCTCGACCCCGGCGCCCAGGCTGCTGCGCGCCTGGCCGAGGGCCAGGGTCAGGAGCAGCAGGGCGACCAGTTGGGTGGTGAAGGCCTTGGTCGAGGCGACGCCGATCTCCGGGCCGGCCTGGGTCAGCAGGCAGAGGTCGGACTCGCGCACCAGCGAGCTGGTGCCGACGTTGCAGATCGCCAGGCTGGCCAGGTAGCCGAGTTCCCTGGCGCTGCGCAGGGCGGCCAGGGTGTCGGCGGTCTCGCCGGACTGCGAGATGGTGACGAACAGGCTGTCCGGCTGCACCACCACCTTGCGGTAGCGGAACTCGCTGGCCACCTCGACCTGGCAGGGAATCCCGGCCAGCCCCTCCAGCCAGTAGCGGGCGACCATGCCGGCATGGAAGCTGGTGCCGCAGGCGACGATCTGCACGTTTTTCACCCGGCCGAACAGTTCGGCCGCCTGCGGACCGAAGGCCTCGACCAGCACGTGGCTGGCCGCCAGGCGGTTTTCCAGGGTACGCCGCACCACGGTCGGCTGCTCGTGGATCTCCTTGAGCATGAAGTGGCGGAACTCGCCCTTGTCGGCGGCCTCGGCGCCGTCGCGGTACTGCAGGGTCTCGCGCTGCACCGGGCGGCCCTGGGCATCCCAGATCTGCACGCCGTCGCGGCGGATCTCGGCGATGTCGCCTTCTTCCAGGTAGACGAAACGGTCGGTCACCTGGCGCAGGGCGATCTGGTCGGAAGCGAGGAAGTTCTCGCCGTGGCCGAGGCCGATCACCAGCGGACTGCCGCTGCGCGCGGCGAGCAGGCGGTCCGGCTGGCCGGCACCGATCACCGCCAGGCCGTAGGCGCCGTGCAGCTCGGGAATGATCGCCTTGAGCGCCGTGGTGAGATCGCCGGTTTCCTGCAGCTTGTGGTGCAGCAGGTGGACGATGACCTCGGTATCGGTATCCGATTCGAAGCGGTAGCCGAGGCCCTGCAGGCGCTCGCGCAGTTGCAGGTAGTTCTCGATGATGCCGTTGTGCACCACCGCCACCTCGCCGGCGGAACAGTGCGGGTGGGCGTTGCGCTCCAGCGGCGCGCCGTGAGTGGCCCAGCGGGTGTGGGCGATGCCCAGGCGACCGGCCAGCGGCGCGGCCCGCAGCGCCTGCTCCAGTTCGGCGATCTTGCCGGAGCGCCGGCAGCGGGCGAGCTGGCCGGCGGCATCGATCACCGCCACGCCGGCGCTGTCGTAGCCCCGGTATTCCAGGCGCTTGAGCCCTTCCAGCAGGATCGGGGTGATGTTGCGTTCGGCGATGGCGCCAACGATTCCGCACATGGTGTGGTTCTCCTTCAGGCGGGTACGGCGACGCAGACCAGTTCCACGCCATGCGCCGCGATCTGTCCGCGCGCCTCGGGCGGGAGGCGCTCGTCGGTGATCAGGGTATGGATGCTGCTCCAGGGCAGCTCCAGGTTGGGAATCCGCCGGCCGACCTTGTCGGACTCGACCATGACGACGACTTCCCGGGCGACCTCGGCCATGACCCTGGACAGGCCGAGCAGCTCGTTGAAGGTGGTGGTGCCACGCGCCAGGTCGATGCCGTCGGCGCCGATGAACAACTGGTCGAAGTCGTAGGAGCGCAGCACCTGCTCGGCGACCTGGCCCTGGAAGGATTCCGAATGCGGGTCCCAGGTGCCGCCGGTCATCAGCAGCACCGGCTCGTTCTCCAGCTCGCGCAGGGCGTTGGCCACGTCGAGGGAGTTGGTCATCACCACCAGCCCGCGCTTGTGCGCCAGTTCGGGAATCATCGCCGCGGTGGTGCTGCCGCTGTCGACGATGATCCGCGCGTGCTCGCGGATGCGCGCGGCGGCGGCCCTGGCGATCGCCTGCTTGCCGGCGGACAGCGGGCGGTCCTCGGCCAGATCCTGCGGCAGCGGCACCGCGCCACCGTAGCGGCGCAGCAGCAGGCCGTTCTTCTCCAGGGCGGCGAGGTCCTTGCGAATGGTGACCTCCGAGGTCTCGAAGCGTCTGGCCAGTTCGTCGACGCTGACTTCGCCCCGTTCGGCGAGCAGGGCGAGGATGGCATGGCGGCGTTGCGGTGTGTTTCGCTTCGACATCTTTAAGTTTCGATTCGAAAGATAATGTGACGAATCAAAACCCAAAGCGCGCAGGCGGTCAAGGAGCCCGCTTCCACGGCCGACGAATGCGCCGCTCCGCCTTCATCGGCGGAACGGGCTGTCCTGGGCCTGTCGGCCTTCTGGAGAGGATCGCGACGAAGGCAACACCTGCCGCCCCGTCCTCATAGCAGGCCGAAATCCAGCGGGTCGTGCTCGCTGTCGTCCTTCATTATCCAGCGCAGCGACTCGCCCACCATCAGGTAGGCATTGCCGGCGAGGATCTGCCGGCCGGCCAGCAGCTCGTACAGCGGCAGCCAGCGGCCCTGGCCGTCGCCGTCGGGCACGCGCAGCTTCAGTTCCGGGCTGGGCAGGTAGTGACCGTTGCGCACGCGCTGCCAGAGCTTGCGCGCCGGACGGTAGCCGCTGTCGATTTCGGCGCGGGCCAGAACCTGGTTGAAGTAGGTGCGCTTCCTGCGCTCGGGACGCAGCACGCCAGCCGGGAAATGCGTGATGTTGCGCATCAGGTAGTCGGCGTAGAAGCCGTAGCGCCGGCCGATCGGGTACTCCTGACTGTGGGTCAGTTGCGAGCCGAGCACCTTGAGACCGGCCAGCATGAGTTGCAGCGGCAGGTATTCGCCCTGCTGCGGCTGCAGGCGGATCAGCCGTCCCTCCACTTCCAGGTCCAGCGGAGTCGCCAGGCGCTCATAGAGCGCGCCGAGGGGATCGGCGGCGTACTCCTCGTCCTCGACGGCGCGGCCGAGGGCATAGGACAGCGCGTTGTGGCCGAACAGGTCGCGCTGTTCGGGATCGGCGCCGCGTTCGAGCAGCGCCTCCGCCAGCGGCAGGTTGCCGGCCAGGGCGGCTAGCATCAGCGGGGTGGCGTCCATCGGCGTGCGGTGGTCGACGCCGTACTGGTCGCACTGGACGAGGATGTCCTTGAAGTTCTTCTTGTGGTAGGCGCCGAGCTGGCGCTCGACGAGGCTGTCGCGGGTGCGCCAGATCGAGCCCTGGCGGGCGTTGGCGATCAGTTGCACGGCGGGATTCCAGTGCAGCGTATCGGACAGGTACTCGATGTGCCGCTCCTGCTGGTGCCAGAGGGCGAAGTCGAGCAGTTGCTGACGCACCTTGTTGGAGACTTCCCGAGGATCGCGGGCACGCTCGATCATCGGCGTGGCGGTTTCCCAGTTCCACACCGGCCAGGGCACCTGGCGGGTCCGGAGGATGTCGCGGCGGATCGCCTCGGCCTGTTCCTGCTTGCCCTGCTGCTCCAGGCGGTGCGCCTCGCGCTCCCAGTCCTCGCGGCTGGATTTGCTGGATTCGATTTCCAGCCGGGCCTCGCCGCCCCGCACGCCCAGCAGTTGCAGCAGCGGATGTCCGTGATCGCTCTCGATCAGGTAGAGCCGCTCCACCGCGCGGGTCAGCGCGACGTACAGGGCGTTGACGTAGAACTTCCAGATCTCCAGCGACTTGTCCTGCTTGTCGCGGGCGCGGCGGTAGTCCAGCTCGTCCTTGTCCAGGTCGGCGGCGGTGACCCCCTCGCAGATTTCCGCATAGGCTTGGCGCTGGTCGGAGACGAAGCGGTAGAGAATGATGTTGGGGTATTCCAGCCCCTTGGCCTCGTGTACCGAGAACACCAGGGGCGTGCGGAAGTGCTTCCTCGCCTCGGCCTTGTCCTCGTCGCGCAGCACCAGAACGGCGAACAGGGTGGAGGCGCGGGTTCTGGCGTCCAGGTCGCGCTTGATCGCGTCCTTGTCGGCCAAAAGGCGCACCTCGCCCGTCTCGTCGGAGGCGGACTCGACCAGGTGGTTGCTCTCGCGGTCGATGGAGCCGAAGCGGGCATGCTTGATCTTCAGCAGGTCGTTGGCCACCCGGGTGACTTCGCGGGCGTTGCGGTAGTTGACCCGCAGTACCGAGAGGGTCTGCCGCTCGGCCAGCTCGGGATCGCGCCAGAACAGGCCCTTGACTGCGCTCCAGGAAAAGAAGTTGGGGTGCACGATCTGGTTGGAGTCGCCGCAGAGCAGGAACTGGCCGGGTTTCCTGAGGGTTTTCAGTACCAACGCCAACTGGGCGTTGGTCAAGTCCTGCACCTCGTCGACGACGACGAAGTCGTAAGTGGGCTCGGCCAGCGCCTGCCATCGCTGGGCGACCAGATTACTGTCGTACAGGCCGCTGTCGGCGAGCCAGGCCTGATAGCGCCGGAACAACTGGTGGACGGCGGCGCGCCGCTCGGCCGGGAAGATCGACTGGCGGGTGCCCAGGGCCAGGTAGGCGGCCTCGTCGAGCGCACCTTCCGGCTGACTGCCGATCACCCCGCGGAACTCCTCGAAGCACTGGTGGGCGTCGGTGAAGCGGTACTGCTGGCGGTGCCGCTCGAACCAGGCCTTGAAGGCCTGGAAGTTCACCTCGCGGCCTTCCGGCACCTTCAGGGTTTCGAGGAATTCGCGGTAGGCGAGGAACTGCGGCTCCTGGGCGTCGTTGCGGTAGCCGTTGGCGAAGTAGAGTTCGCGGGCATTGCGCGCCAGCCAGGGCGACTGGGTGACGTAGAGCAGTTCGCCCTCGGCCTGGCGCATCTTCTCCAGGGTCAGGGCGGTCTTGCCGGAACCGGCCGAGCCCACCAGGATCGCCGGCGGCGGCAGGCGGTAGATGACTTCCTGGGCATCGTCGAAGGAGATCACCTTGTCCAGCAGGTGGAATTCCCCGCGCCCCGGATGCAGGTAGCGCACCGGCGTGGCGGCGGCCTCGGCCTGCGCCGCGTCGGCTTCCTCGATCAGCGCCTCGTCGACCCTGGCGCCGCGCAGGAAGCGGGATTTCTCGTAGGCGTGGTTGGGGATGACCTCCAGGGCCAGGCAGACGGTCTCGTCCCGGTAGCGGACGAAGCTCAGCAGCAGCCGGCTGGCCTGGTCGAGCTTGATGCGGAAATAGGGCGTCGGCGCCAGCTTCTTCAGGTCGACGCTGCGCCAGTCGTCGCGCCCGATGGCGGCCATGGCCTTGTTCAGGGCGGTCTTCAGCCGGCCGGGTTCGAGCCCGGCGTAGGTCAGCACACGCATGCGCGGATATCCTATTTCTTTTGCTTGGTGGGCCGCTGCCAGCCTTCGATATTGCGCTGGCGTCCACGGCCGAGGGCCAGGTTGCCGGCCGGCACATCCTCGGTGATCACCGAGCCGGCGCCGGTGGTGGCGCCGGCGCCGAGTTCGACCGGGGCGACCAGGGCGCTGTTCGAGCCGATGAACACATCCTCGCCCATCACCGTCCTGAACTTGTTGGCGCCGTCGTAGTTGCAGGTGATGGTGCCGGCGCCGATGTTGGTCCGCGCGCCGATCTCGGCATCGCCCAGGTAGGACAGGTGCCCGGCCTTGGCGCCCTCGCCCAGCACGGCGTTCTTCAGCTCGACGAAGTTGCCGACGTGGGCCTTGGCACCCAGCACCGCGCCCGGACGCAGGCGGGCGAAGGGACCGCAGTCGGCGCCCTCGCCCAGCTCGGCGCCTTCCAGGTGGCTGTTGGCCTTGACCTGGGCGCCCCGGCGCAGGGTGCTGTCCTTGATCGTGCAGTTCGGGCCGATTTCCACGCCGTCCTCGATGATCACCTTGCCTTCGAGGATCACATTGACGTCGATCAGCACGTCGCGGCCGACCTCGACTTCGCCGCGCAGGTCGAATCGCGCCGGATCGCGCAGGGTCACGCCCTGGGCCATCAGCCTTCGGGCGACGCGCGACTGGTAGTGGCGCTCCAGTTGGGCGAGCTGCAGGCGGTCGTTGGCGCCCTGCACCTCCATGGCGTCCTGCGGCTGCTCGGTGGCGATCGTCAGGCCGTCGGCCACCGCCATGGCGATCACGTCGGTGAGGTAGTACTCGCCCTGGACATTGTCGTTGGACAGCCGCCCCAGCCAGTCGGCCAGGCGCGCGCCGGGCACCGCGAGGATGCCGGTGTTGCCCTCGCAGATGGCGCGCTGCTCGGGGCTGGCGTCCTTGTGCTCGACGATGGCGACCACCCGCCCGGCGGCATCGCGGACGATCCGCCCGTAGCCGCTGGGATCGACCAGGTCCACGGTGAGCAGGGCCAGGCGCTCGGGGCCGACCTGCGCCAGCAGGCGGCGCAGGGTGTCCGCCTCGATCAGCGGCACGTCGCCGTAGAGGATCAGCACCCGCTCGGCGGACAGTGCCGGCAGCGCCTGGGCCACGGCGTGCCCGGTGCCCAGTTGCTCGGCCTGCAGGACGAAGTTCAGGTCGTCCGCCGCCAGCCGCTCGCGCACCCGTTCGGCGCCGTGCCCGATCACCACGTGGATGCCCTGCGGCTGCAGTTGGCGGGCCGTGGCGACGACATGGCCGAGCATCGAATTGCCGGCGACCGGGTGCAGGACTTTCGGCAGGGCGGAACGCATGCGCGTGCCCTGGCCGGCGGCGAGAATGACGA
This sequence comes from Azotobacter vinelandii CA, assembly GCF_000380335.1. Lineage (GTDB taxonomy): Bacteria > Pseudomonadota > Gammaproteobacteria > Pseudomonadales > Pseudomonadaceae > Azotobacter > Azotobacter vinelandii. The sequence goes on from NC_021149.1 coordinate 5,297,323, forward strand.
TATCGAGGGACATGGGAAGGATCCTGGACATGGCGATGGTTGAAGCCTCGGCCAAGCCCGGCGCGCGGGCAAGGGCGACCGGGCCAGACTTTGCCCCCTGGGGCCCGGCTTTTCAATGTCCGGCAGCACCCGCGGCACGGGTTTTCCCGCACGGGCCCGCGGCGGAGCGTTTATCCGGGCGTAGCCGAAACGTTATGATGTAACGGTAAGCGCCTTCGCGTTCACCGGCCCATGCCGGCCTTCGCCGCTGCCCTGCCGTGGCTGCGCGGAGCCCGCTCCGGGTGTCGCCCGGCCGACAGACAGGTGCGGGCCACGCCATTAGTGTGCCCCCCGATTCGTAGCCAAGAAGAAAGCTGCATGATTCAGCGAAACGACACGCCCGTTCTGTTGATGACCGGGATGATTCTCGGTCTGCTGTCCGGGACCGCCTCCGGCCAGGGCGTGGAGGAGCCGGCGGTTCTCGAAGCCATCGCCATCGACGCGGACCAGGAGAGCGCCAGCGGCCCGGTCCGCGGCTACCGTGCCCGGCGTTCGGCCAGCGCCACCAAGACCGATGCCGCGATCGAGGAAATCCCGCAGTCGATCAGCGTGATTCCCGCCCGAGTGCTGGAGGATCTGCACAGCCCACGCATCGAGCGGGCGCTGGATTTCGCCGGCGGCGTGGCGCGGCAGAACGACTTCGGCGGGCTGACCCTCTACGAATACAGCGTGCGCGGCCTGACCACCGCCGAGTTCTACAAGGACGGCTTCAGCGTCAATCGCGGCTACATGAACTCGCCCGACGCGGCCAACATCGAGCGCGTCGAAGTGCTCAAGGGGCCGGCCTCCAGCCTGTACGGGCGGGGCGATCCGGGCGGCACCGTCAACCTGGTCAGCAAGCGCCCGCAGCGCGAGCGCTTCGCCCGCCTCGACCTCGGCGCCGGCCGCTGGGACCGCTACCGCGGCAGCCTCGACCTGAACACGCCGCTGGACGAGCGGGAGGACATGCTGCTGCGCATGAACCTGGCCATCGAGGACAACCAGAGTTTCCGCGACTACCGGGCCGGCGAGCGCCAGTTCTTCGCGCCGGCGTTCGCCTGGAGCATCGACCCGGACACCCGCCTGCTGGTCCAGGCCGAGGTGATCCGCAACCGCCAGGTCTTCGACCGCGGCGTGGTCGCCCCCGGCGGCCGGCTCAGCCGGATCTCCCGTTCCGCCTTCTTCGGCGAACCGGACGACGGCAGAATCCGCAACAACAACGAAACCCTGCAGGCCGAACTGGAGCACGACCTCGCCCCGGACTGGACCCTGCGCCTGGCCGGTCACTACAAGCAGGGCCGGATGAACGGCTACGCCACCGAACCGAGCAGCCTCGCCGCGGACGGCCGCACGCTCAACCGCGACCTGCGCTACCGGGACTACGACTGGCTGGACGGCATCGCCCAACTGGAACTGCGCGGTCGGCTGCGGACCGGCGGCATCGAGCACGACCTGCTGATCGGCAGCGAATACGAACGCTACGCCAAGGACGAACGCCTGCTGCGCTCGCGGCCGACCGCCACCCTCGACCTCTACGCGCCGCTCTACGGGCAGCCACGCCCGCCGTTCAGCACCGGCGTCGGCGGGCGCAGCACACACACCAACGAACTGGTGCATTCCCGCTCGCTCAACCTGCAGGACCGGATGCGCCTCGGCGAACGGCTGTTCGTCCTGCTCGGCGCCCGCTACGACCATTACCGGCAGCGCCTGGACAACGAGGTGAACGGCAGCCGCGCCCGGCAGACCCAGGAAGAACTCACCCCGCGCCTCGGCCTGCTCTACCGGTTGACGCCCGAGGTCGGCCTGTTCGCCAACGCCTCGCGCTCGTTCAAGCCCAACGGCGGCGCGGACGCCGGCGGCAGCCCCTTCGAGCCGGAAAAAGGCGTCGGTTACGAGGCGGGCGTCAAGCTCGACCTGCTGGACGGGCGCCTGGGCATGACCGTCGCCGCCTTCCACCTGACCAAGGAAAACGTGCTCACCAGCGACCCGAACGACACGTCCTACCAGATCGCCACCGGCGAGGTCAGGAGCCGAGGCGTCGACCTGCAGCTCAGTGGCCGGCTCGGCGAGTCGCTGCGCATCATCGGCGCCTATGCCTACGTGGATGCCGAGGTGACCGAGGACAATACCCTGGAAACCGGCAGCCGCCTGCGCAATGTGCCGCGCCACAGCGCCAGCCTGATGGGCGTCCGCGAATTCCACGGCGGCCCGCTGCACGGCCTGGAGCTGGGCGGCGCGCTCAACTACGTCGGCGAGCGTTCCGGCGATGCCGAGGACAGCGGCTTCGAGCTGCCGTCCTATACCACCGTCGACCTGCTGGCGCGCTATCGCGTCAGCGACCGGCTCAGCCTCGGCCTCAATCTGAACAACGTCTTCGACCGCACCTACTACGAGCGCTCCTACAGCAGCCTCTGGGTGATGCCCGGCGAGCCGCGCAACCTGAACCTCAGCCTGGCGTGGAGCCTGTGATGCGTCCGTTCCGCCACCTCTGCCTGCTGTCGCTGCTGGCCTGCCTGGGCGCCTGCGGCCCGAACCAGGACCCGGAGGTGCTGACCCTCGGCGGTCCCTTCGAATTCACCAGCCAGGACCCGGCGCGCGACGGCTTCGTCTATACCCGCCTGCAGGTGGCCGAGAGCCTGCTGGAGGTGGACGACGCCGGCCGGCTGCTGCCCGGCCTCGCGCAGGGCTGGGCAGTCGACGACGACGGACTGACCTGGCATTTGCGCCTGCGCGAGAAGGTGCGCTTCCACGACGGCCTGCCGCTGGACGCCGATGCCGTGGTCCGGGCGCTGGAAATCGCTCGGCGCAAGCCCGGCGTGCTGCGCTCGGCGCCGATCGTCGAGATCCGCGCCGAGGACCGGCTGGGCGTGGCCATCCGCCTCGCCAGGCCCTACAACCCGCTGGGTGCGCTGCTGGCGCACTATTCGACGGTCATCCTCTCCCCCGCCTCCTACCGGGACGGCAGCGAGGTCGGCTGGATGCAGGGCACCGGCCCCTACCGCCTGGAAGCCTTCGATCCGCCGCACCGCATCCGCGTGACCCGCTTCGACGGCTACTGGGGCACCCCGGCGCGCATCCCGCAAGCGCTCTACCTCACCGGGCACCGCGCCGAGAGCCGCGCCCTGCAGGTCATGGCCGGGCAGACCGACATCGTCTACACCCTCGACCCCGCCAGCCTGGACCTGCTGCGCCGGCAGAAGGACATCCGCGTGCATTCCGACGCCATCCCCCGCACCATCCAGATCAAGCTCAACGCCGGCCATCCGTTCCTCGCCGAGCGCGATGCCCGGCTGGCCATGAGCCTGGCCCTGGACCGCCAGGGCATCGCTAGCCACCTGGTGCGCGTGCCCGGCATGGAAGCCAACCAGTTGATCCCGCCGGCGCTGGCCGACTGGCACCTCGACGACCTGCCGCCGATCCGCCGGGACCCCGAACGCGCGCGGCGACTGCTCGCCGATCTCGGCTGGCGACCGGGGCCGGACGGCATCCTGCAACGCGCCGGCCAGCGCTTCCGGCTGACCCTGGTCACCTACGCCGACCGCCCCGAACTGGCGGTGGTCGCCACGGCCATCCAGGCGCAACTGCGCGAGGTCGGCGTCGCCGTCGCCGTGGGCATCGTCAACTCCAGCGGCATCCCTTCCGCCCACCACGACGGCTCGCTGCAACTGGCCCTGGTGGCGCGCAACTACGGCAACGTCGCCGATCCCCTGAGCCTGCTGGCCGCCGATTACGGCGACGGCGGCAATGGCGACTGGGGCGCGATGGGCTGGCGCAACGAGGAATTGCCGGCCCTGCTGAGAGGGCTCGAAGCCGAACGCGACCCGGCGCGCTACCGGGCGGATGCCCGGCGGATCGCGCGCATCCTCGCCGAGGAACTGCCGGTGATCCCGGTGCTCTTCTACACGCAACAGACGGCCGTCGCGGCCCGCGTGCGGGATTTCGGCTTCGACCCCTACGAGCGCAACTACCGCATTTCCCGGATGAGCTTCGCGAGCCCATGATCCATCTGTTCCTGAAGCGCCTGGGCCAGGCCGCCTTCGTCTGCTGGAGCGTCGGCACCCTCGGCTTCGCGCTGATGCGCCTGTTGCCCGGCGACATGGCCTTTCGCATCGCCGCGGGCCGCTACGGCTACGACCAGGTGAACCTGGCCGCCGCCGAAGCGGTGCGCGCCGAGCTGGGCCTCGACCGGCCGGCCTGGCGCCTGTACCTGGAATGGCTGTTCGACCTGCTGCGCCTCGACCTGGGCGACTCGCTGGTCAGCGGCCTGCCGGTGCTCGGCGAGATCCTCCACCTGCTGGGCCACACCCTGCTGCTGGCCGGCGCCGCCATGCTGATCGCCATCCTGATCGCCGTGCCGGTCGGCCTGTTCGCCGCCTTCCGCGCCGAGGGCTGGTTCGACCGCGCCGCGCTGGTGGCGTCGGCCTTCCTGCGCGCGCAGCCGGTGTTCGTCATCGGCCTGCTGCTGCTGCTGATCTTCGCCCTGGAGCTGCGCCTGTTTCCGGTGGCCGGTTTCGACGGCGCCAGATACCTGGTGCTGCCGGCCATCGCCCTGGCGCTGTCCATGGCCGCGGTGTCCAACCGCGTGGTGCGCCACAGTGCCGGCGCGGTCATCGCCTCGGCCTTCTTCGCCTTCGCTCGCGTCAAGGGCCTGAGCTTCGCCCAGGCCTTCGTCCGCCACGGCCTGCGCAACGGCGCCCTGCCGGTGCTGGCCTTCCTGGGCATCCAGTTGGCCGGCGCGATCGAGGGCATCGTCATGATCGAGTCCCTGTTCTCCTGGCCAGGCCTCGGCCACGGGCTGGCCCACGCGGTCTTCAACCGCGACGTGCCGATGATCCAGGGCGCGGCCATGACCCTCGGGCTGATCTTCGTCGGCCTCAACCTGGCGGTCGACCTGGCCTGCCACCTGGTCGACCCGCGCGGGAGAAGCGACGAATGAGGCTTCGTCTCAAGCCCGGCCAGCGTATCGGCGCCGCCGTTCTGGTCGGCCTCGCCGGCTTCGCCGTGCTGGAATGGCTGCTGAACGCGGGCGACCCGGCCGCGCAGGACCTCGCCAACGCCTTCGCCCCGCCCAGCCTGGGCGAGCCGCTGGGCACCGACCAGTTCGGCCGCAGCATGCTGGCACGGATGGGTGCGGCGCTACGCCTGTCGCTGCTGCTGAGCCTGCTGTGCGTGACGACCTCGGCCAGCCTGGGCATCGCCCTGGGTGTCGTTGCCGGCTGGCGCCGGGGGTTGCTCGACCGGGTGCTGTCCTTTTTCCTGAACCTGCTGCTGGCGCTGCCGGGGCTGGTATTGATCCTGCTGTTCGCCGGCCTCGCACCGGGCTCGCTGCCGATGCTCTACCTGGCCATCTCGCTGGTGCTCTGGGTGGAGTATTTCCGCGTGGTGCGCGCGATCGCCCGCGGCGTGGTCGCCTCGCCGCCCATGCAGGCGTCGCGGATGCTCGGCTTCGGCCGCCTCTATTGCTTCCGCCGCCACCTCTGGCCGGCCATGCTCGCGCCGCTGCTGAGCCTGGCGGCCTTCGGCGCCGCCGGCGCGATCCTCGCCCTGGCGGCGCTCGGCTTCGTCTCCGTGGGCCTGAAGCCACCCACCGCCGAGCTGGGTCTGATGATGGTGGAACTCTTTCCCTACTACAGCGACGCGCCCTGGGTGCTGGCCCAGCCGGTCCTGGCCGTGTTCCTGCTGGTGCTGGGCCTGCAGCTCCTGGCGGGGAAACACCCATGAAGCCGCTGCTGCGAATCGAAAACCTCTCGGTATACGCCGGCGACCGGCCGCTGCTGGAAAACCTCTCGCTGAGCCTTTGCAGGGGCGAACGGCTGACCATCCTCGGCGAAACCGGCGCCGGCAAGAGCATTCTGATCCAGGCCATCATGGGCCTGCTGCCGCCCTCGCTGCGCGCCAGCGGAAGCATCCAGATCGATGGCCGGGACCTCGCCACGCTGTCCCGGCGCGAACTGGAATGCCTCTGGGGCCGGCGCCTCGCCATGCTGCCGCAGGAACCCTGGCACGCCCTCGACCCGCTGATGCGCGCCGGCCGGCAGGTCGCCGAGGTCTACGCCTGCGTACTGCGACAGGACGCGGAACGGGCCGCCGCGAACGCCCGCCGCGACTTGGCCGGCGTCGGCCTGGAGCAGGCCGGCGACAAGCTGCCCGGCCAGCTTTCCGGCGGCATGGCCCAGCGCCTGGCCTTCTGCGCCGCGACGGCCGGCGGCGCGCAGATCGTCCTCGCCGACGAGCCCACCAAGGGACTGGACGCCGACCGGCGCGACCATATCGCCGAGCTGCTGCGCCGCAAGGGCGAGGAAGGCTGCGTGCTGACCATCAGCCACGACCTGGAAGTGGCACGGCGGATCGGCGGCAGGGTGCTGGTCATGCGCGGCGGACGCCCGCTGGAGGAAGGCCCGGCCGAGCAGGTGCTGAACGCCCCGACGACCGATTACAGCTGCCGCCTGATCCAGGCGGCGCCCGGCCACTGGCCACGGATCGAGCGCCGCGCCGACGGCGAGCCGGGACCGGCCGTCCTCGAAGCTCGCGGCCTCGCCAAGCGCCATGGTGGGAAACGGCTGTTCCAGGGACTCGACCTGCGCGTCGGCCGCGGCGAGATCCTCGGCCTGGTCGGCGACAGCGGCTGCGGCAAGAGCAGCCTGGGCGACATCCTGCTCGGCCTGCTGGCGCCGGACGCCGGCCAGGTGGCGCGCGCTCCCGGTATCGCCCGGCACAGGTACCTGAAGCTGTACCAGGACCCGCCCGCCGCGTTCGCTGCCGATATCCCCCTGGGCCGCCTGTTCGCCGACCTGCTCCGCCTGCACCGGCTCGACGCCTCCCGGCTGCCGCCCCTGCTGGAACGCCTGCGCCTGCACCCGACCCTGCTCGAACGGCCCGCGCATGAGGTGTCGGGCGGCGAACTGCAGCGCCTGGCCATCGCCAGGGCGCTGTTGCTGGAACCGGTGTTCCTGTTCGCCGACGAGCCGGTCTCCCGGCTGGACCCGATCACCGCCCGGGAAGTCGTCCAGCTCCTGACGTCCGTCGCCACCGAGCATCGCTGCGCCCTGCTGCTGGTCAGCCACGATCCCGAACTGGTAGAGAGAGTCTGCAAGCGCACCTTGCGGCTGGGGTAGCTCCCTCTCCCCCGGCCCCTCTCCCACATGGGAGAGGGGAGAAGCCGCGCCTCGCTGCCGGCAATGCGCCGGCGGCGGCACGTCCCGGGCGGCCTGGCGGATCAACCCTGCCTCCCTCTCCCCTCCGGGGAGAGGGTCGGGGAGAGGGGAACCAGCCCGCAGAGAGCCGCCAACTACCCTCTCCCCCGGCCCCTCTCCATATGAGAGAGGGGAGAAGCCGCGCCTCGCTGCCGGCAATGCGCTGGCGGCGGCATGTCCTGGACGGCCTGGTGGATCATCCATGCCTCCCTCTCCCCTCCGGGGAGAGAGTCGGGGAGAGGGGAACCAGCCCGCAGAGAGCCGCCAACTACCCTCTCCCCCGGCCCCTCTCCATATGAGAGAGGGGAGAAGCCGTGCCTCACTGCCGGCAATGCGCTGGCGGCGGCGAGAGGGGAACCAGCCCGCAGAGAGCCGCCAACTACCCTCTCCCCCAACCCCTCTCCCACATGGGAGAGGGGAGAAGCCGTGCCTCACTGCCGGCAATGCGCTGGCGGCGGCATGTCCTGGACGGCCTGGTGGATCATCCATGCCTCCCTCTCCCCTCCGGGGAGAGGGTCGGGGAGAGGGGAACCAGCCCGCAGAGAGCCGCCAACCACCCTCTCCCCCGGCCCCTCTCCCACATGGGAGAGGGGAGAAGCCGCGCCTCGCTGCCGGCAATGCGCTGGCGGCGGCATGTCCTGGACGGCCTGGTGGATCATCCATGCCTCCCTCTCCCCTCCGGGGAGAGGGTCGGGGAGAGGGGAACCAGCCCGCAGAGAGCCGCCAACTACCCTCTCCCCCAGCCCCTCTCCGATATGGGAGAGGGGAGAAACCGCGCCTCACTGTCGGCAATGCGCTGGCGGCGGCACGTCCTGGGCTGCCTGGCGGATCATCCATGCCTCCCTCTCCCCTCCGGGGAGAGGGTCGGGGAGAGGGGAACCAGCCCGCAGAGAGCCGCCAACTACCCTCTCCCCCGGCCCCTCTCCATATGAGAGAGGGGAGAAGCCGCGCCTCACTGTCGGCAATGCGCCGGCGGCAGCACGTCCTGGGCGGCCTGGCGGGTCATCGCGGCCAGTTCGCCGGCGTTCCTGGCGTTGAACACCCGGCCGCCGGTGGCCTGGGCCAGGCAGTTGCCGGCGCCGGTACCGGCGATGTCGACCACGTTGATCTTCAGGTGCGGCTTGCGCCGCGCCAGGTCGCGGGCCACCGCGCAGGGGTCCTGGTGACAGCTCTCCTCGCCGTCGGAGACCACCACCATCACCGACTCGCGGTTGACGCCGTCGAGCATCTGTCCGGCCTTGGCGACGCCGTCGGCCAGCGGCGTGCCCTCCACCGGCTGGATGGAATTCAGGCGCGCCAGCAGGCCGCCACGCTGGACCGGGGTGAAGAAGCCCATGCTGCGCGAGGCGGGGCAGCGCTCGATCAGCACCAGACCGGCGCTGACATCGCTGGGCAGGCGCTGGACCACCGCGGTAGTCGCCTGCTTGGCCGCGGTGATGCGCTTGGGCTCGCGGTACAGGTGGCCGGTGGTGTCGATCCCCGGATTGCCGCCCAGCAGCACGCGCGCGGCGATGTCGGTCATGCCCTGCACCATCACCGCCCGGTCGATCTCCTGCTTGGTCGCCAGCAGGCTGATGTCCATCGAGCCGGAGGCGTCGAACACGATGGCCAGCTCCGGCGCCAGTTCCTTGGGTCGCTCGTCCGGACAGAGGTTCTTGGCGTTGACGATCAGTTGCTGCCGACACTGCTGCTTGAGCTTCGCCTCGACTTCGCCGCGCAGCGCCGGGTTCTGCTTGACCTGCGGGTCCTGGCTGAGCAGTTGCTGCAGGCTGTTGCAGTTGCTACCCGCGGCGACGATGCGCTTGCGCGCCAATTCGACCGGGTCCGGTTTGGGCTCGGGTTTCGGCTCCGGCTTGGGTTCCGGCTTGGGCACGGGCTTCGGTTCGGGCTTGGGCTCCGGTTTCGGCTCGGGCTTGGGCGGCACCGCCTCGACCTTGGGCGCCGGCGGCACCACGGGTTCGGGCTCCGCTTTTTCCTCGGGCACGGGTTCCGGTTCGGGCTCGGGTTCCTCGACCGGCGGAGTCTTTTCCTCGACCGGCGGCTCGGGTTGTTCCTGGACGGCCGGCGGCTCGGTCGCGGCGATCGGCTCCACCGGCGGCTCCTGGCGGCCGAACAGCCACCACCAGAGGCCGGCGAGCAGGGCCAGCAGCAACAGCAGGAGGAGCAGCCAGGGCCACCAGCGGCGTTGCGGCCCGGCGGCGGCGAGGGACGCGGCGCCGGCGGTAGCCAGGGCCGCCGGCGCCGCTCCCGGCAATCCGGCGGCGGCCGGCGGCGGCACGGGCGGTGCGGGCGGCTCGCCGCCGCCCCAGAAGGTCACCAGCGGCTGGCCGTTCAGCGCATAGAGGGTGGCGGTGTCCGGGTAACGCGCGGCCTGGCGCAACAGCTCGGCCTGTCGACTGCCCTCCTCGCCCAGTCCTTCGAGACGCCCGGCCAGTTCCACGATGGAGGCCAGGCGCTCGTCCAGCAGCTGGCGCACCTGGCGCGCTTCCTGCGGCGCCAGCTCGGCGAAGGGCACCGGCTGGCCGCCCAGGTCCGAGTACCACTCGACGATGTCGCCCTCGGCCTGCCTGGGCTTGGCGAACAGGGCCGCCGTGCTCGGCGGCAGGTGGCGGCGCAGGATGGCCGTCAGTTCCGCGTGGCCGGCCAGGGCATCGGCCGCGCTGCGCCCGGCGCTGGATGAACGGGTGATTCGCTTCATGCTCGCCTCGATCGGTCAGCGCAGGCCCAGGTCGCTTTCCAGGCTGGCGAGCCGGGTGCGCAGTTTCTGCAGTTCGTACTGTTTCTGCGCCACCGCCTTTCCGTCGTTCTGGCGGTTGATGCCGGCCATTTCCTTTTCCAGCGCGGCGATCTCGTTCTGCAGGCGCTGGTTGTTGCGGCCCTTCTGCTTGAGTTCGGCGAGCAGTGCGTTCATCGCCTTGTTCAGCGCGGCGTATTCGTCGCGCTGGCGGTTCAGTTCGCGGCCGACCTCGCTGCGCTCCTTGTCGAGGGCGGCATAGGTGTCGCGGAACAACTGGTTGGTCTTGCGCTCGTCGAGCAGGATCTTTTCCTTCTGCTCGACACGCTGGGCGTAGCCGCCGTGCACGTTGCAGCCGAACTTGGTGGCGAAACCGGCATCGGCGTTGCGCGGATCGCACTCCTGCGGGCTCACCGCGCAGGCGCCGAGCGACAGGCCGGCGGCGACAAGGGACAGGAATCGGAAGAATCGGTGCATGGTTCAGCCCAGGCGGATGGCGGAGCGTTGTCGGTAGAGCTGGTCGATCTCGGCTTCCAGGGCGTTGATCTGCCGCTGCATGCTGTTGATTTCGGCATTCAGCGTGTCCATGCGCGCGGCACTGGCGCTGCCGCGTTCGGCGGCGGCCACCTTGCGCCATTCCTCCTGCTTGCTGCGGGCATTGGCCAGCTTGTCGCGGAGGAATACCAGATTGGCGTCGACCTTGGCCAGACGCTGCTGGGCATGGGCCTTCTGCACCCGCTTGGAAGCGATGTCGCTCTGGATCATGGCGATGCTCTGGCGGTCGTCGGCGATCACCGTGCGCGCGGTGCGGCTCAGGTCCTGCAGTTCGAGGTTGTCCTTGCGCACGTCGGCGATGGCCGCGTCGAGGCGCTGCTCGGTGTTGGCGTACTGGCTGCGGCGCTGATCGAGATAGTAGTTGGCGCCCATGCCGACGCCGCAGCCGAGTACCGCCGCGCCGGCCATGCACTCGCCCTTCCTGTCCGGATTGGCCAGTTGGCAGGCCAGCACGCCGACCACCGCGCCACCGGCGCAGGCCTGCCAGCCGGACTTGCTGAAGAAGCGCGCCGAGCTGCTGTTGGACAGCCGCGGGTCGGTCTGTCCCATGCCGGGGCCGTTCAGGGTCTCGCAACCCGCCAACGACAGGGCGAGCACCGCCCAGGCGATTCGTTTAGCCGTGAACGAGGCGACCATAATCTCCAGTCTCGCTGTCTCCGATCAGAGGGATTTGCAGGATTGCAGCCAGTGGGCACGCGCCACCCTGCCATCCTTCAGGTAGGTGCGCAGGTTGTTCCAGTGGGTATCGAGGTAGGTGCGCAGGTTGCTCTTGCCCCGTGCGGCCAACTGCTGCGCCACCAGGCCGACCTGGGGTTCGACGCTGGCCTGGTTGTAGTTCAGGGCCGTGCCGACCACGCTGTCGGCGTAGTAGTTGAGCATGAAATCCAGCACCTTGCGATGACCGTCCAGTTGCTCCCGGCGCGCCTCGCAACGGGCCTTGGGCTCCGTGCCGTCCGCGCCGCAACTGCGACTGTAATTGCCTTCGAGGGTGTCGAGGAAGAGCCCGTCGTCCTTGAGCTTGGTGCAGAGGAAGGCGCCGAGCTGCAGTTCGGAGCGGATCGCCTGGTCGCGCTGTTCGTCGCGCGCCTGGGTATTGGCGCGCAGGTCGCTGCGCAGTTTCTCCAGTTGCCCCTTGAGCACGTCGTCCTGCACGCCCTCGGCGATGCTGGCGATCTCGCTCGCCGGGTCCCGGCCGGCCGGCCGCGCGCCGGCTTCGGCCTGGGCCTCGGGGCGGGTCGTGCCGAGCTTTTTCCAGTCGGCCTCGACCTGCCTGATCCGCTCGCGGGAAGTCAGCGCCGGCGCCACCAGGGCCGGGCGGAAGCCGCCGGTCTTCAGGCGGTTCTGCGCGCTGCCGTCGGTGGCGTAGTAGGGTTGTTCCTGGCGCAGCGCGGTGCGCAGCTCGGCCTGCGGGGTCAGGTAGTTGCCGCCGCGCACGATGTAGCCGCCGGCCTGGCCGTGCTGGCGGTCCAGCTTGTTCAGGTGGAAGGGCTCGAAGAGCATCTCGTCGGCGTTGCCGAGCACGTCGTGCAGGCCGAGCGGGTTGGGCTTGAGCAGGCCGGCCAGTTGCAGCTTGCCGTTGGCCGATTGCGCGCCGGCGAACCAGGCGTAGGCTTCGATGCCCTCCGGCATGGGGAAGCGGCTGTCGCGGAATTCCGCCGGGGATACCGCCAGGCCGCCACGCGCGGCGAACTCCCATTCGACTTCGGTGGGCAGGCGCAGGAAGCCGGCCGCGCCGTCTTCCTTCGGCAGCTTGTCCGGGGCATTCTGGCGCAACCAGAGGTTGTAGCGGTCGGTGAAGGCCACGGCGTCGAACCAGCTCAACCCGGTCTTCGGCAGGCGCAGCTCGGCGGAGGGCTCGGGGCACTGGCCGTTCATCAGCGCGCGGTACTGCAGTTCGTTGACCTCGTACTTGGCCAGCAGGTAATAGCGCCCCGGCTCCGGCTTGGCGACGCTGAAGCTGCCGGCGATATGGGTCGGCCGCGCCTGTTCGAGATAACCCCATTCCTCGCTGTCCTGGCCGAGGGTGACGGCGTAGTCGTCCAGCGGGCTGGCCATCGGCACGCGCACCTGGCGCCAGGCCATGAAACCGCCGCAGGGCATCGGCAGCAACACGTCGTCCTTCTGCGGCTGCGGGTTGTAGTACTTCGCGTCCCAGGCCGCGGCGGCCGGCAGGCTGGCCAGCGCCACCGCCAGTCCCAGCGCCACGGCCGGCGCGCGGCGGCGCTCAGAGATCCCGCAGGCTTTCCGCCGGTTGAATGTGAATCGCACGATACCCTCCTACCGCCGCCACCAGGATGGCGATCAGCAACGCACTGGCGAAGGCCAGCAGAATATGCAGGTTTTCCAGCCGGCAGACGAAGGCGTCGGCGGCCAGGTTGGCGCCCAGGGCCCGGTTGAATACCGTACTGCCGGCCAGATAGGCCAGATAGCCCAGGGCGAAGGCCAGAGAGGTGAGCAGCGCCGCCTGCACCATCACGTAGGCGCCGACCGCGATGCGACGGAAACCGAGCAGGCGCAGCAGGGCCAGGTCCTTGCGCTTGCGGTCGATGTTGGCGAGGAAAGCGCCGGCCAGGGACGCGACGCAGCCGATCGCCGCGGTCCAGGCGATCACCGCGAAGATCAGCCCGAGTACCCGGTCGACGGCCTTCACCGACTCGATCTCGCGCAGCCGGGTGCCGGTCTCGATGCGCTGTCCTTCCAGCCAGGCGGCGAGCGGGGCGACATCGTCCAGGCTGCCGGCGTAGACGCGGGCGCGGGCATAGCGCTCGCGCGGCGGCGGCGCCCGGCCGGCGGCGAAGCCGAGGGCGGGCACCGCGAAGCCGTCGCGAAAATCCTCCATGGCCACCAGGAGATCCAGCGGTACCAGCAGCGCCGGGCGCGAGAAGGCCGTCTCCGGCAGTACTCCGGCGACCGTCAGTTCGCGCTGGCCGCGCTCGCTGTTGCCGTCCAGCTTGCGCAGCACCGCGAGGCGGATGCGCTCGCCGGCGCCTACCTCCAGACGCCGCGCCGCGCTGGCGCTGAGCAGCACCCGGTCGCCTTCCGGCGGCGCGAGGCGCGTGCCGAGCAAGGGATCGCCCGGACCGCTGGGGATGACCTCGGCGTCGGCGACGAAGCGCTGGCTGTCGCGCGCCAGGTCGGCCTGGGTGTTCAGCGAGCGGGTCAGCGGCATGACGAAGCCGACCCCCGGCTGCGCGGCCAGATGCGCGAACCAGGCGCGGTCCAGGTCGTGGTTGCCGAGCAGGCGGATCTCCAGGTTGCGCGGATCGTCGAGCAGTTCGCCGCGCAGTTGCAAAACCACGCCGTGCTTGAGGCCGAACAGCAAAAGCAGCGGCGCGATCACCGCCACCAGCGCGGCGACGATGCACAGCGAGACCTGCCGGTCGTGCCAGAGATCGCGGCTCGCCAGGGCGGCGAGCAGGCCCCAGCCGGGGCGCGCGTCAGGCCGCATCGCGGAACACCGTGCCGCCGCCGCCATCCTCCGGCACGCCCACCAGCCGGCGGATCGCGCAGTCGCGCAGCAGGCCCCAGTCGTGGCTGACCAAGAGGGTGGCGATGCGCAGGCGCTGGCTGGTCTCGACGATCAGCTCGAACAGCCGCCGAGCCTGGAAGGGGTCCAGCGCGGCGGTGGGCTCGTCGGCCAGCAGCAGGTCCGGCTCGTGGGCGATGGCGCGGACGAAGGAGGCACGCTGGCGCTCGCCGATGGAGAGCTGGGCGGGCTTCTTGTGCAGGAGCGGCCGCAGCCCGAGGCGCTCGACGGCTTCCTCGACCCGCTCACCGCCGGCCGGCAGACCGAGCATGCGCCGCGGCAGGGCGATGTTCTGGCGCACGTCGAGAAACGGCAGCAGCCCGCCGCTCTGCGGGACGAAGCCGAGCCGCTGGGCGCGCAGGTCGGCCAGACGCGCCTGGCGGTCCGCGCGCAGCAGGGCGGCGATGTCCAGCGGGGCGCCGGCGTCGCGCTCGTCCAGTTCGTAGCGGTCGAGGTCTTCGGGGCGCAGGATCAGGCCGATCATTTCCAACAGGGTGCTCTTGCCGCAGCCGCTGGCGCCGGTGATGGCGGCCACTTCGCCGCGCGCCAGCGACAGGCGTGGCAGGAGGATGCGGTAGGTGCCGCGGTGGATGGCGAGGTTTTCGATGTGGAGCAAGGGGGGAGTCATGGTCTGTGCATGCTCCGGGTGGGTTCCTGGCCCTGGTGCCGGGCCGAGGCGTTTTCTCTGCCTGGAAGTGGGGAGGTTTCGGGGGGCTGGCGGGAAGGCTTGGTGCCGGGCTGGATACTTTCCTCGGCCCGACCTGCAGGTTTCGCCTTGTACGGCGAGTCACTTTCTCTTTGCCCGCGCAAAGAGAAAGTGACCAAAGAGAAAACGCGCCCGGTCATCCGGCCCCGGCTGCGCCGGGGTTCCCTCCCTCCGGTGCCGCTCCGATACGTTTTTCCTGCCTGGAGCGAAGGGTTTTTCGGGAGCTGGCGAGAAGGCTTGGTGCCGAGCCGGATGCTTTCCTCGGCTGATACGACAGGTTTCGCCTTGTACGGCGAGTCACTTTCTCTTTGCCCGCGCAAAGAGAAAGCGCGCCCGGTCATCCGGCCCCGGCTACGCCGGGGTTCCCTCGCTCCGGCGCCGCTCCGGGGGCACGTCACGAAGGGACGTCCCTGTCCCTTCGTGACTCGCTCGGCGTCCTGCCTCGCGTCCCCCTCCGCAACGCCTGCGCTCGGCCTTCTGAACGGGACCGGGGAGCTTGCCTGCAAACTCGGGATCGATCCTGAAAAGGCTTTTCTGCCCTTCGCTTCGCTTTTCGTTCGCGGAGGCAGGGATTCCTGCAGGCGCATGCGGCTTGGTGTAGGAGCGGATTTATCGGGGCGGCCATCCGCCGCAGCCCTGGCGGCACCTGAAGCTTCATACCTGCGCCGGTCGTGAATGAATTCGCTCCTACAAGGGATCGGGGTGTTGCCCGGAGATTCGGGATCAATCCCGAAAAAAGCTCCCGGCTCCTGGCTCTTCGTTTGGCTTTTCGCGGAGGTGGGAACTGCACCCATTCCCCCTTCGTCGGGCCGAGCGGAGTCGGCATGGAAGGGGTCGAGCGGCATGGATGCCGCGACGACTGCATGGATGCAGGAGGTAGAGCGACGCAGGACGCCAAAGCCGAAAAGCCCGAGGGCCATGGATGGCCCTTCGTGGCGTGCCCCTGGAATGACGACGGAGGGAGGGAACCCCGGCGCAGCCGGGGCCTGACGACGGGGGTGGCCTTCTTTTGGGTTACTTTTTCTTGGCCAGACAAGAAAAAGTGACTCGCCGTGCAAGGCGAAACCTGTCGCTCGGGCCGAGGAAAGTGCCCGGCCCGGCCCCAAGACTCCCTCGCCAGCCAGGATCAAGGCAACGCCTCCAACGGCACCGGATACACATGATCCCGCGGATCGCTCCCCTCGGCCAACGACACCCACCGATCGGCATCGGCGTTGTACTTCTGGTAGTACTTCAACTTGGTATTCAAGCGCCGGATGAATTTCTCCTGCTCCAGCCCCTCCATACCCTTCCAAGTCTCCTCGTCGAGGCTGAGCACCTCGCTGAGGTACGGCAGCCCCTCCAGGTACTCGGCCATCAGGCCCATCTCCGCCAGGGTGGCGGACTTGCCGCCCTTCTGCAGTTGGTTGGGGTCCTTGCCCATGGTCGCGGCCACCGAGCGCAGACGCTCGAACATCTCGTTGGGCGAGATCAGGCCCTCGTTGGCGGCGTCGGCGATCTTCTTCACCACCTCGGCAAGGTCGCTGAGCTGGGCCTTGGTCAGCAGCACACGCACCTCGGTGGTCGGCACGTTCTGCTTGACGAAGTCGCGGTCGCCGATCCAGGCGTGGAACACCGGCGGCGCGCTGGCCCCGGTGGCTGCGCCGAGGTAGGCCAGGCGCATGGCGTGGCCGAGCTTGGCGGTGTCTTCCAGCAGGGTGGCGTCGGCCTTCCCGCCGTAGTCGGCGTCGGCGCCGAGGGCGCTGCCGGCGGCCATTTCGCCGCGGTAGGCGGCCTTGACCTGGCCGGTGATGGCGACGGCCAGGGCGTCGATCTTGCTGCCGAAGTTATCCACGTCGCCGGCGTCCACCGGGTAGTACAGCGGCTTGTTGAGGATCGGGTTGTTCGACAGGTCGCGGTACTGCGCCTCGGCGGAAGCGTGGTTCTTCGCCCCGCTCGGGGTTTTCAGGTGCAGGCTGTAGATGGCCACGCCGCGATGCTTGGCCTCCAGGCGCACCTGGGCGGCGTCGAGGCCGGTGGCGGACAGCGGATCGGTGCCGTCCAAAGCGCCGGCATCGCTGACCAGCACGATGTAGCGGGCGCCGAACCGGGTCCAGTCGATCCCGTCCAGGGCGCGCATGACCCCGGCGTAGGCGTCTTCGTCGAAGCGGCTGCTGGATACCGTGGCCGGCTTCAGTGCGGCCATCTTGGCGAGGAAGTCCTCGCCGCCCTGTACCTTGGCCGGATCGACGTAGAGTTTGCTGACGTATTCCAGCGCCGGCACTTCCTTGATGTTGGAGCGGTAGGCGACCAGGCCGAACCTGACCTGCTCGAGCAGCTTTTCCTGCTCGATGCGCTGGTAGATCTTGCGGATCGCCTCGCGGGTCCGGTCGATGTAGGGGCCCATGGAGATGGTCGAGTCGATGACGAACACCACGGCGGCGCTGAAGCCCTTCAGGGTGTTGACCTCGCCGGCCTTGTCCCGGGCGGCCTGTTCGGCGCTCTTCGGCTCGGCGGCGGTCACCGAGGCGACCTCCAGCTCGCGTACCCGGAAGCCCTTCTCGGTCATGATTTCCCGGGCATCGAGCACCGGCAGCAGATAGAAGCGCTTGGCCAGATCGACGGCGTAGTCCGGCTCGCGGGCGACCACAGCGGCATCGCGGCCCTGGCCCGCCAGGTTGGCGCGGATCGGCTTGAGCAGCTTGCCCGGATCGTCCGCGCCGAACAGCTTGTCGAGCGTCTCGCGCTGGCGGAAGAACAGCAGCGGCTCGCGCCCGGCCGGGTTGGTCAGCGCCAGGGTCATCTGCATCTTCCAGTCCACCGCGCAGCCGGCGTCGATCCAGCCGAGAGTCTCGCCGTAGCTGTCCGGGCCGACCTTGAGCCATTCGCCGTCGCCGACCTTCTGCCGCTGATACACGTAGAAGCGGGTGAAGGCCGGCTGCGGCTTGCCGCCGGCCGCGCCGGGCTGGTCGCCGAGGCGGCAGCTCGGCGTGGTCAGCACGCGCTGGTAGAGAGTCTTCTTGCCGGCCTGCAGCAGGGGCTTGTCGTCGGCCGCCAGCGCCGGGCCGGCACAGGCGCCCAGCAGCAGGCCGCCGAGCAGGGCCATCTCGCGCCACATCGTCGTCTTCCTTCCGCGCGGGTTCATGGTTTCAGGGCCTCCAGGCGCTTCTTGGCGTCGGCGTTGGCCGGATCGTTGGCCAGGGCGATCTCGTACCAGTAGGCGGCGGTTTCGGCATCGGCGGACTTCACGCAGCCGCCGGCGGCGAAGGTCTGCGGGTCGTATTCGCGGGCGTAGGCGAAGGCGATGGCGGCGTCGCCGGCCTGGGCCTTGTGCGCGTAGAGACGCTGCACCACGCCGCAGCGCTTGGCGCGCTTGGCGGCGTCGATCACCTCCAGCACCCGGGCCGTGGGCGGATTCGAGCGCAGGCAGGACTGGATGAAGGCCAGGTCGTCGCCGGCGCCTTCCAGGGCGGTCGCGTCGCAGGGGTTCGCCTCGCCGCCGGACGCGGCGGGCGCCGGCGTCGCGGCCGGGGCTTCCGCCACCGGCGTCAGCGTCTGCGGACGCAGCACGAAGTACCAGTAGGCCCCCAGCCCGATGCCGAGCAGCGCCAGCAGGCCGAGGACCAGCGGCAGCCAGCGGACGGGCCCCGGCGGCGGCGTGACGGGCGCTTCCTCGTCTTCGCGCCTGGCGACCAGCGACGGCTCCGCCCGCGGCTTCTCGACCGGCGGCTCGACGGTCACGGGTTCGGGCTTCGCTTCGGGCGGCGCGGCCCGCGGTTTGGGCGCCGGCTCCTCCGGCTGCGGCTGGCCGACGGCCGACGAGGAGAGGATGTCGCCGACGATGCGCAGCACGCCGGCATCGCTCTGCCCGGCATCGCGCAGTTGCAGGCGGTAGACCATCTTCGGGTCACGGACCAGGGGATCGACCAGCCAGGGGCCGACACTGCCGACCAGCAGTTCGCCGCGCCGTTCCAGGCCGTCGATGGCGTGCCAGACGGGCAGGCTGTCCCAGCCGCCGCCGGCATCCAGGTAGAGGCTGTCCTGGTTGCGCAGCACACTCAGTTCCAAGCCATCTGTGCCGCCCGGCCAGCCGCGCAGGCTCAGTTCGCCGTAGCCGGGTTGGCCGCCGGCGGCGGCCGTCAGTTCGATTCTCAGCATGCGTCAGTCTGCCCGTGCCGATTGGAAGGTGGCGAGGATGCGGCCCAGCGCTTCGTTCTCTTCGAGGCTGATTTCCCGGCCGGCGCTGTGTCCGGCATTTTCCTCGGCGATCCGCGCCAGGGCCACCAGCCAGTCGCCGACGTAGCGCCGGGTGTAGTCCTGGGGTTGCTCCGTCAGGCGCGGCAACTGGCCCGGGGCGATCGGCGGCGCCGGCTGGAACAGCCTGGCGTCGCGCTCGATGCGGCTGTCCGGGCGTTGTTCGAGGGACTGCTCGATGAAGCCCAGCCAGCCGATGAAGTCGCCGAGCACCGTCTTGGCGGTGAGCACCTGGCGGCCGGCGAGCTGCTCGCGTTTGGTACCGACCTGCTCGGTACTGACGATCGCCTGCAACAGGCGCTGCTCCAGGCCGAGGCGGCTGGCGCCGGTGACCAGTTCGTCGATCAGAGCCTCGACCGCCGGCTTGGCAAAGCCCAGGTAGGTCATCAGGCGCACGTCCTCGGGCAGGTGGCGCAGGTGGCCGATCCACTCGCGCAGCACCGCCTGGGCGAAGCGCGCGTCGCTACCGCGCGCCTGCCGCGCCGGCGCCGCGGGCACCGCGCCGGAAGGGCCATTGTCGCCGAAGGGATCGAAACTGTCGTCGCCGTTCAGGTCGAGGCCGAGATTGAGCGCCCCGGCCAGCGGTGCGGCGCCCGGCAGCAGGCGTTCGCCGGCGGCCGGCGGCGGCGCTTCGTCTTCCTCGCCGGCGCGCAGGTAGAGCGCGCGCAGCAGGTCGTCCGGGAGCTGCATGCGCTGCAGCAGCTCGCCGAGCAGCAGGCGCCGCGGCCACAGGGCGTCGGAGATCTGCCGGGCGATGCGCCGCTTGCGCTCCAGCTCGCCGGCGCCCTCGGCCTGGAACCAGTGGCCGAGGCGGTTCTCGATCAGGTGCAGGATGGCATCCAGTTGCTCGCGGATGCGCCCCTGCTTGACCTCGCGCAGGGCGACCTGGCGCAGGTAGCGGCCGATGCGGCCCATGCCGCCGTCGTTCAGCGCCAGCATGGCGTCCCAGGCTTCCTCGGGGTCGCGGACGTGGCGGCGGACCGTCTCGTCCTCGCAGAAGGTCTGGCGCATCAGCGCCAGCGACTCGCGAGCGGCCTCGTGGATGGCCGTTTCCCGGCCGCCGTCGAGGTCGAGGAAGGTCACCTTCATGCGCGGCTTGCGCACCAGGAAGGTATTGTCGAACGGCCGGCCGTCGGCCCAGTCCTGCAGCCAGGCGTACTGGCCGAAGCGTTCCAGCATGGTCATCTTCATCATGCCGCCGCTGCCCCAGCCCAGGCGCAGCAGGTCCTCGCCCTTGTCCAGGTCGCTGCCGATGCGCATGTCGAACATGGTGATCGCCCACAACAGGCCCGGCTTGCGGCGCGCCCGCTCGGCCGGCGTCTCGCCCTGGGTGCGGTCGATCCAGCGGCTCAGCACCGGGCCGACGCTGGTGACGTCCGACTGCTTGTTCGACGGCGTGCAGACGATCAGCACGTTCATTTCCTGGCTGTCGGTGTAACGCTCGAAGAGATAGGCGACCTTGCCGCGCAGGAGGAGCTGCGCCACCGGGTTGCTGTCCTCGTTGTTCACCGCGCGGCGCACCTCGTCCAGCGACTCGACGCCGAGCCGGCCGCGGTAGCCGGGGAAGTCGAGCAGGTCGACCTCTTCGCAGAGCGGTTCACTGGTCGGCTCGACCAGCGGGAAGACCAGCTCGGCGGTGAGCGCCGCCAGTTGCGCCAGGGTCAGCTCGACCTCGGCGCCCAGGGCGCCGTCCTTCCACGGACGCACGGCGATGCGCAGGTCGTTGTCCCGGCCGAGGCGTTCGAGCATGTCCACGTTCATGATGCTGTCGGCCTGCGACAGCCCGCCCTGCGGCGTCGGCCGCACCAGGGCGCCCAGCGGCGCGAAGACCCGTTCGGCGTGGCCCAGGCTGGTCAGGGTACGGGCGAAGGCCAGGTAGGTGTCGCTCAGTTCGGGGATCTCGCCCCAGAAGATCGAGAACAGCCGGGCGCGGTCTTCCAGCGCCAGGCGCGGCGCCAGCTCGACGGCGGCCGGCCAGTAGTAGGCCGCCAGCGCGCCCAGCGAACCCGGAAAGCTGCCCTGCAGGTAGTCCCACAGGTCTACCACGGCATCGGCGTCGACGCCCGGCACCGGATAGGGCTGGCGGCGCCGCTCCAGCTCGCGGAGCAATTGGCGGATCGCCGCCTCCTCGAAGCGGTAGCGCACCTTCTCGGTGTTGAAGTCATTGAAGAAGGAGTTGGCGAGCACCTTGGCCAGCTCGATCTCGGCGAACAGCTTGAGTTCCAGCGGGAACTCCGCCGGCCCCGGCCGGGCGGTACGGCTGAAACGGGTGACCAGCCCGGTGGCCTCCTTGCCGCTGCCCGGCGGGTTGACGTGGACAAGGAAGTCCAGGTGGTCGCCGCCCAGGTCGGTTTCCAGCTTGCCGTTGGCGCCGGCGGCGAGGGTGGCGATCAGGTAGGACTTGCCGGCCTGGGACAGGCCGAAGAAGCCCACGGTCATCGGCAGCGCGGAAACCGCGCCGAGACGCCGCGCGGTGTTGCGCACGCGGCGCAGGCTGAGGATCAGGTCGTCGGCCTCGTTGTCCAGGCGCGGCGCGCTGCGGCGCACCTCGTCGATCCAGCGGATCGCCTCGCCCGCCCCGCCGTAGACGGCGGACCAGCTCTGGGACAGGCGTTCGGGGGATTGGTCAGGGTAGGTCATCGATCGGGGTTCCCTGTGGGGCGAGGCGGCGTTGATATTCTGGGGCTTCGGTGCCGGACCGATACGCTTTTCCTGCCTGGAGCGGAGGGTTTTTCGGAAGCTGGCGGGAAGGCTTGGTGCCGAGCCGAATGCTTTCCTCGGCTGATACGACAGGTTTCGCCTTGTACGGCGAGTCACTTTCTCTTTGCTCGCGCAAAGAGAAAGTAACCAAAGAGAAAGCGCGCCCGGTCATCCGGCCCCGGCTGCGTCGGACTTCCCTCGCTTCGGCATCGCTCCGATACGTTTTTCCTGCCTGGAGCGGAGGGTTTTTCGGGAGCTGGCGGGAAGGCTTGGTGCCGAGCCGAATGCTTTCCCCGGCTGATACGACAGGTTTCGCCTTGTACGGCGAGTCACTTTCTCTTTGCTCGCGCAAAGAGAAAGTAACCAAAGAGAAAGCGCGCCCGCTCATCCGGCCCCGGCTACGTCGGGCTTCCCTCGCTTCGGCATCGCTCCGATACGTTTTTCCTGCCTGGAGCGGAGGGTTTTTCGGGAACTGGCGGGAAGGCTTGGTACCGAGCCGAATGCTTTCCTCGGCTGATACGACAGGTTTCGCCTTGTACGGCGAGTCACTTTCTCTTTGCTCGCGCAAAGAGAAAGTAACCAAAGAGAAAGCGCGCCCGCTCATCCAGCCCCGGCTGCGTCGGACTTCCCTCGCTCCGGCGCCGCTCCGGGGGCACGTCACGAAGGGACGTCCCTGTCCCTTCGTGACTCGCTCGGCGTCCTGCCTCGCGTCCCCCTCCGCAACGCCTGCGCTCGGCCTGCTGAACGGGACTGGGGAGTTGCTTGCAAGTTTGGGGGCAGTCCTGAAAAAGGCTTTTGGCTCTTGGCTCTTCATTTGGCTTTTCGCGGAGGTAGGAACTGCACCCGTTTCCCCCTTCGTCAGGCCGAACGGAATCGCCGCGCAAGGGGTTGAGCCGCATGGATGCGGCGAAAGGTCCGTGGGCCATGGATGGCCCTTCGGGCCGGGCCCCTGGAGCGGCGATGGAGGGAGGGGACCCGGAGCGAAGCGCAGGGCCTGACGACGGGGGTGGCCTTCTTTTTGGTTACTTTTTCTTGGCCAGACAAGAAAAAGTGACTCGCCGTGCAAGGCGAAACCTGTAGGCCGGGCCGAGGAAAACGCCCCGTCCTCACCCCAAAAGCCAGGCCAACACCAACGCGCCCCACTAGTCATTTCCGAAACACACTCCCACTGTCCAGCCAGTACTGCGACTCGCCCAGCCCGGCATCGGGCAGGGTATTGAGCTTCAGCCGCACATGCGCCCGACTCACCGCCCCGTTGTCCGACTCCACCCCGAGCAGTTCGAAACGCTCGCTGCCCTCGGCCGGGTTGCGCGACGGCCTGATCCCCAGGCGCACCTTGAGCACCAGCCCCTTGGACGCCATCTCCTCGCGCAGCCGCGGATTCTCGATGGCGAGAATGTACAGCGGCGCCGCCGACCAGCGCTCGCAGGCCAGTTGGCGAAAGCCCAGACGCATGGTCCCGCGCATGTCGAAGGGGGTGTCCGGCAGGCGGTAGTCGGGATCGTCCAGATCGATGTCGCGGTAGTAGACGTTGCTGTCCTTGAGGACGTTGTTGTTGTCGATCAGCCCCAGGTTCCTGAGCGTCGAGTAGGAGCGGAAGGACGCCACGCGGAAGTAGAAGTTCGGCAGGCGCAGGCCGCGGCTCAGCAGGCAGAGCATGGCGCCGACCGCCGCGGTGGTCTTCGGGTCCTCGATGCGGTCGAGCTTGTTGAAGGGGTACCAGCCGCCGGTACGGTACTGGTTGAGCGACAGGATGCGCCCTGGCGGCAGCGGCAGCAGCTCGCGGAACAGCGCCTGCACGCCGGGCAGGCAGGAGGGCCGGCCGGTGAGCAGGAGCACGTCGCAGGGGTAGGCGTTGACCACCTCGCAGAGCGCCTGGATGGTCTTGCCGATGCTCATGCGGTCGCCGATGAAGGCCTCGTGGATGCGCCGCAGGCTGACGTCCAGCGGGGTGGCGAGGATGTCGAAGGGCGCCGCCTCGTTGCCCAACTGGCGGCGCACGGCGCCGGCGACGTAGTCGAGCACGTCCGCCGTGGGCGTCTCGCCGAGCAGTTCGCCGAAGGTGGCGCTGACCCGGCTGCCCGGCTCCAGCGGATCGTACTGTTCGTAGGCCTTGAGCAGGCGCAGGCCGATCGGGCCGAACACCTGCAGGCTGAGCTGCTGGCGCAGCACGGCCTCCTGCACGGCCAGCGGTTCGCTGCCGATCAGCCGCGAGAGCAACGCCTCGGGCACCGCGATGCCGGCGTGCGACAGCGCTTCGCGCAGCGCCGGCAGGACGAACTGGCGGATCACGTCGAGCAGGATGTCGTCGCCGGCGACCTTGAAGCCGTCGCGGAAGCGTTGTTCCGGACAGATGTAGACGTTACCACCGACGCCGTCGTCGAGGCGGTATTCGGTGATCACCAGGTCGGTGGTGCCGCCGCCGATATCGATCGAGGCGATGGTCAGGCGGTCCCGTTTCGGCTGGTCCGGCCGCGCCATGGCGGCGAAGAACTCCTCCGAGCGGCCGGCGAAGTTGTTCTGCGTCTCGTTGAACAGGTAGACCACCTGGCCGCAGGTGGCCTCGTCCCACTGCACATGGACCTCGGGGAACCAGGGCCAGGCGCTTTGCCGGCTCTGCGGGTCCTTGAGGTCGACGGGGTCGTCCTCGGGGTGCCAGCCGAGGCTTTTCCAGACCAGGCCGATGGCCTGCTCCATGCATTTGGCGAAGATCTCGCGCTCCGGCTTGGGCATCGACGGCGGCACGGTGAGGATGATCGAGCGCAGGTGGCGCGGTACCCGCGAGTGGCTCATGCGCAGGCGCTGCGAGGGGCTGTTGATCTGCATCAGCGCCTGGCCGAGGACCTCGGAAAGCATGAAGGTCATCAGCGAGCTGCGCGAATAGTGCGGGTGGAACACCGGCATGCGTTCGTCGAAGGGCAGCGTGTAGAGCGCCTGGCCCTTCTCGTTGATCAGCCCGGCGACCGGCGCGGCGGTGGCGTGCGGTTCGCTCTCGGTGCGCAGCGCGGCGCAGTTGAAGCGCCAGCCCGGCTCGTAGCTGTCCTCGTCCCACAGATAGCGCTTGGGACTCGACAGCCCGGTCGAGCCCTCGGTGCCGCGCCGGCGGCCGGCCAGGCGCCCGGCCTCGCGGCCGACGCGGGCGATGGTCGGCCAGAGGAAGGCCTCGCGGCGGCCGCTCTGCACCGAGAAGTGGTCCTTGCCGAACATCGCCTGGGCGAATTCGACGCGGCTCTCGAAGGGCTCGGGGTAGACGTGTTCGGGCCGGGTCAGGTCGCGCAGTTCCAGTTCGTAGCGCTTGCTCAGGCCGTCGTTCTCCTGCGGATGGTCCTCGATCAGGATGCCGCAGGTGCGCGAGTTGCCGACGTCCAACACCATGTCCACCGGGATCGCCTTGTGCACGTCGCTGTCGCGGTTGGACACCACCTTGAGTTCCGGCACCGGCAGGTAGCTGCCGAGGATATGCAGCAGGTTGAGGTAGTGCGCCTGGTGCTGGAGCTGCTCGCACTCGACCTGGATGTCGTCGGGCTGCATGCGCAGCGGCGGCAGCCGCGCCTGTTCGCTGAACACCTCGCGCAGCCAGCCGTCGATCCAGCCGAGGTCGAGGAACCAGCCCATCTCGTCGGCCCGGTGGGCCAGGGCGAAACTGGCGCCGGCGCGGACGTCCTCGCGGGTCGGCGCCAGGTAGGCGGTGGCCTCGTGGCTGTCGAAGACCTTGGTGTCGAAGGCGACGGTGACGCGATGGGTGTTGCCGTCCGGGTCCTCGCCCTCGGCGAGTTCGACGATGCGCACCCGCGACCAGTTGCTCGGACCGTCGTCGAAGCGCCGCGGCGGGCTGCAGCGGAAGAACGGCAGGGGCAGCCAGATCCCCTTGAGCAGGCGCAGCGAATCCTCGGGCGCCACGCTGAAGGCGGGCGTCACCGCCCTGCCCGGCTCGGCCGGATGATGGAAGGTGCTGTTGCGCGGGTCGAACAGCAGGCGCACCAGCGGGCCGTCGCTGCGCGGCCGGACGAACTCGCCGGCCGGCTCGCGGCGCAATTCCAGTCTGACGGCGAAATCCAGGAACTGGATGCCGCTGCCCATGATCAGGGTGATCCTGTCTTCGTAGTCGGTCTTTTCCGGAAACATGCTGCCTGTGCTCGCCTCAGTTGCCGCCCTGGCGGATCGACATGGGGAATTCCTGGTCGCCGTAGCGGCCGGTACAGTCGGCCGCGCTGCGCGCATCCGGCTTGCAGGTCACTTCCGGCATGCGGTAGTGGCTGCCGTCGCTGCAGGTCGCCTGGCCCTGGCTGGCGATCGCCAGGCTGCCGCCCTGCACGGTCGCGTTCACCGGGCCCGCGCAGCGCACACCGTCGTCACGGCGGATGCTGACCTGGCCCTTGCCGTCCTTGAAGTCGTAACCCAGCTGCAGCGGCTTGCCGGTCTTGGCGTCCTGGATGCCGGCGCCGGCCCGCCAGTTGCCGTCGAGGAAACGGGTCGAACCGCTCTTCAGCGCCTCGGGCGGAATGCTCATGGGCTTGGCGCCTTGCTGTTCCCCGGCTCCTTTTTCCTGCTCCTGCGCGGCCTTCGGGTCTTGCGCCGGCTTTTCCTCGTTGAGTTGCGGCGGAACCGGCGGCTTCTGTTGTGCGTCTTCGGGCGTCGCCTCCGGCTCCTTCTCTCCGTCCCCGGCGGACGGTTGCCGGTCCTGCGTCGCCTCTTCGGCCGCGGGGTCAACCGCCGCGGCTTCGCCCGCTTCGGATTCGCTCGCCGATCCCTCTTCGAGCGGCACTTCCTCGACAGTCATTTCGCCGTCCGGTACCGGCACGCTACCTTCTCCCTCGGTTCCGACGACACCGGCCGCGCCCGTCACGCCCACCACCTCCTCGCGCAGCCGGACCTCTTCCGCGACCCTTTCCCTGGCCGGCAGGCCGGGCAGGTCGACATGCGACAGATCGAAGGGCAGTTCGACGGTCGGCGCGCAGGCGCGCATGAGGAACAGCAG
This sequence comes from Azotobacter vinelandii CA, assembly GCF_000380335.1. Lineage (GTDB taxonomy): Bacteria > Pseudomonadota > Gammaproteobacteria > Pseudomonadales > Pseudomonadaceae > Azotobacter > Azotobacter vinelandii. The sequence goes on from NC_021149.1 coordinate 5,323,966, forward strand.
CAACAGCAGGAGCAGCGGCAGGAGCAGCAGCCACAGCCAGCGCCGCCAGCGGGGTTTTTCCGCAACCGCGGCCGCGGCTGCCGCCGCAGGCGTCACGGGCGGCGGCAAGACGGTGTCCGCCACGGGGGCCGGGGCGGGCCTGGCGACCTGCAGGCAGGCGAGAGGATCGGGCGACTGGCCGTCCTGCTGCCGGGTGAAGCCCCAGAAGGTGACCACCGGCCGGCCGTCGACCAGATAGACATGGTCGGCATCGGGAAAATACAGGGCCTTTTCCAAGAGACGGCCGAAGACCTGCTTCTCCCGGTTCTGCACGTCGTCGCGCATGTTCTCGCCGGTGGCCCGCAACCGGGCCTGCATCGCCTCGAGCCGGGCACGGGCCTGGATGCGCTCTTCCGCGGTGGCCGCCGACCAGGGCACTACGTCGCCCTCGAACGGCGCGTACCAGTCGATGCGGTCCCCCGCCTCGTTGGATTGCGGGATGGCCAGGCAATCGGCCGCCTCGCGCTGCATCTTCAGGCGGATGGCCTCGCGCAACTGCAGCGCCACGCCGTGCACCGGCTGGCCATCGACGCCGAGCGCCCTGAATTCCCGCAGCGTTCCGGTACGAAGCAATGCACCCGGCATCCTGGTCATCCTTTCTCCCGGCCGGTCCAGTGGAGGTCCGGCCTTGCTGAACTATGTCGACACTCCGGCACGCAGGCGAATCCCCCTGGCTCGTCCGCTCGCCACCGGCGAGTCGGACGATGCCGCCGCTGCGGCCCCGAGGAACCGGGCGAGCCCGCCGCCCGGAAAGCCTGCGGCGCGGCTCATTCTCGCCCGGTCGCCGCTTCGGAAGCAAACCCCCACCCGTCCCCGCCGGGACTGTCGGACAGCGGGGCGAAGCGGGAGTTGCGCGGCGACAGCGCCGGCCCCGGATCGTGAAGGAGCGGGCACCCATGGCGGGCGTTCCCGTCGAGGCGGAAGAAAACCTGCAGCGGAAAAAGATATCGGCCAAGGGGAACACGCCCCGGCGGGTCCCGACCGGCAACCATCGACCACGTCCATATTCAGGTGCCTGCGCCAGTACGGCGCGATTCCGAGGATTTGCCGAACCCGGACGGAACGACTCGTCGCACGGGGCGGATAGTGCTCCTCTTCCTTTCCAGATTCATTCCCGCTCTTCTTTCAGCGGGCAGAATTGCGGCGAGCGGGGGTATCTCTGTAAATATTATTTAATTTTTATATATAAAAAAGACATTCAACAAATACGAAATAATAAATAAGTTTTTGTTTTTATTGAAAAATAAACGCCATAACGGCCCATTGTGACAGCTATCGATTTGATCTATATTTTATATATTAAGTTATATAGAATAGGGAATTTCCATGCAGCACCCCGCATCTCGCCTGCCCCTTTTGGCGGGCGGCCTCTGTCTTTGCCTGAACGGTCTGTCCCAGGCCGATGACAATGTCTTCGAACTCGGCCAGATCTTCGTGCTGGGCAGCCATGGCGACGCCAGCCGCCTCGACAACACGGACTCGGTGGACAGCCGGGACATGCGCCTGCACGACCGCGAAACCGTCGGCGAGGCGCTCAACCTGATTCCCGGGGTCAGTCTCAGCAAGACCGGCGCTCGCAACGAGCAGATGGTCTACGTGCGTGGCTTCGATCTGCGCCAGGTGCCCGTCTTCATCGACGGCATCCCGGTGTACGTGCCCTACGACGGCTATCCCGATCTCGGCCGCTTCACCACCTTCGAACTATCCAGGATCGAGGTCTCCAAGGGCTTCAGCTCCATGACCTACGGCCCGAACACCCTGGGCGGGGCGATCAACCTGGTGACCCGGCGGCCGCAGGAGGAATTCGAAGGCGAGATCGGCACCGGTTTCAGCTTCACCGACCGAGCGGAGAACAACGGCGAATGGACATACGCCAACTTCGGCACCCGGCAGGACAACTGGTGGGCGCAGATGGGTCTGTCCTACCTCAACGAGGATTATTTCCGCCTGCCCGGCAACTTTGACGACGAACGCCTGGAGGATGGCGGGCGGCGCGGCAACAGCGACCGCAAGGACAAGAAGATCAACTTCAAGGTCGGCTTCACGCCCAACGACACCGACGAATACGTGCTGGGCTACGTCAAGCAGGACGGCGAAAAGGGCAACCCCGCCTACGCCGGACACCTGGGCGGCAGCTACAACCGCTTCTGGCGCTGGCCCAAGTGGGACAAGACCAGCTACTACATCAACACGGTCACCGCTTTCGGCGATCACAAGGTCAAGGCCCGCCTCTACCACGACATCTACAAGAACGACCTGTACTCCTACGACAACGACAGCTACAGCACGCAGAAAACCTCCCGGGCGTTTCGCAGCTACTACGACGACTACAGCACCGGTCTCAGCCTCGAGGACGAGTGGACCCTGGACGAAAACAACCAGTTGCGCCTGGCCTTCCACCACAAGCAGGACGTACACCGCGAGCACGACGCCGGCGAGCCCAAGCAGCGTTTCGAGGACGAAACCCAGTCCCTCGCCCTGGAGTACACCCGCAAGCTGACCGAACGTCTCACCCTGATCGCGGGTTTCTCCCATGACCGGCGCAACGGCCGCGAAGCCGAGACCTACACCAGCGCCGCCGGCCTGTTCGAGGAGGAAGGCGGGCGCGAATCCACCAACAACGGCCAGCTCGGGCTGTTCTTCCAGGCCGACCCGCGGACCCTGTGGCGCTTCACCGTGGCGCGCAAGAGCCGCTTCCCGACCATGAAGGATCGCTACTCCTACCGTTTCGGCAGCGCCCTGCCCAACCCCGACCTGAAAACCGAGGAAGCCACCCATTTCGAGATCGGCTACAAGCGTGCCCTGAGCGACAGCCTGGAACTGGATCTGGCGCTGTTCCGCAGCCACGTGGACGACCTGCTGCAATCGGTGCGCGTGGCCGGCAGCGCCTGCTCCAACCCGCCCTGCTCGCAGATGCAGAATGTCAGCGAGGCGCGCATGAACGGCGTGGAAGCCTCGCTGAACGGCAACCTGGGCGCCTGGGAAGTGAACTTCAACTACCTCTACCTCAACCGCCAGAACCGCTCCTCCGACGACTCCATACGGCTCACCGACACGCCCAAGCACAAGGGCTTCCTCAGTATCGGCCGGTGGTTCGGCCCATGGCACCTGATGGCCAGCTCGGACGCTTCCTCCAGCCGCTACAGCTCCACCGACGGCACCCAGGAAGCTTCCGGATTCGTGGTCTTCAACCTGAAGGGCGGCTATCGCTTCGACAACGGCCTGCAACTGGACGCCAGCGTGCAGAACCTCACCGACCACGAGTACGAATACAGCGAAGGCTATCCCGAACCGGGCCGCACCTTCGTCGTGCAGGCCAACCTGACTTTCTGACGGGGTCCATCATGCTTTTTCCCGCCTCATTGACCCGCCGCCGCCTGCTCGGCGGCGCGCTGCGACTCGGCCTGCTCTGCGCGGCGCCTCCCCTGTTGGCCGCCCCGCGCGAGCTGACGGTGCTCACCAGCTACCCGGAAGCCCTGATGTCGCATTTCGAAGACGCCTTCGAACGGGCCCACCCCGACATCCGCCTCAACCTGCTATGGCGCGCCCCGAACGACGCCCTGGGCTATCTTTCGCAGCCGGATCAGGGCGGCGTGGACGTTTACTGGGCCGCGTCGCCGCGAACCTTCGAAAGCCTGCGCCAGGCCGGCGCTTGGCGGCCGATCGGAATAGATCGTACGGGACTGCCCGAACGTGTCGGCACCACCCGGCTGTCCGCCCCGGACGGCAGCTACCTGGCCACCGAGTTGGCCGGCTACGGTTTCGCCTTGGACCGCCGGGCCCTGGCCGAACTGGGCGTGGCTCCCCCGGCGGACTGGAGCGACCTGGCCGATCCGCGCCTGGCCGGGCGCATCGCCCTGCCGGTGCCCAGCGAAGTCGGCTTCGCCCCGGTGATGGTCGACATCGTCCTGCAGGCCTACGGCTGGGAGCGAGGCTGGGCCCTGTGGAACGAGATCGCCGGGCTGTCCTATCTGGTACACCGCGGCTCGACCTTCGTCAGCGACGAAGTGACCGGGCAACGGGCCGCGGTCGGCCTGTCCATCGACTTCTTCGTCACCGGCGCGATCGCCGGCGGCGCGCCGCTGGAATTCGCCTACCCACGGCATGGCGGCCTGAACCCGGCCCACGTGGCCATCACCGCCGGCTCGAAACAGGTGGAAGCGGCGCAAACCTTCGTCGCTTTCCTGCTCTCGGAATCCGGCCAGCGCCTGCTGGCGCATCCGGATATCCACCGCCTGCCGGTGCGGGAATCGGTCTACCCGCAGTTGCCGGCCGGCTATCACGACCCGTTCCGGGCCGCGGCCGCCGGCGGCTACGACTACGACAACGATCTGGGCCGCGCGCGCCTGGGCGTGGTCAGCGCCCTGTTCGAGCAGATGCTGATACGCCAGCACGAGGAACAGCACGCGCTCTGGACCGCCATCCACCAGCGCGAGGCCCGCGACGGGCAGCGCCTGACGGCGATACGCGAGCAGCTTTGCCAGCCGCTGATCGGCGAAAAGGAAGCCGGCGACCCGCAATTGCAGGCGTCCTTCCGCCGGGTCGAAGGCGACCGGACGGCCGCCAACGAGATCGAGGCACGCTGGGGCGAACAGGCGCAGCAGCGCCGCCGGCAGGTCCGGCAGCAACTGGAGTCGCTGGGCTGACGGATACGTGATGGACAAGACAAGCAAGCAATGGTCCCTGGGCTGGCTGCTGGCCGGCCTGCTGGGCTGGTCTCCGGCCACGATGGCGCAGGACGGCGTGACGGTGGCCGATGTCAGCCGCCAGGCGTTTTCCCAGCCGCTGCCCGGCCTGGATGCGGCCGACAGGGAACGCTTCGCCCGCGGTCGCGGCCTGTTCCGCCAGGTCTGGGTCGTCTCCCCTTCGCTGGATGGCGAGGTGGATGGACTGGGCCCGCTGTACAACCGCCCCGCCTGCGGCTCCTGCCATCCGCTCAACGGACGCGGGCAGGCTCCCGACGGTCCCCGGCAGCGCCTGCGCTCGATGCTGGTACGGCTCTCCCTGCCCGGAGAGAACGACCACGGCGGCCCGCTGCCGCATCCCGACTATGGCGACCAGTTGAACGACACCGGCATTCCCGGCGTCCCGCCGGAAGGCCGCGCGGCGATCGCCTGGGAGGAGCTGCCGTTCCGCTTTCCCGACGGCGAATCCCTGATGCTGCGCCGTCCCCGCCTGGCCCTGGAGGAACTGGCCTACGGCCCGCTGGACGGCGTGCTCACCTCGCTGCGCATCGGCCCGCCGGTATTCGGCCTCGGCCTGCTGGAGGCGGTGCCGGAGGAAACCCTGCTGGAGATGACCGCGCGCCCGGTGGTGGACGGCATCCAGGGACGGGTCAACCGGGTCTGGAGCACCGAAACCGGAGACTGGCGGGTGGGACGCTTCGGCCTCAAGGCCAACGTCGCCAGCCTGCGCGAGCAAACTGCCTCGGCCATGGCCGGCGACCTGGGCATCACCTCGCGGCTATATCCCGACAAGACCTGCACGCCCGTGCAGGATGCCTGCCGGCAGACGGCCGAAGGTGGCCAGCCGGAACTGGACGACGCCCAGCTCGACGACCTGGTGTTCTACCAGGCGCACCTGGCCGTTCCGGCCCGGCGCCAGCGCGACGATCCCCAGGTGCAACGCGGCGAGGCGCAGTTCCTGGCGCTGGGTTGCGCCGCCTGCCACCGCCCGCAACTGCGTACCGGCGATCGGGCCACCTACCCGCTGCTGCGCAACCGGACCATCCACCCCTATACCGACCTGCTGCTGCACGACATGGGCGAAGGACTGGCGGACGGACGGCCGGACCATCGGGCCAACGGCCGCGAATGGCGTACCCCGCCGCTGTGGGGCATCGGCCTGGTGGAGAGCATCAGCCCGCCGGGGCATTTCCTTCACGACGGACGGGCGCGCAACTTCACCGAAGCCATCCTCTGGCACGCCGGTGAGGCCCTGGCAGCCCGCGAGCGCTTCGTCGCGTTGCCGGCGGAATCCCGGCAGGCGCTGCTGGCGTTCCTGAAATCGATTTGATCGTCACGGCCAACGGAACCCGGACGGTTCGCCTTCGCCTCGGTGAGTGCCCGAAGCCGGCAGGTTCCCGGGTCTTGGTTGTCGAGCGCATGGAACCGGGTGGGCGCAAGTATTCCGGGTGGCCCGTTGCGCGCTGTCGACAGAGGAACCGCCTTTTCCCGGAAAAGGCGCTGGAGTAAAAAAGAAAGGGTAGCCTTGGCTACCCTTCTTCGTTTCGTGCGAAGCGGCGTCGAACTCAGTGGCGGCCGTACTTCTTGCGCAGCTCGTTGATGGTGCGCAACTGGGCGGCAGCCTCCGCCAGACGGGCGGCGGCGGAGCTGTAGTCGAACTCCGCGCCCTTCTCGCTGAGCGCCTTCTGGGCGGCCTTGACGGCTTCCTGGGCGGCGACCTCGTCCAGATCCTTGGCGCGGGTCGCAGTGTCGGCGAGCACCTTCACCATGCTCGGCTGCACTTCGAGGAAGCCGCCGGAGATGTAGAAGATTTCCTCGTCGCCACCCTGCTTGATCACCCGCACCGGACCGGGCTTGAGATCGGTCAGCAGCGGCATGTGGCCCGGCAGGATACCGACGTCGCCCATGTTGGCATGGGCGATGACCATTTCCACCAGGCCCGAGAACAGCTCTTCTTCCGCGCTGACGATATCGCAATGGACTGACATAGCCATATTCATGCCTCGGTTAGCAGACGGCGCCACCGGGGTGGCGACCGCCTGGGCGAGCGCCCGCTAGCGGGCGCGCCAGGTTACAGTTTCTTGGCCTTCTCGATGGCTTCGTCGATGCCGCCGACCATGTAGAACGCCTGCTCCGGCAGGTGGTCGTAGTCGCCCTTGAGGATGCCGGCGAAGCCGCGGATGGTTTCCTTCAGCGAAACGTACTTGCCCGGGGAGCCGGTGAAGACTTCGGCCACGAAGAACGGCTGGGACAGGAAGCGCTGGATCTTGCGTGCGCGGGATACCAGTTGCTTGTCGGTTTCCGACAGTTCGTCCATACCCAGGATGGCGATGATGTCCTTCAGCTCCTTGTAGCGCTGCAGCACGTACTGGACGCCGCGGGCGGTGTCGTAGTGCTCCTGGCCGATCACCAGCGGATCCAACTGGCGGGAAGTGGAGTCCAGCGGGTCCACGGCCGGGTAGATACCCAGGGAGGCGATGTCGCGGGACAGTACCACGGTGGCGTCCAGGTGGGCGAAGGTGGTCGCCGGGGACGGGTCGGTCAGGTCGTCCGCGGGAACGTACACGGCCTGCACGGAGGTGATGGAGCCGGTCTTGGTGGAGGTGATGCGCTCCTGCAGGACGCCCATTTCCTCGGCCAGGGTCGGCTGGTAACCCACGGCGGACGGCATGCGGCCCAGCAGTGCGGACACCTCGGTACCGGCCAGGGTGTAACGGTAGATGTTGTCGACGAACAGCAGAACGTCGCGGCCTTCGTCACGGAACTTCTCGGCCATGGTCAGGCCGGTCAGGGCCACGCGCAGACGGTTGCCCGGCGGCTCGTTCATCTGGCCGTAGACCAAGGCAACCTTGTCCAGAACGTTGGAGTCCTTCATCTCGTGATAGAAGTCGTTGCCTTCACGAGTACGCTCACCCACGCCGGCGAACACGGAGTAACCGCTGTGCTCCATGGCGATGTTGCGGATCAGCTCCATCATGTTCACGGTCTTGCCCACGCCGGCGCCGCCGAACAGGCCCACCTTGCCGCCCTTGGCGAACGGGCAGACCAGGTCGATCACCTTGATGCCGGTTTCCAGCAGCTCGTTGCCGCCAGCCTGCTCCGCATAGGTCGGGGCCGCGCGGTGGATGGTCCAGCGCTCTTCCTCGCCGATGGGGCCCGCTTCGTCGATCGGGTTGCCCAGCACGTCCATGATCCGGCCCAGGGTGGCCTTGCCGACCGGCACGGCGATGCCGGCACCGGTGTTGTTCACGTTCAGGCCGCGCTTGAGGCCTTCGGTGGAACCCATGGCGATCGAACGAACGACGCCGTCGCCCAGTTGCTGCTGGACTTCCAGGGTGGTCTGCGCGCCTTCGACTTTCAGCGCGTCATAGACGTTCGGCACCTGATCGCGCGGGAATTCCACGTCGATAACGGCGCCGATGATTTGAACGATACGTCCGCTACTCATTACTTGGTTCCTCTAACCTTATGAACCGTTCTCAAACCGCGGCAGCGCCGCCGACGATTTCCGAAATTTCCTGGGTGATCGCCGCCTGACGGGCCTTGTTGTAGACCAGTTGCAGATCGCTGATCAGTTCGCCGGCGTTGTCGGTCGCATTCTTCATCGCGATCATCCGCGCCGCCTGCTCGGCCGCGCCGTTCTCCACCACGGCCTGGTAGACCTGCGACTCCATGTAGCGAACCAGCAGGGCGTCCAGCAGTTGCTGGGCATTGGGCTCGTACAGGTAGTCCCAGGTACCCTTCTGGACGCCTTCGTCGTCGCTTGCGGCCAGCGGCAACAACTGCTCGACGACGGGCTTCTGGGTCATAGTGTTGATGAACTTGTTCGACGCCAGGTACAGACGGTCCACACGGCCTTCGTGGAAGGCATCCAGCATCACCTTGATGCTGCCGATCAGACTGTTGATCGAGGGCTCTTCACCCAGGTTGCCGATCGCCGCGACCACATTGCCGCCGTAGCTGCGGAAGAAACTGGCCCCCTTGTTGCCGATCACGCAGAAGTCGGCTTCGACGCCCTTGTCGTGCCACTCCTTCATGCTCTTGATCAGGGCCTTGAACAGGTTGATGTTCAGGCCACCGCACAGACCGCGGTCGGTGGAGACGAGGATGTAACCGACGCGCTTGACCGGACGCTCGACCATGAACGGGTGCTTGTATTCCGGGTTGGCCTTGGCCAGATGGCCGATGACCTGACGGATCCGCTCCGCATAGGGGCGGCTGGCAGCCATGCGCAACTGGGCCTTGCGCATCTTGCTGACCGCCACCTTTTCCATGGCGCTGGTGATCTTCTGCGTGCTCTTGATGCTCGCAATCTTGCTGCGAATCTCTTTTGCGCCTGCCATTTGACACCTTTCGGGTTAGCAGGCGGGAGCCTTGCGGCTCCCGCTGCGGCTTACCAGGACTGGGTGGCCTTGAACTTCTCGATACCGGCCTTGAGGCCCGCGTCGATTTCGTCGTTGAAGTCACCCTTCTCGTTGATCTTCGCCAGCAGATCCGCCTTCTCACGCTGGAAGTAACCGATCAACGCCTGCTCGAAGGCGCCAACTTTGGCCACCGGGACATCCTGCAGGAAACCGCGCTCGGCGGCGTACAGGGAAACGGACATCTCGGCGATGGACATCGGCGCATACTGCTTCTGCTTCATCAGCTCGGTCACGCGCTGACCGTGCTCGAGCTGCTTGCGGGTAGCTTCGTCGAGGTCCGAAGCGAACTGGGCGAAGGCCGCCAGCTCGCGGTACTGGGCCAGAGCGGTACGGATACCGCCGGACAGCTTCTTGATGATCTTGGTCTGGGCCGCACCACCGACGCGGGACACCGAGATACCGGCGTTGACCGCCGGACGGATGCCCGAGTTGAACATGGCGGATTCCAGGAAGATCTGACCGTCGGTGATGGAAATCACGTTGGTCGGAACGAAGGCGGACACGTCGCCGGCCTGGGTCTCGATGATCGGCAGGGCGGTCAGCGAACCGGTCTGGCCCTTCACGGCGCCCTTGGTGAACTGCTCCACGTACTCCTCGGAAACGCGGGAAGCGCGCTCCAGCAGGCGGCTGTGGAGATAGAACACGTCGCCCGGGTAGGCTTCGCGACCCGGCGGACGGCGCAGCAGCAGGGAGATCTGGCGATAGGCCACGGCCTGCTTGGACAGATCGTCGTAAACGATCAGCGCGTCTTCGCCACGGTCGCGGAAGTATTCACCCATGGTGCAGCCGGCATAGGGTGCCAGGTACTGCAGGGCGGCGGATTCGGAAGCGGAAGCGGCCACCACGATGGTGTTGGCCAGGGCGCCGTGCTCTTCCAGCTTGCGCACCACGTTGGCGATGGTCGACTGTTTCTGGCCGACGGCAACGTAGACGCAGCGGATGCCGCTGTCCTTCTGGTTGATGATGGCGTCGACGGCCAGCGCGGTCTTGCCGATCTGGCGGTCGCCGATGATCAGTTCGCGCTGGCCGCGGCCGACCGGGATCATGGCGTCGACCGACTTGTAGCCGGTCTGCACCGGCTGGTCGACGGATTTACGCCAGATCACGCCCGGCGCCACCTTCTCGACCGCATCGGAGAGCTTGGCGCCGATCGGCCCCTTGCCATCGATCGGATTGCCCAGCGCGTCGACCACGCGGCCCAGCAGTTCCGGTCCGACCGGAACTTCCAGGATGCGGCCGGTGCACTTGGCGCTCATGCCTTCGCTCAGACCCAGGTAGCTGCCCAGAATCACGGCACCGACGGAGTCTTGCTCCAGGTTCAGCGCCATGCCGTAGATGCCGCCGGGGAACTCGATCATCTCGCCGTACATGACGTCGGCCAGACCGTAGATGCGAACGATACCGTCAGATACGCTGACGACGGTGCCCTCGTTGCGGGCTTGGGCAGTCACATCGCTGCTTGCGATGCGCTGCTTGATGATTTCACTAATCTCAGCAGGATTCAGTTGCTGCATGCCATGACCCTCAAATCAGGATTTCAACGATTCGGCCAACTGGCTCAGTTTGCCGCGGACCGAACCGTCGACAACCAGGTCGCCGGCGCGGATGACCAGGCCACCGATCAGAGCAGGATTCACTACCTGCCTGGGGTTGACGGAACGATCTAGCCGCTTCGACAGGGCGGCAGCCAAGGTCTCGAGTTGCTCGGCGGAAAGCTCGTAGGCCGTCTCGAGTTCGACGTCGATCGTTTTTTCGGCTTCTGCCTTGTATGCCTCGAACTGTTCGCGCACAGTCGGCAATACGAACAGGCGATCATGCTCGCCCAGATTGGCGATGAAGTTGCGGAACGCCTCATCGACGTCGTCGGCGAACAGACGCAGCACGGCCTCGACCTTGCTTTCGCGGGTCAGGCGCGGGTTGCGCAGCAGTTCGGCGACTTCGGGGGCTTCAACGACAGCGGCAGCCAGGCCCAACATGCCCGACCAGGCGTCGCTGCCATTGGCCGCGCTGGCATACTCGAAAGCGGCTTTTGCGTAAGGCCGAGCAAGCGTCTGGTTATTGATCATCGCTTGCCTCGCTTAGAGTTGGGAGGCCAGTTTTTCGACCAGCTTGTTGTGTGCCTTGGTGTCCACTTTGGACTCCAGGATCTTCTCCGCACCCAGGATGGCCAGAGCCGCCACCTGTTTGCGCAGTTCTTCCCTGGCACGGTTCACTTCCTGCTCGATCTCGGCCTTGGCCCCGGCAATCAGTCGCTCGCCTTCGCTCTGCGCCTGCTGCTTGGCGTCTTCGATGATCGCATTGGCCTGCTTGTTTGCCTGCTCGATGATCTGGGTAGCCTGCTCGCGGGATTCACGCAGGGTGTTGGAAACCTTTTCCTGGGCCAACTTCAGATCCTGCTGGGCACGGCCTGCAGCATCCAGGCCCTCGGCGATTTTCTTCTGGCGTTCCTGCATGGCCTGAGTGAGTGGCGGCCAAACATACTTCATGCAGAACCAGACGAAAATAGCGAAGGCGATCGTTTGACCGAATAGCGTCAAATTTATATTCACAGCGATTTACCTCGTGCTATCTCGTTCGGCGCGTTTGCCATTTCCGGGACGAGGGGGCTCGCCGGGCGAACCCCTTCTTAAACCGGGAAATGCTTAAGCAGCAGAGGGAGCAACAACGAAGATGAGGTACATCGCGATACCAACGCCGATCATCGGAACGGCGTCGAGCAGACCGGCCATCAGGAAGGTCTTGGTTTGCAGCTGGGGAGCCAGCTCGGGTTGACGAGCGGTGGATTCCAGCAGCTTGCCACCCAGCAGGGCGAAGCCGATACCGGTGCTCAGTGCACCCAGACCGATCATGATGGAGGCGGCGATGATGACAAGTTCCATGTAAAGCTCCTGAAGCTAAGGGTAGGTTGGTTTGGGGGAAGCGTTATTGCCGGTCAATGGTGGTCTTCATGGGCGGCGCTCAGGTAGACGATGGTCAGCACCATGAAGATGAATGCCTGAAGCGGGATCACCAGGATGTGGAAGATCGCCCAGGGCAGGTTCAGGGTCCACTGCGCCCAGAACGGCAGCAGGGCGATAAGGATGAACACCACTTCACCGGCATACATGTTGCCGAACAGACGCAGAGCCAGGGTCAGCGGCTTGGTCAGCAGACCCAGGATTTCGAGGAACAGGTTGAACGGAATCAACGCCCAATGATTGAACGGGGTCAGCGAGAGTTCCTTGGCGAATCCCCCGATCCCCTTGACCTTGATGCTGTAGTAGATGATCAGCAGGAAGACGCCGATGGAGATGCCGAAGGTGCCGTTCGGGTCGGCGGTCGGCACGATCTTGAAGTAGGGCACGCCGAACAGGTGGGCCAGCCCGGGGATGAAGTCGACCGGAATCCACTTCAGGCTGTTCATCAGGAATACCCAGACGAAGATGGTCAGAGCCAGGGGAGCGATCAGCGGGTTGCGACCGTGGAAAGTGTCGCGGACCATGCCTTCGACGAACTCGATGCACATCTCGGCAATATTCTGCAGCGGACCCGGCACCTTGGTGGTGGCGCTGAGGGCGGCCTTGCGGAACAGCCACAGGAACAGCACGCCCATCGCGATCGACCAGCCGAGAGTGTCGAGATGGATGGACCAGAAGCCCATCTCCCTGGCCTCTTCCGCCGTCTTGGCGATGGTCCAGCCCCTTTCCGGGAGGGACCCCAGGACCAGGTTTTGCAGGTGGTGCTGTATATATTCGACTGGAGTGTTCGCCATAAACGCCTCAAATGCTCAATGCTTCGGTTTGTTCCTCATCAGCAGGAGTGCACTCGCTCCGACACCGAGCACCAGCAGGTAGCCGCCGAACAGCGCCAGCGGTTCGAGAGGCCGCACCCCCACAAACACCAGCGCGAAGAGCGCCGCTGTCAGAATCATTTTTCCCATCTCACCGGACCAGAGGGACTGGACCACGGCCCTGGCCGAACGCGCGCCGAAATAGCGAAAGGCCCTATGGGCGAAATACAGGTTGGCCAGCCAGGCGATCAGGCTCCCGAGCAGGGCCGAATACCCTGCGACCAACCCCAAAAACACACCGCACGCAAAGGCCGTGGCAAGTCCGCTCAGGGCCTGCACGACCAGTACACGAAACACGGGAAGGCGATGGAAAGGTGTCCGGTTACGTATGTTCACACAATCCCCGTCGCCATGGCGGAGCGTTCAACGAGCTTACCGCTATCAAAATGCGCGGCGAGTATAGGGGTGCATCCAAGTCGGTTCAACCTTCGGGTAGTCTTTTCCGATCGCCCGCTACACGCCGGAATATCAGCGGATGTGGGCCAGAACCCCCTGAAGTTCGTCCAGCGAGTTGTAGCGGATCACAAGTTGGCCCTTGCCTTTCTGGCTGTGCCTGATCTGCACCGGTGAGCCCAAACGCTCCGCCAGCCGCTGTTCCAGACGGGTTATGTCCGGATCGACCGTAGGGGTTTTCTCCGCCTGCGGTTGCTCGTTCAGCCACTGGCGCACCAGCGCCTCGGTTTGCCGGACCGTCAATCCGTGTGCGACAACATGACGCGCGCCTTCCACCTGCCGTTCGGCGGGAAGGCCGAGCAACGCACGGGCGTGGCCCATTTCCAGATCGCCATGTGCCAGCAGGGTCTTGATCTCCTCCGGCAGGGAAATCAGCCGCAGCAGATTGCTGACGCTGACCCGCGACTTGCCCACCGCATCGGCGACCTGCTGCTGGGTCAGTTGGAACTCCTGCTGCAGGCGCTGCAGGGCGAGGGCTTCCTCGAGCGGATTGAGGTTCTCGCGCTGGATGTTCTCGATCAGCGCCATGGCGATGGCGGCCTCGTCCGGCACGTCGCGGACGATGGCCGGAATCTTCTTCAGACCGGCCTGCTGGCTGGCCCGCCAGCGCCGTTCGCCGGCGATGATCTCGTAGCGCTGGCCATCGAGCGGCCGCACCACGATCGGCTGCATCACCCCTTGCGCCTGGATCGATTGCGCCAGTTCCTCCAGAGCCACCGGGTCCATGTCGCGGCGCGGCTGGTACTTGCCGCGCTGGATCGACTCCAGCGGCAGATGCTGCAGTTCATGGCCATCGACCTGCTGCTGCTCGATTTCCTTCTGCAGGGTGGCCACGCCGCCACCGGTACCGCCCAGCAGGGCATCCAGCCCGCGACCCAGGCCTCGTTTCTTGATTGCCATGGAAGCTCCTTATGCTCTGACGCCGCGCGCAGCCTTGCGCTGGCGGCGCGACAGCTCGCTGGCCAGCGCCAGATAAGCCTGGGCACCCTTGGATTGCTTGTCGTAGACCAGCGCCGGCATGCCGTGGCTGGGCGCCTCGGCCAGGCGCACGTTGCGCGGGATGACGGTTTCGTAGAGCTTGTCGCCGAAGTGTGCCTGGAGTTGCTCGGACACTTCGTTGGTCAGGCTGATGCGCGGATCGTACATGGTGCGCAGCAGGCCCTCGATCTGCAGGTTCGGATTGAGCGCCTGACCGATGCGCTGGATCGAGTTGACCAGATCGCTCAACCCTTCCAGTGCGTAGTATTCGCACTGCATGGGGATGATCACCCCGTCGGAGGCGGCCAGGGCATTGACGGTCAGCATGGACAGCGAGGGTGGGCAGTCGATCAGGATGTAGTCGTAGTTCTCGCGGATCGGCGCCAGGGCCTCGCGCAGGCGATGCTCCTTGCCCGGCTTGTCGAGCAGGACGACCTCTGCCGCGGTGAGATCTCGGTTGGCCGGCAGCAGTTGGTAGCCGCCGTGCTCGGAGAAGTGCATGGCCTCGGCGAAACTGCAGTCGCCGGTCAGCACGTCGTAAACCGAATGCTCCAGGTTCAGCTTGTCCACACCGCTGCCGGTGGTGGCGTTGCCCTGCGGATCGAGGTCGATCAGCAGCACGCGTCGGCGCGTGGCGACCAGCGAAGCGGCCAGGTTGATGCAAGTGGTGGTCTTGGCCACGCCGCCCTTCTGGTTGGCGATGGCGAGTACTTTAGCCATGGTCAGCGTCTGTCCGGATCATGGAGTGCGGCGCAGTATCAGCAGATGGCGCTGACCCTGACAACCGGGAACCCTGAGCTCATAGGTGCGTTCCAGTCGAAAATCGTTCGGCAGGGCCTGCAGCTCGTCGTCCGGCTGCACTCCCTTCATCGCCAGCCAGCGGGTTTCACTGTCGCCGAGATGACGGGTCCAGCCGGCGAAATCCGCCAGCGAACTGAACGCCCGCGAGCAGATGCCGGAGAACGGCTGCGCGGGTTTGAACGCCTCGACCCGACTGTGAACGACTTCCAGGTTTTGCAATTGCAGTTCCAGTTTCACCTGGGTGAGAAAACGGGTCTTCTTGCCATTGGAATCCAGCAGGGTGAAACGCCGTCCGGGAAACAGAATGGCCAGCGGAACCCCCGGCATGCCGCCGCCGCTGCCGACGTCCAGCCAGTCGTCCCCGGCTTCGGCGATCTGCGGCGTCACGCTGAGGCTATCGAGCAGATGGCGCGAGACCATCTCGTCCGGATCGCGCACGGCGGTGAGATTGTAGGCCTTGTTCCACTTGATCAACAGCGCCAGGTAGGCGAGCAGTTGTTCGCGTTGGCGCTCGGACAGTTCGATGCCCAGTTCGCGGGCGCCACGCGCCAGTTCCTCGGCGTGGCGGGCGGTGACCGCGGACATCAGGCGCTCTGCTCCAGGTTGCGGCCGGCATCGCGCTTCTTCAGATGAATCAACAGCAGGGAAATCGCCGCCGGGGTGACCCCCGGAATCCGCGACGCCTGACCGAGCGTCTGCGGGCGGCCCTGACCGAGCTTGTGCTGGATCTCCTTGGACAGTCCGGAAATCGACGCATAGTCCAGATTCTCCGGCAGACGGACGCTTTCGCTGGCACGCAGGCGAGCGATCTCGTCCTGCTGGCGGTCGATGTAGCCTGCGTACTTGGTCTTGATCTCCACCTGCTCGGCGACCTGCTCGTCCTCGGCGCCGCCACCGGTCAACTCGACCAGGCTGGCGTAATCGACTTCCGGCCGGGCCAGCAGGTTGAGCAGGTTGTACTCGCGGGCCAGCGGACTGCCGAAACGCGCGGCGACCGCCTTGCCCTGCGGCGTGCCGGGGCGCACCCAGGTGGTCTTCAGACGCTGTTCCTCGCGCTCGATACCCTCGCGCTTGGCGCAGAACGCCGCCCAGCGGGCGTCGTCGACCAGGCCCAGCTCACGGCCCTGCTCGGTCAGGCGCAGGTCGGCGTTGTCCTCGCGCAGGATCAGCCGGTATTCGGCGCGCGAGGTGAACATGCGGTACGGCTCCTGGGTACCGAGGGTGATCAGGTCGTCGACCAGTACGCCGAGGTAGGCCTCGTCGCGGCGCGGACACCAGGCTTCGCGGCCCTGGGCGCGCAGCGCGGCGTTGGCGCCGGCGAGCAGCCCCTGGGCGCCGGCTTCTTCATAGCCGGTGGTGCCATTGATCTGCCCGGCGAAGAACAGACCGCCGATCACCTTGGTTTCCAGCGAGTACTTGAGATCGCGCGGATCGAAGAAGTCGTACTCGATGGCGTAGCCCGGACGGACGATATGGGCGTTCTCCAGACCACGGATGGAACGGACGATCTCGAGCTGCACGTCGAACGGCAGCGAGGTGGAGATGCCGTTCGGATAGACCTCATGGGTCGACAGGCCTTCCGGCTCCAGAAACACCTGGTGGCTGTCCTTGTCGGCGAAGCGGTGGATCTTGTCCTCGATCGACGGGCAGTAACGCGGGCCGATGCCCTCGATCACGCCCGAATACATCGGCGAGCGGTCCAGGTTGGCGGCAATGATCTGGTGAGTGCGCGCATTGGTGTGGGTGATCCAGCAACTGACCTGCCGCGGATGCTGCTCGCGCGAACCGAGGAAGGACATCACCGGCACGGGCGTGTCGCCCGGTTGTTCGGTCATCGCCGAGAAATCGATGGAACGGCCGTCGATGCGTGGCGGCGTGCCGGTCTTCAGCCGCCCGACACGCAGCGGCAGCTCGCGCAGGCGGCGGGCCAGCGCCTGCGATGGCGGATCGCCGGCGCGGCCGCCCGAATAGTTTTCCAGACCGATGTGGATAAGTCCGCCGAGGAAGGTACCGGCGGTGAGCACCACGTTGTCGGCGCGGAATTTCAGTCCCATCTGGGTGACCACGCCGCGCACCTGCTCGCCCTCGACGATCAGGTCGTCGGCGGACTGCTGGAAGATCCACAGGTTCGGCTGGTTTTCCAGGATGCGGCGGATCTCCGCCTTGTACAGGGCGCGGTCGGCCTGGGCGCGCGTAGCGCGCACCGCCGGTCCCTTGCGACTGTTGAGCACGCGGAACTGGATGCCGGCCACGTCGGTGGCCCGGGCCATGGCCCCGCCGAGCGCATCGATCTCCTTGACCAGATGGCTCTTGCCGATACCTCCGATGGCCGGGTTGCAGCTCATGTGCCCGAGGGTTTCCACATTGTGGGAGAGCAGCAGGGTCTTCACGCCCATGCGCGCAGCCGCGAGCGCGGCTTCGGTACCGGCATGGCCGCCGCCGATCACGATCACGTCAAAACGGGAAGGGAAGTCCACCACGCACCTCGTGCCTGTTCGCAGGGGAAAAGGAAGGGCGGCAAGTATAGAGAGTTAGGCGGAACGAATGAAGGTCATGCACAAAAAATAGCCAGCATGCCTTTTCGTGTCGATTCGCGGGCCTCTACAGAGATAAACAGGATGAAATCTTTAAAAAGCTTGTTCTTGTGTTTATGTATGAGGTGCATGGCTTCTGTGGATAACTGATGGGAAGCTGTTTCCCATCGGCTTTCGCGGTCAGGACAAGGTTGTGGTGATCCTGCCTGTGGATATTGGGTAGGCTGTCGGCCTCCTGTGCATGGATTCGAATGTTATCAACAGGACGAGTTATCTACATGTCCGTCCTGGGTTTATCGACGGAGCTCAATGAGAGTTTTCCACAGGGCTGAATTGACGTTCTGCTGGACGCTGCCAAGCACCTTGTTAGGCGAAGGCTGGACGGGCATGTTGATAACGGTACGGGGACTGGGCCGCATCGTTGAGTGGGGTGGGGGGGGGAATGGAGATGGGCAGGGCGGTGAGGATCTGGCCTGGATTGTCGATGGTTTCAGCGGCACGATGCGCTTGGTTTCGATATCGCCGGCGTCGTAGTGTTCGATTGGCGCACGAACCACGTGGTCCAGCGTTCGTAATATCAACAAGGTCTGCGATGAGCGAGTACCAGTACTACAAAATTCGCGACCATAGACCGGCCGCGCTGACTCACACCGAGATGGCCGAACTGCGTGCCGTGTCGGCCCGCTCCGTTATCACGCCCGCCATATCGTCCCGCCGCACGGCTGGATCGAGAGCAAGCCATCACCGCGATGCTCCGCTTCGATACCGGCATAGACCGCTTTCGGCAAGACGGTCACCACCGCCGCTCTGATCGCCCGGCGTGGCATCGACACGCTGGTACATCGCACCGAACTGCTCAGGCACTGACAGGAATGGCTGCAGGCCTTTCTGTTCATGCATCCGCAACACCGCCGTCAGGCCGGCCAGAGCCCCGCAACTGCTGGAAGTCGTTTCGCGTACGCAGCTCCCTGACGGTGCCGCCATCTACGGCGGCTCGCCAGTAACCGGGTCCACACGGTGGCCATCACCGAAGAGATCGTGTGGCCGATCGCGTCCAGGAAACAGCGGGCCGGTGTGACCGCCGAATTGGATGCGCTGGATGCCGACGCCCCGCAGGTATTGCTGGCCACCGGCAGACTGGTCGGCGAGGGATTCATACCTTGCTGCAGGCGGTGCCCATCTCGTGGAAAGGCACGCTGCAGCAATATGCCGGCTGCCTGCACTGCGAGCAGACAGGTAAGACCCATGTCCGCATCGTCGATTTCATCGACACGCACCATCCGTCTCTGCTGCGCATGCGGGAGCGGCGGCAGCACAGCTATCAAACGATGGGTCATCGACTGGGCGTCAGCGGAGCATTGGATGCTGCAGCCGCGATAGCCACCAGGAAACGCGCAGGCTCACGGCAGCCGGGAAAACCTGTCCGCCGTCTGCTGCAGCCAGGCCAGCTCGTTCGCCCATTGGCGGCGCTCGGCGGCTGCGTGCTCGAACAGGGCACCAGTCTTTTCCAGGACCAGCGTGTAGGGCCGGCCACTGCGCCGGGTCTCATGCCGCACGGGCAGTTCGTGGCGGTCGATGAGCTGGTGGATGACCTGTCGCTTGGGCTGGGCCAGCGGCCACTCCAGACGCTGTTCCGTCGCCGCTCTCAGGAACCGCGCCAGGGTTTCGCCCAGCTCGCCGGCGCAGTCCGCCGGTGGTGGGATCGACCAGTCGTCGACGGCGCGTTCGGGCTGTGCCAATCGCGTGGCGAGTGTTTGCACGCAATGCGCATGCACGGGCGCAAGGCTGAGCGCATCAGGCGCATCCAGCCCGGTAGCGTGCAACACGCCGAGCGGCACCTGCAATGGAAGCTCGGTCGACAACAAGGTATCGATGATCCGGCGCTGCAGGTCGGGCCGCCGGGCGTCACGACAGCCGCGGATCAGCGCCAGCAGGGCCGGACTGGTGTCCGCCAACGTCCGTATCCGGGTTGTCCCGCTGGTACGCGCTTGCACCTGTCCGATGTGCGCCTGTAGCCAGGTCCAGCGCTCTTCCAGCAGAACGGCGGCCAGTGCCGGGCCATCCACGGCCTCCGCCGCACTCCAGGTATGGATCAATTCCGGCAGCGTTTGCGTCAGCCAGGCCAACTGGCTATCGAGCGTCTGGTAGAGCGTTGCCCAGTGACGCAGGCGCTCGCTGCACCAGGCCAGCCCCCGGCGATCGAGCAGGCGCACGAGCCATGGGGCCATGTCGGGCGTCAGTTGCTGCAGGGAAAACGGCGCAAGCAGCACGGCGGCGGTGTCCGCATCGTCGAGTGCAGCGGCAACGGACAAGGTGGCATAGAGCAGGGCGGCGCCATCCGCTCCGGCCACGGCCTGGTTCCAGAAAGGCAGAAGGCGCCGCGCCCACTCCAGCGCCTGTACCGGGTCCCCGGCTTCGAGCCGGCCGGCGATCTCCGCGATGGCCCAGTGCGACGACTGCCGGGCGCGGATGACGAAGGCGCGTTCGCGCGGCCACATCACCACGGCCGCACGGTGATACCAGCGATCGACGGTGTTGCCGTAGTTGCCCATGTAGCCTTCGTACTCGGACCGGAACGGTGTGCAATCGGTCGAGGGTCGGGTGAAACATAGTTCGCCGGCGGCGACGCCATTGGCGTCCGATGCCAGCTCACTGCCATCGGGAGCGATCCAGTGGCGCAGTTCGATGTCGCTGTCGAGCAGTTCTCCCAATGCCGGATCATCGTTCGGATCGTCGTCGGGCACTTCTTCGTCGTCCTCCGCGTAGTCCCAATGGCTGCAGTCCTGGTAATCATCCTCGGCCGACCAGGTTTCGTGCACGTCGGCCAGGACCAGGAAGATCTCCGCATCCAACCGTTCCGCCACGCGCCGCAGCGCCACGGCGCGGGCCGCGTCGGCGCCCTTGAGCCGTGCCCAGGACAGACCGCTTTGCGTGTACTGGTGATCGAGCAGGTAGACCAGGCGGTCCGGCGGTTCACCTGCGACGTCGCCCGGCCAGCGCGGCAGTGCCGGGGTCTGCCAGAAGGTGTGTACGGCATCAGCCAGGGCGGCGATGTCCTGCGCCGGCACTTCGGTGGTCTGCACGCCGCCCTGCGCGATCAGGTTGTAGGTCAGCACGACACGGTAACCCTGCTTCACCGGACGGACTTCGTGATGGCAATCGGCATAGAACGCGACCATGCCCAGCCGGTTGGCCGAGCCGCGGGCGCGCAGCGTCCGGCCCTGGTGCGAAACGACGAATTCGCCGCCGGTGAAACGCGACGGCAGGGTGACGACCAGCGTGCCCAGCATGCCGTCGACCTTCTCCGAATCTTGGTGCACGGCGAAGAACTGGCCCGGCGCATACACCAGCAGGTTGTGCAGTTCGGCCTTGAAGCGGCCACCGGGCGGCAATCCCAGGTCGCGTCCGATCCGGTCCAGCGCACGTTCAAGCACGGATTGCCATTTCGGAGAATCGAAGCGGACATGGCTGGCCGGGATCTCCCAGGTATCGCGCACGCGCGGATCGAGCCGCGTCTGGTCCTTGTAGCCATGATGCGCCGGCTGCGCCGCCGCGCACAGCCGGTGCGCACAGCCGGTGCGCCGTGTGGATCGTCACTGGCAGCGGTACGCTGCCGACGCCTTCGACGTGCAACTGCGGATCGGCTTCGATGGCAAATCGCGTCGCGAAAGCGCCGCTCGCGCCGAGGGCAGCGAGCCGTTGGGAGATGGACTGGACGGGAGCGCTCATCGGGGCATTCCTTGATATGTCACGGGTTGCGGATGACGCTGTTCGGGGGAGGAAGCTTCCGGACATGGACGTCCGTCCGCTATCCCGCCGAATCCGGGTGGATGTATTGATTCTCTCCTATCCTGGCAAACTGCAGCAACAATGCGGGTTGGCGCGTTGCCGTATTGAATGCTGCGCACATGATGATGCCTTGGCACACTGGCACTGCAATGACCTGCCGGCGGGTATGAACACCGGAACCCTGGCGCAGGGCAGCAAGCGCCACATGGAGCATTGCCATGCTTTCAATGCCGTCCCCATACGGTTGCCTCGATAGCGCAGGTTCCTGCAAGCGCTGATCCGGTTCGCCGGACGGAACCATCCCAGGCACACCCCAGGCTCGTTCGGTGTGCAGCCCTACCCATGGGCAGAGCCTTTCTCATCTTCGGCGTGGGTCATCCCGCCATCTTTGCCGCCAGGCGCCATTTGGCGCTTTGCCGTCCAAGGCTGTCGTTGCGGGTCGCCTGACTTGGCACGACATGCCCACATCTTTTCCATCACTCCACAGGAGGCATCCATCCCAGCACATCGCGTTGTCGTCCCATGCAATTCCTCCACCTGGTCTTCCTACAGGAAGCACGGCGGATGCCTCATTTGAGGCCACAGGTGAACTGAGCACCTTGCCCTTGCCCTTCGGGGATCTCGCCTTGGCGAGTTGGCACAAACACTGACCCCTGTATCTCAGCCCCAATAACCGACAACCGATGGAGGGACGCTTCGATGGACGACCTGACCTATACCCTGCGACAACTCCGCCTGCGCAACCGCGACGGCAGCCATGCCACTCAGGCCGACCTGCAGCGCTCGCTGAGCATGGCCGCACGCCAACTGCGCGAGGCAGGCTTCCGCCAAATGCTCGCCACCTCGTTGAAGGGCAAGCATGTCGATGCCTTGCTGCAACGCTGGCAAGCCGAAGGACTGTCGGCCGGTACGTTGAAGAACCGTATGGCGCATCTGCGCTGGTGGGCCGAGAAAGTTGGCAAGGCAGGCATCTTGCCGGCGGATAACACCAAACTGGGCATTCCAGAGCGGCGCTATGTGACCAATGAAAGCAAGGCTAGAGAATTGCGCGACAGGTTGGACCGCATCACTGACCCTCATGTCCGCATGAGTCTGCGTTTGCAGGCTGCCTTCGGCTTGCGGCGGGAAGAGTCCATCAAGTTCCAGCCCCGCTATGCTGACCGTGGCGACCATATCGCCATCAAGGGTTCGTGGGCCAAGGGTGGACGTGATCGGACGGTGCCAATCACGATGCCGGAACAGCGTGCGGTGCTGGATGATGTTCATCGCCTGGCAGGCCTGGGATCTCTGATTCCATCGCACAAGACTTACATCCAGCAGCGGCATGTCTACGACGGGCAGTGCAAGGCGGCGGGGTTGAGCAATATGCATGGGCTGAGGCATCGGTATGCGCAGATGCGGTATGAGGTATTGACGGGATGGAAGGCGCCGGCTGCTGGCGGGCAACAGCAGGAAATGCTGTCCGCCAATCAGCAGTTGCAAGACCTGCAAGCACGACAAGGGATCAGCCGGGAACTTGGGCACGAACGGACGTCGATCACCGCAATCTACCTGGGGCGATGACGTCCGACGCTTGAGTTCAGGCTGGGCTGCCTCCTTCCGCAGTGTCCTTGACTTCAAACCGCAGGTAGTCGGACAGGCGTTTGTCTTCAGTGACTTCATCATGGGGAACCACGAGGTAGCGCCAGGACTTACCGCCGACTTCAGCCGCATGTTCACTGGCGTGCCGACACCATCGAGAGGCGGCAGCGCTCTTGGCCTGGACTTCAGCGGAAGCCAGATCGACACGCGCTTTGGTTTCGACCATCAGGATCATTCCATCCAACTCGGCCACGAAGTCGGGGATGTATTCCGGCTGTTCGCTGCCCAGCTTGTAGTAGATCTGGAACTGGCCCTTGGCAGGCTTGAACCATTTGAGGGCGTCACGTTCCAGCAGCAAGGCAAAACGCCGTTCGGTGTCCGAGTCGAACTTCTGCAAGGGGTACAGGCAACGGGTGAACCCACCGAACAGCATCTGTTTGATACGGCTGGTTTCCGTAACGGTTTCCCTCAGGTTATGGGCCGTCTGCCCCTCCGTAGCGGTGTAGTTACATGGTTTCAGCTCGGTGAAGCCTCTGCTGACCTGAACCTCATAGCCCGCGGCTTTTTCCCAGAAGTGCTCCATCATCTGGGCACGAATCAGGCGGGCGAGCTCCTTGCCGTAGGTATCGAAAATCTCGTGCAGTTCACTGTCCGCATAGTTCTGCTGCTGGTAATGCTCGGCAGCCTGTCCGGCGAGGTCGTAGAGCAAGTCGGCCTGCGTGAAGTAGTCGATGTCGTCGAAGTCGATCAGCTTCTTGACGATGTAATCTTCAAAGCGGTTTTCCCGCAGGCCACTTTCACGGTTCAGGGTGAATTGTTCGCTGGTACGCAATGTCTGGCCGACGATCTCGCGCTGCCCTGGCTGGAAGTTGGGCAAGGCCCCCAGGCGGAACGGATGAAAGCCTGTGGTGACTTCGCCGGTAGGCACAACGGCGATACGCGGAATGTCGATGGTCTGCTGAACCAGAATTTCAGTGGTCTTGGCCACGACGGCGGACAGATCCAGCGCTGGCACCTGGTCGTCGGCGCCTTGCAGCAATTGCCCCTGTTGGGGGTTCAGGCGCTTTTCCACTTCTGCCAGAATCTCTTGCTGGATTTCCGGCTTCAGCAATGCCGCACTGGTCGGTGCCAAGTCACGTTTCACCTCATAGGTGGCAAGGACTTCCCGTACGACATGGGCCGCCTTGAATTCTGCTTCGGTCGAAAAGACTGGCTGAGTTTGTGCGTTGACTTGTTCGCCACCAACCTCAGTACCGGCATCCACCGTTGCCAACGCAGGCGGGACATGTGGCGCATGCTCGTCGTGCAGACCAAGTTGGGTCAGCAGATTGGGCAGCACTTGAACGCTGACCTTTTTGTCCTCGCTACTGGGCGCTTCCAGGATCACTTGCTTGAGACGGATCGGCGAATCGCCACGGTTGGCCTCGTCGATGATCTCCTGGAACTTGTCGTGCGCCACGATGTTGAGGCGATCCACCGCAGCCACGCCCGTACGCTTGCCATAAGGCAGGCGCAGGCCACGCCCGATGGATTGCTCGATCAACGTGCGTGCATTGGCGGCACGTAGCGGCACGATGGTGTAGAGGTTGGTGACGTCCCAGCCTTCCTTGAGCATGTTGACGTGGATAACGATCTCGGTGGGTTCTTCCGGATTCTCCACATTCAACAACGCCTCGATCATCTTCTCTTCCTCGGCTCCGGTGCGGCTGGAGTCCACCTGAATGACCTTGCCCTGGTAGCGCGCTTCAAAGAATGCTGAGGACTCGATCAATGCCTTCAACTGCCCGGCATGCGTCGTATCGCGCGCGATCACCAGGATGAAGGGTTTGACAACCTTGACGCCGTTCTCGCGGGCATAGGTCAATAGCTCGACCTTGGTGGCTTCGTGCAGGCGAACGCCGTCCTCCAGCTTGATCTTCTCGATTTCTTCCGAAGCGTGGTTGCTGGCCTTGAAGTTGCGTTGGGTGACGACGGCCGGTTCTTTGACGAAGCCATCTTCCATGGCGCGCGCCAAGGGATAGTCCATCACCACATTCTTGAAAGGTATGGGGGCCTTGGCGGATTCCACAAAGGGCGTGGCCGTCACCTCCAATCCGAACAGCGGGTGCAATTCGTTGATCGCCCGCATACCGGCCTGGGCACGATAGCGGTGTGATTCGTCCATCAACAACACCAGGTCCGGCAGGTTGGCCAGGTGGTTGAAGTAGCTTTCGCCCAGCACCTCGCGCATGCGCTTGATGCGTGGCTCCTTGCCGCCGCGCACCTCGGAATTGATCTTGGAGATATTGAAGATGTTGATCCGCACCTCGCCGAACAACTCGCCACCCGCGACGTTTTGCTGGTCGTAGTTGTCGCCGGTGATGACCCTGGGCGCGTTGATGGCGAACTCCCCGATGCCCTTGAACACGTACTTGGGCGTGTTCGGCGTGAAATCGGCAATCAACTTGTTATAGATGGTGAGATTCGGCGCCAGCACGAAGAAATTATTGATGCCGTGTGCCAGATGCAGGTAGGCGACAAAAGCCCCCATCAAGCGCGTCTTGCCGACTCCGGTAGCCAAGGCGAAGCACAGCGAAGGGAAGTCCCGCTCGAAGTCCTCCAGCATCGGAAATTCGGCTTTCAGGGTCGCCAGAATCGAGGCAACGTCCCTATCCTTGCCCAGCATTTCCGGCGCGCTTTCCAGCGCGCGTACCAGCCGTGCCAGGGATTCGGCTTGCGGCGGCCGCAGCGACAGGCGGCCAGTGACGTGATTCTTAACACGTGAACTCATGCTTTCCCCTCATTCTTGTTCTGGTCGCTGCCCTGGCTAGGGTGATCAACCTCAAGCTGCTTCAACATCCGGTCGAAATCGCTCTCGAACAGCCTGTCCTGCACGATGCGGTATTTCTCGAATTCGCTTTCGGCGTGTAATTTCGCCTGTTCATGCGAAATCTTTCCCGGCCCGGTCAATATCTCGTTGCCGTTGAATTCCAGGAAACCATCCAGTCGTCTGGCCCAGTCCTGCATGGACATAGGGATTTTTCGAATCGCTTGCAGCTCCGCAAATTCCAGATAGATCGAAACGATCCGTTCCAGATAATCCAGCTCCTGTGTATTCAGGTAGTTCTTGGCCACCGAAACATCCGACTTGACGATCTTTCCATGAGGTGCGGCTTCCCAGTGCGTCAGCCCCATATTTGTCTTGTCTGCATCGGCACGTGCCACGATCAGTTCTGCGGCAGTGTGACGATGCACTGCCCAGTGCAGCTTGTTCTGTACCAGCGCGAAAAATGCCCGCGTGGTCTGTGCATCCCTATCGTAATCGAAGGCAGTCGCGTACAGATCCGTGATCTTCTGGTAGAACTTGCGTTCCGACAGGCGAATTTCACGGATGTATTCCAACTGACGATCGAAATACTCATCCGTGAACATATGCCCTTTCTTCAGGCGATCCACGTCCATGGCCCAGCCCTGGATGGTGTAGTCCTTGACGATTTGCCCCGCCCACTTGCGGAACTGCACAGCACGCTCGTTGTTGATCTTGAAGCCAACAGCGATGATGGCCTGGAGGTTGTAATGCTTGGCGCGGTAGTTCTTTCCATCGCTAGCAGTTATTAAGTAATCCTTAATAACTGCCTCCGGCAGCAACTCACCATCATCGAACACGCGCTTCAGATGCTGATTGATGGCAGGCACAGTGACATCGTAAAGCGCTGCCATCATCTTCTGCGTCAGCCAGATGTTTTCATCTTCATAGCGCATTTCCACGGACTGCGGTTGGTCGCCTGTGGCAGCGATGTAAGTTAGATACTCCGCAGCCGAGGAACGAGCGAGGGGACCTGCCTGTTTCTTCTTCGTCATCAGGCGTCCCCTCCATCGCCAAACATGTCCGTCGTCCGACTATCGCTGGACTTTCTGCCGGACTTGGCTGCCTTCGCAGCAGGTGCTGGCGGCGACGACTCGGCCAGCGGCAGGTTCGCCACATTCAGGCTGTAGTCGTCATGGCCCCATTCGCAACGGGCCAGTACCATCTTCGGAATCTTTTTCAACGTCAGGTTCGGCCAGCGCGCAGCGGCCGCTGCTGCGCTGATACCGTGGAAGGCCGAGCAGCACACCAGCAGGCTTTGTTCGGTGCCCACTTCATCCGACAAAGCCTGCAACTGGGCGGCAGACAGGTTTTTCGTGGTGATGTAGAGAAAGTCCCGTTCACTGGAATGTCCCTGCTGCCACCAGCGGGTTTCCGATGGCGCATAGGCAAAACCTTCCAACTTGCACAATGCCTCGGCCAATTGAGCGGCGTTATATTCCGGGTTGATGACCGGATTGCCCCAGCGATCCTCCACGATCAGGCTAGGGGCGAGACGGTAGTAGCGGAAGCCACCGCCACCTTGCCAGTCCACTGCCTTGGTGATGCCGCCCGGGTCTTCGCCGTCGATGACCTTTTTCAGACGTGGAATAATGTGGGTATGGCAGTGCTCGCCGAGTTCGACCATGATCCAGCGGCGGCCCATTTTGTGGGCAACTGCGCCGGTGGTGCCGGAACCGGCGAATGAGTCAAGGACTAGGTCGCCGGGACTGGTGGCAATATTCAATACTCGCTCTATGAGGCGCTCAGGTTTGGGCGTATCGAAGGAGCTATCTCCTGGAAAAAGGAGCCGCATTTCATTCTTGGATGTACGGTTGCTTCCAACATCCTCTTTGGACCATAAGGTTCTTGGGACAAGATCCCCTACCTCAGAAAGATATCGTTTAATGCTTGGTCGAGCAGATCCATTTGGCCCCCACCAAATTCTGCCATCGGTGTTTAACTCTTGAAGTTTTTCCTCTGAAATACGCCAATATCTTCCAGGAGGTGGTGAGAAATCCCTCCCTGTAGGCCCAGTAACTGTGTATTGGCCTTTGGAGTACGGCTTGTTTGCGTAGGGGTCGCCGGGAAGCCAAGGGCCACGTGGATCGTTATCTGGGTTCGAATATATGGAGTTGGCTTGTTCCGTGCGTTGAAGTTTTTTAGGAATCCAATCAGGGTTCTTGGAAAAAATTAAAATATGGTCATGATCGGTCGAAAATTGACGGGCAGAATTCCTAGGTGAATCCGCTTTCTCCCAAATCAAATTACTAACAAAGTTATTTCTTCCAAATACTTCGTCGCATAGCACCTTGAGATAATGACATTCATTATCGTCAATGGTGATCCATAATGAACCATCGTCCGACAATAGCCGCTTGATGATCTCCAGTCGATCCCGCATTAGTCCCAGCCAGATGGAGTGCTCCAACCCGTCGTCATAATGCGTGAAGGCACTCCCAGTGTTGTAAGGCGGGTCAATAAAAACGCACTTTACCTTTCCAGAAAACTCCTGCTCCAGCGCCTTCAACGCCAGCAGGTTATCTCCGAAAATCAGCTGATTATCAAAGAAGTCGTTCTCTGAAACACGCTGCTTGGCATGGTAAGATTTTTCGGGATCTTCAAGTAGGATGCGCGGCTCTAGCTTGGGCCGCTTATCCTTTCCAACCCATGTGAGTTCGAGTTTTTGTTTACTCATGGTCACGCCGCCTCAATTCTTGTGCAGACCAAGCTTCTCAAAAAGCACACGATTCCTGCGTGCGGCATCTTTAATAAGCTTGTCATAGGAAATTATTTCGATATAGCCATTGCCGCCTGTGAGGGTCTTGAAATAGCCCTCACCATCAATGGATTCGTGGTAGTTCATCCGCATTTCTCTTTTGAGAGAGGGTGTTAAATCTGCAATCAGATATCCAAAAAATCGAATACCGCGCGCATTGATAGGTCTGCCATCTACATCGTCCAGCTTGCTCTCCTGAATCTCGACAAAGCGCTTGATAATCTGTTGGGCGGGGTCTGCTTGATAGTCATCACGGCCTGGGCGTTTAAACTCAATGACGACAATCGCACCGGTAGAGTCATCTTCTTCCCGAATACCGATGGGGGTATCGTAGAAAAAGGCACAGATGTCTGGTTCCTTATTGGAAGTATCTTCCAGACCTTCGATAGACTTTAATTTTTTGTCTGATGTGAGCAGCGTGTGGTAGCAAAGCCGTTCGTCAATTATCCAAAGGTTTTGCTGCTCAAAGAATATGTCTTTGGAAGTGACGCCCATCGGAAAGAGCATCTTGTGCAATACCTTCTCCAACGGGTATTTATTATCAGAACGCCGCTTTTTCAGGCTCAGCGATACCAAATCAAGAATCGTCCGACGATGCGTAACGTACTTTGAAAGCTCCGCCTTTCCCAGCTCATTAGCCTGCTCGGCAAGCGTTTGAAATCGCTCCGCATATTGTTCGAACGATTCATTTTCAAAGTAGGTAGCCGCATGACGCAAGTCCTTGCGCACACCGTCCTCGACTTCACGTTTGACATGCAACATTTCTTCATCCAGCTTTTCAGCGGACAAACCTGGCTGAATACGTTGTTCGAGGAGCTCCCTGTAGCGGGGATGAGTGAGTGCTCTGTATTCGGGTGCCTGCTCGACAAACTTCTCGATCTGAGCGCGCTTTTCCTCGTTAGTTGACTTTAAGTCATTTGTAAGAAGGGGACGCAATGCGCCGACAATACCCTGGTTCAGAGCGCGACGAGAAACAAGCGTCTGCTCTAACTCGGGTTCGTCATCGCTTTGGAAGGCGATGCGTGTCCGCTCTTGGTTAGCGTGGGCGTCTAGATACTCTCCCGTAACAAGCACGATGAGGGTGTAAGGCGATTGTTCGTCATCCAGAAACTTCTCGGGAAGCTCCGGCAGCAGGTCTCGCAGTTTGGTTGTGGTGACTTCTCGCCCGTTCGCGCATAGGTTCAGTTCGTGGCGCGAACGACCATCACGATGGCGATAGGCTTGCAGGGCAAATGTATGGCCGGATACATCGAAAAATTGTTCTTCAATGTGAGCCAATACTGTGGACTGGAATAGTTTGTGCAAATCAATCGGCATATGACTAGGCGATTCCAGTGTAATAGGCGGGCAGGAGCGAGCCGCAAACCTGATCAAAAAATGCGCAATGATGCGTTCAGCGATGATTTCGGGCCGAGTAGGCCAACCAACTCGAAACTTGTCATTAATACGCCGCAAAGAGGTATGTGTGCCGCATGCCTCTTTGACTTCAGACGTGGTGTCTGCACCTTTCAGTTCATCTTGGATGCTGAAGTCGAATTCACGAAGTAAAGTCTTGTCTTCGTATTTGAAGACACTACGGATGTGTACGGCCGAAAAAACCTTAAGGAAAGTGAAGCGTCCTACACCTCGGCCGCCGACCTTGACCTTTGAAAGCGTGTGCGCCTCTTGAAATGAAGCCAAGTTCTTATCGTTGAAGCCAACACCATCATCAACCACATCGAAACCGTCCACAACCAAAGTTCCATCCCCAGCTTGATGGGCAAGATCATTGGACGTTAGCAACCGGATGCGAATCGAATGATTTCTGAAACCGTCTCCATGCTCTTCGATTGCGTCAATGGAATTCGATATTGCCTCGAACAGAGGCATCATCGCTTTGGCTTGGGATAGCTCCAGGCGATCTACTAATCCCTTGATATTGGCCAGCATAATTCAGCTTTCTACGCAGAAAACAAGACGCATGCTAGAAGCCTGTACAGATGATGGGGCGTCACGCAGTGCCTCCTGTGGCTACCGGTGCCTTCGCGGCAGAATCAAACAACTCGTTATTGATGGGGGATCGCAGCCTGTCATTGTTCAAAAGCTTGAGCAGCAGCTCGACGGTTTTCTCCTCGACAACGATCTTGCCCTTGACGATCTTGAGTTCCCACTTTTCGCTGGTATTGACCTTGATCAGCTTCTGCATATAGTCGGGTTGCTTGTAGTACCCCGACTTGCGAATGGATGAGAGCTTTCTGAGGTGATGAAGATTCGTGCCTACGAACTCCTTGATAATGTTCACATCGTCAAATATCTTCAGCTTTTCAAATTCAGCCAGTACTTCAGCACCGTTGGCCTTCATGCCTTCTCGGAAGTTCATGGAGCTTTCGAATTGCCGCTTGTTGGCAATGAAGGTAGTGCCCTCATAGACAAAGAAATCGTACCGGGGATCAATCAGGAAAATTTCTTTGTCTTCGAGATCTACCAGTTTGTGATCCTGGAAGAACGTAGCATTCTTCGACTTTACTTTCTTTGGTTGCGTATCAGCATTGATTTTCCGCCAAGCGAAGAGTCGCTTTCCATCCTTCTCAAACAGAGCGATGTACGCCCAAGAATTGAGCAGTTCCTCGTAGTTCTTGGCGTGTTGGTTATTGAAGCCATCGTCGATCGCCTCCGTGACCTTCACAAAGTCGGTAATATCTGTCGCGATAGTGAACAGCGCGTCATCACCGTCAGCATTGTTGAAGTCGTATGCAGAGACGTGAAATTCCTTGTTCTGCATCTGTGTCTTCAAATATCCACGGAAGCGCCGTTGCAGTTTTGCGTCGATATTGACCCGAAGTACGCTGTAATTTGCGTCTTTCTGAATGACCTTTCTTTTGACCAACCAAAAGGTTACCGGCCACTTGCTGAAGTCGAAAGACTTGATCTCTTTTAGCTGTTTTTTGGCTTTATTAGTGCTCATCTTGTCTCCCTGACTGCTTAGGCTCCGGTTGTGCTGCGATGTAAAGATAGTGTGAAAGACGTTCCAATTGACATGAGTCCCCTATGCTGATCGGCACCCGAGTGATCACCATGGCCTGGGTTTCTTTGTCGCCACGCTTAAATGTGCAGTCGATCAACATATAGCCAGCTATTGCAAGGATAGGATTGATGAACACCGTCTGCGTCCGGTAGGCCATGATGAACAAAATGCTCAGGAAAACCACGAGACTAAGAAGTGTCTGCCAATCTCCCAGATCAATGCGCATGAAGGACAACATGTAGGGAATCGTATACCCAAACATATCGCCGGACTTGTTGGCTGCCTTGGTGATGACAACCGGCAGCCCGCCATCGATTTCTTTCACGGCCCGGAGTGTGATCACACTGCTGCCAATCGCCGTTAGAAGCAGGATGCCACTGTGGATAGGCGTACTGAAAAACCATGGGTTGGAAAGGTCGATATCCTTGATTGCCAGGATGAGCATTAGCGGTGAATATGCGCTCAAGAACAGCAGCAGAGAAACCAGTGGGCGTAGCCGCAAAGAGGGATCACTCATCGCAATATCCACTCCACGTTGAACAGCACCTGTTCCTGAACTCGCTGTTCCAGTTGCTCTTCAAGCTGTTCGATCAAAGCATTGCGCTGCATCTCGATGTCATCCTGCCTAGCGAACAGTTCCCTGCGTAGTTTGCTGCGCTTGGCTTCCAGTTCTCGCTGGCGCTTCTGATGTGCCAGCTTTTCTTCCAATGTGGGTGATGCGGCGGCAGTGCGGCGCACCTCCTTGATCTCGCCGTCGATAGCCTTGATTTCCTGCTCCAGCCCGAGCTTCAGGTCATCGGCCCAAGCATCGAGCTTCTGCACCTCCTGCTCGAAGTAGCCCAGGTTGCGTTGATTGATCTCACGCAGCAGCACGTTTTTGCGGCTTTCGACGTCGGCGACGAGTTCAGCGCACGCTTGCAGGTGCGCATCGCCTTCGACTTGCGCAGGCAGGCGCAGTAATTTTTCTGGATCGTCCTCTGGCAGCGCTTCCCCCATCTGGGTGCAGGCGGAAACAACCAGGTGCTGCTCCTGATCGTTCAGGGTTTCGACTGTCAGCAGGGTCACGCTCAACCAGCCGCTCTGCCCGCGCCATTTTTCAAGGCTGACGAGCCTTTTGCCGTAGGCGGCATAGTCGAACGCCAATCGTGTGGGGGCTTGTAGGTCTCGCGTCTTGGCGCGCTCAATCGCCCATTCCGCCAAGGGATGACCCATCCGGTAAAGATGCGCATCGCCGCTGCGTCTGGGCAGTTCATAGCGCCCCGCCATCACTGTCTGTTCTCGGCTGCCAATGGCGAGACCTAATCCATCGGGCAGGCTGTGCAGGACAAAACCATTGACCTCTTCGGCAGTATCGAAGCGGGCATGATCCCGCAACTCCGTGCGGCTCAAGTCCATCAGCAGGCGCTCGTACTTGTTCAGCACTGCCTGGCTGTCCTGGCTGCGGATGCGCAGTTTCTCCTGCACTTCCTCGTCGAAATTCTCCAGCAGAAGCTGCCGTGTTCTGAGCATCGCTTCGTCGATCTCGCTGGCAAGTTCGCGCTGGAGGTCTTCGAAACGGCTGCGAATTTCTTCGGGTTCGCGGCAGTTTTGGTAGATGGCGGCGATCCGCCGCTCGAAATCCACACCGGAGCCGATGGCTCCCAGCACTTCGTCACTGGCGCCGAATACGCCTTCGAACAGCTTGAACTTCTGCGATAGCAACTGATAGACACGGGCATCTGCCTCATTGCTGCGGTCCACGAAGTTGACCACCACCACATCGTGCTTTTGCCCGTAACGGTGGCAGCGACCGATGCGCTGCTCAATCCGTTGGGGATTCCACGGCAGATCGTAATTGATAACCAGAGAGCAGAACTGGAGGTTGATGCCTTCCGCGCCTGCCTCCGTCGCGATCATGATGGTGCCGCGCTCCTTGAAGTGCTCAACCAACGCGGCGCGGGTGTCAGCGGTTTTGGAGCCGGTAATGCGATCGCTGCCTTCATGGCGTTGCAGCCAGTCTTTGTAGATGGCCTGCGCTCTGGCATCGCTGTTGGTGCCGTTGAACAGCACGATGCCGTCGCCGTAGGGTGTTTCAGCCAACAGGGAAAGCAGGTAATTCTGGGTGCGCTTGGACTCGGTGAAGATAATGGCTTTCTTGCCCGCACCTAAACGCTCCAGTTCGGCAAAAGCCTTGTCCAACGCTGTCAGCAGCGCCTGCCCTTTGGCGTTCTGTCGAATGCCCGTAGCCAATTCCTTGAAGCGTCGGAGCTCGGCCGCTTCGTCGGCAATAGCTGCTCGTTCGTTGGCGCTGGCATCGGAATCGCTGGTGACGCTGTCATTCCACTCGTCAGCGGTCTCGTCCAGACCCTCGTAATCGTCATCCAGCGACTCTGTCAGGTCAGGGACATCAGGCAACTCATCCAGTTGTCCTTGAAGGCGATTGGCCATAGTCTCCAGCGCCCCGGCAATGGCGTGGCTGGACGAGGCCAGTAGCTTCCATAGCACCAACGAGATCAGTTGACGCTGGCCTTCAGGCAGTGCCTTGAGATTCGGGCGACGCAGGTAATCGGCCACCAATGCGGAAAGTTGCTGCTCTTCCTGGCTTGGGGTGAATTCTTCGACGATTGCGATACGTGCGGTATACGGCACGTATTGCTGAACTTGCCGATGCAGCGTGCGTTTGCAAAGTGGTGCCAAACGCTCTCGCAGTGCCCGGTTGGACTGTTCGGTTCTGACGCCAGAGAATTGGGTCCGAAAGCTGTCGAGATCGCCAAACACACGCTCGTCGATCATGCTCACCAAGCCGTAAAGCTCCAGCAGGGTGTTTTGCAGCGGTGTTGCCGTCAGCATGACTTTGGCATCGACGTGCTCCAGCGCATCGCGGATCGTCCGGGCAATGACGCTGCCGTTCTTGTAGACATTGCGCAGACGGTGGGCTTCATCCATGACCACCAGATCCCAATGAATGCGCCTGAGGTCATCGGCCTTGGCCTTGGCGAACTGGTAGGAACAGATGACCGGCCCGTGTGCATGCAGGAAGGGCTGCGTGACGCCTTCCTTGCGCATGGCGTTGTAGTTTTTTGCTTCGAGGATCAACCCCTGAAGATTGAACTTGTCCTGCAGTTCCTGGTGCCATTGCTTGCGCAGGTTGGCCGGCACAATGATGAGCATCTCGCGACGCCGCTCCGCCCAATGCTGGGAAATGACCAGCCCGGCTTCGATGGTTTTGCCCAGCCCCACTTCGTCTGCCAGGATCACGCCACGCGATAGCGGGTTGCGACAGGCAAAGAGTGCGGCTTCGACCTGGTGCGGATTCAAATCCACCTGGGAGTCCACCAGCGCGCTGGCTAGAGATTCCACGCTGTCACTGGCTGCCTGTCGGGTCAGTTGCCAGGCAAAATACTGACTTTGATGAGGGGTCAGGAAATGTTCCAAGTGAATGTCTCCGCGGGCATCAGGCAGGCCAGTACAGCCGCTTGAGCGGCACGATTCGTTTGGTTTCGGCATCAGTGGCGTCGTAGTGCTCGATCAGCGCGCGCACCACATGATCCAGCGTCCACATGGCTAGCGGGATGGATGCTCGATCTGCTTCGTACTGGGCATCCTTGGTGAAGCCGCCAGTACTGACATACAGCCCGCGATCATCCTTGTGACGGCCGCCGAGGAAGCTGCGGATTTCCTGACTGCCCATCTGCCCTTTGCGGTGCTTGACCTCCACGACGATGCGCGGGTGTTCGAAGCCAAAGCCGTCGGGCGATGCGACGATGTCCTTGCCCCGGTCTGAGCCAGGTGGTGAAACTTGGGTCTTGTAGCTCATGGCGCGCAGGATGCCGGCGACCAGTTGCTGCATGTCGTCCCAGTCGAGTTCATTGACCCGATCCTTGATGCGTTCCAGCGCCTGGGACTCGATGTCAGCCAGTGGATCGGCGATGACTTCCTCGGCTTCATCTTCCACGGCTGGAGCTGGTTTACCCTTCAGCGCCGCCAGCACTTCGGCTGCCGCGCTGGACGGCACCTCGAACAGGGTCAGGGTCGAACCTAGGCTGTTCTTTGTGCTGGTGCCCAAGCTGTCGCGTGGCAATTCCTGCGTTTGCCACTGCACCTTGCGCGCCAGTGGCATGCCTTGTTCGGCCCACTCAGGGTGGTGTTCGGCTGTTCCCGTGACCTTGCCGATCGAGTACAGGCGATTGGCTGGCGAATAGGTGATGACCCAGTCGCCATCCTGGATGTCGTTAACGAAACGCCAGACCTGGGATGCACCCGATACCACTGTGCCTTGCTTTGCCTGTGGCTCGGCAGACTGGTACAGGGCGATTAGCTGCTTGCGTCCGACACCGGGTTTGGCATGGGCTGCCAATTGATTCCAGCCCACGGCAGCTACGCCGCGTTCTCGAAAGGCGTCATACAAGCTTCCGCCTTCGCCTCGCACCATCCACATCCGTGCCATTGCATTCCCTCTCTTATTCGTAGCCATCAATCCAGCACCACCAGAAACTCAGTCGCCAGCGCTGTCGGCTGAACATCCCGAACATTGCGCTGCAGCGACACCAAACCGTAATCGGCCATCATCTTCAGGGTGCGCGACAGGTTCGGCACCTTACGGCCACTGAGTTCGGCCAGTTCGGTCAGGGACTTGGGTTGTTTGTCATGAATCAAGCGCAGCAGACGGCGGTTGTCGTCCGACAGCACCGCTGCCAGTGATGCCAGAGACGGAAACCAAATGCTGGGAGTTTCGCTTCCCTGCGGCGGCGAACCTTCTGGCTGTCGGATACCTACAATGCAGCGCTTCATGATCGCGAATCCAATGACACGTTGATTTACGATTGTATCAGTGCCTGATAATCATCGTCGATCACAAATGCCTGCCACAAAGGAAAAGGCAGAGACAAGGGAATGGTAATCAAGGGGCAACGGCCCTACCCAAAAAGGGAAAAGGCCACCAGCGCCTCGGACGGACTTACACCACCAGATTTGCCGACGGCGCCAATCCGTCGATGTAGTCCGACCACGCCTGCAGCATCTCCCGCTGCTGCTCGGCGTACTCGGCCCGGTTGTAGACGCCGCGCACGCCGCCGATGGTGTGGTTCAGTGCCTTCTCCACCACGTCCGAAGACCAGCCCTGTTCGTGCAGCAGCGTCGATGCGGTGCGCCGCAGGTCATGGATGGTGAAGGCGGGGATCTCCTGCCCCTGCAATGACACCTTCAGTGCCTGGTTCAGCGCATTGTTGGCGAAGGGCTTGGCCAGGGTGCCGCGACCGGGCAGCACCCAGACGCTGCTGCTGGCCAGCGGCTGGAGTTCCTTGAACAACGTTTGCGCCTGGGTGGATAGATAGACGATATGGGGCTTGCCGGTCTTGGAGTTCTCGACCGGGATGTGCCATTCGCCTTCCTCCACATGCACATCCTTCCACTGGGCCAGCATCAGCTCCGACTTGCGCACCAGGGTCATCAGGATCAACTGAAAAGGCGATCTTGGACTGGCGGCGGATGTTGGAGGTCTGCATGGCGCGCAGGAACTGCCGGATCTCGTCCGGCGTCAGCGCGCGGTCGCGGGCAGCGGCGCGGTAGACGTGCCGCATTGGCAGGGCCATGACCGGGTTGGCCTGGATCAGGCCGCAGGTCAGCGCGTAGTCGAACATGCGCTTGAGCAGGCCGCGCACCTGGCCGGCGGCGGCATCGAAGCCTTGCTCTTTCTTGCGCCAGATGACGGTGCGCACGTCTTCCGCGGTGATATCCCGAACTGGTTTGCTGCCGATGTGCGGCAGGATGTCTTTTTCCAGGTAGCGACGGGGCATGGTCACGTTCTTGCGGTCGCGTGACTGGATGTCCTTGAAGAAGCGTTCGGCGAAGTCGGCCACGGTGGCGTCTTCTGCGCCTGCCACTTTCTCCTGTTGTTTCTTCTTTGCTGGCGACTCCCCCATCGCCACTTGGTGGGCCGCCTCGTCCCGCTTCAGGCGCGCGTTCTTCAGCGTCAGCGCCGGGTACTTGCCCAGCGTGAGCTTCTCGTACTTGCCATTCAGCCGGTAGCGGTAGCGCCAGACGACGCCCCCGGTCGGGAAGACCTCCACATACAGCCCCCTGTCATCGGTAACCGTATAGGTCTTGTCCTTGGGCTTGAGCGCGGTATCGGTCAGTGCCATCTCATCCTCCGTATGTCCAAGTAGAGGGATGGAGAGCAAAAATCCCGCTACTTGGGAGCAAACTTGGACATATCAGTGAGTGGCTTCGACTGTATCACCGAACTCGTCAGTGGACAAAAAATCCTTTATTGACAATAACTTAAAGTCACCCTGAAGACGTCATTGGATGTCCTTGGACATTGAATCACTTCCCGATGCAAAAACTCGAAAAGATCCGCCCTAGCAGATCGTCCGAAGTGAAGGCCCCGGTGATCTCCCCCAGATGCTGCTGGGCCTGGCGCAGGTCTTCGGCGAGCAGTTCGCCGGCCCCGCAGCCGATGAGTTGGGCATGTCCGTGCTCGAGGCTGTTGGCGGCCCGGCGCAGGGCTTCCAGGTGGCGACAGCGGGCGCTGAAGCTGCTCTCGATGGTCTGTTCGAAACCCATGCAGGCTTTCAGGTGCTTGCGCAGCAGATCCAGGCCTTCGCCGGTGCGGGCCGACAGGCCGATGACGACGTGGCCGTCGCTGCCCTGTTCGTGGACGATCGGCTCGCCAGTCAGGTCGATCTTGTTGCGGATCAGGGTGACCTTGCCCGGTTCGGGAGGCAGGTCGAGGAATTCCGGCCATAGGGCGAAGGGATCGGCCGCTTCCGGGGCGCTGGCGTCGATCACCAGCAGCACCCGGTCGGCTTCGCGGATGGCCTGGAGCGCGCGTTCGACGCCGATCCGTTCGACCCGATCCTCGGTATCGCGCAGGCCGGCGGTATCCACGATATGCAGCGGCATGCCGTCGATGTGGATATGTTCGCGCAACAGATCCCGGGTGGTGCCGGCGATGTCGGTGACGATCGCTGACTCGCGTCCGGCCAGGGCGTTGAGCAGGCTGGACTTGCCGGCGTTCGGCCGGCCGGCGATGACCACCGTCATGCCGTCGCGCAGGAGCGCGCCCTGCCCCGCTTCGCGCAGCACTGTGGACAAGTCGGCGCGCAGACCGTCGAGCAGTTCGAGCACGCGACCGTCGGCGAGGAAGTCGATTTCCTCCTCGGGAAAGTCGATGGCGGCCTCGACGTAGAGGCGCAGCTCGATCAGCCGCTCGCCGAGCGCATTCACGCGCCGGGAAAACTCGCCCTGCAGCGAGCGCAGGGCATTGCGCGCCGCCTGTGCCGAACTGGCCTCGATCAGATCGGCGATCGCCTCGGCCTGGGCTAGGTCCAGCTTGTCGTTGAGGAAGGCCTGCTCGCTGAATTCGCCTGGCCGGGCCATCCGCGCGCCCAGTTCCAGGCAGCGGCGCAGCAGCAGATCGAGCACCAGCGGGCCGCCATGCCCCTGCAGTTCGAGCACGTCCTCGCCGGTGAAGGAATGGGGGCCGGGGAAGAACAATGCGATGCCTTCGTCGAGGACCTGGCCCGTGCCGTCGCGGAAGGCACCGTAGTGGGCGTGCCGCGGCCGTAACGGACGCGCGCAGATGCCCGTGGCGATCGTCCCGGCCAGGGGACCCGAGACCCGCACGATGCCGACCCCGCCGCGCCCCTGGGCGGTGGCGATGGCGGCGATGGTTTCGCGTGCGCTGTGCATGGGGCGGACTCCGGATAGCAAGACGCCCCACTGAAGGGGCGTCCGGGTTTCAGGCGGTGGCGGGGATCAGGCCAGCTGCGCGGCCTTCTCGATCTGCCGGGTAATGTACCACTGCTGGCCGATGGAGAGGACGTTGTTGACCACCCAGTACAGCACCAGACCGGCCGGGAACCAGAGGAAGAAGAAGGTGAAGATGATCGGCATCAGCTTCATCACCCTGGCCTGCATGGGGTCCGGCGGCGTCGGGTTGAGCGTCTGCTGGAAGAACATGGTCGCGCCCATGATGATCGGCAGGATGAAGTACGGATCCTTGACCGACAGGTCGGTGATCCAGCCCAGCCAG
Source organism: Azotobacter vinelandii CA (assembly GCF_000380335.1). Lineage (GTDB taxonomy): Bacteria > Pseudomonadota > Gammaproteobacteria > Pseudomonadales > Pseudomonadaceae > Azotobacter > Azotobacter vinelandii. The sequence goes on from NC_021149.1 coordinate 5,363,700, forward strand.
GGCGCCTGGCGCATTTCCACGCTTTCCAGCAGCACCCAGTAGAGGGCGAGGAACACCGGCATCTGCACCAGGATCGGCAGACAGCCGCCGAGCGGGTTGATCTTCTCTTTCTTGTACAGCTCCATCATCGCCTGGGACAGCTTCTGGCGGTCCTCGCCGTGCTGCTCCTTCAGCGCCTGCAGCTTGGGCGCGACCGCGCGCATGCGGCCCATCGAGCGGTAGCTGGCCGCCGAGAGCGGGAAGAAGGCCAGCTTGATGATGACGGTCAGCACGATGATCGACCAGCCCCAGTTGCCCAGCAGCGCATGGATGAGTTCCAGCAGCCAGAAGATCGGCTGGGCGATGAACCACAGGAAGCCGTAGTCGACGGTCAGCTCCAGGCCGGGCGAGAGGGCTTCCAGCTGATTCTGGTCCTTGGGACCCGCATACAGACGGGTGACGGTTTCGCCAGTGGCGCCAGCCGGAATGTTCAGCGTCGAGCCGGTGAAGCCGATGATGTAGTTGCCCTGGCTATCCTTGCGGGTGGCGACCAGGTTGGTGTCGTCCTTGTTCGGTACCCAGGCGGTCACGAAATAGTGCTGCAGCCAGGCGACCCAGCCACCCTGCACGGTTTCGCGCAGGTTCTTGTCGTCCATGTCGCCCATGGACACCTTCCTGTACGGCTCTTCGCTGGTCCACAGCGCGGCTCCCAGGTAGGTGGCGGTGCCGGTCGCGGTGGTCGAGGACGGGTCGGCGCTGGCGTCGCGCTTGAGCTGGGCGAACAGGTTGCCGCTCCAGGGCTGCTCGCTGTGGTTGGCGATCTGGTGGCGAACTTCGAGGTCGTAGGCGCCGCGCTTGAAGGTGAAGCGCTTGACATAATCGACGCCGCCGTCGCTGAACTTCAGGTCGACCACCAGGCTGTCCTGCCCGTCGGCCAGTTGGTAGCTGCGCTGCTCGCTGACGTACAGCGGGCGCCCGTCGGCGCGTGCATCCGGACCATTGGTGCCGGTCAGGCCGCTCTGCGCCAGATACAGGCGCTCGCTGCCGTTGTCGAACAGTTGGAAGGGAATCTCCGGATGATCCTGGCGACGCGGGAACTTGGGCAGCTTGAGCTGCACGATGTCGCCGCCACGCGGGTCGATGGCCACTTCCAGTACATCGGTGCGGACCTGGATCAGATCGCTGCCGGCGGTGCTCGCCGCGCTATCTGGCACCTGGTTCCCGCTGCCGGCGGTGGGAACGTCCGCACTGGTCGAGGAGTCGCCGGGTACGGTCTCCGGAAGAGCCGGCGAAGCGCTTTGAGCGACGGCGTTCTGGGGCGGTAATGCTGCCTGGCCATAATCCTGGTTCCACTGCAAAACCAGCAGATAGGACACGACTGCCAGGGCGACGAGCAGGATCGAGCGTTTGATATCCATGATTACTCGGCCATCGAAGAGGATCGGGAGGTTTTGATCGGGGGAACGGGGTCGTAGCCACCCGGATTCCAGGGATGGCAACGCCCGAGACGACGCAGGCTCAGCCAGCCGCCTCGCAGCAGGCCATGGGTGGAGATGGCTTCGTGCGCATAGCAGGAACAACTGGGATGGAAACGGCAATGGTTGGCCATCAGCGGGCTGATCGCATAGCGGTAGAACTGGATCGCGGCGAGGGCCAGTTTACGCATGGGAGCTTCCAGCCGCCTCGACAGCGGTCTGCGGCCGGCTGCGGGCGAGTCGTTTCCAGAGCTTGCCGAACTGTTGTGTCACTTCGGTGTTTTCCAGCTCTCCGAGACCCTTGCGTGCGACCACTACGATATCCCAGCCGGCCAGGCTGTCCTGGTTCAGGCGGAAGGATTCGCGTATCAGGCGTTTCAGTCGGTTGCGCCCGACGGAGAGCTTGACGCTCTTCTTGCCGATCACCAGCCCCAGGCGGGGATGGTCCAGAGCATTGGGACGCGCGAGGAGCAGGACGTGCTTGCCCGGAACCTTGGCGGTCGGGGAGTCGAAGACGGCCTTGAACTGGCGGGGGATCAGCAGGCGCTTTTCCCGACCGAAGTCTCGACTCACCATCCGTTCCGGCTGAATCAGACGGTCAGGCGCTTGCGGCCCTTGGCGCGACGACGCGACAGGACTTGGCGGCCGTTCTTGGTGGCCATGCGGGCGCGGAAACCGTGGGTACGAGCGCGCTTGAGGGTGCTGGGTTGGAAGGTGCGTTTCATGATGCTCTACCTGGTGGTCACTAACGGGCCGGAAGTGGCCCCCGTTTTAAAGAGACCGGCGATTCTAGAGAAAGCCGTCGGACAGGTCAATTTCCAACCAGCCGCATGGCCGAGAGGAGTGTCGGGAGCGCAGGAGGATCCTTGTCCGGCTTTCGGCTGGGTCCGAGTGCTGTGGAAAAAACATCCACAGATAAATCGAAATGAAGAATTTTTGAAAAGATGGTTTTTCTTGTATTGATTAGTCGACGACATGCCTGTGGAAAACTCATGTGGAGCCAAGTGGCATCCATATTTCGGGGAAGGACAAGCCTGTCAATCGGAAGTGGCTCGCCTGTGCGGAGCTGGCGGATAAGCTGGGTATGAAAGGATGATTTATTCACAAGTGATTTATCCACTGATCCTTCCGTCAGCTTGTACACGGAGCTCGTGCATTTTTATCAACAGGCCACCTTGGCAGATGCGGAGGTCGTTTCCGATCTCGTCGGCCGCGGC